>NZ_RCZE01000009.1 GCF_006438915.1 Pseudomonas arsenicoxydans | reverse complement strand
ATCGGTGCCGATTACACCTTCTTCGGTGTCGGTCAGGCCGTCACCGTCGGTATCGGTACGGTTTACAGGATCGTTCGGGTCCAGTGGATTGCTGCCACCGTCAACTTCTTCCTTGTCCGTCAGGCCATCGCCATCGGTGTCAGGTTTGGTCGGATCGGTGCCRATYACACCTTCTTCGGTGTCGGTCAGGCCGTCACCATCGGTGTCGGTACCGTTCACAGGATCGTTCGGGTCCAGTGGATTGCTGCCGTTGTCGACTTCTTCCTTGTCCGTCAGGCCATCGCCATCGGTGTCAGGTTTGGTCGGATCGGTGCCAATCACACCTTCTTCGGTGTCGGTCAGGCCGTCACCATCGGTGTCGGTACCGTTCACAGGATCGTTCGGGTCCAGTGGATTGCTGCCGTTGTCGACTTCTTCCTTGTCCGTCAGGCCATCGCCATCGGTGTCAGGYTTGGTCGGATCGGTGCCGATCACGCCTTCTTCGGTGTCGGTCAGGCCGTCACCATCAGTGTCGGTACCGTTCACAGGATCGTTCGGATCCAGTGGATTGCTGCCGTTGTCGACTTCTTCCTTGTCCGTCAAGCCATCGCCATCGGTGTCAGGTTTGGTCGGATCGGTGCCGATTACACCTTCTTCGGTGTCGGTCAGCCCGTCACCATCAGTGTCGGTACCGTTCACAGGATCGTTCGGGTCCAGCGGATTGCTGCCACCGTCAACTTCTTCCTTGTCCGTCAGGCCATCGCCATCGGTGTCAGGTTTGGTCGGATCAGTGCCGATCACACCTTCTTCGCGATCACCCAAGCCATCACCATCAGTGTCGGTATCTTTCGGGTGATCATTCGGATCCTTCGGATCGGTGCCGGCATCTACTTCTTCACGATCGGTCCAGCCATCGCCGTCGGTGTCTGGCTTGCTCGGATCAGTACCCAGCGCAGCTTCTTCTTCGTCGGACAGGCCTTCACCGTCGGTATCGATAGGCACCTGAACAACCAGTTTGTAGCTGGTAGAAGCTGAATTGCGACCGTTGAGTTCCTGGTGCGCAAGTACTTCTACGGAACGCGCAGAAATACCTGGCGGAACGGTGACATGGCCGGTGACAGGGTCAACGGTGACCACTGCCTGACTGGTACGCGCAGAAGCAAGTTCCACCGTAGCGGTGGTTGCCAGTGTTACAGCACCTTTTTCAAACTTCACGACGCCGGCCGGGCTTACACCTTGCAACGCAGGGCTCGGAGCAACCAGCGGTGCGGCAGCACGAGCGCTCGGCGCCGTCAGCAGCAATGTGGTGTCAGCAAAACCGAATGGCACGCTTGGTGCTTTTTCCTTCTGCTTGTAATCGAGTACGACGTTGTATTCACGCGAAACAAAGTCTTTGCGCGCTTGCGCCAATGGTTTGAGTGCCGTGGCGTTGCTTGGATTGAGTTGTTTTTCCAGGTCCGTATCAAAGTTCCAGGTCAGGCTTGCCCCTACCTGCCATTGACCTTCTCCACCGTGAATCTGCTGGTGCTCAGCTGCAAAGCCGACCAACGGGATTGGCTGCCATTTGGCACCGACGCTGTAACCTTTTGGATCTCGCGCAAGGCGACCGCCACCAAAGGCGTCCACACCGTCGCCTTTCCATTGGAAATATTTAGCGGTACCAGCCAGTTTCGGCGCGCCCGGCAATGCGATTTCTGCACGAGCATCCCAACCAGAGGCCGGACGCTCATACAGATCATAAAATTCTGGATCGGTGTTCAGATGATTCTGATCCGACTTTTTCCAGCCGGTAACAGGTACGTAGGCGTTCGCCGCCAGTCGTGCCTGCTCAGTCCAGACTTCAGCCCCCACGCCAGCACGGGTATGGCTGCGTGTGAAATCTTGGTCGATAAAGGCGTTGGCGCCGAGTACGAGGTTTGGGTTGACTTCTTTACGATAGCCGAGACCGACGTTGCCAATTACGCGTTCATCGAACTGGCGGGCACCCACTTGACCAAACAGGATGTCGTCGTTGCCTTCAATCAATGGATGCAGATAGTCGAGATCGAGGTCGACATCTTTGGTTTCGGTGTTGGTACGAACGCCAATTTTGGCGCGCCCAAAAGGACTGAGGATTTCTTCGGCACGTTGCGAAAGCGCGCCACTTGCCGAATTGGCAGCCTGCTGTGCCAGCAAATCACTTGCCGTCAGGGAGCCTTCCGATTTTTGGATGGTATCCAGATGCTGGCCTGCTTGCATCGCAGCCTGGGCCAGGCGCTGTTCGAATGCGCGACCTTCCTTTTCGGCAAGCGGATCGGCTTTGGAACCTTTTACTGGCGGAGCCGGCATAAGGATCAAGTCACCAGCCTTCAACTTGGCAACGCCGGCGTCCCCCATCACTACCGCATTGAGACGGGTCAGTTCGCGCTCGGAACGGTTACTGCGCAGGGCCTGCGACGAAATAGTCTCGCCTTTGCGCAATGTATAAAAAACATAACCTGGGTAGAGGGCCACTTCACCCGTTGCGCCCTTTTCCTTGGGAATCAGCCATACGCGGTCGGACCAACCATAATTGGACACTTGCTTGCGTATCGCCATCAGCGCTGCTTCGGTAACAGAAAAACGCTCCGCCACCTGGGCAAGTGTTTCGCCTTGTGGCACGTACAACACATAGACTTTTTCGACTGCAATATTGACGCCTTGCTTTGCAGTGTCGATTTGAGCCGCTGCCGAAGCGAGAGGCATCGCAATCACTTCATAACCGTACAAAGCGAGAAGAACACTCGCGGTCAGAGAGCGCTTGCTCTTGGGCGAGGCGAACTCGCGGGCAGACCCTGCGGCCTGATTGAGATCGGTACTGGCCCGACCCGAATGTTTTTGCTTTTTCACTAAGTATCACCGTCATCTGGAATTCAACGACGGCCATACTCGCAATTTGGGCAATCACCCGAGGCCAGCGACCCCCTCATCCCTTGTAGGGATTTACCTCATTAAACCTGCTACAGATGAAACAACATCAGGCAGCGGTCAGATAAGACCGTTGCGCTTGGCAAATTCGACCAATTCCAGAAAATTGCCGACCTGCAACTTCACAATCAAACGAGCCTTGTAGGTGCTTGCCGTTTTCTCACTGAGCATCAGCTCGTGGGCGATATCCTTTATTCGGTGTCCGCGAGCCAGATTTCGGAGCACTGCAAGCTCTCTATCTGACAGAGTTTTAAGCAGGGCTTCTTCGGATGCCAATCTGGAAGAGCTGTCGACGGAAGAAAAATCCGTGGTAGGAAACAGGGTGTAACCAGCCAGCACAATTTGCACCGCGCTCAGCAACTCGTTGATATCGCCATCCTTGCTGACAAAACCCGACGCCCCAGCTCTTGAGCACCGAATCGCGTAACGACTGGCATCCAAACCAGAAAATATGACCACTTTCGTGCGTTCCTGAGCACTGCATAATCGCTGCAGCACCGCAAAACCATCCAGCTTGGGCATATCGATATCGAGTATGACCAAATCCGGATTGAGACTGCGCGCCAGCGCAATGACCTCTACCCCGGCATCAGCCTCACCGATCACCTCATGCCCTCCCTGCTGAAGCAAAAGCCGTACAGCCATTCGAACTACTGCGTGATCGTCCGCAATCAATATCCTGGCCAAATAACCACCCCACTTCCAATATAGACGTACCTAATTCGATCCGGTCGACAAGCAACACCTGGCGACCGAACGATACCTCGATGCGCACTCAGCAGAGCCTAGCCTGAAAACCGAAGCCTGACCCGGAACGGGGCAATTTCGATCTAAATTTCTGAAACATCCTTCCTACAAGATCATCACTGACCGACAACCGCATATTTACGGCGTACCGACGACTCCATTGCCGATTTAGCCGACCAAGATGCCACCCAATGGACGAAAAGGCCGTAGGGATTGCCTTCAAACTCGCGCGGATTTCCCCCACAACAACTCATATCAGCCCCACCCATTCAAATTCAGGTTTTACCTACAGCACATTTCAATCAACGACAGTTAGATTGCTTATCAGGACTGACCCCAATGGTCGCAAATGGGAACAGGGAGATACCGGTGACACTGATCAATTGCCCCGAATGTGCCAGCAACGTGATTAATGCCGCATGGGATTGCACAAAATGCGGGCATCTACTGCGAAAACCCCGAAGAAGCGCACTAGGGAGGTTCGTCAAAGCGTCGTTCATATTGTTCAATATGTTAATGGCCTATTGGGTTATCTACAGATTGTGCTCAATCACCAGTGATACCGGAAAGCCACCCACCATTGACGTTACAGGGGGGGCCAGTTGACATACAGACCGCACTCCTCCTCCAGGCAATGATTTGGGGTTTAGGGACAACACTGCTTGGATGTTGCACATTTTTGACTCGAACTCGTAAGCGATGAGAAAACGAAAAATGTCCACCTGCATAAAATTACTATGCCTATGCCTCCCGCTCATAAGTGGTGTTGCCCATGCAGAGTTCATGCACCCCATGGACTTTGCTGGCTCGAATGAAGAAAAGCAGAGGCTCACCACAATGATAGAAGAAAGTGTTAACCAGTCCTACTGCAAAGCCGGATTTGACAAGTGCCAACAAACTACATTAACGCTAATGATGAAAAGCGAACTGAATGCATTTAAAGCATTGACCATGGCAAACAATAGAGAGTTACTGGATAAGAAAATAGCGACGTACTGCAACACCACATACCCATACACCTTGATTAAAATGATGTATGACTACGAAGCATCATCCCTACCAAGTACGCACAGCGAGCTGCCTTTCAACTGATGCAATCGAACAGAAATTTTATAAGCAGAGAAAATGCTGATAAATATACTATTTTTTATTTCTGCGCTGATGTTTGTGATGACAACACCCTATTTTGTCAATCAAATTTCAGATCAGGAATACAACGCGCTCGGGCGATGTTATTACCTGAGAGTAGCGCCTCTGTTGCGATGCCTCGCATGGTGCATGTTGACTTTCTGTATATACGCGCATGTCGGAGTTCATGTTGCTATCGGAGTGCCGGTGTGCCTGATGCTTCTCACTTGGTTCCGCGCTCACTCACGAGCCAAGTGCCTCATGGGGGATATGAGATCACGAAACAACTTGCATAAACCACAGGGAGTACAAGTCAGAAATTGAGTTTATTAAAAACAATGATAACCTCTGAAAAATAATCACCCCCTACTTACAGTTGACACCTTATATTATCCAATCAATCTTTTAAAATAGTTCATATTTTGAGCAGACAGACGAATCCAAAAAGTAGACAGCAATCACCTACCGCTGAAATTTTCAAATAGAGTGATACCTAATGTTTAATGTAATAGATCAGTTCGGTATGCTTTGGGATGTGTTGGGATATGGTCAGAAATCTGAAGACATTAATCGCATCACTCAGCGCATCGAATACGAAGGAGATAACCCAATCTTTCTGATATCGTATTCGCATGGAGACGAATCAAATATCAAAAGGCGACTTTCGATTATTGCCGATGCACGAGAACTCAAAGAAGTTATTAGAGCCTATACCTTTGTAACGAAAGCAGCTATCGATTCAGTATTTATCGTACTACCGGACAGAATTACAAAAAATGGAATTTGGAGAACAGAATTACTAAAACGAGCATGTTTATTGATGAGCCACGAAACTCCCGACTACGGATATTTTTATGAAACGGACAATGGAAGCTATATAGACATGCCGCCGAATGATAAAAACGTCTTTGCTTCTTATGAATTTTATAGTCAAGCACTACAATCATAGTGAACGAGCTGCATGAAAGACAGGAATCCATTTCCCCCTTATCAACGACCTGCTGCGAGGACCAACTTACAGGAAAATATCTGCCAATCTTTCAGGTCTGCGAATCGGACACGGGCCTGTTGCGTTAGCATCTGGCCGATACATCCGAAGTTGCCCACAGAACAAATATGTTTACTTTCTAGGCCAGATCCTCAGTAGGGGTTCGGCCGGGCGGCCGACATGTGAGGGTGGTTCGAATCCTTTGGGATGTACCCCACACAGCAGTTTCAGGTTTCGACGAGATTAAGCAGATCGCATCGCGCTCACCACTGTGATAAACCTGATTGAGAAGGCTGTAGGCGCTACGCTCAGGTCCAAAAACTTACCAGGTATGCTAGCCATGCTAGTTACTATCAGCTGTAGTAAGGCTCGCCGGCGAATGCGTCGCCTGCTGGTGCTGATGGCCCAGGGTCACATTTTTGTCATAACTAAGAATGGGCGAGAAATGTGCCAGTTGATGGGTGCGACGCCGAGAAAAAACCGTAACGAAGATGTTCGCTTCAGGTCGGGCACTGTTCCGATCGCGAGCGCGTTAATCGGTCAGCGAGCTATGACATTAAGCGTGGGTAATGAGCAGACGAACGTAGATCCGGGCCCTTAGCGAAGAAGGCCAACAGCTTGCTGGCGCCTGGATGGCCCCTGTTACTCGCGCAAGAGCGATGTAAGGGAAAGCACAGATGGTTGCGCCATTATAGGTTAGTCGGTGGACACCCCGTTTACCGGAGACCCAGATTCTTACCCGTTCTGGCGGCCATTCGTCTGACTTATATCCTTGACGCTTGCCTACCTAAACACTCGATCCCATCTACGAGTCACCAATTCACGGCATACTGAAAGTGATCCACCAAAGCAGCGCTGCGAAACTGTCGCCATTGTTGCCTCTGTCGCATAGTGTATGGCCTAGCAATACGCCTCCGGCGCCCCTCAACAACGCATGTCCACCCACGACATCATGCGCTGAAACAGCGTACAGAGAGACGGCGCATACTCCATCACCGGCGGCCACCCTTGCCAGTCTGTATGCGATTGATGGCATTGCATGAAAGCGCGCCGGAGCACACAGTTCTCGATTGAGTTTCGGGCGATTCACCGCTGCCGCACTGACCATGACCGTGCTCTCGTTCGAAAGCTGTTTATCATCGAGACGCACCACTATTGACCGACCATTGCGAATCAAATGGGGGTTCGCCCTCCGCCCAACCAATGCAATCGGGTCGCCCTTCAGAAGTCACCGGTTTGTAAACAACCCCAAGCACAGGGACGGTGTCGTGCAGTAACCCGACCGATATCGCTGATCCCTCCAAGCCGTTCAAAAAATCACTTGTGCCGTCGTTAGGGTCCACCACCCAACACCAAGCATGCCCAGTGAGGGCGTGCCCGGTCTCTTCACCCCAATAATCGCAGTTGAGCAGGCAGAGAAGTTTAGGCCGCAAAACTCGCTCAATTTCAATATCAATCACGGCCTTGTCACCCCGACCACGGGGGCCATCCGGACAACTCCACTCTTCGGATAGCAGAGAGCCTGCCTGTTGAACTATTGTCGTGACTTGAGCAAGTAGTTCTGAAAAGTCGGGGCTAGACATGATGCGCCTCAAGACTGATAAACCATTCAACACATGTGTTCACGGCAGCGGTGCCAAGGGCCATCAACCTCATTCGCTCATAAACACGTCACTAAAAACATCATCCTGAGTAATCAGACCGAAAACATCGCCAACAATGGCCCTATCTGCACGGCCGTCATCGCTGAAGAGTGTTTGGGTACGCCGTTCCTGTTTGAGATGAGCCACTGCTTGAAAAAAGCAGCTTTCACAGAGGTGCAGCTCATAGCGCTCACCCTCATGATTCGTGCCATCCCCCCAGTGCGCTTTAGCGTGGTAAATTGAATCTCGCCACCTGTCACCCGGGTGGATAGCTGGCAGACGTCGCACACGACATCCGTGAAGGAGACGATTTCGACCGTACCGGAAATTTTCATCACTAACTCCCAACCAGCCGTTCCAAATGACGAAGTCAGCCTAGTAAGTGCGGTCGGCTGGCGGTGCAGCCACGCCGCGTGTGACTGAGCCGGTGAGAACGCTACTTGGCCAATACTTATTTCGACCGATTTCTGCCTTCGGTTAACCGGAACTTTGGGTCCACTGCACCCTGACGGATAGCTTTTTGTCAACGGGCGCCGCACCTTCAATCACACCGAGCATGTGTATTGAATTAATCAATCTATGCTTGCGACCTAATTTCGTAAACATCCGTCCACCGTCCACCTTGCGTCGCACCAGTAGCAAGTACGTCGTTTGGCTGACAACGCGAATCCCAAAGTCACCCGGTCAGCTAGGGTTAAAACCCCCTCTTAATGAAGAAGCCGAAACGGCAGCGGCCCCTCTCACTTAGCGGAAGCAGCGCAAGCGGCTGATGACACTTCGCTTTTTACTTCATATTCGACCGAGAGCAGTGGGACCATCCTGGCAACACCGACCCGTTGGATTTACCAGGCCGAATCCCGAAAGACCAATCGCACGTTTCGTCCTCGAGGTTCGTCGCCTGCCCCCATCAGGCAGCACCGCCCCACTCAAGAGCCTGAAGGAGACGGCGAACTTGTTTAGCGCCGATCTCGGTTTCGCAGAGCATGATCGGTGCCGTCCCACCGAGCGCTTTATTCGGCGTCGACATCCAATGTGCGGCGGTCACTGGTGTCTCGAATATCGCCTCGGCCAAGTGACTGACCACAGCAATTCTGTCCAAACGCTCGGAGGCCACAGGATCGAGGTTCTTTTGCTCGCGCCGCCGTCGTTCAAGCGCCGACATTGAGGCATTGAGCAGCGTTTCCAGGTGGCGGTCTTGAAGGTCAAAGGCCAAGCGAAAAAGCTGGATGAGGTCAGCGGGAAACCCTACTTTTATTTGGTACAGCCGCTCCGATTCCGTCAGCGGCTCTCGATCGGAACTGAATCGCCAAAAGGCCGCGATGCCCTCCTCTCGGAACACAGCTTTCTTTTTTGCCGGACGTCGAGTCGCAGTTGAAGTGCTCATTAACACTTCCTCCCAATGATGTCCCATCCAATGGAATATGAGCTAACGCCGGTCTAACCGGAAGCGCCATTGAGCGCCAGTGGAATTCCATAACGCCCTAGGTCGATAAGGCGAGGGAGCCCTTTCCCCTCTACCTACCCATGGCTCAGGATCAGCGGCTTTGGGCTGATGAGTGGCCACGGCGGTCAATCGATGCTGGAGCTCAGGAAGGGCTCGGTCAGTCGGTCGACCCTTCGCTCTTCGAGCTGCCCGGCCCGCAGGATTGCGTTTGCGTTTGCGTTTGCGTTTGCGTTTGCGTTTGCGTTGGGATAATGCCGTAAAAGCTGGCGGGCCTGACGTCGAATCGATGCTGAAAGCGCGGAATCTTCTGCAAGTTCGACCAGAAAGTCTCGCGTCTGGATGAGTGCGCGCGTGCGCTCGTTGGGCATTGTCATGGTGTCCTCCTCGCACACACCGTGCACGGTCCAGCTGCGCTCGCTGGCGTCCGACGCAGTTTTCTGCCTGGTAAATCGCCTACCGCCTACACCTAAACCAAGACGGCCCATTGAGTCTATCACCGGGATCGGCCCGGGCTTTTTGTGAATCAGGCCCCTGTCCGCCTCGGCGTACCATCCATCAAGGCCCGCGGGCAAAAAACCGCGCTGAGGTTTGAGAATCCTGGTTTCTCACACCTGTTGAATTACTCACTTCAAGGGTGAGTTGGCCATGTCACCGCCGGCAACTCGTGTTCAATCGCCGCCGCTGAGATGTGCCGTTCGCTTATGCCCGTTTGAAGATTAGGTGAAGCGCGCGGGCTCGACTCAGGGTGTAGCTGCGTCGCTCGACTTCGGCGTCAGAACTATCGCATCTTCGATCACTTCAATCGTCAACAGTCACCGATGCTCAGTCCTAAACTGGCGAGTAGCTCCGTCGGCAAGTCAATGATGACGTCGCCACCTCCATCCAAAGGATCTTGGCATTTCACTGCCCAGCGTTTGGCTTCGGTCATGATGTTACTCACACTTTTTGTCGTGGCGGGGACGATTCATTAAGCTCGCAATGTCTTCGCAAGTTAAATCATGATGCTGACTGCTGAAGACTTCTTCTGGCCGTTCACTGCTGGTCATGTATGCTAAGGGAGTGGGTCCAATCCGGGACAAGTGGCTGGTTAGGTCGAATGCAAATGGGTGGTCAAGTCAGTTCAAACACCCAGGTGTCAGCGGATCTGGAGAAGTGGCTCCAGCCAGCGGCGAGTTCAGCTAGTCTTCCCGCACCTGTTACTCAACGACGATACCCATGTCAGATAACTCTGAAACGAATATAGTCACAGCAGACGCTCTCACGCTGCTCCTGCACAACCAGCACGCCTTATGTGCGGCCATTGAAAGAGGTGACCAAGTGGCTCTCTGAGAATGGAGTGGGGAGTGTTGCCGCTAACGCAATTGCGGCCATGGAAACGCTGGACAAGAATGCTCAAGGCATCACAGACGCCATCATGAGACTACGGCAATTATAGGCATCATCTAACGCCCTGCTACCCATCTTTCACTTGCGAGTCCCGATGTAATGCGGGAAAAAATGGGATTCTTTGTGGGAGATTACATTCCACTCGCCCCCCATTTGCATGTCCACTGACCAGCCGTTTGAATTCAACTTGACCAACAGGCGCCGCAGTGACGACCGGCAGAGAACGACCAATTGCGGGCGTCCGCCATAGGCTGCTATCGGCTAAATTTTGATATATGCCGGCGGTTGCCAAAAGTACGATTCGAACGCAGTATGAGTGTTATGACTTCGGACAACGATGGCTGGGGGCTTATAGATATGTGCGATGACGAACGCTGGTTTTCGACATGCCAAGACGCTGGGGACGGAAGTGGCGACCTTGTCATCGACTTACCATCCGAGTTGCTTTCAAAAATGGGCTTAAGCCTCGGGGACGAGTTGAACATCGAAGTGGTGGATGGGGTAATCGTCCTTACACCCATACGTCAAGACCATCCGTAAACTGAAGTTCCTACTTCCTCTTGTAAAATCGCATTTCCAGGTATCAACCTTATTTTGTGGCTAACCAACGCCATAGGCAGAAATCAGCCAAGAGCAGACGTTCACGAGCAACTGTCTTAGGCCAATATCGGACGTTCGGCTTTGTCCACTTACTGCCGAGGCTGTGTGAAAACGTTTTTCAGCGCGACAAGTACTCAAAACCAGACTGGAAATCTCGCTTCTACGCAAAATCCACATCTGCTGACGTGCCGGTAAATTTCAGATTTAACATAGACGCGCGCACCTCAATTTTGGCCAAGCGTTTTTACTCACTCTGGACCCTTTGGGGACGTTCCGGAGGTCATTCTCGGTTGCTGCAGGCGCAGTGGCTTCGGCACCTTCTCGGCTGTACACTTTCCCGGCGCAACTCAGTATTGCTGAGCTAGCATTCGAGGACCTACGACGCGCTTCAAGCCCACCATATGGCTGCGAGGAGCCTTCCCCCCTTCTCTCGCCGACAGATATGGCACAGCTACAAGGATTCGGAAGCTAATGGCCTCGTCTAAGAACACATCGAAGCCGAAAGTGCCTCGCGGCAACAGCGCGAAACGCGCATCCGCGACGCTGCGGTCGACGAGCGGCGCCGGCTTCGAGTTTGAGGACCTGATAAGCGCCTGCCAGTTGGTGAAGGCTCTATCAGGTGAGCAAGCACCGGGTATCGGCGGCGTGGTCACGCAGGTACAAGCCCAAGTTTCGACCTTGGGTTGGTGCATCGACGACCTGCTGCTGACGGCCCAGGCCACCACCGGGCCACGGCGGCTTGCGATCTCGGTGAAGGGCAATTTGCAGGTGACCGCGGCCGGCCTCCCTGCTGACTTCGTGACGCGCGCATGGGAACAGTGGCGTGCCCCGCAGGGGCCGTTCAACCGCTCGGCCGACGGGCTGGCTTTGGTCACGCTCGGCACTCATCAGGCGTTTGACCCGGCGTGGCGAGAGGTGAAGAACGCGTGCAGCGGCACGGATAGTGCGCTCGCCATGAGCCGCATCCGCAGCAACAAGAGGCAGTCGGGCGTCTTCAACAGCGTCCAGAAGCCCGGCAGCGCGTCCGAAGAGGAGACCATCGAGCTCATTCGCCGCATACACGTGCTGCCGACCGACTTGCAGTTCGCGCACTCCGAGCACGAGACCCAGTCCATCGCGCAATGCAGCCGTTTGCTCGCGCCAGGTTGTGGCGACCAAGCTCAGACTCTTTGGAAGGACCTCATCAACGTCGCTAAGGAGGTGCGTCTTCGCAGCGGGACTATCACTGTCCCGAACCTGTTGTCCTCGCTCCGGAGCCAGTTCAGCCTCCGCCATCATCCGGACTTCGAGCCTGACTGGCAGACCCTCTTCAACATAACTGCGGACCACAAGGCGCGGATTGAGACGGAGTTACCGTCTGGCTACACCGTCCCGCGAACAGCGGAGAAAGCGTTGCTCCAGATAGCTGTCGCCGACTTCCCGGTTACGGTGATCTTCGGGGAGTCAGGGTCGGGCAAGTCGGCGCTGGTCAAGTCGGTGTTGGACGGTGTGTATCCGTCATGGAACCAAGTGTGGTTCGGTCCGGAAGAACTGAAAATGGCGCTCAGCGCTGCTCGCCGCGGCGCACTCCCACTAACGCACCAGCTCTCGCTGGTGCTGAACTTCACGGTGAAGCCGCAGAACGTGCTGGTCATTGACTCCGCGGAACGCATCGAGGCCGCAGAGTTCGTCGTCATCAGTCAGATGCTTCAATCTATCCTGCCGAGTGACGGCGAAGAGATCGATAACGCGTGGCGAGTTGTCATCGTCACCCAGACGCAGAGTTGGGTCGAAGGCGAAGATACGATACTCGGCGGGAGGAAAGCATGTCTCGTCGAAATCGAAACGCTCAAGAGCGATGCTGTGAAGCTAGCGCTTCTGACTTCGCCCGCCTTGGGCTGGCTGGCCTCGCATGACGACACCATTGCGGCGCTGACGAATCTGCGGACATTGGCTTGGGTCATCAAGGCAGGGGCGGCTCTGGGCGCAACCGCCGGAGGACTGGCGTCTCACACCACCATCGCCGACCGCCTCTGGAAATACTGGACGAAGGACCGTGCAGATGTGCAGGCGTTGATGATGCGCCTCGCCCAGAGAGAAGCATCTTTCGAGCGCAGCTTCGCGCTGACCAACATGGAGCCGGCGGACACGGCGACGTTCACGCAGCGGCCCAACGAGCTCCCGCTGCGCCTGAACGAACGGACCAACCGCATCGAGTTTGAGCACGATCTCGCTGCGGATTGGGCGCGTTTCCAGTTCCTAAAGCAGATTTGGCCAAACACACCACAATGGGCTGCATTGGCCGGCAATCCGCTCTGGACAAACGCGCTCCGAATGCTAGGCCAATTCCTACTGCGACAGACGGCCGAGAATGGCACGGCCTGGGACCTCGCCTTCGGGCCCGAGGAGGCCTCGAAGCAAGAACTGGCGGGAGATATCCTCCTTGAAGCGCTCTGCTTGGACCCCGACGCCGAGCGCTTCATGACCGAACGCATCGACCTCCTGCTCGGCAACGACGCGAAACATTTCACGCGGCTGCTTCAGCGCTTTCACCACTTAGCTACGGTGCCGACAGGCGGCGGAATGGGACTGAGCGCGGTGGTCGGCTTGTACATAGAAGCTCAGTACCGCACGATTATTTTCGGACGTTGGCAGCCCGTTCTCCGCTTCCTCGTCGCGCAACGGGAGCGACTGGCTGGGCTGGTTTCATCCGCTCTCGCGAAGGTCATCGAGACCTGGCTGACGAAGACGCCGCACACGTTGAGCAACGGCAAACCGATGCCTTTCCGTCTGGAGATGGCGGAGATAGCACTCGCCATGGCTCGGGCCGTGCAAGTCGAGAAGGGCCACGGCGTAATGTACCTGACGCGTGAACCGCTGCTGTACACCGCACCACTGGCTGGCGTGGCAGACCTGCCGACCGAAGTCGGGAACTGGGCGCTCGAACTTGCGGGACGCCGAGAGGTCGACGCTGACGTCAAACGGCGCATCGTCGAGGTTCAGATGCAGAAGGCGAAGGCGCACGTCGAGCGTCTGAAGACCGATGTCGAATACAAGGCGCGGCACGAAAAACGGAAGCAAATGCCTCGCTCCCTCGGGTCGTTCCGCGAGCGATTGCCACCTTGGCCGTTAGGGGCCAGCGAAAAGATCGACATGGATTTCCGATCCGCCTGCATCAAGGAACACGGCATCCAGTCCCTGATGCGTGCGCAGCCGGAGTTGGCGGCCGAAGTCCTGCTCGCGCTCATAATCGAAGAACAACCGGAAAGGGCGTACGGGTCTGATCGGTACGATATGGACCTCGGCCTGGAATACCCCCAAGACGCGTACCCGACGGCGTTCTGGAAAAGCCCGTTCTTCCCCTTCTTCCAATTGGCTCCGGAAACGGCGCTCACCTCGCTCATCGCGCTGGTGAATTTCTGCACGGAGCGCTGGGTCGCCGAGGTCATGAAGGGTGGAACTGCCGGGGCTCCCGGGGTGACACTGCAATTTGCGGACGGGTCGGAGAAGACCTTCCCAGGCTGGGGGCATGTATTCGGTTGGCCACAGTCCAATGACTCGATGCGAAAGGGAAACCTGTTTTGCGCTCTCGATGCGTTGGAGCGCTGGCTTACGCTGCGGCTCGACACGGGCGAAGACATTACCGCTGATATCGACAGGATACTCCGGGAGGGAAATTCCGCAGCGCTCGTCAGCGTTCTACTCAACGTCGCCAAGTATCGGCCGTCGTTGCTGACGGGCCCTCTCGCTCCCCTGATTACGTTCCCGAACCTGTTCTATTGGGACAGCGTTCGCGTGAGACAGGTTGGCTACAACTTCATCGGATGGAGCTCGCTCCAGGGCGGCCAGACGATAATTGACTTCGCGCGTGAATGGATCCTAGCGCCTCATCGCCAGCAGAAGTTCGTCGATGTCGTTGTCATACTCCTGTTGGCCGACGGCGACGTTGCGCGGAGTCTTCAGGCGCTGCTGCCGAACTGGACGCTACCTGAAGATCCGAAGGAGGCGTTGGAGTTCAAACTCCTCTTCGCCGCGCTCAACCGGGCCAACTATCAGACTGTTACCGACCCGGCGACAGGCTCGGAGATCAACCGTTTGGTGTATCCAGAGGAACTCCGACTCGAGGTGTTGTCGTGGCAGACCGACAGCGCACCAACCCTCGAGTACCTTCTCGTGCCGGACAAGTACGAGCAGAGGCTTCGGGGTGGCCAACCGCTTACCGACGATGAAGCCTCGTACCTCTTCAATCTGCTCCAAGAGTGTGATGCGGGAGCGGACGGCGAAGATGAAGATTCCAAATTGCAATGCCGTTTCGCTGCAGCCGGCACGCTCGTCACATTGGGTGGTGCTTGGCTCGCCCAGAACTCCGAAGCGCAGAAGCACGCGTTCGAAGTCGTGCGTGCCAGAATAGCGGCGGTCGCGTCGACAGGAGAAGAGATTCGCGGACGGCGCATGGGGCTCTTCCGCTACGAGCTGAAGTTCGCCGCCTACGCGGTCATGCACCTTTGGCTCACCGATAGAGATGGCGCTCAGGAATGGGAGACCGCCGTCCTGCGCCTATTGACGAGCAGCGACACGCAAGCGACCGCCATTGTGGTTGGTGTCGCCTACGCCAACCGAGAGCAGCTTGGCACCGCGTGGTGGCGGCTGCTCCGCGCCGGGCTCCTGTGGTCGGGCCTTATCCAGCTCGCTCCGCACCACGGTGACGACGACAATGCAGAGCGCGCCTGGAGGGTGTGGCTCGCACGGCTTCGGCGCTTTCCGATCCGTGGACTGAGCACGACGCCGGATGAGCTCGATTTTAAGCGTGTCGTCGCGGGCCAAGAACGTTTGGACTTCCAGCGCCGGATGCGGCTCTACAATTCGGGCGACCAGAATTGGCGCGGAAAGCCGAAGCGCGAACGAGGCGGTTCGCTAGACGGTCAATTCCTCGAGATTTTATTTAACTGGCTCATCGAAGGCGGTGGCTCTGGCGACCGCGAACTCGACACGGGCTTGGCGCTGCGCATCTGGGATTATGACGCCACGCGCGCTAAGGCTCGCGCGAAAAAGCATGGCGAGTACGACTTGCCGAGCCAGAATCTCGGCTACAACATCCTTCTAAATCTCGGAGCCCTGTCGATCGCAGCTCCTGCAGGGGAAGAGCGTGCGGTTTGGGAACCCGTTCTCTCCCACGGTCCGGCCGCACACTACGCACTACAGTACTTCATTCGCGGCTTGTTCCTGCGCCTCGGGAAAGGTGACGACCCGGTGTCATTCGAGCGCGTCTGGCGGGCCTGCGCGGAGTACGGACTCTCAGCCGATTGGTCCCAACCTGGCCTTTGGTTCTATGGCGAGCGCTTGATTTGCGACCTGCTTGGCTTCGGAAACGAGGGTGCCCTGTCCCGGCTGCACCCGAGCGCGGTTCTGCGGATGAAGGATCTCTATGAACGCTGGGCCGCTACGCACCTGGCTCGCGACAAAGATTGCATCACCCGTTTCTGCCACTTCCTGACGACAAAGTTCGGAGCCCCGCTTCGGCTTGACGGGCTTCGCTGGCTCGCTGCCATGATGAAAGAGCGCGAGCCGCCCAGTTTCTGGTACCGCGAGGCTACAGGAGACGCATTGGTGGAGTTGGTGGCGTCGGCATTGAGTTCCGACGCGCAGGCCCTGTCGCAATACGCTCAGGCGCTGCAGGCGCTTATCGAGATAGCTGCTGCCCTTGCAGCCATGAACATCCCAGCAGCCCTGGCTCTCCAGGAGCGTATTAGGCTGCTGCGATGGTCTTGATCGGCGTGACGAAAGTTCGCTTGCCGCTCCAATCTCAATGTCTGTAACTGGCCGACAGCTGCCTGCCATGATAGATGGACAGACGCTGACGCTCGCCGGTATCTGCTGGCCCTCTACCACTTCAGGTCTGACCCCGCGACGCTTTACTACTGAGTCCTGCCATCCTGATAGAATCGATCAGGCTATAGATAACACCCTTTTGAGAGATGGTATGAATACAGAATTGATGGAAGATGAGATGCGCCGGGCGCTATTCGGTGATTCTGAGCCCTCTGCGCCGGCAATTAACTCAGACGTGCAGGAGACAGTCCCGGATGTTGTGATCGTGCAACCGGTGAAGGCAGCGAAGAAAAAGACAGTCTCGAAAGGCTTTACACCTAGATTGAGAGTCACGCTCCGTGTGGGAAACGAATTTGAAGGCGAGACGCAGGAGATGGTACATGAGGCCGATACGCTGAGCTCCCTAGTTGCAGAACAAGAAGCTACCAAGATGGCCAGAAAAAAATTCAGGTTTGTGGAAGTGCTCTCGGTCAAGTCGTTGTAGGTGAGTACTCGCACTTAGCTCGCCCGCCTGGCATTAAATCGCGTTCAGTTACCACGGGGCATCCAACAGGTTCGTGTCGATTGAGCCTCAAACATTAGGGGGCGGTAGTCGTATCGCGGCCTGGCTTTAACACCATCACGCCATCCAACTCTCAATATTTAACTGGTCGCCAGCCCCAATCCACATAACTGAGGGTGACGACAGGCAAAAATCGACCCAAAGCTGACGGTGGTAGTAGTCAAAAACGGCCATAAGCAGTCAATCCCGAAGGACGGCTTCGACCCATAGCGGTCGTTCGGCGAGCTTGGTTTTAGGATTATGGTGTAACGGCTACGGCTAAGACGCCCGATCGCTCTCGCCAGCCTCTGGGCTAAATGATCGATGAATATGGCTCGTCGTCCGCTAAATAAACACGTTGGATCGCTGGATGCTGCGTTGCTGTATTCAGTGCACATCCCAGACCTGTCACAGACAAGTTAACGCGCAAGTTCATCTGCTCGACGCTTGCGCTCAATTAGCGTTGCATCGAACTACTGGGCGGTCATGCGTTTATCTTCCAAAGAGGATCGTTTGCCATCAGCGCTGCTGCCCAGTCTGCAAAAACCCTTACCCTGGCTGATAAATGCCGCGAGTAGGGATAGATGAGACTGATGGGCATGCCGCCTAAGATCCAGTCAGGTAGAACCGGTACCAACTGTCCCGATTGAAGGTACGGGTTTGCTTGCGCCAGAGGCACGGAAATAATTCCAAGTCCTGAAAGCCCGGCCGTCAAGTAAGCGTCCCCGTGGTTAAAACGCATTGCCGGAAGTTGATCAATCACGAACGTTTTATCCCCGTTCCGCAGCACTGGGGTCAGCTGTTTGCGCGAACCTGGAAATGTGAAACCAAGGTACCGGTGATGCATTAAATCCTCAGGCCTCAATATTGGGGGAGTATTCCTGAGGTGCGTGGGTGATGCACACAAGCAGAAGCGCATCTGCCCCACCGGCCGGCACACCAGTCCGTCATCCGTGATTGGCCCGCCTCGAAATGCACAATCAATGCCCTCCTGCACTAGATCGACCACGCGTTCACTACAGCCGATGTCCAGTTGAATATTCGGATGCAACTTCGAAAAGTCAGGTAAGGATGGAATGATGAGGCATGTCCCGACTGGAGAAGGCATCTCCACTCTCACCCTCCCGCGCGCCTCAGTACGACTCTGCGAAATGGAAACTTCCAGTTCGTCGATATCATCGAGCACGGCGCGGGCACGCTGATAGTAAGCGGCACCATCTGTGGTAGGAGTCACCCTTCGAGTGGTCCTATGCAACAGCTTTACCGACAACAGCGACTCAAGGCCCTGTATCTGACCGGATATGGTTGTTTTCGCCACGTTCAATGCGTGCGCCGCGTGTGTAAAGCTTCCTGTTTCGACGATTCGGCAAAACGCACGCATCGCCTCCAATCGATCAAAAGCCATGATTATCCGAGTTCTCGCACAATGAAGTCGATTTACCCCAGTTTATCTCGTTAGTTTCAGCCAATACAGTTGCTTCAGAGCCGAAACCTTCGGTTGACTGGAGATAAAGAAATGACTTCAAAACGCCTTAACTATTACGCCGCTGCTCCACAGGCGATGAAAGCCATGATGGGGCTGGAAAAAGCCATTTCGGAATCGGTGCTTCCGCTCGCTTTGCGGGAGTTGGTACGGATCCGGGCATCCCAAATCAACGGCTGCGCCTA
Source organism: Pseudomonas arsenicoxydans (assembly GCF_006438915.1). Lineage (GTDB taxonomy): Bacteria > Pseudomonadota > Gammaproteobacteria > Pseudomonadales > Pseudomonadaceae > Aquipseudomonas > Aquipseudomonas arsenicoxydans_A. The sequence goes on along the minus strand of NZ_RCZE01000009.1, from coordinate 277,477 downwards.
CTGCGTTGATATGCATACCACCGATGCCGCTAACCAAGGTGAAACATTACGTCGCCTGGCAGCTTTGAGTACCTGGAAGGAAACACCTTTTTTCAATCAGCAGGAACGCGCCGCCCTGTTATGGACCGAGACGCTGACGCTGGTCGCAACGACTCATGCACCAGATGACATCTACGAAGAAGTCGCCGCCGCCTTCAACGATCAGGAGCTGGCGGAATTGACCTTTGTGATTGCCACGATCAACGCCTGGAATCGCTTTGGCGTTGGCTTCGCAATGCAGCCGGAATAAACATCATGAACTTTCTAGTAACGCTAATCGGTGCAACGTTCGTAGGCATGCTCAGTACATTTGCCCTGGCTCATGGCGGTGGCGCCGGAGATGAAATCGTTACTCCGATCGCGCAAGCTGCGTTGCCTCTACAGGCTTTTGCGAAGGCCACTGCCGTTCGTGTCGACTTCGCGCCCGGTGCCACTTCCACTCCCCATCGACATCCAGGGCATGTGTTTGTCGTTGTGTTGAGTGGTGAAGTTGAGTCGGCGCTCGACGGCCAGCCACCGCAGCTCTACAAAGCCGGACAAGCATGGTATGAGGAGCCAGGTCAGTTGCATCGGGTAACGCGCAATCCAAGCAAATCCCAGCCCGCCTCCCTTGTCGCGTGGTTGCTCTCCAATGACAGAGAAACACTGGTGCAACCCACCAAATCAGATCAATAAACCTCGACGCTACTGGCGGTGATTACGTCCCACACCCTGGACGTAACCACGCCCGTGGCGCTTGCGCGCCGGAGAAACTAACTAGAATTTATATCGGATTGTGGTACCAACGAAATGCTCAGCTACGGCAGTATGGAAGGCGGTTAGGCCGTAAAACGTGGTGAATTGGAAATGCGAAATCTGGACTTGAATTTGCTACGGGTGTTCGACGCAATCATTCGGGAAAAAAATGTCCTGCGGGCGAGTGAAGTCGTCAGTCTCAGCCCGTCTGCGGTCAGTCATGCACTCTCTCGACTACGGGCGTTGCTCAACGATGAGTTGTTCGTGCGCACGACGAACGGGATGGAGCCGACCGTTCGGGCACTCGAAATGGCACCGCTGGTGCGAGATGCCCTGGTGGCGATCGAACGTGCGGTCGGTCCCAGAGAGTTTGATGCACGTCATACCGATCGCCAGTTCTGTATCGCCGCGACCGACCATATGACCGCGGTGATACTGCCTACCTTTTTGCGGACGATTTCAACCATTGCGCCTTACGCGAGTTTCACCGTATTGCCCGCCAGCCGAATCGACCTGACCGCGCAGATTGACGTCGGTCGGGTGGACATTGCCCTTGGCTCATTCTCTGGCATTCCTCACCGGCTGCGCGAACTAGTGCTGTTCAAGGAGCACGACATGATGGTGATTGCCAAAGATCACCCGCTCGCCGACAGCAAGACAGGATTGGATGCTCTGGCAAACCTCCCTCTTTTGGTCATCTCCACAGGCAGCTCGGAAGATGGCGAATTCTCCGAGCGCGGTTTGACGCGGCGCACTGAAATGTTTGACCGGGACGCTCTGACAGCCGCGTTCGGTTCGATCGGAAAAAAACCCGACATCAAGATGGTGCAACCGCATTTCCTTGCCGTCCCAAGCCTGCTGTCGGGCACCGAAATGGCCGCGATCGTTCCAGCCACTCTGGCCAGGTTGTTCCACCAATCAGGCGTAGCGTGCGCTTTGCAACTGCCTTGGCAGGCCCCACCACGTGCCGTGCAGATGGTCTGGCATGAACGACATACTCACGACCCAGGGCATAGCTGGCTGCGCAATATGCTATCGAGCGCGGCACTGTCTGCAAACATTGTCGAGCCGTAACCCACGCCGACAGTCATTGCAGCCTGAGTGAACCGTGTGCATTTTCATGTGATGAAAATTGCACTTCAGTGACAGCAAATCTGCAACGTAGGGTAGTCAGGACCTTAATACGTTAAATGACTGGACGTGAATCATGCCTGATGCCCAAACCGAGTCGATACCTGAGATGACTGAAGTCGAGCAGATCATGGTAAGTCGATTTGCCAATCGCTTTTACCTGAATCGTGAAGTCGAGCTTGAAGTGATCACAGCCATCCTCCATACCGCGCGTCATGCCGGCACAGGAGCTAATGTGCAACCGTGGAAGGTCTATGTCACTACAGGGGCTGCCAAAGCCACGTTGACAGACGCCATCATCGCCGCGCACAAACAGCCGGGTCAACCCTCTTCTGAATACAGCTACTTTCCCGATCCATTGCCAGAGCCATACGCTTCCCGTCGCCGAGAGTTCGGCTCGATCTTCTACGGCTCACTGGGCATCGCTCACGACGATGTTGCCTCACGGGCGGCTCAGACCGAACGCAATTGCCGATTCTTCGATGCACCGGTGGGGTTGGTTTTCACCATTGATCGGCGCCTTGAAAAAGGCAGCTGGCTGGATCTGGGCATGTTCATTCAGAACATCATGCTCGCCGCCAAATCGCGAGGACTGGACACCTGCACGCAAGAGTTTCTCGCTCGCTACCACGCCGTTTTTCGTAGTTGCTTGCCGCTGGCTACTGAAGAGTTGGTGGTGTGCGGCATGGCGATGGGCTTTGGTGATCCGCAATGGGCCAGGCGGCGCCCGCAAATGCCAAAAGCTTCAATCGAAGAGTTTGCTTCGCTTCACGGCTTCTAAACGTTTGTGAAGCCCGACCAACACCTGTTTTGGCGTATTGGAGAGATCGCACTCATGCCACTGACCGAACGTTTCAATGTAAGCATTCCCGACAGCCAACTGACCCGGGAAGTGACTGAACTCATTCGCGACACCGAAAGTGATTTACTGTTTTCACACTCCACACGCGTCTACTTCTGGGGGGCGATGACAGGTAAACGCAAGGGCCTGATTTTTGACCCTGAACTGCTCTATACCGCGGCGATGTTCCATGATGTCGGCCTGACGTCGAAGTACAACAGCAGCCAGCTTCGCTTTGAGGTAGACGGCGCCAATGCAGCGCGTGACTTTCTGCGCGGTCATGGCATTTGCGCCACGGACGTCGAAAAAGTGTGGAACGCAATCGCGCTCCACACAACTCCCGGCATTCCGGAACACATGCATGCCGAGATCGCCCTTCTACAGGCGGGTGCAGGAATGGACGTGGCGGGACGTGGCTTTGAAGCGTTTACCGACGACCAACGAAATGCAGTGATTTCGGCCTATCCACGGGAGGCCCGATTCGCTCACAAAATGATCGACGAATTCTACCAAGGCATGAAACATCGTCCTCAAAGTACCTTCGGCACGTTCAACGATGACTTTCTCGCCTATAAGGATCCGGAATTCAAACGCACAGATCTGTGCAGCATCATCCTGTGTTCACATTGGGAACATGGATAAACAGACTGTTTCGCCCCGCTAGTTCAAAAGGATGCAGAGGCGCGTATTACCCATACGCGCCTTTACTTCACTAACGCTGTCTTGCGCAGTTCTTCCCAAAGTTGAGGCAGGAACACTTCCTGAACAAGAACGCGATTTCTTCGACGACTGAATAGTGATCGTCTGGCCCAAAGCGGTTCAGCGTCCTGTTGACCTGCCTGCCCGTTTTCCAGATACCGACACACCTCAATCTCGCTTCTCTGATAAGGGGCGTCGCCAAATAATACAGTTCCAAGGGGGACTTCCCCTAATCCGAATAAAGGCGAATCACCGGCCTCACGATCAAGACACGTAATGATAGACCGGGCAAAAACCCAGGGACGCCCCAGCCCAGCCAGATACACTTCACGTATCCAGCCGCTGGCACCTGTTTCCAGGTCCAGGAGCTTGCACTCTTCTGGCAGGAGCGGCCCGGTCTCGTTGCGCAACGCAATGACTTGAAATTCGTTACCGGACAAAAGCTTCAAGCGACGGGTCAGCGATCCTCGGTCCAATAGCCAATTTCTGGTGACTGGATTCATCAATGAATGACAATCGCTGCCCATATGCCAGCGTGCGCCAGGTTGCAGGAAACGATCATGCACCTGCAACTCAGCCATTTGCCTGAACGTCATAGGAAATTCGGCCCGCGGGCAGAAAGAAGAAAGCAATCAATGCTCCGTTCTTCACTTCAGGATAGTGATGGCTTCCAGGTGCAGGAGCGGTCCAGCCGGCGCCTTGCCAACCGAGAGGTCCGGCCAATACAGCGTGCTCGTCGAGCGGGATCACCATGTTGAGTTCTCCGTAGGGATGACTGTGATAATCCCCTCGGAATGTGTGCTGCGGGTTATCCAGTTCGTGGCCTTTGCTGTCGATATACACAGCGGTGATGCTGAAGTAGAAGGTTTGCGCAGACGGTTCACATAAACGGCTGCGACGATAATGCGGCCCACTGATTTCAGTGTTAGCCAACCACCCCTGCGCGACACCTTCAATCACCCGTTCAGCAATTGCCTGGTAAGTTTCAGTGCCAGGCCCGTAATGGTCATTAAGCCAGCGCTCTATGTTTGCGCCAGCAGTCTTGTCTTTGATTTCAGACAGGAACTCAACACACCGCCTGATCAGTTCATCACGCTGTTTCATTACAATCACTCTCTCATGGGCCGGTTTGGACAATCTCCCATACATTCGCCACAACCAAAAGAGAACTTCCTGCACGATAAAAATGCATAGTGTTCAGTCGATGACTTACATAATTCCATATTCAACAGACAGTGTGACGGAATACGTCTCCAAGTCGCGTTAGCGCACCTGCTTTAGTTCTTTTCAGTGCTCCTATCCGCAGTATTGAATTCAACTGCGAAACATTTGAAATTAACATGGCCCATCTCATGGATCGCCTCTTGGCGCGACGCTCAAGCCAATTCGATTCCCCTACATTCGTTTAAATGTGCAGCAGGTTAAAGCCCTGCGCTCAGAGCAGTACAGGTGATGCCGCTCACATCGTTGTTCTAGGCAATGGAGGGCAGTTTGATTCCCTCCACACCAGACGGTCAGCAGCGTTTTCAGGCTGAGCGTACCAACCTCCGAAAGGGTGCGCCCTTGGTCAAGTGCAATGCAAACGCCTGGTCACTTCCAGTTCAAACCACTGGTCAGTGCGGATGCAATCAGGTGGTCAGGTACGGTGCAATTTCCCACGGTGCGGGGGACTATGAAATCAGCGTGCTGGCCGTATGCACAGCGTCTGCTTTTGGCCGATTTCTGCCCGTGGTGAAAGGCAGAAAACGGCCAGGAAGTCTCGCGGAAGGCCAATCAAGCCTCGCAAGTCGCCGTAACGGCCAATGGCGAAGTTCGCGAGGGCAACAACGTTGTGGGGGAAGCCATTGTGCAGATCGAACGCCTAACTCAGGAAGTGGTGCACTCTGTAGAGGCACTGACCCTCCTGCAGCAGGAAAGCAGTAGAAACGGTAGCGTCATGGACGTGATTAAAGCCGTGGCCGAGCAAACTAACCTGTTGGCGCTCAACGCCGCCATTGCCCGTGCCGGTTAGACCGGTCGCGGTTTTGCCGTAGCCGCCGAAGTAGTTCGCGCCCTAGCCCAGCGTACCCAGAAGTCCACTGAGCAAATCGAAGGGCTCGTCGCCTGCTTGCAGCGTGGCACCGAGCAGGTGGCCAGCATCATTAGCAATAGCAGCAGTCTGACTGACAGCAGCGCAGCGCGATTCGAAAGGCCGGCGTCTCACTAGGAAATATCACCCGTACCGTATCGAACATTCAATCGATGAACCAGCACATCGCGGCCGCCATCGAGCAACAAAGCACCGTGGGCGCAGTGACATCTTGGCAACTGGGTCAATTCCGCGTAGGCGGCAACACTGCGCGACCTTCCAGCCGGCAAATTGCTCGCCCGTTCTTTGTTAAGACCAAACTGTGACCTTGGTCGACCAGCGCCAGAAGGCGGCGGAGTCGCCGACGCGCCTGGCTACAGCTGAACGTTGTCCGCATAACTGATGCCCACGCAAATAACGTTCTAGAGTGTAGCCTCATACGTTAGCTTGGATTCAACCATGTAAATTACTCACACGCTACGGCGAATCCTGGCATCGTTGATCTATTGCAGGATGAAGATTTGAGATAGGTCGAACTTCTGCTTAGTTATGTGCGACCTGAAAGCGCTGTCAGATGTTTGGGGATTGAGGTCGACGATGCATTCGAATGACTGAGCAGTTCGAGGTGTACATTCACCCGGCACCCTTCGCCACTCAACCGTCGCTAGCCCACTGACGGGGACTGTCAAATCGTCAATACGCCGCAAGGTTTCTTTCCTAACGGTTCAAGGGTGATTTCGCTTTCAGCCGCCGCGCGCTTCCTCCGAGCCAAGCCGGGGAGGCTCTGTGACAGCCGCCAGGTGGTGATTGCGACAATCAACCTTCGGGAATAGATTGCTCATTGACAGTTTTGATCGCACCGACAACTTTGAGGTGGTTGGTATGACTTTCAGTACTGATGCCGTCGGATTCGTTCGCGAATCACCGGTGATTGAGGTTGAAGCCACGCCTCAGGACGCTGAGGGTTCTAGGCACAAGATTGTCATTACCGTGAATGCGAAGTCACAGGAAATGGTCGATGCGTACCTACGCTCCGTGGACATGCTCACCCAGGCATTCCGCGCCCACCTTCACCCCCTCCCTGCCGATACAATTTCAACCATCGTCGCCCTGATGGTTCCTAAGCAGCCGGTGCCGTCGACGATACTGCGCGAGGCCCGAATGCTGGCAAAGTCGAAAACGGAGATCCTCCAAAGTAACGACTGGGTGACGGCCAACGAGATCTCGCATCTCGCCCAGTTCAGCTCGCGCAATCCTCGCTCGCAACCCAACAAATGGAAGCAGGCGGGGAAGATTTTTGCGTTGCGCCATGCAGGCGTCGATTATTTCCCGATCTACGGACTCGACCCAGCACAAGGCTTTCGGCCATTTACCGCGCTGGAGGGTGTCATTTCGACGTTGACCACTTTGAAAGACGGATGGGCAATGGCTTTCTGGTTTGCCTCGCCCAATACCTTCCTCGGCGGCAATCGGCCCCAAGATGTGTTCTTGGCCGATCCCTCAGGCGTGCTCTCAGCGGCGAAGGAAGAGGTGGCCGGGGACATTGGGGGATAATAATCCGCTGAGGTTGCCGCCATTGACCATGCCAGGCGTAGTGATTGAACGAAAAAGCGACGACCTCACGGCCATGGTTTATGCCTTTTCCCGGAAAGTGCGGAAAACTGTAAGACGCGGCCAAGTCCAGATTTCTCGACCGACCGTTTTCGGCCAAATCATTCCGTCGCGAGCGCTCGAATCAAGGCGTCAGTTGAGTGGTCTGATTTATGGATTATTTGTCGACGCTGCCGCCGGCGTTGAGGTGGTCATCCGTTGCGACCAAGCCGAAATTATCGGTCAATCTGTCCTTTTCGTTCGCACTGAACATCGTTTGAATACGCCTTTCTTGCTTAAGACTGGCCACGGACTGGAAAAAGCAGCGTTCACATAAATGTACCTCATAGCGCTCACCATCGTGGGCTGAACCGGATCCCCAGTCTCCCTGCAACACAGCGTATTGGAGGCGCCCCCCTCGACGCGCGTGCTATCGAGGCAGACATCGCACAGGACGTCGCGGACGACCTCAATTGCTTGCTTCTCTTTGATGTTCATCAGCACCACCCTAGTCAGTAGTCGCGCACCGATCGGGGCGCTCCAGCATCAAAAAGCTAACCCTTCTGCGAACTGAATCAGCATTTCCTCAACCTGGCGGGTGCCCGGGCTGGTCGAGAGCATTGCTATGGGGCTTTTACCTGAGAAGCGTGTCTTGGGGGTGGACAGCCAGCGCCTGGCCTTTTCATCGCTTTCGAAGAGCACCTCGGCCATGGCGGTGATATGTACAACACGAAACAACCGGTCGCTCTGATTCACGCTCAGTCGCTGACCGTTTGCCAATCGCTTTTTCAGGGTTTTCAGCGAAATGACCTGCTCGCGTCCAGCGTTACTGAGCGTGCCCCGATCACAAAGCACCTTGACCCTAGTGGCCAAGAAACCCGCCTCGATCAGCTGTTGAATGTCCTGATCTGAAGCGTCGATGGGAATGGGGAGAAACACCTCCAACCGGGCGCGATAGGCCTGGTAAGCACGCTCGCGCATCACTTCCGCCGTCATGAATTACCTCCCTAGTTCGGCCCGCCCCGCAGCCTCCGGCAGCTCCCAGAGGCGGTGAAGGTGAGTTGTCCGACAGGTCACATTAGTTGTGCGCCGCTCTACTGGAAGTGCGCCTACCCGCCAGTGCGCCCACGGGCTCCAGAACGCCCTCGGCGCAAAGCGCGGCGTCCAAGTATCGACTCGCTCGGGCCGAGCGCGCCTTTAAAACACCCTGAGCCTCAGACTTGAACTGCTCAGCCATCTGCCACTTCGTCGTTGTGAGTTTGCGTTTGCCTTTCATCGCAGTTCTCGTTTGCCGTCCCACGCACCTGTCCAGCCCCGGGCGATTAGGCATCCGCCCCGCGATGGCGAGTGCGTACCCTGATCTACTTGCATCAGTGAGCTCGGACTAGCCGGATGAACAAGCTTGAAAATAACCCATCCTCCAGCCTGGCGTACCGTCCTGCAGCCCTAAGGATTAAAAAAAACACGCTGGGGTTTGAGAACCCTATCTTCTCAAACCTCAGAACTTGCCCGCTTTTCCGGTCACTGGTGGCTCTATACACGCGTAATAACATGACCTGTATCGCGGTACGAAATCGTTGCTCGCGCAGTCATTTCGACTTGGTCGCGCAGCCATGCCCCCAGTCGCCAAATCACTCACCAGTGTCCACGTAATGCATTGCGCGCCAACCGACATCAGCGCCCCACGGAACTGTGACCAGTAGATTGTACATTTCCAAAACCTCGCTCAGGTTGCTGCATCCCCCTGACAGCCTTCGTGTGCATGGCAACTTGGACTTGCTACTCTATAAATCTTGATGCCGAGAATGGCACCACCGGTCTAATTTAGAAGTGCGCACCATCGAATCTCCTTCAGCTTCAGCGGAAGACCGTGGTCGTACCTAACAGACCAGCACCTAGGGGCGTCTTCGGGTCGGAGTAACGTAGCAACAGCCGTTGGTGTGTGACGATATGATGGAGGTGAACATGACCATGCCCTGCGAGCGTACGCGCAACATTATCCACACGGGTGATTTTTTGCGTGACCTATCAAAAAACCCGTCAGTTCCAGAATCGATTCGCCGTGAGGCCAAGCATCTATTGCGCCACTACCCCGAACCCTGGGTTGTGCTCAGCATCGGCCGTTTCGAGGAGCTGCTGCAATCCACCACCCCTGACGATCCAAAACGGGAAACGGCGATCCAACTGCACTCCGCCATGTTGAGCTCAAGCCTCGAATCCTAACCCGGTCACAACTGGCGACGAAGCGGAGGCGGGGATGGATGACGTCCCGATCCGCGTGCGAGGACATCGGTGCGCCTTTGTCAACACTGACGCGGCTGAGCGCTACAGGCTTGAAAAATCCGGACGCGCCTCGACGGAACGCAACGCCGACTTCATATCGCGCCAGCCGACGTGAGTCATCAGCGACTTCTAGCCCCAACCATTGGCGCTGGCCCAAGAGGCAAAGCCGCGGCGCAGGGAGTGACTGCTATACAAATCGCCCTCCCCACCCGAGCGGATCAAAGCTTGCCGCTGGATGTGCCCGACGCTTTACGGAAGCAGCACCTGCGTCGAGAGCCGTCCCCAGCGATCGATGCCTCGAAACACCGGCTCGTCACGGTCTCCCGCCGTGTTAAGCCAATCGAGGTAAGCATCGACCGGGCACAGGCACTACAGCGCAGGGTGCTGAAGGCTCGCCTTTTGTTGTCGCTATCCGCTTTGCTCCGCGGCAGGAAAATGGTCATGCATTAGCCGCCACGTGCCTGAATGAATGGCACCTCCAAGCGGCACAGCTCCTCGCTGCGAAAGGCCCGCCAGAAACCTAGCAGAATCAAGGCGCGGTCACGGTGGCAACGCAGCTAACGCCCCGGATCGCCGGCCGCCGGGACAGAATCTGCAATAAAAACACCGGCCAGTTGTGTCAGACAAGACCGTGATTGGCCTCTATCGAACGGCATGATTAGCACTAGTCGATAATCTTGACAGCATCAGCGATGCTCCGCGGAAAACCACCTCAGCGCGCTATTAAGGTGGTCAGCCCCCAAAATTCAGAACAGATCCGCTGGTGGACGGTCGCAGCATGTCTGTGCGGGGCTCGTTTACATTTTCTGTTACCTGCGCAAAAATATTTACGGCGTTTACATCAAAATAAAACACAAAGCTCTAAGCCTCCGCAAAATGATCCCGTGAGGCGCAGTGATTACACAGATCATTAGGGATTTTTTAAATTTCGGCCGATTTAGAATTCGAGGCGAGCTTGTTTACAAAGGTTTGAAAAGGGAACTAAAAACCCCCATCACGCACATACCCCAACGCCTCATACAACCGCTGCGCCCCCACATTGTCCGTGGCGGTTTCCAGCACCATGCCCTTGGCACCGCTCAACACCGCAAACTCACGGGCGGTGTTCATCAGCAACGTCCCCACCCCTAGCCCACGGGCCTCGGGGGTTGAGAACAGGTCGCTGAGCAACCAGGTGCGGTGGGCGTCGATGGAGGAAAACATCGGGTACAACTGCACGAAGCCCAACGCGTGACCCGCGGCGTCTTCGGCGAGGAAAATCGCTGATTCATCGCGGGCGATGCGCTCGGCGATGAAATCCCGGGACTGGGTCAGGTTCGAGGGCTGGCCGTAAAAGCCTCGGTAGGCGTCGAAAAGGCGCGCCACCTTGTCGAGATGGCTGGCGTCGACGCGCAGGGCTTTTACGTCCATTTTGGGGATCCCTCGAAGGTTGGATTACTTCGGCTGCGCCACAGTGCGCAAGTACGGCTTGATGGTTTTGAAGCCGTCCGGGTATTTTTTCCGCGCGTCTTCATCGGACACCGATGTCGGGATGATCACATCCTCTCCCGGACGCCAGTTCACCGGCGTCGCAACCGTGTGCTTGGCGTTCAACTGCAGGGCATCGAGCAGACGCAGCACTTCATCGAAGTTGCGCCCGGCACTCATCGGGTAGATGAGCATGGCCTTGACCTTTTTGTCCGGGCCGATGATGAATACAGAACGCACGGTGGCGTTGTCGACGGCAGTGCGGGTGCCGCCGCTGGCATTCGGGTGGATCATGTCGTAGAGCTTTGCCACCACCAGGTTCTCGTCACCGATCATCGGGTAGTTGACCGCGTGCCCCTGGGTTTCTTCGATGTCCTTGGCCCAGCTTGCATGGTTGCTGACCGGGTCGACGCTGAGGCCGACGATCTTGGTGTTGCGCTTGTCGAACTCAGGCTTGAGCCCGGCCATGTAGCCCAGTTCGGTGGTGCACACCGGGGTGAAGTCCTTGGGGTGCGAAAACAGGATGGCCCACTTGTCGCCAATCCACTCGTGGAAATGCAGCGTGCCTTCGGTGCTCTCGACGGTAAAGTCCGGTGCCTCGTCGCCAATGCGAATTGCCATGTTCGTTCTCCTTACTGTGGGTTCGTAGGGAAAACCGTCGGAATTGGGGTACGTCTCCAACGGCATTCAGGATCGGTGTTGGACCTGCCAACGCGGAACAGTATAGGAGACGCATCAAGACACGACAGTGCCCGCTAAAAGCAGCCTGGAAAACCAAAAAAAGCCAGATCGACTGCCCGTCGACCTGGCGATTGCTGAGCAAGCCCGATGTCACTAAACCCGGACGTTGCGTCCTGGCAGCGTCGAGCGCTGGCTGTTTTCCCAATCCTGCACCAGCCCGACCGGCGCATCCGAAGCCGGCAGCATGTTACGTCCGCGCACCAGATCGCTGGCCCGCTCGGCGAGCATGATGGTCGGTGCGTTGAGGTTGCCGTTCGGCTCGGTCGGGAACACCGACGAGTCGATCACGCGCAACCCGGCGATGCCATGCACCCGCAACTCGGAATCCACCACCGCCATGTCGTCCTCGCCCATGCGGCACGAGCCGCAGGGATGGTAGGTGCTCTCGAGGTTATCGCGCACGAAGGCGTCGAGCTCTTCATCGGTGTTCACCAGCGGGCCGGGAGCGATTTCGCCGTCGCGGAACCGGTCCATCGCCTTCTGGCCGATGATCTCCCGGGTCAGACGGATGCAGCGGCGGAAGCCTTCGCGATCCTCTTCCCGTTGCAGGTAGTTGAACTGGATCTGCGGATGCTCGTACGGGTCAGCCGACACCGCGCGAACATAGCCTCGGCTCTTGGGTTTGTTCGGCCCGGTGAGCACCATGAAGCCGTGGCCCTTGATCGGTTTGTTGCCGTCGTAACGCATGGCGGCGGGCAGGAAGTGGAACTGGATGTCCGGCCACCGCAGGCCCTTGTCCGAGCGAATGAAGCCGCCGGCCTCGAAATGGTTGGTGGCGCCGAGCCCGTCCTTGAACAGCAGCCAGCGCAGACCGATCATCAGTTTGCTCAGCGGGTCCATTTTGCTGTTGAGGGTCACCGGTTCCTTGCAACCGAACTGGATGTACACCTCGGCATGATCCTGCAGGTTCTCCCCTACTCCCGGCAGGTCATGGCGCACGCCGATCCCGGCTTTGCGCAGGACCTCGGCCGGGCCGATGCCGGAGCGTTGCAGCAGGTGCGGCGAACCAATGGGGCCCGACGAAATCAGCACTTCACGGTGGCAATAAACCTGGTGAGTCTGACCATCGTGGTCATACATGACGCCAACCGCGCGTTTGCCTTCAAGGATGATCTGGCGGGTCATCGCGTGGGTGATCACCGTCAGGTTCGGACGGCCCATGGCCGGGCGCAAATAGGCATTGGCCGTGGAGCAGCGCACGCCGTTTTTCACGGTCATGTGCATGGCACCGAACCCTTCCTGCATGTAGCCGTTGCAGTCTTCGGTCTTGATGTACCCGGCTTCGGCGCCAGCTTCGACCCACGCCCCGTACAGCGGGTTTTTCATATGATTGCCGTTGGTGGTGTGCAACGGTCCGGTGCCGCCGCGATAGCCGTCGCCACCCTCCTCGTAATGCTCAGCCCGTTTGAAATATGGCAGGCAGTTACGGTAACCCCAACCCTGGGCGCCGAGGGATTCCCACTCGTCAAAGTCATAGGCGTGGCCACGGATGTAGACCAGGCCGTTGATCGACGACGAACCGCCCAGCACCTTGCCGCGTGGGCAATGGATGCGCCGCCCGTTGAGGAACGGCTCTGGCTCGGTTTCGTAACGCCAGTTGTATTTCTTGGTGTTCATCGGGATCGAGAATGCGCTCGGCATCTGGATCACCACACTGCGGTCGCTGCCACCGAATTCCAGCACCAACACCGAGGTAGCCGGGTCTTCGCTCAAGCGGTTGGCCAACACACAACCCGCCGAGCCGGCGCCAATGATGATGTAGTCGTATTTTTGCGTAGCCATGGTTATCTCCCGGCCGTCGATTCGTTGAACACTGGAGACGAGCGATGGGTCAGCGAGTCGCCAGTGGTGTATTGCGGAGAGGTTTTCTCGATGTGCTGGATCACGGTTTCTTCACGCTTGAGATCAATCGAGCGGCTGAACCAGTAGTACACCAGCCCCGAGACGATCAGCCCGACCAGCCAGGCGATGTCGATGCTGCCCAGCGCTTTGGCGAGTGGGCCGACATAAACCTCGCGCTGCTCGACGCCGTCGTAGATGTAGAAGAACGGGATCATCGACACGAAACCGATGGCATACGCGGCGATGCCACGCAGGCCCCAGTTGCCGTAGATGTTGCCCTTCGGCATGAAGAAGTGCGGGATGGCGTAGCGGCCCTTGCGCACAAAGAAGTAGTCCGTCAGGTTGACCGACGTCCAGGGCACCAGGAAGTACAGCATCACCACCAGGTAGATCCCCAGCACCGACAAACCTTTGCCAGAACTCTGGATGCTCAGCGCCACGCCGAGTTGCAGCAGGATCACAAAACCGATCGCCAGGATGCGTGCCTTGCGCGTCGGCTCGATGTGCTTGATGGAATCGACGCAGGTCAGCGTCGTCAATTTCGCGCTGTAGATGTTCATCGCGATCACCGGCAGGAACGCCAGGATGGTGATTACCACCACCGCGGTGCCGATCAGCGGCGAGACGACGTTGCCGACTTGTCCGAGGGCGACCAGTACGTCCGTGGAGTGCAGGTGATCGGCCAGCCAGCCACCGACAGAAATCATCCACGCGCCGGACAGCGACGCGCCGAGAAACACCACGGCAATCAGCTTGCCGCTGGAGGTGTTCTTCGGCAGGTAACGGGAATAGTCGGACACGTACGGGGCGTAAGCGATGTTGTAGCTGGCCGCCGCGGCGAACTGGGCGATGAACCCGGTCCAGTTGAAGCCCAACGGTGCCGGCGCCACTTCACCGGCCGCCAGCACCGGCATCGCCGCGTCGGGCACCCAGCCCATCATCACCGCCAGCGTCACCAGGCCGTACAACGGAATCGACAGGTACAACGCCCATTTGAAACTGCGGTGCATCCAGTCATGTCCGAGAATCGCCAAGACCGCCGCCGGTATGGTCACCGCCACCGCAATCGCCCAAGGATGGAATCCGAAGAGCGTGTGCAAACCTTGCATCATCAACACCAGGTTGACGATGTTGAACCCGGCAAACACAAACAGCGTCGCCAGCAACACGAGGATCACACCGCGATAGCCGAACTGCGCCCGCGACTGGATCATTTGCGGCAAGCCCAGATGCGGGCCCTGCGAACCATGGAACGCCATGAACAGCGTGCCGAACATGATGCCCAGCGTGCCGGCGAGTGTGGTCCAGAGCGCGGTCAGGCCGACGCTTGGACCCACGAAGCCGATGGTCATGGTGAAGAAGGTGAAATTGCCGAGGAACCAGAACGGGCCCTGGCTCGACAGTTTGTCGGTACGTTCGTGTTCCGGGATGAAGTCGATTGAATGGCTTTCGACGATCGGTTTGTCGTCGAGAAGCGACACGCTAGGAGCGGCTTTGGCGTCAGTGTTCATGATGGACTCTTATTGTTGGAAGATCATGACGGAACTGCATTCCTTGCGATGAGCACCTTGTGGCGAGGGAGCTTGCTCCCGCTGGACTGCGTAGCAGGCCTTTTTGTGGGGGCCGCTTCGCGACCCAGCTGGAGCAAGCTCCCTCGCCACAGGTGCTGCGTGCTTAAGGCAACGTGATCCACACGGCTTTGGTCTCAAGCAGGTAATCAAGCTGCTCGGCACCCAGGTCCTTGCCGAAACCGGACTGTTTGTAGCCACCGAACGGCATCGACGGGTCGAGGGTGCCGTGGGCGTTGACGTAGACCGAACCGGCCTTTAACCGTGGGATCAGGCTGTGCACCTTGCCCAGGTCATTGGAATACAGCGCGGCAGCCAGGCCGTACACCGAGTCATTGGCCAGGGCCAGCGCCTCTTCCTCATCGTCGAACGGTGCAGTGACCAGCACCGGACCAAAAATCTCTTCCTGGACAATGCGCATGTCGTTGCGGCAATGGGCGAAGATGGTCGGCTCGACGAAGAAGCCAGGGCCATCGACGGGCTGGCCGCCGTAGACCAGTTCGGCGCCTTCCTGCTTGCCGGTTTCGATGTACTCGGTGACCCGCTGCTTTTGCAGTGCCGAAACCAGCGGGCCAATGAAACAGTCTGGATCCAGGCCCGGTGCAATCTTCAGCGTGCGGGTGTAGGCGATCAGTTCGCGCAAAAATTCGTCGTAGACACTGCGATGAATATAGGCGCGTGTACCGGCGTCGCACACCTGGCCCGAGTTGAAAAACACACCGTTGGCGACCGCTTGCGCCGCCGCTGGAATGTCCGCATCGGCCAACACGATTACCGGTGATTTTCCTCCCAGTTCCAGGGTTAGTCGCTTCATTTCGTCCAGCGCCGCGCGCCCGACAGTGCGGCCCACTGGCGTCGAGCCGGTAAAGGTCAATTTATCGATGCCTGGGTGCGTGGCCATTGCCGCGCCGACCACGCTGCCGCGCCCGGAAACAATGTTGATCACGCCGTCGGGAATCCCGGCTTCCTGCACCAATTCAGCAAACCGCAGGGCTGACAGCGAGGTCAGTTCAGCGGGTTTGACCACCACGGTGCAACCGGTGGCCAACGCGGCGCCGAGCTTCCAAGCCATGGTTTGCAGCGGGAAATTCCACGGCACGATCGCGCCGACCACCCCCACCGCTTCCTTGCGCGTATACGCCAGGTAATTGCCCGGCAGCGAAGGCTCGACGGTGCGCCCGTGCAGCTTGGTCGCCCACCCGGCGAAATAGCGCAGGGTGTCGACGGTGCCCTGGATATCGACGTCCTTGGCAAATGCTGCGGATTTGCCCATGTCGATCGATTCGATCTCCGCCAGTTCTGCGGCGTTCTGTTCTACCAGGTCCGCCAGGCGTTGCATCAAGCGCTCACGTTCGACCGGTTTCGCCTGGCTCCAGGCACCGCCGTCAAACTGTGCGCGAGCAGCTTGCACGGCGCGGTCCAGATCCTCGGTGGTGCCCATCGGAATGCGCGTGATCAGGCCTTCGGTCGACGGCTCGATGACGTCGGACGTCTGTCCGTCGCTGGCCTCGACAAAGGCGCCACCGATGAACATTTTCTGCACCTTGCTGAGGAAGGTCTGGGTCGCTTCGCTGACACCGAATTTCTGCAGGTACTGCTTAACACTCGCGTCCATTTTTCATGCCCTCTGTGCGGCGGTCAGTTCACGCCGATTCGGTGATGGTTGCGCTCACGGCGTGCTTCGCCTGAGCCCGTTCATGGAAGATGAAACCGATGCTGTTAAGCAGCAGTTGCGCCGCCAGAATCGATGTCATGCCGCTCGGGTCATACACTGGTGCAACCTCCACCAGGTCCATGCCGACGATGTTGCCTTTGCTGCGCTTGGCCAGGGCCTGGATGATTTCCAGCACTTCGTAGTAAAGGAAACCGCCATGGCTCGGGGTGCCGGTGCCGGGGGCGATGGACGGGTCGAAACCGTCGATGTCGATGGTGATGTAGTAGTTGATGTTCTGCGGGATCAGCGCCAGCACGCCCTCGACGCCGAGGCGGCGGACATCCCGCACCGAGAGGATTTTCGAGCCAGCAGCGTGGGCCGCTTCGTAGTCATCGCGGTTGGACGACGAGACGTTGCGAATGCCCATTTGGGTCATGCCGACAATGTGGTTCATTTCCGAGGCGCGGCGCAGCGGGTTGCCGTGGCCGTAGCGCACACCGTGGCGTTCGTCGACGAAGTCCAGGTGGGCATCGAAGTGGATGATGTGGATCGGCCCGCGCCCCTCGAAGGCCTTGATCACTGGCGCGTGCACCGAGTGGTCGCCGCCGAGCACGACGGGCATGACGCCGGCATCGAGGATCTTGCGCACGGCGTATTCGGTGTTTTCGTTACTGGTGACCATGTCGGTGTGCACGATGTCGGCGTCACCGACGTCGACCATGCGCACGTCGGCGGCGGTCAGGTACATCACGTCGTCTTCGTGGTCATAAGCACCGGCGTGGCCGAAGGAAAACAGCGTCGATGCCTCACGAATCCCGCGTGGCCCGAAGCGTGCGCCGGAGCGCCACTGGGTGCCCATGTCGTTGGGCACACCGAGCACCGCGACGTCGGCATCCAGCGCGTCCCAATCAGTGCACACCGGGGATTTGCCAAAGGTGCAATGACCTACGAATGGCAGGTTCAGGCGACCGGATTCATAACCGTTATTCGACATTTCAAGCCTCTCCACTTTTTGTTATCGGCTGGGCGGACTGCAAGGCGACCGCCGTTGGAAAGACTATGGGCGCAGGTTTTCGTGGAAAAAATGCTAAACATCAGATACTCATATCGGCATTGCCGATGCATCCACGTGCGGGAGGTCCAAGGTGATTCAGCTACACGATGTCGATCTGAAATTGCTCAGGGTGTTTGCGACGATTGTCCGGTGCGGGGGCTTTTCCGCCGCGCAAGCCGCGTTGAACGCCGGCCAGTCAACGATCAGTGAACAGATGACCCATCTGGAAACCCGGCTCGGGGTCAAACTCTGTCAACGCGGGCGCAGCGGGTTTCGCCTGACCGAGCAAGGCGTGGCGATTCACGAAGCCACCCAACGCCTGCTCTCGGCGGTGGAAAATTTCTGCATGGACGCCGACGTACTCAAGCAGCACATCAGCGGCAAGCTCAACCTGGGGATCATCGACACCACCATCACCGACCCCGATTCGCCGCTGCCGCGCACCACTCAGCGCTTCGTGTCCCGGGGGCATGACGTACACCTCAACGTCTACGTCGGCACCCCCGCCGAACTCGAAGAACGCGTACTCGACGGCCGACTGCACCTGGCCATCGGACACTTTCCGATACATGTGCCGGGGTTGCTGCACACGCCGTTGTATCAAGAGGCCTTAGGCTTGTATTGCGGGCGCCGACATCCGCTGTACGGCAACAAGGCCGAAGGTGACGAACTGCTCGAAGAAATCGCCGCGAGTCGCATCGTCGTACGGGGCTACATGCAGCAATACGACCTTGAGCATTTGGGGGTCAGCAAAGCTGCCGCGACCGTCGACAACATAGAGGCACTGGCCATTTTGCTGATCTCCGGGGCCTACCTCGGTTTTCTGCCGGCGCACTTCGCCGCGCAGTGGATCAAGACCGGGGAGATGCACCAACTGGCGCCGAACAGCCTGCAACTGGTGTCGCCGTTTGACGTGATTACCCGACGCGGCACGGCCCCGCCGCCGATCCTCCAGGCCTTCCTGGAGGACCTGGCAGCCAGCGCGCGTAAAACCGCCAATGGCTGACAGGCGCTCGCCACACCCGAGCAGCGCCCGGCATACTCATTGACGCAACCACCCCGTTCACCACCCTTGCAGGCCCGTTATGCGCATCCACGTCACCTTCATCGACCGCGTCGGCATCACCCAGGAAGTGCTGGCCCTGCTCGGTGGGCGCCGGTTCAATCTGGACGCCGTCGAGATGGTGCCGCCGAACGTTTACATCGATGCGCCGACCCTTGGCGCCGAGGTGCTGGAAGAGTTGCGCGAGGCCTTTCTCGAGGTGCAGGGCGTGCAAGCGGTGACAATGGTCGACATCCTGCCGGGGCAACGCCGCAGCTTGCAGCTCGATGCCTTGCTCGCTGCCAGCACTGACGCGGTCCTGGCCGTGGATGATCGGGGCTTTGTGCTGCTGGCCAACCCGGCGTTGATTACTTTGTGTGGGCGTGAACCGGCTGGTGAATCGCTGACGACGTTGTTTGATGATCCGTCCTTGCAACACACGTTGATCGAACACCATTTTCGTTTGCCGATGCACGAGGTCAGCCTCGGCGGCCAGACGTTGCTGCTCGATGCCATGCCGATCACCGACGCAGGCGCCCTGCTGACCCTGTATCACCCGAGCCGCATCGGCGAACGCCTGTCGGCGCTGCACCATGACCATGCCGAAGGGTTCGATGCGCTGCTGGGTGAATCCCCGGCGATCCGCACACTCAAGGCCCGTGCCCAGCGTGTCGCCACTCTCGATGCGCCGCTGTTGATCCAGGGCGAAACCGGCACCGGCAAAGAGCTGGTGGCCCGCGCCTGCCACGCGATCAGCGCACGGCGCGATGCACCCTTTCTCGCCCTGAACTGCGCGGCCCTCCCGGAGAGCCTCGCCGAAAGCGAACTGTTCGGCTACGCCGCCGGTGCGTTCACCGGCGCCCAGCGCGGCGGCAAACTCGGCCTGCTGGAACTGGCGGATCAGGGCACGGTGTTTCTCGATGAAGTCGGTGAGATGTCGCCCTACTTGCAAGCCAAGTTGTTGCGCTTTTTGAGCGATGGCTGCTTCCGTCGAGTGGGGGGTGATCGCGAGGTCAAGGTCAATGTTCGGGTGCTCAGCGCGACTCACCGCGACCTGGAAAAAATGGTCAGCGAAGGCCACTTCCGCGAAGACCTGTTCTACCGCCTCAACGTGCTCAACCTGCAGGTGCCGCCGCTGCGTGAACGCGGCCACGACATCCTGTTGATGGCCAACCATTTCATGCAACAGGCCTGCGCGCAGATCCAGCGTCCGGTCTGCCGTTTGGCCCCCACCACCTTTGCCGCCCTGCTGGGTAACCGCTGGCCGGGCAATGTGCGACAACTGCAAAACGTGATTTTCCGGGCGGCGGCGATTTGCGAAAACCCGTTGGTGGACATTGACGATCTGGACATCGCCAGAACGGCGGTAGAGCGACAGAACGACGGTGAAGTCGGCAGCCTGGAAGAAGCCGTCGAAGGGTTTGAAAAGAACCTGCTGGAGCAGCTCTATCGCAGCTATCCGTCAAGCCGCTTGCTCGCCGCCCGCCTGCAAACCTCCCACAGCGCCATCGCCATTCGCCTGCGCAAATACGGCATCCCCGCCAAATCCTGAATACAACACAGGGGATTTCTGTCGGCCGCAAATCTGTGTTCCCTGTAGGTCCAATGTGGGAGCGGGCTTGCTCGCGAAGGCTTTGTGTCAGGCAACTTTTCAGCGACTGAAACACCGCTTTCGCGAGCAAGCCCGCTCCCACAGGGGTTATGTGGCGTGCTGGAATGACTGTTTGCAAATCGATACAGCGTATCGAATTCAAGACACACCGCCTCAACCCCGTGTTTTCTTGCCCTGCTCGCTACACGTCTTTTGCCCGTATTGATTTCAATACAGACGGCGTTAGCCTAATCACCGAAAAACCTTATAAACCATTGATTTAAAACAAATATTAAACATTGGCACCCCCCTTGCTATCACTCCTTCAACCACGCTCGTTGCCCGTCGCGAGCCTGTAAACGTCATCCGCCACCAGCAGCGGATGGGTCTGAACAATGAGGAGTTGTTATGAGCGAATTGCGTTTTACCGTCGATCACGAATGGCTGCGGCTTGAGCGTGATGGCCTGGTCACCGTTGGCATCACGCCGTACGCGCAGCAGGCGTTGGGCGATGTGGTGTTCGTGCAAGTGCCGGAGTTGGGGACGTTTGGCGCCGGTGATGAAGTGGCGGTGCTGGAGTCGGTGAAAGCGGCCAGCAACATCGGCATGCCGCTTGACGGTGAAGTGGTCGAGGCCAACGCGACGCTGGAATCCTCACCTGAACTGGTCAACGAAGACTCACTGGGCGAAGGCTGGTTCTTTCGTTTCAAACCGGCCGACGCCGAAGCCATTCACCACCTGCTGGATCGGGACGCCTACGCGCGCCTGACCCAGGAACCCGCCGAAGCCTGAAACCCCTTTTCGCATACAACACAGGACACCATCATGTTCAGCAAACACGACCAGATCAAAGGCTACGACGACGAACTGCTGGCAGCGATGAACGCTGAAGACGCACGGCAGGAACACCACATCGAGTTGATCGCCTCCGAGAACTACACCAGCCAACGGGTGATGGAAGCGCAAGGCAGCGGCCTGACCAACAAGTACGCCGAAGGCTATCCGGGCAAGCGCTATTACGGCGGTTGTGAACACGTCGACGTGGTCGAGCAACTGGCGATTGATCGCGCCAAACAATTGTTCGGTGCCGACTACGCCAACGTCCAGCCGCACTCCGGCTCTTCGGCCAACAGTGCTGTGTATCTTGCCCTGATCCAGCCTGGCGACACCATTCTCGGCATGAGCCTGGCCCACGGTGGCCACCTGACCCATGGCGCCAAAGTGTCTTCCTCGGGCAAGCTGTATAACGCCGTGCAGTACGGCATCGACACTAAAACCGGGCTGATCGATTACGACGAAGTCGAGCGCCTGGCCGTCGAGTGCAAGCCAAAGATGATCGTTGCCGGTTTCTCGGCTTACTCCAAGACCCTCGACTTCCCTCGCTTCCGTCAGATCGCCGACAAAGTCGGTGCCCTGCTGTTCGTCGACATGGCCCACGTCGCCGGGCTGGTGGCGACCGGTTTGTACCCGAACCCGATCCCCTTCGCCGACGTCGTCACCACCACCACGCACAAAACCCTGCGCGGTCCGCGTGGCGGCCTGATCCTGGCCAAGGCCAATCCGGAACTGGAGAAAAAGCTCAACGCCGCGGTGTTCCCCGGTGGCCAGGGCGGCCCGCTGATGCACGTAATCGCGGCCAAAGCGGTGTGCTTCAAGGAAGCGCTGGAGCCTGGCTTCAAAACCTATCAGGCGCAGGTGATCCGCAATGCCCAGGCCATGGCCAAGGTGTTTATCGACCGTGGTTTCGACGTGGTGTCCGGCGGCACCGACAATCACCTGTTCCTGGTCAGCCTGATTCGTCAGGGCCTGACCGGCAAAGACGCCGACGCCGCCCTCGGCCGCGCCGGGATTACGGTGAACAAGAATGCTGTGCCCAATGACCCGCAATCACCGTTCGTGACGTCGGGGTTGCGCATTGGTACGCCGGCGATCACCAGCCGTGGATTCAAGGAAGCGCAGAGCATCGAGTTGGCGGGATGGATCTGCGACTTGCTTGATCACCTGGGTGATGCCGACGTAGAGGCGCAAGTCGCCCAAAAAGCCGCAGCCATGTGCAGCGACTTCCCGGTGTACCGCGACTGATCAGCCACCCCTAACCCCTTGTAGGAGTGAGCCTGCTCGCGATCGCGGAGTGTCAGTCGACATTGATGTTGACGGGTCGACC
The DNA here is from genome assembly GCF_006438915.1 of Pseudomonas arsenicoxydans. Taxonomy (GTDB): domain Bacteria; phylum Pseudomonadota; class Gammaproteobacteria; order Pseudomonadales; family Pseudomonadaceae; genus Aquipseudomonas; species Aquipseudomonas arsenicoxydans_A. The sequence continues at coordinate 254,968 of NZ_RCZE01000009.1, read as the reverse complement.
GCTATCGCGAGCAGGCTCACTCCTACAACGGATGTGTGTGGGCTCGCCTCTGTCTTCCGAAGAAAGAAAATACTCATGAACTCAATTGTGGAATCAACCAGCCCCGCCCCGGCAAAAATGCAAGTCGGCGTCAAACTGCGCGGTGCGGAAAAGGTCGCGCGGATCCCGGTCAAGATCATTCCGACCGATGAGTTCCCGCGTAAACCCGACTGGATCCGCGTGCGCATGCCGATCTCTCCCGAGGTCGACCGGATCAAGCAACTGCTGCGTAAACACAAGCTGCACAGCGTCTGCGAAGAAGCCTCGTGCCCCAACCTCGGCGAATGTTTCTCCGGCGGCACCGCGACCTTCATGATCATGGGCGACATCTGCACCCGCCGCTGCCCGTTCTGCGATGTCGGCCACGGTCGGCCCAAACCACTGGACGCCGATGAGCCGATGAACCTCGCCGTGGCCATCGCCGACCTGCGTTTGAAGTACGTGGTGATCACCTCGGTGGACCGCGATGACCTGCGCGATGGCGGCGCCCAGCACTTCGTCGATTGCCTGCGCGAGATCCGCAAGCTGTCGCCAGGTGTGCAACTGGAAACCCTGGTCCCGGATTACCGGGGGCGCATGGACGTTGCGCTGGCGATCACCGCGACGGAGCCGCCCGATGTGTTCAACCATAATCTGGAAACCGTGCCACGGCTGTACAAAGCCGCGCGACCGGGCTCGGATTTCGAGTGGTCGCTGGACCTGTTGCAGAAATTCAAATTGCTGGTCCCGACCGTACCGACCAAGTCCGGCCTGATGCTTGGCCTTGGCGAAACCGACGAGGAAGTGATCGATGTCATGCAGCGAATGCGTGAGCACGACGTCGACATGCTCACGCTCGGCCAGTACCTGCAACCGTCGCGCAGCCACTTGCCGGTCCAGCGTTTCGTGCACCCGGACGTGTTCGCCTGGTTCGCCGAAGAAGGCACAAAAATGGGCTTCAAGAATGTCGCCTCCGGCCCGCTGGTGCGCTCGTCGTACCATGCCGACCAACAAGTGCAAGGCGCAAAAGCAGGCTGAGGCGTGTCGCCCGGAAGAAAGTGACAGGCATAAAAAAACGCCAGACCCGATAGGATCTGGCGTTTCTTGAAGATGGCAGGGGCGGCTGGATTTGAACCAACGCATGGCAGGATCAAAACCTGCTGCCTTACCGCTTGGCGACGCCCCTGTAGCGCTTGCTACGTGTGGGCGGGAATTTAACAACTTTCGCGCCGCTGGGGAAGCCCCTGCTTAAAATATTTTTCTTCTAAAACAGCCACTTAACATTAATTGATTACAGATACAACGGGCGCTGCTGCAGATTAAACCCGTGGCGGCTGCTTTGGGTCATGATCCCGGTGCCGTGATCATCCACTTCGATAACGCGCCCTCGCCCACCAGACCAATCAGTTGGTGCTCAACACCCGGCGTGTGATCCTAGCCAGTTGGTACTGCAGAGGGAACAGCGCACTACCCCGCACGGCGAGCGGGAAATGGACTGGAGTCATTGGGAGATGGAGCGGCTTGGGGGGTGCGACGTGTAGAAGGTTTATGAAGCAATGACCTTAACCCCCCATAGGACTGCCATTCCTAATGCCAGTGTCAGGACCGTACTTCGCGTCTTCCAGGCGATCCAGGCCGCCACAATGGCCGCCGGTATCTGCGGATTGTCGAACACAAACGCACCCTGTCCATGGGGGTACACCACCGCGGGTAAAACCAGAGAGGCCAGCACACTCGGCGGCACGTACACCAAGGCTCGACTCAGCAGCGTGGGAATTCGCCACCGGCCATAAATCTCGACAAACGAAAGACGCATGACAAACGTGCCGATGCCGACCGCGAGAAACATCCCCCACAAAGACAGGTCGCTCATTGCGCTTCCCTCTCGACGTCATTCGTTGAAGCATTGCTCAGCGCTTTCTTGCGAATGCTTTCAATCAATAACCCTGCAATGACTCCGCCCACGGAAGCCGTGACCAACCCAAGGTTGTACGGCAGCGTTACGGCGAACACCGCGATCAACCCTCCGACCACTGCGGCCCCCAGGCTTGCCGCCCCCCGGATGTTTGGAACGAGAAGTGCCAAAAATGAAAGCGGTACGGCAAAGCTCAACGACCACGTCTGCGGGATGCTTGCGCCCAGGTACACCCCGGCCAACACCGACAACTGCCACGTCAGCCACATGGCACCAGCGGTTCCGGCATAAAAATGGGGAGCAAATCGACCCAGCTCACCGGATGAAAATTTCACAGCGCACAGCGCGTAGGACTGGTCAGAAAGCATGTACGACACAGGCCATGTCCAACGACGTGGCAAGTGGTGCAGGTAAGGCGCCAGCGAAGCGCTGTACATGATAAAGCGCAGGTTGATGATCAAGGCTGTGACAACAACCGCCACGGGCACAGCACCATTTTGCAGGAGCTGGAGTGCAACCAGCTGAGCCGAACCCGAGTAGAAGAGCACGGTCATCCCCATACTCATGCCTGGCGACATGCCCATCTCGATCGCCATCACCCCGGTCACCAACCCGAATGGAATGACGCCGGGCGTCAATGGAATCAGCGTTCGGACACCCTGAATAAAAGCTTCTGTTCCTGTTCGGTATGTCATGTCGTCCCCTTACCTGACTAAGCACTTTTGTTTGAACCACAACGGCGGCATCCGACAGTGTGAAATCGACAAGGGATTGCGCTTGCTTTGCTGCAGCAGACCTACGTCCGACCTTGTCATCGACTTGTAAACCGATTCACGTTTACCATACGGCCCACTCGTATTACCGCGAAGACGCCTTGAGCCCTATCTAACGGCCCAGGCTTCGTGCGTCTCCCCTGCCATCATTCAAGAACTGCTACGCCGAGTAAAAAACATGAACCGCCGTAAAAAAATACAGCAGCTGTTAAAGGCCCATGCCAAAAAGGCCAGCGCCAAACTGGCACCGCAAAGCAAGGAAAAATACATCAGTAAGGCTGACCGCTTGAAACTGGAGGCCGAAGCCAGTCCGGACTTAGTCGTTACTGCTGAAAGTTGATTTATGCGTCTTTAACGCCGTTAACCAGTCTCATCCTGTGGCAGTCAGAGGGCTCAAGTTTTTGACCGTTTGATGAGCGAACCTCAAGCGGCATCAGCGGCTGGCCGGACGCGTTATCCAGCAGCACAGAACGCGTCTCCTGGGGTTTGAACAGAAAACGTTCGCCCCACTGCCTGATACTGACCACAACCGGAAAGATCTCCCGTCCTTTTTCCGTCAGCACGTACTCCTTGTAGGCGCTGCCATCTGATGCCGGTCGAATGTCAAAGACCCCGACCTCCACTAACGTTTTCAGTCGCGATGCCAGAATGTTTTTGGCCACGCCCAAACTCTTTTGAAATTCGCTGAATCGGCGGATGCCGTCAAATGCGTCGCGGATGATCATCAGCGACCAGCGATCTCCGATGGACTCCAGCGTTCTGGCGACCGGACATTCGCTGCCTTGCGGTGAAGCGTCTTCGACCATTTTTTTGCCCTTCCCAAAGGTGGTTTTGCTCAGTCTACTCAAAAGACTGGTTGCAATTTGAAACCTGATTCAGCAACAATCGAATCCAGTTTTTAATTGAAACCAGTTTAGCTCCATGGAGGTGTGCATGACAGCAGAGGCCGACTTAATCACCAAACAACTCCCCACGCAGCCTGCGGGGCTTTCTCCGGCGCTCACGTTATTGTTTTCTGTCACCTGCGCACTGGCCGTCGCCAACGTTTATTTCGCGCAGCCTTTACTCGATTCAATGGCTCAGAGCCTGGATGTGGCCTCATCCATGATTGGGGTTGTGGTGACGGCCACTCAGATCGGTTACGCGCTGGGGTTGCTGTTCATCGTCCCGCTGGGCGATTTGGTCAACCGCAAGCGGCTGATTCTTTCGCAAGTGTCGCTCTCCGCCGTTGCGCTCGCAGCGGTCGGTGCAGCACAGCAATGGCTGGCCCTGTTGGGTGCCATGGTCGTGATGGGCTTGTTGGCCGTGGTCGTTCAGGTGCTGGTGGCTTATGCCGCCGTGCTGGCAACGCCTTCACAACGCGGGCACGCCGTGGGGACGGTCACCAGTGGCATTGTTCTGGGCATTCTTCTGGCGCGGTTTACTTCTGGTCTGATTGCAGACATCGCGGGCTGGCGCGCGGTGTACTTTGTGTCGTCAGGGTTAATGCTGACCCTCGTGGCGGTGCTCTGGCGAGCGGTGCCTGTCACGGCGTCGCCAAGGCATGAAGAGTCCTACCTGACGCTCATTCGTTCGCTGTTCAAACTGTTCATCACCGAACCGACGTTGCGCGTCAGGGGCCTGCTCGCCCTGCTGATCTTTGCCGCTTTTTCCGTGCTGTGGACCGCCATGGTGCTGCCGTTGAGCGCCCCGCCGCTGTCGCTCTCACACACGGCCATTGGCCTGTTTGGCCTGGCCGGCGTCGCCGGTGCCCTGGCGGCCAGAAGAGCCGGTCGCTGGGCCGATCAAGGTCTGGGACAGCGTGTGACCGGCATTTCGCTGGCGCTCCTGACGTTGTCCTGGTTGCCCATCATGTTTGCCGAATCGTCCCTGATCGCGCTGGTCTGCGGCGTCGTCCTGCTCGACTTCGCGGTGCAGGCCGTACACGTCACCAACCAGAGCATCATTTTTGCTGCACGGCCGGACGCACAGAGTCGTATGGTCGGTGCTTATATGTGTTTCTACTCGGTCGGTAGCGCGCTGGGCGCAGCTGCTGCGACACAGGTGTATGCGGTATGGGGATGGATGGCCGTGAGTTTGTTGGGCGCCTTGATCAGCGTTACTGCCTGGGTTGTTTGGTTTATCACGTTGCAGCGGGATTCGCAGCCGTGTCTGCCACGAGGCTATCGTCGATGATGGCGAGGACTGCGGGCTCGGCAGCTGCTAAAAAATGGTGGTGCTGCTTGGTCCTCTGTGGCGAGGGGGCTTGCTCCCGTTCGGTTGCGCAGCAGCCGTCGTTTTTTTGGGGCCGCTGCGCAGCCCAACGGGGGCAAGCCCCCTCGCCACAACAGCGCCCTCGCCACAGGGCTGCGTTTACCTGGGTGGTTCTATTTTATCCAGCACGCCGTTTGCCGTGATCTCGGCCACCATGATGCTGTTTGAAATGCCCAGCAGCGCGTAGCGCGCCTCTCCCTCCAGATGATCCACCAACTGATGGACCATCACGTCGATCGAGGCCAGTGTCTCGACCAGAAATACGCCCAGGGTTTCGGCGGTGGCGTGCGGGTCCACGGAAAACAGCGTGCTGCGGGTTCTCGGTTTGGCTTTGATGTCGGCGCTCGACGGGAAGTGGAAGTCGAGGGCGCGCTCGGCGGCTTCGTTGAGTTTTTTTGAGTCGGGTTCGTACGGGGATGCCGGATCGGTGTCCGGTGGGTTGGGTGTTACTTTGAACATAAGCTTGCTTCCGTGATTGGGCGCCACCCTCCTGCGACTAAACGAGAGGGAGGCAGCTGTACGCAGGTTAGTCGACCGGGGAAGCTAGCAAAGCCGGCGCGCCCGAAGGCGCCCTGCGCACAACCACCATCAAGTGCAGGCATGGGAATGCCCGACTGACAGAGCTAATGCACCTTACTTTTAACCCCGGGCGACTAAACCCGACCACTGATGGGCAGTGGCAAGGAAACGATAGAGGCCAGGGACAAAGCAAACAAGCCGGCGGATTCTGTCTTACCCGTAGGCAATGGCGCAAGGCGTTGTAGCCTCCGAGTGGTAACCGAAGGCTTCATTTAAACGCGGGCGATTTTTCTTGTTTAAGACAGCCTTCGACTGAACACGCGGCTTACCTGAAACCGGAAACCCTCGCATAAGTCACACAAATTAATCCGCGCCACCCGGCACCCGGCACCCGGCACCCGGAATAAGAACTGCTACGCCTGAAACTCAATTCCCGGCGCTTTCCCTACAAACTGACCTACGCGCGGGAGGCCAAGTCGCTGAGCACCCCCAATTACCTGTCCCCGGATTTCGTGTGCTGGGAAAAACATCGGGTCTACGTGGTGGCAACATCAATGGCGTGGTAGGCCCGCATGGCGGGATCCGCTACATCGAGCCGCTGTCGACGGCGCAGTGGGTACCGGAGTCGATGGCGGGTGCGGGTATTCGCAAGGTTTGGGTGATGCACAAAGTTGCGAGGACTGCGTTCTCGGACGCAGCCTCGCGGGCTCGACAGCGGCTACAAATGCGGCGTCAATTGACCCCGTTTTCGGCGCTCATTGAGCCAACTGCGCCACGGCCCCTTGGGCATCTTCGGGCCGTAGACAGCCTTTGGCCATCCACTGGCAGTCTCTGGCCCATTGATAGCTGGTTTCCAGATCGCCTCGATCGTTGTAATACGCCAACCGCAGTTGATGGGCAGTCAGGTCGAGTTTGGCAAACCCGGCCCGCGATGAGGTAAACGCGCTATCTGGCGTGAGCTTATCCAGGTCGTTAATTCTCTGCCCTCCCGCACCAGAAATGACCCACGCAGGCTCCCCGGCACGCAACAGCAATTGCTGATTGTGATCATGACCTGACAAAAGCATATCAACCTTGTTGCGCTGCAACGCCGGCAGAAGCATGGCGACCAGATCCGACTCCTCACCATGCCGGCCCTGATTGCGCACCGGGTGATGGGATGCAGCAATGCGCCACACTGGCGCCGGGCCAGGTGCCTGGAACGCCTGATCAATAAAGTTGATTTGCTGTTGCAAACTTTCACGCGGCGCCGACGTGTCGAGGAACACCATTCGCACCAATGGATGCCCGTCGACTTCACCGAAATCCTTGACGTAAAAGTTCATCGGCATCTGCCAGCGACCGGATCCCTTGTGCAGCTGTCCGTACTCGATCTCGTACTTTTGCGACATCGGGTAATCATGATTGCCCAGCACCGCGTAGAACGGCACATGACTCAGCCAATCGCCCCAATAGACATGCTCGAACCGGGTTTGCCATCTAAGGTCATGGGTACTGGCCAGCGGTTTGCCGTAGAAATTGTCGCCCAGGAACACGACCATGTTCAGGCGCCCCTCATTGGCGGCGACCCGCTCCATGGCTCGCCCCACCCGCCACTGTTGCAGGTCACCGCTACCTTGGTCGCCCACGGCGATCATCGACACCGACGCAGGGTCCAGGCTAGTCAATGGAACGTAGCGTGATGGTGGCGTGTCCAGCCAGCAGCCACCAGCAATGGACAGACAGATGAAGATGACGCCTGAGCACAGCATGATCCGTCTGAACAGCAAACGTTTTGCAATCTTCGAGGAGGGCTCTGGGCGCTTCAAGGGTGACTCACTGGCGGTCAGCATTAAGAGGAAAGTTCAGGTAAACCGTCCGCTCAATTGATCACACCAGTTGTTCACGCTTCGTTAAAAAATCGTAGCGTAATAATTTTTTAGCCGGTTATTCCGGCGCGTTGAGGAGGGCTACGTCCTCGTGCGCCAACACCAGTGAGCTCGCCAACAGCGCCTCCAGCCCCATCGGCTTGGCGAAGTAGTAACCCTGGGCTTGCCCCGCGCCTATTTCGCGCAGCAGTTCCAGCGTCGCTTCATCCTCGACACCTTCGGCGACCACACTCAGGTCCAGCGATTCGGCCATCCGCACAATCGCCCGAACAATGGCGCGACTGCGCGCACTGGTGGTCAGTTCGAGGATGAACGACTTGTCGATCTTCAAACCGCTGAAACGGTATTGATGCACGTAGCTCAGGGACGAAAACCCGGCACCGAAGTCATCGAGCACCACCGACATGCCGTTGTCGGCGAGTTGCTGCATGGTCAGGCGGGCGATTGCCGGCTCAGCCACCAGTGCACCTTCGGTCAACTCCAGGCAGATCCGTGAGGGCGCAACCCCGTGCCGCGCCAACAGGGCAAGCACTTCGCTGGCGAAGTCCGGACGCGTCATGCTGTAGCTGGAGCAATTGACGTGCACCGCAGGCCAACCCGCATGCTCGGGCTGTGCGAGGATCACCGCAATGCTGGTGAGCATGTACAAGTCCAGTCGACCGATCAGGCGCAAACCTTCGACATCCGGCAAAAACTCGCCCGGCGCGATCACCCGGCCGCCCGGTTGATGCCAGCGGACCAGCGCTTCAAGGGCGACCAGTTCGCCGGTTTCAACGCTGACAATCGGCTGGAAATACGGCAGCAGTTCGTCAGTCCGTTTCAGCGCGTTGCGCAAGGCCCCTTCCCGCTCGACCTGGTCCGACACTTCACGGCGCACTTCCTGGTTGAACACCGCGTAGCTGTCACGCCCGGCACTCTTGACCCGGTACATCGCCGCATCGGCATCGCGCAGCAAGTCGGCGGGCTCGTGATGGAACTGACTGTCGGCGCTGACGATGCCGATGCTGCACGACGAAAACACTTCATGGCCATTGATGAAAAACGGCAGGTCAAACGCCACCAGAATCCGTTCGGCGATTTCGATCACCACCTCCAGCGAGGCCTCGGGCGCCAGCACCGAAAACTCATCGCCCCCCAGGCGCGCCAGCATGTCGGTTTCGCGCAGGCAACCGCGCAGACGCTGGGCGGCCTGCATCAATAGCAGGTCGCCGAAGTGGTGGCCGAGGCTGTCGTTGACCATCTTGAAACGGTCGAGGTCGATGAACATCACCGCCAAGTGCCCGCCGACGCTGCCGAACTCCGACCAGGCCTGGCTCAGGCGCTGTTGAAGATAGGTACGATTGGGCAGTCCGGTCAGCGCATCGTGGGAGTTTTCGTGTTGCAATTTGGCATTCGCGTGATCGAGTTCGCGGGTGCGGTTCTGCACCCGTGCCTCCAGCTTGAGGTTGGCGGCATGGATCGCTTCGGCGGCCGTACGCCGTGACAACGCGGTGTCGATGTGCCGCGACACGAATGTCAGCAGTTCCTGATCACGCAGGGTATAGCGCACCTGCGAGGTATAGCTCTGCACCGCCAGCACGCCACGCACCACATCGCCATCGAACAAGGGGATGCCCAGCCACGAGTAAGACCGGACAGACTGATTGGCCAGTTCGACTTCACCGGCCGCCGCCAATCGTTCAGCTTCGCCGACGTCAATCAGACAAGGCCGGCGCTGACGAATAACGTACTCGGTCAAACCCCGGCATCCACGTCGTGCCGGCGGGCAGATGGTCTGCCGCTCATCGATGTAATACGGAAAGGTCACTTCACTGATCGCGTCATCGAACAGCGCAATGTAGAAATTCCGCGCGAACAGCAGATCGCCGACGATGCTGTGCAAAGTTTGAAACAGCTCAGCCATGTCGCCGGGTTGGCTCGACAGTTCCGCAATCTGGAACAGCGCGCTCTGCAGATGCTCGGCGCGCTGTCGGTCGGCCACTTCCTGCCTCAACGCATCGTTGACGGCCGACAGCTCCAGGGTACGCCGCATCACTGTCTCTTCCAGGTCCTCGCGGTGCAGAATCCGGTCCAGCGCCATGGCCACGTGGCGGGCAACCACCAGAAACAATGCGCGGTCTTCAGCGCTGTAGGTACGGGACACCTCGTAGACCTGCATGGCCAGCATGCCAAACACGTCGTCCGAGGCGTTTTTCAACGGCGCGCCCATCCAGAATTCGGGACGATCACCCACGCAGTAGAAACGGTCCTCGGCCTGCGCCGCGATGATGCCGGCGGCGTCGATCAGTAGCGGCTGGCCCGTGGTCAGCACCTGACCGGTCAACGACAGGTGCGAAGGGTCAAGGTATTCATAGTGCTGGGACTCCACCGCATCCACGTCGATGATGTCGACGTAATACGGGTAGTCAATCTTGCCGGTGTGCGGGTTATACAGCGCGAGATAGAAGTTCTCGGCGTCGATCAGGCTCGCCAGCAACTGGTGAACCCCCACCAGAAATACCGAGCGGTCGCGGGTCGAACTGGCCAGGTAGGTAATTTCGTACAGCACACGCTGAGTGATCTGCGCGCGGGCCAGAGTATTGGTCTGTACCTGAATGCCCAGGCGCTGGGCAAAGTCGGCGAGTGCTGGATCCGTGGCTTCATTGATGGGCGCGAGCAGCCAGCCCAGCACGCTTTCGCCTTTACCGGTCGGCCAGCGGTGCAAGCGCTGGGTCTGGCAAAAGGCGTCGAAGTCTTCATTCGCCACGCTTGCCGGCCACTGCACCTGCGGATCGCCCTGCCCGACCAGATGCATTTGTTCACCGGCGCGGTAAACCGCCCACGCGGTGGTGTGCGCCCAGTGGCGCGCGGGGATGAGCAATTGCTCAAGGGAGTCTTTATTGCCAGCGTAGGTCATGCCGACCGTATCCAGGTGTCCTTTCACTTGAGATGCGACAACGTCGCAATCGTTCGATTGCCGTGGGGCGTCGGTCAATGGACGAACACTCATCAGGCGCTCCCTGTGCCAAAAACTGGCGATACTCATTTACTGATTGCTGGCAATGTGCCGGTGAGCTTCTCGTTTAAAGCTAATGGGAGTTTTTTTCAATAGTTTTATTTTGTGATCGCTCTAAATCGACGACCGGCTCACGCCAACAACTCGGTGATCCACCGGGCCTGCCGGAGGATGTCTTGCGCCTTCTCTTCGGGCACGGCCTGTCGCGCCTTGGCGAACTGGGTCAGGGTCTTCTGCTTCTCGCGCAACACGCGCTGCCACTTGGCCAGGAACACCGGACTGCGCGACTGCATCTGCAGCGGGCCGAAGTACAGCTCCTCGGCGGTGTACATCACCGGCCCGGCGCGCTCGGCCACGATGATTTCGTAGTCGAAACGGTTTTCCCGCAGCAGCTCCTCACAGAGGATGCAGTAGCCATTGTCCATCAACCATTGGCGCAGTGGCTGCTCGCCGCCGTTGGGCTGCAGAATCAAGCGCTCTTGCCCGCTCAGGCGCGCCTTGCCGCTCTCGAGGATGTCGCGAATCGTCTCGCCACCCATGCCGCTAATGCTGATCGCGGTGATCCCGTCGCCTGGCTCGATCGCCGCCAGACCATTGGCCAGGCGCACGGTGATCTGCACGTCCAGATCGTTTTCGCGCACAGTGCGTTCTGCCGCGTGGAACGGTGTCAACGCCACCTCACCGGCGACGGCCGCCACGATGGCGCCACGGCGCATCAACGCCACCGGCAAGTAGCCGTGATCCGAGCCGATATCGGCCAGGCGCGCACCGGCAGGCACATGCGCCGCCACGCGTTCCAGGCGCATGGACAATGTCTGTTCGTTCAACTGTCGATCCCTTTACCACGTATGTCCGGCACCGTTGGCCGGATCGGGACGCGATTGTGTCGGGCAACGCTGCGCATTACAAATTCCGGCGACCGGGGCCATGGTTTGATCCACCATGGCGCCCGGGATCACCTTGCGTTACACCGCAAATCGCGCCACCAGGCCGTTGAGTGAAACGGCCAGACGCGACAGCTCCTGGCTGGCCGCGCTGGTTTGTGTGGCGCCGGCGGCGGTCTGCGACGCCAGCTCGCGAATGTTGGCGAGGTTGCCATCCACTTCCCGGGCGACTTGCGCCTGCTGCTCGGCCGCACTGGCGATCACCAGGTTGCGTTCATTGATCTGCGTGAATGAGGAGGCCATCTGATCCAGGGCCTGCCCCGCGGCCTGGGCCACTTCAAGGGTACCGCGCGCGCGGGTATTGCTGCCTTGCATCGCATTGACCGCCTGCACCGTCCCCTGTTCGATGGCTGTGACCAGTTGCTCGATTTCCTGGGTCGAGCGCTGGGTTCGATGCGCAAGGCCGCGCACTTCATCGGCGACCACGGCGAAACCGCGCCCTGCCTCCCCTGCCCTGGCCGCTTCGATGGCCGCATTGAGTGCCAGTAGGTTGGTTTGCTCGGCCACCGTGCGAATGACATCGACGACCTGGCTGATGTCGCGTACCCGGCCAGCCAGGCTTTCGACCTCACCGGACGTGGTCGTGACACCGCTGGCAAGTTCGACAATCGCGTCGACTGTACGCAACACCTGCTGTCGCCCTTGCTGCGCTATCAGGTCCGACGCCCGTGTGGCATCGGCCGTGGAGCTCGCGTTGCGGGCCACATCTTCTGCGGCACTGGTCATTTCGTTGATCGCCGTGGCCGCCTGTTCGATCTCGCCATTTTGCTGGTGGAGCCCGCGACTGGCATCTTCGGTCACGGCGCTCAATTCTTCGGCGGCCGACGCCAGTTGGTTGGACGACTCGGCAATGGCCACGATGGTGTCGCGCAGATTGCTCTGCATGGTTGCCAATGCCGTCATCAACCGCGCCGGCTCGTCACGGCCGATCACCACGGTGCGGGTGGTGAGGTTGCCGGTCGCCACCGTCTCGGCCAGCTGGACCGACTGACGCAGCGGCAGGACGATGCTGCGAATCAGGCTGACGGCCACGAAACACGACGCCAGCGCGACGACCAATAGCACCCCGATCACGCCACTGCGTGCACTGTTGAAGACGTCGACGCTGTGGGTAGCCGCGCCAGTGGCACCATGGTTGTTGAACTCGATCAGGTCGGTGAGGGTCTTGCTCAGCGCATCCGCGCGCGGGTTCATCTCACCATTGATAACGTCCCGCGCTTCGTCGAGTTGATCCTTGCGCGACAAGTCGATCACTTTAGCCTGAAGCGACATGTAGCCCGCTTCGGCAGCCTTGAAGCGCTCGAACAGCGCCCGGTCTTCATCGACGAGAACGGATTTTTCGTACTGTCCCATCGCTTTTCGGGTTTCGGCCTTGAGCAAGTCGATCTTGCTGTAGTTCTGTTCAAGGCTCTGCGGGTCGCGGCTGATCATGACCCGCAGGGTCAGCGCACGGATACGCTGAACGTTTTGCGCGCCACTACTCAAAGCCATTACGCCGGGCAGCTAATTCTCACTGATTTGCCGGGTGCTCTCACGCATATCGTCCAGTTTGGACAACGCGAATACCCCCATCCCTGTGGTCAACGCTGCAACCAGGGCGAAACCGATGGAGGCACGCCAAGCGATACTGATATTCCTGAGCATATTTGTTTCTTCTTATTCGTCGTCGAGCAGTGGGTTGAAGCTCCGGTTCCTGATGACCGGGCTAAATGGCTGGCGACTGTATCTACGCGAGTTTTTTGTGGCTGAGCATTCATTCGACGACAACTTCTTTTCATTTCATGACAATTCGAGACGCTGATTGAGGGTCATGCTTCGTGTGAATTTGAGGAATAGTACGTTTTCCGGATTGCGAGGACTGCGTCCTCCAACGCAGCCTCGCAAGCTCGGCAGCTGCTACAGATGCCGGGGGCGACGGGTAGGTTTTTAGCTGCCTGCTATGCTGCATCCATCGTTCATTGACCCAGGTCTAAACACTGATCGTTCAAATCCTGATAATGATTTCCCATATTTTTAGGTAGACTCTGAATGACTCCTCAGCTCTTCCCGATTCACGGCCTCGTGAGTTTTACCCTCGCCATCCTCCTCCTTTTCCTCGGCAAAACCCTTGTTCAGCACAACGCCCTGCTCCGCCAATACTGTATTCCCGAGTCGGTGGTCGGCGGCTTTGTATGTGCGGCGGTGACGACCCTGTTTTACTTCGGGCTCAACATCGAAATCCAATTCGATCTCGCTGTTCGCGACACCCTGCTGCTGTATTTCTTCGCAGCCATTGGCTTGAACTCGGACATGCGCCAACTGCTCAAGGGCGGAGTCCCGCTGCTGATCCTGCTAGTGCTGGCGGGTGCGTTCATCGTCCTGCAAAACACGCTGGGCATGGGCGTGGCCGAGGCATTTGGACTCGATCCCAAGGCGGGGTTGATGGTGGGCTCTATTTCCCTGACGGGGGGCGCGGGCACGACCCTGGCCTGGGCGCCGCTGTTCGTCGACAAGCTGGGCATCAATAACGCTCATGAACTGGGCATGGCCAGTAACACCGTCGGCCTGATTGCTGCTTGCGTGATTGGCGGTCCGATTGCCAATCGACTGATACGTCGTCATCAGCTGACGCCTTCCGGGGATGCGAGCCTGGAAGTCGGCGTCCTTGAGCGCCAACCCCACCAGTCAATGGACTACTACGACGTGCTCTGGGCCTGGATGTGGCTCAACCTGACCCTGATGCTCGGCTACGGACTCAACCTGCTCTTGGTCGATGCCGGCATCACCCTGCCCAAATTCGTCAGTTGCCTGTTCGCGGGTATCGTCATTCACCACATCGTTCTCGCGGTGATGGATGAACAACGGCTGAAATCCTGGGGCGGCGCCCGCCTGGGTCTGTCGCTGATCTCCGATATCTGCCTGGGCATGTTTCTGACCATGGCACTGATGGGGCTTCAGTTATGGCAGCTCAGCGGCGCGTTGCTGTTCATTCTGTGCGCCTTGACCCTGCAAATTCTGCTGACAGTGCTCTACACGTATTTCGTGGTGTTCCGCTGCATGGGCCGCAATTACGAAGCCAGCGTGATTGCATCCGGCTTCGGCGGGATTGCCCTCGGGTCCACGGCGACAGCCATTGTCAACATGACGACCGTGACGCAAAAATACGGGGCAGCCCACCAAGCCTTCCTGATCGTGCCGTTGGTGTGTGGCTTTTTCATTGACCTGGTGAATGCGGTGATCATTGGTATGTTCAGTGGTATTTAGCGACAGTCCGGATACATCGCCAGATAGCTGTCGACGGCCGTGTCTATCGTTGGAAAAAACGCCGTTTCGCCAAACTGCGAGAACAGCCCGAACCGCTTGAGTTTGTCCTTGACCGGGTCTTTCATCTCGGCCAGACACAAATCAATGCCTGCCACGCGCAAGGTTTCATCCAGCTCGGCCAACATGTCGGCCGACGTCACGTCGACACTGGTCATCGGTTCCGCCGCCACGACCACCCAGCGCACGGGTGTCGGCGATGTCGCCACGGCGTCCAGCACGCGGTCGTTGAACAATTCGGCATTGGCGAAAAACAACGGGGCGTCCCAGCGAAACAGGACCAGGCCAGGAATCAGCCGGGCATTGGGAAACCGCTTGATGTCGTGGAAACCCTGGACCTCATCGGCACGTCCCAACACAGCGGAATACGGCCGCCAGCCATCCCAGAGGAATTCGATCACCGCCAGCAGGATGGCCAGGCCGATACCCTCGATGGCGCCGAACACCGCGACGCCGACGGTGCAGGCGATGGACAGCCAGAATTCCCAACGCTGAATGCGATAGATGCGTCGCAAATCAGCGACCTCGATCAAGCCGATGGCCGAGGCGATCACCACCGCCGCCAGCGCACTGTTGGGCAGATCCTGCAACAGGTTCGGCGCCACCATCAGCAGCAAGGCCACCGCCAGCGCGCCGACGACGCCGGACAATTGGGTTTTGGCGCCGGCGGCCTCGGCCACCGGAGTGCGTGACGAACTGCTGCTGATGGGAAAACCCTGGAAAAAACCGGCCGCCAGGTTGGCGACGCCGAGCCCGACCATCTCCTGGTTCGGATCGACGTAGGTGCGCGACCGCGCGGCATAGACTCGCGAGAGCACGCTGGTGTCGGCGAACGAAACCAGCGCGACGGCGCAGCCGCCGATCAGGACCGGGACAATATCGGCGGAAGCGATCCAGGGAATGGCGAACGCGGGCATGCCTTGTGGCAGTTCGCCGAGGACCGATATGCCGTATTTCGTGGCAAGGTCCAGCACACCAACGAAGAGGGTTGCGCCGGCCACGGCGATCAAAATACCCGGGATGCGTTTGTGCCCCTTGAGCGCCATGATGACCACCAATGTCGCGGCGCCGACCGCGAAGGTGACCCAGTTGGTTTTCCCGTGCAGCACCGCGGTGGCAATTGCCCATAGGTTTCTCAGTGGCCCCTCGGACTCAATCTTGAAACCAAAGAATTTGGGTAACTGACTGATCAGTACGGTCAGCGCAATACCGTTCATGTAGCCGTAGCGGATCGGTTTGGAGAGGAGTTCGGTGATGAAGCCCAGGCGCGCGATGCCGGCGAGGATGCAGACCACCCCCGAGACAATCGCCATCATTCCCGCCAGGGCGACGGCGCGATACGGGTCGCCGCCGGACAGCGGCAGGATGACGGCAAGGATGACCGCTGCCAGCGAGGAATCCGGTCCCAGCACCAGAATCCGGCTGGGCCCGAATATCGCATAAGCGAGCAGCGGAATGATGGTCGCGTAGAGGCCGTAGATGCCGGGTACGCCCGAGGCCACCGCGTAGGCGATACCGACAGGCACGAGCATGGTGGTCAGGACGAGGCCGGCGACAATGTCATTTCGCAGCCAGGCGATTTGATAGTGACGTAGCGTGTTCAGCCCCGGCAGCCAACGGGCCCAGCGGCCTTGGCCGGCGCCCGCAACGCGGCGTGCTATACGACCCGGTTCTGGGGCGGCGGGTGAAGAATCTGAATCGCTCATAGAACTGCAACCTCTTGGTGTACAGCGCATATTGGCTTAGGGAGCGCCGCAGATTTGCTGCGCCCTCTTCTGTTCTTCAACCACCAAGTGCAATGATCGCAACGATCAACACAGCGCCGGTTACCGCCATTGCCACACCGCCCTGCCACGGTTTTGCACCTGCGTATCGCGCCAGCATCCAGCCCGCGATGAACAGCACGGCGAGCCCGACCAGATTGGATAAACGAACGGCGAGCGCCGTGTCTTCGAGTAACAGGAAAGGCACGACCAGTGGAAAGGTCGAGGCGACCACCAACAGGAAAACGCCCAGTGCCCCTTTGAAATCATCCCAACCGAGGCCGGACGGCACAGACGTTGCCGGGTACTGGACAAGGCGACTGCGTAACAATTCCAGGGTCTCAGGCTTGGCCGCTGCCGCCACGTGCGACGGTAATGCAGCCGCCACCAGCGCCTGGCCGGTGGCCGCGTCCGCCCCGCCGAGTTTTGCGAATAAGGTGCTTTTGCGCGTGCGGTCGATCAAAGCCCGCAACAGATACATCACCGCATCCGCGAGCCCCCAGGCCAGGTTGCAACCGAGCGCGGCGAACATCATTGTGCGTTCCGCCTCCTGCCCTGAAGTCGCCACGCTGATCGTCCCGGTGAACGTCATCGCCATGAGCAAGCCGAAAATCACTTCTGTGACACGATCGACGGGGTCGAGAATTCGTGCACGCTTTTGTTCTCCGGTGTTCAGCATGAGTCCTGCCTCGCTGAAAAATAGCCGCGTGGTGCAAGCGTCAAAAGCCAGAGCACAGCGCTTTGAGGCCGTGCTCTTTTTCGATTTAACTTCATTGTAGTGACTAAAATAATTGTCGCTGCTGGTGTGCCAAATCGCACTCTGTAGCAACTGGCGAAGCCTGTGGGAGCCGAGCTTGCTCGCGATAGCGGTGTATCAGGCAACACAGCTGTCGACTGACACTCCGTCATCGCGAGCAAGCTCGGCTCCCACAGGCTTCGCCAGCTACGGACGGGGTTGTTTCTTGTAGCTCGGTAAATGCATCAGCAACGACTAAGCTTTTTCAGGTCAATCTCGTCTCCCCAGGAGATTCCGATGCACGCTGCGTCCCTGTCTGAACTCGATGCCGCCCTGCCCGGTCTGGCCCGCAAGATCCGCGTGCTGGAGGCCCTGTCCTGGCCGGATGGTGTCGAAGAAACCTTCCTGGCGAACTGGCGTGCCGGAAAAGCCGCATTGCCCGACGTCGAACTGCGCCCGCGCGACCACAGCGCCGACATCACCGCGCTGGACGCCTTTATTGAGCGATGCGATGTCGGGCATCCGGCCGGCAACCACCTCGCCATGACCGCGCGAAGTTATGCCACGGCCGGGCGCATGCTCGGGGCTATTGGCACTGCGGCCTTTACCGACTATTCGTCAGCGTTGTACCGGCGTCCGGACTTCTATTACCACCGCCTGAAACTGAGCATGCTCGACGCCGCCCGATTTTTCCTCAACACCACCGACGCCCTGCTCGGCGGCACGCGGATTCCACCGAGCCCGGCCGAGATTCCGGCCGAAGTGTTTGCCGCCTGGATGCAGCCGGAACTGGACCGTTTCTTCGGCGAGGGACGAATCACGGTCGTGCTCGATCCGACCCTGGCCGCCAAAGCCATCGCCGGGTCGAGCCGCATCCGCCTGCGGGCCAGTGCGCTCTTCTCGGAACTGGACAAGAACCAGTTGCTGTAGCACGAAGCGTTCGTGCATGTCGCCACGGCACAAAACGGCGCGCTCCAACCCAACCTGAAAAGCCTCGGTCTGGGAGCGCCGCGCACAACCCAGACCCAGGAAGGCATTGCCACCCTGGCCGAGCTGTTCACCGGCAGCATGGACATCAATCGCCTGCGTCGCCTGGCGCTGCGAGTCCTCGCCGTCCAGCAAGCGCTGGAGGGCGCCGATTTCATTCAGGTGTTCGAAGGTTTTCTGGCGGCCGGCCAGTCGCAAGAGGAGTCGTTTCGCTCAACCCAGCGAGTGTTTCGCGGTGCCGTCCTGCGGGGCGGATCGGCGTTTACCAAGGATGCCGCGTACCTGACCGGTTTGCTCGGCGTCCACACCCTGCTACGCATCGCGATCCGCGACAACCGGCCGGAACTGGTGGGCCATTTGTTTGCCGGTCGTCTCAGTCTGGGTGACACGGTACGTTTGGCCCCCCTGTTCGAGTCCGGCTGGCTCCAGGGGCCCGTCCATCTTCCGGCTTGGGCCAGCGATCTGCGCCTGCTCGCCGCCAACCTCGCCTTCTCTGCCTTTATCACCCGGATCCCGCTGGATGTGCTGGATCTGGACGTGCTCATGGCGTTTGCAGACGAGCACGAAACCGATGCCAGTGGTGGCTGCGGCCCGAGTGAACGTAAATAAAGGGCAGATTTTTTTTGTTTGCTACGCTTAGTGAGCGGCGTCGAAGTCGAGGCCTGTGGCTTGCACAATCGACTTCCACCTCCCGGGCATTGATCCACTTATTTCAAACCTGCCTGACTACATGGAGTTGCAATGCGCATTCCATTAATTTACGCGCTGTCGGCTGTCCTTTTTTTGAGCGGATCTTACTGCATGGCAGCAGGCACGACCGCGCCTGCGCCCGCAAACGCTGGCGTTACGGCCCCCGCGCCCGTCACTCCGTCCTCTAAAGACCCGGTGTTTACCGAAGAACAGCTGGATCAAATGCTTGCGCCCATTGCGTTGTATCCCGATCCACTGCTGGCCCAGCTTCTCATGGCCTCCACGTACCCCGGGGAAGTGGCCGAAGCGGTGACCTGGTCCAAAGCCCATCCGGACGCCAAGGGTGACGATGCAGTTAAACAAGTAGCGAACCAGCCTTGGGATCCAAGCGTGCAGGCGCTCGTCGCCTTCCCGCAGGTCTTGGCAACGCTGGGGCAGGATCCCGTCTGGGTACAACGCCTGGGTGATGCCTTTCTGGCGCAGCCCGACGATGTCATGAACGGGGTGCAACGCTTGCGTCGTCAGGCCCAGGAAGCAGGCAACCTGCAGAGCAACCAGTATCAGAACGTGACGATTCAGAATATTGCGGCGCCGGCGGCAGAACCCGCCGCACAACCCGCTCCCGCAGCGCCCTCTCCGCCCCCAACCATCATCATTCAGCCCGCCGATCCGCAGGTGGTGTACGTCCCCACGTATAACCCGACAACCACCTACGGCACCTGGCCGTACCCGGCGTCGCCGCCTGCGTACTATCCGCCACCGCCAGCCTATTACCCTGGCCAGGCCTTGTTGGCCGGGCTGGCGTTTGGTACCGGCGTGGCCATCGTCGGTGCGTTGTGGGGTGAATGTGACTGGGGCAATAACGACGTCAACGTCAACGTCCAACGCTACAACAACATCAATGGCAACAACCGCATCAACGTGAATCAGAACAAGTGGCAGCACAATTCCGCGCACCGCAATGGCGTTCCTTATCGCGATACCCGGAGCCGCGCGCAGTACAGTCGCCAACTGGACGGTGCCAGTCAGCGTCAGGTTTACCGAGGGGACAATGCCCAACGCGCCCAGGCGCGTGAAAATGCCCGCAGCTCAATGGACAGGGCCGGTATCGAACGCCCTCCCTCCACCAATCCCGAAGCCCGTGATCAAGCGCGCAATGCCTCCAGAGCGACGGCCAGCAATCGGATGCAGGCCAGTACGGACAGACCGAATACGGCCAATAGACCGCAGACATACGACAGACAAAACGCCGCTGATAGACAGAAGGCCGCTGACAGAACAAACGCGACTGACAGAAGCCAGGGCACTGCCAGAAATAATCAGGCCAATCAGCAGCCCAGAAAGCAGACCGCGCAGACGAATCAGCGACAGGGTAATGCGCAGGCGCGCCAAACCACGCAAAACCGACCTTCCACGGCGGCGACCAGCAGTGGCGGTGCGCGCGACAATGCATTCGCCGGTGCGCGCTCACCGTCCCAAGTCAGCGCACAAGCCAGTCGTGGCCGGGCCAGCCAGGCATCCGCCCAGCGCCCCAGTGCCTCGCGAGCCGCCGGCAATCAAGTCAGTCGGCCGGCCAATCCACCAGCGCGTCAAAGTCAAAGGGGTGGCCGTAGTTGAATACCTATCCTCGAGTGAAGGCTTGCTTGGGCGTGCTTCTTCAGGCCTTGGCGATTACTGCCGGGCTGGCATGGTCGTGCATCGCGACGGCACAGCAGGAATTTCCCACCCCGGAAAAAGCCGTTCAAGCGTTCGTCAAGGCACTGGGTACGACACACGCCGATCACGAACGCCTGACCGAGTTGCTGGGTAAAGAATGGCGCAATTACATCCCTCGCGCAGGCGCAGAGCGCAAAGATGTGGATGCGTTTTTGAAGCAGTACCACGAGCAAAATAAAATTGAAAAAACCAACGACCGCACAGCAATTCTGTCGGTTGGCCCTAATCAGTGGACGCTGCCAATCCCTATCGTGAAAAGTACCAACGGTTGGCGCTTCGACATCAAGGCCGGCGGTGCCGAAATCCGCGCACGTCAAATTGGACGCAACGAACTGGCTGCGGTGCAATCGGCACTGGCCTATCACGACGCGCAGATGGACTACGCGTCAGTGGATCGCGACGGTGACGGCGCGCTTGAATATGCGCAGAATATTTACAGCACCCCCGGCACCCATGACGGACTTTATTGGGCGGACGACGACACCGGGCAAATCAGCCCGCTGGGCCCCGAGTTCGGCAAAACCATTGCCGGCGAGGGCTGGCATGGTTACTACTTCCGCATTCTTGATGGCCAGGGTCCCTCGGCACCTGGAGGCGCCTACAGCTACCTCATCGGCGACAAGATGAGCCGCGGCTTTGCACTGATCGCCTGGCCAGAGAAATACGATGACACCGGCGTGATGAGTTTCATGATCAGTCATGAAGGACAGGTGTTTGAGAAAGACCTGGGGCCTGGTGGTGACAAGGTGGCGAAGGCGATGAAGCTGTTTGATCCGGATGACAGCTGGACGGTGGTGGCGCCGGATCAGGAGTAGGCGGTGTCGTTTCAAAACCGGCGAGGGTTGCTACATCAACCCACGCATTTTTCAAAGTAGACACGATCAAATCCATCCTCCGAGCGACGCTCGACTTCGACGTAACCGAGTCGAGGATAAATGGACAGATTGTCGGGCGGTAATTAGCTACCTGCGCCCCCTGTATTCCGGAGGACGCTTTTCAGCCTATTGCGATTCGCCGCCAGCGGTAGTCGTCGTGGTTTTCAAGTATTGATCCAGCGGTATCAACAGATTTTTGGCTTGGCCTAGCTCATTCGAAAGTGCCTGGGCTGTTGTGATCATGTTGGTGGTTAAACCCTTGGTCGCTGCAATGTTACTTTTGGCTTTGTTTGTGGGCGAGTTGTCCATGGTTGCCGACAGTATAAGCAGAGCCAGGCCAAGATTTTTGTCCACCTTCACGCCATCGCCGCGCATATAGAGCATGCCCAGATTACCGACGGCGAGCCCATCGCCTTGCGCTGCTGCCTTGCGATACCACTGATTGGCCTGCGCAAAGTCCACGGCAGTGCCACGGCCATTTTCATACAGCACACCGAGATTGTATTGCGCGTTGGAGTTGCCTTGCTGCGCAGATTTTTCATACCAACTAATTGCTTGTGTTTCGTCCTTGGCGACCCCGATGCCCTGCTCGTACATTAGAGCCACATTGAACTGGCCATCGGCGTTGCCTGTGTCCGCAGCGGTGCTAAATTCCTTAAATGCCAGCGGCAAGTCACCGGCTTGATAGGCCGTAACGCCCTCCTCCAAACCGGCTTGCGCCGGTCCGCTCAGGAAACTGAAGATCGTCACGAGCGCCAGGGCTTTGGTGGGGTGAAGTATTCGATTCATCGCTATCATTTGAAAGTCTCTGGTTCGTTGGTGAAGACCGCTGATCTATGATTAACACTTCTAATGACAACTAGAGGCAACCACGGTTTAGGCTGTTACGGTTAATCGTGGTCTATCCGTCGATATTACTGGCCTCACATCTCTTTCGCGAAGCTTCTCCGGTCTTACCGGCCACCTCTCGCTACAGCCCAATGCCAAGCCTTCGCCCCCGCAATCCTGCAAGTTGCGAGCGGCTGCTTTTTGCCGATTGCGACCCTTCGTGACAGGCAGAAATCGGACATTAGCTGCCCCTTCACAAATGGCTGTAAAAACTAAGGTTTAATGCTCAGCCAATCTGTTCTGGCGCCCGCCCCTTACACCGATTTCTTTCTCAATCCGTGGTCAGGGACTCGGGTCGATTTCTGTCTGACGTGGCAGCTACCAGTTGGCCGGTAGCGAGAGAATCAGCAAGCCTTGAAACCCATCAAGTCGACAAGGCAACCCGTCCTATCCCGGCAAACTCAACGTCCACTTGCACCTCGGCCGGCGCCCAGTAGATACCGGTCCAGCTACCCGTAGCCACCAGGTCACCGGCTCGCAAGGGGCTGCCCAGTGCTGCAGCGTGACGAGCCAGCCACGGCAGCGAACTCAGCGGCTCACCGAAAGGATGGCTGCCAACGCCGACGAACTCAGGCTCCCCGGCCACCCGCAATGCCACCTGTTGTCTTGACCAATCCGGCATTTCCTCCAGCGTTTTCGGTGCGCCGAGTACCAGCGCGCGGTTGAGTTGCTGGTCGGCCAGCCGCAGCAGTGGCGCGGCCTGATCGCCCTGCAGCCAGCGCGTGCCACACAGTTCGATGCCCGGCATCCATACATCGACCGCCGCATAGGCCATGGCCAGATCAGTGTGCTGGTCGAGGTCGCGCGACAGGCGCACGATCAGTTCTCCCTCGATCCCGAAACCGAAGGCATCGCCCGGCGGAACCTGCCAACCCGACGGGTGTACCGCCATTGCCGGTACCCCGGCGGCACTGATCAGCCCTCCCGGAGCGCCGCCCAGCTTCCACGCCGCTGGGGGCCCGGTGGCGAACCAGCCGAGGGCATCCGCGACCTGATGCTGCACGGCATAAGCTTCGGCCTCGCTAGCCAGTTCCAGGGTTGGCAACGGTTGTTGGCGCCCCTCACGCCAAGCACGAATCAGGATGGCGGCCACCTGTGCGACCGCACTCACAATGGCAACTCAGTTTTACGTCGGCGCAGTTGCGCGGGCGCCGGGCGCTCGCACGGCAGAAACCGGCCGCGACCCGCTTCACCGCGCGGCTCGCCGTCCCAGACCACCTCACCGCGAGACAGGGTCATGGCCGGCCAGGCGCTCAGCGTCATGCCCGCGTAAGGCGTGTAATCGACGTTGTGGTGCAGCATTTCGTTGCACAGGTGCACCGACTCACCTTCGTTCCAGATCACCAGGTCGGCATCCGCACCAATAGCGATGCTGCCCTTGCGCGGATACAGCCCATACAGCTTGGCGGCATTAGTGGAGGTCAGCGCAACAAAGCTTTGCGGGGTGATGCGCCCACTGCGCACGCCTTCGGACCAGAGCAGTGCCATGCGGGTTTCGACACCGGGAATGCCGTTGGCGATCTGGTCGAACGACACCTCTTCACCGTGGGCCTTCTTGCCATCCGGGCCATCGAAGCGAAAGGGTGCGTGGTCTGACGAGAAAATCTCGAACGAGCCGTTCTCCAGGCCATCCCAGATCACCTGCTGGTTTGCGGCATCGCGCGGCGGCGGGCTGCAGATGCACTTGGCACCTTCGAAGCTGTCGTCGCACCCCAGCGAGTCGGCGGTCAGGAACAGGTACTGCGGGCAGGTTTCGGCGTACACCTTCAACCCCTGGCTCTGGGCCCAGCGAATCTGCTCCACGGCCTCGCGACCCGATACGTGCACGATCAGGATCGGCACATCCACCAGCTCGGCAAGGGCGATGGCACGATGGGTCGCCTCGCGCTCCACCAGCATCGGCCGCGACGCGCTGTGGTAGCGCGGCGCAGTCAGCCCGGCCGCCAGTAGTCGCTCGGTCAGCCAGGCGATGCAATCGCTGTTCTCGGCGTGGAGCATCACCATGGCGCCCTCACGGCGCGCGACCGACAACGTCTCGAGAATCTCCCGGTCGCCCAGCTTCAGCGCATCGTAGGTCATGTAGATCTTGAACGAGGTATAGCCTTCAGCAATCAGGGCCGGCAGTTCTTCACGCAGCACCTGCGGTGTGGGGTCGGTGACGATCAGGTGGAAGGCATAATCGATCACCGGCTTGTTACCCGCACGACGATGGTAATCATCGACGGCAGCGCGCAGGCTTTCGCCCTTCTGCTGGCAGGCGAACGGGATGACGGTAGTGGTGCCGCCGCAGGCCGCCGAGACCGTGCCGCTGAAGAAGTCATCGGCCATCACCGAGCCGTCGCCAGTCGGCTGGTCGAGGTGCACGTGACTGTCGATGCCACCGGGGGTGACATGCCGGCCTGCCGCGTCGATTTCCTGGTGACCTTGCGGCAGGTCCAGGCCGAGGGAGACGATGCGCCCATCACGAATACCGATATCGCTGGTGAACGTGTCCGCGGCGGTTACCACGCGGGCGTTGCGAATCACCGTATCAAAAGGTTGCATATCAGGCCTCTTCCAGAAGTGACCGGCCCCGGCCGGTCATGCGGCGCGTGTCTACGCCTGTGGTTTTCAACATGTCCCAGACACTGTGGTAACGGTGTCAAATACCGGCTTAGTCAACCATCACCTCGTCCAGTGCCTGCGCGAGGATGCTGACCGTGCGCTCGATATTGTGCAGCTTTTCGAGGCCGAACAGACCGATGCGGAAGGTCTGGAAGTCGGCTGGCTCATCGCATTGCAACGGCACCCCGGCGGCGATCTGTAGCCCGTGGCTGGCAAATTTCTTGCCGTTCTTGATGTCGGCATCATCGGTGTAGCTCACCACTACGCCTGGGGCCTGAAAGCCGGCCGCGGCCACGCTTTTGATGCCTTTGCCGGTCAACATGGCGCGCACCCGATCGCCCAGCGCCTGTTGTTCGTCGCGGACCTTGTCGAAACCGTAGGCTTGCGTCTCTTTCATCACTTCGTTAAATCGCGCGAGGGAATCGCTGGGCATGGTCGCATGGTAGGCATGTCCGCCCTGTTCGTAGGCCTGCATGATCTGAAGCCACTTTTTCAGGTCGCAGGCGAAGCTGCTGCTCTGCGTCTGCTCGATGCGCTCGAGGGCCAAAGAACTGAGCATCACCAGGGCGCAGCAAGGGGAGGCGCTCCAGCCTTTCTGCGGTGCGCTGATCAGCAGGTCGACTGCGCATTTGTGCATATCAACCCACAGCGTGCCTGAGGCGATGCAGTCCAGCACGAACAGGCCACCGACCGCATGCACGGCGTCGCCGACGGCCCGCAGGTAGTCGTCGGGCAGGATAATCCCTGATGAGGTTTCAACGTGGGGGGCGAAGACAATCTGCGGCTTCTGCGCCGCAATGGCTGCCAGCACTTCGTCCAGCGGCGGTGGGGCGTAGGCCGCCTGGCGACCCGTTTCGACCGGTCGGGCTTTGAGCACCGTGGTGGCCGCCGGGATGTTGCCCATCTCAAGGATCTGGCTCCAGCGATAACTGAACCAGCCGTTGCGTATCACCAGGCATTGCTGGTTGGTGGCAAACTGTCGCGCCACCGCTTCCATGCCGAATGTGCCGCTGCCCGGAACCACCGCAACGGCCTGGGCGTTGTAGACCTGTTTCAGGGTCGTGGAAATGTTCTTCATCACGCCTTGAAATGACTGCGACATGTGGTTGAGCGAGCGGTCGGTGTAGACCACTGAGTACTCGACCAGCCCCTCGGGATCGATACTGGGATATAGCGTTGACATGGGGTGACTCCTTTGGCAGAGATGTCAGTGGGTAGCAAGGACCGAAAACATGGACGCAGGCTAAGTCAATGGTGATGGCTTTACTGTGGACGCCAGCAGCATCAAAGCGGATCCCAGCCGGCTGCGCGCTCACCCTAAACGGCCAACAGCTTCCTGTATCAGAACCGCACGGGCGCTCATCACGTTGATGCCGGCGATTTCGCCGGCACCAGCGTGTCCAGTTTAGACAACTCCCCTTCCTCAGGGATTAGTGCTCGAGAGGTGTAGGCCTGCCGTCGTTCGATCCAGCGCCGCAGAGCCAGAAGCAAGGCGCTGACAAAACCATACATGACCGTGACAATAAACGCCGATTGCAGCAGTGATTGCGGGGCGAAGCTGGATATTTGCTGGGACCGGCGCAACAGCTCTTCATAGGGAATGATGTAGCCCAGGGACGTATCCTGGACAATCGCCAGAACGCCACTGATCAATGCTGGCAACATGAGTTTCAGCGCCTGTGGCAATACAATCCACATCATCGCCTGGTGTTCGCGCATGCCGATCGATAACGCCGCTTCTTTCTGCCCGCGCCCCAAGGAAAGGATACCGGCACGTACAATCTCTGCCGCCATCGCACTGTGGTGCAGCACCATGCCGAAAATCAGATAACCCAGGGCTGACCAGTTCAACCCGATCGAGGGCAACAGGATGACGGTAAACAGAATCAACAAAAGCAGCGGTACCGCGCGAAAACAACCGATGTAGCTGGCAGCCAAGGTGCGCAACCATAGCCTGGACGATAACCGCGCAAGCGCCAGCGGCAACGCCAGACTGAAGGCCAATACCATGCTGATCACTGCGGCCAGCAAAGTTGCCACCAGGCCGTCAAACAGAAAGCGCAGTGTTCCAGGATGCAGGAAGATTTCCCATCGCTTGGCATCGAACTGACCACTGGCATCGAGCCGATGACCCACCGCCATCAGGCAACCCAACAGCAGTAACACGCCGATTACCGAAATCAGCCGGTTACGCCTTCTGGCAATCGGACCAGGCGGTTCGTAAAGCAAGTTGTCAGCGCTCATCGCAACACCGCCATTTTTTGCTCCAGAAAGCGAAAGAACCAACCGGCTGGCAGGGTCAGCAGAAAATAGGCACCCATGGCGCCGAGGAAGGTCGGCACGGCCAGGGCCGTGTCGAAGTTGATCTTCTGCGCGGTATAGGTGATGTCCGCGACACCAATCGCAGCCCCAATGGCCGACGCCTTGATTTGAATGATGAACAGATTGCCCAAAGGTCCAATGACCGACTGCACGGCTTGTGGCAACACCACTTCGCCCAGGATCTGGTCGAAGCGCATCCCGATGCTGCGTGCGGCTTCGATCTGGCCAATCGACACAGTGTTGATACCCGCCCGCACGACTTCACAGATCCAGGCCGCGCTATACAGTCCCAGGACCAGGACCGTGGAAGTGAACAGCGAATAGATGAAGCCCAGCTTCGGCAGTCCAAAGGTGAACAGCAGCAATAGCGCCAGAAGCGGCATCATCTGCATAAGTTCTACGTAACTGCTGGCAAACCAGCGAAAGGGTGGCCATGGGCTCACCCTCATGATTGCCAGAAGCAGCCCGAGAACGATCGCAATGGCGAAGGACAGCAGGGTCAGCTCGACGCTGACCGCGATGCCCCCCAGAAAGCGTCCGATATAAGACATCAGGTTCGCCTCTGCGCAGCTCTTACTGTTCGATCACTGGCACCTGCGGTGCGCCCAGCCCGGCTTCAAGATCCTTGCCGTACATTTCTTGCCACTTGCCACTCTGGATAGCCGCCCCCAACTGATTGCTGATCCAGCTACGCCAAACCTTGTCTTCCTTGGCCACGGCGATGCCGTAGGGCTCTTCAGTGAACGGAGTGCCAACCACCCGCAGCTTGCCGGGCTGGCGAAGTGACTCACCGACCAACGTGGCGCCATCGTCGACATAGGCGTCGAAACGCTTGTCGATCAACCCCTCGACACAAGCGGAGGCATCGCTGAAAGTCACGATCTTGGCATTCGGCGCTAACGGTTTGAGATTGCGCTCTACGGTCGTCCCGCTGAGTACGCAGACAGTCTTGTTATCGAGGTCAGCGGTTTTGTTGATCGAATGATCGTCGATCCTTACCAGAGAGTCCTGTCCGGCGAGGTAATACGGGCCCGCAAAGCCTATGACCTGCTTGCGTTCGTCGGTCACTGTCATGGTGGCGATGACCAGGTCGACGCGTTTGTTCTCCACCAGAGGAATGCGGTTTTCCGGTGTGGTGCTGACCCACTCGATGTTGTCTTCGGAGCCTGTGAGCTGTTTCGCCAGCATCCTGGCCAGATCAGCCTCGAAGCCTTCAACGTCTCCAGTCATGGGATTTTTGGACGAGAACATCAGCGTATTTAATGAGCTGCCAACCACCAGTTTTCCGCGCTGGTGAATTTTCGCCATCGTCGAATCGGCGGGGAATTGTTCGACGGTGGCGGCCGATGCAAGCGTCGCGAACATGCAGGAAGCCAGGAGGGAGACGCTGAAAGTAACGAACCGGTTTGAGCGCATGGTTGATCTCTCTTTTTATTGTGTTTTCAGATGAGTTGATTAATGAGCCAGAATCTTGGAAAGAAACTCCCGGGCACGCTCTGAGCGGGGGGCGCTGAAGAAGGTTTCCGGTGGAGCACTCTCAACAATCCGGCCGGCGTCCATGAAAATAATCCTGTCGGCAGCGGAGCGAGCGAACCCCATTTCATGGGTGACCACGACCATGGTCATGCCTGTGCGGGCCAAATCGACCATGACCTTGAGAACCTCGTTGACCATTTCCGGATCAAGTGCCGAGGTCGGTTCATCGAACAACATCACACTGGGCTTCATCGCCAGCGATCGAGCCAGCGCAACGCGTTGTTGTTGGCCACCCGACAGCTCCGCGGGATAAGCCTTCCCCTTGTGTGCCAGGCCGACTTGTTCGAGCTGTTGCATTGCCCACGCGTCGGCGTCCTGACGTTTCATGCCAAGGACCTTTCGGGGCCCCATGGCAACATTCTGCAGCGCGCTCCGATGTGCAAACAGATTGAAACTCTGGAAGACCATGCCGACCTTGGCACGCATTTTCGCCAGTGCCCCGCCCTCTTCAGGCAGGCGTTCGCCGTGCAAGAAAATCTCGCCACTGGTGATGGTTTCCAGGCGGTTGATACAGCGACACAAGGTCGATTTACCAGAGCCCGAGGGGCCGATAATCACGACCACTTCACCGGGCTGAACCTCCAGATCAACATCAAACAGGACTTGCTGACTGGCAAAGAACTTATTGACCGCGCGTAGTGAGATGGCCGGGGTTTGCTGGTTTTGCGCGTGAGTCGATAGCATGGTTTCTGATCTGCGTTAGAGGTCTGGTGGACGCCCGTAAGGCACCCGCACTAAACAAACTTCAATTGCACTGTGGCCTTCAACTGGCCTACCGGCGCGCCGTTGCAATTGTTCAACGCCGGATCTGCCCAAGGTGCCAACAACGGGTTATCGCTTCCCTGCTCCAGCACTCCCAGTTGCTTGAGTACGGCAATGGTGATGGCGAACACGGTAGGGAAATCGCCATCGCTGACTTTCACCGCCACACCCAACCCTCGACTACGGATACCGACCGTCTGCACACCATCGGCACCGGTTTTCGCGACCCAGTCGCCATTTGATGCAAGCGTGATCCCCAGGTCGGATCGGCCGGTACCGGAGACCATTTGCGGATTGCGCCGCATGGCGTCAAACAGACGTTGCAATACCGCGCTGAGGCTGGCGTCGGAACCGGCATCACCGCTGGCCAGTCGCGCCCACAGCAACGCAAGTCGTGACAGAGGCATCCCCAGGTTTGGCGCGTTACAGCCATCAGTGCCCGCCCAGAACTGATTTTCCGGAACACCGCTCAGCGATGTGACGACACGCTGGATGTCACGTTGCAAGGGATGGTCCGGTGCCAGGTAGGAATCACTGGCTAGCCCGTGAAGGCGGCAATAGGCAAGAAACCCGGTGTGCTTCCCGGAGCAGTTGTGGTGGCGTTGATCGAAGTGGAAGCCGGCCGGCGGCAGATTGTCCGCGCTATAGAAGTCCGGTAAATGGCAGCCGCACCCCAGGTCAGTCACTTCGTGCCGGATTTTCGCCAACATGCTGCTCACGGCATTCACGTGCGATGCTTCCCCGGAGTGACTGGCACACATGACGGCGACTTGATCATCGGAGAACCCAAAGTGTTCGACACCGCCATCGCGCACGAAAGGAACGGCCTGGAACGGTTTGAGCGTTGAACGGGAAAACATCATCGCTCCCGGATCGCCCGCATAGGCCAACAAAGCCCCTTCGGTATCAACAACGGCTACTGATCCCCAGTGAATTCGCTCCACGTGTTGGTTTCGGGTAGCAACAGCCAATGGAACATGTGCAGGAAAATCCATAATGATCTCGATACTCCAATGAGCCCTGGAGATGAGCGATTCTCTCGGGCGAATACGTTGGCGGAAGTTATGAACGGTGTGCGCACTTCGATCGAAATGAGTCTATATACTGGCGAAAATGGATGGAACATCGTCCGATAGAATTCGGTTTTGCAACCAGCGCAAAGGCAACTCTGAAAATGATTAATGAAATTGCACGTATTGATCACTTGGCTGTAATGAGGGCACTGGTCAAAGTAGTGGAGTTGGGCACCTTCTCCGCGGCAGCCCGAGAACTGCATGTCTCCCCTTCGACATTGACCCGAATGATTACAACGCTGGAAAAGTCGCTGAACACAATCCTTCTTCATCGCACAACACACATCGTCGCCCTCACCGAGGCCGGGCAGATTTATCACGCCCGCGCACTGTCGATGATTGCCGATCTTGACGACACGTTACGTGTCGTCAGTGACCTCAATCTTGCACCAAGCGGCCCGCTGAAACTGACTTCGCCCGTGGCTTTCGGCAGGCGCTTCCTTGCACCGCTGATCGCGCCTTTTTTACAGATGTACCCCGGTATCCAGATGGATTTGCGTCTGACCGACAACCACAACGATATGATCTTAGGCGGCTTTGACCTGGATATTCATGAGGGCGAGAATCATCTTGAGAACTTGATCGCCTATCCCATATCCCGCAACGATTCGCTACTGTGCGCAACGCCAGATTATCTGGCGCGCTGCGGTCATCCCCAAACACCTGCCGAACTCAGCCAGCACAATTGCCTCATCTACCTGCACCCCGACAGCGACCCGCATTGGTACTTCACCAAAGATGACGTTAAACATTCGATTTTCCCAAAAGGCAATCTTCAGTCGGACAATTCGGAATTACTGCTCGAAGCGGTTTGTGGTGGACTGGGCATTGCCGAGTTTGAAATCTGGCTGGTGCGTGATCTCCTCTTGAGTGGCGAATTACAAACTGTTCTCCCGCACTATCGTTTTGTTAACTCGCTGACAGGGAGACAGATTTATATGGCTTATCTTCCCAACCGACGCTATTCCACAAAAGTTCGAGTATTACGCGATTTTCTCGAAACCCGGCTCAAAGGCATTGGTGAACTTCCCCCTGAACTCTTTCAACACAATGAGGAATAGCGCGTCTCAATTTTTTAATCCGGCCTGATTGCCACGCCATCAAGTTCGTTCAAGCCAGGCACGGGCGATTTCTTCGCGCGTAGCAAACCAGACACCGCTGTGCTGATTAGCGTACTCGATGAATTGCTTGATCGCCCTGACCCGCCCTGGACGGCCCACCATCCGTGGATGCAGCCCGATCGACATCATGCGTGGTCCTTCAGCCGACTCTTCATAAAGGACCTCAAAGCTTTCTTTCATGTACTCGAAAAAGTCCGATGCCTGCGAAAGCCCCGGCGAGTTCCAGTAGCGGAAATCGTTCACGTCGGCGGTGTAAGGCACCACGAGATGACGCTTACCCTCGACATCGACAAAATAGGGCACGTCGTCGTTGTAGGCATCGGAATCGTAGAGAAAACCGCCCTCCTCTGCGACCAGGCGACGGGTATTGACGCTCGCGCCATACCGGCAATACCAGCCAACGGGACGCTTGCCGCAGGTGCGTTCGAATGACTCGATGGCCAAACGCATGTGTTCACGCTCTTGCTCTTCAGTCAGGCGAAACACTTCCTCCCAACGATAACCGTGGCTGCAAATTTCATGACCACCTGCGACTGCCGCGCGTGCCACATCGGGGTTCTGCTCAAAGGCTACTGCGCAAGCGTGAAAAGTCGCACGAACCGATTGCTGGTCGAGAATATCCAGGATTCGCCAGATCCCGACGCGAGAACCGTACTCATACATCGATTCCATCGCCAGATTGCGTGTGCCGTCGGGTATTGAATAACTGCCCCACTCGGTCATGGATTCCTGGTCCGGGTCGCCCATGGCGAGCGAACGTTCGGAGCCTTCTTCGTAGTTGATTACCAGGCTGATGGCCAAACGTGCGCCATTCGGCCAGGTACCTTGCGGGCGTTGTCTTCCATAACCCACTAAATCGCGTGCAGGTGAAACCATCGGGATATTCTCCTGAAGTGACTGGTTAAATAAGTTCGTGGCGAAAGTTGCGACTTAGCAGTCGATATCTTTCAGCCGGTCATGGCTAAAGGTGTTGTCCGATTGGCCGTCGCTGAAGGCCAGCCCCATGGCCAGGGTTTGCGCGATGCAGAACGAAGCGGTGAGTGAGCGAAAGCCCAGTAATTCAGCGTCGTTGACCTCGATCACCGTATCGGCCATCTGCCCGATAGGGCTCAGGACGCTGTCGGTGATCGCTACCAGCGTCACGCCTGCGGCACGCGCCAGACGACACGCCTCAACGGTGTCATGGGCGTACGGCGGAAAGCTGACGGCGATCAACAAATCATCATCGGCAATGGCGCTGACCTGCTCCGGCAACGTGCCGCCAGCACCACTGATGTGCACGGTTCGCCGGCCCACACGACTTAACGCGTAGCTCAGATACGCCGCCACCGGAAAGGCACGGCGCATACCGATGACGAAGGTGGTGCGCGCGACTTGCAAATGAGCGATGGCGGCTTCGATATTGGCCTGTTCACCCCCTTGAGCCAAATGTTCCAGGGACACGATGTTGGCCTGGCTAAACTCACGCAGAATTCCGCCGACGTCACTAGGGTCCTCCAGCAACGTCTCACCGCCGTAGTGCCGAATGCGCTCGCTGTGGGTGTCGGCAGCCTGCTGCAACGGTGCGCGAAACAGCCGCTGCAAATCCTTGAAACCTGCAAAGCCAAGCGCCTGAGCCAGCCGAATATAAGCGGAAGGCGCGATGCTCGAGCGCTTACCCAGTTCGGCCACCGTATTGAGTGCGATCTCATGCGGGTTGTCGATCAGGAATCGAGCGGCATCGCGCAGACGACCGGTCAGTTGTTCGTGCTGGGCCGCTATACAGTCACGCAGCTCTGCGAGGGTTTCAGGTAAGGCCATAGTGAAGGCTCGTAAAATTAGAAGTGTGCGCGCCTGTCAGCGTAACGCATTGATTGCCTGATCCAGCGCAGCGATAAGCCGGTCGACTTCTTCCAGGGTGTTGTAATGCGCCAATGATACCCGCACTACCCCGCCAAACTGGTCAAGCCCAAGGAATTCGATAAGTCGCCGCGCATAGAAGTCGCCAAAGCGAATGCCGATCCGGTGC
This sequence comes from Pseudomonas arsenicoxydans, assembly GCF_006438915.1. GTDB lineage: Bacteria > Pseudomonadota > Gammaproteobacteria > Pseudomonadales > Pseudomonadaceae > Aquipseudomonas > Aquipseudomonas arsenicoxydans_A. The sequence continues at coordinate 221,302 of NZ_RCZE01000009.1, read as the reverse complement.
TCATCGACCCTGCGCACAACGGCCTCGGACTGAACGCCCTCAACCACGAAACTGATCGTTGGCACTCGATTGCGAGTATCCCTTTTGCCAATGATGCGAACGCCCTCGCGCTGGCGCAAAAATGCCAGCAGACGCTCGGCGAGCAAATCTTCCTGCACTTCGAAGGCATCGAACGCAGCCTGCATGCACTTGCGCTCGCTGCCTTGTGCGCCAAGCCGGGTGCTGATGTCGAGCAAGTAGTCGGTAATGCCGATGCAACCGAAGGACAACTCATAGTTGACGTTGCCCGGCTGCAATTTGTAAGGCACCACATCCTGGCCGATAAAGAAGTGGTTAAGGCTCGGCAACTCCAACAACAGATAACGACGTCCCCAGAGCACAGCAAAGTGTGGACCGAAGGTTTTGTAGAAGCTGTAGACGTAGAAATCGGCACCACTGGCCTGCACATCAACCAGTCGGTGTGGCGCATAAGCAACAGCGTCCACGCACAGCTTGGCGCCCACTGCATGCACACGTCGTGCAACCTCGGCGACTGGATTGATCGAGCCGAGAATATTCGAGGTGTGGGTCATGGCCACATAACGGGTTTTGTCATTGAGCAAGACCTGCAGGTCATCCAGCTCCAGCTCACAACTGTCCTGGTTGACCTGCCAAACCCGCAGGGTCGCACCGCTGCTTTCGCACAGCTTGACCCATGGGCCGATGTTCGCTTCGTGATCGCAATTGGTGACGATGATTTCATCACCCGGAACGATTGACGGGGCGATGGCGCGACACAGTATTTGCAACAAATGGGTGGTCGAGCCGCCCATGATCACTTCTTCGGGATGCTCAGCGTTGATCAATTGCATCACCGAGTGCCGCGCCTGCATCACTCGCGCGCCAGCGTCGACGGAAGGTTGGTAGGAAGCGCCTAGTTGCACGCTGCTGTTGAGCATGTAATCAACGACCCGCTCAGCGACGGCGCCCAGCACCATCGAACCACCGGCGTTATCCATGTAGGCATAGCCATCGGCCAAACCTGGAAATTGCTTGCGAACGTAATCAATATCGAGAGGATTCACTCTACTTTCTCCAGCCGGATTCAATGATGCAAGATGGCCTGCAGGAACGCTCGTGTGCGAGGTTCTTGAGGTGCGGTAAAAAACGGTTCAGGGATGTTCTGCTCAACAATGCGTCCGCTTTCCATGAAGATCACCCGGTCGGCGACCCGACGGGCAAAGCCCATTTCATGAGTAACCACGACCATCGTGACGCCGGAGCGAGCGAGGTTTTGCATGACATCGAGTACCTCGCCAACCATTTCCGGGTCCAGCGCCGAAGTCGGTTCATCGAACAGAATCGCGCGAGGTTCCATGGCCATGGTGCGGGCAATGGCAACACGCTGCTGTTGGCCGCCAGACAGTTGGCTCGGGTATTTGTGCGCGTGATCGCCCATACCGACCTTCACCAAAAGATCCTTGGCCCTGGCGTGCGCATCACGCCGACTCAGCCCGCGAACACGGATCGGCGCCAGCGACACGTTGTCGAGAACGGTGAGGTGCGGATAGAGGTTGAAGCTCTGAAACACCATACCGACTTCACTACGGATGGCGCTCAGTCGCGGACCATTTTCAACCCGCTCCCCGCCCACGCGAATATCGCCCTTCTGGTAGTCTTCAAGCAGATTGATGCAGCGGATCAAGGTCGATTTTCCCGAACCGGACGGGCCAAGAATCACCACCACTTCACCTTCTTCAACCTGCAGGTTGATGTCGCTCAACGCTTTGAAGTTGCCGTAGTACTTGTCGAGCTTTTCGATGTCGATCAAGGTGCTCATGCGGTTTTTCCTCCAGAGGCATTACGACGCTCAACCCAGCTGACCATTTGCACCAGCGGCAACAGCAGCAACAGATACAGCAAGGCGGCTCCAACCAGTGGTGTCGGGTTCGCAGCCAGTGCCTGTGCCTGGGTCGCCTGCTTCAGCAAGTCAGGCATCGCTACCACCGAGGCGAGCGCCGTGTCCTTCATGACGTTGATGCAGTTGCTGGTCATGGGCGGCATTACGATGCGGATGGCTTGCGGCAGAACAACGTCGCGCATGGTGTTGAAAAAACTCATGCCTTGAGAAGCCGATGCTTCGAACTGGCCACGGGGAATGGCCTCGATGCCCGACCGAAAAATCTCTGCGCTGTAGGCGCAGGAGACAAGCGAGAGCGCACTGGCAGCGGCCGCAAAAGAAGACAGTCGGATACCCACAAAAGGCAGCGCGTAATAAATGAGTACCAGCAAAACCAACAATGGAATGGAGCGCATGATATCGATGTAGATTCGTGCGAGCGCTCGAACGGGTGCGTAGGAGTACAACCGCAGCAACGCCAGTAAAAGGCCGCCCACCAGGCCCAGGGCAATGCTCACCACCCCAAGCACAATGGTCACGCCCAGGCCACGCATCATCAGCGGAAGCGAATCGACGAGCACGTTCCAGTTGAAGAATGTCTGCAAAAGATCCATGGGATACCTCGGTCAATACAAGTGGCGAACGGGTGTCGCCACTTGCATGCATCATCAGCAGGGCTTACTTGAGGACAGCGGTCACTTTCAGGGTGCTGGAATCTTTATCGGCGTCGGTGCCGAACCACTCTTTGTGGATTTTTCCGAGCGTGCCGTCTTGTTTCATCTTGCTGATGATGTCGTTGACCTGATCGCTCATCGCCCAGCCTTTGGCGTGCATCAGCGAGTAGCGTTCACCGGTAGGGATTCGAGCAATGATGGTGTATTGCGGCTTGTCCTTGATGTAGTAGAGCACTGCCGGAATGTCGCTGAGGTAGCCATCGATTCGTCCGGAAGCCAGATCGAGCATGGCTGGCGATAGCCCTTCATAACGCGAAACATCGGCAAACTTGTACTCATCCTTATGTTGGTTAATCCACATGTCACCCGTCGAGCCAGTATCGACACCCACCACCTTGTCTTTCATGTCAGCCAGGCTTTTGACCTTGGAAGTGGTCAGTGCGGTGAGCGACTGGTCGCTGTCGAAGTAAGGCTGCGCAAAGGCTACCGACTCCAGGCGTTTCGGGGTAATGGTGATTGAGGAGATTGCGATATCGACACGGTTGGATTGCACGGCGCTGAACAGGCCGTTGAAGGGGATATTGACGAACTCGACGCTTTTTCCGGCGCGTTTTGCCACCTCTTTTACAACATCGACCTCGAAGCCGACAAACTCGCCTTTGGAATCCTGAAATTCCCAAGGCACGTTGCCAACGTTAGCCCCTACGGTCCAGTCCGCGGCCCAGGCTGGCAGTGAAACTGCGGCTGCCATGAACAATCCCAACATCACTTTCGCTTTCATGTTTGCTCCTGATTGTTTGTTGTTTTAGGTGCTAACAGCGGTTGATCTCGTACAACGTGAGATTGAGACTAAGCCAGTGGAGCAATTATTTCAATACCGTTCATCTGTGGATTTTTTGCTCCGCTACCATCGTTCGTTTTCCCGAAAGGGCACGCTCAAACGCTATGCATCGAAGCAACCGGTATTGAACGGACTTTCCTTGCTGCAGACGCGTATGACGGCTAGCGAGGTGAACAAAAAAACTTGCTCCTGAATGCTGATGGCGCGAAATGCCTACATCGCGACACGCCAAAGGGAGTACCTAGCAGGTTGCCGTACGCGCACTCGCGTAGTACGTGGATTCCGGTTCTGTATCGGGCCTGGCAGACAAGGACGCTCTACGAAGAAACCACCTATTTGAATGCCTTGAGGAAGCGTGGCTCATCACACCTCAAGAACCCCGATTTTGGTTGACTGACTTCCTCAGGGCGTGAAGCTGCCCTTCGCGGCAGGCAGCTAATGGCCATATACGGACGATCGTCAAGCTTGAGAACGCTGCATCAAGCCATTCACTTCACTCGCTGCTGACAAACCCGTCATCGCGGTGAAGACTCTTGTATGGCTTGTCGAGGTGCCTGGACACTTTAATTTGCAGCTTCAAGCCAACGATAGCGGAGGGTCTTGCTAACCGTGCAGCATGAACGATAGCTTCAGCTGTCTCAGGATCCGAGACGTTGTGCACATTCGAATATACCGGGTGGACATACCTGACCAGCATTTCGATGTAACGAATTATTTCATAGATGTTTACCTATAGAGTGGATCCTTATACGATGAGGGTCGCATCCACTGCTCTTTATCAGGCGCGAGTGAGGCATGTTGATTTAGCGCATGACAAAGTTACTTGAAAATTTAACTTTGTAGGTGCGCAAAACCTGGACAGACAAATACTCGAACCCGGATACAGACTCAATAACCCCCACCTATAAATATAATATGATTGAGTACCCGAACAATGAACAGTACTAGCTTACCAACTGAACCCCCAAACAATTTCAGCATAGTCATAGTGAATTACAAAACACCAGAAATCACTAAGATATGCTTAGAGTTGCTGCACCAGCACCTAGGCGGCACCAATGTTCCGATATGGGTGGTTGATAACTATTCGGCTGATGAAAGCACCCAATACTTACGAACACTTGACTGGATCAACTTAATCGAACGATCTGTTCCTGAACCAGAACCAGGCCATATCGCACACGGCAAAGCACTCGACCTGGTTTTGGAGCGAATAGATACTGATTATTTGTTCTTAATGCATACCGACACATTTATTTTCGATAAAAATGTCTTCCCGATGATGCTAAACAAGTGTGATAAAAATAAAGAAGTTGTAGCCATCGGCTGTGTAGAACAAATAAATCGGGGCACCGTTAGAACAGCTTGGCGCTTTAGTTCACGACTACTGAAACATCATTACAGACGCCTTAAAACCTCTATGGGATTACAGTCCAGAGAACCAAAACCCTATAGAGAGATCTATTTGAAGAGCTTCTGCACATTATGGAACTGCAAACTCGTAAAACAGCACGGTATGCACTTTTCGATGGATGATCGTGTTCCTGGATATACCCTTCAAGACCGCATGAGCGAGCTTGGCTATGTCATTGAAACTTTATCGCCACGTAAAATCTTCAGCTATCTTGATCATATCCAGTCGGGTACTGTCGCAGCGGCTGGCGGCTATGGAAAGTCTCATAGACGAACCAAAATGTACAATAATATACTTAAGCGCCTGAACAAAGTTGACAGTAAAACTTAAGCGACACCGGCATGCACGATCCGTGCGTTCGACTTTGCTTTAAGTCACCCAAAAGACGTTGTATTAAGTTATCGGAGAAACAATGGCAGTCATCACTCAAGCACTACCCATCACCCTTTCACCGGAGCTTGATTTCGACCAGAACAACGCCAGTGCTTTTGGTGACTCATTGGCTAGCCACTACGTTCAGGCTACGCCATTTCCGCACATAATCATCGACAACTTCTTACACGAAGATCTGATTGCAAGTATTTGCTCAAATTTTCCCGTCGAGCCAACCAACAACGAGATGCTCTACGAGCGCGGCTATAAAGGGCAACTAAAACGCCAAATCAGTCCAAACGAATGCTCTCCATTTTTGAAGACTATTTTCAATGCTTTCAACTCCGCGCCCATGCTGCAATTTCTTGAGAAATTAACAGGTATCGAAGGTTTGATACCTGACCCCTACTTTACCGGTGGCGGCTTGCATGAAACGAAAAGCGGTGGTTTCCTGGGGGTGCACTCGGACTTCAGGCTCAACAAAAAGCTTAATATCGAGCGCAGACTGAATATTATTATTTATCTAAATGAAGACTGGAAAGAAGAATATGGAGGCAATCTGGAACTGTGGGATGTCCACATGAAGACCTGTCTTAAAAAAATCCTGCCTATCTACAATCGCTGCGTCATTTTTAATACCGACAAAGACAGCAATCATGGGCACCCAGAGCCCTTGACAACTCCAGAGCACATTACTCGCAGGTCGATAGCGCTTTATTACTATACCGCGTGTACCTTGGCGATCGATCCAACGCAAAGAAACAAAACCCACTACAAACCAAGGCCCAAAGATCGTTTCAGCCTCAATTACTACATAACCAAATTAATCAAGAAGAAAAAATAAGCAACACAGCCAGACGATTGAGTTCGTGCTTTTTGGGCTTTAACTTGCGAATCCGCATTCGCTCTGCACGCTCAATCGCAGCTATGCAATTGCTTGTTGATTTCTTCACCCCTTTGCAGCCGCTGCACTACCGGCTGACGGCTTTGGGTAGTTTCGGCCTTAATTGCCAGGCAAAAAACAACCAATCACTATGCTGCCCAAGTGACTGAGTCAATCATCGTTGACCTGAAGTTCATCCAGAAGAAACCCAAGTGACTTGGGGGCGGCGTCATGACTTATTTCCGACCGTTGCGCATCCCATGGCATCGCGTCGTTGGTGCAGAAATCGCCCACACACTCCACGCTCAGTCTGGCATCGAGAAGTCCAAGCGGAATCCAGAAGTAAGGTGATTCGCGCAGTGCATTGGGCACGGTCGAGCCACATTGTGAGCAAAAGTCATTTCTGTAGCCGCTGGGTTTGCGCCAACTGGTGATCGCGTCTTGTCCTTCCTCCCATCGGAAGTCGCGCGCGTTGACCAGCGTGGCGAGGTTATGGCCGACCCCGGTTTGCTTGCGGCACAGGGTGCAATGGCAGCGGTAGAAGAATCGTGGTTCAACTGCTAGAGAAAAGCGTATGGCGCCGCAAAGACATTGTCCTGATGTCATGTGTATCTCCTTTGAAGAACGATTCATCGGTGTTTTTCAGGCGCTGATTCCATTAGATAGATTCCCTCGCCACAGGATTGCGATTGCGCGGTTGGCTCTATTTTATCCAGCACACCGTTCGCGGTAATCTCCGCCACCATGATGCAGTTTGAAATGCCCAGCAAGGCATAGCGCGACTCCCCTTCCCCTCGTTTATCGATGGAGTTGCCACGTTCGTTTCCAAGCGAAGGGGTGGCTGCTGTACGCAGGTTGGAAAACCAGGGTAAACGAGCCCGGCAGACCTATAAGGTCTCCCACGCGCAGCCGCCATAACGGAATGCACATCGTGCAAAAAAGTACGTTATGAAAGGTGCCTTCGTGTCGTTTACCCGTCGAGTTTCCAAGCCCGACCGCTGATTATCAGCGACAAGGAAACGATAAGACCATGACTCACTACACACAAGCCGGCGGATTCTGTCTTTCCCGTAGGTGTTGGCGCAAGGCGTTGTAGCCTCTTGCTCGTAACCGAAAGCCTCATTTAAACACTGGCGATTTTTCTTGTTTAAATGAGACCGATTGTTCACCGTCGATCTCCGCTCGACCGCGACCCACTACAAATTCCTTCTCCCCCGCTTTCTCGCCCAATACGTGATGTGTACGCAGAAGAAAATGCGACAGCGCTGGAATCAGGATCAATGCGCCGAGCATGTTCCACAGGAACATGAAGGTCAGCAGGATGCCCATGTCGGCCTGGAACTTGATCGGCGACCAGGCCCAGCACACCACACCGGCCGCCAGGGTGATGCCGACCAGACCGACGACGCGACCGGTGAACGACACCGCGTTGCGGTAAGCCTGGGACAGCGGCAAGCCTTGACGCTGGAACTGCAGCTGCACGCTGAGCAAGTACAACGCGTAATCCACGCCGATGCCCACACCCAACGCGATCACCGGCAGGGTCGCGACTTTCACGCCGATGCCCATCGCCACCATCAAGGCTTCGCAGAGGATCGAGGTCAGCACCAACGGCAACAGCGCCACCAGCGTGGCGCGCCAGCTGCGGAAGGTGATGAGGCAGAACAAGGTCACCGCCGCGTATACGTACAGCAGCATGGTGTGATTGGCCTCGCGCACCACGATGTTGGTCGCCGCTTCGATCCCGGCGCTGCCGGCAGCGAGGAGGAACTGGCGATCGTCGGTGCTGTTTTCCTTGGCGAACTGGTCGGCAATGGCGACCACGGCGTCGAGGGTTTCGGCCTTGTGATCCTTGAGGAAGGCGATCACCGGCATCAGTGAGCAATCAGTGTTGAACAGCTCCGGCGAGTTGACCGAAGCTTGCTGCGCGGCGTAGTTCAACACGTCCTGGTTGCGCTGGATGCTGTTGAGCTTGGGGTTGCCCTCGTAGGTGCCGGCGGTGATTTGCCGCACCGCGTTGACCAGCGAAGCCGTCGCCTGTACGCCGGGATATTGTTGCAGCTCCCAGGCCAGCCGGTCAGCCAACACCAACGTCTTGTAGTTCAGGCAACCTTCCGGCGCGGTCTTGATCATCACCGCGAACAGGTCGCTGGACAGCGCGTAATGCTGGGTGATGTAGGCGTTGTCGCGGTTGTAGCGCGAGTCCGCCCGCAACTCCGGGGCGCCGCTGTCGAGGTCGCCGATCTTCAGGTGCTGGCTGACCGCAAAACCACCGATGCCCAGCAAGGCTGCCGCCAGGACGGCGCCGGTGGCCCACCTGGCTGTGGTGAAGCGATCCAGTTTGTCCCAAAGTTTGCCAAACCCTTTATGCGCGGCCGCGCGGGTGTCGATTTTCAAGGCGCGCTCGGCAGCCTTGGCACCGACGCCGACGTACGACAGCGCCACCGGCATCAGCAACAGCGAGGTGAAGATCAGCACCGCGACACCAATGCTGGCTGTGATTGCCAAGTCCTGGATCACCGGAATGTCGATTAGCATCAATACCGCGAAACCTACGGCATCGGCCAGCAGCGCGGTGACGCCGGCGATGAACAGACGGCGGAAGGTGTAGCGTGCGGCGATCAGTTTATGGGTGCCACGGGCGATGTCCTGCATGATGCCGTTCATCTTCTGCGCGGCGTGGGACACACCGATGGCGAAGATCAGGAACGGCACCAGCACCGAATACGGGTCGATGGCGTAACCCAGCCAGGCGACGATGCCCAGCTGCCAGACCACCGCAATCAGCGAGCAGCCCACCACCAGCAAGGTGCTGCGCACGCAGCGGGTGTAGGCGAAAATGATCACCAGCGAAGTCACGACCGCCAGGCCGAAAAACATCATCACCTGAATCAGGCCATCGATCAGGTCGCCCATCAATTTGGCGAAGCCGATCACCCGAATCTTGTAGTGACCTTTGCCTTCCACACCGGACTTGCGCGCGGCGCTGTCACCGGCGTATTCGATCTTGTCGCGCAACTGCTCTTCGAGCATCTGCGAGAACGCGTGATAGTTGATGCTCTGGCCGGTGGCAGTGGCTTTGTCCAGCAACGGCACGATGAGCATGCTCGATTTGAAGTCGCTGGCGACCAGGCTGCCGACGATCCCGGCACGGGAGATGTTCTGGCGCAGTTGTTCGATGTCCGACGGTGAGCCCTGATAACTGTCGGGCATCACCGGACCGCCCTGAAAGCCCTCTTCCGTCACTTCAGTCCAGCGCACGGCGGGTGTCCACAGCGACTTCATCCAGGCGCGGTCGACGCCTTCGGTGAGGAACAGTTCGTCGTTGACCTGCTTGAGCACATTCAGGTACTCAGGGTCGAAGATGTCGCCCTGAGTGTTTTCCACCACCACCCGCACCGAGTTGCCCAAACCACGCAACGACTGGCGGTTCTCGAGGAAATTCTGGATGTACGGCTGGCTCTGCGGAATCATTTTTTCGAAGCTGGGGCGCAGCTCCAGACGGGTGACCGCCATGTAGCCCAGCACCAGAGTCGCCAGGGTCATGAGCACAATGAACAGCGGGCGGTAGTTGAACACCAGCCGTTCCAGCAGGTTGCCGGAGCGCCGATCAAAGTCGCGCAGATCGCGGATCACCGGCATGTTGTCTTGCTTGGTAGTGGCCATGTCTGGGTACTCGCTCTGGATCTTATTGTTATTGAAGGGACAGCGTGCGCACACCACGATTGCCCACCAGGATCAGCGAACCGTCGCGGGCCAGCGCAGCACCGGCCACCGGTGACAGGGTCTGTTGCGGCATCAATTGCAGCTTGGCGTTGTTGGACTGATCGACCAGCATGTGCCCGGCCTGGGTGAACAGCCGATAGTGACCTTGGGCGTCAATCGCGGCGGCGGTGACACTGATTTGCAGGCCGGTGTCAAACGGCGTCCAGCTCATCCCGCCGTCGGTGCTGCGCAAGGCATTACCGCGCAGGCCGAAGACGATGACTTCGCCAGGCTTGCCGACAACGCCGAAGAAACTGCCCTGATACGGTGTGTTCAAGGCGGCGAAACGCTGATGCGGGGCGTCCCATTTCAACACCAGGCCTTGCTCGCCAACGATGTACAGCGCGTCACCGGTCGAGGTGATGGCGTTCAAGTGAAAGTTCTGAGGGTTGTCGGTGCGATCCTGAAACGGGGTCCAGCTCTGACCACCGTCTTCGGTGCGCAAGATCAGGTTGAACACACCGACCACGTAACCGATTTTGTCGTCGGCGAACCAGACATCCAGCAAGGGTTTGTCGGCGCCCTCCTCCACGAGCCGCTGACCTTCAGCCAACCGCAGCGGCCATTGTTCATTGGCCGGTTCGGTCTTCTCCAGCGCCGCATAATGCTGGACCAGCAACGCACCGATCTCACGACCGTCCAGTTGCTTTTTCCAGGTCACGCCCGCGTCACTGCTGTGCAAAATTACGCCGTCATTGCCCACCGCCCAGCCTTGTTCAGGGGAAGGAAAGTACACGGCGTTGAGGTCGCTGCTGACCGGCACAGAGGACTGTTGCCATTGCTGTCCGGCATCGTCGGAATAAAGAATGTGGCCACGCTGCCCGACCGCGACCAGACGCGGTCCGGCATTCGCGACGTCGAGCAAAGGGCTGCGCACTGCCAATGCACTGGGCTTGGCGGGCAGGTCCAGCACATCAACGTACCCCGAGGCCTGCGCAAGCGTCTGCCACACCACCAACATCAGCGGCGCGAGCGTTTTAAATAAACACATGGTGCGTCCTCTTGCCAAAGCTGAAGCCGGCGCTCTACCGCCACCGGCCCAGACTTTTGTGGTGCGTTACTTAGCGAACGCCATTACCGGCCAGCGCATCAGGCGACCATTGCGACTTGGCAAGGGGCTCGATGTATTTGATGCCGCCGTACGCACCCGACAAACCGTTGATGTTGTACGTCCCGCCCACCAGGTCATAAATCACGTGTGGCGTGGTGTTGGGGGTCGTCACGTCGTAGCTTTGCGAGAGGAAGCTGAAAGAACCGCGATACAGTTGGCCACGGGCGTCGTACTGATCAGAGGCCAGAGCCACCCAGCTGTCCTCGTCCAGATAGAAGCGACGCTTGGCGTAGACGTGACGGGCACCGGCCTTGAGCGTGCCTTCCACTACCCACACCCGGTGTTTCTCCCAACGCACGAATTGCGGCGCCAGGTGGTTCGGTGTGGTCAAGGCTTTCGGGTCCTTGAGGTAGGTCAGTGCGTAGGTGTTGTACGGCACGATCATTTCCTGCTTGCCGACCAGTTTCCAGTCATAGCGATCCAGCGCGCCGTTGAAGACGTACACGTCGTCATAGGTGCCGGAACCTGAGGTGCCCGGGTTGGGCGTGTCGTAGGCCAGGGTCGGTGCCAGTTTCACGCGACGTTGCCCTGGCAAGTACTGCCAGGCACGACGGGCCTGCTCCAGCGGGTTGGCCGAGTCCTTGAGCAGGATCGCCTCGCCCGCACGGCGTGCCGGACCGGTGTAGAACAAGCGCGTCTGGAAGTAGGTGTCCTTGCCATCGATGACCTTGTTCGGGTCTTCGAAAATCGGGAACGAGTTGACGATTTCGCCACTGGTGGCCAGGTTTTGCGAGCCCGAGGAATCCACGTTCCAGGAATCATATTTGGTGGAATAGGCGACGCCCTGATAGCGCAGCAGGTGGTTCCACATGGCCTCGGCACCTGACTGCGGAATCGGGAACGGTACGCCAGGCAATACGTTCTCGATGGCGTTCCCTCCTTCCAGCGACTTGGCACCGGTCGCGTTCTTCAAGGTGTTGTCCAACACACTTTTAGGCAGTGCCACGCTGCGGTGGGTCGGATAGACCTCAACGCGAAAGCTCGGATAACGCGTGGCCAGTTCGACGGTGACGGCGGTCAGCTTGTCCTTGTACTGAGCGACGTTCTTGCCGTCGATCACCAGCAGCGGCTTTTCGTTGGCATAGGGGTCGGGCCGGAAGGTGTCGCCCGTCTTAAAACCGGCCGGTGCAGCGGTCAGCCCGCCGGTGTAGGCCGGAATGGAGCCATCGGCGTTCCCGGCTTTTTCAGCGCCGACAGCGGTCAGGTTGCTTCCCAGTTTCGCGGCGTCGGCGGCGGGCACGGCGGCCTGGACGAAACCGGCGAAGGCCAGTGCCAGGGAGGTGGTCAACAGTGTGTGCATGCGTTTCATGTGTCGTTCTCCTGATTGTTTTTAAGCAATCGCAAATCAGAAAGTGGTCTTGAAGGTGGCCGTGACCATCCCGCGATCCTTGAGTTGGGCCGGGGTTCCGCCAAACGCGGTGGTCTGGCCGGGTACGCAGTTGTACTGGCCGTTGGCACCCGGTGCTGCGCCGTCTCCTTGACTGCCCGCGTTGCCTGGCGAACTGCAGGTATCGAATGGACCGAAGTTGTCCACGTATTTCAGGTCGAAGCGGTATTGGTTGTGCACATCCATGCCGACACCGATCGAATAGCTACCGGAGTCTTCGTTACCGCCCAGTTGCACGGCAGAGTTGCCGTTAAGGCCGACGTTGTAGGTCATCGGCAGGTACATATCGATGCCGGGGAACACCTGGTACCAGGTCGGGTTGAAGTTCACGCCAATGATGTAGTTGTCCTTGGTGACCTTGTCGGTGCCGTGGTACCAGTCCTCGCCCTTGAACAGCTGTTTGTTCTCGGTCACGTCCAGCCAGCGGCTGTAGCCGAGCTCGACCAGCAACGAGGAGCTGTCCCAGACGGGCGTCTTGCCAAAGGTGGCCAGGCCGTTGAGCACCGCGTGCACGGTGTTGCCGCGGGCCACGCCGTTCTCGCCGTTGAAACTGCCAATGAAACCTGGCACGTGGGCGGCGGCCGCTGCCGGGCTGACGCTGCCTGGTACGCTGGCCAGCGGCATGTTTTCGCGGTAGTTCAGGTCGAACCCGACGCTGACGTCGCCGACGTTTTTCGACAGGCTGATGCCATAGATGTCGATGTCATCGACGTAGAACTGGTTGTAGCTGCCGATGTTGCCGGAGATCAGCTGTGCAGGGCCGACAGCGGTCGGTTGCAGTACCAGATTGGGCAGAATGTCGGAGGTTTTGCGGTAGTAGAGACCGAGTGTGCCGTCCAGCCATTCCGGGCTCCACTTGGCCATCAAGCCGAAGTCGCCATGCTTGTCCGGGGTGAAGGTATGGCCATTGCTCAGACGCAGGAACTGATTGACACCCAGTGGCCCGGGCGTACCAAAACGCGGATTCAAGCCACCGATCAGCGACAGGTTGTGCCCGCCATTCTCGATGCCGTCGTTGAAGCCCAGATACGTACCGGACTCCGGCAGGCGCGAAGCGTCCCAGTCGAGGAAGTACTGTGCACCGAGGGTCAGCTCCGGATTGACCGTGAAGTTGACGGACAGTTGATTACGCGGGATGAACAGTTCCTTGGCTTCGGTGCCGGGTACCGCCAAGGCCTTGGAAATATCCAGGCCGGACTGACCGTAGCTGTTGCCATGGGCAAAGGCCAGGACACTTTCGCCCCAGTACTGCGTGTGCTTGCCAAGTTTGCCGCTGAGGATCGAATCTTCGCCGACTTCGGTACTGCCGAAGACGAAGGCATCGAGGATCTCTGCCGACGGCCCGTTGTAATAGCGATCTGCGTAACCGCTGATATGGCGTGAATCCGGCACCCCGTTGTTGATCTGGTTGGTGGCCGCGTTGTCGCTGCCGACATTGTCATAGGCATGGTCGTACCAACTGTTGGTACTGACACGAAAACCCGCCTTCTTTTTGTAGCTCACGTCCAGTTCGGACAGCACATCCAGACGCTGGGCCACCGCACTTCCGGAGGAGAAGTTGCGATTGCCGTCGTTGTTGTTCCACGCGTTCGCCAACTTGCTGTTGGGACTTTCGACCCGCTGTGCATAGTTGAACTTGAACGTGTTGTCGAAACGCACCGCCCAGTCTTCATTGCCGGTGTCGATTTCGAAGGCGTGAGCCGCCGGTAAAGCAACAACGAACAACGCCGAAGCCAGCAGAGTTGGCTCCCAGACACTCACCACCGATTTTTTGTTTACACGCATACATTGGCTCCGATTTTTTTTGTTGTTGTTTTTATGTCTATGAAAAAACATCTGGCCACCCGATTCGGGCGCGACAGTGCTCACCACTCTTATCCCCATCAGGGGAGCGTTCGATTCATTCAAATTGATCATTCATTACTGCCGGCGTCAGGACACCGCTCGGTAATGAACGACCTGACTCAACTACCGAGTCGTATCAACAGCAACACCAGCCCCAACAAGAACACGGTTTCACCGACCATCAACACAATGGGCTTGAGCCCCACCGTGGCCAGCTCCTTCAACTGGATTTTCATCCCCAGCGCACTGATGGCGATCACCAGGCACCAGCTCGACATTTGATTGCCCAGGGTCTGCACCACAGAAGGCAGCCAACCCAGACTGGTGACCGTCGCCAAGGCAATAAAGGCCACGGCAAACCACGGCAACAAGGGCGGTTTCTTACCTGTCCCCTGCCCGCCCTGAGCACGGGTGATCAACACCGCACAGACGATGACCGGCAGCAACATCGCGATGCGCATCAATTTCACCACCGTGGCGGTGTCGCCGATGTCATGCGACATGCTGTACCCGGCACCGACCACTTGCGCGACGTCATGGATGGTGGCGCCGAGAAACACGCCGGCTTGCAGCGGGTCCAGGCCGAGCGCCCGGGCAAGCACGGGGTACAGAATCATCGCCAGGGTCGACAACGCGGAGACGCCAATGACCGTGAACAACGTCGCCCGCTCCTTGGCATGATGGGCAGGCAGCGCAGCGGCCAGCGCCAGTGCCGCGGACGCCCCGCAAATCGCCGTGGCGCCGCCGGACAACAGACCGAACAAGACATTGAAACCCATGGCCCGCGCCGCCAGCATGGACACCACAATGGTGACCACCACCGACACGACCACGATCAGCACCGGGTGCCAACCGAGCGCCACGATCTGCTCCAGGGAAATGCGCAGGCCCAGCAAGGCAACCCCGACACGCAGCACTTCGCGCGCGCTGAAATCGATACCCGGTTTGCTCGGCCCCGCCGCCAGAAAGTTCATGGCCATGCCGAGCAAGAGTGCCAACAGCATCACCGGCGCGTGGTACTGATCCGCCAGAAACCGCGCCGCAATAGCGACCACGATGCTGGCCAGGACACCCGGCAGGTACTGACTGACAACCGACTGAAACTGAATGACGGCGGATCTGGACATACGTTAAACCTTGATACCCATGGCTGGCAGCGCACGCGTGCTTTCACGCTTGGTACGAGCCGCCATATAGAAGAAGAATCCGCCCAGCACCAACGCCAGAATGTCGCTGACCAGCAACACATGGGTCAGCGGCGAGGCAACCCCGGCCACGGTCAGCGCATCGCTGATCCAGCCCACAAAGAACGTGCCGAGCGCCACCGAAAAGAGGTTCAGCAGGAGCATCGAGCAGCCCATGATCGTCGAACGCATGCGCACAGGGACGGCCCCCTGAATCGCCGTGGTCGCGGACCCGTAAAGCGACATCAACATGAAAATGCCGACGGCCATCCCCACGTAGAAGAGCGGTGAATCGCCGGGTACCAGGCGGTAGGCAATCATGAACGGCGCGCTCACCAGCATCAGCAACATCAGCACACTGGCGTGGCCGCCCTTGAATCGAGGGGCCAGGCGATCGCTCAAAATGCCGCCGGCCAACGCGCCCAATGAGCCGAAGACGATCTGCATGACGCCCATGGTCATGGCGATATGGGCCGGGTCCAGCCCCTTCTCCCGCACAATCCACAGTTGCGCGAACGAAATGCCCGGATAGACCAGGTGCGCCAGCACAAATCCGATAACGGTAAACCGCACGACACGGTTGCTGCGCAGCTCATCAAATACCGCGGCCAACTGAGTCTTGAGCGGTGCCCCGCGCTCCTGCACCGCATCGTTGCTGCGCTTGTCGCTCATGAACATCAACGGCAAGCCGATCACGACGCCGCAGACACCCAGCACATAGAACGTCGTGCGCCAGCCATGGGCGGCACCCAGCGTGCCCGCCAACAAAAAGCTGCAACCAATGCCCAGCGGAATGCCGAGGTAGAACAATCCCACCGCGGTGCCCCGGCGCTTCTCGGAGAACAGCTCCATCAGCAACGCCGTGGCGGCAGGCACCAAGGCCGCTTCACCGGTGGCCACCAGAAAGCGTGCGACCACCATTTGTTCGAAGTTCTGGACGAAACCGGAGGCCACCGTACAGGCGCTCCAGACCAGCATCCCTGCACCGATCACCCGTGGCCGGCTGTGACGATCCGCCAGCGCACCGAGAAAGACCGCCATCACGCCATAGCTCAGCACCCAGACCGCGCCGACGAGGAAACCGTACTGGGCGTTATTGATCGCCAGCTCGCCGGTGATTTGCGGCGCGAAACCCAGCAGAATATTTCGGTCCACCTGAGCCAACAGGTGAATCACCATCAACGTTGCCAAAACGGCGCAGGGACTCTTTTTCCAGAACATCGTCTGTACCTTTGAGTTGTTGTTATGAAGGTAAGGCTGGAGGCCGCTCGTCCTGCCAGGACTAGCGCATGGTCCGTCGCTTCGGCCCAAGGGAAAGTGCGGTGATGCGATAGGCGTCACCCACCCAGTTGCACAGCAGCGGACGCGTGCTGTCCGGCTCGATCACGTCGATCACGCCAAAACGCTCGGCCGTGCGCAGGGGCGACGCCAGGGCCTGGTAATGGGCTTCCAGCTCTTTGCGCCGCGCCAGTGGATCATCCGCAGCGGCGATGTCCTGCTTGTAGGCAGCCGCCACACCGCCCTCGATAGGGATCGAGCCCCACTGCGCCGAAGGCCAGGCAAAACGGTGAGGCAAGGCCGTGCCCGTCGGACCGTGCCAGGGACTGACCATGGCGCCGGCAAGCCCGACACAGCGGCGCAGCACGATGGTGATGACGGGCACACTGGCCTGCTCGATCGCGTGCACGGCCTGCATTGCTGCACCCAAGGTGCCCTGCATTTCTGCTTCTTGCCCGGTCATGACACCCGGCTGGTCCACAAGGAAGATGAGCGGCAGATGAAAGGTGTCGCACAGGTCGATGAAACGAGTCTGCTTGAGGGCCGCCGCACGGGTCAGCGCACCGCCGCCGACGCGCGGGTTGTTGCAGATGATCCCGACCGAATAGCCGTTCATACGGGCAAACGCGGTGATGGTCGACGCGCCGAAATCCGGGGACATCTCGAACAGACTGTCTTTGTCGACCAGCGACTTGAGGATCTTGTGCGGGTTGAAAATCTTGCGACGGTCATGCGGAATGGCGTCGTTGAGCCATGCGTCACGACGACCAGGCGCGTCCGTCACGGCGGCCCGTGGTGGCTGTTCCCAGACATTGCCCGGCAGATACGACAGGAAACGCTTGGCCAGATCCAGGGCCTCGGCGTCGGTGTTGGCCGCCAGGTTAATCATGCCGCTGTGACGATGCACCTGGTCATAACCGCCGAGGTCATTCTTGTCGATATCAATACCGAACGCCTGCTTCACCACGGGTGGGCCGGCCGCGAACACCTGGCTCTGGCCACGCACCATGATCGACAGGTGTGAGGCGGCCACCCGCAACGCGCCCAGACCGGCGCAGGCACCGTGGGCAATGCCAACCACCGGAACGGCGCCCAACAGATGGGTGATCGGCAACAGGGCGTAACCAGGAATCTTGGTATGACCGAGCTTGTCGAGCAGCTTCACACTGCCACCTGCGCTGTCGATCATGCGAATGATCGGCAGTTTGTACTCCCAGGCGTAACGATCGGCGTAGATCCACTTTTCAGCGACTGCCGCTTCCGACGAACCGCCGCGAATAGTGAAGTCATCCGCCGCCACCACGGTGCGCCGTTGTGCGATGGTGCCCACGCCAACCACGGCCGTGCTCGGGGTGGCGGAGGCAATCTTGCCTTCCGCGGTGTACTTCACGGCGCCGGCCAGGATGCCGAACTCTTCAAAACTTTCGCTTTCCAGCAAATGGCCAATGCGTTCACGCGCCGTGAGCTTGCCTTGGGCATGATGCTTTTCCACCGCTTCCGGGCCGCCCAACGCATAGGCAACTTCGCGACGGGCGCGGATGTCGGCGAGTTCCAGCGACCATTCAGGGGCAACAGGCGTGCTCATGATTCATTCCTCTCAAGACGCGCGAGATAACCATCGCGCAGAATGTTTTTGACGACCTTGCCGGCGTTGTTGCGCGGCAGCGCATCGACGAACTCGATGAGGCGCGGCTTTTTGTAACCTGCGATCAGCGCAGTGCAGTGATTGGCGAGCGTTTCGCTGTCGACGGTGGCGCCATCGCGGATGACGACAAACGCTGCAATGCGTTCGCCCCACTCCGCATCGGGCAACCCCAGAACCGCGACTTCGACCACCTGCGGATGGCATTCCAACGCATCCTCGACTTCCCGTGCGTAGACGTTGAAGCCACCGGAAATGATCATGTCCTTGTTGCGCCCGACGATATAAAGAAAGCCCTGCGCGTCGAGGTAGCCCAGATCGCCCGAGTAGTACCAGCCATCGCGAATCGCTTCGGCTTCCAGGTCGGGACGGCGCCAGAACGCCACCTCACCGATACCGTCGGTGGCGATAGCGATCTCGCCAATTTCACCTTGCGCCAGCTCCTGGCCGTTGGTATCGCGCAC
Organism: Pseudomonas arsenicoxydans; assembly: GCF_006438915.1. GTDB lineage: Bacteria > Pseudomonadota > Gammaproteobacteria > Pseudomonadales > Pseudomonadaceae > Aquipseudomonas > Aquipseudomonas arsenicoxydans_A. The sequence continues at coordinate 202,563 of NZ_RCZE01000009.1, read as the reverse complement.
GGTGATCTGCACATTCGCGGTCGGTTTGCCGCAGGAGCGCAGCGCCCCCTCGTCAGCGTGTTCGTGCGGATACAACACCGCCAGCGGCTGCACCGCCTCGGTCATTCCATACTGTTGGCGCATCACTGGACCGAACCGTGTGATCGCCCGACGGATCAGGTCTACGGAGGTCGGCGCCGTGCCGTAATGAATGCACTTGAGCGACGACAGATCGGCATCGACACCGCTGTCGAGCGTGTCGAGCAAGCGTGTGAGCATGGTCGGCACGCACATCATTTGAGTGATGCAATGGCGATCGATTTGCCGCAGCGTTTCCAGTGGCTCGAACTTCTCCAGAATCACGTTGCGCGCCCCCCGCAAATAGCAGGGCAGCAAATGGACACCGGCGGCATGGGTCAAGGGACCGACATGCAACATCGCATCGTCCACGCCCAGGCTGTATTCCATGGCGTAGAAATGGTTGGTCAGGCGTTCGTACCAACGCTTGACCGTGTAAGTAACGCCCTTCGGTTTGCCGGTGGTGCCCGAGGTGTAGGCGATCCGCAGCAACGCATCCGCAGCGACTTGAACATTCGGCGCATCGGCCGGCATTGATGCGAGCAATTCGCGGTAATCCAGAACCGCCGGTGCCTGCCAATCAAGCCCGATCACATGGCGCAAACTGGTAACGCCGTCGCGAACACCTTCACCGATGTCCCGGAACTCTGGCCCTGCCACCAGCAGGGTTGCCCCGGCGTCCTCAAGGATTGCGATCTGCTCGGCCAACGTATGCCGCGCGTTCAGCGCGACATAAACCAGACCGGCCTTCTCGACCGCGAAAACGCTCTCGATAGCCTCCGGCGAGTTATTCAGTAAAACCGCCACACGGTCCCCGACCTGCAACCCCAACGAAAGCAGGGCATGGGCCAGACGGTTACTGCCGGCTTCTACATCGTCATACGTCAAGCAGTCGTCCCCGAATATCAGGGCGGTGCGGCCACGGTGCTGTTTTGCAGCCCAACTGAGCATGAGTCCTGCGGTACGTTTTTTTGTCATGGTATTTTTGTCTTATTGTCGACAATTCGACACAGCACTGGGGAGTGTTGTGCCCCCCTTTGCTTATCCCAATTGATTCAATGCAGCTTGATGGGAAGCGTTGATCAGCTCGACCATCATGTTTCCAGCGGCGGTACTGTTGTTCTGTCGGAGGGCTTCGACCAATTTGCGCCAATGAATGACGGAAGCCTGGCGGCGCTCTGGAGAACGCAACCCCAACCGGGTGTAACGCGCGGTCTGGATACCCAGCGCGCCCATCAATTCTTCCAGCTGCTTGTTGCCACAGGACTGGAACAGCAGAGTGCTGAGGCGGTAACTGCCCTGCGCGTATTCGTCCAGCGCATCCGCTTGCCCGGCGATCAGTTCGAGCCGGGTGACCACCGCATCCATTTGATTGACGACAGACGGATCCAGGTCTGTCAGGTGCCTGGCCAACAAGCCCGCCAACACCGCACGGATCTCGAACAGATTGTCGATCTCCTGCTTGCTCAATGAAGTCACATGCGCACCACGTTGCGGAACGATGGTGATAACTCCCACCTTCTCGAGAATGCGCAAGGCCTCGCGAATCGGACCCCGGCTGACCTGGAAGTGGTCGGCCAGTTCCTGTTCACGCACGGAATCACCCGGCCCGTATTCACCCCGCAGGATCGCAAGTGTAATGCTCTCGGCAATCTGCTCCGGCATCGTCAGCACGCGTTGACGACCTGCGCGCATGACACCTATTGCACTACCGCTCTTGGCGGTCGACGCCGAACCTGCATTCATTGACATAAAATTCAATCGCACTCCATAAGCAAAACATCCTGGCCATCTTTGACCACGTCGCCCTCGGCGACGAGCACGCTGATGACTCGACCCGACTCTGCGGCCATCAGGGGAATTTCCATCTTCATGGACTCCATGATGATCAGCGTCTGATCTTCTTCAACGACGTCGCCCTCGCGGACATGGATCTGCCACACCGTGCCAGCGACATCCGATTTAACCGCGATTGTACTCATTCTCGCCCCCTCCAAAACACTACTGTTTTCTTAAATCGCCGGCCCCTTGGCTGTCGCACGCTACGCTTTTTCTATCAAGTGCAGCGCAATCGCCTTGGGTGATGTTCAGCACAATACTTGATTGTCTGATTGTTGACAATCCTACGTTTGGATGTTTTTATCGGTCAAGGCAAATCTAACAACAAGAGGCCCTGAGGCATGTCGCTCACACATAAAGAAGCACGAAGAATCCTGGAAACGCTGGATCACGCCAGGCATCTGGACTTCCTCGAAGTCCGCATCGGTGACACCACGCTGACGGCGAGCAAGTCCGGCACGGTTCAACGTTCGCTGGAGCCTGTGCAAGGCACCGCGCCCGCTAGATCCGCACAGCCGGCGCCTGCCGTGGCGGTCGCGAGTGAACCTGAAGTCGCCGCAGGTCAAGTCGCCGTACGGGCGACCATGATGGGTACCTTCTATCGCAAACCCAGTCCCGACCAACCGTCGTTTGTCGAAGAAAACACCACGGTGGAGGCCGGTGCGCCGCTGTGCCTGGTCGAGGCCATGAAACTCTTCAACACCCTTGCGTCCCCAGTGAAGGGCCGCGTCGTGCGCATCGTCGCCCAGGACCTGCAGATGGTTCAGCGGGACCAGTTATTGATGATTATTGAACCGGAGGCCCGCTGATGAGCAGCATTCCCGTAGCAACCCGTGACATCCGTCGGGTACTGATCGCCAACCGTGGCGAAATCGCAGTACGCATCGTGCGTGCCTGCAAAACCCTGGGCATCGAATCCGTCGCGGCCGTCTCCGAAGCCGACCAGGACAGCCTGGCCGCCCGTCTGGCCGACCAGTATGTGGTGATTGGCCCGCCACCGGCCGCACAAAGTTATCTGTGCGCCGACCTGCTGGTGCGCACCGCGCTGGAACACCGCTGTGACGCCATCCATCCGGGTTATGGCTTCCTGTCGGAGCGCTCGCATTTCGCCCAGGCCTGCGAAGATGCCGGGCTGGTGTTCATCGGCCCTTCGGCCGAGATCATTGATTCGATGGGCGACAAAATCACTGCCGTTGGTCTGGCCGAAATGGCCCAGGTGCCGCGCGTACCGGGTTCCGATGCCGTGGCCGATGCCGACACCGCCCGTACCATCGCCAGCGAGATTGGCTATCCGGTGCTGTTCAAGGCGACGGCCGGTGGCGGCGGGCGCGGCATGCGCATTGTGCGCAGCGATGAAGAGGCCGAGGCGGCTTTTCGCTCGGCCTCGTCGGAAGCACAAGCGGCCTTTGGCGATCCGACCCTGTATGTCGAGAAGTTCATCGAGCTGGCACGCCACATCGAAATCCAGATCATGGGTGACCGCCACGGCAACGTCGTGCATCTGGGCGAGCGCGAGTGCTCGACTCAACGCCGGCACCAGAAACTGATTGAAGAAGCGCCCTCCCCCAGCCTTGCACCCCACACCCGCGAGCAAATGGGTGAATGCGCCGTACGCCTGGCCAAGAACGTCGGCTACTTTGGCGCGGGCACCATCGAGTTCGTGGTCGATGACCGCGACGGCAAATTCTATTTTCTGGAAATGAACACCCGGATCCAGGTCGAGCACCCGGTAACGGAGATGATCACCGGTTACGACCTGGTCGCCGAACAAATTCGCATCGCCGCCGGCCTGCCGCTGTCGTTCAGCCAGGCCGACGTGACACTGAGCGGCCATGCCATCGAATGCCGGATCAATGCCGAAGACCCGGACCGCAACTTCCTGCCGAGCCCGGGCCTCGTGAGTGAGTGGCTAGCCCCTCAAGGCCAAGGCGTGCGGGTCGACACCCACTGCTACAGCGGCGCCACCGTACCGCCGTTTTATGACTCGCTGCTGGCCAAGTTGATCGTGCACGCGCCGACGCGCGGCGAGGCCATCGCACGGATGCGCAAGGCACTGGAAGACATGAAAGTCGTGGGGCTGTCGACCACCGCCAGTTTCCACCATGCCGTGCTCGATCACCCGGACTTCGTCGCCGGCCTCGTCACCACACGCTGGGTGGAAGATGTCTTCGTACCGGCGCGCAAACTGGCGTTGAAACAAGCCAAGGAGCGCGCATGAACATGACAACACTGGTCGATGTCAGCCTGACCGACGGTCAGACCAGCGCCTGGAACGGTGCCGCCGACACCGCGATGCTGCTGGGGACAATGAACTCGCTGGGGCACGCGCGCCTGGCTGCCATCGAGGTGCTGAGCCCCGCCGTGATCGCGCAATGCATCAAGCGCGATGAGAACCCGCTGCAACGCGTCGACGCGATGCGCGAGCGCGCCAATGGAACCCCCTTGCGCGCGACCGTGAACCTGCTGCCCGCCCACGGTTATCTCGATGTGCTCGCCGGCGAAACGCTGGACACCTGGCTGCGACTGCTCGCCAAATCCGGCATCAGCGAGGTCGTGCTGATTGATCCGCTGCTGGACCTTTCACGCTTGGGCGACGCCGTACAGAAGGCACAGGCCAACGGCCTGACCACCATCGCCGCCCTGCCCTATGTAGACGATCATGAGCATCCCAATGCCTGGTTTGCGGCGTGTGCCGAACGGCTGGCCCAGACCGGTGCACAACGCATCATGCTGCGCGACGAAGCCGGCCTACTGCATGTCGATCGCCTGCCCGACTTGCTCTCGGCCCTGCGCAGCGGCGTGAATGGTAAACCTCTGGATCTGCACACACGCTGCCATACCGGCCTCGGCCCGCAGGTGGCGCTGGAAGCGATCCGACTCGGTGTCGACCGCCTCGATGCCGCACTTCCGGCTGTCGCCAACGGCGCATCGGTGCCTTCGATGCCGTTGCTGATCCGCTCTGCGCCATTGCTCGAACTGCCGCTGCAATCACCGGATCAGGACCGTCTCAAAGAAGCCCAGACTCAACTCGCCGCCGTGGCGGATCAGGAAGGATTTGCCGAAAGCGTGCCTTGGGCTTTCGACCTGTCCCCTTACGAACATCAGTTGCCAGGAGAAATCGCTGCCCAAACCCTGCACGCTTTGCGCGAGCGCGGACGCCTGGCCGATCTGTTCGAGTTTTCCCACGAGTGCACGCGCATACGCCAGGAGCTGGGCAATCCGCCGATGTTGCAACCGTTCGCTAGCGCCATCGCGCGGCAGGCCCTTGAGCACCTCGACGGCACCCCGCGCTTCGCCACGCTGCAGCCAGCTCTACGACGCTGGCTTCAAGGCTGTTACGGCCCGATCGACACATCGCTGATCAGCGTGCAACAACGCATTGGTGCGGTCGCGAACCCTGACCGTCCGATCCACCGGCCCGCGTCTGATGAAGTTCTGGCGGCGCGGATCTGCGGCTGCCCGGCGCTGCCGCCAGTGCAGAAGCTGCACTACGAAATGCGCACCCCCGAGCAAGCCCTGACGCACGGGCTGCTGCAACGCTGGCCCGACTACACCGTATTGAGTGTCACCGGCCCCGGCCTGTCCATCCATCTCGAACACAGCAAGGGGTGACTTGTGCTGAATCAATTACGCGAAAAAGTAGCAGCGGAGTTTGCTCGTACCGGCAAACGTCGGCGTATCCAGCTCGTTGATGCCACCCTGCGTGACGCGCATCAGTGCCTGTGGGCCACGCGTATGCGCACCGAGCACATGCTGCCGATGGCCGAGCGTCTGGATGCCCTGGGGTTTGATGCGATTGAAGGCGTTGCCCTGGTGCAATTCGACGCCAGCGTACTGTTCCTCAACCAGAGTCCGCTGGAACGCCTGCGTCTGCTGTCCGAACGCATCCGCCACACACCGCTGCGCGGCATCGTGCGCAGCAACATGCTGCGCAGTTTCTACCCGGAGCCGGACGACCTGAGCGAGTTGTATGTCGAACGTCTGGTCGCCAATGGTGCGCGTGATATCGGTTTTCTCGACTCTTTGCATTGCTGGGATAACCTGGTGCCGGCGATCACCACCGCCAAGCGACTGGGCGCCACTACGACCCTGGCGATGATTTACAACCTGGCGCCAGGCTACGACGCCGCGTTCTACGCCGCCAAGGCGCGCGAGGCCATTGAACGCTTCGACATCGACGCGTTTACCTTCGGCGACGCCGGCGGCAGCATGACCGTGGAGCAGGTGCGCAGCATTGTGCCGGCGATCAAGGCCGTGATCGGTGACCGACCGCTGGAAATCATCACCCATTGCCTGAACGCGACCGGCTCGCTGGTGGCCATCGAGGCCGCCGTGCACGGTGCCGACGGTCTGCTGTGCTCGATCGATCCGCTGGCCAACGGCAATGCCGGCCCCTCGGCGCAGATGCTGGCGCGCAATCTGCGCGAGATCGGCTTCGAGGTGAGTTTCGATGACCGTGCGGCAGACGAAATCGGTGACTACCTCACTGGGATAGCCGAAGAGAACGGCCTCCCCGTAGGCGTCCCGTCGGAATACGACCCCGCTCACTTCGTCACCCAGTACGCCGGGGGCGCCATGACCAATCTGCAATCGCAGCTGCAACTGGCGGGCATCGCCGACAAGCTGCCGGTGGTGCTCGAAGAGATCGGTCGCGTCCGCGTGGAACTGGGGTCGCCGGTGATGGCCACGCCTTTCCCCGCCATGATCGCCGCACAAGCGGTGATGAACGTGCTGAGCGGCGAACGCTATAAAGTGGTTCCCGACGAAGTGAAAAAGTACGTGTGCGGCTACTTCGGTGCGCTGCCGCTGCCGGTCGATCCCGACGTCAAGGACCGCGTGCTTGCCAACGGTTCCCGTGAAATTGCCACTACGCCACCGGCGCTGGCGCCGAAAGTTCCTGAGCTGCGTCGCCGCTACCCCGGCCTGTCGGATGACGAGTTGCTGCTGCGCGCCATGTACGGCGACGAAAAGATCACCGGGCTCGTTCCTGTGGCGGTCGACGACACGTTCAGCGTGCGGCGTCCGCTGCACGAACTGATCGCGGGCCTGGCCAGGCACCCGGAACAACGTCATGTGCACATCGCCATGGCCGGTTTCGAACTGCGTTCGCACTGAGGCTGCCATGTCGACTCTCCCTGCACGGCCATTACCCCAACCCACCACTGAAACGGCCGCCTATTGGGCGGCCGCGCAGGAGCAGCGACTGGTGATCCAGCGTTGCAGCAGTTGCGGCCATTGCCAGTTTTACCCTCGCGCCTTCTGCCTCTCATGCCTGTCCGATCGCCTCGGGTGGATCAACGCCAGCGGTCAGGGGCGCCTCTACACCTACACGGTCTGCCGGATCGCGCCCTCACCGGCCTTCGAATCCCGGTTGCCTTATGTCGTTGCGTTGATCGACCTCGATGAAGGCGTGCGCCTGCTGGCCAACATCCTCGATGCCGACCTGGAGCGCATCGCCATCGGCGCCCGCGTCGGCGTCTGTTTCGAATCCGTCAGCGAATCCTGCACGCTGCCTCAGTTCACTCTTTTGGATTAGCCGCCACCATGGAAATGATTACCGACCACTTCGATGCCGGCGCCAATCGCCACCCGGATAATGCCTGCCTGCAAGGCCCCGGCTTCAGCCTCACCTACGCCGAGGTTCAGGCCGACTCTCACGCCATCGGCCACGCCCTGTCGCAGCTCAGACTCAGGTCCCCGCATGTCGGGGTACTGGCGCCCAATCATCCGCTGAGCTTCGTCGCCATGCTTGGCGCCCTGCGCGCGGGCGCGACGTTCGTCCCGCTGAATGCCCGCGATTCGATCGACAGCCTGATCTGGTTCATGAGCTTCACCCAGCTGTCCGTGCTGGTGCTGCATTCGCATTATGCCGAACACGCCGACCGCATTCGCGCTGGCGTGCCGACTCTCAAAACCGTGATCGGCCTGGACGAACCCATCGCCGGCCTGAGCATCGCCCAGTGGTGCCGCGAACACGCCGGTCAGCGCTGCACCGTGCGCCAGTCCACCGATGACACCGCCCTGATCAAGTCCTCGGGTGGCACGACCGGGCGGCCGAAAGCGATCATGCAAAGCCATCGGGCGCTGCTGGCGTGCTACCGCACCAGCAACCAGTTCATGCCACCGAGCAAGAGCCCCGCCCATCTGGTCGTGGCACCGTTGACGCATGCCGCTGGCGCAACGGCCATGGCGCTGTCGAGCTTCGGTACACGTAACGTCATTGCGCCGTCCGCCGACCCGGGTGCCGTGCTCGAAACCATCGAACGGGAACGCATCACTCACCTGTTCCTGCCACCGACGCTGATCTATCGGCTGCTGTCGCACCCGGACGCCAAAACCCGTGACTGCTCGTCACTGGAATACGTGATCTATGGCGCCGCGCCGATGTCCGTGGACAAACTGCGCGAAGGCATCGCGTTGTGGGGGCCGGTGTTTGTCCAGGCCTATGGCCAATCCGAAGTGCCAGGGGTGATCACGGTGTTGACCCGCGAAGACCATATGCGCGACGGCAAACACTTGGGTTCTGCCGGTCGCCCCACGGGTGCCTGCGAAGTGGCGCTGATGGATGAGGAAGGACGCATCGTCGAACCGGGTGAACGCGGCGAAATCGTCGCCCGTGGGGAACTGGTCGCGCCGGGTTACTACGACAACCCGCAAGCCAACGCCGAAGCACGACGGTTCGGCTGGCACCACACCGGTGATATCGGCGTGTTCGACGAAGGGGGTTACCTGTACATCGTCGACCGGACCAAGGACATGATCATCTCCGGTGGTTTCAACATCTACCCGAGCGAGATTGAACAGGTGATCTGGGCGCATCCGGCCGTGATGGATTGCGCGGTGGTCGGCCTCCCCGATGCGGACTGGGGCGAGAAAGTCATCGCCGTCATTGAGCTCAAGGCGGGCGCCAGCGCGATGGCCGAAGAGTTCATCGCGGTCTGTCGCGAAAAACTCGGCAGCCTGAAAACGCCCAAACTCGTTCTGTTCTGGGAGAACCTGCCACGCAGCCCGGTTGGCAAGGTGCTGAAGAAAGACATACGGGCGCAGTTGCTCGCGCAGGAGCCACAAGCATGACGAACGACCCTTCCTGCCTGGCGGGCCGTTACGCCATTGTCGGCGTCGGCGAGGCCGGCCTTGGCAAGGCACAGCCTGGTGACACCGCGCTGTCGCTGCAATGCCGGTCGGCTCGCGATGCCTTGCTGGATGCCGGGCTGACGCTGGCCGATGTCGATGGGGTGTTCGCCCACTGGGATGACCGCGCCAATGCGCTGTTGGTGAGTGAGTACCTGGGCATCACGCCCCGCTACGTCGACAGCACGGTGGTGGGCGGCGGTTCGCCGCTCACCCATTTGATTCATGCCATGGCCGCAATCGAGGCGGGCTTGTGCTCGGTGGCTCTGGTCACTTACGGCAGCACCCAGCGCCTGGACCACAGCCGCAATCGTGCCGGCGTGATCACCGACCCGCGCTCACCCTCAGGCCAGTTCGTCGCGCCCTACGGCGTACTCAGCCCGATCAGCTGGTACGCGATGCTCTCGCAGCAGTATTTGCATCGTTATCAGGCGAGTGCCGAAGACCTCGGCGAAGTGGCGATCAACGCGCGGCGCTGGGCGCAATTGAATTCACAGGCGACGTTGCGCAAACCGTTGACGATGGAGGAGTACCTGGCGTCGCCGCTGATTTCGGACCCTTTGCGTAAAGCCGACATTTGCCTGGTCAGCGATGGCGCCGGGGCATTGATCGTCACCAAAGCCGATCACGCACGCACGCTGGCTAAGTCGCCCGTTTTCATCCGAGGATTCGCAGACACCTACCGGCATCACGTGACGCCATTCGCGGTGACGGACTGGCTCGACCCAGGCGTCATCGGCGATTGCACCGAGCGTGCGTTGCTGATGTCAGGCATCACGCGCAGCGCGTTGAGCATGGTGCAAATCTACGACGCGTTCACCATCAACGTACTGGTCGCGCTGGAGGCCATGGGTTTCTGCGCACCCGGCCAGGCAGGCGCGTTTCTGCGCAGCGGGATTGCCGCGCCCGGCGGCGCGTTACCGGTGAACACCTCTGGCGGAGGACTGGCCTTCAATCACTCCGGACAGTTCGGCATGCAACTGATGATTGAATCCGTGCGCCAGCTACGGGGTGAATGCGGCGAGCGTCAAGTCGCCAATGCCAGCAGTTGCCTGGTCCAGGCCAGTGGGCTGCTGATGTCGGCGTTCATGTCCATGGTGTTGGCGACAGAGGAGAGTGACCAATGACCCACGAACACTTATCACCGGAACAGGAACTGCAGGCGCGCCGCGCGAAGACCCTGCAAATGGGCGGTGAGGCCAAGCTTCAGGCACGCCGCGATGCGGGTGTGCTCAACGCACGTGAACGCCTGGAAGGCCTGTTGGACCCGCAGTCGTTCAGTGAGGTCGGGATGCTGGCGCACTCTGCCCGCCCGGAGGATCGAGACAGCACCCCCGCCGACGCCAAGATCACCGGTTTTGGCCGCATCGAGTCGCGTCGGGTCGCCGTCGTGTCCAACGACATGACGGTGAAAGGCGCATCGTCCTCATGGATCAATGCGCGCAAGATCGCTTACATGAAGGAATGCGCCACCCGCAATGGCATGCCGCTGATCTTCCTCGGCGAATCCTCGGGCCAGCGCATGCAGGACGCGATGGGCGCAGGCAGCATGGCCGGTGGCGGTCAGGATGCCCAGCAATATTGCCGACGTCGCGAGACCCCTTGGGTCAGCGCGGTACTCGGCGCATGCTTTGGCTCGGCGAGCTGGTACTCGTGCCTGTCCGACTTCACGGTGATGCGCAAAGGTGCACTGCTCGCCGTCTCCAGCCCGAAGGTCACTTCAGTGGCCATCGGCGAGTCTTCGGACACCGAAGAACTCGGTGGCTGGCGCATGCACTCGGAAATCACCGGGCTGGCCGACATGGTCGTCAACACTGACCAGGAAGCGCTGACGGCTATCCGGCGTTTTCTCAGCTACCTGCCCTCTCACTCGAATGAGACGCCGGCCGCACTGCCCTGTGGGCCCGAGGATCGCCCGGAATCGTCGGGACCAGAAACCATCGTCCCGGCGGAACGCAGTAAAACCTACGACATGCGCAAGCTGCTCGCCACGCTGGTCGATCGCGACAGCCTGTTTCCACTCAAGGACCGCTTCGGCCGCTCGGTGGTCACCGCCCTCGCCCGCCTTGAAGGGGCCAGTGTTGGTATCGTCGCTTCCAACCCGCAATTCAAAGGCGGAGCGCTGGACGCCGATGCCTGTCGCAAGGCCACCGGCTTCATCGCGATGTGTGACTCGTTCAACATCCCGTTGGTGTTTCTTGTCGATACTCCCGGTTTCCTCGTGGGCATCGAAGGCGAGAGGCGCGCAGCACCCGCACACATCATGAACATGATTCACGCCGTGCAACTGTGCTCGGTGCCGAAGATTTCGGTGATCGTGCGCAAGAGTTTCGGTCAGGCCTATCTGAACTTCGGTGGCGGCCGCAACAGCGACCAATCGGCCGCCTGGTGCATGGCCGACGTCAGTTTCGTCGACCCCAGCGTTGCGGTCAGCGTCGTGCATGGCGTAACCCGCGAATCCGACCCCGAGCGCTATGCCCAGCTGCACGCCGAGTTCGCAAAAGACACGTCGGCCTTTGCCCTGGCCGGTGCGATGGGCACCCACGAGGTGATTACACCGTGTGAAACCCGACGTTTTCTCGTCGAGGCTCTAGCAGTACAGCGGCGCGGATTTAATAACGGTATCGGACGGCATGAGATGCGTACGTGGCCGACCTATTTTTGAACAGCGCACGTTCACTTCACGCTGAATACCTTTCTGGATTTCAAGGAACACCATGAATGTTTTGATCGTGCATGCTCACCCCGAGCCAAAATCCTTCACCGCTGCCCTGCGCGACCAAGCGGTTGAAACCTTGCGGGCCCAAGGGCATCAGGTCCGGGTATCTGACCTTTATGCGATGAACTGGAACCCGGTGGCCAGCGCCGAAGACTTTACCGTCAGGGACAATCCCGAGTACTTGGTCTACGCACTTGAACAACGAAGCAACAGCAAAGAACGGACGCTTGCCGCCGATATCCAGCAAGAGTTGGACAATTTGCTGTGGGCCGACCTGCTGATCCTCAACTTCCCGATCTACTGGTTCTCGACGCCGGCCATCCTCAAGGGGTGGATTGATCGGGTACTGGTGTCCGGCATCTGCTACGGCGGTAAGCGCTTCTATGATCAAGGCGGCCTGCGCGGCAAAAAAGCGCTGGTGAGCGTGACATTGGGCGGACGTGAGCACATGTTCGGCGAAGGTGCCATCCATGGCCCGTTGGAGGATATGTTGCGTCCACTGCTACGCGGGACACTGGCCTATGTCGGGCTGGAGGTTTTGCCGCCTTTCGTGGGCTGGCATGTACCGTACATCAGCGATTCGGCTCGGCAGCACTTGTTGGAAAGCTACCGCCAACGATTGGAGAACATCGGTGAAGATCAGCCCATGGTGTATCCGCGGCTGGATCAGTTCGATGACCGTCTCTATCCGCTCGCCTGACACTCTTGTCGTCGAGGGGGTCGTTGGAGAGAGAGAACGGCCAAGGAATTTCGTATACCCTATCCCCATCTCACTGCAAACGACCTGCCGACGTGAACCTACCCAAATTCAACGCTCCCGACCTTGGCAATACGCCTTCGACCTCGGAGATCATCACCCGCCATCTGCGGGATGCGATCGTCGCAGGTCATTTTGCCGAGGATGAACCGATTCGCCAGGACGACATTGCCCGGCAGTTCAACGTCAGCAAAATCCCGGTGCGCGAGGCGCTCAAGCGGCTGGAGGCCGAAGGGCTGGTGATGTTCCAGCGCAATCGCGGGGCGATGGTCACGCGGATTTCCGATGCGGAACTGGCGCAGATGTTCGAAGTGCGCATGTTGCTGGAAGACAAGGTGTTGCGCCTGGCCATTCCGAATATGACCGAAGACACCTTCGCCCGCGCCGAGCGTATCTGCCAGGAATTCATCGGCGAAGACGACGTCGGGCGCTGGGCCGAGCTCAACTGGGAGTTGCATTCCTGCCTTTATGAGCCGGCGCAACGACCGTTTCTGGTGAGTCTGATTCGTTCGGTCAACGACAAACTGGAGCGCTACCTGCGCATGCAGATGAGCCTGTCCGCCGGCAAGGAGCGCGCCGATCACGAACACCGCGAGATCCTCGCGGCCTGCCGTGCCGGTGATGTCGACCTGGCGGTGAAGCTGCTGGATGAGCACATTGCCGGGGTCTGCAAAACCCTTTTCGAGCACCTGCCCCACGCGCATTGATCGCTGCGGACACTGTGCCGATTTCGTCATCGGCACCGGTTAAATCCATCAAGCCGCCACCCGACCGCACGGGCCACTCTAGCGTTCACTCAACCGAATGGACGTGGCCCTCCCATGAAAAGCATCTCCGTCATCGACTCCCACACCGGCGGCGAACCGACGCGTCTGGTGACCGCCGGTTTTCCTGACCTGGGCCTTGGCAGCATGGCTGAACGGCGCAAAATCCTCGCCGAACAACACGATCAATGGCGTGCAGCGTGCGTGCTGGAACCGCGCGGCAGTGATGTGCTGGTGGGTGCCCTGCTCTGCGAACCGGTTGACCCGAGCGCCTGTGCCGGGGTGATTTTCTTCAACAACAGCGGCTACCTGGGCATGTGCGGCCACGGCACCATCGGCCTGGTGGCGTCGCTGGCGCACCTGGGCAAGATCGGGCCCGGCGTGCACAGCATCGAGACGCCGGTGGGCACCGTTCAAGCTACCCTGCACGACGACCAAACCGTTAGCGTGCGCAACGTCCCCGCCTATCGTTATCGCAAGGATCTGACATTGCAGGTGCCGGGGATCGGTCAGGTGACGGGCGATGTCGCCTGGGGCGGCAACTGGTTTTTCCTGATCGCCGACCACGGCCTGCGGGTAGCCGGTGACAACCTTGAGACGCTGACCGCTTACACCTACGCCGTACAACAAGCGCTGGAAACCCAGGGCATTCGCGGTGAAGACGGCGGCCTGATCGACCACGTCGAGCTGTTCGCCGATGACGATCACGCCGACAGCCGCAACTTCGTGCTCTGCCCCGGCAAGGCCTACGACCGTTCACCCTGCGGCACTGGCACCAGCGCCAAATTGGCGTGCATGGCGGCGGATGACAAGTTGCAACCAGGGCAGATCTGGCGCCAGGCCAGTGTGATTGGCAGCGAATTCGAAGGCTCGTTCGAATGGCAAGGTGAACGCATTGTCCCGACCATCCGTGGCCGCGCGTTCATCAGTGCCGAAGCCCGTCTGATCATTGAACAGGACGACCCGTTCGCCTGGGGCATTCGCCCATGATTGAGGGGCGCGTGGCCGATGTCATCGTCATCGGCGCCGGCATCATTGGCGCAGCGTGCGCCCAGGCGCTGGCGCGTCGCGGCTTGCAGGTGCTGGTGCTGGACGCCGGCCTGCACAACGCGACGGCGGCGGGGATGGGTCACTTGCTGGTGCTCGACGACAACCCGGCCGAACTGGCCCTGAGTGATTATTCCCTGCATCGCTGGCGCGAGCTCGGGCCGGACCTGCCCGACGGCTGCGCTTACCGCAACAACGGCACGCTCTGGCTGGCCGCCAACGCCGAGGAAATGGCGGTAGCCCAGAGCAAATACCTGAACCTGCAGGCTCAGGGAATCGCCTGTGAATTGATCGGTGCCGGTGCCATGCGCCAGCGTGAACCGGAGCTGGCCGAGGGCCTTGAAGGGGGACTTCTGATCAAGGGTGACGGCATTCTGTATGCGCCCGCCACGGCCAACTGGATGCTCGAGACACCGAGCATCCGCCAGCGCCGGGCACGCGTCACGGAGGTCGATGGCCATCGGGTACGCCTCGATGACGGCCAGTGGTTGAGTGCCGACGCAGTGGTGCTGGCCAACGGTACTCAGGCCAATCAACTGTGCCCCGAATTGCCCATCGAGCCGAAAAAAGGTCACTTGCTGATCACCGACCGCTACCCCGCCACGGTCACTCACACGCTGGTGGAACTGGGTTACGTCACCAGCGCCCACAACGCCAAAGGCCCGTCGGTGGCCTGCAATATTCAACCGCGCCCGACCGGGCAATTGTTCATTGGCGCCTCGCGGCAATTCGGGACGACCGACCCGCAGGTCGAAGGCTGGATGCTCGCGAAAATGCTCAAGCGTGCGGCCGGCTACATGCCGGGGTTGGCCCGGCTGAATGGCATCCGCGCCTGGACCGGGTTTCGTGCCGCCAGCCCCGACGGTTTGCCGCTGGTGGGTCAGCACCCGCAACGTCAGGGCTTGTGGCTGGCGGTCGGGCATGAAGGACTGGGCGTAACCACCGCGCCCGGCACCGCGGATTTGCTGGTCGCGCAACTGTTCAACGAAACCCCGCCACTGGCCGCGCAACCTTACCTGCCCCAGCGTTTCCTCGGAGAACCTGCGTATGCCTGAATTGATGCTCGACGGTCATGCCCTGACGGTCGCCGACGGTACCAGCGTCGCTGCGGCCCTGGCGTTGGGCGGCAATGGTTGCAGTCGCACCTCGGTCAGCGGACAACGCCGCGCACCGCTGTGCGGCATGGGCATTTGCCAGGAATGCCGGGTGACCATCGACGGTCGCCGTCGCCTCGCGTGCCAGACCGTTTGCCGTGATGGCATGCAGGTGGAGACCCAGCCATGAACGAATACGCCGACCTGTTGATCATCGGCGCCGGCCCCGCCGGGATGGCCGCCGCATTGGCCGCGGCCCCCAGTGGCGCGCGCATTGTCATGCTCGACGACAATCCGTTTGCAGGCGGGCAAATCTGGCGCGACGGCCCTCAAGCCAGCCTTCCTGCTCAGGCCCGTCAGCTACGCGAGCGCTTGCAGTCCCACGCCAATATCCGCCACCACAGCGGCACGCGAGTGATCGCCAATCCCGGCCCGAAACAACTGCTGGTCGAAGACGACGAAAATGGCTGGCTGATCAGCTATGACAAATTGATCCTGTGCACCGGCGCCCGGGAGTTGCTGCTGCCCTTCCCCGGCTGGACGTTGCCTGGGGTGACCGGGGCCGGCGGCTTGCAGGCACTGATCAAATCCGGACTGTCCGTGAGCGATGAACGTGTGGTGATCGCCGGAAGCGGGCCACTGTTATTGGCCAGTGCGGCGACTGCCACACAACACGGCGCATCGGTGCTGCGCATCGCCGAGCAGGCTTCGCTAACGTCTGTCGCCGGTTTCGCTGCGCAACTGCCGCGCTGGCCGGCGAAATGGCTGCAATCGTTCAGCCTGTTCAACCGGCATTACCGGGCAGGCACGCATGTGCTGGCTGCGTTTGGCACCGACCGACTCGAAGGCGTGCGCCTGCAACAGCAAGGCAAAATCGTCGAACTGGAATGTGATCGACTGGCCTGTGGGTTCGGCCTGATCCCGAATATCCAGTTGGGTCAGGCATTGGGTTACGCCATCGAAGGACAGGCGTTGGCGGTGGATGTGTGGCAGGCCAGCAACCGCGCCGATCATTACGCGGCAGGCGAATGCACCGGGTTCGGCGGCAGTGAACTGGCCTTGGCCGAAGGCGCGATTGCCGGGCACAGCGCCGTGGGTGAGGTTGAAAAGGCGCGCCAATGGTGGCCACGCCGGGCACGCTGGCAGGGTTTCGCCAACGCATTGAATCAGGCCTTCACCCTCGACCCGCAACTCAAATCCCTGGCCCGACCTGACACCTTGGTCTGTCGCTGTGAAGACATACCCTACGCCGCACTGACCGAACACAGCGATTGGCGTGCGGCCAAACTGGCCAGCCGCTGCGGCATGGGCGCCTGTCAGGGGCGTGTGTGCGGCGCCGCGGTTGAGCATTTGTTTGGCTGGCAACCCTCCGCGTCACGTCCACCGTACAGCCCGGCGCGGATCGAGACGTTGATGTGCCTGGACGACACCCCGCCCGCGTGATAACCGAGTCCGGGGTTTCGGTCATGCGGCCGAGCCTCTATGATCCAGAGGTCGCCCTCGGACTTCCCAGCGCTATGTACCCCTCACTCACCACCTTCAAACCCTGCGACCTGCCGACGCTTTTAAGCAACCTTCAGCCGATCGCGCCGCTGCTCGATACCCTGTCGGACGTGGTGTTTTTCATCAAGGATCGCGAGGCCCGTTACGCCTTCGTCAACCAGACGCTGGCACGGCGCTGCGGTTTCAAACACAGCGAACAATTGCTGGGGCTCACCGCCGACACGGTCTTCCCGGAAAACTTCGGACCGCTGTACACCGAGCAGGATCGACGGGTGTTATCCAGCGGCCGGATTCTCGCCGACCAATTGGAACTGCACCTGTATTTCGGCAACCAGCCGATCTGGTGCCTGACCCACAAACTGGCCCTTCGCGACGAACAGGGTCACATCGTCGGCCTCGCCGGCATCTCCCGGGATTTGCCAACACCCCAGTCCACTCACCCGGCGTACCTGAAGCTCGCCGCCGTCGATGCGCATATCCGCAGCCACTTCGCGCGTCCCATCAGCCTTTCTGAATTGACGGCCATTGGCGGCTATTCCGTCGCGCAACTGGAGCGTCACTGCAAACGAGTGTTCCAGCTCACACCGCGGCAGATGATTCACAAGGCACGTCTGGAAGAAGGTTCGCGCCTATTACTGAGCACCGACCTGCCCATCACCGAAATCGCCCTGCGCTGCGGTTACACCGACCACAGTGCGTTCAGTCGGCAGTTCCGCGCGCTGACCAGTTTGTCGCCGAGTCAGTACCGCGATAATCAGCGTTAAGCCAGTCACCGGTGTTCCCTAAAGGGGCGCCCGCACCACCATTGCTCCCATCTGTAACACCGGCACGCAGGTCGCCGACGCAATGTTGCGCTATTGCAAACCTTCTACTTCAAGGGCTGACCACAAATTCTCGGTACTGACTGGAAATCGGCACGTTGATTGCTATTGTTAATATCGTATACGAAATCCTCAATACGATATTTCAACAGCACTTCACACGAACGAGGCCTCTATGAAAAACCCCGCATTTGCCGTAGCCCTCAGCGCTGTTCTCAGTACCTCCTTTGTCGCCAGCGCCCAGGCGGACAAGCTCGACGACATCATCGGTTCGGGCAAGCTGCGCTGTGCCGTGACCCTGGACTTCCCACCGATGGGTTTCCGCGATGCCGGTAACAACCCGGCCGGTTTCGATGTGGATTATTGCCACGACCTGGCGAAGATCCTTGGGGTCGAGGCTGAAGTGGTCGAGACACCGTTCCCGGACCGCATTCCGGCGCTGGTTTCCGGACGGGCCGACGTGATCGTTGCCTCTACCTCCGACACCCTCGAGCGGGCCAAGACCGTCGGCCTCACCGTGCCCTACTTCGCGTTCCAGATGGTGGTGCTGACCCGCGACGATACCGGCATCAACGGCTTCGACGACCTCAAGGGCAAAGCGGTGGGCAACACCAGCGGCACCTATGAGGCCATCGCCCTGGAGAAAGACGTGAAGAATTGGGGCAGCGGCAGCTTCCGGGCCTACCAGTCGCAAAACGACACGTTGCTGGCCGTTGCCCAGGGCCACATCGACGCCACCGTGGTCACCAATACCGTCGCTGCCGCCACCCTCAAGTCGGGGAAATACAAAAACCTCAAAGTCGCCGGTAACGCTCCGTACGTGATCGATTACGTGTCGCTCGGCGCCAAGCGCAGCGAGTATGGCCTGCTCAACTACCTCGACTTGTTCGTCAACCAGCAGGTGCGTACCGGTCGCTACAAGGAGCTGTTCGTCAAATGGGTCGGCACCGACATCTCCCCGGCCGACCTGACCGTACCAAAGGTCTACTACTGAGATGTCCAGCATGCCTAGGTCCGTTTCTCTGACCGGTCGCAGCCTGGTCGCGGGCGCCGCTCAAGGTGCCCTGCTGTTCGCCGATGTCGGGCTGAGTTTCTGGGGCGGGGTTGATTCCGCCAGTGGCGAGGTCATCGATCGCCACCACCCGCTCAGCGGCGAATTTCTGTCGGGGTGTGTGCTGGCGATTCCCAGTGGACGCGGTTCGTGTACGGGCAGCAGCGTGTTGATGGAGCTGATCAGCAACGGCCATGCACCGGCGGCACTGGTGCTGGCCGAACCGGATGAGATCCTGACCCTGGGCGTGCTGGTCGCGCAGACTATTTTTGCCCGCTCCCTGCCGGTGCTCTGCATCGGCCGGGAGGCCTTCGCAACGTTGCGCGATCACGCTTTCGCAAGGATTGATGGCGACACGCTGAGCCTGTTCGAAAACCTGCCCGGCGATGCTTGGCAGGCTCTCGACAAACCTTTGTCCACCGATAGCCACGCTTCAATCGAACTCACCGGGTTTGATCAGGCGCTGCTCGACGGCCAGTACGGTCAAGCCGCGCAAATGGCCATGCACATTGTTCTGCGCATGGCCGAGTTGCAAGGGGCGCGAAGCCTGGTGGATGTCACCCAGGCGCACATCGATGGCTGCATCTACACCGGACCTGCAAGCTTGCGCTTTGCCCAACAACTGGTGGAATGGGGGGCGAAAGTGCGGGTGCCCACCACTCTCAATTCGATTTCCGTGGACCAGCGCCGCTGGCGCGAATTGGGCATCGACCCGGCGCTCGGCGAGCCGGCCAGTGCCTTGGGCGATGCCTATATGGCGATGGGCGCACAACTGAGTTACACCTGCGCGCCCTACCTGCTCGACAGTGCGCCCAAGGCCGGCGAGCAGATTGTCTGGGCCGAATCCAATGCCGTGGTGTACGCCAACAGCGTGCTCGGTGCGCGCACCCTGAAGTACCCGGACTACCTCGACATCTGCATCGCCCTCACCGGCCGTGCCCCGCTGATCGGCTGCCACCTGGACGCGCAACGCAAGGCCCGGTTGCAGATCGAGTTGCCGGTACTCGGTGAACTGGACGATGCGTTTTACCCCTTGCTCGGTTATCACATTGGTGCACTGGCCGGCAGCCGCGTGCCACTGGTACTGGGCCTGGAAAATCGCCAGCCGAGCCTGGACGATCTCAAAGCGTTCGGCGCAGCGTTTGCCACCACCTCGGCGGCGCCGCTGTTTCATATCGCCGGGGTTACACCGGAAGCCATCGACCCGGCACAGGTGCTGGAAGTGGATGCCTGCATCCCCGTGGAAAAAATCTGCCTGAAAGAACTGCTGCTGAGTTGGCGCGAGCTCAACAGTGCCCGCGATCACCACGTGGATGTGGTGTCGCTGGGCAACCCGCATTTTTCCCTCAGTGAGTTCGCGCATCTGGCTCGATTGTGCCGGGGTCGGCGTAAGCATCCGGACGTCGTACTCGCCATCACCTGCGGCCGCGCGGTGCTGGAGCAGGCGCGCGAGGCCGGACATATCGCGGTGATCGAGGCCTTCGGCGCCACCCTGGTCACCGACACCTGCTGGTGCATGCTCGGCGAACCGGTGATTCCGCCGGCCGCCACCACGCTGATGACCAACTCCGGCAAGTACGCCCACTACGCACCCGGGCTGGTGGGGCGCAAGGTGCATTTCGCCAGCCTTGCCGAGTGTGTCGATACCGCGTGCAACGCCATCGCCAGCGGACGCCTGCCGGCCTGGCTGCAACCCGCCGCCCAACTGGAGAGCCCTGCGCATGTTTGACTACACCTTCCAATGGCGCTCTGCCCTGCGCGCCTTGCCGGACATGCTCGCCGGCGCCGTGGTCACGTTCGAGACCGCGGCCCTGTCGATGATCTTCGGCGTGCTCATCGCCCTGGCCCTGACGGTCATGCGCGAAAGCAAACAGCCGCTGCTGCGCGGCATCGGCAACGGTTGGGTTTCGATTGCCCGCAACACGCCGTCGCTGTTCCAGATCTACATCCTTTACTTCGGCCTCGGCTCGCTCGGCCTGCACGTCAGCTCGTGGCTCGCGCTGCTGGCCGGGATCACGTTCAACAACGCCGGCTACCTCGCGGAAAACTTTCGCGGCGGACTCAAGGCCGTGCCCCAGACCCAGGTCCGCGCCGCCCGGTCACTGGGCATGAGTGCCTTTCAAACCTACCGCATGATCGTCGTCCCGCAGCTGCTGCGCATCGTCTTCTACCCGTTGACCAACCAAATGGTCTGGGCGGTGCTGATGACGTCGCTGGGGGTGATCGTCGGGTTGAACAATGACCTGACCGGGGTGACCCAGGACTACAACGTCAAAACGTTCCGCACCTTCGAATACTTCGCGATTGCGGCGGTGCTGTATTACGCGATTGCCAAGACGATCGTCGCGACGGCCCGGCTGATGGCCTGGCGGTTGTTTCGTTACTGAGGAGCTGTCCATGTTTGCCACCGGTTTTTCCTCGAATGACCTGATGTTCCTGCTCAATGGCGCCTGGGTCACGCTGCAATTGACGTTCTGGTCGATCATCCTCGGCTCCATCGCCGGGCTGCTGTTCGGCTTGCTGCGAGCCTTGTTGCCACGGGCCAGTTTGCCGCTGGCCTGGGTGCTGGACGTGTTTCGCAGCGTGCCGTTGTTGATCCAGTTCGTGCTGTTCAACTCACTGAAAAGCATCGTCGGCCTGAACATCAGCGCCTTCAGCGTCGGCTGCATCGTGCTCGGCGTGTACACCGCCGCGTACTTCACCGAAATCGTGCGCGGCGGCGTGTTGGCGGTGCCCTTCACGGTACGCCGGGCCAGCCGTTCACTGGGCCTGAGTTTCTTGCAGGACCTGCGCTGGATCGTCCTGCCGATGGCCACGCGCGTGGCCTTCCCCGGCTGGCTGAACCTGGTGCTCGGGGTGATGAAAGACACCGCGCTGGTGATGTGGATCGGCATCGTCGAACTGCTGCGCGCTTCACAAACCATCGTCACCCGCATTCAGGAACCGTTGTTGGTGCTGTGCATCGCGGGCCTTATCTACTACGTCATGAGCCTGGTGGTTGCACGCCTCGGCGCTCGTCTGGAAAGAAGGTGGCAGGAAAATGATTGAGATCGATAACGTACACAAATCGTTCGGCAACCTCGAAGTGGTCAAGGGCGTGAACCTGACCGTGAACAAGGGCGAGGTGGTGTCGATCATCGGCGGCTCCGGCTCCGGAAAATCCACGCTGCTGATGTGCATCAACGGCTTGGAGCCGATCCAGAAAGGCAACATCCGCGTGGACGGTGTCGAGGTCCATGACAGCGCCACCGACCTCAACCGTTTGCGGCAGAAGATTGGCATTGTGTTCCAGCAATGGAATGCCTTTCCACACCTGACGGTGCTGGAAAACGTGATGTTGGCGCCGCGCAAAGTGCTGGGCAAAAGCAAGGCCGAAGCCGAGGAACTGGCGGTGCAACAACTGACCCACGTCGGTCTGGGCGACAAGCTCAAGACCTTCCCCGGCAAGCTGTCCGGCGGTCAACAGCAACGCATGGCCATCGCTCGCGCGCTGGCGATGTCGCCGGACTACATGCTGTTCGACGAAGCCACTTCAGCCCTCGACCCGCAACTGGTGGGCGAGGTGTTGGACACCATGCGCATGCTCGCCGAAGACGGCATGACCATGGTGCTGGTGACCCACGAGATTCGCTTTGCCCGCGATGTGTCTGACCGGGTGGCGTTCTTTCGTAATGGGTTGGTGCATGAGATTGGGTCGCCGGATCAGGTGATTGGCAATCCGGTGCACGCGGAGACTGCGGCGTTTTTGAAATCGGTTAAATAGCGGATGGCCCCTTCGCGAGCAAGCCCGCTCCCACATTTGACCGAGTTCTTCCAGAAGAAATGCGATTGAATGTGGGAGCGGGCTTGCTCGCGAAGAGGCCCGCACAGACACAACAAGGAGCAAACCATGCGCTCATCAAAAGTGATCCACGTCGTTAGCTGCCACGCCGAAGGCGAAGTCGGTGACGTGATCGTCGGCGGTGTCGCCCCACCGCCCGGTGCCACTGTGTGGGAGCAATCACGCTGGATCGCCAAGGACGAAACCCTGCGCAACTTCGTGCTCAACGAACCGCGCGGCGGCGTGTTTCGTCACGTCAACCTGCTGGTGCCGGCCAAGGACCCGCGCGCGCAGATGGCCTGGATCATCATGGAGCCGGCGGACACGCCACCGATGTCCGGTTCCAACTCACTGTGCGTGGCCACCGTGTTGCTCGACAGCGGCATCCTGCCGATGACCGAACCGCAAACCCGGCTGGTACTGGAAGCCCCCGGCGGGCTGATTGAGGCCGTCGCCGATTGCCGTGACGGCAAGGTTGAGCGGGTGGAAATCAAGAACGTGCCGTCCTTTGCCGATCGCCTGGATGCCTGGATTGAAGTCGAAGGCATCGGTTCATTGAAGGTCGATACGGCCTATGGCGGCGATAGTTTCGTGATCGCCGATGCCAAGGGTCTGGGCTTTTCCATTCGCCCTGACGAGGCCGCCGATCTGGTGGCGGTCGGGCTGAAAATCACCCGCGCCGCCAACGAACAATTGGGCTTTGTTCATCCGTTGAACCCGGAGTGGTCGCACATCTCCTTCTGCCAGATCGCCGCGCCCATCGTCCATGAGAACGGCATTGCTACTGGCGCCAACGCCGTGGTGATTCAACCCGGCAAAATCGACCGTTCCCCTACCGGCACCGGCTGCTCGGCGCGCATGGCCGTGATGCACGCGAAGGGATTGATGCAGGTGGGCGAGCGTTTTATCGGTCGTTCGATCATCGGCTCCGAGTTCCACTGCCGCATTGATTCGCTCACCGAAGTGGCCGGCCGCGCTGCCATCTACCCGTGCATTTCCGGACGGGCCTGGATCACCGGCACCCACCAATTGCTGCTCGATCCGAGCGATCCATGGCCACAGGGCTATCGCCTATCCGATACCTGGCCGGGTGCCTAATTCGATGAAAAGCTATTGTGGCGAGGGAGCTTGCTCCCGCTGGGTTGCGCAGCAGCCCCAATCTTTTAATTGCGGTTGATCCAGGTTTTACGACTGCTGCGCAGCCGAGCGGGAGCAAGCTCCCTCGCCACAGGGGTCCTGTTCTCCAGACCAACGGCTATAAAAACCCCCGATTGATTGAAAAAAGCGCTGGCCGAATCTTTTCATTTTAAATATCGTATACGAAATACAATTAACAACCCGGAGGCAACAAATGAGCAAACGTATTAACTGGAGTGGCGTCTTCCCCGCGGTGACCACTCAATTCAACGATGACTTCACCATTAACCTGGAAAAAACCCACCAGGTGATTTCCAACGTGATTCGCGACGGTGTGTCGGGACTGGTGGTGTGTGGTTCGGTCGGTGAAAACACCTCGTTGACCGCCGAAGAAAAAATCGCCGTCACCGAAGTCGCTGTCGATGCCTCTCGCGGCCGGGTGCCGGTGATTTGCGGCGTGGCTGAATTCACCAGCGTGCAAGCGGCCAAAGTGGCCAACGCCGTGCGCAAGGTCGGCGTCGATGGCGTGATGCTGATGCCAGCGCTGGTCTACAGCTCCAAGCCCTTTGAAACCGCCGAACACTATCGCTACGTGGCCAAGCATGCCGACGTGCCGTTGATGGTTTACAACAACCCGCCGATCTACAAAAACGACGTCACCCCGGACATCCTGATTTCCCTGGCGGACTGCGACAACGTGGTGTGCTTCAAGGATTCCTCCGGCGATACCCGCCGTTTCATTGATGTGCGCAATGAAGTCGGCGACCGCTTCGTGCTGTTCGCCGGCCTCGATGACGTGGTGCTTGAAAGCATCGCCGTGGGCGCCGAAGGCTGGGTCTCGGGCATGTCCAACGTGTTCCCGAAAGAAGGCGAAACCATTTTCCGCCTGGCCAAGGCCGGTCGCTTCGCCGAAGCCATGCCGATCTACGAATGGCTGATGCCGATCCTGCACCTGGATGCCCGTGCCGACCTGGTGCAGTGCATCAAACTCTGTGAAGCCATTGCCGGCCGCGGCAGCGCGCTGACCCGTCCGCCACGCCTGGCCTTGCCGGAAGAGGATCGCCTGTTCGTCGAACAGATCATGGCCAAAGCCCTGGCGAACCGTCCGCACCTGCCGGACGTCGGTCTCTGAGTGAGTGCCGGGCGGGCCTTGGAGGCCCGGCCCGGCTGCCTGTTTTTGCGCCTCTACAGGAAACGTCAGCATGCCCAATCATCAAGACACTCAACGCGCAACCACTCCCTCCGGACTCAAGCGTGTCGTGGCCGCCGCCATGGCCGGTACGGTCGCCGAGTGGTATGAATTTTTTCTCTACGGTACGGCCTCGGCGTTGGTCTTTGGCCAACTGTTCTTTCGCCAGACCGACAGTCCCGTCGACGGCATCATCGCCGCGTTCGCGCTGTACGCCGTGGGCTTTCTCGCCCGCCCGCTGGGTGGCCTGGTGTTCGGTCACTACGGTGACAAATTCGGCCGCAAGCGTCTGCTGCAACTGAGCCTGGTGGTGGTCGGCATCACCACGTTCCTGATGGGTTGCCTGCCCGGATTCGACCAGATCGGTTACGCGGCGCCGGTGCTGCTGGTGCTGTTGCGGCTGATCCAGGGTTTCGCCTTTGGCGGTGAATGGGGTGGCGCGATTTTGCTGGTGTCCGAACACTGCCCGGACAATCGCCGTGGCTTCTGGGCCAGTTGGCCGCAAGCCGGTGTGCCGGCCGGCAATCTGGTGGCGACGGTTGCCCTGCTGCTGTTGTCGTCGAACCTGTCGGAGCAACAGTTTCTCGCTTGGGGCTGGCGCGTGGCGTTCTGGTTCTCGGCGGTGGTGGTGTTGATCGGCTACTGGATTCGCACCAGTGTCGATGACGCACCGATCTTCAAGGAAGCCCAGGCGCGTCAGGCGCAAACCAAGCAGCAACAACTGGGCGTTGTGGAAGTGCTGCGCCACCACTGGCGTTCGGTGCTGGTAGGCATCGGTGCGCGCTTTGCCGAAAACATTCTCTACTACACCGTGGTGACGTTCTCGATTACCTACCTGAAGCTGGTGGTGCACAAGGACACTTCAGAGATTCTGTTTCTGATGTTCGGTGCTCACTTGCTGCACTTCTTCATGATCCCGTTGATGGGGTATCTGTCGGACATCGTCGGGCGCAAACCGGTCTATTTGATCGGCGCGGTGCTCACGGCATTTTGGGGCTTCGTCGGCTTCCCGATGATGGACACCGGGAACAACTGGCTGATCATGGCGGCCATTACCCTGGGGCTGGCCATCGAGTCGATGACCTACGCACCGTATTCGGCGCTGATGGCCGAGATGTTCCCGACTCACGTGCGCTACACCGCCCTCTCGCTGTGTTACCAGGTGGCACCGATTTTCGCCGGTTCCCTCGCACCGCTGATCGCGCTCACGCTGCTCAACAAGTACCACAGCTCGACGCCCATCGCCTGGTACCTGGTGGGTGCTTCGCTGATCTCTGTCGTTGCCGTCGGGCTGACCCGGGAAACCCGCGGCAAGTCGCTGCACGCGGTAGATGCCGAGTCCGCGGCACGCATTGCTGCACTGGATAACGCCGCTCCCGCGACGCCGCGTCGAGGCGATTCGCTGGCGTGAACCCACTTCACTGACAGGAGATTTTCATGCCCCAGATCCTCGGCCACAACTACATTGGCGGCACGCGCAGCGCCGCCGGCAACCTCACGTTGCACAGCCATAACGCCAGTACCGGCGAGGCGTTGCCCTGCTCTTTCGTGCAAGCCACCGAAGGCGAAGTGCACGCCGCCGCTCAGGCTGCTGCCGCTGCGTTCCCGGCCTTTCGTTCTATGCCTGCGGCACGCCGTGCGGATTTTCTGGAAGCCATCGCCGCACAACTGGATGCCCTGGATGACGAGTTCGTCGCCCTGGTCACCCGCGAAACCGCATTGCCGAGCGCACGGATACAGGGTGAACGCGCTCGCACCAGCGGCCAGATGCGCCTGTTCGCTCAGGTCCTGCGTCGCGGTGATTTTTATGCTGCACGCATCGACCGCGCCTTGCCCGACCGCCAACCACTTCCCCGCAGCGACCTGCGTCAGTATCGGATCGGCGTCGGGCCTGTGGCCGTGTTCGGTGCGAGCAACTTTCCGTTGGCGTTCTCCACGGCTGGCGGCGATACCGCAGCGGCCCTGGCCGCCGGTTGCCCGGTAGTGTTCAAGGCCCACAGCGGGCATATGGCGACGGCCGAACAGGTGGCGGATGCAATCATCCGTGCGGCCGAGCAGACTGGCATGCCCAAGGGTGTGTTCAACATGATCTACGGCGCGGGCGTGGGGGAAGCCCTGGTCAAGCATCCGGCGATCCAGGCCGTCGGTTTCACCGGTTCGCTCAAAGGTGGCCGAGCGTTGTGCGACATGGCCGCCGCACGTCCACAACCGATTCCGGTGTTTGCTGAAATGAGCAGCATCAATCCGGTTGTGGTGTTGCCCGAAGCCCTTCACGTGCGCGGCGAGAAAATTGCCAGCGAACTGGCTGCCTCTGTCGTGCTCGGTTGCGGCCAGTTTTGCACCAATCCGGGATTGGTCATCGGTATACGCTCGGTGCAATTCAGTGCCTTCACCGAAACTCTGACTGCGCGGCTGGCTGAGCAACCGGCGCAAACCATGCTCAATGCCGGCACCCTGCGCAGCTACGAAAAAGGTGTGCAGGCCTTGCTCAGCCACCCGGGCGTGACCCACCTGACCGGCAATGGCCAGCACGGTAATCGGGCGCGCGCGCATCTGTTCAAGGCTGACGTCAGCCTGCTGCTCGAAGGTGATCCTTTGCTACAGGAAGAAGTGTTCGGCCCGACCACCCTCATCGTCGAAGTGGCCGACACGGCTGAACTGCGCCAGGCGCTGAACAGTTTGCACGGTCAACTCACCGCCACCCTGATTGGCGAACCCCAGGACTTGCATGACCACGCAGAGTTGCTGGCGCTGCTGGAACAAAAGGTCGGCCGGGTGCTGTTCAACGGCTACCCCACGGGCGTCGAAGTGTGTGATGCGATGGTGCATGGCGGCCCTTACCCGGCCACCTCCGATGCCCGTGGCACCTCGGTCGGCAGCCTGGCCATCGAGCGTTTCCTGCGCCCGGTGTGCTACCAGAACTGCCCGGACGCGCTGCTGCCCGACCCACTGAAAAACGCCAACCCACTGGGCATTGCCCGCTTGGTCGACGGCAACAGCCACCGCAACCCGATCTGAAAAACACCCCAAAACCCTGTAGGAGTGAGCCTGCTCGCGATAGCGGTGGGTCAGTCAACAGAGATGTCGAATGTAGTGCCGCCTTCGCGAGCAAGCCCGCTCCCACACTGGATCGTTGCCGAAAACAAGATTTGTGTACGACTTCGATTCACTGTGGGAGCGGGCTTGCTCGCGAAAGCGGTGGGTCAGCCAGCAGGGATGTTGAATGTCCCGGCCCCTTCGCTTGCAAGCCCGCTCCCAGACTGGATCGTTGCCGAAAACAAGATTTGTGTACGACTTCGATTCACTGTGGGAGCGGGCTTGCTCGCGAAAGCGGTGGGTCAGCCAGCAGGGATTTTGAATGTGCCGGCCCCTTCGCGAGCAAGCCCGCTCCCACACTGGATCGTTGCCGAAAACAAGATTTGTGTACGACTTCGATTAACTGTGGGAGCGGGCTTGCTCGCGAAAGCGGTGGGTCAGCCAGCAGGGATTTTGAATGTGCCGGCCCCTTCGCGAGCAAGCCCGCTCCCACACTGGRTCGTTGCCGAAAACAAGATTTGTGTACGACTTCGATTAACTGTGGGAGCGGGCTTGCTCGCGATAGCGGTGGGTCAGCCATCAGGGATGTTGAATGTGCCGGCCCCTTCGCGAGCAAGCCCGCTCCCACACTGGACCGTTGCCGAAAACAAGATTTGTGTACGACTTCGATTAACTGTGGGAGCGGGCTTGCTCGCGAAAGCGGTGGGTCAGTCAWCRGGRATGTTGCATGTACTGCCCTCATCGCGAGCAGGCTCACTCCTACAGTTATCGAATTAATCCAGCAATGCCTTGAGGTCGTTATACAACGCCGCGGGAATCTGCACGCCCTCCACCAGGCTACGTGCCCGCGCTTCGTATCGACGTTGGGAGGGTAAGCGTGCGCCCTGCCCTTCGATTCCCTGGAACAACGCTTCGGCCCTGGCCAGATGGGCCTGCGTCGAGTCCCCCAAAAAGCGTCGTGGATCCAGGGCAATGATCAATTCCCCATGGTACGGCGACGACTTGCTGCCCGCGTCGTAAGCCAGCGACTCGGCGCTGGTCAGGTCACCGATCAATGGCCCGGCAATCAATTCCACCATGGCCGCCAGCGCCGAGCCCTTGTGCCCGCCGAATGTCAGCATCGCGCCGCTGTCGAGCACGACGTTGGCATCGGTGCTGGGCTGCCCTTGCGCGTCGACACCCCAGCCTTCGGGGATCGCTTTGCCGGCACGTCGGTGCAGTTCGATGTCGCCACGGGCGATGGCGCTGGTGGCGAAGTCGAACACAAAAGGATCCTGTCCCTGACGGGGCCAGCCGAAGGCAATGGGGTTGGTGCCGAACACCGGCAAGCGCCCACCGGCCGGTGCCACCCACGCGTGACTCGGATTACACGCCAGCGCCACTAAACCGGCAGCGGTCAACTGCTCGATCTCCACCCACAGCGCCGAGAAATGCACACAACGATTGATCGCCAACGCAGCAATCCCGTTGGCTCGGGTTTTCTCCGTCAGCGACGGTAACCCTGCCTGAAACGCCAGTTGCGAAAAACCACCCCCGGCATCCACCCGCACAATCGCCGGTGCCTGGTTGATGACCTCGGGTTCAGCCGTGGCCGAGACTTTGCCGGCCCGCAGAGAATTGACGCACCCCAGCACCCGGTACAAGCCGTGAGAGGCACAGCCATCGCGCTCGCCGGCAGTCACCGTCGTCGCCACCGCACGCGCATGGGCCAGGTTAAAACCGTTGTGCAACAGGATCGATTCGGCCAACGCATGGGCTTCGATCAGGGTCAGTCGGATCATGGTCATCTCCTTGAACAGACCGGTCAGGGTGGTCTATTCGAGGCGCCAGGGCTTGATGGGTTTGCGCGGAGGGAGTGACGAAATCAGCACAGGTGCGTCATCAAGGACCCGCGACAGTGCAATGACGAGCAATGCACTGTCGCCCGTCTCGGTCAGGCTTTCGTGCTTCGTACCACCGGCACCACCACCGCCGATTTCCTGGCCAGCAGGTAGTAAAGAACACCCGGCACCACCAGCCCGACGATCCAGGAAATATCCACGCCACCCAGTTGCGCGACCATCGGCCCGGAGTAGAAATGCGTGTCGACAAACGGCAGCTGGATCAACACGCCGCTGACATACACGCTGATCCCCAACACGTTCCAGCGACCGTAACGCCCCGCCGGGTCGGACAAGGCCGGGATGTCATAGCGCTCCTTGTTGATGAAGTAGTAATCCACCAGGTTGATCGCGCTCCACGGGGTGAAGAACGTCAGCAAAAACAGGATGAAGTACTTGAACGAGTTCAGGAACGAGTACTGCCCCACCAACGCGAGCGTGGTCGATGCTGCGACGATCAGCAGCACGAACAGCATGCGCTGGCGGGCGGTGATTTCCAGACGGCTACGGAAACCGCTGATGATGGTGGCCACGCACATGAAGCTGCCATAGGCGTTCAGTGTGGACACGGTGACCTTGCCGAACACCACGCTCAGGTACAGCAAGGAGGCCATCACTCCGGTACTGCCCAGGCCGACGATGGTCGCCACTTCGTGACCGCGAAAGTTGGCGCCGGCCAACGCCGCAGCGAATACACCCAGCACCATCGACGCCTGGGCGCCGAGCACGGTGCCGAGGCCGACGGCGGTGAAGGTTTTCCAGGACGACGTTTTGCTCGGCAAATAACGCGAGTAGTCGGCCACGTACGGGCCAAACGCAATCTGCCAGGACGCTGAAAGCGATACCGCCAGCAGGAAGGTGCTCCAGGCAAAGTGACGGTTTTCCAGGAGCAGGCCGATGTCGTTAAGCGTCATCAAGCGAGTGAACAGGTAAGCGAAGGCGATGATCCCCAGCACGCTGGCCACACGCCCCACCAGGTGAATCACCCGATAGCCAAAGATCGTCAGGAACGTGATGCACGCAGCGAAAATCAGAATGCCGGTGCTGTCGCTGACGCTGATCAACTGGGCAATCGCCTGCCCCGACAACACCGCGCCGGTGGCGCTGAAACCGAGGTACATCAGGCACACCAACACAATCGGGATCGCCGCACCGTAGACCCCGAACTGCACACGGCTGGAGATCATCTGCGGCAGCCCCAGTTTGGGTCCCTGAGCTGCGTGCAAGGCGACGACCGCACCGCCGAGCAACTGGCCAATCAGCAAGCCAATCAATGACCAGAACACATCACCGCCCAACACCACGGCCAACGCCCCGGTGACAATCGCGGTGATTTGCAGGTTGGCGCCGAGCCATAGGGTGAACTGGCTGTAGAGGCTGCCATGACGCTCGGCCTCGGGGATGAAATCGATCGAGCGGGTCTCGATCAGGGGACTTCGTTGTTGGCTATCGTGGGGCTGGCTCATTATTTTTATTCTCTTCAAAGATAGAACGAATCCACGCAATCTCCTGTAGGAGCAAGCTCACCCCACAAGGAATGTGTTTCAGGGGGCGGTTATTTTTGTTGTTCGGTCATGGCCACTTGGCCTACGAACGGCGCCTTGGCCCACACGATCTTGCCCCCCACGACGGTCATCAACACGCTGTTACGGGCCAGTTCCTCTTCGGGCACCTGCATGAAGTTTTTATCCAGCACGATCAGGTCCGCGAACTTGCCCACCTCGACCGAGCCGACGACGTTCTCCAGTTTCAGTTGCTCGGCGGCGTTGACAGTGATGGTGCGCAGCACTTCGGCTCGGGACAGCGCCGGGTCGGCATTCAGGCGGCCAGCGTATTTGGGACCATAGCTGTGCGGGTTCGTCGGATCACCGGAACGGGTGACACCGACTTTCAGCGCCAGGAACTCATCGAGCGGGTCAACCGGCCAATCGCTGCCATACGCCACCCGACCGCCAGCACGGGCGATGCTGCCCGAGGGTTCCATGCGCGCAAACCGCGAAGCCCCAAGGTGATCGCTGGTGCCATCGACCGTGGACGGCGCTTGCTGCGCCCACTGGAAGGACATATTGGCGGTCACGTCGAGGGCCTTGAAGCGCCCATAGTCGGCGGGGTCCACGGACTCGTTGTGGGTGATGGTCGGGCGAAAGCCGTTGCCGGGCAGCTGCTGGCGCACGTATTCGATGCCGTCGAGTGAGTCACGCACGGCGCGGTCGCCGGTGGCGTGCAGGTGCGGGTCGAGGCCGGCCTGCACGGCTTGCAACAGCAGCGGCTTGAGCACTTGCGGCGGGAAATACAGCTCTCCGACGTTTTTGCCCGGCGTCCATTTCGGTGACTTATCGGTGCCGGCATTGTGCAGGTACGGCGTCAGCATCGCCCCGGTATCCGCCGGCGCATTGATGATGCCATCCATGAACAATTTGACGTGACGCATGCTCACGCCCGGTGCGACTTTGGCTTCGCCCTGATCGTAGGTCGCGGCCATCGCCTTGGCGTCGGCAATGGTTTTCGCCGGGTCGGCTGCCGCAGCGGCCGGGTCCAGTTTGATTGCCAGCAAGGCCCGGGCGGTCAGTTCACCCGACTGCTGCAACGTGGTGAAGGCTTTGCCATTCTCCGGCCCCGACAAGGCATCGAAGAAACTGGTGATGCCTTGTTGGCGCATGGCGTCGAGCGCGGCGCGGGTCTGATTGAGTTTTTCCGCGTCGGTGGCGGGTGGCACCACGGCGGCCATCGCGTCAGCCGCCCCGTCTTCGCAGATGCCGGTGAGGTTGCCGGCACTGTCGCGCACGTACTTGCCATCCCCGGGATTGGCGGTGTTTTTGTTGATGCCGGCGACAGCCAGGCCGCGCGAGTTGGCCAGCACGGTGTGGAAATCGGTGGAGCGCACCTGAATCGGCCGGTTGGTCTTGAGGGCGTCCAGCGTCGATTTGTCCGGGTCGCCGTCGAGTCCGTCCATGCCCATCCGGTCCCAGCTGCCCACTTCCAGCCAGACGTCGGGCCCCTTGCCCTTGTCGGCATCCAGGCACGCCTGAATGGAGTTCTGGAACTCCTTGCGGGTCATGGCCTGATATTTCAGGTCGCACAAGGTCATGGCGCGGCCGCCGTCACCGGGGTGCATGTGCGCATCAATGAAGCCCGGCATCAGCATGCGCCCCGCTAGATCGATCAATTGCGTTTGCTTGCCGATGTACGACGCCGCCCCTTCATCGTTGCCGACGTAGACG
Source organism: Pseudomonas arsenicoxydans (assembly GCF_006438915.1). Taxonomy (GTDB): domain Bacteria; phylum Pseudomonadota; class Gammaproteobacteria; order Pseudomonadales; family Pseudomonadaceae; genus Aquipseudomonas; species Aquipseudomonas arsenicoxydans_A. The sequence continues at coordinate 169,497 of NZ_RCZE01000009.1, read as the reverse complement.
ATCTTCCCGCCCATGACGGCAATCGCCTGCTGCACCGAGTTCTGGCCATCGACGGTGTAGACATAGCCGTTGCGCATGACCATGTCTGCCGGGGTCGAACCCTGGGTCTGGCACCCCACCAGCGCCAGACCGGAAAATGCCGTGGTTGCCGCAATGGCGACAAAAAGCCTGGAAAATTTCAACTGCCTCACCTCTGTTTTTATAGTTTTGGAAGAGGCCCGAACAGCCTGCGCGCAAGCCCCTGATATGCAAGGCATACCCTATCGCGCGCGGGCGTTGGATGGACCTCCACAAATGAGGAGGGGGTGGTGATTCAGAGGGCTTCGCGGCGGGTTGCCTGTGCAGACAGGACAGTGCCCAGTTCGACTTTGCTCTTCACCCCAAGCTGCAAGTAGCAGTTGCGCAGATAAGTGCGCACAGTCGCGGGACTCAAGCCGAGGATTTTGGCAATCTCTTTATACGAGTGCCCGGCGGCGAACAGCATCGCCGCCGTCCGCTCCCGTGGCGCCAGCACCACGCCGCGTGACTGGGTTTCGAGGGACAGAATGACGTGTTTGGCATTTGGGCTGAGGGTCAGCGTACAGCGTCCCAGGCGCATGACGCTCGGCGCTTTCGGCAGTTGGGCGATCACTTGCGCCGGCAGCATCGAACCGCTCCACCCCGGCACTTCACGCTGAATGGCCGCACACAGGCTCGCGCCGACGTACAGCAGCGTTCCATCCATGCGCGCCACACCAAAATCGCTGGCGCCGTTACCGGTGTCGATGCGAATCATGTCTTGCACCTGGAAACGCCACAGCTGCAACAAGTGATCGCAGAAGGCCGAAAACAACGCGGCCTCGTTGTCGTTGAAGCCTGACGCGTGTTCACCGCGATAGAGGCAGACGAAGAACATCAAACCGCTTTCGGGCAACTCGAAGGTGATGCAGATCACATGGTAGAGATCGTGACGGCGAGCAAACGCATCGATCTCTACATGGGGATCGGTGTAACCACTGTCGCGCACCACTGCGCCGGGTTGGCTCAAGGTGTCGTGGGAGAACCGGTCGCTGCCCGCGTTCTTGTGCCATTCGGCGGCAAACGATTCGGGCAGGTCGATGCGCCCGTGCATCCAGCTTTTCGGCGGCACATGGGCGTTCGACGTGGACATTTCGCCCCACCACGCCGACGCAAACGGCACCAGTGGGCGAAAGGCTTGCAGCCCGTCTTCGATGAATTGCGAGGCGCCGCGCTCACGAGCCAGTCGCCCGAGGTGCAACACGCATTGATTGAAGGCCTTCAGCGTCGCCATCGACGGTGTGCCGCCGACCTCGTTCCCCTCCTCCATCATCTTGATCCTGTTGGCTGCGTGGCATTTTTTTCGACCATGCCACACGGGCAGTGATGGCGTCCAGAAGCCCTACATTCATGCGGAATTCGGCAACAGTGTTTGTCCTTCCGAGCGCTGTTTGAGTACAGGGCAAACCCCTAGCATCGTTCCTACCCGGTGAGCATTTACCAACAGCTCACAAGGTAGAAAACGAACCTCAACCCTCCTCAAACGACACGGTGAACACCATGAAACTTTCGAAATTCGCGCTTCTGCTGACACTTGCCAGTCTTGGCGCCCCCGCCTTCGCTGACGACCCTGCCTCAACAGCTGCAACCGCCAAGGCCCCGGTTGAAACCTATACCTACGACACCCACCTCGACATCAAACGCGTCATCAGCGTGTCAGACGTCGGCGATGAGTGTGGCCCGGTACCGGCGCAAATGACCTACGAAGACTCCCGCGGTCAACGGCACGTCCTGCAGTATCAAGTCATTGGCACCGGCTGTTCGAACAGTTGAATACCGTGCTGACGATGGAGGGTCGACACTCCATGGCGGCGACACCGGCGTTTATCTGTTTTTGCTTGAACCGACGATTTTTTCATCGGAGGCCAACAGGACCGGAATGTAATCCTTGAGAAAATCCACCCAGGTCTTGATCTTCGCATCGACGAATTTGCGTGACGGATAGATGGCAAACACATTCAACTCTTCAAAATGATACTCAGGCAATACCCGAACCAAATTCCCCGCTTTCAAACCTTCTACGGCAGACGCAATCGGTTGAATGCCGATGCCCATTCCGTTGCTGATCGCCACTGTCATCGCATCGGCGGTGTTGACGTGAAACGGCGACGTCGGTGTGCTCACCGTCACCACGCCTTCGGGCCCTTCGAATACCCAGTTTTCCCCCGGCATCACCGTGTTCACAATCCGCAGGCAATCATGTGTGCCCAGTGCAACCGGTGCTTCGGGAATTCCGCGTTTCTTCAGGTACGCCGGCGAGGCGCAAAGAATGCTGTAGGTAATGCCCAGCCGTTGCGCGACAAAGCCTGAATCGGGTAAGTCCCGCGCCAACACAATCGACATGTCATAGCCTTCCTCCAGCAAGTCCGGCAGCCGATTGGTCAGGGTCAAATCAAACATCACCGAAGGATGCGTCTCTCTGTACCGGGCGATGGCGTTGATCACGTAGTGATTACCCACGGCTGACATCGCATGAATTTTCAGCCGGCCCACGGGTTGGGTTTGAGCTGTCCCCGCTTCCTCATCGGCTTCACGCATCTGCTCGATAATCTTCTCGCAGCGTTGCAAATAGCGCTGCCCCGCCTCGGTCAGTGCCAGGCGCCGGGTCGTGCGGTTGATCAGGCGGGTTCGCAACCGCGCCTCCAGGCTCGAAACCGCTTTGGAAATATTGGTGGTCGAGGTGTCCAGCATCACCGCGGCGGCGGTAAAGCTGCCGCTCTGGGCCACGGCGATGAAACAGCGCATGGTTTGGAAAACGTCCATCGTTTTTGCCTCGGCGCACAATTGACCCGTCAAAAAAAACGGCGGCCTGAGATCAGGCCGCCGCGCTAGCATGGGTTACCTTTTGCCCGGGATAAAGCCCGGGATACCGGTTTCCACCACCGAGTTGAAGCGCACCCGCGTCGTGATGTCCTCCTTGATCTCAAGCATGGCCCGGTGCGGCAGCGTGGCAATGTCAAAGTTTTCCTGAATATGGCTCAGTGTTGCAGACGTGGTCAGAAATGCCACACCGCGCTGCACTGACCAGGCCAGGGCGACTTGAGCCGGGGTTCTCTGCAGGTGTTTCGCGATGCCGGTAAGCACGGGATCTTCCAGTACCGCAGGCTGCATGCCATGGCCGAGCGGCGCAAACGCGAGGACGATGATGCCGTGCTGTTTGCAGAATTCCAGCAGCTCCCATTCCGGCAAGTAAGGATGGGACTCCACCTGCACGACAGAGGGTTTTATCCGCGCCACGTCGACAATCGCCTTCAATGCCTCCAGGGTGATGTCCGACAAGCCGATGGACTTGCAGCGCCCGTCATCCACGAGCTGCTCAAGTGCTCGCCACGTCTCGAGCAAAGTCACGCCCGAGTCGTAGATCATGTGGCCGAAAGGGTCCCGGGGTTCCTGGTCATCACCGGGTTGAAAGGCGAACGGCGTGTGGATCAGGTAGCAATCAATGTAATCCACCTGAAGCCGGCGGCAACTGGCCTCGAACGCCGGCAACACCCGCTCGGGACGATGGTTGGTGTTCCACAGTTTGGTGGTGATGAACAGGTCTTCGCGCCGGGCCTTGCCCGAGTCGAGGAAGGCCTTGAACGCGACGCCCACCGCGTCTTCGTTGCGATAACGCTCGGCGCAGTCGAAATGGCGGAAACCGGTTTCCAGCGCGTGGGTGACCGCTTGGGTCGTGACGCTGAGGTCGCGGAACAAGGTGCCAAAACCCACGGCCGGCATCTCGGCCGAGCCGTGGTTCAGCGCAAATCTGGTCTCGCGAAGTTCGTCGTGAAAGGCTTCGTAGGTCATGTCTTTACTCCACTCTCTGAGGCCGCAGCCTCTACTGATATGAACGTTTGGATGCTTCGCGGCTGGCGACCCGCTGCTCAAACACACCGACCGAATTGCCGCCGAGGGCGACAAACAACTGAACGGTGTCGAGGTACTGCGCGGTCTTCACCCTGATCTGCCCCAACAACGCCTGCTCATAGGCGCGCTCGGCCTCCAGCACCTGAAGGATGCTGTTCTCGCCTTGGGCGTACGCTTGCTGGTTCAAACGAAAACTGCTGTCGGCGGCGCGCAATGCGTCTTCCTGGGCGAGGTTTTCTTCGGCGTGATGGTTGATGGCTTGCAGCGTGTCCGCGACCTGACCGAACGACTGGATGACGGTCTGCTGATAATCCGCGAGCGACGCGTTGTAGCCGTCAACCGCCGCCTGGCGTTCAGCCTTGAGGGTTCCGCCATTGAAGATCGGCCCCGCCACCCCGGCAGCGAAGCCCCAGAGCGCGGCGCCGCCATTGCCGGACGCCGACTGCGCGAGAAACGCTGACAGCTCCACATGCGGATAAAGGTTGGCGGTCGCGACACCGACGGCGGCGCTGGCCATGTGCAGTTGCGCTTCGGCCTGCAGTACGTCCGGCCGGGTGTGGGCCATTTCCGAGGGCAGACTGACGGGCACATTGGCCGGCAGGGCAAATTCACTCAGGTCGAAGTCCGGCGCGATCCAGTCAGCCGGGCCTTTGCCCGTCAGGATCGACAGCGCATGCCGAGCCGAATCACGTTGCTGAGCGAGAGGCGGCAACAGCGTGCGGTCTTGGGCGAGTCGGGTTTCGGCCAGCGACACATCGATCTGCGTGGTGCTGCCGTTGGCGTGGGCCATGCGCACCAGTTCGAGGTTCTTGGTGTCATTGGCCAGCAGCTTTTCCACGGCCTGGATCTGCGCGTTCGCCGAGGCCATCAACAGCGCCTGGCTGGCAACATTGCCCGTCAAGGTCAGGTACGCCGCTTCGTAGCGATGTTGCTGAAACGCCGTCAGTGCTTCCTGTTGTTCAACCTGGCGCTTGTTGCCGCCGAACACATCCAGATCGAAACCGACCCGAGGCCCGATGGCATAGAAGTTGGAAACCACCGGTTCCGGGCCATTGTGCGTACGCACACGGCCGGCCTGGGCAGAAAAATCGACTTGCGGATAAAGCACACCCTCCGCCGCCGCGACGGAGGACGCCGCCTGACGGATCGTGGCATCGGCGGCGACGAGTTCCAGATTGCCGTCGATGGCACGGCGCACAACGCTGTCGAGCTTGGGCGAACGAAATGCCGTCCACCAGTCGCCGTTGACCTTCTTGCCCAGATCGATGCGTTGACCAAGACGTTGCTCGGCCTGTTGATCGTAGTGTTGTGACGGGCTCGGTGGCGGCATTTGATAATCAGGGCCGACCGTGCAAGCGGTGAGGAACACCAGCACCGCTACCGCTCCGAAGGTGGTGTTGATCAGTTGTCTGTTGATGAAGCGCGCATTGGATTTCATGAGGCAAACTCCACGAAAACTAGTTGGTCGCAACGGGCTTGCGAAGAAAGATCACCAGTGGGCTCACCACCAGCATCGCGAACATCAAAATCTTGAATTGGCCGACCACGCCGATAAACGCCGCCTGGCCGGTGATCATTTCGTTGAGCCCCGCCATGGCTTGCAGGGACGTCGCCACCGATTGTGCCGCCGCGCTATACGGCGTCAGGTGGCTGGCCAGCGCCATGTGCATCGCGTGGGTGTTGTTGAAGAAATACAACTGCACGATCGCCACCCCGAGGGTGCTGCCGTACACACGCGACAGGTTGAAAAAACCGGTGCCTTCCGGGCGCAGCGTCGGGTCGAGCGTGCTGAACGCAACCTTGGTCAGCGATGGCATCAACAGGCCGATGCCGATGCCCTGAATCGCACCCGCCAGCGCCACCGGCCACCAGTCCATCAGCGGCGAATAGCCGAGCATCAACCAGTTGGCGTACACCACGATGGCCACGCCCGCCGCCACGAAGAAACGACGGTCGAAACGCTCCGGTACACGCCCCATCAGCAAAAACGCACCGACCAGGCCCATGCCACGCGGGATGGTCAGCGAACCGGTGGTGTCCGGCGGGTAGCCGAGGATTTCATCGAGCATCGGCGAGGTCAGCGCCATGGTCGACAGCAACACGAAACCCACCGCAAAAAAGATCACCGTCGACAGCACGAAGTTGCGGTCGCTGAACAAACGCTTGTTGAGGAAATGCACCTTCGCGGTCAGCACATGCATCAGGAACAGGTAGAGCCCGAGCGCACAGCCGATCGCCTCCAGCCAGATTTCGGTCGAGGCAAACCAGTCCAGACGCTCACCGCGATCGAGCAACATTTGCAGGCTGATCAGCCCCAGCGTGAAGGTGCCGAAACCAAAGAAATCGAACGTTGGGCGTTTCTCGGCCTTCTTCTCGGCCAGCAACAACGCGATCACCAGGAAGATGTACGCCGACAACGGCAGGCTGATGTAGAAGATCGGGCGCCAGCCGAAATGTTCGGCGACCCAGCCACCGATGCTCGGGCCACTGACGATGCCCAGCAGCACGATGGCCGTCCAGGTCGCGCCGAACTTGGCACGCTTCTCCATTGGCAACGTTTCCAGGGCAATCGCCATCGACAAGGGCGCCAGCACGCCACTCGCCAGCCCCTGGATAATCCGCGCGCCGATGAACGCCAGCGGCGTCGAGGCCAGGGTCGCGAGCAGCAAGCCCAGGACGAACACGGCCAGCGCGGTTTGATACACCCGCTTCAAGCCATAGCGACCGGCGAGCCATTGCGCGATCGGCATGGTGATCGCACTCGCTGCAAGGTACGACGTGAAGATCCATCCGGCCTGATCGTCGGTCATCGACATACTGCCCTGGATCAGACGGAGCACGGCATTGGGCAAAGGCAGGTTCGCCGATTGCATGAACGTCGCGAGCAATGCGGCCAACCTTAATGAACCTGCGGGGGTGGTGTTCATCAGGAAGCTCCTGAGGTAAACAGCGCCTTGATTGGATGCCACCATGGCGTGCGGTGCCCGGTATCGACCTTGACGGTGGCGCTGATCCCCGAATAGAGCGGCATCTGTGGGTCTAGCTCGTCGAGTTCGAGCCGCACCGGCACCCGCTGCACCACCTTGACCCAGTTGCCGGTGGCATTTTCCGGCGGCAGCAAGGCGAAGTCAGAGCCGGCACCGGGGCTCATGCTGACCACGTGGGCCTTGAATTCGTGATCCGGGTAGGTATCGAGGTGAATGGTCGCGGACTGGCCCGGACGCATATGCGTCACCTCGGTTTCACGGAAGTTGGCTTCCACCCACACCTCGCGATCGGACAGCAGCGCAAAGGCTGGCGCGCCGTTGTTGACGAAATTGCCCACCTGCAAATCATCGACCTTGGCGACGATGCCGTCGTCCGGCGCATACACCGTGGCGTACGAGAGGTAGAGCTGGGTTTCATCCAGCTGCGCCTTGGCCTCGCGAACGGCCGGGTGGCTGTCGACCTCGATGTTCGGATTACCGTTCAGGGCAACCACGGTGCTGGCGATCTGTTGTTCGATCGAGGCAATTCGCTGGCGCGACACTTTCACGTCGGTGCCGGCGCGCTCATAAATCGACTTCGACACGAACTCGGACGCGACCAGTGCCTTCTTGCGGCCAAACTCCTTTTGGTCGAAATCGGCCGACTCTTTGGCCGATTGCAGTTCAGCCTGTTGCTGCCGGTAACTGGCCTTGAGCCCATCGATGCGCAGCCGCGCAACGCTTAGCTGGGCTTGCGCGCGGTCAACGGCGATCTGCAACGGTTTGGGGTCGATGCGGAACAACACCTGGCCCTTGCGAACAGGCTGGTTGTCCTCGACGGCAATCTCGATGACCTGGCCCGAGGTGCGCGCATTGATCGACGCCTTGGCCACTCGGGCGTAAGCGTTATCGGTCGAGATGTAAGGCTCGCCAGCGACATAGTGGGCGTACCCGATCGCGGCGAAGAGCCCCGGGACACCCACCATCAGCAGTGGTCGTACGGTTTCTTTAAGCGTTTTTTTGTTGGGCGATGTCGGGTTTGGCCCAGGGTGCTCAAAGGTTTGTGAAGCCGGAATATCGAACTGTTTAGTCATGATCGAAAACACCTTTAACCGGGAAAGTCAGGGGCTAATACCCATAAAAAACAGCCATACCGTGCGCAGTCAGAAGGATCACTCCGCCGCACCCTGTTTCGTCGCCGCTATACCCAGTTCGAGCTCTGCTTCAACAAACCTGAAATTGAGGAACTTCTGGTTCCTTAATTTTGTGCGATGGTGTAAGAATATGCCTCACCCCACCTTCACACAAGGTTTTTGTACGCCATGGCACAAAAAAAGATTACCGAAGCAAAAGGACGTGGACGCCCACGCGCCTATGACCCGCAGACCGCGCTGCAGCAAGCGCTTGGTGTGTTTTGGAGCACCGGCTATTCCGCCGCGTCGCTGGACAGCATCGCCACGGCAGCCGGCATGAACCGCCCAAGCCTGTATGCCGCCTTCGGTGACAAACACGCGCTCTATATCAAGGCGCTGGAGCAATACTGGGAATTTGCTGCCGCCGACATGCACGCGGCGCTGACGGACAGCCAACTGTCCTTGAGCGAAGCGCTGATGCGTTTCTATGAGGGGCAGCTATCGATCTACTTCTCGGGTGACGGCCAACCCCGCGGCTGCTTCGCGATTGGCACGGCAACCACCGAAGCCGTCGAGGATGTTGAAATCCGCGAAGTGCTTTCGGATCGCCTGAGCCGTCTCGACGCCGATCTCGAAGCACGCCTGCGAACAGCCGTTACCGCCGGCGAACTCAAAGACAACGTCGACCCGGCCGCCCTCGCCGTGCTCGCCTCTTCCCTGTTGCACAGCATTTCGATCCGGGCACGGGCCGGCAAATCCCGCACTGAGCTGACCGAACTGGCACGCAACGCGGTCAACGTGATCTGCGGTTGAGAGGCCTTATGGCGAGTGAAGGACTTGAAGACATACTGGCCGATCGGCTCGACGTGATTTTCTGCGGGATCAACCCGGGCATGACGGCCGCCGCCCAAGGGCATCACTTTGCGGGCCGGAGCAATCGTTTTTGGCGCACGCTGCACCTTGCCGGGTTTACCCCCGAGGAAGTGCGCCCGGAAAATGACCGGACGATCTTGCAGTACCGCTGCGGATTGACCGCTGTGGTCGGCCGGCCCACGGCGCGCGCCGATCAGCTGTCGTTGCACGAGTTCATTGCCGCCGCTGCGGATTTTGAACAGAAGATCCTGCGCCATGCACCCCGCGTCGTAGCGTTTCTCGGCAAAGCCGCCTACAGCGCGTTAACCGGCCAGCGAGAGATTGCCTGGGGCCTGCAACCCAAGAAATTCGGCAACGCCAAGGTCTGGATCTTGCCCAACCCGAGCGGGCGAAATCTGGCGTTTTCGCTGGATCAACTGGTGAGCGCGTATCGCCAACTTCATCAAAACTTGCACAAATCGACAGTAGGCTAAGCTAAGGATCAGCTTATTGCGCACGATGCTCGCTCCGGCAGGGTTTGGGTTTTTCTGAAGAGCGTCTGCAACAGCTATTTCAGACAGGCCCACACTGTTCACGCAGGTATGACGTGATGACCGAGCCCCTCCTCAGCTTTGACGAACTGAAGCGTGCCGCCGTTGCCGGCGAAATTGATACCGTACTGGTCTGCATGGTCGACATGCAGGGACGTCTGGTTGGCAAACGATTCCAGGTCGAGTTTTTCATCGACAGCGGCCATGAAGAAACCCACTGCTGCAATTACCTGTTGGCCGACGACATCGACATGGAGCCCGTACCGGGCTATGCCGCTGCCAGTTGGAGCAAAGGTTATGGCGACTTTGTGCTCAAGCCCGACATGTCCACCCTGCGCCGGGTGCCCTGGCTGGAATGCACGGCGCTGGTGCTCTGCGATGTGCTCGATCACCACCATCGCCGCGACTTGCCACACAGCCCGCGGGCGATCCTGAAGAAGCAAATCGAACGCCTGCGCGAGCGTGGCTATACCGGCATGTTCGCCTCGGAACTGGAGTTCTATCTGTTCGACGAGAGCTACGAGGCCATTCACAAGCGCAACTACCACAAGCCGAAAACCGCCGGCCATTACATCGAGGATTACAACATCCTGCAGACCACCCGCGAAGAACCGGTGCTGCGGGCGATTCGCAAGCACCTGCAGGCCAGCGGCATTCCCGTGGAAAATTCCAAGGGTGAATGGGGGCCCGGCCAGGAAGAAATCAACATCCGCTACGCCGATGCCCTGACCATGGCCGACCACCACGTCATCATCAAGCACGCCTGCAAAGAGATCGCGCAACTGCAAGGCAAGGCGATCACGTTTATGGCGAAGTGGCGTTATGACGCCGCCGGGTCCAGTAGCCACATCCATAATTCGCTGTGGGACAAGAACGGCAAGAAGCCGCTGTTCTTCGACGCCAAGGCCGAGTTCGGCATGTCGAAACTGATGCGTTCCTGGGTCGCCGGGCAGCTTAAATATGCCAACGACATCACCTGTTTTCTCGCGCCGTACATCAATTCGTACAAGCGTTTTCAGGCCGGCACGTTTGCACCGACGCGGGCAGTGTGGAGTCGCGACAATCGCACCGCCGGTTTTCGGCTGTGTGCCGAAAGCAGCAAATCCATTCGCATCGAATGCCGCATCGGCGGCGCCGACCTCAACCCTTATCTGGCCTTCGCGGCCCTGATTGCGGCGGGCCTTGCCGGAGTCGACGAGAAGCTCACCCTCGCGCCGCCCTTTGAAGGTGACGCGTACGTCGATGACCACCTGCCCGAAGTCTCCAAGACCTTGCGCGAAGCCAGCGCCGCGCTCCAGACCTCGAGCATGTTGCGTGAAGCGTTCGGCGACGAGGTGATCGACCACTACGTGCACACCGCCGAATGGGAGCAGAAAGAATACGACCGGCGGATCACCGACTGGGAATTGCAGCGCGGCTTCGAGCGCTATTGAGGTCAGCATGACGGCAACCATCAAACTCATTTCCCCGGTCGATGGCCGGGTGTATGCCGAGCGCCGCTACGCCGACGCCACGCAGATCGAACAGGCACTGACCGCCGCCTCCACCGCCCAGGCGCAATGGAAACGCCGGCCACTGAGCGAACGCGCGGCTTTTTGCAGCGCGGTGGTGGACGCTATGTTGGCGATGAAAACTGACATCGTGCGGGAACTGGCCTGGCAAATGGGGCGCCCGGTTCGGTTTGGTGCGGGCGAATTGCGCGGTTTTGAAGAGCGTGCGCGGCACATGATTGCCATTGCGCCTGAAGCCCTGGCCGCAATAGAACCCACTCCTGTTTCAGGTTTTCGACGGTTTGTTCAACGTGATCCACTGGGTACGGTGCTGGTCATTGCCCCCTGGAATTACCCGTACCTGACCGCCGTGAACACGATCATTCCGGCGCTGATGGCCGGCAACAGCGTCATCCTCAAACACGCGTCGCAAACGCTGCTGGTCGGTGAACGGTTCGCCGAGGCCATGGCCAACGCCCACTTGCCGGCCGGTCTATTTCACAACCTGCTGCTCGATCACCGCCAGACCGCCGACATCATTGGCTCCAGACGCGTGCAGCAAGTGAATTTCACCGGTTCCGTCGGTGCTGGCGAGGCCATGGAAACCGCCGCCACCGGGCGCTTCCTTGGCGTAGGCCTGGAGCTCGGCGGCAAAGACCCGGCCTACGTGCGCGTCGATGCCAATCTCGAACACGCGGTAGAAAACCTCGTGGACGGCAGCTTCTTCAACTCCGGGCAGAGCTGCTGCGCCATCGAACGCATTTACGTCGACAAGACCCTCTACCCGGCCTTCATCGAGCGTTTCGCCGCCCTGACCCGCCAATATGTGCTGGGCAACCCGCTGGACGAAGCCACCACACTCGGCCCCTTGGTCACCCCGGCCGCCGCTGATTTCGTGCGCGGCCAGATCGCCGAAGCGCTGGCCCAAGGCGCCACCGCACTGATTGAACCCACGGCGTTTCCCGCTGACGAACCGGGCAGCGCCTACCTCGCGCCGCAGGTCCTGATCGATGTCACTCATCAAATGTCCGTCATGCGCGAGGAAAGTTTCGGCCCGGTAGTCGGCGTCATGCCGGTGGACGGCGACGACGAAGCCATCGCCCTGATGAATGACAGCGAATTCGGGCTCAGCGCCTCGATCTGGACTCAGGACCTGGCCGCCGCCGAACGCCTGGGCAACGAGATAAACACCGGCACCGTGTTCATGAACCGCTGCGATTACCTGGACCCGGCCCTGGCCTGGACCGGGGTGAAAAACAGCGGACGCGGCGTCACCCTGTCGCGCCTCGGTTATGAACACCTGACCCGCGCCAAATCCTTCCATTTGCGCCACGAGATCTGAGCCATGAGCCTGACCGCGAACTGGAATTACCCCACGAGCATCCGCTTCGGCGTCGGCCGCATCGCCGAACTCGCCGACACCTGCCGCGCCCAAGGCATCCAGCGCCCGCTGCTGGTCACCGACAGTGGCCTGGCGCGTGCGCCGATGACCCTCGCCGCGCTGGAAGCCCTGCGTGCCGCCGGTCTTGGCGTCGCGATGTTTAGCGACCTCAAGCCCAACCCGGTCGAAGCCAACCTGGCCGGTGGCCTGGATGCATGGCGCGTCGGCAACCACGATGGCGTGATCGCCTTCGGTGGCGGCAGTGGCCTGGACATGGGCAAACTCATCGCCTTCATGAGCGGGCAGACGCGCCCGGTCTGGGATTTCGAAGACATCGGCGACTACTGGACCCGCGCCGATGAAAGCCGTATCGCCCCGGTCATCGCGGTACCAACCACGGCGGGCACGGGCTCGGAAGTCGGCCGTGCAGCGGTGATCATCGACGAGGCGACCCACACCAAACGCATCATCTTCCACCCGAAAATGATGCCGCGCGTGGTCATCAGCGACCCGGCGCTGACCGTCGGCATGCCGGCCAAAATCACCGCCGGCACCGGCATGGACGCCTTGGCGCATTGCCTGGAAGCCTACTGCGCCCCCGGTTTTCACCCCTTGGCCGACGGCATCGCCGTGGAAGGCATGCGCCTGGTGGCCAACGCACTGGTGCGCGCCGTGCACACGCCAGGCGACCTTGAAGCGCGCGCGAACATGCTCGCGGCGGCAGCGATGGGCGCCACCGCGTTCCAGAAAGGCCTGGGCGGGATGCACGCCCTTTCGCATCCGGTGGGCGCGTTGTACGACACCCATCACGGCATGACCAATGCGACCTTCATGCCCTACGTGCTGAAATTCAATCGCACGGCCATCGAAGAACGCATCACGCGCCTGGCCGCGTATTTGCGTTTGCCCTCCCCCGGCTTCGACAGTTTCCTGGCCTTCATCCTCAAGCTGCGCAAAGACATCGGTGTGCCGCACACGCTGTTCGAGTTGGGCGTGGATGACCGACAGGCCGACCTGATCGCGGACATGGCCGTAGTCGACCCTTCCGCCGGCGGCAACCCGGTGCCCTTGACCAAGGCCGGTACGGCAGAGATTTTCGACGCGGCGTTTCACGGCCGCCTGTAGAGCAGTTGACTGTCGGTGCTCGACACATGAATGCAGCGCACGGGCAGGTTGTACGGTGGGAGACAGGAGCAGTACGACAAGGGGTTGAAAGCCAGCTCGTCCGGCATTCCGGAGGGGCGCGTATCAAAACCTGAAGGGGCACACAACATGAATCCAGCAAGTCAGCCCGGCGCCGACGCGTCGCATGACGACGACGTCAAGGCGCTGCACAGCATGGGCTACGCCCAGCAGCTCTCGCGACGCATGGGCGTTTTCTCCAACTTCGCGATTTCCTTCTCGATCATCTGCATCCTCTCCGGGGGCATCAACTCCCTCGCCCAGGGCACCTCCGGCGCGGGCGGCGCGTCCATCGGCATCGGCTGGCCCATCGGCTGCCTGATCTCCGGGGTGTTCGCCATGGCCATGGCGCAGATTTCCTCAGCGTACCCCACCGCTGGCGGGCTGTATCACTGGGGTTCGATTCTCGGCAATCGCTTCACCGGATGGCTGACCGCGTGGTTCAACCTCTTGGGGTTGGTCACCGTGCTGGGCGCGATCAACGTCGGCACCTATTACTTCTTTTTCGGTGCGTTCGGCCCGGCGCTGGGTATGGAAGATACGACTACGGTGCGGGTGATTTTCCTCGCCGTGCTGACCGGTCTTCAGGCCCTGTGTAACCACTTGGGGATCGGCCTGACCGCCAAGCTCACCGACTTCTCCGGCTACCTGATTTTCGCCACCGCGCTGGCGCTGACCATCGTCTGCCTGATCTCGGCACCGAGTTATGAATTCGCGCGGTTGTGGACCTTCAGCAACTACTCCGGCGATGCCGGCGGCGCGGTCTGGCCATCGGTGTCGAACGGTTGGGTGTTCATGCTCGGCCTGTTGCTGCCGATCTACACCATCACCGGGTATGACGCCTCGGCGCACACCTCCGAAGAGACGCGCAACGCGGCGGTTTCCGTGCCGCGCGGCATGATCATGTCGGTGGTCTGGTCGTTGCTGTTCGGATGGGTGATGTTGTGCTCGTTCGTGCTGATGCTGCCGAACATGGACGAAGCGGCCAAGCAAGGCTGGAACGTGTTTTTCTGGGCGATGAACACCCAGGTCAGCCCGACGCTCAAGCTCGCGTTGTATGTGGCGATTTTCGTCTCGCAAATCCTCTGCGGGTTGGCGACGGTGACCTCGGTGTCGCGGATGATCTTCGCCTTCTCCCGTGACGGCGGCCTGCCCTTTTCCAAAGCACTGGCCTCGGTCTCGCCGACCTTTCGTAGCCCGGTGGCGGCGATCTGGACCGGTGCCACCCTTGCCGTGCTGTTTGACTGGGGCTCGTCGGTGATCTCGGTCGGGGCCACGCCGGTGTATACGATCGTGGTGTCCTGCACGGTGATCTTCCTGTTCTTCTCCTTCATCATTCCCATCGTGCTGGGCCTGTTTACCTACGGGACCGCGAAGTGGCCGACCATGGGGCCGTGGAACATGGGGCGCTTCTGGTACACGGTGTTCGCCCTGCTCTCGGTGCTGTCGATGGTGATCATTTTCATCATCGGCATTCAGCCACCGAACGATTGGGCGCTGTACATCACCATTGGCTTCCTGGTGCTGACGGCGATTGTCTGGTTCGGCTTTGAAGCCCGGCGCTTCCAGGGGCCGCCGGTGGGCGATGTAATTGCCCAGCGCCAGGCGCAGATTGCGGCGGCTGAGGCGGCGTTGGATAAACACTGAGCAACCTGTGGCGAGGGAGCTTGCTCCCGCTGGGCAGCGAAGCGGCCCCAAAAAATGGGCCTGCTGCGCAGTCCAGCGGGAGCAAGCTCCCTCGCCACAGGACGGCGAATACCCAGCACCGGGTTAGCCGTGATCTGTTCAGACAGCCAAACACCGCCCCCTCAAAAACGCGGCTTGACGGTTTTCCACTCAGGTTTGTAACGCTGCATCTGTTTCACATCATCGCGCTGGCGAATGCCGCACGTCAGGTATTGGTCATGCAGCTTGCCGAGTTGATCGTGATCCAACTCCAGGCCCAACCCCGGCGCGCGGGTAATTTTCACGCAGCCATCGACGATCGGCAGCTTGCCGCCCTTGATCACCTCTTCGTCCGGCTCCTGCCACGGGTAATGCGTGTCGCAGGCGTAATCGAGATTCGGCACCGACGCGGCGACATGGGCCATGGCCATCAGGCTGATCCCCAAGTGCGAGTTGGAGTGCATGGACACGCCCACGCCAAAGGTCTGGCACATTTTCGCCAGTGCCTGGGTGTCGCGCAGGCCGCCCCAATAGTGGTGATCGGCGAGGACGATCTGCACGCTGTTCAGAGCCACACTGCGGCGAAACTCATCGAAATCAGTCACCACCATGTTGGTCGCCAGCGGCAGGCCGGTGCGTTTGTGCAGTTCGGACATTCCCTCCAGCCCCGGCGTCGGGTCTTCGTAATATTGCAGGTCGTCGCCCAGCAGTTCGGCCATGCGAATCGAGGTTTCCAGGGACCAGTTAGCGTTCGGATCGATCCGAAGCGGGTATCCCGGAAAGGCCTTTTTCAGCGCCTTGATGCACGCCACTTCATGCTCCGGCTCCAGCACGCCAGCCTTGAGCTTGATGCTCTTGAAACCATAGGTCTCGATCATGCGCCGCGCCTGGGCGACGATCTGCTCTTCGTTCAGCGCTTCCCCCCAACTGTCGGGCTTGTAAGGCGAATCGATGTGCTGGGCGTACTTGAAAAACAGATAGGCGCTGAATGGAATCTCGTCACGGATCGCACCGCCCAGCAAGTCCACCAACGGCACATTCAGCGAGTGCGCCTGTAAATCCAGGAACGCCACTTCGAAGGCCGAATACGCATTGCTCACCGCTTTGCTGGCGTGAGAACCGGGTGCCAGTTCCGCGCCGGCGATGCTCGCCGGTTTGTTCGCCGCCACGGTGGCTTGCACGATGGCGCGCAGTTGATTGAGGTTGAACGGGTCGAGGCCGATCAGCTTGTCTTGCAATTGCTGCTGGATCGCCAGCGCCGGAGCGTCGCCGTAGCTCTCACCCAAACCGATGTAGCCATTGTCGCTCTCGATCTCGATGATCGAGCGCAGCGCGAACGGTTCGTGGATACCACTGGCATTGAGCAGCGGCGGATCACGGAAAGCGATGGGGGTGACGGTGACTCGTTTGATTTTCAAGAGGCTGCTCCCTTTGGATCTGGTTTCAAAGCGCTGTGACTGACAATGGGTTGTGGCAAGGGGGTCGTGGCGGGTTTACCGGTCAGCGAGCGCAAGGCGTCGCCACGGGGCGCCGTGCGCGCGAAAAAGATCACCACGGCGGCGACCAGTGAGGTGGCGGCCAGGCCGTAGAGCCCGCCCTCGATTGAGCCGGTTTTTTGTTCGAGAAAACCAAACGCCGTCGGCGCCACGAAACCGCCCAGGTTGCCGATGGAGTTGATCAGCGCGATCACCGCCGCGGCGATGCGTGCATCCAGATAGCCTTGCGGAATCGGCCAGAACAACGCCGAGGCTGCCTTGAAACCAATGGCCGCAAAACAAATGGCGACAAAGGCGAAGATCGGTCCGCCGGTGGTCGACATGAACATGCCAAACGCCGCAATCACCAGCGTCAACGCCACCCAGGCTTGCTGGTGTTTCCATTTGCTGGCCATGGCGGCGAAGCCATACATCGCGACGATAGAAATCAGCCACGGAATCGAGTTGAACAGGCCGACCTGGAAGTCACCGAGGTTGCCCATTTTCTTGATCATGCTCGGCAGCCAGAACGTGGCGCCATAGATGGTCAGGGCAATGGAGAAGTAGATAAAACAGAACAGCGCAATTTGCTTGTCGGCCAGCAGTTTGAACATCGACGGCTTGATCGTCTGCGCGGCTTCGCGAGCCTGCTGCTCCAGCGCAATAGCCCCTGTCAGCGCGTCCTTCTCCTCGGCGCTCAGCCATTTCGCTTCACGCGGATGGGATTGCAGCCAGAACCAGACAAAACCGCACAGGACGATGGACGCGAAACCTTCAATCAGGAACATCCACTGCCAGCCATGCAGGCTGAAACCGCTGACGTTCAGCAGCGCACCGGACACCGGGCCGGAAATGACCGACGCAATCGCCGAACCGCTGAGAAAGATTGCCATGGCCTTGCCCCGTTCCGTCGACGGCAGCCACTGGGTGAAGTAGTAAATGATGCCAGGAAAGAAACCCGCTTCGGCTGCGCCGAGAACGAAGCGCAGCACATAAAAACTGGTTTCGCCGCGCACGAAGGCCATGGCCATGGCGGCTGCGCCCCAGGTGAACATGATGCGCGTCAACCAGGCGCGAGCACCGTAGCGTTGCAACAGCAGGTTGGAGGGCACTTCGAATATTGCGTAACCGATGAAGAACAGCCCTGCACCCAGGCCATAGGCCGCCGCGCCGATGCCCAGGTCGGTTTCCATGTGGCTGCGCACGAAGCCGATGTTGACCCGGTCGATGTAGTTGACGATGAACATCACCACAAACAGCGGCAGCACGTGGTGCTTGACCTTGGCCGCGGCGCGGGCCAACACAGTCGGGTCCGGCGGATTCTGGAGGGTATTCAAGAGGCAACTCCCGATCATTGTTTTTTTAGGGACGGACCGATCATGGACGCGACAATTGATCCCGTCTAATCTAACTTGTCATTCGATTGATACCTGGATTAGATCAATGTTCGAACTGACTCAACTGCGCTGCTTCACCACAGTGGCCACCGAACTCAACTTTCGGCGCGCCGCCGAACGCCTGAACATGACGCAACCGCCGCTCAGTCGACAGATCCAGTTGTTGGAGCACCACCTCGGTGTCGAACTGTTCACCCGCACCACTCGCAGCGTCGCCCTCACCGCCGCCGGTCGTGCCTTCTTCATCGAAGCGCAAAACCTGCTGGAGCGCGCCCAGCAAGCCGCGGTGACTGCTCGACGGTTTGCCGAAGGCGACATCGGCTCGGTCAACATCAGCTTCGTCGGCAGCGCGGTGTACGAATTCCTGCCCAAGGTCATTGCCGAAGCGCGGCTCACACAGCCCCACGTCAAAATCGACCTGTCAGAGATGAACACCTACCAGCAGCACGAAGCCCTTCGCGCCCGGCGTATCGATCTGGGCATCGTCCGCGCGCCCTTGCTGGAACCGGGCTACGCCACCGAGTGCCTGGTGCGCGAGCCGTTCGTACTCGCCGTACCCAGTCGCCACCCGCTGGCCACTGCCGACACCGTGTCTGTCCAAGACCTCGACGCACAACCGTTCCTGATGTACTCCCACGCCGCCTACCCGCCCTTCAACGAACTGCTGACCGGCATGCTGCGCTCGGCCCGCGTTGCCCCGGAATACGTGCAATGGCTCGGTTCGTCACTGACGATCCTGGCGCTGGTAAACGCCGGAATGGGCCTGGCGTTGGTCCCGCGTTGCGCCACCAGCGTGGTGTTCAAGAACGTGGTGTTCCGGGATATCGATCTGGGGGAAGGCGTACAGAGCGAGCTGCATTTGATCTGGCGCGAGAACAATGACAACCCGGCGTTTGCGATGTTGCTGGAGGGGATTCGCAAGGCTGTGAGGGAAGGATGGGGCGTGTGAATGTCTGAGGGATCACCTGTGGTAATCCTCACCCGCGACAGCGCGCGAGTAAGCTTGATCCGCCTCGGTTCGTAAGTCTCGCCACTCCTCCCAAGTAACGATGTCCTGCCGATCCATCTCGTCAGCCAGACGAAGCAGCTCTTCATGATAGGCGTCCGGGCACTCCATACGCAGGGAGCAATTCTCAAACGCACGATGCCATGAATCCAGTGCCCGGATTTTTTTGTCCAGAGGCGGTGCCAGCCTGTTTCTGAATGAGTTCATGACGGCGCGCATCCCAGAGTCTTTCAACATGGAACATGAGGCTGGCGTTTGAGTTCATGAAGGCTGACAGGAGGCGCTGATCGAGAACCCAATCCTGTCATGCACTCGGTTTTGCCAGTTGGATAAACACAGACCAGCTAGCGAGCAGGACCCAAAACGTCGCGAAGATCCAAGGCGTGCGAACGGAAAACAGCAGGGCCTTTCGATACCCCTTGTGCGTCGACTCACTTTCGCTGAAGAGCGGCGATTCGTCATACGCCAGGCCCATCATCGGCTCACTTCGCAAGAGCTCGCTCTGTTTGTAATACCAATGATCAATGATGTCATACGCCGCGCGAATGCCAGGCCACGCATTCAATGAACTCAGCAGTCCCAGCGTGGCAAGAAACGGCGGCACCACCAGCGTGAACAGCTTTCCCCATTCAGGGTTGAGATTGGCCATACACGATGCGAATGCAATGACCAAAAATGATTGTGCGGCCAGATAGGCGTCAGTCCGGTTCGCCAAAATGCTCGTCTCGTATTGAATCTCCCGGCGATAAAAGTCCAGGCGTTCCTTGGGTGATCCGAACATCTTGGCGTTGTGTTCGCTCAGTTCGGCGTCGTCCAGGTGGGAAGTTAAAATTTTCGGCAAAATAAACTCACTCTCAAATCGGTTAAGACGAATTCCCGTTCAGCCCAACGCTGTATCGACAAGCATCCAGGCCTGAAAGGCGCCGATACCCATTCGATGATTCATCGAATGCGGCGCCCACAGTCATCTGAAGGTGTTGCCCTTGAGAAAATTTTAAAAAGATTTGAGGGATCGCGACCGACGGTTTTTGGCCGTGCAAATTGCCTGTTTTGTCGCCAGTCGTCGGGCACTTTTCAACGGACTAAAACTTTTCTTTCCTCGTCAGTCTCAACCGCTGTCACGACTGTTTTCAAGATGCATTGCCAATGTGCTTCAGCGCCGCAACGTTTCTTGGCGGCAAAAAAAACGGGAGGTCAACATTCAACCTCCCGCCTTTCCTTCAACGCTTACGCCGTCCCCAATCCTCGAGAGAGATCGGCTGGACCATCAGTCCTTCCGGATTGATCGCGTTCCGGGTTCATCCCCACGTCCGAGTGATCCGTGGTTTTGGTCACTGTATCGCGCACCGCCTCAAATCCCTCCCGCGCCTGTTGCTTGACCTTGTCCGCCAGCCCGGCGCTGGTCTTGCCCATGTAGCGTTGCTCGGTCGCTGTCGACGGCAATGCCGCCCCAAGCATGGCACCCAATGCGATACCCGCAGCAGCGACCATCAGCGGCTGCTCCTTGAGCAGACGGCTGAACTGATCGCCCACCACTTGGGTACTGCGCACTAAACGGTCGCTGGCGTCGTGTACGACATGGCTGATGTTGTCGGTGGCAGCGCCGAGGTTGTCACCCAGGTTCGACGCTTTGTCTTTCACACTCTGGAAACCGTCCTTGAGCGTGTCAGCAGTCTGATGCAGATGATCACGTGCACTGTCGATGCCTTCGGCCAGTCCATCGGCCCACTCCCCGACTTTGTTGTGATCGGGGCTTGCGGGATAAACCGGGCGTGGGGTCGGCGGACGGTTCTGACTCATCATCAGCCACAGCAATCCCACCGATGTCAGCACCGCAGGCACAGGATTGTTTCGAACGCTGGTCCCCAGATTGGTCAGGAAGGTCGTGCCGTTGTTCTGCATGAACGACAACGCCTGATCAAAGGCTTGCCCCGGCGTGAACTTGCTTTCGAGGGCATCGACAATGTTGCCGATGCTCGCCCGCTGCGCATCGATATCGCGCTCGATGGCTTCGGGGCTTTTTTGCGACTCGTATTCGAATTCACTGTTCATGAGACTCTCCTGCGCAGCGCTTCCTGGTCTTTGTTCAAGGCGTCCAACGTCCGATCAGGTTTCAAATGGGACGGTTCGAACTGTTTTTTTCCGGCCTGCAGCATCGCGAACCCGGCGATCATCACTACTACACCGACGATCAGTGCGGCCAACCACGGCGCCATCACGAGGCTCAGGCCATAGACGGCGGACATCAACAGAATGATGAACCCCGCCATCAGCACAATCGCACCGCTCGCGACCCCGGCAATGCCGGCCTTGAGCGTGGTGAGACTGGCCTGAAGTTCGGCTTTGGCCAACGCCAGTTCCTTGGTGAACAGCGCGGGCACTTCGCGGGCTAACTGCCGTAACAGTCCGACGACCGAAGCGTCAGGGTCGGGAACGGACGCCGGTGTTGCCCCCGGGAAATTGGGATCTTCTCTGTTCATCACAATGCTCCATTGACGTTGGTCGAACCAGGGGTCGAAGGCGTAGCGAAGTCCGAAGGATGGCCGTGATCATCGGATGCTGACGGCGTGAAGCCGGCGGCGTGGTCAGGGCTTTGATCGGTGCGGGAGGGAACGGAAGTTTCGTAGGGGCGTTGAGCACCAAAACCACCCGATGGCGGCATCGAGTGGCCGGCGGCCGGATCTCTGGCAGCGGTGAATGTCGCCGCTGGTGCTGAACCGGCCTTGAGAAAGCGCGACAAGCCAAAGCCCAACGCAATGCTGCCCGCAATGAACAGGGCCGGGTTGTTACGGGCCAGGTCAGCGCCGTCATGGAGCAACTGTTCCGCGCTTTTCCCGCGCAGGTTTCCCGCCAGGCCGCTCATGGACTCCGCCATGTCCACGAGGTAATCGGACATGCCCAGGGTGTCCTTGTCCTCCAGTTCTGAAACGAAAGATTTGGTCCCTTGCGCGAGTGCTTCAATTTGGTCTGCCGCGGTGTCGCGGTATTGGCCAAACTGCTCATCCGCCTGCTGCCGTGCATCGCCCAGTGCCTCTGTTACGTTTTCTTTCAGGTGTTCGAAGTTTTGCTCTGTGCCTCCGGTGTCAGGTTTATCGGGCTGGTTCCCGTTGGTGCTGTCTGAAGTATTCATGTCGTCCCTCGCCTTCTGATTGAAAAAGCGTTAACAGGGTTCGCCACGAAATACCCGCAGCCCCCCGTATTCCAGATGACGGAGCGTTGTGTGGGGAGTTCCAATGGAATGATGAGCGATCCGGCAATCTCTGCCGTGGAAAAGGCAATTCAACAAACGATGCATAACCTGTGGCGAGGGAGCTTGCTCCCGCTGGACTGCGCAGCAGGCCCATTTTTTGGGGCCGCTTCGCTGCCCAGCGGGAGCAAGCTCCCTCGCCACAGAACAGCGGTTACACGGAGGGCTCAACCTTATCCAGCACCCGGTTCGCCGTGATCTCCGCCACCATGATGCTGTTGGAAATACCCAGCAAGGCGTAGCGTGACTCACCCTCCAGATGGTCCACCAACTGATGGATCATCACATCGACCGACGCCAGCGTTTCGACCAAAAATACGGCCAGCGTTTCGGCCGTGG
This sequence comes from Pseudomonas arsenicoxydans, assembly GCF_006438915.1. Lineage (GTDB taxonomy): Bacteria > Pseudomonadota > Gammaproteobacteria > Pseudomonadales > Pseudomonadaceae > Aquipseudomonas > Aquipseudomonas arsenicoxydans_A. The sequence continues at coordinate 146,907 of NZ_RCZE01000009.1, read as the reverse complement.
CCGCTGGATCCACGGAAAACAGCATGCTGCGTGTTCGCTTGGTGGCTTTGATGTCGGCATTCGACGGAAAGTGAAAGTTGAGTGCGCGCTCGGCGGCTTCGTTGAGTTTTTTTGAATGGGGTTCGTACGGGGAAACCGGATCAGTGTCTGGCGAATCGGCGTCCGGCGGATTGGGCGTTACTTTGAACATAAATCAAACTCCTGATACGAGTTTATTAGCAAAGAGCCGTCACTTTCGCTACCAACGAAGGGTGATGGCCATACGCGGGTTGGTAGACCGGTCGTATCAGTTCCCGGCGCCCTCGAAAGAGCCCCGCGCATGGCCACCATAATAAGTGACGCCATGCACCGTGATACGAAACCGGGCTACCAAACCCGATCGCTGTTTTTCAGCGACATGGAAACGATAAGGCCCGTATCAAAGGCGCACAAGCCGGCGGATTCTGGCGTAGCCGTAGGCAACGGCGCAAGGTTTTGTAGCTTTCAGGACGTAACCTAGAGGGTGTTTAAACACGCGCTTTCAAAATCTGTTGAATGGACTGACACGCAGTTCCTACAGACTCCTGTCTTGAGAACGATGAATAACCTGTGGCGAGGGAGCTTGCTCCCGCTGGACTGCGCAGCAGGCCCATTTTTTGGGGGCCGCTTCGCTGCCCAGCGGGAGCAAGCTCCCTCGCCACAGGTCTGCGAAAGGGGGCGAATATATTTTTCTGTGGTCTGAAGCCGCTCACTTCTGCGGAACAACAAAACTCACTTCCGTACGGGTGAGAATTTTGTGCGTCGGGTCGGCCACTTCAAGCAGCACCTTATGCGTGCCGGGCGTCAGCCCAACCACGATAATCGGATCTTCGCTGGTGTGCGCCCATGTCCCTTTCCAGTCGTCGACGGTCACATGCAGGTGAGCGAGACGGGGGGATACCTCAGCAGCCGTCTTGCCAAATACCGGCATGACCCTGGCGTGCTCTATTTGATACTGGATGATGACAACACCGCGAGCGAGCGGCTCGGCAAGCGGCGGATAGGCGATAAGTGTGGGCACCGCCTCGGATTCCAGCGGGAGAATTGCCGGTGGCTGAGGGGTATCTGCATTGCCTTGACCGCTCGCGGCGATATAAAACAATAATCCCGAAGCAACGGCCAACGCATTTCTGAGAACGACGGGCATGATTTTTCTCCCGTGAGTTATTTAATGCTAGATCAAACCGGGCAGTTGTCGATGTGGCACAGAACGCGCCGCCTCCTTTCGAAGGCAGCACACGCGGAAAAGTGCACGAATTTATTTCCTGCCGACTTCAGCGCCTTGTCAGGTACTTTGGATAATCGGCTGCAGGAGAAAATATCTGCCATTTAGAGAAAAGGCCTTAGCACTACCAAGGTTAATTCTGTTTTTTGCTGCGGGATTATGGTTCGAATTGCTCATTGCCCACTCAATATGAGCTGGATCCTCTGCGTTGCTCGTAGGGCCATCAAGCTTTACACCCAAGTGTTGGGCATAAGATCTTCTTGCTGCAACGACAGCACTTTCAGAAATCCCATCGACTCCCTCGGCAGCAACGACCGCTAGCTCGCAGAGCCGGCCTGCTTTTGCTTCGGAAAACCTAATATCTGCCCTGCACTCATCAATTAGTCTGCATAACGCGCGACATTGTTTGCATTGGCACTCACGAACTTTTTGTTCTAGATCATTCATATCTCGATCTCCAGACTAGAAAGGAAACGGAAAAATAAATCCGCCACCTTTCTACTTCACGATGAGTAACCTGTGGCGAGGGAGCTTGCTCCCGCTGGACTGCGCAGCAGGCCCATTTTTTGGGGCCGCTTCGCTGCCCAACGGGGGCAAGCCCCCTCACCACAGTTCAGCGTTTACACGGGTTGCTCTTTTTATCCAACACCCCGTTTCGCTAATACCGCAAGACAGCCTCCCCCGTCCGCGGATTGGTGAGGGTCACATTCTCAAGCGCTCGTATGCGCCAGGTATCGTCCTGCCTCGTTAGCACCGCGAGTATCAGCGTATCCACTGCGTGTGTGCCGGCAGGATGGGCGGAACCGGCCATCAGGCGACTCCAGAAATGGATGACGGCCACTCCGGCCGCAACATGATCAACATCGATGAGTTCGTTCTGAAGCGTAGAGTCGCGATAGATCGTTTCGTGAATCGGCACGTGCAGCGCCACAATCTCTTCAATGCCCCGAACATAGTGTCCGAAACGACTCACGAACGTCGCTTCCTGATCGAACAGACGGCCCAGAGCAGCCATATCATGGCTGTTCCAGGCGGCCTGGAACGCAGCGGGTGCATCTTCAGGTCTTTTCATCGGGGAGCCCCCGTCACTCAATGCGGCGCGCGAGGAATCGTCTTCAGCAGGTCTTCAGGACTGATGTAACCCACGACCGGCTCCGACACACTGCCCGGCAGCGGCAGGTCAAGGATGTGGCCCTTGATCTTGCCGATGACGTGCATTTCGCACGGTTTGCAATCGAACTTCAGCGTCAGCACCTCGTCACCGTGCACCAATTGCATGGGCGCGACCTTGGTGCGCACACCGGTGACGCCTTTGGCTTGCTTGGGGCACAGGTTGAAGGAGAACCGCAGGCAGTGCTTGGTGATCATCACCGGCACTTCCCCGGTTTCTTCATGGGCTTCAAACGCTGCGTCGATCAGCTTGACGCCGTGACGGTGGTAAAAGTCCCGGGCCTTCTGGTTGTAGACGTTGGCCAGGAATGACAGATGCGACTCCGGATACACCGGCGGCGGAGTCGTTTCGGCCTTGCGATGACCTCTCGGGTGGGCGAGCAGACGGGCCTCGGTCAACGCCTCAATCACTTCGCGGCGCAAGGTTTTGAGCTGCGAGTTAGGGATGAAGAACGCCTGGGGTGCATCCAGCTTAACGGCGGTGGCGTGATAAACCGTGGTGCCCAATTGACCGAGCAGATCTCGCAGTTGCTCCAGCGCCTGCTCCGGCTTGTTGGCCAGGCCGAACGGACCGTCCAGAGATGCGCTGGCGCTGACGCCCTCCTCGCTCGTGGCAGTCAGTTGCAGGCGCTGCTCGTCAAGACGAGCCACCCAACTCAAACCGATACGACGCTCGGCGGAAGTCTTCTGCAAGGCTTGCTGCCAGTTATGGTCCAGGTTGCGGCTCAGTGGATGGTTGGGCCGCAGCTTGAACATCCCGTCCGGCATCTCGTTGGGTTGGACCCGGTAGCGATAGCGCTTCTGGCCGTCTTCGAGGAATTCACCCTTGGGCTCGGCGATGTTGGCGCGCAAACCCACCACCTCGCGCTTGATTTGCACATTGAGGCCGTCGCCATTGGACAGCGGCTCAAAGGTCACCACCTGCAAATCACGCTTGCCGACCTTCTCCACCACGCCCACCGACAAACCAGTGAAGGTCGGTGAGTCGAAGGCACCGATGTCGATCTTGCGCTCGCTGACGAAGTAGTCGGTGCTGCCACGGTGGAAGGTTTTGTCCGGGTCGGGCACGAAGAAGTGCGCGGTGCGGCCGCTGGAGGCCCGAGCCAGGTCCGGACGGTCTTCAAGCACGTCGTCCAGACGCTGACGGTAATAGGCCGTGATGTTTTTCACATAGCCCATGTCCTTGTAGCGTCCTTCGATCTTGAACGAACGAACCCCGGCTTCGACCAACGCACGGATGTTGGCGCTCTGATTGTTGTCTTTCATCGACCGCAGGTGTTTTTCGTAGGCAACGACGCGGCCCTGATCATCCTTGAGGGTGTAAGGCAAACGACAGGCCTGGGAGCAGTCGCCCCGGTTGGCGCTACGGCCGTTCTGGGCGTGGGAAATATTGCACTGCCCGGAAAACGCCACACACAACGCGCCGTGGATGAAGAATTCGATCGCGGCATCGGTCTCGTCGGCGATGGCGCGAATCTCTTGCAGGTTCAGCTCGCGAGCCAATACCAGTTGGGAGAAACCCGCCTGGTCCAGGAACTTGGCCCGCGCCAGTGTGCGGATGTCGGTCTGGGTGCTGGCGTGCAGCTCGATCGGCGGGATATCCAGCTCCATCACGCCCAGATCCTGAACGATCAACGCGTCAACGCCCGCATCGTACAACTGGTGGATAAGCTTGCGCGCCGGCTCCAGCTCGTTGTCATGCAGGATCGTGTTGATCGTGGTGAACACGCGGGCGTGGTAGCGACGGGCGAACGCCACGAGTTGCGCAATATCGCTGACTTCGTTGCAGGCGTTATGCCGGGCGCCGAAGCTCGGGCCACCGATGTACACGGCGTCGGCACCGTGCAGGATGGCCTCGCGAGCGATGGTCACGTCACGGGCGGGGCTGAGTAATTCCAGGTGATGTTTAGACAGAGACATATTTTTTATCTGGTTATCACGGTAGGTGCGCATTGTAGCGGGCAAAATCGTGATGGGCACGTGGGGCGACGCAATGGCGGATTGTCGCTAGGCGTCGACCGGTTGGATCCCCAGTTAATAGCGGCCGATCGTAGCGAACAGCTAACGACCGGCCGTCTGTACACGTGTCCTGCAACAGGGTCACTGGCAACTTCTAACAATCACCACAACCTCACGTGGGATTGACCACCCCACGGGAGTGAATGCGCAACTTGAATAAAGCTCAGACAGGCTTGAAACAGTACGCGGCCAATTTGTTGCCATCCAGATCCCGGGCATAGGCGGCATAAGCATCAGGTGCCCAACCACGTGGCCCGGGGGCGCCTTCGTCGGTGCCACCACAGGCCAGAGCGGCCGCGTGGAAGGCGTCGATTGCGGCGCGATTCGGTGCTTCAAAACTGACGGTGACACCGTTGCCGACGCTGGCAGGCGCGCCGTTTGCCGGTTTCAGCACGAAGAAGGACGGGGCATTCTCACCCCAGATCGATCCATTATCTTCCAGATCAGCGATGCGTTTCTGACCGAGTGCGCCGAGCACATTGTCGTAAAAACTGCGGGCCTTTTGCAGATCGTTGGTACCGACGGTGACATGAGTGAAGATGCTCATTTTTGATGCTCTCTCTTTAAAAACAACATGGGTGGGCATTGCAGTTCGCCCGTGCGCGAGACGTCTAACGCTCAACACCTGGACGATTTAGTCAGCGATCGAAATGGATAACGGTGCGAATACTCTTGCCTTCATGCATCAACTCGAAGGCCTTGTTAATGTCTTCAAGCCCCATGGTGTGGGTGATGAAGGTGTTGAGCGGGATTTCACCGGTCTGGGCCTTTTCGACATACGTGGGCAATTCACTGCGGCCTTTTACACCGCCGAAAGCAGAGCCGCGCCAGACACGACCGGTCACGAGCTGGAACGGTCGGGTGCTGATTTCCTGGCCGGCGCCAGCGACTCCGATAATCACCGACTCGCCCCACCCTTTGTGACAGCTCTCCAGGGCTGCACGCATGAGATTGACGTTGCCAATGCATTCGAAGGAGTAGTCCACGCCGCCTTCAGTCATCTCGACAATCACGTCCTGAATAGGCTTGTCGTGATCCTTAGGATTGATGAAGTCGGTAGCGCCCAGCTGCCTGGCGACTTCGAACTTGGCTGGGTTGATGTCGATCGCGATGATCCGCCCTGCCTTGGCCATGGTCGCGCCGATGATCGCTGCCAGGCCGATGCCGCCAAGACCGAAGATCGCCACGCTGGCGCCCTCCTCCACTTTTGCCGTGTTGAGCACCGCACCAATGCCGGTCGTCACACCGCAACCCAGCAGGCAAACCTGCTCCAGCGGCGCCTCCTTCGGAATTTTGGCCAGCGAGATTTCCGGCAGCACCGTGTACTCGGAAAAGGTCGAGGTGCCCATGTAGTGAAACAGGGGCTGGCCTTCGTAGGAGAAGCGACTGGTGCCATCCGGCATCAGGCCCTTGCCTTGAGTCGCACGAATTTTCTGGCAGAGGTTGGTCTTCCCGGACTTACAAAATTTGCAGTCGCCACATTCCGGGGTGTAGAGCGGGATCACATGATCGCCTACCGCCAGGGTAGTCACACCCTCGCCCACCGCTTCGACAACACCACCGCCTTCGTGGCCAAGAATGACGGGGAAGATCCCTTCGGGATCGGCACCGGACAAGGTAAACGCATCGGTGTGACAGACACCTGTCGCAATTATGCGCACCCGTACTTCACCGGCTTGCGGCGGTGCCACATCGATTTCCACAATTTGCAGTGGCTGGTTCGCCGCGAAAGCGACGGCCGCTCGTGATTTGATCATGTTCGTAATTTCCGGACGCGAAGAAGAGCCGCCTCTGTGTAGAAGCAGTAAAAATCAGCAGTGAGAGTGTGTTCAGAGGGACGCTACCAAGGGCGGGCATCCTTGCCCTCAGACAGGTTAGAGCGATGCCTCGATCTTTTTTGCCGCGGCGTCATCTACCCAGGCGTGCCAGATTTCCGGGTGTTCCTTGAGGAACAGTCTGGCCAGCTTCGGAGATTCGATGCGTTCTCGGGTCATCCTCGCCAGGTTCTGATTCAACAGATCGATGGGAATGTTGACCTTCTGCAGAACCGCTACCAGCTCAGGCGCCTGTTCATGAAAAGCCTTGGAGAGTCCGACCATGGTAATAACGTCTTTGTTGGCTCCCGTCTTTTCTTCCAGTCTGATCGCGTCAATTTGACCCATCAGCGGCGTCGGTGACCAGTAGTAGAACAGCACCGGTTCACCGCGCTTATAGCTGGACAGGACAGCCGCATCCAATGCGGCACCCGTGCCAGGACGGAAATTCGTGTAGGTGCTTTCAAGACCATACTCTTTCAACATCTCGGTATTGTCCTGTTCACAAATCCAACCCGCAGGACAGTTGTAGAAGCGGCCTTTGGATGGCTCCTCCGCATCGTGAAAAACGCTCGCGTACTTGCTCAGGTCAGCGACTGTCTTGAGGTCCGGCGCTTGCGCTGGCCGGTTACGTTTAGCGTCCCCCTCAACGACATAGCGCGGTACATACCAGCCCTGAGTCGCACCGATGATCGGCGCCCCCACCCCGACAACCTTTCCGGCTGCCGCGGCCTTTTTCCAGACCTCGCTGCGTTCCATCCATTCTTCGCCAAACACCTGGATGTCATTGCCGGCCAGAGCGGTTTCAAGAATGATGGTATTACCCACCAACTGATCCGTTGCACAGCCATAACCGTCCTTGAGCACGATCATCATGATGTCGGTCAGGAGCATCCCGCTCTCCCAATTCAGGCCGGCAAATTTCACTGGCTTGCCCGACTCACACCATCCTGAGGCCTGGCTTGAAGCACTACCAACGAGCAAGCCAAGGGTGAACAACGAGGCCAGCAACTTCTTCCTGTTTTTCATAATCAGACGCTCCGAATCATTATTATTGGGGGCAGCGAACTGTTGTGTGCGACACAGGAACCAACGAGTCCATCAGATTTAGCATGGACACGTACGTGCGCATACACGTGAAGCGAAGGCGTGAATCAATTGCTTTTATTGTTATTGGTGAAACTCAAACCGGATCTACGGAGGTGCGCCCGTAGAACAACTGGCGGGCATAAGCACTGAATTCAACGTCAGGCTGGTCGACGTACGCGAACACCGCATTGAGCCTCAGCCGGTCCCCTTCCACCGGCGTCACCCGGTGCAATGAATAGCGGCCGCGGAATAATGTCAAAGTGCCGGGCACTTGAGGCAAAACCTCTATCTGCTGTGTTTTCGGGTCATCGAGGAATTGCCTGACCGCGTCGTAACAATCGTCATTTTCATTGCGCAGCATGCGCACATACTCAAAATCCCCACCGGCGCTCGCCGCTTGGAGCGACAGCGTGACACTGAAGTCGGAACGATCAAAATGCCATCCCAACTGCTGTCCTGCGGTGAAGCCCTGCAAGTTAAGGGCAGCTAACGGATCGGCGTGGCGATAGAGCGCGTCCAGAGCCAATACATCTTTGATGAAAGCAAGGACTTCGTCCGACTCGTAGATCTGCCTGATCAAATGCTCGGCCGGAATATCGGCGTAGGCAACGGTGTCTTTGGCCGTGTTCATCAACCGTCGTAGTGGATGTTCCGGATCAACGCTGTCCTCTTGAGGTTTGAAGTAAACCGTGTGGTTTTCCCGAAAATGAAACATGCGCGAATGCAGGGCGAGTGTCTGATCTGCCATCTCGACAACCGATGGATCGCGAACAAAACCAGGGAAAATCGCAACGCCGTCCTCTCCCAGCAATGACTGACTTTGAGCAACCAGTGCGAGGTAAACGGAACTGCTGCGGTCAGTAATGGGGTAACGCTCAAGATCGATGATATCGCCCAGGGTTGGTGCAGGTGTGAAAGGCAGGGTAGTCATTATTGTTGGTCTCCAGTGGCTCTGCTGGATTCAGATTGCATCGGCACAAAAAACAAGTCACGCTCATAATTTTACGCAATTTCGTGAATTATTTTCAGGTCGCTCGCCATGAGACTCACGCTGGATCACCTTGTGATGTTAAAAACCCTGTCGGAGGTGGACTCGGTAACGGCCGTTGCCGAGCGTTTATGGCTGACGCCCTCGGCAGTCAGTCATCGCCTGCGCGAAGCCGAGCGGCGGCTGGGTGTAAGCCTCACGGAAAGATCAGGAGGAAAGCTAAGGCTCAGCCCTGCTGGCGCGCGCCTGGAACGCGCAGCCAAAGACATCATCGCGATACTCAATGAAGCCGAATCTGAAGCCCGGTCCATGGCCGGTGGCGTCACGGCGTTTGTACGCATGGGCGTCACCTCCTACGGCCCGTTTCGCTGGATTCCAAAATTCATCAAGCACTACTCAAGTCTCCGGCCAGACATTGAAATCACACTGGTGACCGTGCCCCGTAATGACGTTTACGCGAGCCTGATGCAAGGCAGACTCGATGTGTCCATCATCGATGACGGCATGGTGCCTAGTGGTGTCGCCAAGTTGCCGCTTTTTCGGGACGACTTGATTGCGATCATGGCAACCGATCATCCCCTTGCGGGAAGGAAAAATATCTACGCGCAAGACTTCAAGACCTACAACCTGGTGACGTACTCGACCGATCGCGCCAGCGGCTGGGAATATGACCGTTTCTTCGCCCCCGCCAGCATCTTGCCGCGCCGCATGATCACGGTGGAGTTGATCGAAGCCATCGTTGAGTTGGTGCGCTCAGGCTACGGAATCAGCATCCTGCAACGCGACTTGGTGACCCCCAGCCTTGAGCGCGGGGAGCTGGCGTGGGCGGCCCTGAATGACGGCTTGGATATCGCCTGGAACGCCATTATTCGCCCCTCCGAACGGGAAGACAGTGAGGTCAATAAAATGGTTACAGAGCTTGATACCTGGATTAAAGAAGCGGGAAAACCTGAACACAGATAATCCCTGTTAGCGTGTGAAATGGTTGTTTGGGTCGATTGCTGTCCTTTGGATCAGGAAGCAAAGCCATAAGAGGACATTCATGCGTCACTAAACCCCTTGAATAAACGACGTTCCGAGCTTTTCAGACACCTGAGTAAAGCACTGCCGCGAGGCTCATTTGCAACGTAAATCCGATCAATCGATTACTTAAGGTTGCTCTGAAAAAAGGTCGTCAGCTTGTCAAAGGGAATAAGATTGACACGGTCATAGAGGTCGACATGGCCAGCGCCTGGAATGATGACAAGCTCCTTGGGTTGACCGGCAAGCTTGTAAGCCTCTTCGCTGAACTCTCTTGAGTGCGCATCTGCGCCCGCTATGAACAACATCGGACGAGGTGAAATCGTCTCAATGTCATTGAATGGGTAAAAGTTCATGAACTTGATGTTGCTGGCCAGCGTTGGGTGCGTCGTCAGTTCCTTCGTCGAGCTGGGTGGCGTGTACTCGCCGCGCGGTGTGCGGTAGAAGTCGTAAAACTCCTGCTGAATGGGATGCGTAGTCTCATCCAGTTTATGCACCGTACCGCTGGTGTAGCGGGCTTCACCGCCAGTGAACTCCACATAACGTTGTTGTGCTGCTTGGGCGATGATGTCTTTACGTTGCTCAAGTGTCTGCGAATGCTTCAAGCCATTGCGATTGGCTGCGCCCATGTCGTACATGCTCACCGTTGCAATGGCTTTCATGCGTGGATCGATCTTGGCCGCACTGATCACGAAGCTACCGCTACCACAAATCCCGATGGCCCCAATCCGCTCTTTGTCGATGTAAGGCTGGGAGCCCAGAAAATCCACTGCCGCGCTAAAGTCCTCCGCATAGATATCCGGCGAGACAGCATTGCGAGGTCGTCCCTCGCTTTCGCCCCAAAACGAGAGATCCAGGGACAGCGTCACGAATCCCTGCTCCGCCATTTTCGTGGCATATAGGTTCGCGCTTTGCTCCTTGACGGCGCCCATTGGATGGCCGACAACGATAGCGGGACTCTTCCCTTTGAGATCCAGATGTTTGGGCGTGAAAAGATTCCCGGCCACGTTCATTTGGTATTGATTTTTGAACATGACTTTTTGCACGGTCACTTTTTCGCTCGTATAAAAATTATCGGCGCCGTTAGACATATCCGCTCCTAGTGCTGAAAGTGAACTGATAAAAAGCGTGAGTAAAAGAATGACTTTTTTCATTGGAAACCCTATTCATGCGCAGAAATTAGTCTTTGGAAAACACGACCTGCACATCACGCGAACCTAGGGGCACCGAGGCGGATCATGGTCATGACTTCCCTACTCTGTGCGAGGCTCAGGCGACCCGGGATGTTTTCGAACGTGATGTCAAAACAGTCAGCAAAGCCGCAAGCAAAAGTACGGCTGCGCTCGCCACGAAAGTGCTCTGGTAACCGCTGCTATCGAACAGCAGACCGCCAACCGTAGAACCCATCGCGATGGCCAACTGAATCACCGCCACCATCAGGCCGCCGCCAGCCTCAGCATTTTTGGGTAGGGCTCGCGCAACCCAACTCCACCAGCCAACAGGCGCCGCAGTCGCCACGAGCCCCCAAAGACCAAGCAGCACCGCAACGGCAAAGACCGAGGTGCCAAAGGGAATCAGTGCCAAGGCGATCCCGGCCATCAGCAAGGGAATGAAAATGAGTGTCCGGAACAGACCTCGCTGCAGGAAAGTTCCGATAATCAGCGTGCCGATGAAGCCTGCTACGCCAATCACGAGCAAGATCAGCGACAGCATGGAAACGTCAACTTGAGTCACTGTTTCGAGGAACGGCCGCAGATAAGTGAACAGAGCGAACTGCCCCATGAAGAAGGCGGCGCATCCGGCCATGCCTAGCGCCACGGACCGTTGCTTTAACAGTTTGAGGACATTGTCGGAACCCGGCGTGCGCTCATCCGCCTTCATGGTCGGCAGGCTGGACCATAGCCAAATCAGGGCAATCGCCGCGACCGGCACCAGGCAGAAAAAGGCGCCGCGCCAACCCATGACCGAACCCAGATAGCTGCCCAGCGGTGCGGCAATTACGGTCGCCAACGCGTTACCGCCGTTGAAGATGGCCAAGGCCTTGGGCACCTGTTTGGCAGGAACCAGGCGCATGGCCGTTGCCGCGGACATGGACCAAAAACCACCGATGACCACGCCAATGAGCGCACGGCCGACCATGTACGTCAGATAGTTTGGCGCCATCCCGACCACAATACCGGACAAAGCCATCAAACCGGTCAGCGCCAACAACAGCGTCTTGCGGTTGAGGGCTCCAGCCAGCCCCGAAATCGACAAGCTGGTCAGCACCGCGAAAGCCCCGGAAATCGCTATGCCCTGCCCTACCAGCCCTTCGGTGACGCGAAGATCAATGGCTATCGGTGTCAACAGGCTGACGGGCATGAATTCCGACGCGATCAGCGCGAAAACACACAGCGTCATTGCAAAGACCCCGCTCCAGTAAGCGGGTTGATCAGTTGTCTCAGCTATTGGGAACACAGGGGCCATCGGAGCTTCGCCTTCATTCAAATTCATGAATGGTAGGGTGAGGCAAGGACTTTCCAGCGACTAGCTAATGAATACTTAATAGGGCTATAAGTACAGCTAATCAATAGACCACGAAGGCGTTTGCAATATGGTCAGAAGAAACCTCAATGATCTGCTGTCCTTCGTGACCGTGGCGCGCGAGGGCAGCTTCACACGTGCCGCCTCGCTTCTGGGTGTCAGCCAATCTGCGCTTAGTCAGGCCATCAGCGGACTGGAAGCGCGCCTCCAGATCAGGTTGCTGACACGTACCACGCGCAGCGTCTCGCCCACGTTGGCGGGCGAGCGACTGCTACAAGCCATCGGCCATCGTTTCGATGAGATCGAAGCGGAGCTGGATGTACTGACGGAATTGCGCGACAAGCCAGCCGGCACTGTACGAATCACATGCGGCGATCACGTGCTGCGTAAAACACTGCTGCCGAAGCTCACTCCGTTGCTACGCGAATACCCGGATATCGACATCGAGTTCGACGTCAATTACGGATTCAGAGACATCGTGGCTGATCGTTTTGATGCGGGTGTGCGTTTGGGCGACACCATCGACAAAGACATGATTGCAGTGCCCATAGGACCACCGTTACGGATGGCGGCCGTTGCCGCGCCAGCTTACTTTGCTACTCGTACTGTTCCCAAAAACCCACGGGACTTGATGGAACATAGCTGTATCAACCAGCGCATGCAGACATCAGGCGGGCTTTACGTGTGGGACTTTGAGCGGCGCGGCAAGCTGTTGAACGTCCGCGTAACCGGGCAGCTCACGTTCAATACGTCTGTCCACATAGTGGATGCAGCATTGTCGGGTTTGGGCATTGCTTACCTGCCTGAGGAGGAATTTGAACCCCACCTTCGCGAAGGCAGGCTGATGCGAGTTCTGGAAGACTGGTGCCCCCCGTTCGCTGGATACTATTTGTACTACCCCAGCCGGCGGCAACCCTCTCCGGCATTTTCGCTTGTTTCCAGTGCGCTGCGTGAATTGGGCTAGAGGTGGAGAATCGCAGATTTAATGCTTGGGTCAGTGCGTAGACCGAGATGCGAGCAATCAGGCCTGCGCCTCGCCAGGGAACGCCAGCAGCCCGCACGTCAACGCAAGTTCCAAGGCTGGTTACAAGGGGTATAACTATCAGAACAAAAGGCCGGTCACGCAGAATAGGCCCTCCAAAGTTAGCGCCCGGGCCAGGCGCCCCTGGCCTGATCTGCACCTGCGGCGCGGAGCGATGTGATGAGTTCCAGAGCATGGCGATGGGCTCGCAAGAGCTTTATTGGCTGCATCGAGCTGGCCTTGCTGGTCGCGCCACTGTGCGCCAGCGCCATGTTCAAGTGCCAGGCCAGCGACGGAGCCATCAGCTACACCAGCCAAGCCATTGCCAGCGCCCGCTGCACTCGCCTGAATGGCATGGCGGACGCCGGTGTCGGCGCCAAGGCAATGGCCCCGCCGGGAGTTGTGCGGGACGACTCAGGCGCGGTGCGGATTCGGGTGTTCACCTTCATCCACAAGGGTATTCGCCAATATGTGAGCCGGCGCCCCGAAGGGATCTCCGCACGGGTCGATGTCCTTGAGCTCTATGTCATCAAGGGCTGCTATCTGTGCATGGCGCCGAAGGATTTCAAGATTGGCTCACTGAGCCTGGACACCCATTCCTATCGGCGGGAGATCGAAGCCGCTTCAGGTCTTTATGGTGTCGACAGTGCGCTGGTCCGCGCAGTGATACATGCCGAATCGGCGTTTCGCCCCAACGCCATTTCCGAAGCCGGCGCCCAGGGGCTGATGCAGTTGATGCCCGCGACCGCCGAGCGCTTCGCCGTGGACAATCCGTTCGACGCACGACAGAACATTCGTGGCGGCGTGCGTTACCTGGCCTGGCTGCTCAAGCGCTTCAACGGCAACCAGATGCTGGCGTTGGCAGGCTACAACGCCGGCGAAGCGTCCGTGGTCGAGTACAACGGGGTGCCTCCCTACGCCGAGACGCAATCCTACGTCACCCTCGTGCAGTCCTTGACCGAACGCTATCGCAACCATCGCTAATACCGTAGGGCGCATGACCCGGAATAGGTAATACGCCGAGCGGGAATGGCTCAACCGAACGTTCACGTTCACCGGTAGCTATCGACACCATAGCGTCTCTCGGTGAGGGGCGAAAACCGGCTAAACGCGGTTGAAGCTGCGTCGCACCGAGTACCGATTCATACACCAGTGCTAAGCTTCACTCCTGACTAATCGTTCGATCAATGCTGCATCTGACTTCGGCATCGCAAGTAGTCCAACCTCCGTCCCACTCCACTAGATAGAGGTCAGTTATGCCCAGCAACTCCATTCGCGCACTGCTCACCACAATCCTGGTCACGGCCTCCTGCTTATCAGGCGCCGCCGAGTCCACCGCAGCGAAAAGTACAGGAGTGAACGATATGTCCCCACCTTCGACATTGTCCTATGAAGTACTTGTTACTGACGGGGTAACTCGCGCGAGCGATAAACACCTACCCAATGGTGATCGCATCGTTTCATCGCCGATCACCTCAACCCTGATCTTCGGGAAAACCGACGCTGTGCTGATCGATCCACCAATGAGCCGTGAGCAAACGCAAAAGGTCAGCGACTGGATTGCGCAATCCGGTAAGCACTTGAAATACATCTACGTGACCCACGGACATGGCGATCACTGGTTCGGTACTGAACAGATCCTCGAGCGGTTTCCAGGGGCCACTGTATATGCAACCGAAGGCACGATCCGGCTCATGCACCAGCAGGCCACTGTCGGACGCGAAAAGGTATATGACAAGGACTTTCCCGGGCTCATTGGAAAGACCGATGTTATTGCTCAACCGATTCCTGCTGAAGGCTTCACACTTGAGGGCAACACCCTCCAGGCCATAGATGTCGGTCATACAGATACTGACGACACCACAGTGCTGTATGTCCCGTCCATGGGACTGGTGGTGGCCGGCGACGTTGCTTACAACGGTGTACACCAATATCTCCTCGAAGGCGGCAACGGGGGGCTCCAGGCTTGGGTCAAAGCGATTGACCAAGTAGAAGTTTTGAAGCCGCGGATCGTTATTGCTGGGCACAAACAGAAAAGTCGTGCCGATGATCCAGTCATTCTGGAGCAGACCCGCCAATACCTATTGGATGCCATAAAGCTGCTCGCCGAGCAGCCGACCCCACGTGAGTTCTTCGACAAGATGATCGAACTCCACCCAGACCGCATCAATCAAGGACCGCTCTGGTACAGCGCTATCGGACTGCTCGGAGCGCCGACTGCATCTTCGGGTGATGCCCCCCAGCCCAAGAATTAAACCTTTAGCCGTTTAGTTGAGGATCACCCCCATGTCTACTTTTTTGATCCGTATAGTACTTCTCGCAAGCCTGGTTACAGCCTCATTTTTCGCGTCTGCGGCAGAAGAAAAAGTCACCTTCTCCGTTGACGGAATGAACGTCGTCGGCACTTTGAACCTGCCCGACGGCGTTAAAAAGCCCCCAGTAATCCTGTTACTTCACAGTTTCGGGGGCAGTAGGGATGAGCTCATCATTCCGGCCGTCAATGAAGGTATTTTTGCCCGTGCCGCACGTCTTTGGGCCGAGCAAGGCATTGCCAGCCTCCGTATCGATTACCGTTTTGATGGCGACAGCGATGGTGCCAAGACCGACGGCACACTCGATACGGATGTTGAGGATGGGCTGGCTGCGCTCGACTTTCTGGCCAAGTCCGGGCGCGTCGACGCCAACCGCATGGCGCTTGTGGGATGGAGCATGGGCGGAGCAGTTGGTGCTGCTGTAGCAGGACGGACCCCGCATAAACTCGAAGCGGTCGCACTCTGGAACCCTGCAACCAATATGGGAGCTGCTTTCCCGCTGCTGTGGGGCGCCGAGAAGATCAAGGAAGCGTTGCACAGCGGTGACACCCCCGTCGCACTGGCACTACCTAATGGTGGCGAGATCAAGCTTAAATCCGCGTTCTTTATCAGCTTGATGACCCTCGATGCCGCCGCCGAGATCACTCGTTACAAGGGACCACTGCTCGTCGCTGTCGGCACTAACGACGACATCGTTTCTCCGCAGCCAACCCTCGGGAAAAGCTTTATCAGCTATCACCCTGGAAAACATGAGTTGCTTGTCCGGCCCATGGATCACTTTTTCAACATGAAAAAAGACGAGAAGCAGATCGACGAGTTGATCTCGACGACAGCTACCTTCGTCAAGAAACACATTCACTGATCCCAGAATCACCGACTACTGCGAGTTGCTTGAAGCGCGCCCCTTACCGTTGACTATCGACTGGCAAGGGGCTTAGTCGCTGGAGGCGCATGATGTGCCCCGTGTTCGGCGAATGCGTTAGCGTCAAAAAGAAGACCACGCAATCGCATCTGGACTCAGACGTTAACCAGAAAGGAATCGTCCATGTCTCTATCAAGTCAACAAAAGCGGCCGTTTCTGCCCTTCGCGACTGACTGCTTTGTCTTGGAAGCAGCCCTTCCTGACAGGCGAAAACCGGCCAAAAGCAGTCATCCAGATTGAGCGCTATCCGGAATGACTTTGGCCTCGACGTCAAACCTGCTCAACAATGCGGCACCATCAGTAACACTAAGAATCTGATCGATCGCAGCGATTTTAAGGCTTGCGTGGTCGATCTGAAATTCTGCGTTGTTGTATGCAGCCTCCGCCTCATTGTGGAGTGCATAGGCCATATGTGCCGCGATACGGACGCTCATGGGAGCATTTACATCGCTGCCCAGATAATCAGCAAGCAACGTCCTAATCTCAAGCAGTGCGAGCGCGAGTAGCCTGGTCTGGTCAGTCTGCATAAAGGGAGCCCGGGTATTAAAAGCTAGAGTGCTATCGGATTTCGTGAGGTTATATAAACTCTTGGTCAGGCAAAAGCGAAAGACAGCTATGGGCCGGAAGCAGCCCTTCCTGACAGGCTGAAATCGGCCAATGGCAGCTTTCCAAATTCTACCCTCTCCGATGCGGATACATAGGCAGTCGCGCCACTGGAACGCAGGCCGGCGACTATTTAGTCGTAGGGCCTGACTGGAAAGGCCCGGCACCTGGCGGCGTCAAAAAAGTCTTTCACTCGACCCCCCCTTCGCGCTCACTGTTATTCGCACCCAACTCTTCAACGCGGCAGACATGCCGAACGTCGTGTCCAGGATTAGTTGACCACTACAACAAGGCGAAGCCGCTCTCTGCGTTTTTGAAACAACCCGCCCCAACCGCTCCCCCCGTCACTGCCTTCCCTCCCGCCACGACTGCGGGAATCAAAGATAACTTCTACGAGTATCTGGATGCCGCGCTTCAATTCGTCCCCGAATCAGCAGCGGATAAAGTGCTGCGCGCCAGACTCGCCAGCATCGGTATCGGGCCAGGGAAAACCTTTGAGTTCAAAGATCTTTCCATGCAACACAAAGCCGCGTTTTTGCTGGCCATGAAGGACGGCGACGAGAAAATTTCAAAGTATCTGTCGGCGGGGATGAAGGAAATCAATGGGTGGACAGTCGGATCTGTGTTTGCCGACCAGGCCTTTTTCAACGGCAATTGGCTGTTGCGCGCCGCAGCCGCAAAGGCTGGCATTTACGGCAATGATGCTGTCGAAGCGGTGTATCCCATCGCTCGTAACGATGCGAAAGGGAAAATACTCGATGGCAGCACACACCATTACACGCTGACTTTTCCAGCCGGAAAGCTACCGCCAGTAAACGCTTTCTGGTCAGTCACGATGTACGACGGCAAGAGTCAGCTGTTGATCGAAAACCCGATCAACCGCTATCTCATCAATTCGCCCATGTTGCCCAGCATGAAAAAGAATGCAGACGGGTCACTCACCCTCGGAGTTACCGTACTGCAGCGGTCACTACGACCGTGCGCCATGGCTCGGGTGGATGGCCAGTGGAACTACCGCTTCGATATTCGCAGTCAAGGCGAAACGGAAACGGTGTTTTTTGACTTCTGATACCCCAGGCAGGGTGTTGAGACGCGAGCGCTCAACACCTGGCCGTTCTCCCTTCTACGTCCGCTGCAATACCGACTCACCCGCCTTCGATGGCAATCGCAGGATGTCCAGCAACGCAATCGCGGCCACCACGGCGACACAAAGGAATGTCAGCTGAAAGTCGACTGTCTCTGCGGCCCCGGCATTGCCATGGACGCTCATTGAGAGGCGCAGCAGCAACGCACCCGTGGCCACCCCCATCGCCATGCTCAGCTGGAAGAACATGCTGAACAAGGTTGAGGCTTCGCTGATCTGCTCCTTGGGGACATCGGCAAAAGCCAGGGTGTTGAACACGGTGAACTGCATGGATCGCGACAATCCGCCGACAAACAGAATGAACATGATCAGTGTCCAACTCATCTGCTTGTCCAGCCAGGCACAGGCCGCTATCGCCAGTACGCCAAGGACACCGTTGATCATCAACACCGGGCGAAAGCCCCAACGTTGCATCACCTGGGTAGTGAACGGCTTCATGGCCAGATTGCCGGCGAAGACTGCCAACACCAGAAGCCCTGAATCCAGCGCAGAAAGACCGAAGGCCAGTTGGAACATCAGGGGCAGAAGAAACGGCAAGGTGCTGATGGCAATGCGAAAGATCGACCCACCTCCCAGACAGACACTGAAGGTCCGGATGGCCAATACGTCCAGCGCCAGCAACGGTTGCCCATGCCGACGCATATGGCGCCAGGCCAGGACACCGAGCATCCCCCCTGCACAACTGAGTGCCAGTGCCGGCAGCCCATTGGCCGGACTTTGCCCGAGCAGCTCCATACCGAACAGCAGCGCAGCGCTGGCACCGCCCACGAGCACAAAACCGGTGAAATCGAAGGGCCGGGCAACGTTCTGCTCATGCCTGGGAATCAACACGAGCGCAGCCACCACGGCCAACACACCCAGCGGCAGATTGAGATAAAAAATCCACGGCCAGGCTGCGTGGGTGACGATGAACCCGCCCAGGGGTGGACCGAGTATCGGGGCGACCAGACCGGGCCAGGTAATAACGGATATGGCCCGCACCAGGTCTTTCTTCTCGGTCGTGCGAAGTACCGCCAGACGCCCGACCGGCACCATCATCGCGCCGCTGATGCCCTGTAACACGCGCGCGGCGACAAAGGCCGGCAGGCTGTCACTCAAGCCACAGAGCAACGAAGACAGGCTGAACAGCACGATCGCCGAACTGAATACCAGCCGCGAGCCTAAGCGATCAGCCAACCAGCCGCTGATTGGAATGAACACCGCCACCGCGAGCATGTACACGCTCATGCCGACGTTCACGTCCACCGCCGGCACACCGAAGGTTCTGGCCATGTCCGGCAGCGCGGTGGCGATGACCGTGGCGTCGAGGTTCTCCATGAAGAACGTGACCGCTACCAAAAGGGCAATCAATGTTGAGCGACGTTGAGACATCGGTCATCCCTGTGGGGTTACGACATGGTTCGACACTCTACTATCGAAACGCGGGCAAGGTTATCCCCACCCATGAGCCTCTTCAATAAAGTGCAGCACCGCACTGGAACGCTCATCAATTCGTGAAATCAGCGACAGCTCACTGACCATTTCCTCTTGAGCCAAGGGCACAATGCGTATGCCCGGCATGGTCAGGCGGGTCATGGTTTCAGGCACGATGCTCAGGCCGATGCCGGCGGCCACTAGCCCGGGGATGCTCATTAGCGACGGCACATACATGATGTTCTGCGGGTGCAACTGGTTCTGCCGGCACGCCTGAAGGGTATGGGAGGTCAGGCCGATGCCGGCGCTGTCCTGCAGGAACACGAACTTTTCATGGCGCAGTGTCGCCAGGTCTCCGCTGAAGCTGTCGACCAGTTCATGGTTGTCCGGCATCAGCAGGACGAGTCTGGACTGGCTGAAATGGTGGGTGCGTAAACGTTCCGGCAAGTGATCCTTGAACACCCTGGCAAAGGCCAGGTCGAGTTTGTGGTCGAGCAACATGTCGAACTGCGCGCGAATACCGGCGTCCACCAGCGATACCTTGACCTCAGGGAACGTGCTGAAGTAATGCCGAAGCAATTGCGGCAAATTGGCCTCGAACAACGCTGAGTGGTAGCCGATGTTGATCTCGCCCACTTCCCCGCGCCTGGCACGCCGGGCAGCCGCTATTGCCAGCTCGCTGGACTCGATGGACTGCCGCGCATGGGGTAGAAACGCCTCACCGGCAGCGGTCAACGCCACCCCGCGGTTTTCCCGGCGAAACAATACTAGCCCGAGCTCGGACTCAAGCGTGCGCATCAATTGACTCAGCGCCGGTTGCGCAATGCCCAGTTGCTCGGCTGCGCGACTAAAATGTTGCAGGTCGGCCGCGACCACAAAGGCTTTCAGGTGACGCAGTTCCATAATTCGCACCCATAAGGTCAGCTTATGTATTTGTCTGGATTTCGATAATTATTCTGCAAGCAGTATGGGTTAACGTCTACTCACTTCGACGTTTCTGCTGGCGCCCTCGCCCGGGCTGGATCGTTGGGGTACCCCATAATCATAAAAATGACGAGCACCTCAATGAGCACAACCAGTCACGAGACTCATGATTTGCGCATGCCTCGCAAAGCGGTGACCGCCGCGACCATCGGCACCGCCCTGGAGTGGTTTGACTTCACTTTGTATGGCGCTGTGTCGGCGACCATTCTGCCCAAGCTGTTCTTCCCGGCGATGGAACCGACGGCCGGCCTGCTCGCGTCGCTGGCGACCTTCGGCGTTGGCCTGGCCGCGCGACCATTGGGCGCCATTACGTGCGGCTACCTCGGCGACAAACTAGGCCGCCGCAACCTGATGTTGGCCACTGTGACCATGATGGGCCTGGCGTCGGTATTGATGGGCTTGTTGCCCACCTACAACCAGGTGGGGATCTGGGCACCGATCCTGCTGGTCATGCTGCGGATCATTCAAGGTTTCGCCCTGGGCGGTGAGTCCACCGGGGCACAACTGATGGCGCTGGAGCACGCCGCCCCCGATCGCCGCGGACGGTATTCGGGCATGCTCGGTTTGTGCTCACCGCTGAGCCAGATAATGGCCAATGGTGTGTTGATGGGCCTGGCAGCGACACTTTCAAGTGAGCAATTCGAAAGCTTCGGCTGGCGTATTCCCTTCCTCATGAGCTTCGTACTGGTGGTGGTCGCGATCTTCATCCGCCTGAAAGTCGATGAAACCCCGGCCTTCGTCGCGTTGAAAAAGACCCCGGTGAAGCAGGAAAAAAGCCCGCTAAAATCGGCCGTCGGCAGCCATTACAAGACCATCCTGCGTTTGATGCTGTTCTTCTGCTCGCCTGCTGCGCTGTTCTACCTGATCGTGATTTTTTCCCTCAGCTACCTGACCAAGCACCTGGGCTTCAGCCAATCGACGGGCTTCATGTCGCTGATGGTGGCGAACGTCTGCGCCATTTTCGGTGCGCTGGCCGGCGGTTATCTGGCAGATCGCTGGGGCCGCAAGAAGGCGCTGGCCCTGGGTTCATGCATGACCTTGCTGATCCTGTTCGTCTACTTCCCGATCCTCAATACGCTCAACGTCCCCGCCATCATGGCAATCATGGGGCTGTTCCTGGGCTTCACCCAGTTCCAGAGCGGCATCCAGCCGGTGGCCTTCGCCGAAGCATTCCCGACCCAGGTTCGTTACTCCGGCTCGGCCCTGGCCTACACCGGCGCCAACCTGGTGATTGGCGGCCCTATGCCGATGATCGCCGTGTGGATGATGAGCCAGTCGAACAACTCCCCTTGGCCTCTGGTGACGCTGTGCGCGGTGATCAACCTGATCTCGCTGGCCATGATCGTCATCGGCCCGGAAACCCGCGGCATCGACCTTAACGCCGTCGCCAAAGACGACGCCGTCGACTCTCGCGCTTCAGCCATTCTTTCCAAATAACGCAGCAGGACGACCATGAACCGCACCGTCTTCATCCTCAACGGCCCTAATTTGAACCTGCTGGGTCGTCGCGAGCCGCACATTTACGGCCACACCACGCTCGATCAGATTCGCCAGACCAGTGAAAGGCTGGCCGAGGAGCTTGACCTGGTCTGCGACTTTCGCCAGACCAACCACGAAGGCGTGATGGTCGACTGGATTCAGGAGGCGTTTGAACAAGGCGCGGCACTGATCATCAACCCGGCCGGTTTTTCGTTTCACTCGATTCCGGTACTCGATGCCCTGAAGCTGGTCGACACACCGCTGATCGAACTGCACCTGTCGAACATCCATGCCCGCGATGAACTGCATCGCCACTCGATCATGTCCGGCGTGGTCAATGCGGTGATTTGCGGCATGGGCGCCGACGGTTATCCGCTGGCCATCAGGGCCATTGATGACCTGCTGCGTCGTCAGGTTGCCACCCACTAATACACCTCTTCTCCAGACACTTGCACGGCGGTCTCTTGGCAGATTTTTGCCAGGGCTGCCTGCACCTGAAATTCAGTCGCCGGCAGCAAAAACGTGCCGAAAAAAATAATAATTCATCGCGAGACAATCACCATGCGCCACACTTATTTTCGCCGTAACGTGCCCGCACACTACTCATTGATCGGTCTGACCCTGGCACTCAGTGCCGTCTCGGCAACGGTCGTTCAGGCCGATGAAAATAGCGGTTTTATCGAAGGCGCTACTGCCACCCTTAATCTGCGCAACGCCTATATCAATCGCAACTTCGTCAATCCCGCCTACCCGAATGCTGCCGCACCGCAAAACAAAGCCGAGGAATGGACGCAAAACTTTATCCTCGATGCCCGCTCCGGCTACACCCAGGGAACGGTAGGTTTCGGTGTTGATGTACTGGGCCTTTATTCGCAAAAACTCGACGGGGGCAAAGGCACTGGCGGCACGCAACTGTTGCCAATCGACAGCGATGGACGTCCTGCTGACAACTTTGGGCGCCTTGGCGTTGCCGCCAAGGCCAAGGTTTCGAAAACAGTCGTCAAAGTCGGCGAATGGGTGAGTACCCTGCCGATTCTGCGTTCGGATGACGGCCGCTCGTTACCGCAGACCTTTCGGGGTGCTCAGGTCACCTCCCAGGAGGTCGGCGGGTTGACGTTGTATGGCGGCCAGTTCCAGCAGAACAGCCCGCGTAACGACGCCAGCATGGAAGACATGTCCCTGAACGGGAAACCTGCGTTCACCTCCGACCGATTCAACTTCGGCGGCGGTGAATACACCTTCAACGAGAAGCGCACCACGGTTGGGCTCTGGTACGACGAACTAAAAGACATCTATCAGCAGCAATATTTCAGCCTCAATCACAGTCAACCCGTGGGTGACTGGACGCTGGGCGCCAATATGGGCTTTTTCTCGGGTAAGGAAAACGGCGCCAGCCTGGCCGGCGATCTGGACAACAAGACCGCCTTCGGCCTGTTCTCCGCCAAACTGGGGGGAAACACGTTCTATGTGGGTCTGCAAAAACTCACCGGAGAGAGCGCCTGGATGCGGGTCAACGGTTCCAGTGGCGGCACATTGGCGAACGACAGCTACAACTCCAGCTACGACAATGCGCAGGAACATTCCTGGCAGGTTCGCCATGACTTTAACTTTGTCGCAGTGGGTGTGCCGGGGCTGACCATGATGAACCGCTACATCAGTGGCGATAATGTGCACACAGGTGCTATCACCGATGGCAAGGAATGGGGTCGCGAGTCGGAGCTGGCCTATGTGGTTCAATCTGGCGCCTTGAAAAACCTGAGCGTCAAATGGCGAAATTCCAGTATCCGGAAAAACTTCAGCACCAACGAATTCGACGAAAACCGGCTGTTCATCAGCTACCCGATTTCGTTGTTGTAAGGCGGCCCACATAGGCACGCTGGCCTATCCACGTGGATAGGGATGAGACCCGCGTGATTTAAAAGCGGGGATGTCGACGAGTCTGTTCGTCGAATCCCCGTTCACTCCTGATCCATCACCTCGGCCAGTCCCCTATCCTCCCCCAGAAACCCGCCGCTTTGACGCTGCCACAGCCGCGCGACTTGCCTCTTCGCGAGCCTGCTCGCGAAGAGGCCCTGACAGTCAACATCAATACTGACTGTCACACCTGCGCGAGCACTCACCACAAAACCCCAAAATTTAATGAACCCCGCCCACCCCAGCTCACCTAACTGAATGACTATCAGGAGGGTGACGAATGCAAACCGAAACAATCTGGATCGTACTCGTGGCAGTGCTTCTGCTGATCGAGCTTTGGGCCATCAACCGAGTCCGCAAAGCCCAAGGTAAATCAAGTAACAAACTCTTGTGGATCGTAGTGATCGTCTTCGTGCCGCTGATCGGCGTCGTGGCATGGGCACTGACCGGCCCGAAACACACCGAACATAACCCGCATTCGCCCCAAGCCAGGCAATGACGTCGAACGATCAAAGCCCCAATGATTCGGGGCTTTGTCGTTTCTGCCCATCCGAAAATCGTGTAGGAAACCGCCCTCTGTGGCGAGGGAGCTTGCTCCCGCTGGGCAGCGAAGCGGCCCCAATACTCACCGCATTTTTAAACACGCTTACATCCCGTAGCAGCTGGCGAAGCTTGCGTCCTACTGCGCAGCAGCCGCGATCCCGGCACGCACGGTACACCTGACATTAAACAACCTCCGAGATCACGACGGCCACTCAACCAAACGCAGTCTCCACCCTCCACCCATAACCCGCCTTTACGTCCTACAACCCCGTTTG
The DNA here is from genome assembly GCF_006438915.1 of Pseudomonas arsenicoxydans. GTDB lineage: Bacteria > Pseudomonadota > Gammaproteobacteria > Pseudomonadales > Pseudomonadaceae > Aquipseudomonas > Aquipseudomonas arsenicoxydans_A. Next base: position 122,431 of record NZ_RCZE01000009.1, on the reverse strand, counting down.
CAGCCGCCAAAATCGACGCCTATATTCGACCCGTCGCTGACCGCAGTTAGCGATTGGGTTTCGCAGCCCTACAGAATAGAATCAGCCGGCACCGTCATAAGACACCCAGGCGAGCTTCGCCTGCGTCGCAGTTTATGGCGGCTGTGCGTGGGAGACTTTCGAGTCTGCCGGGTTTGATTCTTCCTGGTCTGCGAACCCGCGCACAGTTGCCACCCATTTTGTATCGCAGCAAAAAGGTGGCAGTTCATTCCCTCAAAAAGAATCTTATCTAATGAAAACGAACAACCCGCCCCGCCGTTTCACCCCAATGTCCCAACTCGCCACCGACTACCCCGTCCTGCTCATCGACAGCGACGCCCCACTGCGTGAACTACACAACTGCGTCAGCGAACGCCTCAGCGCCGTCCTCAAATACCTAAACCTGATGGCCTGCACCAGCCTCCCCGACTACGCCGAAAACGACATCAACACCGTCACAAACATCGCCCGGATTTTAATCCAGGATGTGAGCGATGTGTTTCGGGTGATTGAGCAGCGTGGGTTTGATGTACCTAAAGTGAACTGACCCGATCTGAACCGCAGCAACCCAACCTGTTGCGGTTCTTTATCGTCTGAACACATTCCGCAATGCTCGATTCCTTTCCAACGGGCAGGCTGCAAAAGAAAAGGTGACAGATCTATTTGTAAAATAGATCTGTCACCTCTGACCTTTTTTCCTTCCTTTTTTCGGTTGTCACCTTTTTCCGGTTACCTTTTTTCTTTATTCCTCACAAGAAAAACCATAGTTAAATCAAATAAAACCTTGCACCCTTACCTGCTATATAACCATTGCGCTGTACCCCTACCAACACAAAAGCATCCACTAAAATCGCCAAAGTACCCATAGATGTTAAAAAATAATCAACTACTGACCCCCTAATTGATTCCCCTCTATAGTCCACACGCACTTTCGTCCCACAGCCAAGACGGTCTTTAAAAACATATATTTCCTCTAGCGGTTCACTCTCTGCAACGGGAGGAGGCGCTGCAGGTAAAGTGTCTACTTGGCTCGCTGCAAACTGCTCAAAATCCAACAACGAAATAGGCGGTCCCACAGCTCGTGTGTTTTGGTCGTCCCAAATAATGTCTTTAAACACACCATGATTCAAAAAAATATCATCAGAATTACTCATCGCAATACTCCTAAAAAATCGAGACCAACAATAACTTCATGGCTCGTTCTGCAATTGGATATTGAATTAAAAATAAAATTATCTCACCTGTCAGATCTGACAGTTTTTTAGATTTTAAATGAATAAAAAACCATCACAAACAAATTAAACACAACAAGGAAGAACAAAAAAGGCGGCCGTAAAGGTTATAGATCTGTTATGAAATAATCTGACGCTGATTTTTCCAGAGTTCTTGAGTGGCAAGTGTTAGTCCAACAGCGTTACTTTTTTCAGCAATTCATAAAGCCCATCAGGAACCAACGGCGCGTCATCAGTAAAGCCTTCCCACGCAAGCCACTTCGCAGTAAAGGTTGCGCCATCGGTTTCTTGACCATCCAAATGCGGGAGCGCATAGACGCTGACATCGACGAATTTCGCATCGTAGATCTGCACGATTTCATGACCGGGCGTGCCGGCATACGTAAAGATGTTTTCAAGCGTACCGAGTAAGCGAACATCGGTGATAGCTAATCCAAGTTCTTCCTGAACTTCACGTTCAATGGCCTGGGCACTGGTTTCGCCGAACTCGATACCGCCACCGATTGGGCGGAAGAATGGGCGGTTTTTGATGGGGTCGTGGGCTTCGCTGAGCAGGATCTTGCCATCGTGATGGAAGATGCAAAGTGCGACGGGGCGGATGCGGGGTGGGGTCATGAGGTAAAGTCCATTTTCTTCTATTAAACGCTGAAACAGCTGCTTCCATTCAGCTTGGGTGTTGGATGCGGACGCAGCCTTCGGCAGCTGCTACAGGGTTGCGTCCGTATTGAAGTTAGAAGTTGGCCGGGGTGTTGGCGCTGATGATTTCCGCTTCATCCTGGCCGATATTGCGAAACTTGTGCGGCAAAGTCGTCGGAAAGTAGTAGCCATCGCCCGCATTGAGCACGCTGATCTGCCCATCCACTGTCAATTCAACTGTGCCACGCGTGACGAGTCCACACTCCTCGCCTTCCGAGTGAACGATGGGCTCCTCGCCAGAACTCGCCCCAGGCGCGTACTGCTCGCGCAACAGGCGCATCTGCCGACTCGGCACCGAAGCCCCGATCAGCAACAACCGCAGCCCATGACGGCCAAGATCCGGCTGTTCATTGGCCCGGAACACGTATTGATGCTCACGCGGTGGCTGATCAAAGGTGAAGAAGTCCGCCAAAGACATGGGAATGCCTTCGAGCAGTTTTTTCAGGGAGCTGACGGAGGGACTGACACGATTTTGTTCGATCAGGGAGATGGTGGCATTGGTGACGCCGCTACGCCGGGCCAGCTCGCGCTGGGACATTTTGTAGCTTTCGCGTACTAATTTGAGTCGTGAGCCCGTGTCCATGACAGCCTTATGCGAAGAATACTTAAGGGTTATGGGGGTGGATGGCGGGCGACTTTTGGCCGCGAGAGTACCGCTTCCCTGTCCCGGAAATTTGAAAGGCGGGTATTAAATCACGTTTGGGGGTGTTGCTCAGCAGGTTCGATAACTGGTTAGTGAAAAAGCTGAGGGTGGTCATGTCGGGCTGTTCTGCTGTGTGGGTTTTGGGGGTGTCAGGTGGGATTGATAGTGGCTGATATGGCCTCTTCGCGAGCAAGCCCGCTCCCACATTTGATTTGGGGTGTTAGGGGCACAGGTGATCTCCTGTGGGAGCCGAGCTTGCTCGCGATGGCGGTGTGTCAGGCAACATCAATGTTGACTGTGCCGCCGTCATCGCGAGCAAGCTCGGCTCCTACAGGGATTGTGGCGATTAGATGCCGAAACGGTCGCGCAGCGAGTAGTACACGGCGCCGAGGGCGGTCAACGGTGCCGAGAAGGTGCGGCCACCGAGCATCGGCATGTGCGGGAGCGAAGCGAAAGCATCGAAGCGTTCAGCGTCGCCGCGGATCATTTCCGAGATGAGTTTGCCGGCCAGGTGCGAGCAGGTGACGCCGTGGCCGCTGTAGCCTTGCATGTAGTAGGCGTTTTTTTCGATGCGGCCGAATTGCGGCATGCGCGACATGGTCAGCAGGAAGTTGCCGGTCCAGCGGTAGTCAATCTTCACGTCCTTCAATTGCGGGAAGGTCTTGAGGATTTTCGGCTTGATCAGTTGTTCGATGTCGTCCGGTTCACGGGCGCCATAGACCACGCCGCCGCCGTACAGCAGGCGGTTGTCGGCGGTCAGGCGGTAGTAGTCGAGCAGGTAGTTGCAGTCTTCGACGCAGTAGTTGTTTTTGATCAGGCTGCGCGCAACCTTTTCCGACAACGGTTCGGTGACGACGATCTGCGAGCCGCACGGCATGCTTTTGCTGGTCACGCGATTGTCGAGGCCCTGCGGCAGGTAGGCGTTACCGGCGATCAGCAGGTACTTGGCGCGGACCATGCCTTTGGCGGTGCGCACGGTGATCGGTTCGCCGTAGGTGATTTCCACCGCCGCCGATTGTTCGTAGATTTTGCCACCGAGGCCGATGATGGCCGAGGCTTCGCCGAGGGCCAGGTTCAGCGGATGGATGTGGCCACCCTGCAGGTCGAGCAGGCCGCCGACGTAGGCATCGGAACCGACTTCACGCTTGATGTCAGCCGTGTCGAGCATTTTCAGGTTCTTGTTGCCGTAGCGCTCCCAGCTCTTCTTCTGCTCGGCCAGGCCTTTGAGTTGCTTCTTGTTCATCGCGGCGAAGATGCCACCGGGCTTGTAGTCGCACTGGATGTCGTAGTGCTGTATGCGCTGACGAATGATGTCGGCGCCTTCGAAGATCATGCTGCCGAGGACTTCAGCGGTTTTGTCGCCGTAGCGTTCTTCGATGACATCGACGTCGCGGCTGTAGGAGTTGACCAGTTGACCGCCGTTGCGACCGCTGGCGCCGAACCCGACCTTGGCGGCTTCGAGAACGGTCACGCTGTAGCCTGCTTCCGCGAGGAACAGGGCCGAAGACAAACCGGTGTAGCCGGCGCCGATGATGCAGACGTCGCAGTCCACCGCTTGTTCGAGCACCGGGAAGTCACCGGTGAAGTTGCGGGTGGCGGCGTAGTAGCTGTTTACGTGGGTTTGTTTCACAGAATCTTGTTTCATAGCTTTCTCCGATGGCCACCGGCAGCGTGCCGGCGACCGTCGCTTTTTTTATAGGTATTAGAGCTTGATCCAGGTCGCTTTGAGCTCGGTGTATTTGTCGAACGCGTGCAGCGATTTGTCCCGACCGTTACCCGACTGCTTGTACCCGCCGAACGGTGCAGTCATGTCGCCGCCGTCGTACTGGTTGACCCAGACGCTGCCGGCGCGCAAACCGCGCGCGAAGGTGTGGGCCTTGCTCAGGTTGCTGGTCCAGACGCCGGCGGCCAGGCCGAAGATGCTGTCGTTGGCGATGGCCAGGGCTTCTTCAGCGGTGTCGAAGGTGATCAGCGAAAGCACCGGGCCGAAAATTTCTTCGCGGGCGATGGTCATGGCGTTGGTCACGCCGTCGAAAATCGCCGGTTCCACGTACAGGCCGCCGGTGCTTTCGAGGGTGCGGCTGCCGCCGGCGATCAGTTGCGCGCCCTGGTCTTTGCCGACCTGGATGTAACGCAACACGTTATCCAGTTGACGCTGGTCGACGACCGCGCCGACGGTGGTTTCCGGGTCCAGGGCATGGCCCGGTTTCCACGCTTGCAGCGCTTCCACCAGCAGCGGAATGAACTGCTCGCGGATCGAACGCTCCACCAGCAAGCGCGAGCCAGCGGTGCAGACTTCGCCCTGGTTGAAGGCAATCGCACCGGCCGCTGCTTGTGCTGCCGCGCGAAGGTCCGGCGCGTCGGCGAACACCACGTTCGGGCTCTTGCCGCCGGCTTCGAGCCACACGCGTTTCATGTTGCTCTGTCCGGCGTAGATCATCAGTTGCTTGGCAATCGCGGTGGAGCCGGTGAAGGCCAGCACGTCGACGTCCATGTGCAACGCCAACGCCTTGCCGACGGTGTGGCCGTAGCCCGGCAGAACGTTGAACACGCCTTTCGGAATGCCAGCGTCCAGTGCCAACTGCGCGATGCGAATGGCGGTGAGCGGCGACTTTTCCGAAGGCTTGAGAATGAACGAGTTACCAGCGGCCAGGGCCGGGGCGAACTTCCAGCTGGCCATGATCAACGGGAAGTTCCACGGCACGATGGCGGCGACCACGCCCGCAGGTTCGCGGGTGATGAGGCCGAGTTGGTCGTGCGGGGTGGCGGCGACTTCGTCGTAGATCTTGTCGATGGCTTCGGCGCTCCAGCGGATCGCGTTGGCGGTCGCTGGAATGTCGATGTTCATCGAGTCGTTGATCGGTTTGCCCATGTCGAGGGTTTCGAGCAGGGCCAGTTCTTCCTGGTTGGCCAGGATCAGGTCGGCGAAGCGGATAAGGATACGCTTGCGCTCGGCCGGGGCCAGGTTGGCCCAGATGCCGGATTCAAACGTGCGGCGCGCGACGGCGACGGCTGCATTGGCGTCGGCTTCGTCGGTGCTGGCGACGTTGGCCAGGAAACGGCCGTCGACCGGGCTCATGCACTCAAAGGTGTCGCCGCTGAGTGCCGGGCAGTATTGGCCGTCGATGAATGCACGGGCTTCGATAGTGAGGGACTGGAAGCGTTGTTCCCAGTCGCTGCGAGTGTTTGTCATGGTTGTGACTCGACGCAGAGGAATAAATGATCGTTGGATTGATGCCAATCAATTGAGGATTTGAAATGCAATCCCTTGTGGGAGCGGGCTTGCTCGCGAAGGCGGCGGCACATTCAATATTAACGTCGCCTGACACACCGCTTTCGCGAGCAAGCCCGCTCCCACATTTGATGGGTGGTGTATGCAGAGAATGCGTACACCAACAGGTCAATCAAACGGTGTGCAAGTACCAGTTGTACTCAAGGTCGGAAATGGAGTTCTCGAACTCGGCCAGCTCGCTTTCCTTGCACGCCACGAACACGTCGATGTACAGCGGGTCGATGTAACGGGCCATGACTTCGCTGTCGTCCAGCTCGCGCAGTGCATCGCGCAGGTTGTTCGGCAGGCTCTGCTCGTTTTGCTCGTAGCTGTTGCCTTCCACCGGGGCACCCGGCTCGATCTGGTTGGTCAGGCCGTGGTGAATACCGGCCAGCACCGAAGCCATCAACAGGTACGGGTTGGCGTCGGCACCCGCAACGCGGTGTTCGATGCGCACCGAGTCCGGCGAGCCGGTTGGCACACGCACCGCCACGGTACGGTTGTCGATGCCCCAGCTCGGCGAGTTCGGCACATAGAACTGCGCGCCGAATCGACGGTACGAGTTGACGTTCGGGCAGAGGAACGCCATCTGCGCCGGCAGGGTCTCGAGCACACCGCCGATCGCGTGTCGCAGCGCGGCGTTCTGCTCGGGATCCTCGCTGGCAAAGATGTTGTTGCCTTCTTTGTCGAGAATCGAAATGTGCACGTGCAAACCGTTGCCCGCCTGACCTGGATAGGGCTTGGCCATAAACGTGGTGTCCATCTCGTGGTCGTAGGCGATGTTTTTCACCAGACGCTTGAGCAACACCGCGTAGTCGCAGGCCTTGATCGGGTCGTTGACGTGATGCAGGTTCACTTCGAACTGCGCCGGGGCGCTTTCCTTGACGATGGCGTCGGCAGGAATGCCCTGCTCTTTCGCGCCTTCGAGGATGTCTTGCAGGCAGTCGACGTATTCGTCGAGGTCATCGATCAGGTACACCTGAGTCGACACCGGACGCTTGCCCGATACCGGCGAACGCGGCGACTGCGGACGACCGTTCACGTTGTCCTGGTCGATCAGATAAAACTCGAGTTCGAAGGCTGCGCAGATGGTCAGGCCCAGGTCATCGAACTTGCGCACGATATTGGCCAACACTTCTCGCGGGTCGGCAAAGAACGGCTGGCCTTCGAGTTCGTGCATGGTCATCAGCAATTGAGCGGTTGGGCGCTTCTGCCACGGCTCAATGCTCAGGGTGCCGGGGATGGGGAAGCAGATTCGGTCAGAGTCGCCGATGTCCAGACCCAGGCCGGTGCTTTCCACCGTAGACCCGTTGATGTCCAGAGCAAACAGGGACGCCGGCAGGTTAATGCCTTTTTCGTAGACCTTATGAAGACTGGTGCGCTCGATGCGCTTGCCGCGCACCACGCCGTTCATATCCGCAATCAGAAGGTCGACGTACAAAACCTCAGGATATTTCTTAAGGAATGCGTTTGCTTCGTTGAGTTGAACGGCACGCAGAGGGACCGACATGATGCACCTATTTTTTAGCTGTTAATTATTATGTTCACTACCCTTTCACGAGCCCAGTCAACCCGAACGGCAAAGTGAAGTCAATAGCGAACATTTGAGCCTTCAACCTTTATTTTCGGGCCTTTTATGGGCACGAGAGTGCCAGATCAGTCGTGCACACCGTGTAAATGCTGAAGATCGGACGTGCGGCGTTTAGAATTTTTTACATGAGAGTTGTTAATTAAAATCAACAAGGCTAAGCTCCGGAAAAGCTCGTTCAAGTGTGAAACTTCGAGGTGATAAAAATGGCATTCAAGCCATTGATCGGCGTTACTGCATGCGTCAAACAGATTGGCCTGCACCCCTACCACATCAGTGGCGACAAGTACTTGCGTGCTGTCAGCGTCGCGGCTTTGGGGCTGCCTGTGGTCATACCCTCCTTGGGCGAGTTGACTGAAATCGAGGATGTGCTCGCGCATCTCGACGGTCTGCTGCTGACCGGCTCCCCCTCGAATGTGGAACCTTTCCAATATCAGGGCCCGGCCAGCGCTCCCGGCACGGATCACGATCCGGCGCGGGATGCCACGACCCTTCCTTTATTACGTGCGGCCATTGCGGCCGGCGTGCCGGTACTCGGCATCTGCCGGGGCTTTCAGGAAATGAACGTGGCGTTTGGTGGCAGCCTGCACCAGAAGGTCCACGAACTGCCGGGCATGCTCGATCACCGTGAAGCAGACAGCCCTGAGCTGGCGGTGCAATACGCACCGGCGCATGCGGTGACGGTGCAACCGGGCGGCGTGTTTGAAGCCTTGGAGTTGCCAGTCGAGTTCATGGTCAATTCGATTCACAGCCAGGGCATCGACAGACTCGCCCCCGGCCTGCGAGCCGAAGCGATTGCGCCGGACGGTTTGATCGAGGCGATCTCGGTGGAGCACAGCCCGACGTTTGCCGTCGGCGTGCAATGGCACCCGGAATGGCAGGTGCTCACCAATCCTCCTTATTTGAGTATTTTCCAGGCGTTCGGCGATGCGTGCCGGCGACGGGCCGCGCTGCGTAAAAGCCGCTGACTTAATACCCAAACAACCGATTACTGCCCCCGCGAGTCAGGCGGGCGCGCCTTTGCGCGCCCGCCCCTCGCGACAGCAACACTGCGATAACAACAAGTACTACCAGGCAGCCAGGACGGCGGCGCCGAATAAGCCCAATGGGCATGGACGATATCAGTGAGCCAGGCTCAGTCCATGTGGGAGCGGGCTTGCTCGCGAAGGCGGAGTGTCAGTCGACATCATTGTTGCCTGATGCACCGCCTTCGCGAGCAAGCCCGCTCCCACAAGGGATCTTCGCTGATCTGACTGACATCGCCCGCCCCGGGGCTTGCAATCAACTATTAAGTCAGGCCGCGTTGGCCCGACGACTGAAACCTGTTGGGAGTTTCACATGGCAAACGCCTCCAGCACTTACAGGAAGGCTCTTGAAGGTCACCAGACATCGAAAAAGGTGTTGTTGAAGGTCGACCGCGTCACCAAGAAGTTCGACGAAACCTGCGCAGTAGACGATGTCTCGCTCGAGATTCATCAAGGCGAGATCTTCGCCCTGCTCGGCGGGTCCGGTTCCGGCAAATCGACCCTGCTGCGCATGCTCGCAGGCTTCGAGCGCCCGACCGATGGGCGGATTTTCCTCGACGGTGTGGACATCACCGACATGCCGCCGTACGAGCGGCCGATCAACATGATGTTCCAGTCGTACGCCTTGTTCCCGCACATGACGGTGGCGCAGAACATCGCCTTCGGCCTCAAGCAGGACCGTTTGCCCGCCAGCGAAATTGACGCCCGCGTCGAAGAAATGCTGCGCCTGGTGCACATGACCCAATACGCCAAGCGCAAGCCGCATCAACTGTCCGGTGGTCAGCGTCAGCGTGTCGCCCTCGCCCGCTCCCTGGCCAAGCGCCCGAAGCTGTTGCTGCTCGACGAACCGATGGGCGCACTGGATAAAAAGCTGCGTTCGCAGATGCAACTGGAGCTGGTAGAAATCATCGAGCGCGTCGGTGTGACGTGCGTGATGGTGACCCACGACCAGGAAGAGGCCATGACCATGGCCCAGCGCATCGCGATCATGCACCTGGGCTGGATCGCGCAAATCGGCAGCCCGGTCGACATCTATGAAGCACCGGTCAGCCGCATGGTCTGCGAGTTCATCGGCAACGTTAACGCCTTCGACGGCACCGTGGTGGAAGACCTGGAAGGTCACGCGATCATCCACAGCCCGGACCTCGAGCAGAAGATTTACGTCGGTCACGGCGTCAGCACTTCGGTGCAGGACAAGTCGATCACCTACGCGATCCGCCCGGAAAAAATGCTGGTCAGCACGGTCAAGCCCGAGAACCGCTACAACTGGTCCAAAGGCAAAGTGCATGACATCGCCTACCTCGGCGGTCACTCGGTGTTCTACGTCGAACTGCCAAGCGGCAAAGTCGTGCAGTCGTTCATGGCCAACGCCGAACGCCGTGGCGCGCGTCCGACCTGGGACGACACCGTCTACGTGTGGTGGGAAGACGACAGCGGCGTGGTACTGCGCTCATGAAAACACTCAATCAGCAGTTCATGCGGCTGATGCCGAGTGGTCGAAAGCTCGTCATCGGGGTTCCTTTCCTGTGGCTGTGCCTGTTTTTCCTGTTGCCGTTCTTCCTGGTGATGAAGATCAGCTTCTCGGAAGCGGCGTTGGCCATTCCTCCTTATTCGGAGATTTACACCTACGCCGAACAGAAGTTTCAGCTGTTTTTGAACGTCGGCAACTACCTGTTGTTGACTGACGATGAGCTGTACCTCTCGGCCTACCTCGGCTCGTTGAAGGTCGCGTTTTTCAGCACGCTGATGTGCCTGGTGATCGGTTTCCCGATGGCCTACGCCATTACCAAGGCCAACAAGGAAACGCAAAACGTCCTGATGCTGTTGATCATGATGCCGACCTGGACCGCGATCCTGATCCGCGTTTACGCGTGGATGGGCATCCTCAGCAACAACGGTTTGCTCAATGCGTTTTTGATGTGGACCGGGCTGACCGATCACCCGATCGAGATCCTCAACACCAACACCGCGGTGTATATCGGCGTGGTGTATGCGTACCTGCCGTTCATGGTGTTGCCGCTGTACGCCAACCTGGTCAAGCACGACCAGAGCCTGCTGGAAGCGGGGTCGGACCTGGGGTCGAGCAACTTCAACAACTTCTGGAAAATCACCGTGCCGCTGGCCAAGAACGGCATCATCGCCGGTTGCATGCTGGTGTTCATTCCGGTGGTCGGTGAGTTCGTGATTCCGGAACTGCTGGGCGGCCCGGAGACCCTGATGATCGGTCGCGTGCTGTGGCAAGAGTTCTTCAACAACCGCGACTGGCCGGTGGCGTCTGCCCTGGCGGTGGTGATGCTGTTGATCCTGATTGTGCCGATTCTGCTGTTCAACCGCAGCCAGGCCAAAGAGATGGAGGCACGGGGATGAAACGTTTCGGTTTTTCAAAAATGATGCTGGTGTTCGGCCTGTCGTTTATCTACCTGCCGATGCTGATTCTGGTGATCTACTCGTTCAACACCTCGAAACTGGTAACGGTGTGGGGTGGCTGGTCGTTCAAGTGGTACGCCGGCCTGCTCGACAACACGCAACTGATGGGCTCGGTGGTGCGCTCGCTGGAAATCGCCTGCTACACGGCGGTGGCCGCGGTCGCACTCGGTACGCTGGCGGCGTTTGTGCTGACTCGCGTCACGCGCTTCAAGGGTCGCACGCTGTTTGGCGGCTTGGTGACGGCGCCGTTGGTAATGCCGGAAGTAATCACTGGTCTGTCGTTGTTGCTGCTGTTCGTGGCGATGGCGCAGTTGATCGGCTGGCCGCAGGAACGTGGCATCGTCACAATCTGGATCGCCCACACCACGTTCTGTGCGGCGTATGTGGCGGTGGTGGTTTCTGCTCGCTTGCGTGAGCTGGACCTGTCCATCGAAGAAGCGGCCATGGACCTTGGGGCCAAGCCATTCAAGGTGTTTTTCCTGATCACCATTCCGATGATCGCGCCATCGTTGGCGGCCGGCGGCATGATGTCGTTTGCCCTGTCGCTGGATGACCTGGTATTGGCGAGCTTCGTGTCCGGACCGGGCTCGACGACCTTGCCGATGGAAGTGTTCTCGGCGGTGCGTCTGGGCGTGAAGCCTGAGATCAACGCCGTGGCCAGTCTGATTCTGCTCGCCGTTTCGATCGTGACCTTCATGGTCTGGTACTTCAGCCGCCGCGCCGAAGCCACCCGTAAACGTGCGATCCAGGAAGCGATGGACCAGACCGCCAGTGAGTCGTGGCAGCAACCTGGCAAGCAAATGGCTGGAGCAACGGCCTAAGGCCGTTGTTGAGTTAACTGTGGTGAGCGAGCTTGCTCGCGCTTGAGTGCGCAGCACTCACAAAATTGGCAAGGTGCCAGAGTTATTGGGGCCGCTTCGCAGCCCAGCGGGAGCAAGCTCCCTCGCCACAGGTTCTGAGTTAACTGCCACAGGTTCTGTTTTCACTGCATTTAGCTATGTGATTTTGAATAAAAAGAATTGGAGTTGTACCGATGAAAATGTTTGGCAGGACTCTGCTGACACTGTCCTTATTGGGCGCGATGGTTACCGGCGCCCAGGCCAATGACAAGGTACTGCGCGTCTACAACTGGTCGGATTACATCGCGCCGGACACCGTCAAGAAGTTCGAAGACGAGACCGGTATCCGCGTGACCTACGATGTGTTCGACAGCAATGAAACCCTTGAGGCACGCCTGCTCGCAGGCAAATCCGGCTACGACATCGTCGTGCCGTCCAACAGTTTCCTGGCCAAACAGATCAAGGCTGGCGTCTATCAAACGCTGGACAAATCGAAGCTGCCGAACTGGAAAAACCTCAACCCGGTCCTGCTGAAAAATGCTTCCGCCAGCGACCCGGATAACGCTCACGCCTTCCCGTACATGTGGGGCTCGATCGGCATCGGTTTCAACCCGGCCAAGGTCAAGGAAGTGCTCGGCGCCCATGCACCGACCAATTCCTGGGACTTGCTGTTCAAACCGGAAAACGCCGAAAAACTCAAAGCCTGCGGCATCAGCTTCCTCGATTCGCCAACGGAAATGCTCCCGGCCGCCCTGCACTACCTGGGCTACCCGGTGAACTCGCAGGACAAAGGCCAGATCGCCGAAGCTGAAGCGTTGTTCATGAAGATTCGCCCTTCGGTGGCGTACTTCCATTCGTCGAAATACATCTCCGACCTGGCCAACGGCAACATCTGCGTAGCGGTCGGCTATTCCGGCGACGTCTTGCAAGCCAAGGCCCGCGCCCAGGAATCGGGCAATGCGGTGAAGATCGACTACAGCATCCCGAAGGAAGGCGCTGGCAGCTTCTATGACATGGTCGCCATTCCTCGCGACGCGGCAAACGTCGAGAACGCTTACCTGTTCATGAACTTCCTGATGCGCCCGGACATCATTGCCGAGATCACCAACAACATCGGCTACAGCAACGCCAACGCGGCGGCGACGCCGTTGGTGGATGAGGCGATTCGCGATGATCCCGGTTCGTATCCGCCGCAGGAGGTGATGGCGACGTTGTATGCGATTCCGGATATGCCGATCGGGATTCAGCGGGTGATGACCCGGGGCTGGACGCGGGTCAAACTCGGGAAGTAAAAAAATTCATGAACACCACCGATCAAATGTGGGAGCGGGCTTGCTCGCGAAGGGGTCATCACATTCAACATTGATGGTGACTGATCCACCGCTTTCGCGAGCAAGCCCGCTCCCACACTTGATCTGCGGTGTCCTTCAGTTTCCGTTCCCGCAGCGCCTTACCACCGCTGCACGCTCCCTGCAGCAGAACGGCCTCACCTGGCTTCCTCGGTTAAGGTGAGTTTGGGCGCCCTCCTCGGGCGCCTTTTTTTAGGCGGGCACCAGCGGCCATTCGGCCAATGCCCGATAACGCCCCTTATGCGATTCAAACAGTACAAAACGATCCGCCCGCAGGAAAAACTCAGGCGGCGTCGCGGACTCAGGCACTGGCAGCCGATAGTCACGCATCAAGGTCAAATGCGGCCGAAACTCCTTCGCCGTTTCCTCCAGCCCAAACGGCAACATCGCCTGCTCCAACGCATACACCAGCCGCAACAGCTCCGGCGGCGCCTGCTCCGGCGCGAGCACTAACACCCCGGCCCTGCGCCAAACCTCCAGCCGATCAAGCAGCACCCTCAACGCCACACCCGGCACGTAAACCTTGGCGGCGGCCATGCAGATCTCGCCGATCTGCGCCACACCGACCGCGCCCAAAAACAGCAACGTCAGGTGAAAATTATCCGCCGGCACCGGCCGCCCGCTGCGCAGCTCAAGCGCTGCACGCCACTGGGCAATCGCCTTGCGCTGCTCGGGCGGGCAGTTCAGGGCAAAAAACAGCCGTTTGAGCGGTTCATGGGATTCGTCGCTCATGCCTGGCACCTCCTGACATGCACGTTATAGTTGAACCAACCGAAAACAACGGGAGGGGGCCATGCGGCAGATCATCAGCAAAGAGCCATGGTGGGCAATGCCACCGCAACCGGGGCAGGATGAGTCCGAGCTGGAATGGGGCTGGCTGGTTCACTATAGCGAAGGTGAGCCACGTTTCGAGTTCGTCAGGGAGCGGCCGACGGACAACGAGATCCTTAATCGCAAGAGTTGCCGGATCACCCCGAGCGCGGAGTGATCCGGGGATTTTTGTCAGGATTGATGGATGATGTTGAAGCCGCCGAAGATCATGCGCTGACCATCGAACGGCATGGAATTGACGTCCGGTTGCATGCGCGGGTCGGCCATCATTTTCTGCATGCCGGCGTTGCGGGTCGCCTTGTCTGGCCAGATGATCCAGGAAAACACCACGGTTTCGTCTTCCTTGAGTTTCACCGCCATCGGAAACGAAGTCACTTTGCCGTCCGGCACGTCGTCGCCCCAGCATTCAACAATGCTCAAGGCACCGTTCTCCTTGAAAATCGCACTGGTGAGTTCGGCGTGCTGCTTGAATTGTTCGCGCTTGGCGGTTGGTACGGCAATCACACAGCCATCGACATAAGACATGGTCATTCTCCTGCGGGGGGTTGAGGGTCGATCTGCTGGTTAGTCGATTGCGTCGGGCTCCAATCGACGTCACCGCTTGGCGAACCGACCGACGGTGGCGCTGCGCTCGCCGCCAGGTTGCCCTCGATCTGACCCGCCATGTACAACGTCCCCGCCATCACGCCGGTCGTCGGATTCTGCACCAGCTTCAGCCACGCTTTGTCGAACGTGTTGCCCAGGCTGCTGCGAATCAGCGCCTCGCTGTCGGGCCGGTCGGCGGCTTGAATCAGTGCACGAATCCCGGCCACGCCGACGGTGATCAAGCCCCCGGCGAGTTTTCCCGCTGCTGCGGCGACGGCACTGGCAGCCCCGCGCGGGGCCATTTCCGCCTCCATGCGCTGACTGGCGCGCTTGGCCACGGGGGCCATGGCGGTGTCGGTCGAGCCGACGCCTTTGTCGCCGCCGGCCTTGTGGATATGGTCGATAAGCGCCGAATACGCCGGTAACGAATTCAGCGGCGCCGTGTGGACGACCTGATAAAGCGAGGCATTGCGTGCAGATGGAGGCCCGAGGGCGATCGCGGGGATTTTCTGGATGCGGCCGTTGAGCTGAGCCATCGGTATGCCGTGATGCTTAGAAATTTTCTGCAGCTCTTCTTGCAGAATGTCCACGTAGAACGCCGTGGCCAGGCCGAGAATCGCGTCGGGGTCAATCTCGACCGCGACCGGCGCCAGCACGCGTTGCTGGTATTGCTCGAGCAAATACTCTGCCAGACGCTTGGCCGAGGCATCCTGCTCGCCCTTGGCACTGATGGTGTACCAGCTGACTTTCATCGACAGCCATTCCTGGGTCCAGTAACTGCTGAACCAGGGGATGAAGTTTTCTTCGGTCAGTTGGTAGACCCGTGTCCGCCAGTAATCCATGGCGCCACGGGAATAGATACGGGTCTGTTCGGTGGCTGATTGCGACGCCGCGACGATTTCACGATCCACTTGGTGCCAGGTGCTGTCGGGCACCACCACGACCACCTCCACCACCGGCGCGCGCACAGGCGTGGCGCAACCCGCCAATACCACTAACACGGCGACGATCAGCGAACGCAGGTTCAAGATCGCGGTTTCCTACAGTCGCCCTTGGGCAGAATGCCCGGAACTCACAGGCCTATTGGTTTGAGTATAGGAGTCGCCAATTGTTCGCTTGTGATTCGTGGTGCTCTTTAGGCCGCCTTCGCGAGCAAGCCCGCTCCCACATTTGACCGCGTATCCATGACACAACTCGGTTAAATGTGGGAGCGGGCTTGCTCGCGAAGAGGCCCTAAAGAACACCATCATTAATGTTGATATTCACCATCGCGACGAATGCCTTCCGCAATAAAACCGCCTGGAGCACCATCGCCCCATCACAACGCAACGCCCGCATCGGAGGGCCACATCATGTTGATCCATCTCCTGACCTGCCTGGCCCTGACGGCCGTTTCGCTGACCCTGTTTTCCCGTTTCTTCCTGGACATCGGTCAGACCGAGGAGCAACCATCATGATCCACTCCGTCAGCCTTTCCGTGAGCTTCCCGGTGTTCGGCACCAACTACTACGCGCAGGAATTCGTATCGCGCAAGGAGCTGTCGCTGGTGTTTGACGAAAACTTCGAAGCGTTGCTGATGCCGGCAGCCGCGAACCACTTCAACAACGAAGTGGTCGGCCTCAACGATCAGTTCCGCTTTCTCAATGACGTGCTGGTTGAACACTTGCTGGAGATCGAACTGGCCCAAAGTGCGCCCCGTTCGTCACGTCAGTTTACGTTCTAGGAAGCCACGGGCCGGCGCACGGCCCGCACCTTGCCGCTGTTGCCCCCGCCGCAGAAAAACTGCTCGCCACCGTCCGACTCAAGACCTGACACCCCCACCCCAGGCGGCATTTCGACGGCCTCCAGGACCTTGCCGGTGGTCGGGTCAATCCGCCGCAACTCACTCTGATCTTCCTCCCACGTGCCGTGCCACAGATCGCCGTCCACCCAGGTCACGCCGGTGACAAAACGATTGGACTCGATGGTGCGCAGAATGGCCCCGGTGTCGGGGTTGATCTGATGGATCTTGCGCGCCCGGTACTGACCGACCCACAGCGTGCCTTCCGCCCACGTCAGCCCCGAATCGGTGCCGCCGCCGGGCGCCGGAATCGTGGCGAGGATGCGGCCGCTTTGGGGATCGATCTTGTTGATGTGTTCCCCGGCAATCTGGAACAAATGCTCGCCGTCGAAGGCTGTTCCCGCATCGGCGGCGACATCGATCGTTCGTGTTGGTTTGCCACTGTCCGGATTTAGGGCGTTGAGTCTTTCTCCGGAGGCGAACCAGACGTGCTGGCCGTCAAAAGAGACGCCGTGCACGCTGTCGACGCCAGGAAACGGGCCGTATTCACGGATGATTTCAGCGGTTGAACGTTTCATGGTTGCATCCTCTTCACTGGGTGTGTGGAGTGGAGCCTAATCACCCGGCAACAAAGCCGTGAGTAACAAAGTCGTCGCGAATCCCGGCATCGGTGGCGTCATCCAGCGCCGGGCACGGCCACAACCGAACGCCTGTACTTTGCCGGCGACCGCCAGCGAATCAAGCGCTCGTTGCACACTGCGCTGACCGGTGCCCAGCGCCAACGCGAGCGCCGAACTTGACCACGACTCGCCGTCCGCCAGAAACGCCAACAGCGCCGCGTGCTGCTCCTCGACCGGCCGCGCCAGCACCACGACGTCCGGCGACCGCAGTGCAAAGCCGCGTTTTGTCGCGGTGATCCCAGCCAGCGGTCGAAGCGCCGCACGCAGCCGCCCGACTTCGACGCGTAACCGTGCGCGGTGGGATTCGTCGCTGATTTTCAGGCGAAAAGCATGGGCAATGAGCGTTTCGCGGGGGACATCGACCGGCCAGGCTTCGGCCAATGCCCGCACAAGGGTGAACAACACCGGGCGCCTGGCCAGCGACACCGACATCCCGGCGCCGCGCACCGTGTATCGACACGCGTCGACCACCAGCGATGTTGAGGTCAGCAGCGTTTCAACCTCATCCAGCAGCAACGGTCGCGCCTCGCCCCGGCTGATTAACCGGGCAGCGGGGGCGTTCAGGACTTCAGCGACGTTCTCGACTTCGGCGCTCAGCGCCGGGATACCCGCCTCATCCGCAAAACGTTCGGCCCGCGCCAGCGCAGACCGCGCCTTTTTGATTTCCAGCCGGCGCATGGCGATGCCGGCCACTACCAGTTCATGCGCGGCGCGCAGCGCCGGCGGCAAGGGCGCAGGGTCCAGTTGGGCGAGCCGCTCCTCGACCTGATCGAGATGACCGATCAGCAATAAACGCCGGATCTCCAGATACCGCGCATGGGCCGCATTCACCCAATCCCCATGGGATTCCAGCGTTGCCCGCGCTGTGTCGAGGGCTTTTTCCGGCCAGCTCAAATCGCGAGAAGCCAACGCAATTTCAGCCTCGGCGACCACGCAGCGCGCCCGGGCCATCGGTTCTTTTGGACCAAAGGCACGCGCGGCCCGTTTGACCAATGCCTTGGCGCGTTCCAGATCGCCGAGCTGGGCCATGGCGATACCGCGCAATGCCAGCGCCGGCGCATCTTCGCGCAAGGCGACCCGCTTCAACGCCCCGAGGGGATCACCCGCTGCCAATGCACGGGCGGCGGCGGTGATCAGCGAGTCCATGTGAATCGCGCCACGGTGGTCACTCCCATCGGTTGATGTCCGCTGGTTAGTCTATCTCACGATCCTGAAACCCTGTGGCGAGGGAGCTTGCTCCCGCTGGGTCGCGAAGCGGCCCCTCTTCATCCAAAAAAGAAGGGGACTGCTGCGCAGTCCAACGGGAGCAAGCTCCCTCGCCACAAATACAGCGTCGCGCTTAAGTGAACAGCATTACCCTCATCGTGGGCGTTTGCCGGCCTGCGTCCACTCCCGCGGGCTGACCCCGGTTTTTCGGCGAAAGGCCCGGGCCAGTGCCGAGGGACTTTCGTAGCCGACTTCATCGGCGATCAGCGCAATCGACTTGCCTTCGCGCAAACGCTTCTGCGCCAGGCTGATGCGCCAGCTCACCAGATAGTCGACCGGTGTCTGCCCCACCACTTGACGAAAATGCTCGGCAAAACTGGCGCGGGACATGTTCGCCGCCGCTGACAGTTCGGCTACGGTCCAGGCTTTTTCCGGCGCGTCATGCATCAGGCTCATGGCCCGCGCCAGACGCGAATCGGCGAGGCCGGCCATCATGCCAGGCCCCTGATCGCGATCGGTGAGGATGTGCCGCAGCAACTGGATCACCAGCAATTCGAACAGTCGATCCATCATCGCTTCACGGCCACAGTTGCCGCCGAAGGCTTCGTTGAACAGCCAGTCCAGGGTGCCGGCCATCGTCGCAATGCTGTCGAGCTTGAGCAGCAAATAATCCGGCAGCGCAGCCGCCAAAGCATTGCCGGCGCCCCCGTCAAAATCCAGCGATGCGCACACTAACTGAGTGCCCGACGCTTCGCTGGCGAGTAAACGATGACGGTAAGGTCGTGGGAAAAAAATCAGCGTCGGTTCGGTGAGCACTTGCTCGGGCTCATCGGCCAATTTCAGCGTCACTTCGCCCGCCTGCAACAGGTGCAGGTGCCCCGTCGACTGATCGCCATCAAACATAACGGAACCGCAAAAATGCCCGCTGTAAAAGGTCCCGGCACTGACGCCGAAGTGGGTGAGCAAAGTGGACAAGCGATCCATGTAACGGCTCCCGGGTGAACATCTGGACGATCTGTCGCATATCCTCGACGATTTGCACCCAAAAGGCCACTCCCGCCCAATAGCATAGACCCCGTACCCAGCGCACACCGCGCTTGAATCTACGGAGCAGCACCCATGAGCCGCATCACCGCCCTGAGCCTCGAACAAGCGACTGACACCACCCGCCCGCTGCTGGAAGGCGTGCAGAAAAAAATCGGCTTTTTGCCGAATGTCTTCAAAACCCTGGCGCACGCCCCTGCGGTACTCGCGGCCTACCTGCAACAAAGCGCAACGCTGGGCAAAACGTCCCTGAGCGCGACGGAAAAAGAAGCGATCTTTTTGGCCACCTCGCAAGTCAACGGCTGCGATTACTGCCTGGCGGCGCACACGCTGTTTGCCGGCAAAGCCGGGCTGTCTGCGCAAGACATCCTCAGTGCCCGACACGGCCAACTGAATGCCTTCGCCACCCTCGCCCAGCAAATTACCGAAAGCCGTGGCCACCTGAGCCTCGAACAACTCGACGCAGCAAGGGCGGCCGGCATCAACGACGCCAAGATCGTTGAAGTGGTGGGCCACATCGCGGCACAAACGCTGACCAACTACCTCAACAATCTCGCACTCACCGATATCGACTTTCCCGCTATCGATGCGTGAACACGGGCAATAAATTCAGGAGTATCGACAATGAACAACGTGACGATCTACACCACCGACACTTGCCCCTATTGCCGCAACGCCAAAGCGTTATTGGCCAGTAAAGGCATCGCAGCCGAGGAGATAAACGTCCAGTCCAGCCCCGGCAAGTTCGAGGAGATGCTCAGCCGCAGCGGTCGTCGCAGCGTGCCGCAGATTTTCATTGGCGACACCCATGTTGGCGGCTTCGATGACCTGGCCAAACTGGATCGTCAGGGTGGACTGCTGTCGATGCTGGCCTGAAACCCGTTGCCCGCGCACGACCTTGAAGACGGGGCGTGCCGGGTATTCTCTAAACTCTTTATAGGTTGTACGATGACCGATGAGTCACCCTTCCATAACAACAAGGAAACACCTATGAAGAACGTCAAACTGCTGGTCGGTTTTCTCTGCATCTTCAGTGGCTACGTCGCCGCCGCCCCGGCGCCGGGCGAGAAAGAGGTCGCCAGCGCCGTCGACCATCTGACGCAAGCCATGCTGCACAAGAACATTTCCGAACTTAAAGCCTTGACCGCCGAGAACCTGACCTACGGGCATTCCAGCGGTAAGGTTCAGGACAAGAGCGACTTCATCGCCGACATTGAAACCGGCAAAAGCGCGTTCAAAACCCTGGAAATGCAGAACCAGACCATCAACGTCTCCGGCGATGTAGCGCTGGTTCGCAATCATTTCTCGGCCCAGGCGCTCAAGGGCACCGAAGTGATCCCGACCGAAATCGAGAACTTCCAGATCTGGCAGAAGAAGGATGGCAAATGGCTGCTGGTTGGCCGTCAGGCGTTCCATATCTAACCCTCCCTCTATAAAAAAATCCCGCTCAAGGACACTTGAGCGGGATTTTTCAGGACAACGCTATCAAGCCACTGGAATCATCGGATCCGCCGCGGCCAACGCGGCGGCACGATCAGCGGCCGGCGGGTAGATCCACACGGTGTTGATCTGCGTCTTCAAGTTTTTGCCTTCCTGCTTGACCAGTTTGACCTGACGATCCCAACCCTCGGTGTAAACCGCACCCCAGGCGCCCAGGTCCAGGCACGTCACGTACTTGGGTTGGCTGTATGGCGTCGGGTCCACGCCCAGAATCTGCGCCGCCACATTGTTCCCGGCGTGACGCCCCAGCGAGATGGCATGCTGGCAGGTCATCATCGCGAAGTTGCCGATGTCATCGCAGGCTGCGTAAGCCACATCGCCCGTGGCAAAGATGTCGTCCTGGCCAATGACTTTCAGATGACTGTCCACGTGCAGACGGCCTTGGCCATCACGCTCGGCAGGGATTTGCTCGGTCAGCGAGCTGGCGCGCACACCGGTGGTCCAGATCACGGTGTTGGCCTCGATGCGCTGGCCGTCGGCCAGGGTCACACCGTTCGCGTCGACGGCAACCACCGACGATTTCAGGCGCCATTTCACGCCCAACTCCGTGCTCGCCTCGGCAATCGACTGGCTGATTTCGGCGCCCATCGAAGCCCCGACCTTTTCGCCACGGTCGATGATGATCACTTCAATGTCGGCGCCCTCACCGAGGATTGCCCGCAGGCGCGCAGGCATTTCAGTCGCCGTTTCAATCCCGGTGAAACCGCCGCCGGCCACTACCACGGTGTTGCGCGCTTTGCTTTCTGGCTGGTTGGCCAGGGATTTCAAGTGGTTTTCCAGACGCACGGCCTGTTCGATCTGATCCACATCAAAGGCATATTCGGACACGCCTGGGGTAGTCGACTGGGCCAGACGGCTGCCGGTCGCCAGAACGAGTTTGTCGTAGCTGAGGGTCTGGCGGGTGCCTGAAGCATCGGTGTAACCGACACTTTTCTGCTGCACGTCGATGGTCTCTGCAGCACCCTTGATGAACTTCACACCGACCGCATCGAACAGCTCGCCGAGGGGGGCAGCCAGTTGATGAGCATTCGGTTCGTAGAAGCGCGGACGCACACGCAGCTCGGCCTGAGGCGCCAGTACCGTGACCTCTACGCCGTTGTGATCATGCAGGTCGAACAGGCGCGTAGCGCTCAACGCTGTCCACATGCCGCCGAAACCTGCGCCGATGACCAGAATGTGCTGTTTCATGGTTTTAACTCCGAGGATGACCCAAGACTGAACTCGTTGCCGAGCGGACAACGGCGACTATAGTGATCCGAGTTACAGTGTGCAACATCCTTTTTACGATGACTGCCATCATCCACTTCGATACCTCGATAACCCCACCAACTGCTGTTATCTATAAGCAACACAGGGCAGATAGCGATAAGGATGGATTGTTGCTCGCCTAACCCTCGGCTGATAACATTGGCGACTCATTCAGTCGGAGATCCCGATGTCTCTTTACAGTGCGGGCGTTGAATACGGCATTCATTGCCTGATTTTTTTGGTAGGCGATTACGGCGACAGCCGTGAGGCGAGCGTGCGCGACCTCGCCGAGCTGCAAGGCGTGCCGCTGGACTACCTGGCCAAGATCTTCACCCGCCTGGCCAAGGCCAAACTGGTGGTGGCCACCGAAGGCGTGCGCGGCGGGTTCAAACTGGCGTGGCCGGCGGACGAAATCAGCGTGCTGGATATCGTCAACGCCATCGATGGCCAGAAACTGATCTTCGATTGCCGCGAGATTCGCGGGCGTTGCGCCTTGTTTGACGGCGCCCCACCGCCGTGGGCCCTCGACGGTCCTTGTGCGGTGCACGCGGTGATGATGACCGCGCAAAAACGCATGGAAGAAGCGCTCGCCCAGCAGACCATTCTCGACCTGGCCAGACGAGTCGGGCGCAAAGCCCCGGCCGAATTCGGTGAGAAATTGAACACCTGGATGAGTGATCGAAGGGAAAAGAAAACCGCCAGCAGTGTGGCTGTTGAGGACGGGCAGATCATCCCGACGACCGATCTCTCGGACTGACGATTCAGCTATGGGCAAAGCGGATTGGAGCGCTCTATGATTAGGGCCCATGACGACCCCTGTTTCGATCCGCTCACCCTGCCCGCCCGGCGCCTGCACCTGCGGGCGTGACCCGCTGCTGGAAACACCGGGCGCGGACGTGCGCATCCTGTTTCTGACCCGCCCCGAAGAAAAACGCCTGCTCGACCGCCTGGAAAACCTCCAGAGCCTGGCCGACCTCGAACGCCTGCAACAGCGGATGTTCGAGCAACTGGGCATCCGTGTCGAGATCGCCCCCGGTTTCAACGAGGTGAGGACCATGCGCGGTATCGGCATCACCCTCGGCGAGCAGCCTGGGCTGTGCCGCAAGACCCGCCAATCGATCCCGGCCGCCATCCGCCGTGGCCTTGAGAAGCGTCCGGAGATCGCCTACGACATTCTCAACGCCAACGACTTGTTGCGGGATGCTTGAACGGGCGCCGACCTATTTCACCTTGCGCAACAGGAAGTGCGACAGCGCCGGGATCAGCACCAACGCCCCGACCATGTTCCAGATGAACATGAACGTCAGCAAAATACCCATGTCCGCCTGGAACTTGATCGGCGACCAGGCCCAGGTGATCACACCCGCCGCCAAGGTAATCCCGACCAACGCCACCACTTTCCCGGTGAACGCCACCGCATTGCGATACGCCTCGGTCAGTGACATCCCGGCACGCTGCTGCGCCAGTTGCACGCTCAACAGGTACAGCGCGTAGTCCACGCCAATCCCCACACCGAGCGCAATCACCGGCAAGGTTGCGACTTTGACGCCCATGCCCAGCCAGACCATCAGGGCTTCGCACAGGATCGAGGTCAGCATCAATGGCATCACCGCCACCACCACTGCACGCCAGCTGCGGAAGGTGATGAAGCACAGCACAATCACCGCGCCATACACGTACAGCAACATCGTACGGTTCGCATCGCGGACGACGATGTTGGTTGCCGCTTCGATCCCGGCGCTGCCGGCCGCGAGCATGAACTGACGCTCGCCGTTGCTGTGTTCGCGGGCGAAGGTTTCAGCGACTTGCACTACACGGTCGAGGGTTTCGGCCTTGTGATCCGACAGGTACGCCACGATCGGCATCATCGAGCAATCGTTGTTGAACAGGTCCGGACTGCTGACCGAAGCCTGTTGCGCGCCATAGTTGAGCACGTCCTGATTGCGCGCGATCGTCAGCATCTTCGGGTTGCCTTCATAGGAACCCGCCGTGATCTGGCGCACCGCGTTGGTCAGCGACACCGTGGTTTGCACACCCGGAATCTGCTGCAGCAGCCAGGCCAGACGATCGGCCTCCACCAGCGACTGGTACTTCAGGCAACCTTCGCTCGGGGTCTTGAGCATGATTGCGAACTGGTCGCTGGACAGCGAATAGTTGGTGGTGATGTAAGCGTTGTCGCGGTTGTAACGCGAGTCCGAACGCAGCTCCGGTGCACCGGGGTCGAGGTCGCCGATCTTCAGATGATGGCTGACGACCAGCCCGCCCACCGCCAGCACAGCCGCCACGCTCACCGCGATGGTGGCCCAGCGGCGCTCGGTGAACTTGTCGAGGAAACTCCACAGCGCGCCGATGCCTTTGCCGCGCAGCTCTTTGTTCTCGGCGCGCAAACTGCGTTCGGCGGCCTTGCGGCTCACGCCCCAGTACGACAGCAACACCGGCAGCAGCACCAGGTTGGTAAAGATCAGCACCGCGACACCGATGCTCGCGGTGATTGCCAGGTCCTGAATCACTGGAATGTCGATCAGCATCAACACCGCAAAGCCGACGGCATCGGCCAGCAACGCGGTGAGGCCGGCGAGGAACAAGCGGCGGAAGGTGTAACGTGCGGCGACCAATTGGTGCGTGCCACGGCCGACGTCCTGCATGATCCCGTTCATCTTCTGTGCGCCGTGGGACACGCCGATGGCGAACACCAGAAACGGCACCAGAATCGAGAACGGGTCCAGCGCAAAGCCGAACAGCGCAACCAGCCCCAACTGCCAGACCACCGCGATGACCGAGCAGAGAATCACCAGCGCGGTACTGCGTACACAACGGGTGAAGTAGAAGATGATGGCCGTGGCAATCACGGCGGCGGCGCCGAAATACATCATGACCTGCATCAGGCCGTCGAGCAGGTCGCCCACGAGTTTGGCGAAGCCGATCACGCGGATCTTGATCGGACCTTTGCCCTCTTCGCCCGACACGCGAACGCTGCCTTCGAATTCGTATTTGTCGCGCAGTTTCTCTTCCAGCGTCTTGGAGAACTGGTGGTAATCGATGGCCTGCCCGGTGACCGGGTCTTTCTCCAGCAGCGGCACGAAGATCATGCTCGACTTGAAGTTGTTGCCGATCAGGCTGCCGACGATCCCCGAGCGGGCGATGTTCTGCCGCAGCTGCGCAACGCTTTGCGCCGAGCCATCATAGGAATCGGGCATCACCGGGCCACCCTGGAAGCCTTGTTCGGTGACTTCAGTCCAGCGCACCGCCGGGGTCCACAGCGACTTCATCCAGGCGCGGTCGACGCCGGGCGTAACGAACAGTTCGTCGTTGATCTCTTTCAGGGCGTCGAGGTAGTGCGGATCGAAAATATCGCCGTTGCTGCTCTCTACCACCACCCGCACCGCGTTGCCCAGGCCACGCAAGGCCTGGCGGTTTTCCAGGTAGTTTTTGATGTAGGGCTGACTCTGCGGAATCATTTTTTCGAAGCTGGCGTTAAGCGACAACCGGGTCGCGGCGAAGAAGCTCAATGCAATCGTCACCAGCAGACAGGCCAGTACCACCCACAAGCGGTTGTTGAAGATCAGCCGTTCCAGGGCGTTACCGGAACGCGCGTCGAAGCCCTTGAGCTCGCGGATAACCGGCATTGTTTCGAGTTCGTAGTGACCCATCATGGTGTTCTCTTTGTGATGCCGGACTTATTCGAGAGGCAATTGACGCAAGCCACGAGTGCCTGCAAGCACCAGCGAACTGCCATTGGCCACTTGGGCGGCAGCCACCGGGGCCATCGTGGTGTTGGGTTGAATATGGAAACTCGCGCCGTCGTCGCTGCTGACCAGCACATGGCCGGCCTGACTGACCAGCACGATGCGGCCATCGGCCGTGACGGAGCTGGCGGTGATGCTCAGGGGCAAGCCCAGTTCGACTTTGGTCCAGCTCACGCCGCCGTCGGTGCTACGGAAAACGTTGCCGCGCAGACCGTACACCAGCGCCACACCCGGCTTGCCGGTGATGCCAAAAAAGCTGCCGTTGTACGGCGTCGGCATCGCATTGAAGCGCCCGCTCGCACGGTCCAGTTTCAGGACCAGGCCCTGCTCGCCGACGATGAACAAATCGTCACCCACCGGGCGCAGAGCGTAGAAGTTCAGAGCGCTCGGGTTATCGGTGCGTTCGAGCAACGGGGTCCAGTGTTGACCGCCATCGTCGGTGCGCAGAATCAGGTTGAACGCGCCGACGATGTAGCCGATTTGATCGTTCTCGAACCAGACATCGAGGAAGGGTTTATCGGCGCCCTCTTCGACCATGCGTTGCGCGTCGCTGACCCGGTGTTGCAGGTCGGCATCATCCGGTTGGCTGGCGAGTTGCTGCTGGTAGTACTCAAGCAGGATCGGACCAACCTGGCGGCCGTCCAGTTGTCGGGTCCAGGTCTGGCCCGCGTCGCTGCTGTGCAGGACCACGCCGTCGTGACCGACCGCCCAGCCCTGTTGTGGTGTGGGGAAATGCACGGCGACCAGGTCGGAACTGACCGGCACTTGCGCCTGTTGCCAGTGTTGACCGGCATCATCGGAATAGAGAATGTGGCCGCGTTGGCCCACGGCAACCAGGCGTTCACCGGCGTGAGTCAGCCCGGTCAGCGTCGACCGTACGGCCAGCTCGCTGGGCAGTGCCGGCGTGTCGAGCACATCGGCAAATTCGCCGGCGATCACCGGGCGGGTGAACGGCACGGCCATGGCATAGGCCAATGCGGCCAGCAGGAACCACTTGATCATCGTCATTATTATTATCTCGGTGCACACCACGGTTCCCTTGTGGGAGCGGGCTTGCTCGCGATAGCGGTTGGTCATTCAACACTGATATCGACTGACACACCGCCTTCGCGAGCAAGCCCGCTCCCACATGGGATTGCGGGGGTTTAGCGGATGCCGGCGCCAGCCAGCGATTCAGCAGACCACTGCGCCTTCGACAGCGGGTCGATGTACTTCAAGCCACCGTAAGGACCGTAGAAACCGTTCACGTTGTAAGCACCGGAGATCAGGTCGTAGGTCATGTGGTTGATCGTGTCCGGAGCCTTCACGTCGTAGCTGTAGGTCAGGTGTGCGAAACCGCCACGGTAGAGCTGGCCACGGGCGTCATACTCGTCGGAAGCCAAAGCGATCCAGGTGTCCTCGTCGAGGTAGAAGGTGCGCTTGCTGTAGATGTGACGCTTGCCCGGTTTAAGCGTGGCTTCCACCACCCACACCCGGTGCAGTTCCCAGCGCATCAGGTCCGGATTGACGTGGTTGGCCTTCATCACGTCGGTCGCGTCTTTGTGATAGCTCAACTTGTAGGTGTTGTACGGCACATACATTTCTTTCTTGCCGACCAGTTTGAAGTCGTAACGGTCCATCGCACCGTTGAACACGAAAGCGTCGTCATAGGTCGCAGCGCCGACGGTGCCAGGGTTCGGCGTGTCGTAGGCCAGGTCCGGTGCCAGTTTCACGCGGCGTTGTCCCGGCAGGTACTGCCAGGCGCGACGCGGTTGTTGCAACGGGTTAACCGAGTCCATCAACAGCAGCGCTTCACCGGCACGACGTGCAGGGCCGGTGTAGGTCAGCTTGATCTTGTAGTACGTTTCATCGGAGGTCACCGGCCCCGCTGAGCGCGACGGGGCAAACAGCGGGTATTCAATGTTGAACACACCCGTGGAGCTCAACGAAGCGGTACCGGAGGAGTCGACGTTCCACGAGTCGTATTTGTTGGTCATTGCCACGCCTTGATAGCGCTGCAAGTGGTTCCACATGGCTTCGTAGCCGTCAGCGGGGATCGGGAACGGTACGCCCGGCAGGGAGTTTTCCAGACCCATGCCGCCATCGGTGGTCTTGGCCGTCAGAGCGTTTTTCGCGGTGTTGTCTAGGACGGCCTGAGGCATGGCGACGCTGCGGTGAGTCGGGTACACATCAAGGCGATACGATGGGTAGCGGGTGAGCAACGCCTGGGTGGTCGCGGTGAGTTTGTCTTTCTGCTCCGCCAGTTCTTTGCCAGTGATAACCAGGCGTGGTTTGTCGGCACCGAACGGGTCCGGACGGAACGAGTCGCCGGTTTTGAAATCAGCCGGGATGGTGCTCAGACCGCCGGTGTACGCCGGAATGAGACCGTCGGCGCTGGCCGCTTTCTCGGCACCGATTGCCGTCAGGCTGGTGCCCAGTTTGGCCGCTTGATCGGCGCTGACCGCCGCATGGGCGGAGCCGACGACGGCCAGCGCCAGGGCGGTGGCCAATAGTGTTTTAGCAAAATTCATGGAGTGTCTCCTGTTAACTCACAGCACTCGGATCAGAGGGTGGTTTTGAAAGTGAAAGTGACCATGCCGCGATCCTTGAGCTGGGCCACGGTACCGGCAAACGCAGTGGTCTGGCCGGGCACGCAGTTGTATTGACCATTGGCACCGGGCGCGGCGCCATCGCCGTGGGCGGAAGCGTTGCCGGCAGAACCGCAGGTGTCGAAATCGCCAAAGTTGTCGACGTACTTAAGGTCGAAGCGATATTGACTGTGAACATCCATACCGACGCCGACCGAGTAGCTGCCGGTGCCTTTGTTGCCGCCCAGTTGCACGGACGACTGGCCGGCGAGGCCAACGTTGTAGCTGACCGGCATGAACATATCGATGCCGGGGAACACCTGGTACCAGGTCGGGTTGAAGTTCATGCCGACGATGTAGTTGTCCTTGGTGACCTTGTCGACGCCGTTGTACCAGTCCTCACCCTTGAACAATTGCTTGTTTTCGGTCACGTTCAGCCAGCGGCTGTAGGCGAGTTCAACCAGCAACGAAGAGGAATCCCACAGCGGTGTTTCACCGAAGGTGGTCAGGCCGTTCAACACGGCGTGTACGGTGTTGCCGCGTGCCACGCCGTTGTCGCCATCGAAACTGCTGATGAACCCTGGGGCTTCGCGTGCGCCCAATGTCGGGTTGACGGTGGCCGGAACGCTGGACAGCGGCATGTTGTGGCGATAGTTGAGGTCGAAACCGACACTCACACCCGCAATGTTTTTGGCCAGGCTGAAACCGTAGACATCGATGTCATCCACATAGAATTGGTTGTAGCTGCCGATGTTGCCCGAAGCGATCGCGGCCGGCGTGACAGCAGTCGGCTGCAGCACCAGATTGGGCAGGATGTCCGAGGTTTTGCGGTAGTAGAGACCCATGGTGCCGTCCAGCCACGCCGGGCTCCACTTGGCCATCAGGCCGAAGTCGCCGCTGTTGCTTGGCGTGAACGTATGGCCGTTCTGGAGGCGTAGGTACTGGTTGCCACCCAATGGGCCTGGCAGGCCGAAAAATGGATTCGCCGCGCCAATCAAGGACAGGTTGTGGCCGCCATTCTGGATACCGTCATTGAAACCCAAGTACGTGCCGGACTCCGGCAAGCGTGCAGCGTCCCAATTGAGGAAATACTGCGCCCCGAGGGTCAATTCCGGATTGACGGTGAAGCTGGTGGACAGCTGATTGCGCGGGATGAACAACTCTTTGGCTTCAGTACCCGGCACCGCAAGGGCTTTGGACAAGTCCAGGCCCGACTGGCCATAACTGTTGCCATGGGCAAAGGCCAGGACGCTTTCACCCCAATAGACCGTGTGTTTGCCGGCTTTGCCACTGAGCAGCGATTCGTCGCCGATTTCAGTGCTGCCGAACACAAAGGCGTCGAGAATCTCGGAGGACGGGCCGTTGTAGTAACGGTCGGCATAGCCGCTCTGGTGCTTCGAATCGGCCTTACCGTCATTCAGCTGGTTGGTCGACGGATTGTAGCTGCCGATATCGTCATAGGCATGGTCGTACCAGCTGTTGGCGCTGACCCGAAAGCCCATCTGTTTTTTGTACACCACGTCCAGCTCCGACATGACGTCGAGACGCTGGGCGACCGGGCTGCCGGAAGAAAAGTTGCGATCACCGTCGTTGTTGTTCCACGAGTTGGCGAGCTTGCTGTTCGGTGCCTCGACGCGCTGGGCGTAGTTGAATTTCAGGGTGTTGTCGAAACGAACCGTCAGGTCCTCGTTCCCCGTATCGAATTCGAACGCCTGCGCTGGCGACATGCCCAGCCCGGCGAGAATCGCCGAAGCCAGCAGCCCGCGCCGCAGATTTGGATGGCAGATCTTATTGTTGTTATTCATCTAGCGTGCTCGCCTTCTCTGTGGTTTCACGAAAAGTCATTCAAAAAAATGCCGACTTCGGTGGAGTGCCCTGCTCTAAGGAGCACTGACCATTCGGTCGAGACTGTTGTATCGCGAGGGGTGGGGGGGTCGCCGGTCAATTGGGCCAAATCATCGGTCAGCGCAACTTTCCGCTCACTGTGGCGAGGGGGCTTGCCCCCGTTGAGCTCCAAAGCAGCCCCAAAATCTCTGATCGCACCTAGGATCTTGTGAGTGCTACGCACTCAAACGGGGGCAAGCCCCCTCGCCACAGGGATCACTCCTACAGAGGAATTGCTGTTAGTCTGGGGGTTGTGTTTCAGAGTTGCTGGCGGAAATCCGTGGGCGACAGCCCGGTCCAGCGCTTGAATGCGCGGGTGAAATTGCTGGTGTCGCTGAAACCCAGGAGAAAGGTGATTTCAGTCACCGGCCGCGTCGCCTGGCTCAGGTAGCTGTACGCCAGCTCCTTGCGGGTGTCATCGAGCAGTTGCTGGAAATGCGTGCCACGCTGGGACAGCTTGAGCTGCAGTTTGGTCGGGCTCATGTGCAACGCGTCGGCCACCCGGTCGCGGGTGCAATCGCCGTCCGGGAGGAACTCGATGATCTTCTGGGTCACACCGGTGATCACATCGTTTTTATCCAGGCGCGCCAGGTAACTGATGATGATGTTGTCGTTGACCTGGGCCAGTTCCGGGCACGAGCCGCTGAGCGGATAGACCATATCCGCCTTGTTAAACACCATCAGGCTGCTGGCCTGCCCGAACAACACCGGCGACCTGAACAGCGCCTCATAAGGCTCCCCGCCTTCGTGGGGCATAGGGCGACAGAATTCCATCCGTACCGGCTTAAGCTCCTGCTTATAGAGCAGGCGCATGGTGCGGATCAGAAAGCCGAAGAACGCATCTTCAGTCTCGTAGCACAGCTCCAGCAGGTGATCGCAGCGAAACTGGACCTGGTCATCCACCTGCGTGACATGGACCTTGGCGACTTGGGACACCAAGCGGAAATAACGCTCCAGGCGCCGGCAGAAATCCAGCAACGTGCCACTGGCCGCCAGGGAATAGCCCAACGCATGCAGGTGCGTCAGATGGATATGCTTGGCCACGGTCAGCCCGAAATACGGGTTGTTGGTCACATCCACGCAAGCGCGATACAGCTTGGTCATGGTCGCAACCGGCAAGCGGGTCATCGGATCGGTCGCCACGCCCAGCGGAATGCCCATCGCGAGAAAAATCCGCTTGCTGTCGACCCCACTGGCGTCCAGCGCGCGGGCGATGGCCACGGTGTAGCTGCTGATGGTGGTGGGCTGCAACGCTTCTTCACGCAACGATGTTTCGGTGCCGGGCGTATCCATTTTCGAACCTGACATGGGCCTGCCTGTTGGGGATGCGAAAGCCGATACTCGCCCCCGGCCGTCCATCGGTCAATGCTCGATGATGAGCATTTCCACGATGTTCCAGTGCTTGGCGCGATAGTCACCTGCCCCACTGACCAGCGAATTCATTCTATTGACCGGTAACACACCAGGCTTTGTACCCACAATGAGGTCTAGTTGTGCATCGAATAAAAAGAGAAGAACAGCATGAGCCAGAACGCAGAGTTCGATTACATCGTAGTTGGTGCGGGCGCGGCCGGTTGCGTGGTTGCCAGTCGCCTGTCGGAAGATCCGTCGATTTCCGTCTGCCTGCTGGAAGCCGGCGGCCCCGACACCCATCCGCTGGTGCATATGCCAGCCGGCGTCGCGGCGATGGTGCCGACATCGATCAACAACTGGCAGTACCAGACCGTGCCGCAGCCAGGCTTGAACGGCCGCATCGGCTATCAGCCACGGGGCAAGACCTTGGGCGGCAGTTCTTCAATCAACGCCATGGCCTATCACCGCGGCCACCCGCGCGACTTCGACCGCTGGGCGGCCCTGGGTAACCCCGGCTGGAGCTATGAGGAGGTGCTGCCGTTCTTCAAGCGTGCCGAGCACAACGAACACTTCAAAGACGAACTCCACGGCCAGAACGGCCCACTGAATGTGCGCTTCCATACGTCGCCCAATGCCTTCGGCGAAACCTTTATCGAGGCCGGCGTACAGGCGGGTTATCCGCCCTGCCCCGATCAGAACGGTACGGTCATGGAAGGCTTCGGTCGCGTTCAGGTGATGCAAAAGGACGGCCAGCGCTGCAGCGCGGCCAAGGCCTACCTCACCCCGAACCGCCATCGCCAGAACCTGCACATCGAAACCCACGCCCACGCCACGCGAATCCTGTTCGACGGCAAGCGCGCGGTGGGCATCGAGTTCGTGCAGAACGGCGTCAAACGCACCCTGCGCGCACGGCATGAGCTGATCGTCAGTTCCGGCGCCTTCAACTCGCCTCAGCTGCTGTTGCTGTCCGGGGTCGGGCCAACCAATCAACTGCTCAAGTTCGATATTCCAGTGGTGCACGAACTCCCAGGGGTCGGCCAGAACCTGGTGGATCACATCGACTACGTGCACTCGTACCGCGTCAAATCGCGCGGCCTGATCGGCTTGTCGCTGGCCGGCGCCTGGGACATCGCCAAAGCGGCGATCCGTTACTGGCGCCGGCGCAGCGGCCCGCTGACCACCAACTTCGCCGAGGCCTGTGCCTTCGTCAAAACCTCGCCGGAACTGGCCCAGGCCGACATCGAACTGGCGCTGACCATCGCCATGTTCGCCGACCATGGCCGCACGCTGTATCGCGGGCACGGGCTCAGCCTGCATGCCTGCCTGCTGCACCCGAAAAGCGTCGGGCAACTGACCCTAGCGAGCGCCGACCCGATGGTCGCGCCGCTGATCGATCCGGCGTTCCTGACTCATCCGGATGACATCAAAACGCTGATCGCAGGCTACCGAATCATTCAGAAAGTCATGGCCACCCCGGCGTTCAAGGCGTTCGCCCCACAGGATGTACTAGACGCTCCGATGAACAGCGACGCCGAGGTCGAGCAGGTGCTGCGCAATCGTTCGGACACCCTTTATCACCCGATCGGCACCTGCAAGATGGGCGACGATGCGATGGCGGTGGTGGATGCCCGATTGAAGGTGCATGGCCTGGAAGGCCTGCGCGTGGTCGACGCCTCGATCATGCCGACTATCATTGGCTGTAGCACCACCGCCGCGACGGTGATGATTGGCGAAAAAGCCGCCGAGTTTATTCGTCAGGACCGCGCTGCAAGCGCCTCTCTTTCCTCGAAGGACGATCATGAATCCAGTACGCAGCCTCACCCCGCATAAGCTGCTGGTGGTTTCAGCGGCGATCGAACTGGCAACCGGCGTGGCGCTGCTGCTCACGCCAGGCCTGGTCAGCCACCTGTTGCTGGGCATCGCGACGGACGCCAGCAATCTGATCGCCCGCTGTTTTGGCATTGCATTGATTGCCCTCGGCATCGCCTGTTGGCCGCGGCCGGTCAACCCTGCCGCGCTGCGTTCGATGTTGTTCTACAACGGTGCGATTGCGCTGTACCTGGCGTACATCGGCGTGTTGGTCGGCGGTGGTGTATTGCTGTGGCCGGCGGTGGTGTTGCATGCCGTGCTGACCGCGTTGTTTTTGCGTCGATAACCTCCCCCCCACCTCTAAATTCATCCAAAGGAGTACGCACATGGGCGTATTGGACGGCGTTCGTATCGTCGAAATTGCCGGTATCGGACCGGGGCCGTTTTGCGGCATGTTGCTGGCCGACATGGGCGCCGAGGTGATCCTGGTGGAACGCGCCGGCAAGGGCGGCGACATGCTCGACCTGGGCAAGCACGCCATCGTCAATCGCGGCAAACAGTCGATTGCCCTCGACCTCAAGGATCCTGAATCCATCGAAGCGGTGTTGCGCCTGATCGAAGGCGCCGATGCGCTGATCGAAGGCATGCGCCCCGGCGTCATGGAGCGCCTGGGCCTGGGTCCGGACGTGTGCCTGGCGCGCAATCCTCGTCTGGTCTACGGCCGCATGACCGGTTGGGGCCAGCAAGGTCCGCTGGCCCAGGCCGCCGGCCACGACCTCAACTACATCGCCCTGTCCGGCGCCTTATGGTTCAGCGGCGAAGCCGGCCAGCCGCCGATGGCACCGCCGACGCTGGTGGGTGATCTGGGCGGCGGTGCGTTGTAC
Organism: Pseudomonas arsenicoxydans; assembly: GCF_006438915.1. Classification (GTDB taxonomy): domain Bacteria; phylum Pseudomonadota; class Gammaproteobacteria; order Pseudomonadales; family Pseudomonadaceae; genus Aquipseudomonas; species Aquipseudomonas arsenicoxydans_A. The sequence continues at coordinate 88,226 of NZ_RCZE01000009.1, read as the reverse complement.
CTGGCGATGGGCATTCTGGCCGGGATCATCAACGCCAGCACCAACGGCGTCGGTCAGGTGGTGGACGCGGCGATTGTCGATGGCAGCGCCAACCTGATGAACCTGCTGCTGTCCGCGCACTCCGCCGGCCAGCAGCCGCTGGAACGCGGTCGCGGGTTGCTCGACGGCGCCCATTGGGCCCGCACCTATGCCTGCGCAGATGGTTTGTTCATCAGCGTGCAAGCCCTTGAACCGCAGTTCAATGCCTTGCTGTTCAGCAAACTGGGACTGGGTGACGACCCGGACTTCAAGAGCCCATACGATCCGCGCCAGTGGGGCCCGCTGCGCCAGCGCCTGGAAGCGGTGTTTGCCAGCCAGCCGCGCCAGCACTGGATCGACCTGCTGGAAGGCACCGATGCCTGCTTCGCCCCGGTCCTGACACCGGCCGAGGCCCTGGACCATCCGCACATGGCCGAACGCGGTGTGTACTCGCGCAAGGACGGCGTGTTGCAGGCAGCACCGGCGCCACGCTTTTCCGCGACGCCTTCGGCCAGTGGCAAGGTGCCGACCCGAGGGGAACACAGCACAGTCATTCTGCGCAAAGCTGGCTTGAGCGAAGAGCAGATCCAGCGGTTGATCTGAACACCGGGGCTTGATGCCAATCAGATAGGCCCCGGAACTCCACAATCCCTGTGGGAGCGAGCCCTGTGGCGAGGGGGCTTGCCCCCGTTGGGTCGCGAAGCGGCCCCCCTCTTCACCCAAAATAGTAGGGGACTGCTTCGCAGTCCAACGGGGCGATGCGGCGTTCCGACAAGCCCCCTCGCCACAAAAGCTCCCTCTTCACTTCGAACTCATGACAGGTTCAATTCAGTCTTTCAGAAACACCGCCACCGGACTGTCCTCGCGCAACGCATGACAGGTATTGAGCAACGCCCCCCTGGCATTGCGGTAAGCGTCGACATCCGCCGGCGTGCGTGGCGCCACCAGTGATCGCGCCATGGGGATGGTCTGGAATGCCGTGGTCGCGATCGGCAGCAGCAGCTCGGTCAGGTGCACACAGCCGCCAATTCCGCCGAACAGTTCCTTGATCCGCCGCGAAAACCCCGGGCCGATGCGCTCGCCCAGCAACTTCTGATAGGCCGGCATTGCCCCGCGACACTGACTGGTGGGCACGTCCGGCATCGTCACCTGCACGTCCTGCACAATGAAAGCGTCGTCCAGGGTCAGGCGTATCCACATGCCGTGGTACGTCTGCCCCCTCTCCACGGTGCGGCCTTCTGCGAGCGTCACCGGATGGGTCTTGCTGTCGCTCAGTCGCCCTTCGATATCCCACAAGCCATCGGCGCGTAAAAAGCCCTGGCATTCCACCGTGCGCCGGTGAATCAATCGGCGGCCCGATTCATCGAGTTCGTCAGTCATCGGTCAAACCCTCTGCTTGCGGCGACGATGCCACACCAGCACGCCCACCAGCAATACCAGCACCGCCACCACCGGAGGCGCGGCAGCCTTGAGTTTGGGAATGACCACGTGTTTCAAGGCATACAACTGCCCCTGGTGCATGTAGTCATAACCGACCGGCATCGGCAGCACACCGTTGACCCGGGCGTATTCAGCGTAGTCGGCCTGCATGGCCGCAAAGCGCTCCGGCATCTGCTGTTGCAGGTCGTTGACCTCACCGGGGTCGGTGACGATGTTGTAGAGGTGCCATTGCTCGTTGCCCACCGGCTTGAGGCTTTTCACCAGTTTGTAATCGCCCTTGAACAGCGCGGCGCTGCCCGACAGCTCATAGCCGATGGCCTGGTCTTCGGGGTGCACGCGGTCCGTCGCGCCAGTGAGTACCGGCACCAGACTGGTACCGATCATCGGCTCCACGGCTCGTCCCTGAAACGGACCGTTATGCGCCGGCACGCCTGCCACTTCCAACAAGGTCGGGACGATGTCGGTGACGTGGGTGAACGCTTTGGTGATGTGATTGCTCTGGCTACCGCGCACACCGGTCACGATCAACGGCGTGCGCAAACCGCCCTCGCCGGCAAAGAACTTGTAGCCGCTCAACGGCGACGCGGCGGCGCTGGCCCAACTCGGGCCAATGCTGGTGAAGGCACCCTTGCTGCCCAGTCGATCGAGCTGGCGGGTGTAGTTCATTTCCAGCCACAACCGTATGGCGGGGATGGCGTACGGGTCGGTGGGTTCGCTGCCGTTATCGGACAGGAACACGAACACGGTGTTGTCGTACTCGCCGGTGTCTTTGAGGTGCTGGATGAAGCGACCGATTTCCTGGTCCATGGTTTCCGCCATGCCGGCATAGACTTCCATGCGCCGCGCTTCGTAGCGCTTTTCGTGTTCATCCAGTGCGTTCCAGTCGGCGGTGCTGGCCATGGTTTGCATGCCGACACCCGCCGGAATCACGCCCAGTTCCACCGCCTTGTCGCGACGCTCCTTACGCAACGCGGTCCAGCCGGCGTCATAGCGCCCCTGGTACTTGTCGATGATCGCCTTGGGCGCCTGGACCGGAACGTGGTTGGCCTGAAAGCCCAGGTAGGCGAAAAACGGCTTGCCGTCCTGTCGGTCTTTTTCGATGTACTCCAGCGCCTTGTCGACGATGAAGGTCGAGGAATAATAGTCCTTCGGCAGATGGGCCGGCTGGCCGTTCTCGAACCAGGCGGCTTTGTCGTAGAGCGGCGCGTACGGCCGCTCTTCCCAATTGTCCGAGCCGCTGTCGGCCTGGATGAACGAGCGATCGAAACCACGGTTGTTCGGCAAGGTGTCCGGGGTTTTGCCCAGGTGCCATTTACCGGTGATGTAGGTGCGGTAACCACCCTCCTTGAGCCGGCTGGCGACGGTGATCGCATTGTCGTTGAGCACGCCGCTGTAACCGGGTTTTCCCAGGTGTTCTTCAGGCATGGTTTCCGGCATGTTGCCGACACCGTTGCGATGGTTATCGACGCCGGTCAGCAGCATCGACCGCGTCGGCGAGCAGGAGGCAGTGACATGGAAATCGGAGAAGCGCACACCTTCACGGGCCAGGGTGTCGATGTTCGGCGTGGCGATTTCGCTGCCGAAGGAACCGACGTCGCTGTAGCCCCAGTCGTCGGCGACCAGTACCACGATGTTCGGCTGTTTGGGGGCGGCGAAACTTTGGGCAGTGAAGGCTAGGCAACACATCACCAGGGCAAGCGGCTTCAACGGAATCATCCACGGTTTCCTTTATTTTTGTAGGAGTGAGCCTACTCGCGATAGCGGTCTGTCAGTCAACATCTCTGTTGAATGTTCCGCCCCTATCGCGAGCAGGCTCACTCCTACGGGGCAATTTCGTCGGTCACAAAAATCTATGTCCCACTGCGATCAAATGTGGGAGCGGGCTTGCTCGCGAAAAGGCCATCACATTCAATAAAGATGTTGACTGACACGCCGTCTTCGCGAGCAAGCCCGCTCCCACATTTTGATCGGTGTGTGGCTCGGGTCAGGGTTTCAATAGAGCGCCGATGACCCGACGAAACAGCCGGCCGTACGGCGGGCGCAACAACCCCATTACATCAACCCGTGGCGGTGTGAACACCGAGCGCTCCAGACTGAATGCCTTGAACCCGTATCCGCCCCGATAACGACCAAACCCCGAGTGCCCACAGCCACCAAACGGCAAGTCAGTCTGGAACAGGTGCTGCATCACTTCATTGATGCACGCGCCCCCGGAATGGGTGCGTTCCAGCACATGCTTTGCTTCCGCGCGGTTGTCACCGAAGTAATACAAAGCCAGAGGCCTTGGATGCGCATTGATGTACTCAAGCACTTCCTTGATATCGCGGTAGCCGCGAATCGGCAACAACGGACCGAACACTTCATCCTGCATCACAAGCGTCGAGTCAGGCGGATCAACCACCAGGGTCGGGGCAATCTTGCGTGAAGCGCTCAAGTCCTCGTGACCCGGATTGACCTCGATCACCCTGACACAATGCTCACGAGCGTCTTGCAGCAAGGCTTGCATCCGCTGGTATTGGCCGGGCGTCGCCATGGCGGTGTAGTCGGGATTGTTCAGCAGCGTCGGGAACAGGCGCTTCATCTCGACCTGCATGGTGCTCAACAAGCGTTCAAGGTCGTCCTCGTGCACAAACACATAATCCGGAGCGATACAGGCCTGCCCGGCGCTGACGCCCTTGCCGCCCCAGATACGTTTGGCGGCGTTTTGCAGATCGGCACCGCGACCGATGATGGTCGGCGACTTGCCGCCCAGTTCCAGCGTCAGCGGTGTCAGGTTTTCTGCGGCGGCACGCATCACCAACCGCCCAACCCGTGGACTGCCGGTAAACACCAGGTGATCCAGTGGCAGCGCGGAAAACGCCGCGCCCAACTCGGCACCGCCGATGAAGCCTGCCACTTCGGTGTCATCGAACTGCCTGGCCAGCAATTCGATCAGCAGGCTGGCCGTGGCTGGCGACTGATCGGAAAACAGCAGAATCGCGCGATTACCTGCCGCCAGCGCTTCGGCCAATGGCCCCAGCGCGATGGCAATCGGAAAATTCCACGGCGAGATGATGCCGATCGTGCCCAGCGGCTGAAAATGGATTTCAGCCCTGGCGCCCAACCAGCCGCTGCCCAATTCGGCTTTACGGCGCTGCGGACGCATCCACTGACGCACACGATCGCGCGCATATTTCAGGCCCTGCACCGGCAGCAGCACATCCGCCATCAGCGATTGATCGTGACTGCGCCAGGTAAAGTCCTTGGCCAAGGCGTCGCAAAGGGCCTGCTGGTTGTCCAGCAACAGGTTGATCACGCGGTTGATCCGCTCGATGCGCAGTTCGGCGGACGGTGGCCCCTCGGACCACGAGGCGGCCTGTTGACGGGCGAGCACCGCGGCGACTCGCGCGGAGGCCGGAACGAAAAGCGCATGCGCTTCATCAGCGAGAGGCGAGTTCATGGTCGTGGTCCTATTTTGCAGGCGCATTGGGGCCGATCAGTTCAAAGTCGGGCGAGAATTTGTCCAGCGAGCCCAATACGTCATAGACCGCGATCTTGCTGCCGTCGATCTTCAGCCCGCCTTTGATTACCGCTTCAATCGGCGAGAGTTTTTCCGCGAGAATGGCGTTCAACGTTTCGCGGGTCAGGGTCAGCGTGGCGTCGGCCTTTTCTGCGTTGTAATCGGCCACGTAAGTCAGCGCCGAGTTCTCCAGATTGAGCATGTAGCGCTTGCCGTCAGGCCCGACGTCGGTGAAGTTCCAGTTCAGGACAATGTGCTTGCCCTCGACATCCGGCGCCTTCAGACGCACACCCAGGTAATCGAAAATGTTGTCGATAGTCAGCGCCCGCAGCATGTCCGGGCTGGCGGTGCGCAACGGCGAGGCGAGTTTTTTGCCGCCGCTGCGTTGTTCCATGGCGGCGGCCAGGTAGCTGTTGCGCTCCACGGCCGATTCAGCCTGGTAACCCAGTTGTTCCAAGGCATCGGCGGACAATTCCCGCGCGGCCTTGTTGTCCGGTTCGGCAAAGACCAAATGGCTCATGGCTTGCGCCACCCAACGGTACTGGCCGTTAGCAAAGTCGGTTCGAGCGTGGGCCAATACGGCGTCGGCACCGCCGCCATATTCGACAAATTTCTTGCCGTAATCACTGTCGGACAACGCATCCATATTGGCCGGGTTGGCGTCGTACCAGCCCATGTATTGCTGATACACCGCTTTGGAGTTGCGCTGCACCGAACCATAAAAACCATGGGTGAAGGTTTCACTGGCCAGGCTTGCCGGCACGTGGCTGCGCATGTATTCGGCAATCTCGACCGGTTTGTAGCCCTTGTTCACCAGGCGCAACGACTGGTCGTGCAGCCATTTGTACATGTCCCGTTGCTTGGACAGGTAGTTGACCACGCGCTCATGGCCAAACACCGGCCAGCCGTGCTGCCCCACCAGAATGTCGGTGCCGGGCGCGAACTGATGCAGCGCCTCATTGAGGTACTTCGACCAGGCCAGGCCATCGCGAATGGTCGCCCCGCGCAACGTCAGCAGTTGATGCTGGGTCGGCAGCGCCAGTTCACCGGTATCGAGCACTTTGAATTGCGGGAAGTAGTGAATGAACTCGGCAGGCGCTTCGGTGCCGGGGGCAAGCATGTTGACGATTTCGACGCCATCGATGGTCAGGGTTTGCACCGGCTGGTCGAGTTCGAGGGTTGGCGGGATCAGGGTGATCGTGCCGTTGGACAAGGCCTTGGCACCGCCGAGGTCAATCTGGCCCTGGGCGCTGCGTGGCAAGGTGGTGCCGAACTGATACTCGGCGCGACGGCTCATGGCGTTACCGGCCATCACGTTTTCGGCGACCGCTGTTTCCATGAAGCCTTTCGGGGCAATGATCTGCACCTTGCCCGACTTCACGTCCGCTTCATCGACGATGCCGCGAATACCCGCAAAGTGATCGACATGGCTGTGGTTGTAGATCACCGCGACCACCGGTTTGCGTGGGCGGTGCTGGTAATACAGTTCCAGCGAGGCGTGCGCCACTTCAGTGGCCAGGTTGCAGTCAATGATGATCAGGCCGGTCTTGCCTTCGATGATGGTCATGTTGGTCAGGTCAAGACCGCGCACCTGATAAAAACCGTCCGTGACCTTGAACAGCCCGTTGGACATGCTTTTGCGCGCCTGCTGCCACAGGCTCGGGTTGACCGTGGCCGGTGCGTCGGCTTTATCGAGGAATTCATAGCCCTTGAGGCTGTACACCACATGACCGTCGGCGGCGGTGGTTTCGGCGTCAGGGAGACTGGCGATGAAGCCGCGCTGGATGTCCGCTTCTACCAGCGCATCAACGGCGGGCATGCTGTGCGCGGTGTTCGCGTTGGCGGCGATGGTCGCCTCGGTCGCGGCTTTCTGGCCACCCTGCCCGGCGCTGTTGTTGGCCGCTTGCAGAGAAATGCCGCTTTGACCTCGCGACCATTGCAGCCCACCGACAATGCTGGCGGCCAACACTGACACCGTCAGCACTACACGGATTTTCTTCATCGCACAGTCTCTCTCTAATTGTTATTCGAATACCGTTTCGATGGTGCAAGCAAGGCGCCCGGGTTGCCGGTCTTCTCAATCAATTCATCTGTCTTCACAGACCAGAAATGAACACATAACCCTGTGGCGAGGGAGCTTGCTCCCGCTGGGCTGCGAAGCGGCCCCCTTGGTCCGTAATAAAGAAAGGGACTGCTGCGCAGTCCAGCGGGAGCAAGCTCCCTCGCCACAAGTCAGCGCCTGACCTGATAGATAACCCTCCCCCTGCGGACAACCGCTTTCGTTGCAATGACCTGCGACCGCCCCTCTTGCGTTCCTACTATCGGCCCATCAACAACGCCAATAGCGCGCTAACAATAAGAGGAGTTGTCATGAGTGATGATGTGCTGCTGTATGAAATCGTTGGCCCGGTAGCGCGTTTGACGCTTAATCGGCCAAAGGCCATGAACGCGTTGAACCTGGCGACCCTCGCCGAGCTGGAACGCTGCCTCAACGACATCGCGCTCAACGATGAGCTGCGGGCGGTGATCCTCACCGGCACCGGCCCCGCCTTCTGCGCCGGCGCCGACCTGAAAGAAGTGTTGGCCGGCAGCAGCCTGCCCGCTGGCGAAGCCGACTTCCTGGACCGCGCCAATCAAGTCTTCGGTCAACTGCGAAATTTCCCCAAACCAGTGATCGCCGCCCTCAACGGCGTGACCATGGCCGGCGGCCTGGAACTGGCGATGTGCGCCGACATCGTGGTCGCCGCACACAGCGCAACGCTGGCCGACGCCCATGCCAATTTCGGTGTGTTCCCTGGCGCTGGCGGTGCTGCCGTTCTGCCGCGCCTGATCCCGTTGAACATCGCGATGTACCTGCTGATGACCGGCAAATCCCTCTCGGCCACTGAAATGCAAGGCTACGGCCTGGTGTGCGAAGTCCACGCCGACGAAGAACTTGCTGATGCCGCCGTGAAGCTGGCCAAGCAGATCGCCAAAAAGAGCCCGATCGCCCTACGCCGCATGAAAGAAGTGGCTCGCGCCACGGCTGACAAATCTCGCGACGACGCCTTGCAGCACGAGCAAGTAGCGCTGCGCCAACACCTGCGCACCGCTGATTTCCAGGAAGGCCTGCAAGCCTTCGGCGAAAAACGCGCACCGAACTTCAAGGGCCGCTAGGCCACCACGCCCCCACACCCGCAGGAACAGACAATGAACGATATTTATGTAGTGGGCGTTGGCATGACGCCGTTTGGCCGATTGCTTGACCGCAGCGTCTACGACATGGTCGACGAAGCCGTGGGCCTGGCGTTGAAAGATGCCGGCGCCACCACCGCCGACGTCGGCTCGGTGTATTACAGCACCATGACCAACGGCATGCTGCAAGGCCAGACCGGTATTCCCGGCCCGATCGCCATGCGCCGCATCGGCATCGAAGGCGTCCCTGTGTTCTCCGTCGAGAACGCCTGCGCTTCCGGCTCTTCGGCCTTCAACCTCGCCACCCTCGCCTTGCGTGCCGGCCAGTGCGACATCGCCCTCGCCGTCGGTGCCGAGAAGATGAACGTGCCGGACAAATCCAAGATGTTCGCCGTGTTCGATGGCGGCTGGGACGTGTCCACCGTTGAGCAGAACAAAGAGACCTTGCTGGCCATGGGCGAAGGTATCGTGCCGCCACCGGGTACCGTTTCCGAGCGTCCTTACAGCGTGTTCATGGACGTGTATGCCTCCATTGCCCGCAATCACATGCTGCGTTACGGCACCACACAACGGCAGATCGCCGCAGTGGCCGCGAAGAACCACCAGCACTCGGTGCACAACCCGCTCTCGCAATTCCAGCAGGCCTTCAGCATCGACGAAGTGCTGGGTTCGCCCGCGATCTGCTACCCGCTGACCACGCTGATGTGCTCCCCGATCAGCGACGGGGCCGCCGCTGTTCTGCTGTGCAACGCCGAAGGCCTCAAGCGCCTGAAAAACGACGGTGACCGCGCCGTTCGCGTCCTCGCCAGCGTGGTGCAAACCGGCAGCAACCGTGGTCTCGATGAACCGGAAAAAATCATTGCCCACCTGGCGGCGAAAAAAGCTTACGCCCTGGCTGGCGTAAATCCGTCAGACGTCGACGTCGCTGAAGTCCACGACGCCTCGGCCATCGGCGAAATCCTCAACGCCGAATCGCTGATGCTGGTGCCGTTCGGCGAAGGCGGCCCGGCTGCCGAGCGCGGTGATTTCACCGTTGGCGGCCGCATGCCGATCAACCCGTCCGGTGGTCTGGAATCCAAGGGCCACCCGATCGGTGCCACCGGCCTTGGGCAGATCCATGAGCTGGTCACGCAATTGCGCGGTGAAGCCGGCAAGCGCCAGGTCGAAGGTGCACGCATTGCCATCCAGGAAAACGGTGGTGGCCTGTTCGGCATCGAAGAAGCCGTGGTCGCCGTCAACATCCTCGCTAACAAGAATATTTAAGGAGCCCCCCATGGGACACGTCATGCGCACCCCGGAACAACTCGAAGCCGTCGAGAGTTTCCGTCGTTTCCTGTCTGACAAGATTGACCCGGTGTTCAACAAGGAATACCGCGACAAGTTCATGCCGAAAGAGAAAATGGCCGAGATGATGCGCCAGCTCTCCGAGTTCGGCATGGTCAGCGGCGCCGTCAGCGAGGCCAATGGCGGCCTGGGCCTGGACTGGCCAACCATGACCATGTTGTTCGAAGAAGTCGCCGCCTGCTCGGTAGACCTGTCGACGCCAGTGGTCATCAACTCTTTCGGCGCACAAATGCTGGAGAAACTCGCGCCGGATCACCTGCGCGAACGTTACCTGCCGGGCCTGATCAGCGGCGATTCGTTCGTCAGCGTCGGCATTTCGGAACCGGACGTCGGCTCCAACGTGCTGGAAATCAAGACCCGCGCCCGTCGCGACGGTGACGATTACATCATCACCGGCGAGAAAACCTGGATCAGCAACGGTTCGTACTCCGACTTCCTGATCTGCACCTGCCGCACCGGCGAAGACCCACGCAAGGGCCTGACGCACTTCCTGCTCGACCGTAAAGAACACCCGTACGAAGTACAGAACATCCACAAGATGGCCTGGAACAGCCAGTCCACCGCGCAAATCTTCCTTAACGACGTACGCGTTCCCGCCAGCAACATCATCGGCGGCGAAGGCATGGCACTGAAAAACACCCTGTCGTTCTTCGAACGCTCCCGTGTGTTCGTGGCGGCTCAAGGCCTGGGCATCGGCCGCCGCGCGCTGGAAGAAGCCGTGCGCTACGCCAAAGAGCGCAAGCAGCACGGCAAAGTGATCGCCGGTCACCAGCTGATCAGCGGCATGCTCGCGGAAATGGCCACCAACGTCGACGCCGCGCGCCTGCTGACCTACCGCGCCGCCGAGATGATCGGTGCCGGCGTCCCGGCCGAAATGGAAGCGGCGATGGCCAAGTACTTCGCTTGCGAAATGGCGGTGACTGTCGCCCGTCAAGCCGTGCAGATCCACGGCGGTGCCGGTGTGACCACCGATTTCCTGGTCGAGAAACTGGCCCGCGAAGCCATCATCGTGCCGATTCCTGAAGGCACCACGCAGATCCAGCAACTGATCATTGGCCGCGCCCTGACCGGGGTCAACGCGTTCTGATCAACCGCCCGTTCCACTCCTAACAATAACAACCCGGTCCGTTTGGACCGGGCAGCGAACAAGGACACTTTTCATGCGTATTCAAGACAAAATCATCGTGATCACTGGCGGCGCTTCGGGCCTGGGCCTGGCGACTGCACACTACATGGCCGGCGAAAAAGGCGCCCGCGTGGCGATTTTCGACCTGAACATCGAAGCCGGTGAAAAAGCCGTGGCCAGTATTGGCGGCGATCGCGCGATGTTCGTGCAAACCGACGTCAGCGACGAAGCCTCGGTGCAGAACGCCGTCAATGCAGTCATGGCGAGGTTCGGCGCCATCCATGTGTGCATCAACGGCGCTGCCGTGCCGACCGGTTTCAAAGTGCTGGGCCGTGAAGGCAAGGCCGCCCCGCTGGCCCGTTTCGCCCAGGCCACCGCGATCAACCTCAACGGTGTGTTCAACGTCATGTCCAAGTGCGCCGAGCACATGGCCAACAACGAAGCCGAAGCCGGCGAAGAGCGCGGCGTGGTGATCAACGTGTCGTCCGGCGCGGCTTATGAAGGCCAGGTCGGCCAGTGCGCCTACGCGGCCACCAAGGCTGGCGTGATCGGCATGAACATGCCGGCCGCTCGTGAACTGGGCGAAATTGGTGTGCGAGTCAATGCCATCGCTCCGGGATTGTTCCTGACCACCATGGTCGCCGGTCTCGACGAGAAGATTCTCAACTCGCTGAAAGAGCAGATGGAATCGCCGAAACGCCTGGGTGACATGCGTGAGTTCGCGCATTGCTGCGCGTTCCTGATCGAAAACGCCTACGTCAACGGCGAGACCATCCGCCTGGATGCCGCCTCGCGCATGCGTGCCCGATAACTCGCACTACGGCCTTCTGGAGCTATTGGAGCGGTCCACCATGAAAATGAATTTTAGCCGGGTCATGCGCTTGCTCGCGCTGCGTCATCGCGACCAGGAAGCCATCGTCAACATCGAGCGTAACCGGCGCTACACCTACGAGCAGTATCACCTGCTGACCAACCGTATCGCCGATGTCCTGCGCTCGATGCTGCAAGTACGCGCAGGCGAACGCTTCATGCTGATCCTGGAAAACGACAACCTCAGCCTGATGATGTTTCCCAGCACGTTCAAGCAGGAAGGCACGGTGGTCATGACCAACCTGCGCGACCCGCTTGAAGAGCATTCGCGTCAGGTCGATCTGGTCAAGCCCCGGGTAGTGTTTCTCGAAACCCGCTTGCTGGACAGCTACTACGGCATGTTGCGCCACCGTGGCTGCGAGATTGTGGTCATGGACCCGCCCACGGCCGAGCAGGCCAGCCTGCCCGGGGTTCACAGCTTCTGGTCGCTGGTGGATGCTGCGTCCGACCTCGACAACGATGTGAGCCTCGATACCGATGAGCACCTCTGCATGTTGCGCTTCACCGGTGGCACCACCGGCAAGGGCAAGTGCGCGATGTACTCGATCGACAACTGGATGGCCTGCCGTGATGCGGCGTTCATCAACACCGATTTGAGCTTGAATAGCGCGACGCGGCTGTTGCATGTGTCGCCGCTGTCCCACGGCACGATCATGCTGTTTTTCCCGACGTTCTATGGCGGCGGTACCAACCTGACCATGAACCAGCTGGACATGGAGGCCTGGCGTCAGCAGGTTGAAAAGGAGCGTGTGACCCACTCCTTCCTGGTGCCGACCGTGTTGTATCGCTTGCTGGAAATGCAACGCGCCGCGCCCAAGGATTTTTCCTCGCTGAACACCTTGATCTACGGCGCCGCGCCGATGAGCCCGGACAAGCTGGGCGAACTGGTGGAATGCTTCGGGCAGATTTTTGTCCAGGGCTACGCCGCCACCGAAACGCCGATGGTCATCGCCGCGCTGGACAAGGCCTCGCACCAGCCGGGCAATGCCACCGCGTTGCAACGCTTGTCGTCGGCCGGTCGTCCGACCCCCGGTGTGGAAGTGTATATCGCCGATACCGACGGCACGCCGCTGCCTATTGGTGAAACCGGCGAGATCCGCATTCGCTGCAAAGCCGTGATCAAAGGGTATTACGAGAACCCGGAAGCAACGGCCGCCGAGTTCGACGACGGTGCGTGGAAATCCGGCGACCTGGGGTACATCGACCGCGATGGTTTCCTGTACATCGTCGACCGGCTCAAGGACATGATCATCAGCGGCGGCTTCAACGTCTACGCCGTAGAAGTCGAAGCGGCACTGGCGGCACATCCGTCGGTACTGATGGCGGCCGTGGTCGGCATACCGCATGCCGAATGGGGCGAAGCCGTCCACGCTGAAGTGATCCTGCGTCAGGGTGAATCGGTGACTTGCGAGGAGTTGATTGCCCAGACCCGCACGCGACTGGGCGGCTACAAGGCGCCGAAAACGCTGGTGTTCGTCGATGAGTTGCCGCTGTCGGTGGTCGGCAAGGTGCTGCGCCGCCAGGTACGGGAAAAGTACTGGAAAGGATCGTTGCGTAACGTCAGCTAAGACTCAGCCAGCGTCTGTCCCGGGTCATATTGACCCGGAGCAGACGCGGCTGAATTCGGCGCAGCTATGGTTTGCAGAGGCTGATCAAGGCGCCGGCACCACGGTGTAGAAAACACCGTTGGCGCCATAGGCAGGTCGCAGCCAGGAGTTGCCGCATTCGTAGAACGTGCCTTGGGGCATCGTCTGCAAACCACATCCGGATGGCAGGGTGGCAAAGGTTGCGCCCATGGGCATGGTTGACGGTGCCGTGGCCACCATGCCAGCGTTATATCCAGCGCCGTAGGCGTTGTTGTTGTCATTCTGGTCGACCGCTGTCGCCACCGCCGCCCCCGCTACTACACCCACCGCTGCCGCAGCGGCTGGATTGACACCCTCGTCATAACCACAGTTATAGCAACCGCTGCTGGCAACCACTGCGGTTGGCGGATGGTAGTAGGTCGTTCCGTATGGAACAGAATGGTAAGCGGTCGTGGTCGTGCCATATCCCGGCGGATGGTAAGCCGTCGTGCCATAGCCATCGTCGTGGTAGCCAGCGGCGGTAGCGCCGTTTTCACCTTGTGCATGCCACGCACCCTCCCCGCCGGAAGCTGTTCCGCCTTCGGCACCCGTACCGTGCCAGGACCCATCACCACCGGAGGCAGTCCCGCCGGCTTCACTTCTGCCGCTCCAGCTACCCTCGCCACCGGACGCCGAACCGCCGCGAAAACCGGAACCGCTCCAACTGCCGTCACCACCGGAAGCCGACCCGCCGCGATTGCTTTCGCCGCTCCAACTGCCACCGCCGCCCGACGCCGAGCCGAAATCGCCGGAGTGACTCCACGAGCCACCACCGCCAGAAGAATGTCCCCACGCCGAAGCACGCGACCAGGCTGCCGCCTCGTTACACGCCAGTGCCCCGAGTAACAGGCCAGCGAACATCAAGGTAGATCTGTTCATGATTCAACCTCCTCGTTCAGGGTTTGGCGACTGGTGCTTTAACGCCTTGCGGGGCAATCAAACCGGGCGGCGGTGAAAACTGAATCCGATGCGCCGACTCGATATGGTCAGGTTTGAAAAAGTCCGCCGACATCGCCGAACTGAGCTTCCAGTCACTGAATTCGACCTGGTGCCGGGACCGTGTCGGGTCATCGAGAAACACCGCGCGCATCATGCGTGGTAGCTTGTCCTCAGTGCCGATCCAGGCCTGGACGAACACGCTGTCGTTCGTATAAGCGATCACATCAGTGGTGGTATCGCCGACCACCGTGGATTGACCGATGTAAAAAGCCACTCGCATGCCCTCGGACAAATCTTTATACGGGTCCGCGACGATGACGTCGGTAAACGGGAAATAGATGGCGGCCCGCCGGTACGCAGCCTCCAGCGTCGCATCGATGGTCGGTGGCGCATCCGCTTGTGCGAGCAGGTTGTCTTTGCGCTCATAGGCATAGGCTTTCTTGCCATCGTAATAAAACTCGGTGGCCGGGCCGTCGCCTGAGGTCAAGACACGCAGGCGATCCGGACGCTGTTCGTTGACCAGCGCCACCGTGCTATAGGCCAGTGGCGGCCCCAGTCGGCTGGGTTTTTCGTAGGTGGTGACCGCTTTGAAACTCAGGCCCTGTGTGCCGGTGAGCCTCGCGCTCATGGCCTTGAGAATATCCAGCGCCTTGGGCTCCAGTTGCGTTGCGGGCGCATCGACGGCGGGCGCCTGTGCGGCATACAACGGGGTCGCGAACGCAGCGATAACAACGCTGAGCGAAAGCCAGCGGACATGCTGTTGGAGGGTGGGCATTGTGTGTTCTCCACGAGGCCGCGCGTTTAACGACTGGCCACAAAAGTGACGTCGCAACGAGTTCATATCCCGATGAACACGCTTCGATGATCCATGCCTTGCACCGGTTTGCAGTCATTGGCCCCCCGGATACATCAGCAAAGCTCAGTTTTATGGCATTCGCCATTCCATCGAGAAAAATTCGGGCGATTCAGCGCAAGAATCATCGGCGCGCACCGTATTGCGCTGGATATTTCAGCATTGCTACCTACGCTCTCCAAAACGCTATTCGGTTTGCTACCGGGCAGTTCGACTTTTTCCATGGAGCACACACTCATGTACCCATCCCGAAACTTGCTTATCGGCGCCGCGTTGGCCGGCCTCCTGCTCGCTGGTTGCACCTCAAAAGTCACGGAGGCAACGCAGTATTCCGGTTTCCTGCCGAGCTACAACGACTTGAAGGAAGTCCAAACGCCCAGCGGGGGCACGGCCATGCGCTGGGTCAGTCCGACGTGGAACCCGAACGCCTATGACACCGTGGCATTCCGCACGCTGGAGTTCTATCCCGCGCCCAAACCCAATGAGCGAGTCAATCAGCAGACGCTGGCCGACTTGCAGAGCTTCATGACCAGCAGGGCCAAAGCCGTACTGGGCCAGAAGTACCGGATAGTGTCCAACGTGAGTGAAGCGCGGCGCGATTCAAAACCCCTGATCCTGCGGGCCGCCATCACTGGCGTCAGCGCCTCGAACGAAGGCATGAAGTGGTATGAAGTGGTGCCGGTGGCAGCCGTTGTCGGCGCGACACAGGCCGCCACCGGTCATCGGGATCAGGACACCAACCTGTTCATCGAAGCCGAGCTCATCGATGCGAAGACCAATGAGCCTGTGGTCAAGGTGGTGCGCAAGATATTCGGCAGCCAACTCTCGAACGAGAGTCAGCAAATCACCACCAAGGACTTCAAGGATGCGATCGAAAAGCTGAATGCCGATATCTGGGCGTTCATTCGCAGTTGAGTCCGGTTTGAATCGTTGTTTACGACACTGAAGAGGTACACAGCATGAAAGCAATCCTGTCCTGGATGACCGTCACGTTGGCGGCTGTATTGATCAGCGCCTGCTCCGCCGTGGGCTCCACCAATGGCGGTGCCGGCGAGATCGAGATTCGCTCAGGGAAGATCGAGCAGATAACGCTGACGCAGATGCAGACCAATCACGACAGTGGTATCGGCGCGGTCCTCGGTGGCGTTGGCGGTCTCGCTCTTGGCAGCTTGATCGGTCATGGCACCGGGCGCGATGTCGCCATGGTTGCCGGTGCCCTCGCCGGTGCGGCAGGCGGCAATTACGCCGAGAAGAAAAAGTACGACCAACCGGTAGAAGCACAACAGATAATCGTGCGGACCAGAAGTGGCGTGCTGGTGTCGGTGACCCAGCCGATCAATCCGAACCTGAGCAGAGGCATGAACGTGTATATCCAGGGTTCAGGCAATGAAGCCCGTGTGGTACCGCAAGGCAGTTAATGCGGGCCCTTACTTGGGAAACAGCAGCGTAATCGCCGCACGAAAGCCCCAGCCCCGAGCGCCGTCCTCGGGGCTGTCGGCCCAATAGCGCGGGCCGGCCTGAAGGGTCAGTGGCTGGCCTCCCAGCTTGAGCAACTGCGTCACCGTGGCGTTGACCGGTACGGCCCATTCCTTGGTCTGCCAGTTGTAGATCGACTCGGTGTTCACGCCAAACGTGGTGTAAGTGTCGGTGGTGTACGACCAAAACGGTTGCAAGTACGTCTGGTTGACCTTGGGTGCATTGGGCTGCTCGCCGCTCAGGCTCCAGATGTGATTGGCGAGGATGCCTCGGGTCCAGCCGTTTGATTGCTTCAGCGCCACCACGGTCGGCCCGGCGCCCCACTGCCGACTGCTCAGCAACCTGTCACTCCCTGTAGGAATCAGCAACGCCGGCCCGGCGCCAAGAATCCAGCCGCTGGCCGTCGGGTCCTTGGGCGAGAAGAAAAAACTTTGGGTCACATCACCGATGCCGGACTTGTCCGCCGCGCCATCTGGCGCCAGGCCATGCTGGTCAATCACCGGCAGGATCGTGCGCGAGATCAGGTTCCAGTGGTCATTCAACTCGAAGGGCAGCACCGGCTGGATGTTGGTCACGCTGTGCATGCCCTCCCCCGTGGGCCCCATCTTCTGATCCCAGGTGTACTGGATCGGCAGGCTGTACATCGCCGCGACCGGATTCAGCGATTTTTTCGCCAGCTCCGCAGAGTCCTCCGCGTGAGCACCACTCACCCCGAGGAAAAGGGCACAGGGCAATAGGTAATGCGTCGATCGAAAGTTCGACATGTTCAAGCGCCCATGTGGTTTGAGTCTCAGCAAAGTGGGTGTTTATGGCGATCGCCATCTCACCACGCTATCAATCGATCGTCTTAAGCAGGTTTAGCAGCTTTTTAGGTAGCTGCTTCTGGAAATTTTTCAATATCTACCTACGCTCATCGCGGGGGATCCAATATTTCAGGAGGAGCCGGGGGGCTTCTTTTCAGCATGCTCACAGCAGTACACAGGATCTCGATATGAACCGGAAAAAAATAGGCTCCGTACTCACAACGCCACTGCTGTTGTCTGCAATGTTTATCTCCGGCATGACTCACGCCGCCGATAAGCCACCCAATATTTTGGTGATCATGGGCGACGATATTGGCTGGTCCAACATCGGCGTCTACAACCAGGGCATGATGGCCGGTCGCACTCCCAATCTCGATCAGCTCGCCAATGAGGGCATGCGCTTTACCGACTATTACGCCGAGGCCAGTTGCACCGCCGGGCGCGCCAACTTCATCACCGGTGAACTGCCGATTCGCACCGGCATGACCACCGTCGGCCAGGCCGGTTCTCCCGTTGGCATTCCTGACGAAGCCGTGACAATCGCCACCGCCCTGAAATCCATGGGTTACGCCACCGGCCAATTCGGCAAAAACCATCTGGGCGACCTCAACCAATTCCTGCCCACCGTCCACGGTTTCGACGAGTTCTTCGGTTACCTCTACCACCTCGACGCCATGGAGGACCCGGCTCACCCCAACTATCCGAAGGAGCTGCTGGACAAGGTCGGGCCGCGCAACATGGTCCACAGCTGGGCCACCAACACCGATGACACCACGGTCATGCCGCGCTGGGGCAAAGTCGGCAAACAGAAAATCGAAGACGCCGGCACGCTGTATCCGGAGCGGATGAAAACCATCGACGACGAGATTCGCGACAAAACCTTCAGCTTCATCGACAAGGCCAAGCAGGACAACAAACCGTTTTTCGTCTGGCTCAATCCGACCCGCATGCACATCGTTACCCACCTCTCCGACAAGTACGAAGCCATGCGCAATTCGGAAAATGGCTGGTCGGAACAGGAAGCCGGCATGGCTCAACTGGATGATGTCGTCGGCGATGTTATGGCCAAGTTGAAAAAAGACGGCATGGATGACAACACCATTGTCATTTTCACCACTGACAATGGCGCGGAAAACTTCACCTGGCCGGACGGTGGCACCACCCCGTTTGCAATGGGTAAAGGCACCGTAATGGAAGGCGGTTTCCGAGTGCCGGCGATTATTCGCTGGCCGGGCAAAGTACCGGCCAATCAAGTCGCCAACGGCATCATGTCGGGTATGGACTGGTTCCCGACTCTGGTCGCCGCGGCGGGTAACCCGAACATCTCCACTGAACTGCTCAAGGGCAAACAACTGGGCGATACCACCTACAAGGTGCACCTCGACGGCTACGACCAGACGCCGATGATTACTGGCAAAGGCCCGTCCAACCGGCATGAAATCTTCTACTTTGGTGAAAGTACACTGGGTGCAGTGCGTATTGATGATTACAAATATCGCTTCATTGACCAGCCTGGCGGCTGGATGGGGGCCAAGGTCCCCATGGATGTACCGATCCTGACCAACCTTCGTCTCGACCCGTTCGAACGCATGGGCTGGCCGGAAAACCAGTCAGCACAGGGCTCGCAACAGTACTTCGACTGGTTCAAGTTCCAGTTCTGGCGCTTTGTGTTTGTCCAGCAGCAGGTGGCCAAACTGGCTGAAACCGCGATCGAGTTCCCGCCGATGCAAAAAGGCGCGAGCTTCAACCTCGATTCGGTCAAGGCCAAAATCGCAGCGGCTCGGGCGGAAATGGCCAAGTAGGTTCAGCGAATCACGGGCGTCCGCGTTGGCCGCCCGTGTTCACTGATGGACGTTTATTGACGCAGTAAGAAGGAATTCAAATGCAGATAAAAACCTCCGCCCTCCCCGCCGTCACCGTGCTCGCCCTGTGCTGTCAGCAAGCCTGGGCCGGCGGCATCATGCTTTACGAAATCGGTACGGATAACACCGGCCTGGCCAACGCCGGCGCCGCTGCCCGTGCTCAAGGCCCCTCCACCATCGCCAGCAACCCGGCGGGCATGAGTTACTTGCCGGGCACGCAGATCACCGGCGGTTTGCAAGTGCTTTACGGTAACGTGTCCTTTGATCGCGATTCCGGCACCAATACCCCTGGCAGCGGCAGTGGCAATGCCCTCGATCCAATGCCAGGCGGCAGCTTCTTCATCACCCATGAACTCGACGATCACTGGAGCGTCGGTTTCGGCCAGTACGGCGATTTCGGCCTGGCGGTCAATTACGACAACGACTGGTCCGGGCGCTACTTCACGCAAAACGCCAGCCTGTTGGGTTTGTCCCTGGTGCCCAGCGTGGCGTATCGCTTCAATGAGCAATGGTCGGTCGGCGTTGGCGTCAAGGCCATGTATGGCATGTTGCAGGCGGACACCGCCATCGACCGCTCCCCCTTGGGTTTCACCGACCGCGCGGACGGCCAGTACAAATACAAGGACGGCACTTGGGGCTACGGCGCTAATGTGGGGGTGATCTATGCCCCGCAAGCCGGCACGCGCATTGGCCTGACCTACACCAGCAAGGTAGACCTGAATTTCGAAGACCGGCTGGATGTGAAAGGCGATGGCCGACTGCTGGACCGCATCAACAACACCAATACCAAACTCGACGTGACGGTACCGCAAACCGTCACCCTGAGCCTGTACCAGCAACTGGACCGGCAATGGGCGTTGCTGGCTTCGGCCAACTGGCAGGACTGGTCGGAATTCGGAGACATCGGGGTACAGGTCGACACCACGGCAGCGGGGGCGCAATCGACAACGATCAACGCCGGCTTCAAGGACACCTGGCACCTCTCCCTTGGCGCGCAATACCAGGCCACCGAGAAATGGTTATGGAACGTCGGAATGGCGTACGACAGCAGCGCAGTGTCGGACAGTAATCGCAGCGTAATTGTGCCGATGAACGAAACCTGGCGCATTGCGACGGGCGCCACCTATGCTCTTGACAAGGACACCGACGTCAACGTCAGTTGGGCCATGGTCTGGCTCGGTGACATGCCCGTCGAGCAGACTAAAACCGTTTCGGGCAATCGGATCTCCGGTCAATTCGACAACGCCTGGATTCAAGCGCTGACCGGGAACATGACTTGGCGTTTCTGATTCGTTACGAATGAACAACACGACTCAAACCATGGAGTAAAACCCACTATGAATCTGTCTCGAAACTTGCTCATCGGTGCAGCAATGACCGGCGTCTTGCTGAGCGGTTGTACCTCGAAAGTCACAGAGAAGGCGCAGTACTCCGGCTACCTGTCCAGTTACAACAACCTGCAAGAAGTCGAAACGCCTAGCGGTGGCACGGCGATGCGCTGGGTGAGCCCGTCGTGGAACCCGAATGCGTATGACACCGTGGCGTTCAACAAGCTGGAGCTCTATCCGGCGCCGAAACCCAATGAGCGGGTGAATCAGCAGACACTGACCGATATTCAGAACTACATGACCAGCAAAACCAAAGCCACGCTGGGCACCAAATACCGGATTGTGCCGAACACCGCGTCGGCACCGGCCGGTTCGAGAACGCTGGTGATGCGCGCAGCCATCACTGGGGTCAGCGCTTCGAACGAAGGCATGAAGTGGTATGAAGTGGTGCCGATCGCTGCCGTAGTCGGCGCGACTCAGGCAGCCACCGGTCACCGTGACCAGGACACCGAGCTGTATATCGAAGCGGAACTTATCGATGCCAAAAACAACCAGACCGTAGCCCGTGTGGTGCGCAAGGTATTTGGCACCACACTGGAAAACGAAAGCCAGAAAGTCACTGCCAAGGATTTCAAAGTGGCCATCGACAAGCTGAACTCGGATCTCCAGGCGTTCATCAAGTAATGCCAGCCTGTTAAACCGTGACACTGAGCTGTGGCGAGGGAGCTTGCTCCCGCTGGGTCACGAAGTGGCCCCAAAAAATGGGCCTGCTTCGCAGTCCAACGGGAGCAAGCTCCCTCGCCACAGATACCCATGCAACACCCACTATTTTTTCATCCCCACGCGCCGCCGCATCTCGGCCGTAATCGACTGCCGGGTTTTCTTCAGGTCCGCCCAAGGCTCGTCACCCACTTCGGCCAGGCGCTCATGCACGTTGTGCACGTTCCATTGATTGCCGCCCTTGAGCTCCGCCACCTCCTCGCGAAAGACCGGCACCGATACCGGCAGCCCTTCACGTGTGCGCACCGCGTACGCGCAAATGGTGGTAGCACCCAGACCGTTGCGCAGGTAATCGATGAAGATCCGCCCTACCCGGTTCTTCGGTCCCGACACGGCGGAAAAACGCTCCGGCAAGAGCTTGGCCATGTGGTTGACAATCGCATGGCTGAAATCCTTCACCTCGTCCCAACCGAGCTTGCGGGTCAACGGCACCACCAGGTGAATGCCCTTGCCGCCGCTGGTTTTGAGAAACGCCTTGAGCCCCAGTTCATCGAGCACCGTCAGCGTCAGCTGGGTCGCCTCGACCATGCTTTTCCAGGGCAGCGCCGGGTCCGGGTCGAGGTCGAGCACAAAGCGGTCAGGCCGGTCGAGGTGGTCGGTGGTGGCATTCCAGGTGTGCAACTCCACGGTGCTCATCTGCACGGCGCCGATCAGCGCTTCGGCGTTGTTGATGATCATCACCGGTTGGCCGGTGAGTTCCTTGTCCAGCGTGGTGATGCCCGGAATGGCCAGGCGTTCGGCGTTCTTCTGGAAGAACAACTCGCCGGCAATACCGTCCGGCGCGCGCACCAGCGCCACCGGGCGGTCCTTGAGCTCGGGCAGAATCCACTCGGCAACACTGGCGTAATACTCGGCCAGTTGCACTTTGGTAGTGCCGCTGGAAGCGTCGATCACACGGTCCGGGTGGGTGATGCGCACCTTGCCCTCGCCCAGACCGATCTGCGACGGCGCGGGCGGGTCGCTTTTCTTTTTCGCCGCTGCGGAGGTTTTTTTCTCTGGGGTCTTCACCACGTTCGGGCGCTCCTCGGTGATGCTGTCGGCGGGTTTGTCATCGCGCAAGCCATGGAACACCGCATGACGCACCGAGCCGTCCTTGGTCAGCTCAGCGAAGGCCACTTCCGCCAGTAGCGTGGGTTTGAGCCAGTGCACACCCTTCGCTTCAAAACCGGTCGGCGGATTGACCACCGCGGCCTTCTTCGCCTTCAGCGGTTTCAGCTGCTCGTAGATACGTTTGAGGGTCGTTTCGTTGAACCCGGTGCCGACCTTGCCGGCATAACGCAACTTGCCGCTGTCACGGTCATGCAAGCCGAGCAGCAACGCGCCGAACGCGTTGCGCGAACCTTTGGGGTCGGTGTAGCCGACCACCACAAATTCCTGACGGTGTTTGCACTTGAGCTTGATCCAGTCGCCGCTGCGCCGGGACACATAAGGCGAGCCCAGACGCTTGCCAATCAGTCCTTCCATCTGCATCTGGCAGGCGCTGTTGAGCAAGGCTTCCGGCGCTTCACTGAACGAATCCGAGAAGCGTAGCAACGGGTCATGATTGGCGTTGAGCACGGTCGACAGCGCCACCCTGCGCTCTTCGACCGGTACCTCGCGCAGGTCCACGCCGTTGAGGTACGGCAGGTCGAACAGGTAGTAGAGGATGTTGGCGCTGGCACCGGCGTCAAAGGCATTTTGCAGCGCCTGAAAGTCCGGCACGCCCTGTTCGTTGGCCACCACCATTTCGCCGTCAAGCCAGGCCGATTCGAGGCCTAGCGCCGCTAACGCTGCGGCTTGCCGGGGCAATTTGTGGGTCCAGTCGTGACCGTTGCGGGTGAACAGCTTGACCTCGTCGTGATCGATACGGGCCATGATCCGGTAGCCGTCGAACTTGATTTCATAGCTCCACTGGCCGTCCGGGGCCTTCTCCACCAGCGTCGCCAATTCCGGTTTGAGCTGGTCTGGCAGTTGGGCTTTGCGGGCGCCGGTAAGTGGCGCCGCTTTCTCGGGCACAGCCTTGCGCGCGGGTTGCTTGACGGCTTTGGGTTTAGTCGTCGACGTCGATTTTTTGGCGACGATGGTCCGGTCACTCAGCACACTGTCGGGCTCGGCCGCGACCACGTCGTAATCGCTTTCGGGTTTGGCTGCGCTGTCCTGATGCTTGATCAAAAACCATTGTTCCTGCTTGCCCGGCATGTGCGTGCGCACCAGGTTCCACAGGCCGCCGAGCTTCTCGCCTTGCAGTTCGAACTTGAGCTTGCCCTTGGCGTAGGCCTTGGCCGGATCCTCCTGTGGAATCCACACGCCTCGGTCCCAGACGATCACATCGCCGGCGCCGTAATGCCCTTCGGGGATGCTGCCTTCGAAGGTCGCGTAGTCCAGCGGATGGTCCTCGACGTGGACCGCCAAGCGCTTGACCTTGGGGTCGAGCGACGGACCTTTGGGCACCGCCCAGCTCTTCAGCGCGCCCTCGAGTTCCAGGCGAAAGTCGTAATGCAGGTGCGAGGCATCGTGCTTCTGAATGCAGAATTGCAGCGCATGGTCTTTCCCGTTGTTTTTGCCCGTGCGTTTTTTCGCGGCGGGCTCAGAGGTCGCCGAGAAGTCGCGCATGCGGTTGTAGTCATCGAGGTTCTTGTTCATGGCGCACCCGCTGCCGACTCAACCGTCCCCCCGATGCCGGGGCCGACCCGTGTGACGACCAGCGCCACCACGGCAATCCGTTCCACCCGTTGATAGCCCTGCGTCAGCAGTTCTTCGCCGAACACATCGGGATCGAGTTCGCGGTAGGTCCAGCCAAACATCGGCGACGCCAGGCGCGGGGTCAGCGCTTGCAGGAAAGGATCGTGGCCATCGATCATCGCCACTCCGGTGTACAGCACCAGCGAACCACCGGGCGCCAGTCGATTCAAGGCTTGCTCGACGATGCGCAACGACAGTTGCGCGCCGAACGCCCCGCCGCCATGGCGGTATGCCCGCTCGGCCGGGTCGGCCATGTAGGGCGGGTTGGCGACGATCAGGTCGAACTGACCGTCGACGTCCTGCAACACATCGCTGGCCTCGACGCTGACATTGGCCACTTCGGCGAGCGCGGCATTGATCGATGTCAGGCGCAGCGCTGCCGGGTTGATGTCCAAGGCCAGTACCTCGGCTTCACGGCGGGCGCGGGCAATCACTATTGCGCCGACACCGGCACCACAACCGATGTCCACGGCACGGCGGATCGGCGCGAAGTCCTGTTGCAGATGGGCATGAATCAGTTGCGCAAACCGGTAGGTGTCCGGACCGAAAAACACCGCGTCCGCTGCGTCGGTGGGAAAGGCGGAATGCACGAACAGCAGATCATCCAGGCTCGACCAGCGTACCCGGCTTTTCAGGTGGCCGTTGCTGGCTTCGAGCATGCCAGCCTGTTCCAACTGAAGTTGCTCAGCCGCTGGCAACAGGCCCGGCTCGAACGGCTGGGACCAACCGAATACATCGCGCAGGGTCTGGGCCTGTCGTCCGAAGGAACGATCAAGCACACGCTGATGCGTCAGCGGCGTTGGCGTGATGAATCGATAGCCGTCAGCTTGCAAACGGCGCCCCAGTTGCAGCAACGCCAGATCCGCAGCGTCCATGTGTACTTCCTGATTCATGAAAGGCTCCTTTACCGAAGGCTGGACTTGAGCTCGATGAATAGGCGCGTGGCCAGCAGGCCGGCGGGATGGGAATGGCGCTGCGCCGACAGCCACGGGATCAACACCTGCATCTGCTCGGCAGCGGCCCGCCCCTTTAATGCCGATTGCAGGCTCTGGACATCCGGATCGCTGAGCGGTAATACGGGTTCCACGGCGTCTTGATTGCTGCGGCGATAGGCAGGTGGCGGGCACTCAGGCGTCCACTCGCCGGCTATCCAGTCGTGCAGCAGTTGTTTTTCATAAGGGCTGAACACCCCAAACATCGCCGCGCCGTCACCCTCGATCAACTGCCAGAAACGGCTGGCCTGCGGATCCTGGTGACGCTTGATCCAGCCCTTGTTTTCCAGGGCGGTGAGAAAGCCCGGCAACTGCTCTGGCACCGATAACCATTGATTGACGGTCTGGCCTTCGAAACGGCAGTAGTCGGAATGCATGTGCTGGCCGAACGGGCGTTTGCGTTCCAGCATGCTCAGCACTTCGCCGTAGAGGTCGAACGACTCGATGATTGCCCGACTGCCCTGCCCCAGATCATTCAGCCGATAGCCCAACGCGACCCGCCGCAGAAATTCGTCGCGATCGCCTTCCAGTGGCATCAGTTGCGACACCGACTGCACCGCTTTGTGCGCATGGCCGGTGCTGGCGTTGTCGATGGTCACGTGCAGGGTGAAGTAATAGGGATCGATGCCGAGCTCGGCCAGTTCATAGGCGCTGATCAACAGATGCAGCGGCAGTTGTTCATAACCCAGGTTGTAGCCGATCACCTCGGGTAAAAATTCATCTGCGCACTCACCCAACGCCAACTGGATCGCGCCTTGCAGGTAATGCTCGTCGGCGATGACACCGCTGTCCTGCAAGCCCAGCTCGGCCAGCAGTCTGCGATAAATCACCACATGATTCTGCGCCGGGTTGCCATCGCCCAGTTCTTCCAGATAGGTGCACATCAGCCCGTCGAAACGCGGGTCGCGCCAGTGTTGCAGCAACCCGTAAAGCCACGCGCCGTCCACCAGCTTGGTCGGGGCGACGGCTTGCAGGAAAAACAGGGCGTGAGCCTTGTTGCTGAAGAACTGCCGCCCGCCCCCTGCTTTACGGGCTTTGAGGTAGTCAGCGTATTGGCGAGCCACTTCGGCAAAGTGCTGTTCGACGAAACATTGCAGGGCCGACAGGTCTTCAGGCATCTCCTGTGGCAGGTCCGCAGCTTGCTGAAGTTGTGCCTGCAGAAAGGTTCGGGCCAGTGGCTGAGCATTGTCGCCCAGCAGCAATTGCTCGTAGGTTTGCATCAGGCTGCCGGCGGCAGAGAACGCCTGCTCATGGGCAGGCCGGGATTGAAGTCGTGTCAGGGCAGTCATGGGCGCATCTCTCGGTCTATGGCCAGTGGCAGGACGTTGAAGCAGCACGTCTCTACATCAGCAGAGCGATGGCGCCGGAGAAAAATTCAATCGGCGTTGAAATTGCCCGGACAGACGGCCCTGTGGCCCGGGCAGCGACAGGCCGGCGAGTGAATATACTCAACAGGTGCGGGTTCATCCTTGGGAGAGCAATCATGCGAACGGTTCATGTCATCGAGTCGGCCACATCGCCGGCACCGGTGAATGTCGTCGGCGAGACGATCACGATTCTGGCCGGCGGTGATCTGAGCAAACCTTTTGAGATGCACATTCAGGAAGGCGTGCAAGGGGGAGGGCCACCGCTGCACTTTCACCCGTGGGACGAGGCGTTTTATGTGGTCGACGGTCAGGTTGAAGTGACGGTGGCAGGCGTGTCCAACAGGGTCTCTGCCGGGGGGTATGTGCATATTCCCGGCGGGGCGATCCATGCTTACAAGAACATCAGCCAGACGGCGAAAATGATTGGTGTGGTGTCAGATCCGCGGGGTGGGCAGTTCTTTGCGGCGATGGATCGGTTGCGGGTGCCGGAGGATTTGCCGCGGATACTGGAGATTGCCGAGGCGTATGACGTTACGTTTTTGGTGTGACTGGTTTCGGGCAAGCCGGTTGACCGCGTTATCGTTCTTTCGCGAGCAAGCCCGCGCCCACATTCGACCGAGTTCTACCTGAAGCACGCGGTCAAATGTAGGAGTGAGCCTGCTCGCGGTAGCAATTTCATGGACAAAACAGCTTTTGTGTCAGGCCACACCACCCTTGGCCTGCTGCTCCAGATGCACCTGCAATTCAGGCTCTATCTTCAGCGCCACCGCCAGCTCATCCAGATAGTTACGCTCAGCCTCCCCCTGATCATTCACCAGCATCACACTGGCCAGGTACATTTCCGCCGCAATAGCCGGATCGTTGGTTGCCGACAGCGCTACATCGTTGGCATCCAGCGGTCGGGCGACCTCTTCATCCAGCCATTGTTGAAGGTCCGGGTCATCGGTGTGTTTGCCGATTTCAGAGCTGATCATCTGCTTTTCGGCGTCATCGATCTGGCCATCGGCCTTTGCCGCCGCAATCAAGGCACGCAACACCGCATGGCTGTGATCCTCGACGTCCGGGCCGGACAACAGATCCACCGTGCGCGGCGCCTGTTGCGGGGCCGAGGCCTGACTGCGCTGCCAGGCCTGATACGCCTGAAATGCCATCATTCCCAAAGACGCCAGGGCCGCATAGTTGGTGCCGCCACCGGAGCGAGTCTGGGTCGAACCGCCCGTAGGTGAACCGCCGCCGAGCAAACCACCGAGCAAGCCGCCCAGGCCGCCGCCAGCACTTGAACCGCTCCCACCGCCCATCAGGCCACCCAGCAAGCCGCCAAGTCCACCGAGCGGATCCTGAGACGACGCGCTGCCGCCGCCCTGTTGCCTCATCGAGCCTTGGCCGGCCCGCAATAACTGTTCAAGCAGATCGCTGGTGTTCATGACGACGTCCTCATCAAAAAGTAATTAAGTCAGGCAACGATAGTCCTCGCCGACCAATGCGCCAACACCGTTGGGCTGCTGAAATCAGACTGGGCACCGGCGTCCGTTTTTCCTCGACCGACGGATTTCATCCGGGGTATTTTCTTGCCATGCAGCTAAGATTTATAGACGGTGAACCTTATCCCCGGATTCCCGGTCGATACCTGCTACCCGACCCGGTTTGCCGACACCCCCACTTGAAGGGGTGATAACAGGCTTGCTTCACTTTCTGGAGAACGCCCCCGTGATTTCGACCGTACACATTGCCAGGCTCAAAGCATGGGGCGCCCATGGTTTTACCGCCACCGGCGTGGTGACCGCCTTCCTCGCCACCCTGGCCCTGCTGGAAAACCAGCCGACCCACTGCCTGCTGTGGCTGGGCGTCGCGCTGATCGTCGACGGGCTGGACGGCGCACTCGCGCGCAAGGTCAATGTGCAATCGGTGCTGCCCAGTTTCGATGGCTCGATCCTGGACCTGGTGATCGACTACCTGACCTATGTGTTTATCCCGGCGCTGTTCATCTATCGCTACATCCCGCTGCCGGACTACACGCTGCTGCTGACCGTGTCGCTGATTCTGGTGTCGTCGCTGTTTTGCTTCTGCAACGTCAACATGAAGAGCAAAGACAACTACTTCCAGGGCTTTCCGGCGGCGTGGAACGTGGTTGCGCTGTGCCTGTACATCATCGCGCCGTCGCCGTGGATCACCTTGCTCACTGTCATCGGACTGGCCTTGCTGACCGTGACCCGGATGAAGTTCCTGCACCCGTTTCGCGTGCGCCGCTTCATGCCGATCAACATCGCCGTGACGGCGATCTGGCTGCTGTGCAGTCTGTCCCTGGTGATCAATCATCCGGTCATCAACCCGATGGTGATGGGGCTTTGGTTGCTGATGTCGGCGTATTTTTTGGGGATCTGCATCTGGCGCACGGCACTGGAGTGGTTTGACGGCTCGCGTCACTCCTAACCCGCCATGGCCATTCATATCATTCGACTCGGCTCACCGCGCATGCCTGATGAAGGCTTGCGCCTGGGCACGGTCCGCCGCCCGCCCCGTGGCGTACCGAAGGCCGAGTTTGCCAGTCGTGATTTTTATGATGTGTGGCAACCGCTGCTGTCGCCGAGCGCGGAATTGGTCGCCGAGGCCAAAGCGGCCACCGATGAAAAAGCCTGGGAAGCCTTTAAACGCAAGTTCAAGGCTGAAATGAACCACCCCGCGCCGAGCCAGTTACTCGACTTGCTGGCCGCCCTCTCCCATCAATCCTCATTGGCCGTTGGTTGTTACTGCGAGGAAGAAGCGCACTGCCACCGCTCGGTATTGCGCGAACTGCTGGCGGCCCGAGGCGCCAGCATTCAGTAAATCCATAAACACCACAAAACCCCTGTGGGAGCGGGCTTGCTCGCGAAGGCGGTGTGTCAGTCAATGTAGATATCGACTGATCCGCCGCCTTCGCGAGCAAGCCCGCTCCCACATTAGTTCTGCATCAACTCAGCGTCTTGTGATGACTGCTTCGAGGTATTCACTGGGCACCACCAGCGATTTTTCTCCCGCCCTGTTCATCCGGTTGATCAGTTCAGTCAGGTCACTCTCAAATGCCCTGGCACCTTCGGGAGGCAGCGCCGCGAAGGCCTTGTGGAGCGGGCCGTACCAGTTGCGAAAGATATCGATGAAATGCGCCGCCGAGCGATAGCGGAAGTTGAAGGTTCGGCGCGTGACCTGAACCAGGAAGTTGCGCTCGTCAAAGTGCGAGTGCAACCAGGCTTCGGTTCCCCAGTTTGAGGGTGGTTGCGCGCCGGGAGGTGGCGGTATGTGACGGCCAAGGGTCTTGAACATCTGGCCGACGAAACCCTCGGGTGTCCAGTTCGCCAGGCCGATACGGCCGCCGGGGCGACACACTCTGGCCAGTTCTGAAGCGGCTTTGGCCTGGTCCGGCGTAAACATCACGCCGAAGGTCGACAGCACGGCATCGAAGCTGGCGTCGTCGAACGGCAACGCTTCGGCGTCGGCCACCTGGAAGCTGACTTCCAGGCGTTCTGCCCTCGCCCGGTCTTCGCCACGTTCCAGCAGCGCGGCGACGTAGTCGGTCGAAGTGACATTGCAGCCTCGACGCGCGGCGGCGAGTGTCGCATTGCCGTTGCCGGCGGCGACGTCCAGCACCCGCTCGTCACAGAGCAGGTCGCAGGCTTCGGCAAGCTGCTCGCCGACAATCTGCAACGTGGTGCCGATAATGGCGTAGTCGCCGCTGGCCCAGGAGGCCATCTGGCGATTTTTCAGGGCAGTGAGATCAATCGGTGTACTCATGAAGTCTGCTCCGTACGAATGGCGACCGACCGCTGCTTATTCCGCCGTGGTGGGATCAATGATGCTCGTCACTTGGGAAACACGGCTGGCCGGGAAACCACTGCGGGTGGCGTGTTCTTTGATGAGGGCTTCGCTGGGTGCGATGTACACGCAGTAGAGCTTGTCACCGGTGACGTAACTCTGAAGCCACTGCACCTCTGGCAACTCGCGCAACACGCCGCAGGACTTTAGCGCCGCGGCTTTCAAATCCCGTTCTGACAGTGTTCCAGCGCCGGGGATCTCGCGTTCTATGACGAACTTAGGCATGGCAACCTCTCATTCTTGTTATTGATGACAGGGTCGGTAGTGGCCCTGTGAGCCAACTATCGCCCCGGCGCACGCCGGCGTCCTGCCCGATCGTCGGCCAACCTTGTCCGATCGTCCGGAGGTTGGCCGCCTGGCGGCGACAGGCTCACAATCAGTGCGATCCCTACACCGGAAAACCTCCATGGACGCCCTGTCCCAAACCTTGCGGGTCGTACGCCTGGTCGGCGCGATTTTCATCAATGCCCGGTTCACCGCACCGTGGTGCTACCAGTCGCCCAGCGCCGACACGGCGGCGCCGTTTCTGGAGCCTGGCGCCGAGCGCATAGTGATCTTTCACTTGATCACCGAAGGCGAGTGCTACGTCGAACTCGGGGATGATCCTCCGCTGCTGCTGACGGCGGGCGATGTGGTGGTTTTCCCGCAGGGGCATGCCCATCGCATGAGCTCGACACCCGGGCTCGCACCCGCCAGCGGTGCGCGGCTGGACGTGGTGCTGGCGCGGCGTCCCCGGCAATTGAGTTATGGCGGAGGCGGCGCGGTGACGCGGTTGGTGTGCGGCTATCTGGCATGCGATACGCGGTTGGCCGGCATGTTGCTGACCGGGTTGCCCGCGGTGGTCCGGGTCAATGTGCGCGGTTCGAATGCAGGCCTGTGGCTGGAGTCTTCAGTGCGTTATGCCTTGGCCGAAGCTCGCTCGCCCAGGCCCGGTGGCGAAGGTGTGCTGGCGAAACTGGCCGAGGTGTTGTTCATCGAAGTGCTGCGCCTGCACATGAACGAACAGAGCGAAGGACGTACCGGTTGGCTGGCCGGGGTTGGTGACCGGATTGTCGGCGCCGCGTTGAACGCACTGCACAACAAACCCTGTCACGCCTGGACGCTGGATGAACTGGCGCGAACGGCCGGCACCTCACGATCGGTGTTGGCCGAACGCTTTCAGCAATTGGTGGGGAGTTCGCCGATGCAGTACCTGACGCAATGGCGGATGCTGCTGGCGGCCAACCTGTTACGCAGCAGTAACAGCTCATTGATGCGCATTGCCGAAGAAGTGGGTTACCAGACCGACACGGCGTTCAGTCGGGCCTTCCGTCGTGAATTCGGTGCACCGCCGGCCGCATGGCGACGCAGTCAGGCGAAAAAGCCAATGGCCCACGGCGCGGAGCCTGTGGGCCATTGATTGGGTCGCTTACGCTGCCGGGGCTTTCGCTTCTTGCAGCAGTTGCTGGATCATCTTCTCCTGCGTCTCGTAACTGCCTTCACCGAAGTGGGTGTAACGCACCTGGCCCTTGGCGTCGATCAGGTAGTGAGCGGGCCAGTACTGGTTGTCGAAGTTGCGCCAGATCGCGTAGTTGTTGTCGATGGCCACCGGGTAGGTGATGCCGAGCTTCTTCACCTGATCCTTGACGTTGTCGATGATGCGTTCGAAACCGTATTCCGGGGTGTGCACACCAATCACCACCAGGCCGTCCTTCTCATACTTCTTCGCCCAGTCCTTCACATACGGCAGCGTGTGCTGGCAGTTGATGCAGTCAAAGGTCCAGAAATCCACCAGCACCACTTTGCCTTTCAGCGATTCGTTGGTCAGGGCCGGCGAGTTGAGCCATTCGACGGCGCCATTCAGCGACGGCATGACGCCTTGGGCGTTGTCCATCGTATCGGCCTTCACTTTGCTGACGAAGTAATCGACCACTTTCGGCACGTTTTCCAGCACGCCTTTCTCAAGGCTGCTGACGCCTTCGGACGAGGTGCCGGCCAGCAGGGTTTTATCAGCGCCGGTGGAAATCACCGCCGCAGCCGCCAGCACCGCAACACCTGCACCCTTACGCAGCCAACCGGTGACCGGAATCGACGCTTTCAAGCGATTGACCAAGCCGCGACCGGCGAAGATCAACGTCCCCAGGGACAGTGCGCTGCCCAAACCGTACGCCAGCAGCAACAGGCTGGTTTGCGCATTGGCGCCTTGCAGCATGGCGCCGGTGAGGATCACCCCGAGGATCGGCCCGGCGCACGGTGCCCACAGCAGACCGGTGGCGACTCCGATCATGACCGAACTCAACGGGCCGGACATTTTGCGGGTGTCAGGGTCAAGGCGATTGCCCAGCGCCACGAACGGACGTGCCATCCAGTCACCGACCCGGGCCGAAATCAGCGAGAGGGCAAACAGCACCATCACGAACAGGGCGACATGGCGCCCGGTGTTGTTGGCTTGCACCACCCACTCACTGCTGACCACAGCCAGGCTGGAGATCAGGGCGAACGTCAGGACCATGCCGCCAAGCGTCAGCAGGATGGAGGAACGGGTACGTTTGACCCCGGCGAACAGGAACGGCACGACCGGCAAGATGCAGGGACTGAGGACGGTCAATATGCCGCCCAGGAAAGCGATGAGAAACATGGGATCACCTAATAAGGGGTGGCGATTCACACACAACTAATGTGGGAGCGGGCTTGCTCGCGAAGAGGCCAGTACATTCCATATTGATGTCGACTGACACTCCGCCTTCGCGAGCAAGCCCGCTCCCACACTAGATTGGTGGCGTTTACATGAGCGATGTCTGGCTTCAGGCAGTCTGGTTATCCAGATGCTGCCCCTGCGGCGTACGGCTATAACCCTCCTCGGCCAGAAATGCGTTGGAATCCTTGTGCGCCACCGGCGTCAGCTGGAAGCAGGTGGCACTGCCACAACTGTTCTGTTCAACAGCGGCATTGGCATGGGCGGCAGCGCCGGCGACGGAGAAGGCAATGGCGGTCAGGTAGCGGCTTACGTTGTTCATGAGGTTCTTCCTGTTTCAAAGGGGATGAGCACTGGGTGATCGCAGCAATCAGTTGTCCGAGTTGCAGTTGTCAGCCACTTTGCGGTAGTCCAGAACCTGGGTTTTGTTCTGCGAATCCAGGTAAGTCAGTTGCGCATCCACCACGCCACAGGCCGGGGTCGCGTCCTGTTTCAGCGACACGACTTTCTTGATGTCCAGATGGGTGCCGTAGGTGTAGGTTTTCGGGGTGACGTCTGCTTCGGCACGGGCCGACAAGGTGCAGATGTTCAGGGCAGCAAACAGGCAAGCGGCGTAGATGGCTTTAGTGTTCATGGTGGTTTCCTCAAGGCTTCAATGGGTAGGTCGTTCAATTGAGCCGAGGCGGTCTGGTTTGCCTCGATGGAACCTATTAGAAGCCTGCGAGGTATCTGGTCTGTGTCGAAAACAGACGCGTGTAAATCGGTACGTATCAAAGCCGCCCTGCGATACACAGCGATACAAAACCCCTGAAAAACCGGGTTTTTGCGTCTGCGTGTATCCGCCGCCAAGCCAGATACACTGCAATACAAAGGGCGGCGGGCAAGCGGACCAAGGCTCGATAGACTGCGTGGCATCCCCCACTTACAGAGGCAAGGCCCCCATGGAACACGTCGATCACATTCTCATCGTCGACGATGACCGCGAGATCCGGGAACTGGTAGGCAACTACTTGAAGAAGAACGGCCTGCGCACCACCGTCGTCGCTGACGGCCGGCAGATGCGTGCCTTTCTTGAAACCACGCCGGTAGACCTGATCGTGCTCGACATCATGATGCCCGGCGACGACGGCCTGATGCTCTGCCGCGAATTGCGCGCCGGCAAACACAAGGCCACGCCTGTGTTAATGCTCACCGCGCGCAACGACGAAACCGACCGCATCATCGGCCTGGAAATGGGCGCCGATGATTACCTGGTCAAACCGTTCGCCGCCCGCGAGTTGCTCGCCCGTATCAACGCCGTGCTGCGCCGCACGCGCATGTTGCCGCCCAACCTGGTGGTGACCGAAAGCGGCCGCCTGCTAGCGTTCGGGCGCTGGCGCCTGGACACTTCGGCCCGGCACTTGCTGGACGAGGACGGCACCATGGTCGCGCTCAGTGGCGCCGAATACCGGCTGCTGCGGGTATTCCTCGATCACCCGCAACGGGTGCTCAATCGCGATCAACTGCTGAACCTGACCCAGGGCCGCGATGCCGACCTGTTCGACCGTTCCATCGACTTACTGGTCAGCCGTTTACGTCAGCGTTTGCTCGACGACGCCCGCGAACCGGCCTACATCAAAACCGTGCGCAGCGAGGGCTACGTGTTTTCGCTGGCGGTAGAAGTACTCGGTGCACCCTCATGAACCTTGCGATTCGCTGGCCCCGCACCCTCGCCTCGCGGCTGTCGCTGATCTTCCTGATCGGCTTGATCCTGGCCCAGGCGTTGTCCTTCGGCGCGCAGTATTACGAGCGTTACGAAACCGCGAAAAACACCATGCTTGGCAACCTTGAGACCGACGTCTCGACCTCCATCGCCATCCTCGACCGCTTGCCAGCGGCGGAACGAATGAGTTGGTTGCAACAACTGGAACGGCGCAATTACCGCTATTTGCTGGATGAAGGTTCGCCGGGCACGGCCATGCATGACACGCCGATTGCGGTGACGTCGATCAAGGACGCCATCGGCAAGGACTACCCGATGACCGTGACCGACATCCCCGGCCCGATCAAACACTTCCAGGTCCACCTGAAACTCGCCGATGGCAGCCCGGTGACCATCGACGTGCGCCCTTCGATGGTGCCGCTGTCGCCGTGGCTGCCTGTCGTATTGCTCGGCCAATTGGCGTTGTTGATCGCCTGCACCTGGCTGGCCGTGCGCATCGCCATCCGCCCGCTGACGCGCCTCGCGCAAGCCGTGGAAACCCTCGACCCCAATGCCCACGCGGTGCACCTGGACGAAAAAGGCCCGACTGAAGTCGCCCACGCGGCCAAGGCGTTCAATGCCATGCAGGCCCGCATTGCCGCGTACCTCAAGGAACGCATGCAACTGCTGGCGGCTATTTCCCACGACCTGCAAACCCCAATCACCCGCATGAAACTGCGCGCCGAATTCATGGACGACTCCGTCGAAAAAGACAAACTGTGGAACGACCTTGGCGAGATGGAACACCTGGTACGCGAAGGCGTGGCGTACGCGCGCAGCATTCACGGCTCGACCGAAGAAAGTCGGCGCACCGACATGGACTCTTTCCTCGACAGCCTGGTGTTCGACTATCAGGACATGGGCAAAGACGTGCAACTGGGCGGAAAAAGTGAAGCCGTCATCAACACCCGACCCCATGCGTTGCGCCGGGTGCTGGTGAACCTGACCGACAATGCCCTGAAGTTCGCGGGCGCGGCTGAACTGAAGGTGGAAAACAAAAACGGCAGCCTGTCAGTGAAAGTCATGGACCGCGGGCCGGGCATTGCCGAGGAAGAGCTGGCACAGGTGATGGAACCGTTCTACCGGGTGGAGAATTCACGCAACCGCAGCACCGGTGGCACGGGACTTGGGTTGGCGATTGCACAGCAACTGGCGTTGGCCATTGGCGGGTCGCTGACGTTGAGCAATCGTGAAGGTGGGGGATTGTGTGCGGAGCTGAAATTGCCGATCCGACCTGTCGGTCAGTAAACGTGTAAGAGATATCCAGACACACCACTAACCCTGAGTGAGCCTTTGTGGCGAGGGGGCTTGTCGGAACGCCGCATCGCCCCGTTCGGCTGCGAAGCAGCCGTAAATCCAGGCGACTCGGTTGGCTTTAAAAAGTGCAGGGCCGCTTCGCGACCCAACGGGGGCAAGCCCCCTCGCCACAAAGGCTCACTCCAGGGTTGATGGGGTTTGTTGGGTTGTGGTGGGTCAGATTGCTACGCCAACCACCCCTTCCCCGTGCATCTGGCGCAACAACGCCGCGCCGCTCTCCATGAACTCCGCCGAACCGCTCGCCCCCGCCTCGACCGCCAGGCCTTCCAGCTGCGCAGCGCCGTTCAGCTCAGGGAATTGCTCGATCCGTTGCAACAATCGCCACGCCAACGGGCTCAGTTCGGAAAACTTCACACTCCAGTCCTCCGCCCGTCTCACCAGCAACAAGGTCGGCTGAGCCGGTGCTGCCTCGGGTTGAACATCCGGCCCGACCAATTGCACCGGCCAGCCATACGCCAGCGGCCACGCCAGGGGCGAAACCTGCAACGGTCGCTCCAGGATCATCGCCGCATCACTCGGTGCCAACGGCTCGGCATCGGACTGCTGCAACGCCATCTCGACCCATTCGTAATGCGCCAACTCGACCATGAACGGCGGCCAGGTGCCCTCGCTCAACGCCTGCGGTTCAGCCGCGAGAAACTCGATAAATTCCTTGGCGATCTCGCCGAATTTCGGCGTCTGCGCGCGGTAATCCCGCAGGAAAATCCGCACCAGCGTGCGCCACTGTTCATCACCGAGAATCTTGATCAGCACCGGGAACGTCCCGCTGAGCAACGTCGACAGGTTGGCGAAAATCAAGTCGCGATAGACCTGGGCCCGCGTCGCATTCATTTCACTGGGTGGCGCGCAGTGATCCGGGTCGCGCAGATAGCGGCCCAGGGTGCCTTGCTGTTCAACCAGGCTCGGCTTATCCACGGTTCATCCCCTCGGTTTGCAAGCGGCGAATGGTCTGCAATTCGGCCACCAGTTCAGAAAACGCCGGGAAGTTGAAATCCCGCTCCAGCAGCGTCGATTGCGCGCCGAAGCGGGCATAGGCCTGCGCCAGCAACGACCAGACCACCGGTTTCACCGAGGCGCCGTGAGTGTCGATTTTCAAGGTGTCGGATTCGTCAAAGTGCCCGGCCACGTGCATGCCCACCACCCGGCCTGAGTCGACATTGGCCAAAAAGGTCAGCGGATCGAAACCGTGATTGATCGAGTTGACGTACACGTTGTTGACGTCGAGCAGCAGGTCGCAATCGGCCTCGCGCAACACCGCGTTGGTGAAGGTCACTTCGTCCATGTCCTGCTGTGGCGCGGCGTAATAGGAAACGTTTTCCACCGCCAGGCGCCGCCCGAGAATGTCCTGTGCCTGACGGATGCGCGCCGCCACGTGGTGCACCGCTTCTTCGGTGAAGGGCAGCGGCAACAGGTCGTAGAGGTGACCGTCATCGCTGCAATAGCTCAAATGCTCGCTGTACAGCGGCACCTGATACTGGTCGAGGAACACCCGGACTTCTTGCAGGAACCCGACATCCAGCGGCGCTGGCCCGCCGAGGGACAACGACAAGCCGTGACAGGACAAGGGGAACCGCTCGGCCAGGGTGCGCAGTGCATGGCCATGGGCGCCGCCGATGCCGATCCAGTTTTCCGGTGCGACTTCCAGAAAGTCGAAATCGCCGGTACGGGCGGCTAGAAGGTCTTTCATTAAACCGCGACGCAGGCCGAGCCCGACGCTGGCCGCGATGGAGGAGGAAGAGGTCTGCATGGTGTCGATCTCAATGATTGCCATAACGGAATCACAGTTAATCGAAGCGCTGTATCGGGGCTGTGTTCGGTTACGGCGGCAAATCGGGTTGGATGTATCGGCAGCGGGTCTGTACACACTTCGGTACAGACCCGTGGGGTTGGCGTTATGCCAAGTCGTATTTCTCGCGTACCAGATGGCCGATGCCGAACCGGTCCAGCACGGTCATCGGGCAGAGGAAGGTCACGCGGACGGTGCCGGGCAAGCGGCTGATGTCGATGGAGCCGGTGATGGTGGCGCGGTTGAGCACTTCGTCATACGACAGGCCGGTGACCGAAGCGGCGCGCTTCAGGCCGTTTTCCACGGCGACGTTGAGGTTTTCGCCGCTGCCGATAAAGGTGATCGGGCCGCTCTGCTCGATCTCGTGCTGCCCCCAACGCTCGCCCAGTTCGCGGACTTTCTGCCGTTGTTCGGCAGTCATCGGCCGGGCCATGGGTGGCAGGTCATCGAGGTTCTGCAGGAGGATCGGCCCTTCCAGGGTCAGGTGCTTGATCACTTCCACCTGCACTTCGGTTTCCCCGGAGCAATCGGTGGCATGCCCGGCGATTTCGCCGTTGCCCTGCTGGGCATGCATGTCGCCCATGTACACCCCGGCGCCGGGCACTTTAACCGGGCAGATCAGCACGCAGCCTTCGCGGATCGAGTTGGTGTCCATGTGGCCGTCAGTTTTCGCGGCGTGCAGTTCCTCACGGGTCATGCCGAAACGGTGCGGTGCGTTGATCAGGTATTGGCCGAAATCGGCGCAGTTGTGCGAGTCCGGCAAGTCACGGGACGGCGTGGTGCCGATGTTGCCGAGGAACGGGCGCATGTGCGCGGCGACGCCGGGGATGTCGGCGCGGGCCAGCGACAGGATCGAATGCTGGGCGGCGAATTCCGGCAGTGCCGACATCTCGGACGCATTGCCCGCCAGTCGGTTGGCAACGTCCTGATTGACGGTCAGGCTGACTTGATTTTGCGCATCGAACACAATCACGTAGCCGTGGCTGAAGCGAAACGCGCTGACTTCAGCGCCGCAGTTGTTGCAACGAATGGCTGCTTCGCCGATGCCTTCGACGTGGCTGGCCGGGTGGTCGGTGCCGCACTTGGAGCAGAATTTGGAGACGAACGGATCGCCGTTATAGCGCCCCTCGACAAAGCTCATGACCCCGGAGGACGTCGCCAGGGAGGTCACGCGCATGCTTTTGATCTTGATCGCCACTGCGTCGCCGACCTCGGCGCCAGCGATGGCCACCGGTTGCGTGACTTCGTGGCCGCCTTCGAACGCCGGCGTGATCATCGGCCCCCAACATCCCGGCGGCGTGCCGGTGATCAGCGTGCCACCGTCGGCCAGCGGCCCGAGCATGGGCTGGCTTGGGCCGATGATCCCTTGGGTGTAATGGTCGACGCGCAGGCGATTGACGGGGTTGGTTTCAGACACAAGCGTAGTCATCAGGGGTTCCCTTCACGGAGTGAGAATGCCTCGGCAGAACCGGAGTTCGGGCGCTGGATGGCTTGTACAGTTCATCGCAGGTTTGTATCCGGGCTGTGTTCGGCAATGGCCGGTTGTTGGAGAGAACTGTATCCAGCGGCGCGATAGATACAGTGCGATACACACCACCATTCCCCCCTGGAAACACAAATCCCTTGTGGGAGCGGGCTTGCTCGCGAAGGCGGTGCGTCAGTCGATATTTATGGTGACTGACACACCGCCTTCGCGAGCAAGCCCGCTCCCACAGGGGTTCTGTGTCAATCAGGGAAACGGGGTTTCGTCGCTTCAGGGCGCAGCGCGCAGCCTGCGGACTAAACTTAATGCACACAGGACGTGCTTGGCGTCCTGTTCATTCCCACGACCACCGCCCAGAGCCGAACGCCTCGAAAACAAGCCCTCTGGACCGTGATCCTGCCAAAGGAGCACACGTGATGGACGAGGCCAGACTCAATGATTTCATGGGCAAACTGGTGAACGACATGGGCGGCGCGGCGATGCTCGCCAATGTCATCCTCGGCGAGGAACTCGGCCTGTACCGGGCCATGGCCGACAGTCAGCCGATCAGCCCCGAAACACTCGCCGGTAAAACCGGCTGCAACCCCCGCCTGGTGCGCGAATGGCTCAGCGCCCACGCCGCTTCCGGTTACATGGAACACCGCGACGGCCAGTTCCGCCTGCCCGAAGAACAAGCCCTGGCCCTGGCCATCGAAGACTCACCGGTCTATATCGCCGGCGGTATCGGCGTGGTGGCGTCGTTTTTCCATGACAAGGACAAACTGGTCAAAGCCATGCGCGGCGACGGCGCCCTGCCTTGGGGCGATCACCACCCGTGCATGTTCAGCGGCACCGAACGGTTTTTCCGCCCCGGTTACAAAGCGCACCTGATTGCCGAGTGGCTGCCGGCCCTGGATGGCGTGGTGGCCAAACTGGAGGCCGGCGCGAAAGTCGCGGACATCGGCTGCGGGCATGGCGCGTCGACAGTGATCATGGCCCAGGCGTACCCGGCCTCGCGGTTTGTCGGGTTCGACTACCACGCGCCCTCCGTCACCATCGCCACCCAACGTGCCGAAGAAGGCGGCGTGGCCGCACGCGCAAGGTTCTTCCAGGGCACCGCCAAGAGCTACCCCGGCGATGACTATGACCTGGTCTGCTACTTCGATTGCCTGCACGACATGGGCGACCCGGTGGGTGCGGCCAAACATGCTTATGAGTCGCTGAAACCGGACGGCACGGTGTTGCTGGTGGAGCCTTTCGCCAACGACTCGCTTGACGACAACATCACCCCGGTGGGACGGCTGTTCTATGCGGCTTCGACGTTCATCTGCACACCGAACTCGCTGTCCCAGGAAGTCGGTCTCGGGCTCGGCGCCCAGGCCGGTGAAGCGCGGTTACGCAAGGTCTTCACCGAGGCGGGGTTCAAGACGTTCCGGCGCGCCACCGAAACACCGTTCAACCTGATCCTGGAAGCACGTAAATAAGCCTCAATCATCACCCGGACAGCCGCACTGTCCGGGTGATCGGTCTGCTACGCTGCACACACTCAAGGCCCTTCCCGGAGTGTTGAACATGCTCGACAGCCTCCTGCGCGAACAACTCGAGCGGCTTCGGCAACTCATGGCTGACCAGCCGTTCGTGGTACTGACCGGCGCCGGTATCAGCACCCCGTCGGGCATCCCCGACTACCGCGACAACCAGGGCGTGCGCCGCGGCCGGCAACCGATGATGTACCAGGAATTTCTCTCGGCCCCGCAATCGCGCCGACGCTATTGGGCACGGGCCATGCTCGGCTGGCCGCGTGTGCGCCTGGCGCAGCCGAACGTCGCGCACGAGGCGTTGGCCAGTTTGCAAAGCAGGCAGCAGATCAACGGCCTGATTACCCAGAACGTCGACACCTTGCACGATCAGGCCGGCAGCCACGATGTGATCGAACTGCACGGCAGCCTGCACCGGGTGCTGTGCCTGGATTGCGGGATTCGCACCGAGCGGGATGTCATTCAGCGGTTGATGGAAGCGCAGAATCCTTACCTGGCCGGGGTCGATGCGGTACAGGCGCCGGATGGCGATACTTTGCTGGATGCGGCGTTTGAAGCGCGGTTTCAAGTGCCGCAGTGCCCGCATTGCAAGGGCGAGCGGATGAAGCCGGACGTGGTGTTTTTTGGCGAGAACGTGGCGCAGGTGACAGCGGCCAAGGCGATGGTCGCGGTGGAAAAGGCTGCGGGGCTGTTGGTGGTCGGGTCTTCGTTGATGGCGTACTCCGCGTTTCGGCTGTGCCGGGCGGTGGCGGATCAGGGGAAGCCGTTGATTGCGATGAATCTGGGGAAGACCCGGGCGGATGACATGCTGGATCTGAAGATTGAAGGCTCGTGCGAACAGCTTTTGCCCCTGCTGGCCCAGCGCCTGATCACTTAACAACTGACGAAGACTCAATCTAGTGTGGGAGCGGGCTTGCTCGCGAAGGCGGTGGGTCAGTCGATATTGATGCTTATTGATACACCGCCTTCGCGAGCAAGCCCGCTCCCACATTAGATTTGTGTAAGTCATCAGGCCGGTGTTGACCGGATGGACATACTTTGGCCGAGCTCTTCCTTGAGGATATCGAACAACGCCTGCGCCGCCGCCGACAGTTCACCGCCAGGCTGGGTCAACACGCCGATGGCCCGTTCCAACACCGGATCGCGCAGCGTAATGCACTTCGCACCGAGCTCCTGCATCTGCCCCGCGCACAACGCCGGCACCGCGCTCACACCCAACCCGCTGGCAACCATCCGTCCCACCGTCGCCAACTGATGACTTTCAAACTCCACCGGCAATTTCATCCCCTGCGCCTGTAAATGTTCCTCCAGCATCACCCGCACCGTGGACGGTCGCTGCAAAGTGATGAACGGTTCCTTGAGCAGCGTATGCCAGTCGATATCAGCCTGCTCAGTCAGCGGCGAATCCTTGGGCACAATGGCCACGAAACGGTCCATGTACAGCGGCGTGAACGCCAGTGACGAACTCTGCGTCGGCTCGAACGCCACGCCCAGCTCAACCTGGCGGTCACGAACCATTTCCAGCACCTGCTCGTTGATCACATCATTCACCGTGACGTTGACCTTGGGATAACGCGCGCGGAAGGTCTTGAGAATCGGCGGCAGGAGGTTGCCGGCAAACGATGGCATGGCCGCCAGGGTCACGCGGCCGCGCTGCAAGGTGAAGCGCTGGCGCAGTTCGTCCTCGGCATTGTCCCAATCGGCGATCAACCGGCGGGCCAGCGGCACCAGCGATTCGCCCTCGGCGGTCAGCGCCACGTTGCGCGTGTTGCGTGTGAACAAGCGCCCGCCCAGGCCCTCCTCCAGCGCCTTGATGGTCAGGCTCAACGCCGATTGCGACAGATGGAGGCGTTCGCAGGCCACGGCAAAACTCAGGCTCTGGGCCACGGCCAGGAAGGCGCGGATCTGCTTGACTGTCATGGCCGGTGGCTCCAACGTAATACGGATGTTCGATTGGTGAGTTTTATCTATCAATCCACCTTAAAAATCAACTTAACAAATGAATTCAACAGCGAGACACTCCCTCCCATTCGGCTAGCCAGCCGCCCACAAAGAATAAAAGAGGTGCATATGGCAGGTTTCGACAAGCGCGTGAGTTCCTACGAGGAAGCTCTGGCAGGTCTTGAAGACGGCATGACCGTGATCGCCGGCGGCTTCGGCCTGTGCGGGATCCCGGAAAATCTGATCAACGAGATCAAACGCAAAGGCACCCGCGACCTCACCGTCGTCTCCAACAACTGCGGCGTCGACGGTTTCGGCCTCGGTGTGCTGCTGACAGACCGCCAGATCAGCAAAGTGGTGGCCTCCTACGTCGGCGAAAACAAGCTGTTCGAAGAACAGCTGTTGAAAGGCGAAATCGAAGTCGTCCTGACCCCGCAAGGCACCCTCGCTGAAAAAATGCGCGCAGGCGGCGCCGGCATCCCGGCGTTCTTCACTGCGACAGGCGTTGGCACCCCGGTTGCCGACGGCAAGGAAGTCCGCGAATTCCATGGCCGCAAGTACCTGATGGAAGAGTCCATCACCGGTGACTTCGCCATCGTCAAAGGCTGGAAAGCCGACCATTTCGGTAACGTGATCTACCGCCACACCGCCCAGAACTTCAACCCGCTGGCCGCTACCGCCGGCAAGATCACCGTGGTCGAAGTCGAAGAAATCGTTGAACCCGGCGAGCTGGACCCGGCGCAGATCCACACCCCTGGCATCTACGTCGACCGGATCATCTGCGGCACGTTCGAGAAGCGCATCGAACAGCGCACCATCCGTAAGTGATCCCCTGCCCCCGGACCGAATGAAGGAATAACAACAATGGCACTTTCCCGCGAACAAATGGCTCAACGCGTCGCCCGCGAAATGCAGGACGGCTTTTACGTGAACCTGGGCATCGGCATTCCGACCCTGGTCGCCAACTACATCCCTGAAGGCATGGAAGTCATGCTGCAGTCGGAAAACGGCCTGCTGGGCATGGGCCCTTTTCCGACTGAAGAAACCATCGACGCCGACATGATCAACGCCGGCAAACAAACCGTGACCGCACGCACCGGCGCGTCGATCTTTTCCTCGGCCGAGTCCTTCGCGATGATCCGCGGTGGCCATGTCGACCTGACCGTGCTGGGCGCCTTTGAAGTCGACGTGCAAGGCAACATCGCCTCGTGGATGATTCCCGGAAAACTGGTCAAGGGCATGGGCGGCGCCATGGACCTGGTGGCTGGCGCAGACAACATCATCGTCATCATGACCCACGCGTCCAAGGACGGTGAGTCCAAACTGCTGACCCAATGCAGCCTTCCGCTGACCGGCGCCGGTTGCATCAAGCGCGTATTGACCGACCTGGCTTACCTGGAAATCGACAACGGCGCGTTCATTCTCAAGGAACGTGCACCGGGCGTCAGTGTTGAGGAAATCGTCGCCAAGACTGCGGGTAAACTGATTGTTCCCGATCACGTTCCAGAAATGCAGTTCGCTGACCAGTGAGGAATCCTTCCATGCAAGACGTCGTCATTGTTGCCGCCACGCGTACCGCGATCGGTAGTTTCCAGGGTTCTCTGGCCAATGTTTCTGCCGTTGATTTGGGCGCTGCGGTCATCCGCCAGCTGCTGGCACAGACTGGCCTGAACCCGACTGAAGTCGATGAAGTGATCATGGGCCAGGTCCTGACCGCCGGCGCCGGGCAAAACCCTGCGCGCCAGTCCGCGATCAAGGCCGGCCTGCCGTTCACCGTGCCGGCCATGACCCTGAACAAGGTCTGCGGTTCGGGCCTCAAAGCCCTGCACCTGGCCACCCAGGCCATTCGCTGCGGCGATGCCGACGTGATCATTGCCGGCGGCCAGGAAAACAT
Organism: Pseudomonas arsenicoxydans; assembly: GCF_006438915.1. Taxonomy (GTDB): domain Bacteria; phylum Pseudomonadota; class Gammaproteobacteria; order Pseudomonadales; family Pseudomonadaceae; genus Aquipseudomonas; species Aquipseudomonas arsenicoxydans_A. Next base: position 43,810 of record NZ_RCZE01000009.1, on the reverse strand, counting down.
GAGCCTGTCCAACTACGTGATGCCGGGTGCTCGCACCGGTCTGCGCATGGGTCACGCGCAAATCGTCGACACCATGATCAGCGACGGTCTGTGGGATGCGTTCAACGATTACCACATGGGCATCACCGCCGAGAACCTGGCCGAGCAGTACAGCCTGACTCGCGAGCAACAGGATGCCTTCGCCGCCGCCTCCCAGCAGAAAGCCACGGCGGCCATCGAAGCCGGGCGTTTTGTCGATGAGATTACGCCGATCCTGATTCCTCAGCGCAAGGGCGATCCGCTGTCCTTCGCCACCGACGAACAGCCGCGCGCCGGCACCACCGCTGAAGCGCTGGGCAAACTGAAACCGGCGTTCAAAAAGGACGGTTCGGTGACCGCCGGCAACGCGTCGTCGCTGAACGACGGCGCCGCTGCCGTAATCCTGATGAGCGCCGACAAAGCCAAGGCCCTCGGCCTGCCAGTGCTGGCAAAAATCGCCGCGTACGCCAACGCGGGCGTCGACCCGGCGATCATGGGCATCGGCCCGGTGTCGGCCACGCGTCGTTGCTTGAGCAAGGCCGGTTGGTCCATCGACCAACTGGACCTGATCGAAGCCAACGAAGCCTTCGCCGCGCAATCACTGGCGGTGGCCAAGGACCTGGAATGGGACTTGAACAAGGTCAACGTCAACGGCGGCGCCATCGCCCTGGGTCACCCGATCGGTGCATCGGGCTGCCGCGTGCTGGTGACCTTGCTGCATGAAATGATCAAGCGTGACGCCAAGAAAGGCCTCGCCACCCTATGCATCGGCGGTGGTCAGGGCGTGGCATTGGCGATCGAGCGAGCGTAAAGCTTTTATCAGACGGCGCGGGGACCCACGAATATCTGTTCGTCGTCTGGCAAAACACCCGGTGCGACTCACGTCGCACCGGGTTCTTTTTGTCTGGCGGTCAGGCAAATTTCACCAGATTCAGCAACGGCAGTGGGCCGCCTGGAAACTGCGTCAGCCGCGCCCCGATGCTCAACTCCCCAAGATCAATCCCGAAGAAGCCCAGCTGTTCGATCAGCGCCGCCACTTGAGCTTTCGCATCGGCATCATCACCCGAGAGAAACAGCACCCGCCGCCCGCCCACCGCTGCCGGATCGCTTTCCAGAAAACGCGCTTGAAGGTGATTGAACGCCTTCACTACCCGCGCGCCGGGCACCCATTCGGCAAACACTTCGCTGGAAGTGCGCCCCTGCAAATCCACCGCCTTGAACGACGGCGCCTCAATTGAGTTGTTGGCGTCGATGACGATCCGTCCGCCAAAATCCGGCAGACCGGCGAGCGCGGTCGGCAACTTCGACCAGTTCACCGCGACCAGTACAATCAGCTGCGCAGCCGCTTCTTCACGGGTTCCGGCTCGTGCCGTCGGCCCGAGTTCCTCTACCAGCGAAGCCAGGGTTTGCGGTCCGCGGCTGTTGGCGATGACCAGTTCGATGCCTTGACGCGACAGGGCTCTGGCAAAGGCTTCGCCGATGGCACCGGCGCCGATGATTCCGATAGTGCTCATGAATATTCACTCCGAGGGGGTTGTCGTTGGAGTGAATACTGCGCTTGCCATTAGCGCTTGATTAGTCGGTAATGCCTTGAATGATTTTCAAGCATTACTAGCAGGTGCCGCTAATGGAAACCCTCGCCAATCTTGAGTCTTTTGTGCGTAGCGCCGAAACCGGCAGCTTTTCCGCGGCGGCACGCTTGCTGGCGCTGACGCCCGCTGCAGTCAGTCGTAACGTGGCGATGCTTGAGCGAAACATCGGTGTGCGGCTGTTCCAGCGCTCGACCCGCAAGCTGTCGCTGACCGAGGCCGGCGAGGGATTTTTGGCAAGCATTGGCGGCAATCTGGAGGCGTTGCAGGCGGCGATCAATGCAGTGAGCAGCGACCGGGGCGAGCCTGCCGGCGTGCTCAAAGTCAGCCTCGCACCGACGTTTGGTATCGGCCATGTGCTGCCATTGCTGCCGGCCTTTCTTGAGCGTTATCCATTGATCAAACCGGAATGGCACTTCGAAAACCGCCCCGTGGATTTGATTGCCGAAGGCTACGACGCGGCCATCGGCGGCGGCTTCGAACTGACACCCGGTGTGGTTTCGCGCACGCTGGCAGCGGCGGATGTAGTGGCGGTGGCGTCTCCCGCTTATCTGGCCGGACGAGCATTACCGGACGATCCGACGCAGTTGTCCCGATTCAACGGGATTGCGATGCGCGGCAGCCGCACCGGGCGGATTCGTCAGTGGGTCATGCAGGATGGCGCGGGTCATGAAGCGCCGGTCAGTCTGAGCGAAACCATCGTGCTCAATGACCCGGCGGCCATGCGCGAAGCGGCGCTGCTAGGGTTGGGCGTGACGCTGCTGGTGTTGCCGGACGTGAGCGCCCACCTCCAGCGTGGCGAACTGGTGCGCTTGCTACCCAACTGGCACGCGGATGCAGGACCGATTTCGCTGTACTACCCGAGCCGGACATTGATGCCGGCCAAGACCCGGGTGTTCATAGACTTTGTGGTTGAAGCATTCCAGAAGTAGACCGCGCGATCGTTATTCGCGAGCAAGCCCGCTCCCACATTTGACCGCGATCGAATGTGGGAGCGGGCTTGCTCGCGAAGAGGCCCTGACAGTCACCCCAGAAACTGGAAGATCAACCAGGAATTGGCCCCACTGATCACCACAAACAATCCCCACGCCAACACCCGTGTAGGCCAGCGATTCACAAACGTCCCCATCAACGCGTGATCGTTGGTCATGCGAATCAACGGGTATAACGCAAACGGCAATTGCAAACTCAACACCACTTGGCTCAACACCAGCAACTTGCCAATCGCACTGTCGCCCATCAGCCATACCCCGATGAATGCCGGGATCAGCGCCAGCCCCCGGGTGATCAAGCGCCGTTGCCAGCACGGAATCCGCAGGTTCAGGAAACCCTCCATGATCACCTGCCCGGCGATGGTGCCGGTAAAGGTCGAACTCTGCCCCGACGCCAGCAACGCCACGCCGAACAACACGCTCGCCAACGCCCCGCCCACCAGCGGATCCAGCAAGTGATAGGCGTCCTGGATGTCCACCACTTCGGTATGCCCGGTCTTGTGGAACGCGGCCGCGGCAAGTATCAGGATCGCCGCATTAACCAGCAGCGCCAACGCCAGCGAGCCGATGGTGTCGATGCGTGCCAGGTTTACTGCGTCCTGCTTGCTGGCCAGGTCTTTGCCGATCATTCGGGTCTGCACAATCGAAGTGTGCAGGTACAGGTTATGCGGCATCACGGTGGCCCCGAGAATGCCGATGGCCAGGTACAGCGGCGCGGCATTGCCAATCGCGGACAGTGACGGCATAAAGCCGCGCGCCACGTCCGGCCAGTAAGGTTTGATCAACAGCAATTCGACGAAGAAACACACGCCGATGGTGCTCACCAGCACCAGCATGATCGCTTCCAGACGACGGAAACCACGGTTTTGCAGGGCCAGCACTAGCAGCGTGTCAAACGCCGTCAGCGCGATACCAAACGTCAGCGAACACCCCAGTAACAGATGGAACGCCAACGCACAGCCAAGTACTTCGGCAAGGTCAGTGGCGATGATCGAGATTTCCGCCAACACCCACTGCGTGCGTACCGTGCGCGTGCTGTAGCGCTCGCGGGACAATTGCGCCAGGTCGCGCCCGGTGGCAATGCCCAGTCGCGAACACAGGCACTGGACCACCATCCCCGCCAGACTCGCCAACAACACCACAAACAACAGGCTGTAGCCAAACCGCGAACCGGCCTCGATGGCGGTCGCCCAGTTGCCCGGGTCCATGTAGCCGATGGACACCAGCAAACCCGGCCCGGCAAAGCTCAGCACCCGTTTAAAGAATGAAGCGCGCGGATCAACGGCAACAGTGCCGGCCACTTCCGGCGGGCAAAACGGCGCCGTGGCGACTTTGGGTAGACTGAATTTCACGCACACATCCGTCGACAGGTCGAAAAGCGCAGCTTAGAGGTTTCAGCCCATGCGCCCAAGGGGCAAATACCCGTGTATCAGGCGCCGTGGCGGCGGAAGAACAATGTCACCTGACCCAACTCAACACCGAACTTGGTCATGGCTGAGCGATTGGCCATGGTGTTTTCGTCCAGCAAGTACATCCAGTCGTCGAAATGCACTTGGTAGACCTTGTCGTCCACCGGCAGGCTGAGTTCATAGCGCCAGTGCAGCGCGTTGCCGGCGACCTCACCGTGGGACTCGCCGACCACATCGCCGGCCGTACCGCGCCAACGGCCAGGGCCGTCTGGGTACAACGTCCAGACTCGGGTCTGCCTGGTGCCATCGCTGTAGGTAAAGGCTTCATGCATGATCAGGTTCTGGCCGTCCATTCGGCTGCTGATCAGCACATGAAAGCGCTTGATCACCTCGCCCGAGCGCTTCTGGAACATTCCCCAGCCATCCACTCGCCCGACGAAGAACCCGGGTAGATCGAGCTTGGGGTTTTGCTCGCTGTAGCGCTGCACATTGACTCCGCAACCGGCCAGGCAGACGCACCACACCAGCAGCAGATTCTTCAGCATGTCATGCACCTCAAGGCTTGGCGCTGCCCAGCAACTGCTGGCGCAACTCGGGATTACGTGTACGTGGGTCGAGCCAGATATCGAAAAAGGCCCGGGCGAATTGCGGGTCGTTCACTTCGTGTTGCGGTTGCTGGCCGACAAAGAACCGCGCGCCCTGCCCAGGCAAATAAACGCCGGTAATGCGGGTGCCGGCTTTTACATCGACGAACGACTGTTGCATCTGCACCTTCCAGCGATCGAGTTGCTCAGTGCTGACCGAGGCGCCGGACAATCGCTTGATTTCATCGACACTGGCCTGTACCAGATCATCTCGGGAAATGCTGCGCTGATAGATCAGTTCCAGGGCAAACGGCTGGTCCGGCGACAAGGGCCGTCCCGCACTCCAGAGCCGAGCGTTGTAAACATCGAACCCGAACACCCGAAAATCGCCGGTGCCGATAATCTGCGCACCGGGCAATGCTTCCTGCCAATTGGCCAAGACCTGGGTGCTTGCCAATCCCAGCAACAACACACCATGGAGCAGGCGTAATCGGAGTCTGTTCATCGCGTTCTTCACCTTGGGCACCTGCTAAAAACTTATACGCAAAGCATGGTTTTGTACAACTATTTGAGCTGCAAGCTTTGTATACAAAATCTCCTAATTCCTGGAGCAATCCTACGCCCGCAATGCTAACGTTAGCGCCCCCACTCAGGTCGGAGACGCGTGCGTGCTGATGCTTAAACTGCTGGTGATTCCCGGATTTCTGTTGCTGATTTCCCTGGCCGGTAAACGCTGGGGCCCGAGTGTGGCCGGCTGGCTGTCCGGGTTACCGGTGGTGGTCGGGCCGATTCTGTTCTTCCTCGCCATCGAGCAAGGTGAAGTGTTTGCCGCCCAATCGGCGACGGCCGCGTTGTCGGCGATGTTCGCGATGATTGCCTTCTGCGTGACCTATGCCCAAGTTGCCCAGCGCGCCAGTTGGCCGTTGGCGCTGGTGGTTTCGCTGTCCGTCTGGGCCTTGGCGGCTGTCATCCTGTCGCAGATCCCGCCATCCCTGGTGTTTTCGGTCATCGCCGCTGCGACTGCGCTGCTCGCCGCACCTTACCTGTTCCCCAAGGTGCAGCCGCTGGTGTCCGGCCCAGCACCGAAGTCCGATAAATTACTGCTGCGCATGATTGCCGGCGCCCTGCTCACCCTCGCCGTCACGCTGCTGGCCAGCACCGTCGGCGAACGCTGGAGCGGGTTGCTCGCGGTGTTCCCGGTATTGGGCAGCGTGATGGCGGTGTTTTCCCAACAAACCCGAGGCCCGGCGTTTACCGCCGCGTTGCTGCGTGCCACAGCCACGGGCATGTATTCGTTCGCGGCGTTTTGTCTGGTGTTGGCGTTGGCGTTGCCGCACATGGGGTTGACTGCGTTTGCCCTCGGTGTCGCGGTGTCAGTGGCGATGCTCGGTGTCACCCGGCAATTGCTGGCACGCCCGGTCAAGCCGACGACCGAGCCTGGAAGATCCGCGATCAACCGCTAAGCTCCTTTACAGCTGCGGGCCAGGATATCGCCCGTTCACCGTGCTGAAGGACCAGACATGAATCACGCTACGCTTCCCGTGCGCACTGCCCGTTCAGCGACCGCCATCGGCGTCATTGCAATATTCCTCTGGTCCTGCCTCGCGCTGCTGACCACCCTCACTAAAGGTATTCCGCCCTTTCAGCTGATGACACTTGGTTTCGGCGTGGCCTTCGCGGCGAGCGTGGTCATTCTGGGGCGACGCGGCATCGCTGGCTTCAGCAGCTGGCGACAACCCTGGGCCGTTTGGGCGACCGGGTTCAGCGGAATCTTCGTCTATCATGCGCTGTATTTTTTCGCGCTCAAGGCTGCGCCAGCGGCTGAGGCAAGCCTGATCAACTACCTCTGGCCGCTGTTGCTGGTGCTGCTATCGGCGTTCTCGGCCGGGGAAAAACTGCACAAGCGGCAGATGCTCGGCGCGCTGCTGGGGCTGGCCGGCACCGCTTTCATCATGCAGCAACACGCACCGGCGGCGGGTGCGGCGATGCCAGTGGCCGGCTATCTCGCGGCGTTTGGCTGTGCGCTGATCTGGGCCGTTTATTCGGTGTTCAATCGACGCTTCAGCGACGTGCCCAGCAACACCATCGGTGGCGTTTGCGGTCTGGTGGCCGTCGGCGGGCTGATCTGCCATCTGCTGTTTGAAACCACGGTCTGGCCGGATGCCGGTCAATGGGCCGCCATCCTCTGCCTGGGCCTGGGACCGGTGGGCCTGGCGTTTTTGGCCTGGGACCACGCCACCAAGCACGGCAGTCTGGCGACGTTGGGGGCGCTCTCCTACCTGGCGCCACTGATTTCCACCTTGCTGCTGATCACCGTGAGCGACAGCCAGGCCGGTCCGATCCTGATCGTGCCCGCGCTGTTGATCATCGGCGGAGCGGTGATTGCCACCACGCGATACACCGAGAAGCCTGTCGCAACACGTTCGATAACATCGAACGAGTAAAGCAACAACCTCGTACGTCAATCGAACAGGTTTCCCTCAACATCAGCCTCAGTTCAAAACCAACCCGACTGAGGCCTACACCATGAAATTCTTTTTCCACCCTTCGCCAAACCCGATGAAAGTTGCCCTGCTGCTTGAAGAGCTGCAAACGCCTTACGAATTGATCGGCGTCGACACCTTCAAGGGCGAGCAACACCTGCCAGCCTTTTTGGCGATCAACCCGAACGCCAAGGTTCCAGCACTCGTTGACGGCGACGCCACGGTATTCGACTCCCAGGCCATCCTGTTGCACCTCGCGCAAAAACATCAGCGCTTCCTGCCAACCACCGCTGCGGGGAATGCCGAGCTGCTGTCGTGGCTGATGTTCATCGCCACCGGCTTGTCGCCTTTCTCGGGTCAAGCGGTGCACTTCCTGCACCACGCGCCGGAAGACCTGGCTTACGCGAAAAACCGTTACCTGAAAGAAGTGGAACGTCACTACCGCGTACTCGACCAGCGCCTGACCGATCATCAATACCTGGCCGGCGACACCTACAGCATCGCCGACATGGCGCTCTGGGGCTGGGCCAACTACGCGCCGTACATCCTCGGCGAGAACGGCCTGGCGGCGTACCCGAACGTCAAGCGCCTGTTCGACGAAATCAGCGCCCGCCCTGCCGCCCAGCGTGCCCAGGGTTTGAAAGAGAAACTGGTGCTCAAGGCCGAGTTCGACGAAGAAACCCGTCGCAACCTGTTCCCGCAAAACCAGGCCTGACTGTCCAGATCCGCTTCCAACTCCAGCATTCGAAGGTGATGAAATGAGTGATCAAGTCGCGTTTATCGTTTACCTGCCGGCCAAACCCGAACGTTTCACCGAAACCAGGCAACGGCTGCTGGAGGTGGTGCACCAGATGTCTGCCGAACCGGATTTCGTCAACACCTGGGTCCATCAGTTGCAGGACGACCCGAACACCCTGGTGTTGTACGAAACCTGGAATTGCAGCAAGGAAGACTTCATCGCCCATCACCTGAGCAAGCCCTATCGCCAGGCGTACGAAGCGCTGTTGCCGGAGTTGCTGGCTGAGGATCGGCGGATCGAGTTTCTTGACGTGATCAACAGCTATCCGTCGCGCCGCGAGGTGTAAAGCGCTGCCGCGCTGGAATGCTGCACAAACTCCATGGGATGATCGCCCTCAAAGCGCGATCATCCCTGGAGTTTTTTGCATGTCACTGTTGAGTAAAAAAGCCGTTGTCCTGTTGCTGATGGCGGTTGCCAGTCTGGGCGCGTTGAATGCACAGGCCGCCAAGACCACGGCCGCTGCGCCTTCGTCCTCGCAGAAAGTCTCGATGCTGGGCGGCAAGTTCACCTTCTCCCTGCCCAAAGGCTTCACCGCCAACACGCTGCCGTCCAGCCCGTCGGGCGCCAGCGGCACCATGTACACCAACGAAACCACCAAGACCGTGGTGATCGCCGCGGAAAACAACCTGCCGGCAGACGTCACCGTAAAAGACAACGACAGCGCTTTTCTCGATGGCACGGCCGCCGATTTTGAAGCCGCACAACTCAAAGCCTTGCCTGACTTCAACAAACTCAGCGAAAAAAGCCTGACACAGAAAGCGTCAGGCCTGGGGCTGCGTCAAGTGGACAGCACTGCCACGCAAGGGGGCGGCATGACCCTCAACACCACGCTGATGGCGGCGTCGGGTAACCGCATGGCGGTGGTTCAGGTGATTTCCCGTCCGGGAGACATGGCCGCACACGAAACCTTGATCAAACAGATCGTCAGCGGCAAATAAACCTCAGGGATTGAGGCGCTGCAGCCAGGCGTTCAGATCATTAATCTCGGCCTCACTGATGTTGTGGCCGAGTCCTTCGTAGCCATGAAACTCGGGCTTCAGCGACAGGCTCTTCAGCAGGTTGTCGGCGTCTGTACCGTCCTCGTACGGCAGGCGATTGTCCTCTTTGCCATGACCGATGAAGATCGCCAGTTTCTGGAGACTTTCATCCGGTTTGAGTGCGGATTTGAGCACCGGCAGAATCCGCCCGCTCAACGCCGCAATCCCACCGACCGCCTCGGGGTGACGCAGCGCCACTTCGTAGGACATGATCGCGCCCTGGCTGAATCCCACCAGGAACACCTTGTCCGGTTCGGTGTGATATTTCTTCGCCGCTTGCGCGATGAAATCCAGCAGGACCTGGCCGCTGGTCTTCAAGTCACCCGTCTTGCCGTTATAGGCGCCCTCGCCCTTCTTGTTAAACCACTGGTAGCTGCCCTCTTCCAGGGTCATCGGCGCCCGCACTGACAGGTAGGTGTAAGTCGCGGGCAGATCATCCTTGATGCCGAACAAGTCCTGCTCGTTGCTGCCGTAACCGTGGAGGAAAATCACCAGTGGCTGGTGTTGCGACGCAGCGTTGGTTTGTTCCAGGTACTTGAGGGGCAGATCGGTCTGTAGCGGGGTTTGGGCGTGGACCGTGGCGGATGCCAGAAGCATCAGCATGGCGAGAAATTTCAACATTGGCCTTCCTTTACAGGGAGCAGGATTCGGGAGGGAGCCTAGCACTGTGAGGCTTGCCGGGGGGTTGGATGTTGCTGATGCCGCCTTCGCGAGCAAGCCCGCTCCCACATTTGATCAGTGTTGCCTCGGTCAAATGTGGGAGCGGGCTTGCTCGCGAAGGGGCCCTATGAGGCATCAGAGACTCCGGATCAGTCGTTGATGAGCTTGCCCACCCGAATCGGCTCACGCCCCGCCACTTTCGCCTGCCACGTCCCCGGCTGCGTATACCGCCCGCGATCAATCGCAAACAACACGCCGCTGGTCCCGGCGCGCACGGTGGTCGCCCGGTCATTCAACGGGTCTACCACTTCAAACAGTGCATCACCGCGCTCCACCCATTCACCAGCGTCGCGCAGGAAACTCACCACTCCATGATGCGGCGCGAACAGGTACTCAGTGCCTTCGAACGGCATGCCTTCACAGCATTCGCTCGGTGCCGCCGGCCAGTCGCCCTTGATGAATCCCTGCTCGGCCAGGAAGCCGAGGATGGCCTCGCAGTTGGCCTGTGCCTGATCAACCCGCGTGTCGCCCATGCTGCCCAACTCCAACGTCGTCGCCAGGTTGGCCGGGGGAATGGCGGCGTCAGGAAACGCCCGCGCCAGACGCAACCACGGCGAAGAACAGGATTCGTCGAACGAACTGCCACCGGAATCTTCACACAACAACGCCACGCCAGCCTTCAACCGCGCCGCCAGGGATTGCCACTGCGGCCAGTGCTGCGGCAAGGCATAGATATGAATCGCCGCGTCGAAATCACAATGCAGATCGAGGGTTATCTCGGCATCGCACGCATGGCGCAACAGCAAGCGGTGCATGGCTTCAAGTTGCGAGGCCGGTGCCGGCAGACCGTCAAGCACCTGGCCCATGGTCTGGCGAATCAGGGCAATGTTGGCCTGCGCATCATCGCCTAATTGGTCACCGATCAACGCGGCTACCGGTGCGCTGAGCTCGACAAACGAGCGGTTGAAATTCTTGCCGCTGCCCAGTTCAAAGCGGCCCATGTGGCTGCCTTGCAGGTGCTGATCCAGACCGATCGGGTTAGCCACCGGCACCAGTTCGATCACGCCTTGCAGTTGGCCTTGGGTTTCCAGTTCAGCCAAGCGCTTCTTCAACTCCCACGCCGTGCGCATGCCCGGCAGTTCGTCCGCATGCAGGCTGGCCTGGATGTAGACCTTGCGCGTGCCCGCGCCGTAACGAAATACGCTGAGGGTACGTTCGGTGCCCAGGTGGCTCCAGGGCAGTGAATGGTCGATGCGTTGCATGGTGAACTCCTGATGCCTGAACGGTGGTGAAAATCACCTGAGGGAAGAGCCTTTGTGGCGAGGGGGCTTGCCCCCGTTCGGCTGCGAAGCAGTCGTAAACGCGGTTTATCGCTGAAACGCTGGGGCCGCTTCGCAACCCAACGGGGCGATGCGGCGTTCCGACAAGCCCCCTCGCCACAATGGCTCGTTCCCACAGGGTTCTCTGTTGCTAGAGAATGCACAAAAAAAATGGCAACCGCGTCAACGGTTGCCACTTTTTTGAACGGCGTGATTACTCGCCGTAAACGTCAAACTTGAAGTACTTGTCCTGCACTTGCTTGTACTTGCCGTTGGCGCGGATTTCGGTGATCGCCGCGTTGAACTGATCGGCCAGGGCAGTATCGCCCTTGCGCACGGCAATGCCGGCGCCGCCACCGAAGTACTTCGGATCGTTGTACTCAGGGCCTACGAAGGCGAAACCTTTACCGGCGTCGGTTTTCAGGAAACCGTCGTCCAGGTTGACCGAGTCGGCCAGCAGCGCGTCAACGCGGCCAGAGACCATGTCCAGGTTGGCTTCTTGCTGGGAGCCGTAGCGAACCAGTTGGATGCCGGCCGGCACCAGCACTTCGGTGGCGAAGCGGTCGTGGGTACTGGCGCGCAGTACACCGACTTTCTTGCCTTTGAGATCGGTCAGCGGGTCCTTGACGTCGGTGCCTGCCTTCATCACGAAGCGCGCCGGCGTGTGGTAGTACTTGATGGTGAAATCGACGTTCTTCTTGCGGTCATCAGTGATGGTCATGGACGACAGGATCGCGTCGATTTTCTTCACTTTCAATGCCGGGATCAGGCCGTCGAATTCCTGCTCGACCCACGTACATTTGACTTTCATCTGCTCGCACAGCGCATCGCCGATGTCCACGTCGAAACCGGTCAGTTTGCCGTCAGGGGTTTTCATCGAGAATGGCGGGTAACCGGCTTCAATACCGATGCGGATCGGCTTGGCGTCTTCGGCCACAGCGGTCAGGGACAACATCGACAGTGCCAGGGCACCGAACATCACTAGCTTTTTCATTTATAACTCCCGTGTGCGGAGACTTTTATTGGCAGCTTACGATTGGCATTCGGCCGGTGAAAACCGAAGAGGCCGGCAGTCTAGAGTGGCTTCAAATGGGCAAATTGTGTTTAAGCGACAAATACTTACATAAAAGTGGCTCGTGTAATGGAGTCCCTTGAAGTGTGCGCCACGGCGGTGCACAGACTGTAGGACAAGCTCCTTTTTCAGACAAACCCTACGCGCAAAAAACGACAGAGAAATCCTGATGCCAACACTGAATCTGATCCAGCACCATCCCGCCGAAGGACCCGGAGCGATTGCTGACTGGGCCATGTCCCGGGGACTGACGCTGAACATCTTTCGCGCCGACCTTGGCCAGTTGCCGCCCGTGAATGCGGCACCGATGATGGTGTTGGGCGGGCCTTATGAATCCAATGCCGGGCCGGCCTGGCTGGAAGCTGAACGGCAGTGGCTGGCGGGCAGCCTGCATCAGGGTGCTCCGGTGTTTGCGATTTGTCTGGGGGCGCAGTTACTGGCGTTGAGTCTGGGCGGACAGGTGCGGCGGATGGATCAAACCGAAACCGGCTGGACTGAGGTGACGTTCGCCGATGGCCAGCGATTGAAGGTGCTGGAGTGGCACGAAGACGCGATCGATCTCCCGCCCGGCGCGCAATTGCTCGCCAGCAGCGCGCAATGCGAACAGCAGATGTATCGGGTGGGGCCGACACGAGTGGGGTTGCAGTTCCATCCGGAGTGGAATGCCGAGTCGGTGGCGATGCTCAATGAGCACTTTGGTGAGGAGTCGCCGCTGCCTCGGGGTGAACCCGACAGCGCCGCTTACACAGCCGTTTATGACTGGTTGCAGGCGACGCTGGATGGGTGGTGGGCGGCGTCCTCAACCCTTCGCTGAACGCGAGAATTTGAGGCTCTGAGGTCAGAGGGCTTTTGTGGCGAGGGAGCTTGCTCCCGCTGGGTCGCGAAGCGGCCCCAAAACCGGTAACCGCAGTGCATCAGGCACACCGCGTTCTCCTTGATTACGACTGCTTCGCAGCCGAGCGGGAGCAAGCTCCCTCGCCACAATTGATCACCGTTGGCTGTGCGTCAGCATTCGCAGCCAATAACAGCATTGGCCGGACGCTGCACCACCACCTTCAACTCAAACCCTTCATCCAGCCACCCCGTCACGCCGCCGATCATTTCCTTGACCGGGTAACCCAGCGCCGCGAGCTTCACGGCGGCCTTGTTGGCGCCGTTGCAATGTGGACCCGCGCAATACACCACGAATAAACTGTGTTTCGGGTAAACCGCCAGGCCTTCAGCGGTGAGCAATCGCCCCGGAATATTGATCGCGCCCGGCACGTGGCCACGCTCGAACGCCAAAGGACCGCGCACGTCCACCAGCACAAAGTCCACCTCGCCGGCCTGTTGGCTGCCGTGGACGTCGGAACAATCGGTTTCGAAGGTCAGGCGATTGCTGAAATGCATCAGGGCGATGGCCGAAGGGGCGGCGGGGATTTCGCGAACCAGGCTGGTCATGTTCTGTACTCCGAAGTGCGGGTGGGTGTGACAAGACTTTATCCGCCCGTCACTTGCCGCTAAAGTGGCGCACAAGACACTCACCGGGAACTTTCCGCCAAATGCATCCCAACCCTGGATTGGTCGCGATTCTGGCCTACGACGGCCTCTGTACGTTCGAGTTCGGTATTGCCGTGGAGATCTTCGGTCTGGCGCGACCCGAGTTCGACTTCCCGTGGTACGAACACCGGATTGTCGCCGTGGATAAAGGCCCGATGCGCGCCATGGGCGGCATTCAGGTGCTGGCCGATGGCGGCATGGAGCTGCTCGAAGTCGCCCGGACCATCATCATTCCCGGCTGGCGTGACCGTAACGCCTCAGTGCCCGAGCACCTGCTCGACGCCCTGCGAAAAGCCCATGCCCGGGGTGCGCGATTGCTGTCGATCTGCTCCGGTGTGTTTGTGTTGGCGGCGACCGGCCTGCTAGACGGGCGCGGCGCTACCACCCATTGGCGCTACACCTCTGAACTGGCGGAGCGTTTTCCGCACATTCTGGTAGACCCGGAAGTGTTGTATGTCGACTCAGGCCAACTGATCACCTCGGCCGGCAGCGCGGCGGGGATCGATGCCTGCCTGCACCTGGTGGCACGGGATTTCGGCACGCAGGTGGCAAACTCGGTGGCGCGACGGCTGGTGATGTCGCCGCAACGCACCGGCGGCCAGGCGCAGTTTATTCCGACACCGGTCAGCCCGACGCCGCGCAGCGATGTGTCACGCGTCATGCAATGGGCGCGAGAGCGTTTACATCAACCGCTGGAGGTTCGTGAACTGGCGAGCGAAGCGGCGATGAGTGAGCGGACATTTCTGCGTCGGTTTACCGAGGCCACCGGGATGCCACCCAAAGCGTGGTTGCAGCATGAGCGATTGGCCCGGGCCCGAGCGTTGCTGGAGAGCACCGGGCAGAACACAGATCAGATTGCCGAGCAGTGCGGGTATCGGTCGGTGGAGAGTTTTCGGGTGGCGTTTCGAGGGGTGGTGGGTGTGCCGCCGTCGGTGTATCGGGAGCGGTTTGGGCGTGGGGTCAAAGCGATAATCTAAGGTGGCTTTTAAGGCCCCTTCGCGAGCAAGCCCGCTCCCACATTAGACCGCATTCCTCTGGGGGATCTCGGTTAAATGTGGGAGCGGGCTTGCTCGCGAAGGCGTCGGCTCAAACACCGCTGATCTCAAGGCTTACGAAGCAGATAGGTATCCATAATCCACCCATTCGCCAGCCGAGCCGCCTTGCGCACCCGCTCAATCTCATCCGCGACCTCTTCAAGCTTGCCGCTGATCAAAATCTCATCCGGCGTTCCCAAATAAGCCCCCCAGTAAATCTCGGTCTGAGCATCGGCCACCTGACGGTAGGCATCCTGCGCATCCAGCATCACCACCACACTGTCCACCTCACCCACCTGCCCCGCCGCCAACCGGCGCCCGGTGGTGATTTCAATCGAGCGACCGATGCGATTGAGCGGCACTTTATGCTGCGCCGCCAACGCCTGGACGCTGGTAATGCCGGGGATCACCTCGAACTCGAACACACAGCGACCCGTCGCCAGGATCGCCTGCAAAATCCGGATCGTGCTGTCGTACAACGCCGGATCGCCCCACACCAGGAAACCGGCGCACTGCTCGTCAGTCATTTCCTCGTTGATCAGCCGTTCGAAGGTCAATTGCTTGGCAAGGTTGAGGTCTTCGACACTGCTCGTGTAGTCCACTTCACCGCGCTCACGCTCGGGGCTGTGGGCTTCGACGAAGCGATAATCGTGATCGGTGATGTAGCGCTCGCAGATATCCCGGCGCAGGTCGATCAGTGAATGTTTGTCCGGGCCCTTGTCCATCAGGAAAAACACATCGACGAGGTTCAGCGCCTTCACAGCCTGTATCGTGACGTAGTCGGGGTTGCCGGCGCCGATGCCGATGACCAACAGTTTTCTCATCAGAGCACTCCTTGGGCATCAGTGCCGAGCAAGCGTAGACGCCAGCGGCCGGTGAACCGCAACTCAATGGCTGACAGCGGTTCAACGTCGATCTGGTTGAACGCCGCAGCCTGCAATACCTGGGTGAGCGCAGCGCGAATGACAAACGGATGGGTGACCGCAACAACATGCCCCGCACTTGCCTCAAGGGTGTGTAGCCACTGCGCCACGCGCTGACCCAGTTGCGCCACCGACTCACCGCCATGGGGCGCCGAGGTCGGGTCATCGAGCCAGGCCTGGAGCGCCTCGGGTTGTGATGTTTGCAGGTCATCAACGTGTACGCCCTGCCACTGTCCGAAGTCGCAATCACTCAAGGCGGTGACCACTTCAACTTCATCGCCAAACAGTGCGGCCGTTTGTCGGGTCCGCAATTCCGGACCGCAGAGTAAACGTGGCGTCCCTTTGAATGCGTGACGACGCGAACCCTTCGCCGATTGCCAATCCATTTCCAGCGGTTCATTCGTAGGAAAATACGCCAATTTCTGTGAGACGGTTCGAGCGTGACAAATCAAGGTCAAACGGGTTGTTTGCACGGATAAACACCCTGGCGATCAAACGGAAAACGGCAATGCGCCGACGATATTTATCAGATTGTGCCGCAAGAAGCCCGGTCCAGGGCGTTTCCTTTCAACCGGCACGCCTGGCTTGCCCCTTCAACGGACCGGTGAAATTCGGCAATCTCCGACATGGTTATGGGCGATAGCCTACAAGCATTGTCGACTACCATGTAGCCCCTGTAACACGCAGGTTTCGCTCTGTTTTGGGGCCTGGAAAAAGCATGGGAAAATTCACTAGACATGTAGAGTCCGCTACATAAATACTCTTTTGGCAATTAATGAAATGAAACCGACACACCCATCCAGCAAGGAGCCCGGATGCCTGTTTTGAGAGACCTGATTACCGATGCCGGCCTGGAACTGACGCCGTCGGAACGCAAGGTCATCCGTGCCTTGCTGGACCAGTACCCGCGTAACGGTCTTGGCCCGATGTCTCGCTTGGCCGAACATGCCGGGGTCAGCGATCCCACCATCGTACGGCTGGTGAAAAAACTGGGCTTCAGCGGTTATGCCGATTTCCAGAATGCCCTGCTCAGTGAAATGGACCACCGCTGGCGGTCGCCCAGCGCCCAGTTGCAACCTCGCCCTGATTTGCCTAAAGGCGATACTTGGAGTCACTCTCTGGAGCACAGCCATCGAGCGCTGGAAGATACCCATGCACTGACGCAGCCCGAAGACATCCGGATACTCGTCGAGTGGCTGCTCGACACGCGCCATCAGGTGCATTGCTTTGGCGGCTGTTTCAGCAGTTTCCTCGCCCACTATTTGCTCAACCACCTGCGGCTGCTGAGACCCGGCTGTTTTGCCCTGGAAGACAACGCTCAACTGCCGGACCACGTGTTCGACGTGCAACGCCAAGACGTGGTGTTGGTGTTCGACTACCGCCGCTACCAGTCGCGAACCTTGCGCTTGACCAGCGCCGTCAAGAATCAATACGCCCGAGTGGTGCTGTTTACTGACATCTATGCTTCACCGCTGCGCGAGATGGCGGACCTGATCATCAGTGCGCCAGTGGAGTCGGTGTCGGCATTCGACACCCTGGTGCCCGCGCTGGCCCAGGTGGAGGCGTTGATTGCCTGCCTGACCTTGCGCAGCGCTGACCTTGCCGAGCGCCTGGAAGGCATCGACGCCCTGCGCGGCGAATTCGACACCCATCTGCTGGAGGAACAATAAGGATGTTTGCGCCCCCCCATCGCAGCCTCTGTCCGGCGGTTGGCTTTATCATCGTCGCGACAATCAAGCGTGGAAACCGACAGTGACCGTCAGGTTCGGTGCCAATCACCGAACCCTTTGATACAAGGAGTGCAGCCATGCTGGTCTTACGCCCAGTCGAGTTAACCGATCTGCCCCAGTTGCAACAACTGGCGCGCGACAGCCTGGTGGGCGTTACGTCGTTGCCCGACGACACCGAACGCCTGCGCCTGAAGATTATCGATTCCTGCGCCTCATTCGAAAAAGACGTTGAGGCACAGGGTCCGGAAAATTACTTCTTCGTGCTGGAGGACCTGGCGGTCAAGCGCCTGGTGGGTTGTTCGGAGCTCCTGGCCACCGCCGGGTTCAACGAGCCTTTCTACAGCTTGCGCAACCGCAATTTCAACAGCGCTTCCCGGGAACTGAACATCGAACATGGCGTGCCGGCGCTGTCGCTGTGCCAGGACCTCAACGGTCACACCTTACTGCGCGGCTTCCACATCGATACCGCGCTGGTGCGCACTGCATTTTCGCAGTTGCTGTCACGGGCACGGCTGTTATTCATCGCCGCCCATCCGCAGCGCTTTGCCGACGCGGTCATCACTGAAATCGTCGGCTACAGCACCGATGAGGGGCAATCGCCATTCTGGGACGCGGTGGGCAAACACTTTTTCGACCTGCCTTACACCGAGGCCGAACGGCTGTGCGGCCTGGAAACCCGGACCTTCCTCGCCGAGCTGATGCCGCAGTACCCGATCTACGTGCCGATGCTGCCTCAGGCGGCACAGGACTGCATTGGCCGGATTCACCCGGACGGCCAGGAGGCCTTCGATATTCTTGAACGCGAAGGCTTTGAAACCAACAGCTACATCGACCTGTTCGACGGTGGCCCGACCCTGTATGCGCGCACCTCGAACGTGCTCTCCATCACCCAAAGCCAGACCGGCACGGTGCAACTGCGCTCATCCATCGATGCACGCGGTCGCTACCTGGTGAGCAACGATGCGCTCGAAGGCTATCGCGCGATCGTCGTCGAACTGGATGTTCAAACCGGGCAACCGGTGGGGTTGAGCACCGAGATGTGCCAGGCACTGAACGTGACCGATGGCAGCCCGATCCGGCTGATCGCCCTGTGAGCATCACCCGGCCCCGTGCCCAACGACAGCGCCCGAACTGGCGCGAAGAAGGAGCTGCATCATGATCGTCCGCCCGGTTCGCGTCACCGACCTGCCCGCCTTGATGGATCTGGTGCAACAGGCCGGCCCCGGGTTCACCACCCTGCCAGCCAACGAAGATCGCCTGACCCACCGAGTGCGCTGGGCCCAGCGGACGTTCGCCGAACAGGTGGAGCGTGCGGATGCCGATTACCTGTTTGTGCTGGAAGATGACGATCAGCAAGTGGTCGGCGTCAGTGCAATGGCTGGGGCCGTGGGCCTGCGTGAACCCTGGTACAACTATCGGGTGGGGCTGACGGTCAGTTCTTCGCCGGATCTTGGGATACAGCGGCAGATTCCGACCTTGTTTCTGAACAACGAAATGACCGGCCAATCGGAGCTGTGTTCGCTGTTCCTGCGCCACGATCAACGCCAGGGTACGAACGGTCGCTTACTGTCGCTGGGGCGTCTGCTGTTCGTCGCCGAATTCCCGCAGCTGTTCGGCGACAAACTCATCGCCGAACTGCGTGGCAGCGCCGACGAGCATGGCTGTTCGCCCTTCTGGGACAGCCTGGGCCGGCACTTCTTCAAAAAGGAATTCAGCCACGCCGACCACCTGTCGGGGCTGGGCAGCAAGTCGTTCATCGCCGAACTGATGCCGCGCCAACCGCTCTACACCTGCCTGCTGACGGAACAGGCCCAGGCAGTGATCGGCAAAGCGCACCCGAACACCGAACCGGCGATGAAAATCCTCAATGCCGAGGGTTTTGCCCACCAGGGTTACATCGACATCTTCGACGCCGGGCCGGTGATTGAAGCGCCGGTGGCGAAAATCCGCACCGTGCGCGACAGCCAGGCGCTGGTACTGGCCATTGGCACACCCGACGAACAGGCACCGGTGTGGCTGATCCACAACCGCCGCCTGGAAAACTGCCGCATCACCGTTGCCAAGGCGCGCATGATCGGCAACAGCCTGATCGTCGACCGCCTCACCGCCAAACGCCTGCAACTGCAACCCGGTAATTCGGTGCGTGCGGTGCCTTTGTTGAGGCAACAGCAGCAGGCGGTGGCTGCGTAATCGTGCGGCCTCGGTGTAACAATCGATATAAGAACAGTGTTTCGCCATTACGGTATCTGCCCCTTTGAAAACATCCAATAACAACTGACAACATCAACTAACAACTACTAAATTGCCTTTGGAAGTCGCCCTCCCCATACTAAAAACACACACCAACCACATCAAACGAGCCAACCATGCAAAAACTGACAGGAAACTGGTCTGACACCCCGACATTTTGCGCAGCCACAAATATGATTAACACCCCCACACAAACAAACAGCAGCATCAATTGCTGGGGAACAACACCCCGCCTGAATATCGGAAACATTCACGAAATAAAGAAATATTGGCAGCGGGCGGAAGTGCCAGACACATCGAGCAACTCCGCCACCTGATCGCCTGAGCTTGGAAATAAATACGAAGCAGGCTATTTCATGATCACAACACTTTTAAACGACGCCTTATCACCCGACGAACTGATAACAACTTTAAAAACGCTGAACACATCCGCCGACATTCATAACCTAGTCAGTTTGCTGCACAACCAATCCGATCAGCTCCATGACACCTCTAAAGGTGCAGCGATCATGAAGTCAACAAACACCCATACCGGAACATTGACACTGTACTGCAACAAAAATGGGAACATTAGTCTCAAAGTACCTGATCGCGCATCGCCTTCCCCCCTGTTGTACACCGTTCCAGGCAAGAGCGTTTTATTTGCCATCAACGACCAGTCATTTCCTGTCCAGCTCTTTGGGGTAGAAGCCAGCCATCTGATCATTGGACAGCAGGTCATTGTCGACGCGAACAACCCTTTATTCATCGACGGCACGAAGGTCCTGTTCGACAGCAACCCAACAGGCGACGGGCACGTGGCCTTTATTGGCAGTATCAACCTGCCGGACAGAAGTGCAGACATCGGGGTATTTGATCGTGCCACACGCTGCAAAGTCGCCTGGTTCCCCCATGACGACAGTGCCGCACGCTATCTGGTGAGTCTTGAGTTACTCGAAGCCGCACAGGATCCAGGGGCCGTCAAAGTGGCCGAAGAATTGATTTATCACTATCACCCCGCCGTCGCCTGGAAAGCCTTTCAGGTGATACAGCAAACCAATCCGCAAACCGCACTGAATTTCGTGCCACTGTTGAGAAACCTGCAAAACAGTCGCCTGAACTATTTACTCGACCAGCAAAGTGAAGTGGCATGAAATTGCAGACGTTTGTTGAGCGTGTGTTGGCGTACGATCTGGAGCGAGACACGTCAAAAATAATAGAGGACCTTCGTCGACTGGCTACCAACCGTAGATTGTTGAGCGAGCATCTTTACAACACCGTTCAACAAGAGGGTTTCAGCACAAAAAATAGTCTTTACAGCGCCTACGCCTTTGTACTGCATTACAACGACCTGTTTACTGTTCGATTGGGTTTTTGGTCGCCGGTCTCGTCCCAAGACGAAAGCGAAACATTTATCTATGACTTGAATCACACCCACGATTTTGAAATGTATGCCGTGGGTTACAGCGGCGACGGGTATACAACGGTCATTCGCGAAATACTTGATGACACACCGATTCGTGCCGGAACAATTCCAATACTCGGTGAAGAGCGAGTGCTTAAACTCGCACCGGGCGAAGTCCTGCACATGCCTCCACTGAAAGAAATACATAGGCAGCTTCCACCCAACCTAATGTCCGCATCGTTGAGTCTACTTATTCATCCTCTACGGTCGGAGCGAAACGAAGAAGCCTGGTGCTTCGATGAAAACTACAGACCGACTTATCCCGGTATTGCAAAGCAGGAAACAGCATTCTTTGAAGATTCGCTGTCACTGCTTAATAACGGTAGCCATTCGTTACCCCAATGAAAATAAAAGGAAAAACCTATGAACAAGCTGATGAAAAACTGGAATGAAACCCCACTGCTGCGTGCAGGTACCAACGTGATCAACACGCCGGTCAAGAGTACGCTGGCTTCGCCTTGCGGCAGCATGACCATTCGCTTCAACGTGGGCAATATCCACGAAATCAAGAAAATCTGGAGCGTGCCGGCCCAAGGCTGAAACCTGCTCGTTAAACGCATCAGCAAGGCTGCAGACTGACAAAGGTCTGCACCTTTTTATGAATTCAGAGGCGTTTCTGATTAAAAAGACTCCGCGCCGCTGCAAATTCGTCATCATTATTCCACCGCCAGCGTGATAGCCTTTTGTTCCTTCGGCGTTGACACTTTTGCTCAAGCCCTTCCATTCAATTGCAGTGGTGGAACTCGTATGTCCAGGCTTTCCCATCAAGATTTGCGCCGTAACTTCCGCGAACTGTTCGCTTCCAGCACCTGCTATCACACGGCTTCGGTCTTCGACCCGATGTCAGCCCGCATTGCCGCTGACCTGGGTTTTGAAGTGGGGATTCTGGGCGGCTCCGTCGCATCGTTGCAGGTGCTGGGCGCCCCCGACTTTGCGTTGATCACCCTCAGCGAGTTCGCCGAACAGGCCACCCGCATTGGCCGCGTCGCGCAATTGCCGGTCATCGCCGACGCCGACCATGGCTACGGCAACGCGCTCAACGTAATGCGCACCATCGTCGAACTCGAACGCGCCGGCATCGCCGCACTGACCATCGAAGACACCCTGTTGCCGGCACAATTCGGCCGTAAATCCACCGACCTGATCGGGGTCGCGGAAGGCGTGGGCAAGATCCGCGCCGCGCTGGAAGCCCGGGTTGATTCGGAAATGGCGATCATCGCCCGCACCAACGCCGGCATCCTGCCCATCCAGGAAATCATCAGCCGCACCCAGCAATACCAGGCCGCCGGGGCGGACGGGATCTGCATGGTGGGCGTGCAGGACTTCGACCAACTGGAAAAAATCGCCGAGCACCTGAGCGTGCCGCTGATGCTGGTCACCTACGGCAATCCGGCGCTGCGTGACGACAAACGCCTGGCCGAACTGGGCGTGCGGGTGACCATTGATGGGCATGGCGCTTACTTCGCGGCGATCAAGGCGACGTACGACAGCTTGCGCGAGCAGCGGCAGATCTTTACCCAGGCGTCAGACTTGAGCGCTACGGAACTGACGCATACGTATACGCAGCCTGAGGATTACATTCGTTGGGCGGAAGAGTTTATGCGTGTGAAGGAGTGATGGTTTCGCCCGTTTAGCTGTATTGCCGGTCTAGGCCCCATCGCGGGCAAGCCACGCTCCTACATTTGAAACGCATTGCCCTTTGGGAGCGTGGCTTGCCCGCGATGGGGCCGGTCGCAACACCGCTAGATTGCAGTCTTGAACCCCTCCTCCCGCTGCAACGCCCGTGCCCGGACCACATCCAGAATCGCGCACCCTTCACGCATCAGCAGATGCACCGCCCCGGTGACACGCGTCAGATCACAGTCTGAAATCCCTTTGAGGCCAAGGCTGGACAAGGTGTCCGCGAGATCACGAACCACGGAAAAGCGATGCGCCGCGCAGGCTGCGAGGTCGCTGAGTTCTTTGTGGGTATTGATGAAGAGCACCGGACTTTCGGCGTCGTAGGTGTCGATGGGGAGGTAACGAGGCATTACTTGGTCGTGCATGGTTGTAACTCCTGTAATTAGAGCAACCACCTTTCGCGGCCAAACGAAGGTGGCAGCCGTACGCGGGTTGGCCGACCGGTTACAGGACTCCGGCACACCCGAAGGTGTCCCACGCACAGCCGCCATAACACGATGTTTCAGGTGAAGATCGCCTGAACGGTGCTAGGTAGCTGGACGTTCCTGTATCCGACCGGCCAAGGTCGTTCGCGGTAATTTCCGCGAGCCCGAACTATAGGGGTCGATACCGAAACGCGGCAACAGGGTACGTTGTAGGAAACGTCTTGGAAAGTTGTGCGCCACATGATGATCGTTGCCCGACGATGGACGGAACGCTATTTCACCGACACCCAAAAAAACCTGTGGCGAGGGAGCTTCTCCCGCTGGGTTGCGAAGCGACCCCAAAGAATGGGCCTGCTGCGCAGTCCAGCGCGAGCAAGCTCCCTCGCCACAGGGTAAGATCGTGCGGCTTACTGCTTGGTCAACTCCATAATCATCCGCGACAACAGATAAATCCGCGGCGCCACGCTTTCAACCTCGGCGTACTCCTCAGGCGTATGGATATTCCCGCCGACAATCCCGAACCCATCCAGCGTCGGCGTGCCCACACTGGCCGACAGGCTGGCATCTGCTGCCCCGCCGCTGCCTTCCTCGGTCAACTTGCGACCAATTTCTCCGTAAATACCCTGCGCCATGGCCATCAACCGATCGGACTCCGCCGTCTGCGGCATCGGTGGTAACCCGCGCTGAAGGGTGGTGGTGACTTCGGTATCCGCAATCAGCTTGTCCTTGGAAACCCGCGCCAGATCCTTCTCGATCCGCTCGAATTCTTCCGGCACTGCCGCCCGCACGTCAGCCTTGGCCGTGGCCTGGTCCGGGATCACATTGGTTCGGTCGCCCGCCTTGAGCACGGTGAAATTGATGGTGGTTTTCTTCTCTTCATCGCCCAACTTGCCGAGTTGCAGAATCTGATGCGCGGCTTCCATGGCCGCGTTGCGCCCCAATTCGGGTGCGACACCGGCGTGAGCAGCTTTGCCTTTGACTTCCACCACCGCCGTCGCGCTGCCTTTGCGCCACACCACCAAACCATCCGCCGGGCGGCCCGGTTCGAGGTTGAGGGTCACGTCGTGGGCCTTGGCGGTTTTCTTGATCAGGTCGGTGGCGACGTCGGAGCCGGTTTCTTCGCTGGCGTCGAGCAGGAACGTGATCTGCGCGTAGTCCTTGAAGTCGAGGTTTTTCAGGACTTTCAGCGCATAGATCCCGGCGACAATGCCGCCCTTGTCATCCATCACGCCCGGCCCATAGGCGCGGCCGTCCTTGATGTGGAACGGGCGCTCGTCGGCGGAGCCTTCCTTGAAGACGGTGTCCATGTGCGCCATCAGCAGGATTTTCGCCTTGCCAGTGCCTTTCAGCGTCGCGATCACGTGGCTGCTTTTGTCGGGTGTGTTGGGCACCCGTTCGATGGTGGCACCGAGCTTTTTCAGTTCATCGGTGGCGATGTCACGCACTTGCGTCAGGCCGGGCTCATAGCCGGAACCGGAGTCGATATTGACCAGCCGCTCCAGCAGTTTCAGGGCTTCACCCTTGTATTGCTCGGCATCGGCGAGGACTTGTTTGTGGGGTTCGGCGAAGGCTGCAGGAGCGAAGGCGCCGAGGGCGAGGGTCAGACTGGTGGCCAGCAGGGAGCGAGGGAGATGGAGCGTCATGAATCGGTCCTTGTTTCGTGTCGGGGTCAAAAACACCCTAACTGACTACGACGCAAGGCTCTAGACCGAATGCAACACACACGAACCCGTGGCCGAAGGGTCAGACCGGATCGAGCAATTCGCGATACGGCTTGCCATTGGTGCGGCAGATCACGCGATTGCGGCCCGTGGTCTTGGCTTCATACAACGCCTGATCCGCATCGTTAAGCCATAAAGTCGCATCGGTATGCGCCGAACTGAAAGCCGCCAGACCAATACTTAAACTGACTTTCAACGCCGGGCTCTGCTCGTAACCCAACGTGGCAAAGCGGTCGCGCAAGGCTTCCATCGTCGCGGCGGCACTGTTCAACGGCATGTCCGGCAGTATCACGCAGAACTCGTCGCCGCCATAACGCCCGGCCACATCGGCGGCGCGCAGGTTCTGCTTGAGCATTTTACTCAACTGGCGCAACACGATGTCCCCGGCGACGTGGCCGTAAGTGTCATTGATCGCTTTGAAATGGTCGATGTCGATGAGCGCAATCGCCCCGCCCTGCTGTAGGCGTTGGCAGCGCTGGAATTCGACTTCGAGTTGATCCTTCCAGGCGCCATGGTTCAGCAGGCCAGTCAGGCTGTCAGTGCGACTCAGCGCCAGCAATTCGCGCTTTTGTCGGCCGAGGGTGGTGGCCTGACGAAAGCAAATCCAGCCCAGCGCCATGGGATACAGAATCAGCAAGGGCATGCAGGCGAACATCTGCAACGGCGTTGTCGACGGAATGAACGCAGGGGTAAACGCCAGCCACCCCACTCCCATCCCGAGTATTTGCGCGACGGCGCCCACCAGCAGGAATCGCAAGCCGCCAATGGCGACATTGTTCATCGCCATCATCGACAGCGTTGCAACGCTGGGCAGTGGATTGAACTGCATGGCCGCCACCCAGAAACCGCCGAGAAAGGCGTCGACCAGGATGTTGCGGTGCTCGGCGTGAAACGGCACCTTGGCCCGACGCGCCCATTGATAGGCAACGTGCGGCCACAACACGCCGTTGAACAGCATCAGCCCCCACACCCACGGAGCCGGGTCGAGTGGGTACATCGCCGTGCTCACGCACAACAATCCCAAGGCCAGGCCCAGGGTTCGCGATGTATAAAGCCTCCTGGCCAATGAAAGTCCTTTCCCCGCTTTTGCCACCATAGGGCCTCTGCGCCACTGAACGGAACCTGATAACACCGGGCTTGCAGGTGCGTTTGAAGTCTATCAGGGCGACGTTAAATAGCCATCACCGGTGAGCGGTCTGAATACTGGAGTATTGTCGCGAGGCGAGTCCCCAATGTTTGGCTATACATGAAGGGCGGGTTCCATCAATAACCATAAAAAAGGAGGCCCATGCAGACCTTTCAAGTGTTGATCATCGGCAGCGGTTTTGGCGGTCAGTGTGCGGCGATCAATTTGCTCAAGGCTGGCATCGACGAATTTCGCCTGTTGGAACGGCGGGACTTTTTTGGCGGCACCTGGTGCCAGAACACCTACCCCGGCGCGGCGGTGGATGTACCTTCGCCCCTTTATTCGCTGTCCTTTGCGCCCTATCGCTGGACGCAAATGTTCGCCGAACAGGCGGAACTGCACCACTACACCCAGTACGTGGTGGAACACTTCGGCCTGCGCGACAAGGTGGAACTGGAGGCCAATGTCAAACGCATCGAATGGGATGACGCCAACAAACGCTGGGCAGTGCACACCGGCAGCAAAGGCACGTTTTACGCACAGTTCCTGATTAATGCGACGGGGCCATTGAGCCAACCGGTCGTCCCGCATTTCGAAGGTGTGGACCGCTTTCAGGGCAAGACCTTTCACACCAACAACTGGGACCATTCCTACGATTACCGGGAAAAACGCGTGGCCATCGTCGGCAGCGGCGCCAGTGCCGCGCAGGTCATCCCGGCGATTGCCCCGAACGTCGAGCACCTGCATGTGTTTCAACGCACCCCGCACTGGGTGTTGCCAAGGGCCGACCGCGCGTTTGGCCCTTTCCAGCGTTGGCTGCTGGGTCTGAAACCGGCCTACAAACTGCTGCGCTGGATGATCTACTGGCAATTCGAAACCCGGGTGATTGCCTTCAAATACTCGAAACCGGCGATTCGCCTGGTTCAGCAACAGGCCCTGCGCTTCCTCAAGCGCCAGGTGCCGGACCCCGAATTGCGCCGAAAACTGACACCGGACTTCACCATCGGCTGCAAACGCGTGCTGGTCTCCAGCACCTATTACCCGGCGCTGAGCCGCCCCAACGTGACGTTGCACAGTCGCGAACAGGGCATCGCTTCCATCGATGAAACCGGCATCGTCACTCAGGACGGCCAGCACATCGACCTCGACCTGATCGTCTGGTCCACCGGTTACGACGCCACTGACGGGGTGATTTCCTACCCCGTCACCGGCAAACACGGCACCCGACTCAAGGACGTCTGGGCGCAATACCCGCGGGCCTACCTGGGCACCAGTCTGCCGGACTTCCCTAACCTGTTTATCGTCACCGGCCCCAACACCGGCATTGGCCACACATCGGCGCTGTTTATCATCGAATCGCAGATGAATTACATCCTCGACTGCATCCGTACGTTAAAAGCACAGGGTTTACGCAGCATTGAAGTACGCCCCGAAGCGGAACGTACCTACACTGAAATGATCCACAGGGAAATGGAGCGCACCGTTTGGAAGTCTGGAGGCTGTCACAGCTGGTATCAAAGCAAGAGCGGTCATGTGATCGCCATGTTTCCGGGGTTTAGTTTCAGCTATTACCGATTGACCCGGGCCTTGAAACCCGCCGACCACATCTTGTCCTGATTACGTTTAAGGAAGTCATCCGATGCTGCTATTGGTCGTCATTCTCGCGGTTATCGTGGCCTGGAGCTGGTTGAGCTACCCGGCCATCGGTTATTGGCTGTACGACTGGAACATGGCAATCGAGGCCAAGCTGTATCGGCTGCACAAGATCGTCGTGCCGATCAGCGAAATGACCGTCTCGACCTGGCAAGGCGGGCCGTATGAAGCGTCCAGCAGTGTGTTGATGCTGCACGGCTATAGCGCCGACAAGAACCTGTGGCTGCGCTTCGCCCGGCATTTTGTCGGCACGCATCGGGTGATCATTCCGGACATTGCCGGCCATGGCGAAACCGGCTTCAAGGCCGGTGGCGGCTATGACATTCCATTGCAAGCCAAGCGGATGATCCAGCTGCTCGACGTCTGCGGGGTCGAGAAGGTGCATGTGATCGGCAACTCCATGGGCGGCTACATCGCGGCGTGGCTGGCGGCCACCTACCCGGACAGGATCGCCTCTGTGGCGCTGATCGACCCGGCCGGGGTCACTGCGCCCGAGGCCAGTGATCTGGAGCGGCATCTGGCCAAGGGGCACAACCCGTTTCTGATTCACTCGCGCGAAGAGTTTCGGCGCTTCTACGCCATGACCATGGCCGAACCGCCGTGGGTGCCCGGCGTGGTGCTGGACGCCGTTGCCCAGCGCTATGAACAAAGCCGCGATGAGCTGGAAGAGATCTTCAACGACTTCCGCGCCAGCCCGCCGATGGAACCCAAACTGGCCGACATCAAGTGCCCGGCACTGTTGCTGTGGGGGCACAAGGACCGTTTGATCGACGTCAGCAGCGTGGCCGTCTGGAGTAAAGGTATTGTCGATCTGCGGGTGCATATCTGGGACCACATCGGGCACATGCCGATGGTCGAACAGCCGGCCAATACAGCACGGCTATATCGCGAGTTCCTGGGGTCGCTGCGCACGGAAAGCCGTTCTCATTTATAGCGCCTATAGCGGCGGGTGTGTAAGCAGTCCTGGGGAGAATGAAGTCCGTAAGATTCTTCGTTTGTCGGCGCCGCTGAAGGCTGCGATCTTTTCGCACATCCTTTACGTTACCGCGCCGGGAAATTCTTTCATGAGCCAGTCACCCTTCGTCAGTCCTGACCTGATCCGTCAACGCTTCTCCAAAGCGATGTCCGACATGTACCGCGAAGAAGTGCCGTTGTACGGCGCGCTCATGGAACTGGTTGAGCAGACCAACCAATACGTGCTGGACAACGACCCGCAGATCGCCCGCCAGTTGAACAGCACCGGTGAAATCGAACGCCTGGACCTGGAGCGCCACGGTGCCATCCGCGTCGGCACCGCCGCAGAACTGGCCACCCTCGCCCGTTTGTTCGCGGTGATGGGCATGCAACCAGTGGGTTACTACGACCTGACCCCGGCCGGTGTGCCGGTGCACTCAACAGCGTTTCGCGCGGTGCACGAAGACGCGTTACAGGTCAGCCCCTTCCGCGTATTCACCTCGCTGTTGCGCCTGGAACTGATCGAAGACCTGGAACTGCGCACCTTCGCCCAGTCGGTGCTGGACAAGCGCCAGATCTTTACCCCGGCAGCGCTGAGCCTGATCGAACGTGCGGAAACCGAAGGTGGCCTTACTGAGCAAGAAGCACAGCAGTTCGTCGAACAGGCGCTGGAAACCTTCCGCTGGCACCACAGCGCCACGGTTACCGCCGAGCAATACCAGAAACTCAGCGCTCAGCATCGCTTGATCGCCGACGTCGTGGCCTTCAAAGGCCCGCACATCAACCACCTGACCCCGCGTACGCTGGACATCGACATCGTCCAGGCGCAAATGCCGGCCCATGGCATCACCCTTAAAGCGGTGATCGAAGGCCCACCCCGCCGCCAGTGCCCGATTCTGCTGCGTCAGACCAGTTTCAAGGCGCTGGACGAACCGGTTGCATTCACCGACCAAGACGAAACCCGTAGCAGCCACAGCGCGCGCTTCGGCGAAATCGAGCAGCGTGGAGCCGCGCTGACACCCAAGGGACGAGCGTTGTACGACCGTTTACTCAACGCCGCTCGGGACGAGTTGAAAGACTTCCCCAATGAAGCCAATGCCGCCCGCTACATCGCGCTGATGACGCAGCACTTTGGCGAATTCCCTGACACCTACGAAGGCATGCGCCGACAGGAACTGGCGTACTTTCGCTACTTCGTGACGGAAAAAGGCCTGGCGGCGGATGCGCTGGAATCGTTGTCGCTGGAAGACTTGCTCGACGGCGGGTATCTGCGGGTTGAACCGCTGGTGTATGAGGACTTCCTGCCGGTGAGTGCGGCGGGGATATTCCAGTCGAACCTGGGGGACACGGCGCAAACCCACTATGGCGTGCATTCGAATCAGCAGGCGTTCGAGCAGGCGCTGGGGCGATTGACGATTGATGAGTTGGGGTTGTATGCCGAGACACAGCGGCGTTCGGTTGAAGAATGCTATGCCACGTTGGGCCATGCGATCTGAAACCAAACGTGTGGCGAGGAAGCTTGCTCCCGCTTGAGTGCGCGGCACTCACAAAATCTCCTTTACTACGCAGATTTTTGGGGCCGCTTCGCAGCCCAACGTCGGAACGCCGCCCGGAGCAAGCTCGCTCGCCACAAATCTTCGATCCGCTGAACTTTCAGGTTTAGCGGAGCTTCGCCAACAATGCTTCGGCGCCAGCCTGCGAAGACGCAGGGTTCTGTCCGGTGATCAGCAACCCGTCCTCAACTACATAGCTCGCCCAGTCATCGCCCTTGGAATAAATCCCGCCCTTCTCCTTCAGCATGTCTTCCACCAGAAACGGCACTACCTTCGTCAGTTGCACCGCTTCTTCCTCCGAGTTGGTAAACCCCGTAACACGCTTGCCTTTGACCAATGGCTGGCCGTCCGCACCTTTGACGTGACGCAACACGCCCGGTGCATGGCAAACCGCTGCGACCGGTTTACCGGCCTTGATAAACGCTTCGATCAGCGCAATGGATTGCTTGTCTTCGGCCAGATCCCACAGCGGCCCATGGCCACCGGGATAGAAAACCGCGTCGTAATCTTCGGCTCGCACGCTGTTCAGCAACGCGGTAGAGGCCAATGCGGATTTAGCGGACGGGTCCTTGTTAAACCGATCTGTCGCCTCGGTTTGCGCATCCGGCTCGTCACTTTTCGGGTCCAGCGGCGGTTGACCACCCTTGGGCGAGGCCAGGGTCAGTTGTGCACCGGCGTCCTTGAAAGCGAAATACGGAGCGGCGAATTCTTCCAGCCAGAAGCCGGTTTTCTTGCCTGTATCACCCAATTGATCGTGGGACGTTAAAACCATCAGGATTTTCATGTCGTTCTCACTCCGTTTCAGGGTTGTTCGGACGCTCGATGGCGCTGTTTTTATGGACCCGACGACAGGCCCATTCGTTGCACCGGATGTCAGGCGCCGTTGACGGGTGGCGCAAGGCCGTTATGCGCAAGAAGTTGCGCACTCATCCTTCAGAAAGGTCCTACCTTGCTGCTGATCGCCCAGCCTGTCAGGCCCTCCAGCCGAGTGCGCAAGAAGTTGCGCAGTGGTGCGCAAGTTCTTGCGCACATTCCTCTGGGTACAGCGGCGAAAATATTTTCCTGCGTTATAAAACAGGCTCAACACCCTGATTTATATAACGTTAACCGTTTCTGGCACGGACCTTGAATACAGTCAGGCACCCACCGGGCGATACACGCCTCCCGGGCACCCTCAATTTTTAGCAAGGAGCACACCCATGGCTACACCAGCGTACATGTCCGTCACTGGCGAAAAACAAGGTCTGATCACCGCCGGCGCGTTCACCGCCGATTCGGTTGGCAACACCTACCAGGAAGGCCACGAAGACCAGGTCATGGTTCAGGCTTTCAGCCACGACGTGATCATCCCGCGTGACCCGCAATCCGGCCAACCTACCGGTCAGCGCGTTCACAAGCCAGTGGTCATCACCAAGGTCTACGACAAGTCCTCGCCACTGCTGCAAGCCGCGCTGACTTCCGGCGAGCGCATGAGCGAAATCGTTATCCAGTGGTACCGCACTTCGGCTCAAGGCACCCAAGAGCACTACTACACCACCAAACTGGAAGACGCCATCATCGTCGCCATCAACAACAAAATGCACAACTGCCAGGACCCGTCGAACTCGCACTTCACGCACCTGGAAGAAGTGCAGTTCACCTACCGCAAAATCACCTGGACCCACGAAGTATCCGGTACTTCGGGTTCCGATGACTGGCGCCTGCCGGTCGCCTGAGTCAGGCCGACCGTCTAAAGCATCGGCCAGCTCTGCTGGTCGATGTTGTTTTCGCCCTTCCAGAATTTTTGCGTCTGCCGAGGCCTTTTCGGCCATTGGCGCACGCCGCAGCACTGCACGAGGAACAAGGGATGTTCGCGCCGGCCAATCAGACTCACTTTGCCCTGACCATCGAAGGTCTATCCAGCGATTTGCAGGTGCTGTCCTTGCAAGGTCGGGAGGCGATCAGCCAACCGTTCGTGTTTGAGGTGGAACTGGTCAGTGAGCAGCCGTCCCTGGACCTCGAAACCCTGCTGCACAAACCGGCCTTCCTGCAGCTCTCGCCGGACGGCAGCGGCATTCATGGCCTGATCTACCGCGCCGCCCAGGGTGATTCCGGCAAACGCCTGACCCGCTACGCGGTGACCCTGCGTCCGCAACTGTCGTACCTGGCGCACCGCATCAACCAGCGCATCTTCCAGAACCTCAGCGTGCCGAAAATCATCGGCAAGGTCCTTGAAGAGCACGGCATCCAGAGCAACGCCTACGCATTCAAAGTCGGGGCGATTTATCCCGAGCGCCTCTACTGCGTTCAATACGATGAATCGGACCTGCAGTTCATCCAGCGCCTGTGCGAGGAAGAAGGTATCCATTACCACTTCCAGCACAGCGCCACGGCCCACAAACTGGTGTTCGGCGATGACCAGACGGTGTTCCCGAAACTCCCGCCCGTGGCCTACCAGCAAGACTCCGGCATGGTCGCCAACGACCCGGTGATCAAGCGCTTCGACCTGCGTCTGGAAACCCGCACCAGCCGCACCACCCGCCGCGACTACGACTTCGAAAAACCGCGCATCACCCTCGAAAGCGAAAACCGTGGCGACGCCCTGCCCGACCTCGAAGACTACGACTACCCCGGCCGCTTCCTCGACCGCGAACGTGGCAAGCACCTGGCCAAACGCGCCCTCGAACGCCACCGCAGCGACTTCCAGCTCGCCGAAGGCAAAAGCGATCAGCCGATACTGGTCAGCGGCCACTTCCTGGCCCTGACCCAACACCCGAAGGCCAAATGGAACGACCTGTGGCTGCTCACCGAAATCCTCCATGAAGGCAAACAGCCGCAAGTGCTGGAAGAGTCGGTCACCAGCAATACCACGGCGTTGAAGGACGACTTCCATCAAGGCTATCGCAACCGTTTCCAGGCGACGCCGTGGGACGTGCCGAACCGCCCACCGCTGAACCACCCAAAACCGCGAATCCTCGGCAGCCAAAGCGCCGTCGTCACCGGGCCAAAAGGTGAAGAAATCCATTGCGATGAGTACGGCCGCGTCAAAGTGCAATTCCACTGGGACCGTGAAGGCCAGGCCGATGACAAGACCAGCTGCTGGCTGCGCGTCTCGTCCGCCTGGGCCGGCGCCCACTACGGCGGCATCGCCATCCCGCGCATCGGCATGGAAGTCCTCGTCACCTTCCTCGAAGGCGACCCCGATCAACCGCTGATCAGCGGCTGCCTGTACCACAAGGAAAACGTCGTCCCCTATCCACTGCCGGCGAACAAGACCCGCAGTACCTTCAAGACCCTGAGTTCCCCCGGTGGCGGCGGCTTCAACGAACTGCGCATCGAAGACAAAAAAGGCCAGGAACAAATCTTCCTGCACGCCCAGCGCGACTGGGACGAAAACGTCGAGCACGACCAGAAAATCCGCGTCGGCAACGAACGCCACGACACCGTCGAGCAAAACAGCTACAGCGAATTCAAGGCCGAAGAACACCACACGGTTTATGCCGATCGCATAGTCGAAGCCCGGGCGAATGACCACCTGACCGTGGGCGTGAATCAGCACATCAAGATCGGCACCGGCCAGTTCATTGAAGCAGGTCAGGAGATTCACCTGAGTAGTGGCATGAAGGTCGTGCTCGAAGCGGGGAGCGAACTGACGCTCAAGGGTGGCGGCAGCTTTATCAAGATCGATGCCAGTGGTGTGACCCTGAGCGGGCCGGTGATCAACATGAACTCCGGCGGGAGTCCGGGTAGCGGGACCGGGGCTGCGCCGTTGATGCCCGGCGTGTTGAAACAGGCTGATGCGGATAAGGCGGGTGCGGTACTGAGCCCGGCGCAGGTGAATACGCTGAAGCGTAATGCGCCGTTTTGTGAAGAGTGCGCACGATGCAAAACCGGTGTGTGCGAAATTGAAAAACCTCCCCTCGATACTGAACAGACCACTCACGATTTAGTGTTCGTCATAAATGACGAAGCAACAGGCAAACCAAAGCCGAATACCCCTTACCAAATCAAGCTTGAATCTGGACTTATTGTTAACGGCGTCACCGACAGCAAAGGACGGACTCAAAAAGTCTCATCCAACAAACCCGAAAAAGCCACTATCGAGGCCCCCTACTATGGCGACTCTACAAGCGACACTAACTCCGACTGCGGATCAGACGCCTGTAGCTGTTAGCGTCTCAGCGGACGAGCCTAGCGGCGCGCAATGGGTGGGAAGATTCCTGGGCAGCGCTAGTGTGTCCGCACTTGCATCTCCATTTCGTGAAGCTGTGAGCAAGTTCCTCGATGCAGTGAAAGCTGCTGGCGGAGCTGTACACATTTCCGCGACGTATCGCCCTCCGGAAAGAGCCTATTTGATGCACTGGTCCTGGAAAATCGTCAAAACCGGCTTCGACCCACAACAAGTGCCTAGTTATCCGGGTGACGTTATCAAAATTAAATGGGCTCACATTTCCGCCTCTGGCGCATATGACCAGGCAGCTTCTGTGCAGGGTGCGAGGGCCATGGTGAGTGGCTACGGGATCAACGGGCTTAACGTCGCCCCGGCGCTTAATTCCAGACATACCCAGAAACTGGCGATAGACATGAATATCAGTTGGACCGGCACGCTAGCGATTAACAATGCCTCTGGAACGGCGGTCAGTATAAGCTCGTCGCCCAAAACCGGCATGAACAGTGAGCTTCACACTGTTGGAGCTTCTTATGGCGTGATCAAATTTGTAGGGGGAAGTAGTGACAAACCTCACTGGTCAAATGACGGACATTAAAATGGGTAAAATCACGCCTTATTTGTTACTTCTTGCGCTGAATCTGCCGTTGATTTCTTGTGCAGCGGAAAGCGATGGCTCCGTGCCCCCTGACGTCTCCAGCTACATCAAAAGTAGAGACAACTGTGACTCTCTGCGTGGCGATATTCCAGAGCCGGACCCTGCCGACCCGGGGAATCTCGATCGTGTCATCAGCGATATAAACAAATATTGCAAAGGTACCGATCAGCAGCTGAAGCAGTTGAAGGAGAAATACTCCGGAAACAAAAGCGTTGAAACGCTGCTCTCGACTTACGAAGAAAATATTGAAGCTGATATGAGTTTTTAGATTCACTCATCAAGGACGACAGTTGTGACATCTGAAAGCATTTCCCCACAGGCCTGGTTATCCGAGAGCCCGCTGCAAACGGGCGAGCACCTGTATCTGATCGTCAGCGCCGCCAGCGATGCCGATGCGCTCAAGACGCTGTATCAGAATGATCCGACGACCCAGGCCACCCCGATCTGGGGCGGAACTCCCTACGCGGGCTGGCAACAGGTCATGCCCTACCTCGTCGAGCTGAAACCCAACTCCGGTTTTCTACCGTGGATTGCCGAAACGGACGCGCGGGACTGGGGTTGGCTGGCCGTTTCAACCAGCACGCCTGAGGTGGTGTTCGAACACCTTCGCAGCCTGACCCAAGTGCGCATGCCTGATGGGACTGAGGTGTTTTTCCGGTTCTGGGATGGGCGGCATATTTTTCCGATTCTGGAAGGACTCGATGATGCGGCTGGGGAAGTGCTGCCAGTGTTTGATCGGTATCTGATTAATGGGAAGCGGCTGGAGATTGGGCCAAGGGCGGTGCAGAAGGCGAAGGATTGGCCTTGGTGGGAGGTGCCTAAAAAACTGCTCGATGGCCTGACGACTAAAAACCCGTCCACCGTGGTCGGCAACATGATGCAGTGGCTGAAGGAGGATCACGCCGAGCTGTATTTCTCGGTCCCTGAATCCAACTTGCAGCAAAAAGTGGCGCGCTTTGTAAAACGCACCCCACTCACGGAAGAAAACTACACAGGGCTACTGAAGTCCTACTTGGAAAATGAGGTGACCGTATGAGCATTTTGATGGGCTCCATTGTGGGGAACCTCACAGCAAAACAACCCGACGCTCAGGTCATCATCAGTGATTTCAAGAAGTGTATTGCTGACTACCGCAGCCATGCCGAAGCCTGGTATGGCGGTGCCCTGGATGCGGAACAACAATTTCAGGTCGGTGACGAAGTCGGTACGCAGGACAAAGACAGCAAAGAGCAAGTCGACCTTTACGCAAACTGCCCAGCCAATGGCAAGCTCAAACTGGTGCACAGTTTCGAGTCTGCGCGGTTTGTCCCTATCGGTAATACACCGGTTCGATTGGCGCCTGTAGCCGACGGCAAGATGTACGGTAAAAATGAAATCGGTCAGGCGATCAACGCAACGATTGGTCCTGACGGAATTCTTGAAGTCGCGGGCCTCACACCGAACCAACAATACAAAATTACCTTCTTCCCTAACCCCACCCCAGCGCAAATCGACACGCTGTTCAACTCCTATCAAGGCGTTATTGGCGATCTGAGTGGCTGGCTACAAACCCAGTGGACCACCGACTTTTTGCCGTTGTGGCAGGAACATAACAACGCGTCCATGGCTGGCCGTGTCATGCAAGACCTGGAAGCCGAGTGGAAAGGCTTTATGAAAGCGATCATGGGTTTGTGGGGCGATATCAAAAGCCTCTACGACCTGGTTGCGCATCCTCGAGAGAATTATGAAAAGCTCAAGAAATTCTTCACCGAGGAAGAAATCAAGCGCATCTACAACGCCTCGGCGGAAGCGATTCATACCGCCCTGTTGATCGCCAGTGACGAGCCATTGATGTGGATCTACATGGCCGCAATCGTGGCGTGGGTCAAAATGCTGCCTCCGCAGACCTGCACGGAAGTGCTGTCTCAACTGACCACCGAAGTCCTGCTGAACATTCTGGTCGGCGTTGTAATGACCGGTGGTCTCGGCTTGGCAGTACGTGTCGGCACCAAGGCGCTGAAAGCCACGCAAAACAGTGGCAAGGTGCTGAAACTGATCGAAGACTTCACCGGCATGCTGATGAAAACCAGCGGCAAGAACGCTGCGGTCCACACGGAAGCCGCCAGGCCATTACTGCTCAACGGCAATTCAGCGGTCAATCAGGCACGCAAAGCAAGCGTCGAAATTGCTGCCCCCAAACCCGCAACCACGGCCACAGCGCCGAAGAAAAAGCCAAAGGTTACAGGCGGCAAAGTGGAGACCGACGCGCAGATCCATGCACGCGGAAAGAAAGACAACACCACACGCATCGAACAAAAAGAGCCTGTCGACAACGCTCCCGACCAATCGAAAACCCCCGCTGACAAACCCGCACAATGCACAACAAAAACATGTACCGACCGCGACCCTGTGTCGATGGTAACCGGTGAGGAATTGCTGACGCTCACCGATGGTGAACTCGGTGGTCTCTTGCCGCTGGAATGGACGCGTCTTTATCGCAGCAGTGCGGTCGAAATCGACAGTCGTCTCGGCTATGGCTGGAGCCATTCACTGTCCCATCGCCTGAACCTGGACGATGAAGGCGTGCTGTGGACTGACAATGAAAACCGTCAGACCCGCTTCCCGATGCCAACCGAACAACGTCCGGCGATCACCAACAGCCTGGCTGAAGCGGCGATTTATCTTGGTGACGCCCCAGGTGAACTGATCCTGACTCAAGCCGGCCCGAAAACGCGGTTTTACCATTTCCGTGCCGGGCGTCTGAACACCATCAGTGATGCCTACGAAAACCAGTTGCACATCAGCTATGACCTGGTTGGGCGCATTCAGCGCATCGACAACGGCGCTGGCCGTGCCTTATTACTGCGCTATGACGATCGCCATATCTCGGCAGTCGACTACCAGCAGCAACGTGCCGAGTACGATGATCGCGGTGGGCGCCAGGATCCATGGCAAACCGTGCAAAACCTGGTCACCTATCACTACAACGAGCGCAATCAACTCGTCAGTGCCACCAACGCTGCCGGTGAGCGCGAGCACTATCGCTACAACGATCAACACGTCATTCTCGAACGTCAATTGGCGGGTGGCGCCAGCTTCTACTGGGAATGGGAACGCGAAGGCAAATTGGCGCGCTGCATCCGCCACTGGGCCAGTTATTCCCAACTTGAAGCGCGTTATATGTGGGACGACAAGGGCACGGTGACCGTGCTCAATGCAGATGGCAGCGAACAGGTTTACGTGCATGACGAAAATGCGCGACTTATCAGCGAGACCGCGCCTGACGGGGCTGAAACGCAAAGAGCTTACAACGACGAAGGTCGCCTGATCGCTGAAAAAGACGCGCTGGGAGCCGTCACCGAATACCAATACAACGACGCCGGGCGTTTGATTGCTGTTGTTCCTCCAGAAGATGAACCGACTCGCTACAACTACTACGATGGCCAACTCATCGATGTGCAACGCGGCAGAGCACGCTGGAAGTACGAGCGCAACCGTCAAGGCGACATCACCCAGCAAACCGACCCCCACGGTAACGAAACTCACTACAGCTACGACCGTCAAGGTCGCCTGTTGGAGATTCGTTATCCTGACGGCAGCCGCCATCAACTGGGGTGGAACAACCTCGGTCAATTGTTGGAAGAACGGTTGCCCGACGGCGGCCAGCGCAAATACCGCTATGACGCACTGGGTCGGCAGATTACTCGTCAGGAAGAAAACGGTGCGATCACCCACTACCAATGGGATGCAGCCAGCCGCCTGACGCAAGTCACCCTGCCCGGCGGCGCCAGCCGTGCGTTCACTTACAACCCGTACGGCCGCGTCACCGCAGAGCGCGATGAGCTAGGCCGTGTGACGCGTTACGAATATGCCGATGGTTTGCACCTGGTCAGCCGCCGGATCAATCCGGATGGCAGCCAGTTGCGTTATCGCTACGACAACTCGAGATTGCTGCTGACCGAGATCGAGAATGAACGTGGCGAGCACTACCACCTCGATTACTACGCCAACGGCCTGATCCAGCAGGAAACCGGATTCGACGGGCGCCGCACCGCCTATGAATACGACCTCAACGGCCAATTGCTGAAGAAAACCGAGTTCGGCGACGATGGCAGTGAACTTGTCACTGAATATCAGCGCGACGCTGCTGGCCGCTTACTGGTCAAAACCCTGGCCGATGGCGAGGAGATCCATTACAGCTATGACGCCCTTGGCCGTCTGGTAAACGTGGACGACGGCCACTGGCCGCTGGCATACGAATACGATCTACAAGACCGCCTAATCACCGAACACCAAGGCTGGGGCACCCTGCGCTACCAGTACGACAGCGTCGGCCAACTGAAACACTGCCGCCTCCCGGATGGCAGCAAGCTCGATTACAACCACCAGCGCGGCGGCCAACTAAGCAGCATCGACCTCAACGGCTCGCGCCTGACCACCCACCAGTTCAACGCCGGACTAGAGCAAAAACGCCAACAGGGTCTGCTGCTCAGTCAGTATCAGTACGACGAGCAAGGACGTCTGCAAGCCCACAGCGTCAGCCAAAAAGATAGAAACCTGTTCCACCGTCGCTACGCCTACGACGCCAACGGCAACCTTGCCGGCATCGACGACAGTCGCAAAGGCAATCGCAGCTACCACTACGACCCGCTCGACCGTCTGATCAACGTCCGTGGCAACACCCCGGAAAGCTTCGCCCACGACCCTGCGGGCAACTTGCTGGGGCAAGGCGACCAACCCACTGCGAACCTGGCCAACGTCAAAGGCAACCGCCTGCTGATGCAGGGCGACCGCCACTACGACTACGACGCCTACGGCAACCTGACCCGCGAACGTCGCGGCACCGGGCAAAAACTCGTCACTGAATACCGTTACGACTGCCAGCATCGCTTGATTGGGGCTAGCCTGCCGGGGGGTAGCGTCGCGTCCTATAAGTACGACGCCTTCGGCCGCCGCATCGAAAAAACCGTCGATGGCAGCACCACCGAATTTCTTTGGCAAGGCGAACGCCTGATCGCTGAAAGTGCAGATAACCGGTATCGCACCTACATCTATGAACCCGGCAGCTTCCGCCCGCTGGCAATGCTGGATGGTGAAGGCCCGCTGAAGGCGACGCCGTTTTACTATCAGCTCGACCATCTGGGGACGCCGCAAGAGCTCACCGACTACAGCGGCGAGATCATGTGGTCTGCCAAGTACCGCGCTTATGGCAATCTCGCCGCACTCGATGTTGCCGAAATCGACAACCCGTTGCGGTTTCAGGGACAGTACTTCGATGCAGAGACGGGCTTACACTACAACCGGCATCGCTACTACAATCCGGGGACCGGGCGGTTTCTGACGCCGGATCCGATCAAGCTTGCGGGTGGGTTGAATAACTACCAGTACGTGCCTAACCCTACGGGGTGGGTGGATCCGTTGGGTCTAACAGGGGAATGTCCTGGTGCGAAAAACGAATCTTCAAATAAAAACCCGGATGATGCGACGAATGCGCACGTTGATGAAGGCCAACCACCACCACCCGCTCCTCACGGTCCCTACACTGGGCCTCTGCCTAAACAAATGCAGAACAAAATTCTGTTCGGCACGCGAAGCCCCGGTAGTAACAAACCAATCGGCGGGCACTCGTCCGATGTTTTGACATCCCCGGACCATCAGATGACTGTACTTCAGACAAACCCGGATGGAACAATAAAAGTCGAAGATTTTAAAATGATTCTCGAGCGGAAGGACGGAACCATCGGCATGTCAGCCAAAAAGGGCGGAAAGCATACGCTGGCACCAAAAAGCTGGAGCAACGATAAAATATTAACGGTGACCGATGAAGTAGCTGCAACACCAGGGGTTTTCATGCGAGAGGTCGATGGCGTGATTACGACCTTACATACCAAAACAGTTGATGGTGTCCAGTGGCAAGTTCTAAAAGACAACGGAAAGCTGACTTCCTCATTCCCTGCTGGGGACGGCCCGATGTTACCTCCAATCTGATTTCGAGTAACCAAATATGAAAAGCAAAGAATTTGACGAACTTAACTATTGGCTTGGCCCCGACGAAAATTCAACGTGGAACGAATATACTGCTGAGCAGGTAGCTAAAGGAGTTCTAGAAAAATTCAGTACCGAGGACTGGCAAAGACTTAATAACTCCATACTCTCTAAAGCTGAATATTGGCAGGAACGCAGCGCGGCGGCTTTAGGCGAGCAACGTTCTGCTTCAGCTATCGAAATACTTAAAACTCTCCTTGACTCACAACATAAAGAAGTAATTATAGCTGCCGCCTCAGAACTAGACTGGACAGAGGCATCAATTGAACAAGCACTCGCAAAAAAAATAAAACACATTATCGAAAGTATGTCAGTGGAAGAGCTTGACTCCTACCCAGAGCTAACAAACCTGCTGAAAAAAGCGGAAAATTCTAAAACATAAAAGGTGAAGCACTTCGAATATACTGACCAAACACATTTGTAGAAAAAAAATGGGACGGATTTATTTTCACGCAAAAAAATAAATCCGTCCCCTTTTCATGTCCCCTTTTCATTTAGGCCAAATCAATTTGAGGGGCAAAAATGAACGAGCAAAAGACAATCCCGCGAAGCGTTTGGTACGGTCTTGACGGCAAAAGCTACGACTCAATTGCCCAAGAGTTGAACTCTGAAGACCCACTGTCGCGTAAATGGGCCGCGATATATGCAATTTACAAATATGAATTTCTACCGACCGATTTCCAATACCACGACTTTATAAACAATGCAAAAAATTCTCGCTACGTAACTATAATATTTTCAGTACCTATTGAAACTCTTAAAACCAGCGACGGCATAGATGACCGCGATATAAACATAGAAAATCTTGAAGAGATGAATTCAGAAGAAGAAATAAATAACCATTTGAAAAAAATACCAGATAAATCCAGAGTTATTCACACCTCCATGGCGTTGTGACTATCCACTTTAACTCACCAAAACAAGGCGAACAAAAAAGACTCAAAAGGGGAAAATTTATTTTTAGCGACAAAAAATAAATCTATCCCCTGATATTATTCGCCCCTTTATTATTCCGGAAAAATGTATAACACCGCCATAACAAAAGGGACGGATTTATTTTCAACGCCAACAAAGTGACGAATATGATTGTAAAAAATATCAAGTGGATATCCGAAGCTGCCGAAGAGGCAGAGGTTGAAATAAGCGACGGGCAATTTACCTGCATCGCTTTCTCCCAACCATGCAATGCAAATATTGGA
Source organism: Pseudomonas arsenicoxydans (assembly GCF_006438915.1). Lineage (GTDB taxonomy): Bacteria > Pseudomonadota > Gammaproteobacteria > Pseudomonadales > Pseudomonadaceae > Aquipseudomonas > Aquipseudomonas arsenicoxydans_A. The sequence goes on along the minus strand of NZ_RCZE01000009.1, from coordinate 1,788 downwards.
GACACAATTAATGAACCGCTGCATGTTTTTTCAATTAAAAAAGCGATGCTCTGCGAGGGCGATACGGCCTTAGGAATTTGGGGTACCGAAGGGACAGGACTGTCAAGTAAAGTCATCGCTAGAGTGGTAGATATTTCGGAACAATTAATTTCGGTCGGGAGAATAAATCTCACCATCGAGGACTATTTACCTGGAGGGATAAGAGCTGGAAATTTAATCGAATTCGATTGCGCAAGAATTGACTTTTGGTAGAAAATGCGATTTAAAAGTACCCAGCCGCTCCTAACTCCAGTCCTAACAGAAAGAAAACAAAGGGAACAAAGGGGACGGATTCATTCTCAACGAAAGAAAATAAATTTGCCCAATTTTCGTCATTTATCTACGACAATACGGATAAACTAAAAAGGGTAAAATCCCAGGTGCAAAAGATCACTTCTACTTCAAGGAGTAATTATGAAATTTTGGAACGATATTGACGGCAGCACTTTTTTTAACCAGATTTTCACGACACCCATAGCGATCGGCACCATTGACCTTTTCGCTTTAAATATTGATAACAGCAGGCCAACGATAATAATGGAGTTTGATATAGAGGAACTCCCTGACGCACCTCCAGCAAAATGGAAAAAGACTCACGTCAATACATGTCGAATCGGATTAAACTGTGGCGATATCAAAAACGTTCTGATAAAAAACATACCTACAACAGATAAACTAAATATAACAATTACAAAAAAAGAAAAAATATTCACAATCCAAGCATCAAACCAAAACTCAATGATTGAGTTCACAACAAAATCTCCTTTACTTTGCGGCCCCTCGGTGTACCTGAACGACAAGGACTCCGACGCTATTTAGGAACAAAAAAAATGACAAAAAAAGGGGACGGATTCTGAGAGATCCCCACAAATCTACGTTAGCGCCTGTGCTTGCTGATGCACCTCGTTTCTCAACGCGTGCTCAAGTCTCTCCAAGGTTCTTCGAGACTTTGAACCGCGTCCGCTACGCCAGTATTCCAGCCCTAGCCGCCATAGCGACAACACCCGCCGATGTTTAAGGCTATTACTTTGAAAGCGTTGTTCATGACCTGCTTCACGGGCCTGTAGTCCGGTCAAACAGATGATGTAGTTGGCCAAAGCCGCAATCAGTAAGAGCACTTCAATTCGGCGCGGGCAGTGACTTCGATGGCGAGTTACGCCAACACCGAAGTGTTCGCTTTTCACATCCCGGAAGCCTTCTTCTATCTGCATCCGTTGCTTGTAAATGGCCAAGATTTTCGATGGATTCCACTGATCCTCCGGTAGATTGCTGGCCAACAACCAAGGCTCTCGTTCACGATTGGCCGATTGTCTACTGAGTTTATTTTTGGCGATTGAGCCTGTGACGCGCTGATGTTTTCGCCCCTTGGCACGGTGCCGGACGCAGTACAAATGAATGAAATGCGGTGCGCTTTGCGTCATCTCGATCTGGCCTAGTGACTTCGGTGAAGAGTAAGCGCTCCATAAACCCCACCGACTTCAAGATGGGTAACGCGCTTAGCTAGGCGATGCCGGCGAGCAGTTCCACGGCAACAGCGCTTCGTAATCTTCAACCGAGGTCGCCAGTGGCAGCCGTTCTAATGCGTGGCGCAGCCACGCATAGGGCTCTTGGTCGTTGGCTTTGGCAGTCTCGACCAGGCTGTAAAGTTGAGCACTGGCCGTCGCGCCTTTGGGTGTGTCGCTAAACAACCAGTTCTTTCTTCCGATGACGAAGGGCCTGATCGCACGTTCGGCAGCGTTGTTGTCGATC
>NZ_RCZE01000008.1 GCF_006438915.1 Pseudomonas arsenicoxydans | reverse complement strand
AAATATGTCGATCCAGCTTTCGAGGCTTCAGACGATTCCCTCTTGAGGGAATGACGGCTTCAGCCCCATTGCGCTGTATCAACTCCACAAAGGCGTCTGAGTCGTAACCTTTGTCTGCCAATACCGCTTCGGGCGTAAAACCTTCGATCAGCGCTTCGGCTTGGCCGTATTCAGAGCTTTGTCCGGGCGTCAGCAGCAGGCGTACCGGGTTCCCCAGTGCATCGACGGCCGCATGAATCTTGGTGCTCAGTCCGCCTCTGGACTTGCCCATGGCTTCGGCGTCCTGACATGTTTTTTTGCCGCACCATGCTGATGAACGCGCACTATGCTGCCACCCACCATCAGGTGTTCCAGGTCCGCGTCAGCCGCAAGCGATGCCATGATCTGCAACCAAACGCCCTTGCGTGACCAGCGGTTATAACGCACATAGACCCGATGCCAGTGACCGTAGGTTTCAGGTAGATCCCGCCAGGGCGCGCCAGTTCGGGCAATCCAGAGTACCGCCTCTACAAACAGGCGGTTATCGCGGGCGGTCACGCCTCGGTCGCTGGCTTTACCCGGCAGCAGTTCCTTGATGCGCTCCCATTGATCGGTACGCAACCTATAGCAGCTCATCAGTTAACCCAAATAGCCCAAGGGTATCGAATGGCCCTGCTTAGCTCAAATGAGAACGCCCCCTAGNCTGCAACCAAACGCCCTTGCGTGACCAGCGGTTATAACGCACATAGACCCGATGCCAGTGACCGTAGGTTTCAGGTAGATCCCGCCAGGGCGCGCCAGTTCGGGCAATCCAGAGTACCGCCTCTACAAACAGGCGGTTATCGCGGGCGGTCACGCCTCGGTCGCTGGCTTTACCCGGCAGCAGTTCCTTGATGCGCTCCCATTGATCGGTACGCAACCTATAGCAGCTCATCAGTTAACCCAAATAGCCCAAGGGTATCGAATGGCCCTGCTTAGCTCAAATGAGAACGCCCCCTAGGCATTTGCCTTCGTACTGACCTGCTGTTTGCAGTTGATGGGTATCAGCGAGTGTTACTCGCGGGAGTGCATTTGCCATTCGTAGCAAGTAAAGGTCAGTCTAATGGCCTGTCAGTTTCGCCCAATAAATCACAAGCTTTTATCTATCCATCCGCGTGGAAACAGTAACGTCACGGCCACGCGAAAGCCCCAGTCTTGTGCACCATCTTCCGAACTGTCGAGCCAGTGTCGTAGACCAGCTTGGATGGTTAGAGGCTGACCGCTGATTTTCAGCAGTTGGGTGACCGGGGTTTACGGGTATCGACCTCTCCCGGAATTGCCAGTTATAGGTCGACGCAGTGTTTACCCCGTAGCTGGTGAGGGTAGCTGTGGTGTACGTGAGGAAGGGTTGCAAGAAGGTCTGATTGACCTTTTCTTTTTCATCCGGCGGGCCGTCCTTCAGCCCCCAGATTTGGTTAGCGAGAATGCCGTGAGTCCAGCCGTTTGACTGTTTAGCGCGACCGCCGTGGGGCCTAAGCCCCATTGCTTGCTGCTGATCAGTTTATCGCGGTCAGCACCGCCCTAGCAGTTGTGCTGACCACGACTCTGTCTCACCGAATCACCGAGCCAGTTCGAGCTCGCTTGGCCGCCACGCTTTGGTGAAGAACGATTCAAGTGGACTGTAGAGGCGCAGAATCGTGAACCAGCCCTTGTCCGGCGTGGTCTGGATCCAGTTGCCTGCCTTGGCGTCGGCGGGCTTTGTAGCTCCGAAATAGATGGTGGTGGGCCCGTCCGCGTTCTAGACGGCGGCTGGCGAAGGGTAGCTCTGGCTGCCGGCGCGCGGATAGCGCTGCGGCGCCGGGAGCATGGACCGCGTCTGGTTGTCGTAGACGGTGAACGACCAGAACCTGGCCGCAGGAATTTTCGGCGGCAAGGTCACCTTGTAGGTCTTGCCGCCATCGAAGGGATTCTTCTGCGCATCGGTGAAGCCCATGAGGTACAGCGAGCCCACATTGGGCAGTCGCATGATCATGCCCGGCGAATCCATGGTGTAGCCGTAATAAAAGGCCTTGCGCGAATCGAGTGTTCGCGCCCCTGTCGGTGGTAATGGCTTGAACAAGCCTTCCTTGGTGATCATGGGCGGCGGTGTCTCAAAGTCGAAACCTCCCTGCCATAGCATGCTGGCCCACATCGAATTCGGGTAGTAAGCCCAGCCGGGGTATTCGGCGCCACGAAAGTTCAGTGATCGACCCGCCGCATTGCCCACGGCCGCCGCGTCGGTGAGGATCTTCTTCATCCTCTCGTCCGGCGCAAAGGGCTTGCCCTTGACGATACCGATGGCCGCCAGTTGGCCCAGGAGTTCCGGGTTGAACGAGGTGGCCGGTTCCAGCTGCACAAGCTTGTCGAGCATCTCGTAATAGGCAAAGTCATTAGGGGGAATGGTGTTGAAAGCCTTGCCGCTGCCCTCCACGAATTTTGTCGGCGGTATCGGCGGATTGGGCTCCAGCCGGATCTGGCCGGCGAGCGCCGTGGCGATGCTGGTGCCGTAGCCGCCGGGCGTGTAGGGATAAATCTTCAGCTTGTCTTTGATCAGGTCGACAGCGGGTTTCGGGTCATTGTTCTCCATGAAGGCGCGAACGGCATACAGCACATGATTGGTTTTGGATCGGCCTACGAAGAAGCCACTGTCTGGAAGCGGACCGTCGTAGTCCGGCGGCACGACCAGGTACTTTCCGCCTTCGCCCCGATCAGGGCCGGGCGCGCCGATGTCGATGATCCAGCCGAACCACATGTCATTGAGTGTGCCGAGTGATTTGGGTGGCACCTCAATCACCATTGGACCTTTCGTCAAGTCGAGAACAGAGAGCGAATAGATGGTGTCGGCGTTGGCGGTGAGAAACAGCGATTGGGAGTCCATCAGCTCGGAGAAGATGACCACCGAATTGTCTTCAGCCCCAATGCTGTGGAAACCCTCGCGAATCGCATAGGCCGATGCGCCTGAAAAGCTGTTCATGAACGCGTCGATGCCGCGAGTGAACGCCAAGGTGTCGTAGACGTCCTGCGTGGTTTTAACGCTCGGCGCACCGTCCTTGAACTCCAGCGTGCCGATACGGGTTTCGATGCGATCGGGTGTGGTGATTCCCCGTGGAATTTCGGTGGCCGCCTGCGTGGCGGCCATGGCAGGCAAGGCCAACGCGATAACGGCCGCCAGAGCGGTTATGGGTTTAAGAGCTTGCGTCATGGAGTTCTCCTTGAAGGCTGCCAAATGCATGGACTACCCAAACTGGGGAACTACTGGCGCAGTGACATTTTCGGAGCGCAGTCAATCACACGCCTTGCTCTCTCGTCATCGCTGAGCGGATTGGCATTGATTTGCTCGGATGACGTTTTACAAATATTGCGCACCCTTGTCGGAGCAGAACGGTCTGCTTGATTAATTCTTCCAGCAGACCAAGCATAGGTGCACATTTGCCATTGCTCCAACGACCCGTTACGTCGATACGGCATGCGCTGGTCAATTCGAATGCAAACGGTTGGTCAGCACGAATGCAATTGACTGGTCAGGGGCAATGCAAATGGGTGGTCACCTCCATGTAAATAACACTTTGCAAGTAGTCGCATCGTAACAAGGGACCTGAGCAGCGTCCGCAGCCTGGGCCTGAGTGACAACACCGGCAACCATGGTCGTCGCGGCGAAAGCTATAGTGGCACCGGCAGTGGCGGTTTTGAAGTCCGTTCTTATATCCTCGGTAATCGTCAGGGTGTCGACTGGACGGTTGTTCAGTTGCGACCTACCACTAGGGACCGACGCCCCCTCGGTGTTACAGAGATTCAAAAAAAGGATCCCTGAATTGTTTATTACTAGCCTTCTGACTTTGAGACAAACCTTAAATACTTGCGCCTTCGTAATGGAGGAATATGGCTTTGCTTCAAGGATGAGGCATCCTGTGCTTTTTTTGTGCTGGGTACCGGTATTATTGTCGCTCCATACGATAAGGTCGAAGCCAACTTTAACCCCGCATTGCGCGGGGTTCTTTTTGAGCGCAAATTCAGTTCGGTACTTCGCAAGCCACCTACGGTTCAGTCTGTTTCAAGGAACACAGCGACAAGAGGTAATAGATCCTTGCGAAGTTTGGCAACAAGGCGCTCGGCAAACGAGTCGAGGTCTGGCTTAGCATCCTCCGGAATAGCGCTCAGTGTTGCTCGCATCAGACGCATCAGACGCATCAGACGCATCTGTCGAATGAGCCGTCGGCGAATTGGGCAAAGCATCAAATGATGACGCACCCTCAACTTCTCTCGAAAGCTCAACTGTCCATCGGGATAATCACTTGACAGTGCAACTTGTTCTTTGCAGGTCAGCGTTCACCGGCCTCCTCAAAACGTTCTACGGCCGCAAAGACCTTCAACCGTGCCCGATGCAACAGTACACGAACATTGGCGGGCGAGATTCCCAGAAGATTACAGATCTCTTCCAGCTCCATCCCATGGCGTTCTCGCAGCAGTAACACGCCGCTTTGCAATGGCGGTAGGTATTGGAGGGTGTGCTCCAAGCATAGACGTAACTCGTTTTCCGTCAACAGCGCTTCAGGTGTGTCTTGATGCCAAGCGAATGGTGCCAGCAGCCAATGACTATCGCCAAGCGAAAAGCGATCATCTTCTATTGTTCCATGGGGCAATGGCAAATCATCGAGCAACACCTCCCGGCGGTTCTGCTTGTAGCGACTTTTGGCCGAGTTGGCGGTGATGGTCAGGAGCCAGGTCTTGAGGCTTGAGCGGCCTTGAAAGCCTGCCACATTACGCACCACTGACAACCAAGCATCTTGCACCACATCATCGGCGCCTCTTGCGCCAACGATGGCGTAGGCCACCGCCCGCATGGCGCTTTGATAAGTGCTGACGAGCTCCTTGTAAGCCCGGGGGTCGCCGGATAAGAGCCGTTTGACCAGTTTCGTGTCATCATTCATGTGTATGCCACTCCATTTGAGCGGCATCAGTCAATATCAAAAACATCAGCACAGAAGTACCGTCAAGGGCAGCGGACAGGGAGCCTGATGTTACTTGTGGTACCGCGTTGCCACTTTAGGACACGTCCCAAAAACGCCAGGTACTCCGAGTTTCGCCCAAGAGGATGGACGCGTTGTTCAATTCATAATCATCACATCAATGGACGTAGCGTCGGGCAATCAAATGATCGATAGGTTGCCCGGTCCGGCCGCCATCAAGTACAACAGCACCGCTACCTTGGTCCCGTAGTTCGGGGCATCGTGGGACATGAACAGCTGAATGGTCAGGGTTATACTCAGCATGCCAAGACTGAAAAGCGTGTGGCGAAACCAATTAGGATCAGAACCGGGAAGAAATGCTCCGTGAAAGCGGCCATGTGCGCGATGGTCTCCGGCAATCGCTCCGGAACAACGGAATGATTGACCTTGCCAGGCGTGGTTTGCTGACCCGAAAGGTGCCGTCGAACAGATCAATGGCCAGGCCCTCGATCTTGGACTGCCCAGACCTCCAGAACGCGGCATCGATAGAGAACGTGCGATCAAAGCGATCAGGCTCTGGGGGATCATTCCCTGCAACGTGATGCCGCGGGGAACGGGGGGGGGGCATGGCGATACCTTGAGGTGCAAATGGGAATGGCGTTGTGGCGTATCAGCAGGGCGAGGGTTTGACTGATATCGGATGCTGATGTTGTCTCCAATGCCTGAATCAGGGTGTGGCCGTTTTGCAGGTCGCGGATGAATACATAGGCACCGTCATCGATGTCAAAGACCTGACCTCCTTCTGTTACGCATCACCTGCGCATTTTGCCCTTGGGGGCATCGACGCCGGCCAGCATCTCGTTGGTGAGCCGCCCAGACAGTGACCACTGCAAGGGCAGAATTCAACAGGCTCAGGGAGGGGTGAAAGCCAATGTGCAGTTCATGCAGAATGTTTGGGGCTGACAGCACGGCAGCGACATGTTCACGGTTCAATGGCTGTACATCAGTGGCGTGCCAGGGGGTGAACCGTTTGCGCTCCAGCTGTGCAATATCTGCCAGATACGGCACACTGGCAGCAGGTTCGAAGCCTATGATGAGTCCCGCCAGATCCTTGCCATGGTCTGATCCTCCATCACACAATGAGTTAGGCGGTGGCAGCAGCGCTCAAATGGCGTATTACACGGCATCCATCCAATCCTCAATACCTGTCATCTCTCCCCTGTATATTGCTTAATATTGCTCATCGGAATCGGAGTGAGGAACGAGACTTCAGCATCATCTTTGGGGCCATGATTGAGCGCAATCACTTGCGAAGTTTCAATACTTGAACCATCCAGCAAGAGTGAGAACTCCATGTTTTTTCTCCTGCCTCCAGGCAGCGGTTCGAGACCATTTCGACCGATTTTAAATTCATTCAAAGCCATGGTTATTTCATAGAGTGGAGCGCCAGCGCTCTGCCCCCCGGCTTCGGTATTGATGGCGGTAGATACCCAAACTGTAGACTTGTCTTTTGTGTATTTTATGTACGTGGACAAGTCGTTAAGCCTTGGTGTCCTACCCCATTTGCCGATGTTCTCAACGACATGCTTAGGCAGGCCAGAGGTGTCCTTGCCGCCTACGAAAATACTCGCAAATTTTCTGGCCTGCTCTATATTCAATGGAACCCAGGCGGTGAAGCCCTCTGGTGAGGATTGTTGTAGCTTTTCGTACGTCCGGTTATCGGCTCGATAAAACGTGAGCTTCGCTCCTGGCTGAGCCGACGAAGTCGTCACAACCTCTGTGGACGACGCATGTTGCGAGAGAGATGCGTTAGTGGCCAAGTGGGGGGGCAGGCGCCTTGGTGATACTTTCCACACGCGGAGCAGGTTCTGGGGACTGAAAACGGCGCAGGTTTTGGAGAAGCGTGAGGGCCAATTCGAGGGGAAGGCAGCAACGTGCTGGGTGAATGCACCTGGGCGCTGTCGACCGGGGGGAAAACCCTGCCACTCCTGCGTGCCTGGTTTGTGGGCGGCGTGTTGGGTCTTGCAGGCAATAGGACGCTTGGCATAGGGTCTTTGCCTACATTTTGTCCAAAGTCTTTCGGCATAGTAGTCAATCCTTTGTAATTGGAGGAGTTTAATATCTTCTAGATGCGATGGCTCAGAAGTAATCAACGAAATCGGGATGATATATATTTGATAAAATGTTACAGGTTCTAGCACTCAAGACTCTTAGTATAGCCAGTCTTCGCCGAGCTCAGCTGGCGGAGGCTATGCCAATATTGACGGATTCAGGCGCGCCTTCGCACGGCGCTTGGGTATCAGTCCCCGTGATTGTAGGAAAAGTTTTATGCAAGAGGTCGCCGAGTTGAGTCGTCGGTTATCATGCAGGTTTTTTTAGTTAACAAGATCGACGAGATATCCTATCAGAGAGCTTAATTAATATGGGCAATGAAATCGCTTAGGTCCTTTTCGGTTGGTGAGCTTATCAAGTAGCTGTACGGACGAGTGCAAAGTCGCTGCTTTATAATCGTCCCTGCTGGGAGATAGTTGTAGAATAATTTACACGGAATACCTGGCGCCTTTTGACAGAACTGCAGCAAATCTATACTGGGTTGAATCATAAAATTCAAATCGGCGATAAGTACGTCAAATGAGGGCGTAAAGTCAAAGCTGTAAATAACCAACTCTTCAAAAGATTTGACTGGCATTACACTGTACTGGCCTAATCTGTTAAGTGTTTTTTCAATCTCAAATCGGCGTCCGAAATCCATGTCGGCAATTAATATGCGTAGTTTTTTTGAAGTCAAGGATATTACCTGCAAGGTTGCCTCGGTTTTTAGACTATGGTCACGCTTAATCTATTAGGGTCGGCAAGTTCCAACTCAATGGGCTCGATTCAGAAAAGTCTCTGGAGCTCTCGTTGCCTCTCCTCTCGACCGCCAATGGTTGAGCGTTGCCAAGTCAGCTTCGCTCAATGGTGCATACGCCCGCTGTAAGACTTGTCTCATTTTTCGCCGCTGGATGCGCGTTCCAAGGCAAGCGCGCACGTCTCAAGGTTAATGGAGTAATGGAACTGAGGATCTGCCATTGATCACGGTAACCACGCGTTGCGGGTACGGTATGCCAATTCCTTCGCCAACGCGGTGCAGGCTTTTTCGTTAAACAGATACATCTGGACCCAGTAATGCTCATTCTTGGTCCATACCCGAAGCGTCAGGTGATGGCACTGTTGCCTGCGGAAGAGACCACCGGTGCTGGTGGACTGGCCCCTATCAAGCCGGACACCAACTCCCTGTTAAATTGATGCTTCTGCCAAGCGCCTAAACTCCCATGGTGAGTGGTATTTCAGCGCGCTATGCGGTTGCTCCTCGGTGTCATGCTCAAAGACAATCGTCAGGTTACGTAACACTGTCTTCCGATCAGGCTTGGGTACGTGCCCGACGCAGTCGCGCTTGATCGTTTAACGAAGCTCTCGGCTATGCTGTTGCTCTGCGGGCTTTGCACCGGGGGGCGACGTCTGATGATGTACGGCAGCAATCACTCGTCCTATGAAATTTCCAAAAGCGCTGGAACTACTCGCTGAGGGGGCACCGGTACCGCGCGAGCCAGTTCCGATGCAGAGATCAATCCAGGTAGAGGCTCATGGCTAGGTAGTCAATCGTTTGACTATAATGCCAGGATCTACTCTAACCAGAGCACTCTGCCAGCGGGAACGTACCTGGACAGAGTTGTACCGGGTGTGGGTTTTTTAACCGCTTTTCTTAAGTCGGCTACCAGCGCATCTTCAGGCCCAGCGAGGCCTGCACAGAGGATTTGATGGTCGCGTCGCCGCCAATACTCCATAGTTGCCCGATTGCACCATAGAGGCTGGTGTCTGCCGTCAGCGCCAGGGTTGCACCGGCTTCTGCCTCTGCGGCGCTGTAGCCGCTTTGGCACTCGATCTCCGTCGATGCCACAGGCGTGCTGAAGGTCACCACATCGTTGCTGATGCTCGCCTGGTATAGGTTCAGCCTCGCGTAGGGCTCTAGTTTTCCGGTATCCGTAACGAAGTCGCCTTTCACGCGCGCACCCAAGCGAGCGAGCCAAGCGTTGGTGGTGTGTTGGTTGACCTGCGCTCCGCCGAGCGTCAAGTCGTCTTGGTTCTGCCGCTGGAAGATCAACTGCGCCTGCGGCTCGAGACTCCAGCGTTCGGTCAGGGCGAAGGGTTTACCGGCTTCCACCGACGCGGCAAAACTATGGTAATTGCCCGAGATGCTCGGGTTGTCATCCGGTCGCACGGTATAGTCCTGGCTCCCGCCTTGCAGCACGCTGTCGACGTAGGTACCACTGGAATCCATCCAGGTCGCATAGGCGCCGACATAGCGCGTTTGCAGCTTGTTGCTGCCCACGCGCCCTGTGATGCCATGCGCATTGCCCGAGACGTCGGCATTGCCATCGAGGTAACCGACATAGATACCGGCGCGCCATTCTTCGTTCGCGAAGAGGTCGTTGCCCACCTGCCAACCGCTCACATGCCCCTTGCTGTGGGTATCGGCATCCCCCGGCTGTTGGATATCAAGGTCGGTGTACACCGCACGTCCCCAAGAGCGAAGGTCATGCGCATCCGATGTTGGCGCGGCAGAGTCTCCTTGATTGAACTCGTCACCGACGCGGCGATGCAGATTGCCCAACATTGCAAGGTCTGCCTGCCTGGACTGCGCGGGTAATGCCGCGAGTAGTGGCACTTCGGATCGGAAGGTAGGCACCGCTGAAAAAAGCGTGGGGGATCCTGGCGTCGACACGGGCGAACTCGAACGCAGATACCAGTTTTCCCCCGAGCCCGTGACGTCGGCCGCATAGAGACGATACTCATAGGCGCCGGCATCCACATGGCCGTTGGCCAGCCTGAAGGCATTCTTGGTCGTCTGCGCTGTAGTTGTCGCGCCATTGAGTGCGCTCACCACCTCGATGCCATTGCCGCTGGTCAGCGCGCCGAGGCCGCCCAGGTTGGCGATCTGAAGGGTGGTGTTGCCGCTTGCGCTGGCGGTTGGACCATTGAGCACCAGTCGGTCGCTCGAATTGGCATCACCGCCCAGAGCTGTACCGAGTCGCAGCGTAGCGTTGTTGCCCACATAGGCCCCATTGACCGTAAGCGTGCTGCCAGGAGTGGCGCTCACCAGGCTGACTGTTCCATTGTTTTGCAGCGCCGCCACGGTCTGGTTGAATCCGGCGGTGTCAAGTGTGGCGCCCGCCTGCACTGTATGCACCGAGGTGGGGCTAAAGGCGTTGCTCGCGCCGGCCTGCAAAGTACCGGCCGCCACCGTCGTAGGCCCGCTGTAGGTGTTCGTGCCCGATAGCTGGGTGGTGCCCGTGCCGACCTGAACGACTGAGCCCGTCCCCGAAATCACACCTGTGAAGTTGTTTATGTCCGAGTGATTGAATGCCAGGGCCGCATTGTTGGTGACATCCCCGACGATACTGCCGCTGGTGCCGCCATTGCCGAGCTGTAGAGTCCCGGCGGAGATCGTGGTGCCACCTGAGTAAGTGTTGGCTGAAGTGAGGGTCAGCGTGCCGGTCCCGGTCTTGGTCAAGGCACCGGTTCCCGAGATCGAGCTGTTTTGGGTCAGGGTGCCAGACTGCGCCTCGAAGGTCCCGCCGGCGCCGCCCAGCGTCGTGTTGCGGGCCATGACGATATCGGCTGTCGTGCGCAGCGTACCGCCGTCAAGGCTGAGCGCTGCTGCCGACGCGCCCAGGTTGTTGTCGCTCGATATTTGCAGCGCGCCGCCATTGATCGCGTTACCACCGGTGTAGGTGTTATTGGCCGTCAGGACCAAGGTGCCCAGGTCCTCCTTCTGAATCGACGAACTCCCCGTCAGCACGGAATTAATCGTCGCCGTATCAGCGGCGCCGCTCGCGGTGCCGTCACCGACACGAATGATGCTGGTCGGCGAGCCGACCAGCGCAAGCGGCCCACCACTGATGACGTAGCCGTCGCTGGCAAACTGCATACCGGACACATTGACCTGGCCAAGGCTGTTATCCACGCTCACGGCCCCTGGTTGAGCCATAAACACCGCAAAGGCGGCATCGGTAAAGGGCGCATTCACCGCGCCATCGGCGTCGGTCCAGTTATCGTTGCCAGTGACGTTTTGCCAGAGGCCGTTGCCGCCATTGACGGCGCCGTCGTTCTTCGGTCCTGCAACACCATCCCAGAATCTCAGCGTCAGCCCCGTCGAGTTGACGAGATTGACCTGGTTGGCGACCGAGGTCTGCACACTCAGGGTCGTGCCCGGCGGAGTCGTACCGAGCGCCAGTCCGTTGTTGGCCAGCGTGCCGCCATAACTGATGACTCGGTAGATGCCAGGGATGAAGGTGCCACCGGGCGCGGTGGTGACGTTGAGCGAGCCATCGAAGGTAAGATTGCCGCCGACCACAGTGAGGTCGTTCAACGCCCCTCCCACGACACCGGCCTGGCCGAAACGGTAGTCCAGCAGCGATCCAGCGTTGAGCCCCAAGTCACCGTTGATACCGAGCTGGCCGGGGACGGTTCCCGGGTCCCCCGGCGAGAGGGTGCCGCCGCCGGCGATGTCCACACTACCACCGAGGGTGCCGCTACCGCCCAGTGTTGCACCGGACGCTGCGCTGGCCAAGCCGGTCGCGGCTGACTGATTGCCATCGACGTATAGGGCGCCTGCCAAAACAGTCGTAGCTCCGGTGTAAGTGTTGGCACCGCTCAGAACGGTGGTGCCTGTGCCGATCTGAGACACCGAACCGCTTCCTGAAATGACACCCGCGACAGTGGCTGTATCTGTTCGGTTGACACTCAGCACGGCATTATCGATGACATTCCCCACAATACTGCCGCTCGTGCCCCCGTTGCCCAGTTGCAGGGCGCCTGCCGAGATCGTGGTGCCGCCCGTGTAACTGCTGGTGCCAATCAGCACGGTTGTGCCGGAGCCAATCTGAGACACGGTGCCGCTGCCTGAGATGACGCCTGAAAAAATATTTGTGTCTGTACGGTTGAAGGCCAGGGCCGCATTGTCAGTGACATCCCCGACGATACTGCCGCTGGTGCCGCCATCGCCCAATTGCAGGGTGCCGCCTGAGATCGTGGTGCCTCCCGTATAAGTGTTGGTTGAGGTGAGGGCGAGCGTCCCGGTCCCGGTCTTGGTCAAGGCGCCGGTTCCCGCGATGGAACTGCTTTGGGTCAGGGTGCCGGACTGCGTCTCTAAAGTACCGCCGGTGCTGCCCAGCGTCGTGTCGCGAGCCATGACGATATTGGCCGTTGTACGCAGCGTCCCGCCGTCAAGGTTGAGCGCTGCTCCCGGCGTGCCCAGATTGTTGTCGCTCGATATCTGCAGCGTGCCACCATTGATCGCGGTACTACCGGTGTAGGTGTTATTGGCCGTCAGGACTAGGGTGCCAAGATCCTCCTTCTGAATCGACGAACTTCCCGTCAACACGGAATTGATCGTCGCTGTGTCAGCGGCCCCGCTCGCGGTGCCATCTCCGACACGAATGATGCTGGTCGGCGAGCCGACCAGCGCAAGCGGCCCACCACTGATGACGTAGCCGTCGCTGGCAAACTGCATGCCGGACACATTGACCTGGCCAAGGCTGTTATCCACGCTCACCGTCCCCGGCTGCGCCATGAATACCGCAAAGGAACCATTGCTGAAGGGCGCATTCACCGTGCCACTGCTGTCAGTCCAATTGTCGTTGCCGCTGTTGTTTTGCCAGACGCCGTTGTCGCCATTGACCGCTGCGTTGTTCTTCGGCCCCGCGTTGCCATCCCAGAAATTCAGCGTCAGCCCTGTCGTGTTGACGAGGTTGACCTGGTTGGCGACCGAGGTTTGCACTCCCAGGGTCGTGCCCGGCGGAGTCGTGCCGAGCGCCAGTCCATTGTTGGTCAGCGCGCCGCCATAACTGATGACTCGGTAGACGCCTGGTGTGAAGGCGCCACCGGGCGCGGTGGTGACGTTAAGCGAGCCATCGAGGGTGAGATTACCGCCGACCACGGTGAGGTCGTTCAGCGAACCGCCCACAACACCGGCCTGGCCGAAACGGTAGTTCAGCAGCGATCCCGTGCTGAGCCCCAAGTCACCGTTGATGCTGAGCTGGCCGGGGCTCCCCTGATCTCCCGGGGAGAGGGTGCCGCCGTCGGCGATGTTCACACTGCCACCGAGGGTGCCGCTACCGCCCAATGTTGCACCGGACGCGACGCTGGTCAGACCGGTCGCGGCCGACTGATTGCCATCGACATACAGGGCGCCTACTGAAACAGTCGTCGCCCCGGTGTAAGTGTTGGCACCGCTCAGCACGGTGTTGCCTGTGCCGATCTGAGACACCGAACCGCTGCCTGAAATAACACTGGCGAGGCTTAAAGTGTCCGAGCGATCAAAGACCAGGGCCGCATTGTCGATGAAATTTCCCACGACACTGCCGCTCGTGCCGCCATTGCCCAGCCGCAGGGTGCCGGCGGAGATCGTGGTGCCGCCCGTATAAGTGCTGGTGCCGGTCAGCACGGTCGTGCCGGCGCCGCTCTGGGACACGCTGCCGCTGCCTGAAATATTACCGGCGACGATGACACTATCTGAACGGTTGAAGGCCAGCGCCGCATTGTCGGTGACATTGTCGACGATACTGCCGCTCGTGCCACCATTGCCCAGCTGCAAGGTACCGGCGGAGATCGTGGTGCCGCCTGTGTAAGTGTTGGCTGAGGTGAGGGTCAATGTCCCTGAACCGGTCTTAGTGAAGGCGCCGACGCCGGTGATTGGGCTGTTCTGGATCAGGTTGCTGGTCTGCGTTTCGACGGTCCCGCCGGCGCCGCCCAACGTCGTGTTGCGGGCCATGGCGATATCCGCCGTCGTACGCAGCGTACCGCCGTCTAGGCTGAGTGCTGCTGCCGGCGCACCCAGGTTACTGTCGCTCGAAATCTGCAGCACGCCGCCATTGATTGCGGTGCCACCGGTGTAGGTGTTGGCGGCTGTCAGGTTCAGCGTGCCGGCCCCGGTCTTGGTCAAGGCGCCAACGCCCGCAATGATACCGTTCTGGATCAGGGGCAGAATGCCCGTCTGCGTTTCAAAGATGCCACCTGAGGCATTGAGGGTCGTACTGCGTGCCATGCTGAAGCCCGTCGTGGTCCTCAGCGTGCCGCCCTTGAAACTCAGCGTTCCAGCGGCGGCGCCAAGATTGGCGTTGCTCGATATCTGGAGCACACCGCCGTTAAGCACAGTCCCGCCGGTATAGGTATTGGCACTACTCACAACCGTGGTGCCGCTATAAGCTTGGACTTGACCGGTGCCGCTGATCACTGGTGAGAGCACATAACTGCCGTTGACACTGGTGTGATTTAAGACCAGCAGCGAGTTGATTCCCGCATTCAGTATCACGCTCGATGTGCCCAGGACGCCTGGCGCCACCGCAGCAGCGCCCACGGCAGCACCGATATTGACTACGCCTGTGGCCCCGGCGATGAGTCCCACGCGTACGGAGTTGGCGTTAGCCCGGCCGCCATTGGACAGCGTCAGCGCTGACCGGCCGGTTTCACCTACGTCTATCGACGTAGAGGAGGACAGTAGCGAGCCGGCGCCATCCACGGTGACGTTGGCCACACCAGTGCCATAACCCATACGGATCCCGCCGCTGCCCCCACTCGTTGTGATCGCGCCACCGTTAAGGATGTTTACCGTTGCGTTAGCGCCATTACCCTCGGCGAAGTGAAGTTCAGCGTTTGCGGTCCAACGCGAGCCGGGGCCTGTCACGGTGACAGCGCCGACACTGTTGGCTCCAGCCGCCACACTGCCTGATATCGGAGTTCCTGTGCCGGTGGTTACCTGACCAGCGTTGTTGATGATCAGCGTTCCCCCCAGACTGGTGCTTCCCACGACCAGGCCTATCCCAGCATTCCAAGGACTCGCAAATGTGCCGGGCACAGTAACTACGGTCCCTCCATCAATCGTGACTGCCTGGGCGGGAGCCCAAAATATGTCGACAAGAAAAACTGTCGTCGCGGTGATCACTATGGGCTGTGTGAGCCGCCACCTCAGGGCGATCGAAGCGCTCGTCCTTATTGACCTGTCGACATCATCGGCGTAAGTGGAATTTACCGAAAAGCTCGATTCATGTTTGTCTCTGTTCCGGTCGGAGGTCCCTCCCAAGCGCTGCCAAAAAGCGCCAAACGCCACCCGAGATATCACATCCATTGATGTACTCCAGTCGATGTATTAGCCCGCCTGCGCGAGCATTACGCATTTATCAGCTTGCCAATGGGGTCATGCCAATGCATATCCATCGGCGTCAGCCTCACCATTAGTTGACCTCCTCGACCTCATAGTTCACGTAGCCGAACTCACTGCTGCGAGCCGCCACGTATTTGCCGTTTTGCTCGAAGACGGTGGCCTCGAAGGGTGAGCCGCCGAGGGTCGTCACCAGATGCCCGTCCTTGATTTCGTAGCTGGCCGGAACGCCGAACTGGCCGCCGTGCAGCATGATCAGGTATTCACCGTCTGAAGGCGGTTTGCCGTCGACACTGATCACCGAGCGCTGGCCGTCGTTGCCGTAGACAATTTCAAAGGTCTGGCCGGTGACGGTGTTACGCACCTTGATCGTTTTACCCACCACGTAGGCTTGCAACTGTTCGTTGGTGAGCGCCTTGGCGCCTTCGGTTTTGAGGTCGTCAATGGTTTTACCACGCACCGTCAATTTGCCGTCCTCGGCGTTCGGCGAGTACCAGATTGGCGAGGTCCAGGCGCGTTCCTGCACAGTGGCCGAGACATCGGCAGGCGGCGGCACTTGCAACTTGGCCGCGTCGTAGGTGCTCCAGCGGGGTGTTGGGATCTGTAGCGCGCGGGCGTAGTAGAACGCGTGCTGGGCCGGATCGAAATCCGGGTCGACCCATACTTTTTTCAGCTCGGTGGCACCAATGGTGTTGGTGTAAGTGGCCTTGGAAATGTCGACCGTGGAGCCCACCGCCGGCACTTTGCCTGTGGCCGGGTCCGGCTGACGATCACCAGACCAGGCCACGTCGTAGATCTTCTCGAAGGTCTGCCCGTTTTTGGTCCATCCCTTGATGATCTGGATCCGGTCGAGGTTGCCGTCGTCGGCATCCTTGACTGCCCACACCACGAAGCTCGGCGCCTCTTTGCCCGGTTTTGCCGGCAAGTCGCCGCCCATGGATACCCCCTTGGCGTAGGCGGCATGCACCCAGTCTTTCTCGTTCCACAACGTACTGTCGAAGCCCCAGCCGCCAAACAGGCGCACGGGAATGCGCACGCCGCTGGTGCCATACACTTCTTTGCGTTTCATCGCATCAAAGATCGACTCACGGGTGTTTTCTTCCGCCCAGACCCCGGCCAGGCCGGAGGTGCTGGTTTGTAAAGCAGCCATGCCCGAGTTCTTCTTGCCGGAAAGGCGTAGCTCAGGGGTGTTGTCGGTAAAGCCGTGGGAGCCGAAGTTGTTGTTCTGCGCGTACGGAATTACCCCGTTGTGGGAGTCGCTGGCGGCGACTACGCCCATCTTGTAGGGGTTGAAGCCCTTGGCTTCTTGCAAGGCCATCCCGTTTTGCCAGGCCTGGCGCACGTAACTGCCATTGATTTTGGACGTGCTGTTGTCGAGGCCTATCAGGAAACTCATGATTTCGTAGTTGGCAAATTCATCATTCGGCGAAAGGTCTGGGTAGGTTTCCGAGGTGCCTTTGACCTGGTGGATCTCGGTCAAGGACTCGTTGCGCATCCGTGTTTCAGCCCAGGCGGCATCGATGGGCCGGCCACGGTCATCGACGTCGACCGGAAACATGATGCCGTTGCTGAGGTTGGCGTTGTGCGAGATCGCCAGCACCTCGTTGCCTTGTTTGCGCTGATCGTCCATCCAGCCCCAGAGATCCTCCGGCTTGTTCGAGTCAAGCGCCGTAAAGGGCAGGGCGGGGACCTTTTTCGAATCGCGGAAAAACACGTTGCGGTGCATGTTTTGATTGTGAGGGGCCGAGGTCCATTCATAAGCGACGAAGGTCGTGAACTTGCCGGGCTTGTAGTATTTGTCGGCAATGGCAATGGTTTGTTGCCAGATGCCACCCGCCACCTTCGGATCGATCAGCTCTTCAATGGGTTTGCCACTGATACTGCCGGCAATCCATTTGAAGATCCGGTTGAAATCCTCGGGGGTTTTGGCGATCAGTTTTTTGGCAATGGGGAGTTTGCTGAAGTCCGACTTGGGATCATTCGCCAGGGCGATCACCCCGACATATTCCGAGTGATCAGTGACCCCGTGGAAATCCAGCGGTCGGCCGCGCAATTGCACTTCAAACCCCATCGGGTGCATGACCGGCATGCCCAATGAATATTTGTAAGCTTCTTCCGGYCCGACCAGGTGRTTGCCGATCAGGTAGGCATCAATCGACCATGACGTGTGTGAGTGCGTCTGGCCAAAGAAGACGTCGCGATCCGGGTTACCGTCCGCCAATGCCTGCGTGCTAACGGCGAGAGCGAGCAAGGCGTAGCTGAACAGCRATGKTGTGGTGAAGTGATTATTGGTTTTCATGTTTCACATCTCCGAAACAGCTCAGGACCAAAAAGTCGAGACTCGCTCGAAAAACCAGAAAGCGGCCAGCGTACCCAGCGCATAGGACGCTATCGGCTGGGCATACAGGAGCGCAGGCTTGGGCAGGCGACAACGCAGTAACACCGCGCGCAGGCTCAGCACCCCGGCGACAAACATCAGCTGGCCGATCTCGACGCCGACGTTGAAGGTGAACAGCGCCAAGGGCAGGTCACGTTGCGGCAAGCCGATTTCCGCCAGTGCACCGGCAAAGCCAAAGCCGTGCAGCAAGCCAAAACAGAAGGCCACCACCCATGGCCATTGCGCGGTAAAGCTGGGTTCTCCACGATTCTTGCGGGCAATTTCAACCGCCAGCAACAGAATGCTCAGGGCAATGGTSGCYTCCACGGGAGGACCGGGAAGGTGCACGGCGCCCAGYGCTGCGAGCGCCARGGTRATGGAGTGGGCAACGGTGAACGCGGTGATGGTCTTGAGCAGCATCCAGCCGTTGCGCACCAGTAGCATCAAGCCAAAAACAAACATCAGGTGGTCGAAACCACCGAGGATGTGCTCGATACCATGGACCAGAAACGCACCGGCCACCGAGAACGCGCCGGGCGTGGCGACAATGTCTAGCCACGGTTGGTTGGGTTGCACGAGGGTGGTCGACACCGTTCCGTCCAGCCGCGAGACGCGTACCAGCACATCGGTGATGCTCGCTTGCAGGCCAACGAACTCAATGCGTTTGCCCACCAGTCCTGCGGGGCCGGCCTCGATTACCCGACGCTCGATCAGCGAGTCGTTGAGTTCGCTTTCCACCGGTTCAACGACGTTTTTCACGCCTTCAGAAAACCGTAGCGCGATAGGCAATCGCATGCCGGACAACACCGGCGTGCGCCACAACACGTCGTAGCGCCCAGCAGCGGTTTCGTTGATCTCCATATAAGCGGGGCGGRCATCGTGGGCCAAGGCTGCTTGCCCCATGAATAAAACCAACAACAGGAGCCAGATCGTACGTCCCATCATGGCTGCTCCGTTTGAGTCGCWGCGATCCCGCTAACAGCGGCCGGCATCATCACCACGACTTGGTAGCGTGCTTTGAGYGCATCGAAATTCAGACGTTTCGATTCGGTACGCTGTTCGGAGAGCCAGTCGGATTTGACCTGCTGTGCGACGGTCTCGAACGGTGGCGGCGCGGGCTTGGTCAGCGCATCCATCCACACCAGGTGCCAGCCAAAACCCGATTCCACAGGTCCGACCCAATGGCCTGGTGTTTGTTGGAACAAGGCAATSGCGAATTTTGAACCAAAATTCCGCGCGATTTGATCCTGCGATTGCTCGGCATACGTATCTTTAAACAGGAAGGCATCACCTTGGCCGCTGTTTTTATCCGTCAGTGTGGCGAGCGCGGCTTGAGCCTGCGCTTGCGCGTCAATACCGCGTTTGTCCGAGGCGAAGAATAAGTGATGGAAGGTCGCCAGCGGCGGCGGGGCATATTGGTCTTGATGCTGGTTGTACCAGGCCTCAAGGACGCCGGGGGCGGGTTCACGAAGTGACGCTACGTCCTCTGCGAGAAAGTCCATCTTTTGCGCCAGTCGCCGGCGAATGATGGTGTCGTCTTTTTCGAGCCCGAGCTTCAATGCTTCGCGRTAGAGGATCTCCTCCTTCACATAATCATCGAGCATCCCTTGAAGCTGTTGATCGGTCGGCGGNGAGCCTGCGCTTGCGCGTCAATACCGCGTTTGTCCGAGGCGAAGAATAAGTGATGGAAGGTCGCCAGCGGCGGCGGGGCATATTGGTCTTGATGCTGGTTGTACCAGGCCTCAAGGACGCCGGGGGCGGGTTCACGAAGTGACGCTACGTCCTCTGCGAGAAAGTCCATCTTTTGCGCCAGTCGCCGGCGAATGATGGTGTCGTCTTTTTCGAGCCCGAGCTTCAATGCTTCGCGGTAGAGGATCTCCTCCTTCACATAATCATCGAGCATCCCTTGAAGCTGTTGATCGGTCGGCGGCCGTTGCCAGCGCGCCAGCCAGGAGATTTCGATCCGCTGAATATCGTCCGGGGTTATTTCGATACGTTGAGGGTCCTGATTGATCGCTGAGCTGTGCAAGCCACCGTAGAGGACAAACAGTCCAAAGCCAGCAATCAGGAAGTGCAGTAGCGGTTCTCGAAGGCAGCGTTTAATTAAAGAGAATCTGGATGTTGTTTCAGTAACCGTTAAGGTCATGACTTATTGCCCCACGCTTAAATCGAACAGATTCGATGCGAACTGGAGTATTGCCGTTAACGCAAAACTTTCCATCAAGGCTTATCACGATAGGCACTAAGGCCTAGTCGAAATCGGCTTAAGGCAAAAGCGCCGCCCGTATAACCGGGCGGCGGTGACACTAAGGCATGTAGGTCACGTGAACATCGTTGACCTTGCCGTTGAAGGCGAAAGGCGCGCGGTCGAAGTAGTCGAGGGTGACGGGAGAACCCAGGTCCTCAGCTACGTCGAAGGTTTCGCTGGCAGTGAAGGTCAGGGCCGGTGTAAACGGCGTCACGCCTTTGGCAATTTCCTTCCCGTTAAGCAGCAAGCTCAAGTTGGCGGGTGCACCGAGTTTGGCTGACGACATCGTAGTGAGCACTTCGATGCTGACTTTACCGGCGGGTACTCGTTCGGTGGACCGGAGTTTGACGCGAGCAATGGCCAGGTCGTTGTATTCGTAAACCAGGAAGCCGTCATCCATATACAAGCTGACCCCACCACCAATACCGCCCAACGCATACAGCACGCCACTGGCGCCGGCTGGAACTTCGGCGTCGACGACTACTTTGCTGTTCTGGCTACGCAGGTTCGGTGCGGCGAACTCAGGGAAGCGCTTGATGCGATCGCTGAAGTGCCACTCGTGCTGCGTGGTGGCTATCCGTGCGGCCGGATTGAGGAACGGGTACAGATCCGCACCAATCGGGTAGACATAATTGGCCTTGGCCTGGACGTTGAACTCTGCCGGCGGCCGTGGTGCCCATCGGCGGCGTGTTGTGCCATTTGCCAAAAGCAGCGGTGCTGTAGCCATATTGCTTGAGCACTTCGGCCATGGTTGCCGAGCTTTTCGGAATTTCGCCGGGGGGACGCTAAGCTCAAGTGTGTGAGCGGATTGCATAGTCGTCGCGAACAAGGCAATCAGGTGCTGGCGATTCCTCACAATGCCAGCCTCAGCAACGGCATGATGTTTCCGTAAAACGTCGACCGCAGCGCCCCTTTGATGCTGCATGGGCCAAAACACGTATGTGGAATGAGGCACTGACCGAGATCCGCGAGGTCAGGGGCATCGCGGAAACGGTCGTCGGTGGTTGACCGATGATCATGGATAATTCAATCGTCTGGAAAAGGTTGTGCCGCAGGAAAAGCGATTGCCGGATCTGAAGCGTCAGTTAGGGGTGCATTAAGGCGGGCTGCTGTACGCTTAAACGCACAACAGCCCGCTCATCATCGGTTAAATTCAGTCAATTTGACTGCTTTTGGATTCGGGTATTGCTCTAGTGACCTTAGATACTCACCGATCAGCTTCAGGTAAGGAGCAATCACCCAGCCGTTGACGGCAGTCGTATTGACCTCCTCACGCGGATCTTGCTCGATATTGAAAATGGATGGATAGCCCGCCAGTTCGGCACGGTACCCAGCGCCACCGGCCATTGACGGATTGCCCGCCGAGCTGACGAATTGCTTGGGATAGATGCGGAACTGTCGCCAGCGCACGGCAACGATCTCGTCACCGATGAAGGTGATTAAGCTATCGCGCTTGGAGTTCGCTTGCTTGCCGGTGAAAAAATCGCTCTGGTCCACCCCATCGATAGGACGATCCTTTGGGATATCCGCGCCGATTATTTTCGCCAGGGTCGGGAAGAAGTCATGTATAGAGACCATCGAATTACTCGCGCGTGGTGCGATCTTGCCCGGCCACTTGATCATGCCAGGCACCCGTAAAGAACCTTCCAGTGCGTCGCCGACCTCGCCCCGGAACGGGCCATTGAAACCGCCGCGGGACTCGGCAGGTCCCTCCGTCGGTGAGGCTCCATTGTCAGATATCCAAAGCACGATGGTGTTGTCTTCGATGCCGGCAGTTTTGATGGCGTCCAACACCTGGCCAGTGCGGTGGTCGAGTTCCATGATCGCATCGCCATACGGGCCACTGCGCGACTTGCCGACAAATTCTGGCGAGACCAGCGAAGGGTAGTGGGTGTTCGTCCAGCCGACGAACAGGAAGAACGGTTCCTTCGCCTTGGCCTGCTGTCCGATGTAGTCCACGGCCACAGTGGCGATGTCACCCTCTACCTGGCGACGGTAATCCAACGTGTAGGGCCGTATCTTCTTCAGGTTGCCGTTTGCCTCTGATTCCCAGATACCGGGCTCGGACGCGGCGATGAGCGCTTCAGGCAGTCCGGTGCGCTGCATGCTGTCGCGATACAGAGTGCCATCGGTCGTTTCGATAACGCCGACCCGGAACTGGTCATAGCCCTGACGGGTTGGCCAACTCTGCTCGCTTGCACCCAGATGCCACTTGCCGACATAGCTTGTCGCATAACCTTGGCTCTTGAACAATTCTCCCAGTGTCACTTCACTGGCCTGGAGCGTGTTCGGCGTACCGCCGACGATGATGCTGCCAAGACCTGCACGGGGTGAATAACGTCCGGTTTGCAGCGCCGCCCGAGAGGGCGTGCAACCTGGTTCAACCAGGAACTGGGTAAAACGCAGGCCTTCGCTGGCGAGCTGATCGATGTTCGGGGTTGGCATACCGCGAATCTCCCCCGCGCCATAGGCGCCAATGTCACCGTAGCCAACGTTGTCGGCCAGCATCACCACGACGTTGGGTCTGTCTTGGGCATGCGCTGAGCCCATCAGTGCGATCAAGAATAACGATAGCCAATTGCGGTGCATTGTTTCTCTCCAGATGTGCTGCAGATGAATTCAAGATGGGATGACATCCATTTCAATTTTGTCGCACCCTCATTCAGCACACGCGCTGGCGCAATAGCGCCACGCCGGTCAGCAATGCCCACAATGGCAGCAGCACAATGAAGACCATCTGGATCACTTCTGCCAGTTGCGATAGCCCCAACACGCCGGCGACAAAGCCACCGGCATAGCAGACGCCGACTGCCATCAGCAGGCGCCCGTAGGGCATTTGCGACGCACGCATGGCCGAGCCGATGGTCAGCCCCCAAAAAGCCATCACCGGCCCCTCCATCACCCACAAGCCGTGCTGGGTTGCATTTGCAACCACCAGCCATGCCGCTTCACTGGCGGCCTTGCTTAACGGGTCACCAGCGGAATGCATGGCGGCCAGCGGCGACACCGTAGCGAACAGAATGGACGCGCCCGCAATTCCCATCACCACGTAAATGACAATGCACAGCGTGGCCATGTCGATTACGGTGCCGTGCTCGTTGCGCAGCAGTGCTCCGAGGTAGCCGCCAACTATTAGAAATGGCAGATAAAAACCCAGCGTGTCCAACACCATCGCTGAGTGAAAATAATTGTGAGCCTGCGATGGTAGCGCCAGAAAGACTTCGGGCTTGAACACCACCGAAAAATCACCACCGGTTGCCGCGATATACAAGCCGACATTTATCCAACCCAGTAGCGCGCCAATGATGGCGACCCAGCCAACTAAACGACGGCCATCGGCTGCATGCAACAAGTGAATCTTTCCTAATTTAACTGCGTACATTTTTCATCCCTTGATCGGAAGTCAGACGGTTTTGAACCAATCCAGCAATAGCGTGTTCACCTGCTGCGCACGGTCCAGCATCATCCAGTGCGAGGCGCCTTCAATGCGTCCGTAACGCCAGGGAGCAGACATGAATCTTGAACTCAGCTTCACCTGAGACTCCCATAAATAGGTATCGCCACTGCTCCACAAACCCAGTGTTGGCACACTGCATTTGCGCGGGACCGCGTCGCTATTAACGGCCGCCAGATAAGCTGCGGCCATGGGATTGGCCCGGTCCCAATTCAACATGCCGTTCATGGCCTCGGGATCCTTCATGCGCGACCAGACCTCGTCGATCTCAGGATGGGTGGGCATGATGAATTTCTTGAAAAAGGCACCGTCATTGGCTGCATAGAGCGCCGCAGCGGCTGGCTGGGTGTTGAGGTACATGTACCAACTGCCTTCCACTTCGGCGACGGTGTTCATGAACATCATCTGGTCTGGATGCCCAACCGAGAGTGCCGCGTGCCGACGGAAGCGCTCGGGAAAATTGAGTACCAGTTCCCAACTGGTCGCGGCGCCCCAGTCATGGCCAATCAGGTCTACTTGTTTCAGGCCGAGAGCGTCCAGCAGGGCGATCATGTCGCCGACGATCATTGCCAGGCCATAGCGCTGCGAGTCCTGCGGTTTTTCGGTTTCGCCATATCCGAGCATGTCCGGAACGATGACCCGGTAACCGGCCTGCACCAGCGCGGGCACCTGATAGTCCCAGGCGCTTGAGCTGTCGGGCATGCCGTGCAGCAACAGTACGACCTTGTCGCCGGTACCCTGGTCGCCGACGTGGTAGCGCACGCCGTTCAGTTCGATTTTTTTGCCGGGCACACTGCCGCGCACACCCAAAGGCGCAGCAACTGGCTGACTTGCAGGAACATTCGTCGGTGCCGCTATGACCTGAGCCGAGAGGCTACCCAGCGTTGTTGTCAGCGCCAGCAGGCTGGCTGTTTTGAGAAATTCACGCCGATCATTGTGCATGTGCATCACCTCGGTAACTGGCCAGGTAGCTAGCGATGTTCTTGATGTCTTCGTCCGAAAGCGTGGCGGTGAACGCCATTGCATCACCCATGGACTTGCGGCTGCCGTGCTTGAAATCCGCCAATTGTTTAACCAGGTAGTCGTACCCTTGCCCGGCGAGACGTGGAAACGCAGCTTGACCCGTTAACTCTGCACCGTGACAGGCCGCACAATTTCCCGTCGTGACCAGCCGTTCACCCTTTTTCAGGCGCACTGGATCGGCTGAAAACGCAGCGTTAGGGGAGACGGTCTGGGCGGCAAAATAGGCGGCGAGACCGGTGATGTCATCGGCCGAGAGGCTCATCGCCAGTGGAGACATGATGGGGTTGGTACGCTGGCCTTCAGCAAAGGCCCTCAGCTGTTGCGCCAGATAGGCCGCCGGTTGACCCGCCAGACGCGGGTACAGCTGAGTTACCGTGTTGCCGTTGTAGCCATGGCAAAGCATGCAAGCCTCATTAAGCTGCGGCCAGGGGCCACCGCTGGCTGCACTTTCCCGGCTCGTCGTTTCTACGGCCTCACTGAAACGGTAGTACCCCAACACTTGTGGTCCATAGCTGATGCCTGCCAATACCAGCCCCCCCAGTAAAACAAGCCCGCTGATGGCGAACCACCGACGTATTCCACTCTGTTTTTGACGTATCTGTTTCATTTCGGCGATCCCCTGATCAAACTTGCCGCAAGGCTTGCAATGCCTGGAGCGCGGCGCGATGACCCGAGCGCACGGCACCGTCCATGTAGCCCGCCCAGATATCGGCGGTTTCGGTGCCCGACCAGATCAACTTGCCCACCGCTGGATGCAGCGCCGCGCCGTAGCGAGTCCAGAAGCCCGGGGCGATGGCTGAAACGCAACTGATGGTCCAGGGATCCTGCCCCCAGTCGTGATCGTAAAACTGCGTGCAATGGCGCGCGTGATCGCCCAGCGCTTGGGCGAGAATGTCTGTCAATTGAGCTTGTGCACGCGCTGGCTCGGACGCCAGCATGGACTGGGTAACAAAGGTATTGATCACCCCGATGGAGCCATCGGGCGGTGAGTTGTCGAACGCCCAAAGCAACGGTCCATTGGCTTGAATGACATGTCCGTTGTAGCCCTGCTCACGCCAGAAGGGTTTGGCGTAAACGAGTGTCACCTTGCGTCCCGGAGTGTGGGCGGGCCAGCGCCGTTGCAATTCGTGTCGCAGAGCGGGGAGGGGGGGATCGAAATGGACCTGATTACACAGCGCCGGCGTCAGCGCCACGATCACACGCCGTGCTCGTACCGTACCGTTGTCCGTGTGCAGGCTGACCACGGATTGATCCCAGTCGCTGATCTGGCGGACCGGGGCCGACAGTCGCACTTTCCCCTCCAGCGCTTGCGCCATCTTCTGGCTCAAAATCTGCGAGCCGCCGACGAAGCGTGTTTCCTGCGCGCTATCCTTGATTGAGTCCAGTTGTTCGTAGCTGCTATTGGCCGAGTTGATCATCGACAGAAAATGCAGGAAGCCCATCTTGGCTGGCATCGCTCCGCCCGACAGCAAGGAGCCAATGCTCCAGCCGATCCGGTCTTCCGGTTTGAGATTCTGTTTCACCAGCCAGTCGCCAAGTGACATGGCGTCCAGCTCAGCCGCACGTTCCGCCTGCCAAGGCGCACCGGACGGTACGCCTCGCGCCAACTCATTGAGCTGCTCGGCGATTTTCATGTCAGTGCCGAACGTGCCCTCAAGGTCCATCGCAACGCGTCCCTCGCCAGCCAGAAACACTGTTTTGCCCTGGTAGTAAGTCGGGAAGGTCGCGATGCCCAACTCGCGTGCCAGATCGGCGACAGCGGTCTGGCCAGGGCCGATAAACTGGCCACCGGCTTCGGAGATATAGCCGTTCCCCAGATCGTGGTTGAGGGTGCGACCACCGACGCGATCACTCGCTTCTAGCACGAGGAAAGATTCGCAACCGGCGCGGCGCAGGTCGCGGGCAGCGGTGAGGCCGGCGAGCCCGGCACCGACGATGACGACGTCGAGTACATCATCGCTGTTCGTTCTGAGTGCAGCCGCTTCGCTTGGCATGGCGGCCACTGCCACGGCACCTGCCGCTGCGCCGAGAAAGCCGCGTCGACTCAGATTTGCGCCACTCGGTGGGGCGTCGCTTGCCACCCGTTTTTGTTTTTCGTCCATCGACTGATCCGCCCTCGTTTAATTTGACTTCTGTGGAGCCAGGCCAATGGCCACGGAGAAAAACTGCTTCAGCACACCTTCATGACTGAACAGCATCGGTTGGTCATTGCTCGGCGAAGCGGTGAGTGAGGTTCAGACGGGCCGTGCGCGCAGTGGCGTGGAATAGCTGCAGGTCGGAAGGTGATAGTCGTTGCTTACAGCCAGTCGCCGCCAACCTTGTATGGGGGTTTTCGGGGTGACAATTCATGCGTTTCCTCCCATTGAAATTATTGTTCAGGAGCGTTGACCCTGTGTTTGCGCCACAATTTGACAGACTGTAAAATAATATCTGACAGCGTGTCAAATTATGTCTGAGGGCTATCAGCAGTGTCCCTTTCCATAAGGCGATGCCAGAATTGCGCACACCGGGATCACCATGGCCGAAGGTAAAACCCGGCCACCCAAACACCTCCGGGTGAAGCGGTTACCATGCACGCGCTATTAGCCGGTTCCAGGAGAACAAGAGAGAAATATGGACAATTCCGAAAAGTCAGCGCTGCCGATCAAGCGCGCGCCACAGCAGCAGCGCGCGCTCGATCGCATTGACGCAATTCTCGCCGCTACCGAGGTTGTAGTGGCCGAAGGGGGCTACGAGGATCTGACTATGGTCAAGATCGCTGCGCGCGCTGGCATTACCCACTCCTCGATTTATCACTACTTCTCTTCCGTGGAAGCCATTCTTGCCGAGCTGATTTCACGCCTAATGGCCGAGTTCGATCGCAGCACCGCCGATATCCTCGCTCGCGCACAAACCCCGGAGGCGCTTATTGAAGCGGCTCTGCAAACAATCGAACTGGGTTTTCAGACTTACCGTTCCACGCCAGTCATCCGCGGCCTGTGGGCGGCGACCCGCTATTTACCGACCCTGCGCAAGATTGACGACGAAGATACGGCGCGCAATGCCCGCTTGTTCAGCGATCGCTTTATGGCACTGGCTCCGGATACTGACGAAAATGCCATCTACGTCTCTATGCGGATGGCGGCAACGCTTTGCGTGCCGGCATACGAAGCCGCTCTATCGCTACCTGTTTCTTTGCATAACCAGGCCATCAACGACTTCTTGGCGATGGTGCACTCGCGCTTGTATGCGGTAGTTGTAATGCCCAGTTCTAAACAGGGTGAGTAGTGACGGCCGGCGGCGCTAGTAATCGTCTTCAGCCGGAAGGCTTGCACGGTAGGCCTTGGGTGCGTAGCCCGGTTCAAGCCAGAGCCAGGGGAGAATGCTTTTTGGCGGCCCCCATGGCTGGGAGGCAATAGCGGTGCCTGACAGCGCTGAAAGCAGTAGCAACGCGGCTACCAAGCCGAATCAGCTGTTGAGCGCAATGCTTCTCTGGCGGGTGTGATGGAGTTGCGCAGTGGCGGCAAGAAAGTATCGCAATCCCTACGCTTGGCCAGCCCGGATACCATTCGTGCACTGTCCATCGAGAACATCTTCGACCTGCTCGGCGTGCGCCTGAATGGGTCCAAGGCTGAAGGTCAGCATATCGTCATCAACTGGACCTTCAGCGATATTGGCGGTGAGCCAATGCTGCCAATTCAGGGCTGCCGGCGAAAATCCGTCGGCGATAATCCGGTCCAGCTTTTGAAAGCCCGAGTGAAGTTGCTGGTATCGTTGAAACCGAGCAGAAAAGTGATTTCCGTCACCGGGCGCGAGGCCTGGCGGAGATAATTACAAGCGAGCTCCTTGCGGGTGTTATCCAGTAGCTGCTGGAAAGTCGTACCACGTTCCGACAGCTTGCGCTGCAGCACGGCCGGGCTCATGCAAAGCGCGCTCGCCACCTTGTCCCTGCTGCACTTGCCATTGGGTAGAAACTCGATGATCTTCTGTGTCACGCCGGTGATCACGTCGTTTTTATCCAGGCGGGCCAGGTAGCTGATGACAATACTGTCACTGGCTTGCGCCAGTTCCGGGCAGGAGCCGGAGAGATTCTGCAGTAGGTCGGCCTTATCAAAAACCAGCAGACCAGACACCTGTGAAAAGCTCACCGGCGCGCAGAACAAAACTTCGTAGGGTTCGGCGCCCTCATGTGGCATCGGCCGATGAAGCTCAACCCGCAGCGGGTTGAACTCAGGCCTGTATAGCAGACGCATGGTCCGCACCATAAAACCAAAAAATGCGTCCTCCCTCTCGCCACAGAACTCCACCAAATACTCAAATCGTAGCAAGACCTCGTCATCGACTTCAGTGAGGCTGACCTTGGCTGCCTGCGTGACCAAGCGGAAGTAGCGCTCCAAACGCCGACAGAAATCCATCAATGAGCCGCTGGCGGCCAACGAATAGCCCAGCGCGTGGAGGTGGGGAAGCTGGAGGAATTTGGCGACGGTCAGGCCGAAATACGGATTGTTGGTTACGTCCACACAGGCTCGGTATAGCCGGGTCATGGTGGTTGTAGACAGTCGGGTCATCGGGTCGATGGACAAATTCGCCGGTATTCCCACAGCTCGAAAGATCCGTACGCTGTCAACATGGCTTGCTTCCAACGCTTTAGCGATTGCCAAGGCGTAGCTGCCGATGTTGCTGGGCTGCTGCGCGTCTTCGCACAATGGCGATTCAACACCATCGCCCGGTGTACCGGTTTTCAAACCTGACATGATCCTGCCTGTACGAGATGCGAATGTGGATACTCACCTTCGGGGGTCATACGGTCAATCCCCCGGCGGAACCTCTTATTGCCGTAATAGCAACCCCGTATTACTGACCGACGATTGAATCATATTGACAGGTTCAGCCTGTGTCAGCTCCCTACACTGGTCTCTCAATCGGCAATCGCCAAACCTTGATGCTGCGTGTTGCTTACTGATCGACCCTCACTGGTTCGGTAACGCCAAAAACTCAATGAATAACAAAAGCAGCGGGAGCGAATATGAGCGAAAACTTTGAATCCAATGTGGCCAACGGCGTGCTGCATCTGGTATTTACCTCCGAAGACGGCCTTAACACCATGGATGACCGCTGGTTACAGTCGTTGGAAGCAATCCTGCGTCACTCGATTGACGACCGTGCAGTGCGCGCCATATTGCTCTCAGCTCGTGGCTCGGCGTTTTGTGCCGGCGCGAACTTTCTGGGCATGCGCACCAGCGTTCTGAATCAGTATTTTACTGGCTCACCACTGGCGAACCTGATCGATTGCCTGGCGAATTTCCCCAAGCCAATTGTGGCGGCAGTGCACGGCAAAGCTATAGGTGGCGGCGCCACCTTGCTGTTGCATTGCGACCTGGTGGTGGCCGCCGCCGATGCACAATTTCGCTTGCCATTCACCAGTCTCGGTGCGGTACCCGAATTGGCATCGAGCTACCTGCTACCCCGCGCAGCGGGATCGAAGCTGGCGAATGAACTGCTTCTGCTCGGCAAGCTTTTCGATGCGCACAAAGCGCAGCGCGCTGGCTTTGTGAATGAAGTCGTTCCTGCCGGAGAACAATTGGCCTTGGCCCGGCAATGGGCCGAGCAGTTGGCGGCACTCGCTCCGACATCAGTGCAAACGAGCAAACGCCTGTTACGCGAAGCACAACAAGAGGGTTTAGCCAAGGCCATTGCCAGTGAAGGTGCAGCGCTCGTAGCCTCGTTGAACCATGGTGAACTGCAGGAGGCAGTCGCAGCCTTTCTAGAAAAGCGTCGTCCCGACTTCTCCAAATTCCACTGACATCGACACCCACTAGCCACCGACTGGTATGGGCTCTTTCTCGTTGCAAGCCCCCATCGGTTGATGCCCATGCCGATAGCACAACTTACATCGCCAGCGATCATGAACGGGCAGCGTTTTCAGTTGAGGTTTGGAGGCACCTTGCGTGCCCCCAAATCAAACGTCAGCGCTGCGGATCAATGATTGCCGATGACGCGGGTGGCAATGGCTGCGATCTTTTCCGGTGAGATGTGATGGAGCAGGGCCACCGGGTCGCAGGCGACCGCCATGACAATACGCTCCATATCATCGAGCGCAATCTTGAACTCGGCAAAGTCTGTCGGCCGGCCGACTTCCTGCTGGAGCTGTTTGATGCGGGCAATGACCTTGCGCAGCGTGGGCTCCGGTTCTCCATCGGGGATCGAAAAGGCCTTGGCCAACTGGCTGGAAAAGGGCAGGTAGTAGTCGAGCAGTTCTTCCATCACCACAGGCAGCAACACGCCGTTGGCTCGGCCGTGAGGGATTTGATACAGCCCTTCAAGTGCACGGGAGCAGTTTTGCACCGGGGCCGACAATACGGAATTGGCTACTGACAGACACGCCATGTTTGCGGCCTGTAGCATCTCTTCACGCGCTTGCAGGTTGCGCCCGTCATGTACGGCAACCGGCAGGGCTTTCAAAATCAGCTCGATGGCGCTCAGTGCCAGACCATTGGTGAAGGGGTTACTGGCGCTATTGACCAGAACCTCAAGGGCATGAGTCAGGGCACTCATACCGTTATCGGCGGTAATGGATGGAGGCAAGCCGACGGTCAGGTGCGCGTCGAGCAAGGCAATGTCGGACTCCAGATAAGGCGCCACCAGCAATGCCTTGACGCCGGTGTTGTCATTGATGATAAGCGCGCCATTGGTCATTTCAGAGCCGGTACCTGCAGTGGTCGGGATGCTGATGTGAGCGATGCCCATCGGCTTGCCTGCAGACTCCAAACGCATACCTGCGGCCAGCGCATCACAGATATCTTCCAGATCATGGGCGAGGGCGAATTTCACACCTTTGGCCACGTCCATGGCGCCGCCGCCCAGAGCCACGATCGCATCGGCGCCGACTTCACGCGCGTAGCGCGTGGCCGCATTCACACTGTTGCTGCCCGCGACGGGGGACACGTCGGTATAAACCCCAGCCAGTTTCAGTTGATTACCGGCTGCCGCTTCGCGCAGGACGCTGGCCACCGTTTCGACCAGGCCATTTTTTTCAAGCCCTTTGTCACTCAGCAGCAGCACACGTTTGGCGCCCAGTGACGCCAGCAGAGCGGGCAGACGGACCGTTACACCAACGGCACAGTGGACTCGCGTGCGCGCCCAGAACTCAAAATATCCAGTAGACATACCATTCCTCATGATTCTTGTGGGGCCAGGTTTCGGGGCGCATTAATCGAACGTGTGCACAATGCCGTAAGTCAGGGTTTTCTTGGCCGGGTCACGCTGGAAGGCGGTCGTAATGGCCTTGGTCTCAAGGTATGACTCCAGCCCGGCGATACCCATTTCACGGCCCTGGCCACTTTGTTTGTAGCCACCAAACGGCACATCGGTGCGCAGCATGTGCCAGTCATTGATCCAGACTGAACCGGCTTGCAAGCGACGGGCGATCTTTTGTGCGGCCAGTACATCGCCGGTCCAGATGCCTGCCGAAAGGCCATAGTCGGAGTCATTGGCGATGGCAATGGCTTCGGCTTCATCGCGGTATTTGATAACTGCCAGGACGGGGCCGAAGATTTCTTCGCGTACTGCGCTCATCTGGTTGTTACAGTCGGCCAGAATGGTCGGTGCGATAAAGAATCCGCCCTCGCAGCCAAGGACTCTGACACGTTCACCGCCGCATACCAGGCGCGCACCTTGCTCCAGTGCCGAATGGATATAACCCAACACTTTCTGGCCATGAGCGGCATGGCACATTGGCCCGATCTGGGTGTCCGGATTCATTGGGTCGCCTATCTGCAAGCCCCCGGCGATGTGCGCAAGTTTTTCCAGCAAAGGTTCGTAAATGCTTTCATGGACCAGCAGGCGAGTGCCCGACTCGCAGCCTTGGCCCGAGTGCAGCAACACCCCGTACAGGGCACCATGGGCCACTGCATTCAGATCTGCATCGGCGGTGACAATGGCTGCGCCCTTGCCACCCAGCTCCAGGGTCACGCGCTTGAGGCTCGCGGCTGCGTTAACCAGGATGCGCTTACCGACAGCAGTAGAACCGGTGAAGGAGATCTTGCTGATACCCGGATGCAGGGTCATGGCTTCACCCACCACCCCACCCACGCCATTGACGACGTTGAGCACGCCCGGCGGTAACAGCGGGGCAAGCAGCTGCGCCAGGCGTACTGACGTATGCGGCGTGAGCTCGGACGGTTTGACAACCACCGTATTCCCAGCGGCCAAAGCTGGCAGCAGCTTGTTCATGAACAGCACCATCGGCAAGTTCCAGGCTGGAATCAGGCCGCAGACGCCGATGGGTTCCTTCACTACCTTGACGTCCGTCAGCTCTGGTACGGCTCTGGCTGGCAGGCTCTGGGTGAACGGGTAGGTTTTGACCAGGTCGGCCATGGTCATGATGCTGTCGATGATCAGCAGGAAATCCAGTTTGCTGATACGACTGAGAGTGCCGCCAGAACTGATGGCTTCCAGATAGGCCAGTTCCTGCGCATTCTGCTGAATGACGTCGACGAATTGGTTCAGCACTACCGAACGATCCGTGGGTGTCATGTCACGCCAGTCTGGATTGTCGAGGGCGCGCTGCGCTGCCGCAACGGCAAGGTTGAGGTCGTACTCGGTACCGCACGCGACTTCGGCGATCACCTCACCCGTCGCCGGGTTTTCCACATCCATATATTCACCACCGTTCGGCGCCACCAGTGCCCCGTCGATAAAGTGATCCAGTCTGGGAATTGCCATAGTCTCTTCCTTTTTGTTGGTCTCTGAAGCTGCCGTACCGCAGCCGGGTTCAAGCCGGTTGTTCAGCTGTTGCAGGTACGCTGGCGATGCCGGATTGGTCGAGATTTAGTGTATGGCGCAGCGGGGGGAAGGGGCCGGTCAAATGGGCTGGATCGTTGGTCGGTGTAATAACCGGCTTGCGTGCTTCAGGCGATTTATGGCGCAACTGTTGTTGCTACCCTCCGCGAGTGGAAGGTGAAGCCCGCTGTACAACCTTTTGCGATGAAAGCAGGTGCCCGAAATATGCCGTCAAGCAACGGATATGTCCGGGCACCTTTTTAACTGATCTTGCGCACAGAGCATTGCCGGTATTTTTTCTTTACTGGCCCGCGCGGTACTTTGTCGGCCAGTACGATCATTTCACTTTCTCAATGTCCGGCAGTGCAAACGAACGGTCGTAGTAGGGTTCCAGCGGGCCGTAGAGACGCAAGAATGGAAACCACGCTTTACCCGGCACGGTTTGAATCCAGTTCTTCTCATGGCCTTTCGGTGAAGTTGGACTGAAATAGATATCCACAGAGCCATCGGCATTCGTATCCAGACCGTCTGTCGAGACGCGGTCGGGCTTTTGCGCCGGGTTCTGGATGAGCGTGCGGGTGTCGATGTCGTAAACGGTCACTGACCAGAACCGTTGCGCGGGTGGGTTGGGTGGCACGCGCAGGGTGTAGGACTTGGCGCCATCGAACGGCTGCCCTTCTTTGTCCACGAAGGAAGCAAGGTAGACCTGACCGACGCCCGGCGTCTTGGAAACCGAGCCGTTGGACATGCCCCAGGCTGAGTAATAGAGAGCGATCCGCTCATCGAACTGCGTGGAGTTCTCCACGTCTTGCTGCACGTTGTATGAAGGCGGGATCACATACTCCCACGTCGCGTCAGGCCGGTATCGGATGCCCGGGAGTCGACCGCGGAAGTCCATGGTCTTGGCCATGGCTTCGCCTACCGTTGCCGCTTGCTCGAGAATCATTTTTTGCCGCGCGTCGGGAGCGAAGGGCTTGCCACTTTCGATGCCAAGCGGCTTGAGCATCGCCATGAAATAGCGGTCGCGGTCCTCACCCGGCTCGCCCGCGAGGGCTTGGGAAAGCCGCTCCCAATAGGCCGTTCCGCGGGGAATCATCTGACTGAGCAGCGCGCCGTCTGCCTTGGGTGTAAGGAGACGGGCAGGGGGCGGGTTATTATCACGCTCGCTCCAGGGATAGATGTGCACGGCGTCTACAAACGCTTTGGCCTGCGCCGGGTCGGTTTGCAGCGTTCGGAAGAAAATTTCCGTCTTGAACGTGGGCGATCTGAAGACACGATAGCCCTCGGAACCCTTAGGCGCTTCCTGTCCGGGGCCGAGGAAAAGATATTTCCCGCCCCGCCCTTGTTCTGCGCTGGGCAATCCCACGTCTGTGAGGGGACGCTCCCACCAGTCGATCACGGCACCGGCGCTCGGACCTGGCGGGAAATCCAACACCGTCGGGCCCTTTTCGGAGAGGTCGATGAAGCCGTAGTAGTAAGGGGTGTTGTTATTGCCCGCGAGGATCGTGCTCTTGCTGCGGTAGTCATCGTAAATGGCGAGGTCGCCGCTCTTTGCGCCCGTGTCATGCACCAGCCCCTGTCGGTTCTGCTCGACGCCGACGATTGGCAATCCCCACAGGTAGCACTGCACGGCACGCTGAAAATCCATTTCGTCATACAGCTTGGTGGCAGTCTGCTGCGTCGGCACGCCCAGCTCGAAGTCGAGCTTGCCAATGCGGGAGTCAATGGTCTGTGCGCATACAGTTGTTGCAGTCAGCGCGCATGCGAGCGTGGCGGCCAAGTATTGCTTGTGAATGCTGTCCATCGATGTCTCCAATTATGCATTCGGAAGATTAGCAGGCTCATCGGAATTGACGCAGACGAGCTCAAGCCGGTTGTTCTCCTGTTGCAGGTGCCCGGAATATGCTGTTCAGCAACAGAACCAGTCCGGGCATTTTTTCAACTGATCTTGCGTGCGAAGCCTTGCCAGTACTTTTCCTTCACTTGCCTGCGCAGCACTTTGCCGACCACCGATGTGGGTAGTTCGTCGACAAAAATCAGCGACTTCGGCGCCTTGTAACTGCCGAGCCTGTTTTTGGCTTGGGCAATCAACTCTTGCTCGGTAACGGTGGCGCCACTGCGCAGTACCACTTCGGCGTGAACGGCCTCGCCCCATTCGGGGTGGGGGATACCGACCACCGCCGCCATCAGCACCGCCGGGTGGGCCGCCAGACTTGCTTCAACCTCCACCGCATAGACGTTGAAACCGCCGCTGATGATCATGTCTTTGAGCCGGTCAACGATGTAGAGATAGCCATCGGCGTCGATGTAACCCAGATCGCCGGATTTCCAGGCGCCGTCTTCGAATTCGTCCGCCGTAGCCTGCGGGTTGCCGAAGTAACCCTTGATCACTGCTTTGCAGCGGATGCGGATTTCGCCGGTTTCACCCATGGGTAGAGGCTTGCCGTCCTGGTCCGCGATAAACACTTCGACCCCCGGCGTAGCACGGCCGGCAGAGGACAGGTGCTGTAGTGCTTCGGCATCTCCGGGCTGATGCGCAGCCTTGTCCAGCACGGCAATGAACATTGGCGTTTCCGTGGCGGCATAACCCTGGACGAAAATCTGCCCGAAACACTCGACCAGTTCACCGAGTTTGTCCGGGCTCATCGGCGCCGCACCGTAAATCAATGTGGTCAGGGACGAGAAGTCCTTGGGGGCAGCTCGCTGCATTTCCAGCAGGCGATAGAGGACGGTTGGCACGAGGAACGAATGGGTGACCCGTTCCTGTTCGACTTCCTGGCGCCAGCGCTCCATATCCAACTGGTTCATGGTGATGTTGGTGCCACCGGCGTAAAGCGTCGGAAAGAACAGCATCAGGGTGCCATGGGATAGCGGCGAGACATGCAGTAAACGCGTTGCATTGGAGATCGCCAGGTCAGTGTTGATAAAGCCTGCGTCGCGGCACGCCATCCAGTTGTCGATGGAATACATCGCGCACTTGCCCTTGCCGGTAGTGCCACCGGTGAAGCGCAACACGCAAATGTGTTCATCGGTATCGAGTTCAACGTCGTTATCAAGATCCGAAGCGGCTTCTACTAGCGTCCAGAAGCAGTGCACGCCAGGGCGTGCTGCTTGCTCGGTAAAAGGTGGGTCCATCAGCACAATCGCGCAACCGCGGCTGCGCAGCGTGTCGTAGTAACTGTCCAGCAGCCGGGTTTCGAGGAACACCACCTTGGGCTTGACCAGATCCAGTTGTCGCGCGTGCTCTTCCAGCGGGTCGCGCAGGTTGGTCATCACCACCGTGCCTTCCTGCTTGAAGGTGGTGGGAAACAGCATCAGGCTGAGATTGTCATTCTCCAGAATCAGCATGAAGTGGTCACCCTTGCCGATCTGCAGCGTGCTGCGCAAAACGTCGGCGATGCGATTGGTCAGCAGGTGGTATTGCTCGTAAGTGAAGCGTCGGTTGCGCTCGACATTGACGATGGCCTCCTGGTCGCGATTTCGCAATGCGATCAGGCGCATGACTCGAGAAAAATTCATCTTCATGTTTGGCTGCTCTTTTTGTTCGGGAGCCTTGGCTTATTTGGCGCGCATGCGCGAAGCGGCATCGAGGCGGATGGTCTCGCCATTGACGTAGGCGTTTTCGATCAGAAAGGCGCAGCAATGGGCGAATTCGCGGGTGTCTCCCAGGCGCTTGGGCGATTCCATTTGCTCTTTCAACGAGTTCAAGACCTTCTCGTCCAGCGCTGCGACCATTGTGGTCAGGAACAGGCCGGGAGCAATGGCGTTGACGCGTACGCCAATGGCACCGAGTTCGCGGGCCGCCGGCATGTTCATACCGATCACACCGGCCTTGGTGGCGGAGTAGGCGCACTGACCGACCTGGCCTTCATAAGCGGCGCCGGAAGACACGTTAATTACTACGCCACGCTCTTCACCGGCTTCTGCCTCATTTTTAGCCATTTGCTCAGCGCATTTAGACATGACGTTGAACACGCCATTGAGGTTGATTGCGGTGGCTTGGGCGAAGCGAGCCAGTGGCGAAGCCTTGCCTTCCTTGCCCAGTACCTTGAAGCCAGTGGGTAACGCAGCACCGTTGATGCAAACGTGGATCGCACCGAATTTCGCCATTACCGCGTCGACCGCGTTTTGCACCGAGTTTTCATCGCTGACATCGGTTTGCACGAACATCGCCCGCTCGGCGCCAATGTCGGCCACGGCCTTTTCCCCGGCTTCGATGTTGAGGTCGAAAATTGCCACGCGACCGGCTTTCTCGCCGGCCAGGTAATGTGCGGTCGCCAGGCCCAGGCCCGAAGCGCCGCCGGTGATCACGATGACTTTGTCTTGAATACGCATAGTGTGTCCCTTGTTGTTTGGCTCTGGGGAGCCGAGTCTTGTTTTCAGGTGTTAAAGCAATGCTTGATCAGAACGCGTTAACCCCGGTCAGGGCGCGGCCGATAATCAGTTGCTGGATCTGCGAGGTGCCTTCCGGGATCGGTATGACGATGGCTTCACGGGCCAGCTTCTCGACCAGGAAGTCGGTAGTCACGCCCGCGCCGCCATGGATCTGTACCGCTTGGCGGGCGATGGTGACAGCGGCTTCACAGGCGAAGTACTTGGCCATGGCCGCTTCCATTTCCGCCGGAATACCAGCACCGATCATCTCGGCGGCGCGGTAGGTCAGCAGGCGCGCCGCATCCACGTTGGTGGCCATTTCCGCGAGCATGGCGCTGATCAATTGGTGGCCGGCGATCACCTTGCCGTGTTGCTTGCGCTCCTTGGCATAACGTACGGCTTCTTCCAGCGCGCGGCGGCCGATCCCCAAGCCCTGGGCCGCGACGAATACCCGCGAGCGCTCGAAGAGCGACAGGGTGTTTTTCAACGCCTCGCCTTCCTTGCCGATAATGTTGCTGACGGGTACACGAACATCGTTGAGGAAAATTTGCGCGGTCGACTGGCTGTTCAAGGCGATCTTGTGGATGTCGCGGACTTCGTACGGATGTTCTTTGCGGTCGAGTAAAAAGTGGGTCAGTCCCTTGCGTGGGTCATCGCCGGTGCGACAGGTGCAGATCAGGAAGTCGGAGTAGGAGCCGTTGCTGATCCAGGTCTTTTCACCATTGATGATGAAGTCGTCACCCTCGCGGCGGGCGCGGGTTTTGATCTCCAGTACGTTGGAGCCGACGTCCGGTTCCGAGATACCCATGCTGACAAACAGGTCGCCGCTAATCAGGCCCGGCAGGTAGCGCTCGCGCAGCTGGTCCGGCGCCAGTTTTTCCAGTAGCTGTGCGCCGAAGGAATTGATCAGCACAGGCGTCGACAGGTCGACCGAACAAGCGGCGACTTCTTCGAAGAGCATGATCATGGTCGGCCAGTCGAGGCCCAGGCCACCGTTGGCTTCGCCGACCGCGCCCGAGATCATGCCGAACTCGGTGAGTTGGCGCATGACCTCGGCCATCTTCTCGCGCGGGATGAATTTGTCGCGGTATTCCTTGTTGAATACCGGGTCGATCTTGTCGGCCAGGAAACGGCGGAAGCTTTCAACGGCTTCAACCTGCTCCGGGGTACGCATGACATGTCCCATGATGTTTTTCCTTCACTGTTCTTGTTGACTGGGCCCCGGTGACGGGGGGCAGTGACAGGATTTAGTGTTTGGCGAGGATGGTCACGGCGACTACGGCTTCTTCGATGCCGTACAGACCACCACCGTTTTCCTGGATGGCAATGCGCGCGCCTTCGACCTGGCGTTTGCCGGCTTCGCCGCGCAATTGCGTGACCAGTTCGTGGATCTGGCCAAGGCCAGTAGCACCGATTGGGTGGCCCTTGGATTCCAGGCCTCCGGACGGGTTGATCGGGATCTTGCCGCCCACGGTGAAGTCACCACGTTCGGCCGCCGGGCCGCCTTCGCCGAAAGGCACCAGCATCAGCGATTCAGCATTAAGGATTTCGCCAATGGCCGAGGCGTCATGGACCTCCGCGACGCTGACATCGGACGGATCGACACCCGCCTGGGCGTAGGCTTTCTGCGCCGCAAGGTGGGCGACGATTTTTTCTGGCTCGTCCAGCCCGCGCGAGGTGCCGGTCTGCACAACGCTGGCCAGTACGCGAATCGCGCGTCCGCCAGCCCCCTTCAAGCGCTTCAGGCCGTCGGCGTTGCACAGCACCACGGCCGCCGCACCGTCACTGATCGGCGAGCACATAAGTGTGGTCAGCGGGTAGCAGATGGGCGGGGAGGCCAATACTTCGTCGATGCTGAAGGCCTGCTGGAACTGGGCCAGGGGGTTGTATACCGAATGCTGGTGGTTTTTCGCGGCGACCGCTGCGATCTGCCGCTGGGTCGTACCATAGCGCAGCATGTGGTTGCGGCAGATGGCGGCATACACGTCCATGAATACGCTGTATGGGCGTTCGGAAACCGTGCCCGGCGGCGGCACGATGCCTTCGCCCATGGCCAGCAGAGTATTTTTGTTCTGCTCCACGGTGGTGATATCCCAGCCGCCATCGAACACGGCGAACATCTTGGCCTTGTCGGGGACGTTCATTTTTTCCGCGCCGACGGCCAGAGCGATGTCGCATTGGCCGGCGCGCAGCGCCAGGGTCGCCAGGTTGAATGCCGAGGAACCCGAAGCACAGGCGTTCTCCACGGTGAACACCGGTACACCTTCAACGCCGAGGCGGCGCATGGCGATCGGCCCGGGAATAGCGGTCTGGCCCTGCAACATGCCGTTGGTCAAGGTGCTGTAGTACGCCGAGCCGATGTCGCTGGCGCTGGCGCCGGCATCCTTCAATGCCAGGCCCACAGCCTCATCGACCATGTCGTACACACTGCGCTCGAGCAAACGGCCGAAAGCGGTCATGCCGACGCCCACTACATAAATATCGTTCATCGTTTGTTCCTGTATCGATCGCGTGGAAAGCCCAATGGGCGAGCCGGGCTCAGCGGCCCTTGAATTGGGCTGCGCGTTTCTCGGCAAAGGCCTGCAGGCCTTCCTGGAAGTCGGCGGTGCGCAGGTGTTTGCGCAACATGACCTGTTCATGCAGCAAGGCGTCGTCGCGGGTCTTGTCGGCTGAGCTGCGTGCCACTTCCTTCATGCGGCGCAGAGCAATCGGGCTCTTCTTCGCGATCTGCGCGGCCAAGGCCAAGGCGCCATCGGCCAGTTCGGAATCGGCGTGGACTTCGCAAACCAGGCCGTAGCCTTTCATCTCGGCGGCCGAAAGCGATTTGCCGGTCATCAGCAGGTACATCGCCATATTCAAAGGGATCAGGCGCGGCAATACCGCAGCGCCACCGGCACCCGGGTACACGCCGAAGTTGGCGTGGGCATCGGCGAGGGTCGCGCTGTGCGCTGCGACGATCATGTCGGCACACATCGCCAGCTCCAGGCCGCCACCCATGGTCACACCGTTAAGGGCGGCGATGACTGGCTTCGGGAAGTTGCGCAGTTGGTCGAAGACCACACTGGCGCGGTCAAGGAAGTCCGCTTCACCGGCTGCCAGGCTGCTACCGGCGAGGATTTCCTTCAGATCGGCACCGGCGCAGAAGGCAGGCCCTGCACCGGTGAGGATGACTACCCGCAACTCGTCATCGCGGGCGATCTCGTCCAGACGCCGTTCGAGTTCGGCCAGGATCGCGAGGTTCAGTGCGTTCATGGCCTTGGGGCGGTTGAGCGTAAGGCGCGCAACCGAACCCGCGATCTCGTACAGCAAAATATCTTCACTCATGACAACTCACCTTTTTTTGTTAGCGGCATCGGGCGCCGAGTGGTTCGCAGTGGATGAGTCGATAGTAAGAATGGCCTTGATGGTGGTGCAGGTCATTGCAATGCTAGCGGTGGTCCAATTGGTGACTGGAAGGCAGGCAAAAAAAACGCGCAGGATTTGTGCGTTACGCAGGGGACCGGTGATAGGGGCGAGATGACCGGCGCACGAGCCCGCTCATCCGCACCATCGTGAGTCCTTTTCAACAACAATGCGCAACTGGCGCTCTTCACTATCAGGAGTTCAAACATGACTGACGATGTCGATGAGCAGGGGCGCCGACTGATTCACCGGCGCGAGGTCCAGTGTCTGGGGTATCTGCGAGCAGATGGTCTGTGGGATATCGAAGGGCGGCTGTCCGATAGCAAGACTCATCCAGTGACGCTGGTCGAAGGGCGCGAGCTGGTGGCGGGGCAGACCTATCACGGCATGTTCATCCGCTTGGCCCTGGACGATGACTTCATAGTGCGCGAAGTGCAGGTCGACATGACCCAGGTGCCGACCAGCGAGTGCCGTGGCGCCATGTCGGCTTACGACAAATTGTTGGGGGAGCGCATTGGCGCCGGCTTTTCGCGGCGAATCAAGGAGCTATTCGGCGGGGTTGGTGGCTGTGTGCATCTGACAGAGCTATTGCTGCCCATCGCCACCACGGCGTTTCAGACCATCCCCATGGGGCGCGCCATGGTTGCGCCGCGCACCGCTGCCGATACCGAGGCTTACCGCCGCGCCACCGGTAGACTGCTCAATACCTGTCACGCCTTGCGCGAAGACGGTTCCATTGCAGAGTTGCTGAAAAAATAATCTGTCACGGCATTTGCACTTTTCCCCGGTGCGAACAGGAGCAGGATCATCCGGTCGGCACCGCCATCGATGATGGCGGTGAGCGCAAGCGGGTTACGCTGGGTGATCCAGTGCATTGGCCTCATGACTGGCCTTTGATGCAGGTGCTGCGCGGTCCTGGCGAATAAACTCAGCCGCCTTTTCGCCGATCATCACGGTGGCTGCCGTGGTGCTGCATCCGATAATAGTCGGCATGATCGACGCATCGGCCACCCGCAGACC
This sequence comes from Pseudomonas arsenicoxydans, assembly GCF_006438915.1. Classification (GTDB taxonomy): domain Bacteria; phylum Pseudomonadota; class Gammaproteobacteria; order Pseudomonadales; family Pseudomonadaceae; genus Aquipseudomonas; species Aquipseudomonas arsenicoxydans_A. The sequence continues at coordinate 269,541 of NZ_RCZE01000008.1, read as the reverse complement.
TTCCAAGCCGTGCACCTTCAGTCGGGCATCCACCACGGCCATGGCATCTGCGCCCATCTTGCAGGTTCCTACCGGGTGATAAAGAGTATCCGCGCGGTTGCGGATGACCTGCTCGATCTGCGCGTCGGTCTGCATTGGCGTATCCAGCACATCGCGTGGCTTGAACGCCTGGAAAGCCGGAGTCTGCATGACCTTGCGGATGACCTTGTAGCCCTCGACCATGGTCGCGACATCGTCCGGATGGCTCAGGAACGCCGGATCGATTAGCGGTGCAACCAGCGGGTCGGCGCTGGCCAGGGTCAACTGGCCGACACTTTTGGGGTGTAACAGGCACGCATGTACGCTCAAACCGTGGCCGCGATACAGGGTGCGGCCATGGTTGGCGAACATGGCGATGGTCAGCGCCAGCTCGATATCTGGCTGGGCCAGTTCCGGCGAAGTCTTGACGAAGGCGCAGGCCTCGGCAAAGTTGCTGGTCAGAGGGCCCGTGCGTTTGCGCCAGTAGCTGATCCCCGCTTTCAAGACATCCCAGAAACCGGGCAGCGACAGCCCCAGCAGCTTGCGGGACTTGACCCGATACGAATGCACATAGTCGATGTGGTCCACCAGATTTTTACCCACGCCTGGCAGTTCGTGAACGACGGGGATGTCAAATTTCAGCAGCTGGGCAAGAGGACCTACACCCGACAACAACAACAGTTGCGGGGAGTTGAAGGCCCCGGAACTCAAGATCAGTTCGCAGCGGGCGCGCAGCTCACGCTTTACCCCGTTCTGCACGAATTCGACACCTACCGCACGCTTGCCCTCGAAGAGGATTCGCGTGGCATGGGCATGGGTTTCGATGTGCAGGTTCTTGCGTGCCCGATTGGGCGTGAGGTAAGCCTTTGCCGCGCTGCAACGTTGCCCGTCTTTCTGCATCACTTGCGCGCGACCGAAGCCTTCCATGGGAGCGCCATTCTGATCCGGGCAGGCCGGGTAACCAGCTTGCCGGCCCGCCTCGACGAACGTCTCGCCAAAGGGGTTGGGTGAGGAATGGAAGCGAACATTGAGCGGGCCATTTTGCCCGTGCAAGGCGTCTTTGAAGTTCTCGTTATGCTCGGCGCGCTTGAAGAACGGCAGCACCTCTTGATAACTCCATCCCGGGTTGCCCAGTGCCGCCCAGTGGTCGAAATCACCGGGGTGGCCGCGATGGTAAGCCATGGCATTGATCGACGAACTACCACCCAGGGTCTTGCCCCGTGGTTGATAGCCGATGCGGTCATTGAGTCCAGCCTGAGGCACGGTCTGGTACTGCCAGTTGTTGATCGAAGTCGGCACCATGGCCGCAAATCCGGCGGGTATATGCACCAGTGGATTGCTATCGGGGCCGCCTGCCTCGAGCAGGCAGACTGAAATGTCCGCATCTTCCGACAACCGGCTGGCGACCACGCAGCCGGCAGCACCGCCGCCTATCACGATGTAATCGAACATGACGTTCTCCTTCATGATTTGTTCTCTTTGTTCGAAGCAGAAAATTTGCATTGTCATCAAAAGAGGCAGGGAGCACAGGTCAATCTGATCCATTCGTCGGTCACGGATTCGGGGTGGCCGAACAGCGATGGGATCGGTCAGGTTACTTCTATCAAGGATTTGACGTGGTATGTCTGTGGGGAAGTTTTCAAGCGATCTTCGGATAGGAAAGTCGGGATTGAAAGCGGATAGGCGACATCTCGGCATGAGCATATTTCGACAAAAATGTGCGCTTTCCATGTGAGTTGTCGATACCTGGAAGAACAATCATTGCATCCATGTCCAACCTCCATACAGCGGGGGGAGCCCAGCTCTACCTGCACTGTGCAACTTTCTGATTTGAGGTGAGCGATGGTGAAGGTATTTGATCTGGTGATTCGCGCAGGCATGGTGGCGGACGGTTTGGGTAATCCGTTGTTCGAAGCCGATATCGCGGTGCTGGATGGCCGGATTGTCGAAGTGGGCAAGGTATCTGGTTCGGCAAAGGAAGAGATCGATGCGCGTGGCTTGGTGGTGACACCAGGCTTTGTGGATATTCACACCTATTACGATGGTCAGGCGATGTGGGATTCGCGGCTGGCTTCATCGAGCTGGAATGGTGTCACGACTGTCGTCATGGGCAACTGCGGCGTCGGATTCGCGCCGGTGCGCACGCAGGACCGCGAGCGCCTGATCGAGCTTATGGAGGGGGTGGAAGACATTCCCGGAGCCGTGTTGCATGAGGGGCTTGACTGGGAATGGGAAAGTTTTGGCCAGTTCCTTGCTGCCTTGGAAAGGCGACCGCATGACATCGACATTTGCGCTCAGCTGCCTCACGGTGCCCTGCGCGTGTACGTGATGGGCGAGCGTGCCACCCGCCTTGAAGCGGCGACTGCCGAGGATATCGCGCAGATGCGCCTACTGGCGAAAGAGGCCATGCACGCGGGAGCCATCGGCTTTTCGACGTCGCGCACAATCAACCATCGGACTCTCAATGGCGATCCGACCCCTTCGCTGCGCGCCGCTGAAGAGGAGCTGATGGGCATCGCGATGGGCCTGAAGGATGCGGGGCGTGGTGTCATTGCCCTGATCACCGATTTTGATGCACCCGACCTTGAAACGGAGTTCGCGATGATGCGTCGCATCGTCGAGCGGTCGGGTAGGCCAATGTCATTTTCCCTGGCGCAGCAGACACACAAGAAGGAAGCGTGGCGCCAGTTGCTTGCACTGACCGCCGATGCGGTCGAGGCGGGGCTGCCTATGCTCGCGCAAGTGGCACCGCGTCCGATTGGCACTCTGCTCGGTCTTCAGGCAAGCCTCAATCCATTCTTTGAGTGCGCCAGCTACATGGCAATTGCCCAGGAATCCCTGGCGCAGCGCGTTGCACTGCTGAAGGAGAGTGATCTTCGACAGCGGTTACTGGAAGAAATAGAGCTGCCGCCAGCGAGTGGTTTGGCGCGGCATCTGACGACGTTCGAGATGATTTTCCCGCTTGGTAACCCGGCAAACTATGAGCCGGACCGCGATACGTCGGTGGCGGCGCAAGCGGCCAGACAGGGCCGCAAGCCTGCGGAGTTGGCGTACGACATGTTGTTGGAGGATGAAGGCCGCAGTTTCCTGTACGCGCCGTTTGCGAACTACGCGGATTTCAATCTTGATGCCTGCGGCGAGATGATTGCCGACCCGAACACGGTGATGGGACTGGGCGACGGCGGAGCACACGTGGGCGTCGTTTGCGATGCCAGCTTCCCGAGCTATCTGCTGACACATTGGGGGCGGGACCGTAAGAGTGGAAAGTTCACCTTGTCCTGGCTGGTCAAGCGCCAGACGAGCGACACGGCACGTGCTGTCGGGCTGTTTGATCGAGGGGTGATCGCACCCGGCATGAAGGCGGACCTCAACGTCATCGATATGGATCGGTTGGCGCTGGACCAGCCGCAAATGCACTTCGACCTGCCGGCTGGCGGCAAGCGGTTGCTGCAGGGCGCGCGTGGATATGTCGCCACCATTGTGTCAGGAGTCCCGATCTATCGGGAAGGAGAGGCTACAGGTGCATTGCCAGGACGACTGGTACGTGGCCCGCAGAAGAGCGATGGCGTAGCACTCTGAGAGTAGGTTCGATTTGGCCAAGGGGGACAAAACGTCGGCCATGCTCTTTTTGTCGAGTTCTTGGGTGATGGCTCGCAGGGCATTTTTTGCAGTCGGATGCACGGGCTGCTAAATGGCGGATTCTTCTTCAGTCAGCGGCGTTTCAAAGGCCGCCTCAACCAACGGCGGGCAAATGCCGGTTGTCATGTAAATTGACCATCGCGCTTCCTCGACTGAAGATGCAACGGCCTGCTTGGTGTTTGCACGGGGCTTGAACATGGCTGCGATGGAGATACCGATGAGTCCGCAACAACAAGTCCACGAGGCAATGGGGTTGCCGATGGTTGGCGGCATGCTGTGCCGTGAAATGCCTTTGTATGCCGAGCGCTACTTCCTGCATGCGACCGATCATGCCGTTCCACCGATTGGTGTTATGACGTTGCTCACCCAGTTGGGTGGTTCGCGGGTACAAGAGAGCATGAAAGGGGAGCTGCGCTCGACATCGCTGCCTTGCGTCTCGCTATTGATGCCCGCCGGTTGCGCAACCCATTGGCATTACTCCGGCAGTGTCGATTTCGCGGTGTTTTACCTCCCTGAACGAACTGACGGGGTTTTTCAGAGCTTGCGTGAACTCTGCGTTGGCGCCCAGGCTCCGTTGCCTTTCAGTGATGCCTTGGTGAGCGCCGCTGCGCGGCAACTGATGGACGAGCTAAACCTGCGGGCAAAGGCCGATCAGGGCTTCATGGCAAGGTTGGCCACGGTCATGCTCGAGCAGGTGGGCCGGGCGCTGCGTGCTGATACCAGCAGCGGCATTCATCCGCCTCATATGCACCTGGCGCGTCTGCAGGCGGTGCTGGCCTACATCCGCGAGCATCTGGCGCAAGAACTGTCGATCAACCAGCTGGCGGAACAGGCCGGGGTCAGTCCGGCGCATTTTCGCCGGCTGTTTCAGCGCGCCATGGGCCTGCCACCCCATCGTTACGTGATGAATGCGCGGCTGGAACATGCACGTAATTTACTTATACAAACCGATCTGCCGATTCTGCACATAGCTCTGGAATGTGGCTTCTGTACCCAGAGCCACCTGACGGCTGCATTCAAGACGGCACATGCAACTACGCCGGCTCAGTATCGAGCCCAGGCCGGGGACAACAGGGGACGAGCATGAAGGCAGTCGGTTAAACGCCATTTTGCGAGTCACGGAAACCAGAAAACCCGCACGGGGCGGGCTTTCTGGAGTGGTGCAGCCTTTCAGAGCCCGCTCTAAGTGGCGGGGCAGGGGCATTTGAACACGCTCCTGCTCGGCCCGGGACTCTGTAGCAAAGTCAAGGCAGGTAGGTCACGTGTACATCATTGACCTTGCCGTTGAAGGCGAATGGTGCACGGTCAAAATAATCCAGGGTGACCGGGGAGCCGAGGTCTTCAGCCACGTCGAAGGTCTCGCTCGCGGTGAAGGTCAGGGACGGCGTAAACGGCGTCACGCCTTTGGCAACTTCCTTCCCATTAAGCAGCAAGCTCAAGTTGGCGGGTGCACCGAGTTTGGCTGACGACATCGTGGTGAGTACTTCGATGCTGACTTTGCCGGCGGGTACTCGTTCGGTGGACCGGAGTTTGACGCGAGCAATTGCCAGGTCGTTGTATTCGTAAACCAGGAAGCCGTCATCCATATACAAGCTGACCCCACCACCAATACCGCCCAACGCATACAGCACGCCACTGGCGCCGGCTGGAACTTCGGCGTCGACGACTACTTTGCTGTTCTGGCTACGCAGGTTCGGTGCGGCGAACTCAGGGAAGCGCTTGATGCGATCGCTGAAGTGCCACTCGTGCTGCGTGGTGGCTATCCGTGCGGCCGGATTGAGGAACGGGTACAGACCCGCGCCAATCGGGTAAACGTGGTTGGCCTTGGCCTGCACGTCGAATTCCGCTTTCAGCTCAGCCAGTTTTTCCGGGTTGGCCGCGGCGACGTCTTTGGCCTGGGAGTAGTCATCCTGCAGGTTAAACAGCGACCATTGATCCTTCTCAGGATTCCATCCCATGAACTGGGCAAAACCTTGTACCCAAGGTTTGCGCGGGCCGAACACCGAAGCCATCCAGCCGTCCTTGTAAACGCCACGGCTGCCGAACACTTCGAAGTATTGAGCCGGTTTTTTCGATTTCACCTGAGCGTCATTGAAGGTGTAGCGCATGCTCACACCGTCAATTGGGTCTTGAGCGATACCGTTGACCTCTTTGGGCGGCGTGATCGACAGCACGTCGTAGACGGTCGGGGCAATGTCGTTAACATGATGGAATTGCCCGCGAACCTTGGCGTCTGCCTTGATCTGCTTCGGCCAGGAAACGGCCAGTGGCGTGCGCGTGCCACCGAAGTAGCCGGCGACCAGTTTGGTGCCGACAAACGGCCCCGAACCTGCCCAGGCCCAAGCCGAGTTGTACATGCTTTCAAGTTTGGGGCCGCCGAGCGCCGACAGGCCGCCGTACATTTCATCAAGGACTTTCAACTGCTGTTCTTTGGGAACCGGGATTCCGTTCTGAGCCAGCAACTCATTGATCGTGCCTTCCATGCCTTCGGCAGACGCACCGTTATCGCTGAAGACATAGAAGATCAGCGTATTGTCGCGCTTCCCTTCACGCTCCAGCTCGTCGAGGATCTTGCCGGCCTGAGTGTCGGCGTGTTCCAGGAACCCGGCATACACTTCCATCAAGCGTGCCTGATATTGTTTCTGCTCAGCCGACAAGCTGTCCCAGGCGGGCATTTCCGCCGGGCGCGGCGTGAGGACGGCGTCCTGCGGGATAAAGCCCAAGGCTTTCTGGCGCTCGAATGTCTGTGCGCGATAAGCATCCCAGCCACCGTCAAACTTGCCTTTGTATTTGTCTGCCCACTGCGCGTTCACCTGGTGTGGGCCGTGTACGGCACCCGGCGTCCAGTACATGAAAAACGGTTTGTCCGGCGCGTAGGTTTTTTGATCCTGCAGCCAGTTCACGGCCTGATTCGCCAAGTCCTCACTGAGGTGATATTTCGGGTCGCGTGGCGGCTCGATTGGCGTGGTGTCGCGGTACAGGCGCGGCTCGTACTGCGAGGTTTCGCCGGCCAGGAAACCGTAGAAATGTTCGAAGCCGTAGGCGGTCGGCCAGCTATCGAATGGGCCCGCAGCCGTCGTTTCCATCGGCGGGGTGTTATGCCATTTGCCGAACGCAGCGGTGCTGTAGCCGTATTGCTTGAGCACTTCGGCCATGGTCGCCGAGCTTTTCGGAATCTTGCCGGTGTAGCCATCCCAATCGGTGGCCAGTTCGGCAATCACGCCGTTGCCGACGCGATGGTGATTGCGTCCGGTCAACAACGCGGCCCGGGTGGCGGAGCTGATCGCGGCAGTATGAAAGGCGTTGTAACGCACGCCGCTGTCGGCAACCCGGCTCAGGGTCGGCGTATGGATCGCACCGCCGACGGTGTCGGACTGCGCGAAGCCGGCATCATCGAGCATGATCACCAGGATATTCGGCGCGTCGGCCGGCAAGTGAGATTGTTGCTGGCGTTTTTGATGCTTCGATGCTTGCAGCGTCGGTTGGGCGTCACTGGCCGAAGGCGTCGGCGGGAAGGGCAGCGAGTCTTGTGCAGAGGCGACCGAGCTGGCCAGCAGCGCGCAGAGTTTTAATGTGAACCGCCCGGCGGGTTGCAGCTTCTGGGACATGGATGTCTCCGTTTTTTCTTGTAATTGCAACAACACAGCCGCCCGGTCGAAACCGGGCGCCTGCGACACTGGGAGGCTGATCAGACCGAAAAGCTGGTGATGTCTTTAGGCTCGATATCATTGGCTTTGCAGAACGCCAGATAACGCTCGACACTGGATTTCCAGTTTTCGATGGCGACAAGGTTGTTGTTGTCGTCGAAATACAGCAGGTCACCCACCGTAATGTTCAGGGTGATGATTTCATCGCCATATTCAGTCAACCCGATCGGGGTATGACTGGTGCCGGCGGTTTCGAAAACCACGCCGCCCTGTTTCGAAATCCAATCGTGTTCCAGGTATTTCCAGGCGCCCTTGATGGTGTAGACGACGACCGTGCCGGAATGATGATGCTTGGCCAGAGGAACGCCCGCCGGAGCCTTGAGCAGGGTGATGGTCTCGCCGCGAATCGGGTCGCACTTCAGGTATTTGATGAAGACTTCATCGCTGTAAGGCGTGAAGGGGACCCACGGCAAGTCATCGGCGTCGATCGAGGCGGTATCGATGTTTTCATAAAACATTTTTGTTGTTCTCTTGTGGGGTGAGAGGGTTCACGGTGTTCAGAGGCATCCTGTATCGCCTGCGCATTTACCACCCCCCCATTGGCGAGGGGGGATGATCAGCAGCGCTGTGCCGCAGCCAGTCGGCTGCCGCTCAAGTAACGCCAGAACAACACCGCAAAGAGGATGTCACCCGATGCCAGGGCCGGCAGTTGCAGAGGGATGCTGCCCGCCAGCCAGTGCCCACCTATGAGGATGGCTACCATGATTTTCAGGAGCAGCCCGAGCACGATGTAGGGCCTGAAACGAACCGGATCGCGGCTGACCATCCAGTACGCCCAACCAAACATAACCACCAGTCCCATGGTGATTTGAATGAACAGGGCAGACGTCGGCGTGATCTCCAGTCCCATCAGATCGGCAACCGGACGCAGGGCTATCAGCATTGGCAGGCCGGCGAGTACGTTGAAGCAAGCGGCGGACTTGAACAGCCCATTGGTGTATTTGGTTTGCATGATTCGATTCCTCAAGCCATCAGTTTGAGCAGTTTTGGATAACTGTTCGGGAACAGTCGACTCACCCAGAACACGGTTCTCGACTTGTTCCCGGTCAAAATGCGTTTCGAGCCTTTGCGCAGGCCTTTGATGATGTCGGCGGCACACTCCTCAGCAGGGGTCAGCAGCATGCCGGCGGCGAGGGCCGCGAACTTTTCTTCTTCTGGGCCGCCTGCCTTGCAGCGCCGGCTGGCTTTTTCGATGTTGGTCTTGATGCCGCCGGGGTGAACACACACCGCGCGTACGCCGGTGTTCTCGAGTTCCGACCACAGGCATTCGGTCAGGCCGCGAATGGCAAATTTCGACATGTTGTAGGCACTCTGCATCGGATAACCCAGCATTCCGAAAATGCTGGAGATGTTGACGACGCAACCTTCGCGTTGCTCCAGCATCATCGGCAAAAACGCCTTGGTGCCGTAGAGCACGCCCCACAGGTTGATGCCGAGTTGCCACTCGTACTCTTCGATCGACGTGTTGGCTACCGTGCCGACAACGGTGGCGCCTGCGTTGTTGATGACGAAATGCACAGTGCCGAAATCGCGTTTGACCTCGTCAGCGTGGGCTTGAAAGGCGTCCCATGACGCCACGTCCAGTAGATAGCTGTTGACGTTGCTACCGGCGGGCAGGCGCCGCAGGGTTTCGTCGAGACCCACGCGATTAATGTCGGAAAGCGCCAGGCGCGCACCGGCTTCTGCCAGTTGAATCGCCAGTTCCCGGCCAATGCCGGAACCTGCACCGGTAATGACCACTACTTTGTTTTGAAACATGTCTTTTATCCTTGTTATTTTGATGTTTCACCCGCCACCGCCCATCACCAGGACTGGAGGGTTACTTACTGAGAATGTGAATGGCGACAGCGGCTTCTTCGATGCCCTGCAATCCGCCACCGTTTTCCTGAATGCCGTGGCGCGCGCCTTCGACCTGGCGTTTGCCGGCCTCACCGCGCAATTGAATGACCAGCTCGCAAAGTTGACCGATGCCGGTAGCGCTGATGGGATGTCCCTTGGATTCGAGACCGCCCGACGTGTTGACCGGGATTCGGCCACCGAGCGTGAAATCACCGCGTTCGGCGCACGGCCCGCCCATGCCGGGTTCGGCCAGTCGCAGGTTTTCGACCTGGATGATTTCGCCCATCGCCGAGGCGTCATGCACTTCGGCGACATCGATATCTTCCGGGCTCAGCCCTGCGAGTTCATAAGCGTGGTCGGCTGCACGTCGCGAGATGTTCAGCTCTGGCTGATCGAGGCGACGATGGCTGAAACTGCGGATCACGCTGGCCGCCACCTTGATGCAGCGACTGCGATCCGCGCCGATACGCTTGAGGCCTTCCTCGGTGCAGAGGATTGCGGCTGCAGCGCCATCCGAAAGCGGTGCACACATCGGCAGGGTGATCGGGTAGGTGATCGGCGGTGCTGCGAGGATCTCTTCGATGGTGAACGGCTTGCGAAACTGCGAAAACGCGTTGTGCACCGAATGGGTATGGTTCTTGGCCGAGACCGCCGCGATCTGCCGTTGTGTGGTGCCGTAGGTTTTCATGTGATAGCGGCACATGGCGGCATAGATTGCCATGAACCTGCTGTAGGGTTTGTCCGACTCCGAACCTTCGGGAATATCGACACCTTCGCCCATGTTCACCAGCGTTTGGTAGTTCTCTTCGACGCGAGACACGTCCCATCCACCCTCAAAAATCTGGAAGGCCTTCGCTTTGTCGGGAATGTTCATTTTTTCGGCGCCCAGCGCCAGAGCGACATCGGTCGTGCCAGCCTGGAGGCTTTGCACGGCCAGGTTGAACGCCGAGCTTCCAGAGGCGCAGGCGTTTTCCACGTTGTAGACCGCAATGCCCTCAATGCCGATCTTGCTGAACACGACCTGGCCCGGTATGGAAATCTGGCCTTGCAGCGGGCCGTTGGTCATGCCGGCATAAAAGGCGATGCCCAAGTCCTGGCGGCTGCAGTTGGCGTCTTTCAGTGCGCCTTCCAGCGCTTCGCGCGCGAGGTCGTCGAGGCTGCGCTCCAGATGACGGCCGAAAACTGTCATCGCGATGCCGGCAATGTAGATTGTGCTCATGCAACTCTCCTGACGGACGCCGCATGACTGCGGCGCCGTTTTACGATGGTGGGGGCGAGGGGCGGTGAATCAGATCTGGCGTTGCGCGCCGTCCCAGTAGCGGGCACGCAGGTCTTTCTTCAGAACCTTGCCCACCGGGCTGCGTGGCAAACTGTCAACGAAGTCCACGGTTTTGGGTGCCATGACGCCACCCAGCCGGGATTTGCACAGATCGATGAGTTCCTGCGACGTAACGGTATGCCCGGGGTTGAGTTCAACCACGGCCTTGACCGCCTCGCCCCATTTCTCGTCGGGCACGCCGATCACGGCGCAGTCCTGTACAGCCGGGTGGCTCCACAAGACTTGCTCGACTTCACTCGGATAGACGTTGAAGCCGCCGGTGATGATCATGTCCTTCTTGCGGTCGGTCAGGTGCAGGTAGCCTTCAGCGTCGATATGGCCGATGTCGCCGGTGTGCAGCCAACCATCGACGATGGTCTGCGCGGTCACTTCCGGCTGTTTGTAATAGCCCTTCATGACCAGATCGCCCTGCACGCAGATTTCACCGGTTTCGCCCCGGGCCAGAATCTGCCCTGCATCGTTCATCATTTCGACCCGAATCAGCGGGTTGGGGCGGCCGACCGAGGACAGACGGCTGTCACTGGCCAGTTCACCGTTTACCAGATGCTCGTCCGGGCGCAGGTTGGCGATGCTCGCGGGGGCCTCGGTCTGACCATAACCACCGGCCATGATCGGACCGAAGATTTCAATGGCCTTTTTCAGCTTTTCGACTGACATCGGCGCGGCGCCGTACAGCAGGTATTTCACCGAGGAGAAGTCGACCTTTTCGATGCCGGGGATTTCCAGCAGCTTGTAAATCACCGTCGGCGGCAGAAAGAATTCGCTGACCTTGTGTTGTGCAATGGATGTCAGCATCAACGCGGGATCTGGTTTTGGAAGCACGACTACCGTGCCACCTTGAGCGGTGCAGGGCACTGCCAGCAGACCTGCGGTGTGGGTCATTGGCGCGGCGGCCATATTCACCGGTTTAAGCCCGTCGCGATAAGCACAGGCGAGCATGAAGTGCGCAATGAAGGTTTGCGCACTGCGATGCGTATTCATCACGCCTTTGGGCTTGCCGGTGGTGCCGCCGGTGGGCGACAGCATGACCACGTCGTCCATGTCATAGGCGACTTCCGGGCGTGTCGACGGCTGGCCTGCGGTCCAGGTGTCCAGCGACGGTGTATCGCCGTCGGTGGCGTCGATGCAGATCCAGTGCTTGATCTTCGGCAGGGAAGGCCGGATGTCGGCCATCGCTGCTGCGAATTCGTGCTGGTAGAACATCACGTCACAATCGAACGCGTCGAGAATGTCGGTGTTCTCCTGAACGGCATTGCGCCCGTTGACCGGAATCCAGGTCATGTTCGCGCGCCACAGCCCCAGGGTACAGGTCCAGGCCGTCACGTCATTGCCAGCCCAGATCGCGCCTTTGGTTCCCTTCGGCAAGTCCAGTGCGAGCAGCGCGTTGGCGATGCGGCAGGACAGTTCGCCGATTTCATTAAACGTAAAGGAACGCTCGCCCTGGATGTAGGCGATGGCGCTGGGATCAATGCGCCAACCGCGATCATAAAAATCGATAATTGCCATGTCAGTTCCTGAGTTGCAGGTCAGAGCTGGGTAACGGTGGCGCGGGCCAGACCACGTTCTTCAAGGAAGCCCAGCAGGTAGCGATGACCAAAGGCTTTGGAGCCGGAGACGAAACCGACCTTGTTGGTGTCGCCATCGATCAGTTTGATCGCCGCTGCAGTCTGCAAGGCGCCGGTGGCGATGTAAGCGGTAGTGCCGTGCACGGTGGCCCGCACGGCAGACAGCTGGCCGCGGCCGATGGCGGTATCGACCATGCGTGTAATGGTGGTGCGCTCGCGCGGCGGCATGGTCGGAGTAGTCGACTGGACCAATTGCTGGATGACGGCGTCCTGCTGTTCGGGTGGCAGGAACTTGTACTCTGACTCCCACTTCTGGCCCACGGCATGCACCATTTTCATGACGTCGTTGTCGTAGAAGCCGACGCAGGAAACGCAGGAACGCACCCGGGGATCATTCTCGAAATACACCGGCAACGAGGTGCCGCCCCATGGCAAGGCGAAGACCGGGCTCAAGAAGTCAGGCGAGGCGATGTTGAAGGAAGTGCCCATCGCGTGCGGTACAAGCTTTTTCTCCCACAGGTAGCATTGTTCTGAGCGAAACAGCTCGAAAATCGATGCGGTCGAACCGACGGTGACACCGGCTGCGCCGCCACGCGGGCCACGGCAGAGTGTCGAGGTTTCCAGCGCGTCGATGCCCGGGTGTTCCAGGGCCAGTTCGGCGGCGATTTCAGCGTAGGTGTACATGTAGGACAGCGAGGGTGATACCACCAGACCGGCCTGCGCATACAGCTCGCCGAACTGCTCACGGACCTGGCGCATGTAGCCCTGTTCCCCGGTGGTGTCGAGGTGATGGCAACCCGCCTTGAGTGCTGCTTCAACGGTGGTCAGACCGAAGTGGACGAACGGGCCGACGGTGTTGCAAACGACCTTGGCGCCTTTGAAGGCGTGGGTGAGTGCTTCAACGGTATGGTCGGCTTCGATGATTTCGTAGGTGGCCGATTCCAGACGAACCACGCGTTGCGCCATCATTTCTTGCGCGCGCTTGGCATTGCGAGCGACGGCGGTGAACGGGATGTTCTGGTCAATCAACCAGTCCATGGTCAGCATGCCGGTGTAGCCGCTGGCGCCGTAAACTACTACAGGGTATTTAGCCATTTCGTGAGCTCTCTTGTTTTTGGAGTATTGCTGGATGGGGTGTCGAGGTCAGTGCTGCGACCAGCCTTCGGCATAAAGTTGTTGGCACAGCAGGCCAACACGCATGGTGATGACGTAGTTCTCGCCGTCCTCGATCAACGCCGAGCGGGCATCGCGGAACAGCTTTTCAATCGGGTATTCACGGGAAGTGCCCGCGCCGCCGAACAGTTGCAGGGCTTCGCTGACGACCTTCATGCATTCTTCGGTGACGGTCACTTTGGCCGAAGCAGTGGCGTATGGATGGGTATGCGGGGAGAGGCGGGCGTAGGCCAGCGAGCGCCGCGCGACACTGCGTGACAACTCGACACGGCGCATCATGTCGCCCAGGCGATAGCGGGTCAGCTGATGGTCAATCAGTAACTGGCCGCCCTGTTTGCGCTCGTGGCAATACTGCAAGGCCAGCTCAAAAGCCGAGCGGGCGACACCGGTGAAAACCTGCGACATGTGCGTGCCGGCGTAGGACCACGCCGACGATTGATTGCCGTAGTACTGGTCTTTTTCTGCGACCGCAAAACGGCGCGGTACGGTGACGTTGTCGAAGTAAATCTCGCCCTGGGGCAGTGAGCGCTGGCCAATCTTGTCCAGCGGTTTGCCACGGGAAATGCCGGGCAGGTCAAGGGGGATAATGACCGCCAAGCCGTGGGGCCGACCGTCGGCATCGAAATAACCGTCACCGTAATCGGCGGCGATGTAAGCCAGACCGACCTGCGCTACGGCACCGTTCGATACCCAGGCTGAACACTGGCCATTAAGGACGATGTTGTCCTTTGTGACCCTGGCGCTGAGATTGCCCTTGTTGCCGGCTTGATCCTTGGGCCATTCGCGTTTCATGTCGTAGACCATGATGTCGCTGCCCTTGTCCGGATGGGTAATCATCCAGCAACCGATCTTGCCGGTGCACAGCTCCACCAGTTCCTGGTTGCCAACTGACATCGCCATCTGCAAAGGAAAACCTGCAGCGCCCAACGAGACCCCCAGGCCAGCATCGCCCCATCCCATCTCTTCGCCAATCAGCGATTCCAGCCGAATCGCGACGTCGGGCTCGAACTGGGAAAAGAAATCAGGGGTAAGTCCCAGCTTCGAGGCTTCCTGATAGACCGTCCAGAACGGCGAGCCAGGGGCGCAAACATCCTCGGCGCTCATTTTATCGAGCTCCTGGCCGATCGGACGCAGAACGTTTTTGGCGAATTGGTGCACGGAATGCTGGACGGCGCGCTCCACTTCGTTAAGCGGCGTTTCAAAGCCGGTCAGTCCTACATCCGGCAGCTGTAAGGTGTCGTGCAACTTGATCATTGTCATACCCCTGCGCCTGTTATTGGCATTCAGATGCATCTGTTTTCTGGGGTAGGAAAATGACGTGGTTTGATCGTTTAAACCCCCCCATTGAAGAGGGGGAGAAGAGAGCGCGAGAAATGTTGCATCCGGATCGTTGCGGGCTCTTCAGGCAGCGCTTTGAAGACGTTGAGCAGGTTGAAGTCGATGGTGGTGATATTCATCGTGCTCATATCATTCAGCAGCGAATCGGGCTTTATTCATGACCCTGCGGCGCCGGAGAATGAGCAATACCTGATGCCAATGGAGTCACTGCGATGCCCAAGTCAATCGTTGCCGCGCTGCAAATCGGCGCCTTGCCCGGAGGCAAAGCCGACACCCTGGAACAGATCCTGTCCTGGGAAAACGCCCTTACCGAATCCGGGGCGCAATTGGTGGTGATGCCCGAAGCGTTGCTCGGCGGTTACCCCAAGGGCGAAGGGTTTGGTACGCAGCTGGGTTATCGCCTGCCGGAAGGGCGTGAAGCGTTTGCCCGGTATTTCGCCAATGCCATCGACGTGCCGGGCGCCGAGACTGAAGCCCTGGCCGGGTTGTCGGCACGTACCGGGGCCAATCTGGTGATTGGTGTGATCGAACGCGCGGGCAGTTCGCTGCATTGCACGGCACTGTATTTCGACCCGCAGGCCGGGCTGATTGCCAAGCACCGCAAACTGATGCCCACCGGCACCGAGCGGTTGATCTGGGGCAAGGGCGATGGCTCGACGTTGCCGGTGATCGACAGCCAGATCGGGCGGATTGGCGCGGTGATTTGCTGGGAAAACATGATGCCGCTGCTGCGCACGGCGATGTACGCCAAAGGTATTGAGGTGTGGTGCGCGCCGACGGTGGATGAGCGCGAGATGTGGCAAGTCACCATGCGCCATATCGCCCACGAAGGACGCTGCTTTGTGGTCAGCGCCTGCCAGGTTCAGGAGTCACCGCAGGCGTTGGGCGTGGAGATTGCCAACTGGCCGGCGGATCGGCAGCTGATTGCGGGGGGGAGTGTGATTGTCGGGCCGATGGGTGACATTCTGGCCGGGCCGTTGCGCGACGGCGCGGGTTTGCTGACGGCTGAAATCGACACGGACGATTTGATTCGCGCGCGATATGACTACGACGTGGTCGGGCACTATGCGCGGCCGGATGTGTTTGAGCTGACGGTGGATGAACGCGCCAAACCCGGTGTCCGATTCATCGCATAACAAATGTGGGAGCGGGCTTGCTCGCGAATACGGTTCATCATTCAGCAGAGTATTGACTGATCCACCGCTTTCGCGAGCAAGCCCGCTCCCACATTGGATTTGTGGTGATCAAGATTGCGGGGTTTGCCGGGGGACTGCGATCGTTCCCGGCAGGCTCAGTTTGCCGGTATCCGTGAACCGCATCGTGCCAAACAATCCGCCCGCCAATTTGCCGCGCAGCACGTACGGCAAATCATTGAGCGATTGCGCCTGACTCAGTCCGAGGGTTTGGCGCAGCACCGAAAACGCCGAAACGCTGACCGGCACTGTCAGCACCGTTTCAGAGAAGCGCGCAATCGACCCCGACTGATCGCTCATGCCCGAAGCCAGCGGCTGTCCATTGACCTCCAGGTCCAGCGCTACGCCGTTGTAGTCGATGGGGCTTTCATTGGGGTTCTGCACGCGGATTTTCACCGCAAAACGAATTTCCATGCCCTGGCTTTGCAGCGGTTCGATGCCGACCACATTGATGTTCAACGGGTCGCGATTCGGGAACAGGGCGCAGGCGCTCAACGACAGTAAAAGCAGAGAAAGCAGGACGGCGTGGACGCTGCGCATGAAAAGACTCTCGAAAAGAAAAGGGCTGAACCGCTCAAGGCTCAGCCCTTGAGCCTTACGGACGGTTCAACTGTGCGACAGCCCCAGGCGTTGCGGGTTCAGCCTTGGCCGGCACATCGGGGTTTTCCATGACCTGCAGGATCGAGGCTTCCGGATCGAAATCGTCTTCTTCCAGCGCCATGAACTCCTCGGGCAGGAAGATGTTCAGCACGATAGCGCACAACGCCCCGACGGTAATCGGCGATTCAAAAATGTTGTGCAGCGCCAACGGCAGCTCGCGCAACACCTCAGGCACCGCCGCTACGCCCAGGCCCAGGCCGAGGGAGATCGCCACGATCAGCATGTTGCGTCGATGCAGGCCGGCTTCGGCGAGGATCTTGATCCCGGCCACCGCCACGGTGCCGAACATCACCAGTTCGGCGCCGCCGAGTACCGGTTTTGGCATCAGTTGCAGCACCGCGCCGATCATCGGGAACAACCCCAGCAGCACCAGCAAACCGGCAATGAAGAACGCCACGTAACGACTGGCCACACCAGTGAGCTGGATCACGCCGTTGTTCTGCGCAAACGTGACCATCGGCATGCTATTGAATACGGCAGCCATGGCAGAGTTGAGGCCGTCGGCGAGCAGGCCGGATTTGATCCGGCGAATGTAGATCGGGCCTTTCACCGGTTGCCGGGAAATCATCGAGTTGGCAGTCAGATCACCGGCGGCCTCCAGCGGCGATACGAGGAAAATCACCGCGATCGGCACAAACGCGACCCAATCGAAGTTGAAGCCGTACTTGAACGGCACCGGCACACTCATCAGCGGCACATCGGGCAGGCTGGCGAAATTGACGTCGCCCATCAGCCAGGCCACGACATAACCCAAGGTCAGGCCGATCACGATAGCGCCGAGGCGCAGAAACGGCACATCGACCCGGTTCAACAGCACAATGGTGCCGAGCACCAGGGCGGCCAGCGCCAAATGACTGGCCGCGCCGAGGTCTGCTGCACCGAAGCCGCCGGCAATGTCAGTCATGGCCACTTTGATCAGCGACAAGCCCATCAATGTGATGATCGTGCCAGTCACCACCGGGGTGATCAGCATCCGCAGTTTGCCGATGAACTGGCTCAACGCGACTTCAATGAACGCCGCAAAAAAGCACACGCCAAAGATCGTCGAGAGGATTTCATCGGTTCCGCCGCCCCGCGCCTTGACCATGAACCCGGCGCTGAGAATCACACTGATGAACGAAAAACTGGTGCCTTGCAGACACAGTAAGCCAGAGCCGACCGGGCCAAAGCGCCGGGCTTGAACAAAGGTGCCCAGGCCCGAAACGAACAACGCCATGCTGATCAGGTAGGGTATTTCGTTTTGCAGGCCGAGGGCACCGCCCATGATCAGGGTCGGGGTGATGATGCCGACAAAACTCGCCAGTACATGCTGCAAGGCGGCGAAGACGGTGGCGGTCAGGTGCGGACGGTCGTTGAGGCCGTAAATCAGGTCGTTGTTGCGCAAGACGGGGGCTTTTTCAGAGGCGGTCATGGTGGGTTGCGTGCCAAACGGCGGGCCGGGTCAGAAAATGGAGGCGCAGGATGCCAGCAGTGGGCACTGAGGGCAAACGGTACAGTGGTCGTGTACGCAGACCTGTGGCGAGGGGGCTTGCCCCCGTTGGGATGCGAAGCGGCCCCTGCATTTCGTCAGGCTTACTTTGCATGCTGATCTTACGACGGCTACGCCGCCCAACGGGGGCAAGCCCCCTCGCCACATTTACTTTGAGGTGAAGGCTGAAAGCAGGTCCTGCTCAAACGCCTTTTGCGCATCCCCCGGCACCTGAGCGCGATGCCGCGCCAGGTGGAATGCCACTTCAAAACTCATGTCGCCCTCGCGCACGGCGCGCAACAATCCCTTGTCTACCCAGCTGCGGGCGAAGTGATCGGGCAAATAACCGACATGCTTGCCAGACAGAATAAAGGCGAGGGTGCCTTCGACCTGTTCCGAGCGCGCCGAACATAATTTGCCCTGAAACGGCTCGTCACTGCGCAGGAAGCGGTAAGGGTGATCGACCCGGTCGCAGGCTTGCAGCGCTTCGTCGTTCGGCGCGTCATCGGTGAACAATGGATGACCGGGGGCGCAGTACAGGTGCTGGGTTTCGGTGAACAGCTCGCGATAGTCAAACGCGCTTTGTACCTGGGAGAAATAACCGATGGCCAGGTCCAGTCGTTGCTGCAGCAGCAAGCGTTCCATTTCCCCGGGCATGGCACTGATCAGCTCGATGCGCACCGACTCGTCCCGCTCACGAAAGCGCCGGATCGCGTCCGCCACCTGTTGCAGCACGGATTGATCAAGGGCTTCGGACAGTCCCATGCGTACTTCGCCGATCAATCTGCCCGCCACGCCGTTGGATTGATGCCGAAACGCTTCGATGGATTCAAACAGTCCGCGCGTCGCGGTCAACAGTTGCTCACCCTTGGGCGTGATCTTGAAGCCACCCTTGCCGCGACTGCACAGGCGATAACCCAGCCGGGTTTCCAGCTTGGCCATTTGCTGGCTGATGCTTGATTGGCTCAGGCCCAGTTCACCCTGGGCGGCGCTGAAGCCACCGCACTCGACCACGCGGACAAACAGGCGCAGCAGTTGCAGGTCGAGATCGTGAAGTTGCCCGAGCATCAAACATTACTCCGTCATAAAGTCAGGTTAACAAACTTGATATTTCGCCAATGTAACCGAGCGCGCAACCTGCAACCACTTCCTCTGGTCAGGTGTTCGTCATGGCTCTCAAGTTCAAGCTGTGTTTCCCCGCGTTATTGCTCGCCATGGCTGTGTCGGCCCAGGCGCAGGAAAAAACCGTCAACCTCTACAGTTGGGCCGATTACGTGGCGCCTGAAACCTTGCAGGCCTTCGAAAAGGAAACCGGGATTCACGTGCGCTACGACACCTTCGATTCTTCGGAAGTGCTGGAAACCAAACTGCTGACGGGCGGCAGTGGGTATGACGTGGTGGTGCCGTCGTCTAGCGTGTTGGCCCGTGGTCTTACGGCCGGTGCACTGAAGGAAATCCCGCACGAAGGGCTCAAGGGTTACGCCAACCTGGATCCGGATCTGCTGGAAAAACTGGCCGTTGTCGATCCCGGCAATCGTTACGGCGTGCCGTATACCTGGGGCACGTTGGGTTTGGGGATGAACGTGGAAGCGGTGCAAAAGCGTTTGCCGAATGTGCCGCTCAACAGCCTCGACCTGCTGTTCAAACCGGAATACGCCAGCAAGCTGAAAGACTGTGGCATCGCGATTCTCGATTCGCCGCAAGAAGTCATCGGCCTGGCGCTGCACTACTTGGGTAAAGATCCCTACAGCACCGACAAGGCTGATCTGACAGCCGCCGAGGCGTTGTTGCATCAGTTGCAACCCAATGTGCTGTACGTTGCCACCGGCCGGCAGATCAGCGACCTGGCCAATGGCAGCGTGTGCCTGGCGCTGACCTACAACGGCGATGCGAGCGTGGCCGCCGATCAGGCACGCAAGGCCAACAAGCCGTTTGAGGTGGCGTACCGGATTCCCAAGGAAGGCACGATCGTCTGGCAGGACAATCTGGCGATTCCCAAAGACGCGCCGCACCCCGAAGAGGCCCGGGCTTTCATTGAGTTCATGTTGCGTCCTGAGTCCGTCGCGGCGCTGACCAATACGCTGTTCTTCGCCACGGCCAACCAGGCGGCCACCCCGCTGGTGGATGAAGCCGTGCGCACCGACCCCGATATTTTCCCACCGTCCGATATGCGCATACGCCTGTATGCCGACCAAAGCATGAGTCTCAAGGACCTGCGTTTGCGCACTCGCCTGTGGACCACCTTCCGTAGCCACCAATAATTAAAAAGGAGATCACCATGGACGTCCCGATGCAAAACGATCAAGCCATGACCCGCGACAGTCTCTACGGGACTTGCGCCGAAAGCACCTACGCCGGCATCACCAGTTTCATGCGCCGTCGCTACAGCCGCGACCTGCGCGGTGTCGACGTCGCGGTCAGCGGTGTCCCGTTCGACACCGCCACCAGCAACCGCCCCGGCGCACGGTTTGGACCACGCGGGATTCGCGCCGCATCCACCGGAATTGCCTGGGAGCGCCACTGGCCGTGGACGTTTGACCCGTTCGATCACTTGGCTGTCATCGACTACGGCGATTGCGACTTCGATTACGGCTCGCCGCACACGGTGCCGGAAAGCATCGAAGCCCACGCCGAGCACATCCTGAACAGCGGTAGCGCGATGCTGACGTTCGGCGGCGATCACTTCATTACGTACCCGCTGCTCAAGGCCCATGCGCGCAAACATGGTGCGTTGTCGTTGATCCACTTCGACGCCCACAGCGACACCTGGCCGGACGAAGAGGGCAAGCGGGTCGACCACGGCACCATGTTCTGGCACGCGGCGAAGGAAGGGTTGGTGGATCCGTCGCGTTCGGTACAGATCGGTTTGCGCACCACCAATGACGATCACCAGGGGTTCCAGGTGCTGGATGCGCGCCAGGTGCATCGCCAGGGTTGCGAGGCGATTGTCGAGGCGATCCGGGCGAGGGTAGGGGATAACCCGGTGTACCTGACGTTCGACATCGATTGCCTCGATCCTGCTTTTGCGCCTGGTACCGGGACGCCGGTTTGCGGCGGCTTGAGTACCGTTCAGGCACTGGAGATTCTGGGTGGTTTGCGCGGGATCAATCTGGTGGGCATGGACGTGGTGGAAGTTGCACCGGCCTATGACCATGCGGACATCACCTCGCTGGCGGCAGCGACCTTGGCGATGGAAATGCTGTGTCTCTATGCCGCCAGACACAAGGTCGACCGGTAGTACACCAACCCGATGTGGGAGCGGGCTTGCTCGCGAAGGCAGAGTGTCAGCCGGTACAAATGCTGACTGAAACACCGCCTTCGCGAGCAAGCCCGCTCCCACATTAGATCGCTGTCAGGCCACCGGGATGATGGGCAGGTCGAGGGTACGGTCACCGCTAAACCGTGAAAAAGAGCCGGCAAGCGTTTCGTGCGGCACACCTTTGGCCACATCGCTTGCGCCATCGAGTCGCGACAACTGATCCGCGCTCAGTTGCACGTTCAGTGCGCCCAGTGTTGCATCCAATTGTTCACGGGTGCGCGAGCCCAGAATCGGAATCAGCGCAGTGCTAGAGCGCTGCGCTTTTGCCCGCAACCAGGCAATGGCCACGTGCGTCGCGCTCGCCTCGAGTTCGGCTGCAACGGCGAGCAACGTATCAAGAATGGCGGTTTCCCGGGCGCCTTTTTCCGCATGAATCAACATGCCGAGTTTGGCCGCGCGATTGTCGCCATCGTTGGCGCGGTACTTACCGGTGAGAAAGCCACCACCCAATGGTGACCATAATGTTGCGGCCAGGCCCAAGGCTTCAGCCATTGGAAGTTGTTCACGTTCGGCAGTGCGTTCCGCCAGGCTGTATTCCACCTGAATGGCTGCGATCGGCGAAAAACCACGCACCTCGGCCAACACGTCGGCGCGGGCGATGCGCCACGCGGGGAAGTTCGACAGCCCTGCGTAATGGATCTTGCCGGCGCGTACCAGATCATCGAAGCCGCGCAAGATTTCTTCCATAGGCGTCACGCCATCGCTCATGTGCGCCCAAAACAGGTCCAGGTGATCGGTTTTGAGCCGGGTCAGGCTTTCTTCCACGGCACGAACCATGTTTTTGCGGTTGTTACCGGTGTGGGAAATGCTCGCGGACGGCGTCGTCCCCAAGGTGTACTTGGTGGCGATGACCAGGCGATCGCGCTCTGCCGCAATAAATTCGCTGAGCATGACTTCCGACTGACCCGCCTGATAACCGTTGGCGGTGTCGATGAAGTTGCCGCCGGCCTCCAGGTAGCCATCGAAAATACGCCTGGCTTCGTCGCGCTCGGCGCCGTGCCCCCAACCCGTGCCGAAATTGCCAGCGCCCAGCGCCAGTTCCGAAACCCGCAAGCCGGTTTTGCGGCCGAACACTTTGTAATGCATGGAGTGACTCCTGATAAAAGACGCCGGATTAAATATAGATGTCTAACAACATGTATTAAATATGATGCCAGTAATCTATGTCGTCAATGTGCTTTACCGGCAGAGGCCGATCAGGTGACCATCGGACGTTTTCTCTGCTGCCACTTTCTGACAGGGGCCTCTGCTAAGCTCCGACGACTTTTCCAGAAAGAGCCTGCCCATCGTGTCGCGTACCACTCGTTTACTCACGTTGTTACAAGTGCTGCGGGGCAAGAGTCGTCCGGTGACAGCTGCGACGCTCGCCAGTGAGTTGGAAATTTCCGAGCGCACGCTGTACCGCGACATCGCCGAGCTCACCGCGCTCGGCGCTCCGATCTTCGGCGAAGCGGGGGTTGGTTACGTACTGCGTAGCGGTCTGTTTCTGCCGCCCTTGATGCTCAATGCCGACGAGACCGAAGCCATCGTGCTGGGGTTGCGCTACGTCGATCAGCGCGGCGACGAAGTGTTGAGTAAAGCGGCGGCTAACGCATTGGCCAAGATTGCCGCCGTGTTGGCCCCTGAAGCCCAGGACGCGTTGCGCAACCCGACAGTGCTGCCGGGGCCGCCCGGTTATGGCTATCCGGAAAATGTGGTGCCGTTGAGCGTGATTCGCCAAGCCATCCGCGACCAGTCCAAGCTGAACATCGACTACGCCGACGCCAACAAGGTGCCCAGCCAGCGGCTGATCTGGCCATTGGCGTTGGGTTTTCTCAATGAAGTGCGGATCATTGTCGCCTGGTGCGAATTGCGCAGTGCCTACCGGACCTTTCGCACCGACCGGATTTGCGCCGCCAATGAGCACGGCGAGCGTTACAGGGGCGCCGCAGCGACCTGTTACGGGTCTGGCGCAAACAGATGCAACTGGATGAAGCGGGGCGTTTCACTCCTGACAAGAATTGACACAGACTTGTCTTAGCATGGTTGCAGAATCAATAAACAAGGAGCCGTAACCATGTCCAATCCCGCCTCTTCACTGGCCCCCGCCATCGCCGCCTACATTGCCGCTGCCAATGCCCGCGACACCTCCGGGGTCGGCAGTTTTTTCGCCGAGGATGCCAACGTGTTCGATGAAGGCCAGCACCAGATCGGCACCCGCGAAATCGCCCAATGGATGGAAGACACCGCACAGCGCTATCAGCCCCGGGTCGAGGTGCTGGATGTTCAGCAGCGCACTGGCAAGGTGCTGGTGCACAACCTGATCTCCGGTACCTTTCCCGGCAGCCCGCTGGAACTGCGCTACATGTTCCGCCTCAACGAACAGGGCAAGATCGCCCGGTTGGACATCTCGCTCTGACCCGACGGCATGGCATACTCCCGCGCATGAATGTCGACTCTCCGTTAAGCGCCTGGCAACACGCCATTGAAACCAAGGGCTTCGTCCAGGACGAAGCCCAGGAACACGCGGTGTGGGCACTGCAAAAATGCCACGAAGCCTTGCATGAAGGGCGAACGCCGATTACCGGTGTTTACCTGTGGGGACCGGTCGGGCGGGGCAAGACCTGGTTGATGGATCAGTTCTATCAAACCCTGCGCGTGCCTGCCCGGCGTCAGCATTTCCACCACTTCATGGGATGGGTGCACCAGCGCTCGTTTCAACTGACCGGCACCGCCGACCCCTTGAAAGCGTTGGCGCGGGAGTTGAGCGAGGAAGTGCGCGTCCTGTGTTTCGACGAGTTGTTCGTCAATGACATCGGTGACGCAATCATTCTCGGGCGCTTGTTTCAAGTGATGTTCGAGCAAGGCGTGGTGGTGGTGTGTACCTCCAACCTGCCGCCGGACCAGCTCTACGCCGATGGTTTCAATCGCGACCGCTTTATGCCCGCGATTGAGGCGATCAAGCGGCATATGCAGGTGATCGCGGTGGAGGGCGGCGAAGACCATCGTCTGCACCCGGGCACTGCATTGCAGCGCTACTGGGTGACCGATGACGCGCATCCCGACGCACTGGGCGACGTGTTCAAGGCCTTGACCGTGGGCCAGTCCGTGTCCAGCGACCCGGTGACGGTCGGCTACCGTCACGTCAATGTCCTGCAGGCCAGCGCCGGGGTGCTGTGGTGCCGTTATGCCGACCTGTGCGAGCAACCTTTTTCGGCCATGGACTTCATGGCCCTGTGCGACACCTACAGCGCTATTCTGTTGAGTGAAGTGCCGAACCTCAGCGCGCAAAAACGCGAAGGACGCATCGCCCGCGGCACCGAAGACGCCGCTGAGCACGTTGTTGCAGGAGACCGCGAACTGCCGCAATTGTCCGTGCACGACGATGGCGTGCGGCGGTTCATCGCGCTGGTGGACGAGTGCTACGACCGCAAAGTGCCGCTGTACCTCGAAGCGCAGGTGCCGATGGAGGCCTTGTATACCGAGGGTTATCTGGAATTCCCGTTTCGCCGCACGTTAAGCCGTTTGAAGGAAATGCAGCTGCAACGCTTTGCTGAAGCCTGATTTTCGGGAGCCGCGAACATGAATCAGCCCCTGTCTCACCATTTGCTGACCATGGCTTATCAAAACGCCTGGGCTAATTATCGACTCGCCAAAGCCTGGAGCCAGTTGACCCCGGCCGAGCTGGCGGCTTCGCGAGTCAGCTTCTTCCCCAGCCTCGTCGCCACCCTCAATCACATCCTGACCTGCGACTGGTTTTACGTGGACGCACTGGAGCGCGAGTTGCGCGGTGATGATCCACACCCCGACTGCTACGTTTTTTTCAAGGACGACCTGCGGTTCACCGTTGGCGCTGACCTCAAGCGCGAGCAATCGCTGGTCGACAATCGGTTGATCGCTTATTGCGAGCAATTACGCGATGCCGACCTCGGGCGAATCGTCACCATCGCTCGGGACACGCCGCAACATGACAGCCGTTTGCGTCTACTGTCCCACTTGTTCGAACACCAACTGCATCATCGCGGCCAGGTCCATGCGATGCTCAGCGGCACCTCGGTGGCACCGCCGCAACTGGATGAGTTTTTTTGCTCCGGCGAGTCGGGTTTGCGTGCGGCGGATTTTGCCGAGCTGGGCTGGACCGAGACGCTGATCTGGGGTGTTTGAGGCAGGATCAGGTTGTCGGCGATGGCGACTCACGCTAATGTCCTCCGACTTTGTGGCGCGAGTAACGCGCCGGGACAACTCGACGGGATAGCAACGATGGAAATGGAATCCGCAGACATTCTGGTACTTCAGGCCAGCTACACCAATCCGGTGCACGCCGAGGCGATTGGCGTGGTGCTCAATGCCTATGCCCAGGACCCGATGGGCGGCGGGCACGCATTGCCCGAAGATATTCTGCAGCAGTTGCCGGGAGAGCTGGCCAAGCGTCCACATGCCTTCAGCGTGTTGGCGTTTGTGGACGGCGCGCCGGCCGGGCTGGTCAATTGCTTCGAAGGTTTCTCGACCTTTGCCTGCCGGCCACTGGTCAACGTGCACGATGTGTCGGTGGTGCCGCAGTTTCGCGGGTTGGGGCTGAGCCAGAAGATGCTGCAAAAGGTTGAAGACATTGCCCGTCAGCGAGGCTGCTGCAAGATCACCCTGGAAGTCCTCGAAGGCAATGCGGTCGCTCAGGCGTCCTACGGCAAGTTCGGTTTTGCCGCCGGCATGTTCGATCCAGCCCATGGCCGCATGCTGTTCTGGACCAAGAACCTTTAACCGCACAGGCATAAAAAAGGGCGCCCCTCAGGACGCCCGGCCGGCTTGGATTACTTCGGCTTATAAGACTCGGTCATTTGTGCGGTTGGATCAGTGGGTACTGGCAGTTCGATGTTTTTGACCTCGAAGCCATTAGCCCTCTGTTGGGCGAGATGTAATTTTTCGTAGTAGTAATGCATGCGTTCGCCGCCGCGTTCTGCAAAGGCTGGGGCTGAACTGAGGATCAACAGGCTGGCGAGGATCAGGGGTGTACGTTTCATGGGTTTCTCCCATTACGTGTAGTGGGCCTTTCGTCCGTGAACCAATGTCGAAAGGACATTATCCGCCGATTCAAGCAAATGGGAATGCGCTTGTTAGAGCTTCCAATCGAGGCTCAATGTGAGGGCGCGCGGGTCACCCCAAAACACACCGTTGTAGAACCCGACTTTGTCGTAGGTCAGGGCCTGCCAGTCGCCAGTCGCCAGTCGCCAGGCACACGGTGTCCGAGTCCGACGTCTGTAAGCTTCAGGGCACAGCGAAAGGGGCCGGAATCGGCCCCTGAATGGATCTACTGCTGAACGACGGTCGGATCAACTTTCGGCTTCATCAGGCTGAAGTCGATCAGTGGGCGCACCTCGCGCTCATAAGGGTTGCCGATCATCAATGGGTGCGGCTTAAAGTTGGCGCTGACCAGGCTCTTGCTGCGGTCCAGTTCATCAAAACTCAAACCGGCCAGATCTGCCCAGGTGTGAATCAGTTGCGAGCTGCTGTAAGGCCGGCTCAGGTCCGCGGCAAAACTCCAGTCATGGTTTTCACGCCATTTCGACGAAGCCCAGGCCATGAACGGGATGGTGTACATCGGCGCGGTCGGCTTGTTCTCGTTACGGCCAAGGGTGGTGTGGCCGACGGAGTCGAATACGTCTTCGCCGTGGTCGGAGAGGTACAGCAGGAAGCCATTCGGATCGGACTTGGCGTAGTCCTTGATCAGGCTCGATACCACAAAGTCGTTGTACAGGACTGCGTTGTCATAGCTGTTGTATGTCGGCACCTGGTCGTCGCGCACGCCGTCCGGCACACCTTTACGGTCGGTGAACTTGTCGAACGTCGGCGGGTAACGGTACTGGTAGCTCATGTGCGTGCCGAGCAAATGCACCACGATCAA
The DNA here is from genome assembly GCF_006438915.1 of Pseudomonas arsenicoxydans. Lineage (GTDB taxonomy): Bacteria > Pseudomonadota > Gammaproteobacteria > Pseudomonadales > Pseudomonadaceae > Aquipseudomonas > Aquipseudomonas arsenicoxydans_A. The sequence goes on along the minus strand of NZ_RCZE01000008.1, from coordinate 242,405 downwards.
CTTGCGCGGCGCGGCATCGGCCAGTGCCTTGTTGAACGGCTCGATCACGTCGCCATCGTACTGCGCAGCGTTCTGGTTACGGTTGTTGTTCAGGTACACCTGCTCGTCGGCCTGCTCGGAGAAGGTCGTGAGCATGGTGTTGCGCTTGGTCATGGTCTGCTGGTTGGTGATCCAGAACGTCTTGTAACCCGCCTGTTTCATCATGCTGACCAGCGACGGCGTGGACAGGTAAAGGTCCGGATTTTCTTCGTCAGCGAAGGTCAGCACCTGCTGCAACGCCTCGATGGTGTAAGGGCGCGGGGTGATGACGTTGTCGAAGACCGTCAGTTGATCCTTGAGCTTGTCGAGTTCTGGCGTGGTTTCCCGCGGGTAGCCGTAGAGGCTCATGCGCTGACGGTTGGTGGACTCGCCGATCACCAGCACCAGGGTCGCCGGCTGGTTGGCCATGGTGTCCGTCAGGTTTTTCAGCGGTGCAATCTTGCTCGCGCTGTGCAGCATGTCTTGCATGCCCGCCAGAGTTTCCAGATAGCGGTGATAAGCCACGGCCATCTGCCAAGGCACGGCAGGCTCGATGCGGGTTTCGAACTTGTCGAAACCTTCTGCAAAACTGCCGGTGCGCGCGGTCTGTTTGACCAGCGGGTAACCGACCACGGCAATCACAATGGCCGTCGCGGCCACCAGTGCCTGCCAACGAGGAAGGACCACTGGGCGCAGGCGAGTCCACAGGAAATAAGCGAACAGTGTGTGGGCGAGGAACGCCGCGACCATCCACCAGGCGAAATACTGGGTCATGTACTCGCCCGCTTCAGAGATGTTCGACTCGAACATGATGAAGATGACGCTCTGGGAAAACTCCTGCTGGTAAATAAAAAAGTAACCCAGGCTGGCCATCGAGCAGGCCCACAGCACGACGCCGATCACCGCCGCCATCACGCGCGTCTGTTTAGGGAACAACAGCATCGGCGCAAGCCAAATGGCGCTCATCACAAAGGCCTGGCGGAACCCGGTAAAGCCCGAGGTGCCGGTCAGTTGAATGAGTAATTGGGTGATGCCGGAAAAATACCAGAAGAACAGGAACAACCAGAGGAATCCTGCCCAATCGAAACCTATCGCAGACGTAGTGCTGCGTTTAAACAAAGCCATTCAACGCTCCAGCCAGAAATCACTTCGACGTCGTACCATCCCTTGCCGACGAACGGAGACCACACGAGAACCGAGCGGCCATAATGAAAGGAATTATCAGTCAGTATTTGTGAAAAATTAGTGAAATAGCGGGTGTCGCGAGGGCAAAACGAGGTCGGAAACAGCGCAGGGCTGTCTCCGATTCACCTGAAAAATCAGGCGTGAGGTGCGCGCTGGGTAACGGGCAAGGAGGGCGATTGAGTGCCTTGAGTCAGTTGGCGCAGTTGCGCGAGTTCTTGCTTCAAGAGGTCGCGCTCTTCTTTCAATTGACGCAATTCATCCCGACGAATCGTAACGTAAAGGGTCTGTGCTGGCCGTGCTGCGTGTACTGTGCCCATTGCTCACCTCGCAAATGGTTGACTCAACTGTAGAACCGCCCCTTGTAAGCGGGTGCTGATCTACTATCGGCGCTGATTTTGATTTCTTTTGCCTCACAAGGGAACTTTTTTATTTTTCATGGTCGTTGTGTCTTCGGCGCGATTACCGACGTTATCAATCTGGATCGGGCACAATGCCCGGAAACTATGTGCCAACGCTCTGGACTAACCCCATGACTCACGTTGGGCTATAACCTTTGACACACATTATTTGTAGTAGGGAGCATCAGCACATGCAACTCGGGATCATTGGACTGGGCCGCATGGGCGGTAATATTGCGCGGCGCCTGATGCTCAATGGGCATACCACTGTCGTATACGACCGCAATACCGCCTTCATCGACACCCTGGCTGCCGAGGGCGCCACGGGGGTCGCAGACTTGCCGGCGCTGGTCGCTGGCCTGGCCAAACCGCGAGCGGTCTGGGTCATGCTGCCAGCCGGCGCACCGACCGAAGACACCATCGATACCCTGAGCACCTTGCTCGAGCCCGGCGATACCATCATCGACGGCGGCAACACCTTCTATAAGGACGACATCCGCCGGGCCAAGACCTTGTCGGAAAAAGGCCTGCACTACATCGACGTCGGCACCTCCGGTGGCGTCTGGGGCCTGGAGCGTGGCTACTGCATGATGATCGGCGGTGATGCCGAAGAGGTTAAGCGCCTTGATCCGCTGTTCGCCAGCCTGGCGCCAGGTATGGGTGACATCCCGCGCACCAAGGACCGCAAGTCCGATGACGATCGCGCCGAGCGCGGCTACATCCACGCCGGCCCTGCGGGTTCGGGTCATTTCGTGAAGATGATTCACAACGGCATCGAATACGGAATGATGCAGGCCTTCGCCGAGGGTTTCGACATCCTCAAGACCAAGGCCAGCACAAACCTGCCGGAAGACCAGCGCTTTGACCTGAACGTCGCCGACATCGCCGAAGTCTGGCGTCGTGGCAGCGTGGTCTCGTCCTGGCTGCTCGACCTGACCGCCGACGCGCTGGCCAGCGACCCGAAACTCGACGGCTATTCCGGCTCGGTCGCTGACAGCGGTGAAGGTCGCTGGACCATCGAAGCCGCCATGGAGCAATCGGTGCCCGTCCCAGTGCTGTCGAACTCGCTGTTCTCGCGCTACCGTTCACGCGGGCAGGGCACGTTTGGCGACAAGATTCTCTCTGCCCAGCGCTTCGGCTTTGGCGGCCATGTGGAGACACCGAAAAAATGACTCGTCTGATCCGCAATAAATCCAAGGCAGAACCCGCACCACCGACCACGCTGTTCCTGTTCGGTGCCCACGGTGACCTGGTCAAGCGTCTGCTGATGCCGGCGCTGTATAACCTGAGTCGTGACGGTTTGTTGGGGGATGGATTGCGGATCATCGGCGTTGACCACAACGCCATCACTGATGATGCCTTTGCCCGCAAGCTCGAAGACTTCATTCGAACCGAAGTGGCCGCCAAGGTCGGCAAGGGCGATCAAGCCCTTGATCCGCAGGTGTGGGCCAAATTGGCCCAAGGCATCAGCTACGTACAGGGCGACTTTCTGGACGACAGCACTTATCAAGCGCTGGCGGCGAAAATCGCCGACAGCGGCACGGGCAACGCGGTCTTCTACCTGGCGACCGCGCCCCGTTTCTTCAGCGAAGTGGTGCGTCGGCTCGGCGCGGCCGGTTTGCTTCAAGAAACGCCTGAATCGTTCAGAAGGGTAGTCATCGAAAAACCGTTCGGCTCCGACCTGCAAACCGCCGAAGCCTTGAATGCGTGTTTGCTCAAGGTGATGACGGAAAACCAGATCTACCGGATCGATCACTACCTGGGCAAGGAGACCGTGCAGAACATTCTGATCAGCCGGTTTTCCAACAGCCTGTTCGAAGCGTTCTGGAACAACCATTACATCGACCACGTGCAGATTACCGCCGCCGAAACCGTCGGCGTCGAAACCCGTGGCAGTTTTTATGAACACACCGGCGCCCTGCGGGACATGGTGCCCAATCACCTGTTCCAGTTACTGGCGATGGTGGCAATGGAGCCGCCGGCCGCGTTTGGCGCCGACGCGGTACGTGGCGAGAAGGCCAAGGTGGTGGGGGCCATTCGTCCCTGGTCCACCGAAGAGGCCCGGGCCAACTCGGTTCGCGGTCAATATGCCGCCGGCGACGTCGACGGCAACCCGCTGCCGGGTTATCGCCAGGAAAACAACGTGGCGCCCGACAGTACGACCGAAACCTACGTGGCGCTCAAAGTCATGATCGACAACTGGCGCTGGGTCGGCGTGCCGTTTTATCTGCGCACCGGCAAACGCATGAGCGTGCGCGATACCGAGATTGTTATCTGCTTTAAACCGGCGCCGTATGCGCAGTTCCGTGACACCGAGGTCGATGAGTTGCAACCGACCTACCTGCGGATCCAGATTCAACCGAACGAAGGCATGTGGTTCGACCTGTTGGCCAAGCGGCCTGGTCCGGCATTGAAGATGGCCAATATCGAACTGGGTTTTGCCTACAAGGATTTCTTCGAAATGCAGCCGTCCACCGGCTACGAAACGCTGATCTATGACTGCCTGACCGGCGATCAGACGTTGTTCCAGCGCGCCGACAACATCGAGAACGGCTGGCGCGCCGTCCAGCCATTCCTCGATGCCTGGCAGCAGGACGCAACGGTTCAGCCTTACGCGGCAGGTGAGGACGGCCCCGTCGATGCCGATGAACTGCTGACCCGTGACGGTCGCGTCTGGCACGGCCTCGGATGACCGGCGTAACGCAACAACCCATCCGTTTTCTGCTCAGTGACATGGACGGCACGTTGCTGCTGCCTGATCACAGCCTCAGTCAGCGCACTATCGAGGCGGTCCGTTCGTTGCGCGAGGCGGGCGTGTTGTTCAGCCTCGCCACCGGGCGCCCGCCCAAAGCGATGTTGCAGCAGATTGAAGCGTTAGGCGTCGATGTGCCGACGGCGGCGTTCAATGGCGGCACGATCGTCAACCCGGACGGCAGCTTGCTAGTGGCCCATTACGTGCCGGCCACCGCTGCGCTTACCACCCTGACGCAGTTTGCCGATCTGCCGGACATCGAAGTCTGGGTGTTCAGCGGCGGCGATTGGCTGTTGAAGGATGCCAACGGCCCGATGGTTCCCCGTGAGCAGCATGGGCTTGGGTATCCGCCGGTGGTGGTGGAGAGTTTCGAACCGTACCTTGAGCGCATCGACAAGATCGTCGCGGCCAGCAACAACACCGGGTTGCTGATCGAACTGGAAGCGCTATTGCTGCCCAGGGTTGAAGGCCAGGCCCAGGTTTCGCGTTCACAGCCAGTGTATCTGGACGTGACGGCGATGCAGGCGAACAAGGGCGCGGCGCTGGCGACACTGGCCGAGTACCTTGGGGTTGCGCTGGAACAGACCGCCGCGCTGGGCGATGGTGGCAACGACCCGGCGATGTTTCATCGTGCCGGGCTGTCGATTGCCATGGGGCAGGCGGAAGAGGCGGTCAAGCGACAGGCTGATGTGGTGACCGGGCCTAACACCGAAGACGGCGCGGCCCAGGCGATTGAGCGCTACATCCTCCCTCGATAAACACACATGCCTAATGTGGGAGCGGGCTTGCTCGCGAAGGCGTCGTGTCAGTCAATATTAAAGCTGAATGACACACCGTCTTCGCGAGCAAGCCCGCTCCCACATTTGACCGGCGTTAAAGCCAGAAACTCACGGCGTACCACCCAAGCACACCCATCACCACCGTATACGGCAACGCCATCCACACCATCCGCCCATATGACAGCCGAATCAGCGGCGCAATCGCCGAGGTCAGCAGAAACAGAAACGCCGCCTGGCCATTGGGTGTCGCCACGCTAGGCAGGTTCGTCCCGGTATTGATCGCAATGGCCAGTGTCTCGAAGTGCTCGCGGGTCATATGACCGGAGATGAACGCCTGTTTCACTTCCGTGATGTAAATGGTCGCCACAAACACGTTGTCGCTGATCGCCGATAGTAAACCGTTGGCAATGAACAACATGCCTGGTTGCTGATCGGCCGGCAGTGCCAGGACCCACTGGATCAGCGGCGTAAACAGCTGCTGATCATGAATCACCGCCACCACCGCAAAAAACACCACCAGCAACGCGGTGAACGGCATGGCGTCCTTGAACGCGTTGCCGATCCGGTGTTCGTCGGTGATGCCGGTGAACGCGGTGATCAAGATGATCACCATCAGCCCGATCAGGCCGACTTCCGCGATGTGAAACGCCAACCCTGCAATCAGGACCAACGCCGCAGCGCCCTGAACCAACAAGGCGGCGCGCTGGCGTGCGGTGCGTTCGGCGTTGTCTTCGTCGGCATAGTTGGCCAGCACGGCGCGCACGTTATCTGGCAACAAGGTGCCGTAACCGAACCAGCGCAGTTTCTCCAGCAGCACACATGTCACCAGGCCGGCCACCAGCACTGGCAGGGAAACCGGGGCCACTTTCAAAAAGAACTCGGCGAAGTGCCAGCCCATCTCATGGCCGATCAGCAGGTTCTGCGGTTCACCCACCAGCGTACACACGCCGCCTAACGCCGTACCTACAGCGCCGTGCATCAACAAGCTGCGCAGGAAGGCGCGGAACTGCTCGAGGTCTTCATGGTGAAGGGCAGGCAAGTGTTGGTCATCACTGAACTCGCTGTCCTGGCGTGGATCATTGCCCGAAGCGACGCGGTGGTACACCGAATAAAAGCCCACGGCCGCACTGATAATCACCGCCGTCACGGTCAAGGCATCGAGGAATGCCGACAGGAATGCCGAGAGGAAGCAGAACATCAACGCCAACAGGGCCTTTGAGCGAACCCCCAGCAACAAGCGCGAAAACAGAAACAGCAGCAGGTCTTTCATGAAGTAGATGCCGGCCACCATGAACATCAGCAGCAGGATTACCGGAAAGTTGTGCACCAGTTCGTCATACAGTGCCTGCGGCGTGGTCATTTTCAGCAGCAGTGCTTCGATCAGCAGCAGCCCGCCGGGCATCAACGGATAACATTTGAGCGCCATGGCCAGAGTGAAGATGAACTCCAGCACCAGCAGCCAGCCGGCAACCACGGGACCTACGGTCCACAGCACCAGTGCGTTGAGAATCAGGAAACCGAGAATGCTCGCCTTGTACCAGCGAGGTGAGTGGCCGAGAAAGTTATGCGCGAACGCCTGGGCCATTGAACCGGACATCGGCTACTCCTTGTATAAAGAAGCGCGCAACTTGCCGTAACAAGATGGGAATATCAAGTGTGAGAAAGCGAAGTGCCTAGCCGAGATAGCGCACTACGACAGCCTTGTAGTTGCCATCCAACGAATAACCGCCGACGACGATTCTTCCATCAGCTTGCACGGCCACCGACGTCGCGGTGTCGAGGCTGCGACCCAGACGCGTGCGAACCCAGCAGGTGCCTTCGGCAAAGCCTGGGTCCAGCTGTCCACCGGGTAAATACCGGGCCAACAGGAAATCGGCTTCAACGCCGCCAATCGTGGCGCCAACTGCTATCACACGTCCATCGTCCAGACGCCGGGCGGCTGTCCATTGGCAACCACTACGGCCAATTTTCAATAGTTGGGGATGGCCGGTGTTGCAGTGGGTGTCCGGGCGACCATTGCCGTGCACTTTGAAGGCGAGGCAATGCATCGGGTCGCGGCTGCTGCCGAAACACTGCAAGTCGCCATTGTCCTGCTCGATGATCTGACTGACCTGAGCGCCGCGTTCCTCGGCTCTGAACGTCATAAAACCATCCACGGCAAACGTGTCATCCAGGCGGCCATCGGGGAGGTAGCGGGCGAGCAAACCTTCTTCGGGGAAATTGATTGATCCCCCCACCATGATCCGGCCGTCGCATTGCACCAGCAGGCTGCTGAGCCAGGAGTTCATCAGTAAATGCCGGACGATGACGAAGCCGCGGCCGTTGAAGGACGTGTCCAGTTCGCCCTGTCGGGTGAGGCGTATCAGCAGACCGACGTGGTCTGCCAGTTCAAAATGATGGTTGGCCAGCAGCAGGATCCGGCCATCTGCCTGGACCTGGACGTCGCAGGCTTCGGCCCCGGGAACACCCGGGGGAAGCCAGAGGTCGCGCATGCCCTGGGACAGGTTTCCCGGCAGGCGTACGACACAGCGCCCGTTGTCACCAAAATGTTCGACCGGGTGACCTTGTGAATCAAACAGTGCCAGCGCTGGCAGCGTCCGGTGAGCATTTTCATAGTGCAGGCCGGCCACCAGCAGGTGTCCGTTGGCGAGGACGTGGACTTTGCCCGCCATGGCCTCGTGGCCGCGCTGGAATTGCCCGATAACGCTGCCATTAAGGCCAAATGCCAGGTCTGCCGAGCCGTCTTCCAGTAACCGGGCCAGGCCAAAGCAATTGCCATCTCGCATGCCGACGGTGGCCGCCACCAGTACACGACCATTCCGGTCGATTTCCACGCTGTTGGCGATGCTTGACGTACTGCCCGCGAAATACACTTGGGTCTTACCACCGGCGGCAAAACTTTTATCGAGGTCGCCAGCAATACTTCGCGATGCAGGTAGGGCAAATGCAGTCTGGTGTGGCATGCGCGCATCTCCTTGCGAGCTGACCGAAACCCGGAAACGGGAGGGCAACTGCCTGCGAAACATTCAATCCCTGAATGAGCGATCGCACAACTGTCATAACTAACAGGCGGAGGGTCACTGTGTGCCAGAACAGTGTCTTTTCGAACCACTGACAAGGCAGCCAAGTAACACGCGGCGGGGAAGTTGGAGTATCGAGTGCGCTGTTAATGTCACAAACAGCCAGATAAAGAGGGGGGCGGATTACCTTGAAGTAATCCGCGAACGCCCTTAATGCGGCATTGACCATGATTGCAGCTTATAACCTTCCTGGCTCAATTCGGCGCGGGCCTGCTGCAACAGGTGTTCGAGTTGTGCAGGATCGGAATAGGCGCTGCTTGGGATTTGGGTACGACCGATATGGGTATTGGTGCGGTCGATAACGGTGATGCAGAGCTCGCCGTTGCCGTCTTGTTGAGCCCAGGCGACGCATTCGAAAGGTTGAAATGCGCGGTCGGCAATCAAAAGAGCTTCGTTGATACGGAGCGGGGCGGTCATGGGGTCTTCTCTCTGTATGCCCAATCAAGTGATGTGCCGTCGGTTGGGCTTACCGTTCGGCTGGTTACTTGTACTGATGCCCCCAATAGGGGGTCAGGTCACACACAAACAAAAGAAATTTCAACTTTCTTTCATATACTCAATAGCAGGGACTTCTTTTGAAAGCTGAATGAAAGGTTCAACTCGTTAGGTAACTAACCAAGTCGCGCTTATAACTTATTAAGTGGCTGCTCTATAGTCAATCGATACAAGGCCGTGTCAAATTCTTGCTAATGTTACAGCCAGGTCCGCCAAATGACTGTTTTTACTAATATTTCCTAAAATTTGGCGTCAAGGAACAGTCATGATCGAAGCGCCCGCGTTACGACGTCTGTTAGTAGTAGACCCCTGCGACGACTGCCATCGTCTGTTACCGGGTTTGCGCTCGGTGGGTTGGGATGTTGATAGCTGTTCTCTAGAGAACGCCGCCGATAGAACCTGCGACGTCGGCCTCTTGCGATTGCAACCTTTCCATCTGGAACGCCCGGAAGCCGTCAAAGAGCTGATCAGCCGCAGCGGCACCGAGTGGATTGCCGTACTCAACCAGGAAGTCCTGCGTTTGCAGAATGTCGGGGACTTCGTTTGCGAATGGTTTTTCGATTTTCACACCTTGCCGTTTGACGTCTCCCGGGTTCAGGTCACTCTGGGGCGGGCGTTCGGCATGGCGCGCTTGCGCGGGCAAGGCACGATTCACATCGATCAGCCTGAGCACGAACTGTTGGGCGACAGCAAACCGATCCGCGAACTGCGCAAGTTGCTGAGCAAATTGGCGCCCACCGAATCCCCGGTGTTGATCCGCGGCGAAAGCGGCACCGGCAAGGAGTTGGTTGCCCGCACCCTGCACCGACAATCGCAGCGCCACAGCAAACCTTTTGTGGCGATCAATTGCGGTGCGATTCCGGAACACCTTATCCAGTCCGAGTTGTTTGGCCATGAGAAAGGCGCTTTCACCGGCGCCCATCAGCGCAAGGTCGGACGGATAGAAGCGGCGAACGGCGGCACGTTGTTCCTCGATGAAATCGGTGATTTGCCGCTGGAGCTGCAAGCCAATCTGTTGCGCTTCCTGCAGGAAAAGCACATTGAACGCGTCGGCGGCAGTCAGCCGATTCCGGTGGATGTGCGGGTATTGGCGGCAACACACGTCGACCTTGAAGCCGCCATCGAGAAGAAACGCTTCCGCGAAGATTTGTACTACCGCCTGAACGTGCTTCAGGTGGTGACTGCGCCACTGCGTGAACGCCACGGTGATCTGTCGATGCTGGCGAACCACTTTTCCCACTTCTACAGTCACGAAACCGGCCGCCGTCCGCGCAGTTTCAGCGAGGATGCGCTGATTGCCATGGGCAAGCATGACTGGCCGGGCAATGTCCGCGAATTGGCCAACCGGGTACGTCGTGGTCTGGTGTTGGCCGAAGGACGGCAAATCGAAGCGCGGGACTTGGGGTTGATCGGTCAGCAGAGCATTGCCGCGCCGATGGGCACACTGGAAAACTACAAACACCGGGCAGAGCGGCAGGCCTTGTGTGATGTGCTTAACCGTCACAGCGACAATTTGAGCGTCGCCGCCAAGGTGCTCGGTATATCGAGGCCTACCTTCTACCGTTTATTGCACAAGCATCAAATACGTTGAGCTGAAAGCTGACCGTAAAACACAGTCACTCACCCACAAAAAAACCGCCGAAAAGCGGTTTTTTTTGTGCGGGTCAGATCAGAAGTAATAAGGGAATTTCAGGCTGAAGGAAAAGCCTGGTGCGTCGTCGGTCAGGCCGATGGCCAGGTTGGGTACGATCGTCAGTTTATCGGAAGCTGCCAGGGTCATGCCGATGTTGAAGTTAGCCGCGTTGTAGTCGCTGTTGGTAATTGATTGCCAATCGCCACCGTCCGGCTTGACCTTGCTCTTGCGAGCAAACTGATCGGAGAACGAGAACGACATACTCATTTTCTCGTTCAAGGCAAATGCTATGCCGGCACCGGCCTGCCAGGAATTGCCCAGCTTCACGTCCCCAGGCACCTTGGAGTCGACCTGAGGGCTGATGTCGTTGAAAGAGTTCTCCAGGTTATAGGTGTAAGCCAGGCTGCCGAACAGCACGGCCGGGTCGAAGGTTTTGACCAGAGAGATACCCGGGGTGACCGACCAGACACCATTACCTGTCGGCAAGCTCTCGGGTACCGAGAGATTATCGTTGTTCGGGTCATTAACCAGTTTGATGCCGTAAGGATCCTGACCGGTCGGCGCCTTGATGCGCAGTGTAAAGACCGAGTCGGGCAGACTGGCGGTTTCATCCAGAAACTTGTAGGCCACGCCAACGTTCACATCGCCGATGGTCGGGTCACGCGTAACCGTTGCGTCCGACGACACCGGGCCTGCGCCACCTGCGCCACCCGAGGAATAGGTTGATTCGCGATATATCACTGGGACGTTGATGTCGAACTGCCAGCGTTGCGCAACGTTGTAGCGGGCGGTCAGGTCCAGGGTCCAGTTGTCGGCCTTGATGCGGTCGAGGTTAATGTTGCCGAGAAAGATCGAGTCCAGTGCCAGGAAACCGTTGAGCACCAGCGCACGGGTATCGTAGTGCGTATAGGTCATGCCGGTTTCGAAGCTGAACTTGCCACCGCCGAAGAAGCCGCTGGCTTCGTCATACAGGTTGGAAACGCTTTGCGCCGGCTCCGAGTCATCCTTGAGCTGTTGGCCATATGAACTGCCTGTGGTTCCCGGCGCAGCGGCGGCCACCTTCTGGCCGCCGGAGGTCGTTTCGGCGGGGGATTTGGTCAGGCGTTTGGGAGCAGGTGCCGCAGGTGCTTCTTCGACCTGGCGAACGCGTTGCTCGAGGACCATCAACGCGTTCTGTTGTGCTTCGTATCGTTGCTTCAACTCCATGAGTTCTTGTTTTAATGCTTCTACCTGCGGGTCCGGTGCTGCGTATAGCAAAGATGCCGGAGCCAGACTGCTCAAACAAACGATAGCTCTGAACGTAAAAGATCGGTGCATGGGTTAGCCGTCCCTTCTGACACATCATTTGAGACTGAGCGTAGATCAGAATCCGGGCGTGCGAAGACCTTTTAGTTGGTCCAGGCTGCCATTGAGCGACCCGGCTGTCGGCACGTTGTCACGCAGCACGACATTGAGAGATGTGAGGTTGGTGACGCGATTGCCGCCGCCGAGCAAGGTAGTGTTTTGCATTAACCCACCCTGGGCCAGGCGTTGCATGGCACTCCCCTGGTTGTTGTTGGCCACAATGTTGAGTTGCACACCCGATCCGCTCGAGGAAACGCTCAGCGAGCCCGCGCCATTGGCGCCGACCACCGTCGAGCCGTCGGCCAATGCCTGGCCCTGCGGTTGCGTTGCTGGCACTTGGTTAGCCTTGGTGACGTTGATATCAACGTTGTTGTTGGCCATATTATTGTCGCCCGCAGCACGTACCACTTGTGTGACGCCTTCGGTGCTGTTCAAGCCGCTGCCGCCAGTGACGATCCCGGTGCCGGTGGTGCCTTGCGAACCAGTTGAGTTACTGCCTTTGTCGTTGATCATCGACACATAGAACTGTGGCTTGATGGTCGTCTGCTGGATTTGCATTGAGGAAGTCGCCCCGATCAATGCGCCGTTGGCGTTTTGCCACGTGGTGGTCATGACAACGCCGAAACTGATGATCCGTCCCGGCATGACGAAGCGGCCTCTCAGGACGGCCAATTCCTGATCGTTCAACTCGATGGGTTTGAACGACTGTGCGTGGGTCGGCAGGCTGGCGACCAGGCAAACGACGGCCAGCCAGGTTGGAGTCTTCATTGGATACTCCCGGAGCTTCGTGCTCCCTTGTTATTAGAAGAAGTCGCTTTGAATGAATCCGAAATCCATCAGCTCAGTGTCTTGCACCGGGCTGAAGGCGTTGATGCGGTTCTTGGCGGACAGTGGCAACGGCGGGTCGAGCAACGCATTGGTTTTGTCGTAGCCCTGGCCAATGACGGCAAAGATGATGCCGTTCCAGCCTTTGACAAAGTCTTCGACTTTGTAGCGTTTATGACCGAGTACCGGATCACCGATATATACCCAGCCTTTTTGCACTCTTTGCATGACCACAAAATGTTTGTAGCCACGGATGTCCATGAGCACTACAACCGGAATTTTGATGTCATTTAACGTTTCCGGCGCAACCCGGTAGCCACGGGCTCGCATGCCGATACTTTCCACGTAATGCTTCATATCGAGCATGGAAAAGCCTTGGACGCGGACAAGTTTTTGATCGGAGTGTTGCAGCATGCCTTCGATGATCTGTTCTTCATTCACGTCCAGCCAATAGGCCTGGCGCAATATCGTTGCCAGCGCTGCTGCGCCACAACTGAAGTCAGTTTTCTGTTGCACCAGATCGGCGAATTTACGCTCGCGTATGCTCTGGATCGGTTTGTACACCACCGCGCCGCCAGGCAAGACGGAAAGCGGCATTTGTGCAGCCTCGATCAAAGTGGCCACGCAAAGCAGAAATGCCAAGGCGATGATGCGCATGGTGAGATGCCTTCTGGTGGTAGTTGAAAAGGCCCCCAAAAGGGGGCCTCCAAAGACAGCAGTTAGAAGGAGTTGTTGGAGATGGCCAGCGAGTTGCTTTGCTGGTTACCCACACCGGCAGCCACGTTGACGCCCAGGTTGCCACTACCGCCATTAACCGAACCACTCAGGACGGCCACATTGGTCACTGGGTTTGCCCAGCCAGTTGGAGTTAGCACTTGATAGGAGTAGCTGTTGCTCAAATCAAATGCACTGCTTTCACTGAAGCTTTTCGATTTGTCGCCTGAAGATTGGGACGTATTGCTGCCCGAACTTTCGGACGATTTGCTGCCAGATTTCGCGAACGAAGACTCATACGCTTTTGAGAACTCGGAACTGGTCGATTTCTCGTGCGATTTGTCGACCGAAACGTCAAGCGACGCGTTAAGCGATGCATCAAGCGATGCGCTGCCAGAAGAACTGTTGCTGTGCGTGTGATTGCCATTAGTCCACGAAGCGGCTTGGGAAGCCTGCGCGGCAGCGTCCAGGGTAGCGTTTAAAGTAGCGCTCAAAGAAGCACTGGAAGACGAGCTAGAATCAGAGCTTTTTGAGCCGCTCACATTAGCGCTATTTGAACCGCTTACATCAAAGCTGGAAGACTTGCTTCGATCAAAGCTTGAGGCTGCGTTATTGCTGTAGCTCGAGTTGGCTTGCCCGGAAGCAGATTGACTACCGCTGGCCGTTTTGGTCACCGTCAGCGTATCTACGCGATAAGTCCGATCGGCGTGGTTATCGACGGTCAGGCCAGGACCGTTTTGAGTGGCAGAAGCGGTGGCTGTTGCGTTACCGAGCGCGGCATGGGTGTTGGCAATTGCCATGGTGTTTTTCTGTTGGTTCAGGTCGCCACCAGCAACGTTGATACCCATATTGCCGCTGCCGCCATTACCAGACCCGCTCATCGAAGCCGCGTTGGTGCTGCCGTAGTTATAGACTTTGTTGTTGTTGCTCGTTTGCATGACTGAAGCGGTGGCAGTGGCACTGCCGAACACGAAGCTGTTATCCAGGGTGGAAGCCGCGGCTGCGTTTGCAATAGCGGCCGCATTATCCTGCTGGTTGCCTGCGCCCGCTGCCACGTTGACGCCAACGTTGCCGCTGGTGCCTGTAGCAGAACTGCTCATTGCGGCGCCGTTCTGAGTCCCTTCGTTGGTGATGCGGTTGCCAGTGCTGCGCTGTGTGTCGTTCGCATTTGCATTCGCGCTAATAGATATCACAGTTGGAGGAGGTGGGTTGTTCTGTTGGCCGCCGCCATCGCCTCCGCCGTTGTGATTGCCATGGTTGTGGTTATGGTTGTTGTTGTTGTTGTTGTGATTATCGTTATCGTTCTGCCCAGCTTGTACAGCAACAGCCATGACCGCAGCAATTGCGAAAACCAGAGGCTTTATTGCCATCAGAGGTTTCATGGTGATTCTCCGTACTTATTTTAGGTTAAGTGTTGTTGTTTACCTGGTTTGGTCACTCCGTGACCCTTACGCTCAGGGTGTTGGCAGTTCGATTTCCCACCCCGGCGCTCTGATTCAACTGAATAAGTCCGCGGCTACCGGTGAAAGCCTGGTCACTGGTAGTGACCTGGCGATAGCCTGGTGCAGAGTCAGTTGGATCGGAGTTGTTGAGCAGCGCCACGTTCTGTTGCATGAGGACGCTGTCGTCGATACTTTGCGGCTGAGTACCAATGCTGATACGCATTGCGTTGGCTTGCTGGTTACTGGCGCCAGAGCTCTGGTTGACACCCAGTGCGCCGCTGCCGTGACTGAAGGAGTCGCCCTGGATGCTGGATCGGGCATCGAGCGAGGGGTCGACAACGGTACGCATCCGTTGGCGAATCTGAGTCGTTGCGTTGGCGCCATGGCCAATGGCGATGGCCCGGGCGTTAGCCTGTTGCTGTTGATCGCCGGCCGCTTCGTTGACCGTGAGGTTGCCCTGATACTGCGCGCCTGAACTGTCGATGTTGGCGGTATTGTTGACGGGTGGTTGGGCAAAGACCGATGAACTGCAAAACATGGCGATAACCAGCAGGGTACGATTCATCTTAACGGTCTCCCGTCAGAATTTTCAGAGCACCCATGCCTTGCTGGACGTTTGAATTGACCATGTTGGCAATACCGCTTCCGGAGTTTCCGGAGTGTCCTGCGGGAAGGTTTGAAAGTTGACTCTGGTTATTAATGTTGCCGCCAAGGTTGTTGGTGCCTTGTGCGACCAGGCGTGTGATACCTGCACCGCTGGCGACGTTGGCAAAGTCACCGTCACTCAACTCGTGTGTTTGACTGAGGATCTGTTGCGACGGGTTGGCATTGACGGTCGTAGGGTTTGGATCGGGAATCATCGGTGGAACCACCGCGTTGCGCGGTTGTACATCACGCTTGATCGTTATGATGCCGTTATCAGCCTGTACTGGCAGGCAGACACTTGAGCCCAATGCGCATCCAATCAGCAGAAGGCTATAGATGCTCTTATTAAATGTCCCCACAGCGGCAATTCCTTCTGTAAGTGGAACGCTGGCCCTTATCAGCGTTGCGAGGTAGAGAGCAGAAGGTGTGCCGGTTTTGCTTTTTCTTTTAAAAACAGTTAGTTGACTGAAATTGACGAGCGGGTCAAAAAAAGTTGTTACACCGCTGAGACAGGCTTACGCAAAAACGCCGCGCCATGCAGGCGGCATTGCTCGCTAAGGTAGCTGAAGGCTTGTTGTATCAGTGGTTTAACATATTCTCGCCCAAGCGCTCGGGCCGCTTTAACTCGCGGGTTTACCCAAGAGTGGGTGTTTCAGGAATGGACATTTGATGGCGGGGCGGGTTGCCCTGTCAGGTCTTGAGCAAGCGTGTCACAGCCAGGAACGCCGCGGCCCTGCGCTGTGTCCAGTCACCTTGCAGTACCTCGAATGGCTGGCGGTGCAGGTCAAGCCATTGGCGGCTGGCCAGGAAAAACGCCTGGCGTTCTGTCAGGTGTGGTTGGCAGCGCTGACCGTCGTCATGCCAGGCCACAGTTTCGGGGCTTAGCAGCAAATGCAGGTCGTAGTGCCGTGCCAGCAATGCTTGCTCGATCCATGTCGGGCAATCGCCAAACAATGTGCGACTCCAAAGGATATTGCTTAACAGGTGTGTATCGAGAATCACCAGTGAGGGTTGTTGGGCGCGTGCCTGGTCTTCCCAGGTCAGTTGGCCTTGAGCTATGGGTGTGATGTCTTCGTAGCGGGTTTCGCGGGCTTCGCTATCAATGAAATGGCGAACGTACTCACCGACCAACAGGCCGCCAAAATGGGCGTGAATTTCTCCCGAAAGCCAGCTCTTGCCGCTGGATTCGGGACCTGTGAGCACCAGCACCTTCATGTACGCAATGCCGGGTCGGCACGCCATTCACGCCAGCCTTGCACGGCCAGCAGCAGGAACAGTGCATAGAGGGCAGACGTGAGGTACATGCCTTTGTAGATGAACAGCCCGACAAAAATCACATCAACGGCGATCCACAACGGCCAGCATTGCACGCGTTTTTGCGCCATCCACATTTGCGCGACCAAGCTGAACCCTGTGAGTGCGGCGTCGAGCCAAGGCTGGGCGGCATCGGTCCAGTGCGCCATGGCGGCACCCAACAGCACACTGCCCAGCCCGCCGACCGCGAGGCCCAAAGCGACTGACTTTGAGTCAAGCCGGCTGACATGCCGGCCGGTGTTCGCTTCACCTGCGCGAGTCCATTGCCACCAGCCATAGAGTTGCAGCGCGGCGTAGATCACTTGCAGGAGCATGTCCGAATACAGCTTCACCTCAAAAAAGATCCAGCTATAGAGCAGCACCATGACCAGGCCGATCGGCCAGCACCAAGGGTTCTGTTTGACCGTCAACCAGACGGCGATCACACCGAGGGCGGCGGCAAACAGTTCAAGCCCGGACATGGAAGTTCCTTGGGGAAGACGAAGTGGGGGGCGGATTGTACCTAGGCAGTAGGGAAGATCCATAGCGACACAGGACCAAAATCTGAAACGCAACTGTGGCGAGGGAGCTTGCTCCCGCTGGCTGCGTAGCGGCCCCGAATACTGCAACCGGATTTCTACAGGAGAAATTCAGTCAGCTTTTTTTGCGACTGCTGCGCAGCCGAGCGGGAGCAAGCTCCCTCGCCACAAGATTGATCGTGAGTGTTGTTACACGCGAAACTGCTTGAGCAGCCCGTTCAGTTGCTCGCTCAGGTCTTTCAGTCGAACACTCGCCACACTCGATTGCTCCGCTGCCAACGCCGTACTGTGGGACAACCCCGCCGCCTGGGTCACGTTCTGATTGATGTCTTCCACCACATGGGCCTGCTGCAATGTCGCGCTGGCGATCGAAGCGTTCAGCCCGTTGAGGTTGCGCAACGCCTGGCCAATCGCATTCAGACTCGCACCGGCCAGGCCCGCCTGTTCAATCGTCAGTTGTGACGCGCGGCTGCTGTCGCCGATGACCTTGACCGCTGCTTCGGAATGGCTTTGCAGGCGTTCGATCATCAACTGGATTTCCGCAGTGGACTTCTGCGTGCGCTGGGCCAGCAGGCGCACTTCATCGGCCACCACCGCAAACCCTCGGCCCTGCTCACCCGCCCGGGCGGCTTCGATGGCGGCGTTAAGGGCGAGCAGGTTGGTTTGCTCGGCGATGGAGCGAATCACCTCCAGAACGCTGCCGATCTGCGTACTTTCCGTTGCCAGGGTGCGAATCACCTCCACGGCTTGATCGATGGTGCCGGACAGTTTGTCGATCTGTTGCAAGCTTCCGTCGATGTTGATCTGGCCCTGTTGCGCCTGGGATTCGGCATCGCGCATTTCGCTGGCCGCATGCTCGGCGTTCTTCGCCACATCCTGCACGCCATAGGTCACTTCATTAATGGCCGTGGCCACCAGTTCCATCTGCTGGGACTGCTGCTGGCTGCGTTGCTGCGCTTGGGCGGCGTCATTGCCCAATTCACTGGACGACTGACCCAACGCGCTGGCGGATACCTGCAACTCGGTGATCACCAGGCGCAGCTTGGTGGTAAACGCGTTGAAGTGCCGTGCCAGTTGCGCCACTTCGTCCTGGCCGTGGGTATCGAGGCTGCGGGTCAGGTCACTTTCACCGCTGGCGATGTTAGCCATCGCGTTCACCGTGTCCTGCAGCGGGCGCACAATACTGCGGGCAATCAGGATCACCAACAGCGCCATCACCAGCGCAATCACCGCGCCAACGAAAGTGGCCTTCCACACTTGGCCATTAAATTCGGCCTGCATGTCATCGATGTACACCCCCGAGCCAATCACCCAGCCCCAAGGCTCGAAGAGTTTGACGTAAGAGGTTTTTTCCACCGGGGCGCTGGCGCCCGGTTTCGGCCAGCGGTAGTTGACCATGCCGGCGCCCTTGGCCTTGGCCACGGCGACCATTTCGTTAAACACCGCAAAGCCATCCGGGTCGCGGATGGCCGAAAGGTTCTGGCCATCGAGCTTGGGGTTGGCCGGGTGCATGATCATCACTGGCGTCAGGTCGTTGATCCAGAAATAGTCATTCTGGTCATAGCGCAGCCCGCGAACGGCTGTCAGCGCCTGCTTCTGCGCGGCATCGCGGGTGAGGGTGCCGGCCGTTTCCAGGTCATGGTAGTAATACAGAATGCCGCTGGCGGTCTGCACCACGTGCTGGGTTTTCTGCGCCTTGGCCAGATAAAGGTCGTCGTGAATCTGTTTGAGCATCAAGGCGCCCAATGTCAGTAACATCACCACGGACACGATCAAGATGAGCCACAAGCGTCGGCTGATCGACACACTGCGCAAGCTGTTCATAACGCTGTCACTCCAATTTTCTTTTTATTGTCATAAACGATTGCCAGCATCCAACCACGCTTTGCCGGTCGGGCCTATGCGACCCAAGTCTTATTCCGCAGCAGCGTTATAAAGACTTGTCTGATAGGATTTCGGCCCCGCGCGGAAAAACCTGAATCACGCTCTATTTTCACGGAATTTTTACGGTTTCGTCTGGATCCTGTGCGCACGGAACTTCAACTACGCTCAGCGCAATGAACGTTTAAATAAAACTAACGGGGCATGCCTGGGGGCATTGCTTCTTGGGGGATTGATGGATCTTTGGACTGCCTTTCAGGCATTGATACTTGGCGTAGTAGAAGGGCTGACAGAGTTTCTGCCCATTTCCAGTACCGGGCACCAAATCATTGTGGCCGACTTGCTCAACTTCGGTGGTGAACGGGCTATCGCGTTCAACATCATTATCCAGTTGGGTGCAATCCTGGCGGTAGTGTGGGAATTTCGTCGCAAGATTCTTGATGTGGTCACCGGTTTGCCGACGCAACCAAGTGCGCGTCGCTTCACCGCCAACCTGCTGATCGCCTTTATGCCGGCGGTGGTACTGGGGGTGATTTTCTCCGACCTGATTCACCATTACCTGTTCAACCCGATTACCGTCGCGACGGCGTTGGTGGTGGGCGGTGTGATTATGTTGTGGGCCGAGAAACGCCAACATCAGGTGCATGCCGAAACCGTCGACGAGATCACTTGGCAAGATGCACTGAAAGTCGGTTTCGCTCAGTGCCTGGCCATGATTCCAGGGACGTCGCGTTCCGGCTCGACCATCATTGGCGGGTTGCTGTTCGGCCTGTCGCGCAAGACCGCTACCGAGTTCTCGTTCTTCCTGGCGATGCCGACCATGGTCGCGGCGGCGGTGTATTCGGGTTTCAAATACCGTCACCTGTTCGTGCCGGCGGATTTCCCGGTATTTGCAGTGGGTTTCGTCACGGCGTTCATCTTCGCGATGATCGCGGTCCGTGGCTTGCTCAAGTTTATCGCCAGCCACAGCTACGCGGCGTTTGCCTGGTACCGCATCGTGTTCGGGCTGGTCATTCTGGCCACTTGGCAGTTTGGCTGGATTGACTGGTCCGCGGCCAAACCATGAGTGACGCCGGCAGGCGCCACGACCCCGGACGCAGTTCCGGGGGAGAGCGCATCCAGCATCTACGGTTGAAACTGCTGGTTTTCGCAGCACTGTGCGCGGTGCCGCTGTTTGGTTCAGTGTCGCTCTGGCTGCGTGGGGTGTCGTTGATTCCGTTCGCAGCGTACGGGATCGTCAGTGTGCTGGCGTTTTTTCTGTACTGGAGCGACAAGCGCAAGGCCCGCGCCGACGCCTGGCGCACGCCGGAAAACGTCTTGCACGCGGTCGAACTGGCCGGTGGCTGGCCCGGCGCCTTGCTGGCCCAGCAGGTGTTTCGGCACAAGACCCGCAAAGTCTCGTATCAACTGCTGTTCTGGCTGATTGTGTTGCTGCACCAGGTGTTCTGGATCGACCAGATGTTTCTCGGCGCCCACCTGTTGGCCTTGTTTTAAAGCAGCAGTCCCACCTGGGTGCGCTTGGGCAGTTTGCTCACCACCAATTGGTGGGACCGTTGCAACAAGCCTTGCAGTTCTTCGGCACCCAGCGGGTAGGGCGTTTGCATGATGATCCACTGGGCTCTCGCCAGATAGGGAGCCGGGTGGATGCCCGGTCGATCGCAATGGCCCAGGAACAGGTCCTTGTCGACTTTGAAAGCCAGGGAGTCGCCGCGCAGGTTCTGCAACGCGAACATTTTGTTCCCGGCAATCGAAAACACCCGCACACCGCCCCATTTATAGTCTTCCCGCGCACCCGGCAGCGCGAGACAGAATTGCGCGACATCCTCTTCGCTCATACGTCCAGCCTTCATATCAATCGGTCCCCACACGCATTGAATGTTTCGATCAAATGGTCGAGCCAGGCGCGAACCGCCGGCATCACCCCGCGCCGGTGAGGGTAGACCGCTTGCAGCCAGCCGCCAGGCAACGACCAATCGGGTAACAGTTGCACCAGCGAGCCATCTTCCAGCTCCGGCTCGCAATACATCATCGGCAACATCGTAAAACCCTGGCCGGCGAGGGTGCAGGCCTTGCGCACGATAAAGTCATCAATGCCCAGCCGCGCCTCCAGGCTGAGTTCGACACTTTTGCCCTGCTGATCCAGCAGGCGGATATGCACCATACGGTCGGCTTCCAGGGCGCCGAGCACGGGCAGGTTTTTCAGGTCTTCGGGGTGATTGATTTCACGCCCGTGCAAAAACGCCGGAGTGGCGACCATGGCCATTTGGGCCTGGCGCAGGCGTCGGGTCACCAGCAGCGGATCTTCATCGCCCAGTTCACGCACGCGCAAGGCGACATCGACGCCTTCGGTCACCAGGTCGACCCGGCGGTTGAGCAGCATGACTTCCAGTTGCACTTGCGGGTATTTCTCAAGAAATCGGGCGATGACCGTCGGCAACATCTCATGCGCCAGGCCGACGGGGCAGGACACCCGCAAGCGCCCGCGCGGTTCGCTGGACATGCTGGCCACCGCTTCATCGGCCATTTCCGCTTCCAGCAGCATCGCCTGACAGTGCCGCAGGTAACGTTCGCCTACGGCGGTGAGCTTGAGTTGCCGGGTGGTGCGTTGCAGCAGACGCGCGCCGAGGCGTTCCTCCAGCTCGGCGATACGCCGCGACAGACGCGACTTGGGAATGCCGAGCAAACGCCCGGCGGCCGCAAAACCGCCGGCTTCAACCACCTTGGCGAAATAGTAGAGATCATTGAGGTCTTGCATGACGGTGGTCCGATTGTTCTATCAGTGGGACGAACTATCGCATTGTTGCGGTCTAATCAGCTATTGGTTTCGTCTGTAGGATTCACTCCATCAGATCGCCTCGTGGCGGTCCTCACCTGGAGATCACACATGAAACTGTTGCATATCGATTCGAGCATTCTTGGTGACAACTCGGCTTCCCGTCTGCTGAGCAGCGAAGTCGTCAAAGCCTGGCAAACCGCAGAGCCGAACGCCGTGGTCACTTACCGCGACCTGGCCGCCGATGCCATCAGCCATTTCTCCGCCACGACGCTGGTCGCCGCCGGTACTACCGCTGAACTGCGCAACGCCGCCCAACAGCACGAAGCCGAGCTGAGCGCCACGACGCTGGCTGAATTCCTCGCCGCCGATGCCGTGGTGATTGCCGCACCGATGTACAACTTCACCATCCCGACCCAACTCAAGGCCTGGATCGATCGCATCGCCGTTGCCGGTCAGACCTTCCGTTACACCGAAGCCGGCCCTGAAGGCCTTTGCGGTGGCAAGAAAGTCGTGATCGTTTCGACTTCTGGTGGCCTGCATGCCGGTCAAGCCACTGGCGTTGCTCACGAAGAGTACTTGAAAGTGCTGTTCGGTTTCATCGGCATCACCGACATCGAGTTTGTCCGCGCCCATGGCCTGGCTTACGGTGACGAAGTCCGCACCAAAGCCATGAGCGACGCTCAAGCGCAAATCAGCGAGCAATTGTTCGCCGCTGCGTAAGGCTTGCGTAAAAACGTAAAACTGCTCAGGCAACACCCCAAAAAACTCTGTATTCTGGTCACGCAAGTGCCAGATACGGAGTTTTTTGTTTCTGGCCGTTTCAGGTTGTGGCCCAGGTTATGCAACAGGGGGTTAACGCTCCCGTTCTGCAACGACCTTGGTGGCCGCAATTGCTGGTACAAGGCCGCTGCCTCGGTGTTTCGAGGAGAACGGGCTTTCCGGTCAAGTAACAAAATGGTGGGGCATCCTCATGGTGCGTCTTTGTGCAACGTTACTGTTTTGCCTGCTCAGCAGCCTGAATTCAGTGCACGCCGCGCCTGCGCCGCATCCTCACTGGAGCGTCGGCTTCCATGAGATGAGTTTTCTCGACCCCCTTGATTTGCAGCCGATGCACGCCATCGCGTTCTATCCCTCCAGTGATCGTGAACACACCAGTAAAATTGAGGGTTACACGGTCGAGGCCGGTGAGGACATCCCGGTAGCTATCGGCCGTTTTCCGATGCTGATGCTGTCCCATGGCAACACCGGAACCCCGCTGGCCCTGCACGACCTCGCCACCTCACTGGCGCGCAAAGGTTTTGTGGTGGTGGCGGTAATTCATCCCGGCGACAACTCCAAAGACCACAGCCGCCTCGGTACGTTGAGCAACCTTTACGGCCGCCCCATCCAGATTTCCGAAGCCATTACTGCCACCCTGGGCGATCGCATGCTCGCGCCGTTCGTCAATGCCAATCAGGTCGGAGTCATCGGCTATTCGGCAGGCGGTGAGACGGCGTTGATCCTGTCCGGTGCCACGCCTGACCTGGATCGTCTGCGTCGGTATTGCGAGGAACGCCCGGACGATCGCGATGCTTGCAACACCAAGGGTGAATTGATTGTCGATCGTGACGACCTGCAACCCGTGGCCGACCCGCGTGTGCGCGCCTTGCTGTTGATGGCGCCGTTGAGTCTGAAATTCGGCCGTCACACCTTGGCCGATGTGCATGTGCCGGTGCTGCTGTACAGCGGCGACGGCGACAAACTGGTGGCCTTCGACAAGAACGCCGCTGCACTCGCGCGTAAGCTGCCGATTGCCCCGGATTTCAAATTGCTGGCGGGGGCAGGGCACTTCGTGTTCATGGCGCCGTGCAACGATGAACAGATCGCCACCATGCCGGGGCTGTGCACCGACGCTGATGGTGTCGACCGCGAAGGCATCCATCGCGACATGATTTCCGAGGCAGGGCGATTTTTCTCCCGCACACTGGGCATCGCCACTCGGGCAGGCCTGCAAACCGCGGATCAATAAAATATTGTGGGTGTCAGGCCATTGCGCGGCGCTTGAGTAGCAGAGTCAGCGCCAACCCGGTCACTGACATCAACGCCGCGCTAAAGAAAATCCACGTATACCCCAGGTTCAACGCCACCGCGCCCATCAGCGGGCCGGCGATGGCCAGTGCCAGATCAAAAAATACCGCATAAGCACTCAAACCCGCGCCGCGACTGGAATTGGGCACCTGCTTGATCGCCTCAACCCCCAGCGCCGGATAGACCAGCGACAAGCCAAAACCGGTCAGGCCCGCGCCGATCAGCGCATAACCGGTCGAAGGTGCCAGCCACAGCAGCACCAGGCCCACGGTTTCGACGCTCATGCAGGCAATGGCCGAGGTGAATCCGCCGAAACGTCTGATGCTGGAGATGAACAACAGTCGCGCCAAAATGAAGCAGACACCGAACACGGTGAGGCAATACGCGGCACCGGCCCAGCCACGGCTGATGTAATACAGGGTAATAAAGGTGGTTAGCGTGCCATAACCGATGGACGCGAGGCTCAGGCTTGCACCAAACGGTGCAATGCGCCCGAACACCGCCCAGAACGGCAGGCGCTCGCCGCGAATCACCGGCACCGATGGTTTGTGGCGGATCAGCAGCAGTGCGGCAAGCGCCAACAGTGACAGCGCGATCCCCAAACTGGCGAAACCATACTCGGCGACCATCACTACGCCCAGCGGCGCGCCAATGGCGATGGCGCCGTAAGACGCGATGCCGTTCCAGGAGATAGAACGCGCGGTGTGCTCCGCGCCAACTTGGCCCATGCACCAACTGATGGTGCCGACGCCGATCAGGCCCTGGGCTACCCCGAGCAGCAAGCGACCGGCGATCAGGATCAACAGACTCAGCAACGGCATGCTCTGCAGCAACGTCGACATCAGCGTCAACACGCCGCTCAGCACAATGCCCGATAACCCGTAGACAATCGCCCGCTTGGTGCCGATGCTGTCCGACATGCGCCCGGCCATGGGCCGGCTGAGCAGGGTGGCCAGGTACTGCGAGCCAATGGTCATCCCCGCGATGATCGCGCTGAAGCCCAGTTGTTCATGAACATAGCCCGGCAACACCGCAATCGGCAGGCCGATGCAGAGGAAGGCAATAAAGGTATAAAAAACGATGGAGACGATCTGCAGGGTGATCGCCAGGGAGCTTTGCGAGGGTTGTTGCTGCGCAGACATGTCGGCTCGTTCGCGGGCGGCGGTGGGAGAGCTGCATCATGGCTTGGGCTGCGAATAAAAGGAAGCAGGCTAACTATTTTGTCTGACTATTTTTGGTTGTCCTTTAGGGCCCCTTCGCGAGCAAGCCCGCTCCCACATTTGTTCGCATTCTTACAGGAAGAACTCGGTCAAATGTGGGAGCGGGCTTGCTCGCGAAGGTTTCAGCACCAGAAAAACGGTCGGCCATGAAATGCAAAAAGCCCCGTCACATGGACAGGGCTTTTCAGTTTCCGCAGGTGCTTAGAACACTACACCCTGACTACGCAGGTAATCATCATAAGTACCGCTGAAGTCGATCACGCCACTAGGGCTCAACTCGATGATGCGGGTGGCCAACGACGATACGAACTCACGGTCGTGGCTGACGAAGATCAGCGTGCCCGGGTAGTTTTCCAGCGCCAGGTTCAGCGCCTCGATCGATTCCATGTCCAAGTGGTTGGTCGGTTCGTCCATGATCAGCACGTTCGGCTTTTGCAGGATCAGCTTGCCGAACAGCATGCGACCTTGCTCACCACCGGAGATGACCTTGACCGACTTTAGGATCTCGTCGTTGGAGAACAGCATGCGACCGAGGGTGCCGCGAACGATTTGTTCGCCGCCTTGGGTCCATTGGCCCATCCAGTCGAACAGGTTGCAATCATCTTCGAAGTCGTGTGCGTGGTCCTGAGCGTAATAACCCAGCTCCGCGGCGTCGGTCCATTTCACGGTACCGGCATCCGGGGTCAGTTCGTTCACCAGGGTGCGCAGCAGGGTTGTTTTACCGATACCGTTCGGGCCGATAATCGCCACGCGCTCGCCAGCTTCAACCTGGAAGCTGAAGTCCTTGAACAGGGGCTTGCCGTCGAAGCCTTTGGCCATGCGCTCGACGATGACCGCCTGACGGTGCAGCTTCTTGGTTTGTTCGAAACGGATGAAAGGGCTCACGCGGCTCGAAGGCTTGACCTCGGCCAGTTGGATCTTGTCGATCGCCTTGGCGCGGGAAGTCGCTTGCTTGGCTTTCGAGGCGTTGGCCGAGAAGCGGCTGACGAACGATTGCAGCTCGGAAATCTGCGCTTTCTTTTTGGCGTTGTCCGACAGCAGTTGCTCGCGGGACTGGGTCGCCACGGTCATGTACTCGTCGTAGTTGCCCGGGAACAGACGCAGTTCGCCGTAATCCAGGTCAGCCATGTGGGTGCAGACGCTGTTCAGGAAGTGACGGTCGTGAGAGATGATGATCATCAGGCTGGAGCGCTGGGTCAGAATGTTTTCCAGCCAGCGGATGGTGTTGATGTCCAGGTGGTTGGTCGGTTCGTCGAGCAACAGCACTTCAGGATCGGAGAACAGCGCCTGCGCCAGCAATACGCGCAGTTTCCAGCCTGGGGAAACCTCGCTCATCGGACCAAAGTGTTGCTCGATGCCGATACCCAGGCCCAGCAACAGCTCACCGGCACGGGATTCGGCGGTGTAGCCGTCCATTTCGGCGAACTCGGTTTCCAGCTCGGCCACGGCCATGCCGTCTTCTTCGGTCATTTCCGGCAGCGAGTAGATGCGGTCGCGCTCGGCCTTGACCTTCCACAGCTCTTCGTGACCCATGATCACGGTATCGATCACGGTGAATTCTTCGTAGGCGAACTGGTCCTGGCGCAATTTACCCAGACGCACGTTCGGCTCGAGCATGACCTGGCCGCCGGACGGCTCGAGGTCGCCACCGAGGATTTTCATGAAAGTCGACTTGCCGCAACCGTTGGCGCCGATCAGACCGTAGCGGTTACCCGCGGCGAATTTGACCGAAACGTTTTCGAATAGCGGCTTGGCGCCGAACTGCATCGTGATGTTAGCTGTGGAGATCAATTACCTTACCTATCAATGGTTTAGAGCTGGTCGTTTTTGCCTGATACCGATTTGATACCAATCTGGAGCTTTTCCAGCTCCGCCCAGTCTGAGCTTGAGTTGAGCCAACGCGCATACGTCGACAGCAACATTTGGACGCTGTGGCCAAGTTGCTGAGCTATGAAGGCGGGGTTCATGTTGGACATTAAGCATATTGTCGCATAAGTATGACGGCAGTTGTACGGCGGCCGATAAGGGATCTCCAGCGCTTTCAGGGCCGGCCCCCATTGTTTATGAAGGTCTGAGGTCTGTCGGATGTACTCACTGTTCTTCGACGGCGGGAACACGTAGGGCAATTCCTTGATCTTGCCGACACCCTTTTTGCGGCGCTCAGCATACTGGCGGGCGAATTCCAGCGCGTGCAATGCCCGTTCATTGAGCAGCACAAAACGATCTTTTCCGGTTTTGGTGCGTTCTTCGACGACGCCAAGGGCGACGGTGCGACAAACGTGAACCTGGCGCTTGATCAGATCGACGGCATCCCAACGAAGCGCCGCGACTTCAGATAAGCGCATCCCGCTGAAGAACGCGAACTCGAAAAATGCCGCGTAGATACCGCTCGGCCAGTGTATCGCCTCGTAGAGGTGATCAATAATCCGATTCGCTTCTTCCAGTGTGAATGGATTGATTTCCTTCCTCTTCCGTTTCGGACGATCGATAGCCTTGGCGGGATTCTTCTTGATCAGCTCTTCATTCAGCGCCGATTCGAGGATGGTTGTAAGCCTAACCACCGCGTCGCGCCGAACACCTTGAGAGGTCCACTCAATTGACCCAATGACGCGGCGAAGCAACGAGGTAGTTATCATGTCGATTCGAATGAGGGCGAGCGCTGGCACCCAATACAGATTCAGCGCTCCTTTGTAGTTCTTCCGTGTGCCGGCGGTGATCACCCGACCGTCGAGCCAGGATTGGGCGTAATCGAGAAATGAAGGTACACCATCGAGCGACACCGTTGAGCCAGGGAACAACTCTGCATATTTTGCATCATCCAACAGCCCGAGTTTGATCAGGTTATCTACCTGATCGCGAAGCTGGGATGCAGCTTTAATGCCTTTTTGCGTCGTGGGGAAGGGGAGTGTTTCGCTTCTCCGGACACCGTTCCAGGTAAACCGAATCCGGAGAGAGTTGCGGAAGAGCTCCAATCCGTTGGGCAAATCCACTGACTTTCTTGCCATGCCTCATACCTCATTTTGCTATACATAATTCGGCCGCCGCACTTGTTCCAGACCCCTTCGGGGATCTGCTTTCGCGCTCGACGGGTTGATAACGCTCGGTGTGTGGTGCCCAGAATTATTGCCATTTGGGCTTCAGATACCTTATCCACGCCGAGTGGCGGGATTTGGTCAGTTTCATTTTTTTCAGGCATGGCATAACTCCATACCGCCTTATGGCGGCAGTAAGTGTGGGACGAGTTAGGTAGTGGTTTCTTTCGAGAAAGGATCAGGTGCCAGAAGGGTGTGCCGCCAATCTAGAGCAGCAAAATTGGCGCGACAGATCTCGCAGTCATGCCCAACGACTACGTCTTTGGAACTGTCATAAAGCCCTCCAAGGGAATCGCCTATCTGTGCATCGCAGCGTGCGCAATGGTGGTATCCAAAGCAAAAGGTCGTGATCTTGCTGTGCCCAACCAAGGTGCAGACCATTAATTTTTGTGTTTCGTCTTCAAGCCCTTCAATGCGCTTGAATATGTCGTCTTGAGTTATTTCAGACATGGGAAGACCTTGCCCGCCGTTTATTGGCAGGTCGTTAAAAATTTTTGAGATGGAAAGGCATGCTGCTGTATCGTATGCACCGCTCGCCCGGTTCCGGTTTACACGCGGGATGAAACGGGACAGTGCCGGGCGGGTGACTTCAGTTGAGTTTTCCGTTGATCCGTTCGCGCCAGGTTAGTCTCCGAGAAAGATGCTCGGTATTTTCGATCTCAATAACGGTGTACGCGCATTTGTCGAAGTCGTCTTCGCGCAGACTTTTGAGCCAGCTTGCTTCTTTTTTAGCCTCTTCAGCGATGGACGCTTCCAGTTCATGAATGCTGAAGCCGTTGCTGTAGACATGCCAGCCATGAATCACTGCAATGAATCGGCTCATAACCCGAACACCTCCCCACACAGAGTGGATGTCTCAATAGATGCAGGGGATGAGTCGGGGCCGAGCTTCGTCCCGCAGTCGCTGTCATCTGGGTCTTCAATCATGGAGTTCGGCAGACACGAAATTGCGCTGGCGCCGTTGTACGTAGATAGCCAGCACGTCACAGCATGGGTGTCATCGTGCACGACGGTAACGGTCGGGACGTTTGCCGAGGCTTGATAGCCAGTGAGGGCCAGCAGCAAGGTGAAAAGGATCTTTTTCATACAAAGCTCCAAACGAGTCCGATGATGCCCAAGATCGCTAAGACGGCTCTTATCCACAGAAGTGGTTTAGCCGCGTCTTCTAGTGTCTGATCAGGTGGTTCGTGTTTCACAGCAGGCGCTCCCATGTGTCACTGGTGGTTAAATTTTCTTGAGTGATTGGCAGCCGAGCTAGTATCTATCGATCCCCTCCAGATCGTCGGCGTTCTTCTCGTGGATCAGCAGGTAGGCTTTTCGCGTCACCCGCCGGCGATAGCGCCGGGATGACTGGCATTTCTTGGGCATGGCGATACCTTCATTGGATGATCAGAAAAGTTATTCCAGAAAGGGGCAAAGTTATTCTGTTTTAGCTACAGTTATGACTGAGAAAGCTCTATCCAATTGAAGCGCTGTGACTTGTGACCTACATTTCTAATGCATATTCCCACTAAACAAAGCCCGAGTTGCTCCTCTAGCTTGGGGGCATGCAGATGCGAAACCTGTAGTCATAACGGCAGAGGTGAATCTCATGGACGCCAGTAAATCAATACATGCTAAGGAAAAGTCGGGACCGAAAAAGCGGACGAAGTCCGCGCTTGATGACTCTCAATCGGAAGAGAAATGTGAAGCACCATTGGAGCCCGAATGGTTCGATGTGTTTGACGCTATGAGCCTGCTGAACTCTATGACCCGTAAGGTGCGTACTGGTCCTCCCGCCAAACCGCTTTCTAGATAAGTCTGGAGAGGTGATAGTGCTGTATTTAGATCGGGAGTTGCCCATCAGGCATCAATACCGGCATCGTGAGCTCATTATCAAACTCAATTGGAAATGGCCAAATGCAGGTATTCCGGAGAGTGCAGTCGTCCTCTGCGAAAGCGAAGTGCCGGGGGAGTCAGTAATTGCCCTTTATTTGAACGGCCCTTGGACTAGTTTTGATCAGGCAATGTCCGAGGTGATCTTGGCGGGTGAGTTGTGGGTCGACTGCCAATAGATTGCTGCTGTAGTAGCAACTCGGTAACAGTTTTTATGCCTTTTGCATAACTCGGCGGCCTGCTCAGCGCTGCACGGATTAGGTTCTGAACCAGCTTGGCAATGAAGGGCGGATCAGAGAGTGCGGCACCGGCAGACCTCACCATGTCCAAAGCGAAGTTCTGTCCCTCCAGAAACATGACTTGGTTGATAGGGCCACTGATATCGATGGCGCTTATGTCGAGCGGTGGCGCGATGTCGTCGAGAACAGAGGCCAATTGAGTCTCCGGGCAGGAAATGGGCACTGGTTCCCCTTGCGCGCGATCAAGCGCGTGCTGAGCGATGGGGCTCATGGAGTTTCCTTCTGAGAAACGCTCAGACCTACGGCGATTGGGCGGACCCAAATCGGCATGCTGTTGAGCATGAATGTCTCGCCGGCTGCTGCCAGCAATAGGGTGGTGCCCATTACATGGGCGATTGCTTCAGCGGCTGCCGGCGGTACTGCATTACCGATCCGCTCGCGCCAGGCTTGATCACTCAATCCGTCCAACTCGAACTGTTCTTCCGGCTCAACCAAGCTTTGTAACGCAGCCAATTCCAAGGTGGTGAAGGGGCGGTGCCAAGTGCCGTCGAGGCTTTCAATCACGCACGTCAGCCGCTCGTTGGCTTCGGGCAAACGCGGGTCTGCAACGGACCATCGCCCATTATCCTGGTGGGCGCTTGCGGATACAGCGCCGCATTGTTGATTCCACCCAATCACGCCGTAATGGCCACCGGAAAGGAACGCATCGCCTTTCACTCGCTTCAGGCCCGGACGCGGGTCTGCGATCGACAGAGCTCCGCTGGCGACCTGCTGTGAACCGGTGACAGTACCCGCAGTTTTCTCCCAAGGGCATACGTTCAGCTTTCGGCTGCTCGCGTTTGGATGCCAGTTGGTATAACGCGGATCTTGAACTGCATAGGCACCTTGACCCGTAGTACTACCAGCGATAACGGTTCGCGAAGCGCCATCCCATTTGGCGACATTGTATTTGGCGTGGTTGACGCCAGGATCACGCGGGTCGGCAACGCTAAACGTACCTTGCCCAGGAGACTTCACACCGATAATGGCGCCGCTGGTTTCGTCCCATCTTCGAACGCCGAACTGCTGGTATTGCAGGGCATCGGATTTTGCACGGGGATCTGCTATCGAGAACTTGCCATTTGTTGGGCCGCTCCGAGCGGCTACAGTACCGGCCGGCTCTTGCCAATCATGAACACCCAGAAACCCATCGCGAAACTTAGGCACAATCACCAAGTCTCGTAGGTAACCGTCTTCGATTACCAGATCATTCAGGCTGCGCCAGTCTTTGCCGGCGGTTACCAGGGCGAGGCGTACCCACGTTTTCCATTGCAGTGCCGGAACTCGGTGCATGGGGCCAGCAGCCTCGACATTACCTGCAAGCGGCATGCGGCCAAGGATCGAACCAACAGACTTGAGCGTCTTCTTTTCCGGTTCGTACAGGAATGGCGGCACCTTCTCGACGTGGCGGGCGACCAGCAAGAAGCGCTTGCGGCTCTGGGCCAGACCACCAATGACGCCGCAGTCGTGGGTAGTCTCGGCGACGGCGTAGCCGAAGTGAATGAGCAGCTTGTTGATCTGATCCAGCAGATGGCGCCCGCGAGTGGCGAGTCGTGGCACGTTCTCGAACACCAGCAGCGGGACAGCGTCGGCTTTCCATGCCTCGCCGAACAACCAGATACATCGCAGCGTCAATTCGTTCAGGGCCTGGTACTTTGGAGTCTGGCTCATCGTTTCGGACAACAATCCGGACGCGCCTTTGCATGGACTGGAAATAAATACCGCGTCAGGCCGCTGGTAATTTGCTGCTCGGCGGATGTCTTCGACGGTGGCTTCACGCCAACCTAGTGGCGGCTCTTTGCCGTGGAAACGAAAGTATTGATCTCGGGTGAACAGATCCAGCAGCGTTCCCTTTACGCCACTTAAACGCTCGAAATCGGCCAGTCCAGCTGGATCGACGTCGACGCCACCGATACACCGCCAATCGGCTTGAACGTTGCCAACAATTGGCTTGGCTTTGTTGAAGCCTTTGGCGCCGCCACCGAGGCCGCAGCAGAAATGGAAGTGATTGAGTATTCGCTTGAGCATCATGGTGCATTGTCC
Source organism: Pseudomonas arsenicoxydans (assembly GCF_006438915.1). Taxonomy (GTDB): domain Bacteria; phylum Pseudomonadota; class Gammaproteobacteria; order Pseudomonadales; family Pseudomonadaceae; genus Aquipseudomonas; species Aquipseudomonas arsenicoxydans_A. Next base: position 210,031 of record NZ_RCZE01000008.1, on the reverse strand, counting down.
TGCAGAAGTGGAATGCCAACTGGCGTGCACGCCACTGCCCTCCGACGACGGACGCAGTGGCACGTTTAATGTTTGTGGGCTATTGAATTGAGTACTCGGGATCTCGCGTGACAGGAGTGCAAAAATGAATAGCAAGCCAACTAATCAGCAGGTTGCTGACGTACTGGGAATCACAACGGATGAGGTTCGAACTTTTGTCGTCCACATGAATGCGTTGGCGATACAGGGAGGCTGGGTTCTGACTTTTGCACTTGAAACTCCCGAGCACATTCTCAGTGGACTCAAACTCACCAAGACATTGTCGTGCACCATCGTGCTACCACAGGAAGAACGTCTATTTTGGCGGTCAAGCTTGAAAGGAGATTACTGATGTACAGCAGGCCCACATACAAAGAGATCGCTGAAGTTGCGGGACTTACTGAGGATGAGGTTGGAACCTATTTTGTTAGCTGTCTGCAGCGGCCAGACGGCACTTGGCTGATTTTTTTCGGCAGAGAAGCTTTGAAAGGTCTACGCGGCAAGCTTGGGAAACTGTCAGAGGACCTTACGCTGGCGATTCCAGCGAAACATTCAGAGCGATAGTTGAGGCGATTCAGGTCGCGTAGTAGTGCCGACAGATTCGTCGCGGTTTTGATTGTCGCGGATTGGCGTAACTGTATTCGGTGGGCTATTCCTAGATGACAAGTCTGTTATCGGGTCAAGGAGCAGTCTATGACAGCTGCCGAGCGATCAGAAATGAACCGCCTTATTGTTGCTTGGAATGTTGCGCACCACGCCGTTGATGAATACGTACAGACTAACTTTCCATTCAATTCCGATCAGGTTGTCGTGTTTTTTGAGCTAGAAAGTAAAGTGTATGAAGCTGCGCTAAAACTCAGCGAGTTCTGCATTGTTCCTCGTCTGTGATAGAGGTAGAAAGTTAGAAATTATCATGCTGAAAGTCGCTGCATTTGCATGCGCGCCCTGTCGGCCACCTCATCCACCATGCGACTCAACTCCAAATTGAATTGCACAAGCTCTTTGTGCAGATTCTCCAAGTAGGTTTCATCGCGATAAATCGTCTGAATGTAGAGCTGGCAGTCATCGTCCTGACGTGGATCGAACGACAAAAAATCCCACCATTTCCGGCCGGTGACGAACATGCAGCCTTGCACCTGAGGCATGTGCTCTTCTGGCATGCCGCCAAGCCATGTTGTGATGTGAATTGCTTCGCTGTAGGGACACTTGCTCTCAACCCCTCCATCAGCATCTACGAGGCCGTCAGGGGAGCAGCCAAGCCAATCGTATTTTGGATGTGCGATGAAGCCGCTGGCGTTGACAATGTTCCCCGTAAGCATCTCGTAGGCCTCATGGGAAAAAGGCTCTTGCTCAGTTCCCCAGCGCATTGAAGCGCTTTTGACCTGGTGTTTTGGTTTTTGAGACAGCCGCTCAAAACACAACTCAAGCATGTATGTGGTGCGCGCTTTTTGTGGTTCGCGCTTGCCGTGTTTATCCGGCTTACCCCATGCCATGACATCCTTGAATCGGCTGGCTGTTACCCGACCGACCCGGTCGGCGTTCCATTGCTCAGTGCCCTGCAATCTGCTGTTCACTCGGCCACCTCAACACCGCTAGAATTCGAGTGGGGAATGTCGGTGAATTCAGCATCTACCGTCGCGGCGACTTCCTTCAGTTGCTCGTGCGCTTCCTTGCCAACCCTGGCGCGCATGGTGGGAGTCAACGCCCTCCAAGCCACGGCATAGGCTTCGATGTCTTGTCCTTTTGCGATCTCCAGCAGTTGAGCCAGAGCTTGATCAGCATCGGGTGATGGCTTGGCAGCCCGGATGTTGGAATAGTCGCGAGAGGCCTTCGGTTGACTGGACTGTGAAGGCTGCGAATCGGTCGAATCAGGATTTATTTCGCGTGCCTCTCCGCTGTAGAAATTCGGATCGAATTCATCCGGTGTGTAGCATCCGAGGATCACATCAGGGCAATGTAGGCGAGCCCACTTTTTAGTCGCAAGATAGGCGATCTGTTGTTTCGGGTCTTCTGCCCAAAGTGTGGAGTTCCGCGTTCGTGCCTGGAGGAGAAGGGTTTCGAGCTCACGAGGTTTACTTTCGCCTCTGAACGTTGCCCATACACGAATACCCAAACCTTTCTCATCCTCGATCGACCAGTTCGGATAGCGGTACTCCTTGGTCGAGCCGTCTTCGTTCTTCTTTTTATCGCTCTTGTAGACGCGGAAGTTGCCCAGGATTTTTGGCCAGTCTCCAAACCACTCATAATTCAAGCGGTCTTCGGTTGGGGCGCGTGAAGTGATCACCGCGTTGATCAGTTGCGCCTCGTAGCTGAGCTGGCCACCGTTGACGATGTATGTCTTTTGGGCGACGGCGAAGGGGTTCATCTGCCACTGCATTGACTGAATGATAATCGCCATGCAGTCCGCGGAATTGCCTCGAAAGTGTGCCGGTAGAGATGTTTTGCCGTTGGCCATCAGATCCGCGAGATCCGTCATAGCTTTCATGCTGACGGGATCAAGGATCAATGACGCGGCATTGCGCGATGGTTCGGTGAATGCCTGCACGGCTGTCGATTGCTGTTCGGTGTTTTTCATGGAGTAAGTCCCTGACGCCAATCAAGTGACCGGCATATACGGATGAAGGTCAGGCGAATAGGCGTCGGATCAAAGCTTCAGCTTCGTCGTTACTCAGGTCGAAGCTGACGGCGACCACGTCGACGATTTCGGTCATTGTGATACCGAAGTCGGTCGTGGTCGTGGTCGTGCATGGCTGAGCTTCAGGTAATTCGAGAGCGACTGGCGCGACGTACTCAATAGGGGCAGGGTCAAGAACAGCTGTCGCAGGCGCAGCAGCCTGAGCACGCAGGCGGGCCAACTCGTCCTGGTCGCGCTGATTTTGAGCAGCTTGATCATCCAGCTTCTTCTGCTGGGCTTTCAATTCGTCGCGCTGACGATCCAGTTCGTCCTGGTCACGCTTTGCTTGAATGCGTCGTTGCTCGGCGGCTTCATCGTCCAGGCGCTGCTGTCGTTGACGCAGTTCTTCGAGATCTGCTGCATCTTTCTTCGCTTTTGCATCAGCCGCTTCGCGGGTCACAGCAAGGGTGTGCAGAGTCTCCAGTGATCCAATCGCAGTATCGCGTGCGATTGTCGCTTCACCTTCGAATTCACCATACTCGTCAGGATCAATCACCGAGGCTTTCACGCTTTCCAGAATCGTCGCGATGTCTTCTGACGAGCGAGCAGCATATGCGCTGGCAACCCCACGGAAGCGAGAGAGCTTGGTCTGGATATTCTCTATGCGAACCCGCTCAAGCTCTTCTTTCCGCGCCTTTTCTTCCTTATCGGCTTTTTCCTTGGCCTTGATTTTCTCGTCTATGGGCTCCTCTAGCGCAAGAACCTTTGTCTTCAAATCTTCGCCGAATTGCTTTACTTCCGTGACCCTCGCTTGAGCTGCCTTCACTGCTTCCTGGTATGGCACCAGCACGGATTTTTCGGCATTCTGGATGGCGTACCGGACTTCCCGAATTTCCGCCCGAGCTGACTTCGCATCACCCAAACCTCTCGGGGTCGCGCAGTCAAATACCACATCTTTGAAACGGATCTGGAGATCCTGCATGGCCTTGGCTAGCGGTTTGTATTCCGCGATTTCGGTTGCGGTGCTGACGCCTTCAACTGGTTGTACTTCTTCGCCGACGACAGTGGCAGCTTGTTGATTTTTTGGCATGAGTAAACTCCGCGCCATCCGTAACGAGGCGCTGTTGAATGGGAAATGGATTATTGGGTAATCAGGCCGCCGATTGCCGGGGCGAAAAAAATGATGCCTATGAACAGCAGACCGGTGATGGTTGAAGCAACTCGAATGGCAGTTCGGCGGCTACGCTGACCTTTGGTCATGACGTACCTCCAACCGCTTACGTCCGCCTTGCATGGTTACCGCCAAGCGAATTGGAATGTTCATCACGAGCGTTTCCCGAGGCAATCCCAGCGATTCATTAAGAGGGACGCGGGATGGCGACAGGTGATCCGAAATCAGCTGATCAACCATTTCGTCAATCAGCCTTTTTACTGGCGAAGTACTCATAACGGTTTTCCATACTGGATGGCTGCTAGCCGGCCAGCCGTATCTCGTTGGTGAAGTGCCACACGCCGAGCTTCCTCTGCGTTGTAAGCACGCTCAGTCAGTTCAAGCGACTCGCGCTGATCAATAAATCCATGAGCAAGGTTTGCCTGGATCATGCCGACGCATGTGTTCGATTCTGGAAAGGACGATTGACCGATCCACTCGATTTGCTGCTCGATCATTCGTATTGAAAGGTCATGACCCCGGATCATTCGGCTTCTCCTTCAATCCGTAAAACTCCCCTATCTTGTCGACGGCGGCACTGATGCGCTTTGCACTTGCCTTCCGCTCGGCCAGCTGGCGCTCTGCACGTTCTTCCAATGCCTCCGAACGCATCTGCTCTGCGGCTTCGTAGTCGTGGAACTCTTCGGGTTGCGCTTTCTTCTCGCGCCCCCAAGCGTCGTAGCGCCTGTCCCACTCTCGGGCTTGTGCGCTGTCTGCATAGCTGGTTGGCATAGACTCTCCCCAAACTGGCCGGAATTAGCCCAAAGCCCCTTGCTGATAGCGAGTTGCACAGGGCGAGTTCTTGCAGAATGTCAGGAGCTGATACTGCGTCTCGCGCTTGCCGGTGTGTCTGCTGTAGGCACGTCGCGAGATCTTTGTGACTGTCATTTGGGCTGGGTCCGACCAGTTTTTGCACTGCGGGCACTGGACGCGGTCAGGTTTTGCGTTTTCCATAATTGGTTCCTTACTTGTCAGCGTCGATACAGAAGTACACATGCACGTACTCTTCGCCAATTGCTTCGAGGAAATCGTCGCGGCTGATGTGCTCCAGCACCTCGGCGGCCTCGAAATTTTCGAGCACCGTTTGAACATCCACGTCCGCTGTAACGCGCATATCTGCCGAAGTCCCGGAGATGGTTGAAACGTTGACTGTGTCAGCGTCGAAAGTTATTTCCGTAGTGCCCATGAGATGCTCCATTGACTAGATTTGAGAAGCCGAATGCATAGGTCGCCACCCTGACCGGAAGAGACACTTCCGCAAGGTTCATCCAGCAAGGTGACGACGTATGAAGGCGGTTGAGGTTGGGTGCCAGGTCACACCCAAACGAATGTTTCCCACAAGGAGCCGTGAAATCCCTTGCGAGAACGGAGATTCGTTTGGATGCCCTGAGCTGCCGGTGATAGTTCATCGCGCTCTTGCCGGCTTACGCGTTACGGTCATCCAGACGGCCCGCCGTGAGCGGGTTGGAGATGCTTTCGCATCGGTGAACTCTGAGGCGATGGCGGCGAGCCATCCAACAATCGTTGTGCGTCAGAGCTCACCGATGCGCTCTCGATTGAGAGGATCGGGCAGTTAAAGTCAGGCTGACGTGGCACTGGTTGACGAGCTATTGCTTTTGGTGTCCGCCAGCCTGAATGCGCTGGTAGATTTCCTCGCGGTGCACCTGGACGTCTTTCGGTGCCGCGATACCTATCCTGACTTGCTGGCCTTGCACGCCCAACACCGTGACCAGGACGTCGTGGCCGATGTTGATGGTTTCGCCTGTTTTTCGGGTGAGTATCAGCATGTTCCATTTCCTTGCTTTGGTTAATTTCCCAATGCACCCGTCGCCAGGTGCATCAGTGAAATGTTCCGTGTTTCTGGCCGGGGTTACACGCCACCTCCGGCTAGGCGATGTCTTGCTCGGGAGCCCTGAGGGCTCAACAGTCAGTCGCGGCTCTTCGCCCTCTGACACTCTTGGTTTTCACGGCTCCACGCTGCGCCGGGGGAGTGAGGCATCTCCTGTACCGAATTGAGGCTTCGGCTCGCTACCTTGCTGCATTTCTGGTTGTCCCGCGTCGTCGCATCGTCTTACTTCGTGCTGCAGCGACGGGACGAAATATAAGCATGGCGATATTTCATGTCAATAAGAATGCTAATAATATTATTTTTGTGCCCCGTAGAAGCGGCCGGCCTGAAGCCAAAAGCTAGAGGTTTGGAGGACTTGCGTTTTTTTAGTCAAAAAAAAGCCTCGCGGATTGCGAGGCATTGAGGTTTTGTAGATAGCTATTCGGGGATATATGTGCCCATTACGACGCCAAGAATTACCGTGTCGGGGGTTATCTCGTGGACTTTGTATTGAGGGTTAATGGGGATCAACAAACGCCGATTTCCGTCGCTAGAGTAGGTCTTGAAATCGTACGCGCTAGGTTCAGGAAGAGATACAACAACGCGAGACCCTTCAGACGGTGCCCTGTGTGGATTCACAAAAATAGTGCAGCCCACGGGATAAGATTTTTCTCCCGGATAGGGAGATGTCATAGCTGGTGTTTTTACCTTTAAAGCAAAGCCATCTACAGCCCGCTCGGGTCCTAGGACCATCTCCGTTGCTTTTAATAGCTTAAGCTCAGAGATGTCCTTAATGCTTCCTATCATTTCCCAGGAGAACATCGGCCAATTTCCGTCGGAGGCGGACACACTTGATGCTTCGTCAGAGGACGGCAGCATCTCTCCCGCGCCCTCAGCAAGCCACATTGGATTTACTCCGCAGGCAAAGGCAATTCTCACGATATTTGCGCTAGCAAGAGATGCCCCAGTCTCCAGTTGAGAAATCATGGACTGCTTAACGTCTGCAGCTGCTGCGAGCGCAGTCTGGGAGAGGTGGGCGTGCTTACGAGCTTTTTTTAGACGCTGGGCTAGGTTCATGCGAGAAATCTATAAGACCACTAATACTGTTGCAAACAAGTTTTCTAATGAGTAGGCTATAAGCAGAGCGATAATTAAGGCTTTGGTATGACTCCACCTACAACTGTTCAATTAGCTGCACAAAGGCTTATCAATTTTTTTGAGAACAGCCAAACCAAAACAGGGCAAGCACTGGGCGTTTCCCAATCCGTCGTTTCGCAGTGGTCAACGGGCGTCTGTGGCGTCAGCGCAGGTAATGCGTTCAAAGCGGAGGCCGTAACAAAGGGGGCGGTTAAGGCGTGGGAGCTCTGTCTGGACATTCCTCCACCTAATCCTGTGCAGCTTGCAATACCTGGAACGCACAGTCATGCGAACTGAGCCGCAGACTCTCGTCGCGCAATTGCTCTCAGCGGTAAATCAATGGCGTAAGCGTGAAGATTGGGGGCGCGCCACAGCGGCTCAGGTCATCGTAGAAGCCCATGAACGCATCAACGGGCCAGAGATCACAGCCATTCGTTTTGAACCTCCTACCCGAGATACCCACGAGCGGATGCGGGTCAACGCCGACCGGATTTTTCGTTGGCTGGATGACTCAACGAAGGACACCAATTTACTCCCTGCAAATTTTATTCAGTCGATCCTGGCTGCGTTACCTGCCGACCTAAAAATCCAAGTGCTAGGCGAGTTGCTGGTGCCTTTAGGTGTGTCCGTGAGCCTTATCGCCAATGAGCCTGAGAAAGGTGGTGTGCTCCATCACGTACAGGCGGTGATGAAGGAGAGCGGGGAGGCACAGCAGGCGCTGGTTTACCTGTTGGACGATTCGAATCAGGACCGTTTGAGATTTGCTCATCGCGAACTAAGCGAATCCGTGGCAGCAGGAAATCGGGCGCTCTGCCTGATCGAGCAGAAAATTATCGAGGAGGGTAGAGCATGAATAGCCGGCATCGCGTCCTCGCCAAATTCCGCGCACCACTCATTCTAGGAGTCATTTGAAATGCATCCCGGATAGCGCTGCGCACAAGTGTCGAGCAAGCGTCGCTGAAGTTGTCTATCGAGTTTTATACGTCCGGCCTCCTTGTGCCTTTGTTTTGGGAAATCCAGATTTATCACGGATGCGCCGGACACCTAAATCAGGAAATCCCTTTATTCATGAGGGGTTCAGCTGTCTGGACAAATGAAATGCCAGCTTTCCAGATCAATGACGATGAGCGCGAGGCGTTACGAGGTTTGCCGCACACGGCCCGCCTTATATACGTCTTTGGCTTGCGTCCATTTATGGATTACTCAACCGGCATTGTCGGGGTAAAGCGTGGCGTCTCTTGGAAGTCGATAGCCGAAGAACTTTATGTTGAGCCGCACCAAGGCATTAGGGGCGGCGAGCCTACAGAGAAAGAACTTCGGCGAGCGGCGGCATGGCTGGAGAAAGTCGGTTTAATCGGCCCCAATCAAGCTGAGAGGCGTCTTGTTTTTGAGCTTTTGAAAGCGACACGGGATCAATCCGTCCGAAATAAAGTGGGCAGTAAGTGGGCAGACGAAGTGGGCAGTTTTCTGGGCAGGGAAGTGGGGGTAGAAGTGGAAGGTGCCAACCCCAATAGTTACGCAGCCTTCAAAGAAGAAGTGGGCGCCAATGTGGGCAAGGAAGTGGGCATTCAAGTGGTAGGGGGGGGGATGCAGAAAGTGGGCACACCTCCGCTTTCCGCTTTACCTCCTTCTTCTTCTCCTTCGCGGGAGGAGCAAGCGCCACTCCTGAGATTTGCTATGTCCGAGTCTTGGTTGCCAACCCCCGAGGGGTTGGAGGAAGTTCTTTTTTTATACCAGGTCTCCGCCGAGGCGAATACTGACGCTCGCCTGAGAGAGTTCAAGCTGTATTGGGCTTCCCGGCCCGAAAAAATCCAATCACAGGGTCAGTGGGAGCTTGAGTTGGCGGAATCGCTTGAGCGGAATGTTCTGCGTCAGAAGCACGCCGAAGCAATGCGTGCTACTCGCTCAGCCGGCGCAATCAAACCATCTGCAACAGCACGATGTGTCACGCCTGCTCGAACTGTTGCACGTCCAAATTTGGTCTGCGATCTGGCGAAACAATCGCACCAGTTCGCGGAAGAGGCTATGAGCCAAGTTCGAGAGATTCAAGGCATATCTGGGGATGGAGTTGAAGCCAGGAAGCAGTTACTTGCCAAGTTTCACCTTCGGGGAGATCGCAGTCATGCCTAACTTGGAAAAACACTTTCTATCGGATGCGGGAATTCCCGGTCTTAGTGAGGCCTTTGGCGAGGCTTGTAGCAACGTTCGCCCGTGCATGGCTGGCAGAGCGACATGGAGCCATCGTGTTGTGCATCACGCCGCTCGTGAGACTGGCTGGTGGAACCTGAACAACCGAGAAACATTTCCAGGTAACAAGATTGAAGAAATGTTTGAAAGGAATTTTTCCGAGGCGTGCAAAAGATTTATTGAGGGCGCGTACTTGTACAAGATTCCTGCTGGCTCTATTCGAACGCCTGAGATTGCAGATGCAGCGATTAGTACGATTCGCAGTATTTTGAAATTAAATAAACAAAACATCGATCCCGGCTCGGACAACTGAGTTGGCTATAATCTGAGGATGAACAATATGACTGTGAAATACTCTTATGAAGGCCTTATTAAAGATGGCGTGATTAAACGCGCTCGCACCGGGCTTCAGGTTAAATATGAAACACTTGTGCTGGGGTGGAATGCTCGAAACCATAACGCTCGTTGGGAAGAGTCTATTGTTGCGTTGACTGATTATCTTCGCGAAGGCGGGCAGGTTCCCGCGATTGAAGTCCACCTGAACACGGCTACTGGCGAACTGGTAATCGTAGAGGGCTACCGTCGCCATGAGTCATATCGTCGACTGCTGGCCGAAGGTCGGCCCGTTGATCTAATCGACATCGTTCCATTCAAGGGAAATAACGCTGAGCGAATTGCGCGTATCGCGACCAGTAATAATCAGCTAGGTTTGGCGGCCTTGGAATATGCAAATATGTACAGAGAGTTAGCAGCCCTACATATTAGCTCGACTGAAATCGCACAGCTTGTGAAAAAGAGCCGGCCGCATGTTGATGATCATCTTCTACTTGCATATGCGAATGTTGATGTTCGAAATTTGCTTGAGTCCAATCACGTCAGCACAGAAACCGCTGTTAAGTTTCTTCGTGAGTATGGGGAGGAGGCCGGTAAATATCTTGAAGCCGAGCTGCAAAAAGCCCGAGGCCAAGGAAAGGCGAAAGTTACAAAGGGTACGGTGAAAGGTAAATCATTACCGAAAAAAATAGTTACCGGCCTTATTGCCTCAGTCGATTCCTTTACAGCATCACTCGATGATGAAATTCGCAAAAAGCTGTTTCTGATCGAACAAGCGGGGACAGTCGACACTGAGACCATCCCAGTTCCCGCGAAGACGCTACAGGAGCTTCTTGACTCGCACGGTAACGCCGAAGCCGCACGTGCCAAACAATCGGCCAAACAACGCGAGCGCGAAGCGAAGGCAGCGCAGCAGGAGTTAGAGGAAGGTGTGCATGGATGACTTTGCGTCAATGGAGACGGCTATAGCCTCCTGGCTAGCTGTAGTCGCGGCATCTGCATGGTTTGAATGCTTCATGCGGGCGAGGAGGATTTGCCATGGCTGAAATCGCGCTAATCCGAACAGCACAAGGATTAGTACCAGCCAATGAGGCAGATCGTGAGATCGTCCAGAAGTGGAAGCTTGGCCAAGTGATTCACGGCAAATTTACAAAAATGCGCAACGCCAAGTTCCACCGCAAGTTCTTCTCGATGCTTGATCTTGCGTGGGAATACTGGGAGCCAGCAGGCGGCCTTGTCCCCCGGCAGGAGATGCGCGGCATCCTAGGACTGGCCAAATTCTTCGAGGCGCAAAATGGCAGGCCAGGGCAGCTATCCAATGCGGTGGCTGCTTATGTTGACGGCCTCAAGCTCGCTCGCACGGAGCGATATCCCGTAGTCGACAAAAGCCGCGAAGCTTTCCGCGAATGGGTAACGATCGAGGCCGGTCACTTCCACCTGGTGCACACGCCTGATGGAATCCGCAAAGAGGCCAAGTCCATCAGTTGGGCTGAGATGGACGACACCAAATTCGAGCCGGTTTACCGCGACGTCTTCAATGCATGTTGGCGGCTGGTACTGTCTGCGCATTTCCAGTCCGAGGCAGAAGCAATGGTTGCAGCTGAAATGATTGGCGGTTATGCATGAAAGGCCGCACACGATCAGCAGCAGAGAAACACCTGCACGACCGCTTAGCCAATGAGGTGGGCTGCATTGCCTGCCGTGCAGACGGTATCCGCAATATGATGGTCAGCATCCACCACATTGATGGCCGCACGAAGGCGGGCGCCCACGAGAAGGTTTTGCCGTTGTGCGCGGGACACCATCAAGACGGCACCGGCGCACCGGGCCTGATAGCGGTCCATCCGTGGAAACGCCGATTCGAAGTGAAGTACGGACGCCAGCTCGATCTGTTGGATGACTGTACGGAAATACTGAGTGAGCGGGAGTCGATTGAGTGAGCAAGAAGAAATACATCGACTGGGAGCGAATAGAGCTTGATTACCGGGCGGGACTATTCACGCTTCGGGAAATCGCTGCACAGCACGATGTAACTCACGGCGCGATTAATAAGCGGGCAAAGCGTGACGGATGGACACGTGACCTTGCTGAAAGGATTAGATCAAAGGCTGATGAGCTGGTATCCAAGGAGTTGGTGTCCAGCTTGGTATCCAACAAATTTGACAATTCAGATTTGGATACTAATACCTCCGGAGTCGGTGGGGCGGGCATCACAAGCCATCCCAGTGATGATTCGGTATCCAATCTGGTATCCAAAGAAATGTCCCTTTCGGTGCTGGATACCATCCGCGTCTGTGCCGAAGCGATGGTGCAGGTAAAGCTCTCTCATCGGTCGAACATCACTCGTTATCGTGCGCTCATTTCGAGCCTGCTACTTGAGCTTGAGCAGCAGACAGGCAGCGGTGAATTATTCGAGAAACTGGCTGAGCTAATGGAAAAGCCCGACGACAAGGGAGTCGATCGACTGAACGACATGTATCGGAAGGTCATCGCATTGCCATCGCGGATCGATTCAGCCAAGAAGCTTTCCGAGACGCTGAAAATTCTGATCAGCCTGGAGCGTGAGGCTTTCGACATCGCGGCGCCGGTTAAGGTCGAGCACACCGGCAAAGGTGGCGGGCCGATTCAGCATGGCGGCGTCGATCTGACTCAGCTGCCTGATGAAGTGATTGAGGCTCTGATGAATGCTCGCACTTCAAATTGATCGCATCTCGCTGGAGCAAGAGGCCTGCCGTCGTTCCCTGTCCTGTTTTGTACGTGAGGCCTGGCATGTTCTTGAGCCGGGGCAGCCGTATATCCATGGATGGCACGTCGACGTCGTTTGCGAGCACCTTGAAGCCGTAACCCGAGGCGACTTCAACCGCCTGTTGGTCAACATTCCCCCAGGCACTATGAAATCAATGTTGATCGGTGTTTTCTGGCCTGCATGGGAATGGGGGCCAAAGGCAATGCCACATATGCGCTTCATCGGCGCGAGTCATGAGCAGAAGCTCGCTATCCGCGACACGGTGAAAATGCGCCGGCTGGTTACCTCTGATTGGTACCAGGAGCGATGGGGCGTCCACTTGATGGGCGACCAGAACGAGAAGACCTTTTACGAAAACGCTAGCACGGGGTTTCGTCAGGCGTGCGCTGTTGCGAGCATGACAGGTCGCCGTGGGGATAGGGTGACATGGGATGACCCCCACAGCGTGGAAGGAGCCAAGAGCGAGGCCGATCGTGCGACAGCTCTCGACGTGTTCCGCGAGACATTGCCAACCCGACTTAACAACCCGATTTCTTCCGCAATCGTGGTCGTCATGCAGCGACTGCACGAGTCTGATGTTTCCGGTCTGATCCTTGAAGAAGACTTCGGCTATGAGCATCTCATGTTGCCTATGGAGTTCGAGCCAGAGCGCAGGTGCGTCACAAGCCTTGGCGTAGCCGATAAGCGCACCTATGACGGCGAGCTGCTCTTTCCTGATCGCTTCCCCTTGGAGGTCGTCGAACGCGATAAAAAGCTGCTCGGGACCTATGGTCACGCAGGCCAAAATCAGCAACGTCCAGCACCCCGCAAAGGCGGATTCTTCGAGTGGGAAAAACTGGAGATCGTCGAGGCAGCTCCGCCCCTGATTTCGGTCACGCGTTACTGGGACAAGGCAGGCACTGAAGGTGGCGGGGCGTACACCGCCGGCGTAAAGATGGGTCGCAGCAAAGATGGTCTCTGGTACGTGTTGGATGTTGTACGCGGTCAATGGGGTGCAACTACTCGGGAAAAGACTATTAAACAAACAGCTGAAACAGATAGTACTCGCTGCGATATCTGGATTGAGCAAGAGCCTGGTTCAGGCGGTAAAGAGTCCGCAGAAGGGACCATAATGAGATTGGCGGGATATAACATTAGATCAGAGCGCGCAACCGGTGATAAAGCAGTTCGAGCAGAGCCCTATGCCGTGCAAGTTGAAGCGGAAAATATTAAGCTGGTCAAAGGCCATTGGAATAAATTGTTTATCGACGAGCATAAGACATTTCCAAATGGCAAATACAAAGATCAGATTGACGCGGCTAGCGGCTGCTTTAACAAAATTGCGAAAAAATCTACCTTCTGGATGGGCTGATGAATATCTTTGGTTTAACGCTCGGCAGAAAGGCTACAAAACCTTCGGCTGAGAAAACGGTAGCCAGTCCCGTGCGTGGTGCGCTTGCTGATTTTCTTTTGTCTAGCGACATAACCCCCGGTCAGGCAGTCAATTTTTATAAGACAGTTGGCCCGGTTGCAGTTTCTGTTGAGATGATAGCAGGGGAGGTGGAGAAGCTAACTCCCGTATTGATCAGGAAGTCGGATAAAAAGATTGACTCCGCGCATGATGTTGTTTCGCTACTCCTAGGGCCAAATGGATTTGAGTCGTTCGAACAAGTTATTGGTACGCTTGCGCGTTCCTACCTGCTTACCGCATCTGCAAAAGTTACTTTATCTGGAAACATTAACCGGCCTCCGCTTGAACTATTTGCCGTTCGCGCTGGGGCGACATCTTCGCAGTATGATCAGAACGATGGTTTTGCCCGTCTGATCCATGTCACGTCTGGACCTATTCAGGGCGTATACCTCCGTGAGGAAAAGAGAAATCGCGTTCGCTATTTGGATGGCGCGATGCGTGAGGTTGGGTTGATTCAAGGCTATGCCAGTCGTTCTGGTGCAGATCCAGATAGCCCGTTGAACGCTTGTGCGATGGATGCCAGGCAATCGGTATTAAGCCGTCAACACAATCTCGGCGTTTTGAGCAACGGCGGCCGGCTCTCTTTGGTGTTTCTGTTCAAAGATAGCGTCGGAGAAGAAGAGATGAATGCGAGGCGTGAACGGATTCACGAGGACTTTTCAGGCTCTGGCAACGCTGGGAAAATTTCCGTGATCCAGTCTGGTGATTTAGAAATCAAGGAGGCTGCAAAAGGAAAAGTGGATATGGATTTCTCTGTTCTCGACCGAGCTTCTGGTGATGCTATTTACACACGCTTTAAAATCCCTCTTCCTCTGGTACGCCAAGATGCGGCGACCTACGACAACATGCGTCAATCAGTTTTCCAGCTATATGACAGAGCCGTGTTACCACTTGCCCGAACATTGCTCGCAGGCCTCTCCCGCGTTTTGTTACCTCGATACGGAATCGATCCTGCCGAATATGTACTTGGATATGATGAACAGTCTATTGCGCCGTTGTATGACCGAATGATTGAAGTGTTAGAGAAACGCAAGAAAATCGGTGTCGAGACAATCAACGAGCTTAGGGCAGAGATACCAGGGCGCGAGCCAATTGAAGGCGGCGACGCGCTCTATCAGCCGTCGACGCTCGTACCAGTGGGCACGGATATTTTTACCACTGATAACGAAACTGTCTTTGATCTGAAGACATGAGCCCGATAGAAATTGAGGCGGCCGCCCGAGCGGAAGGCGAGACGCGCAACGAGCTAGAAAAGGATCTTTATGCGTTGCTACTGTTGTACTTCGAGAAGGCTTCGAAAGCCGCGTTGCTGGGCTACGTAAAAGACGCAACCCCAACGGTGCCGGAACGCTTAATAGAGGCTCTCGAAGGGGTATTGCGTAGCCATGGGGCAAAAGTTGGCGAAACCTTCGGCCTGTCTGACCTGAATGAAAGTTTGTTTCCACAATGGCTTGATGAGCGAGCCAAGGAATCATCCCAGCAAATATCTGCTACTACCCAGAAAAATGTTATTGCGGCGATTGTCTTGGCCACTAAAGAGCTAGTTGAAGCTGCTGAGGATTCAAGTCGGAGATCAGTTGCGCGAGCTGCCTACGCCCAGGTAAGTCGAACTTTTAAATCGCGGGCTGAAACTGGCGCGATAACAGAAACAACAGCAAGTTCTGAAAGCTCCAAGTTTCATACCGCCGAGGCTGCCACTCTTCATAAAAAGACGTGGGTTACGATGAATGACGGTATAGTTAGGGCTACACACGTTCTGGCCAACATGCAAGAAGTTGATTTTGACGCGACGTTCACTGTCGGTGGTTACCAGATGAGGTTTCCAGCCGATTACAGTCTTGGCGCTCCAGTAAAAGAAATCATTCATTGCCGCTGCATGGCTATTTACACCGAGGGTAGAAAATAATGGCCAATGAGGTAAAAGCCTTTATCCGGCTTGAGCGAAAAGCGTTTTCTGAAGATGATGATTTTTTTGAGGTGTCTGGCTATCTGGCGGTATTTGGCAACGTCGACTACTGGGATGACGTTGTTGAGCCAGGAGCTTTCACAAAGTCTCTGATGGCGTGGGAGTCTTCCGGCTATAAGCTGCCGACGCTGTTCAGTCATGACCATACCGAGCCGGTCGGCGTCTTTACCGAGATGCGCGAAGACAGTTACGGGCTGTTCGTCAAAGCCAAACTGCCGAAGGCGGACCGGTTTGTGACCGAGCGCATGGTTCCGCAGATCAAGTGCGGCTCTATCTCAGGGATGAGCATTGGTTATTACGCGGATGAGGTCGCATATCGCGAGCATATCAGACTGATCAAGTCATGCACCTTGTTTGAAGGCTCTTTGTGCGTTATGCCAGCAAATTCGCAATCTCGAATCACAGGCGTTAAGTCTGCTGCAATTCAAGAATTCCCGACTGCTGCGCGTGATACGCGGTGGGATAGTAAAGCGGCTGAGCTACGCTTGCGGGAATGGTCAGGTGCGAGTGACGCGCCGAACAAGAAATATAAAACATGCTTTCTTTGGTCTGATGAGTCGGCTTCTGATTTCAAGGGCTGCAAATTGCCATTCGTTGACATCGTTGACGGCGAACCAAAAGTTGTTCCGAAAGCTGTATTCGCCGCTGCTGCAACTATTGCTGGGGCATATGGCGGTGTTGATGTTCCAGAGGATGAACAGAAATCGGTTGTAGAAAGCATTAATGCTTATTATAAGCGCATGGATCTAGAGCCGCCGCTCGCTGGTAAATCATTCCGCATCGATGATCTTGAGTTATTCAGTGAGCGCGATTTGGAGCGACAGTTTTGTGAAGGTGTTTCGTTTAGTCGTAAAACAGCTAAACTGCTTGTTGCAAAGATTAAAGTTAAAGAAAATAATGGTCAGGCGGAGTTGGCGGCAGGTCTTAAGTCTGTTGTTGGTTCGCTAAAAAATATAGTTGATCGCACTTAATGTGCGTTTTGTAGTTTTAACGTAACACTGTGCCCGTCGCGTGGGATGCCCGGTTGGTGCTGTGGACTGATTGATAGCCGTGAGATGCGAGCTGTTGAGACGTCCTGCTGAGATCAGCGAACAGTCCAATCAATTTGCGAGGCGGGAAATGTCCGACAATATCGAAGAAGTTCTGAACGAGCTTCGTGCCACCACCGAGCGCCTTGGCGCCCAGCATGCCGAAACGAAGACGATGGCTGCGAAGGCAGAAAAGCTTTTTTCCGATCAAGAGGAAAAAAGTCAGCGCCTTACTTCCGACCTCGAAGCTGCCAAGAAATCATCTGCCGAAGCCGCTGAGCGTCTCGATGCGCTGGAAATGGAGCTCTCACGCAAAGGTGGTCCTGGCACCGGTCGTGACTACAAAGAAAGTCCCGAGTACAAGGCTATCGCCGCCTATGTAAGTCGTGGCACTGACGACATGGATACGGAACAGAAAAGCATCCTGATGCGCTCTGATTCCGGACCTGATGGCGGCTACCTGACCACACCAGAGCTGGATAACGTGATCATCAAGGGGATCACAGAAATTTCCCCGATTCGTTCTGTCGCTCGTGTTCGCACTGTTTCTCGGAAGACACTGCAAGCGCCAGTGCGCACGGGTATCCCAAAAGCGTCCTATGAAGGTGAAGCCGAGGACGGTGACGAATCGCAATCCAAGTACGGTAGTGCGTCGCTGACTGTGCATCGTCTCACCACCACCATTCCAATGACCACCGATCTCCTGCTCGACACAGCTTTCGATTTTGAAAGCGAAGTCATGGCGGACGTATCGGAGGCTTTCGCGTTCGCCGAAGGGCGAAATTTCGTTCTTGGGGATGGCGTCAAAAAGCCTATGGGTTATCTCTCCGTCGCAGCTGGCCTTCAGGATGATGCGCGAATTTCCGGCGCCTCTGGCAAGCTCGATGGCGATGACATCATTCGCCTCACTGGTGACTTGAAGGTTGGATACAACCCGGTATTCGCACTCAATCGGCGCACCCTTGCGGAGATTCGTCTGCTGAAAGGCACAGACGGTCACTATATCTTCCAGCCAGGTCTCAATGGTCAGATTCCCAATCAGATCGCCGGCTTCAATTACATCCTCATGGAAGACATGCCGGATATCGCTGCTAACGCAATACCGCTTTCTTTCCAAGACTTCCGTCGTGGTTACACGATCATCGATCGTACTGGTACCGAAGTTATCCGCGACAACCTCACCGGCAAGAAAGCGGCAATCGTCGAGCTGACCTTCCACCGCTACAACCATGGGCAAGTAACGCTGAAAGAAGCGTTCAAGCTGCTCAAAATCAAGCCGTAAGCAAGAGGGTTTGCGATGCACAATCTTTTTCATGATGCAAAGGTCGCCGTTGTCACCGCTGATACTGCGATTGACCTTTCTGGCTTCGGCTCGGTGCTGCTCATAGCCAGTGCCATCGCTGATCCTGCGGCTGCTATTACCTTCACTGTAAAGGAAGGGAGCACAACCGTATTTGCTGACGCGGCGGTTGTTCCTGAACATCAGTTGATCGGCATGCCAGCAAGCCTCGACGGCGCTAATTCCGTGGTGAAGATCGGCTACCTGGGCGCGAAGCAGTATCTCTTTCTGACGCCGAGCGCAGCGCCTGATGCGATGCATGTGATTCTCTCTAGTTCTGCTAATGCACCGGTGGCGTGATGAGCAAGATCGAGATCAAGAAGTCTGGTACATGGGCGGTTGGGGGCTTTGAGCTGACCAAAGTGAAGAAGGGGGAGGTTCGCGATTTCGGTCCAGCTGAAAACGAGCTCCTCGTCGATTCGGGGTGGGCTGAGTGGAACGCGCCGGACTCCAAAGTCGCTGATGCAGGCAAACCGAAAACGGCTCCGGAGCCAGGCAAAGACGCTCCGAAAGGCGCCGCTCCCGAAGGCAAGCCGCAGGGAGCTCAATGATTTTCGAGGTCGTTACGCTCGCCGAGGTCAAGGCATATCTGAAAGTCTCATCGATAGCTGATGACGTGACGCTTGAGATGATTCGGGTCGGTTGTATTGGCACGGCTGAGCAGGCGACCAACCGAACATTGAACGAGCGGGAGATTACCGTCTCTGCACCGCTGTGCCTGTCACAGCGGTTGGCTCCTGCGCCGTTCTTTGTGGATGGGATTGTCACCGTAAAGATGCTTACGGAGACCGGGACGGCGGACATTCCATCTTCAGCATGGATTGCTGAGCCCGTACATCAGCAATGTCAGCTGACGCTACTGGCGGTTACCGAGCAACCGAATCAGCACATCCGCGATCCACTTCAAGTGACGCTGAATGCTGGCTATAAAACGGTTGGGGATGTACCGGCTGACATTCGCCTAGCAATTCTGGATCTGTGCGCCGTCGAATTCAGCAGGCGGGGCGGATGTGACTGTGGCGCCGGGGTGGAAGAGGCGGCGTTGAAGCAGCTCAGAAAACATCGTATCAGCAGGGTGTTTTGATATGGCCGGCTGCAAGAAAAAATCATGCCTGAAGGCCAGTGACCTCACTCATACGATCGATCTGTATGCCCGATCTCTGGGCGGGATCGATCCTGATTCAATATCGCAATCACCTGAGACATTCACTCTGCTGACGTCGGACATTTGGGCTTCGGTGAATTCGTTTCGTCCTGATCCGACTGATTCGGGTGTCAGCATTGCAGACGCACCGACGCACACGATCCTGATTCGATACGACGCGCCTTTGATGGCTGAGTTTCAGCAGGGAAACCTGTTCCTGCGAGTCGACAAAAAGGCCGAAAACTTCCGGGTGCTGAGTGCGGAGGATGTCGACCTTGACGGCGAAAGCATCAAGATCATGTGCGACTACCGTGGCATCGGTAAGGCCTCGGAGGCGTGATGCTGAGGATCAAGATCACCAAACCTGCACAACGTCGAGTCGACGCCCTGGCGCGCCGGCCGCAGCTGATCGAAGAGGCGAATGGGAAAGCGCTACGCGAGTTCGGTGAGTACCAACAGCGCCGGCTTTACAGGCTGCTTACGACGGGCAAAAGGACAGGGCGCACCTATCTGTTCAGAGGTCGTCGACATGTTGCGTCTGCACCTGGTGAACCGCCTGCGCGTCGAACTGGCCGCCTTTCTCGAACCGTTGGCTACACGTCAAATAATCACCGAATGGAGTTCGGTGATCGTGCCGACTACGGGAAGTTTTTGGAGGAGGGGACACGGCGCATGCGGGTGCGACCACATGTCCGGGCGATAGGTCTATTCGCTGAAGAGAAACTTCGTCAGTTGCTGGCGCAGCAAACCCGCAAAGCCATGAGAGCGCTCAAATGATTACGCCACAAGAACTTATTCAGCATGCCTACGGCGCGCTCGCGACCATCACCACCCGATTTGATGGCCGTTCAATTGCGATCACCAGCGCGCAAATGATCGGCGGAAAAATGGATCTGGCCGCTGACGGTCATCAATTCACGAATGCACGGCTTTTGTGCCGGACCAGCATGGGCGGGGGGCGTGTTCCATCGCTGTCTGGTTTGCTGGAGATCGATTCGTTCACGGCGGATCAGATTGTCCTCAAGCCGCGTCCTGGTCTTCCTGTGCCGCCGGATGGGACCGCTATAGCCTGTGCCGCCTCGGGGTCTTTGAATATTGCAGTGGCGGCTGATATCGACCGCGCAACCGAGCTGTATACCCAGCGCACGGTCAGCATGGCAGTAAAGCCCCCATTCCTGTTCATTATCATGGGGGATGTCGACTCCTCACGTGATCAGCATTCAGTGGGTGACACGCTGGCAATGCCCACAGCTCAAGACATGAATCAGATGACCGTCATCCAACGATTCAGCCTTGCGTGCTTCATTCCCGCGAAAGACGACATTGGGGCCGCAGGAGCCCAGCAACTCGCATATGGAGCAATTGCTAAAGAGCTGATCTCGGCATTTTCCGGCGTGGTGTTCTCCGGATCGGCACAAGCCATCCGATCTATGTTCGAAAGCCATGGGCCTGGCCCGATGAATGATGCCCGTTACGTGCATGTTTACGACTTCCAGGCACCCACAGTCACCACCTGGCAGAACGGAATCAACGGGACGGAATACCCCGACGACGTGCCGTTCCTACGGATCTATCAAGACATGGGCCTTGGTATCGATAGTGATGTCATGAAACTCACGACGGAGCTTGACCAATGAAACAGAAAATCACGCTGCTGAACAAATCAGAGGCGGTCATAGACGGGATCAAGCCCGGCGCGACGACTCAGGTTGACGCCGTCGATGAAAAGACTCCGAGCGATCCATTTTGGCGCCGTCGGCTTGCCGATAAGTCGTTTGCTGTGATCGTTGAGCGAAAAAAAACTCAGCCGCCGCAAGCAACTCAGCCGCCAGAACCAATAGAAGAACAGGACACCGACAATGAGTGAAATCAGTCTTCCTCGCGTATCGCTATCGCTCCTGGCCACGCCCAGTGAGCAGTCCATTGGCAGTCGCCGGGATCTGCTGATTGGTGTCGTCCCTCCGAGCGTTACGAGCTCCGGGTATTTTCAGAATGTCCACCGGATGACGGTCGGCCAGTTGAAGAATCAGTTTGGTTCCGGTGAGCTCGCTGAACGCATCCTGGCTTATCTCGATACCTCGAAAGGTGTCGTGCCGTTCGACGTGATCAGCGTTTCCACGACCGGGACGGGATTTGCGAAAGCGGATATCGAATTTATGGGGGCCGCGACATCAGCCGGTACATTGATTGTGAAAGCCGCTGATGCCAGTCGAGCCGCCGAGGTGCCGGTGGTAGTAGGCGATACAGCCGCTGGAGTCGCTGCTGCTGTCGCCGCGGCCTTGGAGTCGAAATTTCGCGGCTCCCTCGTCGGTGCAGTTGCAACCGCGGATAAGGTCACAATCACCGCCAAGGACGTCGGCATTGGGCCAAACGCCTACGCAATAGCGATCGAAGGCAGTGCACCTGGTATCGTCGCAACACTGACCGGCTGGGCGGGTGGCGCTGCTGTCGCTTATCCGGTCGGCCTCCTCGATGTGATTGGTGAAACCCGCTACACCGGCATCAGTTGGCCGGAGTCCTGGTACGCTAATCGCTCTGATGTCGTGAGTCTTCTTACTGCTCGATTCAACGCAGCAGTTGGCGTGGCTGATGGTGTCGCATTCATTGGCAAACATGCGTCGTTTGCGAACGCCAGTACTGCGGCCCAAGCTAACGATACACACGTACTTGTGCTGGTCGGTAACAATGTCGCGTCGACAGGAACTCACATTGGTCCGGCGGTTATTTATCCGTCTGACATGTTGGCTGTGCGCTTGATGGCGGCACGTTCTCGGCGTCAGACAACCGGAGCTCAGGTTGTTGACCTTGTCGTCGCTCCAGCGGGCGCTGATGCCACTGGCGGTCCATCCCTGGCATCGCTGCCACTGTTCAATACGCCGCTGCCGGCAATTCCAACAGCAAATCCAAGCTTGACGTTCTCCGGTCGTGAGCAACGCCTGCTGCGGGACGATGGTTTCTCACTGATAGGTGTATATGGCGGCCGGACAATCATTGGTGAGGTCGTCACCACCTACAAAACGGATACGACTGGGAACGCCAGCAACACATTCAAATTTCTTGAATACCTGGACACTGGCAGCGTGTGCCGTGAGTACTTCTGGTCAAACCTGAAGCAGACCTTCGCGCAAAGTCGTTTGACACTGGGCGCGCTCATACCTGGTAGGAAGATGGCCAACCGGGCGAGCATCACGGCGGAGCTTCAGCGCATTTACCGCAACCTTGCAGATCTGGCGCTTGTGCAGGCTGGGCGAGATGCAGAACAAGAGTTCATTGAGAACACTGTCGTCGCGGTCAATCTTGAAAGTGGTTCTGTAGCCATCGCCGGGCCGCTGCCAATCGTCACGCAGCTGCGGGAAATCAACTACAACCTGTCCGTCACGTTCGCGGTGTGAGGTAGAAAACTATGTCAATGCAAGCGTTTTCCACTCCCCAGATCATCGTCAATAACGAGACCATCGCCATCGTTCCGAACTCGCTTACGTATGACGGCGGTGAGGGCGAGATCAAAGTGCGTGCGGCGAGCACTGGTGGCGGATCAGCTGTTTCCGTACACACCTTCGACGCCGAGTCGATGGTTAGTAAAGTTAAGTTCGAGATCTACGTCACCGCCGACGCGGACAAGAAGATCGCTAAGTGGAAGTCAATGATCGGCACCAACGTCATTCAGTTCAGTGACCAGCTGGCCAGCGGTGAAGTTATGGCACGCTCTTTCTCCGGCATGAGCTGCACCAACGCCGTCGAGCGCGGGCCGGCGGCTGATGGGAAGATCTCGATCGAGTGGTCTGGCGATCAGATGGCATAACTCACGAGTCGAAACACCGAAATACCTTACCCGTCGAGTGGGATGCTCGGTTGGTGCGGTGAATCCTTCGCATGTGCGCGAGGCATAAACGCAAACCAATCAATCTAGCGAGACGCGAATGAGCAAGTCCTTCGATTTTATCCTGACCAAACCTCTTCAAATTGCAGAAAAGGGCGAGACCGTTGAGTGCTCTCTGATCTGCTTCAACGAGCCGACCGGCAAGGTTGCGGCCAAGGTGTCCGGCCTCAATTCAATCTACACCGCCGCTGTGATGCGGATGGTTGAAAGCATGAAGGAACGTGGCGAGCGTCCAGATCCTGAGGATGCCGAAAAGAAATCTGTTGCTGAAGAGCGTGAGTCTTCCATTGCCGCTGCACGCCTAGCCTTCTATATGGGCAATGGTGACGGCGAGGTCCTGACTGAAAAGTTCATCGCCTTGCTGACCGCGCCTGGCTTCGCCTCGATCGATGGCCGCATCCCGATTTCCTCCTTCCATGTCAACACGATGATGAGCGCCGAAGACATCGACGAGATGATGTTCGATTTTTTGTCACGTTCCGGGAAGCTCTCGCGCTAACTCCCGAACAGTGGTTGGAAGCGTGTGTAGATATCTCCATGGCAAGTGATGGCGCTATCAGCTGTGAGTATGCAATGGGACTTGCGTACTCAGATTTACTGACAGTCGTGGCCAAAGTGAATGCCAATAACAAACTTCGTGCTGAAGCGGCAAAGGGAAAGCGTTGATGTCTTACTCCATTTCATACGCATACGAAATTGTTGATCGCTTTAGCAAGCCGCTGGAGAAAATCGCTGCTGCTGCTCGACGTTCGAGCACTGAGATCATCAAGCAGACGGATCGTATTGCTGCATCGCTTACCGGTGTGTCTTCGGCTGCTAATCGCACCAAGAAAGTCGTCGACAACCTCTCATCCCTCAAGGCAAGCCTGGCACAGACAACACTTGAGGCGGAGCGTATGCGGCGCACGATGGAAAAGCAGATCAAGATTCCGCCGATGCCTGCCATGCCACGAATGCCAGGCCTTCCATTTGCGGGAGGCGCTCGCGGAGGTAGAAGGGCAGGTGGTGCCGGTGGCGCTGGAGGTATGGGGCAGGGCATGCAAGCAGCCGCAGGATTTGTTTTCCCGGCTATTGCGTTGAAGCAGATGTATCAAGCGAGCGCAGGTCTTGAATCATCGTTATCCAATATTGCTCGACTGACTGACCTGAATCCTGCAGGACTTCAAAAATTCAAAAAAGAATCTGAAGGCACTGCAAAGTTTCTCGGTATATCGACCAAGTCGGCAATGGACCTGGCTGCTGGTGCCTCTCAAGCTGGTGTAGCGACGGAGGATTTGCAACGTTTCACGAAACTTAGCGGCATGACAGCCGTGGCTTCCGGATTTGATTTTGCTGAGGCTGGCGAGCTAATTGGTTCGATAAAGTCTCAACTTGGTATATCGATGCCGGATATGGAAAAGCTAGCTGATCAAGTTAACTATATCTCCGATAAAACCGTTACATCTCCAGATAAGATGTACAGAGTTCTTACTCGTGCTTCTGGGGCCTTGCGTGGCTATTCAGTGGAAACGCAAACGGCCCTTGCTGGCTTTTTTTCAAACGTTGAACCGATGCCCGAGGTCGCTGGTACTGCATTGAATGCCACGCTTGGCAAACTAAGGACCATGAAAGGACAGATCGGGGACGTAGCAAGGAAGGATGGTGCAGCAGGCCTTCAACTGTACCTTTCAAAAATGACGCCGATTTATGCGAAAAATCAACGCCAAGCACTATTGATGATGGAGGAACATTTTGGCGTAGAGAACGCGAGGGTTATAGAAAAAGCTCTAAAAAGAGCGGATGAACTCGATAACGCTCTAAAGCTCGCAGGATCAAACGAGGCCATAGGCTCGCAAGCCAAAGAATTTGCGGCTCGATTAAAAACAATGCAGGCGAAAATGGAGGCTTTCTCCGCTCGATGGGAGGACTTGAAAGCGAAAATATTTGATACAAAGATTGGCGGCGGATTTTTAGATTTCGTCAATACAGCAATACTAAAGCTTTCTGACTTTGTTGATAAAAATCCAGAGGTTGCAAAGTTTACTCTGACGGTGCTCGGGCTTGTTGCTGCTTTCTCTGCATTGGCGTTTGTTGTTGGCCTGATTACTTGGCCTGTCATAGCCATCGCAGGTGTAGCGGCTGGAATAAAGCTTGCTTGGGACCATAGTGCTCAATTTCGTCATGCCGTTAAGTCATTGGTAAATGAGTTCTCAGCGCTTTTTAATACGGTGACCGGCGGAAAGGGCTCAATGGATGGCTTCCTGAAAATGTTGGGGCAAGGCCTAGGTGTTGGATTAACCCTCGCAATCAATAGTCTGCGTACAGTAGTTAATCTCTTAGCTCTTATTGGCAAAACCATCATGGCAATTGCTAATAGGGATCTTGCGGCACTTAAAGGTGCATTTAATGATTTCGCTGCAACGCAGAAAGAAATCGTCAGGAGCTCATTGGGGGCCGTAGGGATTGGCGATGAAGTAATTGGTCGGCAAGACAAAGCTGGTGGGTTCGTCCCTCAGGATCTTCTCGCTATAAATAGAGATGTTGGCCCTATTCCTCAGGCGGCGCAGGAGGCGTTTCAGCAACAGCAGCAAACGTGGCAGCATCGCGCTAAATCAATGATAGATATCAGTCTTTCTGCGCCGGAAGGGTTTGGTGCATCAGTGAATCCTCGAGATCTTGCACCAGGAGTGATGTTGAACACTGGAAGTAATCGAGGCGGTAAGCAATGAGCTTCTACAACGGTCTCAAGTTACCTGGGCAGGACCTCATTCTCGGTGCGGCGAAACCTGGCGCCCAGGTGAAACATCCGCTATCTGACCTGCTTCCAGCATCGTTTCGCGGTGTAGAGTTTCTTGTGCGGGATGAATCGGCAAAAGGAATAGGGCGCCGCATCTCGCCCCATGAATATCCGAACTCAGATCGACGTTTTATTGAAGACGTCGGCAAGGTGCTACCGATTATTACGGTCACCGCTTTCGTGTGTGGGCCAGATTGGGTAGAAAAAACTGGTGAGCTCTCAGTCGCACTGAAAAAAAAGGGGCCAGGAAGACTTGTGCTTCCGTTTTTCGCTTCGTTCATGGCTTTCGTTGCGCCGTTTGGTATCAAGGTCGATCAGCGTGAACTTGGTTGCGCTGAGTTTCGGATTGATTTTTACTACGGGGACAACACCATACAGCAGCCGGAGCCGCAGAAAACGCCAGCCGATGTCTCGGCCAAGGCCAAAACGGCGCTGGATAAGATCAAGGACAAATACAACGAGCTGAAGGGCGTGGTGAACTCTGCCTATGCCGCAGCTCAAGAACAAATCGACATGATCAAGTCGTCGGAGTTTGTGGCCGGTATTTCCGAGGTCATGACGATGGCCAGCGATGCCGCCGATGCAATCAAGCTGGCGTCCGATATCGTCGGACGAGCAACGTCCTTTCTGAAAAATCCGGCCGGTTACGGCCTCGCCATGTTCTTGCCATCTGACGTGACACCAGGCCTTTGGCAACTCGCCTCGTACTTCACCAGTGACAACGCGAAGAAAACCAGCGGTGCCGCTATCGGGTTTGCGAAAACCTTTGGTACCGGTGACAGCGGCGCGCCTTACTCGATTGCACTGCATGAGCCCACGACGTGGATTCGCCGGGAGGCCAATGAGAGCCGAATTGCCATCGTCGATGCCAACCGTGTCGCGGCTTTGGTACTGGCCAACAATGCGGTGGCAGCGACTGAGTTTGATACTCGTGAGGAGATCCTTCAGGCCCGGGCAACGCTAAGCGAGGCCTATAACGCAATCATGCGCTCTGGCCATCCCATCAGTTCTAGCGGTGAGGTGATGGTCGCGGTCAATGATGTTGTGGCGGCTACGATCTCAGTTCTGGAGGCGCAAGCACAAAACAAATACCTAACAGAGAGCATCACCGTTCAAACGCCTGTAGCAGCCCCTGTGCTGGCGTACAGATTGTACGGTGAAATTGGCCTGAATGATTCCGTGCAGACTTTGAGGGCGCTCAACCTCGGCCAAGATTCATTGGCTTTGCGTGGCGATGTCGTTGTCTACAGGGGCGCTGAAAATGCTTAGCGTGCAGATTGAGGGCGATACCTGGGACACATGGAAGACCGCAAGCGTGTCAGCTTCGCTCGACACCAACAGTTCCCAGTTTCAATTCACCACCTCACATCCGGGACCGGTGAATTTTCCCTTCAGGGCAGGGCAGGCGGTTCGTATTTATTCCGGTCCGCACATCGTCATGGATGGATTTATTGAGAAGCTCGGCGTGAGCATGTCCACGGCTGGGCACATCGTAAATATCGCCGGCCGCGATAAGTTGGGCGACTTGGTCGACAGTTCCTTGCCAGACAGCGTGAAGTCGATCGCGGGCAGTTTCTCGCTGCTTGAGCTGTGCCAGATGGTTATCCGAGCACTCGGGCCTGCAATCCGTGTCATCGACAAATCGCACGGATATGCGACGAAAAAACACACGGCGCAGAAGACCAGCAAGCAAACGCAAAAGTGCATGGACTTTCTTGTTGAATTCGCGGCAATTGCCCAGTGCTATTTGATCTCCTCTAGTACTGGCGATCTCATTATCTATCGGGCTCCAGGCGAGCATTCGGGATGCAGTCTGAATCACTTTGAAGACAGCTCGCTCAACAACGTAATCACATCCGAAATCAACGTGAGTACGGACCAACGTTTCAATCAATACAAGCTGAAAACTCAAGCCAATGCGGCCAGCAGTTCTTCGGGGGGGGCGATCTTTTCTGAGCCCGTTCCGGACTCGGCGATTTCATCCTTTGGCATTGCGACTGATCCGGAAATACGGGTGTCTCGTATCACCGAAATCATCACAGAAGAATCCATGGGAATGGGCAGCCTCACGGATCGAGCGCACGAGGAGGCAAATCTCAGGCGCGCTCGGGGATCGACGTACACAGCCAGCCTCATCGGTGCGTTGAACGAAAAGGACGAGCCATGGCAGATCGGCACGCTATCGACTGTGACCGATGTATTCGCCGGCATCTCCGGTGAGATGTTAATCAAGTCGGTAAAAATTTCGGCGGATCTGAAGGGCGAAAAAACCTCTCTGGAATTGGTTCCCCCCGATGCATTCGCCAGCGTCGAGCAGCGACGAAAGCCGCGTCGTCGCAAGAAAGACAAAGACGACGATCTCTTCAATATAGGCGGTGAGTAACGTGAATTTTTTAGCGAAGCTCGTGAAGTACGTCGATGCAAAGCGACAGGCCGCAGTTTCTTATCTTGGAACTCCTCAAGATATTGGCGTGCTGCTTCCATATGGCATGCATTCATCGCCACCAGCAGGGGCCGTGTTCGTTGTTCTGCCAATGTCTGGCCGCGCCTCTGATGCTGTGGGGATTCCCAACGCCTCCTGGCTACGCAAGTTGGAGCTGAAGCCGGGAGAAATGTATGTCGGAAATGACGTTGCTGGAACACGGATTTTGTTCAAAGAGGCTGGCGGGATCGAAGTTTTGGCGACGGCGGACGTTGTTGTGCACGCACCAAGAGGGGCGGTGGTGAATGGTGATACAACCGTTAACGGCAATGCGGTAATCAACGGCGACACCGATATCACCGGCACTTTGAAAGTGGCTGGTGTGGTGGTCAATGGGCATGTCCACGCCAATCCGGAAGGCGGCAACGTAGGACCGATGGAATGAGAGATGTAAAGCTGATTCAAGGTGAAGACGGCATCTACGATTTGAGCCTGTCGGGACTTGAGATCGACAGCGTTCAAACCATGGAAACAGCGATCATTGTTTCTCTGTTCACGGATGGGCGAGCTGATGCTTCTCAGGTGCCGGATCCACTCAATCGGCGAGGGTGGATCGGCGACGCCATAAGCGAAGTGCGCCGGAAAATTGGTTCGACACTTTGGCTGTACTCGCAGGCACGTATGACTTCGAAAACGGTAGCAGCGATCAAAGATGCCGCGAACGAGGCGTTGCGTTGGTTCATCGATGATGAAAAAACAGACGACATAACAGTTGCGGTTATTCCTGCACTTTCGAAAGTGACTTTGTTGATTGATTTTGTCATTGGCGCCAGTACACAGCGCTATGCACTTGAGTGGAAACTTTCCTGATGGCCATTACCTACCCGACCTTTGAGCAGTATGTGCAAATCGGTGTCGGCGAATTACGCGAGCAATTGCCCGATATCGATCCGACCATATTTGGCTCGTGGGCCAACGGATTCATAAAAGGCGCTGCGGCGCTGAGCTATTCGCTTCAGATGTCCATTCGCGATCTGGAGCTACAGGCGTTCCCGCAGACAGCGACGGGCGAACACCTTGAAATGTGGGCGGGTTATGAGCTGCTGACGCCAAAACCGGCAGCGCATGCGTCGGGACGCATCAGTGTTCCTGGCACCGTGGGAGACATCATTGCCGTAGGGACAATCTATGGTGACTATGAAACCCAGCAGGCGTGCGCCGTAGAAAAAAACATTCTTTATATCGTTTCGTTCACTCGCTCTGGCACGACCGCCACCGTCGAGTTTCCGGCTGATCACGCCTTGGCCACCAGCATGACGATCACCGTCACGGGCGCCGATCAGGCTGAGTACAACGGCAACCATTCTGTCGTGGTGATCGATGCTCGAAAAGTCTCTTTTATGGTGCTGGGTGCGCCGCCACCTCTGGCTACAGGTCCTATCTCGGTGACATCGATCTACGCCAATGCGCCCGTTATCGCCCAGAAGACCGGAGCTGAGTTCAATCTCCCCGGCGGTGCGGCTGTGGGGGAGGGTTTTGCGCAGTTCGGGGGCATCGGCGGCGGAGCGGACATCGAGTCAAGTGATGAGCTTCGCGAGCGCACGATCCTGTCTCGCTCGATTCTGGAGGGGGTGTTCACTGAGGACCAAATAAAGCTGGCGGCGCTGTCTGTTCCGGCTGTAACGCGGGTGTTCGTCATCAGACCTGAGAGCCACACCGGAAGCGGAACACCGGGTGTGCCCGGCTTCATGCCTGCACCGGGCCAAGTGGCCGTCTATGTGCTAACCGATGACTCTCCGCCGCCGCTGCCTTCTCAGTCGGTGCTTGATGACGTCAAAACGGCAGTGATCACGAAAGGGCGGCTGCCAGCGCAATCGGTGGAAGCCGATGTCTTCACCTTGGCACCAGCATTGCTGCCGGTGAATTTCCAGTTTTCGCAGATCGTCCCCGACAGCTCCACCATGCGCACGGCGATCAACGAACACCTGAAAGCCTTTTTTGAAGATGAAGTGGTTTTTCAGCAAGGCGTGTCGGTGTTGGCGTATTCCGGCGCAATCCAAAACACGGTTGATGGCGTAACGGGGAAAAAGCTCGAAACGTTTACCTTGGCTTCTCCACGGGGTGACATCGTGGCGTTGCCAGGGCAAATGGCAGTTGTCGGCAGTGTGAACTTCCCGTAATGAAAACGACGATTGGTTACGATGCCGAGAACTACGATGCCGAGAATTACTCGGCAACCTTCGAGTTAAAGAATGAAAATCTGGAGATGATGGCGGCACTGTTCGTCGATCATCTACCGGACGGACTGGCTTGGGATTCGAAACGGGCCGAAGGATCTAACACGCGTGGTTTAGTGAAAGCGGTTTCCGCCGAATTTGTTCACTTGTTCGAACAAATTGAAACGCTTTCGGATGAAATCAATATTCGGAAGACAATCGTAGATATTGGCGATTGGGAAACGTCGGTGGGTATTCCATCGAAAAACTCCTGCATGGATGAGCGTTCACTTGAGCTTGCAGATCGGCGATTGGAAGTAGAAGCAAGAATTTCTAGACGGACGACGGTAACGCTTGCTGAAGTGAATACAGCTGCTCAAGTCAGATTTCCTTATTTGAAAGTAGTGTTTAGGCCAGGCGTTGAGGTGGAGGGTAACTTGCAGCCGCCCGGGCCGGAGCGGCATAAGATATATGTGAGGTTTTCCGACTATCCGTGGAAGGGATTTGATTACAGGTTTCCGTTCAGATTTGGTTTGTATAGAAATAAAACAGCTGAGTGCTTTATTCATGGATTGATACAGGCTAACGTTTATATAGTGTTTCAATATTGGTAGATTTTCATGATCGATTTTTCAAAAAAGTTCGACAACATCCAAGGACCGGATGGCGGACTTACAGCAGAAGAATTCAATAATTTTATCACTGAGCTTGAGAATGTTGCTAAGCAGCAGGGTGTTGCATTGAATAGCGACCCTGCGGTAGTAACACAAATTGCTCAAGCGATCTTTCTTGCAGGAATGAAGTCCCAAACGTTTATTGAGTCTGGCTCGGGCAATAACTACCTGATCACGCCGGTGATGGGCGCCAATGGACCACTACTGCCTGACAGCTATACATTGCTGCATGGAGTGAGAGTTGCATTCACCGCCACTCACACGAACAATGGCTCTGCCACCCTTGATATAGGGCAGACTATCGGAACGCTACTCGGAGCAAAACCGTTAAAGCGTCTTTCTGGAGATAATCTCGCTCCAAACGAAATTATTGCTGGCGCTTCATATACCGCGACATTTGACGGGGGCGTATCAACATGGTTTGTTCAGGTTGCTGACGCTATTCAAAATCAGCGGCTAGATGCTTTGGAAGCACAGATCGCTGCGTTTTCGGCACTTCCTATCGGTGCACCTTTGCCGTGGCCTACACCTGTTCCCCCTGCAGGATATCTCACGTTGGCAGGCCAAGCATTCAATCCAAGTATTTATCCGCTGTTAGCACAAGTTTACCCAGGTCTTGTACTGCCAAATGCCTGCGGTCTGTTTATTCGTGGCTGGGATGCGGGTCGTGGTGTCGATTCTGGTCGCGGCCTTCTGACTTATCAAACAGATACAATGCAGAACATTACCGGTGGTTATTCGCAGTCTGGGAATACAGGGGTTGGGACTAGTGCGCATGGGGTTTTCGCGGGAGCCTTAGGCCCGATAGCGTACGGGGAAGGTGGCATTATCTCCGGGTATACGAGTATGACCTTTGATGCCTCGCGTGTGGCGAGAGTAAGTCACGAGAATCGTCCGCAAAATATCGCCTTTCACTACATTTGCAGGGCATTGTAATGGTAACTTTTAAAGATGGTTTTTCCAGCGATAGTGGCGAGATTTCTGTATTTCTATTTCGTCAATCTGACGGAGAGTTTCTCGGTGAGAGCGTAGTTTATATCAGTCAAGGATGTGGGCTTGCTCCCGGCCAAACTCTGGATAACCCGCCTGAAGTAGAACATGGCTGTGTTGCGGTGCGCAGCGGTGATCTGTGGCAAATTGTTGAAGATCACCGTGGCACGCTTTACAGCACCACCAATGGGGCTCCAGTTGAATATCTGACACTCGGCCCACTTCCGGAAAACCTGACAACTGTGCCACGCCCTACGGCTCACCATCGCTGGAACAATATCGAATGGGAAATCGATGTAGAAGCGACGGCCGACGATGATCGAAAGAAAATTGTCGCCGAAGCTTGCCGGTATCTGGCCGAAACCGATTGGTATGTCACTCGGCAGATGGAGAGCGGGAAAGCTATTCCTCCGGACGTCATCGCAGGCCGAAAGGCTGCCCGGGTTAAAGCCAATGGCTGACTTAATTTATCGCGAGCAGGAAGGCCGCGAACTGCTCAACGCCGAAATCGACGGGAATTTCCGATCCCTCGATAACGCGAAAACGGAAAAGACCGAAACCACTGCGATTGATCAGCGGCTCCAGGCTGCGGAAAACACAATCACCGATCAAGGCAACGAACTGACAGATCATGAAGCGCGACTGGATGCCGCTGAACAGCAGATCGGTGGCCAGCAAGTGGAGTTGGCGAATCTTGACCGCCGCTTGGATGTTGCGGAGCCACGTTTGGAAGCGGTCATTCAGTTGGCAGAAGGAACGCAGCAAGCATTTGATTCGCATCAGGCTGCCCTTGATCCACACCCTAAATACGTGCTGGATTCCGACCTGGCTGCGCACGAGTCAGCATCTGATCCGCATCCGGTATACCTCACCTCGACAGAAGCCGATTCGCGATATTTGGCTATCAGTGAAATGTGCACGATTGAGGTTTTCGCTCAAAGCGGCACTTATCTCAAACGACCCGGTGCAGTCCACGTGTTCGCATTGGTCATCGGCGGATCGGCCGGCGCGGGATCTGGGCGACGTGGTGCACCTAGCACTAACCGTTGCGGCGGGATGGCAGGTCAAGGCGGCGCAGTGGCTGAAGATTGGCTGGATGCCTCTCAACTACCCGAAAACATCGCCATTATCGTAGGGCGAGGAGGCATCGGAGGAGCGTCAGTCACTACGGACGATACCAATGGCAACGCCGGGACAAATGGCGGGGATAGCTGGTTTGGCACAAGCGCCGATACCTGGTCATTGGTGGCCTCCGGTGGAATGGCCGGCCTTGGTGGGACCGCTGCGCCAGCTGAGAGAAGTGGCGGTGGATCGATGTATGGCTCACGGGCTGCGCAACCGTCAGGACCGACCTCATTCGGTGCAGGAAAAACAACCATTGATTCTCAGTTTTTGACGACCCAAAGCGTATATGAGCGTCTTGTGTTGTTGGCCAATCGTCCTAAAACCGGCATAGGAGGCAATGGGATTTCGGCGGCCAATATTGCAGGCAGCGGGATATCACTTCCGCCCGCTTATCCCCATTGGTACGGAGCCTCCGTGCCAGGAACATCTACGAAGGCGGGATCGCACAGTGGCACGGGCTTCTACGGTGGAAATGGGATGGCAGGAAATGCAGGTCTTGGCCAGGACGCTATTGGCGGTGGTGATGGAACCGCTTACGGTGGAGGTCCGGGAGGTGGTGGTGCATCGGAAAACGGTTTTCTTTCTGGTGCCGGCGGCGATGGCCATGACGGCGCCGTCATTGTGATCACATACTTCCGAGGCGTCACACATGCAATACCTTGAAATTACAGGCGAGCCTGGCGCCGTCATCTGTCGAGACGAGGTCGGGAACAGTGGCGTGATCCGTCAGGATGAAACCGGTTGGGCCGACTATCAAGCCTGGTTGTCCGCTGGCCATGAGCTTGCATCAATGGCGCCGATCGATAGACGATCACTTGAGGAGCTGCGCATCAGCGCCATTGCCACGGTCCACACTTTGGCGGATGTCACTCTGCGACCCATCACAAGCCGATATCCGCGCACTGAGATCGATTCTTGGCCTGAGCAGTGTATCGAGGCTCGTGCATGGCTCACTAACGACTCCGCGCATACCCCCTTACTCGATGCGATTGCCGGCGGAGTGCCGAATGAAACAATAGAGGCGCTCTGTCTGAACATCCTGAGCAAGGCCGATGGATACAAAGCAGCCGTCGGCTCTGTGATCGCATGGCGTCGTGCATGGACGAAGTGGATCGAGGCACAGGCCGATCTGAAAGAGTTGATCGATTTCGCCCCACAGTTTCCGGAGGTGCCTGATGCCGGAGTTGAATAGCGCTGCAGCAATTGGGGTGTCCGCCGCGACTGGTCTGGGGCTGGCAGTTTTTCCGGGTATAGACGTCGGAGCCGTAATTGGCGGATTTGCGGGGGCATTGTTTTTCGTGGTGTTTGCCGCCGACAAATCCTTCAAGGCGAGCATTGGTTATCTAGTGTCGAGCTGGATTGCCGGCTACTTCTTCGCTGCCGAAATTACATCGCGGGGGATTGAACTGAATTCGGGGCTAACTGCTCTTCTCGGATCGATGGTGTTCGTTATCGGTGCAACCGGGTTATTGGAATGGTTGAAGGGCGGAAAGATGCCGTTTTGGTTTCGCTTTATTCCTGGCTTGAAGGGGAAAAAAGATGATTGATGCAATGACCTTGTTCACGGCTGCCGTGTGCGCCGCAATGTGTTTGCGGCTTGTCGCTTTCCGCCGCAACAACTCTCGGTACCGGTTAGGTATCTCGCTGATGGCTTGGATACTGTCAGCCGCTACAGGGTGTCAGGCTATAGCGTCGGTGTTGGGGTTATATCAGGTCCAGTCACCCTTTGTGCTGATCATCCTGAGCGCTCTTTGCGCCTTAGTGTTTCGGTCTCGCGGCAACGTCGCTCAGATCTTGAGGGTGGATTAACGATGCCGCGGATCGATATCAAGGAGGCTAGTGGGCGTAACACACTGGCATTTCTGGACATGCTCGCTTGGGCGGAGCTCGGGACCGATTACCTGAGGCGTTCGAATGATGGCTACAACGTAATCGTCACCGGCATCGACGGCGAGCTTGAACTGTTCACCGACTACTCAACGCATCCGTTCGCGGGTGGGCGTCGGTCGAAGCTGATCAACCGTAGAGGCCTGACATCGAATGCGTCCGGCCGCTACCAACAGATGCTCAGGCATTGGCCGCACTATCGGAAGCTGCTCAAACTACCCGACTTCGGCCCGATCAGTCAGGACAAGCTGGCGATTCGTCATGTGAAAGAGTGCAGGGCGCTTCCTGATGTGGTGGCCGGTCGCATTGTCGAAGGCGTGGCTAAATGCCGGAATATCTGGGCTAGCTTGCCAGGGGCAGGTTACAACCAGCGCGAACACCATATTGATGATCTGATTCCCCAATACCTGGCCGCCGGTGGAGTATTGGCATGAGCAGCTTTACTGAGTTCAGCGCACCGCTGAATGTTCAATACGACGCTGAGGCCAGCAAGGCGCTGGGGAAAGATCATTGGCGTGTAACCAAAGAGTTTCGGTATTACATCCAGAATAAGGACCGCGGAGAGTGGGTATATGTGCCGGCCGGGTATCTCACCGACGGCGCAAGTGTCCCCCGACTGTTCTGGTCCCTGATACCCCCATGGGGCGCCTACGGGCAAGCAGCGGTCGTGCATGACATCGTCTGCGAGTATTTGAGCATCACAGTAGACGGCAAGCCGCACTCGATCACCCGCGAAGCCTGCGACGAGATCCTGTTCGAGGCAATGACGGTACTCAAAGTCTCGCCATTCAAGCGCCATGCTATCTCTGCAGCCGTGGAGCTCTTCAGACGTCTGTCCCGCGTCGTTCATCCAACCAGCAAGCCAAAGAAGCGTGCGATGGAAGCGAACTGGGATAATTGAAATACTCCTCACAAGCGGGCTGCAGCGATAATAAGCTTGATTCAGTCTGAGCGGCTGAATGGCCGTGATCCGTATGCCTATTTAAAGGACGTTCTCACGCAGCTGCCGACGTAGCGGGCGAGTGAGATTGACGAGTTGCTGCCGCATCAGTGGCAGCTGGTCTATTAATTACGCCAGGCGTGATGCTCGGACGCATAGGGCTAAGGTGCTTTGCGGTAACAAGCCACGGTGTCGTCAGACCAATCAGCATTGCTAGGGGCGCTGCCATTGTTCAAAAAGACGCTAAAATGACGGCCGGTAGTGGCGGGCGTACTGGACCGGTAGAGACTGTCAATACCCCCGCATAATTGCGACAGAGGCCAACCGTGCACGGAGCACATTTCAGTATTGGTCTGAGAGCCGTTGGCGATGGTCGCGCTAGTTGCATTCACGAAGAGCTCCTGCAATTCGATCTGAGTAGGCAAGCGAGCTCCCGCATTGTTGCAATAAGCATCGGCTGCTGACCAGGTTGCAGCCAGAGGACCGATAAAGAAGTCGCCAACATTTGCACCTGCTGCTAACACAATAACCGCTGGCGAAGTTACGGTTGCCCCCTTGTTCGGGTCGGTCTTCGCCGGATCCGTTTCCGGTGTTGCTTTCACTACCACGCTTCCAGCGGTCACTGTCGTGTAGGTGCTACTCGTATTCCCGGTAGAGGCGCCATTGAGCAGCCAGCTATAGCTTGCACCGCTATAGGCATCCCCGTCTGCATCGTTAAATCCTATGACATTTGCCTCTAGAGTGTCGCCCACTCGCGGGGTTGAACCGGGCTTGCTCTTGTTAGTGACCTGCACACCCGTCACCATAGGTGCGCGTCCCTTAACCGTATTGGTGGCGGCCGTGCTTTGCGCCTTTGCGATACCAGAGAGAAGCGCCAAAAACGACAACCCACCTGCGCAACAGCACAGAACAGTTCTGTTCAAAATGTGCACCTCTATAATTAATCAAGTACGTTCATCATTGGTCATCAGAGCGTAGTAGATGAACGTCCGGCGCACACGCCTTGCGTAGTTAAAAGGACGCCCCCCATATTAGGCAGTAACTCCGTAATCTCCCTCGTCTGCTGCGTGGGCAGACGAGTTAAACATCCTCCAGATAGGCAACCGGATCGTGCCGCCCAGGCGCCCACGGTCAGATCTGGCTTTCGACCTGGTTGTGGTCGATAGGCACAAGTCCGTAGTCTAGGTAGCGCGCCAGCTCGGCTTTGGGGAAGTCGTAAACCACGGATTTGAGCGACGAAAACGGCGTGGTGTTTTAGGCCCAGACATATGCTCGGTGGATTCGCCTCTCACTCGAAGCAAGCATTTTCAGGTGACTCCGCCGTGCAGGCCGAATTTCAGCGCCAAGCATCATCACAGGTGTTCAACTTCATTTGTGATGAGGAGAGGGAGTTGTTCGACCTGCACCAGGCCAAGGTGCAAGCGTTCCTTGGTTCGCCTGATGGGGCGGACGTGTGGGGATTTGTGGTTGAGGCATTCCGAGCTTTTCTGGAGCCGCCAGCCGTGTCAGGAGTGGCGGAGTAGATAGAAGAAGAGTAGGCCATAGAGTCATCACATCGCAGATCGCGATATCACTTTATCTCCGATGCTATGGTGGTGCGCTCCCTACAGGAACGCCGTCCGCGGTTGCCAGGGATGGGCCACTCGCATCCGCAGGTTGATCAGTCGTCTGCGGCTTTTTTGCAAACAAAATATTCTGTAGTTCCTCACCAGCAGGGTATCTTGTTCCCAGCGCTGAATTATCAGGGTTAGTCCTATACCGCTCTACCGTTGATTCACCATTCCACTCTTTGTTTAGGGCTATCAGGCCCTCATAGTTTCGCTGGTCGGATTTCTGAGCCTCAATAATAAGGTGGAAGCCACGGCGTTCAAGTCCAGCCAGAATCCCCGAAAAACATTCTCGTAGCAGACAAGCATCCAGATCCCTGTACTTGATACCTTGGGCTAGAAATTCGAAGTAGTTTAGGACGTAAACCGTTCCGTTCATCGCATCGATGATATCTGTCGGGACGTCCGTGTACCTGTATTCATCTTTTTGTGGACAGGTACGCCACTCAGCCAATTCAGGTGGAATTACCTGAGTTAAATAGAGCTTTGAGCTAGCACGAGTCTGCTGCTGGTACTCAGTGCTCGTTCGAGAGGCCATGATAATGTTCAAGGTGTGAGATCGTCTTGAATTGGCAGCTGTATTGATGGCTTGAATCCACCATCCCATGCCAATGAAAACCCCAGTTGAAAGAATAGAAAGTGAGGTTTGATACGCAGGCAGATAGCGCAGGATGAGGTAGCTGGATACGATCACCGTCCAGATCACAGCGCTGAACATCGGAAGCAATTCAGCTGTGTCGCGGTAACGTACCAAGATGAATTCGTAAGCTGAAAAAACAGCAACCATCGCACCGGTCAGCACGATGAACGCATCGACGATGTCAATCGGAAATGGTAGCGGAGGAGGAATGAGGTAGGTAAAAATCAAGCGTGCGGTGATGCCTAAAATGAATGCTGCAGCTGCAGCGCCGATTCTGAAGTTATTCATGTCGTCCTCATTATTATAGGTATTAAAAAAGGCCCCTAAGGGCCTTTTTTGGGTTGGCGGTTAGCCTGCCCCGGTTCCAATTTTCATCATCATGGTCGCCCCTCGCTCTCCGTTTTTGGATCCGTGCCAGCTAGTTTTTCGCTTGGCTTGGAAGGCTAAACATCATCCTAGCCTCACCCTTAAGACTGCTTTTAACCAGTATGGTTCTGGTTTGGCCTTCACCTGACGTTAGGATTAGGTCAGTGGAGGATAATCGTCAAGCACCGATTTAAAAAAAATGTGCCAAAACGTCAATTAGTGAGAAATACAGAGTAGTAGCGTTTTGGCAGTTCTACAGGCGCGGGACTCTATCAAATCAACAACACCTTGGCCACTGATTTTTTATGCAGTCATTTGAGATTCGTTGTCAGCACAGACGCTACGCCATGTATGCTAGTACCGGAAGCACGTCTTGAGGGGCGCGGCCAGTCATGACTAAAAACGTTCGCCATACCCCATAGGGCACTGCACGTCGCCCTTGTTTAAACTCCCTAATGCGTCGATCGCTGGACAGGCCAAGCAATATAGCCAGCTTACCGTCGCTGTGGTACCCGCTGAAATTCGCTTGGAAATGCCTAAAATACGCGCCAACAAGATCCGGATGGGGGGGCTCCCATCCTTCCTGTTCACGCAGGAGGTGCGTGCGCGGATATGCGCCCTCATCGACCTCTGTCTGTGGCGCGAGCTTCGGCGCCTGCAAGTTCGCCTGTAGCTGGGCAATGGCCTCTTTGGTGGCCTGCTCAAAGATACAAGTCTGCTGATCGTCGATGCCTGGTAAATCGATTTTCATAATCCGTCCATTGTGGATTGAGAGTAGGGGGCCTTTCGGCCCCCTGCTTCACCGTGGCGACAGCTCGATACGACGAACGTCTGAAACACGGATGTTGACCAGACTCAGCGTCCCGGTGGCTATCCTCTGCCAGTGACCGCTCTGATGTACATGCTTCAGAGCGTAGAAGAGGTAGTCAGGGAGGAGGATGTCAATTCGGTTTACCCGGATTCCGATGTGATCTGAATTGAACACCCTGACCGGTTCACCACATCGCTCCTCTGAGCCCCGGCGGACAATCCAGAAATGTGCATCTGGATAATCCGTCCGGATGGTCGCAACATCTGAAAGTCTCATCTCGTTCCCCGTGGCGGCAACGACTAGCCCCCTCAAGGTCGAGTGGCTCTCTGCGTGCCACCAACAGAACGAATATTAGGCGTATTGCGCCTAGGTGTAAAGTATTATATAGGCTCTTTGCGCCTAGTAAAAACAGGGCATGACTGGTAAATAAAAATAATCCTGCTACCCTCACCGCCGTTGGCTAACGGCGGTGAGGGTAGCAGGATTATTTTTTGAGGGCCCTCGGGTGGATGCCGCGCGGAACCTGGTGCATAATCTGATAACGTTATGAAATCAAGATAACGGTATGGATCTGATTCCAAGGGCGACTGACTGATTCATTGACCTTGAGACTCCTTTTTCAACATCACACAGATAGGCACAGGCTATGGCGAATGACAACGTCATTCCATTCGCGATAAAAAAAGAAGAGGCTAAGCAGAAAGCTGCTTTCCTTGAGCTGCTCGAAGCGGACATCTTGTCGCAACCGGAATGTGTGGCACCTATTCCAAAAAGCCTTTTTGATCGAATGGATGCTATTAAAGCTAAGGCCGAAGCTAACCGCCGGCAAGATTTGCTGGAGGGATAATTTTGACCGAAGTCGAAACAAGAATTGAGAATGGGTGGGCGTTATACGGCCACCCATTTTTTATTTCTAGGCTTGAAGAATTAGTAGATGAGATTGAGGGGCTGGTCGCCTCTGATCCGGATGGTTTCCATACGCATCCGCACTACAGGCTGCATGAGTGCGTTCAACGCCAGATGACCGAGATTGTTCCTGCTAATCCCGGTGCCAAGATATTCGACCAAGGGAATACCTTAGGGGCAAAAAATAGACATTGGCGCAGAGTCAAAAAAGGCTTGCCGCAGCGCTACAGGCTCTTTTTTCAATATCGATCAGCAGCGCCGCAATCGATCATATACGCTTGGCTCAACGATGAGCGCACGCTTAGAAAGGATGGGGCTCGGACTGACGTATATGCGGTCTTTCAGCAAATGCTTGGCTCTGGAAAAATGCCGAGTTCATTTGCTGAGCTGTTGGCCGCTGCCAACCCGATGGCCAATCAAAACCCTGCATAGCAGGGTTTTTTATTGGGGTTTAATCGTCCGATTAAATCGGCGGAGCACCAGGGGCGCCACAAACCTCAAAATTGACAACCCTAAAAATACAGCAATGATAGATGATCAGGTCTTTACTGGTACTAACCGGTTGCGACCAGGCCGAGAAATGGGCGAAGCAACTGCGGGCAAGTTGTTGGAATCGCGAAGACACGATAAAAATGTGGCGGATAAGGCTGAACCATGGAATACCTTTTAGAACTTGCTGCAAGCCCCACCGCCTGGGTCGCCCTGGCCACGTTGATGGTGATGGAAATCGTGCTCGGCATCGATAACCTGATTTTCATCTCGATCCTGACCAACAAATTGCCTGAGCAACACCGGCAAAAGGCGCGGCGAATTGGTATCGGCATGGCGCTTATCTTGCGATTGGGCTTGTTGAGCACCATCGCGTTCATCGTCCAGTTGACTGATCCTGTGGTCGAGGTTTTCGGACAGGCCTTCTCGTGGAAGGACATGATCCTGATCGCCGGCGGCCTGTTTCTGTTGTGGAAAGCCACCACCGAGATCCATCACAGCATGGACCCGGCACCGGATGATCCGAAGTCGGCGACGTCGACCGTAACCTTGGGCTTTGTCGCTGCAATCGGTCAGATCCTAGTGCTGGACATGGTGTTCTCCATTGACAGCATCATCACCGCGGTCGGCATGACCGAGCATTTGCCGATCATGATCATTGCGGTGGTGGTGTCGGTACTGGTGATGTTGCTGGCGGCTGATCCGTTGGCCAGGTTCATCAACGACAACCCGTCGGTGGTGATGCTGGCGCTGGGCTTCCTGATCATGATCGGCATGACGCTGATCGCCGAAGGCTTCGGTGCTCACGTACCGAAAGGCTACGTTTATGCCGCCATGGCGTTCTCGGCAACGATCGAGTGCTTGAATATGATGTCGCGACGGGCAAAACAGAAGCTGTCGGCGAGAGAGAGTAAAATTTAAGGAAAAAAATCCCCGCGACCACTTGTGAGTGGTGCGGGGCAAAACCCGCGTTGTGTATCGCCGTAAATAGAGCGTGACCGACTTCAACAGAGCTTAGCCAGCCTGGTGAGTCATCTAGCTGAAGCGAGCAACGCTCTGGCTAATTGAAGCTCGGGGTCCCATTAGATGCATGTAGGGGGATCCTGAAAGCTAGATTGGTTCAGCATGGGCAGGGCGTATATAGAAGTACGGGCAAAAAAATCCCCGCATCATGCGGAATGGCGCGGGGAAAAGTCCGATTTCAGAGTGTAACCGTGGTAGAGCGCGGACCTATTTGCTGAAAAGTCGTCTGCCTAAGGACCAAATCCAGCGGTGTGAGCGTCTGCGTTCGAAGCGTATTCAAGCGCAGTTCGGTGATTATTTCATGTAGGTAAAACCTGATATGAATATTGGGTGGGTGTGGCGTGCTCAGAGAGAGGCAGTTATAGACCAATGGCCTGTCAGTTACGCCTAGTAAATCACAAACGTTTATCTATCCATCAACGTGGAAAAAGTAACGTCACCGCCACGCGAAAGCCCCAGCCTTGTTCGCCATCTACGGGGCTGTCGAGCCAGTACCGCGGACCCGCTTGCACCGTTAGCGGTTGACCGCCGATTTTCAACAGCTGGGTGACCGTCAGGTTGACCGGTACCGACCACTCCCGGGATTGCCAGTTATAGGTCGACTCGGTGTTCACCCCGTAAGTGGTGTAGGTCGCGGTGGTGTACGAGAGAAACGGTTGCAGGAAGGTCTGGTTGACCTTTTCTTTGTCATCCGGTGGGCTGTTCTCCAACCCCCAGATATGGTTAGCGAGAATGCCCCGAGTCCAGCCGTTTGACTGTTTGAGCGCGACGGCGGTCGGGCCCAGCCCCCATTGTTTGCTGCTCAGTAACTTATCGCTGCCGGTAGGTATCAGCAGGGCCGGGCCGACACCGAGGATCCAGCCGCTGTCGGTGGGTTTTACCGGAGAGAAGAATAAGCTCTGGGTCACATCGCCGATGCCGGATGCATCCGCCGCGCCATCCGGTGCTAGGCCGTGTTGGTCGATAACGGGGAGTATGGTGCGTGAGATCAGGTTCCAGTCGTCGGTCAAATGAAAGGGCAATACAGGCTGGATATTCGTGACGCTGTGCATGCCGTCACCCGTTGGCCCCATCTTCTGATCCCAGTTGTACTGCACCGGAAGGCTGTACATCGCGGCCACCGGGTTGAGTGCCTTTTTGGCCAGTTCCGCAGAATCCTCGGCCCGTGCCAAGCCATTTTGAATCACGATAACCGTGGCCGGGAGCAGCGTTAGCAGTCGTTGTACTCGCACAGGGTTCTCTCCTTTTTGGCGGGAGGCATCACACGGTCAGCCCCCAAGTGTTGTGCTGACCGTGCCGTTTTCTCACCGAACCAGTTCGAGCTCGCTCGGCCGCCACGCTTTGGTGAAGAACGACTCCAGTGGACTGTAGAGGCGCAGGATCGTGAACCAGCCCTTGTCCGGCGTGGTCTGGATCCAGTTGCCTGCCTTGGCTTCGGCTGGCTTGGTCGGACCGAAGTAAATGGTCGTGGACCCGTCCGCATTCTCGACGGCGGCCGGGGAAGGGTAGGTCTGGCTGCCGGCGCGCGGGTAGCGCTGCGGCGTCTGGAGCATGGACCGCGTCTGGTTGTCGTAGACGGTAAACGACCAGAACCTGGCCGCTGGAATTTTCGGTGGCAAGGTCACCTTGTACGTTTTGCCGCCATCGAAAGGATTCTTTTGCGCATCCGAGAAGCCCATGAGGTACTGCGAGCCCACGTTGGGCAGGCGCATGATCATGCCCGGCGAATCCATGGTGTAACCGTAGTAGAAGGCCGTGCGCGAATCGAGTGTCCGCGCCCCCGTCGGTGGCAAGGGTTTGAAGTAGCCTTCCTTGGTGATCATGGGCGGTGGCGTCTGAAAGTCAAAACCACCCTGCCATAGCATGTTGGCCCACATCGAATTCGGGTAGTAAGCCCAGCCGGGGTAATCGGCGCCACGAAAGTTCAGTGATCGTCCCGCCGCATTGCCCACGGCCGCCGCGTCGGTGAGGATCTTCTTCATCCGCTCGTCCGGCGCAAACGGCTTGCCCTTGACGATCCCGATGGCCGCCAGTTGGCCCAGGAGTTCCGGGTCGAACGAGGTGGCCGGTTCCAGTTGCACCAGCTTGTCGAGCATCTCGTAATAGGC
The DNA here is from genome assembly GCF_006438915.1 of Pseudomonas arsenicoxydans. Classification (GTDB taxonomy): domain Bacteria; phylum Pseudomonadota; class Gammaproteobacteria; order Pseudomonadales; family Pseudomonadaceae; genus Aquipseudomonas; species Aquipseudomonas arsenicoxydans_A. The sequence goes on along the minus strand of NZ_RCZE01000008.1, from coordinate 166,171 downwards.
AAAGTCATTAGGGGGAATGGTGTTGAAAGACTTGCCGCTGCCCTCCACGAATTTTGTCGGCGGTATCGGCGGATTGGGCTCCAGCCTGAGCTGGCCGGCGAGTGCCGTAGCAATACTGGTGCCATAGCCGCCTGGTGTGTAGGGATAAATCTTCAGCTTGTCCTTGATCAGATCGACAGCGGGTTTCGGATCATTGTTCTCCATGAAGGCGCGAACGGCATACAGAACATGATTGGTTTTTGCTCGGCCTACGAAGAAGCCACTGTCTGGAAGCGGACCGTTGTAGTCCGGCGGAACGATCAGGTATTTGCCGCCTTCACCCCTATCAGGGCCAGGGGCGCCAAGATCGATAATCCAGCCGAACCACATGTCATTGAGCGTGCCGAGCGATTTGGGTGGCACCTCAACCACCAAGGGGCCCTTAGTCAGATCGAGGATCGAGAGCGTATAGATGGTGTCGGCGTTGGCGGTGAGAAACAGCGATTGGGAGTCCATCAAATCAGAGAAGATGATCACCGAATTATCTTCAGCCCCAATACTGTGGAAACCCTCGCGAATCGCATAGGCAGATGCGCCCGAAAAACTGTTCATGAACGCGTCGATGCCGCGAGTGAACGCCAGGGTGTCGTAGACGTCCTGTGTGGTTTTTACGCTTGGCGCGCCGTCCTTGAACTCCAGTGTGCCGATACGGGTTTCGAGGCGATCGGGGGTAATGAGTCCCGGGGGGATTTCGGTGGCTGCCTGCGTCGCCGCCATTGCAGGGAAGGTCAGCGCGATAGAGGCCGCCAAAACGGCTATGGATTTGAGCGTTTGCGTCATAGAGTTCTCCTTGAAGGATGCCAAATGCATGGACTACCCAAACTGGGGAACTAAGGCGCAGGGACATTTCTCTGGGCGCTGTCACTCACTTAGCGCTCTGGTCATCCATGAGGGGTACTGGCATTGAATCGCTCGGATGACCTGTTACGAATGTTGCGCACCCTTGTTTGAGCAGTACAGTCACCTTGATCAGTTTTCCAGCAAAACCAAGCATAGGTGCACATTTGCCATTGCTCCAGCCACCCTCTGCTTTTGGCCGTCTCCTGCCGGTCGTCACTACGGCATCTGCTGGTCAATTCGAATGCAAACGCTTGGTCAGCATGAATGCAATTGACTGGTCAGTGGCAATGTAAATGGCTGGTCAACTCCATGCAAATACGGAGGCAGGTCATTTGGCTGGACGGAGCAACATCAAAATAAAATCAATGCAAAACAACAAATTTATTTCGTGTTAGCTCGATTTTTTTATAGCGGGCAGGGTTTTCTTTATGTGAGTCGCCCAACATGGATAATGCATTTTTCGGATCGTTTAGTGGAAGATTTTTGAGAAGCTTAATATCGCAATTCCACCATTTGCTATTTACCAGCATTACAATAATATCTGCGGCGTGTCGAAATCTTACTATATTCGCTGGAGCCCCAGCGACAATAGCGTATGGTGGCACGTCACGAGTGACTAATGCGCGGGTTGCGATAATAGCACCTGTACCTATGCTTACTCCTTCAAGAATCATCGCGTCATGACCAATCCATACATCATTTCCAATCGTTACATTTGCAGCTTCCGGGGTAAAAGATAGTCCGGTATTTGTGTACTGAAAGGGGTGCGAGCTTAGCCAGTCTGTAGGATGCCCCCTCTTTCCTTGGCCGATGATGCACCCTTTTCCAATAGAGCAGAACCTCCCTATAGACGAAACGTCCGAAAGCACACAGCCACTTCGAATGTAGGTGTGCGCACCGATTTCTAATTTTTTGGATTCAATTAAAATATGCCCGAGCGAGACCTCCTCTTCCAATATAAGCGTAGCCCTTTTGTGCAGTGATGATATCCCTCCTGCTACTTTACATTTGTATTGACGAATTTGCTTTTTCCAAAAATAATTCCGGATTCTATTTAACAATTTTTTTCCTGAGGTTTAATTATCTGTTAAGTGTTTATAGATAAAATTCGCTTCGTTTTATATGATTTTAGTGGGTGGCGATTCTGTTCAACTTAATTTGGGCTTTTAGCAAGAGGCTATGAATAATAAGTTAGCGGGTAAAGCCCCGCACATGGCGTGGCTTTATTCGGGCGATATATTTTGGTTATTTAATGACGCAGTCCTCGGTCAGGACACAGTCTGGTGGATTTTTAAGGTCATTAGTATCGGAGTCAAAGAGAAATCGCCATACAAAGCCGGCATAGATTAGCCTGATGCCGCCGCAATTTTGACACGCCATTTGAAACGACCAATCTGCTAAAGGATGGTTCTCTAGGCAGTCACTCGGGTGGAGAGCAGGCTTGCCCAGTTTCTCTGGGAACGTCCAGTTTCTATCGCCGCAACCTGCGCAAGGACCTTCACATTTATGGGATGCGTAAGACTTCAGTTGTGCGGTTGTGATGGATTGAGTCTGGGAAATAAGCAACGGCCCTCTGCTAGCCTTTTCAGGTTGCCCCGTCATGACGTGCACCCGACGTCTCCAGGGAGCGAACTCAAAAGAGGCTTTTTATCTTTCGGTATGCGCCGGTAGATTTCTTCGCGATGTATTTCTATACGCTTTGGCGCCACGAGTCCAATCCGCACGCTGTCTCCGCGGATGCTAATAACTCTCACTATAATTTCTTCGTTGATGATGATGGCTTTATGATTTTTTCTATTGAGCACTAGCATCTACTTTCCTTAAGTCTACATATTGCGTCCATATCCACGCGCACAGATAATTTGCTGAGAGCACCCGTTAACCTAATTTTGCTTGCGAAATATTTCATGTAGGTAAATCCTGAAAAATCTTCAGGCGCCGGATTGCCCGGGCCGAGGCGCGGGCATTTCAGCATGAATTACGAAAGTATCTTTCTGATTTGGGCCATGCAAGCATCAACCAAGTCAGGCAGGAGTTCTCCTGGTACCGACTCCATCAGCACATGTCTCAATTGCTCAGGATCGCTTGGATCGAGCACGATAGCTTCAAATCCTACAGGGGTTGCGCGAGGGACTCCGTCCCTATCGTAGGAGACGAGAAAGCGTTGATTCGCGATATAGCTGACAGGATCGAGTTGATGAGGGGTTGGCGGTTGGGTGCGCTGCAATCGTTGATTATTCCAATATGACCATAGAGCATCATCGCACTCGCTCTGGTAGGCCATTATGCCTGCGCGCAGTTCGGGTTTTACCTTGTTCGGATGGACTGACATAAGCCATCCAGTGAGCTTGCGAAGCGGGAGGCAGGTCATAGACCGTTGCTTGCCATCCGCAGCAACCAAGGTCTTTTCAACCATGGTTGAGATGAATCGACTAGAGCTGAGCTTTCTATGTTGGGTTTTCCAGTCCAGTCCCATTCCCTCGACAACGGGTTTCATTGGGACAAAAGGTTGATCGTCGTGATCGACCAGCAGGAGTTCAGAGTTTCGAAATGGTACAGCTAGGATTTGTGCTGCTTGCATGTAAGAGCTCCTTGTTGTTATTTATGGTTACTGCAAGCGCCACGTTTTTGTGGGTGGTCTATGTTGGGTGGCGTTAAACACCCGCCTTGTGCCAGAAAGATTATTTAAGTTGCATGCTCCAGTGCCGAACGCCCTGTTTCTACTACGCCGCCGTTGCGACCGGGTTCAGAAAAGCTGATTATTCACTGCGGAGTTATCTAACGAGCTTGAGTTGGCGAAAGTATGTAGGTAAATCCTTAAATTTCGTATTTGGTATGTCGAAACTTAATGCTTGGCATTTTGAAATAAAGGATATACCGTTATGTGGTCTGCTCTTGGCTAGAGTGTTCTTTCGTAAGTTGTTGTTTTAAATTCTTCGAAAGAGTATTTCAGCAACATCTCTTATGCTGTTGTAGGTCATTTGCACTTGTCATTGGATTGCTGGAATCAGCTAATAACAGTTTGATTGCAGGGTGGGGTTCTCTCGCCTTGTAATGGTGTTTGTTTTCGGCTTCTAGTTGTTAATGGACTATCTGCAAGTTCTCCACTCTATGAAAAAGGAAGATAATTTATGCCGTTTCCTCCATATGATGCGTTTGGTGGTTTTGTAAACTCTGTAGCTCCAATGAGCAAACGACGACGCGTTTTGTCGGCTCCAATTGATTTGGATACGCTAAATACTGGGGTGACTCGCATCGTCGATGTGTTTGCTGCTGACTACGCCACAACAGTACGGGACAACGCCGCTCCATTCGCGACTTTAAATGCTGCACAGCAACAGACAGAAGTCGCGATCATTGGTGCCGGGATGGCTGGGCTCTGCGCGCTCTATGAGCTGACGCGGTGCGGGCTACGCCCGACGATTTTTGAAGCGTCAGGTCGTATTGGTGGGAGATGTTTCACCGAGAATTTTAGTGGTCAGGCAGAAGACGCAGACCCCGCTGAAATGGGGGCAATGCGGTTCCCTGACACTGCAAAACTGATGTGGCATTACTTTAAAAAGACTGTTGAAAACACTGATAATCCCAACCCCACATTTCAGCCGTTCCCTAATCCAGGCATCGTAGCAACCGCTCTAAACGTTGAGGGCAATACTGCGTATTGGATTTCCGATCCTGCTTCAGAGGATTTCGGATTGCCTGCGCGTGTCGATAAGCTAGGAGCTGATTTTGACGAAGTGTTTTTGGCGGACACGACAGTTGAAGTGGCACCTCAAGTATTCTGGGGGCTGACCGAGGCAGCTACAACTCTTAAAAAATTAACCCTCACCAGCGAAGAGGAGGGATACCTATTTGCATATTGGACTGCCATTATCGATAAATTCGACAAGGTAAGTCTGGAGATGTTTGTGCGGACAAGGCTTCAAGGGCCAGACACTCTCGCCAATTGGACCGAAAGCGATGTGAGGTTGTTTAAGGCCGTAGGGTTTGGCACCGGTGGAATGGGGCAAGACTTCCCGACGTCAATGGTTGATTTCATTCGCTACGACCTCTGGGACTACGAGGCACTTTATCGGTGGGGGCCTGAGTTCACCTCTTCAGGTTTCGCCGAGTCCTTCTTCCAGTTGAGCGTCGATGCCGGGCTTCCAGCTGAAAATCTAATCATGAGCGCAGCTTTCGATATCAGCCGGCCGGTAAGTGCGGCGGATAAGGTGACTCTCAGCTATGTAGATCCAAGCACGGGTGAAGTCACGTCGAGGGTATTTGATTATGTCATCGTTGCAACGAGTAACCCTGCAATGATGCAGCCGACGTTGCTAGATGGTGGTGATACTAATCTGTTCCCAGCTCCGCAAAGTCGTCGTCCGTTTGCCAATGTTGGGGTGGACCTGAGTAATCCATTGACGCTTTACACGAAGCAGATCCGGGAATCAATTCGAAACGTAGAGTTTTATCCGTCAACCAAAATTTGGGCTGCAACTGAAGGCTCTTATCTGGAAAGCCCAGAGTGGCCGAAAGTAACTGACATTAATGGTGTTGACCAACCTGTTAAATGGATCGTCACTGACCGTCATCTTGGTCAAACAGCAATATTTCCAAACTCGGATGGTTCCAAGTGTTCAGTACTGTTGACTTACCAAAATGGCTTTGACGCGCTGCGTTATCACCCATTGCCATTACCGATTCCGAAAAAGCCCAGTACCATTGACGACGCTCAATATGAGTTGGCCACAAATCAGCTAACTCTTAGTTATGTTGGGATGTCTTCAAACACCCCAGGCACCACCAACTCGAACGATTTTGGTGACGTGCTGAATAATAAAATGCTTGCTTCTGGCATAGGGGGTGACAATACATTCAAGATTGAATGGCATAATGAAGCATATTTCCAGGGCGCCTTCAGGCTCTTGCTGGCAGGGCAATATAACTACAATGCGATTCTTGCATTTCAATACACGATCGCCAGCCCGGCGCGGTACCTGGAAGGTGGCGTGGAGGCTATTCCTGCGCAGTACCGTAGAGTTTTCCTTGCCGGCGAGTCAGCTTTCTTCCTCGATGGCTGGATCGAAGGGCCACTGTATTCGGGCGTAAACGCTGCATCCGCAGTGCTTCATTCTATTCAAGGTGGGGTGGGCGATCTACGAACCGCAGATTTTGTAAATCCAGACATAATTTGGAAATTCCGTACCAATGCTCAAACGGCAGCGGTTAATTTCTGGAATGACTCCATGGAGCTTTAACGGCCTATTCGCAAGCCATATTAAAACCTGTCACTAAAATTCAACTGTAAACATAAGGCTGCTAGCAGGAACTCTGCTAGCAGTCTTTACCTAGTCGCCTTGCGCGGCTATTTAGAGCGGACTTGCGGTTTGTTGGTTGCATTTTATTAAAAATTAGCGTCTTTCATTTTCCGTTTAAGATTGCCCATAAAGCGAAAGCAACAGTAGAAAATGAAGCGGCGGCTATAAAAATTATGTATGCGTCAAAAAACCTACTTTCGGTAAGTAGGAGTAAAGAGATGAAGAGTCCTAGTACCGGACTACCTAGAATTATAGTGGGTGCGGTAAAATTTTTTAGGCGAATGGCTAAGCTTTTCATTTTTCTGGAAAGCACTTTTTTATTTTTCGGTCTAGTATTGAGCTCTAAAGACATCGAACCACGTTCGATGCTCAGGTTAAGCTCGGTACATAAATCTAACCCTTGCCGGGCTTGATTGTGATGTAGGTGAATCCTTAAAAGAATATTTTGAGCGGCAGAACGCCGAATGGCGGGACACGGCTGATACCAGATTTGATACCAACCGGTGTTTTTTTGCGTTGTTTGATGCGTGATAGCGAGGCGTGAAGCCCTTGTTTTACGGCGCACCGCGTATCATCAGAGCGCCGTTAAGACTGCATCGTGATGTTAGCTGTAGAGATCAAAGGTTTTTCCTGCGAAGCATTCAGAGTAGCTAGGGTTGCGGCAGTACCGATTCAGTACCCGTTTCCGGTATTCAAACCACGGGAAATGCATCCCGGTCAGAAGCGGAAGGTCCATCTGGCAATAAGTGGACAGCAGCATATGGAGCGCTTGGCCCGAGTCGAAGTGCGCTGAGACGGGGTTCATTCCCGTCATCAACCAAGGGGGGCGCGTAATGTTTGGCGGCGATTGTACTGGTCTGGCTCTCTAAACGATAGGGCGTTGAGACCGCTCGGGCGCATTGACGGTATCAGCGGACGGATTTTCACATCTGGAGGCTAATTATTTGTTACAGAGAGCGGCTAAAATGCGATTTTACAACCGATGCCGAGAGCCGGCGCAGGCTCAAGGGCGCGCTATCGGGACCGCTGTTTATTTTCAGACGCTGCACAAGACCCTTGGCGGATGGGTTGGCCGGGAAGGCAGTTTGTTCACTTCTGACGTGTGACGACTTCTGTGAAACTGACCATTGCCCTTATTTACATTGCCTCCATTGCGTACGTCCACCTGCGCGGTCGCGTGCGCCACAAGCTGGGCCGCCAAATGAGTGACCACTCTTCGTTTCTGGCGCCGCTCAATTGCTTCCTTTATATGTTCTCGAAAATCCCCGGCAAGCCTTATCTCAATCCGGCAGATTTCCCTGACCTGAGCCCATTGCAGACACATTGGGAAGACATCCGCGCCGAAGGCCAGAACTTGCTGAAGGCCGGGGAGATCAAGCGCTCGAAACAATACAACGACGTCGGCTTCAACTCGTTCTTCAAGACGGGCTGGAAGCGTTTTTACCTGAAGTGGTACGGCGACAGCCATCCTTCAGCGATGAAACTCTGCCCGCGCACCACTGAACTGGTCCAGGGGATCGGTTCGATCAAGGCCGCGATGTTCGCCGAACTGCCGCCGGGCTCGAAACTGGTTCGTCACCGTGACCCTTATGCCGGTTCTTACCGTTATCACTTGGGTCTGGAGACGCCGAACGATGCCGGTTGCTACATCAACGTCGACGGCCAGAACTATCACTGGCGCGATGGTGAAGCGGTGATGTTCGACGAAACGTTCATTCATTACGCCCAGAACACCACGCAACAGAACCGGATTATTCTGTTCTGTGATGTCGAGCGTCCGATGAAGTACCGCTGGGCGGCGGCGTTTAATGGGTGGTTCAGCCGTCATGTGATGTCGGCGGCGGGTTCGCCGAATGACGAGGGTGACAGGACGGGGGGGATTAACCGTTTGTTCAACAAAATCTACAAGATTCGTTTGCGGGGCAAGGCGCTGAAGAAGCGTAATCGCAAACTTTATTACCTCGAAAAGTGGGCGATTTTTGGCGGGTTGCTGGCGGTGTTTGTGTTGATCTGAATTTAGTGCGATGGCGTCTGACGCCTTCGCGAGCAAGCCCGCTCCCACATTTGATTCGCGGCGAACACAAATCCCCTGTGGGAGCGGGCTTGCTCGCGAAGAGGCCCTGACAGCCACCACAAAACAATCAATCAGCCCCGCGAAGTCTTGGTCGCTTTTTTCTGCGCTGCCGGCTTGGCTTTCCCGGCACCTTTACTTCCCAGGCTACGTTTGAGCAACTCAGTCAAATCAATCACATCCGCCGTTTTGCGCTCCTCTTCACCCGTCGCCGTCTCGACATCCTCAATCTTGCCTTCATTGGCCTTTTTCTCGACCAGCGCCATGATCTTGTCTTCGAAACTGTCGCGGTAGTCTTCAGGTTTCCAGTCAGCACTCATGTCCTGCACCAGACGCTTGGCCATATCCAGTTCACCCTTGGCCAGTTCGGGCTTGGTCACTTCGCTGCCCAATTCAAGGGTATCGAGGCTTCGGACTTCCGCCGGCCAACGCAACATCACCAACACCATCGCCGATTCCAGCGGCATCAACGCCGCCAAGTGCTGGCGTGTGTGCAGCACCACATGGGCGAGGGCAACTTTATTGGTTTTGCTCAGTGTTTCACGCAACAACGCGTACACCTTGCCGCCACGTTTATCCGGCGCGAGGTAGTAGGGCGTGTCGATGTTTTGCAAGGGAATCTGCTCGCTGTCGACAAAGGAAAATATATCAATGGTTTGCGTGGATAACGGATGCGCCGACTTGATTTCCTCTTCGCTCAGGACCACGTACCGACCCTTTTCGTACTGCACCCCTTTGACGATGTGTTCCTTGGTGACTTCCTTGCCCGTGACCTTGTTCACGCGTTTGTACCCGACCGGCTCCATGCTGCGGCTGTCGAGCCAGTCGAAATCCACCCCTTGGGACGACGTCGCCGAGACCAGCGCCACAGGGATATGCACCAGCCCGAAACTGATTGCGCCTTTCCAGATTGCCCGTGCCATGGTCGTCTTCTCGCGAGTGATGTTCAGGTGACCTGTGGTCTGGCGCAAAAGTTTCAGCGGGTTGCAGAGCCCGGCCTGGCGGGGTGGTCGTCTCGTGTTACATCTTGTGAAGGAGGTTTTAGTTAACAAATCCGAACCCTGGGCGTAGCGTGATATCGAAGACCCTAACCACGTCGAGAGGCTCACCTCATGAACAGATATGTGCTCGGCTGCATCGCATTGCTAGCGCTGAGCGGTGTTACCCAGGCATCACCCTCGTCATCCTTGATCCTGGCCCAAAGCCCGACGGGGGTTTCGAGCAATCCTTACAACAGCCCGATTCGCCGCGCCAACCCGAACAGCATGCAAGGCTCTCAATCCAGCGCTCCGGCCATTCGCGGGCCCAACACCATGCCGGTGCCGCGTCCACCGACACTGGAAAACGGCGGCATCGGCAATCGTTATCCCCAAAGCCAACCGGCCCCCGCCAGCCCACCGAAATTCATTCCCAATCCACCTCAGCGAGATGCAGACACCAGCAACCGTTGAGCCGGAACGACAAAAGGAATCGTGAATGTTGCGTAAAACCCTCCTGGCCACGCTGTGTGCCAGCGCATTGATCACCTCTGCGCTCGTTTTCGCGGAACCGGTTCAGAATCTGCAAAGCGAACAGGGCACCCTCGAAGTCACCACGGTCACCAAGGGTTTGGAACACCCGTGGTCGCTCGCGTTCCTGCCGGATCGCAAGGGCATGCTGGTCACCGAACGGCCCGGTAACCTGCGCGTCGTCAGCGTTGACGGCAAACACTCCGACCCGATTGATGGCGTACCTAAAGTTTGGGCCAAAGGGCAGGGTGGCTTGCTGGATGTGGTGCTGTCACCCGACTTCCGGCAGGACCGCACCGTTTATCTGTCATATGCCGAGGGCGGCGGCGCGGGTGACAAGGCGGGTACGGCGGTAGGCCGGGGGCAATTGTCCGAAGACCTGAAAACCCTGAAGGACTTCAAAGTGATCTTCCGCCAGGAGCCGAAGCTCTCTGTCGGCAACCACTTCGGTTCGCGTCTGGTGTTCGATCGTGACGGCTATCTGTTCATCACCCTCGGCGAAAACAATGTCCGGCCAACCGCTCAGGACCTCGACAAGCTGCAAGGCAAAGTCGTGCGGATCTACCCGGACGGCAAGGTGCCGGACGACAACCCCTTTGTCGGTCAATCCGGCGTGCGCCCGGAAATCTGGTCCTATGGCCAGCGTAACCCGCAGGGTGCAGCGCTCAACCCTTGGACCGGGGTTCTCTGGGAGAACGAACACGGGCCACAAGGCGGAGACGAACTGAACATCATCGAGCGCGGCAAAAACTACGGCTGGCCGCTGGCAACCAATGGCATCAACTATTCCGGCGATCCGATCCCGGAAGCCAAGGGCAAGACCGTCGAAGGCACCATTGCGCCGCACCATGTCTGGGAAAAGTCCCCGGGGTTGAGCGGGATGGCGTTCTATGACGGGGATCGCTTCAAGGCCTGGCAGCACAATGTGTTTATCGGTGCGCTGGTGAGCCAGGAGTTGATCCGTTTGCAGTTTGATGGCGATAAGGTGGTTCACGAAGAACGCTTGCTCGGTGAACTCAAGGCGCGAATTCGCGATGTACGGCAAGGTCCGGATGGGTATTTGTATGTATTGACCGATGAAGACGACGGCGCGTTGTACAGGGTTGGCCTGAAGTAACCCGTATTTGTGGCGAGGGGGCTTGTCGGAACGCCGCATCGCCCCGTTGGACTGCGAAGCAGCCCTTTGTATTCTTCCAGACGTAAGTTGCTGTCAGGTCTTGCGACGGCTTCGCCGCCGAACGGGGCGATGCAGCGTTCCGACAAGCCCCCTCGCCACAGTTCGGCAGCGCTGCTTAGCTATCTCGCTTGTAGATGATCACCGCCGCCCGCAGTTTGCCCCGGCCAAAGCTGCTCATCTTCTCGAATTCCCCGTGGCTCACCGGCAGATGCTGGCAATCCATGGGCTGGCGATGTTGGCTGTGGTCGACGTCCGGGTCATGCAGGTAAACAAACTCCTCATCGCGATCGGTGACGATGACCCAATGCGGTGATTTGGAGCGCGTCAGCCGATAGCTGCTGATCAACACCAGCGGCTGGCCGCCGTCGTTCAGCAGGCGCGGCAAGTCCAACGGGCCGCCGATCACCTGTTCCATATCTGTAGCCTGCAACTGCGCAGTGAATTCTTCGTGCACCAGACGCATGACGTCTTTTTTATGCTCATCACGTACCCCATCGAGAAATAATGGCCCCGTCATGCTCAGTTGCAAACGCACGCCAAATCCGCGATTCCATGCGGCCAACGCCAAACCTTGCGGGCTGCAACCGCCGTGACCTGACGTCATGAACACGGTCGTCGCCTCGCGCCAGATTTGCAGCTCTTCGCGGCGCTCCAGTTTTCGGTTTTTTTGCAGCGCGCCCATGGCCATCATCAAGCAGGCCGGGCCGCAGGTGAAATCAGTGGTCTGCGGGTAATACGGCACTTTGATGTTTCTTGAATCATGGTGCTGGAGAATGCGCTTCTCCAGCCGCAGCGCATCCGCATGATCCTGGTAATAGTCATGAATCAGCGCGAAACGCCGGTAACCGTTGCGCTCATAAAGGGCAATCGCCGCAGGATTGTCCGTGCGCACCTCCAGCCGCACGTAGGCACAGTCGTGTTCCAGCGCACAGGCCTCGATGCGTTGCAGCAACTGCTTGCCCAATCCGCTGCCCCGCGCTTCGGCGGCAATCGCAATCGAATAGAGACGCGCCAGCGACGTGCCCCGATGAAACAACACCACGACGTAACCGACCAGCTGCTCGTCGCGCGAAGCAACCAGCAATTGCCCGTGAGCCCGGGTGATCATCCATTGGAAGCTGCGACTGGTGAGCCGGTCAGTGGTGAAACATTGCTGTTCAAGTGCCAATAACGCAGGTAAGTCTTCAACTACTGCCAAGCGAAAGACAGGATTCATATGACCGCCGTAAAAGTTGCGTAACGAAACGGGACTTTCGAAAAAGTTCGTGCTTAATAGGAAAGGTCTTGTTCTCCAACGGATCAATCACTATGTCAGCGGTACAAGGTCATTGGCGCGAAGTATCCGAGCAAACTTCGCCGGCGGCAACTTTTTTAAATGAAGCAGTCAGCACTTCAAGCCAGTTGATTATCATCGTCGAACGCAAGGAAGACTGGGCCTCCTACTTTCCCAGTGAAGACATCGTCACCGCCCAGGAATACCTCGAAAAGGCTCACCACAACGGGCAAGGCAAACGGGTCCAGGTGATCAACCTGTGCCGCACCTACAAGTACCTGGGGCACGGTTATTACTGCTCGTTGCTGGCGGAAGCGCGGGGGCACAAGGTCATTCCGTCGGTGCGGACCATCAGTGAACTGACCAAAAAATCTTTGTATGGGTTGTCGCTCGATGATCTGGAAAAGCCTCTGGAAAAGGCCCTTACGCATCATCTCTACAGCGACACCGAAGGTTTTACCCTGACCCTGTATTTCGGCAAAACCAATATTGAGCCATTGCAGGACTTGGCGCGGCAGTTGTTTGAAGTATTCCCATGTCCGATATTGTTAGTTGAGTTTCGTCGAACTAACGGTTGGCACATTGAAGGCGTGAAGTCCGGCGCCTTGCATAAGTTGCGAGAAGATCAGGAAGATCAATTCGCCCACTCGCTGGACAGTTTCAGTCGCAAGATCTGGCGCATGCCGCGCTCACGGCGTCTGGCCCGTTATGACTTGGCCATCCTCCACGATCCCCAAGAAGCATTACCCCCGTCCAACCCAAAGGCGCTGGATAATTTCATACGCGTCGGCAAGACCTTGGGCATCGATGTGGAACTGATCGAGCGCAAGGACTACGCGCGAATCGCCGAATACGACGGCTTGCTGATTCGCGAGACCACCAGCGTCGATAACCATACTTACCGTTTTGCCAAGAAAGCCGAGAGCGAAGGGCTGGTGGTGATGGATGACCCGGCTTCGATCCTGCGTTGCACCAACAAGGTGTACCTGACTGACCTGCTCAAAAGTCATCAGCTCGGCATGCCGGCCACCGAAATTCTCTACAAGGAGCGACCGGAAGATTTCGAGCGGGTCGGTGAACGTCTGGGTTTCCCATTGGTGCTGAAGATCCCTGACGGTTGTTTCTCGCGTGGCGTGATCAAGGTTGAAAGCCAGCAGGCGTTGCTCGAAGCCACCGCCGAACTTTTCGAGCACTCGGTGCTGTTGCTGGCGCAGGAATTCTTCTACACCGAGTACGACTGGCGCATTGGCGTACTCAACCGCAAACCGATCTTTGCCTGCCAGTACTTCATGTCTAAGGGCCACTGGCAAATCTACAACCACAAGGCCAAAGGTCAGGACATCAACGGCGAATGCCGCACCCTGGCAGTCCACGAAGCCCCGCGAGCGGTGGTGGAACTGGCTGTGAAAACCGCCAACCTGATTGGCGACGGACTGTACGGCGTTGACCTCAAACAGTCCGGCGACAAAGTGGTGGTGATTGAGGTCAACGACAACCCGAACATGGACGCCGGTATCGAGGACGCCTACCTGCAGGACGATTTGTATTCGTTGGTGCTGGAAGAGTTCGTCCGCCGGCTGGAGCTCAAGCGTCGCGGCCAGGCCTGGTGATCGCTCGATGATCAAGAGCTTTCAACTGACCCACGGCGCCCTGCAATCAGTCGAAAGGCTGGACGCCGAAGTGATGCTGTTCAGCAATCCGGATGCCGCTGAGCGCGACCTGTTGCACAGCCACTTCAAGCTCGATGAACACGCCTTGGCGTCGGCCCTCGACCCGGACGAGGTGTCGCGCATCGAGTTTCATCCCGACAATTTGTTCCTGATCTGGAAACGCCCGGAAAACTATTCCGGCGCCGACAGCCTGGCGTTTGAGGTGTCGTCCTGTGGCTTGTTGTTTTGTGAGCACCGGTTGTTGGTGATCGCCACTGACGACTCCCCGCTGCACGGGCTCGGCACCCGGCAGCGGTTGAACACGCCGCTGGATGTCTTGCTTGACCTGCTGTTCAACAACATCCATCACTATTTAGGTCACCTGAAAGTGATCAAGCTGGTTGCCCGGGAGTTGCAGCAAAAATTCAACGCCTCAATGGAGAATCAGCATCTGATCCAGATGTTCAACCTCAGCGAGAGCCTGATCTATTACATCAACGCGATTCACAGCAACGGTGCGGTCCTGACGCGGCTGCGCAATCACGCGGCCAAGGAACACTTCAGTGTCGAAGCCATCAGCCTGATCGACGACCTGATCATCGAAAACAACCAGTGCTACAAACAGGCGGAAATCTACTCCACGGTGTTCTCCGGGCTGATTGACGCCCGGGGCAACCTCATGAACAACAGCATGAACAACCTGCTGCGCAAACTGACGCTGATCAACGTGGTGTTTCTGCCGTTGAACCTGATCGCCAGCATTGGCGGCATGTCCGAGTTCAGCATGATGACCGCGGGCACGCCGTGGTGGGTGTCGTATCCGATGTTTCTGAGCGCGATGATACTGGGGGCGGGGGTGATGGTGTTGGGGCTCAGGCGCTTGGCTAAGTGAATAGGGTGGCAGGTCCGGCCTCTTCGCGAGCAAGCCCGCTCCCACATTCGACCGAGTTCCACCGGGAAATACTCGGTTAAATGTGGGAGCGGGCTTGCTCGCGAAGGCAATCTCAAGCACACACTTTCCGATCCTGCAGCCCCCGAACGACGAGATACAACAAAGGCCCGACCGACACAAAAATCGCCGTAATCAAAAGATAAGGAATCACCGCCCCAACCGACCGCCCACGTGTGCGCGCATCCTTGTACATCCAGACACCCGCCAGCGTCGCCAGCAGGTAAAGATCAATCACCACCTGCGCCGTGTCCGGCTGCGACATCAGGCTGAGCCCAAAATCAATCAACGACTGTTCAGCCTGGAGCATCACCGATACGGTGTACCCGGCAAAGGCGATCAAAGCAACGAGGGGCAGGGCGACAGACTTCATGTTTCCTTCCTTGGACAATGAGCAGAGCCAGCACCCTACACAAGCCAACCAAAATTGGCCATTGACTTGCCATCCCCCATAAGGCTAATTTCCAGCCATGACTTCCACCGTATTGCGCTGCCAGCCAAGCATTATTACCGCCATTCCTTATCTGGCGGGCTAGCTCACGACTGCAGCACCCAACCCGCCCTAGAGGCGGGTTTTTACTTTCTGTCTCCCGGGCCCCGAACACAGCCAGGAGACGACCATGACCAGCACGCTCGCCCAGCAGACCTTGCTTGAGCATTACGTAAAAAAGATCCTCGCCGCGCCGGTGTATGAGCTGGCGGTGCGCACGCCGTTGCAAGCGGCACCGGCGCTCTCCGAGGCGTTGGGTAATCAGGTGCTGCTCAAGCGCGAGGACTTGCAACCGACCTTTTCCTTCAAGATTCGCGGTGCCTACAACAAGTTGGTGCAACTCACTGACGAGCAAAAGGCACGCGGCGTGATCACTGCGTCAGCGGGCAATCATGCCCAAGGCGTGGCGCTGGCGGCGAAAACCTTGGGCATTGCCGCGACCATCGTCATGCCGCTGACCACGCCGGAGTTGAAAGTGCTGGGGGTTCGAAGTCGCGGGGCCGAGGCGGTGCTGCACGGCGAGAGTTTCCCGTTCGCCCTCGACTATGCGCTGAACCTG
The DNA here is from genome assembly GCF_006438915.1 of Pseudomonas arsenicoxydans. GTDB lineage: Bacteria > Pseudomonadota > Gammaproteobacteria > Pseudomonadales > Pseudomonadaceae > Aquipseudomonas > Aquipseudomonas arsenicoxydans_A. Next base: position 150,316 of record NZ_RCZE01000008.1, on the reverse strand, counting down.
GCCGAACAAACCGGTCGCACCTTTGTTTCGCCCTTCGACGACCCGGACGTGATTGCCGGGCAGGGCACCGTGGCGATGGAAATCCTGCGCCAGCATCAAGGCCCGCTCGACGCGATCTTTGTGCCGGTGGGCGGTGGAGGTTTGATCGCCGGCATCGCCGCGTACGTCAAATACCTGCGACCTGAAGTGCGGATCATTGGTGTCGAGTCAGAGCATTCAGCGTGTCTGGCGGCAGCGCTACAGGCGCATGAGCGAGTTGTCCTGCCGCGCGTTGGCACCTTCGCTGATGGTGTGGCCGTAGCGCAGGTCGGCGCTTATGGCTTCGACGTTTGCCGGTTTTGTGTCGATGAGGTGTTGACGGTCAGCAATGACGAACTGTGCGCCGCGATCAAGAACATCTACGACGATACCCGCTCGATTACCGAACCGTCGGGCGCGCTGGCCGTGGCTGGAATAAAAAAATACGTCGCGCAAACCGGTGCCTGTGGCCAGACACTGGTGGCCATCGATTCAGGGGCCAACATTAACTTCGACAGTTTGCGCCACGTGGCCGAGCGCGCCGCCATCAGCGGCGTCCCGGCGTGAGGCACGAAGGTGTTACTCCTGAACGGCTTTCTCTATGGTGCTCGACGCCGACCAGATCCGGTAGCGCACTTCGATGTCTTTTGGCACATACAGCACGATCGGCAGCTTGCTGTTGTAACGCAGCAAGAAGCCGTCGCCGACCACCGGTACGAAGTCTTTTTTGCTCTTGCCATCCGGGCAGGCCATCAGCGTGCTCATTGGGCCGATGACTTTATCCAGTCGGTAGAACGGGTAGCCCCAACCCTCGAGGTTTTTCTCCTCAAGCATGCCGCCCAGACGTTGGCGATTGCAGTCCACGGTCAACGTTTTACCGGCAAGGATTTCGACCTGAAAGTCGTCTTCTTTCGTTTGCGGGGCAAGATGAATGACCTGGCGGGTAAAACCGCTTTCAGGCTTTGGGAAGGGGGCGACGGTTTCGAGTGCTGCAGCGTTGGCGATGGTCGACAGCCCGGTAACCATTAGTCCGACAGCCGTGGTAAAGGTCAAAGAACCCATGATGCCTCCTTGCTTGTATTCAATTTGTGGCGCCATTCTTACTGCGCTCAGGCCCCAATGCAAACCCGGCGCTATCAGACGGCAATTTGCAACGCCTTTCGCGGGTCTTCATGCAGATTGCACGGTAGTTTCATTAAGTCTTGCGGCTAAATCATTGATTTGCCGATGAACTGCACGGCGAAATTCAAGGCATGTTTTATGCTTCAGTTGTTCTTAATCTGGCCGGGACTGCACATGAGCCAGCGTCGACTGTTAATTGGCTGTCTCACAAAGGAGGGGTCGCCATGTTTCTTTCTGCCTTGGAACTTCGCAACATCATCGAAAACAGTTTTTTGCCCAAGCGTTGCCAGTGCACGCTCTCCCCGGATTTATTGATGACGATAAAAGTGTACGCGGACGGCAAGACCGATCTGCTGGATCTGCACGTGACCGGGATTGATGCAAAGGGGCTGAATGGCTGTCGGGAAATCAACGAATTGATCGCCGGGCTGCGCACCAAAAAACATGCTGAGCTCTTTTCTCCACATCGGGCGAGGGCTCTTTAACCGGCTGTTTCGAGTTCTACCGACAGGCGCCGGGTCTGAAGAAATCCCAGGCCTAGCGCCAGCTCCACCAATACCGCCAGCAAAATGCCCGGTCCGGTATGGCCGTTGAGCCATTCGCCGAAACCCAGTGCCGCCAGACCGAAACAGCCGACCATAAAACCGCTGCTTAATGCGCTGCGGATGACGGAGGGCGGCTCGTTTCGAACCCAATAAAAGATCAACCCCAACGCCACGAATACTACGGCGATGCGCCGCGAAACAACGCCTGTCGCTGAGGAATACTCGAGGCCCCAAATCGCCAGCAGCCAGTCCGGCATCAAACCCCAGACCAGCGCCAGCACCAGACACAGGGCGGCGGTGAACATCGATAACGTACGAAACGACAACTGCATAGCGAATCCTTGCGGCAGTGAGGGAGGCGCTAAAGCATAACGCCAGAACCCTCACAGTAAAACCGCCAGGTTTCGAATCAGACCTTTCCGTCAGTTTTGCAAACTGCACGCGTCGGAAAGTTTCTTGTAGCTGATTTCTTCGGGCTTGCCCGACGTGTCGATGTACTTCATGTCGGCAGTAATCACTTTGCATTCATTGGTCGTCGGCTCTGTCAGCGCCACGACTTTGCCGACATTGAGCGCCATGCCGTAGTGATAGGGCGTGGCTTTGGACGTGGATGTGTCGTTGGCCTGGGCAAGCCCGGCAAACGCGGTGCAGGCGAGGGCGGAGGCAAGGAGCAGCATGCGAGTGTTCATGTGACGATCTCCAGTGCAGACGGAAGTCAGTTCGACGATCAACATCAAACCTGCCGCACTGGGCATCAGGGGAGCCTGAGGGCGTGCGGTCCAGTAGAGTTTTGGACCGCAGCGTTAAGCGATGGTTAACCCACCTGAACGCCGCCTGTCGCGAGGGGCGGTGTCTGACGGATGTTTCGTTAGGAAAGGGGGTACGGAGTCTTCGGCCTGGTCCTACAGAGCCAGACGCCTTATCGACTTTCGCCTGATGGGAGGAGCGATTACTGTTTGGGCTCGCTGCAAAATCAGCGATCGGGTTTGGTCACCTGAAACAACGCACTTAAGTGTGCCATTATTCGCCCCGCGGACTTCTACGTCCTCATGTCGAGTAGTTATGGCGGCTGTGTGCCGGACGCTTTCGAGCGAGCCGATGGTTGTTTCGGTTGACCAAGCCTGTACACAGTCCGCCTCCCACCGTTTGGTCACGGTGTTAGCGGTTTTTTTACAAACAACCGAGTAATTACTATGCCAACGTTCAAACCGTTTCCAGATCGCTATCGTTCACTCAACAGCGGCGTTACCGATTCAAGTCCTTTGCTGATCGACACCGAAGCCAACCCCCAAGACATATTCGAAGCCGGGTTACAGCGCGTACGAGCCTCTACCCAGCTACTTGAAACGCTTCATTGCCTATGTTTCAGACACAGCGATGTTCAAGATATTCCGCACATTACTCACGCGCTTTACTTGCTGACACAGGATGGGTTTGACCTGTTAGCGGTTGCGCAACAGCGAATGATGGGGTGGAAGGCGCCGGTCTGACGACTGACCTATATAAAACAATCCAGCGCTCGCAGGCGCTGGATTTTGTATTGAGTCACGATTACCAAGAACCATATGGCACACCAAATTTTTCGATGTAGGCTTTTGATACAGCGGAGGGCGGGTCGTATTGCCCGCCAGATTTACCTTCATTCGGCCCACGTGGATCAACTTCGGCTTGTACCCGTGTGACCTCTATGGGTGGAAGGCAAGGACCGATTACCCATACTTTGGCGATGCCTCCAGGCGCAAGGCCTATGACCAATGCCTCGCGGTAATCTGTTATCCATTTACCATCAAAGGCGCAAAAAACCTTTTCTTCCTTGCGCATTATCTTTCTGGTTGACTCGGGAATATCAATGGTCATTTGGTACGTTTGGGGCTCGACCAATGACTGCCAACGAACATAGATTTGCTTTGGCAGGTCCGCTCGCAGAACATACTTGCCTTTCCCCCATCCAGGCTTTGCAGGCCAACCTTTAAGATCGCCAGTGCTGTTGGCAGGGCTCCGTATAGCGGCGTTACCGCTCATGGCACGGTCATAGACATTTCCCTGAATATCTATAACGTCTGCTGTTTCGATCCAGACCTCCATGTAGTCAGGCACGAAAAAGCCCAGTCGCCAAGCGTCATAAGGCAATGACCTGCTATAGGCAGATGTGCAACAACTGAGCAAAAATGCGCAAATTGTAGTTCTCAAATAGCTATTCATTGGACCGCTCAGGATCTATTGCTACCAAGAACCAAACGGAACACCAAATTTTTCAACATAAGCTTGTGATACCGCTGACAGAGGGCGGTGTTTTCCCCCAGATTCCCCTTCATATGGTCCACGTGGATCAACTTCGGCTTGTACTCTGGTCACTTCAATTGGTGTCAAGCAGGGACCGAGTACCCAAACTTTGGCGATGCCGCCAGGGGCCAGACCAACCACAATTGCCTCGCGGTAGCCCGTAATCCACTTCCCAGCGGCAGCACAGAAAGTCTTTTCACCCTTTCGCATGATCTCTCGGGTTGACTCGGGAATGTCGATAGCCATTTTGTATGTTTGGGGCTCAACCAGTGATTGCCAGCGAACATAGATTTTTTTCGGCAGATCTGCCCCCTTTACGTATTTACCTTTACCCCAGCCGGGCCTTGCGGGCCAACCTTTAGGATTTCCAGAATTATTGGGGGGCGTCTGCATGGCCGCGATGCCACTCATGGCACGTCTATAGACGTTGCCCTGGATATCTATTACATCAGCTGTTTCGATCCAGACCTCCATATAGTTAGGTGCGGAAAAGCCCAGTCGCCAAGCATCATAAGGTAATGGCCCGCTATAGGCAGATGTGCATCCAGTGAGCAAAAATGCGCAAATTGTAGTTCGCAAGAAACTACTCATATGACTGCTTTCGCGCTGTCACTTCCAAGAATCATAGGGCACACCAAATTTTTCGACGTAGGCTTTTGATTCATCGGAGATTGAGTCGTACTCACCGCCAGACTTACCTTCATAGGGACCACGTGGGTCAATCACCGCTTTTACCGTTGTGACCTCGATCGGCGTCATGCAAGGACCGCCTACCCAGACTCTGGCGATACCTCCAGGGACAAGTCTTATGGCTATTGCCTCACGATATCCGGTGATCCATTTTCCGTCGGCGGTGCAGAAAACGTTTTCGCCCTTGCGCATGATCTCCCTAGTCGCCTCGGGTATATTAATGACCATCTGATAAGTTTGCGGCTCAACCAGCGACTGCCAACGAACATAGATCTGTTTGGGCAAGTCTGCCCCTGTTACGTACTTACCTTTCCCCCAACCAGCTCTTTTTGGCCAGCCGCGGGGATCGCCGGAATTGTTGGGGGGAGTTAGTATTGAGGCGTTGCCGCTCATCGCACGTGGATATACCTGGCCCTGAATATCCACCACATCAGCCGACTCGATCCAGACCTCCATGTAGGCGGGGGCCGAGAATCCCAAACGCCAAGCTTTGTAAGGCATTGAATTGCTGTTAGCAGATGTACAGCCACTGATAAGTAAGGCGACAAGCGCAATACGTATAAAATTACTCATTTGGATGCACCGTGCGCACAGAGTTTTTGTCTGGCCGATTGATGAAAACGATATTCAGGTCACTATTATTTCGGCTTTTAGCAGCATTCCAGTTATCGGAGATATGAACATAGCGCTGGAAAAGCAGTTCCTCCTCCTGTGAGGTTAGCCCGGTCGTTTTTCTTTGCCCCTGGGCATAGGCCATTAATTTTTCGGAGATGGGGACCAGCTCCGCAGGTAACGCAAATCTTGGATTTTTCTCCGGGATATGTCCAAAAGGCACTCCATTTTCCACGGCCAGTTCGCGCATGATCCGTAAATAGATCAAAGACAAATCGCTACGGACTTCGCGCTGGCTGCTAACCGCGGCATAAACGTATTTCATGTTTTTGCTATTGTTTTTCTCAGTGGTACGAAATGGCACTTCCCACGTCCGGATTTCCAAAGAAAGGTTATATTGGGCCAGCTGATCTTGAAGTCGACGCAGGTCTTGTTGGGCACGTTTGTAACTGTTGGCTTCAACGAAAGATGTCCTCTCTTCGACCGCACTACTACGCGGTTTGCTGAGTAAAATCCGTTCGGATGCTTTAGGTAAGTAGCCACCACCCAAGTCCGAATGCACGCCAGGCAGGGAAATATCGGCCGCCCCAAGACTGTTGAGGGCAAAGTTATAGCGACGCTCATTTCGAGCGACCAATTGCACGACCTTTTTCGCTGCATCAGGTGCCAAAAATATATTGATTCCAGGGTTATAAGCGTTATTACCATTCCAGTCCCCTACAAGCGGATTGGCAATGGCTGCGACAGTGTCGTAAACCCCTATAAAATTTATGGAAACGCCGGAATGTGGTACCCAGGCAAAACTGTCAGCCAGTACCGGTGACCCCAAAGGCAATGCTTTGGCGAGGATACTTTGGTTGCCCTTTAATACTTCATTTGCAAAGTCCCTTGCCGCTGCTGAGCCGCGACTGAATCCGAAAATATCGAACTCGATTTTCGCTACGCGCTTATCGGGATTACTGTCCTGGAAGGCTTGGATAGCCTTAAGAATAAGTGGAGGTGTTTCTTCAACTCGTGTCCTTACGCCCTGCGGACCAATACCTGTGCCTTGCGAAAAAGTGGAGTCAGCTCCGGTGCTACTGGTACCAATACCGTCCACATAAACAGGCACACTCGCCGTTTTTGCATCGATAGGCAGAGTTTCATCCGTTTGGTCTATGTAAAGGTCATACAGCCTGGCCACGTTGCTGACGTCATTCCCGTAACTGTTATCCGGCGAACTCCCTTTGCCGTCATAACCATGTGCCGCGCAGAACTGACGAATATCCTCAGCCGATTCCTCCAGATTCACATCCGGCGCGAAGCAGCCAAACACTCGTTCACTGTTGCTGCGGTTATTCCCCGTACCATCAAAGAACATCCCAATCCGCAACGTAATCTCTTCCAGCTCAACCTCTTCTTCCTCTTCCTCCAGCTCTTCCTCCTCAGCCGGACGTACTTCCTTAGGCTCCGAATTCGCCACCGCATTAAACTTGCCAACCGGCGGAGCACTCAGCAGTTTCCCTGCTGCGGCAGCCGCTGCTGCACCCGGAACAATCGGCGGAAGAATCTGAATCCCACTCCCCGAACCCGGCGCACCACCCGAATTGGTCTTCACCTCAGCCCCACTAATCGTCACGCCCCCGGCATCCACCTTGACGAAACTCCCGCCAGCCTTGGCCGTCAGTTCCATCCCGCCTTCAACCACCACCTTGTCGCCAGCGTTGTAGTGAATCTCTTCACCTGCCTCGACAAACTGCGCCGTGCCGACCTTCACATGCTGGGTCGCCGCCACCGTCAGGTGATCATCGGCCCGCGCTTCTGTCTTGCGGTCCAGATGGGTAATGCGGTGTTCTTCAACCTTGAACTCGCTGAAGACATTGGCCTCGACCGTGTCGTGCCGCTCGTTGCCGACGAGGATTTTCTGGTCGTGTTCGATGTTTTCATCCCAGTCGCGCTGGGCGTGCAGATAAATCTGTTCGGCGCCTTTTTTGTCTTCGATGCGAAATTCGTTGTAGCCCTTGCCGCCTGGTGAGCTGAGGGTCTTGAAGGTGCTGCGGGTTTTGTTCGCCGGCAGGTCGTAGGGGACGACGTTTTCCTTGTGGTAGAGGCAGCCGGTGACCAGTGGTTGGTCGGGGTCGCCTTCAAGGAAGGTGACGAGCACTTCCATGCCGACGCGCGGGATGGCGATGCCGCCGTAGGCACTGCCGGCCCAACCGGTGGCGACGCGCAGCCAGCAGCTGGTTTTGTCGTTGGCCTGGCCGTCGCGGTCCCAGAAGAATTGCACTTTGACGCGACCGTATTCGTCGCAATGGATTTCTTCGCCCGGCGGGCCGGTGACGATGGCGGTCTGGCTGCCGAGGACTTGCGGTTTCGGGTGTTCGAGGGCAGGGCGGTAGTGCGCGTCCCACGGCGTGGCGAGGAAGCGGTTGCGGTAGCCCTGGTGGAAATCGTCTTTGTTGTGGGTGACGTCGCTGGTGATGTTCTCGCCGAGCACTTGCGGTTGTTTGCCTTCGTGAACCACTTCCAGCAACAGCCAGAGGTCGTTCCATTCGGCGCGTGGGTGTTCGCTGAGGGCCAGGAAGTGGCCGCTGGCCAACGTCGGTTCGTCACCTTTGCCTTCAGCGAGTTTGTAATCGCTGCGATGACGTTCCAGCGCGCGGGCCGCCAACTGTTTGCCGCGTTCGCGCGTGAGGAAGAGGCCGGGGTAATCGTAGTCTTCGAGGTCCGGGGCGACTCCGCTCTTGGCGGCGCCTTCGGGCAGGATGCGTGGCTTTTCAAAGTCGTAGTCGCGACGGCTGACGCGGCTGGTGCGGGTTTCCAGGCGCAGGTTGAAACGCTTGATTACGGGTTTCTCGGCGGCCATGCCGGAATCTTGCTGGTAGGCCACGGGCGCGAGTTTGCGGAACACGGTCTGATCATCGCCGAACACCAGTTTGTGGCCGCTGGCACTGTGCTGGAAGTGGAAGTGAATGCCTTCTTCTTCGCACAGACGCTGGATGAAATGCAGGTCGGATTCGTCGTACTGCACGCAGTAGTCGCGGTCCGGGTAAACCGCGCCGAGCTGAAAACTGTACGCGTCCGCAAGGATGCCGCGCGCTTCCAGGACCTGCGCGATGATCTTCGGCACGCTTAGATGCTGAAAGATCTGCTGGTCGTGGTTGTGGCGCAGGTAGGCCAGTTGCGGGCACAGGCTGATGCTGTAGCGGGTCAGTTTTTTGCCCGAATCGCCTTGCTCGATGCGATAGACCAGACCGTGGATGAGGCCTTTGCCGGTTGCGCCGAAGGTCAGGCAACCGGGTTTGTGCAGGATCTCTTCGAGTTTCAGGTCGGGGCGGGCGCTGACCAGTTCGATGTCGAAACAGAACGGCTGGTTGAGGGCTTCGCGACCGACGAAGCTGAGGACTTGCAGGTCGGCGGAAACGCCTTCCAGCGCGAGGGAAATATGGGTTGCATTAGCGTCCAGCATGCCTTGAATTCCGTCCTTTGGATAAGCTGGGGCGGATGGTGCAGGATTAAACGGCCTCGTTCAAGGCGCAAATGGCGTAGGTGTGGGGGGCTTAGGGTATCGGGAGAACCCTTAGTGGCACGGTTTTGGCCAGTGAATGCGGGGGAATACTCACTTGATGTGCCGCTCTTGAAGTGGTGAATAGCTGGGATTGGCGGTGTAAGTGATACCGCCTTCGCGAGCAAGCCCGCTCCCACGTTGGATCTCCAGCAAACACAGATATTGTGTTCGGTGATTATCAAATGTGGGAGCGGGCTTGCTCGCGAAGGGGCCATTAGCCTCAATGAAGATCCAGCTGATGCCGATACGGCAAATCCGGCCCGGTCTTGCTGCACGTCAACGCCGCCGCCTGCACGGCAAACTTCAACATGCCATCGATGTGCTCGCGGCTCAGGGATTGAACGCCCTCGACAGAATCCAGCTGCTGCTCCGTCAACCAGGTAATCAACGCCGCCTGAAACGTATCGCCAGCCCCCACTGTGTCGGCAATCTTCACCGAACTGGCCGGCACCGACCACGAACCATGAACCCGGCTAAACACCGTCGCGCCTTCGCCACCACGGGTCAGGAACACCAGCTGACAGCGATGTTGCAACCATCCTTCAATCACTCGTTGCGGATCCTGTTCGGGATACAACAGGCTCAAATCCTCATCGCTGACTTTAATCAGATCGGCATACTCGACCAGCGTCGCGATACGTTTACGCCACAGGTCTATATTCGGTTCAGGATTGAGCCGCACATTCGGGTCAAGGCTGATCAGGCGTGTACCGCTTTCTCGCTGCACCAGCGCCAGTAACGTGTCGGCAATCGGTTGCACCACCAGCGAGAACGAACCGATGTGCAGGCCGCGCACTTCAGGCCCCAGTTCCGGCAGGTGTTCCGGTTTCAACTGACGATCCGCGCAGCCCTCACCGCGAAAGCTGTAATGCGGTGAGCCGTTGGCGCCCACCGCAACCATCGCCAACGTCGTCGGTGCGGCGAAGTCCACGAGGAAGTCCGGGCGCACGCCTTCATCTTTGAGCACTTGCTGCAAACGCCGGCCGAGGTAGTCGGTGGACAGTCCGGCAAACAGTGCCGAGTCCACGCCCAAGCGACGCAAACCGACCGCGACATTGAACGGCGAGCCGCCGGCAATCGCCTTGAAATTCACTTTTGAAGCCAGGCCGCTGGCATCTTCTTCACTGAAGAAATCGAACAGCGCTTCGCCACACACCAGATACATAATTGTTCACTCTTTAAAGGGTTGCGACATGCTGTTGATAGCGTTCGTAGGCCTGCTGACAGGCCGCTACATTTTCTGCAATCGGCAAGGTTTCGCTGGCCAGGTCGAGTTTGACGCAGCGCTCGCACAGGTCCGCCAGACTGTGTTCCTGTCCGTTTGCCCAGGACCTGCACCACGCCGCCTGAATCGCCGCGCCGAGGGCGGCGGCTTCGCTTTGTTCGGTGCAGATCACGGGCGTATTCATGATGTCGGCGACAATCTGTCGCCACCCCGGACTCTTCGAGCCGCCGCCGATCAGGCAAATGCTGCGGCTTTGTAAGCCATTCTGGCGCAAGAGGTCCAGCCCATAACGCAAACCGAAGGTTGTGCCTTCCACCACTGCGCGGCACAGGTTGGCCTGCGTCAGGTTGGTCATCGTCAACCCCAGCAGGCTGCCGGTGGCGTGGGGCAGGGCGGGAACGCGTTCACCGTTGAGGAACGGCAGCATGCTCACGCCTTCGGCACCGATGGGGGCTTGCGCGACTAAAACGTTGAACTGTTGGATATCCAGGTCGAACAACTCGCGAATAACACCCGTCGCGTTGGTCAGGTTCATCGTGCAAATCAGCGGCAGCCAGCCACCGCTGGAGGAACAAAAAGTGGCGACTGAGGCATCGGCGCTGACTTTTGGTTGATCGGCATAGGCGTAAACGGTGCCCGACGAACCGAGGCTCATGGTGATCGCGCCGGGCTTGATGTTGCCGGTGCCGATCGCGCCCATCATGTTGTCGCCGCCGCCGCTTGAAACCAGCGCTTGCGGATTGATGCCCAAGTGTTCGGCGATGCTCGGCAGGATCGTGCCGACGGCTTGATGGGCGTCGATCAACTCCGGCAAGGCCGCTTGCAGGCGCCCGCTGGGGTCGATGTCGCGCAGCAGTTGTAAGTCCCACTGGCGGGTGCGCACGTTGAAATAACCGGTGCCGGAGGCGTCGCCGTACTCGCTGCAAGGGCGGCCGGTGAGCCAGTAGTTCAGGTAGTCGTGGGGCAGCAGGATGCGGGTGATTCGGGAAAAGACCTCGGGGTGCTGCTCTTTGGTCCAGAGCAGTTTGGACACGGTGTAGCCGGGTGCAATGACCACGCCGAGGCGCTCGAGTGAGCCCTTTTCACCGCCCAGATGCTCCAGCAGGCGGTCGTTTTCGGGTGTGGATTCGGTGTCGCACCAGAGCTTTGCGGGGCGCAGGACCTGGCCCTGATCGTCGAGCAGGACCAGACCGTGTTGCTGGCCGGAGACGCCGATGCCGAGGATCTGCTGGCCGTCGACGTTGGCGGCGAGCAGGGCGTTTCGGGTCGCGAGGGTGAAGGCTTCCAGCCACTGATCTGTGTCCTGCTCACGGCGGCCATTGGCGCCGCTGATCAGTGTGTGGGCGGCGGCGCCCTGGCCCAGCACTTGGCCGCTGACTGCGTCGAGGACAATGGCTTTGGTGCCTTGGGTGCCGCAGTCGATGCCCAGGAATAAGTGTTGGTTTGCCATGGTAGGTCCTTGGTGTGTCAGGTCGATCGCGGTGACGCCATTCGCGAGCAAGCCCGCTCCCACATTCGATCGTTGTCGAACACAAACTCTGTATCCACTGAGAATCTAGTGTGGGAGCGGGCTTGCTCGCGAAGACGGTAGTCCATTCACCGCAGTACTTAAGCCAATACCCGCTCCAACGTCCGCGTCACCCCAACCTCCCGCAAGCTGTTACAGCACCACTCAAACGCCGCCACAAACTCGGCCGAATGCGGGATCGCCGTGCCAAAGATCTCCTCGACCGCCAGCAACCGCTGCGTAATCAACACATCATCCGCCACCAACGCCTGACAAAAATCCGCCCGAGGGTCCGGAATCGAATAGGTATCACCGTTCTCATCCACCCCCTTCAAATACAGCGCCCACGCCGCCACCACCAGCGCCGCACGCTGGGTCTCGCGACCCTCGGCAATCAAGCGATTGATCGTCGGAATCGTGAACTTGGGAAACTTCGACGAACCGTCCGAACACACCCGCTCCAGTTGATCGGCAATCGCCTGATTGGAGAAGCGTTCAACAAGCATGTCTTTGTAGTCGGTCAGATCAATCCCCGGCACCGGCGCCAGTTGTGGCGTGACGTCCAGGTCCATGTAAGCCCGCATGTAGCGCACGAACAGAGGGTCGTTCATGGTCTCGTGAACGAAGCGGTAACCCTTCAGGAAACCGAGATACGTCAGCGCCAAATGGCTGCCATTGAGCAGTTTGATCTTCATCTCTTCGTAAGGCGTGACGTCGTCAGTGAATTGCACGCCGACCTTTTCCCAGGCCGGACGACCGTTGACGAATTTGTCTTCCAGCACCCATTGCACAAACGGCTCGCAGACCACCGGCCAGGCATCGTCGACCGCGTGTTTGTCGGCCAGTTGCAGACGATGCTCGGTGCTGGTCATCGGCGTGATGCGGTCGACCATGGCGTTGGGGAAGCTGACGTTGCGGTCGATCCAGTCGCACAGATCGGCATCGCGTAACGCGGCGAAGGCCAGCAGCGCTTTGCGGGTCACCGCGCCGTTGTGCGGCAGGTTATCGCAGGACATCAAGGTGAACGCCGGGGTGCCGGCAGCGCGCCGTTTGGCCAGCGCGGCGCAGAGGAAACCGAATACGGTTTTCGGCGCATCCGGGTGCGCAAGGTCATGCTGGATTTGCGGCAGGTGCGCCATGAATTCGCCGCTGCTGTCATCGATGCAATAACCGCCCTCGGTGATGGTTAGCGAGACGATGCGAATCTCGGGGCTGGCGAGTTTGTCGATCAACGCTGCCGCGCCGTCCTCAGCCAGCAGCATGTCGCGAATCGAGCCGATCACCCGGACTTCGGTGTCATCGGTATCGCCGAGCTCGAACAGGGTGAACAGGTAGTCCTGCTCCTTGAGATCGTCCCGGGCGCGGCGGTCTTCGGCGCGCAGGCCGACCCCGCAAATCGCCCAGTCCAGGCCTTCACCGGTGTTCATCAGCGCGTCGGTGTAATACGCCTGATGGGCGCGGTGGAAACCACCGACGCCAATGTGCGCGATGCCTTGGCGCGTATCGTTCAGAGCGTAGGCGGGCAGGAGCACCTCAGGCTTGAGGTGGTGGAGATTCTGTTTATTGAGTTTCATCACATAGTCTCGATATCAGGCCGCAACACGCAACGGACGGGTCAACGCCACGCCGTCGGCATCGAATAAATGGCAGTGTTCCGCGTCCAGGTGCAGGCTCAGCGTCTCGCCGTAACGGCTGGCGAGATCGCCGCGAACACGCATGGTCAGGGCCTCGCCGGAGGAGGTCACGACGTGGCAGAAGGTGTCGCTGCCCAAACGCTCGCTGACGTCGGCGGTGACTTTCAACGTGCAGTCGCCGGTTTGCGCCAGTTCCAGATGTTCCGGACGAATGCCCAAGGTCACGGCGCCACCAACGCTCAAGTTGGCGCCGGTCAACGGCAGGGTAATGCGGGCACCGGCGTCGAGCAGCACTTCACAGCTTTGGCTGTCAATACGGGTCACGTTGCCCTTGAGGAAGCCCATTTTCGGCGTGCCCAGGAATCCCGCGACAAACAGGTTGGCTGGCTGGTGGTACAGGTCCAGCGGCGAGCCGACCTGTTCGATTTTACCGCCGTTGAGCACCACCACCTTGTCGGCCATGGTCATGGCTTCGACCTGATCGTGGGTGACGTAGATCATCGTCGCTTGCAGTTCTTTGTGCAGTCGCAGCAGTTCCAGACGCATTTGCACGCGCAGGGCGGCGTCGAGGTTGGACAACGGTTCGTCAAACAGAAAGATTTTCGGGTTGCGCACAATCGCTCGCCCGATCGCCACGCGCTGACGCTGGCCGCCAGACAGTTGTTTCGGTTTGCGTTCCAGCATCGGCCCCAGTTCGAGGATGCGCGCCGCTTCGCCGACTTTCTTCTCGACTTCGGCTTTCGGCACGCCCGCCAGATCGAGGGCGAACGACATGTTCTTTTTCACGGTCATGTGCGGGTACAGGGCGTAGGTCTGGAACACCATCGCCAGGTCGCGCTTGGCCGGGCTGACTTCGGTGATGTCGCGGCCGTCGAGTTCAATGGTGCCGCCGCTGACTTCTTCCAGGCCGGCGATCAGGCGCAGCAGGGTGGATTTGCCGCACCCCGACGGGCCGACGAACACCACGAATTCCTTGTCGTTCACTTCCAGGTCGATGCCTTTGATGATGGAAAAGCCTTCGAAGCCTTTTTGCAGATTCTTGATTTTCAGGTTGGCCATGATGATGGGCCTCCACGTGTTGTTATTCAGTTGAGCCGGGCGCGCTTTATTTGTAGGAGTGAGCCTGCTCGCGATAGCGGTGTGTCATTCGATATTGATGTTGACTGACACTCCCTCATCGCGAGCAGGCTCACTCCTACAGGGGATCGCGTTGAGTCGGCGATCTTCACTTCACGGCGCCGAACGACAGGCCGCGGACCAATTGTTTCTGGCTGATCCAGCCGAAGATCAGGATCGGTGCGCAGGCCAGCGTCGACACGGCCGACAACTTGGCCCAGAACAGACCTTCAGGACTTGAGTAGGAGGCAATCAACGCGGTCAGCGGCGCGGCTTTGGATGAGGTCAGGTTCAAGGACCAGAACGCCTCGTTCCAGCACAGGATCAGCGACAGTAAAACGGTAGAAGCCAGGCCACCCTTGGCGATCGGCAACAGCACCCGGACCATTTCCTGCCACAGCGTGGCGCCGTCGAGGCGCGCGGCTTCGAGGATGTCTTTGGGGATGTCTTTGAAGTAGGTGTAAATCATCCAGACTACAATCGGCAGGTTGATCAGCGTGTAGATCACGATCAGCGCGATACGCGTGTCGAGCAGGCCAAAGCTCTTGGCCAGCAGGTAGATCGGCATCAGTACGCCCACCGGCGGCAGCATCTTGGTGGAGAGCATCCACAGCAACGTGCCCTTGGTGCGCTGGGTTTCGTAGAACGCCATCGAGTAGGCCGCCGGCACGGCGATCAGCAGGCACAACGCCGTGGCGCTGAAAGAAATCACCACCGAGTTCCAGGCGAAGCTGAAGTAATCGCTGCGTTCGTTGATGTGCAGGTAGTTCGCAAGCGTTGGCGTGAAGATGAACTGCGGCGGCGTGGCGAAGGCGTCGATTTCGGTTTTGAAACTGGTCAGCACCATCCAGAAGATCGGGAAGAAAATCAGGATGGCGATGGCCCAGGCCAGCGTGCCGAGCAGCAGGCTTTGCAGGCGACGGGATTGTTGAAGGGTCATGGCGCAGGCCTCAGGCTTTGTCTGTCAGGTTTTTGCCGATCATGCGCACCAGCACGATGGCCGCGATGTTGGCAATCACCACCGCGATCAAGCCGCCGGCGGATGCCATGCCGACGTCGAACTGCACCAGCGCCTGGTTGTAGATCAGGTACGCGAGGTTGGTCGAGGCGTAGCCGGGGCCGCCGTTGGTGGTGGTAAAGATTTCGGCGAACACCGAGAGCAGGAAGATGGTTTCGATCATCACCACCACCGCAATCGGCCGCGCCAGGTGCGGCAAGGTCAGGTGCCAGAAGATGGCGACCGGCCCGGCGCCGTCGAGGCGTGCGGCTTCTTTCTGTTCCTGGTCGAGGGACTGCATGGCGGTCATCAGGATCAGGATCGCGAAGGGCAGCCATTGCCAGGACACAATGATGATGATTGACAGCAGCGGGTAGTGCGCCAGCCAGTCCACCGGTTGCGCACCGAACAGTTTCCAGACGTAGGCGAGAATCCCCGACACCGGATGGAAAATCAGGTTCTTCCAGATCAGCGCACCGACGGTGGGCATGATGAAGAACGGCGAGATCAACATCACCCGCACGATGCCGCGCCCCATGAATTCACTGGCTTCAAGCAGTGCACTGATCAACACGCCGAACACCACGCTGATCAGCAGCACGCTGCCCACCAGCAACAGGGTGTTGGTCGCACCGGGCAGGAAGCCGGAATCCGTCAGGAAGTAAGTGAAGTTCTCCAGCCCGACGAATTCGTTTTCGCCGGGGTTGAGCAGGTTGTAGCGAATCGTCGAGAAGTAGACGGTCATGCCCAGCGGCACGATCATCCACAGCAGCAACAGGGCCACCGAGGGGCTGACCAGGAACCAGCCGGGGTTGGCCAACCGGCTTTTACGCACCGGTTGGGGAATGTCCATGTGAGCTTTGGCAGTTGAAATATTCATGGCATTAAACCGATTAGTAACAGACATACGAAGATCGACATGTGGGAGCGGGCTTGTGTGGCGAGGGAGCTTGCTCCCGCTGGGTCGCGAAGCGGCCCCAATAGCTTTGCGACTGCTGCGCAGCCGAGCGGGAGCAAGCTCCCTCGCCACAAAAGCCCACTATGGATCGGTTGCGAGAGTTACTTGGGATAACCAGCGCGCTTCATCTCACGCTCAGTCGTTTGCTGCGCAGCAATCAGCGCTTGATCGACCGTGGTCTGCCCAATCAGCGCCGCCGAGAACGACTTGCCCACCTGGGTGCCAATGCCCTGGAACTCAGGAGTGGTCACCAACTGAATGCCGATGTAAGGCACGGGCTTGAGCGTCGGCTTGCTCGGGTCCGCCGCTTTCAGCGATTCCAGCGTGACCTTGGCGAACGGCGCGGCATTCATATAGGCCTCGCTGTAGGTGGAGGCGCGAGTGCCGGGCGGCACGTTGGCGATACCGTCTTTTTCCGCGACCAGCGCGCCGTATTCCTTGGACGTAGCCCAGGCACTGAAGGTTTTGGCGGCGTCTTTGGCCTTGGAGCTGGTCGGGATCGCCAGCGCCCAGGAATAGAGCCACGCCGAACCCTTGTCGGTGGTTTCGTGCGGGGCGTAGGTGAAGCCAACGTGGTCGGCCACTTTGCTTTGTGTCTTGTCGGTGACGAAAGAGCCGGCGACGCTGGCATCGACCCAGATTGCGCACTTGCCGCTGTTGAACAGCGCCAGGTTCTCGTTGAAACCGTTGCTTGAAGCGCCCGGCGGGCCGGATTGCTTCATGGTGTCGACATAGAAGTTCAGGGCGTTTTTCCACTCGGGGCCGGTGAATTCCGGTTGCCACTTCTCATCAAACCAGCGCGCGCCATAAGCATTGGCGATGGTGGTGATGAGCGCCATGTTCTCGCCCCAGCCGGCCTTGCCGCGCAGGCAGATACCGTATTGTTCTTTGTCCTTGTTGGTGAGTTTGCTGGCGAATTCGCCGATCTGGGTCCAGGTCGGGCGCTCGGGCATGGTCAGCCCGGCCTCCTTGAACAGGTCGGTGCGGTAATAGGTGATCGAGCTTTCGGCGTAGAACGGCAGGGCATACAGCGAGCCTTTTACCGAGAGGCCTTCACGCACCGACGGGAAGACGTCATCGAGCGCGTAAGACGCCGGCAAATCCTTCATCGGCTCCAGCCAGCCCTTGGCGCCCCACAGTGCAGCTTCGTACATGCCGATGGTCAACACATCGAACTGTCCGCCCTGGGTTGCGATGTCGGTGGTCAGGCGCTGGCGCAGTACGTTTTCTTCCAGCACCACCCAATTGAGCTTGATCTCCGGGTGCTCGGCCTCGAAGGTTTTCGAGAGCTTTTGCATACGGATCATGTCGCTATTGTTGACGGTGGCGATGGTCAGCGTTTGAGCGCCGAGGCTGACGCTGCTGAGGGTCATGCAGGTGAGGGCAAGCAGAGCTTTTACAGAAGGTTGCATCGTGCACTCCTTTTCTGCACCCAAAGGGATACAGAAGGACAGTTATTGTTTTTGTGTCTTCCGAGGCAGGAAGAATGTGCACTGATTACAGCCTTCAATTGATGTCGTGACAAATCATCCATCGCACTTGAATTGATACTATTTTGCACTGGACTTTAAAGCGGTAGACGCAGGGAAGGGCTTTTCAGCGAGGGAGCGGTATCAGATACGTACAGGTTTTCGACTGCAAGACAGGTCCCCTGTGGGAGTCAGCTCAGATTCTGCTCAGTAAGGCGCTGCACCACCAGCCGCCGGTAGTGCGTCGGTGTCATGCCCTTGAGTTGCTGGAAACGGCGGTTGAAATTGGAAATATTGTTGAAGCCCGACTCGAAGCACACGTCGGTGACCGGTTTGTCGCCATCGGCCAGCAGCTCACACGATTTGCTGATGCGCAGACGATTGACGAATTCGATAAAGCAGCGCCCCGTAGCCTGCTTGAACACCCGGCTGAAGTAAGTCGGCTTCATGCCCAAATGCCCGGCGACTTCCTCAAGCGGCAGCTCCCGGGCGTAATGGGCAAAAATGTAGTCCACGGCGCGGTTGGTGCGATCGATATTGTGCTCATCGGCCAATTGCGGCGTCGTCGCGCCGGACAGCAATTGAAAGTCGTCGGAGGCCGCCAGCAGTTCCAGCAAAATAAAAAAATGCCCGAGGCGGGTTACCCCTTTGGTGTCGGCAATGCGCTGCATCATCGTCATGGCCTGGCGGATGGTGCGCTTGCAACGAAACTCGATGCCGTACTGCGCGCGCTCCAGCAGTGGTGCAAGGGTCTTGAGTTCGGCAAACACCTGATGGCCGCTTTCGAACAACTCGTCAGTGAAATTGACCAACATGTCGCGCTTGGGCACCACTTCATCTTCCGCGACCTGGCTGATCCAGTTGTGCGGCAGGTTGGGGCCCGTGAGGAAAAGCGTCTCTGGATAGAAATTGCCGATGTAGTCGCCGATGAACACCTTGCCTGAGCTGGCAACGATCAGGTGCAGCTCGTATTCCTTGTGAAAATGCCAGCGCACCAACGGGCAGGGGAACCCGTGCTGCCGGTAAATAATGGACAACCCGTTATGGTCATCCATCAGTTCATAGGAGGGGTCTGTCACGCGGGTTGTTCGGGTCATGTCAGGGCGCTTTTCTTGTTATCGCTACCGGATCATGCCCCTTTTGGCACCTGCGATGCCAGCCACCAACGACTTTCGCTTACGCCGGTTCATGCAACAGATGTCCGTAAACCGCCTTCATGCTGGTGGCACTCCAGCAATAGCGGACAATATCCGCCTCATCAAAGAAATCGGTGCTGATGATGCTGCATCGGGTCACCCAATCGCGGGTGGTGTGAAACCAGTCGTTGATTTGGCTTTTGATGTGTTGCGGTCCACCCAGCAGCGAATAGCAAGTCGCTGGCAACGACCAGAGAAAGGTCTCGTAAGGTGCTTCTGTGAGCGTGGTCTCGATGTGTGATTTCAGGACACTGGCATCGGTGAATGTCTTGCCGTTCCACTTATGAGGAATCAGCGGCCAGAAAAACTCACCGTCCAGCCCGGGTTTCCCATGCGCCGCCAAGACGATGCGGCGCTGCGAACCGTTGCGCTTGAGCTGTTCGACGGTGCTGAGTGAATCGGCGGTGCGAATCAGGCGAGCCCCCAGTCGTCGTATCAACACATCGTTGAGCTGTTGGTAATCGAAAGGCCTGGCCGCATCTCCCAACTGATGGAAGTCGAGGACGATGAACTCATCCGGATTCCGAGTGAGGAATGTCGTCACCGCGTCGATCAGTTCATCAAGAATACGGTGGGACTGATAGCCGTTGTGATGGAAGTAGTAGACCGGTAATTGCGGGCCGGCGGTATAGCCGAGCCGGATATCGAATGCCCGTGCACCGTTGGCCAATTGCCAGGCAAATGAATCGTTCTGGCACGTCGTCCAGTTACCGAATACCACCTCGTAGTTGGGTGCCTTCTTGTCCATCCCGGCGTTATGTACGCCAGGCCATACAATATCGGTCAGCTTCAACCGTCCAATATCCAGCACGGTGCTCATCCATCTCTGTTTGTCGAGTGTGATCGTTGTGCTGCGGGTCATGACAGTTTCCTTGTCGTTGATTCGCCCCATCCGTGGGGAGACTTTCATGACCCAGCGTAGAAGTGACTGGCAGAATTGCCAGTCACGGAAACACCTGCACAAAAATAGCCATTTAATGGCACCGAAACTAAGGGTTTCGCTGACTGGCTTTTGTCAGATTGACCGCTCGGCAATAAGAAACCAGTCGGGACTCGTCAATAAAGTCGACATTGATAATGCTGCACTTTTGCGCCCAGTTGCTCTTCTCAGGGTCAAACCAGGCGTCGAGTTTTTCGTGAATATCCACCGGGCCGCCGAGAGCGCTGTAACTGGTAGCGGAAAGCGACCAGAGTGCCCAGGTACCCGGTGGGTATTTCAGTACTTCAATAATGTGCTTTTCAAGTTCTGCAGTATCGGTCATGCCGCTGCCAGACCATTTGTGCTCTATCTGTTCGACAAATACGTTTCTGTCCAGTGCTCTGTGCCGAGGGGCCGCGACCAGAACTCGCTGCAATGGACTGAGCTTTTTCAGTTGGGTCAGGCTCATGTGCAGGTTTTGGGGAGGGATGATGCGTTCGCCGATAAACCGCACCATCATGTTGTTGAAGTAAACGAAATCAAACGTGTCGCCCTGCAAGTCATGAAAGTCCAGGATGATGAACTCGTTGGGGTTCTGTATAAGAAACTCCCTCACGTTATTGACAAGGCTCCCCAGGGTTCGATCGTTGCGGTAACCATTATGATGAATTCGGAATTTACCAAGCCCAGGAGCATCGGCGTCGTACATCAAACGAATGTCGAGCGCTCGAGCGCCGTGGTTCAACTGGGCATGAAAAGATTCATGTTGACAGGCCAGCCAGTGCGCCCCTGGAATGAGTGGCCATGAGGCCTTCCAGTCGCTGCCGGCATTATGGGTGCCTGGCAACGTTAATTGGTTGAGGGACAATGTATCAATCGCCGGCGTGGCGGACATCCAGTTATTAAGTGTGTAGCTATTTTGAACAATAGTGTCCATTCAATGCATCCTTGCATGAGTGAGTGGGTTGGATGAGTCGTGCCGAACATAAACCAATTAGATTAATGTTCGGCTGGGTGTTTATAGAGAGACTGTCTGGCGGGGTCAACAAGTCGGATTATGCAAAATGTTTATCGTCCGGAATTCTACGAAGGGCTGCGGTTCTTCGCTTCAATCCACTGGGCCATGTATTGCGTACTTTTATGGTGGTGATGTCGCAACATGCTGCCCGTAAAATTGTTCCGCCTAAGTTGTGCCAGGTGTTGTTGGCAATACAGAAACTTTTCAATCAGTGCCGGACCATGTTCCGACTGTCGATAACGATCGGCCAACAACGTCGTCCCCAGGGATTGGGCGTGCGTCCAAAGTGCTTCATCCTTGTACAGTCGAACCGCACTGTCGGCAAACGCCTGAGCTGTCTGGGTCACTGCGCCGGGCCACAGATGTTCGCCATGCATCGCTTCAGCTCCGATTGGCGTTGTGACTGTGGGCGTGCCACACAGCATTGCATCGACGATCTTGCCTTTGATACCCGCACCGAACCGCAGCGGTGCCAGGCACACCCGCGCCGCCGACATCACTTGCAAGGCATCCTCAGCCCAGTTCATCACATGAAAACCCTGCATTGGATTGTGCAATGCCGTGGCCTTGGGGGGTGTGTAAGCGCCGTAGATGTGTAACTGCGCCGTGGGCAGCTGTTCGCGAATCAGCGGCCAGATGGTCGTTTTCATCCAGAGCACCGCATCCCAGTTAGGCGCATGGCGGAAGTTACCGATACTCAAAAAGTGCGCGCGGTCTGTAAATGCAGTTGGCGGCGCACTCGGCAGATCAACCATCAACGGGCACCAGTGCAGCAGGTTGCGCGGCAGTTTGAATTGTTCGACCAGTAACTCGATCTCCACTTCGGAAATCATCAGGTTCAAGTCGCACCGATACAGCGCGGCGATCTCGCGTTTAGCCAGCTCGGTGTCGGCCATCAATTCGAATTCTTCACGCAATGCCGGCGCAAACAACTCGCGGAAATCATTGGCGTCGTCACGGTCCTTCAAACGCTCTTTAAGGCGTTGATGCCGGGCGTGCCGTAGGCTTTGCAAGTCGGAGGTTTCGAGTACACGCAACGCGTCGGGGCAGTGTTTTTCAACGCGCCAGCCGAACTGTTCTTCCATCATGAACTGATCGAACAGCACGATATCCGGTGCCAGTTCAGTGATGAACGCGTCGAAGCTGCTGTTGTTCAACTCGATGGCGACTTCACGGATACCCAGCGCTGTCAGGTCCGCCCGGTGTTCGCCGGTGCCGGCGGGGCTGCTGAAGGTGATGTCCCAGCCTTGCTGCAAGAACGTATCGAGTATTTGCATGACATGCCCGCTGGCCGCTGAAGAGCGGGGCTCGGGCCAGACGTAACCAATAACCAGAACTTTGGTTGCGCGGGGCTGACTCATTAACGGGTATTCCTTGGTGCGGGTAAGTGGTGGAGGGTAATACGAAGAACTCAGGCCTGGCTGCCGAGCATGGACTTGACCTTGTCCCGCAGCTGATCAATCGAGAATGGTTTGCCGATCACCTGCATGCCGGCAGGCACATCAATGCTTTCGGCATAACCGCTGGCGAACAGAATAGGTAACTCAGGGCGAAGCATCCGTGCCTGGGTGGCTAGCTCACGACCGTCCATCACGGGCAGACCGACATCGGTCATCATCAAATCGATGTACTGGTCTTCGTCGTTGAGAAATTCCAGCGCCTGTTCGCTGCCATCCGCTTCAAGAACTTTGAACTCCAGCTCCTCCAGCACGTCAACGATCAGCATGCGCACAATGGCATCGTCTTCGACTACTAATATGATGGATGCGTTGGCGGACATAGTGGGGCTCTCAAAGATTGAATTCAGGGTGCCGGTCGAGAAAGTCGCCGGGCTCTTGCATGAGTAAGTGGCGGATCCCGACAAGTTCCCAACGCTGTGCAAAAAAGAATAGCGGTCAATATGGCAAGGATAACCGCTCCCCTAGCGCACGCGCAGCTAAATGCTGGGATTTACCCTGAAACGCGGCAGAAAATTGGATCAACACGCCCTGTTTGGGGCAAACTCCATCATTTTGAACAGTTCGACAAGGCCTCCACATGACCACTGCGTCTTCGGTTGATGAACAACGATTCCGCAAACTCCTGAGCCGCAACGTCAGTCTGCCGTTGGGGGTTGGTGTCATCAGCGCGGTGTTTTTTGTCTCGCTGATTACCTATCTGCTGTCGGTGATCCAGTGGGTCGAACACACCGACCGGGTGATCAATAACACCAATGAAGCAGTCAAGCTCACCGTCGATCTGGAAACCGGCATGCGCGGTTACCTGCTGACGGGTGACGATCACTTTCTTGAACCGTACGAGACGGCCAAACCGAGAATAGCGGTCGCGCTCAACACCTTGCTCGAACTCACCGCCGACAACCCTTCACAGACTGATCGTTTGCGGCGCCTGCAAGCGTTGCAGACCGAGTGGGCGACTTATGCGCAGTCGATGATCGATTTGCAGCGCGCCAGCGGGGATTACCGCGGCGCAGTCAAGGCCGGCCGTGGCAAGCGGCTGACGGATGAAATTCGCAAGCAGTTCGAAGAAGTGATCGACATGGAGCAGCAGTTGCGCGCCACGCGTAACGACGACGTGCGCCGTACCACGATCTGGAGTATCGGCCTGTACCTGGTGTTCATCGCCGTTATCAGTGCCTTGCTGGCCTACATTGGCCGTCGCGACCTGCTCAACCTCTCGCAGAATTACAGTGCCAACCTGGCTGCGCAGCAAGCCAGCGCCCGGCGTCTTGAACAACAGGCCTGGCTGCGCAACGGCCAGACCGAGCTGGCCGAACAAGTATTGGGGCAATTGAGCCTCAATCTGTTGGGCCGCAACATTTTGCAGTTTTGCGCGCAGTACCTGGGCACCGTCGTCGCCGCCATTTATGTTCGCGAAGAACACGGAGGCCTCAAGCGCATTGCATCTTACGGTTTCTCCCGCGAGCAGGAAGAGCGCGATCAGCACATCTACAGCGATGAAGGGATTGTCGGCCAGGTCGCGAACCAGGCCCGCCTGATTCGTCTGGATGACGTTCCAAGCGATTACTTCAAGGTCAGTTCCGGCCTCGGCGAAGGCTTGCCGCACAGCGTGCTCGTGGTGCCGACCAGCGACGATGACCGGGTCAACGGTGTGATCGAACTGGGCTTCCTGCGCCCCTTGAATGATCGAGACATCGAATTGCTGGAGTTGATTGCCGGCAACATCGGCACCTCCATCGAAGCGGCGCGCTATCGTCAACGTTTGCAGGAAGTGCTGGGCGAAACCCAACAGCTCAACGAAGAACTGCAGGTACAGCAAGAAGAGCTCAAGACTGCCAACGAAGAATTGGAAGAACAGTCGCGTATTCTCAAGGAATCCCAAGCGCATCTGGAAACCCAGCAGGTGGAACTCGAGCAGACCAACGAGCAGCTCGCCGAGCAGGCGCAGATCCTCGCTGATCAACGCGATGCCATGGACCAGAAAAACACAGAGTTGAATCAGGTTCAGGTGCAGCTCGAGGATCGCGCCCTGGAGCTGCAGCGTTCCAGCAAGTACAAGTCCGAGTTTCTCGCCAACATGTCCCACGAACTGCGCACGCCGCTGAACAGTTCGTTGATCCTGGCCAAATTGCTCGCCGAAAACCCTCAGGAAAACCTCACCGCCGAGCAGGTGAAATTCGCCGAGTCGATTTATTCCGCCGGTAATGACTTGCTCAACCTGATCAACGACATCCTCGACATTTCCAAGGTCGAGGCCGGCAAGCTGGAGATACGCCCCGAGAACGTCAGTGTCGAGCGTCTGGTCGACGGCTTGCGCGGGATGTTCGAGCCCATGGCGGCTGACAAGCACCTCGCGTTTCACGTCGAACTGCAACCCGGTGCGCCGAAGATGCTCTTCACCGACCGCCAGCGTCTGGAGCAGGTGATCAAGAACCTGCTGTCGAACGCGGTGAAATTCACCGAGAAGGGCTCGGTCAGCTTCACTGTGGCATCGCAACCGAATAATGGCGTGGCCTTTGTCATTCGCGACTCGGGCATCGGTATCGCCGAAGACCAGCAGGAAAGCATTTTCGAGGCGTTCCGCCAGGCCGATGGCACCACCAATCGCCGCTACGGCGGCACCGGTCTGGGCTTGTCGATTTCCCGGGACCTGGCCGCGTTGCTCGGTGGTTCGATCAGCGTGACCAGTGAGCCGGGGCAGGGCAGTGTGTTCACGCTGGTGTTGCCTCAGCAATACGTCGAACCGGGCGACGAGCCTGTCGAGCCGATGCAGGCTTCACCCGTAGCTATCACCCCCCGTGCGGCACCGGCAGCGCTGGTCCCACTGGTTGCCCCGGTTGATATTCCTCGTTTCAACGACGACCGCACCCAGGCGCCGTTCAAGACGCGGTGCATTCTGATCGTGGAGGATGAGCCGAATTTTGCGAACATCCTTTTCGACCTCGCGCACGAACTGGGCTATCAGTGCCTGGTCGCCCACGGGGCCGACGAAGGGTATGACTTGGCCAAGGAGTTCATTCCCGACGCCATTTTGCTGGACATGCGCCTGCCGGATCATTCCGGGCTGACCGTGTTGCAGCGCCTGAAGGAACACGCTGAAACCCGGCACATCCCGGTTCACGTGATTTCCGTTGAAGACCGGGTCGAGGCTGCCATGCACATGGGCGCCATCGGTTACGCGGTCAAGCCGACGACTCGCGAAGAACTCAAGGATGTGTTCGCCCGCCTCGAAGCCAAGCTGACCCAGAAGGTCAAGCGCGTGCTGCTGGTGGAAGACGACGATCTGCAGCGCGACAGCATTGCCCGGCTGATCGGCGACGAAGACATCGAGATTACCGCTGTTGGCCTGGCGCAGGACGCGCTGGACCTGCTGCGCACGACGATTTTCGACTGCATGATTATCGACCTGAAATTGCCGGACATGCTCGGCAACGACTTGCTCAAGCGCATGTCTACGGAAGACATCTGCTCGTTCCCGCCGGTGATTGTCTACACCGGCCGTAACCTGACCCGCGATGAAGAGGCCGAACTGCGCAAGTATTCGCGCTCGATCATCATCAAGGGTGCGCGCTCGCCTGAGCGTTTGCTGGATGAGGTCACACTCTTTCTGCACAAAGTCGAATCGAAGTTGTCCCATGAACGACAGAGGATGCTCAAGACCGCGCGAAGCCGCGATAAGGTCT
The DNA here is from genome assembly GCF_006438915.1 of Pseudomonas arsenicoxydans. Lineage (GTDB taxonomy): Bacteria > Pseudomonadota > Gammaproteobacteria > Pseudomonadales > Pseudomonadaceae > Aquipseudomonas > Aquipseudomonas arsenicoxydans_A. The sequence goes on along the minus strand of NZ_RCZE01000008.1, from coordinate 124,317 downwards.
TTGAGGGTCGCAAGGTGTTGCTGGTGGACGACGATGTACGCAACATCTTTGCCCTCACCAGTGCACTGGAGCAAAAGGGCGCAGTCGTGGTCATTGGCCGAAACGGTCGTGAAGCGATTGAAAGGTTGAATGAAGTCGAGGACATCGATCTGGTGTTGATGGACGTGATGATGCCGGAGATGGATGGCTTCGAAGCCACTATCGAGATTCGCAAAGACCCGCGCTGGCGCAAGCTGCCGATCATTGCGGTGACGGCCAAGGCCATGAAGGACGATCAGGAGCGCTGCTTGCAGGCCGGCTCCAACGATTACCTGGCCAAGCCCATCGACCTGGATCGCCTGTTCTCGCTGATTCGCGTTTGGTTACCGAAGATGGAACGCATTTAGTGGAGCGCCAGTATCCAGTGGACCGAAATAGCGAAATCGAATTGCGCTTGTTGATCGAGGCGATTTACCTCAAATACAGCTATGACTTTCGAGACTACTCCGGCGCTTCGATCAAGCGCCGGGTGAATCATGCGCTGGTTCAATTCGAATGCAGCACGATCTCGGCCCTGCAAGAAAAGGTGCTGCATGATCCGACAGCGTTCATGCAGTTGCTGCAATTGCTGACGATTCCGGTCAGCGAGATGTTTCGCGACCCTTCGCACTTCCTCGCGATCCGCAAGGAAGTGGTGCCGCTGCTCAAGACCTATCCCTCGATCAAGATCTGGATTGCTGGCTGTAGCACCGGTGAAGAGGTCTACTCGATGGCGATTCTGCTGCGCGAAGAAGGCCTGCTGGACCGCACCATCATTTATGCCACCGACATCAACCCGCGCTCGCTGGACAAGGCCAAGCAAGGGATTTTCTCAATGGAAAATGTCCGGGCCTACACTGCGAATTACCAGCAGGCAGGTGGCCAGTGTTCATTCGCCGACTACTACACGGCGGCCTATGGCTACGCCATTTTTGACAAGAGCCTGTGTGAGAACGTGACTTTCGCCGATCACAGCCTGGCAACCGACAGCGTGTTTTCAGAGACTCAATTAGTTTCCTGTCGCAATGTATTGATTTATTTCAATAAAAAGCTTCAGGATCGTGCGTTCGGACTGTTTCATGAGTCCCTGTGTCATCGCGGGTTCCTGGTGTTGGGCAGTAAGGAAACCCCTGATTTTTCGGCTTTCGGCAGCCAGTTCGAGCCACTGGTCAAACAAGAACGGATCTACCGCAAATCATGAACGACGCTGCACAGTTTCCTTCAATTGAAGCTATCGTGATTGGCGCTTCGGCCGGCGGAGTGGAGGCGCTGCTTGCTCTTCTGAGCCCGCTGCGGGAAGGCTTCACACTGCCGATTATCGTCGTGCTGCACCTGCCCGACGAGCGCCGCAGCTTGCTGGCCGAAGTGTTTGCCCGCCGGGTGTTGATGCCGGTGCGCGAAGCGACCGATAAGATCCTGGTCGAAGCCGGAACATTGTATTTCGCCACGCCCGGATATCACTTGTCGGTGGAGCAGGACCGCAGCTTTTCGTTGAGCCTGGAAGATCGCGTCCACCACTCGCGTCCCGCCATCGATTACCTGTTCGAGTCCGCCGCCGATACTTACGGTTCAGCCTTGGCCGCCGTATTGCTGACCGGGGCCAATCGAGATGGAGCCCATGGCCTGTCCCACGTTAAACGGCGCGGTGGCCTGACCATCGTGCAAGACCCGAATGAGGCGCAGGTAGCGACCATGCCTCAGGCAGCGCTGGATATTCATGAGCCAGACCATATTCTCCCTATCTGCGGCATCGGCCGTCTGCTTGTCGAGCTGGAACGAATAGCATGCTAAGTAACATCCAAGCCAAACTGCTGATCGTCGACGATCTGCCGGAGAACCTGCTGGCGCTCGAAGCGCTGATCAAGCGAGAAGACCGCATGGTCTACAAAGCCTTGTCCGCGGATGAAGCCTTGTCGCTGCTGTTGCAGCACGAATTTGCCATTGCGATTCTCGATGTACAGATGCCCGGCATGAACGGCTTCGAGTTGGCCGAATTGATGCGCGGCACGGAAAAAACCAAAAACATTCCGATTGTGTTCGTCAGCGCTGCCGGCCGCGAGTTGAACTACGCGTTCAAAGGTTATGAAAGCGGCGCCGTCGACTTCCTGCACAAGCCGCTGGATATCCACGCGGTCAAGAGCAAGGTCAACGTGTTCGTGGATCTTTATCGCCAGAGCAAAGCGATGAAGCAGCAGGTTGAAGCGCTGGAGCAGAGTCGTCGCGAGCAGGAAGCATTGCTCAAACAACTACAGAGCACTCAGCTGGAGCTGGAGCAAGCGGTGCGTATGCGTGATGACTTCATGTCGATCGTCGCCCACGAAGTGCGCACACCGCTCAATGGCCTGATCCTTGAGACCCAGCTGCGCAAGATGCACCTGGCCCGGGATAACGCCTCGGCGTTCACCCTGGACAAGATGCACGCCATGGTCGACCGCGACGAGCGGCAGATCAAAAGCCTGATCCGCCTGATCGAAGACATGCTGGATGTGTCGCGCATTCGCACCGGCAAGCTGTCGATCCGGCCAACGAAGTTTGACTTGGTGCAATTGGTCGGCAATCTGCTGAATAACTTCAAACCGCAAGTCGAAGCGGCCGAGTGTTCCACCTGCTTTACTGCCGAGCAGCCAGTGGTCGGCAACTGGGATGAATTTCGCATCGAGCAAGTGATTTCAAATCTGCTCACCAACGCCTTGCGCTATGGTGGCAAAAGCCGGATTGATGTGCGGGTTTACGTACAGGACGGTCAGGCGCGGGTTGAGGTGCAGGATCAAGGGATCGGCATCAGTGAAGAAAACCAGAGGCGTATTTTTCAACAGTTCGAGCGTGTTTCCGCCAAGACCGTAGTCGCGGGGCTGGGTCTTGGACTGTTTATTTCCGAGCAAATCGTCGCCGCCCATGGCGGTTCCATCGCCGTCGAGAGCAAAATCAACGAAGGCGCTCTATTTCGCGTTTGTCTGCCGCTTTAGGAAATGAGCCAGATAAACGCAACCTCTGAGCGGCCCCACGGTCGTATCAGCAGCTATTGACCGGACAAAGGCTTCCCATGAGTGAAGATGCGCAAGATGTAGTACTCATTGTCGAGGATGACCCCTCGATTCTGATGGTGTTGTCCGCTTACTTGTCGGGTGAAGGTTATCGGGTGCTGCAAGCCGAAAACGGCGAGCAGGCCTTTGAAATTCTGGCGAGCAAGCCGCACCTGGACATGATGATTACCGACTTTCGCCTGCCCGGCGGGATTTCCGGCGTGCAGATCGCCGAGCCTGCAGTGAAACTGCGACCAGAACTCAAAGTGATTTTTATCAGCGGCTATGCGCAGGAAGTCCGCGAGACGGACAGCCCCATCACCAAAAAAGCGCCGATCCTGGACAAACCATTCGACCTGAATGAACTGCAAGAGCTCATGCAGCAAATGCTGTCCTGAGCTCGTTGCCAAGGTTATCGGCGCACATCAGATACTGATCATCTCCCGCACCTTGGCGGTCAGCAGGTCAAAGGTGAAGGGTTTGGTGATCATCTGCATGCCCGGGTCCAGGAACCCTCCGCGCACGGCCGCGTGTTCGGCATAGCCGGTGATGAACAAAACCTTCAGGTCAGGCCGATACTGCCGACCGATTTCCGCCAGTTGCCGGCCATTCATTCCCGGCAAGCCGACATCGCTTATCAGCAGATCAATCCTTTGTGCAGAATCGAGAATCGGCACTGCACTGTCGGCGTCACCCGCCTCCACGAAGGCGTAACCCAACTCACTCAGCACGGCGCAGACCAGCACGCGAACCGCCGGGTCGTCTTCGACGATAAGCACGGTTTCGCCATCTTGAGCGTATGGCGCCTGCTGGATGTCGATCAGGTTTTCTTCGGCCAGATCCCCGCCGCTGTAACGAGGCAAATACACACTGACTGATGTGCCAATACCGACTTCGCTGTTGATCGTGACGTGGCCGTGGGACTGTTTGCTGAACCCGTAAATCATCGACAACCCCAACCCGGTGCCCTGACCAATCGGCTTGGTCGTAAAGAACGGGTCAAAGGCGCGGTTGATCGTGCTTTCGGGCATGCCACAACCGGTGTCGGTCACCCGCAGCACCACGTAATCACCGGGCAGGAGATTGCCGTGGGCCGCCACGAAAGCCGAATCGAGCTTTTGATTGGACGTGTTGACGACCAGCGTGCCGCCTTCGGGCATGGCATCGCGGGCGTTCAGCACAAGATTGAGCAGGGCGCTTTCGAGTTGATTGGGATCGGCTTCGGCCACCCACAGGTCATCGCTCAACTGCATGTCCAGATCAATGCTTTCATTGATGCTGCGTTGCAGCAGTTCGCCCATGGACACCACAAGCGTGTTCATTTCAACCGGCTTGGAATCCAGCGACTGACGGCGTGAGAACGCCAACAGGCGATGAGTCAACCCGGCAGCACGGTTGGCTGAAGTCACGCCAAGGTCGATCAACCCGTCGAGGTCCTCGGTGCGTCCTCTCGCGAGGCGCCGGCGCAGCAACTCAAGGCTGCCGATGATGCCGGTCAGCATGTTATTGAAGTCGTGGGCGATTCCGCCGGTGAGTTGGCCGACCGCTTCCATTTTCTGCGATTGTCGGAGGGCTTCTTCGTTATGACGCAATTGCGCAGTGCGTTCCTCGACCTGTTGTTCGAGGGTTTCCAGGGTGTTTTTCAGGCGCAGTTCACTTTGGCTCAGATCGATCAATCGGTCCCGGGCTTCGTACTGTCGTCGCCGCCCGCGCAATGCGGTGGTGACGAGGCTGATCAAGGTCACCGGGTGAAAAGGGCGCTCAAGGAAGGTCACGTTGCCTAATTGAGGGCCAAGGCGCGAAGCAGGGTTCTGCTCCGGGCCACCGTGGTGGGTCAGCAAGACAATCGGCAGGTCGGACCAGGCGGGTTGTTGATGGATCAGTCCCAGTAGTGGATCAAGATCGCACCCCAATAGCGCCTCCGAAGAAATCACCAGCAGGCCGGCACCTTCCAGCAGCTCACTGCACAGCGCCACCAGGTCACGAGTGACAACGCCCTCGAATCCAGCCTCCTTGAGCATCATCAGCGCAATCTGGCTGTCGCGTCCCAGTGGCGCGAGAATGATCGCGCGCTCGGACATCGCCTCGACAATACTCACCGGGCATCGTCCTGGAGTAGCGGCTGGCTGGCGCCCAGATAGGTCGGTACGCCACGCAATACGCCCTGGAATGCGTCCAGAGGTTCACCAATCGTCATGCCCCGGCTACCGATGCGGTATTCGCGAATGGTCGATTCGTGGCTGCCGGTGCGTTTCTTGATGATCGAGATCGCGCGACGGACCTTGCCCAGGGCTTCGAAGTAGCGCAACAGAATCACCGTGTCAGCCAGGTACGTAATGTCGACCGGCGCTTGCATGTCACCGACCAGTCCATGCTGGGCGACCGTCATGAACGTCGCGGCGCCTCGGCGATTGAGGTACAGCAGCAACTCGTGCATGTGCAGCACCAGTGCGTTTTCCTCGGGCATTGCGGCTTGATAGCCGTTGATGCTGTCGATCACCACGGTTTTGATTTCACGCTCATCGACACACCGGCGCACCCGGTGGGAGAACTCGCCGGGGGACAGTTCGGCGGCATCGACTTGCTCGATCAGCAGGTTGCCGGTGTCTTGCAGGGCCTGCAGGTCGATGCCCATGTTTTTCATGCGCTCGAACAGCAGTCCCAGCTCTTCATCGAAGATGAACAACGCGGCTTTTTCGCCACGGGCCACGGCGGCAGCGGCGAAGATCATCGAGATCAGCGATTTACCGGTACCGGCCGGCCCCAGAATCAACGTGCTAGACCCCGTCTCGATACCGCCCCCGAGCAGGGCGTCCATTTCCTTGATACCGCTGGTCAACTGGCGGCGAACATACCCGCCGCGGTGTTCGGCCGCGACCAGCCGCGGGAATACGTGCACACCGTCGCCCATGATGGTGAAGTCGTGAAAGCCGCCGCGGTATTTCTGGCCGCGGTATTTCACCACGCGGATGCGTCGGCGTTCGGCGCCATAGTTGGGCGTCAGTTCTTCGAGACGAATCACGCCGTGGGCGACGCTGTGTACGGTTTTATCGAGGGATTCGGTTGTCAGGTCATCCAGCAACAGCACCGTGGCGTCGTACCGCACAAAGTAGTGTTTGATCGCCAGAATCTGCCGGCGATAGCGCAGAGAACTCTGGGCCAGCAGGCGGATTTCAGACAGGCTGTCGAGCACTACGCGCGTCGGTTTGACCCGTTCAACCACTTCGAAAATCTGCTTGGTGGCTTCGCCCAGTTCAAGGTCTGAGGAGTACAGCAGACTTTGCTGGTGATCGGCATTGAGCAGGCTTTCCGGCGGGGTCAGTTCGAAGATGTGGATGTTCTCATCCAGCTCCCAGCCGTGGGACAGGGCGCCTTGACGCAGTTCACGCTCGGTTTCTGACAAGGTGATGTACAACGAGCGTTCGCCGGCTCGGGCGCCGGCCAACAGAAAATGCAAAGCAACGGTGGTTTTGCCGGTACCGGGTTCGCCCTCCAGCAAAAATACGTGTCCACGGGACAAGCCTCCGGCCAGGATGTCATCCAGACCTTCGATGCCGGTGGCGGCTTTTGCACTGAACAGCTCGGTTGATGTAGACAAGAAAAACCCTCTCATGACCAGGGGAAGCGAGGCAGCAGGCTTGAGGTGCCTGTTTGGACTGCCTGTTCACTTGACCTTTGGCCGTGACGACGGTTCAACGAAATTTCGTGGTGATTAAAGCCCTTGCTGCAACGCGGGGTCATCCGGGTTGAGCTGTTCCAGCTGCGCCAACAGGATCTGCACGTTCTGCAACTGTCCGCTTTCTTTCCAGTAATTGATCAGCAGCACGCGCGCCTTACGGTCGGAAGGGTGGCGCTGGACGATCTCTTGCAGCTGTTTCTGTGCGGCTTCCAGCTCCTGTTCAAGGTGCAGGGTGGTCGCCAGGTCGTAGCGATACTCCTTGTTGTCGGGCTCCAGCTCCACGGCTTTCGAAAGGCCGAGCAGGGCAAACTCGCTTTGCCCGTGGTGCAGCAACCACAGCCCCAGGGCATGTTGCAGGTAGGCCGAGTCGGGTTGCGCTTTCAGCTGTTCCGCCAACAACTGGCGGGCGGCATCGCTTTGCCCCTGCCGGTCGAGCACATCGATCTGCATCACCAGCGCCGGCAGATTGCCGGGGTCCAGCTGCAATGTACGCTCCAGCGCCTCTTGGGCTTCTTTCAATTCGGCGTTGTGCAAGTGCAGGCGCGCCAATTGGTACTGGTTTTGCGCACTCGCCGGCTGACTTTTCAGCGCCAGCTCCCACGCGTCGATGGCTTGCTCCAGCGGCGCGAAATACAGCCCCAGGTCATCCGGCGACAACCCCAACAGCGCATTGACGGCGACAAATCGTACGCTTTCATCGCTGTCATCGAGCAACGGCCCAATTAACAGGCTACGTTGCCCGGGGGCGACCAGGCCGCTAATGCTTTTGATCGCGGCGATCCGCACGTCTGCACTGGGATGTTGCAGGTCCGCATCAGCAAGTTTCAAGGCCTGCGGGCTTGGATAGTTGGGGAGTTCGGCATGCAGCCAGACGCGCCGCTTGGGCGACAGGTCAGGGCGGCCCAGTTGCTGGTAAAGCACCCGTGCAGCCCCCGGTTGACCGGAGCGTGCCTGGGTCAACGCTTCGCTGTAACCACGTTTGATCGCCTCGGGCACCGCAGGCGTTGTGCTGCGCAGGAATAACCAGGCAATAACGATGGCCAACACAGCACAGAGACTGATGAGCAAGTAGCGGCGGGACTGGGGCATGCAGGAATCCAGGAGCTGGCAAGCTTGTGCAAAGGCCGTCAGCTTCGGTCAGGCAAGGCTGTGAGTCAAACTCTGAGGTGGCTCAATGTCGGGGATTTTGCCTACAGGTTCTGTCGACATCGAAACCTGTCGAGGCCTCTGAGCAGTGTCTACGCTTGCTGAAGGTGAATCGAAGAGTGCTCCCATGCAACCGCTGCTTCAATACTTCAAGGCAATCCTCAACCCTGGGCCCGGCGTGCTGTTGTTTGCCTTGAGAACCATTGTGGCTGGGCTGCTGACCCTGTACCTGGCATTCCTGTTCGACCTCGATCAACCCAAGTGGTCGATCATGGCGGTGGTCATCGTCAGCCAGCCATTGGGCGGCATGGCACTGGCCCGCAGTCTCGGCCAGGTCATCGGTACCACACTGGGCGCTGTCGCGGCGGTCGTGATCATGGCTATCTTTCCCCAGGCGCCGCTGCCTTTCATTATCACTTTGGCGCTGTGGCTGGCGTTGTGCACCGCCGGCGGCACGCTGTTGCGCTACACCAGCTCTCAGGCCTTTGTTCTCAGCGGTTACACGGCCGTGGTGGTGGCGCTGTTGTCCGTGCCTGACCAGGACGGCACCTTCCTGCTGGCCGTCACGCGCTTGACCGAGACGCTGTTGGCGGTGGCGTGCGTCTGCGTTGTCAGCCTTCTGACCGCGCGCCCCGAGACCGTTGCCCGCAGCTACTTCGCCAAGATTGATCAGGTGATCAAGTTACTGGCGACTCACGCCGCTGCGGTCATCCGAACCGAAGAAAGCGAAGCCGATTTCCATCGCCGGCAGATGCAGCTGCTAGGCGAAATCAGCGTTCTTGAAGGGTTGCGCCGACATCTTTATTACGATGCTCCACGACTACGCAGCGCCGATAGCCTGGTGCAGCTGCTCGCAAACCAATTGGTATTGCTGACATCGCGGCTGACGGCGCTGCGCCACCAGCGTGAGCTGCTGGCCGCACGCTGGAAGGGTGATTTGCCCTTGGAAATCCAGCATTTGCGCGCCGAAGAACTGGCGTTTCTCGATGAACTGGCGCAAAAGGGGCGTTCGCTGTCGGCCGATGCTCGCCATCATTTTTCGGCGTTGCAGCAGCGATTCGATGATCAGGCGTACAAGGCTGAACAGCTGACCGAGACGATGCCGGCCACGCTGCGCTCGCTGGCGTGGGCGTTGCGCTGGGAGCAGGCGCGGTTGCTACAGCAACTGGAGCAGATTCTGGAATTGAGCGACGCCATACAGGAAGAACGCCAGGCCAGTTGCGTCTTCCGGGGCCAGAAAAATCCGCTGCATCTGGATTTCACCCTGGCGGGGATGAACGCCATTCGGGCCTTCACTGCGTTGTTGGTGGCCGGATTGATCTGGATCGAGACGGGTTGGGATGGCGCGCGGGGCGGGATGGTTCTGGTCGGGATTCTGTGTTCGCTAATGGCCACGTTCCCCAGACCGCTACTGGCGGCGCAAAGCTATGCAAGGGGGTTATTCCTGGCATTGATTGTGTCAGCGCTTTATCAATTCATGCTGGTGCCCATGATCAGCGATTTCGAGCTGATGGCCTTGCTGTTGGCGCCGTTGCTGTATGCGGTCGCGGTAGGGCTCGCTACGCCGGCGACCACCGGGACAGGCATCGGCCTTGGTCTGTCGACCTTTCTGTTGCTGGGTCCACAAAACGTGGGGATCGGCCAGAACACTGCGATTCAGTGGTTTGAGTTTGCCGGTGCCTATATCAGCGCAACGGTCCTGGCATTGAGCGTCTTCGCTTTGATCTTCCCGTTCCGGCCCGCTCTGCGGATTCGCCGGCTATTCAAGGAAAATGCTGAGCAGGTCTACGCCTTGATGAAGACGCCGGCCACCGATGAACAGCAATTTGCTTTTGAAAGCCGCATGGTCGATCGGCTGACCATGATGCTGGGATTATTGCCGGCGACCAGCGATAAGCAGTCTGGCGAGTTATTTCAGGTCAGCCTCGGGTGCATGGCCCTGGGTGTTGCGTTGAACCAGCTCCGGCAACAGGGGCAGGGCAACACCTTGTTGAGTTCGGAGCAACAGCAACGGTTGTCAGCCGCGGTCCGCGAATGTGGAAGATGGGTGGCCGGGCGCCCCGGGACAGACTTCGACCGGTTGCTGGGGGATTTGCGCGTTCTGGGCGACGAACTGGACGATCTGCATCTGGTGGTTCACGAGCACCTTTGGTCAGTGTTCCGAATGCGCGTGGCGCTGCTGATCGTGGAGTCGTTCGTGCAACGATATCGCGAGTACTTTCAACCCGTAGACGCAGTAGGAGTGCCGGTCCTTGCCCATTGATTTTGAACTGGGTGGCGTGTATCTACCGCCAATTGCTCAGGCGCTGTTATTGGCGCTGCCGATTTTTCTGGCGCTGGACTGGGGTTTGCGCCGCCTCGGCGTACTGCGTTTCGTCTGGCATGAAGCTTTATTCGAGGGCGCGTTGTATGCCTGCGTGTGCGCGGCGCTGATTCTGGTAATGGGAGCCTGATGCCATGAAGAAGATCCTTCCCCGACTCGCCACTCTCATCATTGTCCTGCTGGCGTTCATTCTGGGCTGGTTTGCCTGGGAGCATTACACCCGTGCTCCCTGGACCCGGGACGCACGGGTTCGCGCAGACGTGGTGACGTTGTCTGCCGATGTCTCGGGGCGCATCGTCAAGCTGGGTGTCCAAGACAACCAGCATGTCGAGAAAGGCCAGTTGCTGCTGGAAATCGACCCGGCTCGGTACACCCTGGCAGTGGAGCATTCCAAACGGTCAGTGGAAGTGGCGAAAGCTTCGTTAGGACAATCACAGGCAGCGATCGTCGCGAGCGAAGCGCTGCTCAAACAGCGGCAAAGTGAGGAACATCGGCGGCGTACGCTGAAGGAGCGCTCGGCCGTCTCTGGCGAAGAATGGGAAAAAGCCAGCACGGAAGTGTCCGTGGCAGAGGCCGATCTGCTCCGTAACCAGGCCATCCTCGTTTTGGCCCAAGCCAACGTGCAACTGGCCATCGCGGCACTGACCCAGTCCGAACTGGACTTGCAGCGCACTCGCGTCGAATCGCCCGTCACCGGTTTTGTCACCAACTTGCTGACCCGTCAGGGCGACTATGCCTCCGCTGGCAGCCCGTTGTTGGCACTGGTGGACAGCGATTCGTTTTATGTCAGCGGTTACTTCGAAGAGACCAAGTTGCCGCGAATCGCAGAGGGTGACCGGGTCGACATCGAATTGATGAGCGGCGAATCCTTTGGTGGCACCGTGCAAAGCATCGCTTTCGCCATCGCCGACCGGGAAAACCTCCCCGGTGGCCGCTTATTGGCCAACATCAACCCCAGCTACACCTGGGTCAAACTGGCGCAACGGGTGCCGGTACGAATAAAGATTGATGATGACTATGCCGGCAAAAACCTCCTGCGCGCCGGTACAACCGCCACCGTAACCGTCCTCGAAAACCGCAATACCCGAGATAACCGCTAACCCCTCTGTAGGAGCCGGAGCAAGCTCGGCTCCTACAGGGGATTGTGGTGGGTTGGAGGATCAGCAGGCGAAAAAAAACCCCGCGACCGAATGAGGCGCGGGGCTAAAAAATGGGTTGGTTGCGACCAACCAAAGGAGCTCTTTAACAATTTACTTGCTGGCGACTGTCTCCGGTTGCCAGCCACCGCCAAGGGCTTTGTAAATCGCGACAATGCCGCTATACAGATCAGTTTCGGCCTGTGCCTGAGTGTCTTCGGCCGCCAGTCGCTCGCGCTGAGCGTCCAGCAGGACGAGGAAGTCCGCCGTGCCTTCGCGGTAGCGAATTTCGGCCAGGTCGGCGGCGGCACGGCTCGACTCGCTCTGACGAATCAGTGAGATCAAGCGTTGCTGACGTTTACCGTAATCGCTAAACGCGTTTTCCGACTCTTCCAGTGCCAACAGCACTTGCTGCTCGTAGCTGGCCAGTGCGCCTTCGGCGTCCGCATCCGCACCGCGTATACGGGCCTTCACACTGCCCAGGTCAAACGCGGCCCAAGTAATGCTTGGGGCCAATGCCCAGGCGTTTGCTGCGGAGGAACCGATTTGCGAACCCCGTCCTGCCGTAAAGCCAAGGAAACCGCTGAGGTTGACCTGTGGGAACAAATCAGCCGTGGCCACGCCGATACGGGCGGTGGCAGACGCCAGTTTGCGCTCGGCGCTGCGGATGTCCGGACGCCGTTGCAGCAGTTGACCGGGATCGCCAATCGGCAGCGCTTTAGCGATGGCCGGCAGGTTTTTTGGACCCAGGTCCACAGTCAGCTTGTCCGGGCGCTCACCCAGCAGGGTGGCGATACGGTTTTTCTGCCGAACCTGTTCGGCCTGCAATTGCGGCACGCTGGCTTCGACGGACGCCAGACGCGCATCGGCGCGCTCTACGTCCAACTGATCGCCGACGCCGGCATCACGCAAGCTGATGGTGATCTTGCGCGACTCCTGTTGGTTCTCCAGGTTAGCCAAGGCGATTTTTTCGCGCAGTTGCGCACCACGCAGCTGGCCGTAGGAATCCACCAGTTCGGCAATCATGGTGACTTGCAGTTGGTACAGATCAGCCTCGATGGCTTGCTGCTCGGCGTTGGCCGATTCCAGGTTGCGCTGGATACGGCCAAACAGGTCGATCTCCCACGCCATGTCGAGGCCCAGGTCGTAGCGTTCGATGTTGACCCGTTTCGTGGTCTCACCCGGGATTTGCGCCTTGCCCAGAGCGCTACTGGCCCGGCTGGTGATGGTCGGCATGGCGTCATTGCTGATGTCATCGCGAATCGCCCGGGCCGCTTTCCAGCGGGCGAAGGCCACACGCAAATCACGGTTTCCTTGCAGCGATTGAGTCACCAACTGATTAAGGGTCGGGTCCTCGAACTGCTGCCACCAGATGCCTTCGAAGTGCGAGCGATCGAAATTTTTCTGGCCGGCAGCGCCATCGGTAGCAGTGGTGATATGGGCCGGTTCAGTGACTGGAGTCTTGTAGTCCGGGCCTACGGCACAGGCACTCAGGGCCAGGACCAGCAGGCTCGGCAGGAAGGCTTTCAGGCTCATTATTGCGACTCCAGTTGCTTTTGAAGATTCAGCGCCTTGGCCGCTTTGCGCTTTTCACCGCGCTCCACAAAGTTACGAATCAATACGTAGAACACTGGCGTCAGCAACAGACCGAAGAAGGTCACCCCGAGCATCCCGGAGAACACCGCCACACCCATGGCGTGACGCATTTCGGCACCGGCACCGCTGGAGAACACCAGAGGCACAACACCCATGATGAACGCGAACGAGGTCATCAGGATCGGACGCAGACGCAAGCGGCAAGCTTCCAGCACCGCGGCGAGCGGGCTCATGCCTTCGTCCTGCTGTTTGTCCTTGGCAAATTCGACGATCAGGATCGCGTTCTTACACGCAAGCCCCACCAGTACGATCAAGCCGATCTGGGTGAAGATGTTGTTGTCGCCGCCCGAAGCAATCACCCCGGTAATGGCCGACAGCAACGTCATCGGTACGATCAGGATCACCGCCAATGGCAGGCTCCAGCTTTCGTACTGTGCCGCAAGTACCAGGAACGCCAGCAGTACGCAGAGCGGGAACACGAACAGCGCGGTGTTGCCGGACAGAATCTGCTGGTAGGTCAGGTCGGTCCATTCGTAGGTCATGCCGTTAGGAAGTTCATCCTTGAGCAGTTTCTCGATGGCTTTTTCGGCCTGGCCAGAGCTGTAGCCCGGGGCTGCTGCACCGTTGATTTCAGCAGTGATGAAGCCGTTGTAGTGCATCACGCGGTCCGGCCCCGAGGTGTCGCTGACCTTGATGAAGGTCGCCAGCGGGATCATTTCGCCTTTGTTGTTGCGCACTTTCAGCTGACCGATCTGGTCCGGTTCAAGGCGGAATTGTTGTTCAGCCTGAACGTTGACCTGATAGGTACGACCGAAGCGGTTGAAGTCGTTGGCATACAGCGAACCCAGGTAGATCTGCAGGGTGTCGAAGATGTCACTGACGGCCACGCCGTGAGTCTTGGCTTTTTCCCGGTCGATGGCGGCATCAACCTGCGGCACGTTCACGGTGTAACTGGTGAACAGGCCGGCCAGTTCCGGCACGTTGTGGCTTTTGTTGATGATGTTCATGGTTTCTTTGTACAGCTCGTCGTAGCCCAGGTTGCCCCGGTCTTCGATTTGCAGGCGGAAACCACCAATGGTGCCCAAGCCTTGTACCGGCGGGGGCGGGAAGATCGCCATGTAGGCCTCTTGAATCCCGGCGAACTGGCCGTTCAAGGCACCGGCAATGGCACCAGCGGACATGCTCGGGTCCTTGCGCTCGTCGAACGGTTTCAGGGTCACGAACACGATGCCGGCGTTAGGACTGTTGGTAAAACCATTGATCGACAGGCCGGGGAAGGCCACCGCACTTTCCACACCAGGCTGTTTCAGGGCCAGGTCGGACATGCGTTTGATCACGTTTTCGGTACGGTCCAGGCTCGCCGCATCCGGCAATTGAGCGAAGGCCACCAGGTATTGCTTGTCCTGGCCGGGTACGAAACCGGTCGGGGTGTGGGCGAAACCGAAGAAGGTCAACACCATCAAGCCTGCGTACAGGAGCAAGGCAATGCCGCTGCTGCGGATAACCCGGCCCACGGTGCCGACGTAACCATGGCTGGCCTTGTCAAAGAAACGGTTGAACGGACGGAACAACCAGCCACCGAAGATCTTGTCGAGGACCTTGGAGAAACGATCCTTCGGCGCGTCATGACTTTTCAGCAAGACGGCAGCCAGTGCCGGCGACAGGGTCAGCGAGTTGAACGCCGAGATCACGGTTGAGATCGCAATGGTCAAGGCGAACTGTTTGTAAAACTGGCCAGTAAGGCCTGAAATGAACGCCGCCGGGATAAACACCGCACACAGTACCAGCGCTGTCGCGATGATCGGGCCGGTCACTTCACGCATGGCACGCTTGGTGGCTTCGACCGGTGTCAGTCCCAGTCCAATGTTTCGTTCGACGTTCTCCACCACCACGATCGCGTCATCGACCACGATACCGATGGCGAGTACCAGACCAAACAGCGACAGGGCGTTCAGCGAGAAGCCGAACAGGTGCATCACGGCAAACGTACCGATCAGCGAAACCGGCACCGCCACCAATGGAATGATCGAGGCACGCCAGGTTTGCAGGAACAGGATCACTACCAGGACAACGAGGATCAGTGCTTCAAAGAGGGTGTGAACCACCGCCTCGATGGAACCGCGCACGAAGATCGTCGGGTCATAGACGATGCTGAAGTCCATGCCTTCCGGGAAGTTCTTCTTCAGTTCGGCCATCTTCGCCCGAACTTCGTTGGAGATCTCGATGGCGTTGGAGCCCGGGCGCTGGAAGATCGGGATCGCCACCGCCGGTTGGTTGTTCAGCAACGAACGCAGTGCATATTGGCTGGAGCCCAGCTCAACGCGGGCAATGTCTTTCAGGCGGGTGATTTCACCGTTATCGCCGGAGCGAATGATGATGTTCTCGAACTCTTCTTCAGAAACCAGACGACCCTGAGTGTTGACCGACAGCTGGAACGCGGTGGCATTAGGCGCAGGTGGAGCGCCCAGTGCACCGGCGGCCACTTGACGGTTCTGCTCACGAATCGCGCTCACCACATCGGTTGCGGTCAGGTTACGTGACGCGGTCTTGTTCGGATCGAGCCAGACGCGCAACGAGTAATCACCCATACCGAACAATTGCACGTCACCGACACCGCCCAGACGCGCCAGCTCATCCTTGATGTTCAGCAGGGCGTAGTTGGACAGGTAAAGCATGTCGTAGCGTTTGTCCGGCGAGGTCAAGTGCACAACCATGGTCAGGTCGGGCGAAGCCTTGTCGACAGTGATACCGATGCGCGTCACTTCTTCTGGAAGTTTCGGCTCGGTACGGGTCACCCGGTTCTGCACCTGCACCTGGGCGTTGTCCAGGTCAGTGCCCAGCGCGAAGGTGATGGTCAGGGTGATCTTGCCGTCAGCGGTGGACTGCGAGGACATGTACAGCATGTTCTCGACGCCGGTGATGGCTTGCTCCAGCGGAGCGGCCACGGTTTCACCGATGACTTTAGGGTTGGCACCCGGGAAGTTGGCGCGGACCACAACGGTGGGTGGTACGACTTCCGGGTATTCGCTGATCGGCAATTGGAACAGCGAGATGGCGCCGGCGATCAGGATCAGCAGCGACAGCACCGCTGCGAAGATCGGCCGTGAAATGAAGAATTGGGAAAAATTCATCGCAGTTGTTGCTCCCTTAACCGCGTGGAGTCGCAGCAGCCAGTTTCACAACCTCACCCGGCGCGACCTTGGCAGGTGCGACTTGGGGCAGGTTGCTGGCTTCCAGCGCTTGTCGTTGTTGAGCCAGGGCCGCGAGGGTTTGTTCGCTGGCCATCGGGATCACTTCAGGGGTGACCGGCGAGCCAGGGCGAACCCGTTGCAGACCCTTGACGATGACGGTGTCATCCTTGTTCAGGCCGTTGCGCACGATGCGCAAACCTTCGATCTTCGGTCCCAGTTCGACGGCGCGGTAGGCCGTTTTGTTGTCGGCATCCATCACCAGCACGAATTTTTTCCCCAGATCGGTACCAACGGCTTCGTCGTTTATCAGCACGGCGGAGTAAGTGCCGCTACCGACCAGTTTCAGACGCGCATAAAGGCCCGGGGTGTAGCTACCATCGGCGTTGTCGAAGACTGCGCGACCACGGATGGTACCGGTTTTCGGATTGACCTGGTTGTCGACGAAGTTCATCACGCCTTGGTGCGGGTTGCCGTCTTCGTTGGACAGGCCCATGTAAACCGGGGTGGTGGCGCCGCGTTTGCCCTGGCGAGCGAGTTGGGTGTACTTGAGGAATACACGCTCGTCAGCGTCGAAGTAAGCGTAGACCTTATCGGTGGAAACGACGCTGGTCAGCGGCGTGGTGTCGGCGGTCACCAGGTTGCCCGCGGTGATTTCCGCGCGGCTGACGCGCCCACTGATTGGCGCCGTGACGCGGGTGAAGCTCAAGTTCAGTTTGGCCAGATCCAGTTGCGCTTGCAGGGCACCGACAGCGGCGCGGGCTTCTTGAGCGGCGCTGGTACGCGAATCGGCCAGTTCGGCGGAGATCGCGTTGCTGGTACGGAGACGCTCGCCGCGCTGGGCTTCGTTTTCACTGCGGGTGGCGTTGGCGCGGGACTGGGCAACCAGGGCTTCGAGGCGGCGGACCTCAGCCTGGAACGGACGGGGGTCGATCTGGAACAGCAAGTCACCTTTCTTGACCAGTGCGCCTTCAGTGAACGCCACGTCATCAATCTGACCGGAGACCCGTGGTCGAATTTCTACGGTTTCCGGAGCTTCAAGGCGCCCGGTGAATTCGTCCCACTCGTTGATCGGTTGTTCCAGCACCTTGGCGACGCTGACCTTCGCCGCGGGCATGGTCGCGGCAGACTCCGGCGCCTTGCCGCAGGCGCTCATCACCAGTACGGCCAACATGGCCAATGGGAAGCGCAAATGTTTGAGTGACTGTTCCATGGATGCATCCGCCAATGTATTGAGAATGGACGGATGATGAGCGGCGAGGGTGTATCTCACGAATCGAATGAAGCGAAGGTAACTATCATTCGGAATGATATGAGGCTCGGGCGAGCTCTCTAGCATGCACCTTTGGCTAAACAGTGATCAATTGAATTGATGACAATTCAGTGTTGCAGGGAATGCAAAGGACAGACTTGGGACCGAGTCGTGGCCATCGCGGGCAAGCCACGCTCCCACAGGGAAATGCATTCCAATGTGGGAGCGGGCTTGCTCGCGAAGAGGCCGCGAGCCTCAACACAAACTCAGGATCAGGCCAGGCTATCCGGATCCCCAAAGAACATCTGAATCCGCGACCTTAACCAACGCTCGCCCGGATCATTATCCTGCGACCCACGCCAGGCCATGTGCAACTCAAAGCTGCGCACCGGCAGCGGCGGGTCTTCAGCCCGGACACCGCCAGCCGCTGTCAACGCTTCAGCGGTGTAATCCGGCACGGTCGCCACAATGTCGGTGCCACTGATGAGTGTGCTCAGCCCGTTGAACTGCGGCACCGCCAGCACGACATGCCGCTTGCGCCCGAGCTTTTCCAATTCGTCATCTATAAAGCCGCTCAGGTCACCGGCGAACGACACCAATGCATGCGGTCGGGCGCAGAAGTCATCCAGGCTCAACGGCCCCGGCACGGTGTCGGCGCGCAATAGCTTGGGCATGCTGCGGCGCAGCACTTTGCGCTTGGCGTTGGCCGGCAGGTCGGCGGTGTAGCTGACGCCGATGGAAATCTCACCCGAAGCCAACAGACTTGGCATCAGGATGTAGTTGGCGCGACGCACCACCAGCACGATCCCGGGGGATTCCGCACGCAGGCGCTTAAGCAGCATCGGCAGCAGGGCGAACTCGACATCGTCCGACAGACCAATGCGGAACACCGCCGTGCTGGTGGCCGGATCGAACTCCGCTGCACGGCTGACGGCTGTAGAAATCGAGTCCAGCGCGGGGGAGAGCAGGGCGAAGATTTCTATCGCCCGTGCAGACGGCTCCATGCTGCGACCGGTGCGCACGAACAGCGGATCATCGAACAGCCCGCGCAGGCGTGAAAGCGCCGCACTGATGGCCGGCTGGCCGAGAAACAGTTTTTCTGCAGCGCGGGTTACGCTGCGTTCGTGCATCAATGTTTCGAAAACGATTAACAGGTTCAGGTCGACACGACGCAGGTCATTACGATTCATCTGGAGTCCTGGCAGAGTCATCAAGCTTGACGAGAGCGGCCATATGAGAACAATGGCCGGCATGAATCTTACGGGGAAAGGCTGCTACTCTGCACCGTGTAATTCAGTTTTTCCTGAAGGGCCGCTTCGATTTTCACGACATTTGATGGTGTCGCCGGTGCTGCGGAATCAATGACAGGCATGTCGACTATTAATAGCCACTGATAGTCTTGGGTAGAAAGCCCAGATAGAGTTCAGGGCATTAGAGGTTACTTTGACGAGGTTTGCGATGTCCCGCACGATCCGTTTTCACAAGTTTGGTCCAGCCGAGGTGCTCAAATGCGAAGAGCATGCGGCCGCACTTCCTGCTCCGGGCGAAGTGCAGGTGCGTGTCGAGGCGATTGGCATCAGCTGGTATGACACGCTTTGGCGCCAGAACCTGGCGTCGTCTCACGCTCGCCTGCCTTCCGGCCTCGGCCAGGAAATGTCCGGCGTCGTGACGGCGCTCGGCGAGGGAGTCGATGACCTGGCAGTCGGTGACAAGGTCGCCAGCTTCCCGTCCCAAAGCCCAAATGACTATCCCGTGTACGGCGAGCAGATTGTTCTGCCGCGCTCGGCACTGACCCGGTATCCGGATGTGCTGAATCCGATCGAAGCGGCCGTGCATTACACGCCGTTGCTGATCGCTTACTTCGCTTACGTCGATCTGGCACGCATCAAACCCGGGCAGTTCGTGCTGGTGACTGACGCCAGCCATTGTGCCGGACCTTCATTCGTACAACTGGGCAAAGCCTTGGGTGTACGTGTGATTGCCGCCACCAAATCGGCGGAAGAGCGTGAGAACCTGTTGGCTCTGGGTGCCGAGAAAGTCATCGTCACCGAAGAAGAAGATCTGCTCATGCGGATCAACAAAATCACCGATAATCGCGGCGTGGATGTGGTGTTCGATGGGTTGGGCGGGCCGCAGATGTCGTTGCTGGGCGATGTGCTCGCGCCGCGTGGCAGCCTGGTGTTGTACGGCTTGCAAGGCGGCAACCAGACACCGTTTCCGGCCTGTGCAGCGTTCCAGAAGAACATTCAGTTCTTTGTGCACTGTATCGGCAATTTCACCGGTAAGCCGGAACTGGGCATCATTCAGGACGAGGTCGCACTGCAACGCGCCTTGCGTGACATCAACCAGATGACCGCTGACCGTGTGCTGCTGCCGCTCAAGACTCGGGTCTTCCCGTTTTCCGAGTTTGTCGAGGCGCACCGCTATATGGACGAATGCCCATGCCGCGAGCGGGTGGCCCTACAGGTTGAACCTGCGTAACACGCCCCAATAAAAGTCCGTGCTTGCACGGACTTGTTCATTCCCCCTCTGAAAACATGAGGCGCCCGTCAATCCTGATGGGGCCGTTCAGCAACTGAACTGGTTTTTGCCCTCAATCTGTATCTTCTAATCATCATATAAGCCCCGATAATTGAATGATTACTTTCATCTCAAGGAATGAGCTATGGCCAGGTATCGGGCAGATAATTCTCAATGCGCTCCGGCAATACAAACTCAACTATTAATGCGTTATCGATCACTTGCCAAAAAATCAAAGGTGGTTTCTTTCTTTATTTATCGTGCTACTTGTCTGTGGGACGTTGTCGGATATTTCCTAGGACGTCTCAGGTCGTTGCCTGATGCCCGGCCTGTGGGGCTTAGGGCCGCGCGACTACCAAGAGGATTAACGGTCGGCTCCAATCATTTCAAATAATGACTAAAAACTAAGTGTTAGCATTTGATATCAGGCACAACACTCTAATCATGACAGGCAACCGATTGCGCAATGCATAGCGTTGTTTGCGTGACATCGAACCTATGAGTAACAGGTAAACAATAATGACCAATACCCATGATCAGGCAATGAACTATGTTTATCAGCAAGTACTGCAGCGATTACTGAGTTTCTTCTCACGGGCCGAGCGCACTGCATTGCAGCTGATGATTCAGCGCGTGGTGGTCGCCGCCGGTGGCATGGAGCGTATTGGCGAGTTCAAGGTGCTGACGATCCAGTCCGGGAGCCGTGACAGTTGTTACACCCTGGCGTTGCTGCGTGCCGCGCAATTGAGCATCGCCGGGCGCGCACCAGCGACCTTCCAGCTACGTGTGGCGACCTTGCGCTCGAATGGCACCGCCTCGACGGCGCTTGAAAACATCCACCGCAGCTGCAGCGCCTTGTTTCTCTACGACGATCCACGGGTTGAAGTGCTGATGGTCGATAACCGCGAGGTCCTGCCGTTCAATCACGCCGTGCCGATCTCCCAAGGCGGTCGCGAATCAAATCGCCTCAATCTGTTGATGGTCGGTCACCGTCGAACCTGGCACGGTTCCCTTGACCTGTGGGATGACGGGTACTTGGCAACCGGTGAGTTCTATGGGCAAATTGCCCGTTGGGACCGCGGTGTTGATGCCTTGGTCAGCAGCGATTCACCTCGCCAGCAAAAGCAGTTCATGGATGGATTGAACCGTGCTGCGGCGAAGGCGGGCTTCGCGATGTCGGATCAGCCAGAGATCAGCTACGAGCAGCTCTTCGCACGGCTCGATGCGCTGGGCAGCGACTGCTATCGCGAGTTTTACCCTGGCCACGATCAGCCGGCGTGGCGTCCCGCAGAGCGTTTTGAGGCGTGTCGCCGCGCAACATTCATCGACATCCACGACATGCTGGTCAGCAATCTGGAGGAGCGCTGGCCGCTGCTCACAGAGTTCCTCAAGTTCCAACCTGACGAGCTGACGACTCAGCCGGGTGATAACGAATACGTGAGCTTTTCGATTTCTGCGCATCTGCGTGGGCTACAAGCCTGTTTCGTTCACGGTCGGACCTATGAAGCCGGCGTTGTTGACTATGTCCAGCGGCTATTGGTCATGATGCGTCGCAAGCAACTCCCGGAGTACGCGTACGAGCAGGCATTGCAGGCTTATGGCAATCCTGATCAGCGTGAACTGGCGGCGGCCGAGGCCCAAAGATGCCTCAGCATGAACGAAGCTCAACTGGTGTGTTTACTGTTCGCGCCGTTTGTCGAGAGCGGCGCATCGCTTGAGCACTTTCTGCGTCAATGCCATCCCGGCATGCTCGTGGCGCTGCCTGAACTGCACCGCGCGATGCAGGGCAAGCCTGCACCCGAACAGGTGTTGCAATGGATGGTCGACGTCAGCGGGCTGCCCGTCAGTCTGATCGGTACGCTGTATCGCATGGGGCCGGTGGCCAGTGGCGGGACTGCGGGCACGGGTCTGCAAGCCGATACGAGGGTGATTGACGTCGTGACGGGCGAACGGTCAACGGGACGTTGAAAGTGCCTCGCTTGATGACGCCCACCCGGATGCATCGGGCTGCGCCCATCGTGTGCGGTCATCGCTCATGAAAGGCCCCCGAGAAACCGACTTCGCTTATCAGGCGGTGTATCGCTACCTGACCCATCTGATCAGCGAACCGGTCAGCGACACACGCGTGCGGCTTCCTTCATTACGACAGCTGGCGGAGCGTCTGAACGTGTCGATATCGACCATTCAGTACGCTTATTCGCTGCTGGAAAAGGAAGGACGCGTCTATTCGGTGGCCAAATCCGGTTATTACGCACTTCCGGTGTCATTCATCCGGCCACCGTGCAGCGGCAATGACCTGCTGGAGACGGTTTATGTGAATGCCAGGCGCCCGGGAATGCTGGTGTTGAGCGCTGATGAACCCGCATTGCTGCAGCCATTGGACAGCCCGCTGTTGCTGCTGGAGAGAGAACTGTTGCGCCAATATCCGCGCCAGCCGCAACCGACGTCTCAACCCTGTGGCGAACGGGAGCTGCGCGCAGCCCTGGCGGCACGATATACCTCATCTCCGACACGCTGCTGGCACGCCGACGATGTCTACATCGGTGCTGATCTGCGGGGTGTGCTGGAAATATTGATCGCGGTGCTTTGCCTCAAGGACGCCACGGTCGTGGTGGAGTCACCGTGCGACTGGACGATTTTGCGCTTGTTTCAGGACTTCGACGTCAAGGTCATTGAGGTGTCATTGCAAGCCGATGGCTGCCTGGACCTTGATCATCTGCAAACGCTGCTGGAGACCGAACCCGTTCGACTGGTGATGTTGTCATCCGGCCTGAACATGCCGCGCGGCAGTGTGGTCGATGAAAGCAACAGGCTATCAATTGCGCAGTTGCTGGCGCGGCACGGCAGTTGGGTGTTGGAGAACGACTGTTACGGCGATCTCGAATTTGAACCCGCTGGCCCACGGTTCCGAGATTTGCTGGACCCGGACCGACTGATCGTGTTCTCCACATTCGAGAAGGTTATCGGGCCTGAAGCGCCTTACGGCTATGTACTTTCGCGGCAACTGCGAGGTGAACTGCAGCGGCATTTTCTGCTTCGCTCGTTCCGGTTGTCGCCGATTCGTCAGAAGGCCATCGCACGCCTGTACAACAATGGACGCATCGATCAGCACTTGTTGGTGCTGCGCCGGCTACTCAAGGAACGCAAAGTACAGATGACTCAATTGCTGGAGGAACGACTGGCAGACGCGTTGCACTTCGTCGACCCCCAAGGCGGCGCGACGATCTGGGTGCGCTCGTTGCGTCAGGTCGATGTTCGCGGCGTGTTCCACCGCCTGCTCAAACAGCAGGTAGTGGTGGCACCGGGGGAATTATTCAGCTTGCGCGGGCTGCATAAGCAGCATTTGCGGCTGAGCCATACCTTCGGTGGCGAGCATGACCTTGGCGTAGCGTTGGGTTTGCTGGGGGATGCCTTGCGTCTGGAGGCGATCGATTGAGCGAGGCGGGCAAACATCCTCAACCGTCATGGATCTATAACATCGCGTTGCGGTCGAACTGTCAGTAAACTGCCTTCCAATTCCTGAACCACTCAACTTCAGAGGTTTTGCATGACACTCAGTCCTTTTGCGGGCAAACCGGCACCGGCAGAATTGTTGGTCGATATCCCGCGACTGGTAACGGCCTATTACACTGGCCAGCCTGACGCAGCCATCTCAACCCAGCGTGTGGCCTTCGGCACCTCCGGACACCGGGGCAGCTCGTTCGACCTGAGTTTCAACGAATGGCACGTTTTGGCGATCAGCCAGGCGATCTGCCTGTACCGCGAAGCCCAAGGCATTAACGGACCGCTTTTCGTCGGGATCGACACCCACGCACTGTCCACCCCAGCCGGTGCCAGCGCCCTGGAAGTGTTGGCCGCCAACGGTGTCACCGTGATGATTGCCGAAGGGGATGAATACACACCGACCCCGGCCATCTCCCACGCGATTCTTTGCTACAACCGTGGCCGGACTTCCGGTCTGGCGGACGGTATCGTCATCACGCCGTCGCACAACCCGCCGCAAAGCGGTGGCTACAAATACAACCCTACCAACGGTGGTCCGGCCGATACCCACATCACCAAGTGGATCGAAGCCAAGGCCAACGAACTGCTGGCCGCCAAACTCGCTGGCGTCAAACGCATCAGCTACGAGCAGGCGCTGAAAGCCAGCACGACCCATCGTCACGATTACCTGAACACCTACGTGGCCGATTTGATCAACGTGATCGACTTCGACGCCATCCGTGATGCCAAGCTGCGTCTGGGCGTTGATCCATTGGGCGGAGCAGGGGTGCGCTACTGGTCGGCGATTGCCGAGCACTACCGTCTGGACCTCGACGTGGTCAACACGCAGGTCGATCCGACCTTCCGCTTCATGACCGTCGACTGGGATGGTCAGATCCGCATGGACCCATCGTCCACTCACGCGATGCAAGGCTTGATCGGTCTGAAAGATCGCTATGACGTTGCGTTTGGCTGCGACCCGGATCACGACCGTCACGGCATCGTTACGCCGTCCGGTGGTTTGTTGGCTCCGAACAACTACCTCGCGGTATCGATTGACTACCTGTTCCAGAACCGTCCGCAATGGCGCGCCGATGCGGCGGTGGGCAAAACCGTGGTCAGCAGCGGCTTGATAGATCGCGTGGCCAAGCGTCTGGGCCGTCGTTTGTATGAAGTGCCGGTGGGCTTCAAATGGTTTGCCGACGGTTTGTTCGACGGTTCTCTGGGTTTTGGCGGTGAAGAAAGCGCCGGTGCCTCGTTCCTGCGCAAGGACGGCGGCGTCTGGTGCACCGACAAGGACGGTTTGATCCCGGCATTGCTGGCAGCAGAAATGACCGCCCGCACCGGTCGCGATCCAAGCCAGGCTTATCGCGCGTTGACCGATGAACTCGGCGAACCGTTCTCGGTGCGTGTGGATGCCAAGGCCAACCCTGAACAGAAAGCCCTACTGAGCAAGCTGTCGCCGGATCAGGTCACTTCGACTCAACTGGCGGGCGAAGCGATCCAGAGCATCCTCAGCCATGCGCCGGGGAATGACCAGGCGATTGGCGGCCTGAAGGTCATGACTGAAAATGGCTGGTTCGCGGCACGTCCGTCGGGCACTGAAGACATCTACAAGATCTACGCTGAAAGCTTTGTGAGCGATGACCACCTCAAGCAACTGGTGGCAGAGGCTCAAACGCTGGTGGATGGCGCAATCGCAGCCAAGTAATCCAGACAGCAAAAAGGGGCGACCATCACGGTCGCCCCTTTTTTTTCGGCGTTTACTGCATCACGCCAAGTCAACCAAGACAATTTCGCTGTCCTCGATCGCGGTCACTCGCAGCACCTGTTCATCGGCCACTGCAATCCCGTCTCGAGCTTGCGCACGTAAACCATTGACTTCTATGACGCCAGTGGCCGGAACCAGATAAGCGCGACGTCCACTGTCCAGACGATACTCGGCAGATTCGCCGGCCTTCAGGTTCGCCGCTACCAACCGAGCATCAGCACGGATGCGCAGGCTCTGATCATCGCCGGACTTGCCACTGGCCAACGTCACGAAACCTTCACGATCACCTTTAGGAAACGGCTTGGCCCCCCAGGACGGAGCAAGCCCGGATTCGTTGGGGATGATCCAGATCTGGAAGATCTTGGTGGGCGTCGCTTCCAGGTTGTACTCGCTGTGAGCGATACCGGTGCCAGCGCTCATGACCTGAACGTCGCCGGCTTCGGTGCGGCCCTTGTTGCCCAGATTGTCTTCGTGAGTAATCGCACCTTCACGGACGTAAGTAATGATTTCCATGTCCCGGTGCGGGTGTTTTGGAAACCCGGTGCCGGAGGCAATCACATCATCGTTCCACACCCGCAGGTTGCCCCAGTTCATGCGCTTTGGGTCATGGTACTCGGCGAACGAAAAGTGGTGATGAGCATCCAACCAGCCATGATGGGCGCCGCCCAGGGAGTTGAAGGGTCTGAGTTCGAGCATGATCGTCTCCTGAAAGGGGTTAATGGCGAGCATGATCTATCAGGCACTGATCGATAAAAAGCGTAAAAAATGCCGCATTGCCATCGAAATTATCGATGTTATATAGGCTCGTAACGTTCTCATCCAGCCTTCACTTCATTGCATAAGCCAATGACCTGTAAGCATTTCACTAGAACTCAAGGGCAAATGCAGACACCATACCCCGCATCAGCCTCACACCCTGGAGTCAGCCCGCGTGCCGCAACACACCCCCGATCTTCCTCCCGAACTTCGTCCCTTGGCCGAGATGCCGTTGCTCAAGCGCTTGGCCGCCCGGTTCTTTGGTCATGGCTTGACCCGACTGCGTGCGCAACACCGCGCTTCCTGGTTACACGGGCAAGCAGACGGTTTTCGCAGCGGTCACAGCGCGGGGTTTGATTACGGCTTCAAGGAAGGCAAGGACGAAGGGCTGGAGCAAGGCCGGCAAGTGTTGTTGATCCGCGATTCGCGCTCAACCGAGCATCGGCCGCCCAACGTCGATGACAACCTGTTTGATGACTGGCGCCTGCCATTAAGTGCGGAGCTGAAGAAGCGCATGAAGGCCGATGTTGTCCGGCTGCTGCCATCTCATGCTCAGCCCAGCGTTGCGCAGTGGAAGATGATCTTCAGCGACACGCCATCGACGTCGGTGATTGCCGGGGCGGGCGCCGGCAAGTCGACCACGCTGGTGCTGCGTATCCTGTTGCTGACCCACTATCTGGGCTTCGAACTGGATTCGATGACCGTCGTGACCTTTACCCGCGAGTCGCGCAAAGACTTCATTAACAAGCTGATCGAACTGTTTGCGGTGTGGGGCCGGCCACTGAGCCTTAAAGAGGCGCGTGATCTGGTGCGCACCTTCCATTCACGAATCCTGCCGATGGTTCGCAGCCTCCCGGGGTTCGAGCGCCTGCAAGCCTTCGAAAACCTCAGCAGCCGCGTGCATAACGCCGATGAAGACGTCGACAGCAATCCGTTCGACCTGCGAATTAATGACGCTCAACGCCAGCAGCTCAATGCCTGTTATCACCAGTTGCATACCCGTGATGAACGCTTTCGCGAGCTGATCAAGCCTTTGTCCCGCCATGCCTTGCAGCTCAAGGAGCTGGAGCGCGACCACCCCGACGTGCAAAAACGCGTGGCCGTGACCGAGCTGGCGGCCAAGCGCGATGAAGAACTGTGCGACGCCATTGAAGACCTGTGGTTTCGCGCGGGTGCCTGGCCAATCAAGGGCATCGAGCCCAATCGGCAATCCTTCGATATCAATGGCGCGACGTTCCATTGCCACGGCTACATCCCAAGCCTCGATGCGTGGGTCGTGCTGGGGTTTGATCCTCGGGAAAATCCGCAGGTCTGCCGCCCGAATGCCAAGTTGAGCGTCCGGGCGGAATGGGCAGTAAAGCGCACCCTGTTTCAAGCTTTCTGCCGTAAACCATTGATATGGCTAGATAGTTACGAATCGTCGAAGCGCGTATTGGCCTCGCTGGCAGGCGATGCCAGCGCCGGGCCTGGCTTTGATTACAAGGTTAAAGGTGAGCTCGCTTCCGCTCCGTTACTCGACTGTTTTGTCGCAGCAGCCGGATTTATCGAAAACCTCGGCCTGGATGTCCCGAGCGCTGTTGGCCAGATGAGTTTCGCCAAGGACGACCCCGACCGGTTCTTCTTCGAGGCCTTGAGCCTGTTCTGGCGAGCGCTGGAAGATCATCTGCTCGATCAGAAACCACCGGTGATGACCTACAACCGGATGTTCGCCTTGTTCAGCGAGCACTCACCGGAAAACCTGAAGCTGCTCAGCGATGAACTGCTGCGGCCACTCTCACACCTGATGATCGACGAGTTTCAGGACGTTTCGCCCCAAATCGTCTCGTGGATTCGCGCCAGCCTGACTGAGATCCGCAGTCGAGGCCCGGCGATGCACGTTGGGCGGGGTGCGCAGCGCTCATCTCTGCTGTGTGTGGGGGATGACTGGCAGTCCATTTACGGCTGGCGAGGCAGTTCGCCGACCTACTTCATGGAATTCAACAAAGAATTCCGGTCGCCCAGCACCACCAAAGTCATGCTCAGCGATAACTATCGCAGCCATCAACACATCATCGACGCTGCCGAGCATATCGTTCGCGCGGCGCCGGCCATCGCGGGTAAGAAAGCCAAAGCCAGCGGCGAGCCTAAAGCGCTGTTGCCGGTAAACGTTTTGGATCGGGATGATCAGGGCATGGCCCAACGCTTGATGGAGCATTATCGACAGGGTGATTCAATCTTAATGCTGTATCGAAAAAGTAGCGATAAGTTATTGATAGAACAACATATTCAGCCTGTAGTTAATGTTGATTCGAGCTTACCTTATGAAACAAGACGACTGAAACAGCTGACCTATCACAGCGCCAAAGGCTTGCAGGCTGACGCGGTGTTCTTGCTCGGCGATTGCCAACATCTGACCAGTTCACCATACAAAAACCAGGTGTACCGGATGGCCGGACTCGGCAAAACCGGTGACAGCGAGCCCTATGACAGCGCGCAAAAGGACGAGATCCTGCGCTTGGCTTACGTCGGCATCACCCGGGCTGTCAGTCATTGCTACTGGTATGTCGAGGGGCAGGACACGGCTGTGAATATGCCCAAGGCATCAGACCGGATCGGCAGCGGCAAAGCGTTTTTCGCCGATCATCGGGTCGGTCAGAAAACGGTGTAACCCTGTTCGGCACCCACTAAAAAGCCCACATCAAGTGGGCTTTTTAGTGGGTAACCAGCCTTCAGGCATAGCTTTTGAGGGCCTCAGATGGAACGAATGCCTCAAGTTCATCCTCGACGGCTTCAATGATTCGCTCGACATCCGCCGCATTCATGACGGTTGCACAAGGGATACCGGCAATGGCAATCATGGTCTCGCCACTGGCGCGATCAAACAGCCGGGCGATCATGCTGCCCGGTGCGTCCATACTCGCCTCAAATCCCATGGGATGAAAATGCCAGCGCATCAGCTGGCAGGCGTTTGGAAACGTGACTTTGCTGAAAGACCCTTTATTCATATGTTGCCCGCCTTCTTCATCGAGCGCTTCCTTTAGCTCATGTTAGGAGGGAAGAGCCTTCAATGGCTCAACCGGTGACTGCCTTTAAAAGTAGCATCGGTATGTGAAAACCATGTGTTTTTTTTCAGCCGTTGGGCGGTTAGTCGAGTTTTCATGACCGAGGTCATGTCCTTGCTCGCATGGAGGCTTGCCGCGCCAGCATTTCAGCCATTGAACCCAGTGCAGAACTTCGGCAAGCTCGGCGTTTTCCCGTCGAGACCTTTATGCACCCCGATGATGATGGGCCGCAGCAAACCCGCGCCACGGGCGAGACGGTCATGCGCTACCACTTGTGCTGGAAGCACCGCGACCTGGACGGCGTCATAGCGCTTTATCACCCAGACATCCAGTACCACGATTTCTTCCAGAATCGCGTGATGGGGCTCGACGAACTGCGTGAGTACGTGCGCGTCAGCATGCCGCGCAACCCGGACGAAGCGCTGGAACACTCGGACCGAATTCGCCTGGACGGCAATACCGCGTTTATCCAGTACCGAATGACGTTGCGGGGCGGTGAGGGGCTGGTGTCCTTCCACACCAGCGAGGCGATCACAGTCCGCGACGGGTTGATCTGGCGAGTCAACGAATACGCGACGCTGGTCCACGAGCAGGCGTCCAGCACGGCGACTAAAACCCTGCGTCCGGCGGTCAGTCGACTTGGGCTGTCCCCGCGCCAGTTGAGTTTCATGGCCGATGATTTGCAGCAGTATTTTCAGCGTCAGCAGCCGTATCTGGCCCCAGAACTCGACCTGCAACGCGTGGCAAAGGAGTGCGGTTACAGTCGCAACCAGATTTCCTACCTGTTGAATCAAGTGCTGGGCCAGAGTTTCTATCGCTATGTGAACCAGGCGCGCCTGCAGCATCTGCTTGGCACGCTGGACACGGCGACGCCACCGCTGCGTATCGACGAACTGGCGTTTGCCGCGGGGTTCAATTCGCTGTCGGCGTTTTACACCTGTTTTCGCCAGCACACGGGGCTCTCGCCCAAGGCCTACGCCAAACAAATTTCCTTGCGTGCCCGCGCGCAAGACAGCCCCTGAGCCCAAGCACTAGGATCGACGCCATCGAAGTTTGAGTGGCGGAGTCTGGCATGTCGGCGTGGCGCACTATCAGTTTATGGATGGATCAACTCGACGAGCCGCTAGCGGCGCGTGCGACGCTGGAACGCGACCTGGACGTCGACGTGGCCATCATCGGCGCCGGGTATACCGGGCTCTGGACCGCGTATTACCTCAAGCGTCAGGCGCCGGGCCTGAACATTGCGATTGTCGAAGCGCAAACCGCCGGTTTTGGCGCCTCAGGCCGTAACGGCGGCTGGCTGATGGGCAATATCCTTGGTGAAGACCGGTTACTCGCCGATCTGTCCCCCGAACAACGCCGCGCCTCATTCGACCTGCTGCACAGCATCCCTGATGAAGTAGAACTTGTCATCGAACGTGACGGCATCGCCTGCGATTATCGCAAGGGCGGGGTGCTTTACTGCGCCGCCCGCTACCCCGAGCAGGAAACCAGTCTGCGACGCTATCTGGACGATCTGTACCGCCAGGGCCTCACCGAAAGTGACTACCGCTGGCTCAGCCCCGAACAACTGGCGCAACAGATCAGAGTGGCGAAGCCTTATGGCGGTATCTATGCACCGCACGTCGCGACCATTCACCCGGCAAAGTTGGTTAGAGGTTTGGCACGCACGGTGGAAAAAATGGGGGTCAAGATCTATGAAAACAGCCCGGTCACGCAGTGGCAGTCGGGGAGTTTGCGCACGGCCAAGGCGTCGGTTCGCAGTCGCTGGATTGTCCCGGCGGTAGAAGGTTACGCCACGACGCTGCCGCCGTTGGGTCGCTATCAAATGCCGGTGCAAAGCCTGATCGTTGCCACCGAGCCTCTGTCCGCCGCGACCTGGGACGAAATCGGCCTGAATCGCGGCCAGGCCTTCAGCGAAAGCAGCCGCCAGGTGACCTACGGCCAACGCACCGCCGACAACCGTTTGGTTTTCGGCGCGCGGGGCGGCTACCAGTTTGCCGGCAAGCTGCGGCATGACTTCGACCTGACCACCCATGAAGTGGAACTGCGGCGCTATCTGTTCAGCGAGCTCTTCCCGCAGCTCAAGAATGTGCGGATTACCCATGCCTGGGGCGGCAACCTGGGCATGTCGCGGCGCTTCAAGCCGCACATGCTCTGTGATCACGCCAGCGGTATCGCCTTGTCTGGCGGTTATGGCGGGGAGGGTGTCGGGGCCAGCAACCTGGGCGGTCGGACCCTTGCCGACCTGATTCTCGAACGCGACACCGAATTGGTCCACCAGCCCTGGGTCATGCCACAGGGCGGGCTCGACACGCTCAAGGCCTGGGAGCCGGAGCCCTGCCGCTGGCTCGGTTACAACGCGATCATCCGCAGCTTCGTCCACGAAGACCAGACCCTGGCCAACCCGGCTACCGCCCCCTGGCGCCGAAAACTGGCCAGCGGGGTCGCGGGGTTCATGGAAGGTTTCATGCACTAAAACAGCGCTTTCTCCATCGACAGGTACGCCCATGAGCATCACGCAACTCAAGAACACCGCCACCCTGAAGCTTGAAGAGTCCAATCCGGTTGCCGTGCCACTGGGAACACCGGTGGCCGTGGCCTCGACCACCAGCGTCGAGCGCGATGATGGCGTCGAAACCGGTGTCTGGGAATGCACGCCCGGACGCTGGCGTCGGCAGATCGTCGCCCAGGAATTTTGTCACTTCATCCAGGGTCGCTGCACCTTCACCCCGGACGACGGTGAAACCCTCACCATCGAAGCCGGCGACGCACTGATGTTGCCGGCCAATAGCCTCGGCATCTGGGATATCCAGGAAACCGTGCGCAAGACCTACGTATTGATTTTTTGATCTTCTGATTGCCTGCCAATAACAAAAGCCCCTACAGGAATCGACTCATGATCCGAAAGACACTGACCCTGACACTGGCGCCACTTGCACTTGTCGCAACCCTCAGCCACGCGGCCGAGACGGTCAAAATCTACAACTGGTCGGACTACATCGCCCCGGACACCACGAAAAATTTCCAGAAAGAAACCGGCATCGCCTTTACCTACGATGTCTACGACAGCAACGAAACCCTCGACGGCAAGTTGATGACCGGTAAATCCGGGTACGACGTGGTCTTCCCGTCCAACCACTTCATGGCGCGGCAGATTGAAGGGGGCGCGCTGAAGAAACTCGACAAGTCTCAATTGCCAAACTGGAAGAACCTCAACCCGGTGTTGCTCACGGCGTTGCAGACCAACGATCCGGGCAACGAGCATGGCTTTCCGTACCTGTGGGGCAGCACCGGCATTGGCTACAACATCGCCAAGGTCAAGGCCGTGCTCGGCGATAACGCGCCCGTGGATTCCTGGGACCTGATCTTCAAACCCGAGAACATGCAAAAGCTGCAAAAGTGCGGCGTTGCCATACTCGACAATGGCCCGGAACTGTTGCCCGCCGCACTGAATTACCTGGGCCTGCCGCACCACAGTAAAAACCCGGAAGACTATAAAAAGGCCGAAGCGCTGCTGCTGAAAGTCCGGCCGTATGTCAGCTACTTCCATTCGTCCAAGTACACCAGCGACCTGGCTAACGGTGACATCTGCGTGGCGGTCGGCTTCTCCGGGGATATCCTGCAAGCTGAGAACCGCGCCAAGGAAGCCAACAACGGCATCGACATCGGCTATTCGATTCCCAAGGAAGGCGCCGCCATCTGGTTCGACATGGTTACCATGCCCGTCGACGCACCGGACGAGAAGGCCGGCTACGCCTTCATGAACTACCTGCTGCGCCCGGACGTCATGGCCGGTGTCAGCAACTACGTGCACTACGCCAACGGCAACCAACAGGCCGACAGCCTGATCGACCCGACGATCAAGAACGACACCAAGGTTTATCCGAGCCCGGAAATGATGGGCAAGCTGTTCGCGCTGGAGGCAATGCCCCTGAACATTGACCGGGTGCGTACGCGGGTTTGGAACAAGATTCGCACCGGTAGCTGATTCATATTCTTTCGTCATAACGCCCAGTGGCTC
This sequence comes from Pseudomonas arsenicoxydans, assembly GCF_006438915.1. Lineage (GTDB taxonomy): Bacteria > Pseudomonadota > Gammaproteobacteria > Pseudomonadales > Pseudomonadaceae > Aquipseudomonas > Aquipseudomonas arsenicoxydans_A. The sequence continues at coordinate 91,361 of NZ_RCZE01000008.1, read as the reverse complement.
GGCTGACAAAACGGTAAATACCACCTCCTTTCGATAGATCAGCAGGCAATGGAATGCCAGTCGATATAAAAACGGGTCACCTGCGCATTGGACGTTTTTCGGAATCTGCGCGCATTTACTTATTAACGGTTGTCGTTCACCAGCGGCAGCCGTTTTTGGCGGTCAATCGGGCTTTTGGGGCGGCGAGGGCGGCTTTGGCAGAAGGCGTATCACGATCGGGAGGTTCGGCGGGAGGAGGACGTAAAGTCGCTTGCTCGATATGTTGTGGCTAACCCGAAGCCTAACTGATATCAATGCAGTGGCACTCATATTTATAAGCCCAACAAACTTATCCCTATTTAATATTTAAATATCAAATCGTCAGACAATTTGCGCAAACGCACATAGACCCGAACAAACTTTCGACACCGCAGGCATTATTTCCGGGCACTTGCTGGAACAGCACAATTTGACGTCAAAAAAAATGTAGACCTTTGATTTCGAATTGTGTCAGTTTTCTTTCGCCTTCATTGGGCGAGTGATAGGACGATCTCGCCAGAGATTGTCGCTATCTGACAAAAAACTGTTCCATAGCCAAACAAGGAAGTGTGTTTATGTCGAAAGTAAAAAACAACGCTATTGATCTTGCTGAACAGGCATTTGCCCCCTCGCATGCATTGGCTGCACCGAGTTCTGCTTACAGCCAGATCGACAGCTTCAGCCATCAGTCTGACCGCGGCGGCAATCTCACGGTCAATGGCAAACCCTCCTATTCCGTCGACCAGGCAGCGACCCAATTGCTGCGCGACGGTGCTGCCTACCAGGACAAGGACGGCAACGGCAAAATCGAACTGACCTACACGTTCCTGACTTCGGCGTCGTCGAGCACCATGAACAAGCACGGGATTACCGGCTTCAGTCAGTTCAGCGCCCAGCAAAAAGCCCAGGCAGTGCTCGCCATGCAATCCTGGGCCGATGTCGCGAACGTCACCTTCGCCGAGAAGGCCACGGGAGGCGACGGTCACATGACCTTCGGCAACTACAGCGGTGGCCAGGACGGCGCTGCGGCATTCGCTTATCTGCCGGGCACGGGCGCGGGTTACGACGGGGCTTCCTGGTACCTGACCAACAGCAGCTATACGCCGAACAAGACGCCGGACCTGAACAACTACGGTCGTCAAACCCTCACTCACGAAATCGGTCACACCTTGGGCCTGGCCCATCCTGGTGACTACAACGCCGGTGAAGGCGCGCCGACTTACAACGACGCCACCTACGGGCAAGACACCCGCGGTTACAGCGTCATGAGTTACTGGAGTGAAAGCAATACCAGCCAGAATTTCAGCAAGGGCGGTGTCGAAGCGTATTCGTCCGGCCCGCTGATGGACGACATTGCCGCCATCCAGAAACTCTACGGCGCCAACACCACCACCCGAACCGGTGACACCACTTACGGCTTCAACTCCAACGCAGGTCGCGACTTCCTGAGCGCGTCTACGTCGTCGGACAAGGTGGTGTTTTCGGTGTGGGACGCGGGCGGCAAGGACACCCTGGACTTCTCCGGCTTCACCCAAAACCAGAAGATCAACCTCAATGAGGCCTCGTTCTCCGACGTTGGTGGCCTGGTAGGCAATGTGTCCATTGCCAAGGGCGCGATCATCGAGAACGCGATCGGCGGTTCGGGCAACGACCTGCTGATCGGCAACGGCGTCTCCAATGAGCTGAAGGGCGGTGCCGGCAACGACATTCTCTACGGCGCAGGCGGCGCGGACAAACTGTGGGGTGGCGCCGGTTCAGACACCTTTGTGTTCGCCGCCAGCAGTGACTCCAAGCCAGGTGTTGCCGATCAGATCCTCGACTTTGTCAGCGGCCTGGACAAGATCGACCTGACGGGTATCACCAAGGGCGCAGGTCTGCACTTCGTGAGTTCGTTCACGGGAGCGGTCGGCGATGCCGTCTTGACCACGTCGGGCGGTAACAGCCTGTTGTCGGTGGACTTCTCCGGGCACGGTGTGGCGGATTTCCTCGTCAGCACCGTAGGCCAGGCGGCGTTCTCGGACATCGCAGCCTGATGTAAGGCGTCAAGGAGGGCGGCGCCGATGTGCCGCCCTCTGAGGCTGGAGTAAACAACCATGGCCCATAAAGCCTTTAGCAACAGAACGACTGCGTGGCTCCTGGCGACGTGGATGATTTTTTTTGGAGAAGCAGCCATGGCGAGCAGCCTGAAATTAGCAGACCCCGCGGAACTGGCCGGCAAATGGCTGGCCACTCTGAGCAGCCGGGACGACTCGCCAGCGTCCCAGGTATTGCAGGACAAGCCGTCCAACGTCTGTGTCATCGAATTACAGCTCAAGCTGACACTGGGCAAAGGCGCCGACTGTTTAAGCGCATGGCTGGCGGGAGAAAAAGCCATCGGCTGGTTTAACGAGCCGGACGGTATTGCGATCACCGGTAACGATGGTTCGAAGATTTTGTTTCTCAGTCGCCAACGTGATGGCTCCTATAAAGCCGCCTTGAACCCCACCCTGGTCATAACACTCGTGCGTCAGGCACATTAATTAAAATGCCGCGATGCTTTATCAGGACCTGACACACTTAAAGTTGTTGTTAGTTTGTAAGCGTTCGTGCGTAAAGCGCACATCCGTGCATGCGCGGACAGTTAATGGAAACTTCGTCAGGTATGACGGGGAATAACACCTCAGGATGACCCCATGAAGATGGCAAAGAGCCCGGCCACCGCCCCCTTATTCAAGGCATTGGGTGACTATAAAAGTATCTTGATCAGCGTCGGTTGTTTTACCGCATTGATCAACGTACTGATGCTGGTGCCGTCGATTTATATGCTGCAAGTCTATGACCGTGTGTTGTCTTCGCAGAACGAAACGACCTTGGCCATGTTGTCGCTGATGGTGGTCGGCTTTTTTGCCTTCATCGGTTTGCTTGAGATCGTGCGCAGTTTCATCGTGATCCGCATCGGCAGCCAACTGGAACGACGCTTCAACCTGCGGGTGTATCAAGCCGCGTTCGAGCGCAACCTGCTCAAAGGCGAGGGCAATGCCGGGCAGTCCCTGGGCGACCTGACGCACATTCGCCAGTTCGTCACCGGCCCCGCGCTGTTTGCCTTCTTCGACGCGCCGTGGTTTCCGGTCTATCTGTTCGTGATCTACCTGTTCAACGTCTGGCTGGGTGTTTTTGCGACGGGGGGCGCTGTGGTCCTGATCGGCCTCGCTTTCCTCAACGAAACAATGACCAAAAAACCCTTGGGCGAAGCCGCCGGTTTTTCCCAGAAGTCCAGCCAATTAGCCACCAGCCACTTGCACAACGCCGAGACCATCCAGGCGATGGGCATGCTCGGTGTGTTGCGCAAACGCTGGTTTCAAGTGCACTCGCGCTTTCTCAGTTTGCAGAATCAGGCCAGTGACACCGGCGCGATCATCAGTTCCCTAAGTAAGACCTTGCGTCTGTGCCTGCAATCGTTGGTGCTGGGATTGGGTGCGTTGCTGGTGATCAAGGGCGAGATGACTGCCGGGATGATGATTGCCGGTTCGATCCTGATGGGTCGCGTCCTGAGCCCCATCGATCAGTTGATTGCCGTGTGGAAACAGTGGAGTGGCGCGAAGCTGGCCTACCGTCGCCTGGATGCGTTGCTGCAAGCCTTTCCACCGACTGACGAAGCCATGGCACTGCCGGCACCGAAAGGACAGATCACTTTCGAACAAGTCAGCGCCGGCCCGCCTGGCCAACGCACTGCGACACTGCACATGGTCAACTTCAACCTCGGTGCAGGCGAGGTGATGGGCGTGCTCGGCGCCTCTGGCTCGGGCAAATCGACACTGGCCCGGGTACTGGTCGGCGTCTGGCCCACCCTCGGCGGCACGGTTCGGCTCGACGGCGCGGACATTCATCGCTGGAACCGCGACGACCTCGGACCCTACATCGGCTACTTGCCACAAGACATCGAGTTGTTCAGTGGCAGCATTGCCGAAAACATTGCCCGGTTTCGCGAAACGGATCCGCAGAAAGTCGTCGAGGCCGCGCAACAGGCTGGCGTGCATGAACTGATCCTGCGCATGCCGCAGGGCTACGACACGGTGCTCGGCGAAGATGGCAGCGGCTTGTCCGGTGGCCAGAAACAACGTGTGGCACTGGCCCGTGCGTTGTACGCCAACCCGAGCCTAGTGGTGCTGGACGAGCCCAACTCCAACCTCGACACCGTGGGCGAAGCCGCCTTGGCCAGCGCCATCGCGCACATGAAAGCCCAGGGCACCAGCGTGATCCTGGTCACCCATCGTTCCTCAGCCTTGGCCCAGGCCGACAAATTGCTGGTGCTCAACGAAGGGCGCTTGCAGGCCTTTGGCCCCAGCCAGGACGTGCTCAAGGCACTGTCCGGTGCTCAGGAACAACAACGTGAAAAAGCCGCGCAGGCACCGGGCGGGCTCAGCATGAGCCGGCAGTATCAGCCCACGACAAGGAATTCGGGTGTATGAGCAGCGCACGCATGAATACTGAAAGCGAAGCCATGATGGAACACGACTACATCGCCGAACGCCCCGAGCGCGATGCACGCTTCTTCGTCCGCATGGGCTGGATTCTGGCCATCGTCGGCGCCGGCAGTTTCTTCACCTGGGCCAGTCTCGCGCCGCTCGATCAAGGCATTCCGGTGCAAGGCACGGTCGTGGTGTCGGGCAAACGCAAAGCCGTGCAATCGATGAGCCCCGGTGTGGTCAGCCGCATTTTGGTGCGTGAGGGTCAAGTGGTGAAGCTCGGCCAGCCGCTGTTCCAGCTCGACCAGACTCAGGTCGCGGCCGACGTCGATTCGCTGCAAGCGCAATACCGCATGGCGTGGGCCAGCGTCGCGCGCTGGGAAAGTGAACGGGACAACCTCAAACAAGTGAATTTCCCGGCCGAACTGAGCAAGAATGCCGACCCGCGACTGGCGCTGGTGCTTGAAGGCCAGCGGCAACTGTTCAGCAGTCGCCGCGAAGCCTATTTCCGTGAGCAAGGCGGGTTGCGCGCTAACATGGAAGGCGCCAGCGCGCAATTGGCCGGCATGCGTCGCGCGCGTACCGACCTGACGGCCCAGGCCCACTCGCTGCAACAACAACTGAGCAACCTTCAGCCCTTGGCGGACAACGGCTACATTGCGCGCAACCGCTTGATGGAATACCAGCGTCAGCTGTCGCAAGTGCAGCAGCAATTGGCCGAGAACACCGGCGAAAGCGGGCGGGTGGAGCAGGGCGTCCTCGAAGCGAAGCTCAAGCTGCAACAGCACATCGAGGAATATCAGAAAGACGTCCGCACCCAACTGGCCGACGCGCAACTCAAGAGCGTGACCCTCAAGGAGCAACTGACCTCCGCCGGGTTCAACCTGCAACACAGCGAGATCGTCGCCACGGCTGATGGCATCGCGGTCAACCTAGGGGTGCACACCGAAGGCGCGGTGGTGCGTCAGGGCGATACCTTGCTGGAAATCGTCCCGCAGGGCACTCGGCTGGAAGTCGAAGGGCACTTGCCGATCAACCTGATCGACAAGGTCGGCACCCATTTGCCCGTGGATATCCTGTTCACCGCGTTCAACCAGAGCCGCACGCCGCGAGTGCCCGGCGAAGTCAGCCTGATTTCCGCCGACCAGATGGTCGACGAGAAAACCGGTGCGCCGTACTACGTTCTACGCAGCAGCGTCAGCGATCAGGCGATGGAAAAGCTCAATGGTCTGGTGATCAAGCCGGGCATGCCCGCGGAAATGTTCGTGCGTACCGGTGAGCGTTCACTCCTCAATTATCTGTTCAAACCGCTGCTCGACCGGGCAGGTTCCGCGTTGACCGAGGAATAAGGATGTTCGGCTGTATGAATAAGCTTTCCCTGCTCGCAGCGACCCTGGCGTTGCTGACGTGCAACAGTGTGATGGCCATGGGGCCGTTCGACATTTACGAGCAAGCGTTGCGTAATGATCCGGTGTTCCTCGGCGCGCTCAAGGAACGCGATGCCGGCATGGAAAACCGCACCATTGGCCGTGCCGGCTTGCTGCCGAAGGTGGGTTACAACTACAACAAGGGGCGTAACTCGTCCAAGGCCACTTACCTTAATGATCGCGGGCAAAACCAGACCGATGACCGCAACTACAGCAGTTACGGCTCGACCCTGACCCTGCAACAGCCTCTGATCGATTACGAAGCCTACGCCGCGTATCGCAAAGGTGTGGCGCAGTCATTGTTTGCCGTTGAAGCCTTTCGCGGCAAGAGCCAGGAATTGCTGGTGCGGGTGCTGGAGAACTACACCAAGGCGCTGTTCGCTCAGGATCAGATCGACATTGCGCTGGCCAAGAAGAAAGCCTTCGAACAGCAGTTCCAGCAGAACGAGCAGATGTTTCGCCAAGGCGAGGGCACGCGCACCGATACGCTGGAGTCCGAGTCCCGTTCCGAACTGGCGACCGCCGAGGAAATCGAGGCCCGCAACGAGCAGGACGCGTCCTTGCGTGAACTGGGCGCGTTGATTGGCGTGCCGACGATCGACATCGCCGACCTGGCGCCGCTGGACCAGAACTTCCAGACCTTCAGCCTGCAACCGGCCAATTATGACACCTGGCACGAAATGGCCGTGGCCAATAACCCGAACCTGGCCTCCCAGCGCCATGCGGTGGACGTCGCGCGTTACGAAGTTGAACGCAACCGCGCCGGGCATCTGCCGAAAGTCAGTGCCTACGCCTCGGTGCGCCAGAACGAATCGGAAAGCGGCAACACCTATAACCAGCGTTACGACACCAACACCATCGGCATTGAAGTCAACGTGCCGCTGTATGCCGGTGGCGGGGTGTCGGCCTCCACCCGTCAGGCCAGTCGCACCATGGAACAGGCCGAGTACGAACTGGACGGCAAGACCCGGGAAACCATGATCGAGCTGCGCCGACAGTTCAGTGCCTGCCTGTCGGGCGTGAATAAATTGCGTGCCTATCAAAAAGCCCTTGTGTCAGCCGAAGCGCTGGTGGTGTCGACCAAGCAAAGCATTTTGGGCGGTGAGCGCGTCAACCTGGACGCACTGAATGCAGAACAACAACTATTTACCACCCGCCGCGATCTGGCACAGGCACGCTACGACTACTTGATGGCCTGGACCAAGTTGCACTACTACGCCGGAACCTTGAGCGAGCAGGACCTTGCCAAGGTCGACGAAGCGTTCGGCCAGGGCCCAAAGACCCAATGATGGACCTGTAGCAGCCTTCGGCAACTGCTACAGCAAGCGTGTGAGTTTGCAGGTGCCTTTCAAGGCAAAAAAGGATTTTGGCAACACAACTAAGGACGGTAGCTGGATGAATAACAAGCACAACACACTGGCCGTGCTCTGCGCGCTGGCCGCAATCGGTCAGGCTCACGCCGCCCCCTACGTGGAAAGCGGCCGCACAGGCGACCCCAACAGCTGGCGCAGCGCCGAATTCAATGCCGATTGGGGCGTGGGCGCGATCAACGCACAGGACGCCTACGCCGCCGGTTATAGCGGTAAAGGCGTGAAGCTGGGGATCTTCGACCAACCGGTCTACGCCCAACACCCGGAGTTTTCCGGCGCCAATAAAGTCGTCACCCTGGTCACCAGCGGAATCCGCGAATACACCGACCCGTACATCCCGGTCAAAGCCGGGGATGCGTTTCGCTATGACGGCGCCCCCACGGTCGGCTACGACGGTAAGCTCGGTTCCCACGGCACCCACGTCGGCGGAATCGCTGCTGGCAGCCGCGATGGCGGGCCGATGCACGGCGTGGCATATAACGCGCAGATCATCAGCGCCGATAACGGCGACCCTGGTCCGGAGGACGGCATTATTCGTGGCAACGACGGCGCGGTGTACAAGGCCGGATGGGATGCCCTGATCGCCAGCGGCGCGCGAATCATCAACAACAGCTGGGGTATCGGCATTACCGATCGCTTCGACCTCGGCGGACGCAACCCGGCGTACCCGCACTTCACCGTGCAGGATGCGCAGTTGCAGTTCAACGAGATCCAGCCTCTGCTCGGGACCAAACCGGGCGGTGCCTATGACGGCGCCATTGCTGCTGCCCGCAGCGGCATCGTCACGATCTTCGCCGCCGGCAACGACTACAACCTCAACAATCCGGACGCCATCGCCGGCCTCGGCTATTTCATTCCGCAGATTGCGCCGAACTGGGTGACCGTTGCGGCGTTGCAGAAGAACCCGGACCTCACCAGCCCGGACCTCTACAACATCAGTACGTTTTCGTCGCGCTGCGGCTACACCGCCAGTTTTTGCGTGTCGGCGCCCGGCAGCAAAATCTACAGCTCGATCATCGGCGGCACCAATGCCGATAACCTCACCACCGGTTACGCCAATTACAACGGCACCTCGATGGCCGCGCCGCATGTCGCAGGCTCCATGGCGGTGCTGATGGAACGCTTCCCGTACATGACCGGCGCACAGGTCGCCAGCGTGCTGCGCACCACGGCCACCGACCTTGGGGCACCGGGTGTCGACGCGTTGTACGGCTGGGGCATGATCAATCTGCGCAAAGGCATCGATGGTCCGGGGATGTTCGTCACCGAGCAAGACATTCCTGAAGAGTTCCGCATTCAGGGCGCTTACGGCTCCAGCCAGTTTGTAGCTGACTTGCCAGGTATCGGCGCGATCATCGACGCCGGCAAACCGACCGAACGGGTGTGCACGGATGTGCATTGCGGACTCGACGTGTGGCGCAACGACATTTCCGGCCATGGTGGCCTGACCAAGCAGGGCATCGGCACGCTGGTCCTGACCGGCGCCAATACTTACGCCGGCCCGACGCTGGTCAACCAGGGTCGACTGGCCATTAATGGTTCGCTCGCCTCGACGGTCACCGTCAACGACAGTGGCATTCTCGGGGGTAACGGTCGCATCGGCGGGTTGACCGCCAAAAGCGGCGGCACCGTGGCGCCGGGCAATTCCATCGGGACCTTGCACGTGGCGGGTGACGTGACCTTCGAGCGCGGCTCGACCTATGCCGTGGAGTTGTCACCGACGAGCAGTGACGAGATCGTCGCCAGCGGCAAAGCCGTCATCGACAACGCCACAGTCAGCCTGTCCCTGGAAAACAGCCCGACACTGCTGACCACCAGCGAAGTGAAATCCCTGCTCGGCCATCAATACACCATTCTGCAAGCGGCCGGCGGGATAGAAGGGCGCTTCGGCGCAGTGGTGCCGAACTACCTGTTCCTGGGGGGCACGCTTGATTACTCGGCCAATGGCATTCTACTGGCGGTAGAACGCAACGCCACCTCGTTCAGCAGCGTTGGCCAGACACCGAACCAACGGGCGGTCGCCGCGGCTGCCGAGCAACTCGGCGCCGGCAATGCGCTGTACGAAACCTTGCTGCTGTCGCCCACCGCTGCCGTGGCTCAGCAAGCCTTCCAGCAACTGTCCGGCGAGATTCATCCGGCCATCGGCACGCTGCTGATCAACGACAGCCGTTACCTGCGCGATGCCGTCGGCGAACGCCTGCGAGAGCGTGACCTGTTCAACGCCGCCGCACCCACCGATGACCGCAGCAACGCCTGGCTCAAAGTCCTCGGCGCCTGGGGCAAGAGCGATGGGGGGCATGACAATGCCAGTTCCAACAGCTCCATCGGCGGTTTGCTGGCCGGGGTTGACGGTCTGATCACTGAAAATACGCGACTGGGTTTCGTCACCGGTTACAGCGACAGCTCGTTGAGCATGGGCGATGGCACGCATTCGTCGGCCTCGGTCGACAGCTATCACTTGGGCGCGTACCTGGGGCATGAAATCGACGCCCTGCGCTTGAGCATCGGCGGCGCCTACAGCTGGCATCGAATCGATGTGAAACGTGACCTGCAATTCGGCGACGTCAGCGGCAAACAGAAATCCAAACGCGATGCGACCACCGCGCAATTGTTCACCGAAGCGGCGTATCGCTTGGGCGTGCAACCACTGGCGCTGGAACCGTTCGCCAACCTGGCCTACGTGCACTTGAACAGCGACAGCTTCACCGAAAAAGGCGATGCCGCCGCGCTCAAGGGCGGTGAAGACAACCGTGATGCCGTGCTTTCAACCCTGGGCCTGCGGGCGAGTAAAGCGATCGCCCTGTCGGACAAACAGCAGGTGGAACTGTCCGGCACCGTGGGCTGGCAGCACAACCTGAGCAGCACCCAGTCCGAAGATCACCTGGCATTTGCCAACGGCAATACCGCGTTCAGCGTGCAAAGCGTTTCGCTGGATCGCAACGCCGCCGTAATCGGTGCCCGCGCCGGTTTGGCGGTGACGCAGGATGTTCGTGTGAGCCTGGATTACAACGGGCTGATCGGTTCCAACGAGAAAGACCAAGGCGTGGGCCTGACGCTGGACTGGCAGTTCTGATCAAGCACTAAAGGCTCCGGGTGCTTCGTGATCGAGGCGTCCCGGTTGTGAGCCATCTCTGACAATTCCAACAAAAGAGAGGCAATACCAATGGGTGTGTACGACTACAAAAACTTCAGCACAGCGGATTCCAAAGTGTTGTTTACCGACGCCATGGCAATCACGCTGTATGCCTATCACAACCTCGACAACGGCTTTGCCACCGGCTATCAGCACAACGGTTTTGGCCTGGGCTTGCCCGCGACATTGGTCACCGCGTTGCTCGGTGGCACCGATTCCCAGGGTGTCATTCCCGGCATTCCCTGGAACCCCGATTCGGAAAAAGCCGCACTGGATGCCGTGCACAAAGCTGGCTGGACACCCATCACCGCCTCGCAACTGGGCTATGACGGCAAGGTCGATGTGCACGGAACCTTCTTCGGTGAAAAGGCCGGCTACACCACGGCGCAAGTCGAGATCCTCGGCAAATACGATGCCCAGGGACACCTGACTGAAATCGGCATCGCCTTTCGCGGCACCAGCGGCCCGCGGGAAACTCTGATCGGCGACTCGATTGGCGACGTGATCAACGATCTGCTGGCGGCGTTGGGTCCCAAGGATTACGCAAAAAACTACGTCGGCGAAGCCTTCGGCAACCTGCTTGGCAACGTTGTGGCATTTGCCCAGGCCAATGGCCTGTCGGGTCAAAACGTCCTGGTCAGTGGCCACAGCCTCGGTGGGTTGGCGGTCAACAGCCTGGCGGACTTGAGCACGGACAAGTGGGGCGGGTTCTTCAAGGATTCCAACTACATCGCCTACGCGTCGCCCACCCAAAGCGCCACCGACAAAGTGCTCAATGTCGGCTATGAAAACGATCCGGTGTTTCGTGCGCTCGACGGTTCATCGTTCAACCTGTCATCGGTGGGCGTGCACGATGCGCCCAAAGAATCGGCCACCGATAACATCGTCAGCTTCAACGATCACTTCGCGTCGACGGCGTGGAACGTGCTGCCGTATTCCATCCTCAACATTCCGACCTGGATCTCGCATTTGCCTACGGCGTATGGCGACGGCATGAACCGGGTGATCGACTCGAAATTCTACGACCTCACCAGCAAGGACTCGACGATCATCGTCGCCAATCTGTCCGACCCGGCACGGACCAACACCTGGGTGCAGGACCTTAATCGCTACGCCGAAACCCACAAGGGCAGCACGTTCATCATCGGCAGCGACGCCAACGACCTGATTCAGGGCGGCAAAGGCAACGACTACCTGGAGGGGCGCGACGGTAACGACACGTTCCGTGATGGCGGCGGATACAACATCCTGTTGGGCGGCACGGGCAACAACGTGCTGGAGTTGCAGCAGTCGGTGAAAGCCGTCGAGTTTGCCAATGACAGCGCTGGCACGCTGTACCTTCGCGACGCCAATGGCGGCATCAGCATTACCCGTGACATCGGCAGCATTGTCAGCAAGGAACCGGGATTTCTCTGGGGGCTGTTCAGGGATGACGTGACGCACAGCGTGACGGCGAATGGCCTTGCGGTCGGTAGCAACTTGACCGCGTACGCCTCATCGGTGAAGGGCGGTGGCGGGGCGGATACGCTCAAGGCGCAGGCGACCGGCGACTGGCTGTTTGGCCTGGACGGCAATGACCATTTGATCGGCGGCAAGGGCAACGATGTGTTTGTTGGCGGGGCAGGGAATGACGTGATGGAATCGGGCGGCGGGGTCGATACGTTCCTGTTCAGCGGTTCGTTTGGCCAGGACCGGGTCGTGGGTTATCAGGCGCACGACAAACTGGTGTTTCTCGGGGTCGAGGGGAATGATGACTTTCGCGCGCATGCCACTTCGGTGGGGCATGACACGATGCTGACGTTTGGTGCGGATTCTGTGACGTTGGTGGGGGTTGGGCTGGACAGTCTGGCTGGCTCAGAGATTGTGATTGCCTGATGGTTTTGGGGCGCCGGTAAGGGCCCCTTCGCGAGCAAGCCCGCTCCCACATTCGATCGCCTGTGGCCATAAGATTTGGACACGACAAATATCAAATGTGGGAGCGGGCTTGCTCGCGAAGAACGATAACGCGGAATCCGATCAAACCGCGTCCTCAGTCTTCCGCGCGAACCGTGGCCACGTCCTTGGCGTTGACCTTGATCTTCGCGCCGGAAATATCCTCGAACTCGTAGAACCCATCCTTGGTCTTGGTTTTCGGCATGTCCTTGGTCAAATACTGGGTGCCGTTCTGCAGGGTTACCACCGTTGGCGTCGAGCAACCGGCCAAGGCTAACAAGGCCGCTGCGACCAGCGGCAAACCCAGGGTTTTGATGTTCATGTCCACCTCTCACAATGCTGAAAAAAACCTCTATGCCGGTTGGTGCCATCGATTGGCAGAAAGTTCGATGCCCGCCCGAAAATGACCGAATAACGCCGCCGCTTATCTTTTTCCGTTTGCGCCGCACGGTGGGTAGCTGTTATCTGTACGCATAACCAGTACTCGCTTGCCATGGCGCTTTTCCTTGTGACTGCAAATCCTCTCGACGATCCGTTCTATTACCTCAATAACTTCATGCAAGTGCTTGACTGGCTTGAACATCGTTATGCCGATGTATTAAGCGTAGAAGAACAAGCGTTCATCCGTGATTTCACCCGGCTGCCCAAGCAGTCGCGTGCGCTGCTGGTCCGGATGGTGATGCGCAAGGGCGTGCATTTCAGGGCCGGCAAACTGAGTTACGCCGAAATCGGTGACATCGTCAGGGCGGCCGAACCGTTGCTGGCGGCAGGCTGGATCTCGCAAGTATCGCCCTTGCACATCGAGGAACTGTTCGATGTGCTGCTCAAGGCCGAGATCGTTCACTGCTTTGGCGCTGCGATTGATCAGCCCAAGGGCAGGAAAAGCGATTGGCTGCCGCTGCTGAGCGAACATTTTCTCGAGCCCCAAAGCTTTGCTCAATGGTGCCCGGCATTGAATGACCGGTTGTACAGCTTGACCATCATGGACCTGTGTGACCGGTTTCAACTGATGTTTTTCGGCAACCTTTATCAGGACTGGTCCGAGTTCGTGCTGGCCGATCTCGGCATCTTCACCTATGAAAAAGTCGAATTCAGTGCCGAATCCCGAGGCTTGCGCAGCCGTGAGGACGTGGACGCCTGCCTGTTCCTCCATCAGTGCCAGCAGCATTTCGAAGCAGGCGAGCCGCTGGCGTCCATCGTCGAGCAGGTCAACGGGCTGACACTTGGCAATCCGTGGTTGCAGCGTCGTCGTGGCAAGTTGCTGTTCCAGATCGGTCAGCACTGCGAGCGTATCGCCGATTTCGCCGGCGCGCTGACGATTTACCGCGACTGCGCCTATCCCGGCGCACGGGTGCGGCTGATTCGTGTGCTGGAACGTTGCGGTGAGTATCAGCTCGCCCTGGACCTGGCTAACCATGCGCAGCAGTTGCCGGAAAGTGCCACCGAGCATCAGCATTTACTGCGTGTGCTGCCCAGGCTGCGGCGCAAACTCGGCGGTCCGGCGCTCAAGCGAGCCGCCCCGCGGCCCATGCAACGCCTGGATCTGCATTTGCCCAGAACCGATCTGGCGCTGTCGGTGGAATATTACGTACAGGCACATCTGGAGGAAGAACAGGCGCCGGTGCATTACGTCGAGAACAGCCTGATCAATTCGCTGTTCGGGTTGTTGTGCTGGCCGGCCATTTTTGCGCCGCTGCCGGGGGCGTTCTTCCACCCGTTCCAGCGTGGGCCGGTGGACCTGTTGAATGAAGACTTTTGCGCGCGCCGTGCCGAGTTGTTCGAGGCGTGCCTGGCCGAACTCGATGACGGTCGTTACCGGCAGACGATTCGTCAGCGTTATGCCGCCAAGTGGGGCGTGCAGTCACCGTTCGTGTTTTGGGGCGTCCTGAGCGAAACGTTGCTGGAGCAGGCGCTCGATTGCCTGCCAGCGGAACACCTCAAACACTCGTTCAAACGCCTGCTGCTGGACATCAAGGCCAACCGCGCCGGCATGCCCGACCTGATCCAGTTCTGGCCGCAGCAAAAAGCCTACCGCATGATCGAAGTCAAAGGCCCGGGCGACCGCCTGCAAGACAACCAATTGCGCTGGCTGGAATTCTGTCATGAGCATCAGATGCCCATCGCCGTCTGTTACGTGCAATGGGCGGAGCAGAGCGCTTGAGCTATAGCATTGCAGTACGGGCGCTGTGTGAGTTCACCGCCAAGGTCGGCGACCTGGACCTGCGTTTCACCCCGTCACCGACGGCGCTGGAAGGCATCGTCGGGCACCGCACGGTCGCGTCCAGGCGCAGCGACGGTTATCAAAGTGAAGTGGCCCTGGAAGGCGAGTACAAAACCTTGCGGGTGAAGGGCAGGGCGGATGGTTATGACCCAGAGCAAAACTGCCTGGAAGAGGTCAAGACCTATCGCGGCGACTTGAGCAAACAACCGCCCAACCACCGGCAGCTGCACTGGGCGCAGGCGAAGATCTATGGCTGGTTGATGTGTCGCAAGCTGGAGCTGGCGCAGATCAACCTGGCGCTGGTGTATTTCGACATCGTCAGCGAAAAGGAAACCTGTCTGGTCGAAGCGTTCAGCACTGCGCAACTGCAGCCGTTCTTCGAACACCATTGCGCGCTGTTTCTGCACTGGGCCGAACAGGAAATGGCCCATCGCGACGCGCGCAATCAGGCGGCGCAGCACTTGGCGTTTCCCCATGCGGACTTTCGTCCGGGTCAGCGTCACCTGGCCGAATCAGTGTTCAAAGCCGTCAGCACCGGGCGCTGCCTGATGGCGCAGGCACCGACCGGCATTGGTAAAACCGTGGGCACGCTGTTCCCGATGCTCAAGGCTCTGGCGCCGCAGAAACTCGACAAGGTGTTCTTTCTCACCGCCAAGACGCCGGGGCGAAAACTTGCGCTGGATGCGGCGCAGGTGATCCTGCAAAGCGCCGATGCGCCGCCACTTCGAGTGTTGGAGATGATCGCCCGGGACAAGGCCTGCGAGCACCCGGACAAAGCCTGTCACGGCGAATCCTGCCCGTTGGCGCGAGGGTTTTATGATCGTTTGCCCGCCGCGCGCCAGGCGGCCAGCACACTGAGCCTGTTGAATCAGGCGGCCTTGCGCGAGGTGGCGCTGGCGCATGAGATTTGCCCCTATTACCTGAGCCAGGAAATGGCCCGTTGGGCCGATGTGGTGGTCGCGGACTACAACTATTACTTCGATTTCAGTGCGCTGCTGTTCGGGCTCGCCCAAGCCAACAATTGGACCGTCGCGGTGCTGGTCGACGAAGCCCACAACCTGGTGGAACGCGGCCGGCAGATGTACAGCGCCAGTCTCGATCAGTCGACGCTCAATGGCGTGCGCAAAACCGCGCCGCAAGCGCTGAAAAAGTCCCTGCAGCGGGTCAATCGGGAATGGAAAGCCCTGCATAACCAGCAACCCGGTGCGTATCAGGCGTACGACAAGGCGCCGGAAAAACTGCTCCAGGCTGTGTTCTCGTGCAGCGCGAGCATCGGTGACTACCTGAACGATCACCCACAGGGGCTGGACAGCACTCTGCAAAATTTTTACTTCGAGATGCTGCAATTCTGTCGGGTCGCTGAACTCTTCGATGAACAGTTCCTGTTCGACATCAGCAAACGCGACCTCGACCGCCAGCGCCCGCTGTCGCAGCTGTGCTTGCGCAACGTGGTGCCGGCCGGTTTCATCCGCCCACGCCTGACCGCTGCGCGCAGCACCGTGCTGTTTTCGGCGACGCTGAGCCCGCGGCAATATTACGCGGACCTGCTGGGCACGCCTGCGAACACGGTATGGATCGACGTGGAATCACCGTTTCATGCCGACCAGTTGCAGGTGCACATTGTCAGCCAGATTTCGACACGATTCGTCCACCGGCAGGCGTCGCTCGAACCCATCGTCGAGCTGATCGCGCGGCAGTTTGCAGAGCGACCCGGTAACTACCTGGCGTTTTTCAGCAGCTTCGATTATTTGCAGCAAGTGGCGCAGTTGCTGGCCGAGCGTCACCCGCACATTACGTTGTGGTCACAGTCCCGTGGAATGGGCGAAGCGCAGCGCCAGGACTTTCTCGACCAGTTCACCGCGCACAGCCAAGGCGTCGGCTTCGCGGTGTTGGGCGGCGCATTTGGTGAGGGCATCGATTTGCCGGGCGCACGGTTGATCGGCGCGTTCATCGCCACACTGGGCCTGGCGCAACTCAACCCGATCAACGAACAGATTAAACGCCGCATGGCCGCCATTTTCGGTGCCGGTTATGACTACACCTACCTGTTTCCAGGCGTTCAGAAAGTGGTGCAGGCGGCTGGACGGGTGATCCGCACCCAGCAGGATCAGGGGGTGGTAATGCTCATCGATGACCGATTTGGCGAGAGCAAGGTTAAACAACTATTCCCACGTTGGTGGTCGCTTGAACCGACGCATTTTCGCGCTATCGAGTAGGAATATTCCTTTTAAAAAACAGCGACATATCTTGAAAGACACGCCGATTTGAACAAACGCCGAATCAGCGCTTTATTCAAAGGGCAGGCAATCACTTCCAAGCAACTCTTTGATAAGGAAATCAAGGTATGTCAGTAACGCCGCAATATGTTTACACCCCGGAGCAGGTCACTGCCGCGTTCAATGAAATAAAAGCGACGTTGTTTCGTGGGATCACCGCCCAGGCAACGCCCAAAGTCCTGATCGTTGCCGGTTTGCAAGGCTCGGGCAAAACCTATCTGCTGGAAGAAACCCTTCTGCCTTCAAAGTGCTATGAGCAATTTGTTCGCCTTTATTTGCCCGAGTATCGAGAAAAACACCCTCAATACGCCGAGATGATCAAGCGTGGCGTCCTGCATGCGTATAAGCATACGGAAGCCTTTGTCCGGGAGGTCAGTACCAAGATTTTCACCGAAGCCTTCACCCTCAAATACAACATCATCATGGAATGTGCGTTCGACAGCCTCGACTTCGCCGCCTTTCCACCCTTGGCCACCAACGCCGGTTATCAGTTCGAGACGCATATCGTGGGCTGCAATCAAGCGTTCGCTCACCTGTCGAGCATCAAAAGAGCCCTGAGCAGCCTGGAAAAAAAGGAACTGGAAAGGTTCGTCGCGCGCGCGTCGCTCGACGCCAGCATGAGTCATTCACAGGCGATCATCCTGGCCTTTGAAACCGCCTCCAAAGCGGTCAGCGGCTCACAGATCACGGTGTATGAACGGGGGCTCGGCGGGTTGAAAGAGCGGGTATCGCGCTTCCAGAAAACGTATGCAAAAGATGCGACCGAAGTAACCCCTCCAACGGCACCGACCGCCTGCAGCACCTATGCCGATATCATCAATAACCTCATTTTTACCAAGAGGGAACGCGACGAGATGCTTAAGGAGTGTCATCTGGCATTACTCAAAACCCAGGCACACGCCAAACTGGTGCCTGACTTCGTCTACAACGACCTACACGCCTACATCGTCAAATACGTGAACCGATAAGGCGTACCCATTCGGCGGCAAAGCGATGACAGTCTCCCGGCCAGCGAGCGGTCAATAACTGGCCATCGCTTACGACAAAACCTCGTTGTGGCTGGTCCGCCGAATCACGTACGGCGAGAAAGGGGCCCCGCAGGAAATCTGCGGGGCTGGAAAGGGCGGCAGTGACTTCTGCCTCGACCGTCTGCGGGTAGGTTCGGTAATAACGTCCAAGCCAGGGCGCGGTCATTGCCCAGGCCGGCAGTTCCATGGTGCTGGCCACCAGCGCGGTGACCTTGCGACCCCGTAGTACAGAAAATCCGGTTTCGGGGGAGAGGGTGCGGGCCAGCAGCAGAACACCGTGACACACTGCGGCCACCGGTTTGTCTGCGTTAAAGAAGTGCAAGGCAATCCGCTGTGCCTCAGTAGATTCCAGCAAGCTGCGCATGCCCTTGGCGTGGCCACCTGGAATCAACAATCCATCGAACTCGCTCGGGTCGACAGCGTCATAGGACAGTGGTTGGCGAAATGAGGCGTCTTCGGTCATCTGCCTGTAACGGGCAAGGTTCGGCTTGCGTGTCATCAGCAACGGGTTGAGCGGACCAAAGCCAACCTCCACCAAGCGCGAATCGGCGTAGGCCGGCAACCCCTGCGGTGTGGCAAAACGCACTTCGATCCCGGCACTGCGCATCGCTTGCCAGGGCACGCTGCTCTCGGTCGGGTCGTAGTCGCAGGTCGGCAATAGCATCAGGATCATGGAAGCGCCTTTTATCTGCCAGGAATGGGAGTTGGCGTCGAGCATAGGTGGTCTGCTGTCTGGACTCCACAGAACAAGCGAGTTGCGGCTTTCCAAACCCACGGTTTGCCTCATACTCCATAAAAATGAAAGTCGCAGGTGTGATTGATGAGTGATGTGCCGTCCAAAACCAATTCCATCGAGGAGATGCGCTTTCGCCTGCTGATTGATGCTGTGGTGGACTACGCGATCTACATGATCGATCCCGACGGCATCATCACCAGCTGGAACTCTGGCGCGCGGCGTTTCAAAGGCTACGAGGAAGCGGAGATTCTCGGCCAGCACTTCTCGCGGTTCTATACCGAAGAAGATCGACATGCCGGTTTGCCCCGGCGGGCGCTGGACACGGCCATTAATGAAGGCCGTTTCGAAGGCGAGGGCTGGCGGGTGCGCAAGGACGGCACGCGGTTCTGGTGTCACGTAGTGATCGACCCGATTCTCGACCCTACCGGCAAGCTGTTGGGGTTTGCCAAGATCACCCGGGATCTCACCGACCGTAAAATGGCCGAGGAAACCCTCAAGCAAAGCGAACAGCAATTCCGGTTGCTGGTGCAAAGCGTCACGGACTACGCCATCTACATGCTGGCCCCGGATGGTTGCCTGACCAACTGGAATCAGGGCGCCCAGCGGATCAAGGGCTACCGGCCAGACGAAGTCATCGGCAAACACTTTTCGATGTTCTACACCCCTGAAGACCAGGAAGCCGGTGAACCGCAACGGGCATTGGAAACCGCGACACGAGAAGGGCGATTCGAAAACAAGGCCTGGCGCGTGCGCAAGGACGGTACGCGGTTTTTTGCCCACGTCGTGGTAGACCCGATCTGGGGCGAGACCGGCACACTGCTGGGTTTTGCCAAGATTACCCGTGACATCACCGAAGCGACGCTTGCCCAGCAAGACCTTGAACGAACCCGCGAGGCGTTATTCCAGTCGCAGAAAATGCAAGCGATCGGCCAACTCAGCGGCGGGATCGCCCATGACTTCAATAACCTGTTGACGGTGATCCTTGGTAATCTCGAAATTGTGCGCAAACGCGTCGCGGATGATCCGAAGGTCATGCGGCTGATCGACAACGCCACCCAGGGCGCCTTGCGCGGTGTTTCGCTGACCCAGCGGATGCTGGCGTTTGCCAGACGCCAGGAGCTCAAATCCGAATCCGTGGAAATCCCCGGATTGATTGAAGGCATCAGCGGTTTATTGCGCAGTTCCCTCGGTCCGTCGGTACAACTCGAAACCCGTTATTCGCCTGGACTGGTGCCGGTCCTGGCCGACATCAACCAGCTCGAACTGGCGGTGCTCAACCTCGCAACAAACGCCCGCGATGCCATGCCCCATGGCGGCAAAATTACGATCAGCGCCCAGACAGAAGATATTCACGAACACTCAGCGTTGTCGCTGACGCCCGGCCAGTATGTTTGCATGAACATTACCGATACCGGCGAGGGCATGGATGCAAGCACCCTGGCGTCCGCGATGGATCCTTTCTTTACTACCAAAGGTGTCGGTAAAGGTACTGGCCTGGGGTTGTCGATGGTTCATGGCTTTATCGAACAACTGGGCGGGCGATTCATTCTCAAGAGCCAAGCGGGCAGTGGCACTCGGGCCGAACTTTGGATTCCCGCCGCCACGTCGACTTCAGCCATTCCCAAGGTTGCCGACGACGAGGCAGTGACCCCCGAATACAGGCTGTGCGTATTGGTCGTGGACGATGACAGCCTGGTGCTGACCAGCACCGGCCTGTTGCTCGAAGACCTCGGCCATCGGGTGATCAGTTCGACTTCCGGCGCACAGGCGCTGGAACTGTTCGGGCGTACCCCAGGCATTGATCTGGTCATCACCGACATGGCGATGCCGCAGATGAATGGTGCACAACTGGCACACGCCATCCGGACCATGAGACCAGAGGTGCCGATCGTACTTGCCACCGGTTATGCCGAGCGCCTGGAAGGCTTCGCGCTCGAACTGCCGCGGTTGTCCAAACCCTTCACTCAGCTAAACCTGGTGGAAATCATTGCCCAAGCCATGAAGTGACAAAGGGTAACTTGTGGCGAGGGGGCCGCTTCGCGACCCAGCGGGAGCGAGCTCCCTCGCCACAGTTACAGCGTTGAGTTAAGTGAATATTCAAGCAGCGAGATTGCGGTCGCTCAGTTCTTTTTTGTATTGCGCCTTCAGCGTTTCCATCTGCGCACCTAATTCTTCCAGTATCTCCTTGCCCAGCAGTTTTTTCGCTTGCGGGAACATCTCGGTTTCTTCCTCTTCGATGTGGTGTTCCAGCAGTTCCTTGACCACTTTGACTCGGCCCGCAAACTCCGGGGTGGACGGGTCGGTAACCTTCAAGTCGGGCAGCACCAGTGAGTCCACGGTGCGGTGCTCTTCCTTGGCTTCGTAATACATCACGTCCTGCTCCTTGCCGCCGGCCTTTTTGAAAGCCGGGTACAGGACTTCTTCCTCAAGTCGCGTATGAATGCTGATTTCCATTTCCAGCTTGGCCAGCAGCTCGGTGCGTTTCTTAACGCCGCGTTCAGTGGATTCGCTCAGTTGGCTCAGGATGCCTTTTACACGTTCATGGTCAGCTTTCAACAGATCGATGGCGTTCATGGTCAAGTCTCTCAAGTTGTCACGGGGATGAGCGCGAACGGTCTCAGTGGCCGAAAGTCGCTTGAACGGATAGAGCAGGAGTCGTGCCGACTTTTTACTGGGCTACATCGCTATAAATATCAAATAGTTAAATAGCTTGATGGCTATCTGCACTCATGCAGGCTGCATGAGTGCGCCATTGGTCTCATGCAGTTCGCGGTGCTACATGAGCGACCCTGCTAACGGAACATCACAGCGTTTTACCGTCGATCAGATTCGCCACTCATGCAACTGAACTCGCCTCTAAAGCCGGCTCCCTTAATACAGACAGCCGAGACTTTTCAATCACCCGCGAGGATGTAGCCATGCGAGCAATGACTTACCACGGTGCCCACGACGTCAGGGTAGACACCGTCGCAGATCCCATCATCGAAGCCGCTGACGACATGATCTTACGGGTGACCGCTACGGCCATTTGCGGATCGGATCTGCACCTGTATCGCGGCAAGATTCCCACCGTGGAGCATGGCGATATTTTCGGCCATGAGTTCATGGGCATTGTCGAAGAAACCGGATCAGCCGTCACGGCCGTGCAGCGCGGCGACAGGGTAGTGATTCCCTTCGTGATCGCCTGCGGTGACTGTTTCTTCTGCCAGATGGAGTTGTATGCCAGCTGCGAAACCACCAACACGGGCAGAGGCGCGATCATCAATAAAAAGGCGATTCCTCCAGCGGCTGCTTTGTTCGGCTTCAGTCGTTTATATGGCGGAATTCCTGGTGGTCAGGCTGAATTGGTGAGGGTGCCGAAAGCTAACGTCGGGCCATTCAAAGTGCCGGGAACGTTGGCGGACGAGAAGGTGCTGTTCCTCTCGGACATTCTGCCCACGGCATGGCAAGCCGTGCTCAATGCCGGTATCGGGCCAGGTTCGAGCATCGCGATTTATGGCGCAGGCCCCGTGGGGTTGTTGAGCGCGGCGTGCGCCAGAATGCTCGGCGCCGAGCAGATTTTCATGGTCGATCACCATGACTACCGGTTGGCGTATGCGCAGCGTACCTATGGCGTGATTCCGATCAATTTTGATGACGATGATGACCCGGCGGATACGATCATTCGCCAAACGGCAGGCAGTCGTGGGGTGGATGCGGTGATTGATGCGGTGGGTTTCGAAGCCAAGGGCAGCACCACAGAAACGGTGCTCGCCACCCTGAAGCTCGAGGGCAGCAGCGGCAAGGCGCTACGCCAGTGCATTGCGGCGGTTCGGCGCGGTGGCGTGGTCAGCGTTCCGGGGGTGTATTCGGGTTTTATCCATGGCTTTCTGTTCGGGGACGCCTTCGACAAGGGGCTGACGTTCAAGATGGGCCAGACCCACGTGCAGCGCTACTTGCCGGAATTGCTCGGACACATTGAAACTGGACGTTTGCAACCAGACGCAATCATCACCCATCGGATGTCACTGGAACAGGCGGCCGAGGGCTACAAGCTCTTCGACAAGAAACAGGAGCAATGTCGCAAGGTGATTCTGACCCCGGGCTCCAGTGATGTACCGCTGACCGAAAACCTTGAAACAGAGGCAGTGCCTGTGATGTAGGCCGCAGTCAAAAGAAGCCCGGCAATTGCCGGGCTTCTTTTCACGCTCAGGCTCGATGTTCAAGCTGCTGGCGTAATTGATGAGAGTTGCTGACGGATAGAGGAATCGGCGGGAAATCTTCGTTGAGCAAGCGCAGATGCTCAATCGCTTCCTGAAATTTCGAATCAGCTTTGCGGCGCAATGCGCGATAACGATCAAACAGCTCCACGTCCAGATCGCCGCCATCAAGCATTTCAAACGCACATCGACTCAGGTCCTGAGCCTCTTCGAACATCTGACGGTTACGTTCCAGGGCGAAAGCCCGGCAGGCTTTGATTTCATCAGGGGAGGAACATTCGATCATGACCGGCACCTTTTTCTTTTCCAGGGTTCCTTTGAATAGGCGTCGTTGCCACAGTGGAACCGAACCTGTCGGGTCTCGCGCGACACAAACACCGCGGGACTAAAGATGTGACTGTCGGGAGAAAAAGGGATTTCAATTTTTTGCAGGCGAAAATTCGATAAGTGCGCGGATCAAATGCAGAGAACAAATCAGATAACCTGATTTTTCAGACGTTCGTAACGAGCGAGGGTGGGCTGGGTCGTGATCCCGTGAATCAGGATACTCAACGCCACCACCGACAAGGTCAGGTCGGTACACAGCGATGCGACCGACTGTCCGAGCCCGTGATTCAACGCATAAAACAAGTAATAAAGACTGCCGATGCCGCGAATGCCGAACCAGCCGATCAATGCTCGCTGATGCCAATCAAGCAAACGGCCCCAAGGCATGGCCGCGACGCTCAGCGGCCGGATCAGGCAAAACAGCACACCGCCGATGGGCAGGGCACGCCAATCCCAATGGGCAATCAGCACCACGCCCAACAGCGTCACCAGAAACACTTCCATGGCCCGCTCTACGAGACCGCCAAAGGCGAGCATGTCACTCATCATGATGCCTGCCGCCACCTGACCATCCTCCAGATGGTCGGTGTTGCCACGCATGGCGTGTTGCGGCTCGACATTCTGATGACCCACAACGGGCTGGACCAGATGCTCGGCGGGCTCCTGCGACTCGCCCGTGGTACTGACCTCGGCCTGACGCAAGCCGAGGCCCGCGGCGAACACCGAGAGAAAACCATAGGCATGAATAGCTTCGGCCCCGACATAGGCCAGGGCGATCAAGGCAAGGGCGAGGTAATCATTCGGGGACAGCGTGCTGTCATCATTCTGGATGCGCAGCGCCAACGTCACGCGCCCGATGCCGCGCCCCATCCAGTAACCCGTGAGCAAAGCGGCGGGGACGGCCCATAGCAGACTTTTAAGCGCCCAGTGGCCCAGCCAACCGGGATCGCCGTCGTGTTGCAACAACAATAATCCAAGGATCACGAACGGAAACGCGATGCCATCGTTGAGCCCGGCCTCGCCCGACAGGCCAAAGCGAACACGGTCATCATCCCGCGCGTCGTTGACCTGTACGAGGGCAGCCAACACCGGGTCGGTCGGCGCCAGAATCGAGCCGATCAGGACGGAGGCGCCCCACGAGACGCCGAAGCCGTAGTGCAAAAGCAAACACACGCCGCCAATGGTCAAGACCATGACCGGCCCGGCCAGCCCGACAGCGATTCGCCAGGTCTTGTCCTTGAGCGGCAGGCGCAATTTCAGACCGCAGACAAATAACGAGAAAAGCACCGCGACTTCCGTCAGGTGCTCCATCCAGTCAGCGGCGTCATTGGTGTTGAGCTTCAACAAACCCAGTGCGCCCGGCCCGATGGCCACACCCAACACCAGGCACACCGCCGATGTGGTCACCGGCATCCAGCGCAGGTACGACGAAGTCAGCGCCAATGTCAGCAGCACGGCACCCAGCACCGCCACCCATAGAATGAAGCTCATGTCTTAACTCGCAGGGCAGGAGGTGAGATGCCGGGGCTGATGCAATCAACCAACCGTTGCGCGCAGGTATTCAGGCGACAGCAGGTTGAACCACACCAGAATCATTTCCACCAGAATAGTCACCAAAACCAGTAAGCCCACGGCCCACAGTTCTTTTGACCCTGTAGCAGCTGCTACAGGTCAGGGTTCACAGGATCGGCTTGCCGCCCGTGATGCCATAGCGTTGTCCAGTGATGTAACTGGCCTCGTCCGATGCCAGCAACACATAAATCGGCGCCACTTCCACCGGTTGCCCTGGCCGCCCCAGTGGTGTCTCTGAACCAAAGTTCTGCACTTCGTCATCGGGCATGGTCGAGACGATCAACGGTGTCCAGATCGGCCCCGGTGCCACGCTGTTCACCCGGATGTTCCTGGGCCCGAGCATCTGCGCCAGTCCGCCAGTGAAGTTGGCAATCGCGCCCTTGGTGGTGGCGTAAGCGAGGAGGGTCGGCTTGGGCAGGTCCGAGTTCACCGAACTGGTGTTGATGATCGAACTGCCGGCCTTCATGTGCTTCAGCGCTGCCTTGCAGATCCTGAACATGGCGGTGATGTTTACGTCGAAGGTCATCACCCATTCTTCGTCGGTGATGTCCTCGATGGTGTCGTGGCTCATCTGAAACGCGGCGTTGTTGACCAGAATATCGATGCGCCCGAAGCGCTCGACGGTCTTGTCGACCAAGGTCTGACACTGGGCTTTGTGCGCGATATCGCCGGGTAGCAGCAGGGTTTGACGTCCGGCGTCTTCGACCCAACGGGCGGTTTCCAGCGCGTCTTCGTGTTCATTCAGATAGGCAATGGCGACATCCGCGCCTTCACGGGCGAAGGCAATGGCCACCGCACGGCCGATGCCGCTGTCGGCGCCAGTGATCAGGGCGATCTTGCCCTGCAGCCGGCCCGAGCCTTTATAGGACTGCTCTCCACAGTCGGGGACCGGGTGCATGTTGCGCTGTGAACCGGGGACGGCTTGGGGTTGTTTGGGGAAGGGTGGCTTTGGATAGTCAGTCATCTTCAATCTCCGGGTTCAAGGCAATCGGGTCAAAGGGTTGACCCTGGGGTTTTGGCTTGAGTTCGGTTGGATTTCAGGTGCCGATAATCCAAATTTCCCACAAATCCCAATGTGGGAGCGGGCTTGCTAGCGAATGCGGTATATCAGTCAACATCAATGGTGACAGGAAAACCGCATTCGCGAGCAAGCCCGCTCCCACAGGGGATTTGTGTTGTTACTGAGAGAGAATCAGGCCTTGCGATTACGCAAGCTGCGCTCCATTCGCGCAATACCTTCTTCCAGCAACGCCCGTGGGCAGCCGAAGTTCAGGCGCACGAATTGCCCGGCGTCATCGCCGAAATCCAGGCCTGGGCTCAAACCGACCTTGGCTTCCTCGAGGAAGAACTGCTGCGGGTTGTCCAATCCCAGCGCCGAGCAATCGAGCCAAGCCAGGTAAGTGCTTTGCGGCACGTTCATGGTGACGCCCGGCAGGCGGGTGCGAACGGCGTCGACCAGGTAATCGCGGTTGCTTTGCAGGTACGCGCTCAGCTCCGCCAGCCATGGACCGGCTTCGCTGTAGGCGACGCGAGTCGCTTCCAGGCCCAGCGGGTTGACGCTGTCGACCATGCCGCAACGGGCGTGGTTGACCTTCTCGCGCAGGGCGCGGTCCTGAATGATCATGAACGAGGTTTTCAGGCCGGCGATGTTGTAGGCCTTGCTCGCCGACATCAGGGTGATCGTGCGCCGGGCTATGTCCGGGCTCAGGGTCGCCATCGGCACATGCTTGCGCCCGTCGAAACACAGCTCGGCGTGAATTTCGTCCGAGATGATCCAGGCACCCTGTTCCAGGCAGATGTCGGCAATCGCTTGCAGTTCTTCGCGCGGGAAGGCTTTGCCCAGCGGGTTGTGCGGATTGCTCAGCAGCAACGCGCCGCCACCTTGCAGCGACTGGCTGAGGGTGGCGAGCGGCGTGGTGTAGGTGCCGTCGGCCTGCTCATCGAAATTCAGTTCGACCTTGTTCAGGCCCCAATGCCCCGGTGCATGACGCAGCGGCGGATAGTTGGGCACTTGCACCACGACGTTCTGTGGCCGCTGCACCAGCGCTTTCAGGGCCATGTTGAAACCCGATTCAACCCCCGGCAGGAAGATCAGCTCTTGTGGCTGGACGCGCCAGGCGTATTTGTTCCAGAGGTCGGCGACGATGGCATCGCGCAGGTCATCCGGGGCCACGCTGTAGCCGACCATCGGGTGTTCGAGGCGTTTTCGCAGGGCCCGGATGATCATCGGCGGCGCGGCAAAATCCATGTCGGCCACCCACATCGGCAGCACGTCGGCCGGGTAGCGGCTCCATTTGGTGCTACCGGTGTTATGGCGGTCGAACACCTGATCAAAATCGAAAGTCATGCGCGGTCTCGTGAAAGCAGGATTGGAATGGCGACCATGATATCGCCCAGACCCTGTGGGAGCGAGCTATGTGGTGAGGGGGCTTGCCCCCGTTCGGCTGCGAAGCAGTCGTAGAGATTCTGGGGCCGCTTCGCGACCCAACGGGGGCAAGCCCCCTCGCCACATGGCTCGCTCCCACAGGTTGAGTGTATGGGCGTGCCCGACGGTCGGTTTTCACACCGGGCATGCCTGCATTGACTAGAGTTTGAAGTGTCGGCAGCCCGGCTGCCGTCACCGTGATTGATTGAAAAGTCCGGCAAAGCCCCGGATTTCCACCTGATCAGGAGTGCACGATGGACCTCAGCCGTCGTCAGTTCTTCAAGGTTGCTGGTATCGGCCTTGCAGGCTCGAGCCTGGGCGCGTTGGGCATGGCCCCCACGCTGGCCCTCGCCGAGCAGGTGCGCCACTTCAAGCTTGCCGCCACTCATGAGACTCGCAACACCTGTCCGTATTGCTCGGTCGGTTGCGGCTTGATCATGTACAGCCAGGGCGATACAGCCAAGAATGTCGCGCAAAACATCATCCACATCGAAGGTGACGCTGACCACCCGGTCAACCGTGGCACCCTGTGCCCCAAAGGCGCGGGCCTGCTGGATTTCATTCACAGCCCCGGTCGCCTGCACTACCCGCAGGTGCGCAAGCCCGGCAGCAGCGAATGGACGCGCATCTCCTGGGATGAAGCGCTGGACCGCGTCGCCGACCTGATGAAGGCCGACCGCGACGCCAACTTCATTGAGAAGAACGCGCAAGGCCAAACGGTGAACCGCTGGCTGACCACCGGTTTTCTCGCTGCGTCGGCCTCGTCCAACGAAGCGGGTTACATCACCCACAAGGTCATTCGCAGTCTCGGCATGCTGGGGTTTGATAACCAGGCGCGTGTCTGACACGGCCCGACGGTGGCAAGTCTTGCCCCGACGTACGGCCGTGGCGCCATGACCAATCACTGGACCGATATTGCCAATGCGAATCTGGTTCTGGTGATGGGCGGCAACGCAGCAGAAGCGCACCCGTGCGGTTTCAAATGGGTGACGGAAGCCAAGTCGCACAACAAGGCGCGGCTGATCGTGGTCGACCCGCGATTTACCCGCACGGCCTCGGTGGCCGACTATTACGCGCCGATTCGCACCGGCACCGACATCGCCTTCATGGGCGGGCTGATCAATTACCTGCTGACCGAGGACAAGATCCAGCACGAATACGTGCGCAACTACACCGACGTGTCGTTCATCGTCAAAGCCGGCTATGGCTTCGAAGACGGTATTTTCAGCGGCTATGACGCTGCCAAGCGCAGCTACACCGATAAATCCGGCTGGGGCTATGAACTCGGTGAGGACGGTTTTGCCAAGGTCGACCCGACCCTGCAAGACCCGCGCTGCGTCTATCAATTGATGAAGCAGCATTACAGCCGCTACAACATCGACCTGGCGAGCCAGATTTGCGGAATGCCGGTCGACGCCATGCAAAAAATATGGGATGAGATCGCCACGTGCTCGGTGCCGGGCAAGACCATGACCATCCTGTATGCGTTGGGCTGGACCCAGCACTCGATCGGCTCGCAGATCATCCGCAGCGCGGCGATGGTGCAATTGCTGCTGGGCAATGTCGGCATGCCGGGCGGGGGCGTGAACGCCTTGCGCGGGCACTCCAACATTCAGGGCCTGACCGACCTCGGTTTACTGTCCAACTCGCTGCCGGGTTACCTCACCTTGCCGAGCGATGCCGAGCAGGAGTACGCCGGCTACATCACCAAACGCACGCAAAAACCTTTGCGTCCGGGGCAATTGTCCTACTGGCAGAACTACAGCAAATTCCACGTCAGCCTGATGAAAGCCTGGTACGGCGGCAACGCCACGGCCGAGAACAATTGGGCGTACGACTATCTGCCGAAACTGGACATTCCCAACTACGACATTCTTAAGATGTTCGACCTGATGGGTCAGGGCAAGGTCAATGGCTATATGTGCCAGGGCTTCAACCCTATCGCGGCGTTGCCCGACAAAAACCGGGTGATGGCGGCGCTGGCCAAGTTGAAATGGCTGGTGGTGATGGATCCGCTGTCCACTGAGACCTCGGAGTTCTGGCGCAATGTCGGGCCGTACAACGATGTGAAAAGTACCGACATCCAGACCGAAGTGATTCGCTTGCCCACCACCTGTTTTGCCGAGGAAGACGGCTCGCTGGTCAACAGCAGCCGCTGGCTGCAATGGCACTGGAAAGGCGCGGACGGGCCGGGTGAAGCGCAAACCGACATCCGGATCATGGCCGAACTGTTCCTGCGCCTGCGTCAGCGCTATGAAGCGAAGGGCGGCGCCTATCCCGATCCGATCCTGAAACTGTCGTGGCAGTACAAAATCTCCGACGAACCTTCGCCGGAAGAACTGGCCAAGGAAATCAACGGCTACGCCACCACCGATTTCATCGACGCCACGGGCGCAGCGATCAAAGGCAATGCGCAACTGGCCGCGTTCAGTCAGCTCAAGGACGACGGCAGCACCGCGTCCGGTTGCTGGATTTTCTGTGGCAGCTGGACCGAAACCGGTAACCAGATGGCCCGTCGCGATAACAGCGATCCGTATGGCATGCATCAACACCTGGGTTGGGCCTGGGCCTGGCCGGCGAACCGGCGGATTCTCTACAACCGCGCCTCGGCCGATCCGCAAGGCAAGCCATGGGACCCGAAAAAACGCCTGGTGTGGTGGAACGGCAAAGTCTGGGGCGGCACCGATGTGCCCGACTACAAGGCCGACGTGCCGCCGGAAGCGGGGATGAATCCGTTCATCATGAACCCCGAAGGCGTGGCGCGGTTCTTCGCCGTCGACAAGATGAACGAAGGCCCGTTCCCCGAGCACTACGAGCCGTTCGAGACACCGATTGGCATCAATCCGCTGCACCCGACCAACAAAAAAGCCACGAGCAACCCGGCGGCGCGGATCTTCGATTCGGTGTGGGATTCCCTCGGTGTGGCCAAGGATTACCCATACGCGGCGACCAGCTATCGCTTGACCGAGCATTTCCACTTCTGGAGCAAGCACTGCAAGCTCAACGCGATTACCCAGCCGGAGCAGTTCGTCGAGATCGGCGAGGTGCTGGCCAAGGAAAAAGGCATCGTCGCCGGCGACCGTGTGCGCGTCAGCTGCAAGCGTGGGCACATTGAAGCGGTGGCGGTGGTGACCAAGCGGATTCGTCCGTTGCAGGTCAACGGCCAAGTGGTGCACCAGATCGGTATCCCGCTGCACTGGGGTTTTACCGGGCTCACCCGTCACGGCTACCTGACCAACACCTTGGTGCCGTTCCTCGGCGATGGCAATACACAGACCCCGGAATCCAAGTCATTCCTGGTCAACGTGGAGAAAGTCTAAATGGCCAGCCAAGACATCATTGCCCGTTCGGCCACCACGACAGTTCCACCTTCGGTGCGCAATCAGGAGGAGGTGGCCAAGCTGATCGACACCACCAAATGCATCGGCTGCAAGGCGTGCCAAGTCGCCTGCTCGGAATGGAACGAGCTGCGCGCCGATGTAGGCCATTGCCTAGGCACCTACGAGAACCCGCAGGACCTGAGCGCAGAAACCTGGACCCTGATGCGCTTCACCGAGCATGAAACCGACGCCGGCAACCTCGAGTGGCTGATCCGCAAGGATGGCTGCATGCACTGCGCCGAACCGGGTTGCCTGGCCGCGTGCCCCAGCCCCGGTGCGATCATCAAGCACGTCAACGGCATTGTCGATTTCAACCAGGACCATTGCATCGGCTGCGGTTACTGCATCACCGGTTGTCCGTTCAACATTCCACGGATCTCGCAAAAGGATCACAAGGCGTACAAATGCACGTTGTGTTCGGACCGGGTCGAAGTCGGGCTGGAACCGGCCTGCGTGAAAACCTGTCCGACCGGCGCCATCGTCTTCGGTACCAAGGAAGACATGAAGGAACACGCCGCTGAACGGATCGTTGATCTGAAGAGCCGTGGCTTCGAGAACGCCGGTCTGTACGACCCGGCCGGTGTCGGCGGCACTCACGTGATGTACGTGCTGCACCACGCCGACACGCCGCAGTTATACGCCGGGCTGGCGAAGGATCCGGCGATCAGTCCGTTGGTGGGGTTATGGAAAGGCGTGAGCAAACCTTTAGGGTTGCTGGCAATGGGACTGGCAGTGCTGGCCGGGTTCTTCCACTACGTACGCATCGGGCCGCAGGTCGTTGAGGAAGATGAAATGCCGCCGCCGCTTAAAGATCCTGCCGTGCACGAAGTCGATCCGTCGGTGCACACCTTTGATCCGCGCGGGGAGAACAGACCATGATCCGCAAAGAAATCCTGCGCTACACCGCCGGCCAGCGCACCAATCACTGGCTGGTGGCGATCCTGTTTTTCATGGCCGCACTGTCCGGGCTGGCGCTGTTTCATCCGGCGCTGTTCTGGCTCAGTAACCTGTTTGGCGGTGGCCCGTGGACGCGGATCCTGCACCCGTTCATGGGCGTGGTGATGTTTGTGCTGTTCCTCGGCCTGGTGATCCGCTTTTGGCGGGCCAACTTCTTCATCCGCAATGACGGCTTGTGGCTCAAGCGGATCGACAGGGTGATTCAAAACGAGGAGGAGGGCGTGCCGCCCATCGGCAAATACAACCCCGGACAGAAACTGCTGTTCTGGACGTTGTTGGCCTGCATGCTCGCGCTGCTGTTGACCGGGCTGGTGATCTGGCGCGCGTATTTCAGCGTTTATTTCGGCATCACCGCGATTCGCTGGGCGATGTTGCTGCATGCATTGGCCGGATTTGTACTGGTGCTGAGCATCATCATCCACATCTACGCCGGGATCTGGATCAAAGGCTCGATCAGCGCCATGGTGCATGGCTGGGTCAGCCGCGCCTGGGCGAAGAAACACCATGAACTCTGGTACCGCGAAGTGACTCGCGACGAACATCCCGACCCGCCGATCAGCAAAAAAGGATAAGCACTTTGGCGACGATTCTTGAGCCTGGAGAAATTGAAGCGGCGGCGAGTTCACCGCCGTTTTTGTACATGCCGCCGCACAACCTGTTTACCTTGCGTGCATTGCGCCTGGAGCGCCTGGCCGAGGGGCATCCGCTGGCCGACTATCTGCGTCTGGTGGCCGGTTTGTGTCATGTGCAGCAGCATCTGATGGACGATCCACCCGTCACAACCCCGCCCGATCCCGAACGAATAAAGGTCTGCCAAGCGCACGGCCTGCCGCCGCTGGCCGCCGACACGCTGGTGCGCGAGGGTCATTGGTTGCCGTACCTCGATTCCTTGTTGCAGCACTACCCGCCAGCGCCGCAACCGACGGTAGCAAAAGCCCTGATGACGTTACGCAATACCGACGCCGGGCAACGCAAAGCCTGGGCGGTGGCGTTGGTCAGTGGCCAGTTCACGCTGCTGCCCGCCGCACTGGTGCCGTTTCTCGGTGCCGCGTTGCAAGCGGTCTGGAGTCACTGGCTGCTGAGCACGCCTGATCTGACGCTGAAACCCGGCGACAGCCTCAATCAATGTCCGGCCTGTGGTTCGCCGGCGATGGCCGGGGTGATTCGCCATCGCGGCAAACACAACGGTTTGCGTTATCTGGTGTGCTCGCTGTGTGCCTGCGAATGGCATGTGGTGCGGGTCAAGTGCGTGTACTGCGAACAGAGCAAAGGACTTGAATACGTCAGCCTTGATGACGACCGCCATGCGGCCAATCAAGCGCCATTGCGCGCCGAAACCTGCCCCGGTTGTCGCAGTTACCTCAAACAGCTGTACCTGGAAAACGACGCCGAAGCCGAAGCGCTGTCGGCGGACCTGGCGAGTCTGATGCTCGACATGCGCCTGGAGCAGGAAGGCTACCTGCGTCCTGCGCCGAATCTGCTGCTGGCACCCGGGGGCGACTAAACACTCAACGACTACACTCAGGCGCGACGGTCAATCGTTTCCAGGAGCGCCTGATGCCTTCAACTTCCGCCATTCAAACCTTGCGGCTGCCTTCCATCGACAGTCTGCTGCGCCATCCCGCCTGCCAACCGTTGGCCGAGCGCTATGGACGGGACGCGCTGCTGGCGAGCCTGCGGCAATTACTCGATGACTTGCGCGAGCCGGTCCAGACCGGGCAACTCGATGCGGTGGAAATCAGCCCGCAGGTTTTGGCGGGGCGGGCGGGTGAGCGTCTGGCCCGGCATCACCAAAGCCAAGTGCGCCGGGTGTTCAACCTGACCGGCACCGTGCTGCACACCAACCTCGGACGGGCGTTGCTCCCCGAAGTCGCTATCGAAGCCGTACAAATGGCCGCGCGTTATCCACTCAATCTTGAATTTGACCTGCAAAGCGGCAAGCGTGGCGACCGTGATGACCTGATTGAAGGCCTGATCCGCGAACTGACCGGCGCCGAAGCGGTGACCGTGGTCAACAACAACGCGGCGGCGGTGCTGCTGACGCTCAACAGTTTGGGCGCACGCAAGGAAGGGATCATTTCCCGGGGCGAGCTGATTGAAATCGGCGGCGCGTTTCGCATTCCCGACATCATGGCGCGGGCCGGGGTTCGGCTGCATGAAGTTGGCACCACCAACCGCACCCATGCCCGTGATTACGAGGCGGCCATCGGCCCGCGCAGCGGTCTGGTGATGCGGGTGCATGCGAGCAATTACAGCATCGAAGGTTTCACCGCGCGGGTGCCAACCGCCGAACTCGCGCAGTTGGCACACAGTCATGGCTTGCCGCTGCTCGAAGACCTCGGCAGCGGCAGTCTGCTGGACCTGACTCGCTGGGGCCTGCCCGCCGAACCGACGGTGCGTCAGGCGCTGCTCGATGGCGCGGACATCGTCACCTTCAGTGGCGACAAATTGTTGGGTGGCCCGCAGGCGGGGTTGATTGTCGGGCGCAAGGACCTGATCGCGAAGATCAAGAAGAACCCGCTGAAACGCGCACTGCGGGTCGACAAACTGACCTTGGCCGCCCTCGAGGCGGTGCTGGGTTTGTACCGCGACCCGGATCGGCTGGCGGAACGTTTGCCGAGCCTGCGCCTGCTGACTCGTCCGCAAGCCGACATCCAAGCCCAGTCCGAACGGCTGCAACCGTCGCTGGCACACGTATTGGGTGACGGCTGGAGCGTCAGTGCGCTGCCGGCGCTGGGCATGATCGGCAGCGGCAGCCAACCGGTGGCGCGCTTGCCGAGCGCCGCGTTATGCCTGCGGCCTAATGTGTCCAAACGTCTACGCGGCCGGCAACTGCTGGGGCTGGAAGCCGCGTTCCGTCAATTGGCCATTCCAGTGCTGGGCCGTATCGATGACGACGCGCTGTGGCTGGACTTGCGGCAACTCGACGACGAAACCGCATGGCTGCAACAACTCGATCAGTTGTCCGTCGAGGGGCGGGCAGAGTGATCGTCGGCACTGCAGGGCACATCGATCACGGCAAGACTGCGCTGCTGCAGGCGTTGACCGGGCAGGCCGGCGACAAACGCCGGGAAGAGCGCGAACGCGGCATGACCATCGACCTCGGCTACCTGTATGCCGCGCTGGAACCGGGCGCCGAATTGACCGGGTTCATCGACGTTCCCGGTCACGAGCGGTTCACCCACAACATGCTGGCCGGGGCGCAGGGCATTGATCTGGTGTTGCTGGTGGTCGCCGCGGATGACGGCGTCATGCCGCAAACCCGCGAACACCTGGCGATTGTTGAATTGCTGGGGATTCCCCGGGCACTGGTGGCGATCACCAAATGCGACCGGGTCGAACCGGCCAGGGTGCAAGCCGTCCATGAACAAATGACCACGCTATTGGCGCCCGGACCCTATGCCGATGCGCCACAGATCGCGCTGTCGAGTGTGACCGGGGAGGGCGTCGAGGCACTGCGCAAGGCCTTGCTCGACGCACAGCGTGACGTGCATCAACGCAGTACCGACGGTGGCTTTCGTCTGGCGATTGATCGGGCTTTCAGTGTGGCTGGCGCCGGTATTGTGGTGACGGGTACGGCATTGTCCGGGCAAGTCACGGTGGGCGACACACTGGTGTTGAGCCCGTTGGGCAAACCTGTGCGGGTGCGAGGTTTGCACGCGCAAAATCGGGCGGCGGACACAGCGTTTGCCGGTCAACGCGTGGCATTGAACCTGAGTGCCGAACGCCTGGCGCTGGAGCACATCCACCGTGGTCAATGGCTGCTGGCCGAGTGGCTGTATGCCCCGACTCAGCGACTGGACATCGACCTGCGATTGCTGCGCAGCGAAGCCAAATCCTTCGAACATTTTCAGCCGGTGCATGTTCACCTCGGCACTCAGGACGTGACGGGGCGGGTGGCGTTGCTGGAAGATGCGAGCCTGGCACCGGGCGGGCGGATGTTCGCGCAGATCCTGCTGAATGCCCCGGTGCAGGCGGTGAAGGACGATCCGTTGATCCTGCGGGATCAAAGCGCCCAGCGCACCCTCGGCGGTGGTCGGGTGCTTGATCCGTTTGCCCCGACCCGACACCGCCGCAGCCCCGAACGACTGGCGCAGCTTCAGGCGCTCGCCACCCGCCATTCGCTGGAAGAACTATTGCCGGCCTTGCTGGCCAACAGCGACACCGGCCTCGATCCACGGCAACTGGAGCGTCAGTTCAACCGTCCGCGCGCGACCTGGGTGTTACCCGATGACGTGCGTTTGATCGAGACCCGTCAAGGTGTGCTGTTGTTCAGTTCGGCTCGTTGGGAAGCCCTGAAAACGCCTTTGCTGGAACACCTCGCACGTTTCCACGCACTTGAACCGGACCAAATGGGCCCGGACCGCGATCGCCTGCGCCGCTTCACTGCTACCACGCTGGAGCGCTCGACGTTCCTTCGTCTGATCGACGACTTATTGGCCAGCGGCGCCATCGCCACCAACGGACCATGGCTGCATTTACCCAGTCATCAAGTGCGCTTGAACGAAGAGGACGAAGCCCTGTGGCAGCGCTTGCAACCGCTGTTCGAACAGGCCGGTCTCGATCCGCCGTGGGTACGCCAACTGGGGCATGACGAGACGACCGTGCGCCTGCTGCTGCGCAAAATGGCGCGGCTGGGGCTGCTGCATCAGGTGGTGCGGGACCTGTTCTACACCGAGGCGATGATCCGCCGATTGGCGGCTATGCTGTTGCAATTGGCCGAGCACGACCCGGTGATTCAGGTCGCGGCGTTTCGCGATGCGGTCGGCCTGGGGCGCAAACGCAGCATTCAGATTCTCGAGTACTTTGACCGCATCGGCCTGACTCGCCGGATGGGCGACAAACGCCAGATCCGTCTCGACAGTGCCTTGGCGCAAAAAGACGATCACTGAGTTCAAGGAAGGCAATCGCGCCCGGTGGCGCGGCCGGGCTTCAAACCCGGTTGGGGACGGCATCCGTTCCCGGGCAGGTTCGACTCCGGCTGCCTTCCGCCATTTTCCCGATCAGAAAGGCCCGAAGTTCAACGGGTACTGGATCACCACATACACCCGGTCGATATCATCGCCTGCCTGCGCCGGGTTGGCGCGGTGCGACACATGGGACAGTTGCAGCGACAAGTCCTTGGCCGCCCCCGATTGCACGATGTAGCGCAAATCGATGTCGCGCTCCCAATGCCGACCGCCGTCGCCTTGTTGCGGCACGAAGGTGCCGGTCGCGGCGTCGAACGGGTTATAGGCGCCGCCCTGGGGGGCATGGGTCCCGTCGATCTGCGTGCCTTTGACGTAACGCGTCATGAAGGCCAGGCCGGGGACGCCGAAGGTGCTCAGGTCGAGATCGTAGCGGGCTTGCCAGGATTGTTCGTGGGCGCCGTTGAAGTCGGCGTACTTGATCGAGTTGGCGAGGTAGATGGAGTCGCCACCGACGAAGTCGAACGGGGTGTCACCGTTGACTTTCTGGTAAGCCAGAGTGAAGCCGTGGGCGTCGACGGTGTATTTGCCGGACAGGCTGAAAGCGGTGTTGTCGATGGCGCCGGACAATGCCTCGCCCGTGTCCCGTGTGTGGTAGACATTGGCGTCGACGAATACTCTGGATTGCTTGAAGTGCACGTTGCCGTAGTACTGATGCCAGGTGTCGGTCAGCGTCGAGGCATACAGCGCACCGCCGACGGGGCTTTGGGTGAACAGGTCGGCGCCGGCAAACGAAATGCCACCGGCGTCGGTGTTGGCCCCGTAACCGGAAAAATTGCCCTTGCTCGTTGAATTGTCCTGATTCTTGAACGCCGTAAAGTGGCCGGCCTGCAGATTCATGCCATCAAATTCACGGCTGTTCAGCAGAAAACCGGTGGCGTATTCCGGTTGCAGACGTTTGTCGGCGGTGTCGAACACCGGGGCTTCGACCATCATCTCGCCGTACGCCAAGGTGGTTTTCGAGGCCTTGATTTTCAGCGCGCCGCCGGCGCTGGAATAGTTGTCGTCGCTTCGCCCGTCACTGCCCACCGGCAGCAATCCGGTGCCTGAACTGCCCTTGCCACTGTCGAGTTTCAAGCCCAAAAAGGCGTGGCTATCGAGGCCGAATCCCAAGAGGCCGGGGGTAAATCCAGACTCGAATGCGCCAATGAAACCTTGCGCCCATTCCGCCTTGTAGCTTTTGCCGGACGGCGAAGGAGAGCGGTAATCACTGTTGAGGTAGAAGTTGCGGCTGAGGACATTCAGCGTCGCACCGTCCAGGAACCCTTGCCCGGCTTGCGCCATTTCGTCCGCCTGCGCCGTTGCGGCCGTGCCGGCGACTATCACCGACAACCAGAACGGCAGACCGGGTTTGCGCTTGAAAAACGTCATCGATCAATCACCACCGGGCAGCGACTCCGCGTGTACGGAGCCGCTGGTTGTTGCTTAGTGGGCTTCCGAGGCACCGAACATGCTCTTGGCATAGATCAGGCCCAGACCGTAGGCACCGCCATTGGCGATCGAGGTTTTCACGGTTTCGTCGTAGGTTTCACCGCGCGCCCAGTCACGCTGCAGCTCAAGCAGGTATTGCAGCGAAGTCATCGGACGCGCACCGATCTGAATCATGCGTTGCATGGCCATTTCATGGGCTTCGGTGGTGACGTCGCCGCAGGCATCGGCGATCACGTACACCTCGAAACCCTGGTCGATGGCCGACAGTGCCGGGCCGACGATGCACACGGAGGTCCAGAGGCCGGCCAGGACGATTTTCTGCTTGCCGAACTTGTTCACTTCAACGGCAATGCGCTCGTCTTCCCAGGTGTTCATGCTGGTACGGTCGATCACGTTGTGTTCCGGGAACACGGACTTGATTTCGTCGAAGATCGGACCGGAAAAGCTCTTCTCGGCCACGGTGGTGAGAATGGTCGAGACCTTGAAGCCGCGGGCCGCCTTGGCCACCAGCGCTGCGTTGTTGCGCAGGGTCACCGCGTCGATGGACTTGGTCGCAAAGGACATTTGCGATTGATGGTCGATCATGATCAGGGTGTGGTCGGTCGGGGTCAGCAGGGTTTTGCCGGGTACAGCTTTGGCGATGGCCATGGCGAGGTCCTTACGGGTGGGTGAGGAGGCCATGGTTGCGCAGATTCAGGCGGGAATATTGAAGCGATGTGCTGTGTTTGGTTTTTATGCGAAGACGCGCGAAGAACGGCCCCGCGCAAACCCGGTGAGTGCGCGGGGCCGTCGGTCATTGCATCACATAACGCCCGGGTGCCGATTCCAGCACCGGGTATTGCGTGTTGCCGGTGTGCAGCACGGAAGGCTGGCGCTCGCCGGACTGGTCTGCCAGCCAGACGAACCAGTCACTCCACCAGCTACCGGCCTGTTCCTGGGCATTCATGAACCAGGTGTCAGGATCCTTCGAAACACGATTGTTGGTCCAGTAATGGCGTTTTTCCCTGGCCGGCGGGTTGATCACTCCGGCGATGTGCCCTGAGGCACCCAGCACGAAGCGCTTGGTCCCGGAAAGCAGTTGGGTGCTGGCATAAGCGCTGCGCCACGGCACGATGTGATCGTCGTGGGTAGCGAGGATGTACGCCGGTGCATCGATGGCGCGCAGGTCGAGTTTGACCCCGCAACAGTCCAGATCGCCGGATTTCAGGTCGTTTTGCAGATAGGTGTGGCGCAGATACCAGCAGTACATCGGTCCCGGAAGGTTGGTACTGTCGTTGTTCCAGAACAACAGGTCGAGGGGGATCGGCTTCTGGCCCTTGAGGTATTTGTCAACGTTGTAGTTCCACCACAAATCGTTGGGGCGCAACAGCGAGAAGGTGTTGCCCATGTCCTCGCCCTTGAACAGGCCGATGGGACCCTCCTGGCCGCCGATGGTGCGCTCGCGGTAGGCCACCAGTTGTTCGTCGACGAAGATGTCGATAGGGCCGGTGTCGAGGTAATCGAGGAAGGTGGTCAACAGGCTCACGCTGGCGATGTCCTTGTCGCCGCGCGCCGCCAGTACGGCCAGCGCCGAACTCAACAACGTCCCGCCGATGCAGAAACCCACGCAATTGGGGCGTTGCTCGCCGCTGATCTCGCGGGTCACTTGCAGGCCTTTGATGATGCCGGTGTCGATCAGGTCATCCCAGGTGGTGCCGGCGTGCGCCTGATCGAAGTTGCGCCACGACATCAGGAAGACCGGGTGACCTTGTTGCAGCAGATGGCAAACCATCGAGTTGTCCGGGCGCAGGTCGAGGATGTAGTACTTGTTGATCGACGGCGGGACGATGAACACCGGGCGCCGGTACTGGGTTTCGCTTTGCGGGTAGTACTGAATCAACTGGAACAGTTCGTTCTCGAACACCACTTCGCCGGGGGTGTTGGCCAGATCGACGCCGACCTTGAAAGCGCCGCTGTCGCACTGGCGCATCTTGCCTTCCTGCAGGTCGCTGGCCAGGTGCAACAGGCCGGTGAACAGGCTGCCGCCCTGAGTGTCGACGACGCGTTGCAAGGCATCGGGGTTGCTCGCCAGAAAGTTGCTGGGGGCACCGGCGGCAATCGCTTGCTCCACCAGGTACAGCAGACGCTGGCGGGGCTTCTTGTCTTTGATCGGCAGTTTATCGAGCAGCTTCAGCAGAAAACCGGCATTGAGCAAGTAGAACGCCGCGAGGGAACCGAACAGCGGCGTGCTCCAGTTGCCACTGGAAAAACGTCGATCTTCAAAGGAAAACGGCTGGCCGGTCAGAAGACGCTGGCCCAGATCACCCCATTGGGTTTGATATTCGGCTTGCAGGCTTTCCAGTGTGGTGCGTGGTAAATCGAACCACTTCTCGTATTCCTGGCCGGTGAACCATGGATTGGTGCTGACCCACAGGCGTAATTGTTGCACTGCAAAGGAGGCAATGAACGGGACCTGGCCTGACCAGAAGGTGTTGAAGGTGTGCGCGTTATTGTCCATGGAGCTCCTTGCCCACATCGGTAAACCGGGCAGAAAAAAACCGCGGTGCCGCAATTCGGCACCGCGTCAGCAGTCAAGCAAGCAGTCCTGTGATTCTTGTTATCGTTCGATGACCAGGCTGACACCTTGGCCGCCACCGATGCACAACGTGGCCAGGCCTTTTTTGCCGTCACGGCGAATCAGCTCGTGCACCAGCGACACTAGAATCCGCGCGCCCGACGCGCCGATCGGATGCCCCAGCGCAATCGCACCCCCGTTGACGTTGACCTTGGCGGTGTCCCAGCCCAGTTCTTTGCCGACCGCCAGCGATTGCGCGGCGAACGCTTCGTTGGCTTCGATCAGGTCGAGGTCGTTCAGGCTCCAGCCGGCTTTTTCCAGCACCAGACGTGTGGCCGGGACCGGGCCGATGCCCATGATCGACGGGTCCACGCCTGCGCTGGCATAGGCCTTGATGCGCGCCAGCACCGGCAAGCCGAGAGCCTGGGCAGTGGCGGCGCTGGCCAGCAGCAACACGGCGGCGCCATCGTTGAGGGTCGACGAGTTACCGGCGGTCACGCTGCCGTCTTTCTGGAACGCCGGTTTAAGGTTGCTCAACGCTTGCAGCGTGCTGCCCGGGCGCGGTTGCTCGTCTGTATCGAACACCAGTGGATTGCCCTTGCGCTGAGGAATCAGGATCGGGGTGATTTCTCGTTTGAAGTAGCCCGCTTCGATGGCGGCGGCGGCTTTCTGTTGCGAGGTGGCGGCGAAGACGTCCTGATCTTCGCGGCTGAGGTTGTACTGCTTGGCCAGATTCTCAGCCGTGATGCCCATGTGGTAATCGTTGAAGGCGTCCCACAAACCGTCCTGAATGACGCTGTCTTGCAACTGCGCATGACCCAGACGCAAACCGGTGCGCGCTTTGGGCAGCACATAAGGCGCCAGGCTCATGTTTTCCTGACCGCCGGCAATCACCAGCTCGGCGTCGCCGCAGCGGATCGCCTGAACGGCAAGTTGCACAGCCTTGAGGCCCGAGCCGCAGACCTTGTTCAGGGTCAGGGCCGGGGTGGTAAACGGCAGGCCGGCCTTGATGGCCGTCTGGCGTGCCGGGTTTTGCCCCGAGCCTGCGGTGAGCACCTGGCCGAGAATCACTTCATCGATCTGCGCACCGTCCAGGCCGGTT
Source organism: Pseudomonas arsenicoxydans (assembly GCF_006438915.1). GTDB lineage: Bacteria > Pseudomonadota > Gammaproteobacteria > Pseudomonadales > Pseudomonadaceae > Aquipseudomonas > Aquipseudomonas arsenicoxydans_A. The sequence continues at coordinate 49,861 of NZ_RCZE01000008.1, read as the reverse complement.
TCTTCCAGCAGGCGGCGAATCACCGCTGCACCCAGCTCAGTCGCTGGAATCGCGGACAAGGCACCTTGAAAACTGCCAATGGCGGTACGAGTAGCGGCAACGATTACGACTTCGTTCATGCGTGACCTCATTAAGATTCTGGCAAGCGGGAGCAGGGTGCCCCTACCCTGATCGGTCTACTGCATATTCATGCCGCCGTTCACCGAGAAGTCGGCGCCGGTGCTGTAGCCCGATTCATCGGAGGCCAGCCAGGCGACGATCGAGGCGATTTCTTCGGGTTGGCCGAGGCGCCCGACGGGGGTGGCCGCGATCATGGTGTCGAGGATGTCCGGGCGGATGGCCGCGGTCATGCTGGTCTGGATGTAACCCGGGGAGACGGTGTTGACGGTCACGCCCTTGCCGGACACTTCCCGTGCCAGGGCCATGGTGAAGCCATGGATGCCGGCCTTGGCTGCGCTGTAGTTGGTCTGGCCGAACTGGCCGCGCTGACCGTTGATCGAGGAAATATTGATGACGCGTCCCCAACCCTTCGCCAACATCCCTTCAATCACCTGTTTGGTGGTGTTGAACAGGCCTGTCAGGTTGGTGCCGATCACCGCGTTCCAGTCTTCGTGCGTCAGCTTGCGAAAGGACGCATCGCGAGTGATGCCGGCATTGTTGACCAGCACATCGACCGGGCCGAATTGTTCCCGCGCCATCTCGAATGCCTTGCGCGTCGACTCCCAATCGGTGATATCGCCGTAGATACATTCGAACTGATAGCCCGCCGCCAGTTGACCGGCAATCCAGTCGTTCTTGCGGGCGGAATCAGCGCTGCAACCGACAATAACTTTGAATCCCTCCTTGTACAGGCGCTGGCTGATCGCCGTGCCAATCCCACCCATACCACCCGTGACCAACGCAATACGACCAAGCGACTTCATAAGCTTCGTTCCTTTTTATATTTTGCGCTGCAAGATGGGTGGATTGTTCGGTATTGGCGCGGGATGCGGAAGTGTTGGGAGGTGACGGGCTGGTGTCCAAAGGTGCCATGTCCGGTTTAGCTGCATCCGGGCGACGAATGGCCGGGAACAGTGGCTGAAAATGAGGATTACCTATACTGGGATCAATATTGGCAACTGAACCACCCGTTAATCTTTGATTCATCGCAGATCAGTTATGGCTCCGGACAGGACGTCCGGTTCCACAGGTCATTGAGGACGCCATGTATAGAATGAGTTCAGGCTATGCCAGCGTGCTGGTAAATACGCTCTCGGCTCAAGGACTGGATGTTGCCAGTCTGTGCCGGGAGGCTGGACTAGACATTGATCTCGCGGACCAACCAGGTGCGTTTTGCGAGCGAAAGAACATCTATCGACTATGGGAACTGGCCGCCGAGGACTCGGGCGATCCTGACATTGGCTTGAGGGCCTATGGCAGTTTCCACCCCGGCAGCTTTCAGATCATCGGCTACACCATGATGTCCAGCCTGAATCTGAAAAAGGCCCTTGAACGCCTGGTCCGTTTCAGTCCGTTGATCGGCACCGGATTCAGCCTTTTCTTTACCTCGGAAGAGCAACATTACCGCCTGTCCGGGCTCGATCATCAGCAGCACGGTTCGGTCAAACCGCGCCAATACACCGATGCGGGCTTGGCGTCTTTACTGGGGTTTTGCCGCAAGCTGGCGGGCGGTAACGCACCGCAACCCTTGAGCGTTGAATTCACCTATCCCGAGCCTGAAGACACCACCGAGCTTCGACGGCTGTTTGGCTGCGATCTGCGTTTCGATGCGCCTTACGACAGTATTTTGTTTGACGGGCAGGAACTGATACGGCCGTTGAGCATGGCCAACGAAGCGTTGGCAGTGCTGCATGACAGTTTTGCCGAGGCTCAACTGGACCTTCTGTTTGGTTTTTGCATTGTCGGCAGAATTCGTGCGCTGATCACCGAGCGCTTGAGTCAGGACCATGGGCAATGCGACATGGAGTCGATCGCAGCGGCGTTGAACATCAGCAAGCGCACGCTGCAACGGGCGCTGGAAAAAGAAGGGACGCAATTCAAGGACGTGCTGAACGCGGTACGCCGACAACTGGCCGATTTCTACCTGCGTCATTCTCACTTCAACATGAAGCATGTCGCCTATCTCCTTGGTTTTCATGACCACAGCAGTTTCAACAAAGCCTGTAGCCGCTGGTTTGGCATGACACCGGGGCAGTACCGATCCGATGAATCGTTTGAGATCGAGGAAGCCGCGCCGGTGTGACGCGGTGTTCTTCAGCGGTCCGGGGTTATTTCATCGGTGGTTTTTTAACGCTTTTCTTGCCTCTGGCAGGTTTGCGCACGGGAGTTGCTGCCTTGGCAATTGGCGCGGTGGGCGCTATTGCGGTTTTTTGCTCGACTGGCTTGGTTTGTTTTGGCGCGGGTGCGACTACCGGGGCTGTTTCCTTGATCGGCTCAGCGACGACCACTGCGGCCTTTTGTTTGACAGGCTCTGGTACAACGACCGGAGTTTTCGGCTTGATCGGCTCAGGGGGCGCCGCCGGGGCTTTTTCCTCGACAACATCGGCTTCACCCGGAGGCTGAGTCAGGCTGAAACCCGGCAGCGGCACATCGAGCAGCGTGTGAAGCTCACACCAGAACGGGTTGTCTGCGCCGCTGGTCAGCAGTTCCGGCAGCAGATTGGCAACGGCCGCCAGCACCTGCTGGCGTTCTTCGACCTCGGCCAGCATCAGGGGCAAGCTGTGCAGGCTTTCCTGCGGGTGGGTGGCGACCAACAGTTTTTGCAGGCGCAGGGTTTCGCGCAGGTCCAGCGGACCGGCACTGTAGTCCTGCAGCAGCACCTGTAATTGCAGGATCAGTTTCTCGACGCTTTGCTTGTTCGGTTCATCACTGTCGCGGCCCAGCAGGAACAGGATCCGGATCAAGGCCGCCATCATGCCGCCCAGGGGAAGCGCGTCCTGAAGGCTTTCGATCAGGACTTTATCGTGCTGCTCGGCATGCGCCCGGAGATTGCGTGCCGATGCATTGCCGGTGAGGGTGTTTAGCACGCCATACACGCCGTAAAAGCTCATTTCCTGAGCGGCATCACGCAGGTCCCGATAGCCGTTCAAAGCATCCTGTATCTGGTTGGAAAACAAGGCCTGCCAAGCCAGCAATGGATTGGACGGGCTTGCCGGGTGTCGATCCTTGCTCACATGGGCGGCACTGCCTGGCAGCCACCAGAGTGCCGGGTTCAAACTGTTCCACATCACTTGTTGCTGGTGGAACGGGTGGGCCTTGCGCATCAGTTCGGCGGTCGGCTCGTTGATCAACTGACGCAACCACGGCCGTACAAATCCGTCGTAAAGCGTGTTGTTGAAATCAGAGGCACGCTCGACCAGCGCGAATTCGCGATCGTCGTCACGGGGCGGCTGCACGTCACCGTGGATATCGGCGATACGTCGTCGCTCGAAACGCACGGCATAGGGCGTTTTCGAATGGTCCGGCAGGTCCTCGATGAGCATTTCATAGAGCCCGCCCGGCAGTTCGTTGATCGCGTCGACAGCGCCCAGCAACTCACGGTGTTCACGCCGCGCCACCTGACCCGACACAAAAATGCCCAGATGACCGATGCTCGCGTGCCGCAGGTAAACGATGGTGCGACCGGCGTTTTGCAGGGCGAGATCGCTGGGATAGACGTCGGTGATCCAGTCCAGTGCCTGCTGCGGCGAAGTGATGTTGTCGCCATAGGAACAGAACACCACCACCGGCACTTCGATGCGTTTGAGGTCAAGCCCGTTGCTCTTGCGCCCGAGGCCGCCGGACAACTGATTGCCGATGAACAGGTCATCTACAATCATCTCGATCTCTTCGCCATTGAGCAGGGTCGGGCTGCCCCACCAGCGTTCGAAATCCAGGAAGCGTGAGGCCTCGCTGTCGACTTCGCTGAACAGGTGATAGTACTTGCCCCACCAAGCGTGGGCCGGGTCGAGGCTTTCGAAATTGCTCACCAGCCAGGTGCCGTCGAAACGGTCATTGCCCAGGTCGCTGCCCAGGCGCGCCATCCAGCCGCCGCCCAGCAAACCGCCGGTATAGCGCATCGGATTGCGCCCATTGACGCCCGCCCAGTACGACAAAGGCGCGCCATTAACGATGATCAGCCCTGGCAGTTCCGGGCGGGTCGCCGCCAGGCCCATCAAGGCCCAGCCGGCCTGGCAGTTGCCGATCACCACGGGTTTGGTGCTGACGGGATGTTGCGCGCTGACCTTTTCGATAAACCGGGCCTGGGCTTCAACGATGTCCGCCAGGGTTTGACCCGGGCGCGGCGAATGGCTGAACGAGATGAAGTAGGTCGGGTGGCCGGCGCGCAGGCTTTCGCCGATGATCGAATCCTGTTTGAAACCGCCAATTCCCGAACCGTGGCCGCCGCGCGGGTCAATGATGATCACCGGCTGCTTTTGGCTGTCGAGTTGTTGCCCGGGGCCCGGGAGGATCTGCAGCAGCGAGTAGTTGACCGGGCGAGGCAGGTCTTCGCCGGCGATCAGCGTTTCATGATTGAACTTGAGCAGCAGCGGATATCCGGCGCGCTCGTGAGCCAGGGAGTTATCACCGCGCTGACGCAAGGTGTCCCAGAACAGCACGCTGCGTTGGCCAAGGTCGGTGAAGTATTCCTGCCAGTCAGCGGCGGTCGGCTGCCTGAGTTGTTCAAGGCTTGAAGGTGCGTAGGTTTTGGCCTGGCGCTGTTGCACGGCGTCAAGAACGTTGCGGGTGTTGACGCGCTGCAGTTGGTTCAGGTGCTCGAACAAACCGGACGGAGTCGAAAGCTCTTCATCTTGCAGCGCAATATTTTCTTCCTGACCCATCGTAAACTCCTTACGCCATGCGTGGGAACGTTGCCCTGACTAATAGCAGCCAAGCCGGCCGTTCGATTTTCACGAGTGTATAGGGAATAACGGTCAAGGAAGCGAACTTTATTGTGCGCTGCACAAGATAGCCGTTGCCAAATAGTTTTGTGCACTGCAATATCAAGGTCAGCGCGATGTCTGGCAGGATCGCTATCGCGTCCTCTGGTCCATCCGGGCCTTCCAGTACCAGGAGATTCAAGCATGTCTTTTTTCAATTCGGAAAAACTGCAAACCGCTCAGAAAGCCAACCTCGATCTTTTGCAGCAGATCAGCGGCAAAGTCTTTGCCAGCGTGGAACAGCTGAGCCAGTTGCAGTTCAAGGCACTGCGCGACTCCACCGAAGAACACTTCGAAGGCGTGCGCAAGCTGCTGGCCGTCCGTGATCCACAAGGTTTTGCCGATTTGCAGGCGTCGTTCACCCAGCCGAGTGCGCAGACCGAACGTCTGGCCGAGTTCAATCGTCAGGTTCAAGCGCTGATCGTGGGTACTCAGTCGGACATCGCCAAATTGACCTCGAGCCAGGTCGAAGCGGGCACCCAACAGGTGCAAGAGTTCGTTGAAACCATCAGCAAGAATGCACCGGCCGGCTCCGAGCCTGTCGTGGCTGCGTTCAAGTCGGGCCTGGCGAATGCCGGTACGGTGTTTGAAAGCGCTCAGAAAGCCGTGAAACAGGCTTCCGATGTGGCTCAGAGCAATTTTGACGCCGCCACTGCCGCCGCCACCAAAGCAGCGCCAGAAGCAAGTGCCAAGGCCACCAGCGGCAGCAAGTAAGTCATTTCAGGCCAGCGGGACAAAAAATGGCGATGGGTTTATTCCCCATCGCCATTTTTTTTCGGCCCGTTATCGGTGCCCGGCTTGGCGCCAAACATGCCGAACAGGTTCTGGGTATTGAGGTACAAAGCCTTGGACTGGTCGACATACTGACGCATCAGGTCCTGCATGACCGGGGCTTGTTGATGCATAAAGTCGCTCCAGGCTTCGGACGACTGCGCGCCGGTCTGGGACTGGATGTCGATGACGGTCTGGATGCTTTTGTCGAGGTAGCTGCCGAGCACACCCTGGTACGGACCGTAGAACTGGATAATCCCCATCAGCATCTCGCTGGTGAAGATCGGCTCTCCGCCGCTTTCGGCTTCCAGGATCACTTGCAGCAGGATGCTGCGCGTCAGGTCTTCGCCGCTCTTGGCATCGACCACCTGAAAGGCAACTTTATCGACGACTAACTGACGAATGTCTGCCAACGTCAAATGACTGCTGGTGTGGGTGTCATACAGTCGGCGATTGGGGTACTTCTTGATCAGGCGGGGGGTGTTATCGGTCATGCGGGCGTCTCGCGGCGGGCCTGGTTTGCAGGCATCTTAACCTACTATGGCCACTGCCGCGGTGTGCTGTCGGGGAAGGGAGACCACGCTCGACCTCTTTAGTGCTTCTGAGGCCGCCTTCGCGAGCAAGCCCGCTCCCACACTGGATCTTCAGCGTTCACAAGTCCCCTGTGGGAGCGGGCTTGCTCGCGAAGAGGCCCGCCAACACACCGCAAAACCTGAAGAAAAAAAGGGAACCCGCCGCCAAGCGAGTCCCCCTTTGTGAAACCTGAACGGATTTACCAGATCGGCAGTGTATAGCTGACAATCAAGCGATTCTCATCCAGATCACTGCCGAAGTTAGTCGACCGCACCGTCGCATTCCGCCATTTCACGCCGACATTCTTCAGCGGCCCACTCTGCACGACATAACCGATGTCGGTATCACGTTCCCATTCCTTGCCTTCCGGACGATTGCCGCCCAGATCGATATTATTGCCGGTGAGGTAGCGGGTCATGAAGGTCAGGCCCGGAACGCCGATGGCTGCAAAGTTGTAGTCGTAGCGCGCCTGCCAGGATTTTTCGTCCTTGCTGGCGAAGTCGCTGATTTGCACAAAGTTCACCAGGAAGGCGTCGGTGCCGTTGACGTAGGCGTAGCCGGTGTCGCCGCTCATGCCTTGATAGCCCAGGCCCAACGCATGCCCGCCGAGGTTGTAGGTGAACATCGCGCCAATGGCATTATTATCGACATTACTGCCACCATCGTCCGTGGAGCGGGCGAAACGCAGATCCGTCTTCAGCGACTGGCCGGTTGTGACCGGCAACACGTAGGTCAGGTTGACCAGGTGTTGGCTGTAGAAGTTGTCGAGGTGACCGTAGCTGTAGCCGGTGGCGAGGTTGCTGGTCCATTTGTAGTTCAGGCTGGCGAAATCGAAGCTGTCGCTATCGAGATGACGTGTGGTGATGCCCTTGGCGCCAGTGCGGGTGATGCTCATGTCCTCGTAGTCCGAGGAGTCGCGCTGATTGACCTGCGTCAGTCGCCCCGCATCCACGGTCAAGCCTTCGAGTTCCAGCGACGTCAACTGACCGCCCTTGAAGGTTTGCGGCAACAGCCGTGAATCGTTGGCCAATAACGTCGGCAGTTTCGGCAGCAGCGTGCCGAGTTTCAGCGTGCTTTTTGAGGCGCGCACTTTGGCGGTCAGGCCCAGCTCGCCAAACTCGTCCTGCGCACCTTTGCTCGTGTCGCGGTGGCGTTTGAGCAAGCCGGAGCCTGCGCGATCAGGGCTGGAATCGAGCTTTACACCCAGCAGCCCGATGGCATCGAAGCCGACACCGATCAAACCGTCGGTGAATCCCGATTCATAGCGCAGCAGGAAACCCTGTGCCCATTCCTCTTGTTTGGATTGCGCAGCGTTGTCCTGGCGATAGTCACGGTTGAAATAGAAGTTGCGCAGCTCGAGGCTGGCCTTGCTGTCTTTGACAAATTCAGCAGCGGCGGGGGCTGAGAGGCTGATGACGCCGCCGGCCAGCAACAGTCGGGTAGCGAGGATGCGGGTGTTGCGGTCCATGGTGAAGTCCCTTTGTTTTTATTATGGAAAGACAGGTCCCGCGGCCCTCGCCAGGTGGGCGAGGGCTTATCAATAAAAAACGCGAACGCCAAAAGAGAGGAGCGTGACGCTGCGTGCGGTTCAATCGTTAAAACTGTTCGGCGCTCAGGCCAAACAAGGAGGCACTGCCCGCGCGGATGGATTGCTCCAGACTCAAAATGCGTGGCAGCAGGCGATGGATATAGAAGTCGGCGGTGCCGATTTTCGCGCCATAAAACCCTTCGTCTTCATGCAGCTTTTGCTTGGCAACCTGTGCCATGCGCGCCCAAAGCCAGGCGTAGGCGACGTAACCGAACAGGTGCAAATATTCCACCGAAGCGGCGCCGACTTCGTTGCGGTTGGTCGCGGCCTGATCCTGTAGCCAGTCGCTCAGGTCTTCCAGACGCTGCACGGCATCGAGCAGTTGAGCGGAGTAGGGCGCGTCAGGCTGATGGGCGAAATGACGAATCTCACCAGTGAACTGGCGCAGCGCGAAGCCTTTGTCGGCGAGCACTTTGCGTCCGAGCAGGTCCAGGGCCTGAATGCCGTTGGTGCCTTCGTAGATCTGCGCGATGCGCACGTCACGGACCAATTGTTCCTGGCCCCATTCGCGGATGTAGCCGTGGCCGCCGAACACTTGTTGGCCGTTGATGCAGCTTTCGAGGCCGGTGTCGGTGAAGAATGCCTTGGCCACCGGAGTGAGCAGCGCAACCAGGGTTTGTGCGCTGTCGCGTTCCTTGGGGTCATCGGAAAACTTCGCCAGGTCCAGTTGCTGCCCGACATAGCTGGCAAATGCACGGCCACCTTCAGTCATGGCTTTCATGCTCAGCAGCATGCGGCGCACGTCGGGGTGAACGATGATCGGGTCGGCCACTTTGTCCGCAGCAACGGCACCCGTCGGCGCGCGGCTTTGCACACGTTCGCGTGCATAGGCGACAGCGCTCTGATAGGACGCTTGCGCGCAGCCAATGCCCTGGATGCCGATGGACAGGCGCTCGTAGTTCATCATGGTGAACATCGCCGCCAGGCCTTTGTTGGCCTCGCCGACCAGCCAACCGCTGGCTCCGTCGAAGTTCATCACGCAGGTGGCCGACGCCTTGATGCCCATCTTGTGTTCGATCGAACCGCAACTCACGGCGTTGGCATCACCGAGGGAACCGTCGGCATTGACCAGCACTTTGGGCACGACGAACAGCGAGATGCCTTTCGGCCCCGCCGGTGCGTCCGGCAATTTGGCCAGCACCAGATGGACAATGTTTTCGGTCAGGTCCTGATCGCCACCGGTGATGAAGATCTTGCTGCCGGTGATGCTGAAGCGGCCGTCGGCCTGAGGTTCGGCGCGGGTGCGGATGATCCCCAGATCTGTGCCAGCGTGGGCTTCGGTCAGGCACATGGAGCCGGCCCAGCGGCCTTCGTACATCGGCGGCAGGTAGAGGTTTTTCAGGGTGTCGCTGGCGTGGGCATCCAGGGCCAGGCAGGCACCGGAACTCAACGCTGAATAGAGCGCAAAGCTTGAGTTGGCGCCGTAAAGCATTTCTTCGAACTGCACGGCGAGCATCTTCGGCATACCCATGCCGCCGAAATCGGCGTTACCCGAAAGACCTACCCAGCCGCCTTCAATGTAAGTGGCGTAAGCCTGTTTGAAACCGATCGGCGTAGTCACCTGGCCATTCAGCCACTGGGCGCCTTCCTCGTCGCCGCTGCGATTCAATGGCGCAATCAGGTGCGAGGTGACTTTGGCCGCCTCCTCAAGAATTGCGTCAGCGGTGGCGGCGTCGACACTGTCAACCAGGGCTGGCAGGCGTGCCCACAGGGCCGGGGCGTCGAACACTTCATGCAAGACAAAGCGCATGTCGCGCAGCGGGGCGTTGAATTCGGGCATAGCGTGAACCTCAAAAGGTTGTGCGATGGGCACGGCGCCGCTTTAGCAGGCCGTGCCTTTTCTATCAATGGCTGGAAGCGCTGGCGGCACCGAGGCCGGTCTGGGCGCGAACGAACTGGTCGGCGTAAGCGTCACGTTCCTTGTCGGCCCGCACGCTGCGGTCGAGTTTCGAGACCACGACGATCACGAAGAACGCCAGCGGCATGGAGAACAGCGCCGGGTGGTCGTACGGGAAGATCGCGTGAGCATGGCCGAGCACGGTGACCCAGACGGCAGGCGAGAGGATCACCAGCACCAGCGCACAGATCAGGCCGGCGAAACCACCGGTGATCGCGCCTTTGGTGGTCAGGCCTTTCCAGTACATGGCCATGATCAGCACCGGGAAGTTGGTCGACGCGGCGATGCCGAAGGTCAGGCCCACCAGGAACGCGACGTTCATCTTCTCGAACAGAATGCCCAGTAGAATCGCGATGATGCCCAGGCCCACAGTGGCCATGCGGGTCACGCGCATTTCCTGTTTCTGGCTGGCTTTGCCTTTCTTGAATACCGTGGCGTAGAGATCGTGGGATATCGCCGAAGCACCGGCCAGGGCCAGACCGGAGACCACCGCCAGAATGGTGGCGAAGGCCACGGCCGAGAGGAAACCGAAGAACAGGTTGCCGCCCACTGCTTTGGCCAGGTGCATGGCGACCATGTTGCCGCCGCCAATCAAGGCGCCGCCGACTTCACCATTGACGTAGTACTGCGGGTCGGTGCCGATGATGACCATCGCGGCAAAACCCAGGGTGCAGACAACAAGGAAGAAGAAGCCGATGAAACCGGTGGCGTAGAACACCGACTTACGCGCTTCCTTGGCGTTAGGCACGGTGAAGAAACGCATCAGGATGTGCGGCAGACCGGCAATCCCGAACACCAGGCCCAGCGACATCGAAGCGGTGTTGATCGGGTCGGCGAGCATTGAGCCTGGGCCCATGATGTTCCAGCCGCTGGCGTGGGCTTCGACGGCTTTGGTGGCCAGGGTTTCGTAGCTGAAGCCGAATTGCGACATGGCCATGAACGCCAGGGTCGTGCCGCCGGCAAGCAGCAACACAGCCTTGATGATCTGCACCCAGGTGGTGGCGATCATGCCGCCGAAAATCACGTACACCAGCATCAGCGCGCCGACGATCACCACCGCAACCGGGTAGTCGAGGCCGAACAGCAATTTGATCAACTGACCGGCACCGACCATCTGCACAATCAGGTAGCAGCACACCACCGTCAACGAACCAAACGCGGCGAATATCCGCACTTTGTTCTGGTCCAGTCGATAGGACACGATGTCGGCAAAGGTGTAGCGCCCCAGATTGCGCAACCGCTCAGCCATCAGGAAGGTGATGATCGGCCAGCCGACAAAGAAGCCGATGGTATAGATGAAGCCGTCGTAGCCCTTGGCGAACACCAGGCTGGACAGCCCCAGCAGCGTGGCGGCGGACATGTAGTCACCGGCAATTGCCAGACCGTTCTGGAACCCGGTAATGCCACCGCCTGCGGTGTAGAAGTCAGATGTGGATTTGGTTTGTCGCGCGGCCCACCAGGTGATGGCTAGCGTGCCCAGCACGAAGACGAAGAACATGCCGATCGCATGCAGGTTGAGCGGTTGTTTTTCCACCGTACCCAGCGCGGGTGCAGCCAGTACAACGGAGGCCGGCAATAGCCCGGCAGCAGCGAGTAGAAGTTTACGCAGAAAAGTCATTACTTGCTCTCCTCGAGAATGGCGGCACCCAGTGCATCGAAACGCGTGTTGGCTCTGTAGACGTACCAACCGGTCAGTAGCCAGGAAAAAATGATGATCGCCGCGCCAACCGGCATGCCCAGGGTCAACATCCGATGCTCGGCGAGTGGCGCATGCAGCCACTGCGGGGCAAACGCCACCACCAGCATGAACGCGTAGTAAGTGCCCAGCACCGCAGCACTCAGCGACCAGGCCAGGCGCGAACGGCTACTTACCAATTGAAGGAATTTCGGATTGGACCGAATGCGTTCGCAGCGTTGGGTATCGGTTGAATGGATGTCGATCATGGGTGGCTCCACCTTGTTATTGTTATCAATGCTTTTGGCATTTAAGGGCAGGGCAGAGCCGAATCCGGCCTGCACGAGCCCGAAGCGGCCGATAAACACACCGGCCGCTTGACGAGTCCAACGTTGATTCGGTTAGAGCGCCTTGGCCCTGTCGCGCAGCACGTATTTCTGGATCTTGCCGGTTGAAGTCTTCGGCAGCAGGGTGAAAACCACCGTGCGCGGCACTTTGAAGCCGGCCAGATGCTCGCGGCAGAAACTGATGATGTCGGCCTCGCGAACGTCCTGGTGATCAGCCTTCAACGTGATAAAAGCGCAGGGCGTTTCGCCCCACTTTTCATCGGGACGGGCGACAACGGCCGCTTCCATGACGGCTGGATGGCGATAGAGCACACCTTCCAGTTCGATGGTGGAAATGTTCTCGCCGCCGGAAATGATGATGTCCTTGAGTCGGTCCTTGATCTCGACATAACCGTTCGGATGACACACCGCCAGGTCGCCGGTGTGGAACCAGCCGCCTTCGAACGCTTCGGCCGTGGCGGTCGGGTTCTTCAGGTAACCCTTCATCACGGTGTTGCCGCGCATGAAGATCTCACCGATGGTCTGACCGTCTCGCGGAGTCGGCTCCAGTGTCTTCGAGTCGCCGACCATCACGCCTTCGAGCGTCGGATAGCGCACGCCCTGGCGGGATTTGATTTGCGCCCGTTCGTCCAGCGGCAACTCATCCCATTCGGCATGCCAGGCGCAAAGCGTCACCGGACCATAGGTTTCGGTCAGGCCATACACGTGGGTGACCTTGATGCCCATTTCTTCCACGGCACCGATTACTTTGGCCGGTGGCGCGGCACCGGCGACCATCGCGTTGACCGGGTGATCAATCGCCGCTTTAGCCGACTCCGGCATATTGACCAAGGCGTTGAGCACGATCGGCGCAGCGCACAGATGGGTGACCTGATGTTCACGGATCAGCGTGAGGATTTTCTGCGGATCGACACGGCGCAAGAACACATGAACACCGGCCATGGCGGTGATAATCCAGGGGTAGCACCAACCGTTGCAATGGAACATCGGCAGGGTCCAGAGGTACACAGGATGGTTGCCCATGGCCCAGGTCATCTGGTTGCCCAACGAGTTCAGATAAGCACCGCGATGGTGGTAAACCACGCCTTTGGGGTTGCCGGTCGTGCCTGAGGTGTAGTTCAGCGAGATGGCTTGCCATTCGTTCGCCGGCCACTGCCAGGCAAAAGCCGGATCGCCTTCGGCCAACAGCGCTTCGTAGTCCAGATCGCTGACCGCCTGGCCTTCGCCGTATTCCGGATCATTGACGTCGATGACCAGCGGCGGGTGATCCAGCATGCCGATCGCCGCGTGAATCACATCATGGAACTCGCGATCGGTAATCAACACCTTGGCTTCGCCATGCTGCAGCATGAAGGCGATGGCTTCGGCATCCAGACGCACGTTGAGCGGGTTGAGCACCGCGCCAATCATCGGCACGCCGAAGTGCACTTCAAGCATCTCGGGAATGTTGGGCAGCATTACCGCCACCGTGTCGTTCTTGCCGATGCCGCGACCGGCCAGCGCCGAAGCCAGGCGGCGGCAGCGGGTGTAGGTCTGCGCCCAGGTGCGGCGGATAGAGCCATGGATGACGGCGGGGTAGTCCGGATAAACGCTGGCGGTGCGCTCGATGAAGCTGAGCGGAGACAAGGCAATATGGTTGACAGCCGCAGGGCCTAGCCCTTGTTCATAGATCGACATGTGCGGGTACTCGGTGGCTGATTGTTAGCTCTATCAATGTCCTTGCAGCGTCGCCGCTGAGGGCATCTTTTATGTCCGATCTGCTTTATATAATATTCAGCTACATATGTGGAAGTACAACCTACGTCATATAGGATATGTACTATATTTGATTCTGGCTGGTCTAAATCAATACAGTCACACCGCCAAGGCCGGTATATCCTTGGCTCCCCCAACGAAGCGGACCTGTGATGACCCTGACTCCCGTTCGATTGCACAGCTGGTTGCGCCTGCAGCGTGAGGGTGTGTCTCTGGCCGCCCGGGCCGATGCGTTGTGCCGTGCGCTGCAGGATTGCCCCGAGGTGCGCCGGGCGGTTTATCTGAGTTGGCAAGCCAATGCGCGGATTTACAGCCACGAGGGCGCCGCCCAGCATTTTCCACCGGGGCTGGGCGACCCTTCGCTGGCCAGCGATCAGCTGTTGTTTAATCGACTGGTCGAGGCAGGGCGGCTGGACCTGGCTCAAGTACGTCAACTCGATTGCTGGTTGGCCGGGCGACTGCGCCGGGCCGCTATCAGTCATGGCCAGGTGTTTGATCTGGCCTTGCAACCGGGGCAGCCGGGGTTGTTGTTGGTGGAAGTGTGTGAGGGCGTGAGTCTTGATTGGCTGGGTTGGGTGCAGGACTTGCTGACGACCTTGCTGAGCAGCGTCAACGGTATGCTGCGCGGCTCGCCGCTATTGGGTCACGATCCGCAACCGAGTCTGTTGCTCGACGCGCAAGGCCGGCCGCTGGAATTCAATGCCGCGCTGTTGGCTCTGCTCGCCGAAAAGCCGCTGACCGATGTGCTGGGCTTTTTGCCGGTCAATCACCGGGTGCTGGTCCGTGCCTGCCTCGACCAGCAACGCGCCATAGATGGGGTCGAAGCCCAATTCGAAGCGCAGATATTGATCTGGACGTTTATCCCCGATCCCCAGGACAACCGCGTACTCGCCCGTTGCCGCGATGCCACGGTACAAGTGTTGGCCGAGCGTGAAGCGGCCACGGCACGCCGGTTGTATAGGCTGATCATCGAGAACACCACCGACCTGATTTCCAGGCATACACCCGACGGACGCTTTCTGGATGCCTCGCCGGCGTCCTGGACATTGCTCGGCTACTGGCCGGAGGAGTTGCGCGGGCAAATGGCCCAAGGCTTGTTCCATGGCCAGGACCTGGCCAGCCTTGTGCAGCGCGCGCGGGATGCCCTGGAGCAGGACGGTTATCACACGATGACCTATCGCATTCGCCATCGAGACGGGCATTACCTGTGGTTCGAAACCGCGAGCCGGGCGATTCGTGAAACCTACACCGGGACGGTGGTTGAAGTGGTCAGCGTGTCCCGGGACATTACCGCCCGGGTGCAAGCCGAGGAGAACAAGCGGCGCCTGGCGGAGGTGGTCGAAGCCAACACCGATCCGGTGTTGTTCATCGACCCCGAGGGGCAAGTCACTTACCTCAATCCAGCGGCGCGGCGCATTCTAGGGATTGACGAGCAACAACCGATGCCAGCCCTGGCGCAATTGTTCGCCAGCAGCGACCTGGCACGTCTGCAGCGTGATGGCTGGAGCAGCGCCGAGCGCGACGGTGTCTGGAGCACCGAAGCGCGGTTGCAGCCACCGGGTGGCGGCACTTCCGTGCCGGTGTCGCTGGTGCTGCTGGCGCATCGTTCGGCCGGCGGCGAACGCTATTACTCCTTGGTGGCGCGGGACATGACCGAGCGTGAACTGCGTGAAGTGCAGCAGCGCCGCCATCAGGACGAATTGGCGCACACCGCGCGGTTGGTCACCCTGGGTGAGTTGGCCTCGGGTATCGCTCACGAAATCAACCAGCCGTTGGCGGCGGTGGTCAATTACGCCAATGCCAGCCAGCGCTATTTACAGACGCTGGATTCCAATCCCCAGGCTGCCGCCCGAGTGGCGCAAGGGCTGGAGCGCATTACCCATCACGCCACGCATGCATCAGAAGTGATCAGACGTTTGCGCGCGTTTCTGCGCAAGGGACAACGTCGGATGCAAGCCCTGAATTTCACCGACGTCGCCCGCGAGGCCGTGCGTTTGTGTGCCTGGGAAGCGAGCAATTGCCAAGTGACAATCGAGGATCGCCTGCCGGATAATCTGCCGCCGATTTATGCCGACCGGGTGCTGCTGGAGCAGGTCCTGCTCAATCTGTTGCGCAACGCCATCGATGCCAACCGCGAACAACATCCGGGGCAACCGTCATTGATTGTGATGGCCGCGGGGCAGGGCGGTAGTTCAACTGTGGAAATCAGTGTGCAAGACCGGGGTCCGGGCGTCAGCGAGCCGGAACTGGAGCAGATATTTACCCCGTTCTATACCAGCAAGGCCGATGGCCTGGGACTTGGTTTGTCCATGAGCCGCAGCATCATCGAAGGTTTCGGTGGCGAATTGCAGGCCCTGCGCCAACCGGTCGGGCTGCTGATGTGCTGCCGTTTGCCGCTGGCCGGCCCAACAAAACAACAACAGGATTAACGTAATGGCAGGTGTGACGGAGCACGTGGTGTATGTGGTCGACGACGATCAAGGCATGCTCGACTCAACGGTCTGGTTATTGGAATCGGTAGGGCTCAAGGCCTTGCCGTTTACCAGTGGCGTGGAGTTTCTCAATGCTTGTGATGCCACGCTCGATGCCTGCGTGCTGCTCGATGTTCGGATGCCCGGCATGGGCGGTTTGAACGTGCAGGAAGAAATGCGTACACGTGAGCTGAACTTGCCGATCATCTTTGTCAGCGGGCACGCCGATGTGCCGATCGTGGTTCGCGCTTTCAAGGCCGGCGCTCATGACTTCATCGAGAAACCCTACAACGAGCAATTACTGCTGGACAGCGTGCAACAGGCGCTCAGCAACTGCGCGGCCAACCGCTCAGGCAGCCAGGGTCACGATGCATTGCAGGCGCGGTTGCTGACGCTGACCCCACGCGAGCGCGATGTCTTGCTGCCGCTGGTACAGGGTTACACCACCCGCGAAATAGCGGAGCAACTGGGCGTGAGCGCAAAAACTGTCGATTTGTATCGCTCGCGGGTGATGAAACGCATGCAGGCCAATACCTTGCCGGACCTGGTGGGCATGGCGATCGCGGCGGAGATGGTCGACCCACTGAAACTGCGTTGATGTTTCGCGTTTCGTACACGCGTCTATGCTGGGTTAACCGATTCGCTGCCTTTACCGCCACAACCACAAGGAGGCATCAATGATGCCCACACCTCTGTCCGAGAAATCATTGACCCGCAGCATGCTCGATGTGCTGATCCGTGCCGGGTTGATTGTCGTTCTGGTGCTGTTCTGCTTCGAGATTTTCCGACCGTTTCGCGACCTGATGCTGTGGTCCGTCATCCTCGCGATCACCCTTTATCCTTTGCAATTGCGACTCATGGGGTCGCTGGGCCGCAACGAAGGGCGTTCTGCGACGATACTGGTGGTGATTGCCATCGCGATTCTGGTGGTGCCGGTCTATCTGTTGGGCACCTCGATTGCTTCGTCGGTCGGACAGGTCGTCGACCTGGTGAAGGAGGGCAGCTTCCATATCCCGCCGCCCCCGGATACGGTCGCCGCCTGGCCGCTGGTGGGTAAATCCGTCTCGGCAGTATGGATGCAGGCCTCGACCGATCTTCCCGACCTGATGGTGAAATACCTGCCGCAAATAAAAGGTGTCACGCTGGGCCTGTTGGCCAAAATTGCTGGCGTCGGGGCAGGTTTGCTGATGTTCATTGTTGCCTTGATCATCGCCGGTATTTTCATGGCCCATGGTGAGGCTGGCAGCCGTTGCGCGGTGGATATCGCGTCGCGTATCAGCGGTCCGGACAAGGGACGACAAATCGCCGAACTGTGCACGGCAACCATCCGCGCCGTTGCTCTCGGCGTGGTCGGCATCGCGTTTATTCAGATGCTGCTGGTGGGATTAGGCTTCGTGCTCAAAGGTATCCCCGGCGCCGGTCTGCTGGCCATCGGCGTGTTGCTGCTGGGTATCATGCAGTTACCGGTCACGTTGATCACGCTGCCGGTAATCGCCTATGTCATGGCCACCGAAGGGCCCAACACGAGGACCATTATTTTCTCGATCTTTGTGTTCGTTGCGGGCCTTGTGGACAACGTCCTCAAACCGCTGTTGCTGGGGCGGGGTGTGGATGTGCCGATGCCGGTGGTGTTGATCGGGGCGCTGGGCGGCATGGTCACCAGCGGCATCCTTGGGCTGTTCATCGGGCCGGTGGTGCTTGCGGTGGGTTACCAATTATTCTGGCAGTGGGTTCAGGATAGACCGGTGGGTGTCTGACGTCCTCAGGCCCTGAGGAGGCGTGTTGAAACCATTCCTGCCCGGACAAGGTGCGTCAACGTGGAACATGTTGCGCCAAGCGTGCCTGCAACGCCGGGACGCCGTGCCGCCGACCTTGACGGAACGGGCGGTCGTCCCCGGCATACCCGAGGCGCGTTACTGGCTGGACCGCGACCTCGCGCCGCTGATTCGCGATGTGCACCAGTCCAACCTGCGAGAGGCACAAGCGCTGGCCAGGTCTGGGGAGCCGAATGACACGCTGCCACTGGCCAACATGCTGGCGATTTCCGGAGGCGGCGACGCCGGCACCTTCGCAGCGGGGATCATCGCGGGGTGGACGTTGCACGGGACGCGCCCCGCGTTCAAGGTTGTCACGGGCATCAGCGCCGGGGCCCTGGTGGCCCCGTTCGCCTACCTGGGGCCTGCGTACGACGACATCATCCTGCGTATTTGCAGCGCCATCGGCCCCAAGGACGTTTTCCACTCGCGCAGTGTGCTGACCCGGCTTGCCAGCGACGGCATTGCGCACAGCAAGCCATTGGCGCGGCTTGTCGCGCAGTGCATTTCTACGGACATACTGGCGGCGATTGCGGCGCAATACGCAAACGGCCGGTTGCTGATGATCGGCACCACCGATCTCGATGCGGGCCGGCCCGTGACCTGGAACATGGGCGCCATCGCCGCCAGCGGCGCACCGGGAGCGCTTGACCTGTTCCGGCGGATCCTGATCGCGTCGATGAGCATTCCCGGCGCCGTTTCACCCGTCATGATCGATGTGGAGGTGAACGGCCAACCGTTTCAGGAAATGCATGTCGATGGTGGCGTCATCACGCAGGTATTCCTTTACCCCCCAGGCACTGTCATGGCACTGAACAGCGTGACCGGCGCGCGTTTGCGCCGTGATCGGCATTTCTACGTGATTCGCAACGGAAAGATGGAGCCACAGTGGTCGGGGACCAAACGCCGCACGTTGAGCATTGGCGGTCGCGCCATCAGCGCGTTGATTCAGATGCAAGGCATCAGCGATCTGGAGCGGATCTACCGGATCGCCCAGCAGGACGGGGCGGACTTCAATCTTGCTTACATCGGGTCGGACTTTCTTCACCTGCCCAATCATCAGTTTGATGGCGAGTACATGAAGCGGTTGTTTGATTACGCCTTTGAGCTCAGTGCGAAGGGGTATCCGTGGCATAAGTCGCCCAATACCTGAAGCGTGTCGGGATTGTTTGTGGTCTTGGCAGGCCCCATCGCGAGCAAGCCAAGACACCAAAAGACTTTCATTTGTTGCCCATATGAAATTAATCATGTAGTTTTTCATGAAATTATAAAAACATAATTTCACGAGAGCTTGTATGTTCCAGCAGTCCGCGCAACATGTCGCCAGCTACTACGCCCACAGTTGCGCGGATCGCCTGACCACCCGGCCCGCACTTTCCGGTGAACACGACACCGACATCCTGATCATCGGCGCCGGGTTCAGTGGCTTGCACACTGCGTTGCGCCTGGCTCTGGCCGGCAAACGCGTGACAATGCTGGAAGCCAGTCGCGTGGCGTGGGCAGCTTCCGGGCGCAATGGCGGTCAGGCCATTCTCGGCTGGTCATGTGACATGCCACCTCTGGAAGCCGCGCTGGGTTATGAGCGCGCCCGCCGATTGTGGGACGGCATGCGCTGGGCGGCGCAGGAACTGCGTGAATTGCCGGCTCGCCATGGCTTCGACTGTGATTATCGTGCCGGGCATTTGTGGACCTCCGTGATGCAACGACGTGTCGGCCTGCTGACCGAGTGGCAGCGAGAGGCCAGTCACAAGTGGGGACACCACGGTTTGCAGCTCATCAGCCGTGAACAGTTGCCGGACTGGATCGCCAGCGAGCGCTACCAGGCGGGGTTATACGACCCTGAGGGCGCTCATGTGAACCCGCTGAAACTGGCACTCGGCCTGGCTGCCGCCATCGAGCGCGCGGGCGGCCGCATCCATGAACAAAGCAAAGCGTTGAGTTATCGAGAGGAGGGCGGCCGCTTCCTGATAAACACTGAACGCGGGTCGATTCGGGCCAACGTTCTGGTATTGGCCTGCAATGCCTATGTGGACCGGCTCGACCCGCAACTGGCCAGTTGCGTATTGCCCGTCGGGACCTATCAAGTGGCGACCGCGCCCCTGACACCCGAGCAGGCCATTGCGTTGCTACCGAGCAACGTCTGCGTCACCGACAACCAGTTTGTCCTCGATTACTTCCGTCGCACACCCGACAACCGCCTGCTGTTCGGCGGCGGCTGCACCTACCTGGGCGGCATGCCCAAGGACATCGCCGGGGCCACGCGGCCGTTTCTGGAGCGGGTTTTTCCGCAACTCAAAGGCGTGGAACTGGAATTCGCCTGGGGCGGGCACATCGACCTGACCCTCAAACGAACGCCAGACGTTGGCCGGTCCGGTGATCGTTACTGGCTGCAAGGCTATTCCGGGCATGGCGTGCTGCCGACACTGGCCGCCGCTCGTGCGGTGTCCGACGCCATCCTTGGCCAGGACGATGAATTGTCCTTGTATCAGGGACTGAACAACGGCAGTTTTCCCGGCGGCAAATACCTCGCGGCGCCGCTGGAAGCCATCGGCAAAGCCTGGTATCGACTGCGCGACAGTATCTGATGAGTCATCCAACGGAATTCCAGGCATGAACAAGCAAGAAGAAATCGCTGCACTGGCGATCCTGATTCACGATTTGCGCAAGCACAAGAAATACACCTTGAAGGAACTGGCCGACAAAATCGGCCGATCCGTCGGCTTTCTTTCGCAGGTCGAACGGGGCATGTCACGGCCCACGGTGGCAGACCTGACGGCGATCAGCGAAACCCTGGGCGTACCGACCACGTACTTCTACAGCCTGCCAAAACCCAAGGAGTTGCCGTGGGTCACGCGCCCGGACGAACGCCGCACGCTGTACTACGCCAATGGCATTACCGACATTCTGGTTTCGCCAAAAATGCGTGCGTCATTTTCCATGCTCGAAAGTCATCTGGAAGCCGGTGCCAGCAGCGGCGACCGGCACATGAGTGACAGCTCGGAACAGGGCGGCTATGTGCTCGAAGGCGAGCTGACGCTGTGGCTGGGCGACGACGAAGAACCTGTGACTTTGGTGGCTGGCGACAGTTTTCAGTTCGACAGCCATACCCGTTGCCGCTACGGCAACCTCACCGGGCAACTCACGCGAGTGCTCTGGGTTTACACCTGATAACAAGCAAAGGACCCACAATGATGGATGCTACCTGCTCTGACCTGCTGGCCGAGGTGCGCGCTTTTCGCCAACGCTACCCTGAGGTGCGTTATGTCGAT
Source organism: Pseudomonas arsenicoxydans (assembly GCF_006438915.1). GTDB lineage: Bacteria > Pseudomonadota > Gammaproteobacteria > Pseudomonadales > Pseudomonadaceae > Aquipseudomonas > Aquipseudomonas arsenicoxydans_A. Next base: position 28,782 of record NZ_RCZE01000008.1, on the reverse strand, counting down.
CTGATTTCCCTCGATATCCCGGGGCATTTCTACGGCAAGCGCTACCCGGTGGACATGCTGGAAAAGGTCGCCGCCGGCAGTGCGCTGAAACTGCCGCAGAACTGCGTGCTGTTGGGCGTGCAAGGCGGGTTGTTCAAGATTGGTGATTACTGCTTCAACGATGGTGACCCGGACGCCGTGCGTCGCCTGGTCCCGGGCACTCTCAAGCCAGTGACCTGGGAAGCGCAACCGCTGGGGCAAATGCTGATCACGTCGGACGGCACCGCAAAGCCCATCGTGTTCGAACCGCGCCAGGTGCTCGCGCAGGTCCTGGACAGGCTCGCCGGCAAAGGCATTCATCCGGTGGTGGCGTTTGAACTGGAGTTCTATCTGTTCGATAAAAAGCTGTGCGACGGGCTACCGCAGTTTCCCCGCGACGGGCTGACGGACGATGCCGATGACCAACCCAACATGCACATCGAGCGACTGTCACGCTTTGCGCCGGTGCTGGACGACATGGTCGAGGCGTCGCGGGCCCAAGGTATCGACAGTACGGTGATCACGGCGGAACTCGGGCCGGGTCAGTTCGAAATCAATTTCGGTCACCTGGACGATGGTTTGCTCGCAGCAGACTGGGCGGCGCTGTTCTGTCGCAGCAGCCGTGGCGTGGCGCTCAAGCATGGATATCGTGCCAGCTTCATGGCCAAACCTTACTTGCAGCATCCGGGCAGCGGCATGCATGTGCATGTCAGTCTTTACGACGGGGCCGGCAACAACATTCTGGCGGCCAACCAGCAGCAATCACTGCGTCACGCCGTGGCCGGCTGCCTGGAACTGCTGCCGCATTGCATGCCGATCTTCGCACCCAACCAGAACGCCTATCGCCGGCTGGGCGGCACGACCAACATCGCCACCCAAGCGAGCTGGGGGTTTGAAGATCGCGATGCGTGCCTGCGCATTCCGGAATCGGACGCGAAGAATTTGCGCATCGAACATCGCCTGGCCGGCGCCGATGCCAATCCGTATCTGGTGTTGGCGGCGATTCTGGTCGGACTGGAGCATGGATTGGACACCGGCAAAGAGCCCATCCTGCCCCTGAACGAAGACCGCAACAGTGGCGTCGACTTTCCAAAGGAAATGCTCGAAGCCGTGCGCGCGATGCAGCATCAGCCCCAACTGCGTGAAGGGCTGGGGGCGGAGTTTGTGAACGTCTATTGCGAGAACAAACGTCAGGATCACCTGGCGTTCATGCAGGAAATCAGCGCGCGGGAATATCGCTGGTACCTGTAAACCGGGGATCTGGGGCAATCACCCTGATTGCCCGAGAATCTAGCGGGCAGAGCGTCGGCTTCCCAGACGATTGAACGCCAGCAGACAACCGCTCACCAACAGCGCGGCACCGATCACCAGCAGCGGCGAGGGCCGAATGGGCCTGACGCTTGCCTGTGGGTACAGATTACTGATGCCGTTGAGCAGAATGTCATCGGTCATTTCGGTGGGCAGGTATCTTGGGGCGTCGTACGCCATCTCGCTCAGTTTCAGGCGCGCGCCATCGCCGAGGATCAACGTCAGGTCTTCAATGGTGCCGGCGACACGCCCGGGATACACCGGTTCACCCGTTGGATCGAGTTGGTCATACAGAAACTGCTGCCCTTCGAGCCAGCCGACCGCTGTCTGCAGTTCGGGGCCGAGGTAGTACTTTCCATCTAGAAAGAAGCCGGGGAAATGCGGCGTGCGTTCGAGGCTCTCGACGTTATAGCGCTCGCCCGCCCTCATGCCGGTTGCTGGGTCGATCATGATGAATTCCTCCTTCTGCTGGTCTTGCGATAGAGAACGGGCTGAAGCCTTAGGTTCCATTGGATTGATCAAAAAGGAACGGCACGCTGCTCACCGCCATGGGCAAAAGAATTCGAACTCTGCCAGCGCGATCATTTCAACTCTAAACAGGACAATCCTTTGGGTGATTTTCCCGCGTGGAGATTGATTGAATGAGCCTGCCGATTTTCATCGGGTGTGCGGGCTGGAGTCTGGCGCGAGAATTCGTGTCGACATTCCCGGTTGAAGGCACGCACCTGCAGCGCTATGCATCGCAGTTAAACAGCGTCGAGATCAACAGTTCGTTTTATCGTCCGCATCGCCGGGAAACTTACGCTCGCTGGGCCGATTCGGTACCGGACGGTTTTCGCTTTTGTGTGAAGGTGCCCAAGCTCATTACCCACGAACGGCGCTTGCAGGACTGCGGCCGAGAGCTCGATGAATTTATCTCGCAGTGTTCAGGATTAAATGATCGATTGGGCTGCTTGCTGGTGCAGCTGCCGCCCTCATTGGCCTTTGAATATTCAGTGGTCGAAGCCTTTTTCAGCGATCTCAGGCGTCTGTATACCGGCCATGTGGTGGTAGAACCCCGGCACGCCTCCTGGCTCGATGCCGAGCCGCTGTTGATCCACCATCGAATTGCCCGGGCTGCGGTCGACCCTTCACGCATAAGCCACGACGCACAGCCGGCTGGCTGGCCGGGATTGAAGTATTGGCGGCTGCATGGATCGCCACGTACTTATTTCAGCCCCTACGAATTACCGACGCTGCAACGCCTGGCCATCGAGCTTGAGAACGCCAGCGCCGCCGGCGAAACGACATGGTGCATTTTCGATAACACCGCCAGTGGTGCGGCGCTGGGCAATGCCTTGTCGCTCAACACGTTGCTCCGGTGAACGGGCAAGACCGTTCGTCGGCCGCGCTGAACACCTTTCTGCGCGCGTGGCTCTCTACTTTTCATTGGGTGGAGACTGACCATGTCCTGTTTGATCTGTGAGAATCCGTTTGCACGAACACTTTGCCCAGGCGTCGGTCGGGAATTTCATTGCCCTGACTGCGGCCAAGGACGGGTTTCCCAGGAGCTTCTGAGCCTGATGATGTTGTTGAACCTGCAACTGGATGTCGGACGCAGCCGCCAATGGCTCAAAGAACGTCGGCAGACCGACCCGCTGCCAATCATGCGTGTGTCTGACATCCTGCTGTGCTGTGCCGCCAAGGAAGCGGCCGGTCCGGCCACTGGCGCCGAGGGATAGCCGCTCGTCTGTTCGAACGCACGCTGCAACCCGGTCCACTTCCAATCTTTACGGCCCGGAGAATCCGGACCTCGAGCGGTGAGGTGGGTATGTCCGACGATTCGACTTTCCAGCAACAAGACCAGAACCCGGTGCAAAACGCGGTTCCGTCAAGACCGGAGCCAGGCACCGACGACCCGACGGCCAACCCTGCCGATCCGGGTCGATACGATCCTCTGACAAGCCCCGACGACCAGCGTCCCGATGATTGGGAGGACCCGGATAGGGAGATGCCCGAAGCGGACGAACCGACTCCGCTATCTGACGACAGACGCTGATCAAAGACATAGGGAAGGGAGGCCAGCCATCGAACTCCCTTTCCCTCAGTCGCTAATTACCATCCGCCACCTTGCGTTCGATCTCGGCGATTTTGTCCTCGAGCTTTTCAGCGTCCTGCTCCTTGGTGCGAGTGGAAGAGGGCGTAATGACCTCATCGATGCCCTCGGTTTCACTTGATGTCTCGTGCAGATCTCTTTCGACCACGTTGACGGGCTTGCCCGTAACATCAGTGGGAGGGGCGTTGGATGCTTTATTCACATCGTCATCGTTGTGCATGTGGTGTACCTCCGTTGACTGCGTTCACTCAGTTTTTTCTTCGCCCTTCGAGCCGCTCGATGTGGCGGCGTCTTTTTCGGTGGATTGCGAATCGGCGCCGGAGTTTGAGCCCGAGGCTTCCTCGCCCTTTTTGTTGGCCTTCTGCTCATTGGATTCGGCGCCCTGGGCCTGGTTGACGCCGGGAATGGCAGTGGCTGGAACGTCTGCCTTCTCGGCGGCCATGGCGAAAAACGAACCCGTCGACAACAGGCTCGCGAGGGTGAGGGCGGTGATTGTTCTGTTCATCATTCGGGTCTTCCTGAAAGGGGTATAAAACCTTGGAAGATCCGGGCGGGTGAAGGTGCGAAGGCGCTGACGAGTGGCACAACACCGATTGCCAACACACCACAAAATCCTGTGGGAGCGGGCTTGCTCGCGAAAGCGGTGAGTCAGTTCATATCAGTGTCGACTGACACACCGTCTTCGCGAGCAAGCCCGCTCCCACATTTGCTCTTCATTCCGCCATAAAAAAACGCCGCACATCTGACGATGGGCGGCGTTTTTCATGGCGTTGCAGCGTTACGCTTGAACCACTGGAATGTTCGCGTTCGCAGCAGCTTCACGGAACTCGGCGATCTGGTCGAAGGACAGGTAGCGGTAGACATCGGCCGCCATGCTGTCGATCTGGCCCGCGTATTCCATGTACTCCTCGACGGTCGGCAGGCGACCCAGGATGGACGCCACGGACGCCAACTCAGCCGAGGCCAGGTAGACGTTCGCGCCGTCACCCAGACGGTTCGGGAAGTTACGGGTCGACGTCGACACCACAGTCGAATTCGGTTCTACACGTGCCTGGTTACCCATGCACAGCGAGCACCCCGGCATTTCCATGCGCGCGCCAGCCTTGTTGTAGATACCGTAGTAGCCTTCTTCAGTCAGTTGGTGAGCGTCCATTTTGGTCGGCGGCGACAGCCATAGACGGGTTGGAAGCTGACCGTCGACCTGCTCCAGCAACTTGCCGGCCGCACGGAAGTGACCGATGTTGGTCATGCACGAACCGATGAACACTTCGTCGATCTTCTGACCTTCAGCGGTTGACAGCAGACGGGCGTCATCCGGGTCGTTCGGTGCGCACAGGATCGGTTGAGTGATCTCTGCCAGATCGATCTCGATGATTTCGGCGTACTCGGCGTCTTTGTCAGCCACCAGCAGCTCAGGGTTGGCCAGCCAGGCTTCCATCGCTTGAGCACGACGTTCCAGGGTGCGCGCATCGCCGTAGCCTTCGCCGATCATCCAGCGCAGCAAGGTGATGTTCGAGGTCAGGTACTCGGCAATGGCCTTTTCCGGAAGCTTGATGGTGCAGCCGGCGGCGGAACGTTCAGCCGAAGCGTCAGACAGTTCGAACGCTTGCTCGACGGTCAGGTTGTCCAGGCCTTCGATTTCCAGGATGCGGCCGGAGAAAGCGTTGATCTTGCCTTTCTTTTCTACGGTCAGCAGACCGGCCTTGATCGCGTAATAAGGGATCGAATGCACCAGGTCACGCAGGGTGATGCCCGGTTGCATCTTGCCTTTGAAACGCACCAGCACCGACTCGGGCATGTCCAGCGGCATAACGCCGGTGGCCGCGGCGAACGCGATCAGACCGGAGCCCGCCGGGAACGAAATACCGATCGGGAAACGGGTGTGGGAGTCACCACCGGTGCCGACAGTGTCCGGCAACAGCATGCGGTTCAGCCAGCTGTGGATGATGCCGTCACCCGGTTTGAGCGACACGCCGCCGCGATTGCGCATGAAATCCGGCAGGGTGTGGTGAGTCGTGACATCGACAGGCTTGGGGTAAGCGGCGGTGTGGCAGAAGGACTGCATCACCAGATCGGTCGAGAAGCCCAGGCATGCCAGGTCTTTCAGTTCGTCACGGGTCATCGGACCGGTGGTGTCCTGGGAGCCGACGGTGGTCATTTTCGGCTCGCAGTAGGTGCCTGGACGCACACCGGCTACGCCGCACGCCTTGCCGACCATTTTCTGCGCCAGGGTGAAACCCTTGGTGCTTTCAGCCGGCGCTTCAGGTTTCTTGAACAGATCCGAAGGCGCCAGACCCAGCTCGGCACGAGCCTTCTCAGTCAGGCCACGGCCAATGATCAACGGGATACGACCGCCAGCACGAACTTCATCCAACAGCACCGGCGTCTTCATTTCGAAGGTGGTGATGACTTCTTCAGTGCCGTGCTTGCAGACTTTGCCAGCATGCGGGTACAGGTCGATCACGTCGCCCATGTGCATGTTGGACACGTCGAATTCGATGGGCAGTGCGCCGGCATCTTCCATGGTGTTGTAGAAAATCGGGGCGATTTTGTTGCCGAAGCAGAAACCGCCAGCGCGTTTGTTCGGCACGAAAGGCACGTCGTCACCGAAGAACCACAGCACCGAGTTGGTCGCCGATTTACGCGATGAACCGGTACCCACCACGTCACCGACGTAGGCGATCGGGAAGCCTTGGCCGCGCATCTCTTCGATCTGCTTCATCGGACCGGTGATGCCTTGTGCGTCCGGCACGATGCCGTCGCGAGCCATTTTCAGCATGGCCAGGGCGTGCAGCGGGATGTCCGGGCGGGACCAGGCGTCCGGGGCAGGGGACAGGTCGTCGGTGTTGGTTTCGCCGGTGACCTTGAACACGCGCAGGCTGATCTTGTCGGCCAGCACAGGGCGGATCTTGAACCACTCGCCGTCAGCCCAGGATTGCAGCACGCCTTGTGCGTGAACGTTACCGTTTTTGGCGCGTTCAGCGACGTCGTGGAAAGCGTCGAACATCAGCAGGGTGTGCTTGAGTTCTTTGGCCGCCACTGGCGCCAGTTCGGCGTCGTCCAACAGGTTGACCAACGTCAAGATGTTGTAGCCGCCCTGCATGGTGCCGAGCAGTTCTACCGCGCGCTTCTTGTCGATCAGAGGGGACTTGGCTTCGCCTTTGGCGAGGGCCGACAGGAAGCCGGCCTTGACGTAGGCGGCCTCGTCCACGCCAGGTGGAACGCGATGGGTGATCAGGTCAACGAGGAAAGCTTCTTCGCCAGCCGGAGGATTTTTCAGCAGTTCAACCAGGCCTGCCGTTTGTTCGGCATTCAGCGCCAAGGGTGGAAGCCCTTGCTCGGCACGTGCTTGTAATTGTTGTACGTAGGTCTCAAGCACTGGGTTTCTCCTGTCATACCGCGTATTGGGCGAAAAGCTGCAGCTGTTCAGATTTAGCTGACGACATTGATTGTCGACACTATGTCGTACTCGAGGCGGAATATAATGATTTATGCGGGATGCATCAACAGTATTGTCGACACATCAGATAGGCGCACCCTGAAGCTAACGGGCGCTGGCGGGGAGATGCCCCTGCCACAGGCGTGCCAGAGGACTTGCCGTTCGAGGTCATGCAGTCAATGCAATGAGGCAAGGTTCACTTCAGGCTTGAAACAGGAATAGCGATTGAGTTGACATTCAGAGGTAACGAGCGGCCCCGGAGCTCTCAAGAAAACACTCATGATGTCAACGAGCAGGGGCATTGCGGCCAGCAATAAAATCCGGGAGATCTTTATTATTGTTTTCATTCCAGATACCTGCTTGCGAGTAGTGGTGGTGGAGCTTTTTTTGGTCATCGCGCGGCAGCGGCCATCGCGCTCAATCTGCGCCTACCAGTGGTGAATGGGTTTCAGGCACGCCCTGATCCTTCGCCGCGCGGTACTGCGCAGCCAACGCTTTCTCGTAACCGGCTCGCTGCTGCAATCGGTGCCAGTACTGTTGAACCCGTTCCGGAAACTGCTCACCCAGACCGATGAACTCGCCCAGCATCAGGGCATAGCCCACTGAAATGTCTGCCGCCGTAAATCGCTCCTGATAGAGGTAGGTGCGCCTGGCGAGGGCTATGTCTATCGCCCTGAGCCTGCCAAGGAACCAGCGCGTGTAGTCTTGCGCTACCTGCGGAATACGGCGCGGTGGAGTTTCAAAACGGTCGTAGCGCAGGATCAGCGTCTGGGGAAACGTGAGCGTTGATTCACCAAAGTGCAGCCAGTTCAGGTACAGCCCGAAGTCGGGTTCTTCGGCAGAGACCTTCAGCCTGCCATCGCCGTGCCGCACGGCGAGGTACTCACACATGGCGGATGATTCGGTCATGAGCAGTTGATCGTCAAACATCGCCGGGACCGTCCCCAGAGGGTTGATCGCCAAAAACTCCCGAGCATGCACGCGCGGCGGGAAAGGCAGCATTCGCAGCTCATACTCGACCTGCAATTCTTCGAGCATCCACAGCGGTCGAAACGAACGCGCACTCATGCAGTGATATAAGACGATCATCTTTACGCAGCCTCTTGTACTCGGTATGCAATGTGTTGCGATCCCGTCACGGCGAGAGGATCGCAAGGGCAGGCTCAGAGCGAGAAACGGGTGATGTCCTTGGCTTCGATACCGTTGGCTTCACAGAAGGCACGGTAGCGCTCAACGCCGGTTTTCCGGTTTTCAATGGCGCAGACGTTGTTGTTCTCGTCGAAGTACACCAGGTCGCCCATGGTGATGTTCAGCGTGATGATTTCGTCGATCACCGTGCCCGAGTGATGGTGCTTGAGCAGCGTGGTGCCGGCCGGGACTTTGAGCAGGGTGATGGTCTCGCCGCGAACGGGGTCGCACTTAATGTATTTGACGACATTGTCGTCATAGGGCGTTAAGGGAACCCAAGGCAGGTCGTCGTTGATCACGGCGGTATCGATGCGCTCATACAACATGGTGATGCTCCTCTGGATTGCCAAAAGCAGCAGGGTGAAAACGCAGAGGACCATCGTGAGGACATCGGGGAGCGATTACCCCCCCGGCGGCGAGGGGGGCCGAGCCCTCAACTGACCGGCTCGGCCGTACAGCTCATCTCTCCAGAGCCAGGTTTCTGGAAAAACACGCCGTTTTCGTTTTGACGGAAGCTGTAGCTCCCCTGGTAATCCTTGCCGGTGTATTGGGTGCCTGAATAACTTTGAACCTGGCTGAGGGTGACCGAGCTGTTCGCCCATTTCAGGTACACGACACCGGGCTGCGTATTAAAGAAAGTCGCGGCAATCGGCCCGTTAAACCCGGCACAACGAAACGTTAGAGGGCCTTCGGTCAGCCGGTCTGGATCCTTGGTTCGCACAATGGCCGAGCCTTGACGCAGTTGGTAGGCACGCTGGGCATAACTTCGGATCGTGCAGGCCTTGGCCTCAGGCCCGGAGCCACACTGATTGCGGGCATCGATCCAGAACTGCTGGTCGATGATGACCTTGTCGGGAGGCGGTACGGAGCGTTCGTCCGTGAGCGCGAGGCGATAGAGACGCGTCAGTTCAATGTCCATCTGCGCCAGTTGCGGATCGCGGCAGATGAGTTTTTCTACCGGGGCTCTGACGTCGGTGCAGTCGAAGCTGGTTTTATAGGTTCGCGGAGGTGATGCGGCATTGGCGCAGGAGAATGTCGCCGCGCTGACGCCGGCGAGCAGGCAGGTGAAAAGGGCCGTGAGCGTTTTCATGTTGACGTCACTCAGATCATTTTCCGTAGGGGACTATAACCCCAAGCGAAGGAAGTTCCACCCAGACGCATCGTATGGGCGATGTTCTTTTTTCGAATCTGCACTCGGGGCTGAATAAATCCGCGTCATCACCTCAAACCAACAACCGCAGCGTCTCAAACAGCTGCCGATCTTCCTTCTTCGCCGAACGGGCATGGTGCCGAATCACCTGCAACAGGCAATCGGTGAAGCACTGCGCAGGATTGCTCAGCGCACCATTGCGACGTGTCACGATGCTCAGGAGTCTAGGTTCAAATTGCTCGGTCAGGTTCAAGGACACGACTCGACCGAGAAAGGGTGGGGCAATACTGGCAAAAGGGGGTCGCGGTCTGCAAAAACCGCGACGGCCGATCAATCAGGTGGCGGGGAGCAGGCCTTTCTGTCTCGCGACATGTGTCGCCATGGCGTCCATCAAGTCCGGCGAGAGGCAGTCATAGGGTTCCAGGCCAATCGAACGCAGGCGCTCACGGATCGCTTTCATTTGCCCTGGCGGTGTGCCGGTTTCGATGATGGAGGACACGAACGCGGCGAAGCCCGGGGCAGCCCATCCGCGTTGCGCAGAGAGCTCGGTGTGAACGAAGTCCAGGCCATAAAACGCGTGGTCCTCGTTCTCGATGCGCCCGAAGAGATGGGCATGACACTGCTTGCAGGCGTGGCGCTGAATGGTCGCGGTGTCGTCGACAATGGTCAGTTTTTCGCCGTGAGCCGTGACGCTGACCTTGTCCCGTGGTACCACGGCGATGACGGCGAATGTCGCGCCTTGCGGTTTCCAGCATTTGCTGCAGCCGCACGCATGATTATGCAGCGTTTGTGCGTCAATTCTCACCTCGACCTTGTCGGTCGCACACAGGCATTGCAGGGTGCCACCGGTGAAATTCGCGGCGGCGGGTTGAATACCATTGTCCAGTGCAGGGTGAAGTTTCAAAGTGGTCATGCTGGCGTCTCCTTTTCAGAGTGTCCACGGATAAAGAATAGTTCGCTCAGGCGCATGGATCATTTCATCTCGATACGTTTGTCTGCGGATACTCAAAACTCAGTTAGAGTGTTCATCAACGCCTGTTCATAAGGGCCCTCCACTCGATTCGTGTAGTCGCGGCAAGCGGTTTTAGCGCACGATCCGGGCAAAAAAACCGTACATCAATCGATATTTGAAGAATGAATCGTCCGCTGTTTGTTTCTCTGGATGGCCCCAAGGGAGCCGGAAAAACCACACTGTTGGAAGCCGTTACGAAAGCTCTGAGGGCAGACAACAAAAAGGTGATCCGACTTTCCGAACAAAAAAGCGATCCCTGGCGGGGTGAAACAATGACCCTCGTTAACAAACTCGTCAGAAATCCCGGCCGGGAGTTGGAGTGGGAGGTTTGTGAGCGCCTGGCTGATAGCCGTACCTGGATTTCCCGGCATGTGCTGGCCAAGCAGCCACCAGACAGCATTATCCTGATCGATCGCTGGTACCCGTCTGATGCCGCGTTTCGCCGGATAGTCCCGTTTGCAGAGATTCTGCAGTTGAACATTGACCGAAACGTGCAAGTGCCAGACCTGCATGTCGGGGTGGTCACCCACCCTGAAATTTCATGGGCAAGGGCGGCGGCACGACGGCGTGGGCTGAGCAGTACGGTGATCCATAAGCTGGAAGAACATGTCGCGTGTACCGAGGCGTTCGAGCAAGCGATTGCAGATCACGGCTGGGTTTTATGCCGTAATGAAGGAACGATCAAAGAGGCAACGATGCAGGTGGTATCCGAGATCTATGGGGTCCTTCGAGGTCCTGTAGGTGAAGTTCGCTGCGCCGGTTGAGATAGCCGTAGATGTAGTTACATTGTGCATTAATTTTATACATTCATAGGATAAGCTGATCAATCTGTCTGATCCCGAGTGCGCATCATGGCCATCAACTTCGACCTCAACGACCTGCAAGCTTTTCGCGCCGTGGTCGAGCAGGGCAGTTTTCGCAAAGCCGCCGACGCCGTGCGTATATCCCAGCCTGCGCTGAGCCGGCGCATCGAAAAGCTTGAAGACGCCCTCGGAGTACGATTGTTCGACCGCACCACACGTAAGGTCAGCTTGACTCAGGCCGGGCGCGGTTTCATGCCCAGCGTCGAGCGCTTGCTGGACGATCTGGACGTGGCGCTGCTGGGAATCAGCGAAGTCGCCTCGACCCGGCTCGGCCATGTCACGGTGGCCTGCGTGCCCTCGGCAGCGTATTACTTCATGCCGCGCGTGATCGCCCATTACCACCGGCAGTTCCCGAAGATCAAAGTGAAAGTGCTCGACTCCAGCGCCCACGACGTACTCAGCGCCGTCGTCAACGGCGAAGCCGATTTCGGTCTGAGCTTCATGGGTACGCTGGAGACTGAAGTCGAGTTCGAGCCCTTGGTGCAGGAAGGTTATGTTGTGGCCTGTCGGCGCGATCATCCATTGGCGGGTCGAAGCAGCGTGACGTGGGATGAGTTCTATCAGCAGGATTACATCTCGCTGGACAAGACCTCGGGCAATCGCTTTTTGCTGGATCAGGCGCTGACCGCAATCGTGCCGAAACGGCAGAGCATCTGTGAAACCCGGCATGTGACGACGATGATCGGCTTGGTGGAAGCGGGGTTGGGGGTTGCGGCGGTGCCGCTGATGGCGATGCCGGCAGCGGATCACCCGATTCTGACGCGGGTGCCGCTGACAGACCCGCAGGTGATGCGCAGTGTCGGCCTGATCAAGCGCCGGGGTCGCACGTTGACCCCGGCTGCGTTGGAACTGGAACGGCTGGTGGTGGAAATGAAAGTCCAGGTCAGCGACTGACTGAATCCAGCCCGGTGGCCTTCACATCCGGTTGAGCGGCCGAGGAGGCCAGGTACTCCAGCAACGCCTTGGCTTCAGCCGGGTGTTGCGCGCCCACGGGAATGCCGGCAGCGAAACGCGTTACCGATTGCACCGACTCTGGAATCTTTGCCACAAAACTGACGCCCGGCACGGGGAGCAATTCGCTGACCTGCTGGAAGCCCAGTTGGTAGTCGCCGGTGGCAACCACCGAACCCACGGGGATTTTCGGGATCATCTTCGATTTGGGTTTGAGTTGGCCTTCAATGCCCAGGCGCTTGAACAACTGATCCTCGATGTACACGCCACTGGCGCTGTCGGAATAGGCCACGGATTTAGCGTCCAGCAACGTTTTTTTCAGCCCCTCGACGGAGCTGATATCCGGTTTCGGAGCGCCTTCGCGCACCACCAGGCCGATCCGCGAATCGGCCAGTTCCACCCGTGAAGCGGGATCAACTTTGCCTTGCTTGATCAGGTCATCGAGGGCGTAGCCGACCATGATCACTACGTCAGCTTTTTCTCCGCGAGAAAGACGGTTGGGAATAGCTTCCGGCGCTTTGCCCATCGACGGGCCAAGGGCGGTGTCGAGTGTGTTGCCGGTGGACGCGGCAAATTTAGGGCCGAGAACTTTGTAGGCAGCGGTGAAACCGCCGGAGGTCATCACGCGGATCTCTTCTGCCTGGGCGCCGGTGCTGAGGCCGAGGCTGGCCACCAGGGCGAGGGCGGCGAAATTAAATAGCTTGTTCATGGTCGTGTTCTCACAAAGGGCAGGTTCAAGACATCGCCGGTTGCAGGCGGCCGGTGGAGCGGCGGTAGAGATACAAGGTCGCGCACAAGGCACAGAGTGCGGCGAAACTCATCCAGTAACCGGGTGCAGCCTTGTCGCCGGTGTACTGAATCAGGAAGGTCGACATCGCCGGGGTGAAGCCGCCAAACACCGCCGTAGCCAAGCTGTAAGCCAGGGAGAAACCGGCAACCCGAACTTCGACCGGCATGATTTCCGTGAGCGCCGCAATCATTGCGCCGTTGTACAAACCGTAAATGAACGACAACCACAGCAGGACCAACAGCATGTTGATGAAGCTTGGCGCGTTGACCAGATAAGTCAGAGCTGGATACGCAGTGGCGAGGGTTAACAGCGCCATGGCGATTAGCACTGGACGCCGACCGATGCGGTCAGATAACGCGCCGCCAATGGGTAACCAGAAGAAGTTCGAAACACCCACCAGCAAGGTCACCAATAGCGCATCGGACGTACTCAGGTGCAGCACGGTTTTGCCGAAGGTTGGTGCGTACACGGTGATCAGGTAAAAAGCCGTGGTGGTGAGGGCGACCATCATCATCCCGGCGAACACGATTACCCAGTTCTGCGCGAGGGTGCGGAACACATCGCCCATACTCGGCCGATGTTTGCGTGCTTCGAATTCCTTGGTTTCTTCGAGGTTACGGCGCAGGAAAAAAATGAACGGCACGATCATGCAACCGACGAAAAACGGAATCCGCCAGCCCCAATCGGCAATCATTGCGGGCGCCATCCACTGATTCAACCCGTAGCCCAACGCCGCCGCGACGATAATTGCCACTTGCTGGCTGGCCGACTGCCAACTGGTGAAGAAGCCTTTGTTGCCTGGAGTGGCGATCTCCGAGAGGTACACCGAGACGCCCCCCATTTCCGCACCGGCCGAGAAGCCTTGCAGCAAGCGACCGATCAGCACGAGGGCTGGTGCAAATAACCCGATGGTTTCGTAACCAGGCACCAACACAATGAGAATCGTGCCGCTGGCCATAATCGACAACGTCACGATCAACCCTTTGCGCCGACCCACATCGTCGATGTAAGCACCGAGTACCACCGCGCCCAACGGACGCATCAGGAAACCCGCGCCAAACACCGCGAAGGTCATCATCAGGGAGGCAAATTCACTGCTGGCCGGAAAGAACACAGCCGCAATTTGCGTAGCGTAAAAGCCGAAAAGGAAGAAATCGAACTGTTCGAGGAAGTTGCCCGAGGTAACCCGGAAAATCGCACCGGCGCGTGAACGCCCGGAAGGGTTTGATGTTGTCATTGACCTGAACTCCACCGCTTTTATGACGTGCGCAGCCTGGCGGCGCACGGTTCTTATTGGTGCGAATGGTGGATCAGGACGATCGATATGATAAGTGCATTGTTGGCATGTATTAATGCATGAAACAGATCAATTCAAGCGAAGGAGAGGGCCGGTGAGCGCAGAGTCCGGAGCCAAGGCCCTGTTGCGGGAGAGGTTCGATTAAAGGACGGGCTTCAGAATGATGCACTCGCGAAGTGAGCTCATTCAGACTGAAGGGTTTGGTCAGTAATCGGGTTGTCCTATCGACCGAGACCAGTCGCGAACCGCCAGCAAACCCAGTGATGAAAAGCACCTTGAGCAGCGGACATTGCTTCTTGAGTTCCGCAGCCAGACTGATCCCGTTCATCAATCCTGGTAAGCCTACATCGGTCAGGAGCAAATCCAGGTGTTCCAGCTTCTCTGCCTGTTTAATTGCAGAAACGCTATCCACCGCTTCGATACGCGATAGCCAATTTCGGACAAAAGCTCCGACGCCATTTGTCGGATAGCCGCTTCATCGTCCACCAGCAATATGGTTTCATTCTTTCCCGATGACTCTAGCTGCTGAGTGTCGCCGATAAGCCAAAATCGAAGAGCAGAAACTATTTCCAGCGTGACTTGGATACCAGTGATGCATTGGCGAACCTTTGCGCACAGCGGGCTAATGCACCCTTGGGCGCATGGCACTCAGCAACCAACGGCAGGATCATCGAGCAACAACAGATTCTGACGACGCAAATGAAAATCAAGTTCTACCACTCAAGCTTGGTGATGCTCAAAAATACGGCTTACCGGGAGAGATTTCTACCGGCAATTATAGGGTTACGTGTGGCAGCTACCGGGCTCCCGTTGACCCTGGACCGCGAGAAAAGTGAGGGGGCTCGGGTTTTTCTCGGATCGACTACGAACGGCATTGGTTGTTGCCGCCGCAACCGAATGACACCAGAAAAACGCTCTGCCATACGTCAGGTGTCAAAGACAGGAAAGACGTCCAATGAGTAGAGCCGGGACGCCTGTGGCCGTTGATAATTAAAAATAAAAAACCCAAGCTTTAATAATCAACCATTTACTTATATCAAGTGAGGGAAATCTGCTGGTCTGGACTTTCGTGGAGCTGTGCCTCGATTTCCTTGAGTTTCTGCATCTGCTTTTCCACTGTTTCGATTTTTTCTTTCAGCCGCTCGGCCTTGGCCTCGGCCACTTCGGGCGTTGCCCGATCCGCCGAATCCATCGCCGCCAGATAGCGATCAATGCTCTGCTCGATCTGCTGCATGCGTGCCTTCACCTTGCCCTGAGTGAAGTTGCGGTCGCGATTATTGACGGCTTTTGAATTTGCTGCCGTCGATGGCGATGATCGATTGGGAGAAGAGATTGAGGTTGCGACAAAGCACTACGAACTGGCGGCATACGCTGCGAATGGCTTTGCCGTTGTCTTTGCGAAAGTCGGCAATGGTTTTGAAGTCCGGAGCCAAACGCCCGTTAGCCACATCAACTCGACGTTGCGCTCGGCCTCACGTTCAAGTCGGCGGCTGGACTGAATCCGATTGAGATAGCCGTAGATATAGATCTTCAGCAACACCGCTGGGTGATAGGCCGGACGACCCGTTGCGGCAGGATCGACGCCCTCAAAACCAAGTGCGCCCAGGTCGAGTTCATCGACGAAAACATCGACCACGCGCACTGGATTTTCTTCGGCTACGTAATCGTCCAGACACTACGGCAGCAACGTGACTTGCGTCCGAGCCTCACCTTCAATAAATCGCTTCATGATCGCCCCCGATGCGATCTAGACGATCAGAAGGTTAGACAATCACTGGCGTTTTCACACAGCCTAGACCCATAGCAGCCGTTCGGAAGTGGGCGCTTGTGAACAGCACCCCTCGGATCCGAGCCTGTAAAGACCTGCGGCTCACTCACTGAACTAGTTCGATCTCGCTCGGCCGCCACGCTTTCGTGAAGAATGACTCAAGCGGGCTGTAGAGGCGCAGGATCGTGAACCAGCCCTTGTCAGGGGTGGTCTGTATCCAGTTTCCGGCTTTCGCGTCCGCAGGCTTGGTAGGGCCGAAGTAGATGGTTGTGGAGCCATCCGCATTCTCGACTGAGGCCGGTGAAGAATAGGTCTGGCTACCCGCTCGCGGGTAGCGTTGCGGCGTCTGGAGCATGGACCGCGTCTGGTTGTCGTAGACGGTGAACGACCAGAATTTGGCCGCTGGAATCTTCGGCGGCAGGATCACTTTGTAGGTCTTGCTGCCATCGAAGGGGTGCTTTTGCGCATCAGAGAACCCCATGAGGTACTGCGAGCCCACGTTGGGCAGCCGCATGATCATCCCCGGTGAGTCCATGGTGTAGCCGTAATAAAAGGCCGCGCGCGAATCGAGGGTCCGTGCTCCGGTCGGTGGCAATGCCTTAAACAAGCCTTCCTTGGTGATCATTGGCGGCGGTGTCTCAAAATCGAAGCCACCTTGCCACAGCATGCTGGCCCACATCGAGTTCGGGTAGTAGGCCCAGCCGGGATAGTCGGCAGCACGAAAGTTCAGTGATCGTCCGGCCGCATTGCCCACGGCCGCCGCGTCGGTGAGGATTTTCTTCATCCGCTCGTCCGGAGCAAATGGCTTGCCCTTCACGATGCCAATGGCCGCCAGTTGGCCCAGCAGTTCCGGATTGAACGAGGTGGCGGGTTCCAGTTGCACGAGCTTGTCGAGCGTCTCGAAATAGGTGAAGTCATTAGGGGGAATAGTGTTGAAAGACTTACCGCTGCCGTCCACGAATTTCGTCGGCGGTATGGGCGGATTGGGCTCCAGCCTGACTTGACCTGCGAGAGCCGTGGCAATGCTGGTGCCGTAGCCGCCTGGGGTATAGGGATAAATTTTCAGTTTGTCTTTTATGAGGTCGACAGAAGGTTTCGGGTCGTTGTTCTCCATGAAGGCGCGAACGGCGTAGAGCTCGTGGTTGGTTTTCGCTCCACCTACAAAAAAGCCACTGTCCGGGAGAGGCCCCTCGTAGTCCGGCGGCCACCTTCGCCCCGGTCAGGCCCGGGCGTACAGAGGTCGATGATCCAGCCGAACCACATGTCATTGAGTGTGCCGAGCGATTTGGGCGGCACCTCAACCACCAATGGCCCTTTTGTCAGATCGAGGATAGAGAGCGTATAGATGGTGTCAGCGTTGGCAGTAAGAAACAGCGATTGGGAATCCATCAACTCGGAGAAAATGAGCACTGTGTTGTCGTCTACCCCAATGCTGTGAAAACCCTCGCGAATCGCATAGGCCGATGCACCTGAAAAACTGTTCATGAACGCATCTATACCGCGAGTGAAAGCCAGGGTGTCGTAGACGTCCTGTGTGGTTTTTACGCTCGGTGCGCCGTCCTTGAACTCCAGCGTGCCGATTCGGGTTTCGATGCGATCGGGTGTAGTGATTCCCGGGGGGATTTCGCTGGCCGCCTGCGCTGCGTTTATTGCAGGGAATTAATGGCGCAATGACATTTTTCCGAGCGCGGTCAATCACTTTCCCGGCGCTCTTGTCATCACTGAGTGGTACGGTACTGACGTAACTCGCTCTAATGACCTAATACAGATGTTGCGCACCATAGTCGGAGCAGCACAGTTTGCTTGATCAGCTTTTCCAGCAAACCATGCATAGGTGCACATTTGCCATTGCTCCAGCCACCGGCTGCTTCTGGCCGATCTCTGCCTACCACACATGGTTGAAGCCAACCCAAAGCAGACATCAACGATGCGCTGTTCGAACATGAGTCAGATATTCGTAGCGGACAGTGGATGCAGTTTTTCGTCAAAATGATTGAGCGAGACGAACGTCAGAGTCTGTAGCGTGTCCAGCGATCTCAAGTGCTGACGATACTGCTCCAACAAGATTGCGCGGGCCTCTTGGGAGATGTACGGCACGTGATGGGCAACAAAGGTTGGCAACACAGCCATCCCGGTATAAGCCAGCGTGCCGCGCAGGACCGGCTTAAGCATATCGTTGAGTTCACCGTGCACGCCGTCCTTGACCAGCATGTGAGGTTGACCGCCGATGGTGATGGCAAGCATGGCCTTTTTGCCAGCCAGACCTCCTTGGTCGTAAAAGCGCTTGCCGCCGTAGCAAACGCCGGAAATGAGTACCCGGTCTATCCAGCCTTTCATAATCGCCGGCATCGAAAACCAATAAATTGGGAAGTTGAAGATCACAAGATCAGCCTTGAGTAACTTGTCCAGTTCCTCTTGGATATCCGCTGCCAGGGTCTGTTGCGAATGATTATGACGTTGCTCCAGCGCATAGGTCAGGTAGTCGGCATTGGCGCGGCTACCAAAATCGGCTGCGCTGGCAACCGGATTCCAGTTCATGGCATACAGGTCGGAAACGCCGACGCAATGTCCTTGCGCTTGCAGTTCTTCGACGGCCAGGTTTTTCATGGCTGTATTGAACGACAGCGACTCGTTGTGTGCATGAATAATGAGGATATTCATCGGGCAGGTCTCCAGTGGGCGTGAATGGGCAGACATCAGCCTGTGATGTCTTTACCAAAGATGCCGCGTGCGATGACCAGTTTTTGAATCTCATTGGTACCCTCATAGATCTCGGCGATTTTGCAATCGCGGTAAATCTCCTCGACTCGGTAGTGCGAACCATCAGCCGCCAGTTCACGCATGAAGCCGTAACCGCCAAAGATCTGTACCGCATCACGGGCAAATTCACCCGCGAGGTTAGTGCCATACCATTTGGCCATGGCGGCCTCGGGTTCCGGGAAAGCGTGCCCTTCGTCCATGCGTAACGCCGCCTTGAGATACAGGTTGCGGGCATTCTCGATTTCCGTCGCACGCTCAGCCAGCTTGAACTGCCAATGCTGGAACTGCGCGATAGCTTTGCCGAAGGCCCGGCGGGTCTTGAGTCGCTCGACACTGTGATCAAACAGTGCCTGAGCCATGCCGGTCCCACTCGCGGCAATCCCGACGCGTCCGTAAGTCAGCGTTTGCAACGCTATCTTGAGACCTTGACCCGGCAGGCCAACAACGTTCTCCATCGGCACCTCGACGTTGTCGAAGTAGATATCCGCCGTCAGTTGACCGTGGTTGCCCATTTTCTTGTCGGGTTCACCCACACGAACACCTGACCAACTCAGTTCGACCACCAGCTCCGTCATGCGCTCTCCATCGACGCAGAGCACCACAACAAAATCGGCGACGGGTGAGTTGGTAATGAAGCGCTTGCGACCGTTGACGATGTAACCATTTTCGGTACACATGGCGTAGGTGTTCATGGCCTGGATGCTCAGGTCGGTACTGGCATCCGGTTCGGTAGTGGCAAAGCTCCCAATCTTGTCGCCGTTGAGCAGGGGGGTGAGATAGCGTTGCTTGATCGAGTCTGACCCATGATTCAGAGCATTGCCCGCGAGAATGCAATGCACGTCAACGATGGCGGCCACCGAATTCGAATGGTACGCCAGCTCTTCGATCATCACGGCGGTGGCGGCCGTCGGGTACTTGAGCCCGCGCCCCCCGACGTCGGCAGCAAAGGGAATGCCGAACAAACCGGCCTTGGCCATCTTGGCAAACAGGTCGCGCGGGAAGGCTTCGACAGACTCCTCGGTATGACCAATTACATAAGCCACTGGTGCGACATGCTCATCCGCGAAGCGACGAACCTCCTGGCGAATGGCGAGGATTTCCAGCGGGGTATTCAGGTCGTGGTACAGCGTGTCTTGGTAGCGGGGAATCGTCGTCTGGGTCATGAGTAATCTCGTCATTAGCCTGGAAAGCAGCGTGGCGAGCACTGTAGTGAGACGCAGGAAAGGGCGTAATAGGCAAAAACGACTGTAAATATGCGAATATCGCCATACCCACTTAAAAGGTGCTGCCATGCCTACCGCCGCGATTCTCGGGTTTGACGATTCCTATGCTTCCGTTATTGGAGGATTTGCAGATATGTTGCAGGTCGCCAATGCGCATATGGCCAGGCAAGGAATGCCACCATCCGGGCTGTTTGAATGGCATTTCATATCGCAAAGCGGGCAGCCTGTCCGTACGAGCAACGGACTTGAACTGGCCATGCGGCCACTACCGCAGAACCAGAATTACGATCTGGTCTTTATCCCAAGCCTGCATTACCGAGGCTGGCAGCATTTCCAGCAATTTCTGGCCAATCAGGTAACCGTGCGCGACTGGCTGATCAAGCAATGGGAGCAGGGTGCATGGCTGTGCGCGAATTGCACGGGCACCTTTGTGCTCGCCGATACAGGTTTGCTCGATAACCGGACTGCAACGACTACCTGGTGGCTGGAGGGGCATTTCCGCGAGCGATTTCCGAAGGTCGATCTGCACATGCGTCCCTTGGTCACCGAGTCTGAGCGACTGGTGTGCGGCGGCGCACATGCCACCTTTCTGTTGCAATCGATCCACGTGCTCACCCAATTTGCAGGAAAGGCGATAGCCATGCAGTGCGCACGCAGCATGCTGATCGACTTGACCCAAACGACACAGACACCGTTGCAACCGCTTATCGCCGACAACACCCACAATGATCCGTTGATTCAACAGGCACAGAAGTGGCTACAAGATCATTTGGCGGAGCAGATACGCATGAAAGACCTGGCGACGAGATTGGCAGTCAGCGAACGTACACTGATACGCCGCTTCAACAATGTGCTTGAGCTGTCGCCGCTGACCTATTTGCAGAACTTGCGCATCGATACGGCACGAGCGTTACTGGAGGCCGGTGACCTGAGCACCGAGCGAATCGCTCAGTATGTTGGTTATAGCGACATCAGCTCGTTTTCCCGCTTGTTTCGTGAGCGGGTTGGATTTACGCCGGGGGCGTATCGGGCCAGATTTCAGTTATCAAAGGTGGATTAGTTGCATGTTTCCCGGAGAGTATGGCAAACCAATCTTGTGACTGGATGTAGCGGCAATCCTGTGTTTCAAAGCCCTGCGCCGAAGCGATACTGCCAGACCATGCCAATGACATCGTATTCGCTGCCCGTGCGGGTATGCCCGCCATTACTCGCATTCAGCTTTAGCGAATGGTTGCGGTTCAACGGTAGCGTGAGGGTGCATCCGTAGCGTGTGTTTTCCTGAAAATCGTGG
The DNA here is from genome assembly GCF_006438915.1 of Pseudomonas arsenicoxydans. Classification (GTDB taxonomy): domain Bacteria; phylum Pseudomonadota; class Gammaproteobacteria; order Pseudomonadales; family Pseudomonadaceae; genus Aquipseudomonas; species Aquipseudomonas arsenicoxydans_A. Next base: position 7,629 of record NZ_RCZE01000008.1, on the reverse strand, counting down.
TTACCGACCCCATCGACCGAGGTACTGCCGCCCGCGTAGTAGGTCGTGTCCAGCGAAGCCCAAACACCGTTGCTGAAGGCATAGATAAGATGCCCCTGTACCTGGTAAATCGGGTTCTGGGAAAGTGTGTGGTCGCCGAGGAGCTCGTTATTGTCGGTGTAAAAGGTTCCCGCGCCGGATAATTCCAGGGTCACTGACCCCAGGCGCTTGGAAATGCCCAGTTCGGGCTTGAATGACCAGCGGTTGTTGCCGAGATTTATCAGCCTACTCGCGTCGTACTGGCCGAGTGGCGCCGTGACCGCCAGGCTGGCGCCAATAATCACATCCTGTTGATAGCCGGGGAATTCAGCCAGGGACAGCGCCGGGGCGCCATACAAGTTGACCGAGAACCGGAATCTTGGATCGATCAACCCAGTCACATTACGTTCCTTGGGCTCACCGGCGAGTAGAGCTGAGCCCGACAATTTTGCTTCAGGCACGACAATATCGAACTTCCCGGAGTGGCCCCAGACATCCAGGGATCTGGCAAAGGCAAACACGACAGTCTTGATGTTGAGCTTGGCATCCTGAAGTGGGATTGAGGGGTTGGCTGTCACGTTGCCATGGAGATCGCTGTAGCCCAAGAGCAGGAAATTGATACCGACCGGCGTATTGGCGTAGGACCTGGGTTCGAGATCCTCTGCGACTGCACCGGGGGCTACTACGATGAGCGAAGCGGATGCGAACCGAACCAACCTGACGACGCAGAGTTTGTATTTCATTCACATTCGCTCGCTTCCTGTGAGGACCCCAGAGTTCTATGTACTGTTGTAGCGCAACTGCATTCATTTGGCACTTATAACTGCCACCAGCACTGCGTGGCCGCACTGACAGTTTTATCGGCTGCTCTTGGCCGATCAGTGCCTGGGCATACTGTATGTCGGATGAGGTTTGCCTCCTGATTTCGTGAGCAACTCGACGTCTTATAACAAGGCGCTGCTAGAGACAGATCGTCTGGGTTTCCTCAGACGAATCGACCGGCAATTTTTGGCCGATGCTGACTGTCACCGTCTGCGTTGAGTCGATATCTACCTGTTCCGAAAGACTGCTATCGATCCAGGCGCGGCTTCGGAAAGATTTATCTAGATAGTGGGTGGCTATGTACACCGCCCAAAAATACTGTCCACTCATACGTGGGCGGTACGCTGGTTTATCAACGAGGTCACCCTTTGGTTTTTTCCTCGATTTTTGCATCTACCTCAGCTCGGATCTGATCGATGCTGAAGCTGGCCGGTTTTTGGCTAGGTGGATAGTCGATGAAGGTTTGTAGGAAATTAGCCGACTTCATCACTGCAATTTCAGTCAGGTATACGTTCTTGGTACTCCAGTCATAGTACTGATCGGATACCACGACGGCACGTTCACACGAATCCATGCGCAGGTTGAAACTTTTCGGCACCCTCAAGCACACGAAGGGTTCGCTCCAAACTTTGAATCCACCGGGCTCGCGCTGTTCGCAATAGGCCGCTTTCCAGTTGCCGAAGCGCATGGACGCCATGCATGCCGTCGTCATTGAAATAGTAGAAATCATTACGGAATATCTCCAAGCGGCGAGCTGCCCCCTGGCGTTCCAGTTTGTAGACCCCAGCAGATCCATTCGCATCGTCCTTCGACTTCCTCCATCAATTTGAAGCCCCCCCCCGACGCTGGGGGGGTGGCTGTTCGGCTGCGCAATAGGCTGGACGGAACAAGAGTGTGGTGCGTATCAGCTGGCGGGGAGCAGGGCATATGAATGAAAGAGTGCTGATCGCCGGCGTGGGTATGGCGTCATTTTTGCCGCTGGGTGGCTGTGACAGCCACGCGGCGTTGGCGGGCCAGGCCGTGCGTTCGACGCTGGACGATGCACGAATCGATTATGACTTGGTCGATCAGGTTTTTACCTCGTGCGTACAGGGTGACGTAGGTACCGGAGCAGAGATGCTGTCCCGCATCGGCTATTCGGGCATCCCAATTTTCAGTCTCAGCGATGGCTGTGCATCGGCCAGCAGCGCCTTTCAGCTGGCCCGCAACAGCATTCTTTGCGGTGAAGCCGAGTGTGTGTTGGTAGTGGGTGTCGAGTGCATGCCCGCACGGATTTCCAATCGTGAATTTTTTGGCTTGAAGGATCCCGCTCGTGATCTGTTCAAGGACGACGGGCAAGCCAGGGATTCCATCGTTTTACTCGAGCGACGATCGCATCCAGCCGCACTGTTTGCGGCTCAAACCAGTTGGTTGCTGACGCGGTTGGGCGTTGCCGAAAACAGTTTCGACCAGGTGTTGGATCGGGCGCGAACTCAAGCTGGACTCAATCCGTACGCCGTATTGAATCGTGTGCCGGATCGCGACGGCTGGCTCCCGCCTTATCTGTCTCCGCCGGCCTGCGGTGCGGCGGCGGTCTTGCTCTGCTCTCCAGCCTTTGCCCTGCGCTTTGGCGTTCGGGCTGATGTGAGCGTTCTGGCAAGTACCAGGGGCAGCGATTGCATGTCGGAACAAGAGTCCGGCTGTGTGCTGGATGTGCTGGGGCGGGCGACCACCCGGCGCGTGGCGCAACACGCTTATCAGCAGGCAGGACTGGGCCCCGAAGACATTGATGTAGTCGAACTGCACGACCAGAGCGTGGGTGACTTCATGGTCTACAGCGCCGCGCTGGGCTTTTGCCGAGAGGAAGAAATAGACCGTTTCGTACAACTCGGTCATCGCCTCAAAGGACAGATGAATGCAGTGAACCCCTCGGGCGGCTTACTGGGACGTGGTCACGCACCGGGGGCCACCGGTCTGGCGCAAGTGGTCGAACTGGTCCGGCAACTGCGTGGCGTGGCCAAGGGCCGGCAGATTACAGGTGCCCGCACGGCGCTCCAACACAGTACCGCGCTGGGTCGATCTGTGTCGGTAACGCTTTTGCAGCGCACTTGATCGCGTACTTCGCGAGCGGTCAATTCAACCCAAGTTTTTCGTAAACCAAAGAGCAGGTGGCACGTTAGATGAACAAAAATAATAAGATCTGCCATGCAAACCTCCGCAAGGGGTTGCTGACTTCCGCCATTCTCACCGGCCTGGGCATCGCGCCCGTGCAGGCCGTCGAGATCAACACCGGGAACGAAGACCTGGCGGTGCGCTTCGACAACACCGTGAAGCTCAACTACGCCCAGCGTGTGGAGGCACCCAACAGCAAGCTGACCCATTCGTGGAACAACAACGACGGGGATCGCAACTTCTCCTCTGGCAGTCCGGTTTCTCAGCGCATGGATGTGCTGTCCGAACTGGACGTAGTTTACAAACAGAAGGCTGGCTTTCGCGTCAGTGCGAATTCCTGGTACGACCATGCCTACGACGATGTCGGCAGTGACAATGCATCGACCAACCAGCTCAACAGCGGCGTACCGGATTCACGCCACGTGAGCGGTTACGCCGATCGTTACTACAACGGGCCGTCTTCCGAAATTCTCGATGCCTTTGTGTTTGGCAGCACGGAAATTGGTGATGAATCGTTGCTGAGTGGCAAGGCAGGCAAGCACACCCTTTACTGGGGCGAGAGTCTGCTGGCCTTTGCCCATGGCAACAGTTACGGCCAGTCGGGCCTGGACATTTCCAAGGCGCTAGCGGTTCCGGGAACAGAAGCCAAAGAGCTATTCATTCCGCGCAATCAGTTATCGGCCAGTTTCACGCTTAACCCGGAACTGACTGTAGCCGCACAGTATTTCCTGGATTGGGACGCGGCGCGCCTGCCGGAGTCAGGCACTTACCTGGGGTTCAACGATGGCATTCAAAATGGTGGGCATAATCTGTCGTTGATTGCTGCACAAAACCCTCGCTTTGGTACGCCTGGCCCGCTGGGTACCAATCAGTTTTTGCGGCTTAACAACGGCCACACCTTCACCCCGGACAACCATGGTGACTTTGGCCTGATGGCCAAGTGGAGCCCGGAGTGGCTGCAAGGCACGCTGGGTGTCTACTACCGCAAAACCTCCGACATCCTGCCAAACCTGGCCTTGCAGCCCACGGCTGTCGGCCCTGCGCAACTGATCTCTGGCAACGTCGGCAGCTACAACCAGTTCTACGTCGATGACATCGATATCTATGGTCTGAGCCTGTCGAAAAGCATCGCCGGGGTGAGTGTCGGTTTCGACTTGAACTACCGCGAGAACATGCCCCTGGCCAGTGTGCCGGGCAGTGTCAGCCCGACTGCGGCCGCCGCCAACGTCCCCGGCTTCATTGGCAGTTTCAATGGCGAAAACGGCGTCGCCCGCGGCAACACCGTGCACGCGGTGCTCAACGGTCTGACCACCTTTGGCGACACGCGGGTCTGGGACAGTTCTTCGCTGCTGGTCGAGCTCGCTTACAGCCGTTGGCTGGACGTGACCGAGAACAAACAACTGTTCAAGGGCGAGGACTGGTACCACGGCACCGACAAGGTCACCAAGGACAACTACATCGTTGGCGTCAACTTTACCCCGACCTGGTATCAGGTATTCCCCGGCATCGATATGTTCATGCCGATGACTTACAACGTCGGCCTCAATGGCAACTCTGCCGTCCAGTTGGGCGGTAACGAAGACGCCGGCAGTTATTCGGTGGGTGTCGGCATGGACGTGCACAACCAGTACCGCTTCGACCTGAAATACGTGGACAACTTCGGTCCATTCGACACCTGCAGTTCGCCAGGCAACGCTGGCCGTCAGGGAGACGGTGCGGCACCGGGTGCCAATGGCCAGTACAACTGCGTACCCGGTCAAACCACCGCCTTCGGCGGAACCCCGTCCCAGCTCAAGGATCGCGGCATGGTCACTTTGACCTTCAAAACGACTATCTGATCGAACCGTTGCCCAGCAACAGGAGACACCCCATGAAGTTCGTCAACACGCTTTTATTTACTGCCTTGACCGTGGCCATCGCAGGCGCGGCACACGCAGCCGTTTCCCCCGATGAAGCGGCAAAACTAGGCACCAGCCTGACCGCGGTCGGCGCTGAAAAAGCCGGCAACGCCGACAACACCATCCCGGCTTACACCGGTGGTATCACCACACCGCCGGCCAGTTTCCAGGCCGGCAGCTCGTTCCGTCCGGACCCTTACGAGGCTGACAAGCCGCGTGCAGTCGTCGATGGTAAAAACGTGGGTCAATTCGCCGACAAACTGACCGCGACCACGCAAGAGTTGCTCAAGCGTTACCCAACGTTCCGGGTCGACGTGTTCCCGACCCATCGCAGCGTGGCATTACCGCAGCGCCTGCTGGATAACACCGCGAAAAACGCCGTTGGCACCAAAACCCTCGAGGGCGGGGTCGCGCTGGAAAATGCGCTGCCGGGCGTACCGTTCCCGATCCCGAAAGATGGCTATGAGGCCATGTGGAACCACCTGTTGCGCTATCAGGGTTACGCCACCAATTTCAAATACGACTCGTGGAACGTCGACGGTTCCGGTACGGCGATTCTGGCGACGTCGGGCAATGCCTACCTCGAATATCCGCTCTACGATCCGAAGCGTACCGAGCCGGCGAAAGAGACCGACCTGTTCTTCAAGACCAAGCTCTATTACCAGGCCCCGGCCCGTCGCGCAGGCGAAGCCATCCTGGTGCAGGACGCGGTCAATCCGCTGAAAATGGAGCGTCGGGGCTGGCAATACCTGCCGGGCCAACGTCGTGTGAAACTGGCCCCGGACATCGCCTACGACACGCCGAACCCGGGCTCGGCCGGCGCCTCGACCTATGACGATGCGTGGGTGTTCAACGGTGCCATGGACCGTTACGACTTCAAGCTGGTGGGCAAGAAGGAAATGATCATTCCTTACAACACCTACAAGCTGAACTACCACAAGGAAGCGGCGGACATCACCACACCGCACTTCGTCAATCCGGACCTGACGCGCTGGGAGTTGCACCGCGTGTGGGTGGTCGAGGCCACGCTGAAACCGGGCAAACGCCACATCTACAGCAAACGCACCTTCTACCTCGACGAAGACAGCTGGATCGCCGTGGCCTCCGATGAATACGACGCCAGCGGCAAGTTGTACCGCGGCTCGTTTGCCCACCTGGCTTACAGCTATGACGTGCAGGCGCCGAACTCCGACAACCATATGATTTATGACTTTGTCTCGGGCAGCTACAACATCACCGGCATCTACGGCCCGTATGGCGGCGTCAAGTACATCGACCCGCTTTCGAAGGCGCTGTGGGCACCTGAGTCACTGGCCGGCACCGGTATCCGCTAAGCCATAAACGCAGGTGTTTTTTTGGTCGCCGACAGTGTGCCTTTCACTGTTCGGCGGCTTTTTTTGCCGAGTAGTCCTAATGAATGCATTTAGATGGATAACGCTGGCTGCGCTAGGCGTGGCATTGGCCGTGCCCTTTACCCGAGCGGTGATCGCCGCGGAGTTTGTCGATCCGCTGTCCAGTCCGGCGATTCAGAGTGAAAAAGCCGTTAACGGGATGTTCACCGGGTTGGCCAGTGCGGGTAAACGTCTGGTTGCCGTCGGCCAGCGTGGCCATATTTTCTATTCCGATGACAACGGCATCCGCTGGAAGCAGGCACAAGTGCCAGTGAGCTCCGATCTGGTGGCGGTCCAGTTTCCGAGCCCGACGCAGGGTTGGGCGGTCGGGCACGACGGCGTTGTGTTGCACAGCGACGACAAGGGTGAAACCTGGAAACGCCAGCTGGATGGCCGTCAGGTCGGGCATATCATGCTCGAACACTATCGCCAGCAAGCGGTGACGGATGAGGCGTTATTGGCTGATGCTCAACGCATGATCGATGAAGGGGCGGATAAACCCTTCCTGGACGTGTGGTTCGCCAATGAGAAAACCGGTTACATCGTCGGCGCGTTCAACCTGATTTTCCGCACCGACGATGGCGGCCAGACCTGGCAACCCTTGATGGACCGCACCGACAACCCGGGCGCACTGAACTTCTACGGGATGCGTGCGATCGGCGACGACCTGTTTATTGTCGGTGAGCAAGGCCTGGTGCTGAAACTGGACCCGACGAGCCAACGATTCGTCGGCGTTCCCACCCCCTACAGCGGCAGTTACTTCGGGGTCACCGGCACGCCGGGTGCCGTGCTCGTTTATGGCCTGCGGGGGAATGTTTACCGCAGTGTCGATCACGGATCGAACTGGGAAAAAGTGGAACTCGGATTGTCCTCGAGCATCACCGCGAGCACGGTCACTGCAGACGGTCGAATCATTCTGGTCAGCCAGGCCGGCCACGTGCTGGTCAGTTCTGACGACGGCATGACCGTTACGCAAAAGCCACAAGAACGCTTGGGCCCAGCTGCGGCAGCGCAAGCCACCGGGTCAGGCTCCGTGGTCGTCGCGGGCGCACAGGGGTTGCGGCAGTTGCCGTACCAATAAGCCCACTTCACAGAATAAAAAGAGACGAGCCACGTCATGGGTAATAACTACAACCTCGATACGATGCCGGTGATCCGAGAGCTCAAGGGCTTCGATGCACGCTCCGGCAACTTCCTTGAACGCCTGATTTTCAACAACCGCCTGTTGGTGGTCCTGACCTGCCTGCTCGTCACGCTATTGCTGAGCTATTTCGCCGCCACTCGACTGACGCTCAATGCCAGCTTCGAAAAGATGATTCCGCAGAGTCAGCCGTACATCAAAAACTATC
>NZ_RCZE01000007.1 GCF_006438915.1 Pseudomonas arsenicoxydans | reverse complement strand
CGAGCACCAGATTGCGGTGTGTGAAGACGATACATTGTCGAAAGTTCGAATCGAAACACACAAATCTATTACATACCCATTCGCTGGAGCGTGATCTCGCAAGAGAAAACGACCTGGCTACCGAATTTCTTGACGACCATAGAGCATTGGAACCACCTGATCCCATCCCGAACTCAGCAGTGAAACGATGCATCGCCGATGGTAGTGTGGGGTTTCCCCATGTGAGAGTAGGTCATCGTCAAGATTAAATTCCGAAACCCCTATCTGCGTATGCAGGTAGGGGTTTTGTTTTGTCCGCGAAAAAGTACTCTCCCTTAACGCACAAATTGGCGCAGTTATTTTTGACTCATGCCTCTAGAATAGGGCCAACTTTTTCGGAACAGTGCCTTTATGTCAGATCCGGTTGACGCCGTAAGGCTGTCAGAATTACCGCTGGACGATTTGGTCGCGTGTCATGAGTGCGACTTACTGATGCGCAAACCTGAACTCGCCCATGGCGAGAAAGCGCTGTGCCCGCGCTGCGGCTATGAGCTCTACGCCCATCGGCACAACGTCGTACAGCGCAGTCTCGCTTTGGTTATCGCCGCTTTATTGTTGTACGTGCCGGCGAACTTTTTACCCATCATGGAACTCAATCTACTCGGGCAATCGTCGAAGGACACCGTTTGGAGCGGCGTTGTGGCCTTGTTCGATACCGGCATGCAAAGCGTCTCGGTGATTGTGTTCCTGTGCAGCATGGGAATCCCTTTGCTCAAGCTGCTCTGCCAATTGGCCGTGTTGTTGAGTATTCGCTTTGATATCGGGCGCAGCTACGGCTTGCTGCTCTATCGCATTTATCACCATTTACGGGACTGGGGAATGCTTGAGGTTTACCTCATGGGCGTACTGGTCGCGTTCGTAAAACTGGCAGATATGGCAGCCATTAGCGTAGGCCTTGGTCTGGTATGTTTTATCAGTTTGCTGTTGGTTCAGGTCGGGTTGGAGGTTGTGATGTCGCCTCATCAGATCTGGCAGGCTTTATCAGGAGAGGATGCCCATGCGGGCGATTGATGCAGGCATTCTGATTTGTGCGGAATGTCATGAGTTGAACAAGCAGGACGCTGACAGCGACGAGCAAGTCTGCACCCGTTGCGGCGCGCTGGTTCATGCCCGTCGCCCGAACAGCCTGGTGCGCACCTGGGCGCTGTTGTTTACCGCTGCGATTCTCTACATTCCCGCCAACGTGCTGCCGATCATGACCATCAACTCACTTGGCAAGGGCGCCCCCAGCACCATCATGTCCGGCGTGATTGACCTGGTTCATTACGGCATGTTTCCCATCGCGGCGGTGGTGTTCATTGCCAGTATCCTTGTGCCTACGTTCAAACTGGTGGGCATCGGCTTGTTGCTGTTTTCGATACAGCGCCGCCAGCCACTCTCGGCTCGCCAACGAATCTGGATGTACCGCTTTATCGAGTTCATCGGCCGCTGGTCAATGCTGGATATCTTTGTGATCGCCATCCTGGTGGCGGTCGTGAATTTCGGACGGCTTGCCAGCATCGAAGCCAACCTTGGCGCCATCGCCTTCGCCAGCGTGGTGATTTTGACGATGCTTGCCGCAGTTTCTTTCGATCCCCGACTGATTTGGGATAACACGGAGTCGGACGACGACCATGACTGATTTGCCTACAGCGAAAACCCGACCGGCCTCGAACTGGTCAGCCATCTGGATCCTGCCCTTGGTCGCTTTGATCATCGGCGGCTGGCTCGGCTGGCGTGCCTATAACGAGACCGGCATCGAGGTTCAGGTGCGGTTCGAAAGTGGTGAAGGCATCCAGGCGAACAAGACCGAAGTCGTCTACAAAGGCATGTCCGTCGGTAAGGTAAAAGCTCTGAAACTCGATGACGAAGGCGCTTCCAAAGGCGTGATCGCGACCATCGAGATGAATAAGGATGTCGAGCAATACCTCAGGACCAGCACTCGCTTCTGGCTGGTCAAACCGAGTGTGACGCTGGCCGGTATTACCGGTCTGGAAACCTTGGTGTCGGGCAATTACGTGGCGATCAGCCCCGGTGAAGGCGAGCCCACTCGCAAATTCAAGGCGCTGGCCGAAGAGCCGCCCCTGTCCGACGCCAAACCGGGATTGCACCTGACCATCAAGGCTGATCGCCTCGGCTCGCTGAACCGTGGCAGCCCCGTGTTCTACAAGCAGATCAAAGTTGGCCAGATCAAAAGCTATGTGCTCTCGGAAGACCAGAGTACGGTCGAGCTTAAAGTGTTCATCGAGCCTACCTACGCCAATCTGGTGCGCAAACACACACGTTTCTGGAACGCCAGCGGCATCAGCATCGACGCCAACCTGTCCGGTGTGAAAATTCGCAGTGAATCGCTTGCCAGCATCGTCGCCGGTGGTATTGCCTTCGCCACGCCAGAGAATCGCAAGGATAGCCCGCCCACCGATCCAAGCCTGCCGTTCCGTCTCTACGAAGACTTCGATGCGGCTGCGGCCGGTATTCGGGTCAAGGTCAAACTCACCGACTTCGAAGGCTTGCAGGCTGGCCGTACGCCGGTCATGTACAAAGGCATCCAGGTCGGCAATCTGAAAGCGCTGAAGATCGATCCGGACCTGTCCGGCGCCACCGCCGAACTGACGCTCGATCCATTGGCCGAAGATTACCTCGTCACCGGCACTCAGTTCTGGGTAGTCAAACCGTCAATCTCCCTCGCGGGCATCACCGGCCTGGAAGCGCTGGTCAAAGGTAACTACATCGCCGTGCGCCCTGGCGACAAAGGCTCCGCGCCGCAACGCGAATTCGTGGCACGGCCCAAGGCGCCGCCGCTGGATCTGCGTTCACCGGGCTTGCACCTGGTGTTGTTTACTGAAAACCTCGGTTCGCTGGAAGTCGGCAGCCCGATTCTCTACAAGCAGGTCAAAGTCGGTTCGGTGCAGAGCTATCAGTTCTCCAAGACCAAGAAACAACTGGTGATTGGCGTTCACATCGAGAAGGAGTACGAAGGGCTGGTCAATGCCTCGACGCGCTTCTGGAATGCCAGCGGTATCACGCTCACGGGCGGACTGACGGGCGGGATACAGGTCAAAAGTGAATCGCTGCAAAGTTTGATGGCCGGTGGTATCGCCTTTGAGACACCGGAAGCCAAAGCCCCGCTGCAAAAGAAGATCCCGCGTTTCCGTCTGTTCGCTAACCATGACGAAGCCAATCAGCAAGGCACCGTGGTCACCATCAAGGTCGAGAGAGCCGATGGCTTGCGTGACGGCACACCAGTGAGATTCAAAGGGCTGGATGTCGGCAAGATCGAGGACGTTGACCTCTCCGATGATCTGCAATCGGTGATGCTCACCGCACGGATCACCGTAGTGCCAGAACGTATTGCTCGTGCAGGCAGTCAGTTCTGGGTGGTCAAGCCTGAGTTGGGGCTGATCAAGACCCGCAATCTGGAAACGCTGGTGACCGGTCAATACATCGAAGTACAACCTGCAGCGAAGAACCTCGGCCCGCAGAAGAATTTCGTCGCGTTGGCCAACCCACCAGAAACGGCCAAGCAGGACGCCGGCTTGAGTCTGGTCCTGAGTGCCGCTCGCCGTGGTTCGCTGAAAACCGGTGTGCCGGTGACGTATCGCGAAATTACTGTTGGCAAGGTCACGGGCTACGAACTTGGGCAGACGGCAGATCGTGTGCTGGTGCACATTCTGATCGAACCGAAATACGCACCGTTGGTGCGCAGCGGTACGCGTTTCTGGAACAGCAGCGGTTTTGGTTTTGACTACGGCTTGTTCAAAGGCGCAACGGTACGCACTGAATCGCTGGAGACGCTGATTCAGGGAGGCATTGCCTTCGCCACCCCGGACGGCGATCGCATGGGTAGCCCGGCGCGAGCTGAGCAAACCTTCCCGTTGTTCGACAAGTTTGAAGATGAATGGCTGACCTGGGCGCCGAAGATCGCAATCGGCAAATAGTTCAGGCGCCTGTGATGCCGCCTTCGCGGGCAAGCCCGCTCCCACATTGAATCCGGTGCACACCGAACCATTGTAGGAGTGAGCCTGCTCGTGAAGAGGCCCACAAAAGCGCCGAAAGATTCCCACAAAAAAGGCCGCGGTCCATTGGATCGCGGCCTTTTCGTATCTGGCGGTTTAACTCAAACCGCATCCAGCTCCGGCTCATCCTCCTGCGCAACAACGCTCGCCTTCACCTCGTCATGACGGCGAATGTACTTCCAGTCCGCCTCGTCGATGTAGATCCCGTTCGGCCCGCTGCCACCTTCCAGGTCAATCGCGACACTGGCGCAAACTTGCGGTTTCACACTCGCCAGGATCGGCACGAAGCCCAGTTGCAGACTGGTTTCCAGCAGCGCGGCCTGATTCTTCTCATCGATGTCCGCCGCCTCGTCGAGGTAGTAAGGCAGGCGCACGCGACCGGCCTGGTCGCGGTCCATCAAGTGCAACAACAAGTACATGTTGGTCAGCGCCTTGATGGTCATCGTGGTGCCGTTGGACGCGGCGCCGTCGATGTCGGTGTGGATCACCGGCTGACCGTTGACCTTGGTGATCTCGAACGCCAGTTCGAACAAGTCCTTGAGGCCCAGCTGGTTGTGGTTGGCCGCCACCAACCGCGCCAGGTATTCCTTGGCTTCTTCGTTCTTGTTGTCCTGCTCGGCGCTTTGACTCAGGTCGAACACGGAGAGGGTTTCGCCTTCTTCGTATTGGCCGGCGCTGTGGATGATCTGGTCGATGTGCTTGAGCGCTTCCTTGTTCGGCGCGAGCACGATGCGGAAGCTTTGCAGGTTGGAGACCTGACGCTTGTTGATCTCGCGGTTGAACAACGCCAACTGATGCTCGAGGCTGTCGTAGTCGCTGCGGATGTTGCGCAGGGTCCGGGCGATGTCGGTGACCGCCGCGCGGCGTGCCTTGCCCAGCGTCAGGGCTTCGTCGGTACGGTGCGCGTACGCGTTGATCAGCAACTGCAGGCGACGTTCCATGTCGTCTTCGCTGTCGAACTTGGCCACACCTTTAAGCCGGACCTGTGCGTACAGTGCTTCGATCTGACCGTCGCTGCGCAGCAAACCCTGCCAGCTGTCCTGATAGTCATTGAGCAGCGGCAGCAGGTTGTCCATGGAATCGTCGATCGGGTCCATGAACGGTGTGCCGAACGGCATGTCGGCCGGCAACAGCTGACGGCGGCGCAGGGCGTCGTCGAGGGTGCGTTGCTTGGCCTCCATGTCGCCGATTTGACGGCCGACCAGTTGCAGCTTGGCCGACAGCTGCTGGACGCGTTCGGTGAAGGCATCGCTGGAACGCTTCAATTCGTCCTGCGCCGCTTCCATCTGCGCCAGTTGTTCAAGCTTGTCGCCTTCCTCGGCGCTCAAGGTTTGCGCGCGACGGAAATCTTCCAGAGCCTTCTGCGCGTCCAGCACTTGCTGGTACAGCGCTTCCGTCTGGGTCTTGCTCGCCGCACGGTCAGCGACCACGGCGGCTTGGGTTTTCAGTTGCTTGAGTTCTTTTTCCAGACGCTCTTTCTGATCACGCAACGCGGCGCGATCAGCCAAGGCTTGCAACGCTGGAGGCTCGATGTGCGAGATGTCGATGGCCAGCCCCGGGACTTCGAAACGCTCGCCTTTGAAACCATCGAGGATCAGCTCCAGGGATTTGACCCACTGACCTTCCTCGTCCAGCGTAATCCCGTGCTCGCCCAGCGGCAGACTGAACAGCGCGCTGTTGAACAGACGCATCAGGCGCTCGACGTCCTGCTGCGAGAACTCTTCGCGCAGGCGGGCGTAGCTGTTGTTGTCGGCGTGATCGAGTTGCTGCTTCACCGACTTCAGGCGTTTTTCCAGATCGCGCAGACGCTCTTCGAGGTCTTCGGCAGAGAACTGCCGCGACTGTGCCAGCGCACCGGCCAGTTCATCGTGCGCGTCCTTGGCGGCGAGCAGTTGCTGCTCCAGCACTTTGACGTCATCGACCAACGCGAAGCGATGCTTGAGCACCGACAACTCGCCGAGCCAGCGCTGGATGCCGGTGATTTCCCGTTCCAGGCGCATCAGTTCTTGCGTGCCACCGCGCTGATCGTTTTGCAGCGCGTCCTGCTCGTTGCGATAATGCTCGGCCTGTATCGTCAGCTCTTCCTTGCGCGCACTGGCGTAGTCCGACCAGGTGCCGAGCAAGGAGTCGAGCAGCGGCGAGATGCGGTGCAGTTTGCCGCGCAGGATATTTCGCTGGGCCACGCCTGCCGCAAGGGCTTCGACCAATGGGCCGGCGGTGACCAACGAGTTGTAGTCCTGCTCCATGCGTCGTACATCGCGGAACGCTTCTTCGCACGCGGCGATGTAGTCGACGCTGCCGGAACGCAGGCTGTGCTCGAACGCATCGAGGAACAACTGCTTGAGCTTGGCCGCGGTGATTTCGCGCATGTGCAGCAGGTTGATGAACAGCGCGCGGAACGTCTTCAGGCTCTGCTCGCTGGTGGAGCGCAGCGGGATCAGCGTCAGGTCCAGCGGGATCGAGGTGTGACCGCCGACCAGCAAACGACGCAGTTCATCAGGCTTCAACTCGTAAGCTTTCAGGCCTTCGCGTTCAAGGTTGGTGAACAGTTCTTTCTGGCGCAGGCAGGTGTCGTTCTTCTGGTAGTGCGCCAGGTCCAGTTTGCCGGCATAAGCAAAGAACTGGTGACCGAAACCACCGCCCGGGCCGCGACCGACTACGCCGATCACATGCGGGCCGTGGGGCAGCGACACTTCAACCAGGATGTAACTGGTGTCTGAGGCGAAGTAGAAACGCCGGGACTGTTCCAGGCTGTACTTGCCGAAACTCATGTCCGACATGCGCGCCAGAATCGGGAACTGCAAGGCGTTGATCGAGGCGGATTTACCGAGGTTGTTCGCGCCGTAGACCGACAGCGGCTCTTCCAGCGGGAACAGGCCAAGGCTGTAACCGGCGGTGTTCAAAAGGGCAAAGCGGCGAATGCCGTAGCGTTCCTTGCTCATGCGTCGGTCTCCTGTTCTTCGGCAATGGCGCGGGTCATGGCGGCTTCTTCGCTTTCTGCTTCTTCGAAGTCACTCAGGTCCAGCGGATCATCGGTTTCCAACAGCTTTTCGTCACTGTCGTCATCGATCAGCACCGGAACCGGCAATGGCAACACGCTGTGCAGGCTGGCCGCCAGATCACGGTCCTGTTGAACCGACAGGCAGACATCGAGGAAGCGGTGCATCGGCGGCAGGAAACGGTAGATGCCGTTTTCTTCGCCGGCGAAACCGAGCTGGGTCATGCGGCGCATGATTTTTTCTTCGAGCTCTTCGACGGTCTGCACTTCGGCCTGGATGAACAGGTCGCGGTACTTTTCCAGCAAGGAAGGCAATTCATCGCGGCCGAGGCTGCCGCCGTCGAGCACGGCAACCGGGTCACGCCCCTGATCCGCCAGGTGCTCGACGAGGATGAAGGTGAACAACGCCAGTCGTTGCGCGGTCTTGTTCACTGCGGCGGCGGCGAGGTCCGGCACGAAGTAGTAGAAACCACGGGTGTCGCACACCAATTCAAAGCCCAACGCCTTGAACAGCGTGCGGTACTGGTCCTGGAAGTTCGACAGCTGCGCGTACAGCTCCGGGTCGCGGCGGCTGACGTGGTAGCCCTTGAACAGCTCGCGAAAGATCGGTGCCAGTTGGGACAGTTCGTTTAGATCAAGATGCATTTGGAGTGCTCGCAGAATCCTCGGCGGCGGTGTCGCCGGCCGAGAGCAGGGCGAAGGAGCGCAGGCTGACCTGATGCTCATGAGTGTGGTAATCGCGGCGTTCCAGACGCTCGCGCTTGAAGCGTTTCTCGCGAGACAGGCGCGAGAACCAGTACAGCAATTCGTCGGTCGCGCCGTCCGGCTCTTGCTCCAGCAGCCAGGTCATCAGGTCCGGCATCGGCAGGGCGTCTTCGCAGCGTTCGAGCATTTCGCGAACGGTACGTGGCGCGCGCGGGGCTTCGCCTTTCTGGGTCTTGTGAGCCTTGGGGAAACGCGCCGGTTTCGGCTCGAAACGGGCCAGCGCATACACATAGGCTTCAACCTGACTGGCGCTGCCGAGGAAGGTGCTTTGCGGGCGGGTGAACATCGGCATCGCAGCTTGCGGGACGGCGTCGATGCCTTTGCGACGAATGGCCGACAGGGCCAGCGCCGCTCCACGGGTCACGGCATTGTGGCGACGGGCTTCTTCACGCAATGGCAGCAGCAGTTCGCGGGCATGACGCAGGGTCAATTGCGCGCTGGTCTGCATTTCGAGGATACGGGCGTGGGTGCGCAGCAGCATGTCGTCGTCGACCAGATGGCCAAGGCGCTGTTGCTCGCTGAGCATCTTCAGCAGCACGGTTTCGACCTTGCGCACGCCTTGTTCGAAGGCGCCGTCGGCGTTCACCAGGTCAATCATCGGCTCGACGTATTCGTCCCAGGTCGCCAGTACTTCAGCGTAACGCTGACGCAAAGGAATCTGCCGATCGCTGGTTTTCGCGCGTTCGGCCACGGCCACCAGTGCCTGTTCGTCGTTATCGAGTTTCTTCAATACATCGCGCACGCGCATGTCGAGCAAGCGCAATTGGCGCGCCAGATCATGGCCATCACGAATATCGAACGCGTCCTGAATGTAACCGGCCAGACGTTCGAGGTGGCGCAAATAGGCTTCGATTTCCAGGCACAGGCCCAATCGGTGCTCACGGCGCAGGTAGGCGAGGAAGTCGTGGATCTGCGCATTGAGCTCGAACCGGTTCGGGCTTTTCGCCACGGGCACCAGAATGTCGAGGCGGATCCACACGTCCAGCAGGCTGGTGATGTCCTGCGGCGTACTGTCGAGTTGCTGGGCGGCCAACTGTGAACGCAGTTCGTTGAGGCTCAAGGTGCCTTGGTCGAAGTGCTCGCACAGTGGCTCCAGAAGTGCCCAGTGTTCAGCGAGGGCGCGCAAGACGCGCTTGGGTTCGATCATCGGAATGGCCGGCTGGTTGGCGATTAAAAGCCGCGATTGTACTGCATCGCGGGCGTGTCGATTCACTCTCGGGACAGGCAGTCGTTTTTTCTATCGGAGAAGTCTATCGATCAAGCGCGGGCGATCTTGAGCGAAGGGCGGTAGAATCACCGCACTTTAGTTATCCACAAGTGGCCGACCTTTGCTTATCGAGTCCCGTCGCCGCGCTTATTTGACCGCCATGCAGGTGGTCAACTGGCTGCCGCGCACAGAATTGCCCTTTGCCGCGCCTTCGCGCCCCGAGCTGCTGGAGATGCCTGAGCCGTTGGTCGTCGCGCCGATGGCTCCGGTTGCGCCCGCGCCTGTGGCGGATTCGCCCGTGGAACCGCTGGTCAAACCGGCAGAACGGGTGAAAATCGAGGTGCCGCGTCCATCGTTGGCCAGTACGCGCACCAACGCCAAGGTCGAAGAAGAGGTAGCGCCGGTCGTCGCCAAGGTTGTGCAAGTGCCGCCACCGCGCTTCGCCCTGCAATTGCTGCGCGCCGGTCGGTGCCTGCTGCTGGTGGAGTTACCCACAGGCGAAACGTTCCAGACTCGCGATCCCGCCTATCTATTGCTCAAAGACATGCTGCGCGCCGCCGGTCTGCCGGACAGCCCGCAGATCGTCGGCGAGCCGGTACGCTGGCCGCTACTGGCTCGCGGCACCATGGATCAAGGCCCGGAAGCGGCGCGCGACTTCGTGCAGGGCTTTCTCTCGGCGCGCATCGAAGACGCGCCCTGCGTCTGCGTGTGGCTGATCGGCCTGCCGGCGGTGCGTTTTGCCGGTGAGGCCAACGCCGAATCGTTCAACCGTGAACTCCAGGTCGAAGGCCTGGGCTCGGTCTGGGCCCTGCCGGGTCTGGAATTATTAATGGAAGAGCCACAGCGTAAGGCTGATGTATGGCAAGCCATGCGTCGGCTGATGGCGCGCTGGAAAGAATCAAATGAGTGACGCTGTATCGTTCCGCCCGATGACCGAGGCGGACCTGGACGCTGTACTGAAAATCGAATACGCGGCCTACAGCCATCCCTGGACCCGCGGCATTTTTCTCGACGGGCTGGGCAAGTACCAGATCTGGCTTATGTTCGAAGGACAGCAGCAGGTCGGGCATGGCGTGGTGCAGATCATCCTGGATGAGGCACATCTGCTCAATATCACCGTCAAACCGGAAAATCAGGGCCGTGGCCTGGGTTTGACGCTGCTGGAGCATTTGATGTCGATTGCCTACAAGGCTGAGGCGCGGGAGTGTTTTCTCGAAGTGCGCGACAGTAATCGATCGGCGTTTCGCTTGTATGAACGGTACGGGTTTAACGAAATTGGCCGGCGTCGGGATTATTATCCGGCCGTTGGTGGTCGGGAAGATGCTGTGGTCATGGCCTGCACCCTCGTCGACTGATCCTTTTTAAAAGCTTCGCGAGCAAGCCCGCTCCCACATTCGACCGAGTTCTATATGAAGAACGCGATTAAATGTGGGAGCGGCGGTGCGACGATTCGACTTGCTCGCGAAGGCGGCTTAACAGGCGCTACAAATCACCGATCCTTATCCAGCGGATCCCGCCGCGCCATCTCCGCCTCATCCAGCCCATTCCCCCCGCCAATGGCATCCTCATCGACAATGCTCAAATCCCAATCCGCCTGATCACCGTCACCCGCTTCATGAGCATCCCGCGCACCATCCTCGTGGATCAACGTTTCCGGGCTCATGTCATCATCGGTAGACTCGTGATCATCGGTCGAAGCCCCCGTCATACCGGCTTCACGCACGCGCTCGCGAGGCATTAGCCGTTCGCGTTCGGTTTCCGGCAGTTCGTCACCGATTTTGGCGCTGGGTTCTTCCTCATCGAAATCCAGCTCATGCATCGAGCCCATGCGGTCTTCGTTGTCGTCGATCGGCTCAGGTTGCGCCGCATCGTACGGACGTCGTGATTCAGTCATGGCAATTCCTCATACTGTGGGCCTTACTAGGGTGGACCCACTGGGCTCCTGAGAATTCCACCGGCTTAACTTGCATCAAGCGCGTGACCCCGACGGGTGGTTGTTTGTCAAACCAGCGCATCATTCTTGAGGCTTTACAGCATGAACGAATTACAAGATCTGATTGATAACAACGAACGCTGGGCTGAAGCGATCAAACAGGAAGATCCGGACTTCTTCTCCAAGCTGGCCCGCCAACAGACGCCGGAATACTTGTGGATTGGTTGTTCCGACGCGCGCGTGCCGGCCAACGAGATCGTCGGGATGTTGCCGGGCGACCTGTTCGTGCACCGCAACGTGGCTAACGTGGTGCTGCACACCGACCTCAACTGCCTGTCGGTAATTCAGTACGCGGTGGACGTGCTCAAGGTCAAACACATCCTGGTTACCGGCCACTACGGCTGCGGTGGCGTGCGCGCTTCAATGCAGGATCGTCAGTTGGGCCTGATCGACGGCTGGTTGCGCTCGATTCGTGACCTCTATTACGAAAAGCGCGAAGAGCTGGCCGAACTGGCGACTGAAGAAGAACAGGTCGATCGTCTGTGCGAGCTCAACGTGATCCAGCAAGTGGCAAACGTCGGCCACACCAGCATCGTGCAAAACGCCTGGCATCGTGGGCAGCCGCTGTCGATCCATGGCTGCATCTACGGGATCAAGGACGGTCGCTGGAAAAGCCTGAACACGACCATCAGCGGATTTGAGCAACTGCCGCCGCAATACCGTCTGCGTCCTGTCGAGAAGAATTAAGCCGTTTAGCAAAGACCGCGCCGACGCAAGTGGTGATAAAACAACTGGCCGTCGGCGTTTGGCGGTTCATCGTAACCGGTGATCCAGCCTCGGCACTCCGGCAACGCGCACTGGCAGGCGAACTGGCGCAGCAGTTTGTCTTCAGTTGCGGCGAAATCCATCGTCAGGCTGTCGCCTTTTTTGATGTCTTTCAGCGCCCACAACCACAGTTCGCTCATGTCGAAAAACACGTTGGGGTCGCAGGAATGCCGCAACAGGCCGCTAAAGCGCGGGTCAAAGACGTGAATCCCGGACGCCAGTTGCCGCGTGTGTCGAGTGCGATAAGGCAGTAAATGCCCCGACACCCGACACCCGGCAGATTCGGCTAATCCGTGGAAATTCGCGCAGCGCTGCGACGGCTACCGCTGAGCCATCGGCGTTGGAGATGATTTCGAAATCGGCCAGCGATGGAAATCCAAGGCTGACTGGCAGCTCTTGAAACGGATAAACGCCATCCGGCGGGTGTTCTGAAGTTTGGTGCACGGGATGAGATTTCATAACGATCCTTGTCGGCAGTGCGTTGCGACTTCCCAAACTGACGAGCCTGTCAGCCCTGCAACACAGGTATACCTCAAGATCTCGCATATGAAACGATGGGTCTACTGTCAAAACTGACAGGGGCGATGTGCGCTTTTGCGCGTCAGCCTTGACTGACGCGCAAGGTGATTACAGCGCAGGTGCCGGAATCGCTGTTGCGGGCGCCGGGGCTTTCAGCTGTTGGAGCTGGGCCTTGATCGGCGTTGTCGCGCACTTGGCCGCGGCTTGTTCCGGGGTCAGGTTGCGGATCGAGGTGTAGAACAACTCGCAGGTTTTTTCTTTCTGCGTCACTTGCCAGGTTTGTGTGCAGCTTTTCAGCTGGGCAGCAGGGTCGCTGCCCGGTTTGCTGCCCATGCCGGCCTGCCAGCACGCGGCGCTCAAATCCTGGCCCATGACTGTCAGGCCCGCCGCATCAGCTGTCGCTTGAGCATCGTCGCCGGTGTAGCTGTCCGGGTTGGCGGCGTACCAGATGTAACTCGGATGGTTCGAGCCCAATACCGGCACGTTCAGGCCTGTCTTCGGGCTGATCGTGGCCAGGCCTAATACATCGACGGTCACACCATACTGCTGCTTGATCCAGTAACGCACCGGCGCGCCGAAGGCGACCATCGGCAGCGCCGCGCCTTTGGTGTTCTGGCTGACTTCCTTGACCATGGTGGTCTGATAGTCCTTGAAGTAGCCGTAGACACCCTCCAGATCCTTGCCGGCGCTGGCCGGTGCGGCAATGGGCGCGATGTCGATGATGGTCTGATAGCCCGGCGTCTGCTCGGCGGGGATGCCGTTATCCGTCAGCAGCGTGGCCCAGCGATCCGTGGTCGCGGAGCGCAGGTAATCCTGGGCCTGGGTCAGGGAGTAGTCCGGCGGGAAGTGCAGCAATTCGACACTCTTGCGGTTTTCCAGGGCCATGCCCAACGGCAGGAACAAGTACCAGTTGTAGGCCCATTTGCTGTCGGCGTTGAGTTTTTTGGCGCCGGTGTAGGCCAGATCGCCGGCATCGAGCAGTGCGGCCAGTGGTTTTTCGTAACCCTTTGGTACACCACTGATGTCGGCGTAGAGCTGATGGTTATCGGTCTTTACTCGCACTTTCGCAGCGCTGTAGCCGTCGCGTTGCACACTTTGGGTCAGGTAGTGCTCGACAGTCTGCTCAAGCGTCCAGGGACGAAAGCAGATCACGTTGCAGTTGTTGGGGTAGGCAAAGAGCCGGGTAACGCGTTCGGTGCTGCCCAGTTTCAGATCGACATCGGCGTGGGCCGTGGCACTCAGGGTGAGGGCCGCGAAGGCTAGTCCTGTGAGTTTCAGCATGCTCAGATCCTTTTCAGCGTGGTCCCATTGATTGGGTGCACACATACTGGATCAGCGCCGTTACACAGAACAATGGGCACGCCGGGCTTTTTTGCGCGGGACCTGAGTTGTGTTTTTACCGGAACTCCCGGACAGGGGACCCGGCCCGGGATAGGTCTTTCAAGCTGGAAGAAAGCAGAAGTGTTACAACAACTTCAATGCCAGATGAGTGCCAGCACGCAAGTATTCGACTTGCGCAAGTACGGCATCCCTGACGATGGCCTCTCCGGTATCGGTCAGTTTGGCTTTTTTGGCATCAATGATGGAGGTTTGGGTTAATTGCATCACTACATCCATCGCTTTTTGTAGGGCGGTCAGATTGTTGTGCTGACCGAACTCACGGACGACAGCATCCATCCGGCGGTCGGCGTCATCACGCAGTTTTTTGTATTCAACGACTGAAACCCTACCGTCCTGGTAAATTTCATTGATCATCTCTTCCAGCGTTTTCGATATTAAAGACATGTGCTTGTTCATCCTTGGTCAGTGCAGTTTTTAATGTGGAAGTTTTTGAACTGACGAAGTTTACTCAGCGATTTACAGCTTGGAGATAGGAACTGACCGGGTTTCATGTCAGGCGCAACCGAGTCAATACGTAGGAAAAGTCCCGGTACTCATAGCGGACGACACGCAGTGTTTAAGCCCTCAGGCGTTGAATCTCAGCGCATTGGTCAAGTCACCCATTGGCTTCTGCCCGCGAGCAATCATCCCATCGTCCCGCTGCTTGAGCCCATCGAGCTTCTCCAGTCCGAACACCCGAGTGATCAAACGCAGAATCGACGCTGTGTCATAGACCGTGTGATCCACCGTGCCTTTGCGCGCGAAGGGCGACACCACTAGCGCCGGGACTCGCGATCCCGGCCCCCAGCGATCGCCTTTGGGCGGTGCGACGTGATCCCACCAGCCACCGTTTTCATCGACCGTGACCACAATCACCATGTTTTTCCATTGCGGGCTGTCGCGCAGCACTTTCAGCGCGCGCACGATGTGCCGATCGCCGGACGCCACATCGGCGTAACCGGCGTGCATATTCAGGTTGCCCTGGGGTTTGTAGAAGCTCACGGCGGGCAACTGGCCGGCCTCGGCATCGGCGAAGAATTTGTTGCTGCTCGATTCATCGCCCACGCCGGCGTCGCGCAGACGCTTGTTGCGTTCGACCGGGTTCTCCGGCCCCAGTTGTTTGAAGTAGTTGAACGGCTGGTGGTGATACTGGAAGTTGGGGATTTTCGGGATGCCACCGGAGTCCTTGAACTGATCCAGCGTCGCCTGCCAGGCGCCGGCGTACCAGGCCCAGTCGATGTTCTTCTTCGAGAGCTTGTTACCGATGTGTTCGTGGGTCTGCGGGACCAGCACGTTCGGCAGGTCCGGTTTGGCGTAGGCCGGGCGGTCCGGGTCGCGAATCCATGTCGGCCAGTAAGGCGGCGCGAGCGTGTTGACGCCGTAGCCATCAGGGGTCAATGCGCTGGGGCCGAATTGCGGTGGACCGGTCATGGCGCTGGCCGGGGATTTGTCCAAAGGCTTGAGCCGTGGGTCCGTCGGATCGTCGCTTTGCAGCACGGCGATCTGCGCCTTGGCCACTGAGTTGACGGCGTCCGGATAAAACGGCGCGGTGGCGCTAATCAGGTATTGGTGATTGAGAAACGAACCACCAAATGCGCCCTGGAAAAAGTTATCGCAGAGGACAAACTCCTGGGCGACGTCCCACAAACGCAGGGAATAACGACTCTGCGCGTAATGGCCCATGGTCAGGCCACCGGAGTCAGACCAGGCGACAAAACCATCATTCTTGCCACCGTTGATCTGCATCTGGTTTTGATAGAACACGTGCCACAAATCGCGGGTAACCAAGCCAAACGGCAGGTCTTCAGCGTTCGGGCCTTTGAGCGCAAACGGTGCGTTGGGCAGTTGCTCCTGAAACTGGGTTTCACTGGGGTACGTTACGCCATCCAGGGTTTGCGGGCCGATCTGCAAAACCCCGCCCCACACTGGTGGCAGCGTCTGCAACAGACTGCCATCGCGATCACGCTGTTGATACTCGCCAGGCTGGAGGGATGACAGTGGTTTTTCGACGCCAGGGAAATCGCCGAACAGATTGTTGAAACTGCGGTTCTCGGCGTAGATCACCACCACGGTTTTCACCTGGTCGTGCAGGGCTTTGTCGATTTCCGCCGGGGACAATGGCTGTTCGACCGGTTTGCCCGGCTCATCGCCCTGATTGCCGCAAGCACTCAACGTTGCGCCGACACCCAGCACCGCAACGCCACCCAGAAAGCGCCGGCGGCTGGTATCGGTGGGCGCATCTGCGTCGGGAGAAGGAGAGTCGATGATGTCTTTATCGTCAGTCATGCCACGTCCCGTTTAGCTGAGTTTGTTGCAATATGTTTCGGCGGACGCTAGCAGCGGGATGTGACAGAAGGGTTACGGTCTTGAGTGCAGCAAAGCTCTTGTAGGAGTGAGCCTGCTCGCGATAGCGGTTTGGCAGTCACATCAATGCTGGATGGACTACCGCTATCGCGAGCAGGCTCGCTCCTACAGTTGTTTTATGGTGTTTGATGGATCGGGGGTTAAGGCATCACCGGCGCCGTATACGTCAACGTCGTCCCCAGCGCCCACAGCAGAAACAGCACCAGCGGTGTGTGCACCAGCAATTGCACGAACGAGAACCCGATCAAGTCCCGCGCCTTCAGCCCGAGCACGCCCAGCAGCGGCAGCATGTAGAACGGGTTGATCAGGTTCGGCAGCGCTTCGGCTGCGTTGTAAATCTGTACGGCCCAGCCCAGGTGGTAGTTCAGGTCGGTGGCGACTTGCATGACGTACGGCGCTTCAATGATCCACTTGCCGCCGCCGGAAGGGATGAAGAAACCGAGAATCGCCGAGTACACGCCCATCAGCAGCGCATAAGTATCGTGGGTGGCGATGCTGACGAAGAAGGTCGAGATGTGGTGCGCGAGGGTCTGAGCGTCAGTGCCTTTGACTGTGGTCATCAGCGCAGCGATCGAGCCGTACAGCGGGAACTGGATCAGCACGCCCGTGGTGGTCGGGACTGCGCGGGCCACGGCATCGAGGAAGCTGCGGGGACGCCAGTGCAGCAATGCGCCGAGCATCAGGAACAGGAAGTTGTAGGTGTTCAGCCCGGAAATGGCGCTAATCGCCGGTTTGGTCGAAAACTCGTGGAACAGCCAGCCCGCCGCGAGTGCCACCAGCAAAAGGGTCAGCAGAGGGCTGTGTTCCAGCCATTCGCCAGGGCGGGTGCGCGGGGCCAATGGCGGCAGATTGAAGCTTGGGTCGATGCCGCAGGCTTTGGCGTCACGGGCGGTGTTAGGGCCTGGCGCGGTGGCGTAGGCGATGATCAGCGAGACCACGATCAGCGCCAGCAGCATCACGCCGGACTGCCACAGAAAGATCGTTTGGGTGAACGGAATGACCCCGGTGATCGACAGGATCGACGGCGGCAGGCTGGCCGGGTTGGCTTGCAACTGGGCGGCCGACGACGACAGGCCCAGGGCCCACACCGCGCCTAGCCCCAGATAAGCCGCTGCACCGGCGGCACGGTAATCCATTTTCAGATCGACGCGGCGGGCGAGGGCGCGCACCAGCAAACCGCCAAACACCAGCGACAAGCCCCAGTTCAGCAGTGAGGCGACCATGGAAATCAAGGCGACCCACGCCACGGCCGAGCGACCGTTTTTCGGGATCCGGGCCAGGCGATCGATGAGTTTCACGGCGGGTGGCGAGGCGGCGACGACGTAGCCACCGATGACCACGAACGCCATTTGCATGGTGAACGGGATCAGGCTCCAGAACCCGTCGCCGAACGCCATGGCGGCGTCAGTCGGTTTGGCGCCCATGAACAGGGTGGCGACGGCAACGATGATCACCGCCAACGCGGCAAATACCCAGGAGTCGGGGAACCAGCGTTCGGCAAAACTTGAGCAGCGCAGGGCAAAGCGGGCGGAGCGGGTATCTTCGATAGCAGCGGCCACGGGTGTACCTCGAATTTTTATGTTTGTTGTGGTCTTTCGGGCTGCAAAGGCCCGTCTGGACAGACGCCAACAGTAAATCAACCTGTCGTGTTTTGTGACGAAGTTTTACCAAAACAGGACTATGGTCTAACGGCTTGTCCATGGACGCGTTTGCGTAGACCATGGGCGCCTTGGTTTTTACCGGCTGCAGAGTTCTTTTCATGACTGCCAACACCCCTTCGCGCCCGACGCCTTTTACCCGCTCGGATTACAAGACCCTCGGCCTTGCGGCCCTTGGCGGCGCGCTGGAAATCTACGATTTCATCATTTTCGTGTTCTTCGCCCTGACCCTCAGCCAACTGTTCTTCCCACCGGAAATGCCCGAATGGCTGCGCCTGCTGCAAAGCTTCGGGATTTTCGTCACCGGTTATCTGGCGCGCCCATTGGGCGGGATTCTGATGGCGCATTTCGCCGATCGGCTGGGGCGCAAGAAAGTCTTCAGCTTGAGCATCCTGATGATGGCGCTGCCGTGCCTGCTGATCGGGATCATGCCGACCTACGCGCAGATCGGCTATTGGGCACCGCTGCTGCTGTTGGCGTTACGTGTCCTGCAAGGCGCGGCGGTGGGCGGTGAAGTGCCGAGCGCCTGGGTGTTCGTCGCCGAACACGCGCCGGCCGGGCATCGCGGGTATGCCCTCGGGTTCCTGCAAGCCGGGCTGACCTTTGGCTACCTGATTGGCGCGCTGACGGCGACCTTTCTCGCGCAAGCGTTCACCCCGGCGGAGATTCTGGATTTCGCCTGGCGTTATCCGTTCCTCCTGGGCGGTGTGTTCGGGGTGATCGGCGTCTGGTTGCGTCGCTGGCTCAGTGAAACCCCGGTGTTCATGGCGATGCAGGCCCAGCGCGATGCCGCCGTCGAACTGCCGCTGCGCACGGTCCTGCGTGAGCATCGTCTGGCGATGTTGCCGGCGATGATCCTCACCTGTGTGCTGACCTCGGCGGTGGTCGTGTTTGTCGTCATCACCCCGACCATGATGCAGAAAACCTTCGGCATGACTGCCAGCCACACCTTCGCCCTGAGTGCGTTGGGCATCGTGTTCCTGAACATCGGCTGCGTGCTCGCCGGGTTGCTGGTCGACCGTATCGGCGGCTGGCGCACGGTCATGCTCTATAGCCTGCTGCTGCCGATGGGGATTGGCGTGCTTTACGGCTGCCTGATCACCGGGGGCAATTGGATCGGCTTGGCCTACGCAATTGCCGGACTGAGCTGCGGCGTGGTCGGCGCCGTGCCGTCGGTAATGGTCAGCCTGTTCCCGGCGCGGGTTCGCGTCTCGGGGATTTCCTTCACCTACAACATTGCCTATGCCGCGTGGGCAAGCATCACACCGCTGTTGTTGATTGGTCTGATGCCGTGGAGCCCGTGGATCTGCGTGATCTTCTGTGCGGTCATGGGCGCGGTGGGTGTGGGCAGCGCGGCGTACTTTGGCGCACGCCTGCCCAGAGCCGGCCATTGCGCGACCGCTGGCGCAATGTAATCGCCGGTTGATACGGCAACTATTTTTGTAGGACAACCCTGAAACACGCTTCAGAAAAGTTTCGTACCGCCGATGGCTAGGCTGAATGTCGCTTTCTCTCCCAGTCCATCGGTGCTTTCCCATGTTCAACAAACGCTTGAAGCAGGAGCTGTCGGCTCTTCGCGAAGAACTCTCCAGCCTTCAGCAAGTGAAGGACAGTCTGGAAAGCGAGATGCTGGTCCTGACCCTTGAACCCGATGGCCGGATTCAATCGGCCAACCAGAACTTCCTGGGTGAAATGTTCTACAAGAGCGGTGACCTGGTGGGCCGGAACATCGACGAGATCGTCCCGGTCCATGTCAAATCCGACGAATTCCACCGCCGCTTCCAGAACGCGCTGACCCGTGGCGAGCATTTCGCCGGCGCCGTGCGTTTGCTGCGTGGTAATGGCAAGGAAGCATGGTTGCGTTCGATTGTGCAGCCGGTGCGCTCGGCGGACGGGCGAATCAAACACTTCTCGATTTACTCCAGCGACCTGACCCGCACCATCGAAGCGTCCCGTGAGCACGAAAACCTGATCGGCGCGCTGGTGCGTTCGACGGCGGTGATCGAGTTCGACCTCGATGGCAATGTGCTGACGGCCAACGACCGTTTCCTCAGCGGCATGGGTTACAGCCTCGCGCAGATCAAGGGCAAACATCACCGTACGTTCTGTGAACCGCAGGAGGCCAGCAGCGCCGAGTATCAGAATTTCTGGCGACGCCTGAATGCCGGTGAATTTGTCGCCGGCCGTTTCAAACGCGTCGACAGCCATGGTCGTAGGGTCTGGCTGGAAGCGTCCTACAACCCGGTGGTCGACGCTAACAACAAGCTCTACAAAGTGGTGAAGTTCGCCACCGTGATCACCGATCAGGTCAATCAGGAAAACGCCGTTTCCGAAGCGGCCAACATTGCCTACAGCACTTCTCAGCAAACCGACCAAAGCGCCCAGCGCGGTACGGCCGTGGTGACTCAGGCGGTGGACGTGATGCGCGACCTGGCCAAGCATATGCAGACGGCTGGCGATGGCATCGAGGCCTTGAACGAGCAATCGCTGGTGATTGGCACCATCGTCAAAACCATCAGCGGCATCGCTGAGCAGACCAACTTGCTGGCGCTCAACGCGGCCATCGAAGCGGCTCGTGCAGGCGAACAGGGCAGGGGCTTTGCTGTGGTCGCGGACGAGGTCCGGCAGTTGGCCTCTCGCACCAGCCAGGCCACCGATGAGATCGTCGGTGTCGTGCGTCAGAACCAGGAAATGGCGCGCAATGCCGTGGCCCTGATGACCGACGGCAAGCTTCAGGCAGAACAAGGCCTGGCGCTGGCGGCGGAAGCCGGCACGGTGATCGTCGAGATTCAGGACGGTGCGCAGAAAGTGGTGAACGCGGTCGGTCAGTTTGCCAATCAACTGGCGACTTGATGCCCGCCATCGCGGTGGAAATAGCTACAATCGGCTCTTTTCCCTGGAGCAGACACCATGAGCGTTTCCCACCGCCGCCCGGTTCCTTTGTCCAAGGCTTATCGCCTGCTCAATCACGGGCCGACCGTACTGGTGAGCGCCGCCCATGATGGCCAGCGCAATATCATGGCCGCTGCCTGGGCCATGCCGCTGGATTTCGAGCCGCCGAAAATTGCCCTGGTGCTGGACAAGTCCACCTGGACCCGGCAACTGCTCGAAGCCTCGGGCACCTTCGTCCTGAACGTGCCCTGCGTCGCTCAGGCGGATATCACCCAGACCGTTGGCTCGACGTCAGGCCTGGAATTGACCCAGGGCCAAGGCCAGGACAAGTTCCAGGCTTATGGTTTGCAAACGTTCAGCGGTGAGCTGATCGATGCTCCTATGCTCGAGGGCTGCGTGGCGTGGCTGGAATGTCGACTGCTGCCAGAGCCCACCAATCATCAGCAATACGACCTGTTCCTGGCCGAAGTGATTGCCGCCCAGGCGGATGATCGGGTCTTCAGCGACGGCCGTTGGCACTTCGAAGGGCATGACGCCTTGCGCACCTTGCACCATGTCGCGGGCGGGCATTTCCTGATGATTGGCGACCCGGTGGACGGCAAGACACTGGCGTAACGCCTCACACCCACACGTCATTGACCGCCGTGCGTTCACCGCCTTCACTGCCGGTGTTCAGTACGCCTTTGGGTTCGATCAGCAGCAGCTTCACTTCCTGCTCGGCGGATGGTTTGTGCTCGACCCCTTTGGGCACCACGACCATTTCGCCTGCGTTGACCAACACGAAACCGTCACGAAACTCGAGGCGTAACTGGCCTTCGAGCACGATGAAGGTTTCATCGGTTTCCAGATGGTCATGCCAGATGAAATCCCCCAACAACTTCACCACTTTGAACTGGTAGTCGTTCATTTCGGCGATGACCCGAGGCGCCCAGTGTGCGTCGATGTGGGCGATTTTTTCAGCAAAGTTCAGGCTTTTGTAAGCGGACATGAAGCGTCTCCCGTGGTTGACCGTGAACCCACGATAACCAGCGCTCAGGTCTGCTTCTTGTACGATTGTGCGTGGCTCAGCGACGGTGCATTTTCATCCAGCGGGCGGGCGACAGACCGTAGGTTTTGCTGAATTGGCGGGTCATGTGGCTTTGATCGGTGAAGCCGGCAATCAACGCGGCGCTGACCAGCGACTGGCCCTGGATCAACAGCGAGCGCACCAGGTCCAGGCGCCGCATGGTCAGGTATCGATAAGGGCTGGTGCCGAACAACAGGCGAAAGTCCCGTGACAGGCTCCAGCGATCACGACCGCTGTGATGCGCCAGTTCCTCCAGTGTCACGGTGCGATCCAGTGCGCTGTGAATGAACTCCCGCGCACGCTCCGCAGCCACGTAGTCGAAGCTCTGGTAGCGGGCGGAAGTTGTTCCCGAAACGCTGCTCAGAGCCTGCGCCAGATCGTACAGCGCGTCCTGTTCCTCCAAAGGATCGAGGGGGCAATCCAGGCTGCGCAACAGCACGTCGGTGGCGGCGAACAGGCGAGGGTCGGTCGACAATCCGGTCTTGATGAAAGGCAGTGGTTGCCCGCCGAGCATCTGCTGGATCAGTGCCGGTTCGATGTACATCATCCGGTATTTGAACCCGGCCTCGGTGCCGGCCTCGCCATCGTGGACTTCGTCCGGATGCAACACCAGCGTCCCGCCCGGCAGGCTGTGGCGCCATCCGCCGCGGTACTGAAAACTCTGCACGCCGGCCAGGGTTCGACCGATGGCGTAGGTGTCGTGACGATGAAGGTCGTAGCCATGGCCTGCAAAAAACGCTTCGAAACGTTGCAGGCCGCCCACGTCGGGCGCGCGGTGGAACCAGTCGATGGGAGGCGTTTGCTTGGCCATGGTGTGGGTGTCTTGAACGTAATGAAGAACACGTTACCCCAGTGACCGACGGGCTGTCTGCTCGCCGATTAAACCCTTTGGACGGGTGGAAAACCGTGGGCGAATGTTGCAAGGTTCTCTCTGCTGTTCGGCGCGTGGCCAATCGTTGAGGTGTTTTGAATGAGCAAATTGCGGGTAGGGATTATTTTTGGTGGTCGTTCGGCGGAGCACGAAGTGTCGCTGCAATCGGCGAAGAACATTGTCGATGCGCTGGACCGCGCGCGCTTCGAGCCAGTGCTGATCGGCATCGACAAGCAAGGCCACTGGCACCTCAACGACCCTTCGAACTTCCTGCTCAATCAGGAAAACCCGGCCCTGATCGCCCTCAACCAGTCCAATCGTGAACTGGCCGTGGTGCCGGGCAAAGTCAGTCAGCAATTGGTGGAAACCACCGGTCAGGAACTGCTTGGGCACGTCGATGTGATCTTCCCGATTGTCCACGGCACCCTGGGTGAAGACGGTTGCCTGCAAGGCCTGTTGCGCATGGCCGACCTGCCCTTTGTCGGCTCCGACGTGCTCGGTTCGGCGGTGTGCATGGACAAGGACATCAGTAAACGCTTGCTGCGCGACGCCGGGTTGGCGGTGACGCCGTTCGTCACCCTGAACCGCGTCACGTCAGCGCGTACCGGATTCGCCGAAGTGCAGGGCAAACTCGGCCTGCCGCTGTTCGTCAAACCGGCGAACCAGGGCTCATCCGTGGGCGTGAGCAAGGTCAATGACGAAGCCGAGTACCAGGCGGCCGTGGAGCTGGCCCTGGGTTTCGACGAAAAAGTGCTGATCGAATCCGCCGTCAGTGGCCGTGAGATCGAATGCGCCGTGCTCGGCAACGAAGACGCCATCGCCAGCGGTTGTGGCGAAATCGTGGTGAGTAGCGGTTTCTATTCATACGACAGCAAATACATCGACGCCCAGGCGGCGCAGGTTGTAGTGCCGGCTAACATCAGTGTCGAGTCCAGCGAACGCATTCGGGCATTGGCCGTCGAGGCATTCCAGGTGCTCGGCTGCTCCGGGCTGGCGCGGGTCGATATGTTTCTCACCGACAACGGCGAAGTGCTGATCAATGAGATCAATTCGCTGCCCGGTTTCACCCGGATCAGCATGTACCCCAAACTCTGGCAGGCCACCGGCATGACCTACAGCGAGCTGGTCAGCCGGTTGATCGATCTGGCGTTGGAGAAACACAAGGCGCGACAGGCGCTGAAAATCACGCGCTAGGCTGCATGTTTGCGATGGGATTAAAGCGTGGCCCTGTAAGCGCGTCGTTGCGTCATACGCTGAAACTCTCCGGCGGCAACGAGCTGGTCGCCGTGGTCACCATGGAGAGCGTGAAAAGCCTGGGCCTGGCGGTCGGCAAGGAAGCGGTCGCACTGGTGAAGGCACCGTGGGTCATGCTGATGACCGAGTCCAGCGACATCCGCCTTTCGGCGCGTAATTGCCTGGAAGGCAAGGTCACCAGCGTCACTGATGGCGCGGTGAACGCCGAAGTGGTGATCAAGCTGGATGGCGGCAGCGAAGTCTATTCGATCGTTACCCGTGAAGCGGTTGCGGAACTGGGACTGGCGCCGGGCGTGAGTGCGACGGCGGTGATCAAGGCGTCGCATATTATTTTGGGTGTGCCGGCCTGATTTCAGAAGTGGGATGAGGACTGATCAAGCCTGCTTCACTGGCTTGATCAGACTCTCAGCCGGGATCCCGAACAACTCATGCAATTTCCAGATCATTGGAAGCGTCAGGGCGCGTTTGCCATTGAGTACTTCATAGACCCGGTTTGTCCTGCCAATAGCGGGCGCAAGGTCTGAGGCAGACAAGCCGGACTGCTCCATACGAAATTTGATGGCGTCGATTGGATTAGGTAAATCGACCGGAAAATTTCTTGATTCATAAGCTTCGATAAGCGTGATCATGATGTCGAAATAATCACCCTCAGGCGTGCCAGGCTCTGGTTCGTTGTCAAACAGTGCTGACACGTTTTGCAGCGCCGCACGGTAGTCCTCGTCGGTGTGAATCGGATGAATATTCATGGTTACTCCATCTCGACGGTGTCGGCGTCGATTGCGTCGTACTGTTTGTGAGTGCCGACATATTTCAGTGTGGAAAAATGAGCTTCCACTCTATCGAGTTAGGATTGCTTTGCGTGTAGGAAATGGCATCACGAGACAGCCGATCAGAATGCGATATCTGTAAAAAAGGGCCTACCTCCCGGTAAGCCCTTTTTCATTCCCACGTACGAATCAATCCCCCAACGCTTCCCCCTCACGCCGAGGATCGGCCCCTCCGGCCAATGACGCATTCCCTTGCGCATCCTTCACCCGCACAATCGCCTGGGTGCCGCTGGTCATGTCGATTTCGCTGACGCTGTGTCCCTTGTCCTTCAACGCCTGGATCAGCTCCGCGCTGAACTGCCCCTGTTCCAGCTCTGTCGGGCCATTGCGGCTGCCGAAGTTGGGCAGGTTGATGGCGGCTTGCGGGTCGAGGTTCCAGTCGAGCAGGCCGATGGTGGTTTTTGCCACGTACTCGATGATTTGCGAGCCGCCGGGGGAACCGAGGGTGGCGAGGAATTCGCCGCTCTGGCGGTCGAAGATCAGTGTCGGCGCCATTGAGGAGCGTGGGCGTTTACCGGGCTCGACGCGGTTGGCGACTTTTTGCCCGTTTTCTTCGGGGATGAACGAGAAGTCGGTCATCTCGTTATTGAGCAGGAAGCCCTGGACCATCACGTGCGAGCCGAAGGCGGACTCGATAGTGGTGGTCATCGAAACGGCGCCGCCCTGGTCATCCACCGCCACCACCTGTGAGGTGGAGATGCGCAGCGGCGAACGGTCCGGCGCGTAGGCGACCTTGATGCCCGGCGGGGTGCCGGGTTTGGCCACGCCCATGCTGCGATCACCGATCAGGACGGCACGGCTGGCCAGATAGGTCGGGTCTACCAGCCCTTTGACCGGCACGGGCACGAAGTCAGCGTCGGCCACGTACTGTGCGCGGTCGGCATAAGCCAGGCGTTCGGCTTCGGCGATCAAGTGCACGGCTTCCGGGGCGGGCTCGGTGCCTGCGGGTTTTTGTGTTTTGATTGGTTTGAGCGGTGCCAGAGCGAAACGCGGATCGCGGGTTTCCAGGGCCTGCAAGGTGCCGAGGATCTGCGCCACGGCGATTCCGCCCGATGACGGCGGCGGCATTCCGCACACCTGCCAGCGTTTGTAATCGGTGCACAGCGGCGCGCGTTCCTTGGCCTGATAGTCTTGCAGATCGTTCAGCGACAGGCTGCCGGGGTTGGCGTGGCCCTGAACCTTGGTGACGATCTCTTGCGCGATGGCGCCTTTGTACAACGCGTCAGGCCCTTCCTTGGCAACGCGTTTGAGCACAGCGGCGAGTGCCGGATTCTTCAGCAGCGTACCGGCGGCTTTCGGGCTGCCGTCCGCATTCAGGAAGTAGGCGACCATGTCCGGCGAGCTGCGCATGGACGAATCCGAGGCGATCAACAGATGAAGGCGCGGCGAGATGGCGAAGCCTTGCTCCGCGAGTTTTATGGCTGGCTCGAACAGCTTCGCCCAAGGCAGACGACCGTGTTTGCGGTGCGCCAACTCAAGCGCTCGCAATACGCCCGGCGTGCCCACCGAGCGCCCGCCAATCTGCGCCGGGGTGAATGCCATCGGTTTACCGTCGGCCTGTAGGAAAAGCTTCTCGGTGGCGCCGGCCGGTGCGGTTTCGCGACCGTCGAAGGTGCGCACCGCCTTGCCATCCCAAAGCACGATCAATGCGCCGCCGCCGATGCCTGAGGATTGCGGCTCGACCAGCGTCAGCACCGCTTGCATCGCAATGGCGGCATCAATCGCCGAGCCCCCCTGACGCAGCATCTCCCGGCCGGCTTCAGCCGCCAGCGGGTTGGCCGCTGCCGCCATGTGCCTGGAGGCGTGCCGGGTTTGCAGGTCGGTGCGATAGCCCGTGGCGCTTTCGGGTGCCACAGGCAATGACGACGTCGGTGGCGCGTTGCAGGCGGTGAGGGTCAGCGTCGCGACGATCAGCGACAGGGCAGAGCGGCGATAGCGGCTTAAATGCAAGGCTGAGAACACGTTGGGGCACTCCGTCCGTGGGAAAAGTTACCGGGACTTTATCGGCCGACTCGGCATGGCGCAAACCAGGGCCTACAGTAAAGCTGCTTTTGTCCTTCATGAGCCGACGGATTTTCTGTAGGGTCGAGGACAACCGACGGGCCAGAAGATCAACAAGAGGCAGACATGCAGACCGAGTTTCCCACCCAGCCAAGTTACCGTACTCAGCGAGAGCAGTTCCTCGCGGCCGCCACTGAGGCCGGTGCGACGCTGACCGAATACCCGCATTCGCTCAAAGGGCCTTTCGGCGAGCCCTTGAGCACTGACGTGGCGGTGCTGGGTGATCCCGGCGCCAAGCGGTTACTGATCGCGCTGAGTGGCACCCATGGCGTCGAAGGTTTCTACGGTTCGGGTTGCCAGATCAAATGGATGCAGGAGTTGGGCAAGCGCTCACTGCCGGCGGATGTCGCCGTGGTGTTCATTCACCTGATTAATCCTTGGGGCACTGCCTGGCTGCGGCGGGTTAACGAAGACAATATCGACCTGAACCGCAATCACCTGAACTTCGAGCGTGCGTTGCCGGACAATCAGGCTTACGCCACGCTGCATGACATCTACGCCTGCACCGAGCTGCAAGGTCCTGAGCGTGAGCGCACGGATGCCTTACTCGACGCGCAGATCCGCCAACATGGCTGGCCGGCTGTGATGTCGATTGTCGAGGGCGGCCAGCACAGTCACCCCGATGGTCTGTTTTACGGTGGGCTGGCGCCGAGTTGGTCGAACCGCACGTTGCACGCCATCCTGCAAAAGCACATCGCCCATGCCGACGTGGCCATGTGTTTCGACTTGCACACGGGGGCCGGCGAGTACGGTCATCCGATGTTGCTGACGATCACCGAGACGGCGTATCCGGCGCTGCCCGACGCGCAGGCCATTTACGGGCCGTGGCTGTACACGCTGCTGACCGGTGCCGACACGTTAAGCGAAACCGGTGTGGCAGCAACCGCGACCGGCTACACCTCGCAGGCACTGATCGATGCGTTGCCTCAGGTTCGGTTGATGCCGTTTGTTATCGAGTGCGGGACGTACCCGGGGGCGGACGTGCATCGTCATCTGCGCGATGACCACTGGCTGCACCTGCATGGCGATCCGACTGACGCGGTGGGGCGCGCAATCAAGCTGAATTTGCTGGAGCAATTCTACCCGGCGGACAACGATTGGCAGGCCATGGTCTGGTTGCGCACGTGGCAGATTTGGGAGCGGGCGCTGTCGGCATTGCCGACGATTCGCACCTGAGGCGGATCACCCTGGAGCCATGAGGTTCAGGGTGCTTTTCTCGAGGCATAAAAAAACGGCCTACCTTTCGGTAAGCCGTTTTTAGTACTTGGTGGTACACAGTCATTTGAACCGGTCTATTAAGGTACTGATTTATATAGGTATAAATTCATTGACTTCGGTTAGGGATACACGTGGGGATACAAGGTGATCTCTACTGCCCATACCCCCCCTATCCCATTTTTCCCGACTTTGCGCAGAGAGGGGGGCGAGCGGTCTAGATTAGATCGGCAGTGAAGTTTTTCACCCCCCCTCCCTTTGGCGCCGCTACAGATATCACCCCAAATATCGGTGTTCTTCGTGTTCTCGGTGTTCCTTTCGCGCTGAAGGCCAACAAAATCAAGGGTTTGAGGGATGGAACACGTTCCTCACAATAAAGAACACACCTGTTATCTAACAGCTGCCGGTGTTCTAAACAGGCATTAAAAAGCCCGCTGCATGAGCGGGCTCCAACACGGTTAGCTATGCCTGTTAGGGTACAGTTGCACCAAGATCACCATTCACATCGACGATCAACACTGCACCTGGGGCGAATACCGCAAGACCGGCGCGCAGCTCACCGAGCAAGGTGACCATGTTGGTCGTGAAGTTCTGCCCGTCTTCACGGCTTGCCAACAGGGAAGGCTGTTCGCGGTCGAGGATGGCCGCTTGAGCCGGGTCCATCACGATGGAGATGTTCCGAGCAAGGCTTGGGGTAAGCACCACCGGTACGTTCCACAGCGTCAATGGGGACGGGTCTCGCGGGCTACCCAATACGTACTGACCGTCCGTGCCTTTTTGCGAGGAGATAAGCTGCCAATCCACAGGGTTCATAATGATGAGCCCAGGCTTCCAGCCATTCGCCTGCAAGTTGACCACGGCCGCACCAATACGGTCGGTCGGCGTGAGGGTTGAAGGATCGGCCACACCGGACGGTACGAAATCGATGCCTTGCTCTACGAGCCCTTTAATACGTCCCTTGCCACCTGGGCCCGCTACGATCTCGCTTTCAAGCTTCGCCAGCACACCATACTCCAGCAGGCTCATAAGCTTTTGGCCCAGGGCAGGAGCATCGGATAGAACTTGGACAGACGCTTTTGTCCAGTGAGCTACCGTAGCGATGTTCGCCGTCTCGGGAGTCATTTCAAAGTTGGATTCAGCCTTTTGCTGACCTTCTTCAGTCTGGAAGGCAGCAGTGTTGACGTAGTTTTGCAGCTGCATGTACTCGAAAGAGCTGGAGTCGACCGGCAAAGAAGGGATGACATCCAACAGTGTTAGCGGGCGGCGAGGATCGTTATATACCCCCTCAGCTCGCTGAGGCTGGACATCAAAACCAGTTGTACCCGCTACACCCTGGCCGGTGTTCGTCAGTGCTTTAAGAGTGACCCCCTCGACCTGGACGCGACCGGTAGACGGCGCACCATTTGCCAGAGACTTGAATTGCTCGCTACCAGAGAATTCGCCAATAAAGCCTTTCGTCGTACTGCGTTCCATGGTGCCCCGCTTGATCAAGTTTCCGGCTTCATCAGTGATATCGCCAGTGAGTACATTTTCGAATGTCATAGAACCCCGCCCGCCACCGAGAACATCGAGAGCGGAGAGGTTTTTGCGGACCCCCAGCTTGTTATCCACTTCGTGGCTCAGATTTTTCATTTGCTCTTGGATGCCGCTGATATCCGATTGAATTCCAGAGCGGAATCCTTCCATGGCCTTCGCATGATCTTCCAATGCCTTTAATACAATTTCGTTGCTCATTAATTTGTCCTCAATGATTTTGTGATTGCTTCAAGTCTGCTTGCTATTAATGCAAGCTCTTGGCTGTTATCACTCTGTTCATCTCGGACAAGAGCAGGCCAGCCACCCGACATAAGCCTTTTGGCTTCGCGGGATGAAAGTCCAAGTGCGTCGCGCACTTGCCTTTCGAATTCTCTGGGGTTGTTTGGGTTAAAGGATTTAACCTCGGTAATTACTGCACGCTTGTTGGCTGGTAAGGACACCAAGCTAACTTCTAATAGATCTATTTCTTTTACTAGGCTCAGACCGGCACCTAGCGGCTTGGCATCCAGCATAAAAAAGCCAATGCTCATTGCTAGAGCGCCATCCTTCATAAGAGCATAACTCTCTTTTGCAATCGCAACATCGAGTGTTAGCTTGCCGGAAACAAGCAGTCCTCGGCTATCTTCAACCATGGAAAGCCAGACACCAACGGGTTGGTTTCTATTGTGCTGCCACAACATTGCTGGCTTTGTCCCTTCAACAGCATGGCGGGTGAGGCTCTTGTTGAAGGCGCCAGGCTCAATAACATGCCCCTGCGAGTCCGGATCGCCACCAAAAGTTGAGGCGTATCCAGAGAACTCACCGGTGCGGGTTTGATTGGCGTCTAGAAGCTTAAGATGAAGTGGCGCAGAGTGGAATGTGTGCATATAAAAGTCCATAAGTGACAAATATGATATTTGCCGCTCAGGGTCGCATCACGCGCAACTGTAACGGGTGTAAAGCGCGTCACACGCTCTACACTGCCATTATCTTACGGTGCGCCGAAAATGCAAGCGGCAATTATTAATTTTAAGCAGCGATAGATTGTCGGGCTGAATCCAAGTCAAGTAGTGCCGAAGCATTAACTATATATGCTCTTGTCTTGGGCATTCCCGGCAGTGAAATTGATTGTGAAGCCTTTCCATCGCCTGCCGGTTCAAGTACGCCTCGCTTTATCAACTCTTTATTTACGGCAACTACGTTCATTCCTTTGAATACGTCGTCTCGCCAAGTTGTCGCAAGGAAGTAGTACGTAACGGAGGTATAGGTCTCATCACCCAGACCATGTTCAATCGTTCGCCTGAACCCCAAACGATCAGCAGTTCGGGGTGCGTGATCGTCTGTTTTTGCCGCGATGGCGTCCCACCTGGTGAATCGGCTCTCCCCATATCGCTCGATTACTCCCCTCAGCCGCGAAATGATGGCGTCACCTTCCATGTTTCCAGCCCCACCACGCTCGCCGAGCCAGGCTGCCAAGCAGACCTCCGCTGCTTTAGTGGCCGTGCCATCCGGCCACCCCGTGACGCCAAGGGCGGTTGCAAGCTCGCCGGCTGCTGCCGCTAAGCCAAATCTGCCGGCGGCGCGCTGTGCTTGCCCGCTGGGGTTGGGCGGCAATGACTCAGTGACAAAGCGTTCCACAGTCCGTCGCAGAAGGATGCGATAACCTTCAATTTGACCAGGCGCGCAGAGGTTATTCAGGAACTCCAACAGTGGGGCGCCGTAGTACTTTCCTGCCCGCGCTTTCAACGCATCAGAGAGCGCCGCAGCATCTGCGAAGCCATGGAGCGCCTCAAACATACCCATACCTTTCCCAGCGTCAGCGGGCACAGCAAGTAGACGAACCTCCATGCCCGCTTTCAGTTCCTTATGGGCCTCAGACATGTGCTGAGCCAGTGTTTTTTCACCGGTAGAAAGAAATAGCAGCCTCCATTCTTGAACCTGCCTACCCACCAGGCCACGATCGTTAGCGCGCGCTTTCCCGGCCCCATTACCTAGCATATAGACCGTTTCCCCGATAATCCGCGGATCGCACATTCCGATCTCATCCAAAACCAACAAACCGTCTGAGTGCGCCGCCGCTATCGATTCCAAGGCGTTATCAGTTGATCGCCAGGAACGCACCAATCGTTGGCCACCGTAAACTGAGGCTGCTACCTGTAGGTGCGTAGTCTTACCGCCCGAGCTATCACCGTACAGATGGAATCCCCCCGACTCCTGTCCCAGCAGCTGCAGCAGCGGACCCGCGAACGCAACACACACGACAAAAGTCAGGCGGTGGTTGTCGACGCACAGCGCACCGATATGGCGTTGCCATTGATCGAGTGACCCGGATCGGCTGATAGGGGGAAGTTGAGCCCCTGCATCGTAAAAATGCAGCCGCTCCGGACTTGCCCCCACCTGCTGATCGGGCAGCAAATACGCATTGCCTTGCCAGCCCAGCCGAGTCACCAATCGAGCTCGATCCTTACTGTCGTATCCCTGCAAGTAGCTTTGGAGGTCATTGCGTGAATTCCGAGCTGCGCGGTTACCTGCGAGCCGAAGCCCCATATCAACAAGCGGCCCCAGTACTTCCTTGCCAAAGTCACCAGCCATGCTGCGAGCGGGGATGTTCCACCGCTTTCGGTCACCGTCGGGGTCATCGAACTCCACCAGCAAACCCCAGTTGTGACCTTTTTCGTCACGTGTACGCGCAAGAATTTCAAGCCGCGAGCATACGGGCCTCGCCTCGCCATCTTCACTTGCGTAGAACACGCCATCCGCGGTTACACGAAAACCGGTTGGGTGGGACGAATCCGGTTTTTGCTTGGCGGGGCTCGCCTCTTTTTTGGCGGGGCTCAAGCCTGCAATCAGCGCATCAAGTCGCTCGCTGGTCCATCCAGCGGACTCAAAATCCGCCGCATCGTCCCCTTCGGAAAGCTGATCGCTTAGTGCGGTTACCGGAACGCTCCGTATTGACCCTGCGCCGATTTTGAGCAGGTGTTTTTCGATCTCCACCATGCAATGCAAGCCCGGACTATCGTTGTCTGGCCAGAGCAATACATCACGGCCTGCCAAGGGAAGGAAATCCGCTTTTTGCCAAGAGTTTGTGCCGTTGAGCCAGCACGTAGAGACGTAGCCAGGCAGCAGCTTTCCGGCAGCATCGGCGGCTTTTTCACCTTCACATAAAACGACAGGATCAGCAGAGCGTTTCGCCAATTCATCTAGACGCAAAAGTGGCCGAGGCGCATTTAGACCTTGCCACCGCCACTGACTGGATCCGCTGGTATCTTTGCACCAGGTCAGCGGCGCGAACACCTTGCGTGCTGTACCACTGTCATCCAGGCCCAGGTCGAAGCGGTAGAGGGCCATCAGTGGCTGGCTGGAGGCGTCCCGATAGATCCATACCCTCGATGGCGCCCCGTGCTGGCGATGCTTAGCCGGAATCTTACGCATGGCACTGTCTGGGATTGGAAGTATGGGCACCCACGCGGCTGTTTTGCTGGGAGGCGATTTTTCATTGCTGGAGGCGCCGACGGTTACGCCGAGAAAGTCAGCCAGCTTGTTGCATGCCTCAACGTCTGTACCGCCATCCAGATAACGCACCAGGTCAATCAGGTCTCCACCCTTGTCGCCGGTGGCGAAGTCTGACCAAGTGCCCTTGCTCAAGTTCACCTTGAACGATCCGGCGTGTTTGTCGGCGCGAGTTGGGTTTGGGGCGGTGTATTCCTTACCGCCGCCTTCACGTTTTCCGTTAGGTAGCCAATGCGCCAAAACGCTGTCAATGGCCTTCAGGGAGGCGGTTTTCACACTGGCGAAGCTAGGTCGGTTTTGACTTCGATTCTGATTCTGGCTCATGTGTGGTCCCTCGACCGAAATAGACCGGTAGCCACATCATCAATGATCGCTTTTACCATTTCCCCCATGTAGTGGGCGCACCAGGTCGCATTACCAGTGCTGTCATCGGTGGCGGCACTCAAGGTCAACTGATTGATGCAGCTCATGAGGCATGAAGCGTGCTCCAGTGCATCCTCAACACAGACACCAGGGGCAACACTGAATAGCGGAGTGCCCTCCGAATCCATCGGTGCGAAGCCAGAAACACCCGCAGTTTTTGCGGAGGATTTGTCCGGGCTCATTGCGCACCCCCGATGGTTTCCAGGGCACGGGCTTTGTTCATGTGCTGGTTGTAGCGTGCGAGGCGAGTAGAAAGGCTGGAGTTTGCGTGAAGGGCAGACATAGCCATGGCGCGGTGTGCGGCGGCTCGACTGGAGTTGCTGGACGGATTGAGGGCGCAGGCGTGCTTCATGGGGCGGGACTCCAAGTTTAAATGGAGCTGCCACGAATCGCCGTCAAACGATTTAGGGTGGCAGCTGTGCGCAGGTTGACGGACCGGGAACTTGGAACCCGGCAGACCCGAAGGTCTCCCACACACAGCCGCCATAACACGAAACGGCGGGCACAAAAAAAGCGCCTGCTGTCGGATGGGGCGCCTGTGCGCCAAGTTGCTCGGGCCGTCAAACCCGGTCGCTGAATTTGCAGCGACAGCCAGAGCATAGCCTCTCGATTTGAGAAGTGCAACAAGCTGAGCTTGCGCGATTGCGCAATGCGGCATAGATTGAACGGGCATACGAATCTACCTCTAACGCCTCCGGTTGCAGCCGGGGGCGTTTTCGTTAGTGCTGAATGGTGGCGGGGCGGGCCAGAGACAACCAGCTCAGGTGCTGGCCTTTGCGGGACTCTGAGCGCATGTACTCCATGGCGACGGGGTTGGCCAGCAAGTTAGGGATGAGCTGTTGTGCATCCTCGATCACCACACCCTCTGGGACCTCAACGGCCAGTAACACCCACTCCAGTGTCGGCCAAGCCAACAGCAGAACATGGGCGCCTTCTGCAATCGCACGATCACGCAGCGCGCAAAGATCATGTTTGCCTTTGGCTACCGCTGGAGGCAGAAGCGCTCCAACTGCATCTAGAACGGTATGCGGCAGGAACAAAGGGGTCATGCTGCCACCTGCCCACGGGCTGCGATCCGTCCTCGAACCCATTCCTGAACCTCACCCAATACCCAAGCAACAGGGGCGCCACGCGCACTGCTGTGACTGAGCTTCACAGGCAGCGGAAAGCCGCTGTCAGCTTGGCGCATCAACTTATAAATGGTGGGCCGCGCCAACCCTACAATCGCCATGACTTCTGGGATTCGAATGAGCGTCGTTGCCGGGTCGAGCAGAACCACGTTGGATTTGTTTGACTTGGCTTCTGTCGTTGCAGTCATGGTCAAGCCTCGCTCGTTTTCTGAGAGCGATCTTTGAGCCAGGCCAGCACTGCAACTTTGCTATAGCGCACTCGCGAACCGATTCGCATCCAAGCTGGGCCTGTATGGCGGGAGCTGCGCCAGGCTGCAAGCGTTCGATGCGAGACGCCCAGTGCTGCAGCAACTTGGGCAGGTGTAAGAAGAGCAGAGGGGCAGAGCTGGAGCGATTCGGCAAATCGCTGGATTACGGTGTTCATGGTGAGCGTCCTGTAACTTGGGAGAGACAGGACGAAATTTAGACATTAGGTTGTTATGGGTCTTTCTAAGGTTTTGGCCAGTTTTTAGAAAGTGCTTTCCACCGGTAGTAGGCGGCTCTGGCGGCCTGGTAAGAAACAGCATGATTTTCAGCTACCGTTTCGATTGCCTTAGTTACCACAAGCCCTTTCCCGCTTACGCAATGCATCACGTCAAAGAAAATATCCAGATCCCGCTGTTCGCGCCAACTCCTGATCTGTGGAACGGGGCGACCAGGTAGCCGGATCTCATCATTCCATTGCGCCCCCATTAACACGTGAGTGAAGGACTTAGCCAAGCTGGCGAGAATCCAGGGCTCAACTGGTTCTCCGGCTTCAACCCTGCCAATGAATCTGTCCAGCATGCAGGCGTCAAACAGTTCGTGATCCTCCTCGGAAGAGTT
Organism: Pseudomonas arsenicoxydans; assembly: GCF_006438915.1. Classification (GTDB taxonomy): domain Bacteria; phylum Pseudomonadota; class Gammaproteobacteria; order Pseudomonadales; family Pseudomonadaceae; genus Aquipseudomonas; species Aquipseudomonas arsenicoxydans_A. Next base: position 316,213 of record NZ_RCZE01000007.1, on the reverse strand, counting down.
CCCATCGTTCACTCGCCGAAACAGCTTATCTAGATCATCCTCAGCCCATGGCACCCAATGCCAAAGCATGCGCTTTGGATTCTCGTCATCAGGAATCAGGACCCAGCTGCGTGTACTGCGAACAGATACCGCGTCTTTAAAAACGGCATCCATGTCTTCAAATTCATCATCCATTACAGCACCCCTCGCCCCGGAAGCCCTGCGAAACGCCTGCGCCGCGATTCGACACAACTTTTCCATTGCCTTGGCCCGCAGGCAGAAGAGGCGGTTTTGAAGAACACCTTTCACCGTGGCGGTGTATTGTGTTCCGTCTTTTTTTAATTCGTGTTCTAGAGCTGAAAGCCAAGAATTTAAAGGGCTTCAGGGATTCAGGAACACCAAGAACACCAAGAACACGGTTTTTTGATGGGGTATGAGTCATGTGCCAGCCCTCGAGAACTCGACATGAATCACATTGCCGTTTTCAAGGGAGTCCAGATAGTCGGCGTACCACTGCATCATCGTTGTGCGTTGTGCCAAGTACTGAGCTTTGTTGTAGATCCCGCGTACACCTGGCGCCTTGTGGCTGAGCTGGGCTTCGACATGGTCGGCATCAAACTCGTGTTCGTTCAGGATGGTGCTGGCAATATGGCGAAAACCATGGCCGGTCTGTCGACCCTCATAGCCCAGGCGACGCAAGGCCATCAGAAACACGGTATCGCTACGGGGTTTGGTGCGGTCGCTTCTTCCGGGGAATAGCAGTGGGTAGGCGCCGGTCAGGCTGCGCAGCTCTTCCAGTATTTCAATGGCCTGACGGCTGAGTGGCACCAGGTGTTCAAGTCCTTTCTTGCGGCCCTTGCGTTCTACCGGGATCGTCCAAAGCTTCTTGTTTAGATCGAATTCTTCCCAGCGGGCTTCGCGCAGCTCGCTGGGGCGCACAGCTATCAGGGTCAGCAGACGTAAGCCAAGTTGTACGTCTTTGGCGTGTGGATAGGAGCGGATAGCCCGGAGCAGCGCAGGCAACTCATCAAGGCTGACATGGGCGTAGTTCTCAGCTTTACCTGAGGCCAAGAATTTATGGACACCCTCAAGCGGGTTGTTCACGGCTCGCCCCGTCACCCGGGCCAGATCGTACACATCCTTGCAGTAGGCTCGCACTCGGCTCATTTGCTCAAGAATGCCTTGCTGCTCCAGTCCCCGTAACAGCTCCATCCACTCCATCGACAGGATACCGGTGTACAGCCGCTTGCCGAAGTTGGGGAACACATGACGCTCCAAGGCGCCCATAACTCGTTTGGCGGTGCCAGCATCCCAAGAGTTGAGCCGAGACGCATGCCATTCCCGCGCCAGTGATTCAAAGGTGCTATTGCTGGCCGCCAGATTGGCAGCTTGGCGGGCCTGTTTGGTTGCTATCGGATTCTTGCCCTCAGCCGCATCGGCGCGCAGTTCGGAAGCCTTCTGTCTGGCCAGCGCCCCACCGACCTCCGGATAACCACCTAACCCCAACCAACTCCACTTGCCTGCTGGCGTCTTGTAACGTAGTTGCCAGGACTTCTGGCCGTCAGGCTTCACACGGAAATACAGGCCGCTACCATCCTGCTCCCGGTATTCCTTGGTGTCGGGCTCCAAGCCCGCTAGGGCGGTATCAGACAGTGGGCGGCGCTTGATTTCGGAGCGCTTCATGGGCTTGTATCCCCTCGGTTCGATTTTTCATCAAGGATACACAGCGGGATACACGGCGGGAAGGTATAGGGGTAGATAAGGAGATACAGCCAGAAACAAGAAAGCCCGCACTAGGCGGGCTTCTTGAGGTTGTTTATAGACTCATGGAGACATCTGTAAACAGGTACTTGGTGGCTACACAGGGACTTGAACCCCGGACCCCAGCATTATGAATGCTATGCTCTAACCAACTGAGCTATGTAGCCAAGTGGCGCGCATTATTGGCTTGGAACGATGATGTGTCAAGCGTAAATCTAAAATATTTCTCTACGCTTTCAACTGCTTATCCTCCTGACCCGAAAAATCGGGCCGGAGGAGGGCATCAACTGAGCTGAAATCTCCCGGTATTCGCGCTCAGGGCCTTGCTGCCCTGGCTCAAGGTGTCTGCCGCCAGGTTCACTGCTCGCGCGCCTTCCAGCAACCTGACCGCTGCCTGATCGACCTGCTGAATGTTGCCGCTGACTTCATCGGCGGTACTGGCCTGTTCTTCCACCGCCGTCGCGATGTGCGCCAGGGTGTCGGTCACGCCTTGCACCGCGAGGGCAATTTCCCCGAGGCGTTCACCCAGGCCGGTGACGGATTGGGCATCACTTTGTGCCTGGCTACACGCCGCTTCCATCAGGTTGACCGCCTCGTTCACGGTGTTGCGCAGGCTGTCGACCGTGCCGGCAATTTGCGCGGTAGAAGACTGGGTGCGTTGCGACAGGCTGCGCACCTCATCAGCCACCACGGCAAAGCCGCGGCCTTGTTCGCCGGCACGAGCGGCTTCGATAGCCGCGTTGAGCGCCAACAGGTTGGTTTGCTCGGCGACCCCGCGAATGGTGTCGACCACCAGTTGAATCTGTTGTCCTTGTTCGCTGACCCGGCCCAGTGCCGCGGCGGTGTCGTTCAAGCGCTGATTGAGCTGCTGAATACTCGCCGTGGTGCGCTGACTGTCTCGGCTGCTGTCGGCGGCAATACGCTGGGTGTGCTGAGCGCTGCCTGAGGCCTGCTCGCAACTCTGGGCGACCCCTTGAGAGGTCGCCGCCAGTTGCGTGGCCGCTGCGGCGATCTGGCTGATTTGCAATTGTTGCGCTTCGACTTCGCCGAGGGCGCCGCTGGAGTGATGGTTGAGCGTGCGCACCGCGTTGCTCACCTGCAAGGTTTCGTGATCAACCCCCTGCAAGCTGTTGCGCAGTTGCACCACGGCGACGTTCAGGGCGGTGCTGATGGCCGCCAGTTCGTCACGGCCCTGCACGGGCGCTTGCAGGCTCAGATTGCCATCACGCAAGGCTTCGGCCAGCAGCGTGATGCCGCTGGCGCTACGCCGGATCGAGGCTTGCAGGCAGATGAACAGGTACAGCGCGGCCAGCAGCAGACAACCAAAGATCATTGCCACCAGCATGAATTGGCGTATCGCCGAGTCGTGGTAGTAATCCAGACGCTGATCCAGCGACATCAACGATTGCTGGCGCAGGGCCGCAAGATCCGTGAGCAGAGCGTCGAGGTTGCGTTCGAATTCTTCCGGCTTGAGGCTGATGCTGCCGCCGAACACGCCGTCATCCAGCACTTTCAGACTCGCGTCGAGGTGTTTGAGGTTGTCATGGTATTGCCCGGCCCAACTTTGCAATGCGCTGGGCAGACGCGCTTCCAGGAGCGTGGCGGTTTTTACCAGTTGCTCGCGGGCATCACCGATGCGGCTGCGCAAGTCGCGCAATTGCAGGCGGCTTTGCAGGGTGAACTGGCCCGACACCACAGACGCTTGGCCGACGGCGGCCAGGCGGCCGACCCGCTCGATCAGGTCCGGTGCGTGCTGGGTGGATATCTGCGTCAGCAAATAGGTTTCCAGCCATGGCGCGAGCGTCAGGCGATTGTCCATGGCGATCTGTTCGCGCAGTGCTTGCAAGGCGCTCAAGGCGTTGGTGAAACGGTCGTAACCGTCCGGCCACCAGCCGACGCCGCTCAGGCTTTTCGAGTCCAGGCCATTGAGAGCGGTTTGCAGGGCTTGATAGCGGGTCAGCGTTTCGCCCTCGGCGCCTTCGATTTTCAGGGCGTTGCCGAGGTCTGAGGTGGCTTGAGCGACGGCAGGCTGCACCGCATCAAACGCGCCCATTGCGGCGAGGGTCGCTGGCGTCGGCTGGCGATTGGTTTCGGTGGCGCGCCAGCGAGCAGCGCGATCACGCTGAGCAGCGAGCAAGTTATCCAGAGCATCCAGAGCGAGCAGTTGCCGAACCCCGGCACGTTCGCCGGAGATGAGGCTGAGTTTGGCGCGATAATCCTGACCGATCATCAACAGGCTGCCGGCCAGCGGCAGGATAAACAGCAGGAACAACAGCTGAAATTTGCGTGCGAAGCCAAAACGCCCCAGCAACCCGATCCCCGGTGATAAAAACGACATGCCCCATGACTCCTCTGGACACCACGCACCATCGGCGTGCGTCGAGGTCGTTGCGACCGCGACTCGTGCCCTTTTAAAAGGCCTCGAAAGTTCACCCTCGCCAGCTCTGTAGGCCGACTCTGTAGCGAAACTTCCCATTCTCGGTCCCCTTTGTAAGAGGCCCGCGTTGAAGGTGTTAAACAAGGCAAGATTCAGACCATGGCGTTGCGCTATCACCTATCGAGCGATGAAAGATTAGTTCGTTAGCTGGCTAAGGGGATGGCGCGCTCGCACCGAAAAATGGCACATTGACGCACCTGCCCGCGTGCACCCATCCGCTGTATGGAAACTCTCATGGCTATCAGCAACGCTCAGACCGGCGCGACACCGGCACCCGCGACTTCACAAAGCAGTCCCTTGGTCATGCGTATCATCGGCGCGGTGGCGCTGGCGCACCTCATCAACGACCTGATCCAGTCGGTGCTGCCGTCGATTTATCCGATGCTCAAGGCCAACTATGGCCTGACCTTTACCCAAGTCGGATTGATCACGCTGACCTTCCAACTGACCGCTTCGCTGTTGCAGCCGTGGGTCGGTTACTACACCGACAGGCATCCAAAACCCTGGCTGCTTCCCGCCGGGACGGTGTGCACGCTGATCGGCATTGTGATGATGTCGATGGTTAGCACTTTTCCGTTGATTCTGTTGGCGGCGGGGCTGATCGGTATCGGTTCGTCGACCTTTCACCCGGAAGCCTCTCGCGTGGCGCGACTGGCTTCGGGCGGGCGATTTGGTCTGGCGCAATCAACCTTTCAGGTCGGCGGTAATGCCGGGTCGGCGTTCGGCCCGTTGCTGGCGGCCGCGATCATCATTCCCTACGGTCAGGGCAATGTGGCCTGGTTCGGGCTTTTCGCCGTGTTCGCGCTGTTCGTGCTCTACCGGATAAGCCGCTGGTACGCCAATCACTTGAACCTGTTCAAACTCAAGCAAGGCCAGGCGGCGACTCATGGCTTGTCGAAGGGTAGGGTGATCAGTGCGCTGGTGGTGCTCGGGTTGCTGGTGTTCTCCAAGTACTTCTACATGTCCAGCCTCACCAGTTACTTCACGTTCTACCTGATCGAGAAGTTCGACCTGTCGGTGGCCAGTTCGCAGCTGCACCTGTTCCTGTTTCTGGGTGCGGTCGCGGCGGGGACCTTCTTCGGTGGGCCGATCGGCGACAAGATCGGGCGTAAGGCGGTGATCTGGTTCTCGATCCTCGGTGTCGCGCCGTTCACGTTGCTGCTGCCGCATGTCGACCTGTTCTGGACCAGCGTCCTGAGCGTGATCATCGGCTTCATTCTCGCGTCGGCGTTTTCCGCGATTGTGGTGTACGCGCAGGAATTGGTGCCGGGCAATGTCGGGATGATTGCCGGGGTGTTCTTCGGCTTGATGTTTGGTTTCGGCGGGATTGGCGCGGCGTTGCTGGGGCATCTAGCGGACGTGCACGGCATTGAATACGTGTACTTCCTGTGCTCGTTCTTGCCGTTGCTGGGTGTGCTGGCGATCTTCCTGCCAAGAACCAAAAAGGCCTGATCCAACACAAATCAAATGTGGGAGCGGGCTTGCTCGCGAAAGCGGATTAACATTCAACAACGATATCGACTGAAAATCCGCCATCGCGAGCAAGCCCGCTCCCACATTGGTTCTGCGTTGTTAGTGGGATTTATTTCAGGCACAAAAAAGCCGCGTCTAAACGCGGCTTTTTTTTGGGCATGTGTCTTACACGTTGAAACGGAAGTGCATCACGTCGCCGTCTTTAACGATGTAATCCTTGCCTTCCAGACGCCATTTGCCGGCTTCTTTGGTGCCGGCTTCGCCCTTGTACTGGATGAAGTCGTCGTACGCGATCACTTCGGCACGGATGAAGCCTTTTTCGAAGTCGGTGTGGATCACGCCAGCGGCTTGTGGTGCGGTGGCACCGACGCGGACGGTCCAGGCGCGGACTTCTTCGACACCGGCGGTGAAGTAGGTCTGCAGGTGCAGCATCTCGTAGCCAGCGCGGATCACGCGGTTAAGGCCAGGCTCTTCGAGGCCCAGGGCTTCGAGGAACATGTCTTTCTCTTCGCCGTCTTCCAGTTCGGCGATTTCGGCTTCGATCTTGTTGCAGACCGGAACCACCATGGCGCCTTCTTCTTCGGCGATGGCCTTGACGATGTCCAGCAGCGGGTTGTTCTCGAAACCGTCTTCAGCGACGTTGGCGATGTACATGACCGGCTTGGTGGTCAGCAGGTGGAAGCCACGAATCACTGCCTTGTCGTCAGCGCCCATGTTTTTCATCAGCGTGCGCGCAGGCTTGCCGAGGGTGAAGTGAGCGATCAGTTGCTCCAGCAGGCCTTTCTGGACTACGGCGTCCTTGTCGCCACCCTTGGCGTTGCGAGCGACTTTCTGCAGTTGCTTTTCGCAGCTGTCGAGGTCGGCGAAGATCAGTTCCAGGTCGATGATCTCGATGTCGCGTTTCGGGTCGACGCTGTTGGAGACGTGAATCACGTTCTCGTCTTCGAAGCAGCGGACCACGTGGGCGATGGCATCGGTTTCACGGATGTTGGCGAGGAACTTGTTGCCCAGGCCTTCACCTTTCGAAGCGCCGGCAACCAGGCCTGCGATGTCGACGAATTCCATGGTGGTCGGCAGGATGCGCTTTGGATTGACGATGGCTGCCAGGGCATCCAGACGCGGATCCGGCATCGGCACGATACCGGTGTTCGGCTCGATGGTGCAGAAGGGGAAGTTTTCGGCCGCGATCCCGGATTTGGTCAGGGCGTTGAACAGGGTGGACTTGCCGACGTTAGGCAGGCCGACGATGCCGCAATTGAATCCCATGGTGTTTTCCCCGAGGAGTAGAGTCAGGCCTTCTGGCTGTGCAGGTTTTTCATCGCGCGGTTCCATTCACCGGCGAGGATATCCGGCAGCACGCCGAGGGCAAAGTCGATGCTGGCATCGAGTTTTTCCTGTTCGGCGCGTGGCGCACGACCCAGGACGAAATTTGAAACCATACTGGCAACGCCCGGGTGGCCAATGCCAAGCCGCAAGCGGTAAAAGGTATTCTGATTGCCCAGTTGCGCAATGATGTCGCGCAACCCGTTGTGACCGCCATGGCCGCCGCCCTGCTTGAGCTTGGCAACGCCCGGTGGCAGATCGAGTTCGTCGTGCGCCACGAGGATTTCTTCAGGCTTGATGCGGAAGAAACCCGCCAGAGCTGCTACGGCCTGGCCGCTACGGTTCATGTACGTGGTGGGAATCAGCAGACGAACATCCTGACCCTGATGCGAATAGCGCCCGGTCAGGCCAAAATATTTGCGATCGGCAACAAGGTTGACCCCTTGTGCGTTCGCGATGCGCTCAACAAAAAGGGCCCCTGCGTTATGCCGGGTCTGTTCGTATTCAGCGCCTGGATTTCCCAGGCCAACGATCAGTTTAATGGCAGTCACGATAGGGGCCCTTCCTTGGAGTGGTGGATAACATCGCCGCAATCAATGTGTGCGGCGAAAGTGGACGAAAATTGCTCATTTACCATTATGTAAACTCCGCGTTCTCGCCCGCTTTCTCGCTACGTTCCAGTCCGCGATGTTCCAATCACTCCGGCGTACAGAGTGAAATTACTCTGCAGCGCCTTCTGCAGCTTCTGGAGCAACACGTGGAGCGTGAACGTTGGCAACAGCCAGGTCGTTACCGTGAGCCAGAGCAACAAATTCAACGCCTTTAGGAGCGCTGATGTCGGACAGGTGAATGATCGAGCCGACTTCGGCGTTAGCCAGGTCAACTTCGATGAATTCAGGCAGGTCTTTTGGCAGGCAGGTCACTTCGATTTCAGCAACAACGTGCGAGATCTCGCCGCCTTTCTTCACTGGAGCAGCTTCGTTGATGAAGTGCACAGGAACGATAGCGGTCAGCTTTTGGCCGGCAACTACACGTACGAAGTCAGCGTGCAACACGTGGCCTTTGGCCGGGTGACGCTGCAGAGCCTTGATGATGACGTTTTGCTTGGTGCCGCCAACGTTCAGCTCGATGATGTGGCTGTAAGCCGCTTCGTTTTCGAGCAGTTTGGCAACTTCTTTAGCCAGCATGCTGATGGATTCAGGGGCTTTTTCGCCACCGTAAACTACAGCGGGTACCAGGCTTGCGAGACGACGCAGGCGGCGGCTCGCACCTTTCCCCAGGTCGGAACGCACTTCAGCATTCAGAGTAAAATCGTTCATGTTGTATCTCCAAAATAACCACATTCGCCCCAGCGTTTGCGACCAGCGCTAAAGGCGATATGGGCAAAAAAGCCCCGCCCCGACAGGAATGCCGGGGCGGGGCGCTTTTCGTCAACGAGACATTCGAGAAGGGCAGGGCCCTTAGCGGAACATCGCGCTGATCGATTCTTCATTGCTGATGCGGCGGACCGCCTCGGCAACTACCGGCGCGATATCCAGTTGGCGGATACGCGAGCAGGCTTGTGCAGCAGCGGACAACGGGATGGTGTTAGTCACCACCAGTTCGTCCAGCATGGAATTTTCGATGTTTTCGATCGCCCGACCGGACAGCACAGGGTGTGTGCAGTAGGCGAAAACCTTGGCAGCGCCATGCTCTTTCAAAGCCTTTGCCGCGTGGCACAGAGTACCGGCGGTATCGACCATGTCATCGACCAGAATACAGGTACGCCCTTCGACATCACCGATGATATGCATCACTTCAGAGTGATTGGCTTTCTCACGGCGTTTGTCGATGATCCCGAGATCCACGCCCAGGGATTTGGCAACAGCACGTGCACGCACGACGCCACCAATGTCCGGGGACACGATCATCAGGTTTTCGAAGCGCTGATCTTCAATGTCATCCACCAATACAGGGGAGCCGTAGATGTTATCTACCGGAATATCGAAGAAACCCTGGATTTGGTCAGCATGCAGATCAACCGTGAGAACACGGTCGATGCCGACTACGGTAAGCATGTCAGCAACGACTTTCGCGCTGATAGCCACACGTGCGGAACGCGGACGGCGATCCTGACGGGCATAACCAAAGTAAGGAATAACAGCAGTGATACGAGTAGCCGAGGAGCGGCGGAAGGCATCAGCCATCACTACCAGTTCCATCAGGTTATCGTTGGTCGGAGCGCAAGTCGGCTGGATAATGAAGACATCTTTACCGCGGACGTTTTCATTGATCTCGGCTGTAATTTCGCCGTCGGAAAATTTACCGACAGAGATGTCACCGAGAGGGATATGCAGCTGACGTACGACACGTCGAGCCAGATCGGGGTTGGCGTTCCCCGTAAAGACCATCATCTTGGACACGCGCAGTACCTGAAGGCTGAGGGTAACCTGGATGAGTATAGGAAAATGGCAGGGGCGGCTGGATTCGAACCAACGCATGGCAGGATCAAAACCTGCTGCCTTACCGCTTGGCGACGCCCCTGTATCTGTTGCAACGATTACCCAGTAATCGGTTCTTTTAGAGCAGACTTTGCAGCTTGCGATGCAACATCGAAACGTTGCTCCCTTTCGCTACAAACCCTGTAAGGGTCTCTGTAAGAAGGGCCGAGACTTTATCAGCTTCAGCTTTGCTTGGGAAGCCCCCAAACACACAACTTCCAGTGCCAGTGAGTTTTGCTTCGGTAAATTTACCTAACAAATTCAATGCGTTACGTACCTCTGAATAACGCCTTGCTACTACTGGCAAGCAGTCATTACGACTGTTTCCCTTGGGAACGGGGCGCACTTTAATGGGAGGAGAGTTACGTGTCAACAGCGGATCGGAAAAAATTTCTGCTGTACTTACAGATACTTGCGGTACCAGCACGACATACCACGGTTCTTCGGGGTCTACGGGGGTCAGTTTCTCCCCAACGCCTTCGGCGAAAGCGGCGTGGCCACGCACGAAAACCGGAACGTCAGCGCCCAGCTTGAGGCCCAGCGCAGCCAGTCGATCCTCGTCCCAACCCAGTTGCCAGAGATGATTCAGGCCCAGCAATGTGGTCGCGGCATTGGAACTGCCGCCGCCAATGCCGCCGCCCATGGGCAGGACTTTTTCAATCCAGATATCGATGCCGAGCGCACAACCGGATTGCTCCTGAAGTTGCCTCGCAGCCTTGACGATCAGATTGCTGTCGTGGGGAACGCCGTCGAATTCGGTGTGCAACCGGATCACGCCGTCGTCGCGCACGGCGAAGGTGATTTCATCGCCGTAATCGAGAAACTGAAAAATCGTCTGCAACTCGTGGTAGCCGTCTTCACGGCGGCCGAGGATGTGCAGCATCAGATTGAGTTTGGCCGGGGAGGGCAACGTCAAGCGGGTGGCGCTCATATTCACTGCCCCAGCTTGCGTGGTTGCCATTCCTTGATCACCAGCGTGACATCAAGGTCGGTGCCGTGCAGCTTGATCTTTTCAGGCAGCCAGAAACCGTTTTGTTGCGTGTAACTGGTGTATTCGACCTGCCAGCCGTCCTGTTCGAGACTGGCCAGGCGGCTGTCGGCATCCAGGGTCAGCTTGCTTTTGCTGTCTGGCGCCGGGAGCCCGCGGACCCACCAGGCCAGATTCGACACCGGTAATTTCCAGCCCAGTTGTTCTTCCAGCAGGACTTCCGGGTTCGGTGCGTCAAAGCGCCCCTGATTGGCCACTTCCAGCGAGACCTTGCCAGGTCGACCGGTCAGGCGCGCGGCGCCGCGACCCAACGGGCCGGACAGGCGGATGTCGTAGTAATCCTGACGTTGCAGCCAGAACAACGTGCCGCTGCCCGAATCCTTGGGCGCGCGGATGCCGATCTTGCCGTTGATCTGCCAGCCATCGAGGGCGGTCAATTGCTGTTTGTGTTCACGCCATTGGGCCGGGTTGCCATGACCTTCGACGGATTCGCGAGCGCCGAAGCCCGCGCAACCGGCGAGCAGGGCGATAAAACTGAAAACGATAACGTGGCGCAAAAACATAATCTTAAAGAGTCTCTGATCCGGTCAGGCGCTTGATGGTGCCGCGCAGGGTAGGGCTGTCGGGTTGTTCCTTGAGGAATTTGCCCCAGACTTGTTTGGCTTCGCGCTGTTTGCCATTGGCCCACAACACTTCACCCAAGTGGGCGGCGACTTCCTGATCGGGGAAGCGCTCCAGTGCCTGGCGCAGGTAGCGCTCGGCTTCATCGAGATTGCCCAAGCGGAAGTTCACCCAGCCGAGGCTGTCGAGCACTGCCGGGTCTTCCGGATTGATCTGGTGAGCCTGTTCGATCAGGGTCTTGGCTTCGGCATAGCGCGTGGTGCGGTCGGATAGCGTGTAGCCGAGCGCATTGAGTGCCATGGCGTTGTCCGGGTCGCGCTTGATGATCAGGCGCAGGTCTTTTTCCATCTGCGCCAGGTCATTGCGTTTTTCCGCCTGCATGGCGCGGGTGTACAGCAGGTTCAGATCGTCCGGGTACTGCTGCAGGGCTTTCTGCAAGACAGCCCAGGCCTTGTCGCCCTGATTATTGGCGGACAGGGTTTCGGCTTCGATCAAGTACAACTGAATCGCGTAATCCGGCTGCTCGTCGCGCTCCGCGGCCAGGCGGCGTTGGGCTTCGGCGGTCTTGCCGTTGTTGATCAGAATGTCGGTCTGACGCAATTGGGCCGGCAGGTAGTCGTTACCTGGTCCGACTTTGGCGTACTCGATCAGCGCACCTTGAGGGTCGTTGCGTTCTTCGGCGATACGGCCAAGGTTCAAATGGGCGGAGTCGGCGTGGCTTTCGCGTGCGATCAGGTCCTCAAGCAGATTCTTGGCCTCGTCCCAATCCTTGGCTTCCAGACAGACCAGTGCCAGGGAATAACGCAACTCGTCGTCTTCCGGGTATTGCTGCACCAGGCTGGAAAACTCGGCTTTGGCGTCTGCTATGCGGTCCTGCTCAACCAGCATCCGCGCGTAAGTCAGGCGCAGGCGCTTGTCGTCCGGGTACTTTTTGATGCTTTTTTGCAGCAGCGGCAAGGCTTCGTCGCCACGGTTGAGCACTTGCAGCAGGCGCGCGCGCAGCAGGATCGGGGCGATTTCGCCGTCGTCTGGTGGATTGTCTTCCAGCAGGGTCAGCGCACCTTTGGCGTCGCCGTCCTGTTGCATCAACAGGGCCTTGCCAAAAATCAGCTGGCTGTTTTTCGGGTGACGCTGCAACAAACGGTCGAAACTTTTCATCAAACCGTTGCGCGTGTCCTGGTCGGTATCGGCCGCGGACAGGGCAAGGAAGTCGAAATGCGTGTCGCCTTTGCCTTGCAGGACTTTCTCCATGTAGACCATGGAGTCGTCATAACGCCCGGCGCGCGCCAGTTGCACGGCCGCTGCGCGTTGCGCTTCGAGGTCGTTCGGGGCGTTTTTTGCCCAGATCAGCGCGGTGTCCAGGGCGGCCTGATCGGCGCCCAGGTACTCGGCAATGCGAAATGCCCGCTCGGAGATGCCCGGATCCTGGGTGTTGACGGCCTGGGTCACGTAGTTGTCCAGCGCAATGTCGAAACGATTGCGTTGGCCAGCCAGTTCGGCACTCAACAGGCTGAAGACGGTTTCTTCACTGAATGAGCTGTAAACCTTGGGCTTTTCAGGAGCCGGAGTGCTGTCTCCAACCGGCGACGTATCGTCCGGCGACGAGGGTGCCAAGGCCTGGCAGCCGCTGAGGAAGACAAAAGCGAGGAGCAACGCGGAAGATCTATTCATATAGGAAAAGGACGACTAACCTGCGGTCGGATCATCATGACACAAGCCTTCGGCCAAACATAACCGAGTCTCAATCGAGGCCTTTATAGAGGCAGGACATTGGGACAATAGTCAGCGGTAGTTGTTCTGTCTGTGGCGAAGTAGGACAATTGCCGGCTTCACGTCACCATCAGCGACCTTGAATGGCCTTCCTTGCACTCGGTATCAACCACAAGACTGCGTCAGTAGACGTCCGCGAGCGCGTGGCCTTTACCCCTGAGCAGCTGGTGGAGGCCTTGCAGCAGCTCTGCCGCCTCACCGACAGCCGCGAAGCTGCGATCCTCTCCACCTGCAATCGCAGTGAGCTCTATATAGAACAGGATCACCTTTCGGCGGACATCGTATTGCGCTGGCTGGCCGATTATCACCATTTGAGCCTCGAAGAGCTGCGTGCGAGCAGTTATGTGCACGAAGATGATGCGGCAGTTCGTCACATGATGCGGGTCGCCTCCGGGCTCGATTCGCTGGTGTTGGGCGAACCGCAGATCCTCGGTCAGATGAAATCCGCTTACGCCGTGGCGCGTGAGGCCGGGACCATCGGTCCATTACTCGGGCGTTTGTTTCAGGCGACGTTCAACGCGGCCAAACAGGTACGCACCGACACCGCCATCGGCGAGAACCCGGTATCCGTGGCGTTTGCCGCGGTGAGTCTGGCCAAGCAGATTTTCAGCGACCTGCAGCGCAGCCAGGCCTTGTTGATTGGCGCCGGCGAAACCATCACCCTGGTCGCCCGTCATCTGCACGAGCTGGGTGTAAAACGCATCGTCGTCGCCAACCGCACCCTGGAACGCGCGAGCATTCTGGCCGAGCAGTTCGGCGCCCACGCCGTGTTGCTCTCGGACATCCCGGCCGAACTGGTGCGCAGCGACATCGTCATCAGCTCCACCGCCAGCCAGTTGCCGATCCTTGGCAAAGGCGCGGTGGAAAGCGCGCTGAAACTGCGCAAGCACAAGCCGATCTTCATGGTCGATATCGCCGTTCCGCGCGATATCGAGCCGGAAGTCGGCGAACTCGACGACGTTTACCTGTACAGCGTCGACGATCTCCACGAAGTGGTTGCCGAGAACCTCAAGAGTCGTCAGGGCGCAGCCCAAGCGGCCGAAGAGATGGTCTCGGTCGGCGCCGAAGACTTCATGGTGCGCCTGCGCGAACTGGCGGCGGTGGATGTGCTCAAGGCTTATCGTCAGCAAAGCGAGCGCATGCGCGACGAAGAATTACAGAAGGCTCAGCGCCTGCTGGCCAACGGCACCAGCCCCGAAGACGTGCTGGTGCAACTGGCGCGTGGCCTGACCAACAAACTGTTGCACGCACCCAGCGTGCAATTGAAAAAGCTCTCTGCCGAAGGCCGCCTCGATGCGCTGGCCATGGCCCAGGAACTCTTTGCCCTGAATGAGGGCTCATCGGATAGCTTTTCGGATAAAAAACCGCAATGAAAGCGTCACTGCTCAATAAGCTGGACATCCTCCAGGACCGTTTCGAGGAATTGACCGCCTTGCTTGGCGATGGCGAAGTCATTTCCGATCAGACCAAATTCCGCACCTACTCCAAGGAGTACGCGGAAGTCGAGCCCATCGTCGGCACCTATAAACAGTTGCTCAAAGTGCAAGGCGACCTCGAAGGCGCCCAGGCACTGCTCAAGGACAGCGACCCGGACATGCGCGAAATGGCCGTGGAAGAAGTCCGCGAAGCCAAGGAGCAACTGATCGAACTCGAAGCCAGCCTGCAACGCATGCTGCTGCCGAAAGACCCGAACGACGGGCGCAACGTATTTCTCGAAATCCGTGCCGGCACCGGCGGCGACGAGGCAGCGATTTTCTCCGGCGACCTGTTCCGCATGTATTCGCGATACGCCGAACGTCGCGGCTGGCGGGTGGAAATCCTCTCGGAGAACGAGGGCGAACACGGTGGCTATAAAGAAGTCATTGCCCGGGTCGAAGGCGACAACGTCTACGGCAAGCTCAAGTTCGAATCCGGCGCGCACCGTGTGCAACGGGTCCCGGCCACCGAATCCCAGGGCCGCATCCACACCTCAGCCTGCACCGTGGCGGTGTTGCCCGAGCCGGATGAGCAGGAAGCGATCGAGATCAACCCTTCGGATTTGCGCATCGATACCTACAAATCCTCGGGTGCCGGCGGTCAGCACGTCAACAAGACTGACTCTGCCATTCGCATCACGCACTTGCCGTCCGGTATTGTCGTGGAGTGCCAGGAAGAACGCTCCCAGCACAAGAACCGCGCCCGGGCGATGTCCTGGCTGTCGGCCAAACTCAACGATCAGCAGACCAGCGCCGCGGCCAATGCCATCGCCAGCGAGCGTAAGTTGCTGGTCGGTTCCGGTGATCGCTCGGAGCGGATTCGGACCTACAACTTTGCCCAGGGCCGGGTTACCGACCACCGGGTCAACCTGACGCTGTACTCGCTCGACGAAATTCTCGCCGGCGGGGTCGACGCGGTGATCGAGCCGTTGCTGGCCGAATATCAGGCCGATCAATTGGCGGCGATAGGTGAGTAAATGACGATCATTGCCAGTTTGTTGCGCGCCGCCGACTTGCCTGACTCGCCCACCGCGCGTCTGGATGCCGAGTTGTTGCTGGCTGCCGCATTGGGCAAGCCGCGCAGTTTTCTCCACACCTGGCCGGAGCGCATCGTTCCCAGTGAAGCGGCGCTGACGTTTGCCAGCTACTTGCAGCGTCGTCGTGGCGGTGAGCCGGTGGCTTACATACTGGGGCAGCAAGGGTTCTGGAAGCTGGACCTGGAAGTGGCGCCGCACACGCTGATCCCGCGACCGGACACCGAATTGCTGGTGGAAGCCGCGCTTGAACTGTTGCCGGCCACACCCGCCAAGGTCCTCGACCTCGGCACCGGCAGCGGCGCGATCGCCCTGGCCCTGGCCAGCGAGCGTCCGGCGTGGAAGGTCACGGCGGTCGATCGCGTGCTGGAAGCCGTGGCCCTGGCCGAGCGCAACCGCCAACGCTTGCACCTCAATAACGCCACGGTGCTGAGCAGTCATTGGTTCAGCGCGCTGGAAGGTCAGCGTTTTCAACTGATCATCAGCAACCCGCCTTACATCCCTTCTTCCGATCCGCATCTGGTGGAAGGCGATGTGCGCTTCGAGCCGGCCAGTGCCTTGGTGGCTGGTGTCGACGGGCTCGACGATCTGCGCTTGATCGTCGCCCAGGCGCCGGATTATCTGGAAGCGGGTGGCTGGCTGATGCTCGAACACGGCTACGATCAAGCCAGTGCCGTGCGCGATTTGTTGCTGACCCGCGGCTTTGAAAACGTCCACAGCCGAATAGATCTGGGTGGACACGAACGAATCAGCCTGGGGCGCCTGCCGTGCTGAATGATCAGGAATTATTGCGCTACAGTCGGCAGATTCTGTTGCAGCACGTCGACATCGACGGCCAGTTGCGATTGAAAGAAAGCCGCGTGTTGATCGTCGGCCTTGGCGGTCTCGGCTCGCCAGTTGCGCTGTACCTGGCCGCAGCCGGCGTGGGTGAGCTGCACCTCGCCGACTTCGACACGGTCGACCTGACCAACCTGCAACGCCAGATTATTCACGACACCGACAGCGTCGGCCTGAGCAAAGTTGATTCGGCGATTCGCCGTTTGACCGCCGTCAATCCCGAGATCCAGTTAATCGCCCTCCGCACTGCGCTGGACGAAGATTCCCTCGCGGCGGCGGTTGCGGCGGTGGATCTGGTACTGGACTGCTCCGACAATTTCTCCACCCGCGAAGCGGTCAATGCAGCCTGTGTCGCCGCCCGCAAGCCCTTGGTCAGCGGTGCGGCGATCCGCCTCGAAGGGCAATTGTCGGTGTTCGACCCGCGCCGGCCGGAAAGTCCGTGCTACCACTGCTTATATGGGCATGGCAGCGAAGCCGAACTGACATGCAGTGAAGCCGGCGTCATCGGGCCGTTGGTGGGGTTGGTGGGGAGCCTTCAGGCGCTTGAAGCCATGAAACTGCTGGTCGGTTTCGGCGAGCCGCTGGTGGGGCGTCTGTTGTTGATCGATGCGTTGGGCTCGCGCTTCCGTGAATTGCGGGTCAAGCGTGATCCGGGCTGCAGCGTCTGTGGTTCGACACATGCGTGAAGCGCCGATTGGCGTGTTCGACTCCGGCGTCGGTGGGCTCTCGGTGCTGGCCGAGATCCAGCGATTGCTGCCCAATGAGTCACTGCTGTACGTCGCCGATTGCGGGAACATTCCCTACGGCGAGAAAACCCCGGAATTCATCCGTCAGCGCTGCAGCGTCATGGCCGATTTTTTCCAGCAGCAGGGCGCCAAAGCCCTGGTGGTGGCGTGCAACACCGCGACCGTCGCGGGCGTTGCCGACTTGCGTCGCGATTACCCGCAGTGGCCCATCGTCGGCATGGAGCCGGCGGTCAAACCGGCCGCCGCCGCGACCCGCAGCGGCGTGGTCGGCGTGCTCGCCACCACCGGCACCTTGCAGAGTGCCAAGTTCGCCGCGTTGCTTGACCGTTTCGCTACTGATGTGCGCGTCATCACTCAGCCCTGTCCCGGCCTGGTCGAGCTGATTGAAAACGGTGATTTGCACAGCGAGGCATTGCGCCAGTTATTGGCCAGGTACGTTGAACCGTTGCTCGGCGCCGGGTGCGACACCCTGATTCTCGGTTGTACGCATTATCCCTTCCTGAAGCCTCTGCTAAAGCAGATGATCCCGGATGACATCAGTCTGATCGACACGGGGGCGGCTGTTGCGCGGCAACTTCAGCGACTGTTGGCCGAGCGTGAATTGCTCGCTGGCGGGCCGGCGCGTGCTGCCGAGTTCTGGACGAGTGCCGATCCGGTTCATTTTAGAAATATCTTGCCGATACTGTGGAATACGTCCGGCGTTGTGAGAAGCTTCAAGCGTTAACAAAAAAGTTGGGGCGGTGCGAGTTATTGGGGTGAACTTCTGATTTAGCGTTGACTTCTATAGCGTTGCGTAACAAAAAAACCATTTGAAATCGTTCGGAAAAGGATGTTTCTAGTGAAGCGACTATTCTGCTTGGCCGCGATTGCGGCCGCTTTGATGGGGCAAAGTTTCACCGCACAGGCGGCAGGCGTGGAGTTCGGGGTCGGTCAGACCAGCGAGTCAACCATGACTTATCGACTGGGCATGGTATTCGATTGGGATCAGAGCTGGTGGCAAAGCGACGTGGGTCGCCTGACCGGTTACTGGAGTGGCGCCTATACCTATTGGGATGGCGACAAGAGCTCCAGCAACAACAGCCTGTCGTTCTCGCCGGTGTTCGTTTACGAATGTGCCGGGCAGTCGATCAAACCTTACCTCGAGGCGGGGATTGGGGTGGCGGTGTTCTCCCACACTGAAGTCGAAGACAACAATATTGGCCAGGCCTTCCAGTTTGAAGACCGATTCGGGTTTGGCCTGCGCTTTACTGGCGGGCATGAAGTCGGGATTCGTGCGACGCACTATTCCAATGCCGGTATGAGCAGTCACAACGACGGTGTGGAAAGCTACTCGCTGCACTACACAATGCCGTTGTAAATACGGTCAATGTGGGAGCGGGCTTGCTCGCGAATGCGGTGTGTCATTCAGCTAAATTGTTGACTGACACACCGCATTCGCGAGCAAGCCCGCTTCCACATTAGATCTTCGGTAACTTCGGACTCAGCGATACGCCGTGCTGATCCCCTGGCGCTCTTCGATGCATTCGGGTGCGCCCATCTCGAATTCCCGGCAGATCAGCGGGCGTTTTTCATAGATGGTGCACATCATGCTGTTGCGATCCAGCGCAGCGCACCAGCCGTCGTCCAGGCGCAGCATGACCTCCCCGCCCCAATCGTCGGTATCGATAAAACGTTCAGGCACGCCCGTGTCGGTGATCAGCATCACTTCAAGCTGACAGCAGCAAGCCGCGCAGGTCGAGCACGCCACGGCCGGCTCGGCGATTTGCGTGTGGGGAATGGTTTTCATGGCGCGCAGTGTAAGGCAGTGGGTCGATGCTGTGTGAAAGGCCTGACGGACGCTCAGTGTTGGCCGTCGGACGCCAGCCGCTGGGCCATGAAATGAAGGGTGGGAAACAGGGCAGCCCAGAGCAGTCCGATGCCGATCAAGGTTGGCCATTGACCGTAAGGAAATTGCACCCCCGCCAGTTTTCCACCAGCGTAATAAGACAGAGGCCCGCCGACCGCGCCCAGTAAACTGCCCAGCCACCAAGGATTGGCAGTCCACGCCAGGCAGTGGCGCAAGGTGGTTGCCAGCAGCGCCCACAACAGCATCAGCCAAAGCGGAATCAAAGGCATGACATCGGCGAAATCAAATACGCCCAGCCAGCGCAATGAACTGTCGACGGTGGTGCCCAGCAACACCACGCTGAGGATCAATCGACCTTCATCGGCCCAGCGACTTATCCACAGCAGATGAATCACCAGAACCGTCAGTGCCACCAACAACCACAAACTGTTGCCGCCAGCTACGCAAGCAAACCAGCCGAGCTGAAACATCAGCGCATTGGCCACGCGTTCAAGCATCGAAACGGCCCAACAGCGGCGCGGTAATAGCCGAGGGTTTGGCCAACAGCAATTGCGCCGTGCCGATGGTGCGCTCCAGAAAGCCGCCTTCGCAGTAGCACAGGTAAAACTCCCACAGGCGCAGGAAATAGTCGTCGTAGCCCAACTCGCTCAAGCGACCCTGAGCGCGTCGAAAATTCTCATGCCACAGGCGCAGGGTTCGCGCGTAGTGCAAGCCAAAATCCTCCATGTGCAGCAGGTTCATGTCGGTGTCGCGACTGACGATCTCGAGCATTTTCTGTACGCAGGGCAAGGCGCCGCCGGGGAAAATGTAGCGCTGGATGAAGTCGACGTTGCCCTTGGCCTGTTCATAGCGTTGTTCGCGAATGGTGATGGCCTGCAACAGCATCAAGCCGTTGCTCTTGAGCAAGTGTGCGCATTGCTTGAAGTACGTCGGCAGGAAGCGATGACCGACCGCTTCGATCATCTCGATCGATACCAGTTTGTCGTACTGGCCGGTGAGGTCGCGGTAATCCTTGAGCAGCAGCGTGACCTGGCCTTGCAGGCCAAGGGTTTCGATTCGTTGAGCGGTAAAGGCGAACTGCTCTTTCGACAGCGTGGTGGTGGTGACCTGGCAGCCGTAATGCTGTGCCGCATAAAGCGCCATGCTGCCCCAGCCAGTGCCGATTTCGAGCAGGTGATCGCTGGGTTTCAAGGCGAGTTTCTGGCAGATCCGTTCGAGTTTGTTCAACTGCGCCTGTTCGAGGCTGTCTTCGGGGCTAAGGAATTGCGCCGCGGAATACATCATGGTCGGATCGAGAAACTGCTCGAACAGGTCATTGCCCAGGTCGTAATGAGCTGCGATGTTTTTCTGCGAGCCCTTGCGGGTGTTGCGATTGAGCCAGTGCAGCCCTTGAACGAAAGGTCGGCCGAGTTTCGCCAGTCCGCCTTCCAGCGCATCCAGTACGTCGAGGTTGCTGACGAAAACGCGCACGACGGCGGTCAGGTTCGGCGAACTCCAATAACCGTGGATGAACGCTTCACCCGCGCCGATCGAACCGTTGCTCGCCACGCAGCCCCATGCTGCGGCGTCGAGAATATGAATCTCCCCGATCAAGTGACTGCCGGCCGTGCCGAAGACATGCCGCTCGCTGCCCTCGATAAGCACCAGTTGCCCGTGTTTAAGTGCCGCCAGTTGCCGCAGCACGCCACGGCGCAGCAACGCTCCGGTCAAGCCGTGGGTGACGGGTAGTGTGGCTTTGGCCAAAATGCTAGAGGACTTCATGACGGCGATCCTTGGAGGGAACTGTGGCGGTTCGAAAGCTGCCGTCGGCAGCTCGATGAGCAAAGATCGGGGCGCGTTTGAGCAACAGGCGCAAGGCCTGCCAGTAAATCGCCAGGCAGGTTTTTGCAGTCATCCACGGAAACTGCCGCAGGTATCGGTGCAGGCTGCTGCGGTCGAGGGCTTCGCGCTGCAGGTTGAGCGTGGCATCGAACAGTTTCAGGTCGCCCTGCCAGTCCGCCATGTGTACCCCGAGCTTGTTGGCGACAGGGCTGAAACTCATCCGGTATTCGAGATCCCGGGGCAAAAACGGCGACACATGAAACGCCTTGGCCACGACGAAGTGCTGATGGAAATCGAGCAGGTTCACCGGCGAGCGCGCGGGCAGCACATAGAGGTAGCGTTCTCGCCATGGCGTGTTGGTGACTTCGCAGACGATCGCCGCCAACTGCCCATCGGCTTCATGGCAGTAGAAGAAACTCACCGGGTTGAACGCCAGGCCCCAACTGCGCGCTTGAGTCAGCAGGCAGATCGAACCTTGCGGCGCATGGCCGATGGCTTCGCACACTTGCTGGCGGACCGCGTCGATCAGGCGCATGCCCTGGCCGGTAAAGGTTTTCAGGTAGTCCGTTTCGCGAAACGAGAAGGGCGCAAAACGGCTGGTGCCGCACAGGGGCGACAACCTGAGCACGGTGTCTTGCTCGTCGAGGTCCAGGTACAGCAGGCCGACCCGATAGCGGAATTCGTGGTGCCTTGGGGCAAACCGCCGGTGGGCGATCCAGCCGCTGTAAAGGGCGCTGTTCACAGAACTTCTCCTAAGGAGCGGGCGACTCGCAAGGCGCTGACCACGCCGTCCTCATGGAAACCGTTGGCCCAATAAGCGCCGCAAAAATGGCTATGTTGCGCGCCATCCAGTTCATCCCAGCGACCTTGCGCGACGACGGCGGTCAGGCTGTATTGCGGATGGGCGTAGGTGAAGGTGCCGAGCACCTTGTCAGGGCTGATGCCAGCGCTTTGGTTGAGGCTGACGCAGAACGTGGTATCGCTCTGCAAACCTTGCAGGATGTTCATGTCGTAGGTGACTGCGGCCAGTGTGTGACCGGAGCCCCCTAGGCGGTAATTCCAGCTGGCCCAGGCCCGTTTGCGTACCGGCAGCAAACGCGTGTCAGTGTGCAGCACCACTTCGTTATCGGCGTAGGGCAGGGCACCGAGGATCGACCGTTCGGCATCGCTCGGCCGGGCCAACAGTTTCAATGCCTGATCGCTGTGGCAAGCGAACACGACTTTATCGAAGCGTTCGCTGCCAGCGGCACTGTGGATAACCACGCCTGCGTCATCGCGCTCGACGCGCGTCACTGGGCAGTTGAGACGAATCTTTTCGCGAAATGAGGCGGTCAGTGGTCCCACGTAGGCATTGGAACCGCCTTCAATCACGCACCATTGCGGGCGATTGCTGATGGACAGCAGCCCGTGATTCTTGAAAAACCGCACAAAAAACTGCAATGGGAAACCGAGCATGTCCGCCATGGACATCGACCAGATCGCCGCCCCCATTGGCACGATGTAATGCAGGATAAAGCGCTCGCCGTAGTTGCCGGCCTTCAAGTAATCGTCCAGCGTGGTGTCGGCGGTGATGTGACCTTGCGCCAGGTCGCGCTGGGCTTCTTTATTGAAGCGCAGAATGTCGCGCAACATGCCCCAGAATCCTGGCGACAACAGGTTACGGCGTTGGGCGAACAGGCTGTTCAGGTTATTGCCGTTGTACTCAAGACCGGTGTCCGGGTCCGTCACCGAGAAACTCATTTCAGTCGGTTTGAAACCCACCCCGAGCTGGCCGAGCAGGCGGATGAAATTCGGGTAGGTCCTGTCGTTGAAGACGATGAAACCGGTGTCTACCGCATAGCGCTGGCCATCGACCGACACGTCGACCGTGTGGGTGTGACCACCCGCCCGGTCGCCGGCCTCGAACAGGGTGATCGCATGCCTGCGATTAAGCAGGTACGCGCAGGTCAACCCCGAGATACCGCTGCCGATGATGGCGATATTCACGGTAGATCCTGGATCGGCGCAGGGCTGCGTACCATGCGTTTGCCGATGGCCAGTTGCACCGCGTTGGGCATTTTCGACAGCGGCCACAGCGCCGCCATGAACAGGCCCGGAAACGCGATTTCCAATGGCCGGTTCTTGAGTTTGGCGAAAATATGCCGGGCCGCTTTACCCACCGGCCAACTGAGCGGCATCGGGAAATCATTCTTGGCCGTCAGCGGTGTCTCGACGAAGCCCGGGCTGACGATAGTGACTTCGATGCCTTCCGGCGAGAGATCAATGCGCAGCGATTCAAACAGGTAACGTAGCCCCGCCTTCGACGCGCCATAGGCTTCGGCGCGCGGCAGTGGCAAGTACGTAACGGAGCTCGCGACGGTCACCAGGTGCGGCGCGGTGCCTTTGCGCAGCAATGGTAACGCCGCCTCGATGCAGTAGGCGCTGGCGAGCAGATTGGTGCGCACCACGTGTTCGACAATCGATGAATCAAATTGCTTGACGTCCACGTATTCGCAGGTGCCTGCGTTGAGAATAACCGTGTCCAGCGAACCCCAGTCTTGTGCAATCTGCTCACCGATTTCACGCACCCGCTGGCTATTGGTCAGGTCACCGGGCACCACCAGCACTTGTCCGGGGTAGCGCTGAGACAAAACCTTCAGCACGGCTGTCGAGCGTGAACTGACGGCCACGTGAGCGCCGGACTTGAGTATTTCTTCGGCCAGCGAAGCGCCAATACCGCTGCTGGCGCCGGTCAACCAGTAACGCCGTGGAGAGGCGAGGCTCATCCCATTCTCCTTTTCAGCCAGGCAATTGCCCGACCCAGTACGGGTAAATGTTCGTAAATCAGCGCGCCGGCATCGAAGTAGTCCCGATGCCGATAAACCTTGTCGCGCCAAAGCAGGTGCGAGCAACCTTCCACGCGTATCAATTGACCGTTGGCCAGGCGCGGGTGGCGGTAACTCATGACCCAGCGCAGATAGCCTTCGCCTTCACGGATCTGGTCGAAACCGTGAAAGTCGAAACGCAGATCGCTGACATTGGTATAGAGCTCGGTGAAGTAGCTGCGCAGTTGCACCAGACCCTGTACTTCATGCAGCGGATCGGTGAAGTGCACATCATGGCTGTAGAGCTGATTGAGGTACTGCAGATTGTCCTTGTCCAAGGTCGCAAACTGCTGTGCAAAACGCCGCAGGAAATCACTCATGGAAATCGCCTGCTTGCTGCCGCGATGGCAGATCCTTGAACGCGGCCAGCGCCCGTTGTCGGGACGTACTCAGATTGACGATCGGCGATGGATAATCCGCCACGCCGAACAGTCCGCCGAGGTTGGCCGGGTTGTGAACTTCCTTTTTATCGAGCCCGGCCAGTTCTGGCAGCCATTGTTTGATGAACAGGCCTTCGGCGTCGAATTTCTCCGACTGGCTCTGCGGGTTGAAAATCCGGAAGTAGGGCGCCGAATCGGTGCCGGTGGACGAGCTCCATTGCCAGCCCCCGTTGTTCGCCGCCAGGTCGCCGTCGATCAAGTGCCGCATGAAAAAGCGCTCGCCTTCACGCCAGTCGATCAGCAGGTTCTTGGTCAGGAACATCGCCACCACCATGCGCAGCCGGTTGTGCATCCAGCCGGTCTCAAGCAATTGACGCATGGCCGCGTCGATGATCGGCAGGCCGGTGCGGGCTTCTTGCCAGGCCAGCAGATCTTCCGGTGCGTTGCGCCACGCCAGGGCCTCGGTTTCCGGGCGGAAGGCGCGATGGCGCGAGACCCGCGGGTAACCCACCAGGATATGTTTGTAGAACTCACGCCAGAGCAATTCATTGATCCAGGTGACAGCACCGACCTTGCCGCTGTCGAACTCGCCCTGATTGGTTTGCAGGGCGGCGTGCAGGCATTGGCGCGGGGAAATCACTCCGGCGGCGAGATAGGCCGAGAGCTGGCTGGTGCCGGGCTTGGCCGGGAAGTCGCGTTCATCCTTGTAGTAGTCGATCTGGGCGTCGGCGAACGTGTTGAGGCGGCGTCGGGCTTCGGCTTCTCCGGCGGGCCAGAGTGTGCGCAGGCTTTCGCTCGGCGTTTCGAAGCCTTCAACGTTTGATGGAAGGGTGTCGCTGCTGATTGCCAACGGCGCCTGGATAGCAGGCGCAGCGATCAGGCTCGGCAGGGATCCACGCAATCTGTCGTAGCAGACCTTGCGGAACTGACTGAAGACCTGAAAGTAAGTATTGGTCCTGGTCAGCACGGTGCCGGGTTTGAACAGCAACTGATCGAGGTAACTATAGAAGCCGATGCCTTGGGCCTTCAGCGTTTCGGCGACCGCTGTATCACGACTGCTCTCGTGAACGCCGTACTCCTCGTTGACGTGCACGGCGTCGATCTTCAACTGCTGGCACAGGTCGAGCAGCACTGCCGGCGCCTCATCCCAGCGCGATGCCATGCGGATCAACAACGGGATGTTCAGTTTGGCCAACGCGCGGCTCAACTCCTTCAGATTGCGCAGCCAGAAATCCACTTTGCACGGTGCATCATCGTGTTCCAGCCACTGCTCCGGACTCAGCAGATACACCGCCACTGTTGGGCCGCGCGCTGTGGCGGCCGCGAGGGCGGTGTTGTCGAGTACGCGCAAATCGCTGCGCAGCCAGATCAATTGCATGGTGGAGTCCGCACGTTTCATTAAATTAGCCCACGCTGAACCAGGTCCTGATGCGCCGATAACGGGTCTTCGGCGAAGGACAAATCAGCGATCTCAGTCGTTCTTACGGACAACTCGGCGTGGTGGATGCATACCGTTGGTCCGGCAATCATTTTTGGGCAACTGACTCCATTCAGTAGTTTCGGCAGCTGCGAAAGATTTATGGCTTTGCTGGAATACAGCAGTACGCCGCGGGCTTGCAGGTGATCGACCGCCATCGCGAGCTCGCCGGCGGGTAAAGGCCAGTCGAACACCTCCACCGGACAATCGGCGCTGCTGATCAACCACGCGGTGAGCCACAAATGAGGTTCCAGTGGCACATCCGAGTGATTGATCAGCAGCAGGGGCGCGGCGCGCAGCTGACGGTTGTTATGGTAGATGCGTGCGCCGAATTTGCTGCGCAACCAGGAATAAAAGAACGCCCGCTCCATCTGCGCACCGAATTGGCCCTGCCAGCGTTGGTCCAGTTCGGCCAGCAACGGCATCAACAAGAGTTCGCATAAGGTGCGCGGTGGGTACAGCGCCATGGCTTGATTGACGGTGTCATCGAGGGTGCGTTCGTTCAGGTGCGACACCGCGTGCAGCAGCGTCTGGCGCAACACCTGCCAATCGTTTTCAACGGGTTCGCTAAACGCTTGCGGCGTGTCCAGCAACTGCTTGACCTGGCTGACGGCCACACCGCGGTTGAGCCACGTGAGGATCGTCAGGATGCGTTGAACGTGTTCGGCAGAGAACAGCCGATGGCCCTTGGGTGTGCGATGTGGCACGACCAGGCCATAGCGCCGTTCCCAGGCGCGCAGTGTCACGGCGTTGACACCGGTCTGGCGCGCCACCTCGCGGATCGGTAACCAGCCGTCGTCCAGCGCCTTTTTAAAGTCGTCGCCGAGGTCTTCGCTGGCGCTGGTGTCGAGTTGGGTTTTCATTAGATCGCGTTTCGCAGACTGAGGTTTTCCGGGTGCGGTTGCAGGTAAACCTGTTGCGCAATGTAGGGATCCGGGTGCTGACGGAAGTAGTGCTTGAGCAGGGTCAATGGCACCACCAGCGGCACGATGCCTTGGCGGTACTGGCCGATGACATGTTGCATTTCCTGTTTGTCTTCAGGACTGATGACTTGCTTGAGGTAGCCGCTGATGTGTTGCAGGACGTTGGTATGGGTGCGCCGTGTGGCGCATTTTTTCAAGGCCGCCATCAGTTCGCTGAAATATCGCGGGCCGAGTTCATTGGGATCGGTCTGGCCCATATTGCCCAGCAAACTGCCCAGGGCTTTGTATTGCACCGGGTTGTGCGCCATCAGCAGATATTTGTAGCGCGAGTGGAATTCGGTAAGGTCGCGGCGGGTCAGGCCTTTTTGCAGCAATTGCTGCCAGGCACTGTAGGCAAACACGCGCGTGAGGAAGTTTTCCCGCAGCACCGGGTCGTTGAGTCGGCCGTCTTCTTCTACGGGCAGGTCAGGGTGCAGCGCACAGAACGCCTGGGCATAGAGGCCTCGTCCGCCGCCTTCTGCCGGTACGCCGTTGGCCAGGTAAACCTTCACTCGTTCCAGGCCACAGGAAGGGGACTTTTGCATAAAGATGTAGCCGCAAATGTCGCTCAACTGACCCGCCATTGTCTGCCCGTACTCGGTGAGCTGCCGGGTGACATTAAGCTCGGCGTGAACACTGCCGACTGCTTGCGGATGTTGCGGGTCGCCCACCAAGCGGATTGGCTCTCGGGGAATGCCGAGGCCGATGGCAACTTCCGGGCATACCGGGACAAAATCGAAGTGGTCAGAGAGGGTGCGACTGCACAGGCGTGATTCCTTGTGCCCGCCGTTATAGCGAACCTCGGCGCCCATCAGGCAGGCGCTGATAGCGATTTTCGGTCGGGTCGCTGGCTGGTTGCGCATCGAAGCACCTCGAATCTAAACTTGTACAGAATCTGGTCTCTGTACAACATAGTCTTCATCATAGATTCAAAGGTGTACAAGTCAAATTGTTTGTATAAGTTTTTGTGGATCTACTTCCAGCCCGATTGCCAGGTGTCGCTGTTCTTGAGGGTTCGCCAATCGAGGCGTTCACTGCGCTGGGTCAGCACCGCCTGTAACTCAACTTCCAGCACCGTGCCCTCCTCGTCGCGGAATACCTCGGTCACCAGAAAGTGTTTTTCGCGGTGTAGCGGATGGGCTGCTGTCCACTTCGACAGCAGCAATTTACTCGGATTGATGCGGTTCACTGCAAATGTTCATGCAATCGGCGAGCAGCTTCCTGACCGCTCAGCCAGGCGCCTTCGACACGCCCGGACAAGCACCAGTCGCCGCACACATACAGGCCCAGGTCGGCGTCGGCGAGCGCGCCCCATTCATGGCTGCTGGCGGGGCGGGCATAGAGCCAGCGATGGGCGAGGCTGAAGCTCGGGGCGGGCATGGAATCGTGCAGCAATTCGGCGAATGCGCCATGCAGTTGCTCGATCACCGCTTCCTTGGACAGGTCGATATGTTGCCGGCTCCAGGCGCTGGTCGCGTGCAGCACCCACGTATCCATGGTGTTGTCGCGACCTGGTTTGCTGCGGTTGCGGGCCAGCCAGTCGAGTGGACTGTCTTGTACGAAACAACCTTCCATGGGCGTATCCAGCGGCGTTTCGAATGCCAGGGCTACGGCCCAGGTCGGGTCCATTTTTACCCCGGCAGCGGCCCCTGCCAGCTTCGAGGCAGCGGCCAGCAATGCGGTGGCTTGAGGCGCTGGCGTGGCGATTACCACATGACTGAACGGACCGTGAGTGAAACCTTCGGCGTCCTGCAGATGCCAGTGTTCTTCACCGCGATAGACCTCGGTGATCCGGCAGGCGAACTGCACTTCCAGGTCACCGAGCAGGCCACGGGTGATGGCGCTCATGCGTGGCGTGCCGACCCAGCGCGTCTGTTCGTCCGGCGACAGGTTGAGCTGACCGCCGTGGTAGGTGTAGAGCTGCGGCGTCCATTCGGCGACCCAGCCGTTGGCTTGCCAACGCTGGACCTCGGTGACGAAGCGCCGGTCGCGGGCAGTGAAATATTGCGCCCCCATGTCCAGAGCACCTGCATCACTGCGCTTGCTCGACATGCGTCCGCCACTGCCGCGGCTTTTATCGAAAAGTTGCACGACATGCCCTGTATCTGTCAGGGCTTGCGCGGCTGAGAGCCCGGCGATGCCGGTGCCGATGATTGCGATAGGTACAGTCATAGGGGCCTCGTTTACCTTTCTGTACAGACTACGCCGTGGTTCAAACCTGTACAATATTGTTTTTTGGTATAACTTTTAGCGTTCTCGATCTGACAGCTTGGCCTATGGTTAAACACAGAGCCTGCCCGATACCAAAGATCCCTGCTTATAAAAATAGACTAGTGATCAGGGTTAAACGCCACGCGAGGAAGAAGTCATGCACATATTGCTGACCGGCGGTACTGGTTTGATAGGACGTCAGCTCTGCAGACACTGGTTGAGTCAGGGCCATGGCCTGACGGTCTGGAGTCGCGAGCCTGAAAAAGTTGCAAAAATCTGCGGCACTCAAGTGAGGGCAATTGCCCGGCTGGAGGACCTCGACCAGGCACCGCTTGATGCGATTATCAACCTGGCGGGCGCACCGATTGCCGATCGACCCTGGACGCACAAGCGCAAGGCGTTGCTCTGGAGCAGCCGTATCACCCTGACTGAAACGCTGCTGGCGTGGCTCGAAAAGCGCGAGCAAAAACCTTCGCTGTTGGTGTCCGGTTCGGCGGTGGGCTGGTATGGCGATGGCGGGGAGCGAGAACTGACCGAGGCTTCGCCTCCGGTCATAGACGATTTTGCCAGCCAGTTGTGCGTCGCCTGGGAGGAAACCGCCCTGCGTGCCGAAGCCTTGGGACTTCGCGTCGTGCTGATTCGTACCGGGTTGGTGTTGTCGGCCGAGGGCGGCTTTTTGTCGCGGCTGTTGCTGCCGTTCAAACTGGGGCTGGGCGGGCCGATCGGCAGTGGTCGGCAGTGGATGCCATGGATCCATATCAACGATCAAATCGCCCTGATTGATTTTCTTCTGCATCAGAAAGACGCCAGCGGTCCCTATAATGCCTGCGCGCCCAAACCGGTGCGCAATCGCGAATTTGCCAAGACGCTGGGCAGTGTGCTGCACCGCCCGGCGTTCATGCCGATGCCGGCCCTGGCGTTGAAAGTGGGGCTTGGCGAGTTGTCGTTGTTGTTACTGGGCGGCCAGAAGGCCCTGCCGGTACGCGCGCTGGACGCGGGTTTCACTTTCCAGTTCACCGATTTGCGCGCGGCCCTGGACGATCTGTCCAGCCGCCTTTGAAATAGGACGTTGCATGACCGATCACGCATTGCTTCTGGTTAATCTGGGTTCACCGGCCTCCACCTCGGTGGCGGATGTGCGCAGCTACCTCAATCAATTTCTGATGGACCCGTATGTGATCGACCTGCCATGGCCGGTGCGACGCTTGCTGGTGTCGCTGATCCTGATCAAACGCCCGGAGCAGTCAGCCCACGCCTACGAGTCGATCTGGTGGGAGGAGGGCTCGCCCCTGGTGGTGCTCAGTCGGCGCCTGCAACAGGCGATGACGACGCAGTGGACCCACGGCCCGGTCGAGTTGGCGATGCGTTACGGCGAGCCGTCGATTGAAACGAAACTGCTGCAACTGGCCGCTCAGGGCCACAAAAGAATCACCCTGGCGCCGCTTTATCCACAGTTCGCCGACAGCACTACCACGACGGTGATCGAAGAAGCCAAGCGCGTGCTGCGCGCGAAAGGACTCGATATCCAGCTGTCGATTCTCCAGCCGTTTTACGATCAGCCGGAATACCTCGATGCATTGGTTGCCTCGGCCAAACCCTATCTGGAGCAGGATTACGATCACTTGTTGCTGAGCTTCCACGGTTTGCCGGAGCGGCACCTGACCAAGCTCGATCCGACGGGCAAGCATTGCTTCAAGAATGAGGATTGCTGCAAGAACGCAACGCCCGCGGTATTAGCCACCTGCTATCGCGCGCAATGCCTGCGCACGGCGTCGGAGTTTGCCAAGCGCATGGGCTTGCCGGACGGCAAATGGTCGGTGTCGTTTCAGTCGCGTCTGGGGCGGGCCAAGTGGATCGAACCCTACACTGAAGCGCGCCTCGATGAACTGGCCAAGAGCGGCGTGAAGAAGATTCTGGTGATGTGCCCGGCGTTCGTGGCTGATTGCATCGAGACGCTGGAAGAGATCGGTGATCGCGGGCTCGAACAATTCCGCGAAGCGGGAGGGGAGGAGTTGGTACTGGTGCCGTGCCTGAACGATGACCCGCAGTGGGCGCGGGCGTTGAGTGCACTGTGTGAAAGAGCGCCGTTGGCGTTGTAGGGATACAACCTGTGGCGAGGGAGCTTGCTCCCGCTGGGTCGCGAAGCGGCCCCAAATTCTCGCAGTCGACGAAGATTTTGTGAGTGCTGCGCACTCAAGCGGGAGCAAGCTCCCTCGCCACAGGGGATCACCTGTTACAACAGTGGTTCATCCGCCTTCTTGTGCTTCCAGCTGTCATTCCCCGGCAGCAACAGGTTCAACGCAATTGCCGTCACCGCGCACAGCGCGATGCCTTTGAGGCCGAAGTCGTCCGGGCCAGTTCCGGTACCGACCAGCACACCGCCAATCCCGAACACCAGGGTCACCGACACAATCACCAGATTGCGTGCTTCGCCCAGATCGATCTTGTGGCGAATCAGCGTGTTCATGCCCACGGCCGCAATCGAACCGAACAACAGGCAGAGAATCCCGCCCATCACCGGCACCGGAATGCTTTGCAGCAGCGCGCCGAACTTGCCGATGAACGCCAGGCTGATGGCGAAAATCGCCGCCCAGGTCATGATTTTCGGGTTGTAGTTCTTGGTCAGCATCACCGCGCCCGTTACTTCGGCGTAGGTGGTGTTGGGTGGACCGCCGAACAGGCCGGCTGCGGTGGTGGCAATCCCGTCACCGAGCAGGGTGCGGTGCAGGCCGGGCTTCTTCAGGTAATCGCGACCGGTCACGCTGCCCACGGCAATCACGCCGCCGATGTGCTCGATGGCCGGGGCCAGGGCGACCGGAACGATGAACAGAATCGCCTGCCAGTTGAACTCCGGCGCGGTGAAGTGCGGAATGGCAAACCAAGGGGCAGCGGCAATCTTCGCGGTATCCACGACACCGAAATAGAAGGCCATGGCAAAACCGACCAGCACGCCGGAAATGATCGGCACCAGGCGGAAAATGCCTTTGCCGAACACAGCGACGATCAGGGTAGTCAGCAGCGCCGGCATCGAGATCAGCATCGCCGTCTGGTAATGAATCAGTTCAGTACCGTCGCCGGCCTTGCCCATCGCCATGTTGGCGGCAATTGGCGCCATGGCCAGGCCGATGGAGATGATCACCGGACCAATCACCACCGGTGGCAATAGGCGGTCGATGAACCCGGTGCCTTTGATCTTCACGGCCAGGCCGAGGAAGGTGTAGACGAAACCGGCCGCCATCACGCCGCCCATGGTCGCGGCGAGGCCGAACTGGCCCTTGGCGAGAATGATCGGGGTGATGAAGGCAAAGCTTGACGCCAGGAACACCGGCACCTGACGCCCGGTGACGATCTGAAA
This sequence comes from Pseudomonas arsenicoxydans, assembly GCF_006438915.1. Classification (GTDB taxonomy): domain Bacteria; phylum Pseudomonadota; class Gammaproteobacteria; order Pseudomonadales; family Pseudomonadaceae; genus Aquipseudomonas; species Aquipseudomonas arsenicoxydans_A. Next base: position 284,373 of record NZ_RCZE01000007.1, on the reverse strand, counting down.
CAGAATCGTCCCCAGACCCGCGGTGAATAGCGCCACGTTCGGGTCGAGGCCGGTAATCAGCGGCATCAACACCAGGGCGCCGAAGGCCACGAACAGCATCTGTGCACCCGACAGCACCGTGCGCCAGAGCGGATCGTTGAACTCTTGCTGCATGCTCAAGCGTCCTTCTGCTTGGTGCCGAAGATCTTGTCACCGGCATCGCCCAGGCCCGGGATGATGTAACCGTGTTCGTTGAGTTTTTCGTCAATGGACGCGGTGTAGATGGTCACGTCCGGGTGAGCCTTTTCTACCGCGGCGATGCCTTCCGGCGCTGCTACCAGGACCATGGCGCGAATGTCACGGCAACCGGCCTTTTTCAACAGGTCGATGGTGGCGACCATGGAACTGCCGGTGGCGAGCATTGGGTCGATAATCATCGCCAGGCGCTCGTTGATTTCCGGGACCAGTTTTTCCAGGTAGGTATGGGCTTGCAGCGTTTGTTCGTTGCGGGCCACGCCGACGGCGCTGACCTTGGCGCCCGGGATCAGGCTCAGCACGCCTTCGAGCATGCCGATACCGGCGCGCAGGATCGGTACTACAGTAATCTTCTTGCCGGCGATTTTCTCGACCGACACGGTGCCGCACCAGCCTTCGATGTCGTAGGATTCCAGCGGCAAGTCTTTGGTGGCTTCATAGGTCAGCAGGGCACCGACTTCCTGAGCGAGCTCACGGAAATTCTTGGTGCTGATGTCTGCACGGCGCATCAGGCCAAGTTTATGACGGATCAGCGGGTGGCGGATCTCGAGGATGGGCATGGGAAAGGCTCCGGCGGCGGGCAAAAAAACCGGCCTAGATTAATCTATCCGAGGGTGTTGTCCTATAGACATACAGTACGTTAGTCCACAAACGCTTGATCTGGCCGTGCGGGATGCGTACCTTTGCCCGCTTTTCCTGTCCGCCACCCCCCTTGGAGAGCGCCATGTCCGCTGATCTCGAGCATATCCGTCAAATCATGCGAGAGGCTGACTGCCTGTACACCGAAGCTGAAGTCGAGGCGGCCATCGCCCGCGTCGGTGCACAAATCAACGACCAGATGGCTGAAAGCAATCCGGTGGTGTTCTGTGTGATGAACGGCGGTCTGATTTTCTCCGGCAAACTGTTGACCTATCTGAACTTCCCGCTGGAAGCGTCCTACCTGCACGCCACCCGTTATCGCAATGAAACCAGCGGCGGCGACCTGTTCTGGAAAGCCAAGCCGGAAGTGTCGTTCATCGACCGTGACGTGCTGATCATCGACGACATCCTCGATGAAGGTCACACCCTGGGTGCGATCATCGATTTCTGCAAACACGCCGGCGCGCGCAAAGTGCACACCGCCGTGCTGATCGACAAGGACCACGACCGCAAGGCTCGCCCGGACCTGAAAGCCGATTTCGTCGGCCTGCCGTGCATCGACCGTTACATCTTCGGTTACGGCATGGACTACAAAGGCTACTGGCGTAACGCCAACGGGATCTTTGCTGTTAAAGGCATGTAAGCCATGACTACGCCGCGCTTTCTTGATCAAACCTTGTTCACTGAATTGGCCGGGAAAGCGGCGTCGAACCCTCGTGGGCGTCAGCATCACAACTTCCATGAGATGGAAGACGCCTGTCATCGGATGGCCGTGGGGTTGCAGCCGAACACCTACATCCCGCCGCACCGCCATTTGGGCGAAAACAAGGCTGAAACCTTGCTGGTCCTCAAAGGGCGGCTCGGGGTGCTGATTTTCGACGAGTCCGGTGCTGTGGTGAGAAAGCAAATCCTGCAGGCCGGCGGCGATTGTGTCGGTGTGGACCTGCCAGGCGGCGTTTTCCACAGCGTCGTGGTGCTGGAAGCCGACAGTCTGATGTTCGAGTGTAAGGCCGGTCCTTACCGTCCGGTAGGTGAGGGTGAGCTGGCTCACTGGGCGCCCCGGGAAGGCGAGCCGGGTGTGGCTGAGTATCAAGCGTGGATGCGCGCGCAGTTCGATTGATATTCGCCCCCTGTAGGAGTAAGCCTGCTCGCGATAGCGGTCTGACGGACACATCTGTGCTGGATGTGCCGACGCTATCGCGAGCAGGCTTACTCCTACAATGGATCGTGGCCACCGAAATATTTTCATAGGCCCGTGATAAAGTGCCAGGCCTCGCCTTCGGAGCCCGTCATGAGCCTTTTGATCCGCAGCTGCGCCGCCCTGTTGCTGACCCTCAGCCTGCCACTGGCGGCAGCCCCGGCGCCGATGCACACACAGTTTCTGCCACCCGATGACCTGACCCTGCGCGACGCAGAACCCGAGCAGCAACAACTCCTGCAGGTCACCGAATATTCCGTGGTAGTCGGCAGTCAGCGCCAGTCCAATCAGCAGCCGATTCCCGTCACGTCACCGGTGCTGATCCGCCTCAAGGGTAAATCCTTGAACAAGGGCGCGACCATCAATCAGGTGTTGGTCAACTTCGATGGCGAAAGCAAAAGCCTGAAAAAACCGGTCTACGACGACAAAAGCAAAACCCTGACGCTGTTTTACCCGATGGCGCAATACCGGGTGGTGATCGACTTGTTGCGCAATGACACGGTGTATTGCCAGTTCCTCAGCTATGCCAACGGCCATGTCTGGGCTGATTTGCACACCGGTGCCACTCGCGCGCGTTGAGCCAGGCGTCAAGGGAGGGGTAAACTGCCCGCCCCGTGTAATGTCTGCGAGCTGGAGTCGGCAATGCGTAAAGATAAGAAACAAGTGATTGGTGACGAGATCGGCGACGAGCAGATCAAGTTGTTCCTCGATTTCGAGCCAGTCGACGCCACTTCGCCGTCGCTGCACAAGCTGATCAAGGCCTATCGTGGCCTGCGTATCGATGACTTCGAGCGTTTTCTGACGTTCTTCGTTGAGGCCGGCCTGGACCTGGACGGCAAGGATGAACACGGTAATGACTTCGTCGCCGTGATCAAGGATCAGCGCAATGCGGCCGAGTACATCGAGCTGATCGCCAAGGCCCGTGGTTAACCTATTGCGCTGAATCTGTGGTGTTTGTGCTGGCCCCTTCGCGAGCAAGCCCGCTCCCACATTTGATTTGTGTACGCCGATCTAATGTGGGAGCGGGCTTGCTCGCGAAGAGGCCGGCACAAGTGATGAAGATCTTGGATCATCCGTATCACCGGCCATAAAAAAACGCCCCGCTCTCACTGAGAACGGGGCGTTTTTTATGAGACCGAATCAAGCGTAGCTTTCGGTCTCGTTACTGGCTTCAACCAGTTCCAGCGCGATGTTGTTGTGCGCATTGATCTTGCGATACAGCGCCGCATCGGTTTCCAGGACTTTTTCACGGGCCGGGAAAATTTCAGCCAGTTTGGCCGCCCACTCACCGGACGCTTTGCTCGGGAAGCATTTTTCGATCAGCTCAAGCATGATCGAAACCGTTACCGAGGCACCTGGAGAAGCGCCGAGCAGGGCGGCAAGGGAACCGTCCTTGGCCGCGACCAGTTCGGTACCGAATTGCAGGACGCCGCCCTTTTTCGGGTCTTTCTTGATGATCTGAACCCGTTGGCCGGCCACTTCCAGGCGCCAGTCTTCAGCTTTCGCTTCAGGGTAGAAGCGACGCAGGGATTCCAGGCGTTGTTCCATCGATTGCATCACTTCGCTGACCAGGTACTTGGTCAGGTCCATGTTGTTTTTCGCCACGGCGAGCATCGGGCCGATGTTGCCGGCGCGAACCGACAACGGCAGGTCCATGAAGGAACCGTGCTTGAGGAACTTGGTGGTGAACCCGGCGTAAGGTCCGAACAACAAGGACTTGCTGCCATCGACGACACGGGTGTCCAGGTGCGGCACGGACATCGGTGGCGAACCCACGGCGGCCTGGCTGTACACCTTGGCCTGGTGGTGTTTGACCACTTCCGGGTTGTCGCAACGCAGCCATTGGCCACTGATCGGGAAGCCGCCGAAGCCTTTGCTTTCTTCGATGCCCGAGGCCTGCAACAGCGGCAATGCCGCGCCGCCAGCGCCGAGGAAGACGAATTTCGCGTCGACGTCACGGGTGTTACCGCTGTTGACGTCCTTGATGCTGACGGTCCAGCCGCCTTTGTTGCGCTTCAGGCCGGTCACGCGCTTGCAGTACTTGACCTGTGCGTCGGGCGCGCTGGTCAGGTGCTTGAGCAGTTGATTGGTCAGTGCGCCGAAGTTGACGTCTGTGCCATTCATCACGCGGGTCGCCGCGACGACTTCGTCGGCCGGACGGCCCGGCATCATCAGCGGCATCCAGTCGGCCATTTTGGCCTTGTCTTCGGTGTATTCCATGTCCGCGAAGGCATGGTGCTTGCTCAGCACCTTGAAGCGTTCCTTGAGGAAGGAAACGCCGCTGTCACCCTGCACGAAGCTCAGGTGCGGCACCGGGCTGATGAATGTCTTGCAGGAGCCAAACGTGCCTTTCTTGGTCAGGTAGGACCAGAACTGCTTCGACACCTCGAACTGAGTGTTGATGTGCACGGCTTTCTTGATGTCGACGGTGCCATCAGCCGCCTGGGGCGTGTAGTTGAGCTCACACAGCCCGGCGTGACCGGTACCGGCGTTGTTCCACGGGTTGGAACTCTCCGCAGCACCGGAATCCATCAGCTCGACGACTTCCAGCTTGATCGCGGGGTCGAGCTCTTTGAGCAATACCGCCAGGGTGGCACTCATGATGCCGGCCCCAACCAGTACTACGTCGACTGCTTCGTTATGCGCCATTTAACGCGTCTCCAAAATCTGCAGCACCAAATTGTCGGCATGGCTGCCAGGCGTTCCGGGGCGTGTCAGTGATGCCCCTGGTACTCATGGTCAGTATCGCCATGTCCGAATCTTCGCAATTTTTTGCAACTTCGACGGACGCTACCGGCCGGGTCAATGAGGGTTATGAACTCATTTGAGCGCGCGACTGGCAATTCGACTTATGGTCGATACATCCGTTTGTGCAACCAAATCCGTAGCGGACAGGCTTCAGGCTCCGGTATTCGAGGAACGCTCGATCCTGTGTCGTTGGGCTGTTTCAGACGCTAATGGTGCATGTTCAGACGCAAAACTATTCATTTGCTCGCCACACTCTTGTGAAGTTGTGAAAACCCGTTTTTTTCACGCTCTTTTGAAGACGTGAACCTCAAAAAAGGGCTGTCCCTGCCTGGCACCGTGCCCGGATGGATTGCCGTCATGGGGTACATGACCGGCAAAACGGGCAAACAGCTCAGTGACCGAGCGTAATGACAGCTCTGCAGATTCGCGAAAAGCGGGGTTTTTGCTCAGGGAACAGCAAGCGCGCCAGCTTCACTCGATCTGTGTGGGCGGCTCTCTGTGGGCGGTGCGGGGTGTCAATACCAGGGCATTGACGATGCTGCGAGGCCCGATCAGGAGACGTCCTTATAATCGGGGGGAGATTGTATCTAAGAAACGCAGGGAAATGGACGTGTTTAATGACTTTTATTAGGCGTTCGGTCAGGTGGTCAACAGATGTTGCACCCGTGCGCGTGGCTGGCGGGTGCTAACGCGGGCGCTAGGGGGCAGGGGCTGATGCAACCAGTTGAGGCGGATTTCTTCGATTTCGACCCAGCTATCGCCCATCGGCTGGAGGCTGCACTGCTTGAACGCCTGGCAATGACCATTGCTGTCGAGCAGGGCAAAACAACGGTGCAGCGGGCGTGGTGCGAACAAAGAGATGAGGTAGCGCATGGCGAAGTACCTGATGGGGGAACTGCAGTGAAGATTGCCTACTAGCCGTTACGTGCCCGTGTATGGGCGATGACAGATGTGTGACAGGAACCGCTTTCCCAAGGGTTTGTCAGACATTTCAGTATTGATTGAAGGCCACTGGTTAGCCGCAGTGGCCCACCGCTATACTGCGGGCCTGTTTGTGCCTGATTCTGGAGAGAAGCGCATGTTGCAACGCCTGTTGTTCGGTTTGATCACTGTGACCAGTTTGACCCTCGTCGGCTGCGCCCACAGCCCGCAACAACTGAACCCCGAGCCCAAGCTGACAGCTCAGCTGGCGCCGGTCGGCCATGGCCAGCCAGTGGTGGTGCGTGTGGTGGACGGTCGTCCGTCGCCAACCCTGGGCACGCGCGGCGGCCTGTATCCGGAAACCAGCGCGATCACCGTGCAGGGCGCGCAGATTCTGCCGAAGTTGCAGGCGCAGTCCGAAGCGGCCGTGCGGTTGCTGGGCTTTACCCCGACCAACAATGCTGCGAATGCGCCGCAAATCACCGTGACCCTGACCGAGCTGAAATATCAGTCGCCCAAGGAAGGCATGTACGTGACCGAAGCGACTATCGGCGCGACCTTCCGCTCCGATGTGCAGAACGCCAATCGGCGTTACAGCGGCCGTTACGGCGCATCGCTGGACCAGCGTTTCGGCATGGCGCCGAACCAGGAAACCAACACCAAGCTGGTCAGCGATGTGTTGAGCGATGCGTTGACGCGGCTGTTCAAGGATCCGACCGTGGGTCAGGTTCTCGGCGAATAAACGTTCGACGCAATCAAAAAAGCCCGGAACCAGCAATGGCCCCGGGCTTTTTAATGCCCGGATTTCTACCGGATTTACTCCGATCAAATGTGGGAGCGGGCTTGCTCGCGAAAGCGGTGTATCAGTCAACATAAACGCTGAATGTGAAGCCGCTTTCGCGAGCAAGCCCGCTCCCACATTGTTCAGCGGTGTTGCACAGACCTATTCAGGCGGCTTCGGAGTAGAAGTCCAGCACACTCACCCCGGTCAGCAAATCCGTCTCTGGCAAATCCGCATGTTGGTGTCCGCCCAGCGCGCAATACACCAGCCAGTGACGGTCCTGAACATTGAAGGCGAGGCTTCCCACAAGGTTTTGTTGTTCTTCACTTTGGGCAATGAGGTACAGGCGATCCTGGTTTTCAGCGTGAAGCATGACGATATCCGTGTCTGTTTTCGTGGGGCGCGAGACTGACGGATTCAGATGACGAAGCTGTGACTCAGGTCAGGAATCTGCCAAATGGTCAGTTATTTGTCGTAAAGCGGGTGCAGGAGGGAAGGCTTTCGGTAGAATCCGCGCCGCAGTCGTCGGTTCGGCGCCTGCCACACCTGTTTTTCTTGAGGTCCGTGATGTCGCTGCATTTGATGACGCAGTTTACCGCCCATCCCGCCAAACTGGTCAATCTGCTGGCCTTGCTGCTTGCCTTCCCCGGCAGTTGGCTGCTGCACGCCACTCGTCGCCGCGAACAACGCGCCATGGCCAGTATCGTGTCCCAGCGCCAGAGCCAGCCCAACGTCGAACCGACCCTGGATTGGGCGACCTTGCGCATGAACCGCTTTTTCTATCGATTCGGTTTCGCCTGCCTGGGGCTGGCGTTGCTAGTGTCGTGGATCAGCACGCGGGTCTGAACCTCTGACACACAACCTGTGGTGAAGGGGGCTTGCTGTGGTGAGGGGGCTTGCCCCCTCACCACAAGGCGCCGTTGAGCCTTACAGCGGCAACCCGGCCTTCACCCGGTACTGATTGCGCACCGGCGTCGCATATTGCAGCACCAGGAACGGACGATGTTCCTCGGGGCAGCCCTCCAGGCGCTTGTTCCATTCTTCCTGCGCCTTGGCCAGTTCATCGGCCGCGAACACTTCAGACGCTTTGGGCACCTGCAATTGCGGGTCGGCGTCTTTCCATTGGGCGTAGGCCAGGTAATGCACCGGGAACAGGCGATAGCCCCCGAGAATTTGCTTGTCCATCTCGATCGCCAATTGCTTGGTGTCTTCGAACAGCTCGGTGATCGGCGCGGCGAAGTTCACGTGCACCCGGCCCTTGTAGCCGGTGATGCCCTTGGCAATGCTCACATCGTCCTCGCCCGGCACTTTGCTGTAGCTGCCGGTGGTGGCGCGGATGAACAACTCGCGGGCCTTGGCCTGATCGCACGGGTCGTATTCGTAGCTGATCGACACCGGGGTGAGGTTCAGCGACTGAATGACTTCGCCGAACGGCTCGTCCTTGCGGCTCATGTGGAACATCTTGAGGATGGCCGACTCGGTGCGGTCATCGCCGTCTTTCGCCCGGCCTTCAGCCTGGGCGATCCAGATCGAGGCGCAATCATTGCGGATCGAATGGTTGATGTAGGCCGACAACAGTTGATAGGCCGCCATCTTCTCGCGCCGACCGGTGATCGAACGGTGCACGATGAAGCTCTTGTTCAAGCGCATCAGGTCGCTGACAAAAGGCTTTTGCAGCAAGTTGTCGCCGATCGCGATGCGCGGTGTCGGCAGGCCGGCGTGGTACACGGCGTAGTTGACGAAGGCCGGGTCCATCACGATGTCGCGGTGGTTGGCGATGAACAAGTAGGCGCTGCCGGACTTGAACTGCTCGACGCCGGTGTAGGTGACACCGTCTGTGGCACGCTCGATGGTGTGGTCGACATACATCTCGACCTTGTCCTGCAACGTGGCCACCGAATGCACGCCAGCGAACTCGCGGCGCAGCCGATGAGCTATAAGAGGTTTAAGCATCCAGCCGAAAGCACCGGCAAAACGCGGGAAGCGGAAGTGGGTGAGGATATCTAGAAACGCCTTGTCGCCAAGCAACCTGTCCAGTACCGCTGGGACTTCGCTGTCGTCGTAAGGTCGGATGGCATCGAATTCGCCCATCATGCTCTCTTGTTAGAAACGGCTAGGGTAAGTAAAGGTTTTGATCAAAAACCGGCAGGGCACGGTCTGAAAAATTAGCCAGACAAAAATAGCCCTGCAAATAGACCGGCGATTATACGCACAAGTCACCTGGGAGACCGCGATGCTGGAAACCGAGCGCTACGAATGTCCGTATTGTGGTGAAGAGGTCGAGACGACGGTGGACCTGTCCGGGGGCGATCAGACCTATATAGAAGACTGCCAGGTGTGTTGCCGGCCGATCACCTTCGTGTTGCAGGTTCATGGCGAGGAATGGCACCTCGAAGTTTTCAGTGAAAACGAATAAAAGGGGCACCCGATGCAGCGAATCTACGAGCCGGAAAATCTGATGGAAGGCGAGCTACTGCAAAGCATGCTGGCCAGCGAGGGCGTCGAAGCGCATCTGGTGGGGCGTGATTTGCTCGGTGGCACCGGTGAACTGCCGATCTTCGGCCTGTTGGGATTGTCGGTGGATAACGATCAGGCCGAATACGCCCGCGAGCTGATCACCGCGTACAATGCCGCGCTGCCGCTGCCCGGCGATGAACCGGACAGCTTTCCCGGCACGCTGGTCTGTTAGGCTGACGTTCGTTTTATTCAGAGTCGTGTTGCCCCATGTGTGGACGTTATGCCCTGTTTCGCTGGAACCCCGCCTTCGCGGCCCTGCCTGGCTTCCCCGCCGATCAGCAGGCCCAGTGGAATATTTCCCCCAACGATTCGGTGTTGATGCTGCGTGCCGGTGCAGACGGCCAGCGTGAACTGGCTCGGGCGCGTTGGGGGCTGACGCCACCGTGGCTGACGGATCTGTCCCGCACTCCGGCCCATGCCCGGGCAGAAACCGTTGCCGAACAACCGATGTTTCGCCAGGCCTTTCGCGAGCGCCGTTGCCTGCTGCCGGCCAATGGTTTCTATGAATGGCGCGGCACCACGCGCAAGCGCCCGTACTGGCTGACGCCGGGGGAAGGCTCGTCGCTGTTTTTTGCCGCGATCTGGGAAGCGTATCCGGTGCAGGAACAGGTGTGGTTGAGCACGGCGGTGATCACGCAGCCGGCGGCGAGTCAGCGTCGGCCGTTGATTCTGGATGAAGCGGGGCAGGCGGCGTGGCTCGATCCGGAGACGCCGTTGCATACCTTGCAGGCCTTGCTTGCCAGTGAACCCGCGGTATTGCGCGAGCGGGTGCTGGCGAACCTGGTGAATGATCCGAAGCTGAATGCGCCGGAGTGTCTGACCCCGGGTTGATTGATGGGGTGACTGTTCCGGCCCCTTCGCGAGCAAGCCCGCTCCCACATTTGATCTCCAGTGATTACAAAATATGCGAACCACGGAGATTTAATGTGGGAGCGGGCTTGCTCGCGAAGGGGCCTTCGGATCAAACCTTGAACTGATTGATCAACCGCCGCTGCTGTTCAGCCAGCTTGGTCAGGTCCGCACTCGCCGCGCTCGACTCATCCGCTCCGCCAGCCACTTCATTGGCCACTTGCCCAATGTTGATCACGTTACGGTTGATGTCGTCCGCCACCGCGCTCTGTTCCTCGGCCGCGCTGGCGATCTGCGTGTTCATGTCGTTGATCACCGACACTGCCTGAGTAATGGTCTCCAGCGCCTCGGCGGCTTTCGCCGCGTGCTGCACGCTTTCGTCCGTGCGATTCTGACTGTCCTCCATGACCCGCACCACGTCGCGGGTGCCTTGTTGCAGTTGCTGGATCATGGTCTGGATTTCTTCGGTGGCTTTCTGGGTTTTCTGCGCGAGGTTGCGCACTTCATCGGCCACCACCGCAAAACCACGGCCCTGTTCGCCGGCGCGGGCCGCTTCGATGGCTGCGTTCAAGGCCAGCAGGTTAGTCTGCTCGGCGATCCCGCGAATGGCCGTGAGGATCGCGTTGATGTTTTCGCTGTCCTTGGCCAGGGTTTGCACCACACCCACAGCCTTGCCGATTTCCACGGCCAGCACGCCAATCGAATTCGAGGTGTCCCGCACGATCTGCATGCCCTGCGCCGCCGCCTGGTCGGCATGGCTGGCGGCTTGCGCGGCCTGGGTCGCGTTGCGCGCTACGTCCTGGGCGGTGGCGGTCATTTCATGCACCGCCGTGGCCACCTGATCAATCTCGGCCATTTGCTTCTGCACGCCGATGTTGGTGCGGATAGCGATGTCGGCGGTGTGTTCCGACGAATCACTGACACTCTGCACCGACGTCACGACCTGGGTGATCATCGCCTGCAACTTGGCCAGGAACGTATTGAAGCCGTTGGCAATCGAGCCCAGTTCGTCCGCACGATCGCTGGTGAGACGGCGCGTCAGGTCGCCTTCACCTTTGGCTATGTCGTCGAGCATCGCCACCATTTGCTTGAGCGGGCGCGCGATACCGTGGCCCACCAGCCAGATCACCAGCAAGCCGATACCGGCGATCAGCAAACCGACCATGGCCATGCCGAAGGTGTCGGATTTGCGCTGGGCGTTGAGGTCGCCCTGGAGTTTTTGCAGGTCGGCCATCACCGCGTTCAGCGGCAATTGCAGCATCAGGGTCCAGCGCGCATCGGTCTGGCCGATGCCGAACGGCAGGTACAACTCGATCCGGTCGTGGGCCTTGTCGACGGTATAGGTCACTTCGCCACGCTTGAGATTGCTCATGTTGGCGATCTGCTGGCTGTCGAGGATGTCACTGACCTTCTCGCCAAATTTACTCGGGTCCTTGGTGTAGGCCACGATCCGGCCGTTACCGCCGATCAACGCCATTTCCCCTGCGCCGCTGTACAGTTTCTGGTTCGCGCCGAGGAGCATTTCCTGAATGAAGTTCACCGACAGGTCGGCGCCGACGATGCCCTGGAAGGCGCCGTTGAGCATGATCGGTTCAATAAAGGAGGCGAGCATGACGATTTTGTCGCCGACCTTGTAGGGCGCCGGATCGATCACGCAGGATTTTTTGGTTTCCTTGGAGCACAGGTAGTACTCGCTGGCGCGCACGCCGGTGGACAGGGTTTTCTGGTCGTCGACGTCCACCAGTTTGTCCAGGCCGAGGGTGCCGTCATCGTTGCGGAACCACCACGGCAGAAAGCGCCCGTTGCTGGTGTCGATGCCGGTCACTTTGGTGTCGATATAGGCGGCATCGTTGTGGTCGAGGGCGTTCTTTTCCCAGCCAATGTAAGTGCCGAGGATCTTCGGGTTCTTGACCACGGTTTCCTTGATCAGGCTGATCAACTGCTCGCGGCTCACATTCAGCTGCGGCTGGCCATCGGGCCCCGGCGTGCCGATCAGGGCGTTGACCCGCACCAGTCCACCGGCAATCAGCAGGGGCGCTTCGAGTTCACGCTGAATCTGGCTGACCTGGGTTTGCGCCAGGGAGGTCAGGCGCTGTTCGATGACTTGCTCGAATTGTGCCTGGGTCCGTTGCTGGACCATGTCTTGCGTTCGTGCGCCGGAAAATAGCGCGTACACCACTAACGCTGCGACTACGCTGAGAACGATGGCGCCAGCGAGGGCAGCCACGGAAAACTGGATCGACTTGAATTTCATGGGTGCTCCGCACGCAAGAGGACGTCTGCGCTGGTGTATCGGCAAGGGGGCGAGCAGCCATGAGCAGGGGCTGGAGAAATGACTGTTTTGGACGTGCCCGTGTCGCAATCAGAAAGGTGCCGAACCTTTGTGCGGCAGGGCAGTCAGTGCTGTATGAATTTTTTGCTGCAGCCGTCGTCCCGAGTCGGGTGACGGCTTTATAGGAGTGCCGTGATGAACAAGTCTCTGGTGGCGTGCGTGTTGGGGGCAGCCTTGCTGCTGGGCGGCTGCGAGACCGTCAACACGACCAGCGCAGGTGAAGTCGGCGTTGTTCGCCAGCAACACATGACCACATTGTTATCGAGCGCACAGGTCAATCAAGCCTACGCACAGGACTACAAGCAGACCGTGGGGGATGCGAGCAGCAAAAACATCCTCGACAAGACCAGTACCGAGGCCGCGCGCGTTCAGGCAATTGCTGATCGGCTGATTGCCCAGGCGCCCACATTTCGCCCGGATGCGGCGCAATGGCAGTGGGAGGTCAATCTGATCAAGAGCGATGAGCTCAACGCCAACTGCGGCCCTGGCGGCAAGATCATTGTGTACACCGGGCTGATCGATAAGCTGCAACTGACGGACGACGAACTGGCCGCGGTGATGGGGCATGAAATCGCCCACGCCTTGCGCGAGCACGGCCGTGAGGCGCTTTCCAAATCCTACGGATTGAGTATCGCGCAGCAACTGGCGATAGCGGCGGGAGCGCCGGCAGCGATTGTCGAGGTGGGGAATAACGGCGTGAACCTGTTGATGACCTTGCCCAACAGTCGCACCAACGAAAACGAAGCTGACCTGATCGGCCTGGAACTGGCGGCGCGTGCGGGTTACAACCCGAATGCGGCGATCACCCTGTGGGAAAAAATGAGCAAGGCTGATGAGGGGGCGCCACCGGAGTTTCTCAGCACTCACCCGTCTTCCAGCAGCCGGACCGCGGCATTGCAGGCGGCGATTCCGAAGGTGATGCCGTTGTACGAGAACGCGCGTAAATCCTGAAGCTTTAGTGAAGCTGCTGACGCCTTCGCGAGCAAGCCCGCTCCCACATTGGTTCTTTTTTGTACACAAATGCTGTGTTCACTGAAGATCAATTGTGGGAGCGGGCTTGCTCGCGAAGAACGATGACGCGGTCTACCGGGTTAAACCCAGCCGCTGCTCTGCATCGCCTTGTATACCGCAACAATCGCCAGGATGAAGAACGCCGACGCCGCCAGTCGACGGATCAGGGTCAATGGCAGTTTGTCCGCCGCAAAGTTGCCGGCCAGTACCACCGGTACGTTGGCAATCAGCATGCCGGCGGTGGTGCCGATGATGACCAGCCACAGATCCGGGTATTGCGCCGCCAGCATCACCGTAGCGACCTGGGTTTTGTCGCCCATTTCTGCCAGGAAGAATGCAATAAGCGTGGTCAGGAAGGGGCCAAACTTGCGCGCGGTGCTGACGTCGTCGTCCATCTTGTCCGGCACCAGGGTCCACAACGCAGTCGCGGTGAAGCTGGCGGCCAGGATCCAGTGCAGCGTCGCATTCGAGAAGAAGCTGCCGAACCAGGCACCGACCGCACCGGCGGCTGCGTGGTTGGCCAGGGTCGCGGCGACGATGCCGGCGATGATCGGCCATGGTTTGCGAAAGCGGGCAGCGAGAATGAGCGCGAGCAGTTGCGTCTTGTCGCCGATTTCGGCCAAGGCAACGATTGCGGTAGGAACGAGAAGTGAATCCAGCATCATCAGGGTTTTTCCTAAGGGGCGGGTCGACACGGCTATGACACGTACAGCCTTCCCGCCCCGGGTAAGGTGTTCGTGTCATAGGTCTTGTCAAACCCTGCGATCCGTTTGATGCGGACGCTTGGGTCGCATACGCCATGGTCTGAGGACCAAGTATGTTGACGTATGCCGGACGAGCATGGCGCTCGTGGGAGACTACTCCCCTAGGACGGAGCGGATTCTGCCTAGGCGAAATCCGTTAGGCAAGCACTTATTTCTCAGTGGCGTTTGGCCCGGTAGATTCTGAAACCCTGTCCCTCGGCCTTGATTGCACACACGCCGAGGTGCTCTTCAATCAGCGGTTGATACTTCAGGAAGCTGTTGGCGACCAAGCGTAGTTCGCCACCGTTTTTCAGATGTTTGGCTGCTTTTCGCAGCAAGTTCTCCGTAGCGAAGTAGTCGGTGTGGACGCCGACATGGAACGGCGGGTTGCTCAAAATCGCACTCAAACCCATCGGTGCGGCGTCGATGCCGTCGCCGGTAATCACGTCGGCTTCCAGACCATTGGCGGCCAGGGTCAGGCGACTGCTGGCCGCGGCAAACGCATCGACATCGAGCAACGTCACCTGATTGTGCGGATAACGACGCTTCACCGCGGCGCCCAACACGCCGGCGCCGCAACCGAAGTCCAGCAAGTGGCCGCTCGGCAATTTGTCCAGGTGCTCCAACAGCAGCGCGCTGCCGCGATCCAGCCGACCGTGGCTGAACACGCCCGGCAGGCTGATGACCTTCAATGGCCCTTCGGCCAACGGCAATTCGTATGTCTGCGCCAGGCTTTCCAGCGATTTGGCTTCAGGTGCGTTGGCCACGGTGACCAGCCAGAGCTGGCAATGACGGGCGCTGTCGAGCTTGCGCGGCTTGCCGAACGGGTTCAGTTGTTTGGCTGCGCCTTCAATACCGCTGCGTTTTTCACCCACCAGATACAGCTCACGGCCAGCCAGGCGCGAGGCGAGGGCGTTGAGGATGTAATCGGTCAGGTCCTTGGACTTGGGCAGAAACACCACCGCCGTCTCGAACTCACGCTCGGGGGCGTTCACGCCAAAATGGCTGCGCTCGGGGAAACGGGCGTCCAGCGCGGCCTGATCGCCGGCGTGCCAGCACCAACCGTGGGCAGCGGGCAGTCGGCCCAGCAGATCGTCGGCGGGCAAACCGGCCAACAACACCGAACCCTGGAACAACTCGGGCTGACGAAGCAGTACTTCACTGCGCGGATCCATACTCTGCTCCTTGAAAAAAAGTGCGGCAGTTTATCAACTGACGACCCGCAGCGCTGTACCGCTGAAGTAAGCCTGCGCATTTTCGGTCAACTGTCCCACGATTCGTTGCCGTGCTTCGCGACTGCCCCAGGCGTTGTGCGGGGTGACGATCAAGCGCGGGATGTCAGCCGCCAGTAAAGGATTGCCGGCGGTCGGTGGCTCGACGCTCAGCACATCGGTGGCCGCGCCGCCCAGATGACCGTTGCGCAAGGCATCGGCCAGCGCTTGCTCATCGATCAAACCACCGCGAGCGGTATTGACCACGAAGGCGCCGGGTTTCATCGAGGCCAGTTCACGGGCGCCGATGAAGTGACGGGTGTGTTCATTGAGTGGGCAGTGCAGGGTGAGGGCGTCGACCTGCGGCAACAGTTGATCCAGCGGCAAACGATCCGGCCGGGCCGGGCGACCCGGGATCTGCCCCAGCAACACGCGCATGCCGAATGCTTCGGCCAGCCGTGCGACCGCGCCACCCAGTTCCCCATGACCGAGCAGGCCGAGGGTTTTGCCTTGCAGTTCGACAATCGGGTAATCCAGCAGGCAGAACTGTTTCGCCTGTTGCCAGCGACCTTCACCCACGGCTTTTTGATAGTCGGCCAGGCGCGTGGCGAGGTTGAGCAGCAACATGATTGTGTGCTGCGCCACCGACGGAGTGCCGTAACCCTGGCAGTTGCAAACGGTAACGCCATGGGCGCGGGCGGCGGCGAGATCGACGTTGTTGGTGCCGGTGGCGGTGATCAGGATCAGCTTCAGGTCGGGGCTGGCGGCGATGGCGTCGGCGTTGATCAGGATCTTGTTGCTGATGGCCACCGTGGTGCCTTTAAGGCGTTCGATCACTTGCTCCGGCGTGGTCTGGGCGAACAGCTGCAAGTCGTCGAAGCAATCACGCAGCGGGCCGAGATCGAGGTCGCCGAGGTCCAGGGACGGGTGGTCGAGGAAAACGGCGCGGCGAGAGTTCGTCATCAACTGTACCTTTTGTGCATTGAACTGAAGGCGTAATCTGCCGAGCCTACCAGATGAAACAAATGGTTACCCACTGGCAGGATTGGCACAAAACCTGTGGTGAGGGAACACTGTGGCGAGGGGGCTTGCCCCCGTTCGGCTGCGCAGCAGTCGTAAATTCAGCCACTCGATACACCCGACAAGTTGTATCTGTCCCGAATGGGGCCGCTTCGCGACCCAACGGGGGCAAGCCCCCTCGCCACAGGTGTGAAGTTAATGCTGAAAATACCAATTGGCCGATATACCCAAAAGGAGCCCCCATGTACTGGACAGAGTTCTTGACCGTTGCCCTGATTCACTTGCTCGCCGTGGCCAGTCCCGGCCCGGACTTTGCCGTGGTGGTGCGTGAAAGCGTGACCCACGGTCGGCGCGCCGGCACCTGGACGGCGCTCGGCGTCGGCACCGCCATTTTCCTCCACGTCGGCTATTCGCTGCTCGGCATCGGCCTGATCGTGTCCCAGTCGATCGTGCTGTTCAATGCGCTGAAATGGGCTGCCGCCGCGTACCTGCTGTACATCGGCTACAAGGCCCTGCGCGCGCAACCGGCCAAGGCTGTCGATGACAACCTGCACAAGGAAGTCGGCGAGCGCACCGCCCGTGGCGCGTTCACTTCCGGTTTCGTGACCAACGGCCTGAACCCGAAAGCCACGCTGTTCTTCCTCTCGTTGTTCACCGTGGTCATCAACCCGCACACGCCGCTGGCGGTACAAGCCGGTTACGGGGTTTACCTCGCGGCGGCGACGGCGCTGTGGTTTTGCCTGGTGGCGCGGCTGTTCAGCCAACAGCGTGTGCGCGCCGGTTTCGCCCGCATGGGCCACTGGTTCGACCGCACCATGGGTGTGGTGCTGATCGCCATCGGCGTGAAACTCGCGTTCACCGAGATGCATTGATAGCGGATTGATCCTCGATATCCTGCAAATGCTGGCGCAAAGCTAGCATTTGTACGGCTCTGCAAATCATTCCTTTGGCTGATTTGGCTGACATCGAAGGGCACTAAAGTGCTTTCATTCAGCCAACACCGTGCAGCCAGAAAAGGGATTCATATGTTGCAGACTCGCGTTATCCCCCCAGCCGAAGGCGCTTACCAGTATCCGCTGCTGATCAAGCGGCTGCTGATGTCCGGCGCTCGTTACGAGAAAACCCGCGAGATCATTTACCGCGACCAGTTGCGCTACAGCTATCCGACCCTGATCGAACGGGTCGCGCGGCTGGCCAACGTGCTGACGGCCGCCGGGGTCAAGGCCGGGGATACCGTGGCGGTGATGGACTGGGACAGCCATCGCTACCTGGAATGCATGTTCGCCATCCCGATGATCGGCGCGGTGATTCACACCATCAACGTGCGCCTGTCGCCGGAACAGATCCTCTACACCATGAACCACGCCGAGGACCGTTTTGTGCTGGTCAACAGCGAGTTCGTGGGGCTTTACCAGGCGGTTGCCGGGCACCTGACCACGGTCGAGAAGACCCTGCTGCTGACCGACCTGCCAGAGAAAACCGCCGACCTGCCGAACCTGATCGGCGAGTACGAGCAGTTGCTGGCGGCAGCCAGTGCGCAATACGACTTCCAGGACTTCGACGAAAACTCCGTCGCGACCACGTTCTACACCACCGGTACCACCGGTAATCCCAAAGGCGTGTATTTCACCCACCGGCAATTGGTCCTGCACACCATGGGTGTGTCGACGATCATGGGCTCCATCGACAGCGTGCGCCTGCTGGGCACCAGCGACGTGTATATGCCGATCACCCCGATGTTCCATGTGCACGCCTGGGGTTTGCCGTATGTGGCGACCATGCTCGGGCTCAAGCAGGTGTATCCCGGCCGTTACGACCCGGAATACCTGGTGGAGCTGTGGCGCAAGGAGAAGGTCACCTTTTCCCACTGCGTACCGACCATTTTGCAAATGATCCTCAACGCCAAGGCGGCGCAAGGCACGGATTTCGGCGGCTGGAAAATCGTCATCGGCGGCAGTGCGCTGAACCGCACGCTGTACGACGCGGCCAAGGGCAAGGGCATCCAGTTGACGGCGGCTTACGGCATGTCGGAAACCGGGCCGTTGGTGTCGTGTGCTCACCTCAACGATGAGTTGATGGCCGGCAGCGAAGATGAACGCACCACGTATCGCATCAAGGCCGGCGTGCCGGGGCCCTTGGTGGAGGCGGCGATCGTCGACACCGACGGCAATTTCCTGCCCGCCGATGGCGAAACCCAGGGCGAGCTCGTACTGCGTGCGCCATGGCTCACCGAGGGTTACTTCAACGAACCGCAGAAGGGCGCCGAGCTCTGGGCCGGGGGCTGGCTGCATACCGGCGACGTGGCAACGCTGGACGCCATGGGCGTGATCGATATTCGAGACCGCATCAAGGACGTGATCAAGACCGGTGGTGAGTGGATCTCGTCCCTGGACCTCGAAGACCTGATCAGTCGCCACGTGGCGGTACGCGAAGTAGCAGTGGTGGGCATCGCCGATCCGCAGTGGGGCGAACGCCCGTTCGCGCTCCTGGTGATCCGCGAAGGGCATGAGATCGGGGCCCGGGAACTCAAGGAACACCTCAAGCCATTCGTGGAGTTGGGGCACCTGAGCAAGTGGGCCATTCCTAGTCAGATTGCCCTTGTTACTGAAATTCCCAAGACCAGTGTCGGCAAGCTCGACAAGAAGCGCATCCGCCTCGACATCACTGAATGGCAAGCCAACAACAGCACCTTCCTCTCGACGCTTTAAGCGTCTTGCGGTGTGCCCGAAAGGGCACGCCAGCCCCACCAAGCAAGCGCTTGGCTTGTGAAATCCGAATTTTCAGCCATCCTTGCCGTGCCGACAGGTGTCGGCCTGGCGAAAGGACTGTTCCAGAGTGGCCGGCAGCTGCAAATCACACTTTAGAGGGATCAAGCTC
The DNA here is from genome assembly GCF_006438915.1 of Pseudomonas arsenicoxydans. Classification (GTDB taxonomy): domain Bacteria; phylum Pseudomonadota; class Gammaproteobacteria; order Pseudomonadales; family Pseudomonadaceae; genus Aquipseudomonas; species Aquipseudomonas arsenicoxydans_A. The sequence continues at coordinate 265,292 of NZ_RCZE01000007.1, read as the reverse complement.
TACTACCTGCTGGCTATAGTCCGCTCAAGGATTTTTAAGAACGGAGCAAACGCACAAAACGGGGCGATGCAATTTTGGAGTGACTTCGGGACGCCTTGGCTCCCCGTCACCCACAACGTTTTTAGAAGTGCTCACTGCCATAACAATAATGCACATGGAGTAGCGTCGATGACATCAGTAAACACGTTCTGGCGCCGGGCGAAATTGCCCCTGGCGGTCAGTCTCGCCTCTTCGCTCGCCGGGCCTGCATTCGGCGTCAATTTCAACGTTGGTGAAATCGAAGGTCAGTTCGACTCGTCGCTGTCCCTGGGTATGAGTGTCTCGACCCAACAGCCGAACAAGAACCTGATCGGCGTCAACAACGGCGGGCATGGCCTGTCCCAGACCTCCGATGACGGTCACTTGAACTTCAAGAGCGGGCAAGCGTTCTCGAAGATCTTCAAGGGCATCCATGACCTTGAATTGAAATACGGCGATACCGGCGTGTTTGTCCGGGGCAAATACTGGTACGACTTCGCACTGCAAAACGAAGACCTTGAATTCAAGAACGTCAGCAACGACGGCCGCAAAGAAGGCGCCAAGTCCTCCGGCGGGCAAATCCTCGACGCCTTCATCTACCACAACTACACCGTTGCCGATGAGCCGGGCTCCGTGCGTCTGGGCAAGCAGGTTGTGAGCTGGGGTGAAAGTACATTCATCGGCGGCGGCATCAACTCGATCAACCCGATTGACGTGTCCGCGTTTCGTCGTCCGGGTGCCGAGATCAAGGAAGGCCTGATCCCGGTCAACATGTTTTACGTGTCCCAGAGCCTGACCGAAAACCTCTCGGCCGAAGCGTTCTACCAGCTGGAGTGGGACCAGACCGTTGTCGATAACTGCGGCACGTTCTTCTCTCAGCCAGACATCGTCGCCGACGGTTGCGACAACAACCTGCGCGTGCTGAACAAGCGCTCGACGATTCCTGCCATCGCGTTGGGCCCATTGGCCGCCAACGGCGTTAACGTCAACGAGGAAGGTGTGCTGGTTCAACGTGGCGGCGACCGTGATGCCCGCGACAGCGGCCAGTGGGGCGCGTCCTTCAAGTACATGTTCGACCCGCTGGACACCGAGTTCGGTGCCTACTTCATGAACTACCACAGCCGTGCGCCGATCTTCAGCGCCACGGGTGCGCCACAGTCGGTCTACAACGGCGTGGCGGCATTGCCAGGCCCGTTCCAGGCCCTGGGGCCGCTGCTGGTCGCGGGTAACTCGAAATACTTCATCGAATACCCTGAAGACATTCGCCTGTACGGCTTGAGTTTCTCCACCACCCTGCCTACCGGTACGGCGTGGAGCGGTGAGATCAGCTACCGTCCGAACGCACCGGTGCAGTTGAACTCCACGGACATTCTGTTCGCGGGCATTCGTCCTTTGGGCAACAACAATCCGAACAATCCGTTGACCAACGCTTCGTTGCTCTCCGCCGCGCCGGGCACTGACCTGAACGGTTATCGTCGCAAAGAGGTCACCCAGTTCCAGACCACCCTGACGCACTTCTTCGATCAAGTCATGGGCGCCAGCCGTCTTACGCTGGTCGGCGAAGTGGGCGTGACCCATGTCGGTGGCCTAGAAAGCACCTCTGACGTTCGTTATGGTCGCGATCCGGTCTACGGTCCAGGTAGTCTGCCCGCCTCGGGCGCGCTGGATACCTGTGTTGCCCTCAACACCAGCACCATCAACGGTGCCGGCCCGGGTGCAGCCACCAACAACCGCAGCCGCAACTGCGACAACGATGGCTTCACCACGGCGACTTCGTGGGGCTACCGTGGTCGTGCGATCTGGGAATACAACGACGTATTCGCCGGTGTGAACCTCAAGCCGAACGTGGCCTGGTCCCACGATGTGGAAGGTTATTCGCCAGGCCCTGGCGGCAACTTCGAGGAAGGTCGTAAAGCAGTGAGCCTGGGCGTCGATGCCGAATACCAGAACACCTACACCGCGAGCCTGGCCTACACCAACTTCTTCGACGGCAAGTACACCACCGTAGATGATCGCGACTTTGTTGCGCTCAGCGTCGGCGTGAACTTCTAAGCACTGTTTTTTGAGGACGAACACACCTATGAAAATGACAAAAAGTCTGTTCCACGCCGGTGTTCTGGGGCTTTCGCTGCTGGCAACCGGTGTGATGGCGGCGGTCCCTGCGGCCGAAGCCGACAAACTGGGCAAGAGCCTGACGCCGATGGGTGCCGAGATGGCGGGCAACGCCGACGGTTCGATTCCAGCCTGGAAGCCACTGCCGAAAAACGCCGGCACGGTCGACAGCAAGGGTTTCCTGTCTGACCCGTTCGCCAGTGAAAAACCGCTGTTCACCATCACTGCGCAGAACGTTGATCAGTACAAGGAAAAACTCGCCCCGGGCCAGTACGCGATGTTCAAGCGCTACCCGGAAACCTTCAAAATGCCGGTTTACCCGTCCCATCGCGGCTCTACCGTGCCGGATGACGTGTTCGCCGCCATCAAGAAAAACGCCACCTCGACGACTCTCGTGTCCGGCGGCAACGGCCTGGAAAACTTTGAAACCGCCGTACCGTTCCCTATTCCGAAAAGTGGTATTGAAGTCATCTGGAACCACATCACCCGCTATCGCGGTGGCAGCGTGACCCGTCTGGTGACCCAGGCCACGCCACAGCCAAACGGCTCGTACAGCCTGGTGTACTTCCAGGACCAGTTCGTGTTCCGCGACAAGATGAAGGATTACGACCCGAAAAACCCGGGCAACATCCTGTTCTACTTCAAGCAGAAAGTGACCGCGCCGGCACGTCTGGCTGGTGGCGTGCTGCTGGTACACGAAACCCTCGACCAGGTTAAAGAGCCGCGTTCGGCGTGGGTCTACAACGCCGGTCAGCGTCGCGTACGCCGTGCACCACAAGTGTCCTATGACGGGCCGGGTACCGCCGCGGATGGCCTGCGTACCTCCGACAACCTGGACATGTTCAACGGTGCACCGGATCGCTACGACTGGAAGCTCGAAGGCAAGAAAGAGATGTACATCGCCTCCGACAGCTACAAGCTCGATTCGCCGAACCTCAAGTACGACGACATCATCAAGGCCGGTCACATCAACCAGGACCTGACCCGTTACGAGCTGCGCCGGGTCTGGCATATCGTTGCAACCCTGAAGGAAGGTCAGCGTCACATCTACGCCAAACGTGACTTCTACATCGACGAAGACACCTGGCAGGCTGCGGTGATCGATCACTACGACGGTCGTAATCAGCTGTGGCGTGTGGCAGAAGCCCATGCTCAGGACTACTACAACGTTCAAGTGCCGTGGTACACCCTGGAAACCCTGTACGACCTGCAATCGGGTCGCTACCTGGCGCTGGGTATGAAGAACGAAGAGAAGCAGGCGTATGACTTCGGCTTCACCGCCACCACCAGTGACTTCACACCGGCCGCACTGCGTCAGGACGGGGTTCGTTAACCTGTACTGAACAGAGGCCGCATCCTCGAAAAACGCCCCGACTGGTTCGGGGCGTTTTTTTGTCTGGCATTTGGGTAATGAATATTCGGTGCCTTTTATGCCCCCTTCGCGAGCAAGCCCGCTCCCACATTTAACCGAGTTCTTCCAGAAGGAATACGATCGAATGTGGGAGCGGGCTTGCTCGCGAAGGGGGCAACTCGGTCTCCAGGCAAAACTGCATCGCGGGCCCCGCGGATTCTGCTTGTAGACTTTTTGTAGCCATTTGTAGCAATAACCTTCATTCCCTATCCGTTTACCGCTAGTCTGCGGACATCTGCAACGCCGCCATCCGCAATTCAAACAAGAGCCGGCCATGACTGATCTGTCCCCACCCCCGGGCCCCGCAAGCGTTTCCGTCGCCGCATTGGGCGGACGCTTTTTTCGGCCCCCGTTGCCCGACGGCCATGTGCTGCGGCCTCGTCTGTGCGAGCGCCTGAGTACCGGGCTCGGGGGCAGGCTGTTGCTGGTCAGCGCACCCGCCGGGTTCGGCAAGAGTTCATTGGCGGTGGAGTTTTGTCAGGGCTTGCCGCCTCATTGGCAAAGCCTGTGGCTGGGGTTGAGTCCTCGAGACAGCGACCCGGGGCGTTTCCTTGAACGGTTGCTCGAAGGGCTCCAGGATTACTTTCCGACACTGGGCAGCCAGGCGCTGGGACTGCTGAAAATGCGTCAGCGCCATCAGCCGTTCGCTTTCGAAGAATGGCTGGACGGGTTGCTGGACGAGTTGGCCGTTCACCTGTCGACGAGTACGCCGTTGCTGCTGGTGCTCGATGATTACCACCTTGCGCAAGGCCCGGTACTCGATCGTTGCCTGCAGTTTTTCCTCAATCATTTGCCCGATGGCTTGCTGGTCATGGTCACCAGTCGACAGCGCCCGGACTGGCACCTGGCCCGTTTGCGCCTGTCGCGCCAACTGCTCGAACTGCATGAGCAGGACCTTCGACTGACCCACGATGAAGCCCTCACGTTGCTGGATCGCCACAGCAGTTCATTGCGTGGCGAGGCGCTGGAAAGTCTGATTCAACGCAGTGAAGGGTGGGTCGCGGGGTTGCGATTCTGGTTGCTGGCAGCCTCCGAGGCGGGCACTGACGGTGCGTTGCCGCAGTCGCTGCACGGTGGGGAAGGGCTGATTCGCGATTACCTGCTCGAAGAAGTCATCGATTGCCTGCCGGCCGACGTGCAGCAGTTCCTTTACGACACCGCGCCACAGGAACGTTTTTGCAGCGAGCTCTGCGACGCGGTTCGCGAAGCGCATGACAGTGGCGAAATCCTGCGTTTCCTCCAGGCACATCAAGTGTTCCTGGTGCCGCTGGACGAGCACGGCCACTGGTATCGCTATCACCATCTGTTTTCCGACTTGCTGCGCACCCGGCCCACCGCGCAGACGATAGTGCCTGCGGCCAGCCTGCATTTGCGCGCGTGTCGCTGGTTCAATGCACAGGGGCTGCTCGACGAAGCGGTGGAGCAGGCGTTGCGCGCCGGGCATCTGGACGTTGCAGCGAACCTGGTGCAAAACCTCTCCGAAGAACAACTGCTCGCCGAGCAGAACGTCGGCATGTTACTGCGCTGGAAAATGGACCTGCCTGACAGTTTGCTGATCAGCACCCCCAGGTTGATCGTGCTCTACAGCTGGGCGTTGGGACTGGCCTGTCAGCTGGACGCCGCCGAGGAACTGGCCGCTCATTTGAGCCGCTTCCTGCCAGCCCCTTCGGCCACCGCGCAGAAGTCGATGCTGGCGCAGTGGCTGGCCCTGAGCGGCATCATCGCCCGGGGGCGTGGCAATCGCGAGCTGACGCTTGTGTATTGCACTGAAGCGCTGCAGAGCCTGCCGGCCAAACGCTACGGGCAACGGCTGATGTGCCTCTCGACCTTGTCCAACCTGGCCATCGCCGACGGCGATTTGTGGCGTGCGCGCAATTTGAACCGTGAGTCGCTGGAATTGGCGCAGCGGGTCGGTAATCCGTTGTTTGAAGCATTGGCCCATTACGACCGCGCCCGTGTGCTGCAGGCGCGTGGGGAAATCCTTCGCGCGTTGCAAGAAGTCCGTCAGGGCCTGCAACGCCTGCAAGGGCTGTCGCCGCAACGGCTATACGCCGTACGCGCCCGCCTGACCATGTATGAGGGTTTCTTACTGGCCATGCACCTGCAACCGCAGGTCGCGCGGGCCCGCTTGCAAGCCGGTTTGTGTGAAGCACGGGCCTGTCGCGATATCAGCGTATTGCTCGGCCATTGCGTGATCGCCCGGCTTGAGGGCAACAGCGGCGAGTTCGCCAAAGCCTTCGCCGAACTGGCCGAAGCCGAGCGGCTGATGCACATCTGGGACGTGCCACCCATTTACTATCTGGCGATGATCACCCTGGTTAAATGCGAACTCTGGCTGGCCCAGGGGCGCACCGACCTGGCCGAAGCCTGGCTGGCGCGCCTGGGCCAGACCTACAACGGCGAACACGCGGCAGCGCCGCCGGAATTTCATCCACAGCTGCCGCTGCATATCGAGTTACAGCAGGCTTTGCTGGAAGTCATTCAAGGGCAACCGATGCTCGCCGAGGGCCGGTTGAATGCGTTGCTTGAACATGGACAGCAAACCGGACGGCAATTGCTCTGTGCAATGGCACTGACTCAAAAAGTAACCTTGTTGCTGACCAGCGGGCGGGAACCCGAGGCCCGCAAGGCGCTGGCTCAGGCGCTGGAAGCTGCGGCGGGCGGCGTCTTGCAACCCTTCGACGGGCTGCTCGCTGAACATCCGGAGTGGCTGCGCGGGCAACTTCAACTCTGTCCCCCAACTGCTTTTTCGCTGAATCTTGCGGAACAGTTACCGATCGTGGCCGTTCGCCCGACTGTGGAGTCATGTGCAGGAGCAGAACAGCTCAGCGCCCGTGAACTGTCGGTACTGCGCCTGATTGCCCAAGGTTGTTCGAACCAGCAAATCAGCGATCAACTGTTCATCTCTCTGCACACGGTCAAGACCCACGCCAGCCACATCAACAGCAAGCTTGGGGTTGAGCGGCGCACGCAAGCGGTGGCCCGGGCGAAAGAGTTCGGGCTGCTGGGATAGCAGGATTGACCCTACCTTCACAAAGACCGCTGCTGTTTTGTGCCAGAATTGCCCATCCCTGATTTCCGAGCGTGACCCGATGCCCCCACAACCGAGCCTCATTCGCGAAACCTTCCCCGTTGGCCCGTTGCAGTGCAACTGCACCATCATCGGCGACCCAATCACTAAAAAGGCCATCGTCGTCGATCCGGGTGGCAATCACGAACTGATCCTGGCCCGACTCGACGCTCTGGGCCTGAAGGTTGTCAGCATCATTCACACCCATGCGCACCTGGATCACTTCCTGGCCTCTGGTCAGCTCAAGGAGAAAACCGGCGCGACCTTGCACTTGCACAAAGAGGATCAGTTTCTCTGGGACAACCTGGAGATGCAGTGCCAGATGTTCGGTGTGCCTTACACGCCGGTGCCATCGCCGGATCGCTGGCTGGCCGATGACGAGGAACTGGCCTGCGGTTGCGGTGTGGCGATCCACACGCCGGGGCATACGCCAGGTTCCATGAGTTTCTGGTTTTCAGAGGCTAAGCTGCTGATTGCCGGTGACACGCTGTTTCGGCGCGGGGTGGGGCGCACGGATTTATGGGGTGGCGATCAGGCAACCATCGTGCGTTCGATCAAGCAGCGACTGTATACCCTCGACGAAGAAGCAACCGTGGTCACCGGGCATGGTCCGGACACGCGTCTGGGCGATGAAATGCGCGAGAACCCGTTCGTGCGAGCCTGATTTGTAACTCTGGGAATTTTTGCCCGGCGCGACGATCCAACGCCCGCAAAGGTCCAATGCTTAAGTCCGTTGCACCACAGAATGCAAAAAGTAGGAGCTCTTAATGTTCACCATGCGTCCTTTGATTATTGTCGCTACCGCAGTGGCCTTGCTGTCTGGCTGTGCTTCGCCCAATCCTTACAATGGCCAGCCTCAGGGGCAGGCTGATACCGGCTCTCAAGGCATGAGCAAAACCGCTAAATACGGCGGTCTCGGTGCCTTGGCGGGTGCGCTGGCCGGCGCCGCGATCAACCACGATAACCGTGGCAAGGGCGCGCTCATCGGCGCCGCGGTGGTGGGTGCTTCCGCCGCCGGTTACGGTTACTACGCCGACCAGCAAGAGAAAAAGCTGCGCGCCAGCATGGCCAACACCGGGGTTGAAGTGCAGCGCCAGGGCGATCAGATCAAGCTGATCATGCCGGGCAACATCACGTTCGCCACCGATTCGGCGAACATCGCCCCAAGCTTCTATCAGCCGTTGAACAATCTGGCGGGCTCGCTCAAGGAGTTCAACCAGAACCAGATCGAGATCGTCGGCTACACCGACAGCACCGGCAGCCGCCAGCACAACATGGACCTGTCCCAGCGTCGTGCGCAGAGCGTGGCGACTTACCTGACGTCGCAAGGTGTGAGCGGTGCCAACCTCTCGGCTCGCGGTGCCGGCCCGGATAGCCCGATTGCCAGCAACGCTGATGCCAATGGTCGGGCACAGAACCGGCGCGTTGAAGTCAACTTGAAAGCGATTCCGGGTCAGCAGTATCCTCAGTAATAACCGTTTTACCTTTACTAACCTGACTGAACCCCAGGCGTAAAAAAAAAGCCCGCCCGATCCTCAACAGATCGGGCGGGCTTTTTTGTGCCGCCGGTTCCGACGATGGGGCCAGTGCTGGCAACCCAAACATCAGCAACAAAAAAGCCCCCGGACAATCACCGTCCGAGGGCTTTTTGCACTGCGCGAAACCTGATTACTTCTTCAGGCCGTAATGCTCATCGAGCATGCCCGGCGCATTTGGGGATTTGGGTGCGTAGTCGCGAGGCGGCTCCTGATTGCGCGGCGGTGTCAGGCGTTCACGTGGGGCCGCTGCCGCATCGGCATGCAGCGAGGCCAGCAGGCGTTGGCGAGTCTGCTCGTCCAGGGCCAGGCGGTTGGCGCCCTCGGCGAGGTGATCCTGCACTTCCTGATAGCTCTGAGTCAGCTTCTTGACCAGGGTGGCAGTGCTGTTGAAGTGGGTCACCACCTCATTCTGATAACTGTCGAAACGTTCCTGAATGTCGTCCAGCTGACGTTGCGTGCTGCTCGGCGCGGCATTTGGCACCAGGCGAGCGATCAGGAATCCAATGGCGACACCCACAACCAGGGCAAGAGTCGGTAACAACCAAACTAAGAGCGAGTGTTCCACGAGTCCTTCCTCTATAAACGGCTTTGCTTTACGTTAACGGCTCGAACCTGCGCTGTATACCGCGATTCACTCGCAATAGATTGGCACAGACAATTTGCTAGACGAGTCGACCCGATTCGAGGTCACGGAGTTCCTTCCTTGCTTATGCGCGAAACCCCTGTAGTGATTGATGGCCCGGTGGGTCAACTGGAAGCCCTTTACCTCGATAATGAGCAGCCACGCGGCATTGCGCTGATCTGCCATCCGAACCCGGTGCAGGGCGGCACCATGCTCAACAAAGTGGTGTCGACCCTGCAGCGCACCGCGCGCGACGCCGGTTTGATCACTTTGCGTTTCAACTACCGTGGCGTCGGCGCCAGCGAAGGCACGCACGACATGGGCACTGGCGAAGTCGATGATGCTCAAGCCGCCGCCGAATGGCTGCTGGCCAAACATCCAGACTTGCCGCTGACCCTGTTCGGTTTCTCCTTCGGCGGTTTTGTTGCCGCCAGTCTCGGCGGACGCCTGGAAGCGAAGGGCGAGCAGCTGAAACATCTGTTCATGGTCGCACCGGCCGTCATGCGCCTGGGCGATCAGGATCAACTGCCGCAACACGGCGAGCTGACCCTGATCCAGCCGGAAACCGACGAAGTGATCGACCCGCAAGCCGTCTACGACTGGTCCGAAAAACTTGAGCGTCCCCATGAGCTGCTGAAAGTGGCAGAATGCGGACACTTTTTTCATGGCAAGCTGACCGATCTCAAGGATCTGATCCTGCCGCGTCTTTCGAATTGATTGCAGTCTGACAAGCGATTACCCATGACGACTCGTACCCGTATCCTCACCGGCATCACCACCACCGGCACGCCGCACCTGGGCAACTACGCCGGCGCCATCCGCCCGGCGATCGTCGCCAGCCGTGACAGCAATGCCGATTCGTTCTACTTCCTGGCCGACTACCACGCCCTGATCAAATGCGATGACCCGCTGCGCATCCAGCGCTCGCGTCTGGAAATCGCTGCGACCTGGCTGGCCGGTGGCCTGGATGTGGACCGCGTGACGTTCTATCGCCAGTCCGACATCCCGGAAATTCCCGAGCTGACCTGGCTGCTGACCTGCGTCGCCGCCAAGGGCCTGCTCAACCGCGCCCACGCCTACAAGGCTTCGGTGGACAAGAACGTCGAGACCGGCGAAGACCCGGACGCGGGCATTACCATGGGCTTGTACAGCTACCCGGTGCTGATGGCCGCGGACATTCTGATGTTCAACGCGCACAAAGTGCCGGTCGGTCGTGACCAGATCCAGCACGTGGAAATGGCCCGCGACATCGGCCAGCGTTTCAACCACCTGTTCGGTCAGGGCAAAGAATTCTTCACCATGCCTGAAGCGCTGATCGAAGAAAGCGTTGCCACGCTGCCAGGCCTCGACGGTCGCAAGATGTCGAAGAGCTACGACAACACCATCCCGTTGTTCAGCAGTGCCAAAGAGATGAAGGATGCGATTTCGCGGATCGTCACCGATTCGCGCGCGCCGGGTGAAGCCAAGGATCCGGACAATTCGCACCTGTTCACCTTGTTCCAGGCGTTTGCCACCCCGGCGCAGTCCGACGAATTCCGCAGTGAACTGTTGCAGGGCCTGGGTTGGGGCGAGGCGAAGAATCGTCTGTTCCAGTTGCTGGACAGCGAACTGGGCGAGTCGCGCGAGCGTTATCACCAGTTGATCGAACGCCCGGCAGACCTGGAAGACATGCTGCAAGTGGGCGCCAAAAAGGCCCGTGCAGTCGCGACGCCGTTCCTCAACGAACTGCGTGAAGCGGTCGGCCTGCGTTCTTTCGTGGCGCAGACTCAAGTCGCCGCCACCACCAAGAAAAAAACCGCGAAAGCCGCACGTTTTGTCAGCTTCCGTGAAGACGACGGCAGTTTCCGCTTCCGTCTGCTGGCGGCCGATGGCGAGCAACTGCTGCTATCGCGCAACTTCGCCGACGGCAAAACCGCCGGGCAAGTGACCAAGCAGCTGCAAGCGGGCCAGCCTCTGGACGTGCGCAGCGAAGACCTGAGCTTCAGCGTCTGGCTGGAAGGCGAGTGCGTGGCAGACAGCCCGACATTCACCGACAGCGCCGCGCGCGACGTCGCCATCGACGCCCTGCGCGTTGCGTTGACGCCGGTTCAGGAATAAATCAGCGGCTCGACCCGACCAAGGGCCGATTGCCATTCCTCCGGGCCGTCGCTACAGTGACGGCCCGTTTTTGTTGCCTTGCTAACGAATTATGACGCCCCTAGAACGATATCAAGCTGATCTGAAGCGCCCGGAGTTCTTCCACGACGCCGCGCAGGAAACTGCTGTGCGCCATTTGCAGCGCCTGTACGACGATCTGGTCGCGGCCTCGCAAAGCAAGCCAGGCCTGTTCGGCAAACTGTTTGGCAAGAAAGAGCAGGCGCCGGTCAAAGGCCTTTACTTCTGGGGCGGCGTGGGTCGCGGCAAGACTTACCTGGTCGACACCTTCTTCGAAGCGCTGCCGTTCAAGGAAAAAACCCGGACTCACTTCCACCGCTTCATGAAGCGCGTGCACGAAGAGATGAAGACCCTCGGCGGCGAAAAGAACCCGCTGACCCTCATCGCCAAGCGTTTTTCCGACGAATCGCGCGTGATTTGCTTCGATGAATTTTTCGTCTCCGACATCACCGACGCGATGATTCTCGGCACGCTGATGGAAGAGCTGTTCAAGAACGGCGTGACCCTGGTCGCGACCTCGAACATCGTGCCGGACGGTCTGTACAAGGACGGTCTGCAACGCGCGCGCTTCCTGCCGGCCATCGCGCTGATCAAGCAGAACACCGACATCGTCAACGTCGACAGCGGCGTCGATTATCGTCTGCGTCATCTTGAGCAAGCGGAGTTGTTCCATTTCCCGCTGGACGAAGCCGCTCAGGAAAGCCTGCGCAAGAGCTTCCGTGCACTGACGCCGGAATGCACGGCCGCGGTCGAAAACGACGTGCTGATGATCGAGAATCGCGCCATCCGCGCGGTACGTACGTGTGATGACGTGGCTTGGTTCGACTTCCGCGAACTGTGCGACGGCCCACGCAGCCAGAACGATTACATCGAACTGGGCAAGATCTTCCACGCCGTGTTGCTCAGCGGTGTCGAGCAGATGAGCGTCACCACTGACGACATCGCCCGGCGCTTTATCAACATGGTCGACGAATTCTACGACCGTAACGTCAAGCTGATCATTTCAGCCGAAGTCGAGCTCAAAGACCTCTACACCGGCGGTCGCCTGAACTTCGAGTTCCAGCGCACGCTCAGCCGTCTGCTGGAGATGCAGTCGCACGAATTCCTGTCCCGGGCGCATAAGCCATAAGCGTTCCAAAAAAGTCGAACGTTTCGGATGTCTAGTCCTGGAGCAGGTGTAAACCTTATTCAGGACGCGACAGACAAATTAAAAAGGCCTGCAAATGCAGGCCTTTTTTTAAGCGTTTTTTTTTGTCAGTTTTGAACGAGAAAACGCGCCAGTTCATCTTGTCGCTGGCAGCCGACGAGCAGCCACAGCAAGATTCTGGCTTTGCGTGGACAGAGAAATCCAGCCATCGATGCACCTTTACTGATCAGGTCCATCTCGCTGCCAATAAATCCGTAGGTTGATTGAGCCGTGGAGCCGGAACCTGTCCGGGTGGCAACGATGACAGGAATTTTTCTGGCGATGGTTTCAATTACATCCGCCCAGCTCGCGCCAACGTGTCCTGCACCGAAACCCGCAATCACCAGCCCGTCGTAACCCAGTTCGAGGATGTTCTCGATTAACAGGGTATCGGCGCAAAGCGACGCTTCCAGCAGGGCAATCTTCTGTGTGGTCAGCTGGGGCAACGGCAAGACCCTGCGCCGGACTGGCAGGCGCAGAAAGTTGACGGCGTTTTCCATTACCATGCCGACAGGACCAACGATGGGGGAAGAAAACGCCTGCAAAGCCAATGAATCGGTTTTGCGGACGGCGTTCGCTGAATGAATCTGTCCGTTCATCACTACGTGAACGCCTCGTTGACGGCTGCTTTCAGCCAGTGCAACCCGGCAAGCATCCAGCAGATTTGCCGGACCATCGGCCCCTGCCTGGGCTGCCGAACGCATGGCGCCGGTCAGGACCAACGGCTCGTCGTGGTCCCACAAATAGTCGAAAAATGTGGCTGTTTCTTCGAGGGTGTCTGTGCCTTGAGTAATGACAATACCCACCGCACCTTGACTGATTTGAACATTCGCCCAGGAAAGGGCACTCAGCAAAAAGTCGAAATCCAGTGAGGCACTGGGCAACAGTCCGAGCGTTTCTACGGTGACCCGTGCCAAGGTCGCCAACTCTGGCACCGAGGCCAGCAGGGTTTCACCGCTGACGGTCGGGATTACCCCTTCGCCGGCGTTCTTGGCTTGCATGCTCACGGTGCCGCCGAGCGCTGCAATGGCCAGTTTGGGCAGGGCCATGTGATACCTCATTAGCGTGTGATGAGAGGTGGCTGTACCCGGACTTGAGTCCGTGATACAGCCCGTCGCAACGTTCGTCAGCTGGCTACCAGCAGTCCGATAAACGGAATGATCAGCAACGTGCTGATAGCCATGGCCAGTACATTGCCGATGAAACTGTGCATGTAGGCCGGCAACCGCTTGGCAATCGCGCATGCCAGTGGTGGCGCAATCAATGCCCCCAGCAGTGCGCTTGAGGCGATGACCTGCCAGCTGCCGCCGTACGTCAGAACGGCCGCTGGTACGACTGACACCAACGGTACGTAGGTGGGATACCAGCCGCGCAATATCCATTGCTGACGCCAGATCACGACTCCTAACGCCGAGGTCAACGCTTGCGCGGCGATCAGTTGGGGCAGCAAGCCGGTGCCATACACCGGGCTGGTGGGGTTCAAGGTGTAAGCCATCAAAGCGCCTGCTATCAAACCGAGACTGGCCCATTCATTGCCAAAGAACGGCGCTTCCGAAAAGTCGGCCAACACCCGGCGCAGGCTCCATACGACACCATAATCGGGCGTTTTGGTAATTGCGGGTACGGGCACAGGGGGGCACGGTTTCTTGGGTGGGTCGGACTTCACCAGGCTCGGCAGGTAATGACAGAGCAGAAAAGCGCCGACGCTGGCGACCGCCATGCCGGTGACATTGCCGATCACCGCCGGCAATCCGAGGGGGAGGCAGACGTAATTGACGATCAACAAGCACATCGGAGTGACGAACACGGCGCCCATGATTGCGCCATTGATTGTGACCTTCCAGCCGCCGCCAAACATCAGCACCATCGCCGCCGGCAACGAAACAAAGGCGGCAAATGTGGGTTGCCAACTGGTGGCCGTGACCGTCCAGCCCCACAGAAGGTTGCTCAACAACAGGCCCAGCAACGAGCTGGTGACGAGCCACGGCCATAATCCGCTGCCGTAGCAAATGGTAAAACCTTGCCAGGCTTTTTCCGTTCGATTTGCCCAGTAGGCCAGGTAGGCGCCTGCAAGCAACCCGATCGAAGCGAACTCATGTTTGTAGAACGCCACCTCGCTGATGTCTCCCAAGACCCAACGCAGCCAGGCACTGGGCTCCGGGAGACTCGACACCATGTGACTGTAGTCTGGCCAATGGGCTGACCAGGATGTCCGGTAGGTGAATGAGAGCCAGACGATCAACAGAGTCGTGCTGAGCATCAGCCAGATGATCGCTATATCCAGCCGCGACTTGGCGGCAAGCCGGTTTTGCGGTTTTTCGTTTGTGGATTCCATCAGTCATTCCCCCTTATCAGCGCGGCAGACAAGGGTGCTGGGTGTAACCGAGCATTTGATCGTAGAGATCGGTTCGACGATCGCGATGCAAATCGTTCAGGTTGTTCCAGATGGGCGCGCTGCGCGAGCTGGTCAGGTCGATGTCAGCAAACAGGATTTCCTGCTTGTCCGCTGAGGCCACCTGGCCAATCGGCCAGCCGTTGGTGCCCGCGATCAGCGAGCAGCCCAGGTAACGTGCACCTCGCTCTTCGCCGATCCGGCTCGCCGCTGCAATAAACACATTGTTGACGTGAGCCGCCGTCATTGTCAGGTACGACGCCATGCACTTTCCGGCGTCATCGAACAGGGGCGGCGGGGTCCAGACCCAATTGTTCAGGCTGCAAATAATGTCGGCGCCTTGCTGGCTCAAGATGCGCGGTACTTCCGGGAACCAGATATCCCAGCAGATCAACAAACCTATGCGACCGATTGGGGTGTCGAAAACCGGGAAGCCCAGATCGCCCGGCGTGAACCACAATTTTTCCAGATTCCATAAATGTGCTTTTCGGTATTTGCCGATGAAGCCGTCAGGCCCAACAAGAACGCCAGTGTTGAACAGCTGCATGCCGTCGCGTTCCGTCAAACCGGCGACCAGATAAACCTCGTGCTGGCGGGCAAAGTCCATCCAGCTCTGCACACTTGACCCGCTGGGAACAGCTTCCGAATGCTCGAACGCATCCTGCCGTGTTTTAAAGAAGTAACCTGTGCTTGAAAGCTCGGGCAGGACGATGAGATTCGCACCGTCATTTGCCGCTTCCAACGCTAATTCCAGGCTTTTACGCAGATTTGCTTCCCGATTTTGCATTCCCACTTGTGGGTCGAATTGCACGACTGCTACACGAACAGGGCTTGTTGGCTCGCTCATTTCGATGACCTCTTATTATTGTTATTCACGCTGTTTAATTGCGTGCTTATGAGAGTCGAATCGGCGAGAACGCGTAAGTCAGCTACTTCCGTTTGGGGTGTAGTCCGTTTCCCAAGATGACTGCGCGGGGCACTTGGTTTTTTGGGGGGCAGAGCCAATGCACGGCGTGCATGGCTCCTGAGAGGGAAGTGATCAGGTTCCGACGTTATAGTGCGGATAGTCGCTCATGGAAAAACCGCCATGGAAGGCCGCTGCGGTTTTGTTGCAGATATGGATGACCGCATCGACAGCGCCCCGAAAGCACGGCTCGGTCCAGCCAGCATCGACTGAAAATGACTCCCCGGAAAAATACAGACCTGAGACATGCGCGAAGTCCCGGTTGTACTTCATCAGGCTGACGGCGTCGTAGTAGGTGCCGGGTCGATATAATTTTGCACAGCCCAATGCGTTTTTATCGGTCATCCAGCGCTGGACCACGGCTTGATCAAGGCTAATGTAGGGAGAGATTTTCTCCCGGATATTGGCGGAATTCATGAGGATCCGGTCCAGCTCTTTGGCGCACCTGTACACCAATTCCTTGTCGGTGAATGAGGCCAGTTTGGTGGCGTCATCTTCCCATGTGTAACTTAAAAGGATGCAGTCATAACTATAGTTATCGTTGTAGCGATAGGTGTAGACGTCGTGAATGAAACTGTCAGTGACGATGGCTTGCGGGATTTTGCTGTTTTTTGAAAGAAAGGATTTTTTAACGGTGCGAAGACTTTGCAACTGGTTTCCCAGTGCGCGGTTTTATAGGCATTGATCGTCTCGAACGGCAGCATCTGGGGTGTGAAGTACTCAAGCTTGATGCGAGTTTCTATCAGCCAGGAGGGAAGGGTCATGATGACCGAATCAAAGTCATCGTAGTGCTCCCGGATTTGCTCGGGTTGGCTATGTTTCGAGTTGTAGTAGACGCGTGTTTTCTGATTGGTCAGTTTTTTAAGTTTTGTAACGGATGAGTCCATGAGCAAACCGTTGTTTCTTTCCCGGCAGTGTTCGTAGAAGGACTTTGCGCTTTCGTCGGTTTTCATGAACAGCAGGCATTCATCCAGTGCTGCGAGTCCAATATAGCGGGGCCTGTCGAAACTTAGCCCCATTGAGTCAAAAACGGCTTCGTCGTTCAGACAGGGTGAATCCAGGGGGTCGCCAAGTGAGTCGACCCGACCATGGATCAATTGTAGCTGGCTGCTGAATCCAAAAATGGCAGTGCGCAGGGGATAAAGGGAGCAGACGTCGTAAAAGGCCCCCCAACTACCGTCGCCGATGCCAATGGCATAGAAGATCGCGGACTCCTCCGCGGACATTCCCATTCCGCCAAAGTCCCCCGGTGAACGTTCATTCCAAGCTTGGAGGGTGGGCATGCTGACCAGATCGCGAAACGAAACGCTCTCGTATTTTTCGACGATTGCAGCCCACATGACTTCCCATGCCTGACTGGCGTAAACCTCTGCAACGTGCCGGGTCATGCGATCGGCAAAGACCTTCCACTTTGCATAAACCTTTTGCAGTTCTTCACCGGGCGGTGGTGTCTGGCCATCTTCATTTTTCCAGATCAGCATCTGCGGAGTCGGTCCGCCGCCCATGCTGCCCTCTCGCAGATAGATTCCGGTCGAAGTGACCCACTGGCTGCCGGGATTGGCAAAATCTGAAATCGCCAGGTCGAACGCCTTGGCGTAGTAAGCCATCAGTGACCGGCCCTCTGTCGGTGGCTCGTCCGCCCGATTAAAGAAGGGCATGCGCATGGCCCCCATTTCAAACGGTGTATGACTCATCGACGAGTTCGGGCTTCCAGGAATGGTCAGGTGTCTGCCGCCAATGCGCTTGGATTGTTCTATGAGGGTGATTTGGGTAAAACCGCAGCGATACAGTTCTCTGGCGGCCGTCAGTCCGGTTACGCCGGCGCCAATAATGCAAATTTTATGGTGCGGGTCAGTTGCCTTGGCGATGCCGTTTTCCTGTTCAACCAATGCTCGATAGTCGAAGCACAAATCGGGTGGGTTTGGAAAGCGGGTCGCCCATTTGTTTTCAGTCGAACGCTTTGCCCGAACGGCCTTGGCGGCGAATGACGGGTAGTTGTAGCTTGATCCGATGGTCACTGTTGATCTTCCCTGATGTGATTGGCAGGGAAAGATGTTGGCGTTTTTCGGAGGCAGTGTATGTGAGCAGAATGGAGTTCTGCGCTGTTCTGTATTCCCGATTTGGTGTGGGAAAAAGATACTCGAAAGCCGTTGATACTTGTAGGAGCGGCTTGCGAGCGACTGCATCGACACGGTGCATCAGGCATCCGTGTCATCGTTGATCGCCTGCAAGCGGTGCTCCTTCAGGAGGCGCGTTTCCTTAAGCGGCTTGCTGGAATTGCTGCCGATACTGATTCGGCGACAACTCGGTGTGCTGGCGGAACAGCCGCGCAAAGAAGCTCGCGTCGTCGTAACCGACCTCATAGCTGATGGTCTTGATGCTCTTGCGGCTAGCGGACAGCAGGCCCTTGGCGGTTTCGATGCGCAGGCGTTGCAGGTAATGCAGCGGCTTGTCGCCGGTCGCGGTCTGGAAGCGGCGCATGAAGTTGCGGATGCTCATGCCGTGTTCGCGGGCGACGTCTTCGAAGCGGAATTTGTCGGCGAAGTGCTCTTCGAGCCAATGCTGGATCTGCAGGATGATCACGTCCTGGTGCAGCTTCTGGCCGCCAAAACCGATCCGTCCCGGGGAATAGCTGCGCTGGACTTCGTAAAGGATATCGCGCGCCACGGCCTGCGATACGTTGGCGCCGCAGAAGCGCTCGATCAGGTAGATGTAGAGGTCGCAGGCCGACGTGGTACCGCCGGCGCAATACAGGTTGTCGGCGTCGGTCAGGTGTTTGTCCTGATTGAGCTGAACCTGCGGGTAGCGCTCGGCGAACGCGTTGAAGAAGCGCCAATACGTGGTCGCTTCCTTGCCATTGAGCAAACCGGCCTCGGCAAGCCAGAACACCCCGGTCGCTTCGCCGCACAGCACCGCACCGCGGGCATGTTGCTCGCGCAGCCACGGCAGCACCTGTGGATAACGTTTGTAAAGGGTCTCGAAGTCGTCCCAGAAAGCAGGAAGAATGATGATGTCGGCGTTTTCCAGGCCGCCGTCTACCGGGATGATCACATCGCTGAAGCTGTTCACCGGCTTGCCGTCGGGGCTGACCAGCCGGGTTTCAAACGCCGGTGTCAGGCCCTGGCCCAGCTGTTTTCCATAGCGCAGGCTGGCCAGATGGAAGAAATCTTTGGCTTGCAGGAGAGTGGAAGCGAAAACCCGGTCTATCGCCAGGATGCTGACGCGCCGCAGGGGCGTGGAGACTTGCTTAGACATAATTCAACTTTATTTTTATAAGGGAAAGTGGTCATCAAACGGCTGGATCGTCTTATTTTTTGTCTGATGTGTCCAGTGTCCTGTGTCGGATGTGAGGCTTAGTCTCTGCGGGGCCATTCCTCTAACAATAACGACAGGTGCCGCATGATCCCCAGAACCTTGTTCAGTTCCGAGCACGAACTTTTCCGCGACAGCGTGCGTACGTTCCTCGAAAAAGAGGCCGTTCCGTTCCATGCACAGTGGGAAAAACAAGGCTATATCGACCGCAAACTCTGGAACAAGGCAGGGGAGGCGGGGATGTTGTGTTCGCATCTGCCGGAGGAATACGGCGGGTTGGGAGCGGACTTTCTGTACAGCGCGGTGGTGATCGAAGAGGTCGGGCGCCTGGGGCTGACCGGGATCGGTTTCTCCCTGCATTCGGACATTGTGGCGCCTTACATCCTGCATTACGGCAGTGAGGCTTTAAAGCACAAGTACCTGCCGAAACTGGTGTCCGGCGAAATGGTTACAGCGATCGCCATGACCGAGCCGGGGGCCGGTTCCGACCTGCAAGGGGTGAAGACCACGGCGGTGCTGGATGGCGACGAGTACGTCATCAATGGTTCGAAAACCTTCATCACCAACGGCTTTCTGGCGGACCTGGTGATTGTCGTGGCCAAGACCGATCCCAAGGCCGGTGCCAAGGGCACGAGTCTGTTTCTGGTGGAGGCCGATACCCCCGGTTTCGACAAGGGCAAGCGTCTGGAAAAGGTCGGGATGAAGGCGCAGGACACGTCGGAATTATTCTTCCAGGACGTTCGGGTGCCCAAGGAAAACCTGTTGGGGCAGGCCGGGATGGGCTTCGCTTACCTGATGCAGGAATTGCCGCAAGAGCGCCTCACCGTGGCCATCGGCGGACTTGCATCGGCTGAAGCGGCGTTGCAATGGACGCTGGACTACACCCGCGAGCGCAAGGCGTTCGGCAAGGCGATTGCCGACTTCCAGAACACGCGCTTCAAACTGGCGGAGATGGCCACCGAGATTCAGATTGGCCGGGTCTTCGTCGATCGCTGTCTGGAGTTGCATCTGCAAGGCAAGCTGGACGTGCCGACGGCGGCGATGGCCAAGTATTGGGGCACGGACCTGCAATGCAAGGTGCTCGACGAGTGCGTGCAGTTGCATGGCGGCTACGGCTTTATGTGGGAATACCCGATTGCCCGGGCGTGGGCGGATGCGCGAGTGCAGCGGATTTATGCGGGGACCAATGAAATCATGAAGGAGATTATTGCGCGGTCTCTTTGATTTGCAGTGACTGGACTGACGCCTTCGCGAGCAAGCCCGCTCCCACATTCGACCGCATTCCTCTAAAAGAACTCGGTTAAATGTGGGAGCGGGCTTGCTCGCGAAGGCTTTTTACCTATCGATCAAGGCGCAGGGTTCGGGTGATCCTTGTGAATCGCCTCAATCCCCTCCAACACTTCATCCGACAGCTTCAGCTCGAAGCTCGCTAAATTGCTTTCAAGCTGCTCCATCGTCGTCGCACCAATGATGTTGCTGGTGACGAACGGTTGCTGAGTGACGAATGCCAGCGCCATCTGCGCCGGGTCCAGGCCGTGTTCACGGGCCAGTGCCACGTAACGGCTGCACGCTGCTTCCGACTGTGGGTTGAAATAGCGGCTGAAGCGGCTGTAGAGGCTCAGGCGGCCTTTTGGAGGGCGGGCGCCACCTTCGTACTTGCCCGACAGGAAACCGAACGCCAGCGGCGAATAAGCGAGCAAGCCGCATTGTTCGCGAATGGCAATTTCTGCCAGGCCGACTTCGAAGCTGCGGTTGAGCAGGTTGTACGGGTTCTGGATCGATACGGCACGCGGCCAGCCACGGGCTTCGGCCAGGGCGAGGAAGCGCATGGTGCCCCACGGCGTTTCATTGGACAGGCCGATGTGGCGGATCTTGCCGGCCTTGACCTGCTCGTCGAGTGCTTCGAGGGTGTCTTCCAGCGGCGTGAGGTTGGCTTCGCTCTTGTGCTTGTAGCCCAGTTGGCCGAAGAAATTGGTGCTGCGTTCCGGCCAATGCAGTTGATAGAGGTCGATGTAGTCGGTTTGCAGGCGTTTCAGGCTCGCGTCCACGGCTTCGGTGATGTGCTGGCGGTTGTGGCGCAGGTTTTTATCGCGGATGTAGTCGATGGTGTTGCCGGGGCCGGCGATCTTGCTGGCGAGGATCCAGTCGGCGCGATCGCCGCGACTTTTGAAGTAATTGCCGATGTAGCGCTCGGTGGTGGCGTAGGTTTCGGCCTTGGGCGGCACCGGGTACATCTCTGCAGTGTCGATGAAATTGATCCCGGCACTTTTGGCCCGTTCAATCTGCGCGAAGGCTTCAGCCTCGCTGTTTTGCTCGCCCCAGGTCATGGTTCCGAGGCAGATGGCGCTCACATTCAGATTGGTTCTGCCTAGCTGGCGATAGTCCATCAGGTACTCCTTGGGCAAAACAATCATAAAAGCAGGTTGAATTATTTTTCGCAATCTGCATAATTGCGCACCTCTTTCTGCAGTGGAAGTGATGCGCCGCCGCCGAAGAATCTTGCCGTTGAACGGACGCGCCGACCCGAGCCCCCGAAAGCGTCTGTATCCGGCTGCCTTTGACTTGTCAAAGTACGCACTATTCAGTAAGATCCGCCGTCTAATTTACAGGGCGGCCCCTGAGGCTATAAAGAATGAAAACTTTTACTGCTAAACCGGAAACAGTACAGCGCGACTGGTTTGTCGTCGACGCTGCAGGTCAGACCCTGGGTCGTCTGGCCACCGAAATCGCGAGCCGTCTGCGTGGCAAGCATAAAGCTGAGTACACTCCTCACGTTGACACCGGCGACTACATCGTCGTTATCAATGCCGAGCAGATTCGTGTAACTGGTGCTAAAACCACCGACAAGATCTACTACTCCCACTCCGGTTTCCCGGGCGGCATCAAGTCGATCAACTTCGAAAAGCTGATCGCTAAAGCCCCTGAGCGCGTGATCGAGACTGCGGTCAAGGGCATGCTGCCTAAGAACCCGCTGGGTCGCGACATGTATCGTAAGCTGAAAGTCTATGCGGGCGCTGTACACCCTCATACTGCTCAGCAGCCCCAAGAACTGAAGTTTTAACGGAATAGTTCATTATGTCGGCGACTCAAAATTACGGCACTGGCCGTCGCAAGACCGCAACCGCACGCGTTTTCCTGCGTCCGGGTACTGGTAACATCTCGATCAACAACCGCACCCTGGAAAATTTCTTCGGTCGCGAAACTGCCCGCATGGTAGTTCGCCAGCCGCTGGAATTGACCGAGACAGTTGAAAAGTTCGACATCTACGTCACCGTTATCGGTGGCGGTGTAAGTGGTCAAGCTGGCGCAATCCGCCACGGTATCACTCGCGCACTGATGCAGTACGACGAAACCCTGCGTGGCGCTCTGCGCAAAGCTGGCTTCGTGACTCGCGATGCTCGTGAAGTTGAACGTAAGAAAGTCGGTCTGCGTAAAGCGCGTAAGCGTCCGCAGTACTCGAAGCGTTAATTCGCTTTCACGTTCAAAAAAGAACGCCCAGCCTCCTCACGGAGCTGGGCGTTTTTTTATGCGTGCGATTTCTCAAAGAATTGCGCTGTGACAACTTGCCACAGCCGTAGAGCCCCTATACTGCAAGGCTTGGCAGTGGAGCCCTTGGGTAATTACCTTGTCAGAATTGGGGCTTTTCATTACCATTCGGCAAAATTTTTATAAGTACATAGATTTACTTAGTAGATGCCTGATTTAACAGGCCACAAAAGCTGATGGGAGAGGACTGAATGAGCAATGACGGCGTGAATACAGGCCGGCGTCGCTTCTTGGTAGCAGCCACATCCGTGGTGGGTGCTGCAGGAGCGGTGGGGGCTGCGGTCCCGTTCGTGGGGTCATGGTTTCCCAGTGCCAAGGCGAAAGCCGCAGGTGCACCGGTGAAAGTGAATGTCAGTAAAATCGAGCCAGGCCAGCAGATGATTGCTGAGTGGCGCGGTCAGCCGGTATTCATTGTCCGCCGTACTCCGGAAATCCTGGGGAATCTAAAAAAGATCGAAGGCGATCTCGCCGATCCTGATTCCAAGCAATCGACGCAACCGGCCTATGTAAACCCCGAAACGCGTTCGATCAAGCCAGAAATTCTGCTGCTGATCGGCATTTGCACGCACTTGGGTTGTTCGCCTACTTTCCGTCCGGAAGTGGCACCCGCGGATCTTGGTCCGAAATGGGTGGGTGGTTATTTCTGCCCTTGCCACGGCTCCCATTACGATCTGGCTGGCCGCGTCTACAAGTCGCAACCTGCGCCTTTGAACCTGCCAGTTCCCCCGCATTCCTATGAGACCGATGAGATCATTGTCATTGGCGTCGATACGGAGAAAGCGTGATGAGCAAGTTCATGGATTGGGTTGATGCGCGCTTTCCCGCGACCAAAATGTGGGAAGACCATCTCAGCAAGTACTACGCCCCGAAGAACTTCAACTTCTTCTATTTCTTTGGTTCCCTGGCGCTGCTCGTTCTGGTCAACCAGATCGTCACCGGTGTCTGGCTGACCATGAGCTACACCCCGTCGGCAGAAGAGGCGTTTGCTTCCGTCGAATACATCATGCGCGACGTCGAGTACGGCTCGATCCTGCGTCTGCTGCACTCCACCGGCGCTTCGGCGTTCTTCATCGTGGTTTATCTGCACATGTTCCGTGGCTTGCTCTACGGTTCGTACCAGAAGCCGCGTGAGCTGGTGTGGGTCTTCGGTATGCTGATCTACCTGGCGCTGATGGCTGAAGCCTTCATGGGTTACCTGCTGCCGTGGGGCCAGATGTCCTACTGGGGTGCCCAGGTGATCATCTCGCTGTTCGGTGCGATCCCGGTCATCGGTAACGATCTGACTCAGTGGATCCGTGGTGACTACCTGATTTCCGGTATTACCCTGAACCGCTTCTTTGCCCTGCACGTTGTTGCGTTGCCGATCGTTATCCTGGGTCTGGTGGTGCTGCACGTTCTGGCGCTGCACGAAGTCGGTTCGAACAACCCGGACGGTGTGGACATCAAGAAACACAAGGACGAAAACGGCGTACCGCTGGACGGCATTGCCTTCCACCCGTACTACACCGTGAAAGATATCGTCGGCGTGGTGGTGTTCCTGTTCATCTTCTGCTCGATCGTGTTCTTCTTCCCTGAAATGGGCGGGTACTTCCTCGAGAAGCCGAACTTCGAAGTGGCGAACGCCTTCAAAACCCCAGAGCACATCGCTCCGGTCTGGTACTTCACCCCGTTCTACGCAATTTTGCGGGCGATCCCGGACAAGCTCATGGGTGTTATCGCCATGGGTGCGTCGATCGCCATGCTGTTCGTCCTGCCGTGGCTGGACCGTAGCCCCGTCAAGTCGATGCGCTACAAAGGCTGGATGAGCAGAATCTGGCTGTGGGTGTTCTGCATCTCGTTCGTGATCCTGGGCGTGCTGGGCGTATTGGCTCCGACCCCTGAGCGGACGTTGCTGTCGCAGGTCTGTACCTTCCTGTACTTCGCCTACTTCATTCTGATGCCGTTCTACACCAGGCTCGAGAAGACCAAACCGGTTCCGGAAAGGGTGACTGGCTGATGAAAAAGTTATTTTTTGCACTGATTCTTGCTGCTTTGCCTGTCCTGTCCTTCGCGGCTGAACACGGTGGTCCTGAGCTGGAAAAGGTCGACATCGACGTTTCTGACAAAGCGGCCTTGCAAGATGGCGCGCGTACCTTTGCCAACTATTGCATGGGCTGCCACAGCGCCAAGTTCCAGCGCTATGAGCGCGTCGCCGATGACCTGGGCATTCCCCATGATCTGATGCTGTCGAACCTGGTGTTCACCGGCGCCAAGATCGGCGACCACATGAGCATCGGCATGCAGCCGGCAGACGCCAAGGCCTGGTTCGGCGCGGCGCCGCCCGACCTGACGCTGGTGGCTCGTGTTCGCGGTACTGACTGGCTCTACGGCTACCTGAAGTCGTTCTACGAAGATCCGTCGCGTCCATGGGGTGTGAACAACAAGGTCTTCCCGAACGTCGGTATGCCTAACGTCCTGGCGGGCCTGCAAGGTCGTCAGATTATCGGTTGCAAGCAGGTTCAGATCGTCGAAGACGGCAAGAAGCAATATGACCCGCTGACCGGTACGCCTTTGACTCACGAAGCCTGTGATCAAATGACCATCGTGCCGAAAACCGGTGCCATGACCGAAGAGCAGTTCGATGAGAAGGTCAAGAATCTGGTAACCTTCCTGGCTTACTCGGCTAACCCGGTTAAGTTGCAACATCAGCGCATCGGTACTTACGTCTTGCTGTACCTGGCGTTCTTCTTCGTGTTCGCTTATCTGCTCAAGCGCGAATACTGGAAAGATGTGCACTGATAAAGATTCAAGCAGTTGCTGTTAATCGCGCGCGCCCAAGGGCGCCTCTGAAGGTGTAACGAGTCTGGGTGATCCAGGCGTTACGGGAGGCGCCCTCTGGGCGCGCTCGTTTTTCCGCTTTCGATAATTTCAACAAGCGAGGAGGACCGCCATGGGCGTGACCAATCGGTTGGCCTGTTACTCCGACCCCGCCGACCACTATTCCCACCGAGTGCGTATCGTACTTGCAGAGAAGGGTGTCAGCGCCGAGATCATTTACGTGGAAGCTGGTCGCCAGCCGCCTAAACTGATTGAGGTGAACCCTTACGGAAGCCTGCCTACCCTGGTCGATCGTGACCTGGCGTTGTGGGAGTCGACCGTGGTGATGGAATATCTGGATGAGCGTTACCCGCACCCGCCCTTGCTGCCGGTTTATCCTGTGGCGCGTGCAAACAGCCGTCTGCTGATTCATCGTATTCAGCGCGACTGGTGTGGCCTGGTGGATCTGATTCTGGATTCGAAGACCAAGGAAGCAGCCCGCGTCGTCGCTCGTAAAGAGTTGCGCGAGAGCCTGACGGGCGTGTCGCCGTTGTTCGCCGACAAGCCGTTTTTCCTCAGTGAGGAACAAAGTCTGGTGGACTGCTGCCTATTACCAATACTCTGGCGCTTGCCGATTTTGGGTATTGAACTGCCGCGGCCTGCCAAGCCGCTGCTTGATTATATGGAGCGCTCGTTTGCGCGTGAGGCTTTCCAGGCAAGTTTGTCTGGTGTCGAACGCGATATGCGCTAAGGCTTAAGGAGCCGCTATGAACTCCAGTCGACCTTATCTGGTCCGCGCGCTCTACGAGTGGATTGTGGACAACGATTGCACCCCGCACATGCTGGTCAATTCGGAATATCCGTCGGTGCAGGTGCCTCAGGGTTTTGCCAGTGACGGACAAATCGTCTTGAACGTGTCGCCACAAGCCGTGCGCCATTTGCACATGGACAATGAGGCGGTCAGCTTCGAAGGGCGCTTTGGTGGTGTGCCACACACGCTGTACGTGCCTATCGCATCGATCCTGGGGATTTACGCCCGGGAGAACGGTCAGGGCATGGTGTTCGATCTGGAATCGCCTATGGAAGACGAGGAAGAGATCGAGCCGGATGATGATATTCCGCCACCCGACAGCGAGCCGCCGCGTCCCAGCGGTCGACCCAGTTTGAAAGTGGTGAAGTAATAAAAAAGGCGATCCGAGAGGATCGCCTTTTTTATTACTGTAGGAGCACGGCTTGCCGGCGATGGCGATCATCAAAACGCTATCGCCAACAAGCTGTGCTCCTACAAGATGGCGATGTCAAAGACGCCATCGCCGCCAAGCTGTGCTCCTACAGGGGCGGGCGTCAGTCGATGTACTCAAACAGCTTCACAATCTTCTGCACACCGGAAACGCCTTGTACCAGGTTGGTCGCCTGAGTGGCTTCCTGCTTGGTCAGCAGGCCCAGCAAATAGACGATGCCGTTCTCGGTCACCACCTTGATGCGCGAGCCGGGGATGTTGGCGTCCGCGAGCATCTGGGTCTTGATCTTGGTGGTCAGCCAGGTGTCGTTCTGGCGTGCCAGCAGCGAGGAGGGCGGCAGGATCTGCAATTCGTTGTGAACGGTTTTGACCCGTTGCACAGCGGCAGCGGCCTGCTCGGCCTTGGCCTTGAGGTCTTCGCGAGGCGTCTGCCCGGCGAGCAGCACCACACCGTTGAAGCTGGTGACGACAATGTGCGAATCGTTGTCCAGGGCCGGGTCGGCCTTGGCCACGTTCACGCCGACTTTGGTATCGATCAGGGAGTCGTCGATCTTGCTGCCGAAGGTGCGCGTGCCACGGTCATCTTCAATCGGCGCTTCACGGCTGGCGTTAACCACCGAGGTGCAGCCGCTGATGCCGATCAGGCACAGGGTCAAGGCCATCAGGCCTAGGCGATTAGGGGTCATTCTTCACTCCCGAACAGTTGGCTGTCGATCAGATCGCAAAGGCAATGGATCGCCAGCAGGTGGACTTCCTGAATACGTGCGGTGACATTGGCCGGTACGCGAATCTCGACGTCCTCTGGCAATAGCAGTGACGCCATGCCGCCGCCATCGCGACCGGTCAATGCTACGACAATCATTTCGCGATCATGTGCGGCCTGGATCGCCTGAATTATGTTTGCCGAATTGCCGCTGGTGGAAATTGCCAGCAATACGTCGCCTGGCTGGCCAAGGGCGCGGATCTGTTTGGAGAAGATCTCGTTGTAGCTGTAGTCGTTGGCAATCGAGGTGATGGTCGAGCTGTCGGTGGTCAGCGCGATGGCTGGAAGGCTCGGGCGTTCACGCTCGAAGCGGTTGAGCAGCTCCGACGAAAAGTGCTGGGCGTCGCCGGCGGAACCGCCGTTGCCGCAAGAAAGCATTTTGCCCTCATTGAGCAGGGCGTTGACCATCACTTGGCTGGCTTGCTCGATGTGCGGTGCAAGTACGTCCATCGCCATTTGCTTGGTGTCGATACTGGCCTGAAAAAGCTGGCGAATTCGGGATTGCATGTCCATCTGTGTGACCTTAATTAGCGCGGCTACTCGGCACATGAATGTGCAGCCCGCAAAGCAAAGAGCAAAAGTGTTGGGTGTAGGTGTCCGGTTCGGGGCGCAAGCGATCAGCTGTCGAAGGCATTCTGAATCCAGTTCAACTGATCAAGTTTGCTGTCGATGGCAACCACGTCGAAGCGGCAAGGGGAATTGGCCCAACGCGACTCGCGCTGAAGAAAATACTGTGCGGCGAAAATCAGTTTCTGCCGTTTGCGCTCATCGATGCTATCGAGCGCGCCACCCCATTGGGTGTTTTTTCTGTAGCGGACTTCAACGAATACTACTGTATCGCCATCAAGCATGACCAGATCAAGCTCGCCGCGTTTACACAACCAGTTCTGCGCCAACAGGCGCAGACCGTGTTGTTGAAGATGTTCGAGCGCATGGCGCTCGGCATCTTGACCGCTTTGCTGGCGTGATCTGTCAGGCATCAGTTCGGGGTGTCCGGCAGGCGTTGAACCTGACCGTTGACGAACTGGGCCCAAGGCAACTGGCGCACGACGCGTTGGTTCTGAGTCATGCCCAGGCTGCCCGACTGGCCGGCGATGCGGCTGTCCGGCAAAGCCTTGAGTTGCCCCAGGCGTGGCGCCAGGCGGTAGGCATCGACGCCCATGGCGTAGAGACGACCGAGGCTGCCGCCGGCTTGTGGCCATTGCGCCGTCACCTGTTTACGCAGTGGATCATTGGCGTCCAGCAACCATGGAGTTTCACAGAAGCGAATACCGTTCATGTCGTTGTACTGGTTCACGTCGCCGCTGGCACTGAACACGTGGGAGGTGGCGTAAACCGGCACATCGCCTGCGTACTGGAAGTTCAGGGTCGGTTTGATCTGCTGGGCCTGTTGCGGAGTCGCGGCCAGGAAGATGAACTCGATGTCCTGACGACGCGAAGGCTGGGCAGCGACCTGCGAGCCGACGGTGCTTTGCAGGCTTTTTGCGCGGCCTTCACTCTGGCGCAGCTGGAACATGTCAGCGATCTGCTGGGCCAGTTGAACCGGTTGGTCTACGCGTTCGGTGGCGACGATGGTGCCACCGTTGGCTTGCCAGTCCTGGCTGAATGCCCGAAGTACACGATCGCCCCATTCGCCTTTCGGCACCATGATCGCAGCGCGATGCAGGCCATCGGCGCGAGCGCGGCGAGACACTTCACGGGCTTCGTCTTCAGCGGCCAGGCCAAACTGGAACAGTTGGGGCGGGCCTTGTTCGCCTTCGCTGTAGTTCAGCGCCAAAGTGGTGATTGGCAATTGCGGACGCGAGCTGAGCTGTTTGACCAGCGGCTTTTCCAGCGGGCCAACCACCAGTTGCACGCCATCGGCCTGGGCCTTGCGGTAGAACTCGTCCATCGACGTCAGCTTCGAGCTGTCATAGAACTCGATGGCCGGTGGCTTCTGCCCGGCTTGTTGAGCCTGGTAGTGAGCCGCCATGAAGCCTTCACGCAGCGCTTTGCCGACCGAGGCCAGCGGGCCGTCCTGTGGCAGCAGCAGGGCGATCTTGCTCAGGGGCTGGCTGGCCAGTTCCTTGAGGTTGGTCAGTGCCTGCGGCAGATGAACGGCGGCAGGGTGTTTAGGGTTTTGCGCGCGCCAGTTATCAATCGCCGCTTGCTGTTGTTCCAGCGTACCGGCCGATTTGACGGCCAGCGCCAGGCCCATCCAGCCACCGAGGTCGTCGGAAATGGTGGGTTGCAGCTGATCGGTTGGCAACGAGGCGATCAGGGTCCAGATCGCTTCGTGGTTTTTGCTGGCTGCTTCACCGCTCAGCATCGGTGCGATGAAAATACGTTCCCGTGCGGCGGCCAGTGTCTGGCCATCGGCTTCAAGGGCGCGAGCGTGAACAGTGCCGGTGCGAACCTGTTGCTCGACGGGCAATTCACTCAGATGTTGCAGGCTCGGATGGCTCAAGGCAGTCAGCGCCGCTTTGGGCTGGTTGCGCACCATCGCCAGTTCCGCCGCCAGCGTGCTGGCGAAGACTTGTGGGCCTGGTTTGAGTTGCTCGACCGGAACCAACTGCAGGATTTGCGCGGACTGGCCGGCATTCCCTTGGCGGTAGGCCACATCTGCTGCGCTCAGGCGCAACAGGGCGGCTTTTTCCGGATCCTTGCTTTGATTCGCCTGCTCGAGCAGTTGCTCGATGCTGGCATCCGGGGTCCGTGGAAGTTCGCCAAGGCTGGAGGAGGGCGAGCTGGCGCAAGCCGCCAACAGGGCAGCGAGGCAGAGGGCAGTGAACAGCCGCAGGCAAGCGATCATGTAGTGTTCCTGATACTCGATCAAATTAGCGTGGAATTGTACCCAAGCACTGGCCGGGGCGCGATGTTAGTGGCGTGAATCGATCAATTTAGCTCGTGTAAATGTTGCAGCACTGCACAAATGGCGGAAAAACCCGGCAAGGGCCAAGCGTATCGCAAGCGCCGCTACGCGCTACAATGTCGCCTTTTACCGATCATGAGGTGTGCGCTTTGACTGCTCCAGGTGCTTTGAATTCCGCTGCTGGCTCGCTTTATGTGGTGGCGACGCCCATCGGCAACCTGGACGACATCAGTGCGCGTGCGCTGAAGATCCTGCGCGACGTCGCGTTGATTGCTGCCGAAGACACTCGTCACTCCCAGCGGTTGATGCAACATTTTGGTATTCCTACGCCGCTGGCGGCCTGTCACGAACACAACGAACGGGATGAAGGTAGCCGCTTTATCACGCGTCTGCTGGCCGGCGACGATGTGGCGCTGATCTCCGATGCCGGCACGCCGTTGATTTCCGATCCCGGTTATCACTTGGTGCGTCAGGCCCGTGCTGCGGGGATTAATGTGGTGCCGGTGCCGGGAGCCTGCGCATTGATCGCGGCGCTGTCGGCGGCGGGTTTACCATCCGACCGGTTCATTTTTGAGGGCTTCCTGCCGGCCAAGGCTGTCGGTCGCCGCGCGCGTCTCGAGCTGGTAAAGGAAGAGCCGCGCACGCTGATTTTCTACGAAGCGCCGCACCGCATCCTTGAATGCCTGCAAGACATGGAGCTGGTATTCGGTGGCGAGCGCCAGGCGTTGCTGGCTCGGGAAATCACTAAAACCTTTGAAACCCTTAAAGGCCTGCCGCTGGCCGAGTTGCGCGAGTTCGTCGAGTCGGACAGTAATCAGCAGCGCGGGGAGTGTGTGGTGTTGGTGGCTGGCTGGGCGGCGCCCGAGACCGAAGACGCGGTCAGCAGCGAAGCGATGCGCATCCTTAACCTGTTGCTGGAGGAGATGCCGCTCAAGCGTGCAGCGGCATTGGCGGCGCAAATCACCGGCGAACGCAAGAATGTGCTGTATCAGGTCGCTCTGGATAAGCAAAAGGGCGAGTAAAACCCGACGTGCTGGAGGGGCCAAAGGCGTTTAGCGCTTGTTCTTCGGACGCTCTGCCGTTAACCTTCGCGGCGGAGAGTCGATCGGACAGTCGCTGCCCTCTATGAAAATTAGGGGGGGGAGGAAAGTCCGGGCTCCATAGGGCGAAGTGCCAGGTAATGCCTGGGAGGCGTGAGCCTACGGAAAGTGCCACAGAAAATAACCGCCTAAGCGCTTCGGCGCCGGTAAGGGTGAAAAGGTGCGGTAAGAGCGCACCGCACGTCTGGCAACAGTTCGTGGCTAGGTAAACCCCACTTGGAGCAAGACCAAATAGGGTCCCAAGGCGTGGCCCGCGCTGGGACCGGGTAGGTTGCTAAAGATGTCCAGTGATGGCCATCGTAGACGAATGACTGTTCAAGACAGAACCCGGCTTACAGATCGACTCTCCACCTTTTTCCCCTCCCTGTTTGAATCGTTGAGCAGGGCGCCAGTGATGGCAATTTCCCTCCGTTCAGAATCATCAGCAGAAGCACTTTCGTAATACCAAAAAAATCTTACTCTTAACAAACTACTTTAACTTTCGAACGCAGCCATCTGTGCTGATTCAAGTTATTGAGACGAATGACACGTCAGATTCCCGTAACACCTCCTCCTGCGCTCCTAAATCTCAGTTCTGTAAGGGTTTTCCTTTAATCCGCGCCTTGACGGTGCGGTGGCCGCATTCCTATAGTGTGCGCAAGTGGCGGAAAGTGGCATGAAGTGGGTTTTTTGAACGTAAAACGCTAAAATTTGGAGAAACGCTGACGTGTTTCGCGGAGCTAACGCTATCAGTCTCGATGCAAAGGGCCGTCTCGCCATGCCGAGCCGGTACCGTGACGAGCTCGTTTCGCGTAGTTCCGGTCAGTTAATCGTGACAATCGATGCCGTTGATCCATGTTTGTGCGTTTACCCCCTCGATGAGTGGGAAATTATTGAAACCAAACTGCGCGCACTGCCTTCGCTTCGCGAAGAGAACCGCCGCCTGCAACGTTTACTGATTGGTAATGCCGTCGACCTCGAGCTCGATGGCAGTGGTCGTTTTCTGGTTCCGCCGCGTCTTCGTGAATATGCCAAGTTGGATAAGCGCGCGATGTTGGTAGGCCAACTGAACAAGTTCCAATTATGGGACGAGGATGCCTGGGATGCGGTTTCTGCCGCTGACCTGGCTGCTATTCAACAACCGGGCGCCATGCCTGATGAACTGCGTGATTTGATCCTGTGACTATTGATAGCGGCTTTAACCACATCACCGTACTGCTTGACGAAGCCGTCGAGGCTCTCGCCGTACGTCCTGATGGCTGCTATCTGGACGGTACGTTCGGGCGCGGCGGTCACAGCCGGCTGATCTTGAGCCAGCTGGGGCCTGATGGCCGGTTGCTCGGATTTGACAAGGATCCTCAGGCAATTGCCACCGGGCAGACGCTAGCGGCCGAAGACGGCCGCTTTGTCGTTGTGCAGCGCAGCTTTGCCGAGCTCGGTTCGGAAGTCGCAGACCGCGGTCTGGCCGGCAAGGTCAGCGGCGTTTTGCTCGACCTCGGCGTGTCTTCGCCGCAGCTCGACGACCCTGAGCGCGGTTTCAGTTTCCTCAATGACGGCCCGCTGGACATGCGTATGGACCCGTCTCGCGGGATCAGCGCTGCCGAGTTCGTCAACACCGCGCCGGTGGAAGAAATCGCGCGTGTGTTCAAAGAGTACGGCGAAGAACGCTTCTCCGGTCGTATGGCCCGTGCGGTGGCCGAGCGCCGCGACATCAAGCCGTTCGAACGCACTGGTGATCTGGCCGAAGTCCTCAAAGTCGCCAACCCGGCGTGGGAAAAGGGCAAGAACCCGGCGACCCGTGCGTTCCAGGGCCTGCGTATTCACGTCAACAACGAGTTGGGCGATCTGGAGGCCGGCCTCGAAGCTGCGCTGGATTGCCTGCAAGTCGGCGGCCGCCTGGTCGTTATCAGCTTCCACTCGCTGGAAGACCGCATCGTCAAATTGTTCATGCGCAAACTTGTAAAGGGTGAAGCCGACAACTTGCCGCGCAATCTGCCGGTGCGTCACGTCGCTTTCGAACCGATCATCAAAATCCATGGCAAAGCCCAGTCCGCCTCCGAGGCCGAACTCAAAGCCAACCCACGTTCCCGTAGCGCCGTCATGCGCGTCGCGGAGAAGCTGCGGTGAGCAAGCTGTTCGCCAAGCCACTGCCCGGCGGAAGCTTTTTCATGCTGCTGCTGTTTCTGGCCGTGCTCGTTTCGGCAATCGGCGTGTCGTATAGCGCCCACTGGAACCGTCAGCTGTTGAACTCGCTGTACAACGAGTTGAGCGTGCGCGACAAGGCGCAAGCCGAGTGGGGCCGGCTGATTCTCGAACAGAGCACCTGGACCGCCCACAGCCGAATCGAAGTGCTGGCCACCGAACAACTGAAGATGCGCATTCCCGGCGCCGCTGAAGTGCAGATGGTGACGCCATGATGAAACTCGAAGGGGCAATGTTCCCATGGCGTTTTCGCGTGGTGCTGGGGCTTCTCGGCATCATGGTTGCGGCGATCTCCTGGCGCATCATCGACCTGCAAGTCATCGACCGTGCCTTCCTTAAAGGTCAGGGCGATGCGCGCAGTGTTCGTCATATTCCGATTCCCGCTCACCGTGGTCTGATCACCGACCGTAACGGCGAGCCGTTGGCCGTGAGTACACCGGTCACCACGCTGTGGGCCAACGCCAAGGAAATGCAAACGGCCAAGGAAAAATGGCCGGCCCTCGCCGCCGCGCTGGGCCAGGACCCTAAAGCCCTGGCTGAACGTCTCGAAGCCCAGGCCAACAAAGAATTCATTTACCTGGTGCGCGGGCTGACCCCCGAGCAGGGCCAGTCGGTGCTCGACCTGAAAGTACCGGGCGTCTACGGCATTGAAGAGTTCCGGCGTTTCTACCCGGCCGGTGAAGTCACCGCGCACATGGTTGGATTTACCGACATCGATGACCACGGTCGTGAAGGGGTCGAACTGGCCTACGACGAATGGCTCGCCGGGGTCGCCGGCAAGCGTCAGGTCATCAAGGACCGGCGCGGAAGGTTGATCAAGGATGTCCAGGTCACCAAAAACGCCAAGGCCGGCAAGCCCTTGGCGTTGTCCATTGACCTGCGCCTGCAATACCTGGCCAACCGCGAACTGCGAAACGCGATCATCGAGAACGGCGCCAAGGCCGGCAGCCTGGTGATCATGGACGTGAAGACCGGCGAGATCCTCGCCATGGTCAACCAGCCGACCTACAACCCGAACAACCGTCGCAACCTGCAACCGGCGATGATGCGTAACCGCGCGATGATCGACGTGTTCGAACCGGGTTCGACCATGAAAGCGATTTCGATGAGCGCCGCCATCGAGACCGGCCGCTGGAAACCGAGCGACACCGTCGAGGTGTACCCAGGCTCCTTGCAGATCGGCAAGTACACCATCAAGGACGTATCCAAGACCGAAGGCCCGGTGCTCGACCTGACCGGGATTCTGATCAATTCCAGTAACGTCGGCATGAGTAAGGTCGCGTTCGATATCGGCGGCGAAACGATTTTCCGCCTGGCGCAAAAAGTCGGTCTCGGCCAGGACACCGGCCTCGGCTTCCCGGGCGAGCGCGTCGGCAACCTGCCTAACTACCGCGAATGGCGCAAGGCTGAAACCGCCACGCTGTCCTACGGCTACGGTATTTCCGTGACCGCGATCCAACTGGTCCACGCCTTCTCGGCGCTGGCCAACAACGGTCGCCTCGCGCCGCTGACCCTGATCAAAACCGACACGCCGCCGCAGACCACGCAAGTGCTGCCGGAAGCCGTCGCGAAAACCATGCAGGGCATGCTGACCCAAGTGATCGAAGCGCCGCGTGGTGTGTTCCGCGCGCAGGTGCCGGCGTATCACGTGGCCGGCAAGTCGGGTACTGCACGTAAAACGTCGGTGGGCACCAAGGGCTACGCCGAGAACTCTTACCGTTCGCTGTTCGCCGGCTTTGGCCCGATGAGCGATCCACGTTACGCAATCGTCGTGGTGATCGACGAACCGACCAAGGCCGGTTACTTCGGTGGTCTGGTTTCGGCGCCAGTGTTCAGCAAAGTGATGTCCGGGACGCTGCGCCTGATGAACATCACGCCGGACAACCTGCCGCCGACGCAAACCGCGAACGCGACCCCCGTTGTTCCGCTGAAAGCCAATGGAGGGCGCGGCTGATGTCTCTAAGTCTGAATAAAATTTTCGCCCACGCCGGCCGTGATCTGTTGATCCGCGAATTGGCGCTCGACAGCCGCAACGTGCGCGCTGGCGACTTGTTTCTCGCTGTGCCTGGCGGGCGTTTCGACGGTCGTGAGCACATCGCTGACGCGCTGCAACGCGGCGCTGCCGCGGTGGCGTATGAAGTCGAAGGCTCGACCGTGTTGCCGATTACCGACGTGCCGTTGATTCCGGTCAAAGGCCTGGCCGCGCAGCTGTCGGACATCGCCGGGCGCTTTTATGGCGACCCGAGCCGTCACCTGAATCTGGTCGGCGTGACCGGCACCAACGGTAAAACCAGCGTGACCCAATTGGTGGCCCAGGCGCTTGATCTGCTGGGTCAACATTGCGGCATCGTCGGCACATTGGGCTCCGGTTTCTACGGCGCGCTGGAAAGCGGCCTGCACACCACACCGAATCCAATCGCGGTGCAAGCGACCCTGGCCGACCTGAAAAAGGCCGGCGCCAAAGCGGTCGCCATGGAAGTTTCTTCTCATGGCCTGGATCAGGGCCGCGTCACCGCGCTGGCGTTTGACGTGGCGGTGATGACCAACCTGTCCCGCGATCACCTCGATTACCACGGCACCATGCAGGCCTACGGCGAAGCCAAGGCCAAGCTGTTTGCCTGGAACGATTTGAAGTGCCGGGTGGTGAACCTCGACGACGAATTCGGCCGGCAACTGGCTGCCGAAAAGCGTGAGTCGCGGTTGATCACCTACAGCCTCGAAGACAACAGCGCCTACCTGTATTGCCGTGAAGCGCAATTTGATGACGAAGGCGTGCGCGCCACGTTGGTGACGCCGCAGGGCGAGCACCATTTGCGCAGCACCTTGCTCGGTCGCTTCAACCTGAGCAACGTCCTGGCCGCAGTCGGTGCGTTGCTCGGTCTGGATTATGCACTGGACGAAATTCTCAACGTCCTGCCAAAGCTCGAAGGCCCGGCCGGTCGCATGCAGCGCCTCGGCGGCGGCACCCAGCCGTTGGTGGTGGTCGATTACGCCCACACCCCGGACGCGCTGGAAAAAGTCTTGATGGCCCTGCGCCCACACGCCAAGGGCCGCTTGCTGTGCCTGTTCGGCTGCGGCGGCGATCGTGATCGCGGCAAGCGTCCGCTGATGGCCGAAGTGGTCGAGCGTCTGGCCGACGGCGTGCTGGTCACCGATGACAACCCTCGCACCGAAGACCCGTCCGTGATCTTCGATGACATCCGCGCCGGCTTCAAGGCTGTGGATAAAGTGACGTTCGTGGCCGGCCGTGGCCAGGCGATTGCCCAGTTGATCGCCAGCGCTTCGGCGGATGACGTGATTGTCCTGGCCGGTAAAGGTCACGAGGACTATCAGGAAATCAACGGCGAGCGTCACGACTTCTCCGATCTGGTCGAGGCCGATCATGCCCTGACTGCTTGGGAGGTGGCTCATGCTTAAAGCCTTGAAACTGAGCGAACTGACCGGCGCATTGAACGGCCAACTGCTCGCTGCCGATGCCACGTTCGATGGCGTCAGCATCGACAGCCGTGCGATCAAGCCCGGACAACTGTTTATTGCCCTGACCGGCCCGCGTTTCGACGGTCACGATTACCTGAACGACGTAGCCAGCAAAGGCGCGGTGGCCGCACTGGTCGAGCGTGAAGTCGCCGACAGCGCGTTGCCGCAACTGCTGGTCAAGGACACCCGCCAAGCGCTCGGCCAACTGGGCGCGCTGAACCGTGCGGCGTTCACCAACCCGGTCGCTGCCATCACCGGTTCCAGCGGCAAGACCACGGTCAAGGAAATGCTCGCGAGCATCCTGCGCACGCGCGGTCCGGTGCTGGCGACCCGTGGCAACCTGAACAACGACCTCGGCGTGCCGCTGACCTTGCTCGAACTCGCGCCGGAACACACCGCCGCCGTGATCGAACTCGGTGCCTCGCGCCTGGGCGAAATTGCCTACACCGTGGGCATGACCAAACCCCACGTGGCCATCCTCAACAACGCCGGGACTGCCCACGTTGGCGAGTTTGGCGGGCCGGAAAAAATCGTTGAAGCCAAAGGCGAAATTATCGAAGGGCTCGAGGCCGATGGCATCGCCGTTCTTAATCTTGACGACAAGGCTTTTGAAATCTGGAAGACCCGCGCGGCCGGTCGCAAAGTGCTGACGTTCGCCCTGAGCAACCTCAGCGCTGACTTCTATGCCAGCGACCTGGACCGCGACGCTCGCGGTTGCCCGGCGTTCAACCTGCACACGCCTGACGCCGTGGAGCGTGTTCAATTGAACCTGCTCGGCACGCATAACGTCGCCAACGCCATGGCCGCTGCTGCTGCCGCTCACGCCTTGGGCGTGTCGCTGTTCGGCATCGCCTCGGGCCTGGCCGCCGTGCAACCGGTCAAGGGTCGCACCGTCGCGCAATTGGCTACCAACGGCATGCGCGTGATTGATGACACGTACAACGCAAACCCCACCTCCATGTGCGCCGCCGTTGATATACTCGCCGGCTTTTCCGGTCGCACCGTCCTGGTGCTCGGGGATATCGGCGAGTTGGGCGATTGGGCGGAGCAGGGGCACCGCGATGTGGGCGAATACGCCCGCGGCAAAGTATCCGCGCTGTATGCCGTCGGACCCATGATGGTTCACGCCGTAAACGCTTTCGGTCCACAGGCCTTTCACTTCAGCACTCAGGCTGAACTGATCAAGGCGCTGGGTGCCGAGCAAGACACCAACACCACCATTTTGATCAAGGGCTCGCGCAGCGCTGCGATGGAAAACATCGTCACCGCTTTGTGCGGGCCCAGTCTGGAGAAACATTAATGCTGCTGCTGCTAGCGGAGTATCTGCAACAGTTCTACAAAGGCTTCGCGGTCTTCCAGTACCTGACCCTGCGCGGGATTCTCGGTGTGCTGACCGCGCTGGTTTTGTCGCTGTGCTATGGCCCGTGGATGATCCGCACTTTGCAGAACCGTCAGATCGGTCAATCCGTTCGCAACGACGGTCCACAGTCGCACTTGTCCAAGTCGGGTACGCCGACCATGGGTGGCGCGTTGATTCTGTCGTCCATCGGCGTCAGCACCTTGCTCTGGGCAGACCTGAGCAACCGTTATGTCTGGACTGTGCTGCTGGTGACTTTGCTGTTCGGCGCGATCGGCTGGGTCGACGATTACCGCAAAGTGATCGAGAAGAACTCCCGTGGCTTGCCGAGTCGCTGGAAGTACTTCTGGCAGTCGGTGTTCGGTCTCGGCGCAGCGATCTTCCTTTATATGACTGCCGCCACCCCGGTGGAAACCACCCTGATCCTGCCGATGCTCAAGGATTACAGCATTCCGCTGGGCGCAGGCTTCATCGTCCTGACCTACTTCGTGATCGTTGGCTCAAGCAACGCGGTTAACCTGACTGACGGCCTCGATGGCCTGGCAATCATGCCGACTGTGATGGTCGGCGGCGGCCTGGGGATCTTCTGCTACCTGTCGGGTAACGTGAAGTTCGCTGAATACCTGCTGATTCCTTATGTACCGGGCGCGGGTGAATTGATCGTGTTCTGCGGCGCGCTGATCGGTGCCGGCCTCGGATTCCTCTGGTTCAACACCTATCCGGCCCAGGTGTTCATGGGCGACGTCGGCGCGCTGGCACTGGGCGCGGCCTTGGGCACCATCGCGGTGATCGTCCGTCAGGAAATCGTCCTGTTCATCATGGGCGGTGTGTTCGTGATGGAGACCCTGTCGGTGGTCATCCAGGTGGCTTCTTTCAAGATGACCGGTCGCCGCGTGTTCCGCATGGCACCGATTCACCACCACTTTGAACTCAAGGGCTGGCCTGAGCCACGCGTGATCGTCCGTTTCTGGATCATCACCGTGATTCTCGTACTGGTCGGCCTTGCCACCCTGAAGCTGAGGTAGAAACTCGTGTCTCTGATCGCTTCTGACCACTTCCGCATCGTTGTCGGCCTCGGCAAGAGCGGCATGTCCCTGGTTCGCTTCCTGGCGAACCGGGGCACGTCGTTTGCTGTGGCCGATACGCGGGAAAATCCACCGGAACTGGCCACGCTCAAGCGTGACTATCCGCACGTGGAAGTGCGTTGTGGCGAGTTGGACGTCGAGTTCCTGTGCCGTGCCGACGAGCTCTACGTGAGCCCTGGCCTGGCGCTGGCGACCCCGGCCCTGCAGGCTGCTGCCGCCCGTGGCGTGAAGTTGTCCGGCGACATCGAGCTGTTCGCGCGTAACGCGAAGGCGCCGATTGTTGCCATCAGTGGTTCCAATGCGAAAAGCACCGTCACCACCCTCGTCGGCGAGATGGCAGTCGCGGCGGGCAAGCGTGTGGCGGTCGGTGGCAACCTCGGTACGCCGGCGCTGGACCTGCTCAGCGACGACATCGAGCTGTACGTGATGGAACTGTCGAGCTTCCAGCTGGAAACCACCGATCAACTGAACGCTGAAGTGGCGACCGTGCTCAACGTCAGCGAAGACCACATGGACCGTTACAGCGGTCTGCCGGCCTATCACCTGGCCAAGCACCGGATCTTCCGTGGCGCCAGGCAGTTTGTGGTCAACCGTCAGGACGCCCTGAGCCGTCCATTGATGGGCGAGGGCCAGCCGTGCTGGACCTTCGGTTTGAGCAAGCCTGATTTCAAGGCGTTCGGTATCCGCGAAGAAGACGGCGAGAAGTACCTGGCCTTCGAATTCCAGAACCTGATGCCGGTGCGCGAGTTGAAAATTCGTGGCGCCCACAACCAGTCCAACGCCTTGGCGGCACTGGCGCTGGGCCACGCCGTCGGTCTGCCCTTCGATGCCATGCTCACGGCCCTGCGCAGCTTTGCCGGCCTCGAGCATCGCTGCCAGTGGGTGCGTGATCTGGACGGCGTCGGCTACTACAACGATTCCAAGGCCACCAACGTCGGTGCCGCGCTGGCGGCCATCGAAGGTTTGGGCGCGGACATCGACGGCAAGGTCGTGCTGATCGCCGGGGGCGACGGCAAGGGTGCCGAGTTCAATGACCTGCGTGATCCGGTGGCAGTCAACTGCCGCGCCGTGATCCTGATGGGCCGTGATTCCGACAAAATCGGCCAGGCTATCGGCGATGCCGTGCCGCTGATCCGCGTCGGTTCGCTGGTCGAAGC
Organism: Pseudomonas arsenicoxydans; assembly: GCF_006438915.1. GTDB lineage: Bacteria > Pseudomonadota > Gammaproteobacteria > Pseudomonadales > Pseudomonadaceae > Aquipseudomonas > Aquipseudomonas arsenicoxydans_A. The sequence goes on along the minus strand of NZ_RCZE01000007.1, from coordinate 224,960 downwards.
CGTGGAGCAATGCCGCGCAGCAGCCCACCCCGGTGACGTGGTGCTGCTGTCACCCGCCTGCGCCAGTTTCGACATGTTCAAGAACTACGAAGACCGTGGTCACCAGTTCGTCCAAGCCGTGGAGGAACTGGCATGAGCCTGAAAAACATCATCAAGCCTTATCCGTCGCCGATCATCACCGGGCGCGGTGTCGATCTCGACTTCCCGATGCTCGCCGGTTGCCTGGCCCTGATCGGCCTGGGGCTGGTCATGATTGCATCGGCCTCGACCGAAGTCGCCGCGGTACAGTCGGGCAGTGCCCTGTATTACATGATCCGCCACCTTATCTACATCGTTCTGGGCCTGGGTGCCTGCGTCATCACCATGATGATCCCGATCGCCACCTGGCAACGCCTGGGCTGGCTGATGTTGCTGGGTGCATTCGGTTTGCTGGTGATGGTGATCATTCCGGGGATCGGTCGTGAAGTGAACGGTTCGATGCGCTGGATCGGCTTCAGCTTCTTCAACGTTCAGCCTTCCGAGATCGCCAAGGTGTTTGTGGTGATCTACCTCGCCGGCTATCTGGTGCGTCGCCAGAAAGAAGTGCGCGAAAGCTGGATGGGCTTCTTCAAACCGTTCATCGTGCTGCTGCCAATGGCCGGCCTGTTGTTGATGGAACCAGACTTCGGTGCCACCGTCGTGATGATGGGGGCGGCGGCGGCCATGCTGTTCCTGGGCGGGGTCGGGCTGTTCCGGTTTTCCTTGATGGTGGTCCTGGCCGTCGCGGCGGTGGTGCTGTTGATTCAAGTGCAGCCGTATCGAATGGCGCGCCTGACCAACTTTGCCGACCCGTGGGCCGACCAGTTTGGTGCCGGTTATCAGTTGTCTCAGGCATTGATCGCGTTTGGTCGCGGCGAATGGCTGGGCGTTGGCCTGGGCAACAGCGTGCAAAAACAGTTCTACCTGCCGGAAGCCCACACCGACTTCGTGTTCTCGGTGCTCGCTGAAGAGCTGGGGGCCGTGGGCTCGTTGTGCACCGTGGCGCTGTTCGTCTTTGTCTGTATTCGTGGCATGTACATCGGTTATTGGGCCGAGAAGGCCAAGCAGTTCTTCGCCGCTTACATCGCGTACGGCCTGTCGTTCCTGTGGATTGGTCAGTTCCTGATCAACATAGGCGTGAACGTCGGCCTGCTGCCGACCAAAGGCCTGACCCTGCCGTTCCTCAGTTATGGCGGCAGTTCGTTGGTGATATGCGGTGCCTGTCTCGGCTTGTTGCTGCGCATCGAGTGGGAGAGTCGAACCCACCTGGGCAGCGAAGAGATGGAGTTCCATGAGAGTGACTTCGCCGAGGAGCCACCCCATGGGCGCTAACGTATTGATTATGGCGGGCGGCACCGGGGGCCATGTGTTCCCGGCACTGGCTTGCGCTCGTGAATTCCAGGCCCGCGGTTACACCGTGCATTGGCTCGGAACGCCGCGCGGTATCGAGAACGACCTGGTACCGATGGCCGGTATCGAGCTGCATCGGATCAACGCCAGCGGCTTGCGCGGCAAGGGCAAATTGTCTCTGCTCAAGGCGCCGTTCATGTTGCTCAAATCCGTCTGGCAGGCGCGGGCGATCATTCGTCAGCTGCGGCCCGTGTGCGTGGTCGGCTTCGGTGGTTACGTGACCGGCCCCGGCGGTGTTGCCGCCAAACTGGCTGGTGTTCCTGTGATTGTTCACGAACAGAACGCCGTGGCCGGTACCGCCAATCGGTTGCTGGTGCCGTTGGCCGCCCGAGTCTGTGAAGCGTTCCCCGACACCTTTACCCTGTCGGACAGCCGTAGGACCACCGGTAACCCGGTGCGCACCGAGCTGTTCCTCGAAACAGTGCGACCCGCCCTGGCCGGTCGCAAGGCGCGTTTGCTGATCCTGGGTGGAAGCCTGGGCGCAGAACCGTTGAACAAATTGTTGCCTGAAGCCCTGTCGCAAGTCGCCCCCGACCTGCGTCCGGAAGTGTTTCATCAGGCCGGTAAAAACCACGATGAGGTGACTGCAGAGCGCTATCGCGCGGCTGGCGTCGAGGCGCAAGTGCAGCCTTTCATCAAAGACATGGCCCAAGCCTATGGCTGGGCCGACCTGGTGGTGTGCCGCGCAGGCGCGTTGACCATCAGTGAACTGGCCGCCGCCGGTCTGCCCTCGATGCTGGTGCCTTTGCCCCACGCGATCGACGATCACCAGACCCGCAACGCCGATTATTTGGCCCGTGAAGGCGCTGCCTTCCTGATGCCGCAAAGAACGACTGGCGCAGCGGATCTTGCCGCTCGCCTGACAGAGGTCCTGATGCAACCACAACGACTCAACGAGATGGCTACTGCGGCACGCCGCCTGGCCAAACCCGATGCCACCCGTAACGTGGTCGATACCTGCCTGGAGGTGGCCCATGGTTGAGAATCAGAAAGCCATGCCGCAACCGGAAATGCGCCGCATCCGTAAAATCCACTTCGTCGGCATCGGCGGCGTGGGCATGTGCGGTATTGCTGAAGTGTTGTTGAACCTGGGCTATGACGTGTCCGGTTCCGACCTGAAGGCTTCGCCGGTCACCGAGCGCCTGGAATCTTTCGGCGCGCACATCTTTATCGGTCACCGCGCCGAGAACGCCGCGTCTGCTGATGTGCTGGTGGTGTCGAGCGCCGTCAACACCTCCAACCCGGAAGTCGCGACTGCGCTGGAACGCCGTATTCCGGTGGTCCCGCGCGCCGAGATGCTGGCCGAGCTGATGCGCTACCGCCACGGTATCGCCGTCGCCGGTACCCACGGCAAAACCACCACCACCAGCCTGATCGCTTCGGTGTTCGCGGCAGGTGGCCTGGACCCGACGTTCGTCATCGGTGGACGACTGAATGCCGCGGGCACCAATGCCCAGCTCGGCACCAGCCGTTACCTGATCGCCGAAGCCGATGAAAGCGACGCCAGCTTCCTGCACTTGCAGCCGCTGGTGGCCGTGGTCACCAACATCGACGCCGACCACATGGCGACCTACGACGGTGACTTCAACAAACTGAAGAAAACCTTCGTCGAGTTCCTCCACAACCTGCCGTTCTACGGTCTGGCCGTGGTGTGTCTGGACGATCCGGTGGTGCGTGAAATCCTTCCGCTGGTCAAGCGCCCGACCGTCACCTACGGCTTCGGCGATGACTGCGACGTGCGCGCGATCAATGTGCGTCAGCAGGGTATGCAGACCTTCTTCACCGTGCTGCGCCCTGACCGCGAGCCACTGGATGTCTCGGTGAACATGCCGGGCAACCATAACGTATTGAATGCGCTGGCGACCATCTGCATTGCCTCTGACGAGGGTGTCAGCGATGAAGCCATTGTCCAGGGCCTGTCCGGGTTCCAGGGCGTCGGTCGACGCTTCCAGGTCTACGGCGAACTGCCGGTCGAAGACGGCCACGTGATGCTGGTCGACGACTACGGTCACCACCCGACCGAAGTCGCCGCCGTGATCAAGGCCGTACGTGGTGGCTGGCCGGAGCGCCGTCTGGTGATGGTTTACCAACCGCACCGTTACAGCCGCACCCGCGACCTGTACGACGACTTCGTCAATGTACTGGCCGATGCCAACGTCCTGCTGCTGATGGAAGTGTACCCGGCCGGCGAAGAGCCGATCCCGGGCGCTGACAGCCGCAAGTTGTGCAACAGCATCCGCCAGCGCGGTCAGCTCGACCCGATCTACATCGAGCGTGGTGTCGACCTTGCGCCGCTGGTCAAGCCGCTGCTGCGTGCCGGCGACATCCTGCTGTGCCAGGGCGCCGGTGATATCGGTGGTCTCGCGCCAAAACTGTTGAACAGTCCGTTGTTCGCCGGTGCCGTTGCTGCACCTGCCGTGGGGAAGTTGAAATGACTGCTGCTTACGCCAACCTCGTTTCCACCGTCGCGCCGAAAGATTTCGGCCGCGTCGCCGTGCTGTTTGGCGGCAAGAGTGCCGAGCGTGAGGTGTCGCTGAAGTCCGGTAACGCGGTCCTCGCGGCACTGCAAAGTGCCGGTGTGGACGCGTTCGGCCTCGACGTCGGCGACGACCTGTTGCAGCGTTTGCTCAACGAAAAAATCGATCGCGCCTTCGTTATCCTCCACGGTCGTGGCGGTGAAGACGGCAGCATGCAGGGCCTGCTCGAATGCCTGGGCATTCCGTACACCGGCAGCGGCATTCTCGCTTCGGCGCTGGCCATGGACAAGCTGCGGACCAAACAGGTCTGGCACAGCCTGGGTATTCCGACACCGCGTCACGCCGTCTTGAGCAGCGAGGCCGATTGTATTTCCGCCGCGACGGAACTGGGCTTCCCTTTGATCGTCAAACCGGCGCATGAAGGTTCAAGTATCGGTATGGCCAAAGTGAGTTCCACGCCCGAGTTGATCGACGCCTGGAAAGCGGCCAGTACCTACGATTCGCAAGTGTTGGTCGAGCAATGGATTCACGGTCCGGAGTTCACCATCGCCACCCTGCGTGACCAGGTGTTGCCTCCGATTGCCCTGGGCACGACGCACAGTTTTTACGACTACGACGCCAAGTACATCGCCAACGATACCCAGTACCGCATTCCGTGCGGGCTCGACAGCACCAAGGAAAAGGAACTCATGGACCTCACGGCGAAAGCCTGCGAGGCGCTGGGTATCGCCGGTTGGGGCAGGGCAGACGTGATGCAGGACGCCGACGGGCAGTTCTGGTTCCTGGAAGTGAACACCGCGCCGGGCATGACCGATCACAGCCTGGTGCCGATGGCGGCCCGTGCTGCCGGTCTGGATTTCCAGCAACTGGTTCTGGCGATTCTGGCCGCCAGCATTACCGGCAACAACGAGCCGCGAGGGTAAGACCATGCAAGGCGCGCAGCTAAGACATCAGCCTCCACCCGCACCCGGCCGCAAGCCGGTGCCACGGGGCGCCAGCCGAATGGTGGCGAAAGAGCCGATGTCGATGCGCCTGCCGAAAGCCAATTTTGGTTTTCTCAAAGCGTTGTTCTGGCCAGTGCTGTTGGTTGCACTGGGGTTTGGCACTTACGAAGGCGCGCAGCGTTTGCTGCCGTACGCCGACCGGCCGATCACCAAGATCAACGTGCAGGGTGATTTGAGTTACATCAGCCAGCAAGCCGTGCAGCAGCGGATCGCCCCGTACGTGGCGTCGAGCTTCTTCACCATCGACCTGGAAAGCATGCGCACCGAGCTTGAGACGATGCCATGGATTGCCCACGCCGAAGTGCGTCGGGTGTGGCCGGATCAAGTGGTAATCCGCTTGGAAGAACAACTGCCGGTGGCCCGTTGGGGCGATGAATCGCTGTTGAACAACCAGGGCCAGGCGTTTACCCCGCGTGAGCTGGCGAACTACGAACACTTGCCACAGCTGTTCGGCCCACAACGGGCTCAACAGCAAGTGATGCAGCAATACCAGGTGCTGAGCCAGATGCTCAGGCCGCTGGGCTTCTCGATTGCACGCCTGGAGTTGCGTGAACGTGGCAGCTGGTTCCTGACTACCGGAGCCGGCAGTGCCGGCCCGGGGATCGAACTGCTGCTGGGGCGCGGCAACCTGGTGGAGAAGATGCGCCGTTTCATTGCCATCTATGAAAAGACGCTCAAAGAACAGATTACGAACATTGCGCGCATCGATCTGCGCTACGCCAACGGCCTCGCTGTTGGCTGGCGGGAACCTGTAGCGCCCACGACAGCCCAACCCGCTGTCGCGAAGAATTAAGAAGAGGCAGGACCCATGGCAAACGTGCAAAGCGGCAAAATGATCGTCGGTCTCGATATCGGCACCTCCAAGGTGGTGGCGCTGGTCGGCGAGGTTGCGGACGACGGCACGCTGGAAATCGTCGGGATCGGTACCCATCCGTCCCGTGGCCTGAAGAAAGGCGTGGTTGTGAACATCGAGTCCACCGTCCAGTCGATCCAGCGCGCTATCGAAGAAGCGCAGCTGATGGCCGGTTGCCGCATTCACTCGGCGTTTGTCGGCGTGGCCGGCAATCACATCCGCAGCCTGAACTCCCACGGCATCGTGGCGATTCGTGATCGCGAAGTCAGCGCGGCCGACCTTGAGCGCGTCCTCGACGCAGCCCAGGCTGTGGCGATCCCGGCTGACCAGCGCGTGCTGCACACCCTGCCGCAGGATTACGTGATCGATAACCAGGAAGGCGTTCGTGAGCCACTGGGCATGTCCGGCGTACGCCTGGAAGCCAAGGTTCACGTGGTCACCTGCGCCGTCAACGCCGCACAGAACATTGAAAAATGTGTGCGTCGCTGTGGCCTGGAAATCGACGACATCATTCTCGAGCAACTGGCTTCGGCCTACTCGGTGCTGACCGACGACGAGAAAGAGCTGGGCGTGTGCCTGGTGGACATCGGCGGCGGTACCACCGACATCGCCATCTTCACCGAAGGCGCGATCCGTCACACCGCGGTGATCCCGATTGCGGGTGATCAGGTGACCAACGACATCGCCATGGCGTTGCGCACCCCGACCCAGTACGCCGAAGAAATCAAGATTCGCTACGCCTGCGCCCTGGCCAAACTGGCCGGTGCCGGTGAAACCATCAAGGTGCCAAGTGTTGGCGATCGTCCACCGCGCGAGCTGTCCCGTCAGGCCCTGGCCGAAGTGGTCGAGCCGCGTTACGACGAACTGTTCACGCTGATCCAGGCCGAACTGCGTCGCAGCGGCTACGAAGACCTGATCCCGGCCGGCATCGTGCTGACCGGCGGTACGTCGAAGATGGAAGGCGCCACTGAACTGGCTGAAGAAATCTTCCACATGCCGGTCCGCCTGGGCGTGCCGCATGGCGTCAAGGGCCTGGACGACGTGGTCCGCAACCCGATTTATTCCACGGGCGTTGGCCTGTTGATGTACGGCCTGCAGAAGCAGTCCGACGGGATTTCGTTCTCGGGCATCAGCAGTCGCGACAGCTACAGCAATGAAGAACCGAAAGCCGCCTTGCTCGATCGCATCAAGAGCTGGGTACAAGGCAACTTCTAAAGATTTACCGCAGCACCGTTGTAGAGACAGGCAGTAGGCGAAAAAACTAGAGAACGTAAAGGAGAGGGAAAATGTTCGAACTCGTAGACAACATCCCCGCAAGCCCGGTTATTAAAGTTATCGGTGTTGGCGGAGGCGGCGGCAACGCTGTCAACCATATGGTCAAGAGCAACATTGAAGGCGTTGAATTCATCTGCGCCAACACTGATGCCCAGGCGCTGAAATCCATCGGCGCGCGGACCATCCTGCAACTGGGCACCGGCGTGACCAAAGGTCTGGGCGCCGGCGCCAACCCTGAAGTAGGTCGTCAGGCCGCTCTCGAAGACCGTGAGCGCATTGCCGAAGTCCTGCAGGGCACCAACATGGTGTTCATCACCACTGGCATGGGCGGCGGTACCGGTACCGGTGCGGCGCCAATCATTGCCGAAGTGGCCAAGGAAATGGGGATCCTCACCGTTGCGGTGGTGACTCGTCCGTTCCCGTTCGAAGGTCGCAAGCGCATGCAGATCGCCGACGAAGGCATCCGTCTGCTGTCTGAAAGCGTCGACTCGTTGATCACCATTCCCAACGAGAAACTGCTGACCATTCTTGGCAAGGACGCAAGCCTGCTGTCCGCATTTGCCAAGGCCGACGATGTATTGGCCGGTGCCGTTCGCGGTATCTCCGACATCATCAAGCGTCCGGGCATGATCAACGTCGACTTTGCCGACGTCCGTACCGTGATGAGCGAAATGGGCATGGCGATGATGGGCACTGGCTGCGCCAGCGGTCCGAACCGTGCACGCGAGGCCACCGAAGCGGCCATTCGCAACCCGTTGCTCGAAGACGTGAACCTGCAAGGTGCACGCGGCATCCTGGTGAACATCACCGCCGGTCCTGACCTGTCCCTGGGTGAGTACTCCGACGTGGGTAGCATCATCGAAGCCTTCGCTTCCGAGCACGCCATGGTCAAGGTCGGTACCGTTATCGATCCGGACATGCGCGACGAGTTGCACGTGACGGTGGTTGCTACCGGTCTGGGCGCGAAAATCGAGAAGCCTGTGAAGGTCATCGACAACACCGTTCACACCTCTATGGCCTCCCAGCCACAACAATCGGCGCCCGCTCGTCAGGAACAGCCAGCGGTGAACTACCGTGACCTGGACCGTCCGACCGTCATGCGCAACCAGGCTCAGGCCGGTGCTGCGACTGCCGCGAAGATGAATCCGCAAGATGATCTGGACTACCTGGACATCCCGGCTTTCCTGCGTCGTCAGGCTGATTGATGGAATGTATCAGGGCTATGAAGTTGATTGGTGTTCAGCAAAGGTCTGGTCTGCTATCATCGCCAGCCTTTGTTGATACCAGTTCGCAATTTGCGCTGAAGCGGCCCAAGCCATGATTAAACAACGCACACTGAAAAATATTATCCGTGCCACAGGTGTAGGCCTGCACTCCGGGGAGAAGGTATATCTGACCCTCAAGCCCGCGCCTATCGACACCGGCATCGTGTTTTGTCGTGCTGACCTCGATCCTGTGGTGCAGATTCCTGCTCGCGCAGAAAACGTTGGCGAAACCACTATGTCGACCACTCTGGTTAACGGTGACGTCAAAGTGGACACGGTGGAGCACTTGCTCTCGGCCATGGCTGGCCTGGGCATCGATAACGCCTACGTCGAGCTCTCCGCGTCCGAAGTACCGATCATGGATGGTAGCGCTGGACCTTTCGTATTCCTGATTCAGTCGGCCGGCCTGGAAGAACAGGACGCACCGAAGAAGTTCATCCGGATCCTGCGGGAAGTGACAGTGGAAGACGGCGACAAGCGCGCCACTTTTGTCCCTTTCGAAGGCTTCAAGGTGAGTTTCGAGATCGATTTCGATCACCCGGTTTTCCGTAACCGCACACAAAGTGCAAGCGTGGATTTTTCCAGTACTTCGTTCGTAAAAGAAGTCAGCCGCGCCCGTACCTTTGGTTTCATGAGTGACATCGAGTACCTGCGCAAGCACAACCTCGCACTCGGCGGCAGCGTTGAAAACGCTATTGTGGTCGACGCGGATGGTGTACTGAACGAAGACGGCCTTCGCTATGAAGACGAATTCGTGAAGCACAAGATCCTCGATGCAATTGGTGACCTCTACCTGCTGGGCAATAGCCTGATTGGTGAGTTCAAGGGCTTCAAGTCCGGACATGCATTGAACAACCAGCTGCTGCGCAAGTTGATTGAGCAGACAGATGCTTGGGAAGTCGTGACTTTCGAAGACGCCAGCACTGCACCGATCTCTTACATGCGTCCCGTCGCGGCCGTGTAAGCAAAAAACCTCTCTAGTTTTTAAAGGCTGCCTTCGGGTGGCCTTTTTTTATCTCCGTTTTACTGCATTGCCTGGGCGGGCCTCTTCGCGAGCAAGCCCGCTCCCACATTGGAATGCGATCAAATGTGGGAGCGGGCTTGCTCGCGAAGAGGCCGGCTGCCACAGCGCATACTCACTGGGCAGCCACCACGCGATTTCGCCCACCTTCCTTCGCCTGATACAGCGCTTTGTCCGCCATAAAAAGCAACTGTTCCAGACTGATTTCCTTTTCCGTTGTCCAGGTACTAATACCGATACTGACAGTAATCGGCAACTCAGCATCCGCCACCAACGGCATCTGCTCCACCGCCACGCGGATTTTTTCAGCAATCTGCCGGGCCCCCGCGTTGTCGGTTTCCGCCAGAATCACCGAAAACTCCTCACCTCCGTACCGCGCCACCAAGTCCCCGGGACGCCGTACATTGGCGCAGATCACCTTGGCCACCGCCCGTAACGCATCGTCGCCACCCTGATGACCGTGGCGATCGTTGAACGCCTTGAAGTGGTCGGCGTCGACCATCAGCACCGACAGCGGTTTGCCGGAACGTTGGGCGCGAAACCACTCATGGCGCAGGGTTTGATCCAGGGTCCGGCGGTTGGCGACACCGGTCAGGGCATCGGTGGCGGCCAACAGCGCCAGTTCCTGTTCGGCGTGATGGCGCAGCCGAAGCTCGCGGCACAGCAGCCAGGTCAGCCAGAGCAGGCCGATGCACAGCACGCCGGTGGCACCGCTGATGACAATCGCGGTGCGTTTCCAGGTGGCGAACACTTCGTTGCCGGAGAGCGCGACGATGACCGTCAACGGCAGGTTGCCGACCCTGGAAAAGGTGTACAGGCGTTGTTGATGATCGACGCTGGACACGCTGTCGAAACTGCCCGCGCCCTCACGCAGGATGCGTATGACATTGGGCCGGCCAGCGAAATTCTTGCCGACGGGGTCGTTGATCAAATGAGGTTTTTGCGCGAGCAGAATACCGTCGTCATTGATGATGCTCAGGGTGCTGCCGTTGCCGATGTCCAGGCTGTTGAACAACTGTTCGAAGTACGCGAGGCGCATCGACGCCACGGCGACGCCGAGAAACTCGCCGGAGGACGAGGAGATGCGTCGGCTGAAACTGATCCGCCACTCTTCGCTGTCGTCACAGTCGCAGCGAGGCTTGAACGGCCGGCTGATGAACATGCCGGTGTCGCTGTTAAACGCATGGGCGAGGAAATAGTCGCGGTCGGCGAAGTTGCCGGGCTTGGGCTCAACCAGCGATGAGTCGGCGAGCACGTCCCCGTGCTTGTCCAATAACAGAATGTCGCCCTTGAAGCGCGCCGTGGTGGAGCGGTCGAACAGCACCAAATGACGGATCTGCGGTGAAACCTGTTTCAGGTCTTCGCGCTGCGAGGCCGCAATCAGGCCTTGCAGGGTCAAATCGTAGAGCTCTACGGTGCGCAGCACGTCCGCGTCGATCAACTGCGCAATGGTGGTCGCGCTGCGGGTGGCGGCCTGCTGGGCATTGGCGTGTTCGCGGATCAGCAGAAACGCGACGATGCTGAGAATCGCGATCACCGTCAGCAAGCTGCCAAGCATCACCATGATCTCAGGTCGACCTGTCTTGCCTGAAAGGTGTTGTGGGTGGCTCACTGGCATGGGGCGGCTGTCTGCTTGAAGAGCATAAAAAAGGCCAGCAAAACACGCTGGCCTTTACTTGTTCAAGCTTAGAAGACATTGAGCGGGAACGCACTTGCGCTAGCCCCCAATGAAAAAAAGCCGCTGATAGCAGCGGCTTTGAAGACAACTTTTCAAAGGGAAGAGCCGATGAAAGGTGTCGAGGGAAACGGTAGTTCGATGAATCAGCTGTCTTTCTCAACCCGCGGCTGGGTGGCAGAAGTGGACGCTTGCGGGGTTTGCGCGGCATCTTGAGCCTTGGCCGTCATTTCGCTCTGGTATTGATCGTAGGCGGCGGCGCGTGCGGCATTTTGCGCGACGAACGTCTGCGATTCTTCCGCGATTGCGAACGGCGACAGGAACAATGAGGACAAAACGAAAGCGCTGGCAATACCCGTAATGTTGGACATCTTTTAAACCTTCTTGCTTGGCAAGTGCTGTTTGGTGCGGGCAAAGATAAGGATCTTGGCCTGTCGGAAACAGAGCCAATCGAAGAAAGGACTGTTGCGCCAGAAGCAACAGTGGTTCATAGGCAATGGTAGGCTTTTGTGGCGAGGGGGCTTGCTGTGGCGAGGGGGCTTGCCCCCGTTGGGCTGCGAAGCGGCCCCTTCTTGTAGCGTTTGTGAAAAAGCGCCAGTGCTGCGCACTGGAACGGGGGCAAGCCCCCTCGCCACAGGGAATTGGGTGGGGTCAGACGGGGAGGTGGATGCCGAAGGTATTTATGCCGTGGTCGCTGCGTACAAACACGTCGCCGCCATGCATCAGCGCAATCGCCTTGACGATCGCCAACCCCAATCCGTGATTGTTGCCACTGTTGCTGCGCGACGCATCCACCCGATAAAACCGCTCGAACAACCGCGGCAAATGCTCGCTGGCAATCGGCGATCCAGGGTTGGCCACACCAATACTTACCTGATGCTCCGTGACCTCGATCCGCACCTGAATCACTTGCCCGGGTTCAGTGTGCTGCACCGCGTTGCTCAGCAAGTTGATCAACGCCCGGCGCAGATGCGCGATCTCGATCCGCACCTGCGCATCACCGCTGACCTGCACCTGAACCTGCGCATCCTCAAGAATGAAATCCAGATACTCCAGCGTCGTCGCCACTTCATCCGCGAGCGAAGTGGACGTCAGTTTGGTGGCCTTGCTGCCCTGATCCGCGCTGGCGAGGAACAGCATGTCGTTGATGATCGAGCGCAGCCGTTCCAGTTCTTCGAGGTTTGATTGCAGCACTTCGAAATAGTGTTCGGCGGAGCGCCCGCGTGTCAGCGCGACCTGGGTCTGGCCGATCAGGTTGGTCAGCGGCGAGCGCAATTCATGGGCGACGTCGGCGTTGAACGATTCCAGTCGTGAATACGCCTGCTCGACCCGCTCCAGCGTAGAGTTGAACGAATTGACGAACTGGTTCAATTCCGGCGGCAGCGACGATAACCGCAAGCGCCCGGAACGCAGTGGCGGGGCCAGGCGCTGGGCTTCCTGGGACAACTTGATCAACGGCTTGAGGCCAATGCGCGCCACCCAATACCCCAACGCAGACGCCAACAACACACCAATAATCGCCAGGCTGATCAGCGCGATCAGCAGGTGATGCTGAGTCTCGAAAAACGTCTCGGTGTCGATGCCAATCATGAAGCGCAGTGGCGGGCGTTGATCCTTGGCCGGGAACTGGCTCACCAGCACTTTCAGCGGATAGGGATGATCCGGCAACTGCAAGTCACGCATGCCCAGTGGCCCTTCGGCGAAGGCGCGAATCTGCGGCGTCGGGTTGCCATATTCGTACTGCGGATCGCCGCTGATAATCCAGAAACTGATGCGCTTGTCTTCCTCGCCAAGCAGCTTGAGCTTGTTGTTGATCTTCACCCAATGCTCGGGCGTGCCGTAACGGCCGACCGTCGATTCGAGCACACTGTAGCGCGCATCCAGCTCGGCTTCGGGCAGCAGACCCAAGCCCTTGTCGACCTGCTGATACAACGCCCAGCCGATCAACAAAAACACTAACAGCGCCACCAGCGTGAACATCCCGCTCAGGCGCAGTGCGATGGAGTTACTGGACACCACGGCTCTCCAGCACATAACCCATGCCACGAATCGTGTGCAGCAGTTTCTCGTCGAACGGCCCGTCGAGCTTGGCCCGCAGACGCTTGATCGCGACCTCGACGACGTTGGCGTCGCTGTCGAAATTGATGTCCCAGACCATCTCGGCAATCGCCGTTTTCGAGAGAATTTCGCCTTGCCGACGGGCCAGCACACTCAGCAGCGAAAACTCTTTGGCGGTCAGGTCCAGCCGTGTGCCGGCGCGGGTCGCTTTACGGCTGATCAAATCTATCCACAGGTCGGCGATGCTCACTTGCACCGGTTCGTGACCGCCACTGCGCCGGGTCAGCGCTTGCAGGCGCGCCACCAGTTCGAGGAAGGAAAACGGTTTGCCGAGGTAATCGTCAGCGCCGTCGCGCAGTCCTTTGATGCGATCTTCTACGCGCTCGCGGGCGGTAAGCATGATCACCGGGGTTTGCTTGCGCGCACGCAACGCGCGCAGCACGCCGAAGCCGTCGAGGCCCGGCAGCATGACGTCGAGGACGATCACCGCATAGTCACTTTCCAGCGCCAGGTGCAGCCCTTCAACGCCGTCGCGCGCCACGTCCACGGTGTAACCCTGTTCCGTCAGGCCGCGGTGCAAATAGTCCGCGGTTTTTTCTTCGTCTTCGATAATCAGAACGCGCATGACCCCGCCTCAGTCTGTGGTCGCCAGGGCCGGTACCGGCGCTGGTTTGGGCCTGTGAAATAGCCGCTCAAGCCACAAGTATATGACCGGAGTGGTGAACAGCGTCAGCGCCTGGCTCACCAGCAAGCCGCCGACCACCGCGATACCCAGTGGCTGGCGCAGTTCGGCACCGGTGCCGTAGCCGAGCATCAGCGGCAGCGCACCGAGCAGGGCGGCGAGGGTGGTCATGATGATCGGCCGGAACCTTGTGATGCAGGCCTGGAAAATCGCCTCTTCCGGTGGCAAGCCACGGTTGCGCTGGGCGTCCAGCGCGAAGTCGATCATCAGGATGCCGTTCTTCTTCACGATACCGATCAGCAGCACCAGCCCGATCAACGCCATGATCGAAAAGTCCTGGCCGCAGATCCACAGCATGATCACCGCCCCGAGTCCCGCCGACGGCAGTGTCGAGATGATGGTCAGCGGATGCACGAAGCTCTCGTAAAGCACACCGAGAATGATGTACACCGCCACCAGCGCCGCCAGAATCAGCCACGGCTGGCTGGCCAGCGAACTCTGGAACGCCTGCGCCGCGCCCTGGAAGTTGCCGCTCATGGCCGCTGGCATGCCGATGTCGGCCTTGGCCTGGTTGAGCATGATCACCGCATCGCCCAACGCCACGCCGGGCGCGAGGTTGAACGACAAGTTGGCGGCCGGGAACATGCCGTCGTGGGCGATGGACAACGGGCCGACCGTGGGCGCGTCAAATTTGGCCAGCGCCGACAGCGGCACCATTTCCCCGCTCAGCGGTGAGCGCAGGTAGAAATAGTTAAGGCTTTCGGCCTTGCCGCGTTGCTGGGTGTCCAGTTCCAGTATCACGTTGTACTGGTTGATCTGGGTCTGGAATTCATTGACCTGACGCTGGCCAAACGCATCGTACAGCGCTTCGTCGACGTCACTGGCGGTCAGGCCGAAACGCGCGGCGGCGCTGCGGTCGATGTTGATGTGAGTGATGCTGCCGCCCAGTTGCAGGTCGTTGGAAATGTCGCGGAACGCGGGGTTGCCGCGCAGCTTTTCCGTGAGGCGCTGGGTCCAGGTGCTGAGGGTCGCGCCATCGTTGCTCTTGAGCACATATTGGTACTGGGCGCGGCTCGGGCCGGAGCTGAGGTTGATGTCCTGGCCGGCGCGCAGGTACAGCACGATGCCGGGGACTTTCATCAGTTGCGGACGAATCCGATCGATGAACTGGCTGGCCGAGACGTCGCGGTCGCCGCGTTTTTTCAGGGAAATCCAGAAGCGGCCGTTGGCGATGGTCTGGTTACTGCCCGACACCCCGACCGAGTGGGAAAACGCCGCAACCGCGGGATCCGCCGCGACGATTTCGGCCATCGCCAGGTGTTTTTTCACCATGTCGCCGTAGGAAATATCGGCGGCAGCTTCGGTGGTGCCGAGGACAAACCCGGTGTCCTGCACCGGGAAGAAGCCTTTGGGAATGAAGATGTAACCGACGATGGCCAGACAGAGGGAAAGACCAAACACACCGATCATCAATTTCTGATGGGCGAGGGCGCTGCGCAGCAGTTTTTCGTAACCTGTCACCAAGCGTTCGCCGAAGGTCGGTTTGCTGTGGGCGTGATGCACCGGCGCACGCATGAACAGCGCAGCCAGGGTCGGCGCCAGGGTCAGCGATACCACCACCGAAATCATGATCGTCGACGTCGCGGTCAGGGCGAATTCCTTGAACAGCCGACCGACCACGCCGCCCATGAACAGCAGTGGAATGAACGCCGCCACCAGCGAGAAACTGATCGAGACCACGGTAAAACCAATCTCGCCCGCACCCTTGATCGCCGCTTCGCGCATGCCGTCGCCGGCCTCAAGGTGGCGGTGAATGTTCTCCACCACCACAATCGCATCGTCGACCACAAACCCCACGGCCACCACAATCGCCACCAGCGTCAGGTTGTTCAGGCTGAAGCCCATGACATACATCAGCGCGAAGCTGGCGATCAGCGAAACGCCCAATACGGCGGACACGATCAGTGTCGCCGACCATTGGCGCAGGAACAGCGCCATCACCGCCACCACCAGCATGATCGCGATCAGCAGG
This sequence comes from Pseudomonas arsenicoxydans, assembly GCF_006438915.1. Taxonomy (GTDB): domain Bacteria; phylum Pseudomonadota; class Gammaproteobacteria; order Pseudomonadales; family Pseudomonadaceae; genus Aquipseudomonas; species Aquipseudomonas arsenicoxydans_A. The sequence goes on along the minus strand of NZ_RCZE01000007.1, from coordinate 209,190 downwards.
GTGATTTCCACTTCGTGCAAAGACGCGCGGATGGTCTGGGTGCGGTCGACCAGTACCTTGACCTGCACCGAGGCGGGGAGCATCGCTTCCAGGGCCGGCAACGCGGCTTGAATACGATCCACCGTCTCGACGATGTTCGCGCCCGGTTGCCGGGAGATCACCAGGTTTACCCCAGGCTTGTCGCCGGCCCAGGCCTGAACGTAGGCATCTTCCGAACCGTTGACGACTTTGGCGACATCCCTCAGATGAACCGGGGCGCCGTCCTTGTAGGAAACGATGAGCTGGCTGTATTCCTCGGGGTGGAACAACTGGTCGTTGGTCGACAGCGTGGAAATGCTCGACTCGCCGTACAACGCCCCTTTGGCCAGGTTGAGGCTGGTGTTCTGGATCGCCAGACGTATGTCGGCGAGGGTCAGGCCGATGGCCGCCAGTTTGTCCGCCGAGGCTTGAACGCGAATCGCCGGACGTTGCTGGCCGGTGATGTTGATTTGGCCTACGCCATCGATCTGACTGATCTGACGCGAGAGCAGGGTTTCCACCAGGTCGCTGAGCTCAGTGCCGGGCATTTGCGTGGAGTTGACGCTGAGGATCAGTACCGGGCTGTCGGCCGGGTTGACCTTGCGCCAGGTCGGTAGCGTCGGCATGTCCTTGGGCAGCTTGCCGGCGGCGGTGTTGATCGCGGCCTGGACTTCCTGGGCGGCGGTGTCGATGCTTTTGTCGAGGGTGAATTGCAGGGTCAGGTTGGTCGAACCCAAGGCACTGCTCGACGTCATCTGGGTCACGCCTGGGATGGCGCTGAATTGCACTTCAAGCGGCGTGGCCACCGACGACGCCATGGTTTCCGGGCTGGCGCCGGGCAATTGCGCGGCCACCTGAATGGTCGGGAATTCCGCTTCCGGCAGCGGCGCAATCGGCAGGCGCGGGAAGGCAATGGCGCCGAGCAATACCAGCGCAAAAGTCAGCAGGAGGGTGGCGACCGGGTGATCGATGCACCAGGCAGAAACCGAGCCGTGGCCCTTCATGGCTTCGGCTCCGATTGCACCACTTGTGGCGGATCGGTCATCACCTGCACCGTCGACCCCGGCTTGAGCCGCGACTGGCCGTCACTGACCAGCACATCCCCCGGTTTCACGCCTTTGATGATGTCCTGGCCGCTGCCTTGAGCAACCACCTGCACGGTCACGGTTTCCACTTTGTCGCCGTTGACCCGGTACACGAAGTGTTGATCGAGGCCGCGTTGTACGACGGTGGGCGGCACCACCAACGCATCTTTCTCCAGGGCCGTCTGAATTTTTACCGTCACCAACAGGCCCGGCCAGAGTTTCTGCCCTGGGTTGTTGAATTCTGCCTTGGCGCGGATGGTCCCGGTGTTGGCGTTGATCTGGTTGTCGATCAGGGTCAAGTGACCTTCGCCCAGCAGATTGCCGGTTTCACCGTCGGTGTCGGCGCCAATGTAGGCCTTCACTTGTGCGCGTTGCGGGTCGCCGATCAGCCCTTGCAGGGTCGGCAACATTTGCTGCGGCAGGGAAAACTCGACGGCGATCGGGTCGATCTGCGTCACGGTGAACAGGCCCTGGGCGTCGGTCATGCGCAGGAAGTTGCCTTCATCGACTGTACGAATACCGACGCGTCCGGTGACCGGCGAGTGAATCTGTGTGTAGGAGAGTTGCACCTGAGCGGCGTCGATGGACGCCTGATTGCCTTGGGCGGTGGCTTTGAGCTGGTTGACCAGCGCTTGTTGCTGGTCGTAAGTCTGTTTGGACACCCCGTCGTCGACACTCAGCAACTTGTAGCGCTTGAGGTTGACCAGTGCCACTTGCAGCTGCGCCTGGCTTTCGCCCAATTGGGCGCGGGCCTGATCGAGGCTGGCACGGATCGAGCGGTCGTCGATGGTGGCCAGCAAGTCACCCTTATTCACCAATTGGCCTTCCTTGACCAGGATTTTGGTGAGAATGCCGTCGATCTGCGGGCGCACCACCACACTGTGCAAGGACAACACCGAGCCGATGCCGCTGACATAACGCGGCACGTCTTTCTCAACGACGTTGACCACGCGCACCGGGATGGCGGTCGGGGCGGCGAGCTTGGCAGTGGCCGGTTTGACGAGGTACCAGGTGCCCAGCGCTGCCAAGGCAATTAGCAGACCTGCGATCAAGGCGGGTTTTTTCTGAATTCGCATGCGAGTGGGGCGCCGGGCTGAGAGGTTGGGGTATTGTCAGGTTTATACCCTTCTTTATAACCCTGTCAGCCCGTCAGGAAGGTGACTGCTAACTGACGGGGCTGTCAGTTTGAGATTCAGCGGCGGTGGGTTCGCCAGCACAAACCCGACGGACTCACGCGCGGTGTGAAGCTTGCAGCTCTCGACACAGGTATACTGCCGCCTTTCGCGGCTCGCTGACCGGGCCCGACTCTATGTGCATCACCCGGAGCTTTCATGACTTCCCCGACAAAACCGCCGGTTGCCGACGCTTTGAGCGACGACCAGGCAGACCTGCCAGACAGCGTCGACTCCAGCGCAGACAGCGAAACCAAAGCCGCCATCCCGGCGTTCAAGTTCCCGTTCAAACCGGGTGATCTGGCGGCCGCGAAAAACGCCAGCCAGCCTTGGTACAAGAATGGCGCTAAGAATGGCCACACCAAGACGCCTGGCGCGGCGCCTCCGGGTACTCGTCGTTCGATGGGTAAGCGCTGAGTTTCAGATTCTGCGGTGCTTGATCTACCGCTTTCGCGAGCAAGCCCGCTCCCACATTTGATCTCCATCTGACACAAATTTTGTGCGCGAAGAAAATCTAATGTGGGAGCGGGCTTGCTCGCGAAGGGGTCATAACAGGCAACTCATCCCTTGGATCAAGCCACCCGCAACGAAATAAACGCATAATTCACCGGCGCTTCAGTCACCAGTTGCGCACCCGCCGCCTGCACTTGCCCGGCAATGTCATCCCCCGACACATGAAACAACCAGTCACTCTCCGTCGCCCCCAGTGGTTGCGCTGATACCTGATCGATGACCGTGGCAAACGCGTTCATGTCCGGCAGATAAGCGGTAAACCCGTCACCCTTAAGTGCCGTAGTCCGAATCCCCAACAACCCGCAAATTGCGTCCTTGGCCTGAACGTCATCGCGATCCGCCTGGCGAGAACGCTGGATCAACTCCGCCAGCTCCTGATCGACCAACTTGCCGCCGATGATCAAATCGGGGCCCTGTTCCCACGACTCGGGTGGGCAATCCTTGGTCGCTGTGTTCAGCAGGATGTGCGGGTTGATTTCCGCCGGGTAGATGCGGCACACCAGGGGTCGGCGCTCGTAGATGCCACACCGGTTGTCTTCGTCAAGATTCCGGCAGGGACCGACGTTATAAGCGGCAAAGGTGATCGCCACGTACGCCTCGGACGCGCCGCTTCGAACCACCACCGAGCGGCGTTCGGCGTGTTCGCGTTGTTGCACCGGCAGGCCCAGGCCGTTACCCAGAAAACCCTCGACCAGCACGATCACTTGACCGCCATCGGCCGCCCACATGCGGGCTTCCGCCAGGGTCAGGGGAACGTGGTGGTCGTTGCAGCACTTGCCGCAGCCTACGCAGGAAAACTTTGTATTCATTGATCGCCGGGCCGCATGTGAGGGCAAGAAACGGCGACAGATTGTCACCGCAATGCTCAGCGATGAAGCAAGTTATGCGCCATTCACTGGGCCTTGGCGGTCGGGCGAACGGAGTCCCATTCGGTCACGTAGGCGGTTTTGGTCTTCTTGTTGTAGAGGCACAGCTCGGTGCCTTGCTGGCCTTTCATGTGTTTTTGCGGGTATTGGCCTTGCAGCAGGAGGGCGGTGTAGTCGACCCGGTCATCGAATTGCGCAGGGTTGCCGACGGGCTTGGCGTTTTTCAGGCCGCTGGCTTTGGTGCAACTGGTGAGGACTGCTTTGTCGTAGGCGGCCCAGGCGTCGGGGCTGGAGGCTTGGGCCTGGGAGGCGAGGGCGGTGAGGCAGAGGAAGGTCAGGGTGGCGGCTTTCATTGTTCGGGCATCCGTTGGGCTTGTATGGCCGAGTATGCCTGAGGGTTTGATGGCGGTGTGTCAGGCGGGGACCGGTTCCCGGCGGACCACATACATCCCGGCACCTTCATACAGCCGCTGCGCCCGAAGGTTGTCTTCCAGGACCTTCAAATCAACAAACCCTTCCCGACGTAGCTGAAACACGTGAAACGCCTGCAGCAACAATGCGCGGCCCAGCCCGAGGCGTTGCGCCCGCGGGTGAACCACCAGGTTCTTGATGTAGGCGCTGGTCCAGCACTGGCATACACCGACGATGCCGTTGGCATCCAGCGCAATGAAACACAGGGCAGGATCGTATTCAGGGTCGGTTTCAAAGCGCTGCTGCCACACCTCCAGTGCCGGCACGCGGCCGCCACCGTCCCGGTAACCCAATTCCATCAACTGATGAACGGATTCTGCCCATTCAGGGCGGTATTGGCTGAGGACGATGCCTTCAGGCCAGGCGATCGCTGGCACAGCCTCGGCGAGGTTGCGCCGCATCAAATAGCAAAAGTCCTCGGCCACCTCTTAATGACCTTGTTCAGCGACAGCCCTGGCCGCCTCGATCAGGCATTTGGTCAGCTCAGGCGAAGAGAACTTGGTCAGCACCGCGTTAGCCCCGGCCAAACGTGCTTTTTCGCTGTTCATCGCACTGTCCAGGGAGGTGTGCAGCAGCACATACAGGTGCGAGAAGTCCGGCGTTTCGCGCAGGGTGCGGGTGAAGGCGTAGCCGTCCATCTCCGACATCTCGATGTCCGAGACGATCAGGTTGATCTGCTGGGCCGTACCTTGCAGGTCGAGCAGGCAGTCGATGGCTTCCTTGGCGCTGCGCGCGGTGTGGCATTGCAGGCCGAGGTTGCGCAGGGTGTGCACGGATTGTTGCAGGGCGACCTGGCTGTCATCGACCACCAGAATGCGCGCGCTGCCCAGGACTTCGGCGTCTTCCATGCTCAGTTCGGTCGGGGCCGTTTCGATCTGTGCCGGGGCGATGCCGTGGATGACTTTTTCAATGTCCAGCACTTGCACCAGCGTACCGTCGACCGAGGTCACGCCGGTGATGTACGAGCGCACGCCGCCGGAACCAAAGGGTGGCGGACGGATGTCGGTGGTCAGGCAGTGGACGATCTTGCTCACGGCCTGAACATGCAGGCCCTGCTTGGAGCGACTGACGTCGGTGACGATCAGGCAGCCACCGTTCGGGTCTTCCAACGGGCGCTCGCCGATGGCACGGCTCAGGTCGATCACCGACAACGACGCACCGCGCAGGGTGGCGATGCCTTTAACGTGGGGATGCGACTCCGGCAGCCGGGTCAGCGGCGGGCACGGGATGATTTCACTGACTTTGAGCAGGTTGATCGCCATCAGCTTGCCGCTGCGCAAGGTAAACAGCAGAAGCGAAAGTGAATCTGCGCGGGCTTTGTTGGAAGACATATGTACCTTCTGGAAAAAGGTGGTGGGCGATCGCGGGATTGCCAAAAACTATCGATATCGGGTTATCGACTTGTAGTGGGCAGGCTTTAGAAACATTCCCTGCCGTCAGCCAAGTGGTGAACCCTGTGGCGAGGGAGCTTGCCTGTGGTGAGGGGGCTTGCCTGTGGCGAGGGGGCTTGCCCCCGTTGGAGTGCGAAGCGCTCCCAGCTTTTCCCGCAAAGACCTGGTCGCTTGTCTCACGACCGCTTCGCGGCCGAACGGGGGCAAGCCCCCTCGCCACAAGTTTTCACTTACCTTGATGATTAGGCTATTTCATCCCCAACCGCTTGGCCATGCGCCCCAAATTCGCCCGGTCCAAACCCAGCTCACGAGCCGCGCTCGCCCAGTTGTTATGGTGTCGCTCCAGGCAAGCGCTGATCAATTGCCGCTGATAATTCTCCGTGGCTTCACGCAGATCACCGGCTACCAACGTCACAGGGCTGACGACTGGTTGTTCGGTAAGCACCTCAACACTGCCAGTAGGCAAATCAAGATCCGCCGCGCTCAAGCTGAGAATCTTCGGCCGATCCTTGCAATTACCTAGTGCTTTAAGCGCGCTACGACCAATCAAATGCTCCAGCTCCCGCACATTCCCCGGCCAGTTATAGGCCAGCAAGGCAGCCTGGGCGTCGCTGTTCAGGCGCAGGCTGTTGAGGCCCATGCGTGAGCGATTCTGCTCCAGGAAGAAGCCGCTGAGCAGCAATACATCCCGTCCGCGATCGCGCAGTGCCGGCACCAGCAACGGGTAGACGCTCAAGCGATGGTAGAAGTCGGCACGGTAGCGACCGTTGCGCACTTCTTCCGCCAGGTCACGGTTGGTCGCCGCGATCAGGCGCACGTCCACCGTGTGTTCCTTGTCCGAGCCCAAGCGCTGCAGCTGCCCGCTTTGCAGGACGCGCAGCAGCTTGGCTTGCACCGTCAGTGACAGCTCACCGACTTCATCAAGAAACAGCGTGCCGCCATTGGCCAGTTCGAATTTGCCGCGACGATCATTCATCGCGCCGGTGAACGCGCCGCGCACATGGCCGAACAACTCACTCTCCACCAGGGTGTCCGGCAGGGCCGCGCAATTGAGGCTGATGATCGGTTTGTCGGCCCGGGCGGAGGCAGCATGAATCGCCTGCGCGACCAGTTCCTTGCCGACTCCGGTTTCGCCGGTGATCAGCACGGTCAGGTCGCTGCCGCCCACCAGATTGATCTCTTCCACCAGACGTTTGTGGGTCTTGCTCTGGCCGATCATCTCGCGGTTTTGCTGACCGTTGGCCTGACGGTAAACCTCGGCGCGCTGGTGTTCGTCTTCGGCGCGGTTGGCCAGGCGCTCGATACGCTCGGCGGCGTTGACCGTGGCTGCAGCGAGGCTGGCAAAGGCTTGCAGGGCGTCCAGTTCGATGGGCTGAAATTGTTCCGGGTCGAGAGCGTCGAGGGTCAACAGTCCCCATGGGCGCTCGTCGATAAACAGCGGGCAACCCATGCAGTCATGCACTTCCAGATGATCGTCGAGACCCTCGACCAGTCCATCGTAAGGGTCAGGCAAGTCGCTGTCGGCGGCGAAGCGGGTCGGGCCGTGGCTGCTGAGCAAGGCCTCGAATCGCGGGTGCTCGCTGATTTTGAAGCGCCGGCCCAGGGTGTCCGTGCTCAAACCGTCGACGGCCAACGGCACCAACCATTCGCCATCAAGGCGCAGCAGGGCTGCCGCATCACAGGGAAGCAGCGCGCGCATGGTTTCGAGCAAGCGTCGATACCGCTCACCTTCGGGCAGTTCGCGGGACAGGTCAGAGACCAGGGGCAGCAGGGCAGTGAGCAGGGATTTTGCAGTCATAGTGACTCCGTGTAGTCGACATGACTATAAAGCGGCGTGTGTCGATATGACTACTATGTTTTTAAGATATTGATTTATATGGTTTTAATACTTGGCACGGAAACTGATAACTCTAAGGAAATACACATCAAGCTCCGGAGTCGTCCTTATGCTTAGCGTTCAAGACCGTGCCATCGTCAAATCCACCGTGCCGCTGCTGGAAAGCGGCGGCGAAGCGCTGATTACTCACTTCTACCGCATGTTGCTCTCCGAATACCCGGAAGTCCGCCCGTTGTTCAACCAGGCCCACCAGGCCAGTGGTGATCAGCCGCGCGCGCTGGCCAACGGTGTCTTGATGTACGCCCGGCACATCGACCAGCTCGATCAGTTGGGCGACCTGGTGGCCAAGATCATCAACAAACACGTGGCCCTGCAAATCCTGCCGGAACACTACCCGATTGTCGGCACCTGCCTGCTGCGTGCCATTGCCGAGGTGCTGGGCGAAGAAATCGCCACCCCTGAAGTCATTGCGGCATGGGGTGCTGCGTATGGTCAACTCGCCGATATTCTGATCGGTGCCGAAACCAGTATCTACGATCAGAAAGAACAGGCGCCCGGCGGCTGGCGCGGGGCGCGGGAATTCATCATTGCGGCCAAGGTTGAGGAAAGTGCGGAAATCACCTCCTTCTACTTCGAACCTGCCGACAAAGGCCCGATCTTTGCGGCGGAGCCCGGCCAGTACATCGGCATGAAACTGATCCTCGACGGCGAAGAGATCCGTCGCAACTACTCACTGTCGGCGCTGGCGAACAAGGGCCAGTACCGCATCAGCGTCAAGCGTGAAACCGGTGGGCGGGCGTCCAACCATTTGCACGATCAGTTGCATGTCGGGGCGAGTATCCAGCTGTTCCCGCCATCGGGCGAATTCACCCTGACGGCCAGCGATAAACCGCTGGTGCTGATCAGCGGCGGTGTCGGCATTACGCCGACACTGGCAATGCTTGAAGCCGCGCTGGCCACCGAGCGCCCGGTGCACTTTATCCACTGCGCGCGTAACGGCAGCGTGCATGCCTTCCGTGACTGGATCGATGGGTTGGCTGAGCGTCATCCGCAACTCAAGCGCTTCTATTGCTACGCTGAGGATGACGGTGTGAGTCCGGCAGCGGACAAGGTCGGGTTGTTGAGTCGGGAGCAACTGGGCGAGTGGTTGCCCGAGCAGCGTGACCTGGATGCTTACTTCCTGGGGCCTAAGGGGTTCATGGCGGCGATCAAGCGTCACCTCAAAGCGTTGGGGGTTCCGGAGAAGCAGAGTCGTTATGAGTTCTTTGGGCCGGCTTCGGCGTTGGAGTAACTGTTTGCGGCGACTCGGGAGACCGAGTCGCCTGCTTCGCGAGCAAGTCGAATCGTCGCACCGCCGCTCCCACACTTGACCGAGTTCTCTCAGGGGAATGCAGTCGAATGTGGGAGCGGGCTTGCTCGCGAATGGCCGCACCGCGGTCTTCAACCTTGAAAAACACTTCCAAAGTTAATCCCTTCTTAACCGGCTTATCGTTTATTCCCCCAAATCCACCGGCACGCGCCAGGCTCTCCAACCTCAGAGCCTGCGTGTAGACTGGCGGCAACTGCTATCTAAAAGGGAAACGCGATGAGCGAGGAAACAATGCGATTGGGCCGCGAACGGCGCTATCTGGTGTTGCTGGGCATCATCTGCCTGGCGCTGATCGGCGGCGCGCTGTACATGCAAATTGTGTTGGGCGAGGCGCCATGCCCGCTGTGCATTCTCCAGCGCTACGCGTTGTTGTTAATCGCGGTGTTTGCCTTTATCGGCGCGGCCACGCGCACACGTCGCAGCATCACCGTGTTCGAAACGCTGGTGGTCATCAGTGCCCTGGCCGGAGTCGCAGTGGCCGGGCATCACGTCTACACCCAGTTCTACCCTGCGGTCAGTTGCGGCATCGATGTGCTGCAGCCGATTGTCGATGGTCTGCCGCTGGCGAAAATCTTCCCGCTGGGCTTCCAGGTGGATGGCTTCTGCTCCACGCCGTACCCGCCGATCCTCGGTCTGTCGCTGGCGCAATGGGCGCTGGTGGCGTTTGTGCTGATCGTGGTTCTGGTGCCGTTGCTCACGTCGCGTAACCGTAAAGCTCTGCGCTGAGGCGCATCGCCGCACCGCTGCGTCACCCATGAAAACGCCCCGGCCCTCGTTGAGGGGGCCGGGGCGTTTTGCATTTTCAGAGGCCAGGTAAAAAGACCTTGATGCGCGACAAGCAGGGGTGCGACACGTGTGCGACATGTTGTCACAGCGCGAGTGTCGCAAGGCATTTCAAGGGGCTGAATTGGCATGGGGGCGGGCAACAAAATTGGTCTGTTGCGGCGGATGATCATCTAACCCCGGAAATGCTGGAGCAGGCAGTTTTAACAGGGGCTGGCGAATTGCCCTAGCCCTTGTCTCATAGGGGGTTGAGCAGTGTCGGGGTAGGGCGCAGCAGCCCCGAAGCTGTCTGAACTGCGTGCGGTAGACCTACTATTTTTGATGTTTTTGTTGAGAATCAATTTCGATAACATGCCGGACTTTTGCGAAATCCGTTAATGATTGTTGCTGGAATGGATAAAAATTATTTCGGGATGAGACATGGTTTATGAATCGTTACATATCTACAATCGCCCGCACTGAATTCCCGGCACTGCTCAGCATGAGCAGAAAGTAGGGCGTCGAGAGGCTTGAACGCCTCATGCGACTCCCAGGTGTCGGAGCCTTCCAACTATCCGCACCAAATGGAATTGGTCTGTAACAAGGCCTTTGACCACGAATTCGAATAAGAACTTACCGCTGTCCCAGGATTTGTCGAGCAGCGTCTGACGCGCGACGGGCAGCCCTTATTCAATCCAAGAAAAATGCCAACCCTTGGCAGGGTGAAGTGTTGGCGATCAAAACCCAACTGCATTGCGCAAGCTGCTTTAGAGGTCGTGAGATGAGTAAAAACAGGTACCCCAGACTACTAGGCTTATTGCCGCTGATTGGCACATTGTTGCTGTCAGGCTGCAACATGACCTTGCTCGATCCCAAGGGCCAGGTTGGCCTGGACGAGCGAAACCTGATCATCACCGCTACGCTGCTGATGCTTCTTGTCGTGGTACCGGTCATCGTCATGACCTTCCTGTTCGCTTGGAAATATCGCGCCTCCAACACTGACGCGGTCTACACGCCGAAGTGGTCGCACTCCACCAAGATTGAAATCGCGGTGTGGGCCATTCCAGTACTGATCATCATTGCCCTGGGTTATGTCACCTACAAGTCGACCCACGCTCTGGACCCGTACAAGCCGCTGGAATCCGACGTCAAGCCGATCACCATTCAAGTGGTATCGATGGACTGGAAGTGGTTGTTCATCTACCCGGAACAAGGCATCGCCACGGTCAACAAGATTGTGTTCCCGGCCAACACGCCGATCAACTTCCAGATTACCTCCGACACCGTGATGAACTCGTTCTTCATTCCGGGCCTGGGCGGCCAGATCTACGCGATGGCGGGCATGCAGACCAAACTGCACCTGATCGCCAACCAGAACGCTGAATTCGACGGGATCTCCGCCAACTACAGCGGCGCGGGTTTCACCGGCATGAAGTTCAAAGCAATCGCCACCTCTCAGGCGGACTTCGATGCCTGGGTCAGTGATGTCAAGAAGGCACCTAAACAGCTTGAAAAAGCTGAATACGAAGCCCTTTCCAAACCAAGCCAGAACAATCCAGTAGCGCTCTACTCCTCGTTCACGCCGAACCTGTTCCAGACCATCGTCGACAAGTACGAAGGCATGAAACCGGGTCCGAAAGTGGACCACGAGAAGAAAGAGAAAGAAGTGGCCCAGATGGAAGGGATGGAATCGAGTTCGCATTCAGCTGCCGGGGCAGAGGAGTAAACGATGTTTGGTAAATTAAGTTGGGAAGCGATTCCGTTCCACGAGCCGATCGTGATGATTACCATCGCCATGATCGCGCTCGGTGGTCTGGCGGTGTTCGCTGCAATCACCTACTTCAAGAAGTGGACCTACTTGTGGACTGAGTGGCTGACTTCGGTCGACCACAAGAAAATCGGCGTGATGTACATCATCGTCGCCATGGTCATGCTGCTGCGCGGTTTTGCCGACGCCATCATGATGCGTACCCAGTTGGCCTTGTCCACCGAAGGTTCGCCTGGCTACCTGCCGCCTGAACACTATGACCAGATCTTCACCGCTCACGGTGTGATCATGATCATCTTTATGGCGATGCCATTCTTCACCGGCCTGATGAACCTTGCAGTGCCGCTGCAGATCGGTGCGCGTGACGTTGCCTATCCGTTCCTGAACTCCCTGAGCTTCTGGCTGCTGATGTCTGGCGTCGTGCTGGTGAACGTGTCCCTGGGTGTCGGCGAATTCGCCCGTACCGGTTGGGTTGCGTATCCACCGCTGTCGGAACTCGGCTACAGCCCTGGCGTGGGTGTGGACTACTACATCTGGGCGCTACAGCTATCCGGGCTAGGTACGACGCTGACCGGGGTCAACTTCCTGGCCACCGTGCTGAAAATGCGTACCCCGGGCATGAAACTGATGGACATGCCGATCTTCACCTGGACCTGCACCTGGGCCAACGTGCTGATCGTCGCTTCCTTCCCGATCCTGACCGCTACCCTGGCTTTGCTGACGCTTGACCGTTACATGGATTTCCACATTTTCACCAATGAACTTGGTGGCAATCCGATGATGTACGTCAACCTGTTCTGGGCGTGGGGTCACCCCGAGGTTTACATCCTGATTCTGCCGGCATTCGGGATCTTCTCCGAAGTCATCTCGGCGTTCTCCGGCAAGAAACTGTTCGGCCACCACTCGATGATCTACGCCTCGGGCGCGATCTCGATCCTGGGCTTCATGGTCTGGCTGCACCACTTCTTCACCATGGGTTCGGGTGCCAACGTCAACGCCTTCTTCGGTCTGGCGACGATGCTGATCTCGATCCCGACGGGGGTGAAGCTATTCAACTGGCTGTTCACCATCTACCAGGGCCGTCTGCGCATGACCAGCCAGGTTCTGTGGACCCTGGGCTTCATGGTGACCTTCGCGATCGGCGGCATGACCGGCGTACTGCTGGCCATTCCGGGTGCTGACTTCGTACTGCACAACAGCCTGTTTGTCATTGCTCACTTCCACAACGTGATCATCGGCGGCGCCGTATTCGGTTACATCGCCGGCTTCGGTTTCTACTTCCCTAAAGCGTTCGGCTTCAAGCTGCACGAAGGTTGGGGCAAGGCAGCGTTCTGGTTCTGGATCTCGGGCTTCTTCGTCGCGTTCATGCCGCTCTATGCACTGGGCTTCATGGGCATGACCCGTCGTCTGAACGCCACCACCAACCCTGAGTGGGTACCGTACCTGTACGTTGCCATGTTCGGTGCGGTGATGATCGCCTGTGGCATCGCCTGCCAGTTGATCCAGCTGTACGTCAGTGTTCGTGACCGTAAGAAGCCGGAAAACATGTGCGAGCACGGCGACCCGTGGAATGCCCACACGCTGGAATGGTCGACCTCGTCGCCACCACCGTTCTACAACTTTGCCGTACTGCCAAAAGCCGACTGCATCGACCCGTTCACTGAAGCCAAGGAAGACGGTACTGCGTACCAGACTCCGGTCAAGTACGAGCCGATCCACATGCCAAACAACACCGCGACCGGCCTGGTCATGGGTGCTCTGTTGACCGTGTTCGGTTTCGCGATGATCTGGCACATCTGGTGGATGGCCATCTTCGGCCTCGCTGGCGCCGTGGTCTACTTCGTGATCCACGCTGCCCGTGATGACCAGGGCTACATGGTGCCGGTCGATGTGATCGAGCGCACCGAAGCCGAGCAGCGCAAACGTCTGGTAGCCGCAGGGAAAATCCCGGCCACTGCCACCCGTGTTGAAACCTCGTTGGAACAGGCTTAAACCATGTCGAACTTAGTGACCAATGCTGGACACACCCATGTCGATGGACATGGGCACGATGACCATCACCACGACTCGGGCGAGATGACCGTATTCGGTTTCTGGCTCTACCTGATGACCGACTGCATTCTGTTTGCGTCGATCTTCGCGGTGTACGCGGTACTGGTTAACAACGTAGCGGGTGGCCCGTCGGGCCACGACATCTTCGAGCTGCCATACGTGCTGGGCGAAACCGCCTGCCTGTTGTTCAGTTCGATCACCTACGGCTTCGCCATGCTGGCGTTGTTCAAGGGCAACAAGAAGGCAGTGTTGGGCTGGTTGGCCATCACCTTCCTGTTCGGCCTGGGCTTCATCGGCATGGAGATCAACGAGTTCCACATGCTGATCTCCGAAGGCTACGGTCCTAACCGCAGCGGCTTCCTGTCCGGGTTCTTCACCCTGGTCGGCACCCACGGTCTGCACGTGACCAGCGGTCTGATCTGGATGGCGATCATGATGTATCAGGTCCAGAAAAACGGCCTGACGGCGACCAACAAAACCCGCCTGAGCTGCCTGAGCCTGTTCTGGCACTTCCTGGACGTGGTGTGGATCTGCGTATTCACCGTTGTTTACCTGATGGGGACCCTGTAATGGCTAATGCACACTCCCACGATGGCCACGGCCACGACGACAGCCACGGCAGCGTCAAGTCCTACGCCATTGGCTTCATCCTGTCGGTGATCCTGACGATCATTCCTTTCGGCCTGGTGATGTACCCGTCGCTGCCGAAAGCCATGACCCTGTGGATCGTATTGATCTTCGCAGTGATCCAGGTGCTCGTGCACCTGGTGTACTTCCTCCACCTGGACCGCTCCGCTGCCCAGCGTAACAACGTGATCGCGTTTGTTTTCGCTGCATTGGTAATCGTCCTGTTGGTAGGCCTGTCGCTGTGGATCATGCTCAGCATCCACACCGTCATGATGGCGCACTGAGGAAAGTCCGGATGTCCTTTAAGCACTTTATCCAAATCACCAAACCGGGGATCATTTTCGGTAACGTGCTTTCTGTGGCAGGCGGATTTTTCCTGGCCTCGAAAGGGCATGTCGATCTGGCCATTTTCCTGGCCGCCATGATCGGCACGTCCCTGGTGGTGGCTTCCGGTTGCGTGTTCAACAACTGCATCGACCGCGACATCGACCTGAAGATGGAACGCACCAAGAACCGGGTGCTGGTCCAGGGCTTGATCTCCCTGAAACTGGCCCTGGCCTTTGCGACCGTCCTGGGTGTTGCCGGCGTTGTGTTGTTGTACAAGGTGGCGAATCCGTTGGCCGCGCTGTTTGCGGTGATCGGTTTCGTCATCTACGTCGGCTTCTACAGCCTGTACCTCAAGCGCAAGTCGGTTCACGGCACGCTGGTGGGCAGCCTGTCGGGCGCCATGCCGCCGGTGATTGGCTACGTCGCTGTGACCAACAGCTTCGACATGGCCGCACTGACGTTGCTGGTGATGTTCAGCCTGTGGCAGATGCCGCACTCCTACGCCATCGCGATTTTCCGCTTCAACGATTACCTGGCCGCTTCGATTCCGGTGCTGCCAGTGAAGCGCGGGATTCAGGTGGCCAAGAAGCACATCCTGATCTACATCCTGGCCTTCCTCGTGGCGACCTTGATGCTGACCTTCAGCGGCTACGCCGGCATGAGCTACCTCGCCGTCGCCGCGGCCATGGGCATGTACTGGTTGTACATGGCCTGGACCGGTTACAAGGCAGTGGATGACACGGTCTGGGCACGCAAGCTGTTCGTGTTCTCGATCTTCACCATTACCGCGTTGAGCGTGATGATGTCCCTGGACTTCAAAGTGCCGACCGAACTGCTGCTGACGTACGCGCCCTAAGCGTCGGATGCTGTCAACAAAAGCCCCGCCTTCGAGAGAAGTGCGGGGCTTTTTGTTAGGACTTTCTTTTGGACCGAGTTGCCCCCTTCGCGAGCAAGCCCGCTCCCACATTTGACCGGGTTTCTCCAGTTTGAATGCGGTCAAATGTGGGAGCGGGCTTGCTCGCGAAAGCCGCACCTCGGTTTATCAAAAAAACTCAGGTATCCAGCAACCGGAAAAACCGCTCCCGCACCTGCGGATCATCGCTGTGCGCAACATTGAAGCGCAGAAAACTATTGGCGTCGGCCGCTTTACTCAACATGGCCCCGGGCGCCAGCACCAGGTCACTCTTGAGGCCCTTATTGGCGAGGGTTTCGGCGTGCAACCCGTTGGGTAAACGAGCCCAGATGAACAACCCTTCACCCGGCACCGATGACACCGAGCATCCAGCCTCCACCAGCCAACGCGCCACGCGACTGCTCGATTCATACAAGCGATCTACCGTGCGCCGGATGTGCTTGGCGTAGCTGCCATTGCTGAGCATGGTGCAGGTGATCTGTTCCGCCAATTCCGAGGTCACGCCGCCGATGCTCATCTTCAGGCTGATCATCCGGGCCGCCAGTGGTGGTGACAACACGGCGTAGCTGACCCGGCTGTTGGCCGTCAGGGTCTTGGAGAAACCGGACACGTAACTGACATTGTCCAGCCCGCTTGCGGCCAGGCGTGGGGTGCGTCGTTGCTGGAGATCGCCGTACAGGTCATCTTCAACAATGTGGAATCCGTAGCGGTGACTCAACTCCAGCAGGCGATACACCTGCGCCGCCGAAAACGAATGACCGGTCGGGTTATGCACGGTGCTGTTGGTCATGTAGAGCACGGGGCGATGGGCGATCAGCAATTGCTCGAGCGCCTCCAGATTCAGCCCATTGCAATCACGGGCAATGGTGATGACCTTGGCGCCGTGCAAGGCCAGATTGGTGTGCAAGTTGAAGTAGCACGGATCATCGAGCAGCACGGTATCGCCGGGTTTTATCAACAGGCGCATCAGTTGGTCGATGGCCTGCATGGTGTTGGCGGTGGTGATGATTTGTTCCACCGGCACTTCGATGCCAAAGCCCGACAGCTTGACCCGCAATGCCTCACGCAGCGGCCGATAACCACCGACCTCACCGTATTCACCCATGCGCAGAGATGTCGCACGAAGGGTGCCGCGCACGGCTTTGAGCAGTTCTTCGGCGGGCAACCACGAACCGGGCAAAAATCCACAACCGGGACGTAGCGCGCCGTTATCCACAAGCACCGCACGACGGACTCGGCTGAGGGTGTCTTGAGGTTGCAGATCCGGGCCAGCAGCGGTTGAGGTCTGGGTGCTTGCCCGGTGGACGTAATGCCCCGAGCCCTGGCGTGAGACCACCAGCCCCTTGGCCCGCAATCGGTCGAGGGCGTCGACTACGGTGGATTTTCCGACGCTCATCAATTCGGAAAGTTCGCGAATCGGCGGCAACTTGGCCCCGTGCGGCAGGCCTCCCTGGCTGATTGCCTCGGACAAGTGATCGACAATCTGCTGCACCAGCGGCACTCCCGGCTGGAACACGATGGCGGCGATCACAGCGCGCTGAGCCTGCATTTTACTGGTCTCCCTGGCAGTAAAGTTCGCTGGATTCTATACGAACTTGCCCTGATCAAGAGAAGCGTCTGTCTCTACCATCAAAATCGCGTTTGCACGGTGGATCAAGAGGGCTCAGTAGATGATTAGGCAAACAACCCGCGACGAACGTTTCCTCGAGATGGCGAAGGAACACGGTTTCGATATCTACGACGAGAACGCGGCCGGGGGGCATTACGCGCCACTGCTTCGGCATGACGATGAGCTGTATGTCAGTGGCCTGGTGCCGCGCATGAACGGCAAAATCCAGTACCCGGGCCGGGTGGGCCTGGAGCTCAATCTGGCCGATGCCCAAGAGGCCGCGAGTATCAGCGCGATTCGCGGTCTGGCATTGATCCGCGAGGCCGTCGGTTCACTGGATAACGTCAAGGCACTGCTTCGTGTCACCGTTTATGTGAAATCCACGTTCGATTTTGTCGACCTCAGTGAGGTGGCCAACGGCGCGTCGGATGTCTTCACCCATGTGTTGGGCGATGCCGGCAAACATACGCGGACAACGGTCGGTGTTTATCAGTTGCCGAAAAACGCGCCGGTGGAAGTGGACATGATCGCGGCGCTGCATCCTGCGATTTCCTGATTTTCGCAGGCAATAAAAAGCCCCGCTTTTCTCTCGTAGGCGGGGCTTTTTGATAAAGAGCTATCCACTCAAACGGCTTGGAGTCGCTCGACCATATCGGGGAATTTCTCCACCAGCCTAATCAATAAAGCCGCTTGAGCATTTGGCTTGGATTTTTCCTGCTCCCAATTTCTCAGGGTGCTGGGGCTGGTTCGAATTCGCTTGGCAAAAACGGCCTGGGACATATGCAACTTAGTACGCAGCGCAACGATTTCTTGTGCGCCTACCTCAGGAGCCGGGTTATCTTCCACCGTAGTATTTCGCAGCGTGATCTTGCCTTCTCGCTGAGCAGCCATCTCGTCAACGCCCTGCATCAACTCTGCAAACAGGTCGCGCTTTTTCATGGGGTACCTCGTGCCTTTAACTCTGTGCCTATGGCTTTCTTGAGCGCCTTCTCTTGGTCGGCAGTCAAATTCTCAAGCTCATCCTTGTCATAAATTGCAAACATCCAGAACTGGCCATCATTCATAAGCCAATAATAGACAACCCGCAAGCCACCACGCCTGCCTTTACCTCGTCGCTCATCTACCCAGCGCAGTTTGCGGAAGCCACCTGTACGAGGCATGACATCGCCTGCCTGTGGGTTCGACTGCATATACGTTTGCAGCGAACGATACTCATCGTCCGTCAGATAATCGCCAACGGTGGCGGTGAACGAAGAGGTTTCAAAGAATTGGGTTCGCATCACCAAACTATAGGCAAATTGATTATAGTCAAGCAAGCAGCAATTCCTTCACCTGACGAAAGGGGAGATACGACCCACTAGCAAACATCAGTCACAAAAAAGCCCCGCTGCAAGGGCGGGGCTTTTGGGTGAAACGTGTTACTGCGCGGCGATGCTGTAGCCGTCGAACGCAGTTTGTTGTTGCAGTGCGGTAATGATGTTCTTGCGGTTGACTGCTTGTTCGACGCCGGCGTTATCCAGGAACGTCTCGCTTTCAATGACTGCGTCATCGCCTTCGCCGACGAAGGTGAAGCCGAGGAACTCCAGGGCTTTGCGGTCAACGTTCAGGCTTGAACGCGGGGTGCGCAGCGGCAGGGTGACGTTTATGCCGTCCTTGCTGATGGTGAACACTTCGAGATCTTTCTTGGCGCGAGCCACTTTGCTCTTGCCACTGCTCGGGTTGCTGATGGCCTGGTGAGTCTGGTTCAGCACTTTCAACGCGAGGCCGTAGACGATTTCCTGAAACGCCGGGTCATCCTTGAAGCTGGAGAGAATCCGGCTGATCGGGAATTTGCTGCTCAAGTCTTCGAGCGCGGCGATGTCGGATGCTTCCGCGTCCTTGAGTTGCTTGAGTTCACCCATCAGCTCATAGGCTTTATCGTCGTCGAAGCTGTCATGTGCCTGGCGAATCGCGGCGCGCAGCTCGCGGATCTGGTCGCTTTCCCGGGTGGACTGGAAAGCGTCCAGGACCATCTCGCTGATGGTCTTGGCCTGTGGCACGTGGTGTGAAAGATTGATGGAGTTTTCGTATTCCGCTTTGGACGACAGGGTAACTACGGATTCAGCGGTGTTGGAATCGGACATTGAAATTTCACTACTTCTTTTAACTTGAATTGAGGCGAGAAAGCACAGGGCCTTTTCAGGTCGCCTAATCTATTGGACCCACGCTGAGTTGTCACGGATGAACAGGCAGTTGGTCATGATTTTTGCGGGAAGCCTTCAGTCGATGGCCATTTGCTGGCGTTGTGACTGAAGCGCTGACAGCACCCGATAAAACTTCAATGATCGACCACTGATCAATCCGCAGACAAACCCGGAAGCGGAGGCCTTGAGCAGTAACATCTCAAGTGTGGCGGCTTGTTCCGGATGAACATCATCCTGGTAGCCGAAGTAGTAATTCACGGAAAAAAACAGCAGGTAGAGCACCAGTGTTTTTGCTGTTCCCGGTACGACCAGCCCGGTTTTCGGCTTATTGAGTTCGACCCCTTTGCTTTGGAAAATCACCAACGCGCTCAGACCTCCCAGAACAACGGCGACCAACCAGCAACAGAGGGAGGCGGCGGGGCTCAATGACAGGTTCAGTGAGTAGAGCGACCAGCCGAGCAAGATCGGCGGAGTCACGCGTAGCGAGGTTTTGCTTTCCTCAGTCGGGGATAGCGCTTTGATTCCGTAGCAGCAGAGCACCAGGAATACCGCATAAACCCACAGCGGGGTGTGTTGAAGGGTGTTGAGCATCACGCAGCGTCCATGCCGGAAAACAAGTGCCGAGATAATAGCCGTTGCCGAAGCGTGTCCCGTCGGCTATTTCCCCATCGAATTCAGATTCATCGAGTGAACCGCCCATTGTTCTGCCGTTTGCTGATCCACCGGCAAGGAGAAGCGGAAGGTCGCGCCCCGTCCGGGCAGATCGATCAGCTGGATCTCGCGACCGTGCAATTGCAGGATCCGATGCACGATGCGCAGCCCCAACCCGCCATCGCGCCGTGCGCCGCCAATGTTGAAAGGGCGCAGGAACAGACCTTCGCGTAATGGCGCCGCGATGCCGGGGCCGGTGTCGCTGACGGTGACTTCGATAAATGGCCCTTGTGGGCGCAGGCTCAGCTCGATCTCTCCACCTTGAGGGGTATCGCGCAGGGCGTTGTCGAACAGGTTGGTCAGTACCCGCTCGATCAATCCAAGGTCGGCGCAGGCCGCAGAAACGTTCGGGGCGAAAGTGGCCTTCAGTTCGATCTGGCGCGCTTCGGCGGTCAGTTCGAATTTCTGAAAAATATCCTGTACCAGATCGGTCAGGGAGAAGCGCTCCAGCACGGGTTGTACAAATCCGTGTTCCAGCCTGACCAGTTCCAGCAGCGATTGGGCCAGGCCACCTACCTTGCGGCTTTGATCGAGGGCGATGCCTAGATAGCGACGCCGGTCGGCGGGGGATAACGTGGCGTCCTTGAGCGACAGGGTTTCCAGGTATCCATGCAGTGAAGCCAGTGGCGTTCGCAGATCGTGGGAAATGTTCGCCACCAGTTCGCGGCGTTCCTGATCCTGACGAGTCAGGGAGCGCCACTGTTCACTGAGGCGGGATTGCATCTGCCGGAAGGCCGCGTCCAGCACGGCAATTTCATCGTGACTGGCGGCTTTTTCTACCGGTACTAAAGCAGGCGGTGTGGAGGGTACGCCGTCGATGTCGAACTGGCTGACTCTCTCGGTCAGGCGTCGCAACGGTCGGGTAATCAGGGCAAATGCCGTCAGACCGGCAATCAGGCACAGCAACGCCACCAGACCGATGGACAACAGCGCGGTATTGAGCGCGGCGCTGGTGGCACCGCGTTCCGCGAGGCGGTCGTGTTCTTCGCTGAGCAGTACCACATATAGATAACCGGCCGGCTGACCGTTGACCCGCAATGGCGCGGCGCTGAACACCTTGCGGCCATCGATACTGCGCGGGTCATCACCGAGAATCGGCAGGGCATCGCCTTTGAGCAGGCGCTGGACGGGGGCCAGATCGATCCGCTCCCGATGAATCCGGCCCTCGGGTGCGGCGCTTCCGACGATCTTGCCCTCGGTGTCCAGCAGATAAACCTCAACGCTGGGGTTGACCTGCATGAGTTTGCTGAACAGTTCACGAATGGCATTGGGCATCAGGCCGCTGCTGTCCATCAGCACCGTGTCTTGGGCGATGTGTTGCGCCAGATCACGCGACAGCCCCTGGACCACTTCCAGTTCATGCATTTTGTTGGAGCGCACTTGCATCCAGGCCGATGTGCCACAGCACACCAGCAACAGAATGGCGAACACCAGGGACAGGCGTTGTGTCAGGGTCAGCCTCATGGCTGCTCCTCCTTGACGGCGAATTTGTAGCCTCGGCCCCACACCGTGAGGATGCGCGCGGGGAGCGCCGGATCGGCTTCGATCTTGGCCCGCAGACGGTTGATGTGGGTGTTCACCGTGTGTTCGTAACCTTCATGGCTGTAACCCCAGACTGCGTTGAGCAGGTCCATACGCGAGAAGACTTTTCCGGGTTGGCGGACGAAGAAGTACAGCAAGTCGAACTCCCGTGGTGTGAGGTCCAGACGCCGACCGTCGAGCGAGACGTCGCGGGTGATCGGGTCGATGGACAGGCCGTCCGTCATCAGGCTGCCCGAGTCCATTTTCAGGTTGCGGGCCATGGCGTCGACCCGGCGCAGCAGGGCTTTGACCCGGGCGACCAGTTCCAGCATCGAAAAGGGTTTGGCGAGGTAATCGTCGGCGCCGAGTTCAAGCCCGAGGATCCGGTGTACTTCGCTGGAGCGTGCGCTGGTGATGATGATCGGGGTGTAGCGGGCCATCGCCCGCGCCCGGCGGCAGATTTCCAGGCCGTCGACACCGGGCAACATCAGGTCGAGGATCAACGCGTCCCAGCTTCCTTGCTGTAGCAGGCGCATGCCTTCGTCACCGTCGGCGCAGTGCACCACCTCGAACTGTTCATCGCGAAGATGCAGGCAGATAAGGTCGGCGATGTGCAGGTCGTCCTCGACTACCAGGACACGTTTGGTCTGTTCCATAAAGCTCAATCCTTTGTAGCGCAATGGGCACATTGTGCGGGTTTTCCTCAGTCCGAGTTATCACGAATTGTTTAACTGCTCGTGAGGATTTGGCGATCAACCCAAGCCTAGGCTGTGTTCCTTATCAGGCATCGGGAATTTTGGAGAAGACCATGTTTTCACGGCGACAGTTTCTTGTAGCGGGCGGCGGGCTGGGCGCTGCAGCCTTGGTGATCGGTGTGTTGCCAAAATTTGCCGCCAGTACCGCACTGGTCAGTGATGCCGGCGCGGCGCAGGTATTCGAGGTGACCCACAGCGACAGCGAATGGCACGCCATGCTCAGCGACGAGCAGTACGAAATCCTGCGTGAAGAGGGCACCGAGCGGGCTTACAGCAGCCCTTTGAACAATGAACATCGCGAAGGCGTTTTCGCCTGCGCCGGTTGTGATCTGCCACTGTTCTCATCCAATACCAAGTTTGACAGCCGCACCGGCTGGCCCAGCTTCTGGGCCCCCCTGGACAAAGCGGTGGCCACTCGTCAGGACCGGTCCTTTGGCGTGCTGCGTGAAGAAGTCCACTGTCGGCGCTGTGGCGGTCATCTGGGGCATGTCTTCGATGACGGGCCAAAGCCTACCGGCCTGCGTTATTGCATGAATGGTCTGGCGTTGACGTTCGAGCCACAGGCAGCTTGATCCTTGGGCATGTCCTTTCACTCACTTGATGCAGGTCGACGCTATGTGGCTTTTGGTTCTCGCTTATCTCGGTGGTGTATTGACGATTGTCAGCCCCTGCATTCTGCCGGTGCTGCCCTTTGTCTTCGCGCGAACCGGGCAGCCGTTTATGAAAAGTGGCTTGCCGCTGTTGGCGGGGATGGCGTTGACCTTCGCCCTGGTCGCCACGTTAGCGGCGGTGGGCGGCGGTTGGGTGGTGCAAGTCAATCAGTACGGTCGCTGGCTCGCGTTGCTGTTCGTTGCATTGTTCGGACTGACGCTGCTGTTGCCGCAACTGGCCGAGCGGCTGACGCGGCCACTGGTGGCGGCCGGCAGCCGACTGTCGGAAGCCGCAGGCGCCGATGCCCGGCCGCGTCCCGGCGCTTCGTTCCTGATCGGCGTCGCCACGGGCCTGCTCTGGGCACCTTGCGCCGGGCCGATTCTGGGCCTGTTGCTGACCGGTGCGGCGCTGCAAGGGGCAAGCATCGAAACCACGTTGTTGCTGCTGGCGTATGCGGCCGGTGCCGCCACGTCGCTCGCCGTGGCATTGCTGCTTGGCGGTAAAGTCTTTGCGGCGATGAAGCGCTCGATTGGCGCTGGCGAATGGGTTCGGCGCGGTCTGGGGGCAGCGATGCTGGCGGGTGTCGCCGCGATTGCCCTGGGGGTGGATACGGGGATTCTGGCGCGGGTTTCGACCGCGTCCACCGGCGGGATCGAGCAAGCCCTGGTGGGCCGGTTGGCCGGCAAGTCGCTGAACAACAGCGGGGCGATGATGGCTGCGGGTGGGGCGATGAAGGTGAGTGACAAGGCATCGGGCGCGTTGCCGATTGAAGGCAATCTCCCACCGCTGGATGGCGCGGTGCAATGGCTCAATTCCCCACCTCTGAGCGCGCAGGCCTTGAAGGGCAAAGTCGTGTTGGTGGATTTCTGGACTTACTCCTGCATCAACTGCCTGCGCACCTTGCCGTATGTGAAAGCCTGGGCAGAGAAGTATCGCGATCAGGGATTGGTGGTGATCGGTGTTCATGCCCCCGAATTCGCCTTCGAACGGGACGTCGGTAATGTCACCAAGGCCATGAAGGACCTGGGCATCACTTACCCGGTGGCCATCGATAACGACTACAAGATCTGGCGCGCCTTCAACAACGAATACTGGCCGGCCCACTATTTTGCCGATGCTCAGGGGCGCATTCGTTATCACCACTTTGGTGAAGGCGATTACGCCGAATCGGAAAGGGTCATCCAGCAACTTTTGCGTGAAGCGGGCGCGGTGAAAGTCGCGGACGGTTTGATCAACGCGGAGGCGACAGGGGTTCAGCTCGCGCCGGACATGAGCGAAGTGCAATCAACGGAAACCTATGTCGGTTTCCAGCGGGCGGAGCATTTCGTCCCTGAAACCGGCCTTGTGCCGGACAAAGTCGCCGCGTACAGCCCTCCCGCCGAACTGGCCCTCAACGACTGGAGCCTGGACGGGACGTGGAATGTCGGTTCAGAGCGTGCGACCTCCAGCGCGCCAGCCAGTCGCATCGTGTATCGCTTCCATGCCCGTGATCTGCACCTGGTGCTGGGCCCCGGTGCCGACGGTAAACCGGTGCGATTCAAAGTGCTCATCGACGGCAAAGCCCCAGGTGATGCCCACGGCACCGATGTGGCACCCGATGGCAGCGGCAGTGTGAATTCACAGCGTTTGTATCAATTGGTACGCCAGAACGGCGGCGTGACAGATCGGACGTTCAGCATCGAGTTTCTCGATCCGGGTGTCTCGGCTTATGCGTTCACGTTCGGTTGAAGTCATTTCATTTGTTGAGGAGTCTGCTCCATGAAAACCCTGTTCACCTGGCGCCGCACCCTGTTGGGAATGGCCGCTGCCGGCGTTATCAGTCAGTGTTCGGCATTCTCGTTCGGAGCCGAAGAAGCGGTCGTCATCCCTCCGCCAGCACTGGATGAAACGACCCAGGCCCACAGCGAAAAGGTGGTGTTTGCCGGCGGATGTTTTTGGGGCGTCCAAGGCGTTTTCCAGCACGTTAAAGGCGTGAAGAAAGCGGTCTCCGGTTACGCCGGCGGTGCGGCGAACACCGCCCAATATGAACGGGTCAGCGAGGGCGATACTGGCCATGCGGAATCCGTCGAGGTCACTTTCGATCCGGCTCAGGTCAGTTATGGGAAGTTGCTGCAGATCTATTTTTCGGTGGCCCACAACCCCACCGAACTGAACCGTCAGGGCCCCGACAGCGGCACTCAATACCGATCGGCGATTTTCATTGAGAACACCGAACAGCAACGCGTCGCCCAGGCTTACATCGCCCAGTTAGACGCGGCTCATTCGTTCAACAAACCCATCGTGACCAGGCTGGAAACCTACAACGGTTTCTACCCGGCGGAGGAGGAGCATCAAGATTTTCTGACCGAACACCCGACCTATCCGTACATCGTGATCAACGATCTACCGAAAGTGGCGCAGTTGAAGCAGTTGTATCCCGACCGTTATCAGGAAAAACCAGTGTTGGTGAAGGCGGGGATGTGAATGGCAGTCGGGCTATTTACGACGCGGGCGCTCCATTGCGATGTTCGACGGCTCAAAGCCCAAGCTCGAAAAGAACGTCGAGGTGCCTTCCCGGCCGGCTCGCAGCACCCAGGTGATATCGGCGTTCTGTCCCATGACATGTTCGACCAGTGCCTGGCCGACACCTTCACGCCGATGTTGTCCACTCACGACCACCATCGATAGATACCCATTGGATAGACCGTCAGTGATGCCACGGGCAAACCCGATGATTTTGGCATCCTTCAATGCAAGCGCTGTACGTTGGGAGTTGGCAATCAACTGCGCAAAATTTTCAGTGGATCCTATTCGGTGAGACCATCCGTTTTCGCCCAAAAAGACTCGTACGGATTCCACTTCCGAGGGCAGAACATCGCGAATGAGCAAGATGTCATTCACCCCGAAATCACATTCTTGCCCGCTACCTTCGACCGATAAAGCGCCTGATCAGCCCGAGCCAGCAAACCAGTCTGCTGTTCTTCCTCAAAGCGCTGAACCACGCCAAAACTCATGGTCACCTGAAACGCGCCCACCGGGGGCAGGCTCGACAGGCCATCGCGGATTTTTTCGGCCAGGAGTCTGGCGTCAGCCAATGAGGTATCGGGAAGGATCATGACGAACTCGTCACCGCCCCATCGCGCCAGCAGATCACCTTCGCGCACGAAGTGCTTCACGCCCTCGACCACCTGCACGATGGCTGCATCACCCAAGGCATGGCCGTAGTGATCGTTGATGATCTTGAAGTCATCGATGTCCATGGCAATCAGAGACAGCGGTCGTCGAAAGCGTTGGGCTCGTTCGCATTCCTGAGGCAGACTTTTTTCCATCAGGTAGCGATTGGCGATGGCGGTGAGCGCGTCGGTTTCCGCCAGTTTGCAGTTCTCTTCGAGTTGAATCTGAAGCTGCTGATTGACCCGGGACAACTCCCGCGTACGCTCTTCAACGATGGCTTCAAGGGAATGAGCGCGTCGTTCCAACTCCTCGAGCAGACGTCGTTTGTCGTCGATGCTGCGGTGCGCGCCGACCATGCGCGCCACCGAACCGTCGGCATTGCGGGACAGCACATAGCCGCGGTCTTCGATCCAGGTGTAGTTGCCGTCCAGCATGCGGCAGCGATATTCGGCTTGATAGGTGGGCGCGCGCTGTTTCAGGTAGTCATCAAACACGGCCATGACGCCGGGGTAATCGTCAGGGTGGATGAGGTTTTCCCAAGTCAACGCGGTGTTGTCCAGGGAATGAGGCTCGTAGCCGAGCATCTTGTACCAACCGGGGTTGCGGTAAACAAAACCTGTGTTGGCGTTCCAGTCCCAAATGCCATCGCTGACCAGTTCCAGAATGGTGTGGAGCAGGTCTTCGCTAAAATCTGAGACATTGAATTTCAACGGCGTGATATTCGACGCTTCCCCCATCACCGCTCTCCCTGACGCACAGATATCAATTGATCCGCCTGGCGTCGAGATTAGTTCATGGCGCAATGCCACGGCTAGTGTTTGCCCCATAACTGCATGGCAAAGTCGACGAAGTGGCGTAATTTCGGCAGCCGGTAGCGGTCCTGGGCATACACCAGGTGCATGGGCCGGCTCGGCAGTTGATAGTGCTGCATCAACGCCACCAGTTTTCCGTCGAGCAGGTCCTGTTCGACCAACGCATCGGGCAGCATCACGATGCCCATTCCGGTTCGGGCTGCCTGATGCAACCCCGCCGAACTGTTGATCAGCATCGGACCACTGACGGCCACCATCACTTCACCTTCCGGGCCGCTCAGGCGCCATTGTTTTTCAACCGATTGCCAGTCATCCCCGACCGGGTAGGCAAAGGACAAGCAGTCGTGATGTTGCAGGTCTTCGGGTTTTTCCGGTGTTGATCGGCGTGCCAGGTACTCCGGTGATGCGCACATGGTCAGGGTGTAGTCGATCAGAGGCCGGGCGATCAGGTTGGACGGCTCAATGGCGCCCAGGCGAAACGCCACATCAAGGCCGTTTTCGAGCAGGTCGGGACGCCCGTTGGTGAGCACCACGTCCAGTTTGACCTTCGGACATTGCAGGGAAAACTCGCTGAGCGCCGGCGCGAGCCTTTCCGTGCCGAAGGTCAGCGGTGCCGTGATGCGCAAGGTACCGCTGGGCGCGTCCTGACTCTGTTCGGCCAGCCGTTCGGAATCGGCGACCAATCCCAATACTTCAAGGCAGCGCTGGTAATAAGCCGAGCCGAATTCCGTCAGGCGCTGGCGCCGTGTCGTACGGTGGAGCAAGCGCACACCCAGGCGTTGTTCCAGCGCGCGCAGGTGATTGCCAACCATGGTCGTGGACATTTCACACTGCTGCGCGGCGGCCGTCATGCTGCCGGCTTCTACCACGCGTACGTAAACGGTCATTGCCTGGAATAAATCCATTATCAAGCTCGGCTTTAAGATGATTGAAGTATTGCAGCGTTTATCCAGCTCAGGTGGCTAACCATACTGCAAAAACACTGACCATTGATGGAGCTTGATGCCATGACCGCCGCCTGCCTGATGAGTACTTACCAACCGCTGGCCCTGAGTTTCAGCAAAGGGTTGGGTACGCGCCTGTGGGATGAGGCGGGTCGTGAATACCTGGACGCGGTGGCGGGCGTGGCGGTGACCAACGTTGGCCACTCCCATCCTCGAATCGTCTCGGCGATCAGCGAGCAAGCCGGTTTGCTGTTGCACACGTCCAACCTCTACTGCATCGATTGGCAACAACGGTTGGCGCAGCGGCTGACGATGTTGTCCGGTATGGAGCGGGCGTTCTTCAACAACTCCGGTGCCGAAGCCAACGAAACCGCGCTGAAACTCGCACGGCTTTACGGCTGGCACAAAGGCGTCGAGCAACCGCTGGTGGTGGTCATGGAAAATGCCTTCCATGGGCGAACGCTGGGCACGTTATCCGCCAGCGATGGCCCGGCTGTGCGTCTGGGCTTCAATGAGTTGCCGGGGGATTTCGTCAAAGTACCGTTCGGTGACCTGCGCGCGCTGGAAAAGGTGCAACAAGCCCATGGCCAACGAATCGTGGCAGTCCTGATGGAGCCGATCCAGGGCGAAAGCGGTGTTCGGCTGGCGCCGCCGGGCTATCTCAAAGCGGTGCGCGAACTCTGCAACAAGCGCTCGTGGTTGATGATGCTCGACGAAATCCAGACCGGCATCGGCCGCACCGGCCAATGGTTCGCGTTCCAGCACGAGGGCATTGTCCCGGACGTCATGACCCTGGCCAAAGGCCTCGGCAACGGCATCCCCATCGGCGCCTGCCTGGCCCGGGGCAAAGCCGCCGATCTGTTCACACCGGGCAGTCATGGCAGCACGTTCGGCGGTAATCCATTGGCCTGTCGCGTCGGCTGCACGGTGCTGGACATCATCGAAGAGCAAGGTCTGCTGGAGAACGCCAGGCTTCAGGGCGAACGCCTGCTCGCCAGATTACGCAGCGAACTGGCGGACAATCCGAACGTCCTGGCGATCCGTGGTAAAGGCTTGATGATCGGCATCGAACTCAAGCAGCCGATCCGCGACCTGACCCTGATCGCCGCGCGGGATCACGGTTTGCTGATTAACGTAACCCGGGGGAAGACCATTCGCTTGTTGCCGCCGCTGACGATCGATGAGCGGGAGGTGGAGATGATTGTCAGAGGGGTTGGCCGGGCCGTGACCATTGCCTGCGCTGATTAAACTGTGGCGAGGGAGCTTGCTCCCGCTGGCTTGCGCAGCAGGCCCATTTGTTGGGGCCGCTTCGCAGCCCAGCGGGAGCAAGCTCCCTCGCCACAGGGTAGGTGTCAGAGTTGGTTTGATTGCGTGTTCGCGAAAGCGCTGATCTCACCTCGATCCATGAGTTTGATTTTTGAGCCGTGAAACCCTGCGAACAACTGCCGGTGTGCGGTAAATCCACTGGCGTCCTCGCGTATCCGATAACTGGCGGCCCATTCCACCAACGCTTTCAGCAACTCGTCATTGTCCGGTCTGTGTTCTCGCTGACGAATATTGGCCACACAGCTGTCGTCATCCACACACAACCAGATCAGCGCCGTTGCCCTGTGGATAAGTTCTCTGACGATCCAGCCATAAACACCTTCGATCACCCACTCATCTTCATCGGCCGCCACCCGCGCGATGCCCAGTGCCGCCGCGTGCGGGCGGGCGATGCTGTGTTCGTCCGAGACCCAGTAAATCAGGTCGAGATCGATCCATGGCGCCTTGAGTTGTGCGGCCAATCGTTCCGCCAGCCAGCTTTTTCCGGCGCCAGAGTTGCCGATGATCAGCGTGCGGGTGAGGTTCATGGTGACTCGCCGTTTCAGTCGTCATGTTCAGGCGCAACCATCCGGGTCTTGGGCGAGCCGTTTGAGTTGTGCTGATAGATATCCTGGGGTTGCCCTTTCTCATTGAAGTACACCTGGCCGATGCCCGCCGAGTTCCATAGCCGTTCGCCGGCCTCGGCATGTTCGGGGATGTGCGGGACGATGCGCATGCGTCGGCGTTTGGTCAGCCAGTTGAGGGGCGAGCGCGGCGAGTAGAGCCAGCGGTTGAGGCGGTCGAACCATTCGAGCAGCGTCGGCGGGAATTCGTTTTTGATGCCGCTGCTGGTGATCTGCCAGATTTTCGGACCGGCCTTGCGGTGTCGGATCAGCACTTCGTAGACGAAGGAATAATGCACATCACCGGACAGCACCACGTAGTTACCCGGTGTACGCGAGTGTCGGAAGATGTTCAGGATCACTTGCGCCGCGCCGCGATGGGCCATCCAGTTTTCGGCGTCCACCAACAGGGGATAACCGAACCAGCTGAAGACTTTCTGCACGGTTTCGATCAGTTTGACGCCGAAGATCGGCGCCGGTGAAACGATGATCGCCGACGGGTGATCGAGCAGTTCCTGTTGCAGTTCGCTGAGGGCTTCCCAGTCCAGCAGGCCCGACGGTTGCTTGAGGTTCATCTCGCTGCGCCAGCGCCGGGTGCGGGTGTCGATCACCACCAGTGCGGGCGTGGTGGGCAGCACGTAATGCCACTGCTGAAAGCTCAACAGCGCATCGATCAAGTCATCCTGCACCGGACTGTCGAGGTAACGGTCGCCCCCGGTGATGCTGAGCAAACGGATTTTTTCCAGCACACCGTTGAACGCGTCCGGGTTGTTGCCCCAGCCCTGGCAAAGCATGTAGGCGATCAAGGCGTTGCCGATGATGCGCTTGGAGAACGGATGGCCGTAGGCCGTTTCTTCCCATTGCGCGGAAAGGTTCCAGTCGTCGGTGATGTCATGGTCGTCGAAAATCATCAGGCACGGCAGGTGCGCCATGGCCCGAGCGACACCGCCCAGGCCGGACTTGAAGCCATCGATATGGGTTTGTTCAACGGCATAACGCTTGAGTCTTTCAGGCGTCAGCGCGGGCGGTTGCGGGGCGATCAATGTCCACGGCGTCGGCGACCAGACCAGCAAATACATGGCCATCACTTCAGCAAACGTCACCAGGTGATTGTCGGCACTGCTGCTGGTGAAAATCGGCTTGCGCGCGCCACCGAAAAATCGCTCGCGCAGGGTTTCGTTGCTCTCAAGCGCCGGTAACAAATCCGCACGGTGGTAGTAACTGGCCGGGTGTTCGTAGAGTCTGGCGCTGTCGCTGACCACGGCGCCTTCGAGGTGTTCTTCAAACAGACCCAGACGGTCGATCAAGGCATGGATCGCTCGCAGCATCGGGCCCGCGACATCATCCGCGTACACCTGATCGCCGGTCATCATCAGCAGTGCCGGGCGCTGCGATGCGTCATGTTCCGTTGCCAATAGTCCGTCGACACAGAGCAAGCCATCGGTGGCCGGGTGATGGGGTTTACGGCAGGAGCCATGCAGTAATTGATCAATGCGCGAGCGCAGCACGAAGTTCGGGCAGCGCGCCTCGCCGTAGAGCAGATGCGGGGCCCAGTCGGCGATGCCAGTCCCGTCGATCAACAGGTCGTAATCGATCATGGTGTCGCAGGGCAGGGCGGTCGCCAGCGGCACATCGATCAAGTGGATAAACGCGTGAGTGCCGACCGGGATGACGGTGCACTGTCCGGCATCCAGTCGGATGTCGGCACAGTCTTGCAGGCGCAACGTCAGCGACAGCGCCCGGGAGCCCACGAGCCACATGACCAGCCGCGCAGGTTCCAGCCGCCGCAACAGCGGGCCGACCAGCACCGGTGGCAGTGAGTGTTTATCGTCAGGCAATGGCAGAGATACGGACATCCGGGTTCAAGGCTCTTGGCGCACAGGTCGGCGATGATAGCGCAGAGCCCTGGCTGAGCTTCATCAATCGCCCGAGGGGGTCACTTGAGGGGAAAGATCGTGACCGACACCACCAGCGCAATCAATGCGGCCACCAGGCTGCACGCTAACGCAGCCAAATGACGATAGAAGGGGGATTGTTCCTGGTTGCACCTGGCGATCATAAAGAGCCAGGTCCCGATCAGAACGCCTATATATGCCATCAACGTATACAGCGCAAAGGCCGGGGCTCGGGAGAAGGGGATGTCCGGGGTTAGCCATCTCGAGCAAAGAATCAGTATCGCAGCCCCGACGATAAAACTGGCCACGGCGGCGCCAAGGTTCGCCAGCCAGATATTCAACGGGCCACGGCTCTTCACGACCCAAATCCACATCCCTGCTGTTGCAGCGAAGAACAGCAACATACTGATTAACTGCATTCAACCTTCCCTGTTAACAACGTCGTGGGTCTTTGATGAGGCGATGGCACGCACGATATCAAATCAGTGGCTTTGAGCTGAAGGGCGTTGTGGGTTTATGTCGATTATTTGAGCCGCAGCGCGACTCCAATGTGGCGAGGGAGCTTGCTCCCGCTGGGTCGCGAAGCGGCCCCCTAAGTTCCGAAGAAGAAGGGGACTGCTGCGCAGTTCAGCGGGAGCAAGCTCCCTCGCCACAGTTTTCAGTCAACAGGCCAAGGGGCAATCCTTTCCGAGGATCGTGTGAACCTAAGCCGCCCACCCCGCCCCACTGACCGCCGCCTGCGCCAATGGATGCATGTCCGCGCCCTGATGCTCCGTCTGCCAGGCCAGCAATTCCTTGCGCATGCTTGGCGTCCAGTACATCTGCAGATGATTGCGTACGCCGAGCACGGCCTGTTGCTGGTCCGGTTCGGTGGCGAAATACTGGGCGATCTGGTTGGCCATCTTGATCAGGTTTTCAGTGCTCATCGGCGCACCTCCGCTTTAGCGCCACGGGCATGCCGGCGTTCCTTGAGCAAACGGTCCTGTTCATCACTGAACGCCTGATAGCGTTTTTGCCACTCGGAAGGGTGGTAAACGCGGCTGACCTCCACGGCGGTGACCTTGTACTCCGGACAGTTGGTGGCCCAGTCAGAGTTGTCGGTGGTGATCACGTTGGCCCCCGATTCAGGGAAGTGGAACGTGGTGTACACCACGCCCGGCGCGACCCGTTCGGTGACCCGCGCACGCAGCACGGTCTGACCCGCGCGGCTGCCGATGCCGACCCAGTCACCCTCATTGATGCCACGACTCTCGGCGTCGGTCGGGTGGATTTCCAGACGATCTTCGTCGTGCCAGGCGACGTTTTCGGTACGCCGGGTCTGAGCGCCGACGTTGTACTGGCTGAGGATGCGCCCGGTGGTCAGCAGCAGCGGATAGCGGTTGTTGACCTTCTCTTCGGTGGGCACGTACCCGGTGAGCATGAAACGCCCCTTGCCGCGCACGAACTCCTCGATGTGCATGGTCGGCGTGCCGTCCGGTGCTGCGGCGTTGCACGGCCATTGCAGGCTGCCATGGCGATCCAGTTCGGCGTAGCTGACGTTGGTGAAGGTCGGCGTCAGGCTGGCGATTTCATCCATGATTTCTGACGGATGCTGGTAGTTCATCGGGTAGCCCAAGGCGTTGGCCAGGGCCACGGTGCCTTCCCAGTCGGCCTTGCCGCCCAGAGGGTCCATGACCTTGCGCACCCGAGAGATGCGGCGCTCGGCGTTGGTGAAGGTGCCGTCTTTTTCCAGGAACGAACTGCCCGGCAGGAACACGTGGGCGAACCTGGCGGTTTCGTTGAGGAAAATATCCTGCACCACGATGCATTCCATGGCCGACAGGGCTGCGGTGACGTGCTGGGTATTCGGATCGCTCTGGGCGATGTCCTCGCCCTGGCAATACAGGCCCTTGAAACTGCCGCTGAGGGCGGCCTCGAACATGTTCGGAATGCGCAGGCCCGGATCGGGTTGCAGGGTGACGTTCCACGCCTGTTCGAACTGCGCCCGCACCACCTCGTTGGAGATGTGTCGGTAGCCCGGCAATTCGTGGGGGAAGGAGCCCATGTCGCAAGAGCCCTGCACGTTATTCTGCCCCCGCAGCGGGTTCACGCCGACGCCTTCGCGGCCGATGTTGCCGGTGGCCATGGCCAGGTTGGCGATGCCCATGACCGCGGTGCTGCCCTGGCTGTGCTCGGTGACGCCGAGGCCGTAATAGATCGCCGCGTTGCCGCCGGTGGCATACAGGCGGGCGGCGGCGCGGATGTCGGCAGCGTCTACGCCGCAGATGGCGGCGAGCACTTCCGGTGAGTTTTCTGCGCGGCTGACGAACTCACTCCAGCGCGCGAAATCGCTGCCCTCGCAGCGGGCGTCGATAAAGGCTTGATCAAGCAGGCCTTCGGTGACGATCACGTGGGCCAAGGCGTTGAGCATCGCGACGTTGGTGCCCGGACGCAGGGCCAAATGATATTCAGCGCGGGCATGCACCGAGTCCACCAGATCAATGCGGCGTGGGTCGATGACGATCAGCCGCGCGCCTTCACGCAGACGGCGTTTGAGCTGGGAGGCGAACACAGGGTGGGCGTCGCTGGGGTTGGCGCCCATCACCAGGATCACGTCGGCCTGCATCACCGAGTCGAAACTCTGGGTGCCGGCGGACTCACCGAGCGTTTGTTTCAAGCCATAACCGGTCGGCGAGTGGCAGACCCGCGCGCAGGTGTCGACGTTGTTGTTGCCGAACGCGGCGCGCACCAGTTTTTGCACCAGATAGGTTTCTTCGTTGGTGCAACGGCTGGAGGTGATCCCACCAATGGAATCACGGCCGTATTTTTGCTGCAGCCGACGGAATTCGCTGGCGGCGTAGGTCACCGCTTCATCCCAGCTGACTTCCTGCCACGGGTCGTTGATGTGCTTACGGATCATCGGTTTGGTGATGCGATCCGGGTGAGTGGCGTAGCCCCAGGCAAAGCGTCCTTTGACGCAGGAGTGGCCGTGGTTGGCCTGACCGTTCTTGTCCGGAACCATGCGCACCAGTTGGTCGCCTTTCATCTCTGCGCGGAACGAGCAACCCACGCCGCAATAGGCGCACGTGGTGATCACGCTGCGTTCGGGCTGACCCAGTTCGACCACGCTTTTTTCCATCAGCGTCGCGGTAGGGCAGGCTTGCACACAGGCGCCGCAAGACACGCATTCCGAGTCGAGGAAGTTATCGCCACCGGCGGCCTCGACCCGGGACTCGAACCCGCGACCGGTAATGGTCAGGGCAAACGTGCCTTGGGTTTCTTCGCAGGCGCGCACGCAACGGTTGCAGACGATGCACTTGCTCGGGTCGTAGTCGAAATAGGGGTTGGAAGTGTCCTTCACATCGGCCAGATGATTCTCGCCTTCATAGCCGTAACGCACTTCCCGCAGGCCAACCTGACCGGCAACGGTTTGCAGTTCGCAGTTGCCGTTGGCCGAGCAGGTCAGGCAGTCCAGCGGGTGATCGGAGATGTACAACTCCATGACGTTGCGGCGCAGGGTCGCGAGTTTCGGCGTCTGGGTGTGAACGCTCATGCCTTCGCTGACCGGCGTGGTGCAGGACGCCGGGTAGCCGCGCATGCCATCGATTTCTACCAGACACATGCGGCAAGAACCGAAGGCTTCGAGGCTGTCGGTGGCGCACAGTTTCGGAATCGTGGTGCCCATCAGCGCGGCGGCGCGCATCACCGAAGTGCCTTCGGGCACGCTGATGCTGCGGCCGTCGATGTTCAGGGTGATTTGCACCTGACTTTCGCGGGCCGGAGTGCCCAGATCGATGTCGGTGTTCGGGTCGAAGAGAGTGATCATTGGTCGGCCTCCGAAGATTGCAGACCGAAGTCGGCGGGGAAGTACTTGAGGGCGCTGGCGACGGGAAAGGACACCATGCCGCCCAAGGCGCACAGCGAACCGTATTGCAGGGTGTCGCACAGGTCCTTGAGGAGGATCACCTGCTCATCGC
Organism: Pseudomonas arsenicoxydans; assembly: GCF_006438915.1. Classification (GTDB taxonomy): domain Bacteria; phylum Pseudomonadota; class Gammaproteobacteria; order Pseudomonadales; family Pseudomonadaceae; genus Aquipseudomonas; species Aquipseudomonas arsenicoxydans_A. The sequence goes on along the minus strand of NZ_RCZE01000007.1, from coordinate 173,901 downwards.
GACCGTTCTGGTCCGGTGCTGCCAGCAAGCGGTCGATCACCTCCACGCCCCGGGTCGAGCCGATGCGGCAGGGCGTGCACTTGCCACAGGATTCCTCGGCGCAGAACTGCATGGCGAAGCGCGCCATGTGGGCCATGTCAAGCGTGTCGTCAGCCACCACCACACCGCCATGACCGAGCATCGCGCCGATGCCGGCGAACGCTTCGTAATCCAGCGGTGTGTCGAATTGCGACGGTGGCACCCAGGCGCCGAGTGGGCCGCCGACTTGCGCAGCTTTCAATGGTCGGCCACTGGCGGTGCCGCCGCCGTAGTCTTCCACCAGTTCCCGCAGGGTCAGGCCGAAAGCCCGTTCCACCAGACCGCCACGACGAATATTGCCCGCCAATTGGAACGGCATCGTGCCCAAGGAGCGGCCCATGCCGTAATCGCGATAGAACTGCGCACCCTTGGCCAGAATCAGCGGCACCGAGGCCAGCGTCAGTACGTTGTGCACCAGAGTCGGCAAACCGAATAGGCCTTTCAACGCGGGGATCGGCGGCTTGGCGCGGACGATCCCGCGCTTGCCTTCCAGCGAATCCAGCAGCGCGGTTTCTTCACCGCAGATATAAGCGCCTGCACCGACGCGCACTTCCATATCGAAGGCCAAGCCGCTGCCGCCGACATTGGCGCCGAGGTAACCGTTAGTCCGGGCAATCACCAGCGCCTCGTTCAGCGTGGCGATGGCCTGTGGATATTCCGAGCGCACATAGATGTAGCCGTAGCTGGCGCCGACGGTGATGCCGGCAATGGCCATGCCTTCGATCAGCAGGAAGGGGTCACCTTCCATCAACATGCGGTCGGCGAAAGTGCCGGAGTCGCCTTCGTCGGCGTTGCACACAATGTATTTCTGCGTCGCCTGGGTGGCGCGCACCGTGCGCCATTTGATCCCGGCGGGGAAGGCCGCGCCGCCACGGCCACGCAGGCCTGAATCGAACACCGCGGTCGCGGTCTCATCGCCGCCAATAGTGACGGCCCTTGTTAAACCCTCGAAACCTCCGTGGGCCCGGTAATCGTCCAGCGACAACGGCCGGGTGATGCCGGCGCGGGCAAACAGCAAACGTTGTTGAGACTTCAGATACGGCAATTCTTCCACCAGGCCCAAGGCCAGTGGGTGCGAGGACGGCTCGCCTTGCAGCGCATCGAGCACGGACGGCACATCGCTAGCGGTCAGCGGGCCAAAACCGATACGGCCTTGCGCGGTGTCCACTTCCAACAGCGGTTCCAGCCAGTACAGGCCGCGAGAACTGGTGCGTTGCAGGTCCTGGCTGGCAAGGGCAGACGCCACCGCATCGGCACCCACGGCACGGGCCAGGGAATCACAGGATAGATAGAGGCTCATACGTCCTCCCGGCAAGCGTCGAGCAAAGCATCGAGACGCTCGGCACTGAGCCGCGCATGCACCTGACCATCAAGTTCCAGCGCTGGCGAACAAGCACAAGCGCCAAGGCAATACACCGGACGCAAACTGATGCTGCCATCGGCGCTGCTGCCGTGATCGTCCAGTTGCAGTCGTTCACGCAACTGCGCGGCAAGCTGCTCGGCGCCACGACTCTTGCACGACTCAGCCCGACACAGACGCAGAATATGTCGGGCCGGCGGCGCGGTGCGGAAGTCATGGTAAAAGCTGATCACCCCACGAATCTCGGCCTGACTCTGATTGAGGGCGTGGGCAATCTCGGGGATGGCGGCATCGGGGATGTAACCGATCCCGGCCTGAATCTCATGAAGGATGGGCAACAGTGCACCCGCAGAGCCCTTGTGGCGCTCCAGCACGCTGTTGACCATAGGCAATTGCAACATCTCATCAGGCATACAGCATTCCTCACGGTCACGGACAAACCTGGCGGTTGTCGGTCGTCCGAAAGTGTCGGCTGCGGCATTCACACCACGTCACGGTATCGTGGCATTGTCAGGCCGTTGGCCAGGGCACCCTGAGCGGGCATCTTGTTGTGCCCGGCGCGGTCTTTGCCGCACCTTTTATAGGGCATTGAGGCAGCTTGCCACGCTGGTATTGATTCGACTGCACCAAAGCGACGTGCTCGGTTCTTTCCACGACCACCCGTTAAGTCTAGAAGAGCACTGACCACGGCGCGCATTGTCTGAAATGTTTTGTGGCACAAGCGCGGCACACTCGCCCGCTACAGTAAACGTACGATGCCGTCCGACGAGATCGCAAAGGAGCACACATGAACCGACTCATCCTGCCTGCGCTGGTCATCCTGATCGCGGCGCAATCCCCGGCCTACGCCATCAACGACACATACCGCAAACAGCTGGAGCAATCCGGTTGCACCCAGGTCAGCGAAACCCAAGGCTGCGATATCCACAAGAGCAAGGCAGAAAACGCCAAGGCCGGCTTCAGCAACCCCACCGCGGACAGCTCAAGCGCCCAAACCCCCTACGTCGGGCAATGGGTGGCCAAGAGCGATGCCGGCGCAACCGTCGCCACCCTCCGCATCGATGCCAAGGAACAGGTGTGGGTCAACGGCAAACAGGTCAACGCCAAGCGTATCGACGGCACGCTACAGTTTCGCCAGGGCAAAATTCTCTTCACCCTCCAGGGCGATCGAAGCCTGCAGAATCAGGACTACTGGACCGACAGCGATGCCGGGACCAAAGGACCGATACAGATTGAATAACAGGAGCGACACATGATCGATTTCAACAACAAGGGATTCTTCAAACTCAAGCAAAACGAAGAATACGCCGAACGCGTCAGCGCACTGCTGCTGGAAGGGGAGCAGGTCATCGACGCCTACAAATCCATGCGCGACGGCGTGGTGTTCACCAACAAACGCATCATCGCCGTCAACGTCCAGGGCCTCACCGGCAGCAAAAAAGACTTTACCTCGCTGCCCTACAAAAACATCGTGGCGTACTCGGTGGAAACATCCGGCACCTTCGACCTGGATTCGGAGCTGGAGATCTACTTCTCGTCGTTGGGAAAAGTGAAGTTCGAATTCACCGGCAGAACATCAATGGTAGAAATCTCAAAACTGATCTCCCAACACGTCCTCTGACCCCAACACGAAAAAACCCCGAAAAACTCGGGGCCCAACTGACTAAACACACATCCAATGTGGGAGCGGGCTTGCTCGCGAAGGCGTCAGACCAGCCAACATCAATGCTGACCCTACCGCCACCATCAAGCAGCCCACTCCCCATTTTTCAACCACTATCCTTCAGACGTCGCCCCCGCCCGCTCAGCCGCCGCCGCAGAACCCCGCCCCCGCCCAAGCACCTTCACCGCATCATCAACCACCGCCTTACTCATCGCCGTCAAATAATGCGCGGCCCAGGCGTGCCGGTCGGTGTCCGTGGCATACGCCGCATCTTCATTCAGCTTCTTGGCGAGAAACAGAAAGTCAGAAGCCATGGCTAATGCATCCCCAAGGGGAACACCACGAGTGACGTGGAAGAGTGGTTGATCGGCACAGTAAATGGCGGGGGTTAGGCCGATGGTTTTCAGCTCTGATTGATAGGTCATTGGCCACCTCCGATGATGGAGATGCGGTGGGAGAGGGCGGACGGTGGGGCGTTACGCAACTGGGAGTTGCGTTGAGGGAAAAGCCAAATTGTGTACGTATCCATACAGCGCATTGTGAAGCTCCTTAATTTTTAAGAGCCGCCACAATTCGTTACCAAGCGAATGGGTGGCAGCTGTGCGCAGGTTGGTAAACCGGGAAATCAAGGAAACCGGCACGTCCGAAGACGTCCCACGCACAGCCGCCATAACGCAGATCGCAGGCGAAAAAAAAAGCGCCTGCGAACGCATGGCACTGCTGCGCAGTGATTTACCTCGGGTTACCAAGCCCGGCCGCTGAATTGGCAGCGACGGTGGGAGGGTATCGTGGAGGCCCTGTTCTCGCAACCTTCGAACACATCGAGCCCAAATTACGTTGTGAAGTAATGTGGTCCGTCCCCTTTGTTTCGGGTAGGTTATGACGCTCGCAAGGATTTTTGACAGGAGGTCAAAGTGGCTAAGCCAGCAGCGCGTAAAAGCGATTTATACCGTTGTCCTTTACCGGGGCACGGTACCAACCCGATTGCATCAGGATCTCCCGACGTATTCTTCGACGGCCTTCCCGCAGCGCGTCAGGGCGACACCTGCACTTGCGGTAGTGCGCTCTCTTCAGGACTGTCTGCGACCGTGTTCATTACGGCAAGAATGCAGCGACCATCGATACCGGAGGTACCCACGGCGGCATCGTGATTGGTGGTTCGGGTACGGTAATAATTGGCGATACCCACACACCCTGCGAATTTGTTCCTCCTGCGCCGTTAACGGGTTTCGCAAGCTGGATCGGCTTCAGAATTCCAGCTGACGAAAGCTATGAAGGCTTATCGTGCACCGCTCATTTCGAGGATGGGTCGTCACTGCCAGGGGTGTTCAGTAAAGACAATGCCGTTAAGTTTACGAATCCGTCCGGTAAGACCTGCGTGATGCTCAAATTTGATGATGAAGCTCCAGCCGGTACGTCGTCTCTCACAGAAAGCTTTTTGAATAGAATATTAGGATAAAGAACATCCTATGACAGAACCATATCTCGTCACCGGCAGCTATGTCGTTCAGCGTGAACACGCCTTACAAGATTCTCCGCTCGATAGGGCGTTAGAACTGATGGAGGGAACTGCACTTAGGTTCTCTCTGGACGCGGTCTCTGACGAAAAGGTCCGGGCGAGCTACCTGAAAAACATAAAACGTATGTCACAACAGACGTTGGCCGATGTGAAGACCGGGAAGATCACTGCGCGAGAGGGCGTGCAGTTCAGTCATGAAATGCGAAACAAGATCTTGATGGAGCACCGCAAGGTTACCTCTGTGCAGGGCTTGGCTGTCGTGCAAAAAAAGAAGGCCGATGGCAGAACGCTTCAAACGCTTTTTGATCGTTACTCCAAGGAGCTGTTCAAGAAGAGTTACGACAGCCTTTCACCGACGGAGCAGAGCAAGGTTCATTACACAATTTTGGAGGCCGCAGGGCGGGACAATTCCAAGTTCACAAATGGCACTAAAAAAATGCAGCTAATGGGCAAGCTTGGCATTTTGGTCACAGCTGCTATCGCGACTTATCAAATTCTGAATGCGGAAAACAAACAAAAGGAAACGGCGCGTCAAGGGCTCATTGTGGGCGGCGGCGCGGCGGGCGGTATTCTGGCAGGGCTTGGAGTCAGCGCTCTCTGTGGGCCAGGCGCCCCGATCTGTGCATTTGCCGTTGTGTTTCTGGGAACTGTTGTTGGGGGCGTCGCAGGCGGAACGGTAGCGGACTCGCTTGATGAGGAATTAGAGGAGTTTTCACATTGGGATATTCTTTGAATCAATCTGAGTTGACAAAGATTAGGGTCGCGCTCTCGGATCCGTTCAATGATTTCCCGGTTGATTACGATTACATAGCGAGTCAGGTGAGAGGAGTTGATCCTCAAACCCTCTACGAGATTCTTTACTCCGAAGTTGCGCCTGTGTGCTTTACCAATATTGCAGCGGCCCTCCCAACGGTATGGACAGGCTTCGATCCTGACTCCCTCAATGCCATGATTGAAGAACGGCGCGCCGCCCGGAAGAACAATTGGTTTCGTAGGCAGTTCGACAAACTACTTGTTCGTTGGTTGGAATATAACTACGGGTACATCTGGAAGGAGATTGTCAGCAGGCTGTGAGTTGACAGCGAAGTTTGATTTGCTTTTGAGTTTAGCGTCATCACCAAAAAGGGCCCGTCAGGGCCTTTTTCATATGCAGTTTGTTTCACTTTGGTCTTCCAGCTTTCGACGATGCAGTGTAATAAACGCACGGCGGACGAGTCATGCTGTTTTGGGTGTGGGTGGGGGGCAGAGTCGAGTTCTAGCTGCTTTTAGAAAACTCACAAAATTTGGATAGGATGCGAAACCCCACATAGTCGGATGGGTTTTTATACAGGCGTCGGTAGTAGCAATCCCAATAGCTGATCATGCGTGCTTGCGTCGTTTGAAAGTACGCCTGATTGTCTCGAATGAAACGACCGTAAAGAGCCGGATCGAGCGTAGGTAGATGCGCTTCGACGGCTTCAAGAGTCTCGATGACGTATTCGCCCGTCAACTGGAGCACGAACGGGACAATCCAGAGTTCATGCACTGAGACAATGCGCTCCAGATGACGTTGGCGCACATGACCATCATGGTGCCGTGTCAGAAGACACGAGTACAAAATGCTCTGGGTTTCAGTCAGGTGGGTGAGGGCACTTTCATGATCCTGATGATAAATCCGGTAGGGAATGACCAATTCCTCGTCACCGACTCTGACCTCTATGAATCGATGCATTGCCACGCGCGCCTGACGGAGCTGACCCATAACATGGTCAAGAGCCTTCGCCTCTTGTTCAAGACAAGACGGAAACGCCTGGTGTGCACGCGGGATCATCATTCACTGAATGTCTTTCAAATAGTCCCTAAGCGCAAGGACCGGCGCTTCAAGCTGCTCTATCGCCCGTGCATTGCAGAAATCAGCAGACAACCGATGCAGCTCACGCCCAAGCGGCGTATCAAGACCACCTATAGCGTCCAGTGCCAAACCAATGCAGTGAGCCACTCGAAACTGAATCCCCTCAACATCCCCCCGACGCACGAGCAACCCAAAAACCTCCCGCTCATAATCACTCATCACCAAATCATCCCGAAGAATCGGACTCGAATCCTCCGTCTCATAAGCAAGCTTGAGGCAGAACAGGGCGACGGTTTCCAGCAGCAGTTCCATGGGGTGAATCCTTGAGAAGGGTCGTACCGGTCGAGGAGGCGAGAAATCAAAAGCATCGCCAGCAAGCCGGCTCCTACAGGTCGGCGTTGTGTCAGGCACTTTTTGGCAGACAAAAAAAAAGGCCTTGCTAAGCAAGACCTTTCTTAATTTTGGTGCCCCGAGGGAGACTCGAACTCCCACTCCTTTCGAAAACGGATTTTGAATCCGCCGCGTCTACCAATTCCGCCATCAGGGCTCAATGGCCGCGGAGTATAGAGATGAGATTACCGTCGGTCAATCAGGTACATAGAGAATTTTCACTATTTCGGCTAGACTTCCGGCCCCTGCTAGACGAACCCCATCATGCGCGTTGCTGACTTTACTTTCGAACTCCCAGATTCGCTGATCGCCCGCCACCCTTTGGCTGAGCGTCGCAACAGTCGCCTGTTGACCCTTGATGGGGTCAGCGGCGCCCTGGCACACCGTCAATTCACAGATTTGCTCGAGCATTTGCGCCCGGGCGATTTGATGGTGTTCAACAATACCCGGGTGATTCCGGCGCGGCTGTTTGGCCAGAAGGCTTCCGGCGGCAAGCTGGAAATCCTGGTCGAGCGCGTGCTCGACAGTCATCGCGTGCTGGCGCATGTGCGTTCCAGCAAGTCGCCGAAGCCGGGGTCGAAGATCCTGATTGATGGCGGTGGCGAGGCCGAGATGCTGGCGCGTCACGATGCGTTGTTCGAACTGGGGTTCGCCGAAGAGGTGTTGCCGCTGCTGGACCGCGTCGGGCACATGCCGTTGCCGCCTTATATAGACCGCCCGGATGAAGGCTCGGACCGTGAGCGTTATCAGACGGTCTACGCCGAGCGCCTGGGCGCGGTGGCGGCGCCGACGGCGGGGCTGCATTTCGATCAGCCGCTGATGGAGGCGATTGCCGCCAAGGGCGTCGAGACCGCGTTCGTGACCTTGCACGTCGGTGCGGGTACGTTCCAGCCGGTGCGCGTCGAGAAGATCGAAGATCACCACATGCACAGCGAATGGCTGGAAGTCGGCCAGGACGTGGTGGATGCGGTGGCAGCGTGTCGCGCTCGCGGTGGTCGCGTGGTGGCCGTGGGTACCACCAGCGTGCGTTCGCTGGAAAGTGCTGCGCGCGATGGCGTGCTCAAGCCGTTCAGTGGCGACACCGATATCTTTATCTACCCGGGCCGACCGTTTCATGTGGTCGATGCCTTGGTCACCAACTTCCATTTGCCTGAATCCACGCTGTTGATGCTGGTTTCGGCGTTCGCCGGTTATCCCGAAGCCATGGCTGCCTATAAAGCGGCCGTCGAGCATGGATACCGCTTTTTCAGCTACGGTGATGCGATGTTTATCACCCGTAACCCCGCACCACGTGGCCCTGAGGACAAAGAATGAGTCGCCAAAGTCGTATGTCGTTTGAGTTGCTTGCTACTGACGGCAAGGCTCGTCGCGGTCGTTTGACCTTTCCACGCGGCACCGTAGAAACCCCGGCCTTCATGCCGGTGGGCACCTACGGCACCGTCAAGGGCATGTTGCCGCGGGATATTACCGCCACCGGCGCGGAAATCATTCTGGGCAACACTTTCCACTTGTGGCTGCGTCCTGGCACTGAAGTGATCAAGAAGCACGGCGACCTGCACGATTTCATGCAGTGGAAAGGCCCAATTCTGACCGACTCCGGCGGTTTCCAGGTGTTCAGCCTGGGCGCCATGCGCAAGATCAAGGAGGAGGGCGTGACCTTCGCTTCTCCTGTCGACGGCGCCAAAGTGTTCATGGGGCCGGAAGAATCGATGCAGGTCCAGCGTGACCTGGGCTCGGACATCGTGATGATTTTCGACGAATGCACGCCGTACCCGGCTGACGAAGACGTCGCACGTATTTCGATGGAGCTGTCGTTGCGTTGGGCCAAGCGCTCGAAAGAAGCCCATGGCGACAACACGGCGGCGCTGTTCGGCATCGTTCAGGGCGGCATGCACCAGGACCTGCGCATGCGCTCGCTGGAAGGCCTCGACCAGATCGGCTTTGATGGCCTGGCCATTGGCGGTCTGTCGGTGGGCGAGCCCAAGCACGAAATGATCAAGGTGCTGGATTACCTGCCGGGTCAGATGCCGGCTGACAAACCTCGTTACCTTATGGGCGTTGGCAAACCGGAAGATCTGGTTGAGGGTGTGCGCCGCGGTGTGGACATGTTCGATTGCGTGATGCCAACCCGTAATGCCCGCAATGGGCATCTGTTCATCGACACCGGCGTGCTGAAGATCCGTAACGCGTTCCATCGCCATGATGATTCGCCGCTGGATCCGACCTGTGATTGCTATACCTGCCAGAACTTCTCCCGTGCTTATCTGCATCACTTGGACAAGTGCGGCGAAATGCTGGGAAGCATGCTCAATACCATCCATAACTTGCGGCATTATCAAGTGCTTATGGCTGGTTTACGCGAGGCTATTCAACAGGGTACATTGGCCGCCTTTGTCGATGCCTTCTACGCCAAACGCGGGTTACCTGTTCCGCCTTTGGACTGAGTTTTCTGACCCAAGATTCAACATTTGCAACTGGAGTGCTAAATGAGCTTTTTTATCTCTAATGCCATGGCTGACGCTGCTGCACCTGCTGCTGCCGGCCCAATGGGTGGCGGTTTTGAGTGGATTTTCCTGGTCGGTTTCCTGGTCATCTTCTACCTGATGATCTGGCGTCCACAGGCCAAGCGCGCCAAAGAGCAGAAGAACCTGCTGGGCAGCCTGCAAAAAGGCGACGAAGTTGTGACCACCGGTGGTATCGCCGGCAAGATCACTAAAGTGGCAGACGATTTCGTTGTTCTGGAAGTTTCCGACACTGTCGAAATGAAGTTCCAGAAGGGCGCTATTGCCGCGACGCTGCCAAAAGGCACGCTGAAAGCGATCTAAGTTTCAACTTCATATTCAATCGACGGGGCGCGCAAGGCGCCCCGCGTCATAAACGGGCGGCGTGATGCTGAACAAATACCCTCTGTGGAAATACATTCTGATCCTGGCGGTGCTGGCGGTCGGTCTGATTTATTCCGCTCCCAATCTATATCCTGATGACCCGGCCATTCAGGTCAGCGGTGCAAGTACTGCGCTGTTGGTCAATCAGGCTGATCTGGATCGTGTGAGCACTGCGCTCAAGGAATCCGGGATCAACGTCAAGGCAGCCACGCTGGCGGCCAATGGCAAGGGCGGTCTGATTCGTCTGACCAAGGCTGAAGATCAGCTGCCGGCCAAAGACGTCGTGCGCAAGGCATTGGGCGATGACTACGTTGTTGCACTGAACCTGGCACAAACCACTCCGCAGTGGCTGCGCAGCCTCGGTGCGCACCCGATGAAGCTGGGTCTGGACTTGTCCGGTGGTGTGCACTTCCTGCTGGAAGTGGACATGGACAAGGCAATCGACGCACGCTTGAAAGTGTACGAAGGCGATGTAAAGAGCCTGTTGCGTAAAGAGAAACTGCGCTATCGCAGCCTGCCGCAATTCAACGGTGCCATTCAGTTGGGCTTCAGTGATGAAGCTGCCCGCGAACAGGCCCGTGCGCTGATCCACAAGAACTTCAACGATTTCGACATTGTTCCGGCCGACCTCAATGGCCAACCGGTACTGCGTCTGGCGATGACCCCAGCTAGGCTGGCGGAAATCCGTGAATACTCCATCAAGCAGAACTTGACCACGGTCCGTAACCGCGTCAACGAGCTGGGTGTTGCCGAACCGATCGTCCAGCGTCAGGGCGCCAACCGCATCGTGGTTGAGCTGCCGGGCGTGCAGGACACCGCAGAAGCCAAGCGTATCCTCGGCAAGACGGCCAACCTTGAGTTCCGTCTGGCCGCTGAGCCGGGGGCTTCGAAAGCCACAACCGAAACGTTCGAATTCCGTGAAGGCAAGCGTCCGCCAGCACAGATCGAGCGTGGCCTGATCATCACCGGTGACCAGGTCACCAACGCCAAGGCTGGCTTCGGCGAGCACGGCACGCCAGAAGTGAACATCCATCTGGATGGTCATGGCGGCGAGCTGATGAGTCGTGCGACTCGCAGCAACGTCGGTCGCAGCATGGCGGTGATCTTCATCGAGCAGCGCCCTGTTACCACCTACACCAAGCAAATGGTCAACGGCGTCGAGAAAGACGTTGCGGTCCAGACGTTTAAAGAAGAGAAGAAAATCATCAGCCTGGCGACCATCCAGTCGCCGCTGGGTGCTCAGTTCCGCATCACTGGCCTGAACGGTCAGGGCGAGTCCTCCGAGCTGGCGCTGCTGTTGCGTGCCGGTGGTCTGGCTGCACCGATGTACTTCGCTGAAGAGCGCACCATTGGTCCAAGCCTGGGTGCCGACAACATCACCAAGGGTATCGATGCATCGCTGTGGGGCATGCTGTTTGTCTCGCTGTTCATCATCGCCATCTACCGCTTCTTCGGCATCATTGCCACCGTCGCGCTGGCGGTGAACATGGTGCTGCTGCTGGCCTTGATGTCGCTGCTGGGTGCAACACTGACCCTGCCGGGTATCGCCGGTATCGTATTGACCATGGGTATGGCGGTCGACGCCAACGTACTGATCTTCTCGCGGATTCGTGAAGAGATCGCAGCTGGCATGACCGTACAACGGGCAATCAACGAAGGCTTCGGCCGGGCATTCACCGCGATTCTCGACGCCAACCTGACAACATTGTTGGTCGGCGGGATTCTCTTTGCGATGGGCACCGGCCCGGTCAAAGGCTTCGCAGTGACCATGTCCCTCGGGATCTTTACCTCGATGTTCACGGCCATCATGGTGACCCGCGCGATGGTCAACCTGATCTTCGGCGGTCGTGACTTCAAGAAGTTGTGGATTTAAGGGGCTGCCATGTTACGTACAATCAACTTCATGGGCGTTCGCAACTTTGCGTTCGGCGTCACATTGTTCCTTACGGCGCTGGCCATTTTCAGCGTCTTCCACAAGGGCATGAACTGGGGCCTGGACTTTACCGGCGGTACGCTCATTGAGCTGACCTACGAGCGTCCGGCCGACGTCACCAAGGTGCGTGAGCAGCTGGTGACATCGGGTTATCACGAAGCAATCGTGCAGAGCTTCGGTGCAACTACCGATTTGCTGGTACGTATGCCGGGTGAAGATCCGCAACTGGGTCACCAGGTGGCTGAAGCGCTGCAGAAAGTCGGCGGCGACAACCCGGCCAGCGTCAAGCGCGTCGAGTTCGTCGGCCCGCAGGTGGGTGAAGAGTTGCGCGACCAGGGCGGCCTCGGCATGCTGATGGCGCTGGGCGGCATCCTGATCTACCTGGCGTTCCGCTTTCAGTGGAAGTTTGCGGTCGGTGCCATCGTTTCGTTGATCCACGACGTGATCGTGACCATCGGTATCCTGTCGTTCTTCCAGATCACCTTCGATCTGACGGTGTTGGCGGCGGTACTGGCGATCATTGGTTACTCGCTCAACGACACCATCGTGGTATTCGACCGGGTTCGTGAGAACTTCCGGGTGCTGCGCAAGGCCAGCCTGATCGAGAACATCAACATCTCGACCACGCAAACCCTGCTGCGCACCATGGCGACCTCGATCTCCACGTTGCTGGCGATCTCGGCCCTGTTGTTCTTCGGTGGCGACAACCTGTTCGGTTTCTCCATTGCCCTGTTCATCGGTGTTCTGGCGGGTACTTACTCGTCGATCTACATCGCGAACGTGGTGCTGATCTGGCTGAACCTCAACAGCGAGGATCTGATTCCTCCTGCGGCAACCGAGAAGGAAGTCGACGACCGTCCATAACGGCCATCGTTTCCCGCTGTCTGCCAAAAAAGGCGCGAGTTGAACTCGCGCCTTTTTTTATGCTCCAAGGCTGGGAGAAGCGCGGGTTCTTCCCGCATGTGATGGTCAGGAGGTTCATGTGAACAAGTCGTTGCTGGTTGGTGCGGTATTGGGTGCTGTCGGTGTGACTGCCGGGGGTGCTGTTGCCACCTATAGCCTGGTTAAAAGCGGCCCTGAGTATGCGCAAGTACTAGCCGTTGAACCGGTCAAGACACAGATCAAGACGCCACGTGAAGTCTGCAAGGATGTCGCAGTGACTCGGCAAGCGCCGGTCAAGGATCAACACCAGATTGCCGGTACGGTGGTCGGTGCATTAGCAGGTGGTTTGCTGGGTAACCAGATCGGCGGCGGCACCGGCAAGAAGATTGCCACGGTCGCAGGCGCTGTCGGCGGTGGTTATGCAGGCAACAAGGTTCAGGAAGGCATGCAAGAGCGTGACACCTACACCACGACTCAAACTCGCTGCAATACGGTGAATGACATCAGCGACAAGGTCGTAGGTTACGACGTTCGTTATTCGCTGGATGGCAAGGAAGGCAAAGTGCGGATGGATCGTGATCCCGGCAACCAGATTCCGGTCGACAAGGAAGGCAAACTGGTCCTGTCGCAGAATGAAGAAAACCGCTGAATACGCAGGTTTGAGAGTCAAAAATAAGCACCCTTTGGGGTGCTTTTTTTGTGCCCGCAATTCATGAATCACCACAATTCCAATGTGGGAGCGGGCTTGCTCGCGAAGGCGGCTTCACATGCAGCATTGATGGGGGCTGATACACCGCTTTCGCGAGCAAGCCCGCTCCCACATTAGGTTTTTGGTGTGAGTGGGGCAGTATTCCATGCATAAAAAAAGCACCTCGAAGGGTGCTTTTTCTGTCGCTGGAAGCTTAGCGCTTCAGCGAGGCCGGCAGGTGCGGCTGGATCGCCGTCAGAACTGCCTTGAAGCATTTGGTGTTACCGGCAACGACGTGGCCTTTTTCAAGGAAGTCGTGACCGCCGGTGAAGTCGCTGATCAAACCGCCGGCTTCCTGAATCAGCAGGGCGCCTGCGGCCATGTCCCACTCGGACAGACCCGACTCCCAGAACGCGTCGAAACGACCAGCAGCCACGTAGGCCAGGTCCAGGCTTGCCGAACCGGCGCGGCGGATGCCGGCGGTCTGGCCAACCAGAGCGCGGAACATGCCCAGGTAGTTCTCGAGGTTGTCCATTTGGTCGTCACGGAACGGGAAGCCGGTACCCAGCAGGGCGCCATCCAGGCTGGTGCGACCGCTGACGCGCAGGCGACGACCGTTCAGTTGAGCGCCGCGACCACGGCTGGCGGTGAATTCTTCCTGGCGAACCGGGTCCAGAACAACGGCGTGTTCCAGGCGACCGCGGTATTTGCAGGCGATGCTGACAGCGAAGTGAGGAATGCCGCGCAGGAAGTTGGTGGTGCCGTCCAGCGGATCAATGATCCACAGGTATTCTTCGCCTTCGATACCGTTGCCGGCGTGCATGCCGGTCTCTTCACCCAGGATCGAGTGGTTCGGGTAGGCCTTGCGCAGCGCATCGATGATTTTCTGTTCGGCGGCGCGATCCACCTCGGATACGTAATCCTTGGCGTCTTTTTCGTCGACCTTGATGGTATCCAGGCGCTCGATGGAGCGGAAAATCAATTCACTGGCGCTGCGGGCGGCGCGCAGCGCGATATTCAGCATGGGCTGCATGGATGTGTCACCTAAGGTTGTTAAAGAAAGCCGGGCATTCTATCAGAACTTTTCTACAGGTGAAGGTCGGTGTTCGCTTTCATAGCTTAACGGTGTGTCCCGCCTCGGAAATACGTTCACTTTTTGACGAGTGGTCAATGTTGGCAGGCAAGGCGCCGCGCCGACTCATAGCTCGCTATAGGGAGAAGCGGCAACGCAGCATGCCGACATTGAACGCCGTCAAAAGTGAACAGTTATTTTTGAGGCGGGACACCCGGAGGAACTGTAAGATTCGGCTCCCTATTTCTGTGTTCGAGAACGCCTCCCGTGCTGCATAACATTCGTGTCGTCCTGGTCAATACCAGCCATCCCGGCAACATCGGCGGGGCTGCGCGTGCCATGAAGAACATGGGCCTGTCGCGGCTGGTGCTGGTCGAACCGCGGCTATTTCCGCATCACGAAGCCGATGCTCGTGCTTCCGGCGCCGGTGACATCCTTGAAAACGCGCAAGTCGTCGCCACCTTGGAAGATGCCTTGGTCGGCTGCAATCTGGTGCTTGGCACCAGCGCTCGCGACCGGCGCATTCCCTGGCCTCTGCTCGATCCCCGCGAATGCGGCGTGAAAGTGGTGGAAGAAGCCGGGCAGGGCGCCGAGATTGCCTTGGTATTTGGTCGTGAAGATTCCGGCCTGACCAATGAAGAGCTGCAGCGATGTCATTATCACGTGCACATCCCCTCGGACCCTGAGTTCAGTTCGCTGAACCTTGGGGCGGCGGTGCAGGTGCTGGGCTATGAAGTGCGCATGTCCTGGCTTGCGGCCCAAGGGCAGCCGAGCAAGGTCGAGAAAGATGAAGTGGCGTCCACCAAAAGTGGTGAGCTGGCGACCATGGATGAGCTGGAGCGATTCTATGAGCACCTGGAACAAACCCTGGTGGCCATCGAATTCCTCGATCCGGAAAAGCCACGGCACTTGATGGCGCGCCTGCGCCGGTTGTACGGACGTAGCTCGGTCAGTCGGGCGGAAATGAACATATTGCGCGGCATACTCACGGAAACCCAAAAAGCGGCCCGTGGCGAGCTTCTTAAGCGGAAGGATTAATAATGTTTGAGCGTCTGCGTGAAGATATCCAAAGCGTATTCCATCGAGACCCGGCGGCGCGTAACGCTTTTGAAGTTCTGACGTGCTACCCGGGCATGCATGCCATCTGGATTCATCGTCTGTCGGCGGCCTTGTGGCGCGCAGAGCTGAAATGGCTGGCGCGCCTGGTATCGAACTTCGGTCGCTGGCTGACCGGGATCGAGATCCATCCGGGTGCCAAGGTTGGTCGTCGCTTCTTTATTGACCATGGCATGGGCATCGTTATTGGTGAAACCGCCGAGATCGGCAACGACGTCACCCTTTATCAAGGCGTGACACTCGGGGGGACCAGTTGGAACAAGGGCAAACGTCACCCGACCCTTGAAGATGGCGTGGTCGTCGGTGCGGGCGCCAAGGTACTTGGCCCGTTTACCGTCGGCGCGGGTGCCAAGGTCGGTTCTAACGCCGTGGTGACCAAGGCAGTGCCTGCCGGGGCGACCGTTGTCGGTATTCCCGGGCGGATCATCGTCAAGTCCGATGACGAGCAGGACGCCAAGCGTAAGGCCATGGCCGAGAAGATCGGCTTCGATGCCTACGGCGTCGGCGAAGACATGCCGGACCCGGTGGCGCGTGCCATTGGTCAGTTGCTGGATCACTTGCAGGCGGTCGATGGTCGTCTGGAGGGGATGTGCGGCGCACTGAAAGATCTGGGCAGTAACTACTGTGCCAAGGATCTGCCTGAGCTGCGCGAAGAAGATTTCGCCTGCGTGAAGGACAAGGATCAGAGTCAGGCCAGCTAGACCGGGTCGACCCCCTTCGCGAGCAAGCCCGCTCCCACATTTGAAATGCATTCCATTGTGGGAGCGGGCTTGCTCGCGAAGAACAATAACGCGCATTTACTGGTGATACACCCCCAGCCTTTGCTATGATGCGGCCGCTCTTTTGCGGGTAAACCTGACTAAAGTACTAGGTCTTATAGTTGACTTAAATACTCGGGAATTGCATACTCGCCCCATTCCGAACTCCGTGGTAATTGTCCATGCGACTGACTACAAAAGGCCGATACGCTGTGACCGCCATGCTCGATCTGGCGTTGCACGCGCAGCACGGGCCGGTGTCCCTGGCCGATATCTCCGAGCGCCAAGGCATCTCCCTGTCCTACCTCGAACAGCTTTTCGCCAAATTGCGCCGCAGCAATCTGGTGTCCAGCGTCCGCGGTCCGGGCGGCGGCTACCAACTGTCCCGCGAGATGCAGGGCATTCAGGTCGCCCAGGTGATCGATGCAGTGAACGAATCGGTGGATGCCACCAAATGCCAGGGCCAAGGCGATTGCCATTCAGGCGATACCTGCCTGACTCACCACTTGTGGTGTGACCTGAGCCTGCAGATTCACGAATTTCTGAGCGGTATCAGCTTGGCTGACCTTGTGACTCGCCGTGAGGTACAAGACATAGCCCAGCGTCAGGACCAGCGCCGTTGCAACAGCAAGGCGCCACGCCTGGACAAGATTGAAGCGTCCGCCGTCGAATGACAGCCAAAGAGCTAACGGCACGCCAGCCAGCCTGATTTAGGAGATAGTCCATGAAATTGCCGATTTACCTTGATTACTCTGCGACCACCCCGGTTGATCCGCGTGTTGCGCAAAAAATGAGTGAATGCCTGCTGGTTGACGGAAACTTCGGTAACCCGGCGTCCCGTTCCCACGTGTTCGGCTGGAAAGCTGAAGAGTCCGTCGAAAACGCCCGTCGTCAGGTTGCAGACCTGGTCAACGCCGATCCGCGTGAAATCGTCTGGACCTCCGGTGCCACCGAATCCGACAACCTGGCAATCAAGGGTGCGGCGCATTTCTATGCGACCAAAGGCAAACACCTGATCACCACCAAGATTGAGCACAAGGCTGTCCTCGACACCATGCGCCAACTGGAGCGTGAAGGTTTTGAAGTGACCTACCTCGAGCCTCAGACTGATGGTTTGGTAACGCCGGCCATGATCGAAGCGGCACTGCGTGACGACACCATTCTGGTTTCGGTCATGCACGTGAACAACGAAATCGGCACCATCAACGACATCGAAGCCATCGGCGAACTGCTCCGCTCCAAGGGCATTCTGTTCCACGTCGACGCGGCTCAGTCCACCGGCAAGGTCGACATCGACCTGTCGAAGCTGAAAGTCGACCTGATGTCGTTCTCTGCCCACAAAACCTACGGCCCTAAAGGCATCGGCGCGCTGTACGTCAGCCGCAAGCCGCGTGTTCGCATCGAAGCGACCATGCACGGCGGCGGTCACGAGCGTGGCATGCGTTCCGGCACCCTGGCGACCCACCAGATCGTCGGCATGGGTGAAGCTTTCCGCGTAGCCAAAGAAGACATGGCTGCCGAAAACGTGCGCATCAAAGCCTTGAGCGACCGCTTCTTCAAACAGGTCGAAGGCCTGGAAGAGCTGTACATCAACGGCAGCATGACCGCCCGCGTACCGCACAACCTGAACCTGAGCTTCAACTACGTTGAAGGCGAGTCGCTGATCATGGCGCTCAAGGACCTGGCTGTTTCGTCCGGTTCGGCCTGCACCTCAGCTTCGCTGGAGCCTTCGTACGTACTGCGCGCCCTGGGCCGCAACGACGAACTGGCACACAGCTCGATTCGCTTCACCTTCGGCCGTTTCACCACCGAAGAAGAAATCGACTACGCCGCGCAGAAAGTCTGCGAGGCCGTTACCAAGCTGCGCACTCTGTCGCCGCTGTGGGACATGTACAAAGACGGTGTCGACATTTCGAAAATCGAGTGGGCGGCACACTGATTCCAAGTCGCCGCGAACCGGCCCTGTACGACCAAGGTTTGCAGGGCTTTAAGAGCGACTCTCTGATGAGTGAGGATTAAGCATCATGGCTTACAGCGAAAAGGTCATCGACCACTACGAAAACCCGCGCAACGTCGGCAAGATGGACGCGGAAGATCCTGATGTCGGCACTGGCATGGTTGGCGCTCCGGCGTGCGGCGACGTTATGCGCCTGCAAATCAAGGTCAACGAGCAAGGCATCATCGAAGACGCCAAGTTCAAGACCTACGGTTGCGGTTCGGCTATCGCCTCCAGCTCCCTCGCTACCGAGTGGATGAAGGGCAAGACCCTGGACGAAGCCGAGACCATCAAGAACACTCAGCTGGCTGAAGAACTGGCTCTGCCGCCAGTGAAAATCCACTGCTCCGTACTCGCAGAAGACGCTATCAAAGCGGCCGTTCGTGACTACAA
This sequence comes from Pseudomonas arsenicoxydans, assembly GCF_006438915.1. Taxonomy (GTDB): domain Bacteria; phylum Pseudomonadota; class Gammaproteobacteria; order Pseudomonadales; family Pseudomonadaceae; genus Aquipseudomonas; species Aquipseudomonas arsenicoxydans_A. The sequence continues at coordinate 155,337 of NZ_RCZE01000007.1, read as the reverse complement.
GCAGAAGAAAGGCTTGATCTGACTTTCAGGTTTTGGCGACGAGTAAGGAGTCACCGATGGCTATCAGCATGACAGAAGCGGCTGCTCGACACGTGCGGCGCTCCCTCGACGGGCGCGGCAAAGGTGAAGGGATTCGTCTGGGTGTTCGCACCACAGGCTGTTCCGGCCTTGCCTACGTGCTGGAGTTTGTCGACGAGGTGGTTGAAGAGGATCAGGTGTTCGAAAGTCACGGTGAAAAAGTGATTATCGACCCGAAAAGCCTGTCCTACCTGGACGGCACCGAACTCGATTTCGTCAAGGAAGGGTTGAACGAAGGCTTCAAGTTCAACAACCCCAACGTACGCGGTGAATGTGGCTGCGGCGAAAGCTTCAACATCTGAGGCTTGTCGTGGGTACTCCTTGTCATTTCGCTTTATTTGAGCTGCAACCGAGTTTCAATCTGGACCTCGATCAGCTGGCTACGCGCTACCGTGAGTTGGCGCGCAGTGTTCATCCGGACCGCTTTGCTGACGCTTCCGAGCGTGAGCAGCGGTTGGCGCTAGAGCAATCCGCGAGCCTCAACGAGGCCTACCAGACGCTCAAAAGTCCGCCCAAGCGCGCGCGTTACTTGCTCGCCTTGAACGGTGGCGAGCTGCCGCTGGAGGTCACGGTGCATGATCCGGAGTTTCTGCTGCAGCAGATGGAGCTGCGGGAAGAGCTCGAAGACCTGCAAGACAGTGCCGATCTGGCCGGTGTTGCAGCGTTCAAGCGTCGCTTGAAAACCGCCCAGGATGTACTGAACCAAAGCTTCGCGGCTTGTTGGAATGATGCGGCGCACCGTGAGCAGGCCGAACGCCTGATGCGGCGCATGCAGTTCCTCGACAAGCTCACCTACGAAGTGCGCCAGTTAGAAGAGCGCCTCGACGATTAACCCAGTGCCGCTCCGGTCGCACGCCTGATATACAGATAAGTCCTGATACCAATGGCCCTACTGCAGATCGCCGAACCCGGCCAAAGTCCTCAACCGCACCAGCGTCGTCTGGCTGTGGGGATCGACTTGGGCACTACCAATTCGCTGGTCGCTGCGTTGCGCAGTGGTCTTTCCGAGCCTCTGGCCGACGCTGACGGGCAGGTCATCCTGCCGTCTGCGGTGCGCTATCACGCTGATCGCGTCGAAGTCGGCGAATCCGCCAAGCTGGCTGCCGCCACAGATCCTTTGAACACCGTGCTGTCGGTCAAGCGCTTGATGGGTCGTGGTCTGTCCGACGTCAAGCAATTGGGCGATCAACTGCCTTACCGCTTTGTCGGCGGCGAATCGCACATGCCGTTCATCGACACCGTGCAGGGGCCGAAAAGCCCGGTCGAAGTCTCCGCCGATATCCTCAAAGTGCTGCGTCAGCGCGCTGAAGCGACGTTGGGTGGCGAGTTGGTCGGCGCGGTGATCACCGTTCCCGCCTATTTCGATGATGCGCAGCGTCAAGCCACCAAGGACGCGGCCAAGCTGGCCGGTCTGAACGTGCTGCGTTTGCTCAATGAGCCAACCGCGGCCGCAGTGGCTTACGGTCTGGATCAGCACGCTGAAGGCCTGGTCGCCATTTATGACTTGGGCGGCGGCACCTTTGATATTTCGATTCTGCGCCTGACCGGCGGCGTGTTTGAAGTTTTGGCTACCGGCGGCGACAGCGCGCTGGGCGGCGATGACTTCGATCACGCGATTGCTGGCTGGATCATCGAGAGCGCCGGTTTGTCCGCCGACCTCGATCCGGGCGCGCAGCGTCAACTGTTGCAAACAGCCTGCGCTGCCAAAGAAGCGCTGACCACCGCCTCGTCGGTTGAAGTGGCTCATGGCGGCTGGAAAGCCGAGCTGACCCGCGAAGCCTTTGATGCGCTGATCGAGCCGATGGTCGCGCGCAGCCTGAAAGCCTGTCGCCGCGCAGTGCGTGACTCCGGTGTCGAGCTGGAAGAAGTGCATGCAGTGGTCATGGTTGGCGGCTCGACGCGTGTGCCCCGCGTTCGCGAAGCGGTCGCTGAAGCCTTTGGTCGTCAGCCGCTGACTGAAATCGATCCGGATCAAGTGGTGGCCATCGGTGCCGCGATCCAGGCCGATACCCTGGCTGGCAACAAGCGCGATGGCGATGAGTTGCTGTTGCTCGACGTGATTCCGTTGTCCCTGGGGCTGGAAACCATGGGCGGCCTGATGGAGAAGGTGATTCCGCGCAACACCACCATCCCCGTCGCTCGCGCCCAGGACTTCACCACCTACAAAGACGGCCAGTCGGCCATGGCGATCCACGTGTTGCAGGGTGAGCGCGAGCTGATCAGCGACTGCCGCTCCCTGGCGCGTTTTGAATTGCGCGGCATTCCGGCGATGGTGGCCGGTGCGGCGAAGATTCGCGTGACCTTCCAGGTTGATGCCGACGGTCTGCTCAGCGTTTCGGCCCGTGAATTGGGTTCGGGCGTTGAAGCGAGCATTCAGGTCAAGCCGTCCTACGGTCTGACCGATGGCGAAATCGCCAAAATGCTCAAGGATTCGTTCCAGCACGCCAATGACGACAAAGTCGCCCGTGTACTGCGTGAGCAGCAAGTCGACGCACAGCGCCTGATTGAGGCGGTGCAGGCGGCTCTGGAGGCTGATGGCGAGCGCTTGCTGGATGCCGAAGAGCGTCTGGTCATCGACATGCAAGTGCAGGAATTGACCGAACTGATGAAAGGTACCGATGGTTACGCCATCGAGCAGCAGACCAAGCGTCTGTCGCAAGTGACCGATGCCTTTGCTGCCCGCCGCCTGGACTCGACGGTGAAAGCCGCGCTGGCGGGGCGCAACCTGAATGAAATCGAGGAATAACTGATGCCGCAGATCATTTTTCTGCCTCACGCCGAGCATTGCCCGGACGGGATGGTTGTCGAGGCTGAAACCGGTAAGTCCATTCTCGAAGTGGCTCATGACAACCATATCGAGATGGAAAGTGCCTGTGGCGGCGTTTGCGCCTGCACCACGTGTCACTGCATCATTCGTGAAGGTTTTAACTCGCTCGAAGAAGCCGATGAGCTGGAAGAAGACTTTCTTGATCGGGCCTGGGGTCTGGAGCCGCAATCTCGTCTAGGCTGTCAGGCGATTGTCGGGACTGAAGACCTGACCGTTGAAATTCCGAAATACTCGCTCAACCATGCGGCTGAAGCGCCGCACTGATTCAAGGAAGTGACATGAGTCTGAAATGGGTTGATGTGCTGGAAATCGCGATCCAGCTGGCTGAATCCAAGCCGGAAGTGGACCCGCGTTACGTGAACTTCGTCGATCTGCACAAGTGGGTGCTGGCATTGCCGGAGTTCAGTGATGATCCGACCCGCGGTGGCGAGAAGGTGCTTGAAGCCATTCAGGCTGCCTGGATCGAAGAAGCAGACTGAGTCTGCACCGTACGCAGTTAGGCAATACCCAAGAACCCGCGTATAATTCGCGGGTTTAATTTTTCACAAATTACCGTTTCTGGAGTTACACCATGGCTGTTCAACGTACTTTCTCCATCATCAAGCCTGACGCTGTTGCTAAAAACGTCATCGGCGAGATCACCACTCGTTTCGAAAAAGCAGGCCTGCGCGTTGTAGCTTCGAAACTGAAGCAACTGTCCAAAGCTGAAGCTGAAGGCTTCTACGCTGAGCACAGCGCTCGTGGTTTCTTCGGTGACCTGGTTGCTTTCATGATCTCCGGCCCGGTTGTTGTTCAGGTTCTGGAAGGCGAAAACGCTATCGCTCTGAACCGTGAGCTGATGGGCGCTACCAACCCTAAAGAAGCTGCTGCCGGCACCATCCGCGCTGACTTCGCTGACTCCATCGACGCCAACGCCGTACACGGTTCGGACTCCGAAGCCGCTGCTGCTCGCGAAATCTCGTACTTCTTCGCAGCTACTGAAGTAACCACTCGCTGAGCATTAGCTTAAGAGTGAAGGTGAATCCATGACTACATCGACTGTAAAAACTAACCTGCTGGGTCTGACTCAACAGGAAATGGAAAAATTCTTCGACTCGATCGGGGAGAAGCGTTTCCGTGCCGGTCAGGTAATGAAATGGATTCACCACCTTGGCGTCGATGATTTCGACGCCATGACGAACGTCAGCAAAGCCTTGCGCGACAAGCTCAAGGTGATTGCTGAAGTTCGCGGTCCTGAAGTGGTCAGCGAGGACATTTCCACCGACGGCACCCGTAAGTGGGTGGTGCGCGTGGCGTCCGGCAGCTGCGTCGAGACCGTGTACATTCCCCAGGGCAAACGCGGCACTCTGTGCGTTTCGTCCCAGGCAGGCTGTGCCCTGGATTGCAGTTTCTGCTCCACCGGCAAGCAAGGTTTCAATAGCAACCTCACCGCCGCCGAAGTCATCGGTCAGGTGTGGATTGCCAATAAATCGTTTGGCAGCATCCCGGCGACTGCCGACCGTGCCATCACCAACGTGGTGATGATGGGCATGGGCGAGCCGCTGCTGAACTTCGACAACGTCGTCGCGGCCATGCACCTGATGATGGACGACCTGGGCTACGGCATTTCCAAGCGCCGAGTGACCCTGTCGACCTCCGGCGTGGTACCGATGATCGATGAGCTGTCCAAGCACATCGACGTCTCCCTGGCGTTGTCGCTGCACGCACCAAATGACGCATTGCGTAACCAATTGGTGCCGATCAACAAGAAATATCCGCTTAAGATGCTGCTCGAGTCGTGCCAGCGCTACATGTCGTCCCTGGGCGAAAAACGTGTGCTGACCATCGAGTACACCTTGCTCAAGGACATCAACGACAAGGTTGAGCATGCCGTTGAGATGATCGAGCTGCTCAAGAACATCCCGTGCAAAATCAACCTGATTCCGTTTAACCCGTTCCCGCATTCCGGTTACGAGCGCCCGAGCAACAACGCGATTCGCCGGTTTCAGGATCAGCTTCACCATGCAGGCTTCAATGTCACCGTACGCACCACCCGCGGTGAAGACATCGATGCCGCGTGTGGCCAATTGGTAGGACAGGTGCTGGATCGCACCCGTCGCAGCGAACGTTATATCGCCGTGCGCGAGTTGAGCGCCGAAAACGATATGGCTACAAACGCTGCGAAATAATTAAAGAGAGGATCTCTATGTCCCTGCGCTTCGCGCTGCTTTTGCTGTGGGCCAGTCTATGTACTGGTTGCGTCCTGTCGGGCGATTTCAACCCGATGAAGACCAGCAAGGGGCGCGATGAAGCGCGTGTGGCCTATGTGCAGTTGGGGTTGGGGTACTTGCAGCAGGGCATGACTGAGCGCGCCAAAGTCCCGCTGAAAAAGGCTTTGGAACTGGATAACTCGGACCCTGATGCCAACGCCGCGCTGGGTCTGGTGTTCCAGGCCGAAATGGAGCCGGAACTGGCCGACCAGCATTTTCGCAAGGCGCTGTCCTCCCGCCCCAACGACGCACGAATCCTGAACAATTACGGCAGTTTCCTGTTCGAGGAAAAACGCTACAAAGAGGCGTACGAGCGCTTTGAACAGGCCGCCGCCGATACGCTGTATCCTGAGCGTTCGCGAGTATTCGAGAACCTGGGCATGACCGCTTCAAAGCTGGGCGAGCGTGATCTTGCACAGCAGCAACTTGAAAAAGCCCTGCGTTTGAATCGCCAACAGCCACGTGCATTGCTCGAAATGGCTGAGTTGTCCTTCGAAGACAGGCATTATGTGCCCGCGCGTGACTATTACGATCGTTTTAGCCTGCTGGCCGAGCAAAATGCACGTAGTCTATTGCTCGGCGTTCGGCTGGCAAACGTGTTCGAAGATCGCGACAAGGCCGCAAGTGCAGGCCTGCAACTAAAACGACTCTATCCCGGTACGCCGGAATATCAGCAATACCTGTCGGAGCAATGATGAAAGCGGCGCATCCCGAAGTTGTAGCAGCGAATCGCGTTAACCCCGGTGAGACTTTGCGCCAGGCCCGCGAAAGCAATGGCTGGTCGCTGGCCGAAGTGGCCCTCAAGCTCAACCTCACTGTTACCTCCTTGAGCAATCTTGAAGCCGGCGCATTCGACAAGCTGCCTGGGCATACTTTTGCTCGCGGTTATATCCGTGCGTACGCCAAATTGCTCGGCATGGACCAGGCCGTTCTTGTCCAGCAGTTCGACCAATCCACTGGCACCGATTCCAAGGGCAGCAGCGTTCACAGCCTGGGGCGTATCGAAGAGCCGGTGCGGGTTTCCCATACCATTTTGCGCATCGTCAGCCTGTTGTTGCTGATCGCGGTGATTGGTGGCGGTTTTGTCTGGTGGCAGGATCAAGCCTCACTGCGCAACAAGGATTTGACCAGCCTCGCCCCGGAACACGTTGAAGTGGAAGGCGCCGACGGCACCACCCAGATCCATCCGCTGGACGAGCCGGAAGACCAGGCCGTCGCGCAAGGTCAGGCTGAAGGCTCTACTTCGCTGGCATTGCCACAAGCAGAGACCTCCTCTGAAGCCCCGGCTGAAGCTGAAGCAACCGCGCCTGCTGCTCCGGTAGCACCGACGCCGGTAGCTCCGACGCACAGCGCTGCGCCAGTGGTTGTCGCTCCAGCGCACAACACTGCCCCTGTGGTTGCAACACCGACTGCTCCGGCGCCGGCTGTTCCCGCGGTTCCGGCACCGGTAGTGACCGCTCCGGTTGCTCCGACTGCCCAAGCTCAGGTTGCGTCGGCTCCAGTGGCCGGCCAAGGCCAGGTTCAGCTGCAGTTCACCGCCGATTGCTGGACGCAAGTGACCGATGGCACCGGCAAAGTGCTGTTGAGTGGTCTCAAGCGTAAAGGCGATAGCGTTTCCGTCAGCGGCAAGCCGCCGTTTGCCGTGCGCCTGGGCTTTGCCCGTGGTGCACAGGTCAGCTACAACGGTCAGGCGGTTGATGTCGCTCCGTTCACCAGTGGCGAGACTGCTCGCCTGAAGTTGGGTCAATAAGTCATGCACGGCGAATCTCCAATCAAACGTCGCGAATCCCGCAAGATCTGGGTCGGTAACGTGCCTGTTGGCGGCGATGCGCCTATCGCTGTGCAGAGCATGACCAACAGCGACACCAATGACGTCGCCGCCACCGTGGCCCAGATCAATCGTCTGGAAGCCGCTGGCGTCGATATCGTGCGCATTTCCGTGCCAGACATGGATGCCGCCGAAGCCTTCGGCAAGATCAAGCAACTGGTTAAAGTGCCGTTGGTGGCCGACATTCACTTCGACTACAAGATCGCCTTGCGCGTAGCCGAACTGGGCGTCGATTGCTTGCGCATCAACCCGGGCAACATTGGTCGTGAAGATCGCGTCCGCGCGGTAGTCGATGCCGCCCGTGATCGCGGGATTCCGATCCGCATCGGCGTCAACGCCGGCTCCCTGGAAAAAGACCTGCAGAAGAAGTACGGCGAGCCGACCCCGGCGGCGCTGGTCGAATCTGCCCTGCGTCACGTCGAGCACCTCGAGCGCCTGAACTTCCAGGACTTCAAGGTCAGCGTGAAGGCCTCCGACGTGTTCATGGCCGTCGAAGCTTACCGCCTGCTGGCCAAGGAAATCGTCCAGCCGCTGCACTTGGGCATCACCGAAGCGGGTGGTTTGCGTTCAGGCACAGTGAAATCCGCCGTGGGCCTCGGTATGCTGCTCGCCGAAGGGATTGGCGATACCATTCGCATCTCGTTGGCGGCTGACCCGGTCGAGGAAGTGAAAGTCGGCTACGACATTCTCAAGTCCCTGCATCTGCGTTCCCGTGGCATCAACTTCATCGCCTGCCCGAGCTGCTCGCGGCAGAACTTCGATGTGGTCAAGACCATGAACGAGCTGGAAGGGCGCCTCGAAGACCTGCTGGTGCCGCTGGATGTCGCGGTCATCGGATGCGTGGTCAACGGGCCGGGTGAAGCCAAGGAAGCCCATATCGGCTTGACCGGCGGCACACCCAACCTGATTTACATCGACGGCAAGCCGTCGCAGAAACTGACGAATGACAATCTGGTGGATGAGCTTGAACGCTTGATCCGCCAGAAAGCGGCCGAGAAGGTCGAAGCTGACGCTGCCGTTATTGCGCGTGGCTGAGCCGGACTCAAGAGCCGAACGAATTTAAGGATTTATTGTGAGCAAGTCTCTGCAAGCCATTCGTGGCATGAACGACATCCTGCCCGAACAGACTCCCCTGTGGCGTCATTTCGAGGGCACCGTTTCGCGTCTGCTGGATAACTACGGTTACAAGCAGATCCGTATGCCGATCGTCGAGTTCACCGAGCTGTTCAAGCGCTCCATCGGTGAAGTGACCGACATCGTCGAAAAAGAGATGTACACCTTCGAAGATCGCAACGGCGACTCCCTGACCCTGCGTCCGGAAGGCACGGCTGCGTGCGTGCGTGCAGTGCTTGAGCACGGCATCACCGGCGGTGGCCAGGTGCAGAAACTCTGGTACATCGGCCCGATGTTCCGTCACGAGCGTCCACAGAAAGGCCGTTATCGCCAGTTCCACCAGATCGGTGTCGAAGTGTTCAACCTCGACGGTCCGGACATTGATGCCGAGCTGATCGTGTTGACCTGGCGCCTGTGGGGCGAGTTGGGCATTCGTGATGCGGTCAAGCTCGAGCTCAACAGCCTGGGCACTGCTGAATCGCGCGGTCGCTATCGTGAGGCGCTGGTCGAGTTCCTGTCCGGGCATCTGGACAAGCTGGACGAAGACAGCCAGCGCCGTCTGAAGACCAACCCGCTGCGGGTTCTGGATACCAAGAACGCCGACACCCAAGCGATCCTCGTCGACGCGCCGAAAATGGCCGATTACCTGGACGATGAGTCCCGCGTGCACTTCGAGGGCCTCAAGGCTCGTCTGGACGCCGCCGGCATTCCTTATGTGATCAACCCGAAGCTGGTTCGCGGGCTGGATTACTACAGCAAGACCGTTTTCGAATGGGTCACCGACAAGTTGGGCGCCCAGGGCACCGTGTGTGCCGGTGGTCGTTACGACGGTCTGGTCGAGCAGATGGGCGGCAAGCCGACCACGGGCGTTGGTTTCGCCATGGGCATCGAGCGTCTGGTGCTGCTGCTTGAGACCCTGGAGCAGATCCCGGAAGAAATCTCCCGTCAGGTCGACGTCTACCTCTGCGCCTTCGGCGAAGCGGCGGAACTCGCCGGCCTGACCCTGAGCGAACGTGTCCGTGATCAATTGCCCAACCTGCGCTTGCAAGTCAATGCCGGCGCCGGCAGCTTCAAAAGCCAGTTCAAGAAGGCCGACAAGAGCGGTGCGCTGTATGCGCTGATCCTCGGTGACGATGAGATGGCCCAGCAAGTGGTAGGTTTCAAACCCCTGCGTGGCCAGGGCGAACAACAAAGCATTGCCTGGGATGCGCTTGCTGCACACCTGGCCACCTGCGTCGTGCAGGGTTGAAGCTGTCAAACAGCTGATTTAGCGATTAAGGAGTATTGGGGTGTCGAGTACCGAAGACGAACAACTGGCGGATTTGAAGGACTGGTGGTCACGCAACGGCAAGCCCCTGGTTACTGGCGGCCTGCTGGCGCTGGTCATCGTGTTCGGCTGGCAAGCCTTTCACAAGTATCAGAGCAATCAGTCGCAAGGCGCCTCGATGCTCTATCAGCAATTGCTCGAAACCACGCTGACACCTGACGGCAAGCCCGACGCAGCCCGTGTTGCCGACCTGGCTGGCAAGCTCAACAGCGAGTTCGCCGGCAGTGCCTACGCGCAATACGGCAGCCTGTTCGTGGCGAAAGTCGCGGTCGACAGCGCCAAGCTGGACGACGCCGCCACCGAGCTGAAAGCCATTATCGCCAAACCGGCCAACCCGGCGCTGGGTGAAATTGCCCGTCAGCGTCTGGCGCAGGTACTGGCCGCGCAGAACAAGGCCGACGAAGCCCTGAAGTTGCTCGAAGGCGATGCCGACAAAGCATTCCTGGCCACTCGCGAAGAACTCAAAGGCGACCTGCTGGTGCAGTTGGGTCGTACCGACGAAGCGAACAAGGCGTATCAAAAAGCCAAGGCAGCGCTGTCGGATGAAGCGGCGGTCGGCGGTCTACAAATCAAGCTGGACGATCTGGCCAAAGGGGATGCGTGACGTGATTCGTTGGAAACATGCAGCATTGCTGGCCCTGGCCATTTTGGCCGCGGGTTGCAGCAGCAACAGCAAAAAAGAATTGCCGCCTGCCGAGCTGGTCGACTTCAAAGAAGAAGTGGTCCTGCACAAGCAGTGGAGTCGTTCGATCGGTGACGGTCAGGGCGAAACCTACAACATGCTGGTACCGGCGATCGATGGCGACACCATCTATGCTGCCGACGTTACTGGCGTGGTGGTCGCGATGGATCGCAGCAATGGCGACGTCAAATGGAAGAAAGATCTCGAACTGCCTGTTTCCGGCGCCGTTGGCGTGGGTTACGGGCTGGTCATGATTGGCACGCTCAAAGGCGAAATCGTTGCCCTGGACGCGATCAACGGTGAAGAGAAATGGCGCGCTCGCGTGACCAGTGAAGTCCTCGCACCGCCGGCCAACAACGGTGACGTAGTTGTGGTTCAGACTCAGGACGACCGTCTGATCGGTCTGGATGCCGCGACCGGCAACCAGCGCTGGTTGTATGACAGCACCCCTGCGGTCCTGACCCTGCGCGGCACCAGCGCACCGATCGTCACCAACCGCCTCGCGGTGGCTGGCCTGTCGACTGGTAAAGTAGTCGCTCTCGACATTTCCAACGGCGTGCCGGTATGGGAACAACGGGTAGCGATTCCACAGGGTCGTTCGGAACTGGAGCGCGTGGTCGACATCGACGGCGGTCTGCTGCTGTCCGGCGAAACCCTGTACGTCGCCAGCTACCAGGGTCGCGTTGCGGCACTGGACCTGCAAAGCGGTCGTCAGCTCTGGCAGCGTGATGCTTCCAGCTATGCCGGTGTCGCCCAGGGTTTTGGCAACGTCTACGTGAGCCTGTCTGCGGGCACTGTTGAAGGCGTCGACGAGCGTTCCACCACGGCATTGTGGAGCAACGACTCGCTGGCCCGTCGTCAACTGTCGGCTCCGGAAGTGTTCTCTAGCTACGTTGCAGTCGGCGACATGGAAGGCTACCTGCACCTGCTGAGTCAGGTGGACGGTCGTTTCGTCGGCCGCGAGCGCATCGACAGCGACGGCCTGCGTGCCCGTCCGCTGGTGGTGGGTGACACGATTTATGTGTATGGCAACAGCGGCAAACTGGAAGCCCTGACCATTAAGTAAAGGTTTGACTATGCTTGGGGTTTAACCCCCAAGCGGCCTTGTTCTGCAAGGCTTGCGGCGCCCTCAAGCGTTGCCCCGAGCACCAGCCGCTGCCTCGCAGCGGCTTTTGTATTTTCTGAAATAACGAAGTGGAGAGCCGCATGGTTCCCGTAATCGCCCTGGTGGGCCGACCGAACGTCGGCAAGTCCACCTTGTTCAACCGCCTGACCAGGACTCGTGACGCCATCGTCGGCGACTTGTCCGGTCTGACCCGTGATCGCCAATACGGTGAGGCCAAGTGGCAAGGGCGTTCCTACATTCTGGTCGACACCGGCGGTATCTCCGGTGACGAGCACGGTATGGACGAAAAAATGGCCGAGCAGTCGCTGCTGGCCATTGAAGAAGCAGATGTTGTTCTGTTCCTGGTAGATGCCAAGGCCGGTTTCACCGCCGCCGACCAGATGATCGCCGAGCATTTGCGCAAACGTAACAAGCGTTCCTACGTGGTTGCCAACAAGGTCGACAACATCGACCCTGAAATGGCCCGCGCTGAGTTCGCCCCGTTGGGCATGGGCCACGCGATTCCAATCGCCGGTGCTCACGGTCGCGGCATCACCCAGATGCTGGAAATCGCTCTGAGCACCTTCCCGAAAGATGAAGATGAGTCGGAAGAAGGCGAAGAAGAGATCGTTGCCGAAGGCGAGGAAGCCAAGCGCATTCCTGGCCCAAGCGAAAAAGACGGGATCAAGATCGCGATCATCGGCCGTCCGAACGTCGGCAAGTCGACCCTGGTCAACCGCATGCTCGGTGAAGACCGGGTCATCGTGTATGACGAGCCCGGCACCACCCGCGACAGTATCTACATCCCGTTCGAGCGTAACGACGAGAAGTACACGCTGATCGACACAGCCGGTGTGCGCAAGCGCGGCAAGATCCACGAAGAAGTTGAAAAGTTCTCCGTGGTCAAAACCCTGCAAGCGATCAAAGACGCCAACGTGGTGATCTTCGTCATGGACGCCCGCGAAGGCGTGGTGGACCACGACCTGAACTTGCTGGGCTTTGCCGTTGAAGCCGGTCGTGCGCTGGTTATCGCGATCAACAAGTGGGACGGCATGACGCCGAGCGAGCGCGACTTCGTGAAGGTCGAGCTGCAACGTCGACTGTTCTTCGTTGACTACGCCGACATTCACTTTATCTCGGCCCTGCACGGCACGGGCGTTGGCAACCTCTACGCCTCCGTACAGAACTCGTTCAAGTCTGCGGTCACTCGCTGGCCAACCAACCGCCTGACCACGATTCTGGAAGATGCGGTTGGCGAGCACGCGCCACCGATGGTCAACAACCGCCGGATCAAGCTGCGTTACGCCCACTTGGGTGGTGCGAACCCGCCGATCATCGTGATCCACGGTAACCAGATCGAGAAGGTGCCGAAGTCTTACGTTCGTTACCTGGAAAACACTTACCGGCGTGTCTTGAAGCTGGTCGGTACGCCGATCCGCATCGAGTTCAAGGGCGGCGAGAACCCGTTCGAAGGCAAAAAGACCACGCTGACCGACCGACAGGTCAACAAGAAGCGTCGCATGATGTCGCACCACAAAAAGGCCGACAAAAAGCGCCGCGATAAGAAATAGAAGCAGCTTTAAGTTTCAAGCTGCAAGCTTCAAGTTAACGCAAGAAAGGGTCCTGTTCGGGGCCCTTTTTTGTGCCTGAAGGTTTGAGGCTTGACCGCTCGCAGCTTGTCGCTGGAAACTTGCAGCTCACCTGCAGGGGCTCACCGATGATCACCAGTAAGCTGCCGAATGTCGGCATCACTATCTTCACTCAGATGTCTCAACTCGCGGCGCAAACCGGGGCGATCAACCTGTCCCAGGGTTTTCCCGATTTCGATGCCCCGCAAGCCCTGTGCGATGCGGTCGGCCGGCACATCGCCAATGGCCATAACCAGTATTCGCCAATGACTGGCCTGCCGGTGCTGCGTCAGCAAGTGTCATCGAAGATTGCTCGCAGCTATGGCGTCAACGTCGATGCCGATCACGAAGTGACCATCACCCCCGGCGCCACCCAAGCGATCTTCTGCGCGATTCAGGCGGTTATCCACAGCGGTGACGAAGTGATCGTGTTCGATCCTTGCTACGACAGTTATGAACCGTCGGTGGAGCTGGCCGGTGGACGCTGCGTGCATGTGCAACTCGGGCTGAATGATTTTTCCATCGACTTCCAGAAACTGGCTGACGCCATCACGCCGCGTACACGGATGATCGTGCTCAACTCGCCGCACAATCCGAGTGGGGCGCTGATCAGCCGGGCGGAGCTGGATCAGTTGGCGGATCTGATTCGGGGTCGCGACATCTATCTGGTCAGCGATGAAGTCTACGAACACCTGGTGTTTGACGGCGTGCCTCATGTCAGCGTGTTGAATCACGAAGAGCTGTATCAACGCGCTTTCGTGGTCAGTTCCTTCGGCAAGACTTACCACGTCACTGGCTGGAAAACCGGCTACGTGGTCGCACCACCGGCGCTCACCGCCGAGCTGCGCAAGGTGCATCAATACGTCAGTTTCTGCGGCGTCACTCCGCTGCAATTTGCCTTGGCCGACTTCATGGCCGAGCACCCGGAACACGTCGAAGAGTTGCCCGGTTTCTATCAAGCCAAGCGGGATCTGTTCTGCGACCTGTTGGTACCGTCGCGTTTCAGCTTCACTCGCGTGACCGGCACCTATTTCCAATTGGTCGACTACTCGCAAATCCGCCCGGACCTCAATGACGTCGAGATGGCGCTGTGGATGACCCGCGAACATGGTGTGGCGAGCATCCCGATCTCGGTGTTCTACCAGACCCCACCCGAAGGCCAGCGCCTGGTGCGCCTGTGCTTCGCCAAACGCGAGGAGACCCTGCGTGAAGCAGCGGCAAAACTATGCGTGATCTGAGTGCACTGCCCAACCTGAATGTCGCGCTGATCCAGACCACGCTGGCCTGGCACGACCGGCAAGCCAACCTCGAGCATTTCGAGCAGTTGCTGGAGCAGGCGCGCGGCGCGGACCTGATCATCCTGCCGGAGATGTTCACCACCGGTTTCTCCATGGAGTCGCAAACGCTGGCGGAGGCGGAAAACGGTCCGACCAGCAAGTGGCTGCGCGTTCAGGCGGCGAAGCACGACGCGGTCATCACCGGCAGCATCATCGTGCAAACCGCAGACGGCAGTCATCGCAATCGCCTGCTGTGGGCGCGGCCGGACGGGGAGGTGTGGCATTACGACAAGCGCCATCTGTTCCGCATGGCCGGCGAGCATAACCACTACACGCCGGGCGAGCGTCAGGTGCAGTTCGAGCTCAAGGGCTGGCGCGTGCGGCCGCTGATTTGTTACGACCTGCGCTTCCCGGTCTGGAGCCGCGATGCCCACGACACCGATCTGTTGCTGTATACCGCCAACTGGCCGGGGGCGCGGCGTCAGCATTGGAATCGCTTGCTGCCGGCACGGGCCATCGAAAACCTCTGCTACGTGGCCGCAGTGAATCGCATCGGCACCGATGGCAAAGGTTTCGCGTACACCGGTGACAGTCAGGTGCTGGATTTCCAGGGCGAAACCCTGCTCAGTGCCGGCGAGGCCGACGGTGTGTTTCAGGTAGTCCTGAATGCTGCGGACCTTCAGGCCTATCGCACGCGTTTCCCGGCGAACCTTGACGCAGATACGTTCGAGTTCACCTGAGATTTTCGCTGACCGCCCCGGCCTCTTCGCGAGCAAGCCCGCTCCCACATTTAATCGCGGTCTAATGTGGGAGCGGGCTTGCTCGCGAAGGGGCCGGCTCAGCCCATACAAAAAACACAGGCAAACAAAAAGGCCCCAAGGTTCGCACCTCGGGGCCTTCTGCATTACGGCGACAGGCTTACGCCGCTTTCGCTTCCGGCTGGCTCAGCGAGCGGTTCAGCGCGCTGAACAGTGCTTTAAAGCTGGCAGTGGTGATGTTTTCATCAATACCCACACCGTGCACCGCACGTTCACCGTTCACACGCAGTTCAATGTAGGCCGCAGCCTTGGCATTGGTGCCCGCGCCGATCGCGTGTTCGTTGTAGTCCATGATCTCCACCGGAATCGGCAGGCCGGCCACCAGGGCTTCCAGTGCGCCGTTGCCTTTGCCGCGCCAGTGCAGGTTGGTTTCGCCCTGACCTTTGCTGGAGACTTCCACTTCCACGGCGCTGTGACCGTTTTCTTCCTGCAGGCGGTGGCTGACCAGCGCGTACGGGGTGTTGGCTTGCAAGTACTCGCTGTGCAGCAACGCGTGGATCTGTTGAGCGGTCATCTCGAGGCCCAGGCGGTCGGTTTCGCGCTGTACGACCTGGCTGAACTCGATCTGCATGCGGCGTGGCAAGTTAATGCCGTATTCCTGTTCCAGCAGGTAAGCGATACCGCCCTTGCCCGACTGGCTGTTGACGCGGATCACCGCCTCGTAGCTACGACCGATGTCGGCCGGGTCGATCGGCAAGTACGGCACTTCCCACAAGGCATCCGGTTTCTGCTGGGCGAAGCCCTTGCGGATCGCATCCTGGTGGGAGCCGGAGAACGCGGTGTGCACCAGATCGCCCACGTATGGGTGACGTGGGTGTACCTGGATCTGGTTGCACTCTTCGACGACCTTGCGCACGCCGTCGATGTCGGAGAAGTCCAGTTCAGGGTGAACGCCCTGGGTGTAGAGGTTCAGCGCCACGGTCACGAGGTCGACGTTACCGGTACGCTCGCCGTTGCCGAACAGGCAGCCTTCGACACGGTCGGCGCCGGCCATCAGGCCCAATTCGGTAGCGGCGACACCGGTGCCACGGTCGTTGTGGGTGTGCAGGCTGATGATCACGCTGTCACGACGGTTGATGTGACGGCCGAACCATTCGATCTGGTCGGCGTAGATGTTCGGGGTGGCGCATTCGACGGTGGCAGGCAAGTTGAGGATCATCTTGTGCTCAGGTGTCGGGTTCCAGACCTCGATCACGGCATCGCAGACTTCCTTGGCGAATTCCAGTTCGGTGGCGCTGAAAGTCTCTGGTGAGTACTCGAAGGTCCACTCGGTGTCCGGTTGCTGGGCGGCGTATTTGACGAACAACTTGGCCGCGCTGACGGCGATTTCCTTGATCCCGTCCTTGTCCTGATTGAAGACAATCCGGCGGAAAGAAGGGGAGGTCGCGTTGTACAGGTGAACGATGGCTTTCTTCGCGCCGCGCAGGGATTCGAACGTGCGCTCGATCAAGTCTTCACGGCCTTGGGTCAGCACCTGAATGGTGGTGTCGTCCGGGATGTGCTTGCCTTCGATCAGGGTACGCACGAAGTCGAAGTCGGTTTGCGATGCGGCCGGGAACGAGGCTTCGATTTCTTTCACACCGACCGACACCAGGGTTTTCCAGAAGCGCAGTTTCTTGACCGCGTCCATTGGCTCGATCAGCGACTGGTTGCCATCACGAAGGTCAGAGCTGCACCAGATCGGCGCGGCGGTGATGGTCTTCGACGGCCAGGTGCGGTCCGGGATGTCGATTGTCGGGAACGCGCGGTATTTCGAAGACGGGTCTTTGAGCATGCTCATCGGGGGAATCCTTATTGTGTTGGCCGAAAAAAGGCGGCCTGCCGGTGGATCAACTGTTCTTTGTCTTGGGGGAAAGCGTGGGGCGAGGCACCGCGATTCAGCCTGGCAGTCGTGCGCTGACGAGGCACAGGCTGCGGTGCTGGCGAAGCTGAATGAGGGTGTGAAAGGTTTTCATGCCTTCAACCCTAACCTCGGGGGTGAAGGATGGCAAGCAGTCGAAAAAAATTGAGAGGAATACTCGAAAACACAAATTTATCGAGATTTTATTGCTAGGGGTGGCGGTGATTGTGTTGATGATTGCGCGAGGTTTGAGCACTGCGCAATTGGAGAATTGCGCCGATGCCTCCCTGAGCGCAGCTATGCTTAAAGCCTGAACAAGGCAGGAGTCGCACATGAACGAGTCGGACTGGAAGCGATATAGCGCGTTGCGGCCGTTGGCGCATGAGCGGATGTGTATCCGGATCATGGAGGAGGTCGAGCGCACCGTGCTGGATAAAAGCCTGGAGCCTTATGATCGGATCGAAGCTACTGAAGAGCTGCTTCAGTCCAGACAAAAGGAGCTGTATTGGGCGTTTGGTGTGTTTAGGTTTTCGCGGCACGAGGCTCAGTCGCACTTACTTGGGTTGTGCGCGCGGGAGTTGATCACGTCTGAGGAGTTGGCGGGGTTTTCGGCGGAGACGCAGGAGTGGGTCAGGCATTGTTTGGCGGATCGGGAGGCCCATGGGATCGAGGATCTTGAGGCTGAATAGGTAGCGTCTGCGATGCCGCCTTCGCGAGCAAGCCCGCTCCCACATTTGATCTGCGGCGTACACAAATCCAATGTGGGAGCGGGCTTGCTCGCGAAGAGGTCAGTAGCCTCACCGACTAATTTAAGGTTGAAACGCCCCGATAAAAATCGCCGGATCCACCCGCGCATCATTCAGGCTGATATTCCAGTGCATGTGCGGCCCGGTCGCTCGGCCAGTAGCACCGACCTTGCCCACCACGCCACCACGCGCCAACTGCTGCCCAACCTTCACATCAATTTTCGACATATGACAGAACATGCTGATAAAGCCCTGCCCATGATCGACAAACACCGTGTTGCCGTTGAAGAAGTAGTTGCCGATCAGAATCACCTTGCCCGCGGCCGGCGTCTTGATCGGCGTACCCGCCGGCACAGCAAAGTCCAGCCCGGCGTGCGGATTGCGTTCTTCACCATTAAAGAAACGGCGCACACCAAACTTGCTCGACAGCGGCCCGTTGACCGGTTTGTCCAGCAGCAGGTTACTCGGCGTGTTCGGGCTGAAGCTGCGGTAGGCCTGGATCTGCTCGGCCAGTTCGCCTTCGATGCGCTTGAGGTTGTCCGCGTTCGGATTGACCTGCTGGGTATTTTTCAGGGTGATGTGTTGTTCCGGGTATTTCTTGTTGCCGACGGTGAAGTTCAGGTTGCGACCGCCGCTGCTGATCTGCTGCGTACCCGGTTTCACGGTCAGCGGCACGCCGACAATCGCCAGCCAGTTGTTCTGTTCCTTGACCACCAGCACCGGTTTGCCTTGATAGCTGGCTTTCGGCGCCTGGGCAGCGGCGCCCAGATCCACCACGGCCACGCCGCCCGGCACCGGTTTGTTCAACAGGCGAGTGATGTAGCTGTCGGCGTGGGCGTTGAAGGTCAGGCACAGCAACAACAGCGGAGCTAAAAAACGCGGCATGGATCAATCCAGTAAAGAAAGGGTGACAGGCGTCAGGTGATTGTCTTCGACCCGTACTTGCAGTTCGCCGTCGCCGAGTTTGGCCTTGAGGCGCTGACCGTTGTGGGTTTGCTCGGCGCTGCGGATCGCATTGCCGCGTTCGTCCAGCAAAATGCTGTAGCCACGAGCGAGGGTCGCCAGCGGGCTGACCACTTGCAACGTCTGCACCTGACTTTGCAGTTGCAGGCGTCGCGACTTCAGGCCTTCGCGGATGGCACGGGGCAGGCGTTCGGCGAGGCTGTCGAGGCGCTGGCGGAGCATCGCCAGTTGCCGGCCGGGATGTTGCCCGGCGAGGCGGGTTTCCAAGCGAATCAAACGTTCGCGGCGGGTGTTGAGGCTGTGCTCGAAGGCGCGACGCATGCGCATGTCCAGGTCATCCAGGCGCTGCGCTTGCTGGCGCAGGCGTTCGCCGGGATGGCGCAGGCGGCGGGAAATGCCTTCCAGGCGCAGGCGGTCGCGCATCAAACGGTCGCGCATGCGCATCACCAGCCGGCGATGCAGGCTTTCGACCCGGCGCACGAGATCGCTGGAGTCCGGGGCGAGCAACTCGGCGGCGGCGGAGGGTGTAGGGGCGCGAACGTCAGCGACGAAATCACTGATCGACACGTCGGTTTCGTGACCGACGGCGCTGACAATCGGCGTGACACAGGCATCAACGGCGCGGGCTACCGCTTCTTCGTTGAAGCACCAGAGGTCTTCCAGCGAACCGCCGCCACGGGCCAGGATCAGCGCGTCGAAACCGCGGGCGTCCGCCAGTTTCAGCGCGCGGACAATCTGCGCGGTGGCCTCGCGACCTTGCACGGCAGTGGGGATCAGCGTCAGCTGGATCTGCGGAGCACGGCGGCGGAACACGCTGATAATGTCGCGAATCACCGCGCCGGTTGGCGAGCTGATGATGCCGATGCGTTGCGGATGCGCCGGCAGCGGCACTTTTCGCTCGGCACTGAACAGGCCTTCGGCGCTGAGCTTTTCTTTCAGTGCATCGAAAGCCAAACGCAGCGCGCCGTCACCGGCCGGCTCCACGGTGTCGAGGATCAGCTGATAGTCGCCGCGTCCCTCGAACAATGAAACCTTGCCGCGGACTTTGACCGCCAGGCCATCTTTCAGCGCCTGGCGAACCCGTGCTGCGTTCTGCCGGAACAACGCGCAACGCACTTGGGCGCCGCTGTCCTTGAGGGTGAAATACACGTGGCCGGACGCCGGGCGGGCGAGGTTGGAGATTTCACCTTCGACCCAGATATTGCTGAACACGTCTTCGAGCAACACCCGCGCGCGGCCGTTGAGCTGGCTGACAGTCAGGACTTCACGGTCCAGGCCGAGTCTTGCAAAGGGATCTTTAATCATGGGGCGCAGTTTAAAGGCATTCGGCGATCAATCTCCATGCATCAACAAAAATCCCTTGTAGGAGTGAGCCTGCTCGCGATAGCGGTTTAGCATTCAAAACTGTTGTCGACTGATACACCGCTATCGCGAGCAGGCTCACTCCTACAGGGGTAAAGTCGGGGCCCGGACTCAAGGAAGACCTGCAATGAATGCATTCGAGATGTTGCACCAATGGCCCTTCGGCGCAACGGATTGGCTGATCATCGGGCTGGGCATCGCTCTGGCTTACATCGTGTTTGGCATCGCCGGCTTCGGCACCGCGCTGGTGGCGGGGCCGATTCTGATTCTGTTCATGCCACTGTCGAAGATCGTGCCGTTGCTGGTGCTGCTGGATTTTGTCGCGGCGTTTGGCAATCTGCTGCCTTCAAGGCGCGATGTGGCGAAACCCGAGTTGCTGCGATTGCTGCCGTGCATGGCGGTGGGTTGCACGCTGGGGGTGATTTTTCTGCTGAACCTGAAGTCAGACGTGTTGCTGCTGCTGATGGGGCTGTTTATCAGCGCCTATGCGATTTACAGCCTGTGGGTCAAAACCCGTCCGACGCAGTTATCCGCCGCGTGGGCGGTGCCGATGGGCACGGTGGGCGGGATGTTCGGGGCGTTGTTCGGCAGTGGCGGCTTCTTGTATGCCATCTACTTGAACAGTCGCCTGCCCAAAGAGGCGGCCCGCGCGACCCAGAGCGCGCTGATCAGTTGCAGCACGGTGGTGCGCTTGAGCCTGTTTGCCGTCGCAGGTGTGTATGCCGAGCTACCCTTGTTGGTGTTGGCGCTGTGTTTGTTGCCGGCCATGGCCTTGGGGCTGTGGATCGGGCGGCGATTGACCAGGAGGTTATCGCGCGAGGCATTTGTGCGACTGGTGACCTGGTTGGTGCTGGCCAGCGGGATTGCCTTGATCGGGCGTTACCTGAGCACTTGACCGGAACATCTCAGGGATTAAGCTGCCCGGCGCAGTCCCTGTGGCGAGGGAGCTTGCTCCCGCTGGGCTGCGAAGCGGCCCCAATACCTGCAGTGTTGTGTGTCAGGCACACCGCATGCGTTGGATACGACTGCTGCGCAGCCGAGCGGGAGCAAGCTCCCTCGCCACAAGGGTGAATATTCAGTATTTGCAGGGCCGCACCATGAACTCTCAAAGCATCATCGTCCCGAAAATCTCTACGCTGCCCGTGCACGAACCCCGAGCCCGGGCGGTCGTGCGGTGGCTGGTGCGCAAAAACATCATCAAGGAAGAACTGACCACCTGCGGCCGCACCGGCAATCGCATGGGCCACGCCCTTGCCGACGGCGCCCGTGCGGTGGTCTTGCACCCGGAAGCGTTGCCCTTTGGTGAGCCGATCAATGGCCTGGAGATCATCACCAAGCGCTGCATCTATACGCCGGCAAAAGGTTTCCTGAGCGAGGCGGGCTGCGCCGAGTGCCGCAAGGAAGTCGGCGAAGCGCTGTTCGAAAGCCTGGAAGACTGGATGCCGGGCCGAACCGATAACTTCACTTGTCCCGAATGCGGGCATGAAGATGACATCAACGGGTTCCTTTTCCTCCAGGAGTGCGGTTTTTCCAACCTGGGTTTTATCTTCAACAACTGGGCAGAAGCCGGGTTCAAGCAGAGCTTTATCGATGAATTTGCCGATTGGCTGGATCAGCCAGTCAGTTGGGTCAAAGTCGAACTGTAGGAGCACAGCTTGCTGGCGATGGCGGACATAAGGACGTTATCGCGGGCAAGCCATGCTGCTACAGAATTCGGGGTTAAATGCCCGTCAATCGACCGTATCGATAATAGACAGAGTTTTACATTGAACCCGAGGGGGTGTCTGACTATAATGGCGCGCTTCCATTTTCCCGCTCGGGAGCCCCCGCGATGCTGCGTATCAGCCAAGAAGCTCTGACATTCGACGACATTCTCCTAGTGCCCGGTTATTCCGAGGTACTTCCTAACGAAGTCAGTCTCAAGACCCGCCTAACCCGTGGCATCGAGCTGAATATTCCTCTGGTTTCTGCCGCCATGGACACCGTCACTGAAGCCCGTCTGGCAATCGCCATGGCTCAGGAAGGTGGCATCGGCATCATCCACAAGAACATGACCATCGAGCAGCAAGCTGCCGAAGTGCGCAAGGTCAAGCGTTACGAAGCCGGCGTGGTCAAGGACCCGATCACGATCGAGGCAGACGCCACGGTTCGTGAACTGTTCGAACTGACCCGCATGCACAACATCTCCGGCGTTCCGGTACTGCACGATGGCGACCTGGTCGGCATCGTCACATCCCGTGACGTGCGCTTCGAGAACCGCTTGGACGTCTCCGTCCGTGAAGTGATGACGCCTAAAGAGCGTCTGGTCACGGTCAAGGAAGGCGCCGACAAGAACGACGTTCGCGAGTTGTTGCACAAACACCGTATCGAACGCGTACTGATCGTCGACGACAAATTCGCCCTTAAAGGCATGATGACCGTCAACGACATCGAAAAAGCCAAGGCTTACCCGCTGGCCAGCAAGGACGATCAAGGTCGTCTGCGTGTGGGCGCTGCTGTCGGTACCGGTAAAGACACCGGTGACCGCGTCGCTGCCCTGGTCAATGCCGGCGTTGATGTGGTGGTGGTCGACACCGCTCACGGCCACTCCAAAGGCGTGATCGACCGCGTTCGCTGGGTCAAACAGAATTTCCCTGAAGTGCAGGTCATCGGCGGCAACATCGCCACCGGCGCTGCCGCTCTGGCCCTGGCCGAAGCGGGCGCTGACGCAGTCAAGGTCGGTATCGGCCCTGGCTCGATCTGCACCACCCGTATTGTTGCCGGTGTCGGCGTCCCGCAAATCAGTGCCATCGCCAACGTCGCCGCTGCCCTTGAAGGCACTGGCGTTCCGTTGATCGCCGACGGCGGCATCCGCTTCTCCGGTGACCTGTCCAAGGCCATCGTAGCCGGTGCTTCCTGCGTGATGATGGGCTCGATGTTCGCCGGTACTGAAGAAGCACCGGGCGAGATCGAACTGTTCCAGGGGCGTTCGTACAAGGCTTACCGTGGCATGGGTTCGCTGGGCGCCATGTCCCAGGCTCAGGGTTCCTCCGACCGTTACTTCCAGGACTCCTCGGCAGGCGCCGAGAAACTCGTTCCGGAAGGTATCGAAGGGCGTGTTCCTTACAAGGGCACACTGAGCGCCATCATCCATCAACTGATGGGCGGCCTGCGTTCCTCGATGGGTTACACCGGCAGTGCCGACATCGAAGAAATGCGCACCAAGCCTGAGTTCGTGCGGATCACCGGTGCTGGCATGGCCGAGTCCCACGTGCACGACGTACAAATCACCAAAGAAGCGCCAAACTACCGCGTAGGTTGAGGCTTCCAGCAAAAAGTTAAGTAACCGGGGCTGTTTTATTCAGCCCCGAGTTGTTTCTGAATCACGACTGTTTCTGAATTACTTAGACGAGACTGAATCATGGCCCTCGACATTCACGCCCACCGCATCCTGATCCTCGACTTCGGTTCCCAGTACACCCAGCTGATCGCCCGCCGCGTGCGCGAAATCGGCGTGTATTGCGAACTGCATCCGTTCGACATGGACGACGAAGCGATCCGCGAATTCGCTCCAAAAGGCGTCATTCTCGCCGGCGGCCCCGAGTCCGTGCACGTCGCCGACAGCCCGCGCTGCCCGCAAGCGGTGTTTGACCTGGGCGTGCCGGTCTTCGGTATCTGCTACGGCATGCAGACCATGGCTGAACAGCTGGGTGGCAAGGTTGAAGGTTCCGAGCTGCGTGAGTTCGGTTACGCTCGCGTTGACGTGGTCGGCAAGAGCCGCCTGCTCGACGGGATCGAAGACCACATCGACGCCGACGGCCTGTTCGGCCTCGACGTGTGGATGAGCCACGGTGACAAGGTCACCAAGATGCCGCAGGACTTCCACATCCTCGCCAGCACCCCAAGCTGCCCGATCGCCGGCATGTTCAACGACGCTCGCGGCTACTACGGCGTGCAGTTCCACCCGGAAGTGACCCACACCAAGCAGGGCGGTCGCATCCTCTCGCGCTTCATCCTCGACATCTGCGGCTGCGAAGCCCTGTGGACGCCTTCGAAGATTGCTGAAGACGCCATCGCCAACATTCGCGCCCAGGTCGGCACCGACAACGTACTGCTCGGCCTGTCCGGCGGCGTTGACTCCTCGGTAGTGGCTGCATTGCTGCACAAAGCCATCGGCGACCAACTGACTTGCGTCTTCGTCGACAACGGCCTGCTGCGTCTGCACGAAGGCGAGCAAGTGATGGCCATGTTCGCCGAGAACATGGGCGTCAAGGTGATCCGCGCCAACGCCGAAGATCAGTTCCTGAACAACCTGGCTGGCGAAAGCGACCCAGAGAAGAAACGCAAGATCATCGGCCGTACCTTCATCGACGTCTTCGATGCCCAGTCCAACAAACTGGACAACATCAAGTACCTCGCCCAAGGCACCATCTACCCGGACGTGATTGAGTCGGCTGGCGCCAAAAGCGGCAAGGCTCACGTGATCAAGTCGCACCACAACGTGGGCGGCCTGCCGGAAGAGATGAACCTGAAACTGGTCGAGCCACTGCGCGAGCTGTTCAAGGACGAAGTCCGTCGTCTGGGCCTGGAACTCGGCCTGCCGTACGACATGGTCTACCGTCACCCATTCCCGGGCCCGGGCCTGGGCGTGCGGATTCTCGGTGAAGTGAAGAAGGAATACGCCGACCTGCTGCGTCGTGCCGACCACATCTTCATCGAAGAACTGCGCAAGGCCGACTGGTACCACAAAGTCAGCCAAGCCTTCGTAGTGTTCCAACCGGTGAAGTCGGTTGGCGTTGTAGGCGATGGCCGTCGTTACGCCTGGGTCGTAGCCCTGCGCGCCGTTGAAACCATCGACTTCATGACCGCGCGTTGGGCTCACCTGCCTTACGAACTGCTGGAAACCGTCAGCGGCCGCATCATCAATGAAATCGAAGGCATCTCCCGCGTCACTTACGACGTGTCGAGCAAGCCGCCTGCGACGATTGAGTGGGAGTGATCCCGGTTTCAACTGATCGTCCGTAACACCTCAAAGGCCCCGTGAGCGTAAGTTCACGGGGCTTTTTGCGTATCAGGTCCTGCTTGGTTACACGGGCAGACGCCCTTCAAGCGTCATACCCATGCGGTTGAGCGCTCGCACAAGAAGGCCAATATTTTGGTAGCTGACTTGATGCATATCGGTCCAGGCGGGACGGTTGATCAGAAAGGCGCCACCCTCCGTTCGCTCAATCATCGTGCGCACAATCTCACCGGTCCTGCTGCGATGGATCAACGTCCAGGTATCTTCTGATCGCTCGATGGTGAACATGCCTGCACGGTAGAGGAGTCGAAGGATTGCTTCCTGTGTTCGTTGAATGGCAGGCGTGGGCATTTCCAGGCTGACGTCGGCATACAAAGTGTCAAAGTCGCCGTTCATTTGCGGTTGTAGCGGAACGTCACGGCCGACCTCGATTCCATGGTCTATCTCGATGTGCAGACTCTGATCAGGACGTACCTCTTCAATCCGTAAACCGATCCCCCCCTCTGTTTCGCTGATGCCAGCGATGCCCCTGAACGTGTTGGTGTTTTCCTGGCCAGTCAGCGCTACCCACTTCCCGGGACTGTAGGCTTCGTTGGCCTGGATGATCGTATGAGTGAGGTAATTCTTGATGGATTGTTGTGAAGTGACGCCAAAGGAAGCGCCTTCATACCGATAGCTCGCGAAGCAATCAGTGGCCTGGATTCGAATGCCGTACTGACGCGCAGTTCGGACAACCTCAAGGGGGGTGAACTGACCGGCAGGGTCGGTCTGGAGCTGTTTCAAATACAGTTCCAACATGCCATCCATTTGCCCTGATTCGGCAAAAGTATTCAGGGCGACCTGAATGAAGTCGTTTAGCAGACGGTGCATGTAGATCGTCTTGACGCCATGCTTTGCCAGCGTCTGCATGTTCTCGATGAGGAACCGCATGCTGGCAATGCGATCCTGACTCTCACCGATGACTAACCCGGGTGCGGCCTCGAATATTTTCTCAATGAGCTCCGAGAGCGTCATGGATGGCGTGATAACAGGCTGTACCGGACGCGCGGGCAATGAGGCGAAGAAGTTTTTTGGGGCATGGAATGCGCGCGCATCTTTCACCAGTGAAGTACGTCGTTCGGCGATGAACTCTTCGTAAGGAGTCACCCCTTTCAGGGTCCCATCGGGAAGGTTAACAATTTTGATGTGCGTTTCTTTTTTTCCCAGTGCCAGGAAGTTCAAGGAGCGACCATTGGGGGCGTCGTATTTAGTCAAGTGTCTGAAAAACCTGGCCGGTGGCCGGGCATGGGTGGTTCCTGTGGAGGAGCCGGGAACGGGGTCGGGCAGGTCCTTGCCACCGCCCCTCAATTCGCTTTTCGGTGCCAGCTTCCATTCGCCCTCGCCATTCAATCGCACCGGCATTGAACCCGTGGAGGCATGTGGGTTAGCCGGGTCGATGATGGCCCAGGTTCCGCCGCCATTGATGTCGGCTTCATAACGCACGTAGTAGGACTGATCGTTCATCAGGATCGCGGTGGACGGGTTTGAGTTCAGCGAATAGATGCCCTGGAATTTTCCGCTGGTGGCCAGAGGAGCCTCGCTTTCCAGAATTTCATTACTCTGCCAGTGCTCCGGTACTGCGGTCTGTGGCTCGATTTCAGGCAGTGTCGGAGTGAGCTTTTCGAGCACCTGGCCTGTCCCGAATGCCTCGGAGGTTGTGTTCTGAGTGGCGACTTGTTCAACGGCATCCGCCGTTTCCAACGGCTGGACAGGCCAGCCCATGAGTTTCATGCCCTTCGCGGCGAGTGCGTTTTTAAGTGCTTCAAGATTATTGAAAGGCTTGAAGACGAAGTCCGGCCATAGGGGGGAATCGAGTTCGATGTATCCGCCGGGCATCGTTTTGATAATGGTTTCTTCTATCTGCTTGTTGGCATTGCGATAGACCAAAAGCACGGCGCTATCAGAACGCTGAAAGGTGTACATGCCTGACTCCGGCAACAGGGCTTTCAGGTTTGTCGAGGATCTATAGGTCCAGGGCGTTTCCACTGGCAGCCGCCAAGCGCCTTTGATGGATGACTGTACGGCGTTCAAGTCCTCAAAGGAGGCTTCATGAAGATCATAGACAGGCGTGTCCGCAGAGTCCTCATACACCACCGCCGCTCCGGAATCGGCTGTAATGGGCTCCGCCAGTCCGGGGCTCACCTCATCGATGCGCACACTCACAGCGCCCACCTGTTCACTGATGCCTTGATAACTCCTGAAGGTGCTCATGTTTTCCCGATTGACCAACGCCACCCAACTGGCTGATCCGTGCGCTTGCTCATTCAGTTGAATGACTTCGCCAGCAAAAAAACTTCGTGCCATTTGTTGTTGCGGCTCGAGGCTGACATGACCATTGATGTTGTAAGTAATCGCGCAGTCGACGGCTTGAACACGGATATGCTGCGCATTGGCGGCCTTCACGAGTTCCAGGGAAGTGAACTTTCCCTCCGGGTCCTGACCCGTCTTGAGATCGAGTTTCTGCAGGTAGTCTTCGAGCTCTGCGGGCATTTCCCCGGTGCGAGCGAAAGTGTCCAGATCAACTTGATTGGCGTTGGTCAGTAGCCCTTGAAGATAGAGCCTCTTGAACCCCAGTTTCGCCAGTGTTGGCATATATTCGATCAACAATTTTCTACCGGCGATGCTGCCCGGAGTCTGACCCAAGACCAACCCGGACTTTTGTTCGGATGCTGTTTGAAACAGCTCTGCCGCCGTTTTGAACGGAGGGGGGGAAGAAGTTTGCACGGGTGGCAACGGTGGATGAGCTTCGTAGTAGGCTTCGGCGTCGTGTATCAGCCGGTTACGTGCAATGCGCTGATGCCAGGCAAATCGACTGGTCTGTACTTCATGTCCTTCTTCCTCAATAACCGTAATAAACTCATCCGGACCGCCGAGGGCCCATTCCCTCATGCGGGGACTTCGCAGTTTTTTTACATAAGTGCCGGGTTCCTGCGCCCATGCCCCGTCTTGGGGTAGAGAGGACTCACCCAACGTGTTGGTGGGCGGCGATTGCATTCCTCCTTTCAGGCCTGTGCGGGTCATCAGTTCCCACTGACCGTCAACGTTCAGGCGAACGGGAAGCGAGCCCGAGAAAGCGTCGGGGTTTTCTGGATCAATAATTGCCCATTTGCCGCCACCGTTGGCATCGGCTTCGAAGCGCACGTAATAGGCTACGTCGTTCATCCTGATCGCGGTCGATGGGTTGGAATTGAGCGAATAGATCCCCTGAAATTTTCCGCTCTGGGTAGACAGCATTGCGCCTTCCAGCGGCTCATGGCATTGCCATTGTTCAGGCACTACAACCGGTTCTTTCGGCGATAAAGGTGACCCGTCGGGTTGAGGGCGATTCGACTCTGCACTGTCGGGCTCGCGCGGATCTTCCGTTACGGTAGATTCAGCGGCAGTGTCCGACTCCCTCAGCGAAGCCATGTCGGCGGCTTCGGCGGCATCCACTGAAGCCCCGACTTCATCCAGAACACTGGCTTCCTTGAGCATCGGGATATTGAACAGGACATTGATGCCATCGAGCACCGCGCCGATGACGCCAGCCTTGCGTTGCGCCGCCGTTTTGCCATTGACCGCCTTGTCGATGTTCAAGCCCATCGCGGCGATGCTGGCCCCGATCACCGGCAACGCGATTGGCCAGCCCATCACCGCCAAGGGGCCAAACACATGCAGCCCGGCTGTCAGGTAACCCAGCCAAAGCTGTTTGCGCATTTGTCCGTGGGTCACCAGCGTCAGATCCGCCTCTTCTAGCATCGTGCTCTGGACCGCCCGGCTCTGCCAAGTGAAGGCATCGCCGCTGATCGTGATGTTTTTCTGATTGATCAAGTGGTGGTCGTATTTTCCCCAGGTGCCGACCAACTGGTTCATCAGCGGGGTGATGTTGTCATGGACTTCTTTACGTACCGATAGCGGGAAATGGGTCATGAACTCGGTGCGCGGCTGCTCCTCATTCATTTGCAGCAAAGTCCACCAGTGCATGTCCGTCGGTGTCGGGTGCACGTGGAAAGCCTGTGCGGCGCCGGGAACGTAAGTGATCTGCCGACCGTTGCGGTCAACGATGCGCAGAATATCGGTGGCGACATGCCCTGCGACATCCAATGCGCAAACACGAAGATCTGCAGGCGGCTTGGTTTGGGACTGCAGGGTCGCCAGGGTGATCGGCCAGGTCGCAGCACCGACGGCGGCCCTGACGACGGTCTGAAAATCCTCCTCTTCCAGTTGACCGTTTTGCCGCGCCTCGACGGCCTTGCTGAGGTAGTTACCTTTGGCCAGCGTCCGGAAGTCATCGAAATGAGTGGCCCAGAACGCGTTCAGTTTATTCAGATAGCGTTCACTGAGGTTCATCTCCCACAGGTCCGTGAGGACCTTGCTGGGGTACATCCGCACTTCATTGGTTTCATTGAAAATGCTGGCGCTTGCATCTGCTGTGTAAAACCCGCCGTTACTGTTCAGTTCGAGGGCGTCGTCTTGGTCGGTGACGCGGTATCCCTGGATGACCAGTTGCGTCAGGGTCAATGATTCACAGGGTTTGGGGGCGTGCTCCCAACCCAGAAAGGCTCTGGTGCTGCTGGCCGAGACGTTATCGAACCGGTGCCACCAGACCTCATCCGGGTCCATGCCGGTGATGCCGTATTTTTTCAGGATTTCGCTGGCGACCGCGTGGGCTTCTTCCTTCAAGCCCGGGCAGGCTGTCACAACCACGGGGGCAATTGTTTTCAGCTGCTCCTTGTCGGCAGCATTGGGTAAGGCTTCGGTACTCTGATCAACGGGCATGCTCTCGCTCCATGAGAAATGGGCCGTGAGGATGACCCGTTTGCTCAAGGCACGTGCACTACATAGTTATACCCACATGCCTTTCGTGACCGTGTAGGGTCAGCGCCGTGCCACATCCGAAAAGAACAACGTGTCGTGCTTTGCCAGCCTTGATCTCCCTGTGTCCCATTGCCACCCCACCCTTACTGTTTCTCAACCGCAGGTGTATCGTATTCGCCTTTTGCAGGCCTTGGTGCCTGTCGCTGATACGTGAGGTAGTTAAGTTCATGTCCTTTACCCGTCGCCAAATCCTCGGTGGCCTGGCCGGTCTTGTTGTCGTTGGTGTCGGAGCGGGGGGCGCGTCGCGTTACTGGTTGGGCAAGATGGCCGACGCTGACGCAGGTCACGACTACGAACTGATCGCAGCACCGCTGGACGTCGAACTGGTGGCCGGGCACAAGACCGAAGCCTGGGCATTCGGCCCGTCGGCACCGGGTACTGAATTGCGCGTCCGGCAGGGCGACTGGTTGCGGGTGCGTTTTATCAACCACCTGCCTGTGGCGACCACCATTCACTGGCACGGCATCCGCCTGCCGCTGGAGATGGATGGCGTGCCTTACGTTTCGCAACTGCCGGTGCTGCCGGGGGAATACTTCGATTACAAATTCCGCGTGCCCGACGCGGGCAGCTATTGGTATCACCCGCACGTGAACAGCAGCGAAGAGCTTGGTCGCGGGCTGGTCGGTCCGCTGATCATCGAGGAGCGTGAGCCCACCGGTTTCAAGTACGAAAAAACCCTGAGCCTCAAGAGCTGGCACGTCGATGAAGAGGGCGCGTTCGTTGCGTTCAGCATTCCTCGTGAAGCCGCGCGCGGCGGTACGGCGGGACGTTTGTCGACCATCAATGGCGTCTCGCAAGCGGTGATCGATTTGCCCGCCGGACAGATCACCCGAGTGCGCGTGCTCAACCTCGATAACACCCTGACCTATCGACTCAACATCCCCGGTGTCGACGCGCAGATCTACGCACTGGACGGCAATCCCATTGAGCCGCGCCCGCTGGGCAAGGAATACTGGCTGGGCCCCGGCATGCGAATTTGCCTGGCGATCAAGGCGCCGCCGGCCGGTGAGGAATTGTCCCTGCGCAACGGACCGGTTCGCCTGGGCACCTTGCGTTCAGTGGCGAATACCGACGCACCGACACCATGGCCGCCGGCGCTGCCTGCCAACCCGATCGCCGAGCCGGACCTGGCTAATGCCGAGAAACTCAACTTCAATTTCGAGTGGGTGGGCTCGGTGTCGGTAAATGTCGATAACGGCAAACCGCCCAGCCTGTGGCAAATCAACGGCAAGGCGTGGGACATCACGGACAAGACTTGCGCTGACCGCCCGATTGCCAAGCTCGAGAAGGGCAAGAGCTACATTTTCGAATTGAAGAACATGACTCAGTATCAGCACCCGATTCACTTGCACGGCATGAGCTTCAAGGTCATCGCCTCGAACCGGCACAAAGTCATTCCGTACTTCACCGACACGTATCTGTTGGGCAAGAACGAACGTGCGCAAGTGGCGTTGGTGGCGGATAACCCGGGCATCTGGATGTTCCACTGCCATGTGATCGATCACATGGAAACCGGCCTGATGGCCGCCATCGAGGTGGCGTGATGCGTCAGATTCGTCCCGCCGCGATCATCGACCGCAGCCGTGATCGCGACTTCATGCGCGAAGCCCTGGCCCTGGCCGCACAAGGCGCAGCGTTGGGTGAAGTGCCCGTGGGCGCAGTGCTGGTGCAGGACGGCGAAATCATAGGGCGCGGCTTCAATTGCCCGATCAGCGGCAACGACCCGAGCGCCCATGCCGAGATGGTCGCGATCCGCGCCGCCGCCTTGGCCGCCAGCAACTATCGCCTGCCCGGCAGCACGCTGTACGTGACGCTGGAGCCGTGCAGCATGTGCGCCGGCCTGATCGTGCACTCGCGGATTGCGCGGGTGGTGTATGGCGCGCTGGAGCCCAAGGCCGGGATTGTGCAGAGTCAGGGGCAGTTCTTCACCCAAGGATTTTTGAACCACCGGGTGTTGTTTGAAGGCGGGGTGTTGGCGCAGGAGTGTGGGGCGGTGTTGAGCGAGTTCTTCAAGGCTAGACGCGCCAAACCTACTGAATAAATACAGAACCAATGTGGGAGCGGGCTTGCTCGCGAATGCGGAATATCATTCAACTAAAATGTTGACTGACCCACCACTTTCGCGAGCAAGCCCGCTCCCACATTTGATCTCCATTGGCAGGGAGATTGGCTTACTTGCGGGCGACGATGACTGCACGCATCGGCGCCGGCAGCCCTTCAATCGTCTTGCTGTGATCGTCCGGGTCGAGGAAGTCGCTCAGCGACTGATACTTCATCCACTCCGTCCCGCGCTGTTCCTCGACCGTGGTCACGCTCACGTCCACACAACGCACATCGGTAAACCCGGCACGGCGCAACCACAGCTCCAACGCCGGCACCGACGGCAGGAACCACACGTTGCGCATCTGCGCGTAACGGTCTTCCGGCACCAGCACCTGTTGCTGATCGCCTTCGATCACCAACGTCTCCAGCACCAGTTCACCGCCCTTGACCAGGCAATCCTTCAGCGTCAGCAAATGCTCGATCGGCGAACGACGGTGATAGAACACGCCCATGGAAAAAACAGTGTCGAAGCCTTCCAGCTCCGGCGGCAAGTCTTCGAACGGGAAAGGCAGGTGCCAGGCGTTGGGTTCGGACAGGTAACGTTGCACGGCCTGGAACTGGCAGAAGAACAGCCAGTTCGGGTCAACGCCGATCACGCTGTCGGCACCGGCGCCGAGCATGCGCCACATGTAGTAGCCGTTGCCGCACCCCACATCAAGAATGCGTTTGCCCTTCAGATCCAGATGCGGCGCAACACGCGACCACTTCCAGTCCGAACGCCATTCGGTGTCGACGTGCACACCAAACAAATCAAACGGCCCTTTGCGCCATGGCGACAACCCCATCAGCGCGGTACGCATCTGCGCACGGGTTTCGTCGCCGCACTCGGTGTCCAGCATCAGGCCGTTTAGCAGGTCGACGACCCTCGGCTGGATCTTCGGCAAGGCGTCCAGCGCACTTTGCCAGCGCTCCAGGTCGCCGTGACCCTTCTCCATTTTCTTGTCGAGTTGCGCTTGCAGAGTGTTGGCCCAGGCGGCCAGTGGTGTACCGGCCAGACGGCGGGCGAGGGGGGACAGATCAATCATGGCAAGGCAATCAACGAGGCAAAGTTTAGACACTGAAACCACGGCACGACTTTCGAGAACCCGGCGGCCAGCAGGCGGTCGCGGTGTTCTTCGAGGCTGTCGGGCTTCATGACATTTTCGATGGCGCTGCGCTTCTGGGCGATTTCCAGTTCGCTGTAGCCGTTGGCGCGTTTGAAGGCGACGTGCAGGTCGGTGAGCAGCGCGTGTTCTTCGAGGTCGTTGAAGCGCAGCTTCTCCGACAGGATCAGCGCGCCGCCCGGCAACAACGACTGGCGAATGCGCGCGAGCAACGCGGTGCGCTGGTCCGGGGCGATAAATTGCAAGGTGAAGTTCAGCGCCACCACCGAGGCTGGCTGGAAGTCGAGGGCGAGGATGTCGCCTTCGATCACTTCTACCGGCAGCAACTCCTGGAACATCGAGTCCTGACCGTTGAGGTATTCGCGGCAGCGTTCGACCATCGCCGCCGAGTTATCCACAGCGATGACTCGGCAACCGTCGGTGCGCACGTGACGGCGCAACGCCTGAGTCACGGCGCCCAGGGACGAACCGAGGTCGTAGAGCACGCTGTTGGGCTGGGCGAATTGCGCAGCGAGCACGCCGAGGTTTTCCACGATGGTCGGATAACCCGGCACCGAGCGCTTGATCATGTCCGGGAACACCCGCACCACGTCCTCGTTAAAGGCGAAGTCAGGCACCTGGGCCAAAGGCTGGGCGAAAAGGCGATCGGGTTCTTTGCTCACGGCGGTTCCAGCGGCGTTGGTGGAAAAGGCCGGCATTTTAGCCAAATTGACGGGGGGATGCGCGGGTTGTCTGATAAACCGCCGGGTTCACCTCGCCTAACGGGGATAAACACTTTTGTGGCGAGGGAGCTTGCTCCCGCTGGAGTGCGAAGCGCTCCCGTGTATTTTTTCAGGCTTACCGCATTTACAGACGTAACGACTGCTTCGCAGCCGAGCGGGAGCAAGCTCCCTCGCCACAGGGGTCAGCGCGGTTTTGAACTGAACGCCGAAGCGGTAATTCCCCACTGTCCCAGCCAGTAACTGAGGATGATCACATAAGGCGCTGCGTCGAAAGGCGCGACAAAGCGGCTGATGCCAATCACGCTGTCGGAGAATACAAACGCCAGCGCACCTGCTGCCGCCAGCAGTGCCGAGCGTTTCGGCACATTCGTGCCCAAGCGAGCCAGTGCCCGCCAGAGCATTGCGCTGATGGCCAACCCGTAAACAATCACCGGGATCAGCAATGGTCCGAGGCCGTGGGAAATCAGAATCCCCAGCAACACCGCGCCGACTCCCAGCGCAATCACCAATGGCAACGCCGCCAACCGCCGGCAATCACTCAAATAGGCTTTCAGATACGCCAGGTGCGCGACCAGAAACGCCCCGAGACCAAACACAAACAGATCCCCCGGCCACGCCAGCAACACGTCGCCGAGCAGCGAAAAAATCAGGCCAAGACTGATCCAGCGCCGATAGTCGCTCGGCGGCGCGTCGTGCAACCAGCCGAGCAGGGCCAGCACTGGCAACGGTTTGACCAGCAGACAAAGCAACGTCGCGTGCACACTCACGCCATACAGAAAGGTCACCGCGCCCATCAGCGCCAGAATCAGCCAGCCCACGATCAGTTAACCGAGATTGCGCAGTCGAAAGTTTCCACCGGCAACACTTCCGGGGCCCAAGGCTGCTGCGAGGTCAGGCGCAAGCGCCCGGTGCCGGCGGTAAAGGCCTGAAAGCGCCAGGTCGAAATACCGGCGCTGCCGACGATCCCGGCGTCTTCCGGATTGCTGTACACCTCAGGGCTGAGCGCATGCAGCACACCACCGGCCGAGTCCTGGATCGCCCAGCGATAACCGGTGGTCGGGTTGCTCGGCAGGGTCAGGATCAGGTTTTGCCCGCTGTTGAGTTTCACCGGGCATTGGCTTTGTTTTTCCACGGTCACGTTCTGTTTCGGCTGCGTGGCGCAGGCGGCCAGCAAGGAAAGGGCGAGGGGGACAAACAAGCGAGTGGGGGACATAAGGTCAGCGGCTCCAGCGTTCACGACGAACGGCGAGCATAACTGAAGATGAGACAAAGTGTGACGGTGCCTGCGCGGATCACCTGCCGGCACTTGACCGGCATCGGTGTTGCGCGCAGGCAGGCGCTGAAGCCTAAAGTGCCATCGACAGGTTGGTGATAAAAATATGCCCTTTGCCAGTCAGTTTACGTGTTTCATTGTTATCACTTCTTTTGGCCAGAATTTCGAACTCGATCACGTTGTACCGACGTTTGTCTCGCGTTATTTCCATTGTTTCAATCTTGCCGGTGTAGTCGATAATGTCGAAACTATAGGGCTCTGTCTCTGTTTTTGTGGTGAAGGCTTCCGTGTACCCAGTGAAACGGGGTACTGCGTCGGTTGTGAAGGCCAAAGTCAGCGTTCTTTCGCTGGAAAGACCTTTATCTTTAAAACAACTGATAAAAAACCCGGGTCTGAGTGGATTGTCTGAGTACTTCATGGCAGTGGTTGTAAATGTTGTCATCTGTAAGGGTGAGGTTGGGTTTGTAACGTCTTTTGTTTCAACGGTTAATTGGCCGTCAACTAAAACGCCGTCGATTGCTTGGGTGTTCGCCATAAGACACTTCCTGTAAAAAGTAGAAACCGAAATGGAAGTGTGCGGCGAACGTCATGGAGAAGGTAACTGTCAGGAATGACAGTTTTTTAGTCTGTTTTGTTTAAGGTTTGGTTTTTCTTATAATCA
Source organism: Pseudomonas arsenicoxydans (assembly GCF_006438915.1). Classification (GTDB taxonomy): domain Bacteria; phylum Pseudomonadota; class Gammaproteobacteria; order Pseudomonadales; family Pseudomonadaceae; genus Aquipseudomonas; species Aquipseudomonas arsenicoxydans_A. Next base: position 119,737 of record NZ_RCZE01000007.1, on the reverse strand, counting down.
AATGCGCTCACTGCCCATGTCGGTCAGGCAGTGGCGCATTCGAATTATTTAAAACAATATCTTCGCCACATCCGCAAAGCGTTTGGCAAAGTGCACGGTAATTCCTTCCTTCAAATAATCCGGCAGTTCTTCAAAGCTTCCGCGGTTCGGCTCCGGCAGGATCAACTCGAAAATCTTCTGCCGCCGCGCCGCGATCACTTTCTCGCGCACCCCGCCAATCGGCAGTACATGCCCGGTCAACGTCAGTTCACCGGTCATGGCCACGCCTTTTTTCGGCGGCTGGTTGCGTGCGAGCGAGAGCAGGGCGCTGGCCATGGTCACGCCGGCGCTCGGGCCGTCTTTCGGGGTGGCGCCTTCCGGGACGTGGAGGTGGACGAAGGCCTCGTCGAAGAATTTCGGATCGCCGCCAAACGACTTCAGATTCGAGCTGACGTAGCTGTAGGCGATTTCCGCCGACTCTTTCATCACATCGCCCAGTTGCCCGGTGAGTTTGAAACCACGGTTCAAGGTGTGAATCCGCGTGGCTTCAATCGGCAAGGTCGCGCCGCCCATGCTGGTCCAGGCCAGCCCGGTGATAACGCCGGTGCCGGACAGCACTTGCTCGTTGCGGAACACCGGGTGACCGAGTGAGGCTTCAAGGTCTTTCGGCGCGATTTTGATCACCGCTTTCGGTTCGTCGATCAACTTCACCACGGCTTTGCGCACCAGTTTGCCCAGTTGTTTTTCCAACTGGCGTACGCCGGCTTCACGGGCGTAACCGTCGATCAAGGCTTTGAGCGCGCTGTCGCTGATGCTCAGGCTGCCTTTGGACACGCCGGCCTTTTCCAGCTGCTTGGGCCACAGGTGACGCTTGGCGATGGCGATTTTTTCTTCGGTGATGTAACCCGACAAGCGAATCACTTCCATCCGGTCGAGCAACGGGCCGGGGATCGAGTCCAGGGTGTTGGCGGTGCACACGAACAGCACTTTCGACAGGTCCAGACGCAGGTCCAGGTAGTGGTCGAGGAATTCGACGTTCTGTTCCGGATCAAGCGTTTCCAGCAGCGCCGAGGCCGGGTCGCCCTGGTAGCTTTGGCCCATCTTGTCGATCTCGTCGAGCATGATCACCGGGTTCATCACTTCGACGTCTTTCAACGCCTGCACGAGTTTGCCCGGTTGCGCGCCGATGTAGGTGCGGCGGTGGCCCTTGATCTCGGCTTCATCGCGCATGCCACCGAGGCTGAAGCGGTAGAACGGCCGGCCGAGGGATTCGGCGATGGACTTGCCGACGCTGGTTTTACCCACGCCCGGCGGCCCGACCAGCAGCACGATGGAGCCGCTGATTTCGCCTTTGTAAGCGCCGACCGCGAGGAATTCGAGGATGCGGTCCTTGATGTCGTCGAGGCCTGCGTGGTGTTTGTCCAGGACCTTGCGCGCGTGCTTGAGGTCGAGTTTGTCTTCGCCGTACACGCCCCACGGCACCGAGGTCGCCCAGTCGAGGTAGTTGCGGGTGACGGCGTACTCCGGCGAGCCGGTCTCGAGGATCGACAACTTGTTCATTTCCTCTTCGATGCGTTTCTGCGCCTGCGGCGAGAGCACTTTGCCGGTCAGGCGTTGCTCGAACTGCTCGATGTCGGCGCTGCGGTCGTCCTTGGTCAGGCCCAGCTCTTGCTGGATCACCTTGAGTTGTTCCTTGAGGAAGAACTCACGCTGATGCTCGCCAATCTTGCGGTTAACTTCGGCGGAGATCTCTTTTTGCAGGCGCGCGACTTCGACTTCCTTGCGCAACATCGGCAGGACTTTTTCCATGCGCTTGAGCATGGGTACGCAGTCGAGGACTTCTTGCAGCTCGCCACCGGTGGCTGAGGTCAGGGCGGCAGCGAAATCGGTCAGCGGCGACGGGTCGTTGGGGCTGAAGCGGTTGAGGTAGTTTTTCAGCTCTTCGCTGTACAGCGGGTTGAGCGGCAGCAGTTCCTTGATCGCGTTGATCAGCGCCATGCCGTAGGCCTTGACCTCGTCGGTCGGCTCGGTGGGCTGGTGCGGGTATTCGACTTCCACCAGGTAGGGTGGGCGATGGTGTTTGAGCCAGGTCTTGATGCGCACCCGGGTCAGGCCCTGGGCGACGAATTGCAGTTTGCCGTTTTCACGACTGGCGTGGTGAACCTTGACCAGCGTGCCGTACTCGGGGAGTGCGCCGGTGTTGAAATGGCGCGGGTCTTCCTGGGGCGTGTCCATGTAGAACAGGGCCAGGGAGTGGTGATCGGCTTTGCTGACCAGGTCGAGGGTTTCGGCCCAGGGTTCTTCGTTGACGATGACCGGCAGCACTTGAGCCGGGAAGAACGGGCGGTTGTGGATCGGGATAATGTAGACCTTGTCCGGCAGGTTCTGGCCGGGCAGGGCGAGGCCTTTGCCGGTGGCGTGGTGTTCGATTTGCTCGGCTTCGTCGTACTCGCTCGGGTCTTCGGGGAATTCTTGCTGGTCGCTCATGGGGCACCTGCGCAATTGGGTATGGGTGTTAGATGGGGCAGGTGGGGGGTGGTTTCAATGGCACGGGATATTTCAAGTTGTGTGTTCAGGGTCTGGACAGGTGCGCGTGTAGGCCTGTCCAGTGTAGATGCACCGAGCTGGCTTGGCGGCCTGATAGCCGACCAATCTCTACCTGATACACACCGTTCCACCGTAGGAGCCGAGCTCGCTCGCGATAGCGGATTCACATTCAACGTTGATGGCGACTGACACTCCGTCATCGCGAGCAAGCTCGGCTCCTACAGGATTGAGCGCATCAGTGGGATTAGCGGTGTGGCGCGGATTTGGGCAGTTCGAGGTTGTCCATCATCCGGTTCGCCGCCAGTTCGGCGAGCATGACGATTTGCTGGATGTCCATGGCGGTATTGCGGGACCAACGCAGTATTTTCAGACTGATCTCAATCGAAATGTGGGAGCGGGCTTGCTCGCGAAGGCTGTTTAACATTCAACATTTTTATCGACTGACACACCGCTTTCGCGAGCAAGCCCGCTCCCACATTTGTTCTGCGGTGTGGCGGATATGGCGGCCACAAAAAAAGGCGACCCCCTCACAGGAGTCGCCTTTGCATTAACCGCCGCTAAACCTTACTCGGACAGTTTGTACGCCATCACATAGTCGCCTTGTTTGGTGCCCAGCGATCCGTGACCGCCCGCAACAACCAGCACGTATTGCTTGCCGTCTTTGCCGGTGTAGGTCATCGGTGTGGTTTGCGCGCCGGCAGGCAGGCGGCCTTCCCACAGTTGCTTGCCGTTTTTCACGTCATAGGCGCGCAGGTATTGGTCGAGGGTGCCGCTGAGGAAACCTACGCCGCCAGCAGTGACGAAGGTACCGCCCAGGCTTGGCACACCCATGCTCAACGGGATCGGAACCGGTGAGCTGTCGCGCACGGTGCCGTTCTTGTGCATCCAGATTTTTTCATGGGTGGTCAGGTCGACCGCGGCCACGTAGCCCCATGCCGGTGCCTGGCAAGGCAGGCCCATTGGCGACAGCAGAGGTTCGAGGACGACGCCGTACGGCGCGCCTTTGTTTGGCTGCACGCCTTCGGTTTCGCTTTTGCGCGGGCCTTGGGCGGCGATTTCCGCAGCCGGGATCAGCTTCGATTTAAAGGCCATCCAGTCCGGGTTCACGAACAGGATCTGACGCACTGGATCCACCGAGACACCGCCCCAGTCGAACACGCCGAAGTTACCCGGATAAACGATCGAACCTTGCAGCGATGGCGGGGTGAACGGGCCGTCGTAACGCAGGGATTTGAAGGTGATCCGGCAGACCAGTTGGTCGAACGGCGTGACACCCCACATGTCGCGTTCTTTCAACGGCGGCGGCATGAAGTTGAGGTCGGACTTGGGTTGGGTCGGCGAGGTGTGATCACCGGCGACAGCGCCTTGCGGCACCGGCACTTCGTTGATCGGCACGATGGCCTTGCCGGTGCTGCGATCCAGCACGTAGATGCTGCCTTGCTTGGTGGACGCAAGTACCGCTGGCTTCACGCCGTCAGCGGTTTTCAGGTCCATCAGGGTTGGCTGGCCGCCGACGTCCATGTCCCACAGATCGTGGTGGGTGAACTGGAAGTGCCAGCGCACTTTGCCGGTGGCGATGTCCAGAGCGGTCAGGCCGGCGGCGTGCAGTTCCGATTCAGGGGTGCGTTCGCCACCAAATTGGTCCGGGGTCTGGTTGCCCATCGGCAGGTAGAGCATGCCGAGTTTTTCGTCGACCGCGAACATGGACCACATGTTCGGCGAGTTGCGGGTGTAGGTCTGGCCTTCGGCAATCGGCGTGGTGTCGTCCGGCTTGCCGCTGTCCCAGTTCCACACCAGTTTGCCGGTGTGCACGTCGAACGCGCGGATCACGCCGCTAGGCTCGTCGGTGGAGACGTTATCGGTGACGTGGCCGCCAATCACCACCAGGTCTTTGGTGACCGCTGGCGGCGAGGTGGAGTAGTAACCGCCGGCGGTGAAGCCGCCGATGTTGGCGCGCAGGTCAACCTGGCCCTTGTCGCCGAAGTCTTCGCACATCTTGCCGGTGTCGGCGTTGAGGGCGATCAGACGGGTGTCGGCGGTCGGCAGGAAGATCCGGCGTGGGCAGGCATTGGTCACGGCGGCGCTGGCGCTGCCGGTCGGGCTCTGCTCGGAGGCGTAGACGGCGTCATCGTGATACGACACGCCACGGCAGGTCATGTGCGCCCAACCCTTGAAGTTCGCCGCGTTTTGCGTGGAGAGCTTAGGGTCGAAACGCCAGATTTCCTTGCCGGTGTCCGGGTCCAGCGCGATCACCTGGCTGTGCGGCGTGCACACGTAGAGCATGCCGTTGACTTTCAGCGGGGTGTTTTCAGCGGTGGTCTCGCCGGGATCGTTCGGGCCTGGCAGGTCGCCGGTCCGGTAAGTCCACGCCGGGACCAGTTTGTGCGCGTTTTGCGGAGTGATCTGCGCCAGGGGCGAGTAACGATCACCGTGGGCGCTGCGGCCGTAGGAGTTCCAGTCACCGTCGGGCATGGCCGGCGCGGTGTTGGTCATGCCGGGAACGCTGTCGCGGTCCAGTTGGCCTTTGATTTCACCGGGGTGGGTGAATTGGCTGGCCAATGCGGCCACGCCTGCCACGACCACGGCGACGCTCAGGGCGCCGGTGCCCATCGGTGCAGCGCCTTCGCGCAGCAGCGGGCGGCGCAACCATGGCAGCAGCATGACGATACCCAGCGCAAACCACAGCGCCAGACGCGGCACCAGTTGCCACCAGTCGAGGCCGACTTCCCACAAGGCCCAGACGGTGCTGGCAAACAGCACCAGTGCGTAAAGGCCCAGTGCAGCGCGGCGGGCGAGGATCAGCAGCACGCCGGTCAGCGTCAGGCCGATACCGGCCAGCAGGTAATACAGCGAGCCGCCGAGCATGCTCAGCTTGATCCCGCCGGCCAGCATGGCCAGGCCCATTAGCAGAAGCAGGATGCCGAGCAGGCTCGGCAACAGACGGCTTCGACTCAAAGCACCATCAGTGCTCATAGTGTGGTTCTCCGTGACGTTTTAAGTAGTCCCGCGCAAGTTCACTGTAGATGACGATCTGGCGTGGGCATGGTTCAGTTGAAATCTGTTCGGTTGATGCAACCCTTGTGGGAGCGGGCTTGCTCGCGAATGCGATGTGTCAGTCAACAGTGATGTTGAGGCTGACGGCCCCTTCGCGAGCAAGCCCGCTCCCACAGGTTCTGTGTGTGTTTTAAAAGGACGAGGTGATCTTGATCCCGCCAATCAGGGCGTCATCGACCTGGTCCACGCCACCGGGATGGCGGATGTATTGCAGGTTCGGGCGCACGGTCAGCCAGTTCGTCACATGCACGCCGTAATAGAGTTCGGCGCTGTATTCGGTGTCTTGCGGCGGCAGGTACGACGGGTCGTCGTAGTTGTAGACGGCGCGCGCCTGATTGGTTGCCTCGGCGTTTTTGCGATAGGCCGGGTTGACGTGAACCCGGGCCAGGGCGAAGCCGATGTCGTCATTGGCGCGCGCATCGAACAAGCCCTTGTAGACCACGCCGGCCTGGACGTAGTTGTCGATGGCGTTGGTCTTTTTGTCGTGCATCGTGCCGTTGGCGAACACGTTCAAACCACGGCTGTTATCGCTGGCGACGCTAGTGATCTGCTGCTGAATGCCCAGCCACACACCGTGTTTGCTCGATGCACTGCGATACGCCTCGCCACTCAGAGCCGCTGGCTGACCATTGCTGTCTTTATAAACGTCGGTGGCGCTGGCGCTGCTGTAGTAATACCCGGCGCGGTATTCACCCGGCAGGCCGTTGAGCTTCGGCGTCCACACCAGTTCCACCGGCAAAATCGCGCCCTGGGTGCCGCTGCCACTGAGCTTGAAGCCGTTGTCGCGATCCAGGTTCGACGGGTTTTGCTCGTAGGCACCGACCTGCGCGTACAGCTGCGGCGTCAGGTGGTATTTAACGCGCATCGCCCATTGGCTGACCGGCCAGTTGTACCAGATGTCGCCAACCCAGTTGCCGACCTGCGAGCCGCAGAACGCCAGGTTCTGGAAGTCGCACGGGAAGCTGTTGAAGTCTTCGCCTTCGCCGAAACGACCGGCCTTGATGTCGAGCTTCTGGTCGAAGAGTTTTTGCTGATACCACATCTGCGTCAAGCGCCAAGTTTGCCCACGGCCCCAGACTTCCTGGGCCGAGGTAAAGCCGCCCACGCGCGGATCGTTGATGCGGTCATTGCTAATGTTATTGCCGTTGCGCTCGGTGATGGTCAGCTGAAATTCGGCGTCGTCCCAGTCCAGAATCTTCTGCAAATCCAGGTGGGTGCCGAGGCCAAACTGATCGCTGTAGCGCGCAGTGCGGTCATGGTCGTAGCCACCGTGCAGGTTGCTGCCCATCTCGCCGGTGTAATCGACTTTGAAGTCGTAGCCTTTTTCCGCAAGTTCGGTGCGCGTGCCGTTCCAGTCGCCGAGCATCCACGGTGAATTGCTATCGAAGGCCGGGGCTGCCTGGGTGCAGGTGGCGAGGCCCAGCGCGGTGAATCCACCGATAAGGCTCAGGGTTTTTCGGCTGGCAACAGCTGTGCAGACAGCGCTGTCTCGCGAAGTTTGAAAGTAAGGCATAGAGAAGAAATTCTGGGTCTTTTTCTAGGGAAGATACGGAGTGCAGCAGGGCGTGAAGCCGATTGAAGAAGCGTTTCAGCTTGGCGGCGCAAGGATAATGTTCTGTTACAAATAGAGAAAGGGCTTTTATGGACATGGATCGTTTCAGATTCGGTAACAGTGCCGGGCGGCAATCTTCAACGTCACCTACATTGACTGATAGCGCACGCAGCGCTTCCACCCGATCACACCCTCGGCTAAGGTGCGCGGCTTCCCACTCCTTACATCGCTCGAAGGCCCGGCATGACCGAACAGAACAACAACCCGCTGCATGGCGTGACGCTGGAACAGATCCTCAACGCCCTGGTTGAACATTACGAATGGTCGGGGCTGGCCGAGCGCATTGATATCCGCTGCTTCAAGAGCGACCCGAGCATCAAGTCGAGCCTGACGTTCCTGCGCAAAACCCCGTGGGCGCGCGAGAAGGTCGAGCGCTTGTACGTGAAGTTGATGCGCACCAAGCGACCGCTCTGAACATGCCGGGCTCGGTCGCGAGGCGTCGTTTTGTGGCCGCTGCGGCGGTGCTGGGCTGGGCGGGACTGGCCATTCAGCTGTACCTGATTCTGTATTCACGCTGGACGCTGGACGCCCGGTTGATCGGCGGTCTGGTGAGCTTTTTCAGCTATTTCACGGTGCTGACCAACACGCTGGTGGCGACGGTTCTGACCTGCGAATGGACGTCCCGCGAGTCTGCGGCTCGCCGCTGGTTTTTGCAGCCGTGGGTGAGCAGCGCGATTGCCGTGAGCATCGCTGTGGTGGGGTTGGGGTACAGCGTATTGCTGCGGCATTTGTGGCACCCCGAAGGCTGGCAGTTTCTGGCGGATGAATTGCTGCACGACATCATGCCGTTGCTGTTCCTGGCCTATTGGTGGAAGTGCGTGCCCAAAGGGACGTTACGGCTACGGCACATTGGCCTGTGGGTGATCTATCCGCTGATGTACTTCGGGTATGCGTTATGGCGCGGGCATTTGTTGGCGGTTTATCCCTATCCGTTCATTGATGTGGATAAGTTGGGTTATCCACAGGTGTTCGTGAATGCGGGGGGATTGTTGGCGGGATTTGTGGTGGTGGCGCTGATAGTGATCGGACTCGACAGATGGCTGGCCCGAAAGTGAACCTGAACTGTGGCGAGGGGGCCGCTGTGGTAAGGAGGCTGTTGTGGTGAGGGGGCTGTTGTGGCGAGGGGGCTTGCCCCCGTTGGAGTGCGCAGCGCTCCCGGACTTTGGGGCCGCTTCACAGCCCAACGGGGGCAAGCCCCCTCGCCACAGAAGCCCCCTTACCACAGAAGCCCCCTGGCCACAGGATGCTGGTCAGGCTTCAGTTATTCATCGTCGCTGTCATCCAGCCGCCAGTAGCCGACCGCTTTAACAAACTGCTCATTCAAGCCATGCTCATCGAGCAATACCCGACGGATCTGGCGCGAGACTTTGGTCTCGGTCGCCACCCACGCATACAGATTGCCGCTGGGTACTTGCAGTTGTTTCACGGTGTTCAGCAGGTTGTTCTTGCCGCCCTCGCGCAAGACCCAGATAACGTTGACCTGCGCGGGGCTTTCCAGACGCTGCTGCTCGGCACCGTTCTCCACTTCCACAATCACCAGCGCACGCCGATTGGCCGCCAGGCCTTCGAGGCGGCGGGCGATGGCGGGCAGGGCGGTTTCATCGCCGATCAGCAAGTAGCTGTCGAACATGTCCGGCACGATCATAGAGCCGCGTGGCCCACCGATGTGCAGGAACTGGCCGGGTTGAGCCTGCTCGGCCCAGGTCGAGGCAGGACCGTCGCCGTGCAGGACGAAATCGATGTCCAGCTCCTGAGTTTCGAGGTCATAACGACGTGGCGTGTAGTCACGCATCGCCGGCATCGGCCCGTTGTCTTTGCCGGCGCCGAGCACCAACGTTTCCAGCGCCGCGTGTTCCGCCGCGTTCTGTGGGAACAGCAGTTTGACGTGGTCGTCCGTGCCGAGGCTGACGAATCCGGCCAGCTCCGGCCCGCCCAAGGTAATCCGGCGCATGCGCGGCGTCAGGTCGACCACGCGCAACACTTGCAATCGACGGCGTTTGATTTCATGCATGACACGGTGGATGGATTGCACGATCACTTCAGTCATTCAGCTTTCTCCTGAACGGGTTGAACGGCAGGGCCGTCGACAATGGCTTTGGCGGTGTTGTTGAGCAAGTCGCGCACCCGCAGGATTTCTTCCGGGCTCCAGCGGCCGTGGTGCATCTGCAAGGCGTGACGCAAGTTATGCACAGCCTCATGGATCTCGGCGGGACGATCATGGCCGCGCAATGAGCGCTTGCTGACCTCGATGCGCATCCGCACACCGTCCAGCGCAATGGCCTGGTCCGTCAATGACAGACGTCCGGCGTCGGTGATGCTGTAGCGCTTTTTGCCGCCCTCGGCATCGCCCAGGATCATTTCGCTTTCTTCAAGGAAGGTCAGGGTCGGGTAGATCACGCCGGGGCTGGGGCTGTAGGCGCCGTCGAACATGCTTTCGATCTGGCGGATCAGGTCATAGCCGTGGCAGGGCTGTTCGGCGATCAGCGCCAACAGCAGCAATTTCAGATCTCCGGGGGCGAACACCCGTGGCCCGCGTCCACCGCGTTCGCGGCCGGGGCCTGGGCGTTTTTCGAAGCCGTCGCGGCTGTCGCTGTGATCTCGATGGGAATGATGGTCTCTCATTTTGAGTCTTCTCTCGTCGTGTTTAGATACAACTTAAGATATATCTTACGACTTGGGCAAGCGTTCTCGACCAACGGTTGCCATCCTGTCGGCCTTGGGCGGCGCTTGAAGACCACGCGCAATGAATGATGAGTTGATTGCTTTTTTAGAGTAATTGAACTAATTGTCAGGTTAACTTGTTGATCATTAGTGTATGGCCAGGTGTTAAGTAGTATGGGTCTTACGGAAGTGGGTTGGTTCTTATCTGTGTGCTTTTTTAGTTGAGGCTGTGTGTAGTATTTCTCTGAGGGTAAAACAATTCATTTAGTGTGTTTTTAACTTTTTTCCTGCTGTTCGGAGGCCATTGTTACTACATGTTCTTCGGAAGTTACGTACTTACTTTCTCAAGGGATTGGACGATCATTCTCTGGCGTCGAAAGTTAAGCGAAATCGCCATCACCGCTTGGAGTGGTGTTTGCTTGTCAAAACTTTCCTCGGCCCAATCCTTTGATATAGACAGGTACTTAATAATGTTCAAGAAGCTTGCAATCGCCGTTCCGATGACCCTCCTGGCCCTCAGCTCTTCGATGGCATTCGCTGCGGAACAAGCGCGTTCGTCCATCAACATCAGCGCTAATATCCCCACCGAAGTATTCCACGCCCAACCGGTGAATCCTGACTTCGGTAAAGATGAAAAAATGGCCTACAACGTGGTATCCGAGACCTTGAGCCCGCTGCGTGCGGCTTACGATATCCGCCACAATAACGGTTCGGTCCATGCGTATGTGGAAGGTGGTCCGCAACCGCTGTTCAACGGCATCAACAACATTCCGCTGTTCTACACCTTCAACGGCGTAACCTTGACCGCTTCTCCCAAAGAAGTGGTCAGCGATGCCGCATCCAACGGGGGCATGCGGGCTGATCTGGTGATTACTGCCGGCCCGCCTGCTACCGGTCAGACAGGTTCTTACACGGCCAATCCCGTCGTGGTCTTCGATGCCGTTCCGCGCATCTAAGTCAGCCATGACTTAAGGCTTAGCCTTATTCGTTAGCACTTACCGGTCGATGGGTAATCATTGCCTGTCGATCGGGTTTCAACGCACTTATCTTCAGAGTATCCCGTTCATGTTCCCGATGACTCCCATCGCGACGGCGCTTGCCCTATGTTTTTGTGCAACTGCCCTGGCCGCGCCAGCGGACAACGGCCACACACCTCGTAGTTTGCTTGCGCAAGCCAAGGGTTTACCGAGCGAGTTCGAAGAGCACTTCTTTGATGTACCGCTGGCGGTGCGCGTGGAACTTGATCAACAGTTTCTCGGTGAGGCGATGGTCGTGTTAACACGCGATGATCGCATCACCCTCGTTGACTTCACGGATGTCAGCGACAGCCAGTTCAAACCCAGTGAGCGCGACATTTGGTCGAGCTATCTGAAACAAGGTGTGGCCCTCGGCAGCTGCGAGGCCAAATGCCCAGAACAATTGTTGGCCGTGCACTACAGTCTCGAAAACTCCTTGGTCTCGATTCTCACGGAGAACGCCGAACGGGACGATCAAGTGCAGCAGTATTACAACCTGCCCGAAGGCGGCAGCACCGGGTTGATCGTGCGTAACCAACTAAACCTCAATGGCGGCCAGGACCAGGACCTTGGTGGGCGCTACGGTCTGGAAGCCAGTAGCAGCCTTGGCAATTGGACCCAAGCGGTCAATATTCAGCTGTCGCGACTGGGGGGCATGGATAACACGCTCTACCACGCCGTCAATGAGCTTTATACCCAGCGCGAACTGCAAGGCAATTTTCTGCGCCTGGGTTATTTCACCCCCTCATCCGAGGGGCTGTCCCGCCAGCCGCGCACTTTTGGCACCAGCCCCGACACGGCGTTGGGCGTGATGTATGGCAGCTCCGACAGTCTGGCCATCAATAACCCGAAACCGGCGGTTTACCCGATTTACGTCACCGCCAATCGCCAGGGGTCCGTGGAGATTTATCGCGACGGTCTGCTGATCAATACCCAGGCAATGCCTGCCGGTTTGCAGACCCTCGATACCCGTCCGCTGCCGGGGGGGATTTACGAAGTGGAAGTGCGCCTGATCGAGGACGGGCAGATCACGTCCAGCACTCAGGAACTGGTCTACAAGCCGAACAACTGGCGCAATCACGACGAGCGCTGGCGCTACAACCTGTTCGCCGGCCGTGAATCGGGCTTGCTCAGCAACTGGGATCAACCCGACGATGGCGACATGACCGCCGGTGCCGCAATCAACTACCTGTGGCACCCGCGAGTGATTCTCGGCCTGAGCGGTCGACAAGTGAGCGATAGCCTGCAACTCGGCACATCGGTGGATTGGGCCATCGTCAATAACGCCAGCCTGTATGCCAACGTCTACCAGACCGAAAATTACGGCACCGGTCTCGACGTGCAGGGGCTCTACTCTTATGGCAGCGGCAGCCTTGTCGCCAGCTATAACCGCAGCTGGCTCGACACCACAAAACTGTATGACACCCTGCCCGATGGCACGCGGGTACGGCAGCCCAACGTGTTTATCGGACAAACCAGCAACGCTTCGTTGTCGATCAACCATCGACTGAACAGCAAAAGTTCGGTCAATGCGCGGTTCTCCCACAGTGAGGGCAACACCAATGGCACCGGGGTGGATCTGGGATGGACCCAGCGGACCCGGCTGTTTGGCAGCGATGCCAACTGGCGATTGTCCTTGTTCGATCGGCCGGGCAGCATCAGTTCGGATGATGCGCGCAACCGTGGTGTCGACCTGAGCGTCAACATTGCCCTGGGTGGCCCCGGTGAACAGATCTCCGGCAGCATCGGCTCGCGAACCGCGCGCGAGGGCGGCCGGGATAACAACGCCTCGGTCAGTTACCGCAAAGACCTGCAGGATCACATTCTGCAAAGTGTGTCTGCCACGGCCATTAGCGATACCTACGGCATCGGCTTGAATACGATGGCAACGATGCAATCGGACCTGGTCAACGGCGATGGTTTCATTCAGCGCTCGTCGTTCAACAACGACCTCACTGGCGGTTTGAACCTGGACAGCACCGTGGCCGTCGGCGCACGGAAAATGGTCGTGACCAGCCAATACCATCGCAACGGCGCGGGCATGATCATCGATGTCGAGTCGGACATCGACGACATTACCTTGCGCGCCGACGATTTGGGCGGCGGCAGTGCGGTGCTCAAGCCCGGGCGCAATTTTGTGCCGATCACGGCCTACAAAAGCAGCTCCGTCAGTTTCGATTTCGAAGGCAACCACGTGCCTGCCGCGACCATCCAGCCGGCCCGTTCCAGTTATCACCTGAACAAGGGCGGCGTGGATTATCGGCAGATTCGCGTGATGAGAACCCTCACCGTCCTCGGCCGCCTGATCGACCCCCAGGGCAACCCGCTCAAGGGCCATCACATCATCAACCACGCCAGTCGCGGGGTGAGCGAGGTGGACGGTTTCTTCTCCATGGAAATGAACGCCGGCTCACCGACCCTGGAAGTGCGCTACGGCGACCAGTTGCTGTGTCAGTTCCGCCTCGACCCGAGCAATGGCCGCACGGAAAACAATGTGCTGATGATCGGCGATCTGCGCTGCACGCCGGATACGTTGGCAGACGTTGGCGACGCCGTGCAGAGCGCCGGTTGATGTGTGTTGCTCAATCTCTGGAGTGCATAACTCGATGAATGTTTCGACTACTTTCCCATGGCGCACGGTGGTGGCTCTTTTCATCGGGGCCTGTCTGGTGGTGTCAAGCCTGCAGGCTGTCGCGGTCGTACTTCCGATCACGGCCACTTTCAACCCTGACCCGAGTAACCCGCAGAAAAACGAGTTCAGCAATACCACGCCCAATAGAGGGTTTTGTCAGAGTTACCCCGCCATCTGCAAGGCTCACGACATATTCAGCTTGCGCTCTCATCTTAATATTGCACTCAACGGCCCGATCCAGCCTAACCACGAAAACGTACGACAAGGCGCGATGATCAAGGCGCCATCCGCCTGGCGAGCGTTGCCGGTGTTGAACCGCGAAACTGGCGAGCCGGCCACGGTCGAGGTGCGTATTGCCGGGGTAGGCGGTGTTTACACGCTTAGCCACTCCGCGTTGGTGCTGACAGGGCAACCGGATTATGTCAGTGCGCACAGGGCGTTGTGGGGACGCGACTGGCAAATTGCGCCGGGGCCGTGCCGGGCAATTGGCCCTCCAAGCTATTACGGTGCGACCGGTTTCCAATTCTTCTGGCTGACCCCTGAAGAGGCGGTGTGTGGCAAGCAGGCCAAATTCCTCATTCCCGCGTTTGGTTACGGCGCTCTGGACTTCACCTACCAACTGCGCACGCCTGACCCGCTGAAGATGTCCACGGGCGTCTATGTGGGGAAGCAGGTCTATTCGATCGGCCCTGGCGGCGATTTTGACCTCGGTGACATCGTCGTGCCCGCGGACGCAATCATCCAGCTCGACTTCACCCTGACCGTCGAGCACACCCTCAAAGTCGAGATTCCCCCAGGCGGCAATCGGGTCGAGCTGTTGCCGCAAGGCGGCTGGCAAGCCTGGTTGCAGCAGGGGCGCAGACCCACACGCCTGTTCCGCGACCAGACCTTCAATATCTCGGCCAGTTCGCGCTTCAAGATGAGTCTGGAGTGTGAATACACCCAGGACGGCAAGACCTGCTCGTTACGCGAGCCAGTGTCCGGCCATGTCGTGCCCCTGAACGTCGGCGTCAGCCTGCCTCGTGGTTTGAGCGACGCCAATGGCCTCGCTGTCGAACGGCGTCCCCTGCTGCGTGACGGCAGCGGTACCGGATTATTTCAACCGGCTTTCTATGTGGAGCGAAGACCGGGAACGCTGCACTTCGAGATTCCTCCCGACGCAGTAGCGGAAATGATAAGGCCCGAGCAACTACGGCAGTACTCCGGGAATGTGACGGTGATCTGGGATTCAGACATCTAGCAAGCCGCACTTTGCAGCATTCAATTCAACGAGGTTCAGTACGATGAAACACCTGTTGGCACTGTTTGGTTTTTATCTTTTCGCGCAACTGGCTCACGCGGCACCGAGCATCAATATCGGGACCGTCTACGACTATCTGGACGGCGATAAAAGCACCTATCTGAAACGTGTGTTCAATGGCGGAGACAGCACGGCCTTCGTCAAGGTCAACATCCTTGAAATCCTCTATGAGGCTGACGGCACCTCGCGCGAAGTGCCGCTCAAGACCCAGGCCGACGGCAACGCCCGGGATGGCTTGATGGCCAGTCCGGCACGTCTGATCGTGCCGGCCAATGGCATGCAGGGCACACGGTTGCTGTACATGGGCGAACGCGACAGGGAGCGGTATTTCCGGGTGCGTTTCGTCCCGGTCGTGCCGGAGAAGGAAGACGAATTCGCCGTTTCCAGCGAAGAGCGCGAAGACTACAAAAAGTCTTTGTCCGCCGGGGTCACCGTGCTGGCAGGTTACGGCGCAGTGTTTTTCGTGCGGCCTAAAGAAACACGTTTTGACAGCGCAATCGAGAACGAGGCCGGCAACTACCGGATCCGCAACAACGGCAACACCGTGGTGGTGATCGACGAGTTCAAGGATTGCTCGATCAAGAACGAGCAGGACTGCCAACCGACAACCAAGCATCACATTCTGGCCGGCCGCACGTTTCAGTTCGAGAAGCAGGCCGGTCGCGAATATCGCTTTACCCTGGTTGAAGGTGAAAGCAGCAAAAAACTGGACGTGAAGGGATAACCCATGAGCAAGAAGCTGATCCAGGTTTTTTTGTCGGCCGTGGTGATGGGGTCGAGCGCTGGTGCCTTCGCCGCCAGGGAAGTGCACACCTTTGAAGTGTTCGTGACGATTCCGACCCAGGCGTTTTATGTCATTCCATCCGACCCGGGCTGGATCCACCGTGAGCAGCAACTGCCATGGAATCTGACGTCGTCGACATTGGGTGGCTTGCGCAAATATTTCGACGTGAAAAACGAGGCAGGCTCGATCGAGGCGCGGCTTGACGGTCGTCCCTATCTGTCCAACGGCACCGACGCCCATGACATTGCCTTGCGGGTGCTGTTCAACGGCACGCTGTTGAGCGAGCACAAAAACAGCGAAGTGGTTTCGCTGACCGAGGCAGCCCCCGGCAAACGCGTGTTGCTGGAAATCGTCCCGATGCCGCCTGCCGATGGGGTTTACAAGCCTGGTAGTTACTTTGGCAGCGTCAACATGATCTTCAATGCGATTCTTCCGGGGGCCTGAGAGAGACGATGAACATCCTGAGCACTGAAAAAATTCCGAGTCGGTTGGCTTGGGCCATCGTGGCGTTCGGATGGAGCATTGAGCCGGCGATGTCGACGTCAATGGACATTAAGGCGGTATTTCGGCCTGATCCATCGAAGCCTGCAGACAACAAATTCATCAACCAGACGCCAAGCAGTGGTTATTGCGCGTCGTACCCCTCCGAGTGCAAGAACCTGAACATGTTCAGCATTCGGCTACCACTGAGATTCGAGTCAATCAGGCCCATCCTGCCTGATGCCGAGCCACGTAGTAATGCAATGTTCAAAGTTCCGGCCCAGTGGAGGTCGCTGCCCGTGAAGAATGAAGAGACGGGGGAGTTGGAGCAGGTCGAGGTACGCATTGCCGGTATGGGGTCTCAATACAAGCTCAGTGAGACGACCGTCAGCCTGACAGGTGCCTCGAACTGGCTCGAAGGGCATCAGACCTTATGGGGCTCAAGTTGGGTCTACTCACCGCCGCCCTGCGAATACAGTGGTGTCGGCTCCTACGACCCCTGGAGCTATGCCTTTTTCTGGAAAACGCCTGTTGAAGGCGTTTGTGTCAAATCGACCCGATATCCAATACCGGCAATGACTTACAACTATGTAGATTTTGCTTACGAGCTTCGTACACCGAACCCGTTGGAAATGTCATCCGGGCTTTATACGGGGACCCTAAGTTATCGCGTCGGGCCCGGGGGCGACTTCGACATGGGTGATGTGATGTTGCCGGAAGATAACCTGATCACGCTCAACTTCGCTTTGACTGTCGAGCACACCTTGAAGGTGGATATTCCCCCAGGCGGCAATCAAGTGGAACTCGTTCCGCCAGGGGGCTGGCAAGCCTGGCTGACCCAAGGGCGTAAACCGACCCGATTGTTTCGTGATCAGACGTTCAATATCTCTTCGTCGAGCCGTTTCAAGATGCAGCTGGAGTGTGAAATTTCCGGGTTGCTCGATTGCATGATTCGCGACCCCGTTTCGCAGCGCGCTGCCGTGGTGCAACTGAGCGTCAGCTTGCCGAATGGCCTGACGGATATCAGTGGGCAACCGGTCACGCGTCGTCCGTTGCATGTTGGACAGGTGAATGCGCAAGAATTCAAACCCGGCTTTTACGTGGACCGTGCGCCGGGCATCCTGCATTTCGAGATTGCACCTTATTACGTGAACTACATGATCAAATCCGGTGAGGCCTCTCGCTATTCTGGAAATATCACCGTGATCTGGGACTCCGATATCGGGTAATCAAAGCCTGCCCTGGAGGCGTGCTGCCTCCAGGGCAAGTGCTGTTACTTGGCGTTGAGCAGCGCCTGTCGGGTCAACCGCCTGCTTAGCTGTTTTTCCTCGTAGCCGATGTCGTTCAGCAATGCGCCGTAGACCTCGTCGGTCATTTCTTCATCGGTGAGCACACGGTTTTCCTGGACGTTCAGTTGATTGGCCAGGTCCAGCAGGCGCTTCTTGAGCGCCTGTCTTTGCGCAATCACCCGTCCTTTGGAATTCGCCCAGGAACGCTGGGCCTCGCGCAATTCATCCAATTGATCGGTTCTGATTTCATACGTCCGGGCATTGCGGCTGAACTCCGCGGGGTACGTGTCATGCAGGTATTTTTCCCAGAACGACTGCTCGATCATGTGATTGATCAAACCGTCGCCGCTTTCCATCGACATCACCGTATCGAAGGCCGTATCGAGCGTTTTGGCACTCACGCCGGCAACGGGTCGATAGAGCATGGTCTCCGATTGCCAGGGTAAATCGAGACGCTGGGCAAGGCCGGTCTCGTAAGCGAGGAACACTTCGACTTCATCGGGATTACCTTTTCGGCTGGCGAAATCCGCTCGGGCGATGTCATCCACCCGTTCGAGACGCGCGGCGCCTTTTGCCAAGGCCACCAGCTTGCTTTCCAGGATCGCGGCCGATGTCGACTGGGCATAGGCCTCGCTGACCAGGACTTTGATGCCCATGTTGTTGAATACCTGGGCGCCAGCGTCAGCGCACGTGGTCGGTGCGGTCGCCATCTCGAACAACTCTTTGCGCAATGTCGTGTCCAGGTCGATGGCCTCGATCATTCGCCATACGCGATCACTCAGTTGCTTGCGCCGTTCGCCACCGGCGCGGTAGTCGGCCGACTCTGTCTGCTTCTGGATCAAGCTGAAGAACCCTTGGGAGTCTGGCTCGGTCATCAGGTCATGCCAGGCTTCTACCCTGAAGATACCCAGGCCGGCAGACTTGTAGCTCCACCATTGGGAATCGTCTGACATGGGCCATTGATCGATCGCACGATCAGCGACGGCCGAGTACAGATGATCCGAGCTGATGCCCACTGACCTTCGGTAGTCCATATAGACAATCAGGTTGGCGTCCGAAAGATCGGTCGGAAACAGTCGAGTACGGGCCACGAGGCGCGCGGCCTCGGAACCCGGAACGACCAAGGGGATGTCGCGCAACGGGTTTTGCATCAGGTCCAGATAAAACCCTCGCGGGCGATGCCGGGTGAACAGGCCGTCAGGCCAGGCGGTTGCGCCGGTGTTACTCAAACTCAGAATCTTCAGTTTCGGCATGCGTTCGACGTTCGGCAGCAGACCCAACTGCGGGTTGTCATCGAGCCTGAGCGTTTCCATGTGCGTCAAATGCCGCAATTGCTCGACGGCCGACCGGGTCAAGCGGAGCCGGTTGTTCATCAAGCGCAGCGTGCGCAGAAAATGCATTTTGCCAATCGTTACCGGCAGCTTTTCCAATCCGCAGCCTCGGGCACTCAGTTGCCGAAGATTAGGGAAATCCTTCAGCAGCCCCGTGTTGCTGGCGGAAAAGAGGGTGCGGTCCAGATTGAGCGTACTGACCTGATCGAGGTAATACTTGAGATCAGGCAGTTCACGCCACCACAGCTCCAGATCGAGTGTGTTGAACTCCGTTGACAGGTCCAGCACATACCCGCCTTCAAGCGTGTCACTGCGCTCGCCAAAGGCCCTCGACTTTCTTTGAAAGCACTCGATGAGCCGCTCGTAAATGTGCAACCCACCACCCTTCACGAATCCGTTACGATCCGGGCCCCAGGCTTCAGGTTGGCGATACCGCCATATGTTGAGTGCGACTTGCAGATCCGCCAGTTCGCGGTCAAGTCGAACGAGGGTTTTGCGTGCCTGAGGTTCTTCGCCCAGCGAGCGGACAAAGGTGCTGACCTCGCGCTCGTTCAAGTGCGGGTAAATATCCTGCACCCGCTCCGCCAGGGTGGCCCTTTGTATGGAAAAGCCCGGACCACGCAACAGCAGCAAGGTGTCCGGGTCGCCGACCGGGCGAATCGGCGGCTCTGCCAGTGCGATCCGGCGCTCGGCGGGGGCTTCGGTCTTGACCAGCACCCATTGCCGGAACGAAGTTCCCTGGCCGGGTCGATAACCCAGTTGCGTGCGTTTACTGGCTGGCAGGGCATTGAGTACCGATTCGTAGAAGTCGTCGGCTTCGTGCAATTTGTGGTTGTCGGCGTCCCACACTTCGTACCGTGCCCCGTCATCCTTGATCAATACCCGGACGACCGAAGCGTCTTCTGCTCCCACGCTGCATCGTAAGGGCCCAATGTCGGTGCCCTGACGAACGTCGATACGCAAATCGCCGAACGCGTCGGTGTGAATCCTGAGCGCGTTCAGCACCAGTCGCTCGGTCTCTGGAACCCAGCGCGCATCATCGTTGAAACCTTCATAGGCGTGGTTGGCCAAGGTTTCGAAGGCCGCTTCACGCGCCTGGTTTTTCAGGTTCAGTGGCAGGCGTTTGTCACGTGTCATGCGTTGCAGCTCAGCGCCGTTGGCACTGTTGAGCAGTACGGTTGCCGCGCGGGTTGGCAACGCTGGGGCCACCTCGCGCAGCCGTTGAATCTGCGGGTTGGCGCTCGCTTGTGCGGCTTGATAGCGCTGATTGAAGATGTCGGGTCTGAGGCGGTTTGCCTCGTCAGCCAGTTGATTGCGCAGCGCCTGGAGCTGTTTTTCCCTGGCAACACCCGGGCCGAGCAGCGCTTGAAGTTCTTCTTCGCTCAGGAACTCGATGAGTTGCTTTGGCAGGTCACCCTGCATGAGACGCGACAGACTGGTGGCGAGCGTCTGTTCATCGCTCGCCCGGGCATTACCGTAGGTGCGAAAGCGGCCCCTCAGGTCGGCGTTTTCGTAGACTTTCAGGGCTTTGTCCGAGGGCCAGCCTTCAAGGTAAGTCGCCAGCGGTTCGAACCAGTAAGCAGCGGGATCGATGGGCAATCCGGAGCGAATGTCATGAATCGCCTGCTCGGTTTGCTCTTGAATGTCTGCGCGATCAAGCCCGTCGGCGAGCAACGTGGGTGGTGCGGTGTTTTCAACGTACATTTGGCGTAATGCAGCCGCCTCGGTGCCGCTGGCAATGCGGATCTGCTCCAGCTGCGCATCGTTGAAACCGTCGGCGCGGTGACCGAGACGGCGCATCAGTGTCGGGTGATCCCAGCCTCGCGGGCTTTCCGCTTCATGTGTCCAGGCGCCGAAACCGTTGTGTTTCAGCTCGGGTAAATAGGCCTCGCCGCGATGGGGGTGTTTGACACGATAGGTGCCCGTTTTCGGGTCTTTTTGCACGGCGTAATGTTTATTGTCCAGCGGCAGAATCTTTTGACCTTCGTGGGTATGCAGACCCAATGCGTCAGGTTTTGAATCGGCCGGCAACTCGATGTTCGGCTGCTCGTAGGGCTTGAGGTCGGGATGCCACAAACGCTGCTGGCCATTGGGCAGTTCCACCGGTTTCATGCCTTCGATCAGCGGTGAAAGTTTGAGGCGTGCGACCTCGCCAATCTTCACGCCGGCCGCAAACGCCGCCAATTGAATGACATCCGTCACCACGCCGACGATATGCTCGGCGAATTCGGTCCATAGCCCCAACGTCATGTCGACGATGCCTTCGATGACATCGCTGACCATCTGATAGGCGGTGTAGACCATCATCAATTCCCCCAACCCCGGCACGAACGGTGTGACGACCATCAGCGCGACATTGAAGATGTCCGAGACAATTTTCTTGAAGTTCTCCCACCAGGCCCATCGGGCATTGCGATCGGTATCGGCGGTGGACACGGCGATATGCCGCGCATCATTGAGGATCTTGTTCAGCTTCTGCTGATAGAGGTGCTCCCACACGTCACCGCGAATCGGTTCGGCGCTGAATTGCAGATTGGGACTGCTGACCGGCTCCTCGCGCCAGCTCGGGCGTTGGTCCAGCGGTTCTTTGTGATGCCATTTGACCTCGAACAGACGTTGCTGCAACCCGCCGAAAAAATGCCCGCGCGCGGATTGGTCGACAAACCGGCTGAAGTATTGGCGATAAGTCATGGTGGTCGACGAGATGACCTTGTTGTCGCGCAGCTGGCGAGTCAGCTCATTCATGAACGCAACGGTTGACGGATATTCTTTGAGGGGGTGTTCGGGGTCTTGCGGCACGTAGGCAAAAATCGGCACGACGTCGCGGGTTCGTTCCAGGTCCGGGGTGATCAATACAATCCCGGTCAGCAGGCTGTCCTGCAGGAACAATTGAGTGAATTGCATCACTCGGCCCTTACGGGTGAGGTTGCGCTGGCCCTCAAGCATTTTCAGGATCAGGTCGCACGCGTCGGCGTCGATGTCACGGGTCATCACGGCCTGTTGCGCAGCCGCTTTGAACGCGGCTCTCTCGTGCTCGACGACGTTACGTTTCAAAAAAATCCGGGCCAGGCCGTCGCTGGGCAGCAGCTGTTCATTGAGGTACCGGGAGTAGCGCGCGCCGATGTCCAGTTCGCGGCATAACGCCTGGAACTGTGCGATGGTCATTTTCTGTTTGATGGGCTGAATGTCGAAGTGCCCGCGCGCATCGGGCTGGCTGATGAAGTCCGAATCGGCTTCGCAGGTTTCGCTCAGCGCAAAGTTGTGCAGCGCCGCGTCCAGCAGTGAAACCGTGCGGGTCACCGCACCGCCGGAGAGGTCAACCACATACCACGGGCGCTCTTTGGGCAAGTAAAGGTGTAAATACGTCGTCTTGACATCCACATCGACGCCGTACTGTTTACTTAATGCGTCGGTGAGTAACGGCTCGGCGAACTTATAGATGTTTTGTAACTTATCAATAAAACCATCCACCCGGTTTTGAGTGGACCAGAGTTTGAGATTGGCTTCTTGTAACCGGTCATGATCAACGTCGCTGGCGCTCTTTATCCATGGCCCGGTTACCTTCTGAGTAAGGCTCAGTTCCCGGGCCCTTTGCAATGAAGCGCTGGTGAAGGTGGGGTGGATCCGGTCCTTTATTAAGGGGTAATGACGGCCTTTGGTATCGTCGGCCTCCTGTAAAGGGCCTTTGAATATACTTCCTTGTATTTCAGGCATGCTTTTATAAACCTTGAGCATTGATGGGAGTCACCAGCCTAACGCCCAAGGCTCAAAGTAAAAGTCTGAATTACTGCTGTTGAATACCGCTGAATACGTGTCGACGCATTGAGATTATCAATGCCGAAAATAATTAATTACCGCCCGTATTAGCGTCGGGCAACTTCAACAGGCAGGCATCCAGTGTGACTTCCCGGTTGCAGATACGGTGTCAGGATCGGCGCCATGCCCTTGAGCACTTGTACCGGCAACGCCGAGGTGAATTTAAAGGCTTCGGCCGTGCGCCCCGGCACGAACGCGGTCAATGTACCGAAGTGGCTATCACCGATATAGAACACGAAGGTGGCCGTGCGGTTGAGGGATTTCGAACTGATGACCTGCCCGCCGGAACCGATGGCTGAGATGCGGTTATCCCCGGTCCCGGTCTTGCCGCCCATCGCCAGGGGTTTGCCATCGGGGGTGATGAAACTGCCGGAAACACGTTTGGCGGTACCGGCATCCACCACTTGCGACAAGGCCTCGCGCATGGCCGTTGCCACTTCGGACGGCATCACCCGTTTGCCCGCGACCGGGTCATTGATCAGTTTGGTTTCGTAGGGCGTATTCGCCGCGAAATGGAGCGTGTCGATGCGCAGTGTCGGCATGCGCACGCCATCGTTGAGAATGGTGCCGATCAACTCGCCCAGCGCTGCCGGACGGTCGCCGGAGCTGCCGATGGCAGTGGCCAGCGACGGCACCAGGTGATCGAACGGGTAGCCGACTTTCTGCCAGCGCTGGTGAATGTCCAGGAACGCTTCGATCTCCAGCATGGTACGAATGCGACTGTCGCGGGCACCCTTGTGCTGGCTTTTGAACAGCCAGCTATAGACTTCCTGACGTTCGAACTGGCTGGCTTTGACAATCTGACTCCACTTGGCGTCCGGGTTGTTCAGCAGGTAACCCATCAGCCACAGGTCCAGCGGGTGGACCTTGGCGATGAAGCCTTGGTCCGGCAGATCGTAGGCACCGGGGCTGTAGCTTTCGTAAAGCCGTTGCAGGCGTTCGTCAGTGAGTTTTTCGGTGAGCTTGGCGCCTTTCAGGTGCGAGCGCACAAAGGTGTTGAAGCTTTCCTGGCTGGCTTGCGGTAGCAGATAACGATGCACGGCGGCCAGGCGGATCGGGGTCGGGCGCATGCTGTCGAGGAAGGTGTCGAGCCGCGCCTGGGTGTCTTTGTTTTTGTATTTCTTCCAGAACTTGAGCAAGAACGAAGTGCCTTCGCGGTCAGCGAAGTCGGCCAGGTATTCCTGGCGCCGAGGGTCGCGGTCGTCCTTGAGCAATTCGGCGCTGTTGTTGGGGCCGGAATAGGTGGTGTAGCGCACCAGGTCGCGCATCAGCCGAATGAACGGCAAGTTGATCGACTCACGGATCGCATCGCGCAGCGTCGGCATGCGGCCGTTGTCTTCCTTGCGAAAGTTATGAAACACGTGCAGCCCGCCACCTGTGAAAAAGGCTTCGCCGGGGCTCGCGGAGTATTTGCGATCAAGCGCGGCGCCGAGCATGGCCGGCAGGTTACGGTCTTTGTTCTGGATCAGATAATCGACGGCCCAGCGGCTCAGACGGTCCTGGTCCGGGACGTCGACTTTCTTCAGTTCCGGGACGGTCATATTGGCGTACTTGTCGTGCAGCTCGGCAATGATCTGCAGGTAAGTGGTCAGTACGCGCATTTTCGCGGTAGAGCCCAGTTCCAGTTTGCTGCCTTCGTTGATATCGAACGGCTGGTCGGTGCTGTCGGTTTGCACGCGTACGCGCGCGCCATCCGGCGTTAGTTCGAACAGCGTGAAGCTGTAGCGCACTTGCGTGGTGCTGGTGGGGGTGAGCAAGCGTTCGCCCATCAAACCGATCTGCGTCGCAAAAACCGGGTCGGCCAGGTGCTTGAGGTACTCCGTGGCCTGGCTTTGCAAATCGCCTTGCAGGGTGCTGGTGGCAGACAAGTCGAGACGGTCGAGGTCGTACAGCGGACGATTGAGCAACCCGCCCAGGCGACTGCGGGCCACACTGATGCCTTTGTTGGTTTCGATTGGCTGAATGGTCGGCTGGGTTTGCCAGTCGCGATACGTGACCTTGCTGGCCAGCGCCGCCGCCGCAAAAGGCGCATCGATCACGTTGTTCTGTGCGAGCAGGCGAATGTGGCTGTCAGTGAGATCGGCCAATTCGTCACGGCCCTTGGTCAAGTAGTGAGAAGGGCGGCGCTGGGCAATCATCAATGACAGCATTTCACGCAGGGCCAAGCCTTTGGCGGCCAGGGTCTTGGGATCCGTGTCGTTGCTGGCCAGCGTTTCGTTGGCTTTGTCGAAGTCGGCGCCGTACCAGACGCGCAACCCTTCGGCCATGCCATGCACTTCACCGTGGCCCGGCACGGCGGACAGCGGCACGCTGTTGAGGTAGTCGCGCACCACATTTTTCCGGGCGTCTAGGGTTTCCGGACCGGCCTGATAAGCGCGCACGGTGGCGGAGATCATCTGCCGGATCTTTTCCCCGCCCGAGACTGTCAGGCCATCAGGTGAGTGCCGATACTTTTCGAGCTGTGTCGCGAGCGTGCTGCCACCCGCCGATTGACCCGGCAGGTGAATCAACTTGGCCACCTGCGACCACGCGGCCATGCCGAAGCGCGGCCAGTCCACGGCGGGGTTGGCCAAGGGTTGCTTGGGGTCGAGCAGGAAGCGGTTCTCGATGAACAACAGGCTGCTGACCACTACAGGCGGAATCGAGTCAAAGCTTGAATAAAGCTGTTGTGGGTATTTGAACTGGTACAGCGGCATGGCACGGCAGTCGGTAATCGACAGGCCGGCCTGGATTTTTTCGGAGTAGGGCACGAAAAGGCCCTTGTCGCTGTAGTCCATCAACTTTTTGGAAAAACGGGTTTGGGCTGCTATCACGTAGTCGCGCTTGAGCAACCGGGGCAGGAACACATCCAGTGAGCTGTAGCCAAGACGCAAATCAAAAGGCCCGGCGCCAGGGTAACGAATGGCGTCGCTGGGGCCCGGTTCCAGCTTGTAGCTCAGGGACGCGGCAAATTTGCTGACTTCCCCGGATTGAAATTTCGAGGTGCGCATTTCCTTGGCGGCCGCCAGTCCCACGACAATCGCGATGATCAGCAGCAGCAACCAAAACGCCTTCCAGCCGTGTTTGACACGACTGGTGCGAGGTTTTTCAGGTGATGGCGCTTCATCCACACGTTCAGTCGGGACCACAGTTTTACTCGTATCGGTTTGCCACAAAGCGCCCATAGCCGATTGATCCATTCACGCAGATTGATCTGACTTGTCTGAAGCTTAGACGGTGGTTGGCAATGGTGAAAAAATTGTGAGCACCCAATTTTTCTACACGTATTGCCTTTTGTGGCGAGGGAGCTTGCTCCCGCTGGGCTGCGAAGCGGCCCCAACCCTGGCAATCGTGGTTTTTCAGGCAAATGGGGTCGCAGGTTTTACGACTGCTGCGCAGTCGAGCGGGAGCAAGCTCCCTCGCCACAGGTGCGTAGGTGACCTTGGGTAGTGTTACAACCAGCAGGCATCCCATAGTGGGTAATCACCAATTTTTTCCACCAGCCCGGCACGCAACGGGTTGGCAACTATGTATCGGGCGAACGGCAGGAGTTCTTCGCCATCGCGGATTGCACGGTCGTGATAGCCGGTTTGCCAGAAGGCGCCTCGACTGTTTGATGCCTGGTTATTGGTGAGCGTGCTGCGTGATTTGATGGCCTGCATGAGTTGCGCCAAGGTGCGCTGTTCGAGTTGCACCAGCCAATGGAAATGATCCGGCATGACGACCCAGGCTATCGAATTGACCCATTTCTCTTCATGGGCTCGCCTGAGCTCGGCGACCAGCAAACGGCCCATTTGCCAGTCGGTAAAAATGCAACGGCGCTGATGAGTAACTGCAGTGATGAGATAGGCCCTGCCGGGCTCCGAACAGCGTCCATGGCGCAGCAGGTGCGAATTTGGGCGTGGATGCATTCCTTGGCGTCCTTGAGCTGGTAGTCCAGTTCACCTTAGCCATGCCTTCGTTTCTGCGTGGCTTCAACTTCTGAGTGAAATGTCTGAATCATCTGAAGGAACGGTTTCTGTGGCGAGGGAGCTTGCTCCCGCTGGGCTGCGAAGCAGTCCCAACCCTGGCAATCGTGGTTTTTCAGGCAAATGGGGTCGCAGGTTTTACGACTGCTGCGCAGTCGAGCGGGAGCAAGCTCCCTCGCCACAGGGGCGTAGATGACCTTGGGTAGGTGTGACAACCAGCAGGCATCCACAACAGCTCTTCTTGCCTGAGGGAGAGCGGTTGTGTCTGAAATAGCTGAGATAGACACCTCGCCGGGTAAATGCGGCGAAGGTCTGGGCATGACGATGCACCCATGCTGTGCAATACTCGGCGCCGTTTTCTGCCACGGGTGAAATCACTTTTAGCCAGTTAAAGCCTCTCCGCAAAAGCGCCTTTTGCCGAGAGTTGTGGCTGCATTTTGTGGTTTATAGAGTGAAAACGCCTGGGCAATGCTTTTTATACTGCACGTCCCGCTGATCCTGGAGGTTTTGTCCTACAGGACGGTCCTGCTCACGAAGCAAGGCCGGTTTCAGGCAAGCAATGGCTTATCGGTCAGCGCTTCGACACTCGGTGGTCATATCCAATAACAAGACGAGGATGTCCCCTATGCCAGTCGGCAATCACCTGCCCCACGGCGAGACCGCTCAGGGCGGCCCGCTTAAACGCGAACTCGGCGAACGGCATATTCGCTTGATGGCACTCGGTGCCTGTATTGGTGTCGGGCTGTTTCTCGGTTCGGCCAAGGCCATCGAAATGGCCGGCCCCGCCATCATGCTGTCGTACATCATCGGTGGCCTGGCGATTCTGGTGATCATGCGTGCCCTCGGCGAGATGGCCGTGCACAACCCGGTCGCCGGCTCGTTCAGCCGTTACGCCCAAGACTACCTCGGCCCCTTGGCGGGCTTCCTCACCGGCTGGAATTACTGGTTCCTGTGGCTGGTAACCTGCGTCGCGGAAATCACTGCGGTGGCGGTGTACATGGGCGTCTGGTTCCCCGATGTGCCCCGCTGGATCTGGGCGCTGTCGGCGTTGATCAGCATGGGCACCATCAATCTGATCGCCGTTAAAGCCTTCGGTGAATTCGAATTCTGGTTCGCCCTGATCAAGATCGTCACCATCATTGCGATGGTCATCGGCGGCGTCGGCGTGATTGCATTCGGCTTCGGTAATGATGGCGTGGCGCTGGGGATTTCCAATCTCTGGGCCCACGGCGGTTTCATGCCCAACGGTGTGCAAGGCGTGTTGATGTCGCTGCAGATGGTCATGTTCGCCTACCTCGGCGTCGAGATGATCGGCCTGACCGCCGGTGAAGCGAAGAACCCGCAGAAGACCATCCCGGATGCCATCGGCTCGGTGTTCTGGCGGATTCTGCTGTTCTACGTTGGCGCGCTGTTCGTGATCCTGTCGATTTACCCGTGGAATGAAATCGGCACTCAGGGCAGTCCGTTTGTGATGACCTTCGAGCGTCTGGGCATCAAGACCGCCGCCGGCATCATCAACTTCGTGGTGATCACCGCTGCGCTGTCGTCCTGCAACGGTGGCATCTTCAGCACCGGGCGCATGCTCTATAGCCTGGCGCAGAATGGTCAGGCCCCGGCCGGTTTTGCCAAGACCTCGAGCAACGGCGTGCCGCGTCGCGCCTTGTTGTTGTCGATGGGCGCGTTGCTGCTGGGCGTGTTGCTCAACTACCTGGTGCCGGAGAAGGTCTTCGTCTGGGTCACCGCGATTGCCACCTTCGGCGCGATCTGGACCTGGGTGATGATCCTGTTGGCCCAGCTCAAATTCCGCCAAGGCCTGAGCGCCAGCGAGCGTGCCGGCCTCAAATACAAGATGTGGCTGTACCCGGTCAGTTCGTACCTGGCGCTGGCGTTTCTGGTGTTGGTGGTCGGCCTGATGGCGTACTTCCCGGACACCCGCGTGGCGCTGTATGTGGGGCCGGCGTTCCTGGTGCTGCTGACGGTGTTGTTCTACGTGTTCAAGTTGCAACCGACCCAGGTGTCGCAAGGTGCGGTGCGTTCGGCTTCGTAAGACGTAACGCTTGAAATGCAAAAAGCCCCGGTCGAGATGACCGGGGCTTTTTGGTTTCAGGCGACGGCGTTTTGCGGTGATTGCATCAGGCGTTTATTGAACTCCAGCCAGACCGCCAGCAACCCCATCAACCCGGCCCCTACCAACGCGGTGAAGATTTGCATGGCAAACGCATCGTCGGTCAGGGCGTTGACCATGTCGGCCAGCGGCGCCAGCAACACGCCGAGGCAGAACACTTCCAGCGAGTAACGGCCCATGCGCGAGCATTGTCGGGCCAGCCACTGTTGCGTCCATCCCGTGTCCGGCAACAGTTTCGCCGTGACATACGCCAGCGCCAGAAAGTGCAGCAATCGCACCGGCGACAAGTCGGTCTTGCTGATCGGGTACAGCAGGTTACTCAGCATCGTTGGCATCACGGCGTCATGTATTTCCGGCCAGCGCCAGGACACGGTAATCACGCCGGCCAGCACCGCATACATCGCCGCACCGACAAACAAAGGCTGGCGCGTTAGCGGGCGCGTCTCGACCGACCGGGGCTTTTGCCCGTGAATCGCCGCCGCGCCACCGAGCACAAACAGCAGTTGCCAGGTGACGGGGTTGAAGTACCACACGCCGTCCTTGATCGCGGCCAGGTTCCAGCCAAACGAAGGCGCCAACAGGTAAACGGTCAACGACACCGCCACCACCGCCCACGCCTTGCGCACCAGCATCGGCAACACCAGCGGCAACCCGGCCAGCAGCACGATGTACAGCGGCAACGGGTCCATCAGGTTCGGCTTGAAGCGCAGCAGCAATTCATCCGTCAACGCTTGCTGCGGGTTGGTGATGAAGTGGTGCAGGCCCATTTCCTCGACCAGATCACGGGTTTCCACATGGCTGTTGGCGTAAAACACGATGCCCATCAGCATCGCCAGCAGGAAAATGTGCACCACATACAGCACCCAGGCGCGGCGCAGGATTTTCACGCAGGCGATCAGATAACCGTCGCGCGCGAGAATCTTGCCGTAGGCCAGGACCGCCGCGTAACCGGCCAGAAACACAAAGATTTCCGCCGCATCGCTGAAGCCGAAGTTACGCAGGGTGATTTGACCCAAGGGGTTGTGGGGCACGTGATCCCAGAAAATGAAGATCAGTGCCAAGCCACGGAAAAAGTCGATTCGGTGATCGCGTTCAGTCGTCATGGCGGCGGGCTCTTGAACGGTTTTGAAACAGGAGCGAGCGGCATCACAAAGGGGTGTACGCCGCTCATCGGCGGCGCGCAGGGTGCAGGGATTCGCCGGCAATTGCAAAGCGTGGGTATTACGGAATGTCTCAAGCATTGCCAAAAGCAACCGCTTGTCTAAAAGCCCGGCAGCCTCACGATCTCTGACTACCGTCGGGATCAAAGCTTTATCGATTGAAGGCGGAATTCCCCTGAGGCGCCGGCATGAAGATCAGCGAATGGCTCGACAAAGAGTTCACAGGCCGTCAAGTCTGGTTGTTGTTTCTTATCGCGACCCTGCTGTACGTCCTGCCGATGATCCTCGCGGATTACCCCTACATCGACGACAACTGGCGTTCCCTGGCGGCCGGCACGGCGTGGACAGAGGAGGGACGCCTGTTCGCGCAGTGGTTCTATAACCTGCTGACCTTCAGCGGTGCCGCACCCAATATCTTCCCGTTGCCGTTGTTGATCGCCACGCTGGCCATGAGCGCCGCCCTGACACGCCTGACGTTCCACTATTTCCCCGAACCGTCGTTTGCCCATTGCCTGGTGTTGCTGCCACTTTGGTACAACCCGTTTTTCCTGCAAAACCTCTCGTACCAATACGACGGCCCGACCATGGCGCTGAGCGTGGTGGCGGTGATCTTCGCGATCACTTTTCGCAGCCTCTCGCGCGTCCAGCAACTCATGGTTCCGGCACTGCTGACCGCATTGGCCATCGGTCTTTATCAAGTCAGCATCAATGTGTTTCTCGGGCTCTGTTGCCTGGAATTGCTGCGGGGCGCCAACGATCGATTATCGTGGCCCGCGTGGTGCCGGTTGCTCGGCTGGAAAGTCGCGCAGTTGTTGCTGGCTGGCTTGATCTATTACGCCACGGCTTTTGCTTTCATGAGTCAAACCCGCACCTCGATGTTGAACGGCGCGGCGGCACCGTTGCTGCAAGTTGAAATCAATGCCGGCCGGGTCCTGGAAAAAATCATGCTGCTGTTTCATGGCGGATTTGCCTGGGTGTTCGGCGCGCTGTTGTTGTGCGCTGTCGCCGGTGGTGTGTGCGTGGGGCGGGGTGTGCTGGCGCGGTGGGACACGGGCCTGCACAAAGCGCTGATTGGTATCGCGTGTCTTTTAATGTTGCCGGTTTTGGTAGTGCTGGTGCCCGGCGCCTCCTTGTTTTTCCGCGACTTCAATGAAGGCGCCCGAACCTTGATGGGCTTTGGCGTCGTCCTGGTTTTGCTGTTTTACCTGAGTCATCGGGTGCTGGCGCCAGTGCATGGAAAGCTGCCATTGCTGTTGTTGATCCCGCTGTTGGCGACGCTCTCGTTGTCTTTCGCCTATGGCCGCGTACTGACCCTGCAAAAGACCTTTTCGACCAATGCGCTGTATGCCTTGAGTGCCGACATCGCCTCCCGCCCGGCATTGCGCAACGCCAAGCGCATTTACCTGTCGGTCAGTTACTCGGATCACTGGCTGGTGGCGGCCGCCGGGTCGTTCAAGCAAATGCCGGTGTTGCACTACCTGCTGAACATCGACTTCTACATGCTCGCGGAAAACCTGCCGAAAACCGGCATCACCAACGTGGTCCGGGAAAAGGAACGGCGCAACGCCACGCGGGTGGGCTACCAGGGTTATCCACCGCTGGTGGACAGCCTGTTCTATCGCATTTATCTGCTGGGGGATTACGGTTTTATCGTCATGAAAGAACCGCCCCGGGTGACCACGCTGCAGTGGTAATCGACCGTTGGTCTGGAAGGCCGCGTTACCTGTTAGTTCTGACAGTAGACGCACATCTTGCACTGGCGATAGGTTAACGCCTGAAACAGCAACCAGCCAGGGAACGGACATGAAAGCCTTATGGAAAGAGTTCTCCACCTACGCGGTGGTTGGCGTGGCCAATACACTGATTCATTGGCAGCTCTTTTATGTCCTGAACACTGCCGCCGGAATAAGTCAGGCGGCCAGTAACCTTTCGGCATTTTGTGTGGCCGCGACGTTTTCGTTCTATGTGCATGCGCTGTACACGTTTGAAGCCGGGACGTCGGTACTTCGTTATCTCGCGTATATCGGCTTCATGGGCGTAATGAGTTTCGTCGTTGGGCATTTCGCCGATGTGTGGAAACTCCATGGGGTGGTGACCGTCGCTTCGTTCTCGCTGTTGAGTCTGGTTTGCGGGGGATTCTTTTCGAAGTTTGTGCTGTTGCGCGAACAAAAGGGGCTCAATGGGCTGGACAGTGGGGGAATTGAATAGTGGACAGCTCAATTGTCAGGAAAGACGTGCGTGTTCAGCGCCGTTATTTAATGATGTTGCTGATGGCTTTAGTTTTTTTGGTTTCAGTGTGGGTGCGACTTCATGCTCTGGGGGGAACTTCGATCTGGTCGGATGAAGCATTTACATTGATCTTGAGTTCATATTCACCCTCTCAGATCATTTTTCATACAGCTCAAGATGTTCATCCGCCACTTTACTACCTGGCTTTACATGCCTGGATGATGGTATTTGGCAACGGAGTGTTTTCTGCTCGAAGCCTTAGCGTAGTGGCCGGCTGTCTGACTGTAATGATGGGGATGTGGTGGCTGCTGTTAATCAGTACCAAGCGCGCTGCCATACTGGGTGGCGTGATGTTGGCGCTACTGCCTATGGCGGTTCGATACAGTCAAGAAATTCGAATGTATTCACTGTTTGCTCTTTTTATGATGGGAGCAACAGTCGCACTTGTTTACTGGGTTAATGGGGTTCACCGGAAACCTGCGATTGTTGTGTATACCCTGTTGATGGCTGCCGGGTTGTATACCCATTATTTTGCGGCGGTGTGCATGGCTTCGCATTGGGTCTATCTTTTGATTTTGATGTTCTGGCGTGATACGAGGTATAAATATTTTTTTGCGGTGGATTGGTGGTTGGCCAATCTGGCAATTGTTTGTATTTTTATCGCGTGGGTGCCTAGTCTTTTACATCAGTTGAAGTTTTCCGGTTTTAATTGGGTAGCGATGCCAGGTATTCATGCGGTGGTCTCAGCGGTATGGGTATTTTTAAATTACACCGATGGCCTGATGTTTGCTGCCTGGGCATATTACAGTTTGCCAGTGGTTTTTGTTGTGATGTCCTTTGTTGTCGTCGCGCAAGATAAAAGCAAGAAAGGAAGCAGCGCGCTGCTTGTTATTTATACATGGTTTCCTTTGCTGCTGATTGTGGTTGTCTCATTTTTCTACCCACTATTTGTGGATCGTTACTTTATATTTGCGGCCATGGGGTTGCCGATGGTACTGGCCATCGCGCTGGATAATTTTATGGTGCGTAAAGTAAGTGGGTGTTATCTGGTTTTTCTGTTGATTGTTATTTTAGAAGTGGTGGGTGTAGGTAACGTTTATCGGAGAGGGCATGCGGTCTATGATGAAGTGAACAGGATGGATGTTCTTTCCGCGTACTTAAATGAATATGCTGGAAGTGATGATGGTGTTCTGGTTACGAACGGCTTTTTGTATTTTCCCTTCGTTTATTACAATAGCACCACCATAGCGCCGAAATTGTATACGCCCCCGAAGAGGGATGGGACTTCGGGGCGGCCTGAAGGCTATCAGATATGGACTTTAGTTCAAAATGAGGCGGACAATATTTATATGGATAATTTTGAATGTATGAACTCAAAGTCCGGACGAATCTGGGTGCTGGGCACGGATCTGCGTGGATCAAAGGGAACTGTATTTCCACAGAACTGGCGCTTGATTAGAACTTTTATTGCTGGGGATGCGCAGGTTCAGCTGTTTGAGACAGGTTCGCTCGACTCCAAACGGATTTTCTCGACCTGTTTGACACCAACCTCTTAATAAGAAGTTGGCGCCCCAGTATTTTTACGCAGCAGCCACCTCATTAGGCTCAAAACTGTCCGCCCGCGCCATCTGCCACATCCGCGAATAAAACTCGCCATTCACTTCACCAGTGAGCAATTCCCCCGGTTTCAGGAACACATGCAACTGCGAGAACAACTTGATCTCGGTTGCTGACATGCGCCGAACCAGATGCTTGGCCGACAACTGCGAAGGGTGATCGAGGCCTGCCGCCGCCAACATTTCGGCCAGGGCTTTAAGCGTGTTGCGGTGGAAGTTGAACACCCGCTGGGCCTTGTCCGGGACCACCAGTGCGCGCTGGCGCAAAGCGTCTTGTGTGGCGACGCCAGTCGGGCATTTGTTGGTGTGGCAGCTTTGCGACTGGATGCAACCGATGGCAAACATGAAGCCGCGTGCCGAGTTGGCCCAGTCGGCACCGATGGCCAGGACGCTGGCGATGTCGAAGGCGCTGACGATCTTGCCGCTGGCACCGAGTTTGATTTTGTCCCGCAGGTTCAGGCCGACCAGCGTGTTGTGCACGAACAACAAACCTTCGCGCATCGGCACGCCGATGTGGTCGGTGAACTCCACCGGCGCTGCACCGGTGCCGCCTTCCTTGCCGTCGACGACGATGAAGTCCGGGAGAATACCGGTTTCCAGCATGGCTTTGGCGATGCCCATGAATTCCCACGGGTGACCGAGGCAGAACTTGAAGCCCACTGGTTTGCCGCCGGACAGTTCTCGCAACTGCTGGATGAAATGCATCAGTTCGATCGGCGTCGAAAACGCGCTGTGCCGTGACGGCGAGATGCAGTCTTCGCCCATCAGGATGCCGCGGGTTTCGGCGATTTCCCTGGTGACTTTGTGCTTGGGCAGGATCCCGCCATGGCCGGGTTTGGCGCCTTGGCTCATCTTGATTTCGATCATGCGCACTTGCGGCGTTTGCGCCTGGGCGGCGAAGCGTTCCGGGTCGAAGCGCCCGTCGGCGGTGCGGCAGCCAAAGTAGCCGCTGCCGAGTTCCCAGGTCAGGTCGCCGCCGTTTTCCCGGTGATAAGCGCTGATGCTGCCTTCGCCGGTGTCATGGGCAAAATTGCCGAGCTTGGCGCCCTGGTTCAACGCACGAATCGCGTTGGCACTGAGCGAGCCGAAACTCATGGCCGAAATGTTGAACACCGAGGCCGAGTACGGTTGCGTGCATTGCGGGCCGCCGACGATCACCCGAAAACTGCTCGGGTCGCTCAACGGCGCCGGGCGCATCGAATGGCCGATGAACTCGAAACCCGACTGATACACATCGATCAGCGTGCCGAAAGGCTTGTCGGCGCTTTCGTTCTTGGCCCGCGAATAGACCAGCGACCGCTGGGCCCGGGAGAAGGGCAGGGCATCGCTGTCGGATTCGAGCAGGTATTGGCGGATTTCCGGACGAATGCCTTCCACCAGATAACGAATGTTGCCGAGGATCGGGTAATTGCGGCGCACTGCGTGTGGGCTTTGCAGCAGATCGAACAGGCCGATCAGGCTGAGCACGCCGGTGACGGCGGTGATCGGCCAGAGCCAGTCGTTTTCGAGGAAAGGCAGGCTGGCGAGGGTGAAAATCACGCAAGCGGCAAAGAAGGCGTAGCGGCTCAGGAGTGACAGGCTCATACGGTTTCCTTGGGTTCGGACTCAATAATTGTGGCAATGCTGCAACTGGCTCTTGTGGCGAGGGAGCTTGCTCCCGCTCGGCTGCGAAGCAGTCGCAAAACCTGCTGACGGGTTTTGTCTGACTGAATGCGGCGCCTGTATGGGGACCGCTTCGCGGTCCAGCGGGAGCAAGCTCCCTCGCCACAGGGATCTGTGGTGTAACAGCGGTTGTCAGGCATTCTGCGCCTGCAGAAAAATCGAAAACAGCTCGGACTGGGATTTGATCCCCAGCTTGCTGTACATGTGTTTCTTATGGACTTTCACGGTTTCCACGGAGATTTCCAGCTTACGGGCGATTTCTTTACTGGAGCAACCGCTGAGCATCAACCGCCCCACATCCAGTTCCCGAGCAGTCAGTTGCGCGCCTTTGAGTTGCTGCACCGACGCTTCCAGCTGCACGCGCCAGTCAGGTTGTGGTGGCGACGGTGCGAGGGCCACGACTTCGTTGATTTCATAAGGCAGGCGTTGGCGCAACAGGCCCAGCACCCACGGCTGGATCAGCGACAGCAAGGCAATTTGCTGGCCACTGAAGCGCTGCTTGCTGCCCAGCGACAGGCACAACGTACGATCGCCTTCGAGCTGGCAATTGAACTGGATTTCATCGGCGACCACATTCAGACGAAAGTAGCGCTGGTAATACTCGGTCAGCTCGAAGTGCTCCGGCGCCACTTCCGACAAGCGATAGAGGCCGGTGCGCGATTGCTCGCGGCAGGCGATGTAGAACGGGTCGAGCAGGTACAAACCACGCAGGTAATCCTGAAACAGCTGATCCGGGCTGCCGTCCTCGCCCGGGCATTCGGCGAACACTTGCGGGTGCTGGTCGGCGCTGAAAAGCAGGGCCACCCAACTGTCGAAGGTCACGTACTGATCCAGCAGACGCACCAGTTGCGTCCAGAAATTGGGCTTGTCCAGCGCGTCGATCAATTGCCCGACCGAGCGGTGCCAAGCGATGTCGTCCAGCGAAAGTGTCATGCCTCTACCCCTATCGGGTTACCCCAGCGGCGTGATTCCCCGGCCGGTGGCTTGCTGCGCATACTGGCGCACAGAAACCGGCCGGGCAATCTTTCTGCCGCCCGGCGTCCCCAAGAACAAGGAATACCGATGAAAATCGAACTCGCCCAGTTGGCGGGCCGTGACAACGGCACCGCGTACAACCTCGAACGCGCCCTGGCGGCGATTTCAGCCTGCGCTGCCGACACCCAACTGATCGTCTTCCCGGAAACCCACCTGATGGGCTTCCCGACCGCCGACACCGTGGCGCAAACCGCCGAGCCACTGGACGGCCCGACCGTCAGTGCAGTGCTCGCCGCCGCCCGCGAGCGCAACATTGCCGTGGTGATCGGCATGGCCGAGAACGACAACGGCCGCTTCTACAACACCACGCTGCTGATCACCCCCGAAGGCATCGCGCTGAAATACCGCAAGACGCATTTGTGGGCCTCGGATCGCGGCGTGTTCGAGCCCGGCGACCGTTACGCCACTTGCGAGTGGAACGGTGTGCGGGTCGGCCTGCTGATCTGCTACGACATCGAATTCCCGGAAACCGCCCGCGCGCTGGCGCAACTGGGCGCCGAATTGCTGATCGTCACCAACGGCAACATGGACCCCTACGGCCCGACCCACCGCACCGCGATCATGGCCCGCGCCCAGGAAAACCAGGCGTTTTCGCTGATGGTCAATCGGGTGGAAGCGGGCGATGACGGATTGATGTTCGCCGGCGGCAGTGCGCTGGTGGATCCGCTGGGCACGCTGTTGTTCGAAGCGGGTCGCGATGAAGGGCAATTTACAGTTGAGCTGGATTTCGACCGGTTGGGGGCGGCACGCAAGGACTACCGGTATCTGGATGATCAACGGCTGAAGTTGCCTGGGGAAATTGTCGAGCGGGCTTCTGGGGTTCGGGAGTTGCTGATTCCTGCGCGTTGATCCTGTTGTTGCAGTGCTCTGACTGGCCCCTTCGCGAGCAAGTCGAATCGTCGCACCGCCGCTCCCACATTCGACCGAGTTGTTCAATGGAATGCGATCAAATGTGGGAGCGGGCTTGCTCGCGAAGAGGCCCTGACAGACGACACACCTGTTTGTCCCTTGAACCAAAAACAACAAAGTAACCCCCGAAATTTAGCGCCGAACTCGGCTCTGCCATAAATCTAATAAATTCGGAGTAGTCGCTCATGGCTCGTTTGCAACGCACCCTGTCATTGGGTTCGGTGGTGCTGTTTGGCATTGCCTACATGACGCCGATCATTGTGCTCGGCACCTTTGGCATCCTCGCTCAATCCACCGCCGGCAGGGTCCCGGCCGCGTACCTGGCGGCACTGGTGGCGATGTTTTTCACCGCCATGAGCTACGGCCGAATGGCCTCGGCATTCCCCGTCGCCGGTTCGGCCTACAGCTACGTGCGCAAAGCCATCAGCCCGAAACTTGGCTTCATCGCCGGGTGGGCGGTGCTGCTCGATTACCTGTTCCTGCCGATGGCGATCTGGCTGATCGGCGCCGCCTACCTCAACTCCGCGTTCCCGGCCGTGCCGCAATGGCTGTGGGTGCTGGCGTTCATCGGCATCACCAGCGCGATCAACATCATCGGCCTGAAACTGGCCAACGGCATTAACGCTTTGCTGATGCTGGTGCAGGCCCTGGTGCTGATCGCCTTCGTCGTGCTGTGCGTCCACTACGTCGGCGGCGATGCGAGCACGCCGTTGTGGTCGATCAAACCGTTCTTCAACGGCGACATGCAGATGCCGCTGATCATGAGCGGCGCGGCCATCGCCTGTTACTCGTTCCTCGGCTTCGATGCGGTCAGCACCCTGACCGAAGAAACCCGCGACCCACGCCGCACCATCCCGCGGGCAATCATGCTGATTACCCTGATCGGCGGGCTGATCTTCGTCAGCGTCTCGTACTTCGTGCAGATCGCGCACCCCTCGTTCCAGTTCGACAACGTCGACTCGGCAGCCTATGAAATCGCCCGCAACATCGGCGGCGACCTGTTCGTGTCGATCTTCCTGATCGGCCTGATCGTCGGCCAGTTCGCCTCGGGCCTGTCGGCGCAGGCCAGCGGTTCGCGGCTATTGTTCGCCATGGGCCGCGACGGTGTGCTGCCGAAATCGTTCTTTGGCACCTTGCACGAACGCTTCGGCACCCCGGTCAACAGCATCCTGTTGTGCGCCGTCGTCGCGTTGCTGGCGCTGAAACTGGACGTCACCACCTCGACCTCGTTCATCAACTTCGGCGCGTTCCTCGCCTTCAGCCTGGTCAACCTGTCGGTGATCTTCCACTACTGGATCGGCGGCGAGAAAAAAGGCCCGCGTGAGCTGGTGTTGTTCCTGGTGTTCCCGTTCATCGGTCTTGTGGCGGATTTGTGGCTGATGGTCAGCCTCGATCACCTGGCGATTTACCTGGGCCTGAGCTGGCTGGCGATTGGCGTGGTGTACCTGGCGGTGCTGACCGGCGGCTTCCGTCGCCAGCCTCCGGAGATGGATTTCCAAGAAGCCACCTAAGGCGGGCCGAACCCATTGTAGGAACCGGCTTGCCGGCGATAGCGGTCTGAAGAGTTACATGGCTCTTGAGATTGCTTTCGCTGGCAAGCCACCTCCCACAGGAATGCGCTGGAGTTCAGGCAATTGGCGTGGTGTTCAGGCGGCGGGCCTTGTCTGGTGAATCGGCAGTTTGCCGGAGCGGCGTGGGCGTGAGGATCTTGCGAAAGTCCTCGTGAATGGATGGGGTATCGTCGATCAGCAAAATGCGTCGGTTCGAAAGCGCGCTCATGCTTCCTCCATGACGGTTTTCAATGGGATTTGCAACGTGAACTGCGCCCCCTTGCCGGGCCCGTCGCTGTGGGCGGTGAGGTGGCCATTCATCTCGATGGCGGCCAGGGCGCAGCTGTGCAGGCCAAAGCCGTGACCCTCCTTGCGGGTGGTAAAACCGTGGGCAAAGATGCGTGTCATGTTTTCCTCGGCGATGCCTTCGCCGTCGTCCTTGACGCTGATTTGCAGGGTCGTGTCGTCGACGATCTTGACCCCGAGGGTCATGTGTCGCGGACGGTTGTTGAGGCCGGACATGGCGTATTTGGCGTTGCTGATCAGGTTGATCAAAATCAGCAGCAAGCGGTGCTTGTCGCCCATGACCAGCGGCACCTCGCCGTACTCCTTGATCACCATGACCTGGTGCCGAGTGAGTGCCCCGGAGTTCATGCGCAGGGCGTCCTCCAGCAGTTCGCTGATGTGCAGCGGTTCGAGCAGGCTGTTGGCGCCCGCGTAGGATTGCTGCGTGGCCACAATGTCCTTGATGTGGTCGACGCTTTTGCTCAGTTGGGCGAGTTCGTCGGTCATGCCCAGTTGTTCCAGGGCAATGGCCTCCACCAGTTGATTGAGGTAGCCGGGCAGCAACTTGCCCTTCTGGTCCAGAGTCAGAAAGGCACCGAGGTCATCGGGATGCTCGTTGATCAACTGCATGGCCTTGCGCAGGCCCTGCGCCTTGCTCGCGCGCAGTTTGCGGCTCACCAGGTCGGCCGAGATGTTGACGCTGTTGAGCACGTTGCCGACGTTGTGCAGCACATTGGTGGCGATCTCGGCCATGCCCGCCTGGCGCGCGGAGTCGAGCAGTTCGCTCTGGGTATCCCTGAGTTCACGGGTGCGCTCTTCAACGCGCAGCTCAAGGTCGTCATTGGCGGTTTGCAGGGCTTTATTGACGCGATTGATTTCCGTGAAACTGCGCATCAGGTGAACGGCCAGGTACACCAGCAACAGCACCAACAACGTTGAAAACACCAGCATATAAAAGTGATAGCGCTGATCGACCGCGACGACTTGCTGCTGGTCGGTGTTCAGCAGTCGGGTGATGTCGTCCAGGCGTTCGGCCACGGGGATGGCCTCGATGTTTTCCAGCAAGCGATTCACCACCGGTTGTTCACGCAGGATCAACGCGATGTGGTTGCTCAGCACATCGATCGGCGTGTGGAACGGCTCCGGCAATCGCTGCTTGTTCACCCCGAGTTTGTTCAGGCCCAGCAGGATGTCGGCCGCCTTGTCGTCAGAAGTGTCCTGTGAAAATTCCAGGCTGCTGAGCAACAAGTCGTAGGTGTCGGTGGCGATATTTTGCAGCTGCAGTTTGTCGCCATCCACTAACTGGGACAGTTGCTGCTGAATGTCGTCTTCGACATTTGGCAGGTAGGCCAGGGAGTTGCGCAGCACCGCGTTGTGCGACTTGAACTGTTCCACCAACCGGGTCTTTTGCTGGATGGCTGTCAAGTACGCCTCATGGCTGGCTCGCCAGACGGGTGACTCGTTGCGGCCGTGGTGCGATTCGAGGCTGGTGAACCGTTCCCACAGCTGCGTTATCTCGGTCAGGGGTGTGACCAGCGAATCATAGTTGTATTGGGCTGCGATCCGGGCCTTGAGGATCTCGGTTTCCCATTGCGCGTTCAGCTGCTTGATGCGCCCGATCAGGTCTCGGGATTCGGCGTAGTCGGTTGTCTGGTTCGAGTTGGACTTGAGGTACAGGAACAGCAGCGTCGAGGCCAGCATCAAGGCCACGACACTCAGCAGCGCGAGGCTGCGGCGGCGGGACATTTTCATAACGGTTTGCCTTCCCATTCACCGGTCAGGGTCTTGAGGAATTTGACGATCAGGGTCTTGTCCTCGTCCGTCGGGACACGCCCGAGCTGGAACTTGAACATCACGTCCACCGCGTCTTCAAGGGTGTTGGCCGAGCCGTCGTGAAAGTACGGCGCGGTCACGGCGACGTTGCGCAAGCTCGGAACCTTGAACACATAGCGATCCTCTTCATCCTTGGTCACCAGGTAACGTCCAAGGTCCGATTCGGTCGGGTGGCCCCTGGCCTGGAAGTAGTCGCCTATCACACCGAACTTCTGGTACATGTTGCCGCCGATGTTCACCCCCTGATGGCAGGCGATGCAGCCGTACTCCTTGAAGCGTTGATAACCGTACTTTTCGTCGGTCGTGAGAATCTCGGTGTTGCCTTGCAGGTATTGGTCGAAACGCGAGTTGGCGCTGATCAGCGTGCGTTCATAGCTCGCGAGGGCGTTTTGCACGTTGCTCATGGTCACGCCGTCCGGGTAGGCGTCGCCGAATGAGGTCTGATAAGCCGGATCGGCAGACAGCGTCTGCACCACATGTTCCCAGTTGCTGCCCATCTCGCCGGGGCTCTGTACCACTTCGTGGACCTGGTTTTCCAGGGTGTCGGAGCGACCGTTCCAGAATTGCCGGAAGTTCAGACTGGCGTTGAACACGCTGGGGGTGTTGACCGTCACCGGGAGGCCGGTGAAGCCGATGGAAAGCGCCTTGTTGTCGGCGCCACCGTTTTCCAGTCGATGGCAACTGGCGCAGGACAGGCTGCCGTTGACCGACAAGCGGGGTTCGTTGAACAACTGGCGACCGAGTTCGACCCGCTGCGGATCTAGCGGTGGCACCGCCGGCAGCGGTTTGAGCGGTTCATCCAGCGGCGCGCCGACGGCGTTCAGACAAAGCCCGAGTAGCGGCACCAGGAACAGGTGGTGGAAGGAGAGCGACATCGGGTGATTCCTTGGCTGACGGCCTGAGTATCGTTGCGTCTCGTTCACGAGACGGTGGGTGGTGGCGGGTTTAACGACCTCAGATACTGGACGAAGGCACTCGGCTCCACGGCTTTGCTGAAGTAGTAACCCTGGCCTTCCTCGCATTGATGCGCCTTGAGGAAGTCCAATTGCTCAAGGGTCTCCACCCCTTCGGCGATGATGGTCAGGTTGAGGCTGCGGCCCATACTGATGATGGAGCTGACGAGGGCGGCGTCATTGCTGTCGTTGCTCAAACCACGAATGAACGACTGATCGATCTTCAGCACATCGATGGGAAACCGGCGCAGGTAACTCAGGCTGGAGTAACCCGTGCCGAAGTCATCGATGGCCAGCCGCACCCCCAATGCCTTGAGCCGATTCAGGGCGGTGACCGTGGCATCGATGTTTTGCATTAACACGCCTTCGGTGATTTCCAGCTCCAGCAAGGCGGGCTCCAGACCGGTTTGTTCGAGGGTCTGTTCGATACCGTCGACAAAGTCCCGTTGACGGAAATCGATGGCCGACATATTCACCGATATGCAGATTTTCGGCAGCCCGTCTGCCTGCCAGGCACAGGCTTGTCGGCAGGCCTCGGCGAGCACCCATTTGCTCAACGGCACAATCAACCCGCTGTCTTCGGCCACACCGATGAACTCCGACGGGTAGACCAGGCCGACGCCCGGCTTTTGCCAACGGATCAAGGCCTCGGCACCCACCACCTGGCCGCTGACCAGGTCCAGTTTGGGTTGGTAATGCAGGACAAACTCTTTCCTTTCCAGCCCCAGGCGAATGCCCGTTTCAATGCGTTGCTGATCCCGTGCGCGCTGGTTCATTTCGTCGATGAAAAAACTGAAATCGTTCGGGCCGATTTCCTTGATGTTGCGCATCGCGGTTTCGGCTTTCTTGATCAGTGCGATGGCATCGAAACCGTCTTGCGGGTAAATGCTGATGCCCAGGCTGGCGGTCACGCTCAGATCGTGGCCGGCGATGTGCTGGGGCGTACGGATGGCATTCAAAAGTTTTTCAGCGATGCCCTTGGTCTGCTGCGGATGGCGGATGTCGGCGAGGATCACCACGAATTCGTCGGAACCGTAGCGAAACACCGAATCGGACTCGCGCACCGTGGCCACCAGGTTTCTCCCGACCCGTTTGAGGATTTCGTCACCGGCCGGATGCCCCAGCGCATTGTTGATGCGCTTGAAGCGATCGAGCCCCAGAAACATCACCGCCAGCTGTTTGTCATGGCGTCGGGACAGGGCCAGTGACTGGTTCAACCGGTCACCGAGCAACGTGCTGTTGGGCAGTTCGGTTAATACGTCGTACTGCAACAGGTGCGACACCTTGAGCAATTCGTGAACCCGGGCCTCGATGGTTTGCTCCAGGCTCAGCACCTTCAGCGCCGCGTCCTGCGCCATCTGCCACTTCCAGGTCAAGGCGCTGGCCATCTGGCGGATCTCCAGACTGTCAAAGGGCTTTTTCAGCACCAGCAACTGATCGCCGAATTCCAGCCGCTCGGCCATGGCCTCCCAAGAGTAATCCGAATACGCCGTGCACAGCGCAATTTGCAGGTGCGGGTCGGCCTTCCACAGTTGTTCGATGGTTTCCAGCCCATCCCAGCCCGGCGGCATGCGCATGTCGGTGAACACCAGGGCGTAGGGACGTCCTTCGGCCAGTGCGAGCTTGACCCGTTCGAGGGCTTCCTGACCCTGATAGGCCGAGTCGAGCTGGAACGTCAGCCTGTCCGGTTGCTGCGTGCCGAACAGGGCTTCTTCAGTGCCGGCCAGGGACTGTTCAACTTCGGTCTCGGGGCCGAGGATCTTGTGAAAATCATCATGAATCGAAGGCGTG
The DNA here is from genome assembly GCF_006438915.1 of Pseudomonas arsenicoxydans. Taxonomy (GTDB): domain Bacteria; phylum Pseudomonadota; class Gammaproteobacteria; order Pseudomonadales; family Pseudomonadaceae; genus Aquipseudomonas; species Aquipseudomonas arsenicoxydans_A. Next base: position 76,141 of record NZ_RCZE01000007.1, on the reverse strand, counting down.
TCGTCGACGATCAGAATGCGCCGGTTGATCCGCACGAAAGGCGCTTTCATCCTTTGTCCTCCGTGGACCGTTGCGGATTGTCCCGGATTGGCCCGATGTCGTGGCTCGGCGGTACGATGCTGCCGGCCTTCAGCAACTCGACGGCCTGTTGGCTGCTGACGGCTTTGCTGAAGTAGTAACCCTGCGCGTTCATGGGTGAGCCGGTGGCCATCAGCGAACTGCGTTGTTCCTGGGTTTCGACGCCTTCGGCGATGATGCCGATGCCGACATCCCGGGCAAAGTTGATAATGGCGCGCAGGGTGTTGGCGCTGGCCGGGTCGCGGGCGGCAGTGTCGATGAAGGCCTGGGCGAGTTTCAGGTGATTGACCTGGTAGGTCTTGAGGTAGTCGAACGATGAATATTCGGTGCCGAAGTCGTCGATGGCGATCTTCACCCCCAGTTCACGCAAGCGCGGCAGCACATCGTTGTGGGTCCATTTGGTCTGGGCCAGCGTCGCTTCGGTGACGTCGAAGCGCAGGTCCCAGGCGCAGAGCTCCCAGCGCGCGGTGGTGCGCAGCACGTCATAGATCAGTTCGGGACCACTCTTGAGCTGAGCCAACGAGAGCTTGATCGCAATCACCGGTGGCGCGACGCCTTCATCACGCCACTGGCGCATTTGCCGGCAGGCTCGATCCAGGACCCAATGACCGAGGGCGATGATCGTACCGGTCTTTTCGGCAGCTGGGAGGAACGCCGGGGCTTCCAGCAAACCACGTTCGGGGTGGTTCCAGCTCACCACCACCTCCATGCCGAGGATTTTACCGGTCGTCAGGTCCACTTCCGGCCAGTAATGCAGTTCAAGTTCTTCGTGTTCGATGGCCGCTCTCAAGTCGCTGGCGATGGCCATACGTTCGACCACCTCCTGGTTGATCTCCTCGGAATGGAAGTGGTACTGGTTGCGGCCCTTTTCCTTGGAGCGATAAAGCGCCATGTCCGCCTGGGTCAACAGGCCGTCGGCGCTAGTGCTGGCCGGGCTGTAACTGCTGATGCCGATGCTGACGGAGACCCGCACATCGTTGCCGGCCAGGGAGTAGGGCAGCACCAGTGCATCGCGGACCTTGGTGGCCAGGGCTGCGGAGTGGGTCGGGTCGCTGACGTCCAGTTGCAATATCGCAAACTCGTCGCCACCGAGGCGGGCGACCACATCGTTTTCGCGCACACAGGCCTTGATCCGCCGGGAGACTTCCTGCAGCAACGAGTCCCCTACCGGGTGACCGAGGGTGTCGTTGATGCGTTTGAAGTGGTCCAGGTCCAGGTAAAACATGGCGAACGGTGACGCGCCCCGACGCGCAGCAGCGAAAGCCTGGTGAAGTCGCTCGATCAGTGTCGCGCGGTTGGCCAACCCGGTCAGCCCGTCGGTGCGCGCCAGCAGGGCGATTTTCTCCTCGGCCAGCTTGCGCTCGGTGACATCGATGATGATGCCTTCGACCTCCAGCAGGCGGCCTTCATCGTCGCGCACCGGGATATAGCGGTTTTCGACCCAACGCCAGGCTCCGTCTGCGGTGCGCATCCGAAATTCGATGGAAGCACCTGCCGCATGGCGGTCCAGCACCCGCGCCATGGCAGTGTCGACCTTCGATTGATCGTCGGGATGAATGAGCTCCTGGGCCCAGTTGGCCGACGCCACGAGATTTGCCGCGATGTGACCGTATTTGGTGATGTTGTGCGAGATATACATCAGCGGAAACGATGGCTCGCCCCGCAGCCGATACAGAATGGTCGGGCTGTTCTGCACAATAATGTTGGCATCGGACAGCTCCCGGGTGCGTTCCTCGACCGCTTGTTCCAGCAGTGACATTTTCAGCGCCGCGTCTTCGGTCATTTGCCACTTGGCGGTCAGTGCGCTGGCCAACTGACGGATTTCGATGGCATCGAAGGGCTTCTTCAGAATCAGCAGGCGATCGCCCAGTTCCAGGCGCTCGTCGATGTCTTCCCAGGAATAGTCGGAATAGGCCGTGCAGAGAGCCACTTGCAGTTTTGGATCGACCTGCCACAGCCGTTCGATGGTCTCCAGGCCGTCCCAGCCCGGTGGCATGCGCATGTCGATGAAGGCCATCGCGTAGGGCAGGTCGTTGGCCAGCGCCGTCTCGACCTTGTCCAGGGCTTCGAGGCCCTGAAACGCCGAGTCGAGCACAAAGCCTTGCAACGATATCGCCGCAGCCGTGCCGAACAGGGCGTGTTCAGCGCTGCTCAGGCTGTCGTCATCTAACGATGGACGGCTGAGGATCTTGATGAAGTCCTCATGGATCGAAGTCGTGTCGTCGACGATAAGAATTCGACGGTTGGCCCGCGCCAGCAGCGTATTCATTGACATGCGCGGGGGCCGACAGCGGTTTTGTGCGGTGTTTTCATTGGGCATCCTTTCCCTGATCACCTGGCCGAACCGGTACAGATAATGGATCCGAGTGAAGTGAGCATAGTCGCCTGGCCACGACTTCGCGGGGCTGGCTGAGACGAATCGTTTAGTTGAGGCACGAGAAATCATCTAGCCTGTAGGTCAGGTCCCGGCAATAGGGGGTGTTTACCCGGCGCTTGTCACGATGCTGCCGTTTCACTTGAGGTCATGCCATGGAAGAGCAAATCCCCACACCGTTGATCGATAAACCCAAGGTGCTGCTGGTCGATGACGAGGGGTGATTCTCAACAGCCTGCGCCGTCTGTTACGTGGCCAGTCCAACGACGTGCTGCTGGCCACCCGTGGTGCTCAGGCGCTAGAAATCTTGGCGCAACAACCCATCGACCAGGTGATGAGCGACGCACGCATGCCCAGCATGGACGGCGCCACGCTGCTGGCGCATATCCACTAGCGCCACCCTGAAACCACCCGCATCCTGCTCACCAGCTACGCCGATCTGACGACGATTGTCAAAGCGATCAATGAAGGGCAGATCCACCGCTATATCAGCAAATCCTGGAACGACGAGGAAATACTCCTGACCTTACGCCAGGCCCTGGCTCATCAGTATTCCGAGCGCGAACGCCAACGTCTGTTGCAGTTGACGCGGCAGCAGAACGACCAACTGAAATCGCTCAATACCACCCTGGAAAAACACGTCGCGGCCCGCACCGCTGAGCTCCAGCAGACCGCCGACATGCTCGACCTGGCCAAAGAAGAACTCAAGCGCAGTTACGTTACCGGCACCGAGGTGTTCTCGTAGCTGGCCAACTTGCGTCTGTCGCCGGCCAAGCAGACCAACCGCCAGATCATCGAACTGGTGCGGGTGTACTGCAAACTGCATGGCCTGGATGAAGGCACCAGCCGCGACCTGAGCATGGCCGCGGCGCTCTACAACATCGGCAAGTTGAGCTGGTCCGACAGCATGATGACGGCGCCTTCGGACCTGCTGCACCATAACGATCGCGAGCGCTATCGCAGTTATCCAAAGCAGAGCGAATCGCTGTTGATGATGCTCGATCCAATGAAGGATGCCGCCCGTCTGATTCTTCACCATCAGGAGCGCTGGGACGGCAGCGGTTTTCCCGACAAGCTCAAAGGCGAGGCGATCCCGCTCGGTTCGCGGCTGTTGAAACTGGCGGTGGATTTCATCGAATTGCAGCGCGGGCTGATCCTGGCGCGTAATCTCAACGCCGACAATGGCATGCTGCTGCGTAACGCCGGTAAGGTGTTGAACGGACCCTTGGTGGAAAAGCTAATCGCCTTCGAAGCCATTGAAGGCGCGAAATACAGCATTTTCGTGAAGGTGCCAGAGCAAGTGAACGGCGCGATTCTCGAGGTGGGTTAGAGTTTTCAGTCGCGGCCCCCCCTGTGGTGCTTTGAAGATGTTTTCGGCGTGACGAGGCAGCGGCAGCCATGTGATCCTTGCTCCTTTTTCCAAGGACGATCCTGATCCATGACGCTGTCATCCGCTGCTTCGCCCCGCATCATCCGCATCGCCGCCGCCCTGTTGATCGGCCCCGACGGCCGTACATTGCTGGTGCGCAAGCGCGGCACCCAAGCCTTCATGCAACCGGGCGGCAAGATCGAAGCCCATGAGCAACCGGTTCACGCCTTGGCCCGCGAGCTGGAAGAAGAGCTGGGGCTGATCATCGATCCCGCGCAGGCCGGTTACCTCGGGCAATTCTCGGCACCGGCGGCCAACGAGCCGGGTTTTGTCGTACAGGCCGAGCTGTTTTTGCTGACCATCGATGTCGACGTCACCCCGGCTGCCGAGATCGAAGAAGTGATCTGGATCGACCCGGCCACCGACGGCGGTGTCACGCTGGCACCCTTGACACGGGACCTGATCCTGCCGTTTTATCGAGCCTCACTGACCGAAACTGCCTGATCATTTCCGGACGAAGGATTGCCCATGATCCCGCTTCAAGACCTGCTGATTTTCGCCGCTGCCGCGTTGCTGATGGTGCTGACGCCGGGGCCGAACATGATCTACCTGATCTCCCGTTCGATCTGCCAGGGGCGCAAGGCTGGCGTGACATCGTTGCTCGGCGTGGTCGCGGGGTTCTTCGTGCATTTGTTCGCGGCTGCAGCCGGTTTGACCGCGGTGTTTCTGGCCGTGCCGATGGCCTATGAAGTGTTGAAATGGGCGGGGGCGTTGTATTTGCTGTGGTTGGCCTGGCAGGCGGTCAAACCCGGTGCGCGTTCGCCGTTCGAGCCGCAGCAGTTGCCGCCGGATTCGTCGCGCAAACTGATCACCATGGGGTTTCTCACCAGCGCGCTGAACCCGAAGATTGCGGTGTTTTACCTGTCGGTGTTTCCGCAGTTCATCAACCCTGAACACGGCTCGGTGTTCAGCCAAAGCATCATCCTCGGCCTGACCCAGATCAGCGTCAGTTTCTGCGTCAACCTGTTGATCGCATTGTTCGCGGCGGGCATCGCCTCGTGGTTCGTCAGGAACCCGACCTGGCTGGCGGTGCAGCGTTATGTCATGGGGTTTGTGTTGGCAGCGCTGGCGGTACGGCTGATGCTTGAGCAACGCAGGGCGGCTTGACCATGTGGATCGAACGGCTGGACGCCAGCCATGCGCTGGCTTACCGGGAACTGATGCTCGAAGCGTATGACCGGCATCCGCAGGCGTTCACCTCCAGCGTGCGCGAACGTGCGGCGATGCCTTTGAGCTGGTGGGAAGGGCGCCTGACCAGCAAGCTGGATGGGGTGTTCGGTGCATTCGAGGAGGGCAGGTTGGCCGGCATCGTCGGTCTCGCCTTCGAGCCTCGGGAAAAGGCCCGGCACAAGGCGACACTGTTTGGCATGTACGTGTCGGCCGATTTTCGTCAGCACGGCTTGGGTTATGAACTGGTGCAAGCCGCGCTGGCCGAAGCGCAAAACCATACTTCGCTGAAACTCATTCAGCTCACCGTCACCGCCGGCAACGAAGCCGCTTTCAACCTGTACCAGCGTTGCGGCTTCATCCAGTTCGGCCTGGAACCGCTGGCGGTGCGGGTCGGCGAGGACTACTTCGACAAGATCCACATGTGGCGTGAGATCTGAACCTCACCGATATCCAATGTGGGAGCGGGCTTGCTCGCGAATGCGGTGGATCAGCCAACATCAATGCTGAAAGTCAGTCCGCATTCGCGAGCAAGCCCGCTCCCACATTTGATTGCATTCCAGTCAGTAAATGATCAGCGAACGGCGCTCACACCATCCAGTGTCGAGAACGACGTGTCCTTCGCCGTCAGCAAAAAATCGCGCATGTACGGCGCATCCAGCATGTCCGCGCGGATCCCCGCGTACAACGTTGCAAACAAGCCTTTCTCGCCCAACCGCTTGGCCTTCACATACCCCCGCGAGCTGTATTCATGCAGTGCCCAATGCGGCATGCCGCACACGCCGCGTCCGCTGGCCACCAGTTGCATCATCATTACCGACAGTTCCGAGGTGCGGACCTGCGCCGGTTCGATGTCGGCCGGCTCGAGGAAACGGGTGAAGATGTCCAGTCGATCACGTTCCACCGGGTAGGTGATCAGAGTCTCCGTGAGCAAGTCTTCGGGAACGATGTAAGCCTTGCTCGCCAACCGGTGCTGGTTCGCCACCGCCAACATGGCTTCATAGGTGAACAACGGCACATAGGTGATCCCGGCGATGTCCAGCGGGTCGGAGGTCACCACCAGGTCCAGATCACCGCGTGCCAGCGCCGGCAACGGCGCAAAGGAAAACCCGGACGCCAGGTCCAGTTCGACTTCGGGCCACGCATCGCGGAACTGGTCGATGGTCGGCATCAGCCACTGGAAGCAACTGTGGCACTCGATCGCCATGTGCAGCCGTCCGGCGGTGCCACCGGCCAATCGCGCGATATCACGCTCGGCGCCACGCAGCAGCGGCAGGGTGGCATCGGCCAGTTGCAGCAGCCGCAGGCCGGCGCTGGTGAAGCGCACCGGTTTGGTCTTGCGCACGAACAGCTGCATGCCCATGCGCTCCTCCAGTTCCTTGAACTGGTGGGACAGGGCCGATTGCGTCAGGTGTAAACGGTCGGCGGCATCGACCAGGCTGTCGGCTTCACGCAAGGCGTGCAGGGTCTTGAGGTGGCGGATTTCAAGCACCGGATGGCTCCATGAGGAAAACTTGTGATCAACACGAAAAGGTTGAGTTTGTCTCATGTTGGCTTGCCTGTCGACAATAGCGCCATCTTTTACAGGAGCAATTCACCATGGCGCTGGCCCACACACTCGGTTTCCCACGCATCGGCGCGGACCGTGAACTGAAAAAAGCCCTCGAATCCTACTGGAAGGGCGACATTGATCAGGCTGGCCTGGACCGCGTGGGCCGCCAATTGCGCGCCATGCACTGGCAATTGCAGAAAGGCGCCGGCATCGACCTGCTGCCCGTGGGCGACTTCGCCTGGTACGACCAGGTGCTGACCCATTCGCTGACCTTCGGTGTGATCCCCGAGCGTTTCGACCGCACCAAAGATGCAGCCGGCCTGCCAACCCTCGACACCTTGTTCGCCATGGCCCGTGGCGCCACGGCCAGTTGCTGCGGCGGCGACCACGGCACCGCGCAATACGCCCAGGAACTGACCAAGTGGTTCGACACCAACTACCATTACCTGGTCCCGGAATTCACTGCTGACCAGCAATTCAAGCTGAGCTGGGAGCAACTGTTCGACGAAGTGGATGAAGCCAAGGCCCTCGGTCACAACGTCAAACCGGTGATCATCGGTCCACTGACTTACCTGTGGCTGGGCAAGGGCAAAGGCAACGACTTCGACAAACTCGACCTGCTGGAACGCCTGCTGCCGGTGTACAACGAAATCCTCGGTCGTCTCGCCGCACAAGGCGTGGAATGGGTGCAGATCGACGAGCCGATCCTGACCCTCGACCTGCCGCAAGCCTGGAAAAGCGCCTTCGAACGCGCCTATCACATCCTTCAATACTCGCCGCTGAAGAAACTCGTAGCGACCTACTTCAGCGGTCTGGAAGACAACCTCGGCCTGGCCGTCGGCCTGCCGGTGCAAGGCCTGCATATCGACGCCGTGCGCGCACCGGATCAACTCGGCCAGGTGCTGGATCGCCTGCCGACCTACAAGATTCTCTCGGTCGGCCTGGTCAACGGTCGCAACGTCTGGCGGTGCGAACTGGAGCAGGCGCTGGCTCAGCTGCAACCGGCGCAAGAGCGTTTTGGCGACAACCTGTGGGTCAGCAGTTCTTGCTCGTTGCTGCACAGCCCGGTGGATCTGCGTCGCGAAGACAAGCTCGATCCGGAACTGAAAAGCTGGCTGGCGTTTGCCGTGCAGAAGTGTGACGAAATTGCCGTGTTGCGCGATGCCCTCAACGATCCGCAGTCACCCAAAGTACACGCCGCACTGGCCGAGAGCCGGGCGATTCAGCTCAGTCGCGCCGAGTCGCCGCGTATCCATAAAGCCGCGGTGCAGGCACGGATAAATGCCATCAGTGACAAGGACAGCCAACGCCAATCACCGTTTGCCCAGCGCATCGAGCAGCAACGTGCGCGCTTGAAGCTGCCAGCATTCCCGACCACCACCATCGGCTCGTTCCCGCAGACCGGTTCGATTCGTCTGGCCCGTCAGGCGTTCAAGCAGGGCAAGCTGTCAGCCAACGATTACACCGACGCCATGCACAGCGAAATCCGCCACGCCGTGCAAATACAGGAACGCCTGGGCCTGGACGTGTTGGTGCACGGGGAAGCCGAGCGCAATGACATGGTCGAATACTTCGCCGAACAACTGGACGGCTACCTGTTCACCCGTTTCGGCTGGGTCCAGAGCTACGGGTCGCGCTGCGTCAAACCCGCGATTATCTACGGTGACTTGAGCCGTCCAAAGGCGATGACAGTCGACTGGATCACTTATGCACAGGGACTGACCGACAACGTGATGAAAGGCATGCTCACCGGTCCCGTGACCATGCTGATGTGGTCGTTCCCCCGTGAAGATGTGTCGCGCAAAATTCAGGCGCAGCAGTTGGCGCTGGCCCTGCGTGATGAAGTGGTGGACCTGGAAAACGCCGGCATCAAGATCGTGCAGATCGACGAAGCCGCCTTCCGCGAAGGCTTGCCGCTGCGCCGGGCGCAATGGCAGGAGTATCTGGATTGGGCGGTGCAAGCGTTCCGCCTCACAGCCTCCGGCGTGCGGGATGAAACCCAGATCCACACCCACATGTGCTACAGCGAATTCAACGACGTGATCGAGTCCATCGCGGCGATGGATGCCGATGTGATCACCCTCGAAACCTCGCGTTCGGACATGGAGTTGCTGGAGGCGTTCGAAGCATTCGACTACCCGAACGACATCGGGCCGGGTGTCTACGACATCCACTCGCCACGGGTCCCGGACACCGCGCAAATGGTCAAGTTGATGAGCAAAGCCGTAAAGCGCATTCCTGCGGAGCGGTTGTGGGTGAACCCCGATTGCGGGTTGAAAACCCGCGCGTGGCCGGAGACCGAAGCGGCGTTGGTAAATATGGTGGCGGCGGCGCGACAACTGCGCAGCCAGTTGGCATAAAAAGCCCAAAACGGGAGCGGACAAACCGCTCCCGTTTTGCGCGCTACAGCGGCTCGAAGTGCTTAAGCGCTACTGATCTTTTGCCGATATCGGCGTAGGGAAGGGCAGCGTTGTCGGCGTGGGTCAGATACCGGTGCTCGGGCAGTTTCAAGTGGGCTTTCTCGAATTCGGCAAATGCCGGTGCGGGCTTGCTGTAGTGGAAGTGGGCATACCACAGCACCTTGGGCGGCGTTGCCGTCAGGTCCCACACTGGGTACTCCTGCAGGTAATCGATCCGTCCGTCAGGGCGTTTGCCGAGATTTTTCATCGGCGCCGTTTTACGGATCTGCACCGCGTTTTGGTTGATCAGGTCGTCGAGCATGCCATCGGTAGGTTTTTGCGTACGTATCGACTGGCGCGTACGCATTTGACGCCCGGTAGCCGTGAGTTCCGTGGCCTTGTCGCGCAGTTGCTCAATGATGGAGTCGTGCGGGGCAAGTTCTTCGATAGTGAGGGCGCGACGGTTCAGCTCACTGGCCTCGCTGACCATCATGTGCTCCAGATCGACCCCAAGCATGTCCTTATCCGCATAGGCTTGAACCCTGACCTTGTAGGTTTCCTGGGATTGCAGGCGGTTATTGGCATCTTCGACCAAGGCCTGAAGGTTTCTTTGTGGCGCTCCAGACGTCTGTTTAGGCGGGTTCAGCAGACGAGACTTGCCGTTGACGCCCAGTTCCCAGATTTCCTCATAGCCACCCCGGCCTGTCAGCGTGTATCGGTGCGTCTGGGTGGTCGACTCCCAATGCTCCACCCCGATCAGCAAATGATCATCTTCGGTGGTGAATACTTTTTTACTGCGTTGCCCGCCGGGGGAAGCGGGGGCCGGCTGATCCATGGCCCTGCGCGCTCGTTCGGCCATTTTTTCGATACCGTCCAGCAATGGGGCGACGGCGTCCAGATGGAAGTGCTGAGGATAGCTGGCGGTCCAGGCATTCATGTCGCGGCGAAACTGCCCGTACAGATCGAAGCACTCTTGCAAGATCTGATTGCGTTGAGCTCGGGTGGCGGTGACTTCCGGCAGGCTGTATTGGGTGAACAGGGCGCGATCGACTTTGATCCGCAGATTCTCGGCCTGGCCTTGCAGATAGAACCAGGAAACATCTTGGGTCGTATCAAAGCGTTTGACGATTTCCAGCAAATGCCCGGTTCTCAGATAAAGCAGATTCATCTCGCTGAGCCGACTGTTCAGCATCATGACTTCAGGGCTCATTTGTGCCTTTTGGCTGCTGACCGATATGCGCTCATACCACAGGTTGAGATTGCGCATCGCGGCATCGATTTGATCCAGCCCGTGTAAAAAGTCCACACGTAACTTGCGGATGTCTCGCAGTATCTGGAAACGCTCACTGAGCGCGTTGTCCGGCAGTTCATCAAGGCGCTCGACAAGCTCGTCGATCCTGTCGATCAGCGGGCTTGTCCGATGGTTGGCAAAGAACGCGCGTTGCTTGTACCGGTCAGCGATCAACAGGGCGTCATGGCTCTGCATCTCCCGGAGCGCGCGTTTTTTGTTGCCGTGAGTGAGGGGCGACAGTTCAACCAGCGTCTGGTAGTGCCTGCCAGCCAATTCGATGTCGGCGATACACGCGGTTTCTGTCGCCGCCATCAGTGTCGGGCGATGAGCGGCGGTACTGGCGTTGTACTGTTCGATCAGGGCATTGGTCCGGGGGACTTGGGTGTCGAGTTTTGGGGCAAAGTCATCGGCGGCTTCGGTCAATTGGTGATGGCGCCGAAAGGCATGATCGGCCCACCAGCGTGGCAGGCGTGCGCGAATGGCCGCTGGCCAGAGCGGTCTAGCCCGTCCGCCAGGTGCCCGAGTGCCCCACCGCCTCCCAGTCCGCCGCCCTCGAAGGCGACTCCGTAGACACCGAAGTAAGTGTCCCAACGGCCCGCCTCATCAAGGCCGATGGGTTGTTTATAGGTTTTTTGATGAGTGCCGGTCAGTCGCCAATAACGTGAGTCCGTGCTGCGTTCAACCTGAAAGATTCGCCCCTGGCGAACGATAAAGTCGCCGTCTGCGTGCCGGTAAATATTGCGGTACATCCCGTGGGTGGCCGGTTGTAAGCCGGCAAGAGAGATCGGCTTTTGATAATCGTAACCGGCGAAGCGATTGAAGCCATGCCGCGCTTGACGCCTTGATTTTCCTTGCAGCGCCCCCGCACTTTTGCCCAATGCGTTGATTTGACGAAGCCGTGCCAGTGAACGGGCGCCCTTGGCTGACCGGGATCCTGCGGACGCGCCCGGAAGGACGTCCATGGCGGCATCGATCAGTGACAGCAACACCGATTCAATCTCCGTCAGGCCGTCGCCTACCTCACCGCGCAACAGGGCCGCGGCGGCGTGGTTGGCGCTGTGCCAGGCATCGTAGATCGCGATGCCCGCGCCGACATATGGCACCATGCTCACGGCCATTTTCATGTAGTTGAACGCCCTCGGACCGCTGAGCGCGTAGCGTTCCAGGTACAAGGCATCGTTGGAGCGCGAGGTTGCGCGATGCACTTCGATCAGTCGTCCCATGTGCGCATTGAGCAAATGGGCCGACAGTGACGTGGTTTTCGGCCAGGGCATGCCAATCCCGATCATCGCGTCGAAATGCTTGAGCACCGCCTGGTTGATGCGGCTTTCATGAGCACTCACTGTGCCTTGCAAGGCGCGTCCTGCCAGATAGCTGACCATCTCGCTGCGCAGGCACAGATTGAACAGGGCCTTGCGAGCTGTCTCGAGATTGTCATAGCGGCGCAGGAACTGGCCGTCGGGACTGTCAGGCAAATAAAGCAGGGTCATCCCGCTGACTTGCTCTTCAACGAAAGTCACCCCGGACAACGTGGTGGGTCCCCCGTTTGGCGTGTCCTTGCCACCGGCGCTCAGGTACGCCGGCAAGAGCACGATGCGCTTGCCTTCGACGTTCCAGGCTTGCGGGGTATCGGCCTCAATGGCGATGTTAAAGACCTGACATTGGTTTTGATTGATGTGCTTTTGCAGGCGCGCGCACATCCCCTGCAACTGGAGCATTGCTCGCCAAGGCTCGATCAGGCATTCACGCCGATGTTCCTTCACGAACGCGGCCTCGCTGGCCGAGCCCATGAAGGTATCGCGAATCAGGTTTTCATAAGTTTGGGGCAGGTCCAGCTCCGGCAGCACTTTACGCAGCCAGGGCAGGGTGATGCCGTTCGCCAACGCGCGGCGTTCGGCTTCATCCGCGGCCGTGACCTCCAATCGCATAAAACCCAGTCGCAGTGAAAGGGGCTCCAGCTGCATCGAGGGCGTGTTATCGATGTTGAGCTGGGCAAGTTCTTCGAGTGACATTTTGCTGCGGCTTGCACTGGGCACTGCGACGAGTTTCTGTGGGGTTCCCGGGGTGGCGCCATCGGACAGTTGTTTTCGCAACGTCACCGCGTCGGGCAGATCCAGTTGCACGCTGAAATGCCCGTTGAGTGAGAAGTCTTTTCGCAGACGGGCCTGCAAGTGCTGACGGGTGAAATCGTCACGAGGAGGCAGGGCGCTTTCCAACTGTTGGTGACTACGGTGCATGGCGAGGATATACGCCTCGACCAACCCCTTGAGTTCAGTGCGGTCGGACGCCGATAAAGTGCCCAACCATTCGGGCAACAGGGAGAAGAGGGTTGCGGCGCGGCTTTGTTCCAGCAGGTGAGAGAAGGCCAGGCTCCGTGCGGCCGGCACCGGCACTTGCAAGGTGGCGAGTGTTTGTTTGCGCAATTTTTCCAGTTCGTCTGCACGTTGTAGGGCTTGGGCGGCGTCGGGAGTGGGCAGGCGTAAATGCGCGGCTTGTTCTTCGAAATGGGTGGTCTGCTGATCAAGGCTGAAATGCAGCGGGTCGCTAACGATTGTGTTCAGGTGCAGGGCCAGGACCTTGTCCTGACTCTGGATCTTGAACAGCTGTCGCTCCAGTTCTGAGCGGTTGGCAAACCGTTGCAAACCGCCTCCGGTGCCGGGCCAGTACAACAAAAGACTGTGCGGCGATGGCGTATCCCGGGTGATGACGAAGGGACCGTTGAGCGCCTCGCGGGTAGTGCTGCCGTTGGCCCCGATCATCGACAGCGTCAGGCTGGCGGCGGTGATGGCGGCGTCGCGATCGGCCGCGAGCGGCGTATCCAGCACCGCGTTGATCAGGCTGAACTCATCATTGTCGAGTTGCTTGAGCGCGAACTGAAGCTGGGCTTCGGAGCGCAGGCCATCCTTGTGCGCCTGATGGAGTGCGCTGAACTCGCGGTTGAGGGTCGTAAAATCGAGGGCGCGCGACCGGTAAAGCAGGGCGGTTGCGGATGTATCGGCGGCTTGCTCAGCCGTCTCCAGCGTCTTCAATGCCTCTTTGAATGACGGGTGGCGGTCGCTGCCGAGATCGTCGCCCAACAGTGCTTCGAGCGCATCGCGCTGTCGGTTCAGTGAAGCCTGGCGCTGGGGCCAGGGAATGTCGGCGAACAGGCTGTCGAACAGCGGTGGTTCATCTTCAAGCGCGCTGTACGGCAGGGGGATTTCAAGGTCCGCAGGAACGGTGAAAACCACGGCGTTCGCGTACTGCGGGTGTAAAAGCAGTTCTGTGATTCCGACAATGAGGGGCTCGGCTTTCGCGGTGTATTCAACGCGCACGTCATCGTCGGGCAGGCCCTGCGGAACGAGGGATTGCCCGGACAACCAGTCTTCCATGTCACTGCGCTGATTGAAGCGCTGAATGGGAACCGGCCGGCCCGGCAGGTACAGCCACTGCGCGGCGGGTTGCCGGTCGCCGACGCTGATGACCCAGGCGGCCGGGAGTTTCAGGGTGCCGCTGTCGCTCAACACCAAGGTCAACTGCTCGGTGTGGATGGGCTCATCGTTCAGACGCAGAACAGAGGTGGGCGGAGCCAGGATCAACAACAACGGCTGCAACTGTTCAGCCGTCAGGGTCCGGCGAGCGAATGCCACCTGCGCGCAGGCCTCGAAATGACGGCAGTACAACTGACCCGCCCGCTCGCGCCGCGACACCGGCGTACCCGGTGCCCGGGCATCCCAATAGGCATTCCAGCGTTCATTGAGCGTCGGTTCCGGGCGGTGACCTCGACGCGGAGCGGCGTCAAACAACGCCTGCAAACCCTGGCTGCACTCGCGCCAACGTGCCCAAGCGCTCAGCAGCAGGCTTTCATCAGGGTTGTTTTTCAGGAGCGCGGGGGCCGATATCCCAATAGGTGGGGAAACCGGCAGGGTGCTGAACGCACTGTCATTCATGGCAACGGGGCTCTGTGCAGGGGAGCGGCGTATCCGCTCTTGAAGCGCACCATTAAAAGAAATCTACCCGCGTCCATGGCACTACATAGTTATCGCATTGACCATTGGGCGAGATTCACGAAATTGTCACGCAACTGTGGCAGCGCGATTGAACAAACATCATCAGACTCGCGCTCTACTGGGGTTCTGCGTTTTGGTGTTTTTCATGCGTGCACGATTTTTATCAACAGCGGCCTTTCTGGCCGCGCTGCTGTTCGGCCTGCCGTCTTTCGCGGCGTCCCGTTGCGACGTCAACGTTCCAACCGAACATGCCGATCTGGCGCAGGTAAGCCTGGCGTACCAGAGCATCGGCCGTGCGTCGGATCCTGCTTTGTTGCTGGTGATGGGGTTGGGCGGGCAGTTGATTCATTGGCCGGATGAGGTGGTGGTCGCGCTGTGTCAGCAGGGTTTCCGGGTGATTCGTTACGACAATCGTGATGTTGGCCTGTCCACCTGGCGGCAAACCCCGGCCGAAGCCAACCTGACCTTCGAAGCCTTGCGCTACAAACTCGGCTTGCCGGTGTCGGCGCCGTACACCCTGACCGACATGGCCGATGATGCGCTGGGGTTGATGGACGTCTTGCACGTCGAACAATTCCACGTCTTGGGCGCGAGCATGGGCGGGATGATTGCTCAGCACATGGCGGCGATGGCGCCGCAGCGTGTGGAAAGCCTGACGTTGATCATGACCAGCTCCGGGGCCGAAGGCTTGCCGGCGCCGAGTGCGGCGCTGGTGCAATTGTTGTCGCGTCGTGGCGCGCCGAATCGTGAAGTGGCGCTCGAGCAGCAGGCCGATTTGCTCGCGGCGCTGGGCAGTCCGTCGGTGACGGATGACCGTCAGGCGTTGCTGCAACAAGCGGCGCAGTCCTACGACCGGGCGTTCAACCCCGAGGGCGTAAAGCGCCAGATCATGGCAATCCTCGCCGAGCGCAGTCGTGTGGGTTTGCTCAACCACTTGCGCGTGCCGACGCTGGTGGTGCATGGCACGGCTGATCCGTTGTTGCCGGTGATGCACGGCGTGCATTTGGCGGCGCACATTCGTGGCAGTCAACTGGTGCTGATTCCGGGGTTGGCGCATCGCTTCCAGGAAGCGTTCAAGGCACCGCTGCTGGCGGCGGTGTTGCCGTACTTGCAGACCCATCGCGAGGACACTTCGCACTGGGCGCAGATTGACCCGGTGCCGTCCCCGAATCTCCTGTAACCCCCAATCCATCTGTTGGACAAAAACCCTGTGGCGAGGGAGCTTGCTCCCGCTGGGCTGCGAAGCAGCCCAAAACCTGCGTACGCGGAGTCTCAGAAAGTCCGTATTCACCGGTTTACGACTGCTGCGCAGCCGAGCGGGAGCAAGCTCCCTCGCCACAAAGGCTCCCCAGTCACGACAGATTCGGGGTTAGGTGGGGACGACGTTATCCAGCATCAGGTTCACCGCCAGTTCGCCGAGCATGACCGAGTGCTGAATGCCCAGCAGCGTGTGACGCTGTGTGCCGTTCAACTGCCCCGCGAAATCACTCAACATCACGCTCGCTGACGCCAGGGATTCGCAGGCGTTGACCAGCAGGGTTTCGTGGTCGGTGTCGGGGGCAACGAAGTAAATGGTGCTGGGTTTGCGTGGGGTGTCTTTGGGGATGACCGGTTTGAGGTAGTAATCGAGGGCGCGGTCGGCGGCTTCGTTGAGTTTTTTGGACTCGGGGGTTTCGTAGGGGGAAACGTCGTCGGTTTCCGGTGGATTCGGAGTAATTTTGAACATTGGGTATTCTTCCTAAAGTCAGAGCCGCAACCTGTCTCGCTACTAAACGGAAAGGGTGGCAGCTGTGCGCAAGTTAGTAGACCGGTAAAGATTACCCAAAAACCCGGCGCGCCCGAGGGCGCCATGCGCACAGCTACCATCAAGTGCAGGTCGAAACCTGACTGATGACACTTGTGCATCCGAGGATAATCTAGCCGGGCTACTAAACCCGATCACTGGAAATCAGTGACAGGACCAAGTTACCGACGGGCCTCCAGGCGCACAAGCCGGCGGATTCTGACGTGGTTGTAGGCGACGGCGCAAGGCGCTGTAGCTTTCCGGAAGTAACCTTAAACAGAACTAAACACACCCCCAGAAAACACCCCAAATCCCCTATTGGAACAACCCTGTGGCGAGGGGGCTTGCCCCCGTCCGGCTGCGCAGCAGTCGTAAACCCGGTGTATGCGGTTTAACTTTGAAATGCTGGGGCGGCTTCGCCACCCAACGGGGGCAAGCCCCCTCGCCACAGGGTTGCTCCCACAGGGGATTGTGGTATGGCTGCCACCTTGGGCCTGTCGGGTGTATCGTTCGAACTTTCCCGCGCGATCCAGCCAGCGAGGTGTGTGATGAGTACCCCTTTGAAAATCGATTTCGTCAGCGACGTGTCCTGCCCTTGGTGCGTCGTCGGCTTGTACGGCCTGACCCGGGCGCTGGAAATTTTGCGTGATGAGGTCCAGGCCGAGATCCGCTTCCAGCCGTTCGAGCTGAACCCGAAGATGGGCCCCGAAGGGCAGAACATCACCGAACACATCAGCGAAAAATACGGCTCGACGCCCGAGCAATCGCAGAAGAACCGCGAAATGATCCGCGCCCGTGGCGCCGAGGTCGGGTTTACGTTTCGCACCGACGGCACCAGCCGCATCTACAACACCTTTGATGCGCATCGGTTGCTGTACTGGGCAGGGCTGGAAGGCTTGCAGTTCAACCTGAAAGAAGCGCTGTTCAAGGCGTATTTCACCGACGGCGGCAACCCGTCCGATCACGGGCAGTTGGCGCAGATTGCCGAAAGCGTCGGGCTGAACCGGCAGCGGGCCGAGGCGATTCTGGCGTCGGAGGAATACGCCAAAGAGGTGGTTGAGGAAGAGCAGCTATGGCTGACCCGAGGCGTGAGTTCAGTGCCGACGGTGGTGTTCAACGGGCAGTACGCCGTCACTGGCGGGCAGCCGGTGGAGACGTTTGTCGGGGCGATCCGGCAGATCATGAGTGAGTCCAAGGGCGGGCAAGTGAACTGAAGCCAGCACGGCCGCTAGAGCGTTGCGCGTAAAAAAATATCAATGTGCCACTACAGTTGAGACGAAAGCTGCCGACACAGGAAGCACTGTTATCAATCATAGGGACTTGATCCATGACCTTTCACGCGTTTCGTACTTGGGCTGCCATCACGTTGCTGGCCTGCCTGACCCTCACTGGCTGTGCTCACGTCCAGCCTCCTGTGCCGCTGGACCATCAATTCTGGGATGCCAAAGAGCCGACCATCGGCGTGGCAATCACGGTGCTGCCGGCGCCGGTGCTGGCATTGACCGGTAACCAGGGCCTTATCGATTACGCGATCAACCGCGGCGTCAACAGCAAGCTCAGCGACAACGTGGAGCATTGGCAAACCCGCGACCTTAATACGTTGCCGGATGTGATCGTCGCCAAGCTGCAAGCCAAAGGCTACAAGGCCAAGCGGATCGACGAGCCGCTGGACCTGCAAAAATTCAAGGAAACCAGTTTCCGCGAAGGCTACACGGTACGCGACTTGACCCCGATCAAAGCCGCTCAAGGTGTCGATCGACTGCTGTTGGTCAACGTCTTCGCCACCGGCGCCACTCGCAGCTACTACAGCGTCGTGCCAACCAGCGCTCCGATGGCCCAGGTGACCGGGCAGGGCATGGTGGTCGATCTGGCGGACAACAAACTGTTGTGGTTCCAACCCTTTGCCGCGGTGCAAGCCGCCCAGGGCGAATGGGATGAGCCAAACTACGCCAACTTGTCCAACGCCTTCTACCAGGCCATGGACACGAGCCGCCAGCAAATGATTACCCCGTTCGCGCAATGAAACGCTCAAGCGCGGCCGCTGCGGCGCTGACGTTGCTGATGTTGGGCGGTTGTGCGCAGAAACCGGGCCCCCAGCCCGGTTTCAAGGACCAGGGCGCGTTGCCCTATGTCCAGGCTCACGGGCTAAAGGTTGAGGTGCAACTACCGCCGACGTTTGTCGGTGCCAGCACGGTGATCGATACCAAGGCAGCCCAGGCCGCCGCGACCTCGAGTTACAACATGGTGGCGAGTTCGGGCAACAGTGCCGGGCTTGCTGGCGTGCTGGTTGCCAGCCTGGTCAATACGCAAATGGGCAGCGGCACGTTGCAGCGCGATGCCGAAAAAGCGGCGCTCAATGAGGCGCGGCCCATGGCCGACTTGCTGGCGGGTGTTCCGTTGCAGGAGCGTCTGCAACAGCGCTATAAACAGGCTTCGCAAGTGGCCGGGTTCAAGCAGGGAGAGGGGCAGGTCACCGCGCGCCTGGTGATTGAACCCAAACTGATGCTGACCCCGGATCGTGGCAGTTTCGTGCTGATCAATCAGGTGCAAGTCCAGGACATTGCCGGTTCGGCCCTGTATCGCATGCGCATCGAAGTGGTCAGCCAACCGATTCGGCGCTGTGGCAAGGAATGCATCGACGACGGCAGCCTCGATCTGGCGAAGGTCACGGCCGCGCTCGACGAGTGTATCGACGAATCGATGCGCGTTCTGTCCACCGACCTGATGCAGCCACCGCCACCGCCGGCGGCCCAGGAAACCTTGCGTTATGTTCTCGATGGCCAGAGGGTGGTCGAGCGCGGTTATCAACTGGCCACCAACGGCAGCTACTGGCGCTATCGCAACCTGTACGGCGCGGTGAAATCGGTGCCGGTGCCGTTTGAAGACGCCATGAGCCAAGCACAGTTGCAGAAGGTGTATGCGCACTAGCCGTGCGACGATGGGCAATCGCCGCACAGTTCAGTGATCAGCGGACAATCTTGTCCACATGGATACCCAGTTTTTTCAGTCGATACCAAAAGCTGCGCTCGGAGATCCCGATCAACTGTGCCGCCGCAGCCTGCACGCCATTGCTCTGCGCCAACGCCGCCAGAATGTAGAATTTCTCCACCTGTGCCAGTGCCGCTTCCAGGTCCGCCGGCACGCTGCCTTCCGCGACCAGAACACCACTGTCAGTGGATCGTGACGCAAACAGGTACGCCGGCAAATCATCCTCTTCAATCACCGCCGCCGACGCCACGATGGTCGCGCGCTCCACGCAGTTTTGCAGTTCTCGAATATTCCCCGGCCACGAATAATTGGCCATCGCCTGCAATGCCTCGGCGCTGAAACCGGTGATGCGCTTGCCCGCCGTGGCCCCCAGCGTATGGGCGAAGTGCCGGGCCAGTGGGGCGATGTCTTCGACCCGCTCACGCAGCGCCGGCAACGGAATCGGGAACACGTTGAGGCGGTAGTAAAGGTCTTCGCGAAACTCCTTGTTCGCCACCGCGTCCAGCAAGTTCTTGTTGGTCGCCGCGATCACCCGCACATCCACCTTGCGCTCGCGCGGATCGCCCACCGGTTCAATCACCCGCTCCTGCAACGCCCGTAGAATTTTCGCCTGCAAGGCCAACGGCATTTCACCGATCTCATCGAGGAACAACGTCCCTTGGTCCGCCTGCATAAAGCGCCCGACCCGATCTGCCACGGCGCCGGTAAACGCGCCTTTGCGGTGGCCGAACATTTCGCTTTCCAGCAGGCCTTCCGGGATCGCCGCGCAGTTCACCGCAACGAAGGGTTTGTCTGCGCGATTGCCGTGTTTGTGGATGGCGCGGGCGACCATTTCCTTGCCGGTGCCGCTCTCGCCGGTCAGCAGGATGGTCGCGTTGCTTTCACGCACCGAGTCGATGGCGTGCAGCACCCGGCGGAAGCTCGGGCTGTCGCCGATCAGGCTGTCGATCTGCTGGTGTTCGTCGAGTTCGGCGCGCATGCGCTGGTTGTCTTTGAGGATGTCGCGAAACTGCAGGGCTTTGTTGACGGTGATGTCCAGTTCGTCGATATCGAACGGCTTGGCGATGTAGTCGAAGGCGCCATTGCGCATTGACTGCACGGCGTTTTTCACCGTGCTGTAGGCGGTCATGACGATCACCGGCAATTGCGGATAGCGGGTTTTGATTTCCGCGAGTAATTGCGGGCCGTCCATGCCGGGCATGCGCCAGTCGCTGATCACCAGGTCGATGTCCTCGGCCTCCAGCACCTTGAGTGCGTGCAAGCCATTGCCAGCGGTGAACACCTGAATGCCGCTCTGACTCAAGGCCGATGCCAGCAGGTCGCACAGCTTGGGTTCGTCGTCGACCACCAGTACGTTATGTGTCATCACTGCCCCTGTCGAAGTGTTCGCCGTTGGCCGGGATGTACAAGGTGAAGGTCGCCCCGGCCGCTTTTTCACTGACGCATTCGATGCGTCCGTCGTGACTTTCCATGATCGAGAAGACCTTGGCCAGACCCAGCCCGGTGCCTGACGCCTTGGTGGTGACGAACGGCGTGAAGATTCGTTCGAGCATGTCCGGGGCGATGCCCTGGCCGGTGTCCGTGAAGCGGATAACGGTGACGTGCTGTTCACTGCTGATCCCGACGGTCAGGCGACCGCCCTCGGGCATGGCGTCGATGGCATTGACCACCAGGTTCAGCCCGGCCTGCTTGAGTTGCCGCGCATCGGCATACAGGGTCGCGGCCGGCGCGCGGTCCTCGATAAGCACCTCGATATTGTGGCTGGCCAGTTCCGGGGCGCAGAAGCCGATCAACTCGTCCACCAGCGGACGGGCCAGTTGCGTTGAGCGCATCGGTGCGCTGGGCTTGGCGAAGTCGAGGAAGTCAGTGATCAGGTCATTGATGCGGCTGACTTCGCTGACCACGTATTCCAGGTGACGTTTGTCGGTCTCGGGCAGATCGGCGCGCCGGTGCAGTAATTGCGTGGCGGTTTTGATGATGCCCAGGGGGTTGCGGATTTCATGCGCCAGGCCCATCGCCACTTCGCCCAGCGCATGCAAACGGTCGCGACGGCGCAGCTGTGATTCCAGGTGTTGCAACTCGCCGAGGCGTTCGCTCATGTGGTTGAACGTGCTGCTCAGTTCCGCCAGTTCGTCGCCGCCGGTGACCTCCAGACGCTGGCGGTAATCGCCGGCAATCACCGCTTGTACGCCTTTTGACAGCCCGCGCAACGGCTTGGTCAGGCGCTGCGACACCAGCCAGCCGACCGCCAGGGACGCCGCCGAGCTGAGCAGGAAAATCAGGATGAACAGGTTGCTCTGGTTCACCAGCCCGACCAGGCTGGTGTGGCGCAGCAGGCCGCTGAAAATCACGCCTTGCAGCTCGCCGTTTTCATTGAATATCGGTCGATAGATGCCGCTGTAGCGGTTGGTGAATTGCTCGATCGGCTGCTTGGTGGTGCGCAGGATTTGTTCGATCTTCTCTGGCACGGTCGCCGGGTGATCTTCGAAGCGCTGGGTGGCGAAGATCTCCAGGAAGTCGTCGGCCTTGGCCAGGTACAAGCGCAGATCGAGAGAGTGCACATCGGCCACGCTGGTGAGGAAGCTGCTGTCGAGGTACGTCGCGACCACCAGTTTATAGTCAACGTTGTCCTGATCGGTCTCGAAGGTCGAGACCACCGTGCCGGTCGCCACGCCGCCGACTTGCAGGGTCTGCAACACCGCTTTGGGTTCGATGCTGATTTGCCGGACGATGTCGTCGGCGACGGTGCTGAACACCACTTTGTGATCGCTGTTGCGCACCAGCGCCACCACGTCGATGCCCATGGAATCGGCAATGTCGGTGGTGAGTTTGTCGTGCCTGGTCGACAGTCGATCCGTGGGCGGGCGGGTGTAGCGCAGGAACAACTGTGCGGCCCGGGCGTTTTCGTGGAGGATTTCAGTGATTTCGTCTTCGACGATCTTGGTCGATTCCTGCAGCCAGATGCGCACGTTGCTGTCGAAAATCTGCGACAGCGTGGTGGCCGCCAGTTCGGCGGCAATCATGGTCGGGATCACGCTGACCAACCAGAAGGCGAGCACCAGTTTGCGTTGCAGGCTCCAGCCGGAGAGGGCGAACGGTCGGGCGGTGACGGGTGATTCTTTGGTCATTGGGTTTCGCTTATCGCAGCAGGTCCGATCGGATAAACCGTTTCAATACAGTAGCCGACTTCGCCCTGTAGCAGCAGGCTTCGCCCGTTGCTACAGGTCGTGTTCAGGCCAATTGACGGTAATCCTGTCGTATGGGTTGCGGGGCGTAACCTTGCTGCATGAAACGGTGCTGGATGAAATCGGCGCTCAGTTCCACCACGCGGCGGTATTGCAGGTCGACGGTGATCATGTGATAGCAATCGTCGAGCAAGACTTTCACCACCGGCCCACCGAGTTTTCGCTCCACATAGTCGGCATTCCACACGCTGGTGATGTCGTCCTCCCTTGAATGCAGCACCAACGCCTGAGTAGTGATCTGCGGCATACGTTTTTTCACCGCCGCCACCAGCCGATGCAGCTCGCGAACGCTGACCCCGGACATGGTCAGCAGGCCGGCATTGCTGCTTTCACCGGCCTTCATCTGTCGCTCGACAATCGCGCGCAAGCGTTCGTCCTTGATGCCGAACGGTGATTTTTCGTTGAAGCGGCACAGGTGCACGCCGTACGGAATCGACATCACCAGGCTGCTCAATTTCGCCACCCAGGGCATGTTCCAGCCGTCGTAGCGCAGGGTCGTCGAGTACAGCAACAACCCTTCGATCTGCCCCGGATGCTCGGCAGCCAGGTACATCGACAACACCGCGCCCATCGACAAACCGCCGACGAACACATGCTTGTGTTTGCGTCGCACGCCGACGAAGGTGTTGCGCGCGCTTTCGTACCAGTCGCGCCAACCGGTGGCTTGCAGGTCGGCGTTGTTCCCGCAATGGCCGGCCAGGGTCGGCACATAGACGGTGCACCCGGCCTTGGCCAGGCCCATTGCCACCCGACGCAACTCGGTCGGGGTGCCCGTGAGGCCGTGGATCAACAACACCGCGACCTCCCCTGAGCCGAGAACGAAACCGGCGCTGCCTTCGCCCATGTCGATCTCTGCGGCGTTCATCGTTTCATGGCCCGATGCAGCAAACGGTCGAGCAGGGCGATGCCGAGGTCGATTTCCGGGTAGCTGATTTCCAGCGACGGCGCGAGGGTGATCACGTTTTTGTAGTAACCGCCCACGTCGAGGATCAAGCCGAGGCGTTTGCCGTCGATTTCGATGTCGCCCTTCATGCCTTCATCGACCATGAAGTCCAGGGTTGCCTTGTCCGGCGTGAAACCGTCCGGGCCGCAAATTTCGCAACGCAGTGCCAGGCCCAGACCGTCGACGTCGCCGATGATCGGGTAGCGCTTCTGCAAGTCTTTCAGGCCTTCGAGGAAGTATTTGCCCTTGTTCATGACCATGGCGCCGTAGTCGACTTCGCTGGTCATCTTGAACATTTCCAGGCCCACCGCGGTGCCCAACGGGTTGGAGGCGAAGGTGGAGTGGGTCGACCCTGGCGGGAAGATTTTCGGGTTGATCAGTTCTTCTTTGGCCCAGATCCCGCCCAGCGGATTGAGGCCGTTGGTCAAGGCTTTGCCGAAGACGATGACGTCCGGTTTGACGTCGAAATGCTCGATCGACCACAGTTTGCCGGTGCGCCAGAAACCCATCTGGATTTCATCGACCACCATCAGGATGCCGTGCTGATCCAGCACATGCTTGAGCTCGCTGTAGAAATTCATCGGCGGAATCACGTAGCCGCCGGTGCCCTGGATCGGTTCGACGTAGAACGCGGCGTATTCACTCTGGCCGACTTTCGGGTCCCAGACGCCGTTGTATTCGGTCTCGAACAGGCGGGCGAATTGCTGCACGCAGTGGCTGCCGTATTCTTCCTTGGTCATGCCTTTCGGGCCACGGAAGTGATACGGGAACGGGATGAAATTGGCGCGCTCGCCGAAGTGGCCGTAGCGACGGCGATAGCGGTAGCTGGAGGTGATCGACGAGGCGCCGAGGGTCCGGCCGTGATAACCACCCTCGAAGGCGAACATCAGGCTTTTGCCGTTGGTGGCGTTGCGCACGACTTTCAGCGAGTCCTCGATGGATTGTGAACCGCCGACGTTGAAGTGCACGCGACCGTCGAGGCCGAACTTCTTCTTGGCGTCGACCGCGATCATTTCCGAGAGCTCGATCTTGCCTTTGTGCAGGTACTGGCTGGCGATCTGCGGCAGGGTGTCGATCTGTTGTTTCAGCGCATTGTTCAGGCGTGGGTTGGCGTAACCGAAGTTGACCGCCGAGTACCACATTTGCAGGTCGAGGTAGGCCTGGTCTTCGGTGTCCCAGACGTAGGAGCCTTCGCAACGGCTGAAAATGCGCGGCGGGTCGATGTAGTGAACGGTGTCGCCGTACGAGCAGTATTTGGCTTCTTTATCCAGGAGGATCTGGTCTTCAGGGGTAGCGATTCGAATATCAGACATGGTGGAAGCGTTCCTGTGTTTCTGCGGTGAAAGGGGTGGTGTTGGCAGCGCTTGCGTTTGGCAGCAGGGCCAACAGGGCAGGGAGTTCTGCGAAGCTGTCGAAGCGCGCATGGGCGATGCCGTTGCGCTCGCAGTGCTCGGCCAGGCGATCCTTGGCGAACACGAAATCGGCGGTGGCGGCGACGCACATGTCGGACTGGCCATCACCGATCACCAGCACGCGTTTAGTGCTGGGGGTGGATTTGCATTTGCAGTTGCCGGAAGCGGCGCGGCAGGCGTCGCTGGCGTGGGGGAAGTCGATGCGCCAGCTGTCGTGATCGAGCTGACGCAAGCGGTTGGCGAGGATCGGCAACAGGCTGACGTAGTGGCGTGCAAGGATTCGGGCGATGCCTTGTTCGATGCCGTCGCTGACCACTTCAAACGAGGCGCCGAGGCCGATGGCGTGGTCGACGAAGTCGGGGAAGTCCGGGTCGATCTCGATGGTGTCGAAGAACCCGAGCAGTTCACTGGGGGTGGCCTTGACCAGCGCGAGCTGGCGGCTGAGGCATTCACGGGAACCGATCTGACCTTCCAGCCACTCGTTTTCGATCGCTTCCCAACTCGGGTCGGCGAAGCGTTGGAGGATGCTGTCGATCACGTCGGTGCGGGTGATGGTCCCGTCGAAATCACACACGATATGCCAGTCAATCATCTGCAGTACCTATTGGGCGTTGCGCGCTGTCTGCGCTTGCCAAGGGGATAGAGCAGGGACTGTGCCAACCGGGTTTGGCCCCGCAGGGCTGGGGTTCTGGCGGGGTTGGGGCGCTGCGAAGCTACAATTTTTGTAGGTCGCTACAAACAACATGAGTGCTTGCGCGGGGGAGGTGAAAAGGGGATTGATGCGCGCCTATCCCGTACAAGGAATGGCCTCATGTCGAGGATCACTGTTGTTCTATTCACCGCGCTGACGTGCCTGTCGGCCAGTGTTTCAGCGGCCGGCATTACCGGGGAGGCCGGAGCGGGTCTCAGCTATCAGCCACACGATCCGAGCGGCAGTCGCTACGAAGTCCGGCCGGTGCCGTACCTCGATCTGGACTGGGGCGATGTCAGCCTGAGCACGGATGACGGCCTGACCTGGAATGCGTTGAAGGCCAACGGTTTCAGCGCCGGACCGTTCGTGAATTACCTGCCGGGACGGACTGCCAACGGTGAGCTGCAAGGCCTGCACGACGTGCCGGACATGGGCGAAGTGGGCGGGTTTGTGCAGTACGCACCGGCTGATTTCTGGCGGGTGTTTGCCTCTGCCGGGCAAGCGGTCGGCGCGCGTGGCGGGGTGTTGGGCCGGGTCGGCGGCGAAGTGGGTTATCCCGTGGGTGGCGGGGTGATTGGCAGCTCCAATGTGACGGCGCACTTTGCCAATGCCCGGCAGAATCAGGCATTTTTTGGTGTCAGCGGGGATGAGTCGCTGGCTTCCGGGATTCGGCCTTATAACGCCGCAGGTGGATTGCAGAATGTGGCGTTAACCCAGAGTTTTGAGTTTCCGCTGGCGCCGCACTGGTCGTTGCTGACCAGTGCGAGCTGGATTCACCTGACGGGTTCGGCGGCGGATAGCAGCCTTGTCAAACAGGTTGGGGATAGTAACCAGGGGGAAGTGCAGGCGGCGATTGCTTACAAATTCGACTGAAGGATCTTTATTGAATTGACTGACGCCTTCGCGAGCAAGCCCGCTCCCACATTCAATCGCATTCATTCAGGAAAAACACGGTCGAATGTGGGAGCGGGCTTGCTCGCGAAGGCGTCCTCGAATTCAACAGAGATCTAGCTTTCTTCACCTTCAGCCAGCAACGCAATCCCGCCAATAATCACCGCCACACCTATCCAGTGCAGTCCGCTGATCTGCTCGCCCAGTCCTAGCCACGATCCGAGCAAAACCCCGACAAACACCAATGAACTCAGCGGAAACGCCAGCGACAAACTACTGCGGCGCAAAATCAGCATCCACACAAAAAAAGCGCCGATGCCGCAGCCCACTGCACTCAACACGCCGGGGTCGACCACCACAGCCCGCAGCCATTGCAGGGTGAACGTCATCTGGCCCAACTGATCGCCACCGACCTTGGTCGCAATCTGTCCGGCACTTTCCAGAATAATCAGCAGTGCCCAGAGCACCACGGTGCCGAGCCGCCCGTGCAACCATTCCATCGGTTTGGGCTCAAGCATGACCGGCACACACGAGCATCACGCCCACCGTAATCACCAGCGTTGCCAGCCAGCGTCGGCGGCTGACGGTTTCGCCCAGCACCACCTTGCCCGCCAGCACCACGCCGCAATAAGCCAGGGCTCCGGCCGGAAACAACAGGCTCAGCGGGGCTCGGGACAAGGCTTCAAGCCAGACGAAAAACTCCAGCGCATAGGCGCCGATTCCAAACCACAGCAGCGGCGCGTTGAACACTTGGCCCCAGAAGGCGTTCAGCCGGAAACCGCCTTCGAGTTCCGGCAAACGGTCCAGGCCTAGCTTGAAGCAGAGCTGGCCGATGACGTCCAGCACGATGGAAAAGGCGACCAGCAGGATGACGGTGAAGGTCAGGTCGGGATCTAGGATAGGCACGGTCAGGATTCACCCTCGGCGGATCCTCCCGGACACCGGGTTCATCAAACATGAAGACCGGCCGGGAGGGCTGTGCGGGGTAAATGCAAGGGACGGGCCAGCCCCCCTGACGATGCGGTTCCCTGGTGGGCGCGGGCTTGCTCGCGAAAGCGGTGTGTCAGCCAACATGGATGTTGAATGTGCTGGCCTCTTCGCGAGCAAGCCCGCTCCCACAGGGAACTGTGGGCGGTCAGGCGTGGAGGCGGACCCACACGGTGACGAGGATTGTCGCCGCGATCAGCCAACCGACTGCCGCCACCGCGAGTGAAGCCTCCAACCGCATCCGGTCCACCATCACATACAACGTCGCCAGGTAAACGAAGTACGGAATGATCGACCACATGCCAAACACGATGGTGGTCTTCAAGTCCTCCACCGAACGCCCTTTGCCGACGATGAAATGCGCAATCAGCGCAAAGGTCGGAAACAACGGCACCAGCCCGGCGATGTAATAGTTTTTGGTCTTGGCCAGCGCCGCCAGAATCAGTACAACCGCCGCACCCAACGCCGCTTTCAGCATCAAATCCATCAGTGGCTTAGCCCGTACTTTTTGACTTTGTCGAACAGCGTGGTCTTGGCCATCCCCAGTTCCAGGCTGGCCTGGGTCAGGTTGCCGCCGCTGCGCTGCAAGGCGTCGCCGAGCAAGGTGCGCTCGAAGGCTTCCACCGCTTCGGCGAACGCGAGGCCCTGATTGCTGCCACTGGCGCCGCTTTTTTTAAAGGCCGGCAGGCCGAGGGCAAAGCGTTCAGCGACGTTGCGCAGTTCACGCACATTGCCCGGCCAGTCGTGGCTCATCAGGTTAGACAGGGTCTGGTTGTCCAGCTCCGGAACCGCGCGATCAAAACGCAGGGACGACTGCTGCAGGAAGTGCTCGAACAGTTGCAGGATGTCTTCGCGACGTTCGCGCAGCGGCGGCAGTTCCAGGGTCACCACGTTTAAGCGGTAATACAGGTCGCTGCGGAATTCGCCGGCCTTGCTGGTTTCGGCCAGATCGGATTTGGTGGCTGCGATCACCCGGCAATCCACTGCCACGCTCTGGTTCGAGCCGAGGCGTTCGAGGGTGCGTTCCTGCAACACCCGCAGCAATTTGATTTGCAGCGGCAGGGGCATGCTTTCCACTTCGTCGAGGAACAACGTGCCGCCGTCGGCGTGTTCGATCTTGCCGATTCGCCGCTTGCCGGCACCGGTAAAGGCGTTGGCCTCGTGACCGAAGATTTCACTTTCGAACAGATTCTCCGGCAAGCCGCCGCAGTTCAGCGCGACGAATTGTTTGGTGTGGCGGCGACTGAAGTCATGCAGACAGCGCGCGACCAGTTCTTTGCCGGTGCCGGTCTCGCCTTCGATCAGCACGTTGGCCGAGGTGTCGGCGACGTTGGCGATCAGTTCTCGCAGATTTTGCATGGCCGGCGAACGGCCGATGATCCGGCCTTCCAGCGAGTCGCGCTCCGCCAGTTGCCGGCGCAACGAAGAGACTTCTCGAGCGAGGCTACGTTGTTCCAATGCTCGACGGGCGACGTCCACCAAGCGTTCGGGGGAGAAGGGTTTCTCCATGAAGTCATAGGCGCCTTTTTGCATCGCGCCGACCGCCATGGAGATGTCGCCGTGACCGGTAATCAGCACCACCGGCAGGCTGCGATCGCGGGCCTTGAGCCGGGTCAGCAGTTCCAGGCCATCGATGCCGGGCAGGCGAATGTCGCTGATGACGATGCCGGCAAAGTTGTCGCCGACACGTTCCAGCGCTTCTTCGGCGCTGCCCACACCGACGCAAGGAATGTCTTCCAGGGTCAGCGCCTGTTGGCAGCCAAGCAGCACATGAGGGTCGTCTTCGACGATCAGCACACTAAGGTCGTTGTTCATATTGGCTCGGCGGGAGTGGGGCTTACCAACGGTAAACTGAGGACGAAGGTGGTACCACCACTGGCCGGGTGTTCGACACCCAAATGCCCGCCGGTGGCGGCGGCCAGGCTGGCGGACAGGGTCAGGCCGAGGCCCAGCCCTTGTTCGCCGGGTTTGGTGGTGAAGAACGGTTCGAACAGGTGCTTGCGCGCTTCGGCGTCAATGCCGTGGCCGTTGTCGCGCACGCGAAGGCGATATTTGCCGTCGAATTCGTCGCCTTCCAGCCACAACTCCGGCAGCGGCTGGGCGTGCATGGCGTCAAGGGCGTTGCCGATCAGGTTGACCAGAATCTGTTCGAGGCGGGTCTGGTCGATCTGCACCTGCACATCGGCGAATTCCCGATGCAGTTGCAGATGAACACTTTCCACCCGACCGCCGAGCAGTTGCAGGGCCGCGTCCACCGCTTTGCCGAGGCAGGCCTGGCCTTTGTCGTCACCACGACGGGCGAAGGAACGCAGGCTGGCGGTAATCCGGCCCATGCGGTCGATCAGTTCGTTGATGGTCTTGAGGTTGGTGCTGGCGACATCCAGCTGACCGCGCTCCAGAAAGCGTACGGTGTTGCCGGACAAGGTTCGCAGGGCCGCCAATGGCTGGTTCAATTCGTGGGCTATGCTGGTCGACATTTGGCCAATGGCCGCGAGTTTTCCAGCTTGTACCAGTTCATCCTGGGCGCGGCGCAGCGTCTCTTCAGCCTGCCGGCGCTCGCGGATCTGAGCCTTGAGCCGTTCGTTGCTGGCGCGCAGGTCGGTGGTGCGTTCGGTAATCCGACGCTCCAGTTGATTGTTGGCTTCCTGCAAGGCCTCCCGGGCGGCGAGGCGGGTGGCGATGACCTTGCGCCGCTCGTTCCAGGCGATGAGCAAGAACGCCACGAGGGCAAACGCCACCGCCACTAGAATCCCTTGGTTGATCGCTTCGCGGCGCAAATCCTGCAACGGCGTGAGCAGGGTGAAATTCCACGGTGTGTCGCTCAGGGGCCGGGTCTGGGCCAGGTAGCTGATGTCCTCTTCGTCGGACTTCACTTCGCTGTTGGCGGGGAAGGTTAGTTTCTCCACGCCTTCGGCCAGGGTTTCACGGGCCAGCGGTTGCAGTTCGTTCAGCGGGAACCAGTAGTACTGGAGGCTTCGGGCGAGTTTTTCCTTGGTCTCGTCGCTCAGCGGCACGACTGACTTCAGGCGCCGCGCCGGGTCGCTGGAGAGGATGATGATGCCGTTCTCGTCGCTGACGAACGCTTCGAGGCGCGCCCGCTGCCAGCGTTCTTCCATGGCTTCGAGGCGCACCTTGACCACCGCGACGCCGATGATTTTGCCGTGTTCTTCAAGGCCGTGGGCCAGGTAATAACCGGGTTCGCCGTTGGTGCTGCCGATGCCGTAGAAACGTCCCGGCTGGCCGCGAATGGCGTTCTGGAAATAGGCGCGGAAGGACAGGTCTTCCCCGAGGTAACTGTCGACATCGCGCCAGTTGCTGGTGGCCATGACGCGACCGGTGGTGTCCATCACATAGATGGCCCGACTGCGACTGCGCCGGTTCAGGCCTTCAAGGTAATCATTGACCGTTTGCCGGTGTTCCGGCGATGGGTCGTCCAGCAGTTCTGAAACACTGGATTCGAGCTCCAGCAGGCTGGGCAGGTAGGTGTACTTGCTGATCTCGCTCTCGACGGCGCGGGCGTGCAGTTCGAGCTGACGCTGGCCGTTCTCGCTGAGGCTGCGAATGCCGTAGTGTTCACTGATCCAGAAGCCGGCGTAACCCAGTCCGATCATCAGGGCGATGATCAGCGGCGGCAGGAGCAAATGGCGAATCAGACGGGGTTTCACGGCAAGTGATGGCGGCGCTGCGCGATAGAGAGGGGGGTCGCATTTCATCACAGATGCCTTGGGTCAACCAGCGTCGCAACGGGCTTGCTCTGGTTTCCAGTCGAACGCGGGACCTGTGGCGAGGGAGCTTGCTCCCGCTCGGCTGCGAAGCAGTCGTAAAACCGGCAAATGCGTTGTGTCAGCCAAATTGCATTTGCAGGTTTTGGGGCCGCTGCGCGACCCAGCGGGAGCAAGCTCCCTCGCCACAAAGGGGAGCCTGCCCTTCTGGCAAGGGCAGTGCCGTTTTTAGTGCTGCAAAATCTTGTTGAGGAAGTGCTGTGTCCGCTCGGCCCGGTGGCTGATGTCGCCGAAGAACTCTTCTTTCTTGCAGTCTTCGATGATTTTGCCCGCGTCCATGAAGATCACCCGGTCCGCCACTTTACGGGCGAAGCCCATTTCGTGGGTCACGCACATCATGGTCATGCCTTCGTGGGCCAGTTGCACCATCACGTCGAGTACTTCGTTGACCATTTCCGGGTCCAGCGCCGAGGTCGGTTCGTCGAACAGCATGACGATCGGGTCCATCGCCAGCGCACGGGCAATGGCCACACGCTGTTGCTGACCACCGGACAGCTGGCCCGGATGTTTGTGCGCATGGGCAGACAGCCCGACGCGCTCAAGCAGTTGCAAGCCTTTCTTGGTGGCTTCTTCCTTGCTGCGGCCCAACACCTTGATCTGCGCGATGGTCAGGTTTTCGGTGATGGTCAAGTGCGGGAACAGCTCGAAATGCTGGAACACCATGCCCACGCGCGAACGCAGTTTCGGCAGGTTGGTCTTCGGGTCTGCGATGGATGTGCCATCGACCACGATGTCGCCTTTCTGGAACGGTTCCAGCGCGTTGACGCATTTGATCAGCGTGGATTTGCCGGAACCGGACGGCCCGCACACCACGATCACTTCGCCTTTTTTGACCTCGGTGCTGCAATCAGTCAGTACCTGGAAGTCGCCATACCACTTGTTGATGTTCTTGATAGAGATCATACGGCAAACCTTTTTTGCAGACGCTTGACCAGCAGCGAGGCGGCAAAGCTGATTGTGAAGTACACGAGACCTGCGAAGATCAGGAACTCATTGGAGCGACCAATAATGTCGCCACTGGCACGCGAAGCATTGAGGAAGTCCACCAGGCCAACCGCGTAGACCAGCGAGGTGTCCTGGAACAGGATGATGCTTTGTTGCAGCAACAGCGGGGTCATCTTGCGGAACGCTTGCGGCAGGATGATCAGACGCATCATCTGGCCGTACGTCATGCCCAGCGCCTGGGCTGCGCCCATCTGGCCCTTGGGAATCGACTGCACACCGGCCCGGACGATTTCGCAGAAGTACGCGGCTTCAAACATCATGAAGGCCACGATGCACGAAGCGAACGCGCCGATCGGGGTGTCTTCGCCAGTGATCCAGCGCAGTACGAACGGCACCGCCAGGTAGAACCAGGTGATCACCAGCAGCAGCGGGATCGAGCGGAAGTAGTTAACGTACGCGCCGGCAAGGTTCGACAGCAGTTTGCTGTGGGACAGTCGGCACAGCGCCAGGATCGTGCCGAGGATGATCCCGCCGACCACGCCCAGCGCCATCAGTTGCAGGGTCATGACCATGCCGTTCCACAAGCCCGGCAGGGACGGGATGATGCCCGAGAAGTCGAGTTCCATTATTTACCCCCTACGGAGATCAGGCCCGGTACGGCGACTTTCTTCTCGACCAGACGCATCAGCAGCATCAGGCTCATGTTCAGGGTGAAGTAGATCAGGGTCGCCAGGGTGAACGCCTCGAACAGGTTGGCGGAGAACTCGGCGGTCTGTTTGGTTTGCGCGAGCAACTCCATCAGGCCGATCAGCGAGGCCACGGACGTGTTCTTGAACACGTTGAGGAATTCCGAGGTAAGCGGCGGAATGATGATCCGGTAGGCCTGGGGCAGCAGCACGTTCCAATAAATCTGCGGCAGTTTGAAACCCATGGCACGGGCCGCGGATTCCTGACCTTTTGGCAGGGCCTGGATACCGGTGCGCACTTGTTCGCAAACGCGAGCGGTGGTGAACAGGCCCAGGCAGACGACGACGCTGAGGAAAGCCGAAGTAGTCGGGTTGAGGTCCTGTTTGTACCAGTCCTGCAGGTTTTGCGGCAACAGATCGGGTACCAGGAAGTACCAGATGAACAGCTGAACCAGCAGCGGCACGTTACGGAAGAGTTCGACGTAGCAGGTCGCGATGCCCGATACGATGCGATTCGGCACGGTGCGCATGACGCCCAGAACCGAGCCCAGTGTCAGGGCAATGATCCAGGCCACGATGGCGATGGCAATGGTCCAGCCCAAACCGGTGATGTACCAGTCGAGATAGGTCTCGCTGCCAACCCCGGTGGACTTGAAGAATACGCCCCAGTCCCAGTTGTAATTCATTAGGGTCTCCCCTCAGATCGATCGATGTACAAGTGCCCGCCTGGGGAAGCTCCGTTCCCGCCCGACCATGATAGTCAGGCACACACGAGCGGCTCGACAGCCACCGGTTCGAGTGTTTCCAAAAATGCCAGCAGGGAGTGACAAACTCCTGGGAGGGCAACGGCCCTCTCAGGAGATAAGGGTAGTCAGAAAATCAGGACTTCTTGTCGTCAGCCGCTTTATCGGTCGGATTGGCGATCAGGGCCTTGAGCTCGTCGCTCATCGGGAAGTTCAGGTTCAGGCCTTTTGGCGGGATTGGCTGCATGAACCATTTTTCGTAGATCTTGTTGATCTCGCCCGACTTGTAAGTGGCGACGATGGCGTCATCCACAGCCTTTTTGAACGGCTCGTCGCCCTTGCGGACCATGCAGCCGTAGATTTCGTAGGACTGTGGAGTACCGGTCACGGCCCAGTCATCAGCCTTCTTGGCTTTGGCGGCTTCGCCGGCCAGCAAGGCGTCGTCCATCATGAACGCAACCGCGCGGCCCGATTCCAGCATCTGGAAGGATTCGCCGTGGTCTTTGGCGGAGATGACGTTCATGCCCATTTGCTTGTCGGCGTTCATCGACTTGAGGAGGCGCTCGGACGTGGTGCCCGCGGTGGTCACGACGTTCTTGCCTTTGAGGTCGGTGAAGTCTTTGTACGGCGAATCTTTCTTGGACAGCAGACGGGTGCCGATCTCGAAGATGCCGACGGAGAAGTCAACTTGCTGCTGACGCTCGACGTTGTTGGTGGTGGAGCCGCACTCGACGTCCACGGTACCGTTCTGCACCAGCGGGATACGGGTTTGCGAGGTCACCAGATTGTATTTGACCTGGAGATTCGGCATGTCCAGGTCTTTCTTGATGGCTTCAACGATTTTCAGTTGCAGATCGTGGGAGTAGCCAACCGGTTTGCCGGTAGCGTCCGCGATGTAGGAAAACGGAATGGAAGCGTCACGATGCCCGAGGGTGATGACACCGGACTCTTTGATCTTTTTCAGGGTGCCGGTGAGTTCGGCGGCGAAAACCGGAGTGCTGATCAGAGCGGCAGCAATGGCTGCGCCCAGGATATGGGGAACGATGCGCATCAAATTTTCCTCGACATTGTTTTTTTTATGGAGCCAGTTCGTCGGCCCTTTTGTGCTTCGAATGCCGGTGGGCTCCTGACGGGGCGCAACGGGCATTCGTCGAAGAAGTGTAGAGCATGACTCGTGCCAGGCCAGACGGGATAGATCAACATATTGATTTATAAGGGGATTAAATATTTATGGCGTTATTTTTCGCGAGGAAGTATCCGGTTAACCGAATCGACTGATGGGTCGCGTTCGGAAAACCGAATATCCTACCGAGCATGTATCCATTGTGGGAGCGGGCTTGCTCGCGAAAGCGGTGTATCAGTCAAAGCAGTTGTCGACTGACACGACGCCTTCGCGAGCAAGCCCGCTCCCACATTTGGTTTGTGGTGACTCTGGAAAGCAAAAAGCCCCTGAATCTCTCGATTCGGGGGCTTTGCTTTAACCGATTGCCAATCAGGCCGCTTCGATTTTGCTGCGATTCTGTTCAACCTTGCTCAGGTAATCCGCCAGCTTCTGCTGTTCGGCCGGGGTGGTGAACAACCCGAGCTTGCTGCGGCGCCACAGGATGTCATGCGCCGTGGTGGCCCACTCATCGCTGCACAGGTAATCGACTTCACGGGTGTAGAGCCCGCCGCCGATGTGTTCACCCATGTCATTGAGGTTCTGTACGCCTTCGAGCATGCGCCAGGTGCGGCTGCCGTAAGTCGTGGCCCAGCGGCGGGCGATCTCGGTCGGCACCCAGTCGTATTTGTCGCGGATCAAGGCGCACAAGGCTTGCGGGGTGGTCATGTCTTCGCCGCCCGGCAGCGTGGCGCTGGCGGTCCAGCTTGGCTTGATGTGCGTGAAGTACGGTGCCAGTTGTGCCAGCGCCGACTCGGCCAGTTTGCGGTAGGTCGTCAGCTTGCCGCCGAACACCGACAGCAATGGCGCTTCTTCACCGGTGCCCGACAGCGCCAGGGTGTAATCGCGGGTGACGGCCGACGGGTTGTCGGATTCGTCGTTGCACAGGGGGCGAACACCGGAATAGCTGTGCAGGATATCGTCGCGGCTGATCTGCTTCTTGAAGTGAGCGTTGACCACTTTCAGCAGGTAGTCGGTTTCGCCTTCGGTGATTGCCACTTTGGCGGGATCGCCGGTGTACTCACGGTCGGTGGTGCCGATCAGGGTGAAGTGGTTCAGGTACGGAATGGTGAAAACGATGCGCTGATCTTCGTTTTGCAGAATGTGCGCGTGTTCACCTTCGTACAGCTTCGGCACGATCAGGTGGCTGCCCTGGATCAGGCGGATACCGTACGGCGATTCCATCTTCAGGTCGTCGCGAATGAACTTGGCCACCCATGGGCCGGCGGCATTCACCAATGCCTTGGCGCGGATCGAAAACAGACTGCCATCGGCGCGTTCCAGGTGCAGGTGCCACAGGCCTTTAGTGCGACGAGCGCTGACACAACGGGTCTGGGTGTGAACGTGGGCGCCTTTTTCACGGGCGGCCATGGCGTTCAGCACAACGAGGCGTGCGTCATCGACCCAGCAATCGGAGTATTCAAAGCCTTTGGTGATTTCGCTTTTCAGTGCGCTTTCCGGGCCGAACTTCAGGCTTTTCGAACCTGCCAGTTTTTCCCGTTTGCCGAGGTGGTCATACAGAAACAGGCCGGCGCGAATCATCCACGCCGGACGCAGGTGCGGGCGATGCGGCAACACGAAGCGCATTTGCTTGACGATGTGCGGCGCCTTGGCCAACAGCACTTCGCGCTCGGCGAGGGCTTCGCGCACCAGGCGGAATTCGTAATGTTCGAGGTAGCGCAGGCCGCCGTGGATCAGCTTGCTGCTGGCCGAGGACGTGTGGCTGGCCAGGTCGTCCTTTTCACAAAGGAACACCGACAGACCGCGACCGGCGGCATCTGCTGCGATCCCCACGCCATTGATCCCGCCACCGATGACGGCGATGTCGTAGACCTCAGCGAGAGGGGGCGTAGGCAAGGTAGAAGTGGGCATCGGCTGGCCTCGGTGCTTGTATTGGTATTTGAATTCGAACATTAATGTTCATTTGCGAAAATGGTAGCCCATTAGGACGTCCACAGCCAGCTAACTTCGATTGAAAAAACTGATCGAAGGGCGGTTAAAGGAAAATTTTCGAACATTGAATGAAGGGGGTGCTGATTTTCGTGGCGAGGGAGCTTGCTCCCGCTGGAGTGCGCAGCACTCCCAAAAAGGTGGGTGCGGTTTACCTGACAGGCCGCATTGTTTGGTTTGGGGCGGCTTCGCCACCCAGCGGGAGCAAGCCCCCTCGCCACAGGGGAGCTGCTTTTGGAGGGTTAAACGACTTCGAGTCGAATCTTGTGCTGACTCAACAATTGCGCCAGCGCCGGGACCGGCGGCTGGTCGGTGACCAGGCAATCGATCAGGCTGATCGGCCCCAGGCGAATCATGGCGTTGCGCCCGAATTTGCTGGAGTCCGCCGCCAGAATCACCTGGCGCGCATTGGCGATGATCGCCTGCGACACCCGCACTTCCTGATAATCGAAGTCCAGCAGGCTGCCATCTTCATCGATGCCGCTGATGCCCACCAACGCGAAGTCGACTTTGAACTGATTGATAAAGTCGACACTCGCCTGACCGACCACGCCGCCGTCGCGCCGCACATTACCGCCAGTCAACAGAACGTCGAAGTCGTCCTTGGCGCTGAGCATCGAGGCCACGTGCAGGTTGTTGGTGATGATTTTCAGGTGATTGTGGTTGAGCAGCGCCCGGGCAATCGATTCGGTGGTGGTCCCAATATTGATGAACAACGAGGCGTGATCAGGGATCTGGGCGGCAATGGCTTCGCCGATGCGCTGTTTTTCATCGCGCATCTGATCGGCGCGCATGGCGTAGGCAGTGTTTTCGACACTGGAATCGTAGGCCGCGCCGCCATGGTAACGACGCAACAAATTGGCTTCCGCAAGCTGATTGATATCGCGGCGGATGGTCTGCGGTGTAACGACGAACAGCGTGGCCATTTCCTCAATGCTGACGTAGCCGCGTTCGCGAACCAGTTCGAGGATTTGCTGCTGACGGGGAGGCAGATTCATGGGGCTTCCTTTGGGCTGCCGTGCAAAATTTGCCCATGATGCCGCAGGAATCCGCTCCCGACCAGTTACAACCTATTGCGAACCTGTTGTTGGCTTATTCAGCGCCTTCATGCGGTTCCCAGTCGCGGGTGCGGCTGACGGCTTTTTTCCAGCCGGCGTAGAGTTTTTCCTTCGCGGCTTCGTCCAGGGTCGGTTCGAATTCGCGCTCGATCACGGCCTTGCCGCGCAGTTCTTCCAGGCTGCCCCAGAAGCCGCACGCCAGGCCAGCGAGGTAAGCGGCGCCAAGTGCGGTGGTTTCACGCATTTGCGGACGTTCGACCTGAGTGCCGAGGATGTCGGCCTGGAATTGCATCAGGAAGTTGTTCGCTACCGCACCGCCGTCCACGCGCA
Organism: Pseudomonas arsenicoxydans; assembly: GCF_006438915.1. Taxonomy (GTDB): domain Bacteria; phylum Pseudomonadota; class Gammaproteobacteria; order Pseudomonadales; family Pseudomonadaceae; genus Aquipseudomonas; species Aquipseudomonas arsenicoxydans_A. The sequence continues at coordinate 38,269 of NZ_RCZE01000007.1, read as the reverse complement.
ATGCTTTGAGGCGTTCGCCGGAATCCTGTTGCATGGCGTCAAGTACGTCGCGTGTCTGGTAGGCAATCGATTCCAGGGCGGCACGAATGATGTGGTCCACGCGCACACCCCGCGTCAGGCCGAACAGGGCACCACGGGCATACGGGTCCCAATACGGTGCGCCCAGACCGGTGAAGGCCGGCACCAGGTACACGCCGTTGCTGTCCTTGACCTTGTTGGCGAAGTATTCGGTGTCGTGGGCGTCATTGATGATTTTCAGTTCATCACGCAGCCACTGAACCGTGGAGCCGCCGTTGAATACTGCACCTTCCAGCGCATAGGCCACTTCGCCGCGCGGGCCGCAGGCGATGGTGGTCAGCATGCCGTGCTTGGACTTCACCGCTTTGTCGCCGGTGTTCATCAGCAGGAAGCAACCGGTGCCATAGGTGTTTTTCGCCTGGCCTGGCTCGACGCACATCTGGCCGAACAGGGCGGCTTGCTGGTCACCGGCAATACCGCCGATGGCGATGCCGCTTTTGGTGTGGCCGTAGATTTCCGAAGACGACTTAACTTCCGGCAGCATTTCGCGCGGAATATCCAGCACCTCCAGCATCTTCGCGTCCCACTCCAGAGTGTGGATGTTGAAGAGCAGGGTGCGCGAGGCGTTGGTGTAGTCGGTGACGTGGACTTTGCCGCCGGTAAATTTCCAGATCAGCCAGCTGTCGACGGTGCCGAACAGCAGTTCGCCGTTGCGCGCACGCTCGCGGCTGCCTTCGACGTTGTCGAGGATCCACTTGAGCTTGGTGCCGGAGAAGTACGGGTCGGTGACCAGGCCTGTGGTGTCGCTGATGTATTGCTCATGTCCGTCGCGCTTGAGCTGTTGGCAGATCTCGGTGCTGCGGCGGCACTGCCAGACGATCGCGTTGTAGATCGGGCGGCCGGTGGTCTTGTCCCAGACCACGGTGGTTTCGCGCTGGTTGGTGATGCCGATGGCCGCGACCTGATCGTGATGCAGGCCGGCTTGTGCCAGGGCTTCGACCATCACGGCGCTTTGGGTGGCGAAGATTTCCATCGGGTCATGTTCGACCCAACCGGCTTGCGGGTAATGCTGGGCGAATTCGCGCTGGGCGGTGCAGACCACGTTCGCATCGCGGTCGAAAATGATCGCGCGCGAGCTGGTCGTACCCTGATCGAGGGCAATGATGTAGTTCTTATTCTGAGTGTCGGTCATGTCGATTGCCTTGGACGAAAAAAGGGGTTGAGGTCAGGCGCGCGCCACAGGGGCAGGACCACGCGCCTACGGTATCAAGAGGTTCTTGGTTTGCCGTCAATGGCCGGTGTTGCTTCCTTTGTAGCAGGTGTGGCGCTGGGCAGATGACGGGCAATCAGCCCGCGATAGGCGGCAGCACCGAGGCAGGCACCGACAATCGGTGCAAAAACTGGAATCAGGAAGTACGGGATATCTCGCCCGCCGGTGAAGGAAATTTCACCCCAGCCCGCGAAGAAAGTCATCAGTTTCGGGCCGAAATCACGCGCCGGGTTCATCGCGAAACCGGTCAGCGGGCCCATCGAACTGCCGATCACCGCAATCAGCAGGCCGATCAGCAGCGGTGCCATTGGCCCGTTGGGCAGACCATTGTTGTCATCGGTCAGGGACATGATCACGCCCATCAGGATCGCGGTGATGATCACCTCCACCAGAAACGCCTGGGCCGTGGTCAGGACCGGATTGGGGAAAGTCGAGAACACCGACGCCAATTCCAGGCTGGCCTGAGTGCCGCGGACCATGTGGTGGGTTTGTTCGAAATCGAAGAATAGATTGCTGTAAAGCGTGTAGACCAGCAGCGCGCCGCAGAAGGCGCCCGCCACTTGGGCGAGGATGTAGAACGGCAATTTGCGCTTTTCGAAGTCAGCGAAAATGCTCAGTGCAATGCTCACGGCAGGATTGAGGTGCGCCCCGGAAACCCCGGCGGTCAGGTAGATGGCCATGCTGACGCCGACACCCCAGATGATGCTTATTTCCCACAAGCCAAAGCTGGCACCCGCGACCTTGAGCGCGGCAACACAACCGGTACCAAAAAAGATAAGCAGCGCAGTGCCCAGGAACTCGGCCATGCATTGGCTCGAGAGCGACGGTTGTTGTAAAGCAGTTGTCATTGAAAACCTCAATTGTTTTTGTTGTCTGGCGCTTTTTTCATCATGGTCGAAGCGCGATTTTCACCAAGGCAGGATCCCCATCCTGGTCTTGGTTTGCTGCCGGGTGCTGCTGTAGGACTTTTCGTGCTGTATTCAGATTCGAAAAAATATAGACAAGAAACACTGCTGTCAAAGGTCGAAAGTGAACTGTCGGTCACAATCCAACTATTAGTCAGGTGAATGATCGTATTGTTCACGCAACGGTTCCTTCGTGGACGAACGGTAAAAGACGGCGCCAGACCTTGAAATCAGGGCCGCAGTAGAGCCTTTTGCGAGGCAATGTCCTAGAATTCAGCGCAGGATTTTTCTACTGCCGCCCAGTCTGGAGCTGTCATGACCCCCGCATTGGATTTGTTGAAAAAAGTTCGAGCCGAACATCGCGTGCACAGTTACGAACATGATCCAAAGGCCGCGTCCTACGGGTTGGAGGCAGCAGAAAAGCTCGGGCTCGACCCGGCGCAGGTGTTCAAGACCTTGCTCGCGGCCAGTGAAAAAGGTGAATTGCTGGTGGCGGTGGTACCGGTCGTCGGGAGTCTGGACTTGAAGCATCTGGCGCATGCGGCGGGTGTGAAAAAAGTCGAAATGGCCGATCCGGCGGCAGCGCAGCGAGCGACGGGTTATTTGTTGGGCGGAATCAGTCCGTTGGGGCAGAAGAAGCGTTTGCGGACATTCATCGATAACTCGGCTCAGCCTTTCGCCAGCATTTTTGTCAGTGCCGGTCGACGTGGTCTTGAGGTGGAGTTGGCGCCGGCGGTACTGGCCGAACATACTCAGGCGAAATTCGCCGACATTGGCCGCGCCTGAATCGGGGAGAGGGTTATGCAGCTTGAATTTCACCAGGTCGACGCGTTCAGTGATCGGCCGTTCAGTGGCAACCCGGCGATGGTCTATCGACTCGATGCCTGGCTCGCTGAGGAGCTGATGCAAAAAATCGCCGCAGAACACAATCTCGCCGAAACTGCCTTTGTGGTGCGTGAAGGGCAGGGGTGGCACATCCGCTGGTTTACTCCGACTACTGAGGTGCCGCTGTGCGGCCACGCGACATTGGCCAGCGCCTGTGTATTGTTTGAAATCTATAAAGAACCCGCCGAACGCCTGGACTTCATTTGCAAGTCCGGCCTATTGAGGGTGAGCCGCGAAGGTGAACGTTTGTGGCTGGATTTTCCGGCGATCACGCCTTCGGAAGTGGGCGTCACTCTAGACGTCGAGCGCGCCCTGGGTGTCGAAGTGGTCGATGTGCTCGGTTCAAACGAGTTGTTTGTTGTGCTGGAGTCCGAACAGGCTGTGCTGGATTGCCAGCCCGACATGGTCGCGCTGGCGAAGCTGCCGTGGCCTGGGGCGATCGTGACCGCCAAAGGCAGCAAGCATGATTTTGTCTCCCGCTATTTCGCCCCGGCGATTGGGATCAACGAAGATCCCGTGACGGGCTCGACTCATTGCAGCCTGATTCCGTATTGGTCGAAGCGGCTGGGTAAAACGAGCCTGACTGCGTATCAGTGTTCGAAGCGGGGTGGGGAGTTGTTCTGTCGGTTGGAAGGTGATCGGGTCAAGATTGGCGGGAATGCGACGCTCGTTGCGAGCGGCACATTGATGCTGACCTAGCGCAGAACCACTGTGGGAGCGAGCATGTGTGGCGAGGGGGCTTGCCCCCGTTCGGCTGCGAAGCAGTCGTAAACTGGTTAACTTTGAAATGCCGGGGCCGCTTCGCGACCCAACGGGGGCAAGCCCCCTCGCCACAGGGGTTCGCTCCCACATTTGGCCCGCGTGTATCAGTTGGCGTTGCTGTAGCGGCGCACGCCGGACTCGACGGCCGGAATCTGCGCGGCGATGCTGCCGGACGCCTGAAACAGCACCAAGTGATCAGCCGCCACACGAATGCCGACGTCAGCACCGACCTGATGATCAGCATGGCTCGGAAAAATAGACTCCAGTTGCGCCCCGGTTGGCATCTGCAACCGATACAACGTCGATGCACCCTGGAAAGACTTGCCGACAATTCGCGCCTTCAATGAGCTGTCTGGCGCATAGACGATATCGTCCGGGCGCAGCAGCACGTTTACCGCGCCGCCCATCGGCCAGGTGTAAGCCCGATTGCCGCGCAATTCACCCAGCTCGGTCTGCACCGATTCCGGGCTGCTCAGCTGGCCGCGAATGAAGTAACCCTGGCCAATGAAGCTGGCCACGAACGGTGTCTGCGGTTCGTGATACAGGTTGTAGGGCGTATCCCACTGTTCCAGCCTACCTTCCTTGAACACGCCGACATGATCGCTGACCGCGAACGCTTCTTCCTGGTCGTGGGTCACCAGAATCGCGCTGGTGCCACGGGCTTTCAGAATGTCGCGCACCTCATGGCTGAGCTTGCGTCGCAGTTCGCCATCAAGGTTGGAGAACGGTTCGTCGAGCAATAGAAGTTGTGGTTCCGGTGCCAGGGCTCGAGCCAAGGCAACACGCTGCTGTTGGCCGCCGGACAGTTCATGCGGGAAGCGCTTGCCAAGGTTCTTCAGGTTGACCAGTTCCAGCAGCTCTTCGGTTACGCGCTCCTTTTGCGGATGCTTGCGGATCCCGAAGGCGATGTTCTCGGCCACGCTCAAGTGCGGAAACAGCGCGTAATCCTGGAACACCATGCCGATCCGGCGTTTCTCCGGGGCGAGGGTGAAACCGGCACGGGAAATGGTCTCGCCGGCCAAGGTGATTTCACCTTCGTGCACCGGTTCGAAACCGGCAATCGCCCGCAACGTGGTGGTTTTACCGCAGCCCGAAGAGCCGAGCAGGCAACCGATGTCACCGGCATTCAAATGCAGGTTGAGGTTCTGCACGACCCGCTGGTCTTGATAGCCGCAGGCGAGGTTGCGCAGGTTAAGCAGTAATGGCTGGCTCATGCGTGGTGATACGCCGGTTCGACGAGAAATTCGAGCAGGGCCTTTTGTGCATGAAGACGGTTTTCGGCTTGGTCCCAGGCGACCGAGCGTTTGTCGTCGAGCAGGTCGACGCTGATCTCTTCGCCGCGGTGAGCCGGCAGGCAGTGCATGAACAGCACGTCGTCAGCAGCCAGGTCGAGCAGCGCGCGATTGACCTGGTAGGGCGCGAACAGCTTCAGGCGTTTGGCGGTTTCTTCTTCCTGGCCCATGGAGGTCCAGACGTCGGTGCTGACCAGGTGAGCGCCGCGCACGGCTTCCTTTGGATCGCGGACGATGGTCACCCGATCGCCGGCCTTGGCCACGAAGGCAGGGTTGGGTTCATAACCTTCAGGGCAGGCAATGCGCAGCTGGAAGTCGAACTGGATCGCCGCTTCTATATAGCTGTTGCACATATTGTTGCCGTCGCCGATCCAGGCCACGGTCTTGCCCTGGATCGAACCGCGATGTTCAAGGAAGGTTTGCATGTCGGCCAGCAACTGACACGGGTGCAGGTCATCGGACAGGCCGTTGATCAGCGGGACGCGCGAATTGGCGGCGAATTCGGTCAGTGTGCTGTGGGAAAACGTACGGATCATCACCGCATCGAGCATGCTCGACATGACAATGGCGGCATCGCCGATCGGCTCGCCACGGCCCAGTTGCGTGTCGCGTGGCGACAGGAAGATCGCCTGGCCGCCGAGCTGGATCATGCCGGCTTCGAAGGAGATCCGGGTGCGGGTCGAGGACTTCTCGAAAATCATCCCCAGGACGCGGTTTTTCAGAGGCTCGAACAGTACGCCGCGGTTACGCAGGTCCTTGAGCTCAACGCCTCGACGGATCACGCTGACCAGCTCTTCGGGCGTGCAATCCATCAGGGAGAGAAAGTGCCTTGCGCTCATCATTGACTACCTTTTTGCTACAAACCGCAGATGCTCAAAGCCTTGTTTAACGGAACAACGGGCGAGACCTGCGGCGTAAGCCGCACGGGGCGACGAAATAGGGGAAGGCGCGATCTTATAATTAAATGTCGCGTCTTACCAATAGGGGGCTCATTTTTACCGCTTCGACAGGTTGCAGCGTTGCAACCGTTCGGTGCTAGCGAGGGGGTACAGATCCTCGTCGCCCAGCATTTGTACACGGTGCCGAAGCGGGTATGCAACCACCCCTTTTATCGGGTTCGTGCATTGAATTCGTGCGCCTTCCCGGGGGTGTGCAACGAAATGGCTGGTTTTCTCAAGGGCGGCGTTGTCTGTTGTTACGGTTTTGCGTGCGGGAATCAGGCTGCACTCAGGTAACCTGCGCCTCGTTGCGTAATGTCGATTGAATCAAGTCAAACACTCCCAAGGAGGGAACCCCGTATGTCGATCAATAAAACCGGATACGCAGGCCTGACAAGGCTTCGTCGGGTCTCTCCGGCATTTGATATGGCAGTGCTGTCCACGGTCATGGGCTTCGCGATCATCGCCAGCACGATTTATCCCGGCGTTCCGAGCGCCGTGGTGGGGGCCATCGTCGGTGCTTTTATTGGCGTGAAGAATTTCAAGGACGACACGAGTGCAGATTGATTCGACCCAGTGTTTGGTAGTGGGTGGATTGATCGCAACGGGAATTTATCTGGGCGCTTCACTGCTCCACCGATCAACGCCCGACCTCAAACATGGCGCTGCCTTGGTGGTTGCGTGGTTTACCGTGGTAAGCGTTGTCGATATTGCGTTGCAGGTCTATCAAGCGGAACCTCATCAATTGGGTATCCTGGCAAACCAGAAAGCAATCATCCTGATCGGCTCTGGCGTCATGCTTTGGTTGGCCGTTGGGGGCATATGGACGGCATTGATTTCACCCCTCAAGAAGCAAACGTTGAAGGCTTCTGCGTCCCGCTAAGTTCCGGGTCAGGCCTGAAACATTTGCTAATGCAAAGTGCTGGGTTATAACTACCTGACAAGTGACGCAGGAAGCCTTCGAAATGGAATCGAAAGAACAGCTGTTAATGGATTTACTCGGCATCACAGCCCGCTCCCTGACCCACCTCACCGCCTCAATGACCTCGATGTGCTTCGAGCTGATGCGCAGCGAAGACGAAGTGACCCAAGCCGCCGGTCGACGGATGATTGATCGCATGGCAACCATCAGCACCGGGCTCGACGAGCATTGGCGACTGATCGGCGAGCTCACCGGGGTGCATGTTCCTCAGGAGCAGGTCGAAACCCTTCAGGAAGTCCAGTTGCAGGCGCCACCCCGATTGCCGCCGAACTGAGTGGATACGGCCATCGGCTAGCCTGATGGGCGCCGATTCACAAGACGAACGTCGCTGGCGCAGGAGCGTGTCTGGCGCCATAGTTTTGATCCCGCGGCCGATATTGCCCGCCCAGAACAAGACAGAGACTGGCCATGACCAAGACTCTCCATCACCGTGCCTGCCACTTGTGTGAAGCCATTTGCGGCCTGACCCTCGAAACCACCGAAGCCGACGGCGCGGTGCAGATCACCTCGATCAAGGGTGATCCGCTGGATACGTTCAGTCGTGGGCACATCTGCCCCAAGGCGGTGGCCCTGCAAGATATTCAGAACGATCCGGATCGCCTGCGTCAGCCGATGCTGCGAGTGGGCAGCGAATGGCAGCCTATCGCGTGGGAAGACGCCTTCAACCTCGTGGCCGAACGCCTCGCGGCGATTCAGGAACGTCACGGGCAGAATGCGGTGGCGGTGTACCAGGGCAATCCCAGTGTGCACAACTACGGGTTGATGACCCACAGTAATTATTTCCTTGGCCTGCTGAAAACCCGTAACCGTTTTTCCGCGACGTCGGTCGACCAGTTGCCGCATCACCTGACCAGTCATTTGATGTATGGCCACGGGTTGTTGTTGCCGATTCCGGACATCGATCACACTGATTTCATGCTGATCCTGGGCGGTAACCCGCTGGCGTCCAACGGCAGCATCATGACCGTGCCGGATGTGGAAAAACGCTTGAAGGCGATTCAGGCCCGGGGCGGCAAAGTGGTGGTGGTCGATCCGCGTCGCAGCGAAACCGCCGCGATGGCCGATCAACACCTGTTCGTGCGTCCCGGTGGCGATGCGGCGTTGTTGTTCGGGCTGCTCAATACCTTGTTCGCTGAAAACCTGACGCGTGAGAGTCATTTGCCGGTCGACGGTCTGGACGACGTGCGCCAGGCCATCGCCACGTTCACCGCCGAAACCATGAGCCCGTTGTGCGCCGTGCCGGCCGAACAGATTCGCCAACTGGCGCGGGATTTTGCGGCAGCGCCGACAGCGGTGTGTTACGGCCGCATGGGCGTCTCCACCCAAGCATTCGGTACGCTGTGCCATTGGCTGGTGCAACTGATCAATCTGGTCACCGGCAACCTTGATAGCGTCGGTGGCGCGCTGTGCACCGAGCCGGCGGTGGATTTGGTGGCGTCGACTTCAGGCGGGCATTTCAATCGGTGGCAAAGCCGTGTGTCCGCACGTCCGGAGTACGCCGGCGAGTTGCCGGTGTCGGCGCTGGCAGAAGAAATGCTCACCGAAGGGGATGGGCAGGTCCGCGCGCTGATCACCGTCGCCGGCAATCCGGTGCTGTCGACACCCAATGGCCGGCAACTGGAACAGGCGCTGGATGGTCTGGAGTTCATGGTCAGCGTCGACCTGTACATCAATGAAACCACACGCTATGCCGACCTGATTCTGCCGTCGACCTCGGCGCTGGAAAACGATCACTACGACACGACGTTCAACCTGTTCGCGGTGCGCAACGTGACACGTTTCAACCGGGCGATTCTGGCCAAGCCTGACGGCGCGCTGCATGACTGGGAGATTTTCGTCGGCCTGGCCAAGGCGTTTGCCACGAAGACAGGAAAGGAACTCAAACCGACGATTCCTCCTGCGCAAATGATCGACCTTGGCTTGCGAATGGGTTTGTATGGCGATGCGTCGGAACACAAGCTGTCGCTGGCAACCTTGTTCGACCATCCGCATGGGGTCGACCTAGGCGCGTTGAAATCCAACCTCGCGCCACGTTTGAAAACCGCCAATCAACGCGTGCAGGCAGCGCCGCCGGTGATCCTTGCCGACCTCGCCCGTTTCGCCGCACTGCAAGCACCGGCCGCCGACCAATTGCTGATGATTGGCCGCCGGCATGTGCGCAGCAACAACTCGTGGATGCACAACTATCACCGTCTGGTGAAGGGCAAGCCGCGCCATCAACTGTTGATGCATCCGGAAGACCTGTCCAGTCGCGGGCTCAGCGATGGGCAACGTGTGCGGGTGAGTTCACGGGTCGGGATGATTGAAGTGGAAGTGGTCGCCAGCCTGGACATGATGAAAGGCGTGGTCAGCCTGCCGCACGGCTGGGGGCATGCGCGACCGGGTGTGCAGATGACAATTGCCAGTGCCCAGCCGGGATCCAGCGCCAATGACCTGACCGACGAATGTCAGCTCGACGAGTTGTCAGGGAATGCGGCGTTGAACGGCGTGCCGGTCACCGTGGCGGCGGCGTGATCGTGTCTGTCGGGGAGACCGAGCATGGCGCTCGGGTTTCCGTTACAATGCGCCACCGTGCCGACCTCTGAGTCGGAAAGTTCAGCCGAGGTGCTCCATGGATATCATCGAAACGATTAAAGAGCAGATTGCTAACAACACCATTCTGCTTTACATGAAAGGTTCGCCGAATGCCCCGCAGTGTGGCTTCTCCGCGAAAGCCGCGCAGGCCGTGATGGCATGTGGTGAAAAGTTTGCGTACGTGGACATCCTGCAGAACCCGGAAATCCGCGCCAACCTGCCAAAATACGCCAACTGGCCAACCTTCCCGCAACTGTGGGTCGGTGGTGAGCTGGTCGGCGGTAGCGACATCATGACTGAAATGGCTGCTGACGGTTCGTTGCAGACCACGATCAAAACCGCTGTTGAAGCGGCTGCTGCCAACAAGACCGAAGCTTGATTCGATCTTTGTAGGAGCCGAGCTTGCTCGCGATGCAGGCGCCGCGGTTCAGCAAGAACACCGCTTCATCGTTTATCGCTGGCAAGCCATGCTCCTACAGGCAATAAAAAAGCCCCGCCTCTTAAAAAGAGAGCGGGGCTTTTTAGTGTCTCGAGTTTAGCGGGCGCTAACTTACTCGTCTTCGCCCATCTGCGATTGCAGGTAATTCTCAAGACCGACTTTATCGATCAGGCCCAGTTGGGTTTCCAGCCAGTCGATATGTTCTTCTTCGGACTCGAGAATATCTTCGAGCAGTTCACGGCTACCGAAGTCGCCGACCGTTTCGCAATGAGCGATGGCGATTTTCAGGTCGGCATGGCCGATGCGTTCGATACGCAGGTCGCACTCAAGCATTTCCTTGGTGTGCTCGCCGATGTGCAGCTTGCCCAGGTCCTGGACGTTCGGCAGGCCTTCAAGGAACAGGATGCGCTTGATCAGCTTGTCCGCGTGCTTCATCTCATCGATGGATTCGTGGTACTCGTGCTTGCCCAGCTTGTTCAGGCCCCAATCTTCGTACATGCGTGCATGCAAAAAGTATTGATTGATCGCGACCAGCTCATTGGCAAGGATCTTGTTGAGATGCTGGATGACGGTAACGTCGCCTTTCATGATGGGGTCCTGCCCTGAGTAGCTGTCAATGAGGCTGAGTTTGAGCCGCGTAAGTAAGGGTGTCAAACCTAAGTTATTGAAACTTATATGAAAATTAATCGGAATAAGAATGTTTGTGTTCCGCGTCTAGAGCGTAAGCAGTTGATTTTCAGGCATAAAAAAACCGGACATCTGGTCCGGTTCTTTGAAACAGGGTAATTACGCGGCAGTAAATTCTACAGGGAAAGGAATGGCTGCCTGGGCGGATTGCAATTTAGTCAGGGTTTCGCGAACCACTTCCTTTGCAAGGCAGGCGCATTTGCCGCATTGGCTGGCTACGCCGGTGGTTTGACGGACTTCCTTATAGCTGCAGCAACCTTCATAGATTGCATCGCGGATTTGACCGTCGGTGACGCCAGTGCAGAGGCAGACATACATAAGAAAAAACCGTCGCTGGTTGTGACTCAATTGCGATGGATCTTAATGTTAACGAGAATGATTGTCAAAGTGGTTTCTGAAAGCTTTGCGCTATAAACAGGCGTGACCGACGAACGGTTTTTATCCAGGCAATCTGCCAGTAACGCTCAAGACGGCAATTTTGACCGTCCAGCAAAAAACCGTTGAGGACAGCCTAAAAACGCCGTGTATGATGGTCGGTCCTTCGAAGGGGGGTCGTGTCACAGGGCTGTCGCCTGAGGGTGGCAGGCTGATGCGAATCCAGTTCTTCACGTTAATAGACCAGGAGATATCCAATGAGCGTACTCGTAGGCAAACAAGCCCCGGACTTCACCGTTCCAGCCGTTCTCGGCAATGGCGAAATCGTAGACAGCTTCACCCTGTCGTCGGCCATCAAAGGCAAATACGGCCTGGTGTTCTTCTACCCACTGGACTTCACCTTCGTTTGCCCGTCCGAGCTGATCGCTCTGGACAACCGCATGGCTGACTTCAAGTCCCGCAACGTTGAAGTGGTTGCCGTGTCGATCGACTCGCACTTCACCCACAACGCCTGGCGCAACACCCCGGTGAACAATGGCGGTATCGGCCAGGTTCGCTACACCATGGCTGCCGACATCAAGCAGGAAATCATGAAGGCCTATGACGTTCAGTCCGCTGACGGCGTGGCTTTCCGTGGCGCGTTCCTGATCGACGACAAAGGCGTTGTCCGCTCGCAGATCATCAACGACCTGCCGCTGGGCCGTAACATGGAAGAGCTGATCCGTCTGGTCGACGCTCTGCAATTCCACGAAGAGCACGGCGAAGTTTGCCCTGCCAACTGGAAAAAAGGCGACAAGGGCATGAACGCTTCGCCAGAAGGCGTTGCTGCTTACCTGACCGAGCACGCTGCGGCCTTGTAAGCCCACGCGTCAGGCAATAAAAACCGGCCTCTGAGAGGCCGGTTTTTTTATGCGCGGGATAAATCAACGAGTTCAGTCGTTGAAGTCTTCCCAGCCACCCATCTGTTTCCAGCGATTGACGATGCCGCAGAATAGCTCGGCCGTCTTCTCGGTGTCATAGCGAGCCGAGTGAGCCTCGCGACCGTCGAAGTCGATATCCGCTGCCTGGCAAGCCTTGGCCAGCACGGTTTGACCGTAGGCCAGACCGGCAAGGGTCGCGGTGTCGAAGCTGGAGAACGGATGAAACGGGTTACGTTTCATGTCCAGGCGTGCGACCGCTGCGTTGAGGAAGCCCAAATCGAAGCTGCTGTTGTGGCCAACCAGAATTGCCCGTTTGCAGCCGTTGGCTTTCAAGGCCTTGCGGATACCGCGGAAAATATCGGTCAGCGCTGCTTCTTCACTCACGGCCATGCGCAGCGGGTGGTCGAGTTTGATCCCGGTGAATTCCAGCGCCGCCGCTTCGATGTTTGCGCCTTCAAAAGGCTCCACACGGAAGAAGTAGGTGTGATCGGGGTACACAAACCCTTTCTCGTCCATGGCGATGGTGGTTGCAGCAATTTCCAGCAGAGCGTCGGTGGCCGAGTTGAAACCACCGGTTTCTACGTCGACGACGACCGGCAGGTAGCCACGGAATCTGGCAGCCATTGGATGACGAGGACCGCCTCCACCGCCTTGACCGTCCTGTTCGTCGTCGAAATGGTCTTCACTCACGCGTGTTCCTCCAGCAGGCGCCAGCGCAGTTTTTCACCGGCGCGCAGCGGGATAACGGTCAGCTCGCCAAATGGCAGGCTGGTCGGGGCGGTCCACTCATCGCGGACCAGGGTAATGCGGTCGGTGTTCGCTGGCAGGCCATAGAAACGCGGGCCGTTAAGGCTGGCGAAGGCTTCGAGCTTGTCCAGCGCGTTGCGCTGTTCGAACGCTTCGGCGTACATCTCGATGGCCGCATACGCGGTGTAGCAACCGGCGCAGCCACACGCGGCTTCTTTGGCGTGCTGGGCGTGGGGGGCCGAGTCGGTGCCCAGGAAAAACTTTTCGCTGCCACTGGTGGCGGCGTCGAGCAGGGCTTCCTGGTGTGTATTGCGCTTGAGAATCGGCAGGCAATAGAAGTGCGGCCGAATCCCGCCCACCAGCATGTGGTTGCGGTTGTACAGCAGGTGATGCGCGGTGATGGTGGCGCCGACGTTGGCCGAAGCCTCGTTGACGAATTGCACGGCGTCGGCGGTGGTGATGTGTTCGAACACCACTTTGAGCGTCGGGAAACGCTCGACCACGCGGCGCATGTGCTCATCGATAAAGATTTTTTCGCGGTCGAACACGTCCACATCGCCACGGGTGACTTCACCGTGAATCAGCAAAGGCATCCCGACGTCGGCCATGGCCTCTAGCGCAGGGAAGATCTTGTCGATGCTGGTGACGCCAGAATCCGAGTTGGTGGTCGCGCCGGCCGGGTACAGCTTGGCGGCATACACGAAACCGCTGGCCTTGGCCTCGCGAATTTCTTCGGGCTGGGTGCGGTCGGTCAGATAAAGCACCATCAACGGTTCGAAGCGACTGCCGGCCGGGCGTGCAGCGAGGATTCGCTGGCGATAGCCGTCGGCTTCAGCGGCGTTACGCACCGGAGGTACCAGGTTGGGCATGATGATGGCGCGACCAAAGGTGCGCGCAACATCCGCAACGGTATTGGTCAACACGGCACCATCGCGAAGATGAATGTGCCAGTCGTCGGGACGCAGCAGGGTCAGGCGGTCGGACATGAGGGGATTCCAGGCGGGTCAAACTCAGGGGAATGCTACCGGAAAAGACTCTTGCAGGCACTCGCTATCAAGTTTTGCAGGAACCTACCGATATGAATCAGGTATGCCGGAAACATGCGTGTGTCGGTCTTTTTGTTGTAGAAGCCAGTGGAGCCTCCCGTGCGCCAGCGTTATTTAGCCTTGCTCAGTGTGTTTGCCAGCCTTCCTGCGATGGCGCTCACTTTCCAGACGCGTCTGGAGAGCATCGAGTGGACGGTCGAAGGTGACAAGTTCGAATGCCGCCTGACTCAGCCGATCACTGATTTCGGCTCGGGTGAATTCGTACGCCGTGCCGGCGAGCAGGCGATATTTCGTCTGAATGCCTACAACGCGATGATCGGTGGTGGTTCGGCGACCTTGCTGGCGGCCGCCGCGCCGTGGCAGCCAGGGCGTGGCGATATCAATCTGGGCTCGGTACGCCTGGGCAGCGGCAATGTGCTGTTCAATAGCTCGCAAGCTCAAGCCGGGCGTCTGATCAGTGGCTTGATCGATGGGCGCAGTCCGGTGATCCGGCATGCCTCCGGCGATGGCCGGGTGTCGGAAGTGCGGCTGTTGCCGGTCAAGTTCAGCAAGGCGTTCAACGATTACCAAAGCTGTGTGGCGAAACTGTTGCCGAAGAATTTCGAACAGGTCAAACAGTCCGAGATCACCTTCACGGGTGCTGAAGGCATCGAACTCGATGGGCACGCCAAGGCGCAGTTGCAAGTGATGCTGGAGTTCATGAAGGCTGATCCGTCAGTCAATCACATCGAACTCGACGGGCACTCCGATAACAGTGGCAATCGCTTGGCCAACCGTGAATTGTCGCGCCGGCGCGCCCTGGCAGTGATGGACTATTTCAAGGCCAACGGCATTCAGGAATCGCAGATCACCATGCGCTTCCACGGCGAGCGTTACCCTGTGGCGCCCAACACCAACGCCGCCAACCGCGCGAAGAATCGTCGGGTCGCGGTGCGCCTGGAGCGCGTAGCACCGACCCAGAACGTCGCGCCTCAAGGCACGACATCAGGAAGCGCCGCGACCACCTCCTGACCCTGTTGAGTTCGTCGCTCGATCGAAAGAATCTGTCGCTTCGTCGTCATAAGCTGTCGCGCCACTGTAAATTATTTCGTATGACCGGTAGACTTCACGGCTTTCCGTAGAACCCCGTGGAGTGATGGCATGGCGGACGTAAACAAGGTCGTTCTGGCGTATTCCGGCGGCCTGGACACTTCGGTGATCCTCAAGTGGCTGCAGGATACTTATAACTGTGAAGTGGTGACCTTTACCGCTGACCTGGGTCAGGGCGAAGAGGTCGAACCTGCGCGCGCCAAGGCACAGGCCATGGGCGTCAAAGAGATCTACATCGACGACTTGCGCGAAGAATTCGTGCGTGATTTCGTTTTCCCGATGTTCCGCGCCAACACCGTTTACGAAGGCGAGTACCTGCTGGGTACTTCCATCGCTCGTCCGTTGATCGCCAAACGCCTGATTGAAATCGCCAACGAAACCGGCGCTGACGCCATTTCCCACGGCGCCACTGGCAAGGGCAACGACCAGGTTCGTTTCGAACTGGGCGCGTACGCCTTGAAGCCAGGTGTAAAAGTGATTGCTCCGTGGCGTGAATGGGACCTGCTGTCCCGTGAAAAGCTGATGGATTACGCTGAAAAGCACAACATCCCGATCGAACGTCACGGCAAGAAAAAATCCCCGTACTCGATGGATGCCAACCTGCTGCACATCTCCTATGAAGGCGGCGTGCTGGAAGACACCTGGACCGAGCACGAAGAAGACATGTGGAAATGGACCGTCTCCCCGGAGAACGCTCCTGACAAAGCACAGTACCTCGAACTGACCTACCGTAACGGCGACATCGTTGCACTGGACGACGTCGAAATGACCCCTGCCACCGTGTTGGCGACCCTGAACCGTATCGGTGGTGAACACGGTATCGGCCGTCTCGACATTGTCGAGAACCGTTACGTGGGCATGAAGTCCCGTGGCTGCTACGAAACGCCTGGCGGCACCATCATGCTGCGCGCTCACCGTGCGATCGAATCGATCACCCTGGACCGCGAAGTGGCTCACCTCAAAGACGAGTTGATGCCCAAGTACGCCAGCCTGATCTACACCGGTTACTGGTGGAGCCCTGAGCGTCTGATGTTGCAACAGATGATCGATGCGTCCCAGGCCCACGTGAACGGCGTTGTTCGCCTGAAGCTGTACAAAGGCAACGTGATCGTGACCGGTCGCAAGTCTAACGAATCGTTGTTCGATGCCAACATCGCGACCTTCGAAGAAGACGGCGGCGCTTACAACCAGGCCGACGCAGCGGGCTTCATCAAGCTCAACGCCCTGCGTATGCGCATTGCCGCGAACAAAGGCCGCAAGCTGTTCTGAGACCTTTGAGCTGGTAATAGAAGTGTGGCCTTGTCGATGACAAGGCCACACCTCGCAAGGGGGATGTTCTGCCAGGCATTCATTGAGCATTCAGCTTTTTCTTGATGTGCGTTACACCTTCCTGCTGTTTTTCTCTCCTTTTTCTCTTCAAGAGCTACCTACCGGTCCCTGCCGGATAAAACGTTTGCCCAATGATTGTCAGCGCTTGAGAGCTCGAATTATAAGCAACGCAGAAGATGGAGCCGCTGCGCTTCTTTGTCAGCTTCGAATGCTTGAGCACGCTTTCTTTCAGTGATGTCTCCGAGTCGCCGCACGTGAGAAATACGATCACTCGCGCGAGCTTTTTCTGTGCTGGCTGAATGCTCGCCAGCAGCGAGCTGAACTCTAACGGCTGATCCGTCGAGCGTGCATCGACGATGTGCAGGTCCTTCAGCCTTTCAGGCAGGCAGACATAATGCCGGGCCGGAAGATTAGGCGCGGAGGAAGTATGGCTCTTGCGACCGGCGCTTTTCATGACGGTTAAAAAGTGCTCTCCCTTTTCAAAATCAGAAGGCGCGTAAAGCGACCGATAGTTGAAGTTAAGGGTCGCGAAGAATAGTAGAAGCAAATAAAACGGAAAACTGATCAGAAACCAGATGTAAAGCGTTCGTTCCTCATCGCCGAGAAAGGGTAGTGAAACGGCCGCTGATGCTTCAGACAGTGTTGCGAATATTGCAATGATAGTCATGGGGTTCGTAATTTTG
The DNA here is from genome assembly GCF_006438915.1 of Pseudomonas arsenicoxydans. Taxonomy (GTDB): domain Bacteria; phylum Pseudomonadota; class Gammaproteobacteria; order Pseudomonadales; family Pseudomonadaceae; genus Aquipseudomonas; species Aquipseudomonas arsenicoxydans_A. The sequence goes on along the minus strand of NZ_RCZE01000007.1, from coordinate 21,328 downwards.
CTTTTGAGTTTTATCATGTTTTTTGCTCATTATGGTATTGGCTTTTGCTCGAGGGTTGAAGGGTTGTTTGTTAGGGTTTAGTTGTATCGTGTGAAAAATATTAGTGATGTAGATGGGTAAGTCTCCGGTTTAAAATTGTATTTTTTAAGGGGTTGATAGAATAGCGTTATTGTTTGTGTGTGGGTTGAGTGTGGGGCGTTTTACTGGGAAATATAGTGGGGTTGTCTGGATTTAAGTGTGTCTTAAAATAAGCGGTTAGTTGTTTCTGAGAATGACATTTTTTTGTGTAAGGTTTTTTATCGGTGAGGGGGCTTGCTTGTTTTTAAGCGTAGCTGAATCCTGGTGTGGTGTCGGAGGTGCGCGCGTGATGGATTGCTATTTTTTTTATTGCCGTATTTCGATACAGAAAAACTGCCGGGAGGCTGGCTTCGCGAAGTTTGATACCACGCAGGATGCAATTTGTTTTAAGAAATTTGTAGGACTAGTCTTTTAAGTTTGTAAGAAATGTCTCTGGCTGTGGGTGGCCGAGGGGGGCGGCATGCCATGGATGAAGCGACTAGGCTATTGTGCGGGCTCTAAAAATTCGAACAGCGAAATTGGACTTGCCCATGAATAAAGTGCTGATCGTGGATGATCACCCCGTCATTCGTCTTGCGGTACGTATGCTAATGGAGCGCCATGGCTACGAAGTCATTGCAGAAACAGATAACGGCGTGGACGCATTACAACTTGCCCGCGAACTTATGCCGGATATTGTCATTCTGGATATTGGAATACCCAAGCTGGATGGTCTGGAGGTTATTGCGCGGCTGACATCGACGGCGATGCCACTTAAAGTGCTGATATTGACTTCACAGGCACCGGGGCATTTTTCCATGCGTTGCATGCAGTCGGGGGCGGCAGGCTATGTGTGTAAACAACAGGACCTGACGGAGTTGCTCAGTGCAATAAAAGCCGTGCTGTCAGGCTACAGTTATTTTCCGAATCAAGCGTTGCATACCGTGCGCTCAAGTCTTGGTAATGCCAGTGAAGCCGATATGGTGGATCGTTTGTCCGGACGCGAAATGATGGTTTTACAACAGTTGGCCAGAGGAAAAACCAATAAGGAGATTGCCGATGGAATGTTTCTCAGCAATAAAACCGTCAGTACCTACAAAACCCGCCTGTTGTTGAAGCTCAATGCTCGCTCCCTGGTCGACCTGATCGAACTGGCTCAACGCAATGGCTTGGTATAAGTGCCACCCACGTCTGATGAAGCCGTGCTCATCAGCGATTGGCGCTTAGTAAAAAGCCTCCGTTTCGGGAGGCTTTTAGGTATTACAGGTCAAAATCGTAATCGGCCAATTGCTTTTGCAGTCGGCGCTCCTCCAGCAAATTGTCGATGGTGCGACGTTTGCTCAGGTTGGTCTTTGCCACCTCTACCACCGGTTCAGCGTCATCAGCCTCAACGGGTGTGAAGTCGTCTTCTACGTCCAATTGCTCTTTGCCAGTGCTCATAGGTCAACTCCAGGCTAAGACTGCCTTTGGCGCCCCTTATATCGATAATCGCCCGGCGGGTAAAAAAGATTTTTTCAATCGATACATCAATAATTTTAATAGCGCCTCAATCGTCTGAGGTCTTTTGCTTGTATTCGCACAAATCCTCGATCCGGCAGCTGCCGCAGCGGGGCTTGCGGGCCAGGCAAACGTAGCGCCCGTGAAGGATCAGCCAGTGATGGGAGTCGAGCAGGTATTGCCTGGGTACAAACTTCATCAGTTTCTGCTCAACCTCGACGACATTTTTGCCGGGAGCAATGCCGGTGCGGTTGCTGACCCGGAAGATATGGGTGTCCACGGCCATGGTCAGTTGGCGAAAGGCGGTATTGAGCACCACGTTCGCCGTCTTACGGCCGACGCCAGGGAGCGCTTCCAGTTCTTCGCGGGTTTGCGGGACTTCGCCGCCGTGGCGCTCTACCAGCAAGCGACAGGTTTCGATCACGTTTTTCGCTTTGCTATTAAACAGGCCGATCGTCTTGATGTAATCAGACAGCCCTTCGACGCCCAGCGCATGGATCGCCGCCGGGGTGTTGGCCACGGGATAGAGTTTGGCGGTGGCCTTATTGACGCCGACATCGGTCGACTGAGCGGAAAGAATGACAGCAATCAGCAATTCGAAGGGCGACGAATACGCCAGTTCCGTCTTGGGTTCCGGGTTGTCTTCGTGAAACCGGCGGAAAATTTCCAAACGTTTTGCGGCATTCATGAACGATGCGTATCCCTAAAAACAGTCAATCAATGTGAGGGCGTCGAGCGAGCCCAGGCCTGATGTGCGGCAATCAACAATCCCAGCAGGATGAAACCGCCTGGGACTAGCGTGGCGAGGTGCAGGCCGCCGTTGCCAAGGAGTTCGCGCAGCAGGCCCAAGCCCAGCATCAAAGCACCAAACGCGGCGCACAGACGCACGCGATCAAGGCGTGGGCTCTGGAAGAAACCGTTGTATTCCAGCACAACGCATTGCAGGGCGATCAGTCCAGCGTAAAGCGCCACAGGCTGATGCCATTGGAGTGACCAGGCTTGGGCGGCCATTTGCACGCAGCTGGTGAGCGTGGCGGCCAGCAGGATGCTGGCAAGCAAGCAGGCCGGCGGAACCAGTCGCGAGCGCAAAGCACACATGCCAACGCCATAGGCACTGATCACCACAATGAACATCAGCCACAGTCCCAGCGCCGCCGACCAGGAAGTCGTGGCGCCGATCAGGGGCGCCAGCATCAGTGAGTTTTGCAGGGGCAATGACTTAGTCATGGGCGCCACTCCCGATCAATGGTTCGCGGTGTTCATCGAAGTAGCGCAAGGCGTCATGAATGGCGCTGATCACCGCCCTTGAAGTGATGGTCGCCCCCGCCACCTGATCGAATTGTCCCTGATCCTTTTTCAAGGCCCAGCCAGTATCGCCGGGTTCGTTGCGGGACTTGCCGGTAAACGCCTGAAGCCATGCGTTCGGCCAGTCGGCGATCTTGCCACCCAGCCCCGGGGTTTCCGATTGCTTGAGGGTTTTGACCCCCAACAACTTACCGTTGGCATCGATGGCAATCATCAACTCGATTTTGCCTTCATAGCCCAGTGTCTGGCTGCGCAGCAACACCACGCTCGGCTGGCCGGCCTTGGTCGCCAGGTAGCCGCCCAGCAGCGTGCTGTTGGCCAACGGGATGTTGGTGACAGCAAGCGGCTGTTCCAGCGGCTGATTGTCGTAGCTTTGCGCCGGCAGCAAGTCCAGCAGGTTGCGACTGTCGATCAGTCGTTGTTCTGCGGCAATGCGCGGAGCGCTGGTGTAATGCGCGAGGTAGGTCGCGCCGATTCCCAGTCCGGCGAGCAGCACCAGAATCAAAACGCTGGACGCTCGGTTCATGGGCTTACGGGCTCCTGCCGGGACGCAATAAAACGCTCCAGCGCCGGTACGCAAAGGTTCATCAGTAACACGGCAAATGCCAATCCGTCCGGATAGCCGCCCCAGGTCCGTATCAGGTATGTCAGCAAGCCCACACCGATACCAAAGAGCAATCGGGCCCCCGCGCTTTTTGCCCCGGACACCGGTTCAGTGGCAATGAAAAAAGCCCCCAGCATGGTCGCGCCGGTGAGCAGATGAAACAGCGGTGAGCCATGGGAGTCGGAGCCCGAACCGTTCCAGCAGAGCAGGCTGATGACAAACAGGCTGGCGAGCATGCCGACCGGCGCATGCCAACTGAATACCCGCCGTTGCAGGAGAAACGCGCCACCGGCCAGAAAGGCCAGGTTGACCCATTCCACGCCGCGTCCGCCGAAATGGCCGAACGCCGGGTTGCCGGCGAAGAGTTCATCCATGGTCAGGCTTTTGTTGATGCGCAGGCTGTCCAGCGCAGTGGCCTGGGCCCAGGCGTCTGGTGCAGCGCTGAGGTGGAAGCCGAATATCTGTTGCAGGCCGCTGAGCAAGTCCATGCCGTGGGAGGACGGCCAATGGGTCATTTGTTGGGGAAAGGTCACCAGCACCAGGGCGAAACCGAGCATCGCCGGATTGAACGGATTCTTGCCCACGCCGCCATATACCTGCTTGCCCAATATCGCGAACGCCGCCGCACACACCGTCATCCACCATGGACAGTACGATGGCAATGCCAGCGCCAGCAGCGTCGCACTGACCATCGCACTGCCGTCGCTCAACGTGGGTTTCAGCGGACGCCGGCGCAGTTGCAAGACGGCGCCTTCAACCGCCAGCGCGGTGATGGCCGCCAGCATCAGGTTGATCAAGACGCCCCAGCCATACAGCCAAAACAACGTCAGCATCCCCGGCATGGTCGCCAGCAACACCAGCTTCATGGCCTGCTGGAGGCGTTCGTCCACCGATTCAAGGGGCGACATAGGCGTCCACCTGACGCTGGGCTTCCAGCAGCCGCGCGCGGGCCTTGTCGATCAATTCGCTCGGGGTGTCCACACCTCGTTCGAGTTTGCTGACGTCGGCACGGGCGTAGGCCAATTCGGTTTTCAACTGTCGAAGCTGGCTGTCGATGGGGCGCTTTTCGATACGTGTCAGGTCCGGCAGCGGTTGTTCACTCGCCGCTTCAGCGACGTGCAAGGCCTGTTCGGCCTCGTTGAGCGCACGTTGCAGGGCGTCGAGCTGTTCGGCCGGTGCTTCGTTGGCCTGGGCTTTCTTGAGTTCGGCGCGACGCACGGCCAATTGGATTTTCGCCCGCTTCAAGTCGGCGTCCTTCGCCGGGGTAACCGGCGCCGGGGTTGGCGGCGAAGTGCTCTCCAGTTGTGCCAAGACCTGTGCGGCGGCCTCGAACTGTTGTTGCAGCACGATCAGTTGCGATTGCTGCTCGAAGGTCGGTGGATGCCCGAAGGCCTTGAGCGATTTGTTCAGTTGCGCCCGACTCATCGCCACATCGATCTTGGCTTTTTTCAGCGCCGCATCAGCGTTCGCCGCTTTTTGCGCGCGCACGCGTTCCAGCGCCGCTTGCACCGGGTCAGTCGTCGTCACTTCACTGTGCCCAACGGCGCGTTGGGCGCGGGCCTGGCGTTCTGCGATTTTTTGTTGTTCCTCACGCTGCAAGCGGGCATTGCGTTGTTCAAAGCGGCGCCGTGCATGGTTGCGTTTGGCGGCGCGAGCCCGTTGCTCTTCAAGGCTGAAGGCCAGGCCCCCGACAATCGGCAGGACCGTGGCCAGCGGCAACGGGCGCATCTCGATGCAATCCACCGGGCAGGGCGCCACGCAGAGGTCGCAACCGGTGCATTCGTCGACGATCACCGTGTGCATCAACTTGGCCGCGCCTACGATGGCATCCACCGGGCAGGCCTGGATGCACTTGGTGCAACCGATGCATTCGGCTTCGCGAATATAGGCAATCTGCGCCGGGGCTGAGCCGCGACTGGTGTCCAGTTCCAGCACCGGTACTTTCAGCAGATCGGCCAGGGCTGCAATGGTTTCGCTGCCGCCGGGCGGGCACTTGTTGATCAGCTCGCCGCTGGCGATGCCTTCGGCGTAGGGCTTGCATCCGGGGTGGCCACACTTGCCGCATTGAGTCTGCGGCAGGAGGGCGTCGATGCGTTGAATCAGACTCATGTTTTGATCAGTCCGCTAAATCCGAGAAATGCCACTGCGACCAGTCCGGCGCCGATCAACTGAATCGGCAGGCCACGAAAGGGCAGGGGAACATCGTTATCGAGTGTGCGCTGGCGCAAATCGCTGAACAGGCTCAGCACCAGCCAAAACCCCAACCCGGCGCCGAGGCTCAGGAAGGTGGCGTGAAAGAATCCCTTGTCGTCCTGAGCATTGAGCAACGTCAACCCGAGCACGCCAGCGTTGCCCAAGAGAAGCGGCCAGAGCCCGTCGAACGCCAGTTTTGGCAGTGCCCGCGACAGCGCTTTCAGCATCGGTGCGATCAACAAAACGCTTAAGGGCAAGAACACGAACAGGCGCAGGGACGTCAGCTCCAACGGCACCAGCAGCCAACGGTCCGCTGAATAACCTAGCGTGCCAACCATCAGCATCAAACAGGTGGTCGCAATGCCCAGCGCATGGACTTGCCGATGCACGTTACCCAGCAGCGGATCGGCGCCCAGCGGCCAGTGCAACACGACATTGTTGATCAGGGCAGCGCTGATAAGCGTAAGCAGTATCTCGGTCATGATCGTGCCGGCAAGAACGGGGGCTTTATAACGAGCGGTCTAAAAAGCTTAGGCATTATCCGGCAAGGACGGAGGGTGGGCCAGATATGAAAATCCCACAGTCGCGCCAGGCACGACTGTGGGATCGGTTTGCAGCAAGACCTTACTTGATGCGCTGACCCGGCTTGGCGCCGCTATCAGGGCTGAGCAGGTAGATTTCTTCGCCGCCAGGACCGGCCGCCATCACCATGCCTTCGGAGATGCCGAACTTCATTTTCCGTGGCTTGAGGTTGGCGATCATCATGGTCAGGCGACCATCGAGCTTGGACGGGTCCGGGTAAGCGCTCTTGATCCCGGAGAACACGTTGCGTTGCTCGTCGCCGATGTCCAGGGTCAGGCGCAGCAGCTTGTCGGCGCCTTCCACGTGTTCAGCCTTGACGATCAGCGCGACGCGCAGGTCGATCGCAGCGAATGCGTCGAACTCGATCTCTGGCGACAGCGGATCCTTGGCCAATTCGCCGTTGCCGGCCGGTGCAGCTTCGCCGGTATCGGTTGCGCTGGCGGTCAGGTCTTCTTTCGAAGCGTCGCTCATGGCCTGCACTTTCACCGGGTCGATGCGGGTCATCAACGGCTTGAACTCGTTCAACTGATGATTGCTGAGCAGGGTCGCGTGGTCGTTCCAGGTCAGCGGCGCGACGTTCAGGAACGCCTCGGCATCGGCGGCCAGCAACGGCAGGACGGGCTTGAGGAAGATCACCAACTGGCGGAACAGGTTGACGCCCAAGGCGCAGATGGCCTGGACTTCGTCCTGCTTGCCTTCCTGTTTGTTCAGCGACCACGGCGCCTTGTCGGCGATCCAGGCGTTGGCACGGTCGGCCAGACCCATGATTTCGCGCATGGCGCGGGCGAAGTCGCGAGCCTCGTAAGCCTCGGCGATGCTTGGCGCAGCGGCCAGGAATGCGTCGGTCAGCTCAGGCGCGGCATTACCCGCCACCAGCACACCGGCGTTGCCTTTATGGATGAAACCGGCGCAACGGCTGGCGATGTTGACGACTTTGCCGACCAGGTCCGAGTTGACCTTCTGCACGAAGTCTTCGAGGTTCAGGTCGAGGTCGTCGACGCCACGGCTCAGCTTGGCCGCGTAGTAGTAGCGCAGGTATTCCGGCGACAGGTGATCGAGGTACGTCCGGGCCTTGATGAAGGTGCCGCGGGACTTGGACATTTTCTGACCGTTGACGGTCAGGTAGCCGTGCACGTTGATGCCGGTCGGTTTACGGAAACCCGCGCCTTCGAGCATGGCTGGCCAGAACAGCGCGTGGAAGTTGACGATGTCCTTGCCGATGAAATGGTACAGCTCGGCCGTGGAGTCCTTGCCCCAGAACGCGTCGAAGTCCAGCTCCGGCGTGCGATCACACAGGTTCTTGAAGCTGGCCATGTAGCCGATCGGCGCATCCAGCCACACGTAGAAATATTTGCCAGGCTCGTCAGGGATCTCGAAACCGAAGTACGGCGCATCGCGGGAGATGTCCCACTGTTGCAGGCCGGCATCCAGCCATTCGGCGATTTTGTTGGCCACGGCGTCTTGCAGGGTGCCGCTGCGGGTCCAGGTTTGCAGCATTTCCTGGAAGTCGGGCAGCTTGAAGAAAAAGTGCTGGGAATCCTTGAGCACCGGCGTGGCGCCAGAGATCGCCGACTTCGGATCCTTCAGGTCGGTGGGCGCGTAGGTCGCACCGCATTTTTCGCAGTTGTCGCCGTACTGGTCTTCAGTGCCGCATTTCGGGCAGGTGCCCTTGATGAAGCGGTCGGCCAGGAACATTTTCTTTTCCGGGTCGAAGTATTGCGTGATGGAACGCTGGGCAATGTGCCCGGCGTCGCGCAGCTTCAGGTAGATCTGGCTCGACAGCTCACGGTTTTCTTCGGCGTGAGTGGAGTGGAAGTTGTCGAAGTCCACCAGGAACTCGGCAAAGTCGGCGCTGTGTTCAGCCTGGACGTTGGCGATCAGTTGTTCCGGGGTGATGCCTTCCTTTTCCGCGCGCAGCATGATCGCCGAACCGTGGGCGTCGTCGGCGCAGACATAAATGCATTGATTGCCGCGGTGCTTCTGGAAGCGCACCCACATGTCGGTCTGGATGTATTCCAGCATGTGGCCAAGATGGATCGAACCATTGGCATAGGGCAGGGCGCTGGTGACGAGGATCTTGCGTGGCTCGGACATGGGGCTCGGCTACTTGATGAAACGGAGGTCGGCCACTATAAAGCGCCGGCGCATATTTTTCACCCCCGAGGCCTGAGGGCTTACTGTTACAAAAGAGCTTTTGTGGCGAGGGGGCTTGCCCCCGCTCGGCTGCGCAGCAGTCGTAAAACCGGAGATTGCGGTGTATCTGCCGGATTGCGTGTGCTGGTTTCGGGGCGGCTTCGCCACCCAACGGGGGCAAGCCCCCTCGCCACAGGAAGCATTCCAGCCACAGTAATCTGTTCGCCACAAATGTATGTCCGGCGTAGGATACCCGCCTGATTTTCCAGTCTTGCTATCGGAGTTGCCCATGAGCGCCGTCAATCGCGCAGCGGTGGAAGCCGTCCTTCGCCAATACACCGACCCTTACCTGAACCAGGACCCGGTCAGCGCCGGATGCGTGCGTAACATCGACATCCAGGGCGATCGCGTCAGCGTCCAGCTGGAGTTGGGTTACGCCGCCGGTCTGTTCAAGAGCGGTTGGTCGCAGATGCTGCAAATGGCTATCGAAGGCCTGGACGGCGTGACGACGGCCCGTGTCGACATCACCAGCGTGATTGCCGCGCACAAGGCCCAGGCACAAATTCCGGGGCTGGCGAACGTGAAAAACGTGGTGGCCGTGGCATCCGGCAAGGGCGGCGTGGGCAAGTCCACCACCGCCGCGAACCTGGCGCTGGCGTTGGCCCGTGAAGGCGCCAAGGTCGGGATTCTCGACGCGGACATCTATGGTCCGAGCCAGGGCATTATGTTCGGCATCCCTGAAGGCACCCGACCAAAGGTCAAGGATCAGAAATGGTTCGTGCCGATCGAGTCCCATGGCGTCGAAGTGATGTCGATGGCATTCCTGACCGACGACAACACACCGATGGTCTGGCGTGGGCCGATGGTCTCCGGTGCGCTGCTGCAATTGGTGACCCAAACCGCGTGGGGCGACCTCGATTACCTGGTCATCGACATGCCGCCAGGCACCGGTGACATTCAGCTGACCCTGGCACAGAAAGTCCCGGTGGCCGGTGCCGTGATCGTCACCACCCCGCAAGACCTGGCGTTGCTGGATGCGCGCAAAGGCGTAGAGATGTTCCGCAAGGTCAACATCCCGGTGCTGGGCGTGGTGGAAAACATGGCCGTGCACATCTGCTCCAACTGCGGGCATGCGGAGCATCTGTTTGGGGAGGGCGGTGGGGTGAAGCTGGCCAATCAGTACGGGGTTGAAGTGCTGGCCTCGTTGCCGCTGGCAATGGCCATTCGTGAGCAGGCCGATGGCGGCAAGCCAACGGTGATCGCCGAGCCGGACAGCCCGATTGCGATGGTGTATCAGGAACTCGCTCGCCACGTCGGCGCGCGGATCGTGTTGCAGGAAGCGGCGTCGCCATCGATGCCGAACATCACCATCAGCGACGATTGATAATCTGAAATACAGTTAAATGTGGGAGCGGGCTTGCTCGCGAATGCGGTGTGTCATTCAACAGATAAGTTGACTGATCTTCCGCATTCGCGAGCAAGCCCGCTCCCACATTGGTTTTGCGGTGGGTTTATATCCGCAACCCGCCATCCATTTCCAGGATCCGGCCGGTGTAGTAGTCGTTCTCGAAAATGTACGCCGCCGAATGGGCGATCTCTTCCGGTTTGCCCATGCGCTTGAGCGGAATACCGGCCGTCATTTTCTCCAGCGCTTCAGGCTTCATGCCCAGCGTCATCTCGGTTTCGATAAAGCCCGGGGCAATGCCCGCCACGCGAATGCCGTAGCGCGCCAGTTCCTTGGCCCAGGTCACGGTCGCTGCCGCGACGCCTGCCTTGGCCGCCGAGTAGTTGGTCTGGCCAACGTTGCCGGCACGCGAAATCGAGGAGATATTGATGATCGCGCCGCTGTTGTTCAGCTCGACCATTTTTGCCGCGACTTCACGGGTGCACAGGAACACGCCGGTCAGGTTGACGTCGATAACCGCCTGCCACTGGGCCAGGCTCATCTTGGTCATTTCGCCGTCCTTGACCTTCAGCAACAGGCCGTCGCGCAGGATGCCGGCGTTGTTGATCAGGCCGTGGATCGCACCGAAATCTTCGGCGACCTGGGCGACCATGTGGGTCACTTGCTCTTCATTGGCGACGTTGCACAGGTAGCTGCGCGCCTCGACGCCCTTGACCCTGCACGCGGCGACGGCGTCGTCGAGCTTTTCCTGGTTCAGGTCCACCAGCGCCAGCTTCGCGCCTTTACCCGCGAAATACTCGGCCATCGAACGGCCTAAACCCTGGCAACCGCCAGTGATAATGATTACTTTGTCAGTGAGTTGCATTCGCATGCCCCAATAGCAGGTCAGAGTGGTTTCCTTCTAGAGGGCCTCTCGATCTGCGCCTGGTGTGGCCTGGCTGCACATGAGAACTGCCCCGATGGCGTACTGGATACTTATTCCCAGGCGCCTGTCCGTTTTTTCGACGGATTCTATATAAGGAGTCATAAATTGAGCGTTGAAGCGGCCAAGAATGCCCGAGAATTGCTTCTCAAGGAATACCGTGGAGTGCTTTCGACCCACTCCAAGTCGATGCCGGGTTACCCGTTTGGCTCGGTGGTTCCTTACTGCCTGGACGATCAGGGCCGGCCGCTGATCCTTATCAGCCGCATCGCCCAGCACACGCATAACCTGCTGAAAGACCCGAAATGCTCACTGTTCGTAGGCGAGCGAGAGGCCGACGACGTGCAAGCCGTTGGTCGCCTGACGTACCTCGCCGAGGCAGAAAAGCTCGAAGACGAGGCAGCCATTGAAGCGGCGGCCGATCGCTACTACCGTTACTTCCCGGATTCACAGAGTTATCACAAGGCCCACGATTTCGATTTCTGGGTACTCAAACCGGTGCGTCACCGCTACATCGGCGGCTTCGGTGCGATTCACTGGGTCGATCATCTGACGTTGGCCAACCCGTTTGCCGGCAAAGCCGAAGTGAGCATGGTCGAGCACATGAATGCCGATCACGCCAAAGCCATCGCGCACTACGTCGAACTGGCGGGCCTGCCGAAAACCGAACCGGCGCAGCTGGCCGGCATCGACACCGAAGGCATGCATTTGCGCATCGGTCAGGCGCTGTATTGGTTGCCGTTTCAAGCGCCTTGTAATACGCCGACACAAGTCCGGGAAGCCTTGGTTTTCCTGGCTCACGCCGAGCATTGGCCCAAAAAAGAAGTCGCCGACGCTTGAATTCACGAAAGGGCGACGTCATCTAAGGCTTACTGGCAAGGCATTCTTGCGTTGAGGAACCATTTGATGCGCCCTTTTTTATTGCTCTTTGTACTGTTCCCGGTGTTGGAGCTATTCGTATTCGTCAAAGTCAGTGGGGCAATCGGGTTTTTCCCGGCCCTGCTACTGATCATTCTCGGCTCGATGCTCGGCGTGTTCGTGTTGCGCATCGCCGGTCTGGCCACTGCACTGCGTGCCCGAGAAAGCCTGAATCGTGGCGAGCTGCCGGCCCAGACCATGCTGGAAGGCTTGATGCTGGCCCTGGCGGGTGGTCTATTGATCCTGCCGGGCTTCGTGACTGATGTGCTGGGCCTGATCATGCTGCTGCCGATCTCCCGTCGACTGCTGGCCAACAAAATGCGTCAGCGCGCCGAAGAGGCCGCGATCCGTCAGCGCGCATTCGCCGACAACCTGCAGCCGCGTGGCGGTCCTGCTCCACGCGAGCCGCTGGGCCGTGAGCCCAATGTGATCGAAGGCGAGTTCGAACACCGCGACACCCAGTAAAACGTTTCACCTGCACGGCACCTTCGGGTGCCGTGTCTGTTTCGGGTCATCGTTGTAAAAAATTTCGATCCCCGCCCTTGTAATAAGCTTATGCGCCCTTATGTAACGGTCACCGCAAGGTTTCTGGCGATCACGCCAGACAGACTTCCGCGTCTCGCTTGTCGAGCCGCACCCGGCTCCGCCGGATTTGTTAAACCCGCCGGGAATACACCGGCCGATGAAAACCACAATTAGGAGAGATCGACAATGAAGCTTCGTCCTCTGCATGACCGCGTCGTCATCCGTCGCAGCGAAGAAGAAAAGAAAACCGCTGGCGGTATCGTCCTGCCAGGTTCGGCTGCTGAAAAAGCCAACAGCGGCGAGATTCTCGCTGTCGGTACCGGCCGCGTGCTGGACAACGGTGAAGTGCGTGCACTGGCCGTTAAAGTGGGTGACAAGGTTGTGTTCGGCCCGTACTCCGGCAGCAACACCGTGAAAGTTGACGGCGAAGACCTGCTGGTAATGGCTGAGAACGAGATTCTCGCTGTTATCGAAGGCTGATTCCCCGCTCATTTTCCCGCTACTACAAAGTATTTAAGGAATATCGATCATGGCTGCTAAAGAAGTTAAATTCGGCGATTCCGCCCGCAAGAAAATGCTCGCCGGTGTGAACGTCCTGGCTGACGCAGTAAAAGCGACCCTGGGCCCTAAAGGCCGTAACGTGATCATCGAGAAGAGCTTCGGCGCTCCGACCATCACCAAGGACGGCGTTTCCGTTGCCAAAGAAATCGAGCTGAAAGATCGCTTCGAAAACATGGGCGCGCAGCTGGTCAAAGACGTTGCCTCCCGTGCCAACGATGACGCAGGCGACGGCACCACCACCGCTACCGTTCTGGCTCAATCGATCGTCAACGAAGGCCTGAAAGCCGTCGCTGCCGGCATGAACCCGATGGACCTGAAGCGCGGCATCGACAAAGCGACCATCGCTATCGTCAAAGAGCTCAAAGCCCTGTCCAAGCCTTGCGCTGACACCAAGGCAATCGCTCAGGTCGGCACCATTTCGGCCAACTCCGACAGCTCCATCGGCGACATCATTGCCGAAGCCATGGAAAAAGTCGGTAAAGAAGGCGTGATCACCGTTGAAGAAGGCTCGGGCCTGGAAAACGAACTGTCGGTTGTTGAAGGCATGCAGTTCGACCGTGGTTACCTGTCCCCGTACTTCGTCAACAAGCCAGAGACCATGACTGCCGAGCTGGACGGTCCGCTGATCCTGCTGGTCGACAAAAAGATCTCCAACATCCGCGAAATGTTGCCAGTACTGGAAGCCGTTGCCAAAGCCGGCCGTCCACTGCTGATCGTGGCCGAAGACGTTGAAGGCGAAGCCTTGGCGACTCTGGTTGTGAACAACATGCGTGGCATCGTTAAAGTCGCAGCCGTCAAGGCTCCAGGCTTCGGCGACCGTCGCAAGGCCATGCTGCAGGACATCGCTGTCCTGACCGGCGGTACCGTAATCTCCGAAGAGATCGGTCTGAGCCTGGAAAGCACTACCCTGGAACACCTGGGTAATGCCAAGCGCGTGATCCTGTCCAAAGAAAACACCACCGTGATCGACGGCGCCGGCGTTGAGGCTGACATCCAGGCTCGCGTTCTGCAGATCCGTCAGCAAGTGGCTGACACTTCGTCCGACTACGACCGTGAAAAACTGCAAGAGCGTCTGGCCAAACTGTCCGGCGGCGTTGCAGTGATCAAGGTTGGCGCTGGTTCCGAAGTTGAAATGAAAGAGAAGAAAGCCCGCGTTGAAGACGCCCTGCACGCTACCCGTGCAGCCGTTGAAGAAGGCGTGGTACCTGGCGGCGGCGTGGCACTGGTTCGCGCTCTGCAGGCGATCTCCGAACTGAAAGGCGACAACGCTGATCAGGACGTTGGTATCCAGTTGCTGCGTCGCGCTGTTGAAGCGCCACTGCGCCAGATCGTTGCCAACTCCGGTGACGAGCCAAGCGTAGTGGTCGACAAGGTCAAGCAGGGTTCGGGTAACTACGGTTACAACGCTGCTACCGGCGAATACGGCGACATGATCGAAATGGGTATCCTCGACCCGGCTAAAGTGACTCGTTCGGCTCTGCAGGCAGCGGCTTCCATCGCCAGCCTGATGATCACGACCGAAGCCATGATCGCCGAGATCAAGGACGACGCTCCAGCTGGCGGCATGCCAGACATGGGCGGTATGGGCGGTATGGGCGGCATGATGTAAGCCAGCCTTACCCCTGTATAAAAAAACCCCGCCTGCGAAAGCAGGCGGGGTTTTTTATTGCCCAAAATCTGAAGTTACACCGGACCCTGGGAGCGGGCTTGCTCGCGAATGCGGTGTAACAGGCAACATATTCGTTGGATGTTACACCGCATTCGCGAGCAAGCCCGCTCCCACATTTTGATCTGTGTTTCAGGCGTTGACTGCTTTCACTTTGGCCACCGATTCAACCTTGGAAGCCGGCCGGTATAGAACGTAGTAATACGATCCCAGGCAAATCAGCCAGCAGAAAACCGCCGTCCACACGTTGTGCGAAAAGAAGTGCGCGCCTTGCATCATCCGGCCAATCGAGAACACCGAACCCAGGGTGAAGGCGAAGATAAACGCCGCACGCGCCATGCGCGGACGACGGTCACGCAACACAAAGAACAGGGCAAACAGTGTGAAACCGGTGGCGGCATGGCCACCCGGCCAGCAACGGCCAGGTTTTTCCGTGTGCGGGCGAGGGCTCAGCAGTTCGCTGTAGGTCTCGTGACCGCCGAACTGCTCAAGGCTCCATGGGCATTGCACCGCCGTCACTGCCTTCATCGGGGTCACAAAGGAGGTTGCCAGTGCCAGCGACAGCACCAGACAGCCCAATTCCCGCTTGAACGGCTTGAACTTGTCCACGAAAAAGCAGGCAATAAAACCGATGATCGAAAACACGGAAAAGGCGATGACCACCTGCTTGGCTCGCTCATGCAGGATGTCTTCCAGGAAGTAACTGTGGCGTCCGATGAAATCCCCCGCCACTGGATCGTAGAACAGCTTGGCAAGGTCCATGTCCAGGGACGTCAGTTCGAGCAGCACCAGAACGATCGCCGCGACGGCGGGAATACCCAGGCACACCCACAAATTGAGCGGGCGCGAGGCAGGACGGACAACGGTAGATGACATGGTGGATCCTGAACAAAAGAAAACCCCGGGGCATCAGCCCGGGGCGATTCGGTTAACGTTCGCCAACTTGGCCGGCACCCTCCTTGGGTGCCTTCCAGCCAAGCAGCTGTTGCTTGAAGCCATAACTGGCCGATTGGTAATACGTAATCGCACGGGTGATCAATGGATCATTGGCGGTGGCACGGGACTCGCGACTTTCTGTCAGCGCGTCATCATGCCGGCGCAACCCTTGGCGCGGGCTTAGGATCGCCAGATCCTTGCCGTCAAACAACCCCAGGTGTTGATAATTGCCAACCACCACGCGCGGCGGCAGCGGATTGTCCTGCAACAGGTTGCGACCAAAGAAGGTCGATTCGTAATCCAGATTCAGCAAGCCCAGCAATGTGGGGGCGAGGTCGATCTGGCTGGCCAGTTGTGCGGTCTCACGGGCCGGGATCAACTTCGGTGCATAAATGAACAGCGGAATCTGGTAGTTGGTGATCGGCAAATCTTCTTTACCGGCGCTGCCCGCAGTGTGGTCAGCGACGAAGACGAAGATTGTATTGTCAAACCACGGCTTTTTGCGCGCCTGATCGAGGAACTGACCAATGGCATAGTCGGTGTACTTCACGGCGCCGTCACGGCCGTTACCGGATTTGATGTCGATCCGGTTGTCCGGGTAGGTGTAAGGGCGGTGGTTGGACGTCGTCATCAGTTGCAGCAGGAACGGCTGTTGCTTCGCATAATCGGCGTCAGCCAGTTTCAGCGTTTGCGTATACAGGTCCTCGTCGGCCATGCCCCAGGCATTCTTGAAGTGAATCTCGGCTTCATCGACGCTGCTCTGGTCGACCACGCGGTAACCGTTGCCGCCGAAGAACGCGTTCATGTTGTCGAAGTAACCGCGACCGCCGTAAACGAACACGCTGTCGTAACCCACGGCCTTTAGCTGTTGGCCGAGGCTGGCAAAACCGCTCTCACGGCCTATGCGCTTGACGATCGAGCGCCCCGGCGTTGGCGGGATGGCCAGTGTGATGGCTTCCAGGCCGCGATCCGTACGGGTGCCGGTGGCGTAGAAATTGTTGAAGTACAGGCTCTGTTTGCGCAGGGCATCGAGGTTGGGCGTCAGGTTACGCTGGTCACCATTGCTGCCCATGTACTTGGCACTGAAGCTTTCGATGGTCACCAGCACGATGTTGGGTTTGCGCAGGGTGCCGGGGTTATCGATGTCCCGACGGATGTCTTGCGGGTCCTTACCGACAAAACGTGCATTGGGTTCGCTGAGTTCGGCCCGAATCTGCTGTGCGACAACGTCGGCCGGCAGCGTGCTGTAGAACTGCGGGTAATCCAGATCGTTGTTGCGAAACGCTGCGAAAAACTGGTACGGGCCATTGCTCGCCAATTCATTCTGGTAGGCGTTACCGCCTTGTGCGCGAGGTGAATCCTGGCTGAGCAGTTGCAGGCTCAAACCGGCCACGATCAGTAAGCCCAAAGCATTCAGCAGACGCCCGCGCAATGGCGGCAAAGGGGCGTTCATCGCGGCATTGAAGGGCTTGCGCAATGCGAAGCTCAGGCCGACCGCCAGGACCGCGAGCAGGCTCAACAATTTGCCGATCGGATAGGACTCGAGCAGGTTGTTCAGTACTTCATCGGAATACACCAGGTAGTCAACGGCGATGAAATTGAAGCGCACGCCAAATTCATCCCAGAACAACCATTCGGCCACGGCGGTGAACAACATGGCGAACAGGCTGACCGTCAGCAGGCCCTGAAGCAACCAGCGATGACCACGCAGGCGCCACAACGCTGGCGGACATAACAGCAAGTACAGGCCCATGGGCAATGCTGCATAGGCAATAAAGCCCAGGTCATACAGCAAGCCGATGCCAAACACGGACAGGAAACCGCTGCCGGTCTCGTCCAGGTGAGTGAGTAGCAGAACCGTTCGGGTCAGGAAGAAAATCGCCAGCCAGGCGCCGGTAACCAGCAGGAGGAAGCGCATTGGCGCCGTCTTGAAGAAATCCATTGTGTAACCTTCCTTATTATCAATCGCGTGGGATTCTCGCCTGGATGCTGTTGCCAGGGTGTGAATCGACAGTGAAAAAGGTGTTAACCCTACCATTTGGTTGAACGAATTGATTCTACGACGCGAAACCCTAGTCCTGAGCCACACTTGGCCTTAAGCTGCGCGGGCCAAGACGGCCGTTACTGTGTTACAGAGGTGTGCCCATGCGAATTCTATTGGTTGAAGACAACCGCGATATCCTGGCCAATCTGGCTGATTACCTGGGCCTCAAAGGCTACACCGTGGATTGCGCACAAGACGGTTTGTCCGGCCTGCACCTGGCAGCCACCGAGCATTATGACTTGATCGTGCTTGATATCATGCTGCCCGGCATTGACGGCTACACCTTATGCAAACGCCTGCGCGAAGACGCCCGCCGCGACACGCCGGTGATCATGCTCACCGCCCGCGATCAACTCGACGACCGGTTGCAGGGCTTCAAGTCCGGCGCCGACGACTACCTGATCAAACCGTTTGCGCTGTCTGAGCTGGCCGCGCGGATCGAGGCGGTGATGCGTCGCACCCAAGGTGGCGGTCGTCGCACGTTGCAGGTCGGCGATCTGGCCTACGACCTCGACACCCTG
Organism: Pseudomonas arsenicoxydans; assembly: GCF_006438915.1. Classification (GTDB taxonomy): domain Bacteria; phylum Pseudomonadota; class Gammaproteobacteria; order Pseudomonadales; family Pseudomonadaceae; genus Aquipseudomonas; species Aquipseudomonas arsenicoxydans_A. The sequence goes on along the minus strand of NZ_RCZE01000007.1, from coordinate 3,459 downwards.
GAAGTGACCCGCGAAGGGCGACTGCTGAAACTCAACCCGGTGGGCCTGAAATTGCTGGCCGTGTTGATGCAGAAAAGCCCGCACGTGCTGCGTCGGGAAATTCTCGAAGAAGCGCTGTGGGGTGATGACTGCCCGGACAGCGACAGCCTGCGCAGCCACGTCCATCAATTGCGTCAGGTGATCGACAAGCCCTTCGCCAAACCATTGCTGCAAACCGTACACGGTGTGGGTTATCGCTTGGCCGAGGGCCGTGATGGAGTTTAAGCAAAGCCTTGCTCAACGGATCATCATCGCCTTTGCGCTGATGAGCGCATTGGTGGCCGGCGCCTTTGCCATGGGCATTATCGCGACCGTGCACGTGGTGGAAGAAAAGCTGATTTCGTCCGGACTGGGTGGCGATCTGCAGCGACTGTTGCTGATGGACAGTATGTCGGACTGGAGCCACCGCCCCGAGCCGGATCAACTGTTCTACTTCAGCGGCGGGGCAGGGGATTTCGAACTGCCCAAGGATTTGCGTAACCTCGATTCGGGTTTTCACGAGGTTTTCCGCGATCAGCTGTCGTATCACGCCATGGTCGAAATCGTCGACGGCCGGCGTTACGTGCTGCTTCAGGACCAAAGCGATTTCGAAGAACGTGAGCGGGTGCTGTTTGCCGTGGTGCTGGTCGGCTTCGTCCTGAGCCTGGCGCTGGCGGTTTTTCTCGGCTGGGTCCTGGCGCGTAAAGTCATGGCGCCCGTGGTACGACTGGCCCGCCAGGTGCGTCATCGCGATCAATTGTTGGGACTGGCGCCGCCTCTGGCGCCGGATTATGCCGCTGACGAAGTGGGCGAACTGGCCGTAGCTTTCGACGCCACCCTGGGGCGTTTGCGCCAGGCGCTGACCCGCGAGCGGTTGTTTACCAGTGACGTCAGCCACGAACTGCGTACGCCCCTGATGGTGTTGGCCAGTTCCTGTGAGCTGCTGCTGGAAAACCCCGGGATCGATCAGCGCGGCCGCGCCCAGGTCGAGCGCATTGCCCGTGCCTGTGAAGAGATGCGTGAACTCGTACAAACCTTTCTGATGCTGGCCCGCGCACAACGTGAAGACGCCAGCATGTCGCCGCAGCAAAACCTGAAACAGGTTGCTGGCGGGTTGCTCACGCTGTGGCGAGAGCCCATTGAAACCAAGGGGCTGAAGCTGATTTTCGAAGCGGGTCCTCCGCCAACAACCCGTTACAACGCAACGCTCCTGCATGCGGTGATGGGCAACCTGTTGCGCAACGCGCTGCATTACACCGAACACGGTTTCATTCGCCTGACACTCTCAGCCACGGGGTTTGTGGTCGAGGACAGCGGGGTGGGCATTCCCGAAGAAAAACGCGAGGCGATGTTCGAGCCTTTCGTGCGGGGTTCGGAAAAACGTGGCGAGGGTCTGGGTCTGGGGCTGTCGCTGGTGCAGCGGATTTGTGAGAACCAGGGCTGGACCGTCAGCCTGACGACCATGGAGCCCAATGGCTGTCGATTTCAGGTCGAGTTACAGGCGTCGGATGCTAATTGATTGCCAGGTTGCGTTGGGATGGCCCTCAGCTATTGTTGATATCCTGTAAAACCTTGAAATAGTTCAGGGTTTCCATCAACGAAATTTTCACAATTGAATGACCTGACTCCGACACTAAACTACCTAAGGTTGGTGGCATCAGCATTTCAGGAGACCTGATGATGGACGGCCCGATCAAACTCGACTTTTCCGAAAAATACGACGATCAACACGCTAAACGCTACCTGCAAAAGCATCAGGATGGCCTCGGTCGCAAGCTGTCCCACTGGCGCGACGTTCAGCTGGGGCGCAAGGCGCTGACGCTGGCCGGCGATCCTGGACTGGTGCTCGACCTGCCATGCGGTGCCGGGCGTTTCTGGCCAATGCTGGCGGAGAAGGCCAACCGCGCGATCATCGGCGCCGACAACTCTGAATCGATGGTGAAGATAGCTTGCCAGGCGCAGCCCGCTGACGTGGTAAAACGGGTACAACCCTTGCACACTTCTGCGTTCGACATCGCCTTGCCTGATAACGCCGTCGATAGCATTTTCTGTATGCGTTTGTTGCACCACATCGGTGAAGCCGAGCATCGAATGGCGATTCTGCGCGAATTCGAGCGTGTCAGCCGTGACAGCGTGATCATTTCGTTGTGGGTGGACGGCAACTTCAAGGCTTGGAAACGCAAGCGTTCAGAAGCGCGGCGTGGGCAGGAAGGTTACCAAAACCGCTTTGTGTTACCGGCCGCAACGGTAGAAAAAGAATTCGAGCAAGCGGGTTTCCGCATCCAGGAAAAACTGGACTTTATACCGCTCTACGCCATGTGGCGCGTTTACGTATTACGCAAGAGGTAACAGGATGGCAGTGCAATGTGCAGCAGAAACGGAAGTCGCTCCCAAGGACCGCTTCGACTATTTCTGGAATCAGCGCGGTGAATGGGTTGAAGAACCCAACGTTCGCCGTGGCGGGGAAAGTGGCGTGCAGCGCGTCATGGGCAGCGATGGACAATTGCTCTATGCCAAGCGCCAGACCGGCCATATCTATCGCAGCTGGCTGCACCCGTTTGGCCGTCCGACCGTGTTGCGCGAGCAAGACGCGCTGATCGGCCTGCGCAAGCTCGATGTGCGTGTTCCTGAAATCGTTTTCTGCGGCGCACAGCGCGACCCTGTGCACAAATGGCGCGCATTGCTGGTGACCAAGTCGCTGGATGGCTTCGAGGAAATCGAACACTGGTACGCCGGTGGTGGTCGCGAGCGTCATGGCGAGGCGGTGAATGATCGCGTGTTAAAGGATCTGGCCGAGAACCTCGCCCGCATGCACAAGGGCCGTTGGCAGCACAGCTGCCTCTATATCAAGCACGTGTTTTTGCGGGTGACCGGCGAAGGTGAATCGGCCAAAGTCGAAATCGCCTTGATCGATCTGGAGAAGTGCCGACAGCGTATGACCGCTCATCAAGCGGCCGCTCATGACCTGAAGCAACTGCGTCGCCATTCGTCATTCAGCGATGCAGACTGGAAAAAACTCGTCTACTTTTATGAGACGGCGTTTGGCAGCGCTATCAAAGGTTTATAGCGATGAAACTAGAAATTGCACGAGGTTTGTTTTTAGTAGGAGCCTTGGCAGTTGCTTCATTGGCGGTGGCTGCCTGGGAGCAGCCACGCACGCAGGTCCTGAGTTCAGTGAGCAGCGATGCTCACTGTCCATTACCACGCGCAATCAAGGCCTCGACGGCGGCGCAACCTGACCATGATTTGTTATTGCTCATGTTCGGACTTGCCCAGGGAATGAGGCCGCAAAGTTGACCAGATTGAAACCAAAATAAAAGGCCTCGCATGTGCGAGGCCTTTTTTTTTCTCCCATTTTCAGTCCATGACACTGATCAAATGTGGGAGCGGGCTTGCTCGCGAAGGCGGTGTGACAGTCAACATCTCTGCTGAATGTTAAAC
>NZ_RCZE01000006.1 GCF_006438915.1 Pseudomonas arsenicoxydans | reverse complement strand
AGCGCGAGTAGCAAAAGCGCGACGATGTACATCGGCCTCATATATCCATCCTTAGTTTTTTGGGGGGGGGGATAGTGTGTGGGCTTAAGATTGAGGTGTCTAGCGAGGAGCGGAATCTGAACAGTTGACCAGCCGCCTGCTTCCGTCGATTGGGTAGGATAATTAGAGGCCCACCGAATGAGGGAACCGTTTGAAATCGTCAGTTGTCGGCGCTGAATCACTAAACCCAGGCTTTCCACTGGTCTCCTAAGTGGACATAAGCGATAGCGTCAGACAGGCGTGTTTACCAGACGGTTACGGATTTCAAACGGTCGTTGACGCTCATAGCACACTCGAAGAATTGGCTTACTAAAGGCCAATCGGCTCAACTCCTACGAACCTTTAACAGGCTCAAAAAATATTATTTTGCACCTCGGCTTTGCTGTATTTGAATTCTGGTCGGAAGACTCGCTCCACCGCAGCCCTTGTGATCAATCGCACGTCGCCCGTTGAATAGAGCAATTCCACCAGGGCTCCATTGGCGTATTTGGCTTCCTCCGGATTGGACATGCCGTTACGGATAGACACGCGGATTTCCTGCACGAAGACTGCAGCGCCCGGAGCTTCTCGGTAGCCCGCATCATGTAGGTCGCAACATCCTCCTTAATTGGTGCAATTTCGGTGAGACGATTGCTGAATATCCACCCAAGCAATAGATCTCTTGCTGGGTGAATCGGGCTCATCAAACTCCAATAGGACGTAGCCTTGCTGGGTAGCATGCTCCAATCTGGAACGATCTTATTGGCCATCAAAAAATGGACTGCTTGCTCAACGGTAAGCTTGGCTATCACTGCTAGGGGAAAATAACGTGCAGACTCAAGAGGAAATTCAACTGGAGCTGGCTCTGGCCGAGGCACTTAGGAGGAAGCAGTGCGAGCAATGGCTTGCAGAGAACAGCGAGGCCGTTACTACCTACAACGAATACGTGGAAGCCCAGGGCGTTTACAGAGCTTCTGATGCATGAGCGAGTTTTGAGAATCCCCAAAAACGACTTTGGAAATGGAACTGTCAGTCGTCTCCCCAAGGATCGAACTTGTCCCCATATTTGGCCTGCAAGCCGCGATTTCGGTTGATCTGCCAGATCCACGGATCGTAGTCATCGGGCAACGTGGCGAGCTTGTCGCTGATGACCATTTGCACTGTTTCGTCGCGCAACAAGCGGCGAGTCAAATCGCGGCATTCCCCGAGCGTAGTAGCGCCATGTGTAACATGATTTTCCTTCACATAGAGGTCAGTCATACCCACACGCATGTGACCGTACTCCCTCACTTCATCAGGGTAAATGTCCTCCAAGCTGAGATGTCCCATATCGTGCTCCAGGGTGAAAAAACCGCTCGTAAATGAGTACTCAAATGTTGTCCGAGGACACTATGGATAGGCGTGCACCATCGATGAAATCGCCCCTGCGCGCCAGCGCCTTCAAAAGCCAGGTAGTCACAGGTGATTTAGTGTGCGCATGACAATCGCCACGTTGGTGCGTTGCTGAATTTACACCTCAGTAACGCTCACCTGTCTGAAGAAACTCACCAAAACTCTTCCGTCCGACACCTCGCAGGAAACTGCCTAGGACGTAGTTGCCACTTTGAGTTTCAAGAAGCCAGAAACGCCCCTCTTTCCATACCTTCTGAATTTTCCCTGTCCGAAGAAGGCCGCCATCTGCTGGGCGAAAAGCGTCACCTTGCTCAACGTGATCGAAGGACACGCCATGGCATGCGTCATTTGCGATGAAGGCATCGCTGATGAACGCAGTAACCGGTACCGAATACTTTCGGATGCTTGCTCGCCCGAGGCGGCACAGCTGAAAGTCGGTCAACTCTTTGCTATGAAATTCGACTTCGATGATTTCAGACATCCCCAAAACACTCCAAAACGAATCCAGATGATTTGTCAGCGTTTCACTCATCAGGCCGACATCGAAAAAGCAGCACCCACAGTGGCCTCTTTTCTCTGGCCTGAACCCCAGAGAAGGTAAACCGTACTTTTGGTTTCAAACATGCAGCCTTCTGTGAAGGACTTTCCGAAGTTGCTACGCACCCACATGCCAGGCTGAAATCGATTTCGACTATCGAGAACGACCTCATGAGCATATAGGGTGGCCGGAAGTAGACCGATGCCCGTGAGCTTTTCTTTCTCTTCCGGGTTAACCGTAAGGCCGATCAAAATCCACTGCCGCACTACGCAAAATGCTTTCCCTGGGAACGTTTTTGCAGCCAATGTGATCAGCTCATCCTGGGTGCCTTGCCAGCCAGGCATCTCCTCGCCTGCGCCGTAAAGTAGCTGCGAAATTTCTTCTAATGTGACCATATAATTTTCTCGAATTCGTTCGCAGCGAAATTCAGTTCGCTGAGGTTCAGTGCTGAACGGCTGCTCATCAAATCTTGATCAGAAAATCTGGATCGAAACCAGTATGTTGCCTCGGATAGCCGCGAGGGTTGGAGATCACTCGACACCCATTCTTGAGGAAATCCGCTGAGACGTGGGTGTGCCCGTAAACCCAAACATCGGCCTTGCCCACGAGCTCCTTCCAGTCATTGGCATAAGCAGCGATGAGGTGTGCGGGAAGCTCATCACCAACGTAATCCAATACCGGTGCATGGTGCGTAACTACAACGGTTTTGCCATCGAATGGTTTGTCCAATTCCTGTGTGAGCCAGGCATAGGCTGCTTTTGATCTAGCGATCAAGTCATCGGGACGAAGGCGCCGGTAATTCTCATCTGCTCTGATGACGGTGAAGTCGTTCATCCATTCCCAAGCGATGCGTTTCGCGGCAGCAACGTCTCCAGTCGAGGAGTAATCTGTCCACGCTGTCGTGACCAAAAACCTAGTTTGATTCAGGATCAAGGCCTCGTTTTCGAGAACGTGGACATGTGGCGATGCCGCGCCCTTCATTTTTCGAAGCGTGTGATCAATGTGGCCGCCGTAGTACTCATGATTTCCGCAGATGTAAATCACCGGGCACTGGAACGTGACGTTCGCCCATCGCACGCCGCGCGATTTGATATCAATGTCGCCAGCGAGAATCACTACGTCCGCATCGCTTGGGGTGGGATCGAATTGAGCAAACTCAAGGTGCAAATCTGAGTAGATTTGAAGCTTCATCGAAGTCACCCTTGTTGTTCATTGTTCGGCACATTCCTGACCTGCTGAATGTGCAGTCTTGGAATCTTCGTAGATCGTCCGAATACGGGTAAGTGAGCTGGAGTCGAGACTTTCTCGAGCAGTGCTATACACAACCCCGCTCGCAACTTTGTGCAGCAAGACACACCGTCCGGCTTGGTCGTATCCGGTGACCAGGCTCACTAGCCTCTCCATACGTTCGGAGGAGGTACCGTTGACCCAAGGTGAGGTAATGACCTGAACCTCTTCAACCAGGCAAGTTGGGCCCTCCAGCTCCAGGAGGTCGGACAATAAAGAGGCGTCAGTTGGCATAAACCTTTTAGTGAGGTGCCTGGCTCCCTCAGTAAACCGAAGGATGACGTGATACCAAGGATCCATTGATTCTCGTTCTACCATTCGCCATGCGGTTCGTCCTGGCCCAGGGAAACCGGGTCGCCCTTCTCTATAAAATTCATGTGAAATAAACATTTCGCGTTTCCTTTCCGTTCGGGTCAGTGATTGACCTCTAGTCGACCCCACTGACGATCTTTCATATCCTAGCTTTCCGTCGATCCATTGAAGCGTCTCCTATGCCTGAACGCGCCTCGCTGGTTACCGGCATCTCCTCGAGATCCGATCAAAAAGCGTCTGACAATACATGTGATATGTTTGGTGCTCAGGTCGCTAAAACTGCCTGATGCCCATCTCCAAAAGACTCTGAAACCTATGATTGTGCGGCTTAGCTCTGAGAAGGCATCAGCGCGAACTTCCAATACTACTACCAAACGTGGTTTATCGGAAGACTGGCGTTATGGCTCTATCCTCGCTTTTAGGGCAGACCATGTCACTTAAGAATGAGATCGCCGGAGCACTCAGGGCAATCAGGACAATCCGAGGTTTTGACTACGGTGATTTGGCAGACGTCAGTGCGAAAGCAAACATAGGAAAGCTGGAGCAAGGAAAGAGCAATATCACGATTGCGAAATTGATCGAGATAGCAGAGGCCCTCCAGTTCGATCCTATTGCTCTTATGGCTCTCTGCGTCGCTATTCAGAAGGATGAACCTACCGACACCACTCTAGAGCGAGCACGTGCAGAACTTGACTCATTCAAAGCAGAAGGAGGAGAGAAGCTTTTTCGTAGTCAGTTTGTGGGCAAAGAGCTGAAAAAGAGACCTCCAGGTAAGCCTGGAAAAACCAAGAATGCCGATGCAGTGAGAGAACTGAGAGCTTTAGGATTGAGTCAGGCGGAGGTAGCACGGAGGCTTGGATTGGCAAGCTCAACCGTCTATCGGTATTGGCAGAAGGCCTAGCGACGATCACGACGTTGCCGATGGACGTTGATCGAGAAAGATTTAGGAGTGAGTAAATTTTTATGCCTAAAATTAGTCCACAAAAAATTTCATACAAAACAGTGACATTCACTCACTCACGCAGTGTTATGGGACTTTTTGAGGATCACTAACCACGACTCGGGTGACCCGGTGATCTGGGCGGAAAAAGCCATCGCCCACTATCACAAACTCGGCATCGACCCGATGAGCAAAACGCTGACATTCTCCGACAGCCTGACACTGCCCAAGTCGCTGGAGATATTCCGTGCGCTGCGGGGCCGGATCAATGTCAGCTTTGGCATCGGCACCCACCTGACCTGTGATATTGCGGGTGTCGAACCGATGAGCATCGTGCTTAAAATGACGGCCTGCAACGGCCAGCCCGTGGCAAAGATTTCTGATGAGCCTGGCAAGACTCACTGCAAAGACCCGAACTTCGTCGCCTATTTGCGACACGTTTTCAAAGTACCTGCCGACCTTTCAAGCACATCTAGCAAGGAGTGAATTCATGCAAGCCGTACAGCGTGAGATTGCTGAGCAGCTCAATGTTCAACCACCGTTTGCCGACGAGGCCGCCCTTGAGGCAGAAGTCGCCCGGCGGGTGAGTTTCATTCAGGATTGCCTGGTCAATTCCGGGCTCAAGACCCTGGTGCTGGGCATCAGCGGTGGCGTCGACTCCCTGACCGCCGGCCTGTTGGCCCAACGCGCGATGCGCGAACTGCGTCAGCGCACCGGCGACAAGAGTTACAAATTCATCGCCGTGCGTTTGCCGTACGAGACTCAGTTCGATGAGCACGACGCCCAGGCCTCGGTGGATTTCATCGCCCCGGACGAACGCCACACCGTGAACATCGGCCCCGCGGTCAAAGCCCTGGCCAATGAAGTCGCTGCCTTCGAAGGCAAGCACGCGGTCTCGGTGGATTTCGTGCTCGGCAACACCAAGGCGCGGATGCGCATGGTCGCCCAGTACACCATCGCCGGCGCAGCCCATGGACTGGTGATCGGCACCGACCACGCGGCAGAAGCGGTGATGGGTTTCTTCACCAAGTTCGGTGACGGCGCCTGCGACCTGGCACCGTTGAGTGGGCTGGTGAAGAATCAGGTTCGCAATATTGCTCGCAGCTTTGGTGCGCCGGAGTCGCTGGTGGAAAAAATCCCGACTGCCGATCTGGAAGACCTGTCGCCGGGCAAGCCGGACGAAGCGTCCCACGGCGTGACCTATGCCGAGATTGATGCGTTCCTGCACGGCGAGGCGGTGCGTGAGGACGCGTTCAAGATCATTTGTGAGACTTACAAGAAGACTCATCACAAGCGGGTGATGCCGTTTGCGCCTTGATTTGTGAGTAATGAAAAAGCCCGCTCAGCGGGCTTTTCTTTGGCTGGAGCATTTGTAGAGGCTACCGGCCCCTTCGCGAGCAAGCCCGCTCCCACATTTGACCTGTTTTCGCAGGACTAATGTGGGAGCGGGCTTGCTCGCGAAGAACGATTACGCGGTATTCAGACTTACTTCAGGGTAACCGTGCCTTTCATCATCGAGATGTGGCCAGGGAACGAGCAGAAGAAACCGTAGGCTTCGCCAGCGGCCAGTTTCGACACGTCGAAGGTCACCGAATCTTTCTCGCCAGCGCCGATGATCTTGGTGTGAGCAATGATGCGTGCATCACCTTCAGGAAGGTAGTTCTTCTCGATTCCCGCAGCCAGGCCAGCGGTAGCAATCGGCTGCGCGTCAGCCTCTTTGCTCAGAACCCAGTTATGACCCATGACGTTTTTCGGCAGGCTGCCGGAGTGGGTCAGTTCAACGGTGAAGGTTTTGCAGCTCTTATCGATTTCAATGGCCTTGCTGCTGAAAGTCATCTGATCAGTGGAGTCGATCGTTGTCGTGCATTCAGCCGCCATCAATTGACTGCTGGCCAGTGTCAGCAGGGATACCGCAACAAGTTTGGCAAACATGGTGAATCTCCAAGGCAGGGTTAACGAAAAGTGCGAATGAACAGAAGACTGCCTGAAAACTTCGCAAGTTCCTATGACTTGAATCAAAAATTGTATACAACTTTAGCGCTATGACACCTATCGAAACAATCTACCAGCCAAGCGTCTGGCTCGGCCCTATGATCAGGCCATCATCCTCTGCCTGGAGCGCCTGTCATGTCCTTGAATAGCCTGTTGTGCAGTTTGCTTGCCGCCTACGCCTGTGGTGCCAGCGGCACCTATGAAACACCTCAGCGCGAGGTTTAACCCTTGGAGCCTGACTGAGCTGCCTTTACTCTGTGGTCATCCTGACCATGGAGAAACGCATGTCTTTGAAGTCTGTTTGTGTATTTTGCGGCGCCAGCACCGGCACCCACCCAGCCTATCGTGAAGCGGCGGTAGCTTTGGGGCGCGCCTTGGCTAAACGCAATTTGACCCTGGTCTATGGCGGCGGCGCCGTCGGCCTGATGGGGATTGTGGCCGATGCGGCACTGGCGGCCGGCGGTGAAGTGATCGGGATCATCCCGCAAAGCCTCAAGGACAAGGAAATCGGCCACAGCGGCCTGACGCGCCTGGAAGTGGTCGACGGCATGCACGCGCGCAAGGCGCGGATGGCTGAACTCAGTGATGCGTTTATCGCTCTGCCTGGCGGCTTGGGCACGCTGGAAGAGCTGTTCGAAGTCTGGACCTGGGGCCAGCTCGGCTATCACGGCAAGCCGCTCGGACTGCTGGAAGTGAACGGTTTCTACAGCAAATTGACCGGTTTTCTTGATCATATCGTCGGCGAAGGCTTCGTTCGCGCACCACACCGTGACATGCTGCAAGTGAGCGAATCACCGCAAACCCTGCTCGATGCCCTGGACGCCTGGCAACCATCGGTCCTGCCAAAATGGACCGATCAAAAACCCAGCTAACGGCTCGGCACCGATACAGGGCAGAATATGCGCCGCTCAACCTCACCTTCGACCCCAGAGGATCGCCCATGGCTAAACCTAATTATTCCTTCGCCAAACGTCAGAGAGACTTGGCCAAGGAGCAGAAGAAAGAGGAAAAGCTTCAGCGCAAGAAAGCTACAGCTGAAGAAGAAGCAGCAGCACTGAACCCGGATGCCGAAGGCGAAGTGGCTACAGACGAAACTGAAGCACCGAAAGATCAGGCGCCCGACGCCTGAGACCCTCAGGGCCGGATGATCTGATCAGGCCCACCGGATCTGTGTCCAGGGTCAGCAGTTACTTTTGCTGACCCTCACAGTCCCCCTCTGAATTACCCCAATCCAAAGAACGCATACAGCCCCCCCTGTAGGAGTGAGCCTGCTCGCGATAGCGGCGGCACATTCAACATTTGTTTATCTGGATCACCGCTATCGCGAGCAGGCTCACTCCTACAAGGGATCTGCGTTAATCCAGCGGCATTACGGTGACGCGCACTTCAGGGTCGTGATTACCGCCCCCCAGAATCACCCCACGCAACGGCGAGACATCGGAGAAATCCCGGCCCCAGGCCAGCGTGATGTGTTCGAGTGCCGGCTGAACGTTGTTGGTCGGGTCGAAATCGACCCAGCCCAGCACCGGGCAAAACACCGAGACCCAGGCGTGGGACGCGTCCGCGCCGATCAATCGGGGCTGCCCGGGCGGCGGCTGAGTCAGCAGGTAACCGCTGATATAACGCGCGGCCAGACCACGGGAACGCACGCACGCGAGCATCAGGTGAGCGAAGTCCTGACAGACCCCGCGCCGGCGCTCCAGCACTTCCACCAACGGCGTCGCCACTTGGGTCGCTTCGGCGTCGAAGGTGAATTCGCTGAAAATTTTCTCCATCAGTGCCTGAACACCCCACAGCAACGGTCGCCCCGCTGGAAAGCAGCTCTCGGAGAACTCGACAAAATTGCGCTTCAAATGCACGTAAGGCGATTCGAACCGATACCGACAGGCTTCCAGTATGTCGGCGGACAGCGGCTGGCTGCTGTAGGTCAACGCATTGCGTGTGTCTTCCCAGGGCGGCGACTGATTGAAGTCCAGCGCGGGCCGGGGCAGGACCTCGACGGTCAGGCTGGCATTGACCAGCAATTCATCGTGCGGACGCTCGAAGGCCAGGCGCGTGAGCGGATTACCAAATACGTCCAGCTCATCCCGGCGCGTGGTCGGGTCGGGACTGATCTGCAATTGCCTGGCAGTGCAACGCTGCCAGGCGCAGGGCCGCGGCCAGAGATGCGCGAGCTGCTGGGCCAAAGAGACCGGGCTGTCATAGTGATAATGGGTGTCGTGGAAAATCTGGTAGTGAGCACTCATCAGACGGACACCGTACGCTGGCTGACGTCATCGACATGGGCAAAATGGCGCAGGGCCAGGCGATCCGAGACTTGCCCGCTGGCGTCGGCGATCTCTTGCAGCAAATCGGCCAGCCCATCGAGCGCGGCGCGAACGCTGGCTTCACCGAACAAGGCGTTTTCCAGGCAGCCCAGATCAAACTGCGCCAGCCGCTCCACCAACAGCGGCAAACCGGCTTCGCGTGGCACGCCAAAATCGTCATTCAAGCGTTTCAGGGTCCGCGTCACCAGTTTCAACTGGAACAGCACGGCGTGCGGGTTCTGCTCATCGAGCAGTAACAGGTCAAGCACCGGCAGCAATTGCGCCACCGCCAGATACCGCGACCGGTAGGTGATGCTGCTGTTGCCCAACTCCAGCAGCCATTCCAGCCCGGCCTGATCGAAAGCCCCGGCACCGCGCAAAAACGCTGCCAGGCTGGCACTGAGAAATTGCAGGCGCTCGATCCGACGGCCAATCATCAGAAAACGCCAGCCTTCGTCGCGAGTCATGTCGTCCAGGGCGAAACCTGACAGCGCCGCCAGCGACATCACGAGACGGTTGAGGAAGTCCAACAGCTCGCCAAAGTCCGGTTCTTCGGTTTCCAGTTCCATGGCTTCGCGCTGTAATTCCACCAGCGCCTGCCAGTTTTCCCGCGAGAGTTTGCCGCGCACTTGCGAGGCCGCCCACTGTAAGCGTTGCAGATTGGAGCGCAGGCTGAATGGCCAATCGTCACCGAGTAAAGCGGCCAACAACCGCTCCGGCAACTCGCCTTCATCGGGCAACAGGTGAAGCCGCTCACCGAGGTCGACGGCCGCCTGCAAGGCCTGTGGATCATCGCCGTCTACGTAGCGCGCCAGCACGATCCGCAGCAGTCGCGCGCTGTCATCGCAACGCTCGCAATAGCGGCCGAACCAGAACAGGTTTTCCACCACCCGCGAGGGCAGATAAGGATCTCGCCGAACCAGGTCATGTACACCGATCGTGCGCTGGGTTTTCCATTGCTCGCCGCTGGGCGGGCGGTCCCCCAGCACCCACGTGTCCTTGCTCGCCCCACCGCGCTGCATCGACACCACTTCGGCGTCTGCCTCGGCAGCCACCCTAGTCAGACCGCCGGGCAAAACCCGGTAGCCGTCATGGCTGGCCACCGCGTAGACGCGCATGCCGATGGCACGCGGTTGCAACTGACCGTCCTCGGCCTGCCAGATCGGCGCCTGGGACAACTGGGCCATTTCTTGCGCGACATAGGCATAAGGCCGCGCCTGCATGCGCTCGGCCAGGCCCTGACGCTGCTTTTCACTCAGATCACGGCCAAACACAGGCGCGAAGCTTTGCGACGGGAAGGCCGGTTTGATCAACAATTCCGGCAGTTTTTCCAGCGCCTGAGCCAGCACCGGCGCCTCGCCACACCACCAGGTCGCGACGGACGGCAGAATCAGTTCTTCGCCGAACAGGAACTGATTGATCTTCGGCAGAAAGCCCAACAGCCCCGGCGACTCTAGCACGCCGCTGCCGAGGGCATTGGCCACCAGCACCCGCCCTTGCCGCACGGCTTCGAGCAGCCCCGGCACGCCCAGTGCGGAATCGGTGCGCAGTTCCAGCGGGTCGCAGAAATCATCGTCGAGCCGACGCATGATCGCGTGAACCCGGCGCAAGCCACTCAGGGTTTTCAGGTAAACCGTGGCATCGCGCACCGTGAGATCGCCGCCCTCCACCAACGGGTAACCGAGCTGTCGCGCCAGGTACAGGTGTTCGAAATAGCTTTCGTTGAAGCGCCCCGGCGTCAGCAACACGATCAGCGGCGCTTCGTCATCTCGAGGGGCCTGCCGTGCCAGGGTTTCCTGAAGCGTGCGGAAGAACCCGGCCAGATGCTGCACTTTCAAATCGCGATACAGCTCGGGAAAGGCCCGCGAGACGATAGTGCGGTTTTCCAGGGCGTAACCGGCACCGGACGGCGCTTGAGTCCGGTCCGCGGTGACCCACCAGCGGCCATCGGGGGTGCGCGCCAGGTCAACGGCGTACAGATGCAGAAAAGCCCCGTCGGGCGGGGCAATGCCCTGACAGGGCCAGAGGAAGTTGTTGTGACCAAACACCAGTTCTGCCGGCAACAGACCTTCGGCAATCAAGCGTTGCGGGCCGTACAGGTCCGCCAGCACCGCGTTCAACAGACGCGCCCGTTGAGCGATCCCGGCCGATAAATGCGCCCACTCATCCGCAGCAATCACATGCGGCAACAGATCCAGTTCCCACGGTCGATCCGCGCCCTTGGGATCGGCGTAGACGTTGTAGGTCACGCCGTTTTCCTGGATCTGCCGGGTCAACAAGGCCTGACGCTGCACCAATTGCGCAGGGGTGCTGCGTTGCAATTGGTCGATCAGCCGACGCCAGTGCGGGCGTACGGCGCCGCTGTCGTCGAGCAGTTCGTGATAAGTGCCCGCCGTCAGCGGGTAGCGGTCAAGCAGGTCAGGCATGGAAAGCTCGGCAGACAGCAAAGAACGGTCAGACTAACGCACGCTCATGACGCCCGGATAGACGAAAAATCCGAGCGTCGCGTACGACTTAGAAACGTCGTAAATCGAGCGTCATCGGCAGCTCGTCGTTGATTTCAACAATCGGTACAGGCAGTTTCCCTGGCGTGTGCCCGATGCGGAAAAACCGCGCCATTCGCCGGCTCTCGGCCTCATTGGCGTTCACCGGCAGGCTGTCGTAGTTGCGCCCACCCGGATGGGCGACGTGGTATTGGCAGCCGCCCAGCGAACGCTGCATCCAGGTGTCGAGCAGGTCGAACACCAGCGGCGCATGGACCGGGATGGTCGGTTGCAGGCAGTTGGTCGGTTGCCAGGCACGAAAACGCACGCCAGCGACAAACTCGCCAACCCGCCCGGTGGGTTGCAGCGGCACCGGAATGCCATTGCAGGTCAGCAGATAACGTTGCGGTGGCAGGCCGGTGAGCTTGACTTGCAAACGCTCCAGCGACGAATCCACATAGCGGACCGTGCCGCCGACTGTGCCCTCCTCGCCCAGCACATGCCACGGTTCCAGCGCCTGACGCATTTGCAGCTCAATGCCACTGACCGCGTAATCGCCGACCTTGGGAAATCGGAACTCCAGATGCGCAGCGAACCACTCGGCCCGCACCGGATAACCGGCCGCATTCAGATCGACAATGACGTCAGCAAAATCCTGCTCGATAAAGTGCGGCAACAGGAACCGGTCGTGCAGCTCCGTGCCCCAGCGCGCCAGTTTCGGCGGCGCATACGGCTCGCGCCAGAACCTCGCGACCAGTGCTCGCAGCAACAATTGCTGAGCCAGGCTCATGCGCGCGTGTGGTGGCATTTCAAATGCACGCAATTCCAGCAAGCCAAGGCGTCCGGTCGCACCGTCCGGCGAATAGAGTTTGTCGATACAGAATTCGGCACGATGGGTGTTGCCGGTCACGTCGATCAGCAGGTTGCGCAGTAGCCGGTCAACCAGCCATGGCGCACATTCCTCGCCCGGTTCAGGCATTTGGGCGAAGGCGATTTCGAGCTCATACAACGCATCATTGCGTGCTTCATCGACGCGAGGTGCCTGGGACGTCGGACCGATGAACAGCCCGGAAAACAGGTAGGACAGCGACGGATGGTTATGCCAGTAGCTGATCAGGCTGCGCAGCAGGTCGGGGCGACGCAGAAACGGCGAGTCGGCCGGGGTCGCGCCGCCGAGCACGAAATGGTTACCACCGCCGGTGCCGGTGTGCCGGCCGTCGATCATGAATTTTTCGGTGGTCAGCCGGGTCTGGCGCGCTTCTTCGTAGAGAAACTCGGTACGCTCGACCAACTCGTCCCAAGTCGCGGATGGCTGCACGTTGACTTCGATCACGCCCGGATCCGGGGTAATGCGGAAGTTGCTCAGGCGCGGATCGCTTGGCGGTTCATAGCCTTCCAGCAACACCGGGCAATGCAGTTCTTCGGCAGTGGCCTCGATGGCGGTGACCAGTTCCAGATAGTCCTCGACCCGCTCCAGTGGCGGCATGAACAGGTACAACCGCCCTTCCCGGGCTTCAGCGCAGAACGCCGTACGCGTCAGCCAGTCGGCGGACTCGTCGATTTTCGGTTCGCGCTCAACTGCTTCGGCCGGCGCGCCCGGACTGTTCAACGCCATGGTGTCGGGAAGCGCCGGGAATTCCTGATTCGGGTCGTTGGGATGAATGAACGGATACTCCGCCGCTTTCACCCAAGGTTGCGAGCCGAGCGGCAAGCGATAACCCAGCGGCGAATCTCCCGGCACCAGCCGGCAGTGCTCGTCACGCAGATACCAGCGACCGCTTTGCCATTGATCACCCTTGGCGGTGCGCGCCAGCGGCAGGACCTGGCCGATGACTTTATCCAGCCCTTGGCTGAAGACTTTACGCAGGCGCGCACGCTCCAGCGGCTCTTCCAGACGTGAGTCTTCGGCGCTGACGTTCTGCGGCAATGTGCCTTCGCGCCAGAGGTAATAGAAATTGTCTTCGTAGGCCGGGAACACGAAGCGTGTCGGAATTTTCAGCCGTTCGGCGACACTCGCGAGAAACCGACCGGCCAGTTCGCCATCGGCGCCGTAGTCTTCCTGTTCATCAGCGATCAGCCCGCTGTTGTGCCATATCGGCACACCGTCGCGGCGCCAATAGCAGTTCAGCGACCAACGCGGCAATTGCTCACCGGGGTACCACTTGCCTTGGCCGAAATGCACGAGGCCCTTGGGTGCGTAGCGTTTGCGCATGCGCTGGAACAGTTCGGCGGACAGTCGACGCTTGTCCGGCCCGAGCGCCGCGGTGTTCCACTCGGCACCGTCCGGGTCATCGATGGAAACAAAGGTCGGCTCGCCGCCCATGGTCAGGCGCACATCGTCTTCCAGCAGGTCGGCATCGATCTGCCGGCCCAGCGCCTGGATCGCCAGCCATTGATCGTCGGTGTAGGGCTTGGTAACGCGAGGGGCCTCCCAAATCCGTTCCACGGACATTTCGTGGGTGAACTCGCACTCGCACGGTTCCACCAAGCCACTGATCGGCGCCGCAGAGCCCGGATCGGGGCTGCACGCCAACGGAATGTGGCCTTCGCCGGCAAACAGCCCTGAGGTCGCGTCCAGGCCGATCCAGCCGGCACCGGGCAAATAGACTTCGCACCAGGCATGCAGGTCGGTGAAATCCACGTCAGTGCCGGATGGACCGTCGAGGCTTTTGACGTCGGCGGTCAATTGGATCAGGTAACCGGAGACGAAGCGTGCGGCCAGTCCGAGGTTACGCAGCAGTTGCACCAACAACCACGCCGAGTCGCGGCAAGAACCGGAGGCGTGTTCGAGAGTGTGCTCGGGCGTCTGCACGCCCGGTTCCATGCGGATCAGGTAACCGATGTCTTCGCTCAAGCGCTGGTTGAGCGCGACGAGGAAATCCACGCTGGGCAGCGGCGTGCGGTCGATGCCGTCCAGATAGGCCTTGAACGTTGGCGTCAGGGGCAGGGTTTCCAGGTACGGCGCCAATTCCTTGCGCTCGTCGGCGGCGTAGGCAAACGGGATTTTTTCCGCGTAGGGCTCGAGGAAGAAGTCGAAGGGATTGAAGACCGCCATTTCCGCGAGCAGATCGACTTCGATCCGCAGCTCATCGGTTTTCTCCGGAAACACCAGCCGAGCCAGGTAATTGCCCTGGGGGTCTTGTTGCCAGTTGATGAAATGCTGCTCGGGCGAGACTTTCAGCGCGTAGGACAGTATCCGCGTGCGACTGTGGGCGGCCGGGCGCAGGCGAACGATCTGCGGACCGAGCTCGACGGCGCGGTCATAGCGGTAATGCGTGACGTGGTGCAATGCGACATGAATCGACACGGCGTGCCTCCTGCGAGCCCTAAGCGTTATCGAAAGCGCGCAAGACTTATGCCATCGCGGCACCGCTGGCGCTTTCTCCGTTTGCTTGAGGCAGTACAGCACCAAAATCGGGCGATGCGGGAAATTGGTTGGGGGCAGTTGCACGCAAATGTTGCGGCCGAGAGCTGTCAGGTGGGTTTTTACGGCTGTGCTGGCCTCATCGCGAGCAAGCCCGCTCCCACATTTGCCCTGGGGTGTACATAAGCACGGTGTTCAAAGTAGATCCCCTGTGGGAGCGGGCTTGCCCGCGAAGAGGCCAGGTGCCCACACACAACTTCCGGCCCGGCGCCGCGTTTTCTGTGGCTCAGAAACGCAGAACGCCAACCCGAAGGTTGGCGTTCTGTTCAGCTCAAACGAAGCTTAGCGCGGTACAACCGGCTTGCGGGCAGGCTTGGGACCTTTGCCTTTCGCCGCGTCCTTACGCTCCTTGGCCGCCTGCTGGTTGCGGGCAAACGCCGCAGCCTTGGCCTGTTCACGCTTGTCCCACGGGTTGCCGCCATCGCTGGCACGCGGCGGCAGGCCGGTGTGCTGGGTCAGGATCTTGGTGGTCTTTTCCCCTGCAACCTTGTGACTGCCGGCCGGTGTCGAGTTCTTGCGACGGGCGCTCTGGTAACTGTCGGTCGCCGGCTGATGCAGCGGGATCAACTGGTTTTTGCCCGGCCCGATCAGGTCGGCGCGGCCCATGCGGGTCAGCGCTTCACGCAGCATTGGCCAGCCTTTCGGGTCGTGATAACGCAAGAACGCTTTATGCAGGCGACGCTGCTCTTCGCTCTTGACGATGGTCACGGCATCGCTCTTGTAAGTGACTTTACGCAGGGGGTTCTTGCCCGAGTGGTACATCGCGGTGGCGGTGGCCATCGGCGACGGGTAGAACGCCTGCACCTGGTCGGCACGGAAGCCGTTGCCCTTGAGCCACAGGGCCAGGTTCATCATGTCTTCGTCGGTGGTGCCCGGGTGGGCGGCGATGAAGTACGGAATCAGGTACTGCTCTTTCCCGGCTTCCTTGGAGTACTTCTCGAACATGCGCTTGAACTTGTCATAGCTGCCGATGCCCGGTTTCATCATCTGGTTGAGCGGACCTTCCTCGGTGTGTTCCGGGGCGATCTTCAGGTAACCACCGACGTGGTGGGTCACCAGCTCTTTGACATACTCCGGCGACTCGACCGCGAGGTCATAGCGCAGGCCGGAAGCAATCAGGATCTTTTTCACACCCGGCAGGGCGCGGGCGCTGCGGTACAACTGGATCAACGACGAGTGGTCGGTGTTCAAATTCGGGCAGATGCCGGGGAACACGCACGACGGCTTGCGACACGCGGATTCGATTTCCGGGCTCTTGCAGGCGATGCGGTACATGTTCGCGGTCGGGCCGCCGAGGTCGGAGATGACGCCGGTGAAGCCTGGGACCTTGTCGCGGATCTCTTCGATTTCGCGAATGATCGACTCTTCGGAACGGTTCTGGATGATCCGGCCTTCGTGCTCGGTGATCGAGCAGAAGGTGCAGCCGCCGAAGCAGCCACGCATGATGTTCACCGAGAAGCGGATCATGTCGTAGGCCGGAATTTTTTCCTTACCGTACGCCGGGTGCGGAATGCGCGCATAAGGCATGCCGAACACGTAGTCCATTTCTTCAGTGGTCATCGGAATCGGCGGCGGGTTGAACCAGACGTCGACTTCGCCGTGCTTCTGCACCAGGGCTCGGGCGTTGCCCGGGTTGGTTTCCAGGTGAAGTACGCGGTTGGCGTGAGCGTAAAGCACCGCGTCACCACGGACTTTCTCGACTGACGGCAGACGGATCACAGTCTTGTCGCGCGTCATCTTCGGGCTGGCGAGGATCTGTACGACCTTGGCTTCAGTCGGATCTTCAACCGGACCCTTTTCCTGCTCGATGGCGCAGGCCTGGGTGTCCTGGGTGTTCACGTATGGGTTGATGATCTTGTCGACCTTGCCCGGACGGTCGATGCGCGTGGAGTCGACTTCGTACCAGTCTTTCGGCGTGTCACGACGGATGAACGCGGTGCCGCGCACGTCGGTGATGTCTTCGATCTTGTGACCGTAGGACAGACGCTGGGCAACTTCAACGATTGCACGCTCGGCGTTGCCGTAGAGCAGGATGTCGGCGCAGGCGTCGATCAGGATCGAGTTGCGCACCCGGTCCTGCCAGTAATCGTAGTGGGCGATGCGGCGCAGGGACGCTTCGATGCCACCGAGCACGATCGGCACGTGATTGTAGGCTTCCTTGCAGCGCTGGCTGTAAACCAGGCTCGCACGGTCCGGCCGCTTGCCCGCCAGGCCACCGGGGGTGTAGGCGTCGTCGGAACGGATTTTCTTGTCGGCGGTGTAGCGGTTGATCATCGAGTCCATGTTGCCGGCCGCGACACCGAAGAACAGGTTCGGCTCGCCGAGCTTCATGAAGTCGTCTTTGGACTGCCAGTTCGGCTGGGCAATGATCCCGACGCGGAAGCCTTGCGACTCCAGCAGCCGGCCGATGATCGCCATGCCGAACGATGGATGGTCAACGTACGCATCACCGGTGACGATGATGATGTCGCAGGAATCCCAGCCAAGCTGATCCATCTCCTCCCTGCTCATCGGCAGGAATGGCGCTGGACCGAAACATTCGGCCCAGTACTTGGGATAGTCAAATAACGGCTTGGCTGTTTGCATGACGATGACCGGTGTTGAGATGAAAAATCGCGGGCGCGGAATATAGCACAAAAAATAACCAATTCCGACGGCTATGGTCGGAAATTGCGCTGGCGTTTGTTTGAAGACCTGAAGACAGCATAGGCTTTTGTGGCGAGGGAGCTTGCTCCCGCTGGGCTGCGAAGCGGCCCCAAAATCTTGTGAGTGCTGCGCACTCAAGCGGGAGCAAGCTCCCTCGCCACAAAGGCTTCTTTGCCACAGTTTTTTGCTGGGTTATTCGTCGTCGAAGTTGTAGCTACCCGGCGCGAGGTTTTCGAAGCGGGTGTACTTGCCGATGAACGCCAGTCGTGACGTGCCGATCGGACCGTTACGCTGCTTGCCGATGATGATTTCGGCGATGCCTTTGTGCTCGGTTTCCGGGTGATAAACCTCATCCCGGTACACGAACATGATCACGTCAGCATCCTGCTCGATCGCTCCGGATTCCCGGAGGTCGGAGTTGATCGGGCGCTTGTTCGGTCGTTGCTCAAGGGAGCGGTTGAGCTGGGACAACGCCACCACCGGGCAGTTGAATTCCTTGGCCAAGGCTTTCAAGGAGCGGGAGATCTCGGAAATCTCGTTGGTCCGGTTGTCGCCGCCCGAACCTGGAATCTGCATCAATTGCAGGTAGTCGATCATGATCAGGCCGACGTCGCCATGCTCACGCACCAATCGACGGGTCCGCGCACGCATTTCCGAGGGGCTGATACCGGCCGTATCGTCGATGAACAGCTTGCGGTCGTTGAGCAAGTTGACCGCCGAGGTCAGGCGCGGCCAATCGTCATCGTCCAGCCGACCGGCACGGACCTTGGTCTGGTCGATACGGCCCAGGGACGACAACATACGCATGATCAGCGATTCGCCTGGCATCTCCAGCGAGTAAACCAGTACGCACTTTTCGCTGCGCAGCACGGCATTTTCCACCAGGTTCATCGCAAAGGTGGTTTTACCCATCGATGGACGGCCGGCGACGATGATCAAGTCAGACGGCTGCAGGCCGCTGGTCATCCCGTCGAGGTCGGTGTAGCCGGTGGACAGGCCGGTGATGGCGTTGTCAGTGTTGAACAGGGTATCGATGCGGTCGATGGCTTTGGTCAGCAGGTCATTCACGCTCACCGGGCCGCCGGTTTTTGGCCGGGCCTCGGCGATCTGGAAGATCTGCCGTTCAGCTTCGTCGAGAATCTCTTCAGCCGTGCGGCCTTCGGGATTGAAGGCGCTGTCAGCAATCTCGGTGGCGATACCAATCAGCTGCCGCAACGTCGCCCGTGCACGAACGATCTGTGCGTAAGCCTTGATGTTGGCGACGGACGGTGTGTTTTTCGCCAGTTCGCCAAGGTAACCGAGACCACCGACTTGCGAGGTCTGACCTTCCTTGTCCAATTGCTCGGCAAGGGTCACGACGTCGATTGGGGAGTTCTGGTCGGCGAGCTTCGCGATCGCACGGAAGATCAGGCGGTGGTCATGTCGATAGAAATCGCCATCCGACACTTGATCGAGCACGCGTTCCCAGGCGTTGTTGTCCAGCATCAAACCACCGAGCACGGCCTGTTCGGCCTCGATGGAGTGCGGCGGCACCTTCAGGGAAGCGGTTTGCAGATCGTATTGCTCGGGTGCGGAGATATCGTTCATGGCCACTTGAATGTTGGTTATGAAAAGCGGGGGTACAGAAAGACAAAGGGCACGACCTGTAAACAGGATCGTGCCCGATGTTACCGACAAGCACCCGAGGGTGCCAGCCGACAAGTACTACTTAAGCTGCTACCACGACAACGCGTACGGTGGCTTCAACTTCAGCGTGCAGGTGCACGGCTACGTCGAATTCGCCTACGTTGCGGATGGTGCCGTTCGGCAGACGAACTTCGCTTTTTGCAACTTCAACGCCAGAGGCGGTCAGTGCATCAGCGATGTCGTGGGTGCCGATCGAACCGAACAGCTTGCCTTCGTCACCGGCGGTGGCAGTGATAGTCACTTCCAGCTCAGCCAGTTGGGCGGCACGGCTTTCAGCCGAAGTTTTACGGTCTGCTGCGGCTTTTTCCAGCTCAGCGCGACGCTCTTCGAACGCAGCCAGGTTGGCAGCGGTCGCAGCGGTAGCTTTGCCGTAAGGCAGCAGGTAGTTACGACCGTAACCAGCCTTAACGTTCACTTTGTCACCCAGGTTGCCCAGGTTGGTGACTTTTTCCAGAAGGATCAGTTGCATGTGAAAATCCTCTTAACTTTTAACCTTCACCGTTCGCGCTATCGGCATCTTTCGGTGCCGAACGACCGCGAAAATCAATCAGGCTGTCGACGATGGCCAAGACCACCAGCAACGGATAGATCAGCTGCATAAACAGCAACAGCGTGACGTACAACCCCACCAGCCAGAACCTGGCCAGTCGCTTTTGCGCCACCAGCCCGTGAATCAGGGCCAGCCCGGCGAACACCAGCGGTACGCTGCACAACGGCGTTAACATGGCCATCTGTGGACCGATGTTCGGCCCCAGAAGCATGCACGCCAGCAGCAACATCGCTGGCAAAAACGGGAATCGGATGGCGCGAAACTCGCGACCAAAACCACCCGGGTTGTACAACAACGCCTGCCAGTAGCGCCCGACAAGCAGGCTCAGCACACTGACGATTTGCAACAAGGCCGCAATCAGGCCGGTCAGGACCGGTGCAATCAGGGACGCAAAATGCGCTTGCTCGTCTACCGACAACTTCTCGTAGACATCACCGAGTAGCGACGGCATGACTTTTATCAAAGCCTGCGCCAGCATCTCGATTTGGGGACCAAACGTCGCCCCCAGCACCACTGAAAACACCACCCCCATCGCTATGCTGACCAGCAGCACGCGGTCCCAGGATTCGCTTGCGCGCAAAACCAACGCAAGGCTCGAAGAACCCAACAGCACCAGAAGTGCCCGAGGGTCATCCGAGTAAAGCCACCAGATCAACGCCGGCAGCATTCCCAGGGCAAGAACGCCAAGGGCGTCCTTCAATCCGCGCCGCAGAAGCACAAGGCATCCCGCGGCAGCACCCAACCAATACAACAACGGCAATGTTACGCATCCAGCCACTACGAGAGTGGCCTGCATGCGGCCGCGCATGATGAACTCAGCTATGGCGCGCATGCATTCAATCCTTTGCTACGTGTCGACTGCCCGGTCTCAGCGGCCGTGGCTGTCGGTGTAGGCCAGCAGGGCCAGGAAGCGGGCGCGCTTGATAGCGGTGGCCAGCTGACGCTGATAACGTGCTTTGGTACCGGTGATGCGGCTTGGAACGATTTTGCCGGTCTCGGATACATAAGCTTTCAGAGTGTTGAGATCTTTGTAATCGATCTCTTTCACGTCTTCAGCGGTGAAGCGGCAGAATTTACGACGACGGAAGAAACGTGCCATTTGATAGGCTCCTTAAAAGGTCCGTGGATTACTCGTCAGCGTTATCGCTGTTGTCGCTGTCATCACTATCAGCGCTTTCAGCGCCTTCGTGCTCAGGACGGTCGCGACGCTCACGGCGCTCACTGCGGTTTTCTTCAGCCTTGAGCATCTCGGATTGGCCGGTAACGGCTTCTTCGCGACGGATGACCAGGTTACGGATCACTGCATCGTTGTAGCGGAAGTTGTCTTCCAGCTCGGCCAGGGCCTTGCCAGTGCACTCAACGTTCAGCATCACGTAGTGAGCCTTGTGAACATTGTTGATTGCGTAGGCCAGTTGACGACGGCCCCAATCTTCCAGACGGTGGATTTTGCCGCCGTCTTCTTCGATCAGCTTGGTGTAACGCTCTACCATGCCGCCGACTTGCTCGCTTTGATCCGGGTGGACCAAAAAGATGATTTCGTAATGACGCATGAATGCTCCTTACGGGTTGTAGCCTGCCGCTCAAAAGCGGTCAGACAAGGAGTGAATGACACTTATGGACTTGCTTGCGATAGACACATCAGTGCCTGCCGTCACAGCAAGGGGCGCAATTGTAGAGAAGGGACAAGAGAGGTGCAAGGCAATTGGTGATTATTTGAACAGTTCGTTCGCACCAACAATCTTCGCGTTTACGCAAATCCAATGTGGGAGCGGGCTTGCTCGCGAAAGCGGCATCACATTCAACATTGTTGCTGAATGACACACCGCTTTCGCGAGCAAGCCCGCTCCCACATTTGGATCGCGTACGACTTAAGACTTTTTAGCGGTCCCGGCGGCTTTGACGCTGCGCTGACGCTGGGCTTCGAACAGGCAGACGCCAGTCGCCACGGACACGTTGAGACTGCTGACGCTGCCCGTCATCGGCAAGTGCACCAGGTAGTCACAAAGATCGCGCGTCAGGCGACGCATGCCGCTGCCTTCTGCCCCCATGATCAGGATGGTCGGGCCGGTCATATCTTGCTGATACAGGCTCTGCTCAGCCTCACCCGCCGTACCGACAACCCACAAACCACGCTGCTTGAGCTTTTCCAGGGTGCGCGCCAGGTTGGTCACGGCGACCAACGGAATCACTTCCGCCGCGCCACAGGCCACTTTACGCACCGTTGGGGTCAGCGTCGCTGATTTGTCCTTGGGCACGATCACCGCCAGTGCACCGGCCGCATCGGCCGAACGCAGGCAAGCGCCGAGGTTGTGCGGGTCGGTCACGCCGTCGAGCACCAGCAACAGCGGTGCGCCTTCGGTACGGTCCAGCAACTCGTCGAGCATTGCTTCGCCCCAGACCTGGCTCGGACTGACGTCCGCCACCACGCCCTGATGCACGCCTTCCACCCAGGCATCCAGCTCACGACGCTCGGCATTACCGACCGCCACACGATTTTCGGCAGCAAGCGCGATCAACGTCTGAACGCGCGGATCACTGCGGCCTTCCGCCAGCCAGATCTGCTTGACGCGTTTCGGGTGGTGGCGCAGCAACGCCTCTACCGCGTGTACGCCGTAGATTTTTTCCAAATTACTCATGACTTGGCCTTAGGTTTACGCACTCCGCCACTTTTGGCAGCTGGAGCAGCACCCGCTTTTGGCGGGCCTTTACGATGTTTGCTCGGTTTTGCTGGCTTGCCGCCGGGGGCCTTGTCAGGCGCCGACCGTCCGGTCTTTCCCCCAGACGCCGCTTTACCGCCGCTTTTCGCTTCAGACAGCAACGCCTGTTTCAGTTCACGGCTTTTGCGCAGCTCGGCGTTTTTCGCCGCCGCATCGCTTGGGCGATAGGCTTCGGGAGCCTTTTCCTTGGCAGGACGACGACCGGTTTTCGCCGGTGCCGGTTCTGCGGCGGTTTTAGCCGCTGGAGCAGTAGTTTCAGTTCCACGCTTCTTGCGGCCAATCGGCGCGCTGATGGTTTTTTCAGCCATCTCGAAGTCGATCTTGCGCTCGTCGAGGTCAACGCGCATGACGCGCACTTCAACGGTGTCGCCCAGACGGAAGCTGCGACCGGTACGCTCACCGGCGAGGCGGTGATGCACGGGATCGAAGTGGTAGTAATCGCCCGGCAGCGCGGTGACGTGCACCAGGCCTTCGACGTAGATATCGGTCAGTTCGACGAACAGGCCGAAACCGGTCACGGCAGTGATCACACCCGGGAACGACTCGCCCACGCGATCTTTCATGAACTCGCACTTGAGCCAGTTCACGACGTCGCGGGTCGCTTCGTCGGCACGGCGCTCGCTCATCGAGCATTGCTCGCCAAGCTGCTCCAGTGTCGCTTCGTCGTACGGATAGATCCGCGCCTTCGGAATGGTCATCGCGCCAGCACGGCGAACGTGCGGGGTGTCCTGCTTGGAATGGATCACGCTGCGGATCGCCCGGTGCGTGAGCAAGTCCGGGTAGCGGCGGATCGGCGAGGTGAAGTGGGTATAGGCTTCGTAATTCAGGCCGAAGTGACCCTGGTTATCAGCGCTGTACACCGCCTGGCTCAAAGAGCGAAGCATAACGGTCTGGATCAGATGGAAATCCGGACGGTCCTTGATACTTGCCAGCAATGCCTGGTAGTCCTTCGGCGACGGGCCGTCCTTGCCTTTATGCAGGGACAGGCCGAGCTCACCGAGGAAGGCGCGAAGTTTTTCCAGACGCTCCGGTGGCGGACCATCGTGGACGCGGTACAGCGCCGGGATTTCGTGCTTTTTCAGGAATTCAGCGGTGGCCACGTTGGCCGCCAGCATGCATTCCTCGATCAGCTTGTGCGCATCGTTACGCACGGTCGGACGGATTTCGGCAATCTTGCGCTCGGTCCCGAAGATGATCCGGGTTTCCTGCGTTTCGAAATCGATCGCGCCACGCACGTGACGAGCGGCCAGCAGCACTTTGTACAGTGCGTAAAGCTGCTTGAGGTGCGGCAGAACGTCGTTGTACTCGCCGCGAAGCTGACGCGCTTCGGTGAGTTTCGGCGTTTCCAGCATCGCGCTGACTTTGTTGTAAGTCAGGCGAGCGTGGGAGTGAATCACCGCTTCGTAGAAGCAGTAGTCGGTCATTTCGCCGGACTTGGAGATGGTCATCTCGCAAACCATGGCCAGACGGTCGACGTGCGGGTTCAGCGAGCACAGGCCGTTGGACAGCTGCTCCGGCAGCATGGGTATCACGCGCTCGGGGAAGTACACCGAGTTGCCGCGAACCTGGGATTCGTTGTCCAGGGCCGAACCGATCTTCACGTAACTGGAAACGTCGGCAATCGCCACGTACAACTTCCAGCCACCGGAGAACAGGCGCAGCTTGCCCGGCTTGGATTCGCAGTAAACCGCGTCATCGAAGTCGCGCGCATCTTCACCGTCGATGGTCACGAACGGCAGATGGCGCAGGTCGATGCGCTTCTCTTTGTCTTTCTCTTCGACTTCCGGCTTGAGCTTGGCGGCTTCTTTCAACACCGCTTCAGGCCAGACGTGAGGAATGTCGTAGGTGCGCAGGGCGACATCGATTTCCATGCCCGGCGCCATGTAGTTGCCCACAACCTCGACCACGTCGCCTTGCGGCTGGAAGCGTGGTGTCGGCCAGTGAGTGATCTTCACTTCAACGAATTGGCCGATCTGGGCGTTGGCATTGCGACCCGGCGTGACCAGCACTTCTTGCTGGATCTTCGGGTTATCCGCAACGACGAAGCCGATACCGCCTTCTTCGAAATAGCGACCGACGATGGTTTCGTGAGCGCGGGAAACCACTTCGACGATCATGCCTTCACGGCGACCGCGACGATCGAGACCGGAAACGCGGGCCAGGGCACGATCGCCATCGAAGACCAGACGCATTTGCGCCGGGCTCATGAACAGGTCGTCACTGCCGTCGTCCGGCACCAGGAAGCCGAAGCCGTCACGGTGACCGCTGATGCGGCCCAGGATCAGGTCGAGCTTGTCCACCGGCGCATAGGTGCCGCGACGGGTATAGATGAGCTGAGCGTCGCGCTCCATGGCGCGCAGGCGGCGACGCAGGGCTTCGATCTGGTCTTCTGTGGTCAGACCAAACTCTTCAACCAGCTGCTCACGGTTAGCAGGCGAACCTCGATCAGCAAGGTGCTGAAGGATCAGTTCGCGGCTAGGAATGGGGTTTTCATATTTTTCCGCTTCACGAGCGGCCTCGGGATCGAGGGACTGCCAATCGGCCATTAGAGAGTTTTCACCTTGTCTATATGCGGGTTAGTTTGGCATAGGCGTAATGAAACGGGAAATTTCAAGCTATGACAGCCCTTCTAAAGCCCTTTATCGACATCGCAAAGCTGATTTAAAGACCACTGGCGAAATTTTCCAGGTTTTTTTGATGTCGGGGGTTTACAGTTAAAAAGACGCTCCGTATAGTGCGCGCCATCGACGACGCAGACGCGCTCTCGATACTGCCCAGATGGTGAAATTGGTAGACACGCCAGCTTCAGGTGCTGGTGACCGCAAGGTCGTGGAAGTTCGAGTCTTCTTCTGGGCACCAATTTCGAGCTTGAGATTAGATCAATTTCAAGGCTCACACAAAAACCCGCGAAAGCGGGTTTTTGCATTTACAGCATCTGGTTTTCGTATTCCAGGCTTCTGATTTATTAAATCTAAATCAGGGGTTTACAGATCAAAACGCTCTCCGTATAGTGCGCCACATCAACAGCGGCAACGCTGAAGATAAATGCCCAGATGGTGAAATTGGTAGACACGCCAGCTTCAGGTGCTGGTGACCGCAAGGTCGTGGAAGTTCGAGTCTTCTTCTGGGCACCAATTCAAATTCAAGGTTACGACCTTGAATTTCACAGAAACCCGCGAAAGCGGGTTTTTGCGTTTCTGGCCTCCAAAAATCCAGACGCATCTTCTGTAGAAGCAAGGCTTGCCCGCGATGGCGCCCTCAAGATTGCCATCGCGAGCAAGCTTTGCTCCTACAGGCTGGGTATACGCCCGCAAGGCGCACTTGAGAAACAATATCGTTTATCATTGTTGCAAGTTTTTGCAAATGCGACAGTGAGGAACCCTGCGAATGATGTTTCGAAATACCCTGCGCCGCGGCCTGACGTTCACCCTGCTCGGCCTGGCACTCGCCACTCCCCTCACCCAGGCTGCCGATCCGGCTTCCCTGACGCTCTATAACGGTCAACACAAGGAAGTCGGCGACGCCATCGCCAAGGCTTTCGAAGCCAAGACCGGCATCCATGTGAAAGTGCGCAAAGGCAGCAGCAACCAGCTCGCCAGCCAGGTCATGGAAGAAGGCGATCGCTCCCCCGCCGACGTGATCTACACCGAAGAATCGCCGCCACTGAACAAACTCGGCGAGCAAGGTTTCCTCGCCAAGACCGACGACGCCACGCTGGCAGTTTTGCCCAAGGACTATGTTGCGGGCAACGGCACCTGGATCGGCATTACGGCCCGGGTCCGGGTGGTGGCCTACAATCCCAAGCTGATCGAGGAGAAGGACCTGCCAACATCAGTGATGGAATTCTCCAATCCGAAATGGCAAGGCAAGGTCGGCTTCGTGCCCACCAGTGGCGCCTTCCAGGAACAAGCGGTCGCGATCATCAAAGTACATGGCATGGATGCGGCTGAAGAATGGCTGACCGGCCTGCGCGCGTTCGGCAAGACCTACAGCAACAACATGGTCGCCCTCAAGGCCGTGGAAAATGGTGAAGTCCCCACGGTGCTGGTGAACAACTATTACTGGTTCGCCCTGCAACGCGAGAAAGGCCAGCTGGATTCCAAACTGCATTACTTCACCGGCGGCGACGTCGGCGGGCTGATCACCGTTTCCAGCGCAGCCGTGCTGAAATCCAGCAAACACCCAAAAGAAGCCCAGGCATTTCTGGCCTATATGGCCAGCGAAGAAGGCCAGCGCGTGATCACCCAGACCACCGCCGAATACCCGCTGCACAAAGGCATGGAATCGGACCGCGGCCTCAAGCCTTTCAGCGAACTGCAAGCCCCCAATGTCACACCGGCCGATCTGGGTAACGCCGAACAGGCCCTGGACCTGGAACGCGACGTTGGCTTGAACTGATGAGCGCATCGTTATCCGCCCCAGCCTCTAGCGGAGGTTACGTGCCACGGCGCAAGCGACCGTCGATCTGGCTGTTGCTACCGGTGCTGTTGCTGGTTGTGCTCAGCCTGTTACCGCTGATGTACGTCGGCCTAAAAGCCTGGCAAGCAGGCTGGGCCGAGGCGTTGCATCTGCTGTGGCGACCTTATGTGTTTGGGCTGCTGCGTAATACGTTGGCGCTGATGGCCGGCGTGACGCTGGCCTGCGCCGTGATCGGCCTGTCGCTGGCCTGGCTGCTGGAACGCAGCAATCTGCCGGGACGACGTTTGTGGGGCGTCATCCTTTGCTTGCCGTTCGCCGTTCCGGCGTTTGTCAGCAGTTTTACCTGGGTATCGCTCAGCGCTCACTTCGAAGGCCTGGGCGGGGCGATTCTGGTGATGACGCTTTCCAAGTACCCGCTGATCTTTCTGCCGGTCGCGGCGACGTTGCGCAATCTTGATCCCTCTCTTGAAGAATCTGCCCGGACACTTGGACAGAATCGCTGGGGCGTGTTTTTCAGAATCACGCTGCCGCTGCTCTGGCCGTCGTTGCTGGCGGGCTCACTGTTGATTGCGCTGCACATGCTGGTGGAGTTCGGCGCGCTATCGATCATCGGCCTGCAAACCTTTACCACGGCGATTTATCAGCAATTCGAACTGGAATTCAGTAATGCCAACGCGGCCATGCTGTCGGCGGTGTTGCTGGCGATGTGCCTGGTGTTGTTGTGGCTGGAGCTGCGGGTTCGCGGCAAGGGCCGGCATGTTCGTACCGGCCAGGGTGCGGCGCGGCACGCGGAACAGGTTCGATTGGGGCCTTGGGCGGGTGTCGGACAGCTTTACTGCCTGGCGCTGGCGATCATCGGCAGTGGCATTCCGCTGGGGATGCTGGGCTATTGGCTGGCGGTCGGCTCTTCAGCAGCATTCCCGGTAGCCGCAATCGGCGAAGCACTGCTCTCATCGCTGGCACTGTCGCTGGGTGGCGCAGCGCTTTGTCTGGTGCTGGCCGTGCCGGTGGGCTTGCTGGTGGTCCGTTACAAGGGTCCATTGGCAATCTGGGCCGAGCGCCTGCCCTATCTGCTGCATGCGCTGCCGGGCTTGGTGATTGCGCTGACGTTGGTGTATTTCGCCCTGCACTATGTGCCAGCGCTGTACCAGACGTCCGCCTTGCTGCTGATCGCTTACGCGCTGTTGTTTTTGCCACTGGCTCAGGCGCCGATTCGAACGGCTTTGAACAAGGCTGCACCGCAACTGGAAGAGGCGGCGCGCACGCTGGGGGCTACGTCGTTCAGCGCGTTTTGCCGAATCACGCTGCCGATTATTTTCCCGGCGCTGGGTGCGGCGTTTGCGTTGGTGTTTCTGGATGCGATGAAGGAGCTGACGGCGACATTGCTGTTGAGCCCGACCGGGCTCAATACCTTGGCGACAGAGGTGTGGGCGCATACCGCGAATGTGGAGTTTGCGGCAGCGGCGCCTTATGCGGCGTTGTTGATAGTGGTGTCAGGGGTGCCGGTTTATCTACTCACGACTCGGATGTATTTGAGCCGTTGAGACCGCCTTCGCGAGCAAGCCCGCTCCCACACTGGATCTACGGTGAGCTCACTATTTGTGGGCACCAGAGATCAAATGTGGGAGCGGGCTTGCTCGCGAAGGGGCCAGTCTGGACAACCAGTTACGCCCTGAACTGCCCCAGACTCGCCTTCAACTGCGCCGCCAACCCATCCAGCACCTTGCCGCTGGCCGTGGTTTCCACCACCGCCTGAGCCGCTTTCTCAGCCTGTGCATGAATGGTTTCAACCCGACCGCGCACTGCCTGCGCACCTTGGGCCTGGTGCGCCGCTGCCTGAGTCGCCAGGCCAATCGCCGCATGCACCTGCTCGACTGACTCCTGCACCGACTGCTGCAACCGCGCACTGTCGCGCAGTACCAGCAAACCTTCGCTGGCCTGACGCCCGGCCTGACCAATCGCCGCCACCGCTTCACGCGCACCTTGTTGCAAGGCCACGATGTGCGCCTGAATGTCGCCGGTCGAACTCTGTGTCTTGCTCGCCAGCGCCCGCACTTCGTCAGCCACCACAGCAAACCCGCGACCGGTCTCGCCTGCACGCGCCGCTTCGATGGCTGCGTTCAGTGCCAGCAGGTTGGTTTGCTCGGCGATCCCGTGGATCACCGTCAACACCACTTCAATCTGCTCGCTCTGCTGCGCCAGTCGCTCGATGACTTTCGCCCCGGTATCAACTTGCCCAGCCAGCGCTTCGATCAAGCTGCCGACTTTTGCCGAAGTCCGGGTGTTTTCGTCAGTGGCCGAACGAATGTCCACCACCTGCTGCAAAGCCGCCTGCATGGCGTGGCTTTCAGACTGGGCTTCATCCGCCATTTGCGACAACGCTCGCAGGCTCTCAGCCACTTCATCGCGCTGCATGCCTGCGGCCTTGTCCGCCCCGGCATTACGCAGGGTCATGGCACCGATTTCCACGCCGGTGCGCTGAGCGACATCGCCCGCTTCACGCACAATCGGCTGCAACTTATCCACAAAGCGATTGACTGCCGAGGCCATGTCGCCGATTTCGTCCTTGCTGTTGATCTGCACGCGCTTGGTCAGGTCGCCCTCGCCCGCCGCCAGATCGTCCATGGCGCTGATCAGCAGCTTCAAGCGGTTGACCACTCGACGCCCCAGCACCACGGCCAGCAACAACAGCACGCCACAACCGACCAGGGCCAGGCCCACGCCAATGCGCCAGCGCAAGGTCGCCGCAGCTTCCTGCACGGTGCTGGTGGTGTTGGCTTTCATTTCAGACGCCGTGGACTGCGCCGACTGCAAACGCGCACCCATCGCCGCGGCACTGTCCGCGGCCGCGCCCTTGAGGCTGTCACCGACCAGTTGATCGCTGCTGGCAATCAGCGCCGAGAAGCGCTTGTCCAGGGCCGCGAGGTCGGTTTCCACCGAGGCGGTGGAGACCCCCATCACGACCTTGCCGATTTCCACGCCATTGGGATTGATCGAGGCTTCGAGGTAATAAACCGAAGGATCGTTCTTCGCTGCATCCAGCACTTTGTCCAGCGCGCGCTCGCCCTGGCCTTTTTCAAGGAGTGCCTTGTTGATCGGGTTTTCACGATTGAGGTAGCGCGTCAAGTGCTGCCCGGTTGCATCGTCATACACCACGAACAATACGTTGGGATTGCGCTGGGCACGGCGGGCGAATTCGGACAGGGTTGGAACGTCGCTGTCCCACATCGCGCGGGGGGCGACCGAGGCCAGAAGCTGCGCCATGTCATTGGCGGAGTCCTTCAGGTCTTTTTCCAGCGTCGCACGCAACTGAGCCTGTTCCTCCTTCAAACGCGAGGACAAACCGGCCGTTAGGCGCTGACGCGTGCTGGTCGAGAGGTTGTCGAGGCTCGACGTGACTTCACGTCCTGCCTGCTCAAGTTCGCCAGAGAGTTTTTGACTGTCGGCACCCAGGCGCACACCCAGATCGGCTTCCAATGCAGTCACTGTGCTCCGGGTCAGAGCAACAGCCACCAGCACTTGCACCAAAAGGGCGATACCGAGGGTAACGAACACGGGCCGCAACAAACGGCTTTGTAACAATGAGAGAACTGCCGACACTTAAAATCCCTCTGCTTTGGCGCCATTAAATTGATGGCGCGCTGGAAGCGATGCTTTTATTCAACATCACAGCAAAGGTCATGCCGTCCAAGAGGCATAAACGACAAAGGGCCCTATTAAGGACCCTTTGTGTTTCACTTCAATGACTTATCAAGCAAACGGATGACGCAGAACGATGGTTTCGTTGCGGTCCGGCCCCGTCGAAATAATGTCAATCGGCGCGCCGATCAACTCTTCAACGCGTTTGATGTAGGCACGAGCGTTAGCTGGCAGCTCTTCCAGGGTTTTGGCGCCCACGGTCGATTCGGTCCAGCCCGGCACTTCTTCGTACACAGGTTGAAGGCCTACGTAGCTGTCAGCGTCAGTCGGGGCAACAGCGTTGCCCTGCGCATCTTTGTAGCCGACGCAGATGTTGATGGTTTCCAGACCGTCGAGTACGTCCAGCTTGGTCAGGCAGATGCCCGAGATGCTGTTCACATCGATAGCGCGACGCAGGATAACGGCGTCGAACCAGCCGCAACGACGGGCACGGCCGGTGGTAGCACCGAACTCGTGACCTTGCTTGGCCAGGTGCGCACCCACTTCGTCAAACAGCTCAGTCGGGAATGGGCCCGAACCTACGCGAGTGGTGTAAGCCTTGGTGATGCCCAGGATGTAATCCAGGAACATCGGGCCAACGCCCGAACCGGTCGCCACGCCACCGGCGGTGGTATTGGAGCTGGTCACGTACGGGTAGGTGCCGTGGTCGATGTCGAGCAACGAACCCTGGGCGCCTTCGAACATGATGTCTTTGCCAGCGCGACGCAGGTCGTGCAGCTCGGCCGTCACGTCCAGCATCAATGGCTTGAGCAGCTCAGCGTATTCCTTGCACTCGGCCAGGGTTTTTTCGAACTCGATGGCAGGCTCTTTGTAGTAACCCACCAGCATGAAGTTGTGGTAGTCCACCAGTTCACGCAGCTTGTCTTCGAAGCGCGGCATGTTGAGCAGGTCGCCAACGCGCAGGCCACGACGAGCAACCTTGTCTTCGTACGCCGGGCCGATGCCGCGACCGGTGGTACCGATCTTCAGCTCGCCACGGGCCTTTTCACGGGCCTGGTCCAGCGCCACGTGGAAGGACAGGATCAGCGGGCAGGACGGGCTGATACGCAGGCGCTCGCGCACCGGTACGCCTTTCTCTTCCAGCTTGGTGATCTCGCGTAGCAGGGCGTCAGGTGCAACCACCACGCCGTTACCGATCAGGCACTGCACGCCTTCGCGCAGTACGCCCGACGGGATCAGGTGCAACACGGTTTTCTCGCCGTCGATCACCAGAGTGTGACCCGCGTTGTGGCCACCCTGGTAGCGCACTACGGCGGCAGCATGTTCGGTCAGCAGATCAACGATCTTGCCTTTGCCCTCATCACCCCATTGGGTGCCCAGGACTACGACATTCTTACCCATAACACTTGTCCTCATTCGCGCAAACTTGGTGCCGGCAGCCGCCGGCGGGAAAACTCAAGAAGCCAGCGGCAATACTTGCCAAAGCCCGTTCTGCTGAATCAATTGCCGGTCGCAGTCCGCTTCACGGGCGGCGGCCAAAGGTTGTCCAGGCAATGCCTGAACGACACGCTGACCCTCACTGCGCAACTGGCAAACCTGCTGCCAGAGTGCCGCATCCGTACTGTCAGGCATCCAGATACCGCCAGACGGTAGCTCGATGTCAGCACGCCCCAGGGTCACCAGGGTTTTCAAATCGGTAGAGAAGCCAGTGGCCGGACGCGCGCGACCGAAGTCGGCGCCGATGTCGTCGTAACGACCGCCCTGGGCAATGGACTGGCCAACGCCCGGCACGAACACCGCGAACACCACACCGGTGTGGTAGTGGTAACCGCGCAACTCGCCAAGATCGAAGTACAGCGGCAGCTCCGGGAAACGCATGGACAGACGTTCGGCAATCGCCAGCAGGTCGTCCAGAGCCGCCAGAACCGGGGCCGGCGCATTCGCCAGACGCTCGCGGGCGGCGCCCAACACTTCACGGCCGCCACACAAATCAACCAACGCGCGCAGCATGCCCGACAAATCGGCAGGCAGGCCTTCGGTCAAGGTAATGACCTCGTCGATGGCCTTGCGTTGCAACGCGTCGAACAATTGTTGCTCGACTTCACCGGACAAACCGGCAGCGCGGGCCAGGCCACGGTAGATGCCGACATGACCGAGGTCCATGTGCACATCCGGCACATCGGCCAGTTGCAGCATAGCCAACATCAGGCTGATGACTTCCACGTCGCTGCTCGGGCTGGCATCGCCGTACAACTCGGCACCCAACTGGATCGGGCTGCGCGAGGACGACAAGGCGCGAGGCTGGGCGTGCAGCACGCTACCGGCATAGCACAGGCGGCTCGGGCCTTCGCGGCGCAAGGTGTGCGCATCGATGCGCGCCACTTGCGGCGTGATGTCGGCACGGAAACCCATCTGCCGGCCCGATTGCGGGTCGATGACCTTGAAGGTACGCAAATCGAGGTCAGAGCCCGCGCCGGTCAGCAGGGATTCCAGGTACTCGATATGGGGAGTCACGACAAACTCGTAACCCCAGCTCTGGAACAGATCCAACACCTGACGACGCGCGACTTCAATGCGCGCCGCTTCTGGTGGCAGTACTTCTTCGATGCCATCTGGCAGCAGCCAGCGGTCTACCGTTGCCATTACGCCATTCCCCTATGATCCGGGCGGCAAGCCCTCGGGCGAGCCTTGAGTGAAGCAGAAAATGATCGGTTCATGCGCAAACCACGCGCATGGACGACACGGCGAAAAGCCTTGAACCGGCTTCGCCATTCACTTTCCTCGAAAAACCTGTAGAGCCTGCATAAAAACAGCAATCAAACGTGCAGACGCAAAAAAGCCGGGAATTTCCCGGCTGCCGCATCATACACACGTTTTCCCAAAGGATCACCCCGCCCGAGGCTTTAGCCGCCAGGCGGGGTGATGATTCGGGTCAACGCAGTATCAAGGCTTGGCTTTTTCCAGGTAACGGAAGAAGTCGCTGCTTGGGTCAAGGACCAATACGTCGGATTTGTTCGCGAAGCTTTCACGGTAAGCACGCAGGCTACGGTAGAACGCGTAGAACTCCTGGTCCTGGCCGTAGGCCTTGGAGTAGATGGAGGATGCCTGGGCATCACCATCACCTCGAACCTCTTCAGATT
This sequence comes from Pseudomonas arsenicoxydans, assembly GCF_006438915.1. GTDB lineage: Bacteria > Pseudomonadota > Gammaproteobacteria > Pseudomonadales > Pseudomonadaceae > Aquipseudomonas > Aquipseudomonas arsenicoxydans_A. The sequence goes on along the minus strand of NZ_RCZE01000006.1, from coordinate 419,893 downwards.
CACGATAGGCTTCAGCCAGCAACACGCGGCGTTGACGGTCAGCGTCGGCACGGATGCCTTCTGCCAGCTCATTACCCTTGGCGCGGTGCTCGCGAGCTTCACGCTCACGCTCGGTGCTCATACGTTCGAACACGCTGCGGTTCACTTCTTTCGGCAGGTCGATGGCCTTGACCCGAACATCGACAACTTCGATGCCCAGTTCTTTTTCCGCCATCTTGTTCAGCGAAGCGGTGATGTCCGCCATCAGCGCGTCACGTTCACCGGAAACCACTTCATGCAGGGTGCGCTTACCAAATTGGTCACGCAGGCCCGATTCGAGACGACGGGACAGGCGCTCGTCGGCAATCTGCTTGAGACCGGAAGTCGCGGTGTAGAAACGCTCGGCATCTTTCACGCGCCACTTGGCAAAGGCATCAACCATGACGGCTTTCTTTTCCAGCGTCAGGAAGCGCTGTGTCGGTGCATCCAGCGTCATCAGGCGTGCGTCGAATTTGCGCACCTGGTTAACGTAAGGCACTTTCACATGCAGTCCCGGCTGAACATCCGCCTGGACCACGCGACCGAACTGCAGCAACACCGCGCGCTCGGTCTGAGCCACAATGTAGAAGCAGTTCCAGCCCACCAGCACTACAACGACGCCAACGATCAGGGCGATCAGCGATTTATTGCTCATCAGCGGGTCTCCCTTGTGCGCGCTTGCGGCTGGTCAGTGACATGCGGCGTGACATCCGAATTGCTATTGGCTGCTGCCGAACCGGTTACCGGCGCATTACCGCCCGAACTGTTCTGAATCATTTTGTCCAGCGGCAAGTACAGCAGATTGCTCTGGCCATTCTTGTTGCCGGTCACGAGTACCTTGCTGGTATTGGTGAAGACTTCCTGCATGGTGTCGAGGTATAGACGCTCACGCGTTACTTCAGGTGCCTTGCGGTACTCGGCAACCAGTTTGGTGAAGCGATCAGCCTCACCCTTGGCGCGCGATACCGTTTCATCACGGTAACCGTTGGCGTCTTCAAGAATGCGTTGGGCTTGACCACGGGCTTCCGGCACAACGCCGTTGGCGTAGGTTTCAGCCTGGTTGCGCGAACGCTGCTCGTCTTCACGGGCACGGATCACGTCATCAAAGGCTTCCTGCACTTCACGTGGCGCCGCGGCGTTCTGAACGTTCACCTGTGTAACAGTGATGCCAGTACGATAGGTATCCATGAAGCGTTGCAGACGCTCCTTGATTTCGCTGGCCATCAACTCACGACCTTCGGTCAGCACCTGGTCCATCGCGGTGGAACCCACCACATGGCGCAAAGCACTGTCGGTCGCTTGCTGCAGGCTGATTTCCGGCTGATCGACGTTCAGTACGAAATCCTGCAGGTTGCTGATCTTGTACTGCACGGTCAGCGGCACTTCGACGATATTCTCGTCTTCGGTCAGCATCTGGCCTTGCTTGGTGTACGAACGCTCGCGCGTCACGTTCTCCATGTACTTCCTGTCGATCGGCGGGAAATAGATGTTCAGGCCCGGGCCGACGGTTTCGTAGTACTTGCCGAAGCGCAGCACCACGGCTTGCTCCTGCTCGTCGACGACATAGACCGCGCTGTACAGCCAGACGGCCGCCAGCACGACGAGTACGACACCAAGAATGCCGCCGAAGCCGCCACTCTTGCCCGAACCACCGCCGTCATCACCACGTTTCTTACCACCACCGAACAACCCGTTCAGGCTTTCCTGCAGCTTTCGGAAGGCCTCGTCGAGATCCGGTGGTCCCTTGCGGTCGCCGTTATTGCGGCGCTTGCCACCCCAAGGATCCTGATTATTCGAGTTGCCACCCGGCTCATTCCAAGCCATAGCGCTCTCCATCTGATAAAGCAAAGACGCACCCACGGCGCGCCGACCAATGCTACAGAATGCCTGTCACCACGACACAACCGCTTTCTCAGGCTTTTATTGCAAAGTGTGTTGCTCGATGAACTCATTCGGCTGCAAACCTTCGCGACTCACTAATCGATTCAACTCGATCCGTGGCAAGCGAACGGCCAGCAAGCTGATGCCTTCTTCGTCGTGTTCTTCTTTCTGCACCGCACCGAGTTCAAAAAACTGCGCACGCAGTCGAGCAAAACGTTGCGGCAAGCGCAAGGTACCGATAAACAAATCACTGCCAAGTAACTCGGCAATGGCTTGCTCAAGCAATTCCAGACCCGTGCCATCACGCGCCGACAGCCAGACCCGCAGGGGTTTGCCGCTTTCGTCGCGCTGGATTTGTGGCTCAACGCCTTCAAGCAAATCGAGTTTGTTATAGACCTCGAGTATCGGCAAGTCCTGGGCACCAATCTCGCCCAGCACCACCATCACCTGCTCGATCTGCAACATGCGATCTGGTTCGGCCGCATCGATCACGTGCAACAACAGGTCGGAGTTGCTCGACTCTTCGAGGGTAGACCGAAATGCCTCGACCAGCTTGTGGGGCAAGTGGCGAATGAAACCTACCGTGTCCGCCAGGACAATCGGCCCCAGGTCGTCCAGATCCAGACGGCGCAGGGTCGGGTCCAGCGTGGCAAACAATTGGTCAGCCGCGTAAACGTCGGATTTCGTCACGTTATTGAAGAGCGTGGATTTACCGGCGTTGGTATAGCCCACCAGCGACACGGTAGGGATATCCGCACGCATACGGCCACGTCGCGACTGTTCGCGCTGGCTGCGCACTTTTTCCAGTCGGCCCTTGATCTGTCGCAGGCGAACCCGCAGCAAACGGCGGTCGGTTTCGAGTTGGGTTTCACCCGGGCCACGCATGCCGATACCGCCACCTTGGCGTTCAAGGTGAGTCCAGCCACGAACCAGCCGGGTGCTCATGTGGTCAAGCTGAGCCAGTTCTACCTGGAGCTTGCCCTCATGGGTACGGGCGCGTTGGGCGAAAATATCGAGAATCAGACCGGTACGGTCGATCACGCGACACTCGAAAACACGTTCGAGGTTACGTTCCTGACTGGGCGTGAGGATGTGATTGAAAATCACCAGATCGGCCTCTTCGGCCTTGACCAGGTCGCGCAGTTCTTCGACCTTGCCGCTGCCAATCAGAAATTTGGCAGTTGGCCGATGACGCGGCACGTTAAAAAACGCAACGGTCTCGGCGCCTGCCGAATTAGCCAGTTCCTGAAACTCCTGCGGATCTTCGCGCGCCTCAGGGTCCTGTCCATCCAAGTGAACGAGGATTACTCGCTCACCACCACCGTGGCGCTCAAAGAACAAAGGAGACTCCTATCAGGCGTTACCTGGCTCAGCGTCACCAGCTTCGGATTCGGTTGCGCTTGGCAGACGAATTGGACGAACCGGCACCACTGTCGAGATAGCGTGTTTGTAAACCATTTGGCTAACGGTGTTTTTCAGCAGGATAACGAACTGGTCGAAAGACTCGATCGTGCCTTGCAGTTTGATACCGTTGACCAGGTAGATAGACACCCCAACTTTCTCTTTACGTAAAGTATTCAAGTAAGGGTCTTGTAGCGAATGCCCTTTTGACATGTGCCGCACTCCTTTAAGGATTCAATATAAAAAATAGGTAAACAGATGGCTTTAGCCGTCACACCCCCAAGGATAGACGGCAATTGCAAGGACTCAGCTCAATATGGAGATGGTCCCCAAGTATTTCAAGGCGCGCGGCAGATTGTCGCAATCGAGACTGTCCAGCCAGTGTAAATCAGCCCAACTGCGCAGCCAGGTGAACTGACGCTTTGCCAATTGGCGCGTGGCAATGATTCCACGCTCCTGCATCTCGGCTTGCGTCAGCTTGCCATCCAGGTAATCCCAGACTTGTCGGTAGCCTACCGCACGTATAGACGGCAACCCGGAATGCAGGTCACTTCTCTTACGCAGGGCTACGACCTCGTCAATGAATCCCTGTTCCAACATGTTCGTGAATCTTTGTTTAATTCGCTCGTGCAGTGCCTGACGATTTGCCGGAGCAATAGCCAAGTTCGCGACAGTATAGGGCAATTGTTGCAGTCCCGAAGCGGCTGCTTCGGTACTTTGCACAGATTGTCTCAGTCGCAGCTCGGTCATGCTCTGACCGCTGACGCGATAAACTTCCAGTGCCCGACTGAGTCGCTGCGGATCGTTTGGATGAATACGCGCGGCAGACTCAGGGTCAATCAATGCCAATTGTTCGTGCAGCGCTTGCCAGCCAAGGCGTGCAGCCTCTTCCTCGATCTGCGCGCGGACGTCGGGATCGGCCGCTGGCATGTCCGCCAGACCTTCGACCAAAGCCTTGTAATAGAGCATTGTGCCGCCCACCAGCAGCGGGATTTTTCCCCGCGCGGTGATCTCGGCCATCGCTTCCAGGGCATCACGACGAAAATCGGCGGCGGAATAGCTCTCGGCCGGGTCAAGAATGTCGATCAAACGGTGTGGGAATTCAGCCAGAATTTCTTTCGAAGGCTTGGCGGTGCCGATGTCCATGCCCCGATAGACCAGCGCCGAATCGACACTTATCAGCTCGCACGGCAGGACCTTGGTCAGCTCGATGGCCAGGTCGGTCTTGCCCGCAGCGGTCGGGCCCATCAGGAAAATCGCTGGAGGGAGCTGGCTCATCAACGACCGCGCAAGAACAGTTTGTCCAGATCATCCAGGCCCAATTGGGTCCAGGTTGGTCGGCCATGGTTGCATTGACCGCTGCGCTCGGTGTTTTCCATGTCGCGCAGCAGACCGTTCATTTCCGGGATGGCCAGGCGCCGATTCGCACGTACCGCGCCGTGGCAGGCCATCGTCCCGAGCAATTCATTCAGATGCGCCTGAATCCGGTCGCTGGTGCCGTATTCCATCAGGTCCGCCAAGACATCACTGACCAGTCGATTGGCTTCCGCTTGCTTGAGCAAGGCCGGAATCTGCCGGATGGCCAGGGACTCAGGCCCCAGGCGCTGCAATTCAAAGCCCAGACGCTGGAACAACGCCGCGTGCTCTTCGGCGCAATCGGCTTCGCGCTGACTCACCGCCAAGGATTCCGGCACCAGCAGCGGCTGGCCGCTCAGGCCTTCGCTGGCCATGGCAATTTTCAGGCGCTCGTACATGATCCGCTCGTGAGCCGCATGCATGTCCACCAGCACCAGGCCCTGGGCGTTTTCCGCGAGAATATAGATGCCTTTGAGCTGCGCCAAGGCGTAACCCAGCGGCGGAATGTCGTCCTGCCCGGCCGGCAGCGCAACCGAATTGGCCTCGGGCAACGGCGCGAAGAACTCACGGTATGCCGCCTGGGCTTCGGCAACCGGTACGCCGGATTGAGGGCGTGGCGTGTATTGATACTGATAACCGGCGCCAGCGCCCGAGCCAGCCGGGGTGGTGAACGACGGCTGCGCCTGGGGTTGCTCCAGCAGCGCATTGGCCGCCAGACGCATTTCCCCCTGCGGGCCGAATTCGCCGGCATCGAGGCCGGTCGGTCGGACGATGGCCGTCGCTACCGGTGCGGCCAGATGATCCTCGGGACGCACATCGCCCAAGGCGCGGTGCAAGGTGCCGTAGAGGAAATCGTGCACCATGCGCCCGTCACGGAAACGCACTTCGTGCTTGGTCGGGTGCACGTTGACGTCAACGCCTGCCGGATCGACTTCGAAAAACAGCACGAACGTCGGATGCCGGCCGTTGAACAGCACGTCGCGATAGGCCTGGCGCACCGCGTGGGCCACCAGTTTGTCGCGCACTGCGCGGCCATTCACAAAGAAATACTGCAAGTCTGCCTGACTGCGGTTGAATGTCGGCAAGCCGACCCAACCCCACAAATGCAGGCCATTGCGCTCGATTTCGATCGGCAGCGCCTGTTCCAGGAACCCTGATCCGCAAATCGCCGCCACACGCCGGGCACGGGCCGCGTCGTCATGAGCTTCGTGCAGGCTGAGGATGGTCTTGCCGTTGTGGCGCAGGTGAAACGCAACATCAAAGCGCGCCAGCGCCAGACGCTTGATCACTTCTTGCAGGTGATCAAATTCGGTTTTTTCGGTCTTGAGAAACTTGCGACGCGCCGGGGTGTTGAAGAACAGGTCCCGCACTTCTACCGAGGTGCCCACCGGATGCGCGGCTGGCTGCACGCGCGGCGCCATGTCCCGGCCTTCGGTTTCGACCTGCCAGGCCTGAACGGCATCGCGGGTGCGGGACGTCAGGGTCAGGCGCGCCACGGAGCTGATCGATGCCAGTGCCTCACCACGGAACCCGAGGCTCATGACCTGTTCAAGGTCTTCCAGATTGCGGATCTTGCTGGTGGCGTGTCGCGCCAGCGCCAGCGGCAGGTCATCGGCAGAAATGCCGCTGCCATCGTCGCGCACTCGCAGCAGCTTGACGCCGCCCTGCTCGACATCGACATCGATGCGCTTGGCACCGGAGTCGAGGCTGTTTTCCAGCAGCTCCTTGATCACCGAAGCCGGGCGTTCGACCACCTCGCCGGCGGCAATCTGGTTCGCGAGTCGCGGGCTGAGCAGCTCGATGCGCGCGCTGTTGATCACGACCTGATTCATTCTTTCGCCGCCAACTCAGTGCCTGGAATGGTCAAGTGCTGACCGATTTTCAGCTCATCATTCGACAGGTTATTGGCGCTGCGCAGCGTCGCTGGCGACACCTGATAGCGCACGGCAATCATCGCCAGGGTTTCACCCGGGCTGACGCGATGATCACGTGGGCCTTGAGCGATTTTTCCGGAGTCGCGCAGCCAGGCAATGTAAGTGCCCGGTGGCGGGTTTTGCTGGAAGAACTGCCGCACGCCGCTGCTGATCGAACGCGCCAGCGCCTGCTGGTGATTCGAGGATGCCAGTTTGGACGCTTCGTTGGAGTTGGAGATGAACCCGGTTTCGACCAGGATCGACGGGATGTCCGGCGACTTCAGCACCATAAACCCGGCTTGTTCCACACGCTGCTTGTGCAGTGGCGTGACTCGTCCGATATTGCTCAGGACTTTCTGGCCGACGTTCAGGCTGGACGTCAACGACGCCGTCATCGACAGGTCGAGCAGCACGCCCGCGAGCATACGGTCCTTGTCATCGAGGCTGACGTTGCCGGCACCGCCAATCAGGTCGGAGCGGTTTTCACTGTCCGCCAGCCAGCGGGCTGTTTCCGACGTTGCGCCGCGATCAGACAGGGCGAACACCGACGCACCGAAGGCGGCGGCCGACGGCGCGGCGTCGGCGTGGATCGAAACGAACAGGTCGGCGCCTTTCTTACGGGCGATTTCGGTTCGGCCGCGCAGCGGAATGAAGTAGTCGCCGGTACGGGTCAGTTCGGCGCGGAAGCCTTTCATGCCGTTGACCTGTCGCTGCAGTTCACGGGCGATGGCCAATACCACGTCTTTTTCCTTCTGACCGCGAGAGCCTGAAGCACCCGGGTCTTCACCGCCGTGGCCGGCATCGATCACCACAAGGATGTCGCGTTTGCCTGGCGGTGCAGGTGGTAGTTTGATCGCCGGTTCAACCGGCGTGACGGGCACCGCCGGCATCGTGGCGACCGAAGGGGTCGGCGTCGGAGTCGGGGCTGGCGACGGCGCGGCATCGGCGGCGTTATCAAACAGATCGACCACCAGCCGGTTGCCATACTGGGCGTTTGGGGCCAGGGAGAAGCTTTTCGGGGTCACGGCCTTTTTCAGGTCGATAACCACCCGCAGGTCGGTCGGCGTGCGTTGAGCCGAGCGCATGGCGGTGATAGGGGTATTGGAAGTGTTGACGTTCAACGGCGCACCGAGTGTCGCGCCATTGATGTCGATCACCAGCCGATCCGGAGCGGTGAGGGTGAACACGCTGTGTTGCACCGGCCCGGTCAGGTCGAACACCAGCCGCGTGTTGTCCGGCGCCCGCCACAGGCGAACACTGTTGACCTTCGAGTCGGCCACAGCGTCGACGGTCACCGCCAAAAACAACAACCCTACGGCAGCTACCATCGCGCGAAAGCGCATACCTGACCCCATCATTTAATTGGTTTCCAATGCCAAAGCGGCACACCAGGCCTCGCCGCGCGAGCCCCGGGATAAAATTTTCAGCGAACGCCCGCTGTCTTGCGGGCTAATGGTAATGGTCAGGTCGGGCTTTGGCAAAAAGCCTGCACCTTTATCGGGCCATTCGATCAGGCACAGCGCGTCATCGTCGAAATAGTCGCGAATGCCGAGGTACTCCAGCTCTTCCGGATCGACCAAACGGTACAAGTCGAAATGAAAGGCGCGGATGTCGCCGATCTCATAGGGCTCGACCAGGGTAAAGGTCGGACTTTTCACGGCGCCTTCGTGCCCCAGGCCGCGGATGATACCTCGCGACAAGGTGGTTTTACCCGCCCCCAGGTCCCCTTCCAGAAAAATCAGACCGTGCCCTTGGGTGGTTTTTGCGATGCGTGTGCCAAAGGCCGTCATCGCCTCTTCATCAGCCAGGTACAGGGTTACTTCAGACACGGTGCTTGCTCCTCCAACAACTGACGAATGGCCGGGATCAGATCACTGGCCGCCAGCCCACGGCCATTTTTACCTTGTTGCTCACCCGCATTGGCGTGCAGCCAGACTGCCAGGCACGCGGCATCGAACGCCTGCATGCCTTGAGCCAGCAACGCCCCTACCAGACCGGCCAGCACATCACCCAAACCTGCGGTGGCCATGGCCGGATGACCTTGATGACACAACGCCATACGCCCATCGGGACTGGCGATCAGGCTGCCAGCGCCTTTCAACACCACGACCGCTGTATATTTTTTGCTCAACGCATGCGCCGCCGCCGGGCGATCAGCCTGCACTTGGGCGGTACTGATCCCGAGCAACCGCGCCGCTTCGCCCGGATGCGGTGTGATCACGCAATCCTTGGGCAAATTCACGCGTTCTTCGGCAAGCTGGTTCAACGCATCGGCGTCCCAGACTTGCGGCAACGGTGCATTGGCGGCCGCCGACAGCAAACTGCGCCCCCAGGACGCCTGCCCCAAGCCAGGGCCGACCACTAATACGGAAACCTTTTGCAGCAAATCCATCAACTGGTTGGCCGACGAAGTGCCCAGCACCATGGCTTCAGGAATTCTCGCCAGTGCAGCGCCAACGTGTTCACTGCGGGTTGCCACGGAGACCATGCCGGCGCCACTGCGCAGGGCGCTTTGTGCGCTCAGCAGGATTGCGCCACCCAAGCCGAGATCGCCGCCGATCAGCAGCACATGGCCGAATTTGCCTTTGTGGGACGTCGGCGCTCGCGCTGTAAGACGCGGCAAGTTGCCGGCCGTCAGGCGCCGAGCGCTGATTGCAGCTGCCTCGACTAGCTGCGGGTCGGCGTGCAAATCATTGAAAACCAGTTCTGCGACGCAGTCTGCGGCATCGCCGGTGAACAGCCCCAGCTTCAAACCGATGAAGGTCACTGTGAGATCGGCGTGCACCGCCGTACCGAGGGCTCGACCGGTATCGGCACAAAGGCCCGAAGGGATATCCACCGCCGCCACCGGCAATCCGCAGGCATTGATCGCCGCGATAGCGTCCGCGTAAGGCGCACGCACCTCCCCCGTCAGACCGGTGCCCAGCAATGCGTCCAGCACAACGCCACGCAATTCGGCCTGCGCAGTCCAGGCGTCGATCGAGACTTTATCGGACACCGCCTCGGCATGCGCCAACGCCGCGTCCCCCTGCAAACGTTGGGGATCGCCCACCGCCAACACGCGAACCAACCAACCCGCACGTTTGGCCAGCACGGCCACCAGATAACCGTCGCCAGCGTTGTTGCCGTGACCGGCCAGCACCGTCAATTCATTCGCCGACGGCCATTGCCGGACCAGCGCTCGCCAGGTCGCTCGCGCCGCGCGCTGCATCAGTTCGAAGCCCTGTGTGCCGGCCGCGATCAGGCTCGCATCGAGCCCGCGGACCTGCGCAGCGCTATACAGCGCGTCGGGTAAATCATCTTTAGTGTGCGGCATGCGTCTTCGGGCTCCGATGTCTGGCAGAATTATACGCACCTCAGCTCCGGTTTCTCTCGCCTCATGCCTGCAATTACCACAGACCTGCCCGCCCTCGCCCAATCCATCAAGGACTGGGGCCGCGAGCTGGGCTTTCAGCAAGTCGGCATCAGCGGCCTGGACCTGGCCGAGCATGAGCAGCACCTGGAGCGCTGGCTCGCCGCGGGGTATCACGGCGAAATGGACTACATGGGCGCCCACGGCAGCAAACGCTCGCATCCGGAAGAGCTGGTGCCCGGCACCTTGCGTGTGGTTTCACTGCGCATGGACTACCTGCCCGGCGACACTCAAATGGCGCACATGCTGGCCCAACCGGAAAAAGCCTACGTCTCGCGTTATGCCCTGGGCCGCGATTACCACAAATTGATTCGTAAACGCGTGCAACAACTGGCCGACAAAATTCAGGCGCAAATTGGCCCGTTTGGTTTCCGCGCCTTTGTCGACAGCGCCCCGGTGCTGGAAAAAGCCATCGCCGAGCAGGCCGGTCTTGGCTGGATCGGCAAAAACACCCTGGTCCTGAATCGCAAGGCCGGCAGTTACTTCTTCCTCAGCGAGCTGTTTGTCGACCTGCCGTTGCCGGTCGACCCACCCCACTCCACCGAACATTGCGGCCGCTGCACCGCGTGCCTCGACATCTGCCCGACCAACGCCTTCGTCGGCCCCTACGTACTGGACGCCCGGCGCTGCATTTCGTACCTGACCATCGAACTGAAAAGCGCGATCCCGGAAGATCTGCGGCCATTGATTGGAAACCGGGTGTTTGGTTGCGACGACTGCCAGATCGTCTGCCCCTGGAACCGCTTCGCCCGTCCGTCCGGTGAAAGCGACTTCAAGCCTCGGCACAATCTGGACAATGCCGAATTGGCCGAGCTGTTCATGTGGGACGAGGATAAATTCCTCAGCAGCACTGAAGGCTCGCCATTACGCCGGGCGGGTTATGAACGTTGGTTGCGTAATCTGGCGGTGGGGTTGGGCAATGCGCCGTCGAGCATTCCGGTGCTGGAGGCGTTGAAGGCGCGCAGGGATTACCCGTCGGAGTTGGTGCGTGAGCATGTCGAATGGGCGCTCAAACAACACGCCGAGCGTCAGGCTTCGTCGTTATAAACAAACTTCGGCATTTCCCAGTGGAAACGAATCGCCAGCAGCCGCAGCAGAAAGCCGCCAAACAGCGTGATCAAAATTGCCTGTTCGCCGGGTAATTGCAAGTAGATGCAGAGCATGTAGCACCACGCCGCGGCGAACGAGACGCTGGCGTAAAGCTCTCGGCGGAAAATCAATGGGATGTCGTTGCAGAAAATGTCGCGCAGGATGCCGCCGAATACGCCGGTGATCACGCCGCTGACCGACGCCACCAGCATGCCGTGGCCCATTTCCAACGCCGTCATGCAGCCGATCAGGGTGAACGCCACCAGGCCCACGGCATCGAGCACCAGGAACAGCGAGCGCAGGTGGCGCATCCAGCGTGCGGTAAAGACGGTCACCATGGCGGCGACCGAGGTCAGCACCAGGTATTCCGGGTGTTTGACCCAGGTCAGCGGGTAGTGGCCGAGCAGTACGTCGCGCACCGAGCCGCCGCCCAACGCCGTGATGCAAGCGATCAGCACCACGCCAAACCAGTCCATCCCGCGGCGGCCGGCAGACAGCGCGCCGGTCATGGCTTCGGCGGTGATGGCAATCAGGTAAAGCATCAGCAACATGGCGGCGGTCCTTGCAGAAAGGCGCGCAGTCTAGCCATTTAGGGCCAGCACCAAAAGAGGGCGAGAACGCATCACACGCAACCTGTGGCGAGGGAGCTTGCTCCCGCTGGAGCGCGAAGCGCTCCCCGGCATTCTTCCAGTCACACCGCATTTGCAGGTTTTACGACTGCTTCGCAGCCGAGCGGGAGCAAGCTCCCTCGCCACAAAGGCTCGGCAGCATCAGAACTTGATGAAATGCTTGCGGTAGTGCTGCAGTTCGGCGATCGACTCGCGGATGTCGTCCAGCGCCAAATGAGTGCTACCTTTTTTGAAGCTGTCGCGCACGTCCGGCGCCCAGCGTGCGGCCAACTCTTTGAGGGTCGACACGTCGAGGTTACGGTAATGGAAATAGCTTTCCAGGGATTTCATGTGCGTATAAAGGAAGCGACGGTCCTGGCAGATGCTGTTGCCACAGATCGGAGACTTGCCCTTGGGCACCCACTGCTCCAGGAAAGCGATGGTCTCGGCTTCGGCTTCGGCCATGCTGATGCGGCTGTCGCGAACGCGCTGGGTCAGGCCCGAGCCACCGTGTTGACGGGTGTTCCACTCGTCCATGCCGGCGAGGATCTCGTCGCTGTGGTGAATGGCGATCACCGGGCCTTCGGCCAAGGTGTTCAGGTCACTGTCAGTGACGATGGTGGCCATCTCGATGATGACGTCGGTATCAGGGTTCAGACCGGTCATTTCCAGGTCGATCCAGATCAGATTCTGCGGGTTTTGCATGTGTCGGCTCCTAGGCAATGCTGCGCAGTTTAGCCTAGGCAACCGGCGGGGCGTGCTAAACTCGCGGCCGTTTTACCTAATCGCTGCATTCTTGATACGGAACACCCATGGCCAAACGCCAACTCAATCGTCGTCAAAACTGGCGCATCGAAAAGATTCAGGGCGAACGCGCTGCCCGCGCCGCCAAACGCGAGTCCTCCGCTGTCGAGGCACTTGAAGGCGGCGACCTGGGTCCGGAACAGACGGGCCTTGTGATCGCGCACTTCGGTGTGCAGGTCGAAGTCGAAGCCCTCGAGGGCGAATTGGCCGGTGAAGTGTTCCGTTGTCACTTGCGCGCCAACCTGCCTGCGCTGGTGACCGGCGATCAGGTGGTCTGGCGTGCCGGCAACCAGGGCATCGGTGTGATCGTGGCGCAACTGCCGCGTAAAACCGAACTCTGCCGTCCGGACAGCCGTGGCCAGCTCAAACCTGTGGCCGCCAACGTCGACATGATCGTCATCGTGTTCGCGCCGCTGCCCGAGCCGCACGCGAACCTGATCGACCGTTATCTGGTCGCTGCCGAGCACGCCGGTATCCGGCCGCTGCTGCTGCTCAACAAATTCGACTTGATCGACGAGCAGAACGCCCCGGCCCTGAATGCCTTACTGGCGGTTTACCGCACGCTCGGTTACCCGGTGCTGGAAGTGTCGGCGCACCACGGCAACGGCATGGAGCAGTTGCAGGAGCAGCTCGACGGACGCATCAGCGTGTTCGTCGGCCAGTCCGGCGTCGGCAAGTCGTCGCTGGTCAATAGCTTGCTGCCGGAAGTCGAAGCCCGCGTCGGCCCGTTGTCCGAGCTGTCCGGGCAGGGTACCCACACCACGACCACCGCGCGGTTGTTCCACTTTCCCGGAGGCGGTGAGTTGATCGACTCCCCGGGCATTCGTGAATTTGGCCTGGGCCACGTCAGCCGTGCCGACGTCGAAGCCGGTTTCATCGAGTTCAACGACCTGATTGGTACCTGCCGCTTCCGCGACTGCAAGCACGACCGCGAACCGGGTTGCGCCCTGCTCAAAGCCCTCGAAGAAGGCCGAGTGCAGCAGCAACGGATGAACAGCTACCGCTCGATCATCGCCAGTTTGCCCGAAACCAGCTATTAAACAGACGCGCCCACCGCCCCGATACTGACGGGGCGGTGGGCCGCTTGTTCCGTCCTACACATTCCCCCTCTGATTAAACGTCAGACACATCTGTAAGATTTCCGCGCGCCCGCTTGAAGGACCCGTCTCTTTAACCGCGCAGGCCTTGTTGCGGCCAATCAAGTGCATACATTCAAGCCCTCTTCGCATTCCGGCGATACCGAGGGACCACCATGCAAACCTATCATTTGTTCATCAGCCATTCGTGGAACTACCCCCACGCCCACGACAATCTTGTGCGCCTGCTCAACGCGCAGGCAGGCTTCAGCTTCAAGAATTTTTCGGTGCCTGAGGACAACCCGATTCTTGGCGCGAAAACCGACAAACAACTGTTGGAAGCCATCGAAAACAAAATCCGCCCCTGCTCGGCCGTACTGATCATGGCCGGCATGTATTCCACCTACAGCAAGTGGATCAACAAGGAAATCGAGATCGCCAAACGAATGGGCAAGGTGATCATTGCGGTCAAGCCGTTTGGGGCAGAGCGGATTTCTGCCGTAGTACGCCAGGCGGCGCATGCGGAGTGCGCTTGGAACACCAATAGCATCGTCAACGCCATTCGCCTGCACACGGCGGTGTAACCATGCGCAAGGGACTGTTCATCGGTATCAACCACTACACCTATGTGTCGCCATTGAGTGGCTGCAACAACGACGCAATGGCCATGGCCTCGGTACTGGAACGCCACGCCAACGGGCGGCCGAACTTCAGCAGCAAGGTCCTGACGTCGGCGGAGGAAAACCTCACTCACACGAACCTGAAGCAGCAGATCCAGAGTCTGTTTTCCGGTGATTGCGACGTGGCGCTGCTGTACTTCGCCGGTCACGGCCAGTTTGATACCAGCATCGATGAAGGCCTGCTGATTCCCCAGGATTTCGGTCAGGGCGTTGAAGGCATCCGCATCAGCGACATCCTCAACTGGGCGGAAAGCGCCACCCACATCAAGAACAAAATCATCATCCTCGACTGCTGCCAGGCCGGCGCAGCGGCCGCCATGCGCGGGTTGCGCGGTGGCAGCAGCGTGATCAGCGAAGGCCTGACCATTCTCACTGCCTGCAAAAAAGACCAGGTGGCGCTCGAAGGTCGCGGCCACGGCGTGTTTACCGACCTGTTGCTGCAGGCACTGCATGGCGGAGCCGCCAATGTGCTGGGCAAAGTCACACCCGGCAGCGTGTATTCGTTCGTCGACAATGCGCTGGGGGCCTGGGAGCAACGGCCGGTGTTCAAGACCAACGTCTCGCAATTTGTGCCGCTGCGGGAAGTGACGCCGCTGATTGCCGAAGAAACCCTGCGCAAGCTCAAGGACTGGTTTCCGGAACCGAGCTACGTGTTCCCCCTGGACCCCAGCTACGAACCGACCGAGGCCGCGTTCGATCCCGACAACGGCGACATCTTCAAGCAACTGCAAAAGTGCAACCGCCACAGCCTGATCGAACCGGTAGACGCCGAGCACATGTACTACGCCGCCCTGCATTCCACCGGCTGCCGCCTGACGGCCCTCGGCGCCTATTACCGCGAACTCGCGATCAAGGGACATTTCTGATGCCTGTGTTTATCAGCTACCGCCACACCGACCGCGCCCATGCGATGGCCATTAACACCCGCCTGACGCAGGCAAACATCAAGACCTACCTCGATGTGCTGGACGCGGAATCGCAAACAACCGAAGACATCACCACCGTCATCACCCGCAACATCACTGAATGCACACACTTGATGGCCGTGGTGTCGGAGCAGACCGCGCAATCGTGGTGGGTACCGTTCGAAATCGGCGAAGCGACCATCAGCAATCGCCGGATCTGCTCGTACAAGATCGGCCCCAGCGCGCTGCCGCTGTACCTCGATAAATGGCCGAAGTTGAGCGGTGAGAACGATATCAACTTCTTTATCGACGCCTATCGCGAGGAGTTGCTCTCCAAGCGCTCAATGGGGCTGGAGTCGTTCAGCGAATCCGTTCGCGGCACTTACCGGCGTGATGCCGAACTGTTCCACGACCAGCTCAAGAACCGCATTCGACGGGGTTTCTGACAGACACAAAAAAGCCGACATCGCTGTCGGCTTTTTTGTGGGTCACTGCTTCGGCGGTTCAGCCGGTTTCGGTGCCGGGTTTTCAAAAATGTTCAGACGCTCACGAAGCTCGTGGGCCGGCAGCGGTTCTTTATCCGCCGGCAAGGCGTTCGGATCAACTGGTTTGGCCGGCACTTCGCCCGGACCGCCCTGCCCTTGTGCTGCGGGGGCTGGTGCCGGCTCTGGCGCGGGTTCTGCACCTTGCGAACCTTCAATGGCCTTTTGGGCTTTCTTGGTCAGTACCACGATGTCGATGCGGCGGTTGACCGGATTGAACGGGTTCTCACGGTCGAACAGCGCCGACGAGGCGTAACCGACCACCCGCGCGACCTGTTGATCCGGATAGCTGCCGGCGACCAGCGCACGGCGAGCGGCGTTGGCACGGTTGGCCGAGAGTTCCCAGTTGCCGAAATCGCCGGTGCCTGAGTACGGCTTGGCATCGGTGTGGCCGCTGATGCTGATCTTGTTCGGCACCGCTTTGATGGTGTCGGCCATGGCCAGCAGAATGTCTTCGAAGTACGGTTTCAGACGCGCACTGCCGGAGTCGAACATCGGGCGGTTCTCGGCGTCCATGATCTGGATGCGCAAACCGTCCTGCGTGATCTCGAACAGGATCTGGTCCTTGAATTTCTGCAGCTGCGGGTTTTCATCGACTTTGTTCTGCAACTCTTGCAACAACAGTTCCAGGCGTTCCTTTTCAACCTGCTCGGCCATGCCTTCGACCTGTTCGGTGTCGACAGTGACGCGGTCTGGCTGCGGCTGGGATTTCACCTCGGGGTTGAGGGTTTTCTCCGGCGCCAAGGTCGGGGAGCCGCCCAGGTCGATGATGTACG
Source organism: Pseudomonas arsenicoxydans (assembly GCF_006438915.1). Taxonomy (GTDB): domain Bacteria; phylum Pseudomonadota; class Gammaproteobacteria; order Pseudomonadales; family Pseudomonadaceae; genus Aquipseudomonas; species Aquipseudomonas arsenicoxydans_A. The sequence goes on along the minus strand of NZ_RCZE01000006.1, from coordinate 403,432 downwards.
GCGTGCCACTTTCGGTAAAGCCGACCGGGTCTTTGAAGTAACCGGCGATGGCGATCTTCTGCTCCGGTGTGGCGGTGGACAGCAGCCACAGCACCAGGAAGAACGCCATCATCGCCGTCGCGAAGTCCGCGAAAGCGATTTTCCAGGAACCGCCGTGATGCCCGCTCGCGTATTTTTTGACGCGCTTGATGATGATCGGCTGGTTATTTTCCATGGTTTAGCGACCGCGAACCGCTTGTTCCAGCTCAGCGAAGCTAGGACGGTGCGCCGGGTACAGAACCTTGCGACCGAATTCCACGGCCAGTGATGGAGGCATGCCGGACGCCGAAGCCACCAGCGAAGCCTTGATGGCTTCGTAGACGTTCAGTTCTTCCTTGGCATCGTGGGCCAGGGCGTGGGCCAGCGGGCCGAAGAAGCCGTAGGCGGCGAGAATACCGAAGAAGGTACCGACCAGTGCCGCACCCACGTGCACGCCGATCATTTTCTGATCGCTTTCACCCAGGGAGGCCATGGTCACCACGATACCCAGTACCGCCGCGACGATACCGAAGCCCGGCATGGCGTCAGCAATACCGTTCACCGCGTGGGACGGGTGATCGAGGTCTTCCTTGAGGCTGGTCAGTTCCATGTCGAACAGGCCTTCCAGCTCATGGGGGGCCATGTTGCCGGAGGACATGATGCGCAGGTAATCGCAGATGTACGCGGTCATGCGGTCATCTTTGAGCACTGCCGGGTACTTGGCGAAGATCGGGCTCGCGGCAGCATCTTCGATGTCGCCTTCGATGGCCATCATGCCTTCGCGGCGGCTCTTGTTGAGGATCTCGTAAATCAGCCCCAGCACTTCAAGGTAAAAAGTGTGGTTGAAGCGCGAGCTGAACATCCCGAAGGCTTTCTTCAGAACGTTTTTGACCATGTGGCCAGGGTTGGCTTGCAGGAATGCGCCAAAGGCTGCACCACCGATAATCATCACCTCGAAAGGCTGGATAAGGGCAGCAATCTTGCCGTGGGAGAGCACGTACCCGCCGAGCACGCTCGCGAATACGACAATGATGCCGAGAATTTTAGCCATAGGTAGGAGAGCACTTACTGAGTCGGGTTCAAGGTCATATTCGGAGGTCGAAAAATCTCTTCTTCTCCTTATCGGCAAAACTGCGCCAGACTATAGCCCGTTCAAGCGAAAAGCTAATTTAGCCTACTCCGGGCATAGGTAATGCAGACGAAGATTGCGTCCAACCATGGCTAACCAGACGAACATTCCCACTCAAAAACCAACAACACTTGAAGGCTGGGTCAAGCTTCTCGATGGCGTGCGCCTGCCGGTTCCGCAAGACAGCCATGACCGTGTCTGCAGGGCCATCGCCGATAATCGCAGCTCGCTGCGTGATATCGCCGAACTGATGCAAGACAGCCCGGCCCTGGCCTTGAGCATCATTCGTGAAGCCAATCGCCATACCCACGGCAGCATGACCGAGCCTGCGGAAAACCTGGAAGTGGCGATCAATCGCCTCGGCTTGAAGCGCACCGAAGAACTGCTCGCCCGGCTCCCCGCCGAACCCCAATTGCAGATCCCGCTTGCCTTGCGCCAGCTGCAATTGATCAGCCAGCACGCGACGCAACAGGCCAACGGTTTTTTTGCCAGTCGCCTGGCGCGACTGTGGCAGGACATTCATTGGGGCAGTCTGCTGTTTCTCTCGCCGCTGTGGCCGATGGCGTTGACCTATCCGCAATTGCTCGAAGAGTGGGAACTGCGGGTCATCCATAAAGGTGAGTCGGCGCGCAAGGTCGAAAAACAGTTGTTCGGCGTACGCCTGCTGGACATCTGCCAGGCCCTGGTGACCATTTGGCGTCTGCCGATGTGGGTGGAGCAGGGTTATCGCCTGCTGCTGACCGAGCAGCGCGAACTGGTCAAAGTGCTGCGCATTGCCCGCGACAGCGATCATCCGCTGCGCCAGCAAAACCGCCTCGATGACGATCCAACCCTGCGCCGCTGGCTCAATCAGCCGGCCAATACCGTGCTGCTGGCCAACGGTCTGGCGCTGTCGGCGCAACAGGCGTGGGACTGCCCGCACAGCGAGCGCTGGCAATACCTGACCAGCCTTTACCTGCAAATGCCCATCGCCGAGGTGCAGCAGCAATTGCACCAACAGGCCGCCAACAGCGCCCGGCTGCACACCATGCCGGACCTCTGGCACCCCGCTGTATCGCTGCTCTGGCCGTGGGGCATGAACCGTGTCCACGCCGCATTGCTGCCGGCCCCGGCGCCGACCACCGAAGACCTGGCCAAATGGCGCGGCCAATGCGCCGAGTTGCTGGTGGAGCCAAGCCCCTTCACCAACGCGATGCACTTGACCACCTCGGCTCGAGACGCTTTGGTCGCGTGCGGCATGCGCCGGGTGATGATCTTGATGGCTGACCGCACGCACGCCAATCTGCGGGTGCATCAGGTTGCCGGTTTGCCAACAGAAACGGCCGGGCTGAATTTCGTGGTAAGCCAAAGCTCCGTGCTGCAACGTTTGCTCTCGCAACAGGCTCAGGTGCGCCTGACACCGGCCAACACCGCGCAGTTCTCGGCGTTGTTGCCTGGCAACCTGCGCGCGCAATTCCGTGGCGAACACTTGATCCTGCGCTCGCTGGTCAACAATGGTCGGGTGATCATGGTCGTGGTGGCGGATCAGGGCGGCGGGCCGTTCTCGGAAATCACCGTGCAAGCCTTCGGCAAAACCGCGCAGTGCATCGAGAAAGCCTTGAACACCTTTAGCCACCGCGGCCAATGACGCTGCGCTACAATCCTCCCTTTTGTGCCCTGGAGACCTCACATGTCTGACTTCTCTGGCTTGCCGCTGGTGATCGAGCCGAGCGACTTGCTCCCTCGCCTCGAGGCCCGCGATCTGATTCTGGTGGACCTGACCAGCAGCGCCCGCTATGCCGAAGGGCATATTCCCGGCGCGCGTTTTGTCGATCCGAAACGCACGCAACTCGGTCAGGCGCCTGCTCCGGGATTGATGCCGCCGCAAGCGGCACTTGAAGCGCTGTTCGGAGAACTGGGCCACAACCCCGATGCGGTGTACGTGGTGTACGACGACGAAGGTGGCGGTTGGGCTGGGCGTTTTATCTGGCTGCTGGACGTCATCGGTCACCGTAAATACCACTACGTCGACGGCGGTCTGACGGCCTGGCTGGCAGAAGGCATGCCGATGTCGATCCAGATCCCGGCCCCCGTTGGCGGCCCGGTGAAATTGACTCTGCACGACGAACCCACCGCGACCCGCGAGTACCTGCAAAGCCGACTCGGCGCCGCCGACCTGGCGATCTGGGACGCGCGCGGGCCGCTGGAGTATTCCGGCGAGAAAGTGCTGGCGGCCAAGGCCGGGCACATTCCGGGCGCCGTCAATTTCGAATGGACTGCGGGCATGGATCAGGCGCGCAACCTGCGCATCCGCACCGACATGCCGCAGATCCTCGAACAGCTAGGGATCAGCAAAGACAAAGAAGTCATTACCCACTGCCAGACTCACCACCGTTCTGGCTTCACTTATCTGGTGGCCAAATCCCTCGGTTATCCGCGGGTCAAAGGCTACGCCGGTTCCTGGGGCGAATGGGGCAACCACCCCGACACCCCCGTTGAGATTTAAGGTTTAAGGACAGTTAATGAACAAGCGTCTGTTTATCCTCAGCCAATACCTGCTGCCCCATCACTTGCTCTCGCGACTGGCCGGCTGCATTGCCGAATGCCGCGTGCGCTGGTTCAAGAACGCCTTTACCGCCTGGTTCGCCAAGCGTTATCAGGTAGATATGTCCCAGGCGCTGGTCGAAGACCTGACTGCCTACGAGCACTTCAACGCGTTCTTCACCCGAGCCTTGAAAGACGGCGCTCGTCCACTGGACGAAACCCCGGGCGCGATCCTCAGCCCGGCCGATGGCGCGGTCAGCCAGCTCGGCCCGATCGAACACGGTCGCGTGTTCCAGGCCAAGGGCCACAGTTTCAGCGTGCTCGAGTTGCTGGGCGGTGACGCGGCCAACGCCGCACCGTTCATGGGCGGTGATTTCGCGACTATCTACCTGTCGCCGAAGGACTACCACCGCGTGCACATGCCGCTGGCCGGCACCCTGCGCGAGATGGTCTACATTCCGGGCCGGATCTTCTCGGTCAACCAGACCACCGCCGAAAACGTGCCGGAGCTGTTCGCCCGCAACGAGCGTGTGGCGTGCATTTTCGACACCGAGCGCGGGCCGATGGCCGTGGTGCTGGTGGGCGCGATGATCGTTGCGTCAATCGAAACCGTCTGGGCCGGTCTGGTCACGCCACCGAAACGCGAACTGAAAACCTTCCGCTACGACGAAGCCGCCCGCGCACCGATCCATCTGGAGAAAGGTGCGGAACTGGGTCGCTTCAAACTGGGTTCGACCGCTGTCGTGCTGTTCGGCCCAGATCAGGTCAAGTGGGCCGAAGAACTGGCGGCCGGTTCGCCGGTGCAGATGGGCCAGGGCATGGGCCTGCCTAAGGCCTGATCCGCTGATCCGCTCTTCCGAACATTTTCGGAGGGGCGGATACCACTCGGTGGCGACCGCTCTGGTTGTCCCGCGCTGATGGACATAGCTGCTACAGTCAGGTCATTCACTGCCCATTGGCCGGCTGGAGTTTTTCCACGGTATGAATGAGACCAGTCCCCACCTGCTGTTACGCGCCCCGCTCCCTGCACAGTTGCGCCTGACCTTCTGCGAAGCCACCCCGCGCGACCTCAAGCGCTGGATTGCCGCCCTGCCCAAAGCCAACATCGGCGAAACTGCCCGGCAGCTTTATCAAGCGCTCGGCGAACTCAACCAACTGCTGACCCCAAGCGCCAATCGTCTGCCCATGCTCGAGCTGCTCAGGCCCGAGGTGTATTACGTCTGCAAACACCTGGAGCGGCATTTCCTGCACCAGGCGATTGTCCTCGACGAGCGTTCGCGCAAGATCGCCAACCTTTGCCAGGCCCTGCAAGGTCAATTGGCGATTGGCTACAAACAGATCGTCATCCGTATCTCACCGCGTTTCAGCAAGGACCGTGCGCCACTGCTGGCGCAAGCGTTGCAACGGGCCATTCATTGCCTGAACGGTCAGTTGATCCGCGCCACTCAGCTCTACTGCCCGGCGCCGGACGGTGTGTGGCTGGAATTGCACCAGCTGTACCGGATCGGCTGCGAACATCGACTGCAACACCAGAGCCTGCGCGATGAGCTGGCCAGCCAGACGCCATCCCTGAGTATCGAACAGACTTACGCCGTCGCCCTGCTGCTGGGCGCGTCACGCTGCAATCAATTGCGCCAGAACCAGATCACCCGCCTCGCCGAAGCGCTGGAACCGTGGAGCAGCCGGGTCAAACTGCAGACGGATGGACTGTTCGCCATCGCCCCTGATCTCGATACCGGCCCGCGTTACCGCACCAGGTTTCGGGCCGAGCAGCAGGTCAATTTGCTGGGGATTGATCCGCAGCCACTGGTCGATGCCATCGAAACTCATTTGCAAGGTATTAAAGACGCCTTGCCCGTACCAACGGGCCTTAGCGTGGACTCGCTGCAACACCTGCACGCCGCCTGGGGCCAGGCGGCCGAGCGCAGCTTTCAGCGCACCGTCGGCCAAGGCACGTTGACCCTGTGCGTGGGGATGAGCGCGCTGCACTTTTATCTGGGCGGGCAGCGCTCATTCAGCGACCTGCTGAAAAATCCGGGCAACCGACTCGCGCAGTTTTCGGCAATGCCTGCAGCCAGTCGGGGCAGTGACCCATGGCATCAGGCGTTCGATGCCGCGTCCCAGGGCACTGCCGATGCCTTGCTGCCCTACGAAGAAATTGAATACCCGCACCTGCAAAACGACGACAGCAACGAGGCCGACAGCAACCGGCATTTTCCGACCTATGCCCTGCCCGTCATCAATCACAGCCCCGGCGGTTATTGCCTGGCCTGGCCCAACGCGGTGCCCGCCGAGTTACAGGCCGGGGAAATGGTCGGGATCGAGGACTCAATCAATAAAGGCTGGAGCATTGCCGTAGTGCGCTGGATTCGTCAGGTGCGCAGCGGCGGCACGCAGATGGGCATTGAGCAAGTCGCGCCCTTCGCCGAGCCTTGCGGCCTGCAATTGGTGCGCAACCAGGATGACCACAGCCACTACTTGCGCGGCTTGTTGCTGCCACAAATCAGTGCCATCGACATGCCTGCTACCGTGCTCGCCCCGCGCTTGCCGTTCCAGGAAGGCAGCAAGGTACTGATCAACACCAATGGCCAGGAGCACCGGGCCGGGCTGGATCGGCGGGTGGCGAGCACCAACAGTTTTAATCAGTTTGCGTATAGGTCGCTGGAGACAAGCAGAAACGACAACGCCGCGGGGAGCGGCGTTGAGGAGGTGTTTGATTCGTTGTGGCCTTCGCTTTGAGGTTACTCTGAAAGACCGAAGCGCGCCCTTCGCGAGCAAGCCCGCTCCCACATTTAACCGCGTTATCCCAGAGGAACACGGTTAAATGTGGGAGCGGGCTTGCTCGCGAAGGCTGAGTATCAGGCGCTACAAAACTCAGAGCTGCCCGTCCCGATCGCGGAAACCCAACAGGTAAAGCACGCCATCCAGCCCAAGGGTAGAAATCGCCTGCTTCGCCGACTGTTTCACCAACGGCTTGGCCCGGAACGCCACGCCCAACCCGGCAATCGCCAGCATCGGCAGATCGTTAGCGCCGTCGCCGACCGCGATGGTCTGCTCCAGACGCAAGCCTTCTTTATGCGCCAGCTCACGCAGCAAATCCGCCTTGCGCTGCGCATCGACAATCGGCTCGACCGCCACACCGGTGACCTTGCCGTCGACCACTTCCAGTTCGTTGGCAAACACATAGTCGATACCCAACTTGGCCTGCAATTGCTTGGCGAAGTAGGTAAAACCACCCGACAAAATGGCGGTCTTGTAGCCCAGGCGCTTAAGTTCGGCGAACAGGGTTTCGGCACCTTCGGTCAGGCGCAGGGACGCACCGATCGAATCCAGCACACTGACGTCCAGGCCTTTGAGCAACGCCAGGCGCTCTTTGAAGCTCGCACGAAAATCCAGCTCACCGGCCATCGCCCGCTCGGTGATTTCAGACACCTGATCGCCCACGCCGGCTGCCTTGGCCAATTCGTCGATCACTTCGGCCTCGATCAGTGTCGAGTCCATGTCGAACACCGCCAGACGACGGTTACGTCGGAACAGCGAATCTTCCTGAAAGGCGATATCGACGTTCAATTCCTGCGCAACGCTGAGGAATTCGGCCCGCAGCGCCTGCGGATCGGCCGCTTCGCCACGCACGGAAAACTCGATGCAGCCCTTGCCCTTGTCGGCCGGGGTGTCCAGCGGCATGCGCCCGGACAAGCGATCGATGTGGTCGATGTTCAATCCATATTTGGCGGTGATAGAGCTCACGGCCTGCAATTGCCCGGCAGTCACTTTGCGGGTCAATAGCGTCACGATGTGGCGCTTTTTGCCCTGATTGCCGACCCACTGCTGGTAATCCTCTTCGGACACCGGCGTGAAACGCACCTGCTGGTCGAGCTCGTAGCCCTTGAACAGGATGTCCTTGAGCACCGATTTGCCTTGCTCGGTATCCGGAATTTCAACCAGGATGCCGAACGACAGGGTGTCGTGGATCACCGCCTGACCGATGTCGAGAATGTTCACACCACCCTGGGCCAGAACACCGGTAATGGCCGCAGTCAGACCCGGACGGTCGACTCCCGTGATGTTTATCAGGACGATTTCGCGCAAGGCGCACCCCCGCAAGTGGAAAAAAACCGCATTCTACCCACTTTCAGTGACCATCGGGCACCGTGAGCGCTTTGCCGGTCTAGGGCCTGTCGCTATACTGCGCGTCAACTTCACGGACAAAAGAGCCGAGCTCAAGTGAACCGGCCCACGCCAGTAAAAACCGATAACTTCTTTCTGCTGATCTTCCGGGCACTGCGCCATCGCCGTGTACCGATTGCATTGCGCATCGCCAGCCATAACGTGATCCTGGTCGCTCTGGCCTTGGTGATCTACGCCTGCGTGATGGGTTTGCAGTTCAAGCAGGCCATGCACGAGCAGGCCGATGCGCTGGGCGAAAGCCTGACCACGCAGACGGCCACGTCCGCCACGGAGCTGTTGGTGTCCAACGACATCCTCAGCCTCAACGTGCTGCTCAACAACCTGACCAAGAATAAACTGGTGGCCCACGCCGCCATTTATAGCGTGGATAACCGCATCCTCGCCGAAGCCGGTCAGCGTCCCAAGCACAGCCTGCTGGGCGAAGCCCAGGGCATGTACGAGAGCAAAATCACATTCCAGGACGTGACCGCTGGGCAACTGCGCATCAGCCTGGACATGGATCAGTTCCAGCAGCCGATGACCATCAGCCTGCAAAGCATGGGCATTTTGAGTGCGATTCTGCTGGCCCTGTCCCTGGCCCTGAGCTTGCGCCTGGGTCGGCACATCTCCACGCCGCTGCTGCAACTGCGCGTTTGGCTGCGCAACATCGACGAATACACCCCGGCCACCGAGCGCCAGGATGAAATTGGCGACCTGGCCCGTCAGCTGCACGCCAATTTCGCACCAGAGCCGGCCGAACCCGAGCCAGCGCCAGAACCCGAGTACGACGAGAGCGACTACGAAGACGCGGACGACAACGAGCCGACCTTCGAAGTGCGTAATCTGCGCGACCCGAGTTTCGATGAAACCAAGCCAGTGGCAGCCCTCAAACCGGCGCCACGGCGCATTGTCAGCACCGCTGAAGACGATGACGACGATGATGCGTTTGCCGATCTGCTTGACGAGTCGGTTGCCAACGCGCCGAAACCGGCCGCAAAACCGGTGATTTCGAACGTGCCACAACACAGTGCGGTCCTGGCCGTGCAACTGGGCGCCCAGGATCAACTGCGTCGCCTGCCTCGCACACGCCTGGAAGAATTGCTGAAACGCTATCGCGACTGCCTCGATCAGGCCGCTTCGCTCTACCAGAGCGAACTGCATACCCTGAACGATGGCAGCACGCTGATGCTGTTCCACACCGAAGACAGCGGCGACGACTACCTGACCAACGCCATCTGCTGCGGTGAGCTGTTGCGAGCCCTTGGGCATCAGTTGCAGATCGAAGTCGCGGACAGCGGCATCACCCTGCAATTGCAGCTGGGTCTGACGCTGGGTGAGGAATTGTTCGGTATGAGTCAGATCGACTTGCTGCTGACCGAATCCGCTCAGGACGCCCTGGCCCTGTCGCAACACAGCCGCAACCTGCTGCTGGTGGAACGCAAGATCAGTGACGATGCGCTGATCCGTCAGCGTGCACGGATTCGTCCGATTGCCAGCCCAGAGGGCGCTTGCTGCGTGGAGCGGTTGATGGAGCCTTATCCGTCGATGCTGGAGCGGCAGTTGGCGCGGATGCATGAACGTCGGGCGTAAGCACTACCCCCCGCTGTAAAGAAGCCCGCAGATGAGTGATTGTCTGCGGGCTTTTTGTTGTCTGCGGGAAAGGTGTGTTGTCAGGTCTGGCCCCTTCGCGAGCAAGCCCGCTCCCACATTCGACCGAGTTCTTTCAATAGGAATGCGGTCAAATGTGGGAGCGGGCTTGGTCGCGAAGGCGGTGGGACAGGCAGCAGAGATCCCCAACCTGCAGAAACAACAAAGCCCGCACAAGGCGGGCTTTGCTTTGGATCAGTCCAGGCTTAGAACCTGAACACTTCCATATCGGTCCGGATTGGCGAAGCCATCGGGATCTTCGGTTGTTTCTCTTGCTCTGCCGCCGGAGCCACAGGCTTGGCAGCCGGCTTCTTTGGCACTTCAGCAATCGGTGGCTGATTGGCCAATGGCTTCAACGCCACCGACAATTGCTCCGCCAGACGCTGCAACAACACACCCTGAGCCTGAACCTGTGCCGCTGTGCCGCCCGCGTGCTGTTCCTGCAGATGAATGATGCGGTTATCGCGAACCTGACCACGACGATCAATCAAACGCCACTGCGCATCAAGGATTGCCGGTTGCGACTCACCCGAGTCCAGGCGAGTAATCGTCAGCAGCACTTGAACATCCGGCGTGAAGCCGAGGGTCGCTGGCGCCAGCACAACGCGCTGACTGTCCAGACGACCGGCTACCTGACGCAGCAACAGTTGATCGATGTCCGAAGACAAGCTCCCGGCCCAACGACCGTCGGTCGACGCCTGAAGGCTGCCATCGGGTTGACGCTGCAACAGGGTTTCGCGTTGCAGGTAATCAGCAACCGTTACCGGGCCCAACAATACCGCCATGCCTGTGCTTTGCGCAGGCGCAACCGGACTTCCACTGTCCAGTTGATACAGCGACACCGGCTGGTGAACGCTGCAACCCGCCAGGCCTAAAACGCCAGCGAGCATCAAAATAAAAGGAAGGCGCAGAGCAGTCATCGTCCCATCCAGGTGGCCGCCACAAGGCTGACCACAGTGAAAATACTCAATAAATATGAAGAACGCTCGGCCACGCCGGCGCTTGAAAGGCCATATCATCCGTGAATATGCGTTCCGACTCCAGCGCCAAAGCGTCGATCTACGCGTTAAATCGTAGATCGAGCGGTCTAGGACGCCTAATTGAGGTTTTCGACGAGCAGCGCATCCACCCTCTGGAAGCCACGTGGCAATTTGTTACCACGACGTCCACGCTCACCCTTGTAGTGTTCGAGGTCGTCTGCTTTCAGTGACAAGGTACGTTTCCCGGCCTGCAGCACCAACGTGGCACCCTCCGGCAGTACGGCGATGTCCGTGACATATTCTTCGCGATTGGCCACGCGTTCACCGGTGATGCCGATGATCTTGTTGCCTTTGCCCTTACCTAATTGTGGCAGGTCGCTGATCTTGAAGATCAGCAGGCGACCTTCGGTCGTGACCGAGGCCAGCCAGTTGCTCTCACGATCGGCTACGGGGCGCGGAAGAATGACTTTCGAGTTGCTCGGCAGGCTCAGCAACGCCTTGCCGGCCTTGTTCTTGGCCTGGAAGTCTTCACCTTTGACCACGAAGCCGTAACCGGCGTCGGAGGCGATCACATACAGCGAATCGTCTTCCGGCATCAGCACGCATTCGAAGCTCGCGCCTGGTGGCGGCGTCAGACGACCGGTCAGCGGTTCGCCCTGGCCGCGGGCCGATGGCAACGTGTGCGCCGCCACCGAATAACTGCGACCAGTGGAGTCGATAAACACCGCAAACTGGTTGGAGCGCCCGGCTGCCAGGGCTTTGAAACCATCCCCGGCCTTGTAGGAAAGCCCGGTGGCGTCGATCTCGTGCCCCTTGGCCGAACGGACCCAGCCTTTTTCCGACAGCACGACCGTCACTTTCTCGTTCGGCAGCAGGTCGTGCTCGGTCAGGGCCTTGGCCTCGGCGCGCTCGACAATCGGCGAACGACGGTCGTCGCCATAGGTTTCGGCGTCCTTGATCAGCTCGGTGCGTACCAGTTTTTTCAGTTTGGCTTCGCTGCTCAGCAGGGCTTGCAGCTTGGCTTGTTCCTTGAGCAGTTCATCTTGCTCGGCACGCAACTTCATCTCTTCCAGTCGCGCCAACTGACGCAAACGGGTGTCGAGGATGTAGTCGGCCTGGATTTCGCTCAGGGCGAAACGCGCGATCAGGGCGGCTTTTGGATGCTCCTCGGTGCGGATGATGTGAATCACTTCATCCAGGTTAAGGTAGGCAATCAACAAACCGTCCAACAGGTGCAGGCGACGCTCGACCTTGTCGAGGCGGAATTGCAGACGGCGACGCACGGTCTGCACGCGGAATTCCAGCCATTCGACCAGCAGCGCCCGCAGGTTTTTCAGCTGCGGCTTGCCGTCCAGGCCGATGATGTTGATGTTGACCCGGTAGCTCGACTCCAGCTCGGTGCTGGCGAACAGGTGCGTCATCAGTGCGTCGTGATCGAAGTTTTTGCGCGCGCCGGGAATGATCACGATGCGGCATGGGTTTTCGTGGTCGGACTCGTCGCGCAGGTCAGCGATCTGCGGAGCCTTGGACGGCTTGGCCTGCATCATCGCGGCGATCTGTTCCAGCACCTTGGCACCGGACACCTGGTGCGGCAGTGCGGTGACGATGATGTCGCCGTCTTCGATGTGGTACACGGCGCGCATACGCACCGAGCCCTTGCCGGTTTCGTACATTTTCAACAAGTCGGCGCGAGGCGTGATGATTTCTGCTTCGGTCGGGTAATCCGGGCCCTGGATGTGTTCACAGAGCTGTTCGACCGTGGCTTTGGGCTCATCGAGCAAACGCACGCACGCCGTCGCGACTTCGCGCAGGTTGTGCGGCGGCACGTCGGTGGCCATGCCCACGGCGATGCCGGTGGTGCCGTTGAGCAGGATGTTCGGCAAGCGTGCCGGCAACACCAGCGGTTCGTCGAGGGTGCCGTCGAAGTTCGGGCCCCAGTCCGCGGTGCCCTGGCCCAGTTCGCTGAGCAGCACTTCGGAGTAACGCGACAGCCGCGCTTCGGTGTAACGCATGGCGGCGAAAGACTTGGGATCATCCGGCGCACCCCAGTTACCCTGACCGTCGACCAGCGTGTAGCGGTAGCTGAACGGCTGGGCCATCAGGACCATGGCTTCGTAGCAGGCCGAGTCGCCGTGCGGGTGGAACTTGCCGAGCACGTCACCGACGGTACGCGCCGATTTCTTGTGCTTGGAATCGGCGTCCAGCCCCAACTCGCTCATCGCGTAGATGATGCGTCGCTGTACCGGTTTCAGGCCGTCGCCGATATGCGGCAAGGCACGGTCCATGATCACGTACATGGAGTAGTTGAGGTAGGCATTTTCGGTGAAGTCAGCCAGTGACCGGCGTTCTACACCGTCCAGGCTGAGATCAAGGGAGTCGCTCATGCGGGCCTCATCGGTTCGTTGTCTGGCGCAGCAGCATGGTGCCACCGCGCTGGGTAAATTCAAGTTTGTTCAGTGCGCTCATGCCGAGCAGCACCTGTTTGCCTTCCAGGCCTGGTGCGACTAGCGCGCGAACATCACGTAACACAATGTCGCCCAGTTGCAGCCGGTCGATGCGGGTTCGATAGCCCTCGCTCAGACCATTGGCCGTGCTCAGGGTCACCCCGAAGCCTTGTTCCAGTTTCAACCCCTCGGCCACACTGGCCGGAATTGACACATCCGTCGCCCCGGTATCGAGCATGAAATCCACCGGGTGGCCGTTGATCGCGCCGCTGGCGACAAAATGCCCCTGACCGTTGCTGACCAGTTTCACTTCGATAAACCCATCGCCCTGCTCGGAACTGACCACCACATTCGGGTTTTGCTGCCGCGCCTCCCATTGCCCGAAAAACCGCGTAGCCAGAAACAGCGCCGCACACCAGGCCAGCACCATCAATACTCGACCGGCGCGCTTGCCCGGCGGTTGTTGACTCACGGCTTCGCGCTCCAGCCACCTTCAGGCGCGGCGAAGCGCCAGACGATCGGGCGGACTTCGCCATCGACGCGGGGGCCGAAATTGTTGTCGACGCCGATCCAGGCACCATCAGCGTCGACGATCAACGCTTCTTCCAAACCGTAGTGCTGTGAATAACGTCGGTTTTCCTGCAACAGCTCGGCCGCATACGACCAGCAGCGTTCGACCTTGGCCGTCTGCGGGTCGCGGCGACAAATCTGATAGGCATTGCGTTCAAGGGTAAACAACTTGCCTTCGAACAAAGACACGTCGGAGAAGTCGCGGTTGACCGGTTTGGCGTGGGGGAACTGCGGCGGCTGCATTTCCATGCCCGCTTCGCTCAGCAGCACACAGCCACCGTCGCAATCCCATACAGTCTGTTTGCGCTTGATCATCAGCAATCCGCGACCTTGGCGCTCGGCCGCGAGCCACATTTGATCGCCAGCAGGGTTGATCGCGATACCTTCGAAGATGGCATTGAAGTGCTGGAGCAATCCTCGGGCGCGTGCTTCACGAACCATCATCGGCGTGATTTTCAACCAGGATGCTGGCCCCGTGGGTGGCACTTGCAACACCGCTGCATGGCCTTCACTGACAAGGTAGCGGTTGCCGGCGCTGTCGCAGGTAATGCCTTCGAAATCCAGATCGCCGCCGCGCACGAACGAGGCGCCCCAAACGCGGGACTTCAAGCCCCACGGCAAGCCACTGTCCGGCACCGGCGGTACATCAATGTGCAGGGTTTCGGCCTGCCAGACGGTTTCGCTGGTATCGAGACGATAGATCTGGTCGTCGTCACGGTCAGAAACCGTCCATAGATCGTTGCCACACTGGGCAAGCCCAGACAGGTTGCCGCCGCGCATGCCGTCGACGGGATGCTCGGAGAGCATGCGCAACTCTGGCGCCGGATCGGCAAACGCCGACACCGGGGTCAGAAGCAACGCACACGCCAGGGCAAAGCCAAGCCGCATCAACCAAGAACCTCGGCCAGGTTGCCCTTGGATTCCAGCCAGGACTTGCGGTCACCGGCGCGTTTCTTCGCCAGCAGCATGTCCATCATTTCCGAGGTCGCTGCGAAATCATCCAGAGTCAGTTGCACCAGGCGCCGGGTGTTCGGGTCCATGGTGGTTTCGCGCAGTTGCGGCGGGTTCATTTCACCCAGGCCTTTGAATCGGGTGACCTGCGGCTTGCCGCGTTTTTTCTCGGCGACCAGACGATCCAGAATGCCATCGCGCTCGGCTTCGTCCAGGGCGTAGTAAATCTCCTTGCCCAAGTCGATGCGGTACAGCGGCGGCATCGCGACGTAGACGTGACCGGCATCCACCAACGGGCGGAAATGCTGGACGAACAAGGCGCATAGCAGCGTGGCAATGTGCAGACCGTCGGAGTCGGCGTCGGCGAGGATGCAGATCTTGCCGTAACGCAGTTGGGCGATGTCCGCCGAACCCGGATCGACGCCGATGGCGACGGCGATGTTGTGCACTTCCTGGCTGGCCAGCACTTCGCTGCCATCGACTTCCCAGGTGTTCAGGATCTTGCCGCGCAACGGCAGGATCGCTTGAAACTCCTTGTCCCGCGCTTGCTTGGCGGAACCGCCGGCGGAATCACCTTCCACCAGGAACAGCTCGGATCGCATCGGGTCCTGCCCGGCACAGTCAGCGAGTTTGCCCGGCAACGCTGGCCCTGCGGTGATGCGCTTGCGCTCGACCTTCTTGCTCGCTTTGAGGCGGCGGCCGGCGTTGTTGATCGCCAATTCCGCCAGGAGCATGCCGGTTTCCGGGTTGGCGTTGAGCCACAGACTGAAGGCATCCTTGACCACACCGGATACGAACGCCGCCGCTTCACGGGACGACAAACGCTCTTTGGTCTGGCCGGAGAATTGCGGCTCCTGCATTTTCATCGACAGGACGAAGGCGATGCGCTCCCAGACGTCTTCCGGCGCCAGCTTCACGCCACGTGGCAGCAGGCTGCGGAATTCACAGAATTCACGCATGGCATCGAGCAAGCCCTGACGCAGACCGTTGACGTGAGTACCGCCCTGGGCCGTCGGGATCAGGTTGACGTAGCTTTCCTGCACGCTGTCGCCACCTTCCGGCAACCACAGCAGCGCCCAGTCGACCGCTTCTTTATTACCGACCAGGCTGCCGCAGAACGGCTCGTCAGGCAGTCGCTCGAAGCCGTTGACCGCGTCCACCAGGTACGAACGCAAACCGTCTTCATAATGCCATTCGACTTTTTCGCCGGTGGCCTTGTCTTCAAAACTGACCAGCAGCCCCGGGCACAGAACGGCCTTTGCCTTGAGCACGTGCTTGAGGCGACTGATGGAGAATTTCGGTGAATCGAAGTACTTCGGGTCCGGCGCGAAGAACACGCTGGTGCCGGTGTTGCGCTTGCCAACGGTGCCAATGATTTCCAGCTCGGTTTTCTTATAACCGTCGGCGAACGTCATCTGGTATTCGTTGCCGTCACGCTTTACGCGCACCCGGACTTCGTTGGACAAGGCGTTGACCACCGAAATACCCACCCCGTGCAGACCGCCGGAGAACTGGTAGTTCTTGTTGGAAAACTTGCCGCCCGCATGGAGTTTGGTAAGGATCAGTTCAACGCCCGACACACCCTCTTCCGGGTGAATGTCCACCGGCATGCCACGGCCGTCATCGCTGACTTCCAGGGAGTGATCGGCGTGCAGGATGACCTGCACCGAGGTCGCATGCCCGGCCAAGGCTTCGTCGACACTGTTGTCGATGACTTCCTGGGCGAGGTGGTTCGGCCGACTGGTGTCGGTGTACATGCCGGGGCGTTTACGCACCGGGTCGAGGCCCGAGAGGACTTCGATGGCGTCTGCGTTATAAGAGCTAGCGCTGGGAGTGGCCATGGGGTCTCGTCGTCCGCCTGTAAAAAAGTGTTCTGTGAAAAAGAGGAGAAGCTACTTATAGAGCTGCGAAATCAATCGCCTGATACACATCTGCGCCGATGCCGGCAAAACTCAGCATCGCCGGCAATTGCGCGGCGAAACCCTGGAAACTATGATCGCCGCCGGCCTGGATGCGCAAGGCACAGGCCCGGTAATACTGCTGGGCGAGGCGATAATCCAGCGTTTCGTCATCGGTCTGCAACCACACCTGATACCGTTGCGGATCCTGGGGCGCCGGCACTTCCAGCTCGGCCAGTGCCGTCACGTGGTCGTGGGTCAATTCCCAGGCTTCATCGGTATACAGGTTTTTCTGCGCTCCCAGGTACCCGTCGAACATCCGGTGCGGACTGACGGCCGGGTTGACCAGCAAAGCCTTGAGGCCATGACGCTCGGCCAAGTGAGTCGCATAGTAGCCGCCGAGTGAGCTGCCGACCAGCAGTGGCCGCCCCAGCGCTTCAATCGCCTGCTCCAGCTGACCGATGGCCTCGCGAGGGTGGTGATGCAGGGCTGGAACGCGCAGATGATTGCTCAGGCCAAGTCGGTCCATCACCTGCATCAACTGCGTAGCCTTTTTCGACGAAGGCGCGCTGTTGAAACCATGGATATAAAGGATCGAACCTGACATTTGAGCTCCCTGTGCGTCGGGTAAAGAGGCGCAGTTTACAGGGAGTCGGGGGGATCGGGGATATCCTTGGGATTCGTGGTGCCTTTGAGGGCGCATCGCGAGCAGGCTCGCACACATTTTGAACTGGGTACAACTGATAGAGATTGGTCGGCTGTCAGGCCGCCTTCGCGAGCAAGCCCGCTCCCACACTTTGAACTGGGTACAACTGATAGAGATTGGTCGGCTGTCAGGCCGCCTTCGCGAGCAAGCCCGCTCCCACACTTTGAACTGGGTACAACTGATAGAGATTGGTCGGCTGTCAGGCCGCCTTCGCGAGCAAGCCCGCTCCCACACTTTGAACTGGGTACAACTGATAGAGATTGGTCGGCTGTCAGGCTGCCTTCGCGAGCAAGCCCGCTCCCACACTTTGAACTGGGTACATCTGATGGAGAATGGTCGGCTGTCAGGCCGTCTTCGCTGGCAAGCCAGCTCCCACAGTTTGATCTGGGTACATTTGATGGAGAATGGTTGGCTGTCAGGCCGCCTTCGCGAGCAAGCCCGCTCCCACATTTTGAACTGGGTACAACTAATAGCGATTGGTCGGCTGTCAGGCCGCCATCGCTGGCAAGCCAGGCTCCTACGATAGATCGGCGTACACCCGCCGCTTCTCACCACTCAACAGGCCGAGCGTTAGCTCGCCTGCAGCTTTTGATTCAACCGCCCCGTCGGGAGGCTGAGTGGAGGTGTTCATCCGGGGAGTGGCGCGTAGCGCCGTTCGACGTAGTCGAACACGCTGCATGTAGGTCGTCGCGAAGCAGACCGGAGGGCAGTGTCCCCGGATGGATACCGGAGCGAAGGAACGCCGAGCCCTGGCGAGGGGCCGGACGCTTGGGGCGAGCCTTTTTGGGTACTTTTTTGGCGTTTGAAAAAAGTGCCTCGCCGTAAGGGCGAAACCGCCAGCGGCCGTTACCGCAGAAATGGATATGTACCCCGCCAACCACAACATGGTCGGCCCGAAGGCCGCCAAGACCACAACCATCAATACCCGTTGGAACCGTAGTCGACTTGAAAGTCGAATCCAGTGACGCGCTCCACACCGGTTTCCAGCCGCCCATCCGGCAACAACCGCAACCAGCGATACCCCGGCGCCTGCTCCCCGACCTTGAAATCATCACTGCCCGGCTCGAATTGAATGCAGGTCGACGGCGAGGCTATCAATCGAACGCCGTTGCGATCCTGGTCAACTTCCTGATGCACATGCCCCCACAAAACCGCCCGCACCTGTGGAAAACGATCAAGCACTGCAAATAGCGCCTCAGGATTGCGCAACCCGATCGGCTCCATCCACGCACAGCCAATCGACACCGGGTGATGGTGAAAACACACCAAATGATGCCGCTCCGGCGCCTCGCTCAGTGATCGGGCCAACAACTGCAACTGCTCATCCTGCAAAAACCCCGGCACCGAACCCGGCACGGCGGAATCAAGCAAGGTGACTCGCCAGTTGCCAACATCCACCACCGGTTCCAGCAATGCACTCTGCACCGCCGCCTCGGCCATGATCTGTGGTTCATCGTGATTGCCGGGAATCCAGCGCGCCGGCGCATCGAGCTGCCCGGTCATGTCGCGAAATTGCTGGTAGGACTCCAGCGTCCCGTCCTGAGACAGATCGCCACTGGCAATGATCAGGTCGATACTCGGCTGCTGAACCTGCACCAGCTCGATGACTTTTTGCAGGCTGTTCCGCGTGTTCATGCCCAGCAACGTGCCGTCCGCTTCGGCGAACAGATGGCTGTCGGAGAGTTGCACCAGCAACGCCGGATCGGCGGTGGTCAATGTGGATACGCTCGGCAAGGCGTTCTCCCAGGGCTGAATCACGGGGGTGGATAGGTGCCGCAATTATGCTGGGGAGCGCTCAAAAGGGGAAACCTGTGAACCTGACGCAGTTCACAACTACCGAACAACGGCGTATTCGTGCCCGCAAGCCAAACAGTGGCTCAGCCATTCGCCCAGAAACAT
Organism: Pseudomonas arsenicoxydans; assembly: GCF_006438915.1. Taxonomy (GTDB): domain Bacteria; phylum Pseudomonadota; class Gammaproteobacteria; order Pseudomonadales; family Pseudomonadaceae; genus Aquipseudomonas; species Aquipseudomonas arsenicoxydans_A. The sequence continues at coordinate 384,500 of NZ_RCZE01000006.1, read as the reverse complement.
GTTCAGCTGAGCCTTTTCATCCGGCTGGTGCATCGAGGCATTCGGGTAAGGATAGATGCCGCGAAAACGCCGCGCATGCTCGGCGCTGACCACTTCGGCCATGCAAGCGTCGTGATAAACCTGCACTTCCAGCTGGGGGATCGGCAGCCACGGCAGGCTGTGTTCCTGGCGCACTTGCAGGGTCGTGGTGTACGGGCAGACCTGCAACACTTCCAGCGCCAGTACGCCGAGCATCTGTTCGCCATGCGTCACAGCAATGCGCCGCGCCGCCGGCTCGTCGCGCATGTCCGGCAGCAGTCGCATCAACCGCGCGTAGTTCGCCTCGCAGGAAGCTTGCAGCCCCGCAAGGTCCACCCGATAGCGATCGCGCAGCTTGTTTACGACCATAACCCCCTCACTTCAGCGCGGTTTAAAGCTAACCATTGCAAGGCAATGATGCTGGCCGCGTTGGCAATTCGTCCGTCACGTACGGCCTGCAAGGCATCTTCTAACGCCCAGACCGTGACGCGGATATCTTCAGCTTCTTCCTCCAGCCCATGCAGGCCGCCGACCCCGGTAGAATCGCAACGCCCCAGGAACAGGTGCACGAACTCATTGCTGCCGCCCGGCGACGGGAAATATTTGATCATCGGCCAGAGCGCCCCGAACACAAGCCCAGCTTCCTCCTGCCCTTCGCGGTGAGCAACTTCTTCCGGCACTTCTTCCTTATCGATCAGACCAGCGACCAGTTCGATCAACCAAGGGTTGTCGGTCTTGCCCATGGCGCCGACGCGAAACTGCTCGATCAGCACCACTTCGTCGCGCTGCGGATCATAAGGCAGCACGCACACCGCATCGTGGCGCACGAACACTTCACGATTGATTTCGCGACTCATGCCGCCGGCGAACAACTCGTGGCGCAAGTGCACACGGTCGAGCTTGTAAAAGCCCTCGTAGCACTTTTCGCGCCGAACGATATCTACGGCGGTCGGAATGGCGTTGGCAAAATCAGTCATGACAATCCTCTTTACTGCAAATCCGTTACGAGGCTCCTTTTTGTGACTGGCAACCTCGACTTCGCGCCATCCTAACGCGCCTGCGACATTTGATGCAGCCCCTTTCCCGTCAGCGGGATAGACGGTGAGGGCGAAACCAACTCTAATTAGCTTAGTGGCGAACTGACTGCTTCGTTGAGAGTCGAAGCGGATAACTTTTTGCCTTTCCCTGTTTTACAAAGGACGCCCATGTCGCTTTTTAAAATTGCCTCCGTGGCCGCAATCGCCCTGACGCTGGGCGCCTGCCAGAGTCTGTTCCAGCCCAACTACCGGGCGCCGCTGGAAACCACCCGCGACGCCACCGAAACGCTGAAACCGGGTTGCACCACCCCCGATTGCCCGTTGGTGAACATCGATACACTGCGCTTCCCTGCCGAACCCCAGCTTGACGGCATCGTTGAAAAACGCCTGCTGCAAATGACCCGCGCCACACCGGACGCCCCGGTGGCACCAACGCTGACGGCCTATCGCGATGAGTTTTTGCGCACCGCCGGTCCGCGCTACAGCAGTTACCTGCAAGCCAAAGTACGTGAGCAGCATGACGGCTTGGTGATCGTTGAATTTTCCAGCTACCTGGACACCGGCGGCGCCCATGGCACCCCGGGCCGCAGCTTTATCAACTATTCACGCCAGCAGCACAAAGTGCTGACGCTGTCGGACATGTTGGTGCCGGGTCAGGAAGAAGCGTTCTGGAAGGCGGCGCAAGTGGCGCACAACAGCTGGCTGATCAGCACCAAGCTCGATCAGGAACCGGAGTTCGTGAAGCAGTGGCCATTCCAGAAAACCCAGAACGTGGCGCTGACCTACGGCGGGGTGATCCTCAAGTACGAAACCAGCACCATCGCGCCTTACGCGCTGGGCCATGTCGAACTGAAGATCCCCTACCCACGCCTGAACGGCATCATCAAGCCCGAGCTGTTTCCCGGCCGTAACTGAAGGCCCGGCCCAGCACCAGTTGCAGCAGCCCTGCCAGAATCAACGACGGCAGGGTTGCGCCGACGTCCGGATACAGATTAGCCAGCAAGTGATAAGTGCTCACCCCGCCCAACCAGGCGAGCAACGCCGGCCAGCGCAACGCGGCTGACGCCACCTGAGCCGAACGCTTGCGCAGGATGAAGTGATCCACCAGCACCACGCCGAACAGCGGCGCAAACACCGAACCGATCAACAGCAGGAAGTTCTGGTACTGGGCCAATGGCGCCAGGCACGCGATCAGTGTGCAAATCACGCCGATGGCCAGCGCCAGATGCTCGACTTTCAAGCGCAACAGAATCCCGCTGGAAACCGCCGCCGAGTGAATATCGGCGAAGGCGTTTTCCGACTCGTCCAACAGGATCAGCAGCAGCGGAATGCCCAGACCGGCACCGGCCAGCGCCAACAGCAAGGCATTGACTTCACCACTCGGCGCGAACGCCAGGGTGTAGGCCACGCCCAGGCTCATGAGCCAGAAATTACCGATAAAAAAGCCCAGCGCGGTGCCGCCGAAGACGTTTTTCGCACGCTTGCCGAAACGCGAGTAATCGGCAATCAGCGGCAGCCACGACAGCGGCATCGCGATAGCAATGTCGAAGCCCACGGCGAACGGCATCGAACCATCACCGGCCTGCGCCCACAAGGCAGCCAGATCGGCTTTGGCGAACAGGTTCCAGGTCAGCCAGATGCACGCGGCCAGCAACAGCCAGATACCCCACTTGCGCAGGATCTGCCGCACGAATGTCAGAGGACCGCTGACAGCCAGCAACGTCGCCAAACCACCGAAGACAATTGTCCAGAGCAGCGGATTCGACAGCAGGCTGCCTTCGCTGAACGCCCGCGCGCCGAGCAGGCTGGCGGCATCGCGCATGACGATGATCTCGAACGAGCCCCAACCGATCAGTTGCAGCAGGTTCAACACGGCCGGCAGGCTCGCGCCACGCTTGCCGAGGCTGAGTTTGAGCGCGGCCATCGACGACAGGCCGGTGTCGCTGCCGATCACGCCGACGGCGGCCAGCAGCAGAACGCCGACCAGGGTGCCAAGGAAGATCGCCAGCAGCGAGCCGGACAGACCCAGGCCAGGCGCGAGCAGTGCGCCGGTCTGCAGCACCATCAGGCCGATGCCGAGGGAGAACCACAGGGAAAACAGGTCGCGGCCACCGAAGACGCGTTTGTCGGTTGGCACGGCGATGTCGGGGGAATAAGTACTCGGTTGAATGCTCAAGGGTGTTATCTCAGAGGGATAATTGTGTCATTGAGATATTCAGTGCCTGGCCTGACGCCTTCGCGAGCAAGCCCGCTCCCACATTGGATTTGTGAACGACACACATCAAATGTGGGAGCGGGCTTGCTCGCGAAGGCGGCAGCACAGGCGCCGTCAATCACAGGTCAGATCAAACCTTCTTGTACAGCTGACTGCCTTCCTGCTTGAACCGTTCAGCCTGGTCCGCCAATCCCTGGGCGACTTCGGCATCCACGGTTTCGATCCGCTGGTTGGCCGCGTACTCACGGACTTCCTGAGTGATCTTCATCGAGCAGAATTTCGGCCCGCACATCGAGCAGAAGTGCGCGACCTTGGCCGAATCCTTCGGCAGCGTTTCATCGTGATACGAACGGGCAGTGTCCGGATCGAGGCCGAGGTTGAACTGGTCCTCCCAACGAAATTCGAACCGCGCCTTGCTCAAGGCATTGTCGCGAATCTGTGCGCCCGGATGCCCTTTGGCCAGATCGGCGGCATGCGCGGCGATCTTGTAGGTGATGATCCCGGTCTTCACGTCATCCTTGTTCGGCAAGCCCAAGTGTTCCTTCGGCGTCACGTAGCACAGCATCGCGCAACCGAACCAGCCGATCATCGCCGCACCGATCCCGGAGGTGATGTGGTCGTAGCCTGGAGCAATGTCGGTAGTCAGCGGCCCGAGGGTGTAGAACGGCGCCTCGTCGCAGCACTCGAGCTGCTTGTCCATATTCTCTTTGATCAATTGCATAGGCACGTGGCCCGGGCCTTCGATCATGCATTGCACGTCGTGCTTCCAGGCGATTTTGGTCAGCTCGCCGAGGGTTTCCAGTTCGCCGAATTGTGCGGCGTCGTTGGCGTCGGCAATCGAACCCGGACGCAGGCCATCGCCCAGCGAGAAGCTGACGTCGTAGGCCTTCATGATTTCGCAGATGTCTTCGAAATGGGTGTAGAGGAAGTTTTCCTTGTGGTGCGCCAGGCACCACTTGGCCATGATCGAACCGCCACGGGAAACGATGCCGGTCACGCGCTTGGCGGTCAGAGGCACGTAGCGCAGCAGCACGCCGGCGTGGATGGTGAAGTAGTCGACGCCCTGCTCGGCCTGCTCGATCAGCGTGTCGCGGAACAGCTCCCAAGTCAGGTCTTCGGCGGCGCCGCCGACTTTTTCCAAGGCCTGATAAATCGGCACCGTACCGATCGGCACCGGCGAGTTACGGATGATCCACTCGCGGGTTTCGTGAATGTGCTTGCCGGTGGACAGGTCCATGACCGTGTCCGAACCCCAGCGAATGCCCCAGGTCAGTTTCGCCACTTCTTCTTCGATGGACGAACCCAAGGCACTGTTGCCGATGTTGCCGTTGATCTTCACCAGGAAGTTACGGCCGATGATCATCGGTTCCAGTTCGGTGTGGTTGATGTTGGCCGGAATGATCGCGCGACCACGGGCGATTTCGTCACGGACGAATTCGGGGGTGATGATTTTCGGCACGCTGGCGCCAAAGCTGTGGCCGGCGTGTTGCTGGTCCAGCAGGCCGGCGGCACGCGCCACTTCCAGCTTCATGTTTTCGCGGATGGCGACGTATTCCATCTCGGCGGTAATGATGCCTTGGCGGGCATAGTGCATCTGGCTGACGTTGGCCCCGGCTTTGGCGCGGCGCGGATTGTTGACGTGGGCGAACCGCAGTTTGGTCAGTTCGGCATCGGCGAGGCGTTCCTGGCCGAAGTTGGAGCTCAGACCCGGCAAGCGTTCAGTATCGCCCCGGGACTCGATCCACGCGGAACGCACATCGGCCAGGCCTTTGCGCACGTCGATGATGACGTTGGGGTCGGTGTACGGGCCCGAGGTGTCGTACACCACCACCGGCGCATTGATCTCGCCGCCGAAGTCGGTCGGGGTTACGTCCAGGCTGATTTCACGCATGGGCACGAGGATGTCGGGGCGCGAGCCCTGGACATAGATTTTTTGCGAACGGGTAAACGGTTGAACCGACTGTTGATCGACTTGGGCCGAATCACTCAGGTTCATCGTATTTTTTGGTTTTATCGTCATCACGGGCTCTCCAGACAGCATCCAGGCAGTGGAATTTTGTCGGAGCGAACCTGTAACGAATGGACGCGACCAATCAGCCATAACGAAGCCGTTGGTGCTGTGCTCAGTGCTCGAGGGGTGTTCGATTGTCGAACAACATCCCGGACGAAGCACAAGAGGACTCGCCGGGTGACGAGAAATCTTGTTCCCTACGCAGGCGCTAACCTGATCAGGTTCAACGGGATCCGAAATTATTCGATCTCAGCCTCATAGCAAGGCACCCCGACAAGAACCCGGCCAGTCTAGACACAACTGACAAAGAACGCCAACACCGCGCAAAACACCTTGATGAATGGCAGATACAGGATTGTTGCCGCCTCATTGCACAACTACACTCGCCAAGCCAAGCCATGCGTTGACGTGGCACGTGCCGCGCCTTAGCCTTGGCGCTCAAATTACTTGTGTAATATTAATTCTAGGGAACGCCTATGCTGCGCAAACTTTCACTGGCCCTTGCCGTGTCTTGTGCGTCTTATGGAACGGGCTGGGCAGCAGAAGCGCCCTTATCGACCAAGAACGACCTGGTCAGCGTTTACCAGGAAGCAAAGGCCAACAACGCCGACCTCGCAGCGGCCATCGCGCAATACGGCGCACAGAAAGAAGTCGTGCCCCAAGCCCGAGCCGGTCTGCTGCCCAATCTGTCGGGTGGTGCCGAAGTGGCCAGTGTTCGCACCGCAATCGACCAGCCTTCGGCGACAGCCAATCGCAGCGCAAACTCGTATCAGGCCACCCTGGCGCAGCCGCTGTTCCGTGCTGATCGCTGGTTCCAGTTCCAGGCCGCCAAGGACGTCAACGAACAGGATGCCCTGCAACTCTCGGCCACCGAGCAAAACCTGATCCTGCAGACCGCTGAAGATTACTTCAACGTGCTGCGCACCCAGGACAACCTGGCGTCGACCAAGGCGGAAGAAGCCGCGTTCAAACGCCAACTCGACCAGTCCAACGAGCGTTTCGACGTCGGCCTGTCGGACAAGACCGACGTGCTCAACTCACAAGCCAGCTACGACACCGCACGCGCCAACCGGATCGTTGCCCAGCGCCAGGTCGATGATGCCTTTGAAGCGCTGATCACCCTGACCAACCGTCAGTACAACTCGATCTGGGGCGTCGTCCATAGCCTGCCGATCCTGCCGCCAGCGCCGAACGATGCCAAGGCCTGGGTCGATACGGCCGCCCGCCAGAACCTGAATCTGCTGGCCAGCAACTACGCGGTCAGTGCCGCCGAACAAACCCTCAAGCAGCGTAAGGCCGGTCACTTGCCGACTGTGGACGCTGTAGCGAAATACGAAAAGGGTGACAACGACGCATTTGGCTTCAGCAATCCGAGCGCCTTTAGACAACCGTACGGTGGCAACGTCGAGCAAACGACGGTGGGCCTGCAACTGAACATCCCGATCTACAGCGGCGGCCTGACCACCTCGCAAGTACGTCAATCGTATGCACAGCTGGATCAGACCGAGCAGCAACGCGAAGCGCTGCGTCGGCAAATCGTCGAAAGCACTCGCAACCTGCATCGCGCGGTCAACACCGATGTGGATCAGGTGCAGGCGCGCAAGCAGTCGATCATCTCCAACCAGAGTGCGGTGGAAGCGACTGAAATCGGCTATCAGGTGGGCACACGCAACATCGTCGACGTACTGGATGCGCAGCGCTCGCTGTACACCTCGGTACGCGACTACAACAACACCCGCTATGACTACATCCTCGACAACCTGCGCTTGAAACAGCAGGCCGGCACGCTGAACCCGGGGGATCTGGAAGACCTGAAGCGTTACCTCAAGGCCGACTACAACCCGGACAAGGACTTCCTGCCGCCGGATCTGGCGAAGGCTGCGGCGGCACAGCTCAAGGCAAGACCCGGCGAGTAACAGGTAATCATTGTGGCGAGGGGGCTTGCCCCCGCACGGCTGCGCAGCAGTCGCATTTTTGGGGCCGCTTCGCAGCCCAACGGGGGCAAGCCCCCTCGCCACAGGTGTCAGTGTCAGTTGGGTCGGTTGATCAACCGCCCCAGCCCATCCAGCAGCCGCTGCAACGCTCCCTGATTGCGGCGCATCACCTTCAGCCCCGCCTCGGCCATCCGCTGCGCATCGCGCGGCAATTCGAACAGCCGCTGCACTGCCAGCGCCAGGCCTTCGGCATCCTCCACTTCCTGCAGCGCCCCGGCACTGCGCAACTGCGCGGCGATTTCGAGGAAGTTGAACAGGTGCGGGCCGCTCAGTACCGGCTTGGCCAACGCCGCCGGCTCCAGCAGGTTATGCCCGCCGTTCGGCACCAGGCTGCCCCCCACGAACGCGGTATCTGCCAAGGCGTAGAGAAACAGCAACTCGCCCATGGTGTCGCCCACCAGCACCGACGTGGCCGAGGTCACCGGCTCGCCCGTGGAACGCCGCAGCGTGGCGAAACCCTGCTGCTGACACAGCTCGAACACCGCGTTGAATCGCTCCGGATGGCGCGGCACCAGAATCAGCAACGCATCGGGATGATTGGCCAGTAACTGACGATGGGCCGCAAGGACCACTTCGTCTTCGCCTTCATGGGTACTGGCGGCGATCCACACCGGCCGTTCAAGCGTCTGCCATTGCGTGCGCAGTTCGACGGCGCGTTGCAACAATTGCGGGTCGATGGTCAGGTCGAACTTGATCGAGCCGGTGACTTGCACGGTTTCAGGACGCGCACCCAAATCACGAAAACGCTGGGCTTCAGACTCGGTCTGTACCGCGAACAAGCTCATCTCGGCGAGCATCGGCTGCGTCAGTTTGCTGAAGCGGCCGTAACCCTTGGCCGAGCGCTCGGACAGTCGCGCATTGGCCAGCGCAACGGGAATCCCGCGTTTCGCGCATTGGTGAATGTGGTTGGGCCACAGTTCGGTTTCCATGATCACTGCCAGCGTTGGCTGGACCCGGTCAAGAAAACGTGCAGCGGCGCAGGGCAAATCGTAAGGCAGGTAGCAGTGCTGAATGCGCGGTTCATTGGCGAACAACGCCTGGATGCGCTCGGACCCGGTCGGGGTCATGCAGGTCACGGTAATCGGCAGCTGCGGATAACGTTGCAGCAAGGCGCGAATCATCGGCGCCGCAGCAATGCTTTCGCCCACCGACACCGCGTGCACCCAGATACCGCCAGGCTTCATCACCGGCAGTGCGAGGGAGAAACGCTCGCCAATACGCTTGGCGTACGCCGGCGCCTTACGCGCCCGCAGCCACAGCCGAATCGCTACCAGTGGCAGCCCCAGGTAAAACAGCGCGGTATAGAGAGTTCTATTCATGGCGGCGGAGTTTATCGGCTTTTCTCGCCGATCGCCTGCAAGTGCACGGCAAAACGTTCCGCCAGCCAACGCGCCGCCGGGCCCAGGGGCTCATCGCGACGCCACACCAGCTCCACCACCAGCGCCGGCGGGGTCCATTCGCTGTCCAGTTCGACCATCAGGCCCTGGTACGCCGGGTACTGCACCACATGCCGTGGCAGCCAGGCCCAACCAAGGCCGCGCACCAGCCATTCGGCCATCACGTAGAAACTGTCGGCGCGCCAGACTTGCGGGCTGGCCGGTTCGCTGCCGGGATAAACGCTGGACTGGGTGGACATCAGCAACTGCCGATGCTGTGCCAGTGCCTGGCAATCGACTTGAGCCTGTTTCGCCAGTGGATGCCCGACACCGCACACCGTGACCATCTCGACGCTGCCCAGCACACGCCGCTCAAGGGCTTCGGGGATCTGGTCGTGATAGAACAGCAAACCCAGATCGGCGCGGCGCTCCACCAGTTTGCGCGCCACATCGCCCTGGGCGGCGCTGGTCAGTTGCACTTCGAGGCTGGGAAATTTTTCCGCCAGGGCTTCGAAGCTTTCTATGATCGGCTGATAGGGCATGGCTTCATCCTGAGCCACACGCAATCGAGCTTCCTGGCCGCGCATCATGGCCAGCGCGCGGCCGTTGAGGCGCTCGCACTGGCGCAACACTTCTCGCGCCTCGTCCAGCAACGCATTGCCAGCCTCGGTGAGTTTCGGCTGACGGCCGCTGCTGCGATCGAACAGGCTCACGCCCAAATCTTCCTCCAGCAGCGCAATCGAACTGCTGACCGCCGACTGCGCCTTGCGCTGATCACGTGCCACCGCAGAAAACGAGCGCTGCTCCGCTACGCTGACAAACAACCGCAGTTGCTCAAGATTCCATTGCATAAATCAACCCATCTTCATGGCAGATAGGTAATGACTTTACCGCATCTGACGAGTCTCTAAAATGCCGACCTCAGAGAGCAACACTTCACACGAGGATGCACCCATGACCGCTTACTACTACCTGGCCATCGCCATCTGCGCCGAAGTGATCGCGACCGTTTCGATGAAAGCCGTCAAAGGCTTCAGCACGCCCCTGCCACTGGTTCTGGTGATCGTCGGCTACGGCATTGCCTTCTGGATGCTGACCCTGGTGGTGCGTAGCGTTCCGGTGGGCGTCGCTTACGCGGTGTGGGCCGGCATGGGCATTGTGATGGTCAGCGTCGCGGCGCTGTTCATCTATGGGCAGAAGCTGGATGTGCCGGCGATGCTGGGGATGGCGTTGATCGTGCTGGGTGTTGTCGTTATCCAACTGTTCTCCAAAACCGCCGGTCACTAACTGCCGCAACCAATCTACTGTGGCGAGGGAGCTTGCACCCGCTGGGCAGCGAAGCGGCCCCAAAACCTGACATGCATTCTTTCAGGTAATCCGTTTCGGCTGGTTTTGCGACTGCTTCGCAGTCGAGCGGGAGCAAGCTCCCTCGCCACAGGTTTTGCATCCACCCCATGATCCCGTAAATCCCCTCAACATTGAGTCTGTATACTGCGCCCTCGTCTTGAACACTGAGGTCGCCGCATGCCATCCGTTATTTCCACCGACGTTCTGATTGTCGGCGCTGGTGTCGCCGGCCTCTGGCTGAATGCGCGCCTGCGCCGCCAGGGTTATTCGACCGTGCTGGTGGAGAGCGCCAGCCTCGGCGGCGGGCAGAGTGTGAAGTCCCAGGGCATCATCCACGGCGGCGCCAAGTACGCGTTGCACGGCGCCCTGACCGGGGCGTCGGAAGCGATTGCCGACATGCCGCGCCGCTGGCGTGAGGCGTTGGCGGGCGACGGCGAACTGGACCTTTCCGGCGTGCGCCTGTTGTCCGAAGCTCACTATCTCTGGTCCCCCGGCACGCTCGCCGGCAACCTCACCAGTTTCTTCGCGAGCAAGGCCGTGCGCGGCCGTGTCGATCAGGTCAAGGGCGAGCAACTGCCACCCGCTCTGCAAGACAAACGCTTCAAGGGCAAGGTCTATCGCCTGGCGGAATTGGTGGTCGACGTGCCAAGCCTGATCCAGCGCCTGGCCGATCTGGCCGGCGATGGCCTGCTCGCCGGGCAGAAGATCGAACCGCTGCTGGAAGGTGGGATTCTTGTCGGCCTGAAGGTCGACGAGCGCGAGATTCGTGCCCAACGCATCGTCCTGAGTGCTGGCGCCGGCACCGCCGCGTTACTGGAAGCGCTGGGGCTGACCCAGCCCGCCATGCAGCGTCGGCCGTTGCACATGATCATTGCCAAAGGCCCGGGCCTGAAACCGCTGTACGCCCATTGCCTGGGCGGCGGCACCAAACCTCGTCTGACCGTGACCACTCACCCGGCAGCCGACGGTCAGTGGGTCTGGTACATGGGCGGCGACATTGCCGAAGCCGAAGGCGTTGCCCGTGAACCTGCCGAGCAAATCGCCACGGCCCAGCAAGAGCTCGGGCAGTTGCTGCCATGGATCGACCTGAGCACCGCGCAATGGGCCACCTTGCGCGTGGACCGCGCCGAGCCGCTGCAATCAGGGCTCACCCGTCCCGACAACGCCTTCCTCGCCGAACAAGGTCGCCTGCTGGTTGGCTGGCCGACCAAACTGGCGCTGGCGCCGGACTTTGCCGACCGGGTTATCGCCAGCCTGACGCGTGACGGCATCCAGCCAAGCCATCCCGCGCCACTGCCCGAATTGCCGAAACCGCCAATGGGTGTGCCGGCTTGGGAGCAACTGCTGCCATGAGCCAACCCACCCTGCACGATCTGCATCGCCCACTGGGCAGCACCGGCCTGCTGGTGTCGCCGCTGGGCCTGGGCACGGTCAAACTCGGCCGCGACCAGGGCGTGAAGTACCCCAACGGCTTCCAGATTCCCGACGACGACGATGCGCGTCGTCTGCTCAAACTTTCCCGCGACATGGGCATCAACCTGATCGACACCGCCCCGGCCTATGGCCGCAGCGAAGAACGCCTCGGCCCATTGTTGCGCGGCCAGCGTCAGGACTGGGTGATTGTCAGCAAGGTCGGTGAAGAATTTTCCAACGGCCAGTCGAGCCACGATTTCAGTGCCGCCCACACCCGACTTTCAGTGGAGCGCAGCCTGCAACGTCTGGAAACGAACTTTATCGACCTGGTGCTGGTGCACTCCGACGGTAACGATCTGGCGATTCTCAATGACAGCGAGGTCTACGCGACCCTCGCTGCGCTCAAGGCCGAAGGCAAGATTCGCGGCTTCGGTTTTTCCGGGAAAACCGTCGAGGGTGGTTTGAAGGCTCTGGAACAAGGTGATTGCGCCATGGTCACCTACAATCTGAACGAGCAGAACGAGAAGCCCGTCATTGACTATGCTGCTGCTCACGGCAAAGCCATTCTGGTCAAAAAAGCCCTCGCCAGCGGTCATGTGTGCCTCAGCCCAGGCGTGGACCCGGTGCGCGCCAGCTTCGAGTTGTTGTTTGAACATCCGGGTGTGGCCAGTGCTATTGTCGGGACCATTAATCCGCTGCACCTCGCCCACAACGTTGCGACCGTTGCCCAGGTCCTCCGTAGAAACTGACGCCGCCCACGCGGCCTTAAGCAGGAGCCGACATGCCGCGTACGCTCATTAGAAAGAACCCGAGCAACTTCAAGACCCTGCCGTTGTACGTCGAAGCGACTCCCGAAGGCTTGAGCTACCAGAGCGTCGGGATGCCGCTCAATTTCTCCCAGACCCTGCAACGTCGCCGCCCCGTGACGGTGGCCAGCACCGAACGGTTTGCGCTGGAACTGGCCAACCTCGGGGTCTCGGTGCGCCTGACCCTGCATTGGCAGAATCGCGATTACTGGGTGTTGGTGCGTCAACGTCGGCAGGACCGTGGTGACGTGGTGCTCAAGCTGATCTCCGGCTACGTGCCGGCCCATGAACTGAACCTGCCGCTGCACACCGCGATCCAGGAAATTGCCGAAGAGTGCCTGCTGGAAACCCCGGAAGGCTGGCTCGGCGGGCGTTTTAATGAGACGTGGCTGCCAGCGCCCTATGCCAGTGCCCTGCACTACCGCGAGGCGCTACCGTTTCGCCTGACGCCGTTGTCCGGTTCGGCGCGACCGGTGCGTTGCGCCAAGCTGCAACTGATCGAACGGCCCCGGGCTTACGTGCATTTGCCCACCGCGTCGCTGCAGTTGATCTATGACTTACGCCTCGACGTGCCCAAGGAAGCCAAATCCCTGAGCCTGTTTCATGTCGATGAGCGGCTGGAAGGCGATCAACTGGTGGCCCGCCTCGACCGCAAGCGCCCCGATTTGTACCTGATGCCTTTGCAGGACGGCCAGCCGATGGCCGAGCTGTATACCTTGAAGAAGGATCAGCTTTACCCCGCGAGCACTCGCGGCTTGTTCCTGGCGGAGAGCTTTGCCCAACAGGAAGGCTGGGTGGTGCGGGATGAACGGATTCGCTGGAAGGATTGGGTGCGCCAGCAGGGGCTGAGCCCGCCGGGGAAGGATTCGGGTCTGGCGCGGTTACGCGGGAAGGCGAAGCAATTGCTGAAGAAGATCGTGCCGCGCAAGGCGGCACGATAGAAGAAACACTATTGAAGTCTGTGGCTGCGGGGCTTAACTGTGGCGAGGGAGCTTGCTCCCGCTGGGCTGCGGAGCAGCCCTCAGCATTTTGCCAGTCACACCCTACTCGCAGGTTTACGACTGCTCCGCAGCCGAGCGGGAGCAAGCTCCCTCGCCACAGGTGACCGCGTCGTATCAGTTATTACGGATTTTTTCGACGATCGCCGTGGTCGAGCTGTTCGCTACCAGCCCCAGCACTTTCACCGTCCCGCCATACGCAGTCACGATGTCTGCGCCGACCACTTGATCGATCCCGTAATCACCACCTTTGACCAACACGTCCGGCTTGACCTCGCGCAGCAGATTTTCCGGGGTGCCTTCAGGGAAGCTGATCACCCAATCCACCGCGCCCAAACCGGCCAGAACCGCCATCCGACGATCGACGCTGTTGATCGGACGACCCGGCCCTTTCAGGCGGCTGACCGAGGCATCGTCATTGACCGCAACGATCAAACGATCGCCCTGGGCCCGCGCCTGCTCGAGGTAGGTCACGTGACCGGCATGCAGAATGTCGAAGCAGCCATTGGTGAAAACGATCTTCTCTTTGTGTGCGCGCGCATCGGCTACGGCCAGCACCAGCTGCTCAAGGCCCAACACACCACGCTCGGAACCTTCTTCACGCTGGATGGCGCGACGCAGTTCCGGGGCGCTGATGGCTGCCGTACCGAGCTTGCCGACCACGATGCCCGCCGCCAGGTTGGCCAGGGCCACCGCATGGGGCAACTCTTCGCCAGCGGCAATCGCGGCCGCCAGGGTGGAAATCACCGTGTCGCCGGCACCCGTCACGTCGAACACTTCGCGGGCACGAGCCGGCAAGTGCAGCGCCGGATGATCCGGACGCAGCAAGGTCATGCCGTGTTCGCCACGGGTCACCAGCAAGGCGCCGAGGTCGAGGTCGTGCATCAACTGCGCACCTTTGCTCACCAGCTCGTGCTCATCGGCGCAACCACCGACGATGGTTTCAAACTCGCTGAGGTTCGGGGTGATCAGGCTGGCGCCACGGTAGATCGAGAAATCCTTGCCTTTGGGATCCGCCAGCACCGGAATGCCACGGGCACGGGCGGCCTGGATCAGCACCTGATGGTTTTTCAGGGCGCCTTTGCCGTAATCGGACAGCACCAGCACCTTGATGCCTTCGAGCAATTCATCGACTTGCTCGCCAAGCGCCAACGCGTCGGTGGCGAAGGGTTCTTCGAAGTCGATACGCAGCAATTGCTGGTGACGGCTCATGACCCGCAGCTTGACGATGGTCGGCTGGTGCGCGATGCGCTGGAATATAGCCCGGACGCCAGCGCCCTGGAGGCTATTGGCCAGACTGTCGGCGGCTTCGTCGTCACCGGTCACGCCGACCAGCGAGGCCGGAGCACCGAGCGCGGCAATGTTCAACGCAACGTTGGCGGCACCGCCCGGGCGGTCCTCGATTTGCTCGACCTTGACCACCGGCACTGGCGCCTCAGGGGAAATCCGTGAGGTACCACCATGCCAGTAACGGTCGAGCATGACATCGCCGACCACCAAGACAGGGGCTTGATCGAATCGCGGCATGGACAACTTCATGGAGCAACCCACATACAAAATGAACAGGGGCGCGATATTACCACAGGGTTGGTGCTGGCTTGCGTGACGGCTGCAACGGGATGATTTTGCGGGCAAATCTGTTCAGTTATTGAGCAGGAATATCTATAACAGACAGGTTTGGTCAGGACGGGTAAAGCTCTGGATACAAATCGCCGGGCGCATTGCGCGCCCGGCGAACTGGGGTCAGGCGATGTCTTCAGCCGGGGCGTCGAGACCCATGGCGTTCAGGCGCGCGTAGTAACCGTTGTGCGCCAGCAGCTCGGCATGGGTGCCGCGCTCGACGATCCGGCCCTGATCCATGACCAGGATCAGATCAGCCTTTTCAATGGTTGAGAGGCGGTGAGCAATCACCAGGGTGGTCCGGCCTTTCATCACTTGATCCAGCGCCGCCTGAATGTGGCGCTCGGATTCAGTGTCGAGCGCCGAGGTGGCCTCATCGAGAATCAGCAGCGGTGCATTCTTCAACAGCGCTCGTGCAATCGCCAGGCGCTGACGCTGACCACCGGACAGCAACACGCCGTTCTCGCCGACCTGGGTGTCCAGGCCTTCAGGCAATTGCGCGATGAAATCCATGGCGTAGGCATCTCGCGCCGCTTTCTCGATGTCTTCACGCGGCGCGCCCGCCAGATCGCCATAGGCAATATTGTTGGCCACGGTGTCGCTGAACAGCGTTACGTGCTGGGTCACCTGGGCGATGTGCTTGCGCAGGTTCAGCAGCTTGTACTGCTCCACCTCAACACCGTCGATCAGGATCTCGCCCTTGTCGTGGTGATAGAAGCGTGGAATCAGGTTGGCCAGAGTCGACTTGCCGCTGCCTGAGCGTCCGACCAGCGCCACCATTTGCCCCGGTTCGACCGAGAAAGTGATGTCATTGAGCACCTGGCGATCGGTGTCCGGGTAAGTGAAGCTCAGGTTGCGTACGTCCAGGCGACCGCTGACGGCATCGCGCTCGACGGTGCCGGTATCGACTTCAGGTGCAACGTCCAGTTGTTCGAAAATACTTTCGGCACCGGCCACGCCTTTCTGGATGGTCGAGCTGACTTCGGACAGCTGGCGGATCGGCTTGGGCAACAGGCCGGCCAGGGTGATGTAGGCAACCATGTCACCCGCCGAGGCATCGCCGCGCAGGTACAGCACCAGGAACATCAGCACCGCCATGGCGGTATAGATCACCAACTGCAGCAGCGGCGTGTAGATGGCACCGGTGCGGGTCATGCGCAGTTGTTTGTCGGTGTTGCCCTGGCTGGCGTCGAAGAAGCGTTTTTCTTCGTAGACTTCGCCGCCAAAGCTGCGCACCACGCGATAGCCCTGAATGGTTTCCGAAGCCACGTGCGTCACGTCACCCATGGCCAACTGGATTTTTTTGCTTTGCTTGCGGAATTTCTTGCTCGCGGTACGCACCATGACGGCGATCAGCGGCAGGATGGCGACCATGACCAGCGTCAGGCGCCAGTTCATGAACAGCAGCGAGGCAAACAGGAAAATCACCGTCATGCCTTCACGGATTACGACCTTGATCGCATCTGTGGCCGCCCCGGTGACCATCGTCACGTTGAAGGTGATACGCGAAATCAGATGACCCGAGTTATGCTTGTCGAAATACCGGTTGGGCAGGACCAACAGGTTATTGAACAGCTGTACTCGCAGATCATGGACTAGACCCAAGGAAACTTTGGCTAGAAAGTAGTTGCCCAGATAAGATCCCAGCCCTTGCCACGCCGCGATCAGGATGATCAGCAGCGGTACAGCCTGCAACAGTTGCAGGTCGCGCAGGTAAGGTACCGTCGGGAAAAGCGCCGCCTCAGGGTTGGACAGGCCATCGACAAAGTACTTGAGGATGTAGCCGAGCATTGGCTGGGTCGACGCGAAAATCAGAAAGCCGACGATGCTGATCAGGAACAGACTGATGTACGGCCGGACGTAGCCGAGCAGGCGGAAGTAGATTTTCAAGCTCGATGGGCTTGCGCAGAGACTGGAGTCGGTCATATCACGCGTTTGTCGATAAAAAGGACGCTGACTTTAGCACAGCTTCTTCAGGGTTCTGGCAATCGCATAAAGGCTGTTATTGTTAGACGTCGAATCAAGCATCAAATAGCCATCACCCCGAATGGCCGATCAACTTCAGGATTGAATCTCTCAGCATGCAACTCAGCGGTTTCAATAGTGCGTCAAATCGAGTGTTCGATTTCATTTGCCTCTGGATTCTTCCACTCGGCTATCTCTTGCTCCTGTGTGCCCTGTTCTTCTTGCCGGGCCGAAGTCTGCACCACAAGCTTTTTTATGGCCTGTTCAGCATTCCAGCGCTGATCGCCCTGTGTTTGCGCCCCCGCGAAATCAAGGAACTGGTCCGCGAGCCGATCTTCGTCGCTGTGCTGGTGTTCGCGGCCTGGGCCTTGTTGAGTTTGTGCTGGGGGCCGGACAACGGGGGCTTCGTCGGCCAGTTCAAACCACCGCTGCATACCTTGCTGTTGTTTGTCGGTTGCTACTTGCTGGTGCGCTATCGCAGCGAAATCATCCAGCCCTTGCTGTTCGCCGCGGCAATGGTCGGGCTGATCGGCACCGCCCACGACCTGTTCCTGTTCGCCCGCGTGTACGAGCCAGGCATGCGCTTGATTGGTGGGGGTGCGTTCGACAACCCGCTGCTGAGCTCTCACATGTATGGCTTCTACGCTGCCTACTGGCTGAGCATGAGCATGATCTGCAAACGCAGACGGATGCTATTGCTGAGTCTCCCGGCGATGACAATCATGTTCGCTGCCGTGATCGCCACCGGATCCAGGACGCCACTGGTTGCATTGACGATGGCAGCGCTCTGGCTGGGTTACATTTGCTGGAACCGTCGCTCCATCGTATTGCTGGGTGCGCTGTTGGCCAGCGGTGTCACGGTTTATGTGCTGTTTGCGCGAATGATCATTCAACGAGGCGACTCTTACCGCTTCGAAATCTGGCAACTGGCCCTGCAGAAAATTGCCGATCACCCTTGGATCGGACATGGCTATAGCGCCAATCTGGCCATCGATCCCGGCGTCGGCGTCAGCTTTCAGGAACCCCACAGTTTCGTCCTGGGCGTGCTCTATTACGTAGGCGTTTTTGGTTTGCTGCCGTGGTTGTTTTTCCAGTTCTGGAGCTTGTACTGCAGTTGGCGCAATCGTCTGCAACCGCTATTTATCATCGCCTCGACCTGGCTGATATTCGGTATCGGCGCAGGCCTGACCGAGGGCGGCGGCATCATCTCCCGACCCAAGGAGCACTGGTTCCTGCTGTGGATCCCGCTGGCATTGATCGTCGCGCTCAGCATCAATTGTCGTGTCAGACGTTTGCTGGCGAGGCCCATCAAGACGCTGACCGCCACGGCCCAGCAGCAACTGACCAACAATGCACAGGTGATCGAAGAAGATGGCCTGGGCCCCAAAGTGTTGCGCCTGCCGGATGGCAGCTTCCTCAAGCTGTTTCGCGGCCGCCGCTGGTACACCTCGGGCAGTTTCAACCCTTACTCCGAACGCTTTGCCGTCAATAGCGAGCAGCTGCGCAGCCTGGGGATTCCTGCCCCGCCTATTCTTGACCTCTATCGCCTGGCAGACGGCAGTAGCGCAGTGCACTATTCGCCGCTGCCCGGTAATACGCTGCGCCAGGTCCTGCAAGGCATCACCGCACCGGCAGTGCGCCAGGCGCTGGTGGAGCGTTTCGGCAAGTTCATGGCTCAACTGCATGAACAAGGCGTCTACTTCCGTTCGCTGCACCTGGGGAACGTACTGGTGTTAGAAGATGGCGAGTTCGGCTTGATCGATGTGGCCGACCTGCGCATCTACCCTTCTTCCTTGAGCCTGGCCCTGCGTCAGCGCAATCTGCGCCATATGCAGCGTTACACCGTGGACCGTCGCTGGCTGTTCGAGGAGCACTTCGAAGCGCTGCTTCAGGGCTATGCCATGAAAGCATCGAAGTCCGCTGTCGATAACTTGCACAGGCAAGTGCTGGACGGGAGCACCCCGGCCCGGGCTCACTGATGACGGAAACCAACCCGCTCATTGCGCTGGCAGCTTATCTGCTGGCCATTGCGACCTCGGCCCTGTTGTTGCGCGTAGTGCCGAAAATCGCCCGACACATCGAACATTCAGGTGAAAGCCGCTATGCCAGCATTGATGGGCTACGCGGTTATCTGGCGTTCGGCGTGTTCGTGCACCATTCGATCATTACCTTGATCTTCCTGCGCACGGGCGTGATTGATTTTCCGCCCAGCAATCTCTACTCACAGCTCGGACAAGGCAGTGTCGCGCTGTTTTTCATGGTCACCGGTTTCCTGTTCTGGAACCGATTGCTCACCCAGGGACGCCGGCACGACTGGCTGGCCTTTGCCGTATCGCGGTTGTTTCGCCTCTACCCGCTGTACTTGCCGCTGATGCTGATCGTGTTTGTCACGGTGTTCTACCTGCAGAACTGGGAACTCAAGGACTCCGGTATCGACTTTGTCGGCCAGATCCTGGCCTGGCTGACCTTCGACCGTCCGGACGTCAACCAATACCACCAAACCGGCATGCTGATCTCCAATGTCACCTGGACCCTGGGCTACGAGGTGTTTTTCTATCTGGCACTGCCTCTTGCCGGCATGGTGTTTATCTACCGGGGGAGCTGGCCGCAAGTGGTGTTGTGCCTGATCGGCATTGTCGCCCTGTACAAAGTGATCGGCCTTGAGCACTCACTGAAGAAACACTTTATGGCGAGTTTTCTCGGCGGTATCGGCGCTGCGTACTGGATTCGCAGGCCGCAACTGGTGGCCTGGAGTCAGACGCGAATGGCGGGGATTATCGCGCTGCTGGCATTCGCGATAGCCTTCACGGCATTCAACCGCGCTTTCAGCCTGAGGCCAATGCTGCTCATGTCGTTGTTTTTCGTGATTGTGGCGTCCGGCAACACCCTGTTTGGCGCACTGAAACCGCGCAGCATCCGCTGGCTCGGCGAAATCAGCTACAGCACGTATTTGCTGCACGGCTTCGTGCTGTGGGTGTTAGTCCAGCGCTTGCCGCTGATGCTTAATCTGGACGTTCGCGACATCTGGACCTTCCTGCCGCTGCTGGCCGTGTGCAGTTGCCTGCTGATCATCATCAGCAGCCTGACGTTCCTGTACATCGAGAAGCCGGGTATTACGGCCGGCAGGAAGGTATTGCAGTGGCTGCGCCAACGCAAAAAGGCCGATAAGGCTCTGGCAGAAAAGATCGCTCACTAAAGCGACGCACACCCATGTAGCAGCTGGCGAAGCCTGCTGCTACATAGAGCGTATCAAGGCGGGGTCAGTCTTTTTCCAGCGGCGAGAAGTACAGACGCCCCAAACCACGCCAGGTCTTTTTGTTCCAGGCCTTGAACGGGATCTGCGCCAGCAGTTCGCGAGCCAGCTTGCGATCGCGGTTGGCGGTCTTGAGGAACATCGAGCTGAGGAACTTGTAGCGAACCTCGTCGTACAACGGATGATCGCTGAACAGGGCGTAGGACCGCAGGATGTTGTCGATCATGAAACGGTGGTTTTTATAGGAATTGGTAGCGTGCTTGCGATAGCGCGCCATCAGCACGTTCAGACCATCGATAAAGTAACCGGCATGGGTCACTTTCAGTTCGATCAGCAAGTCTTCCAGGCGAATATTCGGATCGAACCCGCCCACCTTGTCCAATGCTTCCCGACGGATCATCAGGGTCGGGGCCGGTGGATAGGGTTTACGCTCCAGAAACATGTCATCGAAGTCCAGGCGGCGGAACGGAACATGCCGACGCTGGCGCTTCTCCGGGTACAGATTGCCGTCGGCGTCGATCAGCTCGATGTTGCCGGCGCAGATACCGACCTCGGGCTTGCCATCCATGTATTCAACCTGAGTGGCGATGCGTTCCGGCAGCATGATGTCGTCGGAACCGAACGGCACGATCAAGCTGCCGTTTGAACGCGCAATGGCACCGTTGAGCGTGTTGGTCAGGCCCTGATTCTGCTGAACCCGAAAATCGAATCCATAGTGCGCCTGCAGCACGTTGATGCGTTCGACGCTGTCGTCTCTGGAGCCGTCATCGACCACCAGCAGTTCGATGTTTTTGTAGGTCTGGTTGAGGACACTGAGAATGCTTTCCTCAATATAGGGTGCGTGGTTGTACGACGCGATGATGACCGTGACGAGAGGTTGCGCGGCGCTCATGGTTGTTCCTTGCGGGCTTGATCCAGGCCGGAGTCGATCAGATTCAGGTACTCCTGCCGGAACACCTCGATATCGTGTTGTTCCTGCAGATAACGGTAGGCCTGCTCGCCCTTGGCCTTGAGCTCGTCATCCGACAGCCCGAGGTAGTTATCCAGCGCCGCGACCAGGCTCGGCACATCCTTGGGTGTAATCGCCAACCCGCCGGCCCCTTCAATCAGCGGCAACATGGCCGGCACGTTAGAGGCGATGACCGGCAGATGCCCGCTCATGCCTTCGAGCAGCGCCAATCCCAGGCCTTCAGCCAGGGACGGCATGGTCCAGATGTCGAAGGCGCGGATGTACTGCAAAGCGATTTCCTTGAAGCCCAGCAGGTGCGCGCGTCCGGTCAGGCCCAAGCGCTCGATCTCGGCGTTCAGGCGCGACTCTTCGCGGCCGGCACCGATGATCGCCAGTTGGCTATTCGGGTATTTGTCCTTGAGCGCGGCAAACGCCTGTAGCAAGTAAGTATGTCCCTTGACCGGCACCAGACGCCCCAGCGCGCCAATCAGGCGCACCGACGGATCGATGCCGAGCATTTCGCGGGCGCGCTCGCGGCTGTGCTGCAAACCTTCGGCCTGCTCGATGTCGATGGCATTGGTGATCGCGTAGGTGTTCTGGTCGGTGAAACCGCAATCGCAGTCCAGCAGGTACTGTTTGACCGCCGGCGACACACCGACAAAACGCCAGTGACGATCGATCAGGCGCTGGGTCTGGCGGCGCCGGTAAAACCGGTCGTATTCACCAAAACCGTGGGATATGCCGATGCACAGCGGCACTTTCAACCAGCGATTAAGCGTGAGCATCATGTTCACGGGCTTGAAGCGGTTACAGATCACCACGTCGAACTTTTCCGCGCGGCAAAACTTGTACAGGGTCCACATCGCCCGCAGGCGCATGCCTTTGAGGGACTTGTCGGAAAACTCGAAATACACCGAACGGTCGGCTCGGCTTATCGCCTCACCCGGCCCGGGCTTGCCGCGCAGAAACGCCGCCGTCACTTCGTAGCGATCACCCGGCAAGGCCTTGACGATCTGCTCTGCGAGGTCAGCAAAATCATGGGCTTTGACGTTGTAGTCAGGCTGCAATTGCAGAACCTTTAGCCGCTGGCTCATAACTCTCCCCGCTGAGAAGCGTTTATTGGTGTGTGCTTGAGTACCCACAAGAGCTCGTGACGTCGAACCGCCTTGCGAAAGAATTCGTTCTCGCCGTAGGCCGGCGGCTTGCGCTTGGCCAACAGTCGCTGGATCAACCGACGCAGACGTCGCTTGAACGGCATGGGCGGTTGCAAGTCATGCATCATGCCCAACGCCATGGCTTTATCGCGCTGAAGCTCCAGCGACAACGGCAGGCAGCAAGGCTGCATCGGTGTGGCCGGGTCGAAGGCTGGCGGCAACGCGATGCCATGACCGGCGTCGCCCATTGGCCAGCGGTCGTTGTCGTGCAGATGGTTGGCGTAGCCGAGCAGTGTGGTCGGCTGCCACTCCAGGCCTTTCAAGGCTTCGAGGACTGCTTGTTGGGCACAGATATGATCGGGGTGCGGATCGAGGGTCGGGTGCGGCAGTACGATCACTTCAGGACGCGCGCGCAACAGCAATTCACGCAGATCGGCCAGCAGGTTGTTCCAGGTCGGCGCGCCGTCGGTATCGCCCGGCAGGGCAAACGGGTTCAACTGGCGGAACAGCCGGGTGTCGCTCAGGTCCGCTTCCCGCGAAGCGACCGGTTGTGCCGGTGAGGCCTGCATCGCCGCCAGTTGCAGACAGAAATAACCCAGTTGCACGCAATGCGCTTCTGGCACGCCAGCCCAGCGCGGCACCGCGATGCTGTCCCAAGCCCGCAAACGCCCCTTGAGGCGCGCCGCCTCGACCTTGTTCAGACCGATCTGCTGATAGTGTTCGGCTTCGATTTCCCCAGCCGTCAGGGTGACGATCCAGGCTTCACCGGCCTGGCTGTACAAACCGTAGGCGGCCAGCTCGGCATCGTCGGCGTGGGGCGCGATCACCATCACCCGCTGACGGCGGAAATCCGGTTGCTCCAGCGCCCACAACACCGGCTCGCCGAGCAATCGGCAGAAGCGCCCACGCAGGCGCAACTCACCGCGCGACAGCACTTGCGCCTGGCCGCTGAGGTTCAGGTAGCGCAGGCCGTTGACGCCACGCTCGAAGGTTTGACGGTCCGGGTTATCGCCACCCGACAGCTCCACCACGGGATCGATAAAGCGACCCAGCCAGCTACTTTTGACCCGCAGCGCCAACACTAGTGTGGCGTCGTCGACCAGCATCACGCTTTCATCCAGGCGCAAACGCTCACCGTCCAGGTGCACCTTGGGTTGCGGGGTGTAGGGCGGGAAGCTGTATTGGTAATCGTCTTTGGGAGAATAAAACAGGTGGTCGGCGAACCAGGCCTCGTGGGCAATCCAGCCCATCACGGCAAGCACCAACGGCAGCCACCAGGCCACCAGCACGCCGAGGGCAATCAACAGCACCAGCGCAATCAACAGGCTGATGCGTTTGCTGCGCCGATGGCGCTTGAGCAGTTGCTGTTTGCGGCTCATGGGCTCACTCACACGGTAAAAACCGGCACAGGATTGCACCAGCGGTCCTTGTATTCGCGGTCGGCTCGGCCGAAGGAAAACCGCAAAGGTTTGT
The DNA here is from genome assembly GCF_006438915.1 of Pseudomonas arsenicoxydans. GTDB lineage: Bacteria > Pseudomonadota > Gammaproteobacteria > Pseudomonadales > Pseudomonadaceae > Aquipseudomonas > Aquipseudomonas arsenicoxydans_A. The sequence continues at coordinate 360,871 of NZ_RCZE01000006.1, read as the reverse complement.
CGAGGGCGCGAGCGTGTTCCCAGGCACTTTGCGTGTTGAGGAAACTCAGCACACTGCCGGGGCTGAACTCACGGGTTTCGGGATCGACGCCGCCGTTGATGTACTCGACGCTGATCCACTCCGGCGCTTCGACGCGATACACCAGTTGAATCGCAATCGGTGCATCGTTGAGGAAAATCACCGAACCGATCAACAAGTCGCGCAACAGTTCGATCACCTCGCCCATGCGTTCTGCACCCGTCGCCGGGAAGCCCCAGCGGCGCTGGAACAGGTCGCAATAAATCGCGGCCAGCTCGGCACTGGAAAACTCGGAAACCGGTCGCACCACGCCACCGGCTTCTTCCAGCAGGCGCAATTCACGACGCTGGTTGTAGCGGAATTTTTTCGACAGTTCTTCGGGCGTGCGCGCCATGGCCAGTTGTTCGGCCTGTAGTTTGATAGCGCTGAATCGGCCTTCGCTCAGTGCCGACAAGTAACGCCCGCGATGGCGCAACGGTGCATGGGCATCAGCGGCGGCCGGCAGGATCACCTCAGCATTACCGAGGTCGAACAAGCCTTTTTTACCGCAGCGTTTGAGCACGTCTTTGGACAGCGCCAGGTCGCGTCCCCAGGTCGGGATGGCGGCTTTCACTTCACCGTTCTGCTCCCAGGCCAGGTAGCGCACCGGGATATCGGCCAACTGCGCCAGGCGCTCAACCACCATGGGATGCGTCGCGACGCTACCGCCAAAACGTTGCCAGGTCTGTGCATAAGTCGAGGCGTCGACCACCGTCCAGCCACGTTCGCGCCAGCCTTGAAATCGGTTGAGCATCAGCCCCTCGGTGCCAGTTCTGTGACGTGTGGCAAATGCCAGAAAGCCTCGCGCACGGCGCGGTCGGAGAAACGCTCACGCAAGCGGTCGAGCATCAATTCGGCACACTGGTGACGTTGGTGTTCGTCCATCGCGGCCAGATGGTGCAGCCCTTGAGCCAGACGTTCGGCATCGCCCAACGGGAACAGGATGCCGACCCCTTCAACGACTTCCCTAGCACCACCGCACGCGGTGGCGAGCAACGGCACGCCAGCGGCCATGGCTTCGAGCAGCACCATGCCGAACGGTTCGTGGTCGGAGCTCAGGGCAAACACATCGAAGGCACGGAAATAGCGACGAGCATCCGGCACTTGGCCGAGGAACAGCACGCGATCGCCGATACCCAGTTCACGGGCCAGTTCCTTGAGGTCCTGTTCCAGTCGACCGCTACCGAGAATCACCAGTTGGCTGTTGGCCGGCAACTGCGGCAATGCCAGGGCAAAACCGTGCAGCAACGTGGTTTGATCCTTGTCCGGATGCAGTCGGCCGACGTTGCCGACAATCCAGGCATCCGCCGACAGGCCGAGAGTTTCCCGAGCCTCGCGAACCGACACCTGGCTGGTCTGCAACGCAGGTACGTCGATCCGGTTATAAAGCGTCTGAATCCGCCCGGCCGGCCATTTCGGCAGGCAACGGCGCATGTCGTCACGCACCGCATCGGAGACCCCGAGCAGGCTAAGACGCTTGCGGAAAATATGGGCAAACAGTTTGCGAGAGCCGCGTTTGTAATCGTCAAACCCGTGATGCACACCGATGACCGGCAGCGAAGTGCCAAGCAGTGCGATGTAGATCGGCTTGAAACGGTGCGCAATGCAGAAACTGAAATTGCGCGAAGCGGCGATCTTGCGCAGATCGCCGATGGCGCCCAGCTTCAGGCCACGAATGGCCTTGGAGCTGTATTCCATGAACAGCACTTCATCGGAAGCGCAGCCCGCAGCGACTTCACTGTCGGCGGCCCCGGTCAAAAAGACCGTGGTCACTCGATAGCCGGTCCCCGCGAACAGGCTGGCGTACTGCCGGGCGCAGTCCAGAAACGGGCCGTCATAGCCGTGACAGAACTGCAACACATGGCGTTCAGCCGAGCGAGTCATATGCGTCAGCGCCCTCTTTAACCACCAGGATGTCTTCCATGATCAGATACTGTAGGTCAGAGCCGAAGAACATGTTCAGGGCATCGGTCGGTGAGCAGATCATCGGCTCGCCACGACGGTTGAGCGAGGTGTTCAGCGACACGCCGTTGCCGGTCAGCACTTCCAGCGCTTTCATCATGTCGTAGTAGCGCGGGTTGTACTCGCGCTTGAGCACCTGGGCCCGGGACGTACCGTCTTCGTGGACGACTTCCGGCACGCGGGTCTTCCACTCTTCAGCCACTTCAAAGGTGAAGGTCATGAACGGCGCAGGGTGATCGATCTTGATCATCTGCGGGGCCACGGTGTCGAGCATCGACGGGCAGAAAGGCCTCCAGCGCTCGCGGAACTTGATCTGGTGGTTGATGCGGTCAGCCACGCCAACGGCGCTCGGGCAACCGATGATCGAACGACCACCCAAGGCACGCGGACCGAACTCCATGCGCCCCTGGAACCAGGCCACCGGGTTGCCGTCGACCATGATTTTGGCGATGTTTTCCGGCATGTTGGCGAGCTTGCGCCAGGCCGGCTTGCTCGGGTGACGAGCGCAGGCAGCGAGCACGTCTTCGTTGGTGTACGACGGGCCGAGGTAGACATGTTCCATCTTCTCGACTGGCACGCCACGGGCGTGAGAGACATAAGCCGCAGCGCCCACCGCAGTACCGGCGTCGCCGGATGCAGGCTGCACAAACAGCTCTTTGACGTCATCGCGGGCGATGATTTTCTGGTTCAGTTTGACGTTCAACGCACAGCCGCCAGCGTAGGCCAGCTTGCCGGTTTCCTTGAGCACGTCGCCCAAGTAGTAGTCGATCATCTGCAGCGAGATTTTTTCGAACAGTGCTTGAATGCTCGCGGCGTAGTGGATGTACGGCTCGTCAGCGATGTCGCCTTCGCGCTTTGGTCCCAGCCACTCGATCAGCTTCGGCGAGAAGTAATAGCCTTTGCCCTTCTCTTTGTAGCGACGCAGGCCGATGACGTTGGCGTAGTCGGTGTTGATCACCAGCTCGCCGTTTTCGAACGAAGCCAGGCGCGAGAAATCGTATTTGCTGGCGTCGCCGTACGGCGCCATGCCCATGACCTTGAACTCACCGTCGAGCATGTCGAAACCGAGGAACTCGGTAATCGCGCCATACAGGCCGCCGAGGGAGTCCGGATCGAAAAATTCCTTGATCTTGTGGATCTTGCCGTTCTCGCCGTAACCGAAGAAGGTCGTGGCGTACTCACCCTTGCCGTCGATCCCCAGGATCGCGGTTTTCTCTTTGAAACCGGAGCAGTGGTAAGCACTGGAGGCGTGAGCCAGGTGGTGCTCGACCGGCTCGATCTTGATTTTCTTTGGATCGAAGCCCAGTTGCTCGAGGCACCAGACAATCTTGTTGCGATAGCGCTTGTAGCGACGGTTGCCCATCAGGATCGCGTCAAGAGCACGATCCGGGGCGTACCAGTAACGCTTGGCATACTGCCAGCGAGCCTTGCCGAAAATACTGATCGGTGCGAATGGAATCGCCACCACATCAACGTCGGACGGCTTGATGCCCGCCTGTTCCAGGCAGAACTTCGCCGATTCGTAGGGCATGCGGTTCTTTGCATGTTTATCGCGCACAAAGCGCTCTTCTTCAGCCGCCGCGACCAGCTTGCCGTCGATATACAAGGCTGCGGAAGGATCATGGCTAAGGGCGCCGGACAGGCCAAGAATCGTCAATGCCACAGGGGTCTAGCCTCTTTAGTCTGCATGCAGGCGACAAGCGCCTCAAAAATTAATGTGCCCTCGCAAGCGGCGAGAGACAGCTAAAGGGCGGGATTATAGCTTAAAAGCAACGGCAAACCTCTACCGGGAAGTGCCAAGCCAGTGCGTTGACAGACCAGGGGCCTCGACATAGACTCCAGCGCAAATGGACTGGGGGATCCCGGTCGGCGTTCTGGCCTCGGTGAGTTTCACCGGGGCTTTTCGCTTTCTGATAAAGGGAAAATTTTCAAACCCCAGTTTTCAAAACCCTCTCCCACGTTGTTACGACCACCACTGCAGTAGAACTTGCGCTTGAGCACGTCAAAGGCGCGGTTTTCCTGGCCTGAACGCAAAACGCTCATGCCAATGGGTCTTGCAACAAGATCCGCTAACTGTAGCCCCGTGGAATTCACTTGTTTGGTTGCAAAGACAATGTCGAACGGCAACTGAATGCCCAATCGGTTCGCGCCATCGCACATTCGGCGAAACTCCAACTCAAGCTCGTTATCCTCCCGCTTCCCCCGACGCTCGAAAATCACATGGGTCAACGCACCCTGCTGATTTTTTTCCTGTAGGAACTCATAAAGCGTTTCCAGACAGAAGCCGAGAGCGACGTGATAAGGATTGTGTACAGGACCTTGTTTTTCGCGAAGAGCAGCTTTGTCGATGACGCAACTGATCAAGACGAAATTGCTTGCTTCAATGATGCCCGTCAATTCCTCAAGAAAGGCATGCTTGTGTTGCCTGGACGTAAAAAGGCTGGAGAACGCTCCCTTTTCTTTTCGAATTTCCAATTCATGCAGACCAATCAGGTCATGCCCCATGTGATTGAATTTGAACTTCTGAAGGGCAGGAATAACTTTCTCGCAATAATGCCTTTTATGAAAAACACAAAATGCGAGCACAAACATTGGATAGTTTGGATCTAATGTTTGCATCCCATGATCGCCGCTCTCATCGACGTAGATGATGAAATCGCTGTACTTTCCGGTTGGGGGCAAACGCCCTTTAGCACCGACATTAGCGTCGGACTCGCTTTCGTTTTCAAAAAGAACAAACTGCCGGGAATACAAAAGAGCTACCCACGGCCAAGACGCCAGTAAATGCTGAGATTGCCGTCTGTAGCCTGGCGGTAGATCGTATAGGGCAGGGACACGGTATCGCAGACACCCGACAGGCCCAGGTCCAGCAACACGAACGGCACGAGGATGCCGGTGGGATCCGGCGGGGCATTCAATACGCAGAAGTCATAGGCCAGACCGCTGTAAATACGGGGAATGGACTGACAGTAGGTTTTTTGTTTTCTGAGACTGCGGGCAGCGTCTTCATCATCTTGCAGCACCGTCATAGCGGTCCCACAGCCGGTCAGCGCGAGCGAGAAAGTACCCAACATAACAGCCATTTTTATGGTCAAGATTTGCCCTCCGTGAACGTCAGGCAAACTAGCATCGTGGCTATTCAGGGCACAGTTCACGGGGTCTGTAGATCATGTAGGACAATTCATTAGAACTTGTCCTCTGGATCTCGGGCGACGGGTCTGGCCTCATCGCGAGCAGGCTCACTCCTACATTTGTTCTGCGGTGAACACAGTCCCCTGTAGGAGCGAGTCTGCTCGCAATAGGACCGAAGGTCCGATTCAAGCAGCTCTGGAGATGTCTTTGGGCAGACGCTGATCAATGACCTGATACAGCGCACTGCTCTCAGGCCAGTTGCGCATAAACCGCGCCCGGTCCCGCGCATACGCCGGGGCAAAGCTGCCCACCGAGCCATGCTGACACATCGAGTCCAGGTCAATCAGCGCCCAGCGATCTTCCTGCCAGAACAGGTTGTGGCCCTTGAAGTCACCATGGCTGATACGCGCGCCAATCAGCTCGGCGAACAAATGATCCAGCGCCAGCAGTTCCGCTTCAGGTGCATTGCCGCTTTCAACATAAGGCGCAAAACGCTCGATGATGTCCGGCCCCGGCAAATACTCAGTCACCAGATAGGCCCGACTGCGCAGCCAGAAGAAACGCGTCTCCAGCAATGCCAGCGGCTTGGGCGTGGCGATACCGAGGAACGCCAGGCGATTGCCTTCGCGCCAGGAGTGCCAGGCACGGCTCGGACGCCAGAAGCGCTTGAGCCAATGAGCAAAGCCTTTGATGTTGTAGCGCTTAATGACCAGCGTCCGACCGTCAACCTCGACTTTTCCTACACTCGCCGCGCCGCCGGTCTTGTACAAATGGCCTTGGTCAAGCAAGGCATCGGCCTGCCCCAGCACCGGCAGCATTGCCGCCTCTTCCTCGCGACGAATCGCCCGCAGCCCGAACGCCCCGCGCTGGACGCTGAACAGCGTGCATTCGCGGCCGACCTTGATCAGAAAGTCCTTCAAGCGCCAGGCGCGGACCTTGTCGATCTGTTTCTGCAAGGCTTCCATGGGCAAGGCGTGCTCGCCGTTGCTCAACAGGTAATACACCAGCAGTTCTTCGATGAACGGCTCAAGTGCCTTGGGCAACTGCGCAAAAAATACGCCGAGGTTTTCCAGGACTTTGTTGCGCGACAGCGGCTGGCCCGGCGTTTCAGCACAGACACCGCCGCCATCGATCAGATACAAACGGCCGCGCTGACGCAGCAGGTTGTCCAGATGCAGGTCTTCTTGCCAGAGCCCCTTGCGATGCATTTGGCCGATTGCGCCCAGTGCCTCGGCAATCACGGCCCCTTGCATATCCGCCAACACAGGCAAGTGTTCGACTTTTTTCCAGGTTTCCCCCAGGCTCTCGGCGCCTTCGAGGAAATCAAACAGCAGCCAGCCGCCCTCGCCTTCCTTTAGCCCATCCGCCAGCAGTTGCGGGGTGGTCAGGCCTTGATCGGCCAGCAGACGCACGCCGGCCAGTTCACGCTGAAAATGCCGCGCCGCCTTGCTGCCAACCAACAATTTGGCCAGCACCGGACGGCCACGCCAGATACCGGCACCGACATAACGCTGCCCCGGCAAGACCCGCAGCAGGCTTAACAATTGCAAATCGGCAGGACCTGCGGCATCGGCCAGCGCAATGCTCATGGGCAGGCTCGGGCTGCGGCCGGCGTTTTTCAGTTCGGACAAGTGCATCAGCGCGTCTCCTTGCGACTGCGCCGCGCGGTCAGGCGTGACACCCAGCTGTCCACCAGCGAACTGTCCCGGGGCTGGTCGACATAGACCGCCAACAATTCGCGCAACTGCGCTTCGGTCCACTCCGGCGCGCGGCGCAGCAACGGTTCCAGGTCCTTGACCCGGTCACGCTGACCGAACAGCAGCGGCCGGGTTTTTTCCAGGTCGATCAACTGAGCCAGATAACCGTCGCCCGCGGCCTGCAGAAAAATATGTTTGGGGTAGAAACAGCCATGAACCTGACGCACGCCGTGCAGGCGCCGCGCCAATTCACCACAGGCTTTTAGAATGGCCGAGTGTTGCGCTTCGCTCAGGTCCGACCAGCGTTGTAACAGCGAGTCCAGGTCATCCCAACCGTCCAGCGCGCGAGTCAGCAGCACCGCGCGGACTTCACCGTTGACTTTACGCTCACCAAAAAAAACCGCCTTCAGCGCCGGAATACCAAGCTTTTCATAGCGGCTGATGTTGCGAAACTCACGGGCAAAACTCGGCTCGCCGAAGGGCGCGTGGAAGGTACGCGTCAGGTAGTTGCTCTGGCGCTTGAGGTAGAAGCCACGACCTTCCAGATCCAGCCGAAAAACACTGCTCCAGCCATCGCCAACGATGTTGGGCTCATCGACAGCCTCGAGCTGTTTGGCCCAGAGCGCATCGAACGTGCCGAGGCCATGGCGCTCAAGCAGCGCACGGTCTTCAGCGGCCAGAAAATCAGTCATTCGCGTCCCTCGAAAAATCTCACCACGTGCCGGATGCGTTTCTTGTCGGCGGCATTCAGCCGGTCACGCTGGCGGTATTGCAAATAAAAGCGCAGGCGCTGGGTCGCCGACAGGTGATATTTGGCCACCTTGTCGAGGCAGGCCAGGTCTTTGGTGATGCGGTACTTAAGCCAGAAACCGTGCCAGAAATCGCCATTGGGGCAATCAATCAGGAACAGTCGGGCTTGATCATCGACCAGCAGATTGCGCCACTTCAAATCGTTATGCGTAAAGCGATTGTCATGCATGGTCCGGGTGTAACCGGCCAACTGTCGACTAAGCGAGTCGACCCAGGCGCGGTCTGCCAACTTGGGATCGCGCCGATCAGCGAGGGCCGACAAGTCTTCAGTGTTGGGCAACTCGCGGGTAATCATCGCCCCACGGTCGTACGCCGCACCACGTCGCTCCAGGCCCCAGGCCACCACTTCGGCGGTGGGAATGCCCCACTTGGCGAAGCGCTTGAGGTTCTGCCATTCGGCCTTCACCCGGGGTTTGCCCAGGTAACGGCGCAGGCCTTTGCCGGCGCCGACGTAGCGTTTGACGTAATAGTTGACGCCGTTGCGATTGACGCGGATGACCTCGGACAACAGGTCGCGGGTCAAGCGCTCACCTTGAAGCGCGAACACTGCTTCAAGGCTGCCGAAATCTTCTGCCAGATCGCTGTACGCGGGATCCAGTCTCCAACCCGCCATCAGAGCGCATCCCCATATCGCTGTTTACGGTCATAGAGCTTGTTGGCCTTGCCCTCAAGCCAGGCAAGCAGCGACGCTTCCTCGGCCAGAATCTGGCGCAGCGGCTGCTGGAAGTAGCCCTTGAGGAAACGCAATTTGTCGCGCTGGGTCAGGCCAATGTCCAGGGCCGAAAAGTACAGGGCCGCGAGATCCTTGTTGCGCCAGCGCTGGGTGATCGCCGGGCGGGTCTGGGCACGGTGCAGGTCGATCACCGAGAGTTTGAAATCATCAGCCGTCACCGGTTTGTCAGTGTGCAGCAGGAAGTGACAGATGTAGCAGTCGCGATGGTTGACCCCGGCGCGGTGCATCATGCCGGTCATGCGCGCGACTTCGGCGATCAGCGCACGTTTGAGCACAGGCGCAGGCGGGTTCTTGACCCAGTCGATGCTGAAGTCTTCGAGGCTGACGGTCGGCGCCAGCTCTTCAGTGACAATAAACGAGTGCTGGTCCGCCGGGTTGCTGCCCTTCTCGCCGTATGCCACGGCGGTCATAGTCGGCACACCGACTTCTTGCAGGCGCTGAATGGCCTTCCATTCCTGACCCGCGCCAAGGACCGGTAGCTTGGCCGTCAGCAGGTTCTTGAAAATTTCGCCCCAGCCAATGCCACGGTGGATCTTCACGAAAAAACCAGTGCCGTTCACTTCAGTGCGCAAGGTCCGGCGCGCTTCCAGCTCACGGTAAACCTCGCCCTCGAGGCCTTCGACTTCGGTGAACGCATCGCGTCCGGCCCAAAGGCTCTTGAACGGTTCAGCCAGCATCAACTTCATTAAGCGTGCTCCGCCAGAATCACATCGGCCGCGTGTTGCGGCATGCTGTAGAGGTCGGCCGTCTCGGCGAAGGCCAGACCGTTGCGGCTCCAGGCCGCCCGTGCTTGAGCGTCGTTCAACATGCCGGTCAGGTACTGGGTCAGTTGTGCCTGATCGAACGGTTCGTCCAGCACCAGACCGGCGTCGGCCTCGGCGATGTAATGGGCGTAACCACAGACCGCACTTACCAACACCGGCAACCCGGCCACCAAGGCTTCGAGCAACACGGTCCCGGTGTTTTCGTTGTACGCCGGGTGGATCAACAGGTCGGCACCGAGCAGGAAACGCGGGATATCGCTGCGCCCCTTGAGGAACGTCACGTTGTCACCGAGCCCCAATGCCGCGCTCTGCATCTGGAATAATTTGGGGTCATCCTGGCCAATTACAAACAGCCGGGTGCGCTTCTTCAGATCGGCGGGCAACGCGGCCAGCGCCTTGAGGCTGCGATCCACGCCTTTGGTCTTGAACCCGGAGCCGATTTGCACCAGCAGCAGTTCGTCGTCTTTCAGGTTGAACTCGGCACGGAAACCGGCACGAATCTCGGCGGCATTGGCTGGCGCGCGACGGTCCTGGGAGATCCCCGGCGGCAGCAGGTGAAAACGTTCCAGCGGCGTGTCGTAATGCTTGATGAACAGCGGCTGCTGCACTTCGGAAATCATCAGCACTTCAGTCTTGGCGTCCTTGGCGAACACCGCGCGCTCGTACTCGGCAAAGTGCCGGTAGCGGCCCCAGCGCCGGTACAGCGAGTGCCGCAGGTTCTGCGCCTTGTCTTCGAAGCAGCCGTCGGCGGCGTAGTAAACGTCGAGGCCCGGCATTTTGTTGAAACCGATCAAACGGTCCACAGGACGCTTGGCCAGATCCGCTTCCATCCACTCGCTGAGCTTTTCGTTACGGCGGTGGTTGAAGAACGCCTTGACCGGCGCCACCAGCACTTCGAAACCCGGTGGAACGTCGCCTTCCCATATCAGCGTGTAAACGCGAATCTGATGGCCGCGCTGCTGACACTCAAGGGCGATGCGCATGAAGTCACGCTGCAAGCCCCCGAACGGAAAGTACTTGTACAAGACGAATGCCAATTGCATCAGCGCAGCTCCTCAGCCAGTAACAACGTGCTCAGTCGGGTCGCGACACGCTCGGGATTCAGACGCGTGAAGCACAGTGGCCACTCGCGTTTCAGGTTGAACTGACGGGAATCCTGTTCCGTCGGTTGATACGTGCATTTCTTTTGCAGGCACGGTGCGCAGGGGAAATCGCTGGCGATGTGAATCTGCGCTTTACCGTAGGCGCCGGTCAGGCCCGGGTTGGTCGGGCCGAACAGCGACAGGGTCGGGACGTCGAGCGCGGCGGCCAGATGACCGAGGCCGGTGTCCACGGCGACACAGGCCTGCGCGCCGGCCAGCACTTTGCCGACACCGGCCAGGTTCAGCTTGGGCAGCACTTCGACATGACGGAACCCGGCGGCGATGCGCTCGGCCCGGGCTTTCTCGATCGGGTTGCCCCACGGCAACTTCACGCCGACACCCAGATAACCGACGCGTTCGGCCAGCTCGCGCCAGTACGCTTCCGGCCAGTGCTTGGTGTCCCACGTGGTGCCGTGCAGGAACAACACGTATGGATTTTTGCGCGGCAATTCCACCAGACGCTCGACGTTCAGGCCGTAATCGCCCAGGCCTTTGGGCAAGTCGTAGCCCAACGCCAACGCGAACAACTGACGCACCCGCTCCACCGCGTGCTGTCCACGGCCTACCGCGAGGCGACGAGAGTAAAAACGCGCAGCAATGGGTTCACGGGCGGAATTTTTGTCGAGACCGGCGACCGGCGCCTTGACGTAGCGAGTCAGCCAGGCGCTTTTCAGCAGGCCCTGAGCGTCAATCACCAGATCATATTTTTCGGCACGAACGCTTTGTTTGAAACGCTTCCACTCGCCACTCTTGATGGTCTGCCAGATGTTTTTGCGCCAGCGACGGATCGCCACCGGGATCACCTTGCCCACGGCCGGGTGCCAGGTCGGAATCTCGGCAAAGCCTTCTTCCACCACCCAATCGAATTTGATGCCGGGAATCGCCCGCGCCGCGTCGGTCAGCGCCGGCAACGCGTGAATCACGTCGCCCAGCGAAGAAGTCTTGATCAGCAGAACGCGCAAACTATTTGACCTCGACCACAGTGCCCTGCAAACGCTGCAAGGCTTCGTTCACGGCTTGCGGCATCAGCTGGCGCAAGCAGTTGTAATGACCGAAACGGCACGTGCGATCGAAGCATGGGCTGCATTCGATACCCAGGCGCACCACTTCGACGTGCTCGGCCAACGGCGGAGTAAAGCCCGGCGATGTCGAGCCATAGACTGCCACCAGCGGGCGGTTCAACGCGGCGGCGACGTGCATCAGGCCGGAGTCATTTGACACTACGGCATCAGCGCAGGACATCAAATCGATGGCTTCGGCCAGCGAGGTGCCGCCGCTGAGGTTGACCGACTCTTCACGCAGGCCGGGAATCAGCCGCGCGCGGATGTCTTCCCCCACCGCGTGATCGTTTTTCGAACCGAACAGCCAGACTTGCCAACCTTCGCGAATCTTCGCTTCGGCGACCTTGGCGTAATGCTCGGACGGCCAGCGCTTGGCCTCGCCGAACTCGGCGCCGGGGCACAGGACCAGCACCGGGCGGTCGAGGGTCAGATCGAACTTGGCCAGCGTCGCTTCGCGGGTGACCGGATCGATCTGCAAGCTAGGGCGTGGATAAGGGGTTGGCAGTTCGGCGCCGGGCTCATAGGCCAGGGCCATGAAGCGCTCGATCATCAGTGGATAACGTTCTTTATCCAGCGTGCGCACGTCATTGAGCAGGCCGTAGCGGAACTCGCCACGCCAGCCGGTGCGTTTCGGGATGCCGGCAAAGAACGGCACCAACGCCGACTTCAGCGAATTGGGCAGCAGAATCGCCTGGTCGTACTGACCGGCCAGGGATTTGCCGATGCGCCGACGAGTCGCCAGCTCCAAGGCACCGTGGCCGAGCGGAAAGCTCAAGGCCTGCCGGACTTCGGGCATGCGCTCCAGGATCGGCCGGCTCCACTCGGGGGCCAGGACGTCGATTTCGCATTGCGGGTGGCGTTGCTTGAGGCACTGAAACAGTGTCTGCGCCATCACCATGTCACCGACCCAACTGGGCCCAACGATCAGAATTTTCATGTGGTTTCCAAAAACGAACCGGGGAGGCCTACGCCTCCCCGCCTCGAGATTCACTGTGGGAACGGGGCTTCTTGCGATGGGTCATCACCTTCAACATTGCTGTCGACTGTCACTCCGCTATCGCGAGCAAGCTCGCTCCCACATTGGGATTTGGTGTACATCGATCTGCGAAACAAGGCAGATCTACTGTGGGAGCGGGCTTGCTCGCGAAGGGGCCGTCACATCCAACATCAATGTCGACTGACACTCCGCTTTCGCGAGCAAGCCCGCTCCCACATTTGAATCTTGTTGCCGCAACAAGCGCGTTTCAGCTTAACCCCAGCTCACGCCAGATCCGCACTACCTGTCGCCGTTCGTCCGCGAACTGATCGCCTGGTATCACCCCGGCGTCCTTCTGCAAGGCCTGCCGGTGAGCGGCGGAGCGGTAGGCTTTATAGGCCTCGCGCAGCAAGTTGGCGTCTTCGACGGGCATCAGCCCTTCGTGCTCCAGCTCTTCCAGAATGCGGATGTTGTCGGTCCAGCGCAGCAATGGCGGGTGTGTTTCGGACCACGCCAGGGCCGCGTATTGCACCATAAATTCAATATCGACGATACCTCCGGCGTCCTGCTTGAGATCGAACGGCGCCGTGGCCTCGAAGGCATTTGCCCCGGTGCCGGCCGCGGTGCTCTTGCTGCCAAGGTTGTCGCGCATCTTGGCACGCATCTCGCTGACCTCTTGACGCAAGGTCGACAGGTCCCGCGCCTTGCCCAGTATTGCTGCGCGCACCTTCTCGAACGCTTGACCAACGTCCTGACTGCCCACCAGCACCCGCGCCCGCACCAAGGCCTGATGCTCCCAGGTCCAGGCTTCGTTTTCCTGATAGCGGGCAAACGCCCCCAGCGAACTGACCAATAACCCCGATGCACCGGACGGTCGCAGGCGCATGTCCACTTCATACAGCTGACCGGAGTTGGTCTGCGCCGTCAGCAAGTGAATGATCCGCTGCCCCAACCGGGTGAAGAATTGCGCGCCATCAATCGGTTTCGGCCCGTCGGTTTCCGCTTGCGGATCGCCGTCGTGGATGAACACCAGGTCGAGGTCCGAACCATGCCCCAATTCCAGTCCGCCGACTTTCCCATAACCGACAATGATAAAGCCGGGATCGCACAACGTACCGTCGGTGCGCAGCGGCGTGCCGTACTTGGCCACGGTCTGGCGCCAGGCCAGGGCCAGCACTTGTTCGAGGATCGCCTCAGCAAGCCAGGTCAGGTAATCGCTGACTTTCATCAACGGCAGGCTGCCGGCGATTTCCGAGGCGGCGACGCGCAAGCGATGCGCCAGTTTGAAATGGCGCAGGGCTTCCATTTGCTGTTCGAGGTCGTCCTCGGGAATCCGCGTCAGACGCTCGCGTAATTCGGCGGCCAGCTCCGGTGCCAGCGGCGGCTTGAATAGCCGGCCTTCGTTGAGCAATTCGTCGAGCAGCAGCGGGAAACGGGTGATCTGTTCGGCGATCCACGGGCTCGCGGCGCACAAGGTCAGCAAGCGGCGCAGCGCACCGGGGTTTTCAGTCAGCAACACCAGATACGCGGAGCGACGGGCCACGGCTTCCACCAGCGGCAGCACGCGCTCCAGCACCAGATCCGGGTTGGCGTGCTCAACGGCCTGAGCCAGCAAGCGGGGAATAAAGGCATCAAGGCGCTCTCGCCCCAGACGTTGCATCGCCCGCAGTTGCGGGCTACTGCGCAAACCGGCCAAGGCTTTCAGGGCTTTGGAGGCATCCTTGAAACCGCCCTCTTCCAGCTGCCGGCAAGCCGCCTCTTCGTCCTGAGCTTCTTCCCACAGCGGCAGCCATTCGCCGCCGACCACCACTTCGCTTTCAGTGCCTGCCTCTTCATCGGGGTCGGCAATCACCTGAGCGAAGTGCCAGGCCACGCGGCCACGCCAATACATCAGCTGCTCGTGGAAAGCGTCCCAGTCGGCGAAGCCCAACATAAAGGCAATGCGTGCCTGATCCTGCGCGCCGTCCGGCAGCATCTGGGTCTGGCGGTCGGCGATGGCCTGGATCGCGTGTTCGGTGTACCGCAGGAATTCATAGCCTTCGCGCAACTCGCTGATCACCGCCGGCGGCAGGTAACCCTGACCTTCCAGCGTACTCAGTACTTTTAATAGAGGACGTTGTTGCAGGCTCAGGTCGCGGCCGCCGTGGATCAGCTGAAAAGCCTGGGCGATAAATTCGACTTCGCGGATGCCGCCGGAACCGAGCTTGATGTTGTCGGCCATGCCCTTGCGCCGCACTTCCTGCTGGATCAGCTGCTTCATGGTGCGCAGCGCTTCGATGGCCGAGAAGTCCAGGTAACGCCGGTAAACGAACGGGCGCAGCATGTCCTGCAATTGCGCGCCGGCCACTTGATCGCCGGCCACCACCCGCGACTTGATCATCGCGTAGCGTTCCCAGTCGCGGCCCTGATCCTGGTAATACTGTTCCAGCGCATTGAAGCTCAAGACCAACGCACCGGCGGAACCGTAAGGGCGCAAGCGCATGTCGACGCGGAACACGAAGCCGTCGACGGTCATCGGGTCCAGCGCCTTGATCAGGCGTTGGCCGAGACGGATGAAAAATTCCTGGTTATCCAGCGAGCGCTTCACCCCGACGGTTTCGCCGCCCTCGGGGTAGGCGAAGATCAGGTCGATGTCCGACGACAGATTGAGTTCCACGGCGCCGAGCTTGCCCATGCCGAGGATGACCATTTGCTGCGGCTCGCCACTGCGCCGGCCCGTCGGCACACCGAATTGCTGGCAATGACGCGAATACAACCAGCGATAGGCCTGATCGATGCTCGCATCGGCCATGTCCGAGAGGTCGCGGCAGGTCTGGACCAGATCGGCCTGACGAGTCAGGTCGCGCCAGATGATCCGCACTTGATGACGGGTGCGCTGGCGACGCAGGACACGGCCGAGTTCCTCTTCGGTTTGCGCTGCATTCACCGCCTCCGCAATCTGCGCGCACAGCTCGCCGGGCGCATAGCTGCGATCCAGTTCGCCGGACTGCACCAGCGCCAGCAACATCAAAGGGTCACGCACACTCTGTTCAATCACAAAATCGCTGGCCGCCGTGACACGGGCGAATTGCGCCCAGCGTTCAGGCGTCCAGGTCGACAGACCATGGTCGTCTTCAAGTGCCGCAACGGCGGCACGCAACGACTGCTCGGCACGGGTGACAAACGGCAGGAGAATGGCGGGCAGTTCGGCAAGCGTGGGCAGGCTCATGGTCTATCCTTGATCGGCGTAGAACAGGTTGCATGTAGTGAATTTTCATATTGCACTACCTGGAGGACTGTCGAACAAAAGTTAGAAATAGCTGAAAATTCTTTATTTTTGGCAGTGAACATCAAGCTTTCACCTTTTGTGGTTGGTAAAAGACCAACCTTAACGATTATTCTCACAACGCAGCCGGAGGCCACAAGCCATTCATCTGTAGTTTTACTACTCGTATATACATTCGAAAGGCTGAAATGCCCGAAGATTTGTAGTAAAACTACACGCCGCCGGAACGACCTCTCGGCAATCCAAGAATTTATATCGTCTGCCCACAAGGCCAGTCGCAAACTCAGGCAACCGATTCTGGAAGCCTTTCCGCCCTGGAGCAAGCCATGCAAGACCTCGATCCCGTCGAAACCCAGGAATGGCTGGACGCCCTGGAATCGGTTCTCGACAAAGAAGGCGAAGACCGCGCTCACTATCTGATGACCCGTATGGGCGAATTGGCGACCCGCAGCGGTTCGCAACTGCCTTACGCCATCACCACGCCATACCGCAACACCATTCCTGTTACCCACGAAGCACGCATGCCTGGCGACCTGTTCATGGAACGCCGCATTCGCTCGTTGGTACGCTGGAACGCGATGGCCATGGTGATGCGTACGAACCTGAAAGATTCTGACCTGGGCGGTCACATCTCCAGCTTCGCCTCCAGCGCCACCCTGTATGACATCGGCTTCAACTATTTCTTCCAGGCCCCGACCGACGAACACGGCGGCGACCTGATCTACTTCCAGGGCCACACCTCGCCAGGCGTTTACGCCCGTGCGTTCATGGAAGGCCGCATCACCGAAGACCAGATGAACAACTTCCGCCAGGAAGTCGACGGTCAGGGCTTGTCGTCCTACCCGCACCCTTGGCTGATGCCTGACTTCTGGCAGTTCCCGACCGTATCCATGGGTCTGGGCCCGATCCAGGCGATCTACCAGGCACGCTTCATGAAGTACCTGGAAGCGCGCGGTTTCATTCCTGAAGGCAAGCAGAAAGTCTGGTGCTTCCTGGGCGACGGCGAGTGTGACGAGCCGGAATCCCTGGGCGCGATCTCGCTGGCTGGCCGCGAGAAGCTCGACAACCTGATCTTTGTCATCAACTGCAACTTGCAGCGCCTCGACGGCCCGGTTCGCGGCAACGGCAAGATCATCCAGGAACTCGAAGGCGTGTTCCGCGGTGCTCAGTGGAATGTGACCAAAGTCATCTGGGGCCGTTTCTGGGACCCTTTGCTGGCCAAAGACGTCGACGGCATCCTGCAACGTCGCATGGACGAAGTCATCGACGGCGAATACCAGAACTACAAAGCCAAAGACGGCGCGTTCGTGCGTGAACACTTCTTCAACTCGCCAGAACTCAAGGCGATGGTTGCCGATCTGTCCGACGACGAGATCTGGAAACTCAACCGTGGCGGCCACGACCCGTACAAGGTCTACGCGGCGTACCACGAAGCGGTCAACCACAAAGAACAACCCACCGTTATCCTGGCCAAGACCATCAAGGGTTATGGCACCGGTGCCGGCGAAGCGAAGAACACCGCGCACAACACCAAGAAGGTTGATGTTGAAAGCCTGAAGCTGTTCCGCGATCGTTTCGACATCCCGGTCAAGGACGAAGAGCTGGAGAACCTGCCGTTCTTCAAGCCAGAGCCAAACAGCGCCGAAGCCCGCTACCTGAGCGAGCGCCGCACTGCACTGGGCGGTTTCGTGCCACAGCGCCGCGCGAAGAGCATCAGCGTGCCAACGCCGCCACTCGATACCCTCAAGGCAATCCTTGATGGCTCGGGCGACCGTGAGATTTCCACCACCATGGCGTTCGTGCGGATCCTCGCGCAACTGGTCAAGGACAAGGAAATCGGCTCGCGCATCGTTCCGATCATCCCGGACGAAGCCCGTACCTTCGGTATGGAAGGCATGTTCCGTCAGTTGGGCATCTACTCCTCCGTCGGCCAGCTCTACGAGCCAGTCGATAAAGACCAGGTGATGTTCTACAAGGAAGACAAGAAGGGCCAGATTCTCGAAGAAGGCATCAACGAAGCAGGCGCCATGAGCTCCTTCATCGCTGCCGGTACTTCGTACTCCAGCCACAACCAGCCAATGCTGCCGTTCTACATCTTCTACTCGATGTTCGGCTTCCAGCGTATCGGCGACCTCGCCTGGGCCGCTGGTGACAGCCGTACCCGTGGCTTCCTGATCGGCGGCACCGCCGGCCGGACCACGCTGAACGGCGAAGGCCTGCAACACGAAGATGGTCACAGCCACATCCTGGCCGGCACCATCCCGAACTGCCGCACCTTTGATCCAACCTACGGCTACGAGCTGGCGGTGATCATCCAGGACGGCATGAAGAAGATGACCGAAGAGCAGCAGGACGTTTTCTACTACATCACCGTGATGAACGAGTCCTACCAGCAGCCAGCCATGCCGGCCGGCGTCGAGGAAGGCATCATCAAGGGCATGTACCTGCTCGAAGAAGACACCCGCGAAGCGGCGCACCACGTTCAACTGATGGGCTCCGGCACCATCCTGCGTGAAGTCCGTGAAGCGGCGAAGATTCTGCGTGAAGAGTTCAACGTCGGCGCTGACGTATGGAGCGTTACCAGCTTCAACGAACTGCGTCGCGACGGCCTGGCCGTCGAGCGCACCAACCGTCTGCACCCGGGCCAGAAGCCTAAGCTGAGCTACGTCGAAGAGTGCCTGAACGGCCGCAAAGGTCCGGTCATCGCCTCTACCGACTACATGAAGTTGTTCGCTGAGCAAATTCGTCAGTGGGTCCCGTCCAAGGAATTCAAAGTCCTGGGCACCGACGGTTTCGGCCGCAGCGACAGCCGCAAGAAATTGCGTCATTTCTTCGAAGTCGACCGTCATTTCGTGGTGTTGGCAGCCCTGGAAGCCTTGGCTGACCGTGGTGACATCGAACCTAAGGTTGTGGCTGAAGCCATCACCAAGTTCGGTATCAACCCGGAAAAACTCAACCCACTGGACTGCTGAGGAGAGATTCTGTGAGCGAACTCATTCGCGTACCTGACATCGGCAGCGGTGAAGGTGAAGTAATTGAACTGTTTGTGAAGGTCGGCGACCGTGTCGAAGCCGACCAGAGCATCCTGACGCTGGAGTCGGACAAGGCGAGCATGGAAATTCCTGCGCCTAAGGCCGGCATCGTCAAAAGCCTGAAAGTGAAGCTGGGCGATCGCCTGAAAGAAGGCGACGAACTGCTCGAGCTGGAAGTCGAAGGTGCCGCAGTTGCGGCCCCGGCGGCTGCCGCTGCGGCTGCGCCGGCTGCAAAAGCTGAAGCGAAACCGGCTGCTGCTCCTGCTGCTCCTGCTGCTCCTGCTGCTGCCGCCGCGCCTGCTGCTGCGCCGCCTGCCGCTTCGATTCAGAAAGTGCACGTGCCGGACATCGGTTCGGCGGGCAAGGCCCAGATTATCGAGATCCAGGTCAAGGTCGGCGACACCGTCGAGGCTGATCAATCCTTGATCACCCTGGAATCCGACAAGGCGAGCATGGAAATCCCTTCGCCTGCCGCTGGCGTGATCAAGGCCATCAGCGTCAAGCTCAACGACGAAGTCGGCACCGGCGACCTGATTCTGGACCTGGAAGTGGCAGGTGCTGCTGCACCGGCTGCCGCGCCAGCCCAGGCCGATACTCCGGCACCCGCTGCCGCGCCTGCTCCTGCGGCAGCTCCGGCTGCTCCAGTGGCCGATAGCGTTCAGGACATCCACGTTCCGGACATCGGTTCGGCGGGCAAGGCCAAGATCATCGAAGTCCTGGTCAAGGCCGGCGACACCGTTGAAGCCGATCAGTCGCTGATCACCCTGGAATCCGACAAGGCAAGCATGGAAATTCCATCGCCTGCCGCTGGTGTGGTGGAAAGCATTTCCATCAAGCTGGATGACGAAGTCGGTACCGGCGACCTGATCCTCAAGCTGAAAGTCAAAGGCGCTGCGCCTGCTGCTGCCCCGGCGACCGCCGCTGCTGCACCGAGTGCTCCGGCGCCAGCCGCTGCTGCACCTGCCGCAGCCGCACCTGCTGCCGCCCCGGTTGCGGCTCCAGCCAAGCCTGGCGCCAAAGTTCACGCCGGCCCGGCCGTGCGTCAACTGGCTCGCGAGTTCGGCGTCGAGCTGAACGCCGTCGGCGCCAGTGGCCCGCACGGGCGCATCCTCAAGGAAGACGTGCAGGTTTACGTCAAGGCGATGATGCAGAAGGCCAAGGAAGCACCGGCCGCTGCTGCTGGCGCAACCGGCGGCGCGGGCATCCCGCCGATTCCGGTCGTGGATTTCAGCCGCTTCGGTGAAACCGAAGAAGTGCCGATGACTCGCCTGATGCAAATCGGCGCGTCGAGCCTGCATCGCAGCTGGCTGAACATTCCGCACGTGACTCAGTTCGATTCGGCTGATATCACCGAGTTGGAAGCGTTCCGTATCGCTCAGAAAGCCGTTGCAGAGAAGGCCGGCGTCAAGCTGACCATCCTGCCGCTGCTGCTCAAGTCCTGCGCGCATTTGCTCAAGGAACTGCCGGACTTCAACAGTTCGCTGGCGCCAAGCGGCAAAGCGATTATCCGCAAGAAGTACGTGAACATCGGCTTCGCGGTCGACACCCCTGAAGGCCTGTTGGTACCGGTCATCAAGAACGTCGACCAGAAGAGCCTGTTGCAACTGGCAGCCGAAGCCGCTGCGCTGGCCGCCAAAGCCCGCGACAAAAAGCTCACCGCTGACGACATGCAAGGCGCCTGCTTCACCATTTCCAGCCTCGGCCACATTGGCGGCACCGGCTTCACGCCGATCGTCAACGCGCCGGAAGTGGCGATCCTAGGTGTTTCCAAGGCAACCATCCAGCCAGTCTGGGACGGCAAAGCCTTCCAGCCGAAACTGATGCTGCCGCTGTCGCTATCCTACGATCACCGTGTGATCAACGGCGCCGCTGCTGCACGCTTCACCCAGCGTCTGAGCAGCCTGCTGGCGGACATCCGCACCATCCTGCTGTAACACCGGCCGGCCCTCCCTCACCGGAGGGCCGATCGCGTAGCACGTTTTCCGAGCGCCACGCTCGTACCTCAACCCCGCCAATTTGGCGGGGCTTTTTTTTGCCTTGAATAAAGCTTCTTCCTACGTTCGTGGCTGATTTTGCCCACGACGCACGTCAACTTCCTCCCGATATTTTTTGCCAGTCAACAACTAGGCTTAGTCCAACTGATATTCAATAAAACTGCATCAGTCACCTTCTGCTTAGTTAACACTTACTTCGAATGGATTCGAACATGCTCAAACCGACTGTCGGCCCGATTATTGGCCACACTACAACTAATCACGCGCGCATCTTTCTGCGCGGAGAACTTCAAGATAATGCTTTTGCATTTGCAGGCATTCGTTATCGACGCCAAGGCGAAGCCAATTGGTCCCGAGGCGAATTTGTAAAGTTGACGCACTTGCGCGACATGTCCGATGTTATTGCGCTCAATGAACTGACCAGCGACACCGAGTACGAGTATCAGGCCGGCTGGTTCAGCCCGATGAGCCCGGTGCATACCGTGGAAACGGTCCAGGAACTGCCATTGCAATGGCCACGGGAGATTTACCGGTTTCGCACGCGGTCCAGCAAGGCCCGACTGCCACGGGCCTATATCGTCGGCTCCTGCCGCTACTTGCGTATGACCGCTGGCATCGCAATCACACCGAAGGCCGGCGACCGCATTTTTGCTTCGATCACCGAGCTCGCGCAGCGGGCCGAACCGCCCATCAGTGCGATGCTGATGACTGGAGATCAAATTTACGTCGATGATTTGAACGTTATTGCTCCCGACCGGGAACTCAAAGACATACTCAGCAAATATCGATCAGCTTTTTCTCAGCCTGGTATTTCAACTTTAATGTCCAGCCTGTCGACTTACATGATCCTCGATGACCACGAAATTGAAGACAACTGGCCGGCAAACGAGAGCAAATCAGATTCCGACTTATATAAAAACGCCATGACCGCTTATGAGTTATATCAAGCCAGCCATAGTCCGGCGCATGAACGTTTAGAAAATGGTGAGATAAGCAGAAAACTTGAACAGTATTGGTATCAGTTCACCGACGGCGATATTGAATGGTTTGTCACCGACAGCCGTACTCGGCGCAACCTGTCGGCCGATGATCGCCGCATCCTCGATGAAGAACAGGAACAAACACTGCTCAAATGGCTGATCCACAGCCAGGCAAGGGTCAAATTCGTGGTCACCAGCGTGATGTTCTACCCCGACCGCAAACTCAACGGCGATGACGCCTGGAAAGCCTTTCCGGAACAACGCCTGCGGTTGCTGGAGACAATTCGCACGCACCGCATCAAGAACGTCATCTTCGTTTCGGGCGATGTCCACGGCTCCCTGACCAGTCGCCTGACCCACAGCGAAGACCCGGACTTCGAGGTGTACACCGTCGTTTCCTCGCCGCTGTGCAACAGCAAACTGCTGCCGTACGCCAAGGCATCCACGTTCATTCTCGATCAGCCGCTGGCGCAAACGGCTGCGGGGGACTATCGGCATGAACTGACCAGTAATGTGGTCAGCGAGGACAACTTTGCCCATCTGGTTGTTGATGGCGAGCAAATTCAGGTCCATTACCACGACCGGGACGGTAAACCACTGCAATCAATCAGCATTCCATTACGTTGAAGTCGCAATACTTGCTCCCGCTTGAGTGCGAAGCACTCACAAATAGGCAACAGTTGCCGGAAATTTGGGGCCGCTACGCAGCCCAGCGTGAGCAAGCTCACTCGCCACAGACCCAAATAGATTACTTTCAGCTCACGAACTGGAGAAAACTTCGCACCTGCCGACATATTCTTATAGCACTTGGCCTTCATGTCTCTTGTCAGTCGGGGCCGCAATGATGCAACCTTGCCGCAGACAACAGTTAAGAGGGCGAGAGCCCGGCGCGATCAGCACATTCGAAGCGAGTTTCCCTCAATGAAAAGCCAACCCGATGCCGCCAGCCGTATGGTGGCCGAGGTAGTGACGCAGTTGCCTGTGCCCTCGCGGCTCGGCATGCTGCGTTTCGAACGGCTGAATGAACCTAGCTGGGCGCTGCTGTTTCTCGATCCTAATTGTGAACGCCATTTCGGTCTGCCGGCCGTAGACCTGTGTGCACTGGTCGATTCTCCCTACGCCAGCCTGATGGAGCCCGAAGCGCGATATCAGCTGCATGACGCGGTCCAGCAGCAACTCACCGACAGTCCGAACTACCAGATCCGCTACACCTTGCACACCGCCTCGGGCGCCTTGAACCTGCTGGAACTGGGCGAAGCCTATAAACAGCACAATCGGCACCTGTTGCGCGGCTATCTGCTGGTGGTCGATGACCTGTTCGAAGGCTTTGCGCTACAGCCCTCGCAGGATCTGGAAACCCAGAACTCGCGCCTGCAAATCGCCCTCGAGCTCAACCAGCGTGCCCAGCAGGAACAATTGCAGCATCTGGACCGGGTGCGCGCCCAGCAGGACCTGATCCTGTTGCTGACGCGCCAGCGCTACAGCACCAACAATTCCCTGCAAGAAGCCGCCGAACTGATTACCCGCAGCGCCTGCGACATCTACGAAATCGACAGTGCCAGCCTGTGGAACCTCGAAGGCTCGATGCTGGTGCCGATATCTGCGTATCACCGCGCCAGCAGTGAATACCAACTGCCGGAACCGATTGACGTCAGCGGCTTCCCGGATTATCTCGAAGCCTTGCACAGCAGCCGCGCCATCGATGCCCACAACGCCATGCGTGACCCGCGCACCCGGGACATGGCCGAGAGCCTACGCCCGCGCGATGTAAACGCGATGCTCGACGCCAGCATCCGCGTCGACGGCCAGGTGGTCGGCGTGTTGTGCCTGGAACAGACCGGTGCGACCCGCGCCTGGCAGTCGGACGAAATCGCTTTCGCCGGCGAATTGGCCGATCAGTTCGCCCAGGTCATCAACAACCACAACCGCCGCACCGCCACCAGCGCCCTGCACCTGTTCCAGCGTGCGGTCGAGCAAAGCGCCAACGCGTTTTTGCTGGTCAATTGCGACGGCGTGGTCGAATACGTCAACCCGAGCTTCACCGCGATCACCCAATACAGCACCGAAGAAGTCCACGGCCAGCGGCTGTCGGAACTGCCGGCGCTGGAGAACCTCAGCGAACTGCTGTTCGACGCGCCCTCGGCGCTGGCCAAGAGCAACAGTTGGCAGGGCGAATTCAAGAGTCGCCGCAAAAACCTCGAACCGTATTGGGGGCAGCTGTCGATCTCCAAGGTGTACGGCGACAACCGTGAGCTGACGCATTACATCGGCATCTACGAAGACATCACCCAGACCAAACTCGCCCAGCAGCGCATCGAGCGCCTGGCGTACACCGACAACCTGACCAACCTCGGCAACCGCCCGGCGTTCATCCGCAACCTCGATGAACGTTTCGCCCGCGACACCGATACGCCGATCAGCCTGCTGCTGGTGGACATCGACAACTTCAAGCGGATCAACGACAGCCTCGGTCACCAGACCGGCGACAAACTGCTGATCAGCCTGGCACGACGCCTGCGCAACAGCCTGAGCCCGAGCGGCAGCCTGGCGCGTTTCGCCAGCAACGAATTCGCCGTGCTGCTGGACAACACCGACCAGCGCACCGGCCAACAGGTCGCCCACCAGCTGTTGATGACCCTCGACAAGCCGATGTTCGTCGACAATCAATTGATCAGCGTCACCGGTTCCGTGGGCCTGGCCTGCGCGCCGCTGCACGGTCGCGACCCGCAAACCCTGATGCGCAACGCCGGCCTGGCGCTGCACAAGGCCAAGGCCAATGGCAAGCATCAGGTCCAGGTGTTCACCGAAGCGCTGAATGCCGAGGCCAGCTACAAGCTGTTCGTCGAGAACAATCTGCGCCGCGCCCTGACCCAGAATGAACTGGACGTGTTCTACCAGCCCAAGCTCTGCCTGCGCAGCGGCCGCCTGCTGGGCATGGAAGCGCTGCTGCGCTGGAACCATCCGGACAAAGGCATGATCCGCCCGGACCAGTTCATCAGCGTCGCCGAAGAAACCGGCCTGATCATCCCGATCGGCAAATGGATCGCCCGCCAGGCCTGCCGCATGAGCAAGGAACTGAGCGCCGCTGGCCTGGGCAATCTTCAAGTGGCCATCAACCTGTCGCCCAAGCAGTTCTCCGACCCGGACCTGGTGTCGTCCATCGCCAACATCCTTAAGGAAGAAGCGCTGCCGGCCAATCTGCTCGAATTGGAACTGACCGAAGGCCTGCTGCTGGAAGCCACCGAAGACACCCACTTGCAGCTCGACCAGCTCAAGCGCCTGGGCCTGACCCTGGCCATGGACGACTTCGGCACCGGTTATTCATCGCTCAGTTACCTGAAAAAATTCCCGATCGACATCATCAAGATCGATCGCAGCTTTATCCACGAAATCCCGGACAACCAGGACGACATGGAAATCACCTCCGCGGTGATCGCCATGGCCCACAACCTGAAACTCAAGGTCGTGGCCGAAGGCATCGAGACCGCCGAACAGCTTGCGTTCTTGCGCCGCCACCGCTGCGACGTCGGCCAGGGCTACCTGTTCGACCGCCCGATCCCCGGCGCCGAGCTGATCGAAAAGCTCAAACGCTACCCGCGCGGGCCCCTCGTCTGACACCACGCCGCAAATCCCTTGTGGGAGCGGGCTTGCTCGCGAATGCGGTATACCTCACAACATTAATGCCGACTGTCACGCCGCCTTCGCGAGCAAGCCCGCTCCTACAGGGGTAGTGCGTAACGGGAAGGGTTTGGGCACACTGGCGGTCTGATTCCCTACATCCCAACCTGACTGAGAGGACTGATCATGGTCTTGCGCTCGGAAATTCTGGTGAACAAAAACGTGCTCCCGACTAAAGAACAAGCTCTGCCTGGCCGTGAAACCCCGATGAACCTGCCGGAAAAACACTTCGTCCACGACGCACCGCTGCTGGGCCCGTTCGCGATGGACGTGGATTTCGCGATATTCGGCCTCGGCTGTTTCTGGGGCGCGGAACGCAAATTCTGGCAGCGCGAAGGCGTAGTCAGCACCGTGGTGGGCTACGCCGGCGGCTTTACGCCGAACCCGACGTATGAAGAAGTCTGCTCCGGCCTGACTGGCCACAGCGAAGTAGTACTGGTGGTCTACGAGCCGGAAAAAGTCAGCTACGACGAGCTGCTGAAGATGTTCTGGGAACTGCACAACCCGACCCAGGGCATGCGCCAGGGCAACGACATTGGCACCCAGTATCGCTCGGTGATCTATGCGACCAACCCGGATCAGCTGGAAGCCGCCAAGCGCAGCAAGGACGTGTTCCAGGCTGAATTGACCAAGGCCGGGAAAGGCGAAATCACCACTGAAATCGACGAAGCGCCAACGGTCTACTTCGCCGAGGCGTATCACCAGCAGTACCTGGCGAAAAACCCTGAAGGCTATTGCGGGATTGGCGGCACAGGCGTGACCTGCCCGATCTGATTCAACGCGAACCCTGTGGCGAGGGAGCTTGCTCCCGCTCGGCTGCGAAGCAGTCGTCAAATCGGTATTCCGGTTCTTACTGCAAGAACACCAACACTGATATTAGGGCCGCTTCGCGGCCCAGCGGGAGCAAGCTCCCTCGCCACAGATTTTCAGCTTATTCAGCAATCAACCAATCCATCTGCCACCCACCCTGGGTCTGCCCCAACTTCTTGGACAACCACGGCAGCAACTCACGCAATTCCTCTTCCAGCCCCCACGGCGGATTCGCAATCGCCAACCCGGACCCGTTCAGACTGTTTGGCGTATCCAGCGGATGCACCAGCAACTCCACCCGCAACAACTTCGGCGCGCCCGAGCCCGCCAGATCCTGATAAAAGCGACGCAACAGACGCTGGTCCTTCACCGGGTACCAGATCGCCGCCACGGTTTGACGCATCCGGCCAATCGCCTCTTTCAGCGACGCCGCACAGCGCTGCATCTCATCGAGCTGCTCGAACGGCGGATCAATCAACATCACCGCCCGCTTCTCCTGCACCGGCAACATCGCGCGTGGCACATGCCAGCCTTCGCCCAGATGCACCTTGACCCGACGATCACCGGCCATGTTGTCCTTGAGCAACAAACCGTCTTCGGGGTGCTTCTCGTTGAGCATCACCCGATCCTGCGGCCGCGTCAGACGCCGCGCCAGCTCCGGCGATCCCGGGTAATAGCGCAACTGGCCATCCGGGTTCATGTCGTGCAGCACTTTCATGTAATCGGCGGTCAGCGCCGGCAGATCCGGCTGATCCCACAGACGCGCAATACCTTCCAGGTACTCACCGGTACGGCTCGCCTGATCACCCTGCAGGTCATACAGACCAATACCGGCGTGAGTGTCGAGATAGGCAAACGGCTGCTCCTTGCGCGACATCAGGGCGATGAGGCGGGTCAAAGTCAGGTGTTTGAACACATCGGCGTGATTGCCGGCATGGAAGGCGTGACGATAATTCATGATTGCTCCTGCGAAGGCCGGGAAGTTTACCTTGTAAGGCGGCCAACGTCAGGACCTCACAGCCGAGCGGGCACTTGCAGCCCCAAACATCCCCAGCCATCCACAAAACCCTGTGGCGAGGGAGCTTGCTCCCGTTGGGCTGCGCAGCAGCCCCAAAACATCCAGCCGCCCACAAAACCCTGTGGCGAGGGAGCTTGCTCCCGCTCGACTGCGAAGCAGTCGCCAAACCAAACCCCTCGGTACAACTGACATAACCGGATTGCAGGTTTTGGGGCCGCTGCGCGACCCAACGGGGCGATGCGGCGTTCCGGCAAGCCCCCTCGCCACAAAAAGCCGTACGCCGTTACTCCGGTGACCGAGCCCGCAACCGCCGCCCAATCACATCCAGCACATCACACCCATCCCGCAACGGAATGGCGCACAGCAACGCAAAATCACTAAGAATGAACGACTCACACTCAACCGAACCGCGCATCGACATGTTCTCCAGCACCTGCGTGACGGCGCGAATCCGATAGTTGGCAGCGTCGTATAAAACATCGAGCGGCGCATGGGTGTCGACGAATAGCGTCGGCATGTCAGTGCAGTTGCTGGTGAGGGCCATGAAACGGCTTTTGGGGTGGGGGATTGGTTTTTCGTAGGGTGGATCGGGTGTCAACGTCGTCATAATTTGATAGGCCTTTTAGCTATTAACTCAAAAAGCTACCAACGGCCTTCCTACGGGCTTTGGGTGGCAGCCGTGCGCGGGAGTAGGAAACTGAGGGCCATCAAACTCAGCCACGTCGAAACGTGTCCCGCACACAGCCGCCGCGAACGATGTTACGGGCACGTTTTAAGTGCCGCAATCAAACGACAGTACTGATGCGCGAATGACCTTCAAGGGTTCCTACACCCTGCCACCACTTGCGCGGTGACAGCCAAAGACTATCCCTGCAACCCATTGCCCACCAGTTCACGAAAACCGACGCAACTTGAAGGAAACGTCCGACGACCTTGCCCGGAAATTTCGCCTGGCCCTACTCCACATCAATCAAGCTCCCTCATCAAGTGCTCCAACAGCTCAACTTTTGGCCCGGCAGGCAGGCCAGGCGCCGTTAGAAACATCTCGACTTTCCTGCGTAAAACGCTTTCTGAAAACGCCTCGAACAGACTGGGGTGCTCTTCACTCAACCACTGCATCAGATTGTTGATTTGGGTTGAAGCATCTTCAGCACCGAGGTGTTGCAGCAGAGAATCGGACACCTCCCACCACGGAAACACTTTCGATGTTTTCAGCGCGCTACCGCCTATATCGACTGACTGCCCGTTGATCAGACACCTCCCGATCACCGGTAGTAACTCAGCAGGTTTCACCTCAGCAGATTGCAGAATCGGCAATAAATAACGCCCATCCCAGAAGCGGAAAAACACAGCCTTGCCATCCGGCAGCTTGACCAGGGTGAGGCTGCGCAAATACTCGACCACCACCTCAAGGCTCGCCGAAGAAACCGCCAACCATCCCCAATCGCGGGACTCCGTCGTGGCGACCCAATCGAGGAACTGACTATCAGCGGCGACGATTCCCACGTAGGGCATCACCGCATCCCACTCCGCATAAATGGTTTTCGCCCAAATCGGACTCGGCGCCTGAGCATTCGCTGACGCCTGCCAAGCCTTGAACGGCTCGGCAGCGCTGGCGTTACTGAAGATGGCGAAGAGTTGTTCCGTGTTGTTAAGGGGATGGGTTTGTAGCCAGTTCCGGATGCAATCACCGCTCATAAAAACCACCTCTAACTTCAGCTATCCACCAAACCAAATCATCCAGAGTCGTTAACAGCCAATGGACCCAGCTCAAATACTCATAAATCCATTCAACGAGGATGAAGTAGAAAAATACAAAGTAGATGCTGCTACAACTGCCTCTAATCAACCATCGCAAGCCAATAGAAAAATTGTCGTAGTCGTGCTCATCCAAATGTCCACGCTTTAATGCCAAAGCGCGAAACGTTAAAACATACCAGACAACAAACAATGCCTCATACCTAGAGCGAAAACACTGCCCCTTAATTGGGCTACGCAATGTCACCACTTCAGATCGACTCATACCGTCGAGTATTTTGTCCATTTTGAAACACGCTAAGTAAAACATCACCGCTATTGACGCAACGAAGAGAAAACCTGCTACGGGAAATATCCGATTGAGCACCGCTTCAAACGCGTCCGGCCCCGCCCAATAAATCGCACATAAAATGACGAAACTCATTTAAGGCACCAGCGCGACGAAATCACTCAATCCAACCCATGTATTTCCCACCAAAAAAAAGCACAAACATCGCCACCCCTCCGCCAAGGCCAGCCACATAGAAAAGTCTTATCAAATTCAAAAGCCCGCGTGGGAAATTCAGATAATCGTTTCTATCTAGGTTTCCACACTTGATTGACTTCGACGGAAACACAAAGAAAGCCCCCACACTAATCAACATAAAATAAACACCAAAAACACCTTGCCTCATCACAGTTTTACGCAATAAAACGCCATGAGAGTTGCTCAAATGGTCAATTATTTTTTTTAATTGGAAGCAAGCCAAATAAAGTTGACCCAAAATAAAAATCAAACCAAGACCAAAAAATAATCCGCCTGTGAGCAAGACAAAGAAAACCTCATCGTCATTTGTCATCAATAAGCTTCCTCATAAATTATTTCACCAATTTTTTCCCCGCCGGCTTCACCTGCCACTCCTCCTACGAATGTTCCTGCGCCAACCAAAACCAGTGAACAGAGCACACCTCCAGTACCAGCACTTACGAGTCCAATTCCGACGCAAGAAGTAACACCAAGCGTCCCAACAAGCCCCCCCAAAGTGCTGCCCCCGATAGCACCAGTTAACTTCCCTGCCTCCGAAAACTTAACTTTTCTGCAAGCCTCTTCAGTCCCATAGCGGCAGGTCTCCTTGACCTTAAGCCCCGATGCGGAAGCCCCTAGCGCAATCCCAACCCAGCCACCCAACTTCATCACCTTTCCAGCCTTACTCACCCCATCAATATGCGTCGCATACCCTGGAATCCCTCCGGCCGTGCCCGCCTTACTCCAATGATGCACAAGGCTGCGGTTTGAAATCCCCAGCGCATTCTTCAGTTTCGGATGATCAGGAATACCCACACCTTTGCGCACCAACGGTCCAAGGCTGTTATCCAGCAGCCCCATGAGCTTTTTACGCTCGTTAAAGAAGTCAGCGCCTTGGAGTTTTCCGTGTTTGTCAAAGGTGCGTTTATGCAGGTTTTCAAGTTCTACAAGGGCATCTTTCAAGTTACCCAAGTGCTTGCCGAACATCGCTGAACCTACGCCAACACCAGTCGAACCCTGCGAAAGAAAGGATTGAATCTCACCATGGTGACGTGCCATGAACTCAGCTTCCGCATCACTCAACGGCTCAAGCGCTGCATCGACTTTTTGCGCTGCCTCCATCAGCAGCGCTTCTTCACGAGTGCATTGCGTATTGCGCGGATCGCTCAAGACGATCAATTGCCCAGGCTTCGCGTATTGGGTGAGTTGTGGATTAAGGCTGCGAAACTTCTCCAGTACTGCCGGTTCCGGCTGTGGAAACAGAATTGATTCGAGCGCGGAACGAGACATCCCCTGTTCGACGATGTGAAAACCCGGCTCAACGCTGGAAGCCGTCGGCCGGGCTAAAGACTTTGGGGAGGGGATCTGCGTGTTCGGCGTAGGGCATACCCCGTCCTTGCAACGCTCACACTCCTCACAAAACGGCGCATCGCTTTTCAGGCTCATGATCTGTGCCGCGCTCAACACCGCTGCCGGTGCGGCGGCGAGTTTCAGCGGTGCATCCAGCGACGCCGTTGCAGCAGCCATCGCGGGCATCAACGCCCCGCCCACCTGAATCGGCACGCTGCTGAAAATCCCCCCAGGCCCAATGTTGATCCACTGCCCACCGGCCTGAATCGTCGCGCTGGCGCCGCCGTCGATCACCACTTGCTGGCCGGCGCTGACGTGGAATTGCTGACTGGCGTTGAGCGCCTGGCTGGTCACGCGGATGTGCCGATCACCCATCACCACCAAGTGATCGTCGAGCTTCACTTCGGCCTGGCGCTGACCGTGGGTGATGCGCTGTTCGTCAGCCTTCAACTCATGGCGAGCCATGCCAGTGACGACAATGCTGCGGGCGTTATCGACCTGCACCTGTTGATCATTCAACACATGCTGGGTCCAGTTTCGCTGGGCGCGCAGGTAGATTTCCTCGGCGCCTTTGCGATCCTCGATGCGCAATTCGTTGTAACCGCCGCCACCGGGACTGCTTTGGCTGCGGAAAATGCTGCGGGTCTTGTCGGCGGGCAGGTCCAGCGGAACGGGCGTCGCCGCGTTCGGCAGGCAGCCCATCACCAGCGGATTGTCGGCATCGGCGTCGATGAACCCGACCAGCACTTCCATGCCGACGCGCGGGATCAGCACACTGCCATAACGGTCATGCGCCCACCCCGTGGCCACGCGCAGCCAGCAACTGGAGTGTTCGTTGAGTTGTCCGTCGCGATCCCAGGCGAGCTGAACCTTGACCCGACCGAACTCGTCGCAATGAATTTCGCTGTCAGTCGGCCCGGTGACCACGGCCGGTTGATAGCCAAGCATGCGGGGTTTTTGCGGCCCCAGTGGCGGACGAAACGAAACGTCCCACGGCGTTGCCAGAAATGTATTGCGATAGCCCTGGAAATCGTCCGGGTCGTCGCTGGTGGCCGACTCTTCCAGCACTTGTGGCTGGCGGCCACGGTGTTCGATTTCGGTGATCAGCCACAGGTCATTCCATGCCTGACGTGGATGCTCGGCGAGGTGCAGGAAATGCCCGCTGACCAACGCACAGTCATCACCTTTGCCTTCAGCCTGACGGAAATCGGCGTTGTGGCGTTCGAGTGTGCGTTGAGTCAGTTGCTTGCCATGTTCGCGATCCGTGAATTGGCCGGGGAATTGGTAATCCTCCAGCACCGGGCGCTGTTCGCTGTCGAGGCGGGTTTCGAGTTGCAGGCGTGGTTTTTTAAAGTCGTAATCGCGACGGGCGACCGCGGTCGTGCGGGTTTCCAGACGCACGTTAAAACGCTTGATGGCCGGCGCATCCGCCGCCATTCCGCTGCCCGGCAGGTACAGCGTCGACTCAGGCAGACGAGGGAAAACCGTCTGGTCATCGCCGAACACCAGCAGATGCCCGTCGGGGCTGTGCTGGAAGTGGTAGTGAATGCCGATCTCGGCGCACAGCCGCTGGATGAACGCCAGGTCACTTTCGGCGTACTGCACGCAGTACTCGCGAGGTGCGTAGTCGCTGCCGAGTTGAAACTCGAACGCATCGCGCTGGATGCCATGGTCCTTGAGGACCTGCGCGATGATCGCCGGCACGTTTTTGTGCTGGAAGATCCGCTGGTTGATGCGCTGACCGAGGTAAGCCAGGCGCGGGACGAGGCTGATCTGGTAACCCGTCAGACGTTTCCCGGAGTCGCTTTGGCCAACGCGAAAAATCTGACCGTGGATACCGGAGCCTTGTGCATCAAAACTCAGAAACGCCTGACGGTGCAGCAGGCTTTCCAGTTCTATGTCTGGCCGTTCACTGACCAGTTCGAGGTCAAAACGGTAGGGTTGGCTGATGGCTTCCGTGCCCGAGAACTCAAGGACCTTGAGCTCATTCTGGACGCCGTCGAGGGTCAACGTGAAACGCGGTTGATTGGCAGGCGCGAACATCCGATGTGTCTCTGCAGAATGAAGGCGGGCGATTCTGCATGAGCGACAAGGGGTGTTGAGGGAGGGACAAGGAAATCAGATTTTCCCTACTTTTTAAGAGATTTGTCCTTCAAGAATCGGTGCGTTTGGCTACAGACATCTCCCTCAAAACCACCACCAATCACATGTGGGAGCGGCGGTGCGACGATTCGACTTGCTCGCGAAAGCGGTTTGTCAGTCACCTGATATGTTGAATGTGATGCAGCCTTCGCGAGCAAGCCCGCTCCCACATTGGAATTTCAATAACACGAGATCTGCGCCAAAAAAAACGGCCCGTCTCCATAAGGAAGCGGGCCGTTTTCAGTTTCGGCGAAAAGTCAGAGCCTCAGCCCATCACTTGTTCAGGCGGAAATCTGCCTCGGCCGCAGCAAAGCGCTGAAGCATGCCGTGAGTCGGCGAACCCAGTTTGCTGACGATGTAGATCGCCAGGCTGGCGAAGATGAAACCAGGGATGATTTCGTACAGGCCCAGCAGTTCGAAGTGTTTCCACACGATCACGGTGATCGCGCCGACCAGGATGCCGGCCAGTGCGCCGTTGCGGGTCATGTCTTTCCAGATCACGGAAATCAGTACAACCGGACCGAACGCAGCACCGAAACCTGCCCAGGCGTAGCTGACCAGACCCAGTACGCGGTTTTCCGGGTTGGCGGCCAACGCGATGGCGATCAGGGCAACCACCAGCACCATGGCGCGGCCGACCCAGACCAGTTCGACCTGGGAAGCGGATTTACGCAGGAAGGTTTTGTAGAAGTCTTCGGTCAGGGCGCTCGAGCACACCAGCAACTGGCAGCTCAAGGTACTCATCACGGCAGCCAGAATGGCCGACAGCAATACACCGGCAACCCATGGGTTGAAGAGGATTTTCGCCAGTTCGATGAACACGCGCTCGTGGTTTTCGGTCACAGGTGCGGCCAGGTCAGGGTTCGCCGAGAAGTAGGCAATACCGAAGAAGCCCACTGCAACGGTGCCGCCCAGGCACAGGATCATCCAGGTCATGGAGATACGACGGGCGTTGGCGATCGACTTGACCGAATCCGCCGCCATGAAGCGCGCAAGGATGTGCGGCTGGCCGAAGTAGCCCAGGCCCCAGCCCATCAGCGAGATGATGCCGATGAAGGTGGTGTTTTTCAGCATGTCGAAGTTGCTTGGGTCTTGCGCTTCGATGGCCAGGAAGGTGGTGTCGATGCCGCCGGTGGCGAGCAGCACGATGATTGGCGTCAGCAACAGCGCGAAAATCATCAGCGTGGCTTGTACGGTATCGGTCCAGCTCACGGCGAGGAAACCGCCGACGAAGGTGTAGGCAATCGTCGCCGCAGCGCCGGCCCACAGCGCCGTCTCGTAGGACATGCCGAAGGTGCTTTCAAACAGACGGGCGCCAGCGACGATGCCGGAAGCGCAGTAAATGGTGA
The DNA here is from genome assembly GCF_006438915.1 of Pseudomonas arsenicoxydans. GTDB lineage: Bacteria > Pseudomonadota > Gammaproteobacteria > Pseudomonadales > Pseudomonadaceae > Aquipseudomonas > Aquipseudomonas arsenicoxydans_A. The sequence continues at coordinate 326,656 of NZ_RCZE01000006.1, read as the reverse complement.
AGAACACCAGGATCACCACCGCAGAAATGATCCGCAGCAGGCCGCTTTTATCTTCGAAACGGCTGGCAAAGTAATCCGGCAGGGTCAGCGCATCGCCGTTGTGCTCGGTCTGCACACGCAGACGGCCAGCGACGAACAGCCAGTTCAGGTAAGCACCGATGATCAGGCCAATGGCGATCCAGCTTTCGGACAGGCCAGACATGTAGATGGCGCCCGGCAGGCCCATCAACAACCAGCCACTCATGTCGGAAGCGCCGGCGGACAAGGCCGTGACGACGCTGCCCAGGCTGCGACCGCCCAGAATGTAGTCAGAAAGGTTGTTGGTGGAGCGATAGGCCATCAAGCCGATCAGCACCATTGCTGCGATGTAGATCACGAACGTGATCAGGGTTGGATTGCTTACGCTCATTCTGTGATGCCCTGGCTTTGTTTTTATGTAGCGCCAGCGTGTGAACCCGCTGACAAACGACCACGTTTGATCAGACGATTTCAAAGCCCGCGCATTTATGACTGATGTTTCCCCAGGAAAGCCATCAGCCGGTGCACCGACTTTTCATCCGGTTGCACCTTGGGGCGCGAATCCTATTCAACAACCCAAATAAGGTGCAACCCATTTCGTGAGAATTAGTTGCACCCACTCCGTTTTCCGCGAAACCGGCCGGTTTTTGCTCCCTTTTAGCGCAGTCACGCGATGTTTCTAGAAGTAAAGCACCAAGCAGAAGCAGTACGGATGTACCGGAATTTAATTCCTGACGAGCTGCTTATTATTCCGACAAAAAAAGGGTTGCACCCGGTTGCACCTCAACGGTTGCGCAGCTAATCTTGCCGCCAGCTGATGCCACGCGGTCGTGGCAAACATGAGGATAAAAAAATGGCTACCACCACCCTTGGGGTCAAACTTGACGACCCGACCCGCGAGCGCCTCAAGGCTGCCGCGACCTCGATTGATCGCACGCCGCACTGGCTGATCAAGCAGGCAATTTTCAATTACCTGGAAAAACTCGAGGGTGGTGCAACCCTGACGGAGCTGAGCGGTTTGACCAAGGATTCCGACGACGCCGTCGATGCGCCTCTGGATCATGCTCACCAGTGCTTCCTCGAATTCGCAGAAAGCATCCTGCCGCAATCGGTGCTGCGCGCTTCGATCACCGCCGCTTACCGTCGCCCGGAGCCGGAAGTGGTGCCGATGCTGATCGAGCAGGCGCGTCTGCCGGCAGCGATGGCTGAAGCCACCAACAAACTGGCCTCCTCGATTGCCGAGAAGCTGCGTAATCAGAAAAGTGCCGGTGGCCGTGCCGGGATTGTTCAGGGCCTGTTGCAGGAATTTTCCCTGTCGTCCCAGGAAGGCGTAGCGCTGATGTGCCTGGCCGAAGCGCTGCTGCGCATTCCGGACAAAGGCACCCGTGACGCGCTGATCCGCGACAAGATCAGCACCGGCAACTGGCACCCGCACTTGGGCAACAGCCCGTCGCTGTTCGTCAACGCTGCCACTTGGGGCCTGCTGCTGACCGGCAAACTGGTCGCCACGCATAACGAAGCAGGTTTGACCTCGTCCCTGAGCCGCATCATCGGCAAGAGCGGCGAGCCGATGATCCGCAAGGGCGTCGACATGGCCATGCGCCTGATGGGCGAGCAGTTCGTCACCGGCGAAACCATCGCCGAAGCCCTGGCCAATGCGAGCAAGTTCGAAGCCAAGGGATTCCGCTATTCCTACGACATGCTGGGTGAAGCGGCACTGACCGAGCACGATGCGCAGAAGTACCTGGCCTCGTACGAACAAGCCATCCACTCGATCGGCAAAGCGTCTCACGGTCGCGGGATTTATGAAGGCCCGGGCATTTCCATCAAGCTGTCTGCACTGCACCCACGTTACAGCCGCGCGCAGTACGAACGTGTGATGGACGAGTTGTACCCGCGCCTGTTGTCGCTGACCTTGCTGGCCAAGCAGTACGACATCGGCCTGAACATCGACGCCGAAGAAGCCGACCGCCTCGAGCTGTCGCTGGATCTGCTGGAGCGCCTGTGCTTCGAGCCGCAACTGACCGGCTGGAACGGCATCGGTTTCGTGATCCAGGCGTATCAAAAGCGTTGCCCGTACGTGATCGATTACGTGATCGACCTGGCTCGCCGCAGCCGTCATCGCCTGATGATCCGTCTGGTGAAAGGCGCGTACTGGGACAGCGAAATCAAGCGCGCCCAGGTCGAAGGCCTGGAAGGCTATCCGGTCTACACGCGCAAGGTGTACACCGACGTTTCCTACATTGCTTGCGCCCGCAAGTTGCTGTCGGTGCCGGAAGTCATTTACCCGCAATTCGCCACGCACAACGCCCACACCCTGTCAGCCATTTACCATATTGCCGGTCAGAACTATTACCCGGGTCAGTATGAGTTCCAGTGCCTGCACGGCATGGGTGAACCGCTGTACGAACAGGTTGTAGGCAAAGTGTCCGAAGGCAAGCTGAACCGTCCGTGCCGCGTGTACGCTCCGGTCGGTACGCACGAAACGCTGCTGGCGTACCTGGTACGTCGTCTGCTGGAAAACGGTGCGAACACTTCGTTCGTCAACCGTATCGCCGACCAATCCATTTCGATCCAGGAGCTGGTGGCCGATCCAGTGGCCAGCATCGAGCAGATGGCGACGCTGGAAGGCGGCTTCGGCCTGCCGCACCCGCGTATCCCGCTGCCGCGTGATCTTTATGGTGCCGAGCGCGCCAACTCCAGCGGCATCGACATGGCCAACGAACATCGTTTGGCTTCGCTGTCCTGCGCCTTGCTGGCCACTGCTCACAACCACTGGAAAGCCGCGCCGATGCTCGGTTGCGCCTCCAGCACTGAAACCCCTGTGCCGGTTTTGAACCCGTCCGATCTGCGTGACGTGGTTGGCCATGTGCAGGAAGCCACCGTCGAAGACGTCGACAACGCGATCCATTGCGCCTTGAACGCCGCACCGATCTGGCAGGCCACTCCGCCCGCCGAACGCGCTGCGATTCTGGAACGTGCCGCCGATTTGATGGAAGGCGAGATCCAGCCGCTGATGGGCCTGCTGGCTCGCGAAGCCGGCAAGACCTTTGCCAACGCCATCGCCGAAGTGCGTGAAGCCGTGGATTTCCTGCGTTATTACGCGGTGCAGGCGCGCAACGATTTCACCAACGACGCCCATCGCCCACTGGGTCCGGTGGTGTGCATCAGCCCGTGGAACTTCCCGCTGGCCATCTTCAGTGGTCAAGTCGCGGCGGCACTGGCTGCCGGTAACCCGGTATTGGCCAAGCCTGCGGAACAAACTCCGCTGGTGGCGGCTCAAGCCGTGCGTTTGCTGCTCGAAGCCGGGATTCCGGAAGGCGTGCTGCAACTGCTGCCGGGCCGTGGCGAAACAGTCGGCGCTGGACTGGTAGGTGACGATCGCGTTAAAGGCGTGATGTTCACCGGTTCGACCGAAGTCGCTCGTTTGCTGCAACGCAACATCGCCGGTCGCCTGGATGCCCAGGGCCGTCCGATCCCGCTGATCGCCGAAACCGGTGGCCAGAACGCGATGATCGTCGACTCTTCGGCACTGACCGAACAAGTGGTGATCGACGTGGTGTCGTCGGCCTTCGACAGCGCCGGCCAACGTTGCTCGGCACTGCGCGTCCTGTGCTTGCAGGAAGATTCCGCTGACCGTGTCATCGAAATGCTCAAGGGCGCCATGGCTGAATGCCGTCTCGGTAATCCGGAGCGCCTGTCCGTCGACATCGGCCCGGTGATCGACGCCGAAGCCAAGGCTGGCATCGAGAAGCACATCCAGGCCATGCGCGACAAAGGTCGCAACGTGTACCAGGTGGCGATCGCCAACAGCGAAGAAGTCAAACGCGGCACCTTCGTGATGCCGACCCTGATCGAGCTGGAAAGCTTCGACGAGCTGCAACGGGAGATCTTCGGCCCGGTGCTGCACGTGGTTCGCTACAAGCGCAAAGACATCGATCAACTGATCGGTCAGATCAACGCTTCCGGCTATGGCCTGACGCTGGGCGTGCACACGCGTATCGACGAGACCATCGCCAAGGTGATCGACAACGTCAACGCCGGTAACGTCTACGTGAACCGCAACATTGTGGGTGCTGTGGTGGGTGTGCAGCCGTTCGGTGGTGAAGGTTTGTCGGGTACGGGTCCGAAGGCTGGTGGTCCGCTGTACCTGTACCGCCTGCTGTCGACACGTCCTACCGATGCGATCGAACAATCCTTCGCTCGTGGCGACGCCCTCGTCGCGCCGGACGTTCGTCTGCGTGATTCCATGAGCAAGCCGCTGACTGCCCTGAAAGCCTGGGCTGACAGCAACAAGTTTGCTGACCTGAGCACCCTGTGCGTGCAGTTCACGGCGCAATCGCAAAGCGGGATCACCCGTGTGCTGGCCGGCCCGACCGGCGAGCGCAACAGCTACGCCATCCTGCCGCGTGAACACGTGCTGTGTCTGGCCGAGGTTGAAGGCGATCTGTTGACTCAACTGGCGGCGGTGTTGGCTGTCGGTGGTTCGGCAGTGTGGCCGGAATCTGACGTGAGCAAGGCGTTGTTCGCACGCCTGCCGAAAGAAGTTCAGGCACGGATCAAGCTGGTGTCCGACTGGAACAAGGACGAAGTGGTATTTGATGCGGTTCTGCATCATGGCCATTCCGACCAGTTGCGTGCGGTGTGCCAGCAAGTGGCCAAGCGTGCGGGCGCCATTGTCGGTGTTCATGGCTTGTCGCAAGGCGAGACCAACATTGCGCTGGAGCGTTTGGTGATTGAACGGGCGTTGAGCGTTAACACGGCTGCGGCAGGTGGTAATGCGAGCTTGATGACGATCGGCTAAACCACTTCAAATCCAGGCAGCCGCGATGGACGCCTGGAATGCAGAACCCTTGTGGGAGCGGGCTTGCTCGCGAAGGCGGAGTGTCAGTCGACATCAACATCGACTGATGCACCGCATTCGCGAGCAAGCCCGCTCCCACATTTGTTTTGTGGTGTCTGGTAAGTCGGTGCTCTGATCTACCATCACGCTCATCAATCATCCTGTTCAGCCTTTATTCCCACGCCTAGACTCGGACCATTCCAAAAAAAGGTAGGCCGCCATGTCCGAGACGTTGCTCAGTTCCCGCAATCTGGCTTTCGAGCTGTATGAAGTCCTCGATGCCGAGGGCCTGACCCAGCGTGAGCGTTTCGCCGAGCACAATCGCGAGACCTTCGATGCCGCCATCGGCACCGCCCGCAACATCGCCGAAAAATTCTTCGCTCCGCACAACCGCAAGGGCGACGAGAACGAGCCGCGCTACGAGGACGGTCAGGCGATTCTGATTCCGGAAGTTAAACCGGCGGTGGATGCGTTCCTCGAAGCCGGTTTCCTCAACGCCGCGCGCAGTTTCGACGCGGGCGGCATGCAGCTTCCTACGCTGCTGTCCCAGGCGTGCTTCGCGCATTTTCAATCGGCCAACGCGGCGTCCACTTCGTACCCGTTCTTGACCATGGGCGCGGCGAACCTGATTGAAAGTTTCGGCACCGAGGAGCAGAAACAGCGCTTCCTGCAACCAATGATTGACGGCCGCTTCTTCGGCACCATGGCCCTGACCGAGCCGCATGCCGGCTCGTCGCTGTCGGACATTCGTACCCGCGCCGAACCTGCGTCCGACGGCACTTATCGCCTCAAGGGCAACAAGATTTTCATCTCCGGCGGCGATCACCCGCTGTCTGAAAACATCGTGCACATGGTGCTGGCCAAGCTGCCGGACGCACCGGCCGGGGTGAAGGGTATTTCACTGTTCATCGTGCCCAAGTTCCTGGTCAACGATGACGGCAGCCTCGGCAAGCGCAACGATGTGTTGCTGGCCGGGTTGTTCCACAAGATGGGCTGGCGCGGCACCACGTCCACCGCGCTGAATTTCGGCGACAACGGCGAGTGTGTCGGCTACCTGGTGGGCAAGCCGCACCACGGCTTGAGCTACATGTTCCAGATGATGAACGAAGCGCGGATCGGTGTCGGCATGGGCGCGGTGATGCTCGGTTACGCCGGCTATTTGTACTCGCTGGAATACGCCAGGGAACGTCCGCAAGGTCGCGTGTCGGACAGCAAGGACCCGAACACCGCACCAGTGGCGATCATTCAGCACGCCGACGTCAAGCGCATGTTGCTGACGCAGAAGGCCTACGTTGAAGGTTCGTTCGACCTCGGGTTGTACGCCGCGCGATTGTTCGATGACACCACCACGCTTGAAACTGAAGCCGAGCGCAAACAGGCCCATGAACTGCTGGATTTGCTGACGCCCATCGTCAAATCCTGGCCGTCGGAGTTTTGCCTCAAGGCCAACGAATTGGCGATCCAGATTCTTGGCGGCCACGGCTACACCCGTGAATACCCGGTTGAGCAGTACTACCGAGACAACCGTCTAAACCCGATTCATGAAGGGACGCACGGTATTCAGTCGCTGGACTTGCTGGGCCGCAAACTGGCGCAGAACGGTGGTGCGGGGCTCAAGCAATTGATCCAGTTGATCGCCGACACCGGCGCGCGGGCGCAGACGTATGAATCCCTGACCGCATTGCGTGAACCGCTGGAGAAACTGGTGTCACGCCTGCAAACCGTGACCATTGGCCTGCTGACTGATCTGGCGCAGGGCAAGGTCAACAGCAGCCTGGCGAACTCGGCGCTGTACCTGAAAGTGTTTGGGCACACGGTGATTGGCTGGCGCTGGCTGGAACAGGCGATTCGGGCTGAGGAAGGATTGGCCAAGGGTAATGCGGCGGATGTGAGCTTTTATAAGGGCAAGCTGCAGGCGGCGCGGTATTTCCTGACGTGGGAAGTGCCGGGTTGTCACCATGAGCTGGCGATTCTTGAGGCGCGGGATGATGTGTGTTTGAACATGCAGGATGAGTGGTTCTGATCAGAGCTTTGTGGTGCTGCTGAAATCCATTCGCGAGCAAGCCCGCTCCCACACTTGAAATGCGATCAAATGTGGGAGCGGGCTTGCTCGCGAAGGCGCCCGCTCAGGCAACACATTTTTCAGCTCAGCTTGAAACTGCTCATCTGCCGCGCCAGATCATCCGCCAACCGCTGCAACGTCTGGCAGTCTTCGCGGCACGCTCTCACTTCCCCAGCCGTCGCCCGCGCCAAATCCGATATCCCCTGCACGTTGCGGTTGATCTCCTCGGTCACCGCCGACTGCTCTTCCGTCGCCGTCGCCACCTGATGGTTCATGTCGCTGATGCGCTCTACCTGCCCGGTAATCGCGGTCAACGACGCGCCAGTGCGCTGGCTCGATTCAACACCGGTGCCCGTCGCCGCTTGCCCTGAATGCATGGATGACACGGCATTCTCCGCACCCTGCTTGAGGCTACCGATCATTTGTTGAATCTCATCAGTCGACGCCTGCGTGCGCCGCGCCAACGTGCGCACTTCATCCGCCACCACCGCAAACCCGCGCCCCATGTCCCCGGCCCGTGCTGCTTCGATGGCAGCGTTAAGCGCGAGCAAATTGGTCTGTTCGGATATTCCGCGAATCACCGCCAGCACTTGATCGATAGAGGCGACCTGATGAGCCAGATCGCCCACCGCCGTTGCCGCGAGGCCGATTTCATCGGACATGCTTTCTATATGCCGAATCGACCCGCCGACCACTTCCCGCGCCTGCATCGCTTCATCGCGGGCATTTTGCGAGGCGACCGCCGCGTTGCCAGCGTTCTGGGCAATTTCCTGCACCGTCAAACCCATCTCATGAACGGCTGTGGCGACCATGTCGGTCATTTCCTGCTGCCGGCCAGAGCGCTGGGCCGTGTTGTCCACCACCTTCGCCACTTGGCCGACGGCGGTGCGCAAGCGCTCGCTGGTGGTCAGCACTTCGCCGATCATTTCGCGCTGGCTGTCGAGGAAGCGATTGAAGCCGCGCGCCAGATCTCCCAGTTCATCGGCGCGACTGGAATCTAACCGATGGGTCAAATCTCCACCGCCGCTACCGATGGCCACCAACGCCGCTGTTACCTGACGGATCGGGCGCACCAATCCACGGGCCAGCAACACCACCAGCATCAGGCAAACCAGCGCCACGGCCAGGCCGATGCCGCTGCTCATCCACATGGCGCGACGAGCTTCAGCGTAGATCTGCGACTGCGGCACTTCGGCCACCAGCGTCCAGCCCAGGTCTCGCAGCGGCAGGCTCAACGCGAGGAAGTCTTCGCCGTCTCTTATAAAGCTGCTGTTTGTGGCAGTTTTTTGACCCATGACCGCTTGCGCCGCCGGAGCACCGATTTGCTCGGACAAGGTGCGTTTACCGCTGAATTGCGCCTCGGGATGCACCTGGATCAAACCGTCGGAACGCACGAGATAGACCTTGCCGCGTGCCCCGAAGCTGAAGTTGTGGATCAGCTCCGACAGCTCTTTCATGCTCAACCCGAGCCCGGCAACGCCCACGACTTTACCGGCGGCCTGGACCTTAAGGTCGATGAACAGCGCCAATTCTCCGGTCGCGGTGTCATTGTCGATATTGAGGGTGCGCGGCTGGTTGCTGTCGAGGAATGAGTAGAACCAGGCGTCTTTCGGGTTGGAACGGCTGAGGGTCCGGTCCAGGCCTTTTTCGGTCAGATAGTGGTTTGACGCCGTGCCGATAATCAGCGCGGTAAAGGCTTTGTGTTCCGCGCGAATGCCTTCCAGGTATTGCGCGAATTCGGCGGTGCGGCCGCTGTCTTCACCGGCGGCCAACCAGTCTCGCACCATGCTATTGCTGGCGATGTCCTTGGCGGCGGTGAGGGGTTGAACGAGGATTCGTTCGATGTCGTTGCGCATCGCTTCGATGCTCGACGGCAGGGCCTGTTCGACCAGGTAGCTCTGGGCGAGTCGGTTAACCACGAGGGTATAAATGCCCACCACGATCAGGATACTGACCAGCAGGGCGGTGCCCATGCTCAGGATCAGTTGCCATTGAATACTGCGTCGCCAGAACTGCATGGTGCACCCCCAAAGAATAAGAGGCTGAAACACTGCAACAGCCGTGCCGATTGTATACAACGCTTATCGACAATTTATTCTTTGGTTGTGCGCAAAGCCGATCAGGCCTGATTGATCGTCTTGGAGATCACTTCAACCGTGGCGCTGACTTGCTCTTGGTAACGGTCGAGTTCCTGCTTGTGCTGCTTTTGCATTTCGATTTGCTGCGAGCACAGATTCATCGCGGCCAATACCAACAGGCGGTCACCGATCAGGGTCGGGTACTTCCGTTTGGTGTCGGCCAAAGCAGCTTTCAACATCATCGCGGCGTCCAGCAGGGTTTGCTCTTCCCCGGCCGGCGCCTTGATCGAATAGTCCTCCCCCAGGATCGAGACGACTTTTACCCCTGCGGCGCCGTGATTCATGCGCTGACCGGACCGGCGCTGACGCGCTCAACCAGGGCCTGGATGCGTGCGGCGGTGGCGCCTTGTTTCTCTTCCTGCTCCATCAGGCTCAGCTGCAGGCTTTCGTTTTCATCCTTGGCCTGAGCCAGTTCTGCACTCAGGGTCTGGTTAGTGCCCAGCAGTGCCTGGTTCTGTTGCACCAGGTCATTTACCAGCTGTTCCAATTGGCTTAGGGATGCTTCCAACATTTTGATTTTCCGAGCATTTTCAAAGGGCGCGTACGATAAAGAAAAGTCACCACGGATGCCAGGGTTATTGGGGCCCAAGGCCTTGATTTTCCTGGCGGGCGACCTTTCTCGCGAGCAGTAGAGACTGTGATTGGCGGATCGGGTTCCTGCACTTCGTCGCAGAAGGCCCTTGTGCGACAAAAACGCGCAGGCGCTCAAGACTTTAGTCGCATGACCGATAAGTCAGTCTTACGTCAGCTTCAGCGCCGCACGGGTGCGCTCACTTCGGTAAACACCATGTCCCTTCGTAATATGAATATCGCTCCACGGGCGTTCCTCGGTTTTGCCCTGATTGGCAGCTTGATGCTGATCCTGGGTGTGTTCGCCTTGAACCAGATGAGCAAGATTCGCGGTGCCGCCGAGGAGATCACCTTGAGCAGCGTGCCGAGCATTAAAAGCCTCGACGAATTCACTCAACTGACTCTGCGTCTGCGTGTTCTGTCTTATCGCTTGCTGGTCAACCGCGAGCCGGACGTGCAGCAGAAAACCATAGACCTGCTGGAAACCCGCAATCAGCAGATCCGCAGCGCCCAGACGACCTACGAAAAACTGATCAGCAGCCCGCAGGAACGTGCTGCTTACGATCAATACGTGCAGTTGCTGGGTCAGTATCGCCAGATCGAAGACCGCATGAAGAGCCTGTCGCGCAACAATCAGGTCGATGAACTGCGCACTTTGCTCAACACCGATTTGCTGACCAACTCCGAAGCGGTCAACACCGTGCTCAACCGTTTGCTGGAGATCAACACACAGCAGACCATCGACACCAATCAGCAGGCGGCCGACCAGTATTCCTCGGCATTCAACCTGGTGATCACCCTGCTGGTCATCGCCACCGGCCTGACCTTGCTGTTCGCCTGGTTGCTGACCAACAGCATTACCAAGCCGATCGCCAACGCCCTGAGCGCTGCCGAGGAAATTGCCGAAGGCAATCTGACTCGCCCGATCACCGTCGACGGTGAAGACGAAGCGGGCCGCTTGCTGCTGGCGATGTCGAAGATGCAGGACAAGCTGCGTGACACCCTGCAACGGATTTCCGGCTCGGCCACGCAACTGGCGTCCGCCGCTGAAGAGCTCAATAGCGTCACCGACGAAAGCGCCCGCGGACTGACTCAGCAGAACAACGAAATCGAACAGGCGGCCACTGCGGTCAACGAAATGACCAGCGCCGTGGAAGAAGTCGCACGTAACGCCGTGAGCACTTCCGAAGCCTCGAAAAACGCCACGACGTCGGCCGGTGATGGCCGTGATCTGGTGCAGGAAACCGTCAGCGCCATCGAACGCATGAGCGCCGATGTGCAGAGCACTGCGACGCTGATCGGCGATCTGGCTAATGAATCCCGTGACATTGGCAAGGTGCTGGACGTCATTCGCGGCCTGGCTGACCAGACCAACCTGCTGGCCCTCAACGCGGCCATCGAAGCGGCCCGCGCCGGTGAAGCCGGGCGTGGTTTTGCGGTGGTGGCGGATGAGGTTCGTGCCCTGGCGCATCGCACCCAGCAGTCGACCAGCGAAATCGAACGCATGATCGGCAGCATCCAGAGCGGCACCGAGCACGCCGTGGATTCGATGCGCAACAGCACCGAACGCGCCGAGTCGACATTGAATATTGCTCGTGGTGCCGGCCTGTCGCTGGACACCATCAACAGCGCCATCGTCGAGATCAACGAACGCAACCTGGTGATCGCCAGCGCGGCGGAAGAACAGGCGCAAGTGGCCCGGGAAGTGGACCGCAACCTGGTGAACATTCGTGATCTGTCAGTGCAATCGGCGACCGGGGCGAATCAGACCAGTGCGGCGAGTAATGAGCTGTCGCGATTGGCGCTGGACCTGAACAACATGGTTGGGCGGTTTAGCCTTTAACACCCAACTCAATCCCTGTGGCGAGGGAGCTTGCTCCCGCCCGGCTGCGCAGCAGTCGCAAAATGGCGACCTAGCTGAGTCTGACTCACCGCGGTGTTTGTCCGGGGTCGCTGCGCAACCCAGCGGGAGCAAGCTCCCTCGCCACAGTGATCATGCACACCTGCGCAGCAGTCCATTCATTTCTCCGTGCTGCAAAACCTTTTTGACAGCATCACATTTCAACAGGTTAGAATCGCTGGCACGCAGACTGCATGGTCAGTTTGTGCCCGCCTTTCGTTTTTCTGGAGTACTGCCTTTGAATGCAATCACCATCAACAGCCTGTTTCTGATCGGCGCGTTGCTGGTAGGTGCGAGCATTCTGGTGAGCTCACTTTCGTCCCGCCTCGGTATCCCGATTCTGGTGATTATCCTGGCCGTGGGCATGGCTGCCGGCGTCGACGGTGGCGGCATTATTTTCGATAACTACCCCACGGCTTATCTGGTCGGCAACCTCGCGCTGGCGGTCATCCTGCTCGACGGTGGCTTACGCACCCGGGTCGCGAGTTTCCGCGTTGCGCTCTGGCCGGCGCTGTCGCTGGCCACGGTCGGGGTGTTAATCACCACGGCGTTGACCGGTATGGTCGCCGCTTGGCTGTTCAACCTGAGCATCATCCAGGGCCTGTTGATCGGCGCGATTGTCGGCTCGACCGACGCCGCGGCGGTGTTCTCGCTGTTGGGTGGCAAAGGTCTGAACGAACGGGTCACCGCCAGCCTCGAAATCGAATCCGGCAGCAACGACCCGATGGCGGTGTTCCTCACCGTGACCTTGATCGACATGCTCGCCAGCGGCGAGACCGGCCTGCACTGGAGCTTGCTCGGGCACTTCGTGCGCGAGTTCGGCATCGGTGCTGTCGTTGGCCTCAGCGGCGGCTGGCTGATGCTGCAGCTAGTCAACCGGATCAATCTGGCCAACGGCCTTTATCCGATTCTGGTGATTGCCGGCGGCCTGGTGGTGTTTGCCCTGACTAACGCCCTGCACGGCAGCGGTTTCCTCGCGGTGTATCTGTGCGGCCTGGTCATCGGCAACCGGCCGGTGCGCAGTCGGCACGGCATTCTTCATATGCTCGACGGCATGGCCTGGCTGGCGCAGATCGGGATGTTCCTGGTGCTGGGGCTGCTGGTCACCCCGCATGACCTGCTGCCGATCGCCCTGCCCGCGCTGGGTCTGGCGCTGTGGATGATTCTGGTCGCGCGGCCGCTGTCGGTGGTGGCTGGATTGCTGCCGTTCAAGGCGTTTCATGGCCGCGAAAAAGCGTTCATTTCCTGGGTCGGCCTGCGCGGCGCGGTCCCGATCATTTTGGCGGTGTTCCCGCTGATGGCCGGTTTGCCCCACGCTCAGCTCTATTTCAATCTCGCCTTCTTTATTGTGCTGGTGTCGCTGCTGGTGCAGGGCACTAGCCTGCCGTGGGTGGCCAAACTGCTGAAGGTGACGGTGCCGCCGGAGCCCGCGCCGATCTCGCGGTCTGCACTGGAAGTGCATGTCACCAGTGAGTGGGAGCTGTTCATTTATCGCCTCGGTGCCGAGAAATGGTGCATCGGCTCGCCCCTTCGCGAGCTGAAAATGCCCGAAGGCACGCGCATCGCGGCGCTGTTTCGTGGCCAGCAATTGCTCCATCCGTCGGGTAGTACAGTGCTGGAAGTCGATGATTTGCTGTGTGTTATCGGCCATGAACACAATCTTCCCGCCCTCGGAAAACTCTTCAGCCAGGCACCGCAACGAGGTCTGGATTTGCGCTTCTTCGGCGACTTCGTACTCGAAGGAGACGCCCAGCTGGGCGCGGTTGCTTCGCTGTACGGGTTGAAAGTCGAAGGCATCGATCCGGACATGGCGCTCGGCCACTTCATCGCCCAGAAAGTCGGGGGTGCACCCGTGGTCGGCGACCAGGTAGAGTGGAACAACACCATTTGGACCGTGGCGGTCATGGAAGGGAACAAGATCGGCAAAGTGGGCGTCAGATTCCCCGAAGGAAGTCGCCCCGGTCCGGGCTTGTTCCTCTAAACTCCATTTCTCGTCTCGTTTTCGATCGGTCTCTATGTCAACCCTGCGCACCTTTTTCGTCATGGCCCTGCTGGGCTTGAGCCTCTCCGTCGGCACGCTGCAAGCGGCCGAACCGCCGTCCAGCGAAGCCGTGCAGGCGAGCCTGGACAAGATCGCCGACCGCAAGCTGCCGGAAGCCGATCAGAAAGCGCTACAAGCCATCCTGCAAAACACGCTCACCCAGCTCAACAACGAGCGTGACTACAAGCAAAAACTCGCCGACCTCAAACAGCAACTGGCCACGGCGCCGAAGCAGAACATCGAGAACCAGCGTGAACTGGCGCGACTGAAGGCCACCAAGCCGCAGCCGGTGACGCAACGCTACGCCAACTTGTCGATCCCGCAGCTCGAGCAAATGCTCACCGAGCGCTCGACCCAGCAAAGCGATCTGCAAAAGGCCCTGGCCGACGCCAACAGTCTGGTGATTACTGCCCAGACCCGACCAGAGCGCGCCCAGGCGGAAATTTCGGCCAGCCAGACGCGCATTCAACAAATCAACAACACCCTCAAGACCGGCAAGGATGCCGGCAAAACATTGAGTGGCGAACAGCGCGATTTGCTCAATGCCGAACTTGCCGCCCTGAATGCCCTGATCCCGCTGCGCCGCCAGGAACTGGCCGGCAACAGTCAGTTGCAGGACTTGGGCAGCGGCCAGCACGATTTGCTCTCGGAGAAGTCCGATCGCCTGGATCAAGAGATCCAGGAGCTGCAAACCCTGATCAACCAGAAACGCCTGGCGCAGTCCCAGGAAACGGTGACCCAACAATCCATCGAGGCGCAGAAATCCGGCGGTAGCGCCCTGTTGGCCACCGAAAGCGCGGCAAACCTGAAGCTCTCCGACTACCTGCTCAAAAGCACCGACCGCCTCAACGAAGTCACTCAGCTAAACCTGCAGACCAAACAACAACTGGACAACGTTACCCAGAGCGATTCGGCGCTGGACGAGCAAATCAACGTGCTCAAGGGCAGCCTGCTGCTCTCCAAAATTCTCTACAAACAGAAGCAGTCCCTGCCGCGCTTGAGGCTCGACCGCAACCTGGCGGACCAGATTGCCGACATTCGTCTCTATCAGTTTGAAGTCAGCCAGCAACGCGAACTGCTGAGCAACCCGGCCACCTACGTCGACAACCTGCTGTCGACCCAACCGCCAGAGCAAGTCACCCCGCAACTGCGCAAGAGCCTGCTGGAACTGGCCACGACCCGCGCCGATCTGCTGGAGCGACTGAACCGCGAATTGAGCGCCGTGCTCAACGAATCCATCACCCTGCAACTCAACCAGAAACAACTGTTGAGCACCGCGCAAAGCCTACGCGCGACCCTCGACGAGCAGATGTTCTGGATCCCCAGCAACAAGCCGCTGGACCTGGAATGGATTCGCGCAGTGCCGGAACGCTTGCAGCGCCAGGTCACCACCTTGCCGTGGTCTTCCAGCCTGAGCGAACTGAGCGACGGTCTGATCCAACGACCGCTGCTGTTTCTGCCGCTGGTGCTGCTGATCGGCGCCCTGTTGTGGCGGCGCAAGAGCCTGTATGCCCGCCTGAACAAGGTTCACAAGGACATCGGCCACTTCAAGCGCGACAGCCAGTGGCACACGCCTCAGGCCATCCTGATCAATATTTTGCTGGCAATGCCGGTCGCGCTCGGCCTGGCCCTGTGCGGCCTGGCCTTGCAGATCGACGCCCGCGGACAGAACGCCAACATGGGTGCAGCGCTGCTGCAAATGGGCCAGGCGTGGCTGGTGTTCTACACCGCCTACCGGATCCTCGCGCCGGGCGGCGTGGCGGAACTGCACTTCCGTTGGGAAAAACCTCAGGTCGAATTCCTTCAAGGCTGGATCCGTCGACTCGGTCTGGTGGTCATGGCGCTGGTGGCGGTAGTGGCGGTCGCCGAGCTGCAACCGGCGACGCTCGCCGATGACGTGCTGGGCATGCCGGTGGTGTTGACCTGCTACGCCTTGATGGCCTGGCTGCTCAGCCGCTTGCTGATGCGCAGCCCGGCGCACGAGAACACTTCGTTATTCCGAAAAATCGTGGGGATCCTGTTTACCGCCCTGCCGATCGCGCTGTTCGTGGCCGTGTGCTTCGGCTACTACTACACCGCGCTCAAGCTCAGTGATCGACTGATCAACACCCTTTACCTGCTGATGTTCTGGCTGGTGATCGAAGCCACGTTTGTGCGTGGCCTCAGCGTGGCGGCCCGCCGACTGGCGTACCAGCGAGCGCTGACCAAACGTCAGGCTGCGAAAGAGGCCGGGGACGGCGAAGCGGTGATCGAAGAACCGACGCTGGACATCGAGAAGGTCAATGAACAGTCCTTGCGCCTGATCCGCCTGGCGCTGCTCGGCGGTTTCATGGCCGCGCTGTACTGGGTCTGGTCAGACCTGATTTCGGTGTTCTCGTACCTCGACAACATCACCCTCTACGAATACACCAGTGGCACCGGCGCCAACTTGAGCATGGTGCCGCTCAGCATCGGCGACATGCTCGGCGCACTGATCATCATCGGTATCACCGTGGCGCTCGCGCGCAACCTGCCGGGGCTTCTCGAAGTGCTGGTGTTGTCAAAGCTGAACCTGGCTCAAGGCAGCGCCTACGCCACGACCACGTTGTTGTCTTATGCAATCGCCGGCATCGGTTTCGTCTCGACCTTGTCCACACTGGGCGTCAGCTGGGACAAATTGCAATGGCTGGTGGCAGCACTATCGCTGGGTATCGGTTTCGGGATGCAGGAGATCTTTGCGAACTTCATCTCCGGCATCATGATTCTGTTCGAACGCCCGGTACGCATCGGCGACACCATCACCATCGGCAACCTTTCGGGTACGGTCAGCAAGATCCGCATCCGCGCCACGACCATCACCGACTTCGACCGCAAGGACATCATCGTCCCGAACAAGACGTTCATTACCGGGCAGCTGATCAACTGGTCCCTGACCGACACCATCACCCGGGTAACGCTCAAGCTCGGCGTTGATTACGGCTCCGACCTGGACCTGGTGAAAGAACTGCTGCTCAAGGCTGCCCGCGATAACCCGCGCGTGCTGAAGGACCCGGAACCGCACGTGTACTTCCTGAATTTCGGCGAAAGCACCCTCGACCACGAGTTGCGCATGCACGTGCGCGACCTCGGCGACCGCAACCCGGTGCTCGATGAGGTCAACCGCTTCATCAACCGCGAGTTCAAGAAGCAGCACATCAACATTTCGTTCCGGCAGATGGAGGTCTACCTCAAGAACCTTCAGGGTCAGGAATACAAAATGGTGCCGATCGAGCCGCAAAGCACAACCATGGTGCCGATGGCCGATGGCAAACCACTGCAAGAGCCGCCACCCGCCAAGCTCGACTAACCGCCCTATCCCCAGCAGAATGCTTGGACATTCTGCTGGAGATGGCCGGTGAAAGCCCTCGACGAACTGACCTTCGATAATCGTTTTGCCCGCCTGGGCGATACGTTTTCCGCCCATGTGCTGCCCGAGCCCATCGATAACCCGCGCCTGGTGGTGGCCAGCCCTGCGGCGATGGTGCTGCTGGACCTGGACCCGGCCGTTGCACAAACCCCGGAGTTCGCCGAGCTGTTCAGCGGCCACAAGCTCTGGGCCGACGCGGTGCCGAGGGCGATGGTCTATTCCGGGCATCAGTTCGGCTCCTACAACCCGCAGCTGGGTGATGGTCGTGGCTTGTTGCTGGGCGAGGTCTACAACGAGGCCGGTGAACACTGGGACTTGCACCTCAAGGGCGCCGGCCAGACGCCTTTTTCGCGCATGGGCGATGGCCGCGCCGTCTTGCGCTCCTCGATCCGCGAATTTCTCGCCTCTGAAGCGCTGCATGCCCTGAACATCCCGACCACCCGCGCGCTGTGCGTGATCGGCTCCGACACGCCGGTCTGGCGCGAGAAGCAGGAACGCGCGGCGATGGTCCTGCGTATGGCGCCGAGCCATGTGCGCTTCGGGCATTTCGAATATTTCTACTACACCAAACGTCCCGAGAAGCAGAAAGAACTCGGCGAACACGTGCTGGCCCTGCATTTCCCCGAATGCCTGGAACAGCCGGAACCGTATCTGGCGATGTTCCGTGAAATCGTCGAGCGCAATGCCGAGCTGATCGCCAAGTGGCAGGCCTATGGCTTCTGCCACGGGGTAATGAACACCGACAACATGTCGATCCTTGGCATCACCTTTGACTTCGGCCCGTTCGCCTTCCTCGACGACTTTGACGCCAACTTCATCTGCAACCACTCTGACGATCAGGGCCGGTACTCCTTCAGCAACCAGGTGCCAATCGGCCAGTGGAACCTCAGCGCCCTGGCCCAGGCCCTGACGCCGTTCATCAGCGTCGAAGCCCTGCGCGAAACCCTCGGGCTGTACCTGCCGCTGTACCAGGCCCACTACCTGGACCTGATGCGCCGCCGCCTCGGTTTCACCACTGCTGAGGAGGATGACCAGAAACTGCTGGAACAGCTGCTGCAACTGATGCAGAACAGTGGCGTCGATTACACGCTGTTCTTCCGCCGTTTGGGTGATGAATCAGCCGAACTGGCGGTTGCCCGGTTGCGCGATGATTTTGTCGACATCAAGGGTTTCGACGCCTGGGGCGAGCTCTATATCGCTCGGGTTTCCCGCGAAGGTTCTCTTGATCAAGAGCAACGCCGCCAACGGATGCACGCGGTTAATCCGCTGTACATCCTGCGTAATTACCTGGCGCAGAAGGCTATCGACGCGGCGCAGAGCGGCGACTATTCAGAGGTTCGGCGGCTGCACGCGGTGCTGAGCAATCCGTTCGAGGAACAGCCGGGGATGGAGATTTACGCCGAGCGGCCGCCGGAGTGGGGCAAGCATTTGGAGATTAGTTGTTCGTCTTGACGCTGGTTAATCCAGTGGATCGATGGCACTGACGACTCGAGCAACGATGTCAGCCATCGTCACATCATCAAGACGCTCGATAAACTTGGCAGAGCCATCACGGACACGCTGTTCAATATCAAAACTGCGCACCTGATTACATACCGCGACACCCGTCGTGTCATGACCTGACACGACGACCGTAAGGCCGGAGTTTCGACTGAAGTTGCCGCCGCTGGTAATAGGGACAGTCATGCTTACGCCCAGGGCATTGATCTCCCGTGGCGTTATCACCACGAAGCGATGCCGATTCATCATTTCTCGTCCAGCAACCGGATTGGGGTCAACCCAATAGACGTCGCCCCGCTGCGGGGCCTGCCGACGCACCATCAACCCAGCTCCCGGCCAACTGGATCACCTTCGCGTGCAGACGCTGTCAGCGCATTCAATTCAGTCATTTCTTCAGCGCCTTCAAGCAACTCGGACAAGCTGTAGCGTTTGCGAGAAGAGGGCGCAACGGGGCGAGCAATCAACTCGCCATTGACCACATTCAGTTCCAACTGTGCTCCCACCTCCAGATGCAGGAGTTTCAGTAAGGTAGGCGGGAGAGTTATCACTGCAGCACCACCCTGACGGCGGATTTTGGAGGTCACGGACACGGGAGTACTCCTATCCGAAAATTGGAAAATATCGACAACTCAATAAGTGCAACAAAAGTAGCACGCAGCTGACAGCAAAGCGATCTCCTTGGCCAATGATTAAGTCATGTTGATTTGCCCCCAGCGTAGCTACCGTTTCAACACCGAACAGCCGGAAACTGTGAGCAATTGCGACGGCTAAGAATTCGCCTCCGTCGTTTTATCAACTTGATAAATCCTGCCTTCGACTCCAAATCATCGAGCCTGACTGCTCAATTCTTCGGAACTCAAAATGACCGACCCACTCCTCATCCCCTGCCCCCACTGCAACGGCCTCAACCGCATCCCCGCCGAGCGCCTCAGCGACCACCCAAAATGCGGTCGCTGCAAAGCCGAGGTCTTGCTGAGCAAGCCGTTCGAACTGAAGCAAGGCGATTACGCCAGCCAGATCAAAGGCGATCTGCCGTTGCTGGTGGATGTGTGGGCGGATTGGTGTGGGCCGTGCAAGTCGTTTGCGCCGGTGTTCGAGCAGGCGGCCGCTCAATTGGCGGGCAAGTGCCGGTTGGCGAAACTGGACAGCGAGGCGAATCAGCAGTTATCGGCGCAGTTGGGGATTCGCTCGATTCCGAGTTTGATTCTGTTCAAGAACGGCCGGGAAGTGGCGCGCCAGAGCGGGGCTTTCCCGTTACCGCAGTTGATGAGTTGGCTGCGTAGCCAGGGGATCTAATACAACCACCGACTCAAAGTGGGAGCGGGCTTGCTCGCGAATGCGGTGTGTCAGTTAATGTAGATGTCGACTGTCACACCGCATTCGCGAGCAAGCCCGCTCCCACATTTTGATTGCTGGTGTTAGCCGGGATCAGGCATTTTCCAGCAGGTTGTGCAGCTCGACGAATTGCTGGGTCAGCTTGTGCCGTGGGTCGAGGTGGATCAGCGGTGTGTTGGCCTGGTGGGATTCGCGCATACGCACTGAGCTGGCCAGGTACACCGGCAACACCGGCAACCCTTCGGCGATCAACTCGTCAAGGATCTGCTGCGGCAGGCTGGCCCGGGCCTGGAACTGGTTGACCACGATGCCTTCGACTTCCAGGCCTTCGTTGTGGTCTTCCTTCAATTCCTCGATTTCAGCCAGAAGGCCGTACAACGCCTGACGCGAGAAGCTGTCGCAGTCGAAGGGGATCAGCACGCGATCCGCGGCAATCAACGCAGATACTGCATAGAAGTTCAGCGCCGGCGGTGTATCCAGGTAGATCCGGTCGTAATCTTCCCCCAACTCTTCAAGCAACTTACGCAACTTGTTGATCTTGTGTTTAGCCTCAAGCTTGGGCTGCAAATCCGCCAGTTCGGCCGTGGCGGTGACCACGTGCAGGTTCTCGAAGGGCGTTTCGTAGATGTCGACCTGGTTCTTCTTCGAGAACGGGCCGGAGGAAAGGGTTTGCTTAAAGAAGTCGGCGATGCCCATCGGGATGTCGCTGCCGGTGAGGCCCGTCAGGTATTGAGTGGAGTTGGCCTGGGCATCGAGATCCACCAATAGGGTGCGATAGCCCTCGCTGGCGCTGACCGCCGCCAGATTGCAGGCAATACTGGATTTGCCCACGCCACCTTTTTGATTAAACACCACGCGCCGCATGTCAGACCTCCGTGTATCAAAGAATGACCGAGTGTAGTAGTCCACGGCACAGCTTAGCTACCACCTTGGGATAGGGACTACACGGTCAGCGCTTGTTTCCCTATGGATAAGAGGCAATCTCATCCATTGAATCGCGTAATGCGCCGACAGACGCGAGTATCCCGATGTGGATAATGGCCAAACGAAAGCTTTTCGCAGACCGGACGGTACATTTCCTTGCGCAAAATGTAACCAGTATTTGCTACGCACCCGTAGCACCGGGATAATGCGCGCCACTCGGCGTTACGCGCCACGTAAGGTCTGTCGCTGTTTTTGCGACTCACCGCGTCACGTTAGCCCTGCAGGGGCGGGATGTATGTCTTTGATCAACTTCAACATCGCCCAATGGCGCGCGTGGGCTCCTGGGCTCGAAAGCGTGGACGACTGGCAGGCATGGAGCCGACAACCGGTCGTGCTTGCGAGCAGCGATGCCGCCCCCGACGTGTCGTTTCTGCCGGCCATGCAGCGTCGGCGACTCAGCCGCTTGGCGCGAATGGCCTTCAGTGTCGGCTGGCCGTTGGCCGATGGTCGCAAGGACCTACCGTTGGTCTTTATTTCCCGCCACGGCGAAACGCCGCGCACATTCGAAATCCTCAGGGATCTGGCGACCGATCAACCGTTGTCGCCCACTCAATTCAGCTTGTCCGTACACAACGCCGTTATTGGTCTCTGGTCGATCATGCGTGGCGAAACCAGCGAGATGACGGCGCTCGCCGCCGCCGGCGACGGTCTTGAACACGGCATGCTAGAGGCCGCGGCGATGCTGGACGAAGGCGCGCCTGCCGTCCTGCTGATTGTCACCGAAGAACAACCGCCCGACGCCTACGAGGCCTGGATCGACGATGTGCCGTTCCCGTATGCAGTGGCTTTGTTGCTGACCCCCGGTACCGACTGGCAGTTGTCCCTGAACAGCTCGACGCAAAGCTTGTCCAAAGCCCACTGGCCCCATGCCCTGAATCTGTTATGCACTTTGCTCGGCCAGCAAACCACTTGCCAACATGCCTGGAAGAAACGTGTATGGACCTGGCATCGCACCCCGTAACCGGAAAAAACCGCGACGCCTATTACTGGCGCCTGCTGGCCACTGCCGCAAGCTTCACCCTCTTCGGGTTGGGCGGCCTGTGCCTGCGGCTGGTGGTTTTCCCGTTGCTGGGTTGCTTGCCCGGTGATGCCATGACCCACCGACTGCGCGCACGAAAAACCGTCAGTCGCTGCTTCTGGTTTTTTGTCCGGTTCATGGCCCGTACCGGTGTTCTGACCTACGACATCCAGGGGGCGGAAAAACTCGGTCGTCCCGGGCAAATGATCCTGGCGAACCACCCCTCGCTGATCGATGTCGTGTTTCTGATTGGCCTGGTGCGTCATGCCAACTGCGTGGTGAAGCAAAGTCTCTGGGACAATCCCTTTACCCGTGCCCCGCTGCGTCGCACCGAATACATCAGCAACGACGGCAGCATGGACATGCTTGACGCGGCTGCCGACGCGCTGAAAGACGGTCAGACCTTGATCATATTTCCCGAAGGCACGCGCACCCAGCCTGGCGAGGCGCCAGCCTTTCATCGGGGGGGCGCGGCGATTGCTTTGCGCGGTGCGAAAATCCTCACCCCGGTCATCATCAAGGTCAGCCCGTCGACATTGACCAAGGCCGAGCCCTGGTACCGGATCCCGAAATGCCGCGTGCACTTCAGTTTTCGCGTTGGGGCCGATATAGACCCACAGTCTTTCGCAACGTTAGGCCCGCCCCCGCAGGCTTCGCGCAAGCTTAACGAATATTTGCATACGTACTTTATTAAGGAGCTCGCCGAAGATGAGCGAACTGCACCGTGAAATCAAAGAACTGATCATTGACGCCCTCGGCCTCGAAGACATCAGCGCCGATGACATTGACAACGACCAGACATTGTTCGGCGAAGGCCTGGGCCTGGATTCGGTGGACGCTCTGGAGCTCGGCCTGGCGATTCAGAAAAAATACGGCATCAAAATCGACGCCGACGCCAAGGACACCCGTAATCACTTCACCAACGTGGCGAGCCTTGCGGCGTTCGTCACTGCAAAACAGGCAGCTTGAGACCGGACCATGCAAACTCGTGACGACATTTTCAACACCCTGCGCGATGCCTTGGTCGAACTCTTCGAGCTGGACCCGGAACGCGTGAACCTCGAATCGAACCTGTACCAGGATCTGGAAATCGACAGCATCGACGCCGTCGACCTGATCGATCACATCAAGCGTCAGACCGGCAAGAAAATCGCCGCCGAAGAATTCAAATCGGTGCGCACTGTCAGCGACGTGGTCGAGGCGGTCTACCGTCTGGTTCAACCGGCCGCATGAGCCGATTGATCGGCCTTGGCCTGCTGCTCGCAGGCCTGTTGTACCCCTTTGCGGTGTATTTCGGCATGGAGCATTTTGCTCCGTGGCAGTTCGGCCTGTTGCTGGGCAGCCTGTGGCTGGCGCGGGCACTGCTTGGCGTGCGCAAGCCCGGCAGCCTGTGGATGGCGATCACCGCGATGGGCTTCTGCCTGTTGTTGGCACTGTTCGACAGCCCGCTGTTGCTGCGCTGGTACCCGGTGCTGATCAGCCTGTTCATGCTCGGGCTGTTTGGCCTGAGCCTGAAATTCGGACCGCCGATGATCGAACGTCTGGCTCGGTTGCGTGAACCGTACTTGCCGGCCAAGGCAATTGTTTATACGCGCCAGGTGACGATTGTCTGGTGTGTGTTTTTCCTCTGTAACGCTGCACTCGCCGCCGCCCTGACCCTGTGGGCGCCGCTGAGTTGGTGGATGTTGTACACCGGTCTGATTTCCTACGGATTGATGGGCCTGCTGTTTGCCATTGAATGGCTTATACGACGAAGGGTACGAGGCCACCCATGAATTGGATAAAACTTGAGCATTTGTTGCTCAAGGCTCACCCGGAGCGGGCCGTGACGGCCGAGCCGGCACTAAATCACGCACAGCTGTGCGAACAGGCGCTAAGCGTCGCGGCCGGTCTGCAAGCCCAAGGCGTGCGGCGTATTGCCGTGCACCTTGAAGACGCCGCCGACCTGGCCATTGCCCTGCTCGGTGCCTGGCGTGCCAGCGTCAGCGTGCTGCTGCCCGCCGATCTGCAACCGCAGACTCGTCAGCGCTGGTCCGGCGAAGTCGATCTGTGGCTGACCGACGTGGCAGACGACGCGCATATCGATGACTACCGGCATACGCCGATGATCGCTGCGGCACTGGATCTGGACAGCTGTCAGTTGAGCCTGTGCACGTCCGGTTCCAGCGGCGAGCCCAAGCGCATCGACAAAACCCTGCGCCAGATGGCCAACGAAGTCCAAGCGCTGGAGCGGCTGTGGGGCGCGGATCTTGGCAATGCCTGCATCATCGGCAGCGTCGCCACGCAACATATTTATGGTTTGCTGTTTCGAGCGCTTTGGCCGCTGTGCGCCGGGCGCTCGTTCGTGCGCCGGCAACTGGCCTTTCCTGAAGATTTGCAACGCGCCAGCCGCGAGCACTCGGCGTTTGCCTGGGTCGCCAGCCCGGCGCTGCTCAAGCGCATGGGCGACAACCTCGACTGGCCGGCGTTAAGTGCGGTGCGTCGAGTGTTTTCTTCCGGCGGCGCCTTGCCCATCGACGCCGCGCAGAGCCTGTATGAACGCTTGCAACAATGGCCGACGGAAATCCTCGGCAGCTCGGAAACCGGTGGCATCGCCTGGCGACAGGGCCAGAATCTGTGGCAGCCCTTCGCGGGTGTCGAGTTGAGCCAGGACAGCGACGGCGCACTGATGATTGCCTCGCCGTATCTGCCGGTCGGCCACATCGAACACACCGCAGATGCCGCACGCATTACCACCGATGGCCGTTTCGAATTGCTGGGACGGCTGGATCGCATCGTCAAACTGGAAGAAAAACGCATCTCGCTGCCGATGCTGGAACACGCATTGGAAGCGCACGACTGGGTCGCCGAAGCGCGACTGGGCGTGGTCCAGGAAAACCGTGCGTCGTTGGGGGCGCTGCTGGTGCTCAGCGCCGCGGGCCTGCATGCCTTGCGTAATCAGGGGCGACGCACCCTCACGCAGGAATTGCGACAGCACCTGTCCCAGCATTGCGAAACCCTCGCCCTGCCACGACGCTGGCGATTGCTGCGGCAATTGCCCCTGAACGCTCAGGGCAAGCTGCCTCAGGCCGATGTCGAAGCCTTGCTGCTCACGCCCCGAGTCAAAGCACCGGAAGTGCTCGAACAGGTCGAACTCAACGGCGAGTGGAGCCTGCAACTGGCAGTCCCGCCGGACCTCGCTTACTTCAGCGGCCACTTCCCGCAAACACCGGTATTGCCCGGCGTGGTGCAGGTGGAATGGGCGATGAGCCTCGGCCAGCAATTGATGGACCTGCCGGCAAAATTCGCTGGCATGGAAGTGCTCAAGTTCCAGCAACTGGTGCGCCCGGGGGACGAAATCCAGCTGCACCTGCGCTTTGACCCGGAGCGCAGCAAGTTGTATTTCGCCTATCGCAATGAGACCGCCACCTGCTCCAGCGGGCGGATTTTGCTGGAGGCTGCAGGCGATGCATAACCTGTGGAGTCAGCGCTCGTTGTGGCGAGGGAGCTTGTCGGATCGCCGCACCGTCCCGTTCGAGTGCGCAGCACTCGTCATGAAATCGGCATTGAATGGTTTTGGGGCTGCTTCGCATCCCAACGGGAGCAAGCTCCCTCGCCACAGCAAGCTCCCTCGCCACAGGGGTTCAGTGGAGGTTTCAGATCGTGCATAGCCCCTGCGCCGTAATCCCGGTGTACAACCACGAAACCGCCATCACCACCGTGGTCGATGCGCTGATCGCCAGTGGCCTGCCGTGCATTCTGGTAGACGATGCCAGCGATCAAGCCTGCGCCAGAGTGCTCGACCGATTGGCCCGGCGCGACATGGTCAACTTGATCCGCCTCACTGCCAATCAGGGCAAGGGCGGTGCCGTCATGACCGGCCTGCGCGAAGCCTCACGCCTGGGTTTCAGCCACGCCTTGCAAGTCGACGCCGACGGTCAGCACGACCTGCAAGATGTGCCGCTGTTTATCGAGCAGTCACGCGCCCACCCAGATGCGGTGATCTGCGGTTACCCGCAATACGACGCCAGCGTGCCCAAAGGTCGTTTGTATGCGCGCTACCTGACGCACGTCATGGTGTGGATCAACACGCTGTCCTTGCAGATTCGCGACTCAATGTGCGGCTTTCGCGTCTATCCATTGCCGCCGACGATAGCCTTGATCGACTCGGCGAAGATCGGCAAACGCATGGACTTTGATTCCGACATTCTCGTGCGCCTGGCCTGGCGCAACCTGCCGATGCAATGGTTGCCGACCCGGGTTCATTACCCGCTGGACGGCGTCTCGCATTTCCGCCTGTTCCACGACAATGTGCTGATTTCCAGCATGCATACCCGGCTGTTTTTCGGCATGTTGCTGCGGGCACCGGTGATCCTCTGGCGACGGTGGCGGGCATGAGCAGTGACGTAGATAAAAAGCACTGGGCCGACCGCCAGGAGCGAGGCAGCTTCTGGCTGATGAAGCTCACCGCGTTCGGCGCCAAAGTATTGGGGCGGCGGCTGTTGAGCCCGATTTTGTACGGCATCGTCCTGTACTTTTTCCTGTTCGGCCGCAGTGCGCGCCACAGCACTTGGCAGTACCAGCAACGTCTCGTCGACTGGAGCGGTCGCACGGAACTGCGTCCCACTCATTGGCGTGTATTCGGCCAGTTCATGGCGTTCGCCGACTCCATGCTCGACAAACTCGACGTGTGGAACGGCAAGCTGAGCATCGACCAGATCGAAATCATCGACCCGGCGCTGCTGCGCAATCAACTGCGCGGCACCCGTGGGCAGATGCTGGTGGGCGCGCATCTGGGCAATCTCGAGGTCTGCCGCGCACTGGCGGAAATCGGCGAAAAAGTCACGATGAACGTGTTGGTCCACACCAAACACGCCGAACAATTCAACCGTTTACTTGGCGAGGCCGGTGCAACCAATCTGCGCTTGATCCAGGTCAGCGAGCTGGACCCGGTGATCATGCTGCAATTACATGAGCGCCTTGAGCGCGGCGAATGGCTGGCGATTGCCGGCGACCGCGTGCCGCTGCACGGCGGACGCAGTGTAACCGTGGATTTTCTCGGCCATCCGGCGGCGTTCCCGCAGGGACCGTGGTTGCTGGCCGGTTTGCTGAAATGCCCGATCAATCTGCTGATGTGCCTGAAAAAACCATCGGGCCAATACCGCGTGACCCTCGAACCGTTTGCCGAGGCCGTGGTGTGGAAACGCAGCGACCGCGAACAGGTCATTCATCAGTGGGCGTCCCGCTACGCCGAGCGCCTGGGTCACTATTGCCTCGAAGCGCCCCAACAATGGTTCAACTTTTACCCTTTCTGGAAGACCGATGACGACGCCAACGCATGAGCCGGTAACCTTCGGCGAACTCCCTTTGCGCATCGAAGACGTGCTGGCCCTGGCCAACCGTCAGGTGCCGACGCAGTTACAGGGCGACCCCGCGTACCGCGAGCGTATCGCCAAGGGCGCGCGATTCCTCGATTCCCTGCTGGATAAGGAAGGCGTGATTTATGGCGTGACCACCGGTTATGGCGACTCCTGCGTGGTCGCGGTGCCGCTGCATCACGTCGAGGCGCTGCCCCGTCATCTGTACACCTTTCACGGCTGTGGCCTGGGCAAACTGCTCGACGAACAAGCCACCCGCGCGGTGCTCGCCGCGCGTTTGCAGTCGCTGTGCCATGGCGTGTCCGGGGTGCGCGTGGAACTGCTCGAACGCCTGCAAGCGTTCCTCGAACACGACATCCTGCCGCTGATCCCGGAAGAAGGCTCGGTGGGCGCCAGCGGTGATCTGACGCCGCTGTCCTATGTCGCCGCAACTTTGTCCGGCGAGCGTGAAGTGATGTTCCGTGGCGAGCGTCGACAAGCCGCCGACGTGCACCGTGAACTGGGCTGGCAGCCATTGGTGTTGCGCCCGAAAGAAGCGCTGGCCTTGATGAACGGCACCGCCGTGATGACCGGCCTCGCCTGCCTGGCCTTCGCCCGCGCCGATTACCTGCTGCAACTGGCCACCCGCATCACCGCGCTGAACGTGGTGGCGTTGCAGGGCAACCCGGAACACTTCGACGAGCGACTGTTCGCCGCCAAACCGCATCCGGGACAGATGCAAGTTGCCGCGTGGCTGCGCAAGGATCTGGCGATCGACGCACCGACCGCGCCACTGCACCGCCTGCAAGACCGTTATTCCCTGCGTTGCGCGCCCCATGTCCTCGGCGTGTTGGCAGACAGCCTGAACTGGCTGCGCTCGTTCATCGAGATTGAACTCAACAGCGCCAACGACAATCCGATCATCGACGCCGAAGCCGAGCGCGTGTTGCACGGTGGGCATTTCTACGGTGGCCACATCGCGTTCGCCATGGACAGCCTGAAAAACCTGGTGGCCAACGTGGCCGACTTGCTGGACCGACAACTCGCGTTGCTGGTGGACGAGCGTTACAACCATGGTTTGCCGAGCAATCTGTCTGGCGCCAGCGCTGATCGGGCGATGCTCAACCACGGTTTCAAGGCCGTGCAGATCGGCACCAGCGCCTGGACCGCCGAAGCACTGAAAAACACCATGCCGGCCAGCGTCTTCTCGCGTTCCACCGAGTGCCACAACCAGGACAAAGTAAGCATGGGCACCATTGCCGCCCGCGACGCGATTCGTGTGCTGGAACTGACCGAACAGGTCGCCGCCGCGACGTTGCTCGCCGCTAACCAAGGCGTGTGGCTACGCAGCAAGGCCGAGGATGCTCGCCCGTTGCCGCCAGCGTTGGCCGCCATGCATGAGGAACTGGCCAAGGATTTCCCGCCGGTCATCGAAGATCGTGCCCTGGAAGGCGAATTGCGTCTGTGCCTGAAACGAATTGCCGAGCAACACTGGAGGCTGCATGCGTAGCAAGGGAGTGCTTCACACCGATACGGAAATCCAGGTGCCGTTCTTTGACGTCGACACCATGCATGTCGTCTGGCACGGCCATTACGTCAAGTATCTGGAAGTCGCCCGTTGTGCGCTGCTGGACAAGATCGGCCATAACTACACGGCGATGTCCGAGTCAGGTTACGCCTGGCCCGTGATCGACTTGCAACTGCGCTACGTGCGCGGCGCCGTGTTCGGCCAGAAGCTGAACGTGCGGGCGAATCTGGTGGAATGGGAGAACCGGTTGAAGATCAACTACCTGATCAGTGACCTTGAAACCGGCGAACGCCTGACCCGCGCCAGCTCCGTGCAAGTCGCCGTCGACATGGCCAGCCGCGAAATGCAGCTAGCCTCCCCGAAGGTCTTTACCGACGCTGTCGAAAGGACGCTGGCATGAACCCGATCTTCAATGGCCTCGGTGCGCTGGTACTGCTCGGTTTGTCATCGCTCGCCCACGCTTTCGATCTGCAACAACTGAGCGATCAACTGGCCAAACCCGAGGTGATCCACGGCAACTTCATCCAGGAAAAACACCTGCGTGCGCTGCCCCAACCGCTGACCAGCAAGGGCACCTTCGTCCTCGCGAAAAATAATGGCCTGCTGTGGCTGCTGAAAATTCCGCTGCAACAGGATTACCGCATCACCACCCAAGGCATCGCCCGACGTGACGCCAGCGGTTGGCAAATGCTGCCGGGCAAGACCGCCGGCGCCGAGCAGAACCGATTGTTCCTCGCCGTGCTGCAGGGCGACAGCAGCGGTTTGCAGCGTGACTTCGAGCTTTCATTAAGCGGCGACGCGCAGAACTGGAAGCTGACGTTGTTTCCGCGTTCGCTGTTGCTCAAGCAAGTGTTCAAGCAGATCAACATCACCGGCGGCGAATTGGTGAGCACCATCGAACTGCTGGAAACCCAAGGCGACAGCACCCTGTTGCGCATGCAGGACAGCACCAGCGCCCAACCGTTGAGCACTGCGGAGCAACATGACTTTGCCGAGTGAACGCAGGCTGCCATGGCTATTCCTGATCCTGCTGCTGGCGGTGCTCGCGCTCGCTGGTTGGCAATGGCGTGACGGTGCACCGCTGTCGGCCAACTTGATGGAACTGGTGCCGGGCACGGCGCCGGACGCGTTGGAACTGCGCGCCGAACAACGCATGCAGGAACCGTTGAACCGCGAAATGCTGGTGCTGGTCGGCCATAAAGATCGTGAGCAAGCCATCGCGATGGCGCAGAAGCTCGGCGAGCAATGGCAGGCCAGCGGTCTGTTCGAGAAAGTGCAGTGGACGTTGCAAGCCGACTTGCCCGCACTGCGTACACAACTGCTGCAAGGTCGATTGGCGATGCTGTCAGAGACGGATCGACAGCAACTGACCGAGCATCCCGACGCCTTCATCCAGCAGCGGGTGCAAGCCCTGTTCGACCCCTTCACCGGTTTCAGCCTGGTGCCGAGCCAGGATGACTGGCTGGGTCTGACCGGACGCATTCAGAACAGCCAGCCGCAACATGGCACCGTGCAACTGGACATCGGCAGCGGTGCGTTGATCGCCGATGCCGACGGCAAGAGCTGGGTGATGCTGCGGGCAAAAACCACCGGCAACGCCTTCGACATGAGCCTGCCGCTGCAAGTGGCCGATCTGCTGAAACATAGCCGCGAACAAGCGGCTCAGTCTGACGTGCAACTGCTGGCAGCCAGCGGATTGCTCTACGCCGCGAGTGGTCAGCAACAAGCCTCCCGCGAAATCACGTGGGTCGGTGGCGGTGCCACGCTGGGGATTCTGGCGTTGCTGTTGCTGGCCTTCCGGCGCTGGCGGGTATTGCTCGCGTTCATTCCGGTGCTGGTGGGCATGCTGTTTGGCGCGGTGGTGTGCGTGGCGCTGTTTGGCCATATGCATGTGATGACCCTGGTGCTCGGTTCCAGCCTGATCGGCGTGGCCGTCGACTATCCGCTGCACTACCTGTCGAAAAGCTGGAGCCTCAAACCCTGGCACAGCTGGCCCGCGTTGCGCCTGACGTTGCCGGGCCTGACCTTGAGCCTGATCACCAGTTGCATCGGTTACCTAGCGCTGGCGTGGACACCGTTCCCGGCCCTGACCCAGATCGCCGTGTTCTCCGCCGCCGGTTTGCTCGGTGCCTACCTGTCCGCCGTTTGTCTGCTGCCAGCGTTGCTCAAAGGGGCGGACATCCGCCCCGCGCAATGGCCGCTGCGCCTCTGCGAATGTTTGCTGAGCCTGCGTGACGCGCTGCTCAAACAGGCCAGTACGCCGGTGTTGCTGGCCCTGCTGATCGCCTTCTGCGTGGGCGGCCTGCTGAAACTCGACAGCAAAAACGACATCCGCCAGTGGATCGGCGCGCCGCAGCAATTGACTGACGAAGCCAAGACCATTGCGCGCATCACTGGTTTTCAACCGACCAGCCAGTTCTTCCTGGTGCGCGGCGCCAATCAGCAAGAACTGTTGGAGCGCCAGACCGCATTGAACGAACGGCTGGATCAGTTGGTGAACCTGGAAAAACTTCAGGGTTACCTGTCGCTGAATCAGCTGGTGAGCCAGCCAAGCGAACAGCAGCAAGTGCGTGAAGCACTGGGCAAACTGCCGCAGTTCTGGCAGCCGCTGCTCGACGTCGGTGTGCCAGCCGAAGCGCTGCACGCCGAACTGACGAAATTGCAGGCATTGCCCACCGAAGACATCGATACCGCACTGCTCGGCCCGCTGGCTGAACCCTATCGCCCACTGTGGTTGGGGCCGACCGATGACGGTGGCGTGGCGGCGATGGTCAGCCTGCAAGGCCTGAACGACCCAACCCTGCTACGCGTTCAAGCGTTGGACTTGCCCGGCGTCAAACTGGTCGACCGTCTCGGTGAATTGAACAGCGTTTTCGCCGCGACACAAATCAGCGCAGCGGAGCTCAAACTCGCTTCCTGCGCGCTGATCGTGCTGGTGTTGATGCTGCCATTCGGCCTCGGCGGCGCCCTGCGCATCGTCGCCCTGCCACTGCTCGCCGCGCTGTGCAGCCTGGCCAGTCTCGGCTGGCTGGGGCAACCGTTGACGCTGTTCAGCCTATTCGGCCTGCTGCTGGTGACGGCGATCAGCGTCGATTACGCGATCCTCATGCGCGAACAGGTCGGCGGTGCCGCCGTGAGCCTGCTGGGCACCTTGCTGGCGGCGCTGACCACCTGGCTGTCGTTCGGTTTGCTGGCCGTATCAAGCACGCCGGCCGTGAGCAATTTTGGCCTGTCAGTGAGCCTCGGGCTGGCCTTCAGTTTCATCCTGGCGCCGTGGGCGGGACGTCATCCGCACACCGCTCCGGTCGCGGAGTCAGCCGCATGATGATTGTCCTGTTCTGGCTGATGGCCCTCGCATTGTTCGCCGTGGCCACCCGTGTCGGTCGTCAGTTCGGCCTGATCCCGATCGTCAGCCAGTTGCTGCTGGCGACCTTCGGCCTGCCGCTGCTGATGTACTTCTGGATCGAACCCGGCTGGCAGCTCAGTGGCGCTGAACTGATCTCGCCGACGTGGCTGAAAAACCTCTACAGCCTGAGCTTTGCCTTGCTGCTGGGGCACATTCTGAGCGACGTGATCGACCTGCGGCTGGATCGCCAGAGCCTGAAAATCGCCCTGCCGAGTTTTTGCATTCCGTTCGCAGGCGGGCTGGCGACGGCGGTATGGCTGCTGCCCGCGCAATCGTGGATCAGTTCTTTGGCGGTGGGCCTGGTGTTCGCCATCACCGCAATCCCGGTGTTGTATTTGTACCTGCGACACATCAACTACCCGCCCGACGCCACCCGGCGCCTGGTGCAGACCGCAATCCTCATCGACCTTGCGTGCTGGACGTTGTTCGGCTTCGCTCAAGGCAGCCTGCACCTGAGCAGTTTGCTGTTGCCGCTGGCCGGCGCTTGTCTGCCGGTGCTGCTGCGCTTGCTCGGTTTGCGTCAGCCGTTGCTGCACAGCGGTTGCTTCTTCGCGCTGCTGGTGGTCGCCGAGCACTTCAAGCTCAATGCGCTGATTTTCGGCATCGGCTATCTGCTGTGCATGGCCGCGCTGAAAGTGCCGTTGGTATGGCCAATCTCCGCGGTGTGGATGACCCGTCTGCAAACCTGGATCGCCATCCCGCTGATCCTCACGTTCGGCATCGTGCAAATCAATGTACACGCCGCCATGACCAGCCTGAGCTGGCTGCAACTGGCCGCACTGCTGCTGTTGCCGATAGCCAGCAAACTGCTGGGCAACTGGCTGGGCCTCGGCTGGGCCGGCGCCTCTTTTGAAGGCGCCAGCCGCTGGCGGGAGAGCCTGCTTCTGAATATTCGTGGCTTGAGCGAGATCGTTTTCCTCAACCTGCTGCTGCAACAACAACTCATCAGCCCGGCGCTGTACTTTGCGCTGATGGTGATGGGCCTGATCGCGACGCTGCTACCGGCACTCGCCGGCATGCACAGCCCCCCTTTGAACATCGCCGCCCCGGCAAGGAGCCCCCGTGCCAACAGTTGAACTGCAACGTCGACAAGTCGTCGTCATTGGCGCGGGGCCCTCGGGCGCCATCGCTGCGGCACTGCTCAAACGCAAAGGTCACGATGTGCTGATGATCGAGCGCCAGCACTTCCCGCGGTTTTCCATCGGCGAGAGCCTGCTGTCGCATTGCCTGGATTTTGTTGAAGAAGCCGGCATGCTCGAGGCCGTGAACGCCGCCGGGTTCCAGCTCAAGAACGGCGCCGCGTTCGCCTGGGGCGAGCAATACAGCGCCTTCGATTTTGGCGACACGTTCAGCCATGGCAAGCCGACCACGTTCCAGGTGCAGCGCGCCGATTTCGACAAGCTGTTGGCCGATCAGGCCGCGCTGCAAGGTGTGGAAGTGCGTTACGGCGAAGCCATCGTCAGCGTCGATTTCGACTTGCCGAAACCGCAACTCGACGTGCTGCGCGAAGACGGCAGCCAGTACCGCGTCGAAGCGGATTTCGTGCTCGATGCCAGCGGCTACGGTCGTGTGCTGCCGCGCTTGCTGGACCTTGAAGCGCCGTCGAATTTCCCGGTGCGCCAGGCCGTGTTTACCCACATCGAAGACCACATCGACAGCCCGTCCTTCGAGCGGGAAAAAATCCTCATTACCACTCACCCTATCCATCGCGACATCTGGTTCTGGACCATCCCGTTCAGCAAAGGTCGCTGCTCGGTGGGCGTGGTCGCGGCCGCGGAACATTTCGAAGGCCGCATGGAGAACCTGGACGAATGCCTGCGCGGGTTCATCGCTGAAACCCCAAGCCTGTCCGGCGTGCTGAAAAATGCCGTATGGGACACGCCCGCGCGCACCATCGGCGGCTACTCGGCCAACGTCAAAACCTTGCACGGTCCGGGCTTTGCGCTGCTCGGCAACGCCGCGGAATTCCTTGACCCGGTGTTCTCCTCCGGCGTCACCATCGCCATGCGTTCGGCGAGCATGGCCGCTGGCGTGTTGCATCGCCAACTGCAAGGTGAAAGCGTCGACTGGCAGACCGAGTTCGCCGAACCGCTCAAGCGTGGCGTCGACACCTTCCGCTGCTACGTCGAGGGCTGGTACGCGGGGACCTTCCAGGACGTGATCTACCATCCAGGCAGCTCGCCGGACATTCGCCGCATGATCAGCGCGATTCTCGCCGGTTATGCCTGGGACGAACGCAACCCGTTTGTGGCCGA
Organism: Pseudomonas arsenicoxydans; assembly: GCF_006438915.1. GTDB lineage: Bacteria > Pseudomonadota > Gammaproteobacteria > Pseudomonadales > Pseudomonadaceae > Aquipseudomonas > Aquipseudomonas arsenicoxydans_A. Next base: position 292,337 of record NZ_RCZE01000006.1, on the reverse strand, counting down.
GCCGAAACGCCGGTTGCGCGTGCTCTCGGAAATTTGCGCCAAGGAGGCCACATGAACGCCTTGAGCGACAACAGTTTCAACAAAAGCAGCTTCAGCAAAAACTACGTCGAAGAAACCCGCTTCGGTTTCTGGTTCCTGCGCAGTCACACCTGGCAGCACCATGTGCTGCGCGTGGCGATCAATGACTTGCGTCACCTGTTCAGCGAACCGCCGCCGAGCAATGCGGTGCTGCTGGACGCAGGTTGTGGTCAGGGCAAGTCGTTCCAGTACCTGCGCCAGACCTTCGCGCCTGAACGATTGATCGGCGTCGATGCCGACCCTCAGAGCCTGACCCTGAGCGGTGAAGAGGCTGTGCGCCAAGGCATGAGCGTAGAACTGATCGGCAGCGATTGCGCGACCCTCGCGATTCCGGACGCCAGCGTCGATCTGCTGTTCTGCCACCAGACGTTCCATCATCTGGTGGAGCAGGAACAGGCGCTGGCCGAGTTCTACCGCGTGCTTAAACCGGGCGGCTATCTGCTGTTCGCCGAGTCCACCGAGGCCTACATTGATACGTGGGTGATTCGCTGGCTGTTCCGCCATCCGATGCACGTACAAAAAAGCGCTGCCGGGTATCTGCAAATGATCCGCCAGCAGGGTTTCGAGTTCGGCGCGCACAACGTTTCTTATCCGTACTTGTGGTGGAGTCGCGCCAAGGATTTCGGCCTGCTTGAACGCTTGGGTCTGCGTCAGCCGAAACCCGTTGGTCAACGGGAAGAAACCCTGGTCAACGTGGTCGCGCGCAAACCCCTTGAAGGTGCTGTTTGATGTTTACTCACGCTAACCCCTGTGGGAGCGGGCCTTTGTGGCGAGGGGGCTCGCCCCCGTTCGGCTGCGCAGCAGTCGTAAAACCATTGAATGCGGTTAACCTGATACTCCGCGATTGCGGGTTTTGGGGCCGCTTCGCGACCCAACGGGGTGATGCGGCATTCCAACAAGCCCCCTCGCCACAGAAGTTCACGCTGATCCGTTTTGTATTGCTGGGTTTTGCCCTGCTGTTGAGCGCTTGCGCCAGCCAGGCACCGTTGCCTGAGCACGCTCCAAACCTGCCATTGCCTCAGCAGTTGCATATTCAGCGTCTGGTCGCCGACCAGCGTCAGGACTGGGTGCTGGTGATTGCGCGTGAGGGTCCGGGCATTCGCTGGTCGATGATGGATTTGCTCGGCATTCCACAGGCTCGCCAGAAGCTGATCGATGGCAAATGGCAGGCCGACGGTCTGCTGCCACCGAATCCGGAAGCCAGGGAATTGTTCGCCGCGTTAATGTTCGCGTTAACCCCGAAAGCCGAGCTGCAAAGCAACTACCCCGATGCCTGGCAGCATGGCGCGCAACGGTCGCTGCCCACTCGCTGGGACGTGCGTTACTTGCAGCCGCTACAGTTCGAGTTGAACCTGCCCAAAGGTCCGAAGTATCTGGTCACGCCGCTGAGCGGAGAGACACCATGACCGCTTACCTGAACGCACTCGGCGTGATCTGCGCGCTGGGTCGTGGCAAACGCGAAGTCGCCGCCAATCTGTTTGCCGGCGATTGCTCAGGCCTGCGCGTTGAAACCGGCTGGGTGCCCGAGCGTGCCTTACCGGTAGCGGCGGTAAGCGGCGAACTGCCGTCGATTCCGCCTGAGTTGAAAGTACAAGACACCCGCAACAACCAATTGCTGATGGCTGCCGCACTGCAAATTCGCGACGAGATTGATCAAGCGACCCAGACCTACGGCCGTGACCGCATCGGGGTGATTCTGGGCACCAGCACCTCGGGCATCGACGAAGCCAGTCGTGGCCTGGCCCATTACATCCGCGAGCACGAATTCCCGGCTGACTACAACTATCAGCAACAGGAACTCGGCGCGCCGGCCAATTTCCTCGCTGACTGGCTGCAACTGAGCGGCCCGGCCTATGTGATTTCCACCGCCTGCACCTCCAGCGCCCGCGCGATGATGAGCGCCCAACGCCTGCTCGACCTAGGCCTTTGCGACGCCGTGCTGTGCGGCGGCGTCGACAGTTTGTGCAAACTGACGCTCAATGGTTTCTCGGCATTGGAAGCGGTGTCGGAACAGCGCTGCAACCCCTTCTCGGCCAACCGCAACGGTATCAACATCGGCGAAGCGGCGGTGCTGTTTCTGATGACCAAGAGTGCCGGCAACGGCCAGGCAATTGCGCTGCTGGGCAGCGGCGCCAGTTCCGATGCGCACCATATTTCCGCGCCGGAACCGAGCGGTCGTGGCGCCCTGCAAGCAATGCGCAAAGCCTTGAGTCGCGCGGCGCTGCAACCTGAGCAAATCGGCTACTTGAACCTGCACGGCACCGCGACCCAACACAATGACGCAATGGAAAGCTTCGCCGTGTCGGCACTGTTCCCGAACGGCGTGCCCTGCTCGTCGACCAAACCGATGACCGGCCACACCCTCGGCGCCGCCGGGGCCCTCGAAGCGGCGTTCTGCTGGTTGAGCCTGAGCGCCGAAAACCGCGAGCACGCCCTGCCGCCTCACGTCTGGGACGGCCAGCCGGATCCCGATCTGCCAGCCTTGCATTGGGTGACCCCGGCCAAGCGCCTGACGTCCATTGCACCTCGCTACCTGATGAGCAATTCATTCGCTTTCGGTGGCAATAACGTCAGCCTGATTATCGGAGACGCACCATGATTAACTGGCCGCTCGCCGAACTGCTGCCGCACGCTGGCGACATGATCCTCATTGAGCAGATCCTGTCGTTCGATGACGAGCAGATTCACACCCGTCTCACCGTCAAACCCCGTGGCCTGTTCAATCGACCAGACGGTAGCCTGCCGGCCTGGGTCGGCATCGAACTGATGGCCCAGAGTGTCGCCGCTTTCGCCGGTTGCCATGCCCGCGCGCGCGGCGATGCGGTAGAGCTGGGGTTTCTGCTCGGTACACGTAAATTCGAATGCAACGTCGAACACTTTCCCGCCGGCACCGAGCTGACCATCCACGGCCTGCGCTCACTGGAAGACGACAACGGGATGGGCGTGTTCGAATGCCACATCAACGCCCCCGGCATCCACGCCACCGCCCGTCTGAACGTGTTCCGCCCGCCTCAGGCCGCTCAATATCTTGATGAATCCAAAGGAGTCCAGTCATGACTGAATCCGTACTGGTCACCGGTTCCAGCCGTGGCATCGGCCGCGCCATCGCTTTGCGCCTGGCTCAGGCCGGGCACGACATCGTGCTGCATTGCCGCAGCGGTCTGGCAGACGCTGCCGCCGTGAAAACAGACGTCGAGGCATTGGGCCGGCGCGCGCGCGTCCTGCAATTCGATGTCTCCGACCGCGCCAGTTGCAAAGCCATTCTCGAAGCCGACGTGGACGCTCACGGCGCCTACTACGGCGTGGTGCTCAACGCTGGCCTGACCCGCGACGGTGCTTTTCCCGCGCTGAGCGAGGATGATTGGGACGTAGTGATGCGCACCAACCTCGACGGCTTCTACAACGTGCTGCACCCGGTGATGATGCCGATGATTCGTCGGCGCGCAGCCGGGCGGATTGTCTGCATTACGTCAGTGTCGGGCTTGATCGGTAACCGTGGCCAAGTCAATTACAGCGCCTCCAAGGCCGGTTTGATCGGCGCGGCGAAGGCATTGGCGATCGAGTTGGGCAAGCGCAAAATCACCGTCAACTGTGTCGCACCCGGCCTGATCGACACCGCCATGCTCGACGAAAACGTGCCCGTGGAAGAACTGATGAAAATGATCCCAGCACAACGCATGGGCACCCCTGAAGAGGTGGCCGGCGCAGTGAATTTCCTGATGTCGGCGGAAGCCTCGTACATCACCCGGCAGGTTTTGGCCGTCAATGGAGGCCTGTGCTGATGAAGCGCGTCGTCGTCACCGGCATGGCCGGCATCACCTCACTGGGCAGCGACTGGGAAACCATCGCCAGCCACTTTGCGGCCAATCGCAGCGGCATTCGCCGGATGGACGAGTGGGATCGCTTTACTGAACTCAATACCCGCCTCGCCGGCCCCATCGATGACTTCAAAGTCCCGAGCCACTGGACCCGCAAACAACTGCGCAGCATGGGCCGCGTGTCACGGCTGGCCGTCGGCGCCGCTGAACAAGCGCTGGCCGATGCCGGATTGCTCGGCGACGCGTCGATCAAGGACGGGCGCATGGGTGTCGCGTGTGGTTCGTCCACCGGCAGCACCGACGAGATCAAAGCATTCGGCAACATGCTGCTCAACTCGGTCGCTGAGGGCCTGAACGCCAACTCTTACGTGCGGATGATGCCGCACACCACGGCCGCGAACATCAGCATCTTCTTCGGCCTTACTGGCCGTTTGATTCCGACGTCCAGCGCCTGCACCAGCGGCAGCCAGGGCATCGGTTACGCCTACGAGTCGATCAAGTTCGGCCGTCTGCCGCTGATGCTGGCCGGTGGCGCCGAAGAGCTGTGCCCGACCGAAGCCATGGTCTTCGACGCGCTCTACGCCACCAGCCTGAAAAACGACACCCCGCAATCCACCCCTCGCCCTTATGACAAAGGCCGCGACGGCCTGGTGATCGGTGAAGGCGGCGGCATGCTGGTGCTTGAAGAGTTGGAACACGCCCTGGCTCGCGGTGCGCACATCCACGCCGAACTCGTCGGCTTCGGCAGCAACGCCGACGGCCAGCACACCACGCGTCCAGAGCAGCTCACCATGCGCAGGGCCATGGAACTCGCCCTGGAAGACGCCGGCCTTCAGCCTTCAGACATCGGCTACGTGAACGGTCACGGCACCGCGACAGAACAGGGCGACATCGCCGAAACACTGGCAACCAGCGCGTTGTTTGGCGAACACATGCCGATCAGTTCGCAGAAAAGCTTCCTCGGCCACACCTTGGGCGCCTGCGGTGCACTGGAGTCCTGGTTCAGCATCGAAATGATGAACCGCGATTTGTACGTGCACACCTTGAACCTCGACGAGGTCGATCCGCATTGCGGCAAGCTGGATTACTTGCGCGGCGAGTTTCGTCAGATGAGCAATGAATACGTGATGAACAACAATTTTGCGTTTGGTGGGGTTAATACGTCGCTGATTTTTCGGCGGTGGTCATAAGCAAAATCAAAAAATCGTCCGAAGGCCAAGGCCGCGTTCGGACGATCTTTTTATTGAACAGCACTTGAAGTGTGGCAATTTACATTCCGGTAGAGAACTCAGGTGGATGTTTGATTACCGGTCGTATCCCGCTCAAGGCTTCGTCGTAATGACAAAGCATATGTAAAGCCCAATCGGCACGTGCGCGGATGCGAATATCATTTTCGTCTGAAGGACATTCACTGTTTAACATCGATTCAACGTTTCTTATTATCAGCTGTTCAGGCAAATACAGGATCCGGCTATTTTTGTAGCTAGAAGCACGTAACTCTGTAATGGGGTACGCTCCCCCAAGCCCAGCTGAAACGCCAACTAAAAGCGCGGGCTTATGTCCTAGTTCGCCGAGCCCTGCGTACAAAAAGAAGTTCTTCAGGGCCGGGCAAGCCATGCCATTCCACTCTGGACTGATCACGATCAATGCTGTTGCTTTTTTGAGGATGGATTGCTGGACACTCCAGGCTTTCTGAGTGTCTTCTTCTGGCCAAAGCGGTAGCGGACTAGACGCCAGGTCTATCAGTTCGCTTGAGTCACAAAGCTCGAGTGCTTCTAATCGCTCGCGCAGGTAATGGGCAACTTTGACTGATTGACTGCTGGATCTATTCGATCCAGACAGCAGAACGATATGACGGCTCATCGCGCAACCTTCTGTTTAGCGTTACTTACCTTGGGTACGGTCCGGTGGGAGCGAACGATTGGCCAGAACAATTCTTCTTTCCAGCTTATCGGCGACAAGTGTTCGATACCGTATGCTGGCGGACGCCTACGAGTAATTTTGGCTGTTCCGAACAAAACATCCCATAAAAATAACAGGTTACCGAAATTGCCTTTGTAGTGCGTCACACCATCCTCGGCAGTCAAACCGTGATGCGCAGAATGAGTGGATGGAGTGGAGATGGTTCGCTCCAGAACCCAGACAATTGGTCGTAAAGCGCGAATGCGATAAAGTTTGTCGTCCCACGCAACACTGCTGTGTGCCGCGAAGATCACAGTCATTTTTATAATCAAATAAACGTAATAAACGGGTGCAAGCCCCAAATAAATCAATACGCCAGATAGCCAGATGCCTGGCATCAAAAGGTAGTAGAAACTATTGTTGCGATAGACGATGCGGACGCTCATGTAGGGGGCGGAATGATGTGCGCGATGCAATGCATAAAGGGCGGGAACCCGATGAGTCAGGCGATGCCACCAATATTGGGTCATGTCATCCAGCAGCAGAAACAATGCAAATCCTGCAACCCATGGAATGGCGGACAGTGAGCCCTTCATATCCGGAATTGCCTGATTTAAGATCATGCCACTTAGCCACATGACTAAAGGGAATGTGACCATTAGTAATATACCGGAGCCGACGGTTTCAATGAGCACGTCACGTTTACCACCTGACGACTGACGAAACGAGGAGCAGGCAAGTTCCAGCAAAATGAAACCAAGGAAAATCCCGGCCACTATCAAGGCTGGGTTATTGACGAGCATTGTTGTATTCATGGCACTCTCGATTTAGGCCCTTGCGGGCAATGCCTTGTCATTAGAGACTCAGGAGCGAGCCCACCCAATGCGCGAAATGGACAGAATTGAGCTAGAACCGGCCAATCACCCGCCCCAGCGCTTTCATCGCGGCAGGCTGGGCCAGGTGCTGGAGCGCTTCCTTAATAGCCAGGTCTCCCGAAAAACCACGGATTACAGCCTGATCGAACTGAATCAGCTATGGCGTGAGGCGGCGCGCATTGATCCTGCTATCGGGTTAAAACTGTTCGCGCTGTTCACCCCTCAGGATTGGCACGTATTGGCTTATCTTTGCCTGTACAGTCCCGACGTTTTGTCGTCCATGCACCTTTGGGCCAAGTACGCACCGCTTGCCTCGGACACTGATAACGTGAAATTGGTGAACGACGAAAACGGTGTCGGAGTCGAACTGTGCGTCGATGCGCCAGGAGAGTTGGCGCGATATGTCGTCGAACACTACGGCGCGATGTCCATCGCGCAGTTACGCCGGGGAACGGGACAGGATGTGCAGCCAGTGCTGGCAAAATTCATTCATTCGCGACCCACGTATTACAAACAGTACGCCCAGTGGTTTGGCAATCGTATCGAGTTTGACTGCACGGCTAACTGCCTCTATTTCGATGCTCGAAGCTTGAGCCTGCCGATGCAGACCCGTCATCACGGGATGTTGGAGTTATTGACGCAGGAGTTGGATAGAAGGATTGCCACACACCGTAATTTCAGCGGTTGGTCAGCCAAGGTTGCTGAAGGAGCGCGACGGTCGCTGGCGAGAGGTGAAGCTCCAAATCTGGACCATCTTGCAAAGGCGCTGCACCAGACGCCCAGAACATTACGCAGGCGTCTGGAAGAGCAGGGTACGACCTTCAGGCAATTACTCGATCAGATTCGCGCAGAACTGGAACTGCATCTTGAAATGCAGGGAGAGTCGTTAACGGAAATTGCAGGTCAATTGGGCTACAGCGATTTGGCCGCTTATCTCCACGCAAGAAGTCGATGGCGTGACAGGAAATAAGGTGGCCACCCGAATATTTCAAGCCTGTCATTGATTTAGATGCGTTATCTGCCACAGAGGATGGGTGGTGGAATACTTCGCTGATATTTCGGCGCTGGTCGTCGCCAACGAACAGACACAAACGGAAAGCGGAGCACTCAATTTCGGAAGCGTCCCACAGCCAGAATGGAGGCTACGCGCTAGGGTCAATGCCCCGCGATACGTCGGGTATCACAAGGAAGAATGAACCGTGACCAAAAAGGCCGTGATCGTATTCAGCGGTGGACAGGACTCCACCACGTGCTTGATCCATGCGTTGCCGCTTTACGATGAAATCCATTGCATTACGTTCGACTATGGCCAGCGCCACCGCGCGGAAATCGAGGTGGCGCAGCAACTGTCGAAAGAGCTTGGTGTGACCGTACACAAGGTGCTGGACACTACGTTGTTGAATGAACTGGCAATCAGCAGTTTGACGCGTGACAACATTCCAGTACCTGGCGTGGACAGTTCTGGAGATAGCCTGCCAAGTACTTTCGTACCTGGTAGAAATATTCTGTTTTTAACTTTGGCCTCTATTTATGCCTATCAAGTTCGGGCCGAGGCGGTCATCACAGGTGTTTGCGAGACGGATTTCTCTGGCTACCCGGATTGCCGTGACGAGTTTGTCAGGGCTCTGCATACAGCCATTGAGTTGGGCATGGACTACAAACTACGGATTGAAACGCCGCTCATGTGGTTGAACAAGGCAGAAACATGGGCGCTTGCCGAGCAGAATGGAAAGTTGGAATTGGTTCAGCACCAGACACTGACTTGCTACAACGGAATAATGGGGACCGGATGCGCGAATTGCGATGCGTGCAATCTTCGAGCGAAAGGGCTGAACGAGTTTCTGGAGAATAAGTCGGCGGTTATGAAGAGCCTGGAAAACAAACAAAAATTCAAATAGTGAAAATCCAGGGGAAGCCGTGCCACTTCCCCTTTTCCACGTCTCAGGCGCTAACCACATACCGTTTAAATAGGGATCTTGCTCCATAAGCAGGCAAAATATTAAAGACAGCGAAACACATTTTTATAATAATCTGGACATAAATGATATTAAGTATTTCGACATTAGTCATCGTTCCATAAAAAGCTATAAAACAAAAAATGAAACTGTCTACTATCACCGCAAAAAACGTGCTTAAAAAAACACGCAAGAATAAAAACCTAGAGCTTGTAAGCTGCTTTATTTTATTCAACAAGTAAGAATTTACATGTTCAGAAAAAATGAAGGAAATGGAAGACGCCACCAACACAGACGACACATGAGTCATGACCTCGCTATATGGCTCATCAAGCTTCCAGCCTGACAAACCCGGAAGAAAGCTGGTAGTACTTAACAAAACAGTAATCAGAGCATTACTCGAAAAAGCAAATAATATTGCTTTCCTCGCGAGCCTAAGCCCATAAAATTCATTCAACATATCAACTATTAAAAACGTTAACGGGTAAATAAAAACCCCTGGAGTGACAACAATATCAAGCCACTCTATGTATATCAGCTTCGTTGCGGCAACATTTGTGAAGATATATAGCGCAAAAAGCAACAAATTAAGAGCTACATAAATCATCCATGACTTTTCTTGCCGGTCATTTATTTCGTATGCTGTCAATGCCGCACCACCAGAATAAAACTTCCTGTACACAGACTTTATTTCTGCTCTGTTTAAATTATCCACCACATCACTTTTCAACAAATCATCTAACTTTATTTTTACGACCTTCCCTGTCGAAACAATCATGATAACGGCAAGGCCTTTATTATTTTCAAACCCTAATAACTTATACTTGCTATTTTCCGAAGGATTATCCATTGAACCTCTCCTCTACTATCTCCCCGATAACAAGAACCTCGTCAGAGCAACAGCAAGATTCGGTAGTTATAAATAGACCCTTTGTAGTCTTGTCATATACAAGCTTTTCTTTATTGCTATTCGACAAACCTTTCTTCACTATCAACAAGTCTCCCGACTCATTTACACCCTTGATTTCGTTTTCCAGAAGCACACCTATTAAATTGCAGGCTGTACCGAAAAAATAGGTCAGAGGATGAGTAGCAACCAGCTCACCGATTCTTTTATCTAAACTCTGCACAAGCGAATTTTCTTTAATTATAGGAACTGCAGCCGGGTTCATATTACCCAGCAAGGAAACGCTACTCTCTATGACCTCCCTCTCTTCAAAATCTACAGTTTCTATTTCCTTGTAAGACACACCAAAAAAATCGGAAATCTTACGGATGGTGGATTGTTGTACATTGACAACCCGTCCTTCCAAAATGTTGTAGATAGTCGTTCGAGTCAAACCACTTGAGCTACACAACGAAATTTGAGTTTCACCTCTACTTTTTATAAGATATTTAATATTACTCTTCAGCTTTTCCGTCTTTTCTTTTTTATACATTGAATGACTGCCAACCACTTATAATAAATTAATGCACTCCAGCCGAGTGTTGCATTTTTGCTCTTGAGATGACCAAGGGCGACTCGACCGCCTGGTACACAGACAGCAAAACTCCAGGCGATTATACATTCATAAAGCCGTGTTTAATTCCACGTTTACTTCTGTATGCCTTGTAGTCGACGAATCCCACAAAGCGAAACGAACTTACTTACAGATGTTTCTAATGAATCATTTAATTACACAAATGTTCACTTATTTGAACAATATGGATGATGTTTTTAGTTATAAACCTATCGGCATCGTCAGCCATATATCGCTGCCGATCAATCATGAAGAGCCGGAAGGGATGCCGCTTTTCTCTAAAAAAACTAAGGGAGTACCACAATGAAAAGAATCAATCCCGATCGTCCGCAATCGCGAGACCAGAAAGACGCTGACACCAACGACCGATCCAAACTCTTCGAAACCACCGAGCGCACTGTCAGCGCGCGCCTGCGCAATCCAAACCGCCCAGACCCTGTCAGCCATATGTTCAGCATCAACCCGAACGTCGATACAGAGTCCTTGCTCTGTCACGCCACTGAAACCCTCGCCTCGCTGAATGTGATGACCACTGACCTCGCCTGCGAGCTCGAAGGCTCGCGTCGCAACGAGGCATTGGCCATTCAGCAACTGATCGTGCTGGCCGAGCTGATGGTCAACCGGGCGCTGGACATTCTTGACCCTCCCAGTGGGTTGTCTATGGCGCCATCCAACAGTCACCAATAAGTAATCGCGCGCTCTTACGTAATGGAGGTTTTTTGTCATGGATAGATACATGCCTATCACCGGCATCGATTGCACCATCGCTTCGCTGGTTATCGACACCGAAGCACCGCTGGACGTATTGCACGATACGGCGGCTTACCGCATCCGCACGGCGACTCAGCTGCTTGAAAGTTTTGCGTTTGGCGAGGGCGTTTACAGTGAGCTGGCGCGGGTGTTGGTGACGTCATTGCGTGATGGTTGTGATTTGCTGGATGTCGTCGGGCGACGATTGCAGGAGCAGGTTTCGGCGCAGCAAAGCCAATCAAGGCAAGCGCCTGCTGCATCGTAACGGCGTCAGCGGTGTGGACAGCAGCGCTTCCAACAACTATGAAAACGGCCCCCGCGCTTGGCGCAGAGGCCGTTCAAACGCTTACTGGGCCTGAATCAACTTGCTTTCAGCAACGCCAGCACGACCGGTCTGGTCATCAACCACTTGCGGGCTGTTGCGTGCCTTGATGAAGCCCACTTTCACTTCCTGCCAGACAAAGTAGTTCTTGCCGGCTTCTGCGGTGAGTTTCAGTTCGGAATCGTTTTCCGCCGAAGATACCAAGGTCTGCTGACCGGCCGGGACAGCCAACATCAGGTAAGACTTGGCGACAGTCTGGCCGACCGGTTTACCGTTTAGCGTTACCGGCATTTTCACTCCGGCGCCCATGCTCTCGTTGCGATAAACGTAGATGTTGGCTTTGTCCGGGGCGACCTGGAAGGACTTCGCTTGAGCGTCCTGCGTGTCATCCGCCATTTTTACCGAAGCACAACCACCGGTGAGTGCGGCCACGGCCAGCAAAGCGGTGAGGGCTAGCTGCTTGAACATCCTGTATCTCCATTGTTTGTGATGAGTCCGCAACGGTTATCGGCCGATCAGAAAAAAGGCGAAGGGATGTATCGAAGTACTTTCGGGGTGTTGCGTGGGAAATTGGCGAAGGTTCAACAGGCCGAAAATCGAAACAAGGTGCCGTCTATCAACCCGAGAAAACAACCAAGACATCGCACAAGCTTGGTGGGTGGACGGTGGTTGCCCTTTATATGCAGTCCGTGTGTAAGTCAGTGAGGAAGCATTGATCCTCTAAATCGAGATTCAAAAAGGTCAAAGACCCTGGATGAGAGTTAACACACACAGCGAATGCTAGACGTTCTTGAGCGACGGTTGTTAGAAAAATTGAATGATCTTGACCAACAAACCAATTAGCCAAGGGTTTTTTCTATGCCTCCTCCCGGCAAAGAAATAAAACATCAGAAAGCGGTGCATGTATTTTCGGAAGCGTCCCACAGCGAGACCTTGACTTCCCAATAAGGTCAATGACCCGGCTACCTCTCGGGAGACTCCAAGGATGAGTAAAACATTACCAAAAAAGCGGTTATCGTTTTCAGCGGTGGGCAGGACTCCACCACTTGCTTGATCCATGCGTTGCCGCTTTACGATGAAATCCACTGCATCACGTTCGACTATGGCCAGCGCCATCGCGCGGAGATAGAGGTGGCGAAGCAGCTGTCGAAAGAACTTGGGGTAACGGTACACAAGGTTCTGGACACTTCGTTGGTGAATGAACTGGCAATCAGTAGTTTGACCCGCGATCACACTCCAGTACCCAGTGTGAATAGTCCAGGGGAAAGCTTGCCAAGCACCTTTGTACCCGGTAGAAATATTCTGTTTTTAACATTGGCCTCTATTTATGCCTATCAAGTTCGGGCCGAGGCTGTCATCACAGGTGTTTGCGAGACGGATTTCTCTGGCTACCCGGATTGTCGGGACGAATTTGTCAGGGCTCTGCATAAAGCCATTGAACTGTGTATGGACTATAGGGTGCGGATTGAAACGCCACTCATGTGGTTGAACAAGGCAGAAACATGGGCTCTTGCCGAGCAGCATGGAAAGCTTGAATTGATTCAGCACCAACAACTGACTTGCTACGACGGAATAATTGGCACTGGATGCGCGAATTGCGACGCGTGTAATCTTCGAGCAAAAGGGCTGCATGAGTTTTTGGAGAACAAGGCTGCGATTATGAAAAGCTTGGAAGACAAACAAAAAGCCAAATAACAAAAACCCGGGGGAAGCCGTGGCACTTCCCCCTTTTTTAAGTCTTAGGCGCGTCAGCTTACGGCGGGACTATCACCCGCAAGAATGTGCCCATGCTGGACGCACCAATGGAAGCCCAAAAATTGGGGCTCTTATCAGAATGGCTAGCCGCTATTCTGCGGCTTTCTTACATGTCCTAGCAGGTCTTGGCGTAACCGCCTTCACAACATCATCAATCACCGCCTTGCCCATTGCCGTCAAATAGTGTGCGGCCCAAGCATGGCGGTCGCTGTCTCTAGCGTAAGCTGCGTCTTCCGCGAGTGCCTTGGAAAGGAACAGCAAATCAGAAGCCATTGCCAATGCTTCGTTGACGGGTACTCCAGCGCTGACGTGGAACAGTGCATTGTCTGAGCAGTAGATGCAGGGGGTTAATCCGATGGTTTTTGCTTCTACTGACTCGGTCATTTTCCACCTCCATGGGCCGAGATACAGTGGGATCTGGATTCAGGATCGAAGTGAGAGAACAGCCGGAATTTGTACAGATTTACAGTGTGCATTGTCTAACTCCTTGACGTGATGAGCTGCCACTTTCGTTCAAAGCGGATGGGTGGCAGCTGGTTTCAATGGTCTCAATACAGCTTATTTCATCATCGCGTTCATTGAACGTAGCCTGCGATGAAAAGAATTAAAGGTTTTCGGAGCCGGGCGATCTCGCGCATAAGGGAAATGATAGGTAACACTTGCTTTCCGCAGATAGGCAATGCGACAGTTCATGCCAATTCTATCGTGTCATATTATTCTCGAATTAGATTTGTCGTTTTTCAATGAGTAGCGAAATAGTTCATAATCAAATCCTCTTCATCACGCTTGAAATCCAATTCACTCTCTAGCATTGTAATAGCCTGAATTATTTTCACCTCGCAGCTGTTAAGTTTAATACTGTTTCACGTACGGTAATTTCGTTGCGAAAAAACTGATTAAACCGGCACTGAACCTCGCACCAAAAAACACCGTACTTTCAATATAAATAATACTCCTAAACGTTCATCCCGCAGCATCTTCACACAACAGCCTCGTTAGTATTTGTCATAAAACCCATATGCGATTTATCAGATTAAAATAACGAAGCAGTTTTACGCTTTTAATTTCTAATTGAGCAACGTTTATTTTATTATTTAAACATCATGCTCAGCGCCACAACCGCGAGCAGGCTTACATATACAATCGCATGAATCCGATCTGGAATTGTTCCAACCCAGGGCATCGTCATTCGAATGCCAGCTATCGCGCCTATTGTCAAAACTCCGAAAGCAATGAGGTCAACATAACCTAAGTACCAAGCGCCAAAATTTTGTTTGCCTACTTGCGCAATAACAATATAGGTCGCTGTTCCTGCTAGTGCTACAGGCAAACTCAATGGATTCGCCATGGACGTAGCCTGAGTCATATTCAACCCGCAGCGACGAAGTAACGGAACCGTCATAACACTACCACCCACCCCGAGAAAAGTCGCAATAGCCCCAATGCTCATTCCGCCCGGGATAGTCGCCAAGACGCTCAATCTCTCGGGTTTTGCGTTGATATTTTGCTGAATGAATCCGCGGCGAAATAAACAATCCAGAATCGTGATTGCCAGATAGATAATGAATGCAACACGTAATATATAACCATCCACAAAACCGGCAGTGATGGCACCTATCACGGCGCCTAGACCGATGAAACCGGCGAGCGGCCATATATAGTCCTTTAGCAGAGTGCCCGCTCTAGCATGCTTACTTGTGCTGATTGATGAGTTCACAATCATGACGCAAGTGGAAGTCGCTATTGCGATATGCATTGCTGATTGGCCGATTGGATCCTCAACCCCATGAGTCGCCAGTAAAATCTGGTACAGCACCGGTACGACTACAAAACCACCACCAAATCCGAACAAAACGGTTGTGACACCTGCAAAACAACCAAAAAACCCTAGCAAAACGTAGCTCATCACGTTCATTCCGTTAAAATACGCCGCGTACGATAGATGACGAAAAAGCGACTCGCTTGAGCATTCGAGCCATGTACGTTTGAGTTTCAGCCAACCTAAGAACAAATCCCATGCGAAATGCGTCGATACATGTTTTAGATCACACGCCGCGCGCGGTTGTCGCAATCGGAACTGACTATTCGGACGCCTATTTGCTACCCAGCCATACGCATCGGCGGGCGCAACTGCTTTATGGGGCGAGTGGGGTAATGAAAGTCGTCACGAAAGGCGGCAATTGGATTGTCCCTCCGCAACGTGCCGTATGGATCCCACCGCAGGTTGCCCACGAAGTAATGTTTTATGGGGTCAGTACGCGAAGCCTCTATATTGAACCTTCGTCAATTCCCCTGACCCGAAGTGACTGCCAGGTCATTGATATCTCACCGTTAATGCGGCAGCTGCTAATGGAGTCGGTGGAGCTTCCTCTTGAATATCAGGAGGATGGTCGAGACGGGATATTGATTAATCTTCTGTTGCACGAGATTGCCCGTGCGACGGCGTTGCCATTGCACATCCCTCTTCCGGTGGACAAACGCTTACTGTTGCGCTGTCAGGAATATCTTCAGGCACCCAATATCCACCAGTCCCCTCAGGATTGGGCGCGTGATTTGTTTATGAGTGAGCGTTCATTCAGTCGCCTTTTCCGAGAACAGACTTCGATGAGTTTCGGTCAGTGGCGTCAGCGTGCGTGCGTGGTCTTGGCATTGGCGCGGCTTTCAGCCGGCGCCCAAATCACACGGATCGCCCTTGATTTTGGGTATGAGAGCCCGGCCGCGTTTTCAACTATGTTTCGTCGGATCCTGGGACATACGCCTTCGACCTATTTAGATCAACCTTACGCGTGAGCAGTTCTACAAACGCCTTGGCCATCGGCGACTTCTGATCCTTACGCTGCACCAGCCACACCGCCGACACCGCCGCGGGATCCAGCAACGGTCGATACACCACGCCATCGATGCGCATCCGTTGATACGACGCCGGCAGCACCGACACCCCCAGCCCCGCCGCTACCAGGCCGATAATCGTCATCGCCTCGCCCGCCTCTTGGGCAAAGTGCGGACTGAAACCCGCATCGCGGGCCAGGCTGAGCAATTGTGCGTAGAGACCGCTGCCGTAGCTGCGTGGGAAAAACACGAAAGGCTCAAGGGCCAGTGCCGACAGAAACAGTCCGTCTTCGCTGCCATTGACCAACGGATGCTTGGAGCTGAGCACCGCCACCAGTGGCTCGCGCATCAGTTCCACGACGCTGAGGGAATCCGGCAACCCCAACGGCCGCATGATGCCGACCTCAATCGACTCGTCGACCAGCGCATCGGCGACCTGGGTACTGCTCATCTCCCGCAAATTCAGGTGCACCGCCGGGAAGCGCTGCCGGAACGAAAAAATCGCCTGGGGAATGGTCGAGTTGAATGGTGCCGAGGACGTGAAGCCGATCTTCAGTTCACCGAGCTCCCCGAGTTGCGCACGCCGCGCTACATCGGCGGCTTTGTCGACTTGCGCCAGCGCTAATCGCGCCTCCTGCAGAAACAATCGACCGGCTTCGCTGAGCTCGACCCGACGATTGGTGCGCTCGAACAAGCGTGCGCCCACCTCGGCCTCCAGTGCCTGAATCTGCTGGCTCAGCGGCGGCTGAGAGATGCCCAGTACCTGAGCGGCGCGGCCGAAGTGCAGTTCTTCGGCGACGGCGATGAAGTAGCGCAGGTGACGCAATTCCATGAAAACCCCATTAGGTCGTAAAAGCTCTCAAACAGGTCGAACAATATATTGGATTGAATCATTAGGCAGCTATATGCTTTTTTCATTGCCTGACCGGCTGCGCCCTCCGAGGTCCAACGTGAAAACTGCTGTCGCCCCCCTTGCCCACGAAGTACCGCCTGCTGCAGCGGACGATGTCGTCGCCGAGCTGAAGGAGATTTACATCGAGAAAGGCACGCCGATGTTCATGCGCACGGTGCTGGCCCTGTTCTCCGGCGGCTTCGCGACGTTCGCGCTGCTGTACTGCGTGCAACCGATGATGCCGCTGCTGTCGCACGAATATTCGATCAACGCGGCGCAGAGCAGCCTGATCCTATCGGTGGCGACCGGCATGCTCGCCATTGGCCTGCTGATCACCGGCCCGATCTCCGACCGAGTCGGCCGCAAACCGGTGATGGTTGCCGCATTGTTCGCCGCCGCGCTGTGCACCATGGCCAGCGCGATGATGCCAAGTTGGGAAGGCGTGTTGATCATGCGTGCACTGATCGGGTTGTCGTTAAGTGGCCTTGCAGCGGTGGCCATGACGTATCTGAGCGAAGAG
This sequence comes from Pseudomonas arsenicoxydans, assembly GCF_006438915.1. Taxonomy (GTDB): domain Bacteria; phylum Pseudomonadota; class Gammaproteobacteria; order Pseudomonadales; family Pseudomonadaceae; genus Aquipseudomonas; species Aquipseudomonas arsenicoxydans_A. The sequence continues at coordinate 275,121 of NZ_RCZE01000006.1, read as the reverse complement.
ATCCATCCGCAGCACATCGGTCTGGCGATGGGTTTGTACATCGGCGGCAACGCGATTGGCGGGATGAGCGGGCGCTTGATTACCGGGGTGTTGATCGACTTCGTCAGCTGGCACACGGCGATGCTGGTGATCGGCGGCCTGGCCCTGATCGCGGCGGCGGTGTTTTGGAAAATCCTTCCCGAGTCGCGCAACTTCCGCGCCCGCTCGCTGCACCCGCGCAGCTTGCTCGACGGCTTCACCATGCACTTTCGCGATGCCGGTTTGCCGTTGTTGTTCCTTGAAGCCTTTGTGTTGATGGGCGCGTTCGTCACGCTGTTCAACTACATCGGTTACCGCTTGCTGGCCGAGCCGTATCACATGGAACAAGCCTTCGTCGGACTGCTCTCGGTGGTGTACCTGTCGGGGATTTACAGCTCGGCGAAAATCGGTTCGCTGGCGGACAAGCTGGGTCGCCGCAAAGTGCTCTGGGCGACAATTGTGCTGATGCTCGCCGGTCTTGCCCTGACGATGTTTACACCGCTGCCGGTGGTGATCATTGGCATGCTGATCTTTACCTTTGGCTTCTTTGCCGCGCACTCCGTGGCGAGTAGCTGGATAGGACGTCGGGCAATCAGGGCCAAGGGGCAGGCGTCATCGCTGTATCTGTTCAGCTATTACGCCGGGTCGAGCATTGCCGGGACGGCGGGCGGGGTGTTCTGGCACTTGGGCGGATGGAACGGGATTGGAGTGTTCATTGGTACGTTGCTGGTGATTGCGCTGCTGGTGGCGTTGAAGCTGGCGAAGTTGCCGCCGCTGGAAAATATCAACGCCTGACGCAAAACCCTGTGGGAGCTGGCTTGCTCGCAAAAGCGGTGTGTCAGGCACATCAATGCTGACTGACACTCCGTCTTCGCGAGCAAGCCCGCTCCCACATTGACCGAGCACAGTTCGGCATCTCGCAAACAAAAACGCCCGGCATTAGCCGGGCGTTTTCATTTTCGGGCGACGATCACTCGTGATACTGCGCCGACAACTCATGCACCGCGCGCAAGAACGCACCCGCATGTTCCGGATCAACTTCCGGTGTGATGCCATGGCCGAGGTTGAACACGTGGCCGCTACCCTTGCCGTAGCTGGCGAGGATGCGGCCGACTTCGGTGCGAATGGCTTCTGGTTTGGCGTACAACACGGTCGGGTCCATATTGCCTTGCAGCGCGATTTTGCTGCCGACGCGATCACGGGCGCTGCCGATGTCGCAGGTCCAGTCCAGGCCAAGTGCATCGGCGCCGGCGTCGGCGATGCTTTCCAGCCACAGGCCGCCGCCCTTGGTGAACAGGATGACCGGCACTTTGCGGCCTTCGTGTTCGCGGATCAGGCCGCTGACGATCTTTTTCATGTAGGCCAGGGAGAATTCCTGGTACGCCGCCGCCGAGAGGCTGCCGCCCCAGCTATCGAAAATCTGCACGGCTTGCGCACCGGCCATGATCTGGCCGTTGAGGTAGCTGGTGACCGTCTGCGCGAGTTTGTCCAGCAGCAGGTGCAAGGCTTGCGGGTTGTCGTAGAGCATGGTTTTGGTCTTGCGGTAGTCTTTCGACGAGCCGCCTTCAACCATGTAGGTCGCCAGGGTCCATGGGCTACCGGAGAAGCCGATCAACGGCACACGACCGTTCAGTTCACGGCGGATGGTGCTGACCGCGTCCATGACGTAACCGAGGTCTTTGTGCGGATCAGGGATCGGCAGGGCTTCGATGTCGGCCAGGGTGCTGACGACTTTCTTGAAGCGCGGGCCTTCACCGGTTTCGAAGTACAGGCCTTGGCCCATGGCGTCCGGGATAGTGAGGATGTCAGAGAAGAGGATCGCCGCGTCCAGTTGTGGATAACGGTCGAGCGGCTGCATCGTGACTTCGCAAGCGAACTCCGGGTTCATGCACAGGCTCATGAAATCACCGGCCTTGGCACGGCTGGCGCGGTATTCAGGCAGGTAGCGACCGGCCTGACGCATCATCCACACAGGGGTGACGTCTACGGGTTGCTTGAGCAGGGCGCGAAGGAAACGGTCGTTCTTCAGGGCAGTCATGTCGGCATCCGGAAAAAAAGTGCGGGCATTTTCTCAGAGCGTGACGCAAAAGGCACGGTTGCAGGTCAGCCTTTTGTCTATCGGGTCAATTTGTCGCGGGGGAATGCAGCTTTCGCAGCACCACAAAACCAATGTGGGAGCGGGCTTGCTCGCGAAGAGGGCCTAACATTCAACATTGATGTCGACTGTTCTACCGCCTTCGCGAGCAAGCCCGCTCCCACACTTAATCGCATTTCAAGTCTAGTTAAACACCAAGGTAATCCAGGATCCCTTCGGCGGCATTACGGCCTTCGAAGATTGCCGTTACCACCAGGTCAGAACCGCGAACCATGTCGCCACCGGCGAAGATTTTCGGGTTGCTGGTCTGGTGCTTGTATTTACCTTGTTCCGGGGCCACGACGCGGCCCTGGCTGTCGGTCTGGATGTCGAACTGTTCGAACCACGGCGCCGGGCTTGGGCGGAAACCGAAGGCGATGACCACGGCGTCAGCCGGGATGATCTCTTCGGAGCCCGGGATCGGCTCAGGGCTGCGGCGGCCACGGGCGTCCGGTGCGCCGAGACGGGTCTCGACCACTTTCACGCCTTCGACGCGGTCTTCACCGACGATGGCGATCGGCTGGCGGTTGTAGAGGAATTTCACCCCTTCTTCCTTGGCGTTTTTCACTTCTTTGCGCGAGCCCGGCATGTTCGCTTCGTCACGACGATAAGCACAGGTCACCGACTTGGCGCCCTGACGGATCGACGTACGGTTGCAGTCCATCGCCGTGTCGCCACCGCCCAGCACAACAACCTTCTTGCCTTTCATGTCGACGAAATCTTCCGGCGACTTTTCAAAGCCCAGGTTGCGGTTGACGTTGGCGATCAGGTAGTCGAGCGCGTCGTGCACGCCCGGCAAGTCCTCACCGGCAAAGCCGCCCTTCATGTAGGTGTAGGTGCCCATGCCCATGAACACGGCATCGTATTCTTCGAGCAGTTGCTCGACGGTCACGTCCTTGCCCACTTCGGTGTTCAGGCGGAACTCGATGCCCATGCCAGTGAAGACTTCGCGACGATTGCTCAGCACGGTCTTTTCCAGCTTGAACTCGGGGATGCCGAAGGTCAGCAGACCACCGATTTCCGGGTTCTTGTCGAACACCACCGGGGTCACGCCGCCACGTACCAGCACGTCGGCACAGCCCAGGCCAGCAGGGCCGGCACCGATGATCGCGACACGCTTGCCGGTCGGCTTGACCTTGGACATGTCCGGGCGCCAGCCCATGGCGAACGCGGTGTCGGTGATGTACTTCTCGACTGAACCGATGGTCACCGCGCCAAAACCGTCGTTGAGGGTGCAGGCACCCTCGCACAGACGATCCTGCGGGCACACCCGGCCGCACACTTCAGGCAGGGTGTTGGTCTGGTGCGACAGCTCGGCGGCCTGGAGGATGTTGCCCTCGGCCACGAGCTTCAGCCAGTTCGGAATGAAGTTGTGCACCGGGCACTTCCATTCGCAATACGGGTTACCGCAACCCAGGCAGCGGTGGGCCTGATCGGCCGAATGCTGGGGTTTGAAGGGTTCGTAGATCTCCACGAACTCTTTCTTGCGTTGACGCAACAGTTTCTTCTTCGGATCCTTGCGCCCGACATCGATGAACTGGAAGTCGTTATTCAGACGTTCAGCCATTGTTAAAACCTCATCAAACTCTTCAGGCGCATATCACTGCGGGTTGGCACGGGTGCTGGAAAGCAACGATTTCAGGTTGGCAGCCTTGGGCTTGACCAGCCAGAAACGACGCAGATAGTCATCGAGGTTTTCAGCGAGGTTACGACCCCATTCGCTGTCTGTTTCCTCGACGTATTCGTTCAGCACGCGTTGCAAGTGGCTGCGATAGGCTTCCATCGCTTCACCGCTGATCCGCTGGATTTCCACCAGTTCGTGGTTGACCCGGTCAACGAAGGAGTTGTCCTGGTCGAGCACGTAGGCGAAACCGCCGGTCATGCCTGAACCGAAGTTGTAACCGGTCTTGCCCAGGACGCAGACGAAACCACCGGTCATGTACTCGCAGCAGTGATCGCCAGTGCCTTCCACAACCGTGTGGGCACCGGAGTTACGTACAGCGAAACGCTCGCCCGCGGTGCCGGCGGCGAACAGCTTGCCGCCCGTGGCGCCGTACAGGCAGGTGTTGCCGATAATGGCGCTGTCCTGAGTCTTGTAGACGCTGCCCTTCGGCGGAACGATGACCAGTTTGCCGCCGGTCATGCCTTTGCCGACGTAGTCGTTGGCATCGCCTTCCAGGTACATGTTCAGGCCGCCGGCGTTCCACACACCGAAGCTTTGACCGGCCGTCCCTTTGAAGCGGAAGGTGATCGGCGCGTTCGCCATGCCCTGGTTGCCGTGTTTGCGAGCAATTTCACCGGAGATCCGCGCGCCGATAGAACGGTCGCAGTTGCAGATATCCAGGGCGAAATCGGCGCCGCTCATGTCGTTGATGGCCGAGGTGGCCATGTCGACCATTTTCTCGGCCAGCAGGCCTTTGTCGAACGGCGGGTTGCGCTCCACCTGGCAGAATTGAGGCTTGTCTGCCGGAATGTGATCGCTGCCCAGCAACGGCGTCAGGTCCAGGTGTTGCTGCTTGGCGGTCTGACCTTCGAGGATGTCCAGCAGATCGGTACGACCGATCAGCTCTTCGAGGGAGCGCACGCCCAGCTTGGCCAGCCACTCACGGGTTTCTTCGGCGACGTAGGTGAAGAAGTTCACCACCATGTCGACGGTGCCGATGTAGTGATCCTTGCGCAGCTTCTCGTTCTGGGTCGCAACACCGGTGGCGCAGTTGTTCAAGTGGCAGATACGCAGGTATTTGCAGCCCAGCGCGATCATTGGCGCGGTGCCGAAGCCGAAGCTTTCAGCGCCGAGGATCGCCGCCTTGATCACGTCGAGGCCGGTTTTCAGGCCACCGTCGGTTTGTACCCGCACTTTGCCGCGCAGGTCGTTGCCACGCAGGGTCTGGTGGGTTTCGGCCAGGCCGAGTTCCCACGGAGCGCCCGCGTATTTGATCGAGGTCAGCGGCGATGCGCCGGTGCCGCCGTCGTAGCCGGAGATGGTGATCAAGTCCGCATAGGCCTTGGCCACACCGGCGGCGATGGTGCCGACGCCCGCTTCTGCTACGAGTTTCACCGAGACCAGCGCCTTCGGGTTGACCTGCTTGAGGTCAAAAATCAGCTGCGACAAGTCTTCGATCGAATAGATGTCGTGGTGCGGTGGTGGCGAAATCAGGGTCACGCCCGGCACTGCGTAACGCAGCTTGGCGATCAGACCGTTGACCTTGCCACCTGGCAGCTGACCACCTTCGCCGGGCTTGGCGCCCTGAGCGACTTTGATCTGCAGCACTTCAGCGTTGACCAGGTATTCCGGGGTCACACCGAAACGGCCCGTCGCAACCTGCTTGATTTTCGAGCTCTTGATGGTGCCGTAGCGAGCCGGGTCTTCGCCGCCTTCGCCGGAGTTGGAACGCGCACCGAGGCGGTTCATGGCTTCGGCCAAGGCTTCGTGAGCTTCCGGCGACAGGGCGCCCAGCGAGATACCGGCGGAGTCAAAGCGCTTAAGCACCGACTCCAGTGGTTCGATTTCGCTGATGTCCAGCGGCGTGTCGAGGGTTTTGACCTTGAACATGTCGCGGATCATCGACACCGGACGGTTGTCCACCAGCGCCGTGTATTCCTTGAACTTGCTGTAGTCGCCCTGCTGCACAGCGGCTTGCAGGGTGTTGACCACGTCCGGGTTATAGGCGTGATATTCGCCACCGTGGACGAACTTCAGCAGGCCGCCTTGCTGGATCGGCTTGCGCGGGCTCCAGGCTTCGGCGGCGAGGGCTTTCTGCTCGGCTTCGATGTCGACGAAACGCGCGCCTTTGATGCGGCTTGGCACACCACGGAAGCTCAACTCGCACACTTCTTCGGACAGGCCGATGGCTTCGAACAACTGCGCACCGCGGTACGACGTGATGGTCGAAATACCCATCTTCGACAGAATCTTGAGCAGACCTTTGGTGATGCCTTTGCGGTAGTTCTTGAACACCTCATAGAGGTCGCCCAGCACTTCACCGGTACGGATCAGGTCGCCCAGCACTTCGTAGGCCAGGAATGGATAAACGGCAGAGGCGCCGAAACCGATCAGCACGGCGAAGTGATGCGGGTCGCGAGCGGTCGCGGTTTCCACGAGGATGTTGGAGTCGCAACGCAGGCCTTTTTCGGTCAGGCGGTGGTGCACCGCGCCGGTTGCGAGCGAAGCGTGGATCGGCAACTTGCCCGGGGCAATGTGACGGTCACTCAACACAACCTGGGTACGACCGGCGCGCACGGCTTCTTCAGCCTGATCGGCAACGTTGCGGATCGCCGCTTCGAGGCCGACGCTTTCGTCGTAGTTGAGGTCGATGATCGCGCGCTCGAAGCCCGGACGATCGAGGTTCATCAGCGAGCGCCACTTGGCCGGGGAAATGACCGGCGAGCTGAGGATCACGCGCGAGGCGTGTTCCGGCGATTCCTGGAAGATGTTGCGCTCGGCACCGAGGCAGATCTCCAGCGACATGACGATGGCTTCACGCAGCGGGTCGATCGGCGGGTTGGTGACCTGCGCGAACTGCTGACGGAAATAGTCGTACGGCGTGCGCACGCGCTGGGACAGCACGGCCATCGGCGTATCGTCGCCCATCGAGCCGACGGCTTCGTAGCCTTGCTCGCCGAGCGGACGCAGCACCTGATCACGTTCTTCGAAAGTGACCTGGTACATCTTCATGTATTGCTTGAGCTGATCGACGTCGTAGAACGCCGAACCGTGGTCGTTGTCTTCCATGGTCGCCTGGATGCGCAGGGCATTCTTGCGCAGCCATTGCTTGTACGGATGACGGGACTTCAGGCGGTTGTCGATCGCATCGGTGTCGAGGATCTGACCGGTTTCGGTGTCCACGGCAAAGATCTGGCCCGGGCCAACGCGGCCCTTGGCGATCACGTCTTCAGGCTGGTAGTTCCAGACACCGATTTCCGAGGCCAGGGTGATGAAACCGTTCTTGGTGGTGACCCAACGCGCCGGACGCAGACCGTTACGGTCGAGCAGGCACACCGCGTAGCGACCGTCGGTCATGACCACGCCGGCCGGGCCGTCCCACGGCTCCATGTGCATCGAGTTGTACTCGTAGAACGCACGCAGATCCGGGTCCATGGTTTCGACGTTCTGCCACGCAGGCGGAATGATCATCCGCACGCCACGGAACAGGTCGATGCCACCGGTGACCATCAGCTCGAGCATGTTGTCCATGCTGGAGGAGTCGGAACCAACGCGGTTGACCAGCGGGCCGAGTTCTTCCAGGTCCATCAGGTCGTTGGTGAACTTGGTGCGACGAGCCACGGCCCAGTTGCGGTTGCCAGTGATGGTGTTGATCTCGCCGTTGTGCGCCAGGAAGCGGAACGGTTGAGCCAGCGGCCATTTCGGCAGAGTGTTGGTGGAGAAGCGCTGGTGGAACACGCAAATCGACGTTTGCAGGCGCTCATCGCTGAGGTCTGGATAGAAGGCGGTCAAATCCGCCGGCATCATCAGGCCTTTATAAATGATGGTCTTGTGCGAAAAGCTGCAGACGTAGTGGTCGGTATCGGCGGCGTTGGCCACGGACGAGCGACGACGGGACGTGAACAACTTGACGGCCATGTCCTGGTCGCTCAGGCCTTCACCGCCGATGAACACTTGCTCGATCTGCGGCAGGCGCTCAAGGGCCAGACGGCCGAGGACGCTGGTGTCGATCGGCACTTTGCGCCAGCCGACGAGGGTCAGGCCGGCCGCCAGGATCTCGCGGTTCATGTTCTCGCGAGCGGCTTCGGCTTTCACCGGGTCCTGGTTGAAGAAGACCATGCCCACTGCATATTGCTTGGGCAGTGCGACGCCGAAGGTTTCCTGGGCGATGGCACGCAGGAACACGTCCGGCTTTTGAATCAGCAGACCGCAACCGTCACCGGTCTTGCCGTCGGCATTAATCCCACCGCGGTGGGTCATGCAGGTCAGGGCCTCAATGGCCGTTTGCAAAAGGGTATGACTGGGCTCGCCCTGCATATGGGCTATCAGGCCGAAACCGCAGTTATCCTTGAATTCATCTGGTTGGTACAGACCTGCTTTCATAGACACTTTCTCACCAGGCTGCCTCTTACCGAGGCAAATTTCTTTTCAATTCAACCACTTGCCATCCACGCCGAACGTTCGTCAGCTTTGCGGGGGCAAAAGGGAGGTCATTGTACACACCGACACTTACGCTCACAAATTTGACGACGAACTGTCGCAAATCTATGTCGCATTTGTGAAAGGTTTAAAGCGATCTGCTGTGCTAGTCAAAACTTTTTTTAATTTTGACTGCAACGACTCAAAGACTACTGTGACGCAGACACCACAAGGCACGCGGCCGAGGGTCTGTTGGTGCTTGCCGGTGAACCGCGTTGTGATGCCAGCGTGTGCGAGGCAAGGCGCGGGATGCCGCCAAGGGTGGGTCCCCTTGGCAAATCCCGCAACGCAGCTTCGCGCATGTTGGCGCGCAACGCGGTCGTCGGCAAGCGCCAACAGACCCTCTGAGGCGGCATGCGCTTGTAGAAATTTTGAGGTGCCGGGAGAGGCGGCCTGGGTAAGGCCGCCGAATCTTCAGCGAGTTGTTGCCAGTTCCTGTTGGACGCTGGCGACAGTGCGAGGCCAAGGTTTACCAGCCTGAACCTTCGCTGGCAAGGCCTTGATGGCGGTAACGGCTGCATCGCGGTTGGCGAAGTTACCGTAGGTGATGACGTAAAGCGGCTTGCCATTGAGGACTTTCTTGAAATAACGGTACTCGCCGCCCTGCTCTTTCACGAAGTTTTGTGCAGTCGTTTCGGAGCTGGTGCCGAGAATCTGCACCACGTAGTTGCTGGTCGGTTGACCGGCGTACCACGTGCCGCCAGCGGCCTTGGCGGCAGGCGCTGGCTTCTCGGCAGGCTTGGCGGTGGCCACGGCGACAGGCTTGGCAGGCTTGGCAGGCGCTGGAGCCGGCTTCACGGCAGGCGCAGCCGGGGCTGGCTTGGCGGTTGCGACCTGAGTCGGGGCAGGAACAGGTTTAGCGGCCGGCGTCGGCGCAGGGCCTGGCTGAATGCCCGCTGGCGGCGCCACAGTGGTCACGGTTGGCGGTGTGGCGCTGGAACCCTCGACGGGCACGCCATCGTCACCTTCGGTGATGCCACCGGCGGCTTCAGCCAACGGACCGCGCATGACCGGTTGCGAGTTGCCGACCAGCGGCAATGGCATAGGCTGCGAGTTACCGGCGAATTCGACGGAAGGCGCGCCGCCGGCATTCGGTTTCGGCGTGCCCAATGGCAACTGCGCCTGTTCATTGGCAGGTGCGCCAGTGGTCGGTGCTTTGCTGCGACCCGGCATCAACCAGGCGGCGGCTACCGCGACCACGACTACGGCGGAAATCGCCAATACGTGTTTCTTCGGCATGTTGAACCCCATACTTGGACGCTTTACCGCAGAGCGGCTGGCAATCATTGCTTCGATCATTGCATCGCGGGCGACCTGATTGATGTTTCCAGGCCAACCGTCGGAGCTTTCGTGAATATCAGAGATCTGATCCGCGGTGAAAAGTTCGATACCCCGACCGGCGCCTTCGAGGCGCTGATCCAGATATTCGCGGGTTTCTTCTTCGGTGTAAGGCTGCAGTTCGATCACGTGGAAGCGCTCTTCCTCAAGGCTCAGCGCCTCAAGCTGAGCGATCAGCGACGACTCGCCAAACAGGAACACGTGCGGGCGACCTTCCGGTGCGCCGGCCGCCAGAGCCATCAGGGCTTCCAGCGCGGACTCGTCGAGCTGCTCGGCATCGTCCACCAGCAAATAGACTTCCTGACCGGTCAATGCGAGTTGCACCACTTGCGCCAGAATCGCGCCGATCTCAGCCTGCTCGACGTTCAGCGATTGAGCGACCTGGCGCAAGATGCCGGCCGAATCGCCCGCGCCGCGAGCGGATACCACCACGCTCTGCACCGACTGCTTGTTAGTGCTGGCTACCAGAGCCTGACGCAACAGCGTCTTGCCACTGCCCTGCGGGCCCGTGACCACCAGCAGCAACTGGCTATAACGCGCCAGGTGATGCAGTTGCCCCAGCACTGGTTTGCGCTGGGCCGGGAAAAATTTGAAGCCAGGCACCCGTGGAGCAAAAGGGTCATGACTTAACTGGTAATGGCCGAGGAAAGCCTCGTCGGCATGCAAACTAGTCATCGGGATCTTATTAACCTTTCAGCTGAGCCAGGGCGCGGTAATCCGCTCCCAGCGTGGCCTGTAAAATCTCTTTCGGATAATCGTCGGTCACCACCGCTTCGCCCATGTGGCGCAGCAGCACCAGGCGCAAACGACCGTCGATCACTTTCTTGTCAATTGCCATGTGTTCAAGGAAATCGGCTTCAGTCATCTCTTCAGGCGGGATAACCGGCAGGCCGGCGCGCTGGAACAGGCGGATACCGCGATCACGCTCCTGTTCGCTGATCCAGCCCAGTCGCGCGGACATCTCCAAAGCCATCACGGTGCCAGCAGCGACAGCCTCACCATGAAGCCAGACACCATAGCCCATATGGGTTTCGATGGCGTGGCCGAACGTATGACCGAGGTTCAACGTGGCACGCACACCAGTCTCTTTTTCGTCGGCACCGACCACCGCAGCCTTGGCGGCGCAGGAACGCTCGATGGCGTAGGTCAGGGCGACCTGGTCCAGGGCGCGCAGGCGATCAACGTTTTCTTCGAGCCAGGTCAGGAACGGCTCATCGCAGATCAGTCCGTACTTGATGACTTCAGCCAGGCCAGCGGACAGTTCGCGGGCCGGCAGGGTATTGAGGGTCGCGGTATCGATCAGCACCACGTTCGGCTGATAAAACGCGCCGACCATGTTCTTGCCCATCGGATGGTTGATACCGGTCTTGCCGCCCACCGAAGAGTCGACTTGCGACAGCAACGTGGTCGGCACTTGAATGAAATCAACGCCGCGCTGGTAGCAGGCGGCCGCGAACCCGGCCATGTCACCAATCACACCGCCACCGAGGGCGATCACAGTGGTGCGGCGGTCGTGCCGTGCGGTCAGCAGGCCGTCGAAGATCAGTTGCAGGGTTTCCCAGGTCTTGAAGGCTTCGCCGTCCGGCAGTACCACGGAAACTACCGAGAACTGCGCCAGGCTGCGGGTCAGACGTTCGAGGTAGAGCGGTGCAACGGTCTCGTTGGAAATGATCGCTACTTGCCGTCCGCGAATATGCGGGGCCAGCAGCTCAGGCTGATCCAACAAACCTTCGCCAATGTGAATCGGGTAGCTGCGCTCGCCTAGATCGACCTTGAGTGTCTGCATGTGTCCCCACAGTGAAGATGAATCAGGCGTCCTGCCTTGAGTTATCAAATGTCCACGGCGCCTGCTGGTGTGACGCCGTTCGGTAGCCATCTGCCACAACCTTGAGCGGTCATGACAGGACGCCGAGGATAGCGCATTTCGCGCTGTGCATTAACGGGGCGGTAGCTGCTGCAAGCGTTCGAGGATGTCGAGCACCACCATTCGCGGCGGCCGCTCATCGGTTTCCACCACCAGGTCGGCGATTTCCCGATACAGCGGATCGCGGATCGCCAATAGATCCCGCAGGGTCTTGGCCGGATCAGCGGTGCGCAACAAGGGTCGATTGCGGTCACGGGCTGTTCGGCCTACTTGCTGCTCGACAGAAGCATGCAAGTAGACCACCCGACCACCGGCATGCAGCGCCCGACGATTGGCTTCGCGCATGACTGCGCCGCCACCGGTCGCCAACACCACGCCATCGCAGCCACATAGCTCGGCAATCATCGCCTGCTCGCGGTCACGAAAGCCCGGTTCGCCTTCTTTATCGAAAATCCACGGGATATTGGCGCCCGTGCGCAATTCAATTTCCTTATCGGAATCTTTGAACGGCAGGCGCAGCTCTTTGGCCAGCAACCGGCCGATGGTGCTTTTACCAGCGCCCATCGGTCCAACAAGAATCAAATTTCGCACAGAATCAATGACTCACAGCAATCGCCTGGTTGTTCATGATACGCGGAGTGAGAAATACCAGCAGCTCGGATTTTTTCTCCGAAACCACGTCACGCCGGAAAAGGCGGCCAAGATACGGCACATCGCCTAGAAATGGCACCTTATCTACAACCTTGCTCTGAGTATTTGAGAAAACCCCGCCAATGACGATGGTCTCGCCATCGTTGACCAGAACCTTGGCGTTGACCTCGTTTTTCTTGATCGGCGGTACATCCTGCACCTTGTTCAGGTAGTCCGGTTCGTCCTTGGTGACCTTGACCTCCATGATGATCCGGTTGTCCGGGGTGATCTGCGGCGTCACTTCCAGCGACAGCGAGGCCTCCTTGAACGACACCGAAGTCGCGCCACTGGAGCTGGCTTCCTGGTAGGGAATCTCCGTGCCCTTGAGGATTTTTGCGGTTTCCTTGTCGGACGTGACCACCTTGGGCTGCGAGACGATTTCGCCGTTGCCGGTTTTCTCCATCGCCGTCAGTTCCAGATCGAGCAATACGTTGTCGGTGATGAAGGCGATGCCGATGCCCGAGGTGCTGCCCGCTGCGCCCATGTCGACAAACGACGAGTTGGTACTGGTGCTTTCCGGCGTGCCGATGGTCCTCCCATCGCTGGCCCCGGACGTATTCCAGTTGCCCTTGTTCCGCACCGAACCGCCCCAGCGCACGCCAAGGCTTTTGTCGTAATCGACATTGGCTTCGACAATTCGCGCTTCGATCATCACCTGGCGAACCGGGATGTCCAGTTGCGTGACGATGCGACGAAGTTCATCGAGGCGATCCTGAGTCTGGTAGGCAATGATGTTGTTGGTACGGTCATCAACGGTGATCGACCCCCGCTCGTCGGCTTTCGCCTCGGCACTGGTCACCGAAGTGAACAGCTTGGCAATGTCCGCAGCCTTGGCATAGTTGACCTGCAACAGCTCGCGCCGTAATGGCGCCAGTTCGGCGATCTGCTTCTGCGATTCCAGTTCCTGACGCTCCCGGGCGGCGATTTCATCGGCCGGCGCCACCAACAGCACGTTGCCGATCTTGCGCTTGTCCAGGCCCTTGGTTTTCAGCACCAGGTCCAGCGCCTGATCCCACGGCACGTTCTGCAACCGCAACGTGATGCCGCCCTGCACAGTGTCGCTGGCCACCAGATTGAGGTTGGTGAAATCGGCGATCAGTTGCAGCACCGAGCGCACGTCGATGTCCTGGAAGTTAAGCGAGAGTTTTTCGCCGGTGTAGGCGAAGCGCTCTGCGTTGCGCTTTTGCAGATCGTCGACCGTCATCGGTCGGATGCTGACGGTCAGCTTGTTGTCGGTCTGATAGGTCGAATAGTCGAAGGCGCCGCCGGGCTCGATGGTGATCGTGGCCCGATCGCCAGTGGCGACGGCGTTGACGAATTGCACCGGAGTGGCGAAATCCTTGACGTCGAGGCGTACGCGCAACTTTTCGGGCAGTTGGGTCCTGGCGAAACCGAGGATGATCTTGCCTTCGTGTTCCTGGATGTCCGGCGCGATGGACGGATCCGACAGGTCTATGACTACGTTGCCTTCGCCCTGGGTGCCGCGCTGGAAGTCGACGCCGCGAATGGACTTGCTCGATGGGGCGTAGGTTTTCGCCGGTGCCGGCAGTGCAACCGTAGCGCGGGGTGCCGGTTTCGAGGCCTTGCTGTTGGCCCCCTGACCAATCACCACCAACAGAGTATTGCCTTCGACCCTCGCGTTATACGGCGTCAATTGCGTCAGGTTGATGATCAGCCGCGTGCGGTCGTTGGCCTCCACCACCGTAGCGCTGCGGGCGTTGCCACCACCCAGGTCACGAGTCTTGCTCTTCAACTGACTGACCACGCCGGGCAGGTCCAGTGCAATCCGCGCCGGCTGTTCGGTGGTGTAACCGTCGGGCACCGGAGGCGGCCCATCGAAAGACAACTTCAACTCGACGCGATCACCCGGCAGCGCGGCAACATCCAGCGCATTGAGGTTGGCCGCCAGCACCATCGGAGACACCAACGCTATCCATAGCGAAATGCCGAGGGTTGAGAAAGTCCTGTTCATTATTCGAGTTCCACTATGAGTGCTCTTTCAAAGGAAGGGTCCGTGGCCGCTCCAGCCAGGCACCCTCGCCATCGGGAACGATTTCGACCACATCGACTTGTGAGCCGCTGATGGCGACGATCCGTCCATCGTTACGCCCCAGGTAATCGCCAACTTTCAGCCGGTGCACCCCGCCCGCCCCGCGCAACAGCGCGAAGGAGCCGGAGGCATTGGAGATCGTGCCGACCATTTCAAACTGCTCGATGTTGAATCCTTCGAGGTACTGCTTGACTCGATTGAGGTCGGGTTTGACGTTGCGCGAACCACGCTTCTGGCCTGCCAGGTCCACTCTGACCTGCCGGGAAAACGGACTGCGCAGGTTGGCGGCGTTGTAGGTGAACGTTGGGTAAGACCGAAACGTCGGCGTTGGTTCAATTTTGCCCGGGGCCCGCAGGCGCACTTCGTTCATGTAAGCATCCAGGTCACCGACATCACTGTCGCTGCCGCTGCCGCACGCGGTCAGGCTGGCGAACAACACCACCATCGATACGCAACGAAGCGGGTTCATTTCTGCGCCCCGTTGTCGTTGTAGCGATAGGTCTTGGCCAGGATGCTCATGCGCAGCTTCGGTCCACCTTCAGGGCTGGCCGGCGCAATGTCGAAATCATGCAGTGTCACGATCCGGGGCAGCCCGGCCACGCCACTGACGAAGGTCGCCAGGTCGTGATAGGCGCCAGTGACGGTGATCTGAATCGGCAGTTCGATATAAAACTGCTGGGTGACTTCCGGCAGAAGCTTGATCTCTTCGAACTCCAGCCCGCTGCCGAGGCCCGTGCGGGTAATGTCCTCCAGCAGACCGGGAACCTCAGTGTCGCTGGGCAATTGCCGCAGCAGCACGCCAAAGGAGTTTTCCATCTCCTTCATTTGCTGGGTGTACAGCTCAAGATTCGCCGCCATGTGGGCTTTGGACGCGAATTGCTCCTTGAGAGTCGACTCTTCCTCGCGCTGGAGATTGAGCTGGTCTTCGAGGTCACTGAGGTAAAAGGTGTACCCCAGCGCCAACACCAGCAGCATCAGCAGAACCCCCACCACGGCCTTGATCGCTGGCGGCCAGGAACCCATGTTGCTGGTGTCCAGATCGTTTAGATCCACATTGCGCAACCCTTCCAGCCATTGGGACGGACTCATTTATCGTCCTCCACGGCAGCGGGTTGTGTCTGACGAACGGTCAGCTGAAAGACATTGGCCTGGTCCAGTTGACCAGCGGTCGTCGCCTTGACCTCGGTAAGGCTCGGGGCATCGAACCAGTCGGACGCGTCGAGGTTGCGCATCAGGTCCGACACCCGATTGTTTGACTCCGCCGCCCCGGTAATGGACAGGGTTTTGCCGACCATTTTCACTTCGGTGAAATACACGCCGTCCGGCAACGAACGCGCCAATTGATCGAAGATCCGGCCGCTGATCGACCGGTTGCCTTGCAGGTCCTGGATGATGCGCATGCGCTCGACCAGTTGCTGGCGACGGGCTTTCAAATCACTGATCTGTGCAATCCGCTCGTCGACCACTGCGATCTGCTTGCCGATGTAGGCGTTACGGGCAGCCTGCCGATCGATGGCGCCGCTGATGAGCTGATCCGCGACCAATACGCCCCCCACGGAGCACAGCACTACGCCGATCAACGCCAGTAAAAAGCGTTTGCGCCGTTCTTCCCGCAGCTCTTCGCGCCAGGGTAAAAGATTGATCCGCGCCATCAGTCAAAACTCCTGAGCGCAAGCCCGCACGCGATCATCAGCGCCGGCGCATCGCTGGCCAGGGCGCTGGCGTTGACCTTGCTGCTCAGGGCCATGTTGGAGAACGGGTTGGCCACCTGGGTCGGCGTGCTTAGGCGCTGTTCGATCAACCGGTCAAGCCCCGACACCGACGCCGTGCCCCCGGCCAGTAGAATGTGATCGACCGCGTTGTACTGGCCAGAGGCAAAGAAGAACTGCAACGAGCGCGAAACCTGTTGCACCAGCGCCTCGCGAAACGGTTGCAAGACTTCGCTAACGTAGTCGTCGGGCAACCCGCCCTGCTTCTTCGCCAGCCCGGCCTGTTCGACCGTCAGGCCATACCGTCGCTGAATTTCCTCAGTCAGTTGCCGACCACCGAACAATTGCTCACGGGTGTAGATGATCTTGCCGTTGTGCAGCACGCTCAGGGTGGTCATGGTCGCGCCAATGTCCACCACCGCAACCGTCAGGCGCTCTTGTGAAGCGGCCAGTTGTGTCGAGAGCAAACCGAAGGAGCGCTCCAGCGCGTAAGCCTCGACATCGACCACGCGCGCCGTCAGGCCGGCCAAGGCCAGAGCCGCTTCACGGACTTCGACATTTTCCTTGCGACAGGCGGCCAGCAGCACATTGACCCGCTCCGGGTTACGCGCGGACACGCCCTGGACCTCGAAGTCGATGGCGACTTCGTCCAACGGGTAGGGAATGTATTGATCGGCCTCGATCTTGAGCTGGTTTTCCATCTCGTCGTCGGAAAGACCGCCGTCCATCTCGATGGTCTTGGTGATCACGGCCGAACCGGCCACCGCCACCGCCACGTTCTTGAGGCTGGTCCTGGCCTTGAGCAGCACACGAGAAAGCGCCTGCCCGACACCCTCGAGCTCAGCGATGTTTTTTTCGACCACGGCATTGGCCGGCAACGGCTCTACCGCGTACGCCTCGACCCGATAACGGTCACCCTGACGACTCAGCTCCAGAAGCTTTACCGACGTGGAACTGATGTCGATCCCCAACAGCGAGTTGGCTTTTTTCTTGAAGAGTCCTAGCACCACACATTCCCTATGACTATCCGTGTCTTACGGACTCTGTAATATCCGTTGCGTTCATTACCTCCCGTCTTGACAGAAGCGCCGATGACGCTCCCTGCGGAAAAATGCTTATAATGCCCAGCGTTTTTTTCCGGTTTTTACTTCAAGCGCGGGTTGTTCCCTGTTTATCCGAACCCTGATGCCTCATTCATTCTTTGCCCTGGATGTCCAAAAGCCTTGATTCGTCTGCTGAAATTTTTCGGTTGGTCCATCGTCGCCGTTTTCTGCGGACTGCTTCTGGGTCTGAGTGGCGCCTTTCTTTACCTTAGTCCCGGATTGCCGTCCGTGGAGGCATTGAGAAGCATCCAGTTGCAGATTCCTTTGCGGGTCTACAGCAGCGATAACAAATTGATCGCAGAATTTGGCGAAATGCGCCGTACTCCGATCCGTTTCGCCGACATTCCCCCCAATTTCATTAATGCGTTACTAAGTGCTGAAGACGACAATTTCGCCAACCACTATGGCGTCGACCCTAGCAGCCTGATGCGTGCCGCGACCCAATTGGTCAAAAGCGGACACATTCAGTCCGGTGGCAGCACCATCACCATGCAGGTGGCGAAGAACTTCTTCCTGACCAGCGAACGCAGTTTCTCGCGCAAAACCACCGAAATTCTCCTCGCCCTACAGATCGAACGGCAGCTGACCAAGGACGAGATCCTTGAGCTGTATGTCAACAAGATCTACCTGGGCAACCGCGCCTACGGCATCGAAGCCGCCGCGCAGGTCTATTACGGCAAATCGATTCGCGACGTCAGCCTCGCCCAGATGGCGATGATCGCCGGCCTGCCAAAAGCCCCGTCGCGCTTTAACCCGCTGGCCAACCCGGCCCGCAGCAAAGAGCGCCGCGACTGGATTCTGGGGCGCATGTACAAGCTCGGGAAAATCACCGAAGCCGACTACACCACGGCAATCAACGAGCCACTGAACGCCAGCTATCACGTGCCGACGCCGGAAGTGAATGCACCGTACATCGCCGAAATGGCCCGGGCCGAAATGGTCGGGCGTTATGGCAGCGACGCCTACACCGAAGGTTTCCGCGTGACCACGACCGTGCCGAGCAATCTGCAGGAAATGGCCAACACCGCGGTTCACGAAGGCTTGATGACGTATGACCAGCGCCATGGTTATCGCGGCCCCGAGTCGCGCCTGCCGGGCAAGACCCGTGAGGCCTGGGCAACCGAGCTGACCAAGCAACGCACGATCAGCGGCCTTGAACCCGCCATCGTGACTCAGGTCGACAAGAATGGCCTGCAAGTGATGACCCGCACCGGTGACGAACACGTCGGCTGGGACAGCATGAAGTGGGCGCGTCCGTTCCTGAACACCAACAGCATGGGCGCCAATCCGAAGCAGCCTTCGGATGTGGCTCAAGTCGGCGATCTGATTCGCGTGCAGCGTCAGCCGGACAATTCGCTGAAGTTCAGCCAAATTCCACAAGCACAAGGCGCACTGGTATCCCTTGATCCTCAGAACGGCGCCATTCGTTCGCTGGTCGGCGGTTTTGCCTTCGAGCAGAGCAACTACAACCGTGCCTTGCAGGCCAAGCGCCAACCAGGCTCGAGCTTCAAACCGTTCGTCTACAGTGCGGCGCTGGATAACGGCTACACCGCCTCCAGCCTGGTGAACGACGCACCGATCGTGTTTGTCGACGAATACCTGGACAAGGTCTGGCGTCCGAAGAACGACACCAACACCTTCCTCGGTCCGATCCGTCTGCGCGAGGCGCTGTACAAGTCGCGTAACCTGGTGTCGATCCGCTTGCTGCAAGCGATGGGCGTCGGCAAGACTATCGACTACATCACCCGATTTGGCTTCAACAAGCAGGACTTGCCGCCCAACCTGTCGCTGGCGCTGGGCACCGCGACCCTGACGCCGATGGAGATCGCCACGGGTTGGAGCACCTTTGCCAACGGCGGCTTCAAGATCACCCCGTACATCATCGACAAAATTGAAAGCCGTAAC
Source organism: Pseudomonas arsenicoxydans (assembly GCF_006438915.1). GTDB lineage: Bacteria > Pseudomonadota > Gammaproteobacteria > Pseudomonadales > Pseudomonadaceae > Aquipseudomonas > Aquipseudomonas arsenicoxydans_A. The sequence continues at coordinate 256,168 of NZ_RCZE01000006.1, read as the reverse complement.
GGCGACACGTTGTTCGTCGCCAATCCGCCGAGCGTGCCTCAGGGCGATGCAGCGACCAGCGGCATTGCTGCGCCGGTCGCGCAGACCTTTACAGTCAACGCGACACCGGGCGACGCGCCAGCCGCGCCGGGCACTGCGCCGCAAACGCCGGCGGTAGCCGAACGCATCGTCGATGGTCGCACGACTTTCATCCTCAACAGCATGCTGGAGGACGTGATCAAGCTCGGTACCGGCCGTCGCGCGCTGGCCTTGGGACGTGGCGACATTGCAGGCAAGACCGGCACGACCAACGAATCCAAGGATGCTTGGTTCTCCGGCTATAACGCCGATTACGTGACCACTGTCTGGACCGGTTTCGACCAGCCTGAAAGCCTCGGCCGCAAGGAGTTCGGCGGCACCGTCGCGCTGCCGATCTGGATGAGCTACATGGGCGCCGCGCTCAAAGACAAACCGCCGCATACGCAGCCAGAGCCGGAAGGCATCCTGAGCCTGCGGGTCGACCCGGTCAGCGGTCGTGCCGCCAGCCCAGGGACACCAGGCGCGTACTTTGAACTGTTCAAGGCTGAGGACACGCCACCGTCGGTGAATGAGCTGGGTAACGGCACTGCGCCGGGCAGCCCGCTGCCTGCGGATGAAGCGGCACCGATCGATTTGTTCTGATCGGGTAACGCAACGCAAAAGCCCCGCCTTCGGAAGAAGAGCGGGGCTTTTTGTTGCACTGATCGTTCCCACGCTCTGCGTGGGAATGCAGCCCGGGACGCTCCACTCCCCATCCAGAGCCGAACGCAGAGCGTCCGAAGAGGCATTCCCACGCGGAGCGTGGGAACGAGCACCTGCCAGACATAAAAAAGCCCCGACTCATACGAGCCGGGGCTTTTTGGTTGAAGCGCTACAACGGCTTAGCCGTTGAACACGTCATCCACGCTTTTCAGCGGGTAGTTCTTTGGATATGGCAGGGTCGCAACACCAGTCTCGATGGCGGCTTTAGCCACAGCATCGGAGATCAGGGTGATCAGGCGGGCATCCATTGGTTTCGGAATGATGTACTCACGGCCGAATTCCAGTTTGATGCCACCGTAGGCGTCGCACACTTCCTGAGGCACTGGCAGCTTGGCCAGTTCACGCAGGGCGTTGGCCGCAGCCACTTTCATTTCTTCGTTGATGCGCTTGGCGCGAACGTCCAGGGCACCACGGAAGATGAACGGGAAGCCCAGCACGTTGTTGACCTGGTTCGGGTAGTCCGAACGGCCGGTGGCCATGATCACGTCGCTACGGGTGGCGTGTGCCAGTTCCGGGGAGATTTCCGGATCAGGGTTGGAGCACGCGAACACGATCGGGTTAGGCGCCATCGACAGCAGGCCTTCAGCGCTCAACAGGTTCGGGCCGGACAGGCCGACGAACACGTCAGCACCGGTCAGCGCGTCAGCCAGGGTGCGCTTGTCAGTCGCGTGAGCGAAAACAGCCTTGTACTGGTTCAGGTCGTCACGGCCGGAGTGGATCACGCCGGTACGGTCAACCATGAAGATGTTTTCGATGTTGGCGCCCATGCTCACCAGCAATTTCATGCAGGAGATGGCGGCCGCACCGGCGCCCAGGCAGACGATCTTGGCGTCAGCGAGGGTTTTGCCAGCGATTTCCAGGGCGTTGATCATGCCGGCCGCGGTAACGATCGCGGTGCCGTGCTGGTCATCGTGGAACACTGGAATGTCGCACTGCTCGATCAGAGCGCGTTCGATTTCAAAGCACTCAGGTGCCTTGATGTCTTCCAGGTTGATGCCACCGAAGGTGATGGAGATGCGCTTGACGGTGTCGATGAAGGCTTGCGGGCTTTCGGAGTCGACTTCGATATCGAAAACGTCGATACCGGCGAAGCGCTTGAACAGCACGCCTTTACCTTCCATCACAGGCTTGGAAGCCAATGGGCCGAGGTTACCCAGGCCAAGAATCGCGGTGCCATCGGAAATGACTGCAACCAGGTTGCCTTTGCCGGTGTATTTGTAGGCCAGTTCAGGATCGCGGGCGATTTCGCGTACTGGTTCGGCTACGCCGGGGCTGTAGGCCAGCGACAGGTCGCGGGCGGTAGCGGTGGCCTTGGTGAGCTCGACGCTCAGCTTACCTGGACGAGGATGGGCATGATATTCGAGAGCGGCAGTTTTCAAATCAGACATGGGGGCATTCCGCTTTTACTGTTGGACAGACTGGTCAGCGAGGATACGCGCCTCGCAAAATCCCCACAAGACTGACCGGTCACCCCTGTCAAGCGCCCTGCCCTAAGACTTTGGGCCAAGAGCCACGGAACACAAGGGATAGACTGTTCACAATCGACAGTAAAAATGTCTACAATTTTTTCTTATTGCGCAGTTTGCAGCATCGACGGATCAGTGAGCGGCAGAAGCCACCGCGCCTGCCCGGATTTCAAACCGCCGCGACGGGAACGGTCCAGCACCCAGCCACGCGCCTCGATCTGCTTGCCTTCCAGGTTTTCCAGCACCGGGACATCGAACTGCCCGAGCAGATTGGGTGCAACACGCAATACAACCGAATCCTGCAACTCGATCCAAATCCCACCGCGATTGCGCTGAACCTTGCTCACACGACCGCTGAGCACGGCGAAACCGGAAGCGTTGATCTGCTCCGCTTTCAGTACAGGAGATTGCTGCCAAACCCCAAGCCCAGCCTGTCGGGCACTGCGTTCAGCGGCTTGCTGGCAGCTGACCAAATCAACATTGGGTGCGACCGCCACTTGAAAACCGAGGCCTTCGGCGAGCATCTGCGCTTCAAGGTTGGCACCGTTGGCGCCGTATAGATGGGCCAGCGTGCGGCCGTAGTGATCCTTGCTTTCTTTACCCGGCAGCAAGCCGACGCGACCATCACTGGCTGCCACCAACGCTTGAAGACGTTTGCGCGCGATCACGGCAAACGGCTCGTCGGAACGGCCCTGCTTACCCAGCTCAGGCGTGTTCAAGCCGATCATGCGCACACTGCGGCCATCGCTCAGGCGCAAGGTGTCGCCATCCACAACCCGTTGCACGGTGACCGACTCCAGTCCGCTCGGCGTCGGACAGAATGCCTGGGCGCTTGACAGCCAAATCGCGGACACAAAAAAGGCGCCCGCGAGGGACGCCTTTTTCAACAGCAAGGAAAAGCCCACTGGGCCCTTCAACCTTACTCTGCAGCAGCTGGAGCTTTCTTGCCGAAAGCGCCAAAACGGTCTGCGAAGCGCTGTACACGACCGCCAGTATCCAGAGTCTTCTGCTTACCGGTGTAGAACGGGTGGCACTCGTTGCATACGTCAGTACCCAGTGGCTTGCACAGGTTCGAGCGAGTTTCGAACTTGTTGCCGCAGCTGCAAGTTACTTCGATGGTTTCGTATGCTGGATGGATATCGGCTTTCATGGTGTATTCCTCAGGCTAGCGTGCCGCCACTCAACACTATTGTTGAATACCGCACGTAATTAGGCCGCGGATTCTACCAGACATTGCCGATCACGCAAGCTGTCGCTGAGACCGACCGTCTGCTAGGCTCCCGACCCAATACGCACTCCTTGTGGGAGCGGGCTTGCTCGCGAATACGGTGTGTCAGGCAACGATGATGTGTCTGATCCACCACATTCGCGAGCAAGCCCGCTCCCACAATTAGTATGCGTCCGACTTTACTACCGCCCGTTTATCGAGATCCCCCCGCGTGCCCGACGCCATTTTGCGCCTCGCCCTGCCTTCGCCGCTGCGCCGTCTGTTCGATTACCGTGCCCCGGCCGGAGTCCTGCGCGCCCAGTTGCAGCCCGGCATGCGCCTGCGGGTGCCGTTCGGTCGACGGGAAATGATCGGGATTCTGGTGGAGGTCACCGACACCAGCGAAGTGCCGGTGGAAAAGCTCAAACCGGCGCTGGCCTTGCTCGACGCCACGCCGCCGTTACCACCGGCGCTGTTCAAGCTGTGCCTGTGGACGTCCCAGTATTATCAGCACAGCCTCGGCGATACCTTGAGCTGGGCGCTGCCGGTCTTGCTGCGCCAGGGCGAACTGGCCGAAGCCCGTCAGGAACGCTTCTGGTCCGCGGCGCCCGGCGCCAGCCTTGATGATCCGCGCATTGCCCGCGCGCCACGCCAGCGCGAAGCATTGGCGACTCTGGCCCAGCATCCCCACGGTGTGGCGCATCAATTGCTGAGCAAACTGATGCTGAGCAAAGACAGCCTGGATTTGCTGCTAGCCAAAAACCTGGTCCAGGTCGAGATCCGCAAACACGCCCCCGGCGCACGCCACGAGCACTGGCTGGCGCAACCGGAATTACCGCTCAACCCGGAACAACGCGCCGCCTATGAAGCGATTCGCGCCGGGTTCGACAGCTATCACGCGTTTCTGCTGGCCGGCGTCACCGGGAGCGGCAAGACCGAAGTCTATTTACAGCTGATCCGCGAAACCCTCGAAGCCGGCAAGCAGGCGCTAGTGCTGATCCCGGAGATCAACCTCGGGCCGCAAACCCTGGCGCGCTTCGAACAACGCTTCAATGCGCGCATCGCGCTGATTCACTCGGCGGTCAACGACCGCGAACGCCTCGAAGCCTGGCTCGCGGCCCGGGATGGCGACGCCGACATTATTATCGGCACCCGCTCGGCGCTGTTCACGCCGATGAAAAACCCCGGCCTCATCATCATCGACGAAGAGCACGACGGCTCTTATAAACAGCAGGAAGGCTTGCGTTATCACGCCCGTGACCTGGCATTGGTACGCGCGCGGCAGGAAAACATCCCGATTGTCCTCGGCTCCGCCACGCCGTCACTGGAAAGCCTGCACAACGCCTACACCGGTCGTTACGGCCTCCTGCGGCTGAACGAGCGGGCGGGTGGCGCCAAGCAACCCCGCTTCCTGCGCCTGGATGTAAAAAGTCGCCCGTTGGACAGCGGCATTTCCGGGCCGATGCAGCAAGCCATCGGCCAGACACTGGCGGCCGGCCAGCAAGTATTGGTGTTCCTCAATCGTCGCGGCTTTGCGCCGACGCTGTTGTGTCACGACTGCGGCTGGATGTCTGAATGCCAGCGCTGCGATGCGCGGATGACCGTGCACCAGCGCTCCGGCGAGCTGCGCTGCCACCATTGCGGCTACGTCGAGCGCGTACCCCGGCGTTGCCCGAAATGCAGCAAGGTCGATTTGCGCCCGGTCGGCGCCGGCACCGAGCGCGCCGAGGAACGACTGTCGATTTTGTTCCCGGACGTCCCGGTGCTGCGAGTCGACCGTGACAGCACGTCACGCAAGGACGCGATGAATCAGCTGTTCGCCACCATTCAAAAGGGCCAGCCATGCATTTTGGTCGGCACGCAAATGCTTGCCAAAGGGCATCACTTTCCACGGGTGACGCTGGTGTCGATTCTCGACGCCGACGGCGGCCTGTTCTCTGGCGACTTCCGCGCCAGCGAGCGCATGGCGCAGTTGATCGTGCAGGTGGCCGGGCGCGCCGGACGGGCCGAAGAGCCGGGCAGAGTGATTATCCAGACGCACCTGGCGGACCATCCGCTGCTGGTGCAACTGACCGAGCAAGGGTATTTCGCGTTTGCCGAACAGGCGTTGAGCGAACGCCGCTCCGCTGGACTACCACCGTTTGCGCATTTGGCGCTGCTGCGGGCCGAAGCGCATAAACCGGGGCAGGCTGAAAGCTTCCTGGATGAAGCGTGCAGTGAGGCTGAGCGCTTGCTGACCGAGCAGAATCTGGGCGGGGTCGAGTTGCTGGGGCCGGTGCCGGCGCCGATGGAGCGTCGCGCCGGGCGTTATCGTGCGCAATTGTTATTGCAGGCCACGGCTCGGGCGCCGCTGCATCGGTTGTTGAGCAGTTGGTTGCTGGTGCTGGAGCAGATGCCGAGCGGGCGGGCGGTGCGTTGGTCGCTGGATGTCGATCCCGTAGATTTGTATTGAGTTCAAGATCGCTATCGCCCGTAGGAGCACGGCTTGCCGGCGATAGCGCCCTTGAGACCGCCATCGCCGGCAAGCCGTGCTCCTACACGCGACAGCGGCCGAATGGTCACCACATATCCATAACCTGCCCGCTATAGTTGGCAAGCCCGACTTCGCAACGGATAATGCCCAGTTTTTCCACCAGCGCATCGAAGCGCGCACCGCGCTTGCGGTCGAAAGAGACCACCATGAAAGACACCATTCGCCAGCTGATCCAACAAGCCATCACCCAACTCGTCAACGAAGGTGTGTTGCCTGAAGGCCTGTCGCCGGCGATCCAGGTGGAAAACTCCCGCGACAAGAAGAACGGCGACTTCGCCAGCAACATCGCCATGATGCTGGCCAAACCGGCCGGCATGAAGCCGCGTGACCTGGCCGAGAAGATCATCGCTGCGCTGCCGGCTGATGAAAACGTCAGCAAAACCGAAATCGCCGGCCCGGGCTTTCTGAATTTCTTCCAGAACACCGATGCCCTGGCCACTCGCCTCGACGCCGCACTGGCCGACGCACACATTGGCGTGCGCAAGGCCGGCCCGGTGCAACGCACTGTGGTCGACCTGTCGGCACCGAACCTGGCCAAAGAAATGCACGTCGGCCATTTGCGCTCGACCATCATCGGTGACGGTGTGGCGCGCGTTCTGGAGTTCCTCGGCGACGAAGTGATCCGTCAGAACCACGTGGGCGACTGGGGCACCCAGTTCGGCATGCTGATGGCGTACCTGCAGGAAAACCCGATCACCAGCGACGAGCTGTCGGACCTGGAAAACTTTTACCGCGCGGCCAAGCAACGCTTCGACGAATCCGAAGAGTTTGCTGATCGTGCCCGTGGCCTGGTGGTCAAGCTGCAAGCCGGCGACCCGGACTGCCTGGCGCTGTGGACCAAGTTCAAAGACATCTCGCTGTCGCACTGCCAGAAAATCTACGAACTGCTGAACGTCAAACTGACCATGGCCGACGTGATGGGCGAAAGCGCTTACAACGACGACCTGATCAACGTGGTTAACGACCTCAAGGCCGCCGGCCTGCTGGTCGAGAGCAATGGCGCCCAGTGCGTGTTCCTCGACGAGTTCAAGAACGCCGACGGCGACCCGCTGCCGGTGATCATCGTCAAGGCTGACGGCGGCTATCTCTACGCCACCACCGACCTGGCGGCCGTGCGTTATCGCAGCGGCAAGCTCAAGGCTGATCGCGCGCTGTACTTCGTCGACCAGCGTCAGGCCCTGCACTTCCAGCAAGTGTTCGCCGTGGCGCGCAAGGCCGGCTTCGTGACGCACCCGATGGAAATGGAACACATGGGCTTCGGCACCATGAACGGTAAAGACGGCCGTCCGTTCAAGACCCGTGATGGCGGCACCGTGAAGCTGATCGACCTGCTGACCGAAGCACAGGAACGCGCCTACACCCTGGTGAAAGACAAGAATCCAGAGCTGGCTGATGACGAGTTGCGCAACATCGCCAAGGTGGTGGGCATTGGCGCGGTGAAATATGCCGACCTGTCCAAGCATCGCACCAGCGACTACAGCTTCAACTTCGACCTGATGCTCAATTTCGAAGGCAACACCGCGCCGTACTTGCTGTACGCCTACACTCGCGTCGCTGGTGTGTTCCGCAAACTGGGCAAGGACTTCAGCGAAGTCGAAGGCCAGATCGTGCTCGAAGCGGAACACGAACATGAACTGGCCGCCAAACTGGCGCAGTTCGGTGAAATCCTCAACAACGTGTCCGACAAAGGCACGCCGCACATCCTCTGCACCTACCTGTACGATGTGGCCGGCCTGTTCTCCAGTTTCTACGAGAACTGCCCGATCCTCAGCGCCGACACCCCGGCGCAAATGCAAAGCCGTCTGCGCCTCGCCGCGCTGACCGGCCGCACTCTCAAGCAAGGCCTGGAACTCTTGGGTCTGGAAACTCTGGAGCGTATGTAAGTTGGCTGCCAAGAAAAAACCTGCACCCAAGCGTGGCGCCAGCCGTTACCAAGCTCCTGCAAAACAGCCGATCCCGGGCTGGCTGTGGATGGCCATCGGCCTGACGGTTGGCGCGTTCATCGTCTTCCTGATGAAACTGGAGCCCGGCAAGGGCAGCGACACGGTCAAGCGCGAGAAGGTGGAACAGCAACAGAAAGCCAAGATCGCCGAGGCCAACAAGACCCCGCCGAGCCCGACGCAACCGGTGAAGCCGAAGTACGACTTCTACACCTTGCTGCCGGAATCGGAAGTGATCGTGCCGCCAGATGCCGTGCCGGAGAAAACCCTGCCGACGCCACAAGTGCCAGCCATTCCGACCACGCCGGTGACTCCGGCCGAAGCGGCGAAGATCGACACGGCGCGCGCGCAGGCCGCTCTGGCCGGGATTACGCCACCACCGGCGCCACCCGTCACCAAAGCGGCGCCAGTGACCAAGTTCTTCCTGCAGGCCGGTTCGTTCCGCAAGGAGACTGACGCGGACAAGGTTCGCGCGCAGATCATTCTGTTGGGTCAGGCGGTGGCGGTTGAGTCCGGCACGGTGAAGGATGAGACGTGGTATCGCGTGTTGGTCGGACCGTTCAGCAACCGCGAACAACTGACAACGGCGCAGAAACAATTGGCCGGCGCCGGGTTTAGCAACCTGTTGTTACAACAACGCCAGAGCCGCTGATCACGTCAGAGACACCGCGTCATCGTTCTTCGCGAGCAAGCCCGCTCCCACATTTGACCGCATTCCAAGGTGGGTGCGGGCTTGCTCGCGAAGGGGCCCTGGCAAACACCACAGCTCCCACCTGACTAGCACCACTCGTCCCCTCTCCCGCCCCGCAGTTGAAAAACGCTCCACCACCCCCATATGAGTTGGCATAAGGCATTTTCGCCCCGCTGCGTGGAGACTCTCCCTTGACCACCATCGTTTCAGTTCGCCGCCACGGCAAAGTCGTCATGGGCGGCGACGGCCAGGTTTCTCTCGGCAATACCGTGATGAAAGGCAACGCGAAGAAAGTTCGCCGCCTGTACCACGGCCAGGTTATCGCCGGTTTTGCCGGGGCCACCGCTGACGCCTTCACCCTCTTCGAACGTTTCGAAGGCCAGCTTGAGAAGCACCAAGGTCACCTGGTTCGCGCTGCCGTCGAACTCGCCAAAGAATGGCGCACCGACCGTTCGCTCAGCCGCCTTGAAGCCATGCTCGCAGTCGCCAACAAAGATGCCTCCCTGATCATCACCGGTAACGGCGATGTGGTTGAGCCCGAAGAAGGCCTGATCGCCATGGGTTCCGGCGGCGGTTACGCCCAGGCCGCTGCCAGCGCACTGCTGAAGAAGACCGACCTGTCGGCCCGGGAAATCGTCGAAACCGCCCTCGGCATCGCCGGCGACATCTGTGTATTCACCAACCACACCTTCACCATTGAGGAGCAGGACCTCGCTGAGTAAGCCTGTTTTGGCCACCGCGCCACGGCTCACTTTTACCTGAGGACCGCCAATTACTATGTCCATGACTCCCCGTGAAATCGTCCACGAACTCAATCGCCATATCATCGGCCAGGACGATGCCAAGCGCGCCGTCGCCATCGCGCTGCGTAACCGCTGGCGCCGGATGCAGCTGCCGGAAGAGCTGCGCGTTGAAGTAACCCCCAAGAACATCCTGATGATCGGCCCGACCGGCGTCGGTAAAACCGAGATCGCTCGCCGCCTGGCCAAACTCGCCAACGCGCCGTTCATCAAGGTCGAAGCGACCAAGTTCACCGAAGTCGGCTATGTTGGCCGTGACGTTGAATCGATCATTCGTGACCTGGCTGACGCGGCCATCAAGCTGCTGCGCGAACAGGAAATGACCAAGGTTCGCCATCGCGCCGAAGACGCTGCCGAAGACCGTATCCTCGACGCCCTGCTGCCACCGGCTCGCATGGGTTTCAGTAACGAAGACGCCGGATCGGCCACCGATTCCAACACCCGTCAGCTGTTCCGCAAGCGCCTGCGCGAAGGTCAGCTGGATGACAAGGAGATCGAAATCGAAGTCGCCGACGTGGCCGGCGTCGACATCTCCGCGCCACCGGGCATGGAAGAAATGACCAACCAGTTGCAGAGCCTGTTTGCCAACATGGGCAAGGGCAAAAAGAAAAGCCGCAAGCTCAAGGTCAAGGAAGCGCTGAAACTGGTGCGTGACGAAGAAGCCGGCCGTCTGGTCAACGAAGAAGAGTTGAAGGCCAAGGCCCTGGAAGCGGTCGAGCAGCACGGCATCGTGTTCATCGACGAAATCGACAAGGTCGCCAAGCGCGGCAACTCCGGCGGCATCGACGTGTCCCGTGAAGGCGTACAGCGTGACTTGCTGCCGCTGATCGAAGGCTGCACCGTCAACACCAAGCTGGGCATGGTCAAGACCGACCACATCCTGTTCATTGCCTCCGGTGCATTCCACCTGAGCAAGCCGAGCGACCTGGTGCCGGAGCTGCAAGGCCGCCTGCCGATTCGTGTCGAGCTCAAGGCACTGACACCGGAAGACTTCGAACGCATTCTCAGCGAACCGCATGCCTCGCTCACCGAGCAGTATTGCGCCCTGCTGAAAACTGAAGGCCTGGGTATCGAGTTCCATCCAAGCGGCATCAAGCGCATTGCCGAGATCGCCTGGCAGGTCAACGAGAAGACCGAGAACATCGGTGCCCGTCGCCTGCACACCTTGCTCGAGCGTCTGCTTGAAGAGGTGTCGTTCAGCGCCGGTGACCTGGCCAGCGCCCATGACGGCAAGGTGATCATGATCGACGCCGACTACGTCAATAGCCACTTGGGCGAATTGGCACAGAACGAAGACCTGTCCCGTTATATCCTGTAAGCCATACTTACAGGTGAACGCGGACCTGTGGGAGCGGGCTTGCTCGCGAAAGCGGTCTGACATTCAACGTTGATGTTGAATGTTTAGGCCTCTTCGCGAGCAAGCCCGCTCCCACATTTGAACCGAGCTCACCCACACAAATGGATTGCCGGTCATGACCCAACTCCCCACCGACATCAAACTGCACAAAGCCTCGAAAACCCTGTCGCTGAAATACGCGTCCGGCGAGGAATATCACCTGCCCGCCGAGTTCCTGCGCGTACACTCTCCCTCCGCCGAGGTCCAGGGCCACGGCAAACCCATCCTGCAATTTGGCAAGATCAACGTCGGCCTGAGCAAGGTAGAACCGGCCGGTCAGTACGCACTGAAGTTGACCTTCGACGACGGCCACGACAGCGGCCTGTTCACTTGGGAATACCTCTACGAACTGGCGCGACGTTATGACGCACTCTGGGAAGACTATCTCGCCGAGCTGAAAGCCGCCGGAAAAACCCGCGATCCGAACGAATCCGTGGTCAAGCTGATGCTCTAACTCAGGGCTCTTGCTCTTTAGAGGGCATTTTCTAATTTCATCTGTTTGAATGCTTCGCCTCAGGGCCAATGATTGGCCCGCTTGCGAAAAAAATTAAACTCGGGTAACCAATGGATCTGGCAAGTTCCCTGCAGGCTCTCTGAACTAAAAAGCAGCGATGCAGTATTAACGGTCACCCGAGCAGTAGTACCTGGCATTGGCTGCGTGACTGCACAGTCAGGCTCAGGTACTCGTCTCAGGACAATGGAGCGTCGTAGATGAGTAACAAGAATAACGATGACTTGAAATCTCAAGCCTCGGAAAACACTTTAGGGCTGAATCCTGTCGTTGGGCTGCGTGGTAAAGATCTACTGGCTTCTGCTCGCATGGTGCTCAGGCAGGCCATCAAACAACCGGTCCACAGTGCAAAGCATGTTGCCCATTTCGGCCTTGAACTGAAGAACGTGTTGTTCGGCAAATCCGAACTGCTTCCAACCCCCGAAGACCGTCGCTTCGCCGATCCGGCGTGGAGTCAGAACCCGCTCTATAAACGTTATCTGCAAACTTACCTGGCGTGGCGCAAGGAGCTCCACGACTGGATCGACGAGAGTAACCTGACGCCCAAGGATGTCGCTCGCGGGCACTTCGTGATCAACCTCATGACCGAAGCCATGGCCCCGACCAACACGGCGGCCAACCCGGCGGCAGTCAAACGCTTCTTCGAAACTGGTGGCAAAAGCCTGCTCGATGGCCTTTCGCATCTGGCCAAGGACATGGTGCACAACGGTGGCATGCCGAGCCAGGTCAACATGGGCGCATTCGAAGTCGGCAAGAGCCTGGGCGTGACCGAAGGCGCTGTCGTGTTCCGCAACGATGTGCTGGAACTGATCCAGTACAAACCGACGACCGAACAAGTCTTCGAGCGCCCCCTGCTGGTGGTGCCTCCACAGATCAACAAATTCTACGTCTTCGACTTGAGCCCGGAAAAGAGCCTGGCGCGCTACTGCCTGCGCAGCAATGTGCAGACCTTTATCGTCAGCTGGCGCAACCCGACCAAGGAACAGCGCGAGTGGGGTCTGTCGACCTACATCGAAGCGCTCAAGGAAGCGGTCGATGTGGTCAGCGCCATCACTGGCAGCAAAGACATCAACATGCTCGGCGCCTGCTCCGGCGGCATCACCTGCACCGCGCTGCTGGGTCATTACGCGGCACTCGGCGAGAAAAAGGTCAACGCCCTGACGCTGCTGGTCAGCGTGCTGGACACCACCCTGGACAGCGACGTTGCCCTGTTCGTTGATGAGCAAACCCTGGAATCCGCCAAACGCCAGTCCTATCAGGCCGGTGTGCTGGAAGGCCGCGACATGGCGAAAGTCTTCGCCTGGATGCGCCCCAACGATCTGATCTGGAACTACTGGGTCAACAACTACCTGCTGGGTAACGAGCCGCCAGTGTTCGACATCCTGTTCTGGAACAATGACACCACCCGATTGCCCGCCGCGTTTCACGGCGACCTGATCGAGATGTTCAAAAGTAATCCACTGATCCGTCCCGATGCACTGGAAGTGTGCGGTACGCCAATCGACCTGAAACAAGTCACCGCTGACATTTACAGCCTGGCCGGCACCACCGACCACATCACCCCGTGGAAGTCCTGCTACAAGTCGGCGCAACTGTTTGGCGGCAAGGTCGAATTCGTACTGTCGAGCAGTGGGCATATCCAGAGCATTCTAAACCCGCCAGGCAACCCGAAATCGCGCTACATGACCAGCAGCGACATGCCGGCCAAGGCCGAAGACTGGCAAGAAAACTCCACCAAGCATACCGATTCCTGGTGGCTGCACTGGCACGCATGGCTGGGCGAACGTTCGGGCAAACTGAAGAAGGCCCCAACGGTTTACGGCAACAAAACCTTCACCGCCGGCGAAGCAGCGCCGGGTACTTATGTGCATGAGCGGTAACTGACACACCTCGCCCTCCTGTAGGAGCCAGCTGTGGCGAGGGGGCTTGCCCCCGTTGGGGCGCGGAGCGCACCTAAAACCATTCGGCGCGGTCTGGAATCAGAACGCGTTGACTGATTTACGCCTGCTTCGCAGCCGAACGGGGCGGTGCGACGTTTCGCCAAGCCCCCTCACCACACACGCTCGGCTCCTACAAGGGATCGGGGATGAATTAACCCACAGGGCCTGAAGCATGCCGCAACCGTTCATATTCCGTACCGTCGACCTGGATGGCCAGACCCTCCGCACGGCGGTACGCCCCGGCAAGCCTCACTTGACGCCCTTGCTGATTTTCAACGGCATCGGCGCCAACCTGGAGCTGGTGTTTCCGTTCGTCGCAGCGTTGGACCCGGACCTGGAAGTCATTGCGTTCGACGTCCCCGGTGTCGGCGGCTCGTCTACGCCAAATCGACCGTATCGCTTTCCGGGCCTGGCGAAACTCACGGCACGGATGCTCGATTATCTCGACTACGGACAAGTCAACGTAATCGGCGTGTCCTGGGGCGGCGCCCTCGCCCAGCAATTTGCGTATGACTACCCCGAGCGCTGCAAGAAACTCGTATTGGCCGCCACGGCGGCCGGCGCAGTGATGGTGCCGGGCAAACCGAAAGTGCTGTGGATGATGGCCAGCCCACGGCGCTACATCCAGCCGTCGCACGTGATCCGCATCGCCCCGATGATCTATGGCGGCGCCTTCCGTCGCGACCCCACCCTGGCGGCCAGCCACGCGGCGAAAGTCCGTTCGGCGGGCAAGCTCGGTTACTACTGGCAGCTGTTTGCCGGCCTTGGCTGGACCAGCATTCATTGGCTGCACAAGATCAACCAGCCGACGCTGGTACTGGCCGGCGACGACGATCCACTGATCCCGCTGGTCAACATGCGCCTGCTGGCCTGGCGAATTCCCAACGCCCAGCTGCACATCATCGATGACGGGCATCTGTTCCTGATCACCCGCGCCGAAGCGGTGGCACCGATCATCATGAAATTCCTCGAGGAAGAACGTCAGCGCGCCGTGATGCATCCGCACCCTTCGCCGTTGGGCAGTTAGTCGCTTCATCGGCCGACAGGACGCCGCGCCGCGCAACAACCCACAACAGCGTCTATGGTGATCTGGTTCAGTGAGTTTGTTTTTGGCTTGAAACGAAGGAGTGTTGAGACATGCGCGAGAAACCAGCGAGAGACGCCTTACCCACTCCCGCCGCGTTCATCAACGCACAGAGTGCGATTACCGGCCTGCGTGGCCGGGATCTGATTTCGACCTTGCGCAGCGTGGCGGCCCACGGCTTGCGCAACCCGGTGCACAGCGCCCGACACGCCTTGAAACTGGGTGGTCAGTTGGGCCGTGTCTTGTTGGGTGAAACCTTGCACGCGACCAACCCGCAGGACAGTCGTTTCACCGACCCGGCGTGGAGCCTCAACCCGTTTTATCGTCGCAGCCTGCAGGCCTATCTGAGTTGGCAAAAGCAGGTCAAAAGCTGGATTGACGACAGCGCTATGTCCCCCGACGATCGCGCCCGCGCGCACTTTGCGTTTGCCTTGCTTAATGACGCCGTGTCGCCGTCCAACACCCTGCTCAATCCGCTGGCGATCAAGGAGATCTTCAATTCCGGCGGCAACAGCCTGGTGCGCGGCGTCAGCCATCTGGTCGACGATTTCCTGCACAACGACGGCCTGCCCCGGCAAGTCACCAAGCAGGCATTCGAAGTGGGCAAAACCGTTGCCACCACGACGGGTTCGGTGGTGTTTCGCAACGAGCTGCTGGAACTGATCCAGTACAAGCCAATGAGCGAAAAGCAATATTCGAAACCGCTGCTGGTGGTGCCGCCGCAGATCAACAAGTACTACATTTTCGACCTGAGCCCGCATAACAGCTTCGTCCAGTACGCCCTGAAAAACGGCCTGCAGACGTTCATGATCAGCTGGCGCAATCCGGATGTGCGTCATCGTGAATGGGGGCTGTCGACCTACGTTGAAGCCGTGGAAGAAGCGATGAATGTCTGCCGGGCGATCACCGGCGCGCGCGAGGTGAACCTGATGGGTGCCTGTGCCGGCGGGCTGACCATCGCCGCGTTGCAAGGTCACTTGCAGGCCAAGCGACAGCTGCGACGCGTGTCGAGCGCGACCTATCTGGTGAGCCTGCTCGACAGTCAGATGGACTCCCCGGCAACGCTGTTCGCCGACGAACAGACCCTTGAGGCGGCCAAGCGCAAGTCCTATCAGAAAGGTGTGCTGGATGGTCGTGACATGGCCAAGGTGTTCGCCTGGATGCGCCCCAACGACTTGATCTGGAGTTATTTCGTCAATAACTACCTGCTCGGCAAAGAACCGCCAGCGTTCGACATCCTCTACTGGAACAACGACAACACCCGGCTGCCGGCGGCCTTTCACGGCGATCTGCTGGACTTCTTCAAACACAACCCGCTGAGCCACCCGGGCGGCCTTGAAGTGTGCGGTACGCCCATCGACTTGCAGAAAGTCACGGTCGACAGTTTCAGCGTCGCGGGCATCAACGACCACATCACGCCATGGGACGCGGTGTATCGCTCGACATTGCTGCTGGGTGGCGAACGACGTTTCGTGCTGTCCAACAGCGGTCACGTGCAGAGCATTCTCAACCCGCCGAGCAACCCGAAAGCCAACTACGTCGAAGGCCCAAAACTGAGCAGCGATCCACGGGCCTGGTATTACGACGCCAAGCAAGTGGACGGCAGCTGGTGGACGCAATGGCTGGAGTGGATTCAGCAACGTTCCGGCGCGCTGAAAGAAACCCACATGGCCCTCGGCAATCAAAACTATCCACCGCAGGAGGCAGCACCCGGTACTTACGTGCGTGTGCGCTGACGTTCAACCCACCACGGCCGACGCTGGCCGTGGCACTGACTCGACCATTAAGAAGACTGGATGAAAACCCGCGACCGGATTCTCGAATGTGCTTTGCAGTTGTTCAATCAGAAAGGCGAACCGAACGTCTCCACCATGGAAGTTGCCAACGAGATGGGCATCAGCCCCGGCAACCTCTACTACCACTTTCACGGCAAGGAACCACTGATTCTCGGGTTGTTCGAGCGCTTCCAGTCTGAACTGGCGCCGCTGCTCGACCCGCCCGCCGATGTGGAACTGGCACCGGACGATTACTGGCTGTTCCTGCACCTGATCGTCGAACGGCTGTCGCATTACCGGTTTCTGTTCCAGGACTTGTCGAACCTGGCCGGTCGCCTGCCCAAACTGGCCAAGGGCATACGCAACCTGCTCAATGCGCTGAAGCGCACACTGGCGTCATTGCTCGCGCGGTTGAAGGCTCAGGGGCAGTTGGTCAGCGATACGCAAGCGTTGGGGCAGTTGGTTGAACAGATCACCATGACGTTGCTGTTCTCGTTGGACTACCAGCGGATTCTGGATCGTGAGGGTGAGGTAAGGCTGGTGGTGTACCAGATCATGATGCTGGTGGCGCCGCACTTGCTGCCGCCGATCAAGGTCGCGACCGAGCAGATGGCATTGCAATACCTGGAAGAACACGGGTAAACCTGAGACCACCGCAAACCCTGTGGGAGCGAGTCCTGTGGCGAGGGGGCTTGTCGGACCGCCGCACCGCCCCGTTGGGCTGCGAAGCAGACCCAAAGTATCTGAAGCATCAGAGATCTTGTGAGTGCTGCGCACTCAAACGGGGGCAAGCCCCCTCGCCACAGGGCTAATTCCCGCATTGGATTTGCGGTGTTCTGGAGAATCCGTGCACAAACAAAAACGCCCGACCTTGGCAGGCCGGGCGTTTTTTTGAGCCCTGAAAATCAGGACTGACTGGTTGGCGTCGTTGCTGGCGCTACAGTCGGGGTCACAGCAGGGGTCGGCGCGGTAGCAGAGTTCGATGCGCTGACCGGGGCGGCCGAGGTGGCCGGCTTGGCCGCAGCCACTGCTGGTTTTGGTGCGGCGGCTTTCGGCGCCGCCGGTTTTTTCACCGCGGGCTTCTTCGCGGCAGCAGGTTTTGCTGCTGGCTTGGCGGCCGGCTTGGCAGCCGCGGTTTTGGCGGCTGGTTTAGCTGCTGGCTTGGCGGCTACTTTGGCAGCAACCGGTTTAGCTGCTGGCTTGGCTGCTGCAGGTTTTGCCGCGGCAGTTTTGGCAGCCGGCTTGGCCGCTGCTTTCGCAGCAGGTTTGGCAGCCGGTTTAGCGGCGGCTTTTACCAGTGGCTTGGCAGCGGTTTTAGCCGCTGGTTTGGCCGCTGCAGTTTTCGCCGCAACTGGCGCAACCTTGGCACCGGTGAGTTTTTCGATTTGCTTGGTCAGGGTATCGACCTTGCTGTGCAGTGCTTTCACTTCGTTGCGGCTCGGAACACCGAGGCGCGAAATGGCGCTGTTCAGACGCTTGTCGAAAGCCCCTTCCAGCTCATCCCATTTGCCCAGCGCACGATCTTTAACGCCAGTGATGCGCGACTTGGCCGACGAAGCAGAATCCTTGGCGGCATCGACTTTCTTGCCAACAGCGTTCTTGGTGAGCTTCTCGGCTTTCTCGCCGTCTTTGACCAATGTATCGAAGAGCTTGCTGCCGTCAGTGTCGATCTTCGAGTACACGCCTAAACCAGCCAGCCAGATTTTGCGGGAATAGTCTTCGACTTTCCCGATCCACGAGCTGCCTTCTTTTTCGGTGTTCTTTTTAACAGCCATCCCGTTCTCCTTAAGATTTACGCGCGACGCGTTCGAGCAATGCCGTCAGCTCATCGAGCTTAGCAGAGAGTGTCTCAACGTCATGTTTAGACGGAATGCCGATACGATTCAAGGCACTTGCGATACGCGAGTCAAAAGCCTTCTCGACCTTGTCGAGTTGAACTTCGACCTTGCCTTTGAAAGTACTCACTTCACTCTTGGCTTCAACGATCTCGGCGTTAGCGGCTTCGAGTTTCTCGGCCACTACTTTTTTGCCTTTCTTTTCAACAGTTTGACCCGCCTGGATCAACTCTTGAAAGTACTCGCTACCCTCTTGCCCGACCTTGGCGTAGGCACCCAGGCCTGCCAGCCAGATCTTGCGGGCATAGGATTTGACGTCGCCCAGAGCTGGAGTCGAAGCGTCGATTTTTTTCTTCAAAATAACTTTGGCCATGGTGCACCTCACGCGCAGAAGGTTTGAGGAACTGCCCGGACAAGTGTCGGGCTCAGGCACAAAGTAGGGAGAAAAATTAGAAACGGCACCCTAACAACTGACATAAACCTTCGAGACGCACCGCAATAAAAATGTGGGAGCGGGCTTGCTCGCGAAAGCGTCAGGTCAATCAACATCAATGCTGAATGACACACCGCCTTCGCGAGCAAGCCCGCTCCCACATTTGATTTGATTCCAATCGGAAATCAGACCAACGCTTTATCGAGCGCCTTCTCGATTTCCGATTTGATCATGCCGCTCATGGCCGACATCATCAGGCCCAGTTCCACATCGACGCGGATTGAATCTTCGCTGACATGCACCGCACCTTTCACTCCGGAGCGCTTGAGGTTCAGCGTGTCACCGGACCACTGCGGCTCCAGGCCGTATTGCTCGGACAGTTTCTGCGCCAGCTTGTCGGCCTTCTCGCGGGCCGCTTCCTTGCCCAGGCCGTGGGCACGCTCAACACTAATACGGGCCATCGAATGACTCCTGCGTTATGGATACTTTCCTGAAGCATCTTGACCATTACTGCGTCAAAACGTCCCGGTGGTTGCCCATCTTACCTTCAGCCTTGCCAAGACAAAGCATGCCTTGGGGATTAGAATGTCCCGCATTCTCTTCTGGTGACAGCGATATGACTGATCAGCGCAAAGGCAGCGATGCCGAACCCACCACTCACTTCGGTTTCAAAAACGTTCCGGAAAGCCAAAAAGCGGAAAAAGTCGCTGAGGTTTTTCACTCGGTAGCCGCCAAGTACGACTTGATGAACGACCTCCTGTCGGGCGGCATGCACCGTTTGTGGAAGCGTTTCGCAATCGAGCTTTCGGGCGTGCGCACCGGCAATCGCGTGCTGGACATCGCCGGCGGTACGGGCGACCTGACCAAGAAATTCTCGCACCTCGTCGGCCCGACCGGCCAGGTGGTGTTGGCCGACATCAACGAATCCATGCTCAAGGTCGGTCGTGACCGCTTGCTGGACCTCGGTGTGGCCGGCAACGTCGAATTCGTTCAGGCCGACGCCGAAAAGCTGCCGTTCCCGGACAACCATTTCGACTGCGTGACCATCGCCTTCGGTCTGCGCAACGTGACGCACAAGGAAGACGCCCTGCGTTCGATGCTGCGCGTGCTCAAGCCTGGCGGTCGCCTGTTGGTGCTGGAGTTCTCCAAGCCGACCAACGCGCTGATGTCCAAGGCCTACGACGCCTACTCGTTCGCCTTCATGCCACTGATGGGCAAGTTGATCACCAACGACTCGGAAAGCTATCGCTACCTGGCCGAATCGATCCGCATGCACCCGAACCAGGAAACCCTGAAGTCGATGATGGTCGAGGCCGGTTTCGACCGCGTGACCTACCACAACATGACCGCAGGCATCGTCGCTCTGCACCGCGGCATCAAGCCCTGATGTTGCTGGCCGGCCTGCTCGCCAGCGTTGAACTCGGCCTGAACCGGGTGCTGCGTCTCGACAGCACGGCGCTGCCGCGGCTGGCGCATCTGAGCGGCCGGGTGATTGCCGTCGACTGCCGCAGCCCGGCGTTGCAGCTGTTCATCCTGCCCAGCGATGAAGGCCTGATGCTCGCCTCCCACTGGGAAACCGGCGCCGACTGCACCTTGCGTGCACCGGCCTCGAGCCTGTTGAAACTGGCGATGAGCAAGGACAAGACCTCGGTCCTGCATGGCCCCGAAGTCGAACTCGACGGTGACAGCGGCGTGCTGTTGGAACTGGCGGCGATCCTTCAGGACCTGGAGCTGGACTGGGAGTACGAACTCTCGCGCTGGCTGGGACCGGTGGCCACGCAACTGGTTGGCGGTCACCTGCGCAGTCGCGCCCGCTGGTATCAGCAAGGGTTCGCCAGCCTGGGGCAGAACCTCGGCGAATACCTGGCGGAAGAGTCGCGCACCCTCGTCGGTCAGCGCGAAGCCGAAGCCCGTTTCAGTGAACTGGACCAGATCAAGCTCGATCTGGAACGTCTCGAGGCGCGCTTCGAGCGCCTTTCCCGATCCCTCGACCCAAGCGATAACGCATGAAGCTGCTTGCCGTCCGCCGTTTGTTGCGCATCCAGCGCGTTGTGATTCGTTACCGCCTCGATGACCTGCTGTTTGCCCTGCCGCTGCCGTGGTTTCTGCTGGCACTGCGTTACGCGTTGCCGTGGCGCTGGTTCCCGCGCAAGACGCTGGACCTCAGCCGTGGTGCGCGATTGCGCCTGGCGTTGCAGGACCTTGGGCCGATTTTCATCAAGTTCGGGCAGATCCTGTCCACGCGCCGCGACCTGCTGCCGGAAGACATCGCCGATGAGCTGATGAAGCTGCAGGACCGTGTGCCGCCGTTCGATTCGCAGGTGTCGGTGAAGTTGATCGAAGAGCAGCTCGGCAAGAAGATCAGTGAAGTGTTCAGCCGTTTCGACGTCGAGCCGCTGGCGTCCGCTTCGGTGGCGCAGGTGCATGCCGCGCAGTTGAAAACCGGCGAAGAAGTGGTGGTCAAGGTGATCCGCCCGGGCCTCAAGCCGATCATCGCCCAGGATCTGGCGTGGCTGTTCATTCTGGCCCGCGCTGCTGAAAAGCTCTCGGCCGACGCGCGCCTGCTGCACCCGGTGGACGTGGTCCAAGACTACGAAAAAACCATTTACGACGAACTCGATCTGCTGCGCGAGGCGGCCAACGCCAGCCAGTTGAAGCGCAACTTCGAAGGCTCGCCGCTGCTCTACGTGCCGCAAGTCTATTGGGACTGGTGCCGGCCGAAAGTGTTGGTGATGGAGCGCATCTACGGCATCCAGGTCACCGACCTGGCGACCCTGGCCGACCAGCGCACGGACATGAAAATGCTCGCCGAACGCGGCGTGGAGATTTTCTTCACCCAAGTGTTCCGCGACAGCTTCTTCCACGCCGACATGCACCCCGGCAACATCTTCGTCAGTACCGTCAACCCGTGGAGCCCGCAGTACATTGCAATCGATTGCGGCATCGTCGGCAGCCTGACCCCGGAAGACCAGGACTATCTGGCACGCAACCTGTTCGCCTTCTTCAAGCGTGACTACCGTCGCGTGGCGCAATTGCACATCGATTCGGGCTGGGTGCCGGCGGAAACCAAACTCAACGAATTCGAAGCGGCGATCCGCACCGTGTGCGAACCGATCTTCGAAAAACCGTTAAAAGATATTTCCTTCGGCCAGGTGCTGATGCGCCTGTTCCAGACCGCTCGACGCTTCAACATGGAAGTACAGCCGCAGCTCGTACTGCTGCAAAAAACCCTGTTGAACATCGAAGGCCTGGGCCGTCAGCTGTACCCGGACCTGGACTTGTGGAACACCGCGCAGCCGTTCCTTGAACGCTGGATGCGCGAGCGCGTCAGCCCCAAGGCCCTGCTCGGCAACGTGCAGAGCCAGTTCGAACAGCTGCCGCACCTGGCCAACATGGCCCGCGACCTGCTCGAGCGCATGTCCCAACCTCACGCCTACGATCCACCGCCACCGTGGCATAAACGCAAGGATAACTGGTTCTTGCGCCTGCTCGGCTGCGCACACCTGGCGGGCGGCGTTATTCTGCTGGCCGGCGGACCGCTGAACGAACTGGGTCATTGGCCCGGGGGAATCATGGTGGCCGTTGGTTTGTATCTGGTCGTTCGCCGATAGCCAGTTGTGTGATCCACTGGCACACTGTTTGAACGTTGGGCCTGGCTAATGAAGTGCGAAGCCCGCTGTCGGAGTCGAAGATGAAAAACTGGCTGGACGAGATCAAATGGGACGCTGATGGCCTGGTGCCGGCAATTGCCCAGGATCACAAGACCGGGCGTGTCCTGATGATGGCCTGGATGAATCGTGAAGCGCTGGAACTGACCGCTGCCGAGAACCGTGCCATTTACTGGTCGCGTTCCCGTGGCAAGCTGTGGCGCAAGGGCGAAGAGTCCGGCCACGTGCAAACCCTGCATGAGATGCGCCTGGACTGCGACGCCGACGTGATCATCCTGATGGTCGAGCAGATCGGCGACATCGCCTGTCATACCGGCCGCCAGAGCTGCTTCTACCGCGTCTATGAGAACGGCGACTGGACAACGGTCGACCCGGTCCTGAAAGATCCGCACGCCATCTATTCCGCAGGACACAAACATGAGTGACACTCTGACCCGCTTGGCCGCTGTGCTGGAAGAGCGCAAAGGCGCCGCCGCCGACAGCTCGTATGTCGCCAGCCTGTACCACAAGGGCTTGAACAAGATTCTGGAAAAAGTCGGCGAAGAGTCGGTCGAAACCATCATTGCTGCCAAGGATGCCGCCATCAGCGGTGACTACAGCGATGTGATCTACGAGACCGCCGATTTGTGGTTCCACAGCATGGTCATGCTCGCCCAACTGGGGCAGCATCCACAGGCTGTACTTGATGAACTGGACCGTCGCTTCGGTCTGTCCGGACACGCCGAGAAAGCCTCGCGCCCGTCCGCCTGAACAATTATTAGAGAGGAGCAGCAACATGGGAATTTTTGACTGGAAACACTGGATCGTCATCCTGGTTGTTGTCGTATTGGTATTCGGCACCAAGAAACTGAAAAACCTCGGCACAGACGTGGGCGAGTCGATCAAAGGCTTCAAGAAAGCCATGAACGACGATGAAAAACCGGCCGATCCAACGGTGACCCCGGCCCAACCGGTTCCCCCCGTTCAGCCACAGACCACACAGTCCGTGAACCAGCCGCACACCATCGATGTGCAGGCACAAAAAGTCGAAGAGCCGATCCGCAAAGACGTGTGAGCACTGACTAATGTTTGGTATCAGCTTCTCTGAACTGCTGCTCGTCGGCCTCGTTGCCCTGCTGGTGCTGGGCCCCGAGCGCTTGCCGGGTGCTGCGCGCACCGCCGGCCTGTGGGTCGGGCGCTTGAAGCGCAGCTTCAACGCGATCAAACAGGAAGTTGAACGTGAAATCGGTGCCGACGAGATTCGTCGGCAGCTGCACAACGAGCACATTCTGTCGCTGGAGCAGGAGGCGCGGAAGATTTTCTCGCCGACCCAGCAGGAGCCGACGCCGGTGGAGCATGTGGGGGAACAGACGATTCACGCGCCTGTCGCCGCCACTGAACCAACGCCAGCGCCTGCACCGGTTATGGCGACAGCTGAAGCTGCGCCCGTTGTTCCAGCAACACCGATTGAACCGGTTGCTCCTGCCGTCGCGCCGACAGCGCCGGCCCCTCATGACCCAACACTGCCGCCGCGAGCCCCATGAGCGATCTCCCCGAAAACGACCAGCACATGCCGCTGGTTTCGCACCTCACCGAGTTGCGTACCCGCCTGCTGCGCTGTGTAGCGGCGATTTTCATTATCTTCGCCGGGTTGTTTGCCTTTACCCAGCAGATCTACACCTTCGTCTCCACGCCGTTGCGCGCGTACCTGCCCGCCGGCGCGACGATGATCGCCACCGACGTGTCGTCGCCCTTCCTGACGCCGCTGAAGCTGACCATGATGGTCTCGCTGTTCCTGGCGATCCCGGTGATCCTGCACCAGATCTGGGGCTTCATCGCACCGGGCCTGTACAAGCATGAAAAGCGCATTGCCGTGCCCTTGCTGGTGTCCAGCATCGCGCTGTTCTACACCGGCATGGCGTTCGCCTATTACCTGGTGTTCCCGCTGATCTTCAAGTTCTTCGCCGCCGCCACCCCGGCCGGCGTGGAAATGATGACCGACATCACCAGCTACCTCGATTTCGTCATGACGCTGTTCTTCGCCTTCGGCGTGGCGTTCGAAATCCCGGTGGCCGTGGTGCTGCTGGTGTGGATCGGCGTGGTCGACGTCAAATACCTGAAGAAAATCCGTCCGTACGTGGTCATCGGCTGCTTCGTCGTCGGCATGATCCTGACACCGCCGGACATCTTCTCGCAGACGCTGTTGGCGGTACCGATGTGGTTGCTGTTTGAGATCGGCATCCTGTTTGGCAGCCTGATCAGCAAACGTGGCGAGCATCCGGACGACCAACCGGTTGACGATCACAACGACCAGCCGCCAGCGACCCAACCGTGAATCTGCTGCTGCTCGAAGAAGCCGATTTCATTGCGGCCGACCGGGTGATCCTGCGCGATCGCCGGTTGACGCACATGCAGGAAGTTCACCGCTGCGAAGTCGGTGACAGCATGCGCGTCGGCAGGATCGGTGGGTTGATGGGCGCGGCCGAGGTGCTGCGCCTGGATGCCGCTGAAGCCGAATTGCGCGTCACCCTCGACCAACCGCCCCCAAGCAAGCTGCCGCTGACCCTGGTGTTGGCCCTGCCACGCCCGAAAATGCTCCGTAGGGTGTTTCAGACCGTGGCCGCCATGGGCGTGCCGCGCGTCGTGCTGGTGAACAGCTATCGCGTCGAGAAGAGCTTCTGGCAAACCCCGTTTCTGGAACCCGAGGCGATTCGCGAGCAATTGATTCTCGGCCTCGAACAGGCCCGGGACAGCGTGCTGCCGGAAATCGTTATCGAGAAACGCTTCAAGCCCTTCGTTGAGGACCGTCTGCCGGCGATCACCGAAGGCACCCTTGGTCTGGTCGGCCATCCCGGCAATTACCCGCCCTGCCCCCGCGGCCTGGTCGAACCGGTGACCCTGGCCATCGGCCCTGAAGGTGGCTGGATCCCCTACGAGATCGACCTGCTGGGCAAGTCCGGCCTGCAACCGGTGCAGCTCGGCGAGCGCATCCTGCGCGTCGAAACCGCCGTCACCGCGCTGCTCGCCCGCCTGTTTTAACTTCCAACACAATCCATTGTGGCGAGGGAGCTTGCTCCCGCTCGGCTGCGAAGCAGTCGTAAAACCGGCACCTACGGTTTTGATGGAAAAAAGCGGTGGCCGCTTCGCGCCCAAGCGGGAGCAAGCTCCCTCGCCACAGGTATTTATTCCCCACCTACAGATTCTCTTGCGCCTGCCGATACAGTTCCCACAAAACCAATCAGTGGTCCAGGGAGTTGCAGCATGTACCAATGGCTAGCCGAGAATCTAGGGAACATCAGCGTCAATCGCAAACTGGGAATCGGTTTCGGTCTGGTGCTGTTGCTTACCCTGTTGATCACCTTCACCGGCTGGACTGGCCTGAGCGACGTGACGAGCCGTGGCGACAAGCTCGGGTTCATCGCCAGCCTCAACGACCTGACCAAAGACCTGCGCCTGGCCCGTCTCGACTACGAGATGCGCCGCGGCGAACAAGGCCCGGCGGCGGTCAACGACAAGCTTGCGCAACTCGAGTCCGGTCTGCAAACCGCGCGCAAACTGATTGAGCAACCGGCCGACGCAGCGATGGTTGACCAGCAACTGGTCGCCGTCAGCCAGTACAAACAAGCGTTCAGCGCGATGATTCAGGCCGGCGCTAATCGCGAAGACGCCCGCAGCAAACTCGGGGCTACGGCCGACAATGCCGTCGCCCGCGTCGCCGAAATCGAAAAAACCCTGCTGCAAGGTGACAGCGTCGCCCAGTTCAACAGCGTGATCGATTTGAGTAAATTGATTCAGCAAGCGCGCTTCCAGGTTCGCGGCTACACCTACAGCGCCAAACCCGAAGCCGAACAGCCCGCGCTGGACGCCATCGACAACGCCCTGAAAAACATCGAAAGCCTGACGTCCAAACTGCCAGAAGAGCACACCGCCAATCTGCAACAGGCCAGCGATTCGCTCAAGGCCTACCGTGCCGCCGTCAGCCAGTACCGTGACTCCCAGGTGGCCAGCGCCGCCGCACTCGTGCGCATGGCCGAGCAAGGCGAGATCCTGCTCGACGTCAGCAAAAAACTCACCGTGTCGCAAACCATCGTCCGCGACACCGATGCGGCACACGCCAAGAACATGCTGCTGATGGCCACCGCTCTGGCCCTGGCCTTTGGCATGGTCGCGGCCTGGGCGATCACTCGCCAGATCGTTATTCCGCTGAACCAGACCCTGAAAGTGGCTGAACGCGTGGCGGCCGGCGACCTGACTCATAACCTGACGTCCAAGCGTCGCGACGAACTCGGCCAGCTCCAGCGCGCCATGCAGAGCATGACCCTGGGCTTGCGTGAACTGATCGGCGGCATCAGCGACGGCGTCACGCAAATCGCCAGCGCTGCCGAAGAGTTGTCGGCAGTCACCGAGCAGACCAGCGCCGGGGTCAACAGCCAGAAAGTCGAGACCGATCAGGTAGCGACCGCCATGAACGAAATGACCGCGACCGTGCAGGAAGTCGCGCGCAATGCCGAAGAGGCCTCCGAAGCCGCCGTCGCCGCCGATCAGCAAGCCCGCGAAGGTGACAAAGTGGTCGGTGAAGCCATCGCCCAGATCGAGCGCCTGGCCCTCGAAGTTGGCAACTCCACCGCCGCGATGGGCGACCTCAAACGCGAAAGCGACAAGATTGGCAGCGTGCTCGACGTGATCAAATCCGTGGCCCAGCAAACCAACCTGCTGGCCCTCAACGCCGCCATCGAAGCCGCCCGTGCCGGTGAGGCCGGACGGGGTTTTGCGGTGGTGGCCGATGAAGTTCGCAGCCTGGCGCAACGCACCCAGAAGTCCACCGAAGAAATCGAAGAGCTGATCGTCGGTTTGCAAAACGGCACCCAGCAAGTCGCCACGATCATGGACAACAGCCGAATCCTGACCGACAGCAGCGTCGAATTGACCCGCCGTGCCGGTGGCTCACTGGAAAGTATCACCCGCACCGTGTCGGCAATTCAGTCGATGAACCAGCAGATCGCCGCCGCTGCCGAGCAGCAAACGGCGGTGGCCGAAGAGATCAACCGTAGCGTGCTGAACGTGCGTGATGTGTCCGAGCAGACCTCGGCAGCCAGTGAAGAAACGGCGGCGTCCAGTATTGAGCTGGCGCGGCTGGGGACGCATCTGCAGATGCTGGTGGGCAGGTTCAAGGTTTGAATCTTCGATTGCCTCGGTTCACATAGGACCGAGGTGATGCATTCGCGAGCAAGCCCGCTCCCACATTTGACCGCGTTACTGAATTGAAACCCGGTTAAATGTGGGAGCGGGCTTGCTCGCGAAAGCTGCCGAAAGGTCGCCGCTATTTAGAGAACCTGACGCAAAAAGGCCTGTGCCCGCGGATCCTTCGGTGCATCAAAGAACTCCGCTGGCGAAGCATCTTCCAGCAATTTGCCGTGATCGAAAAACAGCACTCGATCCGCCACTTCCCGCGCAAAGCCCATTTCGTGAGTCACGCAGACCATGGTCATGCCTTCCACGGCCAGGGTTTTCATCACGTCCAGCACTTCGCCAACCATTTCCGGGTCGAGCGCCGAAGTCGGTTCATCGAACAGCATGACCTTGGGTTCCATGGCCAACGCCCGGGCAATAGCCACGCGCTGTTGCTGGCCGCCGGACAGGCGCGACGGAAACTCGTTGGCCTTCTGCGCAATCCCGACCTTTTCCAGCAACGCCAAGGCCTTGGCCTCGCGCTCCTTCTTGCCGCGCTTGCGCACGACCTTCTGCGCCAGGCAGAGGTTTTCCAGCACGGTCATGTGCGGGAATAGGTTGAAGTGCTGAAACACCATGCCGACTTCGCGGCGGTAGGCGTTGACGTCGGTTTTCGGGTCGGCCAGTTGCAGGCCGTCGATGCTCACCGAACCCGAGTCGAAGGCTTCCAGGCCATTGAGGCAGCGCAGGAAAGTCGACTTGCCGGAACCGGACGGACCGATCACCACCAGCACTTCACCCTTGGCCACTTGCGTGGTGACGTTATCCACCGCGCGCACCACTTGGCCGCGGGTGTCGAAGACTTTTACCAGATCGCGGACTTCAATCACTTTGCGCGAGCCTCCGCTCAAGCCGACTG
Source organism: Pseudomonas arsenicoxydans (assembly GCF_006438915.1). Taxonomy (GTDB): domain Bacteria; phylum Pseudomonadota; class Gammaproteobacteria; order Pseudomonadales; family Pseudomonadaceae; genus Aquipseudomonas; species Aquipseudomonas arsenicoxydans_A. The sequence goes on along the minus strand of NZ_RCZE01000006.1, from coordinate 228,042 downwards.
GCGATTTTCGACAGCGGCAGGTTGATCAACAGGTACAACCCGGCCACACAGAACAGGATTTCGAACGGCGAGAACGAGGTGGTGATGACTTCGCGACCGCTTTTCAGCAGTTCGGTAATCGCGATCACCGAGACTAGCGACGTGTCCTTGACCAGGCTGATGAATTGCCCGGCCAACGGCGGCAATACGCGCTTCAAGGCTTGGGGCATCACCACGTGGCGCATCGACTGGCCGGCGCTGAGGCCCAACGAACGTGCGGCCTCGTTCTGGCCGCGGGCAATGGACTGCACGCCGGAACGGATGATTTCCGCGACGTAGGCGCCGGTGAACAACGACAACGCAGCGATCCCGGCGAATTCCCGGGACAGGTTCATCACGGTGCCGATGAAGAAGTAGAAAATGAAAATCTGCACCAGCAGCGGCGTGCCACGCACCAGTTCGACGTAAATGGTCGAGAGGTCGCGCAGGGTCGGGTTGTTCGACAGCCGGCACAAACCGGTGACGAGACCGATCAACAGACCGAGTACGCCAGACACCACGGACAACCACAACGTGGTCCAAAGCCCCCAAAGCAGTGGACCGGCAGCCCAATGGCGAGTCACGCCGATCACATCGCCTTCGGCCACATCATCGCCTTGGGCGATTTGCAGGCTGTTGTCGTCGACGGTCACGCGTTGCTCATCACCCGCGTCGTTACGCAGGGTGACTTCGGCTTTATCGCCCTTGCGCACCAGTTCGCTGACGGTGGAGATGTCGGCGGCGCGCTGGGATTCTTCGGCGTGGTAGGCGAAGTATTGCGGCACGCGGTTCCAGCGCCATTCGTAGGACATCAGCGAGGTGGCGTAATACAGCGCGCCGGCCAGGCCGATCAGCACCAACACGGTTAATACGTGCCAGGGCCATTGGGATTTTTTTTGTTTCATTGAGTCTGAGGGTTCCGAAATTTTTGTCGCCAGTGAGGCCGCCTTCGCGAGCAAGCCCGCTCCCACATTTGATCGCGTAACCCGCTAGCGACTTGGTCTAATGTGGGAGCGGGCTTGCTCGCGAATGGCGCGACTCGGTCGGTCTGACCGGGCCTTATTCCATGTCTTTCTGCCAAGCGGTGTCTTTGAACCACTTGTCATGGATGCGATCGTAGGTGCCGTCTTCGTGGATCTGGTGCAGGAAGTTGTTGATGAAGTTGATGCTGTCGTAGTCACCCTTCTTCAGACCGAAGGCCAGCGGCTCGTAGGTGAACGGCTTGTCGAGGAACACCAGTTTACCCGCGCCCACCTTGTTCACTGCCACTACGTTGTAAGGCGCGTCGTAGATGAAGGCGTCAGCCTTGCCATTGACCACGTCCAGCACCGCTTCCTGCTCGTTGTCGTAGCCGTGGTACTTGGCTTTGGAGATCAGCTTCCTGGCGACCATCTCGCCGGTGGTGCCAAGCTTGGAGGTGATGCGGTAGTCGGCGGTGTTCAGGTCTTTATAAGACTTGATGGTGCCTTCCAGCTCTTTGCGGATCAGCAGGGTCTGGCCGACGACGATGAACGGTTCGCTGAAGTTCAGGCGCAGGTTGCGTTCCTGCGTCAGGGTCATGCCGCTGCCGATCATGTCGAACTTGTCGGTCATCAGGGCCGGGATGATGCCGTCGTAGCCGGTGGACACCAACTCCAGCTTGACGCCCATGGCTTTGGACATGGCCTTGAGGATGTCGACTTCGAAACCGATGATCTCGCCGCGCTTGTTGGTCATCTCGAACGGCATGTAGGTCGGGTCCATGCCGACTTTCAGCGTGCCGCGCTTGACCGCGTCATCGATGGCACCGGCCTGCGCCGCGCTGACTGCAACCAATGCCGTGACGCCGACCAGCAGCATCGAGAGATACTTCTTCATCATCATGTCCCCAAAACCATTGCGGTGTGAGGCGCGCAAAAGCGGCGGTTCCCCATAGGAAACGCACCCCTACGAACAAAAATTATCCGGGCGCACCAATTCGGGGACGGATCCTAAACTACTCGCCCGTTTGCACAAGGACTTAAGCAGGATTTGTTGGCTGACACTGCGCAAAAAAAACCCGCTTTCGCGGGTTTTTTTATTACGCCAACTGAGGCTGTGCGCTCAGCGGCTTGAGCGGCAGCATGGGCGCGTGGGGATCGGCTTTCACCGATTGACGCCAGGCTTGCAGCCATTCGGGGTGGCCTTCGCTCCAGATCTGCTCATGCAGACGACCCAATGCCACCGGGTCACTCAGCAATTGCACACGCTCATTGTTGTTCAGGCCTTCAGGCCCGACTTTCAGCGCGTGACGAACCCGCTCTACCCGCAGCCACTCGATCGGCTCGGCCTGACCGTGACGCGACGTCGCCAACGAGCACGCCAGGGCGTTCTGCTGCGGGTCGACCACCGACCGGACGAAGCCGTCGTTCAGTGCGTGATAACGGTTTTCGTGGGTGTACTGGTCGGTGGCCAGCAGCGCCTGCGGCGGATTGTATTCCTCAGGGATCAGGAACAGGCTCTCGTCACGGGACTTCAAGCCCAGACCGACACGGCTGGAGATCACCGACACCGGGATCGACAACATCAACGAACCCACGATCGGCACCAGCCACCACAGGAAGCTCGGGTTCAGCCAGATCACCAGCAAGGCCCAGAAGAAGCCCAGCAAGGTTTGCGGTCCGTGACGCTTGACCGCTTCGCTCCAAGGTGTGGAGTCGTCGTCACGTTGCGGCGAGTTCCAGGTCGCGGCCCAGCCGAGGAACGCAGCGAGGACGAAACGGGTGTGGAAAATCATCCGCACCGGCGCCAGCAGCATGGAGAACAGCATCTCCAGCAGCATCGACAGCGTCACCTTGAACTTGCCACCGAACTCTTTCGCGCCCTTGGCCCAGATCAGGATGATGCTCAACAGTTTCGGCAGGAACAACAGCACGACGGTCGTTGAGAACAGCGCGACGGCCTTGTCCGGATGCCATTGCGGCCACAGCGGATACAGCTGTCGCGGCTCCATGAAGTACTGCGGCTCCATCAGCGTGTTGACCGCCAGCAGCGCCGTCGACAGCACAAGGAAGAAGAACCACAACGGCGCCGACAGGTACGACATCACGCCGGTCAGGAACACCGCCCGGTGAACCGGGTGCATGCCTTTGACCAGGAACAGGCGGAAGTTCATCAGGTTACCGTGGCACCAGCGACGGTCACGCTTGAGTTCGTCCAGCAGGTTCGGCGGCAGTTCTTCGTAGCTGCCCGGCAAATCGTAGGCAATCCACACGCCCCAGCCGGCACGGCGCATCAGCGCGGCTTCAACGAAGTCGTGGGACAGAATCGCACCGGCGAATGCGCCTTTACCCGGCAACGGCGCCAGGGCGCAGTGCTCGATAAACGGCTTCATGCGGATGATCGCGTTGTGGCCCCAGTAGTGGGATTCGCCCAACTGCCAGAAGTGCAGACCGGCGGTGAACAACGGACCATACACACGCGTCGCAAACTGCTGCATGCGCGCATACAGGGTGTCCATGCCCGACGCACGCGGCGCGGTCTGGATGATCCCGGCGTCCGGTGTGGCTTCCATCAGGCGCACCAGACTGGTCAGGCATTCGCCGCTCATCACGGAGTCCGCGTCGAGCACGACCATGTACTTGTAGTCGCCGCCCCAGCGACGGCAGAAGTCGTCGAGGTTGCCGCTTTTACGTTTCACGCGACGGCGACGGCGGCGGTAGAAGATCTTGCCGAAGCCACCGGCTTCGCGGCAGACGTCCAGCCAGGCTTGCTGCTCGGCAACGCAAATGTCGGCGTCGTTACTGTCGCTGAGGACGAAAAAGTCGAAGCGATCCAGGTCACCCGTGGCCGCTACCGATTCAAACGTCGCCCGCAGGCCGGCAAACACACGCGGCACATCTTCGTTACAGATCGGCATCACCAGTGCGGTGCGCGCGTCCTTCGGAATCGGCTCGTTTCCGGCACTTTTACCGGAGATGCGATATTTATCGTGCCCGGTGAGCAACTCAAGGAAGCCCATCAGCGCGGTCCAGAAACCGGCCGACACCCAGCAGAACAGAATCCCGAACAGAATCAGGATGCTGGTTTGCAGGGCATACGGCAGCACTTGAGTGGCAGTTTGCAGCAGCGGTTGGTGCAGTACTTCGTTGAGGTCGACGAACGACCAGCCCTGGTACGGCATGATGCCTTTCATGTACCAGCCGGCGACGATGGTCTGACCGAGCATCAATACCAGCAGAATGTAGCGACGGATCGAACCCACGGTGCGCCAGCGAGCCGCCGGCAACACACGTTCATCTTTCGGCGGCGCCGGCGGATTGGTGCGACCGGTCAGACGACGCCAGCCACGCACCAGAATGTTGGTGCGCCACGGCTCCGGCACGACTTTGGTCCGACGGATCGGCGGGGTGGCCTTGAGGCAAACCCGACCACTGGCGTCGACCACCAGCATTTCCGCGTCTTCCAGTTCTTGCGCAGTGTTCAGGGTCAAGCGGCGACCTACCGAGGCTTGGGCAGCCTCGGTCGGAGCGTCGAACGCCTGCGACGACAAACGCTGGTGCAATTCGCTGAAGGACTGGCAGCCCGCGAGTTCCGCGCGCTGCTCGTCGGTCATCGGTAGATGCGCCAGATACTCGGCAAGCGTCTCTGGCTGTACTTGAGAATTACTCATCGGCAGACAACTGATAGCTCCAGGTCTCGGTCAGGACTTCTTCAGTCGGTGCCGATTCCGGTGTGGCTGGGGGCGCGTCGGCAGCCGCTGGCTGCTTGGCGTCTTTATTAGCCTTGTCCTTGGCATCTGCAACCGGCTTGGCGTCGGCCTGCTTGGCCTCTGCCTGCTTGGCTTCCTTGTCGGTTTTTTCCTGTTGCTTGGCGGCAACCTTGTCGGCTTTGGCGACAGACGAATTCGAGGCAGGAATCGACGTCTTGGCCAGGTCTGCCGGCACGATGTTCTGCACCAGTGCCGCACGCATTTCGGTGGCCTTGCCTGCGTCCTTGATCTTCATGCGCAGCGTCAGGCGCCAGCCCTTGGTTTCAGGGTTGTAACGCACGCTGTTCTCGACCAGTTCGGCGTTGTCGCCCACGCTGACCTGGCTGCGAACGTCCGCCTCCGGTGGCAATGCCGCCAGGGACGGGCCTTCGAAGTCCACCAGATAAGCAACGCTGCCGTCCGGCTGACGGATCAGGTTGGACTGTTTAACGTCACCGGTGGAGCGCAGGGTCTGTTTGACCCAGGCACTGTCAGGCGCGTGAATCGCGGATTCGTCCATGGTCCAGTGCATGCGATAGGCAACATCGAGCGGCTGACCAGGCTCTGGCAGTTTTTCCGGGTTCCAGAAAGCCACGATATTATCGTTGGTTTCATCGGCAGTCGGAATCTCGACCAGATCCACGGTACCCTTGCCCCAGTCACCCTTCGGCTCGATCCAGGCACTTGGGCGCTTGTCGTAGCGGTCGTCGAGGTCTTCGTAGTGGCTGAAGTCGCGGCCACGTTGCAGCAGGCCAAAACCACGCGGGTTCTCGACCGAGAAGTTGCTCACCGACAGGTGTTTCGGGTTGTTCAATGGGCGCCAGATCCACTCGCCGTTGCCGGCGTGGATCGCCAGGCCGCTGGAATCGTGCAGCTCACGACGGTAGTTCAGCACTTTCGAAGGCTGGTTGGCGCCGAACAGGTACATGCTGGTCAATGGAGCGATACCCAGTTTGCCGACCTTGTCGCGCAGGAACATCTGCGCCTTGACGTCGACAATGGTGTCGCTGCCCGGACGCAGGGTCAGGCGATAGGCGCCGGTCGCCCGTGGCGAATCCAGCAAGGCGAAAATCACCAGATGCTTGTCACCCGGCTTTGGCTGTTGAATCCAGAACTCGGTGAAACGCGGGAATTCTTCGCCGGATGGCAACGCGGTATCAATCGCCATGCCACGAGCAGACAAACCATAGACGTGGCCCTTGCCGACGACGCGGAAGTAGCTGGCGCCGAGCATGGTCATGATTTCGTCTTGCTTGTCAGCCTTGTTGATCGGGTACAGCACCCGAAAACCGGCATAACCCAGTTGTTCGGTGGCCTTAGGATCGAACTTCACGTCGCCAAAATCGAAACGACTTGGGTCGTATTTGATTTCTTCGACGGAGTTAGCCGTGATTTCGTTGATTTTCACCGGAGTATCGAAATGCATACCCTGGTGATAGAACGACAGCTTGAATGGGGTCTTCTGATCGGCCCATTCGGCTTTTTCGGTCAGGAAGCGAATTTTCTGATAGTCCGCGAATTTCATATCGCGGAATTCGTTCGGCAGGTTACTGCGCGGAGCTTCGTATTTTTGTGCGGCCAGCTCTTTTGCCTTGACCGACACATCCTCCAGATTGAATGCCCAAAGCTGGCCGGCGCTGAATAGGCAGAGCAGTGCAGAGCCCGCTACCAGAGCGCTTCGGAACCGTTTGGCAGTCAATTTTGGTGCATTACAGGGACTAACAATCACGAGCAACCCTCGCCGAAAACAGATCAAAAAACCAACGGCCAGTTGAAGGGATTGCACGGTCAACGGCATGAAAAAACCGACCTTGCAAACCACTCTTGCCAAGTTGGCGAGCATTGTTCCGACTCCGAAGGGGCTAAATGATTCCCCAAACGGTCCAGGACAAGTCTCTACCTAAGTCAAAATGGACCAACGAACGCCGATCCCCGTAGCGCGCGATTATCTAGTAGGCCGCGTTACAACGCATCAGGCGCAACAAAGTATTTCTCGCGAAAAACGCCTGTTTACAGTCGAAAAGCCCTTAAAAAGTTGTTTCAAGCGCTTTCAGGTCTGTAACAGGAAGGTTACCGGGCCATCGTTGACCAGGTGCACCTGCATATCCGCGCCGAATCTACCTGATGCCACAGTGCCATGCACCTGTTTCGCTTTACCTAATAGATAGTCGAAAAGCTCCTCACCCAACGCGGGAGGGGCCGCGGTCGAAAAACTCGGACGCAGCCCGCTTTTGGTGTCGGCGGCCAGGGTGAACTGTGAGACCAGCAGCAACCCGCCACCGACATCCGCCAGGGAAAGATTCATCTTGCCCTCGGCGTCGCTGAATACCCGATAGTTAAGCAGCTTATTCAGAAGTTTGTCGGCGCCGGCCCGAGTATCCCCGGGCTCGACGGCGACCAGCACCAGCAATCCCTGGTCGATCGCCCCCACCACTTCCCCCGCTACCTCGACTCGCGCACCTCGCACGCGTTGTAGCAGCCCTTTCATGCTTCTTCGGGAGGCAGGTCGAGCAAGCGGCGCGCCATCTGACCGGCGGCCCGTACCAGCGCATCGGTGATGCCCGGTTCGGCAGCGGCATGGCCGGCGTCACGGATGATCTGCAATTCACTGTTCGGCCAGTTCTGATGCAACTCCCAGGCATTATCCAGTGGACAAATCACATCGTAACGGCCGTGGATAATTACACCGGGCAAATGGGCAATCTTGCCCATGTCACGGATAAGCTGGTTGGGCTCAAGGAAGGCATTGTTGGTGAAGTAGTGACATTCGATACGTGCAATCGACAATGCTCGCTGAGGTTCAGAGAAGCGATCGACCACCAGCGGGTTCGGACGCAGCGTCGCGGTCCGGCCTTCCCACGTGGACCAGGCCTTGGCCGCATGCATCTGGGCAATCTGGTCGTTGCCGATCAGGCGCTTGTGGAAAGCGCTGAGCAAGTCGCCGCGCTCGTCCAGCGGGATCGGCGCAATGTAGTCCTGCCAGTAATCGGGGAACAGACGGCTGGCGCCCGCCTGGTAGAACCACTCGATCTCCTGCGCACGGCAGAGAAAGATCCCGCGCAGGATCAGGCCGTGGACACGCTCCGGGTGGGTTTGCGCGTAGGCCAGCGCCAGGGTCGAACCCCAGGAGCCGCCAAACAGTACCCATTTGTCGATGCCCAGATGCTGGCGAATTCGCTCAAGGTCGGCGACCAGATCCCAGGTGGTGTTGTTTTCGAGGCTGGCGTGGGGGGTGGAGCGACCGCAACCACGCTGGTCAAAGGTGACGATGCGATACAGGTTGGGATCAAAATACCGACGGCTCTGGGCATCACACCCGGCGCCGGGGCCGCCGTGGATGAACACCACTGGCAAACCTTCCGGTGAACCGCTTTCGTCGACGTAGAGCGTATGGGTGTCATCGACGGCCAGATCGTGCCGGGCGTGGGGTTTGATCTGCGGGTACAAAGTCTGCATTGCGCGCTCCGTAAGGGGTCGAGGTCATCCCTGGGGGGACTTCTATTATTCTGCCGTCCGGCATCATAAACCCGAATTACGTCAATGAGCATGCCCCTTGCAGCGTCAGACTCTGTCAGCCAAAAACCCGAGCAGCGTTTCATAGAGTGCATCGACCTCGGCGGCCTGGCCGCGCGCGCGCAAACAGCCATGAACCAGCCCTTCGCCGTAGTACAACGTGGTGTCCACGCCAGCCGCTTCCAGTAGCTCGGCGTACTGCACGCCGTCATCGCGCAGCGGGTCGAATTGCGCGACAGCAATCAAGGCCGGCGGCAGTCCACCGAAATGCCCGGCGAACAACGGCATGGCATAGGTGCCCGGCTGTCGGCTGCCACGCAAGTACAAGGCGTGATAGCAATCGACATCGCTGCTGCTAAGCAACGGTGCATCGAGGCATTCGCTGCGCGACGGCAGTTGCTGACCGCCGCCCAGGCCCGGATAGATCAGGACTTGCGCAGCGGGCAGTGGTTCGTGGGCATCGCGCAGCGCCAGGCACAATGCCGCGGCCAGATTGCCGCCGGCACTGTCCCCCATCACCAGCGTCCGTTCCGGATCAAGCCGGAACGGCCCGGTACGCAACGCACGCCAGACCTTGAGGCAATCATCGAAACCCGCTGGAAACGGATGCTCCGGCGCCAAACGGTAATCGACTGCAATCACCAACACACCGAGGGTCGAGGCGAGCTCGGCGCAGATGAAGTCATGGGAGTCGAGATCCCCCACCACCCATCCGCCGCCGTGCAGGTACACAATGCACGGGCACGCATCCGTCGATGGCGAGGCGTGTGACTGGTAAGACCTGACGGCCACACCGGCCAAATCGAAATCGACAACATAGAGCCCTTCAGGACGTGGCGGGGTGAACGCCCGGCACATCTCGCTGTAGGCCTGGCGCAAACCGGCGAGGCTGGTGTCAGTGCTGTTGAAGCTGACGGTTTTCTCGACAAACGCCGTCATCTGTTCGGAAAGCGGGTAGGAAGTCATGAGCCAGTGTCAGTCCGTCAGAATTTCGTGAACAGGGCCTTTGTGGCGAGGGGGCTTGCCCCCGCTGGGTTGCGAAGCAACCCCATAGCCATTCAACCCAGTTGCATCAGGCACACCTTGCCAGCCGGATCTACGGCGGCTTCGCCGCCGAACGGGGGCAAGCCCCCTCGCCACAGGGTGCACTCGTCATTACCGGTGGGTCAGTTTTTCAGACTGGCCTGTACGGTTGCGACGCCATCCTTGCCATCAAAACTGCTGACGCCCGCCAACCAGCGCTGCAAGTCTTCCGGGTGATCACGCAACCATTGCCTGGCCACATCCTGCGGCGTCTTGCGCTCCATGATCGGCACCATCAACTGACTTTCCTGGGACGCGGTGAATGTCAGGTTTTCCAGCAGACGATTGACGTTCGGGCAACGCTCGGCGTAATCCGGGGAGGTGACGGTGGAAACAGTCGCCGCGCCTTCGTTCGGCCCATACACGTCTTCACTGCCGGTCAGATACGCAATTTTCATATTGATGTTCATCGGGTGCGGGGTCCACCCGACAAACACCACGAACTCCTTGCGATTCACCGCCCGTTGCACGGCGGCAAGCATGCCCGCCTCACCAGACTCGATCAGTTTGAAATCCTTCAAGCCAAAGTGATTGGTCTCGATCATGGTTTTGATCGTGGTGTTGGCGCCGCTGCCCGGCTCGATGCCGTAGATCTTGCCGCCAAGCTGGTCCTTGAATTTTGCGATATCGGCGAAGGTTTTCAATCCAGCGGCAGCCACGTAATCAGGCACCGCGAGCGTCGCCTGAGCATCGGCCAGGCTCGGTTTGTCCATGACCTTCACCTGATTGGCGGTCACAAACGGCGCGATGTTTTTGTCCATCGCCGGTTTCCAGTAACCGAGGAAGATGTCGAGGCGCTTGTCGCGGATGCCGGCGAAGATGATTTGCTGCACGGCGCTGGTTTGCTTGCTTTCGTAGCCGAGGCCATTGAGCAATACATCGGCCATGCCGCTGGTGGCGATAACGTCGGTCCAGTTGACCACGCCCATGCGCACAACTTTGCAGGAAGCATCGTCGCTGGCCAGGACGCTGGTGCTCAGGAGAGCCGTGCCGCAGAGAATTGAGAGACAGCGGGTGAACAGTCTTTTCATCGGGAGAGTCTCGTGCGGCAGATTATTGTGAGGGCCGGTGTCTTCGTGCACCGTGCTCAGCACATTACGCAGCAGCGAGTGGGTAAAAGCGAACTGTGGCGACCGAGATTTGCACGGTGGCGACAGAATCGAAGAGCAATCGAGACGAATGAAAACCTGTGGCGAGGGGGCTTGCCCCCGTTGGGCCGCGGAGCGGACCCAAAAAAATCTACGACCGCTTCGCGCTCGAACGGGGGCAAGCCCCCTCGCCACAGGGTTAGGCTGCGTAGCGTTTATTGCCCCAAGTGAGCAGTCCTTGCAGCAATTCCTTGAGCACCATTTGTGTCGGCTCGGCCAAATCCGGGCGATAGCGGAATGGCTCGAACTCTTCCATGTACGTGCACTGGCCTAGTTCGAGCTGCACGGCGTGGATGTTTTCAGTCGGGTTGCCGTAATGACGGGTGATATGGCCGCCCTTGAAGCGCCCGTTCAGCACATGGCTGTAATCGGTGTGCCTGGCGCAAATCGCTTCCAGCTGAGTAGCCAACTGCGGATCGCAACTGGCGCCATTGAAGGTGCCGAGGTTGAAGTCCGGCAGTTTGCCGTCGAACAGGTGCGGGATGATCGAGCGGATCGAATGCGCGTCGAACAACAGCGCATAACCGAATTCGGCTTTCAGTCGCGCCAGTTCGTTCTGCAAGGTCGTGTGATACGGCGTCCAGATCTGCTCCAGATAGGTCGCGCGTTCTTCTTTCGAAGGCTCCAGCCCTTCGCGGAACAATGGAATGCCATCGAACAGCGTCGCCGGGTACAGACCGGTGGTCGCGCCGACATACAAAGGCTTGTCGTCGGATGGCCGGTTCAGGTCAATCACGAATCGCGAATACTCGGCCGCCAATGTGCTCGCGCCCAGTTCGGCAGCGAAATCGTAAAGCTGCGGAATGTGCCAATCGGTGTCCGGCAGGCTGCGGGCGTCGGGGATCAACCCGGCTTCGACCGCCGGGGTCAGGCGAAGGCCGGCATGGGGCATACTGATCAGCAGCGGTACGCGGCCTTGTTTGAAGTTCAGAACCTTATCCACTACTGCTCTCCTAAACGCTTGTCTCGACGCCGTGACGCACGACGCGTTTTTCCAGGTCACCGCCCAGCCAGTACGACAGGTCAGCCGGACGATCGATTTGCCAAGCGACAAAATCCGCGACCTTGCCGACTTCCAGCGAACCGTGGGTGTCGGCCATGCCCAGTGCGGTGGCGGCATGAATCGTTGCACCGGCCAGGGCTTCTTCCGGGGTCATGCGGAAACAGGTGCACGCCATATTCAGCATCAATCGCAACGACAGCGCCGGCGAGGTGCCAGGATTGAGGTCGCTGGCGATGGCGATTTTCACCCCGTGCTTGCGCAGGGCATCCATCGGCGGCAACTGGGTTTCCCGCAAGAAGTAGAACGCGCCCGGCAGCAGCACCGCGACGGTGCCGGACTTGGCCATGGCGATGGCGTCGTCTTCGGTCATGAACTCCAGGTGATCCGCCGACAGTGCGTGATAACGCGCCGCCAGGCTGGATCCGTTCAGTGAAGACAATTGTTCGGCGTGCAGCTTCACTGGCAAACCGAGTTCCTGTGCGGTGATGAACACACGCTCGACCTGCGCCGGCGAGAACGCCAGGTATTCGCAGAAGGCGTCCACGGCATCTACCAGCCCTTCGGCGGCCAAGGCGGGAAGCATGTCGGCGCAGATGTGATCGATGTAGTCGTCGGCGCGATCGGCGTATTCCGGCGGCAAGGCGTGGGCGGCCAGGCAGGTGCTGCGCACGCTGACCGGCAGTTCGGCGCCGAGGCGACGGATCACGCGCAGGATCTTGCGTTCGCTGGCCAGGTCGAGACCGTAGCCGGATTTCATTTCGACCGTGGTCACACCATCGCGCATCAGGCTTTTCAAACGCTTGGCGGCGCTGATGAACAGTTCATCTTCGGTCGCTGCGCGGGTGGCGCGCACGGTGCTGGCGATGCCGCCACCGGCCGCGGCGATTTCCGCGTAGCTGACGCCTTGCAGACGCTGTTCGAATTCACCGCTGCGGTTACCGCCAAACACCGTGTGGGTGTGGCAGTCGATCAGGCCCGGCGTAACCCAGGCCCCTTTCAAATCGTTGACGGCCGGGTATTCACCCGCCGGCAGTTCAGTGCGTGGGCCAATCCACTCAATGTGCGCACCGGACGTCACGATGGCCGCATCCTCGATGATCGAGTAGACGCCTTGCGCCATGGTTGCGACGTGGCAGTGTTGCCAGAGAGTTTTCATCCCGAATTCCTCGTCTTGTTCAAATGATCGTTCCCACGCTCTGCGTGGGAATGCCTCTGGGGACGCTCCGCGTCCAGTGACGCGGAGTATCACGGGCTGCATTCCCACGCGGAGCGTGGGAACGATCGATTGGGGGGTTACAGGCTCGGCAGCAATTTCACCGACAGCAGTTCATTCAGGCAGCGCGTCGCCAACAACTCGGTCGCTGCATTGATGTCCGGTGCAAAGAAACGGTCCTTCTCATAGAACGGCACTTCTTTGCGCAGGATGGCGCGGGCCTTTTCCAGTTTTGCCGAGGTCTTCAGGCCGTTGCGCAAATCCAGGCCCTGAACCGCCGCCAGCCACTCCACCGCCAGCACACCGCGGGTGTTTTCGGCCATTTCCCACAGACGCTTGCCCGCCGCCGGAGCCATGGACACGTGGTCTTCCTGGTTCGCCGAGGTCGGCAGGCTGTCCACCGAATGCGGATGCGCCAAGGCCTTGTTCTCGCTGGCCAGTGCCGCTGCGGTCACCTGAGCGATCATGAAACCGGAGTTCACGCCGCCATTGGCCACCAGGAATGGCGGCAGTTGCGACATGTGCTTGTCCATCATCAGCGAGATGCGGCGTTCGCTCAGGGAGCCGATTTCCGCGATGGCCAGGGCCATGTTGTCGGAGGCCATGGCCACCGGTTCGGCATGGAAGTTACCGCCGGAAATCACGTCGCCTTCAGCGGCGAACACCAGCGGGTTATCGGACACGGCGTTGGCTTCGACGGCCAACACTTCGGCAGCCTGACGGAACTGGGTCAGGCAGGCGCCCATGACTTGTGGCTGGCAGCGCAGGGAGTACGGGTCCTGGACCTTTTCGCAGTTTTCGTGCGAGTCGGACACTTCACTGCGTTCGCCCAGCAGATCGCGGTAAGCGGCGGCGGCATCGATCTGGCCTTTTTGACCGCGAGCGGCGTGGATACGTGCGTCGAATGGCGAGCGCGAGCCCAATACCGCTTCAACGGTCAGCGCACCCAGCGCAACAGCGCCAGCGAACAGGTCTTCACCTTCGAACAAACCGCGCAATGCATAAGCAGTCGACACCTGAGTGCCGTTGAGCAGCGCCAGGCCTTCTTTCGCGGCCAGGGTCAGCGGAGTCAGACCGGCGATTTTCAGCGCTTCGGTCGCCTCCATCCATTCGCCCTTGTAGCGCGCTTTGCCTTCGCCCAGCAGCACCAGCGACATATGGGCCAGAGGCGCCAAATCGCCGGAAGCACCGACCGAACCTTTCAATGGAATGTGCGGGTAAACCTCGGCGTTGATCAGGGCGATCAGCGCGTCGATGACCACGCGACGAATCCCGGAGAAACCACGGCTCAGGCTGTTGACCTTGAGCACCATGACCAGGCGCACCAGCGCATCGCTGATCGGCTCGCCGACACCGGCGGCGTGGGACAGCACCAGCGAGCGCTGCAGGTTTTCCAAGTCTTCGCTGGCGATGCGGGTCGAGGCCAGCAGGCCGAAACCGGTGTTGATGCCGTAGGCAGTATGGTTCTCGGCGAGGATCTGTTCCACGCAGGCAACGCTGGCTTCGATCTGGGCCGAGGCGCTGCTGTCGAGGGTCAGTTTCACCGGCTGCTGATAGATATCACGCAGCTGGGCGAGGCTCAGTTGGCCGGGAATCAAATTTAGCGCAGTCATTTTTATGCTCCTTTTGAGAGTTTTTTAAATTAACTACCAGACGCTCCGGAGATATCCGTTGTCCGTCGCTTCCCTCGTTTTGAGAGGGCTGGCGCCTTGGCACGCTGGTGTTATGTGAGATCAGTTCAGATTCGGTAAAGCTTTGTGCAGCAAAATCGGGTCTTTCAAAACGCCCGCAGCAGCGGCGATGTCCGGTGCCAGCCAGCGATCCTGATCGTAGGCCGGTACGCGTTCACGCAGCAGACGCCACGCCGTATCGGTGCCAGCGCCGAAGCGTTGTTCTTTGAGAAATTCAAACGCCTGCGCCGCCAGCAGGTACTCGATGGCGAGGATCTGCGTGCAGTTTTCCAACGCGCGGAGCAGCTTAAGCGCGGCGTTGGTGCCCATGCTCAGGTGATCTTCCTGCAGGCCCGAAGTCACGTAGTTGTCGAGCACCGCCGGTTGCGCCAATTGGCGGTTTTCCGCACACAGCGATGCGGCGACGTATTGCACGATCATCATCCCGGAATTCACCCCGGGATTGGCCACCAGAAATGCTGGCAGACCGCTGACGTGGGGGTTGATCAAACGGTCCAGGCGACGCTCGGCGATGGAGCCGATTTCGGCCATGGCAATCGCCAGCAAGTCCGCCGCCAACGCGACCGATTGGCCGTGCGGGTTGGCCTGGGACATGACGCGAAAATTGTCCGGCGTCCCCAGCAGCAGCGGGTTATCGGTGCAGCCGTTGAGTTCGGTTTCGATCTGTCTGGTCGCGTGCGCCAGCTGATCGCGCGCGGCGCCGTGTACCTGCGGGATCGAGCGGATGCTCAGCGCATCCTGGGTGCGAATGCCCTTGCTCTGGGCGATCACTTCACTGCCATCGAGCAGCGCTCGCAGGTTGATACCGACTTGCTGCATGCCCGGGTGCGGCTTGAGCGCGATGATCTCGGCGTCGAACGCATCGAGCTGACCGCGCTGGGCTTCGAAACTCATGGCGCCGATCACGTCGGCCCACTGCAGCAGATGCGTGGCATCGGCAATCGCCAGGCAACTGAGCCCGCTCATGCACGGTGTGCCGTTGACCAGGCACAAACCGTCCTTGGCACCGAGCTTGACCTGTTGCAGGCCTTCTTCGGCCAAGGCTTGTTGCGCGGAAACGACTTGCCCGCGATAGCTGACATTGCCGACACCCAGCAGTGCAATGCCGATGTGCGCCATATGGGTCAGGTAGCCGACGGACCCCTGGGACGGCACTTGCGGGGTGATACCACGGTTGAGCAGCGCCAGCAGGGCTTCAACCACCTGGCGGTGCAGGCCGGATTTGCCGTGACTAAAGTTGACGACGGCGGCGCACATGATGGCGCGAGTCTGTTCGTTGGTCAGCGGTGCACCGACGCCACAGGCGTGGCTGAGCAGGGTGTTGCGCGACAACTGGCTGAGTTGTTCATCTTGCAGGGAGACGTTGCACAACGCGCCCAGCCCGGTGTTGATGCCGTAGGCACGCTCGCCGCTGGTGACGATGCGCTGGACGATGCCCTGGGCGTTTTCAATACGTGCCCAGACCGGCGCCGACAGCTCAAGCTGCGCGCCATGACGGGCGACGGCGACCACATCCTGCCAACGTACCTGCGCTTCGGTGATAACGATTTTTTCAGCCTGGGACATCTGGAGCCTCTACCAATTCTGTTGATCAATGAAACCCTGTGGCGAGGGGGCTTGCCCCCGTTGGGTTGCGGAGCAGCCCCCAAAAAAAAGCGACCGCTGCGCGCTCGAACGGGGGCAAGCCCCCTCGCCACAATGGATTTCACCACTTGCCACTTATCAGCTTTAAACCACCGCAGCCCGACGCTGCACGAACCGGTCGACATACTCATCTGCCGGCGAATGCAGGATCTCGCGCGGGGTGCCGACCTGAATCAGGCGGCCGTCCTTGAGGATCGCAATGCGGTTGCCGATGCGCACGGCCTCGTCCAGGTCGTGGGTGATGAAGACGATGGTCTTGTGCAGGGTCTTTTGCAGTTCCAGCAACTGGTCCTGCATCTCGGCGCGAATCAACGGGTCGAGGGCACTGAACGCTTCGTCCATCAGGATGATGTCGGTGTCTGCCGCCAAGGCGCGGGCCAGGCCCACACGCTGACGCATGCCGCCCGAGAGCTGATGCGGGTATTTGTTTTCATAGCCCTTGAGGCCCACAGTGTTGATCCAGTGCAGCGCACGCTCAGAGCACATCTGCTTGCTCTCGCCGCGCACTTTCAGGCCGTAGGCGACGTTATCCACTACGGTCTTGTGCGGCAGCAGGCCGAAGCTCTGGAACACCATGCTGATCTTGTGCCGGCGAAATTCGCGCAGGGCATCCATGTCGTATTGCAGGATGTCCACGCCGTCCACCAGGATCGCGCCGCTGGTCGGGTCAATCAGGCGGTTGAAGTGGCGCACCAGGGTCGATTTACCCGAACCGGACAGGCCCATGATCACGAAGATCTCGCCGGTGCCGATGCTCAGGGACAGATCGTTCACACCGACCACGCAGCCGGTTTCGGACAGCACCTGGTCTTTGGTCTTGCCCTGGCCAATCATCGCCAGTGCATCCTTGGAACGGTTGCCGAAAATCTTGAAGACGTTTTTGACTTCGATCTTGCTTACGGTCGCGTTGTTCATTTGTTCACCTCATGCCGTGCCCGACCGTACGCCTGAGTAATGCGGTCGATCACCACAGCCAGAATCACGATCGCCAGACCGGCTTCCAGGCCACGTCCGACGTTGAGGGTCTGAATCCCCACCAGTACGTCTTCGCCCAAGCCACGGGCACCAATCATCGAGGCAATCACGACCATCGACAGCGCCATCATGGTGGTCTGGTTGATCCCGGCCATGATGCTCGGCAAGGCCAGGGGCAGTTGCACGCCAAACAGTTGCTGCCAGCGGTTCGCACCGAAGGCGTTGATTGCTTCCATCACTTCACCGTCAACCTGGCGAATGCCCAGATCGGTCAAGCGAATCAGTGGTGGTGCGGCGTAGATCACAGTGGCGAAAATCGCCGGGACCTTGCCCAGGCCGAACAGCATCAGCACCGGGATCAGGTACACGAAACTCGGCATGGTCTGCATGATGTCCAGCAGCGGCATCAAGATCGAACGCAGGCGATTGCTGCGCGCCGAGAGAATGCCCAGCGGAATACCGATCAGTACCGAAATGATCGTCGCGACCATCATCAGCGCCAGGGTTTGCATCAGCTTGTCCCAGAGGCCGACCGCACCCACCAGAAACAACAAGCCGACAATCACGGCTGTGGTCACGACTTTGCGCGTGGCGTGCCAGGCAATGCCCGCGACGATGGCGAGCATCAACCACCAGGGCGCAGCACGCAGCAGGCCTTCAAGGTTGACGATGGCCCACAGCAGCGTGTCAGAGATCTGCCGGAACACGTCGCCGTAGTTGGTGACCAGCGAATCGACCCAACCGTTGACCCAGTCGGCGATGGAAAAGGTAAAGCTTTCGGGAAACATAAGAGACTCTCAATCAAGGGGTTGCGATCAAGCGTCCGACTGCCGCTACCGGCAGTCGGAGAGGCTCAACCTACAAGGCCGCGTCGATTTTCTTGGCTGCGTCTTCGCTCACCCACGCGTGCCAGACTTCAGGATGTTCCTTCAAGAAGATCTTCGCCAGTTTTGGCGACTCGATCCGCTCTTTGGTCATACGCCCAAGGTTCTGGTTGAGGATGTCGATTGGCAGATTGACCTTTTCCAGCACGGCCACCAGTTCTGGGGCTTCGTCGTGGAAGGTCTTGGACAGGCCGACCTTGATGGTCACGCTTTTATCCACGCCTGGTTTCTCTTCCAGCTTGACCAGATCAACCTGGCCCATCAGCGGGGTTGGCGACCAGTAGTAGAACAGGATCGGCTCGCCACGCTTGTAGCTCGACAGCACGGCCGCATCCAGCGCCGGGCCGGTGCCTGGGCGGAAGTTGGTGTAGCTGCTTTCCAAGCCGTAGCTCTTGAGCATTTCGCTGTTGTCGAGTTCACAGGTCCAGCCGGCCGGGCAGTTGTAGAAACGGCCCTTGGATGGTTCTTCCTGATCCTTGAACACGGCGGAGTACTTGGCCAGGTCGGCGATGTTTTTCAGGTCCGGGGCTTTGGGTTCCAGCTTGCGTTTGGCATCGCCTTCGATCACATAGCGCGGCACGTACCAGCCTTCGATCGCGCCCACCACAGGTGCGCCGACACCGACGACTTTGCCGGCCTTCTCAGCCTTGTTCCAGACTTCGCTGCGGCCGACCCACTCTTCGGCAAACACTTGAATGTCGTTGCTGCTCAGGGCGTTTTCCATGGTGATGGAGTTGCCCGGCAGGCTGTCGGTCTTGCAGTCGTAGCCTTTCTCCAACACGACTTGCAGCACGTCGGTCAGCAGCATGGCGCTTTCCCAGTTCAGGCCGGCGAATTTCACCGGTTTGCCCGACTCGCACCAACCGGCTGCCTGGGTGGCGCCGGCACTGGCCAGCAGGCCCATGGAAAGCAATGTGGTCAGCAGGGTCTTGTTCGATTTCATTGTTGTGACGCTCCTAATCATGAATTGGCTTACGGCAGTCAAGAGGCATCCAGCCCTGTCCACGTCCAATCAGGCCTGCGTAGCAACGCGACCGGTCCCGCTTGTTTTAGGTTGTACAACGCCGTCCTGCTCGACCGGCAGAATCAGTTGATCAGGCACGGAGCCGTGCCATTTTTTCGCACACACGTAATACAGGGCTGCGGGAATCACCAGACCGATGATCCAGGAAATATCCACATCACCCAGGGCCGCCACCAGCGGACCGGTATAGAACTTGGTGGAGATGAACGGCAACTGCACCAGCACACCGAAGACATAGACGCTGATACCGAGGGCGTTCCAACGACCGTAGCGACCGTTCGGATCGGCCAGTGCCGGCACGTCATAGCGCTCGCGGGTGATGCAGTAGTAGTCCACCAGGTTGATCGCGCTCCATGGCGTGAAGAACGCCAGCAGGAACAGGATGAAGGACTTGAACGCACCGAGGAACGAGTGCTGACCGAGCAACGCCATGAGGGTCGCCGCACCGACGATGACCAGCACGAAGACCAGGCGCTGCAAGCGCGATACTTTCAGGTCACCACGGAAACCGCTGATGATGGTCGCAATGCACATGAAGCTGCCGTAGGAGTTCAGCGTGGAGATGGTGACCTTGCCAAACGCGATGCTGAAATACAGCAGCGCAGCGGTGGCACCGGTACCGCCCAGACCTACGATGTAGGCGACTTCGTGGCCGGCGAATTGGCCGTTGGCCGAGGCGGCAGCGAACACGCCGAGGACCATCGCTACCTGCGCACCAATGACCGAACCTGCGCCTGCGGCAAAAAAAGTTTTCACCGAGGAAACCTTGCTCGGCAGGTAGCGAGAGTAGTCAGCCACGTAAGGGCCGAAGGCGATCTGCCAGGACGCCGCGAGCGATACCGCGAGCAGGAAACTGCTCCAGCTGAAGTGGCGGATTTGCAACAGTGCGCCCACATCAACCTGGCTCATCAGACGGCTGAACAGATAAACAAAGGCAATCACGCCAATGACACTGGCCACACGGCCGATCCAATGGATCACCCGATAACCGAGCACCGTGACCAGCACGATGACGCTGGCGAAAATCAGGATGCCGACGCTGTCGCTGACACCAAACAACTGGCCCAGCGCCTGCCCGGATAACACGGTTCCCGTTGCGGTGAAGCCGAGGTACATCAAGCAGACCAAAACGATAGGGATGGCCGCGCCATATACGCCGAACTGCACACGACTGGAGATCATCTGCGGCAGACCCAGCTTGGGCCCTTGCGCCGCGTGCAACGCCATGACGCCGCCGCCGAGCAGTTGACCGATCAACAGACCGATCAACGACCAGAACACGTCACCGCCCAGCACCACGGCCAGGGCCCCGGTGACAATCGCGGTGATTTGCAGGTTGGCACCCATCCACAGGGTGAACTGGCTAAATAGACGACCGTGTCTTTCCGCTTCCGGGATGTAGTCGATCGAGCGCTTCTCGATCAACGGTTTGTTGCTTGCACGATCGTTGACAGCCATGGTTCAACCTCTGTGGATTGTTATTGGAATTCACTGTGGAACTGCTCTATGTGGGAGCGGGCTTGCTCGCGAAGAGGCCAGCACATCCAACATCAATGCCGACTGGTCTACCGCTTTCGCGAGCAAGCCCGCTCCCACAAGTACTGCGTTATTTGCCGGTAATCATCGGCAGGTTCAGCCCTTGTTCCTTGGCGCAGTCGATCGCGATCTGGTAACCGGCATCGGCGTGACGCATGACACCGGTCGCCGGGTCGTTGTGCAGCACGCGAGCAATACGCTCGGCCGCTTCGTCCGTACCGTCGCAGACAATCACCATGCCCGAGTGCTGGGAGAAGCCCATGCCGACGCCGCCGCCGTGGTGCAGGGAAACCCAGGTCGCGCCGCTCGCCGTGTTCAGCAGAGCGTTGAGCAGTGGCCAGTCGGACACAGCGTCGGAACCGTCCTGCATCGATTCGGTTTCGCGGTTCGGGCTGGCGACCGAACCGGAGTCCAGGTGGTCACGACCGATCACGATGGGCGCGGACAATTCACCGCTGCGCACCATTTCGTTGAACGCCAGACCGAGCTTGGCTCGCAGGCCCAGGCCAACCCAGCAGATACGCGCCGGCAGACCCTGGAAGCTGATGCGCTCGCGCGCCATATCCAGCCAGTTGTGCAGGTGGGCATCGTCCGGGATCAGTTCTTTTACTTTGGCGTCGGTCTTGTAGATGTCTTCCGCGTTGCCGGACAGTGCAGCCCAACGGAACGGACCGATACCGCGGCAGAACAGCGGACGGATGTAAGCCGGTACGAAACCTGGGAAGTCGAATGCGTTTTCCACGCCTTCTTCCTGAGCCATCTGACGGATGTTGTTGCCATAGTCGAAGGTCGGGATGCCCATTTTCTGGAAATCCAGCATCGCTTTAACGTGAACGGCCATCGATTGCTTGGCGGCTTTCACCACAGCCGCTGGCTCGGTCTTGGCGCGAGCGCGGTACTCTTCCCAGGTCCAGCCGGCCGGCAGGTAACCGTTGAGCGGGTCGTGGGCGCTGGTCTGGTCGGTGACCATGTCCGGGCGTACACCACGACGAACCAGTTCTGGCAGGATTTCAGCGGCATTACCCAGCAGTGCGATGGAAATCGCCTTGCCTTCTTTGGTGTATTTGGCGATGCGCGCCAGTGCGTCGTCGAGGTCGGTGGCTTGTTCGTCGACGTAGCGGCTGTTCAAACGGAAATCGATGCTCACTTGCTGGCATTCGATGTTCAGCGAGCAAGCACCCGCCAGGGTCGCGGCCAGAGGCTGGGCGCCGCCCATGCCGCCGAGGCCGGCGGTCAGGACCCAACGACCTTTCAGGTCATCGTTGTAATGTTGGCGACCGGCTTCGACGAAGGTTTCGTAGGTGCCCTGGACGATGCCCTGGCTGCCGATGTAGATCCAGCTGCCGGCGGTCATCTGGCCGTACATGGCCAGGCCTTTGGCATCGAGTTCGTTGAAGTGTTCCCAGCTCGCCCAGTGTGGCACCAGGTTGGAGTTGGCGATCAGCACGCGCGGTGCGTTGGTGTGGGTCTTGAACACGCCGACCGGCTTCCCGGATTGCACCAGCAGGGTCTCGTCGTCGTTCAGGTTGGTCAGGCTTTCGACGATCTTGTCGTAGCACTCCCAGTTACGTGCCGCACGACCGATACCACCGTAAACCACCAGTTCTTTAGGATTCTCGGCGACTTCAGGGTCGAGGTTGTTCATCAACATGCGCAGCGGCGCTTCGGTCAGCCAGCTCTTGGCGGTCAGCTTGTTACCGCGTGCGGCACGGATTTCAACATCACGGTACTTCGTAGGTTTATTGTCAGTCACGAAAAAGACTCCTCAGCGATCAATTCAAACCAGCCCTGGCAGTGGGCAAGCCAGCCTGTGCGCAGTGTTGCGCCACAAGCGAATCAGTGGACGCTGCGGAGAGTCTCGATCGACTCATACGCATACGTCTTTACTTGTACATACAAGCATATGCAATCAAGCGGCCAACTTGTTGGATGGGTGTTCAAGAAAAGTTTTGGATGGGCTGGAAAGCCTGTGGATCAAGGGTTTTGACGTAGATGAAATTTTTCGAGGAGATTTTTGCGGAAGGGTGACGACTGTTACTTGAGCGAGGTTTTGCGCCACGCTGGGGCGTTCGGTAACAGGATGGTGCGCAGAGGGAAACAGGATGTGTGAATGATTTTGTGGCGAGGGAGCTTGCTCCCGCTGGGCTGCGGAGCAGACCCAAAACCCGGGAGCATGCGTTGTATCAGTTGTATCAGTTGGATCAGGGATTCTTGATTGACGACTGCTGCGCAGCCGAGCGGGAGCAAGCTCCCTCGCCACAGTTAATTGCGTGAGGTCAGTTCAATCACGCAGCATGGGCCATTAACGGAAACTTCCAGCAGCCCGGTGTTACCGTCCAGTTGCAGGCAATCATGACGACCCAGTTGCGAAACGCTGTTACCGGCATTCACTTCCAACGCGTCGGCGATGCTGAACACCAGCACCGTGCCCGCCGAACTGAAAAACCGCTGCTCACCCGTCAACCACTGCAACCGCGCGCTGTAACGCTGCGGCGCATAAATCAGGTTGAAGTCACGGATCGGCCCGCCGAGCAATGTGCATGACACTTCGCTCTCACCACTGAAGGCAAACGGGCGCAGCGGTAACAGTGGAAGCGTGTCCAGGCCATCGACCCGCAAGGTCATGCCGTCACCTTGCAGCACGGTGATGACCCGCTCGTAACCGGTGAACGTCGAGAAACCACCCGACTCGCCGATGTCGGCAATCGACAGGCGCCAGCCGAAACCCTCAAGGCCAACGCCGGCATCGCGGGTGATTTCTTCAGTGCTGCCGCCGCCGTTCTTCCATGGCATGCGTGGGTAATCTTTGGCGCGTAAAACCTTGGATTTCATTTATGGCTCTCTATTTATGAAACCGACCTTCCAGACGATGACGGGAACCGGGGTGGATCAAACGGGCGGCGGTCACCGGCTGACGGCCGGACCAGGTGCGGCGACGAATCAGCAGGCACGGCTCGCCCTTTTCAATCTGCAGCAATTTGCACTCGGACGCCTCGGCCAGAATCGCCTCGACCACGTGCTCGCCTTCGGTCAGCGGCGCGACCTGGTTTAGATACGCGTAAGGCGTTTGCAGGGTGAAATCCTGCTTGAGGTACTCCGGGGCGACCAGCGCGTTGACGAAACGGTCTTCGATTTGCACCGGGATATCGTTTTCGAAATGCACGATCAGCGAATGGAAAACCTTCTGCCCTTCGCGCATATCCAGTGCAAGGGCACGCTCGGAACCGGCAGCCTCTTCTTCGAGGGTGATGACCTTGCAGGTATGGCGATGGCCACGGGAGGCGATCTCGTCGGCGATGTTGTGCACTTCAAACAGTGCGGACTGGCTTTTCGGCTCGGCGACGAACGTACCCACGCCTTGCATGCGCACCAACAGACCATCAGCGGTCATCTCGCGCAACGCGCGGTTGATGGTCATGCGGCTGAAACCGAGTTGGCTGACCAGTTCGCTTTCCGACGGAACGCGGTAGTGCGGCGGCCAGTTTCCACTGTCGATTTGCTGGGTAATCATCTGTTTGACGCGGGCGTACAAGGGCGCCGGACTGTCGCCCATGTTCGCGGCCAACGGTGACACTTGGGGCGGAGTCGGCACGGTTAATCCTTGTTCGTTGAAGAGAGGTTGCTAGCTTGCCGGAGTTTACCGAGCAGGCAAACGTCTGTATATGTATATACAAATAACACACGATGGGGTGCTGAACCATGTCCGCCTTCTTTGCCGAACGCGCGCTGCTGCCTAGTGGATGGGCCAACAATGTACGTCTTGAGGTCAACGCCGAGGGCGTTTTGACCCATCTCCAGGCCGATTCCAATGCAGATGGCGCCGAACGGCTAAGCGGTCCGCTGCTGCCGGGAATGCCGAATCTACACTCCCACGCCTTCCAGCGAGCCATGGCCGGGCTGGCGGAAGTGGCGGGTAATCCGAATGACAGTTTCTGGACCTGGCGCGATTTGATGTATCGCCTCGTCGGAAAAATCAGCCCGGATCAACTCGGCGTGATCGCCCGTCAGCTGTACATCGAAATGCTCAAGGCCGGTTACACCTCGGTCGCAGAGTTTCATTACGTGCACCACGACACCAATGGCCAGCCTTATGCAGACCCGGCCGAACTGGCGCTGCGCATCAGCCAGGCGGCGAGTTCCGCCGGTATCGGCCTGACCCTGCTGCCGGTGCTCTACAGCCACTCCGGTTTCGGTGGCCAGACGCCTAACGAAGGCCAGCGCCGCTTTATCAACAGCACCGAAAACTACCTGAAACTTCAGGCGCGCTTGCAGCCGATCCTGGCGCAGCAGCCGGCACAGTCGCTGGGTTTGTGCTTCCACTCGTTGCGCGCTGTCACGCCGCAGCAGATCAGCGAAGTGCTGGCCGCCAGCGACAAGCAATGCCCGGTGCACATTCACATTGCCGAACAGCAGAAGGAAGTCGACGACTGCCTGACCTGGAGCGGTCGTCGTCCGCTGCAATGGCTGTACGAAAACACCGAGGTCGATCAGCGATGGTGTCTGGTTCACGCCACTCACGCCAACGCGGAAGAAGTCACGCTGATGGCCAAGAGTCGCGCCATTGCCGGCTTGTGCCTGACCACCGAAGCCAACCTTGGCGACGGAATTTTCCCGGCGGTGGATTTCCTCGCTCAGGGCGGACGCATGGGCATCGGCTCCGACAGCCATGTGTCGTTGAGCGTGGTGGAAGAATTGCGCTGGCTGGAATACGGCCAGCGTCTGCGCGATCAGCGGCGTAATCGTTTGTATGGCGCGGAGCAGCCGATGGTCGGTCGCACACTGTACGACGCAGCACTGGATGGCGGTGCTCAGGCGTTGGGTCAGCCGATTGGCGCATTGGAAGTCGGTAAGCGTGCGGATTGGCTGGTGCTGGACGGCAACGATCCGTACCTGGCGACGGCCAGTGGCGACGGGATTCTCAATCGTTGGTTGTTTGCCGGTGGTGATCGTCAGGTGCGCGATGTGCTGGTGAATGGCCAGTGGGTCGTGCGTGACGGGCATCATGCCGGGGAAGAAGAAAGCAATCGCGCGTTCACCCAGGTCCTGCGCGATCTCCTGGGCTAACCCCAAACAAAATGTGGGAGCGGGCTTGCTCGCGAAGGCGGACAGTCAGTCAACATCTCTGTTGAATGTGACGGCCTCTTCGCGAGCAAGCCCGCTCCCACATTGGTTTTGTGCAAACAGTCAGTTCGAGGTCTTGGCCATCTGCGTATCCGTCGCACGCCAGATCAGCCGCGTGGTGTCGTAACCCTGCTGACGGGCCTTGCTCAGCAATTCCTCTCGCACTACGCCATTGACCGTCGGGGTCCGTGACAGCAGCCACAAGTACTTGCGACTCGGGTCGCCGACAATGGCAGTCTTGTAATCATCACTGACGTACAACACCCAATATTCGCCCTTCGCCGTTCCGGGTAGCAGACGAGAAAACCAGGTATCGAACTCGACCCACAGTTTGTCGAATTTACCCGACACCTGTGGATAAGCCGTGCCCTTAACCTCTTCCCACTGCCACTGCGGCGTCAGGCAGCGGTTCAACACCGCCATGTTGCCGTCAGGCTTCAGACTGTAATGGGCTTCGGACTGAGCGCAGTCGCGCTGGAAATACATCGGCAGGCGAGCCAACTCAAACCAGGTTCCCTGGTAGCGCTTGAGGTTGACGCTGTTGACGGTTTTTGGCGCCAACGAATCGTGGCCAGAAGTGGCGCAGCCAGCCAATACCAAGCCGGCAAAAAGTACGAGTAAGAACCGCTTCATTGTTTTTCTCCCGTGGGCGCAACGCCCCGGTTTACTTCAGGCCTTGGCCGGAAAACATCAATACTTTGTCACCGGCGTACTGCACGCTGATAAAGCTGTTTTTGTCGCCCCAGGTGCAACTGGACATGCCGAGCGCGCCCGAGCAATCAGCAGGTTTACCCAACAACGTTTCGACCTCGGCCTTAGGCATGCCGGTCGACAGTTTCGAGTAATTTTCCTGATTGACCTTGCTGCATGCGGCCAACAACACGCAGAACGAGAGCAAGGCGATTGAACGCAGCGACATGATGAAACTCCTGGAACGAAAGGGAATGGCATGGCTGCCAAGCTGAAGCTTAGAAGAGAAAACCCCCATCTGGTTCCCCGACCGCCACGCTATTTATCAGGCCACTCGTCTGCCTTTTTTCGTAAAATCAGCCACTTTCTCGCGCCGTTGAGTATTTCGTCAGTTTTTGCAAAAGACGCCTAATCTTTGGCGCCGGGCAGTCGACATAGAAGCAGCGCAAAGCCTCCACTGTGGCAAATTGACGCCCCCTCGCTGATCAGTCCCTCCGCGGTAGTTTATTTAATGACCAGAAACATGAAATTCAGCCACAAGATCCTGGTGGCCGCCGCCCTCGTGGTTGCCGTTGCGTTCGCCTGCTTTATCCTGTTCAACGACTACCGCCAGCGCCAGACCCTGCGCAGCAGTACCGAGTCCTCGATGCAGGAACTCGGCAGCCTGACCACCAGCAACATCCAGACCTGGCTGGAAAGCCGCATCCAGCTGCTGCAATCGTTGTCCCAGCAGATCGCCGTGGATGGCAGCGCGCAAGCCAGCCTGAAACGCGCCATCGACCTGCCGGCCTACACCAGCAACTTCCAGCTGAGCTATTTCGGCGGCACTGACGGTGTGATGTTCTCGGTCCCTGCCGGCAATCGCGCCGCCGACTACGACCCTCGCGCCCGTGGCTGGTACAAGGCGGCCAACAGCGCGCAACAGACCATCGTCACCGAACCGTACATCGCCGCGTCTTCCGGCAAACTGGTGATCACCGTCGCCACGCCCGTGAAGAATCAGGGCCAGATGATCGGTGTCGCCGGTGCGGACATCGACTTGTCCAGCGTCAGCGCGATCATCAACTCGCTGAACTTCGGCGGCCACGGCCATGCGTTTATCGTCAGCGCAGACGGTAAGATCCTGATCCACCCGGACAGCAAACTGGTGCTCAAAGGACTGGCCGATGCCTACCCGAACGGCGCGCCGAAAGTCAGCCCGGGCATGAAAGAAGTCGAGCTCGACGGCAAGACCCAGTTCATCTCCTTCACCCACGTCAACGGCGTGCCGTCGGCGGACTGGTACGTGGCACTGGTGCTGGATCAGGACACCGCGTTCTCGATGCTCAGCGAATTCCGCACCTCGGCGATCATCGCCATGGTCATTGCCGTGGTGATCATCATCGCGTTGCTGGGCATGTTGATCAGCTTCCTGATGCAGCCGTTGCTGACCATGGGCCGCGCGATGCATGACATCGCCGAAGGTGAAGGTGACCTGACCAAACGCCTGACCATCCACGGCCAGGACGAATTCGGCGCACTGGGCACCTCGTTCAACCGTTTTGTAGAGCGCATTCACACCTCGATTCGTGAAGTGTCCTCGGCCACCGGCCAGGTCAACGAAGTCGCCCTGCGGGTGGTGGCGGCTTCCAACTCGTCGATGTTCAACTCCGACCAGCAAGCCTCGCGCACCAGCAGCGTGGCCGCGGCGATCAACCAACTGGGTGCCGCCGCCCAAGAAATCGCCCAGAACGCCGCCCTCGCCTCGCAACACTCCAGCGATGCCCGCGCCCTGGCTGAAGACGGTCAGCAAGTGGTGGATAAAACCATCGAGGCGATGCAGCAGCTGTCAGCGAAAATCAGCGATTCGTGCGGCAACATCGAAACACTCAACAGCAACACGGTGAACATCGGGCAGATTCTGGAAGTGATCACCAGCATCTCCCAGCAGACCAACTTGCTGGCCCTCAACGCGGCCATCGAAGCGGCCCGCGCCGGTGAAGCCGGTCGTGGTTTTGCCGTGGTGGCGGACGAGGTGCGCAACCTCGCCCACCGCACTCAGGATTCGGCGCAGCAAGTGCAAAAGATGATCGAGGAACTGCAAGTCGGCGCCCGTGAAGCAGTGAGCACCATGACCGACAGCCAACGCCAGAGCGAAAGCAGCGTCGGCATCGCCAACCAGGCCGGTGAGCGACTGGGCAGCGTGACCCAGCGCATCGGTGAAATCGACGGGATGAACCAGTCGGTGGCGACGGCGACAGAAGAGCAGACGGCTGTGGTGGAGTCGATCAACGTCGACATTACCGAGATCAACACCTTGAACCAGGAAGGCGTGGAGAACTTGCAGTCGACCTTGCGTGCGTGTGCGGATCTTGAGCAGCAGGCGGCGCGGTTGAAGCAGTTGGTGGGTAGCTTCCGGATCTAAGGCGCTTTTAAGGCCTCATCGCGAGCAGGCTCACTCCTAGGAGATCTACTGTAGGAGTGAGCCTGCTCGCGATGGCGGCATCAGCAACAACAAAAAATCAGAACCTGGACCCAGGCACGGAAAGAAACGTCAGCTCCTCAGCCGTCGACTCCCTTCCCAACACCGCATTGCGATGCGGAAACCGTCCAAACCGCGCAATCACGTCCCGATGCCGCTCGGAATAGTCCAGGTAATCGCCAAACAGCGCCCGATCGTTCTCTGGTTGTTGCGCCACCAATTCGATGTAGCGCGAGACGCCTTCATTCTGCACCGCGAGGTTTTCGCTGTGCTCGAACACCAAATAGATAAACACGCGCTGAATCGGCTGCAACTGCCGATCAAAATCCGCAGCAATGCCTAGCGCCACCAGTGCCTGAGCCCGGAGATCGCCGGAAAATGATTGGGGGGTGTCGCGATAGATCATTCGCGGGAGTTGATCGAGCAGCAGCACCAGAGCCAGCCAACCTTCAGGGCGTTGCGCCCAGTCAGTCAATCCGCCGGCCAGTGCCTGCTCGACCCAGTCCCCGAAACGCGTTTGCGCCTCAAGGTCCTGGCTGTTGCGCTTGCCGAACCATAACTTGCCCTTGGCGGCCGCTGTTTCGTTCGCTGATCCGGAAGATCCGAACCACCAATCGAGCAACGGCTGCCAGGGCGCGGTCATGGTTTAGGCCTTGTGGTAAGCCGTGACGCGTTCGACTTCTTCTTTCGAACCGAGGAACACCGCGACACGCTGGTGCAAGCCGTCCGGCTTGATGTCTAGGATGCGCTGATGGCCATCGGTGGAAGCGCCGCCAGCCTGTTCAACGAGGAACGACATCGGGTTGGCTTCGTACATCAGACGCAGCTTGCCCGGCTTCGACGGCTCGCGGCTGTCGCGCGGGTACATGAACAAGCCACCACGGGTCAGGATGCGGTGCACGTCCGCGACCATCGCGGCGACCCAACGCATGTTGTAGTTCTTTTTCAGCGGGCCTTCTTCGCCAGCCAGCAATTCGCCAACGTAGCGTTGTACCGGCGCTTCCCAGTGACGCTGGTTGGAGGCGTTGATCGCGAATTCCTGAGTGGAGGTCGGGATCTTGATGTCTTCATGGGTCAGCACGAAGCTGCCCATTTCACGGTCCAGGGTGAAGCCTTTGACGCCATCACCCAGGGTCAGGATCAACATGGTCTGGGGGCCGTAGATTGCGTAACCGGCAGCCACTTGTTCGGTGCCTGGCTGCAGGAAAGCCTTTTCGTTCAAAGGCTCGTTCTGGCTCAGGTATTCGTTCGGGCAACGCAGCACCGAGAAGATCGTACCGACCGGCGCGTTGATGTCGATGTTCGACGAACCGTCCAGCGGGTCGAATACCAGCAGGTACGCGCCTTTCGGGTATTTGCCCGGGATCTGGTAGGCATTGTCCATTTCTTCGGACGCCATGCCGGCCAGGTGACCGCCCCATTCGTTGGCTTCGAGCAGGATCTCGTTGGAGATCACGTCGAGTTTCTTCTGCACTTCACCTTGAACGTTTTCAGTGCCCATGCTGCCCAAAACACCACCCAGGGCGCCTTTGGACACGGCGTGGTTGATCTCTTTGCAAGCACGCGCCACCACTTCGATCAGGAAACGCAGATCGGCAGGGGTGTTGTTGCTACGGGTCTGCTCAATCAAATAGCGACTCAAGGTAACGCGGGACATGGAAGGCTCCGGTGGAATGGGGGGCTAAAAACCCGCGCAGTTTAACGCGAGTCGAGGCGTATTTCCTCCTATCAGACGTGATACGCCCAAGAGAGTTCATGCACCGGGATGAGCGTAGTTCGAAACGGGGCGGATGTGGGTTTCGGATAGGTGGCAGGTTTCGATAATTTTAGTGTCTGGCAGACCGTATTCGCGAGCAAGCCCGCTCCCACATTAGACCGTATGCTAAGCCACTGACTCGGTCGAATGTGGGAGCGGGCTTGCTCGCGAATGGCGCGCAGCGCCAGCCATTCTCAGGGTGAGGCCGGGGGCTTGCGCAGCAAGCTGAACGCCATCGCCGCCAGGAACGAAACGCTCAACAACAACACCGCCCACAACCCGAATTTCTTCCAGTTGGTGTCAGTCGTCGCGGCCGCTGTCCCCGTGGATGTGTTGCTCACTACTGCCGCACCTTCGACCGAAGCCTTGCCCAACGTGGCAAAGTTCGCGGCGCTGTAATCGGGAACCAGCGTTGACAATGGCAGGTTCGCGGCCTTCACCGTCGAGTTGCCCAGCGCCAGCGTGTAAGGCCCGGCGCCACGGGCCAGGAACACCACCTGCGTCGAGCGTACGGCAAACTTCAACGTCGGCGCTTGTGCACCAAAGCCACCGCCGCGGTCGTCCACGACCAGCTTCAGTTGCTGCACGGTTTGCCCCGACAGCTGCAATTCGTTCTGCACCACGTCCTGGCCATTCTGGGTCAGGCGATAGAGTAACCCTTTGCTCAGTGGCTGCCACGGCAGGCTGCTCTCGCGCCGGCCGGACAACGTCACTGGCGCCAGGCTGTTGGGCTGACTCAATTCGACCTGCACGCGCTCGACATTGAGCCCCATCGGCAATTGCCAAGTGTATTCACCGGCCTTCACGCTGCTGCCGGCCAACGATTGCGACCAGACCAACGGCAACGGCAGGCTGCGGGTGCTAGCGCTTTCCAGTTGTGCCGACGTCAGCGTCGGCGCCGATTGCGATGAATTCCACAGCAAGCGCAGATACCGCGCCGATTGCCCCGGAAGGCCCACATCATGTTGCTCGACCCGCTCGTCGGCAAACGTCAGCCGCGCCACTTGCCCTTCGCCCCACGACTGCCAGTGCTGCAAGTCGTCGCTGGCCTCGATGCTGAAACGCTGGAAGCCATTGCGCTCGCTGGTCCAGTCAAGGACCAACCGCTGCAACGGCGCCTTGATGCCGCTGGCGTCTAACAACCAGCCACGCAGCACTTCCTCGCCCGCCTCCAGCTCACTGGAGGGCCGCACTTCGACCAGTGTGCCGTTCGCGTTCGATTGCACGCGAATGCCCGGCGCGCGCTCCGTGGCGTCCGCCGTGTTGTACAGCGGGAACCATTTTACGTCGGTCAGTGCGCGGCTCTCGTGGGTTGACGCTATTTCACGAGCCAAGGCGTAGGCCTGGGCCTCGCCGGCGGCGTTAAATACGCGCACATCGCTCAGGTCGGTTTGCCGCGCATTCAACTGCACGCTCAACGGCAATTCGAGGCGATACCACGGGCCTTCGCCGCTCACGGACAACGGCACTTGAGTGGTGAAATCCGCCGGTTGCTCTTGCGCGCCGACTGACAGCGATACACCCAGCGCCACCGCGCCCAACCAGCCCAGGTTCAGCTTCTGACTCAAGACGACACTCCTTCGGTTTCCGGGGCCGGTTTTTCAGACGCCGGCATAGCCTCGACGCGCTTGGGCGGCAACGGCGCGAAATAGCCCACCACCAGCAGCAACACACCGACGCCGATAAACGACACGATCCGCGCGAGCCCGCCGCGGTTACTCAATTCGACAAAGAACAGCTTGGCCACCACCACGCCAATCAACGCCGCACCGATCAGCCAGACCTCGCGACGATGGCGCAAATGGCCACCGATCATCAGGCTTAGCGCCATCAGGGTCCAGACGATGGACAGGCCGGCCTGCACCAGCATCGATTCCAGCAAGGCATCGAATTCGAACGGCACACCGCCCCAATGGTGCGCGGTGCGCATCACCAACGCGGTGAAGAACACGAACAGCGAAACCCCGGCGATCAATTGCGTGGCGTGTTCGGCGTAATCCTTGCGGATCGCCAGTTGTGTCACCGCGCTGCGCGACCAGACGTAGACGCCGAACAGCGCAAACAGCAGGCCCAATTCCAGCGGATTGATCAGCGGCACATACGGCAGCGGTTCGGCGGTGCCGTCGCTGACCACGTTCGCCAGCCAGAACCAGCCGAGCATCAGCAGCGCCAGCGGTGCTGCAGCATACAGTCGGTACTCGCGGGGATACGCCGACACCGGCCACGGCCAATTGCGCGGCGCGGCCATCAACACCAAGTACAGACTCGGCAAAATCGCCCAGCCCAACCAGCGCCAGGCGTTGTACTGCTCGGACAACAGCAGCAAGCCGTAACGCAGTTCCAGCGCCAGCACACCGATCAACAACCAGCAGCCGAGTACATGCGCGGTGCTGACCGCGCGCGCCGGCAACATCGGCGCCAGTCGCTTCAGCGAGACGAAATGCACGACGAACACCGCCGCCCAGGCCAACCCGCCAAAACTGGCCGCTGGGTGATAACGCGAGTGCCACGCCGCCAGCAACACCAAGCCGGCCGCGGGAATCAGCAAGGTGCAAAGCAAACCCAGCGACGACCATTTCAGGCGCAATGCCAACAGCGCCCACAACGCCACGCTGATGGCCGCGACTGCCAGCAGCAGCGGCGCTTGCAGGTTCACCGGCGCAAAGCGCAGCACTTCACTGACCCACGCCAACGCCCACCAACCCGCGCCCCACACCAGCAGCACGTCGGACAAACGCTGCAAACTCAGCACATCAAACGCCGACGCGTGGTTGCCGAGCTGCAATCGCCACGCCCCGACCAATGCGGCCAAACCCAATACCAACGGCGTCCAGAAACCGCTGTGCGCCAGCGGTTTCAGTCCTTCACTGGCCAACGGTCCGAGCAGGTCCGGCCCGGCAAACAGGAACGCCGCGCCGCCAATCACCTGCAACAGCAAACCGAAGACAAAACTCACGCGCTGCTTCAGGTACAGGCTCAACCAGATGATGAACAAACCACTGGCCGCCCACACCGCGCTCGCGGTTTGCCACGGCAGCACGAACAGCACCGCCAGATTGATCAGCACCAGACCGGCCAGCAACACCACCGACAATCCGCGCAGCAGTCGCACATCGCTGCGCACCATCTCATCGCGCGCCGCCAGCAGCATGCCGGCGATCAACGCCAAGCCGATCAGCGAGGCACTGAGCAACCCGCTCCAACCGGCGCTGAACACTGCCGAAGATTCGCCACCAGCGCCGTGCAGGCGCAGCAGGAACAACGCGCCACCGAGCAATTGCACAGCAAAAGCGGTGAACAGGAACGTGCGCGATTGCAGGCGCAGACCCACAAACAACGTCGCCAGACCGGCCAGCGCCCAACTGATCGCCGTACCGTGGGTGAAGAAAAACAACGGCGCCAGCAGGTAAAGGAACGTCAGGCCGAGGCAAGCCAGCACCGGCAGCCCTTTGCGTTCCCATTGCGCAGTCTGTTCCGGCAAGGCTTTACGCAATTGGTAGAAGCTGAACAGCAACGCCATGCCGAGCATTAACGCGCCCAACGGTGAGCCATCGAGCAGGCTGCTTTCGCCGATCCGCAGCTCGCTGAGAAACGCCAGCGCCGAGCCCAATTGCAGCAGCAAGGCAAAAGCTCTGGCCAACGGACGTTGCTGACGCAAGCCGAGCCAGAAAATCCCGGCACCTTCGACGGCCCAGGCCGCGGCTGTCCAGCGCGCATCGAGGCCCAAAGGAATCGCCAGGCTGGCGAAGATCACACCCAGTGCCAGGCAAGTTTCTGCCAGCAACAACGCGCGACCGCCCATCAGCAAACGGGCCAGGCCCATGTAGATCATGCCCAGCGCCAATGCGCTGAACGCGGCGGCAAACTCAAGGTGCTGGACCAGCGCGAACTGCAAACCGAAGCCCACCAGCGGCGGCCCAAACAGCATCGTGCCGTCGACGTAATCGCCCTTGCGTGCGGACCAGCGCAGCAGTGCCTCGCGGCTGTCGTCCTCGGGCGCATCGCTCATTTCCAGCAACTTGCGCCGGGCGAACAGCAGGCCGATAGCCAGGTACATCAGGAAAAACAGGATCAGGAACGGCTCGGTGCTCCACAGCAACTCTGGCGTGTAGGAACGCAGCCCCCAAGCGAAACCGATACCGAACGTGCCGACAAAACCAATCAGGTTGAGCAGGCGCCAGGCCTTGAACCAGGCGATGGCGAGGATGCCGGCGTTGAGCAAGGCGAAGTAGCTGAACAGCGCGACGTGATTACCGGCGCCAGTAGAGGTCAGAATCGGCGCGGCAAAACCGCCCAGCGCGGCGACGCAGGCCAGCGCCAGGGAATCCTGGGTGATCGCCAGAATGGCCGAGAACACCGTCACCGCCACCAGCAGGCCAAGCGCTGCCGTCGGATCAAGCAGCGGATGCAGGCGCATGGCGGCGAACACCGTCAGGTACAACACGGCAATACCGGTGCCTTGCAGCATCAATGCGTAATTCGTGTTGCGATGACGCAACCACCAGCCCAGACCCAGCAGCCCCAACGCAGCCGCCGCAACCCCGGCGTAACGCAGTTCAATCGGTACCACCATGCCTTCGGTCGCGTATCGCAGCAGAAAGGCCAGGCCCAAGAACAACAGCACCACACCGACCCGCAGCACGGTGTTGCCACCGAACAGCCAAGCGCGGGCGCCGCTGATGGCGCGATCGATGAAGTTAGGGCCGCGCGGGATGGCAGGTTCGCGGGCGACCGGCTCAGACTTCCAGACATCGGCCGGCAGTGGCTGACTGGTTTCAGTCGCTGCTGCGGTAATGGGCTCGAGTTCGGCAGGAAGGTCCCAGATCAGTTCCGGGGTGTCGGCAGGGATTTCGTCGAGGGTAAATTCAGGAGGTGCAACGGACTCGCTGGCGACCGGTTCGCTGGTTTCAGGCGCTTTGACGCCGGACACTTCCAGCAACGCCAGACGCTGCTGCACGGCACTCAGCGCAACTTGCGTCTGCTCCAGCAGAAGGTGCTGTTCGGTAGCTTTTGAATCCAGACGGGTGATGCGAATGGCCTGGCCAATACCCAAGCCGAGCAACGCGCCCAACAGCGCATCACTGAATGACTCGTCGAGTATCCAGCCGAGCACCAGCCCAATCAGCATGAAAATCCATTGCATGGTCGATATCCCTAAGCGGCTCATTGCCTTGTGGCGTCTGCACTGACGCCATCGCGGGCAAGCCACGCTCCCACAGGATTTAATGTAGGAGCGTGGCATGCCCGCGATTGAGTGCGCAGCGCTCACTGAAACTGGCGCTTAGTATATCGGCCAGGCCCAACGCACGTCGGGCCTTGCACGCAATTATTTCGAAAAGTTAATCCAGCGCCTTCCAGATATCCGTCGCGTACTCGCGAATGGTCCGGTCCGAGGAGAACCACCCCATCCGCGACGTGTTCAACACCGCCGAGCGCCACCATTCCTTGGAGTCGTGCCAATGGGCCTCGACGCGCATCTGCGCGTCCCAGTAAGAGTCGAAGTCAGCACAGACCAGGAAGCGGTCGTAATCCACCAGCGAATCGATCAGCCCGGTGTAACGGGACGGATCATCCGGCGAGAACACCCCGCCACGAATCGCTTGCAGCACATCATTCAGCCGATGGGACGCGGCAATGTCCGGCACCGCACTGAACTCATGGTTCTGTTTGCGCGCTTCAACCTGCTGCGCGCTGAGACCGAAGATGAACATGTGTTCGGCGCCGATGCGTTCGCACATTTCGACGTTGGCGCCATCGAGGGTGCCGATGGTCAGTGCACCGTTGAGGCCGAACTTCATGTTGCTGGTACCGGAAGCCTCGAAGCCTGCAGTGGAAATCTGCTCCGACAAGTCCGCCGCCGGAATAATGCTTTCCGCCAGGCTGACGTTGTAGTTGGGCAGGAATACCACTTTGAGCAAACCGCGCACGGTCGGGTCGTTGTTCACCACCCGGGCAATGTCGTTGGTCAATTTGATGATCAGCTTGGCCTGGTGATAACTGGCAGCGGCCTTGCCGGCGAAGATCTTCACCCGTGGCACCCAGTCGATTTCCGGCTCGGCACGAATCGCCTGATACAACGCCACGGTGTGCATCAGGTTGAGCAACTGGCGTTTGTACTCGTGGATCCGTTTGACCTGCACGTCGAACATCGCTGCCGGGTTGACCGCGACCCCAAGGCGCTCGTGAATGATGTACGCCAAGGCTTTTTTGCTGTGCAGCCGCTGTTCGGCGAAGGCTTTGCGGAACGCCGGTTTTTCGGCGAACGGCTCCAGCTCCAGCAAGCGATGTTCGGCGTTATCCAGCAAATCCGGCCCGAGGGCATCGACCATCATCGACGTCAGTTCGGAGTTGGCCTGGTAGAGCCAGCGGCGGAAGGTGATGCCGTTGGTCTTGTTGTTGATCCGGTCCGGGTAGAGTTTGTGCAGTTCGGAGAATACGGTTTTGCGCATCAACTGCGTGTGCAGCCCGGACACACCGTTGACGCTGTGCGAGCCGAGGAATGCGAGGTTGCCCATGCGCACACGGCGGCCGTTGTCTTCTTCGATCAGCGATACCGCGCGCAACACGTCGAAGTCGTGAATGCCCTTGGCCCGCAGTGAATCGATGTGTTGGGCGTTGATCAGGTAAATGATCTGCATGTGCCGCGGCAACATCCGCTCCATCAAGCCGACCGGCCAGGTTTCCAGTGCTTCCGGCAGCAGCGTGTGGTTGGTGTACGACAGCGTGTCCACAGTGACCTGCCACGCCGCATCCCAGGCCACGTCGTAGACATCGACCAATTGGCGCATCAATTCGGCCACGGCAATCGAGGGATGCGTGTCGTTGAGTTGGATCGCCGCATGGTCGCCCAGAGTCAGGACCGAGGTGTGCATGTTGCGGTGACGGCGCAGCAAATCCTGCAAGGAGGCGGCGACGAAGAAGTATTCCTGACGCAGGCGCAGCTCCTGCCCGGCTTCGGTGCTGTCCGCGGGGTAAAGCACGCGGGAGATACTTTCGGCCCGGGCGACTTCTGCCACGGCGCCCAAGTGGTCACCGGCGTTGAAGCGTTCCAGGTGTAAATCTTCCATGGCGCGGGCACGCCACAGACGCAGCGTGTTGACGCTCGCCCCGCGCCAGCCGACCACCGGCGTGTCGTAAGCAATCGCGCGCACGGTTTCCACCGGGGTCCAGACTTGCTTGGTCTTACCGTTTTCATCGGTGACGGTTTCGACGCCGCCGCCGAAGCCGATCGGGTAAACCACTTCTGGTCGCTCGAATTCCCACGGGTTACCGAAGTCCAGCCAGTGTTCGGTCTGCTCTTGCTGCCAGCCGTCGACGATGGCCTGGCGGAACAAACCGTGTTCATACCGAATGCCGTAGCCGTGGCCGGCGATGCCAAGGGTCGACATGCTTTCCATGAAGCACGCGGCCAGACGACCGAGGCCACCGTTGCCCAGCGCCGCGTCGGGCTCCAGCAGGCGGATGCGTTCGAGGTCGACACCGAGTTCGGTCAGCGCTTCGCGGGCGACGTCGAGCAAGCCAAGGTTGCTCAGGCTGTCGTAGAGCAGCCGGCCGATGAGAAATTCGAGGGAGAGGTAATAAACCCGTTTCTGCCCTTTGCGGTAGATCTGCCGGGTGTGGTCCATCCAGTGCTCGACCATGTGATCCCGCGCCGCCAGGGCGATGGCTTCGAACCAGTCGTGGTCGAAGGCATGATCCGGGTCTTTACCCACCGCGTAGGTGAGTTTGGTCAAGACGGCGTCGCGGAATGCGGCCACCTCTGCTTCGCGAACAAGTGGTTCTTGAGTCATCGATAGGACCTCGAGCGAGCGTGGAGTTGTTGAGCCTAGACGGTCTGACAGACGGTGGGGGCTCTGGTTCGGCAGTTTTTCCTGATAGTGCGAGATAGCTCGGCATTACAGTGTCGTGTGCCTGAATCAATGCAGGGGCCGTGCCGGATTAACGGTGCTTTTTGGGTGATACAGAAAAAATCTGGCGAAAGGTTGTTCAAAAATCCACCAGTCCCGGTATGATCGCGCGCCCTGATGCACGTAGCTGGTAACAACCGATGATGAAGCCCAACCTGATCGCCGCCGCAGAGATCGATCGCCTCGATACCTGGGCCAAGTACTCTGCGCCGATGTGCGGCTCCTGCGTGTCCAGCTGCTGCACGCTGCCGGTCGAGGTCAAGATCAAGGATCTGATCCGTATCGGCATCGTCGACGAGTTCGAGCGCGGCGAGCCGGCGAAGAACATCGCCAAGCGCCTGCAGAAGGAAGGGATCGTCGAGCGTTACAGCCAGAAGACCGAGATCTTCACTCTCCAGCGCATGAGCAACAACGATTGCCTGTACCTGGATCGTAAGAGCCGTCTGTGCACTATTTATGAAAAGCGCCCGGATACTTGCCGCAACCACCCGAAAATCGGGCCGCGGCCGGGGTATTGCGCGTATAAGCCGAAAGAAGTGGTGCGCGAGACCAGCGAGAGCCGTCGGCCGCTCGATAAGTTCTGATCTGCGCTGAGTTCTTCGGCGTCTGACA
Source organism: Pseudomonas arsenicoxydans (assembly GCF_006438915.1). Classification (GTDB taxonomy): domain Bacteria; phylum Pseudomonadota; class Gammaproteobacteria; order Pseudomonadales; family Pseudomonadaceae; genus Aquipseudomonas; species Aquipseudomonas arsenicoxydans_A. The sequence goes on along the minus strand of NZ_RCZE01000006.1, from coordinate 189,055 downwards.
ATGCGCCTTCGCGAGCAAGCCCGCTCCCACATTGGTTCTGTGAACGACACAGATCCAATGTGGGAGCGGGCTTGCTCGCGAAGGGGCCAGCACAAACACTGCACAAACCCCAGACAAACAAAAACGCCCCCGACCTTGCGGTCGGGGGCGTTTTTTTGTCAGCTAACTAAATGACTTAGTTACCGGACTTCTTCGCAGCGCGGGTACGCTCGCTTTCGCCCAGGATCTTCTTGCGAAGACGGATGGACTTAGGAGTGACTTCGCACAATTCGTCTTCTTGAACGAATTCCAGAGCCTGCTCCAGAGTGAAGCGGATAGGCGGAACCAGAGCGATGGTTTCGTCTTTACCCGAAGCACGCATGTTGTCGAGCTTCTTGCCTTTGGTTGGGTTGACGCCCAGGTCGTTGTCGCGGCTGTTGATGCCGACGATTTGACCTTCGTACACGTCTTCACCGTGACCCAGGAACAGTTTGCCGCGAGCTTGCAGGGTTTCCAGCGAGTAAGTCAGAGCCTTACCGGTAGCAACCGAAACCAGCACGCCGTTCTGACGGCCGGACATGTCGCCGGACTTCATCACGTCGTAACGGTCGAAGATCGAGGTCAGGATGCCTGCACCGGAGGTCAGGGTCAGGAACTCGTTACGGAAACCAATCAGGCCACGAGCCGGGATGTTGTACTCAAGGCGCACACGGCCCTTGCCATCCGGAACCATGTTGGTCAGGTCGCCCTTACGGATACCGATCTGTTCCATGATCGAACCTTGCGATTCTTCCGGCAGGTCGATGGTCACGTTTTCGTACGGTTCGTGCTTGACGCCGTCAACCATGCGGATGATCACTTCAGGACGACCAACACCCATTTCGAAGCCTTCGCGACGCATGGTTTCGATCAGTACCGAGAGGTGCAGCTCACCACGGCCGGAGACTTTGAACTTGTCGGCGGAGTCGCCTTCTTCAACGCGCAGAGCAACGTTGTAGAGCAGTTCTTTGTCCAGACGCTCTTTGATGTTACGGCTGGTGACGAACTTGCCTTCACGACCGCAGAACGGCGAGTCGTTAACCTGGAAGGTCATGGAAACGGTTGGCTCGTCAACGGTCAGCGGCTTCATCGCTTCGACGTTCAGTGGGTCGCACAGAGTGTCGGAGATGAACAGCTGGTCGAAGCCGCTGATGCAGACGATGTCGCCGGCAGCTGCTTCGTCAACGTCGATACGGTGCAGACCGTGGTGACCCATCAGCTTCAGGATACGACCGTTACGGCGCTTGCCGTCGGCGTCGATCGCCACAACTTGAGTGTTCGGCTTGACGCGACCACGGGCGATACGGCCAACGCCGATAACACCCAGGAAGCTGTTGTAGTCCAGTGCCGAGATTTGCATCTGGAACGGACCGTCACGGTCAACTTTTGGAGCCGGTACGTGGTCAATGATCGCCTGGTACAGCGGGGTCATGTCTTCAGCCATGTCGGTGTGTTCCAGACCGGCAATGCCGTTCAGGGCCGAGGCGTAGACGACTTTGAAGTCCAGCTGTTCTTCGGTAGCACCCAGGTTGTCGAACAGGTCGAAGATCTGGTCCAGAACCCAGTCCGGACGCGCGCCTGGACGGTCAACCTTGTTGATGACCACGATTGGACGCAGGCCGGCTTCGAAAGCCTTCTTGGTCACGAAACGGGTTTGCGGCATAGGGCCGTCTTGAGCGTCAACCAGCAGCAGAACGGAGTCAACCATCGACATTACGCGTTCAACTTCGCCGCCGAAGTCGGCGTGGCCCGGGGTGTCCACGATGTTGATGTGGTGACCGTTCCAGTTGATGGCGGTGTTTTTCGCCAGAATGGTAATACCGCGCTCTTTCTCCTGGTCGTTGGAGTCCATCACGCGCTCGTCGTTGAGCTCGTTGCGCTCCAGGGTGCCGGATTGACGCAAGAGTTTGTCTACCAGGGTGGTTTTACCATGGTCAACGTGAGCAATGATGGCGATGTTGCGTAGATTTTCGATCACTTGTGTATCTCGATCAGAGGATTCGGTGTGCTGACAAGTCTTGGCAGCGATTAACAGTAGAGTCAGGCCTTGCCGTTACAGCTTGACGGCAGAGTCGGGGGGCCGGTGACGCAGGCCACAGGCATACAGCCCCGGGCTCTTAGCTCGGTCGATAAACGCGCACATTGGCATGCCCCTCACTGAGCAAATGGTGAGCATGCAGGCGACTCATCACGCCTTTGTCGCAATACAGCAGGTACTGGCGAGTAGGGTCCAGTTCCTTGAAACGAGCGTTCAATGCATAGAAAGGCATCGCTTGTACCTCGATACCAGCCAGGGCCAGCGGGTCATCTTCAGCGGCATCCGGGTGGCGGATGTCGATGATGATTTGCCCCGCCAGCGCTTCGCTGACTTCTTCAATCTGCAAGTCCTGGCCCAATTCGTCGATTACGCGATCGATCGGCACCAATTTGGCGTTCTCGAGCGCACGCTCAAGGACCGCCATGTCGAATTCTTTCTCTTCATGCTCCACGCGCGGACGCTTGGCGTGGGTCTTTGGGTTCACCGAGATGACCCCGCAGTATTCCGGCATGTGCTTGGCGAAGTCGGCAGTCCCGATTTCGTTGGCCAGGTCGATGATGTCCTGCTTGTGACTGGCGATCAGCGGACGCAAGACCAGCTTGTCGGTCACGCAGTCGATCACGGACAGGTTCGGCAACGTCTGGCTCGACACCTGGGAAATCGCTTCACCGGTGACCAGCGCTTCAATGTCCAGCCGATCAGCAATACGGGAAGCAGCGCGCAACATCATACGCTTCAAAACTACACCCATATGACTGTTATCGACTTTCTCGAGAATTTCTCCCAGAACTTCCTCGAACGGCACACTGACAAATAACACGCGTTGGGAGCTTCCGTACTTCTTCCAGATGAAGTGCGCGACTTCCATGACGCCCAGTTCATGGGCCCTTCCGCCCAGATTGAAGAAGCAGAAATGGCTCATCAGGCCACGACGCATGATCTGGTACGCCGCCACGGTGGAGTCGAAGCCACCGGACATCAGCACAAGCGTCTGTTCCAGTGCACCCAGCGGATAACCGCCGATGCTGTTGTGCTGGCTGTGGATCACAAACAACCGTTTGTCGCGAATTTCGATGCGAACTTCGATTTCCGGCTCTTTCAGCGAGATTCCGGCGGCGCCGCACTGACGACGCAGTTGGCTGCCGACGTATTTTTCGACGTCCATCGAGCTGAATTCGTGCTTGCCAGCGCGCTTGCAGCGCACCGAGAAGATCTTCCCGGCCAGAGACTCACCGAAGTGCTGCTTGCACTTGGCGACGATGTCGTCGAAGTCGCCCAACGGGTATTCATCGACCTGCAGGAAATGCGCGATGCCCGGCATGCAGCTCAGGCGCTCGGTCATCTCCTTCAGGGCTTTCGGCTCGCTGACGCGGGTTTCCAGCTCGAGATTGTCCCACACACCGTTCACCACCACGGCCGGGTCCAGGTCGCGGAGCACGGTGCGGATGTTTTTAGCCAATTGGCGGATGAAACGCATCCGTACCGGGCGGCTCTTGATGGTGATCTCGGGGAAGACTTTTACGATTAGTTTCATGAAAACAGCGCGCGCTGGGCCAGCCGAAAAAGGGGGGCGCGGATTATAGCGGAAATTGCTCAAGGTTTAACCAGTTAATGTGCAGAAGGTTTTTCGCGCACCAAAACGGGTCATTTATGAATTTCAACGCTACATTGTAGGGCGAGATTTTCCACCTGAAGACGTGTTGTGCCTTTATAAGCGTGAAATTAGGGCAAAAAACCCATGGTGGGGCACTGGCATGCAATTTGCTCCCTTGTGAGGCAGGTTGCCTTGGCAGAGTATTCGCGCCGGCATCACCCACATTCTAAGGGCATCCATTACTTAAGCCCGAAGCCACCCGGAGGACACTATGTCGAAGTCGGTTCAACTCATCAAAGATCATGACGTCAAGTGGATTGATCTGCGCTTCACGGACACCAAAGGCACTCAGCACCACGTGACCATGCCGGCTCGCGACGCGCTGGATGACGCTTTCTTCGAAGAAGGCAAAATGTTCGACGGCTCCTCCATCGCTGGCTGGAAAGGCATCGAAGCCTCCGACATGATCCTGCTGCCGGACGACAGCACTGCCGTTCTCGACCCGTTCACCGAAGACCCAACGCTGATCATCGTGTGCGACGTCATCGAGCCTTCGACCATGCAAGGCTACGACCGCGACCCACGTGCGATCGCCAAGCGTGCCGAGGAATACCTGAAGTCGACCGGTATCGGCGACACCGTATTCGTAGGTCCAGAGCCTGAGTTCTTCATCTTCGACCAGGTTAAATTCAAGTCGGACATCTCCGGCTCGATGTTCAAAATCTTCTCCGAACAAGGTTCGTGGATGTCCGACCAGGACATCGAAGGCGGCAACCACGGCCACCGTCCAGGTATCAAAGGCGGTTACTTCCCGGTTCCTCCGTTCGACCACGACCACGAAATCCGTACCTCCATGTGCAACGCCATGGAAGAGATGGGTCTGGTCATCGAAGTTCACCACCACGAAGTGGCGACTGCCGGCCAGAACGAAATCGGTGTGAAGTTCAACACCCTGGTCGCCAAGGCTGACGAAGTTCAGACCCTGAAGTACTGCGTGCACAACGTAGCTGTGGCTTACGGCCGCACCGCGACCTTCATGCCTAAGCCTCTGTACGGCGACAACGGTTCGGGTATGCACGTTCACCTGTCCATCGCCAAAGATGGCAAGAACACCTTCGCTGGCGAAGGCTATGCCGGCCTGTCCGACACCGCCCTGTACTTCATCGGCGGCATCATCAAGCACGGTAAGGCACTGAACGGCTTCACCAACCCGTCGACCAACTCCTACAAGCGTCTGGTCCCAGGTTTCGAAGCTCCAGTAATGCTGGCCTACTCGGCTCGCAACCGTTCCGCTTCGATCCGTATTCCTTACGTGTCCAGCCCTCGCGCTCGCCGTATCGAAGCCCGCTTCCCGGATCCAGCAGCTAACCCGTACCTGGCCTTCGCAGCCCTGGTAATGGCTGGCCTGGACGGCATCCAGAACAAGATTCACCCTGGCGACGCAGCTGACAAAAACCTGTACGACCTGCCGCCTGAAGAGGCGAAAGAGATCCCACAAGTTTGCGGCAGCCTGAAAGAAGCCCTGGAAGAGCTGGACAAGGGTCGTGCGTTCCTGACCAAAGGCGGCGTGTTCTCCGACGACTTCATCGACGCTTACATCGCTCTGAAAAGCGAAGAAGAAATCAAGGTACGTACCTTCGTACACCCACTGGAATATGAGCTGTACTACAGCTGCTGATCCGGTAGCGCTGCGGCACGCGGCGTGACAATAAGAGGCCTCCTTCGGGAGGCCTTTTTTATTGGGGCAATTTCCCACAATGAAATTCGCCATCTCCCCGGGCGCGCACAGCATCGTCCTGCATCAACCGCTTTGAAAGACTCGTAGCCTGTCCTCTGCCTGAACTCAAAGGATGGATCGATGAAAACCCTTACGCTCGCTCTCTGCGCCCTTTCCCTTCAAAGCTGCACCACAACCATCGCACCCACGCAAATCGAACGAAAAGTCCTGCTTCAAAGCAGCCAGTCGTGGGACAACTCACCTTACGTTAGCTACCCGGATGCGGCGCCCGAGTTGACGGTGCTCAGACTCAAGATACCGGCCAACACCCAACTGCCTTGGCACACCCACGCCATTCCCAACACAGGCTATGTCCTGTCTGGCGAACTGCTGATCGAGAGTAAAGACAACGGCCAGACCAGGCGCGTCAAACAAGGTGAAGCCGTGGCGGAAATGGTCGACGTCGTCCATCGCGGGGTCACCGGTGATGAACCGGTAGAACTTATTGTGTTCTATGCTGGCAGCGAAGGTATTCCACTGTCGGAGTAATTCCTGCTGCTCACAGGGAGTCTGCATGCGGCCACTTTTAATGCTTTTGCTGCTGTTCTTCGCTTATCCCGTGACGGCCCAAATCTACAAATACACCGACGCCGACGGCAATATCGCCTACAGCAATCAACCGCCCGATGGCGTCAGGGCCCAACCGGTTGAGCTGCCGCCACTCAACAGCGTGGAACCCCAAGCTCCTCTCGCTGCCCCGACCGGCAACACCCGCAATGAGCCGCCCGGTAACGCCTACGAGGTGCTGCAACTGACAGGCCTGCCCACCGATGAGGCCCTGCGCGCCAATAACGGCACGTTCACCGTCAGCGTCCTGATCAAGCCCCGCTTGCAAGCGCCGCATCTGTTGCGACTGCTGCTGGACGACCAACCGTATGGGCAATCGAGCAATGTGCCGATCCTGCAACTGGTGAACATCGACCGTGGCGAACACAGCCTGGCGGTGCAGGTAATCAATGGCGAGGAGATCCTTCAGCAAAGTCCGACCGTGACGTTCACGGTGCAACGTGTGCACAAGCCATGAAGATTGGGCTACTGATCGCCTGCTTGATCGCCTTCCCAGCCAATGCCGAGGTGTTCACCTATGTCGACGCCCAAGGCAATCGCGCCTTCACCGACCAGCCACAACACGGCAACGCCAAACGCGTACCGCTGGCGACCAGCAACCGCATGACAGCCCAGCCCGCCACTGTGAAACCGCTGATCGCCGCGAACCCGCCCGAAGAGCAACCGCTGTTTCACTACGACTTGCTGCGCATACTGGTACCGGAGCCAGACGCGACGATCCGCAGCAATGCCGGCGAAATTATCGTCAGCGTCACCAATGAACCCGGCCTGCAACCGGATCATCGCTACCGCCTGCTGCTCGACGGCCAGCCCACCGCCGAACCCGGTCTGAGCCCGGTTTTCCCCCTGGCCAATATCGATCGCGGCAGCCACAACCTGTCCGTGGAAATCCTCGACGAACAAGGCCGCACCGTCGAACGCACGGCCAATCAGCCGTTCCACATGCTGCGCACCTCACTCGCGCAACAGCGCCGGGTCAAACCCTGCACCCTCGCCGACTACGGCCAGCGCCCGGAATGTCCCCTCGAAGACAAACCGGTAGAAGAAAAAAATCCCTTCCTACGTTTGTTCTAACGCCGTTCAGGTTTGCGCACTATATTGGTGCGATAGGGTGCACCGTACCCACATCGCAACCCATTTTGGTTCGAAAGTACCCGAGAAAGCTGGCAGAACGCCACGCAAACGAGCGTTAAACGCCCGTTTCAGGCCTTAATTGCTTCTTTTCGGAGCCTTGGTTTGGTTTTTGCATTTTCCCCGCATCAGCGCTTGTTTCTCGCGCACGCTCCGCTCCAAAAGAGGTCCTGATGACCATTAGCGACGCACTACACCGCTTGCTACTCGACAACCTGACCACCGCCACTATCCTGCTCGACGCCGAATTGCGCCTTGAGTACATGAACCCGGCGGCGGAGATGCTGCTGGCCATTAGCGGCCAGCGCAGTCATGGGCAGTTCATCAGCGAGTTGTTCACCGAATCCACCGAAGCGCTGAATTCCCTGCGCCAGGCAGTAGAACAGGCGCACCCGTTCACCAAACGCGAAGCGATGCTCACGGCCCTCACCGGCCAGACCCTGACTGTCGATTACGCGGTCACGCCGATCCTGGCCAACGGCGCCACCATGCTGTTGCTGGAAGTCCATCCCCGGGACCGCTTGCTGCGGATCACCAAGGAAGAGGCGCAGTTGTCGAAGCAGGAAACCAGCAAAATGCTGGTGCGCGGCCTCGCCCATGAAATCAAGAATCCGCTGGGCGGGATTCGCGGCGCCGCGCAACTGCTTGCCCGCGAACTGCCGGAAGAAAGCCTGCGCGATTACACCAACGTCATCATTGAAGAAGCCGACCGCCTGCGAAACCTCGTTGACCGCATGCTCGGCTCGAACAAATTGCCGTCGCTGGCCATGTGCAACGTCCACGAAGTGCTGGAGCGCGTCTGCCATCTGGTGGAAGCGGAAAGCCAGGGTTGCATCACCTTGGTGCGCGACTACGACCCTAGCATTCCGGACGTATTGATCGACCGTGAACAAATGATTCAGGCAGTTCTGAACATCGTGCGCAACGCGATGCAGGCCATCAGCAGCCAGAACGAATTGCGTCTGGGCCGCATCAGCCTGCGCACCCGCGCCATGCGCCAGTTCACCATCGGCCACGTGCGCCATCGCCTGGTGACCAAGATCGAAATCATCGACAACGGTCCGGGCATTCCTGCGGAACTGCAGGAAACCATCTTCTTTCCCATGGTCAGCGGTCGTCCGGACGGTACCGGGCTGGGCCTGGCCATTACTCAGAACATCATCAGCCAGCACCAGGGCTTGATCGAATGTGACAGCCACCCAGGCCACACCACTTTCTCGATCTTTCTGCCACTGGAACAAGGAGCCACATCGACATGAGCCGTAGTGAAACCGTGTGGATCGTCGATGACGACCGTTCTATCCGTTGGGTCCTGGAAAAAGCCTTGCAGCAGGAAGGCATGACCACGCAAAGCTTCGACAGCGCCGATGGCGTGATGAGCCGCCTGGCGCGCCAGCAGCCGGACGTGATCATCTCCGACATCCGCATGCCGGGTGCCAGCGGCCTGGACCTTTTGGCGCGGATTCGCGAACAGCACCCACGGTTGCCGGTCATCATCATGACCGCTCACTCTGATCTGGACAGCGCTGTCGCGTCCTATCAGGGTGGCGCGTTCGAATACCTGCCCAAGCCGTTCGATGTCGACGAAGCCGTCTCCCTCGTCAAACGCGCCAACCAGCACGCTCAGGAACAGCAAGGTCTGGAAGTCCCGGTCGCCCTGACCCGCACCCCGGAAATCATCGGTGAAGCACCGGCGATGCAGGAAGTGTTTCGCGCCATCGGGCGCTTGAGCCATTCCAACATCACTGTGCTGATCAACGGCGAATCCGGGACCGGTAAAGAGCTGGTGGCTCACGCCCTGCACCGTCACAGCCCACGGGCGGCCTCGCCGTTCATCGCGCTGAACATGGCGGCGATTCCAAAGGATTTGATGGAGTCCGAGCTGTTCGGCCACGAAAAAGGCGCGTTCACCGGCGCGGCCAACCTGCGTCGCGGTCGCTTTGAACAGGCGGACGGCGGCACGCTGTTCCTCGATGAAATCGGCGACATGCCGGCCGACACCCAAACCCGCTTACTGCGGGTACTGGCCGACGGCGAGTTCTACCGCGTTGGCGGTCATGTGCCGGTGAAGGTCGATGTGCGAATCATCGCCGCCACTCACCAGAATCTGGAAACCCTGGTGCACGCCGGGAAATTCCGTGAGGACCTGTTCCACCGCCTCAACGTGATCCGCATCCATATTCCGCGCCTGTCGGACCGTCGCGAAGACATCCCGACCCTTGCCAAGCACTTCCTCAGCCGCGCCGCGCAAGAACTGGCGGTCGAGCCGAAGCTGCTGAAAAGCGAAACCGAGGAATACCTGAAGAACCTGCCGTGGGGCGGCAACGTCCGTCAGCTGGAGAACACCTGCCGCTGGATCACGGTGATGGCTTCGGGTCGCGAAGTGCACATCAGCGACTTGCCGCCTGAGCTGCTGAGCCTGCCGCAGGATTCGGCGCCCGTGACCAATTGGGAACAAGCGCTGCGCCAGTGGGCCGATCAGGCGTTGGCGCGGGGTCAGTCGAGCCTGCTGGACACTGCCGTGCCGGCTTTCGAGCGGATCATGATCGAGACTGCCCTCAAACACACCGCCGGCCGCCGCCGCGATGCTGCGGTCTTGCTGGGTTGGGGGCGTAATACCCTGACGCGCAAGATCAAGGAATTGGGGATGAAGGTTGATGGTGGGGATGATGATGAGGGGGAAGAGGGTTAAATTCTTCGCTGACCTCTAGATCCAATCGCGGGCAAGCCTTGCTCCTACAGGTGATACGCCAATTTTGAAATGGCATATCACCTGTAGGAGCAAGGCTTGCCCGCGATGCTTTTAGGGCCAGAGTGCACCGCTGCAATGCACCGTGAACCGCAATCGCGCACAAAAGCACCTACAAAAACCCGCCAGCATTCGCAATCGAACCTCTATCGAAAAAACACGAAAGCCCCTGAATACGGGGCTTTCGACGTTTCAGCGCGGCTTTCTGTTTCAACTTGTTAAAAACTGGCACGCCCCCTGCAATAGTCCAATCAGTGATTCAGTTCACTACCCGGTTTCGGGGACCTTGGTACAGGCAGGCCGGGGATTCCCCTCTTTACATCGGGCTCACACCGCACAAGCGACGAGCCCACCCCGTTTTGGGGCCCTTGATACAGGCAGGTCAGGGGTTCCTTCTTTACACCGGGCTCACGACGCAATGCGTGAGCCCTGCCGTTTTGGGAACCTTGGTACAGGCAGGCCGGGGATTCCCTCTTTTATTGCTCCCGGAGATGGATCTCCAGCCGCCAGCGGTCATCGACCTCGCTACCGGCCCATTCGCCTTGCAGCGGCCGGGCCGCCACCACCGACAGCAACAACCCCCCATCACTCAAACGCACTCGCCAGTTGACGTTTTTATCGTCGAGCCTGAGCTGACCTTTCTGCGCCTTGCCTTCGGCCTCGAACAACAACGCGAGGCTACCGTCGACAAACTCGCCGTGGCTCTTGGGTTCGTTGTTGAACCACACGACCAGGCCGTCGCTGGTGACCTCCACTTGCTGCAAGACAGTCGGGGCTGGCGCGGTCAGGCGACCAATCATCAGCCCCACCATCATCCCGACAATCGCCAACGAACCGAGCACGCGCGGGAATAGTTTCGAACGGGGGTCCTTTGGCGGCGTAGAATGCCCGTCATCTTTATCTTCGGAGCCGTGCATGTTTCACGTCATCCTTTTTCAACCAGAAATTCCGCCGAATACCGGCAACGTTATCAGGCTGTGCGCCAACAGTGGCTGCCACCTGCATTTGATTGAGCCGCTGGGCTTCGAGATGGACGACAAGCGCCTGCGCCGGGCCGGCCTCGACTACCACGAGTACGCCACCCTGCAACGCCACGCCGACCTCGCCAGCTGCCTGGAGAGCCTTGGCCATCCGCGGTTGTTCGCCTTCACCACCAAGGGTTCGCGACCGTTCCACGACGCCAGTTTCGCCGAGGGTGACGCGTTCCTGTTCGGTCCGGAAAGCCGAGGCCTGCCGCCTGAAGTGCTCGACGCCCTGCCCGGCGAACAACGTCTGCGCTTGCCGATGCGTGAAGGCTGCCGCAGCCTGAACCTGTCGAATACCGTGGCTGTCGCGGTGTACGAAGGCTGGCGTCAGCTCGGTTTCAAATAACAGCGCATAACAAATGTGGGAGCGGGCTTGCTCGCGAAGGGGCCATAACATTCAACACTTTCGTTGACTGTTACACCGCTTTCGCGAGCAAGCCCGCTCCCACATTGGACTAGCTGCGACGCTCAGGACCGCTTACTGAACGGTAGGGGTTTCGCCAGCCGCCTGCATGCGTTGCAGTTCTTGTGCGTACAGCGCGTCGAAGTTCACCGGTGCCAGCATCAGGGCCGGGAACGAGCCACGGGTGACCAGGCTGTCCAGGGTTTCGCGAGCGTACGGGAACAGGATGTTCGGGCAGAACGCGCCGAGGGTGTGGCTCATCGAAGCGTCGTCCAGGTTCTTGATCAGGAAGATCCCGGCCTGTTGAACTTCAGCGATGAATGCCACTTCGCCGTTTTCACCGTTCTTCACGGTCACCGACAGGGTCAGCACGACTTCGTGGAAGTCACCTTCCAGAGCCTTTTGACGGGTGTTCAGATCCAGACCGACGCTCGGCTCCCACTGCTGGCGGAAAATCGCCGGGCTTTTCGGGGCTTCGAAGGACAAGTCACGTACGTAGATGCGCTGCAAGGAGAATTGCGGTGCGGTTTCTTCTTCGCTAGCTGCAGTGTTCTGTTGGTCAGTCATCTCAGATCCTTTCTGATCTTGGGGTCTTATAGGGAAGGTATTCAGGCCTTGAGCATGGCGTCGAGCTTACCGGCGCGCTCAAGGGCAAACAAATCATCACAACCACCCACGTGGGTGCTGCCGATCCAGATCTGCGGCACGGACGTACGTCCGGCTTTCTGAGCCATGGCGGCGCGTACCTGCGGCTTGCCATCGACCTTGATCTCTTCGAAGGCCACGCCTTTGTTCTCAAGCAGGTACTTGGCTCGCGAACAGTAAGGGCAGTAATCGCTGGAATAGACGACGACGTTGCTCATATCACTTCGCCTTGACCAGCGGCAGATTGTCGCCCTTCCAGCTGGAAATACCACCGGAGAGCTTGGCGGCGGTGAAGCCGGATTTCATCAGTTCGCGGGCATGGGTACCGGCGGTCTGGCCCAGGGCGTCGACCAGAATGATGGTCTTGGCCTTGTGCTTTTCCAGTTCGCCGATGCGCGCAGTCAGTTTGTCGTGAGGAATGTTCAACGCGCCAACGATGTGACCGGCGGCGAAGTCCTTGGTCGAACGGATGTCGATCACGACGCCAGCGTCCTTGTTGACCAGCCCGGTCAGTTCACCGGTACTCAGGCTACGGCCGCCGCCCTGCATTTGATAGGCAATCAGCGCCGCCAGCAGTACGACGAAGATACCGACAAGAATGTAGTGGTTAGTGGCAAATTCAATCAGGTGAGCAACCATCGAAGGAGGTTCCAGGGCGTTAAAATGTCGGCCAGTATACACAGCCACTATGGTGGGCCAAACCCCGTCCGGCGGTGACGTGGATTGAACTTGCCTTTAAACTGCCACTCCCTTTTCCATCGCCCTCTATTAACTCAGCCACGAGTGGAATCCATGACTACCACGCCTAAACCTTTGGTCCTGATTATTCTCGATGGCTTCGGTCACAGTGAGAGCCCTGAATCCAACGCTATTTTTGCCGCGAAGAAGCCCGTGCTGGACCGTCTGTGGGCCACCGTGCCGAACGGCCTGATCTCCGGCAGCGGCATGGATGTCGGCCTGCCGGATGGCCAGATGGGCAACTCCGAAGTCGGCCACATGAACCTCGGCGCCGGTCGCGTGGTGTATCAGGACTTCACCCGCGTGACCAAATCGATCCGCGACAGCGAGTTTTTCGAGAACCCGACCATCTGCGCCGCGGTGGATAAAGCCGTTGCCGCCGGCAAAGCCGTGCATTTCATGGGCCTGCTGTCCGATGGCGGCGTTCACAGCCACCAGGACCACCTGATCGCCATGGCAGAACTGGCGTTCAAGCGCGGCGCCGAAAAAATCTACCTGCACGCCTTCCTCGATGGCCGCGATACCCCGCCGAAAAGCGCTCAGTCGTCCATCGAACTGCTCGACGCGACCTTCCAGGCCTTAGGCAAAGGCCGGATCGCCAGCATCATCGGCCGTTACTTCGCCATGGACCGTGACAACCGTTGGGACCGCGTGTCCCAGGCCTACAACCTGATTGTCGACGGCAACGGCGAATTCAACGCCGCCACCGCGCAAGAAGGCCTCGAAGCGGCGTACGCCCGTGGCGAGAGCGACGAGTTCGTCAAAGCCACTTCCATCGGCGAGCCGGTCAAGGTTGAAGACGGCGACGCCGTGGTGTTCATGAACTTCCGCGCCGACCGCGCCCGTGAGCTGACTCGCGTGTTCGTCGAAGACGGTTTCAAGGAATTCGAACGCAGCCGTCAGCCGAAACTGGCCGGCTTCGTCATGCTGACCCAATATGCTGCGAGCATTCCTGCGCCATCGGCTTTCGCTGCCGGCAGCCTGGAAAACGTGCTGGGCGACTACCTGGCGAAAAACGGCAAGACGCAACTGCGCATCGCCGAAACTGAAAAATACGCGCACGTGACCTTCTTCTTCTCCGGCGGTCGTGAAGAACCGTTCCCGGGCGAAGAACGCATCCTGATCCCGTCGCCGAAAGTCGCTACCTATGACTTGCAGCCCGAGATGAGCGCCCCGGAAGTCACCGACCGCATCGTCGACGCCATCGACAATCAGCGTTACGACGTGATCGTGGTCAACTACGCGAACGGTGACATGGTCGGCCACAGCGGCGTGTTCGACGCAGCAGTGAAAGCTGTTGAATGCCTGGACCAGTGCGTCGGTCGCATCGTCGAAGCCCTGGAAAAGGTCGGTGGTGAAGCGTTGATCACCGCTGACCACGGCAACGTCGAGCAGATGGCCGATGAAGCCACCGGTCAGGCGCACACCGCGCACACCACCGAGCCGGTGCCGTTCATCTATGTCGGCAAGCGTAACCTCAAGGTCCGTGAAGGCGGCGTGCTGGCGGATGTGGCGCCGACCATGCTGATGCTGATGGGCCTGGAAAAACCGAAAGAGATGACGGGTACTTCGATTCTGGTGTAATCGTCCTTCCAAACACCGAAAGACCCTGTGGGAGCGGGCTTGCTCGCGAATGCGGTATGTCAGTCGACATCAATGTTGAATGACCCTCCGCATTCGCGAGCAAGCCCGCTCCCACATTGGTTTTGCGCTGTTTTCACTACTGAACCCACTCCAGTTATCACACAGTCCCAATTGGGCATTTTTTTTGCCACGCTTGGCGGGCATACTAGGCCGTCCCTTTCCCTGGTGTCGCCCGCCTCTATGCTCCGCGTCCTGATAGCCCTTGCACTGACTTGCCTGCTCCAACCGGCTTTTGCTGACGAGCGCGAGCAAACCCAACAACAGTTGGACGCCACGCGTCAGGACATTGCCGAGCTGAAAAAACTGCTGGGCAAACTCCAGGAAGAAAAATCCGGTGTGCAGAAAGAGCTCAAAGGCACCGAGACCGAAATGGGCAAGCTCGAGAAGCAGGTCGATGCCCTGCAAAAAGAACTGAAGAAGAGCGAAGCCGAGTTGCAGCGACTCGACGCAGAGAAAAAAAAACTCCAGAGCGCGCGCACTGAACAGCAACGACTGATCGCCATTCAGGCCCGCGCGGCCTATCAGAACGGCCGTCAGGAATACTTGAAGCTGCTGCTCAATCAGCAGAACCCGGAAAAATTCGCCCGCACCCTCACCTATTACGACTACCTGAGCCAGGCCCGCCTGGAGCAGCTGAAAAATTTCAACGAAACCCTGCGCCAACTGACCAATGTCGAAAAAGACATCGACTCACAACAGGCGCAGTTGCTGGTGCAGAAGAGCAGCCTCGACACCCAGCGCGATGAACTCGACAAAGTCCGCAAGGAACGTCAGCAAGTCCTGGCCAAGCTCAACGACGACGTCAAGGCGCGCGACCAGAAACTGGCATCCCGCGAGCAAGATCAGGCAGACCTGTCTAAAGTCCTTAAAACCATTGAAGAAACCTTGGCTCGCCAGGCCCGTGAGGCAGAAGAAGCGCGGCAAAAAGCGCTGATCGCCCAGCAGGAAGCCGAAAAAAAGCGTTTACGTGAGGCCCAGGCGGCTGCAGACGCAGAGACCACCGACGCCCCACGCAAACCGGTCAAATCGACACCTGGCGCACTGGTTTCAAGTTCAGGCGAGACCTTTGGCGGCCCTTTCGCGTCAACTCGGGGAAAACTTCCCTGGCCGGTTGATGGTCGACTGTTGGCACGCTTCGGCGAATCTCGTGGCGACGATGCCCGCACCAAGTGGGACGGCGTGATGATCAGCGCCTCCGCCGGCAGCCAGGTGCATGCTGTGCATGGCGGTCGCGTGGTGTTTGCCGACTGGTTGCGGGGCGCCGGGCTGCTGGTGATTCTCGACCACGGCAACGGTTTTTTGAGTCTTTATGGTCACAACCAGACGCTGCTCAAGTCTGCGGGTGACGTGGTAAAAGCCGGTGAGTCCATCTCCACTGTCGGTAACAGCGGCGGGCAGGACACACCAGCACTGTATTTCGCAATTCGTCAGCAGGGTCACCCGAGTGATCCGGCGCAATGGTGTCGCGCGCAAGGATAAGCACGCTACCTAATTTCAGGAGTTCGTTAGACATGCTGCATTTGTCCCGCCTTACCTCGCTGGCCCTGACGATCGCCCTGGTGATCGGCGCGCCTTTGGCGTTCGCCGCTCAGCCGGCCCCGGCAGTCGCACCTGCGGGCACTGCCGCGACGACCAAGGCACCGTTGCCGCTGGAAGAGTTGCGCACCTTTGCCGAGGTCATGGACCGGATCAAGGCGGCCTATGTCGAACCTGTGGACGACAAGACCCTGCTGGAAAACGCCATCAAAGGCATGCTCAGCAACCTCGACCCGCACTCCGCCTACCTGGGCCCGGAAGACTTCGCCGAACTGCAGGAAAGCACCAGCGGTGAATTCGGCGGCCTGGGCATCGAAGTCGGCGCCGAAGACGGTTTCATCAAGGTGGTTTCGCCGATCGATGACACCCCCGCCTCCAAGGCAGGTATTCAGGCTGGCGACTTCATCGTCAAGATCAACGGCGCACCGACTCGCGGCCAGACCATGACCGAAGCCGTGGACAAGATGCGCGGCAAGATTGGCCAGAAAATCACCCTGACCCTGGTGCGCGATGGCGGTCCGCCGTTCGACGTCACCCTGGCCCGCGCGATCATTCAAGTGAAGAGCGTGAAGTCGCAGCTGCTGGAATCCGGCTACGGCTACATCCGCATCACGCAGTTCCAGGTCAAGACCGGCGAAGAGGTCTCCCAGGCCCTGGCCAAGCTGCGCAAGGAAAACGGCAAGAAGCTCAATGGCATCATCCTCGACCTGCGTAACAACCCGGGCGGCGTGCTGCAGTCCGCGGTGGAAGTGGTCGATCACTTCATCAAGAAGGGCCTGATCGTCTACACCAAGGGCCGCATCGCCAACTCCGAGCTGCGCTTCTCCGCGACCGGCAAGGACGAAAGCGAAGCCGTACCAATGGTCGTACTGATCAACGGCGGTAGCGCCTCGGCGTCCGAGATTGTGGCCGGTGCCTTGCAGGATCAGAAACGCGCTGTGCTGATGGGCACCACCAGTTTCGGCAAAGGCTCCGTACAAACCGTGCTGCCGCTGAACAACGACCGCGCGCTGAAGATCACGACCGCGTTGTACTTCACGCCGAACGGCCGCTCGATTCAGGCCCAGGGCATCGTTCCCGACATCGAAGTGCGCAAGGCCAAGATCACCAACGAGCAGGACAGCGAGTACTTCAAGGAAGCCGACCTGCAAGGTCACCTGGGCAATGGCAACGGCGGCGCCGACAAGCCGACCAGTTCCAGCGGCAAACCCAAGGCCATGCCGCAGGATGATGATTACCAGTTGGCCCAGGCCTTGAGCCTGCTCAAAGGGTTGAGCATCACGTCCGGCCGCTGAGATGTTCCAGCGGTTTATAGTGGGTTTGTTGCTCTGCCTGACGGGTGTTGCTCACGCAGCCCCCGTCGAGACAGCCCCTCAAAAAGCGTATCTCAGCCTGATCATCGATGACCTGGGGCAGAACCTGCCCCGGGATCGTCGCGTGCTGGCCCTGCCCGGCCCGGTGACCACGGCGATCATGCCCGACACACCGCACGCCACCGAATTTGCCCGCGAAGCCCATCGCGCCGGCAAGATCGTCATCCTGCACATGCCCATGGACCCGGCTACCGGCCCGTTTGCCTGGCACCCCGACCTGCCCATCGAAGAACTTGAGAAACGCCTCAATGCGGCATTCAAGGTCGTGCCCTACACCGCGGGCATCAACAACCACATGGGCAGCCGCATGACCGCACAGCAACCGGCCATGGCCTGGTTGATGGCGGACTTGCAGCAACGCCACAAATTCTTCGTCGACAGCCGTACCAGCGCGCAAACAGTTGCGGCTGCCGAGGCGCAGAAGATTGGCTTGGCGAGTGTTTCGCGGGATGTGTTTCTGGATGACGAGCGCACCGAAGCGGCAATTCTCACGCAGCTACAGACAGCGATCAGCCTGGCGCGCAAGCAGGGTTCGGCGGTGATGATCGGGCATCCGTATCCGCAGTCACTGGCGGTGCTGGAACGCGAGTTGCCGAAGCTGAAGGCTCAGGGGATCGAGTGGATTGATATCAAGCAGATGATCAGTGTGCGGGGCAATCGCGCGACGGCGGCCCATGGCAAGGATGGCGTCTACCGGAAAGCCGCCACACCATAGGACAAATGTGGGAGCGGGCTTGCTCGCGAATGCGGTGTGTCATTCAACAGATGAGTTGGCTGACCTACCGCATTCGCGAGCAAGCCCGCTCCCACATTTGTTTTGTGTTCGCTCAGGTTCCGAATCTGAATTTAGAGGTACCGCGCCAAGATCTCGTCCACCTTGCCTTCCTTGCGCAGTTGATCCAGCGCGGCTTGAAGCTTGGCGACCATCTCGTCCGGCACGTCTTTGTTCAACGCCAGGTACAGCTCGGCGCTGTTGAAGCGCAGCACCGTTTTCAGACCATCCACACCTTCCTGACGCGCCAGGTATCGCCCGGCCGGATCACCGGTGGCCCACAAGTCGATCTGGCCGTTGACCAGCTTCTTCGCGTTGTCCTGATCGCGCAGCACAACGATCGGATTCAATCCCTGCTTGCCCAGCGTCTCGGCAATCGCATCACCTTTGTACGCACCAATCTTGTATTTGCGCGCGTCATCCAGCGTTTCAAGGCTGATCGTGCTGTCAGCCTTGGCCAGCATGATCCAGTCATCCGGGCCAATCGGGCCAACCCACTTGAAGAGCTTCTCGCGGTCAGGCAAACGCGCCATCACGAACACGCCGTAACCGGGTTTTTCCAGGGCGAGTTTGTAGATTCGCTCCCAAGGAAAACGTAGCGTCAGGCTGTAGGAGACTTCGGCACGCTTGAACATCTCACGGACAATGTCGACGGCGATGCCGTTGATGTTCTCGCCCTGAGCGAAATTCTTGCCGTTCTTCGCCATGTTGTACGGCGGGAAATTTTCCGTCAGCAACACCAGGTCAGTGGCGGGACTTTCTTCAGCGTGCACGCCATTGATGAGCAATAGCGAAGCGCTGGCGAGGGCAAGAAGCAGGCGTTTGATCATGTCGGGCTACCGAAATCCATGGCGTGCCCAAGAGTGCCTTGAGCCTTCGATGATGTCTACTGGCACTTTGATAACGCTGCTATCGGAACTGCAAATCACAAGAGCTTCGTTGAGGTAAATAGTTACCGCCACTCCCGACCCTGTCCCTGATTAATTAGCGATGACCGGCAACAGCCCGGTTCTCCAATCACATCAATCAGAGGCACCTTGCAATGAACTCGATCCCTATCATGCTTTTCGGCACATTGTGCTTATTGTGCACACCCTGTTTCGCAGGTAGTCACGACTATGGCGAAGAGATGCAAAATCTGTCCTCGTCCAAAGTCCTCGAAAATGCCAATGGATCGCATGACCACTGGCAAGGAATCGGGCGCCTGACAATCAACCAGGGCAGCTGCACCGCATCGCTTATTGATACGCGCGATGAAACCGCCTCTGAGCCTACCCCCGCTTACGTACTGACGGCGGGACACTGCGTAGAGTTGACCAATGGAAACATTGTGACCGACAGGTCCATCAGTGGAACCATGGACTTCAATTACTTCGCCGACGTTTCCACGTTCAAGCGTTATCCATTGAAGACCGTGAAATGGCGGAGCATGCAAGGCGTTGATATGGCGATTATCGAACTGGACGTCAGCATTCAAAAGCTCATCGAAGATGGCATACAACCATTGAGACTGGCTCGGGACACACCAACCTACGATACGGATATGTTGATCGTGGGCGCCCCCAAGGGCTTTGAGCAGATTACCTTGCGCATGGCGGCATGTACGCTACAGCCGGCCAAGGAGATTGTTGAAGGGTCATGGGTGTTGCGCAATACCTTCATGACGCGATGCCAGGATGTTCGGGGCGGTGGGTCCGGAAGTCCCGTACTCGATCGCTATACCAACGAGATCATCGGCGTTATAGGCACGGGAAATTTTGAGGAGGGAATCGTTCCGTGTCTCGACAATGCGCCTTGCACACCGATTGGCGATACCTTTCAGGCAGTGCCTGGGAACGTGTATGGCAACGCTACGACACTTCTGAATGGATGCTTCTCGCAAGGTCGCATTGCTACAAATCCGCCGTCGTCCTGCCAGCTCTACCCGACCTTTACCATTGAAGGTACGAATCATCTGGAAAGCTACAAAAGGGCCAAACAGCTGGATGACCGTTCGTTCGTCGCGCCGACCTGGAATTATCGATTTTCGATCAACACCGCGTTTTATCGCTATAAAACTGTTCGTAGTGCAATGGAGTGCGAGAGCACTCAACACTATAGCGATGCCATCAGTGCCACGGACGCGTTCATCAACGCGGAGACAGGAACGACACCCGGATTCTATTTTCTCTGCATCGTCGGTGTCGATTCATCGACACAACGACCGGAAGCGGGCCTGCTTAAAAACGCTTTATCGTTACCAATAGAGATATTGGATAACAAGCCAACAACGCCGCCTGATTTATCGATCGAGGCCGATGTCTTTGTAAAACTGGCTGAAGCCGAAGAACCGTATCGGACCTACTCGATCAAATATGGTCCTGTCGAAACCACCGATTGTCATGCGCCCGATAAATACATTGAGAACATGCCAATGGATTTCTTTATTGCGAACGACAAACTTCCGGGGAAGCTTTGCGTCATTGCTTACGACAAGTCGGGACAAGCGTCCGAACCCAGGATCGACGTGTTCAGCCGTGTGATTGGGGCGCAACAGGCCACGACATCCGGCACCGACGCAGCTCGTTGACAGCGGCCCGGAGAATGTTCCCGGGCCGTTGACCGTTATCGCATGACGATTCCGCGATGCGCCATGTAGGCCTTGGCTTCCTGCACGGTGTATTCGCCAAAGTGGAAAATACTCGCCGCCAGCACCGCGCTGGCATGGCCTTCGAGGATGCCGTCAGCCAAGTGCTGCAGGTTGCCAACGCCGCCGGAAGCGATCACCGGAATGCCCAGCGCATCGCTGATGGCGCGCGTCACGCCCAGGTCGAAGCCGTTTTTCATGCCGTCCTGGTCCATGCTGGTCAGCAAGATTTCGCCGGCGCCGAGGCCTTCCATTTTCTTCGCCCATTCAACGGCGTCGAGGCCGGTAGGCTTGCGGCCACCGTGGGTGAAGATTTCCCAGCGCGGGGTTTCGCCCGGGCCGGAAACCTTCTTCGCATCGATGGCAACAACGATGCACTGCGAACCAAAATGCTGCGCCGCCTCGCCCACAAACTCTGGATTGAACACGGCAGCAGTGTTGATCGAAACCTTGTCCGCGCCAGCATTCAGCAGATTGCGAATGTCCTGCACGGTGCGAACGCCACCGCCCACAGTCAGCGGGATAAACACCTGGCTGGCCATGCGTTCCACGGTATGCAGCGTGGTGTCGCGACCGTCGACGCTGGCAGTGATGTCGAGAAAGGTAATCTCGTCAGCGCCCTGTTCGTCGTAACGGCGGGCGATTTCCACCGGGTCGCCGGCGTCGCGGATGTTCTCGAACTTCACACCTTTGACGACCCGGCCGTTATCCACGTCCAGGCAAGGGATGATGCGTTTGGCCAGCGCCATGGTCAGTCCTCAGCCTTTGTACGAATCGCAGAAAGCTTGCGCTTCAGCGACGTCGAGGGTGCCTTCGTAGATCGCCCGGCCGGTGATCGCGCCGATGATGCCTGGCGCCTTTGCGTCGAGCAGCGACTTGATGTCACCGAGGTTGTGAATACCGCCGGAAGCGATCACCGGGATACGCGTGGCAGCGGCCAGCGCGGCGGTGAACGGGACGTTGCAGCCTTGCATCATGCCGTCTTTGGCGATGTCGGTATAAACGATCGCGGACACGCCATCGGCTTCAAACTGCTTGGCCAAGTCGATCACCTGAACGGTGCTGATTTCAGCCCAGCCGTCGGTGGCAACGAAACCGTCCTTGGCGTCCAGACCGACAATCACTTTGCCCGGAAACGCGCGGCAGGCTTCAGCGACGAAGGCCGGGTCTTTCACGGCTTTGGTGCCGATGATCACGTAGCTCACGCCAGCCTTGACGTAGTGCTCGATGGTTTCCAGCGAGCGGATACCGCCGCCGATCTGGATCGGCAGGTTCGGGTAGCGCTTGGCAATCGCGGTGACCACTTCGCCATTGACTGGCTGGCCTTCGAAAGCGCCGTTCAGGTCGACCAGATGCAGACGACGGCAACCGCCCTCCACCCACTTGGCAGCCATGCTCACCGGGTCATCGGAGAACACTGTGGAATCTTCCATGCGGCCCTGGCGCAGACGAACACAGGCACCGTCTTTGAGATCGATAGCGGGAATAATCAGCATCTGGCAAACCTTCAAATTCGAGTATTCAGCTTCGCTCGGAAATCAGTTTTTCTCGAGCGCCCACAAGTCGCTTTCGATGCTTTCGAACCTCTCTTTGAGGTGCGTCTGCACATCGAAAATCGCCCTGTTGTAATAGTGCGGAGCAATTTCACGGGTAAACAGCTCAAGGATTTCGGCCGCTTCGAACGAACCCAGGTCCAGTTCGAAGCGATCCTCCATGAAGCGTTTGATCTTCTGGTTAGCCTCGTTCTCCTGTTCAGGAGTGAGGGTCAGGATCGGTGGCTTCTTCTTGACGGCCATTTACCAGCGACCATCCCACGCGGCGAAGTTCTGCAGCAATTGCAGGCCATGGGTATGGCTCTTCTCCGGGTGGAACTGCACGGCGAAACGCGAGCCATCGGCCAGCGCCGCGGCGAAATCGACACCGTAGTGACCGCCACCGACTACCTGCCGCGCATTGCCGGCGGCGATGTAGTAGCTGTGCACGAAGTAGAATCGCGCCTGGTCCGGAATGTTGTGCCACAGCGGGTGCGTGACCGTCTGCTTCACTTCGTTCCAGCCCATGTGCGGGACTTTCAGGTGTTCGCCGTCTTCATGCAGGTCTTTGCCGAAGAACTTCACCGCGCCCGGGAACAGGCCGATGCAGTCGACGCCATCATTCTCTTCACTGCTGTCGAGCAAGGCTTGCATGCCGACGCAGATGCCGAGGAACGGGCGGTCCTGGCTGACTTCACGCACCAGCGAATCGAAGCCCAGGCGACGGATCTCCGCCATGCAATCACGAATCGCGCCGACGCCGGGAAAAACCACCCGGTCGGCTTCGCGAATCACGTCGGCATCGCTAGTGATCAGAACCTTGCCGGCACCGACGTGCTCGAGGGCCTTGGCCACCGAGTGCAGGTTGCCCATGCCGTAATCGATAACCGCGACCGTCTGCATTACAGAACGCCTTTGGTCGACGGCATCTGACCGGCCATGCGGTCATCCAGCTCTACCGCCATGCGCAGGGCGCGGCCGAAAGCCTTGAACACGGTTTCGATCTGGTGGTGGGTGTTGGTGCCACGCAGGTTGTCGATGTGCAGGCTGACGAGGGCGTGGTTGACGAAGCCCTGGAAGAATTCCTGGAACAGATCAACGTCGAAACCGCCAACGGTGGCGCGGGTATAGGGAACGTGCATCTGCAGGCCTGGGCGGCCGGAGAAGTCGATCACCACGCGCGACAGCGCTTCATCGAGCGGCACGTAGGCGTGGCCGTAGCGACGGATGCCTTTCTTGTCGCCGATGGCTTTGGCGAAGGCCTGACCCAGGGTGATACCGACGTCTTCCACGGTGTGGTGGTCGTCGATATGCAGGTCGCCCTTACTGACAATATCCAGGTCGATCAGCCCGTGACGGGCGATCTGGTCCAGCATGTGCTCAAGAAAAGGAACACCGATATCAAATCGGGCCTTTCCGGTGCCATCCAGGTTGATCGAGGCTTTGATCTGGGTTTCCAGAGTGTCGCGCTCGACTGACGCCTTACGTTCGGCCATCACCAGCTCCGCAAAATCATTGGGCGAAAAAGGCAGCCATTATAGGGGCGCGAGGCCGAAACAGAAACACGAGAGGTGATATCGCTGACGGACAGAACCCCCGGCGGTCGCGGGTAGACATGTCCATACAAGCCATTTGCACATGCCGCAAAAACGAATGTGGGAGCGGGCTTGCTCGCGAAGAGGGAGTGTCAGTCGACATTGATGCCGCCTGACACACCGCCTTCGCGAGCAAGCCCGCTCCCACGGGGTCGGTGTTTATTCAGGGCTGGATGTTGTCAGCCCATGAGCACCTTAATGGAACAGTACCGCCGTCTTCTGCAGAGTCACCCAAACACCCCACGCCAACGGAATACCCACCACCAGCCACGCCGCAATCGCCAACGGCTTGCTGCCCGGCGCAGCTTTCCACTCCAGCACAGTGCTGCTGTCAGCACCCTTGTCGTGGCCCAGCGCCTGTTCGGCCGCCAGTTCAGCGTCGGTCATGAAGTATTTGTCAGCCACCGGACGCACCAGCAGGTTGCACAGGAAACCCAGCACAAGCAGGCCGGCGAGGATGTACAAGGTGATGTCGTAAGCGGCGGCGCGTTCAACGCCGATGCTCAGTTGATATTCACGCAGGTAGTTCACCAACACCGGACCCAACACGCCCGCGGCCGCCCACGCCGTCAACAGACGACCGTGAATCGCACCGACCATTTGCGTACCGAACAGGTCTGCCAGATACGCCGGGACCGTCGCAAAACCACCGCCGTACATCGACAGGATGATGCAGAACGCCGCCACGAACAGCGCAACGTTGCCCAGGTGACCGAGGTTCGGGATCAGCGCGTACAGCGCGAAACCGAGGGCGAAGAACACGAAGTAGGTGTTTTTACGGCCCAGGTAATCGGAGAACGACGCCCAGAAGAACCGGCCGCCGATGTTGAACAGGCTCAGCAAACCGGTGAAGCCGGCAGCAATCGCCGCAATCGAAGCCAGTTGCCCGGCGTCAAGTTGACCGAATGGCAGGTCAACACCGATCAACTTGCCACCGAACACTTCCTGCAACAGCGGCGAGGCCATGCCGAGGATGCCGATACCGGCGGATACGTTCAGGCACAGCACCAGCCACACCAGACGGAACTGTGGAGTTTTCCACGCCACATTCACGTGAACGTGACGGTGAGTGATCATCGCATTCGAGGCTTTTTTCGCCGGAGCGGTCCAGCCCTCAGGCTTCCAGCCGGTTGGCGGAACGCGGTACGACAGTGCGCCACCGATCATGAACACGAAATAGATCGCGGCCATCACCAGGAAGCTCTGCCAAACGCCCACGCTGTCTGCCGACGCGAAATGGCCCATCAGCGCTGCGGCCAGCGGAGCACCGACCATCGCGCCACCACCGAAACCCATGATCGCCATGCCGGTCGCCATACCGCGCTTGTCCGGAAACCACTTGATCAACGTCGACACCGGTGAGATATAGCCCAACCCCAGGCCGATACCGCCAATGACCCCGGAGCCGACCCACATCAACCAGATCTGGTGGGTATAGATCCCCAGCGCCGAAATCAGCAGACCACCGCACCAGCACAATGCCGATACAACGCCAGCCTTGCGCGGCCCGGCGTGTTCCAGCCAGCCGCCCCAGATCGCTGCCGAGCAGCCGAGGAAGATGAAGAACAGGGTGTAGATCCAGCCGAGCATCGAGATCGGCCAGTCGCATTGCGACGAGAAAACCTGCGAAATGAAGCTCATGTCCGGCGCGCAGGTCACTGGCTTGGTCACGCCCAAGGCTTTGGACAACGGCAACCAGAACACCGAGAAGCCATAAGCCATGCCGATGCAAAGGTGGATGGCCAACGCGGCCGGTGGTACCAGCCAACGGTTGAAACCGGGCTTGGCGATGATGCGTTCTTTGGACAGGAACGCAGGCTGGCCGGCGTTGAGGCCGTCCGCCGTGATGCTCGTAGTCATTGTGTATCCCCCAATTATTAGTAGGGTTCGCCAACCACTCCTCACCTCCGGTCTTTATGCGCACGCATGACCGTTTTGTTGGGTGAAGCGCCTTATTGTGCGACATCGGGTCGCAGCGGGACGGACGAACAGGCAAAGGTTACCATTTGCACGTGACAGAAAAACCAAACTGATATCACCTTTTGTAAGTCATCTGTTCTCGTACCTCTTAAGGAGACGCCATGCCGATCATTGTCGAACCGCTGAACGAGGTCACTTATCAGGATCAGCAGGATCTGCAAAAAATTTACCGCGACGCTCCGGACTGGCTGTACGCCCCGTTTTCCGGGGATGTGCAGCTGATCGAAGGCTGTTTGCGGGACGGTTCGCTGATCGCCGGACGCTTCAATGATCGACTGCTGGGCGCAGCCCGTTTGCAACGCCACCAGGAGGTTTGGCACTTGTCCCAACTTTGCGTACGAAAAATTACCCGGCGCCGTGGCGTCGCCGAGCGCCTGGTGAACGAAGCCCGGAAAATGGCCGCTGAATCCGGCGCCACCCTGCGCCTGCTGGCTCCCGCCGGGCATCTTGAGGCTCAGGCACTGGCGGCCAAGCTGAAACTGCCGCTGGATATACTGCCGGCGTGATCGCCTGACCGGTCGTCCGCTTTGGAGCGCTATACTCCCCGGCTAAATTTCGAATTCGACTAACTACAAGGACTCGCCCATGAAAGCGTTCGGCAAAATCCTGGGTCTGGTACTTCTCGGGCTGTTGCTGATCATTGTGGCGCTGGGCTTTGCCCTGACCCACCTCTTCGATCCCAACGACTATAAAGACGAGATTCGCCAGATTGCCCGCGACAAGGCCCACATCGAGCTGACGCTCAATGGCGACATCGGCTGGAGCCTGTTCCCGTGGCTGGGCCTGGAGTTGCACGACGCCAGTGTCGCGACCTTGGTCAAGCCGACCGAACCGTTTGCCGACTTGCAGATGCTCGGCCTGTCAGTGCGCGTGTTGCCGCTGCTGCGCCGCGAAGTGCAAATGAGCGATGTCCGCGTTGAAGGCCTGAACCTGCGCTTGACCCGCGACAAGGATGGCCATGGCAACTGGCAGGACGTCGGCAAGATCCCGGCGCCAGCCACCCCGGCCACGACCCCGGCGACGCCTGGCGAACCTGCCCCGCAAACCACCGTTCAAGTGGAAAAACCGCCCCAGCCCGCTCGCCTGGACATCGACAGCCTAACCGTCAACAACGCTCGCGTTGAGTACAACGACGAGCAGACGGGCAAGCAGTTCAGCGCCGAGAGCATTCAACTCAGCACCGGCCCGGTCCACGACTCGACCAATATCCCGGTCAAACTCACCGCGTTCCTGGGCACCAACCAACCGGTTCTGCGTGTGCGTACCGAGCTCAATGGCGAGTTGCGTTTCGAACGTGCCTTGCAGCGCTACAAGTTTGAAGACATGAAACTGTCCGGCGAAGTCGCGGGTGATCCGCTGCAGGGCAAGACCATGACCTTCGCCGCCCAAGGGCAATTGCTGCTGGATAAAGCGGCGAACGTCGCCGAATGGACCGGCATCAAGGTCTCCGCCAACCAACTGCGCGCACTGGGTGAACTCAAGGTCAACGACCTCGACAAGACTCCACAGATCAGTGGCGGCATTTCGATTGCCCAGTTTGACCTGGCGAAATTTGTCGACAGCATCGGTCAGACACTGCCGGCGATGGCCGAAGGCAGCCTGAGCAAAGTCGAACTGGTCAGCCGTGTGGCCGGCACGCCGACCAGCGTGTCGTTCGACACCATCAACCTGAAAATCGATGACAGCACGTTCAGTGGCCGCATTGCCGTCGAGGACTTTGCCAAGCAATCGCTGCGCGCAGCCCTCAAAGCCGACACGTTCAACGTCGATCGTTATCTGCCGCCCAAATCCGCCGAAGCCAACAGTGCGACCCAGGTACGTCAGGCCGAAGTCGCCAGCACCGAGGCCAGCGCCATGGCCGGCGCGGGCAGCACACCGCTGCCGGAGTCGCCGACCAAGACAGCGTGGAGCACCGAACGCCTGCTGCCAGTTGAGCGCTTGAGCAAACTCGATGTGGACGCAGACCTGACCTTTGGCCAGTTGACCCTCGACAAGCTGCCGATCAACAACGCGGCGCTCAAGGCCACTGGCCAGGGCGGCCTGTTGACCCTGGAGAACCTGCGCGGCGATCTGTACGAGGGCAACTTCGAAGCCAAGGGCACCCTCGACGTGCGCCAGCAGGTCCCTGCGCTGACCATGCAGACGCGTATCAGTAAAGTGCCGGTGGAAAAAATCCTCGAAAGCCAAGGCAAAAATCCCCCGGTCAAAGGCCTGGTGACGCTTAACAGTGCGCTGACCGGCAGCGGTAACAGCCAGAAAGCGCTGATCGACAGCCTCAACGGCACCGCCAGTTTCGTCATCAACAACGGCGTGCTGCTCAATGCCAACCTTGAGCAACAGCTGTGCAAAGGCATCGCCACCCTGAACCGCAAAACCCTCAGCGGCGAGCCACGGGGCAAAGACACGCCGTTCCAGGAACTCAAGGGCAACCTGACCTTCCGTAACGGAGTGGCCAGCAACCCGGACCTGAAAGTGCGCATTCCGGGCATGACCGTGAATGGCGACGGCGACGTCGATCTGCGCGTGCTGGGGATGGATTACCGCGTGGGTATCATCGTCGAAGGCGACACCAGCGCCATGCCGGATCCGGCTTGCCAGGTCGGCGACAAGTTTGTCGGTATCGAGTGGCCGCTGCGTTGCCGGGGTCCGCTGGAGCTTGGCGCAAAGGCCTGCCGTCTGGATAACGAACGCATGGGTCAGGTCGCGAGCAAAATGGCGGGCGACAAGATCAGCGAAAAAATCGACGAGAAGCTGGGCGACAAGGTCAGTCCTGAACTGAAAAACGCATTGAAGGGGCTGTTCAAGCGATGAAATCCGAGCAGTTTTCATCGGCGGTGCTGGATTGGTACGACCGCCACGGCCGCCACGATTTGCCTTGGCAACAGGGCATCACCCCGTATCGGGTGTGGGTCTCGGAAATTATGCTGCAGCAAACCCAGGTCAGCACCGTGCTGAATTACTTCGATCGTTTCATGGCTTCGCTACCAACGGTCGAAGCCCTGGCCGCCGCGCCGGAGGACGAAGTGCTGCACCTGTGGACCGGCCTGGGTTACTACACCCGTGCGCGCAATCTGCAGAAGACCGCGAAAATTGTCGTCGCTGAATTCGGTGGCGAGTTTCCCCGGGATGTTGAAAAACTGGTTGAGCTGCCGGGCATTGGCTTGTCGACAGCGGGCGCTATCGCCAGCCTGAGCATGGGCCTGCGGGCGCCGATCCTCGATGGCAACGTAAAACGCGTCCTGGCGCGTTTTACCGCGCAAGAGGGTTATCCGGGGGAGCCGAAGGTCGCCAAACAGCTCTGGGCCAACGCTGAGCGCTTTACGCCGCATGATCGTGTCAACGCCTACACCCAGGCGATGATGGATCTGGGCGCCACGCTGTGTACGCGCAGCAAACCGAGTTGCCTGCTCTGCCCGCTGGAAAAGGGCTGCGAAGCGCACCTGCTTGGCCTCGAAACCCGCTACCCCATCCCAAAACCGCGTAAAACCGTGCCACAGAAGCGCACGCTGATGCCGCTGCTCGCCAACGGTGAAGGCGCGATTCTGCTTTACCGGCGGCCTTCCACGGGCCTGTGGGGCGGTCTATGGAGTTTGCCGGAGCTCGATGACCTCGACGACCTGCAACATCTGGCCGCGCAGCACTCGCTGGAACTGGGCGGCCAACAAGCGCTACCGAGCCTGGTGCACACCTTTAGCCATTTTCAATTGTCCATCGAACCCTGGCTGGTCCATGTCCAGGAGGCCGGCCATCACGTGGCCGAGGCCGACTGGCTCTGGTATAACCTCGCCACCCCGCCGCGCCTGGGCCTTGCCGCCCCGGTCAAAACCTTGCTCGAACGCGCGGCCGCCGTATTGAACGCAGGAGAGTCGTCATGACCCGCACCATCATGTGCCGCAAGTACAAAGAAGAATTGCCCGCCCTTGAACGCGCTCCCTTCCCGGGCGCAAAAGGCCAGGACATTTTTGACCACGTCTCGGCCAAGGCCTGGGCCGACTGGCAAAAGCACCAGACCCTTTTGATCAACGAAAAGCGCCTGAACATGATGAACGCCGAAGATCGCAAATATCTTCAGGGCGAGATGGACAAGTTCTTCTCCGGCGAGGAATACGCCAAGGCTGACGGCTACGTGCCGCCGGTTGAATAATCCCGATTTCTCGGGGGTCGGATCGTAAGCGACGGTAATAATTAAATATTTTTTGAAAACTTGCTTGACGACCCCCTGAAAAACCAGTTTAATGCGCCCCGTTGCCCAGATAGCTCAGTCGGTAGAGCAGGGGATTGAAAATCCCCGTGTCGGCGGTTCGATTCCGTCTCTGGGCACCAAATACCGAAAACCCTGAATCGCAAGATTCAGGGTTTTTTTATGCCTGAGATTTGATGAGGCACTGCTCCAGTCACTTTCGAAGCGCCGGGCGAAGCATCCCCCACCTCCTTGCGCCACGCCAGCAAGCACCTAGCCGAGTCCCGAGCGGCATCAAGCACGGGTGATCGGCCCCTCTCGCAGTCTCTCGGGTTTGTCGGAACGCTCCGTATGCGTTCACGGAAATGGATGACATACGCTGATCATCGGCTTGGGCAGAATCGTGGGAGGAACTGCCGCATAACCGTGAGCAGAGACACAACAGGGATGTAGACAATGACTGACGCCATCAAACGGGATGTCGAAAAGGTTGAGCTTTTTGCTGGACAGGACATCAAAATTTTCAGCTTTGATATTCGCCAGTCAATATTGCTTCACAGGTTCGCCGAAGAACTGGCCGCCATCGGCGGGCCGCAGGCACCTGGCGCCAAGTCCAAAGCCTCTCTGGCAGCCACCGACTTAAAGTTCTCGTTTTCGAAAGACCAATGCGAACTGCTGGCGGCCTACTCCAATGGCCTTGTTTGCGTGTTGATTTTTGAAGGGCTGCAAAAAATCACCGATGGCAGCCCTCCAAATGAACTACCCAACCTGACATCCCTGGAAAATCGCTACGACGTCCTTTGCCTGGCCGCCCGTAATCAGATCTTGTTGAAACTGTTGGATAACAGCTCCTTTGCCTATGACATGGACAACGAAGGAAAGCTGGTTCGATTGGTCGCCAACTTCAAAGGTGGCGGAATTACCAAAATCAATGCCGAGCCGGAAATCAAAGAACTGAGTTCCCATTCCGGCCTCGCACTTGGCCCGCATACCGAGGCTCCTTACTGGTGCGCCGTGAACGCGAAAGACGGGCACTCACCCTCTCCGTCCTCGCTCATACTTTCCGCCCTGTGGAACCCGAGTCTGGAACCTACGCGAGTCATCCCGCTGCCTCCCATACTGGAAAAAATCGGCGTCACCAACTGCCTCGCACTGACCACGGGTAACTTCCAATTCACTCGTAGCGACTCTTTTGTCAGTGGTAAAGGGGAAGATGGCCGCAACGTTTCGATTCTGGAGTTTGACGACAAGGTCGGGTTCGCAGCCCGTTTCAACTCGTATCGCTTTTCGGTCAATGAGAATGTCTCGATCTTTGTTAAACAAGCCTACACCGACCTTTGCCAACGCGTGGCCGAAGCAACTCCGGCTGAATACACGCTGACCCAGGAATCGGCCATGGCCATCAATAACACCCGGGCTCTGCACTGTCGGGATGTGATCAAAGACAACAGACGGGTCTTGGTTCGCATCTTCGGACTTTCAAAATTTTCGTCTCCTATCGTCATTTCAGATGACCCGCTACTCCTGCAGGGCTGATTTTTTCAAATGTTCAGGCTGTTAAGCGACCTGTCATGTGTTGACTGGCCAATAACGATAAAGAGGGAATGTAATGTCTTGGGATGTCATTGGAATGTTGGCGCTTGTCGCCTTTTGCGCCGGCTTTTTTGATGCTATTGCCGGTGGTGGCGGCTTGATCACCTTACCTGCACTGTTTCTGGCAGGTTTAGATCCAATCAGCGCAATTGCAACGAACAAGTTTCAGGCCGCTTCGGCAACTATTTCGGCAACCGTAACCTTTGCTCGCAAGGGCATGATCGAGTGGCGCCAAGGACGTTTCCTGGTTGTCTGCGGATTTATTGGCGGCGTCGGTGGCGCCTTGTTGGTCAGTTCTATTGATAAGCGCTATCTGGAAGTGTGCGTGCCCATCATGCTGATTCTGGTGGCTATCTATTTTGCGCTCTCGCCAAAACTGGCCGGTGAGGATCGCCGCAAGAGAATCGGCATCCTGCTTTTCTCATTTACCGTGGCACCGATCCTGGGTTTTTACGACGGCATATTTGGCCCCGGTGTAGGCTCTTTCTTCATTGTCGGGTTTGTCCTTCTCTGTGGACTAGGCATGATGCGGGCCATGAGCTTCACCAAACTTGCCAACGCTTCATGCAACCTGGGTTCTCTATCGGTTTTTATCACCAAAGGGGTGATTATCTGGCCGATTGCCATAGCCATGGCTTTGGCAGCGTTCATTGGTGCACAGCTAGGCGCACGAGCGGCTGTTCGGGTCGGACCCCGGCTGATCAAACCCATGTTGATCGTGGTCTGCTGTGCCTTAGCCATCAAGCTGCTGAGCGTGGAAACCAATCCTTTGCGTGTTGCAATCCTCCAATCATTGGCCGCGTTATAAGCGCTGGCCAGTATTGATCAGGAACTGAACAGTCGTTTCTCTCAGCGCTGGCGCCTCGGCCTGCATGGAATCGTCATCACGACATCCGGGCAAGCCAATGCACCAAAGCCGAGGCGCCTAATTTGCCTCGTTCCAGTGGAAAACCAGATTGCGCGCAGCGCCACTACCTACATCTGTAACGTCACGCCGCGCCTCACCGTTACGCGTCGCGACAACGGTGTACTTGCCGGGCGGCAACTGAACGTAAACCAACGGGCCTGCCTGACTCAGCGTCAGCACCGGCCCCTTGGCGTTCTGGATAAGCAACTGCACGTCCGGAATGTATTCGTCTTGCGGACCTACCGAGAAGGTCATGTGCAGGTTGTAGCCAGTCGTTTGCTGGATGGCTTTCGCCTCATCCTCGCCGATACCGCCGGAGAGGTAAGAAATCCCGTTTTGTTCCTGCCGCTGAACTTGCACGCCAGTAGTATCAATAGGGTCAAGGCTGGCGGCATTCAACATTGCCGGAAACGCCAGGACACCAACAGCAACAAGGGACAACATGAATGCATGGACGTATTTCATGATGACGACTCCCGGGCTCCTCAGAACCCTCTCATCCCCTTGAGTTTTGATTTCCCGGACGCCCTTCCAGTTTTAGATTGATTCGATCTTGGATTCACTGCGAAACGGACTACACCCTGTATTCCACAATTACGTTCTGCCGTCGGCGTGGTCCTGCAAAACGTATCCGGTATTTCCTTCCGGACTAGCAGCGGCGTACTGCATCGCTGCCCATTCACTCTTGGCATCCTCTTTCGCCTGATTTCTCCAGCTGCGGAAAACTCCATGAGCCTCATCAAGCCCGATAACACTCAAGATCCACAACTTGCTTCACTGGCAAGCAATCTCGGCGAACTGATACGCCAGGCACGTCTTACGGTGTTACGAGCGGTCGACACGGCTCAAGTGCAAACCTGTTGGCAGATCGGGCGGCATATTGTTGAGTTTGAGCAGGAAGGGGCTCACAGGGCCGCGTATGGGAAGCAATTGTTGGCGACGCTTGCGAAGGTGTTGACTGCAGAGTTTGGGAAGGGCTTTGACGAAACCAATTTGCGAAAAATGCGACTGTTCTATCAGGTGTTTCCAATTCGAGACGCATTGCGTCTCGAATTGAGCTGGACCCACTACCGCAGACTACTGCGTGTCGATAATGAACACGCCCGTCACTGGTATATGAACGAATCAGCTATCCAGAACTGGTCCAGTCGCGCTTTGGAGCGCCAGATCAATACCTTGTATTACGAACGCCTGTTGGCAAGCCGTGACCGACCCGCTGTCAAGCAGGAGGCTGCAACCAACATTCAGAAAATGAACGCCCACCCTCGGGACTTCATCAGGGATCCGGTGATGCTGGAATTTCTTGGCTTGCCCAATGCGGGTCAGACACAGGAAACAGATCTCGAACAGGCGCTGATCAATCAGCTTCAGGGGTTTCTGCTTGAACTGGGCAAGGGCTTTGCGTTTATCGCCCGCCAACAACGCATCAGCACCGAAAGCAAAGACTTCTACATCGACCTGGTGTTCTACAACTACCTGCTCAAATGCTTCGTCATCTTCGATCTCAAACGCGGCGAACTGACCCACCAGGATGTTGGCCAGATGGACATGTACGTGCGCATGTACGACGACCTCAAACGCGGACCAGAGGATAGCCCCACTGTCGGCATCATTCTTTGCGCACAGAAGGATGAATCCGTGGTGCGTTATTCCGTGCTGGAGGGCAATGAGCAACTCTTCGCCAGCAAGTACAAACTGGTGCTGCCGAGTGAAGAGGAACTTCGTGCGGAGCTGGATCGGGAACTCGCGCTACTTGAAGATCGCTTGAGTAATCGGGGTAGTCGGTGAACGAGTCAGCACTTCAAAGCTACCTACGCCTGAGCTATCCAAAAGAAAGCGTCGCGTGCGAATGGAAAGAATTCAAAAATCTCACCCATGCTGTGTCTGGACGTAAAGGCGCGGACATCGCGAGTTACCTGTCCGCAATTGCCAATATGACCGGCGGACACTTGGTGATTGGCGTTGAAGACGCCACTTTGCGCATTGTCGGTATCCAGCACTTTAACGACTACAAACCTGAAAACATTCGCCTGCGTCTGTTAGGGCGGTGCAGCAACTTGAATTCGGAAGGTTTTTTCGTCGAAAGCTTTCTGACCCGCGATACCGGGAAATCCGTTTGGGTATTTCATATTCCAAGGCATCGACCCAGATTGCCGGTTTATGCACACGATAAAGCGTGGCAGCGGCTGGATGATTCGCTGGTGGAAATGCGTCAGGAAAGGCTTGAGGTCATTTTGAATGAACCGATGGATACACGAGACTGGTCCGCCGAAACGGTTTCAGATGCGACAGTCGATGATCTTGATGAACAAGCAGTCCGCGTGGCCAGAGAGAAATTCACAGAGAAATATCGCAACTCCTCGTTTGCAGAAGACATTTCCACTTGGGATCTACCGACCTTTCTGAATAAGGCAAAGCTGACTATTCAGGGAGGCGTGACACACACCGCACTTTTGTTACTAGGCAAAAGAGAAGCCTGTCATTTTCTTCCAACACTGGCCCAAATTACGTGGAGGCTTGAAGGTGAAGAACAAGCCTATGAACACTTCACCCCACCCTTCCTGTTGACGACGACACAGGTGCTGCATCGAATACGCAATATCGACTACAAACTTTTCCCGCAAGACCAGTTATTAGCGACGCAAGTCAGCAAGTACGACACCCGCGTCATCCTTGAGGCGTTGCACAACTGCATAGCCCATCAGGACTACCTGCTGCGCTCACGCATCGTCGTGACTGAACGTGTTGACCGCTTGGTGTTCGAGAGCGCCGGAGGCTTTTACGAGGGTGAGCCTGAAGATTATTTTCGGGGCGAGCAGACACCCAGTCATTACCGCAACCCTTGGCTGACCCAAGCGATGGTCAGCCTGAACATGATCGACACTATGGGGTTCGGAATCTGTGCCATGACGCTGTCTCAGCGCAGCCGCTATTTTCCACTACCGGACTACAGCAAGTCATGCGAGAACAAAGTTCGGTTGGAAATCTATGGCCACGTAATCGACGAGAACTACACTCGACTGCTACTGGAAAACCAAGACCTTCCATTGAACACAATCATGCTTTTGGACCGGGTCCAGAAGAGGCAACCCATCACAGAAAAGGCGGCGGCGTTACTGCGCAAACAAAAGCTGATTGAAGGGGGAAGGCCAAATTACTACGCGGCGGCACAGGTTGCTCGCAGTACCGGAAATCAAAGTGACTATATCCGCAACCGAGCGTTTGACGATGCTTACTACAAAAATCTCATTCTCGATTATTTGAGGCAATATGGAGCCGCAACACGCCTTGAGCTAGTCATGCTAATTCTAGACAAACTCTCAGATGCTTTAGACGAAAAACAGAAGCGGAACAAATTCCGCAACCTTTTGCACTCGATGTCGACGCGCGATAAAAGCATCGAAAAATCAGGGGGTTTACACAAAGGCCGGTGGGTCCTGAAGCGCTACTATGAGGTCGCTCCGTAGGCAAGCTTTAGTCAAACCCTAGATAAACTTCCTGACTCAAAACGGGCCTGGTCAGCAACGGAGCGTCAATGACTCAATCATCCCCAAAGCCCCAGCCTGAAATGCTGCCTGCCGCCCCACCCGGCACCCCCTTCAAGGAGACCGCCGCAGACGGCTTCATCCTCGGTGGCTTCACCTGGCAGCACACCCCGCAAAACCCGGCCCGCCCCGTCGTGATCATCAACGCCGCCACCTCCGTGCGCTGCCGCCATTACTCGCGCTTTGCCGATTACCTGTTCGCCAACGGGTTCGACGTCATCACCTACGATTACCGGGGCATCGGCGAATCACGGCCCACCTCGCTCAAAGACCTCGACGCCTCGTGGACCGACTGGGGCGCGCTGGACTTTGAGGCGATGCTCAAGCGCGCTCAGCGGGAATTCCCCGGTCAGCCCATTGATGTCGTCGGCCACAGCTTTGGCGGCTGTGCAGCGGGCCTGGGAGCGTCCGGGCATGTCATTCGACGGATGGTGACCGTCGGCGCGCAATTCGCTTACTGGCGCGACTATGCCCCCGCCAATCGCTGGCGGATGTTCGGCAAGTGGCACGTGGTGATGCCGTTGATGACGATGTTCCACGGCTACTTCCCCGGTAAACGCCTCGGCTGGCTCGAAGACACGCCGGCCGGCGTGGTTCGCGACTGGAGCACGCCTACAGACCGCTTTGAAACACGACCCAGCGGTCGACGCCTGCATCGCGGAACCGGTCGGTTACCCTTCGAACGCGTCAGCGCAAACATCCTCGCGATCAGCATCAGCGACGATCCTTACGGCACGATTTCAGCCATCGAACGCCTGCTCGGCTACTTCACCCACAGCACTCGCACCCATCTGCGAATCGCCCCCGAAGACATCGGCAAAGAAGAAGTCGGACATTTCGCCTTTTTTCGCAGCGCATACCAAGCCACACTATGGCCCATTGCATTGTCCTGGCTGCAAAACGCCGAACTGGCCCCCGATACACCCGGGCGGCGAGTCCCGCGCAGCTGAGCCCTCTCAACACATTACGGAACGACGTCCATGGCCTCCGCCAACAAACAGCACAAACGCGCCACCCGCGCCAAAGCCAAGGCCAAGCAGAACCGCACCCAAGGGGCTGCCGCGCCGGTCGAGCTGGACCCGAACGATGATCGCATCGACTTCGAATCGGTGGACCTGACCGAACTGTTCAAAAAAATGATCGACGCCGAAAAGACCAGCCAGCAAGCGATGTGCCTAGCCTTCCTGGAAGACCCGCTACTGGAGCTGGTCTATGAGCAGGAAGGCGAAGAAGGTGCGATGGACTTCATCCTCGCCGCACTGATCGAGTACCGCCAATGGTCGACCGAAGTCGACGAGGCCGGCGCCCTGGCGTGGATCGAATCACCAGCCTTCCAGGCTGACTATGTCGCAGCGTCCGATATCATCGCCGCGCAAACCCAACAGAAAGCAAACTGAGCTCCCATGGCATCCCTGAACAAGCAACAAAAACGCGCCAAGCGCGCAAAGGCCAAAGCCAAGCAAATCAACATCCACGGCCGCAAACCTGCCGCGCTGGACGATGACCTGGACGAAATCGGCGAGCCGATCCCGGAATACACCCTGGCGATGTTCAGCAAGATGCGCGACGCCGAAGCCACCAGCCGCAGCGACATGCTTCAGGTCCTGCTGTCGGACCTCGCCGGCATCATCAGCGACCATCCAGACTTGCTGGACATGGAAAACGCCGACAACGAAGCCATGGCCGCCACCCACCTGGCCGCCGACATGCTGCTCGACTACCGCATGTGGGCTGATGGCATGGACCGGGAAACGGCTCAAGCCTGGCTGACCGATCCGCAGTTCATCACTGATTTCGGCGATGCGCTGGACAGCTATCGTCAGGCGCTGGATGCGCAGGAAGAAAAGAGCGAGTAA
Source organism: Pseudomonas arsenicoxydans (assembly GCF_006438915.1). Lineage (GTDB taxonomy): Bacteria > Pseudomonadota > Gammaproteobacteria > Pseudomonadales > Pseudomonadaceae > Aquipseudomonas > Aquipseudomonas arsenicoxydans_A. The sequence continues at coordinate 151,231 of NZ_RCZE01000006.1, read as the reverse complement.
ACGCCTTTGGCAGAAACCAAAAACGGCCGCTCGTCATCACTGACAGCGGCCGTTTTTTATGGAAACCATTCCAAAAGATCGCCCGCTACCTCTCGTCAGCGGGAACGTATATCCCATTGACATATCCTTCTTTAAATCTATTCTTTGGACTCACAACACACCCAAAAAAGCCGGAGGCCAAAATGGAGCAGACCACCCTTTTCATGAGTAATCGAAGCCAGGCTGTCCGGCTTCCGAAAGCTGTCGCCATGCCAAGCGATGTGAAACGAGTCAACGTGGTCGCCATCGGCAGGGCTCGCATCATCACCCCGGCGGACGAAACCTGGGATAGCTGGTTCGATGGAGATGGCGTAAGCGCAGACTTTATGACTGACCGCGACCAACCCTCCGAGCAGGAGCGTGAGTCGTTCTGATGATCAAGTTCATGCTCGATACCAACATCTGCATCTTCACCATCAAAAACAAACCGCAAATCGTAAGAGAAGCTTTCAACCTTCACGACGGGCAGTTGTGCATCAGTGCAGTCACGCTGATGGAATTGATTTACGGTGCCGAAAAATCTGCGGCTCCCGAAAAGAATCTGGCGGTGGTCGAGAGCTTCGCAGCGCGTCTTGAGGTCTTGCCTTTCGACAATGACGCGGCCGCACACACTGGAATGATTCGGTCAGAGTTGGCAAGGGCGGGAACACCCATTGGCCCGTATGACTACATGATTGCGGGACATGCTCGTTCACGCGGGCTCATTGTTGTAACGAACAACCTGCGCGAGTTCGAACGGGTCCCAGGACTGCGTGTAGAAGACTGGGTTCACCCCGCTTGAATCGAACACCACCCACGAAACAAAAACGGCCGCTTGTCATCACTGACAGCGGCCGTTTTTGTAGGGATCAACAACAATTGCCTTGGATCAAAACCCTCAGCGCGCCAAGGCTGCGCTCAGCTTCTCATTCTGACGACGGCGAGCCACCAGCACGCCTGCCGCGACTACCAACAGCGCCAGCAGGCCGGTCGCGAGAATCTCTACGCGATGCGCTTCCTGGAACAACATGATGGTCAGGGCCGCCACGATGAAAATGATCACCGCGTAGGTCAGGCCCGGGAACAGCCACATGCTGAAGGCGATTTTTTCACCGCGAGCCATGCGCTGTTTGCGCATGCGCAGTTGCGAAATGGCGATCACCAGGTACACCAGCAGTGCGATGGCGCCGGAGCTGGCCAGCAGGAATTCGAACACGGCAGCCGGGGCCACGTAGTTGGCGAATACCGCAAGGAACGCAGCGCCGGTGGACAGCATGACGGCCCAGTACGGGGTGCCGCTCTTGTTGGTGCGCTGGGAAACGGCCGGTGCATCACCACGTTTGCCCAGGGAGAACATCATGCGCGAGGCGGTGTACAGCGCCGAGTTCAGGCAACTGGTCACAGCAACCAGAACCACGATGTCGACGATCAGCTTGGCATTCGGGATGCCCATGCGCTCAAGCACAGTCTGGTACGAACCAACGCTGGCCAGGATCGGGTCGTTCCATGGCACCAGGGCCACAACGATGAAAATCGATACGAGGTAGAACAAGCCGATCCGCCAGATCACCGAATTGGTGGCCTTGGAGATTTGCTGGCCTGGGTTCTTGGATTCCGCGGCCGCGATGGTCACGATCTCGGTGCCCATGAAAGAGAACATGGTGGTCAGGATCGCGCCCAATACCGCGCCCATGCCGTTTGGCAGGAAGCCCTGGGTGTCGAACAGGTGCGAAACGCCGCTGACCTGGCTGCTTGGCAGGAAGCCGAAGATCGCCAGAACGCCGAGAGCGATGAAACCGATGATCGCCACGACCTTGACCAAGGCGAACCAGAATTCAAATTCACCGTAGTTTTTTACGCTGAACAGGTTAGTCACCGTCAGCAGCAGGGTGATGATCAGTGTGAAAGCCCAGATCGCCACGTTCGGGAACCAGGCGTGCAGGATGGTCGCGGCGGCGTTGGCTTCCAGCGGGATAACCAATACCCAGAACCACCAGTACAACCAGCCGATGGTGAAACCGGCCCAGTGACCGATCGCGCGATCGGCATACGTCGAGAAGGAGCCAGTGTCCGGCGAGGCAACAGCCATTTCACCGAGCATGCGCATCACCAGCACAACCAGCATGCCGGCGGCGGCGTAAGCCAGCAGCACGGCCGGGCCTGCGGCGGCGATGGCGTGACCCGAGCCTACGAACAAGCCGGCGCCGATTACCCCGGCAATCGACAGCATGGTCACATGACGCGGTTTGAGCCCCTGTTCGAGGCCATTGGAGCTTGGGGTACTGCTCATTGAAACTACCTTTGTAAGGAAAAGCGAATGCGTGCATCCCGCTTTGAATTCTTTCTCGTAAAAAGAAACCAACGGGGCGTTCTGGATTCTGTACGCAATAATTGCGCCAAAATGTTTCAAAGCCGTCTACCACGGCGATCGCATCCAGACCGGACAGTCTTCGCAAGTCATTGAAAGTAATGGCACTTTGCCAAAGCGTTACCCTGCGACTCACTTAATAACGAATTCGCGCACCGGAAACACACCCGGAAAATGCTCGACGCACAATAAAAGTGCAGATCAGGAACGTTCGGCCGGTTAGCGCTTCCAACACCCCGCCAAAGCTGGCAACATCGCGCCCTTTTTTACGCGACTCCCGCGGCTGCTTTGTATGTGAAAGCAAGGTCAAACGGCTGTTCGGTTGATAGCAGCGCGACAGTCTGCTGTAGCGATGCGACAACCTGCTACGTCATGTCCGCTTACCGCCCGCAGCGCTGTTGGCTGCCATTCAAACGCTATGCTAGCTTGGCCGCCTCGCCAGGAAGGCCGCCAACAGCAGGAGCAAAACACTATGAGGAACGCACATGGCTGAGGCCACGCCCGCGCTTGAAATCCGCAACTTGCACAAACGCTACGGACAGCTTGAGGTGCTCAAAGGCATCTCGCTGACCGCCCGCGACGGCGACGTGATCTCGATCCTGGGTTCTTCCGGTTCCGGCAAGTCCACGTTCCTTCGTTGCATCAACCTGCTGGAAAACCCGCACCAGGGCCAGATCCTGGTGGCCGGCGAAGAACTCAAACTCAAAGCCGCCAAGAACGGCGAACTGGTCGCTGCCGACGGCAAGCAGATCAACCGCCTGCGCAGCGAGATTGGTTTTGTGTTTCAAAACTTTAATCTCTGGCCGCACATGAGCGTGCTCGACAACATCATCGAAGCGCCGCGTCGCGTGCTCGGTCAAAGCAAAGCCGAAGCCATCGAAGTCGCCGAAGCCTTGCTGGCCAAGGTCGGCATCGCCGACAAGCGCCACGCCTACCCGGCGCAACTGTCCGGCGGCCAGCAACAACGCGCGGCCATCGCCCGCACGCTGGCGATGCAACCCAAGGTGATCCTGTTCGACGAGCCAACTTCCGCACTTGACCCGGAAATGGTCCAGGAAGTACTTAATGTCATCCGCGCCTTGGCTGAAGAAGGCCGCACCATGCTACTGGTGACCCATGAAATGGGCTTTGCCCGTCAGGTTTCCAGCGAAGTGGTGTTCCTCCACCAGGGCCTGATAGAAGAACAAGGATCGCCACAGCAGGTGTTTGAAAACCCGCTTTCGGCACGCTGCAAACAATTCATGTCCAGCAACCGCTAACGGAGCTACCCGCATGCAGAACTTCAAAAAAGTCTTCCTGGCTGCCGCCGTCACCCTGGCGTTCAGCGCCGGTGCAATGGCCGAAACCCTGAAGATGGGCATCGAAGCGGCCTACCCGCCGTTCAACAATAAAGATGCCAGTGGCAATGTCGTCGGCTTCGACAAGGAAATCGGCGACGCCCTGTGCGCCAAGATGAAAGTCGAGTGCACCGTGGTGACCTCCGACTGGGACGGCATCATCCCGGCCCTGAACGCCAAGAAGTTCGACTTCCTGATCTCCTCGATGTCGATCACCGACGAGCGCAAGCAAGCGGTCGACTTCACCGACCCGTACTACTCCAACAAGCTGCAGTTCATCGCACCTAAAGACAAAGAGTTCAAAACCGACAAGGCCTCCCTGCAAGGCAAAGTGATCGGCGCACAACGTGCGACCCTCGCCGGCACCTGGATGGAAGACAACATGGAAGGCGTCGAAGTCAAACTCTACGACACCCAGGAAAACGCTTACCTGGACCTGACCTCCGGTCGTCTGGACGGCATCCTGGCCGACAAGTACGTCAACTACGAATGGCTGAAAAGCGACGCCGGCCGGTCCTACGAATTCAAGGGTGATCCGGTAGAAGAAAGCGACAAAATCGGTATCGCGGTACGTAAAGGCGACCCGATCCGCGCGAAGCTGAACCTCGCCCTGAAGGAAATCGTCGAGGACGGCACCTACAAGAAAATCAACGACAAGTACTTCCCGTTCAGCATCTATTGATTCTGACCTGCCGGGCCGGCGCCGTTCGCTAACGGCGCCCGTCCATGGCATTGCCTGCCGCGATTTGAAAAGAAACCCATGACTATCGATCTCTACGGATTCGGCCCGGCGCTCGCCTCTGGCGCGCTGATGACTGTGAAACTGGCACTCTCGGCCTTGTGTCTGGGGCTGGTGCTCGGTTTGCTCGGCGCCTTGGCCAAGACATCCCCGTACAAGCCGTTGCAATGGCTTGGCGGCACTTATTCGACACTGGTTCGCGGCATCCCGGAATTGCTCTGGGTGCTGCTTATCTATTTCGGCACGGTCAACCTGATGCGTGCCCTGGGCGAGTTTTTCGGCAATCCCGACCTCGAACTCAATGCTTTTGCCGCTGGTGTGATTGCGCTGGGTCTGTGCTTTGGCGCCTACGCCACCGAAGTGTTTCGCGGTGCGATCCTGGCAATTCCCAAAGGTCACCGTGAAGCAGGCGTGGCGTTGGGTCTGTCGAAGTTTCGCATCTTCACCAGACTGATCATGCCGCAGATGTGGCGCATCGCCCTGCCGGGGCTTGGCAACCTGTTCATGATCCTGATGAAAGACACCGCGCTGGTGTCGGTCATCGGTCTGGAAGAAATCATGCGCCACGCACAAATCGGCGTGACCGTGTCCAAGCAACCGTTCACCTTCTATATGGTGGCCGCGTTCATGTACCTGGGCCTGACCGTGCTCGCCATGAGCGGCATGCACTTGATGGAACGCCGTGCCGCTCGCGGCTTCGCGAGGAGCACCCAATGAACTGGGAAGTCATCATCAAGTGGCTGCCGAAACTGGCCCAAGGCGCAACGCTGACCCTGGAACTGGTGGCCATTGCCGTCATCGCCGGTTTGCTGCTGGCGATACCGTTGGGCATCGCCCGCTCGTCGCGACTCTGGTACGTGCGGGCATTTCCCTACGGCTACATCTTCTTTTTCCGTGGCACGCCGTTGCTGGTTCAGCTGTTCCTCGTCTATTACGGCCTGGCGCAGTTTGACGCGATACGTAACAGCTCGATGTGGCCGTACCTGCGCGATCCGTTCTGGTGCGCCACCGCGACCATGACCCTGCACACTGCGGCCTACATCGCCGAAATCCTGCGCGGCGCGATCCAGGCGATTCCACCGGGTGAAATCGAAGCGGCGCGAGCGTTGGGCATGTCCCGCGCCAAAGCGCTGTTCTACATCATCCTGCCGCGTGCCGCGCGCATCGGCCTCCCGGCCTACAGCAACGAAGTGATCCTGATGCTCAAGGCCAGCGCCCTGGCCAGTACCGTGACCTTGCTGGAACTGACCGGCATGGCCCGCACCATCATTGCCCGGACCTACCTGCCGGTGGAGATCTTCTTCGCCGCGGGCATGTTCTATCTGTTGATGGCTTACGTGCTGGTTCGCGGCTTCAAGCTGCTGGAGCGCTGGTTGCGCGTCGATGCCTGCCAAGGACGTTGATGCCTGCGTGCTGACGGGCGAGGCGCTGCTCGCCCGCTTCACCGCGCTGGATGCTTTTCTGATTGAGCATCAGGCGCTGTGGAAGCCGCGTCCGTTTACTCATCTGCACCTGCCTTGGGAAACGTCCTATCCGGAGTTGGCACTTTGGCTACGGCAACGGTCGCTGGACGACGCAGAACTTGCTCATAACCAACCTTGTTTGCTGGATGCACCGGAGCCGTTCGCTTCATTGGCGGCGTTGTCCCTTGAATTGAGTTCTGTGGGTGAATTGCCAGCGCATTCGCTGCAAGCTGCCGGGCATCGGCTGAACGTCGATGTACCGGGGCGCAAGTGGCAACAGATCGAGGCGTTTGCCAGTCGCCTGTCCTTTGCGGCACCGCCGAAGCATTGGCTGGATTGGTGTTCGGGCAAGGGTCACTTGGGTCGGCGTTTGCTGCAAACCGGGCAACAACTGACTTGCCTGGAATATGACCCGGCCCTGGTGGCCAGCGGACAGGCACTCAGCCAGCGTCATCAGTTGCGGGCGCTGCACGTCGAACAGGATGTGCTCGCACCTGGCACCGCGAGTTTATTGAATGTTAATCACACACCGGTGGCGCTGCATGCCTGCGGTGATCTGCATGTGCGGTTGATCCAGCTCGCCAGCGCGGCGGGTTGCAAACAATTGGCTATCGCGCCGTGCTGTTATAACCGGATCAATCTTCCGGCCTATCAGCCGCTTTCTTCAGTCGGTTTGCGATCCGGCCTACAGCTGTCCCTTGACGATCTCGCCCTGCCCATGAGCGAAACCGTCACCGCTGGCGCTCGCGTGCGACGCCAACGAGACACCTCCATGGCCCGGCGCCTGGGTTTCGACTTGCTGCAACGGCAACTGCGCGGCATCGATGAATACCTGCCCACACCTTCGCTGCCAAGTACCTGGCTGGACACATCCTTCGCCGAGTACTGCCATCATCTGGCCGCACTGAAAGAGTTATCCACAGTCGGCTCGCAAGATTGGCCCGCTCTCGAAGCTGGTGGATGGCAACGCTTGGCGCAAGTACGCAATCTGGAGCTGCTGCGCGGACTTTTCCGACGCCCGCTGGAGCTTTGGCTGGTCCTCGACCGCGCCCTTTTCCTTGCCGATCGGGGTTACACCGTTCGCCTCGGGACCTTCTGCGAAACCCCGCTGACGCCGCGTAATTTCCTGCTCTTGGCGGAACGCCCGTAAAAGCTTCAGCCTGTGGATAACTCTGTTGATGAAATTATCGTGGATCCAATATCCACAGCTGTTTCAGGGGTGAAACGCAACTGTTCATTTTTCGTACACCCACGAAAAAATCCTGAAAAACAGGGATTTGCGGACAAATGAGAACAGGTCCACAAAAACACCAGTGTGCGCACAGTGCCACCGCCGCCGTTGTGCATAAGCATTCAATGCAAAGGACATAAGCGCCTAAACCCGGACCTCACGCGGGGAAAATTGCACCTCCACTCGACTCTTGTTATACAAACACGCAAGGACGCCATCAGCGCGGCCACGAACAAGAAAATTCGACCGACAGGATGCGACAGTGACGTTCATTTCTTACGCACAGAATTTCGAAGACATACGCCTGTGGCGCGCCCTCAAAACCGTCGAAAACGGCTTCTATATCGACGTCGGCGCCAACGATCCGACCCATGACTCAGTCACCAAGGCGTTCTACGACCACGGCTGGACCGGCATCAACGTCGAGCCGATGCCCAACTACTACGAATCCCTGTGCCAGCAACGTCCAAAAGACACCAACCTGCAATGCGTCGCCGGCGAAAGCGCTGAAAACCTGACCTTCTACGGCATTGCCGGTACCGGCCTCTCGACCGTCGACCCGGCCATGGCGCAAATGCACAAAGACGCCGGCATGGACGTGCGCAGCCAAACCGTCCAGTCCCGCACCCTGACGTCCATCTGCGAAGAACACGTCCAGGGCCGCCCGATCCACTTCCTGAAAATCGACGTCGAAGGCCACGAAGAAACAGTCCTGCGCGGCATGGATTTCACCCAGTGGCGACCGTGGGTCATCCTCATCGAAACCCCGTGGGACCGCGACCAGACCTGGGAAACCCTCGTCACCGGCGCCGGCTACCAATCCATTCTGTTCGACGGCATCAACACCTATTACCTCGCCGAAGAGCACCTGAACCTCAAACCTGCCTTCGACATCCCGCCCTGCAACCTGGACGAATTCCAGTTCTGCAAAGGCCACAACTTCAGCCACCCCGTCGGCGATGCCGAACACCAACTCGCCGCCGCGCTGCAACGCGCCGAACAGGCCGAAGCACAGCTGCGCGCGATGCAAAACAGCCGCACCTGGCAAGCCATCCAGAAACTCAAGAAAACCCTGCTACGCGCCTGACCTGACCCCTTCGCAAAAATAGTCTGAATTCAGGGGTTTACAGAACCAACCCAATCGCTATAATCGTCGCCCAACACGCCGGTATAGCTCAGTTGGTAGAGCAACTGACTTGTAATCAGTAGGTCCCGGGTTCGACTCCTGGTGCCGGCACCATACAAAACAAGGCCTCGCAGCGATGCGGGGCCTTGTTGTTTCTGCAATACGTAAAATTCGACGTAAAATAGAAAAAAACCTCGCTCATTACTCTTGAAAATACTCTTCATTCCTCAGCGAGCAAAATCTATGGCAACCTGCCCCTCATCAATGAGGAGAGTTATGGCATGACCGGACTTGTGCTTGAGCTTCAATCGGATGTACTGAAAGAAAGCGTTTCAATTCTAAGCCTGCTCCGGAAGGCCAGGGCTCTATCCGTAAAGTTGAATGTCACAACGATCGATCAGTGGCTAGAACACGAGATGAATGGCTACCCACGAGGGGTTTCAATCCCTGAGTATCGTCATGTTCTCGGTAAGGTTATTTGCCGTGACCCCTATCGGGGTTGGATTCCGCTTGAAATACGAAACCCTGAGCTTCTGGAGAATTTGAGTCAGCGCATGCTTCATCAGCCAGTGAGCGCACTGTGTCAATTTACGGAATCCAAGGAAGGAGACAGTCTCCTTTTACAGTTTCCTCCGAAAATGGCAGCCCAAATCATGAAAGGTTGTGGTTGTGAGCCTGGACTGGAAATCGCGCTTAATTTGATCAATGGCGTGATTTCTACCGTTCGCAATAAAATTCTCGACTTTGCACTCGAACTTGAAAAACAGGGTATTCACGGAGAAGGCATGACTTTTACTAATGAAGAAAAAATGGCCGCGAATAACATTTCCTACAGCATCAATATTGAAAATATGACGGGCTCCCAGCTTCAGCAGGGAACAACCGGCTCGACGCAAACCTATACGAAATCCGCCGACCTCGACGGCATATCGGCCTTCGTTGAAAAGCTACTTCCTGCCATCGGCGAGCTGAGCAACTCAACAAATCGCGACCAACTCCAGAGCGATTTGGAAACGATCCGTAGCCTGTTAAAAGCTCCGACACCTAAAACGGGAATGATTCGGGAGTGTCTGCGCTCCGTAAAGACCGTACTTGAAGGCACGACTGGAAATCTCGCGGCCACTTATTTGCCTCTCCTGCCAGCGCTTCTCTCCTCGATCCCCTCCTGATACTGCGGGCTAACCTCGAGCGCATAGCAATCTACGCAGAAGCGTCCTGTGATTGCCTCCTGCTCGGATTGCTATCGGATTATGGGATCACCTTTTCCATAGAGTGTTTGATGACGCTCCAGTGACAGTTTGCGTGCAAGCGAGCTGCTGCAGGAGCGAGAACCTGTCGCCACCCTCCCCCTATAGCCAGTCCCGTTTTTATGTTGACCCACGGGAAACCGGTATTTTTGGTAAGTTTTTCCTCCCCCCCTCTGAAAGCCAAGATCCACAAGGCTTGTAGACAATTTTATTAGGTAAGTTTTAAGTAATATTTAGGAATAACATTACCTTTTACCTAGGTCAGAATTCGAAAATAAAATATCTATATAAATCATATAGTTATAAAAAAATTACTCCCTCCCTTACTCAAAAAAGCCAGTGCAAAGTAAGTGCTCAAATCCGCATCGCGTGCGGGCTGTAGCTGGTTTCTTACCTCCACATACTTAAATTACTTGTTTCCCGTGGGTCACCTGAAAAAAGGCCTCTGGAGTAGCGCTCTCAGGCGCTCCAAAAAGAGGGCGTGCGTGCAGGGATCTGTAGGGTTTTCTCAAACCCAGTTCGCTCAGGAGAGGCCCGGCGGGCGTTGTGGCTGGGAGGTTGCAGGTGTGCAGAAATTAAGACCGATTTAGCCCGCAGGCGTGGCGGGGGGACGACGGCGCGCGCCAGATGCAGCCCAGCCGTCGACCCGGGCGCGCTCTGTTTTGGACCGCGAAAATGCACCATCGCAGCGCACCCCAGTTCACCCTGCCATCAGCGGCCACCCCAGCCGACTACGCGGCCTATCACAGCAACTGCCACCTACTGGAGGCGCGCTTTGATTCAACCGTTACCGTAATGGTGACGGTTGCTCAAAATGGCAAACCAAGGGCGACGACCTGCCTCCCTAAGCTTTCGTCGCGCCGTGCACTAGCTCTATAGTGGAAACCCTATTCAGCACGGACTTAGCATGAGCCTCACAACCTTGATAACGCGCCTCGATCCCAGCTCGTCAGCCTCCAGCCATCTACGCTGCAGCGCTCGCAACCTGCACGCGTTCCTGCAGGTTGGCCGTCGCTTCAATGGCTGGATCAATGGCCGAATCGACACGTACGGGTTTGAGGAGGGGCAGGATTTTTTCATTGTGACTTCGCATAGAGAGCGGTTTGATAACCCCGATCGGGGCAATCAAATACCGGGAGCTGAGAAGGGCTTTGATTTCCAAAATCGGGAAGATCAAACTTTGGGGGAGTTAGGACAGATCCCCTCTCCGGAAGTTGAGAGCTCAGATCTGATCCCGCAGAGAGGTGGCGACAGGCGATCCACTGACTACCTCCTTACCCTGGACATGGCCAAAGAGCTGGCCATGATCGAGAACAGCGAGATCGGCCGTCAGGTTCGTCGCTATTTCATCGAGCGGGAAAAGCAGCTCGTCGCGGTACTTGAAGAGCGGGCATCGCGCATCCTCCCCTTACCTGGTGTAAAACGCAGCGCACGCGACGGCATCAACTTCAAGCAGCTGCTCATCCTTCAAGAGCAAGGGCGCAATATCGCCAAATGGCTGGACGCCGCAACGGGCGACTGTGAGCGTCAAGGCCTGCACAACCAGTTGCGTCAAGTGAACGACGCTCTCGGTTTGCCCACACCACTGCTGGAACTCAACCCAGTGGCGATTCAGCGAGACTAGCCGCCCCCCTCGCGCCAAACCCCAACCGACTGCTGTCCGCGTCCTCTACCATTGGCAGTTATGGTGATGATCACCACAACTGGGCAGACATCTGAAGCGGTAGCGGCAACGTAGCGTGATATTAAATATTGTCCGGGGAGTCTTGATCCCCAGACATTGACGGGCGTAAAGTGTGCCCGTCGCTGCCAATGCAGCGACCGACCTTGGCGGGTCGAATGATTTCAGGCGCAACAGCGCCCCCATTTCGTTTGCAGGCGCTTTTTTTACGCCCGCATTCATGTGTTATGGCGGGTTGCATTGGAGCACCCTCGGGTGCGCCGGGTTCCTGAATCACCGGTCCGCCAATCCTTTGCAATTCGCCACCCCTTATCTGCTTGGCGGCAGAACGAGGTGGCTCCGTCGATTCGGGAGCTTCACCATGACCGCCCTCATTCCGTCCAAAATCCGCGCACTTGCCCACCGCCGCATGGCTCTCGCCGCGTTGCACGCCAACTCCTCCCTCTCCACTCGCCTCAAGCGCTACAACCATCACATGCACCAGGTGCGCGTTCTGGAAACGCACGGCGGTGCCCTATGAGAAAGCCATACGGTCTCACCGACGATGATCTGAATGATCTGGAGCGGGTACGCGATTCCATTGCCCTGGTATGTGCGCTCGCGCACCAGGCCAACGACCCCGGGATGTACAGGCCTCAGATGCTGGCCGCCTTCCTCGACGGAATAAGCGGTGACCTGAACAGGGTCATTCGTTCCGCCACCACCACCCAAACCCGCATCTGAAGACTGAAAGGACTCACATCATGAACACTCAACTTATGCCCGTTCCGTTTCACGGCGACACCGTTGTGCTTGTGGGCCAGAACAATGAACCGTACGTAGCGATGAAACCCATCGTCACGAACATGGGGATTGACTGGAACGGCCAACGTACAAAGCTGGTGGAGAAGTTCAGTTCAACTGTGGAGGAAATCTCCACAGTTGCCGAAGACGGCAAGCTGCGATCGATGACCTGCATCCCTTTGCGAAAGCTCGCAGCCTGGCTCTATTCGATCAACCCGAACAAGGTGGCGCCCGAGCTGCGCGACAAGATCATCCAGTACCAAGAAGAGTGCGACGAGGTCCTCTGGAGTTACTGGACCAAGGGCGCAGCCGTTCGACCTGGTGCTGTCACCATCGCCCAGCAGATCAGCCTTTCGAAACATCGCCTGACGCTGCTGAAAGAGCTGATGCGCAGCCGTAATCGATCGATGCGGGACATGCTCGGCATTGAGATCACACATCTATCTACCTCCATGGGCCTGCCCGTTCCAGATCTGGACGCCATCGGCACCATTGAGCCACCACAAGCTGACGTGGTCGCAGACTTCTGGGGCGCGCTCCTGCAGCTGGACACCAAGGGCATCACCTACAACCACTCCAAGGACTCGCAACTGATCGCGCTGAACATGCCGCACCTGGTCGAACTGTTCGCTGCCAATGGTATTCAGACCATCATCGGTACCGACGTCACCAACGCGTTGAAGCGCTGTACCGAGCCACAGTTTTTGGGAATGAAGGCTGTGGACAGCACCATTCGCAGAACCACGACCAAATGCTGGGTCTTCAAGAAGCCGGCACAAATCCAGTCCCATTGACGAATGCAGCCTTACCGTCTGAGTAATCAGCCGGTAAGTTACTTACGACACGTTACCTATAACGAACCTAAAGGAACCCCCGCCCGTGAGCCTGAGCCCTTCCCCTGAAAAGACGAAGATCCGCGTCAATGCCGCCCTGGACATGATCGATCAGGCCGCCGATCCGTTAAAGGTGCGTTTTGCCGTGGCCTACGCCATCGGCTACATCGACGCCCTGGCGGATGAACGCCTGATAAGCCTCGACGGCACCGAGCTGTACCGGCAGGATGCGTATGCACGGCGGCAATTGCGGCTGGCCGCGTTCGGCGTGATCCTGGGCAGCGATGAACCCTAACAACGGAAAGGAACCCCCCACCATGAGCGAGAACGCTATGACCGCACCAACGAACCGACTGGAAGACCTTCCGCTACATCAACTGCTGTTTCTGAAGATCCGCGATGGTGGCGGGCCGAAGGTCGCGCACAGCGTGGCCGAGTTGCACGGCATCACCGTCGACGAGCTGAAAGCGCAGTGCCGCAGAGCGGGCGAAGAGATCCTGGCCGAACGGCCGTTGGTGGTCTACGAAGAGCCGGTAGTGACTTGGGCGAATAGCTGAGCCGCCGCGTTACGAATAACGGCGTTTATGTCAAAGAGGGGGGTACATTCCGCACAGGGGTGGCCCCCTTTTTTATTGGCCACGGATACCACGACCTCCTAAACTGGACCAACAGACCCACGGTCACTGGTTTTACGCAGTGACCGCCACTCACTCGGACAGGCAAACCTCATGACGGTCGATGATGACTTTGAAGCTGACTTCCTTAAGCAACGGTTGACCGAGTTGCACAGGACTCATGCCGGCGAAGCGACGTTGATCGATGCCATTCTCAACACACTGGACTATCAAAAGACCGCGGTGCACGCAGAGTTTCAAGTGCGCGGCATGGTCATTGCGCTGGGCTACACGCTGTCGCAGAAAGGGGCCGCCGGGTTGCCCGGGCTTGAGGCCTGGTTAGGGCAGTTCGTCAAAGACGGCGCCTTGAGCGCCGAGCAAGCGGCGGCTTTTATCGCGCAAGCCCAGGCGATCTACGCATGAGCAGGCGTGAGGGTCACGAAAGAAACGACCCGCTGGCGGCGCTGAACCTGCCGCAAGCGCTGGGCTCCCAGGCGCTGAGACTGCTGGGCGCCATCGAGCAGGCGCGGACCAAAACCGAGGCCTGGCGCGCGGCGGACCGCGCCGAAGGTTTTACCCTGGGCGTGGAAACCCTGCGCGCGCTGAACCCGGCCGACATCGAGGCGCTGTACATGGCGTTCGACCAAGCGTTGCAGTTGCGCCTGCTGGAGCTGGAGCAGTGATCGGTGAAGGCATTCACGAAGACGCCCTGACGCACCTGGTGCAACAACGAGCGGTCAGGGAATGCCTGGTGGCCAGGATCGACGGTGGCCCCACCTGGGGGCTGTCGATTCGCCTGGGCGGCAGCGGCGCGCGCTGGGTGCCGGTGCGTTCACGTCGGGAGAAGGTGCGCACCTGGGCCAGTTTGACCGCTGTTGGTAGGTTCGCGGACGGCATCGGCTTGCGCGGCTTTAGCGTGGAGCTGTGACGCGTCACAGGCCTGAATCACAGGCAAAAAAAAGCCGCCTAGTAAGGGCGGCTTTTTCGTCGAAAGCCCAGTTAGTGGCCGGGCTTTCGTACTCGCAGGGAGCATTGACGTGACCACAGGGTACAAGGTGGCACCAGTGCGCGCAACGATTACCGATTGACGGTTTTGTAGCGCGCGCAAAACACAAGATGTAGTGAAAAAGTCATTTGTTGGCTGATTTTTTAAGCAAAAGTCCAAATAATGCAAATAAGCCGAAAAAAATGTTCACCCGCCAAAGCCCTGTGGCGCCTCGCTCCGACCGAAAAACTGTATCTACATACCGATCCATGAGCCGATTCGGCGCACCACGGGTGTAAAAAATTTCGTTACCATGCAGACACTCGTACGGTGTTAGCAACTGCCGTGCGACGGCCTTACTGACACGGGCTTGTAACCCGTGCGGATGACTCAGACGGCGTCCATCAGCTTAGCCGCCTCACAGGGAGCATTGACGTGATCCCGAAGGCACACAAGTCCGGTAAGTGTGCTGGAGGTTTGGCCCAACTACGGGAGGGCCTAGCATGTTGAAACACTTAAAACATGCGTGGGATTTCGTGGTGGTTTGTGTGCGTGTCCATCACGTTTACGAATTGCTGCGAGATCACTTCGACGACCTGTAACAAGGCCGAAAAGTGGACCGCTTCAGCTTCCGCTGAGGCGGTTTTTTTTCGCTCAAAGTAAAACTCTAATGACGTGAAATTGGTTCTTACCTTCTTGGTAAGTAGACGGTAACCGACGAAAACCTTGGAGATCCCTGCTTCGCATTAATAAGGATGTCGCGCTGAACGCTGAATGAGCCCTTAAGAAGATAATTTATCGGAAACTGACTCCAGCGGCCTCCAGCGAATTACCTCTTCGCCCAGCCATTCGTTGACCTGCTGCAGGCGTGCCTGAATGGGCTCGAGTTCGTTCATTGCCCAGATCTGCGCGGCCTCTTTGATCGATCCGAACCCGCCAGCGTTCTGCGGAACGATGCCCATCAGTTGGGGGGGGATACGCAACGCAGCGAGCATATCGTCGCGGCTAATGTTTTTGATCGAGCCGAACTCATCCTTCGCCGCCACTTCACTAACAGGGATCAGCTGGATGCCGTCCTTCTTCCCGCCCGGGGCGTACATGAACAAGTTGCGGAAATTGCCCGGGCCCTTCGCTGACTTCAGCGCGCTGCGCAACGCGGCAACGTCCGTCTCGTTCTGCGCGGTGTCGGTCATGTACATGATGAAACCGGCATGACTGCCGTTGTTGTAGTACTTTCGCCGGAACAAGGTGGCGGACTCGTTGAGCAGCGCACTCTGCAGAGCTGGTAGCCACTCCGGAAGGCCGTAGATTTCTTGGTTAATGTCCGCCTCGCGCTGGTGGTAAACGGTCCCGCGCTTGAATTCGTACTCGTCTCGCCAGCCGCGCACCTGGTAATAGGTTTCGAGGTCCACACCGCGTCGCATGTACTTGCCCAGGGCGGGCTGCAGCCCCAACGTGCTACGCAGCATGTTTTCCCGCTTTTCCAGATAGCCGTTACCGCACCACAGGAAGTCCAGGGCGAATTGCTCGAACGTCTGTCGTGAAAGCAACTTGTGGGGGATGAAGGTGCGGGCCAGCATGTTGCGTTTGAAATTCAAGCCCGATTGCAGAAACACGCTCGCTCGCGAGGACTTGGCCAGCCCGTCGAGGGACATCGGCGGCTCGTACCACCGGCCGTTCAGCCAGCACTCCAGGTAGTCGAGAATCCCGCGCTCGTCGAGCACAGGAGTCGGGTCTCCGAAGGTAAACGCCTCCATCTTGCCGCCCGTTGCCGGCAGCACCTGGTCCGCGATCGCAGTCGGGGCTGATGTGGACATCTGCGTGGTTTCGCTGCGGCTGTTGCTCATCAATAAATCTCCATGAAGCCGGTATTCGTTGAGGTTTGGCCCTCAAGCGGTTCGTTCTGCAATGCGTGGAACAGCGCCCAGGCGAGGTCCGCGTGCCCGGTCTCATCGGTGCGGCCTGCCGTGTAGGTGAATTGCCGGCCACTGGCCGTAATGGTTTTGCGGATCGCCATCAGCGACTGGGCCATGTCGATCCAGCCGGCATCGAACTCCAGGCGCCCTTTGTGAATAACGTCGTAAGCCTTGAGCACCAGGCGCGTCTTCACCTCGGGGGAATAGCTAAAGGTCGTCACATTGGGGAAAAACTGGCGCACCAGCTGCGCCACGCCAGAACCCATGCCTGTGA
Organism: Pseudomonas arsenicoxydans; assembly: GCF_006438915.1. Lineage (GTDB taxonomy): Bacteria > Pseudomonadota > Gammaproteobacteria > Pseudomonadales > Pseudomonadaceae > Aquipseudomonas > Aquipseudomonas arsenicoxydans_A. The sequence goes on along the minus strand of NZ_RCZE01000006.1, from coordinate 134,616 downwards.
TGTCGATGCCGATGTATGTCACCCAATAGCGCATCGTGACCAGGCGGATCGCCTCGGCCTGCGCGGCGAAGTCCATACCGCGGAACTGGTGGCGCTCGAGCACGCGGAATTTTCCACCTGGAACAGTTGGCGGGGCCACGACTACCAGACCGGAGCTGTCGCCCGTTTCCGCCGGGTCATAGCCAATCCAAACCTGCCGATCGGCAAACGGCCTTGCAGCAAAAGGTTTGTAGTCCTCGGACCACTCGACCCAACTGTCGACCATGCAAGGCTGCAGGACGTTGAGCGGGAAGATGCTCGCCCCGTCGTCGACGAACTGGCACATGAGCAAGTTCGCGAAGGCGTCCGCGTTGTACTCGAGGCGTAGCTCCTCCAGGTCGAACAGATCACAGCCGCGCTGCTCGGCATCCAGGATCGTGACGATCTGGCGCCAGATCCGGTCCTCGCACAGCCGTCCCTGCTGCAGCGCGTCGTGCGAAACGTCGAGTTTCAGCCGCTGGGCAACCGGCTTGCCCTTGTTAAAGCGTTCGCCGGTCCAGAACGTGTAGGCCTCATGGGCCATGCTCGATGGTGTCGAGAAGTAGGTGCGTCGGTATTGCTTCTGCATCGCCATGCCGCTGGCGACCTTGTTCAGCTCGTTGAACTTGAACGTCCAGAAGAATTCGTCGAAGTAGAAATTACCGTGGTAACCCTGAGCGGTTCGGGCATTGGTACCGAGGAAATGCAGTTCGGCGCCATTGGCCAGAATGATCGGATCGCCTGTCAGCTCGACGCCGCAGACCTCGCGGGCGAACCCTTGAATGTACGCCTTGAAGATGTGCGCCTGATTCTTCGATGCGGATAGAAATATCTGATTGCGTCCGGTGACCAGGGCATCAATGAACGCCTCCCGGGCAAAGTAGTACGTGGCGCCGATCTGACGGCTTTTCAGAATTGCCCTGGTGCGCTGATTGCTCGCCCGGTACCAGTCCAACTGATAGCCGAAACAACCGTCTTTGAACGCTTCGGTCAACTGCTCGATCTGCTCTTCGCTGAACTCGTTGCGAGCCGCTTTCTTCTTCGGCCCTTCGTTGCGTTTGGCTAGGTTTGGATTCAAGTCAGTGTCGGTACCGCCGGCCTTGTATCGCTCGATGCGGGCCTGTCGCTCCAGCTGGCGATGCAGCAGGTCAATTTCCTTGAAATCCCCTCCTGTCTTGCCGTCCTTGAGGATCAGTTGCACCAGGCGTGCTTCCAGTGCCCCACCGATGCGCTCGACGTTATCGGCCCGGTCCCATTCATCACGCGTTTTCCACGCATGAACGGTCTTTTCCTTTTCATCCAGCATTTCTGCAATCGCGCAGATCCGCAGACCGGTCCAGTAGAGGAACTTGGCCTGACGGCGGTTATCGCGGATGGGAGTGGCTTCGGTTGTCGTCATGGCGGCGATGCTGACGCCTCGCGCGCGTGAAGGCGTAGCGATGTGCCATGTAGCGCATGGGCCTACAACTGGCGCTGATTGCCCGCAATGACGCTACTGCCGACGATGTACCTCAACGCAACTGCACCCAGCAGCACCGCTTTGAGGATCCGCTCCATGAAGAAAAAGTTTCGCTCCAAATGGTTCCGCGTCGCCGTAGAAGGTGCGACCACCGATGGCCGTCAGATCGAGCGCCAGTGGCTGGTCGATGCTGCCGAAACTTACAACCCGAACACCTATGGCGCTCGCGTTTGGGTTGAGCACTACCGCAGCGTCCTGCCGGACAGCCCGTTCCGTGCTTACGGCGACGTGCTGGCTGCAAAGACTGAAGAAGTCGACGTCAACGGTGTGAAGAAGCTGGCCCTGTTCGTTCAGATCGAGCCAACCGACGACCTGATCGCCATGAACAAGGCGCGCCAGAAGCTGTACACCAGCATCGAGATTTCGCCGAAGTTTGCCGACACCGGCCGCGCTTACCTTGACGGGTTAGCTGTGACCGATTCGCCGGCGAGCCTGGGCACTGAGATGCTCACATTCAGCGCGCAAAACCCCGATGCCTCACCGCTGAAGGCACGTAAGAGCAAACCGGACAACTTGTTCTCGGAGCTCGTCGAAGCGCAGCTGGAGTTTGATGAAATCGTCGAAACCCCAAGCGTGATCGACGGCCTGTTCTCCCGCGTTTCCGATTTGCTCGGCCGTAGCAAGGCCAAGGCCAGCAAGGACGAAGCTCAGTTTTCCGAATTGAACGAAGCCGTCGAGGCGCTGGCGGGTCACGCCGCTGATCAGGCCAAAGTCGTCGCCTCAGCCGATGAAGCGCTGAAATCCCTCACCGGCAAACACGAAAAGCTGACCACCGATTTCGCGGATTTGATCAAGCGCCTGGGCGAAACACAGGACCACAGCCAGACCACCCGCCCAGCAATGCCTGGCGGCGACGGCGCCGTGCTGACTGCCTACTGATCACGCCGCCCATTACAAGCTCCCCAGGAGAACACCATGCGTAACGAAACACGACTTGCCTTTAACGGCTTCACCAAACAGGTTGCCGCGATCAACTCCGTAGGGTCGGTGGCGGAGAAATTCACCGTTACCCCTTCTGTTCAACAGAAGCTGGAAACCGCGATTCAGGAATCCAGCGCCTTCCTGAAAAAAATCAACGTGCTGGGCGTCGACGAGAAAGACGGTGAAGCCATCGTTTTGGGCGTGGGCTCGACCATCGCCGGCCGGACCGACACCAACCAGACCGCACGCAACCCTCGCGGTGTCAGTTCGCTCAAGAACGACACTTACAGCTGCAAAAAGACTGACTTCGACACCGCTATTCCTTATGCGCTGCTGGATGCCTGGGCAAAATTTCCGGACTTCCAGGCTCGACTGTCTGGTGCGGTCGTCGAGCGCCAGGCGCTTGACCGCATCATGATCGGCTTCAACGGTACCCACGCTGCGGCAACGACCGATCGGACTGCCTTCCCGTTGCTGGAGGACGTGAACGTGGGTTGGCTCGAGAAGTACCGCACCAAAGCGCCAGAGCGTGTGCTGAGCAGCGGCAAGGTTGCCGGCAAAATCACCATCGGCCCGACCGGCGACTACAAGACGCTCGACGGTCTGGTTTACGACGCCATCCAACTGCTGGACCCATGGCATCGCAAGCGTCCAGACCTGGTCGTCCTGGTCGATCGCAACCTGCTGCATGCGAAATTCCTGGCCAACATTGAAGGCGCCGCAGACAACGAGAACGAGCTGGCAGCCGCGCGAATCATCGCCAACGGAACGCTGGGTGGCCTGCCGATCGAGGATGCACCGTTCTTCATTGACGGCGGCATCATGATCACCACGCTGAAGAATCTGTCGATCTACTTCCAGATCAGCAGCCGCCGCCGCATGACCAAGGACGAGCCAGAGCGCGATCGCATCGCCGACTATCAATCGTCGAACGAAGACTACGTGATCGAAGACTTCGGTCTCGGCGCTCTGGTCGAAAACATCGAAGAGGCCGCGTAACAATGGCCCTCTCCCTCGCTCAACGTCACCGGCTGCAGGCGCTTGCCTCGCAGGAGGCTGCTGCCGCTTCGCCCGCCGTTTCGATGGCGGGCGGGACGGCCTACGAAATGCAGCTGGCCCAGCTGCTGCAGGATCGTCTGCGCCTGAAACAGATCCAGTCGAACGAAGGCAAAGCCGCGCTCAAGTTGCAGCTTTTGCCGGCTTATGTGCCTTACGTCGACGGTGTTCTGGCAACGGGCAACGGCGCTCAGGACGAAGTGCTCACCACCATCATGATCTGGCGGATCGATGCTTCCGATTACAGCGGCGCGCTCGACATCGCGGCCTACGTGTTGCAGCACAGCCTATTGATGCCCGATCGCTTCGAACGGACCACCGGCTGCCTGGTAGCAGAAGAAGTCGCCGAAGCGGCGTTGAGCTCACAGAAAACCGGTGGTGGATTCGACCTGGCCACCTTGCACCGGACGATGGAGCTGACCGCTGAACAAGACATGCCGGATGAAGCCAGGGCCAAGCTGTACCTGGCTACAGGACGCGCCACTGTGGCAAGTCTGAATGCCGATAACCCGGGCCAACCCGGTCAGGTAATCGCGGGTATCGAACTGTTGAAACGCGCCATCGAGCTGAACAACAGCTGCGGCGGCAAGAAGGATCTGGAAGGCGCCGAACGCCTCCTGAAAAAGATTGCTCCCCCATCAGGGAGCTGACCGAGCGTACCCCGCAACCCCGGCGGCCCGGGGCTGAACAGCAGGTTTCTCTCCTTTCCTTGCTGTGACGCCCCGGCCACCGCCGACTTAGGGCTGAACCATGAGCGGATTTATTGCCACCGGCAGCACCGACGAACCCTTTGTCATCACCAATGACGGGTTCTGGCCTGACATCGATGTCGTACACCTGCGATCCGCTATTCGCTTGGATGGCAGCATCACTGACGCACGCATTGAAGTCGTGACCGTCAACGCGTTGATCCAGGTGAACGGCGAACTGGCCAAGGTGAAGCTGAATCATGTGGAGAACGGATACACCACCATCGCAGCGGTGCCGGCGTTCGAAGTCAATGGCGAAAGCCACTTCATCCACCTTTACCGCCGTTCGATCTATTGCAGCGTTGGAGCTGAGCTCGCTGAGCGATATCGCAGCTACGACACCAGCGTCGAGGGCAACAAGAACGCAGACGAACTGACACCTTCGGTCGATGAATACCGTCGTGACGCCCGATTCGCCATTCGCGATCTATTGGGCGTCGGCCATTCCACCGTGGAGCTCATCTGATGACGACCTCCGTGTATGCCGCTCAAGGCGACACCGTCGACGCCATTTGCTGGCGGGTCTACGGCCGCACTGCCGGCATCACCGAGGCAGTCCTTGAAGCAAACCCGGGGCTATCAGATTTCGGCACGATCATTCCGCACGGCACCCAGCTGACGCTTCCGGATATCGCACCACAAGCCCCCGAGCTGCAAATGGTGAACCTATGGGATTGAGCCACCGAACAACCCTAACAGACGCTCCACCACCTTCAACTTTGGACAGCGGAATCACGCGCATGCCTGACAAACCGGATACATGGGCCTGGTTCGCTGCCTGGCTCGAACTGAACTGGCCAGCCATCTACTCGGGCGGACTCGCCTGTGTGATCGCTGCGCTACGGATCATCTATGGCGGCGGCACATGGCGCCGAGTTCTTCTTGAGGCACCGCTGTGCGGCACCCTTGCGCTTTCGGCAAGTCACGGCCTCTTTCTGCTGGGAATTCCCGCGACAACCGGACCTTTCTTCGGCGGTGTGATCGGTCTGCTCGGCGTTGAGGGGACCCGAGCACTGGCCAAGCAATTCTTCAACCGCAAGGTGGATCAGCTATGACAGTTTTGCGCCACGGCGATCGCGGGCAAGAAGTCCGCACACTGCAGCAGCGCCTCAACCTGCACGGCGCTGGTCTGGATCCGGACGGTGATTTCGGTGATGCCACCGAGGCCGCGGTGCGTAATTACCAACGCAAGGTTGGGCTGGTAATTGACGGTATTGCCGGCTCAAAAACCGCTCTGGCGCTGGCCGGCGCGGACTGTTCGAGCCTGCTGCAGCACGAACGGTTGGTAAACGCGGCTGCGCGCCTTGGCGTTGAGCTCGCGGCAGTCATGGCGGTGAACGAGGTCGAAAGCGAAGGCAGCGGTTTCCTCGACAACGGCAAGCCGAAGATTCTTTTCGAGCGACACATCATGTATCGCCAGCTCAGCACGCCGCGCGCACCTGGTGATGATGCATCCGATTTGAAAACCCACGCCGACCAACTGGCTGAGGTCCAACCCAATCTGGTCAATCCGAAATCAGGTGGATACGCCGGCGGAACGGCAGAGCATCAGCGCCTGGCGAATGCCCGACTGATTGACGATCTTTGCGCGTTGGAGTCGGCCAGCTGGGGCGCCTTCCAGGTGATGGGTTACCACGCCCTGCGCCTCGGATACGCCAGCGTGAGGGACTTTACCGATCGGATGGCCCGGAACGAGAACGAGCAATTCGAAGCCTTCGTGCGTTTTATCGAAGCTGACCCGGCGCTGCTCAAGGCGCTGAAGGGCAAGAAATGGGCGGCGTTCGCCAAGGCCTATAACGGCCCCAACTACGCTCGCAACCTGTACGACACAAAGCTCGAGCGCGCCTATCAGCGTCACGCTGCGGGCTGCCCCATACCGGAGGCCGCATGATTGACCAAGAACAAATCCGCAAACTCAGCCCCGTCGATGGCGACGTCTTTCTCCTGCCGGCGGACTCTCCCTTTGAACTGGCCCGGGCACTCGGTGAAGCGATCGCAGTCGCGAAACCGGGCGTAAAGGCTGTAGTCGTCTGCGGCGACGTGCGCAAACTCGATACGGCTGCGATGAATGCAGCCGGCTGGTACCGCGCGTGAGCACGCTGCGCCAGGCGCTGTACGGGTTCGCCCTGCTCGCCTCGATCGCGCTGCTGATCTGGGCTCAGAGCCAGCGGATTGAGGTCGCAGATCAAAAAACAGGCCGGGCACAAGATGCCGCTGATGCAGCCATTGCTCGAGCGACGCGCAGTGAGCAGACGGCCGCTCAACTCCAGGCGTCGCTACAGGACGAACGGACCGCCCAGGCTGCATTGCGCAGCGTGCAAGACCAACTGCGCCAAGGTCTCGCCACCCGTCAACGAACGATTGAGGACTTGAAACGTGAGAATGCCGAACTTCGCTTTTGGGCTGATCAGCCTCTCCCTGATGCTGCTCGCCGGATGCGCGAGCGCCCCGCCATCACCGGAGCCGCTGCTTATCGCGACTGGTTGTCCGGCCGTGGTGCCCTGCACCCTGTCGGCGACTAAACCGGACAAGAACGGCGCCCTGCTCAATGACCAGGAGGCCACCGAGAATGATTGGGCTCAATGCGCTGCGCAGGTCGATATGGTTTACCAGCATCAGCAGTCCCGGGCGGGCAAACCATGAACAAACCAGAATCGCTACGCGCTCACCTGCTCGCTTCGGTACCGGAGTTAAAGAAAAACCCCGACCGCATGATGGTATTTATCGACAAAGGCACCATGCGCAGTACCGCTGCCGTTGGGTTGTCGTTCGAATACAGCTACACGCTGAACCTGATCTTCACGGATTACGCTGGCCATCCCGACGCCATTGCCATTCCCCTGTTCGCTTGGATCCTGGTGAACCAACGGGAGCTGATGGAGAACGTCGACCGCAGCAAAACTGCCGTCGCCTTCGAAGCCGATCTCCTGGACAACAGCAAGGTCGACCTGTCGATCAAGTTGCCACTCACAGAGCGCGTGATCGTCAAACGTCAGGACGACGGCACCCTGCTCGTCAATCACCCACCGGAGCCCGTCGTCGATGATGAACTGTTCTTCACGCCTGGACTTGAGCTCAGGACTCCCAGCGGCGAGTTAATTTCGCAGTGGGGTAAACCATGAGCAATGACCTGCAGGCGCTGGAAACATGGGTTTCAGTGTTGATTGCCAAACTGGACGAGGGAGAACGCCGCAAGCTGCTCAGCGTCGTCGCCCGGGATCTTCGTCGTAGCCAGTCGAAACGCATCACGACGCAGCGTAATCCTGATGGCTCAGCGTTCGCACCTCGCAAGCCAAAGGACCTGCGTGGGAAAAAGGGCCGGATCAAGGGCAAAATGTTCACCAAGCTGAAATCTGCCCGTTACCTGCGCACCGAAAGCACCGCAAATGGCTTGTCCGTCGGCTTCGTGGGTCGCGTGAGCCGCATCGCCCGGGTTCACCAATACGGCCTGAAAGATCGACCCGAGCGCGGCCAATTGGATGTGCAATACGAAACGCGGCAGCTGCTGGGATTCAGCGGCGGCGAGCTGGAAAACATCCGAAATCTGCTCATCGATCACCTCACCAGCTGACCCCCTCCTGTACGCACTCGCGCTACAGCCCCCCGGCGATGCAGCGCGCACGCGCGACCTGCAACATCGGCGACATGGACTCTCTTACTGAACTGACCCGACGCCTTGAAAACCTGATCCGAGCCGGCACCATCGCCGAGCTCGATCCGGAGAAACCTCGTTGCCGTGTGAAAACCGGTGGCCTGCTGACCGACTGGTTGCCGTTCTTCGCCCTTCGGGCTGGTGAGGATAGCGACTGGGATCCGCCGAGCGTGGACGAGCAGTGCCTGGTGCTCTCTCCTTCCGGCAATCCGGCTCACGGGTTTGTCATTTTCGGCGTGTACAGCGATCGCTTCCCTGCTCCTGACAACGAGCCAACCCGCCGCCGGCGTCGGTACCGCGACGGGGCACTAGTAGACTACGACACCGCGACTCACACGTTGACTGCCACATTGCCCGAGGGAGGCAAGGTCGAACTGATCGTACCCAGTGGTCTGAAAATCAAGGGTGATGTCGATATCGACGGCCTGGTTAACGTGACCAAGGACGTCGTCGCCGGCGAACAGAAAATCAGCCTGGTCAATCACCGCACCTCGGGCGTGATGCGCGGCAACGCGCTTTCCGATGGGCCAGTTCCATGATCGGCATGAACAGCAATACCGGCCGCAGAGTCGTCGGGAACGATCACCTGGTGCAATCGATCGCCGACATCCTGACCACCCCGATCGGAACGCGCGTAATGCGCCGCGAATACGGCAGCCAGCTCGCCGACCTGATTGATTGGCCACTCAACAGCGCAACCCGGCTGCAGGCTTATGCGGCCACAGCCATCGCACTGATGCGCTGGGAGCCGCGGATTCGCCTGAGTCGCGTCCAGCTGACATTGGGTGATGTTGCCGGCCAGGCAATTCTCGACATCGAAGGCAGCCTGGTGGACACCAACGAGCCGTTGAGCCTGCGCGTTCCTCTCAGCTTGGGAGCAACAGCATGAAAACCTTTACCCCTATCGACCTGGCTCAGCTTCCGGATCCGGATGTCGTCGAGCAGATCGACTACGAGCAGATCCTCGCCGAACGCAAGGCCTATGCGGTCAGCCTATGGCCCGCCGACCAACAAGCTGCCGTCGCCGCGACCTTGGCCGTCGAGTCGGAGCCAATGACCAAGCTCCTGCAGGAGAATGCCTATCGCGAAATGCTGCTGCGTCAGCGCGTGAATGAGGCGTCGCTGGCCAACATGCTGGCCAAGGCCAAAGGAAAGGACCTGGAGCAGCTCGCCGGCAACGTCAACGTCGAGCGCCTGGTCGTAACTCCAGGCAACAGCGCAGCCATCCCGCCCATCGTCGCGGTAATGGAGTCGGACGACTCGCTGCGAGAGCGAGCGCAGATGGCATGGGAAGGCCTCTCCACCGCTGGGCCCCGTAATAGCTACATCCTGCACGCGCGCAGCGCAGACGGCCGCGTTGCTGATGCAACGGCTGAAAGCCCGTCGCCGGCGGTGGTCGTTGTCACTGTTCAGGGTTTGGTCGGGGACGGAAGCGTCGATCAGACGTTGCTGGATGTCGTCAGTCGATACCTCAGCGACGATGACCGTCGTCCGGTTGCCGATCGGCTAACGGTGCAATCGGCGACTGTCCTGCCCTACCACGTCGACGCGGTTATCTATCTCGCCACAACGGGGCCGGAAGCGGAGCCAATCCGCGAAGCGGCGCAAGCCCGCCTTGTCACGTACATCAGCCAGCGCCGGCGCCTGGGTGTCGAGATCTCCGAGTCGGCTATTCATGCCGCGCTGCATGTCGAGGGCGTGCGTAAGGTGGTTCTGCATAACTGGGCCGATATCACTCCGAACGAAGCCGAAGCGGCTTATTGCACCGGCTACAGCGTGGCTGTTGGTGCGCTGTCATGACAGGCCTGTTGCCGCCGAACGCCAAACAGCTTGAGCGGCTGGCGGCGGAGGCGCTCGCGCAAATTGAGAGGGTACCGATTCCGATCAGGGATTTGCTGAACCCTGATCGATGCCCGGTGCATCTGCTGCCCTACCTCGCCTGGGCATTCTCGGTCGACCGCTGGGACAGCACCTGGTCGGAGGCCACCAAACGTCAGGTCATCAAAGGCTCGTTCTTCATCCACTCCCGCAAAGGAACGATCGGAGCACTCCGGCGCGTAGTTGAGCCTCTGGGTTACCTGATCGAGATTGTGGAGTGGTTCAACACGGTGCCTACCGGGGTGCCAGGCACCTTTGCACTTAAGGTCGGCGTACTGGACACCGGGATCACTGAGGAAATGTATCAGGAGCTGGAGCGCCTGATCGATGACGCCAAGCCCGTCAGCCGACATCTGACCGGCTTGGCGATCAGCCTCGAATCATACGGAAATTTAGATATCAGTGTCGCTTTGCACGAAGGCGATGAAATCGACGTTTACCCGCCGCTCATGCGCGACGTCGAGGTCACCGGGACCTTCGGTGTAGTGGGCCGCGAACATTCCATAGACACCCTGGACGTTTATTATGATTGATGCGAACTCGCAGTTTTTTGCGATCCTCACGAATGTGGGGATGGCCAAGCAGGCAAACGCCGACGCGCTCAGCATTCCCTGGAAGATCACCGAAATGGGTGTGGGTGATGCCAACGGCACGGACCCGATCCCCAATGCTGCACAGACTAGGTTGATCAACGAATGGCGCCGCCGGCCGCTGAATCAGCTCAAAATTGACCCGGTCAATCCGGCAGTGATTATCGCCGAGCAAGTTATCCCCGCCGATGAAGGCGGTAAGTGGATCCGCGAGATCGCCCTGTACGATTCGGACGGCGACATGGTGGCTGTAGCCAACTGCGCGCCGAGCTTCAAGCCGGTCCTGTCGCAAGGTTCAGGCCGCACGCAAATCGTGCGCATGAACTTCATTGTCACCAGTGCCGGCAACATCACGCTCAAGATTGATCCAGCAATTGTGCTGGCCTCGCGGTCATATGTGGATGCGGCGATTCTGGAGGTGTTGCCCGCGAACAAAACGGCCGGTGAGTTCACCCGAGTGAAGGTCAATAATCGTGGCGTGGTGGTATCAGGTGACAACCCCAGCACATTGGCTGCCATGGGGATCACGGACACCTACACCAAGCCCCAAATCGAGTCGATGATTGCCCAGGCCTCGGCGCTGCCGGTCGGCACGATGGTGGCCTTCCCGGTAAACAAGCTCGCACCCGGATTTCTGGAGATTGACGGCAGTGTGAAAAGCATTGCGGCTTATCCAGATTTGGCGGCGTACCTCGGGACTGCGTTCAATACAGGCGGTGAAGGGGCGGGCAATTTTCGTCTGCCTGAGTCGCGCGCCGAGTTCTTGCGCGGCTGGGACCATGGTCGCGGAGTTGATCCGGGGCGCGGTATCGGCACGTATCAGTTAGGCCAGAACGAACGCCATAAACACCGCTACTTTGACAATGTTGATGCAGACATTGACCCATATGGAGGGGCCGCTACTGGGGTAGTGGATGGGGTTACTGTACCTATCGCGGCAGGGGCTTTTCTCGCCACCTCCGGGAACGACAGCACGCAACTGGTGATGAGCCCTACCACGGTTAGCTCCGGTGGCAACGAGGCGCGCCCACGCAGCTTGGCGGTTATGTGGTGCCTCAAGGCCTGGAACGCGCCGATAAATCAGGGAAACATTGATATTGCCGCGCTAGCTGTCTTGGCGGCGCAGGCCACGGAAAACAATCAAGGCACGGCCAAGATCGCAACGCAGGCGCAAGTCAATGCAGGAACCGATGACGCGACCATCGTGACACCGAAGAAGTTGCGACTGGGCTTCGCGGTCAGTCTTACAGCTAATGGATACATTGTTTTCCCTACATGGCTTTTGGGATTGACTTTCCAGTGGGGGAAAATTGCGCCGGCGGCGGTTGCTTCGGGAACGGCGATAGACAACACCGTACCGTTTACAATCGCATTCCCCACCGCAATTCTTTGCGCAGGGGCGTCAGCTTTTACTAATGTCTCCCTTAGCTTTCTTAGCGCAACGACATTTAACTGGACAACTACCAGCATGCACGTAGCGCCGGGTAGCTCATATTCCGGGCCCCAGCAGGTCGGTGCCACTTGGTGGGCCGTCGGCTACTAAGGCGGCGGACAAAGCTAGCCTCTAAATTTATTCGAAGCTTAATTAAATATTTCAGGGAGTGCGGGTGATCGCCATATTCCCGTAGAACGATCAAAGGGGAACTTATGCGCTATTACAGCAAGTTAACCCGGGTTACTTATCTACCGAATGTTCACGGGGATAATATGCCTGGCGATGTGATTCCTATTTCGGAGGAGCTTTATTTATCGGTTATCGCCAATCCGGCCGCCGGAAAAGTGCGCAGCCATGACGCGAATGGGTTGCCGATGTTGATTGATCCGCCCGCGAAAACCCTGGCAGAGATTGAGCGGGATGAGCGGGCGTGGCGCGACGGCGAGTTGTCGGGCGTGCTGTGGCTGCGCGAGCGTCACCGCGATCAGTTAGAAATCGAAGGGCCGACCACGCTGACAGCCGAGCAATTTAACGAGCTGCTGTTATACATGCAGGCCCTGCGCGATTGGCCTCAGTCGCCTGATTTCCCCGATAGCCAGCATCGACCAACCGCGCCGGATTGGATCGCCGAACAGGCTCAGTAAACTCCCTGCGCTGAAGGGTTTCTGCGCTTTCCCGGCGCAGCTCACCCTGGCGCGTAATTTTTTCCTGTGTAGGGCTACGCGTTACAAACCCTTGCGCTCGCCGATTAAGCGCGCGCGCGGCAGCCTGTGCAGTGTCATTCCACTACTGCACAGGCACTCTCCCATGCCCACCGATTACCATCACGGTGTACGCGTCCTCGAGATCAACGAGGGCACCCGCCCGATCCGCACCGTCGCAACCGCCGTCGTCGGCATGGTTTGCACCGCCGAAGATGCCGATCCCATCGCGTTTCCTCTCAATCGCCCCGTTCTGCTAACCGACGTCCTTACCGCCAGCGGTAAGGCAGGTATTCAAGGCACGCTCGCCAAAAGCTTGGACGCCATCGCTGACCAGGCAAGCCCCATCACCGTCGTTGTCCGTGTCGCCGAAGGTGCGGACGCTGCCGCGACCACCACCAATGTGATCGGCGGCGTCACTGCCGGCGGTCAGTACACCGGGCTCAAGGCTCTGCTGGCAGCGGAGGCGCAGTTGGGCGTGCGGCCGCGCATCCTCGGCGTACCTGGCCTCGACTCGCTGGCGGTGGCTACTGAACTGGTCCTCACCGCACAGAAGCTGCGTGGTTTCGCATACGCCAGTGCCTGGGACTGCGAAACCGTCTCCGATGCTATCGCCTACCGGGAAAACTTCGGTGCCCGCGAGCTGATGACCATCTGGCCGGATTTCGTGAACTGGGACACCACGCTGAATGCCGATGCGCCGGCGTCGGCAATCGCCCGCGCTTTAGGCCTGCGCGCCAAGCTCGATGAACAGGTCGGCTGGCACAAAACCCTTTCCAACGTGGCGGTGAATGGTGTGTCCGGTCTGAGCCGGGACATCTATTGGGACCTGCAGAATCCGGCCACCGACGCCGGCCTACTGAACGCGGCGGATGTCACCACGCTGATTCGTCGCGAAGGTTTCCGCTTCTGGGGTTCCCGTACTTGCAGCGACGACCCACTGTTCGCATTCGAAAACTACACCCGCACTGCCCAAGTATTGGCCGACACCATGGCCGAGGGCCAATTCTGGGCGATCGACAAGCCTATGCACGCGAGCCTGGTGCGCGACATCGTCGAAGGCATCAACGCCAAATTCCGCGAGCTGGTACGCCTGGGCTACCTGATCGGCGGCGAGTGCTGGTACGACGAAGCCGCCAACGACAAGGACACCCTCAAGGCCGGCAAGCTGTACCTGGACTACGACTACACCCCGGTACCGCCGCTGGAGAACCTGAACTTGCGCCAGCGCATCACCGATCGCTACCTGATCGACTTCGCCAGCCGCGTCGGCGCCTGATATTCATTCATCCGCGCGGCATCGGCCGCGCCTTTAGGAGAGCGCCCACATGGCTCTGCCCAAAAAGCTCAAGAACATGAACTTGTACAACGACGGTGTCAGCTACGTCGGTCAGTGCAAGAGCGTCACCCTGCCCAAGCTGGGGCGCAAATTCGAACAGTTCCGCGGTGGCGGCATGGACGGTCCAGTCAAGGCCGACCTCGGCCACAGCGACGATGGCATCCAGCTGGAATGGACCCTCGGTGGCTGGGATCTGACGGCGCTACGCCAGTACGGCGCAGTGTCCGCGAGCGGCGTCATGCTGCGTTGGGCCGGTTCTATCCAGCGCGACGACACCGGTGAGGTCTCAACCGTGGAGGTTGTCGTGCGCGGCCGGCACGAAGAGATCGACATGGGTGACTCGGAAAGCGGCGAAGACACCGAGCACAAGTTCACCACCACCTGCAGCTACTACAAGTTGACGATCGATGGAAACGTGGAAGTCGAAATCGACTTGCTCAACTTCATCTTCAACGTCAATGGCAAAGACATGCTGGCGGAACACCGCAAGGCGATAGGCCTGTAAGCACAGCTTTCCCCGCCGGATCGTCCGGCGCGTCCCCCTCTTTCGAAGGAAATCGACATGACCGCTCCCCTCAAAACCGACGTTGCAGCCACTCCAGCCGAGAAGAACCCAAACCGTCCAGTCATCACCCTGGATACGCCCATCGTCAGAGGCTCGACCGAGATCACAGAAGTGACACTGCGCAAGCCGGTTTCCGGAGAACTGCGTGGCGTATCGCTGACAGATCTGCTGCAGATGGACGTGCTCGCATTGCGCAAGGTTCTACCGCGAATCACCACACCGACCCTCACCGATCACGACATTGGTCTGATGGATCCGGCCGACCTGGTGCAGATGGCCACCGAGGTTGCCGGTTTTTTGCTACCGAAGTCGGCGAAGGTGGATGCATCCCTCGTTGCGTAGATGACGCGATGGCGGATATCGCCGTGATATTTCACTGGGGGCCAGCGGAGATGGATCCGCTCCCCCTGACCGAACTGATGGAATGGCGCGAACGCGCTCGTAAACGAAGTGGGGCGAAGGATGACTGACAAGCTGCGGCTGGAATTTCTGCTGTCGGCGATCGACAAGGTCACCGCGCCCCTCAAACAGATCAGCGCTGGGAGTAATGCCACGTCTCGCGCCTTGAAAGAGGCGCGGGACCAGTTGAAGGAGCTCAATGCCCAGCAGTCCAACATTTCCAGCTACACCCGCCAGAAGGAAGCGGTCCGCCAATCCTCCGAGGAACTGGCTCGCGCCCAGGACAAACTGCGCGGCCTGCGCGAGCAGCTGCAAAAGATGGACGCCCCCACAGCTGCTTTCCAGAAGGCATTCGTCAACGCCTCCGCATCCGTGGAAAAGCTGACCAACAAACATACCGCTCAGCGATCGGAACTGCAGCGTCTGATCCCCCTCATGAAATCGACCGGTGCTGACACCCGCAACCTCGGCACCACCGAACACCGCCTAAAAACTGAGATCGAGGCGGCGAACAAAGCCATTCAGTCACAGCGGGAACGCCTCTCAGCGCTCGCCAAACAGCAGGAACGGGTCTCGAAGGCTCAGAGAAACTATTCCAAGGGCAAAGAGCTCGCCGGCAACGCCGCTGTAGCAGGCGCGAGCGCAGGTGCGGTGGGTGCAGCGGTCGGCCTGCCGATCGTTGGGATGGTCAAAGACTATTCCCGTTTTGAAGATGCCATGGCGGGTGTTGCCAAACAGGTAAACGGCGCCCGGGATGACAACGGTCAGCTCACTCAGACCTATTACGACATGGGCGCGGCCATCAAGAAGATGTCCGAAACCATCCCCATGGCGACTACCGATATTGCCGCGCTGGTGGAAGGCGGTGCGCGAATGGGCATCCAGGGCAAAGACGACCTGCTGGAATTCGCCCGCGTTGCGGCGACTGCCGCAACGGCTTTCGAGCTGCCTGCGGACCAGGTCGGCGAGAGCCTGGCGCGCATCGCCAGTCTCTACAAATTGCCCATCAAGAACGTCAGCCAGCTCGGCGATGCGATCAACTACCTTGACGACAACGCGATGTCGAAGGGTGGAGACATCATTGAAGTCATGCAGCGCACGGCAGGTATTACCGCGTCGGTCGGCATGTCGTTCAAGGACGCAGCCGCTTTAGGCTCAACCTTCCTGACGCTTGGCGCCTCGGCGGAAATCGCGGGAACCGCTACCAATGCCATGATCCGAGAGTTGGCTATCGCCACCCAGCAACCTAAGCGATTTGTCACCGGCCTCAAGTCGATCGGACTGGAGGCGAAAGCGGTTCAGGATGGCATGAGTAAGGACGCAACGGGCACCATCCAGAAGGTGCTGGAGGCGGTCAACAAACTGCCCAAAAACCAGCAGCTCGGTGTGATGACCCAACTGTTCGGCAAGGAATACGGCGACGACGCAGCCAAACTGGCGTCCAACATCGGCGAATATAAACGACAGCTTGACCTGGTGAATGGAGCGGACAACGCTCCTAAACGCGACGGCTCGATGCAGCGGGAGGGTGATATCCGCGCAGACCAGTTGTCCGCCCGATGGGAAATGTCGCAGAACCGCATGTTCAACTTGAGCAGCGCCCTGGGCGCCACTCTCCGACCGGCGCTGATCCAACTGGTCACCGGATTTAACGGTGTCCTGGAGCGCGTCAACGCCTGGGCGACCGCTAACCCGGGGCTGGTGCTGGGCATCCTCAAAGTCGCCGCCGGCATTGCGGCACTGTCGATCGGCTTCAGCACCGTAGCCCTCACGATGGCCACAACCCTTGGCCCATTTCTCGCCGTGCGTTACGGGCTGTCATTGATCGGGATCCGCCTACCCTCTGTGATCGGGTTGCTATTCAACCTTGGTTCGAAGGTCCTGCCCTTTGTCGGCCAGGCATTCATGTGGGTTGGCCGACTGTTCATGGCCAACCCCATTGGCTTGGCCATCATGGCGATCGCCGCTGCTGCATATCTGATCTATGCGAACTGGGACAAGGTGAAAGCTTACTTCGTCAGTGCCTGGGCTGAAATCAAAGCGGGCTTCAGCGGCGGGATCAGCGGCATCCTGCAGACACTCGCCAACTTCAGTCCGATCGGGCTGATCTACCAAGCCTTCTCGGCGGTGATGAACTACATGGGCGTCGAGATGCCAGGCAAATTTACAGAGTTCGGGGGAATGATCATCGCTGGGCTCGTCAACGGCATCACGAACGCAATGGGATCGGTGAAGACGGCGATCACAGACGCCGGTAGCAACACCGTCGACTGGTTCAAGGAGAAGCTGGGTATTCATAGCCCCTCCCGGGTTTTTGCCGAGCTTGGCGGCTTCACCATGGCTGGGTTGGCGCAGGGCGTGGCTGATGGCAAGAGCGGGCCTCTGGACGCCGTCAAGGCTGTGGGCGACCTCATGACCCAAGCCGGGACCGTGACCATCGGTGCCATCACCAGCGCGGGCGCAGCGCTGAATCCAGCCGCTGCAATGCCCGAGGCCACCGCCGCCGCTCTGAACTCAGCCGGGTCCGTACCCGGGGCAAAAGCTGAAAATGGCGGCATGCTTGATTCGATCATGGGCATGGGCAAACGACTGGCCCAAGTGGGCGCGCTCGCCGTAGGTATGGGCGGGGCTCAAGGTGCGATCGCAGTCGACAACCGTCCGCCAATTGGTGCAGCAGCAGCTCCAGCGGCAATGCAGATGGCGCCCGATCAAATCGTTATCAACATTCACCCCGCCGCCGGGATGGATGCCGCTGCGATCGCGCGCGCCGTGTCTGCAGAACTGGACAAGCGGCAGCATGCAAAACAAGCCAAGGGCCGTAGCGCCCTTTTTGACCAGGAGTAAACGGACATGATGATGTCATTGGGCATGTTCATTTTCAGCCTCGAGACGCTGGCGTATCAGGAACTGCAGCGGCAGACAGAATGGCGTCACGGCTCGACCTCCCGCATTGGTACCAACCCAGCACGCCAGTTCCTGGGTCGTGGGGAGGACTCAATCAGCATGCCTGGAATTCTTCTGCCGGCACTCGCGGGAACGCCGCTCAGCCTCGACACACTTCGTGCCATGGCGGATACCGGCAAGGCCTGGCCGTTGATTGAAGGCACCGGCAGGATATTGGGCATCTGGGTGATCGAGAACATCAGCGAGACCAAAACCCTGTTCTTCCAGGACGGCGCAGCACGGCGAATTGAATTCACCATTGCGCTCAAGCGGATCGATGATGGGCGCGTTGACCTGCTCGGCGCAGCCGTCAGTACAGCCGGCAACATTCTGAGGAAAATCCTGTGATTGACCAGGCACTGAGTCAGATCGATAGCTATCTGAATGATGCGCAGGCCGCCATGCGAGAAGCGAACGCCTACCCGCGTCCAATTTGCCGGCTCGAGGTCGACGGACGCGACATCACAGCGGCGATCGAGCAGCGCCTGATGAGCATCGAACTGACCGACAACCGCGGACTCACGGCAGACCAGCTCGATGTCACGCTCTCGGATCATGACGGGCGTCTGGTAATTCCGCCGAAAGGCGCAACCCTGCGCTTGTGGCTTGGCTGGAGCGATACTGGCTTGGTCGATAAAGGTTCGTATACGGTCGACGAGACCGAACACAGCGGTGCGCCGGACCAGCTGAACATCCGAGCGCGCAGCGTGGACCTGAGTGCTGGGTTGAAGGTCAAACGGGAACGAAGCTGGCATGACGAAACAATTGAGTCAGTCGTACAAGCCATTGCGGGCGCATACGGCCTTGGCCCGTTGGTAAGCGCCGCTCTCAGTGCGATCAAATTGGTGCATCTTGACCAGGCCAATGAATCAGACGCGAACCTGCTCTCCCGCCTGGGACAAGAGCACGATGCTATCGCCACAGTGAAAGCCGGCAAGCTGCTGTTCATGCCGATCGGCAATGCAACCAGCGCCAGCGGATTGAACCTGCCGCACATCACCCTGACCCGCCGGGACGGCGACCAGCACCGTTTCCTACAAGCGGACCGGGACAGTTACACGGGCGTGCGAGCGTTTTATTACGACGTCAACAGCGCCGAAAAAAAAGAGGCGATTTCCGGCGGCGGCGACAACATTAAGGACCTGCGGCATTCCTATACCGATCAGAAAACCGCACTGGTCGCTGCCCGGGCTGAGTGGAACAAGCTGCAGCGGGGGACGGCAACTCTCAGCTACTCGCTGGCGCGTGGTCGTCCGGATCTAACACCGGAGCTCACCTACTCCCTGACAGGCATCAAGCAGGAAATTGCGGACATTATCTGGCTGGGGGGCAACGTCAAACACAGTTTCACGTCGGACTCATTCACCACGAGTCTTGAGCTTGAATCAAAGTTGCCAGATGGTGACGAGGTAGCGGAGCTGGCTGACGATGCCAAGGATTACACGGGCATCGTCGCGTGGTACCGCGACAAGAAGAGCGGTAAGCAGCAAAAGCTTACCGAGGGTGACCAGAGCAAGCCGAAACGGCTGACACACCTGTATGAGAGCAAGAAGTCGGCACAGCGTGCGGTCGAACGTGAGTACAAGCGGCTGACCGCGAGCAAGGCAGTCGCCACCCCTTCTTAGCAGGCGTGTTGCTGACAGGACATCAAACGTGCACTTGGCTTTCCTTCATCGGTAACAGAAACCAAAGCATTCAGCACCAGGAGCAAGCGCTCTTGATCATCGTTGGATAAACGTCTGTAGCCGACAATCAGCTCTCGTTCCCATCTCGTTACGGGCTCCAACATTGCAAGCCCATCGGCTGCGGGTACGGGGGTGATGCAAATCGGTTCCATCGCCTGTCATGCTCCAATACTGTATGCACATACAGTAACCATATCCAACCATTTAGCCAATGGGGGGTATTCGTTCAGATACAAAAAGCCCAGCTTCTGCTGGGCTTTTTTGGCTCCTAGTTCCTACTAATTAAATATGGATTTTAAGTCCTGGGGGCAGGTGTTGAGTCTTTCCCAACGGAAGCCATCGCGTAGGCCATACGGCGCAGCGACTCTTTGTCGTAGTCCGACAGATCGCGGAAATATGAGAGCACTTCTGCCTCAAGCGGCGACAGCAGATCTGCAGATGCAGGTAGACGCTCACCAAACAATACGTAGTGAACGTCCACCCCAGCTTTGTTCGCTAGCAAAAGGTAGGGAGCATCAGGACTCCGCTCATCTTTTTCGTAATTCAGCTGAGTGTTCTTTGCAATACCGCAAACATTTGCCAATTCCGTTTGGCTAACGCCCAGCCGCGCCCGCTCATCGCGAAGCCGAGCTCCAATGGTCATCAAAATTGCACCCTCATAGCTTGACAGTCCCAATTAATTGGACCAAGATCGCCAGAATTCCACACTAAATCACACGAATGAGCACTATGCCGAACACTGCTATCACCGAGCAAGCACTACAGCTAGCTCGAAGTAAGTTGGTCGCGCAGGGACTGTCTGCTGCTGATTTCGCCAAACGACACGACCTCAACCCCAGCACTGTTTATGCAGTGCTGAATGGTCAAAAAAAATGTTTGCGAGGCGAAGCTCACCGAGCGGCTGTGCTTCTGGGTATCAAAGACGGCGTGATCTCAAATTAATTGCATCCACCTTTTTGAGAAACCAGAAGATGAAACGCACTGTTCTAGAAACCCGCCGGCAAGTTGTGAGCGCAGTCATTTGCGCGTACCCGGGCGGTCGTGATTGCGCAGCACCGCGTCTAGGGATGTCGGTCAAAAAGTTCGACAACCACGCGTATGAAAACGCTGGTAGCCGCCCACTGACCGACGACCAGATTTGCCTGCTGGAGTCGCAAACCGGCACCACTCACCTGCCCGACTTCGTCTGCAATCTGTATGGCGGTGTTTTTGTCCCCGTAGCTGAGGCAGGGCAACTCGACAACCTCGACCTGTACGCGCGTTCAATCAACACCACCGTAAAGCGCGGGCTAGTTGACGCCATCATCGCCAAGGCACTTCAAGACGGCGTCATCCAAGACGACGAGGTGCAGGACATCCTCGCGGCACATCGAGCACACGTAGCAGCCAGACATGAAGAGGTCACTGCGGTGATCGTTCTGCACCGGGAAAAACCGGGCAGCCAGGATACGAAGTAGGCGCAAGAAGCGTCACCAATTCTCGGCTTTAGCCGAAAAGTCGCAATTTGCGATGGGGGAAACAAAGTGAGCACTTACAAACTGGTATGCCCGCATTGCCTAGGGCGAATGCGGATCCGCACAAGTGAAGGCACGCACATTTTTCTGCGTATTGCCTACCTGCAATGCACCAACGAGGCCTGCGGCTGGTCAGTTCGGGCTGAGTTCGAAATGACTCATGAAATGAGCCCCTCCGGTATGCCCAATCCGTCCGTTCGCCTGCCGGTTGCCCCAGTGGCAATTCGCAGGCACGCGATGAAGAAGGAAGGCGAACAACAAATGGACCTACTTGAGCTGGAGACGGCCTGATGAACATGATGACCAATGCGCAAAACCCCGAACGCGAGTACCGCGCCGCCATGCAGAGCGCCGCGCTTTGCTACATGCAACGCCACCAGGCTGAACACCTGGAAAATGACCAGCAACTCTTCAACCGCACCGTCACGTACCTGCAAGCGACATTGGAAGTACCTGTCTACCTCGCCGAAACTTTGACGGGTTTGGCATACGCCGAATTGCATTCCAGTGGTGTCCAGCGCCACCTCGACCTAAAGAACAGCAGTGCGTCCGTGGCGATGCTCACAGACCCAGCCAGCGGCAAGTCCTTCGCCATTCCCGTCGTGTTGATATTCAAACACCTGGTCGACGCCACCGAGCCTCAACCGACAGCCCCTTTCAACTAACCGAATAGCACCACCTTAAGCGAGTGGGTTTGGGCAAGTTGCGCCCGAAATCAGGGAAAAAGCCATGAATACAGCACTTTCCATCCGGATGGACCTTAGTAAAAACCTCGCTGAAGCCCTGCACCAGGAGCTGCGTGAGCGCCTTCGGATGGGCATTCAGGAGCATTGGTACTCAGATGAGTTTCGGCGCATCCCTGATGGCTTCCGGACCGGCGCAATTCTCTCTGCCTACCCCGCCTTGGCGGCTCAAAAAACAACTCTCGGCGCCCTTCAGGTCGCCATCAGAAAGCAGGCGTGACGATGGAACATCAAATGCGGGGCGACGTACTGACCCGACTCGAAAACGACTATGGCCTGCGGCATCGCACAGGCACCGACTTCATGCGCGGCGGCACCTGCCCTGCCTGCTCAAAGAAGGAACTGTATTCGAGCTTCGAAAACCCGTGGTTCATCAAATGCGGTCGTGAGAGCAAATGCGGTCAGCAGTGGCATGTCAAAGAGCTGTACGCGGATCTGTTCGACGACTGGAGCAAACGTGCACCGGCCACAGACGATCAACCGACAGCAAGCGCCCGCGCTTACATGGAGTTCGCTCGGGGCTTCAAGATCGAGTTGGTCGCCGGACTATTCACCCAGGAAAACTATTTTGATCGCGTCCTGAATATCGGGTCGGCAACGGTCCGTTTTCCCTTGGAGCGCGGCGGTTACTGGGAGCGCCTGATTGACCAGCCTCAGCGCTTCGGAAAGAAGAAGGCGCGATTCAAACCCGGGGAGTCGTACAAGGGCTACTGGTGGTGCTCGCCGAATATCGACCTGTCACAGACCGAGGAGCTGTGGATTGTCGAAGGCATTTTTGATGCGATAGCCCTTGAGCACAACGCGATCGATGCGGTCGCGGCAATGTCGTCGAATGCTTTTCCCGAGGTCTCGCTGAAAGCACTGGCCGTCGATCGAGCAGGCAATCTACCAAGATTGGTATGGGCACTGGACAACGAGCCTGGCGCGCACCGTTACACGCGCAAATGGGTCGCAATGGCTCGGGCTTTGGGCTTTGAATGCACTGCGGCTCAAATTCCGCAACGCGATGCGCGGAAGGTGGACTGGAACGACTTGCATCAGCGCTGGGCGTTCGTCAGTGATGAAGCCGATCGCCGGCGGCGGACCGAAGCGGATCTCAACGAGGCCCGCCACCACGGAGCCATGTTGATCGCCGAAAGTGCATCAGAAAAAGCCCTGCTGATTTACGACTGGCGCGAACGCGAGGAATTCCACTTCGGGTTTGAGTCCCGGCTGTATTGGTGGAAGCTGGATATCAGCAAATTCAACAGCGCCATGCAGGCGCTGGAAACGAGCGAAAACCACGAAGAGCAGCAGCTGAACAACAAAGCGATGCGTGAGAAAGCGCTGCGCATGTCGGGCTGTGTGGTCGAGATCGCCAACTGCTATCCCCAGGCGCTGTACTTCCAGCGCAACGAAATCACGGACGAATCCTGGTACTTCTTCCGGGTCGACTTTCCGCACGACGGCGGTTCGGTCAAAAACACCTTCACCGGTGGCCAGGTCGCAGCTGCGAGCGAATTCAAGAAACGTCTACTCGGCATGGCCGCCGGTGCGGTGTTCACCGGCAGCGGTCAGCAGCTCGACAAGATCATGAAGGACCAGCTGTTCGCGATCAAAACCGTTCAGACGATCGACTTCGTCGGGTACAGCAAGGAATACGGCTGCTACGTGTATGGCGACGTGGCGATCAAAGATGGCCAAGTGGTCGACGTTAATGACGAGGAATTCTTCGAGTTCGGGAAGCTGCGCCTGAAAACCCTGCAGCGCGCGGTACCGGTGCGAATTCAGCGCGACCCGAAGGAATACAGCGACGAATGGGCCAAATTGTTGTGGACATGCTTCGGCGCTCAGGGCGTTGTCGCGCTGACCTTCTGGTTCGGATCACTGTTCGCCGAGCAGATCCGCTCTAGATATGAGTCGTTCCCCTTCCTCGAAGCCACTGGTGAGGCCGGTGCCGGTAAAACCACCCTGCTCAAACTGCTGTGGAAACTGCTCGGCCGCGCAAGCTACGAGGGATTTGACCCATCGAAATCCACCAAGGCCGGGCGTAGCCGGCTTATGGGGCAAGTGTCCGGCATGCCAGTAGTGCTGCTGGAGTCCGATCGGAGCGGCGACGACAAGTCCCACGCAAAAAACTTCGAATGGGACGAGCTAAAGGATTACTTCGGTGGCGGTACCTTGGCGACAAAGGGCGTTAAAACCGCCGGCAACGAAACGTACGAGCCGCCCTTCCGAGGCACGATCGCGATCAGCCAAAACGCGCCTGTCATTGCTTCCGAAGCCATCATGACGCGGATTGTGAAGCTGCACTTCGTGCGGCCAAACGTAACGCCTGAAAGCCGAGCCGCAGCTGACCGGCTGACTGCCCTGGACGGCAACCAGCTCAGCCACTTCCTGCTGCAGGCGGTGAAACGCGAAACCGATGTTATGTCCACGCTTGCCGACAAAATTCCCTCACACGAGGCCCGTTTGCGCCGGCTGCACACCCATTGCATCAGTTGCGACACCGAGTACCCAGTCAACAACGAAAAGGCCGCATGCCAAAAATGCGGCAATCAGTTGCGAGGCTATATCCGCGTCGAACGGATCGTTAAAAACCATGCCCAGTTGCTCGGTCTGTTGGACTGCATCCGCTCGTTCGTACCCCTGAGCGATACCCAGATCAGCACCACCCAACGTTGCATCATCGCAATGGCGATCGAGCGCCAAAGCTCGATCAGTGCAGACCACCCTGTCGTCGCGGAATTCTGGGAAGTCTACGACTACCTCCAAGGCCTCGACGCCGATGGCCCGGTGGTCAACCACAGCAAAAAAGACAACGTCATCGCGATCAACCTCAACGAGTTCGTCGAACGAGCCGCAGAACACCGGCAGAAGCTCGCCGACGTCAGCGAGCTGCGCGATCGCCTGAAGGAATCCCGCTGCCGCAAATTCCTGGAGTCGAATAAGGCCGTCGACAGCGCGGTGCGCGCTTATCAAGCCACGCGGAATAACAACACGATCACCAAGTCACCCACCGTCAAGTGCTGGATGTTCCAGGCGTAGAGCTGCAACCCACGTCGAACAGCCCTGAAAGGAGAGAACCATGCAGATTCAAGTCGTTGCCGGCACTGCGAAAAGCCTGCAGGACCGCACCTCCCAGCTGCTCAACGAACTCGGAAACGATCATCGCAAAACGGTGCAGGCCGAAGCCTACGGCGCCAACGGCCTGGTCGACATCTTGGAAGTACGGGCCACCGACGGTCAGCGCGAGATCCTGGTGCTGAATTGTTCAAGGCTACAGATCCAGGCGGTTTTGGAATGGAGGTCATGCACCGAAGACACGAACGAATTTGAAGACCTGGTGCTGCACCTGCTGCGACTACCAGACAACAACCTGTAACGCCGGCTGCAACCGGCAACCAATGAAAGGAGAGAACTATGCCGCGTACCAACGAAACAGCCCAACAGGCTGGCAAGGAAATGTTCAGCAACCTGCTCAGCATCATTGCAACCGTCGTACTGATCACTATCACGGCCATGCAGGTGCCTGACGTACTGATATGGCTCGCCAAGTAAAAAACGAAATGGCGACGAGGGGCTGCAACCCCTCGGCGCCTCATACGAAAGAGGTCAAACAATGAACTCCCGATCTGACAATGTCCTGGTCTTCGCAGACCTTCAGCGCATTACCGGCTACCAACGTCGCTCCGATGTAGAAAGGTCACTTATCGAACAGGGCATCCGCATGTTTCGCGGGCGTACCGGTCCATGGACTACCACGGATCTGGTCAATCAGGCCGGTGGCTATACTGCAACGTCTCAGGACAGCTATAGCCCGGAAATTATCTGATGAGACGCGGTAGAAAGCGCAAGCACAATCCGAACATTCCGGCGCACATCGATCAGTCTGCCTTACCGATGTCTGTTTACTTCGACCAGCGCGGAGCCGGTGTCTGGTACACGTTGTTTTTCGACGAGGGGGGCAACCAACGACGGACGAATCTGGCCGGGCCGACCACGACCCTTTCCGAGCTCCATCGCCTGATGGAAGAACGTTCCGGGGTTGACCGCGACTGCCTGCGTTACCTGTGCGAGCAGTTTCACAAAAGCGATCGATTCAATAGCCTGAAACCCAAGACCCAGGCTGACTACGAATACTCCCGCGACGTCCTGCTGACCTTTCCAACCAAGCTAAAAAAACCGCTGGGTGAACTGGCCGTTCGCAAGTTCAATGCGCCACTGGTACAGCGCGTGATCGACCGGATCGCCGAAGCG
Source organism: Pseudomonas arsenicoxydans (assembly GCF_006438915.1). GTDB lineage: Bacteria > Pseudomonadota > Gammaproteobacteria > Pseudomonadales > Pseudomonadaceae > Aquipseudomonas > Aquipseudomonas arsenicoxydans_A. Next base: position 108,670 of record NZ_RCZE01000006.1, on the reverse strand, counting down.
GGAACGCCGTCAAAGGCTGCGCACGCACTTCGCTACCTGCGCAGGACGATGCAATGGGGTAAAAACCGTGGCTTCGTCGAGACAAACCCTGCTCAGGGCATTGAGGCACCGAAGGAACGTAAGCAACGGCGTCTGCCAGAGCCCGCAGCCATGAAGGCGCTTGTGAAATACGCCCAACAGCAGGGCCAGCTCACACGCGGCCAGCTTGGCGCGTGTGCGCCGTACCTGTGGTACGTGATGGAGATCAGCTACCTCTGTCGTTTGCGCGGCATCGAGACGGTGACACTCACTGACGCAAACGAAACCCCTGAGGGCGTGTTGACCAACCGGCGCAAAGGCAGCCGTGACAACATCGTGCGCTGGACACCACGTCTTCGTGCCGCTTGGGAAAGTGCTAAGAAAGTGCGCTCCGACATATGGAGCAAAAAGCGGGTGCCGGTGCCGATCGCTGCGGAGCAACGGCCGATCATCACAGCCGCTCACGGCGGAGCGTTGCAAAAGTCCAGCCTCGACACTGCTTGGCAACGGTTCATCACCCAGGCCATCAAAGCCGAGATCATCACCGCCGAGCAACGCTTCGGGATGCACGACTTCAAGCGCCGAGGAATCACCGATACAGTGGGCAACAGAGCCGACAAACAGGAGGCATCCGGTCACCGTGACGAGTCGATGATGGATATCTATGACCTCAGCGTTCCTCTCGTGAATCCCTCTGCGGACTAAAATTTAGCGACTTTTTAAACATGGAGATACCTATGAAGGAATCAAACCCGACCGACTTTAGAGCTCCAGCAGGCTGGGGCCAGGATCACTTAACCCATTTTCAGTCAGTCGCTATCCAAAACGAATTTGCAACGTTTGTTCACGATCCGTTATGGCAAAAACTACTGAGCAATATTTCCGCAGACCTTTCGAAGTGCTGTGATTACGCGAGCGCGAACATCGCCAAATCTTTAGACCCGTCAGCCTTACTGCTATTCATGACAGCTAATAGCCACTTTTTGGCTTCAACGCGCCTTGTAGCATCAGGGCTGTGCTTATCGTCACATGCAACTATACGGGCGGCAGTGGAGTCAGCATTGTACGGGTGGTATCTGGCGGTAACCCCAGGCGCCGCTCAGCGGTGGTATAACAAGCCAACTGAGCGAAGGGAGCTAAGAAAGTGGGGGAATGAGTTTAAATTTGGAGCACTTAACTCCGTGCTTTCGGAAACATTCGAGGGCGCCGCTGCATGGGCGAAACACCTTCATCAAGCAACAATTGATTTTGGCGCGCATCCAAATCGAGACGCTCTCTACTCCAATTTAACTGAGATAGATCGTGCTGATGGTAGTTCGGTCTTGCGGTTCACCCTCCTTCACCCATGCGGCACCTTTGCCATCATGACAACCAAGCTCTTGGTCGAAACAGGAATGCTGGCTCTCGGCCTTTTCGGGAGAGCGTTCCCTGATGCAGATCGAACACATGGGTTTGTAAACGCCACAGTCGGTTACGCACAGAATCTGCAGGCACTGGTGGCGGAAACCACCGTATTTGGCAAAAGCCCGAATTAAAAACCTACGTAAATCAACCGCATGGCCCCGCGCCGAACAAGGGTTGCAGCGGGCCGTCTGCGTAAAATTAAATGGCGCCACGCCTTGATCTGTAAGTAAAGTTTCCCTTACTTGTAATCAGTAGGTCCCGGGTTCGACTCCTGGTGCCGGCACCATACGCAATACCGAAAAAGGCTCACCGAAAGGTGGGCCTTTTTCGTTTATGGGTCTTACGCTCGCCCCTCTCGCTGAGGGATGGCGAAACGACGCATCCCATTCTGGTACCGCGCATCTAGATACCTTCCCCAAACGATGAGCGGTTACGGTCGAAAAGCTGTGAGACGGCATAATGACAGCAGTGCCTACGCACAACCCTCTCCGCCGTTGCGAGCCCCTTTGGAATGAACACCGAACGACGTTACTCGATCATCTTGGAGCACAGCGCCGAGGTGTTGCTTGAACATGCACCCATGGCGCAGATAGAGGCATTTTGGGACGCCAACGATACCCGCTACTTCGGGTTGCGCATGGAGGACGAACACAGCGCGCACGCACGAGTGATTGTTACGGATGAAGTCCCCGACGATGAAGATGTGGAGCTTTCCTGTCTGTAGCGAATGTTGCGGGCAACATAAAAAAGCCCTCGTAGAAATACGAGGGCTTTGTTGTTTCTGGGGTTTGGAGACAATCCCCGGGAAGCCAACAACTCCTTTTCTCCAGCGCCAGACCAAACATTGTCTGCGCACCTACCCGTTACAAATTCGCGTCAGTGCAACGTTGACGGGGTCTCACACCTACCTATAATGCACCCCAACACACCCGCCAAGCCTAGGTTGACCCAGTCAGCAAGCTCAAATCGTGCGGGTTTTTTTTGCCTGGAGAAAAGCTACATGAGGTCCTTCGACAAACCGGCCCTCAGCGTAGAACAGCAATTGGAACTGCTAAAGCAACGAGGCCTGCGAGTCGCAAACAATGACCGGGCCATGCGCTTTCTCGAAGTGGTCACGCTGTTTCGCCTGAGCCCCTATATGCGCCCCTTCCAAGAGCAAGGGCCAGAACATACCTTCAAACCCGGTAGCACTCTGAAAGCCGTAGTCGACATCTACCGATTCGATGGCTCGTTGCGACGCATAACCATGGACGCCATCGAGAGGGTCGAGGTCGCCATACGAGCAAGCATCAGCAGCCACATGTGCCCCAAGTATGGGTCTGACTGGATTGCCGATGCCTCGGTGTTCTCCTCGTCCTATTCGCACACCGAACTCTTACGCCCACTTCGGGACCAATTGAGCAAAGAGCGAAATAAATTCGAACGTGAAATGGACCGTATCAAGAAAGGGCGACAGGACGACGGCCTTCAGCAGCAGAGAATCGAAAATCGCATGCGTGATAACTATTTCCGCTACTACGGCGCGACCTATGTCTTTCCCGAACTGCCGCCCGCATGGGCGATTCTTGAAGAACTCAGCCTCGGTACGGTATCAACCCTATTCAATGCCATAGGCAGAAGTGTCGACAAGAAAGCTATTGCTGCCAGATTCGGTCTGCCGTTCGATGTTTTGGCTTCGTGGCTCCACACCTTGACCTTCATACGAAACTGTTGCGCCCACCACTCGCGGTTATGGAACAGAGAACTCTCGATTCGGCCTTCGCTACCCAAGGAGTGGAATATCCCAAACGCAGCTGCCAGCAGACCTCAGCCCAAACAGCGGCTTTATATTGTATTGACGATCCTCGCGTATCTAACCGATTTGATCAGTCCTGACAGCCGGTGGAAACCTCGTCTTGCCGAAATCATGGACCATCTGGAATCACCGAATTTAAGCCTGATGGGCTTTCCTGGCGATTGGAAACGTCAACCGCAATGGCTCCTGGAATAAAAAACCGGCGCGAAACAAAGCCCTCGTTGAGATACGAGGGCTTTGTTGTTTCTGGCCTTTGAAAAACCCGCTCTTAGTGACCAGCGCTCTGCCCACCATCCACGTGCAGAATCTCACCAGTAACAAAATTCGCGCTGTCCAGATAAACAACCGCCTGAGCAATGTCGCTGATCTCGCCCATATGCCCAACCGGGTGCAGATTTCCCAGCGCTTCATGCGTTTCTTCACCATGCATCGGCGTCTTGATGATGCCTGGGGAAACCGCATTCACCCGAATCCCACGTTTGGCGTACTCAATCGCCAGGGACTTGGTCGCCGCGTTCAAGCCACCTTTGGTCAGCGAAGCCAGAACCGATGGCACACCATCAACCGCATGGTCCGTCAGACTGGTGGTGATGTTGACGACGTGCCCTTTTCCTTGTTTTTCCATCTCATTGATCGCGAGTTGGGTGATGTAGAAGAAGCCGTTCAAGTTCACCGACAACACATTGGCGTAGTCTTCAGCGGTGTACGCGGTGAACGGCTTGGCGATGAAGATCCCGGCGTTGTTGACCAAGGTATCGATGCGGCCAAAACGGGCGATGGCGTCACGGATCACTTGCTGCGCAACAGCCGGGTCGCCGATGTCGCCCGCCACGGTGAGGATGTCCGGGTCGGTGGACGGTTTGATTGAACGCGAAGTGGCGACAACCTTGTAATCCAGATCACGGAACGCTTTGACCATGCCTGCGCCGAGGCCTTGGGACGCGCCGGTAATAACGATGACTTTTTTCGAATTGCTCATGATGAACCTCTACTAATTAAGAATGGTTTGAAAAAACAAGTAATCAGGCTTCGGCAGGGGCCTTGGCCATTTGTCTCAGCATTTGTTCGTAGTACTCGACCGACTGCGATCCGGACACCAGGTGACGACCGTTGAGGATCATGGCCGGGACCGAGTTGATGCCGTGCTGGCGGTAGAACGCCTCAAGCTCGCGCACTTCTTTCGCGAACGCTCCGGAGGCCAACACCTCTTGCGCAGCCGCCACATCCAGTCCTGCTTCCCCGGCCAGACGAGCCAGTGTTTCGCGGTTGCTCGGGTTCTGGCCATCGGTGAAGTAAGCGCGCAACAGGATCTTCTTCAGCTCGATCTGCCGCCCTTCCTGCAACGCCCACAACAGCAACCGGTGCGCATCAAACGTGTTGTAGAAGTGCGTGCGCTTCTCCAGATCGAACGTGAAACCAATGGCCTCGCCCCGAGTGATCTGCATCGCTTTGCCGGCGGCGACGTCTTCGGCCGTGCGTCCATACTTGCGCATCAAATGCTCGACAGCTTTTTCACCGACCGCCGGCATGTCCGGGTTCAACTCGAAGGGCTTGTAGGTCAGCGCCACCGACACTTCACCGGCCACGTTCTCGATCGCCTGCTCCAGCGCCGTCGCGCCCAACGCGCACCACGGGCACACCACGTCGGAGATGAAGTCGATGGCAACAGACACGGTCATGACTTGCCCTCCGCCTCTGCCAGTTTTTTGCGGTACTGGGTGGTGGTGATGCCGGCGTAACCCCAGTTATCGGTGTCGACTTCTTCGATCACGATGTGGGTCAGGTGCGGATCCTTTTTGAGGACGCGTTCCAGGGTTTCAGTGATTTCGGCGATCACCTGAGCTTTCTGCTCTGAGGTAACGCCATCGCGGGTAATGCGAACGCTGACAAAAGGCATGAGGGAATCTCCAAGTGACCTGCCCTTCGGAATGAATGGGTAGGCGTTGGAGCTCAATGTAGGGAGTTAGCTGGAGGGGATAAAGGTGGGGGCGGGAACATCATTAGTTACTTGGTGTAATGATTCAGCCAACAGGACGAAGGCTGCGAGGTCATTTATCGTATAACGATTCGCACCAAGACTGGAAAGGTGATTCGGCGAGCTAACGGCCCGCCGTTTCGGATTTTTATTCGTCGTAAACGCTAAAGGTAGGTAGCAAATTCTGGCACTCTCAGAGTGCCAGAACTCTCAATTCAGAAAATCATTATATTTTCTCAAGCTACATACAGATCACGTAACGCTTCAGGATGCTGGCTCGCAACACGCAACAATGTCTGAGCCGCTCCCGTCGGTTGCCGACGCCCCTGTTCCCAATCCTGCAACGTCCGCAAACTGACTCCAATCAGCTTGGCGAACGCGCTTTGAGAAACACCCACTTTGGCGCGCGCTTCGGCAGCCGCTGACAGAGGCACCTCTGTCACGCGAGCGGCTTTACCGGCTTTCATTTGACGCACAGAGTCCAGCAAGTCCTGCTGGAATTGCTCCAGTTCATTGACCATGGCTGATTTCCTCCTTCAATTGCTTAAGGAAGGCTGCGGGTAAATTGTCGAATTTCGCCTTGGTGTAGGCGATCAACAACCAGATAGAGCCTTCTGAAAGCGTGTTGTAGTAAATGACACGTGTACCACCTCGTTTGCCCATCCCGCTACGGGACCAACGAACCTTGCGTAGACCGCCGCTGCCAGGAACCACATCGCCGGCCAACGGGTTAGCCGCTAGCCAAGTGATGAATTCATGACGTTCGCCATCATCCCAGATGGATTCAGCATGACGCTTGAAAATTTCGGTTTCGATAATCGTGAACATGGGCGTGACTATACGGCTTTGCCGTATAGCTGAGCAATGCACGTTTGTCTGATCGGACCTGACGCTGGGTGCTATGCATTTCAACTCCATCATCGAACAAAATTCAATTTAGCTACAGCCCAAGTCTAGAGCCGTTGGAGTTGATTGCCGGAGTTATGAAAATCACCCAGCCATAAAAATCACGAAAACGTTCCCCCACGCCACCACCTGGCCACGATTGCGCATCCTTCCCTCTCAAGCTACCTTCAGGTCGTCGCTGCCAATTCAGCGACCGGGCCTGAGAACCCGAGTAAGATACAGGCGCACAAGCGCCCATAATCACGATTGTTGGCGTTTTTTTGTGCCTGCATTTCCGTGTAATGGCGGCTGTGCGTGGGAGACCTTCGGGTCTGCCGGGTTCCTGTATCTCCGGTTTCTCAGCCCGCGCATAGCTGCCACCCATTCGCCTGAGAACGAACGTGGTAGCTCTAACTTTGATTCAGGAGTTTTTGCTAATGCCCGCTACCGGTCCGTCCAAAATTTGCGCTACTGCTCCATCGGTCATCACCCACCACCGCCCAAACACCGGAGGTGCCCAATGACCAACCCTCAAGACCTGAAAACCATCGGCCTCACCCCTTTCTCCTACCACGACAACAATGCACTGTTCCGCATCAACGCCGGCGTCCCGGTGATCCAGGCCCTCTCCCACGCTTCCGATCTGCTGCACATCGCCAAGCTTCTCGCATCCGATGCCGCTATGGTTCGCGACACCGACCGGCATGCCTGGGCGTCTCATTATTTGCAGGATATGAGTAAGGCGATCATCGATGACGTAGTGAAGGTGCTAGCCGCGCCGTGTAACAACCGAGCCAGTAACGTCGCGCCATAAACAAATCGCACGCATGAAAAAGCCCCGAATCAATCGGGGCTTTTGCGAAAGTCGGTCATCTACCCACTGGCTGATTCGGGTGATATCGATCACTCACGCCACTGTCTACCGGCTCTTCCCCCCGCATCGACTGAGCCACCGCTTCGGTAATGGCGTCCCAAATGTCCGGCCTTGTCAGCACCGGCATTTCCTTTGCCAGTACGTTGCTTAGCTTCCCTTCGTTCTGCTCAATGGATCGCAAAAGCCGATCAGCCTGAGGATCCGGCATTTCAACGATTTCCTTGATCGCCTGTCTGGCCCTGATGTGGCTGCGTAAATGCCGCGACTCTTCACGCATCTGTTCGGTGATCGTGCGGCGGATGACGTTCGAGATGAACACGACGTGTGGCCCCAGGTTGGGATATCGCCACACCGGGCGGGCCTGATCCTGGCCGGTGAATTCGATGTTCGAGACCACGCCGTCAGGGTATTGCGTACGAGTACTGGCGAACGTTACCTGGTCTCGTATGCCTTGCATGAGCGGTTTTGAAACCTGATCCAGCACGCTGTCATATAGACGTCGCTCAGCTGAGTCGTCGGTGATAACCGCTGAAATCGGAAGGATCACCGGGTCTGGAACAGCCCCGTCACGACGCAAAATGTCGTTGATCAAGAAGCGATGGACCCGGCCATTGCCGTCAGCCAGCGGATGGATATAGACGAAAGCAAACGCGGCTACAGCGCTGCGCATGACCGGGGATTGCCCTTGGGTGCGATTCAGAAAAACGCGAATGCCTTCTAACATCCGCTCCAAATCACTCTCCGGTGGCGCGAGATAATGGACGATCTCCTGATAGCGAACCGTCTCGCCAACAAACACCGGAGATTGCCGAATCCCCAGGCGTGTCAGGGTGGTCACTGCGCCAAGGATTTCTTCCTGCATCTGCGCCAGTGCCGCATCGGTGAGCGGCAATTCGCCCTGACCGGTTCTTCGCGCCAACACATCTGCGAAACGCTGGATACGCGTAGAGCGATCCGCCTCCCCTTCAATCGCGAAGCTGGCTTTGCTTTCCCGCAGTGTCATCCATGCGGCGGCGCGCAGCAGAAGGGCTTCGCCAAATTCTGCGGTCAGTTGACCGAAGAGGTAAGGCACATCGAGGTCCGCTGCTGACTGGACTGCTGCTGTCTTGACGACAACTGGGCAGAAGTAGCGCGTGCCTGGCAGGTTGTCAGTCACTCGCCAACGCGGCACTTTCACCGCCTCTTCGGGTGACGCCGCCACCATCAGATCGGCGTTGATGGCGTCGACATACTTACCGCCTATGGGCTCGGGCGCTTGCAATTGCTCGCCGGTGAGCCACTCAAACAGGAACGCTGCCCGGCGTGCATATTGGCCAGTGGGCTCAACATTTAACCAGTCTTGCACCGGTGCCGGACCCACCTTGGTAAATAGCCGACTCAAGAATTCAAGGTTCGGGACTTCATGCCGCAGGTGAAATTGCAGATGGGATGAGAGGTCCGGATCGGGGCGCATATTCTCCGTATACGTCTCAAGACGAAACCCGTCTTCGACTTGAGTTAACCGCCGGCTACCCACCTGACTCAACACGGTTAGCCGTGCCATCGGCAGCACGCCGAATGTCGTCGCTAGCCAGGTAGCGCCGATGGGGTCTACGGGAAACTCGCTCACGGTCACACTCCTTTGAACAGATCAGCTGAAATCAAAAATGCCTACAAATGGAGAGTAACGATCAAAATCAGGTTTTGCTGCATAAAAACGATTATTTTTTGATGTATTTGCATAAAAACGAACATTTATGACGCGTCAGATTAAGCCGGCCTGACCCCAAACGCGTAAAAACGAGTTTCCATGCTCAAAAACGATCATAAATCAGGCTTTTTGCATAAAACCGTTTCGAGGTCGGCCCCTTACTCAGCCCCGGCGGGCGAAACCCGCACCGCCATCCCCATTTCCCACCCAAAAAAAATGCCCAAACCTCCCGGTCCAAGCATCTTTTGACCCCAATCACCCACCCTCCCCCAAAACCCGCGCCCTACGCAACCCTCCAACCATCGGACGCTCGCATCATTTCGCTACTAAACTCGGGACAAGCGGGTTCAGGTGCAGGATTATAGCCAGCACGTATCGCCCAACCGACGGCCAGGTACTCAACAATAGCCAGCCCACTTTAGAGGGCATTACCCAATGGATAGCAGAACCCTACGCAACCTGATGCGCATTGTGCAGACCGGCTCATTGTCGGCGGCGGCAGAGCATTCCTGTTTAACGGTGCAGGCATTGGCTGCGCAGTTGAACAAGGTCGAAGAGCAGTTTGGTTTTCGGTTGTTTCGTCGCTCCAACAAGGGGTTGACCCTGACCGCACAGGGCACGGAACTCACGCCTTTCATGGACAAGGTGTTAGTGGCCACGCGGCAACTCGAAGAAAAAGTCGCGGCGTTGAAAGTGCCGGGGCAACGCACGCTCAAGGTCGCACTGAACACAACGCTTTCGTCTGACTTCAATCGGCGAATGATCGGACGCCTGATTGAGGTGTTTCCCGACTATCAGCTGGAATTCAGCTACGCCGAGTCGATGGAAAACCTCAGCAAGCTGAAGAACGAAGACTTCGACCTGGCGGTGTTGATCGGCCCGCAGCAGCCGGGATTACCGAGCATTATCCTGCCCGAGGTTCAGGTGCAGGTGGTCGGCGCCCATTGCGGCCAGGAACATGATCCGTTGGTGATGCTTGGCAACAAGTTTCAGGTGCGTCCGGCTGACGATTGTCCGTATTCCCACAGCTTCCTGCGCTTTCTCGACGCCGGTCTTGGCAATTACGAGTCGAACAAGCGGATGGTTTATTCCTGCAGTGAAACGCTGACGCTGTCGCTGATCACGCAAATGGATGGCCTCGGCATGGTGTCTCGCGATGCGGCCCAACGTAACGGCTTGACCATTTTCCCCGGCTTCGAGGACGCCCTCGAAGTGCGGTTGGCGGTCAATAACCCTGAGTTGTCGGGCCAGGCGTTGCACGATGTGGTCGACCTGCCGCTACATGAACGAACCGAGCGCAATGTACGCAGCCGTTCCCACCGCAACGGAGAGAAAGAGGTTTTTGCTGAAGTACGCACATAACAACGTCGGAATCGCGGCATAAAATTCCGGGCGATCGAGCTGCACGTGCTGATCCTTGATCAACAACGGCGTGAGGCTGATGGCAGCGACGATCGCCACCGGCAAGTATTCCAGCGCACGGGCAACGAAGGGCGGCCAATGGTCGGTGTTCACTTGCAGCGGCAGCGCACGCGGTAGGAAGGTCACGGCCATCATCAGGACGACGACCAGAATCAGGAACGTTTGGTCAGGCATACACCCACCCCGCAGCCCACAAAGGTGGCGATGAATACGTTGAACGGCGAGCTGCCGACCAGGCTTAGCGCGCCCATGCAGGCGACCGCGGCCAGTGCGGCGATGAGTTTGTTACGCGTATTACACAGCGACACCAGCACGTAGAGCATCATCGCCGTCAGCGCGTAGTCGAGTTGGTACTTGATCAAGTGCGCCGCGTACTGCGCGCAAATAGCCCCGAGCAAACCGCCGAGCACCCACGAGGTGTGGCAATACAGATTGAAGCCGATCAGGTAGCGCACATTGACCGACGCGCCCTTGCCCAGTTTGACGCTGTGGAAAGCGAACGACTCATCGGTCAACCCACCCGCATAACACCAACGCTCAAGTCGACTGAGTCCCATCGCCTGCAACGCCTTGGCCATGTAGACGGACATCAGCATGTGCCGCGCGTTGATCAGAAATGTGGTGAGGACAATGGTGGTCAGCGACGCACCGCTGGTAATCAGCGCCAGCGCCGCGAACTGCGAAGCACCGGCGTAAACAAACAGACACATGGCAACGGGCAACCAAACTGGCATCCCGGCATTGACCGCCATCAGGCCAAACACGAATGACACCGTGAAATAGCCGGCCACGACCGGGCTGGCTTCCGCAAAGGTGCGCGAACGTTGTTGCGGCCCGACCATCAGCGGCCGGCTGCTGGACGTCTCATTCATAGATCCCTCTCAAATGTTCTTTCGCCACGCGGTTCGCAAAAACCCTGGGCACTCCAAAAGCGTTTGCCGGCGAGGTTGGCATCGTCGACAAACAGGAACATGCGCAGCACGCCCACGCGTTTCATGTCCGCCGAAGCCGCTTCAACCAGCCGTTGACCCACGCCCTGGCTGCGATACAACGGGCTCACCGCCAAATGGTTGATCGTGCCGCGACTGCCGAGCATGCCGCCGAGCACCGCGCCGACGATTTCGCCACGGGTGTCCAGCGCAATGAAGGCGGTGGTGGTCTTTTGCACCAATACACCGCGCAGGCATTTGGCGTCCTGCCATTCGCAGAACGACACCTCTTCGAATTGCCGAAAGAAGCGCTCCAGACGCTGGGCATCCTTGGCTGTCGTACGCCTCAACATCACCGGTGCAGGGCACTCGGCGAGGTTGGTCACGGCGTTGTACTGTTCAGCGAACAATGTCGAAAGCGGTCCCGGGCCGCGAGAAGGATATCGCCAGGATTTGCCGATAAGCCATGGCGTGGGAATGGGTGTTGCGCGCCGGCGTGACGTAATGGCGCATGTCCCGATCCAGGAAGTAAGTGGTATCGAGAATGTCCGTGTAAGTCGTCGACGCCAGATGCTCTTGTTCATGGGCGCTGTACAAGCGGCTTTCCGCCCCCTCCACATTATTGCGTCCCCAGAAATGCACGCCGCTGAACGGATAACCGTCGCAGTGAATGCCTTCCGGAGTGATCTCCAGTTGCTTGCCTGGCTTGATCTCGATCCGGATCTGGTGAATCTGGCATTGCCAGATTTCATCGTGCAGTTCCGGCGGCAGAACGTTTTTGTACACTTCGAAATCGGTGTCGATCAGGCTGCGCATCACCGGCGAATGAATGATTTCATCGGAGAAATCCTGGAAGTGCCGGACCATTCCGCCCACGTAGGCGTTGTTGGCCTTGGACTGGACGTAGGCGCGGTGCTCCAGCTGCGTCAGTTCACGCGTCACCGGGTTGTATTCGAAATCGCTGTAGCGTCGGTACCGATTGCCCGCCTCGGCCTGACCGTAATAACTGTCGGGCTCCATGTTTTCCCAACTTCTGGTCAATCTGACGAAGTCGGAGAAGTGACCGAACAAATTGAAGTCACTACTTTTGACGTTGACGTATTTGTCGCGCCGTAGCGATTCGCCCACTTCTTTGTTCAAAACGAGCATTTTCAAAATCTCCGTGCATTTAGCACCCTAATCTAGAGAGCACAGGATTTACGTCCATGAGAAAGAATTTCAGGCATATGAAGCGTTGCTTGAAACGGGGTTTTAAGTGGCTTCAATTTGACTTTTTGCGACTGAAAACAGCGGCTTTTAGCGCTTTTTCACTGTCCTGAGGCAAAAAAATCCCCCGAGCCAGTCGAGGGATTTTCGATTTTTTTAACGCTTAATCGATCATTAGAAGACGTTGATCGGGTAGTCCACGAACACACGCAGTTCGTTACCGCTGACGTTGTACTCGCTGGACTTCTGCGACACACGCAACACCGAGCTGCGCAGCTTCACGCTCAGGTCTTTGGCCGGGCCGCTTTGCACGACGTATTTGAACTGGTTGAAGATTTCGCGCTCGGTCCCGCCTTCACTGGTGGACGTGGTGATGTTGTCACCGCGCACATAAGCCACGTTGTACGTCAGCCCCGGAACGCCAAACGCACCGAAGTCCAAGCCGTAGCCCAACTGCCAGCTGCGTTCGTCTTCGGCGTTGAAGTCGGACCAGTAGGAGTTCGCCAGGTAAATAGTGTTACCGCCGTCGCCTATACGACCCTGATCTTTCTGATAGCCGCCGTAGGCGTAGCCCAGATTGCTGTCGCCCGTACTGCGCTGGTGCGCGAGGGTGAACGAGTGCGGGCCGGTGGCGAAGGTGGCGGCCAGGCTCCAGATCTTGTTGTCGTCGCCGGTGATGCCGTTTTCGCGGACGTAGGAATCGTCCAGCTTGGTACGGTAGCCGTTGAAGTCCAGGGTCAGGGACTGATCCTTGTCCATCGGGAAGATGTAGTTGGCGTTCACGTATTGCTTCTTCAGCACGTCTTCGACGTCGGAAGCGTACAGCGCGCCTTTGAATTGCTCGGTGAACTGGTAGCTACCGCCCAAGACGTTGATCGACTTCAAACCACCGCTGTCACGGCCTTCCGCACTTTTACGCGATTCGGCGGTGAAACGACCGGCGTCCAGTTGCAGGCCTTTGATCTCTTTGGAGGTGATCAAGGTGCCGGTGTAGCTTTCTGGCAGCAGCCGCGAGTTGTCGTAGCTCAACACCGGCAGGGCCGGCATCTGGTCGCCGTAGGTCAGCGTGGTGCTGGACAGGCGGAACTTGATCGCCGCGCCGCCCTTGGACAGGTCGTCAGCCGGCTTGCCGCTGTCGCCCTTTTTGAAAAAGTCGATGCCTTGCGCCCCGCTACGGTCTTCGCTGCGCTCCAGATTGAGGGCGTACAGACCGAAAGCGTCGACACCGACACCGACGGTGCCTTGGGTGAAACCGGACGAAAATGTACCGATGGCCGCTTGGCCCCACTCGGATTTATCCGGGTTGCCGTCTTTGTAGTCACGATTGATGTAGGCGTTGCGCAGCAGCACTTTGAGGCTGCTGTCTTCAACGAAACCATTGGATTCGGCCTGGTCGTTAGCCATGGCCTGTGGAGCACTCAACATCCCCAGAGCGATCAGGCTGATTCGCTTGTTCAACATTTTGTTTTCCTTATTTCGGATTGAAACGCGCTGTGTCGAACGGCTGAAACGGCGCTATCGCACTCTTTTTTCACCCCAAAACAAAAAGGCCCGCGCACGAGAAAATCGTGGCGGACCTTTTATTATTTTGTGAGTCGTGGCGGTTAGCCACAGGCGTTGGGCGCGATCCTAGTCGCGCCCACAATGCTGTGTCAATTTGATGAATTGACTATGGACAGACGAAAAACGTCTAAGCGAGCTGAGTCAGCCAAGTCGCAAACGCTTCGGGCTTGCCGAGCCAGGTGCTGACATCGACCAGCGTGAACTGGCCATTTCGCTCAAGCGCCAGTGTCGGGAAACCTTGTCCGCCGACCTTGGCCAACAGGGCGCGACTGTCTTTGATGTGTGGGTCGGTATTTGCGCTTTTCAATGCGGCTTCGAACGCCAGAGGTTCCAGGCCGATCTCTGTTGCCAACTCAATCAGCACCGATTCATCGGCAAGGCGCCGACCTTCAACGTAATGCGCAGTCTGCAAACGCCCCAACAACTCAATCCCGCGCCCGGCAATTTGCTCGGCTGCCAGCACCGCCGCAATGGGCGGAGCGGAATCGAACACCGCCGTTTCATCACGCAGCAGACCTTCAAAATACGCTTCGCCAAAAGGCTGACCGCTGTATTCGGCAATGCGCCGGTCATGAGGCATTACGTAATTGCGCAGTTGTGGTGAAACCGCTTTGCGGTTGGCGCCCGTCATCATGCCGCCACCGTGGGCGATCACGGGCAATACTCCTTGGGCAGCCTGCACCAACGGTTTGGCGCCGTAGCACCAGCCGCATAACGGGTCATAAATGTAATGAAGGATCATCGGAAGGCTCCGGCAATAAAGTAGGAAAATTCAATGCCGGCAGACTAATCCTCAGATGGTTGCGAAAAAACGCTGGAATGGCTTTCAGTCTGTTTCGTGGATCGGTCGAATAATGCCGGCCAACCTCTGAACCTGTGGGAGGTGTCGCTCAAAAACCATCGCCCATAAAAAAGCGCCGCCATCCCGGCAGCGCTTTATCAATCCTTTGTTTATTCTTCTTATCCTTCCATCACATCCCACAACGCTTCCAGCTCCGCTTCGCTGAATAAACCAGCGGGGTAGCGCTCGATCATCATCCGGCGCGGATCAGGTTCACTGATCTGACGCGTTCCATTGGACTTGAACCAGTGCGCAAGGACCTGGAGCGATTCGCTATTAATTGCCAGGGGATGCAACGCCCGCTCGCTCACTACGTTCACTTCGGCGTTCATTTCAGCGCTCTCTCCTGGTTCGTGAGCGGCTAACTTATCCAAGGTTTATGACAGAACATCGAAGTCCTCCCCCTCCCTGTTTCACGCGGGGACAGATACAAGAGCTGTGCCAATGTTTCCTGACTGTCGACAAGCGGATACAAAAAAGCCCGCAGTCCATAAGGGCTGCGGGCTTTTCAAGGTGCGGGGAGGGATCGCCTGAACCCGGTTTATTTTGCAATCGACTCAGGCTGTTACAACCCCACTCACTCCTTGTGCGGTGCGGGTTGCTGTTGGGTAAGGCAGTGAATGTTACCGCCTCCCAGTAACAGTTCCCGACCTGGCACCATGACCACTTCGTGTTGCGGGAACAGCGTCTGCAAAATTTCCTTTGCCGGCTCGTCCAGCGGGTCGTCGAAGCTTGGCGCGATAATGCCGCCGTTGACGATCAGGAAGTTCACGTAGGAACCCGCCAGTCGAACCGTCGGATTTCGTTCCTGAGTACCGTCCACCGGGTCGACACCCGCGCACTCTTCTTCGGTCGCATACAGCGGCCCCGGAATCGGCATTTTATGCACCGTGAAAGGGCGACCCTTGGCGTCAGTGCTGCTTTGCAGGACTTTCATGGCCGCCTGGCAGCGCGGGTAGTTTGGGTCTTGCGGGTCATCGGTCCAGGCCAGCAATACTTCACCCGGGCGCACGTAACAGCAGAAGTTATCCACATGGCCGTCGGTTTCATCGTTGAACAAACCGTCCGGCAGCCAGATGATTTTATCCACAGCCAGATTGGCGCTGAGCACCGCTTCGATTTCTGCACGATTAAGGTGCGGATTGCGATTGCGGTTGAGCAGGCATTCTTCGGTGGTGATCAGGGTGCCTTCGCCATCGACGTGAATCGAACCGCCTTCGAGCACGAAGCCCTCGGTGCGATAACGCTGGCTGCGCTCGATCTCGAGGATCTTGCCGCCGACCTGCGAGTCACGGTTCCAAGGCGAATACAGACCGCCGTCGAAACCACCCCACGAGTTGAAGTCCCAGTTCACGCCACGGACTTCACCACGGTTATTGATGACGAACGTCGGGCCGGTGTCGCGAACCCACGCGTCATCGCTGGACATTTCCACCACACGAATATTCGGCACGTCGAGGCGAGCACGAGCGTTTTCGTACTGGCCTGCGGAAACCGCAACGGTCACCGGCTCGAAACGCGCGATGGCTTTTGCCACCGCCACGTGTGCGGCTTGCGCCGGTTTGCCACCCAGGCGCCAGTTGTCCGGGCGCTCGGGCCAAATCATCCAGGTCTGGGTTTGTGGCGCCCATTCGGCCGGCATATGGAAGCCGTCGGCGCGAGGCGTGGTGTGCAAAGTGGTCATGAGAATCAGGACTCCAGGGAACCGTCGAGAGTTTTCAGTGCGCCGTACAGGTTCGGGCGA
Organism: Pseudomonas arsenicoxydans; assembly: GCF_006438915.1. Lineage (GTDB taxonomy): Bacteria > Pseudomonadota > Gammaproteobacteria > Pseudomonadales > Pseudomonadaceae > Aquipseudomonas > Aquipseudomonas arsenicoxydans_A. The sequence continues at coordinate 92,324 of NZ_RCZE01000006.1, read as the reverse complement.
CGATCACGGAACGAACCCCACGCGCTGCGAATGTGTTCCAGCTCGTCGAGGTCGAAAGTGTGCACAAGAATACCTTCTTCGGTTTTGTTGAGCTCCTGAACTTTTTCGCCGAACTGGTTGGCGATGAACGACGAGCCGTAGAAGGTAATGTCGTAGCCGTCTTGCTCTTCGTTGCCAATACGGTTGCTGGCAATCAGCGGCATCAGGTTGGCGCCGGCATGGCCCTGCTGCACACGCTGCCAGTGATCGCGCGATGAGATGGTCTTGTCGTGCGGTTCGCTGCCGATGGCGGTCGGGTAGAACAGGATTTCCGCGCCTTGCAACGCCATGCTGCGGGCGCACTCCGGGAACCACTGGTCCCAGCAGATGCCTACGCCGATTTTCGCGTAACGGGTGTTCCACACTTTGAAACCGGTATCGCCCGGGTTGAAGTAGTACTTCTCGTGGTAGCCCGGGCCGTCCGGGATATGGCTTTTACGATAAATTCCGAGGTTGGAACCGTCGGCATCGATGATCGCGATGCTGTTGAAGCGCGCGCGACCGGCCAGTTCGTAGAAGCTGATCGGCAGCACCACTTGCAGCTCTTTGGCGACTTTCTGGAAGTGCTTGATCGCGACATTGTCTTCAACGGTCGTGGCCAGTTGCAGGTAATCCGCGTTGGGCTTCTGGCAGAAGTACGGGGCTTCGAACAGTTCCTGGATCAGGATGATCTGCGCGCCTTTGGCTGCCGCCTCACGAACCAGCTTCTCAGCGGTTTCGATATTGGCTTCAAGGTCCCAGGAACAGGCCATCTGGGTAGCGGCGACGGTAACGATACGGCTCATGAATCGGCTCCTGAGCAAAGGCTTGGGGTCGAGTGTGGCATCGACCGTGACAGAAATGGGAAGCGCTGGGCGTGGCTCGTCCACACCGAGGCAGCGGTGACTTTATAGCCGATAAATATCGGCTTTAGAAGCCAACAACAAACCTTCTGTCATATTTTTTTGCTTAAAAGCCGATATCTATCGAATTAACGCACTTCTAATGTGGGAGCGGGCTTGCTCGCGAAGGCGGTGTTTCAGGCGACGGTGATGTCGACTGATATGCCGCCTTCGCGAGCAAGCCCGCTCCCACATTTGTTCTGCGTACAACAGGAAAAATGGGTTTACAACCCTTCCGCGAGCACCTTCGAGAGCATATCCACGAAGAAATCCACGCTCTGACGCGAGGTCACCATCGGCGGCTTGATCTTCAGAACGTTGAGGAAGTCGCCAGTCGGTTGCATGAAAATCCCCAGCTCGCGCAGGCGATCACACAGCGCCGTGGTTTCTTCGGTCGCCGGTTCCAGCGTGGCCCGATTGCGGATCAGCTCAACGCCCAGATAGAACCCGGAACCGTGCACCGCGCCGACCAGTGGATGAATATCGATCAGCGCTTCCAGACGCTCCTTGAAATAGCCGCCCACCACCTGTGCGTTTTCCCAGAGCTTTTCTTCTTCCATCACATCCAGCACCGCCATGCCGATCTGACAACTGACCGGACTGCCACCCGCCGACGAGAAGAAATAACCTTCGGCCTCCAGCGCTTCGGCAATTTCCCGGCGCGTGATCACCGCACCCAACGGCTGGCCGTTGCCCATGCCTTTGGCCATGGTGATGATGTCCGGGACCACGCCCTGCTCTTCAAAGCCCCAGAAGAAATGGCCCATGCGCCCGTAACCGACCTGCACTTCATCGGCGATGCACACACCGCCCTGCGCGCGGACCTTGGCGTAGACCTGTTGCAAATAGCCTGGTGGCAACGAGATTCCGCCGGCATTGCCGTACACCGGTTCGCAGATAAAACCCGCCAGCTTGCGTCCTTGTGCAGCGACTTTCGCCAGGTTGTGTTCGACGCTGCGCACGTAGTCCGGCGCGCTGTCCGGACCACGGAACTCTCCGCGATAGGTGTTCGGCGCGATGACCGGATGCACCCAGTCGGGACGGCTGCTCAAAGCCTTGGGGTTGTCGGCAATCGACGTCGAAACCGCGTCGGCGCCGACCGTCCAGCCGTGATAGGCCTCCAGTACGCTGAGCATGTCGCGCCCGCCGCTGTAGGCCCACGCCAGGCGAATCGCCAGGTCGTTGGCCTCGCTGCCGCTGTTGACCAGGAACACCCGGTCCATGGAATCCGGCGCCAACTTCAGCAAGCGTTCGGAAAACTCGGCGACCGCCGCATAGTTGAAACGCGAGTTGGTGTTGAGCAACGACCATTGACGAGCGGCGACCGCCGCCATGCGCGGATGACCATGGCCAAGGACCGCGACGTTGTTGAGCATGTCGAGGTAGGAGCGGCCCTGCATGTCGATCAGGTGGTTGCGCCAGCCGCGTTCAATGCGCGGCGGGTCGACGTAATAGTGCTTCTGGGTCCGGGCGAAACTGGCGCTGCGGCGCGCCAGCAATGTCTGCGAATCCAGTTCTTCTTCAGCGTCACAGGCCAGCCCCAGCAATGCCGCCGGCGATGGGCACAAGGCTTGCCAGGCCAAGGCACGCGAAGGTGTGCAAAACAGCGGAGCATTGAAAGCAGTGCCTCGGCACAACTGCACAATCAACGGCCCGCTGACCGAGCCCAGTACCTGACCTTTGACCAGCGCTGCGCCCGCGTGCAGCGACGGGGTCACGCCCCACAGTCGTACGCTCAGTTGCGGACCGTCGAGTTGCAGCACGCCCGCCGAGGGCTGATGAACAACGCCGGCAAACGGCGATTCGACTGCGGTGCCGTGTGGCACGCGCAACTCGACGTGCAACGGGCAGGTGTCCGGTTCCGCCGCTGTGTCTGGTCGCGTTTGCGACAAACGGTATTGCCCATAGCGACTGGCCGCCAGACCGTGGGTCGCGGCGGCTTCCGTCAACAGTCGCTGATCGATCCCTTCCTGCTCCCAATTGCCCGCCTCGAAATGCGGGCTGAGGACGCCCAAATCAATCAGTGCAAACTCGCGCCCCACCAGGCTTGGCAGCAGCGGCACAAACCCTTCGCTGCCAATGCCCGGCAGGCTCTGGCCGACGCACGCCAGGATCGCCGCTTCCATCAGTTCCAGCGGCACCGACGTGGCCACGCGGAAAATTTCCCACTCATGGGTCAGGTTTTCGCGGCTGTATTGGTTGCCCGGATCAATGCTGACCTGCTGCTCGCCACTGAGTACCAGCACCGCCGCACGCGCTACGATCAGCGGCCAGAGCGCCAGCAGCTCTTCACGCTGCAAGGGATTGACTGCGTGAAAGGCCTCAATCGCCGGCAAAATGTAGAACGGGTCACCGTTGGCGTGGTGCAGCAATGCCGCGCAGGTCACCGAAAGATCGGTGATGCGCCAGGTGCGGACCAGGTCGCCGAAATCGATTACGCCCTGCAATTGCCACTGACGTTGGGAATCGCGCTGCCAGACCACATTGTCATCAGTGATGTCCATGTGAATGGCCTGCACCGGCAACGTGTCCACCAGCGGTTGCAGATGACGTTCGGCACGCTCGGCGGCCTCGGCGATCAACCGGCGTTGCGCGTCATCCTTGATCACCGGCAGCAAATGGCCGATCAATGCGTTGGCGTGACGGGCGTCCCACTGCAATGTGCGCTCAAGGCCCGGATGGTCGAACGCGGCCAGCGCCAGGTCCATTTCCCCGCACAGCTGACCGAAACCCGCCACCACGGCACCCGGCAGGTGATCCAGATGCGTGAGCGACTGACCTTCGATGTAGTCGAGCAGGCGCACGTGCACCGATTGACCCGCGACGTCCAGCGTGAGCAGATCAGCCCCATTTTTGGCAGGGATCACTCGCGGCACCTTCACGCCAGACTGCTCCCGCAAATGCTTGAGCCCCGCGTGCTGGGCCTGCAGTTCCAGCGCCGAATAATCGCCACGGCAGATTTTCAGGACGAATCGCCCCTGGTCGCTGTCGACGCGAAAGTTGAGATCCTGCTGGCTGCCCAGGGCCTGCAACTTCCCGCTCAGCCCGTAATGCCCTTCCAGCAGCTCTAGCGCTTGCTGCGCAGACACTTGCGGGCTCGGCAAACTGGCGCGATGAATCAACGTGGCGAGCGGCATACAACGACCTCTGAAATTTTATTAGGCGCTTATATCGCCACTGCCAGAGGCGATACGCAACCCCCTTTCGATTGCCTGACCTGCCTTGGCACACAACATAACCAGGGAACGCATCAAGAAAAATCAAGTCCTACTCGCCTACCTCGAGACTTTGCGCAAGAATGTCCCCCATCAACACCTATGACTGGAGAAGCACCATGAATGTAGTCACCACCGACCTGCCCGGTGTTCTGATCATCGAACCCAAGGTTTTTGGTGACGAGCGCGGCTTCTTCTATGAAAGTTTCAATGCCAAGGCCTTCGAAGACGCGACTGGCCTGAACACACAGTTTGTTCAGGACAATCATTCCCGCTCGCAAAAAGGTGTACTGCGCGGCTTGCATTACCAACTGCAAAATACCCAAGGCAAACTGGTCCGCGTGACGGCCGGTGAAGTGCTGGATGTGGCGGTGGATATTCGTCGTAGCTCACCACATTTCGGCAAATGGGTAGCGGTGCGTCTATCCGCCGACAACAATCGCCAACTCTGGGTCCCGGAAGGTTTCGCCCACGGTTTTGTGGTGCTGAGCGAGTTCGCCGAATTCCTCTACAAAACCACCGACTATTACACGCCCTCCGCCGAGCGCAGCATTCGCTGGGACGACCCGGACCTGGCGATCGATTGGCAACTGGACGAAGCACCACAACTGTCCGGCAAAGATCAAGCCGCCGCGTTCTTCAAGGACGCAGAAGTCTTCTCCTGAAACCTGTCTGACGCATCGTCGCTGGATCGACTGGCCAAGGCGCGCAGACTGCGCCATTAAGCCTAGGCATAATGCGCCTGTACCCTCAGGCGCCCGATGCTCATGACTCCGAACCTCCCTCGCAGACCCCGCTGGCGCAGTCTCGCCCTGCTGGCGCTGTGCCTGGCGCCGCTGCTGTGGCCGCTGGAGCACCTGGCCGAGCGCTATTACCGCAGCGAACTGGCCGGGCAGAACCGTCAGACTCTCGACCTGTACGTCGCCAACCTGCTGGGCACGCTGCACCGCTATGAAGTGTTGCCGCAGATTCTCGGCGACTTGCCAGCCCTGCGTGCCGTCCTCGGCGCGCCCGACGATAGCGTCACCCAGGGCAATGCCAACCGCTTGCTGAAAAACATCAGCACCCAAACGGGTGCCGAAGTCATGTACTTGATGGACACCCGGGGCAAGACACTGGCGGCGTCCAATTGGGATAAGCACGACAGCTTTGTCGGGCGTAATTTTTCCTTCCGGCCTTATTTCAGTGAAGCCATGGCCGGGCGGCTCGGACGGTTTTTCGGCCTGGGCACGACCTCGGCCAAACGCGGCTACTTCTTCGCCGCCGCGGTACGCGATGGCGAAAAAGTCATCGGCGTGCTGGTGGTCAAAGTCGACCTGGACCACACCGAAAGCCTCTGGGGCAAAACCCCGGAACAACTGCTGCTGACCGACCACAATGGCGTGGTCATTCTCACGTCGCGACCGGAGTGGCGCTTTCGCTCGACCCGCCCGTTGAGTGACGAAGAAAACCAGGCCATCACCGCGATCCAACCGTATCCAACCCGCGATCCGAAGCCGTTGAAACTCAATCCCAATGCCTGGCTGACGCAAACCCAGCAGATCGCCGAAACCGGCTGGAACGTCAGCATCCTTGCCCCGCGCACCCTGATCGATCGGCCGGTGCGCACGGTGGTCGCCATCGGAGGCGCAACATTGTTGGTGGTGATGCTGCTGCTCGGGCTGATGATGCAGCGCCGGCGCCATTACCTCGAACGGATCGCCTTCGAAGCCAAGGCCCGCCGTGAACTCGAAGGCCGGGTCGCCGAACGCACCAGCGACCTTGAAGGCCTCAACCGACGATTGAAACAGGAAGTACTGGAGCGCGAGCATGCCCAGCAGGAACTGGTTCGCGCCCAGGATGATCTGGTGCAGGCCGGCAAATTGTCGGCACTCGGCACCATGTCGGCGAGCATCAGCCACGAACTCAATCAACCGCTGGCGGCGATTCGCAGCTATGCGGAAAACGCCGAGGTGCTGCTCGATCATCAGCGCACCGACGATGCGCGCGGCAACCTCAAACTGATCAGCGAGTTGACCGGGCGTATGGCCTCGATCATCGCTCACCTGCGCGCCTTCGCCCGCCGTGATCGGCACGCGCCGGAAAGCGTGGCCCTGCAACCGGCGCTGGATGACGCGCTGGCGTTGCTGGCCAAGCGCCGACGCAGCATGGAAGTCGAATTGATTCGCGACCTGCCCGCCGCCACGCTGTGGGTCGAGGCCGGGGAGACCCGTTTGCGTCAGGTGCTCGGCAACCTGTTGGCCAACGCCCTTGATGCGCTGACCGAAAAAGGTCCGCCGCGTAAGCTCTGGTTGAGTGCCCAATCCACTGCTGACGGCGTCACTCTGTACATTCGCGATAACGGCCCCGGCTTTTGCATGGAAGCCCTGGGGCGTGCGAGCGAGCCCTTCTACACCACCAAGACCCGCACACAAGGGCTTGGGCTGGGGCTGGCGATTTGCGAAACCCTGATGCGTGCCTTCGGTGGTGAACTGTCGTTCGCCAACCACAAGGAAGGCGGCGCGCTGATTACCTTGAAGCTGCGCGCTGGCGCACCGGGCGTGAGCCTGCAACCGTCCGAGGACCGAAGTGCATGACCATCGATAATCGCATTCAGGTCGTGTTGATCGACGACGATCCCCATCTGCGTCAGGCCTTGAGCCAAACGCTGGATCTGGCTGGCCTGAAAATCCTGCCGCTGGCCGAAGCCAAAGGCCTGGCCGCGCAGCTGGAGCGCGACTGGCCGGGTGTGGTGGTCAGCGACATTCGGATGCCGGGCATGGACGGTCTCGAGTTGCTGACCGAACTGCATGCCCAGGACCCGGAGCTGCCGGTGCTGCTGATCACCGGCCACGGCGACGTGCCGCTGGCGGTGCAAGCCATGCGCGCCGGGGCTTATGACTTCCTCGAAAAACCTTTCGCCAGCGACGCCCTGCTCGACAGCGTGCGCCGCGCCCTGGCCTTACGCCGGTTGGTGCTGGATAACCGCAGCCTGCGTCTGGCCCTGAGTGATCGCAACGAACTGAGCACCCGCCTGGTCGGGCAATCGGCGCCGATGCTGCGCCTGCGCGAGCAGATTGGCGCTTTGGCCGCGACCAAGGCTGACGTACTGATCCTCGGTGAAACCGGTGCGGGCAAAGAAGTCGTGGCCCGTGCGCTGCACGATTTGTCGAACCGTCGTAACGGTCCGTTCGTGGCGATCAACGCTGGCGCACTGGCCGAATCCGTAGTGGAAAGCGAGTTGTTCGGCCATGAGCCCGGCGCGTTCACCGGCGCGCAAAAACGTCGCATCGGCAAGTTCGAGTTCGCCAACGGCGGCACGCTGTTCCTCGATGAAATCGAAAGCATGAGCCTGGATGTGCAGGTGAAATTGCTGCGCTTGCTGCAAGAGCGCGTCGTCGAACGCCTGGGCGGCAATCAGTTGATCCCGCTGGACATCCGCATCATCGCCGCGACCAAGGAGGACCTGCGCCAGTCCGCCGATCAAGGGCGCTTCCGTGCTGACTTGTATTACCGCCTGAACGTCGCGCCGCTGCGCATTCCGCCACTGCGCGAGCGCGGCGAAGACGCGTTGATGTTGTTCCAGCATTTCGCCGACGAAGCCAGCACCCGCCACGGTTTGCCGCCCCATGAGCTGCAACCGGGACAACGCGCCCTGCTGTTGCGCCACACCTGGCCCGGCAACGTACGGGAACTGCAAAATGCTGCCGAGCGCTTTGCCCTGGGCCTGGAACTGGCGCTGGATAACAACACGCCGGATGGCGCAAGCAGCGCGCCGGTTGAAGGGGTCAGCGGAGGCTTGAGCGAGCAAGTGGAAAATTTCGAAAAGAGCCTGATCGCCGCTGAACTTGCACGTTCCCACAGCTCCGTACGCAGCCTCGCCGAAGCGCTGGGCATTCCGCGCAAAACCTTGCACGACAAGCTGCGCAAACATGGGCTGAACTTCGCGGGTAGCGCCAGCGGGACGAGCGACGATCTCGATTGAGCCACCGTTAAATCATCACTTTCAAACAAGAGGTCCGTGCATGAACCGCGACAGTCGTCACCTGGAATCGATTCTCCATCACGACATCCCCCTGACGCAGGCGATGGGCGTCAAAGTGCTCGACTGGCACGACCAGCAACTGCGCCTGTACTTGCCGCTGGAAGCCAACGTCAACCACAAAAGCACCATGTTCGGCGGCAGCCTGTATTGCGCCGCGGTGTTGGCGGGTTGGGGCTGGCTGCATTTGCGCTTGCGTGAAGAAGGGATTGAAGACGGGCACATCGTGATTCACGAAGGGCAGATCAGCTATCCGCTGCCAGTGACCATGGACGCGACGGCGATTTGCCAGGCGCCAAGTGCGGCGGTGTGGAAGAAGTTTCTGGCGATGTATCAGCGCTATGGGCGGGCGCGGTTGACGCTGCATTCCAGGATCGTGAATGTCGACAGCGATGAGGATGCGGTGAGGTTTAGCGGGCAGTACGTGCTGCACCGCTAAGTGTCGGGACTCGCACCAAACCTGTGGCGAGGGAGCTTGCTCCCGCTCGGCTGCGCAGCAGTCGCAAATCAGGCAACAGCGTTCACCTGATGCTGCTCGGTGCTTGGGTTGGGGGCCGCTTCGCGCCCCAGCGGGAGCAAGCTCCCTCGCCACAGGGGATGGCGTGCTTAGCTACGAGCCAGTTCCAGCAGTTTTTCACGCCATGCAGCCTTCGCTGGCAGCGCCAGAAAGAATTCATTCAACAACGATTCCCGCGCCGGATAGCAAAACGGCGCACCGCTCAAGTCCAGCACTTCACCGCCCGCGCCTTCCAGCACGCCTTGCGCCGCTGCTGTGTCCCACTGCGAAGTCGGCGCCAGACGCGGATAACAATCCGCCGCCCCTTCCGCCAACAGGCAAAATTTCAGCGAACTGCCGATGTTGGCCAATTGCAACTCACCCAGGCTGTCGCTCAACCCGGCTAGCAAGCGCTCCTGTTCCGGGCTCGAATGTCGACGGCTGGCGACCACGGTAAACGCTTCCCCCGCCGCAGGCATTTCGCGAACCTGGATCGGCAATGGCGAGCTGTCCTTGTCGCCGCGCCAGGCGCCCAGGCCTGCGCCACCGACGTAGAAACGCCCGTTGGTCGGCATCGACACCACGCCAAACACCACCCGACCTTGCTCGATCAGCGCGATATTGACGGTGAATTCTTCACTACCGGAAATGAATTCCTTGGTGCCGTCCAACGGGTCTACCAACCACCAACGCTGCCAACCGGCGCGCACGCTTTGCGGGATGTTGGCGTCTTCTTCGGACAGCACCGGAATGTTGGGGTCCAGCGCAGTCAACCCGGCCAGAATCAAATGATGAGCCGCCAGATCGGCAGCGGTCACCGGTGAATCATCAGCCTTGGCCGTCACGGCTGTACCTGTGCGCCAGAACGGCAAAATCGCGGCGCCAGCCTTCAACGCCAACTCAACCACCGGCGCCATCAACGGATGCGGAAAATTCATGGCAGTAACACCCCGCGCTGAGTCAGCAGATCACGGGCCAGGTACAGCGCCGCCAAGGCACGGCCCTCGGTGAAACGCGGGTTCTGTGCCAGCGCGGACAGTTCGCGCAAGTTGATCCTTTCCACGCCCATTGGCTCAGGCTCGTCGCCCTCAAGGCTTTCTTCATATAGATCAGTGGCCAGCACCACCTGAATTTTCTGGCTCATGTAACCGGGCGACAGCGACAACTCGGTCAGATGCTCCAGTTGCCGCGCGCCATACCCGGCCTCTTCCTTGAGCTCTCGCTCGGCCGCCGCCAGCACGTCTTCACCGGGCTCGATCAGGCCTTTGGGCAAGGACAGTTCATACTCATCGGTGCCGCCGCAGTATTCTTCAACCAACACCGCGTGGTCCGCATCGATCATGGCCACGATCATCACCGCGCCGTAGCCTGCGCCTTTGCCAACCAAACGCTCATAGGTGCGCTCCACGCCATTGGAAAAGCGCAGTTTCAGCTCTTCGACACAGAACAGACGGCTGGTGGCGACGATCTCGCGGGCGAGTACGGTGGGTTTCTGGCGCATGAAAAGCTCCTGGGCGTGAACGCGTTACTATACCCGGCCTATCCTGATTGTTGACCTCGGATATCTCTTTTACCGCTGGAGAAGTTTTTTATGTCCCTGCTGCCCTGGCGCGACATCGACACCGTTCTGCTGGATATGGACGGCACGCTGCTAGACCTGCATTACGACAACCATTTCTGGATGGAGCACTTGCCACAGCGTTACGCCGAGTTGCACGGGGTGAGCCGGGCCATGGCCGAGATGGAATTGCAACCACTGTTCGAACGCAATGCCGGCCAGTTGCAGTGGTATTGCCTGGATTTCTGGAGCGCCGAATTGAAACTGCCGGTGCGCGAACTGAAACTGGAAACCGCGCACCTGATCGCCTTGCGCCCGGATGCGGATACGTTTCTGGCGGCGATCAAACAGGCAGGCAAACGGGTGGTGATGATCACCAATGCGCACCGCGACTCGCTGTCATTGAAGCTGGAAAGGATTGAACTGGCGCCGTACTTCGAGCGCTTGATCAGCTCGCATGATTACGGCTTTCCCAAGGAGAATCCGCAATTCTGGGAGGCGCTGCAGGCAGATATAGGCTTTGACCCGGCGCGCAGTCTGTTTATCGATGACACCTTGCCGATCCTGCGCAGTGCTCGCGATTTTGGGGTAGCGCATCTGTTGGCGGTGAGTGAGCCAGACAGTCGCAAAGGGCCCAAGGACACGGCGGAGTTTGCGGCGGTGGGGGATTATCGGGAACTGATTGCCGGGCTCTGAAGCCTGACGCGGACTGTGGCGAGGGGGCTTGCCCCCGTTCGGCTGCGAAGCAGTCGCAAAGATCTTGGGGGCGCTTCGCTCCCCAGCGGGAGCAAGCTCCCTCGCCACAGGGCTTACTCAGGAATCCGCAACGACTGCCCCGGATAAATCTTGTTCACATCCTTGAGCATCGGTTTGTTAGCTTCGAAAATTTTGTTGTACAGATTGGCATTGCCATACACGCGCAGAGAAATCGCGCTGAGGGTGTCACCCTTCTCAACGACGACAAATTTCGCCGCTACAAGCGTCGGCGCTCCGGTCACTGTAATCTGATCATCAACGCTGCCCACACCGGCGATATTGCCCACCGCCAGCAAAATCTTTTCCTTCTCTTCCTGACTGCCGACTTCCCCGGTCACGGTCACTTTGTCGCCATCCACTGTGGCCTGCACATTCGGGTTACCCAGGCCGACTTTGCTGATGTGTTCCTTCAACTGTTCGCTGGCATTGGCGTTGCCGGGTGTCAGCAAATCGAGCAGTTTTTCGCCTGCCTCTTTCACAAAGCTCAAAAGACTCATGGTGCACGCTCCTTGGGTTTAAGGTTCCAGACGCAAAAGACTAGACCAAGCTCGTAATCCCCGGTTCCAACCCGACCAATGACGTTAATCCGGCGCAAGCGCTAGAATCCCCTCCCTCACCGCGCCCTGGAGCGAAGATGGACATCAAGCAGCTGAAATTCCTCATCGCCCTCGACGAAACCCGGCACTTCGGCCAGGCCGCCGCGCGCTGTCACATCACCCAGCCGACCTTGTCCATGCGCCTGCGCAGCCTCGAAGAAGAACTCGACCTGCCGCTGGTCAATCGCGGCCAGCGCTTCGAAGGGTTCACCGCGCCGGGTGAGCGCGTGTTGGCGTGGGCGCGCACGGTGTTGGCAGCCTACGATGGCTTGCAGGCCGAAGCCGCCGCGTGTCGCGGTAATCTGGTCGGTACATTGCGGCTGGGCGTAGTGCCGTTGTCGAGTTTCGATCCGCTGCCGCTGATGCAACGCCTGCATGCCGAACACCCGAACCTGCGTTTCGAACTCTCGGCATTAAGCTCCGAGCAAATCCTCGAACAACTGGCGAACAACCGTCTCGACCTCGGCGTGTCCTATCTGGAACGCCTGGACGGCGAGCGTTTCGATTCGCTGGCCTTCAGCGAAACCCGCATGGGCCTGCTCTACGATCATCGCTTCTTCAATTTCGGCGAAGCTGCGCTCACATGGGAATCGCTGATCGAATTGCCCTTGGGCATGCTCACCAGCGGCATGCACTTTCGTCAGTCCATCGATCACAATTTCCACAGCCGCGGCCTGACGCCTCAACCCCTGCTACAAACCGATGCCGTCCATCAATTGTTACAAGCGGTGCACGGCGGCCTCTGCTGTGCGGTGATGCCGTTGGACGGCGGCCTGGAAAACCTTACCGATCATTTGCGCCTGCAACCCATCGAAAGAGCCCAGACCCTCGCCCGGCTTGGGTTGATCATGCGTCGAAGCGCGCCGCGTTCGGCCTTGGCGGAAGCGTGTTTCGCGATCTATCAGAAATCACCGACAGACTCTTGATCGACGCCATCTATCGGTGGATCAGTAATAGCGATTAGACGCGACCTATTGACGCGCCTAGGCTTAAGCCTGACCAATCCGTCGGTGATGCCATGAACGCCAAGCGCCCTTCCTGCGCGGCGCCAGCCCTTGAAACGCCCGCGCCAGACGCAAGCCAGATCTACAGCTATAGCGACCTCCAATACACCGAATCGGCCAGCACCGCGCTCGCCGAGGAAGTGGCGTTGGCAATCGCCTACAACGGCATCAGCCAGGCAGTGATGCTGGTGACGCCGACTGACCTTGAAGACTTCATCGTCGGTTTCAGCCTGGGCAGCGGCATCATCGAAGACGCCACCGACATTTATGACCTGCAACTCAGCGGCTCGGGGTCGGCGCAGTACGCGCAAGTGACCATCGCCAATCGCGCCTTCTGGAACCTCAAGCAGCAACGTCGGCAACTGGCCGGCACCAGCGGGTGCGGGCTGTGTGGCGTGGAAGCGGTCGAGCAGGCATTGCCCGACCTCAAGGTGTTGCCGGGCGCGCCACTGCCGCCCGCCGAATGGCTCGACGGCCTGCGCCAGCGCATCGGCGCCTTCCAGCCGCTCGGTCAGCATTGCGGCGCGGTGCACGCAGCGGTGTTCATGAACGGTCAGGGCGAATTGCTGCTGGGCCGCGAAGACATCGGCCGCCATAACGCCCTCGACAAGCTGATTGGCGGGTTGATCCGCCAGAAGATCCCGACCACCGGCGGCCTGGCGATCGTCACCAGCCGTTGCAGCCTCGAATTGATCCAGAAAGTCTTGCGCGCCGGCATCCAGACCCTGGTCAGTCTGTCGTCACCCACTGGCCTTGCCGTGCAATGGGCGCGTCGACACAACCTTAACCTCATCCATCTGCCCCAGAAGAATGCGCCGCGGGTCTACAGCCCGGCTTTGGAGAATCAAGCGTGAGTCAACACCGTCAAGCCGACCAGACACCTGTTCCTCGTTACAAGCCTTACAAAGGTCCGGCCGGTGGATGGGGCGCTCTGGCCAGCGTTGCCCGGGCCTGGTTAACCAGTGACAACGCGCTGAAAAACCTGCGCATGATGCTCAAGACCAACAAGAACGGTGGCTTTGACTGCCCGGGTTGCGCTTGGGGCGATTCCAAGGAAGCCGGCATGGTGGCGTTCTGCGAGAACGGCGCGAAAGCGGTGAACTGGGAAGCGACCAAACGCCGTGTAGATGGTGCGTTCTTTGCCAAACACAGCGTCAGCGCGTTGCTGGAGCAAAGCGATTACTGGCTCGAGTACCAGGGTCGTTTGACCGAGCCGATGTGCTACGACGCCGAAACCGATCGCTACAAGCCGATCAGCTGGGAAGCCGCGTTCGCCTTGATCGCCAAGCATTTGCAGGGCCTGTCGAGCCCGAATCAGGCTGAGTTCTACACCTCGGGCCGCGCCAGCAACGAAGCAGCGTACCTCTATCAACTGTTCGTGCGCGCCTACGGCACCAACAACTTCCCTGACTGCTCGAACATGTGCCACGAGGCCAGCGGTGTGGCGTTGGCGCAAAGCGTCGGCGTCGGCAAAGGCACCGTGACCTTCGACGACTTCGAACATGCGGATGCGATTTTTGTCTGGGGCCAGAATCCCGGCACCAACCACCCGCGGATGCTCGAACCGTTGCGCGAAGCGGTGAAACGCGGTGCGCAAGTGGTGTGCATCAACCCGCTGAAAGAGCGTGGCCTGGAACGCTTCCAGCACCCGCAACATCCGATCGAAATGCTCACCAACGGCGACAAACCGACCAACACCGCGTACTTCCGTCCGGCATTGGGCGGCGACATGGCGATCATGCGCGGCATGGCGAAGTTTCTGCTGCAATGGGAACGCGATGCGCAGAAGGCCGGTGAGCCTGCGGTGTTCGACCACGACTTCCTCAACGAACACAGCGCCAACGTCCTGGATTACCTGGCCGCCGTCGACGATACGCCGTGGGAGCAGATCGTCGAACAGTCTGGCCTGACCCTGGTGGAGATCGAGCAAGCGGCGCGCATGTACGTCAAAGCCAAGAACGTGATCATGTGCTGGGCGATGGGCATCACCCAGCACCGCCATTCGGTAGCGACCATCCAGGAAATCGCCAACCTGATGCTGCTGCGCGGCAACATCGGCCGACCGGGCGCCGGTCTGTGCCCGGTGCGTGGCCACAGCAACGTGCAGGGCGACCGGACCATGGGCATCAACGAACGCCCGCCGGTGGCGTTCCTCGATTCGCTGGAGCGTCGCTTCCGGTTCAAGGCACCGCGTGACAATGGCCACAACGTCGTCGAAGCGATTCACGCCATGGCCGACGGTCGCTCCAAAGTGTTCATCGGCCTGGGGGGCAACTTCGCCCAAGCCACGCCGGACAGCTCGCGCACCTTCCAGGCGCTGAGCAATTGCGACCTGACCGTGCAAATCAGCACCAAGCTTAACCGCAGCCATTTGGCCCACGGCAAAGACGCGCTGATCTTGCCGTGTCTGGGTCGTACCGACATCGATATCCAGACCGAAGGCCCGCAAGCGGTCACCGTGGAAGACTCGTTCAGCATGGTTCACGCCTCCAACGGTCAGTTGCAGGCGCTGTCGAACCAGATGCGCTCGGAACCGTCGATCATTGCCGGCATCGCCGCCGCCACGCTGGGCAGCAAACCGGTGGACTGGAACTGGCTGGTGGCCGATTACGACCGCATCCGCGATCTGATCGCCGATACGATCCCGGGCTTCCGGGACTTCAATGAGAAGGTCAAGAATCCGGGCGGTTTCTACCTTGGCAACAGTGCCGGTGCACGCAAATGGAATACCCCGTCGGGGCGTGCCAACTTCCGGCCGAACGTGCTGCCCAAAGACCTCGTGCATGAACGTACCCGTGCGACGGGTGTGTTGCCGGATCTGATCATGCAGTCGATGCGTTCCCACGATCAGTACAACACCACTATTTATGGTCTTGATGACCGTTATCGTGGCGTGAAAGGTCAGCGCGATGTGTTGTTCGTGAACGAAGCCGACATCATTCGCCTGGGTTTCAAACCGGGGCAAAAGGCCGACATCGTTTCGATCTGGGATGACAGCCGTGAGCGTCGTGTGAAGGGCTTCACGCTGCTGGCGTTTGATATTCCGGCGGGGCAAGCGGCGGCTTATTATCCGGAAGTGAATCCGCTGGTGCCGCTGGAAAGCATTGGGGATGGCAGCCATACACCAACGTCGAAGTTTGTGGCGATCCGGTTGGAAATGGCGAGTGAGACTGGGTTGATATTGGCCAAGTCGGCTTAACCCGGCGTCTGGTCTGGCCCCTTCGCGAGCAAGCCCGCTCCCACATTAGATCTACGGTGAACACAAACTTGGAGTGCAATGAAGATTAAATGTGGGAGCGGGCTTGCTCGCGAAAGCGATATCAAAATTAATAAATTCTCCGGATCAAACACTTTCCCATCGCCCACAAAAAAGGCCGTTTCTATAAAGAAACGGCCCGTCCGAAGTAACTAAAGACCGACGAAAAACACTTAAGTTCCGTCTATAAAACAGTAACTTATAGAAATGTGCTGAAGTCGTGTTACTCGTCGGATTTCGATTGTCACACCGCTGACACAGCCTCAGGATCGCGTCGTCATCCCCTTGAGGTTCCTCCATGAAGTTCTCCTCGATTCTCTTGTTGTCCCTTGGCTTGTTCAGTGGCCTTGCTTCTGCTGGCGGCACCACCGAAGCAGGTGTGGGCGGCGCATTGGGCGGGGTTCTTGGCTCGGTCGTCGGTCAGTCGCTGGGCGGCAATACAGGTTCCACCATCGGCGCGGCCCTGGGCGGCGCGGGTGGTAGCGCAGTCGGCGCAAACAAACACAGCCGTGGCGAAGCCGCCATCGGTGGCGCGCTGGGCGCAGCAGGCGGTAACGTGGTCGGCCGCAGCATGGGCGGCACCACCGGCAGCCTGATCGGCTCCGCAGCAGGCGGCGGCGCCGGTGGCGCGCTGGGTAACTACATGGGCAATCAGAGCAATAATGATGATGACGATGGTCATCGCTCCTATCGTGGCCATGGCGATGATCGACGCTACTACCGTGACCGCCACCCTGGCCGCGGTCATGCCTATGGGCATCGCAAGCATCACAAGTATTACCGCGACTAAGGCTTCCATCGCCTCGTTGGCCGGTACCGGTACATAAAAAATCGCAGCCCTAGGGCTGCGATTTTTTTTGCCTGGCTTACGCCACCAGGCGCTCCAGAGCCCCACGTAACCTGGCCGGAATCGACACTGGCTGATTCGAAGCACGATCAACAAACACATGCACGAAGCGTCCGGCAGCGCAGGCTTCGTCTTCCCCTTGCTTGAACACCGCCAATTCGTATTGCACTGAACTGTTGCCGAGTTTGCCGACCCGCAGTCCGATCTCGATCCGGTCCGGAAAGGCGATGGACGCAAAGTAATCGCACGCAGAACTCACGACAAAACCCACCACCTCGCCGTCATGAATATCCAGGCCACCGACTTCGATCAGGTAGGTGTTTACCGCCGTGTCGAAGAAGCTGTAGTAGGTGACGTTGTTGACGTGACCGTAGGCGTCGTTGTCGTGCCAGCGTGTGGTGATCGGCTGGAAGTGTGGGTAGTCGGTGCGTTGGTTCATGCGCAACTCTCGTCTTGAAGTGGCTGAAGTCTAACGATCCGCAAAGCCTTTACCCACTGCTGCCAGCTCACCGATCAGGCGCGCCGGCTTCCAGTGGTCGCCCTGCCGGGTTTCCAGGGCCATCAAGCGCTGGTGAATGTCCGCCAGGCCTTGCTGATCCGCCCAGGCCATTGGCCCGCCCTTCGCCGCCGGGAAACCGTAACCGTTGAGGTACACCAGATCGATATCGTGCGCGGACTGCGCAATGCCTTCCTGAAGGATCTTCGCCCCTTCGTTGACCAGTGCCAGCAAGCAACGCTCAAGAATCTCCTCAGCGCTGATATCACGACGCTGAAAGCCCAATCCTTCGCTGACCTGCAGCACCAGCGCATCGACTTCCACATCGTGCTCGGCCTGACGGCTACCGGGCTCGTAGTGGTAATAACCGTTACCGCTCTTCTGACCGAAACGCCCGAGTTCACACAGCCGGTTATCCACCTGGACCTCCGGCGCATCCTGGCCTGTACCCGCCAGTTCCCGAGCGCGCCACCCGAGGTCGACGCCCACCACGTCGTACATGCGGAACGGTCCCATGGCAAACCCGAATCCTTGCAGTGCCGCATCCACCTGATAGGGATAAGCCCCCTCCAGCAGCATCTTGCGCGCTTCGAGTACGTAGGTGTTGAGCATGCGGTTGCCGATGAAACCGTCGCAATTGCCCGCCACCACGCTGACCTTGCCCATGCGCTTGCCCAACGCCAAAGCCGCATCAAGCACCGCCGGCGCAGTCTGGGCGCCACGGACGATTTCCAGCAGTTTCATAATGTGGGCCGGGCTGAAGAAGTGCAGACCCAGCACTTGCTGCGGGCGGCGAGTGGCGGCGGCAATAGCATCGATATCCAGCGCCGACGTGTTACTGGCCAGAATCGCTTCGGGTTTGAGCAGGCCGTCCAGTTCGCTGAAGATTTTCTGCTTCAGTTCAAGGTTTTCGTACACTGCCTCGATCACCAGATCGACCTCGCGGATCGCTGCGTAATCCGCCGCGGCGGTCACACGCGCAGTGCGCGCATCGGCTTCGGCCTGATCGATACGCCCTTGTCGCACATTGTGAGCGTTGGTGTCGGCCACGGTGGCCAGCGCCTGTTCAAGCATCTGCGGATTGTTATCCACCCACTGCACCGGCACCCCGGCATTGGCCAGACACATGACAATGCCACGGCCCATGGTGCCGGCCCCGATGACGGCGGCGCGCTGAATATTGAATGGCGTCTGGCTCATGATTTGCTCTCTTGTTGGCGATCCAAAGACAGCCCCCACCATAGTCAGCCATCGCTGGTTTTTGAAATTTATTCCTGTGATGAGCAACATTCAGCGGATGGATGTACCGATTCTCCGCAGACGCCGGTTAACTCCTGTGGGAGAGATGTTGCTCTGCCCATTCACGCACTTGGGCATACGGATAATCTTCCAGCGCCGCAAACCCTGAAACAGTCCGCGCCTTCATCTTGGTAAACAGCGGCACGCTGATCCCGCAAAGGAAACGCGTCACCCGTTCAGCCGAAGGAACGTTGCCAGTGTGTTGCTCATGCCTGTGGATAAAATCACCGCACAGCGCTTCGAAATTTTTATCCACAAGCGCCGGCAATTCTGGTGGTGCAGGCAGCCGCGCGACATCACCGTGACACACCGAGCAATGCCCGCACTGACGCGGCGCGTTTTCGTCGCCGAAATACTCGGCCAGGCGATAACCCAGGCAGTGGTCTGTGGCGAACAGGTCCAGCATGGCGTGAATCCGCGCGATTTCGGTACGCTCATGTTGTGTGAAATAAGCGTGCAGTTCGGCACTCAGGGCCTGACTGTCAAAGCTCGTTTGCAGGAGGCTGTAGACCTCGGTCATCTGCTTGCTTTCGAGCTCGACCCAACCCTTCTCCTGGAAATAATCCAGCGCCTTGACCACCCGGTTGCGCTCCGCCTGATGCTGCTCGTATAACGCATCGAAGTTCACCGTGGCCCAGGTCCGCGCGCGGCTGGAGGTCTGGATGATCGCGGCGACAAAGTCCTTGCGCTCACCCTCGAAGCGCGCGAGCAAGGCCTCCGGTTCTTGCAAATACTTGAACCGGTATTCGGCGTAGTAGGCGTAACGCGGCGCGATCAAGCCGCGCAACTCCAGTTGCACCAGCAAGGTCTTGAGTGGCAATTGGCGAATGTTGCTTTGATCGGCTAACGGCCCCAACAAAAACTCCCACTGCTCCTCAGGCGCTGCGGCGAGCATTTCATCGAGCACACAGCGGATCCCGTCCTGCTCGGGTGTGTCACCGTAGACGAAGTTTTCCAGCACGTTGAGGCTGTCGTGGTTGGCCAACACCAGGCAGTCGGAGGGCTGACCGTCACGCCCGGCGCGGCCGATTTCCTGGCTGTAGTTTTCGATGGATTTGGGCAGGTCGAAATGCACCACGTTGCGGATGTCGCTCTTATCGATCCCCATGCCAAACGCGATGGTGGCGACGATGCAATTTGACTGTCCGGCCATGAACCGCTTTTGTATGCCTTCGCGTTGATCGTGAGGCAGACCGGCGTGATAGGCCTCCGCTTGAATACCATTGCGCCCTAAGTGTTCGGCGATGTGCTCAGCGGTTTTTTGCAAGGTGACATAGACGATGCTCGGCTGATTGGGGCGTTCGCTCATCCATTCGACCAGACGTCGGCGTTTGTCCTGACCGCGTACGGGCTCGACCAACAAATTGAGGTTTGGCCGATAGAAACCCGTGGTCACCACGTCCTCCGGGGCGATAGCGAATTTGGCCTCCATGTCGGCGATCACCTTGGGCGTCGCGGTCGCGGTCAGCAGCAGTGCCTGCGGGATATTGAACTGACGCTGGTAGTCGGGCAGCTTGAGGTAATCGGGGCGGAAGTTGTGACCCCACTCCGAGATGCAGTGCGCCTCGTCCACCACCAGCAACGAGATAGGAACTTGCTGAAGGAAGTTGCGAAAGCGCTCGTTCTTCAGGCGCTCCACCGAGATCATCAAAATCTTCAGCTCGCCGGACTTGGCCCGCGCCATCACATCGCTGGCGTCATCGCGACTCTGCGCCGAGTCGATACTGCCCGCCGCAATGCCATGGCGTTGCAGGAACGCCAACTGATCCTGCATCAACGCCAGCAACGGCGAAACCACCAGCGTCAG
The DNA here is from genome assembly GCF_006438915.1 of Pseudomonas arsenicoxydans. Lineage (GTDB taxonomy): Bacteria > Pseudomonadota > Gammaproteobacteria > Pseudomonadales > Pseudomonadaceae > Aquipseudomonas > Aquipseudomonas arsenicoxydans_A. The sequence continues at coordinate 72,053 of NZ_RCZE01000006.1, read as the reverse complement.
GTGCGGCAGCAACAAGGCCGGTAACTGATAGCAAAGGGACTTGCCGGACCCGGTGGGGAAAATCGCCGCCGCCGAGCGCCCGGCCAACACCGCGCTGACTGCCGCCTCCTGACCGGGACGAAACTGTGGATAACCGAAAACCTGTTCCAGGGTGTTGTGCATAAGCTGTCACTCCGTTGACCGCTGCGAAGTCCAAAGCCTAGCCGGCAAACGCAGCGAGTCGAGAAAAGGTCGGGGATCAAAACGATACGGGATGATACAGCGTCGCCCGATGGGGCCTGGCCACAGAATGAAACAAACGAAACACTTTGTTCCTCGCAGCGCCATTCACTCTGGCAGTAAGGTCTTTCTCGCAAAACAATCGTCCGCGCATTTCACATCACGGCAGGACGCCTGATGGGCGCGACATTGAACAAGGAATGACCATGCTCCAAAAATCGATTTATGCCATTGCGATGATCCTGACTTCCCTGCTGCTGAGTGCCTGCGGTGGACCACCGACGGAGCCACCGCTGCTCGCTGCATGCGACACACTGGAGTGTTCGGCCCAACAGGCCTGGCGAACGTCCTGACCACTGCGGGTCAAGTCGCTAAGGCACCCACATGGCCACCCGGCGCTTGCTCGCCCTCGCAGCATGAGCCGGGCTGATTTCCCCTTATGCGGTGCACAATCGTTTTCGAAACGTCCTACAGATTCTGACGTCCCCTCTTCCGAGGCTTGAGGCGCTGTGCCTGACGATCCCGTAGGAAACTCGCCTCCCAAGGGTATTGCTGAAAAAAACCTCGGCCCGCACGTAGGCAAAAGGCGACACCAGCAGTAAATCCCCTACAAACCCTGTCCATTTGCGCGGTATTGCGAGGCATGGATGCACGCCCCTATAGTTTGCCGCGCCGCTGAAAACAGGACGGACATCATGCAAGATCGCTATCGCCCACTCAAAACCAGTTACAGCGATACTCCCGTGTTGGTCATTGATACCGCTGCCAGTACCGGCGCGATCCTTGACGCCGCGCAACAACGCTTGCGCGCGGCCAGTGACTTGCTCGAAACGCTATATTGCCTGTGCTTCAAACAGGCGGATGTAAAAGATATTCCCAACATAGTCAATGCACTCTATTTATTAACACAAGACGGCTGCGAACTTCTCGACATCGCCAGACAAAGAACACCACCCTCACAAACATAGAAACAATCCATCACTTTCAATATTTAAACGACCGATACTAATCTGCCCGCTCTTTAATCAAACAAGAGCACAACAATGACTACATTAACTATTTTCTTTTGCGGCACCGGTTCGACTAAGTTTGACAATAAAAATCCAACTTACTGGAATGGCGAACTGGTTTCGACCCTGGCTTCTCTTCACGGTGGACGAGAGTTTGCCGAATGGATCGTGATCGATGGTCCGGGTACCAGCAACCTGCAAGCTGATGAACTGTTTACCCAGTCCAAAGACTACGGCCTCAGCGGCACCCTGTTCGGAAAAGGCTGGGAGGAGAACGTCAAACACGCCGTCAATATCATCAAAGGCAAGTGTGACTGGCAGCGAGAACAGTTGACCGAGACCGAATACAACCGCCTCAAGGCTGCCGGTATTCCCATTGACGACGTGAAAATCGAAGGTTCCTGGCTATGGCGTAAATATAATTACGGTGAACGCAGCGTGACCCAACAAAAGTTACAAGAGCAAATCATCAAGACTTTCCGCAAAGACGGCATTATCCCCACCAAAGTTAATCTGGTCGGATGGAGCCGCGGGGGGATCAGTTGCCATATGCTGGCCAATGCCATGTTTAAAGATGCGGCATTAAAAAACATTCCCGTCAGTATTTTTGCGATTGACCCGGTACCCGGCATCAGTAACTTTCAGGAAGACAAAGTAAAACTCAACGCCAATGTAAAGGAGTACGTCGGCTTCTACGCACGCGACGAGCGCTCCAAAGGTTTCAGCTGTGTCATCCCGCAAACGGCCACCGGCACCCGAACCCACATTTACCCCCTGCCCGGCCGCCATGGCACCCTGGTCGGCAATGCCTCGGCCGATGGTGTCAGCGGCCCGAAAACGCTGGCCGAACCTGGTCTGATCGTCCGCCACTTTGCCGAAGTGTGCCTGAAGCGCTGGGGCGTACCGCTAAACAAAACCCTCAACCTGACCCCGGCCGACCTGCAAAACCATCACAACGCCATGGCCCGCGACGCCGCGAAATACAAAGCCATGGAAAAGTACTCCTACACCTACTTCACCGAACTGGACCAGGGCGAACGGTATGTTTCGCTGGGCAGTAACGGGGTGAAGTTCTCGGCGGTGCGGGGCACGATCTACGCGCCGGCGACCGGGTTGAGCACTGGCTTGGCGGATGTGGATTCGTATCGGCATATTCGTTAATACGGTCATTGAAGCGATCAGAGGTAAACACCGGTGATAGAGAAACAGCCCTGCAAAGACAGTGAGGCTCACATCGACGAAGCTGCCTATGAGGCGTGGTTCATCGAGCAGGTTCAGGCCGGCATTGATGATCCTCGGCCGAGTATTTCTGATGAAGAGGCGAGAAAGTTGATGGCGGAAAAACGGGAGAAAATTCGCCGCGGAAAATTCCTATAGAAAAGGACTAGTCAAGGCTCGGCCGGTTCCTACAGGCCGGGTCTCTTTGTCGTCTATCGCTGCTTGGTGGCTCGCACCTATAGTCGTCGGCGACAGAACGATCAAAAGATTCATGCTTCACCCAAATCGAGACGCCTAATAAGATCCGCGCAAGCCCAATCGGACTCCAGAACCATGAACCTCGCCCCCGACTTCCCGACGACCACGCCATGCGTCTGCTCATTCAGTTGCTGCACGAAGAACTCGGCCTGCCCGAACGCAAAACTATCAGCCTGACCACCTCTATTTATCTCGACCTAGGCGGTGACGGTGGCGATGCGCAGCACTTGATGGAAACGCTTGAAGAACAGTTCAGCATCGATTTCATGAAGGCAACCAACACAACTCATAAGTGCCATTATTCTGCCTATTTATGGCAAATTCAGGTGGAATAATGGCATTTTTAAATAATTTATCTCTCGCCTTTACCGCGTAAATCTGAAGCTGCGGGACAGAACAAAGCTGGATCTCGCGCCTCGGCATCCCGTCCAGCAAAGAACTACATAAGTGCTATTATTCTGGCTATTAAAGCTAAAAAATGAAGGAATAATGGCATATGGCAAAGAAGACAGCGCCCCTATTGCCGGCTGCGACCAAGCTGCTCGCCGAATTTGGCGAACGACTGAAACTCGCTCGGTTGCGTCGCAGGCTTACAGCCAGACAAGTCGCCGAGAGAGCAGGCATGTCACTAACAACATTGCGCTCTCTGGAGTCCGGCGGATCAGGTGTGACGATGGGCGCTTATTTATCCGTGATGCAGGTGCTGGGCCTGGAGAAAGACTTGAGCAAGCTCGCCGCAGCAGATGAGTTGGGGCGCCAACTGCAAGACGCGCAACTAGCCCCCGTAAAACGCCAACGAGCACGAAGCTTGCCCCCAGCGAAGGCATCGCAGCCTATTCGTGAAAGGGAGACAGAAGCCTTGGGTAATCCGATCTCCAAATCAGATATTTCCGTTGATTTCCCTTTGAACACCCATTCTTTATCCAGTTTGCTAACGAAGAAAAAACCTAAACCTACGACGGACTGAAAATGACGCTGATCGCGGTATATGCCGACTGGGAATCCTTGAACGGACCAAGACGCTTGGGATTGCTGCATGCCAGAAAGGCGCGTTCAACCGATGTGTTCGAGTTTGAGTACGACGCTGCTGCCTTGGCCGATCCTGAGTTGAGCTTCACGTCGCTGGATCCCCGCATTGGCCTATTTGAAGGCCGACAGTTTCCTGGTCAACATCAGTCACGGTTCGGCGTTTTTGCCGACTCAAGCCCGGATCGATGGGGTCAATTGCTGATGAAGCGGCGATTGGAGCGAGATATCCGAGACGGGGCAGCGCCGGTAGGCGCCAAGCTATACGAATCGGATTTCCTCCTGGGCGTTCATGACCTCTATCGAGTCGGGGCAATTCGCTACAAGCTCAACGACGAAGGCAACTTTCTGGATGATCGTGATGGCTTGGCGGCCCCACCTTTTGTGGAGTTGCGCGCACTTGAGGAGGCAAGTCGTGCGTTGGAGAGCGATCCAGATAACACGTCTCCCGATGGGCGCGAGTGGCTAAGGATGCTGATAGCTCCCGGCGGTTCACTGGGTGGCGCCAGACCCAAGGCAAGCGTTGCTGACGAGCATGGTCATTTATGGATTGCGAAGTTCCCCAGCACACGTGATGACTACGACGTCGGAGGCTGGGAAATGGTGGTGAACGCCTTGGCGAATCATTGCGGGTTGCGGGTCGCAACCGGCAGAGCCTGTCGCTTCGCAAGCGATCATCACTGTTTCATGGTCAAGCGCTTTGACCGTACCGAAACGGGTGGCCGATTACATTTCGCCTCAGCCATGACCATGACAGACCGTGTGGACGGTGACGATGCATCGGTAGGCGCCAGCTACCTTGAGCTGGCAGAAGTGCTCATGGAACACGGTTCAGAACCCAACACAGATTTGCGCGAGCTTTGGTCACGTATCGTGTTCAACATCCTCGTTTCCAATACTGATGATCACATGCGCAACCATGGCTTTCTCCTTGACCCAGGTCGGGGCTGGCGTCTGTCTGATGCCTATGACATGAACCCGGTACCACACGCCGATGGATTGAAGCTCAACATCACAAACGCCGACAACGCACTGGACCTTGAACTCGCTCGAGAAGTGGCCGAATACTTTCGAGTCAAACGTGCGGATGCGGAAGAAATTATTGAGAGTTTCCAAGAGGCCGTCAGCCAATGGGCAACACTGGCCAGCGCGCTGGGACTGTCGAGGCGCGAACAAGACAACATGGCGCCAGCGTTTCGGCTTTCCGGCAATTGAGCTCGTGAGTGTTTGTGTATCGCCCATAAAAAAGCCGCCCTCAAAGGGCGGCTTTTTCATTACATCAAACCAACACTTACAAATTAGGCCCGGCAGCCTTGATCGCGTCGCTCACTTCAAACTTCTTGAAGTTCTCAACGAACAACCCGGCCAGTGCCTTGGCAGCTTCATCGTAAGCAGCCTTGTCAGCCCAGGTGTTACGTGGGTTCAACAGGCCAGTCTCAACGCCCGGTACAACCAACGGCACGTCGAGGTTGATGGTGTCGAGGTGTTCGGTTTCAGCACCGATCAACGCGCCGCTCTGGATCGCTGCAATCACGCCACGGGTGGTCGGGATGTTGAAGCGCTTGCCAACGCCGTAGCCACCACCGGTCCAGCCGGTGTTGACCAGGTAAACCTTGGAGCCGAAACCGCGGATGCGCTTGATCAGCAACTCAGCGTATTCGCCAGCCGGGCGCGGGAAGAACGGTGCGCCGAAGCAGGTGGAGAAGGTCGACTTGATGCCGCTGCCGGAACCCATTTCGGTCGAGCCCACCAAAGCGGTGTAGCCGGACAGGAAGTGGTAGGCCGCTTGTTCTTCGCTGAGGATCGACACTGGCGGCAGTACGCCGGTCAGGTCGCAGGTCAGGAAGATCACAGCGTTTGGCTCGCCACCGAGGTTCATCTCGGAACGCTTGGCAACGTGCTCCAGCGGATAGGCAGCGCGGCTGTTCTGGGTCAGGCTGACGTCAGCGTAGTCGGCGTGCTTGGCGTCATCGATAACGACGTTTTCCAGGACTGCGCCGTGCTTGATGGCTTTCCAGATGACCGGCTCGTTCTTCTCGGACAAGTCGATGCACTTGGCGTAGCAACCACCTTCGATGTTGAACACCACGCCTTCGCCCCAGCCGTGCTCGTCGTCACCGATCAGGTAACGGCTTTCGTCGGCCGACAGGGTGGTTTTACCGGTGCCGGACAGACCGAAGAACAGGGTCACGTCGCCTGCTTCGCCGATGTTGGCAGCGCAGTGCATTGGCAGCACGTCGGAAGCCGGCAGCAGGAAGTTCTGCACGGAGAACATGGCTTTCTTCATTTCACCGGCGTAACGCATGCCGGCGATCAGCACTTTCTTCTGTGCGAAGTTGAGGATCACGCAACCATCGGAATTGGTGCCGTCACGCTCAGGAACGCATTCGAAGTTGGCGACGTTGAGCACCTGCCACTCATCACGGCCAGCCGGGTTGTACTGGGCCGGGTTGATGAACAGGCAACGACCGAACAGGTTCTGCCAGGCAGTCTGGGTGGTCATTTTCACGGCCAGGTAGTGATCGGCAGCCGCGCCTACATGCACGTGGGAAACGAAATGCTCTTGCGCGTTGTTGAACGCCTCGACGCGGTCCCACAGGGCATCGAACTTGTCGGCCGGGAACTTGCGGTTGATCGGGCCCCAGGCGATAGCAGCCTGAGTGGTCGGCTCGTCAACGATGAAACGGTCGACTGGCGAACGGCCGGTACGGTGACCGGTGCGAACAACCAGCGCGCCGGTATCGGCAAGCTCGCCTTCACCGCGAGTCAGGGCTTCTTTAACCAGATCATCAACACTCAGATCGGTGTACACGGCGTTATTGGCTTGCGTCATGAGGTTCCCCATCGGCCAGTGGCCGAGTGCTCCAAACGTTTTGTAGTAGAAAGTCGTGCACTACTACCGCGAGAAAAAGTGGGCCGGATTATGCCAGAAAAGCCCAAAAAGAGTAGGGCCCTCCCGTCGTAACGGCGTAATACCGGCACTAACCAGTGAATTTACCTGCGCTGAACCGTTTTAGTGACGGGTATCTGACGGCGTGTCGACGCCCGCTCCGGCGAATAATTGAGCGATATCGGCGGCATCGAACAGGTAGCGCTGATTGCAGAACTGGCAATCGATCTCGATGTTGCCACCGTGTTCGACGACCAGGTTTTGCGCATCCTCCACACCCAGACTGACCAGGGCATTGGCTGAACGCTCGCGCGAGCAGCTGCAACGGAAGCGCAGTTTTTGTACGTCGAACAGGCGCACCTGCTCTTCGTGGTAGAGGCGATGGAGCACGGTTTCGTTGTCCAGGCTCAGCAGTTCATCCGCGGTCAGGGTGCTGCCCAGCGCGGTGATGTGCTGCCAGCTGGCGGCGCGTTCTTCTTCATCTTTCAAGCGGTCGGCGGGCAGTTGCTGCAACAGCAGGCCACGGGCACGACGGCCATCGGCGTACAGCCAGAAGCGGGTGCCGACCTGCTGGGACATGACGAAATAATTGGTGAAGCACTCGGACAGGGTTTCGCCGTCGAGGTCGACGATGCCCTGGTAGCGCTGACCGTGGGTCGGGTCGACTGTCAGCGCCAACACGCCGTTCGGCATCAGGTCGGCGAGTGTCGCGTCGGGGGCGATCTGGTCGGCCTCGTAACGGGCCAGGCCGCGGATATCGCGTTCACTGGAGCACTCGATCATCAGCAGCGGGATCGGGCCGTCGGAGCGGGCCTGCAGGATCAGCAAGCCATCGAACTTCAGCGCGCCGACCAGCAGCGAGGCGGCCGCCATCAGTTCGCCGAGCAGTTGCTGGACCGGTTCCGGATAGGCGTGCTTGGCCAGGACTTCGGCGTAGCTGAGCTCCAACGAGACCAGCTCGCCACGGGTGTCGCTGTCATCGAAGATGAAGCGTTGGGTGAAGTCGTTATCCGGTAGGTCGGTCATAGGTCTGGGTATCTGAATGGGTGACATTGGAGTTCAACGGTCAAAAATCGCGCGTGCTCGGCCATGGCCGGTATTTTATGAACAATCCGGGGTTGTTCCAAGCAAGGAGGAACGTCCGCCGGTTTGGGCTCTCGCGATTTTGCGTCTCTGGCACTGCTGGCCTTCTGGTTATGGCCTACAGGTCAGAGGCTGTGTGTGATTTTCGACGAGTGGCTGTTTGTCCGCTCGATGCGCCGCTGGCGAATCACCCGATATGGTTGCTCGATCGGGAAATTGCAAGTCTTCCCTGGGGATAAGGTGGCGTCTGGCGAGTGCTGCGCACTCGATCGCGGGCAAGCCACGCTCCCATCGTTAACCGCATTTCCCTGTGGGAGCGGGCTTGCCCGCGATGACGGACTGAACATCGCCCGAGAAATTCCTGACTCACTCGTCGTTGCTGCTGCCACGGAACTTGAACAGATCCCGGCGCTGTTTCTTGCTCGGTTTGCCATCGGTGGTCATCCCCAGCGCACCTGCCTTGCGCTGGGCCGCGGCGTTTTCGCGTTTGGCGATGCTGGCCTCGGTTTCGGCGTACAGCGTCTGAGCCTCCGGCGCGCCACGGCGAACGATCGATAATGCCTGAACCACCACCGTGCGCTCTTCGAAACCTGCGCGAATCACAAATTCATCGCCTACTCTTGGCTCCTTGCCCGGCTTGCAGCGCTCGCCACGGCAATGCACCTTGCCGCTTTCAATCGCGGCCTTGGCCAAGGCTCGGGTTTTATAAAACCGCGCAGCCCATAACCATTTATCGAGGCGGACTTTGTCGTCCTCTTCATTTTTTTGTGCCATGGAATTTCCTCATTCTGAAATATTGGTGAACTGTACTACCGTTTCAGTCGTACCAAGAATTCCACCGGCGCGGATTACAATGCATGCATTCCAGAACCTCCTCGGAGGGCTGGAAATCCGGGCCGTAGATATCTGTCGCCTTTTAACCATTATTCTGCGTGAATACCGCGAATTCGGCCGCTTGCGGACCTGTGCGGTTTCTACCGGTTGAGCAACTTTGAAGACATTTGATCATTTGACCGTTGTCGGTCTGCGCGAGTGGGTGGCGCTCCCTGATTTGGGAGTCGCGGGCCTGCGGGCAAAAATCGACACCGGTGCCAGTACCTCCAGCCTGCATGCCACCGACATCGAGCCGTTCGAGCGCGATGGCGAGCAGTGGGTTCGCTTCACCGCGCACTTGGGCACGGTGGTGCAATTGCGTCATCGACGCTGCGAAGCGCCGCTGGTGACGATGAAAACCATTAAAAGCTCCAACGGTCACGCGCAGAAGCGATACGTGGTCAGCACCACCCTGGCCCTCGGTGATCGGGTCTGGCGGGTCGAGTTCACGCTCGCCTGCCGCAAATCCATGCGTTATCGCCTGTTACTCGGTTCCAAAGCCCTGATTCACGGCCAACTGGTGGTCAATCCGGGCATCAAGTACGTACAAGACAAGCCGGTGTTCCCGGTATCTACCTCCTCCACAGGTGTTGCATGAAGATCGCTGTGCTGTCGCGGAACCCGCGTCTGTATTCCACTCGTCGTCTGGTTGAAGCCGGTACCGAGCGTGGCCACGAAATGGTGGTGATCGACACCCTGCGCGCCTACATGAACATTGCCAGCCACAAGCCGCAGATCCACTACCGCGGCAAACCGCTGGAAGGGTTTGATGCGGTGATCCCAAGGATCGGTGCATCGGTAACGTTTTATGGCTGCGCGGTGTTGCGTCAATTTGAAATGATGGGCGTGTTTCCGCTCAATGAATCGGTGGCCATTGCCCGCTCGCGGGACAAACTGCGCTCGCTGCAATTGCTGTCACGTCGCGGGATCGGTTTGCCGGTAACCGGGTTCGCGCACTCCCCGGATGACATTCCCGACCTGATCGACATGGTCAACGGCGCCCCGCTGGTGATCAAGGTGCTGGAAGGCACCCAAGGCATTGGCGTGGTGTTGTGTGAAACCGCGACGGCGGCAGAGTCGGTGATCGAAGCGTTCATGGGCCTGAAGCAGAACATCATGGTCCAGGAATACATCAAGGAAGCCGGCGGCGCGGACATTCGTTGCTTCGTGGTCGGCGACAAGGTGATCGCGGCGATGAAGCGCCAGGCCAAGCCTGGGGAGTTTCGTTCCAACCTGCATCGGGGTGGCAGTGCCAGCCTGATCAAGATCACACCGGAAGAACGCATGACCGCATTGCGTGCGGCGAAGGTGATGGGCCTGGCGGTGGCGGGTGTGGATATCTTGCGCTCCAATCACGGGCCGCTGGTGATGGAGGTGAATTCGTCACCGGGTCTGGAAGGGATCGAGACCACCACCGGGAAGAATGTGGCGGGGATCATCATTGAGCATCTTGAGAAGAATGGCGGGCCGAATATGACTCGGACCAAGGGTAAGGGTTAACCCTGATTTTTTCGGCGGCCGGAAGGCCGCCTTCGCGAGCAAGCCCGCTCCCACAGTTGACCGTGTACTATCCAGCGACTCGGTCTAATGTGGGAGCGGGCTTGCTCGCGAAGGGGCCATCAGCCCCTGCGAAGATGTCAGCTGTTAAACCGCATCCCGAGGCAACATTAGCCCTAGCGGCAACCGCACCCGAGCTTCCAAGCCGCCACCGGAGCGATTGCGCAGTTCGACATTCCCGCCATGCATCGAAGCGATGCGCTTCACGATCGCCAGACCCAATCCGGTCCCCTTGCCACCCCGAGCACGATCCCCGCGGGTGAACGGATTGAAGATCGCCTCCAGTTCGGAAGGATCAATCCCCGCCCCACGGTCCATGACACTCAGCACCACATACGGTGCGCTGGTATCACCGGAGACATAAGCCGCCACCTCAACGCCGCTGCCCGCGTGGTGCAAGGCATTGCCGATCAGGTTGTTCAACAGGCGTTTCATCGACACTCGACGCAACGGAAATGGCTGGATAGGTTCCAGGCGCAGACGTACTTTTTCTTCGTTCTGGTTATACGGCGCAGCGACTTCGCGAACCAGGTCGCTGAGGTCAACCTCTTCCACCGACTCGTCACGGCCATCGCGAATGAACGCCAGGAACTGGTCGAGAATCGCATCCATATCCTCGATGTCGCGCACCATGTCGTCGGTGAGGTCTGTTCGATCCCCCATCAACTCGAGGGACAGGCGTAATCGGGTCAAGGGCGTACGCAAGTCGTGGGACACCCCCGCCAGCATCAATTCGCGCTCTCGCCCGGCCTGCTCGACATCTTCGGCCATCTGGTTGAAGGCGCGATACACCTCAGTCATTTCACTCGGCGTATCGCTGATCGGCAGACGCACGCTGCGGCCTTGGCCAAGTTGCCTTGCGGCATACACCAGACGTTTTAACGGCTGATTGAGCTGGCTGACGAAAATCCACGCCGACGCCGTCGACAGCAAGCCAATGGCAAGGAACCAGCCGAGAACGTTCCAGATCTTCTGGCCACGCAACGGATGCGGATACAGCGGCACTTTCAACCAGCCGTCGCCCAGGCTCGGTGCCCGGACCCACAGCGCTGGCGGCGAGTGCATGCGTAATCGGACTTCAGTGTCGGCGCCCAGCTCGTCCTGCATCTGCCGCTGGTAAATCTCGCTGTACGGCCAATGTTGTTCGCCCTCCGGCACACCGGCCCCCACTACCCGGATCAGCGTGGCAGCATCGGCGATCTTCGCGCGGTTTTCTTCATCGGCGGCCCAATAGGCGCGCAGCGTCAGGGCGACGCCGTGGCTGTATTGACGGTCCACCAGCACGTCTTCGTTCATCAACAGATAAACCAGGGTCAGCGCCTTGGAAAACAGGACGACGATCAGCACCAGCCAAAGGGTGCGGGAGAAGAAACTCTGGGGGAACCAAACGGGGGTTTTCATGGATAACCGCTACACACTTGCAGGAGCGAGCGATGCTCGCATATTGCGGATCGCGAGTCTGCGGACAACGTCATCTGACTGTTGCCCGCAAGACCCGCTCCTACAAATCGCCGATCACTTGGTGGCGGCGCCATCCGGAACGAACACGTAGCCCACGCCCCAGACAGTCTGGATGTAGCGCGGCTTGGACGGATCGGGTTCGATCATCCGGCGCAGACGGGAGATCTGCACGTCGATGGAACGCTCCAGGGCATCCCACTCCCGGCCACGGGCCAGGTTCATCAGTTTGTCGCGGGTCAGTGGCTGACGCGCGTTCATGACCAATGCCTTGAGGACCGCAAACTCACCGGTGGTGAGCATGTGCACTTCGTTACCGCGCTTGAGTTCGCGGGTCGCCAGCGACAGTTCGTAATCACCGAACGTCACGCTTTCATCTTCGCTGCCCGGTGCACCTGGCACCGGCGTCGACTGACGACGCAGGACCGCTTTGACGCGGGCCATCAGCTCGTCCGGGTTGAACGGCTTGGCCAGGTAATCGTCGGCGCCCAGTTCCAGGCCCTTGATACGGCTCAGCTCGTCGCCCTTGGCGGTCAGCATGATGATCGGGATCTGATTGTTCGCCGTGCGCAGGCGGCGGCAAGCGGTCAAGCCGTCTTCGCCGGGCAGCATCAGGTCGAGGACGACCAGGTTGAACACTTCGCGCGCCAGCAGGCGGTCCATTTGCTCGGTGTTCGGTACGGCGCGGGCGCGGTAGCCCTTGCTGACGAAAAAGCGCTCCAGCAGGCTGCTGAGCCCCGGATCGTCGTCAACAATAAGAATTTTTTCGCCTTCAGCAGTGTTTGCAGTGCTGCTCATTAGATGCTCCTTTGATCTCGGCGCGCATTATGGCGTAGCTGCCGTTATACGCACCGTGTGCATTGTTAGCAGATTTTTCCTCCACCGCCAGCAAACCGGCCATTGTCCCTCTAGTCTGCGATGCCCCCGAACGGCCCAACGCTGGTTATAATGCGCGGCCTTTTGTGTCAGGCAACATCAGACAGGTACTACAAAAGCGGCGCCATTTATTTCCCGGGCGTGCGCAGTAATTGTTCGATTTCACGGGTCAATGGGGTGCCCTTTGATCCAGGCAGCGGCGCAGGCCAGGCCGCTCAACCAGACTCGCAGAGCCTCTATCTCTGCGCCTGCGAGCCTGCTTTCACAATTTGTCAGGTGGTTTTATGGACAGCATCAACAGCCGCATCGCCGAGGAACTCGGTGTACGCCCACAACAGGTCGAAGCGGCCGTCGCGCTACTCGATGAAGGCTCTACCGTTCCCTTCATCGCCCGTTACCGGAAAGAAGTGACCGGCAGCCTCGATGACATCCAGTTGCGGCATCTGGAAGAGCGTCTGCGCTACCTGCGAGAACTCGACGAACGGCGCATCAGCATCCTCGCCAGCATCGAAGAGCAAGGCAAGCTGACCCCGCAACTTGAGCGCGACATCAAACTCGCCGACACCAAGACCCGCCTCGAAGACTTGTACCTGCCGTACAAGCAGAAGCGCCGCACCAAGGGCCAGATCGCCCTGGAAGCCGGCCTTGGCGAACTGGCCGACGGCCTGTTCAACGACCCATCCCTGACCCCGGACACCGAAGCCGCACGCTTCATCAACGCCGAAAAAGGCGTGGCCGATGTCAAGGCAGCCCTCGAAGGCGCCAAGTACATCCTCATGGAACGCTTCGCCGAAGACGCCGGTTTGCTGGACAAACTGCGCAGCTACCTGAAGCAGGAAGCCACCCTCAGTGCCCGCGTGATTGCCGGCAAGGAAGAGGAAGGCGCCAAGTTCCGCGACTATTTCGAACACGACGAACCCCTGAAAAGCATGCCATCGCACCGCGCGCTGGCGATTTTCCGTGGCCGCAACGAAGGCATTCTGAGTTCGGCGCTGAAAGTCGGCGACGAGCTACCGGGCACCATGCACCCGTGCGAAGGCATGATCGGCCAGCAATTCGGCATCCAGAACCAGAATCGCGCCGCCGACAAATGGTTGGGCGAAGTGGTGCGCTGGACCTGGAAGGTCAAGCTCTACACCCACCTCGAAACCGACTTGCTGGGTGAACTGCGCGATGGCGCGGAAACCGAAGCGATCAACGTGTTCGCGCACAACCTGCACGACTTGCTGCTGTCGGCACCGGCCGGCCCGCGCGCCACGCTGGGTCTCGACCCGGGCCTGCGCACCGGTTGCAAGGTCGCTGTGGTCGACGCCACCGGCAAGCTGCTGGATCACGCCACGGTTTACCCGCACGTGCCGCACAACAAGTGGGACCAGACGCTCGCCGTTCTTGCCGCCCTGTGCGCCAAGCATTCGGTCGACCTGATCGCCATCGGCAACGGCACCGCCAGCCGCGAAACCGACAAGCTCGCCGCTGAGCTGATCAAAAAATACCCAGCGATGAAGATGACGAAAGTCATGGTCTCCGAGGCCGGCGCATCGGTTTACTCGGCGTCGGAACTCGCATCCAAGGAATTCCCGGATCTGGACGTATCGATCCGCGGCGCCGTTTCGATTGCCCGTCGCTTGCAGGATCCACTGGCCGAGTTGGTGAAGATCGATCCGAAATCCATCGGCGTCGGCCAGTACCAGCACGACGTGTCGCAGCTGAAACTGGCGCGCGGCCTGGACGCGGTGGTCGAGGACTGCGTGAACGCCGTGGGCGTCGACGTCAACACCGCTTCCGTGGCGCTGCTGGCCCGGATCTCCGGCCTCAACGCGACCCTGGCGCAGAACATCGTCAGCCACCGTGACGAACACGGCGCCTTCAAAACCCGCGCCGCGTTGAAGAAAGTCGCGCGCCTGGGTGAAAAAACCTTCGAACAGGCCGCAGGCTTCCTGCGCGTGATGAACGGCGATAACCCGCTGGATTCGTCGGCCGTTCACCCGGAAGCCTATCCGCTGGTGCAGCGCATTGCCGCTGAAACCGACCGTGACATCCGCTCGCTGATCGGCGACGCGAGCTTCCTCAAGCGTCTCGATCCAAAGAAATACACCGACGAAACCTTCGGTCTGCCGACAGTCACCGACATCCTGCAAGAACTGGAAAAACCCGGTCGTGACCCGCGTCCAGAGTTCAAGACCGCCGAGTTCCAGGAAGGCGTCGAAGACCTCAAGGACCTCGAACTGGGCATGATCCTCGAAGGCGTTGTCACCAACGTGACCAACTTCGGCGCGTTCGTCGACATCGGCGTGCATCAGGACGGTTTGGTGCACATCTCTGCGCTTTCGGAGAAGTTCATCAAGGACCCACGTGAAGCGGTGAAGGCCGGTGATGTGGTGAAGGTGAAGGTCATGGAAGTCGACATCCCGCGCAAACGCGTGGGCCTGTCGATGCGCATGAGCGACACCCCGGGCGAGAAAATCGACGGTGCTCGCGGTGCACGTCCGGGGTCGGCACCACGCCAGTCCCAGAACACTTCACCGCGCAAGGAAACCACCGCGCCAGCCCCAAGCAACAATGCGATGGCTTCGCTGTTCGCCAACGCCAAGCAGTTGAAGAAACGCTGATGGACATCCCTGCCGGGCTGACCGAAAGCGCTTTTTTCAAGCTGCTGGGGTGTCGCTTGCACAGCCTGGAAACCGGGGTGGCGCAAGTCGCCCTCGGGCTTGCCCCAGAGCTACGCAATCGCGGCGGCAAGCTGCACGGCGGGGCTTTGTTCAGTCTGGTGGACATTGCCATGGGCCTGGCCTGTTCCAGCACTCATGGCTTTGACCAGCAAAGCGCGACCATCGAATGCAAGATCAACTACATCCGTGCTGTTTCAGACGGTGAAGTGATGTGCACGGCGCGGGTGATCCACCCGGGTCGCCGCACGTTGGTGGTCGAGGCTGACGTGATGCAAGGCGACAAACTCGTCGCAAAAGCACAAGGCACGTTCGCTGTCCTGTAGCTAGATGTCATCGATTTGAGTTAATTTCGGCGCTGTGACCGCAGCGCCGCAATTTTCTGTGGGGGCGACTGTGGCGAGGGGGCTTGCCCCCGTTTGAGTGCGCAGCACTCACAAAATCCTGGAACATCAGAGAATTTGGGGCTGCCAGGCAGCCCAACGGGGGCAAGCCTCCTCACCACAGGCCCACTCCCACATTGATTGCGGCTAGTTCCAAAACCAGGCGAAAACGCCAGTTTTAACTTCACCCTTGTAGACCGTCTTGCCCACCCCCATATTGGGGCGACTGACGCGTGAAGGAATCCAACTTGAGCGAACTTCTCAACCGCCGCCTGGCCCTGCTTGGCGAGCGCGCTAACCTCTCTCTGCTCGAACAGTGCCTTCACGGCATCGAACGTGAATGCCTGCGCGTGACCGGCGAAGGTCGCCTGGCGCAAACGCCGCACCCGGAAGAATTGGGTTCCGCGCTGACCAACGAACAAATCACCACCGACTATTCCGAGTCGCTGCTGGAGTTCATCACGCCCGCCCTGCCCGACCCGGCAGATACGCTGGCGAACCTGGACAAGATTCATCGCTTTGCCTACAGCAAGCTCGGCAACGAGTTTCTGTGGAGCCCCTCGATGCCGTGCCCGCTGCCGGCCGAGGAAGATATCCCGATCGCCTATTACGGCACGTCCAACATCGGTCAGCTGAAGTACGTCTATCGCAAGGGCCTGGCCCTGCGGTACGGCAAGACCATGCAGTGCATCGCCGGGATTCACTACAACTTTTCCCTGCCGGAAAAGCTCTGGCCGCTGCTCAAGGAATCGGAAGGCTTTGTCGGCACCGACCGCGACTACCAATCCTCGGCCTACATCGCGCTGATCCGTAACTTCCGTCGCTACAGCTGGCTGCTGATGTACCTGTTCGGCGCCTCGCCGGCACTGGACGCCGGCTTCCTGCGCGGTCGTTCGCACCAGTTGGAACAACTGGACCCGGACACCTTGTACCTGCCGTACGCCACCAGCCTGCGCATGAGCGACCTGGGTTACCAGAGCAACGCCCAGGCCGGTCTGACGCCGTGCTACAACGACCTGTCGAGCTACACCGACAGCCTGCGCAAAGCGGTCGCCACGCCGTATGCGCCGTACGTTGAAGTCGGCACGCACAAGGACGGTGAGTGGGTTCAGCTCAACACCAACATCCTGCAGATCGAAAACGAGTACTACTCAAACATCCGCCCGAAACGTGTGACCTACACCGGCGAACGGCCGATTCAGGCGCTGGTGGCCCGTGGCATTCAGTACGTTGAAGTGCGTTGCCTGGACATCAACCCGTTCCTGCCGATGGGCATCGACCTCACCGAGTCGCGTTTCCTCGACGCCTTCCTGCTGTATTGCGCGTTGAACGACAGCCCGCTGTTGACCAATACGTCTTGCAGCAACGCCACCTCGAACTTCCTCAGCGTGGTCAAGGAAGGTCGTCGTCCGGGCCTGCAATTGCACCGCGACGGTCAGCCGGTGGACCTCAAAGAGTGGGCCAGCGAGTTGCTGGAGCAGATCGCGCCATTGGCCGCGATGCTCGATCAGAGCCAGGGTGTCGATGCACACAGCAAGGCGCTGGATACGCAGTTGGCCAAGGTCCGGGATCCTTCCCTGACGCCTTCGGCCCAGGTGCTGGCGGTGATGGCGGAACACAAGGAAAGCTTTGCTCAGTTCTCTCTGCGTCAGAGCCGGGCGCATGCAGAGTTTTTCCGCAGCGAGCCTTTGAGTGGTGAAGATCAGGCGAAGTTTGAAACGCTGGCGCGTTCGTCGCTGGCGGCTCAGGTTGAGCTGGAGCAGAACGAAGTCGGCGATTTCGATGTGTTTGTCGGGTCGTATCAGGCGAGTATTTTGGCGATTAGTAACTGACCCCAACTTCTGTGGCGAGGGAGCTTGCTCCCGCTCGGCTGCGCAGCAGCCGCAAAATCGGGAGTCCTTCGGCCTCCAGCGGGAGCAAGCTCCCTCGCCACAAAAACGGATCCCCCCCTCCCTCTGAGCAGTTCCTCTTTAGTGTTTTCCACACATAAGCTCATTCGAAAAAGTTATTTATTTTCGTATTCTTAGATCATTTAGTCTCCTTTGACGCCGACTCTCGGTCGCCTGACAAGGAGCTTCCCAATGAAACTGCATTTCCCTCTTCGCCTCCTGGCGGCCGCCTCTCTGGCTGCAGCGAGCTTCTTTGCCCAGGCGGCTGACGTCACCGTCGCGTATCAGACCACCGTGGACCCGGCGAAAGTCGCCCAATCCGACGGCGCTTACGAAAAAGCCACCCACGCCAAAATCGACTGGCGCAAATTCGACAACGGTGCCGACATCATCGCCGCCATCGCCTCCGGCGACGTGCAAATCGGCTACCTCGGTTCCAGCCCCCTGACCGCCGCGATCACCCGCAAAGTCCCGGTTGAAACTTTCCTCATCGCCACCCAGATCGGCGCCGCTGAAGCGCTGGTCGCTCGCGACGGTTCCGGGATCAAGACCCCGCAAGACCTGATCGGCAAGAAAATCGCCGTGCCCTTCGTATCTACCGGTCATTACAGCCTGTTAGCTGCGCTGAAGCACTGGAACATCGACCCGTCGAAAGTCACCGTGCTCAACCTTGCGCCACCCGCAATCATTGCCGCGTGGAAACGCGGTGATATCGACGCCACCTACGTCTGGGACCCAGCCCTCGGCGTGGCCAAGGAAAACGGCAAAGTGCTGATCACCTCGGGTGAACTGGCCAAGTTTGGCGCACCGACGTTTGATGCCTGGATCGTGCGAAAAGACTTCGCCGAGAAGCACCCGGAAATCGTCACCGCGTTCGCCAAAGTGACCCTGGACGCCTACGCCGATTACCGAAAAGACCCGAAAGCCTGGCTCGCCAATCAATCCAACGTTGACAAACTGGTGAAACTGTCCGGTGCCAAGGCCAGCGATATTCCGCTGCTGCTGCAAGGCAACGTCTACCCGCTCGCGGCTGATCAAGTGATCACCCTCGGCGCGCCGACCACCAAAGCCATCACCGACACCGCCACATTCCTCCAGGAACAAGGCAAGGTCGAAGCCGTGCTGCCGGACTACGCCCCGTACGTCAGCGCCAAGTTCATCACCAACTGATCGGGAGTTAACTGCGATGGCCTTGCTACAGCTGGAGCGCATCAGCGCACAGTACCCCGGCAGTCCGGAACCGGTACTGGCGGATATTTCCCTGAGCCTTGGGCCCCGGCAATTGCTGGTCGCCCTCGGCCCGTCCGGCAGTGGCAAGACTTCGCTGTTGAACCTGATTGCCGGTTTTGTCGAGCCAAGCGCCGGGCGCATCACCCTCGACGGTGTGCCGGTCAAAGGCCCGAGCGCCGAGCGCGGCGTGGTGTTTCAGGACGACGCATTACTGCCTTGGCAGGATGTGCTGGCCAACGTCGGATTCGGTCTTGAACTGGCCGGCGTGTCCCGGGAAAAACGTGAAATCCGTGCCCGGGAAATGCTCGCACTGGTCGACCTGACCGGTTTCGAAAACCGTCGCATCTGGCAGCTCTCGGGCGGTCAGAAGCAACGTGTGGGCCTCGCCCGCGCATTGGCCGCCGACCCTCGTGTCTTGCTCATGGATGAGCCCTTCGGCGCCCTCGACGCGTTCACCCGCGAACAGATGCAAGCGTTGCTGCTGCAAGTCTGGCAGCGCACCGCCAAACCGGTGTTCCTGATTACCCATGACATTGAAGAAGCGGTGTTCCTCGCCACCGACCTGATTCTGTTGGCGCCCAATCCTGGGCAAATCGTCGAGCGTCTGAGCCTGGATTTCGGTCAGCGTTACGCCGCCGGTGAGTCGGCCCGAGCCATCAAGTCCGACCCACGCTTTATCGAAACCCGCGAACACGTACTCGCCAAAGTGTTCTCCCAACGCAGCGCCGCCACGCGGCAGGAGCGCGCATGAGCAGCTATGAAATCCCGGCCATCGCGGTGAAACCCGGATCGACCCTGATTCCGGTTCGTCGCAGTTTGAGCACTCGCTGGATCAGCGTACTGACACTGATCGCCCTCGTTGCCCTCTGGTGGGCCGTGACCGCCACGGGAATGATCGAACCGTTGTTCCTGCCGCCGCCGTCCGCCGTGCTGCAAAAGGGCTGGCTGCTGGTGACCACCGGCTACATGGACTCGACGTTGTGGCAGCACTTGGGCGCGAGCCTCAGCCGCATCGGCCTGGGTTTGGGCTTTGCCGTGCTGACGGCCGTGCCGGTCGGCATCGCCATCGGCCATAACCGTATCGCGCGCGGCATTCTCGACCCGCTGATCGAGTTCTACCGTCCGATTCCACCGCTGGCCTATCTGCCGCTGATCGTGATCTGGTGCGGCATTGGTGAGCTGTCGAAAGTGTTGCTGATCTACCTGGCGATTTTCGCCCCGATTGCCATCGCCACCGCCACCGGCGTGCGCACCGTTGACCCGGCCAAATTACGGGCGGCGCAGTCGCTGGGCGCGACCCGGGCGCAGTTGATTCGTCATGTGATTTTGCCGAGTGCCTTGCCGGACATTTTGACCGGCGTGCGCATTGGTCTGGGCGTGGGCTGGTCGACCCTGGTCGCCGCCGAACTGATCGCCGCCACCAGCGGCTTGGGCTTCATGGTGCAGTCGGCCGCGCAGTTCCTGGTCACCGATGTGGTGGTGCTGGGGATTCTGGTGATTGCGCTGATTGCCTTCGCCATGGAAATGGGCCTGCGCGCCCTGCAACGCAAGCTGGTGCCGTGGCATGGCCAGGCTCACTGAAAAATCATCATATGAAAACCCCCTACAAAAGCTCACACCCCGAATTCGAAGAGAAAGACCATGAGCAGCCTGAACATCGTCCCTTTAAGCTCCGCCCTCGGCGCACAGATCAGCGGCGTCGACATAAGCCAGCCGCTGACTTCGGAGCAACGCAACGCCATCGAACAAGCACTGCTCAAGCATCAAGTGCTGTTCTTCCGCGACCAGCCGATCACCCCGCAACAGCAGGCACGATTCGCCGCCAACTTCGGCGATCTGCACATCCACCCGATCTACCCGAATGTGCCGGAACAACCGGAAGTGCTGATCCTCGACACCGCCGTCACCGACGTGCGCGACAACGCGATCTGGCACACCGACGTGACCTTCCTGCCGACCCCGGCCATGGGCGCGGTGCTTAGCGCCAAACTGCTGCCGGAATTTGGTGGCGACACGTTATGGGCCAGCGGGATAGCGGCGTATGAAGCGTTGTCGGCGCCGATGAAAAGCTTGCTCGAAGGGCTGACGGCGACCCACGACTTCACCCGCTCGTTTCCGCTGGAGCGGTATGGCAACACGCCCGAAGCGCTGGCTCAGTGGGAAGAAGCGCGGCGCAAGAATCCGCCGCTGTCACACCCGGTGATTCGCACCCACCCGGTGAGCGGTCGCCGGTCGTTGTTCGTCAATGAAGGTTTTACGTCGAAGATCAATGACCTGTCGGAAACCGAGAGCGAAGCGATTTTGAAGTTTTTGTTTACCCACGCAACGCGGCCGGAATTCACCATTCGCTGGCGCTGGCAGAAGGATGATGTGGCGTTCTGGGATAACCGCGTGACTCAGCATTACGCGGTGGATGACTACCGGCCGGCACGGCGGGTGATGCAACGGGCGACGGTGTTGGGGGATGTGCCTTTTTTTCGGTGATTCCTGAACTCCACGGTGATTGATATGGCCCATTCGCGAGCAAGCCCGCTCCCACATTTGACCGCGTTCGTTCTGGGCAACTCGGTCAAATGTGGGAGCGGGCTTGCTCGCGAAGGCGATGTAACAGGCGCCAAATAATCCAGCGCCAAACGCTTACTCAGCCGTCGAAGGCTTCTCCCAAAGATTAATCCCGCCTTCCTGGGCAAACCGGTCAATCTCCGCCAGTTCCTCTGCGCTAAAGCTCAAATTCTTCAACGCCCCGACGTTCTCGATAATCTGCTCCGGCCGGCTCGCCCCGATCAGCGCCGAGGTCACCCGCGGATCGCGCAACGTCCAGGCCAGCGCCAATTGCGCCAGGCTCTGCCCACGCCGCTTGGCAATCTCATTGAGCCCGCGCACATGGGCGATGTTGGCTTCTGACAAATGAGACTCCTGCAACGAACCACCGCCCGGACGGTTGACCCGCGCATCCTTCGGAATGCCGTTGAGGTATTTATCGGTCAACAACCCCTGCGCCAACGGCGTGAAAGCAATCACGCCAGTGCCGAGTTCGTCAGTGACGTCCAGCAGGTCCTTTTCAACCCAACGATTGAGCAGGTTGTAGGCCGGCTGATGAATCAGCAAAGGCACTTTCCACTCTTTCAAAAGCGCCGCCATCTCGCGGGTTTTCACCCCGGAATACGACGAGATGCCGATGTACAACGCCTTGCCCTGCTGTACAGCGGTGGCCAGTGCGCTGGCGGTTTCTTCCAGCGGAGTGTCCGGGTCGAAACGGTGCGAGTAGAAGATGTCCACGTAGTCCAGGCCGAGGCGCTGCAAGCTCTGATCCAGGCTGGCGAGCACGTATTTGCGCGAGCCACCACCCTGACCGTAAGGACCCGGCCACATGTCCCAGCCAGCCTTGCTGGAGATGATCAGCTCGTCGCGATGCTGCTTGAAGTCTTCACGCAGCAAACGACCGAAGTTGATCTCGGCACTGCCGTACGGCGGGCCATAGTTGTTGGCCAGGTCGAAGTGGTTGATCCCCAGGTCGAACGCCGTGCGCAACAACGCGCGCTGGTTGTCGATCGGCGTGCTGTCACCGAAGTTGTGCCACAGCCCCAGGGACAGCGCCGGCAGCACCAGACCGCTGCGACCCACGCGGCGGTATGGGATGGAATCGTAGCGGTTTTCAGCAGCGGTGTAGGTCATCGAATCCTCTCTTGTCGGTCTTGAATGTGGTATCGACTGCGTCGCATGTTGCCCAGCATACGCCCAGACAAACGCCGATAAACCCCGGACTCGAGAAAATGCTGAAACGTTTCACAGATTTTTAATCTGACCCACCCTACGCCGACAACTCACGCAACGCGGCAGCCGCTAAAAACCCGGATCTGGAGCTGTAGCGCTGATCTCGCCTGACCGTCTGGTCGATACGCTCAAGCAACTGCTCCGGAAGCGTGGCATTGAAGCGCACTGACTTACCGAAGTAAGGCGTGATATCAAATTCGACCACACCCCACACTCCGCCCGCGTAATCGGGGTTATCGAGATGAGCATCAATCTCACGCACCTGAGGCAACGGATCACCATCGGCGACCAGGCCTTCATAGTGCAATGCCAACGCTTCCTTCACGTTTTCAAATGCCTGCGCCACCGTAGCGCCCGCGGAGAAACAACCCGGCACGTCCGGGATAATCACTCCGTATTCTGAGTCGGCATCCTTGTGCAGAACGACCGGGAATTTCATTTCGCTGAGTCCTTCCTGTGATGTGGCCTTTTCGAGGCTCTCGTTTCCGATGACGGGCCTCATTTCAGACCCGCCTGTTTCAATAGGCTGTTGATCGTCCCTTTTGGAAGATCCGAACCAGGGTGCTTGATCGTTACCCGGCCTGACTTATACAAATGCTTGTACTGATGGTGGCTGCCTTTTACGGCCACCAGATACCAACCATCCTCCTCGATCATCCTGATCATTTCCCGACTTCGCATCACCTTCGTCCTTGTGGGCAGCATCTGCCGAGCACATTACGCGCTGACCGCAGGAATTATACACACGATACACACTCTGATGAATATTAGCGGAATGCAAGCCGGTCAGAGTGTATGTAGACCACCGGCTCCCCGCTCCCCCGCAAACACAACGGATGTTCTACGAGACCGAAACGCAACTGGGGTGCGCCGCTGGAGTGCATGGGTCAATGGGCAGATTTTGCGCGCTAATGGTGGGTTGGTTTAACTATGCTCATACAAAGACCGCAGTGACCCCTTCGCGAGCAAGCCCGCTCCCACATTTGTCCGAGTTGCTGGCATGGACGCGGTGAAAGGTGGGAGCGGGCTTGCTCGCGAAGGCGGTTTATCAGGCAACAAAAAACTGAAGGATGGACCTCACCATGCACACAGCCATCATCATCACCTTCGGCCTGGCCCTCCTCGCCCTGATGCTGTTCATCGGCGAGAAAATCGGCTTCAGCCGCCAGACAATGACCTACAGCTTTGTGGTCCTGTGGCTGGCGTTGACCGTGATCAACGGCGCCATCGGCGTGGTCACGGCCGGCCAGTCCTTGAGCACAGAGCTGGGGATCGGCACGGTGGTGTTCAGTGTGCCGGTGGCGGCGCTGGTGCTGTTCATGGTGTTGAGCGCCGAGGCCTGAAACAGGCCCCGCACTGTTAACGCACCAAATGCAAAAACTGCAGATGCCGTTCGTACTGATCTAGGATGTCGTTGATGATCTGATCCTTGGTGTAACCCACCAGATCGTAGTCCTGACTGCCCTCGCTCAAATGCACTTCAGCGCGGTAATAGCGGCGATTGTTGAGCTGCTTGGAGCCCATGCCGCCACGGGCAAAGGACGGCGTGAAATAACCGCGCATCTGCACCTGATAAATGAACGGATGCTCTTCACCGTGACCGATTTCCAGGCTGACGCTGTCGTTGACCGGGTCCGGTTGGGTGATAACGTTCAAACCCTT
Source organism: Pseudomonas arsenicoxydans (assembly GCF_006438915.1). GTDB lineage: Bacteria > Pseudomonadota > Gammaproteobacteria > Pseudomonadales > Pseudomonadaceae > Aquipseudomonas > Aquipseudomonas arsenicoxydans_A. The sequence goes on along the minus strand of NZ_RCZE01000006.1, from coordinate 47,981 downwards.
CTCGACGAACACCGCCGACACTTCCTCGATCGCCGGGCGCACGGTGGTATCGAGAAAACGGTACACCTCATCCCGGGACGGGAAGTGCACCGCCTGACTCAAGCGCTGGCGCCAGCCACCGCGCCGTGAACCGGCCACCGGCGCCAGGGAATGCAGTTGCGCGATCTGCTTCTGGGATTCCAGGTAGAACGCCTTGTGCAGCCCCCACATCATCAACAGCAGGATCAGCGAGAACGGCAGCGAAGTCAGCACCACCGCCGACTTCAACGCATCGATGCTGCCGGAGAACAACAGCGCACTGGTCACCAGCGCGGTCATCGCGCCCCAGAACACCCGCAGCCATTTCGGTCCGTCTTCATCCGGGTTGCCGCCCTTGGCGGACAACGTCGACAACACCACCGTGCCGGAGTCGGCCGAGGTGACGAAGAACACGAAGCTGATGAACACCGTCACAGCGATGACGGTTTTGCTCCACGGGTAGGTTTCCAGCAGCAGGTAAAGGGTCATCGACGGGCTGTCGATGGCCGACATACCCAGCGCACTCATGCCGTGATTGAGCACTTGATCGATGGCGCTGTTGCCGAAGATCGACATCCACGCCAGGGTGAAACCGAGCGGGATCAGCAGCACACCGAAGACGAATTCGCGGATGGTCCGGCCACGGGAAATCCGCGCGATGAACAGGCCCACGAACGGCGACCATGCGATCCACCAGGCCCAGTAAAACACCGTCCAGCCGCCGAGCCAGTCGCTGGGTTTGTCGTAGGCGTACAGGTCGAAACTCTTCATCGGCAAGGCGCCGAGGTAGTCGCCGATGTTCTGGATCAGGGTGTTCAACAGGTGCTGCGTGGGGCCGGCGAACAACACGAACAGCAGCAGCGCGCAGGCCAGCAACATGTTGATGTCGGACATGACCCGCACGCCTTTATCGACGCCGGACACCGCGACGATGATTGCCGCGCCCATCATCAGCGTAATCAGGCCGACCTGAATCCACTGGGTGTGGGCGATGCCGAACAGATAATCCAGCCCCGAGTTGAGGTGCAGCACACCGAAGCCCATGTCGGCGCCGAGGCCGAACACCGTGGCGATGATGCCGAAGCCGTCCACCGCATAACCGATGGGGCCGTTGATGCGTTTGCCGATCAGCGGATAAAGCGCCGAACGCAGAGCCAGCGGCAGGTTGTGCCGGTAAGCGAAGTAGGCCAGCGCCATGCCGACAAAAGCGAACACGCCCCAGCCGTGCAGGCCCCAGTGCAGAAACAGAATCTGCATCGCCTGACGCGCGGCCTCCGGTGTACCGGCCGTGCCTTGAGGCGGTTGCGCCAGATGGGTCAGCGGTTCGGACACGCAAAAGAAAAACAGCGTGATGCTGATCCCGGCGGCGAACAACATGCCGGCCCAGGACAGATAACTGAATTCGGGTTCGTCGTGGTCGGCACCGAGCTTGATCTTGCCGTAGCCTGACAAGGCGGTGACCACCACGAAGACCAGATACAGGGTCATCGCGAGCATGTAGTACCAGCCGACCGTATTGGCCGCCCAGTTTTGCGCCGCCAGCAGCCAGGCACCGGCCTGTTCAGGCATGGCGATAACGACAATGCCGAAGAGCAGAATGAAACTCGCCGAGAAGTAGAACACCGGCGGGTTCATGCGGACCAGGCCGCTTGGAGGAAGGGACGATGCACTCATGAAACGTGCACCTCGAGGGGGTAAAACGTGGCTGTAGAAATCGGACTCAGCAAAGGCAAGCCTCCTGTTGTGAGCGGGCAGCGAACCGCCGGTTTAACTTGAATGAACGTTCAAGTTAAACATGGATAGGGGGCTAAGGACTAATCCCTGGGCTCGGCGGTCGTGCTTGTAAGCTAGCTCAAGGATGGGATGTGGCGAGGGGGCTTGCCCCCGTTGGGCCACGAAGTGGCCCCAAAAATGGGTGATCCGGATTCCAGAGACAGCTATTGACTAGCTTTGCGGCTGCTGCGCAGCCGAACGGGGCGGTGCGGCGTCCCGACAAGCCCCCACGCCACAGAATCCAGTCTGCTTTTAAGAAAGGCTTACTTCTGCGTCCCATCATCATGCTGCAAATTCGCCTGCGTCAGGTTGCACCCCGCCGGCACGCTGCGGGTCAGCCACACATTGCCGCCAATGGTCGAACCCTTGCCAATCGTGATCCGCCCCAGAATCGTCGCCCCGGCATAGATCACCACATCATCCTCAACGATCGGATGCCGCGGATGCCCCTTCTGCAACTGACCGTCCTCATCAGACGGGAAGCGCTTGGCGCCCAGCGTGACCGCCTGATAAATCCGCACGCGCTCGCCGATAATCGCGGTCTCGCCGATCACCACGCCCGTCCCGTGATCGATGAAGAAGCTGCGACCAATCTGCGCGCCAGGGTGAATGTCGATACCAGTAGCCGAATGAGCGATTTCCGAGCTGATCCGCGCCAGCAACGGCAACCCGGCGCGGTACAAATGGTGCGCCAGGCGATGGTGAATCACCGCCAGGATGCCCGGGTAGCAAAGCAATACTTCATCAACACTGCGCGCCGCCGGGTCGCCGTGATACGCCGCCAGCACATCGCTGTCCAGCAAACTGCGCAGTCCCGGCAAAGCGAGTGCGAAGTCCTGAATGATCTGAATAGTCTTGGCCTCGATGTCAGCCTCCGCCTGCTGACTGTGGCGCGCGGCATAGTGCAATTCGAGTCGCGCCTGGGCCAGCAGCGCATTCAGCGCCACGTCCAGAGTGTGCCCGACGTAGAAGTCTTCACTCTCTTCGCGCAAATCCACCGGCCCCAGGCGCATCGGGAACAATGCCCCGCAGAGCGCTTCAAGAATTTCCGCCATGGCCGCTCGCGACGGCAATTCGCGCCCGCCCTGCTCGGTGCTGGCACGGCCATTTTGCGCGCGCCACTCAGAACGCGCCGTGCGCAGTTGGCTGACAATGGTCTGCAGTTGCCAATGACTGGAACGCTCGCTCACGGTTAAAACTCCTCACGGGCGGCCGGACTGTCTGGCCGCGCTGACGGCGTTTACTTTACGGCATGGTCCTGAGGCCGAATTAAGAACCAATTGTGCAGAGCTCAGAATCTTTGGCTATAAGCGATTGGCGGTTGCCCAGGCAAATGGGCATGCCTATAGTCCTTTCATCTTTCTCCGCCAGTACGGACCCATGATCAAACAACAGCTCGCTCGCTTTAACCGTCTCGATTTACTCGGCCACCCCACTGCCCTGGAAAAACTTGAACGCTTGTCGACCTGGCTGGGCCGCGATGTGTACGTCAAACGCGATGACCTGACGCCACTGGCCATGGGCGGCAACAAACTGCGCAAGCTCGAATACCTCGCCGCCGATGCACTGGCACAAGGCGCCGACACACTCATCACCGCGGGTGCGCTGCAGTCCAACCACGTGCGCCAGACTGCTGCCATTGCCGCCAAACTGGGCCTGGGCTGCGTCGCGCTGCTGGAAAACCCTTTGGGCACCGACGACGCCAACTATCTCGGCAATGGCAATCGCCTGTTGCTGGACCTGTTTGATACCAAGGTCGAGCTGGTAGAAAACCTCGACAACGCCGACGAGCAATTGCAGGCCCTGGCCGAGCGCCTGCGCAACAACGGCAAGAAGCCGTACCTGGTGCCGATTGGTGGTTCGAATGCGCTGGGCGCATTGGGTTATGTTCGCGCCGGGCTGGAGTTGGCCGAGCAGATCAAGGACACCGGCCTGCAATTTGCCGCTGTGGTCCTCGCCTCGGGCAGCGCCGGCACCCACAGCGGTCTGGCGTTGGCGCTGAGTGAAGCACTGCCGGATTTGCCAGTTATTGGCGTCACGGTTTCCCGTAGCGATGAAGACCAGCGACCGAAAGTCCAGGGTCTCGCCGAACGTACGGCCGAACTGCTCGGCGTGCAGTTGCCAGCGAGTTTCAAAATTGAACTGTGGGACGAATATTTCGGGCCGCGCTATGGCGAGCCGAATGCCGGAACGCTGGCAGCGGTGAAGCTGCTGGCGAGTCAGGAAGGTTTGCTGCTGGACCCGGTGTACACCGGCAAGGCCATGGCCGGGTTGCTGGACGGGATTGGCCGCGGGCGCTTTGATAAGGGGCCGATTATCTTTCTGCACACCGGTGGGGCGCCGGCGTTGTTTGCTTACATAGACTCGCTGACGGGATGACGCTTTTGTGGCGAGGGAGCTTGCTCCCGCTCGGCTGCGCAGCAGTCGTAAACCGATTCACCGCAATTCAACTGAAGCACGCGGTGCAGGTTTTGGGGGTGCTTCGCTCCCCAGCGGGAGCAAGCTCCCTCGCCACAGGGGATCACACTCATCGCATATGCACTTGAAGAATAACCAGATCAATATTTAGTATTTTCCAATCTATAGGCATCATCATATAGTCGCGCCGCAGGCGAATTTGCAGCGAGACGCATATGCTGCTTTAGGGCAGGATATCGCAGTCGTCCAAATCCCGGATTTGCCAACATTCCTAAAGCGTCTTCCATAAGAAAACACAGGGGCTTGTCATGAATTTTTCCGCACTACGTCGAAACCTGCTGGTTGGTTCGCTGGGCCTGGCGCTGAGCGCCGGTTTGCTGGGCCAGGCCGTTGCCGGTGATCAACTGCAAAAAATCGAGAAAGCTGGCGTGATCAACGTCGGCCTGGAAGGCACTTATCCACCGTTCAGTTTCGTTGACCAGGACGGCAAACTGTCCGGCTTCGAAGTCGAGTTTTCCGAAGCCCTGGCCAAAGAGCTGGGTGTGAAGGCAAAACTGCAACCGACCAAATGGGACGGGATCCTCGCGGCGCTGGAATCCAAGCGTCTGGACGTGGTGATCAACCAGGTGACCATCTCCGAAGAGCGCAAGAAGAAGTATGACTTCTCCACGCCGTATACCGTTTCCGGGATTCAGGCGCTGGTACTGAAGGATAAGGAAGCCGCGCTTAACATCAAGACAGCCGCTGACTTGTCCGGCAAGAAAGTCGGCGTAGGCCTGGGTACCAACTACGAACAGTGGGTAAAAGCCAATGTGCCAGGTGCCGACGTGCGCACCTACGATGATGATCCGACCAAGTTCGCCGACCTGAACAATGGCCGTACCGATGTCATCCTGATCGACCGTCTGGCTGCGCTTGAATACGCCAAGAAAGCACCGAAAACCGTGGCCGCCGGCGAAGCGTTCTCCCGTCAGGAAGCCGGTATTGCCCTGCGCAAAGGCGAGCCTGAGCTGCTGGCTGCAATCGACAAGGCCATCGACAAGCTGCGTGCCGACGGTACGCTGAAAAAGCTTTCGGAAAAATACTTCAGCGCTGACGTCACCCAATAATGGAAGAAGCTTTCCAACTCGCACTGGATTCCGCGCCCTTTCTGCTCAAGGGCGCGTACTACACAGTAATCCTCAGCCTGGGCGGGATGTTCTTCGGCCTGATAATGGGTTTCGGCCTGGCGCTGATGCGCCTGTCGCGCTTCAAGCTGGTGAGCTGGATTGCCCGCATCTACGTGTCGTTCTTTCGCGGCACGCCGTTGCTGGTGCAACTGTTCGTGATCTATTACGGCTTGCCGCAACTGGGCATCGAACTTGATCCGCTGCCGGCGGCCCTGATCGGCTTCTCGCTGAACATGGCTGCGTACGCCTGCGAAATCCTCCGTGCCGCGATCAGCTCCATCGAGCGTGGCCAGTGGGAAGCCGCCGCCAGTATCGGCATGACCCGCGCGCAGACCCTGCGCCGGGCCATCATTCCGCAAGCGATGCGCACGGCCTTGCCGCCGCTGGGCAACAGCTTCATTTCGCTGGTCAAGGACACGGCGCTGGCCGCCACCATTCAGGTGCCAGAGCTGTTCCGTCAGGCACAACTGATTACCGCCCGGACTTTCGAAGTCTTCACCATGTATCTTGCCGCCGCGTTGATCTACTGGATTCTGGCCACGGTGCTGTCGCACCTGCAGAACACCTTGGAAGCGCGGGTCAATCGGCACGACCAGGAGTCCTGACCCCATGATTGTCGTGGAAAAACTGACAAAGCAGTTCAAGGGTCAAGTCGTGCTCAACGGCATCGATCTTGAAGTGAAGGAAGGCGAGGTCGTGGCGATCATCGGGCCCAGCGGCTCGGGCAAGACCACGTTCCTGCGCTGCCTTAATTTTCTGGAAGAACCTACCAGCGGCCGGATCAAGGTCGGCGACATCGAAATCGATGGCAGCCGCCCGCTGAACCAGCAGCAAGGTCTGGTACGACGCCTGCGCCAACACGTCGGCTTCGTGTTCCAGAACTTCAACCTGTTCCCGCACCGCACCGCACTGGAAAACGTCATCGAAGGCCCGATCATCGTAAAGAAGATCCCGCACGCCGAAGCCGTTGTCCTGGGTAAAAAGCTCTTGGCCAGGGTTGGCCTGGCGGGCAAGGAAGATGCTTACCCGCGACGCCTTTCCGGTGGTCAGCAACAGCGCGTGGCGATTGCCCGGGCGCTGGCGATGGAGCCGGAAGTGATCCTGTTCGATGAGCCGACCTCGGCGCTCGATCCGGAGCTCGTCGGTGAAGTGTTGGCGACCATCCGCAGCCTCGCCGAGGAGAAGCGCACCATGGTCATCGTCACTCACGAAATGGGTTTTGCCCGGGACGTGGCCAATCGCGTGGTGTTTTTCGACAAGGGTGTCATCGTTGAACAAGGCGACGCTAAAGCGTTGTTTGCCAATCCGAAAGAAGAACGGACAAAACAATTCCTCAGCAAGTTCTTGAACAACACCCACTGAAGTATCGCCTCACCACTTGTTAACTTCCATGGATGGAAGTAACAACTAGCTCTTCAACAAATCTCCTTCCCGCCTACTTTCATCCCCCTACTTTAAATAATTCGGCCCATGCCTGGTGCGGTACATATATATGTCCTGCAACAGATCTTTCTCGCCTAAAGTTTGCTAACCCCAGCGCTCGACAACGTGCAACCCTTGGCCATCAGCAGCGTGTTGTCATGCCTAAAAACGTAGCCATCTTCGACAGCTCGCCGCGGTTTATTAACTTCAGCATGTAGGATTATTCTGAATAACAAGTGATCCAACACTTAACTAGCCAACTCTATTGACACCTATTCAAGCGCACTCTTATCTAGTCGCCAACAGGCGCCAACCTTTGCACTTCAGCCTTACTCAACCTTAAAGTAATAAGCCGATTTGTTGCCGGATACTGCGCGCCTTTGAACTTTCAGAAACGGAACTTCGCTGCAAGGCTTCAAGGAGAAAAACCATGACAAGCACTTCGAACACACCCGAACTTGCGGCCCCGACCCTGGCGCAGTCGCACAAGGCCGGGGTCAATATGATCGCGGCGACTCATCTGATGATTGACGTGGCGCCCTACCCCGGCATGGACGCAGGCGACCTGATCGAACTGTTCTGGGATAACTGCTACGTCGCTTCCCGCGTGCTGGGCGCCGACGATGTCGGTGAGGTGATGGCCCTGCGCGTGCCGGAAAGCTTCATTGCCAACGGCTGCGCACGCATTCATTACAAGGTCATGCAGGTGGGGCAAGGGCCTGCGTTGTCATCCGCGATGCGAGTCCAGATCAAGCTCGATTGCCCCGGTGGCCCACTACCGGCTCAGTGCGGCGACGAAAACCAACGCCTGGCACCCGTGGGCCTCCCCGAGACCATTCGCCGCCAAGGGGTCAACCCGAACCAGATCAAGCGTGGCGTACCGCTGACCATCGAGCCTTATCTGAACATGGCCGTCGACGATGAAATCACCCTGCGTTGGGGCGATGTGCGCATGGACCTGCCCCGGCTCAAGGCAGACGAAGTGGGCCAGCCGATTCAGGTCTGGGTGCCGCCGGCAATCATTCTCGAAGCCGGCGAAGACCTGCGGCTGGAAGTGACGTATTGCATCCTCGACCGTGTGGGCAACAACTCGCGTTGGGCGCCGCCGCGCTGGTTGAAGATTGGCTGCGCCAATCCCTATCTGAAGGCTAGGCCGAAAGAGATGTTGATGGCGGCTGAGCCGCGTAAAAAATGACACCAAACCTGTGGCGAGGGAGCTTGCTCCCGCTGGGTGCGGAGCACCCCAAAATCTGAAATCGCATTTTTCCAGTTGAAATGCGTTAGCCAGTTTGCGACTGCTGCGCAGTCGAGCGGGAGCAAGCTCCCTCGCCACAGGGATTGCGGTGACATCTCTAGAACACCCTTCTATCTATATTCCTAAAAGTTAGTTTATTAATTTTTTATACGCGCTTAGGGTATATGCACCGGACCACCGGACATTCTTGATTTTATTCGTCGCCACCCCGCGACGATCCCATGAGATGTGAGGTAGGTATGGTCCGGAACACAATCTCCCCAGTGCAGATCGCCAGGGCATTGCGTGCAGCCAAGGAGCGGCACTGATGTCCAGTCTGGCAGATGCAATCGTTCAGAGTGATCTGGACATCGCCCCCCTGTTGTTGCCCGCGCAAGTCTTGCGCAACGACGCACAAGCCATCAAAGCGGCCCATGAACTGGCGCAAATCGCTCATCTGCATGCGGCCAAACGCGACCGTCAGCGCAAGTTGCCATGGTCTGAAATTGAACAGTTCACCCGCAGCGGTTTAGGCAGCATTGCCATCCCCCGTGAATACGGTGGTCCACAGGTTTCTTTCGTCACAGTCGCCGAGGTGTTCGCGATCATTTCCGCGGCAGATCCGGCATTGGGGCAGATCCCGCAAAACCAGTTCGGCATTCTTAACCTGGTGCTGGGCAGCGCCACTAAGGCGCAAAAAAAGCAGCTGTTCAAAAGCGTGCTCGACGGTTGGCGCATCGGTAATGCCGGGCCTGAGCGCGGTACGAAAAACACCCTGGAACTCAAGGCGCGCATCACCGCCGACGGCGACGGTTTTGTGCTCAATGGCCAGAAGTTTTACTCCACCGGCGCACTGTTCGCCCACTGGGTTGCGGTCAAAGCGCTGAACGACGACGGCAAGCAAGTGCTGGCCTTCGTCCGTCGCGGCACACCGGGGCTGCGCATCGTGGATGACTGGTCGGGCTTCGGTCAACGCACTACCGCCAGCGGCACCCTTTTGCTCAACAACGTGCGGGTCGACGCCGATCTGGTGGTGGATAACTGGAGGATCAACGAGAAGCCGAACCTCCAGGGCGCCGTGTCGCAACTGATTCAAGCCGCCATCGACGCGGGGATCGCCCGGGGCGCCATCGACGACGCCATCGAGTTCGTGAAAACCCTCGCGCGTCCATGGATCGACGCCAACGTTGAACGGGCCAGTGACGACCTCTACGTGATTGCTGATATCGGCAAACTGAAAATCGAATTGCACGCCGCCGAAGCGCTGCTGCGCAAGGCCGGGCAAGTACTCGATCAGGTCAACGCCGCCCCCGTCACAGCCGAGTCGGCCGCCCGCGCCTCGATTGCCGTGGCCGAAGCCAAAGTACTGACCACCGAGATCTCGCTGCTCGCCAGTGAAAAGCTCTTCGAGCTGGCCGGCAGCCGCGCCACCCTCGCCGAATTCAACCTCGACCGCCATTGGCGCAACGCCCGCGTGCACACGCTGCACGACCCGGTGCGCTGGAAGTATTACGCCGTCGGCACTTATCACCTCAACGGCACGCTGCCGGCGCGGCATTCCTGGATCTGACGACCCGTAGCCTTTTGACCAGATCTCTGGAGAAACACATGACTTATTCACACCACGTCGCGGTCATAACCAGCGATGAGCAAGCCCTGGTCGTCGCCAGTGACCTGGCGGACGACTTCAAACGCGACAGTGCGCTGCGTGACCGCGAACGCCGTTTGCCGACCCCGGAACTCGACGTGTTTTCCCGCTCGGGCCTTTGGGGCATCAGCGTGCCCAAGGAGTACGGCGGCGCCGGCGTGTCCAACGTGACGCTGGCCAAGGTAATCGCCTTGATTGCCCAGGCTGACGGCTCGCTCGGGCAAATCCCGCAGAACCATTTCTATGCCCTCGAAGTGCTGCGCGTGAACGGCAGCCCTGCGCAGAAACAACGCCTGTACGCCGAAGTATTGGCCGGCCAACGCTTCGGCAATGCACTCGCCGAACTCGGTACCAAAACCGCTCACGACCGCGTCACCCGTCTCAAGCGCGATGGCGACGGCTATCGCATCAACGGTCGCAAGTTCTACGCGACCGGCGCGATCTACGCGCAACGCATCCCCACCTCGGTGGTCGATGAACACGGCGTGCAGCAACTGGCATTCGTGCCGCGCGACAGCCAAGGCTTGACCGTCATCGACGACTGGAGCGGCTTTGGCCAGCGCACTACCGGCAGCGGTTCGGTGGTGTTCGAGGACGTATACGTGGCGGCCGAGGACGTGATCCCGTTCCAGAGTGCGTTCGAACGCCCGACCACCGTCGGCCCGCTCGCGCAAATCCTCCACGCCGCCATCGACACCGGCATCGCCCGCGCCGCCTATGAAGATGCGCTGCATTTTGTGCGCATTAAAACCCGGCCGTGGATCGACGCCACCCACGAAAAAGCCACTGAGGACCCGCTGACGATCAAGAGTTTCGGTCACTTGAGTATTCGCCTGCACGCCGCCGAAGCCTTGCTGGAACGCTCCGGCGAATTCCTCGACAAGGCCCAGGCCGACACCAACGCCGAGACCGTCGCCGCCGCCTCGATTGCCGTCGCCGAAGCTAGGGCCATCAGCACCGAAATTTCCCTCGCCGCCGGCAGCACGCTGTTCGAACTGGCCGGCAGCCAGGCCACCCTGATCGAACATGGCCTGGACCGGCACTGGCGCAACGCACGTGTGCACACGTTGCACGACCCGGTGCGCTGGAAATATCACGCGGTCGGCAACTACTACCTCAACGATGAAAACCCTCCGCTACGAGGGACCATCTGATGGCTGACGCGAAAAAAAAGATCCTGCTCAACGCGTTCAACATGAACTGCATCGGGCACATCAACCATGGCCTGTGGACCCATCCACGGGACAACTCCACGCAGTACAAGACCCTCGAATACTGGACTGAACTGGCGCAACTGCTGGAGCGCGGGCTGTTTGACGGATTGTTCATCGCCGACATCGTCGGCGTGTACGACGTCTACCAGAACTCGGTGAATGTGCCGCTGAAAGAATCGATCCAGCTGCCGGTCAACGACCCGCTGTTGCTGGTATCGGCCATGGCCGCCGTGACCAAAAATCTCGGCTTCGGCCTGACCGCCAACCTCACTTACGAACCGCCATACCTGTTCGCCCGACGCCTGTCGACGCTCGATCACCTGAGCCGTGGCCGGGTCGGCTGGAACATTGTCACCGGCTACCTCGACAGCGCCGCCAAGGCCATGGGCCTGAGCGAACAGGTCGAGCACGACCGTCGTTACGACCAGGCCGATGAATACCTGGAAGTGCTCTACAAACTCTGGGAAGGCAGCTGGGAAAACGGCGCGGTGCTCAACGACCGCGAGCAACGGATCTACGCGCAACCGGAGAAAGTGCACAAGGTCGAGCACAAGGGCGAGTTCTATCAGGTGGAGGGTTATCACCTGTGCGAGCCGTCACCGCAGCGCACACCGGTGTTGTTCCAGGCCGGCAGTTCGGATCGCGGTTTGCTGTTCGCCGGGCGTCATGCCGAGTGCGTGTTCATCAGCGGCCAGAACAAACCGTCGACCAAACTCCAGGTGGACAAGGTGCGCGCCAGCGCCGTCGAGGCCGGGCGTAATCCCGAGGACATCAAGGTGTTCATGGGCCTGAACGTGATTGTCGGCGCCACCGAAGAAGCCGCGTGGACCAAGCACGCCGAGTACCTGAGCTACGCGAGTGCCGAGGCCGGCGTGGCGCATTTTTCGGCGTCGACAGGGATCGATTTTTCCGAATACGACATCGACGAACCGATCCAGTACGTGAAGAGCAACGCGATCCAGTCGGCGACCAAAAACCTGCAAAACAACGACTGGACCCGCCGCAAGTTGCTCGAGCAACACGCCCTCGGTGGCCGCTACATCACGGTGGTGGGCTCGCCCGGGCAAGTGGCGGATGAACTGGAATCGTGGATCGCCGAAACCGGTCTGGACGGCTTCAACCTGACGCGGATGGTCACCCCGGAAAGCTATGTGGATTTCATTGAGTGGGTGATTCCGGAGTTGCAGCGCCGGGGCTCGTACAAGGCTGCTTATGACGACGGGAGCTTGCGGGAGAAGCTGTTTCACGGCGGGGCGCATTTGCCTGAGCAACATACCGGATCCCACTACCGTCGCTAAAAGCTTCGCGAGCAAGCCCGCTCCCACATTTGATCGGTGGTGAACACAAAAACTGCGCCCGACACGATCGAATGTGGGAGCGGGCTTGCTCGCGAAGAGGCACGTCCAAACACCCTAAATTTATGCACTGACTGGAAGTAACCATCATGACCAAGAAACGCTTAACCCACCCAGTCAAAGCACTGGCCCTGGCCCTCGGCCTGTTCAGCTCGGCGGTATTCGCCGCCGACGCGCCGTTGAAAATCGGCACCACCGCCGCCTTCGCCATCCCTCTCGAAGCCGCCGTCGAAGAAGCCTCAAAACAAGGCCTGACAGTCGAACTGGTGGAGTTCAGCGACTGGATTGCCCCCAACGTCAGCCTCGCCGCCGGTGACATCGACGTGAACTATTTCCAGCACATCCCGTTCCTGGAAAACGCCAACGCTGCTTCCGGTTTTGACCTGGTGCCGTTCGCACCGGGGATCATCAACAACGTCGGCCTCTACTCGAAGAAATACAAAAGCTTCGACGAACTCCCACAAGGCGCCAGCGTGGCGATCGCCAACGACCCGATCAACAGCGGCCGCGGCCTGCAACTGCTGGCCAAGGCTGGCCTGATCACGCTGAAACCGGGGGTCGGCTACAAAGCCACCGAAGAAGACATCATCGCCAACCCGAAGAACATCAAGATCCTTCAGGTCGAAGCCGTGCAACTGGTGCGCGCCTACGACGATGCTGATCTGGTCCAGGGCTACCCGGCCTACATCCGTCTTTCGAAGACCTTCGATGCAGGTTCCGCGCTGCTGTTCGACGGTCTCGACCACAAGGAATACGTGATCCAGTTCGTGATCCAGCCGAAGAGCAAAACCGATCCGCGCCTGATCAAATTCGTCGACATCTACCAACACTCGCCGGCCGTTCGTGCAGCCCTGGACAAGGCCCACGGCAAACTCTACCAAGCCGGTTGGGAAAGCTGAGCATGACGGCCGCCACCCAACTGCGACTGGAGATTCCAGAGCTCAAGAACGCCCGGCACACCGAACTGCACCCGGAGCTCAATCGGGCGCATGTGCGCTTCGTCGGCCTGGGCAAAACCTACAACGGCCAGCAGGGTCCGGTGGCGGCTTTGCACGGCATCGACCTGGCGATCCAGCACGGTGAAGTGTTCGGCATCATCGGTCGCAGCGGTGCCGGAAAATCATCGCTGATCCGCACCATCAACCGCCTCGAGCAACCGAGCACCGGCCGCGTGCTGATCGATCAGGTGGACATCGGCGAGTTCGATGAAGACCGCCTGGTGGCGCTGCGCCGACGGATCGGCATGATCTTCCAGCACTTCAACCTGATGTCGGCCAAAACGGTGTGGCAGAACGTCGAACTGCCGCTGAAAGTCGCCGGTGTGCCCAAGGACAAACGCGAGCAGAAGGTTCGCGAGCTGCTGGAACTGGTGGGCCTGCAAGGCAAGCACAACGCGTATCCGGCGCAGTTGTCTGGCGGGCAGAAACAGCGCGTCGGCATCGCCCGCGCGTTGGTGCATGACCCGGCGATTCTGCTGTGTGACGAAGCCACTTCAGCGCTGGACCCGGAGACCACCCAATCGATCCTCGGCCTGCTGCGCGAGATCAACCAGCGCCTGGGGCTGACCATCGTACTGATCACCCACGAGATGGCGGTGATCCGCGATATTTGCGACCGCGTCGTGGTGCTCGAACACGGCAAAATCGTCGAGCAAGGGCCGGTCTGGAAAGTCTTCGGCAACCCGCAGCATGAAGTGAGCAAAACCTTGCTCGCCCCGTTGCAACACGCCCTGCCGGCAGAACTTCAAAGCCGTTTGCGCTCACTGCCGCCATCCTCGGACGCCGCTGTGGTGCTGCGCTTGCAGTTCACCGGCAGTGCCACCGACGAACCGGATCTGGCGGCGTTGTTCAGCGCCCTCGGTGGTCGCGTGCGCTTGTTGCAAGGTGGCGTGGAACGGATTCAGGGTCATGCGCTGGGACAGTTGTTGTTGGCGGTCACCGGCTCGCCGTTCGATGCCGAAGATCTATGCCAGCGCGCCAGCCAATGGGCGCAACAGGTGGAGGTGCTGGGTTATGTGGTTTGATCGCTTGCTGCAAGGCTTCATCGACACCTTCCTGATGGTCGGCGTGTCGTCATTGATCGCGCTGTTGGCGGGTATTCCACTGGCGGTGTTTCTCGTCACCAGCTCCAAGGGCGGCATCTACGAAGCACCGACGCTGAACCGCGCCTTGGGTGCGTTCGTGAACCTGTTCCGCTCTATTCCGTTTTTGATTCTGATGGTGGCGCTGATTCCGTTTACCCGACTGATTGTCGGCACCACGTATGGCGTCTGGGCGGCCGTCGTGCCGCTGACCATCGCTGCGACGCCGTTCTTTGCACGAATTGCCGAAGTCAGTTTGCGCGAGGTCGATTTCGGCTTGATCGAAGCCGCGCAGGCGATGGGCTGCCGACGTTGGCACATTGTCTGGCATGTGCTGCTGCCGGAAGCGCTGCCAGGGATTGTCGGGGGGTTCACGATTACGCTGGTGACGATGATCAACTCATCGGCCATGGCCGGGGCGATTGGCGCCGGTGGGCTGGGCGACATCGCGTACCGGTATGGGTATCAGCGCTTCGACAGCCAGATCATGTTGATGGTGATTGTGTTGCTGGTGGTGTTGGTGGCGGTGATTCAGCTCGGTGGGGATCGGTTGGCTCGGGGGCTTAACAAGCGCTGAACACTGAGGACTGTAGAGCTGTTGTGGCGAGGGAGCTTGCTCCCGCTCGGCTGCGCAGCAGTCGAAAAACCTACCGACCTGTTTTGCCTGACACACCTCATTGAATGGCTTGGGGGCTGCTTCGCAACCCAGCGGGAGCAAGCTCCCTCGCCACAAAAGCACACCCGCCACAGGTTTTAACCGACCTTAAGGGGGAATATTTCGTACAGGAAAATCAGAGGTTCCGAAGGTCCGTTCCCTTTCCTTTGCAGGACATTTCCTAGATCATTCCGCTCGCTTGCGCCTGCCCAATTCGGTGGCTAGTCTCGGTCCGTCACTGCTCATCAGTGATCGGGTTTAGTCGCCCGGAACTTTCCAGGCGCACAGCGCCACCTCATTTCAGGTGTTTTCATTGCCTGAAAGTTATGGTGGCTGTGCGCAGGGCACCCTCGGGTGCGCCGGTATTGCCTGGTGACCGGTCGACTAACCTGTGTGCAGCCGCCACCCCTGTTCGTTTAGTCGCGATAACGGTTGGCTCCAATTAATTCCAGGAGTTTTACCAATGAAAAGATCTGTTCCCGATCCACCACCCGAAACCTCCGCCCACGAAACCGGTACTGAAGACCCGCTCCGGGATCGATCAGCGCTCTACCGTGCCATTGATTTCTATCTCACTGGCGATCAACCCTCACCGCCCGATGAACTGCGCTTTTACAACGTCAGCGAAGACGTGAGCTTTGAAGACACCCAGCTCTATGTCGCCGACCTGTTGCGCTGCGCTTCGGTGACCGCGCATCAGTGTGGCGATCACCTCAAAGGGGCGGACCGGGCCATGGTGTTTTCGGTCTGGCATTTGCTGGAGATTGCCAAAGCCATGGTTGATCGTTCGATTGATTGCCTGGGGATGAAGCAGGGCTGAGTTATTGGTTGTCGGTAATACCGCTTTCGCGAGCAAGCCCGCTCCCACATTTGATCTTTAGTGGACACAAAATTTGAGTCCGACTCGGTGAAGTGTGGGAGCGGGCTTGCTCGCGAATGGCTGCGAAGCAGCCACCGGCCTCTTGGCGTATATTCGGCAAACCCCAATTGCCTGTGCAGCCCCTCATGAAACAGACCCCCGACGACCTCCAGCAGATCACCGCCACCACCCTGGGCCATTACAACTCGGTGGCCGAAGGTTTTCGCGAAGGCACCCGTGATCACGATGTCAGCCAGAACATCGATGCCCTGTTGCGCCATATTCAGGGCACGGCGCCGTTCGACATTCTCGACTTCGGCTGCGGTCCCGGCCGCGATCTGCAAACCTTCACGCGCATGGGCCATACCGCCGTCGGCCTCGACGGGTCGGAAAAGTTTGCGCAAATGGCGCGTGAGGACAGCGGTTGCGAGGTCTGGCAGCAGGACTTCTTGAAGCTGGATTTACCGGCCGAACGATTCGACGGGATTTTTGCCAACGCGGTGCTGTTTCACATCCCGCGTCAGGAACTGCCTCGGGTATTGAAGCAATTGCGCGGGGCGTTGAAACCGGGTGGGGTGCTGTTCAGTTCCAATCCTCGCGGGGAGAATCAGGAAGGCTGGAATGGGCCGCGGTATGGCGCTTATCACGATCTTGCGGCATGGCAGGATTTGCTGATCGAGGCGGGGTTTGTCGAGCTGGAGCATTACTACCGGCCAGCGGGGCTGCCGCGGGAGCAGCAGCCTTGGTTGGCGAGTGTTTGGCGTAGGCCTGTGTAGTCAGTCCGGACGCCTTCGCGAGCAAGCCCGCTCCCACATTTAATCGCGCCAGTCTGGACAACTCGGTCAAGTGTGGGAGCGGGCTTGCCCGCGATTAGAGCGCGAAGCGCTCGATTTTTTATGCCGCCTCTTTCTTCGGTTCGCGAATCTTGTACCAGGCCACATACAGCGCCGGCAAAAACAGTAGCGTCAGCAACGTCGCGATGATGATCCCGCCAATCATCGCGTACGCCATCGGCCCCCAGAATACTTCCCGGGCAATCGGGATCATCCCCAGGCTCGCTGCCGCCGCCGTCAGCAGAATCGGTCGGCGTCGATGCTCGGTGGCCTGAACCACCGCGTCCCACGGCACATAACCCTTCTTCTCGTATTCATCGATCTGGGTCACCAGAATCACCGAGTTACGAATGATGATGCCGATCAGTGCCAGGATCCCGAGGATCGCCACAAAGCCCATCGGCGTCCCCGTCGGCACCAGCGCGATGACCACGCCGATCAGGCCCAACGGCGCGACGCTGGCCACCAGGAACATTTTCTGCACGCTGTGCAACTGGATCATCAGGAAGGTCGCCATCAAGAACAGCATCAACGGCACGACCTTGGCAATCGGCCCCTGGGCCTTGCCGCTTTCTTCCACCGTACCGCCCGTGGCGACTTTGTAACCCGCCGGCAACGTGGCTGCGAAGGCGTCGATAGTCGGTTTCAAAAGGCGCACCAGATCCGTCGGCTGAATCTCGTCACGCACCGCGGCCTTGACGGTGATAGTCGGTAGCCGGTCGCGACGCCACACCAGCGGCTGCTCCAGCTCGTAACGCACAGTCGCGAACGCCAGCAGCGGAATCGACGTGCCGTTGGGCGAGACGATCTGCAGGTTCTGCAGGGTTTCCGGCGTACCGCGTTCGGAATCCACGGCACGGCCGACCACGTTGATCAGGTAGATATCGTCATCAACCTGGGTCACTGGAGCTCCACTGACGATGCTGTTCATCAGCTCAGCCACATTTTCGGAAGACAGACCTAGCTGGCGAGCCTTGTCCTGGGCGATGTCGATGCGCAGCACTTTGCCCGGTTCGTTCCAGTCGTAAATGATCTCGCCGATGTGTGGGTTCTTGTCCAGTTCGGTGGCCAGGTCGATGGCGTGTCGGCGGACCTGGTCGATGTCTTTGCCGCTGAGCCGGTACTGGATCGGACGGCCCACCGGCGGGCCCATCTCCAGGGCCTGGACGTAAGCGCCAATGCCGACGAAGTCCTTGCGCAGGGTGTCGCGAATCCGCTGGGCCAAGGCTTCACGGGTTTTGCCCTTGCTGACGATCACCAACTGCGCGTAGTAGGGGTTTTGCAGTTGCTGGTCGAGCGGCAGGTAGAAACGGATCGCGCCCTGCCCGATGTAACTGCTCCAGCGCACGATGTCCGGATCGTCCTTGAGCTCGGCTTCGAGGCGATCCACCGCTTTGCGGGTTTCGTCGATCGAGGCGTTTTGCGGCAGGTTCAGGTCCACCAGGATTTCCGGACGGTCCGAAGACGGGAAGAACTGGTTCTGCACGAAGCGCATGCAGTAAATCGACAACGCGAAACACAGCACGGTGATGCCGATGGCCCACCAGCGATTGCGCATGCACCACAGCAAGCCGCCGTTGAAGGCCTTGCCGATCCGCCCGGGCTCGCCGGTGTGTGGTTTGACGTTGGTGCTGAGGATGTGCACGCCGATCACCGGCGCGAACAGCACCGCCACCACCCACGACACCAACATGGCGCAGGCGATCACTGCAAACAGCGTGTAGGTGTACTCACCGGCGGAGCTGGCGTTGAGACCGATCGGCACAAAACCCGCCACCGTCACCAGCGTACCGGTGAGCATCGGGAACGCGGTGGAGGTGTAGGCGAACGTGGCCGCCTGCTCCTTGGTCTCGCCCAATTCCAGGCGCGTGACCATCATCTCCACGGTGATCATCGCGTCGTCCACCAACAGGCCGAGTGCAATGATCAGGGCACCCAGGGAAATCCGCTGCATGGTGATGCCGCTGTACTCCATGTACACAAACACCATCGCCAGCACCAGCGGGATCGAGCACGCCACCACCAGCCCGGCACGCACGCCAAGGCTGATGAAGCTGACCACCAGCACGATGATCACCGCCTCGAACAGCGCACTGGTGAAGCCGCCGACGGCTTCTTCTACCACCACCGCCTGATCGGACACGTTGTGCACGCCGACGCCCACCGGCAGGTCGGCGATCAGTTGGTTGATCCGCTCATGCAACGCCTTGCCGAACGCCTGGACGTTGCCGCCCTTCTGCATGGCAATTGCCAGGCCGATGGCTGGCTGGCCGTTGAAGCGGAATTGCGGCGTCGCCGGATCGACGTAGCCGCGAGTGATTTCGGCGATGTCGGCCAACCGATAGAAGCGGTCGTTGAGCTTGAGATTGACCTCGGCGAGGTCTTTCTCCGAGGCAAACTGCCCTGAAGTCCGCACCGAAATCCGCTCCGGCCCGGCCTCGATCACACCCGCCGGGGTCACGGCGTTCTGTGATTGCAGGCTCTGCACCACCTGACGCTGATCGATGCCCAGCGCCGCCAGTTTGCGCGTGGAGAAATTCAGGTACAGCACTTCGTCCTGCTGGCCCACCATCTCGACCTTGCCCAGCCCCGGCACCCCGCGAATCTCGGCGCGGGCCTGCTCCACGTAGTCACGCAACTGGCGCATGGTCAGGCCATCGGCGGTGAAGGCGTAGATCGAACCGAACACGTCACCGAACTCGTCGTTGAAGCCTGGGCCCTGCATGCCTTGGGGAAACTGGCCGCGAATATCGTTGATCTTCTTGCGCACCTGGTACCAGATTTCCGGAATGTCCTTGGCACTGGTGGTGTCGCGCAAGTACACGTAAACCGTGGATTCCCCGGGCCGCGTGTAGCTTTTCACGTAGTCGAGAGAGTCGAGCTCTTCGAGTTTTTTCTCGATGCGGTCGGTGATCTGCTTGAGGGTTTCCTCCTGGGTCGCCCCCGGCCATTTGCTCTGGATCACCATGGTCTTGATGGTGAACGAAGGGTCTTCTTCGCGGCCCAGATTGATGTACGAAAACACACCCATCAGCAATGCGACGAACATCAGGTACCAGACGAACGACTGATGCTTGAGGGCCCATTCGGAGAGGTTGAAAGGCCCTTTCATTGACTGTCCTCGTCAAATTTCACTGGTTGCCCCGGTTTGAGGCTGTTTACGCCGGCCGTGATGACGCGCTCGCCGTTCTTCACACCGCCGGCCAGCACCACGGTGCTGTCGGTGCGGCTGATGACCTTGACGTCCCTGGGTGCCACGGTCTTGCTCTGTGTATCAAGGATCCAGATGCGGGGTTTGCCGTCGACCTCCTGCAACGAGGTAAGCGGCAGTTCGATGCGTGGCTTGATCGCCGAACTCAGGGTGACGCTGATCGCGGTGCCCAAACGAAAGCCTTCCGGCGTTTCAGCGAGGGTCAGGCGCGCGCGACGGGTGCGCGTGGCACTCTGCGCCTGGGGCTCGATTTCGCGGAGGGTCGCGGTGGTGGTGGTCTTCGGGTCGAGTTGAGCGGCGACCTGGAAAACCACATCCTCGGGCAGTTGATCGACCAGGGTATCGGGCAGGTCGATCACCGCTTCCTTGATGTCCGGTTGCGCCAGAGTCACCACTTGCTGGCCGGCGGTCACCACTTGGCCGACCTCGGCGTTCCATGCGGTGACCACGGCTTTATGGTCGGAACGCAATTGGGTGTAGCCGAGTTGATCCTGGCTCTGGCTGACTGCTGCCTTGGCCTGATCGAGGGACGCCTGGGTGGTTTTCAATTGAGTCAGGGCGGCGTCCAGTTGCGCCTGCGCGCCAACGCCGCGGTCAAACAATGCCTGCTGACGCTGGGCGGCGGCCTGGGCATTGATCAGTTGCGCCTGGATTTTCGCCAGATCCCCCTGAGCCGAACGCAACTGGTTTTGCTGGTCGGAAGGATCAAGGGTGGCCAGCAGCGTGTCCTTGGTCACCTCGGCCCCGACATCGACGTTACGACTGGCGATGCGCCCGGCCACGCGAAAACCGGTATTGCTTTCGTAGCGCGCCTGGATGCTGCCGGCGAACCGGCCGAGATCCTCTTCTTTCAAGGCCTGCACCTTGATCGACAACACCGGGCGTACTGGCTCCGGCGGTGGCTCGTTTTTGGAGCAGGCGCTCAGCACCAGCCCGATGGACAACGCCCATAAAGGCTTCATGGCTTGGCTCCCCCTCCCAGATCCTTGTCAGTATTTTCGGCAATCTCGACGTCCATGCCCGGGTGCAATAACTGCCCACCGGCGATCACGACTTTTTCCCCACCGGTGAGCCCCTTGCTGATGATGACCTTGCCTGTCAGGTAGCGGCCGACCGTGACCGAGTGCAACTGCGCCTGGCCCTTGTCGTCGATCAACCAGACGGCGGGTTCACTGATATTTTTGGTCAGGGCCGACCACGGCAATTCAACCGACGACTTGCCCGCGCCCTTGGCCGTGGCGCTCACGACCGACCCGAGCTGCATGCCCTGCGGCAGACTGTCCAGACCCACCTTGACCTGCACGGTGCCTGACTGGGCGGACACCGCCGGGGTCACTTCGCGCACTTTGCCGGTGGTTTTGATCTCGGGGTTATCGAGCAGGCTGAGGACAATGGTGTCATCCGTTGGCTTATCGGCCAGCAGCGCTTCATAGACGTTGAATACCGCGTCCCGATCGCCATCACGGGCCAGGCTGAACACTGGCATCGTTGCCTGCACTACCTGGCCGACTTCGGCCTGTCGCGCGGTAATGATGCCTGGCGCATCGGCAATCAGTGCGGTGTAGCTCAGTTGGTCGCGGGCGTTGGCCAACTGCGCCTGGGCCGCGCTCAAGGCGCTCTGACTGCTGCGCAACGCCGCTTGGGCCGAGTCATATTCGCTCTGGCTGGTATAGCCCTTGGGCAGAAGTTTTTGCTGGCGCACGAACGCCGCAGCGTTCTGTTTGACCAGCGCCTGTTGGGCGACCACTTGGGCCTGCGCCGAATCGACGCTGGTCTGCAAATCCTTGGGATCGAGGCGGGCCAGCACTTGCTTGGCCGTCACCCGATCACCGACATCCACCGAACGCTGGATGATCTTGCCGCCTACGCGAAACGACAACTCGGTCTGGACCCGAGCCTGGATATCGCCGGTCAGGGTCACCGCGGCTGCATAATCCGCCGGTTGAACGACTTGAATGAATACCCTTGGCAGGTATTCCTTGACGGGTTCTTTTTTATCGCACGCCGTCAGCAGGGTGACGACACTCAAGGCCATGATGACTTTCAATCCGGTGACCGCCATGCAAACTCCTTGGCCTTTTTCTATGGGCAATACGACAGAGAGCTTAGAACAGGGCTCCAAGCTTGCACACCCGGCTTATGGAGAAAAAGTTTGTGATGGGTGGCGCTGAAAACGCCTGTTTTAGACGGTTGCGAGTGCCTGACAAGAATTGTCGGGCGATTGAGTCTGGATGAACCGACGGGGTATCAGCCCTATTGGGTGGCGTCATAGAAACCGCTTTCGCGAGCAAGCCCGCTCCCACATTTGACCGTATTCCTCTATGTGAACTCGGTTAAGTGTGGGAGCGGGCTTGCTCGCGAAGACGGCCGAAAAGTCACTGCATGAATCAGAGACTCAACCCTGCCATTTCCCGCCCTCGACAATCACGCTCTCAGGCTTGGTGTCATCGCTCAGTTCCTTGCGCACGTATTGGTCGTACAGCTTGAGCAGGTACTTATCCTCACCCAGCTTCGCCAATTCCGCATTCACCCAATCTCGCAGTTCGATATTGCCTTTCTTCACGGCTGGCGCAATCGGTGCTTCGGCGCCCAGGGTCTGGGTCAACACGCGGTAGCCCGGGTTCTGCTTGGCCCAGCTGAACAACACCAGATTGTCCTGCGCATAGGCATCGCCGCGACCATTGGCCAGGGCTTGCAGCGATTCGGAGTTTTTCTCGAATTTCAGCAGCTTCCAGCCCGGGTGGTTTTTGGTCAGCCAGATGTCCCGTCGTACCGGTGGTGACGATCGTCGTACGCGTGGCCAAGTCGTCGAGGTTTTTCACCGTGCTGGCTTGTGGCACCAAGGCCTGTACCGCGACCTTAAGGTTCGGGTTGGTGAATTCCACCGCTTCCTTGCGCTCCGGGGTGACGGTCATGTTGGCCAGGATCAGATCGACCTTGTCGCTTTGCAGGAACGGAATCCGGCTGGCCGGTTCCACCGCGACGAACTCGACTTTGTTTTCATCGCCCAACAGGTCCTTGGCAAATTGACGGCCAATATCAGTATCGAAGCCCACTTAGCGTCCGGCTTCATTGACGAAACCGAACGGCGGCTTGTCGGTAAACACGCCCACGATCAGCTTGTCCCGGGCTTTGATTTTTTCCAGGTAGCTGGCGGACGCGACAGGCTTGGCCGGTTCTTCGGTTTTGTTGCAACCGGCCAGCAACGCGAGGCCGAGCAGCGGGAGTAGCAGCAGTGACGCCTTGGCAGTTTTCATAGCAGTTCCAGTTCCTTTGTTTGAGTCGTTTGGGGTAGTGCGGCGACGTAGGAGAACTTCTCCAGGAACTGCTGCGCTCGTGCGGTTTGCGGGTTCGTAAAGAAAATCCCGGGAGGGTTTTGTTCAAGGATTCGCCCGCCATCCATGAACACGATGCGGTCCGCCACAGCGCGGGCGAAGGCCATTTCGTGGGTGACAATCAACAGTGTCATGCCGTCGCGGGCCAGGCCTTGTATGACTTCCAGCACTTCCTTGACCATTTCCGGGTCGAGGGCGGCCGTGACTTCATCGAAGAGCATCACGTGGGGATTCATGCACAGCGGGCGGACGATCGCGATGCGTTGCTGCTGGCCACCGGAAAGCTGACGCGGGAACGCATCGCGCTTGTCAGAGAGGCCCACGCGCGCCAGCAAGGCTTCGGCCTGATCACGGGCTTCTCGGCGATCACGCTTCTGCACTTTCAGCGGGCCGAGCAACAGGTTGTCGAGCACGTTCATGTGCGGGAACAGGTGATAACTCTGGAACACCATGCCGATCTGCTGGCGGACTTTTCGCCAGTCGGTGCCTTTGTCCAGCAGTTCACGGCCGGCAAAATTCAGGCTGCCGCTGTGCGCGACTTCCAGGCCGTTGAGGCAACGCAGCAAGGTACTTTTGCCGCAACCGCTGGGGCCGAGTATGACGATCACTTCGCCCGTTTTCACTTGCAGGTCGATACCGTTGAGCACCGGTACACCCGCAGGATTACGTTCAGCCATGTCGAGTTCAGCGTGCGCAACACGCCGTAGAACACGCCACCGACGGTGCTGATGGCGATGCTCAGAAACGAGATCGACAAGGTTTGCGCGGCGCCCTTGCCCAGTTGTGGCAACGACACCCAGAGCAATTCAAGACCCGAACTGGCCATGCTGGAGCCTCCTTTCCAGACGGCTGAGCAGCAGCGACAGCGGCAAAAAAAGCAGCACGAAAATCAGCGTCAACACGGCAAGCATTTAGTAGGTTTTGTAGTACAGCGCGATGTAGCTTTTGGTGGTGTAGAGAATTTCCGGCACCGCTACGGCCGAGACCACGGTGGTTTCCTTGAGCAGGAAAATGAAATTGGCAAACAGCGAAGGCAAGCCGAGGATGCCGGCTTGCGGCAGGATCACGTAGCGCAGCAATTGCCCATGAGACAAGCCGATGGAACGGCCCGATTCAAGTTGCGCCAGGGGTACTGCATCGATACCGGCGCGCAGCACTTCGGTGAGGTAGGCGCCGCCGAGAAAGGTCATGGTAATGATCGCCGCGGCGAAGCCCGACACCTTGATGCCCAGCGCCGGCAAGGCGAAGTAGACGAAGAACAGCTGGATGAGCAGTGGCGTATTGCGCGCCAGCTCGACGTAGAGACCGACCAGCCGTTGCAGGTAGGGCGTGCGGAACACCAGGATCGTTGCGTTGATCAGCGCCACCAGCAGCGAGGTGCCAATGGCGATAAATCCGACCTGCAGCGTCACGCCCACGGCGTTGAGAAACGCCGGCAGGGTGCTGAGGATAAAGGCGTAATCGAAGTTCATTGAAGCTCCTGAACGCCGCTCGGTAAGCGACGGTGGCGCAGTCCATGGACCGTGGATAACGGCCCGGCGGATACCGACTTTAAAGGTATAAAAAACAGAATTTAAATACCGTTAAAGCATATTGATATCACGCAAAAAACTCTCCGCGGATTTGCTGTCGCAACGGATGACGACTATTTTCCTTTGCGCTGTAGGAGGGATCTTTTTTTCGAAATGCCCCTCCAAGGACGGACAGCTTTTGGCCAGACTCCCTCGGCTGAACCCTCACAAGGAAGAGAAAATGGCAGACGTAAAAGTGCCAGAGCGACTGGATCCGCAGGACATCGTGAAGTTATTGGTGGCGTTGCGCAGGGCGTTGAAGGCCGGGGTGGCCTGATTCTCCAGAGCGCACAGATTCACCTGTGGCGAGGGAGCTTGCTCCCGCTCGGCTGCGCAGCAGTCGCAAACCATTCAACGCGGTGCGCCTGAAAAAACGCATGTGTCGGTCTTTAGGGTCGCTTCGCAACCCAGCGGGAGCAAGCTCCCTCGCCACAGAGACCTCATTTGCCAAAGATTGTTTGCGCACACAAAAAACGCCGACGCTTTATCAGCCGTCGGCGTTGGAAACCTTGAAGGGTTTTGGTGCTGCGTCGAATCAGAACGCCGGCAGAACGGCGCCGCTGTACTTCTTCTCGATGAAGGCTTTCACTTCAGGACTGGTCAAGGCCTTGGCCAGTTTCTGCATGGCTACACTGTCCTTGTTGTCCGGACGAGCCACCAGGAAGTTCACGTAAGGCGAATCCGCACCTTCGATCACCAGCGCGTCTTTAGCCGGGTTCAGACCCGCTTCCAGCGCGTAGTTGGTGTTGATCATGTCCAGGTCGACTTGATCCAGCACACGCGGCAGCATGGCCGATTCCAGTTCCTTGAACTTGAAGTTGTGCGGGTTCTTGGCGATGTCTTTCGGAGTGGCCAGAGCGTTTTTCGGGTCTTTCAACTCGATCAGGCCAGCCTTCTGCAGCAGGATCAGGGCACGGCCGCTGTTGCTGCCTTCGTTCGGGATCGCGATGGTCGCGCCATCTTTGAGCTCAGCCAGGCTTTTGACTTTCTTCGAGTAGCCGCCGAACGGTTCGACGTGCACGCCGATCACGGTCACAAGGTTAGTGCCTTTGCCTTCGTTGAAGCTTTTCAGGTATGGCAGGGTCTGGAAGTAGTTGGCGTCCAGACGCTTTTGGTCAACCTGTACGTTGGGTTGAACGTAGTCGGTGAAGACTTTGATTTCCAGGTCCACGCCTTCTTTGGCGAGGGTTGGCTTGATCAGTTCGAGAATCTCGGCGTGTGGAACCGGGGTCGCTGCAACCACCAGTTTCTCGCCAGCCTGGGCCAGGCCCGCAGTCAGGGCAGCCGCCAATGCGGTGAACAACAGAACCTTTTTCATGCAGTGTCCTTATCGAAAATCTCGGTCGTCATCGACGACGGCTAAATACAAGTGCCAGTGAAGTGCTATCGCTGGCGTGAAGCGGACAATACCGGGATTTTTTATTCCCGAACAATATCTTTTATTCACTTTCATATTCCATTTTGTTCATAGAGATCATTCCAGCGTCTGCGTCAGGCTTTCCAGCAAACGCTTCAGCGCGGAACGTTCTGTGGCGGTGCCGTTTTTGATCAGTTGAACCGCTTGCTGCTCGATCTGCGCCAGCGATACGGGCGTCTCCAGCAAATTCAGATGTTCGGGCAAAATCTCGTCGCCGGTGCTCACCAGCAATGCGAAGTGAATGACGTTCTCCAGCTCGCGGGTATTGCCCGGCCAACTGTGCCGCTCCAGCACTAGTTGCGCGGCCTCGCTGATCAGCGGCACCGGCAAGTCGAGGCGCTGGCTGTAGATGCCGAGGAAATACTCGGCCAGCGAGAGGATATCGCCCACGCGGTCACGCAATGCCGGGAGCTCCAGGTGCCCTTCGCTGAGGTAGTGATAAAGCCGCTCGTGAAATTTCCCGGCGGCGACTGCCTGGGCCAGATCAATGCTGGTGGCGGCGACTAAACGCACGTCCACCGGGCTCGGTTGATGCGCGCCAACCCGGGTGACTTCGTGATTCTCAAGTGCTGAGAGCAATTTGATCTGGATGGGTAGCGGCAAATCGCCGATCTCATCCAGATAGAGCGTGCCGCCGTTGGCCGAACCAAACCACCCGGCACGGCTGCTGGCCGAACCGCTGCAGCTGCCGGCGGCATAACCGAACAATTCGGCGTCGGCGTAGGTCGGGCTGATCGCGCCGCAATTGACCGAAACGAACAACCCGCCGCGATCACTGGCGCGGTGGATATGGCGCGCCAGCAATTCCTTACCGGTGCCGGTTTCACCGCGGATGAGCACCGAGATCGAACGCGGGGCCAATTGCTCCAGATCCTGGCGCAATTGCCGCGAACGTGGATCGACAAACACCAGGGCCTTGGCGCGGATGCTCAGGGGACTTTTTTCTGCATCGGGAAAGGTCAGCAGCGGCTGACCGAAGTGTTCAAGACTCATGGCAGACTCCCGCCCAAAACCGCCGGGAGACGGGTAGGCGTTTAAAAAAGAAAGGGGTCAAGCACGGCGCAGGGCGTGATGTTCCATGCGGTTCTGCAGGCGATAGAGGTAGGCAAAACCCTGCTCCCAACGCTGGTGACCGGACTTCACATTGATGTGCCCGGCCCCCGACAAAATCCCTGCCTCGGCACCCCAGTTGCGCGCCAGTTCAAGGGCTCGCGGCGCACTCACGGCGCTGTCGTTATCGGAACTGACGACCTGGCTCGGGAACGGCAACAGGTCGGTGGGAATCGGTGCAAAGTTACGCAACGCCGGCGCGCACGCCGGGCGCTCGACATCCGCTGGCGCGACCAGTAAGGCCCCGCGTACCTGACGCAGGAACTGCACGGGGGCAGCGCCAGCCCAATGGGCGACGGTGATGCAACCCAGGCTGTGAGCGATCAGGATCACCGGCGTGCTGTCGGCGGCAATCGCCTCGGCCAGTGCCGCAACCCAGTCTTCACGACGCGGTGTCAGCCAGTCGTCTTGCTCCACCCGCGCGCTGTTCGGCAGGCTGTTCTGCCAGTGACTTTGCCAATGATCTTCCGGCGATCCTTGCCAGCCCGGCACAATCAGGTAGCGAATTGATTCGTTGCGCATGGGGGGAACTCTCCTGCTGCGTGTCTGTTCCTGATCGAGTATAGGGAGGGGATTTATATTCGTTAAGGAATAAGAAGCTATTTATTAATACCCATATCGAATATCAGATCACCTACCCCTGTAGCAGTGAGCCTGCTCGCGATAGCGGTTGATCTGTCACCGGAGAGGTTGAATGGGAGGACTCTATCGCGAGCAAGCTCGCTCCCAGAGGGAAACGGTTTTTGTCTGGAATAAAAAAAGGGCCGCACCCTGCCAAGGAGACGGCCCCGGAAACTCAAAACCTGTGAAGCAATGATTGTTTGAAATGGTTATCCAATAAAGGAATATTTAATTACTTTATTAGAATCAAATCGCATATATCAAACAGCGATACATGACCCACCAAGCCTCCCTGCTTGAGTCTTAACGTACCGCCTCTTTGGGTCAGATTGATGACGAACGCCTTCACCGTTGCCTACTGGGCATTTGAGTTTCCGATCACATCCATCAAACCTGAGCGACACGAGATTCCTGCGTGTGTACCGCTTCTTTGCGTATAAACCGATTAGCCCGCCCAAACGTCCCGTAATCGTTGAATCGCACCCCCATCTCACGCATCACTTTATGCGCCACCGGCACGGTCATCTGGCGGATGTAAAACGGTTCCTTCACCACAAAGTGATGGATGCCATGGCTGCTGCCGAAGTTGAAGCAGAACGCCTGCAACGGCCACAACCACCAGGCGTTCAGCACCTGGCACTGCTGCATCACGTTCCCCGGCTCGATGTCGCCGTAGTAGTGCATGTTCGAGCTGATGAAGTGCAGGCAGAACGTGCGCAACACGTTCGGGCCGATGATCACCACGGCCGCGATGTCGATCACCTGCATCACCGACAACGTCGTTGCCGACCACTCGATTGGCGCGCCCATCAGCGATGCGATGCCGTTGGCCGCATGGAAGCCGAGGAACACGTACCACGCGCCCCAATGCAAAAGCGCCAGCGGTGCGTAGACCTTGAGCGTGCGTTTGATAATGCTGAATTTATGCGTCCAGGTTTTCGCGCGCAGCATACGAATGAGCGCCGACATGATGTTGTCGCCAATCATCAGCAACCGCGCAAAACCCCAGGGTTCCCCGTTGGTGATGGCGCGTTCTTCCATGTCGGTCTCCGTGCCGGACACCTTGTGATGATTGAGGTGCAGATGCCGGCGGATCCACGGATTGATCGTGCTCGGCCGCGCCAGCCACACCAGGCCCATCATCAGGTTGTGCGGCACGCGCTGTTTGCGAAAGTACATGCTATGGATCAGGTCGTGTTCCAGCTCGTGGGTCAACGAGGCGAAAAACGCGTTGAGCAACAGACACGCCCACCAGGCCATGTGCCCGGTCATGTACAGCGCCGCCGAGCCGATCATCCCGGCCAGGGCGAAGGCCAGAATGCCTGCGCCGAGGGCATCCTGATGCTTGAGAATCGGGTAGCGCTGACGCAGTTCGACGCCCTTGGCCAGCACCACTTCACGAATATGTGCTGATCGCTGCGCTGCATTCAGTCGCTGGGGACTTGCAGAAGTACCGTGCATGCTTCCATCCTCTGGTTATTGATGTTCGCATCCTGCCTTGTGAAGATTTGAAAGGTGGTAGCCATGAACGCCAACCTGTTGACCGGAAGCGCCAATCAGCATGACTGAACCGACCTCCCTCGCCAGCTGGACCCGCGCCCTGCGCAAGCAACTCGATGCGCTGGGCCTCGACAGCAGCGCACTGTGCCACCAGGCGGGGCTCGATCCGCAATTGATGGACGACCCAAACGCCCGTTACCCGTTGTCCGGCACCACGCGCCTGTGGGAAATCGCCGTGCAGGTCAGCGGCGACCCGGCGATTGGCCTGCGCGTGTCGCGTTTTGTAAGCCCCACGACGTTTCATGCGCTCGGTTATGCGCTGGTGGCCAGCGGCAGCTTGCGCGAGGTGTTCGAGCGAATCGTGCGTTATCACCAGGTCGTCAGCGATGCCCTGGAACTGGAACTGACCCGTGCCGAGGACCGCTATCGTTTTCGCCTGAAAATTCCTGTGGGCAACCCGGCGCCCGCATTCGAAGCCATCGACGCCTTCACGGCGATCTACGTGCGCACCTGCCGCAATCGCCTCGGTCGCGACTATGCACCGCTGGCGGTGTACCTGCGCCGCCCGGAACCCGCCGATGCGCATCAATGGCACAAAGTCTTTCGCTCACCGGTGTATTTTTCGGCGGAAGAAGACCGCGTGGAGTTTTCCCTGGTGGATTTCGACAGCCACCTGGACGACGCCAACCCGGAACTGGCCGAGCACAACGAAACCGTGCTCAACCGCGCCTTGGCGCAGCTCAAACCGCTGACCTGGGAGCGCAAGGTCCGTGACGCCATCGAAGAACAGTTGCCCGAAGGCGAGCCCAGCGCCGAACACATCGCCAAGGCCCTGCACCTGAGCTTGCGCAGCCTGCAACGGCACTTGGCGGATGAGGGCTATCGGTTCGATACACTGCTCAATGAAAGTCGCGAAAACCTGGCGCTGCTACACCTGCGCGACCCGCAATGTTCATTGAGTGAAGTCAGTTACTTGCTGGGGTTTGCCGATACCAGCAGTTTCAGTCGCGCGTTCAAGCGCTGGACGGGGATGACGCCGGGGCAGTTTCGGGATGGGTTGCGCTGATCAACTTTTCACGAGACTTCGCGCGACGCCTGATACCCACTGCTCCATCATCGCTTCGCCAACGTTCGCAAAGACGCTGTTGTCTTTGATGTAGGCAGCCATCTCCGCCATCGCCACTTCCACCCCATGGGCGACCTGCTGCAACAGTTCATTGCAACGGCCTTCAGTCAGGTTGCAGGCAGAACGGCCAAATCGCATCAGCATTTTGTATTTTGGCCATGCTTTTGATCCGCCTAACAACAACGCCATGCTGTCGGACTTTATGTAAACCGACGTGGTGACGATGTCGTAGGCCGGAGCAAGGCTGATTTGCGCATCCACGCCGCAATGTTCATACAACACACCAAAGTTTTTAAGGTGAGCGTCGCCATTTTTCAAGGCTGACGAGAGCGCGACGATCTTGAAAAATGATTCAAGCGACTGGTTCAGCAGCGATGGTGAGACGAACTCTTTAATCTGCTTTGCGGCACCTTCGTAGGAACCATCGTATTTGGCCTTCGACGGCCAGGCATTCAGTACGCAGAAGTCTTCGAACCCCAAATATCCGCTGGCGTTAAGGTCGAAGCGTTCGACGACCAGAAATTTGCCATGCTCGCTGAGCTCGAACTTCGGCACCTCAAGCCCCGAATGTAGCGCCGCCCGCATGCAGAAGTATTCGTTGGCTGCGAGTTCAGGGTATTCCTCTGGACGAAAGGATTTGACCAGATGCGTCGCACCTCGATGAGTCAGGCGGTCGACGGTTGTCGCACTGTCACGGACCAACACCTTGGGCTGCACACCGGATACGCCTGAATATTGGCCATACGTGTGCAACAGATCATCAAACAGGCCCTGAGCACCGTCATGAACCAAAAGGTCCGCAAGACTGGTTTCAGGTGGACGGTCGTTCGCGTCCTGCGCGCTTGCAATGCCTACTCGCCCTAGCTGATGCGGGCCGACGATCGACAACATCGCGAAATCATCAAAGCCCCTGACTGCTTTGCTGAAACGACGAACCAACTCATCTCGCAGAGCCCCTTCTGGCAGGTTCATTTCGAAAACCGGCGGTACACCTTGCTCCCATGTGTAACTTTCAAGGCGAGCCGGCATGGTCAACGAAACCGAGTTTTCTTCCTGTGCGTTTTCGGCGTAGGTAAACACTGAATCACTGCGAGACTGACCACGACCCAAGGTGCCCACTGCGTTTTCGCAGACACTGATGTGAAGCCGGTCCCTTTCCTGCGACTCAGCCATGGAAGTTGACCTTTTTCAGTGAGTCCAGCGTTGGACGCTTCGACTGACGGGGCACGGCGGTAAGCTCATACCCGAAGCCGTTGAGGATTGCCTCTACCTTACGCAGGCCGATTTCAGAGACGGTGTTGTTTTCAATACCTGAAATCGTGGAACGGCTCATGCCGTACTGTTTTGCCAGTGCCTGCTGGGATAGCTTTTGCGCCTTGCGGAGCGAGCGGATCAGTTCGCCAAGGTTTTCCATTTACCAACCTGCATCGTATACCGTGCAAAATCACACTTTATATGGATATGCATTGTATTTAGTGCAGTTCATAGGAGAAGTCCAGCTCATTTTTTAACCAGTCGTTCGGGACATCACCGCCCCCGATCCCGCCGCAACAGCTTGCGCACCCGCGCCACCAATTCACTTACCGCAAATGGCTTGAGCAAGTAGTCGTCTTCATGCAACTCCAACCCACGCAGTCGATCTTCGATGCCATCCTTGGTGGTCAGGAACAGCACCGGCGTCTCGCCGAGCTTGCGGATCTGTTGTTGCAGCTGCCAGCCGTTGAGCCCTGGCAGCATCACGTCGAGGATGATCAGCTCGTATTCGCCGGACTCGATAAAGCGCCGACCGTCCATGCCGTTGAGCGCGATATCCACCGAATAGCTCGCCTCGTTCAGGCCGTTGGCCAGGAGTTTGGCGGTCTCCGGTTCGTCTTCTACTAGCAGTACACGCATGGCACACCTCGATTATCGTCGTCACAGGCTAGGCGCCTTCGCGGGCAAAGCCCACCAATAACGTCGCGCTTTAAAAAATTGCCAGTGCCCGCAACCGTTCGGCGTCGACGATTTCGATCTCGCCATACTTGAGATTCAGAATCCCTTGGCCCTGCAATTCCTTGAGCAACTGGTTGGTGGTCTGGCGCGACAGCGACAGCAGCGACGCCAATTGCTCCTGCGGCAATTGCAGCACCCGGCGGGGTGGGTCGATTTCGCCATAACCGGCGGCGATCATCAGCAAGCGATGGGCGAGACGTGCCGGGGCGGGCATCAGGCTCAGTTGTTCGAGGTTGATGAAGGTCAGGCGCAACTTGTGGCTCATCAGCA
The DNA here is from genome assembly GCF_006438915.1 of Pseudomonas arsenicoxydans. Taxonomy (GTDB): domain Bacteria; phylum Pseudomonadota; class Gammaproteobacteria; order Pseudomonadales; family Pseudomonadaceae; genus Aquipseudomonas; species Aquipseudomonas arsenicoxydans_A. The sequence goes on along the minus strand of NZ_RCZE01000006.1, from coordinate 15,150 downwards.
ACGCCAGTTGCCGCCAGTACACCGGTTGTTCGTCGAGCAACTTCAACAGTGCCGTTTGCGGGATGTGCAACAGGGTGCACGTGCCCACGGCGAAGGCATCGTGGGTCCGCGCCTGGCCGTCGAACAAGCAGATTTCGCCAAACCAGTGCGGCGGTTCCACCAGGCTTAACAGCGCTTCCTTGCCCTGCTCGCTGACCGCGCCGATGCGCACCGAGCCTTCGAGCACCGCGTACAAACCGCATGGGGGGTCGCCGCGCTTGAACAGCAATTGCCCGGATGACAGGCGCCGCAGCCGGGCCGCGGCCAGCAGACTATCCTGAAAGGAAACAGGTAGATGACTGAACCACTGGCCGCTCATCAAGCGCGAGCGCCAAACCTGCATGTCCATGGAAACTCCTGGAGATTGTCGCCTGCCTGACAGAGCGAAACGTGAACCCGGGGCATGATCAATCACCCTACAGGAGGAATAACAATGAAAAGCCTCGTTGACCACCTCAGTCAATACGCCGCTTACCACCGTGATCCGCGCAACATCGCCAGCCACTTTATCGGTATTCCGTTGATTGTGGTGGCCGTAGCGGTGTTGCTGTCGCGGCCGCAATGGGCAGGTGGCTGGCTTTCGCCGGCGGTGCTGGTGTCGTTGGCGTCAGCGTGGTTTTACCTGCGCCTGGAGTTGCGCCTCGGGGTGCTGATGACCGTGCTGCTGGGGCTGTCCGTCTGGGCGGGGCAGGTGCTGGCGCAGCAAAGTACCCTGGTGTGGCTGTCTAGCGGTGTCGGGATGTTTGTGGTGGGCTGGGCGATTCAGTTTGTCGGGCATCACTATGAAGGGCGTAAGCCGGCGTTTGTCGATGATGTGACCGGGCTGATTGTCGGGCCGTTGTTTGTGGTGGCGGAGTTGGCGTTTTTGTTGGGGTTGCGGCATGACCTCAAAGAGCAGATCGAGGCGCGGGCCGGGGGTGTTCGAGTCAATCCGAATCGCGCTGCGGCATAAGGTGCTTTCGCGAGCAAGCCCGCTCCCACATTTGATTTGCGTCGATCACAAATTGTGTATACGACATCAACCAAATGTGGGAGCGGGCTTGCTCGCGAAGCTTTTGACCTTAGATGTTGGCGAGTTTTTGCCAGACCTTGGGCTTGAAGAACAGCGTTTCACCCTTCGCCAGCCCGATCAGGCTGTCATGGTCCTTCACCACTTCCGCCTCGATCAATTCGCTCTGACCCTCGACCTTCAACGTCACCCGGGTCGTCGCGCCCAACGGACGGATGTCGCGCACTTCAGCCGCGTGGTGATCTTCCAGTTCATGCCGCGACAACGACACCTCGTGCGGACGGAACAGCACGTGGTTGTCCTCACCCAAATGCAGTCGGTTGGAATCACCGAGGAAGTGATAAACAAAATCGCTGGCCGGGTTTTCGTAAACATCACCCGGTGAGCCGATCTGTTCGATCACACCCTTGTTCATCACCACGATACGGTCGGCGACTTCCATCGCCTCTTCCTGGTCGTGGGTCACGAATACCGAGGTCAGGTTGATGTCCTCGTGCAGCCGCGCCAGCCAGCGGCGCAATTCTTTACGGACCTTGGCGTCGAGGGCGCCGAAGGGTTCGTCGAGCAGCAGGACTTTCGGTTCCACCGCCAAGGCACGGGCCAGGGCAATACGCTGACGCTGGCCACCGGAGAGTTGCTCCGGGTAGCGATCCGACAGCCAGTCCAGTTGCACCATGTTCAGCAGTTCATGGACTTTTTCCGCGATCCTGCTTTCGTTCGGGCGCTGGTTTTTCGGCTTCATGCGCAGGCCGAACGCGACGTTGTCGAACACCGTCATGTGGCGGAACAACGCGTAGTGCTGGAACACGAAGCCGACGTTGCGATCACGCACGTCGTGGCCGGAAACGTCTTCGCCATGGAACACGATGTTGCCCTGGTCCGGGGTTTCAAGGCCGGCGATGATCCGCAGCAGCGTGGTTTTACCGCACCCGGACGGGCCTAGCAGCGCCACGAGTTCACCGCTCTGGATGTCCAGGCTGATGTTGTCCAGCGCCTTGAACGCGTTGAAATTCTTGCTGACGTTACGCACTTCGATCGACATGAATTATTCCTCCGCGGCGCTGGCGCGCAGGCGGTTAATACGGTTTTCGCTCCACTGCTTAAGCAGCAGGATGAAGAGCGCCATGATCAGCAACAGGCTCGCTACCGCGAACGCGGCCACGTGGTTGTATTCGTTGTAGAGGATCTCGACGTGCAGCGGCAGGGTGTTGGTCACTCCGCGAATGTGCCCGGAAACCACCGACACCGCACCGAACTCACCCATCGCACGCGCGGTACACAGCACCACGCCGTAGATCAGGCCCCATTTGATATTGGGAACGGTGACGTGCCAGAACATCTGCCAACCATTGGCGCCCAGCAGGCGCGCGGCCTCTTCTTCTTGCGTGCCCTGTTCCTGCATCAGCGGGATCAGCTCACGCGCCACGAACGGCACGGTGACAAAAATCGTCGCCAGCACGATGCCCGGCAAGGCGAAGACGATCTGGATGTCGTGATCCTGCAGCCATGGCCCGAACAGGCCCTGGGCGCCAAACATCAGCACATAGACCAGACCGGCGATCACCGGCGAGACCGAGAACGGCAGGTCGATCAACGTGACCAGCATGCTCTTGCCGCGGAACGAGTACTTGCTCACGCACCACGCGGCGCTGACGCCGAACACCAGGTTCAACGGCACCGAAATCAGCACGGCGATCACCGTGAGTTTCAGCGCCGACAACGCATCCGGTTCAAAGATCGCGGTGAAGAACGCACCGAGGCCAAGCTTCAGGCCCTGGGACACCACGATGAACAGCGGCAACAACAGAAACAACGCAAAAATCAGCCAGCCAAGGCCGATCAGGATTCTTCGCGAGGTGGCACTGCCACGGCGCGCAGCGTTGGCCGAAGAGGCGGCCGCAATAGACGATTGGGACATGGTTCGCGCCTCCTTATGGGGTTTCGATGCGACGTTGCAGCAAGTTGATCAGCAGCAACAGGACGAAGGAAACCACCAGCATCAGTACACCAATGGACGTGGCGCCGGTGTAATCGTACTGGTCGAGCTTGACCATGATCAGCAGCGGCAGGATCTCGGTTTTCATCGGCATGTTGCCGGCGATGAAAATCACCGAACCGTACTCACCGACCCCGCGGGCAAAGGCCAACGCGAAACCCGTCAGCCACGCCGGGAGCAAGGCGGGCACCAGAATGTAACGGAAAACCTGTAATGGTTTTGCCCCGAGACACGCCGCCGCTTCTTCCACTTCACGCGGAATATCAGCCAATACCGGCTGTACGGTACGTACTACGAATGGAAGTGTCACAAAAGTGAGGGCAAGGGTGATGCCGAGGGGGGTGTACGCGATCTTGAAACCCAGGTCCGCTGCAAACTGCCCCACCAAACCGGTGGGGGTGTACAACGCCGTCAACGCGATACCGGCTACCGCCGTAGGCAAAGCGAAGGGCAAGTCGATCATGGCGTCGATGACTTTGCGACCGGGGAAGGTATAGCGCACCAGCACCCAGGCCAGCAGCGTGCCAATGATGCCGTTGATGATCGCGGCATAGAGCGCGGTGCCGAAGCTCAGCTTCAACGCCGCCAGCACCCGTGGCGCCGAGATAATTGCCCAGAACTGATCCCAGGTGAGTTGGGCGGCATGGACGAACATCGCCGCCAGTGGAATGAGCACAATCAGGCTGAGGTACACCAAGGTGTAGCCCAGCGTCAGCCCGAAGCCGGGTATGACGGGGGAGATACGACGCGACATAAAAGTCCTTGGTTGAGAACGCGCAAAGCCCCGACGGTTAAATCGGGGCTCGTTGATGGCTATTTAAGACTACTGCGCCTGATAAATCTGGTCGAACACACCACCGTCATTGAAGAACTTCGGTTGCGCGGTTTTCCAGCCGCCGAAGTCTTTGTCGATGGTCACCAGGTCCAGGGTCGGGAACTGCTTGGCGTACTTGGCGGCCACGTCCTTGTCTCGTGGACGATAGAAGTTTTTCGCAGCAATTTCCTGACCGGCCGGGCTGTACAGGTGCTTGAGGTACGCTTCGGCGACCTGCTCGTTGCCCTTTTTCTCGGCGTTCTTGTCGACCACGGCCACCGGAGGTTCTGCAAGGATCGACAGCGAAGGCACGACGATTTCAAACTTGTCAGCACCGCCGTCTTCTTTCAGCGCCAGGAACGCTTCGTTTTCCCAGGCCAGCAACACGTCACCCTGACCGTTGTTGACGAATGTAATGGTCGAACCGCGAGCACCGGTGTCCAGCACAGGCACGTGCTTGAACAGGGTCTGGATGTATTCCTTGGCCTTGGCTTCGTCACCGCCGTTGGCTTTCAGGCCATAGGCCCAGGCCGCGAGGAAGTTCCAGCGAGCGCCGCCGGAGGTTTTCGGGTTAGGGGTGATGACCGAGACGTCATTTTTAACCAGGTCGCCCCAGTCCTTGATGCCTTTCGGGTTGCCCTTGCGCACCAGGAACACGATGGTCGAGGTGTAAGGCGTGCTCGCATCCGGTAGACGCTTCTGCCAGTCGGCCGGCAGGGTCTTGCCGAGCTTGGCGATTTCGTCGATGTCACCCGCCAGGGCCAGGGTCACGACGTCGGCACGCAGACCGTCGATCACCGCGCGGCCCTGTTTGCCCGAACCACCGTGCGATTGCTGGATCTTCACAGTGTCGCCAGCGTGATCCGCTTGCCAGAACTTGATGAACTCGGCGTTGTAGTCCTGATACAGCTCACGCGTCGGGTCATACGACACATTGAGCAGCTCGTAATCCTTGGCAACCGCGGAACCCGCAAAAAGGGCGCTGGCCAGGGCGGCCAAAGCGAAATGACGAATCGACGACATGGTGAAAGCTCCTGGAATTCTGTGTGTGTTGGCTTTTTTTATGGAGGCGGGAAGCGGATTGCCGGTTGCTTAGCTCGGCTTATTGCTCGGGTTCTGCAGACGGAATTTCTCTTTGCGTTCGATCTGGACGACCTGGGCGTTATGCACAGTGATCTCCACAGCCCCAAAGCGCAGATCGCGCAATGCGCTCTGGATCTCACGCAAAATGGTTGCTTCGTCTTGGCCATCAACACTACGTAGGGATGCGCTCATGGTGCTGCTCCTTCAACTGAGAGGTTGCCTGACAGTGGCGGCACTGCTTGCGGCGTGAGACCAATAGTAGTGAGGAGTAGATATTCTTAAAAAGACTATTTAAGAATGTTTATATAACCGAAATGAATTGCGTGACGGGGTGCGGGTTTGCGACGTTTCTGAGATTGACTCTGAACTCTGTGGCGAGGGAGCTTGCTCCCGCTCGAGGGCGAAGCACTCGCTTTTAGGACCGCTGCGCAGTCCAACGGGAGCAAGGTTCCTCGCCACAAAAGCTTAAAAGCGGGCTTAGCGAATAATGGGCGCGCACATCCAATCCAGTTGCTCCGCCGGCACCGGCCGCCCAAACCAGTAGCCTTGCCCCAAATCACATTCATGCTCGAGCAGGAATCCGGCCTGCTCAACCTGCTCGATCCCCTCGGCATGCACCTGCATCCCCATGCTCTGCGCCAAGGCAATGATCACTCGCACAATCGCCGCGTCATCTTCATCCCACGGCAATCCGGCGACGAAGCCCTGGTCAATCTTGAGCTTCTGTACCGGCAATCGCTTGAGCCGCAGCAGCGACGAATATCCCGTGCCGAAATCATCGATGGCCAGCCGCACACCCAACTCGCGCAGGCGGTGCATTTGCTCCAGCGCTACCTCCGGATCCTCCATCACGGCGCTTTCGGTCACTTCCAGCTCCAGATACGCCGGATCAAGCCCCGTCGCATCAAGCACCTGAGCCACCTGCTGATACAGCTCGCGTCGGGCAAACAGTCGCGATGAGACATTCACCGCCACAAACGCCAACCCCACACCCGCCGCTTGCCACTGGCACATTTGCTGGCAGGCCTGCTGCATGACCCAGGCATCGATCTCGGCAATCAGCCCGGTACGCTCGGCGATGGGGATAAACTCTGCCGGCGACACCAGTCCGCGTTGCGGATGCGCCCAACGCACCAGCGCTTCGACGCCAATCAGACGACTGGTTTTGAGGTCATGCACGGGTTGGTAATAGACGCGCAGCTCTTGCTGCTGGAGAGCGCGGCGCAATTCAAAGGCAATTTCCACCCGCTGCTGCGCGTGGGCGGTCAACTCTTCGGTATAGAGCGCGTAGCCATCCCGCCCCGCACTCTTGGCCTTGAACAAGGCCGAATCGGCGTTGCGCAACATTTGCTCGGCACTCAAGGCATCACTCGGAAACTGACTGATGCCGACACTGGCGTTGATAAACAGTCGATGTCCATCAATGTAGAACGGCTCCCGCAGGCCATCGATGATTCGCTGAGCCAGCGCCGCGGCTTGTGCTACTTGTGGACAGCTTTCGGCGAGCACCGCAAATTCATCACCGCCCAGACGCGCCAGGGTCATGCCTGGGCCGAACATCGTTTTCAAATGCTCGGCCACAGCCTTCAGCAATTGATCACCGACGGTATGCCCAAGGCTGTCGTTAATCATCTTGAAGTGATCCAGGTCGATCATCAGCAACGCGCAGCCCCGTTTATGGATTTGCGCCGATGCCAGCGCCTGTTCGACACGGTCGGTGAACAACAGCCGATTGGGCAGATCGGTCAGCGGATCGTGGTGTGCCAGGCGCTTGAGTTCGTGCTCGGAGTTTTTGATCGCACTGATATCGGAAAAAACCGCCACGTAGTGGCTACGCCGGCCCCGATCGTCATGAATGATGCGGATGGTTTGCCATTGCGGGTAGATTTCACCGCTTTTACGGCGATTCCAGATTTCCCCGCTCCACTCACCGCAGCTGTTGAGTGTCGCGTACATCGACTGGTAGAACGCCGGCGGATGACGGCCGGATTTGAACAGGCTCGGTTGCTGGCCCAGCACCTCATCACATTGATAACCGGTGATCGCCATGAAGGCCCGGTTCACATGCACAATCAGCCCGTTGCTGTCGGTGACCAAAACGCCCTCACGGGTGCAATCGAACACCGCAGCGGCCTGGCTCAAACGCTCACGGTCGGCATGGCGCTCGCGCAATCTGGCGCCGATCCCCAGGCATTTGAACAGTCGGGCCCGGGCAATGAAGATCAAACCGGCGCTGAGCACCACCCAGAAATAGCCGTTGATCAGTTGCCATCGCAATAGCTCGGTAGAGCTATCGAAGAAACTGTTCAATAAATGGCCGCTAACCGCCATCCAGGCGACTGAAAGCAACAGATAAAGCAGCGCTGCACGCAAGGCGTCGCGATAGGTGGCAGACATTAGAGCGTCCATGTCCCTACAGAAAGGTTGGAATTATAGGTCAAGGACACATCCAGCCACTCTTATCTGAAAGGGCGACTGGTTTTATCCGTGGGCTTAGTGATAATGCTACGGCTGTTTTTTTCTTTATCGAGGGCCCTACAGCCTATGTGGTACGAAGGTTTACTCGGCTTGTCGCCTTGGTCACTGGTGGCAGTCACCCTGCTGATGACCCACGTCACGATCGTTGGCGTCACGGTCTATCTGCATCGTTATTCAGCCCATCGCTCGCTTGAGCTCAATGCCGGCCTGAAACATTTCTTCCGCTTCTGGCTGTGGTTGACCACGGCGCAGAACACCCGCGAGTGGACCGCTATCCACCGCAAGCATCACGCCAAATGCGAAACCGTCGATGACCCACACAGTCCGGTCGTCAAAGGGCTTTCCACCGTTTTGCGCAAAGGTGCCGAGTTGTACCGCGCCGAAGCGGAAAACCCGGAGACTTTGCGCATCTACGGCAAGAACTGCCCGGAAGACTGGATCGAACGTAACCTCTACAGCCGATTCCCGCTGTTGGGTGTGGCGATCATGGGCGTCATCGACCTGCTGCTGTTCGGCACCATCGGTATCACCATCTGGGCCATCCAGATGATGTGGATCCCGGTATGGGCCGCCGGCGTGGTCAATGGCCTTGGCCATGCCATCGGCTATCGCAACTTCGAATGTCGCGATGCGGCAACCAATCTGGTGCCTTGGGGCATCCTGATCGGCGGCGAAGAACTGCATAACAACCATCACACCTACCCTAACTCGGCAAAATTGTCGGTGAAGAAGTGGGAGTTCGACCTTGGTTGGGCCTGGATCCAGGTCTTCAGTTTCTTCCGTCTGGCCAAGGTCCAGCGTGTCGCTCCGATCGCACACCGGGTTGAAGGCAAAGGCAGCCTGGACATGGACACCGCCATGGCGATCCTCAACAACCGCTTCCAGATCATGGCCCAGTACCGCAAATTGGTGATCGCGCCACTGGTCAAGCAGGAGCTGGAAAAGGTCGATCACTCCGTCCGCCATCAATTCCATCGCGCCAAGCGCCTGCTCTCGCGTGAAACCAGCCTGCTGGACGAAAAACACCACGTTCGCATCCAGACCATGCTCGAACACAGCCAGGCGCTGAAAGTAATTTACGAGAAACGCCTGGCCTTGCAGCAGATCTGGGTCAAGACCAGCTCAAATGGCCACGACATGCTCGCCGCCATCAAGGATTGGGTGCATGAAGCCGAAGCCAGCGGGATTCAATCCCTGCGCGACTTCGCCGACCAGTTGAAGACCTACTCCCTGCGCCCTGCCTCTGTCTGATGCCGTTGATCGGTGCGCCCCGCTAGCGGGCGCACCCCTCGGAACTTAGCTCTAAATCCCCTATCTCAAAGACACTTCGCCACCCCGGCGGGTTTCGTTGTCGCCGCTTTCGAATCTGGAATGGCGCACGCCCCTTGAGATTTGTCCCGATGGTCACAAAAAACCTGCACGACTCATCCTTTGCGAAATCGCCCGATACGGCTCAAACCCTGATGGCACTGATGCATGCCCAGAGTGAAGTGGCGCGACTGAGTGAGCGCGAACAGCTGTTCAGCTCGCTGCTGGTGAGCGTCAACGCAGTGCTTTGGGCGTTCAACTGGGAAACCCGGCAGGTGCTTTACGTCAGCCCGGCCTATGAGCGAATTTTCGGCCGCTCCGCCGGCAGTTTGTTGTCCGACTACAACGAATGGCGCGACAGCATTTACCCCGACGACCTGGACTATGCCGAGCGCAGCCTGGCCGAAGTGCTGGTCAAAGGTGCGGTTGAAGACCGCGAATACCGCATCATCAATGCCGATGGGCAGGTGCGTTGGCTCAGCGACAAATGCTTCGTCAACCGTCAGGCCGAACCCGGCCAACCCGTGATCATTGTCGGCATTGCCGAAGACATCACCGAAAAGAAGCGGATGGAAGCCGAACTGCAACGCCTGGCCACTACCGACGTGCTGACTCAAAGCAGTAATCGCCGGCACTTCTTTGAGTGCGCACAGCGCGAATTTGCCCAAGCACGCAAGCAAGGAACTCCGCTGGCGTTCCTGCTGCTGGACATCGATGATTTCAAAGGGGTCAACGATACGTATGGTCATCCGCAAGGTGACGTAGTGCTGCAACAAATCGCAGAGAGCGGTCGCGCAGCATTACGTCGAGGCGATGTGTTCGGGCGGATCGGTGGTGAAGAGTTTGCGGCAGTGTTTCCTGGCTGCGCGCCGGACATGGCTATGCAAGTGGCCGAACGGTTGCAACGGCAGATTCAGCAACTGAGCTTTAGCCATGATGACCAGACGTTTGGCATTACTGTCAGCCAGGGGCTGACCAGCCTCACCGACGAGGACGAAAGCCTCGACAGCCTGTTTGCCCGAGCGGATGCGGCGATGTATGAAGCCAAGCGGAAGGGCAAGAACCGGATCATTTCCGGCTAATCCGCCGAACATGAAACCATGTGGGAGCGGGCTTGGTGTGATGCTCACTTTTTGCGTAATCGCATCAGTTCCGGCAAACCAATCTTGAGCAACCGCGCTGTTCGGCTTTTCGCCAACTCTTCCACGCCCTCATGCTCGGTCAGGCGCGCCAATTGCGCCGCCATGTTCATCACCAGCGCTTCTCGTGAATAAACCCCACCACCGAGCTGATAGACCGCCGCAATCAGCTCTCGCAGCTCCAGCGGCAGACGCCAGCGCGTGCGTAGCGCCGAACCGTAGGCCCCTCCGAACTCGGCCAGCGCATCACCGACTTCCTCCCATTCGTCCAGATCACCTCCGCTCTGCTTCCACTCTTGCAAACAACGCAGCAACGCGAGGTCACCAAGACGATGCAGCATGCCTGCGCAGTAACAGCGTTCTTGTTCCAGATCCAGCAAACGTGCCAGCGTGCGGGCGTACTCGGCGGTGTGCAGCGACAGCTCCCAATTACGTTCGGCATAGTCCGCCAGTAGCGGATCGTCGAGTCGGGCACTGCGCTTGAGGGCCAACCCGAGAATCAAGTTCATGCTTTGCCCGGAGCCCAAACGGTGCAAGGCTTGGGACAGGGTTTGTACAGGATCACCAAGGTGATGCGCCGCGCTGTTCGCGGCGGCGATCAGCACAGCGGTAATCTGCGGATCGGAGCGAATTTCGTCTTCCATCCGCTTCAGATCGAGACCGCCGGGATTGAGGCTGCGTTGCACCGCTATCTGTACATCAGTCATCAACGGCGCACCGTCCGTCAGTTCCCGACGACGCTCCAGATACACCGATAACGTCATGCCCGGCGCCAACTTCGGCACCTCGCAGGACACTTCTTCACCGGCGTTCAGCAGCAACTCCTGCAGACGCTGGGTGAGGTTTTCCATGTTCAAGGGTTTGGTCAGATACGCCGTGGGCGCCAAAGGCAAAGCCTCGTGCACGCTGCCACTGTCGTTGCGGCTGCTCATCAGAATGAACGGCAGTGGCGGATTGCGCCGACGTTGACGCACGTTTCGCAAAACACTCAAGCCATCGACACCGGGCAACTCCCAGTCAACGATCGCCAGGTCGTAAGGCGTTTCCGCCAGCCTGTCTATTGCCTGCTGGCCATCGGCGCAAAGGTCCAGCCGCGCGTCGCAGCGAACATTCAATAACACCTGCTTGAGCAAGTCTCGAGACCACGGGTCGGCCTCGGCAATCAACACCCTCGGTGCAGCAGGTAAATCAACAACAGTCATGCGGCACGCTCCCTCGTAATGCTTGAACCTTAGTCAACGCTGGCGGTTCGATACAGCGCAAATGGCCGCAATGTGTTTCAAGAGGCGTAAAAAAACCCGCCGAAGCGGGTTTTTTGTCGATCAGGTCACACTAGGTGATCACAGCTCGGAGAAGCACTCTTCGATGATCGCCAGACCTTTGTCCAGTTGCTCGTCCGGCGAAGTCAGCGGTACCAGGACGCGCAGAACGTTGCCGTAGGTGCCGCAGGACAGCAGGATCAGGCCCTTGTCGCGCGCCTTGGCGACAACCGCTGCCACTGCTGGCGCGTTCGGCTTGTGGCTGTCGCCATCGACGAACAGCTCAACCGCGATCATCGCGCCGAGCGCACGGACTTCGCCGATGACCGGGTACTTGGCCTGGATAGCCTTAAGGCCAGTAACCAGACGCTCGCCGACCGCCTTGCAGCGGTCCAGCAGATGCTCTTCTTCGAACACTTCCATCACGGCGAGGGCCGCAGCGCAAGCGATCGGGCTACCGGCGTAGGTGCCGCCCAGGCCGCCTGGAGCGATGGCATCCATGTATTCGGCCTTGCCGCACACACCGGCCAACGGGAAGCCGCCAGCGATGGATTTGGCGAAGGTGGTCAGGTCGGCGGACACGCCCATCTGTTCCATGGCGAAGAAGGTGCCGGTACGGCCAGCGCCGGTTTGCACTTCGTCAGCGATCAAGAGGATGCCGTGCTGGTCGCACAGGGCGCGCAGACGCTTCATGAACTCTTTAGGCGCGACGTAGAAACCGCCTTCACCCTGAACCGGCTCGATGATGATGGCAGCGATGTCGCGCGGCTCGGCGTCGTTCTTGAAGATGCGTTCGATGCTGGCGATCGAGTCGTCGATGCTCACACCGTGCAGTTCGTTCGGGTACAGCGCGCGGAACACGCCGCCTGGCATCAGGCCCATGCCGGCCGAGTAAGGCACGACTTTACCGGTCAGGCCCAGGGTCATCATGGTGCGACCGTGGTAAGCGCCGGTGAACGCGATCACGCCGGCACGGCCAGTGGCGGCACGGGCGATTTTCACGGCGTTTTCCACTGCTTCGGAACCGGTGGTGACCAGCAGGGTTTTCTTTTCGAAATCACCTGGCACCTTGGCGTTGATTTTTTCGCACACTTCTACATACGGCTCGTAGGCCAGAACCTGGAAGCAAGTATGGGTCAGCTTGTTCAGCTGCTCGGTCACGGCGGCGATGATTTTCGGGTGCACGTGGCCAGTGTTCAGCACGGCGATACCGCCGGCGAAGTCGATGAACTCGCGACCTTCTACGTCGGTCACGGTGGCGTTCTTCGCGGACTCGGCGAAGATCGGGTGAATCTGGCCAACACCGCGTGGTACAGCGGCTTCGCGGCGTTTCATCAGGGATGCGTTAGTCTTGCTCATAAAGTCCTCATTCGCCGCTCATCGGTCGGCGTGGCTCAAGGAAAGGCAGCGGGGAGGCAACTACGGCAGCATGCGATGATCGACTGCCACAGCTTTCCCGGCCGCAGATAAATTTCGTTTGAAGCACGCAAAGGGACAGCGCTCTCGTGCCCTTTGCGTTTGAAGCAAAATGCCTGGCCGGGCTTAGATGCCCAGGCAGAGGTATTTGATTTCCAGGTAATCTTCGATGCCGTACTTGGAGCCTTCACGGCCCAGGCCCGACGCCTTGATGCCGCCGAACGGCGCAACTTCGTTGGAGATCAACCCGGTGTTGACGCCGACCATGCCGTATTCCAGGGCTTCAGCGACACGGAACACGCGGCCCAGGTCACGAGCATAGAAGTACGAGGCCAGACCGAACTCGGTGTCGTTGGACATCGCGATCACTTCAGCTTCATCTTTGAAGCGGAACAGCGGCGCCAATGGACCGAAGGTTTCTTCCTTGGCCACGGCAGCGTTCTTCGGCACGTTGGTCAGGATGGTCGGCTCGAAGAAGTTGCCTTCCATGACCTTGCCACCGGCCAGGACCGTTGCACCTTTGCTGATCGCGTCAGCAATGTGCTCTTGAACCTTGGCCACGGCTTTTTCGTCGATCAGCGGGCCAGTGGTGGTGCCCTCTTCCAGACCATTACCGATCTTGAGTTTGGCCACGGCCACTTTCAGCTTCTCGGCGAACGCGTCGTAGACCGAATCCTGAATGTACAGGCGGTTGGCACAGACGCAGGTCTGGCCGTTATTGCGGTATTTGGAAATGATCGCGCCTTCGACGGCCTTATCCAGGTCCGCGTCGTCGAACACGATGAACGGGGCGTTGCCGCCCAGTTCCAGGGAGACTTTCTTGATGTCCTTGGCGCACTCAGCCATCAACTGGCGACCGATTTCGGTCGAGCCGGTGAAAGACAGTTTGCGAACGATCGGGTTGCTGGTCAGCTCGCTACCGATGTCGCCGGCGCTGCCGGAAACGACGCTGAACACACCGGCAGGAATGCCAGCACGTTGAGCCAATTCAGCCAAGGCGAACGCGGAGAACGGGGTTTGCGAAGCAGGCTTGAGCACCATGGTGCAACCGGCAGCCAAGGCTGGGCCGGCTTTACGGGTGATCATTGCAGCCGGGAAGTTCCACGGGGTAATGGCAGCGGTCACGCCGATTGGCTGCTTGATCACGATCAGCCGCTTGTCTGGCTGGTGGCCCGGAATCACGTCACCGTAGACGCGCTTGGCTTCTTCGGCGAACCATTCGATAAAGGAAGCGGCGTAAACAATTTCGCCCTTGGCTTCGGCCAATGGCTTGCCCTGCTCCAGGGTCATCAGGCGAGCGAGGTCGTCCTGGTTTTCGATAATCAGCTCGAACCAGCGACGCAGTTTGTTCGCACGGTCCTTGGCGGTCAGTGCACGCCAGGCCGGCAGCGCTTTGTCAGCGGCTTCAATCGCACGGCGGGTTTCGGCAGCGCCCATTTTCGGCACGGTACCCAGAATTTCGCCGGTGGCCGGGTTGTTCACTTTGATCGTCTGACCATTGTCCGCGTCGACCCAAGCGCCATCGATAAAGGCTTGCTGGCGGAACAACTGGGTGTCTTTAAGCTGCATGTCGGCTTTCCTTAACAGCACCGCGGCAGGCGCGGAGCAAATTATGATTGTAGAAAGGCGCCCTATAGGCTGCCGTCAGGGAAATCATTCACTGGGCTGAAGCACATAAATAGCGCACTGATTGATACCGTGCGGTTCAGCACCCAGACAGGAGCGTTTGAAATCTCAAACGAATCCTAGGATCAAAGGGGGTAAAGGACAATAGCCTGTTCGAAAAAAAGAACGAAAACGCCGCATTTGCCTAATTTTTCTGATCAACGTAGCAAGCGCACGTTACGCTTTCAAAAAACACAGTCGATTCAGCAGCATGGACGCACGCAGCACATATGAGTATCATGGCGCCCGCTTGCACCAGTAGCTCAGCTGGATAGAGTACTGCCCTCCGAAGGCAGGGGTCGTGGGTTCGAATCCCGCCTGGTGCACCATACGCTGTAAACGAAAAGCCTCAGGCCTTAGGGTCTGGGGCTTTTTTGTGGGTGATGATTAATCAACTTCAGGAAATGACGTTGTTTTCTGCGTGAGCTGGGGCAGCGCATCATTCAAGGGAGCCGCGCTCGGAGGCTTGCGAGGGCGTCAGGGGCATTGTCGCCATGCGAGCTCTGATCGAGTCTCAAGGGCCTGCCACGCGGCTTGGAAGCCCTGGCGAGGGCCTGAACTGGCCGGCTCGCCGTCAGAACCTTTCCCTCAAGCATGAGGCCCGCACCGTGCTGTTGAATTAGAGCACTGCTGTACGAACTTTCCTGCGGACAAAACAAAACCCCTACCTGCATACGCAGATAGGGGTTTCGGAATTTAATCTTGACGATGACCTACTCTCACATGGGGAAACCCCACACTACCATCGGCGATGCATCGTTTCACTGCTGAGTTCGGGATGGGATCAGGTGGTTCCAATGCTCTATGGTCGTCAAGAAATTCGGTAGCCAGGTCGTTTTCTCTTGCGAGATCACGCTCCAGCGAATGGGTATGTAATAGATTTGTGTGTTTCGATTCGAACTTTCGACAATGTATCGTCTTCACACACCGCAATCTGGTGCTCG
>NZ_RCZE01000005.1 GCF_006438915.1 Pseudomonas arsenicoxydans | reverse complement strand
CGGTTGTCACGCCAGTGGCATTGCCGGGTAGCTATGTTCGGAATAGATAACCGCTGAAAGCATCTAAGCGGGAAACTAGCCTCAAGATGAGATCTCACTGGGACCTTGAGTCCCCTGAAGGGCCGTCGAAGACTACGACGTTGATAGGTTGGGTGTGTAAGCGCTGTGAGGCGTTGAGCTAACCAATACTAATTGCCCGTGAGGCTTGACCATATAACACCCAAGCAATTTGCTTGCTTCGAGCTGAAAAGCGAACGAGCACCAGATTGCGGTGTGTGAAGACGATACATTGTCGAAARTTCGAATCAAACACACAAATCTATTACATACCCATTCGCTGGAGCGTGAWCCGMAAGGMRAACGACCTGGCTACCGAATTTCTTGACGACCATAGAGCATTGGAACCACCTGATCCCATCCCGAACTCAGCAGTGAAACGATGCATCGCCGATGGTAGTGTGGGGTTTCCCCATGTGAGAGTAGGTCATCGTCAAGATTAAATTCCGAAACCCCTATCTGCGTATGCAGGTAGGGGTTTTGTTTTGTCCGCAGGAAAGTGCCAGACAGCATGGCCGACCGTCATTTAGGCCCTCACGTACGACCGTTAGAGGAAATCGCACTAAAGCGACCGGTCAGTTTTTGGTATGGTGCAGCTCGTTTTTTAACGGATTGATTTCAAGCCTACGGATCGGCACCCGTCTTTCGTCAAAGAGTTGCCGCAGAAATGCCTGAACCGATACCGATCAAGGACCACGAAAAAGAGACAAGCCTCGTCAACAAAAGACTGATGGCTTGCGGCTTGTTCGTTGTTGCTATTACGTGTGCGCTGGTGGTGCGCATGTATGTCCTGCAGGTGGTCGAATTCGACTACCACTCGACCATCTCCGAAAACAACCGTGTCCACGTCCTGCCGATCACGCCCACCCGTGGGCTGATCTACGACCGTAATGGCGTGGTCCTGGCGGACAACCGGCCGAGCTACAACCTGACCATCACCCGCGAACGCACCTCCGATGTCAAAGAAGAATTGGATGAGGTAGTCAACCTCCTGCACCTGCCGCCAGAAGATCGAACATTGTTCGACAAGGCAATGAAGCAGGCCCGTCATCCGTTCGTGCCGGTGACTCTGTTCTATGAACTGAGCGAAGAGCAGATTGCTGTATTGGCGGTCAATGAGTTCCGCCTGCCGGGGATCGATGTCGAGCCTCAATTCGTGCGCCACTACCCGATGGGGGCGCACTTCGCGCATTCGATTGGCTACGTCGGTCGCATCAATGAGAAAGAATCTAAAGCCCTGGACAACGTGGAATACCGCGGCACTCAATCCATCGGCAAAACCGGCATCGAAAAATTCTACGAATCTGAATTGCATGGCCATGTTGGTTACGAAGAGGTCGAAACGAACGCCCAAGGCCGCGTGCTGCGTGTGCTCAAGCACACTGATCCGGTCCCCGGTAAAAACATTGTCCTGAGCCTGGACGTCAGACTTCAGGAAGCCGCCGAAGAAGCCTTGGGTGATCGTCGAGGTTCAGTCGTTGCACTGGACCCGTCGACCGGTGAAGTGCTGGCCATGGTCAGCAAGCCAAGTTTCGACCCAAACCTGTTCGTCACCGGGATCAGCTTCAAGGAATATGCAGCACTGCACGACTCCATCGACCGTCCGCTGTTCAACCGTGTGCTGCGCGGCCTCTACGCGCCGGGATCGACCATCAAGCCCGAGGTGGCCATTGCCGGCCTGGATGCTGGCGTCGTCACCCCGCAGACCCGTGTCTTCGATCCGGGTTACTACCAGCTCCCGGACTTCGATCACAAATACCGTAATTGGAACCACAGCGGCGACGGTTGGGTGGACATGGACGCCGCGATCATGCGCTCCAACGATACCTACTTCTACGACCTGGCCCACAAACTGGGCATCGATCGACTGCACGATTACATGGCGATGTTCGGCCTTGGCGAGAAAGTCTCGCTGGACATGTTTGAAGAGTCTGCGGGTCTGATGCCGTCCCAAGCCTGGAAGCGCGCCACACGCCGTCAGGCCTGGTTTCCTGGCGAGACGGTGATCCTCGGCATCGGCCAGGGCTACATGCAGGTCACGCCGCTGCAATTGGCCCAGGCCACTGCGCTGATCGCCAACAAAGGTGTGTGGAATCGACCGCACCTGGCCAAGACCGTGGATGGCGTCGCGCCGGTGGATGAGCATCCGATGCCCAACATCCTGCTCAAGAATCCGCATGACTGGGAGCAGGTCAACCACGGCATGCAGATGGTGATGCACGATGCGCGTGGGATTGCCCGGGCGGCAGCGATTGGGGCTCAGTACCGCATCGCTGGCAAGAGTGGTACCGCGCAAGTTGTCGCGATCAAGCAGGGCGAGCGCTACAACCGGGCGAAAACCCTGGAGCGTAACCGCGACAACGCCTTGTTCGTCGGTTTCGCCCCGGCTGAGCACCCGAAGATCGTCATCTCGGTGATGATCGAAAACGGCGAGGCGGGTGGTCGCGTCGCCGGTCCTGTGGTGCGGCAGATCATGGACGCCTGGCTGCTTGATCAGGACGGCCACCTGAAGCCGCAGTACGCTGCCCCGAGCAAAGTGCCAGGTGATCCTCACGTCTAAGTCGTTACTTCGCAAACACAAGTGCCGTAAGGCACTTGCCATCGCCCTGACGTTAACGTAAAGATTGCGGCAGGGCGCTGAACTTGAAAAAGCGCAGGGCGGACCGATTCGGAGCGCTTGATGACGCTAATAAAAACAACACCACCCAAACTGCACCGCGAAGCTCGGCTGGCCCGGGAAAAACTCCATCTGGAGGGCGAAGTCCCCGATGGCGTATTGCGCGCGGAAATCGATGCGTCGTGGCGACGCAGCCTCAGTCATGGTGTGCATTTCAATGGCAAGCACGAACTGGCGCTGGAATCGAGCGCCAGCCTTGATGTGCTACTGGCGAGCAACCGACTGCTGATCGACGCGGCATTGCCGGCGATTGATTACCTGGCCGAACGTCAAGGCAAGGAAGGCCTGATCATCCTTGCCAATTCCGATGCCACCATCCTCGCAGTCGAAGGGCGCGCCGACCGCCTCAAGGGCAGCGGGCTGCAAGACATCACCCTGGGCGCCTGCTGGAGCGAAGCCGCTCGCGGCACCAATGCGCTGGGCACTGCACTGGTCGAAGCCCGGCCGACGATGATCGATTGCGGTGAACATTACCTCGATCGCCTGACCGATTTCTCTTGCACCTCGGTGCCGATTTATTGCCCCCAAGGCGACATCCTTGGCGTACTCGACCTGACCCGCGAAGGACCGCTGGGCCGCGTCCACGACAGCACCGCGTTGCTGGCGATGGCGGTCAGCCAGATTGAAAGTCGCGTGTTCAACGCCAGTTATCCGGACGAAATCGTCCTGGCCTTCCACAGCCGTCGTCAATATCTCGAATCGCCTTGGCAAGGCCTGCTGGCGGTGAGCCTTGGCGGTCAGATCCTTGCGGTCAGTGCTCAGGCCTGTCAGTTGCTCCACGCCGAACGCTCGGCACTGGTCGGTCGACGTTGCGAAGAATTCCTCGGTGTCGATGGCCTGCAACTTTTATCGCGTTTGCACCAGGGCGGCGTCGGCAGCCTGCAAACCGCCAAGGGCGAATTCTTCTATAAAACCCTGCGCGCGCCGCAGCGCTCAATCAACGTCAGCACCCCAACGCGCACGACCGCCAAAACCGCGAAACCCCAGCCGGACCTTGAATCCCTGGCCGGCAGCAATGTGCGTTATGCCCGCGCCTTGCGCATGGCCCGGCAGGGCCTGGCCAATGAGTTGCCGGTGTTGCTGCTTGGTGAAACCGGCACCGGTAAAGAAGTCATCGCCCGCGCTCTGCACATGGCGGGAACCCGTTGCGACAAACCCTTTATCGCGGTGAACTGCGCGGCCATTCCCGAAGGCCTGATCGAGTCGGAGCTGTTCGGCTACCGCGAAGGCGCCTTCACCGGCTCCCGTCGTGGCGGCATGATCGGTCGTCTGCAACAGGCCCACGGCGGCACCTTGTTTCTCGATGAAATCGGCGACATGCCGCTGGCCTTGCAAGCGCGTTTGCTACGAGTGCTGCAAGACCGCAAAGTCGCGCCACTGGGTGCAGGTGAAGAGCAAGACATCGACGTCGCATTGATCTGCGCCACGCACCGCGACCTCAAGCGTCTGGTGGAAGACAAGCACTTCCGCGAAGACCTGTTCTACCGGGTCAACGGCATCAGCGTGATGCTCCCGGCCCTGCGCGAGCGCGAAGATTTCAGTGCGCTGGTCGGGCGATTGCTGATCAGGCTCAATGCTCCGGCCGTCGTCCTGCATGACGATTTGAACCGATTGCTCAGCGGCTATCAGTGGCCGGGCAACATCCGCCAACTGGAAATGGTATTGCGCACCGCGCTGGCCATGCGCGAACCGGGGGAGAGTGTCCTCACCCTCGACCACTTGCCCGACAGCATGCTCGACGAACTGACCGCCACCGAACGCCCTCAGGCTGGCAGCATCCGTGAAAATGAACTGGAACTGATTCGTCAGTCCCTGGACACGCACCAGGGCAACGTCTCGGCCGCCGCCGACGCGTTGGGCATCAGTCGCGCGACCCTGTATCGCAAGCTCAAACAGTTGCGTTCGTGATGCAGCGCCTGATCGTTCGGCTGATCGACAGCCAAAATCCCGAAGCCCTGCAAGCGGCATTGCGCTGGCTCTACAGCTTCGTGCGTCCCCATCGTTTGGCCATCGCCGGGCTGCTCGGTTTGTCGGTGTGCGCCTCGTTGCTGGTGTTGGTGCAACCCTGGTTGACCAAGCTTCTGATCGACGATGGCCTGCTGGCGCGCAACTTTCCGATGTTGGTGTTGATCGCCGGGCTGATGATCGTTGCCGGGCTGCTCGGCACGGCGCTGTCGGGCATCAATCGCTACCTGCACACGCGCTTGTCCGGGCGAATTTTGTTTGCCTTGCGCGATGACCTTTATCGGCATTTGCAGACCCTCTCTCCGAGCTTTTACGGTCAGCGGCGGATCGGCGACCTGATGTCGCGCCTCGATGGCGATGTCGCCGAGATCCAGCGTTTTGCTGTGGACTCGCTGTTTTCGGCGGTATCGAGTGTGATCGGTCTGGTCTGCGCGGTGGCGATGCTGCTGACCCTGTCCTGGAAACTCTCATTGTTGGCGCTGGTGTTGATTCCCCTAGACGTACTCTGGCTGCGCTGGATGCGGCGCAAGGTCGAGCGCGATGTGCGGCAATTGCGCGAGCGCTCGGCGGACATGTCCTCGTTCATGGTCGAGACGTTGCCGGTGATGAAATTCATCCAGTCCGCCGGCCAGCAACAGCGTGAGGCGCGGCGCCTGGAAACGCTGGGCCATGGCTACATGAGCCAATTGCTGCGCCTGCAAGTCACCGAGTTTTTTACCCAGGCCGTACCGGGCACATTGACGTCGTTGTCCCGCGCCTGCGCATTTTTGATCGGTGGTTACTGGGTGGTGCAGGGGACTTGGCAGTTGGGCGCCTTGATCGCGTTTTCTACCTATCTGGGCATGGCCGTTGGACCGGTTCAGAGCCTGCTCGGGCTCTACGTCGCCATCCAACGGATGACCGTCAGCCTCGGCCGCGTGATGGAATTGCGCGGCGAAGAACCGACCGTCCTGACACCGATCCAGCCGCAACCGATGCCGACTTCGGGTGACCTGCGATTTGACGATGTGCACTTCAGCCATCCCGGCCGGCCGACCACCTTGCGCGGTATCGAAGCGCGTATTCCCTACGGCTTGAAAGTCGCCCTCAGCGGCGGCTCCGGGGTCGGCAAATCAACCCTGATCGACCTGCTGCAACGCCATCATGATCCGCAGTCCGGCCGTGTGTTGCTGGGGGAGGTCGACCTTCGGGAGCTGGACCTGTTCCAGTTGCGCCAGCGGATTGCCGTGGTCAGTCAGGACATCGTTTTGTTTCGCGGCAGCCTCGCCGACAACCTTGCTTACGCCGTACCGAACGCCAGTCGCGAAGCGATTACCGAAGTCGCGCGGCTGGCGCAACTCGACAGCCTGATCCAATCGTTGCCCGAAGGCCTCGACAGTCCGTTGGGCGAGCGCGGCCAGCAGCTGTCGGGCGGGCAGAAACAACGCATCGCCATTGCCCGGGCACTCTTGCAGGACCCGCTGATTCTGGTCCTCGACGAAGCCACCTCAGCGGTGGATGAAGCCACCGAGCGCGAAGTCATCGAGGCTATCGACCGACTGTTTGCCGGACGTACCCGCATCCTGATCAGCCATCGCCCCTCAACCCTGGCCGATGCCGATCTGCGTTTTGAAATGCTCGACGGCGTGCTCACTTCAAAAACGGTGCTGCATGAAGCCTGAGTTGCGCATCGGTGTGGTCGACAGCGGGCATTCGGCGGCGCAACGGGTGCAGGTCGTCGCGGGTCGGCGCTTCTCGTTGCTGGACGATGCCCTCGCCGAAAGCGACTTGCGCGATGATCCGCTGGGCCACGGCAGCGCAGTGATTGAAGCCATCGGCCGGCGGGCACCTTCAGCGGTGTTCTGTGTGGGGCAGGTGTTTGATCAGCGCGGCGTCACCAGCGCCTTGCAGATCGCCAGCGCTATCGATTGGCTGGTGGCACAGGACGTTCGGCTGATCAATTTGAGCCTCGGCTTGCGACAGGATCGCAGCCTGTTGCGCGAAGCCTGCGCAGCGGCGGTGGCACGCGGGGTTCTGCTCTGCGCCTCCAGTCCGGCGCAAGGCGAGGGTGTGTTCCCGGCCAATTATCCGCAGGTGCTGCGCGTTACCGGCGACGCTCGTTGTGCTGAACAGGAATGGTCGTGGCTCAACAGCGCGCAAGCGGATTTCGCCGCGTGTGTGCATGGGACTTATCCGGGGCAGTCCGGCGCCAGTCTGGGGTGTGCGGCGTTGAGCGGGCATATCGCCGCTTTTCTGGTCGTCCACCCTGAGGCGAGTAACGCACAGATTGTCGATTGGTTGCGCGAGCATGCGCGTTATCGCGGCCCTGAACGGCGCTTCGGGCCATGATTGTGATTCTCGGCGCCGGGCCTGCTGGGGCGACGGTGGCCCTGGGTTTACGCCGGCTCGGTTATCCGGTGACGTTGGTCAGCGAGTGGCGCCGGTTTGCCGCGCTGGAAGGTGTTTCGGTGCGGGTGCTGGAAGCCTTGCGCGGTGCGGGTCTGCATCAGGCGCTGGCGGAGGCGGCATTGCCTTCCCAACGGCAGGTGTCGTGGAACGGTCAGCAGCATGCGCAGAACATTGAATTCCTGTTGGACCGTCCAGCCTTCGACCGAGGTCTGCGCGAAGACCTGCGCCTGGCGGGAGTCGAGGTAATCGAAGGTCGGGTGCTGACGGTTCAGACCGGTGCTACGGCGCATCGAATCGAGATCGAAGGGCGTGAAGCGCTGGTCGCGGACTTTCTGGTGGAGGCCCGAGGGCGTCAGGCGCCGGCGCTCGGCAAAGGCCTGAGAGGGCCGGAGACGGTCAGCCTGCTCAATCGCTGGCAGGCCACGCCGGGCAGCACCGCCAGCGCGGTCGAAAGCCTTGAGGATGGCTGGGCGTGGATGGCGCGGCGGGCTGATGGCCAGTGTTATTGGCAGTGGACGGTGGACGTGGCCAGCGCCGACCTGCCGGGCAAGGCGAAATTGCTCGACTATTGCCGGCAGCGGCGCCGGGGCTCGGCGCTGGCTCAGGCGTTTTTCGGCGCCACGCCTGAAATCGATCTGCAACTGCATGCCCGCAGCAGCACTGCGATCCTGTGTCCGCAGGTCTGCGGCCAACACTGGATTCGGGTCGGGGATGCGGCGATGGCGGTGGACCCGCTGTCGGGCAACGGGATTTTTCAATCACTGTCTTCAGCGCTACAGGCGCCGGCCGTGATCAATACGCTGTTGCGAAAACCCGAGCGGACGGCCCTGGCCCAGCGCTTTCATCAGCAGCGGGTGGAGCAGCTGTTTTTACGCTTTGCGCGGATCGGTCGCGACTTTTACGCCGATGAACAGCGTTGGCTGGAGGCGCCATTCTGGCAGACGCGGCGGCAATGGCCGGATGCTGAGGTGGCCCATGCCGAAGCGGATTTCGCAGCGTTGAGGATTGAGCGGGCGCCGGTGCTGCGGGATGGTTTCGTGGATGAGGCCGAAGTGGTGATCACGACGGATCAGCCGTTGGGCATCTGGCATGTGCAAGGGGTTGAGGTGGCGCCGTTGGTGCGGCGGTTGCGTACTGAGCTGGCTGAGCAGGTGCTGGCGGGGTTGACGGTGGAGCAGGGGCGGGTGGTTCGGGGTTGGTTGTTGGCCCAGGGTTTCAAACCCTGAAATCTATAGTGGCTGGTCTGGAGCCTTCGCGAGCAAGCCCGCTCCCACATTGGTTCTGTGGCGATCACAAATCAAATGTGGGAGCGGGCTTGCTCGCGAAGGCGACCTAAAAAGCGCCGCAAATCAGAGCTTGATCAATACCGACTTCAACTCGGTGTAATGCTCAATCGCCGCATACCCCATCTCCCGCCCAACCCCCGACATCTTGTACCCACCAAACGGCAGCGCCGGGTCCAGGGCGCTGTGGCAGTTTACCCACACCGACCCCGATTTGATCCGCGGAATCATCCGGTGCACCGCCGCCAGATCATTCGACCAGATACTTGCCCCGAGCCCATAAGGACTGTCATTGGCCATGCGCAACGCATCGGCCTCGTCATCGAACGGAATCGCCACCAGCACCGGACCAAAAATCTCTTCCTGCACCAGCGAATGCTTCTGATCGACGTCGACAATCACGGTTGGCTTGACGAAAAAGCCCGGGCCGAATTGCTCGCCACCGCAGGCGATGGTCGCGCCACTTTCCCGGCCCTTTTCGATATACCCGTACACCCGTTCCTGCTGCCGCGCCGAAATCAACGGCCCCATCTCGACGCTCGGGTCCAGGCCGTTGCCGAGTTTCATGGCGTTGGCGATGCCCGCAATATCCGCCACCACATTGTCGAAATGCTTGCGCTGCACATACAGCCGCGAACCTGCGCAGCAGACCTGGCCCTGGTTGAAGAAAATCGCGCTGGCAGCTCCAGCGGCGGCGCTCGGCAGGTCGGCGTCGGCCATGACGATGGTCGGTGATTTTCCGCCCAGTTCCAGAGTCACGCGGGTCATGGAGTCCATGGCGATCTTGCCGATCTGCTTGCCCACGGCGGTCGAGCCGGTGAAGGTCAGCTTGTCCACCAGCGGGTTGTGCGTCAGGGCGGAACCGGCGGTGATGCCGGTGCCGGTGACCACGTTGAACACGCCCTCGGGGTACCCGGCTTCCAGCACCAGTTCAGCGAGTTTCAGCGCGGTCAGCGGGGTTTCGTCCGCCGGTTTGAGCACCACCGTGCAACCGGTGGCGAGGGCCGGGCCGAGCTTCCAGCAGGCCAGCAACAGCGGGAAGTTCCAGGCGACGATGGCGCCGACCACGCCCACCGCTTCGCGACGGATGAAGCTGTGGAACTGATCGTTGGGCATCAATGGCAACGACACCTCAACGCTGGAGCCTTCGATCTTGGTCGCCCAACCGGCCATGTAGCGCAGGAAATCGATGGCCAGTTGCACGTCCATCACCTGCGCCACCACCGCGCTTTTACCGTTGTTCAGGCATTCCAGTTGCGCCAGCAGCTCGGCATCGCGCTGCATCAGGTCGGCGAGTTTCCACAACAGATTCTGCCGTTCGCGCGGGCGGGTGCGGGTCCAGGCCGAATCATCGAAGGCCTGACGCGCCGCCAGCACCGCGCGGTCGACATCCTCGGGCGTGGCTCGTGGCACCACGCACAACACTTCACCGGTGGCCGGGTTGTGCAGGGGCATGGTCTGGCCATCGGCGGCCTCGACCCAGTCACCGCCAATGAGCATGCGCGGGGCGCGCTGGATAAAGGCGGAAGTGGCAGGAAGCACTTTAGGGAGCGACATGGCGAAGCCTCTTATTGTTCGTGAGAACAGGGCTTTCGCAATGGCTGTGCCAAGTCGCCGCAAGGTCCGGCGAGCCATTGACTGGCCGGGGTTCGCCTGACGAAAAAGACGGGTGGCTGGAGTGATTCTTTCGCAAATTGCGACACCCTCTGAGACGACGAGCACTCCGATTGCGACCTTGAGACCTCTCGTGTTGCGCACTAGGACTTTCAGGCTCTGTAGGTGCAATGACGGAACATTTCCCCGGCCACACACACAGTGATGCTTGCCACTTTTAATCCGCTTGCTGGCAATCGGTGAACCACGATTTCTCACTCGCCTCCCTGTGCCGTCAATCGTCGAGCGAAGAGCTGTTCCCGCCGGGCATCTATGCTTGTCTCAAACTGCAACACCTGTCGCGATATTAGACGCAGGCGCTCTCTTTCAAAGGCTGTTCCAGGCCCTTGATTGCACGCAACTGATTGATAAAAAACAACATCGGTAAGCTGGCACGCTCCGTGTATTGCTCATCGCAGACGTTTCTCTTGCCTCCGTCAGCGGATCAAAGCCGGCGGCAGAAACCATAAAAACGATAAGCCACAACAATAAGAACGCACCGTGCGAGGTTCGACGTTGATGAAGAGAAAACTCCGATCAGGCCTGAGCGCCAGCCTGCTGGCCGTGGCCGCTTGCGTGGCGCTGCATTCGCCCGACAGCCTGGCAGCCCGCGACGCCCAGACCATCCTCAAGGAAACGTGTCAGGGCTGTCACACCCCTGAAGCCAATAACACCCTCAGTCGCATCAGCCACCAGCGCAAGACCCCGGAAGGCTGGCTGATGAGCATCGCCCGGATGCAAACCATGCACGGTTTGCAGATCAGCGATGACGACCGCCGCACCCTCGTCAAGTACCTGGCCGACACCCAGGGCCTGGCCCCAAGCGAGACCGATGGCGTGCGCTATGCGCTGGAGCGCCGACTCAATACCGTCGAGAAATTCGACGACCAGACCAGCCAGATGTGTGGCCGCTGCCACTCCGGTGCGCGGGTCGCCCTGCAACGGCGTCCGGCCGAGGAATGGGAACGCCTGGTGAACTTCCACCTCGGCCAATGGCCGTCCCTCGAATACCAGGCCCTGGCCCGCGACCGCGACTGGTTCGACATCGCCCGCAAAGACATGGTGCCGCTGCTGGCCAAACGTTATCCGCTGGACAATCCTGCGTGGAAAAAATGGCAGAGCGCTGCACCGAAAAGCAATGCACTGGTGGGGGATTGGAGTTTCAGCGGCCACTTGCCAGGCAAGGGTGAATTGGCCGGCGTGATGAGCGTCACGGCCGATGGCAGCGACACCTTCAAGGTCAGCGTCAAAGGTGAGTACGCCGATGGCAGCCCTTTCAACGGCGACGGCAGCGCGATTCTCTACACCGGCTACGAATGGCGCGGCAACGTGACCATCGACGGCGTGACCATGCGCCAGGTGTTCGCTGCCCAAGGCAACGCGATGCAGGGCCGGATGTTCGAAGCTGAGCACGACGAGCGCGGTCTGGACTTCGTCGCTGCCAAACAGGGTTCAAGTCGTCTGCTGGCGGTGCAACCGGGATACCTGAAGGCTGGCAGTGAAACGGAAGTGACGCTGATCGGCAGCGGTCTCAGCGGCAAACCGAATTTCGGCAAAGGCGTGGAAGTGGTCGAAATCGTCGAGCAGAGCCCTGAGCGGATCAAGGTCAAACTCAAGGCCGCGGCCAATGCCCAACCCGGCGTGCGCGCGGTCACCGTCGGTACACTGAAAGGCCCGAGTCTGTCGGTCTACAGCAGCATCGCCGAAGTCAAAGTCGTGCCTGAATTCTCGGTGGCGCGAATCGGCGAGGGCGGTGGTTCGACGCCGAAAGTCCAGGGCCGTTTCGACGCCGAAGCCTGGGGCAAGGGCGCTGACGGCAAGCCATATCGCATCGGCGTATTCCCGGCGCAGTGGAAAGTCGAGGCCTTCGATGACCGCGCCAAGGAAGACGAAGACGTCAAGTTCGCCGGCACCATGCAGGCGGACAGCGGCGTGTTCACACCGGGCGATGCCGGGCCGAACCCGCAACGCAAGATGTCCACCAACAATGCCGGCAACCTCAAGGTGATCGCCGCCGTCGACGACGCAGGGAAATCCCTGACCGGCGAGGGTCACATGATCGTCACCGTGCAACGCTGGAACAATCCACCCATTCCATAAGTTGGCTGATCCAAAAAGGCTACAGACACTTTTTCGGAATGATCGCAGGCCCCGTCAAACGGGGTTTGCACAGGAGGTTGCAATGGGCGCTATTTTGAATCTGGTCGAACGAAACCTGCACGAAGTGCACGTCGATGCCGACCGCATGCTGTTTCACATCCCCAGCAGTTCGCTGTTCGCCAGTGATGAGCTGACCGGCACCATCATCGATACCTTGCGCGGCCCCGGCTGTTCGTCGGAGGACCTGATCCAGCGCCTGGCTTCGCGTTTCAACGGCGAGGAAATCACCGAGACCTTGCGTGAGTTGATGTCTCTGGAACTGGTCAGCGACGGCTCGCCACTGACCCCGGACATCGGCACCAAACGGGTGGAGCGCACCGCGATCAATACCGTGGTGCTTAACGTCAACACCGGCTGCAACCTGAGCTGCACCTACTGCTACAAGGAAGACCTCGACAAGCCGTCGGCGGGCAAGAAAATGGACGTCGAAACGGCGGTCGCGTCGGTGGAAATGCTGCTGCGCGAATCCCCGGACGAAGAGCGTTTCACCGTGGTGTTCTTCGGTGGCGAGCCGTTGAGCAACCGCAAGCTGATCGAGTACATGGTCGATTATTGCGAGAAGCGTTTCCGCGAAGCCGGCAAGTTCGTCGAGTTCGTCATGACCACCAACGCCACGCTGCTCACCGAAGAAACCGTGGACTACCTCAATGCCCACCGTTTTGGGCTCTCTGTGAGCATCGACGGGCCGAAAACCGTGCACGACCGCAACCGCATCACCGTGGGCGGGCAGGGCACCTATGACGTGGTGCGACGCAAGGCTGAGATGCTGTTGTCGCGCTACAACAGTCGTCCGGTCGGTGCGCGAGTGACGTTGACCACCGGCGTCACCGACGTCGAAACCATCTGGGATCACCTGTTCAACGAACTGGGTTTTGCCGAAGTCGGCTTTGCCCCGGTGACGTCCGGTGATATCAGCACCTTCAACCTGTCCAGCGACGAGCTGATCGAAGTCTTCGCCAGCATGAAGAGGCTGGGGCGGCGTTACCTGGAAGCAGCGCTGGAACACCGCAACATCGGCTTTTCCAACCTGCACCAGTTGATCACCGACATCCACGAAGGCCACAAAAAAGCCCTGCCGTGCGGCGCGGGCCTGAAGATGCTGGCGGTGGATCACAAGGGCGAACTGAACCTGTGCCACCGTTTTACCGGTTCGAGCCTGCCGACCTTCGGCAACGTGCACAGCGGCGTCAAACAGGTGGAGTTGAACGACTTCCTGTCCCAGCGCCTCGACCGCACCAACACCGGTTGCGAGGACTGCCAGATCCGCAACCTGTGCTCCGGCGGCTGCTACCACGAGAGCTACGCCCGGTACGGCGACCCGACCCACCCGACCTATCACTACTGCGAACTGATGCGTGACTGGGTCGACTTCGGCATCGAGGTCTACACCCGGATCATGGCCCATAACCCTGCGTTTATCAGCAGCTACATCACTCCGCGCAAGGCTCACTGATATGAAACATCTCAAGGCAATCAATAACAAAGCGCTGAAACTGGACGAGGCTGCGGCCGAAAACCGTATCGAAGAAGTGGTGGCGATGAGCTCTGTGGCGGGCTGCGCCTCGACCACCGACCCGGGTTGGGAAATCGATGCGTTCGGCGGGGTGTCGTCGCTGTGCCAGCCAATGGAAGCCGACCTCTATGGCTGCTCCGACCCGTGCTGGTGGCCGGCCCAGGTGCCCGACATGATGAGCACCTACCCGGACTGGAACAAGGATGCCCAGGCGTCCAACGAAAACTGGCGCAACCTCGGCACTGTCTTCCCCAAAGACAAGTGATCAGTTAAGAAGAAGGATTCCAGCATGCACAGCATCAAAGCCTGCGGCCTGGCCGCTTTCGCCGTCCTGAGCGCTTGTTCGCTCACTGTTCTGGCCGATGAAAATGCAGCATTGCAAGACGGTCACGAGTACATGTTGACCACCAACTACCCGAACAACCTGAACGTGATCGACCTGGCCACCGACACGTTGTTCAAGACCTGCAAGATGCCCGACGCCTTCGGCCCCGGCACCGTGCAACTGTCGCCGGACCGCAAGACCGCCTACGTGTTGAACAACCACTACGCTGATGTCTACGGCGTCGAACTGGACAATTGCAAACAGGTGTTCCACGCCAGCATCACCCAAAAACCGGGCGAGAAGGCGAAGTCGATGTTCGCCTTCACCCTCAGCCACGATGGCAAGGAACTGTTTGCCATCGCCAACCCGACATTGATGCTCAATGACCGCTACGAAGTGCAGCAGCCGCGGCTCGATGTGTACAAGACAGACGCCGCTATGGACGCCAAACCGGTACGCAGTTTCCCGGCGCCGCGGCAGCTGACCATCATGCAGAGTGGCGATGACGGCACGTTGTACGTGGCCGGGGCAGACGTCTACAAGGTCAATGTGAACACCGGCAAGTTCGACGTGCTGATCCCCAGCCGTCACTGGAAACGCCCGAACTACAGCGCGCCCGACGTGCTCTACGTGTGGAACCAGCAGACGTATCGCCATGATTTCTCGCTGCTCTACACCGCCGCGAAATTCAAGGACAAGAAGCAGGACCCGTTGACCGCCGAATACCTCTACGGGCTGTTCAGCATTGACCTGAAAACCGGCAAGACCGAAACCACCGACTTCGGCCCATTGACGGAAATCTACTTCAGCGGCATGCGCTCGCC
Source organism: Pseudomonas arsenicoxydans (assembly GCF_006438915.1). Classification (GTDB taxonomy): domain Bacteria; phylum Pseudomonadota; class Gammaproteobacteria; order Pseudomonadales; family Pseudomonadaceae; genus Aquipseudomonas; species Aquipseudomonas arsenicoxydans_A. The sequence goes on along the minus strand of NZ_RCZE01000005.1, from coordinate 445,855 downwards.
GAAGGACCCGAACCTGATGTTCGGGGTGCTCAACCGCTTGGCCAAGTACGACATCAAGGAAAAGAAAATGCTTCAGGCGGCGACGCTGGATCATTCCTACTACTGCATTTCCTTCAACAAGGACGGCAGCAAGATCTACCTGGCCGGGACGTTTAACGACGTGGCGATTTTTGATGCCGACAGCTTGAAGCAGATTGGCAGCATCAAAATGCCGGGTGGGGATATGGCGATTACTACGGCGCAGGTGTTTGTCCGGTAATCATTTTTGCCTGATCTGACGCCTTCGCGAGCAAGCCCGCTCCCACATTTGATCGCATTCCATCTGGAGGAATTCGGTTTAATGTGGGAGCGGGCTTGCTCGCGAAGGGGCCCTCAAAGATCACAGAGCCATCAAGCCCCAGGCACCGGACACCCCACATCCCCTTCCGGGCACTTCAGATAATTCCTGAACGTCTGAACCCGCGCCTTGGTCAAGTCAGTGGTGCAGCCGCTGTAGACCAACGGATACACACTGCCCCCTTCCACCCCCGACGCCGAAAACTTGCACTCGGCATCCCGAAATGCAACCCACGCCCGTTGCGCGCCCACCAACAACTTCTTCCTGTCGGGTTCAGCTTTCAGACGTGTGGTGATTTGCTGGTACAGCGCATTCAACTCCTTGTCCGCCGCCGCGTTCTGTTGCGCTGCGCACTGGTTCATCGTGGCCTGGTCAGTGGCGTTGTCGCAATCCGCGGCGAATGCCATTGAGGTGAAGAACACTGGCGCCAGCGTCAGGAAAAAGCGTGAGTACATGACGGAAACTCGCTGTGGCAGAGGAAATTGCGGGGCAGTGTAGCGAATCGCCAAGGGCTTGCACCGACAGAACGCGCGTCGCTGCCAGCAACAGACTCGCCCGCAAACCCGAACTTATGCGCACAAATAAGGCCGAATATTCCAGGCATGGTTGATCGCAACAAGCGATTGGTACAATTTTAGGGTTGGTCTTGTGGTTGTTACTGACCTACTGTTCAGTACAGGAGGTGACTTATGAACCCAGCATCAGATCGCATCGAAAGGAAAATCCTGCTCAAGGCGAAGCGTTCGCACGTCTGGCGCGTGCTGGCCAATGCCGAAGCGTTCGGGCAGTGGTTTGGCGTTGCGCTGGAAGGCAAGCGTTTCGTCGCCGGTGAGTGGACTCAGGGGCAGGTCACCTATCCCGGGTATGAGCACTTGCTGTGGAATGTGCTGGTGGAGCGGGTCGAACCAGAGCGGTTGTTTTCGTTTCGCTGGCACCCGTACGCCATCCACCCGGACGTCGACTATTCCCAGGAGCCGACCACGCTGGTCAAATTCGAGCTCGAAGACATGGACAACGGCACACTGCTCAAAGTGTCCGAATCCGGTTTCGATCACATCCCCCAAGCGCGTCGCGAAAAGGCGTTCCGCATGGACAGCCGTGGCTGGGAAGATCAGATGAACAACATCGAACAGTTTCTGACCGAAAGCGCCAAAGCCCACGAGGGTGAAGGTGGTTAAGGCTGAAGTCCCCTGACCTCAAGGTCTCCAGCCTGTAAGCCTGAGGCATCTAAGGGTTTCCGGAGGGGTAGGTATAGCGAATGTCTTACACGCGATGGTAGCTATGTCGTCTTTTGGAAATTGGATCCGACACGTAATCTAGCCCCATCAACTGAAGCACAGGAAGCGCTTCAGGATCACGGATGATCGACCATCAGCAAGGATTGGCTACCGACAGGGAGTCGACAATGGTCTTGGGAAAAACCCGCTTCGGCGGGTTTTTTTTCGCCTGTCGAAAAGTCTGACAGCGCTTAGAGCCTAGATGCTGCCCGTTCGGTGATTTGCGTGCGCAACTCAAGCGAGGCGGCTGCGCGGCGCTGCGCTTCGGCCAGGACACTCGGCGATGCCGTTTCAGGGCTGCCCGACTGGAACGGCGGTGCGGGCGCATATTCCAGCTGCAACTGCACCAACTGCGCCGTGTCCTTATCAAACAGTTCTGCCGCCAGGGCCAGGGCAAAATCGATCCCTGCGGTAATCCCGCCACCGGTCAACAGATTGCCGTCGCGCACCACCCGGTCCTTCACCGGGATCGCGCCCAGTGGCTTGAGCAACTCGTGATAGGCCCAGTGCGTCGTCGCCCGCTTGCCTTTGAGCAACCCCGCGGCGCCGAGCACCAGCGCACCGGTGCAGACCGACGTGACATACCGCGCGGTAGCGGCTTGCCTCTTGATGAACGCCAGCGTTTCTTCATCCTCCATCAACGGCCCGACGCCACCGCCGCCGGGAATGCAGATCACGTCCAGCGCCGGGCAATCGTCGAACGTCATGGTCGGTTTAAGCACCAGGCCAGTGCTCGCGGTAACCGGCACCAGGTCCTTCCAGATCAAATGCACCTTCACGTCCGGCAATGAGGCCAACACATCGTAAGGGCCGGTCAGGTCGAGTTGCTGAACCTGCGGAAACAACAGAAAACCGATCTGCAACGTCATGGCTTATTTCTCCTGAAGTGGGTGGACGTCTTCACTGTAGGCTCGTAGGCTTTGGCGTATCCGCCAATCACCCCACGAATTACGCCAATCATGCCGAAAACCATTCACGTGCTCGCGTTTGCCAATGTGCAACTGCTCGACGTCACCGGGCCTTTGCAGGTTTTCGCCTCGGCCAATGACATTGCCCGCCAAAAAGGCTTGCCGCCACCTTATTCGCCGACGGTGATTGCCAGCGGCGGCGGGGCGGTGATGTCGTCGGCGGGGCTGGCGCTGTTGGCTGAGTCCTTGCCCACAGGTGAAAGTGACACGCTGGTGATTGCCGGTGGCTGGGGTGTTTACGCGGCGGCTGAAGACCCGGCGCTGGTGGCCTGGGTGCGCGAACACGCTGCTTCTTGTCGGCGGGTTTCATCCGTGTGCACCGGGGCGTTTTTGCTGGCGGCCAGCGGTTGGCTCGATGGTCGGCGAGTGGTCACACACTGGACCCGTTGCGAGCAGTTGGCGCAGAAGCATCCTCTTTTGCAGGTCGAGCCCAATCCGATTTTCATCAACGACGGACCGGTCTGGACCTCGGCCGGGGTCACGGCTGGCATCGACCTCGCCCTGGCCATGGTCGAAGAGGACCTCGGGCGCAACATGGCCCTGGAAGTCGCCCAACAACTGGTGGTGTTCCTTAAGCGTCCGGGCGGGCAGTCACAGTTCAGCGTGACGTTGTCTTTGCAGAAGGAAGGCGACCGCTTCGACGACCTTCATGCCTGGATCAGTGAAAATCTGACCAAAGACCTCGGCATTCCCACTCTGGCGTTGCAGGCGGGCATGAGCGAACGCAGCTTCGTGCGCCACTACCGCGCCGACACCGGGCAAACCCCGGCGCGCGCCATTGAGTTGATCCGGGTTGAAACGGCGCGACGCTTGCTCAGCGACACCGGCGTACCGATCAAACGAGTGGCGGTGCAATGCGGATTTGGCAGCGAAGAAACGCTGCGGCGCAATTTTCTAAGGGCCATGGGCGTGACACCGCAGGCTTATCGCGAGCGGTTTTCGGTCAGCGTTGCAGCAGATCCAGTAATGCTTTGAGCGTCGCCTCGGGGGCTTCCTCGGGAATGTTATGACCGACGCCTGCCAGCACACGCCGCTCGTAAGGGCCGGTGAAATGCTCGCTGTCATCATCAATGTCAGGTGCCGGCCCGACGCCATCGTCGGCACCGCACAGGGAGATCGTCGGCACACTGATCGGCGGCTGTTGAGTCAGCGCTTGTTCCATCCATTCCAGCGCCGGATCACCTGGGGCATACATGAAACGGTGGCGGTAAGACTGGATGACCACCTCGACGAAATCCGGATTGTCGAACGCCGGCGCGCTCAATGGGTACAACGCTGGGCCTTTGATCCAGGTCGGTGACCACAGCTTCCAGAGCAATTCACACAAACCTCGGCGATTTTTCGTCAGGCCTTCTACCCCGCGTGGGGTGTGGAAATAGTACTGATACCACAAGCGATGTTCCGTCTCCGGGTCCCGCGGTTCGGTGGAGTGCGGGATGTTCTGCACGTTATAACCATCCCCCGTCACCAGGCAACGCACCCGCTCCGGCCACATCGCCGCGACGATGCACGCTGCACGACCGCCCCAGTCGTAGCCACAGAGGGCGGCTTGCCGGATGGCGAGCTTGTCCATCAAGTCCAGCAAATCCTGGGCGAGAGCGGCCTGTTGGCCGGAGCGCAAGGTGTCGGGGCTGTTGAAGCGTGTCGGGCCGTAACCGCGCAGGTACGGGACGATGACGCGGTAGCCCTCGGCGGCGAGGCCCGGGGCAATTTCGTCGTAGGCGCGCGGGGAGTAGGGGAAACCGTGAAGAAGGATGACGGGATCGCCGGTCGTTGGGCCGTGTTCCTCGTAAGCGATTTTCAGGCTTGGGGTCAGGGAATAGCGGATCAACGCGTCATCGGTCATTCGATACTCCAGTGCGGTTGTTTCGAGCGGCTTGAAGCCTACTTCCCTAAGCTTCCACTTCCGCCACCTGATTAAAGTACTTCGACCGATCCGGCGTAAACGTCACCACCATGCCCGTCCGGGAGCATTCCAACGCCCGCTCTTCAGCCAAATCAACATCCAGATCCTCCCCGCGCAAACCCTGCCACTGCGCTAGGTATTTGAGAGATCCGTATTTTTCGAGTTTTTTCAGGCTGCGGCTGACGCCCCCCTTCCAGCCCAACACCGGTAGCTCCCCGGCAAGGCTGCGTTGGGCGAGGTTGGGGAAACGGGCGCCGCGTTGGCGGCCGATTTCCCAGCATTTGATCAGGCCTTTGTCCGGGCCTTCCCACAGTTCATCGCGGTTCAGGCCGGACCGGAGTGGGGAGTCGATGCTGCGGTGGATGCGCTGGCTCATTCAGGTTCCTTGAATTCGGGTTTTGTTGGACAGCTCCGCTGTACCCGTTGTTGCTGGATGTTAGGGGGGGATGTAACGACTGGCAACAAGGTATTTCGGGCCGTAGGAATGGGGTGTGCTGGGATGAAGAGGGAATGTTTGTTTAATTTTTGTAGGAGGTTTTGCCCAAGTGCCCACAAATGCTCGCCAGCGTTGGGTTGGTATGTCTTGGGAGTGTGTTTAAGCCTCTTGTGGGTAAGCTTCCTTCCTACAAGCGGCAGTGCAAAACGGGAAATTTCTGACAGGCTTTGTCGGTAAATGGTCCTGTGGCTGATGGCCTGCTCGCGAAGGCGCCGCCTCGGTCTCAAGGCTGCCAAAAACCCTTCTCCCCACTCAATTTCCGATCGAGAAAACTCGCCGCGCTGATCAGCGCCAAATGCGTCAATGCTTGCGGCGTGTTCCCCAGATGTCGTGCATGACTGTCCAGCTCTTCGGCATACAGCCCCAGCGGGTTGGCATACCTCAACAACTGTTCAAACTCCAGATGGGCTTTTTCCACCTGACCGGCCCGCGCCAGGCATTCGACGTACCAGAACGAACACGCTGCAAAGGCGCCTTCGGTGCCGTCGAGGCCGTCGATACGGCTGTCGTCGTTGCGATAGCGGTAGACCATGCCGTCGCGCACCAGGGTTTTTTCGATGGCCTGGAGGGTGGCGAGCCAGCGCGGGTCCTTGGCGCTGACGAAGCGCACCAGCGGCATCAGCAACATCGAGCCGTCGAGGGCGGTACCGCCGATGTGCTGGACGAAATGGCCGCGTTCTTCGTTCCAGAAATTTTCCCAGATGTCGGCGTAGATGGCCTGGCGCATCTGGTCCCAACGGGCGAACGGGGCGGGCAGTGAGCGTTTCGAGGCGAGGCGAATGGCGCGGTCCAGTGCGACCCAGCACATCAGTCGCGAGTGCAGGAAGTGATGCTGCTCGCCACGCATTTCCCAGATGCCGACGTCTTTCTGTTGCCAGGTTTCACACACCTGATCGACCACGTCCACGGTGTGTTTCCAGCCTTCATGGGAGATGGCCTCGCCATACTTGTTGACCAGGTAGACCGCGTCCATCAGCTCGCCGAAGATGTCGAGCTGGACCTGATCGCAGGCGCCGTTGCCGATGCGCACAGGCGTCGCGCCGCCATGTCCGGACAGGTGCGACAGTTCGATTTCCGGCAGTTCCTGGCGACCGTCCATGGCATAGAGAATGTTGAGTTTCATCGACTTGCCATGACAGTCGCTGACCCGACCGCGCAGCCAGCGCATGTAATCGTTGGCTTCCTGGACAAACCCCAGGCGCATGAACGCGTAGACGGTAAACGACGCGTCGCGAATCCAGGTGTAGCGATAATCCCAATTGCGTTCGCCGCCCGGTGTTTCCGGCAGGCCAAACGTGGCGGCGGCGAGAATGGCGCCGTGTTTGCGCGAGGTCAGGAGCTTCAGGGCGAGCGCCGAGCGGTTGACCATTTCCCGCCAGCGACCGCGATAGTTGGACTGACCGATCCAGTCGCGCCAGAACTTCAGGGTGCGCTCCAGGCACAGGTCGGCGGCACCTCCCTTGAAGCGCGGGTCGTCGAGTCCACCGAGCAGGAACTGCGCACTCTCATCTTGCTTCAGGGTGAATTCGGCCACCGCTGCATCGCCATCAACTCGCATTACCTGATCCGATGACAGACGCATGGACGGTTGATCGGCGGCCTCGAACGTCACGTCTTTTTTGTCCATCCGCGCACGGGTGCTGGCGCGAGCGTAGTCATGACGCACGGCGCAGCGCATGTGAAACGTCGCCTCACCGCTGACCACCCGGACCCTTCGCATTAACAGCGGTAGATCGTCTTCGGTGTCGCCGATGGGTAGCAGGTCGGTGATTTCGACCACCGCGCGATCACTGAGCCAGCGGGTTTGCAGCACGTTGGTGTCTGGCAGGTAAATCTGCTCACGGCGAGCATCGGGCAAGTCCGGCGCCAATTGGAAGATACCGGCCTCGGGTGTATCCAGCAGGGAGCAGAAAATCGACGGGCTGTCGAATTCCGGCCAGCAGAAAAAGTCCACGCTGCCCTTGTCGTTGACCAGGGCTGCGCTGCGCATGTCGCCGATGATGCCGTGGGCGTCGATGGCGCTTTGTTGTTCGGGATGAAGATCAGCCATTGCCGCGAAACTCCGGATAGAGGCTCATGCCGCCGTCGATGAACAGGGTGGTGCCGACGATGTAGTCGGAAGCATCTGAGGCGAGAAATACCACCGCGTTGGCGATGTCTTCGACGTCGCCGATACGGCCATAAGGAATCAGTTTGAGCAGTTCTTCAGCGGCCGCCCCTTCGGTGGCCGCCCGATTGATCGCCGTGCGAATCGCCCCCGGTGCGATGCCGTTGATGCGAATGCGCTGGTGGCTGACTTCCTGGGCGAGGGTTTGCATCAGCATGTCCACGCCGCCCTTGGACGCGGCGTAATTGACGTGACCGGCCCAGGGAATGCGCTGGTGCACTGAACTCATGTGGATGATTTTGCCGGCAGCACGGGACACGCCTTCGCGAACGCCTTGCCGGTTGAAAATACGCAGCGCGGCGCGAGCGCAGAGGAACTGGCCGGTGAGGTTGACGTCAATGACCCGGTTCCAGTCATCGAGGCTCATGTCCACCGCGTTGGCGTCTTTTTGCAGGCCGGAATTGGCGACCAGAATGTCCAGTGAACCAAAGGCATCGAGGGTTTGCGCGAACAGCCGTTCGACGTCTGCTTCTTTGGAGACATCGGCGCCGATGGCGATGGCGCGGCCGCCTTCTGCATTAATCTGCCCGGCCAATTCTTCGGCCGGAGCAGGCTGGGAGTTGTAGTTGATCACCACGGCGGCCCCGGCAGCAGCCAAGGCTTTGGCGGCACCGGCGCCGATGCCGGAGCTGGCGCCGGTGATCAAGGCGACTTGGCGGGCGAGAGAGATTTGCATGTAGGTTAGCGCCTTGCGGTGAGGGCCTAACTAGCTGACCGGTTTGAGCGCTCTAGAGTTCATTTGCTGGAATGATGTGGGTGATGGTTGTGGCCCCTTCGCGAGCAAGCTCCCACACAGGGGTTGCGTCGTTCACACATCCAGCGTGGGAGCGAGCCTGCTCGCGAAGGGGCCTTCACATTCAACCAACAATTCCCCGCTTTCCCCTCAATCAGCCTTATGGCAATTTGCAGACCCCTGTCGAGACCCGCAAGCCATGGCCAATCCTTACCGCGCTCTGTTCAAAGCTCCCGGCAGCCGAGCCTTCGTGCTGGCCGGCATGATCGCGCGCATGCCGATTTCCATGACCGGCATCGGCCTGATCACCATGCTCGCGCAATTGCAGGGTGGCTATGGACTGGCCGGTGCCGTGGCGGCGACGTTTGCTCTGGCCACGGCCTTTTGCGCCCCACAGGTCTCGCGGTTGGTCGACCGCTATGGGCAACGTCGGATCTTGCCGATCTCGGCGTTGATCGGTGGCGGGGCGTTGTTGCTGGTGTTGCTGTGCGCCCGTTTGCAGGCGCCGCACTGGACGCTGTTCGTGTTCGCCGCGCTGGCCGGTTGCATGCCGAGCATGTCGGCCATGGTGAGGGCGCGTTGGACCGAGGTCTATCGCGGCCAGCCTGAACTGCAAACCGCCTATGCCCTGGAGTCGGTGCTGGACGAGGTTTGCTTTATCGTAGGGCCACCGTTGTCCGTGGGTTTGTGCGTGGTGGCGTTCCCCGAGGCCGGGCCGCTCGCGGCGTTGTTGATGCTGGCGATCGGCGTCACAGCGTTCGTCCTGCAACGCGACACCGAGCCAGCCATTCATCCCTATGAAGAACACCATCTAGGCTCGATCATTCGTTCTGTCGAGATCCAGGTGTTGATGCTGTTGATGGTCGCCATGGGCACCATTGTTGGCGTGGTCGATGTGGTCAGCGTGGCCTTCGCCCAGCAGCAGGGCCAACCGGCGGCGGCGAGTATTGTGTTGTCGGTGTATGCGATTGGTTCCTGCATGGCCGGGCTGGCGTTCGGGGCCTTGCGCTCTAAGGTGCCGTTGCCGCGATTGTTCCTGTACGGCGGGGTGGCGACGGCGGTGACGACGCTGCCGTTGTTGCTGGCGAGCAACATTCTCGGGTTGTCGTTGGCGGTGTTCGTGGCCGGGCTGTTTTTTGCGCCGACCTTGATTGTCGCCATGGCCCTGGTTGAGCGCATTGTGCCGCCGGCCAAGCTGACGGAAGGCCTGACCTGGCTGGTCACCGGGCTGAGTATTGGCGTGGCGATTGGCGCGGCCAGTTCGGGGTGGCTGGTGGATGCGTTCGGGGCACGCAGCGGGTTTTGGGTGGCGATAGCGGCAGGCCTGGTGGTCCTCGTTTCTGCCGTCCAAAGCTTCCGCCATTTGAAATAAAGCCCCCCCTGTAGGAGCTGAGCTTGCTCGCGAGCTCAGCTCCTACAGGGGATGTGTACGACTAATTCCCGGCGGCACTCATCCGTTCTCTTGATAGACAACTTTTCGAGGTAAGCCCGGTGACCCAGCTGACATTGCTGTGCCTGCCCTATTCAGGCGCGAGCGCCATGGTTTACAGCCGCTGGCGGCGCAAACTGCCGGAGTGGCTCACACTGCAACCGGTGGAACTGCCCGGCCGTGGCGCGCGCTTTGGCGAACCGTTGCACACCGACATGCGGCGCCTGGCGCTGCAACTCGCGCATGAACACATCACCACACTGAAAACCCCTTACGCGATATTCGGCCATAGCCTGGGCGCCTTGCTCGCCTGTGAAATGGCCCATGCGTTGCGCTCGCTCGGTTGCCCGGAGCCGGTGGCGCTGTTCGCTTCAGGCACCGCCGCGCCGACGATGCGCGCTGATTATGATCGAGGTTTTGCCGAGCCGAAAACCGATGCCGAGCTGATCGAGCAACTGCGTACGCTCAACGGCACCAGCGAGGAAGTGTTGGCTAACAAAGAGCTGATGAGCCTGACGCTACCGGTCCTGCGGGCGGACTTCCTGCTGTGCGGACGCTTCGAACCACAGCAGCGCCCCTTGCTCAAATGCCCGGTGCACGTGCTCGGCGGCAAGGCTGATCGCGCCACCACTGAACAGCTGATCGGCTGGAGCAAGGAAACCCTCGGCAGTTTTTCCGTGGACATGCTCAGTGGTGGTCACTTCTTCATTCATGAGCACGAGGCCAAGGTGCTGCGGGTGATCAAGGATCAGCTCGACATCCACCAACGCCGCCACGCCATGGCCGCCAGCGCTTGACGCACTCTCAAATTACCCGCGAACCCTGTGGGAGCGGGCTTGCTCGCGAATGCGGTTTAACATTCAACATTGATGTTGGCTGACCCACCGCATTCGCGAGCAAGCCCGCTCCCACAATTGGATTTTTGGCATCCTCAGACTCCGCGTTCTATCTCCTTCCTGATACTTGTTCTCATTCGTTAATTTTTCCGGTGTGCATTCGTTTTATAGGGACGACGTGCCTTTGTGCTTCCCGCCACTGATCCGGATGCTTAGAAATGAATGCTGAAGACTCCTTGAAACTTGCTCGCCGGTTTATCGGGTTGCCCCTGGAAAAGCGCCAGATGTTCCTTGCGGCCTTGCACAAGGAGGGCGTTGATTTCGCCCGTTTCCCCATCCCGGCCGACACCTGCGCCGAGGATCGCCAGGCGTTGTCCTACGCTCAGCAACGCATGTGGTTTCTCTGGCAACTGGACCCGCACAGCGGCGCGTACAACCTGCCGGGCGCTGTGCGCCTGACCGGGCATTTGAATCTGCCCGCGCTGGAGCACGCATTCGCCAGCCTCGTTGAGCGTCACGAAACCCTGCGCACTGTGTTCCAGCGCCAGGCCGACGACAGCTTGCTGCAAGTGCCGACCAGCGCGCCGCTGGTCATCGATCAGGTGGATTTCAGCGCGCTCCCGGTCACGGAGCGCGAACTCGCGGTTGCGCAAGCGGCCGAGCAGCAATCGGTACTGCCGTTCGATCTGTCAGTCGGCCCTTTGCTGCGCGTCACCCTGCTCAAACTCGCCGATCAGGAACACGTGCTGCTGCTGACCCTGCACCACATCGTGTCCGACGGCTGGTCGATGAACGTGCTGATCGACGAATTCATCCGCTGCTACGACGCGTTCGACGCGGGCGCACAACCGCAACTCGCGCCATTGCCGATCCAGTACAGCGACTACGCCCTGTGGCAGCGCCGCTGGCTGGAAGCGGGTGAGCAGGCGCGCCAACTCGACTACTGGCAAGCACAACTGGGCAACGAACACCCGGTGCTGGAACTGCCCACCGACCACCCGCGCCCGGCAATGCCGAGCTATCGCGGCACTCGCTACGAATTTGCCATCGACGCACAACTGGCCGAACAACTGCGCGCCACCGCGCAGAAACACAACATCACCCTGTTCATGCTGTTGCTCGGCGCCTTCAACGCGCTGCTGCATCGCTACACCGGGCAGACCGACATCCGCGTCGGCGTGCCGATTGCCAACCGCAATCGCGCCGAGATCGAAGGCCTGATCGGCTTCTTCGTCAACACCCAGGTGCTGCGCACGCAACTCGACGGCCAGACCCGCGTCGACGACTTGCTGCGCGCCATCAAGGAAACCGCCCTCGGTGCCCAGGCCCATCAGGATTTGCCGTTCGAACGTCTGGTCGAAGCGCTGAAACTGGAACGCAGCCTCAGCCACACGCCGCTGTTCCAGGTGATGTACAACCACCAACCGCACGTCGCGGACATTGCCACGGTTAGCACGGCGTCCGGCCTGGCGCTGGGCGTGATCGAGTGGGAAGGGCGAACCACGCAGTTCGACCTGACCCTCGACACTTATGACCTCAACACCAATGAAAAGCGCGGCAAGCTGCATGCGGCGCTGACCTACGCCAACGACCTGTTCGACGCCGACACCATCACGCGCATGGCGCAGCACTGGACGCGTCTGCTGCACGGCATGGTCAGCGATCCGACGCAGTGCATCAGCGATTTGCCGCTGCTGGAAAGCGCGGAATACCAGCGCATCGTGCATGACTGGAATCACGCCGACGAAAGCTACCCGCAAGACCTGTGCGTTCATGAACTGATCAGCCAGCAAGTCGCGGTCAGTCCGAATGCATTGGCCGTGACTTGCGGTGCAACGCAGCTGACTTACGCAGAACTCGACGTCCAGGCCAATCGCCTGGCGCACAAACTGATCGAAATGGGCGTTGGCCCGGAAGTCCGCGTCGGCGTAGCGATGCAGCGCTCGGAAAACCTGCTGGTGGCCTTGCTCGCGGTACTCAAGGCCGGCGGCGCCTACGTGCCGCTGGACCCGGATTACCCGGCCGAACGCGTCGCTTACATGCTCGAAGACAGCCGCGCCTTGGTGTTGCTGACTGAGCAATCGTTCGCCGTGACATTGACCGTGACAGCCGACACGCAGGTGTTGCTGCTGGACGCCATGTCATGGGCCGAATACCCGGAAAACGCCCCGAAAACGGGCGTCACGCCGGACAACCTCGCCTATGTGATCTACACATCCGGCTCCACCGGCAAACCCAAAGGCGTGGCCATCGCCCATCGCAACGTGCTGGCGCTGATCGACTGGTCGGCATCGGTCTACAGCCGCGAAGACATTCAAGGCGTGCTGGCCTCGACCTCGGTGTGCTTCGACCTGTCGGTGTGGGAACTGTTCGTGACCCTGGCCAACGGCGGTTCGCTGATCATCGCCCGCAACGCCCTGGAATTGCCGCAACTGCCGGCGCGGGATCAGGTGCGCCTGATCAATACGGTACCGTCCGCGATCAATGCGTTGCAGCGCGACGGGCAGATCCCGCCCAGTGTGCGCATCATCAACCTCGCCGGGGAACCGTTGAAACAGAGCCTGGTTGATGCGTTGTATCAGCAGCCGAACGTCGAACATGTCTACGACCTGTATGGCCCGTCGGAAGACACCACTTATTCGACCTGGACCCGCCGCGAGGCCGGTGGCCACGCAAACATCGGTCGTGCGCTCAAACACACCGCCAGCTATTTGCTGGATGCCGACCTGCAACCGGTGCCGCAAGGCGTCTCTGCCGAGCTGTACTTGAGCGGCGCGGGCATCACCCGCGGTTACCTGGCGCGGCCGGGCATGACCGCCGAAAAGTATGTGCCGAACCCGTTCGCCAGCAACGGTGAACGCTTGTATCGCACCGGCGACCTGACCCGCTATCAGGCCGACGGCACGCTGCAATACGTCGGGCGCATCGACCATCAGGTCAAGGTCCGTGGCTTTCGCATAGAACTGGGTGAAATCGAAGCGCGGCTGTTGCAGCAGGACGCGGTGCGCGAACTGGCGGTGCTGGCGCAGGACGGGGTCAGCGGCCAGCAATTGGTGGCTTACATCGTGCCGCACGATCCCGCGTTGCTGAGCGATATCGACGCTCAAGCGACTCAGCGTGAAACGCTGAAAGCTGCACTGCGCCTGCATTTGCCGGACTACATGGTGCCGGCGTTCCTGCTGTTCCTCGATCACCTGCCGCTGACCCCCAATGGCAAACTCGACCGTAAAGCCTTGCCGGCGGTTGACGGTTCACAGCAACAACGCGACCACGTTGCGCCACGTAGCGCACTGGAAAAAGCCCTCGCCGCGATCTGGCAGGACGTACTGGCCGTCGACAACGTCGGTCTGGAAGACAACTTCTTCGAACTGGGCGGCGATTCCATCGTGTCCATGCAAGTGGTCAGCCGCGCGCGTCAGGCCGGGATCGTGTTGAGCCCCAAGGATCTGTTCCAGCACCAGACCATTCGCAGCCTCGCCCAAGCAGCCCGCAGCGGCGAACAGGTGTTGATCGATCAAGCTCCGGCAGTGGGCGCGGTGGCGTTGGCGCCGGTGCAACAGTGGTTTTTCGAACAGCCTATCCCGGAGCGCCAGCACTGGAACCAGTCGCTGCTGCTGGTGCCGCGCGAGTTGTTGAACGCCGGGGCGCTGGGCCGTGCCCTTGAGCAATTGCTGAGCCACCACGACAGCTTGCGCCTGCGTTATCAGCAGACCGCTGATGGCTGGCAGCAAACCTACGCCGCGCCGACCACCGAGTCGGTGCTGTGGCAGCGTCAGGCGCACTCCGTCGACGAGCTCAGCGCTTTTTGTGACGAAGCCCAGCGCAGCCTCGATCTGCACAATGGCCCGCTGATGCGCGCGCTGCTGGTGGCGATGGCTGACGGTACACAACGCCTGTTGCTGGTGATTCATCACCTGGCGGTGGACGGTGTTTCCTGGCGCGTGCTGCTGGAGGACCTTCAGCAGTTCTACAGCGGCGGCAAGGTGTTGTTGACTAAAACCAGCAGTTATCAGCGCTGGGTCGCTCGTCTGCAAAACCATCTTCCGGCCTTTGAAAACAGCCTCGGTTATTGGCTGACCCAACTGAACAACGCACCGAATGATCTGCCCTGCGACCGCCCGAACGGCGCGCTGGAAAACCGCTTCGAACACAAAATCGAACTCAAGCTCAACGCCGAGCACACCCGCAAACTGCTGCAACACGCCCCGGCGGCCTATCGCACCCAGGTCAACGATCTGCTGCTGACCGCACTGGCGCGCGCGGTTTGCCGCTGGAGCGGGCAGGGCAGCGCGCTGATTCAGCTCGAAGGGCATGGCCGCGAAGATCTGTTCGACGACATCGACCTGACCCGCACCGTGGGTTGGTTCACCAGCCTGTTCCCGGTCAATCTGATGGCCTCGAGCGATCTCGGCGCATCGATCAAAACCATCAAGGAACACCTGCGCGGCGTGCCGGACAAGGGCCTCGGTTACGGCGCATTGCGTTACCTCGGCGACCCGGCGATGAGCGCCGAACTCGCCGCATTGCCGCAACCACGCATTACCTTCAACTACCTGGGGCAGTTCGACCGTCAGTTTGACGACGCCGCGATGTTCGTGCCGTCCAACGAAGGTAATGGCGTGGCGCAGGATCCGTCGGCGCCGCTGGGTAACTGGCTGATCGTCGAAGGCCAGGTCTACGGCGGCGAGTTGTCGCTGAGCTGGGGTTTCAGCCGCGAGATGTTCGACACCGCGACCATCCAGGGTCTGGCGGACGACTACGCGCAGGAGCTGACGGCGCTGATCGAACACTGCTGCGCCGTTGAAGTGCCGCAAGCCACGCCGTCGGACTTCCCGCTGGCGCGCATCAGCCAGACGCAACTCCACACATTGCCGGTCGCAAACCTTGAAGACCTGTATCCGCTGTCGCCGATGCAACAGGGCATGCTGTTCCACACGCTCTACGAACCGCAGGTCGGCGCCTACATCAGTCAGTTGCGCCTGGACATTCAAGGCCTTGATCCGCAGCGATTCGCTCAGGCCTGGCAAACCGCGCTGGAGCGTCACGACATCCTGCGCAGCAGCTTCCACTGGCAAGGCCTCGACACCGCGCATCAGGCGATTGTCCGTCAGGTGGCGTTGCCGCTCGAGGTGCTGGAAGCGACCGACACCGATGCGCTGGCCGATGCCGAACGCGCCCACGGTTTCGAATTGAGTAGTGCGCCGCTGTTCCGCTTGAAGCTGGTTCGTACCGACATTGACGCCTGGCACCTGATCTACACCAGCCACCACATTTTGATGGACGGCTGGAGCAACGCGCAGTTGCTGGCCGAAGTGATCCAGCATTACGCCACCGGGCAATCGCTGCTGGCACCGACCGGGCAATACCGCGATTATTTGGGTTGGTTGCAGCAGCAATCGGCCGTCGCTGGCGAGCAGTTCTGGAAAGCCGCGCTGGCGCCGCTGCAAGCGCCCACCTTGCTCGCCGAAGCCTTGCGTCCGCCCGTGGGCGCCGAGGGCAGCGAAGCGTATCGAGTCGCCCTCGACCGCCGCGCCACCCAGCGTCTGGCCGAGTTCGCCCGGCAACAGAAAGTCACCCTCAACACCGTGCTGCAAGCGGCGTGGAGCCTGTTGCTGCACCGCTACACCGGTCAGGATTGCGTGGTGTTCGGGGCCACCGTCGCGGGTCGTTCGGCGCCGCTGCCGGGGATCGAAGAACAACTCGGGCTGTTCATCAACACGCTGCCGCTAGTCTGCGCGATGAAGCCTGCGCAAACCGTCAGCCAATGGCTGGGCGAGTTGCAAGGGTTGAACCTGGCCATGCGCGAGTTCGAGCATGTGCCGCTTTATGACATTCAGGGCTGGGCAGGGCAGCAGGGCGCGGCGCTGTTCGACAGCCTGCTGGTGTTCGAAAACTTCCCGGTCGCCGAAGCGCTGAAGCAGGGCGCACCGGCCGGGTTGTCGTTCGGCAACCTGCACAACCACGAGCGCACGCATTATCCACTGACCCTCGGCATCGAACTGGGCGAAGGTTTGAACATGGACTTCAGCTACGACGCGGCCCGGTTCAGTGCGGCGCAGATCGCTGAGTTGGCGGCCAACCTGCAGCATCTGCTGATGCAGTTGATGGCGCTGCCGGACGCGGCGTTGGGCGCGCTGGAATTGCTCGACGTCGATGGCAAAAATGCGCTGCTCGCGCTCAGCCAGCCGATCCCGGCTCAGTTATCCACAACCCTGTTGGTCCACGAACAAATCGCTGCTCAGGCCGCCGCCACTCCGCAAGCGCAGGCATTACAGGTTGACGGCCAGTCCCTGAGCTACGCGCAGCTGAACACCCAGGCCAATCGCCTGGCCCATCGCCTGATTGAAAACGGTGCCGGCCCAGGCTCACGTGTCGGGCTGGCGCTGCACCGTGGGCCGCACTTGATCGTCAGCCTGCTGGCGGTGCTGAAAAGCGGCGCGGCGTATGTACCGCTGGACCCGAACTACCCGGCCGAACGCCTGGCTTACATGATCGACGACAGCCGCCTCGACGTGCTGCTGTGTGAATCTGGTCTGCTGGACAATGCACAAGGCGTGCACCGTCTCAGCCTCGACGACAGCGCTGGTTTTCCTGAACACGATCCGCAAAACCATGCGATTGCCGAAGACCTGGCCTACATCATCTACACCTCCGGCTCCACCGGCCAACCCAAGGGCGTGGCCATCGCCCACGCCGCGTTGCGCGAGTTCTGCCAATCCGCTGCTGAATACTCGATGCTGTCTGCAAAAGACCGTGTATTGCAGTTCGCGACCTTCAGTTTCGACGGCTTCGTTGAACAGTGCTTCCCGGCGTTGTGCGTCGGCGCGGCGTTGATCATGCGCGGCGATGCGCTGTGGGACGCCGGGCGACTGGCCGCTGAAATCGTCGAGCAAGGCGTGACCGTGGCGGACTTGCCGGCGGCCTATTGGTATTTGCTCGCCCGCGAATGTGCTAGTGGCGTCATAAGCAATCTCGGTGATTTGCGCCAGGTGCATGTCGGCGGCGAAGCGATGTCGGTCGAAGGTTTGCGCTTGTGGCATCAGGCCGGATTGAGCCATGTGCGCCTGCTCAATACCTATGGCCCGACCGAAGCGACGGTGGTGTCCAGCGTGCATGAATGCCGTCTCGAGGATGCCAGCGATGCGTTTGGCATCCCGATTGGTCGCGCCATCGCCGGCCGTGCGTTGTATGTGCTGGATGCGTCCGGTCAGTTGCTGCCCAACGGTGGCGTCGGTGAACTGTGCATCGGCGCACCGGCCTGCCTCGCGCAAAGCTACTTCGATCGCCCGGCGCTGACCGCCGAACGTTTCCTGCCGGACCCGTTCGCCCGTGAGCCAGGCGCGCGGCTGTACCGCAGCGGCGATCTGGCGCGCTACAACGCTGATGGCCGTCTGGAATACGTCGGCCGTATCGACCATCAAGTGAAGATTCGCGGTTTCCGCATTGAAATGGGCGAGATCGAAGCCTGCCTGCAAGCCCGCGAGGACGTGCGCGAAGCGGCAGTCATCGCTCAGGACGGCGTGCAACTGGTGGCGTATGTCGTGGCCAGTGATGCGCTGGTTTCTGAAACTGACTATCTGGAAGGCCTCAAGGCGGTTCTGCGTCAGTCGTTGCCGGAATACATGGTGCCCAGCCATCTGATCCTGCTGGCCAGATTGCCGCTCAACAACAACGGCAAACTGGATCGCAGAGCCTTGCCCCGCGTTGAAGCCCGCGACACACAACGTGACTTCGTGGCCCCGGCCCAAGGGCTGGAAACGCAATTGGCGCTGATCTGGCAGGACGTATTGCAGGTGGAGCAGGTTGGCCGCAACGACAACTTCTTTGCACTGGGCGGTCACTCGTTGCTGGTGCTTCAGGTGATCTCGCGGGTGCGTCAGCAACTGCACCTCGAACTGTCGGTGAGCAGCCTGTTCTCAGCCGCGACGCTGGCGGAATTTGCCGAGCGTGCGGCGCTGGCGAACGTCAGCGACCAACCGATCCTGCAACCTGCGCCAGCCGATCAACCGCCGATGCTGTCATACGCCCAGCAGCGCCAATGGATTCTCTGGCAGCTGGCCCCGCACAGCCCGGCCTACAACATTCCCGCTGCGCTGCGCCCCAAGGGCTCGCTCAATCTCGATGCCCTGGACAAAGTCTTCGCGCAATTGCAGGCCCGTCACCAAACCCTGCGCACCACCTTCGAACAGGACGGTCAGCAGGCGCGTCCGGTGCTGCATGAGACGCTGGCGCTGCAATTGGAACAGCGCACGCTCGATCAATCGTCGGTCGACAGCGCGGTGGCGCAAGAAATCGCCCGGCCGTTCGACCTGCGCAACGGTCCGCTGTGGCGCGTCTTGCTGCTGCAAGTGAACACCGACGAACACGTGCTGGTACTGACCGTGCACCACATCGCCGCCGATGGCTGGTCGATGCAGGTCATGGTGGATGAGTTCAGCACGTTGTATCAGGCGGCCGTCGACGGCCACGGTGCCGATCTGGCCAGCCTGCCGGTGAACTACAGCGACTACGCCCGCTGGCAGCGCGACTGGCTCGAAGCCGGCGAGGGCGCGCGGCAACTGGCATGGTGGAGCGAACAACTGGCTGGCAGCCAGACTCCGCTGGAGTTGCCGAGTGAACTGACCCGTCCGGCCCGTCGCTCTGAGCGCGGCGCCAGCCTGATGCTGAACGTTGATCGCGAGTTGCTGGCCGGTTTGCGCCAACGTGCCCAGGAACATCACGTCACGTTGTTCATGCTGTTGCTGGCGAGTTTCCAGACCTTGCTATATCGCCAGAGCGGGCAGTCGAGCATCAGCGTCGGCGTGCCCAGCGCCGGGCGTTCGCGCATTGAAACCGAAGGCCTGATCGGCTTTTTCATCAACACCCAGGTGCTGCGTACACAGATCGACGGGCAGCAGCCGTTCAGTGCGTTGCTGCAACAGGTCAAACAGGTCGCCCTGGATGCGCAAGCCCATCAGGACGTGCCGTTCGAGCAATTGGTCGACGCCTTGCAACCGGACCGCAGCCTCAATCACAGCCCGTTGTTCCAGGTGCTCTACAACCATCAGCAGCAAATGGGCGCGAGTGTCGAGCGCAGCGTGGCCGGTTTGCAGGTTGAGCGTCTGCACTGGCAGCAGCAGACCACCCAGTTTGATCTGGTACTCGATACCCAGGAGCAGGGCGAAGCGCTCGATGCCAGCCTGACTTACGCCACGGATCTGTACGACGAAGCGTCGATGCAGCGCCTCGCCGAGCAGTGGCTGAACCTGTTGTGCGCGGTGGCCAACGATCCACAGCAACGCGTCGCCGAATTGCCGCTGCTGCGCGCGCCGCAATCTGACGCGTTGATCCAGCACTGGAACCCGGCATTCGCGGCGCAACCCTTGTCGCCGACCTTGCACCAGATGTTCGAAGCTCAGGCTGCGCAACAGCCGAACGCCGTTGCACTGGTCTGCGCAGGCGAGCAACTGACCTACGCCGCGCTCAACGGCCAGGCCAATCGACTGGCATACAAACTGCGAGAGCAGGGCGTCGGCCCGGAAGTGCGCGTCGGCATCGCCACTGAGCGGGCAATACCGCTGGTGGTCGGCTTGCTGGCGATTCTCAAGGCCGGCGGCGCCTACGTGCCGCTCGATCCGCACTACCCGGCCGAGCGCCTGAGCTACATGATCGAAGACAGCGGCATCACGCTGCTGTTGACCCAACAACATTTGATCGACGGTTTGCCCTCACTCGATGGCGTGCAGGTGCTGAGCCTGGAATCGCTGGAGCATGAAGCCTTCAGCGACGAAAACCTGCCGGCGCTGGCGACCCCGGACAACCTCGCGTACGTGATCTACACCTCCGGCTCCACGGGGCGGCCGAAAGGCGCATTGCTCAGCCATGCCAACGTCGGGCGTCTGCTGACCGCCACCACCGCCGAGTTCAACTTCGGCCCGCACGATGTCTGGACGCTGTTCCATTCCTACGCCTTCGACTTCTCGGTGTGGGAGCTGTTTGGCGCGCTGTGCACCGGCGGACGCCTGGTGATCGCGCCGCAGGACATCAGCCGCGAACCGCAAGCGTTTCACCGCTTGCTCTGCGATGAAGGCGTGACGGTGCTGAACCAGACCCCGAGCGCGTTCCGCCAACTGTTGCCGATTGCCTGCGCCAGCCCTCGCAGCTTGGCCCTGCGTCAGGTGATCTTCGGCGGTGAGGCCCTCGACGTCGCGAGCCTGCGACTCTGGTTCGAACGCTTCGGCGACCAGCAAACCACCCTGGTCAACATGTATGGCATCACCGAAACCACGGTGCACGTGACCTACCGCGCGATTCGTCTGGCTGACCTGGACGGCAAGGCCCAGAGCCCGATTGGCCTGCCGATCCGCGACCTGCGCTGGTACTTGCTCGACAGCCAGCTACGGCCAGTCCCGGTGGGTGTCGCGGGTGAGTTGTACATCGCGGGTGCCGGTCTGGCGCGCGGTTATCACGGGCGTTTCGGGCTGACCGCCGAGCGCTTTGTGCCAAGCCCGTTCGATGCCTCGCAGCGGCTCTATCGCAGCGGCGACCTGGCGCGCCAGCGTGGCGATGGCAGCATCGACTACCTCGGCCGCATCGACCAGCAAGTGAAGATTCGCGGTTTCCGCATCGAACTCGGCGAAATCGAAGCGGCGCTGCTGGCCCAACCGGGCGTGCGTCAAGCGGTCTTAAACGTCCACAACGGCGACGGCGGACCGCAGTTGTGCGCCTACGTCGTGGCCGAGCACACCCCGCACGACCCGATCGCCTGGCGTGATCATCTGCGCACTGCGCTCAAGGTCGATCTGCCGGATTACATGGTGCCGAGCCATTGGTTGCTGCTCGACGCCTTGCCACTGACCGGCAACGGCAAGCTCGACCGCAAGGCCTTGCCAGTGCCGGATGCCGAGGACTGGCAGCGCCCGTTCGAAGCCCCCGAAGGCGCCCTCGAACAGCAACTGTCGGCGATCTGGGCCGACGTGTTGGGCGTGGCGCAGATCGGCCGGCGCGACAACTTCTTTGAATTGGGCGGGCACTCGCTGCTCGCCGCCCAGGCCAGTGCCCGTGTGGAACTGGAACTGGGCATCGAGCTGCCGCTGCGCGCGCTGTTCGAATCCACCGACCTGCAGGCTTATGCCGCCATGGCCGGGCAACACGCCCCGGCTGACAACGATGCACGTCTTGATGCGCTTGAGTCGCTTCTCGACGAGATGGAGATCAACTGATGGAACACACCACTGCCCAGCGTATCGCCAGCCGTTTCGCCGGCCTGCCTGCCGACAAGCGCCGCGAGTTTCTGAGCCGCATGCAAGAGCAGGGCGTGAGCTTCGGCCAACTGCCGATCCCGCCGGCTGCCGAGGCGCAAACCCGCTTCGAACTGTCGTACGCGCAGCAGCGCCAATGGTTCCTCTGGCAGCTTGATCCGCACAGTTCTGCGTACAACATCCCGGCGTCGTTGCGCTTGCACGGGCGGCTGAATCTCGCGGCGTTGCAGCAGAGTTTTGACGTGTTGCTGGAGCGCCATCAAAGCCTGCGCAGCCAGTTTGTCGAGGATGACGGTCAAGTCGTTAAGACGCTGGCCGAGTTCACATCGCTGGCGATCGAACACATCGATCTGCGCGGCGAACCTCAGAAACATCGCCTCGATCTCGCGCTGAAAAGCGTCGAACAGGACATCGCTCGCCCATTTGATCTACAGCACGGGCCGCTGTTGCGGGTCAGCCTGTTGCAACTGGATGCCGAAGATCACGTGCTGTTGCTGACGCTGCACCACATCGTCACCGATGGCTGGTCGATGGGTGTGTTGGTGGAGGAATTCTCCCGGCTCTACGCCGCGCATTGCCAAGGGCAAAATGCAGCGCTGGAGCCGCTGCCGATCCAGTATTCCGATTACGCGCTGTGGCAACGTCGCTGGATGGAAGCGGGTGAACTGGAGCGTCAGCTCAATTGGTGGCGCAACACGCTGGGCAGCGAACAACCGCTGCTGGAATTGCCGACCGATCGCCCACGTCCGGCACAACCGAGCCAGCGCGGCGCGCGTCTGGATCTCGCCCTCGATGCAACCCTGGCCAGCGGCCTGATGACCTTGGCCAAACAGCGCGGCGTCACGCCGTTCATGTTGTTGCTGGCGAGCTTCCAGGCTTTGCTCTTTCGCTACAGCGGTCAGTCCGACGTGCGCGTCGGCGTGCCGATTGCCAACCGTAACCGCGCAGAAACCCGTGGCCTGATCGGCTTCTTCGTCAACACTCAAGTGATGCGCGCGGAACTGGACGGACGTCTGCCGTTCAGCCAATTGCTCGACCAGACCCGCACCGCCTCGCTGGACGCCCAAGACTATCAGGACGTGCCGTTCGAGCGTTTGGTGCAAGCGCTGCAAGGTGAGCGCAGCCTCAGCCACAGCCCGCTGTTCCAGGTGATGTTCAACCACCAGCAAGCCAAACCGGCAGCGGTCAGCGGCTTGCTCGCCGGGCTGCGTGTCGAAGCGCTCAACGCCACGGCGCACACCACCCAATTCGACCTGCAACTGGACACGCAGGAGGAGGGCGACCAACTGTTCGCCAGCCTGACGTATGCCACCGATCTGTTCGACGCCGAGCGCATCAAGGATTTGGCCCGTCATTGGCGCAACCTGTTGGCCGGCGTGCTGGCAAACCCGCAATGCCCACTCGCCGAGTTGCCGCTGCTGGACGCCGACGAGCGTCTGCGCATCCTCGATGACCTCAACGACACCGCTCAGGCCTATCCGGGCGAAGTCTGCGTACAACGCCATTTCGAAGAACGTGTGGCTGAAAACGCTGCGGCGACGGCGCTGGTGTTTCAGGGCCAGACCCTGAGTTACGCCGAACTGAACCTGCGCGCCAACCGCCTGGCCCATCATCTACGCGCTCAGGGGGTCGGCCCGGAGGTCATCGTCGGGATTGCCTGCGAGCGTTCGTTTGAAATGGTTGTCGGCCTGATGGCGATTCTCAAGGCCGGTGGCGCGTATGTGCCGCTGGACCCGGAGTACCCGATTGATCGTCTGAGCTACATGATCGAGGACAGCGGCATTTCGCTGTTGCTGACTCAGGAACACTTGCTAGCGCAACTGCCGACCCCGAACAACGTGCGCACTTTGTGCCTGCATGCCGAGGCCGATTGGCTGAGCGACTTGCCAGGTTCCGATTTGCCCAACCTCGCTGTCGCCGAAAACCTCGCCTACGTGATCTACACCTCCGGTTCCACCGGCAAACCCAAAGGCGCAGGCAACCGCCATGTGGCGTTGCATAACCGTCTGGAGTGGATGCAGCAAGCGTACAACCTGCTGCCAACCGACCGCGTGCTGCAAAAAACACCGTTCAGTTTCGACGTGTCAGTGTGGGAGTTTTTCTGGCCGTTGATGAAAGGCGCCACGCTGGTGATTGCCGCACCGGGCGAGCATCGCGATCCGCAACGCCTCGCTGCGTTGATCGTCGAGCAGGCGATCACCACGCTGCACTTCGTGCCGTCGATGCTCTCCGCGTTCATCAGCGCCGACGAATCATTGGCCTGTACCTCGCTGACACGGATCATTTGCAGCGGTGAAGCGCTGCCGATGGAGCTGCAACGCCAGACCTTGCGCAGCCTGCCGCAAGCCAATCTCTACAACCTCTATGGCCCGACCGAAGCGGCCATCGACGTGACCCATTGGGCCTGCGTGGAAGTAGGCCGCGACAGCGTGCCGATTGGTCGCCCGATCGCCAACCTGCATACCTGCATCCTCGACAGCGAACTGCAACCGTTGCCGCTGGGCGCGGTGGGCGAGTTGTACCTCGGTGGCGTCGGCCTGGCGCGCGGTTATCACCGTCGTGGCGCGCTGACCGCCGAGCGTTTTGTGGTTGATCCATTCGGCAGCGGCGAGCGCCTGTACCGCACCGGCGACCTGGCGCGTTATCGCGCGGACGGCGCCATCGATTACTGCGGCCGCATCGACCATCAAGTGAAGATTCGCGGTTTGCGCATCGAACTGGGCGAAATCGAAGCGCGCCTGCAAGAGCATGCTGACGTGCAGGAAGCCGTGGTGCTGGCCCTCGACGGTCCGAGCGGCAAGCAATTGGTCGCGTACCTCGTGCCGCAGGATCGCGCACTGCTGGAGGCCACTGCCGAGCAACAAGGCGCCTGGCGCGAAACCCTGAAAAGCCATCTGCTCGCCTGCCTGCCGGATTACATGGTGCCGGCGCAGACCGTGCTGATCGAACACATGCCCCTGAGCCCCAACGGCAAACTCGAGCGCAAACGCCTGCCCGCGCCCACCGCGCAAGTCAGCCAACGCGCCTTCGAAGCGCCGCACAGCGCGCACGAACAGGTGCTGGCGCAGATCTGGCAGGACGTGTTGGGCGTGGAACAGGTCGGGCGTCAGGACAACTTCTTCGAACTGGGTGGCGACTCGATCATCTCGATTCAAGTGGTCAGCCGCGCGCGCCGTGCAGGCCTGAGCCTGCAACCGCGTGACCTGTTCCAGCAGCAGACCTTGCAAGCGCTGGCCGCTGTGGTCAAAGAGCAAGCCGCACCGCTGGCGCAACAAGGGCCGGTGGACGGGGTGCAAACACTCACGCCGATCCAGCGCTGGTTTTTCGCCGAACCCATCCCGCAACGCGCGCACTGGAACCAGGCCGTGTTGCTGACGCCGCGCGAAACCCTCGAATTGCCGCGCCTGCAAGCCGTGCTGCAACGCCTGCTCAAGCAACACGATGCGCTGCGTTTGCGCTTCAGTCAGGTCGACGGCCAATGGTCGGCGCGTTATGTCGGGGCCGACAGCGCCGATGTGATCGACATGCTCTGGACCGCTCGCGTGGCCAGCGATGCTTCGCTGGAATCGGTGTGCGATGAAGCGCAACGCAGCCTCAGTTTGCAAGACGGTCCATTGCTGCGCGTGGCGTTGATCGCCCAAGCCGATGGCTCCCAGCGTTTGCTCTTGGTGATCCACCACTTGGCGGTGGACGGTGTGTCCTGGCGGGTGTTACTCGAAGATTTGCAGGCCGCCTACCTTGGGCAAGCGCTGCCGCCAAAGACCAGCGCTTTCCAGGCATGGGCCGAGAAACTCGACGCCTACGCACGCTCCGAAGCCGCCACCGGCGAACTGGCCTGGTGGCAGGCGCAGCTGAGCGTGGCAAATGATTCGTTGCCGGCAGCCAATGCTCACGCCAGTCAGGCCGGGCATCTGCGCCAGGGCGTCAGCATCGGTCTGGACCGTGAGCAGACTCGGCAATTGCTGCAACAGGCGCCCGCGACCTACCGCACGCAAGTCAACGACCTGCTGCTGACCGCCCTGGCCCGCACCCTCAGCCGCTGGACCGGTGACGAATCGGCGTTGATTCAGCTCGAAGGCCATGGCCGCGAAGAACTGTTCGACGACGTCGACCTGACCCGCACCGTTGGCTGGTTCTCCAGCCTGTTCCCGGTGCGCCTGACGCCGACCGCCGACCTGGCGGGTTCGATCAAGGCAATCAAGCAGCAACTGCGCGAGATCCCCGGTAAAGGCATGGGCTATGGCCTGTTGCGCTACATGGGCGATGCGTCGACCCAAGCGGCATTGGCCGCGTTGCCGCAGGCGCGGGTGACGTTCAACTACCTCGGCCAGTTCGACCAGAGCTTCGCCGAGGACGCGTTGTTCACCCCGGCCCGCGAATCCAGCGGTGCCGCGCAATCGGCCGACGCACCGTTGCCGAACTGGCTGTCGGTGGACGGTCAGGTCTATGGCGGTGAGCTTAAACTTGACTGGACCTTCAGCCGCGAATGCTTCGACCTGCGGGAAATCGAAGCGCTGGCTGCAGATTTCCGACATGAATTGCTGGCGCTGATCGCTCATTGCCTGAGCGATGGCGCGGGTGGCGTGACCCCGGCGGACTTCCCGTTGGCGCGCCTGACTCAGGCACAACTCGATGGCCTGCCGGTGCCGCCGGCGCAGATCGAGGACCTGTATCCGCTGTCGCCGATGCAGGCCGGTTTGTTGTTCCATAGCTTGTATGAGGCGGAGTCTGGCGCGTACGTGAACCAGCTCAGCGTCGAAGCCCGTGGCCTCGGTGCCGAACCACTGGGCCGCGCGTGGCAAGCGGTGCTCGACACCCATCCGATCCTGCGCAGCAGTTTCCACTTCCCGGAGGGTTTCGAAGCGCCGGTGCAGTTGGTCCATCGTCATCTGCACTTGCCGATGACCTGCCTCGACTGGCGCGGCCGCAGCGATCAGGCCGAAGCACTGGCGCAACTGGTCAACAGCGAACGCCTGCAACTCGACTCGACCCGGGCGCCGTTGATGCGCTTGACCCTGGTGCGACTCGACGATGACCGCCAGCAACTGATCTACACCCACCATCACTTGTTGCTGGATGGCTGGAGTAACTCGCTGCTGTTGAGCGAAGTCCTGCAGCGGTATGCCGGGCAAGACGTGCAGGCGCCAACCGGGCGTTTTGCCGATTACATCGGCTGGCTGCAACGTCAGGACGCACAGGCCGATGAACTGTTCTGGCGCGAGCAACTGGCCCACCTCGACAACCCGACGCTGTTGGCGCAGAGCCTGGCCCATGGCGGCGGTAAACACCTGTCGACGGCAGCCTTCGGCGACCATCGCCAGACGTTCGATGTTGCCACCAGCCAACGCTTCAGCGAATTCGCCCGCCAACAGAAAGTCACGCTCAACACCTTGGTGCAAGGCGCGTGGGCGCTGCTGTTGCAACGCTACAGCGGCCAGCGCAGCGTGGCGTTCGGTGCGACCGTGGCGGGGCGGCCGGTGGATTTGCCGGGGGCCGAAAGCCAACTCGGGCTGTTCATCAACACCTTGCCGGTGATCAGCACGCCGGATGCGCTTGAAAGTGTCGGCCAGTGGTTGAGCCGTTTGCAGGCGCACAACCTCGAATTGCGTGAGCATGAATTCACCGCATTGGGCGACATTCAGCGCTGGGCCGGACGTGCCGGCGAGCCGCTGTTCGACAGCCTGCTGGTGTTCGAAAACTTCCCGGTGGCCGAAGCGCTGCAACAGGGCGCTCCGGCCGGGTTGAGCTTCACGATCGCGCAGAACCATGAACGCACCAACTTCCCGCTGACCCTGGCGGCCACTGCCGAACGCCAGTTGAGCCTGAACTGGAGCTACCAGTGCAGCCACTTCAGTGGCGAAGCCATTGCCCGCATGAGCGAGCATCTGGCCGCGTTGCTGGCGGCGATGGTCGCCGCACCTCAGTCAGCATTGAGTGAACTTGACCTGCTGACCGCGCCGGAACGTGCGCAGCAATTGGTCGAGTGGAACCCCGCGTTCACCGCCACGGAAAATCCGCTGTGCGTGCACCAATTGATCGAGGCCCAGGCGGTTATTCGCCCGGACGCCACGGCGTTGATCTTCAACGACCTGGAACTGAGCTTCGACCAGCTCAACCGTCGCGCCAACCAACTGGCCCATCGCCTGCGTGCACTGGGCATCGGCCCGGAAGTGCGGGTCGGCCTGGCGATGCAGCGAAAGCCTGCAATGATCATCGGCTTGCTGGCGATCCTCAAGGCCGGCGGCGCTTACGTGCCGCTGGACCCGACGTACCCGGCCGAACGCCTGCGCTACCTGATGGAAGACAGCGGCATTGCGCTGCTGATCAGCCAATCATGGCTGCGTGAAAAACTGCCGTTGCCGCCAGGTCTGCCAGTGCTGGAAGTCGACCGCGAACCGCTGGAATCGATGGCCGAAACCAACCCGCTCAACCTGACCTGCGGCGAAAACCTCGCCTACCTGATTTACACCTCGGGCTCCACCGGGCGGCCGAAAGGCGTCAGCGTGGCCCACGGTCCGCTGGCCATGCATTGCCTGTCGATTGGTGAGTTGTATGGCATGACCCCGGACGACCGCGAGCTGCAATTCGCCTCGATCAGCTTCGACGGCGCCCACGAACGCTGGCTGACACCGCTGGTGTTCGGTTCGGCGGTGATGCCCCGTGACGATGAGTTGTGGAGTGTCGAACGCACCTGCGCCGAGATCGAAAAACACGGCATCACCATCGCCTGCTTCACCCCGAGCTACCTGGCGCAGATCGCCGATTTCATGGGCGAAGCGGGGCGTGATCTGCCGATCCGTTCCTACACCCCGTGCGGTGAGGGCATGGCCAAACATGCCTTCGACGAAGTGCAACAGGTGCTGCAACCGAAACGCCTGATCAACGGTTATGGCCCGACCGAAACGGTGATCACGCCGCTGATCTGGCTGGCGTACCCGGATACCGAATTCGACTCGGCGTTCATGCCGATCGGCCGGCCGGTCGGCAATCGCAGCGCCTACATTCTGGACGGTGGTTTGCAGCCGTTGCCGGTCGGCGTCGCGGGCGAGTTGTACCTGGGCGGCGAGGGCGTCGCCCGTGGTTATCATCAACGACCCGATTTGACGGCTGAACGTTTCGTACCGGATCCGTTCGTACCGGGTGCGCGCTTGTACCGCAGTGGTGACCTCGCGCGGTTCCGTGCCGATGGCGTGGTTGAGTACCTCGGCCGGATCGATCAGCAAGTGAAGATCCGCGGGTTCCGCATCGAACTTGGCGAAATCGAGGCCTGCCTGCTTGAACATGAAGGCGTGCGTGAAGCCATCGTGATCGACCGCGACGGCCCGGTCAGCCGCCAATTGGTCGGTTACGTGGTGCCGCGCGATCCGCTCGCCGATGAGCAGGACCTGCGTGAAGCGCTGACGGCTCATCTGCGCAGCCGCCTGCCGGCGCACATGCTGCCGGCGCATTTGATGTGCCTGGCCGCGTTGCCACTGACGCCGAACGGCAAGCTTGATCGTCAAGGGCTGCCAGCGCCTGAGGCCACTCGGCAGCAGCACGATCATGTCGCCGCCGCGTCGCCGGCCGAAGCGCTGCTGGTGGAGATCTGGCAGGAACTGCTGGGGCTGGAATCGGTGGGCGTCACCGAAAACTTCTTTGAACTGGGCGGGGATTCGATCATCTCGTTGCAAGCGGTGAGCCGTGCCGGGCAGCGCGGATTGGTGTTCAGTCCGAAGCAACTGTTCGAACAACAGACCATCCGCGCGTTGGCCACAGTGGCCAGCAGTCGTGAAGCGAAGTGGGTTGAAGCGCCGACAGTCCCGGCGTTTGCGCTGGTGCCGCACATCGACATTGCCGCCCGTGAAGGCCTGCAAGACTTGTATCCGCTGTCGCCGATGCAGCAAGGCATGTTGTTCCATTGCCTCGATTCACCGGAGCTCAACCCTTACGTCAACCAGTTGAGCGTGGCGGTGGACGGTTTGCAGGTGCCGCGTTTCCGCGCGGCCTGGCAGGCCCTGGTCGAGCGTCACGAAGTGCTGCGTGCAGCGTTCCGCTGGCGTGATGGCTTGGCCGATCCGCTGCAAGCGGTGTTCGCCGACGTTGAGTTGCCGATTGATGAACTCGACTGGCGTGAACGTAGCGACACTGAGCAGGCATTGAAGGACCTGGCGGCAGCGGAACAGGCCAAGGGTTTCGACCTGAGCTGCCCGCCGCTGATGCGTTTCATCCTGGTGCGCCTCGGTGATGACCGTTACCAGATGGTCTGGATTTACCACCACTTGCTGCTGGACGGCTGGAGCGCCTCGCGTCTGTTGGGCGACATGTTGCGCCTGTATCACCACGACACGTTACCGAACCTGACCGGTCGCTACGCCGATTACATCGCCTGGCTGCAACGTCAGGACGGTGCGCAGGCTGAAGGCTTCTGGCGCGAGCGCCTGGCATTGCTCGAAGAACCGACCATTCTGGCCAAGGCGTCCGGTGCTGCTGGCTCTGGTCACGGCGTGATGTACAGCAACCTCGACAGCGAAGCGACGCGCAAACTGCACACCTTTGCCAAGCGTCAACGGGTGACGCTGAACACGTTGATGCAAGGCGCGTGGTTGTTGCTGTTGCAACGCCATAGCGGCCAGCGCAGCGTCGCGTTCGGCGCCACGGTGGCGGGGCGTCCGACCGGGTTGGCCGGGGCGCAAGACATGCTCGGCCTGTTCATCAACACCTTGCCGGTGATCCAGACCCTCGACCCGCAACAGCCGCTGGGCGAGTGGTTGCGCGAGTTGCAGGACTACAACCTGATGGTCCGCGACTACGAACACACGCCGTTGTCGGACATTCAGCGCTGGGCCGGGCAGGGTGGCCAGGGCTTGTTCGACAGCATCATCGTGTTCGAAAACCATCCGGTAGACCGTGCATTGCGCGGGGGCGAGGAAGGTGAATTGCGTTTTGCCGAGGTTGGCAGCGGTGGCGTGACCAACTTCCCGATGGACTTGATGGTCAGTGCCAACGAAGAAGGCCTGGAAGTCGAATACCTGTTCCTGCGGGACCGCTTCAGTGACGTGGAAGTAGAGCGAATTCGTGCGCAGCTTGAAGGGTTGCTGCGTGCGTTGCCGGAGGACGCGACGTGTCTGCTCGGCAACATTGGCCTGCCTGAATCGCGCATCAGCCTGCCGCAAGCGTCGACCGACAGCGCCGATGTGCTGCATGCGTTCAATCAGCACGTACAGACGCAGCCGCAGAAAATCGCCTTGATCTGTGAGGATCGGCAAGTCAGCTACGCCGAGCTTGAGGCGCAGGCGAATGGGCTGGCGCAACAATTGATCGACCGGGGCATCGGCGCGGAAAGTCTGGTGGCGGTAGCGTTGCCGCGTTCCGAGCGCACCATCGTGGCGTTCCTCGCGGTGCTGAAAGCGGGGGCGGCTTACCTGCCTTTGGACCTGGCCTACCCGGCCGAACGCCTGACTTATATGTTGAGCGATTCGGCCGCCAGTCTGTTGCTCTGTGACAGTGATCTGGGCGAACGGCTGCCGTTGGCGGATAGCCCGCCACGCCTGCTGCTCGATCAGTTGTGCATCGCCGATAACGTGGCGTGCCCGGTTTCCAATCCGTTGCCGGGGCATCTGGCGTACCTGATCTACACCTCCGGCTCCACCGGCCAACCGAAAAGCGTGGCCGTAGAACGCGGGCCGATTGCCCGGCATTGCCGCGGCATCATCGAACTCTACGAACTGGCACCGCGCAGCCGTGAGTTGCACTTCATGTCGTTCGCCTTCGACGGGGCTCAGGAACGTTGGCTGAGTGTGCTGTTGGCCGGCGGCAGTCTGGTGATTCGCGAGGACAATGTGTGGACCCCGGAACAGACCCTGGACGTGCTGCATCGTCATGCCGTTACCGTCGCCTGCTTCCCGCCGGCGTACCTGCAGCAGATGGCCGAAGTCGCCGAACATCTAGGCAATCCGCCAGCGGTCGAGGTGTATTGCTTTGGTGGTGACGCGGTACCGGACGCCAGTTTCGAGCAGGTCAAACGCGCCTTGCGTGCGCAGCGTCTGGTCAATGGCTACGGCCCGACTGAAACCGTGGTCACGCCGCTGTTGTGGCGTGCCGAGGCCAGCGAAACCTGCGACGCGGCGTACGCGCCGATTGGACGCGGCGTGGCCGGGCGTGGTGTGTACGTGCTGGATGCCGACCTCAATCCGTTGCCGGTCGGCGTCAGCGGCGAGCTGTATTTGGGCGGCGAATGCCTGGCGCGCGGTTACCACCAGCGTCCGGGCATGAGCGCCGAGCGTTTCATCCCCGATCCGTTCGACGCCGGTGGTCGCATGTACCGCACCGGCGACTTGGTGCGCCAGCGTGAGTGCGGGTTGATCGACTATTTGGGGCGGCTCGACCAGCAAGTGAAGATCCGTGGTTTCCGTATCGAACCGGGCGAGATCGAAGCGCGTCTGCGTGAGTGTGTTGGTGTACAGGATGCTGCCGTGGTGGTCCACGACACGCCGACCGGCAAGCAATTGGTCGGTTACGTGGTGGCGGTCGGCGCAGTCGGTCTGGATCGTCGCGTGAAGTCTGAACTGCAAGCGCAACTGCCGGATTACATGGTGCCGGCGCGGATCATGGTGCTGGAACGTTTCCCGCTGTCGGCCAACGGCAAGCTGGATCGTCGCGCACTGCCAACGCCGGAATGGGCGTTTGGCGGCTATCGTGCGCCGCGCAACGCCCTGGAAACGGCGCTGACCGCGATCTGGCAAGAGGTGCTTGGCGTGCCGCAAGTGGGCATCGACGACAACTTCTTTGAACTCGGCGGCGATTCGTTGCAGGTGCTGAAAGTGATTTCGCGGGTGCGCAGCCAGCCACAATTGGGCTTCGAATTGAAGCTGCGGGATCTGATGCAGAAACCGTGCATCGCTGAGCTCAGTGGTTATCAGGCTGCCGAACCGGCCTCTGCGCCGGACCCCTTGCTGGCGCTGAATGCGCGAATCCCGAATGTGCCGGCATTGTTTTGCCTGCACGCCGGTTTCGGCACGGTGTTCGACTACGAGCCGCTGGCGCGACGTCTGGAAGGACGGCGCACGGTGTATGGCGTGCAATGCCGCATGTTGCTTGATCCGCAGTGGCAGGACGAATCACTGCTGGCCATGGCGCAAGCCTATGCGCAGCGGATTCGCGGCCAGCAGGTCAAGGGCCCGTATTACTTGCTGGGATGGTCGTTGGGCGGTGCGTTGACGCAACTGGTCGCACACGAACTGGAATCCCAGGGTGAAACGGTTGCGTTTGCCGGGCTGGTAGACAGTTATGTGGCGGGCACCGCAGAGGCGGGGGACTGGCGTGAGGATCTGGGCGACTTCCTGACGTTTGTGCTCGGGTTGCCGGCCGATGAGGCGCAGGCATTGATCGCGCTGAAAGCCGCTGACTTGAATGAACGCGAAGGTTCCAGCGCGGTGATCGAGGCGGCCCTGCACGGCTCCAATGAAAAAGCTGCATTGGGCGCGGGGGAACTCACGCAGATTTTCGCGACGGGTTCACGCCTCAAGCAACTGGCGCTGGCGCATCGGCAACTGCCGGCGATTCAGGCTTCGGCGCATCGCTGGTGGGTAGCCGAGCGCGACGATGAGCGCCGGGTGTTCGAGGCGCAGGTCGGCAGCCACGGCGTAGATCGCCTGTTGGCCGGCGGGCATTACGAACTGCTGCGCGGTGACGAGTTGCTTGATGAGCTGGAAGACCTGCTGGAACACCGTTTGACCCTTGCTTGAAGCAACGACGATAAACCTGTGGCGAGGGAGCTTGCTCCCGCTGGACTGCGCAGCAGTCCCCGTCTTTTTGGCTGACGAGGGGGCCGCTTCGCGACCCAGCGGGAGCAAGCTCCCTCGCCACAGGGGTTCGCTGGTTTCCAGTTTTGTGTAGTGCCCGATTAATGTTCTCTTTGTGTGAAGGATTCATCCCATGGCCGTATTGCCAGAACTTGAAGCATTTCTCGAACTCGCCGAGTTCGGCCGGATGACCGGCAAAAGCCGCGCGATGCATGAGCAATCGCCGCAACAGGCGCGGATCGATTTTGAAGCGTCGTCGGGGTTTCTCGATGTGCCGCTGGACACCGTGGTCTGTGAAAATTTCACCATTGCTGCCCGCTACGGTCATAGCCTGTCGGCAAGGGTGTATCGCGACGGGCAAGCGGTCGAGGGCTTGCAACCGGTCGTGTTGTATTTTCATGGCGGCGGCTATGTGGTCGGCAGCCTCGATTCCCATGACGCACTGTGCCGGCGACTGGCCTCGCAGGGTGGTTTTGCGTTGCTGGCGGTGGATTATCGACTGGCACCGGAATGGCGTTTCCCGACGCCGGTGCAGGACGCTTGCGACGCCGCCAACTGGCTTGTGCGTGAAGGCGCGGCACGAGGGCTGGATGCCAATCGGGTGGCATTGGTTGGTGACAGCGTGGGCGCGACATTGGCCACGGTGCTGTCGATCATGGCGGTGCGTGAGCCTGAGGAATTGGCGCTGAAACCCAAGGCGCAGGTGTTGTTGTACCCGGTGACGGATGCGACGACCCAGCGTGCATCCCATCGGGATTTCGCAGAGGGTTATCTGCTGGAAACGCCGACGCTGGATTGGTTCTATGCGCATTACGGGCGCACACCGCAGGACCTCGCGGACTGGCGCTGCTCGCCATTGCTGGTGGCGGATTTATCCGGTGTGGCCCCGGCGCTGGTGTACCTGGCCGGGTATGATCCGCTGCATGACGAAGGGCTGGCCTATGCCGAACGGTTGCGCGC
Source organism: Pseudomonas arsenicoxydans (assembly GCF_006438915.1). GTDB lineage: Bacteria > Pseudomonadota > Gammaproteobacteria > Pseudomonadales > Pseudomonadaceae > Aquipseudomonas > Aquipseudomonas arsenicoxydans_A. The sequence continues at coordinate 411,726 of NZ_RCZE01000005.1, read as the reverse complement.
GGCGGGGAATGAGGTGACGTTGCTCGAGCAGCCCGGGATGACCCATGACTTTATGCGCATGGCGGGATTGTTGGGGGAGGTTGAGGGGATTCACGCTGAAGTGGCGGGGTGGGTGCGTTCGCGGGTGTGAAATGACCTGAAAAAAAACCGCCATGCCTGGATCAGGGGTGACGGTTTTTTTGTGCCTGGCCGGAGGGAACTATGGTGGAGCCACTATCGCCTTCGCGAGCAAGCCCGCTCCCACATTCGGCCCCACTCTCATATGAGAAATCGGTCGAATGTGGGAGCGGGCTTGCTCGCGAAGGCGGCCTGACATCCAACACAAATACCCCAGAAAAAAAATACCCGCACCTCACGGCACGGGTATTTTTCATTTCAGCTCACCCCTCAGAAATCATACTTGGCCATGATCTGCAGGTTACGCGGCTCGCCGGAGAACGTCGTACCGAAGTTGCCCAGGCCAGACATGTACTTCTTGTCGAAGACGTTGTTGGCATTGGCGGTGAAGCTCAGGTGCTCGTCGTACTGATAGCGGGTCATCAGGTCGACGAGGGTGTAGCCGCCTTGCTTGAGCAGGGTGCTGCCGCCTTCGCCGTTACCCACGTTCGGGCTGAAGCTCTGGCCGTAGAACGCGCTCTGCCAGCTGACGCCGCCACCGACGGTGAACTGGTCCAGCGCGCCCGGCAGGCGGTAGGTGGTGAAGGTGCGCACGACGTGTTCCGGTTTGCTGGAGGCCAGCGGGAAACCGTAGATACGTTGCTCGTCCTTGTCGCGGGTGCGGGCGTAGGTGTAGCCGGCCGACAGGTTCCAGCCCTCGGCCAGCTCGCCAGCCAGTTCCATTTCCACGCCTTTGGTGGTGGCGCCGGAGATGGCTTCATAGACGTCTCGACCGGTGCCGACGTCGGTTGTGACGTACTGGGCAACGTTGTCCTGATTGATCTGGAACAAGGCAAAGGTGGCGTTGAGTTTGCCTTCGAAGTAAGCCGCTTTCAGGCCCGTCTCGTAGCTGTCGCCTTCAACCGGATCGAGGGTCGAACCGCTTGCGTCCAGGTAGATTTGTGGCTGGTAGATCTTGGTGTAGCTGGCATACACCGAGTACGTATCGTTCAGGTCATAGACCACACCGGCGTACGGCGTGACAACGCCATGTTCCTTGTAGCTGGCATGGGTGTCGGTCAGGGTTGCCCCCGGATAGTACGAGTAATCTTCGTTGTACTTGAAGGTGCTCAAACGGCCGCCGAGGATGAACGACAGGTCGTCGGTCGGGCGCAGGCGCGTGGCCATGTAGATACCGTTCTGGCTTTGGGTGCGTTCGTACTTGCCGTTTTTCGGGAACTCCTGTTTCGGCAGGTGGCCGTTCCAGTCGAAGATGCTGCCTGGCACCCGTTCGAACGCGCTGGTGTCGTAGGTCGCACCGGTCTGGCGCGAGTGGGCCGCCATGAAACCGGCGACCAGTTCATGCTCGCGACCACCCAGCGAGAACGGACCGGAGATGTTCACGTCACCGGAGTTCTGCACGCGATGACCTTCCCAGCGACCCCAGTACAGGAAGTTGCCTTCGCCCGTGACAGGGTCTGCGGAGCCACCGCTGGCCGAGGCCAGTTGGGTGTCGTGATCGGTGGTTTTCTGGTCGAAGCTGGCCTTGAATTTCCAGCCATTGGCCAGCGCTTGTTCAAGCGACGCGAAGTAAGTCGTGCTGTCGAAATCGCGGCGGCTCCAGTTGGCACCCGGGTTGAAGCTGCGCGAGAAGTCGGTACGGCTGCCGTCGGTGAAGTACGGGGCGTTGCCGGTCCAGGTACTGCCGCGTGGAGTGACACTGGAGTTGTCGATACCAAATGTCAGCAAGGTATCGTCCGTCAGATCGGCTTCGAGGATGCCGTAGAAGATGTCTTTTTTCTGGCTGTAGTGGTCGATGTACGAGTCTTTGTCCTGGTAGGCGCCGACGAAGCGACCCCGTACGTTGCCGGTATCGGTCAGCGAACCGGAGATGTCGCCTTCGGTGCGGTAATTGTCCCAGGAACCGGCGGTGGCGCTGACCGAGGCCTTGAATTCCTTGGTCGGTTTTTTGCGGATCAGGTTGACGGTGGCAGACGGGTCGCCCGCGCCGGTCATCAGGCCGGTAGCGCCTTTGACGACTTCGATGCGGTCGAGGCTGGCCGCGTCGTCGCCGTTGTTCGGGTTTTCACCGTACACGCCGTCGTAGGGAATGTTGACGCCGTCGTACTGGAAGTTGGTGATGGCAAAGCCACGGGCGGAAAACTCGGTGCGGTCACTGTCGTACTTCTGCATCGTCACGCCGGGGGTGTTGCGCAAGGCGTCAGACACGCTCTGTACGCCGCGATCGTCCATCTGCTGACGCGTCACCACGGTGACCGATTGCGGGGTTTCACGAAGGGTCAGCGGCAGCCCGGTCGCGGAGGTGGTGGCGCCGGTGGTGTACGAGCCGGTGTCTTCCGTGGTCAGGCCCAGGGCCTGGCCGGAAATGGTCGTCGCGCCCAGTTGCAGGCTCGAACCGCCACCGGACATCAGGGTCACGGTGTTGCCGTTGATCTGGAACGAAATGCCGGTGCCTTGCAGCAGAGTCTTCAGAGCGTCAGACGGTTCCAGCGAACCGGACACTGCACGGGACTTGATGCCAGCCACCTGGTCCGGGCTGTAAAGGATCTGCAGATTGGTCTGCATGCCGAGTTCGGTCAGCGCATTGGAAAGCGGCTGGACGGCAATATTCACTTTTACAGGTGCAGCATTGGCCATCGAGCTCCCCAGCAAGGTGGCGGTCAGCAATACGCTTTTAAACAGGGTGCGATGCAAAGTCGGTCGCTGGACGGCCAGCGCGAGAGGTGTGCGGCGTGGTTGAGGTCGCATTACTTACCTGAGCTCCTGAAAAGTCTTGTGCAAAGTTATTGTTAATAAGAATGATTATTAAGACGCGGCGTGGACGTAAAACCGGAAAGAAACCTGAGAAATAAATTTCAGAAAGATGAAATGAGAGGATATTTTGCGGTTCTGTGGCGAGGGAGCTTGCTCCCGCTGGGACGCGAAGCGGCCCCGATCTTTACCCAAAAAGAAGGGCCTGCTGCGCAGTCCAGCGGGAGCAAGCTCCCTCGCCACAAGGGTTGGTTCAGCTTCGGTTTTTGCTGTCAGGCAGGGGCCAGTTCGGTGACCACCCGGCCGCTTTCCATGCGCACCAGTTGATCGGCGACGTCGAAATAACGGTCATCGTGGGAAATCACGATGATGGTCTTGCCCAGGCGTTTGAGGTCCGGCAGTAGCTCGGTGTAGAAGATCCGGCGGAAGGTCGGGTCCTGATCCGCCGCCCATTCATCGAACACCAGCACCGGACGTTCCTCCAGCCACGCATTGACCAGCGCCAGGCGTTTGCGCTGGCCGGTAGAGAGGTCGGTGGTGGTGAAGTTGCCGTCCTTGACGCTGACCTTGTGCGCGATCTCCAGCCGTTGCAGGTATTGGTTGGCGTCTTCGGGGATGTACGTATCACCCTGAACCACATCATCGAACAGGTAGTAGTCGGCGAAAATCGTGGTGAACAGCTGGCGATAGTCATCGCGATTCTGCGCGTCGATGGCCTCGCCGTTGACGCTGATCGCGCCCTGCTGCGGCGTGTACAGGCCCAGCAGCAACTTGATCAGCGTGGTCTTGCCGCAGCCGTTCTCGCCGACGATAAAGGTGATGTCGCCTTGCTTGATCGTCAGGTTGACCGGCCCGAGCTGGAACGGCGCCGCACCTTCAACGGCCGGGAAAGCGAAACGCACATCGGCCAGTTTCAGTTCGTCCACAGCCTGTTTGACCTGGCCCTGATCGCTCAACAGCAGATGCGGTTCAGGGGTGGAAAACTGTTCGGACAGCTCGGCAATGCGGCGGAATGCGATCTGCGCACGGCTGACAATCGGCAGGGTGCTGATCAAATGTTCCAGCGGGCCTTTCATGTACAGCAGCACCAACACGAAACCGCTCATCACGGTTTTATCGGCGCTCGGCCAGAAGGTTTGCAGCGCCAGTGCCAGACCGATCACCACGAAAAACAGCATCGAGCCAAAGGTCTTGGCGATCACGAACGTGTTGATCGAACGCACCTGGGTGTTGCAGATGAATTCGGCGGTGGCCTTGATGCCCGAGACAAACATGCGCTGGCGGCGCGGACGATGGATGCGCAGTTCCTTGGCGCCTTCGGCAATCGCGTTGTAGTGCTTTTGCAATTCGTCTTCGGCGTCACGAGCGGCCATGAAACCTTGCACGCCTTTGCTCTGGGCGTAGGCCTGAATCGCCGTGCCGATCAGGATAGCGGCCACCATGATCAGGAACATCGGCCACGACAGGATGGCCAGGTAACCCATGCAACCGAGGGTCACGGTCACGGAAATCGCCAGCGGGGCGAAGGCGAAAGCGAAGTCGCTGATGGTGTCGACGTCGTGGGTCAGCACCGGGATCAGCCGATGGCTGCGGTAGCGCTCGATCTGCTCGATGGGTGCCGACAGGACTTTTTCGCCCAACTGTTTACGCAGCTTGGCGATGATGTGCTGGCCAACGTAGTTGGTGCCGATGTCGGAGCAGATCGAACTCAACAGCGCCAGCAGGCACAGGCCGGCGAACAGCGCGACCACGCCCTGGGTCAGGCCGGTGTCCGAATGCAGGGCGTTGTTGATGGTCGCCAGTAAGACCGTGACGCTCAGGCCGCCGACCATGCCCAGGAAAATGGACGCAGCGACGATCAGCCGAAAGGGTTTCAACAGGGCGAACAATTCGCCGATGGCGCCACGGGGAGGCTGGGTCATGGAGGACGGTTCCTTGGGTGGAAAGGCAGATACCCAGTAGAACGTCTGATCGAGGGCTTAATTTAGCCGGGTGCCGACTGGTGGTGCTGCGCGATGGCGGTCTACCAATAAATGGCTATGTCGACGGATAGTCCGTCTTCGCGAGCAAGCCCGCTCCCACATTCGACCCCACTCTCATATGAGAACTCGGTCTAATGTGGGAGCGGGCTTGCTCGCGAAGAACGATTACGCGGTGAGTCTGAATAACTTAGAGATCCCGCACCACGCGGAAACCCATCCAGTCTCCGCGCTCTTGCGGGTACTGGCTATTGCGGTTGCCCGAGCGTGAAAACACCGGCGCTTCACCCCAGTCATTGCCGCGAATGCGCACGGCTTCGCAGTTGGCCTCTACCCACGCGCTGCCATCGGCAGGCGCACCGACGTAGTCCGGGTGTTCGCAGTCTTCGACCCATTCATAAACGTTGCCATGCATGTCATACATGCCAAACGCGTTCGGCGGGTAGCTGCCAACGGGCGAACTGTAGCTGTAACCGTCCGCCGGGCCGTAGGTGTTGGCGTGCCTGGCGATGCTGTATTCCTTGCCCTCATCGAAGGGGAAAGGGAACGCGCCCTTGGTGCCACCCCGAGCGGCGTATTCCCGTTGGGCTTCGCTGACCATGTGGTAGTTCTGCCCGGTTTTTTTCGACAACCAGGCGACGTAATTCTTCACGTCATCGAAGTTCATGCACACCGCAGGCTGGCGCGGTGTCTGCGGATAACGTGGTTTGCTGGCCACGCACTCGCGGCCCGGCCGGGTATCGCCATTGGCAATGATCACGCCGCTCTCGCGCAAGTAGCTGTCCCATTCACCGGCGGTGACCTGGAAGCGGCTCATGGCGAACGGTTTGGCGAAGGTCACGTCGTGCATCGGGCCTTCGTCGGGCTCGCGGCCGACTTCATCGTCCGGTGTGCCCATGCTGAAGGTGCCGGCGGGCAGTACCACCATTTCCGGGCAGTCGCGGCAGTCCTTGAATACCTTGCCGGGGAGCGGCGGGGTGGCGGCCTGGGCGCCTCCGATCATAAGTGCGGTCAGGGCCAGGGCCTTGAACGGCAGAGTCAATTGATCTCGGTTCATGAGTCATCTCGAGTAAAGAGAAATCGGGGTGTCACGCTTAAAGGGCGACGAATCATTGTGGCGAGGGAGCTTGCTCCCGCTGGCCTGCGCAGCAGGCCCTTTCTTTTGGGACCGCTACGCGGCCCACCGGGAGCAAGCTCCCTCGCCACAGAGGGCATAAGCGTCATGCGGTTTTGTTCAGCAGGGTCATGAAGCGGTCGATCTGCTCTTCGGTGTTGAGCAAGCCAGGCGCAATACGGATCACCGGGCCGACATCGCGCTCCACCGAGTCGCAGACCACGCGGTTTTCCATCAACCGGGCGGCGACTTGTTCGCAGTCGCGGTCCTTGATGCGGAAGAAGGTGAAGCCGGCGGACAGGTCAGGGCTCTTTGGCGTGACCAGTTCGATCCGCGGGTTTTCCAGCAAGCGGGTTTTCGCATAGGTATTGAGCGCATGAATCCGCGCCTGCACCTCGGCCTTGCCCAGCTCCAGATGCAACTTGAACGCCTCGTCCAGCGCCCAGCGGTGTTCAAAGCTGTGATAGCCGCCGGGGGTCATGATCGTCGAGAAGGTGGTGGCTTCGGAGAAGGTCGGAATGGTCGGCGTCACGTCCTTGAGCTCGGCGGATCGGGCGCAAATGATCCCGGTGCCGCGCGGGCCGAACATCCATTTATGAGTGCCGGCGATAAAGAAGTCGCAGTGCATGTCGGGGAAGTCGAGGTCTTCGACGCCAAAACCGTGCACGCCGTCGACCACATACAGAATGCGGTCCTTGTCGTCGCGATTGCGGTTCTGTTCGTCCACCAGTTTGCCAATCTCACCGATCGGCAATTTCACGCCACTGCCGGATTGCACCCAGGTCATGCCGAGCACGCGGGTGTGCAGGCGGATGCCTTTGGCAATGGAACCGAGTACTTCGTCGACGGACACGTCGCGGCTATTCTCGAACAACTTGAGCTTGCGCACCTGGACCCCGTCCTTTTGCTGACGGTAATCCAGCGCATAGTTCGTGGCGTAATGTTCGTGCTCGGTGGTGAGGATTTCCTGATCCGGACGCACATGAATGCCGCTGTAGATCAGCGACAAGCCTTCGGTGGTGTTGCCGGTGAGGGCGATCTGCTCGGGTTTGGCCTTGAGGTAACGCCCGGCCCAGACGCGCACGTCCTGTTCGCGTTTTTCCGTTTCGCCGAGGTCCCAGTCCATCGCCCGACCAGGGTTGCGGTCGAGGTTGGCGCGGTGCCGCTCGATGGCCTCGCGCACCGGTCGCGGGTGCGATGTCACCAGAAAGTTGGCGAAGTGCAAATAGTCCGGGTCCTGATCGAAAAGTTGGCGCAAATGCGCCCACTTGTCCTTGGGCAGCGGCTGCGCCGTGGCAGCCCGTGCAGGCACTATCACAGCGCTGCTCAGGGGCAGGCCGGCCGCGAGAATCCCGGCCTGCTTGAGGAATGAACGACGGTTGGTCATCAGCAAGGTTCGCTTTTGCAAAGGGGATTCAGTTGTTCGCCACCGGCCGGGAAGACTTCTGCACCTGGTCCCAGACCCGCAGGAAATTGCCGCCCCACAGTTTGGCGATATCGGCCTCGCTGTAGCCGCGACTGATCAGTTCGGCCGTGACGTTGCGCGCTTCGCTGACATCCTTCCAGCCCTCGAGGCCACCGCCGTCGTTGAAGTCGGAGCTGATACCGACATGATCGATGCCGATTTTCTTCACCGCGTAATCAATCGCGTCGCCGTAGTCCTTGAGCGTGGCTTTCGGTTCTTCGTCGACAATTGCGTAGAGCTGGCTGGCGTATTCGCCGAAGCGCTGCGCGGACCAGACGGTGATCACCGGGTCGCCAGGCATCAGCGCCATCTCCAGGCCTTGCAGCGGTTGCAGGTCGAAGCGGGCGCGCAGGGCATTGAGTTTGTCCTGGGTGGTTTGGCTCAAGGGGCGGATGTAGGTCGGGAAACCGACGATCTGCACCACGCCGCCGCTGTTCTTGATCAGCTGCATTTCCGGGTCGCTGAGGTTGCGCGGAATGTCCACCAGCGCACGCGGCGCTGAGTGCGAAGCGACCATCGGTGTGCGGCTCAGTTGCGCGACTTGTTCCAGGGCTTTGGTCGACATCTGCGAGACATCGATGATCACGCCGAGGTCGTTGAGGCGGTGCACGGCTTGTTTGCCGATGTCCGACAGACCGCCGAGGGCATCGCGCGAATCATTGAAAAACGGCAGCGGGCGCGACGAGTCGGCCCAGGCGTTGTTGCCCACGTAACTGAAACCGAACATGCGCATGCCACGGGCGGCCCACTTGTCCAGAGCGTTGAGGTCGTTGCCCAGCGGGTAGGCGTTGAGCATGCTCATGAACACTGCGAACTTGCCTTCGCCGTGCAAGCGCCGGAAGTCGTCGGGGGTGTAGGCGATGGCGACCTGGTTGGGGAAATCGCGAACCATGGCGCTGATGATTTTATAGCGGGTTTCCTGCTCGAACCGGGCTTCGTCGACGAAACCGGCGGTGGGGCGGTGCGGGGCGTTGGCGCCGTTCCAGATTTCCGGCCAGCCGAAGATAGTCAGGGCCGCGCCGGACAGGCGTCCGCGTCCGGTTTTGACCAGGTCGAACTGGCCGCTGCCATCCTTGTCGGCTTCATTGCCGGCGGTGCCGAAGTCGAGGGGCACGGTGACGTGGCTGTCGAAGGAGAGGATACGCGTTTGCAGTTCATCGGCCTGCTGCATGACTTTGACCGGGTAGCCGGGGTTGTCTTTGAACCAATGATCCCAGACGGCATAGCCGGCACCGGCGCTGATGGCCAGCGCCAGGGGCAGGCAGAGGTACAACGCCTTTTTTGAACGGGGTGTTTTCATGTTCATCTCAGTCAGGTTCGTTGCCCCGGTGTGGGGGGCTTTGCTATCTGGGATGGACGAGTGGTTGATCCGATAATTTAGGTGAATCTGCCGGCCTCTTCGCGAGCAAGCCCGCTCCCACATTGGATCGAGGTATACGCAGATCAAATGTGGGAGCGGGCTTGCTCGCGAAGCTTCTAAATTTTCGGAGGGGGAAAACGTTCTAGCTTGGATAAAGCCTGCTTCATGGCTGACACAGGTAGGGCAATGACGATTTCTCGACGAGGGTTCATAGCAGGCCTGGCGCTGACCGGTGCTGCCGTGCCTGCGGCTTTTTATGGGCATCGCGAATGGACGAAAGCGGATCCGACGATCACCCCCGGCGAAGCGTCTTTTGATGTGGCGGATGTCGCCGGCCAGCGGTTGGCGGATACGCTGCGGGGCGTCTGGCAGATTCGTTTTGAAGGGCGTGATGCCGGGATTGAAGGTTTGCCTCGCGACGGTCTGGAAGTGTTTCTGGACGTCGGCCACAAAGGGCGCGGCTTGATCGGATTTCTCGACACGGCCGAGCGTTTGCGTTCCAACGAGACACCGCGCTATCGGGTGCTGGGCGATCTGGCCGAGGCCAAAGCGGCGCAATTGAGTTGGCGACTGGTCAGTGCCGACGTGGCCAACGGCACCCCCGATTACGAATTCAGCATGACCCTGGACGAAGTCTGGGCCGGGTTCGGCAACGCCGGCAGCGGCAGCCTCAGCGGTCGCGTATTGAACCTCGATCGACCGCTGATGATGACCGCGCAGGACAACCGCTTCATCGCGGTCAAACGCATCTTCCCCGAAGCCCGCGAGCGTGCCGGGCTGAATGCGCCGCTGCTGGCCTGGCTGATTTCCCCCGAGCACCGGCTGTTTCACCAGCTCTGGCATGCCTCGCGGGACAAATGGCACACCCTTGCCGAAGACAAACGCAATGCCCTGCGTGGCCTCGGCTGGCAACCGGGGCCGCGTGACAAGGAGCGCGATGCTCGCGGTGCGCGCAAGGATCGCAACGGCTCGGGCGTGGATTTTTTCTTCATGCACCGGCACATGCTCGGCACGGCGCGGTCGATGCAGGACCTGCCGTCGTGGCAGCACTTTCCGTTGCCGCAACCGGAACTGGTCCGTGACCGCATCGGCTTCGCCCAGTACTGCGACAACCACGACGGCAGGGCGCTGCCGCCGACCTGGCTGGCTGATGACGATGCCGAATACTCGCAGTGGGTCAGTGACATCAAGACCGCCGAGACTTATCACAGCAACTTCCAGGTCTGGGAGTCGCGCTACCGCGACCCGCGTTACCTGTCGAAGCTGACCTTGGGGCAGTTCGGTTCAGAGGTTGAATTGGGCCTACACGACTGGCTGCACATGCGCTGGGCTTCGGTGCCGCGTGATCCGTCCAATGGCCATCCGGTACCGTTCGCCCGGGATCCATCAGATTTTTCCGCACGCTGGTTTGCGCCGGAAAACGACTTCCTCGGTGACCCGTTTTCGTCCCATGTGAACCCGGTGTTCTGGCATTTCCATGGCTGGATCGATGATCGACTGGAAGACTGGTTTCGTGCGCACGAGCGCTTTCACCCGGGGCAGGTGAGTCGGCTGGAGGTCAATGGCGTGGCGTGGTTTGCCCCGGGGCGTTGGGTGGAAGTCGATGATCCGTGGCTCGGGCCGAGCACCCACGGCTGCAGCACCACGCCGGGGTTGCAGGCGGGCAAGTCAGTGGAAATGGACCCGGAAACCATGAAGATGGCGCTGCGGATAACCTTTGGCGAGGATGAGAAGAAGCTCGCTGACTTGTTCCGCAAGGTGCCGCAGCGGCCCTGGTATGCGCGGCATTTGAAGGCTAAACCGGTTATCAGTTAATCAGTCAGACCGCGTTATCGTTCTTCGCGAGCAAGCCCGCTCCCACATTCGACCGAGTTCTCACATGAGAATGGGGTCAAATGTGGGAGCGGGCTTGCTCGCGAAGGCGGCCGAACAGACACCGCCATCAAAAAACCTGCCACCCCCCACCCAACGCCTTGTACAGCGCAATACTCGCCTGCAACCGCGACAACCGCAGCTGCACATTCAAATCCTGCGCCGCATACAACGTGCGTTGCGTCTCCAGCACCGTCAGCCAATCCTCGGCGCCGGCCTGATAGCGACTCTGCGCAATGTCGAACGCGGTCTGCGCCTGCTTCAGTTCTTCACCTTGCCAGTGCCGCTGTTCATCCAGCCCGCGAATGCTGTTCAGCGCTTGTTCGACGTCGGCGAAACCGTTAATGATCGCTCCACGGTAATTCTCCAACAGCTCTTCCTGACGGGCCGTGGCCTTGTCGCGCGCGGCACCCAAGCGTCCGTTGTTGAACACTGGCGCAAGCAGCCCGGCGGTGAGGTTATAGAACGGACTGCGCAGAATGTCCGACGCGCGATCCGCGCCCGAACCGATTTCGGCGCTCAACGTCACGGTCGGCAACATCGCCGCGCGGGCCACGGTGACATCCGCCTGCGCCGCCGCCAGTTGCGCCTCGGCACGGGCAATGTCCGGTCGACGGCTCATCAGTTCGCTGGGCAGGCCGGCGCCAATGGTCGGCCATGACAGCTGATCAAAGTTTTCCTGACCCAATGCCAACGCCTGAACCGGTCGGCCGAGCAGGGCGGCAAGGTTGATCGACGCGTCCTGCGCCTGTTGCTGCACCAGCGGCAATTGCCGTTGTTGCGCGGCGACCAGGCTTTTCTGCTGCGCCAATTCCAGCGCCGTCGCCGAGCCTGAATCAAAGCGCGTCTGCACCAGCTTCAACACGTTCTGCGCATTCGCCAGGTTCAACTCGGCGATGCGGCTCTGTTCGCGCAGGGACAGGGTTTGCGCGTAGCCGCTGGCAACACTGCTGAGCAGCGTCAGTTCCACCGTCGCCTGATCGAACTGGCTGGCCTGCAAGGCAAATTGCGCGCTGTCGCGGGAAGCACGTTGGCCGCCCCAGAAATCGATTTCGTAGCTGGCGCTGAGGTTGGCGTTGAAATAGTCCACGGCGCTGTTATCGCTGTCGGCATCCAATTGGCTGTAGCCATTGCCGCGCATCAGTTTTTGGCGATTGGCATTTACCCCCGCCGTAACTTCCGGCAGCTGCGAACCGCCGGCCACCACTGTTTCGGCCTGGGCCTGACGCACCCGGGCGATGGCCGCGGCCAGATCGAAACTGCCGACTCGCGCCTGGTCGATCAATCGGTCCAGTTGCGGGCTGCCGAACTGCGTCCACCATTGCGGGTTGCTGCGCACGGCGTCTTGCGTGTGCGGCGATTGCCAGGAAACGGGCGGCACGATACCGGCGTCCGGGCGCTGGGCGGGTGTGCCGCAAGCGCCGAGCAACAGGCAGAGCGTCAACAGACTGAGTGGCGGCTTCATGGAGAAATCATTCACTGGTAAGGGCCGTGACCGGGTCGAGTCGGGCAGCTTTGCGGGCCGGCATGAAGCCGAAGACAACACCGGTGACCAGGGCGCAACCAAAGGCGCCGAGCACCGCTATCAAGGAGAATGCGACAGCGACTTCGCTGAGAATCAACACACCGCCGACGATCAGCGCCAAAGCGATCCCGGCCAGCCCGCCGACCACCGAGAGCATCACTGCCTCGGTCAAAAACTGCCGGAGGATGTCGCGCTGCCGGGCCCCGGTAGCCATGCGGATACCGATCTCGCGGGTACGTTCGCGCACGGTCATCAACATGATGTTCATCACACCGATGCCGCCCACCAGCAAGGAAATGGCTGCAATCGAGCCTAGCATCAGTGACAGGGTATTTTGCGTGCGTGCTTCGGCCTGGATCATCGCCGCGTTGTTGGTCAGTTCGAAATCCTTCTTGCCGTTGTGCAGGCGCAGCATCAATTGTTCGATGGCGATTTCGGTTTCCTTGACCTTGCGCGCATCGGCGGCGGCGATGGCCACGTATTCCGGGTTGTGCGTGCCGAATAGCCGGACGCTGGCGGCGGAGTAGGGGATGGCGATGCGGTCGTCGCTGTCGGAATCGCCGGAACTGGCGCCTTTTTCCGCGAGCACCCCGACCACCTGGAAGGGCACGTTTTCGATCAGGATGTATTGGCCGATGGGGTCCGCGACATCCTTGAGTAACTTGGTTCGCACTTTGTGGCCGATCACCGCGACCGCTGCGGCGTTTCGCTCATCGGCCTCGGTGAAGTAGCTGCCTTCGACCACCGGCCAGTTGAAGATCGCCGGGAAGTTAGTGTCGTTGCCGCCGACGTAACTCAAGTGGTCGAGGTTGCCGAAACGCACCCCGGCTTCCTGACCGTTGACCGGCATAATCCGCATCACTTGCGGCAGGCTGGCCACCGCCGCGACGTCGTCGAGGGTGACGATGCCTGGCGCGGTGCGCGGGTTCGGCGCCGAACCGCTGAGGTAAATGATGTTCGAACCGAAGGCGCCCATTTGCGCCATGACCTGGCGCTTGCTGCCTTCGCCGACGGCGAGCATCACCACTACCGACGCCACGCCGATGATGATCCCGAGCAGCGTCAGCGCGGTGCGGAAGCGGTTGATCCACATCACCCGCCACGCCGCTTGCACCGCATCGATCAGTTCGCCTTTCCACGCGCCGGTGGCTTCGGCGCCTTCGCTCAGACGCTTGCGCAAATCCACGGCTTGCAACGCGCCGGGATTGGCTGAGGTCTGGGCTTGAGGGTTGTCGCGGGCGCTGTCGCTGATGATGAGGCCGTCGCGGATTTCGATGATGCGCTTGGCCCGGGCCGCGACTTCGCGGTCATGGGTGATCAGGATCACCACGTGACCCTGGCTCGCCAGTTCATCGAGCAGGGTCATGACCTCGGCGCCGCTGTGGCTGTCGAGGGCACCGGTGGGCTCATCGGCGAGGATGATGTGGCCGCCGTTCATCAAGGCGCGGGCGATGGACACCCGTTGTTGCTGGCCGCCGGAGAGTTGATGCGGACGGTTGCCGGTGCGCGAGGCCAGACCGAGACGGTCGAGCAGGGCGGCGGCGCGGGCATGGCGTTCGGCGGCCGGTAAACCTGCGTAAATGGCCGGCATCTCGACGTTTTCCTGGGCCGAGCCGGACGGGATCAGGTGATAACCCTGGAACACAAAACCGAAGGCTTCGCGGCGCAGCCAGGCCAGTTCATCACTGCCGAGCCCGGCGACGTTTTCCCCGGCGAAGCGGTATTCGCCCGATGTCGGGCGGTCGAGGCAGCCGAGGATGTTCATCAGCGTCGACTTTCCGGACCCGGAGGCGCCGACAATCGCCACGAACTCCCCGGCATGGATCTGCAAGTCGATGCCGCGCAACACATGCACTTCGGGGGAGTCGCCGCCGCCGTAGGCTTTGCGAATGCCTTGCAGGTCGATCAGAGGCGTCTGCATTCAGCCGCCACTCCCGTCGGCCGGGCCGATCAGCAGGTGATCGCCTTCGCGCAGGCCATCGAGGATCTGCACCCGCAGGCGATCACTGATGCCGGTGCGCACCTCGCGCTGCTCGATGCTGCCATTTTTTGCCACGACTTGTGCGGTCTGGGTGTCTGGTTCCGCTCCACCCTGCAACGCGGCGATGGGCGCGGTGAGCACATTTTTTGCCTGGTCGGACACGAAAAACACCTGCGTCGTCATCTCGGCCATCAGCGCGTTGTCGGCGTTATCGACGTCGAGCAACACGGTGTACAGCACCACACGGGCACTGCCGCTTTTGCTCGAACTGGCCGGGCTGCCGCCGCCCTGACTGGTCTGGTCGAGTGGCTTGGGCGGTACGGGCAGGATCTGCCGCACCGTGCTGCTCCAACGGCGACTGTCACCACTGAGGGTGGTGAACCAGGCGTTCATGCCGGGTTTGACGTGGCCGATGTCGGCTTCCGAAACTTCGGCCCACACGGTCATCGGCGACAATTTGGCGATACGCAGAATCAGCGGTGTTTGCTGCTGCGCGTTCAGCGTCTGGCCGACCCGGGCGTCGAGGGCGACGACTGTTCCGGACATGGGCGCATAGATTCGCGTGTAACCCAGTTCAGCCTGATCGCTGCGCAGGCTGGCTTCGGCCTGACGGATCTGCGCCTGGAACATGTCGATACGCGCCTGCGTGGCGCGCCGTTCAGCCTGGGCGGTTTGCACGTCTTCTTCACGGGTGGCGCCGCCGGCCTTGAGGTTCTGCTGGCGCTGGTATTTCTGCCGCGCGAGTTCGTGCAGGGCCCGTTGCTCCTGGAGCTGCGCCTTGAGGTTTTCGATGGAGAAACGTCCGGCGTCGAGTTTGGCCTGTTGCGTGGACGGGTCGATTTCCACCAGCAACTGACCTTCCTTGACCACGTCACCGACCTCCACGTGAATCTTGTGGATCTGCCCGGAGGCCTGGGCACCGACGTCGACATACCGCCGGGGTTGCAGGGTGCCCAACGCGGTGACGCTGCTTTCGATGTCGCCCCGGCTGACGGCCACGGTGGCGAACCTGTCGCGACCGGGCGGAATGATTTGCCAGGCGGCGACGGCGATTACGGGGATCAGGCTAAGTGCTACAAGCAGGGCGCGTCGGGTGTGTCGGGGACGTTTCATGCAGGGTTCCGGCCAATGGGTATCGGCCCGTCGTTCAACCTGCGCGCAGCTAACAGCGACAGTCGACAGAGACGGGGAGCTGTCCTGTAAACGAGGAGTGGTGCGTGGAATTTAGGTGCGGACACACAGGGTTACACCTGTAGCTCATGACTATTTGTGCGGCAAGGACAAGCAGTACTTTAAATCTATATGAGAATTACTATAAATTACGCACCTCGAACTGCCACTATCGTGCCACTGCCTATTTCGGCCGTAGACGAGGGGGCTCAAGGACAGACACCGCACCCGTGCGGCCGGGAGTCATGTTGGAAAACTACTATCGCGAGCTGGTGTGTTTCCTGAACGCCAAGCTAGGCAACCGACAGGTGGCCGAAGATGTGGTGCATGACGCGTATGTGCGGGTGCTGGAGCGTTCCAGCGACACGCCCATCGAGCAGCCCCGGGCGTTTCTGTATCGCACCGCCCTCAATCTGGTGATCGACGACCATCGGCGCAATGCCCTGCGTCAGGTCGAGTCGCTGGACGTGCTCGACACCGAAGAGCGCTACTTCACGCCATCCCCGCACAACTGCCTCGATCACGGCCAGCGCCTGCAAATGCTCCAGCGTGCCCTGGCGGAACTGCCACGGCTGTGCCGTGAGAGTTTTCTGTTGCGCAAGATCGAAGGCCTGTCCCACCCGGAGATCGCCGAACAGCTGGGTATTTCTCGGGCCCTGGTGGAAAAGCACATCGTCAATGCGATGAAGCATTGCCGGGTGCGGATGCGCCAGTGGGACGCCCATTGATCCCTGCCGATTAAATTTTATTTCACTGTCCTCGTTCCTACTCAACAGACGACCTGCTGTCCTGCCCAAGGCCGGTCAGGTCACTTAGGCTTACTCCCCATCTGTTGAGGGGTTCATCCAGAGGACACTGGAAATGACACAGGCAATTGCATCGCCCATCGTTCACGACCTGATCGGCGTCGGTTTCGGCCCTTCGAACCTGGCGCTGGCCATCGCTCTGCAAGAGCGCGGGCCAAGCCAGGGCGAGCTGGATGTTCTGTTTCTCGACAAGCAGGCGGACTACCGCTGGCACGGCAACACCCTGGTGACCCAGAGCGAACTGCAGATTTCGTTCCTCAAGGACTTGGTGACGCTGCGCAATCCAACCAGCCCGTATTCCTTCGTCAACTACCTCAAGCACCACAGTCGCCTGGTGGACTTCATCAACCTCGGCACCTTTTATCCGTGCCGCATGGAGTACAACGACTACCTGCGCTGGGTCGCCGCGCAATTTGAAACCCAGAGCCGATACGGCGAAGAAGTGCTGACCATCGAGCCGGTGCTGCACAGCCAACAGGTCGAAGCGCTGCGGGTGATCTCTCGCGATGCCCAAGGCCAGCAGCACGTGCGCACCACCCGTTCAGTGGTGGTCAGCGCGGGTGGTACGCCGCGCATTCCCGAGGCGTTCAAGGCGTTGAAGGATGACGGACGCGTGTTCCACCACTCGCAGTACCTGGCGCAAATGGCCAAGCAACCGTGTGTGAACAACCAGCCGATGAGCATCGCGATCATCGGCGGCGGGCAGAGCGCGGCGGAAGCGTTCATCGATCTGAACGACAGCTTCCCGTCGGTGCAGGTCGACATGATCCTGCGCGGTTCGGCGTTAAAACCGGCGGATGACAGCCCGTTCGTCAACGAAGTGTTCTCGCCGGAGTTCACCGACCTGGTGTTCCAGCAAGCCCACAGCGAGCGCGAGCGCCTGGTCAACGAGTACCACAACACCAATTATTCGGTGGTGGACATCGACCTGATCGAACGGATCTACGGCATCTTCTATCGCCAGAAAGTCTCGGGCATTGCACGCCACGCGTTCCGCACATTGACCACTATCGAAAAAGCCACGGCCACCGAGCACGGTATCGAGTTGGCGGTGCGCAATAACGCCACGGGTGAAGTCTCGGTTCGTCTATACGACGCCGTGGTATTGGCCACCGGCTACGAGCGGCAGATGCACCGCAAATTGCTGGCGCCGCTGGAGCAGTATCTGGGTGATTTTGAAGTTGATCGCAACTACAAACTGATTACTGATGAGCGCTGCAAGGCCGGCATTTATATGCAGGGCTTCTGCCAGGCGAGCCATGGGTTGAGCGACACGCTGTTGTCGATCCTGCCGATTCGGGCGGATGAGATTGCCGGTTCGTTGTATGAGCATGGCAAAAACCGTGGGCACAGCCGTTCGGTGGTGGATCTGTTGTTGGCGACTGCCAGCTGAGATTTTTGGCGCCTGAGAGGCCGCCTTCGCGAGCAAGCCCGCTCCCACATTTGATCTGTGTTCGCAGGACTAATGTGGGAGCGGGCTTGCTCGCGAAGGGGCCCTTGAGAACACCACAAAACCTGAAAGCTGAACCCTTCCTGAAGATCCCCGCGATTCCCCCACCACACACCGTTCCTTCGTTTACTCTGCCTGAATCGCGGCGTAAGCGTCGCGCGTTTTCATCAATAGCGGAGACCCACAGTGGGTACTTGTTCGAGTGACAGTAGTCGGCCGGTTTCAGTAACCGGCACCTTCTCGGCAAGATAACGCGCAGCTTTTTTGTGCCGTTGTCTCGCCGTACAGCGAGCAGCGGCCTCCCGGTCGAGCCAGTCCTGGCCCGATTCCCGATGTCCTCTCATCGACACACTTTCGTGTGATGGCGCCTGCCTGGTCGTCATCGCAGCGACTCGACACGCCTGCTCGAAGGTTTCCCGGCTGACCCTGGGGGCAACGCCATGAACCTGACCCTGCTCAAGGAATTCTTCGCCGGATTCCTGCGCACCCGCCACATCGCCCGGCACTTCCGTCGCCTGGCGCTGCTGGAAACCTTCACCGACACCACGGTCAGCCGTGAAGTACCGCCGACGCTGGCGCAAACCCTGGTGGGCGCCGCCAACAGCGACACCGGCCAATTGCTGGAAAGACTCGGCACGCACACCGATGGTCTGAGTGAAGAAGAGGCCGACACCCTGCGCGAGCGCTTCGGCCTCAACGAGGTCGAGCATGAACAGCCACTGCCATGGTGGACCCACCTGTGGCACTGCTACAAAAACCCGTTCAACCTGTTGCTGACGTTGCTCGCGGTCATCTCCTGGCTGACCGAGGACATGAAAGCCGCCATCGTGATTTTCTCCATGGTGGTGCTCTCGACGTTGCTGCGGTTCTGGCAGGAAACCAAATCCAACCAGGCTGCCGATGCGCTGAAAGCGATGGTGAGCAACACCGCGACGGTCCTGCGCCGCGACTTACTGCGCATCGAGTTGCCGATCAAACAATTGGTGCCGGGCGATCTGATCGTGCTTTCTGCCGGCGACATGATTCCCGCCGATTGCCGGGTGCTCAGCGCCAAGGACCTGTTCGTCAGTCAGGCGGCGATGACCGGTGAATCGATGCCGGTGGAAAAGTTTCCGCGTCAGCAAGACAACGACACCAGCAACCCACTGGACCTCGACAACATTCTGTTCATGGGCACCAACGTGGTGTCCGGCACGGCGATGGCGGTGATTATCACTACCGGTAACGACACGTATTTCGGTGCGCTGGCGCAGCGAGTGGGTGCCACTGATCGTGCGCCGACGTCGTTTCAGACCGGGGTCAACAAAGTCAGCTGGCTGCTGATCCGCTTCATGTTCGTCATGGCGCCGCTGGTGCTGTTCATCAACGGTTTCACCAAGGGCGACTGGACCCAGGCGCTGCTGTTCGCATTGTCGATTGCCGTGGGCCTGACCCCGGAAATGCTGCCCATGATCGTCACCTCGACTTTGGCCAAAGGCGCGGTATTTCTGTCGCGCAAAAAAGTCATCGTCAAACGCCTGGATGCGATCCAGAACTTCGGCGCCATGGACGTGCTATGCACCGACAAGACCGGCACCCTGACCCAGGACAAAATCTTCCTCGCGCGCAATGTCGACGTCTGGGGCAACGACTCCGACGATGTGCTGGAAATGGCCTACCTCAACAGTTACTACCAGACCGGCCTGAAAAACCTGCTGGACGTGGCGGTGCTGGAACACGTGGAAGTCCACCGTGAACTCAAGGTCGGCACCGCGTTTCGCAAGATTGACGAGATCCCGTTCGACTTCACCCGCCGGCGCATGTCGGTGGTGGTCGCCGAGCGCGAGCATGCTCATCTGTTGATCTGCAAAGGCGCGGTGGAGGAAGTGCTGGCGGTGTGCACGCGGGTGCGTCACGGCGTCGTTGATGAGGCGCTGAGCGATGAACTGTTGGCGCGGATTCGCCAAGTGACCGCGACGTTCAACGCCGAAGGCCTGCGAGTCGTTGCGGTGGCTGCGCGGCCGATGATCGAAGGGCGCGACACTTACAGCCTGGCCGATGAGCAGGAACTGACACTGATCGGTTACGTGGCGTTCCTTGATCCACCCAAGGAAAGCACCGCACCGGCGCTTAAAGCGCTGGCGGCGCACGGTGTGGCGGTAAAAGTGCTGACCGGTGACAACGAGCTGGTGACCGCCAAGATCTGCCGCGAAGTCGGTCTGGAGCAGCAGGGGCTGTTGATGGGCAACGACATCGAACGCATGAGCGACGCCCAACTGGCCGTAGCGGTGGAGACGACCAACGTCTTCGCCAAACTCACGCCGTCGCACAAGGAGCGCATCGTGCGCTTGCTCAAGGGTAACGGCCACGTGGTTGGGTTCATGGGTGACGGCATCAACGACGCCCCGGCCCTGCGCACCGCCGACATCGGTATTTCGGTGGACAGCGCCGTCGACATCGCCAAGGAAGCGGCCGACATCATCCTGCTGGAGAAAAGCCTGATGGTGCTGGAGGAGGGCGTACTGGAAGGGCGCCGCACTTTCGCCAACATGCTCAAGTACATCAAGATGACCGCCAGTTCGAACTTCGGCAACGTGTTCTCGGTGCTGGTGGCCAGCGCGTTCATCCCGTTCCTGCCGATGCTGCCGATGCACCTGCTGGTGCAAAACCTGCTCTATGACATTTCGCAGATCGCCATCCCGTTTGATAACGTCGATGAAGAAATGCTCAAGCAACCGCAGCGCTGGCAACCGGCGGATGTCGGGCGCTTCATGCTGTTCTTCGGGCCGATCAGCTCGATCTTCGACATCACCACGTTTGCCTTGATGTGGTACGTGTTCGACGCCAATACCCCGGACCACCAGACGTTGTTCCAGTCTGGCTGGTTCGTGGTCGGGCTGCTGACCCAGACGCTGATCGTGCACATGATCCGCACCCCGAAAATCCCGTTCCTGCAAAGCCGCGCGGCGATGCCGTTGATGGTGATGACCGGGATCATCATGGCGGTCGGCATTTTCCTGCCGATGGGGCCGCTGGCGCACTACTTCAAATTGCAGGCGCTGCCATCGATGTACTTCGTGTTTCTGCCGGTGATCCTGCTGGCGTACATGGCGCTGACGCAGGCGGTGAAAGGGTTCTACATTCGCCGGTTTGGCTGGCAGTAAGTCGTCCGGTTGCAACGTCATCCTTGAGCCGAGGGGGCACGGATCCAGCCGTGAACCCTCGTATATATAAGAAAGGGTGAACAAGCATTTAGGAAAAGTCCTACATAAACCGGTATCAAGCTTCCGTAGTCTTGCGCCTCACTTTGGTCACCCTGCGGACCCCGGAATGACGAATAAAGCATTACGAATCCTGATTGCCGACGAGCAGCACTTTCAGCGGATGAAGATCGAGCGTCTGTTCAATCAGTTGGGCTATTACCGGGTGGCACCGGTTCAACACCTTGAAGAGCTGTTGACCCTGGTCGAGTACGGTTGCGAACCGTTTGACCTGGTGGTCATCAATGCTGCCATGGCCGCTGGTTCATTGGACCTGCGCGGTTTTTTACTCGACAACCCGCAGGTTCGCAACGCCCTGGTTTTCAACGACACCCTCGCGCAATTCGCGCCGATGTCGATCAGCGGGCAAAAGACGATTCAGGTGAGCACTGCCGTGCTTCCAGACCTGAAGGGCATCCAGCGTTTGATGTCCACCGTGGACCCCTTGGTGCGTGCCAATGATGACCTGACCATGCGTTATCAGCAAAAAATGGGCTGAGCCAAAGTTCCCGTTCGTCGGAACTGTCATTTCTGACAGGTAGTTTTCATCCTTCCGCCATGTAAGAGTTTTCGCGCAGTTTCTGCGTGCACTCGGGCCTTTTCCGACGGGCATCCGTGGCGTCATCGTCGATTTTTTGCACAGGAAGTTTTCATGAGGTCAGCGCTGATTGTGGAGGATCATCCGGTGGTTCGCGCCGCAGTCAAACTGGTGCTTGCACAGGAAGGTTTCAAACGGATTTATGAAGCATGCAATGTCGGGCAAGCGTCAGCGATCCTGCGTGAACACACGCCTTTACTGGTGATTCTGGATCTGATGATGTCCGGTGGTAGCGGGCTGGATGTACTCGAGCGAATCAAAACCAGCAACTTGTCGTGTGCGGTGCTGGTATTCACGTCCCTTGACGAATTGTTTTTTCAAGAGCGTTGCATGCGCTCCGGTGCTTTGGCGTACGTCTCCAAGACCAACGACCTGAGTCAGTTGCACAAGGCCATACAGGCACTGATGGCCGGGTACACCTATTTCGCCCAACTGCCCAGCGCATCGATGGACGCGATGCAGCAAAGCGAAAAACAAATGATCGACCATCTCTCCAACCGCGAATTGACCATCCTCCAATGCCTGGCCAAGGGTGACGCAAACAAGGTCATCGCCGAGAAGCTGTACTTGAGTCACAAGACCGTCAGCACCTACAAGACCCGTTTGATCGAAAAACTCGGCGTACAGTCGGCCGTGCACCTGCGCGACTTCGCCCTCCGCAACCACTTGATATGAAGGCGTCTGAACGTGCGTATCCTGATGTGCGCAATGTTAATGTGTTTGGCGCAGTCGACCATGGCTGGGGAGACGAAGTCCTTGCAGCTGCTGGGACGTTCCACGGTGGAGGGTTACGAGGTCCATTTGAATGAAAATGACCGGCAATGGCTGCGCAACAAGAGTGTCTTGCGCCTCGGGGTGAGTGGCGCTGATTATCCGCCCTTCGAAGTGACGCGCAGCGTGGATGAGCTGGAAGGCATCACCGCTGATTACGCGCAACTGATCGCGCAATTATTGAACGTTCCGATTGAAGTGCAGCGTTATAACGCGCGGGACGCGGCCATGGAGGCTTTGAAATACGGCGCGCTTGATCTATTGGGAACCTCGAACAGTTTCGAAGCGGCCGACCCTGAGTTGGTCCTGTCCAGGCCCTACGCTGAAGATCAACCCATGCTGGTTACCCGACTGGACGAGCGCATGCCCGAGGATCTTGCGGGCAAACGCATTGCCATGGTCGATGACTATTTGCCGGCGCAGACGGTCGAAACGTTTTATCCCGAGGCCAGCCTGCAGCGTTATCCATCGGCACTCGATGCGCTGGGCGCGGTAGCGTATGGGCAAGATGACGTGTACCTCGGGGACCTCATCAGCGCCAATTACCTGATCAACAATAACTACCCCAATGACGTGCAGTTGGTGGGACCGTCCGGTCTCGACGCCAATCCGTTCGGCTTTGCCCTGGCGCGGGACAACCTGCCGCTCAAGGCCATCATCGACAAGGCCCTGGCGGCGATCCCGATGAAACAGCGCGCGCTCATCGAACAGCGCTGGAGCGCCGGCAGGGTCAACACGCTGGGTCAGTCGCGGGTCAATCTGAGCGCCAGTGAGCAGCAGTGGCTGGAGCGTCATCCACAGGTCACTATCGGGGTGGTCGAGAACTTCGCGCCTCTGACGTTCTTCAATGCCGAGGGACAATTCAGCGGGTTGACCGCGCAATTGCTGTCGCTGATCAGCCAGCGCAGCGGTTTGAACTTCAAGGTGCTGCGGGGGCGATCCCTTGATCAACAGGTTCAGCGACTCAAGGCGGGCGAGATCGACGTCATACCTGCCATCATCCCGGCCACCGAAGGTGTCGCCGACCTGCACTTTACCAGCCCCTATCTGACCAATCCGTACATGCTCGTCAGCGCAATCACACCCGATAGCCCCAAGACACTGGACGAACTGGCCGGTAAACGCCTGGCGATTTACCACAGCCACCCGGTGCGCGCCTTCATTCAGGCGCGAGTGCCTGGGGTGCGCATGGTGGATGTTGAAAACCCGGCGCAGGGGATGGAGTTAGTCATGAACGGACAAGCCGCCGCGGCCGTCAGTTCATTGTTCATGACCCGATATCTGATCGCCCGGTATTACCCGGGACGCTTACGGATCAGTAGTACCGTGGGTGACGAACCGGCGCGCATCGCGATGGCAACGGGCGGTGGAGACCCGGAGTTGCAATCGATCTTGAACAAGGCGTTGCTGAGTATTTCGCCTGATGAAATGGACGGTTTGGTCACCCGTTGGGGAAATGATGTGGTAGTGGATGACAGCTACTGGTTGCGTCACCGACCGGTTATCTTGCAGGGGTTCGCCGCTGCCGCCGTGTTGCTTTTGCTGGCGGTGGGCTGGATCGTCTGGCAACGTCGGCAGATCCGCCAGCGCCAACAATGGTTGCAGCAATTGCAAGATGCCAAAGACGCGGCCGACGATGCCAATCGTGCGAAAACCACGTTTCTGGCGACCATGAGCCACGAAATTCGTACGCCGATGAACGCCTTGATTGGCATGCTCGAAATGGCCGGGATGCGCGCGGAAGAGGGCATCGCCGATCGTTCAGCTCTGGAAGTGGCGTCCGCAGCCGCGCAGCAGTTGTTGGCACTGATCGGCGATATCCTGGACATCGCCCGCATTGAATCCGGGCATCTGTCGCTGGTGCCTGAACGTGTGAATTTGCATGCGCTGGTGGCCTCGGTGTGCCGGGTGTTCGAAGGTCTGGCGCGGGAAAAAGGTCTGGCATGGCGGGTTGATCTGGATGAACGCAGTGACCGTGACGTGTTGATTGACCCCACGCGTTTGAAGCAGGTGCTGTCCAATCTGTTGAGCAACGCAATCAAGTTTACTCAGGCAGGTGAAGTGAGCCTGACGCTGCGGGTGGTGCCGGGGATTTCAGGTCATCTGGCTGTGGCGGTACACATCGACGACAGCGGCATTGGTATCAGCGCGGTTGATCTGCAGCGATTGTTCAGCCCGTTCGTCCAGGCCGGCAACAATCTACAGTCGGGACGCAAAGGCTCTGGGCTGGGGCTGGTGATCAGCCGTACCCTGTGCGAAATGATGGGCGGAAGGCTGGCGCTCGACAGTGTCCTGGGGCGGGGCACCCGGGCGGACATCAGTCTGTCATTGGTGGCGTTGAAAGCCTTGCCAGCCGGCGAGGCGATGGACAGTGGATTGGCGCTATGCACCCGCCCCCTGAGGATTTTGGTGGTTGATGATTACCCGGCCAATCGCTTGTTGCTGACGCGCCAACTAAGCTATCTGGGGCACCGGGTCATGGAGGCCGAAGATGGCCTGCAAGCGCTTGAGTTGTGGCGCGGCCACGAATCCGATGTGGTCATCAGCGACTGCAACATGCCTCGGTTCAGTGGTTATGAGTTGGCAGGGGCGATTCGTGATGAAGAGCGTGCCTATGGATTGCCGCCCACGCTGATTCTGGGATTTACCGCCAACGCGCAACCTGAAGAAAGGATTCGGTGCATGGAAGCGGGCATGGACGACTGCTTGTTCAAACCCATTCTGCTGGCGGATTTGAGCGCCTGGCTGGCCTCGCAGTTTGGCGGTGAGCCAATCGCCCTGCCGGCCGATACGCAAGCCAGTCTGGAGATGGACTTGACCGGCCTGGAGCTTTACGTCGGCGAAGACCGGACGCTGATCAATCAGTTGCTGCGCGAATTGGCCAAGTCCAACCACGAAGACCTCAATCATCTGCTGCAAGCCCACGCGGGCGACGATCACCCGCGTCTTCAGGAACTGGCGCACCGTATCAAGGGCAGCGCGCGGATGGTCCGTGCGCAGCGATTGGTCGAATGCTGCGAGCAACTTGAGCGCGCTTGCGCGCAGGGGCGTGCGGTGATGATCGATGAAGCCGTCAATCAATTGCAGCAAGCCATGACCCGACTGGACCAAAGCCTCTCACGCGGCTGAGGCTTAATCCCACTGCGGCGCGATGCCTTTAGGGCTGGTCAGCCGCTGGCCACGATCAAGGCCGGCGATCAATGTCATGTCGGCGTCGCTCAAGGTCAGGTCGCAGGCTTTCAGGTTGCTTTGCAGGTTGGCACGTTGGGTGGAAGAAGGGATCACCGCGTAACCCGACTGCATGGCCCACGCCAGCGTGACTTGCGCGGCGGTGGCCTGAAGGCGCTCGGCGATCTGCTGGATGATCGGGTCTTTGAGCACTTCGCCATAGGCCAGGGTCATGTACGACGTGATCTGGATGCCCTGGGTTTGAGCGAATTCGACGACTGTGCGATTTTGCAGATAAGGGTGCAGTTCGATCTGGTTGGTGGCGATGTGGTCGGCACCGACGGCGGCGATGGCCTGTTTCATCAGGTCGACGGTGAAGTTGGAGACACCGATCTGCCGGGTCAGACCCAACTGTTTGGCTTCAAGCAGCGCGCCCATGAATTCCTCGACCGGCACCTGGTCCTCGGGGGAGGGCCAGTGGATCAGCGTCAAGTCCAGGTAGTCGGTTTGCAGTTTGCGCAGGCTCTCTTTGAGACTGTCGATCAAACGGTCCTTGGCGAAGTTCGCGACCCAGATTTTGCTGGTGATGAACAGTTCTTCACGGGCGATACCGCTGGTGGCGATGGCGTGGCCGACGTCGGCTTCGTTTTCGTAGATTTGCGCGGTGTCGATTACCCGGTAGCCCAGCGCCAGGCCAGTGCTCACCGAATCGATGACCACCTGACCTTGCAGGCGAAACGTACCGAGACCGAACGGAGGAATAGACATCAGTGACTCCAGGGGGGCAGTGGGAATGGCAGGAGTATCCCCGGTGCGATCCTTGGGAAAAAC
This sequence comes from Pseudomonas arsenicoxydans, assembly GCF_006438915.1. Classification (GTDB taxonomy): domain Bacteria; phylum Pseudomonadota; class Gammaproteobacteria; order Pseudomonadales; family Pseudomonadaceae; genus Aquipseudomonas; species Aquipseudomonas arsenicoxydans_A. The sequence goes on along the minus strand of NZ_RCZE01000005.1, from coordinate 385,529 downwards.
CGCTGGATGGGCAAAGCACTGTTTACCGCAAGTCATGAATCCGTGCATTACTTGAACTTTGGGTGTCTGGTCTGGCGCCTTCGCGAGCAAGCCCGCTCCCACATGAGATCTCCTTCGAACACAAAACTTGTGAACACCTTCGATCTAATGTGGGAGCGGGCTTGCTCGCGAAGGACGCGACTCGGCCCAACGCCTTACCCGCGAGCCTCAAGAATCATGCAAGTCGTCGACCCTGTGGCATACAGCCGTCCATCCACATCATAAATCCGCCCCTCGGCCAGCGCTGTCGAACGCCCCAAATGTACGATCTTGCCTTCGGCGCGCACCCAGGATGGGGGCGCCACCGTCATCGTTCTCCAGGTAGAACGCTAAAACTGATTTTTGCCATCTAGTGCCTCAATGGGTTCGGTTTTAAGCTCAGTTCATGGCGACATTCACCTCATCAGGAGACACCATGAAGAACATCATCGGTATCTACACCAGTCCACGCACTCATTGGGTCGGCGACGGTTTTCCGGTTCGTACGCTGTTTTCCTACGACAACCTGGCCAAGCACATCAGCCCGTTCCTGCTGCTGGATCATGCCGGCCCTGCCGAGTTCACCCCGACCAGCGAACGACGCGGCGTGGGCGAGCATCCGCACCGTGGGTTCGAAACCGTGACCATCGTTTACAAAGGAGAAGTGGAACACCGCGATTCCACCGGCAGTGGCGGCACGATCGGCCCGGGCGATGTGCAGTGGATGACCGCTGCTTCGGGGATTGTGCATGAGGAGTTTCACTCCGAAGGTTTTGCCAAGTCCGGCGGCACCCTGGAAATGGTGCAGTTGTGGGTCAACCTGCCGGCCAAGGACAAAATGGCCGATGCCGGTTACCAGACGATTCTCGATGGCGACATCCCGAACATCGCGCTCAAGGACCAGGCCGGCAGCCTGCGCTTGATCGCCGGTGAGTTCGACGGACACTCCGGCCCGGCGCGCACGTTCACCCCGATTGACGTCTGGGACCTGCGTCTCAAGGGCGGCAAGCTGCTGACCCTGGACTTGCACGAAGGTCGCAACACGGCGTTGGTGATGTTGCGTGGCACGGTTCAGGTCAATGGCCAGGAGTCGGTAGGCGAAGGTCAGTTGGCCCTGTTCGATCGCAAGGGCGATCAGATGACCCTCGAAGCCAGCGAGGACGCGGTGGTGCTGTTGCTCAGCGGTGAGCCGATCGACGAGCCGATTGTCGGTCACGGCCCGTTCGTGATGAACACCGAACAAGAGATTCACCAGGCGTTCGTCGACTTCCAGTCCGGTCGTTTTGGCCGGATGCACGGTTAACCCGATTGGGTGTAATACCTCAGTAAATGTGGGAGCGGGCTTGCTCGCGAAAGCGGTGGATCAGTCACCATTTGTGCCGATTGACACTGCGCTTTCGCGAGCAAGCCCGCTCCCATATTTGTTTTGCATGAAACCCTCCTACACTGTGCCCAATGTGTGAGATCTTCGCGCCATTGGCCTTCGTTGGAGTTGTTCGATGCTGTCTTTTTTCACCAATCATCCTTTGGTCTGCGCCCTGGTCCTGATCGTGGTCGATCTGGGGCTGTGGCGTTTGATCAGCGCCAGCGGCAGCAACTGGAAACTGCTGGTCCGGCTGGTGATTTTCTCGTTGTTCAGCGTCCTGCTGTTCAATGAAGGCTTGAACCCACTGGAGGTCGCTCCGTGGGCAGACAACGTGCCGCTGCACCTGGCGGCCACCGGTTTGCAGATTGGCTGGTGGCTGTTTGGTGCGCGGACCCTGACGGTGCTGATCGGCGCGGTGATGATGCAGCGTGTGGGGCACACCGGGCGGCTGCTTCAGGATTTGCTCGGCGCGGTGATCTTCCTGATCGCGATCATCGCGGCGCTGGCGTACGTGCTCGACCTGCCGGTCAAAGGCGTGCTGGCCACGTCCGGCGCCTTGGCGATCATCGTCGGCCTGGCCTTGCAAAGCACCCTCAGCGACGTGTTCTCCGGGATCGTTCTGAACACCACCAAACCCTATCAGCTGGATGACTGGATCTCCATCGACGGCACCGAAGGCCGGGTCACCGACATCGATTGGCGCGCCACGCGCATGCAAACCGCCCAAGGCAGCATGGCGGTGATTCCCAACTCCCTGGCGGCCAAGGCCAAGATCATCAACTTCAGCCGGCCGAGCGACATTTTTGGCGTGTCGATCAGCCTGCAACTGAGCCCGCACGCGCGCCCGCAAACAGTGATCGACGCGCTCGAACGGGCGATGCAGGGCTGCCGCCATTTGCTGCCAAAACCGGCACCGTGCGTCGCCCTCAAAGGTTCCAGTGCCGCGGGCGTGGAATACGAAATCAGCGGTTTCGTGGTCTCGATGGATCAGAAGCGCATGGTGCGCAATCTGCTGTTCGATCTGTCTTATCGGCATTTGCAGGCGGCGGGTGTCAGCCTGTTGTCGACCGTCGAATCGAATCTGCCAGCCGGCCTGTCGCGGCCAAGGGCCTTGCTGGAAAGCTCGGCGATTTTCTCGACCCTGCGGCAGGATGAGAAAGAGACCTTCAGCCAGAACATGACCCTGCAGACCTTCCGTGCCGGCGACATGATCCTGCCGGCGGGGGAGGTCAGCGATCATTTGTTCATCATCGAATCCGGCGTGGTCACGGTGGAATTGAGCCGTGCCGGGGTCAAGTTCGAGTCGGGGCGCATGGGGCCGGGCGAGGTGATCGGCGAAGGCGGTATCTTGCAGGATACCGCGATGCCGGCAGACTTCATCGCCAAAACCGCTTGCAGCTTGTACCGAATCGAGAAGGACTACCTCAAACCGTGCCTGGATGCGCGGCATGACATTGGCGAGTCGATGAAGGCGCTGCTGGATTTCCGCTTGAACAAGGCGCAGACGTTGACTCAGGAAGTGCCGAAGGTGGTGGCGCGCAAGGGCTTTTTGCAGTGGTTGCGCAATAGGGCTTAGAGGACTGCGGTGGATGGCCGCTGCGCGGATCGCGAGCAGGCTCACTCCCACAGTTGATCGGGTTTCTTCAGAAGGAATACGGTCACTGTAGGAGTGAGCCTGCTCGCGATGGCCATTTCAGACTCGGCTGATTTTTCATTGGTCTCCAATGGCCTCCTCGACTTCTGGAATATTGGCTATTTGTCAGAAGGGCCAGCGGGGCTAACTTAGCTCCACCCCCACTTGCTACCGGAGTCCACCATGAAACCTCGTATCGATTTCTACACCGCTTCCCCTGATGCGCTCAAAGCCATGATCGCCCTGGAAACCGCGGTGTCGAAGCTGCCGCTGGAAAAGAACCTGATCGAACTGGTCAAGCTGCGCACCTCGCAAATCAACGGCTGCGCCTTCTGCCTCGACATGCACAGCGCCGATGCCCGCAAGGGCGGTGAAGACGAGCGTCGTCTGGCGACGTTGTCGGCCTGGCGCGAAACGCCGTTCTTCACCCCGCGTGAACGTGCGGCGCTGGCCTGGACCGAATCCGTGACGCTGGTGAGCCAGACTCACGCCTCGGACGAAGATTATGAACTGGCGGTTTCCGAGTTCAGCCCCAAGGAAATGGTCGACCTGACCGTGGCCATTACCACCATCAACGCCTGGAACCGCTTGGCGATAGGTTTCCGCAAAATGCCTCAAGCCTGATCAGTGAGCATCCGCTGACGGCGCGGCCGGTGGTTGCACCTTGCGCATCAAGGGCACCATCGCCGTGGCGATGATGAAGCAGACCATAATCATTAAAAACGCGTCGCCATAGGTTTGTGTCTGGGCTTCGCGGTAGGTCAACAGCCATAGCTGATGCAGGCTGGCGGTGACGCTCGTGTCACCGCTCTGGCCGAGGGTGGCGAAGTTGTTGCCGACCTGCGACAGCCACTGGTTCAGCGCTTCGTTGGTACTGTTCAGGTGTTCCGCCAGCCGGGTGAAATGCAGGTTGGTGCGGTCGTTGAGGATGGTCGCACAGGCGGCAATGCCGATGGCGCCGCCCAGGTTGCGCATCAGATTGAACAACCCCGACGCATGTTTGAGCCGCGCTGGCGCCAGCCCCCCTAAGGTCAACGTCACGGCTGGTGGCACCGCCAGTTGCTGGGCAATCCCGCGCAACGCCTGCGGCAGCATCAACTCTCTGGCCCCCCAGTCATGGGTGATCGGGCTGAAATCCCACATCGACAACGCGAACAGCCCCAGGCCGGTCATCATGATCCAGCGCAGATCGACGCGGTTGGCCAGAAAGGCGTACAGCGGAATCGCCATGATCTGGAACACCCCGGTGGAAAAAACCGCCAGTCCAATGTCCAGCGCGCTGTAGCCACGCACCCGGCCGAGAAACAGCGGAGTCAGATAAATGGTGGCGAACAGGCCGATCCCGGTAACGAACGAGAAGAAACAGCCGAGGGCGAAGTTGCGGTCTTTCAAGGCGCGCAAGTCGACGATCGGGTTGGCGACGTGCAAGGTCCGGCCGATGAAGGCCAGTCCGGCGAGGCCGCTGATCCAGGCGGTGGTGAGAATGGTGCTGTCGCTGAACCAGTTCCAGCGTGGGCCTTCTTCGAGGGTGTATTCCAGGCAACCGAGAAACAGCGCCATGAACACCATGCTCAGGTAGTCGGCGCCCTTAAGCAGCGACAATTCCGGCTGGTCGATTTTCACCAGCATCGGCACGGCCACGGCGACGAAAATCCCCGGCACCAGGTTGATGTAGAACAGCCAGTGCCAGGACGAAATATCGGTGATCCAGCCGCCGATCACCGGCCCCAGCGTCGGTGCCAGCGAAGCCACCGCGCCGATGGTTGCGGCGGCAATCACCCGTTGTTTGCCGGTGAAGAAAAAGAACGCCGTGGTGAACACCAGCGGGATCATCGAGCCGCCGAGAAAACCTTGCAGCGCGCGGAAGGCGATCATGCTCTGGATGTTCCAGGCCGCGCCGCAGAGCAGGCTGGCCAAGGTAAAACCGACCGCTGATGCGCAGAACAGCCAGCGGGTCGAAAACACCCGTGACAGCCAACCCGACAGTGGAATCACGATGATCTCGGCAATCAGGTAACTGGTCTGCACCCACGCCGTTTCGTCGGTGCCGGCCGAGAGCCCGCCACCGATGTCACGCAACGAAGCCGAAACGATCTGGATATCCAGCAGCGCAATGAACATGCCGATACACATGCTGGCGAAGGCGAACACCTTGGTCGCCGTCGCCATGTCGGCCGGATTGAACGGTTGCGCAGGGACGGCGAGCGCGCGGCTCATGGTGCGCTGGCCACGGCCGGAATTTCAGCGCTTTTGCGGGTGTCGACTTCAGCCGTCACCGACAGGCCTGGGCGAAGGTGGCCGAGCACGCCGTCGGCCGGATCGAGGATGATGCGCACTGGCACTCGCTGGACGATCTTGGTGAAGTTGCCCGTGGCGTTTTCCGGTGGCAATACGCTGAACTGCGAGCCACTGGCCGGTGCGAGGCTGCCCAGATGCCCGTGGAACTCCTGCCCGGACAGCACGTCCGCATGGATGACCACGCGTTGGCCCGGAATCATCCGCGCCAGCTGATCTTCCTTGAAGTTGGCATCGACCCATAAACCGCTGGACGGCACCACCGACAGCAACTGCGAACCGGCCTGCGCGTACGCGCCGACTCGTGCCCGGCGATTGCCGATCACGCCATCCACCGGCGCCTTGAGTTCGGTGTAGCCGACATTCAATTGCGCCAGATCCCGTTCGGCCCGGGCCTGCATCAGCGCGGCGCGGGCTTGCTGTTTCTGGGTGTCGATCACGTTCAATTGACGTTGCGCGGCCAACAACTCGGCCTGGGCCCGCGAGCTGATTGCTTGAGCGGTTTTGAACGTAGCATCAGCGCGCTGAGCGCTTTCCACCGAGACCGCATTGGTGCTAACCAGTTTTTTGTAGCGGGCATTGTCATCCCGGGAGCGGGAGGTTTCCGCGCCTGCAGCATCGATCCCGGCACGTGCCTGGCCGATCACTGCGTACTGCAATTGTTCGGTGGCGTCGAGGTTGGCCAGCAAGGCTTCTTCGGCGGCGACTGCGCCTTCAGCCTTGGCGAGATTGGCGCGGTAGTCGCGGGCGTCGAGGCGAATCAGCACATCGCCGGCCTTGACTGCCTGGTTGTCGGTCACCAGCACTTCTTCGATGTACCCGGCGACTTTCGGGCCGATCACCGTGACGTCGCCGCCGATGTAGGCATCGTCGGTTTCTTCGATGAAACGCCCGGCCGTCCACCAATGCGTCGCGTACAGGCCGGCAAACACCAGGGCCGCGATGACGGCCGTCAGCAGGATCAACCGTTTGAGCAGGGGAGACTTGGGTGTGCTCACCGGGACAGCAAGGTCGGATTCGAGGCTGGGCATGCTGGTCATGGGGTTTACCTGTAGGAAACGGCTGTTTATTACGCTGGTAATATGACGCATGTAATATTTGCTGGCAATTGATTTTTGCTGCCGGTCGTCAGGTGGTTATCTGAGCCAATGGCCGGGGGTAACACCGGTCATGTCTTTGAAGAACGCAATGAATGCGCTGTCGCTGGCGAAACCTGATTCGAAAGCGCTGTAGCTGATGCTGCGTCCGGTCGACAGCAGTTCGATGGCGCGCATCAATCGCCACTGCTGGCGCCATTGCTGATAACTCATGCCGGTCTCGCGCTGGAAGATTCGCCCGATGGTTCGGCCGCTGGCGCCAATCTGCTTTTCCAGCACGTGCAGTTCCGGTGGCAGTTGCTCAGGCGTGGCCAGCAACGGCGCCAGCCGCTTGTCCCACGGCAGGGGCAAGAGCATCGGTTGTTTCACGGCGTCGCGAATTTCGCTCAGGCACAGCCCTAGCAAATGAACAAACTTGCCCTGCTGCCAATCGGTGTCGAAATCGGCGAGGGCGATGGGTTCCAGCACCGCCCGCAGCAAGGGGCTGACTTCAATCACGCAGACCTGTGGCGGCAGCTCGGCGCACAACGCTTGCGTCAGATAAATGGAGCGGTAATCGACGCTCTGCTGCATGACGGCGCGGTGTTCTACGCCCGGCGGAATCCATGCGGCACGCGACGGTGGCAACAGGCACAACTGCTGCGCGAGGGTGATGCGCGTGCAGCCCTGACGGGTGAATAGCAACTGCCCGCGCTCATGCCGATGTAATCCGGAATCATGATCGCCCAGTGTTGAAGCGATGCCGATGACTGATGCGGGATAGCGGTCGGGATCGAATTGCGTATGGGCATCAAGCCAGGCCATGTATTGTCCGATTTCAACGATAAGTTGGCAGGGTCTGGATAATACGCCAGCTACGGTTCTTTAAGCTGCTCGCCCGTATTTCCTGAACAGAGCAGTGGTGATGAATTCAAAAAGCTTGTTGATGTTGGCGATCGCGCTGCTGATGTTCCCGCAGATTGCCCAGACCCTTTACAGCCCGGCGTTGGCGGACATCGGTCAGGCCTTTGCGGTCGGCCCGCAGCGAGCGGCACAAACCCTGTCGGTGTATTTCCTGGCGTTCGCCTTTGGCGTGGTGGTGTGGGGCCGGATGTGCGACCGGATCGGTCGGCGTCCCTCGATGCTCTCCGGCCTGGCGTTGTACTCGGGTGCATCGGTGCTGGCGCTGAATGTTCGAACGTTCGATGGGCTGTTGCTGGCCCAGGCACTGGCTGCGTTCGGTGCGGCCGTAGGCTCGGTGGTGACGCAAACCCTGTTGCGCGACCGCTTCAAGGGGGCGGAACTGGCGCAAGTGTTTTCCGTCATGGGTATCGCGTTGGCGGCCAGTCCGGCAATCGGGCTATTCACCGGGGCGAGTCTGGTGCAGGCGTTCGGCTACCAAGGTGTAGTGGGGTGCCTGCTGCTGTTGTCCTCGGCGCTAGGGTTGTGGTGCCTGCGAACCTTGCCGGAAACCCGCCCGCAGAATGTAACGATACCCGCGCTGTTCGAGACGCTGTGGCGGATGCTGCAAGATCGCGAGATCTGGCGTTCGACGCTGTTGGTGGCGGTGTTCAATATCGCCTTGTTCAGCTACTACAGCCTGGGTCCGTTTGTGTTTCAGCGACTGGGTTTGAGTGCGCAATGGTTTGGCTACAGCGGCGTGATCCTCGCCCTGGGGTCCGGCCTCGGCGCGTGGCTCAACAAACGGCTGCTGCATCGAGGTGTGAGTGGGCCGCAACGGGTACAGATTGCGGGTGCATTGACGTTGGTGGGAGCCAGTGGCGTATGGCTGCTGGAAAACAGTGCCCTGTTTGTGCTGGCGATGCTGGTGGTGGTGCTGGCGTTTGGCATGGCGATCCCGAATATCCTCGGTTCGGCGCTGGTAAATTACGGCGATCGATTGGGTACCGCCGGAGCTCTGTTCGGGTTGTTGTATTACCTTTTGATAGGCGGTGGTCTGATGCTGGCGGCGTGGGGCCAGGCGTTGGGCGAGACCTTGATGCTCTGCGGCGTGGCGGCATTGCTGCTGGCGTTAGTTCCCGGAAGCGCGACAGGCCGTGAATATTGACCACCATGGTGGCAGCACCGCGTAAAAACGCCATCAAGCGCTGCGATGCCCGGCGTTGCACCGGGCATCGCGTTGACACTTAAACGCGTTCGAAAATCGCCGCAATCCCCTGACCACCACCGATGCACATGGTCACCAGCGCATAACGGCCGTTGGTGCGGTGCAGTTCGTGGATGGCTTTGGTGGCGATGATCGCGCCAGTCGCGCCGACCGGGTGACCCAGGGAAATGCCCGAACCGTTCGGGTTGACTTTGGCCGGGTCGAGGTCCAGTTCCTGGCTGACGGCACAGGCCTGGGCGGCGAAGGCGATGTTGGCTTCGATCACGTCCATGTCGGCGACGGTCAGGCCGGCACGCTTGAGTGCCAGGCGGGTGGCCGGCACCGGGCCGAGGCCCATCAATTCCGGTTCAACACCGGCATGGGCGTAGCTGACCAGGCGGGCCAGCGGGCGCAGGTTGTTGGCCTGCACGGCGGCGCCGGTGGCCATGACCAGGGCAGCGGCGCCGTCGTTCAGGCCGGAAGCGTTGCCGGCGGTCACCGAGCCGTCTTTCTTGAACGCTGGCTTCATGCCCGCCAGTTGTTCCAGCGAGGTGGCGCGTGGGTGTTCGTCGACGCTGAACAGCTTGGTTTCTTTGCGATCACGGATTTCCACCCCAACGATTTGCTCGCTGAAGTAGCCATTGGCAATGGCGAAGGCCGCGCGTTTCTGGTCTTCCAGGGCCAGGGCGTCTTGCATTTCACGGGTGATGCCATTGCGCTCAGCGACGTTCTCGGCGGTGATACCCATGTGGATGCCGTGGAACGGGTCATGCAGGATGCCCAGCATGTAGTCGATGGCCTGGATGTTGCCCATGCGCGCACCCCAACGGGCGGCCGGCATGATGTAAGGCCCGCGGCTCATGGATTCGGCACCGGCACCGACGACGATGTCGGCATCGCCCAGCATCAGGGTTTGCGCGGCATTGATGATCGCTTGCAGGCCGGAACCGCACAGGCGGTTGACGTTGTAGGCCGGGGTCTCTTTCGGGATGCCGGCGTTCATCGCGGCAACGCGGGAGATGTAGGCGTCGCGGGTTTCGGTCGGGATCACGCTGCCCATCACCAGATGGCCAACTTGCGCCGGGTCTACGCCGGAGCGTTGCAGGGCAGCCTTGACAGCCGTGGTCGCCAGGTCGACCAGCGGAACGTCTTTGAGCGAACCGCCAAAGGTGCCGATGGCGGTACGTGCGGCGCTGACAACAAAAATATCCGGGGTGTTCATTACGGCTTTCCTCTTGGTGAATGCTTTTCTGTACTGCGATTGAGTAGGGCGGTCAACGCTGTTTGCGCTTCAGGGGTCTTGAGGCGCTCGATGAACAACAGGTTTTCCTGACGAATAGTGGCTTGCAGCTCCACCAGCGTTGGCTGTTTGAGCAGTTGCCGGGTCTGGCGCAGTGAATCCTGCGGCAAGGCCAGCAGGCGTCGGGCCAGGTTTTGTGCGGCGTCGAGGCATTGTTGGCCGTCGTCGAACAGCTCGTTGGCCAGGCCGCAGGCGACCGCCGCAGCGCCGTCGAGGCTGTCGCCCCACAGCAACAGGCGGGCGGCGCGGGCGTGACCGATCAGGCGCGGCAACAACAGGCTGGCACCGAACTCCGGGCACAGGCCCAGGTTGACGAACGGCACGCGCAGCTTGGCGTTTCGCGTCACCAGCACCTGATCGCAATGCAGCAGCAGAGTGGTGCCAATGCCAATGGCCGCGCCACACACGGCGGCGATCAACGGTGTTTGCAGGTGAATGACGACGTTCATCAGGCGAAAGGCCGGGCTGTCCAGATGGGTCGGCGGGTGCTCGAGAAAATCCGCCAGATCATTGCCACTGGTAAAGCACGTGGTGCCGCCGGTGATCACGATCACGCCGACGTCGGCGTCTTCATCCGCGGCCAGCAACTGGTCGGCCAACTGCGTGTACAGGCTGTTATTCAGCGCATTGAGCTTGTCGGGGCGGTCGAGCGTGAGCGTCAAAACGCCTTCGTTTCGGTGTTGTTTGATCAGCTCACTCATGGAATGCCCCGCCTGTTTTGTCCGGCAGCCACTCTAAGCGCCCGGCCGGCATGGGAGCTATGACAAAACGAGTCAACGAAACTGCTGCTTTTTGCCATGTTTAGCCGTCGCGTTAACCGGCAAAACGGTTCACACACCCATTCGGGGTATGGTGCCGTTGGCCCGATCGCTCAATAGTGGCATCAACCGGTCGTCCAGAACCGACTTCGCTTGATAAGGTGAATTTGCTATGCGCAAGGCCCTCATGGTGATTTCCAGTCTGTTGCTAGTTCCGCTGACACTCAACGCTCAAGCCGCCACTGACGTGAACGAAAACAATACGCTCCGGTTGTACAACTGGGCGGACTACATCGGCGAAAAGACCATCGCCGACTTTGAGAAAGCCTCCGGGATCAAGGTGATCTACGACACCTTTGATGCCTACGAAACCGTCCAGGCGAAGTTGCTCACCGGGCACTCCGGTTACGATCTGGTGGTATTGAATGCCTCCCTTGCGCCCCCCTTGATCAAGGCCAAAGTGTTCCAGCCGCTGGACAAGAAGTTGCTGCCGGGCTGGACCAACCTTGACCCGAAAGTCTTGCAGGACTTGCAGGGCTTTGATGCCGGCACCGTGTATTCCGCGCCTTACACTTGGGGCAGCAACGGCATCACCTACAACGTCGACAAGATCAAGGAACGCATGCCGGACGCGCCAATTGGTTCACTGGCGATGATCTTCGACCCGAAAATCGTCTCGCGCTTCGCCGACTGTGGCGTCACCCTGGTCGATGCGCCCACCGAAGTCATTCCGCTGGCCTTGAAGTACCTGGGACGAGACCCGCGAAGTGCGTCGCCGGAAGACTTGAAAGCCGCGCAGGACTTGTTGCTGTCCGTGCGGCCGTACATCAAGAAATTCGACTCGGTGAACTACCTGACCAGCCTGCCCAACGGCGATGTCTGCATGGCCATGACCTGGTCCGGCGACTACGCCACCGCCATGGCCCGCGCCGAAGAAGCCAAATTGAAGATCAAACTGGCGTACTTCATTCCCAAGGAAGGTTCGCTGATCTGGTTCGACAACATGTACATCCCCGCCGACGCGCCGCACGTGGCCAATGCACACAAGTTCCTTGAGTACCTGATGCAGCCACAAGTGATGGCGGACGTCACCGATTACATCCACTACGCCAACAGCAACGCGGCGGCCACGCCGTTGCTGAATGCCGATGTGCGCAGCAATCCGGCGATTTACCCCGATGAAGAAACCCGTCTGCGCCTGTTTCCGCAAAAGACTCAGGACGCCAAGGAAATGCGCGCCATCACCCGCGTCTGGAGCACGGTGAAGAGCGGGATCTGATCGTTTAACCCTTCGGCTTGAGGTTTTTGTATGGCTACTCCAACGTTGAAAGCACTGCCGGCGGTTGATGACGCCCAGTTGATCAAGGCTGATAAAGCCCACTACATGCACGGCTACCACGTGTTCGACGAGCACGCCGAACAGGGCGCGCTGAACATTGTGGCCGGTGACGGCGCTTATATTTACGACGCTCACGGCAACCGTTTTCTCGATGCGGTCGGCGGCATGTGGTGCACCAACATCGGCTTGGGCCGCGAGGAAATGGCCCTGGCGATTGCCGATCAGGTGCGGCAACTGGCGTATTCGAATCCGTTTTCCGACATGTCCAACAACGTCGCCATCCAGTTGTGCGAAAAACTCGCCAGCCTGGCGCCGGGCGATCTCGATCATGTGTTCCTGACCACCGGTGGCTCCACCGCCGTGGACACCGCGTACCGGCTGATTCAGTACTATCAGAACTGCCGAGGCAAACCGGAGAAGAAGCACGTCATCGCCCGGTTTAACGCGTATCACGGCTCCACCACGCTGACGATGTCGATCGGCAACAAGGCCGCCGACCGCGTGCCGGAATTCGATTACGCCAACGACAGGATTCACCACGTCTCCAACCCGAACCCGTACCGCGCACCGGACGGCATGGACGAAGCGCAGTTTCTCGAATTTCTGATCAAGGAGTTCGAAGACAAGATCCTGGCCATCGGCGCCGACAAGGTCGCGGGCTTCTTTGCCGAGCCGATCATGGGCTCGGGCGGGGTGATCATTCCGCCCAAGGGCTACCTGAAACGCATGTGGGAAGTCTGCCAGCGCTACGACATTCTGTTTGTCGCCGATGAAGTGGTGACTTCGTTCGGGCGCCTGGGCAAATTCTTCGCCTCTTATGATCTGTTCGATGTGCAGCCGGACATCATCACCACGGCCAAAGGCCTGACTTCGGCTTATTTGCCATTGGGCGCGTGCATCTTTTCCGACCGTATCTGGAAAGTCATCGCCGAGCCCGGCAAGGGCCGCTGCTTTACCCACGGCTTCACCTACAGCGGCCACCCGGTGTGCTGCACGGCGGCGCTGAAAAACATCGAGATCATCGAGCGCGAAAACCTGCTGGCGCATGTCGATGTGGTCGGCGCCTACCTCGAAGAAAGGCTGGCAACCCTCAGCGACTTGCCACTGGTGGGCGATGTGCGCTGCCAGAAGTTCATGGCCTGCGTGGAGTTCGTGGCCGACAAACGCACCAAGGCGTTGTTCGCCGATGAGATCAATATTGGCGAGATGATTCACTCCCGGGCGCAGGCTCGAGGGTTGCTGGTGCGGCCGATCATGCACCTCAACGTGATGTCGCCGCCGCTGATCCTGACGTGTGCCCAGGTCGATGAAATCGTCGAGATCCTGCGAGTGTGCATTCTTGAAGTGGCGGCCGAGCTTGAAAAAAGCGGCCAGTACTTCGGGCCATGAGTTCGCTCAATAGGCGGTTACCTGGCGTCGGTTCTCCCGCTAGACTGCGGGGCATGAGCAAACCCAACGACGATACGCTGATCGCATTGCCCTTCGGGGCCTTGCACAAATGGCACGGCGACATGCGCGAGGCATTCGCCCATGTCGACGCGCCTGATGCGCTGCACTACCTGGCGTCGGCGTTCGGGCATCTGGTGTCGATCGAATCGGTAATGATCAGCCTCGAACACAAGGATCGCGCGCCGCAGTTGCTGTACCAGCGCGGTATCCCGGAGCAGTATCGGGACTCGATCATCGACCGCTATTTTTCCGGTGGCTACTTGCTCGACCCGTTTTGCCTGGCAGTGGAGCAGGGCCTGGCCGAAGGGTTTTATCACTTGGAGGAAATCGCCCCGGACAACTTCTTCGACACCGAGTACTACAAGACTTATTACTTGAAGGCCGGGTGTTCGGAGGACAGTTTTTACCTGATCGATACGGGGCACGACAGCCAGGTCTCGGTCAGCCTGTTTCAGGGGTTTGGCGGGGAAAGCTTGCGGGCGGATCAGCTGAACCTGTTGCGCGCGGTGGAGCCGTTGGTTCGGGAATTTATCAGTGAGTTTGGCCGTCGTGGTCTGGCACAAAGTGCAGTCACTGAAAGTGACGATCTGAAGCAACGCGTGCAGTCCGCCTTCGAAAACTTTGGCTGCGACGTGCTGACCGAGCGCGAGCGGGAAGTGGCGCACATGGTGCTCCGGGGGCATTCGGTAAAATCCACGGCCAGCCAGATGAGCATCTCGCCTGAGACGGTGCGCATGCACCGCAAGAACCTGTATTTGAAGCTGGAAGTCGGGTCCCAGTCGGAGTTGTTTGCGCTGTTTATCGAGTGGCTGCGCCAGCACTGACCCCACAGGGTGGTGTGTGTTCTAAGGTTTGAGCAACAGGCTGAACGTCTCCAGCTCGCTTTTCTCCAGATCGGACACCAGCACGAACCGCATGTGATTCGCTTGCCAGGACACCACGTTAAAGCCACGAATCGCCTGGCTCTGTTGCGGCTTGTCCGCGTCCGGCGTGGGCAGGATAAACACGTTGATAATGTGCTTGGCCCGCCCATAACTCAGGGCTGCCGTGGTCTGATGTTGCAGGTAATCCAACCGTCCCCCCAACAGTACAAACCCTTGTGCCGAATAATCGACGACCGGCGGCGAGAAGTCGAGTTTGCCGGTGAACCAAGGCTTCACGGTGTGGCGGTCGGACGACACCACATCGTTCAAATGCTCGCCCATCAACGAGCGGACATGGCTGGAAACGGCCTCGTCCATCAGCGATTGTTCGCTGGCCGGTGTTGCCGCATAAAGCACCACTGCCAAGGCCAGAGTCGCTGCTGAAAACGCCGGTGCGAACCATGTCCGCCAACGTTCGAAAATGCCGGGCGGTGGTGCCTTTGGCGGAAACACACCGGCCGTCAACGACGCCGGCGCCGCGTAATACGGTACCTGGCGTTTCACACCGAGCATCAGCAACCTTGCCTGATCATGCAACCGCGCGCACTCGGCGCACACCGCCAAATGCCCAGCCACCGTCGCAGCCGTCGCAGGGTCAAGTTCCTTGTCCAGATAGCCATGCATCAACGTCTGGCAAACCGTGCAGTCGAGTTCATTCATGATCGTGCAACTTCAGTAGTTCGCGCTTGAGCATGGCTCGGGCCCGGGCCAGTCTCGACATGACGGTGCCGATGGGAATGTCGACCACCAGGGCGATGTCCTTGTAGGGCAGGTCTTCGAGTTCTTTCAGAACAATCACCTCACGAAACGCCGGCGGCAGAGCGCTCAGGGCTTGCTGGATGAGCGCCGCATTTTCCGTGTGAATGGCCAGCAGTTCCGGGGTCTGGCTGTGGCTCAGCGCGGTGTCCTCTTCAGACAGTTCATCGCCGATCGCCACCCAATGATGCCCGGCCGAGGCCTTGAGCCAGGTGTAGCTTTCGTTGCGCACGATGGTCAGGAACCAGGCCTTGGCGTTGCCGTCGGCGAAGCGGTGTAAAAACCGGAAGGCGCGCAGGGCACTTTCCTGGACGACATCGCGCGCGGCGCTGTCGTTGCCGGTGAGCCAGCGCGCGAGGTTGTAGGCCGCGTCCAGGTGGGGCGCAAACAGTTCCTCAAATCGCTTCATAGTGGTTCCCGCACTGTCCCACCTCTATAACTGTGTTGCGCGGCCTTTTATTCCCTGGAAAAAATTATTTTTCCGACCCGGAATAAAGTCCCGTCCCGCCGGGTTGTACCTCGTGTCAGCACCATCACTGTAGTTCGCCAGCGAGGGAAAACCGATGGACATTCAATCAAGACACCCGCTTCGCACCGACGGCCCGCTCAACCCCGACCGGCGGACGCTGTTGAAATGCTCGGCGTGGGCCGGGGCGGGGGTCATCTGGGCCCTGAGCGGCGGCATTCCCCGGGCCTTCGCCCTGGATGCCGCGGGCAACGTTTCCGACCCCAAGGCACTGGCCAGCACCTTCCACTTCGTGCAGATCAGCGACTCGCACATCGGCTTCAACAAGGAGGCCAATCCGGAACCGGTGAAGACCTTGCAGGTGGCGATCGACAAAGTCATCGCGCTGCCAAAACCGCCGGCGCTGATCCTGCATACCGGCGACATCACCCACCTGTCCAAACCGGAGGAATTCGACACGGCCGCGCAACTGCTCAAGGGCCTGCCGTCCCCGGTGCACTACGTCCCGGGGGAACACGACACCCTCGACGAGGGCGGCGGCAAGCTCTACCTGGAGCGTTACGGCAAGGGCACCAAAGGCAATGGCTGGTACAGCTTCGATGACCACGGCGTGCATTTTATTGCGTTGGTGAATGTCTTCAATTTCCAGGCGGGCCGGGAAGCAACCCTGGGCGCCGATCAACTGGCCTGGCTGACCGACGATTTGCGCGCCGTGAGCAGCAGCACGCCCATCGTGGTGTTTACCCACATCCCGTTATGGACGGTTTATCAGCCGTGGGGCTGGGGCACCGAGGATGGCGATCAGGCGATTGCCATGCTGCGTAAGTACGGTTCGGTGACGGTGTTGAACGGGCATATCCACCAGGTCATCCAGAAGGTCGAAGGCAACATCACCTTTCACACCGCCCGTGGCACCGCTTATCCACAACCCGCGCCGGGTGCGTCGCCCACGCCTGGGCCGATGACGGTGGCGGCTGATCAGCTGCGCAATTACCTGGGGATCACCGATGTGCGAGCGACGCAGGGTGATCATCCGCTGGCGCTGATCGATTCGACACTGGTCTAAGGGAGGGCGCTCGGATGAAAAAGCAATTGTTGGCCTTGGCTTGTCTGATGCTGTCCATGCCGGTGTGGGCTCAGGAAGTGAAAATCGATATCAAGGAGTTCATGTTCGGGCCCAAGGATTTGAACGTGGCCGTGGGCACCAAAGTGACGTGGGTAAATGACGACCAGATTCCGCACACGGTGGCAGAAACCCACAAGGTGTTTCGCTCAGGGGCACTGGATACCAATGACAGCTTTTCCTGGGTGTTCAACACGCCGGGGGAGTTTGAGTATTTTTGTGCGCTGCATCCGCAAATGATCGGGAAGATTGTGGTCAGCCAGTGAGGCCGCAAATACCTTCACAAAGCCAGCTGAAGAAACCCAGGGTGTGTGTCTATTTGGCGACGACTTTCTTCACATCGGTTCGTTGGCCAAGTTAATCCACAATCGACAACCTGGCGTCGGCCGGCTTCCAGCCCGCCTGATCTGTCGCATAATGACTCCGCTGGTTTGGAATTCTGTAGTTAACGTAATCGAGTGGGTCGGACATTGATCGAACGACGGCAATTCAGCGGCGGCATGAAGGGTAAAAACCTGCGCTATTTAAACGAACCTGCGGACAAGCCTGTGCCGATGACGCGCACAGGTTTTTTGCTGCTCGAACACTTCTCGCTGCCAGCGTTCACCCAGGCACTGGATACGATCGTCACCGCAAATTTGCTGCGGCCCGGCTTGTTCGCTTCCCGAACGTTTGGCTTGCATGACGGCGAGGTGGTCAGTGACCTTGGCCTGGTGATCCGGCCTGACGCGCGTTTCGATGCCGCGGCGATTCAACAGTTGGACCTGCTGGTGGTGTGTGGCGGCTACCGCACGGAGCTGAAGGCTGGCGATGATTTCGTCCACCTGCTCAGAGTGGCGGCTGAGCGCGGCGTCACCCTGGCCGGGCTGTGGAATGGCGCCTGGTTCCTCGGCAGCGCCGGCCTGCTGGACGGTTATCGTTGCGCCATTCACCCCGAACATCGGCCGGCACTGGCGGAGGTTTCCAAAGCGGCGCAGGTCACCAGTGAACCCTATGTGATTGATCGGGATCGACTCACGGCGTCCAGCCCTTCGGGGGCTTTCCACATGGCTTTGGACTGGATCAAAGCGCTGCACGACAAAGCCCTGGTCGAGGGCATCGAGGACATTCTGGCGTTTGAAGAGTCGCGCTACCGGCGCATCAAACCGGCGGAGAATATCTGCGTCAGCGCGCCGTTGCGCGAGGTGGTCAAGCTGATGGACGCCAACCTCGAAGAACCGCTGGAGCTGGAACAGCTGGCGGTCTACGCCGGCCGTTCACGTCGGCAACTGGAGCGCCTGTTCAAAGAGCAACTGGGCACCACGCCGCAGCGCTATTACATGGAACTGCGCATCACCGAGGCGCGTCGGCTTTTGCAGCACACAGAACTGTCCCAGGTGGACGTGCTGGTGGCGTGCGGGTTTGTTTCGCCGAGCCATTTCAGCAAGTGCTACAGCTCGTATTTCGGCTACAGGCCATCCAAGGAAAAACGGCTCATCAAATAACCCCACCCCAGGAGGGTCAGCAGCAACACCATCGGGTAGTTGGCCACGGATAGCGGGCTTTTACAGGGCTCGAGTGATTGCGCACCCGTGAATGACTGCGGCAACACGGGGAGGGATAAGGCTTGTCGCACAGAGGTACGGACGATCGTTGTTTTTGAAACTGGGAGAGGCGGATTTTCATCCTGCGGGGCGCGGGTTCAGCGAGGGGAGTCGAAGTCAGATAACGGCGCAGCAGCAATAAACGATGGCCAGCAAAGCGGCGACCGCAAACGCACCTAATGCCATGCCCATGGCATGGTGCGCCGGCGGCAAAGGCTCGATCGGTGGTTGCCAGAAGGGATCCGACAACGCTGAGCGTTGATCGTAGTGGTGACGGATGACGTTGTAGGTGTATCGCAAGCCAATCAGCAAAAACAGTACGACCAGGCCGAGCACCGCCCAGCTCACCAGGGGCGGTTTAGTGTCGGGCTCCATTTCCTGCAGGCACGCCGCGCTGTTGACTTCCAGGACGCTGATTTGCCCGAGCGCCATCTGTGGCTGCCGGGCACCCACGTGGATCGCCGCCTGTTGTTCGAGGTCGACAGCCTGATACTTCCACAAGGTTGTCGAGCCTTCCCGGCAATAGGTGAACGCTACGGCGGCTGGCGCCGCCACAATGCACGCGTCGTTGATATTGAGTTTTTTCAGTGTCTGATCGGCTGACCGGGTGAAATCCAGGTCGAAGAGAGGAAGGATCCCGGTGGCAGAAGCGCCCACCGAAAACAGCACGCTGCCAGCGAAACAGATTGCCGAAGGCTTCAAGGTATTTTTTCCTTGTTTTTCATCAGCGTAGTGAAAAGCGCACGGAGCGTGGCTCCACTTGATTCGATGAGTCTAGAAGGCTGGCGGCAGCAGGAAGTCCGGCTGCAAATAAAGCGTAGAAAATGGCTGAAATGCCGCCTGTTTCCAGTCGGGCGTCATTGCGATGCCCTATTCACCAATTTTGTTGATCACCGCCGATCCTGTGGGAGCGTGGCTTGCCCGCGATGGCGGTCTAAAATTTGAGCACATGTTTAAAGGTGTTTAAGGATACTTCCGCAAAGCTACAACGCCTTGCGCCATTGCCTACGACTACGCCAGAATCCGCCGGCTTGTGCGCTTTGGACGCCCTCGGTAACTTGATTCCCGTCACTGATACCCAGTGATCGGGTTTAGTAGCCCGAGGTTTGAAAAGTGCGCACAAGCGTCTGTCAGGCAGGCATTTCCATGCCTGCATTTGATGGTGGCTGTGCGCAGGGCGCCCTCGGGCGCGCCGGCTTTTGCACTTTTTCCCCGGTCTACTAACCTGCGTACAGCCGCCACCCCTCGTATTAGTAGCGAGGCGTGGCTGCCCAATCAGGAAAATATGCTTATGTTCAAGGTAACGCCAAATCCGCCAGACACAGATCCGGCATCCCCCTACGAATCAGTCGATTCAAAGAAATTCCACGAAGCCGCCGAACGCGCCCTCGATCACTACCTCAACCCCGGCGCCATCAAATCCCCGGCGACTCGCAAACCCAGCACGATGTTCATGCTCGCACCGAATCTGCGGGACGAAGACCTGTTGGCTCACACCTGTGAGACTTTGGCCCAGGCCAGTGTCATGACCAGCGATTTCGCGGCGTACCTGGAAGGGCCACATCGGCACACGGCCATGGCGATCCAGCAAATCATCATGCTAGCCGAACTGGCGGCGAACCGGATGATGGATAACGTTGAGGTGCCGAAGTAACAATCAGAGACCGCGTTATCGTTCATCGCGGGCAAGCCCGGCTCCCACAGGTTTTGCAGTGTTCAGTCATTTTGTGGACACCTCAAAACCTGTGGGAGCCGGGCTTGCCCGCGATGGCATCACCTCGGTCAAAAGTGAACCACACTCGACGTGCCTGTAAGACCGTGCTGTCAGCCCCTTCTGAATTTTCCGCTCTACGGATTAAAACCCCAACGGCCGTGTACCTTGTCAGCAAGGACCCATTGTCGAGAGAAAGAGCATGGATATCTCTTCAACGAAAACCGTTACGAACAGTGCGCTTAAACAAGCCCTGTTAATGGTTGATCTAACCGAATCAAGCACTCCCGATCACGCCGTCCGGCTACTGCTGAATGAAGTCCTCCAAGGAATTGCGGAAAAAGGCTGGCCCCAAGCTCAACTACTGACAGGGCCGAGGATTGTGTCTGCTGAAGAAAATTACGGTTTACTCGGCTACGACCCGGCAGAGGTCACGCTCGGGAGTGAACACACACGTTGGGTCGATGAGTGCTCTCTATTACGTACCCAAACCACCAGTCAGATTCCGGCAGCGCTTCAGCGAGCCGCTCAGGTTCGGCAACTGGGGCAGACGATCTTGCTGGCGGAACCGGGTATTACTTTTCGTCGCGATAGTCGGGATCGTTGGCATTGTGCCGAACCGCATCAGATGGATATCTGGGTGCTGGGTGATCCAGAACTGGCTACCCATGAACATCTGTTGCGTCTGGTCGGCGATATCCTCAAGTCCGCCGTTCCTGAAAAAGCGTGGGTCTACAGCGACAGTCCGCATCACTACACCGAGGGTGGAATTGAAGTGAATGCGTTGAATGACAACGCGCCGGTGGAGGTTCTGGAGTGCGGTCGTATTGCGAAGTCTTTGCTGGAGCGCTTGAAGATCGACCCGCTACGTCACGGAGGACTGGCGCTCGGGATGGGACTGGATCGCCTGACCATGTTGCGCAAAGGCATCCCGGATATTCGCTTGTTACGCGATCAGAACACGCGAGTGCAGGCGCAGATGCATGATCTGAATCCTTGGACTGCGGTATCTCGTTTGCCATCGATTGCTCGTGACATTTCGTTGGCGGTAACGCCGGGGCTGAGCGAAGAGGTGTTGACCGAGAGGGTGTTGCTGGCTGCGGGGGACAGTTCTGACTGGATCGAAGAAATGCAGATCAAGGGGCGTTGGGATTTCCTGGATTTACCCTCGCAAGCCATTGAGCGACTCGGGATGCTGCCGGGCCAGGAGAATGTGCTTTTGCGTGTGGTGTTGCGTGATTGTTCGCGATCGATCACTACCGCTGAGGCGAATGCTTTGTATGCGGACATTCAGGCGGCGATGCATGAAGGGGCGCCGGGGGCGGGTTATAGGATGGATCTTCCTAATGTTTGAAATTGAACTGCCCCGGTAATCACTGAAACTCCGCGTCATCGTTCATCGCGGGCAAGCCCGCTCCCACATGATCTTTGCCATGCATAGAATCTGTGTTCACTGACGATCCCTGTGGGAGTGGGCTTGCCCGCGATGCTTTTAGGCTTTTAACACTTTGCCGCCAATGGCCACCGCCACCAGCAGCAACGCCATCAACCCAAAGGCAAAACTCAAACTGCTGCCATGGGCGATAAACCCGATCAGCGCTGGCCCCGCCAGAATGCCCGCATACCCCAATGTGGTAATGGCCGGCACGGCGATGTGTTCGGGCATGACCGTCTGTTTGCCGACGGCGGTGTACAGCACCGGCACAATGTTCGAACACCCCGCACCCAACAACGCATACCCCACCAGCGCCGTCTCCCAGGCCGGTGCGAATGTGGCCAACGCCAGGCCCGTTGCGGCCGTCAGCCCACCGAACACCATCACCCGCGTAGCACCCAGACGCCGGACAATCCGGTCACCGGTCAAGCGCCCGGCCGTCATGGTCAACGCAAAAGCCGCATACCCCAACCCCGCATACGCCGTATCGATCCCGCGCTCCTGCGTCAGAAACACCGCACTCCAGTCGAGCGCCGCGCCTTCGGCGAGGAACACGATGAAGCACATTCCGCCGATAAACAGCACGATGCCGTGGGGCACCGCAAACGCCGGGCCGGTGCTTTCGCTGCCGTAAGGCAACAGGTGCGGCGCCGCTTTCAGCAGGGCCAGCACCAGCACTGCAATCACCACCCACATCGCGCCCAGCGGTGAAACCCCAAGGCCGAGCAAGCCACTGACCCCCGCCGCGCCGACGATCCCGCCGAGGCTGAACATCCCGTGAAACCCCGACATCATGTTCTTGCCGCTGGCCCGTTCGACGATCACCGCTTGCAGGTTCACCGTCGAATCCACCGTGCCAAGCCCGGCGCCGAACATGAACAGCGTGGCGATCAACGCCGGCACTGACGACACCGTCGCCAGCAACGGCAAGGCTGCGCAGATCAGCAACGTCCCACCCGCCGCCACGCGCCGGCAGCCGAAACGTGACGCCAGCAACCCGGCCATCGGCATCGCCAGAATCGACCCGACCCCGAGGCACAACAGCAGCAGACCGAGCGTCCCTTCATCCAGCCCGGCCCGTGCCTTGGCGTATGGCACCAGCGGCGCCCAGGCGGCGATGCCGAGACCGGCGATGAAGAAGGCGATGCGTGTGGACATCTGCTCCAGACGGCCGGGAACAAATGTGGTTGAGGTCTTGAAGCTGGTCATATCAATCCTTGGCAAAAAACGTTGCGTCCCCAAAGGACACTGACTGATCCCTCGGGTTCGATCAGTGTCCGCAGCCATTCGTGGTGAGGCGGGTTCACATCCTTGCACAGCCTGTCGCGGTTTCGCGATATCGTCGACCCATTGATTTTCGGACAGGAGGCGACATGACGCGGATTTACGATGCACGGGGCAATATTTATATCGTCGTGGCGCCTGAGGCCGTGCGCGGTAGCGGGATCGATCTGCCTCGACAGGCTGACCTTGCCGCGCAAACCCGTGAGCAGTGGGCCGTGGCCGCCATCGAGGCATTTTGTGCCTGGGCGCCCGGCACTCAGCCGCCCGGCAGCAAGGACCATCGCAGCGACGGTTTGCTGGTCGGGCCGTTTCAATCGGCGCCGCCGTATGACCTGCTGATCGTCAATACCGACGGCACGTTGGCTGAACGCAGTGGCAATGGGCTGACGATTTTCTCCCAGTCGCTCAGTGAACAGGGATTGATGCCGGAGGAGGCAGGGTGCCTGCTGCGGGTTCATCACGACAAAACAGACACGGTTTCACCGGGGGAGACGTCCGTGAAACCGGCCGAGATAGAGGGCGTGCAAGGGTTTTGGCTTGACCTCGGAAAGCCCTCGTTCGGACCGCAAGCCGTGGGCGCGCAGGGGGTTGAAGATGTTCTGTTGAACGGTCGGGATGTCAGCCATGTCGCGCCATTGTCGGCGCTTGATCCTTCTTGGAACCACAGCCAGTTTGTACGCGTCGGCAATCCACATTGCGTGACGCTGGTGGCCGAGGCTGCTGCGTTGCCGAGCAATGCGCAGATGCGTGAGTCGCCACTGGCTGAAGGGTTGCTGCGCATTGCTTATGCCATGCCGGCCGGGGGCGGTGAGCCGTGTCCGGCGGGGGTGAATGTGCAGTGGGCGACGCTTGAATCCGAAGGCCGGGTCGTCGCGCGGGTGTTTGAACGCGGGGAAGGGCCTACGGCGTCTTCGGGCACCAGCGCCAGTGCGGTGGCATGTGCGGCGTGGCGGGTCGGTTGGGTGTCGGCGGGGGAGGTAAACGTGGTGATGCCGGGCGGCACGGCGCCGATATTGCTGGAGGAAGTGGGGGGGGAATTGAATCGGGTCAGGCTGTTTGGCACGGCTCGGATCATAAGTTGACTGTCAGGCCGCCTTCGCGAGCAAGCCCGCTCCCACATTGGATTTGTGAACGACACAGAACCAATGTGGGAGCGGGCTTGCTCGCGAAGGGGCCATAACATTCAACAAAGATGTCAGCTCAGACCATTGAACTCCACCACCGGCATCGTCCGCTTCATCAGCAGCTTACCCCCGCGCACCGAATACAGCGGCAAGCCCTGGCTGCGGATCACCTCGTAATCACTGTCCGCCGACAGCACCAGCAAGTTCGCTGGTCGTCCCGCTTCCAGGCCATAACGATCGCCGAGGTTCATGGCTTTGGCGCTGTTGTCCGTCACCAGGTCCAGCGCACTTTGCAGGTTGCGATACCCGAGCATGTGGCAGATGTGCAGCCCCGCTTCGAGCACCCGCAGGATGTTGCCGTTGCCCAGTGGATACCACGGGTCAACGATCGAGTCCTGGCCGAAACACACGTTCATCCCTGCTTCGAGCAACTCGTTGACCCGGGTCACGCCACGGCGTTTCGGGAAATTGTCGAAGCGTCCTTGCAGGTGAATGCTTTCAGTGGGGCAGGAGACAAAACTGATCCCCGAATGCCCAAGCAAGCGGAACAGTTTGGCGCAGTAGGCATTGTCGTAGGAGCCCATCGCCGTGGTGTGGCTGGCGGTGACCCGCGAACCCATGTCCCGGCTGCGGGCCTCTTCGGCCAGCACTTCGAGGAAGCGTGAATGCGGGTCGTCGGTTTCATCGCAATGCACGTCCACCAGGCAACCGGTGCGTTCGGCCAGGTCCATCAGGAACTTCACTGAACTGACGCCCTGATCGCGGGTGTATTCGAAGTGTGGAATGCCGCCGACCACATCGGCGCCCATGCGGATCGCTTCTTCCATCAGCTCGCGGCCATTGCGGTACGACTCGATGCCTTCCTGCGGGAACGCGACGATTTGCAGGTCGATCAGGTGACGGCTTTCCTCGCGCACTTCGAGCATCGCCTTGAGCGCGGTGAGCTGCGGGTCGGTGACGTCGACGTGGGTGCGCACATGCTGGATACCGTGGGCGGCGAGGGTCTGGATGGTTTTCCTGGCGCGTGTCCTGGTGTCTTCCTCGGTGATCGTGACCTTGCGCTCGCCCCAGCACTCGATGCCTTCGAACAGCGTGCCGCTCATGTTCCAGCGCGGCTCGCCGGCGGTCAGGGTGGCGTCGAGGTGAATGTGCGGTTCGACGAAGGGCGGCACCACCAGGTTACCGCCGGCGTCCAGATCTTCGGGGCCCAGGGTCGGGGCTTCGGTCTGTCGGGCGATGGTGCGGATCAGGCCGGCTTCCAGGTGCAACTCATGCAGGCCTTCTTGGTTGCGCAGACGGGCGTTGATGATGTGCATGAGGCGAGTCCTTTGGGTTGATGACTCTAAACTAGCGCGGCAGAGGCGATCCTTGCCAGTGCCGTGTGACGAAAACCTGCACAGTTCTAATGTGGGAGCGGGCTTGCTCGCGAAAGCGGTGGGTCAGTCAACATCATCGCCATCTGACACACCGCCTTCGCGAGCAAGCCCGCTCCCACATTTGATTGGGTGTGTTCAGGTGGAAGGGTGAAGGGGCAGAAATTTCAGCAGTGCTGCGACGATGGCCTCGGGCGCATCTTCCTGCACCAGATGCCCGGCATTCGGAACCGGATGAAACTGCGACCCCGGTATCAGCTGATGCAGCGCCCGTCCGCGTTCGATGGGAATCCACTGATCGTCCTCGCCCCACAGAATCTGCACCGGGCATCGAATGGTCGGGTACAACCCTTCAGCCTCGCGGGTATAGCGCTCGTCCATCTGCGCAATTTGCCGATAAAACGCCGCTTGACCCGGCTCACCCAGCCACGGCTGCACGTAGGGTGCAAGTTCTTCGTCGGGCATTTCGCGCTTGATTGCCCCGCGAATGTAGGCCGGCACGATGGCGTGCTGAATGTAATCCGGCACGCCACTGAACGCCGCTTCATGCTGGCGCACATGCTGCACGAACGGCGAACCCCACGGTGTCAGCGCCACCGGGTCGATCAAGGTCAGGCTGCGGTAATCCTTGCCGTTCAACAGATGTGCGCGCAGCGCGGTGGCACCGCCGAAATCGTGGGCGACCACGTCGGGCCGTTCGATGGCCCAGTGATCGAGCAAATGCGCCAACAACTCGTTCTGCACGCCCAGCGACACGTCGCCGTCGATCTGTTCCGATTGGCCATAGCCCAGCAGGTCGAAGTAGTGCACCCGGTGCGAGCCAATGAAATGCGGGGCAATGCGATGCCACACATAAGAAGAGAAGGGCGTGCCATGCACGAACACCAGCGGCGGGCCGTCGCCGTGCACGGCGTAGTGAATGCGGTGCCCATTGAAGCGGTATTGGCGGTCCAGCAGCCAGTCAGCCATGTGCGTGTCCTCTTGGCAGGGGCAAGGCAAAAAGCATAGGCATAAAAAAGCCACCGCTGAAGGTGGCTTGATCATTCACTGACGAAACGCAGTGCCCATTGTGGGAGCGGGCTTGCTCGCGAAAGCGGTGTGTCAGTCAACATCATTGTTATCTGACACACCGCCTTCGCGAGCAAGCCCGCTCCCACAGTGGAGCTGTGTTGGTTTTAGAGCGGGTTACTCGCCGTGATAGATGCAGCCGCTGGTGCACGTTTCGTGGATGCGGATCGCGCTGAGCTCCGGCAGCAGGGGCTTCAATTCATTCCAGATGAATTTGGCCAGCACTTCGCTGGTCGGGTTTTCCAGGCCGGGAATGTCGTTCAGGTAGTTGTGGTCCAGGCGCTCGTAGAGCGGTTTGAAGATCGCCTTGATTTCCGAGAAGTCGCGGATCCATCCGGTGTGCGGGTCGAGGTCACCGCTCAAGTGGATCGCCACTTTGAACGAGTGACCGTGTAGACGACCGCATTTGTGGCCTTCCGGTACGTGAGGCAGGCGGTGGGCGGATTCGAACGTAAACTCTTTGAAGATTTCCACAGTGATTTCAGCTCTGTCAGGTGGCGATCGCCGCGGCGATGTGGGCAGGCGGCGAGTTTACCAGAGCTGCGGGCGAAACACTGACTAAAGGGTCAGCAAGCGCTCGCCGAGGCGACCATTGGCGGCCAGTTCAAGGAACTCATCACCCAGGCGTCGGCTTTCATCCATGGCGGCGCGCCAGTATTTCTGCCGAGCCGGCGCGTCGCCCATGAAACGCTTGAAATCGTTACGGTCCGGCAGTTTGCCGTAGGGCAGGCGCGCCAGATACTCCTTCGACGGCGCCAGCAGCAGAACATCTTGCAAGCGCGCGGGGCAGGCACGGCGCCACGGCAAGGTCTTGTCGAACCAGCCGGGAATTACCCGGTCGGTGAAATGCGGGTACAGCACGATGTCGTTGCCGCTGTAGGGCAAGTCGAGGTGGTAGTCGAGCAGACCGCCATCGCGGAAGGTCCCCGCACCGGCGCCGGGCAAGTCGCGCACGCCTTCCATCACCATCGGGATCGAACCCGACGCCAGCAGCGCCTGGCGCAGGTTGCCGGCGTTCAGCGCAACAAAGCGCGACGGGAAGTCGTTCAGTGCATGGACCGGCGGCGCGAGGCGCGGGTCGTGGATGATCAGCCGTTCGAAGTGCCGCGACAGCCGCGCACGACCGCGCAAGTTGTCGGCGATCACCGACCCCAGCGCCAGCCCGAGCCGGCCGCGATGATCGTCGGCCAGGTTGCCGTGGCTTTTTACCACCATGATGTTCAACCGGTAATTCGCGTTGCTCAGGATCGAGGTGTCGCGGCCGTCCAGCAGTTCATCGAGCATGCGCTGCGAGCTCTGGCTGATTTGCGCCATGGTCACGCCCTTGGCGAAGTTCTGCTCGGTGTACAAATGCCCGAGGCGCCGGATGCCTTCGGCGGCGTCCGGCAGGCAGGCACTGGCGAAGCGCCAGGAACCCACCGAGGCGCCAATCAGCGAGCGTTCGCGGGGGGCGGCCGGTAGCCATTCACCAAACAACGCCAGGTCCAGACCTTGAATCCCCAGCGCCTTCGGGCCACCGGCGGCACCGGGCAAGGTGCCGACATCGGCAGCGCTCAAGCCGTCTTTACGGATGCGCGCCAACGCCCGCGGGCCGGCCTTGAGGGTCAGGGAAGGGAACTTGATGTGGATGGCGGTCATACCGGTCTCGATGGTTGGCAACTGGGGATTATAAGCAGTTCAGGCAGCACCACCAATCCACTGTGGGAGCGGGCTTGCTCGCGAATGCGGTGTGTCAGATAACGGAGATGTCGTCTGATACACCGCATTCGCGAGCAAGCCCGCTCCCACAGGGTTTCGGCTGAGGTCTGCGATATCGTGTTGCCATCGTTAATGATGGCAATTCAGTTTCAATTAAGTTCAGCTCGCTAAGGTCTCCCCGTAGGCAACACATAAAAAAACACGGAGACACCCATGAAAACCCTGACTGCCCTGTCCGCCGCCTCGATCATCGCCATGACCGCCAGCCTCGCCCACGCTCGCGACCTCGGTCCCGACGAAGCCCTGAGGCTGCGTGACGCTGGTACCATTGTGTCTTTCGAGAAGCTCAACGCCACGGCTTTGGCCAAACACCCCGGTTCGACGGTGACCCAGACCGAGCTGGAAGAAGAGTACGGCAAGTACATCTATCAGGTTGAGTTGCGCGACCCACAGGGCATCGAGTGGGACCTGGAATTAGACGCTGTCAGCGGCCAGGTTCTCAAGGATCATCAGGATACGTAATGAAGGTGCGTTCATTTTCACGCATGGCGCTGGTGCTTCTGGCGTTTTGCTCGGCGGTTTTGGCCCGCGACCTGGACCAGGACGAAGCCCTGCGCCTGCGCCAGCAAGGGGTGATCCTGCCGCTGGAGCAACTGCTGCAGCAGGCGCTGGATCGTTATCCCGGCTCCAAACTGCTGGAAGCCGAGCTTGAAGAAAAGCACGACGTCTACATTTATGAAGTCGAGTTGCTGACCGCCGAAGGCGTGGTTCGTGAGCTGGACATCGAGGCCGCCACCGGCCGTTTACTCAAAGACAAGGAAGACTGATCGATGCGATTGCTGCTGGTGGAAGACCACGTGCCGTTGGCCGACGAATTGATGGCCGGTCTTAATCGCCAGGGCTACGCGGTGGATTGGCTGGCCGATGGTCGCGATGCGGTCTATCAAGGCAGCAGCGAGCCCTACGACTTGATCATCCTCGACCTCGGCCTGCCGGGTTTGTCGGGGCTTGAGGTGCTGACGCAATGGCGCGAAGGCGGTTTGTCGACGCCGGTGCTGATCCTCACCGCACGCGATTCCTGGGCCGAGCGCATCGAAGGCCTCAAGGCCGGCGCCGACGATTACCTGACCAAGCCTTTCCACCCGGAAGAGCTGCATCTGCGGGTGCAGGCGCTGCTGCGTCGTTCCCACGGCCAGGCCAATCAGCCGACGCTCAAGGCTGCCGGACTGCACTTGGACGAAGGCCGTCAATGCGTGACCCGCGATGGCGCCGACATTCAGCTCACCGCCGCCGAATTTCGCCTGTTGCGCTATTTCATGCTGCACCCCGAACAGATCCTCTCCAAAAGCCACCTCGCCGAACACCTCTACGACGGTGAAACCGAGCGCGATTCCAACGTGCTGGAAGTTCACGTCAACCACCTGCGCCGCAAACTCGGTCGCAGCGTGATCGAAACCCGTCGCGGTCAGGGTTACCTGTTCGGCGGGGTTGCTCAGTGAGGTCGATCCAGCGCCGTTTGAGCCTGGGACTGATCAGCGTCATGGTCGTCGTCGGCCTGGTGTTGGCGCAAACCAGTTTGTGGTTGTTCGAAGTGGGTTTACAGCGCTACCTCGAAGCCGGGCTGCGCGACGACAGCGAAAACCTGCTGGTGGCGCTGGTCCGTGGCCCGCAGGGCTTGCAACTGGATGAGCGGCACCTGTCACCGGCCTATCAACGACCGTTCTCCGGGCATTACTTTCGTATCGATTTTGCCGACAGCCACTGGCGTTCCCGTTCGCTGTGGGATCAGGAGTTGCCACGGCTGGAGCATCCCGGTCTGCACAGCAACCTGCAACTGGGGCCGGAAGGGCAGCAGTTGCTGGTGTTGCGTTCCGACTATCGACGGCTCGGGCAATCCATCTCCATCAGCGTCGCGCAGGACTACACCCCGGTGCGCGAGAGCTTCAAGCGCATGCAGCAAGTGGGGCTTGGGTTGGGCCTGGCCGGCTTACTGCTGATTTTGCTGCTGCAGCGCATCACCGTGCGACGCGCCTTGCGCCCGCTGGAAAAGGCCCGCGAACAGATCGCCCAGTTACAACAAGGCCAGCGCTCGCAACTGGATGATCAGGTGCCGGTGGAACTTGAGCCGCTGGTGGCGCAGATCAACCATTTGCTCGCACACACCGAAGACACCCTCAAGCGTTCGCGCAATGCCTTGGGCAACCTTGGTCATGCCTTGAAAACCCCGTTGGCGGTGCTGTTGAGCCTGGCGTCCAGCGAAAAACTCGATGCTCATCCCGAGTTGCGCAAAGTCTTCAAGGCGCAGCTGGAACAGGTCCAGCAACGCCTCAACCGCGAACTCAACCGAGCCCGATTGTCCGGCGACTCGCTGCCGGGGGCATTGTTTGATTGTGATGGGGAACTGCCGGGGCTATTGGCGACGTTGAACATGATTCATGGCGAGCACCTGGCGCTCAGCTACCGCGCCCCGGCCGGTTTGCAGTTGCCGTGGGACCGCGAGGACTTGCTGGAACTGCTCGGTAACGTGCTCGATAACGCCTGTAAATGGGCGGATGCCGAGGTTCGTTTGAGCGTGGTTGAGACGGCAGACGGGTTTGAGCTGAGTGTGGAAGACGATGGGCCGGGGATTCCCGAGGACCAGCGGGCGCAAGTATTCAGTCGCGGTACGCGGCTGGATGAGCAGACGGATGGGCACGGGTTGGGGCTGGGGATTGTGCGCGACATCGTCGACACGTGGGGCGGGGTGCTGCGGCTGGACGAGAGCGAGTGGGGCGGGTTGCAGGTCGCGATCGAACTCCCCAGGCGCTAACCCCAATCCAAACCCACCGTAGATCTAATGTGGGAGCGGGCTTGCTCGCGAAAGCGGTGTGTCAGTCAACATATCTGTTACCTGACACACCGCTTTCGCGAGCAAGCCCGCTCCCACATTTTGATCTTCAGCGGATGAAATAACTGCGTTAAACCCGGAACTGATCCATCAAGCTCTGCTGCTGATTCGCCAGGCTGTTCAGCGACTGGCTCACTCGCGCCGATTCATTGGCTTGCCCCGACAGCGATTCGGTCACGTCGCGAATCGTCGCCACGTTGTTGTTGATCTCTTCCGCCACTGCGCTCTGTTCTTCCGCCGCTGAAGCAATCTGCAGGTTCATGTCGCTGATCACCGTCACCGCATCGCCGATCTGGCGCAACGCGGTCACGGCCTGGCTGACCTGCTCGACACTGCCCTGAGCCTGACGGTGGCTGTTGTTCATCGAACCGACCACGTCCTGAGTGCCACTCTGCAATTGCTCGATCACCAGACGGGTTTCTTCGACCGACTCCTGAGTACGGCGCGCGAGGTTGCGCACTTCATCGGCGACCACGGCAAAACCGCGTCCGGCCTCGCCGGCACGGGCGGCCTCGATGGCGGCGTTGAGGGCCAGCAGGTTGGTCTGTTCGGCAATCGCGCGAATCACTTCCAGCACGGAACCAATTTTCTCGCTGTTCGCCGCCAGCCCTTCGACTTGCACCATGGCCGCGCTCATGTCAGCGGCGAGGTGGTCGATGCTGGTGGTGGTCTGGTCGATCACGGTCAAACCGCGGCGAGTCGCCTGATCCGCCTCCTTGGCTGCCTGCGCGGCTTGGGCGGCACTGCGGGCCACGTCCTGGGCGGTGGCGCTCATTTCGTGGGACGCGGTGGCGACCTGATCGACCTGACGGTATTGCTGTTCCATGCCGGCGCTGGTCTGGGTGGCAATGGCGGAAGACTGGTCCGCCGTGCTGCGCGCGTCCTGCACCGAGCGTTTGACCTCGGCGATGATCGGCTGCAGTTTGTCGAGGAAGCGGTTGAACCAGCCAGCCAACTGGCCCAGTTCGTCCTTTTTGTCATAGGCCAGGCGCCGGGTCAGGTCGCCTTCGCCGCTGGCGATGTCTTCCAGCATGTGCGCCACGCCGAGGATCGGTCTGGTCACGCTGCGGGCCATCAACCACACCAGCAACAGGCCGATCAACGCGGCCAGCACGCCGAGGCTGAGCTCGATCAGGGTGCCGGCGGTGTTGCTGTCGTCGAGTTGTTTTTTCAATACCTCGGCCGGGCCGACCAGGACTTTTTCCGGCACGTCGAGCAACACGCCCCAGGATTTACCCCCAGGAATCGGCTGGAACGGCGCCAGCACTTTCAACTGGTGATCGTTGTGCAGACTTTCGGTTTTGCTGCTGCTGGCGAGCATGCGGATCAGTTCGGCGCCGTTGGCCTTGTCCACGCTGTCCAGGCGCTGGCTGAGTTTGCTGGCGTCGGCGCTGTAGCCGGCGAGCAAACCGACCGGGCTGAGGATGCTGACATTGGTCTGGCCGTCATAGAGCTTCTTGCTTGCGCCCTGGCTCATGGCCTGCAGGCTGTTGAGGTTGATGTCGACCGACAGCGAGGCGATCACTTTGCCGTTGACCATCAGCGGGAACACGATGCTGGTCATCAGCACGTTCTGACCGTCGATCACGTAGAAGTACGGTTCGATCACGCACGGTTTGAGCGAGGTGCGCGGGCAGGTGAACCAGGCATTGGCCGGTTCGCCGCTGGGGCCGGCGCTGGTGTCGGCCATGTCACTTTCCGGCAGTGCCATGGACTTCACTTTGCCCGGTGTCGGCTGCGACCAGTACAGGGCGAAACGGCCCTTGTCGTTGCTGCCGAGTTCCGCCTGACCGGTGAACAGTTCGTCCTTGCCGTCCAGTGCATTGGCTTCGAACACCAGCGACAGGCCGAGCAGTTCCGGGTTGGCTTGCAGCGCTGACTTGACCTGGCGGGTCAGGTCTTCACGCAAATCGAAGGCGTCCAGGAAGCGCTTTTCGGCCTGATCGCGCAGGAAAAGCACCTGGCGCGAGAAGCCATGGCCATATTGATAGGCGTCCATGAACTGCTGGCGAATCAGCAGCGCCTGGTTTTCACCCTGGGATTCGATCCGCGCCTGGGCGGCTTCGGTGAGCATCTCCATGCTTGAGGCTTTCACCATCGCGGAGCTGTGCTCCATGCGGTACAGCGAAAGACCCACCAGCAGGGTCACGATGCCGGCCAGGCAAAGCCCGGCCAGCAGGGTGATTTTCCATTGGATGGAAAGTTGTCTGAGTGACATGGAGACGTCCTTTATTCGATAAATATCTGAGACTTTGCACTGTAACGGCCGTGATCTGGCTTTCTTTATCCCGGCTGGCAAATATCGAAACCCGCGATTGGGTGTGGTGAAAGTGGAGATTATTGTGGCGAGGGGGCTTGCCCCCGTTGGACTGCGAAGCAGTCCCCTGCATTTTTTCAAACACATCGCATGGACTGGGTTGACGACTGCTTCGCAGCCGAACGGGGGCAAGCCCCCTCGCCACAAGGATCTCACCGTTCGTTACGGTGCTACTCGCTTTGACACCGAGCCCACTCTGCGGCACAGTGCGCGCCCTCTAATAAAACCCATTCCTTGATCCGCTGGCGGCTCTTCGCAGACTGCCGGCTGAGCTCATTTCGCTTGCCTTGAGGTAACGATGATTAATGCTGTAATCGCCGCGGTCGGCATCATGCTGATTCTCAGCCTGTCCCGCGTGCACGTAGTGATCGCGCTGATTGTCGGCGCGCTGGTGGGTGGCCTGACCGGTGGCCTGGGCATCGACGCCACGCTCAAAGCCTTCAACAGCGGCCTCGGCGGCGGGGCGACGGTGGCGTTGTCCTATGCCTTGCTCGGCGCGTTCGCCGTGGCGATTGCCAAGTCCGGCATGGCCCATGCCTTGGCGGACAAGGCCCTGGCGATGGTCGATCGGCAACACGCCAGCGGTGGTGGTCAGGTCAAGTGGCTGCTGATCGGCTTGCTGTGGGTGGTGGCTATCGCTTCGCAGAACATTCTGCCGATACATATCGCCTTTATCCCGCTGCTGGTGCCGCCGCTTTTATACGTGCTGACCAAGCTGCAACTGGATCGCCGCTTGATTGCCTGCGTGATGACCTTCGGTTTGATCACCCCGTACATGTTCCTGCCGGTGGGGTTCGGCAACATCTTCCTCAACGAGATTCTGCTGGCCAACGTCGCCCGCAGCGGTGTGGACATCAGCGGCATCAATGTCACCCACGCCATGGGCATCCCGGCGCTGGGCATGGTGTTCGGCCTGGCAGTGGCGTTTTTCAGCTACCGCAAGAAGCGCGTCTATGACCTGGAAAAGATCGAGCAAGTCGAACAGGTCGCGGTGCAGTACAACCCGTTGAGCCTGATGGTGGCCGGGGTGGCCATCGTGGCGGCCTTCATTATTCAGTTGCTGCTGGACTCGATGATCATCGGCGCCTTGGCCGGGTTCCTGATTTTTTCGGTGTCGGGCATTGTGAAATGGCGTGAAACCGACGACCTGTTCACCGAAGGCATGAAGATGATGGCGATGATCGGCTTCATCATGATCGCCTCGTCCGGATTTGCTGAAGTAATGAAAGCCACCGGCCAGGTGCAGACGCTGGTGCAGTCCTCGGCTTCGTGGATCAATCACAGCAAGGGCATCGGCGCGCTGTTGATGTTGCTGGTCGGCTTGCTGGTGACCATGGGCATCGGTTCGTCGTTCTCCACCGTGCCGATCCTGGCGGCGATTTTCGTGCCGCTGTGCGTGCAACTGGGCTTCAGCCCGCTGGCCATCGTCTGCATCGTCGGCACGGCCGGCGCCTTGGGTGACGCCGGCTCGCCAGCCTCGGACTCGACGCTGGGCCCGACCTCGGGTTTGAACATCGACGGCCAGCATCACCACATCTGGGACACCGTGGTCCCGACGTTCCTGCACTACAACCTGCCGCTGCTGGCGTTTGGTTGGGTGGCCGCAATGATTCTCTAATCACCGCAGAGCAAATGTGGGAGCGGGCTTGCTCGCGAAAGCGGTGTGCCATTAAGCATAAATATTGACTGACACACCGCCTTCGCGAGCAAGCCCGCTCCCACAGGGGGACTGCGCAATCCCCCGTCATTCAACTTTTGGCCCGGCGTGCCGTTAAAGCCTTTAACCACGCCAACAAAACCAAACGAGTGAACCGTCATGCGCATGAGCCTGAAGGCTAAAGTCCTGTCCCTTGCCGTTCTCCCGGTGTTGCTCTTTGCCTTGGTTATCAGCCTGACCACGCTATTCGTGCTTCAGGAACAGGCGCACAAGGAAGTCGAGGAAACGCGTCAGCGCCTGCTCAGCGATGCCAAAGCCACTCTGCAAAGTTACGTGGCCGTGGCAATGACCACGATCAAACCGCTCTACGACGCCGCCGCCCCCGGCGATGATGCCGCGCGGGCGCAGGTGATCAAGTTGCTGTCGAGCATCACCTACGGCAAGGAAGGCTACTTCTTCGGCTACGACTCCAACACGGTTCGCCTGTTCAAGGCCAACAGCCCCGAAGGCGTGGGCCAGAGCTTCAAGGACAACCGCGATCCGAACGGCGTCTACGTCAACCGCGACCTGGTGAAAGTCGCCAAGGACGGGACTCACTACTTGCAATACAGCTCGCCGCTGCCCGGCAACTCCCAGGTGCTGGTGCCTAAACTCGGTTACACCGAATACCTGTCGAAGTGGGACATGGCGGTGGGTACGTCGGTCAACCTCGACGGCATCGAAGCTCAAGTCGCGTTGGTGGAAGCCAAGGTTCAGGAGCGCATGGAAGGCGTGGTGCTGAGCATCGTCGGGATTGCCGTGGTCGTGCTGTTGGTGATCGCGGCCGTCGGCATGCTGCTGGCCAACACCATTCTGCGCCCGCTGAACATGATGAAAGCCAACCTCGATGACATCGCGGCAGGCGAGGGCGACCTGACCCGTCGCCTGACCATCACCAGCCAGGACGAACTCGGCGAACTGGCCGGCTCGTTCAACCGCTTTGTCGACAAGATCCACAGCCTTGTGCGTCAGATCACCGAAATGACCACGCAACTGACCGGGTTGGTGAACCAGGTGTCCGATCAGGCCCAGCGTTCGGATCAGGCCATGGAGCGTCAGCGTCACGAGACGGATCAGGTCGCCACGGCGATCAACGAGATGTCGGCGGCGGCGCAGGAAGTGGCAAAAAGCGCGCAAAACGCGGCAGTCGCAGCGCAGCAAACCGACGAAGAAGGTCAGGCAGCCAAGCGCGTGGTAGCGGGCAGTATCGTCAAGATTCATGCACTGGTGGACGATATCCGCAGCAGCGGCGTGTCCCTGGACAGCCTGCAAAAAGACGTGTCATCGATTGTCAGCGTGCTCGGGGTGATCCGTTCGATTGCCGATCAGACCAACCTGTTGGCGCTCAACGCTGCGATTGAAGCGGCGCGCGCCGGTGAAGCAGGGCGTGGCTTTGCGGTGGTGGCCGACGAAGTGCGGGCGCTGGCCAGCCGCACGCAGATCAGCACCCAGGAAATCCAGAGCATGATCGACCGCTTGCAGGCTGGCACCCAATCGGCGGTGGAAGCCATGCGCCGTTCCAGCGAAGCGGGCGACGGCACGTCCGCTCAGGCCAACGAGGCGGGCGCCTCGCTGGACACCATGGCGCAGTTGATCGGCACCATCAACTCGATGAACGCGCAGATCGCCAGCGCCGCCGAAGAGCAAACGGCAGTGGCCGAAGAGATCAACCGCAGCGTGCATCAGATTGCGGTGGCGGTGGACAATGTGGCCGACGAAACCCAACTCGGCGCGCAGACGTCGCGCAGCCTGGCGGACCTCGGCCAGCGCCTCGGTAAACTGGTCGGCCAGTTCCGTATCTGACACACACACAAAACACTTGTAGGAGTGAGCCTTTGTGGCGAGGGAGCTTGCTCCCGCTTGAGTGCGCAGCGCTCACAAGATTTTGGGGCTGCTGCGCAACCCAGCGGGAGCAAGCTCCCTCGCCACAGAGGATTACGGTCTATCCCAATACGGCACAGCCCCAAAGCATTCAACAAAGAAATCAATCACCGTCCGCACCTTCACCGACAGCCGTCGGCTGCCCGGCCACAACACCGCAATCTGCTGCGGCTCCAGACTGTTGGATACCTGAAAGTCCCCCAACACCGGCACCAGCGTGCCTTCGTGCACTGCCTCGCCAATCAGCCATGACGGAAACATCACCAGTCCCAACCCTTGCTCCGCCGCTTGCACCAGGGTGTCGGCGTGGTTGCCGGTGATCGGCCCTTTGACCGAATAGGGCGTCCAGTCCTGCTGATCCTGGCGGAAAAACCAGCGTTGCAGGCCGGTCGCGCCTTTGTAGGCCAGGCATTGATGCGCCGCGAGGTCTTCAGGGCGTTGCGGCGCGCCGTGGCGTTTGAGGTAAGCCGGGCTGGCGGCGACTTGAAACCGGTGCGGCGCGAGGATCCGTGCCTGCATGCTGGAGTCGTGCAGCGGCCCGATGCGAAACAGCAAGTCAGCGCCTTCTTGCAGCGGATCGATGTAGTGGTCGGTTTGCTGGATATCCAGTTGCAGCTTCGGATAGCGCTCGCACAATTGCCCCAGCCACGGCGTCAGGTGCCGTTGACCGAACACCACCGGGGCGTTGATTCGCACCAGCCCGCTGGGTTCGCTTTGCTGTTCCTGCAAAGCCTGCTCGGCTTCTTCCAATTGCAACAGCACCAGTCGCGCATGATGACCGAGCATGCGCCCGGCTTCGGTGGGCGTGACGGCGCGGGTGTGGCGGTAGAGCAATTGCTGGTTCAGCGCTTGTTCCATCAGCTGGATCTGCCGGGAAATCGAAGAGGGCGCCAAGCCTTCGCGCCGTGCCACTTCGGAAAAACTGCCGTGGTCGAGCACGGCGACGAACAGCCGAAGTGCCTTGAATCCGAGTTCATTGAGACCGTGCATGGTTCGTCCTGCTGTGCGGATCGCGCAAAAGTGTTGTCAGGATGCTCCCATTTATCGCAAAGCTCTGCCACCGGATAATGAGCATCGCTGAACCTGTAGTAGCCGGGCTTGCCCGCGATGGCGGTCTGTCAGTCGATATCGATGTGACTGACAGACCGCCATCGCGGGCAAGCCCGGCTCCTACAGGATTTTCGCCTTAACTGATCACGGGTAGGTTTCCCTTATGCAAGCGTCTTCAATCGACACCGCGGTCACACCCGCGACCAAACCGGGGCTGCGACTTTTACTGCTGCCGCTGGTGATCCTCGCCGGCATGGGCCTTTCCGTTGAGGCCGGGTTGCTTGGGCCGCTCGGGGTTCAGGTCGGGCATTTGTGGGCGACGTTGAGCATCTTCGGGGTTGGCTCGGCGATTCTGTTTTTGCTGCTGTTGTTCAGCGGCCCGCAACAAGGCCCGGCGCTGAACACCTTGCCGCGCTGGCAATTGATCGGCGGCTTTCTCGGGCCGATTTACGTGGTGGTGCTGACCCTGGCCACGCCACACATCGGCATTGCGATGACCATGATCGCGATCCTCTGCGGACAGGTTGGCAAAAGCGTGCTGATCGACCACTTCGGCTGGTTCGGTACCCGTCGCAAAAAGGTCAACGGTGAACGCTGGCTCGCCTTGCTGTTGATTGTCGTGGCACTTGTTCTGATCGCTCGGGGTTGATGATGAATCTGATTATTTTGTTGGCCGTGATTGTCGCGGCCGGTGCGGTGTTGAGCGTGCAGGCGGCGATCAATGGCCGTTTGGGCGAAACGGTCGGTGTGTTGCGCAGCAGTTTGCTGACCTTCGTGGTGGGGGCGGTGGTGACCGGGCTGCTGATCCTGTTTTTCGAGCCGGCACAGGCCGTGAGTTTGCTGGACGTGCCGAAGTGGCAGCTCAGCGGCGCACTGTTCGGCGTGGTGTACATGATGGTCATGGTCGGCGCGGTGCCAAGGATCGGCACGGCGGTGGCGACCGTGGCGGTGATTGTCGGGCAACTGGGCATGGGCATGCTGATCGACAATTTCGGCTGGCTGGGCAATCCGGCCATCGACTTGTCGAACAGCCGGATCGTGGCGATGGTGTGCCTGGCATTGGCACTGGTGTTCATGTATCGCAGCAGCACACGGCAGGCCTGACACAAACTCCTACACTGGTAAGACGGGCCGCGTGTGCGGCACCCCGACGACCACACTAATGGAGTCCGACTCATGATCAGCAGTGACAGTATCTGCGATTGCCCCAAATGCTCGTGCAAGCTGGGCGAGCATCCGATAGCGCGCCACGGCAAACACTATTGCTGCGAAGCCTGCGCCAAGCACCATGAACATGGCGAAGAATGCTCGAGCAAGGGCTGCAAGTGTGCTCACGAGAAGTAATGCTACACCCTGATCTTTTGGCGAGGGAGCTTCTTGTGGCGAGGGAGCTTGCTCCCGCTGGACTGCGCAGCAGGCCCATTTTTGGGGGCGCTGCGCATCCCAGCAGGAGCAAGCTCCCTCGCCACAGGTGTTCATTCGCTCTGTTTCATTAACTCGCCGGCCGCCATTTCACATTCTCGACCCCGAACTTCTCCGCCATCGGTTTGCTGGTCTTTTGCACCTTCTCGCGGCCGAATCGCGGGATCCTGCCCACTCCGGCGTCGCAGCTTGCCCAATGCCAAGCCTCCGCGTTGTCCATCTTGTCCAGGCGGATGATGAATGACTTGGGGGCGCCATGAAGGGTGTATTCAATGACGAATAGTTTTGCGTTGTTCATAAAGCCCGTATTCCTCCCTGTGGTAATAGAAGGATCATTGGGGTTACGGAAAATTCAGTCTTATTGTCAGACGGCGCCGGCCAGTGGCGACAAGGCCGTGGGCTGGTTACCATGCAAGACCTGAAAACCTCAATGATTACTGCCCGATGGCCCTTGCCGCACCCCCTGACCTGAGTGACACCGATGTGCCCGTGCAGCCGCTGGCGCGCACCTATCCGCGCGGCCTGTATATCGAGCCGCACGAGCACGTCTGGGGCCAATTGCTGTATGCAATGAGCGGGGTGATGTGGGTTGAAACGCCTCACGAGGCGCTGGTGGTGCCGCCACAACGGGCGGTATGGCTGCCGCCGGGAGTGCCGCACGGTATTCGTGTGGTCTCGGACCTGCAGATGCGCAACATCTACTTGCGGCCATCATTGGCGGCAACACTGGATAAAAGTGTTCAGGTGATCGAGGTCGGCGGTCTGCTGCGAGAGCTGATCGTCGGGCTGGTGGAGCAGGGCGAGGAGGGGGCTCCGGAATATTACGAAGCGTTGGTCAGCCTGGCGCTGTTGGAGCTTAGACGAGCCAGGCGCTCTCTGTTGAAAATCCCTTTGCCCGATGATTCCGACCGACGCCTGATGAACCTCTGTCAGGCGGTCATGGCTGCGCCATCGCTGGACATCGCGTTCGAACAACACGCTGAAAACGCCGGCGCCAGCGTGCGCACCCTGGCGCGGTTGTTCAAGGACGGTCTGGGCATGGGCTTCGCCGAGTGGCGACGACAGGTGCAACTGGCGACGGCGGTGGCCGAGCTGATTCAGGGCGTGCCGGTCAATGCTATCGCCCGCGAGCTGGGCTATTCACCGAGCAGCTTCAGTGACATGTTCCGCCGGGAACTGGGTGTCGCGCCCTCACAATTTACCAGCCATCACCAAATCCTGTAGCCGCTGCCCCCCCTGTGGGAGCGACCTGTCTGTTCCTTTAGTGCTTTGGCCGAAATTCAGAAGCACTTGGCCGGTGCCCACTGCCGCCTCGCACTAGACTTTGGGCCTGTCTTCATTTCCCCCGGAGTCCGCCATGAGCTACCTCATCTCGCTGGTCATCGGTCTGGGCGTCGGTTTGCTCTACGGCGCACTGGATTTTCGTTCCCCCGCACCACCGGCCATCGCGCTGATCGGGCTGCTTGGCATGCTGGCCGGCGAAAAATTGTGGCCCATGGGCCGGCAACTGGTCGCTGGCTGGATCTCCTGAACCGTTCATTTATTCCATGGAAACGCTCATGAAAGCATTGCAGTTCGACAAAACCGGCGACCTCTCGGCCTTGCGCTACGTTGATGTGCCGACTCCCGTTCCCGGCGCCGATGAAGTACTGGTACAGATAAAGGCCGCCGGCCTTAACCCCAGCGATGTGAAGAACGTGCTGGGGCGTTTTCCCTACACCACGTTGCCACGGATTCCCGGTCGGGATTTTGCCGGTGTGGTGGTTGAGGGGCCGCAGGGGTTGATCGGCCAGGAAGTCTGGGGCACCGGGCGCGAGCTGGGTTTTTTTGCCGACGGCTCTCATGCGCAATTTGTCAAACTGCCGGCCAACGGCGTGGCGCTCAAGCCGACTCACCTGAGTTTTGCCCAGGCCGCGAGCCTCGGCGTGCCCTACACCACGGCGTGGGATGCGTTGGAACGCAGTCTGGTGACGGCGCAAACGCGGTTATTGGTGATCGGCGGCGGGGCGGTGGGCAGCGCAGCGTTGGCGCTGGCCAAGGTTCGCGGCGCGCAGGTGCTGGCAGCGGCGCGGCGTCCGGAGCAGGTCAAAGAGTTGCAGGCTCAGGGCTATCAGACACTGCAACTGGAAAAACCCGAGGACTTGGGCGCTCAGGTGAACGCCGTGTATAGCGGTGGCGCCGACGTGATCTTCGACACCACCGGGTTCTGGCTCCCGGCCTCGGTCGCGGCCCTGGCCACCTTCGGCCGCATCGCCATCATCGCCGCGCCGGTAGACGGCATGGTGCAACTGCCGGCCCTGGCGTTGTATCGCAAGGGTGGCTCGGTGGTGGGGATCAACTCGTTGCTGTATGGGGTTCAGGCGTGCGCGGCGATGCTCGATCAGTTCGGCAAGTTCTTCGATCAGGATTTGTTGCCATTGCCCGAGGGCTTGTTTGAATCACCGTTGGCGGAAGGTCTGGAGCGGTATGCGGAAGTGAATCAGGGTAGCGGTGAAAAAGTGATTTTACTGCCATAACCCAATCAAAATGTGGGAGCGGGCTTGCTCGCGAATGCGGTGTGTCATTCAACATTAATGCTGAATATGCCGGCCTCTTCGCGAGCAAGCCCGCTCCCACAGTGGATCTGTGTCGGGCACAAGATCTCAGTTCACTTGAGATCAACTGTGGGAGCGAGCTCGCTCGCGAGGAGGGCGGCACAGTCGCCATCAACCCTGTCTGCTAGAATCGGCCGCATTGATCCCATAAGGTGCACCCCATGAGCGAGCCGATTCGTCTGACCCAATACAGCCACGGCGCAGGATGCGGTTGCAAAATCTCGCCTCAGGTTCTGGAAGTGATTCTGGCCGGCAGCGGGGCGCAGAACCTGGACCCCAAACTCTGGGTCGGCAACGCCTCGCGCGATGACGCAGCGGTGTACGCCATTGATGAAGAACGCGGCGTCGTCTCGACCACTGACTTCTTCATGCCCATCGTTGACGATCCGTTCGATTTCGGACGCATCGCTGCCACTAACGCCATCAGCGACATCTACGCCATGGGCGGCGACCCGTTGATGGCCATCGCGATCCTCGGCTGGCCGGTTAATGTGCTGGCGCCGGAAGTTGCCCGGGAAGTGATTCGCGGCGGCCGCTCGGTCTGCGATGAAGCCGGAATCCCGCTGGCCGGCGGGCACTCCATCGATGCGCCGGAGCCGATCTTTGGCCTGGCCGTGACGGGTCTGGTGGAAAAGCGCCACATGAAGCGCAATGACACGGCCACCGCCGGCTGCCTGCTCTACCTGACCAAGCCGCTGGGCATCGGCATCCTCACCACCGCCGAGAAGAAGGGCAAGCTGCGCACGGCCGACATCGGTCTGGCCCGCGACTGGATGTGCACCCTGAACAAACCCGGCAGCCGTTTCGGCAAGCTCGACGGCGTGACCGCGATGACTGACGTTACCGGGTTTGGCCTGCTGGGGCATCTGGTGGAAATGGCCGACGGCAGCCAACTGACCGCCCGCATCGAATATGACCGCGTGCCGCGCCTGCCGGGTGTCGAATATTACCTCGAGCAAGGCTGCGTGCCGGGCGGGACGCTGCGCAACTTTGACAGCTACGCCAGCAAACTGGGGCGACTCCAGGAACTGCACAAACGCGTGCTGTGCGATCCGCAGACCAGCGGTGGCCTGCTGATTGCGGTCACGCCCGAAGGCAATGAACGGTTCCTCGCGGTGGCGGCCGAATTGGGCCTGAACCTGGAACCGATCGGTGAACTGGTTGAGCGACAGACACACGCGGTTGAGGTGTTTTGATGTCGATCGACTTCACCGATTACCGCGACATCTTCCTCAACGACCGGCCGATGCTGGATGCGCGTGCGCCGGTCGAGTTCAGCAAGGGATCATTCCCGGGCGTGGTCAACCTGCCGCTGATGAATGACAGTGAGCGCCAGCGCATCGGCACCTGCTACAAGCAGCAAGGTCAGCAGGCGGCCATTACGCTGGGGCATCAATTGGTGTCCGGCGAGATCAAGGCTGAGCGCATCCAGGCCTGGGCTGACTTTGCCCGGGCGCACCCCGAGGGCTATTTGTATTGTTTTCGCGGCGGCTTGCGTTCGCAAATCGTCCAGCAATGGCTCAAGGACGAGGCCGGCATTGACTATCCCCGGGTCGGTGGCGGCTACAAGGCCATGCGCACCTTCTTGCTCGACACCCTCGATCAGGCCATTGCCCAATGCGATTTCGTCTTGCTCGGCGGCATGACCGGCACCGGCAAGACTGAGGTGCTGACGCAGTTGCGTAATGGGCTGGACCTTGAAGGTCACGCCAATCACCGCGGCTCAAGCTTCGGCAAGCGCGCGACCGGGCAGCCTTCCAATATCGATTTCGAAAACCGTCTGGCGGTGGATGTGCTGAAAAAGCGCGCTCATGGCATTGAGCAGTTTGTACTGGAAGACGAGAGCCGGGCGGTCGGCAGTTGCGCCTTGCCGTTGCCGCTGTATCAGGGCATGCAGCAGTTTTCGATGGTCTGGCTGGAAGACAGCCTTGAGGGACGCGTCGAGCGGATTCTGCGCGATTACGTGGTGGACCTGTGTGCCGAATTCATTGGCGTGCATGGTGATGAAGGGTTTGCGCGGTTTTCCGAGCGCTTGCTGGAAAGCCTCAACAACGTGCAGAAACGCCTGGGTGGCGAACGCCATCGGCGGATGTTGATTTTGATGGAAGAAGCCTTGGCGGAGCAAGGCCGAAGCGGCGCGGTTGACCTGCATCGGGGCTGGATCGAAGGGTTGCTTCGCGAGTATTACGACCCGATGTATGCGTTCCAGCGGGAGAAAAAAGGGGCGCGGATTGAGTTTGCCGGAGGGAAGGCTTCGGTTCTTGAATACCTGCAGACGCGGGTAAATCAGCGGGAGTGAGGTTGTCTTTACCGGCCCCTTCGCGAGCAAGCCCGCTCCCACATTAGAACGTGTTTGATCAAACAACTCGGTCAAATGTGGGAGCGGGCTTGCTCGCGAAGAGGCCCTGGCAGGCGCTAAAGATCTTAGAGCAGCGCAGCCCCGATCAACCCGCTAACCACTCCAACCCCCATGGTCATCAGCGCCACGCTCACCAGCACCCGGGCATTGAAATCCTTGCGCAGCATCAGCAGCGACGGCAGGCTGATGCTCGGCAGCGTCATCAGCAACGCCACGGCCGGGGCGGTGCCCATGCCCAGGGTCATCATGGTTTGCACGATCGGGATTTCCGCAGCGGTAGGAATCACGAACAACGTACCGATGATCGCCAGCGGCACCAGCCACAGAAGGCTGTTGGCCATTGCCCCGTCAATATGCGGAAACACCCAGACCCGCACCGCCCCCAGCACCATGACCGCCAGGATGTAGACCGGAATGGTGCTCCAGAACAACTGCCACAGGGTTTTACCCCAGCGCGTCAGGAACGGTTGTGTGTCTTTTTCACTGACTTCGGCCACTGCTTCGACGGCAGCTTCAGGCAAGGTTTCCGGGCCGGAGATGCGCTGA
The DNA here is from genome assembly GCF_006438915.1 of Pseudomonas arsenicoxydans. Classification (GTDB taxonomy): domain Bacteria; phylum Pseudomonadota; class Gammaproteobacteria; order Pseudomonadales; family Pseudomonadaceae; genus Aquipseudomonas; species Aquipseudomonas arsenicoxydans_A. The sequence continues at coordinate 340,892 of NZ_RCZE01000005.1, read as the reverse complement.
GCGACCATCGACACCCCGAACACCAGCACTATCCCTGCAACCAGGCGCAATGCCGTGAACCCCCAACCCAGAACGAACCCCATGAACACCAGGGTCGCCGGGTTGAGCACCGGGTTGCCGATCCAGAAGGCCAGTGCCGCACCGACCGAGACATTCGAGCGTCGCATGCTCGCGGCCACCGGGGCGGCGCAGCACGAGCACATCATCCCCGGCAGGGCGAACAGGCCGCCGCGCAAGGTCGACGCGAAGCTGGCGCGACCGAACAGGCGTAACAGCCAGTCCCGTGGAATCAGCACTTGCAACAGGGAGCCGAGAATCACCGCCAGTACGGCGGCTTTCCAGATCGCCAGGAAATACACCTTGGCGTACGTCAGGGCAGCGGCCAGCGGCGCGGTTTGTTCATCGTTGAGGATGGAGGCGCCGATACTGTGGTTGTCAGCGGCGATGAAGGCTTTCAGGTAGTAGGGCGACCACTTGACGTAATAGAGGCCAATACAGGCGACCAGAACGAACAGGGCGGGTTTCCACCAGAACGACCAACCCCGGGCGGGGATAGCTGCGGAAGAGAGTGACATGGAGTGAGTCCAGACAAAGGGGAGTTGGACACATGATAGCCCGCCCCTTGACTGCCGTGGTCGTCACCGCGTGTGGGAAGTTGCCGACCGCTTAGGTCGGACAAGTCTGCGAGCCGTTATCCAGCCCTTGTTTGTAACTGTGACTGACGAGGCTGGCCTTGCCGTTGTGCCAGGTCAGGGTCAGCACGTACACCGAATCGTAGTCGCTGGATTCCCAGTCTTCGGTGATGTTCTGTTTCTTGCCGACCGCATCGCCAGCGACTTTGTTAATCAATTCGGGCAGGTAGCCGTGGGACCAGGCGGTGTAGATGATCGAGTTGTGATACTTGTCGTGGAGCAATTCGTCCGCCAGATCGCTGGTGTCGTTGGCCGAAAACTCGATGTTGACCGGCAGGCCGAGCTTGATCGCGCTGGGGCTGATGGTCAGCAGGGGGCGGATGTAGCTGTAGGAATTGTTCAGTTCGCCTTCCTCGACATTGCGTGTCGGGTTGGCGGCAAACACGTAGTTGGCCTTGCCGAATTTTTCCGGCAACAAGGTGGCAAGGTCGATGGCGCGGTTGAGGCCCTGGCAATTGAGCTGGCCCAGACCACCTTCGGGTTTTTCTGCGTGACGCAGGAACACCAGGGTCTGGGTGCCGTCCGCCGGTTGGGCACTGCTTTCGCTGGACTCCAGCGACAAAAACAACGCGCTCGCCGCCAGCAGCACCGGCAGAAAAATATACGCACGGTGTTTGAAGCGTTTAGCGAATCTGGAAAGGTTCATCATGTGAATAAGGGATCTTCAGCGTATTCAGTTAAGGCTGACAAACCTTTACACCACCAGCTCCCAGCGTCGGGTGTTTTCCATGTCGTTGGGCCGGTCCGTGTCCGAAAGGGCATTGCTCAGAGTCCTCTGAACCTGTTTGGTTCGATACCGGCGGGTGCGCAGCACTGTATCGACAACCTTCGACGGGTTGCAGCCAAGGTTATCGACAAGATGTTGCGAAATTGTGGACACCCTACACGTAGACGCGTTGGCGAAGGCTGACATCTTTTGATCGTCATCATCAGTGGTTTCGATAACGCGAAAAGATCGCAACCTGCGGGCGGCGATCCTGGATTATGCTCAACCCTTTCTTTGGCGATGGAGGCTACCGATGACTGATCTGTCTGCGTTCCCGATTACCCAAAAATGGCCGGCCCAATACCCTGACTGGATCCAGCTGTACTCCTTGCCGACCCCCAACGGCGTCAAGGTCTCGATCATGCTCGAAGAGATCGGGTTGCCTTACGAGCCGCATCGGGTGGGCTTCGACACCCAGGATCAAATGTCTCCCGAGTTTTTGTCGTTGAGCCCCAACAACAAGATTCCGGCGATCCTTGACCCCCACGGCCCCGAGGACAAACCCCTGCCATTGTTCGAGTCCGGGGCGATTCTGATTTACCTCGCCGACAAGAGCGGGCAATTGCTGGCGCAGGAATCGGTCGCGCGTTACGAGACAATTCAATGGCTGATGTTTCAGATGGGCGGCATCGGGCCGATGTTCGGCCAGGTTGGTTTTTTCAACAAATTCGCCGGCAAGGACTACGAAGACAAACGGCCCCGCGACCGTTATGTCGAGGAAAGTAAACGTTTGTTAAATGTTTTGGATGGACGTCTTGAAGGGCGCGACTGGATCATGGGCGAACGCTACACCATCGCCGACATCGCGACTTTCCCGTGGGTGCGCAACCTGATCGGCTTCTACGAGGCCGGCGATCTGGTGGGCATCAAGGACTTCAAGAACGTCACGCGCGTGCTGGAGCGCTTCTTGGCGCGGCCGGCGGTGATCCGTGGGCTGGAAATCCCTAACCCTAAATAGAATGTGTCACGAACAAGGAAGATCATGCGTTCATTCGATTTCAAGCAAGTAGATGTCTTCAGCCGCGTCGCCCTCAAGGGCAATCCGCTGGCGGTGGTGTTCGGGGCCGATGCGCTCAGTGATGAACAAATGGCGGCGTTCGCGACCTGGACCAACCTCAGTGAAACCACGTTCGTGCTGGAACCGCGTGATCCGCGGGCCGACTACCGCGTGCGGATCTTCACCACCCTGAACGAATTGCCCTTCGCCGGTCATCCGACCCTGGGCACTTGCCATGCCTGGCTTGAGGCGGGAGGCGTGCCCAAGGGCGAGGAGATCATTCAGGAATGCGGCGTCGGGCTGGTGCGGGTCCGTCGCGAAGGCGCAGAGCTGGCCTTTCTTGCGCCACCCCTGATCAACGCCGGTCCGGTGGACGTCGAAGTAGTGGAGCGCGTGCGCCGCGGGCTCGGTCTGGAGGTCGGGGCGATTGTCCGGGCGCAGTGGGTGGATAATGGTGCCGGCTGGTTGGCGGTGATGGTCGCGGACCGCCAGCAGGTGCTGGACTTGCAACCGGATCACTCGCAGATGCTGGGGCTGGCGGTCGGCGTGATCGCACCGTGGGATAGCGAGCGTGATGGCGATGACGCGCAATTTGAAGTACGGGCCTTCATCTCCGGGGACGGCATGCCGGAAGATCCGGCGACCGGCAGTTTGAATGCCGGGATTGCGCAGTGGTTACTCGCCGAGGGGCTGGCGCCAGCGTCCTATGTGGTTAGTCAGGGCCTGACGATGGGACGGGCGGGGCGCATTCAGGTGGATCAGGTGGGCGATGAAATATGGATTGGCGGGGCGGTGGTGACCTGCATTACCGGCACCCTGAAGCTCTGAACCTGGAGTGAGCCTCTGTGGCGAGGGGGCTTGCCCCCGTTCGACTGCGAAGCAGTCGTTGAGATTCTGGGGCCGCTTCGCAACCCAACGGGGCGGTGCGGCGGTCCGACAAGCCCCCTCGCCACAAAGGGTTTTGTGTTTGCCGGGGGGATTATTGCCGAATCGGTAAGGGTTTGTTCCGCGCCTGAGGTTTGTACCTTGCACCGCGCAAGGCATAAGCTTCGCCCCCTACGACGTTCGTCCAATCCTTCGTTTTCCAGGAATGCCCATGTCCAGTCAGTTCCCCGAAGCACGTCCACGCCGTCTGCGCCGCAATGCGAGCCTGCGCAGCCTGTTCCAGGAAACCGAATTCAGCCTGAATGACCTGGTGCTGCCGATTTTCGTCGAGGAAGAAATCGACGACTTCGTGCCGATCAAAAGCATGCCCGGCGTGATGCGCATTCCGGAGTCGAAACTGGCTGGCGAGATCGAACGCTACGCCCGCGCCGGTATCAAGTCGGTCATGACCTTCGGCGTGTCGCATCATCTGGACAGCAGCGGCAGCGACACCTGGAGCGACAACGGACTGGTGTCGCGCATGTCGCGAATCGCCAAGGATGCCGTGCCGGATATGATCGTGATGTCCGACACCTGCTTCTGCGAATACACCGACCACGGTCATTGCGGCGTGATGCACAACCACGAAGTCGATAATGACCAGACCCTGATCAACCTCGGCAAACAAGCCGTGGCCGCTGCTCGGGCGGGCGCCGATGTGATTGCCCCGTCGGCGGCCATGGACGGGCAGGTGCAGGCGATTCGCCGGGCGCTGGACGACGCCGGTTTCAGCCAGACGGCGATCATGGCCTATTCGACCAAGTTCGCTTCGGCGCTCTACGGCCCGTTCCGTGAGGCTGGCGGCAGCGCGCTCAAGGGCGACCGCAAAAGCTATCAGATGAACCCGATGAACCGCCGCGAAGCGGTGCGCGAATCGCTGATGGACGAACAGGAAGGCGCTGACGCATTGATGGTCAAGCCGGCCGGCGCCTACCTCGACATCATCCGCGACATCCGCGAGGTATCGCGTTTGCCGCTGTCGGCGTATCAGGTCAGCGGCGAGTACGCGATGATCAAATTCGCCGCGCAAGCGGGGGCGATTGATGAGGCGCGTGTGGTGCGAGAAAGCCTGGGGGCGATCAAGCGGGCGGGGGCGGATCTGATCTTCACCTACTTCGCCATGGACCTGGCCCTGGCCGGGATCTGAACCCCGACATAGATCCAATGTGGGAGCGGGCTTGCTCGCGAAGGCGGTATTTCAGTCAATACATGTACTGAATGACACACCGCCTTCGCGAGCAAGCCCGCTCCCACATTTTTATCGTGTTGAATCAGGGAGTGCCGAAGTACGGCCGGATCCCGTGGTGCTTGAAATACCGCTCAATCACCTTCGGATCGGAACACGTCTCGGCAATCGCCACATACGTGTCCGGTCGCAGCAGGTAGAACCCGTTACGCCCCAGCCCCGCCGCGTCAAACGCCGGTCGCCAGTCAAACACATGCAAGGGCAGATGATGCTCGATGCACCAGGCGATCATTTCGTCGCTGGTGTCGCCATACACGTGCACCTGCCAGATCGGATTTCTCAGCGATTCAAAGTTGTCGCCTTCGCCATCATGCGCCCAGGGCAGGCGATCGCCGCCGTGAACGTGCCCGGCAACGCCGGTGCTCAACGGCGTGCCGCGATAGTTGAGGGTGATCTGCGAGACCGTGCGGAACAGGAACTCGCGGGACGATTCAAACGAGGCCATTTTGGGAATCACGAAGGGCGCCAGCCGTGTCCGTAGCACATCGGCCAGGCGTCCTTCTGCGGTGGCGAAACTGAACACGCGATCGGTGGTGGCGACGAGTTTGCGCGCAAAGGCGATTCGCTCGGTTTCATAGGTATCGAGCAATTTGGCCTCGGCTCCGCCACTCAACACCGCGGCGAATTTCCACGCCAGGTTGATCGCATCGCCAATCCCGGTGTTCATGCCCTGGCCACCAGCCGGGCTGTGAACGTGGGCGGCGTCGCCCAACAAAAACGCGCGGCCGGTGCGAAAGTGATCGGCGACCCGGTGATGCACGCGGTAGGTCGAGAACCAGTTCACGTGTTCGATCTGGACCTTCATGTGCTCGATGGCCCGGCTGCTGACGTCCTCAAAACGCAGGGTTTCGGCTCGGTCCGCACGCTCGTCGCGTACCGTGCCGATCAGCCGGGCTCGACCTTCGCCGGCCAGTGGGAACACGGCAAGGAAATCCGCTTCATCAAGGTCCACGTGCAGTTCGCCGTTGATTGCCGGCCCGCTGGCCTGCACATCCGCCACGTAGAAAATCTGTTGGTAGGTGCCACCGGGAAACCCGGTGTCCAGCGTTTTACGCACTATCGAGCGGGCGCCGTCGCAACCGGCCAGGTAACACGCCTGGCAGGTTTCCTGTTGGCCATCGGGCAGGCGCAAGCGGGCGGTGATGCCATCGCCAGTTTCTTCGAAGTCCTCCAGTTCGATGCCGCGTTCCACCTTGATGCCGAAGGTTTCAAGACGCTCGATCAGTAGTCGTTCGTGATGGTCTTGTGGAAAGATTTCCATGAAGGAATAAGGTGTCAGGCCAGCGCCGATGTTGCTCAGTGGCAACCGTGCAACCGATTCACCGCTGACCCAGAAATTGGCGCCCGCCACGCGATGACCGTTTTGCACCACCGCTTCGCTGAGGTCGAGTTGGCGATACAGCTCCAGCGTCCGCGCCTGGACCGCCAGCGCACGCGACGTGGTACCGGGCGCCGACGTCTTGTCGATAATCCGCACGCGGATCCCCAGTTTGCTCAACCACAGCGCCAGGACCAACCCGGTCGGGCCGGCGCCGACGATCAGTACGTCGCTACGGTGCATGAGCCTGTCCTCCTCGGTGACTGGCTCAAGTATGGTTCAGTCGCAGCCGGCAGGAAGGCTGACCGCCCAACGGAAAAGGTCCCGCTGACCTGACGATGGAACAGCGGGCGGCCGCAGGAGTCATAGCCTGCGCCATGCCATTGGTCGTATGGTTAACCCGGCTCAACGGATTTGATGGAGCACCATGCAAGCCAATAGATTGATCATGGGGGGCACGGCGCTGTTGCTGCTGGCCGGTTGCGGCACGCAGCGCACGCAGGAGCCGCCGGCGCGCCCGCCCGCCGAGGTCAAGGCCGAAATCGTGCGCCTGCTGCCGGCCAAAACCACGGATCGCCAGGGTTGGGCCACCGACATTTATGCAGCCTTCGCCGCCCAGAAGATCTATCCGTCCACGCAAAACCTGTGCTCGGTGCTCGCCGTGACCGAGCAGGAATCCACTTTCCAGGTCGACCCAACCGTGCCGGGCCTGGGCAAGATCGCTCGGGACGAAATCGACCGTCGCGCCGCTAAAGTCCACATTCCCAGCCTGTTGATCAGCGGTGCGCTGCAGGTGAAATCACCCAACGGCAAAAGCTACAGCGACCGACTCAACGCTGCGCGCAGTGAAAAGGAACTCAGTGCGATTTTCGATGACTTCATTGGCATGGTGCCCATGGGCAAGACCCTGTTCGGCGGCTTCAATCCGGTACACACCGCCGGGCCGATGCAGGTCAGTATCGAGTTCGCCGAGCAGCACACGCGGGACTATCCGTATCCGGTGGAAGGCTCGATTCGCCATGAGGTGTTCACTCGGCGCGGCGGCATGTACTTCGGCATCGCCCATTTGCTCGGTTACCCGGTGAGCTACACGCAACCGCTGTATCGCTTCGCTGATTTCAACGCCGGTTGGTACGCCAGCCGCAATGCGGCGTTTCAGAACGCGTTGAGCCGGGTGTCAGGCATCCCGTTGGCGCTGGATGGCGATCTGGTGCGCTATGACTCGATCATGCCCGGTACCACGGAAGTGGCGGTGCGCAGCCTTGGCAAGCAGTTGGGGATGCGCAATACGACCCTTCGTAATCAATTGGAGGAGGGCCAAAGCCTGAAATTCGAGGAGACGGAACTTTACCGGCGAGTGTTCGCGTTGGCCGATCAGGCCGAGGGCAGGGCATTGCCTCGTGCCGTATTGCCGGGGATCGAACTGCAAAGCCCGAAAATCACCCGAAAACTCACCACTGCATGGTTTGCCAAGCGGGTCGATGAGCGCTATCAGCGCTGTATGAAGCGAGCTGGCCAGTAACCCTGATCAAACATAAGGCGTAAAAAAACCCGGCGGATCAGGCCGGGTTTTTCATTGAGTACTGCGGTAAAGCCCTGCATTTATGCGGCGCGGCTTTCGATCAGCCGGTCGGAACCACCTTCGGCAACGCGGTTCTGCATCAGACGATCGGAGCCATCAGCGGCTACACGATTCTCGATCAGGTGGTCGGAGCCATCAGCGGCTACACGGTTTTCGATCAGATGGTCAGAACCATCAGCGGCTACGCGGTTTTCCATCAGATGGTCGGAGCCATCAGCGGCTACGCGGTTTTCCATCAGATGGTCGGAACCATCAGCGGCTACACGATTCTCGATCAAACGATCCGAACCACCTTCAGCCACGCGGCTTTCAATCAGACGATCCGAACCGCCTTCAGCAACTACAGGTTGAGCAGAAGTTGCGGCAAAAGCGTTGACTGCAAAGACCGAGAAAGCGATAGCGATGAGGGTTTGGCGTTTCATGATGGTGTGCTCCGGGGTGTTTATTGGTTGGTATGGAGCGGATGTTACGCCGAGGATTTTTTATGAGAACTTCATTGATGTGATGGTGAACATCGACAGTATTGATAGACCCTGTGAGTCGCCCCACGCGGGCGTGATGGTTCAGTCGTCGGATGGTGTGGGTAGGGGGGATCGACGCTTCTACACTGATTAGCTGGATCACCACGACCGGCAGGTGACGCCTCTAATGACCCCATTTTCGTCTCGCCAGGAGGCCGCACCATGTATCAACTCTATGGACACCAGAACTCCGGCGCGGCGGCAATAGAAGCGGCGCTGGAGCTGTGCGAAATTCCTTATCGCTTCATCGACGTCGAATTGTCCACGGAGGCCGCCGAGGCACTGGAGAAGCTCAACCGACTCAAGCAGATCCCGACGCTGCAACTGCCCGATGGCAGCATCCTGACTGAAAGTGCGGCGATCCTGATTCATCTCGGGCTGACCTTTCCCAAGTCAAACCTGTTACCGTCACTGGCCGCTGACCGCGATCAGGCGATCCGTGGCCTGACGTACATCGTCAGCAATTGCTACGCGGCCATTGGCATCATCGATTACCCCGAACGCTGGTTGGCCGAGACGGATGAGGCGTCCAGGCAAAACCTTATGGCCGGCGCCCGCGCGCGATTGCACTGGAGCTGGGAGCTGTTTGCCGATCAGTTTTCCGGCGAGCTGTATTTGGGGGATGAGACGCCGGGTGCGCTGGATGTGCTGGCGGCGGTGGTGTCGAGGTGGGCCGGCAGCCGGGAGCATTTACGCAACGCCCGTCCCGGTTTTTTCGCGTGGCTGGAGCGCATCGACCGGCACCCGACACTGGCACCGGTCTTCGCCCGGCATTGGCCAACCTGAACACCGAAGTTCGAATGTGGGAGCGGGCTTGCTCGCGAAAGCGGTGTGTCAGTCAGCATTTTTGTTAACTGATACACCGCTTTCGCGAGCAAGCCCGCTCCCACATTTGATTTATGGTGTACCCGGATTATTCGCCGCGGATGTACTGCTCCAGTTGGCGAATCAGTTCAGCCTGTTCGGCAATTGCTTCCTTGACCAGGTCGCCGATCGACAGCAAGCCAATCAACTTGCCGTCCTCCACCACCGGCAGGTGGCGCAGGCGTCTGTCGGACATGATGCCCAGGCAGGTGTCGACGGTTTGATGGGTGTCCACGGTGATCACCGGGGACACCATGATGTCGCGCACCGGCGTACCCACCGAAGAACGGCCATGCAGCACCAGTTTGCGTGCGTAATCACGTTCACTGATGATGCCCAGCACCTCGTCATTTTCCACCACCAGCAAGGCGCCGACGTTTTTCTCGGCCATCTTCATCAGCGCTTCCAGCACCATGTGATCAGGTTTGATCTGGTGCACTTCCTGATTCTTCTGATCTTTGAGCTTGAGCAGTTGGGCGACGGTTTTCATGGTGGCTTCTCGGGTGTTGTCGTTGTCCTTGAAGAATCGTAGACCCAAGCGCTGAGGGCAAGGGAGAAAGCGGCAGATAACACTCAAAAAACGCCATTCGGGGGTTTTTCTTCGGTAAACCGCGGGTAAATCCCATAGGAAAGTCGAAAGTATCGTGCATGACCCGCTGCCCCTCGATGACGCGTAGAATTGCCGCCTGAATCAAAACGTGAGGTTGCAGTGGTGGATTTACAGCAGGGCTTCGTCCTGACCCGGCATTGGCGCGACACCCCCGCCGGCACGGAAGTCGAGTTCTGGCTGGCGACCGACAGCGGTCCCCGGCGCATCCGCCTGCCTCATCAACCGTCGGTGGCGTTCATTCCAGCCGCCCAGCGTGAACAGGCGCAAGAGGTGCTGCGCGGCGAGAAAAACGTCGAGCTCAAGCCCTTGGCCCTGCTGGATTTCGAGCATCGCCCGGTGCTCGGCCTGTATTGCCAGCAGCATGGCCAGTTGATGCGCCTGGAAACCGCGCTGCGCAAGGCCTGCGTCGAGATGTTCGAAGGCGATGTCCGACCGCCCGAGCGCTACATGATGGAGCGTTTCATCACGGCGCCGGTGATCTTTGGCGGAACGCCCGATGCGGACGGCCTGCTGCTCGACGCGCAGATGAAACCCGACCCGAAATACCGTCCCAACCTGCGGCTGGTCTCGCTGGACATCGAAACCACCGCGCAGGGCGAGTTGTATTCCATTGCCCTGGAAGGCTGCGGCGAGCGCCAGGTGTACATGCTCGGGCCACCCAACGGCGATGCCAGCGCGGTGGATTTCCAGCTCGAATACTGCGACTCGCGAACCGTGCTGCTGAAAAAACTCAATGAATGGTTTGCCTGCCACGACCCGGACGCGATCATCGGCTGGAACGTCGTGCAGTTCGACCTGCGCGTCCTCCACGAGCACGCCCGACGCCTGGGCGTACCGCTCAAGCTTGGGCGCGACGGCGAAGAGATGCAGTGGCGCGAACACGGCAGCCGCAACCATTACTTCGCGGCAGCGGCGGGGCGCCTGATCATCGACGGCATCGAATCCCTGCGCTCGGCGACCTGGAACTTCCCCTCGTTCAGCCTGGAAAACGTTGCGCAAACCTTGCTCGGTGAGGGCAAGGCGATCAGCACGCCGTATCAGCGCATGGACGAAATCAATCGCATGTTCGCCGAGGACAAACCGGCCCTCGCCACCTACAACCTCAAGGATTGCGAGCTGGTAACGCGGATTTTCGCCAAGACCGAACTGTTGACCTTCTTGCTGGAGCGGGCCAGCGTCACCGGTTTACCGGCAGATCGCAGCGGCGGCTCTGTGGCGGCGTTCACTCATCTCTACATGCCGTTGATGCACCGCCAGGGTTTTGTGGCGCCGAACCTGGGCGGCAAGTCACCGCGGGCCAGCCCCGGCGGTTTTGTCATGGACTCGCAGCCGGGCCTGTACGAATCGGTGCTGGTGCTCGACTACAAAAGCCTCTATCCGTCGATCATCCGCACTTTCCTGATCGACCCGGTCGGGCTGATCGAAGGCCTGCAGCATCCCGACGACAGCGACTCCGTGCCGGGTTTTCGCGGGGCACGTTTTTCACGAACCCGGCATTGCCTGCCGGCCATCGTCGCCCGGGTCGCCGAGGGCCGCGAAACCGCCAAGCGCGAACACAACGCGCCGCTGTCCCAGGCGCTGAAGATCATCATGAATGCCTTCTACGGCGTGCTCGGGTCCAGCGGCTGCCGCTTCTTCGACACGCGTCTGGCCTCGTCGATTACCTTGCGCGGCCACGAAATCATGCTGCGCACCCGGCAGTTGATCGAAGCCCAAGGCCACACGGTGATCTACGGCGATACTGACTCCACCTTCGTCTGGCTGCGCCGCGCCCACGGTCAGGAGGAGGCCGCGCAGATCGGCCACGCGCTGGTGGATCACGTCAATCAGTGGTGGCGCGAACATGTACGAGAGGAGTACGGGCTGGAAAGTGCCTTGGAATTGCAGTTCGAAACGCACTACAAACGCTTTCTGATGCCGACTATCCGTGGTGCGGAGGAGGGCAGCAAAAAGCGCTACGCCGGTCTGGTCACCCGCGCCGATGGCACCGATGAAATGGTCTACAAAGGCCTGGAAACCGTGCGCACCGACTGGTCACCGTTGGCCCGGCAATTCCAGCAAGAGCTGTACTCGCGGATCTTCCACCGCAAGCCTTATCAGGATTACGTGCGCGATTACGTGCAGAAAACCCTGGCCGGCGAGTTCGACGACCGACTGATCTACCGCAAGCGCCTGCGTCGTACCCTCGACGACTACGAGCGCAACGTGCCGCCCCATGTGCGTGCTGCGCGCATCGCCGATGACTTCAACGACCGCCAGGGCCGTCCGCGTCAGTACCAGAACGGTGGCTGGATCAGCTATGTGATCAGCGTCGCCGGGCCCGAACCGCTGGAGATCCGCAGCGCGCCCATCGACTACGACCATTACGTCACGCGGCAACTGCAACCGGTGGCAGACGCGATCCTGCCGTTTGTGGACGATGACTTCTCAACCTTGATTGGTGGGCAAATGGGCCTGTTTTAAGTCCAGCAACGACAGTGTCCAATCGTCCGGTATGCCGTGGAAATATTGCTCAAGGGCTCGATGAAAAAGACTCTTATCCGGGGCGACCTGGGCAAACAGCGTCATCGAGGAGTGAAATTTCAGGTCGTCGGGATGGCCGAAAATCTCGGTGATCGAGCGCTGTTTGACGTTCAGCACCAATTGCGTGCACGTACACAATCGTGGACCCAGCAGTGGATGCTCCAGATACGCCACGGCTTCCTTTTCGGAGCGAATGGCAAAGTAGCGGGACATCTCGCTGCCGCCCAGTCCGGCAAACTGCGGAAAAATGAACCACATCCAGTGACGGCGTTTTTTACCGGCGTTCAGTTCTTCCTGAACCCACTCAAAGACCGGGTCTTGAGCCTGGACGAAACGTGGCAAGTTAAAAGCATCGAGCTGATCGGTGCTTCGCATGCAGAAACCCTCTGACAATACGACGATGGCTCAGACCATGGCCAATCGCTGTTTGCGTCGTGGCGCGTGAAACGCGTGGTCCAGCGCCTCCAGATCCCCGGGTTCGAGCCGCACTTGCGCGGCTTGCGCATTCAATTGTACGTGTTCAGGCTTGACCGCTTTGGGGATGGCGATCACGCCGGGTTGCCGCAGGATCCACGCCAGCGCTACCTGAGCCGGTGTCACCCCGTGACGGGCGGCAATCTTTGCCAGCGTCGGATGCGTCAGCATTTCACCGCCCTGACCGATAGGACAGTACGCCATCAGTGGCTGCTGATGTTGTTGGCTCCAGGGCAGCAAATCAAATTCGATGCCGCGCTCCTCCAGGTTGTAGAGCACCTGATTGGTGGCGCAGGCCGATGAGTTCAGTTCATGCAGATCGTCCACATCGAAATTGGACACGCCCCAACGGCCAATCTTGCCGTCTTCACGCAGGCGTTCGAAGGCTTCGACAGTTTCTTCCAAGGGATACTGGCCACGCCAATGCAGCAGGTACAAATCGATGTAATCGGTTTTCAAGCGCCGCAGGCTGCGCTCGCACGCCTGGGGGATGCCTTGGCAACTGGCGTTGTGCGGGTAGACCTTGCTAATCAGAAAGACCTGGTCACGCAGACCGGTGATGGCTTGCGCGACCACTTCTTCGGCGCCGCCTTCAGCGTACATTTCCGCGGTATCGATCAGCGTCATGCCCAATTCGATGCCCAGGCGTAGCGCCGCGACTTCACGCGAGCAGGCCGAAGGGTCCTCGCCCATACGCCAGGTGCCCTGGCCAATGACCGGTACGTTGACGCCAGCCAGTTCAAGGAACCGCATGAAAACCTCCTGTGCGCAATTCGGCGGATACTCAGTTGGCAGTAAAATAGCCCGGTGGTTCCATGGAACGCCACATTCCAGGTAAAAGCGAACACGACGAAATATCACTTTTCGGTGGTTGGCGGTTTCGTTCACGGATCACCGGCACTGCACTTTTTTGGCATTTATGGCTCTATCCTTGGGCAACTGGCGGCGATCCCCACCGCTGGCCCATGCCCAAGTTCAAGAACCCATGGCTCGAGTGTTACCCCGCATCACCTCACCGATCCGCCGCCGTTGCTTGCTTATGGTTGGCTTGGCGTTGTTTTTTGTCAGCGGTTGCAGCCAGCAACAGGGCAATGACATCGTCAGCCAGTTCCGCGAAGGACGTCCCCAGGAGTTTCTGCAGACCAGCGTCGACCGTATGGCCACGCTGGCGATGCGTGACAACCTCGACAGCCTCTATGTGTTGATGAGCAAGCTTTACCTGCGCAACCCCGAGGAGCTGAAAAAGTCCGGCTTCCTTAATGCCCGGACCGCTGGCAAGCAAGTGCGCATGGCCATCGAGCAGCAACAGCCACTGCCCACCCTTGGCGGCAAAAAAGACCTGGCGGCGCTCAGGTATGCCATGAGCCCGGAGTTTCTCGGAGACCGGGTCGGCGCCTTCATCTATGCCATCGGCAGCATGCTGGTGACCGCACATGGCAATCGCCTGGAGTTCTACATGACGGATGCGATAAACCCGACCTTCGTCAGTAATGCCGCGCGCAACATCGAGATCGCCACGTGGATACTCAGTCAGCGGCAAACCAAACAAGGCGAACCGTTGCTGTTCTCCAACGAGATCTCGGAGGAGGGCAGCAACCTGAGTTTCGCCGTGGAGTTCGGCAAGATTGTTGCGCGGCTGGATTTGCTGACGCAGATGCTCGACGAACGCTACCGGCGGATCGGCTTGAATTATGCGCAGAGCCTGTTGTTCCTGAATTTCCTGCCGGTGCAATAAGTCCCGACACAGATCCTGTAGGAGTCAAGCTTGCTCGCGATAGCGGTATAGCACTCTCCTATATTTTGGCTGACAGTTCGCCATCGCGAGCAAGCTCGGACGCTACAGGGGAAGGGGGGTGGTTAGATCTCGGGCATAACGATAGTCCGCATCGATATAAGTGGTTATAAGAAAAATCGCTATGCTGCGGACCAGATTTCTCCTGCGGTCTTTGTGGACGTCTCAATGGATTTAGTGAACATCGGGTTGATCGTTGCCGGGTTGGTGGTTGGCTTTATTGTTGGCATGACTGGCGTCGGTGGTGGGTCGTTGATGACCCCGATTCTGCTGTGGTTCGGTATCAATCCCGCGACGGCGGTCGGTACTGATTTGCTATACGCGGCGATCACCAAATCCAGCGGCGTGCTGGTCCACAGGAAAAACAACAACATCGACTGGGCGATTACCGGCTGGCTGACCCTTGGCAGCGTGCCGGCGGTGGCATTGACGCTGTGGTTCCTGAGCAGCTTGCACACCGCGCCTGAAACAATGAACGCCATCATCAAACAGGCGCTGGGGTTCGTCTTGTTCGCCACAGCATTGGCGATTCTCTTCAAGAAACGCCTGCTCGATTTCGCTCACAAACGCGCCGGTGGCAACTACAACCCCAGTGGCAAGCGCCTCAACGGCATGACGGTGATTACCGGCCTGGTGCTGGGCACCATGGTTGCGCTGACGTCCATCGGTGCTGGCGCCCTGGGCACCGTGGCGCTGTTCATTCTGTATCCGCTGCTGCCTACCCGTCGCCTCGTCGGCACCGAAATCGCCCACGCCGTGCCGTTGACCCTGGTCGCCGGGCTTGGCCATGCGAGCATGGGCAACATGGACTGGCACGTGCTGGGCTTCTTGTTGATCGGTTCGCTTCCGGGGATCTGGATGGGCAGTCATTTGACTGGCAAGATCTCCGATGAGGTGTTGCGCCCTTGCCTGGCGACGATGTTGGTCCTGATTGGCTACAAATTGGCGTTCTGACTCCGATCGATTCGCCAGCCTCTCTCGCGGGTGAAAATCTCTAGAAGGTGTCTGTCCGGGTCATCGAAATACACCCGCCGTCCACCTGTGTAGTCATTGATTCCCTTCGGCCGCTGCTTGCCCGGGTCCGTCCACGGCGATGAGATTAGCCCAGTCTGTTGCGCAATGACCGCCCTGACCTAAGCTTGGGTCAAGGCGAAACACAATTGCGGTGCGTCACCCGGAACGAACGCCGCGATGCGCAATCATTAGAGCGTGGTTATCAAAAGGAGATGCGCATGCTCATCAGGTTTTTGACCCTGACAACCTTGCTGGCTTTCGCCGGTCCCTTGTTCGCAACCGAAAGCGATTCACCCTTGGATATCGACAAAGGCCGGTCCCGGCCCTTGATTATCATTGCGCCCAGTACCGTCGATCCGGTCTGGGTCGGGCTGAAAAAGTCACTGGACGATCCCGCTAACAAAGAGGGCATTGCCCAGCGCAACATCCGGGTGTACAGCGTGCTGAACATGTTCGGCCAGCTCGACGGCAAGGACCTTGGTCAGCAGGACACCATGGCGCTGATCCGCTCCCTGAAACTCGGTGCGGGGGCATTGCCCAAAGTGATCCTGATCGGCAAGGACGGCGAGATGAAGCTTGAGAGTTCGGGGGAAGAAACCAAGTCGGTCGATTTGAAGAAAGTGTTCGACACCATCGACGCCCTGCCTGCGGCCGAGAAAGAAGTCACGGCGCCGGCGGTGGTGACTGCGCCTGCCGAGGCCGAACCGGTCAAAGGGGCCAAAGGCACCAAGGCAACCAAGTCTGGCAAACCCGCCAAGCCGACCAAGCCCCCTGAAATGCCCGATGACTGAAAGGCCATTTGAACAACCGATACCTGTGGCGAGGGGGCTTGCTGTGGCGAGGGGGCTTGCCCCCGTTGGAGCGCGAAGCGGTCCCGCTTTTTATGTTCTCAGATCTTGCGTCTGCTTCGCAGCCGAACGGGGTGATGCGGCATTCCGACAAGCCCCCTCGCCACAGGGTTTGAGTCGACCGTTTACCCGTTATAGCGATACCCGACCGTCACCGTCACCGCCCACGGCTGCGTGATCGGACGACGATTGCGGGCATAGCAACAAAAAATGGGCGATCTAAACGATCGCCCTTTTTTTTGCGGGTGAAGTATCCGCCTTCACGGGCTTCGGAAATTTCCTTCAAGTTGTGTCGCACTTGATGAACTGGTGTCTGTAAGCCCGCACCGCTAGCCTTCGTGGAAGTCCGCGATATTGAGGGACCCAAGGATGAAAACACCCGTGAAAAAAGGAGCCTCGCCTGTGAAAAAGTTCAGCAAGCCTCAATCAGAAATTCCTGACGATACCGATCATCCCGCGCCTGTGAAGGTGTGCGGGACCGCCGACGTGGCGGTCATTCCACGCCCCAGGCGTACGCTCTCGCCCCAGCCTATTTTCACCATTGCCCCCGGAGTCGACACGCGGACGCTACTGAAACAAGCTTGCGAAACCCTTGCGTCGCTGACTGCGCTGCTTGAGAACTTTGCCGCAAAACTGGAAGCGCCAAACCGCGGTGAAATATTTTCAATTCAGCAGTTGGCGATGGTCGCCGAGTTGTTGGTGACTCAGGCGTGGGACAACCTTGTTGCGGATAGGGAAGCCTCTGGCGGTGGGCCAGAGACCCGGCATTAAACAGGCGTAAAAACGAAAATGGGTGACCTCAAGAGGTCACCCATTTTCTTCGTCGACACTGAACCCTGTGGCGAGGGGGCTTGTCGGAACGCCGCATCGCCCCGTTCGGCTGCGAAGCAGGCGCAAGATTCGAGAATAAAAAAGCGGGACCGCTTCGCAGTCCAACGGGGGCAAGCCCCCTCGCCACAAGTGAATGGTTGGACTTGCCAGTTGAGACTATTCGCTCAGGGCACTCAATATCGTGTGGGCGATTTTGATCCGCTCGGGATTTGGATAGTTTTTGTTGGCCAGGATCACGATGCCAATGTCCTTCGACGGCACAAACGCAACGTAGGCACCGAAGCCGCCTGTGGAGCCGGTTTTGTTGAGCAACACGTTTTCCGGCTGCGGCTGCGGCGGGTTCAACCACTTGACCTCGTGAGCTTCCATTGCCATCTCGGTCGAATTGCCGGCGAGCAGCCGATCCAGTGTGACCGGGTAGGGGTAGAGCTCCCAGCCCAGCCCCTGTGTCATCTCACCCACCGTGTAATAACCGGTGTGAGTGGCGGCGATGGCTTGCTGCAATGGCTTTTCCAGTCCTGCCGGTTTCATGTTCGCTTCAACATATTTAATCAGGTCCGAAGCACTGGTTTTCACGCCGTACGCTTCGGAATCCAGTGCACCCGGTCCGACACGCACCGGCTTGTCGTCCTTGCTGTAACCCTGAGCGTAAAGCCCCATCTGCGCTTGCGGGACCTTGAGGTAGGTGTGCTTGAGGCCCAGTTTCGGCAGCAAGGTTTTTTCCATCAGGTTATCGAACGGCTGGCCCATGCTGTGGGCGGCAAGATAACCGAACAGCCCTATGCTTGGGTTCGAATACAGGCGATGGGTGCCAGCAGGGTAAACCGGTGTCCACCGTTTGAAGTAACTGAGCATCGTGTCTGCATGGTCAGCGTCGTCGGGGAACTGCAGCGGCAACCCGCCAGCGGTGTAAGTGCCCAGCTGCAACACACTGATGCGATCGAACGCACTGCCGCGCAATGCCGGTAAAACTGCGCTGGCAGGGGCGGACAGGGACAGCTTGCCGCTGGCCTGCGCGTACCCGCCCAGCGTAGCGGTGAAGGTTTTGCTGACCGAACCGATTTCGAATAGCGTGTCCTGGCTGACCGGTTTACGATCCTCTTTAGAGGCCACGCCGTAATTAAAGTAATGCTGCTGACCATTCTGGGTGATCGCGACGACGAGCCCCGCGATGTTCTGTTGCTGCATCACGGGACCGACGGCGGCGTTGACCAGGGTTTCGAGTTGCTGGTGAGACGAGGTCGCTGCAATACAGGGTGCTGCGCCGAGGATAAGGGAGAAAGCACCGTAGGACGCAAGTCTTGGCAATTTGTTTGTGTACATGTCAGATCCACTCTTCATGAGTTGTGTCGATGGTAACCCGCTACACTCCATGCGCTCTTGCAAATCGGGCTACCTGATAGGCGAGCCAAATCTAGGCAGTCCGCCGAGCGTCGACAAACGACGATATTTCGGGTGAGCCATTAGAAAAACTATGGAGTTGGCATGATTCGTCCTCACTTGCCGCTGAATGCGTTGCGCGCTTTCGAGGCTTCCGCGCGCCATTTGAGTTTCACTCGGGCGGCGGTGGAATTGTTCGTTACGCCTGCGGCGGTGAGTCATCAGGTCAAAAGTCTCGAAGCCCAACTCAACGTAACACTGTTCAAACGCTTGTCACGCGGGCTGATGCTGACCAGTGAAGGTGAAACCTTGCTGCCGGTCCTGCGTGAGTCTTTTGACCGAATCGCCGAAACGCTTGAGCGGTTCGAGGGCGGGCACTATCGGGATGTGTTGACAGTGGGGGCGGTGGGGACGTTCGCGGTCGGGTGGTTATTGCCGCGGCTGGCGGACTTCCAGGAGAAACATCCGTTCATAGATTTACGGCTGTCGACCCATAACAATCGGGTGGACGTGGCCGCTGAAGGGCTGGATTACGCCATTCGGTTTGGCAATGGCGCTTGGCACGGGATTGAAGCGCAGCGGTTGATCGAAGCGCCGCTGTCGGTGCTGTGCGTTCCCGAACTTGCCCGGCAGTTAAACGCGCCCGAGGACCTGTTGAAACAAACGTTGTTACGTTCCTATCGTACAGACGAGTGGCCCGAGTGGTTTCTGGCTTGCGGGTTACCGCCCAACACGGCACCCACCAGGAATATTGTTTTCGACTCGTCGCTGGCGATGATGGAGGCCGCGCTTCAAGGTGCTGGCATTGCATTGGCGCCGCCGCTGATGTTTTCCCGTCAACTGGCGGCCGGTGCTATCGAGCAACCGTTCGCCATCGGCATCACCACCGGCAGCTACTGGCTCACCCGCTTGCAGTCTCGCCCCGAAACGGCGGCGATGACGGCGTTCAAGGCCTGGATACTGCAAGCATCCGAAACGCCACCCTTGTAGGAGTGAGCCTGCTCGCGATGGCGGAGTATCGGGCGGCATCCATGTTGAATGTGCCGGCCTCTTCGCGAGCAGGCTCACTCCTTCAAGGAGTAAAGCGGCAGAAGTCAGCGCACCAGGCACGGCCGTTTATTATCGAATTTCCAGCCCGGGATCAGGAACTGCATCGCCACGCTGTCATCCCGCGCCCCCAGCCCCATGCCTTTGTACAGTTCATGGGCCTTGCCCAACTGGTCCATGTCCAGCTCAACCCCTAACCCTGGTTTCTTCGGCACCTGCACACAACCCCCGACGATTTGCAGTGGGGCTTTGGTCAAGCGCTGGCCGTCCTGCCAGATCCAGTGGGTGTCAATGGCGGTGATGTCGCCGGGCGCAGCCGCTGCAACGTGGGTGAACATTGCCAGGGAAATATCGAAGTGATTGTTGGAGTGCGAGCCCCAGGTCAGGCCCCATTCATGGCACATCTGCGCCACGCGAACCGAACCCTGCATGGTCCAGAAATGCGGGTCGGCCAAGGGAATGTCCACCGATTGCAACTGAATGGCGTGGCCCATTTCCCGCCAGTCGGTGGCGATCATGTTCGTCGCGGTTTTCAGCCCTGTGGCACGGCGAAACTCGGCCATGACTTCGCGCCCCGAGTAACCGTTTTCCGCGCCGCACGGGTCTTCGGCGTAGGCCAGAACGTGATGCTGATCACGGCACAAGCGAATGGCTTCCTTGAGTGACCACGCGCCATTCGGATCGAGCGTAATGCGTGCGTCCGGAAAGCGTTCGGCCAGCGCGGTGACGGCTTCGATTTCTTCATCGCCACTGAGCACGCCGCCCTTGAGCTTGAAGTCCTTGAAGCCGTAGCGGGTGTGAGCGGCTTCAGCCAGACGAACCACCGCGTCAGCGGTCATGGCTTTTTCGTGACGTACACGAAACCAGTCGTTATCGGCGTCCGGTTCGCTGCGATAGGCCAGGTCGGTTTGATTGCGATCACCCACATAAAACAGGTAACCGAGCATCTTCACTTCGTCACGCTGCTGGCCTTCGCCGAGCAGGGCGGCGACCGGCACGTCCAGATGCTGACCGAGCAAGTCGAGCAGGGCGGCTTCCAGGCCGGTGACTGCGTGAATGGTGATCCGCAGGTCGAACGTCTGCAAACCGCGCCCGCCGGCATCACGATCGGCAAAGGTCTGGCGCACCTGGTTGAGGATCTTCTGATAAGTGCCGATCGGGCTGCCGACCACCAGCGCGCGGGCGTCTTCCAGTGTCTGGCGAATACGCTCGCCACCCGGTACTTCACCGACCCCGGTGTGACCGGCGTTGTCCTTGAGGATCACGATATTGCGGGTGAAAAACGGACCGTGGGCGCCGCTCAGGTTGAGCAGCATGCCGTCGTGGCCGGCCACCGGAATCACCTGCATGCTGGTGATGATCGGGGCTTTTGCGCAGTCTTGTGGGTGCATTTTCTTGTCCTTATAAACGAATCAGGCGTGGTTGGGCGTTGGTTTGCCCAACGCAACGGCCGGTGCGGTTTTGGGTGTGTTGCGTGCGGCAAAGACAATGATCGCGGCGATGATCGAGGTCGCGGCCAACCCGTACAGGCCGCCCTGAATCGAACCGGTGTGTTCTTCCAGCAGGCCGAAGGTGGTCGGCGCAACGAAACCGCCGAGGTTGCCCACCGAGTTGATCAACGCAATCACGCCAGCAGCGATACGCGCATCCAGATAGGCCTGGGGGATCGGCCAGAACAGCGACGAAGCGGACTTGAAACCCAGTGCCGCAAAGCAGATCGCAACAAAGGCAAAGATCGGCCCGCCCGTCGTCGACATGAACATCCCGGCGGCGGCAATCAACAGTGCAGCAGCCACCCAGGCTTGCTGGTGTTTCCATTTGGCCGACAGGGAAGCAAAGGCATACATGCCGATAATCGACAGCAGCCAAGGGATCGAGTTGAACAGCCCGACCTGAATATCACTGAGGTCGCCCATCTTCTTGATGATGCTCGGCAGCCAAAAGGTCGCGGCATAGATAGTCAGCTGGATGAAGAAGTAGATCAGGCAGAACAGGATGATCTGGCGATCCTTGAGCAGTTTGCCCAACGACGGTTTGATCGGCGTCGCGGCTTCGCGGGCCAGCTGTTCGTCCTCGATGGCGTTGACCAGCGCATCCTGTTCTTCGCGGCTCAGCCATTTGGCGTCGTGGGGTTTGGAGTCCAGCCAGCACCAGACGAACACGCACAGCCCGACCGAAAACATCCCTTCAATGAAGTACATCCACTGCCAGCCGTGCAACCCGAAACCGTCGAGTTGCAGGAGCAATCCGGACAGCGGGCCGGAAATTAACGAGGCCATCGCCGAACCGCTGAGAAAGATCGCAATCGCCTTGCCGCGCTCAACCCCGGGCAACCAGCGTGTGAAGTAATAAATCACCCCCGGAAAGAACCCGGCTTCGGCCACGCCCAGCAGGAACCGCAGGATGTAGAAGTGAGTTTCGTTCTGGATGAACGCCATGCCAGCGGCCACCAGGCCCCAGGTCAGCATGATGCGGGTCAGCCAGATGCGTGCGCCGACTTTTTGCAGGAGGATGTTGGAAGGGACCTCGAACAGCGCATAACCGATGAAGAACAGCCCGGCCCCGAGGCCATAGGCGGCAGCGCCGATTCCCAGGTCGTGTTCCATGTGGGCGCGGACGAAGCCGATGTTCACACGGTCGATGTAGTTGACGATGAACATGATGACGAACAGCGGCAGGACGTGGCGTTTCACTTTCGAGATGGCGGACTTCAGGACCGAATCGGCACCGTCGTGCATCCCTGATACGGATGTATTCACTTGGTTTCTCCCACTGATTATTTTTATGCGGGTTGTTGCGTTGTTGATAGACATCATACAACTACGTTTTTTTAATGTGCAAGGGGTGAGGTCCAACGAAATGGTGGTTTCAAGCGAGTTTTTATGCTTTTTCTGGTGTTGCCAGGCGGACTGCTTACCCGAAATCAATCCAGGTGTTGAGTGTTGTCATACAAGTAAAGTGCTGTTTTCCAGAGATCCCAATCCCGCGCGGTGCTACGATTCCGTTAGCCCAGTTCCGGACCATCGCCATGCAACCTGACCTTGACACGCCAGCCCCAAAGCGCAGCCACAACCTCGCTCACGACCTGGTCGCCAAACTGACCCAGAGCATCCTGCTCGGCCAGATGCTGCCGGGGGACAAGTTGCCGTCGGAGAATTCCATCGTTCAGGCACACGGCGTCAGCCGCACCGTGGTGCGTGAGGCGATTTCAAAATTGCAGGCGTCGGGGCTGGTGGAAACCCGTCACGGCATTGGCACGTTTGTCATCGAACGGGCGCCGGAGCAGGGCTTGCGGTTGAACGTCGATACCGCACTGGGGGTGCGCAGCATTCTGGAGTTGCGCATGGGTCTGGAAACCCAGGCCGCTGCGCTGGCGGCGATGCGTCGTACGGACCTGCAACTGGCGCAGATGCGTGAAGCGCTGGACGATTATCAGGGCTTGCTGGCCAACAATGACAGTTGCGTCGAGGCCGACAAGCGCTTCCACCTGTTGATCGCTGAAGCGACCGGCAATGTGTGCTTCACCGACATCATGCAGCACCTGGGCAGAGCGATGATCCCACGAACCCGGGTCAATGCCGCCGAGCGCGGGGCGGCGGATTTGAGCAAGTTGGGGCAACTGGCAAACCTCGAACACGAAGCGATTCTCAACGCCATCAAGCGCCAGGACCCGGACGCAGCGCGGGCGGCGATGTGGCTGCACCTGACCAATAGCCGCGATCGCTTTTCCGCGGGTGGTGCCTGAGCTTTATTCTGCGACCTCGACCCATTCTTTTGCGCCGCTTGGGTCATGACCGGGCGGGGCTCGCCGCGAGCACCGCAGGCCGGCGTTCCAGATTCAGCGCCAGCACGCTGATCAACACCACGAGGGCGCCGACGCCAACCGTCAGCGTTGGTTGTTCACCCAAGGCATAGGCCGCCATGGCCATTGCCGTCGGTGGGATCAGGTACAGCGTCACACTGGCGCGGCTCAAGTCCACGTGCGCCAGCACAAATGCCCAGGCCAGATACGCCAGCGCACTGGGAAACACGCCCAATGCCAACACCGCCCACTGCACATGCGCCGGAGCACTGACGACCTCGCGGGCCAGTCCCGGCAGGTAGATCAGTAACAGCGCCGTGCCCGACCACACCGTGTAACAGACCAGTGTCAGTCCGTCGTAGCGCCCGGTTTGGTGCTTCTGCAAGGCAAAGTAAAAGCTCCACGACACCGCCGCCAGCAGGATCAGCCATCCGTTTACGTCGACGCTCCCCAGTCCGCGATCACCGGCCACCACAATCACCACGCCGACCAGTCCCGCCACGATGCAGCCCCAGCGCCAGAAGCTGACCCGGTCCTTGAATACAAAGCGCGCCAGCAATGTGCTGAACAACGGCGTCGACTGCGCCAACACACTGGAGGCGCCGGCGCTGACATGCTGTTGGCCGATGTTAAGTACAACGTGATGCAGGCTCACCGCAAAAAAACCGAGCATCATCAGCAGCGGCAGGTCGCGAAGCCTGGGCAGGCTGATGCCTTTGAACGCGGCAACGACCGCCATGAACGCAGAGGCAATCAGAAACCTCAGCAGAGCCAGATGGCCGGGGTCGTAGGACTGCAAGCCGATATGAATGCCGGTCGGTGAATAACCCCAACAGGCAATGACAAAGGCCATCGCCAGGATGATTTTAATCGGCGAGTGGGCAGGGCGGGTGAGTGGCTTCATGGTCGGGCACCTTGGGTATGTGTGCCGAGTATCTGAAGCAAAACGGTTCATCACAACTGACTTATACTGCGCCAACTGTTCACTTTTGGTGATGATTATGGAGCTGGCGCAGATTCGCATGTTCAAGACCGTGGCCGACGTCGGCAGCATCGCCCGGGCCGCCGAGTTGCTGCATTGCGTACCGTCCAACATTACGGCGCGGATCAAGGCGCTGGAGACGGAGTTGGGTGTGGCGCTGTTTCTGCGTGAGGGCCGGGGGCTGCGCATCAGTCCGGCGGGCCAGACGTTTCTGTCCTACGCCTCGAAAATCCTGGCGCTGACCGTTGAAGCCAAACGCGCACTGGACCCGGCCGCCGACCCCTCCGGGCCGCTGCGCATCGGCGCCATCGAGTCCTCGGCCACCGGCCGGCTGCCGCGCCTGCTGGCGAAGTTTCACAAGCGCTATCCCGCGGTTGCGCTGGAACTGACCACCGGCACCTGGGGCCAATTGCTGGATGACACACTCAACCATCGGCTCGACGGTGCGATTGTCGCGGTGGATGTCGAGCGCTCCCAACTCAAGCGCACGCCGATGTACCGCGAAGAGCTGTTGCTGATTGCCTCGACATCGTTGGGGCCAGTGCGAGGCATCGCGGATTTGCAGGACAAGACCGTGTTCATGTGGCCCCAGGGTTGTCCGTACCGGGCGGCCCTGGAACATTGGTTGTTGCGTCAGGGGCAGGCGCTGCCGATTGTCAGCCTGGCCAGTTATGGCGCGATTGTCGGGTGCGTCAGCGCGGGGGCCGGCGTCGCGCTGGTGCCTAAAGGGGTGTTTGATCAGTACGCCAAAGGAGCGGGGTGCGCAGGGTTTGAGTTTCCCGAGCTGACGGCCATCGACAATCTGTTTTACTGGCATGAAAACGCCGGGGTTCACCCGGCGCGAGAAGCGTTTGTAGCGATGTTGCGCGAGGAGTTCGCCTGATCAATCGGAACGCGCTGTTACTGTGGCGAGGGAGCTTGCTCCCGCTCGGCGGCGAAGCCGTCGTAAATCCACAGAATGCGATCTACCTGACGAACCGCGATGGTAGTGTTTAGGGGCGCTTCGCACCCCAGCGGGAGCAAGCTCCCTCGCCACAGGGTTGTGTGGCAGGATCATTGGTTTCAACCTGCGCAAACATCGCGCATCAACAACCCGAACTTCAGATCCACCGCATCCGGAATTGGCACATACACCGTATGCCCATCCCCCGGCGCCACTTCTATCGGCTCGCCTTTGCCATTTTGCAATTGATGCAAGTCGAAATGGAAATTGCCCTTGGGCGTCATCAATTCCAGATGATCCCCCAGCGCAAACCGGTTCTTCACCTTGATCTCCGCCAGTCGCTCACGGCGCTCACCGGTCAACTCCCCGACAAACTGCTGCCGCTCCGACACCGAGCTGCCGTGCTGATAATTCTGGTATTCGTCATGTACGTGCCGACGTAAAAAACCTTCCGTATAGCCACGCTGCGCCAGTGACTCCAGATCGGTCATCAGGCTGCGGTCGAACTCACGCCCGGCGGCGGCATCGTCGATGGCTCGGCGATACACCTGCGTGGTGCGCGCGCAATAGAAGTGGGATTTGGTCCGCCCTTCGATCTTCAGCGAATGCACGCCCATGTGCGTCAGACGCTGGACATGTTGCACGGCGCGCAGGTCCTTGGCATTCATGATGTAGGTGCCGTGTTCGTCCTCGAAAGCCGGCATCAGTTCGTCCGGCCGATTGGCCTCCTGCAACAGGAACACCTGGTCGGTGGGCGCGCCGATGCCCAGGGTCGGTTCGGGCTGATACTGCTGGACGATCTCGCCCAAGTGATTTTCCGTGGCCTCCTGCGCCGAATATTTCCAGCGGCAGGCGTTGGTGCAACTGCCTTGGTTGGCATCGCGCTTGTTCATGTAACCCGACAGCAAACAGCGTCCGGAATACGCCATGCACAACGCGCCGTGGACAAACACCTCCAGCTCCATGGCCGGCACTTGCTGGCGGATTTCGCCGATTTCTTCCAGGGACAGTTCCCGCGACAGGATGATCCGGCTCAAGCCCTGTTGCTGCCAGAATTCGACACTCGCCCAGTTCACCGTGTTGGCCTGCACCGACAGGTGAATCGGCATCTGCGGGAAGTGCCGACGCACCAGCATGATCAAACCCGGGTCCGACATGATCAGCGCATCCGGCGCCATGGCAATCACCGGCGCCAGGTCCTTGAGGAAGGTCTTGAGCTTGGCGTTGTGCGGCGCAATGTTCACCACTACGTAAAAACGCTTGCCTTGGGCCTGGGCTTCCTGGATGCCGAGGGCGAGGTTGGCGTGATCGAATTCGTTATTGCGCACCCGCAAGCTGTAGCGCGGTTGGCCGGCGTACACCGCATCGGCGCCGTAAGCTAAGGCATAACGCATGTTTTTCAGGGTGCCCGCGGGGGCGAGCAGTTCGGGGGCAAGGAGAGTCATGGCAGGATCGGTCGCAAAAGCGTTGGAGAGTAAGTGTCCCGGCCATGGCGTTCATTGATCTGGATCTATGCTTGATGAACAAACGGATGGCACTCGCGCGAACCGTGGCGGACTAAGCAATAAGGACGGCTCTTCATTTAAGGAGTCTGAGTCCCTGCGCACTGACACGGATCGGACATGAACGAAGAAGAAACCGTAAAAAACAAATCACTGGTGGTCTTGCTGGGGGTGGTGACCGTCGCGTTTATCTGGATTTTGTTGCCGTTCTACGGCGCGGTGTTCTGGGCGGTGATCCTCGGCATCCTCTTTGCGCCGATGCAACGTCGACTGCAATTGAAACTGGGCTGGGAACGTAACCTGACGTCGCTGCTGACGCTGAGCATCTGTCTGGTGATTGCGATCCTGCCGGTGATCGTCCTCAGTTTCTTCCTCGTTCAGGAAGGAGCGATGCTGTACAAAACCATCGAAAGCGGAGAATTGGACATTGCGGGGTACGTGTCGCACTTCAAGCACAGCCTGCCGCCGTTCTTCCAGCACCTGCTTGACCGGTTCGGCGTGGGCGAATTGAACGGGCTGCGCGAGAAAATCATCAAGAGTGCGGTGACGGGTAATGAGTATTTCGCCACTCAGGTGTTCAGTCTCGGTCAGGGCACGTTTGATTTTGTCGTGAGCTTTTTCATCATGCTCTACCTGCTGTATTTCTTTCTGCGCGACGGCGCCGAGTTGGCACGCAAAGTTCGCTCGGCCGTGCCGTTGGAGGAACATCAGAAACGTCGGTTGCAACTCAAGTTCAATCGCGTGGTGCGGGCGACGGTGAAGGGCAACCTGCTGGTGGCGATGACGCAGGGCGCCTTGGGTGGCTTGATTTTCTGGTTTCTGGACATACCGAGTGTGTTGCTCTGGGCGGTGTTGATGGCGTTTCTATCGCTGTTGCCAGCGGTAGGGGCGGGGATCATCTGGGCGCCGGTGGCAGCGTTTTTCCTGCTCAGCGGGGCGATGTGGCAGGGCGTGGTGCTGGGGTTGTACGGGATTTTTGTAATTGGCCTGGTGGATAACGTGCTGCGGCCGATCCTGGTAGGCAAGGACACCAAGATGCCGGATTACCTGATCCTCATCTCAACCTTGGGTGGTCTGGCCATCTTCGGCCTCAACGGCTTTGTCATCGGTCCGTTGATCGCGGCCCTGTTCATGTCGAGTTGGGCCATCTTCATTGAAACCAAACCGAAGGTGCAGTTGCCTTAGGCGCTGAGTCGGCCCTGGCCGATACGTTGCGACAAGGCCTGGGCGGCCGGCAGTGAGGTGAGCGGTCCGCTGATCGCTTCGCCGTCCTGTACCAGATACCAACAGGCGAGCAATCCCAGCTCTCTGAGCTGTGCGGGAACGGCGCTGCCGATAACGGACATGATCTGAACCTGGGACATAAGTACCTCCATCAATCGATGGAGCTACCTTACGGACCCGGCGCTCAATCGGACAATCAACGCTTTCGATAGTCGTCATTGACGCCGATGAGTGTTTGCCTCAGTCGACGACCAGATCCAGCATGTGAACCACTTCCTGCTCATTGAGCAGGCCTTTGCGCACCAGGTTTTCGGCCAGCAGCGAAAGGAACTTGGCGCTGCGATGGCCTTCCAGGTGCTTGAGTTCGGTCAAGGCGTCATACACTTTGCTGGAAGTGCACAAACCGACATTGCGGTGCGGGTTTTGCGTGGGCATGAGGTCGTCCTTGTTGTTATCAACCTGTTATTTGCGGACAGATCCCAGCTTGCGGACCTGACATGACATAAATATGACCGTTTGGCGCAAGGCGAGAGCGGGTCGAGTCAATCTTGCCAATTTGAGCCGCAGACGCTGTCCCCACAGCGACCTTGACGCGATTTATCCAGACGTTCGCCGACGAGCGGTCACAAAAAAGCCCCGCTGTTGAGGCAGGGCCTGGTGAGGGTGTTACCAGTGGCCATAACCGCGGGGAGGGCCGTAGTAACCGCGCGGGCCGTAATAGCCGCGTGGCGGGCCGTAGTAAACCGGCGGTGGACCGTAATAGACCGGCTGTTGCACGTACACCGGTGCTGGCTGGTAATAAACCGGTGGCGGTTGCTGTACGTAAACCGGTGCCGGCTGGTAGACCGGTTGTGGTTGTACATAGACCGGACGGTTGGCGTTAATCAGGGCCGAACCGACGATGGCCGTACCCACAATCGCGCCAAAGACCGCTGGGCCTTGCCAGCAGTTACCACAACCACCGCCACCACCATGGGCTTGTGCCTGTCCTGCGATAGCGAGTGCGCCGATCAGCAAGGCAACTGTGGGGATTTTACGGATCATGATAATTCCTCGGTTCTTCGACCCGGCGCTTGCGTCTGCAATAGACCCAAGCATTGTCGCGGGGCTACTTCTAAGACAGCGTTTTTTTCAAAATCAGCACAGCAAATAGGTAAATTTTGTGTAAGGTCTGTACCGGTTTACTGACGGGCCCGCACCAGCGCCCGCCGCCATGCCGTTATGATCGAACAGGCCTGATGGAATGGCTAATCCCGTCCATCTGAAAGTGCTACTGAAGGAGAAAGTTTCATGCAGATGAACCCCAACCGAGACACCCAGCTGTGTATGTCGCTGTCCGGGCGCCCCGGCAACTTCGGCCTGCGCTTTCACAATCATCTGTACGAACAATTGGGCCTGAATTTCTACTACAAGGCCTTCAGCAGCCAGGATCTGCCCGGCGCCGTGGGTGGCATTCGCGCCTTGGGTATTCGTGGCTGCGGCGTGTCGATGCCGTTCAAGGAAGCGTGCATTGCGCTGGTGGATGAACTGGACGCTTCCGCGGCGGCCATTCAGTCGATCAACACCATCGTCAACACCGGTGGCCACTTAAAGGCCTACAACACCGATTACATCGCCATTGAGCAACTGCTCAAAACCCACGAAGTCCCCAAGGATTCGACCTTTGCCCTGCGTGGCAGCGGCGGCATGGCCAAGGCCGTGGCCAGTGCGTTGCGCGACGGCGGGTACAAGAACGGCTTGATCGTCGCCCGCAATGAGCGCGCCGGTCGTGCCCTGGCTGACTCGCTGGGTTATCAGTGGCAAGCGGAGGTGGGCGCTCAGCGGCCGCAAATGCTGATCAACGTCACACCGATCGGCATGACGGGCGGCCCGGAGGCCGATCAATTGGCATTTGAACCTGAAACCATCAGCGCTGCCGAGACTGTCTTCGATGTGGTGGCGATCCCCTCGGAAACACCGCTGATCGTGCGCGGGCGTTCTGAAGGCAAACGGGTGATTACCGGGCTGGAAGTGATCGCCATCCAGGCGCTGGAGCAATTCGTGCTGTACACCGGTGTCCGGCCGACCGATGAGCAGTTCCGCAAAGCTGTGGAATTTGCCCGCAGCTAGGACCCGCAGCCAGGAGAAGCCCCATGCATCCGCGCATTCTCAATCTCAACCAGGTCGATCTTGAACCGTTACCTGAAGCCATGGCGCCCTCGGGCGATACGGCGGGTCGTTACCAGCAGCGAATCGCCCGCGTCGGTCAGCAATTGGGCGCGCAGAAGCTGGGGTATCGGCTGTACGTGCTGGAACCGGGCATGCGCGGCAGCCCGTTTCACAGTCATCGGGTTAACGAAGAGATGTTTTACGTCGTGGCCGGGGAAGGGGAGGTGCGCCTCGGTGCCGAGCGTTCCCCGATCCGCGCGGGCGACGTGATCGCCTGCCCGCCGGGAGGTCCGGAGGCGGCGCACCAGATCATTAACACCAGCAACGCGCAACTGCGCTATCTGGCGGTCAGCACCCAGCAATCGCCGGAGATTTGCGAGTACCCCGATTCCGGCAAATACGCGGTGATGGACGATTTCAAGGTGGATGCCGAGGGCAATGCCTCAGGCTTCGTCGCCATCGCCCGACCAGGCGACGGTGTGGATTACTGGGACGGTGAGTAATAACAGATGCCACCTATTCAATGCGGGAGCGGGCTTGCTCGCGAAGAGGTCCTGACATTCACCATCCTGGGTGACTGATACACCGCCTTCGCGAGCAAGCCCGCTCCCACATTCGATTTGTATGGAATGACTATTCGAGGCGGGCCAGGCGTTCTTCCAGTGCTGCGATTCGCGCTTCGAGCTCTTCAATCCGTTCTACCGACACACCACCAGAAGCGCCACGATCAACCGGGTTCTGCCGCGCCGCCAGGATAACTTCGATGTCCGCCGGATCACCCAAGGCATGCATGTACCGGTCTTCCCGCTGCCCGGCCTGCTTCGGGATCAACAACGCCAAACCCCGGGCAATCAAGCGTTCCAGCTGATGCACCACTTGTTCGGTGTCTTCAAATTCATGCATGCGCCCGCTGCGGGTCAGCAGTTCATTGACGGTCTGCGGGCCGCGCAAGAATAACAACCCCGTCAGAATCACCTGGGCCGGCACCAGCTCCAGCGCCTTGTCGACCTTGTGCTCCCAGCGATCCGCGCGGCTGCCCATCACCAGTTTGGCGAATCCGCGTCCTTCCAGCGCCCGCAGGCTCTGGCCGACCTGGCCCGGGGTCAGGTTCATCACCGGCTCGCGGCTGGTTTTCTGGTTGCAGGCGATCACCAGAGCATTGAGGGTCAACGGATAGGTTTCCGGGCTGGTAGCCTGTTTCTCGATCAACGAGCCCAGAATGCGGATTTCCGTGCTGTTAAGCCGTGGCTCGTCGAAGGTCGTCTCTTGCTCAGTGCTCATGGTCTGCATCCTTACCCGATTCATGTTTTTCACGTGCGTGGATGCACTTTAGATTGGCGAGCGCCAATGGCAACTGAATTCGTCGTTCCCACACAGCAGCGTTGACGAAACATGAATGAAATATTAACGCCATTTTTACAATTTGACGGGCACCGTAGGCGTGCCCGCGCGACCACCTGCGCGAGCCCTGAAAGGCGCAGTAGCCGCGGGCTACAGCGTTCCTAACCACTGATCCATGCATCGAGTCAATCGGTGTGCGCCACCTTTATTCGCCCCTCATAACTGAAAAACAAAATGGGCGAGAGAGACTCCATGAGCCAAGACATTTTTGTATCCGTACTGATTCCCGCCAAAAACGAAGCCAACAACCTCAAGCCGCTGCTTGAGGAGATCCGCGTGGCCCTGGCCGACGAGGCTTACGAAATCATTGTCGTCGACGATGGCAGCACCGATGCCACCCTGCACGAACTGCGGCAAATCCGGCACAACGGCCTGAGCGCCTTGCGCATCCTGCACCATGAGCGTTCCCTGGGGCAGAGCACGTCGCTCTACCACGCCGCGTTCGAGGCGCGCGGACAATGGCTGGCCACCCTCGATGGCGACGGGCAAAACGACCCGGCGGACATTCCCGGCATGCTGGCACTGGTGCGCGGCGAGCCGGGGCGAGTCGACGTGCAACTGGTCGCCGGGCATCGGGTCAACCGCCGTGATACCGCGAGCAAACGCTGGGCCTCGCGCTTCGCCAACGGCCTGCGCAGCCGCTTGCTCAAGGACGCCACCCCGGACACCGGTTGCGGCTTGAAGCTGATCGAGCGCGCGGCGTTTTTGCGCCTGCCGTACTTCGACCATATGCATCGTTTTATTCCGGCACTGATCCAGCGTCATAACGGCCGGATGATCGTCCACCCGGTCAATCACCGCCCGCGCACCGCCGGGGTGTCCAAGTACGGCAACCTCGACCGCGCCCTGGTGGGCATCCTCGACCTTATCGGGGTCTGGTGGCTGATCAAGCGCACACGCCTGAACACCCAAGCACAGGAGATCGAAGGATGAATCTCTCCCGCGAAGCCTTGTGGCTGGTGGTCGGTTTTGTCGGTCAGATCGCCTTTACCGGGCGCTTTATCCTGCAATGGCTGTACAGCGAATACAAACAACGCAGCGTGATCCCGACGAGCTTCTGGTACCTGAGCATCGTCGGCAGCACACTCTTGCTCGTGTACGCCATTTACCGGGAAGACCCGGTGTTCATCGCCGGCCAGGCCTTCGGCACCCTCGTTTACTTTCGCAACTTACAGTTGATCGCCAAAAGCAAAAACCTGAAGGAGTAGGTCATGCGCGGATCGTTATCGACCCGAAATATTACGTTGCTCGCGGCGGTCGCCATGGCGCTGCTGTTTTTCTGGGGATTGGGCAGTGTGCCGTTTCTCAGCGTCAACGAGGCGCGTCGCGCCGTCACCGTGCGCGAAATGCGCGAAGCCGGGAGCTGGTTACTGCCGTACATGAACGGCGACTTGTACCTGTCCAAACCGCCGTTTTTCTATTGGGCGGGGCTGGTGTCGACGGCCGTGCTGGGCAGTGTGTCCGAGTGGAGCGTGCGCTTGCCCTCGGCGCTGGCCGCGACCTTGTGCTGCATCGGCACCTATTGGTACGGCGTCCGGCAGGCCGGGCGTCAGGTGGGTTTGTTCGCCGTGGTGTTCCTGGCCGCAAACGGCGCCTTCAGCCTGTTCGCCCGCCGCTCGGAAATAGAGATGTTGTTGACCCTGCTGTGTTTTGGCGCGTTGCTGGCGGCGTGGCAGTTCATCTTCCAGCAGGGGCGGGTGCTGTGGAGCCGGCTCAGTTACCTGCTGTTAGGTTGCGCGCTGCTGACCAAAGGGCCGGTGTGCCTGTTGTGGGTGACGGCACCGATCCTGACGTACGCCTTGATTTACCGCGATGCCCGCGCCAAAGCTTACCTGTGTGACGGATGGGGCTGGCTGATTGCCGTGGTGTTGGGCAGTTCCTGGTACGTGGCGGTGTCGTTGAGTCAGGGCTGGGGGATCTGGTCGTCGATCATCAGCGAAGACATCATGAACAAGATCGACGGCCAAGGCGCCGAAGCCTGGTACGCGTATTTGTTGTATCTGGCCGGTGATTTCTTTCCGTTCTGGCTGATTTTGTTTGTGCAGCCGCGCAAGTTCTGGGCAATGATCCGCTCGCGCCGTGAGGCGGCCATGCTGCTGTGTTGCACACTGTTGCCGCTGCTGATTTTCTCCCTGTTCACCGAAAAACATGGCAAGTACCTGTTGCCGGTTTACCCGTCCATGGCCTTGCTGCTGGCCATGCACTGGGCCGCCGTGCTCGAAGGCCTGCAAGGACGCTGGCGTACCTGCCTGGCCACGGTTCCCTACGTGATGCTGGCCGGGTTTGTGGTGTTTTATGTGTTCGTCGAAGCACGGGTGCTGTCGCATCGCGTCGGAGGTCTGGAACAGGTCGCCACGTTGTCCGCCGGGCAGCCGGGCCAGAAGGCCTACAGCGTCGGTGAGCCGGATATTCGTCTGGTCTATTACATGGGCCGGCCCGTCGTGCCGCTGACCCTTGCTCAGTTGCAAGGGGATGAGCGCCCGGCAGGGCTGCTGTTTGTGCAAGAACCCCTCGACCCGCAATTGCAGAACCTGGCGTCGTGCAAGGTCGGCGAAGTCAATCCCTATCTGAAACCACACCGCGCCGCGCTGCTGGTGCGCATGGGGGGTGAGTGCCATTAAGGTCTACGGCAGCTGAAAAAAGACCCATGGCAGGAGGGGCGGGCATGGCTATAATCGGCCGACGTTTCCCCTCCTGTTACCACACGAGACTGCCATGACCATTTCCCTGTACGACGCCTCCGTCCCTGTTTTCAAGCAAATGCTCACCGCTCTCAGCGATGTGCTGAACAAGGCCGAAGCCCATGCGACCGCCAAAAACATCGACCCGAACGCGTTTCTGCAAGCACGTCTGTTCCCGGACATGTTCCCGCTGGTGCGTCAGGTGCAGATCGCCGTTGATTTCGCCAAAGGCGTTTCTTCGCGTCTGGCCGAAGTTGAAGTGCCGAAGTACGAAGACACCGAAACCACCTTCGCCGAACTGCAAGCGCTGCTGACCAAGGTTCTGGCCTACATCGCCGAGATCAAGCCGGAGCAGATCAACGGCAAGGAAGGCATCGAGATCGTTACTCGTCCAGGCACGCCTAAAGAGAAGCGATTCAGTGGCCAGGCTTACCTGCTGAGCTACGGTTTGCCGCAGTTCTTCTTCCACGTGACCACTGCTTACGCACTGCTGCGTCACAACGGTGTGGAAGTGGGCAAGCGCGATTACATGGGCGCGTTCTAAACCGTCCAGGTACAAAAAAGCCCCCGCAGCCTTTGGTTGCGGGGGCTTTTTCATGTGCCTGCATTCTTAACTTCGCCGCAGCCCCCTGTGGGAGCGGGCTTGCTCGCGAAAGCGGTGTGTCAGCCAACGGTTATATTGAGGCTGACGGCCCCTTCGCGAGCAAGCCCGCTCCCACAGGTTTTGCGGTGTTTGTCAGGCCAGGCGTTCGGCTTTGCGTTCTTCACCCAGGCAAGCCGCCGCCGTGAACAGTACATCAGTGGACGAGTTCAGCGCCGTTTCCGCCGAGTCCTGCAATACGCCGATAATGAAACCAACCGCCACCACCTGCATGGCAATCTCGCTCGGGATACCGAACAGGCTGCACGCCAGCGGAATCAGCAACAGCGAACCACCCGCCACGCCCGAAGCGCCACAGGCGCAGATCGCTGCGACGACGCTCAGCAGGATCGCAGTCGGAATATCCACGACGATGCCCAAGGTATGCACCGCCGCCAGGGTCAGCACGGTGATGGTGATCGCCGCGCCGGCCATGTTGATGGTCGCGCCCAGTGGAATCGACACCGAGTAGGTGTCTTCATGCAGACCCAAGCGCTTGCTCAATTCCAGGTTGACTGGAATGTTCGCCGCAGAACTGCGAGTGAAGAACGCGGTGATGCCGCTCTCGCGCAGGCACATCAGCACCAGTGGATACGGGTTGCGGCGCAGTTTCCAGAACACGATGATCGGGTTCATCACCAGGGCCACGAACAGCATGCAGCCGAGCAGCACGGCCAACAAATGCGCGTAGCCGATCAAGGCACCGAAACCGGAGGTGGCGAGGGTCGAGGCCACCAGGCCGAAAATCCCCAGCGGGGCAAAACGAATCACCAACCGCACGATCACGGTGACGCCATTGGACAGGTCACCCAGCACTTCACGGGTGGTGTCGCCGGCATGGCGAATGGCAATGCCCATGCCGATGGCCCACGCGAGGATGCCGATGAAGTTGGCGTTCATCAGCGCACTCACCGGGTTATCGACCACGCTCAGCAGCAGGCTTTGCAGCACTTCGCCAATACCCCCCGGCGCAGTGACCGCAACGTCTTGCGTGGACAGCACCAGATTCGACGGGAACATCATGCTGGCCACCACTGCGACCACCGCCGCCGCGAACGTGCCGAGCAAATACAAAAACAGGATCGGCCGGATATGGGTTTCCTGGCCGTGCTTGTGGTTGGCGATCGACGCCATGACCAGCACGAACACCAGAATCGGCGCGACGGCTTTCAGCGCCGAGACGAACACCTTGCCAATAAACCCAGTGGACTTCGCCACTTCAGGCGCAAACAGGGCCAGGGCAATACCGGCGATCAGGCCGATGATGATTTGCGTGACCAGGCTGGTGCGTTTAAGGCGTTGAAATAGAGAAGGGGATGAAGCGGTCATAAAACAGCATCTCTGATTTTTTATAGGAGGAGGGTTTCGCAGGTGTGCGGCAACATACAGGGCAGGCCGCAGACGGGAAACCGAAAAGGAAACACAGGGTGTAACGCGCTGATTACCTGTGGCGAGGGAGCAAGCTCCCTCGCCACAGGTTTAGTGTCTCGGCTTAACAGGGTGTAGGTTTTTCAGGGCGCGGACTTTATCACAGCGCAGGAACGATCCTTCAGACCTGTGACGATCTGCCACTCGCGCATTAAACGAGATAAGCAGGTTCGTGCAACCCGCTTTGGAAACACTCTGTTAAGATTCGCCATCCTCATTTTCAAGTCTGCCAGTGGGCCTTCGGGCTATTCGCTGGTGTCGTCGTTTTCTGGAGTTGTGCATGCTGTTGCCCATTCTTCTGTTGTCTGCCGCCGGTTTCACGGTGCTGACCACGGAATTCGTCATCGTTGGCCTGTTACCGGCCATCGCCCGCGACCTTGAAGTCAGCATCCCGCAAGCGGGTTTGCTGGTGACCTTGTTCGCGTTTACCGTCGCCGCCTTCGGGCCGTTCCTGACCGCGTACTTCGCGCGTTTTGAACGCCGCAAGCTGTTCATCTCGGTGCTGATCATGTTCGGTCTGGCCAACACTCTCGCCGCGTTTGCGCCGAATATCTGGGTAATGGCCTTCGCCCGGTTGGTTCCCGCACTCGGCTTGCCGGTGTTCTGGGCCCTGGCCAGCGAGACGGCGGTGGACATTGTCGGGCCGGACTACGCCGGGCGGGCCATCGCCAAGATTGGTTTCGGCATTGTCTGCGCCACGGTGTTCGGCATTCCGGTGGGCACGCTGATTTCCGATGCGTTCGGCTGGCGCAGCGCTTTCGGCATTCTGGCGGTCATCGCCTTTGCCAAGGCCATGTTGCTGTTTATCTACCTGCCCAAAACCAACCTGCACCAGCATCAGGTGAGTTTCCGTTCGCAATTCAAGATCCTGCGCAGCCCGCTGATGATCGGCCATGTGCTGCTGTCGGTTGTGGTCTTCAGCGGCATGTTTACCGCCTATACCTACCTGGCGGACATCCTTGAGCGCCTGGCCGGTTTCAACGGCACGGTGGTCGGTTGGTGCCTGATGGGCTTCGGCGCAGTCGGGTTGATCGGCAACTCGCTGGGCGGCCGCGCGGTGGATCGTCATCCGCTGATCGCCTCGGTGATGTTCTGCGCGTTTATGATTGCCGGTCTGGTGGCGCTGGTGCCGAACATTCATTCGCCCCTCGGTCTGGCGGCGGCGATGGGCATCTGGGGTGTGACGCAGGCGGCGTTGTTCCTGGTCAGCCATGTGCGCCTGATGAAGGCGGCGCCCGAAGCGCCGGCCTTCGCCGCCTCGCTGAACATTGCCGGGGCCAACCTCGGCATCGGCCTGGGCGCGATGGTCGGCGGTCGGGTGATCGACAACTTCGGTCTGCAAGGCCTTGGGTTTGCGGCTGCCGCTTTTATCCTCGCCTCGATCCTGCTGGCGATTGCGCTGATGACCTTCAAGCCGCGTGAAGTCTGCGCCTGAGGCTTCACAGCTCGGTGAACAGCTCGCGTCGGGCACCTTCGGTAATGGCGACAATGCCGGGGTGCTTGACCTTGCGTTCCACTGAAATGGCGTAGAACGACTCGGTCACGGCGTCGGTCTGGCCAATCACCTCCACGCCATATTGGCGTTTCACTTCATCGGCAATCACGCTCGGGCCGATGAAGATCCCGCTGCCGGACTGACCAAACGCCTGCATCAACGCGCTGTCATCGAACTCCCCGACTATGCGCGGCTGGATCTGCTGCTCGGCGAACCAGCGCTGCAAGCGGTTGCGCACCACGGTTTCCGGCCCCGGAATCAACAGTGGTGCGCCGTGCAGACTGCGAGGGAAATCCTGCCCGTACTGCGCGGCCAGTTCCACCGTGGCGAAGAAGCTGATCCCGCATTCCCCGAGTTTCTGGCTGTAGCCCTTGATGTCCAGGTGCGAGGGCATAGGACTGTCGGAAATCACCATGTCCAGGCGCTGGATCGCCAGGTCGGCGAGCAACCGTTCGAGTTTGTCTTCGCGACAGGTGATGCGCAGCGGCTCGCTCAATTCCATCGTTGGCGCGATCAGCCGATAAACGATGGACTTGGGCACAACGTCCGCCACACCGACGCGAAACTGAATCTGCTGCTCGTTGGGCTGTGCTCGCAACATCAATTCCAGTTCGCCGCCCAGCTGAAACATCTGCTCGGCGTAGGGCAGGGCCTGACGACCCGCCTCGGTGAGCTCGAGTTGCCGGCCTACCCGTTGAAACAGCTCGATGCCGTAGGTTTGCTCAAGCAGGGAAATCTGCCCGCTGATGGTCTGCGGTGTCAGGTTCAGCTGCTCGCAGGCGCGCACGATGCTGCCGGTCTTGGCCACCACCCAGAAGTAATGCAATTGCCGATAGTTGAGCATGATGGTCTACAGTTCGTAAAAATCGAAGTATAGCCGCTAAAAATACGAATTTTCCTGAAGTGTTTGCCTCCCTAGAATGCGTCGCTAT
Source organism: Pseudomonas arsenicoxydans (assembly GCF_006438915.1). Taxonomy (GTDB): domain Bacteria; phylum Pseudomonadota; class Gammaproteobacteria; order Pseudomonadales; family Pseudomonadaceae; genus Aquipseudomonas; species Aquipseudomonas arsenicoxydans_A. Next base: position 302,285 of record NZ_RCZE01000005.1, on the reverse strand, counting down.
CAACGGGCCATCAACTCGGTACCGTTTGTTCTAACGAGGGAAGCATCATGAAGATCACCACCACGGCTGTGCTGTTTGCGTCTTTACTGGTACTGGCCGGTTGCGACCAGGCCGAAAAAAGTGCTCAGCAATTGATGGGCAAGGCGGCTGAGAGCGCCAAACAGGCGATTGATGATACTCACAAAGCGGCCGAACAAGCGCTCAGCGACGCCACCGGCGGCCTGATCAGCAAGAAAGAGTCAGCGGGCGAAGACAAAGAAAAAACCGAAGCTTCGTCCCAGGAAATCTAACGTCTAATACGAGTCAGGACTGACCCATGGAATACCTTTTAGAACTTGCTGCAAGCCCCACCGCCTGGGTCGCCCTGGCCACGTTGATTGTCATGGAGATCGTGCTGGGCATCGATAACCTGATCTTCATCTCGATCCTGACCAATAAATTGCCCGAGCAACATCGGCAGAAGGCCCGCCGCATTGGTATCGGCATGGCGCTGATCCTGCGTCTGGGTCTGCTGAGCACCATCGCGTTTATTGTCCAGTTGACGGCGCCTGTGATCGAAATCCTCGGCCACGCGTTCTCCTGGAAGGACATGATCCTGATTGCCGGCGGCCTGTTCCTGTTGTGGAAAGCCACCACCGAGATCCATCACAGCATGGACCCGGCACCGGAAGATCCGAAGTCGGCGACGTCGACCGTGACCCTGGGCTTCGCCGCTGCAATCGGGCAGATCCTGATGCTGGACATGGTGTTTTCCATCGACAGCATCATCACGGCGGTCGGCATGACTGAGCATTTGCCGATCATGATCATCGCGGTGGTGGTGTCGGTACTGGTGATGTTGCTGGCGGCTGATCCGTTGGCCAAGTTCATCAACGACAACCCGACGGTGGTGATGCTGGCGCTGGGCTTCCTGATCATGATCGGCATGACGCTGATCGCCGAAGGCTTCGGCGCCCACGTACCGAAAGGCTACGTCTACGCGGCCATGGCGTTCTCGGCAACGATCGAGTGCTTGAACATGATGTCGCGTCGAGCCAAACAAAAGCGCATCACTGCTGATGCTTGATCGGCTGTAAATGAAAAGGCCGCCTGAATACGAAAGTGTTCAGGCGGCCTTTTTTTTGAAGACGGAAAATCACTCAGTGCACGGTGGCGTGACGAGCAGCGGACTTTTCAGTGGTTTCCTCAGGCGTCGATTGAATCGGGTAGTGATGGTGGCGCCGGGTAATGCGCAGGACTCCCCACAACATGGCGGCGGCAACGGCCAGCCAGCCGGAAATCAACATCACGATCGTCATTGTCAGGCTCATCGTGCCTCCTCTTTGCCCTGCATCGGGCACACACGCTATGCAACTGACAGTCTAGTCGGTGCTGTGTGTCAGACAATTGACCAAAGGTCGTCTGTCACTAACCAGTTCGCTCTATCGAATGCACGTAACTGCCGGTTAAGGCTATACCGGCGTCGCGCGGCATCCTATGATCGACAGCCAAGCCGGGAGCCTGTTGCCCGGCGTCTGAACAAGAGAGTGAAGATGGATCGGGTATTTTCTCGAATTCGCACGGCGGCGTTGATTGTGGGCTGTGTTGTCGGGTTGGCAGGGTGCGCCGGGAGCGTTGCGCCTGAGATCCAGCGTCTGCCGGAACGGGTGGAACTCAGTGGTACGTTCTATCGCGGACAAGCCTTTCAAAGCGGACCGCAAGTGTTGGCCAGCCTGTTGGCGCAGCAGGGCATCGTGATTACCCCGGGCCTGTTGGAAAAGCCCCTGCATGTGCCGGGCGCCGAGGATAAGTTGCAACAGAACATGCAGAACCTGGCCCGCGAATACGGGATGGTGGTTTATCCCCTCGACAGCACGTTGCCCGCATTGTTGACTCAGGTCGCTGCCGGCTATCCGGTGATGGTGCGCTTCACCGAAGGCACCGCGCTCTGGGCCGAGCCGCGCTATGCCATTCTCGCCGGCTATAACCGCAAGAAGCAGACCGTGTTGCTGCGCGCGGGGATGAATCATCGGAACATGATGAGCTTCAGTTCGTTTGAGTCGTCGTTCAAGGACGCGGGTGGCTGGGCCGTGCTAATCCAGAAGCCGAACCAGATTCCGGCCAACGTCGATCAGCAGCGTTGGCTCAAGGCGGCGAACGATTTGGGGCAGGCCGGCCAGGAGCAAGCGGCTGCTCGAGCGAAGAAGGCCCTGACCACGCAGTAAGCGTCCGTTCGTCATTCTGCAGGCACTGCTGCGTGCGGCGGCTCTCTAAAGAACAGTGCCCGGATTTGTCCGGGCCATTTCAAGGAGGCGCCCATGGCAAATTCCACTACCCCTGTCGGTCCGCATTCGTCTGAACACTCTTCGGGCGATGAGTTGGGCTTCGATCCCGATTCGCCGGACCTCGCCGACCCCCAGGTCGATCCCATCGGTCCCGCCAAGGCGCCCAGGGACGTGAAGCCGGGCGACAACCCCAAGGCGCCAGCGAAGCCTTATGACCCCCTCGCTGACCTGAAACCCTGAGCCCTGATGAGGTGCCTATGTCTACCGATTCGAGTTTTGACGACAAACGTCCGGACAGCGTTCCCACAACACCCCAAGAAGACATCGACCCGGTGATGGACCCTGATAGCCCGCTGCGCGATCCTCTGGCCAGGCCGCTGGTGGTGCCGACAGAGCATCCCCACGACGGCTGGAGAGATCCGAGCAAGGGGGATGGCATTCCGGATGACGATCAAATGCCGCTGCCCAACGACTGATAAATACCAGACGAAAAAAAGCCCCGATTGTCCGGGGCTTTTTTGTGGGCGCCTGTTTATTTCGATGCTTCAACCACGCCGCTCTGGCGGTGCTTGAGGTTCTTGTCGGATTTGTACTGCAAGGCAACGGACGGCACGTCTGCGCCCTTGCCGGTTTCGACCCAGTTGCGGATACGGGTGGCATCGGCAAAGTGGGTGTACTTGCCATAAGCGTCAAGGATGACCAGCGCAACCTGGCGATTACCCATGCTGGTCACCAGCACCAGGCAGTGGCCCGCTTCGTTGGTGAAGCCGGTTTTGGTCAGCTGGATGTCCCAGTTCTGCTTGCCGATCAAATGGTCGGTGTTGCGGAAACCCAGGCTGTAGTTGGGCTTGCGGAACGACACGGTTTTTTCCTTGGTGGTACTCAGCTCGGTCAGCAGCGGGTACTTGTGCGCGGCCACCAGCAGTTTGCTCAGGTCGCGGGCGGTGGACACGTTGTGCGGGGACAGGCCGGTCGGCTCGACGAAGTGGGTGTTGACCATGCCCAGCGCCTTGGCCTTGGCGTTCATCGCGGCGATGAAGGCTGCATAACCGCCCGGATAGTGGTGGGCCAGGCTCGCGGCTGCACGGTTTTCCGAAGACATCAGGGCGATCAGCAGCATTTCCCGGCGTGGCATTTCGCTGTTGAGCTTGACCCGGGAAAATACACCCTTCATTTCCGGGGTGTCGCTGATGTTGATGTTGATGTACTCGTCCAAGTTCTGTCGGGCTTCAACGATGATCAGGCCGGTCATCAGTTTGCTGACAGACGCAATCGGCACCACCACGTCAGGGTTACTGGCGTAGATGATTTTGTTGGTCTGCATATCCATGACTAATGAGCTGCCCGAAGCAAGTTTGAGATGTTGCGCATCTCGAGGCGCAGCGGTGGTATCGCCAGCGCTGGCGATTGGCGTGATGAAAGTCCCTGTAACTGCAAAAAATAGGCTCAGGATGGAAAGACGGATTTTCACGCTGGCAGACTCATTATGTGTTGATAAGCCGTTTTGTAACGGGCTATTTCGTAAAAGCGCGACATTCTGGAGTATGGCTGAATAACTGTCGATGGTTGTTCAAGTAACAGGTGAAAGTCCTGTAAAACATGAAAAAAATGTCATTTTCAGGCGGGTGGCAGGGCTTTTACTTCGGCAAAAAGAACCCCGCCATGGGCGGGGTCATTTGAAACGCTTTTTACATCTGCTTTGAAACTCAGCTGTGCAGGGTTTCTGCCGCGTACAGCGTGTTTTCCAGCAGGCAGGCACGGGTCATCGGGCCAACACCGCCCGGGACCGGAGTGATCCAGCCAGCGCGGGGCAGGGCGGTTTCATAGATCACGTCGCCGACCAGTTTGCCGTCATCCTGGCGGTTAATCCCGACGTCGATCACGATCGCGCCTTCCTTGATCCACTCGCCCTTGACCAGGCCCGGCTTGCCAGCGGCCACCACCACCAGATCGGCACGGCCCACGTGGCCGGCCAGGTCCTTGGTGAAACGGTGGGTGACGGTCACGGTGCAACCGGCCAGCAGCAATTCCATCGCCATCGGGCGGCCAACTATGTTGGACGCGCCGACAATCACTGCATCCATCCCGTAAAGATCGACACCGGTACTTTCCAGCAGGGTCATGATGCCTTTAGGGGTGCAGGGGCGCAGCAGTGGAATACGCTGGGCCAGGCGACCGACGTTATAAGGGTGGAAGCCGTCGACGTCTTTGTCCGGACGAATGCGCTCCAGCAATTTGGACGCGTCGAGGTGTTCAGGGAGAGGAAGCTGAAGCAGAACGCCGTCGATTGCCGGGTCGTCGTTCAGACGATCGATCAGGTCGGTCAGCGCTTCTTGAGTGGTTTCGGAAGGCAGGTCATAGGCTTGGGAGATAAAGCCGACCTCTTCACAGTCTTTACGCTTGTGCGAGACATAAACCTGAGAGGCGGGATCGCTGCCGACCAGGATCACGGCGAGGCCGGGTGTACGCAAGCCTTGCTCGCGACGCTCGGCAACTCGTTTGGCGATCTGCTGGCGCAGGCTGGCGGCGATCGATTTGCCGTCGATTAGTTGTGCAGTCATTGCGCGTGATTAACCATCGAGAGGGGAAAAAAAGAGAACGCATTCTCGCATGTCATGAGGTGAGGGCAAAGGCGCTTGGTCTGCAAATTCCCCTAACTCCTTTAATTAAATGAATTTTTTTTAAAAAGGATTTGACGACCCTCGGGGGCCTCTATACTATTCGTCGCACTTGTCGGGCACAGCCTAGCACTGGTTAGGAAGGTCAAGTGGAACTGCGGTTTCGCAAGACTGGAAAGCACTTAGTTTGTAGTCCTCCAAGAGTACAAATTACAAGGCGCCCGTAGCTCAGCTGGATAGAGCATCCGCCTTCTAAGCGGATGGTCGCAGGTTCGAGTCCTGCCGGGTGCGCCATTAGGCAGCTTTGGCACAAGTAGCGCAATATGGTGGGCGTAGCTCAGTTGGTAGAGCACGGGATTGTGACTCCCGTTGTCGAGGGTTCGATCCCCTTCGTCCACCCCATATTTCGAAAGGCGCCAGATTAACAGTCTGGCGCCTTTGCTTTAACAGCTTCAACCCGCGGATGTGGTGGAATTGGTAGACACACTGGATTTAGGTTCCAGCGCCGCGAGGCGTAAGAGTTCGAGTCTCTTCATCCGCACCAAATAAAGCTTCACTCATGCCGATCGGCCTGGTTGGGGTCAGCAAAGAAGTTGTTTTACTTCTTTGTCACGCAATATGGTGGGCGTAGCTCAGTTGGTAGAGCACGGGATTGTGACTCCCGTTGTCGAGGGTTCGATCCCCTTCGTCCACCCCATATTTCGAAAGGCGCCAGATTTAACAGTCTGGCGCCTTTTTTGTTTTGGCGGGTTCAGCGACTGCTGGTTCTGGGTCGCAGGGGCAGGGCGTTTCGTCGTATTTGTGTTGCTCGATGATGCCGCGCTGCCCGCCGGCCTTGTTCGCAAGATCGGCTGTCAGGGAGATGATTGGCAACCGCTTCTATATATAGAAGGGTTGGCGCAGGGCCCTGGCGTGATCGGTTGTGTTTGCCATTGGCGCGAGGTGCATTCGTGCATTCGCGCCTATAAATTGCCTGCTGCGTTTTTACCCGTTTTCAGTAGGGTGACTTCTTGAGTATGACCCACTAGAATGCATGCCCTTGATTCTGGGGTCGGAAACGGCCGGCTAACGTCTGTGCAACGAGGAATATCCATGCAAGTTTCTGTTGAAAATACTTCTGCTCTTGAGCGCCGCATGAGCATCACCGTGCCGGCTGAGCGCATCGAGACTCAGGTCAACAAGCGTCTGCAGCAGACTGCCCAAAAGGCCAAGATTGCTGGCTTCCGTCCAGGCAAAGTGCCAATGAGCGAAATCAAGCGCCGTTTCGGTGCTGATGCGCGTCAAGAAGCCGTGGGCGATGTGATCCAGTCTTCTTTCTACGAAGCTGTTGTTGAGCAAAAGCTGAACCCGGCTGGCGCACCTTCGATCGAGCCTAAGTCGATCGAAGCGGGCAAGGACCTGGAATACGTCGCTATTTTCGAAGTGTTCCCTGAGTTCACCGTTGCCGGTTTCGAAGGTATCACCGTAGAGCGCCTGAGCGCTGACGTGGCTGATGCCGATCTGGACAAAATGCTGGACATCCTGCGCAAGCAGAACACCCGTTTCGAAGTGGCCGATCGCGCTGCCCAGAACGAAGATCAGCTGAACATCGATTTCGTCGGCAAGGTTGACGGTGAAGTGTTCGCAGGCGGTTCCGCCAAGGGTACTCAGCTGGTGCTGGGTTCCGGCCGCATGATCCCTGGCTTCGAAGACGGTCTGGTTGGCGCTAAAGCCGGCGAAGAGCGTGTTCTGAACCTGACGTTCCCTGAGGACTACCAGAACCTCGACCTGGCCGGCAAGACTGCCGAGTTCACCGTCACCGTGAACACTGTTTCCGAGCCAAAACTGCCAGAGCTGAACGAAGAATTCTTCGCTCAATTCGGCATCAAGGAAACGGGCATTGAAGGCTTCCGCACCGAAGTTCGCAAGAACATGGAGCGCGAACTGCGTCAGGCGATCAAATCCAAGGTCAAGAATCAGGTAATGGACGGTCTGCTGGCCACCAACCCGATCGAAGTGCCTAAGGCTCTGCTGTCCAACGAAGTTGACCGTCTGCGCGTGCAGGCTGTTCAGCAGTTCGGCGGCAACATCAAGCCTGACCAACTGCCGGCCGAGCTGTTCGAAGAACAAGCCAAGCGCCGCGTTGTACTGGGTCTGATCGTGGCTGAAGTGGTCAAGCAATTCGACCTCAAGCCTGACGAAACCCGCGTTCGCGAAATGATTCAGGAAATGGCCTCGGCCTACCAAGAGCCTGAGCAGGTTGTGTCCTGGTACTACAAGAACGACCAGCAACTGAACGAAGTTCGTTCGGTTGTGCTGGAAGAACAAGTTGTGGATACTGTTCTGCAGAAAGCTAGCGTGACCGACAAATCGGTCTCTTACGAAGAAGCAGTCAAGCCGGTAGAAGCTCCACAAGCCGACTGATCGTTTTTGCAGTAAGAAGCACACACCATAAGCCAGCCTTCGTGCTGGCTTATGCGTATTCAAGACATAACTATTTGGGAGTGACTGCAGAGCATGTTCCGTAATTCGTATATTCAGCAGAACTCTGATATCCAGGCCGCAGGCGGCCTGGTCCCGATGGTTGTCGAGCAGTCTGCTCGTGGCGAGCGCGCCTATGACATCTACTCGCGCCTTCTCAAGGAACGAGTGATCTTTCTGGTTGGTCCGGTAGAGGACTACATGGCCAACCTGATCTGTGCGCAATTGCTGTTCCTTGAAGCGGAAAATCCGGACAAGGACATCCATCTCTACATCAACTCGCCGGGCGGTTCGGTGACTGCGGGCATGTCGATCTACGACACCATGCAGTTCATCAAGCCAAACGTGTCGACCACCTGTATCGGTCAAGCGTGCAGCATGGGCGCGTTCCTGCTGACCGCCGGTGCGCAGGGCAAGCGTTACTGCCTGCCGAACTCACGTGTGATGATTCACCAGCCACTGGGCGGTTTCCAGGGCCAGGCTTCGGATATCGAAATCCATGCCAAGGAAATCCTCTTCATTCGTGAGCGTCTCAACACGCTGATGGCCAAGCATAGCGGGCGCACTCTTGAAGAAATCGAGCGCGACACCAACCGCGATAATTTCATGAGTGCAGAAGCTGCGCGTGATTACGGGTTGATCGACGAAGTGATCAGCCAGCGCCCCGCTTAAAATAAGCAGCTCAAAATAAGGTTGGTCGGCGTGTCTGATCACCTGCGGGCTTGAAAAAGCCCGCAATAGCCTTCATCTTGTGTTGCAAGCCTATCGGATTTGGATCGAACGAATGACTGACACCCGCAACGGCGAGGACAACGGCAAGCTGCTCTATTGCTCCTTCTGTGGCAAAAGCCAGCATGAAGTACGCAAATTGATTGCCGGCCCCTCGGTCTTTATCTGCGACGAGTGCGTCGACCTGTGCAATGACATCATCCGAGAGGAGGTGCAGGAAGCCCAGGCCGAAAGCAGCGCGCATAAATTGCCCTCGCCTAAAGAAATCAGCGGCATCCTTGATCAGTACGTAATTGGTCAGGAACGTGCGAAAAAGGTTCTGGCCGTAGCGGTGTACAACCACTACAAACGCCTGAATCAGCGTGACAAAAAGAATGACGACGTCGAACTCGGCAAGAGCAACATCCTGCTGATCGGCCCGACAGGCTCGGGTAAAACCCTGCTTGCCGAAACACTGGCTCGTTTGCTGAACGTTCCGTTCACCATCGCCGACGCAACCACCCTCACCGAGGCGGGTTACGTAGGTGAAGATGTCGAGAACATCATTCAGAAGCTGCTGCAGAAGTGCGATTACGACGTAGAAAAAGCCCAGATGGGCATTGTCTACATCGACGAAATCGACAAGATTTCGCGCAAGTCTGACAACCCGTCGATCACCCGGGACGTTTCCGGTGAAGGCGTGCAGCAGGCGCTTCTCAAGTTGATCGAAGGCACGGTCGCTTCCGTTCCGCCTCAAGGTGGTCGCAAGCATCCGCAGCAGGAATTCCTTCAGGTCGACACCCGTAACATCCTGTTCATCTGCGGTGGTGCGTTCTCCGGTCTGGAAAAGGTTATTCAAAACCGTTCCACGAAAGGCGGCATCGGTTTCAACGCGGAAGTTCGCAGCAAGGAAGAAGGCAAGAAAGTCGGTGAATCCCTGCGTGAGGTCGAGCCTGACGATCTGGTCAAGTTCGGTCTGATCCCGGAATTCGTCGGTCGTCTGCCGGTACTTGCCACGCTGGACGAGCTTGATGAGGCTGCGCTGATGCAGATTCTCACCGAGCCGAAAAATGCTCTGACCAAGCAGTATGCCAAGTTGTTCGAGATGGAAGGCGTGGACCTGGAATTCCGGGCCGACGCACTGAAATCGGTCGCCAAACGTGCCCTGGAACGCAAGACCGGTGCCCGTGGACTGCGCTCGATTCTCGAAGGTGTATTGCTCGACACTATGTATGAAATCCCCTCGCAATCCGAGGTGAGTAAAGTAGTGATCGACGAAAGCGTTATAGAAGGCAAGTCCAAGCCACTGTATATCTACGAAAACAGTGAGCCTGCTGCCAAGGCCGCGCCAGACGCTTAAGCGTCACGCAGCTGGTACAAAGAAGGGGCCTTCGGGCCCCTTTGCTTTTACTGCGTTTTATCACTGTCTTTGCGCTTGTTTTTTTTGAAGGCAGCCCCCATCTTGGTTTCAAGCTTACTTCCATCTGTTTCCGGCCTTATGGCCGCCGTAGAGGCGAAATCATGAAGACAACCATCGAATTGCCTCTCCTGCCATTGCGTGATGTTGTGGTTTATCCGCACATGGTTATCCCGCTGTTTGTGGGGCGCGAGAAATCCATCGAAGCCCTCGAGGCCGCGATGACGGGCGACAAGCAGATCCTTCTGCTGGCTCAGAGAAACCCTGCTGACGATGATCCCGGTGAAGATGCACTTTATCGCGTAGGTACGATTGCGACCGTTCTGCAGCTGCTCAAGCTGCCTGACGGCACCGTAAAGGTTCTGGTCGAAGGCGAGCAGCGGGGCGCCGTGGAGCGCTTCAGCGAAGTGGACGGCCACTGCCGTGCCGAAGTCTCGTTGATCGACGAAGTCGACGCGCCAGAGCGCGAGTCGGAAGTATTCGTGCGCAGCCTGCTGGCTCAGTTCGAACAATATGTACAGCTGGGCAAGAAAGTCCCGGCTGAAGTCCTGTCGTCGCTCAACAGCATCGATGAGCCAGGCCGCCTGGTCGACACCATGGCCGCGCACATGGCGCTGAAGATCGAGCAGAAGCAGGAAATCCTCGAAATCATCGATTTGTCGGCCCGGGTCGAGCACGTTCTGGCCTTGCTGGATGCCGAAATCGACCTGCTGCAAGTCGAAAAACGCATTCGCGGTCGTGTCAAAAAACAAATGGAGCGCAGTCAGCGCGAGTACTACCTGAATGAGCAGATGAAGGCCATTCAGAAGGAGCTCGGCGACAGCGACGAAGGCCACAACGAAATCGAAGAGCTGAAAAAGCGCATCGATGCCGCTGGCCTGCCCAAAGATGCCTTGGCCAAAGCCCAGGGTGAGCTGAACAAGCTGAAACAAATGTCGCCAATGTCCGCGGAAGCGACCGTGGTGCGTTCGTACATCGACTGGCTGGTTCAGGTGCCGTGGAAGGCCCAGAGCAAAGTACGCCTGGACCTTGCGCGCGCCGAAGACATTCTGGACGCAGACCACTACGGTCTGGAAGAAGTCAAAGAGCGGATCCTCGAATACCTCGCCGTGCAAAAGCGTGTGAAGAAAATTCGTGGTCCGGTGTTGTGCCTGGTCGGTCCTCCTGGTGTGGGTAAAACCTCGCTGGCGGAGTCGATTGCCCACGCCACCAACCGCAAATTCGTGCGTATGGCCCTCGGTGGTGTGCGTGACGAAGCTGAAATCCGTGGTCATCGCCGTACTTACATCGGTTCGATGCCAGGAAGATTGATTCAAAAGATGACAAAGGTGGGCGTTCGCAACCCGCTGTTCCTGCTCGATGAAATCGACAAAATGGGCAGCGACATGCGTGGCGATCCGGCGTCGGCGTTGCTGGAAGTGCTCGACCCCGAGCAGAACCACAATTTCAACGATCACTACCTGGAAGTCGACTACGACCTGTCCGATGTGATGTTCCTGTGCACCTCGAACTCCATGAACATCCCGCCGGCATTGCTGGACCGGATGGAAGTGATTCGCCTGCCGGGCTACACCGAAGACGAGAAGATCAACATCGCCGTTAAATACCTCTCGCCGAAGCAGATTACTGCCAACGGCTTGAAGAAAGGCGAGCTGGAATTCGACGCCGAAGCGATCCGCGACATCATCCGCTACTACACCCGCGAAGCCGGTGTGCGTGGGCTGGAGCGCCAGATTGCCAAGGTCTGCCGCAAGGCGGTCAAAGAGCATGCGATGGAAAAACGCTTCTCGGTGAAAGTCACTGCCGAGATGCTCGAACACTTCCTGGGCGTGCGCAAATTCCGCTACGGCCTCGCTGAATCGCAGGACCAGATCGGTCAGGTGACCGGGCTGGCGTGGACGCAAGTGGGCGGCGAATTGTTGACCATCGAAGCTGCGGTGGTACCGGGCAAGGGCCAGTTGATCAAGACCGGGTCCCTGGGTGATGTGATGGTCGAATCGATCACCGCCGCACTGACCGTGGTTCGCAGCCGTGCGAAGAGCCTGGGGATCCCCCTGGACTTCCACGAGAAGCGCGACACGCATATCCATATGCCGGAAGGGGCGACCCCTAAGGACGGCCCTAGCGCCGGTGTGGGCATGTGCACGGCCCTGGTGTCGGCTCTGACCGGGATTCCGGTGCGTGCAGACGTCGCGATGACGGGTGAAATTACCCTGCGTGGCCAGGTGTTGGCGATTGGCGGATTGAAGGAAAAACTGCTCGCTGCTCACCGTGGCGGGATCAAGACAGTGATCATTCCTGAAGAGAACGTACGCGATCTGAAGGAAATTCCTGACAATATCAAGCAAGATCTGCAGATTAAACCGGTTAAATGGATTGACGAGGTCCTGCAAATTGCGCTGCAATACGCGCCGGAGCCCCTGCCTGATGTGGCTCCAGAGATCGTTGCAAAGGATGAAAAACGCGAGTCTGACTCTAAGGAAAGAATTAGCACGCATTAGTAGCATTTGGCCGGGTGGCTTCCTTGACAGCTTTTTAGAGCCCTTGTTATAAAGCGGCTCTTAAGTGTCTGTAGGCCATTCAGCACTCGTTTTTGTTTTCACCAAAAAAACTTAGAATCATACTCAAATAGATATAAGGGGACTTAGAGTGAACAAGTCGGAACTGATTGATGCTATCGCCGTATCTGCGGACATCTCCAAAGCCAGCGCTGGTAAAGCCCTGGATGCAGTAATCGAATCCGTCACTGGCGCTCTCAAGGCTGGCGACTCCGTTGTTCTGGTTGGTTTCGGTACTTTCTCCGTTACTGATCGTCCAGCTCGCATCGGTCGTAACCCACAAACCGGTAAGACGCTGGAAATCGCAGCAGCCAAAAAACCAGGTTTCAAAGCCGGTAAAGCACTGAAAGAAGCTGTCAACTAAGTTCGATTCAGGTTTTTGCCTATCCGGGTCGGGGTCATGCCTGACCTGGCAGCGGAGCGGTAGTCCAGTCGGCAAGTTGCCGGTCCGAGACACCGAGGGTCGCATGTTCGAACCCTCGGTCCGCTCCGCCAGTTACGAGAAGGCGCATCCCCGGATGCGCCTTTCTTCTATCCGGATTCTACCCACGCTCCACGGTTGCCTAATTTTGAAGTTCAACCGTTTCTGGGGGACGCATGCTGCAGAATATCAGGGACAATTCACAAGGCTGGATTGCCAAGACCATTATCGGGGTCATCGTTGCACTGATGGCTTTGACCGGTTTCGATGCCATTTTCAAGGCCACTACGCACAGCAATGATGCGGCCAAGGTCAATGGCGAAGAAATCAGCCAGAACGAGCTTAGCCAAGCGGTTGATATGCAACGCCGTCAGCTCATGCAACAGCTGGGCAAGGATTTCGATGCTTCCTTGCTCGATGAAAAAATGCTGCGCGAATCGGCCCTCAAAGGCTTGATCGATCGCAAATTGCTGCTGCAAGGCGCACAGAACTCGAAGTTCGCTTTCTCCGAAGCTGCCCTGGACCAAGTGATCCTGCAGACGCCTGAATTTCAGGTCGACGGCAAGTTCAGCCCTGAGCGTTTCGATCAGGTGATCCGTCAGCTCGGTTACAGCCGTATGCAGTTCCGCCAGATGCTGGCTCAGGAAATGCTGATCGGTCAGCTGCGCGCTGGCCTGGCGGGTAGCGGTTTTGTCACCGACGCACAGGTTCTGGCGTTCGCCCGTCTGGAAAAACAGACCCGCGATTTCGCTTCCCTGAACGTCAAGGTTGACCCGGCAGCGGTGAAGCTGACCGACAATGAGGTCAAGGCTTACTACGACGAACACGCCAAGGAATTCATGACGCCGGATCAGGTGATCATCGATTACCTGGAATTGAAGAAGTCCTCCTTCTTTGATCAGGTCGCCGTCAAGGACGAAGACCTGCAAGCGGCGTATCAGAAAGAAACCGCGAACCTGTCCGAACAGCGTCGGGCCGCGCACATTCTGATCGAAGTGAATGACAAAGTGACCGAGGCGCAAGCCAAGGCCAAGATCGAAGATGTGCAGGCGCGTCTGGCCAAAGGCGAGAAATTCGAGGCCCTGGCCAAAGAGTTCTCCCAGGACCCGGGTTCGGCCAACAATGGTGGTGACCTCGGTTACGCAGGTCCTGGCGTCTACGACCCGGCCTTCGAAAAGGCCCTGTATTCGCTGGCCAAAGATCAAGTCTCCGAGCCGGTTCGTACCGACTTCGGTTTCCACCTGATTAAGCTGTTAGGTGTGGAAGCACCTGAAGTGCCGACGTTTGCCAGCCTGAAAGACAAGCTGACCCGCGAGCTGAAAACCCAGCAAGTCGAGCAGCGTTTCGTCGAGGCAACCAAGCAACTGGAAGACGCCTCGTTCGAAGCGTCCGATTTGGCCCAGCCGGCGCAAGACCTGAAACTGACCATCCACACCTCCAAGCCATTTGGTCGTGAAGGCGGTGAGGGCATTGCCGCTAACCGTGCAGTGGTGACCGCTGCGTTCAGTCCTGAAGTGCTGGATGAGGGTGCCAACAGCACCGCCATCGAACTCGATCCGGAAACCGTGATCGTGTTGCGCGCCAAGGAACACCTGAAACCAGCACAGCTGCCTCTGGAAGCCGTTAATACGGCCATCCGCGCGCAATTGGCCAAAGAGCACGCCAGCTCTGCCGCCAAGACCAAGGCTGAACAGCTGATTGCCAGCCTGCGAGACGGCAAGACTCCGCTGGACAAGGCAATCGACGGCCAGAGCTGGAAAGTGACCGAAGCGGCTACCCGCGCTCAGGAAGGGGTTGACCCGACTGTGTTGCAAGCGCTGTTCCGGATGCCCAAGCCTGCCGCCAAGGACAAGCCGACCTTCAGCAACGTGACCCTGGCCGATGGTAGCCTGGTGATCGTGCGTCTGAACAACGTGAACGAAGCGGCCGCGCCGACCGAAGAAGAGAAGGCTCAATACCGCCGCTTCCTCGCCTCGCGCATTGGCCAGCAAGACTTCGCGGCTTACCGCAAGCAGCTGGAAAGCGAAGCGGACATCAAGCGTTATTGATGCCGATTGAGCTTTTCGCTACATAGAAACCCCAGCCGAAAGGCTGGGGTTTTTTATTCACGGAAGGAAAGTGAAACGGTTATCCGTCGCCGGAGACGGAGATACAGCGACCTTTTCGCGTGAATGGGAGTCTTTACACTTGTATCTGTTTTAAGACACTAATCGATGCTCCGCTAAGCATCGATCTGTTGCACAATACGCCCCGGACCGTTTTCCTCAGGATGTTCAATGTTTAAATCAATTCCCATGCGTCTCGTCGGGTTGGCACTGGTGCTCGCTGCTGCCGGCTGCTCCTCCAAGAAAGCCGCGATTTATGAGCATGAGAACTTCTCCGACTCCGGCACCTTTTCGCGCAACTACCCCGTGAGCGATGCGCAAACCTGCGAGGCCGCCCGCCGCGCCTTGCTCAGCCAGGGTTACATCATTACCAGCAGCGACCCCAAGCTGATCAGTGGACACAAGAGTTTCCAGCAGACCGGCGACACGCACATGGAGATCAGCTTCAGTGTGGTCTGTACCGATGACGGCAGCGAAGGGCACCACGCGACCATGTTCGCCAACGCCCTGCAGGACCGCTATGCGCTGAAGAAAACCAACAACTCAGCCAGCCTTGGCGTCGGTGTGTTGGGCTCGGTGTCGATGCCGATCGGCTCGTCCGACGACTCGATGGTCAAGGTCGCCAGCGAAACCGTTTCGTCGGCCAAGTTCTACGAGCGTTTTTTCACCCTGGTCGAATTGTTCCTGCCACCGGAAGCGAAGAAAGCCGCACATATCGTCGAAAAACCGAAAACCGACCTCGGCGTACCTGAACCCCAGGCAGCGCCTGCGGCGTTGGCACCCACTCCGGCCCCAGCGGTAGAGCCAGCGCCAGCCCCAACCCCGGTCGCCGAACCTGCGCCAGCCCCGGTTGCCTCTGAACCGGTTGCTCCACCGGCTGAGACTGCCCCGATCACCCCTGAACAAAAAAGCGAGCCGGCACCGACCACAGAAGCGGTCACGCCCCCACCGCAGTCGGACTTGCCGCCGCCAAGCGAGCCGATTCCGGCTATGCCCATCTCTGGTCAGTAAAAGCTAACCGACGGGATCGGGTCAAACGACACCGATCCCGTAGGCGCTTAACGTTCATCTGCGTCAGCCAGGCCGTAGTCCTACAGCCTGTATCGAAAAAAACCTGTGATAAATTCCTGACCGCCTGCTACGTTTTATCAAGTAGCCGCTGAGCGGTGCGCCTGCGTCATTTTTCTTTCACAGGGGCACTTTATGCTCAAGGCGTTGGTCATTTATTCAGGCATTTTTTAAACGAGCGCTGGGGGATTCAAAAATGGACGAATATCAAGAAGAGCTGCTCGAGTACCAGGCGTTTGAACTGGACCCGCTGGAACCCGCCGAAGACGCTACCGAGCTGTAAGCGTCAAGCGGATTGGCGATGGCTGCGGCGAAACTCGCCGGGTGTCTGGCCACTCCAGCGTTTGAACGCCCGTTGGAAGGCTTCTGCTGAAGCGAAACCCAGCAGGTAGGCGATTTCTCCAAACGCCAGTTCGGTATCGCGGATGTAGGTCATGGCCAGGTCGCGACGGGTGTCGTTGAGAATCGCGCGAAATTGCGTGCCCTCTTCGGCCAGTTTGCGGCGCAAAGTCCAGGTGGGCAGCTTCAGGCGTGCCGCCACTTCTTCCAGGTCGGGTTCCCGGCCACCATTGAGCAACGGCCCCAGTAACTGAGTGATGCGTTCACGCAGGCTGCGGGTGCGTGTCAGCTGTTCCAGTTCCCGTTCACAGAGTTGCAGCAGATGTCGCCAGGTGCTCGGACAGTGTTCCGGGTTGCGTTGAGCGAGGCTGGCCAGGCTCAGGCGCAGTTGATTGTGCTCGGCACCAAACTGTATCGGGCAATCGCCCAGCAAGGCATAGACCTCGCGGTAATTCGGCGCGTCGAATTCGATCTCGATGCGCTCTGCGCGCAGCGGGACAGGGCTGATGCTCGACAACTGGTGCAACCAGCCGGCGATGATTGAATCCACCACAAAACGATTGTAGGTGTTGTAGGGGCTGATGGAATAGAAGCGCAGCCACGCGCCCTGAGCGTCTTCATGAAAACTCGATTGACCGCGATAGTTGGAGCCGTACAAAGCTTCGAAACGAATCAGGCAGCGTGCGGCTTCCCGAACCGTTGGCGCTTGCGCAGCCGTCACGCCGGCCAGACCCGCCTGGCTCAGGCGACTGAGCTGGCCCATGCGCAAACCCAGCGCAGGGTCGTCCGTCAGTTGAATCGCCCCATGGCCCAAACGCATATAGCGCGGGATCGACAGTCGGGCACCGGGCTCCGCCAACCGGGCCGCATCCAGCCCGTATTGATCGAGCAACGGTTGCGGGTCTGCACCGTGGCTGCGTACGGCATCGGCCAGGCTATGGACGAAACCCACCGATAAATCCCCGAGGCGCATCGGTAGCGGTTTCATGGGTTACAACCAGAGGTTCAGCAACCGCGCGCCACGGGCATTGCCGTCGGCGAACTGTTGACCGTTGTTGCTGAGAAAACTTTGCCCGGCGCTGCCCTTGTCCCAGAACTGCCCGCGCAGGAACACGCTCATGCCGGCAATGGCCTGGCTCGCGGGTGGTTGGGCGGTCAGGGTCAGGCGATGCC
This sequence comes from Pseudomonas arsenicoxydans, assembly GCF_006438915.1. Lineage (GTDB taxonomy): Bacteria > Pseudomonadota > Gammaproteobacteria > Pseudomonadales > Pseudomonadaceae > Aquipseudomonas > Aquipseudomonas arsenicoxydans_A. Next base: position 285,154 of record NZ_RCZE01000005.1, on the reverse strand, counting down.
AGGCCTGACCTTCACTCAGCTCACCGGGCTTGATGCTGACAGAGGCCGGTGTCGGTAATCCGCGGTAACCGCGCCACGGTTTGTCCCAAGTGTCACGGCCGATGACGTACGCCGGAACGGCGACCAGTTGCACGCCCAGATCGTCGAGTTTGCGGTAATTGTCCGGGTACCAACTGTCGCTGCCGATCAACACGCCCAAGCGTCCGGCAGGCGTATCGACGACGGTGAGAGCCTGTTGTTCATTGGCCTTGATGCCTTCAGGCTCCTCGAACACCGGGTGCATCTGGCGTTGAGGCTGGCCAATCGGCAGTCCATCGCGACCAAAGATGACACTGCTGTTGTACAGCGCACCGCGGCCGATTTTCAGTGTGCCGTCGATGACGCTCGGCTCCGGCAGCACAATGGTGCCCGCCACCAGCGTCACGTGAAACTCTTTCGCCAGCCCGCCGAACAGGGCCTGGTAATTCTTGGCCATGCCTTTGGCCTTCATTCGCAAATGGGCATCGTCGATCCGGCTGTCGCCCTTGGCGCTGATCAGCGCGCGAACGAACTGCAACGGATTGCTCGCCGCCAGCCAGTTCATCGCTTCCTGGATCGTCGTGGCCTGGTACAGCTCATCTTTCTCGCCGCTGACCATCAACCAGGTGCCGACATGTTCGGGCAGCACAACGATGGTCTTGTCGTTGAGCAGGCCTTGGTCTTGCGCCTTCTGCAAATAGGCGGCGAGCTTGCGATGCAGGCGCTCGGGGCTTTGATAATCGGTCGGGAAGAGTTCGGGCTGGATGCCCAGCAGGTTGCCGCGATCGGCGGGTGTGCCTTGATCGATGGCCAGGTTGATGCGCAGGTCCGACAGGTAATGGCCCACCGGACGATCCGCGGCCCACATGGCGTAGGTTGTCAGGGCGGCAATGATCGCCATGGAAAAGGTCAGGTACAGAAGTTTGCGCATGGGGAAGCAGTCAACGGTCGTGTGCAGGGTTTGCGGCTAGGGTAGGGCGCCTGTTGGCGCTTGCCAAGGGGCGCTGCGCATTTGGATCAATAAGTTGTCAGTTTCGGTCATTGAGTGACAGCGATGCGACTCTTAGTCTGTCGAGCATGACTGACAGGAGCCGAAGAGCTCCTGCACTTTTTCCGTGATCGCTCGATGTGGAGTTACAAATGGCCGCCGCTCACTACCCGCACCTGTTGGCCCCGCTGGACTTGGGTTTTACCACGCTGCGCAACCGCACCCTGATGGGGTCGATGCACACCGGTCTTGAGGAGAAACCCGGCGGTTTCGAACGCATGGCGGCGTACTTTGCCGAACGTGCGCGTGGCGGCGTTGGCCTGATGGTCACCGGCGGCATTGGCCCTAACGACGAGGGCGGGGTGTATTCCGGTGCGGCCAAGCTGACCACCGAGGAAGAAGCGCTCAAGCACCAGATCGTGACGCGCGCCGTGCACGAAGCGGGCGGCAAGATCTGCATGCAGATCCTCCACGCCGGCCGGTATGCCTACAGCCCGAAACAGGTCGCGCCGAGCGCCATTCAGGCTCCGATCAACCCGTTCAAGCCCAAAGAGCTGGACGAGGAAGGCATCGAGAAACAAATCAGCGATTTCGTCACCTGTTCGGTTCTGGCACAAACCGCCGAATACGACGGCGTCGAGATCATGGGCTCGGAAGGTTATTTCATTAACCAATTCCTCGCTGCCCACACCAACCACCGCACCGATCGTTGGGGCGGCAGCTACGAAAACCGTATGCGCCTACCGGTGGAAATCGTCCGTCGTGTGCGTGAAGCGGTCGGTCCGAACTTCATCATCATCTTCCGCCTGTCGATGCTCGACCTCGTGGAAGGCGGCAGCAGCTGGGAAGAAATCGTCACCCTGGCCAAGGCCATCGAACAGGCCGGTGCAACGATTATCAACACCGGTATCGGCTGGCACGAAGCGCGGATCCCGACCATCGCCACCAAAGTGCCGCGTGCGGCGTTCAGCAAAGTCACCGCCAAACTGCGTGGCTCGGTGAGCATTCCGCTGATCACCACCAACCGCATCAACACCCCGGAAGTGGCCGAGCAGATTCTGGCCGAAGGCGATGCCGACATGGTGTCGATGGCGCGGCCGTTCCTCGCCGACCCGGACTTCGTCAACAAAGCCGCTGAAGGCCGCGCCGATGAAATCAACACCTGCATCGGTTGCAACCAGGCATGCCTGGACCACACCTTCGGCGGCAAGTTGACCAGTTGCCTGGTCAACCCGCGCGCTTGCCATGAAACCGAACTCAACTACCTGCCGGTGCAGCAGATCAAGAAAATCGCCGTGGTCGGTGCCGGTCCTGCGGGGCTTTCCGCTGCGACGGTGGCCGCCGAGCGCGGGCATCAGGTGACGCTGTTTGATTCGGCCAGCGAAATCGGCGGTCAGTTCAACGTCGCCAAGCGCGTGCCGGGCAAGGAAGAGTTCTTCGAAACCCTGCGCTATTTCAACCGCAAATTGCAGACCACCAACGTCGAGGTGTGCCTGAACACCCGCGTCGACGTGGCTCGATTGGTCGAGGGCGGTTACGACGAGATCATTCTCGCCACCGGCATCGCGCCACGGACCCCGGCGATTCCCGGTGTGGAAAATGCCAAAGTGTTGAGCTACCTGGACGTGATCCTGGAGCGCAAACCGGTGGGCAAGCGGGTTGCGGTGATCGGCGCGGGCGGTATCGGGTTCGACGTATCGGAATTCCTTGTGCATCAAGGCGTAGCCACCAGTCAGGACCGCGAAGCGTTCTGGAAGGAGTGGGGTATCGATACTCACCTTGAAGCGCGCGGCGGCGTGGCCGGCATCAAGGCTGAGCCGCATGCACCGGCCCGTGACGTGTTCCTGCTGCAACGCAAAAAATCCAAGGTCGGCGACGGCCTCGGTAAAACCACGGGCTGGATTCACCGTACAGGACTGAAGAACAAGCAAGTGCAGATGCTTAACAGCGTCGAATACTTGAAGATCGACGACGAAGGCCTGCACATTCGCATCGGTGAAACCGGCGAGCCGCAAGTGTTGCCGGTGGACAATATCGTGATCTGTGCCGGACAGGATCCACTGCGTGAATTGCAGGACGGGTTGGTCGCGGCCGGGCAGAACGTGCATTTGATTGGTGGCGCGGACGTGGCGGCGGAGCTGGATGCCAAGCGGGCGATCAATCAGGGTTCGCGGTTGGCTGCTGAGTTGTAATCAAACCCTGTGGCGAGGGGGCTTGCCCCCGTTCGGCTGCGAAGCAGTCGTAAAATCTGTGTCGCCTCCGAAATGTTTGGGGCCGCTACGCAGCCCAACGGGGGCAAGCCCCCTCGCCACAGTGACTGCTAAGATGCCAGCTCTTTATCCAGAGCCGGCATCGATGCTTCTCCCTCTGAACGACTGGCTACCCCAAGCCCCTCTCGACCCCCTCCATCTCGACTGGCTCACCACCGCCGGTATCGAAGTTGCGATTCTGCGTCTCGACGAAATTGACTCACTGATCAGCGGAAACAAGTGGTTCAAGCTCATCGAGCACCTCAACGCCGCCAACCTCGCCGGTGCCAACGGCATCATCAGCCTGGGCGGTGCCCACTCCAATCACCTGCATGCGCTGGCCGCCGCCGGCAAACGCTTCGGTTTCAACACCGTGGGATTGCTGCGCGGTCATCCACAAGACACCCCGACGGTGACGGACCTGCAGACATTCGGCATGCAACTGCACTGGTTGGGTTACGGCGGCTACCGGGCGCGGCATGAACCGGGTTTCTGGCAACCCTGGCAGGCGCAATACCCCGATGTTTATCCGGTGCCCGAAGGGGGCGGCGGTCTGCGTGGCGCGCGAGGGTGCGTATCGTTGAAGGCAATGGTCGACGATCAATTGAATCATTTGGGATGGAGTGACTACGACAGTTGGTGGCTGGCCTGCGGAACCGGCACCACCCTGGCCGGCCTGGTGTTGGCCGAGGCAGGTGAACGCAAAGTGTATGGCGCAATGGCGGTGCCCGACGATCACGGCGTTGCGCAACAGATCGAATCGATACTGCAAGACGCCGGTGTACCGCAACGTAACTTCGAACTATTGGATGCGAGCCGTGGCGGCTTTGCCAAAGTCGATCAGCCGTTACTCGACTTCATCGAGCAAACCGAACAAGCCAGCGGTGTACCTTTGGAGCCGCTGTACACCGGCAAGGCACTGCTGATGCTCAAGCAGCGAGTCGAGGCTGAGCATTTTGAAAAGGGTACACGTTTGATTTTTATCCACACCGGCGGCTTGCAGGGCCGCCGGGGATTTCAATAAATACGGGCTGTGTTCAACCGCGCTTGGGCATCATCCGCAGCAAGGTGTTATCCCGCACTACGTAATGGTGATAGATCCCGGCCACAGCGTGCAGGCCGATCAGCCAGTAGCCGATGGTGCCGCCCAGTTCATGCCAGCCCTGGATCTGCTTGGCCAACACCTTGTCTTCCGAAACCAGCATCGGCAAGTCAAAGCCGTAAAACATCACTTGATTACCCTTGGCGCTCGTGACCAGCCACCCGAGAATCGGCATCGCGATCATGAAAATGTACAACGCCCAGTGCATCAATTTCGCCAGCGTGGTTTGCCACTGGGGCGAGGCGGGGAAGATCTGCGGGGCGGGGCCCAGGCTGCGGGCGAACAAGCGCAGCCAGACCAGCACGAACACGGTCAGGCCCAGCATGTAGTGCGATTCAACGATCAGCGCGCGACCGCCACTGCCTTTCGGAAAGATCCCGCGAAACTCGATACAGGCGTAAACCAGCGCCAGCAAGACCAGCATCAACCAATGCAGCGTGATCGATACGGTGCTGTAGCGTGATTCGGAATTCTTCCAGGGCATACGGTGTTCCTCACAGGTCTGGTCTGAAACCACCGTTCTTGAGCGACGGTGTTCCTTAACTGTAATCCGCTTTGGCGGATTTGCCTTGAGTGATTGTGCCGTATAACGCTTTGGTTCAGCTGATTGACATCAAAAAAAACGCCAGTTCCGTAATAGAACTGACGCTTTTTTATGCTCGGAAAACCGCGATCAACTGCTTTGCGGCATTTCGCCTTTTGCCAGGCGCTTGTTGATGTCGGCGATCACTTGCGGCAAGTCAGTGATGGTGTCGATCATGTAGTGCGGACGCGAGCTTTCGAACATGGCGTGGATGCGCTTGCGTTCGCTCTCCAGCTTATCGCTGCCGAGGGCGCGATAGCCTTCGTAGTCCAGGCCCAGCGCGTTGCCCGAGCAGATCAGCGCCACGGTCCACATGCCGGCACGACGACCTTCAAGAATGCCCGGCACGGTGTCGTCGATCTTCACGCAGGCGGCGACGTCGTCGATGCCCAGCGCAATCACGTTGGCCAGGGCCTGAGCCGGCCATGGGCGACCGTTGGGGACTTCGTCAGTGGCGACCACGTGGTCGGCGACGTAACCGTTGGTGGCGGCCAGCTCGACCACTTTGTCCATGACTTGTTTCGGGTAACCGGAGCACGAGCCGATCTTGATCCCTTGCTGACGCAGGTTGGCGATGGTGTCCAGTGCGCCCGGAATCAGGGCCGAGTGTTCGGCGATTTTTTCGATTTGCAGTGGCATGAAGCGTTTGTAAATGGCGGTGACATCATCGTCGGTCGGTGCGCGGCCGAACACGGCGCGATAACGCTCGGCAACTTGTGGCTGATCGCACAGGGTACGGATGTGGTCCCACTTGCCCATGCCCATCGGCCCACGGGCTTCTTCGATGGAGACCTGGACGTCGAACTCGGCGAAGGCTTCGACGAAAATCTGGGTGGGAGCGAAGGAGCCGAAGTCAACGACGGTGCCGGCCCAGTCGAGGATGGCGGCTTGCAGTTTGGTTGGGTTTGCGTAGTTCATGTCGATAAAATTCCTGAGTTGGCAATGCAATTCAAATGTAGGAGTGAGCCTGCTCGCGATGGCGGTTGTTCATTCAGCATCTTCGTCGACTGACATGGCCGCATCGCGAGCAGGCTCACTCCTACAAGGGGATTTTTGGTGTGGCTTAGATTTCGAGCACTTCCATCTCGCGCAGCACTTCGGCCACCGCCGCCACGGCCGCGTGCATCTCGGCCTGGTTGACGTGGCCGATGCAGCCGACGCGGAAGGTTTCAACCTGGGTCAATTTGCCGGGGTAGAGGATGAAACCCTTGGCCTTGACCCGTTCGTAGAATTCCTTGAACTGGTAGCGTGGATCTTTCGGTGCGTGGAACGTGACGATGATCGGCGCTTGAATGGCGGCGGGCAGGAAGCTACGCAGACCGAGTTTGGCCATGTCTTCAAGCAACACTTTGCAGTTGTCGGCATAGCGTTGATGCCGCACCGGCAAGCCACCTTCTTCGTTGTATTGCAGCAGGGCTTCGTGGAGCGCCGCGACCACATGGGTCGGCGGGGTGAAACGCCATTGACCGGTCTTGGCCATGTAGGTGTGCTGGTCGAACAGGTCCATCGCCAGCGAGTGAGAGTTGCCAGCGGCATTCGCCAGCGATTCTTTGCGAGCGAAGACGAACCCCATGCCCGGTACGCCCTCCAGGCATTTGCCCGAGGCGGCGATCAGCGCGTCGAACGGCACCTGTTGTGCATCCACCGGCAGCGCGCCGAAAGAGCTCATGGCGTCGATAATCAAGCGCTTGCCGTGTTGCGCAATCACATCGGCGATTTCCGGCAGCGGATTGAGGATGCCGGTGCTGGTTTCGCAGTGAATCAGTGCGACGTGGGTGATGCTGGCGTCGGCGTGCAGCAGGCGGTCGACGTCGGCGGCGGTGGTCGGTTCGTCTTCAGCGGTTTCGAAAGTACTGAAGGCGCGGCCGAGCACTTCGCAGATCTTCGCCAGGCGTTTGCCGTAGGCGCCGTTGATCAGCACCAATACTTTGCCGTCGCGGGGCACCAGTGTGCCGATCGCTGCCTCGACCGCGAAGGTGCCGCTGCCTTGCAGGGGCACGCAGTGGTGGCTGGCGCCGCCGTTGATGATCGCCAGCAATTGCTCGCAGAGGCTGGCGGTCAGTTGATTGAAGCGGTCATCCCATGAACCCCAGTCGACCATCATCGCCTGACGGGTGCGGGCCGATGTGGTCAGTGGGCCGGGGGTGAGCAGGATGGGTTCGGCAATACTCATTCTCGTGTCCTCGCATTCGATGGGATGAAGCTACGGGACATAAATTGCAATTTGCCGTGCTATCAATCAAATTGTTTGTTGTTATGCCAGCCATCAGTGAGAGTTATTCATGAACCTGTTCCAGCTTCGGGCCTTTGATGCCGTGGCCCGCGAAGGCAGCTTCACCCGCGCCGCCGCGCGGTTGTTCATCAGCCAGCCGGCGGTGACCGGGCACATCAAAGCCCTGGAAGAGCATTACCAGATCACCTTGTTGCGCCGCACCGCACGACGGGTGGAACTCACGGAGGAGGGCACCAAACTGGCCGCGATCACCCGAGCCATGTTCGGCCTGGCGGAAGAGGCGCAGGTGATGCTCGAAGCGAATCGGCAATTGCTGACCGGGCGCCTGGAAGTGGCGGCGGACGGGCCGCACATGGTTATGCCGATGCTGGCTAGCCTGCGCGCGCGTTATCCTGGCATCACCGTGAACCTGCGATTGGGCAACGCCCAGGATACCCTGGCGGCGTTGTTGTCCGAGCACGCCGACGTGGCGGTGTTGACCGAGGTTGAACCGCGCAAGGGCCTGCACTTACAGGCGTTGAGCGAATCGCGGATTTGCGCGTTGGTGCCCGAAAGTCATCCTTGGGCGAAGGCGAGCAGCGTCAAGCTCAAGGCGCTGGATCAGGTGATCATGGTCTTGCGTGAGCCGAGTTCGATTACCCGGCGTACGTTCGATCAGGCCTGCGATCAGGCGAAGGTCAATCCACGGGTGTTGCTGGAGCTGGACAGTCGGGAGGCGGTGACCGAGGCGGTGGCGGCGGAGTTGGGGGTGGGCGTGGTGTCGTCGGTGGAAGTCAGCCATGACCCACGGGTGGCGGCGGTGCCGATAATTGGCGAGGGGCTGGTGAACCGGCACATGATCGGGTGCATGGAGCGGCGGCGGGATTTGCGCTTGATACAGGCGTTTTTTGAGTTGGCGCCGGTTAGTTAGACCGCGGCGCGGCCATCGCGGGCAAGCCACGCTCCCACAGGGTTATGCGAACGCCACAAATCCAGTGTGGGAGCGTGGCTTGCCTGCGATGAGGCCCGACCTGCCTACACAAGACTCTCTCGCACCATCTCCAGAAACGTCGCCACCACTCGCCGCGAACTCTGTTCGCGCAAGCACACCAGCGTTTCCGTCAGCCGTCGTGTGCAATCAGTAATCGGTAACGCGCACACCCTAGAGTCAGCACCGAACTCGGCGGCCGACACCACCCCAACCCCAATCCCGACCACCACCGCCTCGCGCGCCGCTTCCCGTCCTTCCACCTGAATCGCCGGGCGAATGCGATACCCGGCCCGGGCCATTTCCTCTTCCAGCGTCTGCCTTGTCACCGAACCGATCTCTCGCAGCACCAACGGCGTGTCATCCAGATCCGCAAGGCAAATCGATTCGCGATCCGCCCACGGATGATGGTGTGAAACAAACGCCACCATCGGGTCATTGCGCAGGGGCAACGAGATCAGCCGCTCATCACTGACATCCCGGCCCAGCAACGCCAGGTCGGCCTGATAGTTGAACAGACGAAACAACGACTCATCGGTGTTGCCGGTTTCTATCTTCACGCTGATGCCCGGATAGCGTTCGCAGAACCGCGCGATCTGCGGCAGCACATGCACCGGCGCATCCACCGCGAGGATCAGGCTGCCAGTTTGCAAGGCCTGCGAGTCCTGCAACAGTTCCTGGGCTTCGGCCTCGATCACGAACAGCCGCTGCGTGATAGCGAGCAAGCGTTCGCCCAGATCCGTCAGGCGCACCGAGCGTTTGTTGCGGTGGAACAGCAACACACCGAAGCGCTCTTCGAGTTTGCGCACCTGGTCGGAAATGGCCGGTTGCGTGAGAAACAGCCGCTCGGCGGCTTTGGTAAAGCTTCCGTGGACGGCCACGGCGTGGAAGGCTTTGAGTTGGGCGTGGGAAACCGACATCGAAACCTCCAGTAACAAGCTGAGCTTATTTTGGAAATACGATAAATCGATTTCACTTATTAATCAGTAATTGTTTTTATCCACCTCAGCCCCGGTGACTGGTCAGTCGAACAGCCGCGGTGGCCATGAGCCTGTGCGTGCAACAGCAGGACTCATCTGACCGGTATCGCGACAGGGAATCCGCGATACCGCAGTGCTCAACAATAAAAACACAGGCGTTTTCTTCCAATTCTGCCGGCACACTCACACCCTGAGGTCAGAACCACCATGAACACTCCCATCGGCACCATCAAGCGCTGGCGCGTGCAGATCTTCGCGATCACCTGGCTCGCCTACGCCGCTTTCTACTTCACCCGCAAAGCATTTTCCGTGGCCAAACTGGGGATCGCCGAAGACCCCACCTTCATGCTCGACAAAATGGCCATGGCCAACCTCGACGCGATCTACCTGGCGGCGTACGCCCTCGGGCAGTTCACCTGGGGCATGCTCGCCGACCGCTTTGGCCCACGGGTCGTGGTGCTCGGCGGGTTACTGATTTCGGCGGCAGCAGCGCTGGTGATGGGCACTTACGCGACATTGCCGATCTTCGCGACCTGCATGTTGATTCAAGGGTTGGCGCAGTCCACCGGCTGGTCCGGGCTGTGCAAAAACCTCGGCAGTTTCTTCCCTGCGCAGCAGCGCGGCAGAGTGCTGGGGTTATGGAGTTCCTGCTATGCCTTTGGTGGGCTGGTGGCATCGCCGTTTGCAGGCTGGTGGGCGTATACGCTGATCGGCACCTGGCATGCGGCGTTCATTTCCAGTGCGGCGGTGGTTGGGCTGGTCGCCGTGCTGTTTTTTATTTTTCAACGCAACACGCCGCAGGACGTCGGTCTGCCGGCGGTGGACATCGAACCCGAGTTGACCGCTGAAGAGGCTGACGCGCAAAGCAAGATCAGCATGCTGGAACCCTTGAAGGAAATCCTGCGCAACCGCACGGTATTGGTGCTGGGCCTCGCGTACTTTCTGCTGAAACCGGCGCGTTACGCGATTCTGCTGTGGGGCCCGGTGATCGTGTTCGAGCAAATGCCGTCTGTGGGCAAGGTCGGTGCGGCGATCATCCCGACCGCGTTTGAACTGGCCGGGTTGCTCGGGCCGATCCTGCTCGGTCTGGCGTCGGACAAAGTGTTCGGTGCCCGCCGCATGCCGGCCTGCGTCCTCAGTCTGCTGGCGCTGACCGTGACCCTGGCCTTGTTCATGGGCGCGCTGCACACCGGCAGCGTCTTGCTGGTAGTCATACTGTTGTTTGTCATGGGCCTGACCCTGTACGGGCCGGACTCGATGATCAGCGGCGCGGCAGCGATTGATTTCGGCACTGCCAAGGCGGGCGCGACGGCGGCGGGTTTCGTCAACGGTTGCGGTTCGGTCGGGGCGATTCTCGGCGGATTGCTGCCGGGTTATTTCGACTCGGTCACGGTGTTCATTGTCTTCGCCGGCTGCGCGTTGTTCTCGGCCCTGGTGTTGATCCCCCACTGGAACAGCCGCCCGGCTGGCCTGCGAACCAACTACCCCTTCGTACCCAATCGGGCGATGGCAATCAAACCCCTGCGTACCTGAATCCTGTCCCTCGCAGCCTGCTGCACCGGCGGCAGGCTGGCGTGTGGGCATCTGACTGGAGATTTCCCCATGAGACCCTTTTGGCTGGACCAGGCCTTAAAGGCTGATACGTCCGACAACTGCCCGGCACTGGACGGCGACACCCGTGCAGACGTGTGCATCGTCGGTGGCGGCTACACCGGTTTGTGGACGGCGATCATGCTCAAGGAGCAGAACCCGGAACTCGATGTGGTGCTGATCGAGGCCGACATCTGCGGTGCCGGCGCCAGTGGCCGCAACGGCGGATGTGCGCTGTCGTGGTCGGCCAAGTATTTCACTCTGGAGCGGTTGTTCGGCGTCGAAGAAGCCGTGCGCCTGGTCAAGGAATCCGAACGCAGCATTTATGCGATTGGCACCTTCTGCGAACAGTACGGTGTGGAGGCCGATTACCGCCTCGATGGCACGCTCTACACCGCGACCAATCGCGCCCAGTGTGGCTCGACCGATGCAGTGATTGCCGCGCTGGAGCGCAACGGCATCAACTCGTTCACCCAGCGCCCGGTCGCCGACGTGCAACGCATGGCCGGTTCCAGCAAGCATCTGGAGGGCTGGTTTTCCCCGGCAGCGGCCAGTGTACAGCCGGGCAAACTGGTGCGCGGCTTGCGCCGGGTGGCGTTGCAATTGGGCGTGAAGATTTACGAGAACACCGCGATGACCGGGTTGGAGGAGGGCAAGCCAGCGGGGATTCAAACCCGCAACGGCACCGTTCGCGCAGACCGCGTGGTGCTGGCGATGAACGCCTGGATGGCCCGGGCGTTCCCGCAGTTCGAACGCAGCGTGGCGATTGTCTCCAGCGACATGTTGATCACGGAACCGCGCCCCGATCTGCTCAACGAGATCGGCCTGACCAGCGGCGTTACGGTGCTCGATTCACGGATTTTCGTGCACTACTACCACAACACCCCGGACGGGCGAATCATGCTCGGCAAGGGCGGCAACACCTTCGCCTATGGCGGGCGGATGTTGCCGGTGTTTGATCAACCATCGCCGTACGCCAGGTTGTTGAAAGACAGTCTCAATGAGTTCTTTCCTGCGTTCGCCGACGCCAAGGTCGAGGCGACCTGGAACGGACCGTCGGATCGTTCGGTCACCGGTCTGCCGTTCTTTGGCCGGATGAGCGCCAGCGGGAACGTGTTCTACGGGTTCGGTTATTCCGGCAGCGGCGTTGGGCCGTGCCACATGGGCGGGCAGATTCTGGCCTCGATGGTGCTGGGGCTGGACAACGCCTGGACCCGTTCGCAGTTGGTGAACGGTCCCTTGGGTTACTTTCCACCGGAGCCGATTCGTTATCTCGGCTCCCTGATGGTGCGCAACGCCATCCGCCGCAAGGAGCGCGCCGAAGACCACGGGTGCCGGCCACGGCACCTGGACGTGCGCCTGGCCAAGTTTGCCGCGGCGGCCGGCAAGGCGGACAAGGGCTAGCGATTGATCAGCCAATCGAGCAGCAATCGCCCATCGCTGCGGGGTTGATAGGCGGCGCGGGGCTTGGGCGGATTGAAAACGGTGGCGCACAGCACCGGGCGATCCGGGTCGCTGTCGAGAAAGCTGATGAGCACTTCGGTGCCGGCCAGCGGCAGGCTGGAGGGATCAATCCCGGCTTGCGGTGTAGCGAAGGCAACGGGAAGCCACAGGCCGGCGGATTCATCCGCGTCCTCTTGCAGTGCGGGCCACAGCCGCACGTGGATTTGATGTTGTTCATCCAGCGCTGCCGGTTGTCCGGCGACGCCCAGCACTACCGCCCGCTGATAGCCCGGAATGCTCGGCCGAATGTGTGTGAGTGCGGGCCTGAATTCCGTTGACCAGGGAATGGCGGTGAACTGATTGCTGTAGCGACGGGGACGTTGGTCGGCGAGGATCGAAGGCTGTTGCCCGCCGTGTTGGACATCGGTGATCAGCCACTGATCGTTGAAGCCCGACACAGGATGTTCCGTCACTTGCACGATGCTGCCACTGCGTAAACCGGCTTGATTGCTTTGCCCTTCAATCTGTCGATGCTGGCAGCGCAGACGCTCCAGTGAGCGGCGACTGAGCTGCTCGCGGTGCGCCTGTTCAGGGGCGGGGCGACCGGTCAAAGGGGATGTTTTGCCAAAGGTGTGGTTGGCGGCGCCGTTCCCCATTGCCTGAAATCCGCGATTGTTGGCGACGCGGCGGGCAGGCAGGGCACGCGCGTTGTGGCGTTGAGACAGCTCACTGATCACCGGTAAAGAAGTCCCGCTGAGCGCATCCTCATGAAAGGGAAGCAGGATCGGTTCCTGGGGGAATGCCTGACTGTCATCCGCCAGCACCAGCACATGCCCGTCGCACCGGTGTTCGAAGTGATAGTGGATGCCTTCTTCTTCGCAGAGTCGCTGCATCAGTGTCAGGTCGGATTCTTCGTATTGAATGCAAAACGGCCGGGGCGGGTAGTGCACGCTGGCCAGTTCCAGGCGATAGCTGTCCTGGGGCAGCGCATGTTCCTGGAACAATTGACGCAGGATTGCCGGCACGCTGAGGTGATGAAACACCCGACGGCAGCGGTGACGGTCGAGGGTTTGCAGGTGCGGCACCAGCACCAGGTGATAGCCGATGCAATGCGGGCCGCGGTGTTCACGGCTGGCGCTGTGAAGAATGCCGTGAACAGCGATGCGATCGCCCATCATCAGCAGGGCCGGTTGGTGCAGCAACGGGTCGAGGTTCATCGCCGGTGCCAGGCCAATCACTTCAATGTCGAACCGGTAGGGCCGGTTCAGGCCTTCGGCGCCACGAAATTGCAACACCTGCAGGCTTAAACCGCTGTCGAGGAGGGTCAGGGTGTAGAGACTTTCCTTGTCGTTGTGCATCGAGTGCGCTTCTGCCATGGATTCCGGACGCGAAGGGTACGAAACCGCGCCCCTTAATGGTCACCGCAAATCGCTGTTTCAGAATCGCCCTACGAGTGCTGGCGAAAATGTCGATCGGTGAAGCCAGCGGACCCGTCCGCATTTTTTGGTCGATTGCCAACTTTAGGCCGTATAAACTTGCGCAACGCGTCGGCCAATAGATGTCTCGGCGCCACAGATCAAGAGAGTGAGTAATGGGCGCACAGTGGAAGGTTAAACACAAAGAAGCGGCATCCAACGCCAAGGGCAAGATTTTCGGCAAACTGGTGAAAGAAATCACCATTGCTGCGCGCAACGGCGCCGATACCGCCACCAACGCACACCTGCGACTTGTGGTTGAGCAGGCCAAGAAAGCCTCGATGCCCAAGGAAACCCTGGATCGCGCGATCAAGAAAGGCGCGGGCCTGTTGGGCGAAACCGTGCAATACCATCGCGTGACTTACGAAGGCTTCGCCCCGCATCAGGTGCCGCTGATCGTTGAATGTGTGACCGATAACATCAACCGCACTGTGGCGGAAATCCGCGTGGCGTTCCGCAAGGGCCAACTGGGCGCTTCCGGCTCGGTGGCGTGGGACTTCAACCATGTCGGCATGATCGAAGCGTCCCCGGACAGCCCGGACGCCGACCCGGAAATGGCGGCGATTGAAGCCGGTGCCCAGGATTTTGAGCCAGGTGAAGAAGAGGGCACTACCCTGTTCCTGACCGAACCTGCGGACCTGGACGCGGTGCAAAAAGCACTGCCGGAGCAGGGTTTCACGGTGTTGGCGGCGAAACTGGGCTACCAGCCGAAAAACCCGGTCAGCGGTTTGAGCGATGAGCAGATGGCTGAGGTTGAAGCGTTCCTTGAAGGCCTCGACAACCATGATGATGTGCAGGATATGTTTGTCGGTCTGGCGGGTTAAGTATTCCAGCAGGTGCGGCTTTGTCGTCTGACAGGCCGCCTTCGCGAGCAAGCCCGCTCCCACATTTAATCTTCAGTGCGACATAGATCTAGTGTGGGAGCGGGCTTGCTCGCGAATGGCCGCAAAGCGGTCACCTATCTTGCAGCTCCCGCACAATCTCGCCAAACCCCGGCCGCTTCAGCACTTCGGGGTGACAGCAGCGTTCCTGCAACACTTCCAGCTCCTCACGCGCAACATCGCTCAACCCCGAGTCGATGCGCTCCAGCAATTCCCCCAGCAACACCCCAAACGCCCGCACCTCGATCCGTTGCAGCGCCCGGCTTTCAGGGCTGTCGACGGTCGCGTGGAAAGACGCGGCGCCAAAATCCCCCAGCAGGCAATCACCGTCCTCGTTCCACAGGATATTGTGGCCGTAAAGGTCGCCGTGGGTGATGCCGTGTTGGTGCAAATGCCTGGCCACCGAGGCGATGCCATGGGCGATGCGCATTGCCACGCCCGCGCTGAAGCGGGTGTCATCGGTGTAGACGTCCCGCGTGCAGGACGCCAGGCTCGGCAGCGCGGCCAGGTTGCGATAACTCGGATCGATCAGTTGCATCACCAGCCCGGCCTGTTGCTCGGGATGACCGACGATTCGGCCTTCGACGCGGATCAGGTTCGGGTGAAGGCCGGCGGTGATGCAGGCGTTCATTTCGTGTAGGGGCGAACCATCGCTGGTCATTTCGCCCTTGTAGAGCTTGACCGCAACCTGCGTGGCCGGTTGCCCCGGTTGCGCCCAGGTGGCCCGATGAATCACCCCCGAAGCGCCTTCGCCCAATTGCTGCTCCAGGTGCAATTGCTCCCAGGGAATCCGCGGTGTGGCTTCCAGTGCTGCGGCATCCGCTTCGGTTTCCAGCGGATTACCGGCATACGCCAGCCACGTCAGGCTGGGCAGGGCCAGCAGCCATTCGGGCAGTTCCTTGAACTGATTGGCGGCGATGCGGATCAGTTCGAGTCGATGGCACTGGCTCAAGCTGCGGGGCAGGCGCTGCAAGCGATTGCCGGCGAGCATGAGTTTTTGCAGGTTCGGGCGGTCGCCCAGTTCGGTGGGCAGTTCAGTGATGCGGTTGTCAGTCAGGATCAACCAGCGCAGCAACGGCGGCAGCGCGGCGGCAGGAACCGTTTCGATGGCATTGGACCTGAAGCCGATCATCGTCAACGCGGCGCATTGGCCCAGGCACGCGGGCAGTTCGGTGAACAGGTTGTCCGAGCAGAACAGCACGCGTAAACGGGTCAGGCGATGCAGGTCATTCGGCAGGCTGCGCAAGGCGTTGCCGCTGAGGTTGAGCACCTCCAGCGAGTCCGCCAGGTCGAAAATTTCCCGCGGGAATTCTGTCAGGCCGCAGGCCAGGTCCAGGCGGGTGATGCCAGTCAATTGGCCGGCGCGCAGTTGGGCGAGGGTATCCATGGGCGGGTTCGCTATTGATCAGAGAAAGGCGCGGGGGCCTGGAAATGGGCGACATGATAGCGGTAAAGGAGGCTCGCCTGTCAGGCCGGTGCGCGCACTTCCAGCAACTGGCCCAAGCGGCTGCGCGTGCGCGCCAGATCGATGGCATCGCCGCCGAGGCTTTCGCGCAATGATTGCTGGCCGAGCAGCGTCAGGTGTTTGTCCTGATCGTATAGAACGTCGATCAAGTTCATAAACCGCTGCTGTGCGGCGATCGAACAGTCGGCGAGGTTCGGCAGTTCGTCGATGATCCAGTGATCGAAGCGCCGGCACAATTCCAGGTAATCCATGACGGCCGTGGGGTGTTCGCACAGATCGTCAAAGGTGAAGCCGATGGCCCGCTCTTCGCAATGCCGCGCTTGAAGGTGCCGGGTGCCGACCGCCAGTTGCAACGGCGGGGTGACGCGTTCAGGCAGGTTCAACGCCTGACGCTGCGCCACGCTGCCCGGCCAGACATACCGGCCTTGGGTAAACACCTGCTGCGCATGGGTTCTGACCTGACTGCGGTAGTCATGCGGGCCTCCGACTTCCATCACTTGCATGCGGGCGTGGATCAGGTCGATGACCGGCTTGAAACGTGCGTGGTAGAGCGGGTTGGGTAACAAACCTTCCGGCGGATAATTGGACGTCACCAGCAGCAGAATGCCGCGACGAAACAGCGCCTTGAACAGCCGCGTGATGAGCATTGCATCGCCAATGTCATGGACGTGAAACTCGTCGAAACACAACACCCGGCAATCGCACAGCAGTTCATCGAGGGTGAAGGCCAGCGCATCGGGCTGATCGCGATGGGTGAACATGCCCTGATGCAAGCGGGCAAAGAATTCGTGGAAGTGCAGTCGCTGCTTTTGCTCGAGCGCAATCGCCTGGAAAAAGCCGTCGAGCAACCAGCTTTTGCCGCGTCCAACCGCGCCGTGCAAATAAAGACCGGGGAGCGCTTTCGTCGACGCGCCGAGGAGCGCGGTGGCGTGTTGCGCCATGCAGTCGATCACTTGCTGCTGGCTGTGACTGAGGGTGTAGCCCTGGGCGTGGGCTTTCTGGCGGAAGTAATCGTGGACGGCTTTACCGGCTGCCGTGCCGCTGGCAGGCGAGGCAAGCGCCTTGCCGAAAAGGCTGCGCAAGGAAGGCAAGCGTGGTGTCAGTCGCGAACGGCTGGGCGGTCGAGCGGCCATTGTCATGTCACCCCGAAGTCGTCAGGCCGGCTCCCCGAGCAGCGGCGGCGTAGTGTAACCAGATGGGTAATTGCCCATCCAGTCATGTCGACGGACGAAACGGATTGGTTGAGCGCCGTTGGGGCAATTCAACATGAGAGGCTAGATACGGCAGGGCTTTTGTGGCGAGGGAGCTTGCTCCCGCTCGGCTGCGCAGCAGTCGTAAATCCTGTCAGCGCGGTCTACCTGACACACCGCGCTGCCGGGATGGGGCCGCTGCGCAGCCCAGCGGGAGCAAGCTCCCTCGCCACAGGAACCCCCGTCGGTTATCTACCGCTCAATAGTGCGATTCCAGCGGTCGTTCCACGCCGGGCGCAGTTCGTTGACCTGATCCCAATCGATGGCAATCGCTGTTTCCAGGTACTGCTTCATCGCCTCGACCTGGCCGCGCGTCTTGTCGGTGGTCGGGGTGTTCGGGTTGGACGGGATCTGGTCGCCGTCCTCGAGTGCGGCAGCTTGCGCTTCAGGCGTCAGCAAAAACGCGGCGAGTTTTTGCGCCAGTTCTGGCTGGGTGTTGTTGGCGATGGCGCACTCCGCGACGTTGAGCACCACGGCGCCTTCCTTCGGTTGTGCGTACTCGACCGGCATGCCTTTGAGCTTCAGCGCGGTGACTTGAGTCGGGGTCAGCGGGAACAGTGCGGCTTCGTCGGTCTGGAGCATTTCGGAAATTTTCGCCGAGCTCGGAATGTATTCCAGCACGTTGCGCCCGACGGTGTTCGGCCAGGCCTTGAAGCCCGGCTCGACGTCGGTTTCGCTGCCGCCCTGAATGCGGTTGAACATCAGGAAACCGTGCAGGCCGAAGGTCGACGAGGCCATCGACTGGAACACCAGTTTGTCCTTGAAGCGCGGGTCGGCCATGTCCATCCACGACGTCGGCGCGCTCCAGCCTTTCTCCTTGAACAACCGGGTGTTGTACGCCAGCCCGGTAACGCCGAGGCTGACCGCCACGGCCTGATCCTTGATTCGGCCCTTGGCCGGAATCTGCGCCAGGGTCGGGCTGTCCTCAAGCTTGTCGCACAGGCCCATGGCGATGGCGCGGTACATGATGCCGTCGTCGAGGAACATCACGTGCAACTGCGGGTTGCCTTTGCTGGCCTGGACCTTGGCCAGGATGTCGGCGGAGGTGCCCGGCACGATGACCACTTTGACGTTGTTGGCTTTTTCGAAAACCGGCAACACCTTGTCGGCGTACAGCCGCTCCATGGTCCCGCCGTTCATGCCCAGGTAAAGCGTCGGCTCGGCGTGAGCCTGGGTCACCGTGAGCAGGGCGCTCAGGCATGAAAGTCCGAGCAGTGCAGTGCGTTTGAAATGATTCATTGGCGCGACCTTCCTCTATCAAGCTACGGAAATGGAGTGAAACCGGGTGATGGAAAACGCATCCAGCGACGTCGACGGGGCGCCGTTGCAGATGATCTCGGTGAGTGCCTGGCCCACCGCCGGCCCGATCTGGAAGCCCGCACCGGCAAAGCCGAACGCGTGCAATAGCCCGGGTTGAGTGCTGCTGTGGCCGATCACCGGTTGGCGGTCGGGCAGATAACCTTCGGTGCCGCTCCAGGTGCGAATCGCCTGGGCGCCTTCAAGAAACGGATAGAGCTCGACGGCCTGACGCAGGATTTCGATCACCGCCTGTTGGCCGGGACGCGCCCGGGCCGCGTCGAGGGCAAAACCCTGGCCACCGCCGAGCACGCAATTGCCGCGAGCGACCTGGCGGGCATAAATACCGCCGCCTTCGACGCCGGTGCTGGCGTTCATCACCAACGGCAACGGTTCGGTGACCAGCATCGCCGGGTGGCCGGCATGCATGGGCACCGCTTCGCCGAACTGTTCAGCGAGGCGGCCGGCCCAGGCGCCGGCGCAGTTCAGCAGCCACGGCGCGTGCAGTTCCAGACCGCTTTGGCTGCTGACCCGAAAGCGTTGGCCGTCATGCTCAACGGCAGAGACGGCACATTGCTCATGAACCTGTGCGCCGTGGCGCCGCGCGGCTTGGGCAAAGGCGGGGGAGACCAGTCGCGGGTTGGCGTGACCGTCGTCGGGGCAATACGAAGCGCCGACGGCGACATCGCCGACCCAAGGAAAACGTGCGCGTAATTCAGTGCGATCCAGTAGCTGCAAATCGAGGCCGAAACCCTGGCTGCTGGCGGCGTAATCCTGCAATGCGCGCAAGTCGTCGAGGCTGCGTGCGAGCTTCAAATGGCCGCTGCGCTGATATTCACCGTCGATGCCAATCAACTGTGGCAGTTGTCCCCAGATTTCGTGCGCCCGTTGCGACAAGGGCAATTGCGACAGCGGCCGACCCTGACGCCGCACGCCGCCATAGTTGACGCCGCTGGAATGCGAACCGCAAAAATCCCGCTCCAGCAATGCCACGCGACGTCCGGCTTTGCTGAGAAACAGCGCGGCCGAGGCACCGACAATGCCGCCGCCGATGATGATGGCGTCGACTTCAATCACGATTCGACCTCCAGGCCAAACGGCAGCGGCTTGACCGGCGCCTGCGCGCGGAGCCGACCGATTTGCGACACGGCGCGCTGGCTCTCGCCGGCAATGATTTCTGCGGTGGCCGCGCCGCACATGCGCCCTTGGCAGCGGCCCATGCCCGCGCGGCAATGGGCTTTGACCCGGTTGATTTCCCAGTGGCCTTCGCGCACGACCTGCCGGATGTCACCAGCGCGCACTTCTTCGCAGCGGCAGATCATCACCTCGTCCGCGGTGTTGGCTGCCCAGTGTTCAGGGAAGATGAAGGCCTGTTCCAGCCCTTTGCGAAAGGTGTTTATCCGAGTGAGCGATTGCTCCAGCTGGACGCAACGCTGTGGCGCGATCGGGTGGCCGTTGTCTTCGAGCACCGCCAACGCCGCCCGTTCACCGGCCATTTCCGCAGCATCGGCGCCCATGATTCCAGCGCCATCTCCGGCCAGATACACCTCGGCGACACTGCTGCGTCCGGCCCTGTCACGTTGCGGCAGCCAGGCGCGGTTGAGCGGGTTCCAGGCAAATTCGCAGCCGAGCAAATCGGCGAGTTGGGTTTCACTGCGCAAGCCATGGGCGAATGCGACGGCGTCGCACGCCAGTTGATGTTCGCCCTTTGCATCGGACCAGTTCAGCGACCGCACGCGCTGTTCGCCATCGATGCGTTGCAAGGTGGCGCCCTGATGCACCGGGATGCCGTGAGCGCTCAGCCAGCTGCGGTAATAAATACCCTTGGCCAGCGTCGCCGGTTGCGAGAGCAAGCCGGGCAGGGCGCGGACCTGAGCACTGAACGGCGAACTGTCGAGCACCGCGACCACCTTCGCACCGGCCTTGGCGTATTGATACGCGACCAGGTACAGCAACGGACCGCTGCCGGCGAACACCACGCGTTCGCCAATGGCGCAGCCCTGGAATTTCAGAGCGATCTGCGCGGCGCCGAGGCTGTAGACGCCGGGCAATGTCCAGCCTTGCACGGGCAGGATGCGATCGGTGGCGCCCGTGGCGACAATCACGCGGGAGAACTCGATGCGTGCGGCGCGACCTTCATGCAGCGTGTCGAGCGCATCCGCTTCGGCGTTCCACACCAAGGTGTCGGGCCGATAGTCGAGTTGTTCGCGCAACGTATCGAGGGTCTGATGCAGCGCCTTGGCCTTGCGCGCTTCGAAGCCATACAACTTGACCGCCGAGCGTTTGAAGTTGGCCGGCTGACGCCGATAAATCTGCCCGCCACCGCGTGCGGCTTCATCCAGCAACACCGGGCGAACGCCCTGCGCAACCAGCGTCTGCGCCGCCCGAATCCCGGCAGGGCCGGCACCGATGATGACTACCGGCTTCATACCCGCCACCCATCAAACGATCGCCACAAATCCCCTGTGGGAGCGGGCTTGCTCGCGAAGGCGGCGGTACTTTCAACGTAGGTAGTGACTGATACTCCGCATTCGCGAGCAAGCCCGCTCCCACATTTGATTTGTGTCGATTGCATGTGTCGTGATCGACGCTGAATCCCTGTGGGAGGACAGTTGAAAAGTGTGTTCATAGCGAGCGCCCCGGTTCGCGGGTGATGTGGTGGTCGGTCTCAAGCAGCGTCGAGCACGCGCGCACGCGTCGGCCGTCGCCCAGGCGGACCCAGCAGTCCTGGCACGCGCCCATCAGGCAGAACCCGGCGCGGGGTTCGGCGCTGAAGTCGCTGCCGCGCAGGTGCTCGCTGCAGGTCAGCACCGCGGTCAGCACGGTGTCGCCGAGCAGGGCGCTGGCCGGTTGGCCGTCGAGGGTAAAGTTCACGGCCGGGCGGTCGCCTTCGGCCAGTCGTTTCAGCAAAGCCATGGCGCCCTCATTGTTTTCCCACCAGCACCCGATCCAGGCCGTAGACCCGATCAAGCAGAATCATGGTCAGCGCGGTCAGCGCGATCACCAAGGCCGACACCGCCGCCATCATCGGATCGATGGATTCAGTGGCGTACACGTACATGCGCACCGGCAGGGTTTGCGTGGCCGGCGAGGTGACGAAAATCGACAGTGTGACTTCGTCAAAACTGTTGATGAACGCCAGCAACCATCCCCCCGCGACCCCCGGCAGAATCATCGGCAAGGTGATTTCCCGGAACAGCGTGAAGCGCCCGGCACCGAGGGATTGCGCGGCATATTCGGCGCTGCGATCCAGGCCGATGGCCGAGGCCAACACCAGTCGCAGCACATACGGCGTGATCACCAGCACATGGGCGAAAATCAACCAGGCGAAACTGCCGTTGACCCCCATCAGCGCAAACAGACGCAGCAGGGCAACGCCCAGCACCAGGTGCGGAATGATGATTGGCGATAGAAACAGACCGTTGAAAAAGTCCCGTCCGGGAAACTCGAAACGGGTGATCGCCAACGCCGCTGGCACCGCAATCAAGGTCGCCAGGCTGGCGGCGCAGAACGCCAGGATCAAACTGTTGTAGAACGCATCGACAAAGTCGGCGCGCTCGAACACCGCACGGAACCAGCGCAGGGAAAACTCGGTGGTCGGCAGGCTCAGGGTGTTTTCCGGGGTGAACGCGACGAGGCAAACCACCACCAGCGGGGCGAGCATGAACACCACCACCAGGGCATGAAACAGCAGGGCGAAAGGACCGTTCTTGGACATGACAAGTTATCCCAATGACTTCTTGTAGCGGCCTTCGATCATCCGGTTCCACGACAGCATGATCAGCAGATTGAGCAACAGCAGCGCCACGGCAATTGCCGCGCCCATCGGCCAGTTCAGCTCCGACAGGTACTGGTCGTAGATCAGCGTGGCGACCATTTTCAGGCGACGCCCGCCCAGCAGGCCGGGGATCGCAAATGAGCTGGCGGCCAGACCGAACACGATCAAGGTGCCGGACAGAACGCCGGGCATGATCTGCGGCAGAATCACCTGGCGCATCACCGTGAAGTGACTGGCGCCGAGGGACATCGCGGCTTGTTCGGCGGCCGGGTCGAGTTTCTGCAGCGAGGTCCAGACCGGAATGATCATGAACGGCAGCATCACGTGAACCAGTGCAATCACCACCGCGAACGGCGTGTACAACAGCTTCATCGGCGAACCGCCGAAGGCTTGCAGGGTTTGATTGACCAGGCCGTCGGCGCCGAGCAACAGGCTCCAGCCGAACGCCCGCACCACCACCGAAATCAGTAGCGGCGTGAGGATCAAAATCAGAAAAATCGAACGCCACGGTGCGCCCATGCGGCTGAGGATGTAGGCCTCGGGCACGCCGATCACCACGCACAGCAGGGTGGTCAGGGCGCTGATCCACATCGTGCGCAGAAAGATTTCGTAGAAGTACGGGTCGCCCAGCAGGTTGCTGTAATGACTGAGCGTGTAGGCGTCGCCCTTGATCCCCGAGCTGTAGTCGAAGACGTTGAACGACAACACCAGCGTCAGCAGCAGCGGGATGGCCAGCAAGCTGATGTACAACGCCAGGGCCGGTGCCGACAACAAGTAACCCTGACGTCTCTGGCGAACGGCGGCCAACGTATTCATGCCGACACCTCGTCGACCGTCAGCACCCGCAGCAGTTTTGCGTCCCAGTCGAGACCCACCGCCGTGCCTTCGTTCAATGGTGTCGAACCGTCGTTGCGGCGCACCACGCTGATGTCGCCCAGGGCCGTGGAGACGCCGTACAACCATTGGCTGCCGAGGAAGAAGCGGCTGGCGATCTTGCCTTGCAGACGCCCTTGGTTTTGTTCGTGCAAATCGATTTTTTCCGGGCGCAGACTCAGGGTCAGGTCGCCGCCACTGCGCACCTGCACCACGCCGGCGCTGTCACGCTCGCCGGGCAGCAGGTTGGCTTTGCCGACGAAGCCGGAAATGAACTCGGTGCGCGGGTGTTCGTACAGGGTGTAGGGCGCGTCGATTTGCGTGATGCGCCCGGCCTGCATCACCACCACGCGGTCGCTGATGGACAGCGCTTCGGATTGGTCGTGGGTGACCATCAGCGTGGTGATCCCGACTTCGCGCTGGATGCGGCGGATTTCGAACTGCATCTCTTCGCGCAGGTTGGCGTCGAGGTTGGACAGCGGCTCGTCGAGCAGCAGCACCGGCGGCTCGATCACCAAGGCCCGGGCCAGTGCCACACGCTGGCGCTGACCACCGGACAGTTCGCGGGGATAACGCTCGGCATGTTGATCCAGTCGCACCAGTTTCAGCACCCGGGCCACGCGTTGCTG
Source organism: Pseudomonas arsenicoxydans (assembly GCF_006438915.1). Classification (GTDB taxonomy): domain Bacteria; phylum Pseudomonadota; class Gammaproteobacteria; order Pseudomonadales; family Pseudomonadaceae; genus Aquipseudomonas; species Aquipseudomonas arsenicoxydans_A. The sequence goes on along the minus strand of NZ_RCZE01000005.1, from coordinate 261,354 downwards.
CAACCCGGCGGCCGGCACTTTGCGCATCCGCAGGCCGAAGGCGACGTTGTCCTTGACGGTCATGTGCGGGAACAGCGCGTAACTCTGGAACACCACGCCCAGGCCACGGCTGGCGGGTTTGGTGTGGGTGATGTCGCGGCCGTCGAGCAGGATGCGCCCGCTGGTGACTTCGACGAAGCCGGCGATCATTTGCAGGGTGGTGGTTTTGCCGCACCCGGACGGACCGAGCAGGGACACGAACTCGCCTTTTTCCACCGAGAGGTGGGTGGCGACGACGGCGTCGATCTCGCCGTAACGTTTGCCGAGTCCTTCAAGTTGCACAAAAGCCATGACTGCGCTCCACCTGAGATTGTTATGCGTCACCCGAAGGCGCGCTTTTTTGTATGGGCAGATACGAAAAGGTCTTGCTGGGTGCGTTGGCGCTCGACTGGAGTCGGCTGCCGCTGTTGTTCGAATCGCCCCTGTGGACGCAGATTAGGACGAAGACTAGGATGGGCTCAATGGCCTATTTCACTGAAGCGATGACTATTTTCAATTTCATTCAGTGAGTAAATTTATTGTCGGGAAACTACATGTCAGATTCCACTGAGCGGAATGAAAACAAAAATGAAGTCGGTGTCGGTGCGGTCTCCCGATTGTTTGCAGTACTGCGCAGCCTCGGTGACACCGTCGAAGGCGGGGAGCGCGTGACGCAACTGGCGCAACGCATCGGCTTGTCGCAACCGACCACGCACCGTTTATTGCGCAGCTTGATGGACGAAGGCATGGTCGAGCAGGATGTGCGCAGCAAACGCTATCGCCTGAGCCTGGATTTTTTTGCCTTGGCCGCGCGCGCGGGCAATACCGGAAACCTGCGCGAACTGGTGCGTCCGTCGCTGCTGCGGCTCTCGGCTTCGCTGGGAGATTCGTTATTTTTACTGGCACGCAGCGGTTTTGACGCGATCTGTCTGGACCGCAGCGAAGGGCCTTTTCCGATCCGCACGTTCACCGGCGATATTGGCGGACGCGTGGCGCTGGGCGTGGGGCAGGGCAGCCTGGCGATTCTGGCGTTCCTGCCGGAAGAGGAGCGCGATACGGTGATCCACTACAACTTGCCGCGACTCAAGGATTTCCATCTGTACGACGAAGTGTTCCTGCGCTCGGAAGTCGAGACCGTGCGCGCGCTGGGGTATGCGGGGCGTAACACCGGTGTGCTGCAAGGCATGGCCGGGGTGGCGGTGCCGATTCTGGATCGAGAGGGGCGGGCGGTGGCGGCGTTGAGTGTGGCGACGGTCAGTGACCGGCTGGGTCCGGATCGATTACCGACGGTGGTGGAGATGCTCAAGCGCGAAGCGGCGATGATCGGGCCGCGGATTAACCCATTCGATCCGCTGCTGCGCCGGCCTTCGCAGGTGTTTGGGCAAGGCTGAACACATTCTCCCGATCATCGCTGAACCCCTGTGGGAGCGGGCTGCTCGCGAAGGCGGTGTGTCAGACACATCTATACCGACTGACACACCGCCTTCGCGAGCAAGCCCGCTCCCACATTTGATCAGCGGTGTGTTCAGAACTGCTCCGTCTGCCTGAGCATCTTCGCCGCCGGCGTATCGCTGGGGCTGACCATTGCGTAGTTGTAGCCGCTGCCCGACCAGTACTCGGCCTGCAACTCGCCATCGCTGCGACTGCCCCGTGGCAGGAAGACGTTTTTCGGTCCCGGTGGCCGCACGTAGAAGCTGATCTTGTGCCCGCCCTGATCCTCGTAAACCACCATCGCCGCCGGCCCTTGTTCGGTGCTGAGCAAACGGCCACTGACCGGTTTGAAGCCTGAACCTGACAGGTCTGGCAGGCGATTGGCGCGGGTAAAATAGCGGTCGAGCCAACCCTGCATGTCGCCATCGTCGCTGACTTTGTAGTCCGCCGGCAGGATGCCTTGCTGGGCGATCAGCCGGTAAGCCTGCAGGGCATCGGTCATCGGCAACGGGGGGCTGGGCAGGGTCATTTGGCGCGCTTGCCAGCCGCTCAACCCACCGACGCTGACGGCGATCAACAGCACCGCTGCGCTGGCCAGATGGCGGCGCGACTGGCGTTTGAGGCGCTGGCGAATCAGCGCCGGGTCGAGGTCCGGGTTGGCGGTGTCGTGCAGGGCGCCGCTCAGGGCCGCGCGCAGTTGTTGGGCGTCGTGCTGCCAGGCGCGCACTTGCGCCGCCATTTGCGGGTTGCTGGCCAGATACGTCTCCACCAGACGTCGGTCGGCGTCGGTGAGTTGGTGATCGACGTAGGCGTGCAGGTCACGCTCGCTCGGGGGCATGCTGATCATTTGAGTATCCGCAAAGAAGGGCTGGTGATTTCGCCGTCGCTGAGCTGGCGCAAGGCTTGGCGGGCGCGAGACAGGCGGGACATCACGGTGCCGGTGGGGACGTCGAGAATCTCGGCGACCTCTTTATAACTCAAACCTTCCACCGACACCCAGAGCAGTAAGGCGCGCTGTTCGGTGGTGAGCCGGTCGAAGGCTTGCAGCGTCGATTGGGCAATCACCGTGCGTTCGACCGATGGCTGTGCGTCGTCACGCCCGGTAAAGAATTCGAGCATCCGCGCATAGCGCCGGGAACGGCGGTGGGCATCCAGAAACTGCCGGTACAGTATCGAAAACAGCCAGGCGCGCAGGTCGCCTTCAGGACGTTTGTCCGCCCAACTCGACAGCGCTCGCTCCAGGCTCGACTGCACCAGATCGTCGGCGCTGCTGGGATTGCGCGTCAGTGACACGGCGAAACGCCGGAGCCTGGGAATGATTTCTCTGAGTTGTTCGTCGATATCGTTCATGGGAAAGGGCGGGTTCTGAGTCAGTGAAGGGCGGCAGTCACAAGGAAGACGCCGTCTAACGCAGGTTATTCCCTCTAGCGTAAAAGAAAATCCCACGGCCTGTATTTCGTAGGAACGTTCCTCTTTGGTTGTAATCCATGTAATGGCGTCAAACGTCGTGGCTCAACCCCCGTAACAAGCGCAAGCGGCATTGCGTCCAGCCAGTGAATCGGCTCGGCGCAACCGTCCGGTCTTGAGCTTAAACATTGAGCCCGATGAGATTTTTGACATGCAAGAGCACTCAATCACCCTCAAACCTGCATTGACCTATTCGCCGATGCCTGCGACTGCTGTTGATCAGGACCTTTGGCAGACAATGGGGCGTGGGCCGACGGTCAAGCCCGCGTTCTCCTTGATTCATCAAGCAATCGAAGCGCACGCCGTGACCCACCCGCAAGGTGTTGCGGCTCTTTGGCAAGGTGAGTCCATCACTTACAACGAATTGAACAGACAGGCCAATCGACTGGCTGCCGAGTTGATAAGCCAGGGCGTCCAGCCTGGTGATCACGTTGCCCTGTTCGTGGAACGTTCGATCCCCATGCTGGTGGGCATGTTGGCCGTATTGAAGGCGGGCGCGGCCTACATTCCCCAGCACGTGGGGATCACCCCGGCACCGCAATTGCGCCACATCATGGAGGTTGCCGCCACGCGTCTTGTGCTGACGCTGTCGAACCTCGAGTCGCAGATTCCCCTGACAGCGGCTCAGCGCTGCATTTGCCTTGATGATTTCATGACAGTGCCAACCACCTCATCGGACGAATTGAACGTGGCCGGTACGCCGTCAACGACCCCGGATCAACTGTGCTTCCTGTTGTTCACCTCCGGCACCACCGGGCAGCCCAACGGCGTTCGGGTTACCCACCGCAATGTCTGCAATATTCTGCTGACGGAACCGGGCAACCTCGGCATGGAGCCTGGGCTCAAGGTCGGGCAGATGCTGAACATCGCCTTCGATATGGCCGCGTGGGAGATCCTGGGTTGCCTGGCGCATGGCGCGACGTTGATGATCCGGGGCAAAGACATTGCTCAGACCGCCGAGCAATGCGACGTGCTGATCGCCACGCCGTCGATTCTCGGCACACTCGATCCCGCACGTTGCCAACAGGCCAAGGTCGTGGCCGTTGCCGGCGAGCCGTGCCCCCAGCCACTGGCCGATCGCTGGTCGTCGTTTTGCACGTTTTACAATGCCTGCGGCCCGACCGAGACCACCATCGTCAACACCATGCAGCGTTATCGGACCGGAAGGCCCCTGACCATCGGCAAACCCACGCCCAATAACACGGTGTACGTGCTCGATGAAGACGGTCGACAGTGTGCCATTGGGGTGCGAGGGGAGATGTGGGCGGGCGGGGATTGCGTCACAGCGGGTTACCTGGGGAATGCTGCGCTCACCGCCGAACGTTATCGGCCCGACCCATTTCTTGGTCAGGACCGGATGATGTTTCGGACTCGCGACTTGGGGCGCTGGACGGAGGAGGGCGAACTCGAACACTTGGGGCGCATCGACGATCAGGTCAAGGTGCGGGGTTTTCGGGTCGAACTCGACAGTGTGTCGGCGGTGCTGGAGTCATGCGGATCCTGCGAGCGAGCGGTGACGCTGAAACTCGACAGTCGTCATCTGGTGGCCTTCGTCAGCCCTGCGTCCACCGACATCGAGGCGGCGCGACGTCGCTGCGAGGCGCGCCTCGCCTACTATTGCGTCCCTTCGTTGATCATCGCTCTGGACCACATTCCCCTGACTTCACGGGGCAAAGTCGACAAGTGGCTGCTGCTGGCCCAGGCGCAACAGGCCAGCCTTGATGCCTATGCTGTACCGAAGGTGAGCGCATGAGCACCGCCAGCGGTTTACCCGCCAAGCGTGCGCTGTGGCGACGCCTTGGAACGCTGCCGGTGTTTTCTCATTACAACCGTCTTCTGGCACTGGTCCTGGCACTTAATGGAGCCGCGCTGGCGCACGGGTTGAACGCCGGGCAATGGTGGACGTCCTCCGGTGTGGCCCTGCAAACGCTGGCGGGGCTGGTCTTGGCGAATCTGTCGATGGCGATTTTGATCCGCCAGCAATACGTCATCAATCTGCTGTTCTGGCTGGCCACCCGGGCCCCCACCCATTGGCCGCTGATGATTCGTCGCTCATTGGCCAGGGTCTATCACTTGGGTGGCCTGCACAGTGGCGGAGCCTTGGCCGCCATTGGTTGGTTCGTGGCATTGCTGGGCTCAATGGGATGGCATTGGATTGACGGCAGAGGCGGCGTTTCGACAGCGCTGCTTTGGGTCAATGCAGGGCTGCTGGGGGTGTTGCTGCTGGTGGCGACCATGGCGCATCCCTGGATTCGTTCCCGTTTCCACAATGGGTTCGAGCGAACTCACCGCTTCGGTGGCTGGGCCGCACTCGTCATGTTTTGGGGCTCGACCCTTCTGTTTGCCCGTGATCAAAACCCGCAAGTGCCGCTGCAAGAGGTGCTGGCCACCTCGGTGCCCTTCTGGATGCTGATGGTGCTGACGTTCAGCATTGCGTTGCCTTGGTTGCGATTGCGCAAAGTGCCGGTGCAATTACTCAGGACTTCATCCCACGCCGTCGTTGCCCGGTTCGGGCATGTCACGCCGTTTGCCGGTTCGTCCAACGCCATCAGTCTCAATCCGCTGTTGGAGTGGCATTCGTTTGCCAACATTCCCACGCCGGGGCAGGCCGGTTTTCGACTGATCATTTCCCGGGCCGGGGACTGGACCGGCGAATTCATCGAGCAAATGCCGACTCACGTCTGGGTCAAAGGCATTACCACCGCAGGCGTGGCGCACATTGAAACCCTGTTCAAGTCGGTGGTGTATGTCGCAACCGGTAGCGGTATCGGCCCGGTGCTGCCTCATCTGCTGGCCAAACAGGTGCCGATCCATCTGATCTGGTCGACCCGCAACCCACGAAAAACCTACGGTGACGAGCTAGTGGAGGAGATTCTCAAGGCCGAGCCCGATGCCTTGATCTGGGACACCGATGTGCTCGGCAAACCCGATCTGGTGCAACTGGCCTATGACGCGGTTCAAGCGACCGGTGCAGAGGCGGTGATCTGCATTTCCAACCAGACACTGACTCGGCGTGTGGTCGAGGAAATGGAAAGTCGCGGCATTCCAGCCTACGGCGCGATCTGGGATTCCTGAGCTGAGCGTGAGCGCTGGCCATTCAACCCTTCAACGATTATTCAAAGAGGTCACCATGCACACATTGATCGAACGTCATGATCGAGTCGTATTGATTCGTCTCAACCGCCCGCAAGCCCGGAACGCCCTGAGCAATGAGGTCATGCGCGAATTGCTGGACACCCTGCAACGGTTGGATCGGGATCCAGGGGTGGGGTGTTTCGTCCTGACCGGTACCGATGAGTTTTTCGCGGCCGGTGCCGATATCAAGGAAATGAGCCAAAAGTCCCATCTGGACATGGTCCATGAGGATTATTTTGCCGGGTGGGAAGCCTTTGCCTCGTTACGTACCCCCACGCTGGCTGCTGTCGCCGGTTATGCGTTTGGTGGCGGCTGCGAATTGGCGATGATGTGCGACTTGATCTTTGCTGCCGATACGGCGCAATTTGCTCAACCGGAAATCAAACTGGGCGTGATGCCCGGCATGGGCGCCACCCAGCGTCTCACGCACTTGATCGGAAAATCGAAAGCCATGGACATGATCCTGACCGGTCGCTCGATGTCTGCCCAGGAAGCCGAACGGGCAGGGCTGGTGTCGAGAGTGATTGCCGCCGCCGACCTGCTGGAAGACTCCCTGGCGGCGGCGCAGACCATCGCCGGTTTCGCCAAAACCGCCACCATGGCCGCGCGCGAAGCGGTTGATCGCGCGCTGGAGCACGGATTACGCGAAGGTCTGCTGTACGAGAGAAGGGCATTCCACGGTTTGTTTGCAACCCCCGGGCAAAAAGAAGGCATGCAAGCTTTTCTCGATAAACGTGAGGCGTGTTTTAACCCCGTGTGAGGGGGTTTGATTATTCGTCGCTCGCGGCGCTTTGAAAGAAACTACAGTTGAGGGGGAATAATCCTACGTGACGTTCGTCTCATAGCTCCTTCCCCCTGTGGCCGATGGCCCTGGAGTCTTTCATGGTTGATCGCTCAACACCGCCAACCGGGCCCACCCGGCCACCGCTGAGTGGCGCAAGCCTGACGTTACGCCTGGCCGGCATTGCCGTGGTGGTCGCCGCGCTGGCTGGGGCCTTTGCCTACGTCAACGGCACCTTTGACCCACAACGACTAACGCCGAAAAAACTGATCAACGTGCTGGAAACCAACAACGGCGTACACCCGGGTTTCCGGCGCAATCACGCCAAAGGCGTGTGTGTGATCGGGCATTTCGAAAGCAGCAGCGAAGCGCGCAATTATTCCACTGCCCAAGTGTTCAGCGAAGCCCAGACCCCGGTGGTCGGGCGGTTCGCGTTGCCTGCCGGCAATCCATACGCGCCTGACAGCGCCGTACCGATTCGCAGCCTGGCGTTGCGTTTCACCCAGGCCAACGGCCAGCAGTGGCGCACCGGGATGAACAGCATGCCGGTGTTCCCGGTGGGCACGCCTGAAGCGTTCTATCAGTTGCAGCAAGCCCAGTCGCCGCTTCCGGCCACGGGGAAACCTGATCCGGCGGCGGTGCCGGCATTCTTTGGTTCACATCCGGAATCGGCGCCGTTTCTGGCCTGGATCAAAACCGCCAAGCCTTCGGCCAGTTATGCGACGGAGACGTACAACAGCGTCAACGCGTTCTACCTGGTGAATGCGGCCGGTCAACGCCAGGCGGTGCGTTGGAACATGGTGCCGGTGGCACAGGATGCGGCGGGCGCCACAGCGCCTGAAGGCAGTGATTTTCTTGAGAAAGACCTGGTTCAGCGCTTGTCGGCCGGACCGTTGCGTTGGCAATTGATGATCACGCTGGCGAACCCGGGGGATCCGGTCAACGACGCCAGCAAAGCCTGGCCCGACGGTCGCAAAGTGCTGAATGCCGGCACCTTGGTGCTTGATCGCACACAGCCACAACTCAATGGCGAATGCCGCGACATCAACTACGATCCGCTCGTGCTGCCCAGCGGTATCGAAGGTTCCGACGACCCGTTGCTCGCGGCGCGTTCAGCCGGTTACGCCAGTTCCTATTTGCGCCGCACCAGTGAAGTCAGTCAGTTGCCCGCCGCTAAACAGGAGGCTCAACAATGAGCGCCCAACCTAACCATTTCGCGCCATTGGCGCGGCTGCTGCATTGGCTGATGGCGCTGATGATCATTGCGATGCTGTTTATCGGCGCGGGTATGGTCGCCTCGGTGTCCGAGCGTCATGAGTGGTTGATCCATCTGCACAAGCCGTTGGGCATTGCGATTCTGCTGCTGGTGATCGTGCGTTTGTTCGTGCGCTTTTCCACGCAACAACCGCCGTTGCCGGCAGATTTGCCGAGCTGGCAGGCGCTGGCGGCCAAAGCCTCGCACGTCTTGCTGTATGCCTTGATGTTCGTCTTGCCGTTGCTCGGTTGGGCGATGATTTCGGCGGCGGGTGATCCGGTGATGCTCAGCAACTCGTTCCAGTTGCCGTCGATCCTGCCGGCCAACGCCCAGGTGTTTGCGTATTTGCGCAAGGCCCATGGGTATCTGGCGTATCTGCTGTTTTTGACCGTGCTGCTGCATTTGGCGGCGGCGTTGTTTCACGGTTGGGTGCGGCGCGATGATGTGCTGGACAGCATGTTGCGGGGCAAGGATCGCGGCTGATCCGTTGTAGCGGCTGGCGCAGACTGCGCCAGCGGCTACATGAGCGAGGTAATCAGCGCAGGGTGTCGATCATATCGGCGACGGTGGTCAGCACGTCTTTACCCAATTGCTTGGAGCGCTTGCCGGACCAGCCTGTCAGCGCATTCGGCGCATCGTCGTTGTCCTTGAACGGCATCTCCAGGGTCAACGACAGGCAGTCGAATTTCTGACCGACGCTGTTGCAGGCCAGGGTCATGTTGGCTTTTCCCGGCTCGTCGCGTGTATAGCCGTGCTTGGTCTGGAAATCCTTGGTCAGGTGTTTCAGATGGCTGCGGAAATGCTCTTCGAGTTTTTCGATGCGCGGCGTAAAGCCCGGGTTGCCTTCGCAGCCGGCGGTGAACACATAAGGGATTTCTTCATCGCCATGGACGTCGAGGAACAGGTCGACGCCGTATTTTTCCATCTGCTGTTGCGCGAACAGCACTTCCGGGCTGATCTCCTGGCTGGCGCTTTGCCAGGCACGGTTCAGGTCCTGGCCCATGGCATTGGTGCGCAGGTGACCGTGAAAGGCGCCGTCCGGGTTCATGTTCGGGATTAAGTACAGGTCGGCGCTGGCCAGCAGTTTGTTCAACACCGGGTCGTCGTGCTTTTCCAGGCGTTCGATCACACCTTCCATGAACCATTCGGCCATGTGTTCGCCAGGGTGTTGCTGGGCGATCATCCAGACCTTGCGCCGACCTTCGGCACCGCTACCTTTGCGCAGCAACTGAATATCGCGCCCTTCAACGCTCTTGCCGGTGGCCAGCAGCTCGGTGCCGGCCTTGGTCAGTGCCTGTTCGATCAGCCAGTCGTGGCGGCCACGGCTGTAAGGTTCGAAATAGGCGAACCAGGCGTGGGTGGCTGTGGCTTCCAGGCTGAAGCGCAGGCAGTCGCCTTCGAAGATAGTCGGCACGCGGAACCAGTTGACGTGGTCATACGACGCAACGGCCTGATAACCGTCCCAGGCTTTGTTGTACGAAGACTTGCTGGCGTTGTTCAGGCGAAACCAATGCTCCTGACCGACGTGCAGGCCGCTGGCCTTGAAGTGGAACCATTGAAAATGCGGGCTGCGAGTGTCGGGCTTGATGGCCAGCAGCGCTTGAAGCGGATTGCTGATGTCCAGCACTTCAATGTTGCCGCTGTCGAAGTTTGCGCTGATGTCAAAGGAAGATTTGGCCACGCTCATAGTCGGTTCCTGAATATGATTTTTATGGCGGCTACTTTACACGCTGAAAAGGGATTAGGCGTTTGGAAAAAACGGCCCCTCGTGAAACCGTCATCGGCGCGTATAGATCACCATCAGGACGGCCCCCTGCACCGAGCCCGCACTGTGTGCCGCGTTCGGGGCGCGGCAACAGTAGTCGCCGACGTTCAGTGTGCGGTCCTGGTCGTAGAAGGAACCTTCCAGTACGAACAGTTGTTCCAGCTCGCCTTCATGGGTATGACTGGCAACTTGGGCGCCAGGGTCGACTTTCATCAGCATGGTTTTTTCGCCGCGTTCGCTGTCCTCGAACAGCGGTTTGATCCAGAAGCCTTCAGCCTGTGTCGGCAACCAGTCATCCATCGAGGACGAGTGATAAAGAGAGCCTTCAACCGACCCCTGGATGCCGTTTTTCCCGGCAATTTTCCATGAAGGTGTTTCATCGCTTGGCATGTTGTTCACCTGGGTTGGTTTACAAGTCCTTGACCAGTCGCAAGGCATCGTAGATCGCGGCGTGGGTGTTGCGCGCAGCCACGGCATCGCCAATGCGAAACAACTGGAATTGGCCAGCCGGGTTGGTCACCACCTGTTGTGGGTTGCCAACGATCAGGTCCTGATGTTCGATCACACCGCCGTTGCTGGAAGCGGACTTCAATTCGAAATACAGTTCATCCAGCGGTCGGGTGCCGTGGTTGACCACCACTTGATCGACGCGTCGGACCTTGCGCGCACTGCCGTAATCGCTGTCGATCGTGGCCAGCAGATCCTGCCCCTCGCGCTCGACCGCGAGCAACCGGAAGGTGACGGTGAAGGTGGTATCCAATGCTTGCAGCGAGCGCATGTAAGGCACCAGATTCATCGCCATGACTTCCGGCGCGAAGGTCCGGTCTGGCGTCATGATCTCGACTTTTGCGCCACTTCTGGCGATGAACTCGGCAGCCTGCAGCGCAGCGTGATCACCGGCGTCGTCGAACAGCAGGACATTGCGCCCGGGTTTCACATCCCCGGCAATAATGTCCCAGGTGGAGACCACCAGGTCATTGCCTGTCGAGAGAATCCCTGTATGGGGTAGGCCACCGGTGGCGATGATCACCACGTCCGGGTTTTCATCGTGGACGGTGCTGGCCTCGGCCCAGGTATTGAAACGAAAACTGACGCCGCGGGCCAGGCACTGAGCCATGCGCCATTCGACGATGCTGATCATTTCCCGCCGGCGTTCCGATTGCGCGGTGAGCCGAACCTGGCCGCCGGCCTGATTGGCGGCTTCGAACACCACCACCTCATGGCCGCGCTCGGCCGCCACTCGCGCCGCTTCCAGCCCGGCGACGCCGGCCCCGACAATCACAATCTTGCGTTTGCCCGCCGCCTTGGGAATGTCATGGGGCATGCTGGTTTCGCGGCCGGTGGCCGGGTTGTGAATGCAGTAGGCAGCACCGCCCTGATAGATCCGGTCCAGGCAATAATTGGCGCCGACACAGGGGCGAATATCTTCTTCGCGACCTTCGATAATCTTGCGCACTATATGCGGATCGGTCATGTGCGCGCGGGTCATGCCCACCATGTCGATCTTGCCCGAGGCGATGGCATGGCGGGCGGTGGCCACGTCCGGAATCTTCGCCGCGTGAAAGGTGGGGAAGTCGGTGGCGGCGCGAATCTCGCCGGCGAAGTCCAGGTGCGGTGAGTTGCGCATGCCCTGGATCGGAATCAGGTCGGTCAAACCCGCGTCGGTGTCTATGTGGCCGCGGACAACATTGAGAAAGTCCACCATGCCGCTGTCTTTCAAGCGCCTGGAGATGTCCAGGCCATCCGCCGCGGTCAGTCCGCCGGGCATTAACTCGTCGCCGGTATAACGCACGCCGACGATGAACTCGTGGCCGACGCGCTGGCGAATGGCGCTGAGGATGTCGAAGGTAAAGCGCAGTCGATTGTCGATGGAACCGCCATAGGGGGCATCGAGGTCGTTGGTCAGTGGCGACCAGAACTGATCCATTAGATGCCCATAGGCTTGCAGTTCGATACCGTCCAGGCCCGCAAACTTCATCCGTTCGGCAGCGTCGGCATAGTCCTTGATGATGCGTTCCACGTCCCAGTCTTCCATCTTCTTCGGGAAGGAGCGATGGGAGGCTTCACGCTCGAACGAAGGTGACACCACGGGCAGCCAGTCGCCCTTGTCCCAGCGCGTGCGCCGGCCAAGGTGCGTCAACTGGATCATGACGGCCGCGCCATGTTCGTGGCAGGCGTCGCTCAGGTCGCGCATCCAGCCGACCACCTCGTCCTTGTAGGCCAGAATGTTGTTGAACACCGGCGGGCTGTCCCGGGAAACCGCAGCGGAACCTGCGGTCATGGTCAAGGCCACGCCGGCCTTCGCCCGTTCCACGTGGTAAGCGCGATAGAGCTCCTTGGGCATGCCATCCACGGGATAAGCCGGTTCGTGGGCGGTGGTCATGATGCGATTTCGTAAAGTCAGGTGCTTCAACTGATAGGGCTGGAGGAGCGGATCATTCAGCATCGTCAAGACTCTCCGAAAGCGGGCAAGGACCTGTGTTGAAATTACGTTAGGGTGAAATGTACACCTGTGTCAACACTATGGACACAGGTGTACATTTTGCTTGCGCGGTGTTGTGTGAGCGGCTAGGATCGAGCCATGAACGAACAAACCAAAGCAGTAGAAACCGGCTGGAGAGGGTCACTGGAAGGGTGGCTCGATGCAGCGTATGAAAGCCTGACCGAGTGCGGCGTAGACACGGTGCGGGTGATGCCGCTGGCCAAAAAGCTGGGGTTGTCGAGAACCAGCTTTTACTGGTTTTTCAAGGATCGCGAAGAGCTGCTCGCGGCTTTGATCGAGCGTTGGCGGGTGAAGAACACCGGTAATCTGGTCGCCCAGACCGAGTGTTATGCCGAGAGCATTGCCGAAGCGATGCTGAATGTTTTCGACTGTTGGCTGAACCCCGATCTGTTCGATTCACAGTTCGAATTTGCCATGCGCAGTTGGGCCTTGCAGTCCGCTGAAGTGTCCGAGCATATCCGCGTGGCCGACATTGCCCGCCGCGAAGCCTTGATCCGCATGTTCATGCGCTTCGACTACACCTATGAGGGGGCCGATGTGCGGGCCCGCACGATTTACCTGACACAGATTGGCTACATCAGCACCAACACCCGAGAGGATATCGGGGAGCGAATGCGGCGGATTCCCGAGTACGTGAAGATCTTCACCGGCCAGGAACCCCTGGAGCGTGAGTTGAAACGCTTCTACTCCCGCCATGGGTATGTGATGGATGAAGTTTCATCGTCGACCCAGGACTGATCGCAGCGTCTGACTGACGAAGGCAGGTTCACATGAACGAAGAACCCACGATAGGCATTATCGGTGGATCGGGATGGCTTGGCCGTTCGATTGCCCTGGCAATGCTCGACAAGGCGTTTGTCCAGCCCGGGGCTTTGGTGCTTTCGAACCGCAGTGCGAGCAACCCGCTGACGAGTGCCAAGTGGTCAGAGGTGACCGTAACGAGCGACAACCAGGCGCTGGTGGAGCGCTGTGAGGTGGTCATCGTGTCCGTGCGCCCCGAGCAGTTTGCCGAGGTAGAAATCTGCGCTGAAAACCGGCTGGTGATTTCCTTGATGGCAGGCGTTTCTCTGGAAGATGTAGTGCAGCGTACCGGCAGTCGGCAGGTGATTCGCGCCATGGCCAATGCCGCCGCCGAAATCGGCAAATCCTATACGCCCTGGCTGGCGACTCAACAGGTCAGCGAAGAGCAAAAAGCCTTCGCCCAGTGCTTGTTCGAAACCTTTGGGGGTGCCGATGAAGTCTTCAGCGAAAGCCATTTGAACTACCTGACGGCGTTGGTCGGCACAGGGCCTGCTTACCCGGCTTTGTTGGCTCGCAGCCTGTTTCAGCATGCCGTGAGCAGCGGTCTGCCACCGGCGATCGCCCAGCGCGCTTCCCATGCAGTGGTGGTGCAAGCCAGTCAGTTGATTGGCAATGGGCGCTCCGTCGACGAACTCTTGCAGGCGCTCATCAGTTATCGCGGGGTCACGGCGGCAGGTCTCGACGCCATGCTCGCCAGCGGATTCGATAAAACAATAAAAGCAGGCCTGGATTCAGCGGCCTCGGTCGCCAGTTCCATGAATCCCTTTGCCCATTCTGCTGACACGAAAGAAGGTCCAATGACGCGGTAGTTGGCCCTCCTTAACTCTGGCCGCAATCGAGGTTAGCGTTTATGAATTTAAAGTCTTTCTCGAAAACGGGACTTGCACTCGGCATCGTCGCCTTCAGCGGTTGGGTGTCAGCCTCCGAGTGTGGTGATGTGACGATTGCCAACATGAACTGGCAATCGGCTGAAGTCATGGCCAACGTCGACAAGCTGATTCTTAATGCGGGTTACGGTTGCAATGCCGATCTGGTCACCGGGGATACGGTTCCGACCATCACCTCGATGGTCGAGAAGGGCCGGCCTGACATCGCACCTGAAGGCTGGATCGACCTGGTTCCGGAGGTCGCCAGAAGCGGTATTCAAAGTGGCAACCTGATCCAGGCGGCAAACTCGTTATCCGACGGCGGCTCGCAAGGCTGGTGGATTCCGAAATACATTGCCGATGCCCATCCGGACATCAAAAGCTTCGAGGATGTGAAAAAGCACCCCGAACTGTTCCCGGCCCCTGACGACAAGAAAAAAGGCGCGATCTACAACGGCCCGCAAGGTTGGGGCGGCACCGTGGTCACCAGTCAGTTCTATAAGGCCTACGACTTCGAGAAGGCCGGTTTCGTGCTGGTGGACACCGGTTCGGCCGCAGCGCTGGATGGCTCCATTGCCAAAGCCTACGAGCGCAAGGCGCCTTGGCTGGGGTTTTACTGGGAGCCGACCGCTTTACTGGGCAAGTACCCCATGGTGAAGCTGGACAATGGCCATCCGGTCGATGCTGCGGAGTGGAAACGTTGCAATACCGTCGCTGACTGTCCTGATCCAAAACCCAATGGCTGGCCGATTGATCGGGTCTACACCCTCACCACCAAAACCTTCGCCGCTCGCTCGCCAACGGTCATGGCGTACCTGAACAAGCGCGCCTGGTCCAACGAGACGGTGAATAAACTGATTGCCTGGATGACTGACAACCAGGCCACCGGTGAGGAAGGCGCCAAGTATTTCCTGAAAAACAATGAAGCGCTCTGGACTAAATGGGTGACCCCTGAAGCCAGCGGCAAAATCAAGGCTGCGCTTTAATCCACTTGGGTCGATGCGGCTCGCCTGTTCGCGCTGCATTGAACCTCGCGCACCGATAACAATAAAAACACCCACGTATTGAAACGACCTGCCAGCTTTCTACGGTCTTCTACAAAAGGGGAATGTCATGGAGTGGTTACTGAGCTTTCCACACATGGAGGACGAAAGACTCCGGGCCTTGAAAAAGGTCATCGATGGCGCCTTTCGTAACTTCACCAGCACTTACGGCGACAGCTTCGAAGCCTTTTTCCAGCCGTTGCAGGTTTTCCTCAATCAGTCCGAAAGGTTCATGACCACGACGCCATGGCCGATCATCATTGTGCTGGTCGCCTTGATTGCCTGGTTCGCCAGCCGCAGTTGGAGAATTGTCCTGGGGTGCGTGTTCACACTGATGGCTATCGGTTATCTGGACATGTGGTCTGACACGATGAAGACCCTGTCGATGATCTTCGTCTGCACGGTGATATCCATCGTCATCGGTTTGCCGACCGGGATCGCGATGGCCCGTTCCAACCGTCTGCAGAACGTTGTCAGCCCGGTATTGGACGTAATGCAGACCCTGCCGAGCTTTGTCTATTTGATTCCAGTGGTGATGTTGCTGGGGATTGGCAAGGTCGCGGGGCTGATTGCGGTTGTGATCTACGCCTTGCCGCCGATGATCCGCTTGACCAACCTCGGCATCCGTCACGTTGACGCCGAGATGCTGGAGTGCGCCGACGCCTTTGGCTCGTCCAGTTGGCAGAAACTGAAAAACGTCCAGTTACCGTTGGCATTGCCCTCGATCATGGCCGGCATCAACCAGACGATCATGATGGCGCTGGCCATGGTGGTCATTGCGTCGATGATTG
The DNA here is from genome assembly GCF_006438915.1 of Pseudomonas arsenicoxydans. GTDB lineage: Bacteria > Pseudomonadota > Gammaproteobacteria > Pseudomonadales > Pseudomonadaceae > Aquipseudomonas > Aquipseudomonas arsenicoxydans_A. The sequence goes on along the minus strand of NZ_RCZE01000005.1, from coordinate 245,498 downwards.
GGGTTCAAGGCTTGGGCCAACCGGTACTCAAGGCTATTTCCAATCAATATTTCACCCTGGGCATTTTCAACGGGCTGGCCATTGTCGGGATTGCGGTGATCTTCGACCGAGTCAGCCAAGCTTATGGCCGAAGACTGCAAAAGCATTTGGAGAGAGTTCATGGCCACTAATCTGACCAACGATTTCGGCATCGAAATCAGGCATCTCTACAAGATCTTCGGTTACCAGGCACAGGCCAGTATCGAGCGGGTCAAACAGGGCATGAGCAAGGCTGAGCTGTTGAGCAATCACAGTCATGTGCTGGGATTGAAGGACATCAATATCAGCATGCCGTCCGGGGGGATTCAGGTGATCATGGGGCTTTCCGGTTCGGGCAAGTCGACCTTGATCCGCCATATCAACCGATTGATCGAACCCACCGCCGGCGAAGTCATCGTGGGTGGCGTGGATGTGCTCAAAATGAGCCCGACTGATTTGCGAGAGTTTCGACGACATAAAATTTCCATGGTGTTCCAGAAATTCGCGCTGCTGCCAAACCGCACCGTGCTCGACAATGCGGTGTATGGGCTGGAGATCCAGGGTATGTCCCGTGACAGGCAGGTAGAAATCGCCACAGGCTGGTTGGACCGGGTAGGGCTCCAGGGTTACGCAAGTCACTATCCCAATCAGCTGTCCGGAGGCATGCAGCAGCGCGTCGGCCTTGCCCGGGCATTGGCCAGTGATGCGCCAATTCTGTTGATGGATGAAGCGTTTTCGGCCCTGGATCCTCTGATCCGCATGGACATGCAGTCGGTGCTGCTTGACCTGCAAAAAGAGATCAAGAAGACCATCGTGTTCATTACCCATGATCTTGATGAGGCACTGCGTATTGGTGATCGCATCGCGATCTTGCGTGACGGTGAAGTGGTGCAACAAGGCACCCGACAGGAAATCGTCATGACGCCTGCCGATGATTACATTGCCAACTTCGTCAAAGAAGTGAATCGGGGGCGGGTGATTGGCGTCGAGGCCATCATGCGGCCCATTGTCCAGGTGAAAGGCGGAGCGACGCTGACCGTACCCATGGGGACGTCATTGGAGTCAGCGGTCAAAAGACTGGTTGAGGCGGGGTTCGATGAATTGGTGGTCACTGACAGTCAGGGGCAGCCGGTAGGGCAGTTGGCGCTGAAGTCGATCATCGCGACGATGGTCACCTCGGCAGTGAGTGAAGAATCACAGGACGTTCAGCCAAGAGTAAAGTCGAAAGCGTGACGGCTTACCGAAGTAAAACCGAGGGAAATTGCGGAGTGCAGAGGGGGCGTCCTCCATGACGCCGACGCAGCTTAGATACTGTGCGATTGATTCTCAAGTGCTTTTTTTACAATCGTTTGGCCCAATGAGCCGGGCTTCTCTTGCCAACCAATATTCTTTTGATATTATCCGCGCCATCGAATTTGCAGCACCCAAAGACTTCATTAGCCTGAAGGTAAAAGCCAGAATAACTGGCAAAAAAAGACCCGGCAAAAAGCCGGGTCAAAAACCGTGATTAGCCTGATGAGGAGATGTCCAGGAGACCGACCTAAGGTCACTTGGACAATCGACTGATCTCGCGACCAGCTGCATGCAATAATAATCATTCTCGTTTGCAAGTCAAATGATTTTATCTGCTCGATTGGAAACCTCTTTCCTGTCCTCCCCAAACGCTCGCCCGTTTCATGCGTTCCGATGCCCCTGCAACGACCGATCGATCATCGCTTTGGCCATATCGATCATGTGCACCGTCGAATAGGCCAGGTCGCGGCTTGGACCGTGCAGGTTGCTGGCTGATTCATGCGCAGTCGCCGCAGCGCATCGCAACAAATCAAAGGCATGAATCAGTGCCTCTTCTACGCTGATGTCCGGGTTCACATCAAAAAACCGCTCCACGGCAGCGGGTTCGGACACAGCTGGTTTCAAGTAATAATCCAGCGCTCGCTGTGCGGCGGCATTGCCTTTGGGCGAGGTCAGGGTGGTATCGATTTGCATATCTGGCAGGTCATTGCTGGGTAACGTCATGACGATGGCAAGCTCCGTGATAGATTCAGATCCGTGAATCCATCCTAGTACGAACTGTATTTGTGACTGGAATTTAAATACTACAAGTTGTGTTTTGTTGGTCGGAGTACCCCACGTATCGTGCCGCACATGGATAAATGGATTGAGTTAGTCAAAGCCAAGATGAGTGACCTCAAAGTCACTCAAGAGGTCCTCGCCGACCGCCTCGGGATGTCCCAGGGTGGCGTGGGTCACTGGCTGAATAAACGCCGTCAGCCGAGCATTCAAGACATGAATCGTGTCTTGCGTGCGCTCGGGATGGATTTTCTGGAAGTGGCGATGGTGATTCGTGAGGTCTTGCAGGACGACGAGCCTTGCCTGTCGCATAAGTACAACCCGTACTTCCGTTACCCGGTCAGTGAGTGGCGCGAGCCGATGCAGCTGCGTGACGGCGAGCTGGCGGTCTACGGCAAGCCGCGTTTCGAACTGACCGATTACCACGCGCAGGGTGCGGCGTTCTGGCTGGTGGTGGTGGGCGATGCGATGACGGCACCCACGGGTGTGAGCATCGCCGAGGGCATGATGATCCTGGTGGATCCGGCCATTGTGCCGGAGCCCGGAAAGCTAGTGATCGCGCAGTGGTCGGACAGCACCGAGGCGACGTTTCGCAAGCTGATCGAAGAGAGCGGGCAGCGTTACCTGGTCCCGCTCAATCCTACATATCCGAAAGCCCTTTACACCGACGACTGTCGAATTCTCGGCGTAGTGGTTCAGGCAACGGCCAAATTCTAATCAGATCGGTCCTCGTAGAACGTAGGACCGATCTTCATTTCACGCTTCTTCCAGTTCGACCAACGCACTGCCTTCGCTGACCATTTCGCCTTCCTGGCAATACAAGGCCTTGATCACGCCTGCGTGGGGCGCACGAATGCTGTGCTCCATTTTCATCGCCTCCAACACCACCAGTTGCGCCCCGGCTTCGACCGTTTGCCCGGCCTCTACCAGCACTCGCACGATGCTGCCGTTCATTGGTGCGGTGAGCCCACCTTGATGGCTGTGGCTGGCTTCGACGGCGCTGATCGGGTCGTAGGCATCGATGCGGCGCAGCTCACCTTCCCACTGCAGATAAACAGAGTCGCCACGGCGTATTGTCCGATGCTGGCGGCGTACACCGTTGTGTTCGGTCAGCAATTGCTCGCCTTTAAGCTGGGAAGTGCAGACATCGCCCAGGGTCAACGCGCGATCCTGGCCTTCGCAACTCAAGTGCAGGGTGATTTCTTTCGGCAATCCAGCCCGGAAACCATTGCTGATTGCCCATGGCGAACTCACGTCATCTGCGCGCGGTGCATCAGCCTGGCTCTGCGCAACGGCCTGCGCGGCGGCTTGCCAGAACGCGTCACTGAGGTCCGACGGCGCTGGCAACAATTGCTCCTGGAAACGCGGGATAAACCCGGTGTCCAGTTCAGCCGCGGCAAACGCAGGATGCGCGATGATCCGGCGCAGGAAGTTGATGTTGGTCTTGAGTCCGCCAATCGCAAACTCATCGAGCATGCTCAACAAGCGCAACCGTGCCTGTTCGCGATCCTCACCCCAGGCAATCAGCTTGCCGAGCATCGGGTCGTAGAACGGCGAAATTTCATCACCTTCCTCGACACCGCTGTCGACCCGACGTCCCGGGCCTGCGGCGGATTCTCGATACAGCTCCAGACGTCCAGTGGCCGGCAGGAAATCATTGGCCGGGTCCTCGGCGTAAAGCCGCACTTCAATCGCGTGCCCGATCAGCGGCACTTCGGCCTGGGTCATCGGCAGCGCCTCACCACGGGCCACACGAATCTGCCAGGCCACCAGATCGAGGCCAGTGATGGCTTCGGTGACAGGGTGCTCTACCTGCAGGCGCGTGTTCATTTCCATGAAGAAGAACTCGCCGCGCGAATCCAGCAAAAACTCCACGGTGCCGGCGCCGACATAACCGATGGCTTGTGCCGAGCGAACAGCAGCCTCGCCCATGGCACGACGCAGCTCCGGGCTCAAGCCTGGCGCGGGTGCTTCTTCGACGACTTTCTGGTGGCGACGCTGGATCGAACAATCTCGTTCATTCAGGTACAGGCAGTTGCCATGCTGGTCGGCAAAGACCTGGATTTCCACGTGGCGCGGTTTGAGCAGGTACTTCTCTACCAGCATCCGTGAGTCGCCGAAGGAGGATTTCGCTTCACGCTGGGCCGAGGCCAGGGCTTCGGCCAACTGACTGACGTCCTCGACCACTTTCATGCCTTTGCCGCCACCGCCGGCGGTGGCCTTGAGCAGCACCGGATAACCGATGCGCTCACACGCCTCGCGGAAGGTGTCAACGTCCTGCGCTTCGCCGTGATAACCCGGTACCAGTGGCACGCCGGCGGTTTCCATCAGCGCTTTGGCGGCGGACTTGCTGCCCATGGCATCAATGGCCGAGGCGGGCGGGCCGAGGAAGATCAGGCCAGCGTCTTCAATCGCACGGGCAAACCCGGCGTTCTCCGACAAAAAGCCGTAACCCGGATGGATCGCCTGAGCGCCGCTGGCCTTGGCCGCGGCAATCAGTTTGTCGATTTGCAGGTAACTGTCGGCGGCTTTGCTGCCGCCGATGTCGACGCGGATATCCGCTTCGCGGCTGTGTCGCGCTTCACGGTCAGTGGCGCTGTGCACGGCCACGGTGGTCAGGCCCAGCGCTTTGGCGGTGCGCATGACCCGGCAGGCGATTTCGCCACGGTTGGCCACCAGCAGGGTAGTGAGAACAGGTGCGCTCATCAACGCGGCTCCTTGGTGGTGGGGGCTTGCCAGCTCGGCGGACGCTTTTGCAGAAAGGCACGCAGACCTTCCTGGCCCTCAGGGCTGACGCGGATACGGGCGATGGCGTTTTCGGTGTAACGGCGCAGGGCCGGAGTCAGCGCGCCGTGGCCGACTTCACGCAACAAGTCTTTGCTGGTGCGCATGGCGGCGGGACTGTTGAGCAGCAGGTTGTCGATCCACTGTTCGATTTTTTGCTCCAGCTCGGTGCCCGGATAGCTTTCCGACAACAAGCCGATTTCACGCGCCCGTTGCCCGCCGAAACGTTCGGCGGTCAGCGCATAACGGCGGGCCGCGCGCTCGCCGATGGCCTGCACCACGAATGGGCTGATCACTGCCGGCGCGAGTCCGATGCGCACTTCCGACAGGCAGAACTGCGCGTCGTCGGTGCCAATAGCCATGTCGCAGCAACTGATCAGGCCCAGCGCACCACCGAACGCGGCGCCTTGCACCACGGCCAGGGTCGGGATTTTCAATTTGGCGAGGTTGTACATCAACTCCGCCAGTTCCCGGGCGTCGTCGAGGTTGGTGTGGTAATCGAGCTCGGCCGATTGCTGCATCCACGCCAGGTCCGCGCCGGCGCTGAAATGTTTACCGCGTCCACGCACCAGCAAAAACCGCAGGCTGGTGTCGCTGGCCACAGTGTCCAGCGCGAGGATCAGTTCGCGGATCATTTCTGCGTTGAAGGCGTTGTTCTTTTCTTCACGGCTGAGCCACAGGGTGGCGAAACCCCGTGGGTCGGTCAGCAGTTCGAGGGTCTTGAAGTCGCTCATGGTTTTCTCCCGATCACATCCGGAACACGCCGAAGCGGCTCGGTTCGATAGGCGCGTTCAACGACGCGGACAAGGCCAGGGCCAGTACATCGCGGGTCTGAGCGGGGTCGATGACGCCGTCGTCCCATAGCCGTGCGCTGGAATAGTAGGGGTGACCCTGTTCTTCGTATTGATCGAGGATTGGTTGCTTGATCTCGGCTTCCTGCTCGGCGCTGAAGCCTTGGCCGCTGCGCTCGGCCTGCTCGCGTTTGACCTGCACCAACACGCCCGCGGCTTGCTCGGCACCCATCACGCCGATGCGTGCGTTTGGCCACATCCACAGGAAGCGCGGGTCGTAAGCCCGACCGCACATGCCGTAGTTACCGGCACCAAAACTGCCGCCAATGATCACGGTAAATTTCGGCACCTTGGCGCACGCCACTGCGGTCACCAGTTTCGCGCCATGCTTGGCGATACCGCCAGCCTCGTACTTCTGGCCGACCATGAACCCGGTGATGTTTTGCAGGAACAGCAATGGGATGCCGCGCTGACAGGCCAGCTCGATGAAGTGCGCGCCTTTTTGCGCGGCTTCGGCGAAGAGGATGCCGTTGTTGGCGAGGATCGCGATGGGGTAACCGTGCAGATGGGCAAAGCCGCACACCAGCGTAGTCCCGAACAGCGCTTTGAATTCGTCGAACACCGAACCGTCGACCAGTCGCGCGATGACTTCGCGCACATCGAACGGCTGCTTGGCGTCCGCCGAGACCACGCCGTACAACTCATCGCTGGCGTAGAGCGGGGCAATCGGGGCGCGTTGTTGCAGTTCGCCGAGCTTGCGCCAGTTGAGGTTGGCAACGCTGCGTCGGGCAATGGCCAAGGCGTGTTCATCGCTCTCGGCGTAATGGTCAGCGACTCCGGAAATCTTGCAGTGCACATCGGCCCCGCCGAGGTCTTCGGCGCTGACCACTTCACCGGTCGCGGCTTTCACCAGCGGCGGGCCGGCGAGGAAAATCGTTGCTTGCTGGCGCACCATGATCGCTTCGTCTGCCATCGCTGGCACATAAGCGCCACCGGCGGTGCAGGAACCCATCACCACGGCAATCTGCGGAATGCCCATGGCACTCATGTTGGCCTGGTTGAAGAAGATCCGCCCGAAGTGCTCGCGATCCGGGAACACTTCATCCTGACGTGGCAAGTTGGCGCCGCCAGAGTCCACCAGATAGATGCAGGGCAGGCGATTCTGCTGGGCGATGGTCTGGGCGCGCAGGTGTTTTTTTACCGTCAGCGGGTAGTACGAACCGCCTTTCACCGTGGCGTCGTTGGCCACGATCATGCATTCGACGCCTTCCACGCGGCCAATCCCGGCGATCACGCCAGCGGCCGGAACGTCTTCACCGTACACCTCGTAGGCCGCCAGTTGGCTGATCTCAAGAAACGGCGAGCCCGGATCGAGCAAGCGATTGATGCGCTCGCGAGGCAGCAATTTGCCCCGCGAGGTGTGACGCACTTGAGCCTTCGCGCCGCCACCGAGCTGCACTTGGGCGAGCAGGGTGTGCAGGGCGTCGACCTGTTTGAGCATCGCCGCGCTGTTGGCGGCGAACTCCGCCGAACGGGGGTTGAGCTGGGTATGCAGGATAGCCATGGACAGCTCCGATTAGCGGGTTTCGTTGAACAGTTCGCGACCGATCAGCATGCGACGGATCTCACTGGTGCCGGCGCCAATTTCGTACAGCTTGGCGTCACGCAGCAGACGGCCGGCCGGGAATTCGTTGATGTAACCGTTGCCACCGAGAATCTGGATGGCGTCGAGAGCCATTTGCGTGGCGCGTTCGGCGCTGTAGAGGATTACGCCGGCAGCGTCCTTGCGCGTGGTTTCGCCACGCTCGCAGGCCTGGGCTACCGCGTAGAGGTAAGCGCGGCTGGCGTTGAGTTGGGTGTACATGTCGGCGACTTTGCCCTGGATCAGCTGGAATTCGCCGATGCTTTGGCCGAATTGCTTGCGGTCGTGGATGTACGGAACGATCAGGTCCATGCAGGCCTGCATAATCCCGGTCGGGCCGCCGGAGAGCACGACGCGCTCGTAGTCGAGGCCGCTCATCAGCACTTTCACGCCGCCGTTGAGTACACCGAGGATGTTTTCTTCCGGCACTTCAACGTCATCGAAGAACAGTTCGCAGGTGTTGGAACCGCGCATGCCGAGTTTGTCGAACTTGTTGCTGCGGCTGAAGCCTTTCCAGTCGCGTTCGACGATGAACGCGGTGATGCCGTGCGGGCCTTTTTCCAGGTCGGTCTTGGCGTAGATTACGTAGGTGTTGGCGTCAGGGCCGTTGGTGATCCAGGTCTTGCTGCCGTTGAGCACGTACTTGTTGCCACGTTTGTCGGCGCGCAGTTTCATCGAGACCACGTCGGAACCGGCGTTCGGTTCGCTCATGGCCAGGGCGCCGATGTGTTCGCCGCTGATCAGCTTCGGCAGGTACTTGGATTTTTGTTCGTGGTTGCCGTTGCGGTTGATCTGGTTGACGCAGAGGTTGGAGTGGGCGCCGTAGGACAGGGCAACAGACGCCGAACCGCGGCTGATTTCTTCCATGATCACCACGTGAGCCAGGTAACCCAGGCCAGCGCCGCCGTACTCTTCCGGCACCGTGACGCCCAGCAGGCCCATGTCGCCGAATTTGCGCCACAGGTCAGCGGGGAACAGGTTGTCGATGTCGATCTGAGCGGCGCGCGGGGCGATCTCTTTGGCGACGAAGGACTGAACCTGATCGCGCAGCATGTCGATGGTTTCACCGAGGGCAAAATTCAGGGATGGGTAGCTCATGGGGCACCTTTTGGCTTTTTTGTAGGGTGGGGAGGGCAGTGATCCGGCTCTCACCTTTACGTTAACGTAAGCCTGTGACGAATGGCTGTCAATCACCCTTTACGTTAACGTCAACTTGAGCGAGAGTAGAGCCAGTTCTGAAAGACCAGCGTTGCACTCTGTGGCGAGGGAGCTTGCTCCCGTTCGAGCGCGAAGCGGTCGCAAATCAGCAAGTGAGGTGTTTCTGATACACCTCGTTGTTGATTTCACGACTGCTGCGCAGCCGAACGGGAGCAAGCTCCCTCGCCACACAAGCCGCGCTCCTACAATAAAGACAATAGGGGTCGTCATGGATCAACACAGTGCAAGCCCGCAGCGCAGCTATACCCGTGGTTCCCAGGACAAAGCCTTGCTGGCGATGACCATCGGCCAGGCGTTCGATAACACCGTCGCGCAGTATCCGGCCGGGGAGGCGCTGGTCGTGCGCCATCAGCAGTTGCGCTACACCTGGCAGCAACTGGCCGAGGTCGTTGACCTGCATGCCAGAGCGCTGCTCGCGCTGGGCTTGCAGGCCGGTGATCGTCTCGGCATCTGGGCGCCGAACTGCGCGCAGTGGTGCATCAGCCAGTTCGCCAGCGCCAAAATCGGCGTAATTCTGGTCAACATCAACCCGGCGTACCGCAGTTCCGAGCTCGAATACGTGTTGAAGCAATCCGGTTGCCAATGGCTGGTCTGCGCTGGCGCGTTCAAAACCTCCAACTATCACGCGATGCTGCAAGGCCTCGTTCCTGAACTGGCCGAGCAATCCATCGGAAAGTTACACAGTGAACGCCTGCCTGATTTGCGCGGCGTCATCAGCCTGGATGCGCAACCACCGTCAGGTTTTCTGCCGTGGTCGCAATTGGCGGATCTGGCCCCCGGCGTTTCGATTGAACAGCTGCGTGAACGCCAGAACAGCCTGCATTTCGATCAGCCGGTAAACATCCAGTACACCTCAGGCACCACCGGATTCCCGAAAGGCGCGACCCTCAGTCACTACAACATTCTCAACAACGGTTACATGGTCGGCGAAAGCCTCGGCCTGACCGCCGATGATCGCCTGGTGATCCCGGTGCCGCTGTATCACTGCTTCGGCATGGTCATGGGCAACCTCGGCTGCATCACCCACGGCAGCACCATGATTTACCCGAACGATGCCTTCGATCCATTGCTGACCCTGACCACTGTCGCCGAAGAAAAAGCCACGGCGCTGTATGGCGTACCGACCATGTTCATCGCCATGCTCGACCAGCCCCAGCGTGCTGAATTCGATCTGTCGAGCCTGCGCACCGGGATCATGGCCGGTGCGACGTGCCCGATCGAAGTGATGCGCCGGGTCATCAACGAAATGCACATGAACGAAGTGCAGATTGCCTATGGCATGACGGAAACAAGTCCTGTGTCGTTACAGACCGGTCCGTTAGACGAACTGGAATTGCGCGTGACCACCGTCGGCCGCACCCAGCCGCAGCTGGAAAGCAAAATCATCGACGAGGCCGGTAACCTCGTGCCGCGCGGCACAATTGGCGAGCTGTGCACCCGTGGTTACAGCGTGATGCTCGGCTACTGGAACAACCCGCAAGGCACGGCGGAGGCCATCGATCAGGCCGGCTGGATGCACACCGGCGACCTGGCGAGCATGAACGATGAAGGCTACGTGTGCATTGCCGGACGCAACAAGGACATGATCATCCGTGGCGGCGAGAACGTTTACCCAAGGGAGCTGGAAGAGTTTTTCTTTACCCACCCGGCGGTGGCGGACGTTCAAGTGATCGGCATTCCGTGCTCGCGTTATGGCGAAGAGATTGTCGCCTGGATCAAATTCCACCCGGGCCACAGCGCCACCGAGCAAGAACTGCAAACCTGGTGCAAGGAGCGCATCGCACACTTCAAGACGCCGCGTTACTTCAAGTTCGTGGAGGAGTTTCCGATGACGGTAACGGGCAAGATTCAGAAATTCCGGATGCGCGAGATCAGTATCGAAGAACTGCGCGAAAACAAAGGCTAAATACCATCCCCTGTGGGAGCGGGCTTGCTCGCGAAGGCGGCGGATCAGTCGACATTTGCAGTGACTGACACACCGCCTTCGCGAGCAAGCCCGCTCCCACATTTGGACTAGGGGAAAACACAAATCCCGGAAAGCACAAAGGGGAGCCGAAGCTCCCCTTTAATTTTGTCGTTGCGCGTGCTCTTTTTTATTGTTGAGGGGCGGTCTGTTTTTGTTTTTAGTGACCGTGACCCTTTACCGCTGTTTTTGTCGATCCCCATCCGGGATCAAGAGCAAACGTATTTTTTTGAGCGCTGATCTACTTTTTCGCTAAGCGATCCAACCAGTTCGGGAGCTACCTGAAGGTAGTTTTATTGTTCTCTGCCCGGTTGCGGGTGGCTCCGAAAAGCACCCTGAAAAGCACATCCTCTCCAAAAAAATCTGTTAGCTGCGTCTCTGCCGTGTTGTTTTTGTTATGTCAGAGTCGTTACGTCTTATTTTTATTAGGGCTTGCTGCTTTTTTTGTTCTTGTTATGCAGTAGAGATAGCAGAAGCCGTGCCAACTTTTTAAAGTCCTTTAAAATCAATGATTTGAGATTGCGTAGGGTTTTTCGCCTCAGGGAAAACCCTGGAATCTGTTTCCGTGTTACTCGCTCGCACCCACCTTTGTGTCCGTGCGGTAACACCCGGACACACTCACTGTGCACTGCGAGCCTTGGCCACGCGCGAACCGCTCGGACGCCCCAGCACCGTGCAAATCTGCTGGCCGGCGAGGATCAATGCATCCAGGTCGATACCGGTTTCGATACCCAGGCCATTGAGCAGGTAAACCACGTCTTCAGTGGCAACGTTACCGCTGGCGCCCTTGGCGTACGGGCAGCCGCCGAGGCCGGCGATGGAACTGTCGAACACCGAGATCCCTTCCAGCAGGCTGGCGTAAATGTTGGCCATGGCCTGACCATAGGTGTCGTGGAAGTGCCCGGCGAGTTTTTCACGGGGCACGTCGGCCGCGACCACTTCGAACATCTTGCGCGTGGCGCCAGCGGTGCCGGTGCCGATCGTGTCGCCCAGCGACACTTCGTAACAGCCCATGGCATAGAGTTCGCGCGCCACCAAGGCGACTTGCTCGGGGGCGACGTTACCTTCGTAAGGGCAGCCCAGCACACAGGACACGTAACCGCGCACGCTCACACCGTGTTGTTTGGCTGCGTCCATGATTGGCACGAAACGCTCAAGGCTTTCGCTGATCGAGCAGTTGATGTTGCGTTGGGAGAAGGCTTCAGACGCGGCGGCAAACACCGCGACTTCCTTGACCCCGGCCGCCATCGCGTCTTCAAACCCGCGCAGGTTGGGGGCGAGTGCGCCGTAGGTCACGCCGGGTTTGCGCCGGATCTGCGCGAAGACCTCGGCGGAACCGGCCATTTGCGGCACCCACTTGGGCGAGACAAAGCTGCCGACTTCTATATAGCCGAGGCCTGCGGCGGTCAGGGCGTCGACCAGTTGCACTTTGTCGGCCACGCTGATCGGTTGAGCTTCGTTTTGCAAACCGTCGCGGGGGCCGACTTCGACCATGCGTACGTGGGTGGGTAGAGACATGGGAATCGACCTGTTGTTATGGGCGAACATCATTCTAATGTGGGAGCGGGCTTGCTCGCGAAAGCGGACTTACATTCAACATCTATGTTGACTGACTAGACCACTTTCGCGAGCAAGCCCGCTCCCACACTAGATCCTCGTATGGTTACTGAATGACCTTCTGGTTCTGGATGGTCTGTTCCAGCGCCTGAGTGCAGCGTTCCTGCGCGGTATCCAGTTCCAGCTTCATCTGCTCGATGTCGAGCATCTGCTGTTCCAGCTGTTCGCGGCGCTCGGCGATCTTGCTCAGCATGGTTTGCAATTGTTTCTGATTGCCGCCGGTGGGGTCATACAACTCGATCAGCTCGCGGCACTCGGCCAGGGAGAAGCCGATGCGCTTGCCCCGCAGGATCAGTTTCAGACTGACCTTGTCGCGAGGCGAGTAGATACGTTCCTGGCCGCGACGCTCGGGGCTGAGCAGGCCTTGTTCCTCATAAAAGCGGATGGCTCGCGTCGTGATGTCGAGCTCGCGGGCGAGGTCGGAAATGCTATAGGTCTGGCTGCTCATGGAAGCGCTCGAAAAAGGTCATGGCGCTAAGCTAATGGCAGGTTGACGTTTACGTCAAGGGGCGGAGGTGTTCTGTGTCATGACCGGCCCCTTCGCGAGCAAGCCCGCTCCCACATTGGATCTGCGTCGAACGCAAAATGCTACGTTCACTGAAGTTCAAGTGTGGGAGCGGCGGTGCGACGATTCGACTTGCTCGCGAAGGGAGCGCCTCGGTCCAAAGTCCTACACCTTTTCAAGCTTCTTCTCATGCGCCGTCACCTGCTGGCACAACTCGATCATCTGCTCGCGCATCCAGCGGTTCGCCGGGTCCTGGTCGGTGCTTTCATGCCAGTAAAGGTGAGTTTCCACCGGCGGCACGTCATTGACCGGCAGGCTGAAGGCGTGCAAGTCATTGCGACGGGCAAAGCGCTCCGGCACGGTCATGACCATGTCGGTCTGCTGCAATACTTGCGAGGCCATCAGGTAATGCTGGGACCGTAGGGCGATCTTGCGCTGAATGCCCATTTTTCCCAGTGCCAGGTCGACATGGCCCAGACCGCTGCGGCGGCTGGAAATGTGGATGTGGGTCAGCGACAGGTAATCATCGAGGGTGAATTTCTCTTTGCCCGCCAGCGGATGGCCCTTGCGCATGGCGCACACGTAACGGTCTTCCATCAACTTGACGTGGCGCACTTGCGGGTCGGTGTTGAGCGGTGCATCCACGGCAAAGTCGAGACGCCCGGCCGCCAGTTCCTTGGTGGTTTCGCGGCGCTTGGACAGAAAGCTTTCGATGATCACCGTCGGCGCCAAGCGGCGCAGACGCTGGAACAGTGGCGGCAGGATCACCGCTTCGGTGAGGTCGGTCATGCTGATGCGGTACGTCTTGACCGCTTGCAGCGGGTTGAAAATGCGGCTTTCCTGCACCGACACCCGCAGCAAGGAGAGGGCGTTACGCACCGGCCCGATGATGTTTTGGGCCATGGGCGTCGGCACCATGCCCTGGGCGGTGCGCACAAACAACGGATCGTTGAAGGTCTCGCGCAGGCGGGCCAGAGCGTTCGAGACCGCTGGCTGGGTAATGCCGACAATCTGCCCGGCGCGGGTCAGATTGGCTTCGGTGTAGATCGCGTCGAAGACGATGAAAAGGTTGAGGTCGACCTTGCTCAGATTCATTGCGCTGCACTCTTATTGTTGGTTCTCAATCACCCGATCATATATCGGTGATGAATGTTAATACACGCCGAGAATAGGCTAGGTAAATTATCAACGCTGTTCTAGCATCGATGCATGACCAAAAACAACCTCTGCCCAAGAAGGTAAATGCTCATGGATTTCGCTTATTCGCCCAAGGTTCAGGAACTGCGTGAGCGCGTGACCGCGTTCATGGACACTTACGTTTATCCCGCCGAAGCCGTGTTCGAGCGCCAGGTTGCCGAAGGCGATCGCTGGCAGCCGACCGCGATCATGGAAGAGCTCAAACTCAAGGCCAAGGCCGAAGGCCTGTGGAATTTGTTTCTGCCTGAGTCCGAACTCGGCGCCGGCCTGACCAACCTCGAATACGCGCCGCTGGCCGAGATCATGGGCCGCTCGTTGTTGGGTCCGGAGCCGTTCAACTGCTCCGCGCCAGACACCGGCAACATGGAAGTGTTGGTGCGCTACGCCAACGAAGAACAGAAACAACGCTGGCTCGAACCGCTGTTGCGCGGTGAGATCCGCTCGGCATTCGCCATGACCGAGCCGGACGTTGCCTCCTCTGACGCCACCAACATGGCCGCCCGTGCCGTGCGTGATGGCGATCAGTGGGTCATCAACGGCAAGAAATGGTGGACATCAGGCGCCTGCGACCCACGCTGCAAGATTCTAATCTTCATGGGGCTGAGCGATCCGGATGCGCCGCGCCACGCCCAGCACTCGATGATTCTGGTGCCGGTGGATACCCCGGGCGTGAAGATCGTCCGTCCATTGCCGGTGTTCGGTTATGACGACGCACCGCACGGTCACGCCGAAGTACTGTTCGAAAACGTCCGCGTGCCGTACGAAAACGTCCTGTTGGGTGAAGGACGCGGCTTCGAAATCGCTCAGGGTCGTCTTGGCCCAGGCCGGATTCACCACTGCATGCGTTCGATCGGCATGGCTGAGCGGGCGCTGGAATTGATGTGCAAACGCTCGGTCAGCCGTACCGCGTTCGGTAAGCCGTTGGCGCGTCTGGGCGGCAACATCGACAAGATCGCCGACTCGCGGATGGAAATCGATATGGCCCGCCTGCTGACGCTGAAAGCGGCGTACATGATGGACACGGTGGGCAACAAGGTGGCGAAGAGCGAAATTGCGCAGATCAAGGTGGTCGCGCCAAACGTGGCCTTGCGCGTCATCGACCGGGCGATCCAGATCCACGGCGGGGCAGGGGTTTCCAACGATTTTCCGCTGGCCTACATGTATGCCATGCAGCGCACCCTGCGCCTGGCCGACGGCCCGGATGAAGTGCACCGCGCAGCGATTGGCAAGTTCGAGATCGGCAAGTATGTGCCGAAAGAGCTGATGCGTAGCGGGCAGTAACCTGTGGCGAGGGGGCTTGCCCCCGTTGGACTGCGTAGCAGTCCCTCTCCTTTTAAAGGGATAGGAGGGGCCGCTTCGCGACCCAACGGGGGCAAGCCCCCTCGCCACAGTGGTCAGCATTTCAACTCAATACACCCAAACCTCAACCCGCCGATTCTTGATCCGCCCCTCATCCGCGCTATTCGCCGCCACCGGCATTTCCGCTCCAAAGCCACGAATCTCGCGAAACACCACGCCGCTTTTCACCAGTTCCCGCCGCACCGCCATCGCCCGCAGCTTCGACAGCAGATCGGCGCGGGCCGGGTCGCTCTTGGCATCGCCAAAGCCGACCAGCGTGACCTCACGATTGGTTTTGTCATGTTGCTTTATATAGTCGAGCACCCGCGACAGGTCCTGCTGTGCCTTGTTGTCGAGCGTCGCACTGCCTTCTTCAAAACGGAAATTCACCGACAGCCGCTGCGCATGACGACTGAGCGCCTGATAGCCCTCCGGCATCAATGCATTGGGCGTGACCGTGATGGCCTGGACCGTCTGGGCGATAAAACCGTTGGCCGCGACAATCGCCTGGCCTTTGCTGCTTTGCGCGAACACGGCCAAGGCCTCGGCCCAAGGGTTTTTCCCATGCGGCGGCAGGTAAAAAAACAGTCGGCGAGATAACGGATAGTCTTCCGTGGCGATCAGGCTGTTAAGCGGCAACATCGCCTGGGATTGGCCATCGACGATTGCCACGGCTTTGGCCTGGCGCACGTAGGGCAGGCCGATGAAACCGATACCTTGCGGGTCAAGACTGACGGCATCGGACAATTGCTCGCTGGATTCGAAGCGTTTCGCGGCGTAGCTCAGAGTTTTCCCACGACGACTGAGGACTAATTCCTTGAACGTGTCGTAGGTGCCCGACTGGTCATCCCGCGCATATAAATGAATCGCGCCACCGCTGCCGCCGAGTTCTTCCCAGGTTTTGGCTTCCCCACTGAAGATTCGCGCCAGTTGTTCGGTGTTGAGCTGGTTCAGTGGGTTTTGCGGGTGAAGGATGATCGCCAGTCCATCAATGGCGATGACTTGCTCGGCGTCGGGACTTTTGAAGTCGCCCAAGGGTTCGAGGTCTACCACTTCACTGTCCTTGATCGGACGCGAGGAGGCGGCGAGGTCGGCTGTGGCATTTTTCAGCGCGGTGAAGCCGGTGCTGGAACCGTGCGCCGCCACTTCCACCACAACGCGACGGCCCTGTGCCGTTTCGCCGACGATACGCAATTCGTTGGCGGTGTCCGCTGCTTCACTGTGAACCTTGAGCAGGCCCTGTTCGCGCAACATCCCTTCGACCAATGCCGGGCCCAATGCCGCGCCGATGGTGTTGGAGCCCTGGATGCGCAGCACCGGGCCATTGGCGGGTGTTGGTAAATCAGCGGCCGATGCCGTCAAGGGCAGGCCGGCGCACAGCATCCATAGAAACAAAACGCGCAGCGTCATGCCCGCACCTTAAAAAATCAAAGAAAGTGCGGGGAGAATAAGTCAGTAAGATTTCCGAAAGATGACAGTTATCTAATGTGGGAGCGGGCTTGCTCGCGAAGGCGTCGTATCAGTCGACATAAAAGTCGCATGACACACCGCTTTCGCGAGCAAGCCCGCTCCCACATTAGAAGTTCTTATGTCTTGAGATCAGCTCAATTCAAGCCAGATCGGCGCATGATCGGAGGGTTTTTCCATTCCACGCAGGTCGTAATCCACGCCCGCATCCTTGACCCGTGGCAACAAGCCATGGGACGCCATGATCAAGTCGATGCGCAGCCCGCGCTTGGGTTCGTCTTCAAAGCCACGGCTACGGTAGTCGAACCAGCTGAAACGGTCAGCCACGTCCGGGTTCAGGTGACGGAAACTGTCCACCAGGCCCCAGTTTTTCAGGCGGGCCATCCACTCGCGTTCTTCTGGCAGGAAGCTGCACTTGCCGGTTTTCAGCCAGCGCTTCATGTTGTCCGGACCGATGCCGATGTCGCAGTCTTCCGGGGAAATGTTCACATCACCCATCACTACCACCGGCTGATCATTGCTGAACTGGCTTTCCAGCAGTTGCTGCAGGTCGCTGTAGAAGCGTTGCTTGGCCGGGAATTTGGTCGGGTGGTCGCGGCTTTCGCCCTGTGGGAAATAACCGTTCATGATCGTCACCGGCACGCCATTGGCGTCGGCGAACGTGCCCCAGATGAAGCGGCGCTGAGCGTC
The DNA here is from genome assembly GCF_006438915.1 of Pseudomonas arsenicoxydans. GTDB lineage: Bacteria > Pseudomonadota > Gammaproteobacteria > Pseudomonadales > Pseudomonadaceae > Aquipseudomonas > Aquipseudomonas arsenicoxydans_A. The sequence continues at coordinate 228,198 of NZ_RCZE01000005.1, read as the reverse complement.
TTCTTCATCGGTGGCGAAGCCTTTGTGCAGGGCCAGCGGTTCTTTGCGCGAGAGCAGGGCGACGCCGTAGTGGCCTTTCTGCCCATGAAAATAAACGTGATAGCCCAGCGCTTGAACCTCGGCCAGCGGGAACTGGTCGTCGTGAACCTTGGTTTCCTGGAGGCCGATCACGTCTGGCTGGTGTTTTTCAATCAGCGCCGCCAGCTGATGCGGGCGAGCGCGCAGCCCGTTGATGTTGAAGGAGACGATCTTCATGGTCGGCAGTCCTGGCAAAAGGGCGATGCTAGCTGACATGTAGGAATCGGGCCAGTGTGGGGTGAGGGGATTCGTGTTCGGCGGTAGGTCTTTCATCGCCAATGCAGGCTTCATCGCGAGCAGGCTCACTCCTACCGTCCGAGTCTGGTCTATACCTGTGGGAGCCGAGCGTGCTCGCGATGGCGTCATCACAGTCAACACTGATATCGATCAGTAGGGAACTGTGTCAGCACCGATAGGCTCGTACCAAGAAGAGCACAGCCATTTGAGCTGTACCGGGGAGATCAACCGCTATGCCTGAAACCTCGACCGCCATCGCCGACATTCACATGCTGGACAGCGGCTATGCCCACGAAGCGCGCTCCCTGCTGTACCACGCCTACCGGCACGAGCCGACCTTCGGATTCCTGTTCGAGGCGGAACGGCCTGGTTATGAGCATCGGGTGCGAGCCACTGTGCGCGAATTGGTCAAACAGCACTTCCTCCAGGATTTGCCAGCCATCGGCCTGCTGGTCAACGACCGTTTGATCGGCATCGCGCTGATCGCGCCGCCGCAACGACGCCTGGGTATCACCGAAAGTTGGGCCTGGCGTTTGCGCATGGTGCTCAGTGCCGGTTTCCGCTGCACCCGTCGCTACCTCGATTACCACGCCGCCGTCGCGGCCTGCGTGCCCAGTGACTCGGTTCACGTGCTCCCGCTGTTGGGCATTCACCCGCAATTCCAGGGTAAACATTTCGGCGAGCAACTGCTGCAAGCGGTGCATAACTGGTGCGCCGTCGATGAAACTTCCCAGGGCGTAATCCTGGACACCGGGAATCCTCGCTATCTGGAGTTCTATAAGCGTCAGGGGTACGAGGAAATTGGCGAGGTCGCTGTAGGACCGATTCGCGAACACGTTTTTTTCCACGCCAATCCGCAGGTGTTGCAAACCGCAACGGCATAAACGGTAGAACTTTAACGCCAAGCGAGGCTCTATCACGCTCCCAAGCTCGTGATAGCATCCGCGCCTATGAGATTTCCAGGACGAATTACCAGTGGCGCGTTGATGCTGTTCACCAGCTGCGCGGCGCTGGCGCAAAGTGAATTGGATGTGCGGATCAAACCGTCCAACGATGAACTGAAAGCCAATATAGAGGGCTATATCGGCAGCGTCGGCGATCGTGACGAAGAAGCGTTGTTGCGCTTCAGTCGTGGCGCCGAGGAGCAGGCGCGCAAGGCCGCCCAGGCCTTGGGTTATTACCAGCCGCAGATCGACAGCGATGTGAAGGGCGGCAAGACGCCGCGCCTGGTGCTCAACATCGACCCCGGCGAGCCGGTGCACCTGCGCAATGTCACGATTCGCATCGATGGCCCGGCCGCTTCACTCAAATCCTTTCGTGTGCCCCAAGGCGCATCGCTGAAAACCGGGGCGGTGCTCAATCATGGTCACTACGAAGACGCCAAGCGCCTGATCCAGAATCAGGCCTCGCGTTTCGGTTTTTTCAGTGGTCACTTCACCAGCCAGAAACTATCAGTGGACCCGCGCGCCGGCGTGGCCGATATAGAACTGGTCTACAGCAGTGGCCCGCGTTATTCGCTGGGCAAGGTCAGCTTTGAGGGCGATTCGCCGTTCGACGAAGACCTGCTGCAACGTATGGTGCCGTTCAAGCAAGGCGCACCTTACGACTCCGAACTGATCGCGGAACTCAATCAGGCCATGCAATCGAGTGGTTACTTCGAAAGTGTGCGGGTGGACGCGACGCCGACGGCATCGAAAAACGATGTGATCCCGGTTGACGTCAAACTCGAAACCCGCAAACCACGGACCATGGGCCTGGGCCTGGGTTATTCCACGGACGTCGGTCCCCGGATCAAGGCCAACTGGACCCGACACTGGGTTAACCCGCAGGGCGACAGTTATGGCTGGGAAGCCGAGCTATCGGCGCCCCGGCAAAACGTCGGGCTGTTCTACGACATCCCGCTGGACCCGCCGCTGACCGACAAACTGCGCTTTGCCGGTGGCTACCAGAACGAAGACATCGCCGGCACCGACACCCACAGCAAGCTGCTGACCATCGGCCCGGAATGGCACAGCAAATTGCCCAGTGGCTGGCAGCGCGTGGTGTCGTTGAAATGGCAGCGCGAGGATTACTCCCTGGGCGACGACGCGGGTTTGAGTACGTTGCTGATGCCCGGCGTCAACTATTCCTACCTGAAAAGTGACAACCGCATCGACCCGCACAACGGCTATCGCCTGCAATTCGAGTCCAAAGTGGCGAAAGAAGGCCTGGGTTCAGACAGCAACTTGGTCTACGGCACCGCGTTGGTGAAAGGCTTGACCACGGTCTTCGACAAACACCGCTTTCTCGGTCGAGTGCAGGTGGGCGGCAGCGCCACCAATGGCTTTAGCTCAGTCCCGCCGTCGCTGCGGTTTTTCGCCGGTGGCGACCAGAGCGTGCGCGGTTACGACTATCAAAGCCTGTCCCCGGAGAACTCCGAGGGCGATCGCATCGGCGGCCGCTACATGGTCGCGGCCAGCGCCGAATACCAATACTCCATCGCCGAGAAGTGGCGGATCGCGACCTTCGTCGACCAGGGCAACGCTTTCAATACACTCGAACTGCCAAACCTCAAGACCGGGGTCGGCATCGGCGTGCGTTGGGTTTCACCGGTGGGGCCGATCCGCCTCGACCTGGCCCACGCGCTGGACGATGACGGCGGCATTCGGCTGCACTTTTCCATGGGGCCTGAGCTGTGAATCGCGGTTTGAAAATAACGCTGCTGGCGATTCTGGCGCTGCTGATGCTGGTTGGCCTGAGCATCGCTTCGGTGCTGGGCACGGCCACGGGCAGTCGCTGGGCGTTGGGCTTCGCGCCGGGTTTGACCGTCGAGAATTTCCAGGGGCGTTTGGGCGGGCAGTGGAGCGCCGATCATGTGCTTTGGCAGCAAGACACCAGCCGGGTTGAGCTGAGTAAGGTGATTTTCGCCTGGTCGCCGCTGTGCCTGACACGCATGACGTTGTGCCTTGAGCAGGTGAAGGCCGATCAAGTCAGCCTGCAATTTCCACCCGGTGTTGAAGAAGCAAGCAGCGGGCCGATCAGCCTTCCGGATCTGAAGTTGCCGCTGGCCCTCGAGCTGGGTGATGTGCAGATCGGCAGCCTGCTGTTCAACGGCAGTGAGCAGCTCAAAGGCCTGCAACTGGCGGCGCACTGGACCGCGCAAGGGATGCAGATCGACTCGGTTAAGTTGCAGCGCGATGACCTGAGCCTGAACCTCTCCGGCCTGCTGCAACCCACCGGCAATTGGCCGCTCAAGGTTGAAGGCCAACTGACCCTGCAAACCCCCGCGCCGTGGACGCTGGAGCTGAAGGTTGACGGCGACCTGCTGAAAACCCTGAACCTGAAAGCCGACAGCAGTGGTTACCTGAACGGACAGTTGACCGGTGAACTGCAACCGCTGGCGGACAACCTGCCGGCCAAGGTACGAATCACCGCCGACGGCTTCAAACCCGCCGCCGACCTGCCAGACACCCTGCAACTCAATCAACTGGAACTCACCGGCGACGGCGACCTGAAAAACGGTTACCAATTGCTCGGCAACGCCTCGCTGCCCGCCGAAAAAGGCCCGGTCGCGTTGCTGCTGCAAGGCAAGGTCGACGCCAAGGGCGCGCAAATCGCCGCCCTCGACCTCACTGCCAACGACAAACAAAGCCTCAAACTCAGCGGCACCCTCGACTGGAGCAAAGGCCTGAGCGCCGACGCGAAAATCGCCTGGCTGGACTTCCCGTGGCACCGCCTCTATCCGCTGATCGACGAGCCGGACGTGGCGTTGCGCAGCTTCAACGGTGACATCTCCTACACCGACGGCAAATACCTCGGCAGCTTCCAGGCGGCGGCGGATGGCCCGGCCGGTGCCTTCACCCTGAACAGTCCGTTCAGCGGTGACCTGACGAAAATCTACCTGCAACAAATCCAACTTCAGGCCGGGCAGGGCAAGGCCGAAGGGCACTTGAACCTGCAATTCGCCGACGGCATTGCGTGGGACACCGCGCTCGACCTGTCGGCGATCAACCCGGCGTACTGGGTGGCCGAATTGCCGGGCACGCTGGCCGGACCGCTGCGCAGCAAAGGCGAGATGAAGAATGACAAGCTCAGCCTCAATGCCGACCTCGACCTGAAAGGCAAACTGCGCGGGCAACCCGCCGTGATCCAGGCCAAGGCGGATGGCGGCGGCGAGCAATGGAACCTTAATGCGCTGCAAATCCGCCTCGGCGACAACAGCATCAACGGCAAGGGCAGCCTGCAACAGAAACTCGCCGCCCAGATCGACATCAAGATGCCGCGTCTGGCCCAGCTCTGGCCGCAACTGCGCGGGCAACTGAACGGCCGCATCGACGTCGCCGGTACGCTTAAAGCGCCGCAAGGCAAGCTCGGGCTGCAAGGCACGCAACTGGCTTTCGACGATAATCGCCTGCAAAGCCTCAATCTCGACGCGACGCTCGACAGTGCGCAGCGGGCGAAAATCGACCTCAAGGGAAGCGGTATTCAGACCGGTGAAACCTCACTGGGCACGCTGACTGCCAGAGGCCAGGGCGACATCAAAAACCAGAAGCTCAGCCTCGACCTGCAAGGTCCGCAGCTGAAGCTGGCCCTCGGTCTCGACGGTGCCTTGGACAAAGGCAGTTGGCGCGGACGTCTGGCCAGCGGTGATATCCAGACCGGTGGGCAGGACTGGAAGCTGCAAGGGCCGGCGAAACTGGAGCTCCTGGCAGATGGCAAAATCAACGTTGGCGCCCATTGCTGGATGTCCGGCCCGGCCAGCCTGTGCGGTGAGGACCAGCGTTTAATGCCAGAGCCGAAGCTGCGTTTCCACCTCAAGCAATTCCCGATTGAAAGCCTGGCGCAGTGGCTGCCGAAGGATTTCGCCTGGAAGGGCAGCCTCAACGCCGACCTGCAACTGGACCTGCCGGCCAGCGGCCCGAACGGCCAGATCAGCATCGATGCCAGCGGTGGCACGTTGCGCATGAAAGAGAAGGACCAGTGGCTGGACTTTCCGTACCAGACGCTGAAACTCACCAGCAAACTGACGCCGAAACGCATCGACACCGACCTCAACTTCGTCGGCGGCAAGCTCGGCGAACTGATGGTGCAGGCGCAGATCAACCCATTGCCGAAAAACAAACCGCTGACCGGCTCATTCCGCTTGAGCGGGCTGGACCTGTCGGTGGCGCGGCCGTTCGTGCCGATGGTCGAGAAACTCACCGGGCGCTTGAATGGCAGCGGCACGATTTCCGGTGGCCTGTTGGCGCCGCAGGTCAACGGCAGTCTGCTGCTCAGCGACGGCGAAGTCTCCGGGGCGGAACTGCCGATGACGTTGCAAGCCTTGCAACTGCGAGCGGTAATTGCCGGCGAAACCGTGCAATTGAACGGCGACTGGAAAAGCGGCAAGACCGGGCAGGGCACCCTTAAAGGCAACATCGCCTGGGGGCAGGCGTTGGTGGTGGACCTGGCGCTCAAGGGCTCGCAGTTGCCGGTGACGGTCGAGCCTTACGCGAAGCTGGAAGTCGCGCCGGACCTGAAAGTCTCGATGAAGGGTGACGAGTTGGCCATCGCCGGCAAAGTGCTGGTGCCCAAAGGTGAGATCATCATTCGCGAATTGCCGCCCTCTACGGTCAAGGTCTCCGATGACGTGGTGATCGTCGGCCAGCAGACTGAAGAAGGCAAACCACCGTTGGCCATGAAAATGGACATCGATGTGGAGGTCGGTGCTGACAAGTTGAGCTTTGCCGGGTTTGGCCTGACCGCGAATGTACAGGGGCATGTGCACGTCGGCGACAACCTGGACACACGTGGCGAGCTGTGGCTCAACGACGGGCGTTATCGCGCCTACGGTCAGCGCCTGACCGTGCGCCGGGCGCGTTTGCTGTTTGCCGGCCCGCTTGATCAGCCGTACCTCGACATCGAGGCGATTCGCCAGACGGACGACGTGATCGCCGGTATTCGCTTGAGCGGCAGCGCCGAGCAGCCGACCACGCAGATCTTCTCCGAACCGGCCATGAGCCAGGAACAAGCCTTGTCCTATCTGGTGCTGGGGCGCCCGTTGAGCACTAACGGTGAAGACAACAACATGTTGGCCCAGGCGGCACTCGGGTTGGGCTTGATGGGCAGCTCCGGCGTGACCAACGGGTTGGCCAAGAACCTGGGGATTCAGGATTTCCAACTGGACACCCAGGGCAGCGGCAACGCCACCAGCGTCGTAGCCAGCGGCAATATCTCCGAAAAACTCAGTTTGCGTTATGGCGTTGGCGTGTTCGAACCGGCCAACACCATTGCCTTGCGCTACAAGCTGAGCAAAAAGGTCTACCTCGAAGCCGCCGGCGGTGTGGCCAGCTCGCTGGACATTTTCTACAAGCGGGATTTTTGATTTAAAAACTTCAAACGCTCTCTCCTCTTCATGTAACAACAATGTGAAGTAAGGAGGGAGGTTTTTGTGTGTGGGAATATTCACTATAAGGAATAAGAAAAGTTGTCACGGTTTGAGTGATTAACTTTATTGTTATCGTAGGGTGAGTGGATGTTTTCTTGTGGGAACTGTTTGTTTGGTTGTTTTTTTGTGAGGCATGTATTGATGTGAGTTTGATCGATTTAGGTGTTTAGGGTATTGGTTTGTAAGGGTTTGGCTGTCATTTCTGATTTTGTTTTTTATTGCTTTTCATTTTTTTGTAGTGGCCTAAGTTTAAACGTTTTGATGTTTTTTTACGTCTCTCTACTGGTTTGTTGAAATCAGTTTCTGTACTAGGATCCGTCATCGCAATTGATGCGATCAATTGATTTATCTGCCTGGGCTAATAGTCGTAGATGGATGATGACTAATCTTGAAGTGCACATGGAGTAACAAGCATGACCGGTATTAACAAGAAATTTTCCGCTGGCGTAGTTGTAATGATGGCTTTGATGGCTAATGCCTACGCCGGCAACGCTTGCCCGACTGTCGGGGCGATTCAGCAAACAGCCATGAAAGACGGCGGCTTTGTTTACACCGCAGCTGCCAGTAAAGGTCTGCAATGGACGGGCGAGAACCCGGTAGCTGCAAAGGAGGATCTGAAAGCCGTAGCCTTCGAGGAAGCGTATGTCGTCAACGCGAAAAACTTCGTAGCCTGCGATTACGTGGGGCCAAAACGCGAAGGTATGCGAATGACGTTGAAATCCGCCGACGCGGTGAAGCCAGTGGGCACTGCCTGGACCAACCAGACCCAGGCCGATGGCAGCGTGCTGCCTCGTTGCTCTGGCGTGGCGCCGGAGCAGTGCAAGTTTGAGTAAGTGAGTCTCGCGCCGACCTGGTTCAAGCCTGGCCACTGCGGCAACGTTTGTGAGCAAAAAGCATAAAGATCGCAGCCTTGCGGCAGCTTCTACGGGGTACACAAAAACCTGAAGAAGCTGCCGCAGGCTGCGATCTTTTTGCTTTTGTGCTGCGCCATTAATCTGTCAAATACAAAGCCTCCTAACTATTGGGTTGACATTCGCTGCCTAAGCAGTAACATCTCGACATACATTCACTGCTTAGGCAGCTAATTGGTGGTCAGATGAAACATTTCACCCCGGACGATTTCGAAAACTGCCATCTCGGCCTCCTGCTAGGGCGCGCCGCGCTGCTCAAGGACCGGATCATCGACACGCATATGGAACCTCACGGCATCACCGCCGCGCAGTTCAAGGTGATGATCATCGTGGCCCAGTTCGGCGTCGATACCCCGGCCGAGCTGTGCCGTCACCTGTCGCTGGACAGCGGCTCGATGACCCGCATGCTCGATCGTCTGGAACAGAAAGGTTTCCTTATCCGCCAACGCTCCGAGGCGGATCGCCGCCAGGTTCAATTGGTGCTGACCGAAGAAGGTCAGAAGCTCGCCGACCGGCTGCCGCATATCGGTGCCGACGCCATGAACGAATTGGCCGGCGCCATCACCCCCGATGAGTTGAAAACCCTGGAACACATCCTCAAGAAAATCCTGGTAGCAGCCGGTGATTCGATCACGTTGCTGCGGGTAGGTGACAAATGAACAGCAAAACCCTGCGTACCGGGCTGAGCCTGGTGCTGGCCGCCATGACCCTGGCCGGTTGCGCCAGCTATAGCGGCCTGACCACCGAAGGCAAAAGCCTCGATGCGAAAACCCTCAAGGCCGGGCAGTCCCTGAGTGGCGTAACCCTGACGCCGGCGGCCTGGCCGAAAAGTGACTGGTGGAAAAGCCTCGGCGACCCGCAGCTCGACGGTCTGATCCGCGAAGCCCTGCACGACAGCCCCGACATGCAAATCGCCGACGCTCGCGCGCATCAGGCCAGCGCCGCTGCATACGCCGCCGACGCCGCGCGCATGCCGACTCTCGATGCCAGCGCCGGCGTCAGCCGTTCGCGTCTGTCGCGGGATCAAGACCCGAGCGGGCAGGGCGGCACTTACGCCACCGTGCGCAATATCGGCGCCAGCTTCAATTACAACTTCGACTTGTGGGGTGGTCAGCGTGACGCTTGGGAAGCTGCGCTGGGCCAGGCCCGCGCCGCCGAAGTCGATCAACAGGCCGCGCAGTTGACCCTGTCCGCCGACGTCGCCCGCGCCTACAGCGATTTGGGTCAGGCGCACATCGTCTACGACCTCGCCAATGAAGACCTCAAACGAACTAAACAAATGCTTGATTTGGGCCAGCGTCGCTTGAGCTCGGGCATCGACAGCCAGTACCAGTTCCAGCAGACCCAAAGCCTTGAAGCCACGTCCGAAGCCAGCCTGATCGACGCCGAAAAACGTCTGAACAGCGCAAAAATCGCCCTGGCGGTACTGCTCGGAAAAGGCCCGGATCGCGGCAACGAAATCGCCCGGCCGAAGATTCTTCAGGCCAGCGCCGTTGCATTGCCGTCGGTGCTGCCCGCTGAATTGCTCGGTCGCCGTCCCGATCTGGTGGCCGCGCGCTGGCGGGTCGAGGCTGCGAGCAAGAACATCGCCGCCGGCAAAACCCAGTTCTATCCCAACTTGAACCTCAGCGCCGCCGCCGGTGCCGAATCGTTGTTGGGGGATGCCATGTTGGGTTCGGCGAGCCGTTTCTTCAACATTGCGCCGACCATTTCTGTGCCGATTTTCGACGGTGGCCGCCTGCGCGCCAACCTCGATTCGCGCGACGCCGATTACGATCTCGCGGTGGCGCAGTACAACAAAAGCCTGGTGAAAGCGCTCGGTGATGTCAGCGACACCATTAACCAGTTGCGCGATATCGGCCGCCAGATCGGTGCCCAGCAGCACGCCACCGACATTGCCCAGGATTCTTACAACACCGTGGTCCAGCGGTACGGTTCCGGCATCGGCAACTACCTGGACGTGCTCAGCATCGAGCAGCAATTGCTCCAGGCCCAGCGTCAGCTGGCCAACTTGAATGCCGAGCAGATCGACCTGTCGATCCAATTGATGCAAGCGCTGGGCGGCGGTTTTCAGGACGAAACCCTGACCGCAGCCAACGCCCTCCCAGCCACGCAGCACAACTAATTCAAGGTATTTGTCATGGCCACTGTCGATACATCTCCTGCTCCAACCAACACGGTGTCGGACAACGCTCAAGACTCGAGCAATCCGCGTAAACGCAAAGTCATGCTGGTCGCGCTGGCCATCGTGGTTGTCCTCGCCGGTGTCGGCGTCTGGGGTTATCACGAAATGTACGGGCGCTGGAACGAAAGCACCGATGACGCCTATGTGAACGGCAACGTGGTGGAAATCACCCCGCTGGTCACCGGAACCGTGGTCAGCATCGGCGCCGACGACGGTGACCTGGTCCACGAAGGTCAGGTACTGATCAACTTCGACCCGAACGACGCCGAAGTCGGCCTGCAAAGTGCCCAGGCCAATCTGGCCCGCACCGTGCGCCAGGTACGCGGTTTGTACAGCAACGTTGACGGCATGAAAGCCCAGGTCAACGCGCAGCAGGCTGAAGTGCAGAAGGCCCAGGATAACTTCAATCGCCGGAAAAACCTCGCTGCCGGCGGCGCGATTTCCCAGGAAGAACTGTCCCACGCCCGCGACGACCTGACCTCGGCGCAAAACGCCCTGGCCAACGCCAAACAGCAACTGAAAACCACCAGTGCGCTGGTCGATGACACCGTGGTTTCGTCGCACCCGGACGTGATGTCGGCCGCCGCACAATTGCGTCAGGCGTACCTGAACAACTCGCGCAGCACCTTGATCGCGCCGGTCACCGGTTACGTGGCCAAGCGCTCCGTGCAATTGGGTCAACGGGTTCAGCCTGGCACCGCGCTGATGGCGGTGATTCCGCTGGATCAGCTGTGGATCGACGCCAACTTCAAGGAAACCCAGCTGCGTGACATGCGCATTGGTCAACCGGTGGACATCCAGGCCGACCTGTACGGCAGCGACGTGAAATTCAGCGGCACCATCGACAGCCTCGGCGCCGGAACCGGCAGCGCGTTTGCCCTGCTGCCGGCGCAAAACGCCACCGGTAACTGGATCAAGATCGTCCAGCGCGTGCCGGTGCGAATCCACATCAATGCCGAAGAACTGGCCAAGCATCCATTGCGTGTGGGGTTGTCGACTCAGGTTGACGTGAACCTGCACGACCAGAGCGGCCCGGTGCTGGCACAACAGCCGCCGCAAAAGGCCTCGTTCAGCACCAACGTCTACGACCGTCAGTTGGCTGAAGCGGACGCGATGATCACTCAGTTGATCCACGACAACAGCGCTGCGGTCAGCAAGACCGCGCAACGCTGATTCGCCCCTGTGGAAGCGAGCTTTTGTGGCGAGGGAGCTTGCTCCCGCTCGGCTGCGAAGCACTCGTCAAGCTTTGGGGCCGCTTCGAGACCCAGCGGGAGCAATCTCCCTCGCCACAAAGGCTCCCACACGGTCAGCTGCGTCTGTAACAGGCGCAGCGCCCACCCGGTTTCCAAGGATTCGCGATGAGCAATAACGCCTCTTTCACGCCGCCCAGCCTGTTGCTCAGCACCATCGGCCTGTCGCTGGCGACTTTCATGCAGGTGCTCGACACCACCATCGCCAACGTGGCGCTGCCGACCATTTCCGGCAACCTGGGCGTGAGTTCGGAGCAGGGCACTTGGGTGATTACCTCATTCGCCGTGAGCAACGCCATTGCGCTGCCGCTGACCGGTTGGCTCAGCCGCCGCTTTGGTGAGGTGAAGCTGTTTCTCTGGGCCACGGTGCTGTTTGTGCTGGCCTCGTTTCTCTGTGGGATCTCCACCTCGATGCCGGAACTGATCGGTTTTCGGGTGCTGCAAGGCCTGGTGGCCGGTCCGTTGTACCCGATGACCCAGACGCTGCTGATCGCGGTCTATCCCCCCGCGAGGCGCGGCATGGCCCTGGCGTTACTGGCGATGGTCACGGTGGTGGCGCCGATTGCGGGGCCGATCCTCGGCGGCTGGATTACTGACAGTTATAGCTGGCCGTGGATCTTCTTCATCAACGTGCCGATTGGCGTCTTCGCCGTAATGGTGGTGCGCCAGCAACTCAAGGCGCGCCCGGTGGAAACCAGCCGCCAACCGATGGATTACGTGGGGTTGATCACGCTGATCATCGGCGTCGGTGCGCTGCAGATTATCCTCGACAAGGGCAATGACCTGGACTGGTTCGAGTCGAGTTTCATCCTGATTGGCGCCGCCATTTCCGTGATCGCGCTGGCGGTGTTCATCATCTGGGAAATGACTGATAAGCATCCAGTGGTGAACCTGCGGCTGTTTGCTTACCGCAACTTCCGCATCGGCACGTTGGTGCTGGTGTTGGGGTACGCCGGGTTCTTCGGCATCAACCTGATCTTGCCGCAATGGCTGCAAACCCAGATGGGCTACACCGCGACCTGGGCCGGCCTGGCTGTAGCACCGATAGGGATTCTGCCGGTGCTGATGTCACCGTTTGTCGGCAAGTACGCGCACAAGTTCGACCTGCGATTGCTGGCCGGGCTGGCGTTCCTGGCCATTGGCCTGAGCTGCTTCATGCGTGCCGGGTTCAACAATGAAGTGGACTTCCAGCACATCGCCCTGGTGCAGCTGTTCATGGGCATTGGCGTGGCACTGTTCTTCATGCCGACCCTGAGCATCTTGATGTCGGACCTGCCGCCGAGCCAGATCGCCGACGGCGCGGGCCTGGCGACGTTCCTGCGTACGCTGGGCGGTAGTTTTGCGGCGTCGCTGACCACCTGGATCTGGATTCGTCGGGCGGATCAGCATCACGCGTATTTGAGCGAAAGCATCACCACCTACGACCAGCCGACCCGGGATGCCCTGAACACGCTGGGCGGGGCGAGCACCCCGGCGTATGCGCAGCTGGATCATGTGCTGACGAGCCAGGCGTATATGCTCTCCACCGTGGATTACTTCACGTTGCTGGGCTGGGGGTTCATGGGGCTTATTCTGATTGTATGGCTGGCGAAACCGCCGTTTGCGGCGAAAGCGGGGCCTGCTGCCTCGGGTCACTAACCCAAACACAATGGGTTGGTGTCACACCAAAAATTGGCTGACACAGTGGGGACCCAATGTGGGAGCGGGCTTGCTCGCGAAGGGGGCGTGTCAGCCAACTAACATGTTGAATGAACGACCGCATTCGCGAGCAAGCCCGCTCCCACAGCGTTTTGTGTTCGGCCTTTAGTGAGTGGGAGCGGCCAATTGCGCTGGCGGGGTGAAGTCGAACGGGGCCAGCGCAAACCCTTGCTCATCCACCTGCAACGCCCAGCCCTGACGATCCCAATCCCCCAACACAATGCGTTTGGCCGCTTGTTCGCCCAACTGCAACTTGTGGATGGCCGGGCGATGGGTATGGCCGTGGATCAAGGTCTTCACGCCATATTCCTGCATGATCCGCGGAATTTCTTCTGGCGTGACATCCACAATGTCATTGGCCTTCATCCGCGTTTGCGCACGGCTTTCACTGCGCAGCTTGCGCGCCAGCTTATGCCGGGTGCGCAGCGGCAAATTCCGCAGGATGAACAGGCTGATCGGGTTGCGCAGGTAGCGACGCAGCTTCATATAGGCTTCGTCGCGGGTGCAGAGGCTGTCGCCGTGCATCAATAGCACTGGCTCGCCGTAAAACTGCACGACACTCGGGTCCTTCAACAACGTGCAGCCGGCCTGTTTGCAAAAGGCCTGGCCGAGCATGAAGTCGCGATTGCCGTGCATCAGAAAGATGGCCGTGCCGCTGTCGCTCAATTCGCGCAGGGCCTGGCAGATGGAACGCTGAAAGGGCGTCATGGCGTCGTCGCCAATCCACGCTTCGAAAAAGTCGCCCAGGATGTACAACGCACTCGCCGAGCGGGCGCGTCCGGCAAGCAAATCCAGAAACGCCCGGGTAATGTCCGGGCGCTCCTCTTCCAGATGCAAGTCTGAAATCAGCAGTATCACGCTTCGATAATCTCGGCTTTCTCGATGATTACGTCGTCTGCTGGAACGTCCTGGTGGCCGGATTTCATGGTGGTGGAAACACCTTTGATCTTGTCCACGACGTCAGTGCCGGCAACCACTTTGGCGAATACCGCGTAGCCCCAGCCCTGGGTGGTCTTGGCGCTGTGGTTCAGGAAGCTGTTGTCAGCCACGTTGATGAAGAACTGGGCGGAAGCCGAGTGCGGCTCCATGGTGCGGGCCATGGCCACGGTGTACTTCTCGTTCGGCAGGCCGTTGTCGGCTTCGTTCTGGATGCTTGGACGCTTGTCTTTCTTTTCTTTCATGCCTGGCTCGAAACCGCCGCCCTGGATCATGAAGTTACCGATGACACGGTGGAAAACGGTGTTTTCGTAGTGACCGGCTTTAACGTATTCGATGAAGTTGGCCACGGTGATCGGGGCTTTATCAGCGTTCAGTTCCAGGACGATGTCGCCATGGTTGGTGGTCAGTTTGACTTGGGTCATGATCGGTACTCTATCTGGGAATTCGTAGGTTTCGGGGCACAGCAGCCCCCAACCGGTCTGGCCAGTAACAGCCAAGGTGCGCAGTTTAGCGTGCCGGGCGCGAATTTCGAGGGTGTTTTTCATCGATAGCCGATTAAATGCGACCGTTTGCAGGCGCGCTCTGTCAGGTGCTTGACAGCATCGGCTATGATAGCGGCTTTGTTTTACTTGGCCCTCTTCCGGCCGCGCACTTGTACGTTCAAGGATCCTATGAGCAAGCCCACTGTCGACCCTACCTCGAATGCCAAGACCGGCCCTGCCGTGCCGGTCAATTTCCTGCGCCCGATCATCCAGGCGGACCTGGACTCGGGTAAGCACACGCAGATCGTCACCCGTTTCCCGCCTGAGCCCAACGGCTACCTGCACATCGGTCACGCCAAGTCGATCTGTGTGAACTTCGGCCTGGCCCAGGAATTCGGCGGCGTCACCCATCTGCGTTTCGACGACACCAACCCGGCCAAGGAAGACCAGGAATACATTGACGCGATCGAAAGCGACGTCAAATGGCTGGGCTTCGAATGGTCCGGTGAAGTGCGCTACGCCTCGCAGTATTTCGACCAGTTGCACGACTGGGCCGTTGAACTGATCAAGGCCGGCAAGGCCTACGTCGACGACCTGAGCCCGGAACAGGCCAAGGAATACCGTGGCAGCCTGACCGAGCCGGGCAAGAACAGCCCGTTCCGTGATCGCTCCGTGGAAGAAAACCTCGACTGGTTCGCCCGCATGCGTGCCGGCGAGTTCCCGGACGGCGCACGAGTACTGCGGGCCAAGATCGACATGGCCTCGCCGAACATGAACCTGCGCGACCCGATCATGTACCGCATCCGTCACGCACATCACCACCAGACCGGGGACAAGTGGTGCATCTACCCGAACTACGACTTCACCCACGGTCAGTCGGACGCCATCGAAGGCATCACCCACTCGATCTGCACCCTGGAGTTCGAAAGCCACCGTCCGCTGTACGACTGGTTCCTCGACAGCCTGCCGGTGCCCGCGCACCCGCGTCAGTACGAATTCAGCCGTCTGAACCTGAACTACACGATCACCAGTAAGCGCAAGCTCAAGCAACTGGTCGATGAGAAGCACGTGTTCGGCTGGGACGATCCGCGCATGTCCACGCTGTCGGGCTTCCGTCGCCGTGGCTACACGCCTGCGTCGATCCGCAATTTCTGCGACATGGTCGGCACCAACCGTTCTGACGGCGTGGTCGATTTCGGCATGCTCGAGTTCAGCATCCGTCAGGATCTGGACCAGAACGCTCCGCGCGCCATGTGCGTGCTCCGTCCGTTGAAGGTGGTAATCACCAACTACCCGCAAGACCAGGTCGAGAACCTCGAACTGCCGCGCCATCCACAGAAAGAAGAACTGGGCGTGCGCAAGCTGCCGTTCGCCCGTGAAATCTACATCGATCGCGATGACTTCATGGAAGAGCCACCAAAGGGCTACAAGCGCCTGGAGCCGAACGGCGAAGTGCGTTTGCGCGGCAGCTACGTGATTCGTGCCGACGAAGCGATCAAGGACGCCGATGGCAACATCGTCGAACTGCGTTGCTCGTACGACCCGGAAACCCTCGGCAAGAACCCTGAAGGCCGCAAGGTCAAAGGCGTGGTGCACTGGGTACCGGCCGCGGCCAGCGTTGAGTGCGAAGTGCGTCTGTACGATCGCCTGTTCCGTTCGGCCAACCCTGAGAAGGCCGAAGACAGCGCCAGTTTCCTGGACAACATCAACCCTGACTCGCTGCAAGTACTCACCGGTTGTCGTGCCGAGCCCTCGCTTGGCAATGCACAGCCGGAAGACCGTTTCCAGTTCGAGCGCGAAGGTTACTTCGTCGCGGATATCAAGGACTCGAAACCGGGCGCTCCGGTATTCAACCGTACCGTGACCCTGCGTGATTCGTGGGGCCAGTGATTCCAGGAAATGACTAAAGTGCTATCGATCTACAACACGCTCACCAAGAGCAAAGAAGTCTTCAAGCCGCTGGATGGCAACAATGTGCGCATGTACGTCTGCGGAATGACCGTGTATGACTACTGCCACATTGGCCACGGCCGCAGCATGGTCGCGTTTGACCTCGTGACCCGCTGGTTGCGCTTCAGCGGTTACAACCTGACTTACGTGCGCAACATCACCGACATCGAAGACAAGATCATCAATCGGGCCAAGGAAAACGGCGAGCCGTTCGACGTGCTGACCGAGCGCATGATCACCGCGATGCATGAGGACGAGGCACGCCTCAACATCCTCAAGCCGGATATGGAACCGCGGGCCACTGATCACATCGCTGGCATGCAGACCATGATCCAGACTCTGATCGACAAGGGTTACGCCTACGCACCGGGCAATGGCGACGTGTACTACCGCGTCGCCAAGTTCATGGGCTACGGCAAGCTGTCGCGCAAAAAGATCGAAGACCTGCGCATCGGTGCGCGGATCGAAGTCGACGAGTCCAAACAGGACCCTCTGGACTTCGTGCTGTGGAAAGGCGCCAAGCCGGGCGAGCCGAGCTGGCCTTCGCCGTGGGGCGACGGTCGTCCGGGCTGGCACATCGAGTGCTCGGTGATGTCCACCTGCTGCCTCGGTGAAACGTTCGACATTCATGGCGGCGGCAGCGACCTCGAGTTCCCGCACCACGAAAACGAAATCGCTCAGAGCGAAGCGGCCACTGGCAAGACCTACGCCAACGCGTGGATGCATTGCGGCATGATTCGCATCAATGGCGAGAAGATGTCCAAGTCCTTGAACAACTTCTTCACCATTCGCGACGTGCTGGAAAAGTACCACCCGGAAGTCGTGCGTTACCTGCTGGTCTCGAGCCACTACCGCAGCGCGATCAACTATTCGGAAGACAACCTCAAGGACGCCAAAGGCGCACTTGAGCGTTTCTACCATGCGCTCAAAGGCCTGCCGAACGTGGCGCCTGCTGGCGGCGAAGCCTTTGTCGAGCGTTTCACCCAGGTGATGAACGACGACTTCGGCACACCGGAAGCCTGCGCGGTGTTGTTCGAGATGGTGCGCGAGATCAACCGTCTGCGAGAGAGCGATCTCAATGCAGCGGCGGGTCTGGCGGCGCGCCTGAAAGAACTGGCGAGCGTGCTGGGCGTGTTGCAGCTTGAGGCCGATGACTTCTTGCAGGCTGGCGCTGAAGGGCGTGTGGATGCCGCTGAGGTTGATGCGTTGATCGCTGCGCGCCTGGCGGCTCGTGCCGGTAAAGATTGGGCCGAATCCGACCGCATCCGCGACCAGTTGACCGCGATGGGCGTGGTGCTGGAAGACGGCAAGGGCGGCACGACCTGGCGTTTGGCTGACTGATTGCCTTGATCGCGACAAAACAAAACCCGCCTTGTGCGGGTTTTTGTTATGTGCAGGGTTTGAGGTTTGCGGTAATAGGGCTGACGCCTTCGCGAGCAAGCCCGCTCCCACATTGGATGTGTGGTGTACACAGAACTCAACTCACCGCCGACCAAATGTGGGAGCGGGCTTGCTCGCGAAGGTCGCAAGTCAACCACAGCCAGTACGGCTTAATTGTCATTCCGACTGGCGCAATCGCTTGTAAAGGGTATTGCGGCTAACCCCCAGACGCCGGGCCAAGTGCGAGATATTCCCCCCAGCCGCCGCCAACTGCCGATTCAAATCCTCGACATCATTCAAATCCACCGCCAGCACCTCCGGCGAATCCACCGGTTCCATCTCCAGATCGACAAAAAAATCATCCGGCAAATGCTCCAGCCGCACCGGTTGTTCCTCGGCCATGGCCAGCGCCACCTGCATCACGCTGCTGACCTGGCGCAAATTCCCCGGCCATGGATGACGGCCGAACAGCTCCAGCACCTCCCGACTTAACCCGGCCCATTGCGACGGCTCGCGGTGTTGCTCCCACAAGCGCTTGAACAGCGCCTGCTTGTCGCTACGTTCCCGTAGCGGCGGCAATTCCAGGGTCAAGCCGCCAATCCGGTAATACAGGTCTTCACGAAACCGCCCCAGTTGCACTTGCTCGCGCAACGCACGGTTAGTCGCCGAAATAATCCGGATATCGACCGGGAACAGCTCGCTGCTGCCCACCGGTTGCACGCAACGCTCCTGCAACACCCTCAACAACCGGGCCTGCGTCGGCAGCGGCATGTCGCCGATTTCATCGAGGAACAGCGTGCCTTTGTCGGCCTTGCGAATCAGCCCGATGCTGCCTTTCTGATTCGCGCCAGTGAACGCACCTTTCTCGTAGCCAAACAGCTCGG
This sequence comes from Pseudomonas arsenicoxydans, assembly GCF_006438915.1. GTDB lineage: Bacteria > Pseudomonadota > Gammaproteobacteria > Pseudomonadales > Pseudomonadaceae > Aquipseudomonas > Aquipseudomonas arsenicoxydans_A. Next base: position 209,798 of record NZ_RCZE01000005.1, on the reverse strand, counting down.
ATTCCACCAGCTCGGCGGGGATCGCCGCACAGTTGACGGCAATGAACGGTTGTTTACTGCGTGAGCCGGCCTGGTGCAAGGCTTTGACGAACACTTCCTTGCCGACCCCGGTTTCGCCGTGGATCAGCAGCGGAATGTCTTTCTCCAGCAGGCGTTCGGCCTGACGCACGGCTTTTTCCACGCGACTGTCGCCGAAGTGCAGGGTGTTGAGGCTGATCGCTTCGGGTGCCGCCACGACCACCGGCTCGGCGCTCTTGGGCTCAGAAAACAGCCGCGGTTGAATCGGCACTTGTTTCGGCCGCCGCAGGAGGCACTGGAAGCGGTTGCGCCCCGAAGCTTGCAGAGCAAACGGCAGACCGTCGGGCTGGTTCAGTAATTCCAGCAGCGAGACCTTGAACAGGCTCTCAACGCTGACCCGCGACAGGCTGATGCCCAGCAGATTGTCGGCCCGGCGGTTGGCGGATAGCACCTGGCCGGTCTCATCGAAGATCAACAACCCGGCCCACTGGCTGTCGAGGTTGTTCAACCCGGTGTTGAAGGTCAGTTGAAAATGCTGGCCATGGAACAGGTTGAGAATCAGCCGGTTTTCCACGGTCTGGCTCATCATCTTGACCATGCCGAGGGTGTGGGACGGCGGCAGGTAGCTGTCGCTGGACACGTCCAGCACCGCGATCACTTTGCGCTCGGCATCGAAAATCGGCGCGGCGGAACCGGTCATGAAGCGGTTGGCTTTCAGAAAGTGTTCATCGTGTTCGATGTGCACGGCCTGTTCGCAGGCGAGGGCGGTGCCGATGGCGTTGGTGCCGCTGCAACGCTCCATCCAACTGGCGCCCGCGCTGAAACCACGGGTCAGGCTCGGTTCGATAAAGCGCTGGGTGCCCCAGGACGTCAGGACCTGGCCTTGATTGTCGGCGAGCATGATCAGGCAATTGGAGTTGCTGAGGATGTTTTCGTAATACGGCAGGACTTCCTGGTGCGTGGTCTGCACCAGGGAGTGCTGGCTCTCCAGCAGTTGCGCGATGCCTTCGGCCGGCAACTGATCGAACGCCGGGGCGCTCTGGTGATCGAGGCCGAAGGCGCGGCAGCGTTTCCAGGAGTCCTGAATGACGGCGTCGTGGGAGAGCGGCGAGGCGGGTGCGGCCATGGCAGTCGATCTCTGAGCATTATTATTTTTGTTGTGAGTAGCGCCGTGCGTAATTCGGAATATTTCGCAGTAAAACGGTGTGTAGAGTGTTGTTCACTATTGTTCATTGTCAACCAGCGGATTGTTCAGTTGTTCAGCCTCAGTTGTTCATTTCTGTTCAGCAACGAAAGTGTTCAATCCCTTCGCTGGAAGATTTTCAAACCAGATCAATAGCTTGCAATTTCTGGCACGAAACTCGCTCTGTAGCTCCGGTCGCTTGACTCCAAATAATAAAAAGGCCGAGCCATGTCATTAACCCTGGAGCACGTCAGCCGCACCGTCGAGGGCCAGACCTGGATCGACGATGCCTGCCTGAGTTTTGAACCCGGTTCCTTCAACGTTTTGCTCGGGCGCACGCTGTCCGGCAAAACCAGTCTGATGCGCCTGATGGCCGGGCTGGACAAGCCTGACAGCGGTCGCATCCTCATGAACGGCGTCGACGTTACCCAGCGCCCGGTGCGGCTGCGCAACGTATCGATGGTCTATCAGCAGTTCATCAATTACCCGACCATGACCGTCTTCGAGAACATTGCCTCGCCTTTGCGCCAGGGCGGTGTGTCCAATGAGCTGATCCAGAGCAAAGTGCTGGAAACCGCGAAGATGCTGCGCATCGAGAAATTCCTCCAGCGCCATCCCCTCGAACTCTCTGGCGGCCAGCAACAGCGCACGGCCATGGCCCGCGCGCTGGTCAAGGACGCCGAGCTGATCCTGTTCGACGAGCCGCTGGTCAACCTTGATTACAAGCTACGCGAAGAGCTGCGCCAGGAAATGCGCGAGCTGTTCAAGGCGCGTCACACCATCGCGATTTACGCCACCACCGAACCCAACGAAGCCCTGGCACTGGGCGGCACCACGACAATTCTTCACGAAGGCCGGGTGATCCAGAGCGGCAAGTCGTCCGAGGTCTATCACCAGCCGCAAAGCGTGCTCGCGGCCGAGTTGTTCTCCGAGCCGCCGATCAACCTGATGCCGGGGCGGATTGCCGGCAACGAAGTCAGCTTTGCCAATTTTGTGCACTTCCCGTTGAACGTGGATTTGCGACCGGTGGGCGAGGGTGAGTTCCGCTTTGGCGTACGCCCGAGCCACATCTCGCTGGTGCCGAGCAACGACGATGACCTGGAGCTGGCCGTGACCGTCGAGGTCGCCGAGATCAGCGGTTCGGAAACCTTCCTGCACGTGCGCAACGAGCATTTCCTGCTGGTGTTGCACCTGCCGGGCGTTCACGAATACGACGTCGACGCGCCGATCCGCATCTATATCCCGACCCATAAACTGTTTGTGTTCGATGCGCAGGGACGTTTGGTCCAGGCGCCCGGTCGCCGTATCGCGAGGGTTGCCTGATGGCCGAAATCCGTTTGCAGAACCTCGCTCACAGTTACACCAAAACCCCGGCCGGCCCTGAGGATTACGCGATCCGCGAGATGGACCACATCTGGGAGCAGGGCGGCGCCTATGCGTTGCTCGGCCCTTCGGGGTGCGGCAAGTCGACCTTGCTCAACATCATTTCCGGGTTGCTCAGCCCCTCGCAGGGGCATGTGTTGTTCGACGGCAAAGCGGTCAACGACCTGACGCCGGAGAAACGCAATATCGCCCAGGTTTTTCAGTTCCCGGTGGTCTACGACACCATGACCGTGTTCGATAACCTGGCGTTTCCGTTGCGTAATCAGGGCATGGCCGAGGCGAGAATTCACACCAAGGTGCAGGAAATCGCCGAGGTGTTGGATTTGCAGGCGTTGCTGAGCAAAAAGGCCAGCAACCTCACCGCCGACGAAAAGCAGAAAGTCTCCATGGGCCGTGGGCTGGTGCGCGATGACGTCTCGGCGATCCTGTTCGACGAGCCGCTGACTGTGATCGACCCGCACCTGAAGTGGAAGCTGCGGCGCAAGCTCAAGCAGATCCACGAGCAGTTCAACATCACCATGGTCTACGTCACCCACGATCAGCTGGAGGCCTCAACCTTCGCCGACAAGATCGCCGTGATGTACGGCGGGCAGATCGTGCAATTCGGCACGCCGCGAGAGTTGTTCGAACGGCCGAGCCACACCTTTGTCGGCTATTTCATCGGCAGTCCCGGGATGAACCTGATTGAGGTCACGCCGCAACCGGGTGGCGTGGGGTTCGCCTCGACGCATTTGCCGCTGTCTGAGGCGCAACAACAACGCATCGCCGAATCCGAGTGGAAAACCCTGAAAGTCGGTATCCGCCCGGAGTTCGTCCACGTGTGGGAAGAACCCTTTGATGACGCGATGCAGGCACAGGTCGTACACATCGAAGACCTCGGTACCTACAAGATCCTGACCCTGAACCTCGATGGCGCGCCGCTGAAAGTACGCCTGGCCGAAGACAAACCGGTGCCTGAAGGCACGGCGTACATCAGTTTTCCGGCGCAGTGGTTGATGGTGTATGCCGATGAATACCTCTTGGAGGCACAGCCATGAACAAGGTGCAAAACAACAAGGCCTGGTGGCTGGTGTTGCCGGTGTTCCTGCTGGTGGCCTTCAGTGCGGTGATCCCGATGATGACGGTGGTCAACTATTCGGTGCAGGACATTTTCGACCAGTCCAGCCGCTACTTCGTCGGCGCCGACTGGTACAAACAAGTGCTGCTCGACCCGCGCTTGCATGACTCGCTGTTGCGGCAGTTCATCTACTCGGCCTGCGTGCTGCTGATTGAAATCCCGTTGGGCATCGCCATCGCCCTGACCATGCCGACCAAGGGGCGCTGGTCGTCGCTGGTGCTCATCATCCTGGCCATTCCGTTGCTGATTCCATGGAACGTGGTTGGCACCATCTGGCAGATCTTCGGCCGTGCCGACATCGGCCTGCTGGGTTCGAGCCTGAATGCCATGGGCATCAACTACAACTATGCGTCGAACACCATGGACGCCTGGGTCACGGTGCTGGTGATGGACGTGTGGCACTGGACGTCGTTGGTGGCGCTGCTGTGTTTCTCCGGGTTGCGGGCGATTCCGGACGTGTATTACCAAGCGGCGCGGATTGATCGCGCCTCGGCCTGGGCGGTGTTCCGGCACATCCAGTTGCCCAAGCTGAAAAGCGTGCTGCTGATCGCGGTGATGCTGCGCTTCATGGACAGTTTCATGATCTACACCGAGCCGTTCGTGCTGACCGGTGGCGGCCCGGGGAATGCCACGACGTTCCTCAGTCAGACGTTGACCCAGATGGCTGTAGGGCAATTCGACCTGGGGCCGGCAGCGGCGTTTTCGCTGGTGTACTTCCTGATCATCCTGTTGGTGTCCTGGCTGTTCTACACCGCCATGACTCACTCTGACGCCAACCGCTGAGGTCTGCCATGAGCAAGAGAAAACTCATTCCGTTGCTGCTCTACATCCTGTTCCTGCTGGTGCCGATTTACTGGCTACTGAATATGTCGTTCAAGAGCAACACCGAAATCCTCGGCGGCCTGACGCTGTTTCCTTCGGATTTCACCTTGCATAACTACAAGGTGATCTTCACCGATCCGAGCTGGTACACCGGTTACCTCAACTCGCTCTACTACGTCAGCCTGAACACGGTGATCTCCCTGAGCGTGGCGCTGCCGGCGGCGTATGCGTTCTCGCGCTATCGCTTCCTCGGTGACAAGCACCTGTTCTTTTGGCTGCTGACCAACCGCATGGCGCCGCCGGCGGTATTCCTGCTGCCGTTCTTCCAGCTCTATTCCTCGATCGGTCTGTTCGACACCCACATCGCTGTGGCCCTGGCTCACTGCCTGTTTAACGTGCCGTTGGCGGTGTGGATTCTTGAAGGCTTCATGTCCGGCGTGCCCAAGGAAATCGATGAAACCGCCTACATCGACGGCTACAGTTTTCCCAAGTTTTTCGTGAAGATTTTCGTTCCGCTGATCGGTTCCGGGATCGGCGTCACGGCGTTTTTCTGCTTCATGTTTTCCTGGGTCGAATTGCTCTTGGCGCGCACGCTGACGTCGGTCAACGCCAAGCCGATTGCGGCGGTGATGACGCGCACGGTCTCGGCGTCCGGCATCGATTGGGGCGTGCTGGCGGCGGCGGGGGTGTTGACCATCCTGCCGGGCATGCTGGTGATCTGGTTTGTTCGCAACCACGTGGCCAAGGGCTTTGCCCTCGGCCGGGTATGAGGAACTGATGATGGAATGGATGAGTTGGACGGTCCCGACCGCGGCGTTCTTCATTGTCATTGGCCTGATTCTGGTGGGCATGACGACCTGGGAATTGCGTTCGCCGAGCATTCTTCGGCGGGGTTTGTTGCCGATTGCCACCACCCGTGGCGATCGGCTGTTTATCGGTCTTCTCGGCAGCGCCTACCTGCATTTGCTGGTAATCGGCGTCACCGACTGGAGCATCTGGGTAGCGTCCGCGTTGTCCCTGGTGTGGCTGTTGGCTGTGATGCGTTGGGGCTAGTCGAATCGCTCGGCAATGTTGCTCCGAAAATCAAACAGGAGGTCTCTATGTTCGACAAAAACAATAAGCTGCGACATAGCATTTCATTGGCAGCCATGCTGGCACTCAGTGGGTTGAGCGCTGCGGCCTGGGCCGACGCCTATGAAGACGCTGCGAAAAAATGGATTGGCGCCGAGTTCAAACCGTCTACCCTGACGGCCGACCAGCAGCTCGCGGAATTGAAGTGGTTCATCAAGGCGGCCGAGCCGTTTCGCGGGATGGACATCAAAGTCGTCTCCGAAACCCTGACCACCCACGAATATGAGTCCAAGGTGCTGGCCAAGGCCTTTACCGAGATCACCGGGATCAAGGTGACCCACGACCTGCTGCAAGAAGGCGACGTGGTGGAAAAGCTGCAGACCGTGATGCAATCGGACAAGAGCATCTATGACGGCTGGGTCAACGACTCGGACCTGATCGGTACGCACTTCCGCTACGGCAAGACCGAAGCGATCACGGACCTGATGGCCAATGAAGGCAAGAACTTCACCTCGCCGACGCTGGACCTCAAGGACTTCATTGGTCTTTCGTTCACCACGGCTCCGGACGGCAAGCTCTATCAGCTGCCTGACCAGCAGTTCGCCAACCTGTACTGGTTCCGCGCCGACTGGTTTGAACGGCCGGAGCTGAAAGCCAAGTTCAAGGAAAAGTACGGCTACGAATTGGGCGTGCCGGTGAACTGGTCGGCCTATGAAGACATCGCCAAATTCTTCAGCGAAGACGTCAAGGAAATCGACGGCAAGCGGGTCTACGGGCACATGGACTACGGCAAGAAAGACCCGTCCCTGGGCTGGCGCTTCACCGATGCCTGGTTCTCCATGGCCGGTGGCGGCGACAAAGGCCTGCCGAACGGTTTGCCGGTGGACGAGTGGGGCATCCGTGTCGAAGATTGCCATCCGGTAGGTTCCAGCGTGACCCGCGGTGGCGACACCAACGGCCCGGCGGCGGTCTTTGCCACCACCAAGTACGTCGATTGGCTCAAGGCCTATGCACCACCAGAAGCGGCGGGCATGACCTTCTCCGAGTCCGGTCCGGTGCCGTCCCAGGGCAACATCGCCCAACAAATCTTCTGGTACACCGCGTTCACCGCCGACATGACCAAACCCGGCCTGCCGGTGGTCAACGCCGACGGCACGCCGAAGTGGCGCATGGCGCCATCACCACGCGGTCCGTATTGGGAGGAGGGCATGAAGCTCGGGTATCAGGACGTGGGTTCGTGGACGTTCATGAAGTCCACGCCTGAGAAACAGAAACTGGCGGCGTGGCTCTATGCGCAGTTCGTGACCTCGAAAACCGTGTCGCTGAAGAAAACCATCGTCGGCCTGACGCCGATCCGCGAGTCGGACATCAACTCGCAAGCGATGACCGACCTGGCACCCAAACTCGGTGGTCTGGTCGAGTTCTACCGCAGCCCGGCCCGCGTGCAATGGACCCCGACCGGGACCAACGTGCCGGACTATCCGCGTCTGGCGCAACTGTGGTGGAGCCACATCGCCGAAGCGGCCAGCGGCGAGAAAACTCCACAAGAGGCGCTTGATGGTTTGGCCAAGGATCAGGACGCGATCATGTCCCGTCTGGAACGTTCGAAAGCGCAAACCACCTGTGCTCCGAAAATGAACCCCGAGCGCGATGCGCAATACTGGTTCGATCAACCGGGCGCACCGAAGCCTAAATTGGCGAACGAGAAGCCGAAGGGCGAAACCGTGAGCTACAACGAACTGCTGAAATCGTGGGCGGATGCGCGTAAGTAAGCGAGTGTACTGAGCAAGGCGAACGGCACCGAAAGGTGCCGTTCTTGTTTGTGGCTGATCCATTGTTATTGCGAGCAGACACCCAATTTCTCCAGCTGAACCAGCATCCGACAAAGGCACCTTTTTTCAGCGGCACAGGCTTCGCGTCAAAGTGCGTCGCACGGCTTTCAGCATGGCCCCCTCAAACGCATCATGCCCGGCGTGGAGCAACTGACACTGCAGGTTCAGGTGTTGACGAAGCCAGCGCAGGCTAGTCATGCCAAACGTATCCTTGATGCCTTGTATCACCTGGGTGTTGGCATCGAGGATGAGATGCTCTTGCTTGCGGGTGAAGAAATATTGATTGAGGTGGTAGTGCAACTCCAGACGGATCGAGCGCACGGCTTCTTCATCGACGAAGTCTTCAAGCGTGTCTTGACGCATCGTCTGCCCGTTTAATTGCAAAACGGCCTTTAACCAATGGGTTGCCGCCTGACGTTGCTGCGCTGCACAGCCGTTGCTCAGTATCTGGTAGATCTGCCGCGTACTAGAGCCATCGGTCCCCAGGCTTACACTCGCCAGACATTCGCTTAACTGTTGGTCGTAGGCACTGACGTTTGCGCTAAAGGGTACAAACACCGAGACCAAGGTGGTTTTCAGCACTGCTTGGGGATAAAGCTGCTGGTACTGGATCGCCAGCCAGCTTCCCCAGGAAACTCCCAACAGGCTGATTTTTTCGAAACCCAAATGCTGGCGTAGCGCATCAATGTCTTCTACGCACAGTCCGGTGTTGTTGTGCTTGAGTTCGCCGTGGGGATGAGAGCGTCCGCAGCCGCGCTGATCAAACAGGACGATGTCGAAACGGTTAACGTCGAAGAACTCCAGATGATGACGAGTGCTACGCCCACCCGGTCCGCCGTGCAGGAAAAATATCGGCTCGGTGCCAGGGGTGCCGTGCCGCTCCCAATAGAGCAAATGCCCGCCGCAGGTCGGGAAGTAGCCGTTCTTGAATGTAGGTGTCATTGCATGGGGACCCTCAGCCGGTAGAACTGGAACAGTTCTACTTGCCCGGGTCGAGCCGCCAAACTGGAAATCAGCTCAAGTTTCAGCATCTGGGCCATGTACGGCACCTCGAGCAGCACCGGGGTATGACCGAAAACGAGAATAGTGCCTCCCGGATTCACACAGGCCGTCATCTCGTGAAAAACTTGCCGGGCATCGACCCGAGTCATCACTTCGGCATTGAGAAAACGCAGAATCAGCACATCGCATTTGAGGCCGGACGACGCAACGTTTCGGGCATCGCCCATAAGGAACTCCACCGTGCTGTTGGCATGACGGCCTTTGGCGTGTTCGATCATCGAGGCTGAAAGGTCGGAACCCAGGCAATGGCGGTCGGGAAGCGCACGGGCCAGGTGCGTTATGAACTCGCCAGTCGAACAGGCCGGATCAAGAATCACGGTGCCGGGGTGCGACAGGGTTTTAAGCAGGGCTGCGCAATGCTGGCGCAGGTGGATTTCGTCGGCATCCAGTTGTGTGGCGAGCAAGTCGTCACACTGCCAGTAATCGGTCGGGCAGACGAACTCCAGCCCCTTGTCATCGATTGCAGGAAACGGGAAACGGACTTCACTGTCGGGTCGCGCCTGTGCGAGGTTGAAAGCCGCTTCCTTTTGCTCCAGGGACGCACTGTGAAAATAGAGGGCGATGCCATCATCGCACCACTGCATATCTGCCAGCGGTCCAAGCAACATCCAGGGTTTGAGCAGGCTGTTGATGTACCAACCGCCGGTTTCAGTCTGTTGCAGCACTTTGCGACCAGCCCAGTTGCAGCCGTTCACCCGCAAAACGAAGAGGTGATGGCGCCCGGGGCCGTTGGGTTCGATGTAGCAATTGAGTCCCGCTGTCGCGCTGGGAGGCTGGACGAAGGTTTGAGCCAGTTGCACTTCTCTCCGAGGGTTCATGCGCTCACTCCCTCTTCACGTTCCAGGCGACGCCCCCGCGCTTGCGGAACCACCACATTGCCGCTGGAAACAACAAAAAAGCGTTCCAACCCCGGTATCACGACGTTGACCAGTGTGGTTCCCAGTCTGGTTTGATGCAGCTGTGAAATGCCCAGTGTCCGCTCATGTCGCTGCAGGTCTTTGGCCAGCAGATCGATCTGTTCAGACAATGGCTTTTCCTCCTGTGCGGCGGGCAAGGTCACGTACTGTTGTTCGCTCAGGTTCAACAAAGGATCGAGGTCGAATCGCAAGCAGCGCAACAGCCGGGGAAAATGCTTGAGATGACGTTCCGCGTTACCCAGGCAATGCTTCAGTTCATGTTCGCCGGCCCCGTGATGCAACTGAACGAGCTCTGTCAGGGCGCGCCATGCACCATGTCGGGCCATGAGTGAGCACCCTGTTCCGAACACTCTGGGCGTTGCACAAGGCCCGATGGAAAAAGCGAGAAAGGTACGCGGCAGAAATTCATTGCTGATGTCGACAAGGACAATCTCGGCGCCGATTTCAGACTCGGCGTCTGACCACAGTCGGCCCAGGACATCGTCATCGGTTAATCGGGCGACGCGGCGTAAAGGTGGGTGGTTTTCGTAGTAAAAATGTTCCAGTAGAAACAATGACACTGCGTCGCGTTCGATACATTCATTGGCGGCGTGCAGCACGGCCTCGTTGTAACTCGCCCCAATAGCGGTTCCGCTGTTACTGGCATAACGTCGCAGGGAACGGTAGTTAGTGGTGTCGGGTGCAAAGATATTGTTTGAATAGTCTGGTGTGCACAGGGCTATCGGATAGTAAAACGAAGATTGGTTTAGTGGGTTGATATACGTTCGGCAGGCAGTGCAGGCATTTTGTTTTGCGATAAGTGTAAGTGCCGTGTCGTCGTTAAAAAGTGGGTCGGTGGAAAAACAGGTCGGCGCGATGTAGTGGGCGATGGAAGTATCACAATGATCGCTCAGGTAGTGTTCCAGGGTTTCGTACAGAGCACCGACTCGGGCCTGGTTTGCGTAGCCTTTGCCGGCGCCTCTTGCCCTGCGTCGAGGATTGTAGGTGCTGACAGAGGCGTGGGTCGCAACGATTTTACTGCCAATAGTGCGGATGTCGAGATGAAGTCCAAAGCCCTCCAGTTCGGCAAAAATTCGCTGCTCGGCCTGGGCCAGTGTCAGTTCCCGTTCAGCAACCATGAACTTTTCCATTATTCGCTCCTTCGAGAAACCGGGGGCATTGCCCCCGGTTTTTTTATTCGGCGTCCAGTTCGGCCTGTTCTTCCTCGGTCAATTGAAGTGCTTCGATTTGTTCGGCAGTCGGGGCTTCCTGCTGTACAAGATCGATGACTTTGTTAGCGTTCCAGCTGGAGATATAACCCATGATTGAATCCTCTTGTTGTTAGTGGGATGTGCTTTGTTGAGCACGGATCAAATGTATTCGTCATGGGTTCAGGCCGTCAAAAATGTCAGGAAGTGTCGAAGGCGAGTTGAAGTAACGCGGAAATACGTACACAACAATTGATGTATTGACCGGGTATTGCGTGACGCCGTGGTGAGTTTCGCCAAGAGCGACATTACAAAACGAATAGTTGGTTGACCTTTTTCGTGGTCACTTGTGGGAAATTTCAGCCATAGAACAGGGAAGAATCTCAATAACTGTTTTTTGTGTTCGCTTTGGTCTTTAGTTTGACGAATGTTCCTACAGCATTTGCGTGGAAAGGAGTAACGGAGCGTCTCGTGGTTTGGGTTTTCGGCCTCCGACAAACGAAAAACGGCACCCGAAGGTGCCGTTATGCCTCGATGGTTCAGGACAGGGCTGCGAGCTGTTCGATGGTCTGCGGAAAACGTTCAACCAATCGGATGAGTGTTGTTGCCTGGGCATTGGGCGTTGCGCGTCCCTGTTCCCAGTTCTCGAGGGTCCGGGTGTTGGTGCGCAGGTACATGGCGAACACGGACCGGGAGAGGTTGAGCTGTTGGCGGATAGCTACCACTTCCTCGGCAGTGATCGGCACCAGCTTTGGCAACTGGACTCTGTGGGTTCGCAAAGTGATCTTGCCTTGGCGCTCATCGGCCAGGGCTTCGAGGCCATCCATCAGTTCGGAAAAAATGTCACGTTTCATCGTGGGATCTCGTGTTGATTTCTCTTGCTAGCGCTTGTCTGAAAATTTTTCTCTGGGAGGGCGACAGGTCGTCTTGCTCGTTTTTGTCGTACACGGTGAATAACCAGAATTGATCGAAGCCTGGCCACCAGTAATAAATCACCCGTAATCCGCTGCGCTTGCCCTTGCCTCGGTGTTGATCGCAGAAGCGGATTTTGCGCAGCCCACCGGTGCACTCGATGAGATCGCCCGCTTCCGGATTTTTCAGCAACTCCAGCTGGAGGCTGCGAAACAGATCGTCATCCAGGTAATCGTCTCGGTGTTTCTGAAACATAGGTAATTCGATAAAAAGAGCATCCATGTTCTGTACGCTACCTACGTATAGTGTTGTCTCGATAATCGAATCGGTCAAGGCATCAGCGCCATCCTTTTCGTTTCTGATTTCAACGGTAGACCCCGGTCGTAAAAACACCTGTAGGACAAGGCGACCAGTACGGTGAGAGCATTCGATAAAAGGGAGGGGATACTTGGCAGTAGGACTGACGGGGGGGGCAGCAGGCTTCGTCTACACCGCTAAATCTGTGGGAGCAGGTCTTATAATTCCGTGCACCACAGTTCGTATTTCTATTCTGAATGTTTAAGTGTTTAGTGGAATTAGCTGAACCTTCCCACAGTGTTTTCAGGTTGTCCGTCGGACGTCCGTTCTCTAGCCTGTGAGCGTCGCTGCCAATTCAGCGATCGGGATTGGAACCCCGGCACCCCGAAAGCGCAAAAGTGGCTTTCATGACGTATGCTTGCGCACCTTGATGGTATGCACTCCGTTATGGCGGCTGTACGCGGGAGACTTCGAGTCTGTCGGGTTTTCGGTGTCCCGGGTTCCAACCTGCGTACAGCTGCCACCCCTTCGATTGGAACCGAATGGGTCAGCTCCACAGCCACACACCGGAATTACTTATGAAAAAACCAACACCCAACCCTCCCAAAGCAGACTCCGTTGCGGACGCCGACTCAACATCCCCTTACGCCTCTGTCGACACCCGAAAACTCCATGAAGCCGCCGACCGCGCGCTCGACTACTATCTGAATCCCACCGCCAACATCATGGCCGCGCCATACACCCCCAACGAAATGTTCTTCGTCAACCCCAAAGCCGATACCGAATCGTTGCTGGCCAATGCCTGTGAATCCTTGGCATCGGCCACGGTCATGCTCGGCGACTTTGCTGCGCTGCTGGAAGGCACGCATCGCAGAACGCTGTTGGGGATTGCGCAGGTGGTGATGTTGGGCGAACTGGCGGTGAACAAGGCACTGGATAACGTCGACCCCGCTGGCTGATCAGCGGGGCTGAGCAGACACAAAAAACGCGGCGCCAGAAGGGCCGCGTTTTTATTGAATGGCTGATAGTCGGTTTCGCTGCCGTCAGGCAAATATTCCAAAGAAGGTTCCGCCGAGATGGATCACGCAATAACCTAAAAAAGAATAGCCAAACATTCGAGCTGGAATGATGATCCAGCGTCGCACGGGTAATGGGAAGCGAGCAATCTCGTTCATTGCATCAGGATCACTTCCCGACAAAAAATCATGGTCCAGTAAAAGTATGGGCGAGATCAGGGGGGATCACAGATAACCCGTGACATTGATCCAGACAAGTATTAAAAAAAACCACAAGACACAAATTGTGTTGATGTGACCGGGAATGACCACCCAAGGGCGCAAAGTTTTTGGAAAAATCTCTACCTCATCAATCGAGTCTGGATCCATATTGCGAAAAAATTTGAAGGTTAGTAGGGCATATATAATCTCCAGATTTCCTACTTTGAAGATGATCGCAGTATTCTTGTCTCCTCGATGAGATGCGACGAAGCGAGAGTTGGTGAAGTGGCTTTGAATCTCTTCTAGTTTGTGGGTTGCTACGTACGCCGAGAATAAGTAGTTCACAAAAAACAATACGAAAAGTGGGACTCCGGATAAGCCAATTAATTGGTCGAAGGTCATTGCTGGTTCACCTCGTACAATTTTTCGCCGATAAATTCTCCCGCTTGACCACCGCTATCTCCCATTTGTGCGGCAAGCATACCGCTCACAACTAGCATGCAAGCTAATCCTCCCGTACCAACTGTTCCCACCCCAATCGCAGCACACGTCATTTGTGCAACAACTGGTGCCAGTCGGGTAGCAATCATTCCGCCTGCGACGTTTCCAGATAGTTTCGAGCCCTCCACATATTTTGCTTGACGACATTCCTCCTCGCGTCCAGTGCGACATGCCTCGCGAATCTTCATCGCTGCTGAACCAGCACCTAGACCAATCGCCACATAGCCACCTGCCTTTATGTATTTAGAAGCTCGCGCGACGCCTTCGATATGAGTTGCATAGCCCGGAAGTTGAGTCGGTGCGCCAGCCTTGTTCCAGTTGTGCACGATTCTTCGCGTTGACAAGCCTAGCGCCCGTTTAAGTTTCGGATGATCCGGAATACCTGTTGCCTTGCGAACCAAAGGCCCTAAATCGGCATCGAGTTTAGTCATCAACCTTTTGCGTTTCGCAAAAAAATCCGGGGATTTCAGATGGCCATACTGGCGGTACTGCTCCATGTGTAACCGTTCAAGTTCTTTAAGCGTGTTCTTCAGTGTTTCCATATGCTGACCCACCATAAACGACGCTACACCCAACGCTCCGGAAGAAACTCCCAAAAACGGCTCAATCACCTCATGATGCTCAACCATGAACGAAGCCTCTTCGTCCGTCAGATCCTTCAGCGCTTCATTCACTTTTTCCGCCGCCGCCATCATCTGTGCCTCTTCGCGTCGGCACATGTAGTTGCGCGAGTCGCTGAAGATGACCATTTGCCCCGGCTTTACCTGTTCACCGAGATGAAGATTGAGCGAGCGGAACTCTCGGCGCAGCACATCGCTGGGTGTGACTTCGTACAGCGAGCGTTCCAGTGCTTTGAGGGTCATGGGAGTCTGGACGATGTGGAAGCCTGACTCTGCCGGTTTGGGCAGAGTGAAGGCGTGTTCTTCTACCAGATGGTGTGCGGGTGCTGGCTCGGGTTTGGGTTTGAAGGCGTTCCAGGAGGCACCGCCGCTATCACCAGTAACGCGCGGTTTCACCAGTGCCCAGTCACCGTTACTGATGGCATCCATGAGTTTTCGTTGGTTGATACCTTGCAGGTAGTTGGAGCGATGGAGGCCCAACGCGTTTAGCAGATTGTCGAAGCCGGGCAGATCATCGGGGCGATTCAGAGCCTGTCGGAACTCTTCCATGGCTTGGTAAGGGTCGAGTAGCTGGCTACGTTGGCCATTGAGTTCGCTTTTGGGGATGAGTCTAGTCACGTTCGTGTCCCGATTCGTAAAACGGGGACTTTGGCGAGCGGCCTCAACTTTAAATGCCGGGTGATTCCGTTTTAGGTGTAGGGAAAGTCCGATTTATCCCCAAAAGAATTAGCTTTTCCAAAGGAACCGACAATCCCGCGAGAGCTTCGGGGATTACAGTAGGAGAGGACAGGACATCCGTAACAAATCCCACAAACGCAAAAACGGCACCCGAAGGTGCCGTTTCTGTTTTCTACCGAGTGTCGCTTAAGCGATCAACCCGCCAAGCCGGCCTGCTGAACCAGAACCAGAAGCGGCTGCGGGTAAACGCCGAGGAAGAACGCTACGAGAGCGATCGCCAGCAGCATCACGCCGCCTGCACGTTGTTCCCAGTGCAGTTGCGCATCGTGGCGACGCAGGTTCGGTTCGATCAGGTACAGGGTGACCATCACACGCAGGTAGTAGAACACGCCGATGGCGCTGCCCAGTACCAGAGAGCCGACCAGCCACCATTGGTGCGACTCGACACCGGTCGCGATGATGTAGAACTTGCCGATGAAGCCCGCGGTCAGCGGGATACCGGCCAGGGACAGCATCATCACGGTCAGTACGGCGGTCAGGTACGGACGGCGCCAGAACAGGCCGCGGTATTCGTACAGGGCATCGGCGTCACGGCCGTTGTATGGCGAGGACATCAGGGTGATCACGCCGAAGGCGCCGAGGCTGGTGATCACGTAGGTGACCAGGTACACGCCGATGGCTTCCACGGCCAGACCCTTGCTCGCCACGAGGGCGATCAACAGGTAACCGAAGTGAGCGATGGACGAGTAACCCAGCAGACGCTTGAGGTTGCTCTGGGTCAGAGCCAGCAGGTTACCGAACAGGATCGACGCGATGGCGATGATGGTCAGTACGTCGCTCAGCACGCCGCTGCTCGCCGCTGGCGAGATCTGGAACAGACGCACCATCACCGCGAACACAGCCACTTTGGACGCGGTCGCCAGGAACGCGGCCACCGGTGCCGGAGCACCTTCGTACACGTCCGGGGTCCAGAGGTGGAACGGTACCAGCGACAGCTTGAACGCCAGACCGATCAGCATCATGCCCAGGCCCAGTTGCGCCAGCGAGCTTGGCAGGCCAGTGGCGGCCAGTGCCTGACCAATACCGACGAAGCTCAGGCTGCCCGAATCGGCGTACAGCAGCGCCATACCGAACAACAGGAACGCGGAACCGGCGGCCGACAGCACCATGTACTTGATACCGGCTTCCAGCGAACGCTTGTTGAAGAAGGCATACGCCACCAGACCGTAGACCGGCACCGACAACAGTTCCAGACCGATGAACAATCCGGCCAGGTGCTGCGCGCTGACCAGAACCAGGCCACCGGCGGCGGACATCAGGATCAGCAGGTACAGTTCTTCACGGTTGCCCGGATAACCCGAACCGCCATCGCCGAGGTAGGCGTGCGCGAGGGTGACACAAGCGAGGGTGGCGACCAGGATCAGCGCCATGTACAAGCAGGCAAAGCTATCGATTTGCAGCAGTGGAGTCACGGCCAATGGCGCGACTTTCAAGGCTGGCAGGATCGACAGCAACGCCAGGTTCAGGCCCGCCACGGAAATCAGGAAGGTCTGCGAGTGGTTGCGGCGCCAGGCAATCGCCAGCATCACCACGATGATCGTGGCGCTAGTGATCAACAACGGCGCTAGCGCGATAAAGTGTTGAGTCGTGAATTCCATAGCGCTCTTACCGGGCCGAAGCGAGTTGAGTGAAGGCGGAGCCGAGCCACTGCTGCACGCCATGCATCGTCGCGGCAGAGGTATCGAGGAACGGTTGCGGGTACACGCCGATGTAAATCAGCAGCGCCGCCAGACCGACCACCATGATCAGTTCGCGACCATCCATGCCATGCAACACCGCGTCCGATTTGGACGGGCCGAAGTAGGCACGGTGGATCATGATCAGCGAATAGACCGAACCGAACACCAGGCCCGACGTTGCGATCGCGGTGATCCACGGCGCAGCGGCGAAGGTGCCGATCAGGATCAGGAACTCACCGACGAAGTTACCGGTACCCGGCAAGCCCAGGGACGCCGCAGCGAAGAACAGGCTGATGGCCGGCAGGTAAGCGATCTTCGACCACAGGCCACCCATTTCACGCATGTCGCGGGTGTGAGTGCGCTCGTACAACTGACCGCTGAGGATAAAGAGTGCCGCCGCCGATATACCGTGCGCCAGCATCTGCATCACCGCGCCCTGCAGCGCCAGTTGGCTGCCGGAGTAGATGCCGATCAACACGAAGCCCATGTGGGAAACGGAGGAATAGGCGATCAGACGCTTGATGTCGGTTTGGGCGAAGGCCAGGAACGCACCGTAGAAGATCCCGATCAGACCCAGGGTCATGGCAATCGGCGCGAACTCGGCCGAGGCATTCGGGAACAGCGGCAGGGCGAAACGCAGCAGGCCGTAAGCCGCCGTCTTCAACAAGATACCGGCCAGGTCGACCGAACCCGCGGTCGGCGCCTGAGCGTGAGCGTCAGGCAACCACGAGTGGAACGGTACGACCGGCAGCTTCACCGCGAAGGCGATGAAGAAGCCGAGCATCAGGATGTACTCGGTGGTGAGCGACATCTTGGTTTTCAGCAGGTCGGCGTAGTTGAACGTGATCACGCCGGTGCTGTTGAAGTTGACCAGCACCAGACCCAGGATCGCCACCAACATGATCAGGCCGGACGCCTGAGTGAAGATGAAGAACTTGGTCGCCGCGTAGATCCGGGTTTTCTTGCCGTCCGAAGAACTGTGACCCCAGAGCGCGATGAGGAAGTACATCGGCACCAGCATCATTTCCCAGAAGAAGAAGAACATGAACAGGTCGAGGGCGAGGAACACGCCGACGACACCGCCCAGGATCCACATCAGGTTCAGGTGGAAGAAGCCAACGTGACGCTGGATCTCTTTCCACGAGCAGAGTACCGAGAGGATACCCAGCAGACCGGTCAGCAGGATCATCAGCAGCGACAGGCCGTCGAGGGCCAGGTGCACGCTGATGCCGAAGCGCTGGATCCAGACGTGCTTGAACTCAAGCGCCCAGGTCGGATCGGCGCCAGGCGCCGGAGCAAATGAATAATTACCGTGGGCCCACAGCCAGAGGCCGAGTGCGAGTTCCAGGGTCATGGTCAACAGCGCAATCCAGCGGGGGAGGGTGGCGCCGAAGCGCTCACCCATCCAGCACAGCAGGCCGCCGATGAAGGGGATCAGGATTAGCCAAGGCAGAATCATGACGGGCTCAATTCCTTTCGCAAGTTCGCAAGGTTCATATTCAGACCGCTACCAGCACGATGGCGCCGATGACCAGCACGGAGCCGGCTGCCATCGAGGCGGCGTACCAACGCAGTTGACCGGTTTCGGTACGGCTCAGGGCGGTGTGGCCGCCTTTGGCCATACGCGGGATCAGACCGATGGTCTGGTCGAGCGGGTCTTTGCGCAGTACGTGGCTGATCGCAAGATATGGCTTGACGAACAGTTTGTCGTAGATCCAGTCGAAGCCCCAGGCAGCGAACCACCAGGCCGAAAGGAAGCGGCCGATGCCGCTGTTGGCGATTGCAGTGACGAAACGACGCTTGCCGAGGAACAGCAGCGCGGCCAGCAGGATACCGGCCAGGGCGATGGCGCCCGAAGCGATTTCCAGACTGTGCTTGGCTTCGCCGCCGGCATGGCCGACGCTTTCCGGCAGCACACCGTGCAGCGGCGGAACGATCATGGCGCCGATGAAGGTCGACAGCACGATCAGCACCGACAGTGGCAGCCAGTGAGCGATGCCGTGACCGGCGTGCGCTTCGGTCTTCGCTTCACCGTGGAACGCGATGAAGATCAGGCGGAAGGTGTACAGCGACGTCATGAACGCGCCAACCAGACCTGCGTACAGCAGACCGTGGTTGCCGCTGGCGAACGCTTCCCAGAGGATTTCGTCTTTGGAGTAGAAACCGGCGGTGACCAGTGGCAGGGCAGACAGTGCCGCGCCGCCGACGATGAAGCTGGTGTAGGCCAGCGGCAGTTTCTTCCACAGACCGCCCATCTTGAAGATGTTCTGCTCGTGGTGGCAGGCAACGATCACCGCACCGGACGCAAGGAACAGCAGCGCCTTGAAGAAGGCGTGGGTCATCAGGTGGAAGATCGCGCCTTCCCAAGCACCAACGCCCAGCGCCAGGAACATGTAGCCGATCTGGCTCATGGTCGAGTAGGCGAGGATACGTTTGATGTCGGTCTGAACCAGTGCCGCGAAACCGGCAAGCACCAGGGTCACGCCGCCGACGATGCCGACGAGGTGCAGGATATCCGGCGCCAACGCAAACAGGCCGTGGGTACGGGCGATCAGGTAAACGCCTGCGGTCACCATGGTTGCGGCGTGGATCAGTGCCGAAACCGGAGTAGGACCGGCCATCGCATCCGCCAGCCAGGTTTGCAACGGCAGTTGCGCGGATTTACCGACAGCGCCGCCCAGCAGCATCAGAGTCGCCAGAACGATCCAGAAGTCGCCGACCTTGAAGTGCTCAGGTGCCTTGACCAGCAGTTCCTGGATGTTCAGCGTGCCCAACTGTTGGAACAGGATGAACAGGCCGATGGCCATGAACACGTCGCCGATACGGGTGACGATAAAGGCTTTGAGTGCGGCGTTACCGTTGTTGCGGTTGCTGTAGTAGAAACCGATCAACAGGTACGAGCACAGGCCCACGCCTTCCCAGCCGAAGTACAGGAACAACAGGTTGTCGCCCAGCACGAGGAACAGCATGCTGGCGATAAACAGGTTGGTGTAGGCGAAGAAGCGCGAGTAACCGGCTTCACCGCGCATGTACCAGGACGCGAACAGGTGGATCAGGAAGCCGACGCCGACGACCACACCGAGCATGGTCACGGACAGGCCATCCAGGTACAGCGCGAAGTTCGGCGTAAAGCCTTCAACCGCCATCCACTGCCACAACACCTGGGTGTAGTGACCGCCCTCAGGCGGGGCGACGTTGAATTGCCAGATCACGTAAGCCGTGACGATGGCCGACAAACCGATGGACCCGACGCCAATCAGCGCCGACAGGTTTTCCGAGAAGCGGCCGCGTGAGAACGCCAGCAGCAGGAAACCTATGAGAGGGAATACGAAAGTCAGATAGAGAAGATTCATCCGCGCATCTCGCTGGCAGCGTCGATATCGAGAGTGTGGAAGCGGCGATACAGCTGCAACAGAATCGCCAGGCCAATACTGGCCTCGGCGGCTGCCAGGCTGATCACCAGGATGAACATGATCTGTCCATCCGGCTGCGCCCAGCGGCTACCGGCAACGATGAACGCCAGTGCGGAGGCATTCATCATGACCTCCAGGCTCATCAGCACGAAAAGGATGTTGCGGCGGACCATCAGGCCGACCAGACCGAGGCAGAACAGGATGCCGGCGACCGCCAGACCATGCTCCATAGGGATAGCAGGCATCGTCATTGCTCCTTGGCTTCGTTGCGGCCCAAGTGGAACGCCGTGACGGCTGCGGCGAGCAGCAGCATCGAGGCGAGTTCGACCACCAGCAGGTACGGACCGAACAGGCTGATGCCCACGGCCTTGGCGTCTACGGTGGTGTGGCCGATGGCCTGGCCGCTCTGGTGAGCGAACAGTACGTACAGCAGTTCAGCCAGCAGCAGGGCGCCGAGAATCACCGGGCCGAGCCAGATGCCGGGCTTGAGCCAGACGCGCTCTTGCTGAACCGAGGCCGGGCCAAGGTTCAGCATCATCACCACGAACACGAACAGCACCATGATGGCGCCAGCGTAGGCGATCACTTCCAGGACACCGGCAAACGGTGCGCCGAGGGCGAAGAACGTCATGGCCACGGCGATCAGCGAAATGATCAGGTAGAGCAGGGCGTGCACGGGGTTGGTGTTGGTGATCACGCGAAGCGTGGACACCACAGCGATACCCGATGCGAAATAGAAAGCGAATTCCATCTTTCTTCCTTAAGGCAGCAAGCTCTTCACGTTGATCGGCTGGGCTTCGTTCTGCGCGGAGCCTTTCGGCTTCCCGGCAATCGCCATACCTGCAACACGATAGAAGTTGTAATCAGGGTTTTTGCCGGGGCCGGAGATCAGCAGATCTTCTTTCTCGTACACCAGGTCCTGACGTTTGAACTCGGCCATCTCGAAATCCGGTGTCAGCTGGATTGCGGTGGTCGGGCAGGCTTCCTCGCAGAGGCCGCAAAAGATGCAGCGCGAGAAGTTGATGCGGAAGAAGTCCGGGTACCAGCGACCGTCTTCGGTTTCAGCTTTCTGCAGCGAGATGCAGCCGACCGGGCACGCCACGGCGCACAGGTTGCAGGCTACACAACGCTCTTCGCCATCAGGGTCGCGGGTCAGGACGATACGGCCACGGTAGCGCGGCGGCAAGTACACGGCTTCTTCCGGGTACTGCAAAGTGTCGCGCTTGCGGAAGGCGTGGCCGAAGATCATCACCAGGCTGCGAAGCTGGGTGAAGAAGCCATGCACGATGTCAAATATGTACTTCATGATTCTCTATCCTCACTGAGCCGCGACGGCGGGCGTGTTGAGCAACACGATCGCAGCGGTCACCAGCATGTTGACGAGGGTCAGCGGCAGGCAGAACTTCCAGCTGAAATCCATCACTTGGTCATACCGTGGGCGCGGAATCGAAGCGCGCAGCAGGATGAAGATCATGATGAAAAACGCGGTTTTCAGTGCAAACCAGATGAACGGGATCTGCGGCAGGATATCGAACGGACCGTGCCAGCCACCGAAGAACAAGGTCACCAGCAGCGCCGAAATCAGCACGATGCCGATGTACTCACCGACGAAGAACATGCCCCATTTCATGCCGGCGTATTCAATGTGGTAACCGTCGGCCAGTTCCTGTTCCGCTTCCGGCTGGTCGAACGGGTGACGGTGAGTCACGGCGACGCCAGCGATGAAGAAGGTCAGGAAACCGAAGATCTGCGGAATGATGAACCACAGGTGCTGGGCCTGGTAATCAACGATGTCGCGCATGTTGAACGAGCCGACCTGGATCACGATGCCCATCAGCGACAGGCCCATGAACACTTCGTACGACACGGTTTGTGCCGAGGCCCGCAAGCTGCCCAACAGGGCGAACTTGTTGTTACTCGACCAACCGGCGAACAACACCGCGTAGACCGACAGACCGGCCATGGCGAAGAAGAACAGGATGCCGATGTTCAGGTCCGCCACGCCCCAGGTCGGGGTGATCGGGATGATCGCGAAGGCAATCAGCAGGGCGCTCATGGCCACGACCGGTGCCAACGTGAAGATCATCTTGTCGGCGAACGGCGGGGTCCAGTCTTCCTTGAAGAACATCTTGATCATGTCGGCCGCGATCTGGAACGCGCCGAACGGGCCGACGCGGTTCGGACCGTAACGATCCTGCCAGAGGGCGAGCAAACGACGCTCGACCCAACTGAGCAACGCGCCGCACACCACCACGGCGAGCAGAATCACGATGGCCTGGATGACCGAGATGATCACGGCGATCACTTCAGGAGTGAACCAAGTCATTGAGCTGCCTCCTGCAGGCCGTCAACGGATTTGCCAAAGATCGCTGGCGGAATGCCGGCGATGCCCGCAGGCAATGCAACCAGGCCAGCGCCCAGCTCTTCGTTGATGCGCAGCGGCAGACGCAGGGTCTGACCAGCGACGTTCAAGCTGAGCATGGCGCCGTCATTGACACCCAGACGATCGGCTTCGGACTTGGCCAAGGCGACGTAAGCGGCCGGAATGCGTTCCTGAACCGGTGCGGCTTTCGAAGAGGTCTCTTCGCTGCCGAGCAGGTGGAAGAACGGCACGACTTGCCAGGTGCCCGGAGCCGGGTTGAACGCACGCGGCACAGCGGCGAACCAGTTCAGCGAATCACCGGTGCTTTCGATCAGGCGGGTGCCCGGGTCGCCAGCGCGGATGTGACCACCGACTTCGTCCTGGAACTTGTTCCAGGCTTGCGGCGAGTTCCAGCCCGGGGACCAGGCGAATGGCACTTGCTGACGCGGTTCGACCGAGCCCGAGTAGCCTTCCATCGAGAAGTTGAACGCGGTGTCGTTGTCTTGCGGGGTACGCGGTTCGTGCACGCTGATGTCAGCACGCATGGCGGTACGACCGGAGTAACGCAACGGTTCGCGGGCCAGTTTCATGCCCTTGATGCGGAACGCGGCGGACGGTGCGGCGTCGACGATGCGGTTCAGCAGCGGTGTGCTCGAAGCGACGGCGGCGGTGACGTGGTCCAGTAGGGTCCAGTCGATCGGCTGGTTCAGCAGGGTCGAGCGCAGGGCATGCAGCCAGCGCCAGCCTTCGTGAACCAGGATGCTGGCGTCCATGTATTTCGGATCAAAGACCTGGAAGAAACGCTGGGCGCGGCCTTCCTGGCTGACCAACGTACCGTCACCTTCAGCGAAGCTGGCGGCTGGCAGAACCAGGTGCGCGCGATCGCTGGTGGCGGTTTTTTGATGGTCGGCCACGATCAGCACTTTCGCGGCGGTCAGGGCGGCATCGACCTTGGCTTTGTCGGTACGGGTGTACAGATCGTTTTCCAGCACGACGATGGCGTCGGCCTTGCCATCGATCACGGCTTGCAGCGCGGCGTCGACCGAGTCACCACCGAGCATGGCCAGGCCGAGGCTGTTGGCCTCTGGCACGATCAGGCTGATGGAACCGTTCTTCTCGCGCAGCTTCAAGGCTTTGGCGATGTTCGCAGCCGCTTCGATCAGCGCCTTGGAACCCAACGAGGTTCCGGCAATGATCAATGGACGCTTTGCCGCGAGCAGGGCGTCGGCAATGCGCTTGGCCAGTTCGAGGGCTTCAGCATCCAGGCCTTCAACCGCTGGAGCGCTGGCGTCGAGGGCGTGAGCCACGGCGAAACCGATGCGGGCCAGGTCGTCTGGCGCGGCGTGAACGCATTCTTCAGCGATGTCGTCGAGCTTGGTTTCAGCCAGGCTGGCGATGAACAGCGGGTTCAGCGCGTGCTGACCGATGTTCTTCACCGCAGCGTCGAGCCAAGGCTGAACGCGCATGGCGTCGGCCATGTCTTCAGCTTTGCCCTTGACCGACTGACGCAGGGACAGGGCCATACGCGCTGCAGTCTGGGTCAGGTCTTCACCGAGGACGAAAATCGCGTCATGGTCTTCGATGTCGCGCATGTTCGGGATCGGCAGCGGGCTGTCTTTCAGCACCTGCAGGACCAGACGAATGCGCTCCAGCTCAGCGGCTTCGATACCGGAGTAGAAGTGCTCGGCGCCCACCAGTTCGCGCAACGCGTAGTTGCTTTCAAGGCTGGCACGCGGCGAACCGATACCGACGATGTTGCGACCGCGCAGCAAGTCAGCGGCTTTATCCAGCGCTTCGTCGAGGCTCAGCTTGGCGCCGTTGGCCAGCAAAGGCTGACGTGGGCGATCTTCGCGGTTGACGTAGCCATAGCCGAAACGGCCACGGTCGCACAGGAAGTACTGGTTGACCGAACCGTTGAAACGGTTTTCGATACGACGCAGTTCACCGTAGCGCTCGCCCGGGGAGATGTTGCAACCGCTGGAGCAGCCATGGCAGATGCTCGGCGAGAACTGCATGTCCCACTTGCGGTTGTAGCGCTCGGAGTGAGTCTTGTCGGTGAACACACCGGTCGGGCAGACCTCGGTGAGGTTGCCGGAGAACTCGCTTTCGAGGGTGCCGTCTTCAACGCGACCGAAGTACACGTTGTCGTGGGCGCCGAACACACCGAGGTCGGTGCCGCCAGCGTAATCCTTATAGAAGCGTACGCAGCGGTAGCAAGCGATGCAGCGGTTCATTTCGTGGGAAATGAACGGGCCCAGTTGCTGGTTCTGGTGGGTACGCTTGGTGAAGCGGTAACGGCGCTCGTTGTGGCCGGTCATTACCGTCATGTCTTGCAGGTGGCAGTGACCGCCTTCTTCACAGACCGGGCAGTCGTGAGGGTGGTTGGTCATCAGCCATTCAACGACGCTGGCGCGAAACACTTTCGCTTCTTCGTCGTCGATGGAGATCCAGCTGCCGTCGGTGGCGGGGGTCATGCAGGACATGACGATCCGACCACGGGTGTCGTTGGCGTCGGTGTACTGCTTGACCGCGCACTGGCGGCAAGCGCCAACGCTGCCAAGGGCTGGGTGCCAGCAGAAATAAGGGATATCGAGGCCTAGCGACAGACATGCCTGTAACAGGTTGTCTGCCCCATCGACTTCGAGCTCTTTGCCGTCTACGTGGATAGTGGCCATGGTTCAAAGTTCTTCGTTGGCCCGGTGTCAGCGGGCGTGGCTAATGGAATCTTGTTATTCGCGTGAATCAATACAGCCGTTCAAAGGCGTCATCACACGAGAAGGCGAAGGGCACGGACCCTTCGCCTTCTTTAAGCGTTTACGCGCCGACTACGATCGGCCTTGCCAGAGGCGGGACGACGGCGCTGGTAGGCGCGATGCCGGCTTCGAACTCATGGCGGAAGTATTTGATTGCGCTGCCCAACGGCTCCACGGCGCCCGGTGCGTGAGCACAGAAGGTCTTGCCAGGGCCGAGGAAGCCGACCAGACCCAGCAGGGTCTCGATATCGCCGGCTTGCCCTTCACCGTTTTCGATCGCACTCAGCAGCTTGACGCTCCACGGCAAACCGTCACGGCACGGGGTGCAGAAACCGCACGACTCACGGGAGAAGAACTCTTCCATGTTGCGCAACAGGGACACCATGTTGACGCTATCGTCGACCGCCATGGCCAGGCCAGTACCCATACGGGTGCCCACCTTGGCGATGCCGCCGGCGTACATTTGTGCGTCCAGGTGTTCCGGCAACAGGAAACCGGTACCGGCGCCGCCTGGCTGCCAGCACTTGAGCTTGAAGCCGTCGCGCATGCCGCCGGCGTAGTCTTCGAACAACTCACGAGCCGGGACGCCGAATGGCAGCTCCCACAAGCCAGGGTTCTTGACCTTGCCGGAGAAGCCCATGAGCTTGGTGCCCATGTCTTCACTGCCTTCACGGGACAACGATTTGTACCAGTCCACGCCGTCGGCAATGATCGCCGGCACGTTGCACAGGGTTTCAACGTTGTTCACGCACGTCGGCTTGCCCCACACGCCCACGGCGGCAGGAAAGGGCGGCTTGGAACGCGGGTTGGCGCGGCGGCCTTCGAGGGAGTTGATCAGCGCGGTTTCTTCACCGCAGATGTAACGCCCGGCGCCGGTGTGGACGAACAGCTCGAAATCGAAGCCGCTGCCCAGGATGTTCTTGCCCAAAAGGCCAGCTGCCTTGGCTTCTTCCACGGCACGGTTGAGGTGCTTGGCGGCGGTGGTGTACTCGCCACGCAGGAAGATGTAGCCACGGTAGGTTTTCAGCGCGCGAGCACTGATCAGCATGCCTTCGATCAGCAGATGGGGCAGTTGCTCCATCAGCATGCGGTCTTTCCAGGTGTTCGGTTCCATCTCGTCCGCGTTGCACAGCAGGTAGCGGATGTTGATGGATTCGTCTTTGGGCATCAGGCCCCACTTAACGCCAGTGGGGAAGCCTGCACCGCCGCGACCTTTCAAGCCGGAATCTTTCACGGTCTGGACGATGTCGTCCTGAGCCATGTCGGCGAAGGCCTTGCGCGCAGCGGCGTAACCGTTCTTGGCCTGGTACTCGTCGAGCCACACGGCTTCGCCGTCGTCACGCAGACGCCAGGTCAGCGGGTGAGTCTCGGCCGAACGCTTCATGCGGTTGGCAGGACCGAAGGAAGTCAGGGTCATACGTAGCCCTCGAGCAATTTGGCAACGCCGGCAGGCTGCACATCGCCGAAAGTGTCGTCGTCGATCATCAACGCCGGCGCCTTGTCACAGTTGCCGAGGCAGCAGACCGGCAGCAGGGTGAAACGACCGTCGGCGGTGGTTTGACCCAGGCCGATGCCCAGCTTGCTCTGGATTTCGCTGACCACGGATTCGTGACCACCGATGTAGCAGACCATGCTGTCGCAAACGCGAATGATGTGACGGCCCACGGGCTGACGGAAGATCTGGCTGTAGAACGTCGCCACACCTTCAACGTCGCTCGCCGGGATGCCGAGGATCTCGCCGATGGCGTACAGAGCGCCGTCCGGCACCCAGCCACGTTCCTTCTGGACGATCTTCAAGGCTTCGATCGACGCCGCGCGCGGGTCTTCGTAGTGATGCAACTCGTGCTCGATGGCCGAGCGCTCGGTTTCACTCAAGGTGAAACGGTCTGTCTGGATAAGCGTGCTATTCATGCTTAGCGGTCCACGTCGGCCATAACGAAATCGATACTACCCAGGTACGCAATCAAGTCCGCGACCATGCTGCCTTTGATCACCGAAGGGATCTGCTGCAGGTGCGGGAAGCTTGGGGTGCGAATCCGGGTGCGGTAGCTCATGGTGCCGCCATCGCTCGTCAGGTAATAACTGTTGATGCCCTTGGTCGCTTCGATCATCTGGAAGGATTCGTTGGCCGGCATGACCGGGCCCCACGAAACTTGCAGGAAGTGCGTGATCAGGGTCTCGATGTGCTGCAGGGTGCGCTCTTTCGGTGGCGGCGTGGTCAGCGGGTGATCCGCCTTGTACGGGCCTTCCGGCATGTTGCGCATGCACTGCTCGATGATCTTGATGCTCTGGCGCATTTCTTCGACGCGCACGATGCAACGATCGTAGGCATCGCCATTGGCGGCCAGCGGCACTTCGAATTCGAAGTTTTCGTAACCGGAGTATGGACGTGCTTTACGCAGGTCGAAGTCGCAACCGGTCGAACGCAGGCCGGCACCGGTGACGCCCCATTCCAGGGCCTCTTTGGTGTTGTAGGCGGCGACGCCGATGGTCCGGCCTTTGAGGATGCTGTTGTCCAGGGCGGCTTTCTGGTATTCGTCCAGACGCTTTGGCATCCACTCGACGAAGTCTTTCACCAGTTTTTCCCAGCCGCGCGGCAGGTCGTGGGCGACGCCACCGATGCGGTACCAGGCCGGGTGCAGACGGAAACCGGTAATCGCTTCGATCACCGTGTACGCCTTCTGACGGTCGGTGAACGTGAAGAACACCGGGGTCATGGCGCCGACGTCCTGGATGTAAGTCCCCAGGAACAGCAGGTGGCTGGTGATCCGGAAGAACTCGGCCATCATGATGCGGATGACGTCGACCTTCTCGGGCACCTTGATGCCGGCCAGCTTCTCGACCGAGAGCACGTACGGCAGGTTGTTCATCACGCCGCCGAGGTAGTCGATACGGTCGGTGTACGGAATGAAACTGTGCCAGGACTGACGCTCGGCCATCTTCTCGGCACCACGGTGGTGGTAGCCAACGTCCGGCACGCAATCGACGATCTCTTCACCGTCCAGCTGCAGGATGATGCGGAACGCACCGTGCGCGGAAGGGTGGTTAGGGCCGAGGTTGAGGAACATGTAGTCCTCGTTCGCACCGGAACGCTTCATGCCCCAGTCTTCAGGCTTGAAGCGCGCGGCTTCTTCCTCAAGCTGTTGCTTGGCCAGGTTCAGGGTGAACGGGTCGAACTCGGTGGCACGGGCCGGGAAGTCCTTGCGCAGCGGGTGACCTTCCCAGGTCGGCGGCATCATGATGCGGGTCAGGTGCGGGTGACCGGCAAAGTTGATGCCGTACATGTCCCACACTTCACGCTCGTACCAGTTGGCGTTCGGCCACAGACCGGTCACGGTCGGCACGTTGAGGTCGCTCTCGGACAAGGCGACCTTGATCATCACGTCACTATTACGTTCGATCGACATCAAGTGATAGAACACAGTGAAGTCGGCGCCGCTTGGCAGCCCTTGGCGCTTGGTGCGCAGACGCTCGTCCACGCCGTGCAGGTCATAGAGCATGACGTACGGCTTGGGCAGGTTGCGCAGGAAGGTCAGGACTTCGACGAGTTTGGCGCGCGCAACCCAAAGCACCGGCATGCCGGTGCGGGTAGGCTGAGCGGTGAAGGCGTCCGCGCCAAAACGGTTGTTCAGTTCGACGACCACATCCTGGTCGTCTGCCTTATAAGGCGGGATGTACAGAGCACTGCCTGTAGTCATGGTTATTTATCGCTTTCGGTCAACGTAAAGAATGAAGCCAGTGTCTCGTTCTATTAAAGAAGCAGATCTGGATCAGACTTCGTCGGGGCTGCGCAGGTTGGTGACTGCGATTCGCTGTTCGCGGCGCTTTTCCTTCTCGGAAGGCATCTCGGCGCGGTATACGCCTTGATCACCAACGACCCAGGAAAGCGGACGACGCTCCTGTCCAATCGACTCTTGCAAGAGCATCAAGCCTTGCAGGAAAGCTTCAGGACGGGGCGGGCAGCCAGGCACGTAGACGTCCACGGGCAGGAACTTGTCCACCCCTTGAACGACAGAGTAGATGTCGTACATGCCACCGGAGTTGGCGCACGAACCCATGGAGATCACCCATTTAGGTTCGAGCATTTGCTCGTAGAGACGCTGAATGATCGGCGCCATCTTGATGAAGCAGGTACCGGCGATAACCATGAAATCCGCCTGACGCGGCGATGCCCGGATAACCTCGGCGCCAAAGCGCGCGATGTCGTGGGGCGCCGTGAAGGCGGTGGTCATTTCCACGTAGCAGCACGAAAGACCGAAGTTATACGGCCACAGGGAGTTCTTGCGCCCCCAGTTGATCGTGCCGTTAAGCACGTCTTCGAGCTTGCCCATGAAGATGTTTTTGTGGACTTGATCTTCTAACGGATCGGAAACGGTTTCCCGTTCGCCAATCGGATACTGCTCGTTAGGAGCATCGGGGTCGATCCTGGTGAGATTGTATTGCATTGCCAAAGCCTCATTGTTTCAGCTTCGCTTGCCGCTTACGACGAGCTTCCGGAGCCCAGTCAAGGGCGCCCACTCGGAATAGGTAGACAAGGCCTGCCAACAGAATTGCTATGAAAACGAGAGCTTCGACGAATCCGGTCCAGCCGCTTTCGCGGACGGACACAGACCATGCAAAGAGAAAGAGGGCTTCGATATCGAAGATCACGAAGAGCATCGCGACCAGATAGAATTTGGCTGAGAGCCGCAGACGGGCGCCACCTGTAGGCAGCATGCCGGATTCGAACGGTTCGTTTTTGCTGCGGCCCCAGGCTTTTGACCCAAGGAGGCTGGAAACGCCGAGCATGAAGGCGCAGAGGCCGACGACGCCCAGAAGGAAAATGGCAAAGCCCCAGTTGTGGGCCATGAGTCCTGTCGCTTCGGGCATGCTGGTAATCCTTAACAGAGAGCAAAGGTCTCTGAGCTTGAAAAGAAACAAAGCAGTGACGATATGTCGCAGCAATCAATCCCGCTGATTTTATGGCACAACACTCAGCAAGTAAAATTCCTATAGCGAAATTATTTATAGGAATAAGGACATAGCGCACTTCCAAAGCCCCGCAGCCCATGCGTTGCGGGCATTAGCCGGGTTTTCATCAATATTGTTTTGTAGGGAATGTAACGAACATAGTTGCGGCTAAATGATAATCAATACCGTTTGCGGTGGTTTTTAAACGGGTTATCCGGGTTGGGGCGGGGAAGTTGTCTTTTATGTGCGTTACAGCAAGTAGTGAAGGTGACCGTTTTAGCGGATTTTTCTGACACCGATACCGCGCTGGATCAATGTTTTCTTCGGGCGCCACCATCCCTTGTGGGAGCGGGCTTGCTCGCGAATGCGGTTCAACATTCACCATTGATGGCGACTGATCCGGCGCCTTCGCGAGCAAGCCCGCTCCCACAGGATTTTGTGGTGTTTGAGAAATCGCAGGCAAAAAAACGCCCCGAACCAGTCGGGGCGTCAGATGTGCGGCGTTGCGGTTAGCTTTCTAGTCGGTCCGCAGCGGCCGATCGTTCAGGCGAAGCAGATCAGTGGAACTGTTCTTCTTCAGTCGAACCGGTCAGTGCGGTTACCGAAGACGAACCACCTTGAATCACAGTGGTCATGTCGTCGAAGTAGCCGGTGCCCACTTCCTGCTGGTGAGCCACAAAGGTGTAGCCTTTCGAAGCGTCAGCGAACTCTTGCTCTTGCAGCTTAACGTACGCAGTCATGTCGTTGCGGGCGTAGTCGTGCGCCAGGTTGAACATGCTGTGCCACATGTTGTGAATGCCGGCCAGGGTGATGAACTGGTGCTTGTAACCCATGGCGGACAGTTCGCGCTGGAACTTGGCGATGGTCGCGTCGTCCAGGTTTTTCTTCCAGTTGAAGGAAGGCGAGCAGTTGTACGACAGCAGTTGGTCCGGGTATTCCTTTTTGATCGCTTCAGCGAAGCGACGAGCCTCGTCCAGATCCGGCTTGGCGGTTTCGCACCAGATCAGGTCGGCGTACGGAGCGTAAGCCAGGCCGCGAGCGATGGCCTGGTCCAGACCGGCGCGCACTTTGTAGAAGCCTTCCTGGGTACGTTCGCCAGTCACGAATGGCTGGTCGTACGGGTCGCAGTCGGAAGTCAGCAGGTCAGCAGCGTTAGCGTCGGTACGGGCCAGAATGATGGTCGGCGTACCGGCAACGTCAGCTGCCAGACGGGCAGCGGTCAGCTTCTGTACAGCTTCCTGGGTAGGAACCAGTACCTTGCCGCCCATGTGGCCGCATTTTTTCACGGAAGCCAGTTGGTCTTCGAAGTGAACGCCGGCGGCGCCTGCTTCGATCATGCTCTTCATCAGCTCGTAAGCGTTCAGTACGCCGCCGAAACCGGCTTCAGCGTCAGCCACGATTGGGGCGAAGTAGTCGATGTAGCCTTCGTCGCCCGGGCCTTTGCCGGCTTTCCACTGGATCTGGTCAGCACGACGGAACGAGTTGTTGATGCGCTTGACCACGGTTGGAACGGAGTCCACCGGGTACAGCGACTGGTCCGGGTACATCGATTCGGCGGAGTTGTTGTCCGCAGCCACTTGCCAGCCCGACAGGTAGATCGCCTGGATACCGGCTTTAACTTGCTGTACAGCCTGGCCGCCGGTCAGGGCGCCCATGCAGTTGACGAAATCCTTATCAGGACGGAAGGACGGCTTGGCACCCTGTGTAACCAGGTTCCACAGCTTCTCGGCGCCCAGTTTTGCAAAGGTGTGCTCAGGTTGAACCGAGCCACGCAGGCGGACGACGTCAGCAGCGGAGTAAGCGCGTGTCACGCCTTTCCAGCGTGGGTTTTCAGCCCAGTCTTTTTCGAGGGCTGCAATTTGCTGTTCGCGTGTCAGTGCCATGGAGATAAACCTCGTCGCGTCTTTTACGGAAAGTTGTTCTGCGGTGGAAAATTCATGCGCTCGCTGACCAGAAGCTTGGTGGTCAAGTCGGATTTGGCGGGGGTGGCGACGGGATGAACGATGGGCTCGAGGGGAAGTGAGCAGGTAAGGGCAAACTGGCGAACGCATTGGGGCATCGTGGGCCTTGGTGCAAACTTCAGTGATGTGCCGGGTTACCTAATTACGCTTCCGTCCCTCGGGACAACTTCGTTCCAGTCGGCAACCTCGTCAAACACACCTTGTGGGCGGTACAGACACGAAGCGGCTCGCGGGGTAGGTGCGAGCATCGCTTCGAAGGCCCTTGCCAGGGCCCCTGATTAGCGGGAGCGAGGCCATCATGCCTTTGCTTTTTTCGATCGTCAAACGTTTTGTAGTGCTTTTTTTAAGGCACTACATCTTTGGTCTAATACGACTAATCAGTCAGTTTTCGGTGGTTTAGTCCAAAGTATCGACTTTCACCCGCAGGGTCATGTCATCCCGGCCCTGAGTAGCGTAGTTGCGGCTCGTGCCCTGTTTGTCGGCTTGGGTCTGGCGGTTGACGCCGGCCAGCAGGATCCATTCGCCGAGGCGGCCCGTGACAGTTGTGTCGGTACTTTGCACGTTCACTACATCGGAACGTTCCTGGCTCACGCGGTCACGGTTAGTACTGATCGCCAAGTGAACGATGTCGCCGGTGACGCTGGCGGTGACGTAGAAGCCTTGAGTGACGTTGCGGTATTCGGTCTGGCTGCGCAAATCACCGTAGGAATCAGTCTGCGCGCTGGTGAGCGGAACACTCTGGCCGACCTGGATAAGTGCGGGCGTGCCTTCGCTGGCCTGAATCTGCTGGATGCCGCCGTCGCGGCTGGCGGTGCCGTAATTGATGATTCGGGTCTGGTTTTGCTTGGCGCCGTTGACCGAGTAACCCTGATCACCCTGGATATTGCTGTCGTTGGTGTCGACGGTGATCAGCAAGCGCTTGGCGGCGACGTCGAGTTGGCTGATCAGGGTTTTAAGTTCGTCGATCTTGCGTTGATCTGCATTGACGATCAGCTGATTGCCATAGGCGCTGACCTGGCCTTCCTTACCAATGAAATCCTGCGCCATCGGCAGCATGTCGGCGCTGGTGCGGTAGTTCAGGGGCACGATCTCGGTGGCAGCCATGGCTGAAAAACTGCAGGTCAGCAACAGAGTGGTGAGCAGGGTGCGTAGGGACATATCCGTTATCTCCGACATCTTGAAGTGTTGATAGTGCCAGTTTGTCGGCCCGGCGTGGTGCAAGTTGAATCGTAGACAGCAAAACGCCCCGGCATCCGAAAATGGCGGGGCGTTTTGTGTTCTTGCGGGCCTTTGTGGCGAGGGGGCTTGCCCCCGTTGGGTTGCGTAGCAGCCCTAAAATCTTGGGGCCGCTGCGCGACCCAACGGGGGCAAGCCCCCTCGCCACAGGGGATCAGGCGGAGTGACGCACCATGTCCACATGCGGAATCCCGGCTTCCAGGAATTCCTCGCTGAGAATATGAAAGCCCAGGCGCTCATAGAACGCCGTGGCTTGCACTTGCGCGCTGAGCATTTGTTGCTTCAGCCCGCGCTCCTCCGCTTCACCAATCACCGCGTGCATCAGTGCATCGCCGACCTTCAGGCCGCGCCAGTCCTTGAGCACCGATACCCGGCCGATGTGACCATCGGGCAGCAGGCGAGCGGTGCCAATCGGGAAGTCGCCTTCGTAGGCCAGGAAATGCACCGCGGTGGCGTCATCGGCATCCCATTCCAGCTCAGGTGGAACGGATTGCTCGGCGATGAACACCGTCTCACGAATGCGCCGGATCTCGGCGATGTCCTTCTGCCAGTCTGCGACACGTACGTGAATTTTATTCATCAGCAAACCCCAGGCTGCCTTGCTTGATCAGTTCGCAGATCAGGCCACGGCCGTCTTCGTCGCTCAGCCACTCGCCCAAGTTGTCGACGTGCAGCGCGTCAGCGGCGCAGATCATTTTCAGCAGCTCGCGCAGTTTGCCCGGCAGGTAACGGCTCTGGCCGCTGGCGAACAGCAGCAGGTCGTCATCGACTTCGGACCAGGCGAGGCGGGCGCTTGGGTTACGGATAAGGACGGCGCCTTGCTCAAGGCTGGCAAGCAGGTCGTCTTCCTCGATCTCTTCCGGACCCACCACCAGTTCCGGGTAGCGCGGTTCGGTCATGTACTGGCCAAACCATGTCAGCAGCAGGCGCTCGTCGCTCATGTGCTCGGCCAGCAGGCTTTTCAGGCGATCAAGGGCGTCGTGTTGGATCTGGTGCGGATCAACTGCCGGTAGAGCGTCGGCGTCGGTGTAACGCTCTTCGTCCGTCAGGAACTGGCTGAGGAAGTCAGTGAAGTGGGTCAGCACTTCGGCGGCGCTCGGCGCGCGGAAACCCACCGAGTACGTCATGCAGTCATCGACAGCGACGCCGCAGTGAGCCAGGCGTGGTGGCAGGTACAGCATGTCGCCCGGTTCCAGTACCCATTCTTCGGTGGCTTCGAATTCAGCGAGGATGCGCAGGTCGGCGTGTGGCAGCAGGGCGCTTTCGGAGTCGCACATCTGGCCGATTTTCCAGTTGCGCTTGCCGTGGCCTTGCAGCAGGAACACGTCGTAGTTATCGAAGTGCGGACCGACGCTGCCACCTGGGGCGGCGAAGCTGATCATCACGTCGTCAACACGCCAGCTCGGCAGGAAGCGGAAGTGTTCCAGCAGTTCGCTGACTTCCGGCACAAACTGATCGACCGCTTGAACCAGCAAGGTCCAGTCGCGTTCCGGCAGTTTGCTAAATTCGTCTTCGGCGAACGGGCCGCGGCGCAATTCCCATGGGCGCTCGCCGTTCTCGATCACCAGGCGCGATTCGACTTCTTCTTCCAGCGCCAGGCCGGCCAGTTCGTCGGCGTCGATCGGGCTTTCGAAATCAGGAATCGCCTGGCGGATCAGCAGCGGTTTTTTCTGCCAGTAGTCGCGCAGGAATTCGCGCGCCGTGATGCCGCCCAGAAGTTGAAGAGGAATGTCAGGATTCATGTGTAACCTATTGAAAAAAACTACTTTTTAGACAGGAATAAAAACGCCCGGCGCGGCCGGGCGTCTCAAGCAGGTCCAGCGGTCAATCAGATGCGTTTGGCTTGCTCTACAGCGTTACCGATATAGTTGGCCGGGGTGAGCAATTTCAGCTCGGCCTTGGCGGCGGCTGGCATGTCCAGACCGTCGATGAAAGTCTGCAGCGCTTCGGGGCTGATGCCCTTGCCGCGGGTCAGTTCCTTCAGCTTTTCGTACGGGTTTTCGATGTTGTAGCGGCGCATCACGGTCTGGATCGGCTCGGCCAGCACTTCCCAGCACGCGTCCAGGTCGGCAGCGATCTTCTGAGCATTCAGCTCAAGCTTGCTGATGCCTTTGAGGCTGGCTTCGTACGCGATTACACTGTGGGCGAAGCCGACACCGAGGTTGCGCAGCACGGTAGAGTCGGTCAGGTCACGCTGCCAGCGGGAGATTGGCAGTTTGCTCGCCAAATGCTGGAACAGTGCGTTGGCGATGCCCAGGTTGCCTTCGGAGTTTTCGAAGTCGATCGGGTTGACCTTGTGCGGCATGGTCGACGAACCGATTTCGCCAGCGATGGTGCGCTGTTTGAAATAACCCAGGGAGATGTAGCCCCAGATGTCGCGGTCGAAGTCGATCAGGATGGTATTGAAGCGCGCGATGGCGTCGAACAGCTCGGCGATATAGTCGTGCGGTTCGATCTGCGTGGTGTACGGGTTGAAACCCAGGCCGAGTTCGTCTTCGATGAAGGCGCGGGCGTTTTCTTCCCAGTCGACTTCAGGGTAGGCCGACAGGTGAGCGTTGTAGTTGCCGACAGCGCCGTTGATCTTGCCCAGCAGCGGAACGGCGGCGACCTGAGCGATTTGACGCTCCAGGCGGTACACCACGTTCGCCAGCTCTTTGCCCAAAGTGGTCGGCGAGGCTGGCTGACCGTGAGTGCGCGACAGCATTGGCACGTCGGCAAAACGGATGGCCAGTTCGCGGATGGCTTCGGCGGTCTGACGCATCAGCGGCAGCATCACATCATCACGGCCTTCGCGCAGCATCAGGGCGTGAGACAGGTTGTTGATGTCCTCGCTGGTGCAGGCAAAGTGGATGAATTCGCTGACGGCAGCCAGCTCCGGCAGCTTGGCCGCTTGCTCTTTGAGCAGGTATTCGATGGCTTTGACGTCGTGGTTGGTGGTGCGCTCGATCTCTTTGACGCGCTCGGCGTGCTCAAGAGCGAAGTTTTCCGCCAGGGTGTTCAGCACAGCGTTGGCTTCGGCGGAGAACGCCGGCACTTCGCTGATGCCAGGGTGAGCGGCCAGGCGCTGGAGCCAGCGCACTTCAACCAGAACGCGAGCACGGATCAGGCCGTATTCGCTGAAAATCGGGCGCAGGGCCTGGGTTTTGCCGGCGTAGCGGCCGTCAACAGGGGAAACCGCAGTGAGCGAAGAAAGCTGCATGGGGTGTTCTCGGACAGTCGGGCAACGAAATGGGGCGCGTATCATACATGAAAAAATCCGTCGGTCCGTTGCCAACTGACCGGCGTATTACGCGTAATGCGGAGTAAATAGCTGTCTGCGTGACTTATTCGTTACGCATCAAGGGGTAAAGCTCTTTCAATAATTTGCGACGGCTGATCACCAGCTGCCAGCGATGACCGCCCAACTGCCGCCACAGGCGCGCCGAGCGAATTCCGGCCAGCAACAGGGCGCGGATTTTCGAGGCATTGCTCGGCTGCTGCAGGTTGCGCATGTCGCCGTGGACCTGAATCCGTTGGCGCAAGGTGCTCAGGGTGTCCTGATACAGCGCGCCACACGCAGCGATCACGTTTTCGTGAGCCGGGCCGAAGTGCTCGACCTGGGATTGAATCTGCGGCAAGCGCTTGCCAATGACGTCCAGCATGTCGTTGCGCTTGGCCAGTTGGCGCTCCAGGCCGAGCATCGCCAGCGCGTAGCGCAAAGGTTCGCGCTGAAGGGCGCTCGGGTCGCGTTCAAGTGCGCCCACCAAAGCGCGATAACCTTCGCGCAGATTGAGGTCATCACCGCCGTAGACTTCCAGGGTGTCCTTGGGGTCGCGAATCAGCAGGCTGCCGAGCATGCAGGTCAGGCCGGCTTCGGTGGTCTGGCCGGTCTTGGCAATCTTGTCGACGAGGACAGCGGCGAGAAACACGCCGCCCAGCGCCGTCAGTTGCTCCTGAGTGGGGCTCATTGTTGCTGGCCTTTGCTGGTCCACGGCTCGGCAATTTCGATGACGCCGCCACCCAAGCAGATTTCTCCGTCGTAAAACACCACGGACTGGCCGGGGGTGACCGCGCGTTGCGGGTCATCGAAGGTGGCGCGGTAACCGGTGGCGGTTTTCTCCAGTGTGCAAGGCTGATCACTCTGGCGATAACGCACTTTCGCGGTTAGCTTGCGCGGCTCGGTCAGATCGACCGGGTTGACCCAATAGATGTCCGAAGCGAGCAGGGCGCGGGAGAACAGGTACGGGTGGTCATTGCCCTGGCCAACGATCAACTCGTTGTGTTCCAGGTCCTTGATCAGCACGTACCACGGCTCGTCACTGGCGTCTTTCAAGCCGCCGATGCCCAGGCCCTGGCGCTGGCCAATGGTGTGGTACATCAAGCCGTGGTGACGGCCGATCACTTCGCCTTCGGTGGTCTTGATCTCGCCCGGCTGCGCCGGCAGGTACTGCTTGAGGAAGTCGCTGAACCGACGTTCGCCGATAAAGCAGATGCCAGTGGAGTCCTTTTTCTTCGCGGTCGCCAGCTCGTATTTCTCGGCAATCGCGCGGACTTCAGGCTTTTCCAGCTCGCCGACCGGGAACAGGGTCTTGGCGATCTGTTCGCCGCCGACGGCGTGCAGGAAGTAACTTTGGTCCTTGTTCGCGTCCAGGCCCTTGAGCAGCTCGGTGCGACCGTCGATGTCGCGGCGACGCACGTAGTGGCCGGTGGCGATCAGGTCAGCGCCGAGCATCATGGCGTAGTCGAGGAACGCCTTGAACTTGATCTCGCGGTTGCACAGGATGTCCGGGTTCGGCGTGCGACCGGCCTTGTATTCGGCCAGGAAGTGCTCGAACACGTTGTCCCAGTACTCGGCGGCGAAGTTGGCGGTGTGCAGCTTGATACCGATCTTGTCGCACACAGCCTGCGCATCCGCCAGGTCGTCCATGGCGGTGCAGTATTCCGTTCCATCGTCTTCTTCCCAGTTCTTCATGAACAGGCCTTCCACCTCATAACCCTGCTCGATCAGCAGGAGAGCGGAAACGGAAGAGTCCACGCCGCCGGACATGCCGACAATGACGCGCTTCTTTTGTGTGTCAGAAGGGGCTGGATCACGCATAGGGATTCAATGAGTGTCTTGAAAAAGGACGCGATTCTAGCAGGCTGGAGCCCGCAAGGCTAAAGAGAAGGGCGGATCAGTTCGAGACCGAAGTGATTGCCGACCAGATAATCATCGATGCAGCGGATGATCAGCTCACTGCGCCAGTTTGCGCGCTGTTCCAGCAATTCGTCACGCGTCAGCCACTTGGCGCCGACGATGCCGTCATCCAGTTGATAGTCCGGGTGGTGTTTAAGTGGTTTTGCGATAAAGCAAACCCGTTGGTACGTCACGCCGTTGCTCGGGGCGGTGTACAGGTAAATGCCGACTACGCCGGTGGTTTCGACGTCCCAGCCGGTTTCTTCGAGGGTTTCGCGTACCGCGGCTTCGATCAGGGTTTCATTCGGATCGAGGTGGCCGGCGGGTTGATTGAGTACGACACGACCGTGTTTGAGCTCTTCGACCATCAGGAAGCGGCCGTTGTCTTCGACGATGGTGGCGACGGTGATGTGGGGTTTCCAGTCCATGAAGCTTCCTCGAATTTTAAATAGTGAAACACCGTCAATGTGGGAGCGGGCTTGCTCGCGAAAGCGGTGGGTCTGCCAGCATCAATGTTGAATGATAAACCGCCTTCGCGAGCAAGCCCGCTCCCACATGGTCCGGTGTTCACAGAGTAATGTGCACCACAAACAGAAACCCCGGCACATGGCCGGGGCTTCTTTGCATCCTTACAGCCTTAAACCAGCGCAGCAACTGCTGCGTTGAAGGTTGGGCTCGGGCGCATGGCCTTGCTGATCAGCTCGGCATTGGCGTGGTAGTAACCGCCAATGTCCACTGGTTTGCCCTGAACGGCGTTGAGCTCGGCAACGATGGTTGCTTCGTTCTCGGTCAGGGTTTTGGCCAGGGTCGCGAACTGCGCTTGCAGTGCAGCGTCTTCAGTCTGGGCCGCCAGGGCTTGAGCCCAGTACAGCGCCAGGTAGAAGTGGCTGCCGCGGTTGTCGATGTTGCCGACTTTGCGCGATGGCGACTTGTTGTTGTCCAGGAACTGGCCGGTGGCCTGATCCAGGGTCTTGGCCAGAACCAGCGCCTTAGGGTTGTTGTAAGTCACGCCCAGGTGCTCAAGGGAAGCGGCCAGGGCCAGGAACTCACCCAGGGAATCCCAGCGCAGGAAGTTTTCTTCCAGCAACTGTTGAACGTGCTTTGGAGCCGAACCGCCAGCGCCGGTTTCGAACAGACCGCCGCCATTCATCAGCGGAACGATCGACAGCATCTTGGCGCTGGTGCCCAGTTCCATGATCGGGAACAGGTCAGTCAGGTAGTCGCGCAATACGTTGCCGGTCACCGAGATGGTGTCCTTGCCTTCGCGAGTGCGTTGCAGGGTGAATTTCATTGCGTCGACAGGCGCCATGATCTGGATGTCCAGGCCGGCCGTGTCGTGATCCTTCAGGTAAGCCTGAACTTTCTCGATCACCACGCCGTCGTGGGCGCGCATCGGGTCCAGCCAGAAAATCGCCGGGGTGCTGCTGGCGCGAGCGCGGTTGACGGCCAGTTTGACCCAGTCCTGGATCGGCGCGTCTTTGGTCTGGCACATGCGGAAGGTGTCGCCGGCTTCAACCGACTGTTCCAGCAGAGTACGACCGGCGCTGTCGGAAACCCGAACCACACCGTTGCTCTTGATCTGGAAAGTCTTGTCGTGCGAACCGTACTCTTCGGCTTTCTTCGCCATCAGGCCAACGTTGGGCACGCTGCCCATGGTGGTCGGGTCGAAAGCACCGTTGACTTTGCAGTCTTCGATAACGGCCTGGTAGATGGTTGCGTAGCAGCGATCCGGGATCACAGCCTTGGTGTCGTGCAGCTGGCCGTCGGTGCCCCACATTTTGCCGGAGTCACGGATCATTGCCGGCATCGAGGCGTCGACGATGACGTCGCTCGGCACGTGCAGGTTGGTGATGCCTTTGTCGGAGTTGACCATGGCCAACGACGGACGAACGGCGTAGACCGCCTGGATGTCCGCTTCGATCTGCGCTTGCTGATCGCTAGGCAGGGCCTTGATGCGAGCGTACAGATCGCCAATGCCGTTGTTCAGGTTGAAGCCGATCTGAGCCAGCACGTCAGCGTGCTTGGTCAGTGCGTCTTTATAGAACTCGGCAACAATCTGGCCGAACATGATCGGGTCGGAGACCTTCATCATGGTGGCTTTGAGGTGAACCGACAGCAGCACGCCCTTGGCTTTGGCGTCTTCGATCTCGGCAGCGATGAAGCTGCGCAGAGCGTTTTTGCTCATGACCGCGCAATCGAGGATCTCACCGGCTTGTACGGTGGTTTTTTCCTTCAGGACGGTGGTGGTGCCGTCTTGAGCGATCAGTTCGATTTTGACAGCGTCAGCGGCTTCGATCAGGGCGGCCTTTTCGCTGCCGTAGAAATCGCCGGCGCTCATGTGCGCGACGTGAGACTTGGAGTCTTTAGCCCAGGCGCCCATTTTGTGCGGGTGCTTGCGAGCGTAATTTTTTACCGACAGCGGTGCACGACGATCGGAGTTACCTTCGCGCAGAACCGGGTTTACGGCGCTGCCCTTGATCTTGTCGTAGCGCGACTTGGCGAGCTTGTCGGCGTCGCTGGTCACGGTTTCCGGGTAGTCAGGAACGGCGAAGCCCTGGGCTTGCAGTTCTTTGATGGCGGCTTGCAGCTGCGGCACGGAAGCACTGATGTTCGGCAGCTTGATGATGTTGGCTTCAGGCGTAACGGCCAGGTCGCCCAGTTCGGCGAGGTGGTCGGCTACGGCTTTGTCACCCAGGTGCTCGGGGAAGCTGGCCAGAATGCGTCCTGCAAGAGAGATATCGCGGGTTTCAACGGCGATATCAGCCGAGGCGGTGAAGGCCTCTACGATAGGCAACAGTGAATAGGTGGCGAGGGCTGGGGCTTCGTCGGTGAAGGTATAGATGATCTTCGAGCGGGTGGGCATATTCGGATTAACTCTCTCTTCTTTGCTAAAGCGTGCGCAGAAACTCGAGGGGCGCCGGGTAAGCGCGTTCGTTCAAAGTCATCCATGAGCCGAATATCGAGGTTTCGTTGCTGTGATGTTGGGTGCATCAGTAGGGCGTCAAGCATTCGGACTGCGGTAACAGACCGGCTTGTGGCGGAAAGTCTCGTCGCTTTTTATCAAGGAGCAGGCCTTTCCACCGTCGTGACCCTTTAGTCAGCGGCGGCATTATACATAGGTAGCTGGCTTTCTGCCGATGGTTCATGAGTAACGATTCTCGTCCATTGGTCTAAAGGTCGCAGGCACGAGTGGGGCGTATCGTCGTTCGGCGTGCTCGACTTTGGCGCTTTTCCCTTTGCTTTCAGGCTTGTAGCCCGCGAGGAATGCAGCTTTGCGGCAGATGGATGGAACATAGGGTTTGCGCGCCGATTTAACTGGGTTACGCTCGAACGAAGCCAGATGTTCAATCCAAACAATGGAGTTCAGCATGGGATACAAGAAGATTCAGGTTCCAGCAGTCGGCGACAAAATCACCGTCAACGCGGACCATTCTCTCAATGTTCCTAACAACCCGATCATTCCCTTCATCGAAGGCGATGGTATTGGCGTTGATATCAGCCCGGTCATGATCAAGGTTGTCGATGCTGCTGTTAAGAAGGCTTACGGCGGCGAGCGCAAAATTTCCTGGATGGAAGTCTACGCCGGGGAAAAAGCGACTCAGGTTTACGATCAGGACACCTGGCTACCTCAGGAAACCCTGGACGCAGTCAAGGATTACGTGGTTTCCATCAAGGGCCCTTTGACCACCCCGGTCGGTGGCGGCATTCGTTCCCTGAACGTGGCCCTGCGTCAACAACTCGACCTTTATGTGTGCCTGCGCCCTGTGCGCTGGTTCGAAGGCGTGCCTAGTCCGGTGAAAAAGCCAGGCGACGTCGACATGACGATCTTCCGTGAGAACTCGGAAGACATCTACGCCGGTATCGAGTGGAAAGCCGGTTCGCCGGAAGCGACCAAAGTCATCAAGTTCCTCAAAGATGAAATGGGCGTCACCAAGATCCGTTTCGACGAAAACTGCGGTATCGGCATCAAGCCGGTTTCGCTGCAAGGCACCAAACGTCTGGCGCGCAAGGCCCTGCAGTATGTGGTCGACAACGACCGCGATTCGCTGACCATCGTGCACAAAGGCAACATCATGAAGTTCACCGAAGGTGCCTTCAAAGAGTGGGCCTACGAAGTGGCGGCTGAAGAATTCGGTGCGACGCTGCTCGACGGCGGTCCGTGGATGCAATTCAAAAACCCGAAAACCGGCAAGAACGTCATCGTCAAGGACGCCATCGCTGACGCCATGCTCCAGCAGATCCTGCTGCGCCCGGCCGAATACGATGTGATCGCGACCCTGAACCTGAACGGCGACTACCTCTCCGACGCCCTGGCGGCGGAAGTGGGCGGTATCGGTATCGCACCGGGTGCCAACCTGTCCGACACCATTGCGATGTTCGAAGCGACCCACGGT
This sequence comes from Pseudomonas arsenicoxydans, assembly GCF_006438915.1. Taxonomy (GTDB): domain Bacteria; phylum Pseudomonadota; class Gammaproteobacteria; order Pseudomonadales; family Pseudomonadaceae; genus Aquipseudomonas; species Aquipseudomonas arsenicoxydans_A. The sequence continues at coordinate 167,018 of NZ_RCZE01000005.1, read as the reverse complement.
ACTGCGCCGAAGTACGCCGGCAAGGACCAGGTCAACCCGGGCTCGCTGATCCTGTCTGCTGAAATGATGCTGCGTCACATGGGATGGACCGAAGCGGCCGACCTGATCATCAAGGGCACCAACGGCGCGATTTCCGCCAAGACCGTGACCTATGACTTCGAACGTCTGATGGATGGCGCGAAGCTGGTGTCGTCTTCCGGCTTTGGTGATGCGCTGATCTCGCATATGTAAGCGAGCTGGCACAAAAAAAACCGCCCTCGGGCGGTTTTTTCATGTCTGGATGCCGGTCGCGTCAGTTCGATACTGTCTCCTGCTGGAGGGCGGGAGCGACAGGTTCGCTCACTGACGGCGCTGCACCAATATTCACGGCGTGCAATCCCTTGGGGCCCTGAATAATCTCGAAGCTGACGTTCTGTCCAGCCTTGAGGGTCTTGTAGCCGTCCATCTTGATGGCCGAATAGTGGGCAAAGAAATCGATTGCCTTGCCATCCTCGTCACGACCTTCTCTGGCGTCGGTGTTAATGAAACCGAATCCCTTGGCGTTGTTGAACCATTTCACCTTGCCGACTGCCATGCTCATATCCCTCTGCAACAGACTCCATCACTGGAGTATCATCCAGTACATCCGCAGTCTAATCTTGGAAATAAGATTGACTCCGCGGACCTTTTTTACCCACTGTGGGCTCTATTGGTTGTAACACCGTTTTCCCGATAGTCAAGGTGACCGGGCGGTCGGAGTTGAAATCGTCCCTGGGCGCCCCCACCACTGTCTTAGCACAACTGACGAACCTTTCTTTCCATGCATGCAATCAGCCAGATTCGACTAACATTCAATCAGGATCATCCTGATTCACACGACGACGATTCAGCGGGTATTGCTGTTCAGGAGGCAAAGCCTGCTTTACAGGCGCCGCCGATGTACAAGGTGGTTTTGTTCAACGATGACTACACACCGATGGATTTCGTCGTCGAAGTGCTCGAGGTGTTTTTTAACCTGAATCGCGAGCTGGCGACCAAGGTCATGCTGGCCGTCCATACAGAAGGGCGGGCAGTATGTGGAGTGTTTACCCGCGACATCGCCGAGACAAAGGCCATGCAGGTCAACCAGTACGCCAGGGAAAGCCAGCATCCGCTACTCTGTGAAATCGAGAAGGACGGTTAATCGCCGACCACTTGGGTATGAGGTGAAGCTATGTTAAACCGCGAGCTCGAAGTCACCCTCAATCTAGCCTTCAAGGAGGCCCGTTCGAAGCGTCATGAATTTATGACCGTCGAACATCTCCTGCTGGCCCTATTGGACAATGAGGCTGCCGCCACCGTTTTGCGTGCGTGCGGCGCAAACCTCGACAAACTCAAGCATGATCTGCAGGAGTTCATCGACTCCACGACGCCATTGATCCCCGTCCATGACGAGGATCGTGAGACCCAGCCAACCCTGGGCTTCCAGCGCGTATTGCAGCGTGCTGTGTTCCACGTACAGAGCTCGGGCAAACGCGAAGTGACTGGCGCCAACGTGCTCGTCGCGATCTTCAGTGAGCAAGAAAGTCAGGCAGTGTTCCTGCTGAAACAGCAGAGCGTTGCGCGCATCGATGTCGTCAACTACATCGCCCATGGCATTTCCAAAGTGCCCGGGCATGGCGATCACTCTGAAGGTGAGCAAGATATGCAGGACGACGAGGGCGGTGAGTCTTCATCTTCAGGCAATCCTCTGGATGCTTATGCCAGCAACCTCAACGAACTCGCGCGCCAGGGTCGTATCGATCCGTTGGTAGGCCGTGAGCTGGAAGTCGAGCGTGTCGCGCAGATCCTCGCGCGTCGTCGCAAGAACAATCCGCTGCTGGTGGGCGAGGCGGGTGTGGGTAAAACCGCGATTGCCGAAGGCTTGGCCAAACGTATTGTCGACAACCAGGTGCCAGACCTGCTGGCCAACAGCGTGGTGTATTCCCTTGATCTGGGCGCCTTGCTGGCCGGGACCAAATACCGTGGCGACTTCGAGAAGCGCTTCAAGGCGTTGCTTAATGAGCTGAAAAAACGTCCGCAGGCGATCCTGTTCATCGACGAGATCCACACCATTATCGGTGCGGGTGCCGCGTCCGGTGGCGTCATGGATGCCTCGAACCTACTCAAGCCGCTGCTGTCCTCGGGTGATATCCGTTGCATCGGTTCGACCACGTTCCAGGAATTCCGCGGAATTTTCGAGAAGGATCGTGCCTTGGCACGCCGCTTCCAGAAGGTCGATGTGTCGGAGCCTTCGGTGGAAGACACCATCGGTATCCTGCGCGGCCTGAAAGGTCGTTTCGAAGCGCACCACAACATCGAATACAGCGATGAAGCGTTGCGTGCCGCTGCCGAACTGGCATCGCGCTACATCAATGACCGGCACATGCCGGACAAAGCCATCGACGTGATCGACGAAGCGGGCGCCTACCAGCGTCTGCAACCGATCGAGAAGCGCGTGAAGCGCATCGAAGTGCCTCAGGTCGAGGACATCGTCGCGAAAATCGCGCGGATTCCGCCCAAGCATGTCAACAGCTCTGACAGAGAGCTGCTGCGCAACCTTGAGCGTGACCTGAAGCTGACGGTGTTTGGTCAGGATGCCGCAATCGACTCATTGTCGACCGCGATCAAACTGTCCCGTGCCGGGCTGAAGTCGCCTGACAAGCCTGTCGGTTCGTTCCTGTTCGCAGGGCCGACCGGTGTCGGTAAAACCGAAGCGGCTCGTCAGCTTGCGAAAGCGATGGGCATCGAGCTGGTTCGTTTTGATATGTCCGAATACATGGAGCGCCACACCGTCTCGCGTCTGATCGGTGCGCCTCCAGGTTATGTCGGGTTCGATCAGGGCGGTCTGCTGACTGAAGCCATCACCAAGCAGCCTCACTGCGTGCTGTTGCTCGATGAGATCGAGAAGGCGCATCCGGAAGTCTTTAACTTGCTGTTGCAGGTCATGGACCACGGTACGCTGACCGATAACAACGGGCGCAAGGCGGATTTCCGTAACGTGATCGTCATCATGACGACCAACGCCGGTGCCGAAACGGCAGCGCGTGCTTCGATCGGTTTCACGCATCAGGATCACTCGTCTGATGCGATGGAGGTGATCAAGAAGAGCTTTACGCCGGAGTTCCGCAATCGCCTGGACACCATTATCCAGTTTGGTCGCCTGAGTCATGAGGTCATCAAAAGTGTGGTGGACAAGTTCCTTACCGAGCTTCAGGCGCAGTTGGAAGACAAGCGCGTGCAGTTGGAAGTGACGGACGCAGCGCGCGGCTGGCTGGCGGTGGGAGGCTACGACACGGCAATGGGCGCTCGTCCAATGGCGCGTTTGATCCAGGACAAGATCAAGCGTCCGCTGGCTGAGGAGATTCTCTTCGGTGAGCTGGCTGATCATGGTGGTGTGGTGCACATTGATCTCAAGGATGGTGAGTTGACCTTTGAGTTTGAGACCACTGCTGAGATGGCCTGACGGCTGTTGATCTGTTGTAAAGCGAAAGGCGCCTTTGGGCGCCTTTTTGCTGTCTATGGGGTTGGGTGTATATCCGTTGCTGCGGTAACGGCGGCTATAGGTTTCGCTCTTACAGCGACTCCCTTTGGCAAACGCCCCAAAGGAAGCAAAGGTCTTCGCCCCTGGCGTCCGGCCCCTCGCTGGGGCTCGGGGTTCCTTCGCTCCGGTATTCATCTGGGGACATCGCCTACGGTTTGCTTCGCTGCACCTCCTCTCGATGTGTGCGGCTTCGCCGCACGGCGCTACGCGCCTGATCCCCAGATGAACACCTCCACTCAGCCTCCCGACGGGGCGGGTGAATCAAAAGCTGCAGGCGAGCTAACGCTCGGCCTGTTGAGTGGAGAGAGGCGTGGGGGATTACTGTAGGGGTTGTGGGAGGCTCGAAATTTTAGATTGGCTTTGGCTTTGGCTTTGGCTTTGGCTTTTGACCTTGATCTGCTTTTGATCTTTCGCCCCTTCGGCAGGCCGAGCGTAGGTGTTCATCAGGGGGGTAGGCGCGTAGCGCCGTGCGGCGAAGCCGCACACATCGAGAGGAGGTCGTCGCGAAGCAGACCGTAGGCGATGCCCCCTGATGGATACCGTAGCGAGGGAACACTGAGCCTTAGCGAAGTGCCGTACGCCGGGGCGAAGCCTTTTGCTTACTTTTCGGCGTCTGGAAAAGTGAGTCGCTGTAAGAGCGAAACCATATTCAGCCATCACCGCAGCAACGGATATACACCCAAAACCCAAGAACCCAAAACCCAAGAACCCAAGAACCCACCAAATCGCAGGCAAACAAAAACGCCCGGCAGAGCCGGGCGTTTTGTATTGACTTGATTAGCGAGCGCGGTACGTGATGCGCCCTTTGCTCAAGTCATAGGGCGTCAGCTCGACGCGCACTTTGTCACCGGTAAGAATACGAATGTAGTTCTTGCGCATCTTGCCGGAGATATGCGCGGTTACGACGTGCCCATTTTCCAACTCCACACGAAACATGGTGTTGGGCAGGGTGTCGACGACAGTGCCTTCCATTTCGAAGCTGTCTTCTTTCGACATGCAGTAAAGCCCTCGGTGTCCAATGAATGGCCCGGTGCAACTGCGCCAGGCAAAAGCGGCGTGCATTGTGCCCGAAAAATGGGGTTTAAGCCAAGGGGTTCTAGTTCAGGATGACCCAGCGTTGATTAATCAGCAGTTCGATCGGCCGATATTGGGTCTTATAGCTCATCTTTTTGCAGTTTTTGATCCAGTAGCCGAGGTAGACAGCCTCCAGTCCAAGACGCCGGGTCTCGCCGATCTGCCACAGAATCGCGAAACGCCCCAGGCTGCGACGTTCTTCGGCCGGTTCGTAAAAGGTGTAAACCGCCGACAGACCGTTCGGCAGTAAGTCGGTGACGGCCACCGCCAATAGCCGCCCTTCGAGACGAAATTCGTAGAAACGCGAGAACGGCAAATCCCTCACAAGGAACGTGGAGAATTGGTCTCGACTTGGCGGGTACATATCGCCATCGGCATGACGCTGTTCGATGTAGCGCTGATAGAGATCGAAATACTCTTCGCTGAACTGTGCCCTGGCGGGACGAACCTGCAGGTCGGCGTTGCGTTTGAAGATGCGTTTCTGTTGGCGGTTGGGGGTGAACTGGGCCACAGGAATGCGCGCCGGGACGCACGCGTTGCAGTTCTGGCAATGAGGCCGGTAGAGGTGGTCGCCGCTGCGCCGAAAACCCATTTCAGACAAATCTGCATAGACATGCACATCCATGGGCTGGCTAGGGTCGAGAAACAGGGTTGTAGCCTGTTCATCTGGCAGATAGCTGCAAGAGTGGGGCTGAGTGGCATAGAACTTCAAACGCGCCAACTCGGTCATGATCAACCCTCGGGATAAGCTTTGAATTAAGTGTAAGCCACCCGCGCGAAAGTCGCTCAGCAAACCCATGTGGCGCGGTTGGGTTGATCCAGATGCTGCGACAGATAACCGGCAAATTCGCGGCGTGGGATCGCTCGTGCGCCGAGACTGTGCAGATGATCGGTCGGCATCTGGCAGTCGATCAGCACAAAGCCCGAGTCTTTCAGATGTCGCACCAGTGTGGCAAAACCAAATTTCGAGGCGTTGTCGGCACGGCTGAACATGGACTCGCCGAAGAACAACTGCCCCATCGCCAGGCCGTAGAGCCCGCCGACCAGTTCGTCCTGATCCCAGACTTCCACCGAATGTGCATGGCCACGCCGGTGCAGTTCAATGTAGGCGTCCTGCATGGCCTGGGTGATCCAGGTGCCATCGGCGTAATCGCGCGGGGCGGCGCAGGCACGGATGACGGCGTCGAAATCCTGATCGAAGGTCACTGTGTAGCGCTGTTGGCGCAGCAATTTGCCCAGGCTGCGGGAAACGTGCAGTTCGTCGGGAAACAACACGGTGCGCGGATCCGGCGACCACCAGAGAATCGGCTGGCCTTCGGAGAACCATGGAAAGCAGCCGTGGCGATAGGCCTGAATCAGACGATCGGCAGACAGGTCGCCCCCGGCGGCCAGCAACCCGTTGGGGTCGCGCATGGCTTTGTCCAGCGGGGGAAAGGTCAGGGTATTGCGTTGTAACCAAGTCAGCATGGCATCCGGGCTTGCAGAAGGGGAGGGCGGTGGCGGGCTGGTGGGCCCGCCGTAAAGTGTGCCGTTAAACGGCCGGAATGTCGTCGAGGTATTTCTCGGCGTCCAGCGCGGCCATGCAACCGGCCCCGGCGGACGTGACGGCCTGGCGGTAAACGTGATCGGCGACATCGCCAGCGGCAAACACGCCGGGGATGGTGGTGGCGGTGGCGTCGCCTTCGTTACCGCTTTTGACCCGCAGATAACCGTCGTGCATCGGCAGTTGGTCGATAAACAGATCGGTGTTGGGTTTGTGGCCGATGGCGATGAACACGCCGGCCAGCGACAATTCACGGGTTTCGCCGGTCAGACTGTCGCGCAGGCGCGCGCCGGTCACGCCGCTGGCATCGCCCAGCACTTCATCGAGATTCTGATTCCAGTGCAGGCGGATATTGCCGTTGGCGGCTTTTTCGAACAGCTTGTCCTGGAGGATCTTCTCCGAGCGCAACTTATCGCGGCGGTGAATCAGATGGACTTCCTTGGCGATGTTCGACAGGTACAAAGCTTCCTCGACGGCGGTATTGCCGCCGCCGACCACCGCCACCACCTGATTGCGGTAGAAAAAGCCGTCGCAGGTGGCGCAGGCGGAAACCCCTCGGCCGGCGAACGTCTCTTCCGAGGGCAAGCCCAGGTATTGCGCCGAAGCGCCGGTGGCGATGATCAGGGCGTCGCAGGTGTAGGTGCCACCGTCGCCAATCAGTTCGAATGGGCGCTGTTGCAACTTGGCGGTATGGATGTGGTCGTAAACGATCTCAGTGTCAAAGCGTTCGGCGTGTTTTTGCATGCGTTCCATCAGCACCGGGCCGGTGAGCCCTTCGACGTCACCGGGCCAGTTGTCGACTTCGACGGTGGTGGTGAGCTGGCCACCTGCCTGTATGCCGGTAATGACAACGGGTTTGAGGTTGGCGCGGGCGGCATAAACGGCTGCGCTGTAACCGGCAGGGCCGGAACCCAGAATGATCAGGCGTGAATGCTTCGCTTCGCTCATAAAAACACCTCATAAGCCTTTGTCACGAAAGAGAATGCATGCTCAAATTGGCCGCCTGTACCGGCACTTTTTGGCTATGCTGTACCCAATGCCTCACGCATGTTAACGGGCGCACAAACCCGTACAATGCCTGCGTGCAAAGGGGGTTGTAACAAAATAAGCAGTGCTCACCGTGTTTATAAAAGACGGGGTGCAGTGTTAAAAGTAGTCCCGGTTGCGCCTGTTCACTTTTTTACCTGCCTGGATTGGGCAGTTTTTTATAGTCATTCAACAGATGGACGCGCCTCGGGCGCAGGAAAAGAAGCGTTTTGAAGAAATCCACCGCAGCACCCAAAACAGTCGTTCCGCTCTGGCGCCAGCATTTGCACTACCGGCTCAAGGAAGGTGCATTGATCGCCATCGGCGCCTTGTGCCTGTTCCTGATGATGGCCTTGCTGACTTACGGCAAGGACGATCCGGGCTGGAGCCACAACAGCAAAATTGATGACGTGCAGAATTTCGGCGGCCCCGCCGGTTCCTACAGTGCCGACATCCTGTTCATGGTGCTGGGTTACTTCGCCTACATCTTTCCGTTGTTGCTCGCGGTCAAGGTCTATCAGATCTTCCGTCAGCGCCATGAACCGTGGCAGTGGAGCGGCTGGCTGTTCTCATGGCGCCTGATCGGCCTGGTGTTTCTGGTGCTGTCCGGCGCTGCCTTGGCGCACATCCATTTCCACGCCGCCACCGGTCTTCCGGCAGGTGCTGGCGGCGCATTGGGCGAAAGCCTTGGCGACCTGGCCAAGAACGCGCTGAACATCCAGGGCAGCACGCTGCTGTTCATCGCGCTGTTCCTGTTCGGCCTGACGGTGTTCACCGACTTGTCGTGGTTCAAGGTGATGGACGTCACCGGCAAGATCACCCTCGACCTGTTTGAACTGTTCCAGGGTGCGGCCAATCGCTGGTGGGCGGCCCGTACCGAACGCAAGCAACTGGTGGCGCAACTGCGTGAAGTCGACGATCGTGTGCATGACGTGGTTGCACCGACCATCACTGACAAGCGCGAGCAGGCCAAGGTCAAGGAACGCCTGATCGAACGCGAACAGGCCCTGAGCAAGCACATGTTGGAACGCGAGAAGCAGGTGCCGCCGGTGATCGCGCCAGCGCCGCCGAAACCCGCTGCACCGAGCAAGCGTGTGGAGAAAGAGAAACAGGCGCCGTTGTTCGTCGACAGCGCCGTGGAAGGCACGTTGCCGCCGATTTCGATTCTCGACCCGGCAGAAAAGAAACAACTCAATTACTCGCCCGAATCCCTGGCTGCGGTGGGTCATTTGCTGGAGATCAAGCTCAAGGAGTTCGGCGTCGAAGTTTCGGTGGATTCGATTCACCCGGGCCCGGTGATTACCCGTTACGAAATTCAACCGGCCGCCGGTGTGAAAGTCAGTCGCATTTCCAACCTGGCGAAAGACCTTGCGCGTTCCCTGGCCGTGACCAGCGTGCGTGTGGTTGAAGTGATTCCGGGCAAGACCACCGTCGGTATCGAGATCCCCAACGAAGACCGGCAGATCGTGCGTTTCTCCGAAGTGCTGTCGACTCCCGAGTACGACAACTTCAAGTCGCCGGTCACCCTGGCCCTCGGTCACGACATCGGCGGCAAGCCGGTCATCACTGACCTGGCAAAAATGCCGCACTTGCTGGTGGCCGGTACGACCGGTTCCGGTAAGTCGGTGGGCGTGAACGCGATGATCCTGTCGATCCTGTTCAAGTCGGGTCCGGAAGACGCGAAGCTGATCATGATCGACCCGAAAATGCTTGAACTGTCGATCTACGAAGGCATTCCGCACTTGCTGTGCCCGGTCGTGACCGACATGAAGGACGCGGCCAACGCCCTGCGCTGGAGCGTGGCGGAGATGGAGCGGCGCTACAAACTGATGGCGAAGATGGGCGTACGCAACTTGTCTGGCTTCAACGCCAAGGTCAAGGAAGCCCAGGACGCCGGCACGCCGCTGACCGACCCGCTGTACAAGCGCGAAAGCATTCACGACGAAGCGCCACTGCTGACCAAGCTGCCGACCATCGTCGTGGTCGTCGACGAATTTGCCGACATGATGATGATCGTCGGCAAGAAAGTTGAAGAACTGATCGCCCGTATCGCCCAGAAGGCCCGTGCGGCCGGTATCCACTTGATCCTGGCGACCCAGCGTCCTTCGGTTGACGTGATCACCGGTCTGATCAAGGCCAACATCCCGACGCGTATGGCGTTCCAGGTATCGAGCAAAATCGACTCCCGGACCATCATCGACCAAGGCGGCGCCGAACAACTGCTGGGTCACGGTGACATGCTCTACATGCCACCGGGCACCAGTCTGCCGATTCGTGTACACGGCGCATTCGTGTCCGATGACGAGGTTCACCGTGTGGTGGAGGCCTGGAAACTGCGCGGCGCACCGGAATACAACGACGAGATCCTCGCTGGTGTCGAAGAAGCCGGCAGCGGCTTTGAGAATGGCGGCGGTGGTGGCGACGATGATGCTGAAACCGATGCGCTCTACGACGAAGCAGTGCAGTTCGTCCTCGAAAGCCGTCGTGCGTCCATCTCGGCCGTTCAGCGCAAACTGAAAATCGGCTACAACCGCGCCGCACGCATGATCGAAGCCATGGAAATGGCCGGGGTCGTGACGTCCATGAACACCAATGGTTCGCGTGAAGTCCTGGCGCCTGGCCCGGTACGCGACTGATTTGATTTGAAGCAGGGTGGCGCAGTGACGCGCCACTCGCAAACCCCACGAATATCAAGAGGACTCCCATGCGTCTTATCCGCATGCTGTTGCTGCCGGTACTGGCTTTGACCACACTCTCGGCCCACGCCGATGACAAGGACGTGGCGCGCCTGACCCAACTGCTGGAAAAATCCCAGACATTGACCGCACGTTTCTCCCAGCTGACGCTTGATGGCAGCGGCACCCAGTTGCAGGAAACCGCTGGCGATATGTCGTTGCAGCGCCCGGGTCTGTTCTACTGGCACACCAATGCACCGGCTGAACAAACCATGGTGTCCGACGGCAAGAAGGTCACGCTGTGGGACCCGGATCTGGAACAGGTCACTATCAAGACCCTCGACATGCGTCTGACCCAGACCCCGGCTTTGCTGCTGTCCGGTGACGTGTCCAAGATCAGCCAGAGCTTCGACATCAGCGCCAAGGAAGCCGGCGGCGTGATCGACTTCACCCTGAAGCCGAAAACCAAGGACACCCTGTTCGACAGCCTGCGCCTGTCGTTCCGTAACGGTTTGGTCAATGACATGCAACTGATCGACAGCGTCGGTCAGCGCACCAATATCCTGTTCACTGGCGTGAAGGCCAACGAGCCGATCCCGGCGTCCAAGTTCAAGTTCGATATCCCTAAAGGGGCGGACGTGATTCAGGAATAAAACGCAATACCTGTGGGAGCGGGCTTGTGTGGCGAGGGGGCTTGCCCCCGTTCGGCTGCGGAGCAGTCGTAAACCCGGTGGATGCGGCATACCTGATATAACGCGATTGCAGAATTTAGGGTCGCTTCGCAACCCAACGGGGGCAAGCCCCCTCGCCACAGGTAAGCCATTTCCCACAGAATTTCGCCAGATTCGAGAACGTAAGAGAGTGAGGTTTCGCAAGTCGTGATGGACCTGTTTCGCAGCGCCCCGATTGCTCAGCCCTTGGCCGCCCGCCTGCGCGCGGCCAATCTGGATGAGTACGTCGGTCAGGAACACCTGCTCGCTCGCGGCAAGCCTTTGCGCGAAGCGCTGGAGCAGGGTGCCCTGCATTCGATGATTTTCTGGGGCCCGCCGGGCGTGGGCAAAACCACCCTGGCGCGGTTGCTGGCGGAAGTCTCGGATGCGCACTTTGAAACGGTCTCGGCGGTGCTGGCCGGCGTGAAGGAAATTCGTCAGGCGGTGGAAATCGCCAAGCAACAGGCCGGGCAGTACGGCAAACGCACGATCCTGTTTGTCGACGAAGTGCACCGCTTCAACAAGTCCCAACAGGACGCGTTCCTGCCGTACGTTGAAGACGGCACGCTGATTTTCATCGGCGCGACTACCGAAAACCCCTCGTTCGAACTCAACAACGCCTTGCTCTCGCGGGCCCGCGTCTATGTGCTCAAGAGCCTCGACGAAGCGGCCCTGCGCAAATTGGTGCATCGCGCACTGACCGAGGAGCGTGGCCTGGGCAAGCGGCAACTGGCGCTCAGCGATGAAGGCTTCCAGATGCTGTTGTCCGCCGCCGATGGTGATGGCCGGCGGCTGCTCAATCTGTTGGAAAACGCCTCGGACCTGGCCGAAGACAACAACGAGATCGGCGTCGATCTGCTGCAAAGTCTGCTCGGCGATACCCGTCGGCGTTTCGACAAGGGCGGTGAGGCGTTCTACGACCAGATTTCTGCGCTGCATAAGTCGGTGCGCGGCTCCAACCCGGACGGCGCGCTGTATTGGTTCGCGCGGATGATCGACGGTGGTTGCGATCCGCTGTACCTGGCCCGACGCGTGGTGCGCATGGCCAGCGAAGACATCGGCAATGCTGACCCGCGGGCCCTCAGCCTGTGCCTGGCGGCGTGGGAAGTGCAGGAGCGCCTCGGCAGTCCCGAAGGTGAATTGGCGGTGGCTCAGGCCATCACCTATCTGGCTTGCGCGCCGAAAAGCAACGCGGTGTACATGGGCTTCAAGGCAGCGATGCGCAGCGCCACCGAACACGGTTCGCTGGAAGTGCCGCTGCACCTGCGCAATGCCCCGACCAAACTGATGAAGCAACTCGGTTACGGCGACGAATACCGTTACGCCCACGATGAGCCGGATGCCTACGCCGCAGGCGAGGACTACTTCCCGGAAGAACTCGAACCGCAGCCGTTCTATCAGCCGGTGCCGCGTGGCCTGGAATTGAAGATCGGCGAGAAGCTCAATCACCTCGCCCAACTTGACCGTCTAAGCCCTCGGCAGCGGAGAAAATAGTGATTCCATTGGTCATCGCGGTGTCCATCGGCGGTGTCGCCGGCACGCTGTTGCGTTTTGCCACCGGCAACTGGATCAACGCGAACTGGCCTCGGCACTTCTATACCGCGACGCTGGCCGTTAATATCGTCGGCTGTTTGCTGATCGGCGTTCTTTACGGTCTGTTTTTAATTCGCCCGGAGGTGCCGCTTGAGGTGCGTGCCGGGTTGATGGTCGGCTTCCTCGGGGGGCTGACGACTTTTTCATCCTTTTCACTGGATACGGTGCGCCTGCTTGAAAGCGGGCAAGTGCCGCTAGCCCTGGGCTATGCTGCCATCAGCGTATTCGGCGGGCTGCTCGCCACCTGGGCCGGCCTGTCCTTGACCAAACTTTGATAAACGAGAAACCGACATGCTCGATTCCAAACTGTTACGTAGCAACCTTCAGGACGTAGCGGACCGCCTGGCATCCCGTGGCTACACGCTGGATGTTGCGCGCATCGAAGCGCTGGAAGAACAGCGCAAGACCGTCCAGACCCGCACCGAAGCACTGCAGGCTGAGCGTAATGCCCGTTCCAAATCCATCGGTCAGGCCAAGCAGCGCGGCGAAGACATCGCGCCACTGATGGCCGACGTCGAGCGCATGGCCAACGAATTGAGCGCCGGTAAAGTCGAACTGGACGCGATCCAGACCGATCTGGATTCGATCCTGCTGGGCATCCCGAACCTGCCGCACGAATCGGTGCCGATTGGCGAAGACGAAGACGGCAACGTTGAAGTCCGTCGCTGGGGCACCCCGACCAAGTTCGATTTCCCGGTTCAGGACCACGTGGCCCTGGGCGAGAAATTCGGCTGGCTGGACTTCGAAACCGCCGCCAAGCTGTCTGGCGCACGATTCGCTCTGTTGCGCGGCCCGATTGCCCGTCTGCACCGTGCACTGGCGCAGTTCATGATCAACCTGCACGTTACCGAGCACGGCTACGAAGAGGCTTACACGCCTTATCTGGTCCAGGCCCCGGCGCTGCAAGGCACCGGTCAACTGCCGAAGTTCGAAGAAGACCTGTTCAAGATCGCTCGCGAAGGCGAAGCCGATCTGTACCTGATCCCGACCGCCGAAGTGTCGCTGACCAACATCGTCGCCGGCGAAATCGTCGATTCGAAACTGTTGCCGATCAAGTTCGTGGCCCACACGCCATGCTTCCGTAGCGAGGCCGGTGCGTCGGGTCGTGACACCCGCGGGATGATCCGTCAGCACCAGTTCGACAAGGTTGAAATGGTCCAGATTGTTGAGCCGTCGACCTCGATGGAAGCGTTGGAAGGCCTGACCGCCAACGCCGAGAAAGTCCTGCAACTGCTGGAACTGCCTTACCGTACCCTGGCGCTGTGCACCGGCGACATGGGTTTCAGCGCGGTCAAGACGTACGACCTGGAAGTGTGGATTCCGAGCCAGGACAAGTACCGCGAGATTTCGTCGTGCTCCAACTGCGGCGATTTCCAGGCCCGTCGCATGCAAGCGCGTTTCCGCAACCCGGAAACCGGCAAGCCTGAACTGGTTCACACCCTCAACGGCTCCGGCCTGGCGGTCGGTCGTACCTTGGTAGCCGTGCTGGAGAACTATCAGCAGGCCGACGGTTCGATCCGCGTGCCTGACGTGCTGAAGCCGTACATGGGTGGCCTTGAGGTCATCGGCTAAATGAACTATCTGCCGCTGTTTCACAACCTGCGCGGCAGTCGTGTGTTGGTTGTCGGTGGGGGGGAGATTGCCTTGCGCAAATCCCGTCTGCTGGCCGATGCCGGTGCGCTGCTGCGGGTGGTTGCACCTGAAATCGAACCGCAACTGCGCGAACTGGTGGCCGGCAGCGGTGGCGATTGCCTGTTACGCGGTTATGTCGAGTCGGATCTGGACGGTTGCGGGCTGATCATTGCCGCCACCGACGACGAGCCGTTGAACGCGCAAGTGTCCGCCGATGCCCATCGGCGGTGTGTGCCGGTCAACGTCGTGGACGCGCCGGCCCTGTGCAGCGTGATCTTTCCGGCGATTGTCGATCGTTCGCCCTTGATTATCGCGGTGTCCAGCGGCGGCGATGCGCCGGTGCTGGCACGGTTGATTCGCGCCAAGATCGAGACCTGGATTCCTTCGACCTATGGCCAACTGGCGGGCCTGGCGGCGCGATTCCGTCATCAGGTCAAAGGCCTGTTCCCGGATGTGCAGCAGCGTCGCGGATTCTGGGAAGACGTCTTTCAAGGCCCGATTGCTGACCGGCAACTGGCCGGGCAGGGCGCCGAAGCCGAGCGTCTGTTGCAGGCGAAAATCGACGGTGAAGCAGATGTCACGACCGGCGAGGTGTACCTGGTCGGGGCGGGGCCGGGTGATCCCGACCTGCTGACGTTCCGTGCCTTGCGCCTGATGCAGCAAGCCGACGTGGTGCTATACGACCGTTTGGTGGCCCCGGCGATTCTGGAATTGTGCCGTCGTGATGCCGAGCGTGTTTACGTCGGCAAGCGCCGCGCCGATCACGCCGTGCCGCAGGATCAGATCAACCAGCAATTGGTCGATTTGGCCAAGGCAGGCAAGCGCGTGGTGCGATTGAAGGGCGGTGATCCGTTCATCTTCGGTCGCGGCGGTGAAGAGATCGAAGAACTGGCGGCCCACGGCATCCCGTTCCAGGTGGTGCCGGGTATTACGGCAGCCAGCGGTTGCGCGGCGTATGCCGGGATTCCTCTGACCCATCGTGATTACGCGCAATCGGTACGGTTTGTCACCGGGCATTTGAAGGACGGCTCCTCCGATCTGCCATGGGCCGACCTCGTCGCGCCGGCGCAGACGCTGGTGTTCTATATGGGCCTGGTGGGCTTGCCGATCATCTGCGAGCAGTTGATCAAGCACGGTCGCGGGGCGGATACCCCGGCGGCGTTGATTCAGCAGGGCACCACGGTCAATCAGCGGGTGTTTACTGGCACGTTGGCGGATCTGCCACGGTTGGTGGCGGAGCATGAAGTGCATGCGCCGACGTTAGTGATTGTCGGGGAAGTGGTGAAGCTGCGCGAGAAACTGGCGTGGTTTGAAGGGGCTCAGGCGCAAGTCTAGAGACCGAGTCGCCTTCTTCGCGAGCAAGCCCGCTCCCACATTCGACCGAGTTCTAACTGAAGAATACGGTTAAATGTGGGAGCTGGCTTGCTCGCGAAGGGGCCTTCAAAATCAATGCAGAATTCCGATCAAGCCTGATTCCTGCGCCAAACCCCTTTCCCATCCAGCCGCGCCCGATCATGCGCCACGGTGAAGTCCTGCTCCGGCCCTTTCGGCACAATCCCGGTCGGGTTGATGGTCTTGTGACTGCCATAGTAGTGATGCTTGATGTGCTCAAAACTCACCGTCTCGGCAATCCCCGGCCACTGATAAATCTCCCGCAGCCAGTTCGACAGGTTCGGATAATTGGCAATTCGCCGCAGGTTGCACTTGAAGTGCCCGTGGTACACCGCGTCAAAACGAATCAGCGTGGTGAACAGCCGAATATCCGCTTCGGTCAGGTATTCGCCGGTCAGGTAACGATTGGCGCTCAACAGCTTCTCCAGTCGATCCAGTTCTTCAAACAAACCATCGAACGCTTCTTCATAAGCATGCTGTGACGTCGCAAACCCGGCGCGGTACACGCCGTTGTTCACCGCCGGGTAAATCCGCTCATTCAACGCATCGATCTCACCCCGCAGTGGCTCAGGATAGAAATCCAGGTCATTGCCGGTCAGATCGTCGAATGCGCTATTGAACATGCGGATGATCTCCGCCGATTCGTTATTGACGATACGGTTCTGCTGCTTGTCCCACAGCACCGGCACTGTGACGCGGCCGGTGTAGTTGGCGGTGTCGGCGGTGTAGCGCTGGTGCATGAAGTCGAGGTGATCGAGCTTGTCGCCGGTGGAGCCCAGGCTCTGGTCGAAAGTCCAGCCGTTTTCCAGCATCAGCCAGCTGACCACCGACACGTCGATCAAGCTGTCGAGGCCTTTGAGTTTGCGCAGGATCAATGTGCGGTGAGCCCACGGACAGGCGAGGGACACGTAGAGGTGATAGCGGCCGGCTTTGGCGGCAAAGCCACCGACACCGGTCAGGCCCGGCTTGCCGTCGGGGGTTACCCAGTTGCGGCGCTGCGCCTGTTCACGCTGGAACGTGCCGTCTTTGCCGCTTTCGTACCACTGGTCCTGCCAGCGGCCTTCGACTAATAAACCCATGATCAAGACTCCTCAAACCCAGTAAATCGTTGGAGAGGAGTCTATGCCCATGAGTTCGAACAAATAGCGCAAAGGTTGGGCAGTTATGATCGGTTAAATCGATCTGTTGCGAGCATCCCAATATTGCTGGGCCGTTTCGAACGCCTGATCACGGGATTGGCCGAGCCCGCGCAACGCCAGGGCCATGGTCGAAATCAGGGCCATTTGCGGGTAGCTGTCGACTACGTCACCGCGCCACACGGCCTTCATATGCTCAGGGTCGAGCGCGGCGGGTTTGACGTGACGCTGGGCCGACAGTTGCGGCCACTCTTCGTCCCAGCTTTCACCACCGGTGGTGCCGTACAAATGGCTGTCGGCGTCCGGGTTGATCTCGATCTCGCCGCCGTCGCCCTTCACCACAATCGCCGTGTCGCCCA
Organism: Pseudomonas arsenicoxydans; assembly: GCF_006438915.1. Lineage (GTDB taxonomy): Bacteria > Pseudomonadota > Gammaproteobacteria > Pseudomonadales > Pseudomonadaceae > Aquipseudomonas > Aquipseudomonas arsenicoxydans_A. The sequence goes on along the minus strand of NZ_RCZE01000005.1, from coordinate 150,337 downwards.
GCAAGCCGCTGGCATCGCGGTGCACCGCCTGGTAGCCGGGGTGGAAAATACTTTGCAGGCCGCAACGCGCGCCCAATGGATTGAGGATGCGCGTCAGGGAATGGATCGGCGAGCGCAGGCCCAGGGTATTGCGCAGGTCGATCATGCGCTGCAGTTGCGGTGCCCAATCCACCAGCGGCATGAATGCCAGGCCGCCGTTATCCAGTGCCGCACCCACCTGTTGCCAATTGCGGCACAGTGGAATGTTCAGTCCTTCCAGCAGTTGTTCGCTGTAAAGCCGCCCGGCCGTGTGCGCGCCGGCGCCATGCATGAAAATGCGCACGCCGTTCTGCGCCAGGCACTTGGCCGCGAGCAGGTACCACGGCAGATGACGTTTCTTGCCAGCATAGGTCGGCCAGTCGAGATCGACGTTCAAGGCGGGCGCCTGCAAACGTTCCCGCAAGGCTTCGGTAAAGCCAGCCATTTCCTCGGCGCTTTCTTCCTTGTGCCGCAGCAACATCAGAAACGCGCCGAGCTGGGTGTCTTCGACCTTGTCGTCGAGCACCATGCCCATGGCGATACGGGCTTCTTCACGCGTCAGGTCGCGGGCGCCGCGTTTGCCTTTGCCGAGGATTCGCACGAACTGGGCGAACGGGTGTTCGGCGGGTGTTTCGAGGGTCAGCGCTGGGAAGTCGGTCATAAGCAATTCGTCGGTTTGGGCAGGCCCGCCAGTTTCGCGGCGAGTTTGGCAGGGGTGCCTTTGAACAGTCGGTTCAGGTGCAGGCTGTTGCCTTTTTCCGGGCCGAGCTTCAACGCGGTGTATTTGATCAACGGGCGGGTGGCCGGCGACAGCTGGAATTCTTCGTAGAAACGGCGCAGTAGTTCGAGGATTTCCCAATGTTCAGGGCTCAACTCGATGTCTTCGGCAGCGGCGAGGGCGCTGGCCACCTCAGCAGACCAGTCGCTCAGTTCGACCAGGAACCCGTCCTTGTCCAACGCGATGGCGCGAGCGCCGACTGTCAGGGAATTCATAGCCAGCTGTTGACCTTGTCGTAGTGAATCGACAGCTCTACGAACGCCGGGTAATCGATGGCCTTGGCCCAGTCTGGCGTTTCAATGGACCGGGCTTGAATGTCCTCGGCCAGTACGAACAGGTTCAGGCCACGAGTGTTCAGCGCGCTGAAAGGTGCGGTGTCCGGTTGCAAGGCATAGGCCGCGTCGCCGGTCAGCAGCAGCGCATCGTTGACGCCGATCACGCGCAGGCAACTGCTCAGGCGATCGTCGCCGAACGGGGAATGAGACAACACATGCAAAGTCGACATCAGAGGGTGATCACCTGGTCGTAACGGTCTATAAGGGCGGTGATGTCGTGGGCGGTCAGCGCCTGGGCTTCTTCCAGCGAAAAAGCGCAAGGATCGAGCCCACGTTCTGCGGCACTGTCAGCGCAGACGAACAGCTCCTCGACACCAAACATCGGCAAGGCTTGCAGGTTCGCGCTCAGGTCTTTTTGTTGCAGTGCCTTGGCGTCCTGCTTCGCGGCGAGTTGAAACACCCCGTCATCGAGAAACAGCAGGCCGATCGGCAGGTCGAAGGCGCCGCCGGCGAGCACGATGTCCAGTGCTTCGCGGGCATTCGGCCCGGACCATGGCGCCTGACGGCTGATAATCAGCAGGGATTTAGGCATCTCACGCGCCTCCGAAACAGATCAAGCGGTCCGCGTCTTGCACCGCGTCATGCAACTGGCCGAGGCCAGACAGTTCCCACGGCGCGCCCACGGCAACGGCGTCACGCTGATAACGCCCGGCTTCTTCCTCGTTCAACACGCCACGGCGCAGGGCGGCGGCGATACACACCACGCCGTCCAATTGATGCTCGCTGACAAACGCGCGCCATTGCTTGGGCAGGTCCAGTTCATCTTGCGGGGTGACCACGCTGGCGGACGCGTTGTAGACGCCGTCCTGATAGAAAAACAGCCGGACAATCTCATGCCCACCGGCCAACGCAGCCTGGGCAAACAACAGGGCGCGGCGCGAGGAGGGCGCATGGGCGGCGGAAAACAGCGCGATGGCGAACTTCATGACGGACTCGATCAGCGAAACTGCGGCCATGATAAAGCTTTATCGGCGGGGCGGCGAAGGGCGTTTTCGCTCTGGGCCGAGTTGCGGCCTTCGCGAGCAAGCCCGCTCCCACATTAGATTTCTGTCGATCACAAAATCATGATTGATCGCAAATCGAATGTGGGAGCGGGCTTGCTCGCGAAGGCGGCCTGTCAGGCAACACCAGATTCAGCGAGGCATATACCCCAACTGCCACCGCCGCGGAATCTTCAACGACACCACCCCCACCACCCCCGCCAGCAGCCCACTGGCAAACAACGCCTGAAGCCCCAAATGATGTTCCAGCACCGCCCCAAGGACCGCCCCGGCGAACATCCCGGTCCAGGGGATCAATTGCACCCTCCAGCCATTGCGCCGCTCGCCGAGCATCCAGCGCCCCAACCCGCGTCCGAAGCGTGACAGGGCGCCCGTGACATAGGTCAGGCCCACCGGTAGGCCGTTCACTTCCTCGACCGCGGCATTGAGCATGCCCATGGCAATGATCGCCGCCAGCAGCGCGGGCAATTGTTCGTCGTAAGGCCAGATGGCAGCCCCGCACAGCAGCGCGGCGATGGTCAGCATCAAGGGCAGCGCCCGTCGCCCGCCGAGGCGGCTGACGATAATGCCCAAGGCGTTGCCGACGATGAACGTGGCCACGAGCAGCAGCAAACGCCCGGTCAGCCCCAGATCGCCGACGCTGATGGCGACGGCGAGGCGCGTGGTGTTGCCGCTCATAAACGAGACGAAATCGCCGCTGGCCATGAAGCCGATGGCGTCGGTCATGCCGGCAAGAACCGAGAGCATGGCCACCAGTGTCATGCCGATGCGCCCGCGCCACTTTTGCGTGTGCAGGTGGCCGGGACTGGCGTGGGTTGAGGCGGCGGAAGGCAGCATCTGTGCGGGCATCCTTGTGCAGGGGTTACGGTTCTATCCCGTATAACTCGCAATAGTCCAGCCAGTCCATGCCGGCCATCTCTGCGACTTCCTTGTGCACTTCCCGGCGTTGGGCCTGATAGTCCTCCGCCGTGAGCGCAGTCAGTTGCAGCGTCAGTTCCCAGGCAAACAGCCCCAAGCGCTCGGCCTCGGCTTCGAAGGCTTCGTGCAGTCGCTCGTCGCGGTACTGCGCGGCAGTCTCGCCTTTGGCCTGGGCCAGCAGCGGGTTGAGGTTGTCGAGTTCGTGGCGCAGTTCAGGGCGCTCGTCGAGAAACTTCTTCAGCGCCTGCTCGTGTTGCTGTTCGGTTGCCGCCATGGTCGCTCCTTGATTACGGGTTACGAAGATTGTTTCTTGCTGGCCTTGGCCGCGGCGGCCAGGCATTCGAGGGCGAACTGCTCGGTATAGGTCATCTTGATCGGCGTGGTCTCGCCTTTGACGGTACGTTCGCCGTCGAGGATGTAACGAATGCGCTTGTCGGTGACGCCGATGCGCTTGGCAATCCAGGACGGCGTCTGGCCAATCTGGCTGATCAGTTTGTCGGCGTATTCAGGGGTTGGTTTGTAGAATTCGGCGTTGGGTGTCATGGGGTCTCCAGAAAAAGGCGGTGTTTATGGCGCGACAGGGTGCGCGAATCGTTACGCGGTGTCGCGGTATAAATGCAGTAAAGCAGAACGAAACGCCGCGCCACGGTGATACAGTCCGCTTTTTCTTGATGAGCGAACGTAATGCGAATTCTGATGGTGGCGCTGGCCGTAACGTTGCTGGCGGGATGCGCGGGCTCGGTGATGGACGATGCTCGCACCAAGGCCCCGTACAAAACCCTGAACTCGAACAAGCCGGAAATGGTTGTGGCCCAGTGCGTGCAGTTTTCCTGGCAGGACGAGGCAGTGTTTGGCGTCGATGCCGGCGCGTATTTGCAGCCGGGCAAGAAGGGCGGTTCGACCGTTTACACGCGATCGGCGGAATCCTTTATCGACGTGACCACCGATGCGTCCGGCACCGTGATCAATTACTACGCGCAGCATGATGATTTCGTGGCCAAGCGCCGTTTAGCGGCGTTGGCGACTTGCCTCTGATCCAAGGCTGACGCAATACCCCTGTGGGAGCGGGCCTTTGTGGCGAGGGGGCTTGCCCCCGTTCGGCTGCGAAGCAGTCGTAAATCCAGGCGACTCGGTTGGCTTGAAAAAGTGCAGGGGCCGCTTCGCGACCCAACGGGGGCAAGCCCCCTCGCCACAAAGGCTCACTCCAGGGTTGTGTGTTGATCAGTTGATCAGGCGCTTCTGGAAGAAATGGCGTTTGTGGCCCGGCGGGTAGTCGGCAATCTGGCCCAGTTCGCTGTAACCGAGCCGTTTGTAAAACTCCGGCGCCTGAAAGTCGAAGGTGTCCAGCCAGATCCCCACGCATTCCTTTTCTCGCGCCAGGTCTTCGGCCATCTGCATCAGCTTCGAGCCCAAACCCTGTCCCCGGGCTTGTTCGGGCACCGACAGCAACTCGATAAACAACCACTGGTAAAAGAACCGGCCATACAACCCGCCGAGAATCTCGCCTTTGTCGTCGCGCACCAGCAACGCCAGCGGTTGCGGATTGCCCGGGCCAGCCTGCGCGGCGTTGTAGGCGCGCAACGGCGTGAGAATCGCCTCGCGTTCTTCGTCCGTGGGGTTTTGCGATTTTTCGATTCGCAGGGTCATGAGCGACATCCTTATGGCAATGAACCGGCAGCCTAGCGTGCTCGCGGCAATTGTGGAACCGTCGCCCTCGCGCGGATGTCTAGCCTAAAGAGCGTCATTTCAGAACGCGGCCAATGAATGAGGACACCCCGTGAATATTTTCGAAGCCTTGCGTGAGAGTCACGAGCGTCAACGCAGCTATGCCGATGCGCTGATCAAAACCAGTGGCGACACCCCGGAGCGGGTCGAGGCTTACAAACAGCTCAAGTCCGAGCTCCAGGCCCACGAAACCGCCGAGGAGCGCCATTTCTACATTCCGCTGATGGAGTTCGACAACGGCGTCGACCTGAGCCGCCACGCCATCGCCGAGCACCACGAAATGGACGAAATGATGGAGGAACTGGACGAGACCGAGATGTCCAGCCCGGCGTGGCTGGCGACCGCGAAGAAGCTGGCCGAGAAGGTCCATCACCACCTGAAAGAGGAAGAGCAGAAGTTCTTCCAGATGGCCGGCAAACTGCTCGATGACAAGCAGAAAGAAACCCTCGCCGGCCAGTACGAAAAAGAATACAAGGCGCAGCTGTCCTGAAGCGTTCCGAGCCTTATTGTGGCGAGGGAGCTTGCTCCCGCTGGGGCGCGAAGCGGCCCTCCACTTCACCCAAAAAGAAGGGGACTGCTGCGCAGTCCAACGGGAGCAAGCTCCCTCGCCACAGGTTTCCGTTTTCCGCGAGATTTTCTTAGGTGGACAGGATTGCCAGGGATGCAGGGCTTTTCCGTTTTCGCCTACCATGGGCGCCTCTCACGAAAAAGGATGCGGTGCCATGGTGAACACAGCCGAACGGGTCAACATAATCGAATCCCAGGTGTTGTCCCACGACTGGTACCTGCTGAAGAAAATCACTTTCGACTATCAGCGCAACAACGGTGACTGGCAACGTCAGACCCGCGAGGTCTACGACCGGGGCAACGGCGCGGCGATTCTGTTGTTCAACCGCGAGAAGCGCACTGTGGTGCTGACCCGCCAGTTCCGCTTGCCGGTGTTCGTTAACGGCCATGACGGTTTGTTGATTGAAGTGGCCGCCGGGTTGCTCGAAGGGGCGGCGCCGGAAGAGCGCATCCGCGCCGAAGCCGAGGAAGAAACCGGCTACCGCGTGCACCACGTACAGAAAGTTTTCGAGTCCTACATGAGCCCCGGCTCGGTCACTGAAAAGCTGCACTTTTTTATTGCCGAGTACGACGCCGCGGCGAAAGTCAGCGATGGCGGCGGGCTGGAGGAAGAGACCGAAGAACTGGAAGTGCTGGAGTGGGCCTTCGACGAGGCACTTGAAGCGTTTTATCGCGGAGAGATCTGCGACGCCAAAACCATCATGCTGTTGCAATACGCGGCGATGAAAAACATTTTCACCGCGGCCTGAGAGTTGACACCTGAACCCTGTGGCGAGCGAGCTTGCTCGCGCTGGGCTGCGAAGCGGCCCCCAAAACATTGGCATCGTCGAAGATTTGTGCCAGCGCTGCGCACTGGAGCGGGAGCAAGCTCCCTCGCCACCACGTTCGGGTTAGTCAGCTCAGAACAAGTCGCCCGTTCTGCTGGTCCCTGACCACTCGCACCCTTCAAGCGTCAGCAACCGTTCTTTCGCCTCCAGCCCGCCGGCAAACCCGGTGAGCTTGCCCGAGGCGCCGATCACCCGATGGCAAGGTGCAACAATCGAGATCGGGTTCTTGCCATTCGCTGCGCCCACCGCCCGAACCGCGCTCGGGTTGCCGATCTGCTCGGCAATCTGGCTGTAGCTGCGCGTCTCGCCGAACGGGATGGTCAGCAGGGCCTGCCACACCTTCTTCTGAAAATCCGTGCCGGCAAAATCCAGCTCCAGATCGAAGCGGTTTCGGGTGCCGGCAAAGTATTCCTGCAACTGCTGAACGGCGCGCGCCAGGATCGGGTTGTCCGGCGCTTCGTGCATCGGGCCCAGTCGCACCCGGTTCGGTTTGTCGTTTTCCCAGAGGATGGCCGCCAGTCTTGCCTCTTTCGCCACCAGCTTCAGTTCGCCGACCGGAGACGCCAGGGTGGTGAAGGTGTAGGTCATGCTGGCGGACTCCGCAGAAGGGCTGAACAGAGGCTCAGCATACCGCCTCGACGGGGAGGCGCAATGTGTAATCCCAGCCATACTGCCTTCTGTTCTTGAAACGTTTTCTCTGCTTTTTTCAGACCCTAAAAACAAAAAGAGACCGACTCATGAAGTACGAATCTTTTGCCAAATCGCTCATCGCGACGTCATTGGCACTTAGCTGTCTCACTGCCCATGCCGCCTCCGTAGCCCCCGTCGCCGCCGAAAACGGCATGGTGGTCACGGCCCAGCATCTGGCCTCCCAGGTGGGGGTCGACGTACTCAAAAACGGCGGCAACGCCGTGGATGCCGGCGTCGCGGTGGCTTACGCGCTGGCGGTGGTCTATCCCGCAGCGGGCAACCTCGGTGGCGGCGGTTTCATGACCATTCAATTGGCGGACGGGCGCAAGACCTTCCTCGATTTCCGTGAAAAAGCCCCGCTGGCCGCCACCGCCAACATGTACCTCGACAAAGAAGGCAATGTCGTCCCCGACCTAAGTACCCGTGGCTACTTGGCCGTCGGCGTGCCAGGCACCGTGTCCGGCATGGAGCTGGCCCTGAGCAAGTACGGCACCAAGCCGCGCAAGGAAGTGATCGCCCCGGCGATCAAACTGGCCGAGGACGGGTTTGCCCTGGAACAGGGCGATGTCGATTTGCTCGACTACGCCACGGACGTGTTCAAGAAAGACATGAAGGACTCCGGCTCGATCTTCCTCAGCAACGGCGAGCCGATGCAAGTCGGGCAAAAACTGGTGCAGAAGGACCTGGCCAAGACCCTGCGGGAAATCTCCGAGAAGGGCGCCGACGGTTTCTATAAAGGCTGGGTCGCTGACGCCATCGTCACCTCCAGCCAGGCCAACAAAGGCATCATCACCCAGGCCGACCTCGACAAATACAAAACCCGCGAACTGGCGCCCATCGAGTGCGATTATGGCGGTTACCACGTGGTCTCGGCACCGCCGCCAAGCTCCGGCGGGGTGGTGATCTGCGAGATCTTGAACATCCTCGACGGTTACCCGATGAAAGACCTGGGGTACCACTCGGCCCAAGGCATGCACTATCAGATCGAAGCGATGCGCCACGCCTATGTGGACCGCAACAGCTACCTCGGCGACCCGGATTTCGTGAAAAACCCGATCGCGCACCTGCTGGACAAAAACTACGCCGCCAAACTGCGCGCCGCGATCCAGCCGCATAAAGCCGGCGTGTCCCGCGACATCAAACCCGGCGTCGCGCCGCATGAGGGCAGCAACACCACGCACTTCTCCATCGTCGACAAATGGGGCAACGCGGTGTCGATGACCTACACCCTCAACGACTGGTTCGGCGCCGGCGTCATGGCCAGTAAAACCGGGGTCATTCTCAACGACGAAATGGACGACTTCACCTCGAAAATCGGCGTACCGAACATGTACGGCCTGGTGCAAGGGGAGGCCAACGCCATCGCACCCGGCAAGGCGCCGCTGTCGTCCATGAGCCCGACCATCGTCACCAAGGACGGCAAGGTCGTGATGGTCGTCGGCACCCCCGGCGGTAGCCGCATCATTACCGCCACCTTGCTGACCATGCTCAACGTGATCGACTACGGCATGAACATCCAGGAAGCGGTGGACGCCCCGCGTTTCCACCAGCAATGGCTGCCGGAAGAGACCAACCTGGAGACCTTCACCACCAGCCCGGACACGGTGAAGATCCTCGAAAGCTGGGGGCATAAGTTTGCCGGGCCACAAGACGCCAACCACGTCGAGGCGATCCTGGTCGGCGCACCATCGCTGGCAGGTAAACCAGTCGGCAAAAACCGCTACTACGGCGCCAACGACCCTCGTCGCAACACCGGGTTGTCACTCGGCTACTAGCGGTTGTGTTTGAAGGGGGACGGATCTATGTTCGTCCCCTGATCCATTGATTTTTCAAGGAACGAATCATGGCCACTGCACTGTTAATCATCGACGTCCAGCAGGCGCTGTGCTCTGGCGAGTACGAGTGCTTTGAGATCAACCGCGTTATTGAAAGCATCAACCACCTCAGCACCCGAGCCCGGATAGCCAAGGTGCCGGTCGTTTTCATACAGCATGAGGAAGAGGGGAGCCCGCAGGCATACGGCACCGACGGCTGGAAACTGGCCAATAATCTGGACACCGAGCCCACGGATCATTACGTACGCAAAACCACCGCGGATTCGTTCTACCAAACCAATCTGGAAAAGCTGCTGCCGAGAGAAGACTTCGAGCGCCTGATCATCTGTGGGCTGCAAACCGACTACTGCGTCAACGCAACCGTGCGCCAGGCACTGAAACTGGGTTACGACGTGGAACTGGCGGCGGACGCGCACTCCACCGTCAACAACGGTAACCTCAGCGCCGAAGACATCATCGCCGAGCACAACGAGATACTGGCGCACCTGACCGGCCCGATGGCCCGGATCGATGTGAAGCCAGCGGCTGAAATCCGCATCTGAAGCCACTGTCAGCCCTGAGGCCTGTACGCTTCAGGCTGCACAGCGCCCGCCAGCGCTCACGTCACAAACATCAACTTCCTCGGCGACCGCGCAACCTCCGGCACCACACCCCCCAACACCAGCCGCGTGATGGTCGCCGCCGCCATCGCGTAATCCTCATCCTGCGGCGTCTGCTGCCCGGTGATGTGCGCCATCTGCCAGCCCAGATTGGTGTAGGTGCGGGTCGCCGACCAGATGAACAGCATTAAATGCTCCGGGTCCACCGGCGCCAACAGTCCGCGATCAATCCAGCTACTCAGGCACTTCACATTGCGTTGCGCCTCGGCATACAGCAGGTCCCGGCACTCCTCGGGCAATTGCCGGGCGCCCAGCAGCAGATCACCACTGAACACCTTGGCAATGTGCGGGAATTGGGCTTCGCAATATACAAAACTATATAGCGTGAGGGCCAGTAATGATGCCGTCGTTTAGCTATTGCGTCTGCGGCACCAACAATGTCGGTGGATACAGCTTTATTAGCCTACCTTTTAGTTGCGGTATGAGAATTTTTTACTGTTACGGGCTGACCGATGCGGCAATTCCTCGGCCGTCCCCGCCTAAGGAGCCAACGGCGTTTTTTACACCCGTACCGATGCCTTGATTAACTCAAAAGGGAAAAACCAATGAAATTGAGTGCACTGAACAAAGCCTTGGCAGTCTCCATGCTGCTGACAGCCGCTAGCCTCACCGCAGTGGCTGCTGAAATCCCGATAGCGTCTGACGTGATAGCGGATCAAGTCGTGACCACCGTTCTGGCTGTTGATCCCGCCAAGCACCAGATCGTTGTCGAAGGACCGCAGGGGCACCCAGTCCACGTTCAACTCACCGACCGCGCCAAAGATCTGAACCACTTGAAACCAGGCGATCAGGTCAACGTTGAAGTCATTCACTCGGTGGCGGCCGACCTGGACACCGACATTCAACAGGGCCTGCCAGAAAATGAAGAAACTGTGGGGGCCGTGCGTGCGACTCAAAGCAACCCGAATCCAGGAGGAGAAGCGTACCGACTGGTTCGCTTGCAATTGAAAATAACCAACATCGACCTGCAGGACAATCAACTGACATTTGAAAATGCAGTGGGGGGTACTAAGGTTGTTGACGTTGTCAGGCCAGAGATTCAGGCGAAATTGAAAAATTTGAAAGTCGGGCAGAGCATTCGTATGACTTATACCGATGTTCTCAAGGTTACTAGCAAGCACTGAGTTCCGGCAGGAGAAGGGATCTTAGGTAGCAGGTGCAGGCGCGAACTGAGTCCAAACCTGCACCACACCGTCCGGATCTATTTTCGTCCCCGGTCCGGCGTCGGAATCTGAACGCCCCAGGGGCTGGCCAAACGATAGAAAAATAGGCCCGCCAGTTTACGGGCTGAATATTCGCTCAAATCACCAGCTTCCGTAGGGGATACCGTACTTTTCGATATAGCGTTTGGAATTTTCCTCCAATGGGAAATAGCTCCCATGGGAGAGTCCTAAACCAGGTCCCTTAGGCTCGATTTCGACCTGCGCATGGGCTACATTCACCGGGCGTAGGCATTCATCAAATACCCAGACTTGCACCACTCCGCCTGGTGCCAAACCGAGCCTGATAGAGGCGTTTTTTGGCAAAGCATTCGCCTCCCCGAAGGCTGGGCAGTCTTTTGTCAGGGCAGTACGCATGACCTGGCGCGCAGCTTCCGGAATTTCAATCCAGCCTTGATAGGTTTGCGGCTCGACTAAAGATTGCCAACGGACATAAATGCGTACCGGAAGTTTGGCATCCCTCACGTTTCTTTCGCTGCCGATACCATCAACTGCCCAGCCATGTGCGCCGTTTTTACCGTTTTTCTTTCCCCCTGATGCTCCGCTGTTGATCTGACGATAGAGAGTCCCATGAGCATCGATCGTGGCCGCGTCCTCCACCCAGCCATCCATCGCATACGGTGTGACGAAACCCAGCGCCCACGGTCCGGCGTCGGGATCTGATCTTCCAAAAGGCTGACCTGAGGCTTGGCAACCACTCACCAGCAGAACCCCTAATATGATCCTTAGTGTGCGCATATTCGTGACTCCTAGTCGGGTACATGGGGATGTTGTACGCGGATCCCGTCCGCTGTGGGGGCATTAAAATAGAGCAGTTTCGCGCTGGTTCGAGGTGTCGAACCTTGCAGGATTGTTGGTGGGTTCCAACTGGCGGAAGTGTGAATGTACCGCAATTTGAGCAGTTGCTCCTCGGCGGGCGTTGTACTGTAGTCGCCCCCGACAAAGCGCTCGCTTAGTGCCTGTAGCTCCGCAGGGATGAAGTAGGACGGATACTGCTCATCTAGCGGCTTAAACTTCACTCCCCGTTCCTTGGCCAGCGAGTACATCACCCGCAGGTAAACTCGCGACAATTCACCTTGTACAGGTCGTTTGAGCCGTAATGCCGCATAGACCTGCTTGTCAGGGTTAGAGCTATTTTGCTGAGATCGAGGCAAGCCCCGAACATACGGTGTTACTACCTCCAGCATTTCGGACGGCCAACCTTTGGCTTCCCACTGAGCCTTCACCTGTTGCGCTTCCTGATAGATCGAGGTGTTTTTCACGTCCGTCGTACCGGGGACAACCAGCACCTGCATCGGACTGATCAGCAGGTTCTCTTCGGACTCAGGAAAGTAGCCACCGCCAAGGTCCGAGTGAACACCGGGCAATGTAATTTCCAGGTGATCGGGTTTTACTCGGTTCAAGGCGAAGTTAGCGCGGATTTCATCCCGGGCAGCCAATTGGACGACATTTGGAAACAAGTGGCGAGGCAGGTACAGCTTGAGACCTGGTTGAGTTTGGCTTCGTATATAGCCCAGGTTGGCCAAGCCGCCTACCGATGGGACGGTATCGAACAAGCCGATAAAAGCCATGTTGATATCGTGCTGATACTGGCCACTAAACGCCTGATGGAAGGCGCCGCGAAGAATCTTAAGGATTTGCCCCAAAGGGCCATTCATGCCTAACGCCACTTCATTGGCAAAGTGGCGCGCCGCCGCCCCCCCCCCGACTGAAACCGAACGTGTCAAACGTCAGGTTGATAATTTTCGTACTTGGGGTGCTTTGGATGATCCCGAGGATAGTCCTCGAAATTTGACGAAAGGCGTCTTCTACCTTGGCGCTAACCCCTGTAGCACCACGTCCCATGCCCGCGCCCGTCATGCTATCCGCCTGACCTGTTATCGTGCCGATACCCTCAATGTAGAGAGACTTGAATAGCTGCTGCTGACCGGCCATATCTTGAAGTTCGTCGGGAGCAAAATACAAATCGCTCAGCTTTTTGATATTCGATTCATCATTTGCATAACTGCTGTCCGGGTCGGACATGTAAGGTTTACAACTAGCGTCCAAATCTTCGGGCTTGATGGGGTGAGCAGCGCCACACAGCAGTCCCATTTCACCGTTATTTGCGTTATTCAGCGTGCCATCGAAGAACACACCGATGCGCAAGGTGATACCCACCGGTTTCTCTTCATCCAGCTCTTCTTCCTCTTCTTCCTCCTCTAAAACCGAGTCGTCAGCAGCAGCGACTGGCGTTGGGGCTGGGGCTGGGGCAGATACAGTGATTGAGGGGCGGTAACCGGAAGGCTCAATCAAATGAGCCAGCATCGGACTGACCGGCGAAACAGGTGCCGGCGTGAAGCTGTTACCGATGATGATGCTCGATGACCCACCCGTGATGGTGTCGCCATGCGTACCTTGCGAACCGGTGACCAGCGCGGCCTGGCCATTGATCTGGACTGAGGACATGGCGGCCATGGTCAAGATACTGCCGCAGGTGGTGCAGTCGGTTACCCGGGCAGCGGGTAGACCATCAAAAAATACATTGGGTGAGCCGGATTCGATGGCTGTTCCACCACAGCGGGGACAGCTCACGGAATCGGTCTTACGCGCAGCAGGCTTGCCGGACATTTTTGACTTCCCTATCAGTGTTCAGAGGCAGCACCATGCTGACGCTCTTTATAGAAAACAATCAGACGTTTCCTCAAGTACTCAACAACGTACTTGGCTCGTGTCCAGGTGTTGGAGCATATAAGACTAAATCTGCATCTGAAGCCACTGTCAGTCTCGAAGCTGCAATCGGCTGATAGCGAACTCACCCGGCTGCAAAAATCCCGATCAGCTCCGCCAAAAATGCACTCACTACCTCCCGTTGCCGCGCCGAATGCCGCACCGCCGCATGGAAACCAACCTCATAGCGCAGCAGCTCAGGGTTGAGCGGATGCAACTGCCCCAGTTGTTCATGTTTCGCCGCGTAGTGCTGTGGCAGAAAACCCAAGTGCTGACCCGACAGAATCAGCAGCGCGGCACCGTCCATGCTGTCGGTGAGCACCGTCAAGCGTTCGATGGACGTGGGCGCGGGCATTTCCGGCAAGGGGTGGCTGGGCCAGACCCAGTCGTAATCGCGCACGTCCTCGCGGCTCAGATCACCGACGTGATCGAACAGCGGATGCGCCGGGGCGCAGTAGGCGATCTGGGTTTCCTGGAACAACGGGAAGTAATCGATGTTGGGTAAGCGGTGCCAGAAATAGCCGATGGCCAGATCGATATGGCCGTTGATGATTTTCTCTTCCAGTAACGATGACGACAGCTCGGTGAAGTGGAAGTACAACCCCTCATGGCGCGAGCGCAAACGGGCAATCGCCAGGGCGATGTTCTTGTTGGCGGACGGATCGATTTGACCGAGCAAGCCAATGTTGATGGTGCCCGACACCTTGCGGTTGATGTGCTGTACTTCAACCCGAAAGCCCTCGGCTGCCGCCAGTAACCGACGGGCCGCGTCGACAAACTGGCCGCCCTTGGGCGTCACCGAAAACCCGCCGCGCCCACGCTCGCACAGACGAAACCCGACCCGCGCTTCCAGCGTCGCCAATTGCGCGCTGATGGTCGGTTGCGTGGTATTGAGCGCCGTCTGCGCGGCCGAGATTCCGCCGGCCTCGACGACGGTCAAAAAGACCCGGATCAAGCGCAGATCCAGTTCCGATACAGTACCCAGCATGTGTTGCCTCCGATGTTCACCACATAGACGCCGATCTATGTAAACAGTGCGCCTGCGATATTTTACTGCCCTGATCGACGCCCTACATTGCAATGAAACCGGCGCTTTGCCCATAAAAACAACAATCACCAGCATAGGAACATTCGTATGTCAGGGTCCCCACACACTGCGCACGCCCTCGAAGCGAGCAGCGGGTTGGCCATCGAAGGCCACTCGATCGATTACATTCCGGAAAACGAACGTCACGCCAAACTCAGCAGCCAGGGGCCATTCTGGTTTCTGGGCAACTTCCACTTCTTCACCATCTCCATCGGTTTCGTCGGCCCGAGCCTCGGCTTGTCAGCGCTGTGGACCATGCTCGCCGGTGCGCTGGGCATCATGTTCGGCACCATCTTCATGGCCTTCCACGGCTCGCAAGGTCCGGAAATGGGCTTGCCGCAAATGATCCAGTCCCGCGCCCAATTCGGTTATCGCGGGGTGATCCTGGCCTTGATGGCGACGATGTTTGTGTTCGTCGGCTTCAACGTGGTGAACATCTCGCTGATCATGAACGGCCTCGAACATGTGTTCGGCATCGACCCGACGATAGTCGCGGTGACGGTGGTGCTGATCGGCGCGCTGCTGTCGATCTACGGCCACGACCTGATGCACAAAGCCTTCAAGTGGGCGTTGCTCGCGACCTTGCCGCTGTACGCGCTGGTCACCATTGCCCTGATGTTCGGCGCCGGCCAAGAGGGCGTCACCCCGGCGGCGGACCTCGGCTTCAACTGGGTCGCGTTCGCCACGCTGTTCGCCATCGGCGCCAGCTACAACATTTCCTATGCGCCCTATGTCTCCGACTACTCCCGTTACCTGCCGAAAAACACCAGCCGCCCCAAACTGATCGCCGCCGTGTTCATCGGCGCCTCGCTGTCCGGCAGCTGGATGATCGGCCTCGGCGCGTGGCTGGCGCAGCAGTTGAAAGCGGTGGATGCGCTGGTGGCATTGAACCAGGTCGGCTCGTCGATGATTCCGGGGCTGGGCAACGTGCTGGTGATCGTCTCGGTGGCAGGCTTCCTGCCGATCATCGCGCTCAACACCTACAGCGCCATGCTGACGCTGCTCACCGGTGCCGACTCGATCAAGAAAATCACCCCGACACCCCGCGCCCGAATCCTGTCCATCACCGCGATCAGCGTGATCCTGCTGACCTGCGTGCTGTCGATCAAAGGCGACGGCATCGCACTGCTGAACACCTTCCTCGTGCTGCTCCTGTACTTCCTCGTGCCCTGGACCGCCGTCAACCTGGTCGATTACTTCTTCGTGCGCAAAGGCCGCTACGCCATCCCGCACTTCTTCACCCCGAACGGCATCTACGGCGCCTGGCAATTTCGCGGCATCGTCTCGTACCTGATCGGCTTCGCCGCGATGGTGCCGTTCTTCTACATCTTCGATGCCGCCGCCAACAAAGAAGTCTTCGTCGGCCCGCTGGCACGGATGCTCGAAGGCGTGGACATCGCCTGGCTGGTGGGATTGGTGGTGTCGGGTCTGACGTACTTCATCCTCAGCCGCTCGCTGGACCTGGCGGCGGAACGCAAGGTCATCGACGCGATTACCGAGAGCGACATCATTGCCATGACCCAACCGACTGTGGAGGCGGGGCGTTGAACACTGCAAAAAATACAGTGGTTGCTTGCTGCCAGGTGGCGCCGAAGATTGGCGATCTGGCGTTCAACCGCACGCTGACCGAGCGCGCGATTCGTTCGGCGGCGCATCAAGGGGCGCAGATTGTGGTGCTGCCTGAGTTGGTGCAGAGCGGGTATGTGTTCAAGGACCGCAGTGAAGCGTTGTCTTTGTCGGAAACGGTTGAGGGTCCGACCTTGCGGCTGTGGGCGGCACTGGCCCGGGAGTTGAACATTGTGGTGGTCGGTGGTTTTTGCGAACGGCTGGAGGGGGATGAACTGGCCAACAGCGCGGCGATGATCGATGCCCAAGGGTTGCGCGCTGTGTACCGCAAGGCGCACCTGTGGGATGCGGAGAGTGAAATTTTTAGCGCCGGTGATGCTGCGCCGCCGGTGGTCGAAACGGTGCATGGGCGGATTGGAATGTTGATTTGCTATGACCTGGAGTTTCCGGAGTGGGTGCGGCTGCCGGCGTTAGCGGGCGCGGACTTGCTGTGTGCACCGGTTAATTGGCCGGATGGACCCCGGCCGCCGACGGAGCGTCCGGCGGAAGTGGTGCGGGTGCAGGCGAATGCTTCGGTGAATCGGATGTTTATTGCGGCATGTGATCGGCATGGGTTTGAGCGCGGGGTGGGTTGGGTGCAGGGTTCGGTGATTGTGGATGCGGATGGGTATCCGGTGGCGGGGCCGGCGGAGGAGGGTGGGGAGCGGGTTTTGTTGGCGACGTTGAATCTGGGGGAGGCGAGGAATAAGCGGATTAGTGCGCGCAATGATTTGCATGGGGATCGGCGGGAGGGGTTGTATGGGGTGGTCGGGGAATAGAGTGGTAGGCCGATCCTTTTTGTTTTCCAAATGCGGTGGTTGAGAAGGGTGACCTCTACTCGTTTCGCAAGCCGGTTTCTTAGGCATATCCAATTTCCCGCATAGGGGTGGCCTCACCCGAGTTCAGATTGCTTCTGATCGAATGTTGATGTAACGAAGGATAGCAATCGACCCGGAACTGCCTTCGTGGGAGGCAGCTAACGACCGAGGCTGTGTAAAAACGTTTTAGAGCAGGTTTGACGGTCTGAATCGGAACGAAAATCGCGCTCCTAAACAAATTCCAGGTCCGCTGAGCTGCCAATCACGGGCAGATTTTACGTAGCGACGCAGACGTCAAAACAGAGTCTGCGTTTTTACACACTCTGGACCCAAAGGAGACGGTCAATCTCTGTGTTAGGTTCAATCCACAATAGAAACTAGGTCGCATGCTTTGTGAATGTGATATCCATTACCGGACGGTATAGTCCAGCAGGTATGCATGATGATGGCGGTACAACTGTAAGAGCATATCTGTATTGGGGCCAACCACATCCATACCCCTATCGTCATAGGGGAAAATCATGACGCGCTTTTTCAAATTGAACAGATAGAAATCACATCTGGGCTTAGGCTGTATCACGGCGAAGTCTTTAGCCAATGCACACCAAAGAAATGCTTGGAGCAGGTTCATAGGCGCTTCAAATGCCACGTTGATCCAATACTCTGGATCATTCTCGCAGTACCACTCAGCTGGATCTATTTCCTCGCTCCAGACTGACCGCTCAGTGGGTATGGCAATGCCGGCAGATCGAAGAGCATGAATCGCGGCACGATGAGCAAATTGATTCCTACCGGAGTGAATGCGCAGGCACGCGACAATCGCCGTTTCACCAAGAAAAACATCGCTGCAAATCTTCGTTGATTTTTGCAGCGCTGAAAGGAACTGCTCTATCACCCCGCCGGTTTCAGATAGTGCAAAGCGCAGCCCGCCCGGATACGAGTAGAAAAGAGGTCTAACAAAAGCTTTGCCCCCAAAAACTCTCTCAATTTCAAGCTCTAAATTCATTCAATCCCTTCGTGGCTATCAGCCAGACTCCATAACTTTGGCGGCGGGCATGGATATTACCGTATGCGTGAGATCTGAGCTAAAGCAGGCCTGCGAGAGACCGCTATTGGCCGATTTCTGCCTGTGGCGACCGGCTGAAAACTACCCAAAGCAGCCCTTCCAAAAGGAATGCTATCAGCTAGAAGAGACGCTGGGCCCCGATCTACTGCGAGCCTTACGCTGAAGATATCGCTATGTCGTAACGCTAAAAAAATAGCTTAATCTTGCCCATTTTGAACAGCGTGATCAGCGTGAGACTTAATCAATGGAATATCTGTCTAGGATTTGCTTCAACACTCAAGGATGGCGATGTCCCACTGGCGAGGCTCGGTTGCTTGAACTTGCCAGCCCGCCTTCTTTTTCACGCATGTTCGGTTACGGTCACGAAGAGTGGTTGTTCCGGTTCGATTGGCAAATTGATGGATGGCAGTACGGTTTTTTACAGGGTGTAAATAACAGCCGCTCTACGGTTGCGGGCATAGAAGAAGCGGTCGCCGTTACGCTTTACACATGTAAACCGGGGTTTCAACGTCGGTATGTCGCCAAGATTTTGGATGTTGAATGCCTCAGCTACTCACAATCCGAAGCCATCCACGCTCAGTTTGTTGCTAATGGCTGGCTGGCCGAAATGCAGGCCGATATTGTGGCTGTGAATGGAGATGTCTCTACATTAGGCGACCCGAATTGGGTTAACGGGATGATCAACGTACGTTTCCGTCAGGAGAATGTGCGGTGGTATCCAGCAGGCACCTATGCAGAAGAAGATTAATACGTACGGCCCCTTCGGTGTTACCAGTTCAATGAGATCAAAAACGATGCCCAGGCTCCTTTTGTGGATTGAAGCCAGCTGGGCCGGCATGGTCGTCCGGATGCCCCGAATCAAAATCCGTTTGATCGCAGTGGCTCTGCTGGAACAATGTGCACGCCGGAACACGGACTCATTCAAGCCAAATTGCTGGAAGAGTTGAAAGTCGAATACCCGAATGCGGGTATTTGTTGCGAGAAAGATTTTGTAGACATCACTGTCGAAACACCCAGCCAACGAATATTTTTTGAAATTAAGTCTGACCTTGTGCCGCGTACTGTGCTTCGACTGGCGCTGGGACAACTGCTGGAGTACGCCTTTTACTATCCATCGTATGACGCGGATTCCCAGCGGGTTACTCGACTGATCGCGGTTGGACGCAAAGCCCTGTCACCCGAGGACCAAGCGTATCTGAAATACTTGCAGGAAAAATTCAATCTACCGCTGGAATATCGCGTCGTACCCATCTGAGAATCAGGTTCGGAACCCTAAATACTCACATTGTTCATTTCTGAACTGACGCTTAAAGCCTTTCACCCAAGCGTACGCTAGGGTTCCAGTGGTGCCGTGGTGCCGTGGTGTACACGTTGGCCGATAGCTGCTTATCCGAAGGGTAGCTCTCGGCCAAAAGCGGTCTGTCATTAGGCGGTCGCGCGAAAAAAAGTGACCGGTTAAGCCCTTAATACGGCTGGCGTTATTGTGCCCCAATGTAGTGTCACTTTTGATGCAATTCAGCGCAGCTAAGACCATTCCAGTGGAGCTTTTGACTGAAATCAACTCCCACTATTATCGAATAGTATAGAAAAACAGACGTTGTATTTTATCCAGCGACTACACTTACAAATTAAGTAGCTTAATGAGTTGTGATGTCTGGATGTTGTTTCCATTGAAAACAGCGTCCTCCCTTTGATCCTACTAGCGGACTTTACATGAAGATTGAAATTCTCAAACAAGCGGTTATGGACTCACGGGACGGTATCACCATCTCCGACAATTGCATCGACGACAACCCGTTGGTTTTTGTAAATCCTGCTTTTGAGCGCATGACTGGCTACTCGTTCGAAGAAATTACTAACATTAACTGTCGATATCTACAAGGAGGCGATCGAAAACAGCATGAACTGGAAATTGTTCACAATGCTATTAAAAAAGGCGAGTACTGCCTTGTAACCTTGCGGAACTACCGCAAGGATGGAACTATGTTTTGGAACGAATTAAGCATATCCCCAATTTATGATGAGAATGGAGCTGTAACTAACTTTATTGGAATCCAAAAGGATGTAACACCTAGAATGATAATACAGCAACAACTTCGCGACGAACATCAGTCTCTCGAGGAAATGAAAATACACTTCGAGCAACTAGCCATAAAAGATGGACTTACAGGTATTTACAATCGTCGCTTTTTTGATACTCAATTAGAAATTCAATGTAAAATTGCATGCCGTAATGGTGATTCATTGACCCTTGCCATGATTGATGTTGATCACTTCAAATCATATAATGATATTTATGGACATCAAGCTGGCGATGAAGCGTTAATACGTGTCGCAGATAGTTTGAATAAGTCCTTCCAGCGAGGCTCTGATTTTGCAGCCAGGTATGGCGGCGAAGAATTTGTAATTCTGTCCAACGGTATGGCGAAAGACCAGGCAGCTCTGTATGTCAATTCGCTATGCCAAGGCGTGCGAAATTTAAGAATACCGCACACCGCTTCCAGCACAGGCTATTTGACCATTAGCATCGGTTTTTCAGTTCACACATTTGGTCCCCTGCACCCGTCTAACGTACTACTGGTGCAAGCGGATAAAGCTCTCTATTTAGCTAAAGAACGGGGAAGAGATCAATCTTTTAGTCTTTAGGGTCAATATGAAAATCTGGAGAAAATGGCGTTTGTATCACCATCATGTCGCCCCTAATGGGCACTTTCGGTCGCCCGGCGCTGGTCGTTGTCGGCAGCAATCGGCCAAAGCAGCCGCTCGAAAGTGACCGCTTTCGACTCATCGTCGACAATCCGACCAAGAACCGCTCATCCCTCTGGCTGCCGTTGGCTAAAATGAAAAAACCCGCATGGGCGGGCTCGGGGGGACTCACGATAAACGGTGCTGATTCATCAGCAACGAGTCTAGAAGGCTCCTGTTAATCCGCAAGAAATGCGATAAATGGTTGGTCAGGTAGAAAGCAAAAGAAGGCGAGCAAACGCATCCAATCCCCACCAAAAACGTTCGTCAAAGGATTGTTGCCTAATCAGGAGATAGGAGTTTTCTAACTTCAGCAATCATCAAGTCGATGTTGAATGACTTTGCCAAAACCGCATCAAACAGATCCGATCTCTGCATACCGATGTGTGCCTGAGCACCGCTCATCAAGATGATCGGCAAATGATTATTGGAAGGAAGAGCTCGGACAGCTGTGGCGAATTCTAGGCCGTCCATGACCGGCATCATAAAGTCGGTAATGACCAAGGCAGGCCGTTCTCTATCCAGCACTTCGAGTCCTTTTCGACCATTGCTGGCCGTTACCACCATGAACCCTTCATCCTCCAGCGCGAAGCTGAGAATGTCAGCGATCAAATACTCGTCGTCGACGACCAGGATGGTGGTCATGTTAATTCAACCCGCTCAAACGCTTAAGAAATTGAACCGGGAGATGACTCAGCGGGGACTGATGGTTCATGTCTTGAAGCCTTTTTCAGGAAAACATATTGATCCCGGATCACGACCTCAAATCGCGAAGGGTCATAAGAGCTGTCTCGTACTTTAAGAATGGAAAGCGTCCTGCTTAGTTCAGAGTGATTCTCACAGAACCGCATTAGCATCAAGTTGTCGACGATGCTAGACAGGTCGGAGTTTGGTGCGCTGACCTCGGAGCCAAATAGATCGCGCATCTCCCAGGACGCAAATACCGTAACGCCCCTGGATCGCAGCTCGTTCATCAGAGCACTGAAGAAGTCAGTTATCCGCGCCGGATTTGTCGAGACTCGTGTCATACCGCTAAGGCTATCGATGAATAGGCGCTTGATGCCCTTTTCTTCAACGATACTGAGCAATCGTGCCCCCAGCCCATCCAACAGGCCTTCGGTAGTAGGCTGCCAGGCAATGCTCAGCGCGCCGCCGTCTTCCATACCCTTGATATCGATACCCAGTGATAGGCCTTTGAGTCGCAGCCGTTGTGGGCTTTCGTAGAAGCCAAAATGTAGGCCCGGCGCCTCCACAGTCGATTCGGCCAGAAATTGGAGGCCCAGTGTTGTTTTACCAATCCCGGACGGGCCTATTACCAGAGACACACTTGAACTGTGCAGGCCTCCGCCTAAGATGTCGTCCAGTGATTCAATACCACTGGCGATACGCGTCATGTCGGCGCTGTCGGGGGACGACGGATGGCTGTAGATACTTTCAAGTCGTGGGTAAACCACCAAGCCATTTTCGGTAATTTCACACTCGTGAAGACCGGTCATTGCTGAGCTGCCACGAGTTTTACGAAGCTGAATTCGACGCACTGAACGAGTGCCATATAGCTCCTCGCCCATCTCAATCACGCCATCAACCATGGTGTGCTCAGGACTGCCATCGTCGAGGCGGGAACTGGTAAGAAACAGCACCGTGCAACCAGCGAAAGCGGCGTGACCTTGCAGCTCTGAAATGAATTTCTTGGTATCGATGGGCGAATCAGCTTTTGAACGCGCATTGAGCAAACCATCTACGACCATCACCGTAGCTTTCTGGCGGCTTATTTCGCGTCGAAGCAGCTTTACTACCTCATCCAGGCCTTCGTTTTCCAAGGTGTCAAAAGCACTGACAAACTGGATTTCGACGCCTACCTTGGATGAGTCGAAAAAGCTAAGGGTAGAAAGAAATTGAAAAAGACGGTCATGCGATTCAGCCAACAGTGTAGCGACGAGAACCCGCCCTCCGTTGTTCGCATGATAAAACCCAAGTTGGTTCGCGAGGATCGTTTTTCCAGATCCTGGGCGTCCTTGGATTATGTATGAAGCCCCTTCGACCAGCCCGCCCTTGAGCAGAGCGTCGAGCCCTTCTATTCCGCTTTGAAGGCGTTTTAGCTTTTCCACAATGCGACCCTGATCCGAAAAACATTCTATTTATACCAAGTAAATGGAATGCTAACGCCAATTCTGCTTCGGAGCCATTCAGGTTGAGTGGAAAGCTGGAGCGACATCGCACTCTTGGTGTCGTAAGAGCTGCTCACGAGCGGCTGCTATATTGGGTCGATTGCTGCCTGTCGTGAGGGGCAGAACACGACCCAGATCGGCCGATCAAAGTATTTTGGAAAAAACTCATTTGCTACCGTAATTGACAGCAATTGCAATGTTGCGTCGATTGGGGGTCGATAGCTAGCCATAGGGTGTACCATCAAGCACTATCCATCAGATATCAGTCAGCTATGTCCACGCTAAGCGAAGAGAGCCGTCAGATCGTAGCTTCTCTGGCGCACCGTGTTGGCCCCAACGCTGACACTGCATCCGTCGCACAAGCAATTGCTTCAATATTGCAGGATATGGACGCAGCCCTCACGCCCATCATTGGCCAGCAAGGGGTTACCGCGCTTTATCGTCGCAGCGTCCACCTGTGCGCTTCTACTCATCCGCGTTTGGCCGGCACCTGCGACAAAGTGCCGGCCGGCATGGACCTGATTGCCCTCAAATCCATAATCGTTGAGCAAAGCGACATCGATGCGCTGTTCTTCGGCGAAGTGTTGCTGATTACCTTTTACGAGCTGCTGACCACGCTCATCGGGCCCTCGCTCACCGAACGCTTGCTTCGTGGCATGTGGGAACCTTCTTTGAGCGACACCCCTTCGCAGGAAACTTCGCCATGAGCACCAAAGTGACTATCAACCGTCTGGCCACCGGTGTGCCAGGACTGGACGAGGTGCTGGGCGGAGGTTTGCCGGAGTTTTCGTTCAACCTGATCGCTGGCCCGCCAGGCTGTGGCAAGACCACGCTTGCCCATCAAATGATGTTCGCCCTTGCAACGCCCGAGCGTCCGGCATTGTTCTTTACCGTGCTGGGCGAACCGCCGCTGAAGATGCTGCGCTATCAGCAGCAATTCGACTTTTTCGACAGCGAAGCGATCAACCATTCGATCCGCTATATCAACCTGGCCGCCGACACTCTGGCTGGGAATCTGGACGAAGTGCTACGGCGTATCGTCAGCGAGGTGGAGACGCATTCCCCGGCGCTCGTGTTCGTCGATTCGTTCCGTTCGGTGGTGCTGGCCAGCCAGACCCAGGACAACCCGAACAACAACCTGCCGCAGTTCGTTCAACAACTGGGTATGTTGATGACCACCTGGCAGGCGACGACCTTTCTGATTGGCGAATACTTTACTGAAACCGACACCAACCCGATTTTCACCGTGGCCGATGGCCTTATCTGGCTGCGCCAGAGCGTCCAGCGCAACTCGATGGTGCGCAAAATGGAAATCATGAAGATGCGCGGCCAGCCGACGTTGCCCGGGCTGCACACCTTTCGCATCGCCACCTCGGGGATCAAGGTCTTTGCGCCAGCAGCACTCAACCCGGTTGAAGCGCCGTTGGAGTTTCCGATCAAGCGCCTGAAAATGGGCGTGCCACAGCTCGACGAGATGCTCGGCGGAGGCCTGCCCCGTGGTTACTCGTTGCTGGTGGCCGGGCCGTCGGGCTCGGGTAAAAGCATTCTGGCCACGACCTTCCTCGCAGAAGGTGCGCGCAATGGCGAAACCGGTGTGATCGCAGTGTTCGAACAACGGCCTAATCACTCCCAGAACGCCACCCTTGCGGGCCTGATACAGAGCGGTCAGGTAGGCCTGGTGGATAGCCGCGCGCCGGACCTGTCCATCGACGAGATCGTGCAGTTGCTGTTGAGTGAGATCACACGGCTGAAGGCCACCCGCGTGGTGATCGACTCTATGTCAGGCTTCGAACTGGCACTGGCGCCGACTTTCCGCGAAGATTTTCGCGAATCGCTGTCGCGAATGGTCACCGCCCTCACTAGCGTCGGCGTCAGTGTGTTGCTGACCTCGGAGCTCGAAGACCGCTACACCGACTTGCGCTTCAGCCCTTACGGCACGGCATTTCTCACCGACGCGATCATCGTCCAACGCTATATTGAAGTGCAGAGCCGCTTGCTGCGCATCATGGCCGTGGTAAAGGTACGCGCCAGCGCCCACTCCGATGAGTTGCGCCAGTACCACATTGATGATAGTGGTCTACGGATCGGCGAAATGCTGCCAGATCAAGAGGGGCTGCTGGGTGGTCGACCAACAAAACAGAGTTCAGGAGCGGTACGCACAGGAGATAAACATGTTTGAGCGCGACTCATGAGTGAAGCCGATGGCAAGAAAGAGCGTGAGGTGGCCAATGCAGCTCACGAACTTTTCCTGCTTGGCCAGAAAACTGTTGAAGCACGCGCCGTATTAGCTGCCCTGCAAAAGCAATTGAGCGATGCCAGCAGCCAGTTGGTGGATGTCCAGCAAGTCGAGCAAGTTATCGAGGCCAATCAGCAGTTGGTACTGGCGATACTCCTGGCGCAATCTGACGCTGAAACACCTCCTCGCTTGGAAGAGCAGCGTTTGTACCTGGAGCTGCGCGAGGCTAACGCGCAGCTTGTCATCGCTGCACTAAGCGCTCAAGACCTTCAGGCGGCAGCCGAGCGCGCACTGACTCAGCAGAAAAGCGTACTGGCGATGGTGGCCCATGAGCTGCGAAACCCTCTAACGCCCATCAGCATGATTGCAGAGCGTATGGTACGACTGCCTAGTGATCAGCTACCGCGGATGCGTGATTTGATCGAGAGCCAAGTACAGCATATTTCACAGTTGGTCGACGATTTGCTCGACGTCTCCCGCGCCAGCACTGGAAAGCTGCGAATCAATCGCCTCGATGTCGACATGATGCAAATTCTGCGTGACGCTATTGATGCGTGTGGTCCTGTGATGATCGCGCAAAAGCAGCATTTCGACCTCCATCTTCCCGATGGTATCTTGATGGTGAATGGTGACTCAGGACGCCTCGCCCAGATTCTCCGTAATCTACTGGCTAATGCAGCCAAGTACACTCCGGTTGACGGCAGAATCGAATTGTCTGTGACGGTAGAGGCCGACGTTTTGAGGATATGTATCTCCGACAATGGCATCGGCATTTCCGCGAAGGCACTGCCTTTCATTTTTGACCCATATGTTCAAGACGAGCACGCCATAGGTTTCAACGGGTCCGGCTTGGGCATTGGTTTGACCGTAGTTCGGGAGCTGGTCGAAGCACACGGTGGCAAGGTCACCGGTATGAGCGAGGGTACTAGCAAGGGAAGTGAGTTCGTGGTGACTTTGCCGTTGATGAGCCATTGATACGTCTTTGAAGCTAGCCGACAGAGAACCATTCTCGCATTTGGATTACTTCTGGTTGTCGATTGTCAAGAAGTAAAGGCCTGCTGTTGGCTGATTAATGCCTGTTGCGATGGGCAGCAATCGAACGAGCATAACCCGGCGTTTGCTGTTGACGCAGAACTCTGCTTTGCGCGCTCAACTGCTACTCAAGCTTCAATGCGAGCAGGTCACCCGCCAGTCCTTTCAAAACTAAGGCGCTAAAACATATTCATGAAAAATCTGCGGCCCATGCTGATCATCGATTCTGCTAGTAAATCCCATATTCATTGCCAAGCCGTGCATCGCCTCGTTACCTGACGAATCCATTGACGAGATTTTGCTGAAGCCTTGGCGAGTGGCGGTGTCCATCAAATGTTGTAACAGTGCAGTGGCGACCCCCCGTCGTTGCCAGCGGTCGCGAACAGCAACGGCGAACTCGCAATGAGCATCGCCTTCATACGCCCCGTAACGTGCTGTACCGATTTCAATGAGCTGGCTGCCTTCGTATGCCAGGGCGATGTAAGCCATGCGATTGTGCAGATTGATGTCCATGAGCTGGTCGTGGGGTTCTACCAGATTGCTGAACGAGGCTAGAAAATGAAAATGCGGTTTGCCTTTGCCCAGCTCGTTGAAAAAAGCCAGGTCCCGGTCTCGATCTGCTTCTGCCAACTCGCGAATCAGTAGGGGAGTGCCATCCCCCAAGGATTCCACCCAGTATTCGCCGGCCAGCCCATCGGTTTCATCCTTGAAGCGTGTGGTGATGCTTGCGTCATAAGACATGCGATGAACTCCGGCTCATTGATAGGACTGCTCACTCACCCTATTCTCATGCGAGGTTAGCGGGAGCACTATCCGCTCGCTGACCGGTTTAAGGGATAGCCGGTATCGCCGCCGGCCATCCATTCGAACGCATCACTCGTCCTGACGCCGAGTGTAATGCAACAGTCGATCGGTTTCAGTCTTGACCACTTGGTAGCACTCGCAGCTGAGGCGTTCGAGGCGCGCTCTATCCAGAACCGTGATCTGGCCCCGGCTGTACTCGATGACGCCTTGACGCTGCAGTTTGCCGGCCGCTTCCGTGACGCCCTCGCGGCGCACGCCCAGCATGTTGGCGATCAACTCCTGGGTCATGTTCAGGTGATTGCCGTGCAGGCGATCCAGCGACAACAGCAGCCATCGACACAATTGCTGATCGATGGAATGGTGGCGATTGCACAAGGCGGTCTGTGACATCTGCGTGATCAGCGCCTGGGTGTAACGCAGCATCAGCAGGAGCAGATCGCCATGACGGTTGAATTCTTTCTTGAGTTGTTGCCCCGGCAGGCGAAATGCACCGCCGGCACTCTGCACCACCGCCCGACTGGAAGTGCTTTCGCCGCCCATGAACAGCGCAATGCCTATCAAACCCTCGTTTCCGACCACGGCGATTTCTGCTGACGAACCGTTTTCCGTGACATGCAGCAGGGAGACGATGGCGTCGGTCGGGAAGTAAACGTGCCGCAAGGTGTCCCCCGGTTCATACAGCACATCCCCCAGCGCCAGACTGACCTGCTCCAGATGTGGCGCAAGACGCTGGAGATCGACGGCCGGGAGCGCCGCGAGCAGATGATTGTGGCTTGGATCGGGGGAGGCATGCATGGCAGAGCATCCGTGGCGGAACAGGGGCGTGACCGCTCAGGTTACTCCCATGCATGCCATGGCTGGTGATCAATGTCTATTCATCGGCGGCACGCTCGAATTCCAGCGCTTGGGGCCTGGGTGACCGCACGCGACAATCTACCCGGACCCAATGCTCCAGACCGCCGTCCTCCAGTGTCAGCGCGGCGTCGCTCAATGGCTTGCCGTCGAGGGTCATGGAGGTAAAGGTCGCACTGCCCTGACGCACATCAAAGTGGTAGAGGGTTTTGCCGAAGCGGTAGTGCAAGATGAAGCCCGGCCAGTCGACGGGTATCAGCGGTTCGATTCTGAGCGTGCGGCCACTGCGTTGTACGCCCAGCAATGACTCGACAATAAGCCGGTACATCCAGCCCGCAGAACCGGTGTACCAGGTCCAGCCACCTCGGCCTGCATGGGGCGCGGCGCCGTAGACATCCGCGGCCATGACATAGGGCTCGACCTTATAGGTGTCGATTTGAGCGTTGTTGGCAGGGGCGGCGGGGTTGATCAGATTCAGCAGTTCCCAGGCTTTTGCGGCTTCACCCAGCAGCGCAAACGCCATGCCCGCCCAAACGGCAGCGTGGGTGTACTGACCTCCGTTCTCGCGCACGCCTGGCACGTAGCCTTTGATGTAGCCGGGGTCCAGGGCGCCCTTGTCAAACGGGGGGGCCAGCAGCAGCACGGCGCGGATGTCACGTTTGATCAGATGCTCATCCAATGCCTGCATGGCCTTGATCTGGCGGACGGCAGAGCCGGCCCCCGACAGCACTGACCAGCTTTGAGCAATGGAATCGATACGGCATTCTTCATTGCTCGCCGAGCCGAGCATTTGTCCGTCATCAAACCAGGCACGGCGATACCAGGCGCCGTCCCAGGCCGTTTGATCGAGGTTGCGTTGCAGTGTCACCGCGCTGTCGCTGCAGCGTTTGGCAAATGCGTGATCACCGTGCAGGCGAGCGGTCAGCGCAAATTGCTCCAGCACCTGATAGCTGAAGAAGCCCAGCCAGACACTTTCCCCTGCACCCAGGTGGCCGACGCGATTCATGCCGTCGTTCCAGTCACCGGAGCCCATCAGCGGTAACCCGTGATGACCGCGGCGCAGGCTGTGTTCGATCGCCCGCACGCAGTGTTGATACAGGGACTCTTGCAGGGGCGATGTACCGGGCAGGTCATAGTAGGATTCTTCGCCAGCCACCAATTGGCGTCCTTCCAGGTATCCGGCGACCTCTTCCAGTACACCCACATCGGCGGTCATTTCGACATAGCGGTTGGTGGCGGCCACCAGCCACAAAAAGTCATCGGAGCAGGCGGTGCGGACCCCTCGATTCATTGGCGGATGCCACCAGTGTTGCACGTCGCCTTCCACATACTGATGGCCGGCACACAGCAACAGGTGCGCGCGCACGGCTGCCGGATCGGCATGGATCATCGCCATGCTGTCCTGCAACTGATCGCGAAAACCGATGGCGCCACCTGACTGGTAGTAGCCGCTTCGGGCCTGAAAACGGCACGCGATGACCTGATACATCAACCAGCCGTTAACCATGACGTCGACCTCAGGCGCGCCCGTTTCAATACGAATCGCCCCGAGCAATGAGCGCCAGTGCGCCCGCACTTTATGCAGCTCCTCGGCAGCCACCAGGCTACCCCGATAACGCTGCACCAACTGGGTGGCGGCCTTACTGGAAGACGCTGCCCCCAGGCGCAGAATGACTTCCCGCGTGTCACCCTCGCCGAGTTCGATCGACACTTGCAGGGCGGCACAGGGGTCGAGACCTCCGCCCATGCGCCCGGACAGACCGGCATACCGCATCGCTGCCGGTGAGGCGAGGGTGCCATTGCGGCCAATGAATTCAGTACGGTCACCACTGACACCGTGATCGATCGTGTCGGTGTCAAAGAACGCCACCCGCTCGGAAAATTCCACCGAATAGGCGTTGCGGGCGAAGAAGGCCCCACTGGTGGGATCCGATTGGCTGACCACGTGCATCGCCGATTTGCTGCGCAGGTCGCCCAGCACCCATTCCACATACCCGGTGACCGACAATGACCGGCGGCGTCCCGAGCGGTTGCTCAACACCAGGCGAGAGAATTTGATTGGCGCATCCAGCGCCACGTAGATCCACAGCTCGCTGTAAATACCGTCTTCTTCATGCTCGAACACGCTGTAACCGAACCCGTGACGGGTCTGGTACGGGCCTTGTCCGGGGCAGGGTTGAGGCGCTGGAGACCAGAAGTGCCCGGTCTCTTCATCGCGCAGGTAAATGGCTTCGCCGCTGCGATCGGTGACCGGATCGTTGTGCCAGGGCGTCAGGCGAAATTCATGGGCGTTTTCAGCCCAAGTATAGGCACTGCCGGCTTCCGAGACCACCGTGCCCAGATGTGCATTGGCGATCACGTTGACCCAGGGCGCGGGTGTCGGATCGGGCGCGAGCCCGGTGATGATGTATTCACCGCCATCGGCGCTGAAGCCGCCATATTCGTTACTCAACAGCAGGAAGGGAAGGTTCGGTCGTACCGAGGCCGGCCGAGCCTGAAAATGCCGGGTCGCCACAAAGGGCGCGTGCACCGGTGACACTTTGCGGCGATGAATCTGTTCGGCGAGGCTGCCCAGATCCTCGCTCAGCACCAGCCTGGCAACCGATAAGAACAGCACGCGATCTTCATTCGACATCTGCTGCGCGGGTCGCACAAAAATCCCGCCCGGACGATCCAGTAGCGTGGCTTCACTGCCTGAGGTGATAAGGCCCAGGATTGCGTCTTGCAGTTGCTGGCGATAACCCGCCTGATCTTCGTTCCAGATCAGCAAATCGACCACCAACCCTTTTTGCCGCCAGTAGGCGTGGGCCTGAATCAATTGCTGCACCAATGCGATGTTGTCCAGGCTCTGGATTTGCAGCAACACGATGGGCAGGTCGCCAGAAATGGCCTGCCCCCACAGCCCCGGCTGATTGCGGCGATTGGCAATCAGCACCGCATGGTTGGCGCGCATCGAGGCGTTCGCGTAAAGCAATGACGAGGCCATCTGCTCGAACAGACGGGCATCGGACAACGAGGCGTTGAGCTGACGCAGAAGTACCTGGCTATGGGTCCAGGACAGATCGAACACGCGGTCGGCGAGGTGGCGGTCGCGGTATTTGTTGATGAGGTAAAGGCAGTCATCACGGCTGTCAGCGACACCGGTGACCAGGTCGATGGTGGCCTGTTGGCCAGGTTGCAGGGTAATCCTGCAGCGAATCGCGATCACCGGATCAAGCACCGGACCTGCACTGCCTGACAAGCGCTGGCAATCGGCATCAAGGGCAACAGGTGACACAAGACTGCGTCCTCGGCCGATGAACCGGGCGC
Source organism: Pseudomonas arsenicoxydans (assembly GCF_006438915.1). Lineage (GTDB taxonomy): Bacteria > Pseudomonadota > Gammaproteobacteria > Pseudomonadales > Pseudomonadaceae > Aquipseudomonas > Aquipseudomonas arsenicoxydans_A. The sequence continues at coordinate 119,333 of NZ_RCZE01000005.1, read as the reverse complement.
GATCGGTTTCGTACGAAATCGCATCGATGTCCACCCCGTGTGCCGCCAGCAAGTGGCACATCCACGGTGTTGGCTCATCGCTCGCACGGGGGCGGCGGCTACAGACAATGGCCTGAAGCGCAGGCAGTAATTCGGTCTGCACGAACAGCTTGCTGAACGCCGGGTGCATCGCGTCGTTGACCGGGGTTGTCAGCACAACTTCGGCGTAAGTAGTGATCTCCAGTGTCTTGGCCGCTGACGCTCTGTTGATGACATGCAGGCGGCGCAGTTCGATGTCGTCTTCAGGCGAGACAACAATCTCCAGGTGGGTGTCGAAATCCAGGTTGCGCGCACGGAACTCTGCACGGGAATCGCAGAAGATCGCCTCGTGGCTCTCGGGTTGATGCATCGTCGGTTGATGCGCCGCCGACCAGACCGTGTTGCTCTGGACATCGCGCAGGTAGCAGAACATCCCCCAATTGTCCTGTGAGGTGTCCTCCTGCCAACGGGTGATCGCCATCTCATTACGGCGGCTGTAACCACCGCCGCCGCTGGTCAGCATGACGTGATAGCGACCGTTGGAGAGCAACTGCACGGCCGGACGCTTGCGTCCCGGATCGGAGAACACCCGAAGCCCCGTATCCTGCCCTAGGCCGACATCGCCGAGTACTGGCGACTGGGCGGTCTGCAGGTACGGCGCGGCGGATTTCGGCACCCGCTCCTGTAGCAGCAGCAAGGCTGATCGCAGTGCCGGGTCGGCCTCGAATCGCTGTTGCATGGGTTGATTGAGCAGTCGGCTGGTCAAGGCCAGCAAGCTCATACCCTGGTGGTGAGCCATGAATGACCGGACCATGACGAAGTGTTGGCCGCGCGGTAAACGAGCCTCGGTGTAATCCACGGCTTCATATAGACCGAAACGTCCAGCGGAGCCTTGCAGGGCGAGGCGTTGCAGGTTCTTGCAGGCCGCATCGGCATCGACCATCAACGCTAGGGCGCTGGCGTAGGGCGATATCACGACGTCATTGCTCAGCCCGCGCTGGAGCCCCAGGGCCTGAACGCCGAAGGCGCGGTATTGATAATTGAAGTGCGCGTCGACGGCGGAATAACCTGACTCCGAAACGCCCCACGGTATGCCCAGCCTGGTGCCCTGTTCGATCTGCACCGACACGGCGGCGCGGCAAGTCTGGTCCAGCAGGCTGCCCTCGAAGTTGGGCATCACCAGCATGGGCATCAGGTATTCGAACATCGAACCCGACCAGGACAGCAACGTCGGTACGCCCGCGTTTTCACTCAGCAGCCTGCCCAGGGTGAACCAGGCGCGCTGGGGGATTTGTCCTTGAGCGATGGCCACGTAGTTGGTGAGCCGCACCTCGGACGCCAGCAGGTCGTAGTAACCGGTGTCGAGCCTGCGCTCCTCGGCGTTGTAACCGATGACAAACAGGTCACGCTGGTTGTCGTAAAGCAACGAGAAATCCATCTGCGCCAGCGAATTGGCCAATAACACTAGACGTTTGAGGGTTGCCAGACGCTGCGCGGCGTCACTTCGGACCCGCTCGATTTCAGGACGATGCTCGGCGACCCAGTCGGCGGGGTTCAGGTGGGCCAGTTGACGCAAGGTGCGAGGCGATTCAATCGTAACCAAGGCGGCAGGGAGGCGATAACGCTGCAGTTCTTCTGTCCAATCGGTGCATTGACGGGTAAACGCTTCTCGCCAGTAGAGGCTTTCCTCGTCGGTGTCCGCTGGCTGGCTAGTGACCCTGCTGCGAGCCGTGTGCAGCAGGTCTGCCAGCGCCTCAGGGGGCGCCGCTTGCGAGACCGTTTCAAGGCCTTTTCGCAGTGGCAGGGCGTATTCATCCGCCCCCGAGGCGCGTTGGGAATCCGCAAGGATGTCCAGGGTATCGCGCATGCCCTTGATCACGGCAGGGCCGAACATCGGGGCGTCTGCCAACTGCGCAATGCCGGTGCTCAACGTCAACAGCAGGCCCGCCAGGTTGCCGCTGTCGACGGTGGAGACGTAATGGGGACGCAGCGGCTCGAGGGTCTGCGTGTCGTACCAGTTATAGAAATGCTGCCGATAACGCTCCAGGCCGTCCATGCTGTCCAGCGACGCCGCAAGCCGCGACAGCAGCCGTTCGGTGCTCAAGTAAGCGAAATCGTGAGCGGCCAGGTGGGCGAGCAGCGACATGCCCATATTGGTGGGCGAGGTGCGATGGGCAATGGCAGGCCTGGGGTCTTCCTGCACGTTGTCCGGTGGCAGCCAGTGATCCTCGGGCCCGACGTATTGATCGAAGAACGCCCAGGTTTTGCGCGCCAGCAACCGCAGGAAGCGCAAATCCTCCGACGACGGTGCGAACACCGACTGCTTGGGTGCCGAACTGAGCCACCAAGCGATCCAGGGGCCGACTAACCACGACAGCAGCAGCGGACTGGCGATGGCCAGCGTCTGCGGATCCTTCACCAGCAGGGCCAGCGAGATCAGGGCCGACACCGGCTCGAACCACATCTGGCGATAGAGGCCGGACAGCCGGTTTTCGGTGGTGCGCTCGACCTCGCGCGAGGGCTGCCATTGCAACAGCCGGCGTCTGCTGAAGCCGATTCGCCAGAGTGAGCGCAGGATGGCGTCGGCGCTGTAGAACATTTCGTAGGGCAGCCAGGCGAGCGTCAGACCCGCCCGGGCGAGGTCTTGTGCCAGATCACCCAGCAGCGCCCTGAGGTATTGTCCATAGGGCACATTAGCGGGGGGCTGCATCAGATCGGTCACCGCCCGCAGCAACGGTTGAATCACCATCAACCCGATGACAGTCAGGGTCCAGTTCATTGGCTGACTGCTGGCAAACCAGCCCCATGCGAACATCAGCAACAGCGCCAGCGGTTCCAGGCTGCGTCGCAGATTGTCCAGAATCTTCCAGCGTGCCATGACGCTCAGCCTGTTGCGCACCCACTTGCCGTCGGCGTTGCGCGCCCAGGGCAGTGTCCACGGCAGCAGTTGCCAGTCGCCACGAACCCAGCGATGCCGTCGATTGACATCGGCACCGTAGCGCGAAGGGTATTGCTCGTAGACTTGCACGTCGCTGAGCAGGCCCGATCGTGCATAACACCCTTCGATCAGGTCGTGGCTGAGAATCTGGTTATCCGGCAAGCAACCCTCCAGGGCGCAGGTGAACGCGTCCACGTCGTAGATGCCTTTGCCGATGAAAGAACCTTGCTGGAACAGGTCCTGGTAAACGTCCGATACCGTCCGAGTGTAGGGGTCGACACCGGCATCACTGCCAAACAGCCGGGCATAGATCGAGCGCGTGGCGCTGGTCAGGCTGATGCCCACTCGCGGTTGAAGCACCGCGTAGCCGGAAATGATCTGCTCGCCGCCACTGTCGAACAACGGACGATTCAACGGGTGCATCATGGCCGCCACGCATTGGCGAGCGACATCGCGCGGCAGCAGGGTGTCGGTGTCGAGCGTGATCACGTAACGCACCCCGCGCAATGGCGTGATGTCGCCGACGATGGTGTTGAAGCGTTCCTCTCCATGGCCACGCAACAGCGCGTTGAGTTCAATCAGCTTGCCGCGTTTGCGCTCATGCCCCATCCACACACGTTCGCTGGCGTTCCAGCGACGCGGCCGATGCAGCAGAAAGAACCGGTCGCTGAGTCCGTCCGAGTATTTTCGATTGAGCAGGGTGATTGCACGGGAGGCCTGTGTGATCAGCTCGGCGTCTTGCGGCTGAGACGCTTCAGGCGCGTCCAGAAAATCGCTGAGCAACGCGAAATACAGGTTGCTGTCGCGGTTGGCGAGAAACCGCACTTCAAGACCTTCCACCAGTTCGTCCACATCTGCCGGGCTGGCGATCAGCGTCGGGATCACCACCAGACTTCGCGCGTCATCGGGAATACCGCTGGCAAAATCCATTTTCGGCAGCGTCGTCGGCAACAGACTGAACGTCACTAGCCAGTTGATCAGGCTGATCGCCAGTCGGCTGGTCATGATCAGGCAGGGAATCGCCATCATCAGAAGCGCCGCATCGGGCATTCCGTCGCGTTGCGCGGAGGCCAGTAAAGGCCAGGCGAAGATGAACGTCAGAACAGCCACCGGCGCCAGATAAAACATCAGCGGCGACTGCTGCAACAACCGTTTCCAGCGCTCATGAAGCGGCACCCTGGCCTTGAGTCGTCGCTCCAGCGTCGGCAGTCCTGCACTGACCAGGTAATACCCGACATGGCCCGCCAGCAGTTCGCAGGGCACGATAGCGGTTCCGGCCGCGGCCAGATTGATCACGGCGCGGGCGACCTGGATTTCCGAGTGCTGGGGACTTCTGCGGGCAATGCGTTCTATGACATGCCGATAGCTGTCGCGGGTACTGAAATCCATCGCCCGGTAAATGCCTGCCGGGTCTTCATTGAGAATTTGCTCGACATGACTCATCGACTCGACAAACTCGCGCCAGTCCGTGGCGGACAGGAGGCGCAAACTGCCGATGCTGTTGCCAATCGACACCTGATCCGCTGCCTGTTGTTGCGCATCGAGCTGCACCTGGCGTTCGATGCTGGAGCCTGTCTCACTCAGCGACTGCTCCATCCAGTTCAGCGCCAGGGCCAGCGCTGCGCTCTGGCCCTGCAGGCGGCGGGTGAATTCGGCGACAAAGGCGGCGGTCATCGGCGGTGCGGAGCGGGCCATGTCGGCAACGGTCAGCACCACGCTTTTGACGTCTCGTTCCGCGGTTTCGATCAGGTGTTCGGCCCAGTCATCGGCCAGATTGCGCTCGCCGGCATTGGCCATGACTCTGGAGGCCACTCGCCGCAGATTTTCAATCAATGCCAGACGCAGCATGATCGGTATCGCCCACAGTTCGCCCAGCGCAAGCGGCATCACGGTCTGATAGGAAAAAATGAAGCGGCTCAGGCTTTCCTCATCGACTCGACCGTCGCCATGGGAGATGGTCTCCAGCGCGATGTCATAGACGCGAGGCAGCCCCGCTGACGGGCCGTTGATCAGGCGCGGCAACTCACGGCTGTAGCCTTTGGGCAAGTGCGTTCTGGCGGTGCGAATGTTTTCATCGATCAGGTAGTAATTGTCCAGCAGCCATTCCGCTGCCGGCGTCACTCGTCGGCTGGACACTTGCGCGTTGGCCAGCGCCGTACTGCTGCGTTTGAGCAGCTCCTCGTTGTCATCGAGCCTGTGCAGCATCGAGTCCCGTGCGGACAGCGTAGTCAGGCGATGCTGCCCGGCCAGGGCGATGCCGTGACTGGCCATCTGATCGGCGCTGAAAAGCTCCGAACGCAAAATGGGCTCGTATTTGAATCGGGGTGGGGGAAACAGTCGGGTTCGCCAAAAATCGGACGAGTGAGAAAATACCTTCTGTAGGCGTGTCCATATGCTGTTCATAAGGTCCTGTGCCTAAAACGCATCATACAATTGCGTGCATTTTTATGGGGGCGCCAACGCATTGCGCCAGCCCTGAGCAGCGCTTGGGTGGACGTAGCTTTTCAACTTGAGTGTGGAGACTGGGAGGACTGTTCGTCTGTTCGCTGGCGAACATAGCCGGCGCTCTTTGGATGCAGTCAAGTTAAATGGAACGCGTGAGCTTTATTGATATCTACTCCCTACGACTACCGGGGAGGGGCACGATGAAAGAGGCACGTAGAAGGCGAGCATTAACAGCCTGGCGAGAGCTCTTTTCACTGTCCGACAACTGTATCGATGCTGAGGACCGGTACGACACGCTATTGAGGTCTGCTGACAAAATGGAATGCGAAGGCCTGATCACCAGTATCGAGTGGCGCAAGCTCGTTCAACAAGCCGCGACATTGTTCGCCAGTAACGCAGAATGCATGCGCGAAGCACGTGCGAAACAAAATCGGCACGTCGACATTCAATGGTGGGCTCCAGCAAAAGTAGCGCGTTACTAGCTGAACAGCTCTGTCGATAAAGTTTATGTCTCAGACCTGGATGCTCAATTAGGCGCGAAGCAGGACATTCGAGAATATGAATCTTTAGACATGGTCGCACTCTACTGCTTGAGAGGTGCTTGCTTCTCAGATAGCGGTGATATCCGCCGGGGCTCGCACTATGACTTCGATAGATGACTTTAGAATCCACTCACATGCACTGTTGATCGAACTGGATGCCGCCACCATGGGCATGATGACGCTGGTTTCATCCCGATGTGTTTCCGGGCCCGACTGGGACGGTGCAACTAAACGACATCACGATGCTTATGAAGCCTGGAATGCTTTTCTCAATAGTCCTGCGTCAACCCTGAATCCGAGTCTTCGTTGAATTCAAGTCATGCGTCTTCAGAGAGTGCCCGGCACGCTTGGTCCTTGGCGTCTGTCGACCGCTGTATCGCTTTCCCGGTGAGTGCTCAACGGAAGGAGCACGAAGAAGTTTGTTCCTGATTGACTCTCGGATGACACCTCAATACGGCCACCATGAGCACCGACTATCTGGTCGGCAATGAACAGGCCCAACCCCAGGCTGGAGTAGGGGCCGTTGTCAGTCGATGCCTGAGGCGAATATCGCCCCATCGGATTGAAAATGAACGGCAGAACCTCTTCAGGTATCGGTTGGCCACTGTTGTGAACACTGAACGAAAGTGTGTCTGCAGAGACGTCCAGCGTAACGGTGATTGGATCGCGACCATCACCGTGCTGGACTGCGTTATTGATCAAATTGGAAAAGACCTGTTCCAGGCGATCGCCATCGAAGTAACCAACCGCACGACCGACCGAATTCAAGTGGATCTCTGTCCCAGGATAAACAGTACGGGATTCATCGACAATTCTCTCGCATACAGGGCCGATGTCTATTTCAACTGTCTTTACCGGTATGCCTAGGCCGACCTGAGAGCGGGTAAAATCCAGGAGGTCTCCGACTATCTGGCTGGCTCGCTTCACGCTTGAATAGATCCGGGACGCGATTTTGGTGGGCCGCGCCCCTAAATTGTCCATTCGCAGAAGCACGTCCGCACCCAAGAGTATTGCACTCAAGGGCGTGCGCAAGTCATGTCCCAGAATGCCGAGGAAAACATTTCGGGAGGCCTGAACAGCTGCCGTGTAGCTATTGATTGATTCGGCGAGCGCCTGATCGATTGCCTCGTTGAAACGGATCAAGCAGGGGAGGGCGGGCGAGTTTCGCGCAACCGTGGTAATCACCGGTACACCACCTTATGGGTATGGGACTTCAGGCAGCGGCCTGACTATTTGCAGGCTTGTAACGCAACAAGATCGACTCCCCACCTCCAGTCGCGCACGACACCTCATCCCCTTCGAAAACCAGCGGGCTCCCTAAGGATTACCTCGGTAGAACAAGCCTCTGCAACGATCCTGGCGCCAGCTGTGAGTAGGCTCATGCTGGATTACCCAGAGGTTCGGGTCGAAATCATCAATGACTATGAGTTGGTTGATATCGTCGAACAACGGTACGACGCCGGGATTCGTTTAGGCGAGCAGGTGGCCAAGGACATGATCGGAGTTCGAATAGATCCTGACTTTCGGCAGGCGGTGGTGGTATCGCCCTCATACTTCGATCGCAGGACCAAACCTGTGACGCCCCATGATCTGACAGCCCATATGGAATCAACTTACGTCTGCCTACAGCCTGCGTTCAGAATTTTGCTGGATGTGCTCCGCCGTCAGCGGGGATGAACGCTTCTGGCCGAAAGCGGTCCTGAGATGAACGTCCACTATTGGCCGTTAGCAGTCGGTGCAGATTCGATTTTCCCGAACTGAAAAGTCCTGGACGCACATGCGATCTCACTACATCCCCCTCTGCGGCGGCGAACCAGTTCCCCGCCACAGAGGCTCGCCCTTACTCCTTCACTTCAACCTTATCCAACGCCTGATTCACCGCCAATTCCCCCAACATCACCACCTGCGTAATCCCCAGCAGCGTCTTGCGGTGCGAGTTCTCCAGCAACGCCGCGAGATTACTGAGCATGGTCGTAGCCGAGCCCAGTGATTCGCTGGCATTAACCAGCAGGGATTCGGTGTTGCACTTCGGATTGGCGAGGAACATCGGTTCGGGTTCGTGGGTGCTGGCCATGATCTGGGCAGCCGGGTTGAGGTAATGGTCGAGTGCGCGTTCGGCCGCTTCGTGGAATTTTTTCGAATCGAGCGATTCGTAGGGCGATGCCGGATCGGTGTCCGGTGGGTTGGGTGTTGGTTTGCACATAGATGACTTCCACTTAGAAAATTAAGGAGCCATCACCCTTGCTACCAAACGAGGGTGGTGGCCATACGCGGGTTGGTAGACCGGTCTAAGTGGGAAACCCGGCGCTCACGAAGGAGCCCCACGCATGACCACCATATAAAACAGAGCCCGAAAAAAGGCTGCATATGGTGTTGTCATGCGACCACTTAAAAGCGGGCTACCAAACCCGATCACTGTTTTTCAGTGACCGAGAAACGATATAACCCACCCCGCAGCCGCACAAGCCGGCGGATTCTGTCTTACCCGTAGGCGATGGCGCAAGGCGTTGTAGCCTTTGGGTGGTAACAGGAGGCTTCGTTTAAACAGGCAGGAATTTCCTTGTTTAAGCATCCGTTCGCAAAACGTTCGCAGCGCCTGATCCGTTGATTGCGCGCCCAACGCAAAAAGCCCCCGCAAGGGGGCTTCATTGGGTCTTTGCGCTACAGCAGCTCGCACCCGGAAAAAGACATTACGCCGTCGCTTCTTCTTTATAGAACTCGTAGTCGGTATAGCCCACTTCGGTACCGCCAAAGAAGGTTGGACGGTCATAAGCGTTCAGCGGCAGATTGTGGCGCAGACGCTCCGGCAAGTCCGGGTTGGCGATGAAGTGGCGACCGAAGGCCACCAGATCGGCGTCACCCGCTTGAAGAATGGCTTCTGCGTTTTCACCGTTGAAGCCACCGGCAGCGATGATCACGCCTTTGTAGTGTTTGCGCATCAACTGGGCAGCTACGGGGGCAGGGTTGGCATTTTCGTCCTCGATGTTGCCCAGAATGCGCGGCTCGATCAGGTGCAGGTAAGCAAGGTTCAGCGGCGCCAGTTGTTGCGCTACGTAGGTAAACAGGCCTTCTGGATCGCTGTCGCCCATGTCACCCCAAGTGCCGCTCGGGCCGACACGTACCGCCACGCGATCACTGCCCCACACTGAAATCAGCGCGTTGGTCACTTCAAGCAGAAAGCGAGTACGGTTTTCAAATGAACCACCATACATGTCGGTGCGCTTGTTGCTGTTGTCCTGCAGAAACTGGTCGACCAGATACCCGTTGGCGCCATGCAGTTCCACGCCGTCAAAACCGGCTTTCACGCCGCGTTCGGCAGCGGTGCGGAAGTTTTCTACCTGCTCTGCGATCTCTTCGAGGGTCAGGGCGCGGTTCGGGGTATTGGGTACCCAGCCTTCAGTGGTGTAAGCCACGCCACCGTGCAGGACTTCCGACGGGCCGACGGGGATGCTGTCTTCAGGTTGCACGTCGACATTGGATTGTCGACCCGCATGATAAAGCTGCAGGAAGATCTTGCCGCCTTTGGCGTGCACGGCGTCAGTGACGTGTTTCCAGCCCGCGATCTGGCTGTCCTCGAACAGGCCAGGTGCACCGAGATAGCCGTTACCGTTTGGCGCGGCGATGGTGGCTTCACCGATCAGGAAGCCGCCTTCGGAAGTGCGCTGGGCGTAATACTCGGCCATCAAGGCGCCAGGGCGAGCGCCCTCTTCGGCACGCATGCGGGTCAGCGGTGCCAATACGACACGGTGGGCGAAGGTGAAGGGGCCGACGTTAACTGGGGAGTGAAGTTTGGACATGATTGCCTCGGTCTGAAGAGTAAGGGGTAGAGCCATTGAATATCTGCCCGGGTCGAAAGCCGTGTGGGCTTTCGGGGTTGAGGCGCTTGGCATTAGTTAATGCGATTTCCCCAGGCGGATAAACGGGCCGTGTTTCCCAACACTTCGGACTTTTCGGCTGTAATGCAGGTTGATCGTGAGGATCAAACTGCGGGATGGAGGGAGGAATGCAGCCACAGCGCGCTCAGTGAAGCGGCTCAGCCTTTGATGATGTCGGCTGGCCGGTTAACCCACTCACTTTTTCGCGGGTTTACCGCTCGTAGGAATATGCAGGTACGACATCACGCTTTCAGTCAATTCTGTCGCCAGCTTCACCGCCTCTTTATTGCGCGCCATCACGCCGGCGACCAAACCTTCGATCAAGGCCAGCACGGCGATGTTGGAACTGGTCAGTACCGGGTGGTCGCACGGCGCAAACAGCGTGTGCTCGGCGATGCCGGTGAGGGGCGAGGCGGGGGAGTCGGTAATGGCCAGCACCGATGCGCCACGTTCATTGGCGAAGCGTGCCAGTTGCAGGGTGTCGAGGGAGTAGCGCGGCAGGGAGATCGCCAGCAAGACGTCCTGGTCGGTGATCGCGGCCAGTCGGTACGCGGCATTTTCGTTGCCGCCCTCCATGCTGATGGCCGTGGCGTCGGCACAGAAGGGCATCAGGGTCGAGGCGGCGAGGCCGGCGAAGTAAACGCTGTTGCCGAACCCCAGAATGTAGATTTTACGTGCCGTGGTCAGGCGCGTGACGAACGCTTCAAACGTGTCGGCGTGGTTGTTGGTTACCGCTGTTGCCAGGTTGCTGCTGGCGCTCTGGAGTTGCTCATGCAAGCCAAATGCGCCGCCCGGGCGGTGGGCCAGTTCGTTGCGCAATTTGTCGACCGGCGACACCATCTGCTGCAACGTTGCGACCAGTTCAGCTTTCATGCCGCTGTAACCACCGAGGTTCAGCGCTTTGGCCAGACGGTTGACGGCGGCGGGGGAGGTCAATGTTTCGTGAGCCATTTCCTCGATGGTCAGTGTCGCGGCTTTGAGCGGGTGACGCAGGATGAAGTCCGCGACCTTGCGCAGTGACGGCGGCAGTTCGGCAACGATTTCCGTCAGTTTTCGCATGACCGGCGCGGCGTAGACCGTGGTGTCTTTGGATGGGGTGGGCATATCCAGCTCAACATTTCCTGAAGGTGAGAGAAGGGCTGTGCCTGATGCCCTGACAAGGTTGGCTGGAGTGTATCCGAAGCCAACCTTGTCAGGGCAGCGCCGAGCAGTAGCGGTCTTACTTCAAGCTCCCGGCCAGAAACTGCTGGAGGCGCTCGGAGTGCGGATTGACCAGCACCTCACGCGGGTCGCCGCGTTCTTCGACAACGCCCTTGTGCAGGAACACCAGTTGGTTGGAAACCTCGCGGGCAAAACCCATTTCGTGAGTCACCACCACCATGGTGCGGCCTTCCAGCGCCAGATCCTGCATCACTTTAAGCACTTCGCCCACCAGTTCGGGGTCGAGCGCCGACGTCGGCTCATCAAACAGCATCACTTGCGGCTCCATCGCCAGTGCACGGGCAATGGCCACACGCTGCTGCTCGCCACCGGACATATGCGCCGGCCAGGCGTTCATGCGGTGCGCCACACCGACTTTGGCAAGGTAGTGCTCGGCCTTTTCCCGTGCCTCTTTCTTGCCCAGACCCTGCACATGCACCGGGGCTTCCATGACGTTTTCCAGAGCGCTCATGTGGGACCAGAGGTTGAAGTGTTGAAACACCATCGATAGCTGCGAACGCATGCGTTGCAATTGCTTGGGTTCGGCCGCTTTCAGCCCGCCCAGTTTGTTGGTCACCAGTTTGAGCGGTTCGCCATTGAGGACGATATTGCCTGCATTGGGTTGCTCCAGCAGGTTGATACAGCGCAGGAACGTACTTTTGCCAGAGCCGCTGGAACCGATGATGCTGATCACGTCACCGGCTTGAGCTTGCAGGGACACGCCCTTGAGCACCTGGTGCGCGCCGTAACTTTTATGCAGGTCCTGAACTTCAAGTTTGTACATGGTTTGAACTCTCTGGAATCAGTCGCTGAGCAAGCGACCCTGGCGAATGGGGGTAGAGCCTGCAACCTTGGCCAGCCACAATCCAGGCTGGGCAAAGCGCAGCCGTTCGCGGGCATAAAGAATGCCGTCGGTACTGGCGCATACCACGCTCTGGCGGTCGGTCAGCGGGTCAATGACTTCGAACAGCGGATCGCCGACCTTGACGTGCGCGCCCAGCGGTTGCAGGAAGCTCACCACACCCGGATGGGGCGCACAGGCGTACTGCGCGCCGGCGAAGGGCACGGCCTGGCAATGGCTCGCCGGTGCTGCGGGCCAGTCCCCGCTGATCAGGCCTTGATCGGCGAGATACCCGAGAATCGCATGTGCACTGTCGACGCATTGCTCGCGTTCGGTGTCTGCCATGCCGCGCAATTCGATGGTGGTGGCCGCGCACGCCAGGGGAATATTGGCTTCAGGAAACCGCTCAGCCAAGCGTAACCACGCAATGGCGCAGGCCTCGTCGAAGGCGCTGCCGCCCGCACCTTCGGCCAGCAGCGTGACTCCGGCGCCGAGGCGGGCGGCCAGTGATTGCAGGCGTGGCCAGTGTTGCGGCATCGCATACATCAACATGATCGATTCGAAATCGCAGTGCAGGTCCAGCACCACATCGGCGTCACAGGCATGCTGCAGCAACAGGCGGCGCAGGCCGTCGAGTTCCGAGTTCGCTGCCGGCATGGCGGCGAGGGCGTCGACCATGGCACCGCGGATGAGGGCGATGTTGACGGCGGCATCGCCTCCCAATCGGCCTTCCAACAGCGGTGCAACCACATCAACCAACTCCGGGAAGTCGCGATTGAAGTTCTTGCCGCTGGAAAACTCAAAGCGCCCTTGATGGGTGGCCTGGAACATCTGGGCGATACCGATCGGATTGGCCACGGGCACCAACTCGATCACCCCGCTCAGGCGGCCTTGTGCTTCCAGTTCCAGAAGACGGCGCTTGAGCTCGACAGCGACGCGCATCCCCGGCAGTTCGTCGGCATGCAATGAAGCCTGGATGTACGCTTTGCGTGCGCCACTGCCAAAACGAAACAGCGTCAGCGTGCGTTCGGTGCCCGATGCACTCCACGGCAAGCGGTATTGAATGTGCTCCATAGCAGCTCCTTAGTGCTTGCGCGGTGCCAGATACGCCAGCCAGCGGCGCTCGGCCAACTTGAACAGACGCACCAGAATGAAAGTCAGGACGAGGTAGATGAGGCCGGCGGTGATAAACGCCTCGAACGGTAAATAGAACCGCGAGCTGACAGTCCGCGCGGCCCCGGTGATGTCGACGAGGGTGACGATGGAAGCCAGGCTGGTGGTTTGCAGCATCATCAGCACTTCGTTGCTGTACTGCGGCAATGCCCGGCGCAAGGCCGACGGCAGGAGAATGCGCCGGTACAAGGTCAGGCGGGACATGCCCATCGCCCTGGCGGCTTCGATCTCGCCTGGGGGCGTGGCTTTCAAACTGCCGGCCAGCAGTTCTGCGCTATAGGCACTGGTGTTGATCGCGAAGGCCAGGCAAGCGCAAAAGGTGGCGCTGGAGAGGTAAGGCCAGAGCACGCTTTGGCGAACCGCTTCGAACTGCGCCAGGCCGTAATAGATCAGGAACAATTGCACCAGCATGGGTGTGCCGCGAATCACGTAGGTGTAGAGCCAGGCAGGGAAGTTGATCATCGGCGATCGCGACACCCGCATCAGCGCCAGTGGAATCGCCAATACCAGTCCCAGGGCCAGGGAAATGAGCAGGACTTTGAGGGTCAACAAGGCGCCGTTGAAGTACAGCGGCAGGTTTTCCCAGATCAGGTTGTAGTCGAGAATCATGGTTGGCTCCGCCTCACAATTCGGCGGCTTTGATGCCGACCGAGTAGTGTTTTTCCAGATAGCGCAGCACCAGCAAGGACAGGCTGGTGAGCATCAGGTACAGCGCCGCCACCGCGAGGAAAAACGTGAACGGCTCGTGTGTGGCATCCGCTGCGTTCTTGGCTTTGAACATCATGTCCTGCAAGCCGATCACCGAGATCAGCGCGGTGGATTTGGTCAGGACCAACCAATTGTTGGTGAACCCGGGAATGGCGAAGCGAATCATCTGCGGCACCAGAATTCGCCAGAACACCTGCGCGCCGCCCATGCCGTAGGCCACACCGGCCTCGGCTTGACCTTTGGGGATTGCCATGAAGGCGCCGCGAAAGGTTTCCGAGAGGTAGGCACCAAAAATGAAACCCATGGTGCAGACACCCGCGACAAAGGGATTGATGTCGATATAGCGGGTGTAACCGAACGCCAGGGCCATGCGGTTCACCAGATCCTGGCCGCCGTAGAAGATCAGCAGGATCAGCACCAGGTCTGGAATGCCGCGAATCAGGGTGGTGTAGCTTTCCCCGAGCAGGGCCAGCCATTTGAGCGGTGACAGTCGAAATGCCGCGCCGATCAGCCCCAGGGCAATCGCCAGGGACATGGACGTCAACGCCAAATTTATGGTCAGCCAGGCGCCATCGAGAATGCTCGATCCGTAGCCGTGGAGCATGATGAAGTTCCTCAAGCGAGCGCCGCGAGGCGCGCAAGACAAGCCCTAAGTGACGCCTGCAAAGGGCCGGCGCCGGGGCTATCGGTAGGGCTTACTCGCCGTAGATATCGAACGCGAAATACTTGGCCATCACTTGCTGGTATTTGCCGTTGGCACGAATGGCGTCAATCGCGGCACTCAGGCGCGCAACGTTGGCGCTGTCGCCTTTGCGCACGGCGATCCCGGCACCCCGGCCAAAGTATTTCGGGTCGTTGATGTCGGGCCCTGTCAGCGCGAAACCCTGGCCAGCTGGTGTCTTGATGAAGCTTTCATCGGTGTTGACGATGTCGGCGAGGGTGGCGTCCAGACGACCCGAGGCGAGATCGAGGAAGGCTTCATTTTGTGAGCCGTAACGCACCACGACGACGCCGGCTTTTTCCAGTTGCTCGGTGGCAAATCGATCGTAAGTCGAGGAACGTTGCACGCCGACTTTCTTGCCTTTCAAGTCCAGCAACGGGTCATTGATCACGTTGCCGGCCTTCATCGCGAACTTGCCCGGTGTGTGGTAGTACTTTTTGCTGAAGTCCACGGACTTCATCCGGTCTTCGGTGATTGACATCGACGACAGCACGGCATCGATCTTGCGCACTTTGAGCGACGGGATCATGCCGTCGAACTCCTGAATGACCCACTCGCACTTGACCTTCATTTCTTCGCACAAGGCGTTGCCGATGTCGTAGTCGAACCCGCTGACGTTGCCCTCCGGTGTCTTGAAGGAGAAGGGTGGGTAGGCGGCTTCGATACCGATTCGCAGGCTGTCGTCATCGGCATGTGCCAGGAAGCTGAAAGCACATAGCGCCAGAGCACCTAGAAGTTCTGTCTTGTTCATTTTGTTGACTCCTTGGAGGGCATTTGAGGGAACGGGTTGCCCGCCATCCGGGTTGGCGCGGTGGATCAGTCCTGTGATCGGCGAGGCTATAAATGACACAATAAAAATCAATAAGCAACACGTATGAAAATAAACGTATCAGATTGGCGCGTGGCAAAGCGCATCAAAACCCGGTCCGGCCGCGGAATTTTGAACTCCCAATCCCGGCGCTAACTCCTAACTCACAATGCCCTGCACATGAAAATGATGAGGCGATGACCCACCAACAGCTCTTTAGCCGCAACTCCGGCGCAGTTTTCGAAACCGATCTTCCAGCCCGCCTGGACCGTTTGCCATGGGGGCGTTTTCACTCCTTGCTCGTGGTCGCGCTGGGCATCACCTGGTTGCTCGACGGTCTGGAAGTGACGCTGGCCGGCTCGGTGTCCGGCGCGCTGAAAAACAGCCCTGACCTGCGCATGAGCAACGTCGATATTGGCTTGGCCGGCGGCGTCTACATCGCCGGCGCCGTGCTCGGTGCCTTGCTGTTCGGCTGGCTGACCGATCGCCTGGGGCGGCGCAAGTTGTTCTTCATTACGTTGTGGCTGTATGTCGGCGCCACGGCGGCGACGGCGTTTTCCTTCAACCTGGAAAGCTTCCTGTTGTTCCGCTTCCTCACGGGCATGGGCATCGGCGGCGAATACACGGCGATCAATTCGACCATCCAGGAATTCACCCCGGCACGTTTTCGCGGTTGGGTTGATCTGACCATCAACGGCACGTTCTGGTTAGGTGCAGCGCTGGGCGCCGGTGGGGCCATTGTCCTGCTGGATCCGAACGTGGTCGGCGGCGATCTGGGCTGGCGTCTGTGCTTCGGCATCGGCGCAGCGCTGGGGCTGGTGATTCTGGTGATGCGCCTGTGGTTGCCGGAAAGCCCGCGCTGGTTGCTGGTCCACGGTCGGAGCGATGAGGCGCGACGCATCGTCGAAGGCATCGAAGCGCGTCTGCGCGAACAAGGCCATGAACTGCCGGCCGTGACCAGCAAACCGCTGCGCCTGCACGCGCGGGACCATACGCCGCTGGCGGAGGTCTTTCATACCCTGTTCATCCGTTTCACCCGTAGGGCGTTGGTCGGGATGACCCTGCTGACCGCGCAGGCGTTCTTTTACAACGCGATTTTCTTCACTTACGCGCTGGTGCTCACCGATTTTTACCAGGTGCCCGCCGAGCAGGTCGGTTGGTACGTATTGCCCTTGGCCCTGGGTAATTTCTGCGGGCCGCTGCTGTTGGGGCGGTTGTTTGACATGATCGGCCGACGGGTGATGATCAGCTTTACCTACGCGACGTCCGGGATCTTGTTGGCGCTCAGTGGCTATGCTTTCCAGCAGGGTTGGCTGGACGTGACCCAGCAAGCGGCGGCGTGGATGGTGATCTTCTTTTTCGCGTCGGCGGCGGCCAGCTCTGCGTACCTGACCGTGGCAGAAACCTTCCCACTGGAAATCCGCGCCTTGGCCATCGCCGTGTTTTACGCGTTTGGCACTGGCCTGGGCGGCATCATCGGGCCGATGCTGTTTGGCCAACTGATCCAGACCCAGCAGCGCAGCAGTTTGTTGATCGGTTATCTGATAGGCGCTGCGCTGATGTGTGTGGCGGCGGGGGTGCAAGCGGTTTGGGGCGTGGCGGCGGAGCGTCAGGCGTTGGAGCAGGTGGCCAGGCCTTTGTCGCAGGCGGGGGATTGAGCCTTAAACATCGCGGTCAGCACCGCCCAAACGGTTGTGCTGACCGTGACGTTGTCTCACCGAACCAGTTCGAGCTCGCTCGGCCGCCACGCTTTGCTGAAGAACGATTCAAGTGGACTGTAGAGGCGCAGGATCGTGAACCAGCCCTTGTCCGGCGTGGTCTGGATCCAGTTGCCTGCCTTGGCTTCGGCTGGCTTGGTCGGACCGAAGTAAATGGTCGTGGACCCGTCCGCATTCTCGACGGCGGCCGGGGAAGGGTAGGTCTGGCTGCCGGCGCGCGGGTAGCGCTGCGGCGTCTGGAGCATGGACCGCGTCTGATTGTCGTAGACGGTGAACGACCAGAACCTGGCTGCTGGAATTTTCGGTGGCAAGGTCACCTTGTAGGTTTTGCCGCCATCGAAGGGATTCTTTTGCGCATCGGTGAAGCCCATGAGGTACTGCGAGCCCACATTGGGCAGTCGCATGATCATGCCCGGCGAATCCATGGTGTAGCCGTAATAAAAGGCCGTGCGCGAATCGAGCGTTCGCGCACCGGTCGGTGGTAATGGCTTGAACAAGCCTTCCTTGGTGATCATGGGCGGCGGTGTCTCAAAGTCGAAACCACCCTGCCATAGCATGTTGGCCCACATCGAATTCGGGTAGTAAGCCCAGCCGGGGTATTCGGCGCCACGAAAGTTCAGTGATCGTCCCGCTGCATTGCCCACGGCCGCCGCGTCGGTGAGGATCTTCTTCATCCGCTCGTCCGGAGCAAAGGGCTTGCCCTTGGCGATCCCGATGCCCGCCAGTTGGCCAAGGAGTTCCGGGTCGAACGAGGTGGCCGGTTCCAGCTGCACAAGTTTGTCGAGCATCTCGTAATAGGCAAAGTCATTAGGGGGAATGGTGTTGAAAGACTTGCCGCTGCCCTCCACGAATTTTGTCGGCGGTATCGGCGGATCGGGCTCCAGCCTGATCTGGCCGGCGAGCGCCGTGGCGATGCTGGTGCCGTAGCCGCCGGGCGTGTAGGGATAAATTTTCAGCTTGTCTTTGATCAGGTCGACAGAGGGTTTCGGATCATTGTTCTCCATGAAGGCGCGAACGGCATACAGAACATGATTGGTTTTAGATCGGCCTACGAAGAAGCCACTGTCTGGAAGCGGACCGTCGTAGTCCGGCGGCACGACCAGGTACTTTCCGCCTTCGCCCCGATCAGGGCCGGGCGCGCCGATGTCGATGATCCAGCCGAACCACATGTCATTGAGCGTGCCGAGTGATTTGGGTGGCACCTCAATCACCATTGGACCTTTCGTCAAGTCGAGAACAGACAGCGAATAGATGGTGTCGGCGTTGGCGGTGAGAAAGAGCGATTGGGCGTCCATCAACTCGGAGAAGATGACCACCGAATTGTCTTCAGCCCCAATGCTGTGGAAACCCTCGCGAATCGCATAGGCCGATGCGCCCGAAAAACTGTTCATGAACGCGTCGATACCGCGAGTGAACGCCAAGGTGTCGTAGACGTCCTGCGTGGTTTTTACGCTTGGCGCGCCGTCCTTGAACTCCAGTGTGCCGATACGGGTTTCGATGTGATCGGGTGTAGTGATCCCCCGTGGAATTTCGGTGGCTGCCTGCGTGGCTGCCATGGCAGGCAAGGCCAGCGCGATAAAAGCAGCCAGAACGGCTATGGGTTTGAGAGCTTGCGTCATAGAGTTCTCCTTGAAGGATGCCAAATGCATGGACAACCCAAACTCGGGAACTACGGCGCAGGGACATTTCTCTAAGCGCGGTCACTTACTTAGCGCTCGGGTCATCACTGAGGAGTACTGGCGTTGATTCGCTCAGATGACCTGTTTCAAATGTTGCGCACCCTTGTCGGAGCAGCACCGTCTGCTTGATCGGTTTTCCAGCAAAACCAAGCATAGGTGCACATTTGCCATTGCTCCAGTTACCAGCTGCTTTGGGCTGATTGCGGCCCATCGAGACGGACTGAAAGCGACCCTCCCTGACTGTCGCTTGAACGAAACCTAAGTGCTTTGGCATTCCTGTCAGGAATGCGTTACATAAAATTAATGAATTTTTATTATCATTCTTTAGACCTAAGTTGATTCGGGTTTTGGGGACGCTACCCGGTTTTTCAGCAGCCTGTTCTGGAGTGCCTGGTTAACGTGTAAAACAGTCTGAACGGCGATCTGAATGGCAGCTCTTGGCTGATGAACTGCCCCTCAGGAGGGGCTGCAATCGACCCGAAGCGGGCGTTCACCAAGCCTACTCTCCCGGCATCTCGATATTCGACTCGATCTTTTTGCCCATACTGATTCGCGGTTCGGTCGAGTAGACCAAAGATTCGTAGAAGGTTTTGACACTTTCATTTGAGCTGACGATTTGCAGGTTGATTTTCATGCAGCCTCGCGCTGTCAAAGCATCCTCTGCATGACGGACTAGATTCATCCCTATGCCTTTTCTGCGGTGCGACGGGTGCACCGCCACCGAGTACAACCATCCACGATGGCCGTCGTATCGGGAACGGTTACAACAACTTCATTTCCCGACAGCGCTACAAAGAAAAGGCCATCCGCTGCGGCCAGTTTTTTGTCGATAGCAAGGCTGGGGGTGTTATGCGCGGTTTCGTAACCGAATACGGTTTCCCAGAGTTCTACGACGCAACGGCGATGGTGTTCATTTGAGTAGTCGGCAATAGCATCCATGGTGTAGCACTCGAATTGAAGGGGCTGACGCTAGCGCCTTGGCGTGGGAAATGTCCATTGTTTTGGCCGATAGCTGCCCCCTACGAAGGGCTGTAATCCACCAAAAAGCAACCGGTGAAGAACGATACGATAGGAGTGTGCGCAGGTTTTTTTGTTCTCGCCATTCGTCTATTGCCGGGCACTTACAGCGCTGCTCTGCGTCACATGTTCAAGCACGGACATATACATAACCATCGGAGAGCAGCATGGATATCGATGAGAATGCACCGGGAAACATATCGCAGCAGGGCAGTACGAGCGGCACGGATAACGAAACGGGTCATGACCCCAAGCGGTCTGAAGTGCCGTCGAAAACGGCCGAGGTTGACGCGCCTAATAATCCAAAACAAGACCCCGCAGCTAAAGAAAACTCGTTCAGTCCCGACTTCAAATCAGAACCTGAACATAAGCCGGTTCAAGATGCCGATATTGATACTCAAGGGGGGTAGTAACCTCTCGCGAATCAGTACAGAGACTCAGCATGGAAATGATGAGGGTGCAGCTGGAAACATGATTCAAAGCGCAAAGAATTGAATCCCCGCGGCCTGCTGGGTAATTGCTCAGACATGTCCAACCAGTTGCATTCGACCTGACCAGTCATTTGCATTGTATTAGAACAACATGCTTCGCATCCCTGACCGGCAGAGAATGACCAAAGAAGTCATTAGGACTATTTGATGTTGCTGCTCTGGCATCTGCCAAATCTGCTTTATTCGCTCACCATAGCTGTGCTTCTGCTTAATCAAATTTATCGGCGACTTTCAACAAAGTATTTGCCCACCCGCTGCTGATACTGACTTCTTGCAGCGGGCCTGTTGGGGCAAAAAGTACAGCAAAGCGCACTCTTTCGGGCAGTACCCCAGCTCTAAGCGAGTTGATCAGCCCCTCCAATTCTGCTTTCGCTTCATCTCTATCCGACCAAAGAGACCAGCTGAAATCATTCTCGGGAAGCGATACCAATTCGATGGAAGCCTCCAGCACATGGATGAGAAGCTCAAGTGGACTGTTGTGTTGTGTTGATCCTTGGACTAACTGCTCTGTACGGTTCATCTCTACAAGGCACCCAAGTGTCAAACCTTCGTAATAGTTAAACCCTAGCGCGCTTTGTAAGGCTCGGACAGGTATGTGGTGTCTAGAGAACTGCTTCTAGCCGATTGCTGCCTGCGACGACGGGCAGCAATTGACTGTGAGTTCAACCGGTCGACGCAACACAACCTAGCGACGATAGTAACGGTGCTCGTCCTCGTAACGGTGCCGCATGGCTCGATCCTGATGGCGCTCCCAATCACGACTTTCCGCTTCTCGGCGAGCTTGCTCTCTGCGCCAATTCTCTCTGCGCCATTCGTCCCGGCGCCAATCGTCTCTACGATCATGCCAACGGCCGTCGCGCCAGTAGCGGTCGTCATGGGCAAGCAACGGCCCTGGATGATTGCCGGCCATACTGGCCAAGGTTGGCCAAGGGTTCTCAGCGGCGTGGGCAGGCGCTTGAACGACTGTGACTTCATTGGCGAAAACAGGGGTTAAGGTTTTCATCTGTGTGGCTGATGCCGAGCTCACTGCCGCAAACGCGAACAGGCCGAAGAGCACCATCCGTGGGACATTGAATTTCATGAGCGAAGACAACCTCTGATCGAAAATTGGGCATGTGGCCAATTGGCTGAGGCAAGCCTGCGGGGGCAGTGCTTACCGAGCGAAAGTGCCTATCCAGATAGACCGATAAATAGAGAAAAGTTCTAAAGGACCATTGTTTAAATAGGTCCCGTAGCAGCAGGAACTTCGGGGTATTGCCCCGGTCAATTGCCGCCCTGTATCGCAAACGCCGAGCAGCGCCGTGGCCTGTTTAACAGCAATGCCTTCCGAGTTCTGTCGAGTCCGACCCTGATGCCCACCCAGTATTTTCTGCCCGGCCTTATCCTGATGTTCTGCGCCGTCGGGTCGTTTTGTTCGGTTGCTGCCGAGCGAGGTGCGTCCGCGCAAAGCAACAGCGCGTCTACCGCCCTGATCGAAACAGCCTCGCAGCAGTATGGAAATGGCCAACGGGACCAGGCCGCCGCCACGCTGGAGCGTGCCCTGCATATCCAGCCGAACAATCCCGCGACGCTGCATTACCTCGGTGTGTTGCGCCTTCAGCAGGGGCAGTACCAGCAGGCTGAAACATTGGCGGTGCGCTCGAACTTGCGGGTTGGGCGCAACATCGAGTTGCGCAACCGCAACTTCCAACTGATTCAGGCGGCGCAGCAGGCCCAATCTTCGGGTATTCCACCCAACGCCAAAGAAGATCGGGTCGCAGTGCGGGAAGCGCTGGAAGCGGAGACCCAAAGGCGCCGCGAAGCGCAGAGGGCGGTGATTGAGCAATCCACTGCAGACACTGGGCGTGACGCGGGCAACTTCGCTCGCGCACAGGCAGATTTGGCATCGGATTCACCGACGGCAGGCAGACTTCTGCCCGTAGGAACGGTGCAAATGACTTCCGTCGAGCCAGAGTCCGCCTACGATCAGCTTGAGATTCCCCGCGGCCACAGGCCGCCACCGGGTAAATGCCGAATCTGGTTTCCTGGTCGCCCGCCAGGGCATCAGCCTGCCCCCGGCAAATGCAAGAAACTGCGATATCGGGTTCCTTCAGGGGCCTATTTGGTGCGCGGTTGAATTCGCTTGTGATTAAGGACTCATCCTCCATTTGCGCATTCAAACGCGATGACCGGCAGAGAACGACCCAAAGCGGCCCTTTCCCGAAATATAGCTAACGGTCAAAGCGGTCAATTACTGGTTACATACCTGATGATTTCCAGTTCATGGAGCCAGCGCTGATCAAGCTGTTGGACGCGAGTGTGACGCGGTATTTGCCGTCCTGAACAACGGAGAGAGCCCCCGACAAATGCCGGGGAACCTGCGGGAGCCGGCGCGTGTTCTATTTCGATACCACGATGCCTGCTGGTTTCCATGTTCCTTCGCCAGCCGGCAGGACTGAGGGTGGCGTCTCTTTGGGCCAGTAGAGGCGCATCACCAAATAAATCGGGCCGTCGGGCGCGGGCAACCAGTTGCCTTCCAGCGCCTTACCGGGCGAGTTCCGTTGGATGTAGAGGGTAAGCGCGCCGTCCTTGCCCTTCTTCATGGCCGGCAGCATGGGCGAGTTCAGCAGATAGCGGTCGATCGGGTTCTTGATCAGGAGCTGCGTCTTGCCGTCGTACATGGTCACCGACCAAAACGCGTTCACCGGCGGCAGCTGTCCGGCGGGGAAGGTGAGCGTGTAGTTGTGTTTGCTGCCGTCCAGTGGCTCGCCGGTCGCTGTTGTGCGGGTGATGGGATAAGTGGCTTCCACTGTATCGTTGCCGTAGATACCGCCCTTGGCCGCGCCCGCGCGCATCAGCCAGTTGCCGTTGTAGAAGTGGCGGTCGCCAAAATACGAACCGATGCCCCAGCCATTGATGTTCTTGAGTCCGCCGGACAACCACTTGTCCACCTTCTCGTCGCCTTCCTTCATGCCGAGCAGGACGGCGGCCTTGTGTTCGAGCGAGAGCTCCTTGAGCTTAAAACTCTTGCCCGGGCCGATGCCGATTTGCGCGATTCGTGCCCGAATCTCCCTGTCTTCCGGTGTTGGCGGCACGTACTGGAGCGCGGCATCGAGGTACTCGAAGAAGTTCTCCTTGATCCCCGCCGTGGTAATTGGCGGGAAATCGATAACCGGCGATGCAGGCGGCGCCGGTTGTTTCAAAAACGCCGACAGCGGCTGGACTTTGTAGCCTGACTGCACCTTGATCACGTTCGGCATATCCTTGGGATTGAAGAGCTGGGTTCGGTAGCCAGCGATCGTGAAGGGCGTTGTCGAGTAGAAGACCTTATTGATGCCCGGTGGCATGGAACCCTTCCAGTCAGGCCCGACCACCATGTAGTTGCCCGGGCCGTTCCCCGTGGTGCGACTGCCAATGTAGCCGTAGTTGTAGGTGTTGCCGTCGATCAGCTGCACCGAGTAATAACGCTTCTTTTCCACTGCGGGTACCGTGAGCACCATGGGCTCGGTGCGCAGATCCATCCAGAGGAACGAATAGGGGGTGTCGCTGTTGGGTGTGACGATGGCCGTGTCCTGGTAGGTGAAGACACGGGGCTCGTTCTTGATTTTGTTAAAGGGTGCCTTGAACTGCGGGCCGCTTTTGTCCACGGCGTATTCATACATCACCGCATAGTTCATGACGATCGGCAGTCCGTAGATGAAGGCTTCCTCGGCGATGGCCTTCGTTTCGGTGAGGCTGGGCGCGGCGATGCCCTTGGCTGCATCGGCTTTCTCGGCCTGGGCCACGGGATCGCTCTGGCTGGCACAGCCTGCTACAAGAGCCACCGAGGCGGCAGCGATTGCGATCCATTTCATGCAGGTTGAATAATCCGGTTTCATCGTTGCGTCGCTCCCGATCAAAATCATCTGTGCTCTGGATGTCCTCATCAGCGATTGAACACGTCGAGACTCCAGCTGGTTTACTGCCGTATCTGAGCGTAGGTCACTTAGCAAACTCCCGCTATTCACAGGAGGGCAGCCAATATAGGAGGCAAACTTCTTCGATTGGGGTCAGCACTGGACAATATTCAAAATCGGAATAGCCCACATGCTTCATGGACACTGACTGACCGCTTCTGGCCGTTCTCTGCCGATCATGATTACAACGCGTGCCGGTAAAATCCGATGCAATCGGTGGTCAGGACGAATGCAAATAATGGGTCAATTCGAATGCAAGCGGGCGGTCAAATGGAGCGCAATTTCTCAGCCATGACCCGCAGCGATGACAATGAGCGCAAGAAAGCACAGCAACTGAACGCTAAAGAAGAAAAACCGAACGGCCACGAAAGCATCGGTTTGCACATGGCCTACGTGAACCAGCGATTGGCACACGCGAGCGATCAGCACGATCAGGCTCAAGTAGTTGACCGCAGGCCCGTTGATCTCGAGGGCTGAAATCACCCAGACGATGACGGCAAAGACCGGCAGATTTTCCACGCAGTTGGCGTGTGCCCGTGTCCCGCGCCGATACCAGTCCTCGCCTTCAAGTTGATCGCTGCGGAAAGAGGCGATCGGAACCTTCGAGAACAGGATGGCGACCCAGCGATACACGCCGACGGTGGCCATCAACAGCAGTAACGTCCAGGTCGCAAATCCCAGCAGCATCCACATCGGTATCGTCATGGCCGCCATCCTCCACAGATCGCTGTCAGCACGTCATCGCGCAACGCGCGGCCGACGGGCAGTCGGTCGCGCGCTGTCGTTCAGTGGCTGATGATGGGCGCCAGTGCGGCCTCAATCCTGGCCATCTGTTCGGGCGTAGTCATGCTCGTCAGCAGCCGGCCAAAGTGTGGATGCTGCACGCCCGAGACAAGGTATTGCCAGCGGTACGCTCCCAGCACGCCGGCCTTGATTTGCGCTGTCTCATCGGCACTGAGCGATCTGCAAACATTGCCAATGAAGTACTCGCCATCGGCGGTCGATTGTGCCTGCAAGATGGCGTCGACGGCGCCCACCAGTGCAATCAGGTCATTCACCGCCCGGTCGCATTCGGCTGGTGTGAGTTTCGCGTGCTCTGCCTTCCACTCCAGTTCATCGAGGACGACGTGGCGGCTTTCATCCTTCCAGTGAAATTTGAAGACGTCCTTGAACAAGGGGCACAACTCCTCGCGCGGGGCGATGCTTTTCGTGTAGTGGGTTTGAACAAACAGCTCGATATGACAGGTCAGCGCCAGCACCGACCAGGTGCTGGACGCCAGTACCGCACGCGCCACATCGTTGGCATCGGCCACTTGGCGATATCCCGCTGGGAGGTGCGAATCCAACATCGTTTCGATGCGCCGGAACAGCTCCTGGTGCTTGAGCTCGTCGTTGGAAAAACGCACCAGCGCTTCGAGGGCGAGCTGATCGTCGAAGACATGGCCGCGCCCCTGGTCGAGCATCTTGGCACTGATAAAACGCTCGACCAGGCCAAAGAGGTACGCATAGGTCCGGCCCTGAATCTGACTGAGCAGGCGCGCCTCGTCCGCGGCGAGAAAGCTCAGGCGGTCGATGTGCGACAGCCCGTCGGGCAGGAATTTGCGCGAGAAGTCGAAATTGCGGTCCTGGAGCAAATCGCGATCGATCTGCCATTCCGATTTTTTTGATGATCTGACAAGTTGCGCATAACGGGCGGCGTTGCCTGAATTCGGGCCGGGTATGGTCGCGAGGGTGTTCATATCGATCTCCTGCTGTGGGCCGCTACGGTTGACGTCGGAACCCATAACCATGGGCAGAGCCTCTGGGGCTCGTCTCGGTCGCCGGGTCCGCGTTGGTGCTAATCTAGGTGTCGCCGTTGCGGCAGTGAATGACCAGTACGCCTGATTACCTGCTCCGGGCTCCGGAAAGGAGGGTTGGCAATTGCTGGATGCGCTTTCTGATGTTTTGCGGGTGATTCGGCTGTCTGGAGGGGTCTTTCTCGAGGCTGAACTCACTGCGCCCTGGTGCATCAACGGCAGGATCTCGGCGGATGACTGCAAGCCGTTCCTGGCGGCGCCCCGACACGTCATGTCATCGCATTTTGTCGCCGCCGGGCACATGCAAATTCGCATCGACGGGGGTGCCGCCATCGACGTGGGGGCAGGCGAACTCGTGCTGCTTCCTCACAATGACGCTCATTCCTTTGGCAGCGACCTGAGTATTAAGCCCATGTCGGCAAAGGACGTTATCCAGCCGCCGAACGTCGGCGCGATTTCACGGATCAACTACGGCGGAGGCGGCGAGGCCACACAGTTATTGTGCGGATTCCTCGGCTCTGAAACGCCCTTCAGTCCGTTGCTTTCGGCGCTGCCATCCTTGTTGAAACTGGACCTGCGCGCGACGGCTTCGGGCACCTGGATCGAAAGCTCATTCCGTTTCGCTGTCAGTGAGATTGCGGCGGGGCGCGTCGGCTCGACAACGGTCATCGCCAAGCTATCGGAATTGCTGTTTGTCGAGGCCGTCAGCCAGTATGTCGCCAGCCTCCCCGCGGAGCGGAGCGGATGGCTTGCAGGGTTGCGGGATCCGCAAATCGGACGAGCGCTGGCGCTGCTCCATGCCAGGCCAACCGAAAGCTGGACTGCGCAAGCCCTGGCGCTGGAGGTGGGCATGTCGCGCTCGGTATTCGCGGAGCGATTCACGGCACTGGTCGGACAGCCACCGATGCAATACCTGACTCTCTGGCGTATGCACGTGGCGGCTCAACACCTGCGCGAAGGTCGCGGTAATGTGGCGCAGATCGGCTTTGCCGTCGGCTACGAATCCGAAGCCGCGTTCAGTCGCGCGTTCAAGCGCCAGTTCGGCACATCCCCTGGCACTTGGCGCAGACAATCGGCATGAGCGAGTCAGGTGCCGATGGACGTTTACCGGGTTTCATCGAGTTGCGTGCGCCACATCGCCGCAGAATATATCGGCGCTGCCATCCTCGGGTGAAGTACGCACGACAATGGAGTATTTGCCAGACAGCAGGTCTGGCATTTTTATCGGCGCGCTTCGGTAAAAGGTCCATCCGCCGGTACCCGCATTGGGTTCAGTGTTGACCTTATCGTTCATTGCGAACGCGGCTGGCCCGGGCTGCTGGCAACTGCCTTTGTTGATGAACGTGTAGATGCGAGGGGGCAGGATGGTTCCGCTTGGAACACCCGTGATGTAGAAGTCAAAGTTGGTTTGATTGCCCACACTGGTTAATGTGGTCGTGGCGGTATGACCAGGGTTTCTCTGGGTCGCTGCCAAAGCAAGATTCATTGATTGGTGTGATGAGTGAGTGCAGCCGAAGAGACTCGCGGTGATCATTAGCGCTGACAGGGGAGTAGAGAGTTTCATTGCCAACCTCCAATAGTGGAAGAAGTGCGGTGGGGGACTATTGGGTATAGCTCATTAACGCGGCGATGCGTTCTTGAACATCTATTTTTACAGCGGCCCCCAAATCCCTGAATACCCCCGGTTTATCAATCAAGCGGGGGGAATCTCATGCTCATATGCTTGAACACTTGCCAGTCAGTGCGTGGTTACGGCACGAGGCCGCGTTGTCACAAAAGTGCATGGCTTCACTAGCCTGAATGGGACTGCCAGCGCGCTCGCTCATTCAGACGGGCCTCTTGGAGCAACCTGCCACCAGCGCCATACCTCAACTTCGCAAAACCCTCAAAGCAACCGTTCAATGGCAGAATCCCCTCAACTTGATCGTTTTGGAGAACACCATGCTTCGTGCGTTTGAACGAAGACTCGACCCTTTTCCCCCTGACGAGGTTCCTCCACCACCCAGCGGCCTGGCTCGCTTCCTGTGGGCCTGTACGCGCGGCGCCCGCGGTTACATCCTTGCGCTTGCACTGCTCAGTGCCGCTGTGTCGATTTACGAAGCCTGGCTGTTTTCCTTCCTCGGGCAGGTCGTGGACCTGCTCTCGACCTGGCAAGCGGGCGGTGAAGCGGCTGCGCAGGAAAGTCGCGTGTTGTGGGGTATGGGCATCGTCATGGTGGGCAGTGTCGGGCTGGTGGCGCTGCGCACGATGGTGCAGCACCAGATATTGGCGATTAACTTGCCGTTGCGGCTGCGCTGGGACTTTCATCGCTTGATGTTGCGGCAAAGTCTTTCGTTTTTTTCCGATGAATTTTCCGGCCGGGTCACGACCAAGGTGATGCAGACGGCGCTGGCCGTGCGCGACGTGCTGTTCACCCTGATCGAGATCGCCCCCGGGATCGGCGTGTATTTCATTGCGATCATCGCGCTGGCCGGTGGCTTCGCTCTGAAGCTGATGCTGCCTTTCGTTGCCTGGGTCATGTTGTTCGGGCTGGCCATGCTGTACTTCGTACCCCGCCTGGGGAAAGTCGGGCAGGAACAGGCCAATGCGCGGTCGATGATGACCGGGCGTATCTCGGATGCCTACACCAACATCACGACGGTGAAGCTGTTCTCCCACTCCAATCGTGAAGCGCACTTCGCGCGAGCAGCGATGGAGGATTTCAAGCAAACCGGCTTTCGCCAGATGCGCCTGGTCAGCCAGTTCGAGATCGTCAACCAGGCGTTGGTGGTGGCGTTGATCATGGCAGCGGGTGGCTATGCCCTGTGGCTATGGCACCAGGGTGAGGTCGGCGCAGGTGCCGTGGCGGCCATCACCGCCATGGCGTTGCGTATCAATGGCATGTCGCACTGGATCATGTGGCAAATGACCTCGCTGTTCGAGAGCATCGGCACCGTGCAGGACGGCATGGCAACCTTCACCCGTGGGCCAAAGGTGAAGGATGCGCCGGACGCGGACGTCCTGGTGACCTCCGGCGGCGCAGTCACTTTCGACAATGTGAGCTTCAATTACAGTGGCGAACGCCAGGTGCTCGATGGCCTGAGCCTGAACATCCGTCCGGGCGAAAAAATCGGTCTGGTTGGCCGCTCTGGCGCCGGCAAATCCACGCTGATTAACCTGCTGCTGCGCTTCTATGACGTCGACAGTGGAGAGATTTGCATCGACGGCCAAAACATCGCACACGTGACGCAAGACAGTCTGCGCGGCGCCATCGGCATGGTCACGCAGGATACCTCCCTGCTGCACCGTTCCATCCGCGACAACATCGCCTACGGCCGTCCCGATGCGACCGATGCGCAAATCCACCGCGCCGCGGCCAATGCCCAGGCCGATGAGTTCATCAGCCAACTGAGCGACCGGCAAGGCCATACCGGCTACGACACCCTTGTGGGTGAGCGCGGCATCAAGCTGTCGGGCGGCCAGCGCCAACGCGTCGCGATTGCCCGGGTGATGCTCAAGAATGCCCCGATCCTGCTGCTTGACGAGGCCACCAGTGCGCTGGACTCGGAAGTCGAAGTGGCCATTCAGGAAAGTCTTGATGAAATGATGCAGGGCAAGACTGTGATCGCGATCGCCCATCGGCTGTCCACGATTGCGGCCATGGACCGGCTCATCGTCATGGATGACGGACGCATCATCGAACAGGGCACTCACACCGAATTGCTTGGAAAAAACGGCATCTATGCGCGGCTGTGGCAGCATCAAAGCGGCGGGTTCCTCGGTGAAGATATGGGCGTGGTCGAGGCGATGGATCAGGTGTGAGCGGGAGGAATGCGCAGCAGGGGGCACGGTCATTGCCACTCGGCATGGGCTGCTCTCGACCCGAAACTATCGGTCGTACAGGATTTACAATCGGAGGCTCTGATGGACTTCCCGGTAGCTTCAAGACGATGCATCCAAGGTGGCCACGTCGAACAGGTAATTCAATCGCGTCCTGAGCAAACACGGCTAGGCGCGGGCACGCCGATATAGTCGACTCTATTGCCTACCGTATTTCCCGGAGCCTCCATCCAGTGTCTGACTTGCCGAGCAACGCCGCCTACACCAAACGCTTCGACTTGGTACTCGCCTACATCGACGCCAATCTCGAAGGTGACTTGTCCGTGAAGACGTTGAGCCAAGTCGCGAATTTTTCGGCGTTTCACTTTCATCGACAATTCACCGCGTTCGTGGGCGTGCCTGTTTCACGTTATGTACAACTGATGCGACTACGACGCGCGGCGCATAGCTTGTCTTCCCTCGCGGATTACTCGGTGCTGGACGCTGCTTTCGGTGCGGGTTTCGAAAGCCCCGAAGCATTTTCCAGGGCGTTCAGGCGGGCGTTCGGTATGACGCCGAGTGCATTCAGGAAGCAACCGAATTGGCAGGTCTGGAGTGCGGTGTTCACCATCCCTCATTTTTCCAGGAACATCATCATGCAGATACGAATTGTGGAGTTTTGCGAAGTCAGGGTTGCAGCATTAGAGCATTGCGGAGCGCCCGGGCTTGTTAATGAAAGCGTGCGTAAATTTATCGAGTGGCGCATGCAGAGCGGACAGTCGCCGGTGGCATCAAGTCGCAGCTTTGGTATTCCTTTCGGCAACCCCGATACGACCCCTGCCGATGAGTTCAGGTTTGCGATCTGCGGCGAGACTCACGAGGCGGTAGCAGCGAATGAATTCGGCGTAACCGAGAGGGTTATCCCTGGCGGGCGCTGCGTAGTGGTGCGTCACGTGGGCTCGACGGATCACATCGGTGAGTCGATTTATCCGATCTATCGCGACTGGCTCCCTACCAGCGGCGAAGAGCTTCGAGACCATCCACTGTTCTTCGATTATCTAAGCATTTTCCCCGAGACACCGCAGGATCAATGGCAGACCGATATTTATGTGCCTTTGCAATAACGGAGGTTACTGCTGGTTTGAAACGATCGTCGCTGAGTTCATTGTTGTAAGCTGCCCCTCGCCAAGGGGCAGCTTTTGGCCGATTGCTGCCCGTAGCGAATAACAGCAATCGACCCATAGCTGCCGGTCAGAATCGACTGAATTTGGCGATCGCTGCCTATCACGAAGGGTTGCCAACGACCCAAAGCGGATTGGGTCACCCAGCCCATAAAGTAAGATCAGCTTTGGCAGATCCGGATTCGGTTGCCAAATGGGTCATACACTTCCAGAACCTGGCCCCAGCCCTGCTGAACAATATCCGGACGTACGTATCCGTAAATGGGCACTGTTTTAGTCCGGCATCAACAGGGTCACCGCTACACGGAATCCATCGGTCGGCGTATCCGTCGGATTGGTTACATATTTGGTATAGCCAATCTCGAATTGCACTGGTTTTCCGGCGATCTTTGCCAGCTGCGCAACCGTCAGATTGACTGGTGAAGTCCAACCCTCGGTTGCCCCGTCATGTGCGTTATAGGTCGACTCAGTATTGATGCCGAAAGTGGTGTAGGTTTTGGTGGTGTACGTTAGAAACGGCTGCACAAAAGTGCTATCGACATAGTCGCGATTGGATTGGCCGGCGAAAGAGTTCAACTTATTTGCCAAGATTCCATAAGTCCAGCCGTCGTGCTGCTTGAGCACCACAGCAGTTGGGCCAGCACTCCACTTGCCACTGCCCAGTTCCTGTTTATTGGCGGTGGGTGCATTAATCGCCGCACCAACCCCCCAAACCCAGCCGTCAGCCTCCGCCACCGGAGAGTAAAAAAAACTCTGCAAGACATCGCCGATGCCCGACTGACCATTCACACCAGGCGCTGGGCTATCGAAGTTGATGATCGGCACGATGGTCCGCGAAATGATATTGGTCTGTGCATCCAGGTGAATCGGGATCACAGGTTGAATATTGGTGACATTCACATCCGCATTATTCGGCCCCAATCCTCTCAAGTGATTGTACTGAACTGGCATGCTGATCAAATCGGCGATTGGGTTACTGAGCTTTTTCGCCAGTTCGGCTCGTGATTGCTCCTGTGCAAGCGTGCCGGAGGCTTGCAGCAGGAGTGCGCAGGCTGCCATTGTGCTCACTGAACCACCTAGCGTGAATTTTGCTTGATTCATCATTGGCTCCCAAAATCTTAGAAAATACGCAGCTAGCTCTCTCAAGTACGCCATGCAGAACTCACCCAAGCAGGGGCTACCACAGATTTAACACTGCGACATTCCCATCCCTTTTGATTGTTGCTACTTCGCCTTCTGGATCAGCGGTGGCTTCCAAATCCATACCTGGACGGCGTGATGTCAGGCCGACCATGACAAGCAACCGGTTGAACTGCGTAGTCAGCGAAGCGCATCAAATGTTTACTGCTCTGGAGGAGTGTAGGTGCGATTTCAGCGCCGAGCCTTGCATGTCCGCTGTTGGCCGATTGATGCCCGTCGCAAAGGGCAGGTACCGACCCATTTGCTGCCGGTCGCAGAAGTCGGTGGTGGATATCCAGGCTACTTACTGCGCTTGGCGTTGATGAGTGATGGCTTTGGATGTTCAAAGTTTCGCGGCCAGGGCAGCTCCGGCAAACGTTGCCCCCGTTATTGCCAGCTTTGTTGGATGAGCTGAGTGGGGGATAGCCATCGGTTGTCAGAGGACGCTGAGGTGTTGAGGGCGCATTTCCCACCTGTCTACCCGGTCGGCACCTTATAGATACGGATCTATACTAACCCTCCTGTAATGGGTACGGGCTGTGAATGCCAGGGATGCATGGGACAAGAGCCGCAAGCCATTGCAGGTCAAAGCTCAAGATATTACGGATGATGCGCCAAAGAATGAACTGTTGGCCGTCAGTATGAAGATCGAGCAGTTGAAGATTTTGAGCCTTGAGAGATGAGAGCACGACTATCCGATATGGGGGGTTATGTGAATCAACTGCAAGAGGATCAGAATAATGAAACCGAGAAAATTATTACGGGTGGCATTGGCTTCGAGCTGTCTGGCAGTGGCAGCTTGCATGCCAGCAGTGATTCAAGCAGCCGAGAATAAACCGAACATCATGTTCATCATGGCAGATGACGTCGGTTGGATGCAGCCGAGCATCTATCACCAGGGGCTGGCGGTCGGTGAAACGCCGAATATCGATCGCATCGCCCAAGAAGGTGCGAAATTCATGACCTACTACGCCGAGCAGAGTTGTACGGCGGGGCGCAACGCTTTCTTTACCGGGATGCACCCGCTGCGTACCGGCATGATTCCTCCGCAATTGCCCGGCAGCCCATCGTGGCTACGCCCTGGTACACCCGCGCTGTCCAAGTTTTAGCTTGATCTGGGCTATACCACTGGCGAATTTGGCAAGAACCATCTGGGTGACAACTTCGAGGCACTGCCGACCTCCCATGGCTTTCAGGAGTTCTGGGGCTACCTCTATCACCTTGATGCAATGCAGGGCGTGAGCTTTGTCGACATTAACAAAACTCCGCAAGAGCAAGGCATTGCTCCGCCCTGTAAGGTCACTCCGATCAACGGGCTGCCGGAAGTTCCCGGAGCCATCGATCCGAGGGACGGAACCTGCCTGACGCCGCCACGTCCGGTCCTTTCCTGTGTCTCCAGCGACGGTACGCAGAAGAACACCACTTGCAAGGACGCAGGGCCGCTGACACTGGAACGCTCGAAGACTGTGGATGAAGAAATCTCCGCCAAGGTCATCGACTTCCTCGACCGCAACGATCCGAAGAAGACCAATAAGCCGTTCTTCGTCTGGTACAACCCGGCACGCATGCACATCACCACGGTACTGCCACCCAAGTATGAGGCCATGGTCGGTGAGGCTGGCGGTAAGGATTGGGGGACCAATGAAGCGGGCATGAAGCAGCTGGATGACAATATTGGTTATGTCTTGAAGAAACTCGAAGACATGGGCCAGTTGGACAACACCATTGTCGTCTTTACGACCGACAACGGCGCGGAAACCATTACCTTCCCGGACGGCGGTACTACGCCGTTCAAGGGCGGCAAGTTGACTACCTGGGAGGGCGGCATGCGCGCTCCGCTGGTCATGCGCTGGCCTGGGGTCATCAAGCCAGGCACGGTCCTGACTGACATCTTCGCCTCTCTCGACTGGGTGCCGACCTTGGTCAATATCGCTGGCGGCAAGAAGGGCAATGAACTGAATGAGCAGATCATGGCGGGCAAGTACCCCGGTATCGTCAAGACCAAGCTCGACGGCGTGGATCAAACTGACTACCTGACCGGCAAGTCTGACAAGTCGGCGCGTGACACCTTCTTCTACTACACCGGCTCGCAACCTTCGGCTGTGCGCTACAAGAACTGGAAGATGTATTACACCATGGTGCCGGATACCGCGACTGGCGGGCTGTTTGGTGCGACCACCTTTCACTGGACACAACTGCTCAACCTCAAGCGTGACCCCTTTGAAACAACAGTCGGCGGTGACGCGAAGTCCATCACGGGCTATGGCGGTGCATTGGGTTCCCCTGGGAACGCCTATGTCTACAACTGGAACATGCTGCCAATCGGGCAGCTGCTCTGGGAGAAAGAGCTAATGTCGTACAAGGAATTCCCGCCAATGCAGGCGCCAGAAACCTACAACCTGGACGGTATTCTCAAAGCCATGCAGCAGAGCGGTCATAACGGTCACGATTAACGCTGTGGCTAAGCCATTGCTATAGATCAACGGGCGTTCCAAACAGGCGCCCGTTTTTTTGATTGGATATAGTGTTCATTCCGAATGCCCGCATCTGGCCGATTGCTGCCCGTCGCGAAGGGCTGCAAACGATAGCGCTAGCCTTAGTCCTTAAAATAACCTGGTTATTTCATTCAAGATCCGATCCTGGGTTTCAGTACTGGGTCTATGTCGATAAGCCACTGCTAAAAATGCAACGCCTTCGTAGTCGCAGCGGATCGAAAAAGTCATACCTTCACGAAACCCAAAAACGGATCGTTCACCTGCATCAACAAAATATCTCGCTTTTGTAAGCGCTGCTTGGGCGTGTTTCAGGCATTCAGTTTGGCTAAGCGAGTGTTGTATCCAGCTAGTCGTGACACGCACAGAAGAAGTCTCGCTATCATCGATAGGTGGTCGAGCAATTGCCTTGGTAGGTGAATTAATATTTTCGTTACTGGTACAAGCGGTCAGCCCCATTGAGATAACGGTAAGCAAAAAGCCAAAATGAAGTCTTGAATGCTTAAGTGAGTTTCGCATCGCGGGGCGTTCCTCTGACGATGTGCAATTAATAAAATTGCAGGTACTAACGTAATAGCGGATTTCTGATCCTTTGCGACCTGTTTCCAGCGAATGCGACCAATGGTTGAACGTGGGCCCGTCATGTAGTTCTTCTCCAATTTATGCTGACTAACCGAACGTTCAAGTGAATCATGTCACTCGCTTGGTTAACTATGTCACCTAAAAAATTATCTTCAGGTCACACCCATGTACTGATATTACGTAAGCTCAAACCGCTCTAATGCATAATCCTTTCCTGCCAGGGTAAGTTCAAAAAAGGTGGCGCCGAACGTACCCCGTGTCACTTTTTGCCTCACAAGACGTTTAACTTGTAGTTGCTTTAAATCGGCTTCAACTTCTAGCGTACTAAGTGAGACAAGTTTGCAAATTGAGTCTAAATTTGCAATTTTCCTGAAGTTTGCGTGATAGGTTAACGCTTCCATCAGTAGCGTTTGGTTTTCTGTCAGTCGTGGAAACTCAGGGTTGTTTTTTTTGTAAACCTTTCGCTCTATCTCATGTAACTCGCCGGAAGCTCCGTCAGTGATGCGGGCGTAGTAAATCGCTACAGACAGCGTACTGATTGAAAACATGATAATCGTCAGCAGAGACCAATTCGGCAGTGGCGTTTCCAGCAAAAGCCAATCCAAAACCCGTAGCAGCCAGCCCTTGGTATCTGCCATCAACGTCAGGTCGAAGTAGGTGTCGAGCAGCTTCATGGCGGCCCAAGCGACAAGGAAACCAGCAGCCGAGCAGGCCATAGCCTTGAACATGAACGGGGTATGCTTGCCTTGTGCTGCCATTCTGCTCGTCTCTTGTGTAGAAACAGATGTTGTCAGCATAGCAGTGGAAAAGAGGCCCTCTGGCAGCCGATCTGAAGAAAAACGCATCTGATTTTCTGGAGATATGCTGACCAATTTTAGCCTGTCGCCACCGGCTGAATACGACTTTGCGGCCCCTCGTGTCTGTGAGCTAAAGTCAGGTCTTAGCGTCCGGGTGAGGGCGGTCCATAGAGCTCGGGTTCCCAGTCTTCAAAAGGCGGTTTTATTGCGGACGAGACAGGCTGGAGGCCGAGAATGACTGGCCAGATTGCACGCGCTCGCTGAGACCGTCGACATACCTACAACCGTTGACGGTTACGCTGCTGTTTCACCTTGTACATCTCGCGGTCTGCCAGCTTTGTGGCCTCGTCGACAGTCATGCTGCCCGGTGTCACGGCCACGACCCCGACACTCGCACCGGTGTATTGAATATCACCAAGCCCATGGTCCAACTCATATCGCCCAATCGTCGCTTTCGACAGGCGATCCTGCAGCAGTTCGGCGGCATGTCGCATGTCTTCCGCCAGGTCCAGGTGTTCGGAGGGTGTGCCCAGGGCAATTACGATGAACTCATCCCCACCCGTACGGCCGATGATGTCACTGGTTCTAAGGCCATGCTGCAGATGCGCGGCCACACCGCGCAGTAGCTGGTCTCCTGCCAAGTGGCCGCGGGTATCGTTGATGAACTTGAACCCGTCCAGATCGATGACACCCATGAGGATGTATTTGTTCTCGCGCTGGGCCAGGGCGAACAGGCGCGCGGCATCGTTAAGAATGGCACGCCGGTTGGACAGGCCGGTGAGTGGGTCGGTCAGGGCCAGCTTGGTCAACTCGGCGTTGGCAGCCTGGAGTCGCTCTACCAGCAGCCCGCGTTCAAGGGAATATCCCAGCAACCCTGACAGCAGCATCAGCAAGGGTTCCACTTCAGCAGAGCGGGCCACCTGATCCGAGCTGGCGGCACAGACCGTCCCCAGCAGTTGCCCATCCTGGGATCTGATGGGGGCGCTCACGTAGGTCCGGATGCCCAAGGCCGCGGCCGCGTCCGAGTCCCCCCAACATTCGGCAACGTTATCCGAGTACATGCGATTCTCGTCCAGCGCCCGCTTGCACAGCGTATCGGTCCAAGGCACGACCAGCCCTTCAGGAATCACCATGTCACCGACGTTGCGTGCGAACTCGACACGCTGGACACCCTCATCGGTATCGATGGTCGTCAGGTAGGTCGACTCCATACCGGTTACCCGGCTGAGCAGGGTCAGCAAGGGCCGTGTTAGCTGCTCCAGGGTTTTGGCTTTTGGAAGGGTATCGGAGAGAAGAGAAAGAACCTGATCCATTGGGGCGCGCCGATATTGAAGGGGGTATTTCGATTATCGACTAATCGGCGGATAACTGAACAGTGTGGGGCTTCAGCCAACGGAATCAGACTATGCAGTGCCGCCGAATGACCGGAAACGTCGGTATTTTGGCCCATGAGCCTTTAATCGCACGCCTAGCATAGAGCTTCAATTCGCAGCACGGGCGATCTGTCCGTGTTCCCGGAAACTGGAGGCTGCCCGCTTGAATATGCTCGATAACCTCAGTGCCCTGAAAATCTTCGCCCGTGCCGCGCAGACCTTGAGCTTCACCGAGGCCGGCAATCAGCTGGGGCTTTCGTCATCGGCCATCGGCAAGGCGGTGGCTCGGCTCGAGCAGCGCTTGGGGGTGCGTTTGTTTCATCGCAGTACGCGCAGCATTCAACTGACCGACGAAGGGCAGCAGGTGCTGGACAGCTGCCAGCGAATCTTCAATGAACTGGAAACCATGGAGGCGCAGGTTGCCCAATCCCGCGTTGTGCCCCGTGGCCGGTTGCGGGTGAGTTTGCCGCTGGCGGGTATGCTGATGATGCCGACCCTCACGGCCTTCATGAAGGCCTTTCCAGCGATAGAGCTTGATCTGCATTTTTCCGACAATCTGGTGGATATAGTCAACGATGGTTTTGATGTGGTGATACGTGCCGGGGAGGCGGCCGACTCGCAACTGATCGCCCGCAGCCTGGGCAACTTTCAGCTCAAACTGGTGGGGTCGCCGGCGTATTTCAAACGGGCCGGTATCCCGCTGAAACCGGCGGACCTGGCGGATCACAGCTGCTTGCATCATCGCTTTCCCAGCACCGGCAAGCTGGAGCGCTGGCCGCTGCGTGCGTCCCTCGACGGTGAGGAGGTGGTGGTGCCGGTGATGAGTATCGCAAGCACCATCGAACCGTTGATTGCCCTCGCTGAATCGGGGCTGGGAATTGTGTGCATTCCGGACCTGGCCTGCCGGGAACAACTGGCCGACGGCAGGCTGGTCGAGGTGTTGGCGGACTATGTTGAGCATACCGGCACCTTCCGTGCGGTCTGGCCGGCCAACCCGTTTCG
This sequence comes from Pseudomonas arsenicoxydans, assembly GCF_006438915.1. Lineage (GTDB taxonomy): Bacteria > Pseudomonadota > Gammaproteobacteria > Pseudomonadales > Pseudomonadaceae > Aquipseudomonas > Aquipseudomonas arsenicoxydans_A. The sequence goes on along the minus strand of NZ_RCZE01000005.1, from coordinate 81,024 downwards.
CTCGCCGAAGCTGCGGGTGTTTGTCGACTTCATGGCCAAGCATTTGCTGGCGGCGTCCTCAGAGGCAACACCGTCGGTGTCGCTCAACGTTTCCCCTATACGACGCACGGCCTGAAATCCTGCCGTGCGACACACTCTTTGGGAAAAGAGAGGGTTACCTTTGGCAGGCGGAGGAGGGGCTGAACCGAGTCTATTGCGCTAGTTTGGAAAAGGCCGTGCCAGCCAATATCAACGCCGCTGACCCACCGCTTTCGCGAGCCGGCTCGCTCCCACAGGAGAGGTGTGTGGAGACAGGATTAGCTGATCGACAGCAGCATCCGTTGCAGCATCGCATCGCACGCGGTGAGTTGTTGGAAGCTGACGAATTCGTCGGGTTTGTGGCCTTGGTCCATGCTGCCGGGACCGCAGACGACGGTGGGGATGCCGGCCGCGTCGAACAGGCCGCCCTCGGTGCCAAAGGCTACAGTGCCGAATTCTCGGGAGCCGGAGAAAGTGGCAATCAACTCAGCCGCTTCACTGTGCGCATCGGTCGCCAGACCGGGGTACGCCGACAGTTCGCTGAAGCGGATCTCACTCTGTTCACTCACGGCCCGCATGCGCGGCAACACCTGTTGCTCGGCATAGGCCTTCAGTTCCTGCGCCACATCATTGGGATCAAACGAGGGCAGGGCACGGATTTCGAAGTCGAAGCGGCAATCGGCCGGGACGATGTTCAGTGCTTTGCCACCCGAAATCACCCCGGTTTGTACGGTGCTGAACGGCGGATCGAACCGTTTATCGTGAAGCTCTGGCGCCTTCAGTCGGTAACCAATCCGCCCAAGCTCACCGATCAATTCAGCCGCGTATTCAATCGCGTTGACCCCCAGCGGCGCATACGCCGAATGGCACGCTTTCCCGTGAACATCGCAACGCATTGCCAGTTTGCCTTTATGCCCGAGCACCGGTTTCAGCTCAGTCGGCTCGCCAATGATGCAGAGCATCGGTTTGACCGGACGCTGACCCAGTGCCGCCAGCAGAGAACGCACACCGAGGCAGCCCACCTCTTCATCATAAGAAAGCGCGATGTGCACCGGCACTCGGAGCGTGGCCTTCACCAGCGACGGCACCAGCGCCAGCACGCAGGCGATGTAGCCTTTCATGTCTGCTGTGCCGCGACCGTAGAGTTTGCCATCGCGCTCGGTGAGTTCGAACGGCGGGACGGTCCACGGCTGACCGTCGACGGGCACCACGTCGGTGTGCCCCGACAGCACAATGCCCGGCACATCCGCCGGGCCGATGGTGGCGAACAGATTGGCTTTGCTGCGTAGCTCGTTGTAGACCAGCTCGCACGGCACATCGAAGCCCACGAGGTAGTCGCGGACGAACTCGATCAGGTGCAGGTTGGATTCGCGGCTGGTGGTGTCGAAGGCCACCAGCGTCTGCAACAACTCGCGGCTGTGGCTCATCGGTCGTCTCCGGCGACGCCGTAGCCAGGGGATTTGTCCGGGGCGAGGGCGCGGTCGATGTAGTCCTGAACTTGTGGGCGATAGGCGTCCCATAGTTTTTCGAGCTGACCGATGGGGTTTTCGTCGGCCCAGTCGACTCGCAGGTTGATGATTGGCCAGGTCAGTTCACCGACCACGATCATCGCCGCCGAATGCACCGGCCCGGCTTCACCGCCGGCAGCAATCGCGGCTTTCATGGCGGCGAGCAATCGGTCGGCCAGTTGACCTTCGCCATGTTCGAACGCTTCAACCATCGCTTCGATCACCGAGCGGTCCGCGAGCATGTTGCCGGCCGCTACGCAGTGTTCGCCGGACACCGCGTTGTGGTTGCCCAGGGTTTGCGCGCCGCTGAAATGCGCGGTACGGCCGAGGTGGTCGATGGCGGTGATTTGCCGATATTGGCTGTAGCCGTTGCGGGTCAGGACTTTGTCCAGCGCTTCGGCCGGTTCGAGGCCTTGCTCCATCAGGGCAAGGGTTTCGGGGCCGAGTGAGGGCAAGGTGATGTTTTGCGTCGAGACCGCGCCGACACCCGGCAGCAGCCACGGGCAACGGGCGCCGACAGCGATGCTGGAGGAACTGATCGCGATGCCGAACTGACCGGTTTCGGGGCAACGGGCGGTGATGGAGAAGGTCATGGTTTTGCTCCTTGGTTTGCCTTGGAAAAGTGGTCGTCTGGGCGGGCCCCTTCGCGAGCAAGTCGAATCGTCGCACCGCCGCTCCCACATTCGATTGATGTCGTACGCAAATTCTGTGTTCACAGAAGATCAAATGTGGGAGCGGGCTTGCTCGCGAAGGCCGCGACTCGGTGTACCTGCTTACTCAGGAATCACCGCAATCACATCAATCTCCATCAACCACTGCGGCTGCCCCAGCGCTGACACTACCAACCCGGTCGAAATCGGAAACACGCCCTTCAGCCACTTGCCCACTTCCTGATAAACCGGCTCGCGATACCGCGGATCAATCAGGTAAGTCGTGGTTTTGACGATGTGGCTCAGGTCACTACCAGCCTCTTCCAGCAACTGCTTGACGTTGCGCATCGCCTGCTCGGCCTGCGCACGCGGATCGCCCAGACCGACCAGGTTGCCTTCGAAATCTGTCCCGACCTGGCCACGAACATAAACGGTATTCCCGGCCCGCACGGCTTGGCACAAATCGTTGTCCAGGCTCTGATTCGGGTAGGTTTCCTTGGTGTTGAACATGCGAATACGGGTATGGGTTGGCGTGGCCATGTGAAGCTCCTGGAAAATGACTTAAGCGCTGACAGTGGTTTTATGGGCGACCGGTACGGCTTCAGCCTGACGCTGCGCCGCATCGTGGTAGTCGAGGTACGAACGCTGGATGGCGATGTGATCAGCCACGTATTTCGCGTCGTGCCAAACGCCCCAGATGAACGAAGACCCACGACGCGACTGCCACGGCAGGCCGAGGAAATACACACCGGGCTCGCTCGACACACCGCGCTGATGTTGCGGCTTGCCGTTGTCGTCGAAGGCACCCACTTTGAGCCAGCTGTAATCGGTGGCAAAACCGGTGGCCCAGATGATCGAGGTCACGCCGGCCTTGACCAAGTCGAGCTCAAGAATCGGATTCGTCACGCACGCTGGATCAGGGAAGGTAATGCGTGCTTCAGGTTCTTCCGGCAGGTCCAGGCCGTTGCGCTCGATGTAAGCGTCGGCAGCGTTAAGCAATGCCAGATAGTTCTCGTCGCCACGCGCCAGGTTCTCGGCCAGATTCGGCTGGAACGTCGCCACGCCGCCCGTGAACGATTGGGTCAGGCCGACCAAGGTCATGCCGCGATGGGCAAGGCCACGGAAGTCGACGGTCTTTCCGCCATCGGCACCGCTGACCGCGATGGTCACGTGTTCCCGACCGGGTTTCATTGCCGCCTGATCCCACTCGCCGAGCACGCCCAGCCACCAGCAGAAATCCCGGTTGCGATAAGCGCGAGGCGGGCGGTCGTGGGCGCCGACCGAGAGGTAAACCTGTTTTCCCGAACGCTGCAATTCATCGGCGATCTGCACACCCGACGAGCCGGCGCCGACCACCAGCACAGCGCCTTCGGGCAGTTGCTCGGGGTTGCGGTATTCCGCCGAGTGGATCTGAATGAACGGCTGATCTTTGGGCGCGATGGGCGGGATAACCGGTTTCTGGAATGGCCCGGTGGCCGCCACCACACGGTTGGCCTCGATCACGCCGTCGGAGGTTTCAATGGTGAAGCCTGGGCGGCCGACATTGCGTGTGACGCTCAGCACGTCAACGCCGGTGCGCACCGGGGCGTTGAATTTTTTGGCGTAGGCTTCGAAGTAATCGGCGACACGTTCTTTCGGGGCAAAGCCGTCGGGGCTCAGGTCATCGAATTCCATGCCCGGAAAACGGTCGTGCCACGCTGGACCGTTGGCCACCAGCGAATCCCAACGCCCGGTGCGCCAGCGCTCGGCAATCCGGTTGCGCTCCAGCACCAGGTGCGGCACGCCGAGTTTGCTCAGGTGTTCACTCATGGCCACGCCAGCCTGACCGGCGCCAACAATCAGCGTGTCTGTTTTTGTTTTTTCTGTGGTCATCTCTTTACCCTTCGAAGTGGGATTCAGGTCGCTAATGGCCTGCCATCTCTTGGGGTCAAGACTAGGGATCACCCTGGTATCGGTAAAATATTATTAAGCTGGCATTTGAGTATAAATAACTGAGGCAGAGCGCCCGGACCCGCCTGGGCGGCGGGTCTGGAGGGGTGTCGTCGGACGCCTGTTTGAAACGGTTACAGCATTAAGGCCAACGCCTTAGTGCATTTTGCTGTGATCCATCGTGCCGAGTGCCCGCGCTTCGGCCTGCACTTCGATGGTTTCCTGCTCGCCCTTGGCGTTTTTAACGGTCAGGGTCAGCGGGACTTTATCGCCTTCCTTCACCTGCGCCGTCAGGTCAATCAGCATCACATGGTAGCCATGAGGATCGAAGGTCACAGGCTTGCCGGCCGGCAGCGCGACGGACTCGACCATGCCCATTTTCATCACATCGTCTTTCATGCTCATTTGGTGCACCTGTACTGTTTTTGCCGCCGGCGACTGAACGCTTAGCAGGGTGCTGTCGCTGTCAGCCTGCACAGTCATGAACGCGCCGGTGGACGGTTGGCCGGCAACGGTCGCGCGGACCCAGGCGTCGTGAACTTCGGTTTGCGCCGACGCCTGAAAGCCCAGGCCTATCAGCGACAGGCCCAGGGCCAGTTGTTTGATGCGTTGGAAGGATGGTGCAGTCATTAGCAGACCTCCATGACGGTGAGCAGGTCTTCTGCACACTCTTGGGCGGTAAGGGACGCGGACAGGCCCAGGCGCAGATTGCCCCGGGAGTCGAAGACGTAACTGGTCGCGGTGTGGGAGAGGGTGTAGCTGTCACCGTTCGGGACTTTTTCAAAGAACACGCCGAATTCCTTGGCGGTGGCGGCGGTTTCTTCCAGCGTGCCGTGCAGCGCTTCAAAGGTCGGGTCGAAGGATTTGACGTACTTGTCGAGCATCTGCGGTGTGTCGCGCTCAGGGTCCAGGGTGATGAAAATAACCTGGAGCTTTTCGCCATCGCGGCCCATCAATTTCTTCGCCTGGGCGGCGCGGGCCAGAGTCGTCGGGCACACGGCCGGGCACTGGGTGAAGCCGAAGAAAATCATCGGCATCATCCCGCGATAGCTGGTCAGCATCCGGGTTTCGCCATCGGCGTCCTTGAGCTTGAAGGTCCGGCCCATGATCTTGTCGCTGAGGTCCTTGCCGTACTTGAACGACAGCTTGCTGCTGTCATCACAACCGGCCAGCAGGCCGAGGCTCAACAGGCTCATGCCGCGCAGGACAGTGCGACGGGTATACAACGTACTCATGGGGGAAAATCCTGTGTAGCGACGTGAAATCTTGGGCGGCTGATGAATCAGACTAAAAAAGCGCGTGGATATTAACAAACTGTTGCGGTCCGCTGCGCATTGTCGGACCGACGCAGGTTGCGGTACAGAGACAGAACCTGCAGAAAACTACGGATCAGACGAACAGGGCACGTTGCCAGCGGCAATTATTCAACCCATTTTCTGTCGGCTGCTAAGCTTCGACGTTGCAGCGTCCGAGCCTTCCCCGGCGTAGACGTTGCACAGGGTCAAGGAGTACGACTTCAGTATCCATTCCACTTCAAATGAGGTGGCAAGCGATTGTCGATAACCTGCACGGAGGCAGGCAATGGTGATCAAGCGCGTTGGCAATTTGAGTGCCGAGGGTGTCCCCGAACCACTCGATCGTGAAGAAATCCAGCGGGTGCTGGCGCAGCTGTTGGCCAGCCCGGTGTTTGCCAAGTCCCGGCGGATGGGCGATCTGCTGCGCTATCTGCTCGAGCATGACCTTCAACATCCGAATATTGCGCTCACCGAGCACGCCATCGGCCTGGCAGTGTTTCGCCGTGATCCGGCGATTTACTGCACCGGCGACGATCCGGTGGTGCGCGTGCAGGTGGGGCGATTGCGCCGCAAACTCGCGACCCATTACACCACCACCGGTCAGCAAGACCCGGTACGCCTGAGCATACCGGCCGGGTGTTATCGCCTGGCTTATCAACGACATCATCCGAAAGCGAGCGCGACGCGCCACCCGGTGTTGCAGATTCAGCCATTTACCTGCATCACCCGCGACGGCGATGACTTTGCCCGGGGCTTGTGCGAAGAGCTGAGCTGCAGGCTGTTCGAGTCATTCGAACAGGCGCAAAACCGCGGCAACCATGTGTTGATGAAAGTGCCGCGCAACAGTGCCAAAGTCTCGGACCTGGTGCGCGCCGGGCGCGGCCATTATTCGCTGGAGGGCAGTGTGCGGGTTGAGTCGACCCGGGTCCGGGCCTCGGTGCGCCTGATTGATGTCGCACAGGGGCGGATTCGCTGGTCGGAGCAGTTTGATCGCAATCGCCCTTATGGCATCGCCACTCAGGAAGATCTGGCTGAGTCGATCTGCCAGTCATTGACCGGGTATTTCGCCCGTGGCGGTGGTGACGCTTGATTAGATGGGGCAACCGCAAGGTTGCCCCGGATGCAGGTTTTACACGACGGTCCAGCTGCCTCCGGAGTAGAGGCGGGCGGCATTGTTGTCGAACGTCAGGTCGATTTCGACGGATTGAGAGCGCGAGGTGCTGAACATGGTGCTGGTCTGCACGTTTTGTTCGAACCACACCAATATGGTTTCGACCGGGGTCAGCGCCGTGGAGCCTAGGACCACTGGGTTGGAGGCCACATAGATCGGAGTGCTGACCTGCTTGCCATCGATACCGGTGGACAGTTGACTGACGCCAGGGTGGATGTTGCCGTAATTGTTGATCAGGGTGATCGCCGTGTCAGGGCCACCGGTCGTCGCCGGGCCCATCAAGCCCGAATTGTCCAGTATTGACTGTTGACCCAGACCAATCGTGACGATGTTAGTCGAGACTTCCACTTGCACGTTGGCCTGGAACGTATTGGAGCCGAACAGCTGATACTGCGGGGTCCAGCTGAAGGTGTTGTTGCTCAGGTATTGAACATAGGACTGCCAGACCACGTTGAAGGCTTCGTTACCGACCTTCTTGGCGAAACACAACTTGTAGCCTGATTGTTTAAGCGTGGTCAGGTCGCCGGCGGCGATCTGGATTTTGACCGACTTTTGCGTCGCTGCCAGCGTCGACGTCAGGACCTTGCTGTAGTCAGTGCTTTTCAAGGCGGTTGGCGCGGCCAGCAGCGATTTGACGGCGGCCTGCACGTCGTCATGAAGTGTTTTCTGATGTTCGCTTACTGCAATGGATTTGCTCATGGTTTCCCTATTCCTTGGTGTGGTGAGTCGGGCAATCAACGGCTCATTGAGCACATTGACGGCTTCACTGTAGGCGGGCGGAGCGGGGCGGCGAAGTGTCTCGGCGTTACAGTCAGAGGGCGCGTCAACCCGGTTCCAGCCCGGCAGGTAACAGCATGTGTAACGGCGGAGTATCAAACGATGAAACAGCAGGGCGGCCCTTCGACCACCCCGCCGTGGCCTCAGTGCGCCGCCGCACTCACCGTTGCATCAGCCCAGCTGTAGGCCCAGCTGTTGCGTTTTCCTTTGGCAATATCGATCAGCTTGTTCTCGAACACCGTGTGATTGACCAGGCCGGTGTAGGTCATTTTTCGGCTGGCATTGGTGCCGGTCACTTCACCCGGCGTGCCGCCGGACTCGACCATGGCCTTTTTCAGATCGGCTTCGGACGGGACGCTGCTCTGGTTCTTCTCAACAATGACGAAACTCATGGTGTCACCTCTTCCGTGATGGGGGGATCGGCGGACAGCCGGGCCGAAAGCCTGTGCCTGCACACCGAAGGCACTACTCTATTGGCCGGCCAGCCCCCGCAGAAGTGACAACACGGTCGCTAAGGTAACAGCGTGGCGATCCCCGGAATCAGCCACGTAACAGCGGCGTATCAACCGACGCCGTCACGGCGCGATGAAGGCGCGGATCGCTTGAATGGTCGCGGTCGGCGCTTCCTCCATCAGCCAGTGCCCGGCGCCCGGGATTACCACTTCGGTGACGTTGTCCGCGGCGTTGCGCATCACGATCGCTTCATTGGCCCCAAAGGATTTTTCACCGCCGATGGCAAGTATCGGCATGGTCAGTCGCGTTTTCATCGAGGCTTCGTTGTCCACGGCGTCCTGACGAATGCTGCGGAACTGCGCGAAGGCCGCGTGCATCACACCGGGGCGGGCATAGAGCTTGGCGTAATGCTGACGGGTAGCTTCATCGACTTTGTTGCGGTCACCGGCGAACTCGTTCCAGAAGCGGTCCAGGTAGATGCGTTCACGACCCGCCACCAGACGCTCGGCGTCCGGCCCGCCAAAGTCGAAATGCCAGAGCATCGGCGAGCGGACGATGTCGTTCCAGGGCGGTATGCCGGGCACCGGCGCATCCATCACCACCAGGCGATCGGTCAGTTGCGGGTAACGCGAGGCGTAGGCGAAGGCGACCATGGTGCCGATGTCATGGCCGATGACCACCGAATGCTCGATCCCCAGCGCCGCCAAAACGCCACGGACGTCGCCGGCCTGGGTCTTTTTGTCGTAGCCGCTTTCCGGGATCGCCGATAGCCCCAGGCCGCGCAAGTCCGGCACCACGACGGTGTGGTCCTTGACCAGGTCCGCCGCCAGGGGCGCCCACATGTCGCCGGTGTCGCCGAAACCATGCAGCATCACCACGGCCGGCCCCTTGCCGCCGACGCGCACATGGATTTTGACGCCTTCGACGCTGATGTCCTGCGTATGAAACGCGGCGGGGAACGGTGTGACCCCGGCCTGTGCCGGGAGGCTGAGTGCAAGCAGCAATGAAGCGGTCAGCAAGGTGCGTAGCATAGCGGTCTTCTCCCAAGGTACGCGTGGGAAGTGGCGTACCTGAAGCAGCGTAGACCGCATTACGGCAAGCGTTTCTCCATGGTCGCCTTCAGCGCTTCCGTCACCAGCGCCGCCACAATCGGCTCCGACGTCGAACGCATCTCGCCACCGACGGTGGCTTGCTGGGCTTTTACTTTTTCCACGTATTGCGAGGCCGGCCCATCAGCGACCAGCGATGACAGCTCTTCCTCGGAGAACGACTTCTCATAGGCCCGCGCCAGGTTCTCGTCCCATTCCGGCTGGTACTTGGGCAGCAACGCGGTGATTTCTTCGGACACGATGCGGTTGGCGTCGTCAGCCCCCAACTTCTCGGCAATCACCGACCAGGAAACCGTTCCCTGCGCCGCCGACAGGGCGATGGCGGGGAGGTTGCTGCCCATGTGCGCTTTGGCGACCAATGTGCGCGCTTCATTCAGGGCCGGTGCATCGGCGGAGGCTGGATTCGACAGGGCAAATAACACGGTCAGCAAGAGGGCAGCAGAAGGCATCCGGTTCACAGTTGGGCTCCATGGGTGACAGGGAAAAAGGGGCGTCAGTGCAGCGTAGACCGAGGCTCATCGCGCAACCATTGGTTTAATCAATAATTACCATCAAGGAATGCAAGTTCTGTTTTTTCGCCATGGGAGGAGGATAGCCACATACCGAATTCGCCTTTGAAGGAACCTGTGCGATGAGAATGTCTACCTTGCTGGCTTTTATCGCTGTATTCACCGGCAGCGTCGCCGCCACCGTGCCGGCCTACGCGGCTGATCCGGCTTGCCATTTCGCCCCTGTCGCCGACAGCACAGCCAGCCTGCAACATGCCCAATCAGTGGGTGTGCTCTACAGCGAAAACACCGTCAACACCCTGCAATACCTCGAGCAGTACCATGCGGTGGCGGTGAACGGCGCGAAGAACCCGCAGCTTGATTCGCGCATCAGCAGTGCGTTCGTCAACAGCTCCGATCCGAAACTTGCGATTAACTGGCTTATGGGCTCGCTGCAAAAACAGTTCAGCTCGGTGACGGTCTACGACAACCTCGACGCACTGGTGCAAGCCCATCCTGACGTGGTGGTGATGCTGGACACCTATAGCCGCCTGGTGTCCAAGCGCAATAATCAGGTCGAAGCACGGTTCATGGCCAAGTTCTATGATGCGAATCTGCAGTACATCGGCCAGGCCGAAGGCTCACGCGCCCAACAAATGCCGTCGGTTTGGGTACACGGCAAAGCGGCCCCTGAAATTGCGGCGCAAATCGACCGGCAAACCGAATTGCAGGTGAATGCGCTGAAGCAATTTGATACTTCGCTGAAGGCGCTGGTGACGTCGGGCAATGTGGCGCAAGTGGCGAGTAACTGACGTCGGGGGTCGGCGTGCAAAGTGGGATCGGGATTATTGAATCACCGCGCTCATCAAGTGACTCACAGCTTGCGCCTCGACAGCCCCTTCGGCGCCACCCTCAGCAAACACCGCGCAACTCGCGGTGTTGTCATCTTCGCCACACCGATAGACCGCGATCACGCTGCCCGGCCCGCCGCCGGTGTGTCCACTTAAAACCAGTCCACCTTCGACCGCGCCTTGCATCAGGCCCAGCGCGTAACCCGGCGCAACCCACGGACGCCCGGTGATCGGCCCGCCAAGCGTACGAACCGATTGCATCTCGCGCAGCAACGCCGGCGGCAGGGTCTGGCCGGCCAGTAGACGATCCAGACAAACAGCGGCTTGATCCAACGGGCCAACCAGCAGGCCGTGATAAACCCAGCCCGGGTCGTACGATTGCGCGGCGCCCATCCTCACGCCTTCCAGATCGGCAGGCGTCGTGGCGAGGCGTACACCTGACAAACCGAGGGGTGAGAAAACCAGTCGGGTCAGCGCTTCTTCCAGCGCAAGACCCGTCAGGCGCTCGATGAAATTCGCCACGTACAGGTAGCCAACGTTCGAGTAGCGCCAGCCGTCACCGGGTGTGTAACGCAACCGGGTAGCGTCAAGCCGGCGCAGCATTTCATCGGCGGACCACGGCGTCTCGTTGCCCGCCACGGCCGCGTGGTATTCCGCCAACTCCCCGTAATCCGCCAGCCCGGCTTCATGCCGCAACAGTTGGCGCAAGGTAAACGGTCCTTCCGGCAGCGTATCGTCCAGGTCGAACAGGCCATCACGCACCAGCGACAACGCGGCGGCGCTGAGCACGGTCTTGGTGAAACTCCACCAGGGCACCGTCACCTCAGGTTGTGCAGGCGTAAGAAGTGAACCGTTTGAGACAAGGGCGACAAGCATGGGCGATGGCTGCTCTGGACGAAGGCACGGTGGGAGTTTGCCAGAAACGCCCTCAATCACCGCGCCGATTGTGTTTTTCCAGCGGCATGGCTAATCTCGCACAAACACGCAAAAACAGGCATAAACATGCAAGACCAGCACGCTGCATCCGAGCTCCCTTCCGTGCGCCGGCAGAAAATCCTCCTGATCCTTGAGCGCGACGGCAAAGTCATGGCCTCTGAGTTGAGCCAGCATTTCGCCGTGTCCGAAGACACCATCCGCCGCGATTTGTCAGAGCTTGCCAGCGCAGGACTGGTGCAACGGGTGCATGGTGGGGCGTTGCCGCGACCTAAAGACACGGGTAAGGATTTCTTCACCCGGGTCGGTGAAACCGATGAAGTGAAAACGCGCCTGGCGCAACTCGCTGCCCGCCGGGTGCAGGATGGCCAGATTGTGCTGTTCGATTCGGGGAGTACCACGCTGCAGATCGCGCGGTCGCTGCCCGCGGACATTGCCATCACGGCGATTACCGCGTCGCCGATGATCGCCATCGCGTTGGCCGACTACAAAGGCATCAAAGTGATCCTCGCGGGCGGGCAACTCAATCCCGCGACGATGTCGGCCAGCGGGCAGGAAACGTTGCGGCTGATTGAGGGGATCAAGGCCGATTTGCTGTTCACCGGGGTTTGCGCAATTCACCCGGACGTCGGCATCAGCTCGTTGCATTTCGATGAGGTGCCGGTGAAGCAGGCGATGCTCGACAGCGCGTCACACGTGGTGGCGGTGACCATGGCGGACAAACTGGGGGCGGTGGAACCGTTCGTGGTCGCGCCGTGCAATCGCATCCACACACTGATCACCGAACAACACATGGCGCCGGGCAATGTTGAGGATTATCAGCGGTGGGGTATTGAAGTGATTCAGGTTGATGCCTGAGCTCAGCCATGACCCAACGCAATCGCAAACGACACGACGATGAAGCAGGCAAAGGCAAAATTCAGGTTCATGAGGGGGTCGTCCGACTTATCCAAGATGGCGACATCTTGAATAAGCCGGGGACAAATAAAAAATTCGGCTTGGTGATGTAAAAGATCGAAGGAATTGATACCTAAGCCAGGTACTTGTGAAACCACGCCACCGTGCGGTCCCACGCCAGTTTCGCGGCGGCCTCATCGTAACGGGGCGTCGAGTCGTTATGGAAGCCATGGTTGCAGCCTGGATAAATGTAGGCTTCATAGGTTTTGCCTGAGGCTTTCAGCGCCGCTTCATACGCCGGCCATCCTTCGTTGATGCCCTTGTCCAGCTCACCGTAATGCAGCAGCAAGGGCGCCTTGATCCGGGGCACGTCTTCAGCCTTTGGCTGGCGGCCGTAAAAAGGCACGGCTGCCGCCAGTTCCGGATACGCCACGGCCGCCGCGTTGGCGACACCGCCGCCATAGCAGAAGCCGGTGATGCCGACTTTGCCGGTAGTCGTGTCGTTTTTCATCAGCCATTCGACGGCGGCGAAAAAATCATTCATGAGCTTTTCCGGATCGACCTTCGCCTGGAGCTCGCGGCCCTTGTCGTCGTTGCCGGGATAGCCGCCCACAGAACTTAAACCGTCGGGGGCGAGGGCGATGAACCCGGCCTTGGCGACGCGTCGGGCGACGTCTTCGATATAAGGATTGAGCCCACGGTTTTCATGCACGACCACCACCGCCGGGACTTTGCCGCTGGCCTTGGCCGGGCGCACCCGATACGCGCGCACATTGCCGTGGCCCTTGGGTGAGGGGTAAGTGATGTACTCGGGCAGGATGTCCGGGTCGGTGAATTCCACTTGTTCGGCGAGCGCGTAGTTGGGGCTCAGGGACGCGAGCAGCGCGCTGGCGGTCAAACCGCCCAAAGCGAACAACGCCGCGCGATCAAGAAACTCTCGGCGGTTAATCTTGCCGTGGACGTAATAGTCGTAGAGTTCGAGCAATTCGGGGGCGAAATCTTTAGCGGTAAGGCGTTCCATCGAGGCGCTTTCCGTGTATTCAGGATTTGAACCAGTAAAGCAGCGTTTGACCCACAACCCGGGCCATTCGTCCGGGTTGTGGCAAACGGTGTGCCGTGGGGACTAATGCCCACCCACCACCATGTGACTGAACGGCGCCACGTACGCCTGCAACGTCACCAGCCCGCCGACCAGAATCGCCAGCACGATCGAGTGGAAGAACACATACCGCAGAATCTCCCCCTCATGCCCGTACCAGCGGGTTGCCGTGGACGCGACCACAATCGACTGCGCATCGACCATCTTTCCCATGACCCCGCCAGAGCTGTTCGCCGCCGCCATCAGCACCGGGCTGATCCCCAGTTGTTCGGACGTCACCCGTTGCAAACCGCCGAACAACACGTTGGAAGCGGTGTCCGAGCCGGTCAGTGCCACGCCAAGCCAGCCGAGGAGGGTGCCGAACATCGGGTAGAAAATGCCGGTTGCGGCGAAGGCCAGGCCCATGGTCGCGTCCAGTCCCGAGTAGCGCGTGAGGTAACCCAGGGCCAACATCGCCGCGATGGTGATCAGCGAGTAGCGCACCACCCACAGCGTTCGCAGGTATTGGCGAGCCAGTTGCGGGATCGAGTAGCCCATCAGCAGCCCACCGAGAATGGCGGACAGCAAGATGCCGCTGCCGGTGGCGGTGAACCAGGTGAACTTGTAGATCGCCTCTTCGGTTTTCGGTGCCGGCACCACCGGCGGCACCTTCTCGACTTGCAGGTGCAGGGTGGTGAAGGTCAGGGCCGGCGAGAAGATCGGGTTGGCTTCGCGCATTGGTTTGCCCTGCGGGTCGAGCTTGACCGACTGGGTTTGCGGATCGATCGCCGGGCGGGTATCGAACATGTTTTTGAAACCCTGGGTACCCCAGGCAAAGACGAAGATCGTGAGGATGATCCACGGCATCCAGGCGCGCATCACCGCCGGTTTCGCTTCAGCGGAAAAGGTTGCACTGGCCGCCGGTGCCTGCTCATGTTCGGCATCGATTTTCGAGTTGTCGACGCGCCCGGTCAGGGCGGCCGAAGTGTGCACCGTGGCCGGTTTCCAGACCTTGAGGAAACCGGTCAGGCAGGCCATGGAAATCAGCGCGGCGATCACGTCCACCAGCATCGGGCCGTGGTAGTTGGACACGAGGAATTGCGGGACCGCGAAGCTGACCCCGGCCACTAGAATTGGCGGCCAGATCTCCAGCATTTTGCGCCAACCGGCGAAGGCCCAGATTAGCCAGAACGGCACGAGCACCGAGAAGAACGGCAGCTGCCGACCGACCATCATCGACAGTTCCATTTCATCCAGCCCGGTCACTTTGGCCAGGGTAATGATCGGTGTGCCCAGTGCGCCGAACGCCACCGGTGCAGTGTTGGCGATCAAGGCCAGGCCCGAAGCGGCCAGGGGCGAGAAGCCCAACCCGATCAGAATCGCACCAGTCACCGCCACGGGCGTTCCGAAACCGGCCGCGCCTTCGAAAAACGCGCCGAAGCAGAAGGCGATCAGCAGCAGTTGCAGGCGTCGATCGTCGGTGATGCGCGCCAGGGAATCCTGCAGCACCTTGAACGAGCCGTTTTCGGTGGTCAGCCTGTGCAGGAAAATGATGTTGAGCACGATCCAGCCAATCGGCAGCAAGCCGTTGGCCGCACCAAACAACGCCGCTGAGCCCGCCATGTTGGCCGGCATGCCGAAGGCAAAGATCGCGATCAGCAACGCGGATGCCAGCGCGAGCAGCGCCGCCATGTGCGCCTTGATGTGAAAAAACGCCAGGGAGGCCAGCATCACCACCACCGGCACGGCGGCCATGAGCGTTGAAATGACCGGGTTACCGAAGGGATCGTAGATTTGCTGCCAGACCATGTTCCACCTCTGCTTTTTATTGTGGGTAGCGCAGGCCCCGGGCGGGGTTGGTGAAATGCAGTATAGGTGGCATTACGCCGCTGTCTCGGCAGGTTCGTCATCATTGAAACGGGCCGTGGCCGGCGATGATCCCGGGCGAACTTCTACTACGCTCAGAAGGATGCCTGACTCGATCCATCCACCACGCCGGGGAGACAGCGATGACTGAACGCCATGAGGAACACAAGGAGACGCTTTCCAACGGATGCTCGATCAAGGTCACAGCCGAGATACTGAAGGACGGTTCCCTGAAAATGCTCATCGGGGTGTACCGGCCCGACGGCTCGGTAATAGAAGAGGACCATCATCCGTCCCCGCACCTGCTGGACTTTGATGACGCAATGGCTTGGGCCATCGAAACAGCCAAAACCGTCGGCAACAGTCAGCAAACGTTGTAAGAGCGGCTCGGCACCGCTCTGGCCATCGTCCTTATTGCGTACCGAACATGGCCGTCCAGTAGATGCCGGCATCGCTTTTCGGATCGTTTGCGTAAGCCGCACCGAGCTCACGGAATTGTGGGTTCATCAGATTGGCGCAATGACCGGGACTGGCCAGCCAGCCGTCGACCACCTTGCGCACGGTGTCTTGCCCGGCGGCAATGTTCTCGCCGATCTGCTGAAAGTTGTAACCCGCCAGTTCCGCGCGATCCCCCGGCGTGCGGCCGTCGCGGTCCTTGTGATCAAAATAGTTGCCGTTGGCCATGGCCCGCGAGTTGGTTTCGGCGGCGGACGCGAGGGTGGCGTTCCAGGCCAGCGGGGTGGTCGCGGAAAATGGCTGGCTGCCGCACTGGCGGGGTTTACTGCGCGCGGCGTTGAGCTCGACCAACAGCTTCTGGCCTTCGGCGGCGGCATCACCCAGGCGCGCGGTCAACAGCGGGCGGGCGAGCACGATGCGCCAGTCGTTGCCTTGGCGGCTGACGCCGATGTCGACGAATTTCAGGTTCAGCACCACCTGGCAGAAGCTTTCCTGTATCGCCATCATCGCCGCTTGCGCATCACGCGGGCCGGTCAGGGATATCGCTTGCACATGCAGCATCGGGTACGAGGCACGCACCATGGCCTGCTGCAAATCGACCTGTCCGCTGGCCGGCAAAATCAGGCGCGGATCGCTGGTCAGCGGTGGCAACTCCGGCGAGACCTGACCGGCGCAACTTTGCGGCAGGCTGCGAAAGGCGTTGATCGAATCGGCCAGTTGCGATTCCTCGGACGCCATGGCCGTTGTGGCAAGCACCAGACCCAACGACAACCCCGACAAGCGCATAGCGGATGAAAAGACGTGCATGGAAACCCCCTTGGACGGACTGCGCCCATGATGCGCGAACTCCCCCCGTACAAGGCAATGGGTTTTTGCAGATTGTTGCC
The DNA here is from genome assembly GCF_006438915.1 of Pseudomonas arsenicoxydans. Lineage (GTDB taxonomy): Bacteria > Pseudomonadota > Gammaproteobacteria > Pseudomonadales > Pseudomonadaceae > Aquipseudomonas > Aquipseudomonas arsenicoxydans_A. The sequence goes on along the minus strand of NZ_RCZE01000005.1, from coordinate 64,658 downwards.
CAGTAGTTGACATGATTTGGCTACTACACTGAACCGACACCTTCCTGAGTGCTTGCACCATGTCCATGTCCGTTAATTGGATTGCCGCGTTTCTCGCCCTTTCTCTGCTAACTGGTCAGTCCATGGCGGACGATCAACAACAAAAAAAGGAGGTCGCGGAAGACAAGGCGCAGGTGCTTGAACAGAAAGCGGCCGAGAAGGGCAACGATGTGCCGGTGCCCAAATCCCAGGCCATCACCCAGTCTGAAGTCCAGGCCGTCGACCCGGCCGGCACGGCGCCGCTGGACGACGCGATTACCTGCATGGCGCGCTCCATTTACTGGGAAGCCAAAGGCAAGGACACGGCCGACATGGAAGCGGTGGCCAACGTGGTAATGAACCGCCTCGGCCACGAGGGTTTTCCCGATACCGTGTGCAAAGTGGTCAAGCAAGGGTCCGAAACCAAAAACTGCCAGTTCTCCTGGTGGTGTGACGGGAAACCGGACACGGCTCAGGAAGAAACCCAATATGCCCTGGCCAAGGAAATCGCGCGCAAGGCGCTGAACAAACAGCTGCCGGATCACACCGGCGGCGCTATGTATTTTCATGACAAGACGGTGAAGCCGGTCTGGGCCAAGAAGTACATCAAAACGGCGAGCATCGGCTTGTTCGTGTTCTACAAGCCCCATGACGGGTCGGCGAAGTAAGTTGACCGACCCTGAGGTTCAAAACCCTCAGACCTCACGACCATGCGCAGCGGCGGCCAGTTGCCCGGTATCGACCCGGACAAACACTGAGTCGCCCACCGCCGTGAGCACGCCGTCGGCGTACACCTCGCAGATGACGCGGGTCTTGCGCCCGATGTCGCCTTCGACCTTGGCGCGCAAAGTCAGCGCAACGCCCATCGGCGTCGGTTTGATGAACTTGATGCCCAGGTTGCCGGTGACGCAGTCGATGCGCGGCAGTGAGCCCGGCTCGCGGTGTTCGGCCCGGTAGTGATACGCCATGGCCGTCCAGTTCGAATGGCAATCCACCAACATCGCAATCAAGCCGCCATACACCAGATCCGGCCAGCCACAGTATTTGGCCTCGGGCAGATGCTCGGCGACAACGTGGACGCCGTCCTCGTGCCAGTGGCTTTTGACGTGCAGCCCGTGAGGGTTGCGGCTGCCGCAGCCATAGCACACGCCATCCGGTGCGGCGCGGTCCTGCATGGAGATATCGAGCATGGTGATCCCTTGTTGTGCCTTGAAGTCCGCCTGCGATTAAAACGCCGGAACGAGGGGAAGTCCATTACGCCATTCTGGTGCTTTTTTAACATCGCACGCCGAGCGGCATCAGCTTCCCCGTATGGGAACCGTTGCCTTCAAATCAACGAGATAGCGATGCGATTCAGGCCAGGCGCAAACGTGGAATGCACATTGCGCCTGTCATAGCGCACCTTTTTTGCGGTGCGATTGATCCGGGACGGAACGGAGGCCTCGTGGCTCTGCGATATCTGGACGACCACTCAGGCCGGAGTGCGGAGTAGCGGTTGTACTCGATCCACTGATCGCCGAATTATTTTCCCCAGGCTAACCGGCGTAGAGTGACGGCTTGAAATCACCCATGCCACTTTTAAGGTCAATAGGGATCAGCCACCCCATGCACCACATCGGCCTCATCGTTTACCCCGGCTTCCAGGTCCTCGGCCTCGCCATGTGCGCCACCTTCGAGCTGGCCAACACCACCGCCGAAGACCCGGTGTACAGCCTTTCCCTGTTGTCCGAGCACGGCGGCACGGTGCAGACCTCCGCCGGTTTCGGTGTGGAAACCCGGCCCTTCGATCAACGCGCGTTCGATACGCTGCTGGTCATGGGCGACAACCTGATCCGGCCCACGTCGCCAGGCATGGTTGCTTTTTTACGCCGTGCCAGCGAGTCCACCCGGCGCCTGGGGTCGATCTGCACCGGTGCGATTGCACTGGCAGAAGCGGGTTTGCTCGACGGCCGACGGGCGACCACGCACTGGTGTCATGCGCCGGCCTTGCAGCGAGCATATCCAAAGGTGTTGGTCGAAGAGGACCGCATTTTCATCAACGATGGCAATCTCTGGACCGCTGCCGGCATGAGTGCCTGTGTCGACCTGGCGTTGGCGCTGGTGGAAAAGGACCTTGGTGCCCAAGTGGCGCGCACGGTGGCCCGGCAACTGGTGGTGTATCACCGCCGAGCGGGTGGTCAGTCGCAGTTTTCGGTGATGCTGGAACTCGAACCGAAGACCGACCGCATTCAGTCGGCGTTGACCTATGCCAAGCAGCACCTGAAATCCGCGTTGTCGGTGGAAGAGTTGGCCAACGCAGCGAATTTGAGCCCGCGCCAATTCAGTCGAGTGTTCCATGCCGAAACCGGTCAATCGCCGGCCAAGGCCATTGAAAACCTACGGGTAGAAGCCGCACGGTTGATGATGGAAACCGGACGTCATGCCATCGATGTGGTCGCCACCGAAACCGGGTTTGGTGACCGGGAGCGTATGCGTCGTGCCTTTATCCGCGCCTTCGGCCAACCGCCGCAAGTGATCCAGCGAGCGAATCGGGCGGTGTCCTGAAAGGTGGTGTATTCGACATTTAAGACAAAATATGATTGACGTAATCTGTATCTCGTTGAAGCCCATTCCCCCAGTGAGATCACCGCCATGACCATCGTCAAAGCCGCTGCCGTCCAAATCGCACCCGTGCTCTACAGCCGTGAAGGCACCGTAGAAAAGGTCGTCAACAAGATTCGCGAACTCGGCGAGAAGGGCGTGCAGTTTGCCGTTTTCCCGGAAACCATCGTGCCGTACTACCCGTACTTTTCCTTTGTGCAGTCGCCTTTCAAAATGGGGTCCGAGCACTACAAGTTGCTGGATCAGGCCGTGGTCGTGCCGTCGGCAACCACCGATGAAATCGGCAGAGCCGCCAAGGAAGCCAACATGGTGGTGTCCATCGGCGTCAATGAGCGCGATGGCAGCACCCTGTACAACACGCAGCTGCTGTTTGATGCGGACGGCACTCTGATTCAAGCGCGGCGCAAGATTTCGCCGACCTATCACGAGCGCATGATCTGGGGCATGGGCGACGGCTCTGGCCTGCGCGCCACTGACAGTGCGGTCGGCCGCATCGGTCAACTGGCCTGCTGGGAACATTACAACCCGCTGGCCCGTTATGCCTTGATCGAAGACGGCGAACAGATTCACGCCTCGATGTACCCTGGCTCGTTCGCCGGTGAATTGTTCACTCGGCAGATGGAAGTCAGCATCCGCATGCATGCCCTGGAATCGGCGTGCTTCGTGGTTAACTCGACCGCCTGGTTGTACCCGGAACAGCAAGCGCAAATCATGGCCGACACCGGTTGCGAGATCGGCCCGATCTCCGGCGGTTGCTACACCGCGATCATCGACCCGCAAGGTGAAGTCGTCGGCGCATTGACCGAAGGCGAAGGCGAGGTAATTGCTGACATCGACCTGTTCCAGATCGAGATCCGTAAACGTCAAATGGATGGTCGTGGTCACTACAGCCGTCCGGAGATCCTCAGCCTGAACATCGACCGCACGCCGCATCGCCATGTTCATGAGCGCAATGCTCAGCCGAAGCAGGCCGTCACCGGTCAATCGGAAGAAGTGTGATCGAGTAAGCGCGGCAAACAAAAAAGGCCCTTTCATCCATCGATGAAGGGGCCTTTTTCGTGGAGGGTGGGTTTTACAGTTCCTGACCGAGGAAGATCAACGTATTGCCATGTGCCTCAGCTGCTGCGCGCTGGTTGTAGCTGTCGCGGTGTGAGCAGTTGAAGCCGTGTTCGGCTTCCGGATACACAACTATTTCCACGTTGTCGTTGGTGTCGAAACGTTCGGCGATTTGCTCCACGGCTTCCAGGGAAATGTGGCTGTCCTGTTCACCGAAGTGCATCAACAGCGGCACCTGGATGTCATCGGCGCGGTCCAGGTGATTCTGGATGCCGCCGCCGTAATAGGCGACCGCCACATCCACCAGCCCGTTGGTGGCGGTGAGGTACGACAGCAGGCCGCCAAAGCAGTAACCGATGGAAGCGATGCCGCCATCCAGCCCCGGCTGGGCATCGAGGGTGTCGATGGCCAGTTTGATGTCGGCCTGCGCCTTGGTGATGTCGGTGGCGTTCATCAACTCGACGGCGCGTTTCCAGCCGGCTTCGTCGTAGGTCAGTTCAATGCGGTGGCCGCTGCGCCAGAACAGGTCCGGCACGATCACCAGATAACCATCCGCGGCGTATTGCTCGGCGACCGAGCGGATGTGCTCGTTGACGCCGAAGATCTCCTGGATCAAGACGATCCCCGGGCCGCGCTGGGTATGCGGAATGGCCAGGTAAGCGCCAAATTTACCGTCGTCGCTGTCGATCTCGATCCATTGGGTGGTCACGCTCATGGTGGCTCCTGTCTACGCAAGTGAGGTGGAAGGTGAAGCATGTCACGGTAGCATTTCAGCGATTGTGACGGCGCCAGAAAAATCGCGCCAGCAGCGTATCGAGGCTCAACTTGCCGGCACCCGAGAGCAGCAAGGGCAACAGGGCGGCGAGGTAGATCACCGGCAGTTTGAAGTTGCCGTGGCCTTTATTGCTGATGGCGTAACCCTGGGCAAGCTCACTTAATGTAGACCAATCGGCCGGCCAGTGAACGGCGGCGGTGGCGACGACCGTGACCACGATCAGAATGATCGCCGATACCCGCGTGCCCAAACCCACCAGAATCGCGAGCGCGCAAATCAGCTCGGCCCACATCGACAGTTCCCAGTTCAGCGTCGCCGGTACGTGGTCGAACGGAAACGGGAAGCGGTCCTGGATGTCGGCAAACCAGTTGTCGCCGTTCCATTTTTCCAGGCCCGACTCAAAAAACTCCCAGGCGATGAACAACCGCAAGGTCAGGGGCGCAAGCCAGCTACCGGCACGGTCGAGGTTCAGGTGCAGGCTTTTCACGGCCGAAGAGATTGAAGTGTTCATGGGCGGGATCTCCGTCAGGTCAGCAGTGCGGGGCATCGTGTGCCCTGCGCAAGGGGATTACTCGGCGGCGCCGCACTTGCCTTCGCCACATTTGCCTTCGGCGGGTTTTTCCTCGGTGCCGGCCTGGACCTGGCTGTAACCGTGGGCCAGTTGTTTCATGCTGAACGCTTCGGATTCGGAGGCCGACGCGACGTTGGACAGGGCCAGGCCACCGGCGATGAGCAGGCCGAGGGTCAGGGAAGAAGTGGAGAGCTTGAACATGGTGATACTCCGTACATTGAGTGAGTTGAGCGCTTTGATCGGCTTGGCCAATCGACAGGTGTAGTTGACCGGGCAGGTGTATCTGCGATGTGTCGTTTGGGCGGGGTTTTATGGGCGGGGTGTGTCAGGGGCGGGTTTGTACACACGCTGATACACAGCCACCGCAAATCTAAAAATGTGGGAGCGGGCTTGCTCGCGAATGCGGTGTGTCAGTCAACATCATTGTTTAATGACACACCGCATTCGCGAGCAAGCCCGCTCCCACATTAGATTCAGGGTGGATTCGGGAATGGGGTGGGTCAGCTGTGATTCGTGGCCGACCCGCAGCGTCTAGCCTCAGTGTCCCCGCAATCCCACGGGGCGTGACTTTGGAACCTCGCATGCAAGCGCTGTTGAACGAGATCCTCGATGCCGTCCGGCCGCTGATCGGCCAGGGCAAGGTGGCGGACTACATTCCTGCCCTCGGCACCGTGCCGGCCAATCAATTGGGCATTGCCGTGTACAGCAACGACGGTGAACTGTACTGCGCGGGCGATGCCGAGACGCCGTTCTCGGTGCAGAGCATTTCCAAGGTGTTCAGCCTGGTGCAGGCCATCGAACACTCCGGTGAAGCGATCTGGGAACGTCTGGGCCATGAGCCTTCCGGTCAACCGTTCAACTCGCTGGTGCAGCTGGAATTCGAGCGCGGCCGTCCGCGCAATCCGTTCATCAACGCCGGCGCCCTGGTGATCTGCGACATCAACCAGTCACGCTTTGCCGCCCCGGCGTTGTCGATGCGTGATTTTGTCCGTCGCCTGTCCGGCAACCCGCAGGTCATGGTTGATGGCAAAGTCGCCGAGTCCGAATACCAGCACCGTGCGCGCAACGCCGCCATGGCGTACCTGATGCAATCGTTCGGCAACTTTCACAACGACGTTGAGGCGGTGCTGCGCAGCTACTTCAGCCATTGCGCGTTGCGCATGAGTTGCGTGGACCTGGCCCGGGCGTTCTGCTTTTTGGCCAACGACGGGTTCTGCAAACACAGCGGCGAACAGATCCTCACCGCGCGCCAGACTCAACAGGTCAACTCGATCATGGCCACCAGCGGGCTGTACGACGAGGCCGGCAACTTCGCCTACCGCGTGGGTTTGCCGGGCAAGAGCGGCGTCGGCGGCGGGATTGTCGCGGTGGTGCCGGGGCAGTTCACGGTGTGCGTGTGGTCGCCGGAATTGAACGCCGCCGGTAATTCCCTGGCCGGGATGGCCGCGCTGGAGTTGCTGAGCCAGCGGATTGGCTGGTCAGTGTTTTAAGAAAATTCAGGCGGGCGGGATTAATGACGCTCCGGACAATTTCCTATACATTTTCCGGCCGCCCCCTGCATGGTGAAACCGTTTCATGTCTCTTGTGCTCGAACGTCTAGTCGCTGGTACGCCGATTCCTTTTGCCGGTAATCGTGTCACGGTCGTCAGCCCCGAACTGGCCGCGCGCTTCCAGCCCGGAGACCACCTGCTGGTGGAACAGCTCAGCGGCGAATTGTTGCTGATTCCGGTGGCTGACCAGCAAGCGGCCAGCGTTGCGATCGAGCGCGCAGAAGCGGCCTTCACCGCGATGTCGGCGGTGTCGGATCAAGCGATCAGCAGCTTCTTCGACCTGTTTGCCCAGCGTCTGGAAACCCCGCAATGCTGGGATTTGATCGCGGCCGCCAACCTCGCCGACATCGAGCGCGCCAAGGCCCGTGGACGTTCCACCACGCGTTTGCTGGCCGATGAGCGTATGCGCCACGACATGATCGCCGGCCTGCGGGCGTGGCGTGATGCGTCGGCCACACGCGGCAAAGTGATCAGCAGCGTCGAACATGACGGCTGGAAAGTCGAGCAAGTGGTGTCGCCGCTGGGCATCGTCGCGTTTGTCTTCGAAGGTCGGCCGAATGTGTTCGCCGATGCCGCCGGTGTCTTGCGCACCGGCAATACCGCGGTGCTGCGCATTGGCAGCGATGCGTTGGGCACCGCTCAGGCGATCGTCACCCATGCACTGAATCCGGCATTGAGTGACGCCGGGTTGCCGGTCGGCGCGGTGTCGCTGGTCGAAAGCGTCAATCACGCGGCCGGGTGGGCGATGTTCGCCGACCGGCGTTTGTCCCTGGCCGTGGCCCGGGGTTCGGGGCGTGCGGTCAGCCAATTGGGCAGCATCGCTCAACAGGCGGGCACCGCCGTCAGCCTGCACGGCACCGGTGGCGCCTGGCTGATCGCCGACCAGCACGCCGATGCGACGCGCTTCGCCGCCGTGGTGCGCAATTCCCTGGACCGCAAGGTCTGCAACACCCTCAACGTCTGCCTGATCCAGCGTGACCGCGCCTTTGAGCTGGTGCCGCTGTTTCTCGACGCGTTGCAACAGGCCGGCACTGCACGGGGCCAAGGCTGCAAGTTGCACATTATTGAAGGCAGCGAATCTTGTTTGCCGACTGAATGGTTGAGCACGAGCGTCGAGGTGTACCGCGCCGAAGGCTACCGCACCGAAGCGATGGCCGAACCACTGCCGGAGGACCAATTGGGCCGCGAGTGGGAATGGGAAGAAACCCCTGAGGTCAGCCTGATGATCGTCGATGACCTGGACCGTGCGATTGCCTTGTTCAACCGCTACAGCCCGCAGTTCACGGTGTCGTTGATCAGTGAGGATGACGCGGCGCATGAGCGTTTCTACAACGCGGTCAACGCGCCATTTGTCGGTAACGGCATCACGCGTTGGGTCGACGGCCAGTACGCGCTGAACAAGCCGGAGCTGGGTCTTTCGAACTGGGAGAGCGGTCGACTGTTTGCGCGCAGCGCGATTCTCTCGGGAGACGGTGTGTTCACCATTCGCAGTCGCATGACGCAGACCGATCTTTCAGTCAAACGCTAGGCATTCCGACCTCAGGCGAGGGGCGCACTATAATTAAGGTGTTTGCTCCTTCGTTCTGAAAGAGGGATCCATCATGAAACTTCGTTCCTTCGAGCAATACTCCCATCACTTGGAGTCGGTTGCTCACGATACCTGGCTGACGACCCGGGTGAAGTCAGCCCTGGCCATGGCCGAGCCCACCCTGGCCATGCACATTCACGTCAAAACCCATGCGGGCACTGTGGCGTTGAGTGGTCGGGTCAATACCCATCGGGAGTGTGAGCAGGCGGTTGCGCTGACTCGCTCGGTTCAGGGTGTTGTCGACGTCGATGCACGGGAATTGCTGACCCACGTGTTCAAGCCAGGCAGTTTTCCCGAAGCGCCCAACGCTGAGGAGAGCGCTGAGCAACGGCCACGTTCGTCAGACGACAAATGACCCAGTCAGCAGCGCTTCCGCGATCGGGAGCGCTGCGCCAGGGTTGTTTCTCAAGCGGCTTCGGCGGCTTTGCCGTACACCGCGCAGGTGGTCGGATGTTCCGCCAGTGAGACGAAGGTACGGCTGCTGGCCTCCAGGGCGTCAATCGAACCGGTCTCGATGTCGTACACCCAGCCATGCAAATTCAACAGGCCTTTTTCCTGCGCCAGGCGCACGCTCGGGTGTGTCTGGATGTTGGCCAGTTGCGCGATGACGTTTTCCCGCACCATTGAGCTGACCTTCGCCGCGTCAGTGGCGTGAGGGCGGGATTCGTTAATGACTTTTGCCGATTCGGCGTGTTGCAACCAGCCGCTGACTGCCGGCAGGTGATCCATGCATGTGCACTTGGCGATAGCGGTCATGGCGCCGCAATCGGAATGGCCACAGATCACAATGTCGGTAACGCCGAGCACCGCGACCGCGTATTCAACCGTGGCCGATACTCCGCCCGGGTGCGGACTGTAGGAGGGCACGATGTTGCCGGCGTTACGGATGACGAACAATTCACCGGGTTCTTGTTGGGTCAGTAATTCGGGCACTACACGGCTGTCGGAACAGGTGATGAACAACGTGCCGGGATGTTGAGTGGTGGCCAGGTGTTTGAACAGGTCGGTGCGTTGTGGAAAGGCTTCGTTCTGAAACTTCAAAAAACCGTCGATGAGCGCTTTCATGCGGGTGTCCTCGTGCGTGATGTGGGGGGACCCGCGCGGTAGCGCGGGCCAGTCTCAACTTAGAACGGGCGCAGGGGCAGGAACTTGCCGTCGAGGGTGATCACCGCGCGGGAGCCACCTTCCGGGTCTTCGACCTTCTTCATGTCGAGCTTGAAGTTGATCGCGCTGATGATGCCGTCGCCAAACTGCTCATGAACCAGGGCTTTGAGCGTGGTGCCGTAGATCTGGATCATTTCGTAGAAGCGGTAAATGGTCGGGTCGGTCGGGACACCGGAGAGGCTGCCGCGCAAGGGGATGATTTGCAGGCGGGCCACGGCGTCGGCGTCCAGTTCCAATTTGTCGCCGATCACTTCGGCAGCGGCTTTGGGCAGTGGATGCTGGCCGAGGAGGGCGGCGGTGACGTAGGCCAGGCCCAGGCCGGTGCCGTCGGTCAGGTCCTGCCAGGACAGATTCTTGCGGGCCTTGGCATCGAGGATCGACGTGGTCAGGGCCAGGCTTGGGTCGTTGTAGGCGTGGGACTGTTGCATGGTGATTCTCCTGTCGGCGTGGTGTGGCTTGGGTGTGAAGCAATCTTCTGCCGATCGAACCATAGCGTCCAAGACCCATATACAATGCCGCGCATAAGCCCTGCCTATAGATGGTATTCCCATGCTGTTACGACATCTGCGCTACTTGCTGGCGGTCGCCGACCACGGCGGTTTCACCCGGGCCGCCGAGGCGCTGCATGTGTCGCAGCCGACCTTGTCCCAGCAAATTCGCCAGCTGGAAGAAACCCTGGGCGTGAGCCTGTTCGACCGCACCTCGCGCACGGTCAAACCGACCGATGCCGGCGCGGCCTACATCGAATGCGCTCGTCGCGTATTGGTGGAACTGGAAGCCGGCAAGCGTGCGCTGCATGACGTGAAGGACTTGTCCCGCGGCACCTTGCGTCTGGCCATGACGCCGACGTTTATGGCGTATTTGGTGGGGCCGTTGGTGCGTGATTACGTGGCGCGGTTTCCGAACATCCATCTGGAGATTTTCGAGTTGTCGATGGATGACATTGAGGCGGGGTTGGCGGATGACTCGCTGGACATCGCCATCGCGTTCAATGAAGTCAGAAATGCCGACATCGAATCGATCCCGGCGTTTACCGAGACACTGGGGGTGATGGTGGGGCGAGATCATCCGTTGTATGACAGCCAGCTCGCATTGTCCGCTGAAGAGCTCGCTCAATTGCAGTTCGCGCTGTTGACCCCGGACTTTATCACCCGCACCCGTATCAATGAGTATTTTGCCCAGGAGCAGATCACGCCGAAGGTGGTGATCGAGGTCAATTCTGTGAGCACCTTGCTGGAAGTCATTCGGTACACGGCGATTGCCACCATCCTGCCGGAAGCCATCGCCAGCCAGGAACGCGCATTGCGCAAGATTCCATTGTTGGGAGACGCGCCTACACGCGGGGCTGCGTTGTTGCGTCGTAAAAACAACTATCACAGTGCGGCGTCGGTGGCGTTTATGAATCTGGTGTTGGGGATGTAAAACAGTCAGGCACAAAAAAGGGCCTGCTCTTTCATGGGAGCAGGCCCTTTTTGTTAGTGGGTCAGATTGTTAGTAGAACCGATCAATCACCCGAACTTCGTTCTGGTTCTGCAGCGATGCCCAAGCCTGTTTCAGCGTTTGCAGAACATTCCCGATGAAGTCCTTGTCGGCCGCGGCTTTCTTGCCGACATAGCCCTGGCCGCGACGGTACATCTTCAGTCGGGCCAGCAGGTTCTGGTTGTTCTGGTCGAACTCCGCTTCATGAGCGTGAGGCGACAGGCAGTCGATATGAACCTGGCCCGATTTGCTGATCCACAGGATGTGGCTGTCGTGGCTGTCTCTTTGCGCCGCGAACATGCGAGCCAGTTCATCGATAGAAGGTTGATTGTTCAGATTCATAATATGCCCCTTGACCATTTGGTGATCTTTCAAAGTTGGTTCGCTAATACAAGTAGCCCATCGGTTAGTTGATCCCTGGCACCGAAACCAGGACGTCAGCGGTCGGCCGTTGAATTCAACGGGGTCGCGCATCTGTTGCATGTAGTCGTGTTGAATAACTGCTACGCGTTAGCGTCACAACGAAGAGAAGCAGCGAATACCTGGAGGCCACTGCCGACTTTTCAGGGTCGGCCACAAGCTTCATGAGGATTGATCGCCAGCGCTTCTCGTCCTTGTACTGGACGTTCGGGCCAGGTCAGCTTCTTCAATCTGCCTTGTGGGCAGCGTGTATCCGGGAAAAACAGCTCGGCGGTCAGACGAGCTTGCTCAAACATGTTGCTGTACTCCCGATCGGGGAGATGTCTGCATCATGCAAGGGCAAATCGGAGGCGTCAACCGTTATGTAGTGATTATTTTCAGTCACTACATATTGTCGGACAAAACGGATTGGAATGAAAAAGCGAGGCCGGAATGCGCCTGTCAGGCCTATGCTGGGGGCTTTGGAAGCGGTAGAACGTGGCGGGATAACCGTCGACCGGCTGCTGATGCAGGGTGAACTGATTGCCCGTGAGATCAGGCATCACTTTGGCCCAGAACCGCCGTGCAGGCGGGTTCGCATCGATGTGGAAAATCTGCCATTGACCGGGGAACTGGCTCAAGAGGGTGGAAGCGACAAACTTCGCGACACCTTGGCCACGGAAGCGCCGACTGACAAAAAAGTAGCCGACGTTGTACTCGGCGCCTTCGAGGTGGGTGTCGTCATCCACGGTCACGAAACCCGCCAGCTCACCGTCGACCCGGATCAGAAACGGCCGGGTCGCGGGCTTGCGCCAGTAATCGAGTTTGGGCTGGATATTGAAAAACCCATGCTCGCCGAGTTCCAGCGGCAGCCATTCGCTGAAGTCATAGACGTAGAACTGCATCAGGTTTTCGAGAGTGTCGAGGTCGTCGCGCTGTGCGGCGTGCAGTTCTATCGAAGGCATTGCGGGGCGCTCCAAGGTAAGCAGGGCCATCCGTGGCCCTGTCAGGGACACTCAGTGCGGCGCGAAGTCGTACTTGCCACCTTTATTCAGCGCAGCGAGGTAAGCCGGGCGCGCTTGAAACCGTTGGACCCAGGCCGCTACATGAGGGTAGTTGGCCAGCTTGCCCTGGGCCCGGGCGATTTCGCCGATGAAGCTCATCTGGATATCGGCGGCGCTGAACTCGTCACCGAGCAGGTAATCGGACTGGCTCAGTGCGGTGTCGAGGTAGCCCAGGTAGTTGGCCACTTCCGAGTTGATGCGCGGATGCAGCGGCGCACCGGCTTCACCCAGGCGCCCGACATACAAGTTCAACATCAGCGGCAATATGGCCGAGCCTTCGGCGAAATGCAGCCATTGCACGTATTCATCGTAGGCGGGGGTGGACGGATCGGGTTGCAGGCGACCCTGGCCATGACGGCGGATCAGGTAGTCGATGATCGCCGCGGACTCGATCAGCTTCTGCGCACCGTCTTCGATGACCGGCGATTTGCCCAGCGCATTGACCGCTTTCAATTCCGGTGGGGCGAGATTGGTTTTCGGATCGCGCTGATACAGTTTCAGCTCGTAAGGAATCGCCAGTTCTTCCAGCAGCCAGAGAATGCGCTGGGAGCGGGAGTTGTTCAGGTGGTGCACGATAATCATAAACAAGATTCCTGTAGGAACTGTCGAGTGGAACGAGGCTGCGATGTTTTTTCAGAACAGACGGCCGCCGGGCTTGAAGAACACTAGACCATCCCGGTCCCTTCGAAGTGCCATCAAGCCTTGCTGGTCGGTTTCGCGGCGCGTTTGCTGCCCGTCGAGGGTTTGCGTGGCGCCGGTTTGCGTTTTTTCTTCCACGGTGCGGCACCTCGTCCGGCCGGGCTGGCTGGCCCGCTGATGGTCAGGCTCAAACCGGCGCAACGGGCGACTTGCTTGCTCATCCACGCCGCCTGTTTGGTGACGAATTCTTCCAGGCTCATTTCGCCGCTCTGCACCATGTCCAGCGCTTGTTCCCAGATCGCGGTGGTGCCGGGGTCGGCAATCGCACGCGGCACCGCATCGATCAGGCTGAAGGCCGCCTGCGTGGCGGCCAGGGCTTTACCGTTCTTGATCAGGTAACCACGGTCGAGCAGGCCCTGGATGATCGAGGCGCGTGTCGCCTCGGTGCCGATGCCGGTGGTGTCCTTGAGTTTCTGTTTGAGCAGCGGGTCTTCCACCAGTTTGGCCACGTTCTTCATGGCTTTGATCAGGTCGCCTTCGGTGAACGGTTTCGGTGGTTGCGTCCACAGGTCCTTGAGCCTGACGTCGGCGACGGCGCAATCCAGCCCTTCGGCCAGTGCCGGCAACGTTTGTGGCGCGGGAGCCTCACGACCCTTGGCGGGGGCCAGGGCTTCCGGCAGGGCACGCTTCCAGCCGGGTTCGACGATCTGCTTGCCGACGGCACGCAGGGCTTCACCGGCACAATTGAAGTCGGCCTGAGTGCGGTCGTATTCATGATTGGGCAGGAACTGCGCCAGATAACGGGCGCGAATCAATGTGTAGACCGCCCGCTGTTTACCCATCAGCCTTTCCAGATTCTTTGCCGCCGCTGTGGGGATGATGCCGTGGTGCGCGGTGACCTTGGCATCGTTCCAGGCCCGTGAGCGCCGTTGCGGTTCCAGGTAATCGTTCAGGGCGTTCAGGGACGGGTCAGCATGACGCAACGCGGCGAGAATGCCTGGGGCTTCACTGTGCTGACTCAATGGCAGAAAACCGCAATCACTGCGCGGGTAGGTGATGACTTTGTGGGTTTCGTAGAGCGCCTGGGCGATATCCAGGGTTTCCTGGGCGCCGAGCCCGAGTTTCTTCGAGCAGACTTCCTGTAAGGTGCCCAGATCGAACGGTAATGGCGCGACTTCACGCATGCGCTCGGTGCGCAGCTTGATCACACGCGCAGTCGATGCGTTCGCAAGCGCTTGAGCCGCGTTTTGCGCGAGACCCTGATTCAGGCAGCGATCCTGATCATCACAAGCATCGGACGCCGCGCGCCACTGAGCCGTGAACGTGGTGCCTTCGTGCAACAACTGCACGTCGATGGCCCAATAAGCCACGGGGACGAAATCAGCAATGCTGCGATCGCGGTCCACCACCAGCCGCAAGGTTGGCGTCTGCACGCGACCCACCGGCAGCACACCCTGATACCCGGATTGACGCCCCAGCAACGTAAACAACCGGCTCATGTTCATCCCGATCAGCCAGTCGGCCCGGGAGCGGCCCAACGCCGAATGATAAAGGCTGAAGGTTTCGGCCCCCGGCTTGAGCGCGGCCAGTGCCTTGCGAATCGACGCGTCGTCCAGCGCCGACAGCCACAACCGGCGGATCGGCCCGCGATAGCGGCAGTGCTCGACCAGTTCGCGGGCGATCATCTCGCCTTCGCGGTCGGCGTCGGTGGCGATCACCAACTCATCGGCCTCGCCGAGCAAGCGTTTGACGGCTTTGTACTGACTGGCCGTACGCGGCTTGACGGTCATCTTCCACTTTTCGGGAATGATCGGCAGGTCCGCCAGTACCCAGCGTTTGTAGCGCGCGTCGTAGGCGTCCGGCGGCGCTGTTTCCAGCAAATGGCCGATGCACCAGGTCACCGTGACGTCTGTTCCCAGCCAGCAGCCGTCGCCCCGACGCTTGGCGCCGAGCACTGCTGCAATGTCTTTGGCCTGGGAAGGTTTTTCACAGAGGTACAGCCGCATAACCACCATCGTTCATCAAGTGTGCAAGAGGCGCACAGAATGGCCGGTGATGAGCGCCGGATCAATCTTTATCTGTATGGATGTACAGCAAAGCTGTTGCGTCTGGTTGCTGCAAGCGAAACGGCCCGTTCGGCTGCGGGGCCGTGGCAACGGCGAATTTTGGGTTATACCTGACAGTTGTGGTCTCAGGTTTCGGGGCCTCTGCGCGCGCCATCACGGGCGCCACGCTCCCACAGGTTTATCACCGTCATGAGGAACGTATTCCATGAAAAGCTCCGGTCCCAGTCCTGTCATCACCATCGCCGAGCAGCCGGGCTGCCTGTTGGTGAAGTTTCATGGCATTCAGGTGGCAGCGTCCGCGCGCGCCTTGGTGCTGTTGGAGGCCAATTACCCGCCGGTGTATTACATACCGCGTGAGGACATCGACGAAAAGTATTACGCCCGCACCGACCACACCAGTTATTGCCCCTACAAGGGCGATGCCAGCTATTACAGCCTGCAAGTCCCGGGGCATGAAGGCGCCAATGCGGTCTGGAGTTACGAGAACCCTAAAATATCCGTCGATCAGATTCGTGAATACGTGGCGTTCTACCCGGATCAGGTGAAATTCGAGTTACTCGATTCCGAGGTCTGAGGATCGTTTCCCAAGGTGTGTGGCGAGGGAGGCCCTCGCCACAAAGTCCCGTCAGTTTTTATCGAGATCGACGTTCTTGGTCTCGCGCAAACAGATCATCCCCACCACCAGGCTCACCGCGGTAATCACCACCGGGTACCAGAGCCCGTAGAAAATGTCGCCGGTGTAGACCACCAACGCAAACGACACGGTTGGCAGGAACCCGCCAAACCAGCCGTTGCCGATGTGATAGGGCAGCGACATCGAGGTGTAGCGGATGCGCGTCGGGAACAGTTCAACCATCAACGCCGCCAGCGGGCCATAGCACATGGCCGAGATGATGATCAGCGCCACGATCAGCGCCACAATCATCGGTTTGTTGATCTGCTGCATATCCGCCTGCGACGGATAGCCGGCCAGTGTCACCGCACCACGCAAGGCCGCTTCGTCGTAACCGTCGATTTTCACGTCACCGACACTGACCTGCACGCCACTGCCGGCGGGTGCGGCGGCGCTGGCGTAAGGCAGGCCTTGCTTGACCAGAAAGGTTTTGACCTTGTCGCATGGGCTATCAAATTTCGCCTTGCCCACTGGGTCGAACTGGAACGTGCATGTCGCCGGGTCGGCCAATACGGTAATCGGCGCCTGACGGCTGGCCTGGTCAATGGCCGGGTTGGCGTAATGCGCCAGGGATTTGAAGATCGGGAAATACAGCGCGGTGGCCAGCAGCAGGCCGATCATCAGCACCGGTTTGCGTCCGACCTTGTCCGACAGCCAGCCAAAGAAAATGAAGAACGGCGCGCCGATGATCACGCTGACGATCAGCAAGCCGTTGGCCACGGCCGGGTCCATCTTCAGGAACTGGGTGAGGAAAAACAGCACGTAAAACTGCGCGGCGTAAAAGGTCACTGCTTGCCCGGCGTTGATGCTGAACAGAGCAATCAGCACGACCTTGAGGTTTTCCCACTTGCCAAAGGAATCACGCAGCGGCGACTTGCAGAGCTTGCCTTCCTCTTTCATTTTCACGAAGGCCGGCGACTCGTGCAGGCTCAGGCGAATCCAGGTCGAGATGCCCAGCAGAATGATCGAAAACAGAAACGGAATGCGCCAGCCCCAGACTTCAAACTGGTCACCGGTGAAGTAGCGGCAACCGAGTACCACTAGCAGCGACAGCAACAAGCCGAGGGTCGCCGTGGACTGAATCCAGCTGGTGTGGAAACCGCGTTTGCCCATCGGCGCGTGCTCCGCGACATAGGTCGCAGCGCCGCCGTATTCACCGCCCAGGGCCAGGCCCTGAAGCATGCGCAGCACCACGAGGATGATCGGCGCGGCGATGCCGATGCTCGCGTAGGTCGGCAGCAAACCGACGCAGAACGTCGCCAGGCCCATGAGCACGATGGTCGCGAGGAAGGTGTACTTACGCCCGATCATGTCCCCCAACCGACCGAACACCAATGCTCCGAAAGGTCGCACGATGAAGCCTGCGGCGAAGGCCAT
Organism: Pseudomonas arsenicoxydans; assembly: GCF_006438915.1. GTDB lineage: Bacteria > Pseudomonadota > Gammaproteobacteria > Pseudomonadales > Pseudomonadaceae > Aquipseudomonas > Aquipseudomonas arsenicoxydans_A. Next base: position 47,638 of record NZ_RCZE01000005.1, on the reverse strand, counting down.
CAACGCAAAGATGAACGCCGTGGTGTCGTTGACCCCGGCGAAAAACTGCTTGCTGATCACCGCCGCGAGGGCGCCATAGAGGAAAAAGTCGTACCACTCGAAGACCGTCCCCAGCGACGAGGCGAAGATGACTTTGCGGGTGTCATGGCTGACTGTCGCGACGGGCACGGCTTCCATAGGCTGAACATGTTCTGACATATCGGTATCCCTCACAGTGATTGTTTTTGTTGTTCCACTGGTGTTGCGTGTTCCTTGTAGAGGTAGTGCCCGGCACCGCGAACAAAGTTCAATCCCTCAAGGACAGCATTAGTCCCCTGTGGGAGCGGGCTTGCTCGCGAATGCGTCGTGTCAGTCACCATCAATGTTGAAGATCCACCGCTTTCGCGAGCAAGCCCGCTCCCACAGGGGTTGTGCTGGGTGTGGGTTCGAGGATTAGCTGGGCGGCTTTTTCGGCAATCATCAACGTCGGTGAGCAGGTATTGCCCGAAGTAATGCGCGGCATGATCGAGGCGTCAGCCACCCGCAACCCGGGAATGCCATGGACCCGCAACTCGGCGTCCACCACCGCATCCGCATCGTTACCCATCCGGCAAGTGCCCACCGGATGGAAAATGGTCGTGCCAATCTGCGCAGCGGCTTCGTGCAATTCCTCTTCAGTCTGCAAACGGTCACCGGGCAAATACTCGACCGGTTTGAACGCATGCAACGCCGGCGCGGCAACGATGCGTCGGGTCAGGCGAATGGCATCAGCCGCCACGCGCAAGTCCTCTGGGTGACTCAAATAGTTGGGCTGAATCACCGGCGCGTCCTGCGGATTGGCAGAACTGATGTCCACCCGGCCACGGCTTTGCGGCCGTAGATCGCAGACCGAAGCGGTAAAGGCAGGGAAGGGGTGCAACGGTTCGCCGAAGCGCTCCAGCGACAACGGCTGCACGTGGTATTCGAGATTCGCCGAGGTCTGTTCAGGTCCCGAGCGGGCGAAGGCGCCGAGTTGACTTGGTGCCATGGACAGCGGGCCACTGCGGTCATACAGGTAGCGCAAACCCATGCCCATCTTGCCCCATACGCTGCCGGCGATCTGGTTCAGCGTTCGGGCGTTTTCCAGTTTGTAGATCAGCCGCAGTTGCAGGTGATCCTGCAGGTTGCCGCCCACCCCCGGCAGCTCATGGGCCACACCGATCCCGAGTTTTTGCAGCAGCGGGCGAGGGCCGATGCCGGAGCGCTGGAGGATGCCCGGTGAACCGACAGAGCCGGCACACAGGACGATTTCCTTGCGCGCCTTGAAGGCTTTCGCCTGACCTTGCCAGCGTGTAATCACTGCCGAGGCGCGGCCGTTTTCCAGCAGCACGCGGTCCACTTCGATGTCGGTCAGTACCGTGAGATTGGCGCGATGGCGGACCGGTTTGAGAAACGCCTTGGCCGCGTTCCAGCGGATCCCGGCCTTCTGATTGACCTGAAAGTAGCCGCAGCCTTCGTTATCGCCCTGGTTGAAATCATCGATGCTGGCAATGCCGCTTTGCTCGGCAGCGTTGCGGAAGGCATCGAGAATCGGCCACGACAGCCGCTGCCGCTCAACCCGCCAGTCGCCGCTGGCACCATGAAATTCGGAGTCGCCGGCAAAATGGTTTTCGCTCTTCTTGAACAGCGGCAACACATCGTTCCAGCTCCAGCCCGGATTGCCGTCAGCAGCCCAGCGATCGTAGTCGCCGGCCTGGCCACGCATGTAAATCATGCCGTTGATGGAAGAGCAGCCGCCGAGCACTTTGCCGCGCGGGTAACTCAGGGTGCGCCCTTGCAGGCCGGGTTGCGCCTGGGTCTTGAAGCACCAGTCAGTGCGCGGGTTGCCAATGCAGAACAGGTAGCCCACGGGAATGTGAATCCACGCGTAGTTATCGCGACCGCCGGCTTCGAGCAGCAACACCCGGTGTTGCGGGTTGGCCGACAGTCGATTGGCCAGTAAACAACCGGCCGGCCCGGCGCCGACCACGATGTAGTCGACTTCATCCAGGAGAGTCTGCATCCCTGACCTCGTCTTGTTGTTCTTGTTGTCAGTCATCCTAGTTGTTCGCTTTCGTCAAAAGAATGTTAGTTTTTGCGCAGCCGCTGTGCGTTTTTAAACAGCCTTGCCTCAAGGACGGATCATGTTCGACTGGAATGACCTGCGGTTTTTTCTCGAGTTGCAGCGCAGCGGGCGTTTGCTCACCGCTGCTCGCCGTTTGAACACCACCCACGCCACGGTCGCGCGGCACATCGAGGCCATCGAAAAGAGCCTCGGCACGGCGCTGTTCGTCCAGCATGCCCAGGGTTATGAAATGACCCCGGCCGGCGAAGCGCTGCTCAAACACGCCGAAGCCATGGAAAACGTCGCGTTGCTGGCCCAGGAAGAAATCACCCAGTCCACCGCGCCGCTGGGCAAAATTCGCGTCGGGGTCACGGAAGGGCTGGGCATCATGTTCCTCGCCAGCCGCATGAACGGTTTGTTCGAACGCTACCCGGGTCTCGAAGTGGAACTGGTAGCGGTGCCGCGCTTCGTCAGCATCCTCAACCGCGAAGCCGAAATCAGCATCCACCTCGAACGCCCGGCCGCCGACATGCTGGTCACCCGCAAACTCACCGACTACCGACTGGGGCTCTACGCCAGCCAGGCGTATCTCGACCGCTCACCACCGTTGCGCAGTCGCGAAGACCTCGGGCGTCATGCCTGGATTGGCTATGTAGACGACTTGCTGTTCAGCCAGGAACTGATGTTCCTTAATAGCTTCTGCCGCAATCCACGGGTGGTGTTTCACAGCACTAGCGTCATCGCCCAGCAACAGGCAGCGCGTTCGGGGTTGGGGATCGCGGTGTTGCCTTGTTATATGGCGAGTGCTGATGCGGATCTGGTGGCGTTGTTGCCGGATGAGAGTATTGAGCGCAGTTACTGGATCAGTACCCGGCGCGAGCTGCACAAGTCGGTGCGGCTGCGGGTGGTTTGGGATTATGTGGTGGGGTTGTGTGAGGCGGAGCAGGGATTGTTGCTGGGATAGCCAATCGCGGCCAGCCTGAAAAGCAGCGATTGCATCATTGTGCCAACTGCGCGGTGGTCCCTTGCATCGCTTCGGGCAGTAAGCAGCCTTTGGCCATCCACTGACACTCTCTGGCCCAGCGATAGCCGGTTTCCAGATCGCCTCGATCACTGTAAAACGCCAGCCGCAGTTGATGGGCGTTCAGGTCGAGTTTGGCAAACCCGGCCCGTGCTGCAGCGAACGTGCTATCGGGGGCAGGGCTATCCAAGGGATCAAGTGTCTGCCCGCCTGCACCGGAGATGACCCACGCAGGTTCTCCTGCACGCAACACCAATTGCTGATTGTGGTCATGGCCAGATAAAAGCAGATCCACTTTGTTACGTTGCAACGCGGGTAAAAGACTGACCACCAGGTCCGACTGTTCAGCGTTCTGGCCCTGATCGCGCACCGGATGGTGGGACGCCGCTATACGCCACACCGGCACCGGACCGGGTGCCTGGAACGCCTGATCAATAAAGTCGATTTGCTGCTGCAAACTTTCACGCGGCGCTGACGTGTCTAGGAACACCATTCGCACCAACGGGCGCCCGTCGACGTCACCGAAGTCCTTGACGTAGAAATTCATCGGCATCTGCCAGCGGCCCGACCCCTTGTGCTGTTGTCCGTACTCAATCTCGTACTGTTGCGACACCGGGTAATCGTGATTGCCCAGCACCGCGTAGAACGGCACATGACTCAGCCAGTGCCCCGAGTAGACACGCTCGAATTTGGTTTGCCAGCTCAGATCATGCGTGCTGCCTAAGGGTTTGCCGTAAAAGTTGTCGCCCAGGAACACCACCATGTTCAGCCGCCCCTCATTGGCGGCGACTCGCTCCATGGCCTGACCCACCCGCCACTGTTGCAGGTTACCGCTGCCTTGATCGCCCACAGCGATCATCGAGACCGACGCAGGGTCCAGGCCGCTCAGCGGAACATAGGGAGCGGGCGGCGTAGACAGCCAGTAGCCGCCCGCGATCAGCGCAACGGCGAAGGTGGCGCCTGAGCACAGCACGATCCTTCTGAGCACCGAACGTTTTACAAATACTCTGGGGGAACTCGTGCGTTTCAATCGGCGACCCACTGGGAATTGGCAGGGAAGGATTCAAGGTCATCCTTCTCCCGGCAATAGAGCACGCCAGTTGTTCACGATGTGTTAAAAAATCGTAGTGTGCGCATTATCCAGTGAAGCTTTTCCTGGCGACAGCCGTCGATGACGGCTTGGCGTACAACATCCCTTTTTTGCTTTTTTGAATTGCCTCGCTTAGATATGCAGCCAAGCCAACGAACCCAACATGACGCCAACACTGGCGGCCCCGAACGAGACCCGCTTGAGCCATTCCTTACGCGTCAGCAGGGTAATGGCCGCCAACGAAATTGCAATTTGAATCGCCGTCATTGCCTGGGCCCAGCGGTGATGCTGATGCAGCAGCTGTTCTGACTTCTCGTCCCAATCGCGTGCCCCTTGTTCGAGTTCCTCCGCTTTCTGGCGCGCCTGCTCCTTCTGTTCCGCATAACGCCGCGCCTCAGCAACATAGTGAGCGGAATCCAACCCCGGGAGATTGCTTGCCAGCTCCGACAGGTTCTGCCGGCTGGACTTGGCCTGGTAGTAATTCCACTCGTTGGCGGCTTCGGTCTTCTGAATGGCCGCGTTGCTCGCTCCCACATGGATTTCATTTGCCTGACACAGTTATTTGCTTCTATTCGTCTGGCGCTTAAACAACAAAGCCCCTATCTGTTTAAACGAAGCCTCCTGTTACCAGCCAAAGGCTACAACGCCTTGCGCCATCGCCTACGGGTAAGACAGAATCCGCCGGCTTGTGCGTCTGGGGCACGGGTTCTATCGTGGCTGTGTCACTGAAAAACAGTGATCGGGTTTGGTAGCCCGGTTTATGCCTAGATGCATGGCGTCACCTTGCACAGTCGTTTTTTAGACTCTGCTTTCATGGTGGTCATGCGTGGGGCCCATTCGTGGGCGCCGGGTTCTAGTGCGACCGGTCTACCAACCCGCGTATGGCCGCCACCCTTCGTTTGGTAGCGAGGGTGATGGCTCCTTTAAGTATTCGCGCTAGAGGTTCCATCCATGATCAAACCAACACCCAACCCACCGGAAACCGATCCGGCATCGCCCTACGAATCCCTCGATTCCAAAAAATTCCACGAAGCGGCCGAACGCGCCCTCGACCACTACCTCAACCCGGCCGCCCAAATCATGGCCAGCACCCACGAACCGGAACCGATGTTCCTCGCCAATCCCAAGTGCAACACCGAATCCCTGCTGGTCAACGCCAGCGAATCACTGGGGTCGGCTACGACCATGCTCAGTAATCTCGCGGCGTTATTGGAGAACTCACACCGCAAGACCCTGCTGGGGATTACGCAAGTAGTGATGTTGGGGGAATTGGCGGTGAATCAGGCGCTGGATAAGGTTGAACTGAAAGAGTAAGCACGGCCCTCTGTGGCGGGGAACTGATTTCTCGCCACAGAGTGCACCAAACTGCATCCAATCAACGCTAATCCCATCAAGGAAGATAAAAACAGTGAAAATATTATTCATCGCTTCACTAGGGATGTTATCGCTAATACAAACATCACTGTCCTTCGCTGAAAATGTTAATGGAAAAAACCTCTATTTACAGCGATGCGCCATGTGCCACGGAGTAGATCTCAAAGCAACAGGGCCATTGGCTAATAAGAGCAATCCTCCTACACCTGATCTAACTACCTCCGCTTTCAAAAAACGATTAAATGATTATCCTGGCGTGATTGTGTCATCGATAATACTTCGTCCCAATGGAGACTTGATTCCAAAAACGTTACGAGAGAACGGTGTAAAGCTATCGCCGTACGCATGGAGCGTTAAAGATCTGCGCGATTTGAATCAATACATGGGTGGTGTTATTTCAACAAATCGATGAGTGGTTTCGATCAAATAGTTGGGCGATCTGTTGGAGCGAGTCGCCTTTCTGCCAGTGATCCGAGGTCTCTGCTTCATCTGCAACACTCCTCCTGCTTACACAGAATTTAGTTGTGTTGCATCGCCCGGTTGAATCCACAGCCGAAAGCCACCCTTGCTGATGGGTAGCTTTTGGCCGAAGGGGTGGCAGCTTGCACTGGTTTGTAGACCCGTACGCGAGTAGACCGGCAGGCTCGAAAGCGCCCTGTGCATGACAATCCTAAAACCGGGTCGAATGAACGCCGCAACGGTGTGCTACCCCCCCTTTTTTTGTCTATCGCAGGGCCAATCAATCTCATCTTCCCCACAGCAACCTTTCAACCTCATCAAATTTGCCGGCGACCTTCAAATAAGTCTCAGCCCATCCACTACTCATGCACAGCTCCTGCAACGGACCGGTGGGCGCAAACAACACGGCGACGTTCAAACCCTGGAGCAAGCGATGCAGTTGGCGGGTTTTCATGGGGTATTCCATTGGACGATAAAAAGGCGGCGAAACATGATCAAAACACAGTGGGCCGCAACTCCTGCGCCAGTTCAATCAGTGCACGCAATCGCGACGGCACGAAGCGATGGCCCGAGTAGTAAAGCTTCAACCCGCCAAACGACGGGCACCACGGCATCAGCACCGGCACCAGGGCGCCGCATGCCAGTTCTTCCTGGATGAACCACTCGGAAATGAAACCGATACCAAGACCCAACAACACGGCCTGTTTGATGGCCAGCATCTCGTTGGAGGCGAATCGCACCGGCAGATCCATCTGCAGCTTTTGGCCATCGCGCTCCAATTCCCACTGGTAGAGGCCACCATGGGCCATGCGCATGCCGATGCTCTGGTGGCTGAGCAGGTCTCGCGGGTGCTCGGGCACGCCATGGCGTTCGAAGTACTCAGGCGTTGCCACCACGAGCATCCGGATATCACCGGACAGTGCCACGGCAATCATGTCTTGCGGTACCGACTCTGCCAGACGAATCCCTGCGTCAAAGCCCCCGGCGATGATGTCGACCATGCTTGATTCGCTGACGATGTCGATGCGCATCTCGGGATACCGCTCAGCGTACTGCTTGAGCAGTGGATCCAGCAGCAGGTAAGCCGCGCCGTGCGGGGCGTTGATGCGCAGTGTGCCGCTGGGTTCATCGGGGCCGACGCTGACCTGTTCGTCGGCACTTTTGATTTGTGCCAACGCCGGGGCGATGCGTTCCACATAACGTTGCCCGATGTCGGTGAGGGCAACGCTGCGCGTGGAGCGATTGAACAGGCGCACTTTCAGGCGTGCTTCCAGGCCGGCCACCGCGCTGCTCACGGCGGTGGTGGACATGCCCAACTCCTGTGCTGCGCCCCGAAAACTGCTGCGGCGGGCGACGGCCAGAACCACTTCCAGCTCGGTCATTCCTGTTCTGTGCATGGATTGTCCTGAATATAAGGATGCTTCATAAGCCAAAGGATGGCTTATCGGAATAATGAACCCTTCTTAGACTTCATCACAGAGGCTCGATTCGGGTGAGTCATTTTGAGCGAGGAGTCGCCATGCAACGCATTGAACATATCTACATCAACGGCGAGTTCGTCATTCCACACGGTCAGGAATGGTTCGACCTTCATAACCCGAGCACCGAGGAAGTCATCGGTCAGGTTCGGCTGGGCGATGCACTGGACGCACAGCGTGCGATTGCAGCCGCGAAGGTTGCGTTCCCGGCGTGGGCTCGTACTAGCCGGGAGGAGCGCATTGCGGCACTGCAACGCATGCACCGGGCCATGGCGGCAAGGGAGGAGGAGCTGCTGGAAGCCATCCTCGTGGAATACGGCGCGCCTGCGGTTCGCGGGCGCTGGATGGCGACTTATCCAGCCGATGTGATTGCACAAGCAATCGATGCACTGGAGGCGTTCGATTTCGAGGAACAGGTCGGCATGGCCAGGGTCATTCTGACGCCCGTAGGCGTGACCGGTCTGATCACGCCCTGGAACAGCAATGCGGGCTTCATCTGCAACAAGCTGGCCACCGCGCTGGCGACAGGTTGCACCGCCGTCATCAAGCCCAGCGAGATGAGCGCGTTGCAGACGCAGGTCGTGGTCAAGGCGTTGCACGAGGCAGGTCTGCCAGCGGGTGTATTCAATGTCGTCAACGGACGGGGCGATGTGGTTGGCGAGGAGATCGCCCGTCATCCCGACGTTGCCAAGATCTCGTTCACGGGTTCGTCCGCTGTCGGTCAGCATCTGGTAAGAACCGGTGCCGACACCATGAAGCGCGTGACGCTCGAACTGGGCGGCAAGTCGCCCACCGTGGTGCTTGACGATGCTGATTTCCAGGCGGTCATGCCGTTGGTGCTGCAAGCCGGATTTCTCAATAGCGGCCAGGCTTGCATTGCGGGCACTCGCATCCTCGTGCCGCGCAGCCGGCTGGCAGAGTTCGAGCGGATTGCGAAGGAGGATGTCTCACAGATTCAATCGGGCGATCCACGCAACGCCGACACCGACATCGGTCCGATGGTGAGCCAGAAACAATGGGAACGGGTGCAGCGTTACATCCGTACCGGCCAGGAAGAAGGCGCGAGGTTGTTGGCGGGTGGCGAAGGTCGCCCGGAAGGCTTGCATGCCGGATGGTTCGTGAAGCCCACGATCTTTACTGATGCCAACAACCGGATGCGCATCGCTCGTGAGGAAATCTTCGGCCCCGTCCTGTCAATCATCCCCTACGAGGATGATGCCGATGCGATCAGCATTGCCAACGATACGGACTATGGGCTGAGCGCCCTGGTGCTGGGAAAAAGCGCCGAACGTTGTATGAACGTTGCCCGTCAGATCGATTCGGGACGCGTGCTCATCAACACCCTGGCACACGAACCACGTGCCCCCTTCGGTGGATTCAAGCATTCAGGTCTTGGGCGCGAAATGGGCAGGTGGGGGATGAGCGCGTATCTGGAGCCGAAGACGTTGATCAGGTATGACCCGTTGCAATGACTGGGTCAGGTTCCTGACTGGGAGCACTGGAGGGGGAATGGCAGCCAGCGTCGGCTATTGGCCGATTGCAGCCTGTCCCGAAGGACTGCAAACGACCCAATATAGCGATCATTTGTCTGTCGTAGTGATTAGCGTGTATTACGCCACTGACCTCTTGGCTGGACGGACGTAATAGCTGATCTATGCTCAAGCATCAACATCGCTTGAATGCAGGTGTGATATTCGATGTCTGTGTTGATTATCTTTTCTGCGCCACATAAACACGCAATCTGCGTAACGCACATTTTTCAGTTCAATCAATACCAAAACAGAATTAAACCTATAACGATTTAAGTGGGATGCCTGGCACGGCGTCGCACGCCGCCTGGGTGATGGATCAATATCTAGGAGGTTCCATGTGCAACGTCAAACCAGACACTGATACACGGACGGGCAAACTGCTAGGGATCTTGGTATTCGCTCTAACAGCATCTGTTGTGCAACCTGCCAGTGCGGGCAACGATGTGATCAACGGGGTACCGGGCTCACCAAGCGCTACAGTGACTATCAGCGGCGAACAGATTCCGGCGCCGCCCCCTAAGTTTGAGGGCTCGATTGAACGTAATGCGGCTCAGTCGAAACCTTATTGGCCACCGCGTATAGAGCCACACAAGGGGGCGCCAAACGTACTGCTGATCATTACCGATGACACTGGTTTCGGCACACCCAGCACCTTTGGCGGAGTGATTCCAACGCCCACCCTGGATCGGGTCGCCCGGGATGGACTGCGCTATACAAATTTTCACTCGACAGCATTGTGCTCGCCCACTCGTGCGGCGCTTCTGACCGGGCGCAACCATCACTCGGTTGGCTTCGGCGTCATATCAGAACAGTCCTCTGGCTACCCTGGCTACAACAGCATCATCTCGCGCGATAAAGCGACAATCGGACGGATGCTCAAAGACAATGGATACCGAACTGCATGGTTCGGCAAAGATCACAATGTCCCGACCTTTCAAGCGAGCCAGGACGGGCCTTTCGATCAATGGCCAATCGGGATGGGCTTCGAGTACTTCTACGGATTCATTGGTGGCGACGCTAATCAATGGGCGCCCAACCTGTTTCGTAACACCACACAAATCTATCCGTTTGTAGGCAAACCAGGGTGGAACCTGACCACGGCGATGGCCGATGACGCAATCGACTACGTGAATCGCATCAATGCAGTGGCACCTGACCAGCCGTTTTTTATCAAGTACGCGCCGGGCGGTGTGCACGCGCCACACCATCCAACACCGGAGTGGATCGAGAAAATCAGCAAGATGAAGTTGTTTGATCAGGGCTGGAACAAGCTTCGGGATCAGATTTTCGAAAACCAGAAAAAACTAGGTGTGATTCCAGCCGACGCCAAGCTGACACCTTGGCCCAAGGATCTGCTCAAGGACTGGGACACGCTGTCGCCGGACGAACAGAAAATGTTCATCCGCCAAGTCGACGTATTCGCCGCGTATGTCGCTTATACCGACCATGAAATCGGTCGTGTCATCCAGGCCGTCGAGGACATGGGCAAGCTCGACAACACCTTGGTCATTTACATCAGCGGCGATAACGGTGGTAGCGCTGAGGGCACATTACTCGGCACTCCGAACGAGGTCGCCAGTTTCAATGGCGTCAATGTGCCGGTCGCTGACCAACTGAAGAATTTCTACGACGATTGGGGCTCGGATAAAACCTACAATCACATGTCGGTGGCCTGGTCATGGGCATTTGATACCCCCTTTTCGTGGACCAAGCAGATCGCCTCGCATTTCGGTGGCGTCCGGCAAGGCATGGCCATCATGTGGCCGAAGGTGATCACAGACAAAGGTGGTATCCGTAACCAGTTCCAACATGTCATCGATGTCGTACCGACCATCCTCGAAGCAACGCAGGTCAACCAGCCCAAAGTGGTCGATGGCATCACGCAGAGTCCCATTGAGGGAGTCAGCATGATGTATACGTTCAATAAGGCAAATGCCGACTCGCCCTCAAATCACAAAACCCAGTACTTCGAAATGATGGGTGACCATGCGATCTACCACGACGGCTGGATCGCCAGCTCGAAAGTCATGCGACCACCGTGGATCATCGTGGGCAACGTGAGTCAGGACCCCGCCGCTTTCCCCTGGGAACTTTACGACCTGCACAAGGATTGGACGCAGTCCGAAGACGTCGCTGCTAAATTTCCAGAGAAGCTTAAGGAAATGCAGGATATTTTTTGGACCGAGGCGCAGAAGTATCAGGTACTGCCACTCGATTCGACGGTTGCGACGCGACTGGTGACACCGCGTCCCAGCTTGACTGCCGGACGTAACGAGTTCACATGGACGACGCCGCTGACGGGCATTCCCAACGGTGATGCGCCCTCGGTTCTTAATACCTCTTACACCTTCAAGGCCGAGGTTGAAGTGCCGGCAGGCGGCGCCGACGGGATGTTGATCACCCAAGGCGGACGTTTCGGTGGGTACGGTTTTTACCTGCTGAAAAACAAGCCAGTATTCCTGTGGAATCTGGTGGACCTCAAGCGTCAGCGTTGGGAGGGGCCGGAGCTGAAACCCGGCAAGCACGTTCTTGAGTTCGACTTCAAATACGACGGCCTTGGTATGGGAACCCTCGCGTTCAATAACATGTCTGGTATTGGCCGAGGGGGTACCGGCGTACTGAAAGTAGACGGTGAAGCCGTCGCAGAGCAGAAGATGGAACGGACGATTCCTCTGATTTTGCAATGGGACGAAAGCCTCGATATTGGTTCAGACACGCTGACCGGGGTGGACGATCAGGACTACCAACCGCCATTCGCCTTTACCGGCAAAATTGAAAAAATCACGCTGACGGTCAGCCGACCAAAACTGACGCCGGAGGACGAACAGAAACTCTTGCAGGCGCAACGTGACAATAAAACCAGCGAATAACGAGTAGCGAAGGTGCCTCAGACAGCAATCCCTATAAGTCGAGGGGCTGCTGTCGGTGGGTGATCAAGGCGTGGATATGCGCGTACGTCGACAGAAACCAACAGGATCGCAAATGCTTATCAAAAAACAGCGATTGGGTATTGCCATAATTGCAGCCGGGATTGTTTGCGGCTGCCTGGCATTGGCTTGGTATCAGTACAGTCGAACTCCATCGCCCTTGACGTTGGGTGATGGAAAAAACGGTCCTCTGGAAATGGTCTGGCTGCCTGCTGGTGAATTTTTGATGGGTAGCGATCATAAGAAAGCGCGGCCCAATGAGGGACCGGCTCACAAGGTGAAACTCGATGGTTTCTGGGTCGACCGTTATGACGTCACCAATGCCGATTTCGCCCGTTTCATTGCGGCAACACACTACGTCACTACTGCCGAACGCAAACCTAAATGGGACGATCTGAAAGTACAACTACCGCCAGGCACGCCTGCGCCTGACGACAGTGTCATGGTGCCCGGTGCATTGGTTTTCGTGGGCACGGACCGGCCCATTCCGCTGGACGATTTCAGTCAGTGGTGGGCGTTTGTACCCGGCGCGGACTGGCGTCACCCCTCCGGCCCGGACAGCTCCATTGAGGGGAAAGAAACCCATCCGGTCGTTCAGGTCTCACGAGAAGATGCAGAGGCCTACGCAGCATGGGCGCATAAACGCCTGCTAACAGAGGCTGAATGGGAGTACGCCGCAAGGGGCGGGTTGGAACAAGCAAACTATGCGTGGGGGAATGATTTCTCACCCAAAGGTGAAAAAATGGCAAATACCTGGGATGAGGTACAGCCGTTTCCGGTGACGGGTTCCAGCAATAAATTCAAAATTGGCACTAAACCAGTAGGCAGTTACCGACCTAACACTTATGGGCTATATGACATGTCGGGAAACGTTTGGCAGTGGGTCGCCGATTGGTACCGCGCTGATGCCTTTAAGGTCGGCCTCAAGTCGACTGGCGCAGTAGCGCTGAATCCGATGGGCCCATCCGATAGCTATGACCCTGACTTGGGCGTAACGGCTAATGCACCACAACGTGTGATTCGTGGTGGATCTTTTCTGTGTAGTGACAGCTATTGCACGAGTTTTCGAACGAGTGCAAGACAGGGCGCGGATCCCATGAACTCCATGTCGCATCTCGGCTTTCGCTTGGCGATGAGTGATGATCAATGGGAAAACAACCGCTGAGTCCAATTAGAGCGCGGATGATGCGTGGAATGGCTGCTCCTGGGCCAATTTCTGCCGGTTGTGACGGGCAGTAATCGGCCCCAAAGCTGACATGCCGTGTCAAACGCAATAACCCGTCGGGATGAATTACGCGCAGCCCTGAGCACCAATAGTTCATCCAGGCGCCGCCGTTTTTTTAGGCGTTATTAGTCTTGTTCATTGCACGTTCCCGACAGATTGTGCGGCGCCTTTCAAGCCATCGGGCCTGAGGTGATCCTGTTGCTGTCGTTGGGTGTATTGACGTTGTGAAGCGGAATTGAAGTCGCGGGGGCTATCAGGATTTTGGCGTGCTGCTCGGGATCGCCCAAGGCGGTGAATGCCTGTTCGACGCCGTTCAGCCCTACGGTGCCCGTGATTAGCGGCGCGCAATTGAGTTTCCCGTCGGCGATCATGTGTAAGGTGTCGCGAAATTCCAGCGGCGTGTAACCGAGCACGAAACGTAAATCGATTTCCTTGTTGATGGCGATAGCGGGTTCCAGCGTGTCACTCTGCATGCAGACACCGACCACCACCACGCGCGAAAACATGGGTGCGCCGTCGATCACATTCTGCAGTAACCCTGGCACGCCCACGCACTCAAAGATCACCGGGCGTGGCGGTTTCGCACCGAACGCTTCGGCGAGACGCCAGGTGTGCCACCATGGCAAAGGCAGCTTGCCCAGCTTCTCGCGTGTGCCCACGGCCAATTCCAATGCGCCGCTCAGTTCGCCGATATGACCCATTGCCTTCCAGTTCGCGAACGGCGAATCCTTGGCCGGATCAAGCACGATGTCTGCCCCGCATTTGGCCGCCAGCACGCGACGGCCTGCTGAAAAATCACTGGCAATAATGGTTTTGATGCCGCGCGCCTTCAGCACACAAATCACCGCCAGGCCCACCGGCCCGCAACCGATGACAATGGCGACGTCCCGTTGTTTGAGTTCGCCACGGTTCACCGCGTGTAGCGCGACTGCCATTGGTTCGGTCAGGGCTGCCAGGTCGGGCGACAAGCCATTAGGCACCGGCATCATCATGCTTTCCTGTAACAGCATATGCTCGGCATAGCCGCCGCTAGCCTGAGCAGAAAAACCCAGCATTTCAATAGTGGTTCCGTTGCGTAAGACAGGTACTGCGCATACCACCGTGCCGGGTTTAATCTTCTTGTCACAGCCAAGCCCGTGCTCGACCACTTCCGCACAGATTTCGTGGCCGAACACCACCTCCTGTCCGGGTTTTACGAAGCCATCGTATCCGCTGCGCCGCATCAGATCGCCCCAATGACCGCAATGCTGGCGCGCATGCAGGTCGGAGCCGCAGATCCCGCAGCGCAGTACTTGCACTAGCATTTGACCGGTGGCTGGCGTGGGCAAATCAAGATCGCCCACGCGCAATTGTTGATCCCTACAGATGACGGCGCGCATAATTTTTATTAGTCCGTGGTTGAAACGAGGGTGCCAGCAATTGTGCGCCGCCACTCGGCTACAATATTGTCCAAAGGCGAAAGATTTTTGTCCTGAGACGAAAGGCCATGAAGGAAAGCTAAAGATGCAAGTGATGGTGCGCAGTGCATCCCTGACCGGCTACCGGGCGCTCGTGAACGATCTGGGCGGTGATCCGCTGCCATTGCTGGACCGGTTTCAAATTGCATCTGCAACACTCGACGATGACGAGGGCATGGTGCCCTACAGTCATGCTATCCGACTGTTGCAGGCGACGGCCGAATGCTTGCCGTGCGCAGATTTCGGGCTGAGGCTGGCTGAGCGGCAAGGGTTGCAAGTGCTTGGGCCGCTGGCCATCGTCGGGCAGGGGGCGAAGACTGTGGGCGAAGCCTTTGGCGTGATTGGTCGTTACTTGCATTACCACAGCCCTAGTCTGCGCATAACAGTGGAAACCGATAATGCGCCGGAACTGCGCCGCATCGGGTTCACTATCGATGTCGAGGATTGCCCACAACGCAATCAGGTGACAGAGCTAACGCTGGGTGTTACGCGCAACGTGCTGAAATTGCTGGCGGGTGAGACGGTCCGACCCGCACTCGTGTTTCTGCGTCATATGCCCAGCCTTCCGGAGCGGCGCTATCGCGATTGGTTCGGTTGCGAAGTGCGCTTCGGGGAAAAGGTCAATGCGTTGTTGGTCCACGCCGATGTGCTGGCGCAGCAAATCGACCCGACTCAGCCTGGTCTGGTACGCATGGCGCAAAACTATGTCGAGAGCATCATCGGGCAGCGTCCGATGAATCTGGCCGACCAGGTCGGGGCCTTGGTCGAGCGTCTGCTGGGGACTAGTACGTGCACTTTGAAGCAGGTGGCGGCACACGTCTGCATGCACGAGCGCACGCTGCAAGGGCACCTGATGGCGCAGGGGCTCAGCTTTTCGATTCTGGTTGACAGGGTTCGACGTCAGCGCGCAGAGGAGTACCTGGCACAACAGGGTATGCCGATAGCGCAGATTGCCGGGCTGCTCGGTTACTCCGAGCAAAGCTCCTTCAACAAGGCGTGCCAACGCTGGTTCGGCATCGCGCCGAAAAATGTCCGCGCAGCGATCTTGCTTTCTGCCTGGCGTGAATAGGCTTATGAATACTCGCGCCGTGCGTGTGTACCTTGAAGCCCTCGATGAAGAGGCTCTAGCGCGAAACGCTACCGAAGCGGCTGTCGATGACGGATCCTAAGGCTCGCTGAACCGCTACTCCAGGAGGCCCAGCGTTCTTCGGCTATATCACGAACTATCTGATCGATACGGAACACGGCGTCATCGTGGATGCGGAGCCCACACCCGTTCATCGCACGGCGGAGGTCCCGAACACTGAGTTTCGCAAGATCGCCCGCAGCGTCCATGAAGCCGTTCGGGATATGGCTTGGCGCATTGCAACAACGCCGGCGTATCAGCGCTCTCGCCACGAACATAAAAAGGTCGAAATGTTGTTTGCCCACCTGAGGCGAATCCTCGGAATAGGTGCGCCTGCACCAAGCAAAAAACCTCAAACTCACCCAATAACCTCACTCCCTCAAGGACTCCGATCAGCTGGAACAGCCTGAGATTTTACTCAAACGCTCGGCGGCAACTCGCGCGGGGTGCGTTGCAAAGGCGCGCAGGACTGGCCGTCCGGAATCGCCAGCGTCGCACGCAACCCGCCTTCCGGTCGGTTGACCAGCGTGATGCGTCCACCCAACCGAGCCGCGATGGTGTTGACGATGGTCAGCCCCAGTCCCGCGCCCTGGACATTCCCGCGGCTGTAAAACCGTTCGAACAATCGCTCGCGATCTGCTTCGTCGATGCCTGGTCCCTGGTCTTCGACACTCAACAAATAGAAGCCGTCCGCCTGGCTCAACTGCACGGTGATAACGCCCTGATCCGGGGAAAAGTTTGCCGCGTTGCTGATCAGGTTGTTCAGCGCAATATCGATCGCGGCAGCGTCGGCCACCACTATAAAAGGGCGGTCCTGGACGTCGAAGGCCAGCTCAAGATTCTTACTCAGTATCCACGGCGTCAGCTGCGCCAGACTGCCGCGCACGATTTCGGCCAGGTCGATGCTGTGCTGCACCGGCGCCATGGCTTTGGGCTCCAGGCGGGCCATGGTCAGCAATTGATTGACCAGGCGGCTGGTGCGGTCGACGCCGGCGATCAAAAACTCCAGCGAGTCTCGGCGTTCTTCCTCGGTACCGGCCTCCAGCAGATTTTGCGCATGCACCCGTAACACCGCCAACGGCGTGCGCATTTCGTGGGCCGCATCGGCGATGAAGCGGTGTTCGCGGGCCAGCACTTCCTGAATTTGCGCCAGCATGCGATTGAGCGCCGCTTGCATCGGCTCCAGTTCACTGGGCAGCGGGGTCAGTTGCAACGGTTCCAGAGAGCCGCTGTGCCGTGCCCGCAAGGTCGCCGCCATGTTTTCCAGAGGCTTGAGGCCCCAGCCGATAGCGATCCAGATCAGCGCCGCCAGAATCAAGCTGCCAAGCACATTGGGCCCTAAGGTATGACGCATGATCCGATCCACCAGATCAGCACGCACGTCGTCCCGTTCGCCGACCCAGATTTTCAGCTCATTCTGTTTGTCTTCCAGCAGAAACGCGCGCCAGTGGCGGTTGGACAGGTCAACCACATCACTGAAACCGGGTGTGGCTGGCGGTGTGTTGAAAGAGGGCGCGCTGGCCGTGTGGACCAGCACTTCGCCACGACGGTTCCAGACCTGAAACGCCATTTTGGTTTCATAAGGATGGCCGTCGACCCTGGGATCTGCTTCGCCCAAGGCTTTATTGAAGGCCTGATACAGGTCGGCATGTTCCTTGTTGGCCATGGGCATGCGCATCACGCCTTGCAACAGCCGGGCATTCTGAGCCAGTTGGGCGTCATAGACTTCGGCGATTTCGTGATTGCTGTCGCGCAGATTGAACAGGCTGATCACGGCCACGCCGACCAGCATCAGGCCAATGATGAGTGTGAGGCTGCGGCGTCGGATCGACGTCATCGACGCTCCTCCACCAGATAACCAACACCGCGAATGGTGCGGATCAGGTCGGTGGAGAATTTTTTGCGCAAGTGGTGGATATGCACTTCCAGGGTGTTGCTTTCGGCTTCCTCGTTCCAGCCATACAACAACTGCATCAGGTGATCGCGGGTCATGACCCGGCCGGGCGGCGAGAGCAATTCGTGCAGCAGCTGATATTCCTTGGGCGTCAGCGCTACCGGCTCACCGTGATAGCTGACTTGCTGGGTGCCGGGGTTCAGGCTGATGCCAGCGTGCTCGATCAGCATTTGCGCACGTCCGGCACTGCGCCGCAGCAAGGCCCGCAGGCGAGCCTTGAGTTCTGCCAGGTCAAAGGGTTTGATCAGGTAGTCGTCGGCCCCGGCATCGAGCCCGGCAATGCGGTCCTCGGTATCGTCCCGCGCGGTGAGGATCAGCACCGGCAGGTTGGAGCCGCTGTCACGCAAGCGCCGCAACACTTCAAGCCCGTCCATGCGCGGCAGGCCGAGGTCGAGCACCGCCAGGTCAAACGTTTCGCTCAGCAGCGAGTGCAAGGCGCTGGCGCCATCCTGGAGCCAATCGACGGTGTAACCCTCACGGCCCAGGGCCTGATGGATGCCCTCGCCGAGGGCAACGTCGTCCTCGATCAGTAATAAGCGCACACGAACTCCTGTCAGTCGAGTTTCTTGTTCACGTCCACCAGCAACGCTTCAATCTCTTTGCGTCGCCCCGCATCGGCGGTTTCACGTCCGGGCCTTGGCGCTGCTTGCAACGCTTTTTGCAGCGCGCTTTTGGCTTCGCTGTAGCGCTTTTGACGGTAGAGGTGATCGCCCCAGAAGTACAGACTATCGATGCCGTCCGGGTTGAGTTGCAAGGCCTGTTTGAGCAACTGTTCGGCCTTGTCCGAGTCACCAAAACCGATGGGCCAGCCCGGCACTCGGTCATACAGCGCGCCAAGGCTTGTGTAGGCTGAGCCTTGCAGAGCTTTTGGGTCCAGGGTGAGGGCTTTTTCCAGGTCGGCTTTCGCCGCCTTGACCTTGCTCAGCGCGCCGAGACCGCCTTGGGCACCGGCCCAACTGCTGGTGACGATGCCGGACCAGATCCACGCTTCTGCCACCGATTGGCGTTGCTGGGTGAACGCGGAAGCCTGGGCTGCCAGTGCTTCGAACGCTGCCGTGCGCTGCGCTTCGGGTACTTCGTATTGAATGTGCGCCCATTCTTGTTGAATACCCTTGAGGCGTTGCTGGTCGGCGGGGTCCAGCGCCCAGGCACTGTGGCTCAAGGCGCCGGCCAGCAGGCAAACGATGATTTTTTTCATGGTTTGAGGTTCTCGTTATCGGGCTTTTCACTCAGGCGCCGAATCAGTGGCAGTTGCTTGCGTAAACCCTTGTCCACCAGATGGGGCAGCAGACTATTCAAACGCACGAAAAAGCGTTCCGGCCAACCCAGGTACAAATCGCGGTGATCACCGGCAATGGCATGGATCACGGCCGCCGCGACCGTTTGCGGATCATCGACGTTGGCCTTGAGCGCATCGTTCAAGGCCTGCGCCGCCGGGCTGTTCATGCGGGTGCGGGTGGCGCGCGGGGCGACATACAGCACGCTGACGCGGGTGTCCGCCAGTTCCCGGCGCAGGGCTTCGGAAAACCCCCGCAGGGCAAATTTGGTGGCGCAGTAGCTGGCGTAACCGGGGTAACCAATGGAACCGTAGGTCGAGCCGACATTCACCACCATCGCGCTCTCGGCTTCTTTGAGCAGCGGCAGCAACAGTTTGGTCAGGCAGATGGGGGCGCTGATGTTGACCGCCATCATTGCGTGGATGTCGCTGTCCTCAAGTTGTTCGAGCATGGCGAAGTGATTGATTCCGGCGGCGTTGATCAGCAAGTTGATCCCGCCAATGGCTTGGGCAGCCGCCAGCACTTTGCGCCGATCGGTGAGGACGGTCAGGTCTGCGCCGATCCAGCACAGGTGCTGCGGATAGCGCGCCAATAACGGCGCCAACGGTTCTTGTTGCCGCGCCACCGCGAGCACCCTGGCACCACTGGCGCACAGGGCAGTCGCAATCGCCAGGCCGATGCCACCGCTGGCACCGGTGAGTACCACTCGAGCTTCAGACAGGCGCATGCAATGTCTCCCCGTCGCGTGGCAAGCCACGGAACATGTCGGTGTAAAGCGTGTACACCACTTTGGACGCGTGAATCACCGCCGCCTGGTCAGCCGGATCGTCGAGGGTATTCATCAGTCGGCGATAGGTCTGCATGTGCTCGATGTCCAGGGAGCCATGGGAGCTGAGGTAGCTGAAGGCGCTTTCCGGTAAATCCAGCCGCTCGCGAATGCTGCCGGCGGCGTGAGTGGCCAAGGCAATGCTGGTGCCTTCAAGCACGTTGACCATCCCGAACAGGCCGACCGGGTTGTCCCGGGCAATCAGGTCGTAGAGAAAACTGACCATCAGTTCGATCGACAGGCACGGACGACCATGGCGCACCGCATCCTTGTCGCCGCCGCAGGCTTCGATGTCATTGAGGACCCATTGTTCGTGGCCGTATTCATCCTCGATGTACTCGCAAACGGCTTTGCGCAGCCATTCCAGGCGCGATGGCAGACGCGCGCCGCAGGCCATCATCAAGGGCACGGTATGGCGCACGTGGTAATAAGCTTGCGCCAGGAAGGCTCGATAGCTTTCCAGGCTGACCTTGCCCTCGAGGGCGTCGACAATGATCGGCAGATTGAACAGCGCATGGCGTTCTTGTTGCGTGGCTTCTTGTAGCCGGTCGAAAAAACTCATGATGCGGATTCCTCGGAAAATGCAGGTTCAGACAATTGCGCCCGGTAACGCTCGACGATGGCGTCGCGGCGCAGTCGGCCATTGGCGGTCAGCAGGTCATTGGCGGGGGTGAAGGGTTGATCCAGTCGGGTCCAGTGATGGACCTGGGCGTAATCGGGCAAGGCTTCGTTGGCCTGGGCGACGGTGGCGGCGAGTTCGTCGTCGGTGCAGTCAGGGCGCGAGGGCCAGAGCAGCGCATGGTTGTGCGGCAGGGCTTCGCCGTAGACGAAGGCCTGGGCGACGTGGCGGCGCTGGGTCAATTCGGACTCGACCCACTCCGGGTTCACGTTGCGCCCGAAACTGGTGACGAATTGATGCTTCTTGCGCCCGTTGAGGTAGAGAAAACCTTCGGGGTCGAATTCGCCGAGATCACCGGTAGGCCACCAATCGTCGGTGGGTGGCGCTTCGCCCAGATAACCGAGCAAGGTCGAACCCTTGACCAGCACTTCGCCGTCCTCGGCCAAGCGAATCTCTGCATGGGGCAGGGGCTGGCCCACGCTGCCGGGTCGGCGCGCGCCTGGCCGATTGAGGCTCACCACCGAGGCGCACTCCGACAGTCCGTAGCCTTCATATACCGGCAGGCCGATACGGCGCGCACGGTGCAGTAATTCCTCGGACACCCGCGCGCCACCCACCGCGGCAAAACGCAGCGTGCCGGGGTTGAAGGCTTTCTGCTCGGCGGCGCTGACCAACATCAGTAACAGCTGCGGCACCAGAATCAGGCTTTCGGGGGCACGGACGGCCAGGCAACCGAGCAGCTGTGGCACGTCCACGCCGCTGGCCCCTTGGATGCCGAGGGTTTTCTGGCTGGGCAGGCTCAAGGTTGCACCGGCATACAACGCGGCATAGCAACCGAGGTTTTCCAGCAGGATCGCCAAGGGCAACAGCGCCAGGTGATGCTGCGGGTCGGTGGGTTTGCTGGCCTGATCCAGTTCGCGAGCGACGGTCAAAATACTCTGCGCGCTCAGGCACACACCCTTTGGCGTACCCGTGGTGCCAGAGGTGAAGGTCAGTTTGGCGGTCCCCTCGGGCAGACGGTTCGGGCCTATGAAGGTCCGGCACCAGAAACCGTCGGCTTTCTCGTAGCCGGCCTCCAGCCATTCGGCGTCCAGTTGCGGTTCGGCAATCACTCGTTCGGCGTGGCTCTGTTCCAGGCAGTGGCGGCGTTGGGCCGGGCTGAAAAACGGTGGCAACGTCAGGCAAGTCAGGCCTTCGAACAGCGCGGCCAGGTCCCAGAGCATTGCTTCAACGCCATTGTCCAGCGCCAGCGCCAGCACACTGACGTGTTCGTCGCGCAGACGCTGCTGGCGAGTCAGCACTTCGGCGTACAGCGTGGCGTAGTCCACTTTCACCTGATCGCCCCACAACGCAATCGCGGTGGGCGTGCGTTCGGCATGGCTGTGCAGGGCCTGTTTGAAACGCTCGGTTTCAGGCGACATGGCTGGATTCCTCGTTGGACGTTGGCAACCCCAGGCGACTGAACATCCCGCTGTTGTGCAAATGGATGAAGCCAGCGCGAATGTTGCCAACATGAACCCAGGGCTTGCTCTCGTAATAGCTGCCCCAGTGGTGGCGCTCATCACCCAGCCGCTCGGGATCGGCAGCGCAGAGCGTCACCGGTTTCAAACCCAGCCGATGAAAGCTGTTCACCAGGCCGACGTTGCCGGTGAACGCCACCCATTCCAGACCCCCCATGGCCAGGAGGTAAGTGATGGCGATGATGCTCATCCGTGCGCTGCCGGTGTCGCTGGCGGCCAGATTGCCGACTTCGACGATGCCGGCACGGTCCACCGGGTGATCGGCGGCCGCGCTGATCAGCGGGTCGATCGATTCGTCCAGATAACGCTCCAGAAAAAGTTGGCCGACGCTCGCCATGCGAATCCCGGCCACTGCACAGAGTTCGTTCGACGCGTTGCTCATGCCGAACAGTTGCGGCATGAAATGACGGATGTCAGCACCGTGGGCCTTGCGAAAACGTTGCTGGATAAAGTCTTCGAAGAGGGGGCGCCGGGGTTCGTCCGGCAGCGCTCTGTGCAAACTCATCTGTTCGGTTTCGGTTTGGCCGAAACGCAAGGGGAGCGCGATGTTCCACTCAAAATCGGGCATGGGAAGACGCCTCCACGGGGCAGTTTGGGTGGAGTATCGAAGGCGTTGCTTAAGAGAGTCTGAAGGTGGAAAAAAGGAGGAGGGGAACAGTCTTCAGATTGCCTTAAGACTTGACGGGCAGTGTGCGGCTCGCCAGTCCGATGACAAATCGGACCCAGGCTGGGCGAGTGACTCGCCAGCCGGCAACGACTTTACGAGGCGCCTTATGACCCGCAATTCAGCAGCACCCCGCTATGGAAAACTTTCGATGACGATGCACTGGCTGATGCTGGCCTTGTTTGCAGGCGTCTACGCCAGTATCGAGCTCAAAGGCATGCTCCCCCGCGGGAATGCCTTGAAGGGCCTGTTTCTGGGGCTTCATGGGCTATTCGGGTTGAGCATTTTGATTTTGGTCTGGGTGAGATTGCTCGGGCGACTCACGCCTCGTCCGCCCATCACCCCCGCATTGCCAATGTGGCAGACCGGCTTTTCGCACCTGATGCATTTGGCGTTGTACGTATTGATGATCGCCACGCCGCTGCTGGCCTGGCTGATGCTTTCTGCTGGCGGTAAGCCGATGCCTTATTTCGGGTTCTTTCTGCCGTCGTTGGTGGCGGTTGATCCGGACCTGGCCCGGCAGTTCAGGCATTGGCACGAACTGCTCGGCAGTGCCGGTTACTGGCTGATTGGTTTGCACGCGGCGGCAGGGTTGTTCCATCACTATTGGATTCGCGACAACACCCTGACCCGCATGCTGCCCGGTCGATCTGGCACTGCGGACAATCAGCGGCAGCGATGATCCTGGATCGGGTAACGGTGCACGGACTATTGCAGTCGCCCTGAATACCAATCAGACAAATCACAAACCCTTCAGGCGTGAGCCCGACCCTCTGTCGCTACAAACTGGTTCGTCGCCACAGAGGGACATGTAATCAGTGCGCATGAGCGTGTGAGATTTTTTGTTTGCGCTTACTGCTTCTTGAATAACAGTAAGAGCAGAGCTGTTGTGGCAAGCAACGCACCGGTGAGAAAAGTGCTGGCCGACCCAAAGTTTTGCCAAAGCCAGCCTGCAAGAACGCTGGCGATCAGGAGGCATACACCACTGACAAGGTTGAAAATACCGAAGGCCGTACCCTTGAGTTCCGTGGGTGCTTTATCTGCTACCAGCGAGGCAAGAATGCCTTGGCTGAATCCCATATGAAGCCCCCACAAGGCAATTCCCAACATCATCGCAATGACAGAACTGGACTGAGCAAGCAGCAAATCCGCAAGGACGAGTATGGCCATCCCCACACAAAGCAGTTTGATGCGACTGATGCGATCAGATAGCCAGCCGACTGGGTAGGCGGACAGCGTGTAGAAAAGTGCCATCACCACCATCACCAGTGGAGTCCAGGTGACCGACAGGCCGATCTGTTGCGCCCGTAATACCAGAAACGCCTCGCTGAAACGGGCAAGCGTAAACACTCCTCCAACGATAACAACCCACCAATACCCAGAGGAAAAGTCATCCAGGACTTTCCAATGAATTGGCGATCGAAATGTGTGATCGCTGGGGCGGTGTGTGGGCTCTTCTACGCCTGTGACAATGAGCGCCACCGCTACCGCTGCCGGAATAACTGCAAACCACAGGACAAGCTGTATATCGGCGAGCCATAACATGAGCACGATGGCCAGAGCAGGGCCAAGAACAGCCCCTACGGTATCCATCGACTGCCGCAGTCCAAAGCAGGCGCCACGGATTTCTGGTGGCGACACATCTGCGATCAGAGCATCTCGTGGTGCCCCACGAATGCCTTTGCCAATTCGATCCAGAAAGCGTGCGGTGAAGACCACTTCAACGGAATGAGCCAGAGGAAAAAGTGGTTTGGTCAGAGCAGCTAAACCATAGCCGAGCAACAGCAATCCTTTGCGCCGCCCCATAAAGTCGCTGATAGCACCAGAAAATATCTTGACGAGCATGGCGGTCGACTCGGCAATACCTTCGATCACGCCGACGGTCAATGCACTCGCACCTAATGTTGTGACCAAAAACACAGGCAATAAGCTGTGTACCAACTCCGATGATAGATCCATGAACAGGCTGACAAAGCCAAGAGCCCAAATTGTGCGCGGAATACCAAAACGCTCGGCCGTGGTGTTTGAATTTCCGCTACTCATAGTTTCATCCTGTACTTATCGGCACCCGGGAAAGACTGAAAAAGCGGTTTAGTCGTGCACGCAGGCGAACCAGGTTCCCGTCAGAGCGGAAAAAATCAATGAAGCTGCCGTTGCCTCTGTAGTTCCTTCATCAGCCAGGTACGTGCCGGTTGCGCGCCTTCTGGGCATCGCACCTCATAGGCGCGGCCACTCATACTGCTTTTACTGGCCGCTAGATCGATGAAGTCTTCCGCGCTGTTCACCCTATTCTTGCCTTCGAGATAACTCAGCTTCTTCTCCAGATGCGCCCGAGCCCGGGGGCCTGGGAATTCGTCCCCGTTACGCACAAACTGACATTCACTATGCTCGACAAAGTCCAACAAGCTCTTTATCTCTTGGGTGGCTTGAGATGTGGCTTGAGCCTGCACATTGGTTACGATTGCAATAAGGCTGATACCAGCGGCGATTATCAATTGGCTAATAAGCCTGGCGATCGCTCCTATCCACACACGCATGATTCATCCTCGTGCTGAAAGTGGAATGAATGCAGCTCTGATGATAGTCCTTGGGTTGTACTGCCTGTAAACGTTTGATGGCGACTGATCGGGAAGACACGCACATCGATCGCCTCCTCACCGACATTGCATAGGCTGCCAGCGAATGATGACGTCCCTGGTCTCATCGATCATCGAGTTCCTCACGGTGAATCCGCATGTTGCCTATCTGGCTGTCTTACTTCTGGCACTTTCCGAGTCAATTCCGATCATCGGTGCCGTCGTTCCCGGTACAGCCGTGATCCTCGCGCTCAGTGCCTTGGTGCCGAGCGGCGTATTACTGCTCTGGCCGTTACTCGTCGCCGCCACGTTAGGTGCCATCGCGGGTGATGGTCTTTCGTTCTGGCTCGGGCATCGGTATCACCGCGAGATTCTTGGCTTCTGGCCTTTGAACCGCCACCCTGAACTGATTCAGAGCAGCGAGGTGTTTTTCGAACGTCACGGCACCAAGAGTGTGTTTTTCGCGCGCTTCGTACCCGGCGTCCGCGCCTTCATCCCGCTATTCGCCGGAATAATGGGAATGGCGGTCAGTCGATTCTATGCGGTCAATATCGTCTCGGCGCTCGCTTGGGCGTCGACGCATATCCTGTCAGGTGTTCTCGCCGGCGCGACGTTCCGCATGCTCGGAGCGGCTGCAAAGCCGCTTGCGATCCTGCTGGTCGTTTTACTCGCGGCCGGCTGGGCACTCCTGCATCTCGTACGCTGGACCGTGCGTCGCGGTGTCCCTTACTTCATCGACGCACTGATGCGGCTGCGGTACTGGGCAGGCACCCACAACACCTGGTTAAGCCGCGGCGTCACCCATTTACTCGATCCTTCTCGGCCCGAAGCACGGGCTCTCGCATTGTCAGCAGTGCTTCTCGTCGGTGCAGCCTGGCTCTTCTTTGGCATCCTTGAAGATATCGTCACCGGTGACCCATTGCTGCTCGCCGACAGCGCGATATACCACCTGCTCCAGGATCTTCGTACAGCACCAGGCGACGCCGTGATGATCGCCATTACAGAACTCGGCGACACCACGGTCGTGGTGGCGGTCACGATGGTTGTCCTGCTATGGCTCCTGTGGAAACGCGCCTGGCGTACAGCGACCTATTGGCTGGCTGCGATTGCCGGCGCTTCGGTGCTCAACACGGTCATCAAATTCGCGTTGCATCGAGCTCGCCCCGGTGAACTTCTCTACTCTGGGTGGAGTGCATTTTCCTTCCCCAGCGGCCATAGCACGGTCAATCTCGTGCTCTACGGCTTCCTTGCTTTTCTCATCGCGCGTGAGAGCCGCCCGGCATGGCGCCTCGTGGTCACTCTCGGCGCAGCAACCTTGATATTTCTGATTGCCTTCTCGCGGCTCTACCTCGGTGCGCATTGGTTTTCCGACGTGCTCGGGGGGATGGCATTCGGGTCGGCGTGGCTGGCGTTGCTCAGCCTGTCCTACCTGAGGCGCGAAGCCGGACGCATTGGATCTATGGGCCTGCTCGCCGCCGGATGTTTGGCGCTGATGCTCGTCGGAGGACTCAATGTCTATCGTAGCCATGCGACAGACAGCGATCGCTATGCCATCAAGACAGGGGCTCCGTCTATGACCGCCACGGATTGGTGGGCGTCGGGTTGGGAACAACTGCCGGCACGGCGCATCGACCTGACTGGCGAGACGAATGAGCCGCTGACGTTACAGTGGGCCGGTGACCTGCCGGAATTGCAGGATGTCCTGCTGCGTAACGGGTGGCGCGACTCAACGGCCTGGACAACATTAAGTGCCCTGAATTGGCTTTCCACCCAGACCGACTCGGCAGCTCTTCCAGTTATTCCACTGTTTGCCAGTGGTCGCCTCCCGAGTCTGACGTTCATTCGAGTGAATAGTGGTGGCGCACTGACCAGCTCGCGCCTCGTGCTTAGAGTGTGGGACGTCGACTTCGAGCTTACAAACGAGCGGACTTCATCGCTGTGGATGGGCTCGGTCGTCGAGGAGCGCTTCTATCATCCCCTATCCCTCGTCACGTTGACGTCGACACAGCCCGATATGAATGCACCGCGAAGTACGCTGGCTGCCGCTCTTGGTGGTGGACGACTTGTGCCTCGCCCCCTGGGAGCGGCAAAGGGTGATTGGGATGGCAATGTCCTGTTAGCTCGACACGGCAAGACACAGAAACCAATATCCGACTGATCGCGGCGAATGCCTGGCGATGAGGTACACGACCGGAAATAAGCCACCATCACGTCTGCAGGATTGGTAGTGTGTGGTGTCTAAAGTTTCCCCTCGGTGACAGCCAACTTCGCTGCCCCTCAGTGACTCCCTTCCCGCAGCCACCGCCTGACCTCACCCTGCACGGCATAAGCCGGCGCCTCCACCGCATTGAAATCTTGTGTATACCGCTGGGCAAACCCCTCAACTCCCCATTCCTGAAACTGCTGCACATGCTTCAGCTCGTGAGCCCAGAGCGCGACGTTTTGTTCTGCGGTTTGGGCATCCCGAAAGAGGATGATGTCGATCAGCGTTACGGCCCCGATATCAGGATTTTGCAGCATGGCAGTGGCGGCGGTGAGTTGGCCGTTGTCGCTCACTTTGTAGCGCGCGGCATCGAGGACGCCGGGGTCGTACCAGCGCAGCAGTTGCTCGCGGATGTGCGGTGGAATGGGCTGGGTGTCGGGGATGGCGGCTTCAGCGCGGGCTTGGGTCAGCCACAACGCCAGGGCAGGTGCGGCGATCTGGTAGATACCATCAGGTGGGAGGCCGAGCAGTTGCCCCACGTCTGGCAGGCAGATGCAGCTATCCAGGCATACTTGTTTTTCGCCGGCCGGCCGGGCAGGGGTTGGGCTGGGCTGGCACTTCAAGTGTCAGGCAAAGAAAAAGCAGCGTCATCAGGCGCGTGGTGATGGGCGGCATTGGGCGCTCCAGGGACGGATGCGGCGTGAGCAGTAATGACAGTTGCTCGATGACCCGCATCGCTTCAGCGTAGACCCGAACCCAGCACCGTCACTAAAGAGCCGTTTCCGGATTTACGACTGCATCGCAGTCGGGCGCAGAGTTGCTGCGGGTCAGGGGAGGATTTCGAATGAGGTGCTGGCCAAGCGTTCGCCGTTTATCAGGATGTGCACGGCATGCACGCCTACATAGTGTTTGCGGGTGGTGAGTTCTTTGATCTGCTGGCCTCGGCTGACGAATTCGGTGGCGTTGCCGGGCAGCGTCAAGGCCTTGAGCTTGAACACCTTCGCCGACGAGCTGCCATTGGCTTTGACGTAATCAATCGCATAGTCGATCACCAAGCGCTGACTCTCCGCCACCGTGGATTTTACGTTGAAGGACAGGGTGATTTTCTCCCCGAGCCGAATCACCGCCGGCTCAACCTGCACCCCAACAATCTCGACCTCGGCTTTGCCGCTGGCCCCAATAATCGCCAGCGCCCGCTGATTGCCCCGTTTGATCAAACTGCGCAACGCATGCTTGGCAATCCACGCCGTGTGCTTGTTATCCAGCGCCCAACCTTCGATCAGGTCCAACACCCACTCAGGATGATCCTTGGTGATGTCATTGAGATGGTTGGCCACGGACTTGCGCACATAAAGGCTTTCATCGGCCTTCAAGTTGTCGAGAATCGTCGCCGCCAGCGTCGGATCGGCCTGAACCTGCTCCAGCCGAAATGACCACGGCAACCGCGGTCGACTGCCTTCGCTGGCCAGACGCCGGACATGCTCATTCTCATCCTGCGACCATTCCTGCATCAGCGCCAATGAACGCTTCAAGTCACTGCGCAGAAAATACCGAACCGCAAACTCCGCTGAACCAAACGCGGTGAAGTACTTGAGCGCCTCCATCGACCGCTCGAACTCATGCGCGCCATACGTCGCCACATAATGCGGCAGCGAAATGCTGACAAAACCACTGTTCAGCCGAGGGGCGAGGGCGCGCAGCACCTCAAGCGATTCGTCATACCCCAACGGCAGC
This sequence comes from Pseudomonas arsenicoxydans, assembly GCF_006438915.1. Taxonomy (GTDB): domain Bacteria; phylum Pseudomonadota; class Gammaproteobacteria; order Pseudomonadales; family Pseudomonadaceae; genus Aquipseudomonas; species Aquipseudomonas arsenicoxydans_A. The sequence continues at coordinate 18,514 of NZ_RCZE01000005.1, read as the reverse complement.
GCTGCATGCAGGCATTCACTGACCCGCGCCATGCGCTGCATGATCGACAGATCGGCGAGGCCGTCGTTGGCCCTCTTCAGGAAGGCCTTGGCATTGAAACCGGGGTAAACCGCCGTCATTTCGGTTGCGATGTGTTTGAGGCGCTCGGCGTTGAAGATTTCCTTCAGCGCCGGGGCGGATTGTTCGGCGGCGGTCATGGGTGAGTCCGGTCGGGAGGGCGGCTCAGGTTATCGGGGTATTGATGAACGCCTCAAGCTTTTCTGCCTGCGCGGTGAACGCGGCGATGCGCGGGAAGCGCTCGGCATCGACCTGATCGGGGATCACCAGATTGGTGAAGCTCCAGGCGACTGCCACCGTAATCCCGTCTTGGGCAATCAAGGCACCGTTCGCCAGCGGCTGCTTTTCCAGTTCGCGTTCGAGTAAAGAATAAGCGGCGGCCAATTGGCCTTCGACGCGCTCCATCCATGGCTGGAATTGGATCTCGGCTGGGCGCAGGTTGCGTTCGTAATAAAGCTGCACCGATTTCTCGCACGCCGCCAACGCCAGACCGATCACACGCAGGGCGCGCAGCCGTTGCTTGAGCTCACCGGGCATCAGGCTTTTGCCGGGGCCGGCGAGGGCTTCGAGATAGTCGATGATCAGGGTCGAATCCATCAACACGTCGCCGTCGTCCAGCACCAGGGTTGGTGCCTTGACCACGGGGTTGATCTGTTGAAATTGCTCGAAGTGCCGAAACACTGAGACCGATTGATGTTCCAGGTCGATGCCCAAGTGTTGGGCGGAAATGGCCACGCGCCGTACGTAGGGTGAATCCAGCATGCCGATCAGCTTCATTAATACGCTCCTGCAGAGGACCATTTCGGGACGGTCAACCTTAGCTGAGGATCCGCGTCCTGCAAGCAAAAGGAGGGCTTGTGCGGCCGTTTGTCTTCTATATACAGCCGCTCGATTGAATTTCTTGCTATAAACGCACTCCGATAACCGCCGCAACGGTCGCAGTAGAGCACTTTGCGTACCTTGTCGGACAAATTCGCTGACTTTTCAGTTGCTGGGGCCTCAAGTCGGCCTTAGACTGCCGCCCCTCGTAAATTGAGTGCCGGGTGGCGCTTGGAATAAACGGCGCCTTTCCGATGGCCTTCAACAGGTCCGCCGGAACGCTCCCTAATTCGCCTTAATGCACGTTTTTTTATAGAGATATCAATGACAAAGGACAAGTTGCTGGCCATGCCGGCGGATGACTACATGAATGCTGAGCAACATGCTTTCTTCTCTGAGCTGTTGCAGAACATGAAAGTCGAAACCCATGAGCGCATCGAGCAGAACCGCATCGCCATCGAGAGCCTGGACACCCCGGCCGATCCGGCAGACGCGGCTTCGGTCGAAGAAGAGCGCACCTGGCTGGTCAACGCGATCGATCGCGACCAGCGCATGCTGCCTCAGTTGGAACAGGCTCTGGAACGCATCAAAGAAGACAGCTTCGGCTGGTGCGACGACAGCGGCGAGGCCATTGGCCTGAAACGCCTGCTGATCAGCCCGACTACCAAGTACTGCATCGAAGCGCAAGAGCGTCACGAACAGATCGACAAGCACCAGCGTCAGGCCTGATTTCGTAGCGCCCCGCATCGCGGGCGAGCCTCGCTCCCAAAGGAGCAAGGCTGGCCCGCGATGCTTTTTTTCGTCTGCGAAAAACCTCTCGCGCCTCTATTGATCTGCTGCAGTACACGCGACTAATGGACCATAGATAATGGCCTTGTGGTGGCGTTTAATGCGAAGACAACAATTAGAAGATCGTGGGGTGACGAAGATGACGAGAGACGGATCTCTGGCGACGGCCGCGCCTGCGCCAGTGCTTTTGCCGAAAAACCCGTGGCTGACGCCGACCCTGCAAAGCATCGCCCTGATGCTGTTGTTGTGCGGCATGGCGTTGGGTGGCTGGCCGCTTTACGTTGGCCTGCCGTTGGCGGTGCTGATTGTCTGGTTGCCGCGTCTGCGTTCTCGCGCTGCGCCTCAAGACTCGCCGGCGGAAAACCTCAGCGCCATCACCGCTTTGACCCGCGATCTTTCCTACACCACCAGTCATAACGCACTGTCTGCGGCCGGCGTGGCCTTTTCGGTCAAGCAACTGGCGGACAAGCTGCAATCGCAACTCGGCGCAGCGGCACAGATTGTTCGCAATGCCGAGGCGATGATCGCGACCGAACAAGTCACGTCCAAACTCAGCCGCGAAGCGCTCGGCGCCGCCAGTGAAGCGCATCAGAGCGGCGCGGCCGGGCGCAAGGAACTGATCGAGTCCATCGCCCGCATGCATCAACTCAGCGAGCGCGCCAGCAACAGTCGCGAGCTGATCGAGGCCCTGAGCCTGCGCAGTGACGATATCCAGCGGGTGAGCCTGGTGATCCAGTCGATCGCCAGCCAGACCAATCTGCTGGCGTTGAACGCCGCTATCGAAGCGGCGCGGGCCGGGGAGCACGGGCGCGGTTTTGCGGTGGTGGCCGATGAAGTACGGGGTCTGGCGGCGCGCACCGCGACGGCGACCGGTGAAGTCGGCGAAATGGTCGCCGATATTCAGCAACGCACCGCTCAGGTCGTCGAGCAGATCCGCCAACTGTCCAGCGACCTTGACACCGGTGTCGAACAGGTCGAGCACACCGGTCAACACCTGGAAAACATTGCGCGCCTGGCCGCGGGTGTCGAACATCAGGTCGGGGAAATCGCCCGTGGCGCGGACACCAATCGCGAGCAACTCGACAGCCTGTTTCATGCGATCGAACAGATGCGCAGCGATCTGGCGGTCAGCGACCAGCAGACCCAGCGTCTGGCCCAAGCCGCCGTGCAAATGGAAGGACAGGCCGAATCCATCAGCGAACGCCTGGCCGAAGTCGGACTCGATGATTATCACCAACGGATTTATGACCTCGCCCGGGAGGGCGCGAGCCAGATTGCCGCGCGTTTCGAAGCGGATATCGACCAGGGCCGTGTCAGTCTCGATGACTTGTTTGACCGCAATTACCAGGCGATCCCCAACACCAGCCCGGCCAAGTTCCAGACCCGTTTCGACCGCTACACCGATCAGGTCCTGCCGACGATTCAGGAGCCGTTGTTGCCACGTCATGAAGGCCTGGTGTTTGCCATCGCCTGCACGCAGCAGGGTTATGTGCCGACTCACAACAAGGTTTTCAGCCAACCTCTGACGGGCGATGCAAAGGTCGATACCTTGCAAAACCGCACCAAGCGCAAATTCGCTGACCGCACCGGTATCCGCTGTGGCAGCCATCAACAGCCTGTGTTGTTGCAAACCTACACCCGTGACACCGGCGAACTGATGCACGACCTCTCGGTGCCCATCCTCGTCAAGGGCCGGCATTGGGGCGGTTTGCGCCTGGGTTACAAGCCGCAGGGTCCACGCTAGACGTTGGCCATTGTTACGATTGCGGCAACGAAGCTGTGCAGCCTCGTTGCTGTTTCCTCGCGGATGAATTCATTAACATGCCTATATAGTTAGGTTGCTAATGAAATTCGAGAGGCCAGCATGCAAAGCAAAGTGGATGTCGCGGTGATGATTGGCAGCGGGGTGCCCGCCTGTTTGCGCGCGACGGGGCAAAGCGTTTGTTGGGTTGTGCTGCTAAACGGTGAGCGCCGGGGGACGGCTTTTTCCAGTCGCGATGAAGCCGAAGAGTGCAGGGCTGCCTGGCTGGCGCAATTGAATGCTGAATCACCGGACAGCCTGCACTGAGTGTGCGGGTTAGTGAACCTGGTGCAGACGCAGGTTCAGGTCGTCGACCACTCGCGCCCAATCGGCGTCTTCACGCAGTTGTTCTTTGAGGAAGCCGGCTTGTTGCGGGGTCCAGAACTCGGCGTCGATCATTTTCTTGTCGTCGGGCAATGGTGAATGGCTGGCGATGAAATCGTCGATACCCTTTTGGCTGGAGTCCAGGCCAAGTTGGTCGAACAAACCTTTCAAGTCGTGTGTGGGTGAATCCATGTTCATCTCCTGGTGGGTCGCGTCGAATGCGAGATCTGAAGTGCGGCTTCAATGCATCTGAGGAGGCCGCGCTTCAGGAGTTCGATGGATGTTCAAAAGCAGGAGTGAGCATAGACGGCAAATTCGATGATCAGGCTTTCAATGCGCCTGCATCAACGGCAGCCTTCAGTTCTATGGCCGCTTCCTGAGCGGCGACGGCGGCGACATCTGCCGTTTTGAACCAGCGATCTTTCTCGACCTGGTGATACGTCACTGTGGTCAACTTCGGTTTGGCGCGCATAACTATCACTGCCTGGAATTCGCCGTCGACCTCTCTGGCTTCGCCCCGGATAATAAATTCGCCGATATCAAATTCCGTCACGTAGCAGCCTTCCCTTGGAAATGTTTTGTTGTTTTGAGCGCCGTCCGACGTGGGAACGGGTTTCATGGGGCGGGCAGTATGGCAGTAGTTGCCCGCTGACGGCTGAGTTAACTCGGCGGTGTGACGAAACGTCTATTGAAATGAACTCAACGGTTGCTTGATTCGCGGGACTCAAGTGAGCGGGCTAGCGCGCAGGCCTGGTTGTGGTCACCGCGGAAACCTCTGACGCGTCCTGTGGAAGTTTCCTTGATATGAAAGAACGCGTGCCCGGCCAGAACGACCTGAAACCTTGGCCGGGTAGAATTTTCAGCGGAAAATGGAGGGTGTTCGAACAACCCCTGAGGCGGCAGCGAGGTCTGCGCGTCAGGCGTCTGGGCGGTTGCAAAGTGAGTCATTGTGCACATATGAAGTCCTTTTCATTGTTTTGCCGACGTATGTACGCCGTTTTGGCTAGTCTCTGTCAGCATCGCTGCTCTAGAATCGTCATCACGGCTTAGCGAGTGGTGACCATCTAAAGCAATTTTTTGCCGACGATCTGTCGGAAAAATTGCTTTTCTTGTAGGGTTTTTTCCTTAAAGTTGGTAGTCCTGTTTCCTCTGGCAGCAAGAAGGGCATTTTCCTTCAACATCTGACGACGTTGAGGGAAGACGGCGCGAGTGTTATTCCAGTACGCTCACGGTCCTCGCGATGCATGAGCCCTCTGCCCGGATCAGGATTTCAACCCGGTTTTTTTGCTAGACCCTCGGCATGGCCGCTTTTTTCTGCTGCACGCTTTTCCTGCGTGCGGCATCCATTTCAGATGTGGGGATGTTTCCTTGGCAGTAAGTAATCTCGATATGCATGCTTTGTTCGTGCTGGGTGATTTGCGCGCAAAGTTGGTTAAACAGTTCCAATCTCGTTTCGTCTACGTCACCGAACAGAACGCCGAAGGCATTTACATTGCCGAGATCGACACCGAAGAAGCGCTGGTGGTGGATGACAAGCCTGGGCTCAAACTCAAGGTTGGCGATCACTTCAGCGCTTCGGTCCTGCCCAGTCGCGAAGGCGGCAAGCTGGACATCAAGTTCCGCGAAATCAAATTGACGGTGTATGGCCTGGGCGATTACGCGTTTGTCACCACCGCCGATGGTCAGGCAATTGTGTTCAAGGAAGGTCATAGCGTGGTGATGGTGTTCGCCGCCCATCAACAATTGCAGGAAGGCCTGACTAAAACCCTGAAAGCCGTGACCGCCAAAGCCGCCAAGTGGCGCAAGGGCGAACTGGTGACCTTCAAGGCCAGCGAGTAATGACCCTGACCCGCGCCGATTTCCACGAACAGAACCAGGCCAGTGCCCACACTGAAGCCCTTCGGTTGTTCGAGCAGAAGGCTGTTCTGCAGGGAACCTGGCTGAATTGGGTGGCGTCACAGATCTATACGCTGCGTCCGGCGGCGTTCGCCAGCATGGTCAGAAGAGAGCTATCCCGCTTGCAGGAATCTTCCGAAAATTAAATCCAGCCCCTCGACATCAGGATCCTCTACTACAGTCAATTGACTGAATATTTTGAGGCCCGCGGTCTTCCATCAGGCCATCCTGCTATTGCTGTGAACAGCACGAGGTGCAAAAGCATGAAAGGATTTCGACGGTTACTGGCTGCGTCCGTGGCCAGTGTCGGGTTGTTGGCGTCACCCGTTCCGGTATATGCCGCCCAGGCTCCGATCCACTTCGCCGACCTGAATTGGGAAAGCGGCAGCCTGATCACCGATATCCTGCGGATCATTGTCGAGAAGGGCTACGGACTACCGACGGATACCTTGCCGGGCACCACCATTACCCTGGAGACCGCGCTGGCCAACAATGACATTCAAGTCATAGGCGAAGAGTGGGCCGGTCGCAGCCCGGTCTGGGTCAAGGCAGAGGCCGAAGGCAAGGTCGTCAGCCTGGGCGATACGGTCAAGGGCGCGACCGAAGGCTGGTGGGTTCCGGAATACGTGATCAAGGGTGACTCGGCCAAAGGCATCAAGCCACTGGCGTCGGAGCTGCGCAGTGTCAGCGACCTGCCCAAATACAAAGACGTGTTCAACGACCCGGAAACCCCGGGCAAGGGCCGCTTCCTCAACAGTCCGATCGGCTGGACGTCGGAGGTGGTGAACAAGCAGAAACTTACCGCCTATGGCCTGAACGACAGCTACGTGAATTTTCGCAGCGGTTCCGGGGCGGCGCTGGACGCGGAAATCACCTCGTCGATCCATCGCGGCAAGCCGGTGCTGTTCTATTACTGGTCACCGACGCCCTTGCTCGGACGCTTCAAGCTGATCCAGCTGGAGGAGCCACCCTTCGACGCCGAAGCCTGGAAGACCCTGACCGACGCCGACAATCCAAATCCAAAACCGACCCGTTCACTGGCCTCGAAGTTGTCCATCGGTGTGTCTGCGCCGTTTCAAAAACAGTACCCGCAAATCACCGAGTTCTTCAGCAAGGTCGATTTGCCCATCGATCCATTGAACAAGGCGCTGGCCGAGATGAGCGAAAAACACACCCCGCCACGCCAGGCCGCGGAAGCGTTCATGAAGGCGCACCCGGACGTCTGGAAGGCATGGCTTCCCAAGGAGGTGGCTGATAAGGTCTCCGCCGACCTGAAGTAAACAGGTGATCCACTCAACTGCATTCGCTATCGCCGCCCGGAGCACGTGTGCTCTCACTGGATGGATAACTGAATATGAACCTGTTGGTTGCGCAATGGATGGCTTCAATCTTTCTGATGATTAGCCTGGTCCACGTGTATTGGGCGTCGGGTGGCAAGTTGGGCAGCGAGGCGGCCATACCGCGAGTGCCTGGGGTGGGCGGTACGCAATCAAGGCCGGCGTTCAAGCCGTCGGGGTTCGTGACGTTGCTGGTGGCGGTGGGGTTGCTGCTGATTGCGATGCTGGTGTGCCTGCGGGTCGGTCTGTGTTTGCCGGCGGTGCAGGACGGCTGGCTGCAATGGGTGATCAGTGGCATTGCGATACTGATGTTCGCCCGGGCGATTGGCGATTCGAACCTGGTGGGATTTTTCAAAGAGGTCAAGGATTCGAAGTTTGCCCGGCTCGACACCTGGGTGTATTCGCCGTTGTGTGTGGTGTTGGGGGCCGGGTTGTTGGCAGTGGCATGGATTTGAGCTGCTGCTGAAATCGCTATCGCGAGCAAGCTCGGCTCCTACGGTGATCTAAGCCGTGTTACCGATGTAGGAGCCGAGCTTGCTCGCGATGAGGCCAGTCCAGTCAACGAAAATTTTCGGACCTAACTCCCACGCTCACTCCGCCGACTACTCACCTCAGCCGGCACATCGTCCCCAGCCATACGCTTGCGAAACAACGCCGCCCGAGCCAGCAGCAACGTCGTCACCGGCACCGTAATCGCCAACAGAATCGGAATCAGCCAGGCATGCAGCACCGGCCCCGATTTGAGTGCCGAAAAGTAAATGATCGACGCCAACGCCACGCACCAAGCACCCAAGGTCGAAGCCAGCGCCGGTGGGTGCATGCGCTGGAAGTAATCCTTCATCCGCACCAGGCCAATGGCGCCGATCAGCGCGAACAGACTGCTGAGCAGCAGCAGAATCGCTACCGGAATCTCAACCCACAGCGACAGTTCGCCACTCATTCGATCACCTCGCCACGCAGCAGGAATTTCGCCAGGGCAAACGAGCCGACGAAACCGAACAGGGCGATCAACAGCGCCGCCTCGAAATAGGTGTCACTGGCATAACGAATGCCCAGCGTCAGCATCATCAGCATCGCGATGATGTATAGATAATCCAGAGCCAGAACCCGATCCTGGGCCGATGGCCCTTTGAACAGGCGGAGCAGCGTCAGGATCATCGCCACGGAAAACAGGAACAGGCTCGCCAGGATGGCGTTCGACAGCAATGCGCTCATTCGAAGATCTCCATCAAGGGGCGCTCATAGGTCGCCTTGAAGTGCTGGATGAACAGCGCTTCGTCATCCAGATCGAACACATGCAGCAACAGGATGCTGCGGTCCAGCGCCAGCTCCGACCAGACGGTGCCAGGCACTACGGTGCAGATCGCCGACAGCGCGGCGAGGCCATTGGCGTCGCGCAAGTCCAGCGGCACCTTGATGAAGCGCGAGCGGGCCGGACGACGACCGGCGTTGAGCACGCCCCAGGCCACGGCGAGGTTGGACATCACCACATCGCGACAGACCACCAGCAGCAAGCGCAGGATCACGTCCGGGCGACGTATACGAATCGGTAATGGTCGCAACTTGCGCATCATCAACGGCGCGCAGAAGCCCAGCATCGCACCGAGCAACAGGTTGCCAGGGCTGATCGACTGGTTCAGCACCAGCCATAACAGCAAGAGTGCTAACGACAGCCAGGGCGCAGGAAACAGGCGCTTCATGGTTGCATCTCCAACATCGCCGCCTTGGCTTCCGGGCTTGGCACGGCACGCGTACCGAGCACGGCCATTACGTATTGCTGAGGGTTGTTCAAGGAGTCAGCGGCCGCCTGGGTGTAGCGCAGCAGCGGTTCAGCCTTGAAGGTCAGCGCGATGCTCAGTCCCAGCAGGACGATGATCGGTACGCATTCAAAGCGGCGCAGCAGCGGTGATGGGCGTTCTTGCGGGGTCCAGAAGCGCTGGATACCCAGGCGCGAGAACGCGATCAGCGAGGCGAGCCCCGACAGAATCAACAGCGCCAGCAATCCCCACGCCGCATTCGATACCGGTTCGCCGACGCCATTACCCAGGCCCAACGGGTTGAGAAGGGCGTTGAGCAGGCTGAGTTTGCCGATGAACCCAGAGAGCGGCGGCATGCCGATGATCAGCAGCGCGCAGGCAATGAAGCTCAGGCCGAGGAAGGCCTTTGTCCAGGGAATCACCTGGCCGACCACGGCTTTCTGATCATCATCGAGGTTGATGCCTTTGAGCGGTTGCGCAGCCGGCGCCGGTCGCGCAATCAGGTCGGCGTCGTCGAACAGCGGCAGTTCATTGACCGAACGCGAGCGCTCGATCAACTCGGCCAGCAGGAACAACGCGCTCAACGCCAGGGTCGAGCTGAGCAGATAAAACAGCGCCGCCGCGATCAGGTTTGGTTGGGCGAAACCAATGGCGGACAGCAGAATCCCGGCCGACACCAGAATGCTCAGGCTGGCCATCTTTTCCAGGCGTTGCGCCGCGAGAATCGCCAATGCCGCGCAGACAATCGTCGCCATGCCGCCGTAGATCAGCCAGTCGCCGCCAAAGTAGGCGGACGCCCCGGCCTGACCGGAGAACAACAGCGTCCACAAGCGCAGCAAGGTGTAGACCCCGACCTTGGTCATGATCGCGAACATCGCCGCCACCGGTGCGCTGGCCGAGGAGTAGGCCGGCACCAGCCAGAAGTTCAGCGGCCACATCCCGGCCTTGGCCAGAAACGCTACCGCGAGAATCCCCGCGCCGGCATGCAGCAAGCCGCGATCGGCTTCCGGCACCAGCGGGATTTTCAGCGCCAGGTCGGCCATGTTCAGCGTGCCGGTGACGCCGTAGATCAGCGCCGCGCCAATCAGGAACAGCGACGACGCCAACAGGTTGATCGAGATGTAATGCAGCCCCGCCGACACCCGCGGCCGGCCGGAACCGTGCAGCATCAAACCGTAGGACGCCGCCAGCAGCACTTCGAAAAACACGAACAGGTTGAACAGGTCGGCGGTCAGGAATGCGCCATACAGTCCCATCAATTGAATCTGGAACAGTGCGTGGAAGCTGGAACCGGCGCCGTCCCAGCGGGCCATGGCGAACAGCAAGGCGCTGACGCCGATGATCCCGGTCAGCACCAGCATCAACGCAGACAGGCGATCGACCACTAACACCAAGCCGAACGGCACTTGCCAGTTGCCCGGCAGGTACACGCCGATGGAGCCCGGCACGCCGGTGGTTTGTGTCCATTGCAGCAGCAACACGGAAATCCCCAGGCCGAGCAGGCTGGAGAACAGGTTGATTTTGGCCTTCAGCGGACGGTGTTTCTCGCCGAGCATCAACATGATGGCGGCGGTCAACAGCGGTAGCAGAATCGGTGCGGCAATCAGGTGCGTCATCGCATTCATTCTTTAGGCTCCCGGCCATCCACATGGTCGGTCCCGGTCAAGCCCCGGGAAGCGAGCAGCACCACCAGAAACAACGCGGTCATGGCGAAGCTGATCACGATGGCGGTCAGTACCAGCGCTTGCGGCAGTGGGTCGGTGTAGTGCAACAAGTCCTGCGGCACGCCGTCCTTGATGATCGGCTCGCGGCCGATGAACAGGCTGCCCATGCTGAAGATGAACAGGTTGACGCCATAGGACAGCAGGCACAGGCCCATCACCACCTGGAAGGTCCGTGGCCGCAGGATCAGCCAGACGCCGGAGGCCGCGAGCACGCCGATGGCGATTGCGATGACTTCTTCCATCAGACGGCTCCTTGCGTGGCGACGGGTTTGGGCTGGGCCGCGGTTTTGTGGCCGCGAACCGATTGGTGGGCGAGGGCGGTGAGGATCAACAGTGTCGAACCGACCACCACGGCGTACACGCCAATGTCGAAAAACAGCGCGCTGGCGATGTGAATGTCACCCAGCACCGGCAGTGAAAAGTGCCAGGTGTGAGTGGTCAGGAACGGATAACCGACGGCCATGGCCCCGAGTCCGGTGACCGTGGCGAACAACAACCCGGTGCCCATCCAGCGCAGCGGTCGCAGGCTCATTTGCGCCTCGACCCACTGCGTGCCGGCGACCATGTATTGCAGGATGAACGCCACCGACATCACCAACCCGGCGACAAAACCACCGCCCGGTTGATTGTGCCCGCGCATGAACAGGTAGAACGACACCACCAGGGCAATCGGCAACAGCAGGCGCACCAGCACCGCCGGGACCATCATGAAGCCCAGTGCGGTATCGCTGGCGTGGCGCGGGTTGACCAGGTCGGTGACCACGTCCGGCGCCAACAGGCGTTGCTGCGCCGGCAGCTGCAGGCTTTCTTTCGGCGGGCGGAAGCGTCGCAGCAGGGCGAACACGGTCAGGGCCACAGCCACCAACACGGTGATTTCACCGAGGGTGTCGAAGCCACGGAAGTCCACCAGCATCACGTTGACCACGTTGCTGCCGCCGCCTTCGGGCAGGGCGCGGCTGAGGTAGAACGAGGAAATGTCGTTGGGCGTCTGGCGCGTCAGCATCGCGTAGGCCAGCAAGGCCATGCCGCCACCGACCACGGTCGACAAGAGCAAGTCGCGGATACGCCGGATGCGCGCCTTGCGCAGGGTGCTCGGCAGTGGCGAGACTTCCTCGATCCGCCGAGGCAGCCAGCGCAGGCCCAGCAGGATCAGAACCGTGGTCACCACTTCGACCGCCAATTGCGTCAACGCCAGGTCCGGCGCGGAGAACCAGACGAAGGTCACGCAGGTCATCAGGCCGCAAACGCTGACCATGGTCAGGGCCGCGAGTCGGTGATACTTGGCCTGCCACGCCGCGCCGAGGGCGCAGGCAATAGCCAGTAACCACAGAGTCACGAACACGATTGAACCCGGAATTTTCGGCCGATCGCCCCAGCTCAGGTTGTTGTGGAGCATCGGGATTAACCCGGCCAGCACGGCGGCGAGGACCACCAGGAACAATTGGGTTTGCAGGCGATGGGTGCTGATCCGGCGCACCAGACGACGGGCCAGGCGCATCATGATCACCAGGCTGCGCTCGAACAGACGCTTGCCGCTGAACCGGCCAATCACTGGCGGGTACTTGAAGCGCCCGCGCTTGAGCTGATTGCGCAACAGCAGGTAGAGCACGATGCCGCCGGACATGGCGATCAGGCTCATGATCATCGGCGCGTTCAAGCCGTGCCAGATCGCCAGGCTGTATTCCGGCAGGGTGCCACCCACCACCGGCAAGGCCGCGGCGGCCAGGATGGAACCGACTACTTGCGCCGGGAACATCCCCACGACCAGACAGGTGAACACCAGCAACTCCACCGGCGCACGCATCCAGCGCGGCGGTTCGTGTGGGGTGTGTGGCAGGTCTGTGGCGGTCGGGCCGAAGAACACGTCGACGGTGAAGCGTAGTGAATAGGCGACGCTGAAGGTGCCGGCGATGGTCGCGACGATCGGCAGGCTCCACTCGACCCAAGCCGTGGCATTGATGAACACGGTTTCGGCAAAGAACATTTCTTTCGAGAGGAAACCGTTGAGCAGCGGCACACCGGCCATCGAGGCGCTGGCGACCATGGCCAGGGTGGCGGTGAACGGAATCAGTTTGATCAGGCCGCTGAGCTTGCGAATGTCGCGGGTGCCGCTTTCGTGGTCGATGATGCCGGCGGCCATGAACAGCGAGGCCTTGAAGGTCGCGTGGTTGAGAATGTGGAACACCGCGGCCACGGCGGCCAGCGGACTGTTCAAGCCCAGCAGCAGTGTGATCAGGCCCAAGTGGCTGATGGTCGAGTAAGCCAGCAACCCCTTGAGGTCGTTCTGGAACATCGCGCAGTACGCGCCGAGCAACAGGGTGCAGGCCCCGGCGCCGCTGACGATGTAGAACCATTCTTCACTGCCGGATAGCGAAGGCCACAGCCGTGCCAGCAGAAACACCCCGGCCTTGACCATAGTCGCCGAGTGCAGATAGGCCGAAACCGGTGTCGGCGCCGCCATCGCGTGAGGCAGCCAGAAGTGGAAGGGGAATTGCGCGCTTTTGCTCAAGGCGCCGATCAGGATCAGGGGTAGCAGAATAGGGTAGAGGGCATGTGCGCGAATCAGATCGCCGGCGGCCAGGACCTTGTCCAGGTCATAGCTGCCGACCACATGGCCGAGCAGCATGACCCCCGCCAGCAGGCACAAGCCGCCTGCACCGGTGACCATCAGCGCCATGTAGGCGCCGCGTCGTGCATCGCTGCGGTGGTGCCAGTAACCGATCAGCAGGAATGAGAAGAGGCTGGTCAACTCCCAGAAAAACACGATCTGGATCAGGTTGCCGGAAATCACCAGCCCGAGCATGGCGCCCATGAACGCCAGGAAAAACGCGAAAAACCGCGGTACCGGATCGTCCGGCGACATGTAGTAACGCGCGTACAACGAGACGAGGGTACCGATGCCCAGCACCAGCATCGAGAACAACCAGGCGAAACCGTCCAGGCGCAGGACGAAGTTCAGGCCGAGGCTTGGCAGCCAGAAGAATTCTTCGCGAATCACGCCGCCGTGGGCGATTTGGGGGTACAAGAGCGCGACCTGGACCGTGCCGATCAGTGCGATCAGGCCGGCCAGCAGGGGGGCGGTATTGCGCGCGTTGTGTGGCAGGACGGCTGCCAGACAGCTGCCGATGAAAGGCAGAAGCAGTAGAACTATCAGGGACATAGGCTTCTAATCTGCGGAAGTTTGTGAAGCATCATACGTGCCACTCCCAAGATCGCCAAACGCCAAGCTGTCGCAGAATCCTACACGGTAGACGGAAAAAGCCTGATTCACATTGTTTCCGGGACCAGTGTTTAGCAGGTCTGGCCCCTTCGCGAGCAAGCCCGCTCCCACATTTAATCTCAGTCGTACACGCATTCTGTGTTCACTGAAGATCTAATGCGGGAGCGGGCTTGCTCGCGAAGGCGATCTATCCGGCAACCAACTTATCAAGGTTCAACCGATGTTTCTGGCTCCGACTCTTCCTCCGCCGCCACACCCTTACCCTTGGTCTTCAACTCACTCACAATCACCGCCGCCACAATCAACCCCGCGCCCAGCAGTGCAATCGCCGGCAAGCGCTCCCCGGCGATCCGCCCGACAATCCCGGCCCACACCGGCTCACCCGCATAAATCAAGGTCGCCCGGGTCGGCGAAACACTTTTCTGCGCCCAGTTCATCGCCACCTGAATTGCCGCACTCGCCGCGCCCAGGCCCAACGCGCTGCACAACAGCAGCCAGGAAAAGTCCGGAATCCGTTCCTGGGTCGGCACCACCATCAAAAATGCCAGCACCGAAGTGGTCGCCAATTGCACCACCGTCACCCGCCGCACATCGACCTGACCGGCGTAGGTGCTGATCAGAATGATCTCCGCAGCAATCGCGATGGCGCTGATCAGCGTGGCGATTTCACCGGGGCTGAAATTGAAGGACGCGCCGGCAGGCCCGGACAACAACATCAACCCGGTAAACGCCAGCATGATCCCGATGCTCGGCATCAATCCCGGGCGACGTCCCAGCACCAGCCATTGCAGCAACGGTACAAAGGGCACGTACAACGCCGTAATAAACGCCGACTGACTGCTGGGAATGCTTTGCAGACCCACGGTCTGCAAGCCGTAGCCGAGCATGATCGCCACACCGATAAAGGCCCCGGCCTTGAGTTCGAACAGGGTCAGTTCCCGCAGGTGACGCCAGGAGAACAGCGCCACAATGATCGCCGCGGCGGCAAAGCGCAGGCCGACGAAAAACATCGGGCCGCTGACGGTCATCGCGTGCTGCACCAACAAAAATGTGCCGCCCCAGACCATGGTGATCAGCACCAGCACGCACTCGGCTTTGCTGAACCGTGAGAAACGGGGGGAAGAAGAGTTCACCGACGTCATGACCTTGCGCGCTACCTGAGGGGGACGCACAATGCGCCGAATGTTGCGCAGTATACTGCCCAACCCCACCGAGTGAGCAATATAGTGCACAAAGATTCCACGCAACGGGCTTCGGTCCTCCAGCACGTCAGCCTGAACGTCCGACGCCTGCGCCATGCCGCCGACATGAGCCAGACCGCGCTGGCCGAAAAGTCCGGAGTCAGCCGGCGGATGCTGGTGGCCATCGAGGCCGGCGAGAAAAACGTCAGCCTGACCACCCTCGACCGCGTGGCCGAAGCGCTGGACGTGAGGTTCAGCGACCTCATCCAGGCCCCTGACGCCCGCGACCCGAGCCGCATCAACGAAGTGGCCTGGGCTGGATTAATCCCCGGCAGCAAAGCCGTTTTACTGTCCAAGGCCTCTGCGACTCGCGAAGTGGAACAGTGGGAATGGTGCCTGCAACCGGGGGAAATCTACCCCTCGCAACCGGATGCCGAAGGCTGGAGCGAACAGATCTACGTGTTCGAAGGCTGCCTGACCCTGATGTTGGGCGACACGCCGCAGCACATTGCTGCCGGTGAGTTCTTCATGTTTGCCAGTAACCAGCCCCATGCCTATCGCAACGATGGCCCGGTGGCGACGCGGTTTGTGCGTAACGTGGTGATCTGACTGTTTGCCGATCAACAGTGGATAGACACTTTGCTTTTCCAAAGCTGCAGATTTTTCTCTGAAGATTCACCAACCTGTTGAAACAACAGGAAATAGCTTTCGGGCACAAGCGCCGGTCAACGATCCGCTGCAACGGATCCCGCCGATGGCGCTCGTCACCGAGCATCTGGGTTTCGGCCTGACCGCGTCGCTGTCCTTCGAGCACCCCTATCCATTCGCCCGACGTCTGTCGACGCTCGACCACCTGACTAAGGGCCGCGCCGGCTGGAACATCGTCACGTCATATCTGGAAAGTGGCGCGAAGAACATCGGTTAGAAGAATCAGACTGAGCACGACGCCCGTTACAACTTCGCCGAGGAGTACCTGGAGGTTTGTTACAAGCTTTGGGAAGAGGGCGCGATTCTGCGTGATCGCGAGCGGCGGACAAGAGTGGGTGGAGGAGACCGACGTGGACGGGTTTAACCTGGCTGACGCGCATGCCCCATGAAACCTTCATCGATGTCGTGGCATTGCTGGTGCCGGAGTTGCAGAAGCGCGGGGTGTACAAGACCGAGTATGCGCCGGGGACCTTGCGCGAGAAGTTGTTTGGAGACGGGGCGCGGTTGCCAGAGAGTCATCCGGGGGCAGGGTATCGGGATCTGGCGGCGTTGCGGCAGCAGGAGAAGAAGGTGGCGTCTGCGTAGACGCCTTCGCGGGCAAGCCCGCTCCCACATTTGATCACCTGTCCCCCAGACAATGCGGTCACCTGTGGAGTGAGCCTGCTCGCGATGGCGGTGTATCAGCCTGCATTGAGGGAGCCTGACACACCGCCATCGCGAGCAGGCTCACTCCTACAAAAGGCGGTATTTGTGTGCGGGAGAGCAACGCATTAAGGTGGCACGCAGCAGCATTCCATTTGACCAACGAGCATGGCATGAGCGAAATCCAGAGCGCACAGACGACCGACGACACCCGCCACTCCGACATCCTGATCATCGGCGGCGGCCTCAGCGGCGCGATGCTGGCGGCGCAGTTGTTGCGCGTGCCGGGCCGGCGTTCGGTGCTGGTGATCGAACCGCGTGCCGAGCTCGGTCGAGGCGAAGCCTACAGCGCCGTCGAATTGGGTCATACGCTCAACGGCAACGCGGCGCG
This sequence comes from Pseudomonas arsenicoxydans, assembly GCF_006438915.1. GTDB lineage: Bacteria > Pseudomonadota > Gammaproteobacteria > Pseudomonadales > Pseudomonadaceae > Aquipseudomonas > Aquipseudomonas arsenicoxydans_A. The sequence continues at coordinate 1,868 of NZ_RCZE01000005.1, read as the reverse complement.
CATGAGCGTCGATCCGGACAACGCCGATGACCTGACGCAATGGCTAACCGAGCACATTGCCGCCGGTGGCTGGCCGGAATCGGCCGAACAACCGGTGCCAATCAGCGAGTTGTTCCCGCCACGAGGGCTGTTCGGCGTGTACGTACAGCAACGTCTGGCCGAAGCGCAAGCCGTCGGGGCGTTGCATGGCTCAACCGTCGAGCATGTGCGGGCGGAAGTGATCGATCTTCAAACGGACGACGATTGGGTACGGCTGACCTTGAGTGACGGTCAACGCTTGCAGGGCGCTTTTGCGGTGCTGGCGACTGGCATGTTCCCCGCCGCACGCACGCCACAGACCGAGTCCAGCGGTTTGAACGCCGCAGCGCTCGATCCGTGGGATGTCGCCGCCATGCGCCAGCTCGACCCGCAGTCGACAGTGCTGATCATCGGTTCCGGCCTGACCATGGTCGATGCCGTGGTCTCACTGGAACAAGCCGGGCATCGCGGCCCCATCGAAGTGTTTTCCCGCCACGGCTTGTTGCCGCATGTGCGTCGGCAACCGCCGGCCTGGGTGGATTTTCTCGCCGACGATCACAGCCTTCGCACACCCCGCCAACTGGTGCGCGAACTGCGGCGGCAGTGCCGGGAGGCGATCGCCCAAGGCATTGACTGGCAAGCACCTCTCGACACCGTGCGGGCGCACATTGGACGGTTGTGGAATCAGGCGACGGACCTGCAGCGTCGACAGTTTGTGCGGCATGTGCGGCCATGGTGGGAAAGTCATCACCACCGTTCGCCACCGTTGAGTGCGGCTTTGGTGGAGCGGTTACACCGGAAAGGGCGGTTGCGGATTCAGGCTGCGTCGTTCAAAGGGCTTGAGCTTGTGTCGCAGGGCGGCGTCAGCATCCGCATTCGCCGCCGTGGCGAGGCCGATACCTGTGTGGTGACTGGCGCGGCGTTGATCAATTCCAGCGGTATCGAGTATGACTGGCGCCGGGTCGCTCGACCGTTGCCGCAACAATTGCTGGCGCGCGGACTGATCCAGCCGGGGCCGCTGGCACTGGGGATCGCTGCGGGGACAGACGGTGCCGTACTGGACGCCGATGGCCAGGTCGCCCGTCGCCTGTTCGCCATGGGCCCGCCGTTGCGAGGCTTGTGGTGGGAAAGCACGGCCGTCACCGACGTAGCGCTACAGGCCAAAGCCCTGGCGGCGCGAATAGTGGTAGCAGCTGACGAGCTCCCATTGAGATAAATGTCTCTGTGGGAGCCGAGCTTGCTCGCGATTGCGTCTGGTCAGTCATCATCAATGTTGAATGTCAGGCCGCCATCGCGAGCAAGCTTGGCTCCCACAGGTTTCCTCTCTCAAAGAAAAACCCCGGGTAGATCGGATCTACCCGGGGTTTTTGGTTCAAGCGGCGCAAAGCCGTTGATCAATAGCGCTGATACTTCGAACCGAACTCAGGACGGTTTTCAGCGACGTAGAGTTTGCTTGGCTGGCTGTCCTTGTGATCGAGGCCGACGGTGTTCACGTTCAGGGTCGCTGGTTGGCTGACCTTGACGGCGGCGACAACTTGCGAGGTGGCGTGCGGGGCGGCGATGGCGGATGTAGCGCCAAGGACCGACAGGGCGAAACCAAGACCGATGAGGCTTTTCATGATGTTGCTCCAGAGTGGGGGAAGAAGATGTGGCCACTGTAGTGCTGGAGCCCGGCGATGAAAAAACACCCTTGGGCATAGTCGTTATCGAGAACGTTGATCCATGGTCAGTGAGGTGTGCGGTCGAGGCTTTAAAAGCTCAAGGCTAATAACTGACACAACCCAATCAAAATGTGGGAGCGGGCTTGCTCGCGAAGGCTGCTTAACATTCAACATTTATTTTGAATGTTA
>NZ_RCZE01000041.1 GCF_006438915.1 Pseudomonas arsenicoxydans | reverse complement strand
ACTCGACTGCGTGAAGTCGGAATCGCTAGTAATCGCGAATCAGAATGTCGCGGTGAATACGTTCCCGGGCCTTGTACACACCGCCCGTCACACCATGGGAGTGGGTTGCACCAGAAGTAGCTAGTCTAACCTTCGGGAGGACGGTTACCACGGTGTGATTCATGACTGGGGTGAAGTCGTAACAAGGTAGCCGTAGGGGAACCTGCGGCTGGATCACCTCCTTAATCGACGACATCAGCTGCTCCATAAGTTCCCACACGAATTGCTTGATTCATTGAAGAAGACGAAAGAAGCAGCCTGTATCGGTTTGTAGCTSAGTTGGTTAGAGCGTACCCCATGCTTTGTGGTTAAGAGCAGGGTGAGGTCGGCCTTAGTAGCTCGAAATTGGGTCTGTAGCTCAGTTGGTTAGAGCGCACCCCTGATAAGGGTGAGGTCGGCAGTTCGAATCTGCCCAGACCCACCAATTTTGTGTGGGAAACGCCTGTAGAAATACGGGGCCATAGCTCAGCTGGGAGAGCGCCTGCCTTGCACGCAGGAGGTCAACGGTTCGATCCCGTTTGGCTCCACCACTACTGCTTCTGTTAGTAAGAAAGCTTAGAAATGAGCATTCCATCGTGAGATGGTGAATGTTGATTTCTAGTCTTTGACTAGTTCGTTCTTTAAAAATTTGGGTATGTGATAGAAA
>NZ_RCZE01000040.1 GCF_006438915.1 Pseudomonas arsenicoxydans | reverse complement strand
ACCGGCCTCTAATAGCCCTTGCAACTGAATGGGCGTGGAATCGAAAACATCCACGGCGTGCTGGGTAAAGTAGTGCCAGAGCTGCTGACCATCCATCCGGACGGCTGCCGGCACGATAACCACGGTATTGCCCGACAGCAATTGCATCCAGTCTTGCACAGAGGCGTCGAACAGGAGGCTGGCATTCATCGTGACACGGTACGGCTGTTTCATTCGCTCGGTGAAAAATGGGCGTAAACCACGATCAAGATTGAGGACATTGCGGTGCTCAACCATGACCCCTTTAGGCTGACCCGTACCGGCTTTGAGGATGGCCAGCAAGCCGACCACCATCTCCAGGCTGCGTTCGACACAGATCGCCACCCGATCATCCGGCCGTACCCCCAATGCGATCAGGTGATGGGCAAGGCGATTGGCCCGGCGGTTGAGTTCGCCATAACTCAGCGACTGGGATTCAAACACCAGTGCAGTGGCGTCGGGGTGGCGTTGTGCCTGGTCCTCGAACAGCTCATGGATCAGTGCCTCTTGCGGGAAGTCGGCCTGAGTGGCGTTGAAATCCACCAGCAGTTGCTGGCGTTCGGCGTCCGGCAGAATCGGTACCGTCAGGATGGGCCTTTGTGGATCGCTGACCACGGCATCAAGCAGGCCGTGCAGGGCGGTGACCAGGTAATGGGTCAGCCGTACGGGATCGATTCCGTGAAGGGTCTGGGCGGTCAGTGTGAAGCCCTCCCCCTGGTCGTCCACCGAGAGGGTGATGGGGTAGTTGG
>NZ_RCZE01000004.1 GCF_006438915.1 Pseudomonas arsenicoxydans | reverse complement strand
AAGGCGGTGTGACAGTCAACATCATCGCTGAATGACACACCGCCTTCGCGAGCAAGCCCGCTCCCACATTTGTTATGGGTGTTCCTTGGGATCGGGTTTGGCCAGCAGGGTGTAGATGCACGGCAACACGAACAACGTGAACAACGTCCCGATCGACATCCCCGTAGCGATCACCATCCCGATATCAAACCGGCTCACCGCCCCCGCGCCCGTGGCAATAATCAACGGCACCATGCCAAATACCATCGCTGCCGTGGTCATCAGCACTGGCCGCAGCCGGATTGCCGCCGCTTCCTCCACCGCTTCGCGAGCGGTCAGGCCTTTTTCCTTGCGCAGCAGGTTGGCGAATTCGACGATCAGGATCCCGTGCTTGCTGATCAGCCCGATCAGCGTCACCAGCCCGACCTGGGTATAAATGTTCATGCTCGACCAGCCGAGGAACAGCGGGATCAACGCCCCGCAAATCGACAACGGCACGGTCACCAGAATCACCAGCGGGTCGCGGAAGCTTTCAAACTGTGCGGCCAGTACCAGGAAGATGATTGCCAGAGCCAGGGCAAAGGTTACCCACAGCGCACTGCCTTCCTGAACGAATTGCCGCGACGCGCCGGCATAGTCGACGGCAAAGCCCGCCGGGGCTTCTTCCCGGGCGATTTGGCGCACGGTGTCGATGGCCTCACCCATGCTGACCAGCGGCACGCCGGAAAGGATGGCCGAGTTGAGTTGCTGGAACTGGTTCAGTTGTCGCGGTCGCGCACGGTCGGTCACGGTAATCAGCGTCGACAGGGCCAGTAATTCGCCCTTGTTGTTCTTCACGTAATAGTTGTTGAGCCAGTCCGGGTTATCCCGGAAGGGACGTTCGACCTGGGCGATGACCTTGTAGCTGCGGCCTTCGATGGTGAAACGGTTGATTTCCGCCTGGCCCAGCAACGTCGCCAGCGTTCCGCCCAGGTCCTGCATCGAGACGCCCATCTGCGCGGCTTTGGCGCGGTCGATGTCGACCACCACTTCCGGCTTGTCGAAGGCCAGGTCGACGTCGACGAAGGCGAATTTTCCGGACTCCATGGCGCGCTTCTTCACCCGGTCCATTACCTGCAACAGTAACTCGTAGTCGTTGGCCGTGTTGATCACGAACTGAAACGGCAACCCTTGGCCAGTACCGGGCAGGGAGGGCAGATTGAAGCCGAAAATCTGCAACCCGGCGATGCTCTGCAGTTTGCGCTGGACCTCGGGCAGGATCGCCATCTGCGTGCGGTGACGTTCATTCCACGGTTTGAGCAGGAAACCACCAATCCCCGATTGCACGCCGTTGAACCCATTGATCTGGAACGAGGAGTAATACTCGGGGAACTCCTTGAAAATGGTGACGAATTCGTCGGTATAGGTGTTGAGGTAGTCGAGGTTGGTCGGTTGCGGGGCGTTGGCCAGCATGAAAATGATGCCCTGATCCTCGTCGGGTGCCAGCTCCGACTTGGTAAATTTGAGCAGCACCGGAATCAGGCACAGCACGATCACCGCAAACACCAGCACCACTGGCCGGGTGTTCAGGGTGCCGTGCAGCAGGCTTTGGTAACGACGCTTGAGACCTTCGAAAATCCGGTCCAGGCGGTGGGCGAGGCCACTGGGATTTTCGTCGTGACGCAGCAAAAAAGCGCACATCATCGGTGACAGTGTCAGTGCCACCACGCCGGAGATCACCACCGCCCCGGCCAGTGTCAGGGCGAATTCCTTGAACAACGCGCCCGTCAGCCCGGTCAGGAAACCGATCGGCGCGTAGACCGCCGCCAGGGTGATGGTCATCGAGACCACCGGCATCGCAATTTCCCGGGCGCCTTCGATGGCCGCATCTAAAGGCGTCTTGCCTTCCTCGATATGCCGGTGAATGTTCTCCACCACCACGATCGCATCGTCCACCACCAGCCCGATGGCCAGCACCATCGCCAGCAGCGTCAGCAGGTTGATCGAGTAACCCATCATCTGCATGAAAAACATCACGCCGATCATCGACAGCGGAATGGTCACCACCGGGATCACCACTGACCGCAGCGCCCCGAGAAACAGGAACACCACGACGATGACGATCAGCACCGCTTCGAACAGGGTTTTCACCACTTCATCGATCGAAGCCTGAATGAACAGCGTGGCGTCGTAGGCGATTTCACCTTTGAGGTTCGGCGGCAGCTGGGCTTCCAGTTCCGGCATGATCTTGCGCACTTCCTTGATCACGTCCAGCGGGTTGGCGCCCGGCGTGGCCTTGATGCCGATGTACACCGAGGGTGTGCCACCGAAGGAACTGATGGTGTCATAGTTCTCCGCGCCCATTTCCACCCGCGCGACATCGCTGAGCAGCACGCGGCTGTCACCGTCGACCTTGAGCGGAATCGCGGCAAAGGCTTCAGCGGATTTGAGCTCGGTGTTGGCATTGATGCTGGTGACGACGTATTCGCCTTTCACTTCGCCGGCGGCGGAGAGGAAGTTGTACTGGCGGACCGCGTTGGTCACGTCGCTGGCGCTGAGACCAAAACCGGCCAGCTTCACCGGGTCCAGCCACAGGCGCATGGCAAACACCTGGTTGCCGAGGATCTCGGCTTCGGCCATGCCGGGCAGGGTGGCCAGCTTCGGCTGGATGACCCGCGACAGGTAGTCGGTGATCTGCGGGTTGCTCAGTTCCTTGCTGAAGAAGCTGATGTACATGAGTGCGGAAGCGTCAGCCGCTTCCTTGCTCAGCACCGGGTCTTCGGCGTCCTGAGGCAACTGGTTCTTGACCTCGTTGGCCTTGGCCAAAAGCTCGGTGAACAAGCGGTCGCTGTTGGAACCGATACGTGCGTAGATCGAGATCACCGAGAAGTTCTGGCGACTGACCGACGTCATGTAGTCGATACCCTCGGCGCTGGCCAGGCTTTGCTGCATCGGTTGAGTGATGTAACCCTGGATGGTTTCGGCGTTGGCCCCGGGGTACGCCGTGGTCACCGTGATCAGGGCGTTTTCCATTTGCGGGTACTGGCGCAACGGCAGTTTGCTCCAGGCCTGGAAGCCCAGCAGCACAATCAACAGGCTGACCACGGTCGCGAGAACCGGGCGGCGGATGAACGGGTCGGTAAAAGCCATGGGGATTCCTTGATCAGTCCGCGCGCGGCTGACTGTTCTTCTCGGCTAGGGTCTTGTCGTCGCTGATCGCGATGTGCGCACCGTTGTCCAGTTTGATCTGGCCGGCCGTGACCACTTTTTCGCCGTTCTGCACACCTTTGGTAATCATCACCAGCCCGTCGCGGCGCTCGCCGGTTTCGATGAAACGCCGTTCGGCGATCAGGATCGGTTGGCCCTTGTCGTCTTTTTCCAGGCTGCCGTCTTCGGCTTTTTTCTGCGCGACGACGTAGATCGAGTTGCCGTACAGCGTGTAAGTGATCGCGCTTTCCGGTACGACAATGCGTGGTTGCGGGTCGGGCAACAACACTTGCAGGCTGGCGAACATCCCCGGCAGCAACGTGCCGTCGGGATTGGCCAGGGTCGCGCGAACCTGGACGTTGCGCGTGCTGTTTTCGACTTTCGGGTTGATCGCACTGATGGTGCCGGGGAAGGTTAGCGTCGGGTAGGCCGCGACAATGACCTGCACCGGTTGGCCGAGAGCGATCTTTGGTATCGACTGCTCGGGGATGAAGAAGTCTACATAGAGGCTGCTGAGGTCTTGCAGGGTGGCAATCATGGTGCCGGTGGCGACGTAATCACCGATGTCCACCTGACGAATGCCGATGGTCCCGCTAAAGGGCGCGGCGATGCTCTTTTTGCTGAGCGCGGCCCTGAGCTGATTGACCGTGGCTTTGCTCTTTTTCTGCACCGCTGACAGTCGGTCGAATTCGCCTTTGGAAATGGCCTGGCTGCCGACCAGTTGGCTACCGCGACCGTAATCGAGTTGGGCCAGCCCGAGGTCGGCCAGCGCCGTTTCCAGCAAGGCACTTTCCACGGCGCTGTCGAGTCGCAGCAGGGGTTGGCCGGCCTTGACCTTTTGCCCTGACTCGAACTGCAAATCGACGACGGTGCCGTCGGTCTCCAGGCTCAGGTCCACGCCTTGCAACGCCTTGAGTGTGCCAACGGTGGGCAGGCGGGCTTGCCACGGCCGTTCGGTGGCGGTGGCCACGGCGACACTGATCGGCGGTTTTGGCGCGGAGAAGCCTTGAATCATCGTGTAGATGGAGAAGGCTTTATAACCGGCCAGGACCAGCACGATCAGCAGAACAACACCCAACATGATCAGCATGCGGCGACGCAGCATATTTCCAGTTCCTTGGAGAAAATCAGGTGAGACAGGGAGGCACATTACTCCGAGTGCGCGGGTGATTCCAACTGACACATTTCACAGTCAGGAAAACGAACACAAAACCTGTGGCGAGGGAGCTTGCTCCCGCTGGACTGCGTAGCAGTCCCATTTTTCAGGGCCGCTGCGCAGCCCAGCGGGAGCAAGCTCCCTCGCCACAGGGTAAGCATGTCAACAGGGGAGTGGAATCAGATGAGATGCAGGTGGTTATCCCAGAGGCCGGCCGGCAGCTCCAGGGGTTTTGCAACAAGGTTTGTCTGGCGGCAATCGTAGTAGCGGCAGCGGCCCTGACCCGAGGTCACGACAAAACCATCGGCCACCGCGCCGACGCCGGCGCAATCTGGCAGTGGCGCATCCAGGCGCAATTCGCCGCTGTCCAGGTCCCAGATGAAGAAGCGATTGCCCCGTGGCGCGGTCAACGCCACCAGGCGCAGTTCGCTGTGCACCGCGACGCTGGCGGTGTAATGCCCCATCGCCTGCAATTGATGCTCGGGCACCGGGAACGCCACGAACGGCTGGCCGGGACGCTTGATCGCTAACAGCTCCGATGACTCATGGGACGGCCCCATGAATTGCTGACCGGCAACGATGGTGCCGTCGCTGGCGATCCCCAGATGCCGCACGCTGTTCATCTGTTGGGCGAGGGTTTCCTTGCTCAACAGCGTGCCATCGCGTTGCATCAGTACCAGGCTTGGCTCCATGGCGTTGAGGTTCATCTCGACCCGGCTTTCGGCTTCGGTGCGAATGCCGCCGTTGGCCACCACCAGGGTTTCGCCGTCGGGCATCCACGACACCTGATGCGGGCCGATGCCATGGGTGGAAATCTCGCCGCTGTGCACCAGCCGCTCACCTTCGAACTTATACACACCGAGCAAGCCGCGGCCCGGATCGGACGTATCGTTCTCGGTCGCGTACAGCCAGTCACCGCTGTTGTGAATGACTGCGTGCCCGTAGAAATGCCGGTTCGGCAGCGAGGTCACGGTTTGCAACAACGTGCCGTCGCGCAGGTCGATCAGGTAGCTCTCGGTGCCCGGACGACGGGCCACGAACAGGGCGATCGGCAACGTCGGGTGGTTGATGATGTCGTGGCAGCGCTGGCCGACCTGGGTGGCGAACACCCGGGTGCCGTCCAGCCGATAACCGACGGCGTAATGCTTGCCATCGGTGTCGTCCCGCGCCGACAGCAGCAGCGGGCTTTTGTCCTTTTGCTTGAACAGCGTCCAGCTGCCCAGTGTCACTGCTCCCAGCAGCAAGCTACCTAAAGTCAGAGCCTGACGTCGCAGCATGGCACTCGTCCTCATCAGTCACCGTCGTTGGCGTTGAAGCCCAGTTGAATGCCCAGCGCCTTGGCCAGTTCGCCTTCGTGCAGACGGTGGACCACGTTGAGGCTGTCGTAGAGATCGTTGAGTTGCTGGCGACCGGCATCGTCGTTGAGCATTTCGGTCAGCGAGCGCTGGTTGCTGGCGAACAGTTTCAGCGAGGCGGCGTAGGCAGCATCGATCTTGTCGGCCAATGGTTTCTGCTCGCTCGGCAACAGACCGCGCAGGCCTTTGTTGTCGACGCCTTCCCACACGGTTTTGGCCGCGGCGAGGCTGGCTTCGAGGCCGGTCAGGGACGACTGGCTGCGCCATGCATCGGCCTGGAACGGCTGCGGCACGCCCTTGCTCTGGCGGCCCATTGGCGTGCCGAGTTTTTTCTTCAGGGTGTCGATGGCGGTGACTTGCACACGCAGCAAATCGGCGATGGCTTCGTGGGAATCGGCGTAGCGCTGGTTCGGGAATTTGCTCATTTGCGCGAGCATGCCGTCGGTGTTGTTCCAGCTTTGCAGAATCTCTTCGGCCAGATGTTTCTGGCGCTCGCCGATGGCTTTCAGCAGCGGGCAATACTTGGCTTTCTGTGCGTCGTTGGCCACGTCCGGCTTGCTGTCGAACAGAATGTATTCATAAGCCGAGAGGCCTTGCACCACCACGCTGGACTTGGCCAGGGCAGCGGCATCGATCTGCGGCTGCGCGGTGACCAATTGCTCGACCTGACGGCCGACCAGGTTCTTCTTGTCCGGCCAGAACTGCACCTGCCACGAACGGTTGCCCTCGGCCAGTGGCCCGATCAGCAATGGTTGCAGCTCGGCCCAGGCCTTCTGCGCGTGCAGGAAGTCGGCGCGGGCGGTGTCGAGGTCTTCCTTGCCTTCGCAATAGGCGAGGGCGCTGACGGCCAATTGGCGATCAGCTTCAACCCAGCGGGTGTAGGTCGGCAGGATCACCGATTTGGCAATGGCGGCCGACGTCACGGCTTGCGGGTCCTGCGGTGAACAGGCGCCCAGTGCGAGTGCTGCAAGGCTGGTGAACAACAATTTGGGGCGGAACATGTCGGGCTCCCGATTCTTTATAAGTGTTTAAAGAGAATTCAAAAACGCCAGCAACGCAGTGCGCTGCTCGGCATTGAAAGACAAAACCTGTTGCTGCGCGGCCTGAGCTTCGCCGCCATGCCAGAGCACGGCTTCGAGCAGATTGCGCGCGCGGCCATCATGCAAAAACTGGGTGTGGCCACTGACCGCTTGCGTCAGGCCGATGCCCCACAACGGCGGGGTACGCCAGTCGCGGCCACTGGCCTGGAATTCAGTGCGGTTGTCGGCCAGGCCGTCGCCCATGTCATGCAGCAGCAGATCGCTGTACGGGCGAATCACTTGATTGGCCAATTCAGGTTCGGCGGCGTTGGCGGCGGTGGTGTATTTCGGCGTGTGGCAGGACTGGCATCCGGCCTGGAAAAACAAGTTTTTGCCGGCCAGCACTTCGGGTGCGCTGACATCGCGGCGGGCCGGTACGGCGAGGTTTCGGCTGTAAAACAGCACCAGGCGCAGGATGTTGTCGCTGACTTCCGGCTCGCCATCGGGGCCGGTGCCATTCGGTGCCTGCTTGCACGCGGTTTGTGCGTCGGTGCAGTCGTCAAAAGGTCTCAGGCTGGTGGTCAGACCCATGTCGCCGGAAAACGCATGCACATTCTGTTGATTGAGGTTCGGTTGCCCGGCTTTCCAGCCAAATCGTCCGAGGACGGTTTTCTGTTGAACGTCATCCCAGACCCGGTTCGGACGTCCGGCGATGCCGTTTTTGTCCTTCACCTGCGCTTCGGCATTGGCCAGGATCGCTTCGTCGGGGATCGCTTCAAGCAAGCCCAGGCCAATCATTGGCGGGGCGACACGCGCCGAGAACCGGGTGTCGGGGTGCATCGGACCGTAGCCCAGTTGGGTGATGTTCAGGCTCGGCTTGCGCAGTTCGACTTCGGTGCCGTCCTTGAACCGCACTGGGACGGGCGCGTAATCGACCCGCACCTTGCCTTCCGGTGCAACACCCGGCACGGCCATGTCCTGGAACTGGCCACCGTAGACCGGCTCCGGCACTACGCCGAGCTGCTCGATGACCTTGGCATAGGCCGGTGCGTTGGGGATCGACAGGCGTACCAGCATCGATACGGCATTCGGCGCATCTGGCGTCGGCGGATGACCGCGACCGTCCTTGATGTGGCAGCCCTGACAGGCATTGGTGTTGAACAGCGGACCGAGGCCATCGCGGGCGGTGGTGGTCGACGGGGCAATAACCCAGGGGCTGCGGAAGAAACTGTTGCCGACGCTGAAGTCCACACGCCGGGACGGCGGCAGGTTGGCGGAGGGCAGGGAAAACGCGTTCTGATCGGTCTTGCGCACGGTCGCGCTGCCACCGGACCGGGCTTCGCCAGGTTCGGCCTTGGTAAAACGTGGGGCGTCATCGCAGGCACTCAGGCCCAGGGCCAGTAACAGTGCGGACAAGCGAAGAAGCAGCGGGGGCATCAGACATCCTGCGAGACGAGCAAAACAAGGGCGCAAAGTCTAACAGGGGATACGAATTTGAATAAGAGGAATTATCGTTTGCTTGATGTGGCTCAGTTTTTTCTGGAGAACCGCGATCCCCTGTGGGAGCGGGCTTGCTCGCGAAAGCGGTGTTTGCCGCACTGGAGATGTTGTCTGTGATGACCCCTTCGCGAGCAAGCCCGCTCCCACATTTGACCGGTGTGAAATCCGATTTTTGGGTGGGTATGAAAAAGGCGACCCTAAGGTCGCCTTCTTGTGCAGCCAGCGTTGATCAGAATTCGTGATCAGCGTTGTCCGGGTTCAGGTCGCTGATGCCCAGTTTGCCAGCGGCGGCTTCGATCGAACCGGTCTGTTTGACCAGGGAAGCGATCGCGTCACGGACGATCTGGTTGCCAGCGGTGTTACCGGCAGCGATCAACTGGTCGTAGTGCTCACCCTTGTTGGCGTGGTCAACCATGACCTGGATCTTGGCTTCGGTGGCGGCCAGATCCGCTTTCAGCTCGGTGTCGGCAGCCGGGTCGGCCTTGGCCACCAGGGAGGACAGGCTGGCACCGGTCATTTTGGTGCCGTCGACGCGGGTGTATTCGCCCAGGTACACGTTACGAATGCCTTTGGCATCGTAGAAGTGCGAGTTGTGGGTGTTGTCGCTGAAGCAATCCTGTTCGTCTTCCGGGGAGTTGGCTTCCAGGGACACCTTCATGCGCTCGCCCGCCAGTTCGCCCAGGGACAGGCTGCCCATGCCGAACAGCATTTTGCGCAGGCCGGTATCCACCGGTTCGGCTTCCAGGGTGGCGCGGTAGTTGTCAGCCACGTTCGGCTTCCAGTTGCCGACCATTTCTTCCAGGTCGCTGACCAGCAGTTGGGTCACGGACTTCAGGTAAGCGCGGCGACGATCGTTGTGACCGCCAGTTGCGCCTTTGCCTTCCAGGTAATCGGAAGCAGGACGGTTGCCGGCGCCAGGGCCGGTGCCGTTCAGGTCCTGGCCCCACAGCAGGAATTCGATGGCGTGGTAGCCGGTGGCAACGTTGGCCTCGGAACCGCCCAGCTCGTTCAGGCTGGCGAGTTTTTCCGGGGTGATGTCTTTCACGTCGACCTTGTCTTCGCCGACCTGGACTTCAGTGTTGGCGATGATGTTGGCGGTGGCACCCGGGTTACCCAGTGCGTGTTCGTAGGATTTGTCGACGTAATCGATCAGGCCTTCATCCAGTGGCCACGAGTTAACCTGACCTTCCCAATCGTCGATGATGGTGTTGCCGAAGCGGAACACTTCGCTCTGCAGGTACGGCACGCGGGCAGCGACCCAGGCAGCCTTGGCGGCTTTCAGGGTGTCGTCGTTCGGTTTGGCAAGGAAAGCGTCGACGGCGGTTTGCAGGGTTTTCGCGGTGGATTCGGCATCGCTGTAAACGGCGAAGACGATGTCGGCGTAATGCGCGACAACGGCTTTGGCGGCAGCTTCATCGACTTTGCTGGTCGCGGCAGCAGCAGTGCTGGCGGCCTGAGTCGGCGCTGGCGCGGCGGCGGTCTTGTCTTTGCCTTCGCCACAACCGGCGAGGGAAATAGCGATGGCCAACAGACTGGCGGTAGCCAGAGGCATACGAATCATGGCGAACATCCTGCTTCGAGAGGGTGGAAGGGCGCTTCACGCGCGCAAAACTGCGACATAATGCAAATCTTTCGCATTCTGTGTAAAGGGTGCAGGTGGAAATATTTCTTATTCGCGCGGCGCAGAACCTGTAGCCCTGTGGCGAGGGAGCTTGCTCCCGCTGGGTGGCGAAGCCGCCCCTGAACTTGCGACTCGGTTTCGAATGAACGATCGCGTCGTTTTGATTACGACTGCTGCGCAGCCGAGCGGGACGGTGCGACGATTCGACAAGCTCCCTCGCCACAGGGCGTTGCCCGCTCAGGATTGCGTTGTTTTAGAGGATCGCCGCGTTGCTGCGCTGGGCCTGTTTCAGGTAAGCGGTCAATTCACGGGCTGGCAGTGGCTTGCTGTAGTGGTAGCCCTGACCTTCGTGGCAGCCTTCGGAGATGATGTAGGCTTCTTGCTCTGCGGTCTCTACGCCTTCGGCAATGACTTGCATGCCCAAGCTCTTGCCCAACTGGATGATCGCGCGAACGATGGTTGCATCGTCGTCGTCATCGAGCAGGTCCTGCACGAAGCTCTTGTCGATCTTGATCTTGTCCAGCGGCAGGCTTTTCAGATAACTCAGTGACGAATAGCCGGTGCCGAAGTCATCGATGGCGATCAAGGCGCCGGAGCGACGCAGGCTCAACAGGTGCTGGGCGGCGGTGCTGATGTCTTCCATCAGGCCGGTTTCGGTCACTTCCAGTTCCAGGCTGCGCGGTGGCAGGCGGTACATTTGCAGCAGGTTGTTCACCACGCGCGGCAACTCGGCGTGGTGCAGTTGCACGGTGGACAGGTTCACCGCCATGCGCAGGTCGGGGAAGCCTTGATCGTGCCATTCGCGCAATTGTTTGCAGGCTTGGTCCAGCACCCATTCGCCGATGGCAATGATGGTGCCATTCTGCTCGGCCAGCGGGATGAACAGGTCCGGCGGCACCAGGCCATGCTCGGGATGCTGCCAGCGAATCAACGCCTCGACGCCCACCACCCGGTGATCGCGGTAGCTGATTTGTGGCTGGTAGACGAGGTAGAACTGATCGCGGGCCAGCGCATCGCGCAGGTCTTTTTCCAGTTCGCGACGGCGGCGCATCTCGGTGTCGACGCTGGCGATGTAGAACTGATAGCGGTTGCGCGAGCGGGTCTTGGCCAGGGTCATGGTCTGCTCGGCCTTTTGCAGCAGCTTTTCGGTGCTGTCACCGTCCTCGGGGAACAGGGTGATGCCGATGGTCGCGCGCAGGCGGATTTCCTGATGGTCGAGGGCAAACGCCGCTTCCAGGTCATCGAGGATGCTTTGCGCCAGCTCGGCGGCTTCGTAAGGTTGTTCGATATCGGCCTGGACCAGCGCGAACTGGTCGCCGCCCAGACGGGCGAGAGCGCCGAGTCGGCCGCTGTGGGCGCGCAGCCGGTCAGCCAACGCCAGTAGCAATTGGTCGCCGGTCTGATAGCTGAACTGTTCGTTGATGCCTTTGAAATCGTCCAGGCCAACCACTAACACCGCGACCCGACGCTGCAATTTGCCGGCGTCGACCAGGATTTTGTCCAGTTGTTGCTGCAATTGCTGGCGGTTCGGCAAACCGGTGAGGAAGTCGTACTGGGCCATGCGCAGCAGGCTGTTTTCCGCTTCGTGGCGCAGGTGGGTGTTGCGTTCGATGGATTCGAGCAGCTGGTTGGCGGTGTTGATCCAGATGCCCAGTTCGTTCTTTTCGTGCCCCTTGAGTTGCGGAATCTTGTGTTCGCTGGGGCGATCCGGGTTGATTTCGGTCAGGTGCTGGATGATCCGCGACAGCGGTTTGGTCAGCAGCCAGTGATAGACCAGGTACAGCACCAGGCCCATGGCCAAGGCGCGCAATACGCCGGAAATGAAGATGATGACGGAGCTGACGATGAACCCTTGGCCGTAGGTGGCGGTGTCGAGGGTGATGCTCAGGTCGCCGTAATACTCGCTGTAAGGGCCGCGACCCACCAGTTGGGTGGTGAAGGTGCGTTCCTTGCCGAGGATCAGGTCGGTCAGCCAGCGGCTGTTTGAATGCTGCAACTCGCGGGTTTTTTGCGCGAGCATGGCTTCGTTGGGGTGGCCGATGGAGGCCTTGCGCACGGCGTCGTCCTGGAACAGGCCTTCGATCACTTGCATGCCCATTTCCCGGTCGAGGCTGTAGACGGCCTGGGTAGACGGGTCGCGGAACATGTCGAGGATGCGTTCGGCATCGTTGGCCACGGCCTGGCGTGTCTTGTAGGCGTCGAAAACGATTTGCGCACAGCTCAAGACCACGCCGACGATCAATGCCGACAGGAGCACGACCCGGAGCAACTTCACCGACAAGCTGTTCTTGAGTTCCAGCTTCAAAGGGTTATTCCTTGTTCCGTGCGGGTAGCATCAAGTTGCCATGAGTATTGGCAATCCCGTGGTGGCAGTCAAAGGGACATTTATTCACAGGAGGTTTTGTCTGTGGGCTTGGCCGATTTGCTGTTGTCCGGGGTGTTTGTCCTATTAGTACTGTGTCGGTAGTTGGGTCCTTCAACTTGAGGGGATTGGGATAATTTTTCCTTCTTGGTTGATGGTAGTCGGCTATGGCGTTGGGGCAAGGGGGTTCAGGCTGGATTCATTGTCAGCAATTGACCTGTTTTCCGCGGATGGACATATTCCAAATGTGGGAGCGGGCTTGCTCGCGAAGGCGGCCTGGTAGCCGACCATTCTCTTCCCTGGTGTACATATCCATTTCTGCGGTAACGGCCGCTAATGGTTCCGCCCTTACGGCGTGTCACTTTGGCAAACGCCCCAAAGTAACCAAAGGTCTCGCCCCGAGCGTCCGGCCCCTCGCTAAGGCTCGGCGTTCCTTCGCTCCGGTATCCATCCGGGGACACTGCCCTCCGGTTGGCTTCGCTGCACCTACATGCAGCGTGTTCGACTGCGTCGAACGGCGCTACGCGCCACTCCCCGGATGCACACCTCCACTCAGCCTACCGAGGGGGCGGGTGAATCAAAAGCCAGATCAAAAGCTTTCAGGCGAGCTAACGCTCGGCCTGTTGAGTGGTGAGAAGCAAGGGCTGTACACCGACTGATCGTTCCCACGCTCCCGCGTGGGAATGCCGCCGGGGACGCTCCGCGTTCCATTTTTGTGTGTTTAAAGATGTGTAAAAAACACGGAGCTTTCCCACGCATTTTTCAGGTTGTCGGGTAGGAAGCCTTGTCTCTAACCTCTGGCTGTCGCTGAAAACTCAGCGACCGGGTGTGAGAGCCCGGCAACTTATGGTCATCCAGTGTCTGTACACGCATAATCGCCGCCAGCTTAATCGCTGCCAGTATTTGCGTTATGGCGGCTGTGTGCGGGCGGACTTCGGTCCGGCCGGGTGTCCATAACCGGTCTTCTCACCTCGCACATAGCTGCCACCTCTTCGCCGTGTGAGAAGCGGCAAGTGGGGGCTCCAACGCTGGAGAAATACAATGGACAAATTAATTCCCGATCCACCGGTGAACACTACCGATCCAGACGCCGAAGAAACACAATCCGAAGCATTCCTGCGGGACCGCGAAGCCATCAAACGCGCCCTCGACTACTACCTCGATCCCCCATCGCAATACACCGAAAAACCCCGCCGCCCCAGCACGATGTACATGATCGCCCCGAACATGGACACCGAAAGCCTGCTGGTTCAAGCCTGCGAATCACTGGCCTCTGCCAGCGTCATGACCAGTGATTTCGCCGTGAATCTGATTGGCCCGCAGCGCAATACGGTGTTGGCGATTCAGCAGATCATCATGTTGGCTGAGTTGGCGGTGAACCGGGCCTTGGATAACGTCGATCCGCAGACGTAGGTACTCATTCAGGTAAACCGCGTTATCGTTCTTCGCGAGCAAGCCCGCTCCCACATTTAACCGAGATCCTGCATGAGAATGCGGTCGAATGTGGGAGCGGGCTTGCTCGCGAAGACGGCCGGGCAGTCGACTCAATATTTGAAGTCGCACAGGGATCTCGAACATTTCCCAAGCCCATAAAAAAACCCGGCATAAAAGCCGGGTTTTTTGTCTGGCGTCGATCTTAAGCGGTGAAGGTTTTGCCTTCGAACTGCTCAGCCACGAATTTCCAGTTGACCAGGTTCCAGAACGCTTCGACGTATTTCGGACGAACGTTGCGGTAGTCGATGTAGTAGGCGTGTTCCCAGACGTCGCAGGTCAGCAGCGGGGTGTCGCCGTTGGTCAGCGGGTTGCCGGCGCCGATGGTGCTGGCCAGGGCCAGGGAACCGTCCGCCTTCTTCACCAGCCAGCCCCAACCGGAACCGAAGGTGCCGATGGACGTCTTGCTGAATTCTTCCTTGAACTTGTCGAACGAACCGAACGAAGCGTTGATGGCTTCAGCCAGCGCGCCGGTCGGTTGACCGCCGGCGTTTGGCGCCAGGCAGTTCCAGTAGAAAGTGTGGTTCCAGACCTGAGCGGCGTTGTTGAAGATGCCGCCCGAGGAAGATTTAACGATTTCTTCCAGGGTCTTGCCTTCGAACTCGGTGCCTGGCACCAGGTTGTTCAGGTTCACGACGTAGGTGTTGTGGTGCTTGTCGTGGTGGTATTCCAGAGTTTCCTTGGAAATGTGCGGCTGCAGAGCATCGTGTGCGTAAGGCAGCGGCGGCAATTCGAAAGCCATGATGATTCTCCTAATCAGGTCAGTTGCGGTGAGCGCAAGGCCGATCACGGGCGGCCAGACAAGCGCCGGGGAGTTTGTACTCTTTGCGGCGCATCGGATCGGATCATAGCACCGGGGGGGCGGCATAACCACGCAACAACTGTGTGGGATAGAGGTTCCAGAGCCTTTTGGAATAATCAGGGCGTGACGATTAATTGAAACGCCACCGCAAACATCATCACCGCCACCAGCAGATCGAGAATCCGCCAGGTGCTTGGCCGTGCGAGCCACGGCGCCAGCCATGCCGCGCCCAACGCCAAAGTGAAAAACCACAACAGCGAAGCACTGGCCGCGCCCACGACATAAGCGCCGGGTTCGGTTTGTTGGGCACCGAGGGAGCCGATCAGTAAAACCGTGTCCAGATAAACGTGTGGATTGAGCAATGTCACTGCCAAGGCGCTGAGCATCACCGCGCGCAGTGAGCGCACGGTCTGGTGTTCACCCTGTTGCAGGCTCTGTTTCGAAAAAGCCCTGCGCAGCGCCTGGCTGCCATACCAGATCAGAAACACCGCGCCGCCCCAACGGGCAACCGCCAGCAACGTCGGGTTATGCGCCAGCACCGTGGCGAGGCCAAACACCCCGGCGGCCACGAGCAAGGCATCGCAAACGACGCACAGTGCCGCCACCGGCAGGTGATGTTCGCGACGAAGACTTTGCGCCAGCACAAACGCATTCTGCGTGCCGATCGCCATGATCAGCCCGGCGGCCACCAACAGGCCGTTCACATAACTTTGCCACATGTGTTTTTACTCCGCGTTGGCTGCCAGGTCCCGCAGCACGGTCAGTGCGCGTTCGGCGTCGGCCTGACCGACAAACAGGTGATCGTGGTAGTAGCCGGCGATCACGTTGCAGCTGATACCGGCCTTGCCCAATGCGGTGGCGAAGGCGGCGGTCAGGCCGACCGCTTCCAGAGCCGAATGCACATTGAGGGTGATCCAGGCCGTAACGTAGTCGAAGCTGAAACCGGCCTGTTCGGCGTGGGAACGTTCCAGGATCACGGTCAGACCTTCCTGCTCGCGGAAGCTGCCGACAATCTCAAGGCCCGCAGGCAGCTTGCCGTCGAGCAGGGTGCAGAACACGTATTCGCCGGCGTTGAGTTGCGGGTTCATGCTGCGCAGCAGGGTTGCCAATGAAGTTTCGCCAGCCATGTCGGATTCCTTGATGAAGAGATTCTTGTCGGAGAGATCTTGGTGGGCATTCTCCGCTGCTAACCTGTATAAGAAAAACCAATCATGCTGATCGCTCATTAGGAAAACTGATGTTCGACTATAAATTACTCTCTGCCTTGGCCGCCGTGGTCGAGCAGGCCGGTTTTGAACGGGCCGCGCAGGTGCTTGGCCTGTCGCAATCGGCGATCTCCCAGCGGATCAAACTGTTGGAGGCGCGGGTCGGCCAACCGGTGCTGGTGCGGGTCACACCGCCGGCGCCGACAGAGATTGGCCGGCGCCTGCTCAACCATGTGCAGCAAGTGCGTTTGCTGGAGCGCGACTTGCAATCCCTGGTGCCGGCGCTGGATGAGGAAGGCCTGCCAGAACGCCTGCGCATCGCCTTGAATGCCGACAGCCTCGCCACGTGGTGGGCGCAAGCGGTGGGTGACTTCTGTGCCGAGCAACACTTGCTGCTGGATCTGGTGGTCGAAGACCAGACCGTCGGCCTCAAACGCATGCGCGCCGGCGAAGTGGCGGCGTGTGTCTGCGCCAGTGAGCGCCCGGTGGCCGGAGCCCGCAGCGTTTTGTTGGGGGCGATGCGTTATCGGGCGTTGGCCAGCCCCGCGTTCATCGCGCGGCATTTCCCGGAGGGCGTTCGCGCCGACCGACTGGCAAAAACCCCGGCGCTGGTGTTTGGCCCGGACGATTTCCTGCAGCATCGCTATCTCGCCTCCCTCGGGGTCGACGGTGGTTTCGAACACCATTTATGCCCCTCGTCTGAAGGCTTCATTCGCTTGACCGAGGCCGGTCTCGGCTGGGGGCTGGTGCCGGAATTACAGGTGCGCGAGCAACTGGAACGCGGGGTTTTGCGCGAGCTTTTGCCAGATAAGCCCATCGATGTGCCGCTGTACTGGCATCATTGGCGCAATGGCGGTCAGCTACTGGGGTTGTTGACCGATCAATTGGTGCGTTCGTCGAAACAATGGCTGGTGCCGTTGGACTGACGGGCAGCGTCAAGACTCACGCATTAGGCAAAACGAAATATTCGGAGCACTACATGAAAATTCTGGTCACCGGCGCAAGCGGCTTCATCGGCGGACGCTTTGCGCGTTTCGCCCTGGAGCAGGGCCTGGACGTGCGGGTCAACGGTCGCCGGGCCGAAAGCGTCGAACATCTGGTGCGCCGTGGCGCCGAGTTTATTCAGGGCGACTTGAGCGACCCGGAACTGGCGCGCGACCTGTGTTCAGACGTCGAAGCCGTGGTCCATTGCGCAGGGGCGGTGGGGCTGTGGGGGCGCTATCAGGACTTTCATCAAGGCAACGTCCAGGTCACCGAAAACGTGGTTGAAGCCTGCCTGAAACAGCGGGTTCGGCGGTTGGTGCACCTGTCGTCGCCGTCGATTTACTTCGATGGTCGCGATCATCTGGGGCTGACCGAAGAACAGGTGCCAAAGCGCTTCAAACATCCTTACGCGGCCACCAAATTCCTCGCCGAGCAAAAAGTCTTCGGCGCCCAGGAATTCGGCCTCGAAACCCTGGCCCTGCGCCCGCGCTTCGTCACGGGCGCGGGTGACATGAGCATCTTCCCGCGACTGCTGAAAATGCAGCGCAAAGGACGCTTGGCGATCATTGGCAACGGCCTGAACAAGGTCGATTTCACCAGCGTGCAGAACCTCAATGAAGCGTTGCTCAGCAGTTTGCTCGCCAGCGGCTCGGCCTTGGGCAAGGCCTACAACATTAGTAACGGAACGCCGGTTCCTTTGTGGGATGTAGTCAATTACGTCATGCGCAACATGCAAGTCCCACAAGTGACGCGCTACCGTTCCTACGGTTTGGGTTACTCCGTCGCGGCACTCAATGAAGGGGTGTGCAAGCTGTGGCCGGGGCGTCCTGAGCCGACCTTGTCGCGACTGGGCATGCAGGTCATGAACAAAAATTTCACCCTGGACATCAGCCGCGCCCGGCATTATCTGGACTACGATCCGAAAGTCAGTGTCTGGGCCGCCCTCGATGAATTTTGTAGCTGGTGGAAGGCCCAGGACATCCGCTGACGTGCCAGGACCTGCCTGCCCGCACTGAACCGAGTGGGGGATAGAGAGTCAATCGGTGCGGTAGTGGGGTTTATACTCGCCGCATCAAGCCATCACCGCGTTCCACAAAGGTTGACTCAATGTCCATGCGTAACGATGCCAACGACGATTTCGATGATGTACCGAGCCTGCGCGCCGACAGCCTCGACGATGATGATTTTCCGCCCCCCGTGCGTTCCAGCGTGCATTCGCGCCCGGCGCCGGTGGTGAAGGTCAAAAGCGCCAGCACCGGCCCGCTGTGGGCGTTGGTCGGCGCGTTGTTTTTTGCCTTTGCCGGTCTGGCCTGGTGGAGTTTTCAGCAGATCTCGCTGATGGAACAGCAACTGGTCGCTACCCAGGAAAGTTTCGCGCGTATCAGTGAGGAAGCGGCGGGGCGCTTGCAGGATATTTCCGGCAAGGTCGTCGCCAGCCAGACCAACGTCACCAGCGACAGCGAAGCGCTGAAACTGCAAATCAAGGATCTGGAAGCCAAACTGCTGGATCAAGGCAAACAGCAACAAGGCGTTGTCGGCCAGGCCACCGATCTGGACAAGCGTTTGGCGCAGATGACTGCGCAAACCAGCGATCTGGATAAGCGTCTGGCGCAACTCACCGCCCAGAGCACCGAGCATCAGACGGCCAATTCGCAGTTGCAGGCGCAGCTCAAAGCCTTGAGCACTGAGTTGACTGCCCTGAAAAGCGCGCCGGACGACAGCAGCAAATTCGACGCACAGCTCAAAAGCCTCGGCGCCGATATCGTCGCGCTGAAAAAACAAGGCAACCCAAGCGCCGCGATCGAGCGTCTGGAACAGGACATGATTGTGCTCAAAAGCGAGCTGGACAACCGCCCGGCCGTCTCACCAAGCTCCGGCAATACCGCCGAGTTCGACGCGTTCCGTGGCCAGGTCACCCGCAACATCAACACCCTTCAGGCGCAGATCCAGAACCTGCAACAGCAACTCCGCGCCCGGGGGCAATAAACTGGAGCCTGTGGCGAGGGAGCTTGCTCCCGCTGGGTGGCGAAGCCACCCCAAAACCATCCATGGTGGTCTGCCAGATAGTTCGCGTCGCCTGATTCGCGACAGCTGCGCAGCCGAGCGGGAGCAAGCTCCCTCGCCACAATGTTTCTGCGTGTTCCTGAATGCTCGTACATCTCCCATTGCCGTCTACGCTCTTGAAACACCGACAAGAACGAGGAATGCACTATGGGGGTTCTGCACAAACTGGCCTTACTGGGCGGGATGCTGTTGCTGTGCCTGGGGCAGGTTCACGCCGCTACTGCGGAAAAGGATGACAGCCACGCCGCCAAAGCCTTGCTCGAAAAAGCCCTGGCTTACTACCACGACAATGGCGACAAGGCCTTTGCGGCGTTCAGCCGTCAGGGCGAGTTTGTCGACAAGGACCGTTACGTCTTTGTGGTCGATACCAACGGCGTGATGCTCGCCAGCGGCGGGCCGTCGGCGGCGTTGATCGGGCGGGATGTCACCGAAACCCTCGGGCCGGACTTGCAGAAAGCCTTCAAGGACGCGTTGAAAGTCCCAGAGGGCAATGGCATCCAGCAGGCAGAATACCGCTGGCAGAACTGGGCAGACGGCAAGGTCGAGCGCAAACATGTGTTCTATCAGCGCGTCGGCCAGCGGATTCTGGCGGTCGGTTACTACCTGCCACGGGCGTCGGCGGAACAGGCCATGGCGCTCCTGAACAAAGCCGCGACCGACCTGGCCAAGGACGAGAAGGGCACACTGACCGCGATCAATTCCCTCAAGGGCGGTTACTTGCAGGATGACCTGTACGTGTTCGTGGTCGACCTGGACACTAAGCGCTACGTGGCCCACGGCACCAACCTGCGGTTGATCAACACCGACTTCAGCAAGGTCATGGATCCGGAGGGCAAACCGGTGGGCGAGCCGATCCTGGCGTTGATGGCCAAGCAGGATTATGGCGAATACGCCTATCGCTGGAAAAACCCGGTGACCGGCAAGGTTGAGGACAAGCATGCCTACTTGAAGAAGGTCGGGCATTTTCTGGTGGCTGTCGGGTATTACAGCCCTTGAACCTTCGGCGCCTGTAACGGCCCCTTCGCGAGCAAGCCCGCTCCCACATTCGACCGCATTCTCATGCAGGATCTCGGTCGAATGTGGGAGCGGGCTTGCTCGCGAATGCAGGCAACTCGGTGTGTCTACCGAACCTTGTCTTCCCGCCCCCGCAACACCCTATTCGGCATCGCAACCGCCGCCGCCAGCCCCAGCAACGACACCGCCGCACTCACCATCAACAAATGCCTGAACGTCAGCAACAACTCCGCACGCAAGGCGTTTTGCGCATCGCCCGGTGCAGCGTTCAAACCGTCGAGCAAGACATTCCCCGAACTCCCTTCGACAATCAGCGACGAACCGGCCATGTGCGCGAAGCTCGAATCCTGCAACAACGCTAGCAACAGCGCCGACATCAACGCCACCCCCACCGCGCCGCCCAGCGAGCGGAACAGGTTGGTGGTGCTGGTGGCAACGCCGATGTCGCGCTGTTCCACCGAGTTCTGCGTGCCGACCAGGGACGTTGGGAATTGCATGCCGCTGGCGATTCCGCACAGCAACATGAACAGGCTGCTGAGCACCAAAGCCTGAGGCGGGCTGAACGCCATGCCCAGAATCGCCAATGGCATCAGCGCCGCGCCGGTCAGGATCATCGGTTTGTAGCGCCCGGTCACCGAGGTCCGGCGTCCGGCAAAGTAGGCACCAATCGGCAAACCCATCGCCAGCGGCAACAGGTGCAGCGCGGCGCTGTCGGCCCCGGCGCCGGTAACGCTCTGGAAGCGCAGCGGCATCAGCACGATCAGCGAGATCGCCTGGAAACTGGTGAAGAAAATCGTGCACCAGCAAAAAATCGCGTTGCGGTTGGCGAACAGATGCATCGGCAGCAAGGGCTCCCGTGCCCGACGCTCATGCCAGACGAACAGCGCCAACACCAACACCGCACACCCGAGCAACGCCAGCACTTCGGCACTGCGCCACGAGTGCCCCTGACCGACCTGCGTGATACCCAGCAACAACGCTGTCAAACCGATGATCATCAACAACGTGCCAAGGTAGTCGATCACCGGTTTGCGCTGCGGCACCGGCAGCCCGACGAGCGTGCGATTGGCCACCACCCAGGCGCCCAGACCCAGCGGCAGATTGATCAAGAACACCCAGCGCCACGACAAATACTCGGTCATATAACCGCCCAGCACCGGCCCGGCCACGCTGGCCACGGCGTACATGCTGCTGAAGTAACCCTGATAACGGCCGCGCTCCCGGGGCGGGACGATGTCACCGATGATCGCCTGACTGACCGAAATCATCCCGCCGGCGCCGATGCCCTGAATGATCCGCGCCAGCACCAATTGCTCCATGCTCTGGGCCATGCCGCAGAACAACGAGGCGAGGGTGAACAACCCCATGCCGAACAGCATCAGCTTGCGCCGACCATACAAATCGCCGAGCTTGCCGTAGATCGGCACCGCCACCGTCATCGCCACCATGTACCCGGAAATCACCCAGGCCAGCAGGCTAACGTCCTTGAACTGGGCGGAAATCGCCGGCATCGAGACGGCGACGATGGTCTGGTCCAGCGCGCCGAGAAAAATCGCCAGCATCAGGGCGATCAGCACGCTGCGAATGGCCGGTTTGGGCGTGTCAGGCTGGTTGAGATTGGTCACGGTAAAACCTGCGGGCAGTGGTGAGCCCGCAAGTGGCAAGGCGAGCGGGGATGCTCGCCAGTGTAAGTCGATAGCAAGCTATTCGATAGCCTCGTACGGAAGCCCGACGTAATTTTCTGCAATGGTTTTTCTGCCCGCTTCAGAGCCGACAAAATAGTCCAGCTCCGACTCGCTGATGCGCTGACTGAAGGCGTCATGGTCGTCGAAGCGGTGCAGCATCGAGGTCATCCACCAGGAAAACCGCTCGGCTTTCCACACGCGGCGCAGGCAGATTTCCGAGTATTTCTCCAGCAAATCCACGCGTCCTTCCCGATAGACCTTCAACAGAATATTGAACAGCGTACTGACGTCACTGGCGGCCAGGTTCAGGCCCTTGGCGCCCGTGGGCGGGACGATGTGCGCCGCGTCGCCAACCAGGAACATGCGCCCGAACTGCATCGGTTCAACGACAAAACTGCGCAACGGCGCGATGCTTTTTTCGATGGAGGGGCCTGTGACCAACGACGCTGCCAACGCTGGCGGCAGGCGCAGTTTCAACTCGTCCCAGAAACGCTGATCCGACCAGTCCTGCACCTGATCCTCGGCCGGCACCTGAATGTAATACCGGGTGCGGGTCGCCGAGCGCATGCTGCACAAGGCAAAACCGCGCTCGTGGCGGGCGTACACCAGTTCTTCGTGCACCGGCGGCGTGTCGGCGAGGATGCCCAGCCAGCCAAACGGATAGACCCGCTCGAACACCTTGAGGCAGTCGTCGGGGATCGATTGGCGCGCCACACCGTGGAAGCCGTCGCACCCGGCGATGTAGTCGCAATCGAGGCGATACGTCTCGCCATCTTTTTCAAAGGTGACGAAAGGTTCTGCGCTTTTCATCCCGTGCGGCTTGACGTTAACGGCGTAATAAATCGTCTGCGCGCCGGCCTCCCGACGAGCGGCCATCAGGTCGCGGGTAACCTCGGTCTGGCCATACACCATCACGGTTTTGCCGCCGGTCAATGCCTGAAGATCGATGTGTACCTGGCGGCCATCGAGCGCCAGTTCGAAGCCGGTGTGCACCAGTCCTTCGGCGTCCATGCGCCGACCCACCCCGGCCTGACGCAACAGCTCTACCATGCCTTGTTCAAGGACCCCGGCACGGATACGCCCGAGCACATAATCCGGGCTCTGGCGTTCAAGAATGAGGGTGTCGATGCCGGCGTTGTGCAGCAACTGGCCGAGCAGTAAACCGGCGGGACCGGCGCCAATGATGGCGATTTGGGTTTTCAGCGTTTTCATTGTTGTTATGACTCGCAAGCTCCACGCGACCATGGCCGGTGAATTATTTTTATGGATCGAGTGCTTGCATTTTTCCCTTGCGAGTCTGTCAATTGAAGGTGAAAACTGAGCCGATACCTGTTCTTTCTGCCAATCGGTGCGATTATCGCCCGTAACCCCCGAGGCCTGGATTGAAGTGATGAACAAGCCTGACCTGCCTTCCATTCCAGTGTTCAAGCTCTACGGTGAAAGCCTGGACTGGCCGACCCCCGACTTGCTGCACTGCGAAACCATTTCCAAACGCAGCCGCGAACATCAATGGGAAATCAAACCCCACCGTCACGCCGATTTGTGCCAGTTACTCTTCGTCTTCAAAGGTCAGGCAGAGCTTGAGATCGAAGGTAAACGCACGCAACTGACCGAGCCGACCGTGCTGATCCTGCCGCCGTTGTCGGTGCATGGTTATCGATTTTCCGAAGACGTCGACGGGTTTGTCTTGACCCTCGCCGCGCCGCTGATCGCCCATTTGCAGGCGCAACTGGGCAACTCGGTGAATGCGCTGGCCCAGGCCGAAAGCTACCCGGCGGGCAAGGACGGCGACTACCTCAACAGCCTGTTTTCAGCGCTGCAAGACGAATACACCGGTCACCAACCGGCACGTGAAATGCTCATGCATTCACTGGTCAGCGTGATCATGGTCTGGATCAGCCGGCAGGTCATTTCCCGCCGCAGCGCCAGCCAGCGTCCGCAGCGTGCCCGGGAATACCTCAACGGGTTTATCCAACTGGTGGAAGAGACTTACCGCCAGCACGTCAAGGTTGAAGACCTGGCGCATCGGCTGGGGATTTCCGTGTCCCACCTCAATGGCACGTGCCGTGAACTGGCGGGACAACCGGCGTTACAGATCATGCACGAACGGCAGTTGCTGGAGGCCAAGCGGTTGCTGACTTACACCAGCATGACCATTTACGAAATGTCTGATGTGTTGGGGTTTTCCGATCCGACCAACTTCACGCGCCTGTTCCGGCGTCGCGTGGGGATTTCGCCCAAGGCGTTCCGCGACCGCTTGAAGGCCGATCAGGACAACGAGGCCTGATCCCCTCCGTCACCGCAGGGCGTTGAGGGTCGCGTTGTGAGGGATGCAGCGCTCGAAATTGCAGCTCGCAAATTCGCGGGGCAGTTGCCGTGCCTGCTCGACCCGCCAGGCCGCGGTGCCATACAGCGCCAGCGTCACCGCGCAGGTGATGAAAATGGTGAGGTATCTTCTTGTTTTGATGTTCATGGCGTTGACCTCTGAACGAAATACCCTTCGGTATTACTTTGAGCATAGGTCAGCGCGGGTGAGTTGCCACTAAAGCGGCATCGCTTTTATCCCCATATTCAGAACACTGATGGCCCCCTTGTAGGAGGGACGGGGTTACAGGCCGACATCCCAGGCAGGTTCTTCGGGGAATCTGAGCACCAGAAAATCCAGCAGGCTGCGCAGCGCCGTCGGCATGTGTTTGCGTGACGCATACACCGCGTAGATGTTCATCGGCCGGGGTTCGGCATGAGGCAGCAGGCGGATCAGTTCGCCGCTGTGGATGTGCACACCGGCCTGATAACTCGGCAGCATCGCCACCCCCGCGCCGGCGATGGTTGCGCGCAGCAAGGTGCTCGCTTCGTTGGCGCTGATGTTGCCTTGCACCGGCACCGAGACCGGCTCGCCGTCCTCCTCGAAATGCCAAAGGCTTTTGCCGAAGTAGGAATGGGTCAGGCAGTTGTGCCGGCTCAATTCCTCGACCCGCTGCGGCATCGGATGTTCGAGCAGGTAGGCCGGGGAGGCGCAGATCACCGAGCGGCAGACCGTCAGCCGTCGGGCGATCAGGTTCGGGTCCAGGTCGTTGCTGGTGCGGATCGCCAGGTCAATGCGTTCATCCACCAGGTTCACCGTGCGGTCGAGCATCTGCAGGTCGATGCTGACGCCGGGGTAATGTTTGACATAGGCCGCCATGGCGTCCGCCAGTTGCGCCTGGCCAAAGGAAGTGCTGACACTGATCCGCAGCAACCCGCGCGGCGCATCGTCCGGCTCGCTGACGGCGGCCTGCATGTCCGTGGATAAGTCGAGCATCTGCCGACAGCGAGGCAGCATCTCGGTGCCGGCGGCGGTCAGGCTCAGCTTGCGGGTCGTGCGGTGCATCAGTCGGGCGCCGACCCAGTCCTCCAGTTCCGCCAGATAGCGCGACACCACCGGCCGTGACAGGTCCAGATGATCCGCAGCGGCCGACTGGCTACCGAGGTCGACCACTGTGACAAATACGCGCATTGCTTGAAGACGATCCATGATTTGCCCGCTTTCAGAAACAAACTATGTTCAAGCATCGCATTTTTTGTACTGAGTCATGCAACTAAGCTCCCTCCCATCGCCAAGCACGGCATTCGGACAACGGAGCAACACATGATCGGTTTCACCACCTTCAAGCGGATTTTGCTGGCCACCGCCACGCTCGGCTTCGCGGCCCATGCAGCGGCGGCCTCGCCCCTGACGCTGGATGTCTACAACCCCGGTGACCAGGCGATCTTCCCGGTGACCTCGGTGCTGGTCAGTGGTGAGAAAGATGCGATTCTGGTGGACGCGCAGTTCGGCAAATCCCAGGCCGAACACGTGGTCGAGAAAATCCGCGCCAGCGGCAAGCAACTGACCACCATCTACATCAGCCACGGCGACCCGGATTACTACTTCGGCCTCGACACGCTGACCGCTGCGTTTCCCAACGCCAAAGTGCTCGCCTCGCAGCCGACCGTGGACCACATCAAGCACACCGTCGACGGCAAACTGGCGTTCTGGGGCCCGAAAATGGGCGCTGACGTGCCGGCGAAAACCATCGTGCCCGGCGTGCTCAAGGGCGACAGCCTGATACTGGAAGGGCAGAAGTTGCAGGTGGTGGGGCTGGACGGCAAACAGCCGGATCGCACCTTCGTCTGGATTCCTTCGATCAAAGCGGTCGTCGGCGGGGTGGTCGTGGCAGAAAACATCCATGTCTGGATGGCCGACACGCAAACCCCGCAATCGCACGCCGATTGGTTGACTACGCTGCACTCCATCGAAACCTTGAAACCGAACACCATCGTGCCGGGTCATTACCTCGGTGATAGCGCCCGCTCCCTGGCGGCCGTGCGGTTCACCGTGGATTACATCAAGGCGTTCGACGAAGAAACCGCCAAGGCCAAAGATTCCACCGCACTGATCGCCGCGATGAAAAAACGCTTCCCGACACTGGGCGATGAAAGCTCGCTGGAGCTGAGCGCCAAAGTCGCCACGGGCGAGATGAAGTGGGGCGAGTGAGGTTACGGGATATCGGATACCTGTGGCGAGGGAGCTTGCTCCCGCTGGAGTGCGAAGCGCTCCCCTGCAGTGTGTCAGACACACCGCATGCATAGGTTTTGCGACTGCTTCGCCGCCCAACGGGGGCAAGCCCCCTCGCCACAATGAGCACTGCCAACACATTTAAACCCAACCGGACTGGAGAACGTCATGAGCAAAATCGCAATCATCGGGGCCACCGGCCGTGCCGGCAGCCAATTGCTGGAAGAAGCCCTGCGTCGTGGTCACAGCGTCACCGCCATTGCCCGCGACACCTCGAAGATCGGCCAGCGTGCCGGTGTGGTCAGCAAGAATGTCGATGCCCTTGATGGCGAAGCGTTGCAAGCCGCTGTGGCAGGTCATGACGTGGTCATCAGCGCCGCGCATTTCTCGACGCTGCCCGCCGCGGCGGTGATCGGGCCGGTGAAAAAGGCCGGGGTGAAACGTCTGCTGGTGGTGGGCGGTGCCGGTTCGTTGTTGTTGCCGAATGGAACGCGCGTCATCGACAGCGAGGGCTTTCCCGAAGCGTACAAAGCCGAGGCGGGTGCCGGTGCTTTGTTCCTTGAGAACCTGCGTCAGGAAAAGGACCTGGACTGGACCTTCCTGTCACCGTCGGCGGAGTTTGTCGAAGGTGAGCGCACGGGGGTGTTCCGCATTGGCCAGGATGATTTGCTGGTAAGCCGGGAAGGGCGCAGCTGGATCACATTCGCCGATTATGCGATCGCGATGATCGATGAAGTGGAAGCGCCGAAGCACTCCCGCCAGCGGTTTACGGTCGGGTATTGATAGCGCGGCTTAAACCATTCGCGAGCAAGCCCGCTCCCACATTTGATCTCCAGTGTGACAAATATCAAATGTGGGAGCGGGCTTGCTCGCGAAGCTTTTCAGCTTTTCAGCGGCTCTGAGCCTGCTCCACCAACCACCCCAACAATTCCTGCAACTTCGGCGAAGGTGCGGGCTTTTGCGGCAATACCAGGTAATACGCCAACCCTGTCTTCACCTTCAATTCAAACGGCATCACCAGCCGTCCGGCGCTCAAGTCATCACCAATCAACGACCAGTCCCCGATCGCCACACCCGTCCCCTGCGACGCCATCGACATCGCCAGGTCCAGCGTTTCGAAGTGCTGACCCTTGCTGACATTGTTCAGCCGAACATTGGCCGTGGCCAGCCAGGCTTTCCAGTCCCGTTCATCTCGGGTCGGGTGCAGCAGCATGTGCCGCTCAAGGTCTTCAGGTGCCTGCAACGGCACCGGGCCTTCAAGCAGCGGCCTGGAACAGACCGGCGTCAATATTTCTTCAAACAGGCGTTGCGACGCCAACGTGCTGTCCGGTGGCACGCCGTACATCACCGCCGCATCGAACTGCTCACGATGAAAATCCACGCCGTGCTTGACCGTGGTGGTCAGCTCCACCGGCACGTCCGGACGTTCCCGTTGCCACTGCAAAAGACGCGGCAACAGCCAGCGCATCACGCAGGTGGGCGCCTTGAGCTGCAAGGTTTCGCGCTTCTCGCCGATCTGCTCCACCGCCTCGTCGATCAAGCCGAAAATCTGCTGCACCCGTGGCAGCCATTCCCGACCTTCGGCCGTCAGATCAAGGCCGCGAGCCTGGCGGATGAACAGCTCATAACCGAGGTGATCTTCGAGCCCGGCGATCTGCCGGCTCACCGCGCCTTGGGTGATGTGCAGCTGTTCAGCGGCCCGGGTGAAATTGCAGCACTGCGCGGTAATCAGAAAAGTGTGCAGCGCCGGCAGGGGAGGCAGTCGTTTCATTGGGATCCAAGGTATGACGTAAGGACATGGCTAGTATGACTTTTTATCCATTGTTGCGGCTACGTGTCGCCCGTTCCAATGAGGCCATCCCTGGACCTGCCCACCCATCATAAACACTGCGCAGGCCCGGCGTCTCAAACGAACAAGAAGGGCAAAACACAATGGCGACGTGCGGCGAAGTATTGGTCAAGCTACTCGAAGATTATGGCGTTGAGCAGGTGTTCGGCATTCCCGGGGTTCACACCGTGGAGCTGTATCGCGGGCTGGCCCGTTCGAGCATCAACCACGTCACTCCGCGTCACGAACAGGGCGCCGGTTTCATGGCCGACGGTTATGCCCGCACCAGTGGCAAACCGGGTGTGTGCTTCATCATCACCGGCCCTGGCATGACCAACATCACCACGGCGATGGGCCAGGCCTATGCCGACTCGATCCCGATGCTGGTGATCTCCAGCGTGCAATCGCGCAGCCAGTTGGGCGGCGGTCGCGGCAAGCTGCATGAACTGCCGAACCAGGGCGCATTGGTCGCCGGTGTCGCGGCGTTCTCCCACACCCTGATGTCGGCCGCCGAATTGCCGGTTGTGCTGGCCCGTGCCTTTGCGCTGTTCCAGGCCGGACGTCCGCGCCCAGTGCACATCGAAATTCCGTTGGACGTGCTGGTTGAAGAAGCCGATGACCTGCTGACCAGCGTACCGGTGAACATCGACCGCGCCGGCGCATCGCCGACCGCCGTTTCGCGCATGACCGAATTGCTGGCCGGCGCCAAGCGTCCGCTGATTCTCGCCGGTGGCGGTGCCATCGATGCCGCCGCTGAACTGACTGAACTGGCCGAACTGCTGCACGCGCCGGTGGCCCTGACCATCAACGCCAAAGGCATGCTCGAATCCAATCACCCGTTGCTGATCGGTTCGACCCAGAGCCTGGTCGCGACCCGCGCACTGGTGGCCGAAGCCGACGTGGTATTGGCGATCGGCACCGAGCTGGCCGAGACCGACTACGACGTGACCTTCGCCGGTGGTTTCGACATCCCGGGCAAGCTGCTGCGCGTGGACATCGACCCGGACCAGACCGTACGCAACTATCCGCCGCACGTGGCGCTGGTGTCCGACTCGCGCAACGCCGCCCAGGCCTTGCTCAGCGCGCTGTCGCACAAATCCCTGGCCGAGCGCCGCAACGATTGGGGTCAGGTGCGTGCCGCCCGTCTGCGCGAAGAACTGGCCCAGACCTGGGATGCCCCGACCCTGGCGCAAACGCGTTTCCTCGAAACCGTCCTGCACGAGTTGCCGGACGCCGTGTTCGTCGGCGATTCGACCCAGCCTGTCTACACCGGCAACCTGACGTTCAACCCCGAGCGCCCACGTCGCTGGTTCAACTCGTCCACCGGTTACGGCACCTTGGGTTACGCGTTGCCGGCAGCGATTGGCGCCTGGCTCGGCGGCAGCACTGAAAGCGGTTCGCGTCCTCCGGTGGTGTGCCTGATCGGTGACGGTGGCCTGCAATTCACCCTGCCGGAACTGGCCAGTGCCGTTGAAGCGCAGACCCCGGTGATCGTGCTGCTGTGGAATAACCAGGGCTATGAAGAGATCAAAAAATACATGGTCAACCGCGCTATCGAGCCGGTCGGCGTGGACATCTACACCCCGGACTTCATCGGTGTGGCCAAGGCACTGGGCTGCGCAGCCGAAGCCATCAGCAGCGTCGAGCAACTGCGCACTGCACTGCGTACCGCGGCTGACCGCCAGGGTCCGACCCTGATTGAAATCGATCAGACCCAGTGGATGAAGGCGGTGTCGAAATGACTTTCCCAACCACGCTCGACGGTCTGTTCATCAATGGCCAATGGTCGGCCGGCAACGAACACTTGCGCGTGATCAACCCGGCGACCGAAGCCTTGTTGACCACCGTCAATGGCGGCGATGCACAGTCGGTCGATCACGCGGTGAGCGCGGCCACCAACGCCTTCGCCGACTGGTCGAAAACCACCGGTGCCGAGCGCGGCGCGATCCTGCGCAACATCGCTGCAGGCGTGCAGGCAGGTCGCGAGCAACTGATGCATTTGCAGTCGAGCAACAACGGCAAACCGTTGTTCGAAGCCGCCATCGATGTCGATGACGTGATCGCCACGTTCGAGTATTACGCCGGTCTGGCCGAAGGCCTCGACGCCAAGCAAGACAGCGCCGTTGAATTGCCGAGCGCCGATTTCAGCGCTCGCCTGCGCCGCGAACCGGCCGGTGTGGTCGGCCTGATCGTGCCGTGGAATTTTCCGATGGTCACCACGGCGTGGAAACTCGCCCCGGCCCTGGCCGCCGGATGCTGCGTGGTGCTCAAGCCTTCGGAAGTGACCCCACTGCCGGAACTGGAACTGGCGTCGATCATCGCCCAGGCCGGTTTACCGGCCGGCGTTTTCAACCTGGTGTGCGGCACCGGTCTGGCCGTTGGCGCGCCGCTGTCGGCGGACCCGCGCATCGCCAAGATCTCTTTCACCGGCAGTAACGCGGTAGGTGTGCAGGTCATGCAACGCGCAGCGGAAACCGTCAAAGGCGTGAGCCTGGAACTGGGCGGTAAATCGTCGCTGCTGGTGCTGGCCGATGCTGACGTCGACCTCGCGGTGGAAGTGGCCTGTGGCGGTGGTTTCTTCAACGCCGGGCAAATGTGCTCCGCCACCAGCCGTGTGCTGGTCGCCGATGAACTGGCCGATGAATTCCTGCTACGTCTGAAGGCGCGTGCCGAAGCCATTCGCGTAGCCGACCCGTTCGACTCGGCGGTGGAGATGGGCGCACTGGTCAATCAGGCGCAATACCAGCGTGTGCTCGGCCACATCGATCGAGGTTTGAGTGCCGGCGCCAAGCTGATCTGTGGCGGCAATCGTCCGGCGGACCTGCCGCGCGGATATTTTTTGCAGCCGACAATCTTCACCGAAGTGCCCCTCGACAGTGCGTTGTGGTGTGAAGAGATTTTCGGCCCGGTGATCTGCGTGCGCAGTTTTGCCACTGAAGCCGAGGCGATTGCCTTGGCCAACGACAGCCAGTTTGGCCTGGTGGCCAGCGTGGTGACGGGCAATGCCGAGGCCGCTGATCGGGTCGCCAACGCCTTGCAGGCCGGGCTGGTGTGGATCAATGCACCGCAGGTGATCTTCCCGCAGACCGCCTGGGGCGGCTACAAACAGAGCAGCATCGGCCGTGAGTTAGGGCCGTGGGGCTTGCAGGCGTTCCAGGAAATCAAACACGTGATTCGGGCTGTCTGAAAGCACGAAAAAGGTGAGCGCATGCCTCGAAAGGAGGCATGCGCTGGCGTCATGGCTTCAATGAGTTTTTATCGATAGTCAGGTGTTTTACACGACCTCAGGATGAACCCGTCGGCTCAGCGCAAACCCCGTGAATACGGGGGCTTGAAGCAGATCTGGCGGCGCAGAAGCAACGGTTGCGACCAGCCTCATACCTACAAAAACAAAGGGAGTCCGTAATGGGCGAGCATGATCTGAACAGACGTCAATTTATCAAGACCGTGGGCGTAGCCTCGGTGGCAGCAGCGGCCATGAGCATGCCGTTCATCAAGGCTAATGCCAGCGACACACGTTTTGCGGGCAAGACCCTGCGTTTGCTGACCTGGTCCGATGACACCGGCCTGGCAGCACTGCGCAACATCGCTGCGACCTTCGAAGACAAGTACGGCTGCAAGGTCATCGCTGACCGTACCGGCAGTACCTCGGAAATGGTCGCCAAGCTCAAGGCTGGCGGTGATCGTCCGCAATACGACGTCATCACCCTGGCCGGTGTCGGTGCCGAAGGTCTGGCCGCCGCCAACCTGCTGGAAAAACCCGACCTCAACCGCATTCCGAACCTGGTCGACGTACCGGAAAAATACCGCACCGGCGCCAATGGCCACGGTATCGGTTACCTGCTCTGGTGCAACAGCCTGGTCTACAGCACCCGTACCCAGAAAGAAGCACCGAACACTTACGCCGACCTGTGGGACCCGGAGCTGGCACCGAACATCTTCCTGCCGCCGCCAAACTGGACCGAGGCCATGGACCTGATCATCATCGCCGCCAAACTGGCCGGTGGTGACGAACACAACATTGAGCCGGGCTTCAAGAAACTCGCCGAGCTGAAAGATCGCGTGGTCACCCTGGGTGAAAACCCGAATCAGATCGCCGAGCTGTTCCGCACCGGTTCCCTGGACATGGGCGGCCTGTACGCACCGGCGTTCTTCCCGAAACAGATTCGCGACCCGGCCTACGGCCTGAGTGCAACCTTTGGCATGAAGGAAGGTTTCTACACCGACTTGATGCAATCGGTGATGCCGAAGAATCGTCCGGGCGACACCGACATGGCGTATGCCTTCATCAACCACTCTCTGGACCCGTTGGTGCAGGGCAAGATGGCTGAAGACATCTACAACGGCCCGGTCAACTCCAAGGCGATCATCTCCGCCGAAGCGCGCAAGAGCCCGTTCATCCTCACGCCAGAGCAGATTGCCGAGAAGGCGATCATGCACGACAACGCCTTCCTGGCCACCGTGCATGACCAATGGATTCGTCGCTACACGGAAATCTTTTCTTCCTGATTGAGTGACGACCACAAGCCCTGAGAGCACCACAAATCAAAATGTGGGAGCGGGCTTGCTCGCGAATGCGGTGTGACATTCAACATTGATGTCGACTGACACGGCCCCTTCGCGAGCAAGCCCGCTCCCACACTAGAACGTCGTCGCTTCAAGTCTTGTGTTTGTCAGCTGCTTTCCATTGACGAGACCCTTTGCTATGGAACACCAACCTTTGACTCATCCGGTAAGCATCGCCCCCGTGCGCGCCCGCCGGGGTGTTTCGCCGACGACCCGCGCCTGGTTTTTCCTGTCGCCGTCGATGCTGTTTATGGGTGTGCTGATCGCCGCCAGCCTGCTGGTCCTGCGCATGAGCGTGGGCACCAAAGGCGCGGAATGGACCGGGTTCAGCCTGGCCAGCTACGCCCAGTTGCTCGAACCGTATTACCTCAAATCCTTGCTGCTGACCCTGCGCCTGGCGCTGATCAGCGCAGTGATCGCCGTGGTCCTGGCGATTCCCGTGGCCTACACCATGTCGCGCCTGACCTCACCGTTCGTGCGCCGAGTGTTCCTCGCCGCGGTGCTGTTGCCGTTGCTGGTCAACCTGCTGCTGCAAAGCTACGGCTGGCTGGTGATCCTCGGCCCGGGCGGCATGCTCAATCAGGCACTGATGGGCCTCGGTCTGATCAAGCGCCCGATCATGCTGCTCTACAACCAGAACGGCGTGCTGATGGGCCTGGTGCAAACCGCGTTCCCGCTCGCTGTGCTGCCAATCGCCAGCGCCATGCGTGGCGTCGCCCGTACTTACGAAGAAGCCGCTGCGACCCTGGGCGCCAGTCGCTTCCAGGTGTTCCGCCAGGTGGTGCTGCCGATGAGCATGCCGGGGATCATTACTGGCGCGACGTTGGTGTTCGCCTATAACGCCAGCAGCTTCGTGGTGCCTTTGCTGCTGGGTGGTCGACGCGTGCCGATGCTGGCGGTGATGGTCCATGACCAGATCGCGCCGCTGATGAACTGGCCCGCGGCCTCCGCTGCCGGTGTGGTGCTGATTGTCACCACACTCGCGATCATGACCTTGTCCGAATACATCACTGGCCGCCGTCGGCGCATGCTGGAGGCTTCGCAATGAGTACCCTGATCAAGAAACGTTATGGGCTGCTGCCGGGCGAAACCGGCAAGTTCGCCGGCATTCTCTCGGGCTTCATCCTGCTGCTGGCGGTGTTGCCGATCCTGACCATGATCGTGATGTCGTTCAGCGGTTCGTCGAACCTCGACTTTCCGCCGAGCAGCTACAGCCTGCAATGGTACAAGGCCGCCTGGCACACCTTCGTCTCGCCGGACGGCAACGACGTGCTGAGCCTGGGCAAAGCCATGACCACCAGCCTGATGGTCGCGTGCCTGACCATGGTGTTCGCCACGATCATCGCGGTGCCGGCGTCTTATGCACTGACCCGTTGCGAGTTCCGTGGCAAAGCCGTGGCGCTGCAATTGATGTCGCTGCCGCTGGTGTTTCCGATGGTGGTGTTGGGCCTGGCGTTGCTGCTGGTGTTCGACAGCCTGCCGTTTCAGATGACCACCTCGCGACTGGTGATTGCCCACGTGATTCTGGCCCTGCCGTTCGTGGTGAAAAACTGCACCGCGGCGATGCTGTCCATCGGCAGCGAAGTCGAGGAGGCCGCGCAAATGCTCGGTGCCTCGCCGACCCGGGCGATTGTCGATGTGGTGGTGCCGCTGATGAAGTCGGGGATCCTGGCGGGTGCGCTGCTGGCGTTCATCGTCTCGTTCAACGAATTCACCGTGACCTATTTTCTCTACACCATCGACGTCATGACCGTGCCGATCTGGATGTACAGCCGCACCGTGTCGTCGCTCGACCCTACCGTTTTCTCGTTTGCCGTGCTGATCGTGCTGATCGACTTCGTCCTGATCTGGGCGCTGGAGAAGCTGGTCGGTGAAGGTGGCGTTTCGTTCTGATTTCTTGAGGTGCTTCATATGTCTGGTCTTATTCTGGAAAACGTCGAGAAACACTACGGCTCGGCCTGCGCGGTAAAAGATGTAAACCTGCATTTGCCCGAGGGCAAACTGGTGTGTTTCCTCGGCCCGTCGGGCTGCGGCAAAACCACCTTGCTGCGGATGATCGCCGGCCTTGAAACGCTCACCGGCGGCGAGATTCGCCTGGACGGTGTAGACATTGGCCACACCCCGGCGCACGAGCGCAATTTCGGCATGGTGTTTCAATCGCTGGCCTTGTTCCCGCACATGACGGTGGGGGAGAACATCGCCTATCCGCTGAAACTGCGTGGTGTCAGCAAAGCTGACCAGCAGAAGCGAGTGGTGGAGTTGCTGGAGCTGATTCAGCTGCAGGAAATGATTGATCGCCCGGTGGCCAAACTCTCTGGCGGTCAGCGCCAGCGCGTGGCGATTGCCCGGGCGATTGCTTCGCGACCAAAAATCCTCCTGCTGGATGAACCGCTATCGGCGTTGGACGCCAAGCTGCGCGAGTCGATGCAGGTGGAAATCCGTCAGCTGCAACAACGCTTGAACATCACGACGATCATGGTGACCCACGATCAGCGTGAAGCGATGACCATGGCGGATATCGTCGTGGTTCTGGGTGAACATCGCGTGCAACAAGTCGGCACGCCGATCGAAATCTACCGCCACCCGGCCAACGAATTTGTCGCGGACTTTATCGGTTCCGGCAACATCTTCCCGGCCACGGCGCTGGGCAATGGCAAGGTTGGTTTGCCAGGTGGCGATGCACTGGACGTGCCGATCTGCAGCAGCATTGTGGTCGGCGAAAAAGTGAAGATGCTGATTCGTCCGGAAGACCTGCAACTGTCGCACCCGCAGGCGACGGCGGGGAATCGCTTGCTGGGCAAGGTGACGTTCGTGCGTGATATCGGCGCGACGATTGAAACCACGGTGGAGTGTTCCGGGGTGACGTTTACCGCGCTGAGCACGCCGTGCCAGGGGTTTGGGTTGAGCATTGGCAACCCGGTGTCGGTGACCTTGCCGGCTGAGTCTTGCCGCGTATTGGGTGCCTGATCCCGATTTGATTGTGGCTTTGCCGGCTCTTTGGCGGGCAGTTCCCAAAGCTGTGGGAGCAGCCGGAGTTCAAATTGAATCTGGCGAAGTCACGGTAGTACTGAAATGGGGACGTGGCAGGTGATGGTGGTGATCGTCGGCAGGACGCGGCGATACTGCCATCACCGTGTCCATCGGATGCTTGTGGCCGATTTCTGCCTATCACGACCCGCGGAAAATTTAGCTATGAATAATTTGTTCGGGGCTATCCAGTGCCGCAAGGAAGTCGTGTTCACCTTCAGCTCCCCACTGCAGCGATGTGATCTACGAGACCGCCGATTTATGGTTCCACAGCATGGTCATGCTCGCCCAACTGGGGCAGCCTCCACAGGCTGTACTTGATGAACTGGACCGTCGTTTCGGTCTCTCCGGATACGCCGAGAAAGCCTCGCGCCCATCCGCCTGAACAATGATTAGAGAGGAGCAGCAACATGGGCATTTTTGACTGGAAACACTGGATCGTCATCCTGGTTGTTGTCGTGTTGGTATTCGGCACCAAGAAACTGAAAAACCTCGGCACGGACGTGGGCGAGTCGATCAAGGGCTTCAAGAAAGCCATGAACGACGATGAAAAACCAGCCGATCCGACGGTGACCCCGGCCCAACCGTTTTCGCCTGTTCAGCCGCAGACCACGCAGTCCGTGAACCAGCCGCACACCATCGACGTACAGGCACAATAAGTCGAAGAGCCAATCCGCAAAGACGTGTGAGCACTGACTAATGTTTGGTATCAGCTTCTCTGAACTGCTGCTCGTCGGCCTCGTTGCCCTGCTGGTGCTGGGTCCCGAGCGTCTGCCGGGTGCTGCGCGCACCGCCGGCCTGTGGGTCGGGCGCTTGAAGCGCAGCTTCAACGCGATCAAACAGGAAGTTGAACGTGAAATCGGTGCCGACGAGATTCGTCGGCAACTGCACAACGAGCACATTCTGTCGCTGGAGCAAGAGGCGCGGAAGATTTTCACCCCGACCCAGCAGGAGCCGACGCCGGTGCAGCCAGTGGCGGAGCCGACGATTCCTGCACCCACGACGGCAGCGACGCCCGCCTTCGCCACGTCGCAGACCACGACCGTTGCTGAACCGGCGCCGATCAAGCCGGCCCTTCGCGACAACACTTTGCCGCCGCGAGCCCCATGAGCGACCTTCCCGAAAACGATCAACACATGCCGTTGGTCTCGCACCTCACCGAACTGCGCACGCGCCTGCTGCGTTGCGTCGCGGCGATCTTCATCATCTTCGCCGGGCTGTTCGCGTTCACCCAGCAGATCTACACCTTCGTTTCCACGCCGCTGCGCCAGTATTTGCCGGTGGGCGCGACGATGATCGCCACCGACGTGTCCTCGCCGTTCCTCACGCCGTTGAAGCTGACCATGATGGTGTCGCTGTTCCTGGCGATCCCGGTAATTCTGCACCAGGTCTGGGGTTTCATCGCGCCGGGCCTGTACAAGCACGAAAAGCGCATCGCCGTCCCCTTGCTGATGTCGAGCATCGTGCTGTTCTACGCCGGCATGGCCTTCGCCTATTACCTGGTGTTCCCGCTGATCTTCAAATTCTTCGCCGCTGCCACCCCGGCAGGCGTGGAAATGATGACCGACATCACCAGCTACCTCGATTTCGTCATGACGCTGTTCTTCGCCTTTGGCGTGGCGTTTGAAATCCCGGTGGCCGTGGTGCTGCTGGTGTGGATCGGCGTGGTCGACGTCAAATACCTGAAGAAAATCCGCCCGTACGTGGTCATCGGCTGCTTCGTCGTCGGCATGATCCTGACGCCGCCGGACATCTTCTCGCAGACGCTGTTGGCGGTACCGATGTGGCTGCTGTTCGAGATCGGCATCCTGTTTGGCAGCCTGATCAGCAAGCGTGGCGAGCATCCGGAAGACCAGCCGGTTGACGATCACAACGACCAGCCGCCAGCGACCCTAACGTGAACACACTGTGTGGGAATTCATTCCTGCTTTCTCTTGCGACCTATCGATGCCCCGCTGCCCACCATAGGATGTCTCAGCATGAACTGGTTTTATGACGCCAAGCTGTCGACCAAACTCATTTTTTCATTCGCGCTTTGCGCGTTTATTACATTAGGAGTGGGCGTACTGGGAAGTCGGGGTATCACCACCCTTTCGAGTACCCTCCAGGCGGTCTTCTCCCATAACTTGCTGTCTGTCACCAAAATCGCAGAAACCAGGACCAGCGCTGTCTCTCAGAACCGCGATTTGTATCGACTCATGGCGGTGATCGCTGCCAATGGGCCTCAGAGCGTGAAGAGTGAGATTCTGGCCAGTATCACTGCCAACCGGGCGGCCAGTGAAAAAACGTTTTCCATATACCGTGCCAGCCCTCTGGAAGACGATGAACGTGCCGCCGGAGACAAAATGGCGAAGGACTGGCCAGCCTATCAGGCACTGGTCGACCGAGCTGTCGGTTTGATTGCCAAGTGGGATATCGAGGGGGCGAGAACACTGTTGGATACTGATTTGCAAAAAGCTTATCAGACGGTGATGGACGAACTGACAATCATGGTGGAGTCGAATAACCGCCAGATTGACGAAGGCGCCGTGAATGCTTCGCAACAGGCGCTCTCGGCCAATACTGCTCTCTACATCTGCATTGCCGTCGCATTCATTGCCGCGCTGATGTTGGGCGTGTTCATCAGTCGCGTGATCAGTCGACCGATCGCCACGGCCGTTGCCAGTGCTCGGCGTGTGGCAGCCGGGGACCTGAGCCAGACGATCATCAGTACTGGCCGTGATGAGACGGGCCAACTGCTGATCGCTCTTGGCGACATGCAGGGCAGTCTCAAGGCTACGATCCAACAAATCGCCAGCGCAGCGGAACAACTCGCTTCAGCTGCCGAAGAACTCAATGCGGTGACCGAGGAAAGCAGCCGCGGCCTTACACGCCAGAACGACGAAATCCAGCAAGCCGCGACCGCCGTCACGCAAATGACCGCAGCGGTCGAAGAAGTTGCCTGCAACGCCATTTCCACTTCCGACGCATCGAAAAGCACCAGCGAAGAAACAGCCAAAGGCCGAGACCAGGCGCTTGAAGCAGTGAATGCCATTAACAGTGTCAGCGCCGAAATCACCGCGTCCACCGCCTCTGTCGAAAAGCTGGCGGGAGGGGTGCAAGATATTGGCAAGGTGCTGGACGTCATCCGCGCGATCGCCGAACAGACCAACCTGCTGGCACTGAATGCCGCCATTGAGGCTGCCCGCGCTGGCGAGCAAGGCCGAGGCTTTGCCGTAGTCGCGGATGAAGTGCGAGCGTTGGCCGCCCGCACTCAAGCCTCTACCGGTGAAATCGAGGGGATGATTGGTGCGGTACAGAACAGCGCCAACCAGGCCGTGCGTTCGATGGGCAGCAGCCGTACGCTGGCGACCAGTACTCAGTCGCTGGTTCAGGCCACAGGTCAGTCCCTTGAGCGTATCGCGCAGAGTATCGCTCAGATTAATGACCGCAACATGCTCATTGCCACCGCTTCCGAGGAACAGGCCCATGTGGCACGCGAAGTTGATCGCAATCTGGTGAACATCCAGGCCCTGTCGACCCAGACTGCCGCCGGTGCGAACCAGACCAGCGCTTCGAGCCAGGAACTGTCGCGCCTGGCCATTTCGTTCAATAATCTGGTGGGCAAGTTCAGACTCTAAGTCAGGGGAGAGCACTCTCTCCAATGGCTCATGGATGAGCTCCAGAGGCTGACCATTCTGTCAGTCACCCGGTATGACGTATGCAAAAGGACACGACTTGCGATCTTTCCGGAGTTGCTGGGCAAGTCGCACATAGAGATATGATGAAGTGGAATAGTCATGCCATTTCACCGCTTGCTGGGCAAGGTGACGTTCGTGCGTGATATCGGCGCGACGATTGAAACCACGGTGGAGTGTTCCGGGGTGACGTTTACTGCGCTGAGTACACCGTGTCAGGGCGCTGGCTTGAGCATTGGCAACCCGGTGTCGGTGACCTTGCCGGCTGAGGCTTGCCGCGTGCTGGGTGCCTGATCCGGACTTGATGTCGGTCTTGTTGGCCTCTTCGCGAGCAAGCCCGCTCCCACATTTGACCGAGTTCTTTCAGGAGAATGCGGTAGAAATGTAGGAGCGGGCTTGCTCGCGAAGGCGTCAGTAGCCACACCGCAAAATCAGATCAGACCGACAATCGCAACCGCGCCAAATCCCTTAACGGCGGTGCCCCAAACAACCGGCTGTATTCCCGGCTGAACTGCGAAGGGCTTTCATACCCCACCCGATACCCCGCCGCCGAAGCCTCCAACCCTTCCGCCAGCATCAACCGCCGCGCTTCCTGCAACCGCAACTGCTTCTGATACTGCAACGGACTCATCGCCGTCAT
Source organism: Pseudomonas arsenicoxydans (assembly GCF_006438915.1). Lineage (GTDB taxonomy): Bacteria > Pseudomonadota > Gammaproteobacteria > Pseudomonadales > Pseudomonadaceae > Aquipseudomonas > Aquipseudomonas arsenicoxydans_A. The sequence continues at coordinate 446,416 of NZ_RCZE01000004.1, read as the reverse complement.
GGCCTTGAACCGGTGATGCAGCGTCGACACGCTCAGGTTCACTTCCTTCGCCAGATCATCGATACGCAGCGGCTGCTCATAGTTGCCGTTCAGCCACTGGATCGCCTGGCTGATGCGATGGCTCTGGCTGTTGGCGATCGCGATCTCATACAGCCGATGCCCCTGCGGGCTGCGCAACAACCGATACAGAATCTCCCGGCGAATCAGCGGCGCGAGCATGGCGATGTCTTTCGGGGTGTCGAGCAAACGCGCCAGACGCAGCACCGCGTCGAGCATGGCGCTGTCGACCCGCTCGACATACAGGCCACGACCCGTCGGCCGGCTCGGCACACCTAAAGGTCCGGCATCGGCAATCAGCGCGGTGATTTCCGTCGGGTCGATATCCAGCCGCACCGAGAGAATCGGTTCTTCAGAGGTGACATTGACGATCCGCCCACTCAGCGGCATCGAGACCGAGACCACCAGGTAATTCAGCGGATCGTAATTGAAGTATTCGTCCGCCAGCCGCACCTCTTTGCGCCCCTGCGCCATGATGCACAACGCCGGTTGGGCGAGCACTGGGGCGAAGTCATGGGACTTGCTGTGTTTGGCCATGAACAACGAGCCGACGGCGGTCGCATAATTGCCATCATCGGTTGTATAGCGACGGATGATAGCGGCCAGTTCCGCGCGCTGTTTCTCCATCTCGGCATCCAGCGGGGCTTGAAAATGATCGAGCGACGACATGCAAGGCATCCTCGGTGGGGCATGAATAATGGGCTCAGCTTATGTTTGTGCAAGACGATGCGGTAGATACATCCTGCCTCAACCTTGCCTGATTCTGCACGGGGTGAATTAGCGGTGCCTCTAGCATTGGGCAGCCCCCGTAAAACTTGCTTGAAAGCCCTGTTTCATTGACCTGAAAGCCCTTTGCCAAGTGATCCAGGTTTTTTGCGACGCGCGCAGGATTGTGCAACAAGCCGGCAGGAATCGACTAACCGCGCTGGCGGGTGCGCGATTAACCTTTGATCCTGTCGCAGCCCGTCCCACGGCTGCCACTCGAGTACCTGGGAGGGTTGAACATGTCTACGCAGATCCCCGTCAGTCATATGGCTTTTGTCCGTGCCCACGCCGGGCGTTCGGTGGAACTCGGCGCGCGCCTGAGCGCCCTGATCGAGCCGACGCGCACTGCACCGGGTTGCCTGAGCTTTACCCTGCAACAGTCGCAATGCGATACCGAGTTGTGGCTGGTGTCCGGTTTCTGGATGAACCAGCAGGCCATGACCGCGTACTTCAGCACCCCGGCGATGGAAGTGTTTGCCCAATTGGTGCAGGACCTGGTGGTCAACAGCCTGGATTTTCATACCTTCAAGGAGGTGTCGGCCGCCCAGGCGCTGGGTCAGACCCAGTCGTGGGTACACAAAATGGCGGGTTGAGGGTTTAATGACTGCATTCTCAACCAGCCAGGATCCGCGCCATGGCACGTAAAGCCTTTGAACACTTCGAAGCCGTTTCCGCAGTAGTACCGGGTGAGGGTGGATACCACGCCGCCATTGCCGTCAAAGCCCTGGGTGGTGCGGGCGCACCGCGATTCCACAAAGTCCTTGAAGACCAGACCTTCAAGACCGCTCATGACGCCGATGAAGCCGCCGCCAAAGAGCTGACTCGCCTCAAGGACGTCAAGGAAAACACCGACCTGCTCTGGTAATTACTTGACCGCCCCCGGGCGATACATCTTGAACAACGCCTCTGGCCCCAGCTGAAAATAGTCCGCCGGCCCGCCGCCGCGCAGAATCGGTTCTGCTGCGGCGGTGTCGTAGACCCCATCCTTCAACAGCCATTTGGCGATATGCACGGCGACCACTTCGCCGAGAATCAGCCAGCTCGGCACCACATTCCCATCCGCGCGCTGCAACTGAATGATCTGTGTGACCTTGCATTCAAAGGACACCGGGCTCTCGGCGACCCGTGGTACCTGGATGATTGTCGAGGCGGCGGGGGTTAATCCGGACAACTCGAATTCATTCACTTCTGGCCCGACCATGGCACAGCTCTGGTTCATCTGCTCTGCCAAGGGGCGAGTGGCGAGGTTCCAGGCGAATTCGCCGGTTTGCTCGATGTTGTTCAGGCTGTCTTTGCGCCCGATGCTGGAAAAACCAATGATCGGCGGAATGTAGTTGAACGCGTTGAAGAAACTATACGGCGCCAGGTTCAAGCGGCCGTTGGCATCCTGCGAGGAAATCCAGCCGATAGGGCGCGGGCCGACGATGGCGTTGAACGGGTCATGGGGCAGGCCGTGGCCGTTGGCGGGTTCGTAGTAGTGAATGTCGTCGGGCATGAAGGGTTCCTGAGGCTTCGTTCGGGATCGCGCCATAGTGCAAGGACGAGCGCGTTATTTCCAGCAACACGATTCAAATGTGGGAGCGGCGGTGCGACGATTCGACTTGCTCGCGAAAGCGATGTGTCATTCAACAGTGATGTCGACTGACACGGCCTCTTCGCGAGCAAGTCGAATCGTCGCACCGCCGCTCCCACATTGGTTTTGTGTTGGTTTTGCTCTTGTGATCAGCCGATCGCTTCGGCGGGGCCGGTTTTGTCGAAATCGTCAGCGGTGTGACAGATTTTTCATAAAGCCCTGACTTGATTTTCACCGCCCGGCGTCCAGTCTGCGCGCAGCCTGAAAACAGGCCGCAATGGACAATGGAGCTCACCCCCTGATGAACAAACTTCCACAGATCACCCTGGCGTTCTGGGTGATGAAAATCTGCGCTACGACGCTGGGCGAAACCGCCGGCGACTTGCTGTCGATGACCCTCAATGTCGGTTATGCCATCAGCTCGCTGATTCTGATCAGCGTGTTCGTGCTGACCCTGGTTACGCAACTGATGTCGAAAACCTACAAGCCGGTGCTGTACTGGATCGTGATCCTGTCGACCAGCACCGCCGGCACCACCATGTCAGACTTCATGGACCGCACCCTCGGATTGGGCTATGCCACCGGTTCGATGATCCTGATTGCGATCCTGATCGGGATTTTTGCGGCGTGGCGCCTGAGCGGCGATTCGCTGAACGTCACCAAGGTCCAAACCTTTCGCGGTGAGATGTTCTACTGGATGGCGATTCTGTTTTCCAACACCCTGGGCACGGCACTGGGCGACTACCTGGCCGACGATTCGGGCCTGGGTTTTGCCGGTGGCGCGCTGCTGATTGGCTCGACCATTGCCGTCGTGGTGCTGCTGAAATACTTCACGAAGATTTCGTCGGTGTTGCTGTTCTGGGTGGCGTTTGTGCTGACTCGGCCATTCGGCGCAACGCTGGGGGATTTCCTGACCAAGCCGCATGAGAAGGGTGGTCTGTATTTTGGGACGATTGGTTCGTCGTTGGTGTTGGCGGGGATTCTGGTGGTGATGATTGCGGGGGCTTCGTTTGCTCAGAATAAATATGGAAAGCAAACGGCTGCAAAGATGACTTGATACCGAGGTGCGGCCTTCGCGAGCAAGCCCGCTCCCACATTTGACCGAGTTCTCTCAGGGAGATGCGGTAGAAATGTGGGAGCGGGCTTGCTCGCGAAGAGGCCAGTAAAGCCACCCTCAATTTAACGGTCAGTCAGTCTCGATCCGCGAATGCTTGCGGGTGTCTTTCATGGTCACGTACACCAGCAACGACACCGCGATACACGCCGTGACATACCAGTAATAGCCGGTTTCCATGCCAATGCTCTTGAACCACAAGGCGATGTATTCCGCAGTACCGCCGAAGATCGACACGGTCAGCGCATACGGCAAACCCACCCCCAGTGCCCGAATTTCAGTCGGGAACAGTTCGGCTTTCACCACTGCGTTGATCGAGGTGTAGCCGCTGACGATGATCAGCGCCGCCATGATCAGGAAGAACGCGCCCCACCAGGTTTGAACGGTGTGCAGGGTGGTCAGGATCGGCACGGTGAACAGCGTCCCCAAAATACCGAAGGCGATCAGGATCGGTCGACGACCGACTTTATCCGACAGCCCGCCGATGATCGGTTGCAGGCACATGAACAGGAACAGTGTCGCCGCCGAAATGGTGGTCGAGTCGGAGATGCTCATGCCGACCGTGTTCACCAGATACTTCTGCATGTAGGTGGTGTAGGTGTAGAACGCCAGGGTGCCGCCCATGGTCAGGCCGACCACGGTCATCAGTTCCTTGGGATGGCGCATCAAGGTGCGCATCGCGCTTTCCTTGGCCTTCTCTTTTTTGCTGAACGACTCGGTTTCTTCCATGCCACGACGCAGGTACAGCGCGACCACGGCACACAGCGCGCCGATGGCGAACGGGATGCGCCAGCCCCAGTCGTACAGTTGCTCGGTGGTCAGGGTTTGTTGCAGCACGATCAGCACCGCCAACGCGATGAGCTGGCCAGAGATCAGGGTCACGTACTGGAAGCTGGAGTAGAAACCGCGACGTTCCTTGGTCGCCATCTCGCTGAGGTACGTCGCCGAGGTGCCGTACTCGCCGCCGACCGACAGGCCTTGAAGCAAGCGAGCGAACACCAGCAGGATCGGTGCGCCGATGCCGATGGTTTCATAACCCGGGCTCAGGGCGATCAGCAGCGAGCCGAAGCACATCAAGTAGACCGAGGCCATCAGGGCCTTTTTGCGCCCGACCTTGTCGGCATAGAGGCCCATCACCCAGCCACCAATCGGGCGCATCAGGAAGCCCACGGCGAAGATTGCGGCGGTGTTCAGCAGTTGGGCGGTGGTGTCGCCTTTAGGGAAAAAGGCCTTGGCGAAGTACAGGGAGAAGGCGGCGTAGACATACCAGTCGTACCACTCGACCATGTTGCCGACGGAGCCGCTGAAGATCGACTTGATACGGCTGGAAGTGGTTCTTTCTTTGGCGGGCACGGCAGCCGACCCAAGGGGCAGGGCGTTGGAGTTATCCATTGAAGGATCCTTCTTTTAATTGTTTTTGTGGAGCGCGTTGAAACGCAGCCTGCATGGGCTATAGCAGGAGGTGTGCCAATGGGTAGAGGTGCGGTTTAGAGGGGTTTTGAAGGCTTGATGAGCGGAAATCCGCTTATGCTGGATTGGGTGTGAGCGGAAAATTGCTTATGGGCCATTTGATGTGTTGCCTTTACCGGCCCCTTCGCGAGCAAGCCCGCTCCCACAGTGGTCCGGTGTACACAATTCAAATGTGGGAGCGGGCTCGCTCGCGAAGAGGCCAGTCCGGACACTGCAAAAATCAACTGTCAGTCAGGAACATTTCCCGGCTCAACCCATGCCGCTGCATCTTTTCATTAAATGTCCGGCGCGGCAGTTGCAGCTCTTCAAGCACCGCTTTCACATCACCCTTGTGCCGGGTCAATGCCGCGCGCAGGCAATGCGCTTCGAACGCTTCCTGCTGCGCCGCCAGCGACTGCCCCGGATCGATGCCCGCCGGTTCCGGCTCACCCAACCCCAGCACTTGCCGTTCGGCAACGTTCGCCAGTTCGCGCACATTGCCCGGCCAGTCGTGGCTTAGCAGATGACTCAACTGCGGGCCGGTCAGCGGTGGAAAAGTCCGCCCCAAACGCTCGGCGGCCTGCTGTGCAAACGACTCGAACAACAACGGTATGTCTTCGCGCCGATCACGCAACGGCGGCAGCCGCAACTCGGCGACGTTCAACCGGTAAGCCAAATCCTCACGAAAACGTCCGGCCCGAGCTTCATCCAGCAGGTCCGGCTTGGTCGCCGCAATGATCCGCAAATCCACGCGAATACTCTGGTTCGACCCCAGGCGCTCAAGCTTCTGCTCCTGCAACACCCGCAGCAATTTCACCTGCTGGGCCAGCGGCATGCTTTCGATCTCATCGAGAAACAGCGTGCCGCCGTCGGCGTATTCAAGCTTGCCGATGCGTTTACCCGTCGCGCCGGTGAACGCGCCGCTTTCATGGCCAAACAACTCGGCCTCGAACAACTGCTCGGGAATCGCCGCGCAGTTAAGCGCCACGAACGGCTTGTCGGCCCGCGGTCCGAAGTCATGCAGGCAACGGGCGACCAGCTCTTTGCCGCTGCCGGTTTCACCGCGGATCAACACGTTGACCGGCAACGCCGCCAGGTCCAGCACTTGCCGACGCAGCGTCTGCAAGCCACGGGACACACCGAGCAGGGTGGCGTCGAGTTTGGCGCGGTTGTCGGCCTGTTCGTGCAGGGCGCGGTTTTCCAGCACCAGCCGGCGTTTGTCCAACGCGCGACGAAGGCTGCTCATCAGCGTTTCCGGGCTGAAGGGTTTTTCGAGAAAGTCATACGCGCCATCGCGCATCGCTTCGACCGCCATCGGCACATCGCCATGGCCGGTCAGCAGAATCACCGGCAAGTCCGCATCGCGACGCTGGACTTCGGCCAGCAACTCCAGCCCCGTCATGCCGGGCATGCGCACATCGCTGAGGATCACCCCGGGATAGTGCGCGGGCAATTGCGCCAGGCACTCATCGGCGCGGCTGAACAACTGCACCTCGAAACCCGACAGGCTCAGCCATTGTTCGACGGCGCTGCGAATGCTGCTTTCGTCGTCGACCACCATCACTGAATTCAGCATGCGGCAGGCGTCTCCAGGTCGATGGGCAAGGTCAGGGTGAACACCGCGCCGTTGGCGTGATTGTCGGCGCTCAGGCGTCCGCCCGCTTCGTGAACGATGGCAAACGATACCGCCAGACCCAGGCCCAGGCCATCGCCCACCGGTTTGGTGGTGAAGAACGGATCGAATACGTTCGGCAGGTGCTCTTCGGCGATGCCGCCACCGTTGTCGCTGACCGTCAGGCGCCACAATTGCTCGTCGGCTTCGAGACGGATTTCCAGGCGTTTGCAGGGTTTGTCCTGCATCGCATCCAGCGCATTGCGCAGCAGATTGATCAACACCTGTTCCAGGCGAATCGCATCGCCGCGCACCCACGCCGGACGCGTCAGGTGCAGCACGGTGCTGACCTGTTCGTCACGCAGGCGCGCGTCGAGCAGTTGCAGCGATTGGTCGACCACCGCCGCCAGGTCCAGTCGTTCGCGCAGCCCGCTGGGGCTTTTGCGGGCGAAGGTTTTCAGGTGGCCGGTGAGGGCAGCCATGCGGGTCAGCATGTCATCCACCGGTTTCAATGCCTTGTAGGCGTCATCGACCCGGCCGTGATCGAGCAGCAATCGCAAGGTCGCCAGCTGCATGCGCTGGGCGGTCAGCGGCTGATTGATTTCATGGGCGAGGGCGGCGGACATCTGGCCAAGCGCCGCGAGTTTGGCCGATTGCACCAGACCGTCCTGAGCGGTGCGCAGGTCGCGGGTGCGTTCTTCCACCAGTTGCTCAAGTTCTTCGCGGCTGCGCTGACGCATTTTCGCCAGACGCCAGCGTTGATTGAGGAACAGCAGCAGAAACACCAGCGCCAGCCACAACCCGGCAGCGGCGAGCGCGGCGTTGCGGCTGTCTTCGAAGGCGACCTGCGGGCGACGCAACAGGTGCAACGTCCAGCCTTCGGTGGCCAGCGGCAGAGATTCCCACAGGTAATCCGCGGTCCCGTCAGGGCCGACCACCCGCGCCAGATCGCTGTTGTCGTCGAAGCGGCGCAGGGATTGAAACTCAAGTGGCGTCAGCGGTTGTTTGTCGTATTGGCGGGTCGCCTTGAGCGCTGCGTGATCGTTGTCGTTCAACGGTTTCAACAGGCGATAGCGCCAGCCCGGCTGGTTGGCGATGAAGATGATCCCGCGTGCGTCGCTGACCAGCAGCGTGTCGCTGCCCTGACGCCATTCGCGCTCCAGTTCCGGAAATTCGAGTTTGACCACCATGGCGCCGAGGAACTCGCCGTTGTCGCCAGTAACCGCACTGGACAGGAAATACCCCGGAATGCCGCTGGTCACGCCGACCGCGTAAAAGCGTCCGGTGCCTTGGGTGCGGGTCTCGCTGAAGTAGGGGCGGAAGCCATAGTTGTGGCCGACGTAACTGCTGGGTAAACGCCAATTGCTGGCGGCCACGGCGAGTCCGGTGCGGTCGAGCAGTTCGAGGGTCGAGGACTGGGCGGCACCGTTGATTTTTTCCAGCTTGCGATTCAGTGCGTCTTGTTGGTCGGCAGAGACCGAGCCATTGAGGGCCGCGCGTAATTCCGGGTCCAGCGCCAATACGGCGGGCAGGGCACGGTAGCGGTCGATCAGGGTGTGCAGGGAGTTGGCGTACAACGCCAATTGCTGATTGGCACGGGCAGCGTCTTCGACCAGCGCCTGGCGTTCGGCGTGACGCACGGCAAGACCGGCCGCGATCACGGCGCCAGCGACGATCAGCAAGGTGTATAGCGTCAGGCGTAACGTGCGCGAACGAGCAAGCATGGTGTCGGAAACAGTTAGCAATACGGGCGCGCACGATAGCACGGAGCTTCTGAAATCATGAGCCATGCGACTGGGTAGCACCTTTTATGCTGCTATTTGTTTAATGAAGTGTTTCGAGGGTATGCCGATTTTTCGACCGATTTGCTCAACACACTATGACATTAAAAACTTGGCCCAAAAAAAGGCCGGGCCCTCTGTAAGAGGACCCGGCCTTATCAGCAGCTTGAAGCGTTTACTGCACTTCTACTGCCAGACTTTCACTGATCTTTTTCTGCCAGATCGCAGGACCGGTGATGTGAACCGACTCGCCTTTGCTATCAACCGCAACAGTCACTGGCATGTCTTTTACGTCGAACTCGTAGATGGCTTCCATGCCCAGTTCGGCAAACGCCACCACGCGGGATTTCTTGATCGCTTGCGCCACCAGATAAGCCGCGCCGCCCACTGCCATCAGGTAAACGGCCTTATGGTCCTTGATCGCTTCGATGGCGGTAGGGCCGCGCTCGGATTTGCCGATCATGCCCAACAGGCCGGTTTGCTCGAGGATCTGACGGGTGAACTTGTCCATCCGTGTTGCGGTGGTCGGACCGGCAGGGCCCACCACTTCTTCGCGCACCGGATCAACCGGGCCAACGTAGTAGATGAAACGACCCTTGAGGTCCACCGGCAGGGTTTCACCCTTGTTCAGCATCTCGACCATGCGCTTGTGCGCAGCGTCGCGACCGGTGAGCATCTTGCCGTTGAGCAGGACGGTTTCGCCCGGCTTCCAGCTCTGCACGTCTTCCGGGGTCAGGGTGTCGAGGTTGACGCGACGAGCCGACGGGCCGGCTTCCCAGACGATTTCCGGGTAGGCGTCCAGCGGTGGCGCTTCCAGCGAGGCCGGGCCGGAACCGTCGAGCACGAAGTGCGCGTGACGGGTGGCGGCGCAGTTGGGGATCATGCACACCGGCAACGAAGCAGCGTGAGTCGGGTAATCCATGATCTTCACGTCGAGCACGGTGGTCAGACCGCCGAGGCCCTGAGCGCCGATGCCCAGTTGGTTGACCTTCTCGAACAGCTCCAGACGCATCTCTTCGAGGCGGTTCTGTGGGCCACGGGCTTTCAGTTCGTGAATGTCGATGGATTCCATCAACACTTCTTTCGCCATGACAGCGGCTTTCTCGGCGGTGCCGCCGATGCCGATGCCGAGCATGCCCGGTGGGCACCAGCCGGCGCCCATGGTCGGAACGGTCTTCAATACCCAGTCGACGATCGAGTCGGACGGGTTGAGCATGGCCATCTTCGACTTGTTCTCGGAACCGCCGCCCTTGGCTGCCACGTCCACTTCCACGGTGTTACCCGGAACGATGGAGTAGTGGATAACGGCCGGGGTGTTGTCCTTGGTGTTTTTACGAGCGCCCGCCGGGTCGGCGAGGATCGAGGCACGCAGGACGTTTTCCGGCAGGTTGTATGCCCGACGCACGCCTTCGTTGATCATGTCGTCCAGGCCCATGGTGGCGCCATCCCAGCGTACGTCCATGCCTACGCGGACGAAGACGGTGACGATGCCGGTGTCCTGGCAGATCGGGCGGTGGCCGGTGGCACACATGCGCGAGTTGATCAGGATTTGCGCGATGGAGTCGCGGGCGGCCGGCGATTCTTCACGCAGGTAGGCTTCGTGCATCGCCTGGATGAAGTCAACGGGGTGGTAATAGGAAATGAACTGCAGGGCGTCGGCAACGCTCTGAATCAGGTCGTCTTGCTTGATCACGGTCATGAGTCGCGCTCCTCTAAAAGACGGGAACATTCAATAAGGTGCTTGCAGCTTGGGTGCATCGGTCGGTTGCAAGCACCTTTACAAGGCACGCCGGGGCTGCTGGCGCGACGCTAAAAAGGCGCGGCAGTATACCGCGCCTCGCGGGCGGGTACACGCGCCGGCAGTCAATCGTTGGTCGCATAAAGGCTGGCGCGGGGATTTGCTTTTGCTTTTGCTTCTGTGGCGAGGGAGCTTGCTCCCGCTCGGCTGCGAAGCAGTCGTAACGTCGCCTGGTGAGTTGCAACTGAAGAACTGCGGGGGCTGCTTCGCACCCCAGCGGGAGCAAGCTCCCTCGCCACAAGTATTTCGTCGCACCGAGACATGCTTTTGACGCCAGTTTTTTGCCCCTAAAATTGAATGGTCATTTGTCCGGCTCGCCACTAAAGTGGCACTCGGCCTGTAGAGTAGGACACTCAAACAGCCTCCTTTCGCATGGTGAGTCAACGATTGACCCATAACGCCATCCAACGGCTTTTACTCAAACGCTTTGCCCTTGCAGCCGGCACCTACGCCTTGGCCTTGATGCTGCTGTGGCTGGCGTTTTTCACCGGACATTACGACGAACCCGTGGCCAGTGTGGCCGTCGGCACGGCCTTGGTGGTCATCAGCCAGGCGGCGTTGTTCGCGGTGTTTTACAGCGGCTGCAACCTGCGCTTTGCCGACCCCAGCCTGACCGAAGTGCAAGTGCTGATGGGGCTGGGCTGGCAAACCTGGCTGATCGCCAATCTGGATGAAGCACGCGGCGCGTTTCTGGTGTTTTACGTGCTGATCCTGCTGTTCGGGCTGTTCCATCTGTCGCGCCGAGCGTTGGTGCGATGTGCGCTATTGGTGTTTTTCAGTTTCACTGCGATCACGCTGTGGGAGGGCTACCACTTTCAGCTTCCCGACCCGGCGCTGGCCGGGTTGCAAGTATGCGTGCTGTTGATTGTGTTGATCTGGCTGGTGTTCTACGCCCGTTATGTCCAGGCCTCACGTCAACGGATGCGGCAACGGCGCTTCGCCTTGCAAGCGCACCAGGACACGCTGCGCGGGATGATGCGCCAGCTCGAAGACCTGGTCGCCACCGACGAACTCACCGGCCTGTTCAACCGCCGACATTTCCTGCGCCTGGCCTCCCGCGAACTGAACGCGATGGACGCTGGCGTGGTGCATGGCCTGGCGTTGATCGACCTCGACCACTTCAAACGCATCAACGATGTGCACGGCCATGCGGCGGGCGACCAGGTCCTGCAAGCTTTTGCCGGCGTAGCGACGGCGTGCCTGCGCGACGGTGATGTGTTGGCGCGTTATGGCGGTGAAGAATTCGTGGTGCTGGTGCCCGATTGCGATGCCGAACGCCTCACCGCGTGCTGTGAGCGGTTGCGCATCGCCTTCACCGATGTCGAGTTGATCGGTCTCAATGTCGCCCATCTCAGTCTGTCGGCGGGCATGACGTTGCTGGAACTGGGCGACGATCTCGACGACGCCTTGCAGCGTGCCGATCAGGCGCTTTATCGCGCCAAGCGTGACGGGCGCAACCGGTGCGCGGCGGCCTGGGAGAACGTCGATGCCTGAGTTACGCGTCGGCGAGCGCCACTTTACGGTGGCGCCGGGCAGCAACCTGCTCGATGCCCTGAATCAAAACGGCGTGCCGGTGCCCTACAGTTGCCGCGCTGGCAGTTGCCATGCTTGCCTGGTGCAATGTGTACAAGGCCTGCCCAGCGACAGCCGCCCGGATGCCTTGAGCGCCGAGCAGCGCCAGCAAGGCTGGCGCCTGGCATGCCAGTGCCAGGTGGTCGAAGACCTGCAAGTGCACACCTTCGACCCGCAACAGGACGGTCGCCCGGCCGAGGTGGCGGCCGTGGATTGGTTGAGCGCCAGTGTGTTGCGTTTGCGCCTGACCACCGAACGACCGCTGCGCTACAGCGCCGGGCAACATCTGGTGTTGTGGGCCGGCAACGTGGCGCGGCCTTATTCGTTGGCCAGCCTGCCGGAAGAAGACCGCTTTCTGGAGTTCCACCTTGATTGCCGCCAGCCGGGGGAGTTCAGCGACGCGGCCCGCCAGTTGACAATCGGCGATTCGATCCGCCTCGGTGAACTGCGCGGCGGGGCCTTGCATTACGATCCGGACTGGCACACCCGACCGCTGTGGTTGTTGGCGGCCGGCACCGGTTTGGGGCCGCTGTTTGGTGTGCTGCGCGAAGCGTTGCGCCAGGATCACCAAGGCGCCATCCGCGTCATTCACCTCGCCCATGACGCCAGCGAGCACTACCTGGCCAAACCCCTGCAAGCCATGGCCGATGGGCGTGAAAACCTCAGCGTCGAATGCTGGATCCCGGCCGAGTTGCCGCAGGCATTGGCGCAACTGCGGCTTGTCTCCCGGCAAACCCTGGCCTTAGTCTGCGGAGCCCCCGACAGTGTCGACGCCTTTTCCCGGCGCTTGTACCTCGCCGGATTGCCGCGCAATCAACTGCTGGCCGATGTGTTCCTGCCTCGTGGTTGAGCGCTGATATTTGTGGCGAGCGACCTTGCTGTGGCGAGGGGGCTTGCCCCCGTTGGGCTGCGCAGCGGCCCCAATTATTGGTAAGCGCTGCGCACTCAAGCGCGAGCAAGCTCCCTCGCAACAGACCTCTCAGATCAGGACTCGTGATGACCGATGCCATCCAGATTGAACGCGAACGCGGCCTGCTGACGCTGCGCCTGAACCGCCCCGACAAGAAAAACGCCCTGACCCGCACCATGTACAGCCGTTTGGCCGAAGCGCTGAAACAGGCCGACACCGACCCCGAAATCAACGCCGTGCTAATCACCGGCAGCACCGAGTGCTTCACCGCCGGCAACGACATCGCCGACTTCATCCAGCAACCGCCGAGCAACCTCGACAGTCCGGTGTTTCACTTCATGCTCAACTTGCTGGAATGCCGCAAGCCGGTGATTGCTGCGGTGGCGGGTGCAGCGGTGGGGATTGGCACGACGATGCTGCTGCATTGCGATTTGGTGTATGTCAGCCGTGATGCACGGTTGCGCATGCCCTTCGTGAATCTCGGGTTGTGTCCGGAGTTCGGTTCCAGCCTGATCCTGCCGCGATTGCTCGGGCATGCCAAAGCGGCGGAGCTGTTGCTGTTGGGCGAAGGGTTCAGCGGTGAACAGGCTGCGGCGTGGGGTATTGCGACCGAAGCGTTGAGTAGCGGCGAAGCAGCGTTGGCCAAGGCGCGGGAGATGGCATTGCGCTTCGAATCATTGCCACCGGAAGCGGTGCGCATCACCAAGCAACTGATGAAAGCGCCGGACCGGGAACAGCTGCGCAAAGTGATAGAAGAAGAGGGCGTTTTGTTCACCCAACGGCTGCGGTCGCCGGAAGCGCTCGCGGCGTTGACCCGGTTTATCAAACGGCACTAACCGATCGTTCCCACGCTCTGCGTGGGAATGCCTCAACGGACGCTCCGCGTCCGCTTTTGGGACGCGGAGCGTCCCGGGCTGCATTCCCACGCGGAGCGTGGGAACGATCAGCAAAACCAAAAAGCCCCGCCATTCACATGGCGGGGCTTTTGTTTTTGTACAACCGATCACTCAGACCATCTTGTCGCCAACGTGCAGGATTTTCATCCCGTTGGTGCCGCCGATGGTGTGGTAGCTGTCGCCCTTGGTCAGGATGACCCAGTCGCCTTTCTCCACGACGCCGCGCTTGAGCAACTCGTCGATCGCGGCCTGGCTGACTTGCTCAGGCGGCAGCGATGCCGGGTCGAACGGGACGGTGTAGACGCCACGGAACATGGCCGCGCGGGCCTGGGTTTCGCGGTGCGGGGAGAAGGCGTAGATCGGCACCGAAGAACGGATACGCGACATGATCAACGGCGTGTAGCCACTTTCGGTCAGGGCGATGATCGCTTTCACGCCCGGGAAGTGGTTGGCGGTGTACATGGCCGCCAAGGCAATGGACTGGTCGCAGCTTTCGAAGACCTTGCCGATACGGTGGCTGGAGGTCTTGCTGGTCGGGTGCTTTTCAGCGCCGACGCAGATGCGCGCCATCGCTTGCACAGCTTCCAGCGGATACAGACCGGCAGCACTTTCGGCCGAGAGCATCACGGCGTCGGTGTAGTCGAGCACGGCGTTGGCCACGTCGGACACTTCTGCGCGGGTCGGCATCGGGTTCTGGATCATCGACTCCATCATCTGGGTCGCCACGATCACAGCCTTGTTGTGGCGGCGTGCGTGCAGAATGATTTTCTTCTGAATGCCCACCAGCTCGGCGTCGCCGATTTCCACACCCAAATCACCACGGGCAACCATGACCGCGTCGGACGCCTGGATCAGCGCGTCGAGGGTTTCGTCGTCGGCCACGGCTTCGGCGCGTTCGATCTTCGCCACCAGCCAGGCAGTACCGCCGGCCTCGTCGCGCAGTTGACGGGCGTATTCCATGTCGGCGGCGTCACGCGGGAAGGACACGGCGAGGTAGTCGACTTCCATCTCTGCAGCGAGCTTGATGTCGGCCTTGTCTTTCTCGGTCAGCGCCGGAGCCGTCAGGCCACCACCGCGACGGTTGATGCCTTTATGGTCGGACAGCGGACCGCCGATCAGCACGGTGCAGTTCAGTTCGGTGGCGGTGGCGGTATCGACGCGCATGACCACGCGGCCGTCGTCGAGCAGCAGCTCGTCGCCCACGCCGCAATCCTTGACCAGGTCCGGGTAGTCGATGCCGACCACTTGCTGGTTGCCTTCGGTCAGAGGATGGCTGGTGGAGAAGGTGAATTGATCACCGATCTTCAGCTCGATCTTCTTGTTGGCGAATTTGGCGATACGGATTTTCGGGCCTTGCAGGTCGCCCAGCAGGGCAACGAAGCGGCCGTGCTTGGCAGCGAGGTCACGCACCAGCTTCGCGCGAGCCTTGTGCTCGTCGGGGGTGCCGTGGGAGAAGTTCAGGCGGGCGACGTCCAGGCCAGCCAGAATCAGCTGTTCGAGAACTTCCGGCGAGTTACTGGCCGGGCCAAGGGTAGCGACGATTTTGGTACGACGGACGGACATGCAAAGACTCCTGAGTTCAAGCGCTGAGTGAGGCTACTATGCTCTAGGGGTGTAGTCATTGTTCAGATGCACTACTTTTTGTGAAGGGCTTTGTTTTTCGCTTTTATCTTTAAACGAATACTTTTGGTTACCAGCAGCCTGAAGAATTTCGCCAACAGGCCGATACAGCGCTCAAGACAGGAGATCCCCCATGCGATTTGCGCTCATTGCCGTCCTTGCCCTCAGCGTCACGGGCTGCGCCCGTTGGTCGATGAACCATCATTTGAATAACGCCTACAGCGCTTACGATCGCGGCAATTGCGAGCAGGTGATGCTCGAATTGTCGAAAGTCGAACGCTCCAGCCGTGCGCGACCTTATGTGTGGCCGGAAGTGTCGATGATGCGCGGCCAGTGCCTGGAGCGTCAGATGCTGTTCATCGATGCGGCCCAGACTTACCAGTACATCATCGCGACCTACCCGCAAAGCGAATACGCCTACCGCGCCCGCGCTCGTCTGGAAACCTTGCAGAGTACGGGCCATTACCCACTGCGCAACGCTGCGACCCCACGCCCGGCGCCGTACTGATTGCAGTTATCCCAGGCCGCTCGGCGGGGGTGAGCTATAGTCCAGGAGATCGGTTTTGGAGCCTTGCCTTTAAAGCCGAGGTCATACCTGTGATCGGCAGGAGTAAGCGTCAGCGGTTGCATGGACTGTCGCACCGGGAACGGGGAGAGCGCGCCGTCACTTCCATGGACATGGAAGCGAGCCCGTTCCGAAGCATTAGTGCGGCCCTGCTTAAGGGCCTTGCTGGGCCATTTGCGCATGTTTACCAACCGCCGGATCGAGCGGCATCAGCTGCCGTATTTCCTCAGAGTGTTCAACAGCATAACCGACAAACCCATCGGCTTTCTCGGCAACGTGTCTGCAGACGGGCTGATGCTCATCAGCCAGCTGCCCATGATGGTAGGCGTCGACTTTGACCTGCGTCTGAAAATCCCCGCCATCGGCGGATGTATGCAGGTCATCGATTTGCGGGCCTGTTGCCTGTGGTGCCACGAAGACGAAACGCCCCACCACTATGACGCCGGGTTCAGCCTGCAACGGGCGCCGCCGGAATATGGGCAACTGGTGGGGGCGTTGACGCAGTACTTCAGTTTTCAGCCGTTGCCTGCCTCGGCCTGAAGTTTTTTGGTGACTTGACTACCGTCATCGCCGAGCAAGCTCGGCTCCTACAGGGCTATCGGGCGGTCACAAATGCTGTGGCCACCGAAAGTCCCCTGTGGGAGCCGAGCTTGCTCGCGATGGCGTCATCACAGACAACAAAAAATGAACGGCTAAACGCTACGCCGTCTTGATCGCCTTCTCGTTATCCAGCGACCGCTCCACCAGCATCAACCCCAACTCACTCATCCGATAAATTGCCATCGCCAGATGCCGCGGCGTGTTGTCCAGGCTTTCCGCCAGGTCGAGCAGCAGAATGCTGACCGTCGAAAACGTTTCGTAGGTTTCGATGGTCAAGGCTTCGGGATTGGCGTCTGGGACAACGGTGAACATTTTCATAAGTCTTTCCTCATTAGTGCATTCGTCGGCAAAGCACGATTCAGTGTTTTCCCGCCTGAGATAGTGATCTAGAGCTTTTTTGGCAGCTTCTTGGAGTTTTCTCGAATCGAGGAAACTGTAGGGGGAAGGAAGATTCATTCTGGGTAACACAGATCTGGGGGGCATTGGTTCTCTCCTTGTTGGGCTGCACCACTTCTGAACGAGACGAAAGGGGCAGCGGTCGGTAGGAGAACCTTATGTTGGGACGGGGCTTGCCACAATCAGACAGGGTCGATGAGATCTGTAGGCAGTGGCGCTTCATTCTGTAGTCGTTTGCACGGCTATGCTCCACCATGTGGCGGGTGCAAAAAGTGAGTTGCTTGTCATGAATGTATGACGTCGCGTCGTGAAGCGTTTTCCCCTAGCTAATACACTATAAAACGCTAGGGGAAACAGTTGAGGAAAGACGGCAGGAAATTGAGGGTTAGCTGGACGTTAGGATCCGGGCTTTTTTGGATTCTGTGGTTCATTAAAATCTGTAGAGATAGAGAGAAGCGCCAAAGCTATAAAGTCTTGGTTTCGATCGAGCGTTTCCAACGCTCCTCGGATGTTACCCGCTACTTTGCTATCCCCATTTTGCTCCACCCAATTTGATAGCTCTTCAACTGCCGCTCCCAGCGCCAGTTGGTTCTCATGGATTTGCGTTAGCACTGAAGCGAATAGAGTTTTCTCGTCCATGAACAATTCCTTGTGATTGAGGTATGAGGCTGTTAATCAGTTTTTTTTTGATTTTTAGGATGCGTGGAAGTAATTAGTGCTCGTTTACAGCATGTATTCGCATCTCAAGACCAGACCAATCAATTGCGGCTCTCCATTAAATTGTTCCGTCTTTTTTCCAACCTAGATAACGAGTCACCAATTCTGCCCCCAACTCTTGGGGCCGAGCATCCACCACCAGCACTCCATGAGCCTTCAACCGCTCATGGAGCTGCGCCCGGTCATTCAAGTAATCCACCGCCCCGCAATAGGTCAGCGCCTCCGGCAAGGTTTGCACGGGGGCGTGCCGTAGATTGTCGAGCAAGTCTTCACGCAGGCTCGCCACCAACACCCGATGCAGTTTGCTCAGGCGTTTGACCGCAGTCAGCAATTCTTCATCGTCTTCATCCCGCAGGTTAGTGACCAGCACCACCAGCGCCCGGCGTTTTTGTCGGGCAAGTAGTTGCGTGGCGGCAGCCTGATAGTCGGCGGGGCGTTGTGTGCTGTCGAGGTCGTAGACGCTGTTAAGCAATACGTTGAGCTGGCCCGTGCCTTTGACCGGGGCGAGGTAGTGCGCTCGATCACTGGCGAAGGTGCTCAGGCCCACCGCATCACCCTGGCGCAGGGCGATGTAGCTGAGCAACAGGCAGGCATTGAGTGCATGATCGAAATGCGCGAGTTCGCCATCCTGGCTTCGCATGCGCCGGCCGCAGTCGAGCATGAAGATGATCTGCTGGTCGCGCTCGTCCTGGTATTCGCGGGCGATGGGCGTGCGTTGGCGGGCGGTGGCTTTCCAGTCGATCTGGCGCAGGCTGTCGCCTTCACGGAATTCTCTCAGCTGATGAAATTCGAGGCCCAGCCCCCGTCGTTGTTTTTGGCGTACACCGAGCTGGCTGATCCAGTTGTCCACCGCCAACAGTTCACCGCCATAGAGGCGGGCGAAGTCGGGGTAGACGCGGGTGGAGTCGACCGCGTTCAACAGGCGTTTGTCTGACCATAATCCGAGCGGGCTGGGCAGGCTGATTTCGCAGTGTTCGAAGCTGAAGTGCCCGCGCTTCAGCGGGCGCAGTCGATAGCCAATCTGGCTCTGTTGACCGGGTTGCAATTCGACGGTCAGGGGCAGGTATTCAAAATTCAGTCCCGACGGCACATGGTCGAAAAGCTGCACATTCAGCGGTTGGGTGAACGCATGTTCTACGTCCAGTTTCACTTCACTCCAGCGACCCAATGCCAGACTACCGGGCATGTGTCGGCGCAGGTGCGGCGAGGGTAGGCGCTTGAGGCGAATGGCGTCGAGCACGGCCAGCGCCAACAGGGCCAGCAGCAGTCCCCAGTTGATCGAAAGAAGGGTCGACGGGACGGCGATTTCCAGTGCCCGCAACGTGCCCAGCACGATGCCGATGACCAGTAGGATCGCGAGCCAGATCAGCAGCAGACGAGAAGGTTTCATCGGTACACCGTTCCTGTGGCGAGGGAGCTTGCTCCCGCTCCAGTGCGCAGCGCTGGCGAACTCTTCGACCTGTCAGAAATGTTGGGGCTGCTGCGCAGCCCAGCGGGAGCAAGCTCCCTCGCCACAGGGGGGGTACGCATGACCCTTTTCACAGGCGCGGCGCCGGGACTTGGTCGAGCAATTGCCCGAGCACCTGATCGACGTTCAACCCTTCGATGTCGAGCTCCGGCGCGATCCGCACGCGATGGCGCAGTACCGCCAAAGCGCAGCCTTTGATGTCATCCGGAATCACGAACTCGCCGCCGCGCAGCAAGGCACGGGCTCGGGCACAACGCACCAAGGCGATGGACGCCCGAGGGCCGGCGCCGAGGATCAGGCCGGGCCAGGTGCGGGTGGCGCGGGCCAGGCGTATGGCGTAGTCGAGCACTTGATCGTCCAGCGCCAAGTCGCTGGCAATGCGTTGCAAGGCCAGCACATCCTTGGCTTGCAACACGGTGCGCAGCGGTTGCACATCGAGCATGTCGGCGCGGGTCGAGCGGCTGACCTGGCGGACCATGTTCAGCTCTTGCTCGGCATCGGGGTAGTCCATGCGCACTTTGAGCATGAAGCGGTCGAGCTCGGCTTCAGGCAATGGGTAAGTACCTTCCTGCTCGATGGGGTTTTGCGTGGCGAGCACCATGAACGGTTGCGCGATGGGCAGGGCGCGACCTTCGAGGGTGACCTGGCGTTCCTGCATGGCTTCGAGCAGCGCGGCCTGGGTTTTTGCCGGGGCGCGGTTGATCTCATCGGCCAGCAGCAGGTTGGTGAACAGCGGGCCTTTACGCAATTTGAACTGCTCGGTGTTCAAGTCGTAGACCGCGTGCCCGGTGACGTCGCTGGGCATCAGGTCGGGGGTGAACTGGATGCGGGCGAACTCGCCGCCGAAACACTTGGCGAGGGCACGCACCAGCAAGGTCTTGCCCAGCCCCGGCACGCCTTCGAGCAGCACATGACCGCCAGCGATCAGCGCCGTCAGCACGTCGTCGATCACGGTGTCCTGGCCAATCACGGCTTTGCGCAATTCGCCGCGCACGGCCTGGGCCAATTGACTGGCACGCTGGCGTTGCTGGGCGACGTGAGTCGGCGAGCCGGGCTCGATCTGTTCACTCATAGCGTGTTCCTCAAGGTTTGCAGGTGGGCGACCTGACGGCTGAAATCAGCGCTGGACAGTCGCTGTTTCGGCCGCGGGCTCATGGCCTGGCTGATAGCGCGTGTGGGTTGGCCGGTCAGGCGTGCGAGCACCAGCCATTGCTCGGCAACGCCGAGTTGTTCGAAACCGGGATGACGGCGCCGCACACGGCGCAGGATGTCTTGTTGCAAGGCTCGCAACAGGTGCTGCTGACCCTGGCGGCGCAATATGAAATCGGCGCTGGCGCGCAGGTGTTCCTGAAGTTGGCGACGGCCTTTCGAGGCGGGCTCCAGCAGCGGACCCTGGCGTACGCCAACGTGCCAGAAAGCCACTGCGATCAGCGCAATCAAAGCCACCAGCGCCTGTGGGAAATAACGCCACAGCAAGGTCAACAGGCTGTCGTGACTGGTGTTGAACAACAGCGTCACGCTTGTGTCCGCCGTCAGATACCAGAGCAGCCACGCGTTGTCGTACTGATCGATGGCGGGGGTTTTCCACAGGTCGGCGTCGGTGACCACGATGATCGAACCGAGCCCGTGGTTGAGCTGCATCATGTGCGTGGCCTTGCCGCTGTTGGCCCAGGATTGCGCGAGGTTCTTCGGGTCTTCGAGGTGGAATGCCGTGTCGAAACCGGCGTAGGCCGGTGCCTCTTCATCTTCCAGATACAGCTTGGTCAGTTTGGGATAGGGATCGTCGAGGATGTCGGGCGGAGGCTCCTTGAGGTCTTTGCTCAGGGTCTGGTGCAACTGCACCCGGTCGAGCAGCAGGTCGTTGCTCTGGCCGGTCTTTTCATCCCACAACGACTGGGCGACAAACAACAAGCGGCCACCGGCCCGCGTCCAGTTCATCACCTGATCAATCTGGCGTGGGGTCATGTTGTAGCGGTCACCCAGCAATAGCAGGCTGTGCTGACGGGGATCGAGAGTGGGTAACACGTCGATTCCGTTGGCATGACTGACGGTCAGGCCCTGCTTGCGCAAAAAGTGTTCAGCGGCGAGGTAGGGATTGGCCTGTGCTTCAGGCGATGGGCCGTGATCGATTTCCGTCTGATAGGGCGTAGCTTTCAGGTACAGGTAAATACCCAGTGCGCCGACCAGCAGGGCGATGATCATGCCGACATACAACCCTGAACGCCGGCTCAATGGGCGGCTCCCGGGCCGAACAACGTTCGCCAGCCGTCACACAGTTCCTGTTGCAAGTGCGCGGGTGGCAGGCGATGACCGTAGGCCATGTTTTGCCAGTGTCCGGTCAGGGTTTTACTAAAGGCCAGCAATGCCGGTTGTTGCAGTTGTTCGACCCGTTGGAGGACTTCGCCTTCGGTGTCGGCGGTTTTCAGCGCCATGTGGTGGTCGTGCAGCAAGTGGCTGAGCAGGGCGCGATAGAGCAGACCGAGGGCTGCGCGCGGGTCGGTTTGCCAGAGGCTTTCGGCACTGGCGGCAATGTCGTCGGGCAAGGTTTCGCGGTTGAGGTCCAGGCCAAAAGCCTGTTGCGGTAACGGGCGGGCGACTTTGCTTTTCAACGCAGGTCGACGACTGACGAATGCCTGCAACCAGTCACGGTAACGCCAGATCAACACACCGACGCCACCGATCACCGCGCCCCACAGCAACACTTCAATCAAGGTGGCGAGGAAGCCGAAACGCGGGCTGTCGAGCAGTGCCAACAGCGCCTTCAACCATTCGGGTGTCTTGCTGTCGTCCGCCGTTTTGGTATCGGTTTTTTCTTCGCCAAACCGATAGCGGGTCACCGTTTCCTTGTTCTTGAACGGTGGCTGTTCGAGGAGGGCCTTGATGCTGTCTTTTGACCCCTGGCTGGTCAGCGGTTGATCGAGCAGGCGTGGGCTGTCCGGTGTAATGACGGGCTCAGCGGCCCAGACGTGTTGCGCGCCAGGCACCCACAGGATTGTCGCCAGCAACAGGGTAAGGGCGGTTGTACTGAGGCGTTGGCGCAAACGGCGGAACACCAGTTCGATGTCCCAGGCTTCCAGTACCGTGCGGCGATTCAGGTAAAGACTGAAGCCACAGGCGACGTAGATCGGTTCCCAGATAATCAGCACCAGTGCATAAAAGGCATTGGTCAGGTGTTCCAGCCAGCGCCAGTCCTGCACGGCGGCGGTGATCAAGGTCTGCCAGCTCCAGTCGAGTTCGATCTGTTGTGGCAGGAGCAGGTAGAACAGCACCATCAAGCCAATCCATAGCGCGCTCTCCAGGTGTACGCCGATAATCGTCAGCCATTGCGCGGCACCGGCATTGCGCTGCAGCAGTACCTGCAAGCGCTGTTCGCGCGCGTGACCGTGGAGGCCTTCGAGTTGCACCACCGGCATCACAAAACTGCGGCTCAGGCTCAGGCGGCGCCAGGTCAGGCTGGCCAGCAGTTGCGGCTTGAGCAGGCGCGGCCATTCGCGCAGCGCCTGATTTAACGTCGGTGTTTCGCCGAACAGGCTTTTGGACAGGATGTACAACGGCAAGCGATCGAATGCCGGTTTGAGCCACCAGAAGATGAACACGGCGAGGGACGGCGAATCCCAGAAGATCGCACTGAGCAGGGCGAAAATTGGCAAGGTGACGATGGCCCAACTGGTCATCAACAGGCGTCGATGGCGCTGGCTCATCAGCACGCCCAGGTCCATGGCTTCCCAGGTGGTGCGCGGACGGATCACGACCGTGGCGTCACTCAGGCGCATGGCGAGTCCGTCCGGCAAACAGCAGATACGTCGCGACCAACGCCCAGAGCGCGGCCCCGACCAGGTATTTGGTCATGGGCTCCGGTGCTGTCATCGACGACCAGTACGCCTCGATAAACGCCGCAATCAACAGAAACAACATCACGCCGCAGATCAGCAGCACGCTCTTGCGCGCGGCCAGTCGCAACGCTTCGGCGCGGGGCAGGCGTCCCGGTGCGATCAAGGCCCAGCCCAGTTTCAGGCCGGCGGCACCGGCCAGGGCGATGGCCGTCAGTTCAAAAGCGCCGTGGCCGATCACGAACGACCAGAAGGTTTGCCCGTAGCCGACGTGTGTGAGGTGCCCGGCCACCGCACCGATGATCAAGCCGTTGAACAGCAGGAAAAACGCGCTGCCCAGACCGAAGAACAAGCCGCTGGCAAAGGTCTGAAAGGCGATACCGATGTTGTGCATGATGTAGTAACCGAACATCACCCAGTCTTCACTGGCAGCGCGTTCCGCAGTGCGTCCCAAATGGCCGGCGACGGGGTCGTACATGCTTTGCATCTCGCTGACCTGCTCGGCCGGGATCAGGTTGTAGACCAGGTCCGGGAACAGATACACCAGCAGCGCGAAGCTGATCAGACTGCCAAAAAACATCAGGCCGGCGGCCAGCACAAAACGCCATTGTTCGCGCACCAGTCGCGGGAAGTCGGCCAGGATAAAGCCCAGTATGTTGGCGCCCAGTCGGCTGCGGTGCCGATACAGTTGTTGATGGCCACGCAGCACGAGTTGCTGCAAGGAGTCGATCAGAAAACTGCTGTAGCCGCGCTCCCGAGCCAGCGCCAGGTGTTGGCATAACTGCCGATAGTCCTTGGGGAAACCGGCGATCCGGGACGCGTCTTTGCCGTGCTCCAGTCGATCCAGTGTCAGGGAAAACTGTTCCCACTCGGCCTTGTGGCTGGTTTCAAAAAGGCTTTGCTTCATGCGGGCCCCAACAAGCCGCGGGCAATGCCGTTGAGTGCGACCACCGCGTGCGGCGCAGGGACCTGCAACGGTTGAGCAAGGATCGATGCCAGTTCGTGGGCCCGCGCCTCGGAGAGTTCACCCTGGCGTTCGGCGAAAGCGAGGATGGCGCGTTGCTCGGGCAGGGTCAGGGCGAAGGCCGGTCGCAGGGGTGTGGCTTCGGGCAGTTGCGGTCGGGTGAGCGGTTGTTCGCGGTAGATCACCAGCGTGCCGGCGGCGAGGTCGCCGAGGCGTTTGAAGGTCGGGTGTTGCAGGCAGCTGATGGCCCCGAGGAAATAGCCGAATGGCAACAGGTCGACGAATCGCAACAGGTTGCGCAGCAGCGAAGCGGACCAGCCGATCGGTGTGCCGTCGTCCTGTACCACGCGCAAGCCCATCCACTGTTTGCCCGGCGAGCGGCCCTGATTGAGCACTTCGAACAGCACCATGTACCACCAGCTCACCCCGAACAGCAGGATCGAGCCCAACCCGGCGCCAAGCTTGCCGAGAAATGCCAGGACGATAAACAACAGGCCAAGAATCAACCCGCGCAGCCCCAGGTCAATGGCGAACGCCAGCGCACGGACCATCAACCCGGCCGGGCGCAGTGGCAAGTCGATGCCTTCGGGCGTTTCGACTTGATGCCGCGTATCCAGTGGCGGGGACAGCGTCGCTTTCCTTGGCAGTGCTGTGGTCTCGAGCATGGGCAACCTTATGTGGCCTGTTCGGGATTCGATGTCTACCCGATGCTAGCAGCCTCTCGGGGGAAAACGACATAACTATGTATTGCACGGTGAGTGGCCGCAGGTGATTGAATGACAGATTACTGGCCGGGGCGGGATGTGAACGCCTAGACTTTGCCGATATTCAGTTCAGGAACAGCCCTTGACCTCGATCTTCTGGTACGACTATGAAACCACTGGCATCAACCCCCGTTGCGACCGTCCGCTGCAAGTGGCGGGGATTCGCACCGACTTCGATCTCAATGAAATAGACGAGCCGGTCAACCTTTACTGCCAGCCCAGTGAGGACATCCTGCCGCATCCGGCGGCGTGCGCCATCACCGGAATTACGCCGGGCAAACTGGCCGAACAGGGCCTGAGTGAAGCGGATTTCATGACCCGGGTGCATGCCCAGTTGGCGGCGCCGGGCACGTGCGGTGCGGGTTACAACACCTTGCGTTTCGATGACGAGATGACCCGTTACAGCCTGTATCGAAACTTTTTCGACCCCTACGCACGCGAGTGGCAGGGCGGCAACAGCCGCTGGGACCTGATCGATGTGGTGCGTGCAGCGTATGCCTTGCGTCCCGACGGGCTCGTCTGGCCGACCGATGAAGAGGGGCGGGTGACGCTCAAGCTAGAGCGCCTGACCGCGGCCAACCACATTGATCATGGCAATGCCCACGAGGCGCTGTCGGATGTTCGCGCCACCATTGCGTTGGCGCGGCTGATTCGTGAAAAGCAGCCGAAGTTATATGACTGGCTATTCAAGTTGCGCAGTAAACAAAAGGTGATGGACCAGATTCGCCTGTTGCAGCCGATGGTGCATATTTCCGGGCGGTTCTCGGCGGCGCGCAGTTATGTCGGCGTGGTGCTGCCCTTGGCCTGGCACCCGCGTAACAAGAACGCCTTGATTGTCTGTGACCTGCACCTGGATCCCCAGGGGTTGCTGGATCTGGACGCGGACACTTTGCGTCAGCGCCTCTACACCCGACGCGATGAGCTGGCCGAAGGCGAACTGCCGGTGCCGCTTAAACTCATTCACATCAACAAGTGCCCGGTGGTCGCACCGTTGTCGGTACTTCGACCTGTCGATCAGCAACGCCTGGGGCTGGACATGGTGCTTTATCAGGAACGGTCGCTGCGGCTAATCGACGCACAATTAGTTTGGCGAGATAAAGTACAGGCGATTTATGCAGGCGAAGATTTCACGCCGAGCCAGGACCCCGAGCAACAGTTATACGATGGTTTTATCGGTGATCGGGACAGGCGTCTATGTGAGCAAGTCCGAATCGCGGACCCTGTCCAATTATCACAAGAACAATGGCCTTTCGATGACGAACGTTTGCCTGAATTATTGTTTCGATATCGCGCACGCAACTTCCCCGATACGTTGAATTTCGAGGAGCAAGAACGTTGGCAAATATTCTGTCAGGAACGTCTGACAGTGCCCGAATGCGGTGCACCCAATACGCTGAATAGTTTTACAGAAGCCGCGGCCCAATTGAATGAAACTGCTACATCGTTTCAGCGAGAGGTGCTCAATGAATGGCAAGATTATGTCGAAGCATTACGCAAACGTTTAAATCTTTGAAAACGAAAATAGCCCTGCCTCAATTGCAGGCATAAAAAAACGCCAGCATTCGCTGGCGTTATTTTTTGTCACTTTTCTTCTGTGAGAAGCTATTTGTGACAAGCGCTACGGCTTAGCCCAGCAGGGTAGCCCAGCCTTCAACCACGTCGCCGCCCCACTTGGCTTTCCACTCTTTCAGAGTTTTGTGGTTGCCACCTTTGGTTTCGATGACTTCACCGTTGTGCGGGTTTTTGTATTGTTTAACTTTGCGAGCACGCTTGGTGCCGGTAGTTTTTACTGCGCCGCCGCGTGGAGCTTTGGATTTGGACTCTGGATCCAGCAGCGCGATGATGTCACGCAGGGACTTGGAGTATTCGCCCATCAGGGTGCGCAGTTTGCCTTCGAATTCCAGCTCGGTTTGCAGTTTGTCGTCTTGGGACAGGTTCTTCAAACGGGCTTGCAGCTCTTTGATGGCTTCTTCGGTGGCGCGATATTCGTTGATCAAGGACATGAGGACTACCTTATGTTGGAGACTGGGTGGCAGGGGACAGTGGCGCAATAATAGTCAGGGTGTTTCATCAAGTAAACATTTAACCGGTGTTTTAATTAAATTAGTTGTCAGGAATAGGGCACAAATTGAAGAGCTGGTTAAATAGTGTGGTGCAGTCATCACAGATCTTCACAAATCGACTCTTGATATCGACTAAAAGATCACCAGCGCGCGGGGAACGGGTGCTTTCCTGACCGGCTTCGCAGACCGTGTGCCGGGCAAGACGTCATCAATACTGCAGTTTTGTTGCGTAATCGCTAGAATGGCGGCCTTTGCGAAGTTCTGGAGTTTCCCCCTCATGCGCACTTTTCGGCTGGTGATTGCTTGCCCGGACCGCGTCGGCATCGTTGCTAAAGTCAGTAACTTTCTGGCGTCACATAACGGCTGGATCACCGAAGCGAGCCATCACTCGGACAACCTCAGTGGCTGGTTCTTCATGCGTCACGAAATTCGTGCCGATTCGCTGCCTTTCGGTATCGAAGCCTTTCGCGAAGCCTTTGCGCCGATAGCTGAAGAGTTCTCGATGAACTGGCGCATCACCGACACCGCGCAGAAAAAACGCGTGGTGTTGATGGCCAGCCGCGAATCCCATTGCCTGGCTGACTTGCTGCACCGCTGGCACAGCGATGAACTGGACTGCGAAATCTCCTGTGTGATTTCTAACCATGACGACTTGCGCAGCATGGTCGAGTGGCACGGCATTCCTTATTACCATGTGCCGGTCAATCCACAGGACAAAGAGCCGGCGTTCGCCGAAGTCTCGCGTCTGGTCAAACAGCATGAGGCTGAAGTGGTGGTACTTGCCCGTTACATGCAAATCCTGCCGCCAGCGTTGTGCAGCGAATATGCGCACAAGGTCATCAACATTCACCACAGCTTCCTGCCGTCGTTCGTTGGCGCCAAGCCTTATCACCAGGCTTCCTTGCGTGGCGTGAAGTTGATTGGCGCAACCTGCCACTACGTGACCGAAGAGCTGGATGCCGGCCCGATCATCGAGCAGGACGTGGTACGTGTCAGCCACAGTGACAGTATTGAAGACATGGTGCGTTTCGGCCGTGACGTCGAGAAGATGGTGCTGGCACGCGGTCTGCGTTATCACCTGGAAGACCGGGTGTTGGTACACGGCAACAAGACGGTCGTGTTCTGATAACAGCGCACTACAGTTGAAATTCGAAGGGCTTGGGCGTTCAATCGCTTCAGGCCCTTCGCCGTTTCTGCACTGAGGACTTTAACCATGGCCGATCCACTCGACAAAGCCACTTCCAAAGCGCCCGCTACTTTGGGCGAAGGTTGTTTGAGTCGTTATGACCCGGATGACATGAGCCCGGAAGATGGCACGGAGTTTCCCGGTGCTGCCGAGTTGTGGGAACAGTTACAGCAAGGCCCCGAAGACAAGATCAAGCCTGTTTGACCTTCATCAACTTCCGCAATAGCGGCCGTCCCAGCATCAACAAAAACACCGGGCCACCCGCGATCAGGTAGAAGTAATAAGTCACCGCCCGCCAGATAAGAATCGCCGCGGCGGCGGTTGATTTTCCCACCATGGGCGCGAGTAAGGCTGCCGACGTCAACTCCGCCGCCCCGGCACCGCCCGGCAGCAGGCTGAATTGCCCGGCGCTGAGCGACAGCATCTGGATCAGGAAGCACCAGGCCCACTGCAAATCCGCCCCCAGCCCGCGCAATGCCAGATACAACACGCTGTAGCGCAATACCCAATGCACGCAGGTCAGCGCAAACACCGTGATCAATGTCTGCAAGGGCAACTTCAACGTGTCAGTGAAGGCGGCGAGGAAGTGCAGGAGTTTTCGTGCCCAGCGCAGGCGCGTCGTGCTTTTTACCTTCAGGCGAGCCAGTAACCGTCCGCTCAGGCGAATCAGCAGACGATGGTAGCGGGCGACCATCACGCAGCAGATCAACCCGCCGAACATCGAAATCACGCTGACAGTCAGTAACCACTCCATGCGCTGGCTGAGGTGCTGGAACAGCGCATAAATCAAAATCCCGCTCAGGGCACAGAGAAAAAACAGCAGGTCGCTGAGTTGATCCATGGCGAACACCGCGCTGCCTCTGGCCGGTCGCACACCATTGCGCGCGAGCAACGCCATGATCGCCAGCGGTCCACCGCTGCCGCCGGGTGTGGCGCAATAGGCAAACTCGGCGGCCATGACCACGCCGAGGCTTTTGAGCGGGCTGACCTTGTCGCGCTGATCGCCCAGCAACAGGCGCAGACGCAGGGTGTTCACCCCCCAGCACAGCAGAATCATGCCGAACATGATCAGTAGCCAGCTCACTGGAAAGCTTTGCAGCCGCGACCAGGTCTGGTTACCGCCCAGCAGCAGCGGGATCAGCACCGCCGCCAGCAGGGCGACGAACAGCAGAATGCCCCGGCTCATGCGGCGCGACCGAGCGGGTCGCGTTGCAGCGCCAGCCATTGCGATTTGGTCATTGGTACGCGCCCGCCATCGAGCAAGCGCTTGAGGGTTTGCAACCAGTAATGGCGGGAGAACTCGTGGCGCATGTCCACCGGGTGCAGGCCCAGCCGAATGACCGGCGCCTCGCGCCATTGTTGTTCGCGCTGATCGCTGAGCAGTTTCGACAGGCCCCGGCGCCAGGCACTGCGCGCGCTCCAGACCAGACCGGGTGCATCAATCGGTGTGAAATCCGGTAATTGATATAAATGCTGGGCGTCGCTGGTGTAGCGCAGTGGCAGTTGGCGCAAGGCCTCACGCGTGCCTTTGCTCATCAGCCAGGCCGGGGCGACAAACCCTTCCAGCGGCCAGTGGTAGCGATCAAAGACCTCAATGCCTGCGCGCAGCCGGTCGAGGGCTGCGTGTTGCGACAGAGTGTAAAACTCGCCTTCATGGGTGTAGATCCGTCGCATGAACCAGTCTCGTGGGGTGCCGGGCGGTGGGCCTTCATCGCAATGAAAGTAGCCGTGCAATGCCAGTTCGTCACCTCGTACAACACGATGGGTGAGCACGCGTCGAAATCCCGGATGAGCCTCAAGGCTGTTGTGTTTGTGAAAATCCGGCACCACCAGCCAGGTCATCGGCACCTCGCCCAAGGCGTCGACGGCTTCAACGAAAGGTTGATAGTCGGCCAAGGTCGACGGCGCTACGTCGTGCAATACCAGTAACACGCTGGGCGGGTTCATCGGGTTATCCATTGGCCGCCAGCGGCCATGGGCTGCCGAGTACGGCGTGATAATGCCCCAGCAGGCTGTTGACCACGGTATCCCAGCTGTATTGTCGCTCGACGTGACGGCGCGCTGTTTTGCCCATCGCCACGCTGCCCTGACTGAACAACTCGCGAACGGCGTTGGCCATGGCCGTCGAATTGTTCGGCGTGCAGAGCAAACCGCAGTGCTCGGTCACAATTTCCGGAAAGGCGCCGGCGGCCACGGCGACCACCGGAATACCGCTGGCCATGGCTTCGAGTATCACCAGCCCGAACGTTTCCTGGTCGCCGGCATGCAACAAGGCATCGGCGCTGGCCATCAATCGCGCGACGTGTGCGGCCGGGCAGAACCCGTCGACCACCGTGACGTTGTCCGGCACCGTGGCCGGCATCGACGAACCCACCAGCAGCAGGTGAAAACGCGGCCCCAGACGTACCATGCACTTGAGCAGCACCGGCAGGTTTTTTTCCTTGGAACCGCGCCCGGCGAAAATCAGCAGGTGCGTGTTTTCATCAATGCCCAGTTCGGCGCGCAGACCAGGATCTCGGGCGCTGGGGTTGAAAGTCTGCAAGTCGACGCCCAAGGGTTGGACGTAGACGTTTTTCACGCCCAGTGCGCTCAATTTGTCGGCCATGACCCGGCTCGGCGCCAGCACCCGGTCGAAGTTGCCGTAGAGCTTGCTGACATAGGCCTCGACATTGGTGGTGACCCAGTTGCCCATCCGGTTGCTGACCAGCAGCGGCAAGTCCGAGTGATAAAAACCGATGACAGGGACATCCAGTTGGCGCCGCGCGTCGAGTGCCGCCCAAGCGGTGAGATACGGGTCGCCCACTTCGATCAGATCGGGCTGTAAATCCTGAAGGACATTTCGCCAGGGAGCGAGGCGCAGCGGAAAACGATAACCCTTGCCAAAGGGCAGAGCGGGGGCGGGCACCGTGTAGACGCCATCCGTTTCACTCAGGTGAGCGCCTGGAATCAACAGACTGTGGCGAATGCCTGGCTTTATCCCCAGGCGACGGTGCTTGGCATCCAGATACGTGCGCACGCCACCGCTGGCCGGGGCGTAGAACATGGTGATGTCCGCGATATGCACGATGAGCTGCCCTCCGGTCTGTTGCTCTCCTTTGGTTGACCTTTATGAAGGATAGATGTTCGGTTGGGGTTTTGTGGCGGGGTGTCAGCGGGGATTGTGGTGTTTTGCAGGACGCCTTCGCGAGCAAGCCCGCTCCCACATTTAACCGAGTTCTTCCAGAAAGAATGCGATCGAATGTGGGAGCGGGCTTGCTCGCGAAGGGGCCTTCAGAATCAGCTTAGATTCGGAAACTGCCTACCAATTGCTTCAGTCGCGAAGCCTGCTGCTCAAGATCCGAGCATGCGCGCAACGTCGATTGCAGGTTTTCCACGCCTTCCTGGTTCAGCGTATTGATCTCGGTAATGTCGACGTTGATCGACTCCACCACCGCGGTCTGCTCTTCCGTCGCGGTCGCCACCGATTGGTTCATGCCGTCGATTTCGCCGATGCGCAACGTCACGCTGTTCAAACGCTCGCCGGCCAGGTTGGCGATTTCCACGCTGTCCTGACTGTGGCGCTGGCTGTCGCTCATGGTGCTGACGGATTCGCGGGCGCCGACTTGCAGCTCCTCGATCATGGTCTGCACCTGTTGCGCCGATTCCTGGGTGCGGTGCGCCAGGTTACGGACTTCATCCGCCACCACCGCGAAACCGCGGCCGGCTTCACCGGCGCGGGCCGCTTCGATGGCGGCGTTGAGTGCCAGCAGGTTGGTTTGCTGGGAAATGCTGGTGATCACTTCGAGGATTTGACCGATGTTCACGGTTTTGCTGTTCAGCGATTCGATGTTGGTGCTCGAGGCGCTGAGCATGCTCGACAGCTGATTCATCGCTTTGATGCTGCGGTCCACCACTTGCTGGCCGTCTTCGGCCAGGCTGCGGGCATCGCTGGCCTGACTCGACGCTTGCGCGGCGTTGCGGGCGATTTCCTGGGCGGCGGCCCCGAGCTGATTGATCGCGGCGGCGACGCTGCTGGTGCGCGAGGCCTGCTGATCGGAGTTGAACATCGAGGAGTTCGAGGCGGCCACCACGCGCAGCGCCACTTCGTTGACTTGCCCGGTGGCCGAGGACACTTCACGGATAGAGGTATGAACACGTTCGACAAAACGGTTGAACGCGGTACCGAGGAGGCCGAATTCATCGTTGTTCTGGATGGTCAGGCGCTTGGTCAGGTCGCCTTCACCGTCGGCGATGTCTTCCATGGCACGGGTCATGACGTGCAATGGCTGGATCAGGATGCGGATCAGCATGCCCAGCAGCGCGATGATGATCGCCACGGCAATGATGGTCGCGACCACGGCCGATGCGCGGAACGAACTGAGCATCGAGAAGGCTTTGTCCTTGTCCACCGACAAGCCGATGTACCAGTTGACCGAGGGCAGGCCTTTGATCGCGGTGAAAGTGACGATGCGCGCCTTGCCGTCGACGTCGACCTCACTGAAGCCGCTGCTGATGCGCGGGGTATTTTTCGGGTACGCCTCGCTCAGGGACTTCATCACCAGGGCTTTGTCCGGGTGCACCAGGATCTTGCCGTCGGCGCTGACCAGGAAGGCATACCCCATGCCGCCGAAATCGCGGGCACTAAGGGTGTCGATCAGGGTTTGCAGGCTCAGGTCGCCGCCCACCACACCGACGCTTTGCCCGGCCTTCTTCGAGGCAGTGGCGATGGAGATGATGGTCTGGCCGGTGGCTGCGTCGATGTACGGTTCGGTCAGGGTCGCGGTGCTGCTGCTT
Source organism: Pseudomonas arsenicoxydans (assembly GCF_006438915.1). Classification (GTDB taxonomy): domain Bacteria; phylum Pseudomonadota; class Gammaproteobacteria; order Pseudomonadales; family Pseudomonadaceae; genus Aquipseudomonas; species Aquipseudomonas arsenicoxydans_A. The sequence continues at coordinate 413,943 of NZ_RCZE01000004.1, read as the reverse complement.
TCTGCGCCTTTGTACCAAGGGCGAACCCGTGGATCGAAGCCGGCAGGCATCTTGGCGTCGGGGCGAATGGTAAAGCTGCCGGAGGCATCGCCCAGGTAGGACGCCATGAAGGTTGACGTCAGGGCTTTCTGCTCAAGCAGGCTGGCGACGTTGGACTGTTCAGGGTTGATGGCGATGTTTTGAGCGAGGCTATCGATCAGCAGGATTCGGCCGGCCAACCAGGTCTGGATGTTGTTGGCGGTGACGTCGCCCATCTCATTGAGGTAATTGTCCAGGTCTTCACGGATGGCGTTGCGCTGTAAATAGTCGTTGTACAGGGTGAACGAGGCAAAGGCGGCAATAACGATGAGGGCGGCGGCAAGCAAAATTTTATGGCTGAAGCGCAGGTTTTTGTTCATGGCTTGGGGTTCCGCTAAGGTCTTATTATTCAGGGCGTGCTTTTATAAAGGCACGCAAAACGGGCAGGGTGAAAAGCAGCTGATAGTTCTGTCCTGTCCTTAGGGAATACCGACGCTGATTTCTGTATGGTCTCTTGTTTTGTATCGGCCGCGCCGGATCAAAGATTAACCATTGGGTGACAAAATGCCTGACTCATTGCAACTCGTTCTCGGTGCCGATCTTGCCGGCCAGCCCATCGCCCAGGCCATGCGTCTGGCGAACCGCCACGGTCTGGTCGCCGGCGCTACCGGGACCGGTAAAACCGTTACCTTGCAGCGCATGGCAGAAGCGTTCAGCGATGCTGGCGTGGCGGTTTTTGCCGCCGACATCAAGGGCGACCTGTGTGGCCTCGGTGCCGCCGGCAACCCCCAAGGCAAGATTGCCGAGCGCATCGCCGGGATGCCGTGGCTGAACCACAAGCCCCAGGCCTATCCCGTGACGCTGTGGGACATTCATGGCCAGTCCGGTCATCCATTGCGCACCACCTTGAGTGAAATGGGCCCGTTGTTGCTCGGCAGCCTGCTGGAACTGACCGACAGCCAGCAGTCGGCGTTGTACGCAGCGTTCAAGGTGGCGGACCGCGAAGGGTTGTTGCTGCTCGACCTCAAGGATCTGAAGGCGCTGCTCAATCACCTGCGTGACCACCCGGAAATGCTCGGGGATGACGCCGCGTTAATGACCACCGGCTCCAGCCAGGCGCTGTTGCGACGGCTGGCGACGCTGGAACAACAAGGCGCCGAAGCACTGTTCGGCGAGCCGGCGCTGCAACTCGAAGACATTCTGCAACCGACCGCTGACGGTCGCGGGCGCATTCATTTGCTGGATGCCAGCCGTCTGGTGCACGAAGCACCGAAGGTTTACGCAACTTTCTTGCTGTGGTTGCTCGCCGAGCTGTTCGAACAATTGCCGGAACGCGGTGATGCGGACAAACCGCTGTTGGCGTTGTTTTTTGACGAAGCGCATTTGCTGTTCGCCGGGACACCCAAGGCGTTGCAGGATCGACTGGAACAAGTGGTGCGGTTGATTCGTTCGAAAGGTGTGGGCGTGTATTTCGTCACCCAATCGCCGGGTGACCTGCCGGATGACGTGCTGGCTCAGTTGGGGCTACGCATCCAGCACGGTCTGCGCGCGTTCACCGCCAAGGAGCAGAAATCCTTGCGCGCCGTGGCCGAGGGCTTCCGGCCGAACCCGGCGTTCGATGCCTTGTCGGTGTTGACTGAGCTAGGGATCGGCGAGGCGCTGGTCGGGACGCTGGCCGATAAAGGCACGCCGGAGATGGTCCAGCGTGTGTTGATCGCGCCACCACAATCGCGGATCGGGCCATTGAGCGAGGCCGAGCGCACGATGCTGATCGCCGGTTCACCGTTCAAGGGGCGGTATGAGAAGCCGATTGATCGGGAATCGGCTTATGAAATATTGATGGGGCGCAAAGGGTTGGCGCCGGAGGCAGAAGCGGCGCCCGGCAAACCGGCGCCAGAGGAACCGAGCTTCACCGACAAGGCCGGAGAATTCCTCGGTACGGCGGCAGGGCAGGCGCTGAAATCGGCGATGCGCCAGGCAGCCAATCAGTTGGGCCGACAACTGGTACGCGGATTAATGGGCTCGCTACTGGGCGGCAAAAAAAGCCGCTAATAAACGGACACGGTCAAAATGTGGGAGCGGGCTTGCTCGCGAATGCGGTAGATCAGTCAACTTATGTGTTGAATGACACACCGCATTCGCGAGCAAGCCCGCTCCCACATTTCGTTTTGTGTCAGGTCTTGGGTTTTGCGTGCGCCGCAAGGCGTTCCAGTGCAGCCCGCAGATTCGGGTCGCTAATCCCCTCAGCCGTGGCCTGAATGGTCGCGCCCGCATCGGATGACAAACTGATGGTGTGTCCCGCAGCACCTTGTTGCACGGTCGGTGGCTGAACTTTGAACAAAATCCGCGTCAGACTGGCGAATTCATCAAACATCTGTAATTGCCGTTGCAGACGCTTTTGCTGATAACGCAGGCGCGTTGCCCAATGTCCGTCGGTGACGATCAGCAACAAACTGCCTTCGCGCCACGACGCCACATGACAGTGTTCGCGAGCGGCGGGTTGCAATTGGCTTTCGAGCAGACGTTGTAAATGACCCAGGCGTTGAGCGTGGCCAAAAATAGCTTTCAGCGGCTTGGCTTCGCGAAGCAGGACGGCGGGTGCTCTGGCCGTAAGAGGGCGAAATGCCATGATCAGACACCTGAAGTAACAGAGCCGCTATGGTAGCAGAAAGCACCTCGTGCACCTGACCCATTGCTTTGCACTCGCTTTACCCATTAAATCAACAAGTAACTTCTGCCATGAATGGCTTGAAGTTCAGTAAAAAGCCCTTATTTTAAGTGAGCCCCGTTACAGCGCAGTGCATGCATCGTGGAATAACGCCACTTTCCTCACCATCGTTTCCGGGTAGAATGCTCGTTCGCATGCGGCCATGAGGGCTGCACGGGCGACTCACGGGGCCGCCCTCCATCCCTTTAGTGTGGAAGATCCTGCCGATATGTTTGCGCCTTTGTTAAAGAAACTTTTTGGAAGCAAGAACGAGCGCGAAGTCAAACGCATGCTCAAGACGGTGCAATTCGTCAATGCCTTCGAAGAGCAAATGGTGGCCCTTTCGGACGATCAATTGCGTGCCAAGACAGACGAGTTCAAGGCCCGCATCGCCAAAGGGGAATCCCTCGACAAGCTGCTGCCCGAAGCCTTTGCGGTCGCCCGCGAAGCCGGCAAGCGCGTCATGGGTATGCGCCACTTCGATGTCCAGCTGATCGGCGGCATGACCTTGCATGAAGGCATGATCGCGGAAATGCGTACCGGTGAAGGCAAGACCCTGGTGGCAACACTGGGCGTTTATCTCAACGCGCTGTCCGGCAAGGGCGTGCACGTAGTGACAGTGAACGACTACCTGGCCCGTCGTGACGCCAACTGGATGCGTCCGCTCTACGAATTCCTCGGCCTGACGGTCGGCGTTGTGACGCCGTTCCAGCCGCCGGAAGAAAAGCGCATGGCCTACGCCTGCGACATCACCTATGGCACCAACAACGAATTCGGTTTCGATTACCTGCGCGACAACATGGCGTTCAGCATGGAAGAAAAATTCCAGCGCGAACTCAATTTTGCCGTGATCGACGAAGTCGACTCCATCCTCATCGACGAAGCCCGTACCCCGCTGATCATCTCCGGTCAGGCCGAGGACAGCTCCAAGCTGTACATCGAGATCAACAAACTGATCCCGCAGCTGGAATTGCACATCGAAGAAGTTGAAGGCGAAGTCACCAAGGCCGGCCACTACACCGTCGACGAGAAAACCCGCCAGGTCGAACTCAACGAGGCCGGTCACCAGTACGTCGAAGAAACACTGACCTCCCTCGGTCTGCTGGCTGAAGGCGAAAGCCTGTATTCGGCACACAACCTGGGTCTGTTGACCCACGTTTATGCCGGCCTGCGTGCGCACAAACTGTTCCACCGCAACGTCGAGTACATCGTGCAGGACGGTCAGGTTGTCCTGGTCGACGAACACACCGGTCGTACCATGCCGGGCCGTCGTTTGTCCGAAGGCCTGCACCAGGCCATCGAAGCCAAGGAAAACCTGAACATCCAGGCCGAAAGCCAGACCTTGGCATCGACCACGTTCCAGAACTACTTCCGTCTGTACAACAAACTGTCCGGCATGACCGGTACAGCCGACACCGAAGCGTTCGAGTTCCATCAGATCTATGGCCTGCAGGTCATGGTCATTCCGCCGAACAAGCCGTTGGCCCGTAAGGACTACAACGACCTGGTGTTCCTGACGGCCGACGAGAAGTACACGGCTATCGTGGCGGACATCAAGGAAAGCATGGCGGCGGGCCGTCCGGTGCTGGTAGGTACCGCGACCATCGAAACTTCCGAGCACATGTCCCGCCTGCTCGTGGAACAAGGCATCGAACACAAGGTTCTGAACGCCAAGTTCCACGAAAAGGAAGCCGAGATCATTGCCCAGGCCGGTCGCCCAGGCGCACTGACCATCGCTACCAACATGGCCGGTCGTGGTACCGACATCCTGTTGGGCGGTAACTGGGAAGTGGAAGTGGCCTCCCTGGAAGATCCGACGCCAGAGCAGATCGCCCAGATCAAGGCCGACTGGCAGAAGCGTCACCAGCAAGTGCTCGAGTCGGGCGGCTTGCAGGTCATTGCTTCCGAGCGTCACGAATCGCGCCGTATCGACAACCAGCTGCGTGGTCGTGCCGGCCGTCAGGGCGACGCCGGTTCCAGCCGCTTCTACCTGTCGCTGGAAGACAGCCTGATGCGTATCTTCGCCTCTGACCGGGTGAAGAATTTCATGAAGGCCCTGGGCATGCAGCCAGGCGAGGCGATCGAGCACCGCATGGTGACCAACGCCATCGAAAAGGCTCAGCGCAAGGTTGAAGGCCGTAACTTCGACATTCGTAAGCAATTGCTCGAGTTCGACGACGTCAACAACGAACAGCGTAAAGTGATTTATCACATGCGCAACACGTTGCTGGCCGCTGACAACATTGGCGAAACCATCGCCGACTTCCGTCAGGACGTGCTCAACGCCACCGTCAGCGCGCACATTCCACCGCAATCGCTGCCAGAGCAGTGGGACGTGGCCGGTCTGGAAGCTGCGTTGCAGAGCGACTTCGGTGTGGCGCTGCCGATCCAGCAATGGCTCGACGAAGACGATCACCTGTACGAAGAAACCCTGCGCGAGAAGCTGATGCAAGAGCTGATGGCGGCGTACAACGAGAAAGAAGACCAGGCGGGCGCCGAAGCGCTGCGCAGCTTCGAGAAACAAATCGTGCTGCGCGTGCTGGACGACCTGTGGAAAGACCACCTGTCGACCATGGACCACTTGCGTCACGGCATTCACTTGCGTGGCTATGCCCAGAAGAACCCGAAGCAAGAGTACAAGCGCGAGTCGTTCACGCTGTTCTCCGAGCTGCTGGATTCGATCAAGCGCGACTCGATCCGTGTGCTGTCTCACGTTCAGGTTCGCCGCGAAGATCCGGAAGCCGAAGAGCAACGCCTGCGTCAGGAAGCCGAAGCACTGGCCGCACGCATGCAGTTCCATCACGAAGAAGCACCGGGTCTTGAGCAAGTGGAACCGTTGGGCGAAGAGATTGATGTCGCCCTCGCCGTGGCACCGGTTCGCAACGAGCAGAAGCTGGGCCGTAACGAACTGTGTTACTGCGGTTCGGGCAAGAAATTCAAGCATTGCCACGGGCAGATCCAGTAAACCCCGTTTCAATCGCTGAAATACCCGCGCCGCGACCGGCATCACCCGTCGCGGCGTTTTGCCATTTAATACCGCCGTTCATCGCATGACGGTGATGACTACATTTTTTGAGGAGCGCATTCATGGCTGTTGGTCTTGGTCCTTTGCCAACGTTGCACCCGGTTGCCGGTTTTGAACTCGGTATCGCCTCGGCCGGCATCAAGCGCCCGGGGCGCAAGGATGTCGTGGTCATGCGCTGCGCCGAAGGCTCCACCGTCGCGGGCGTCTTCACCCTTAACGCCTTTTGCGCCGCCCCGGTGATCCTGGCCAAGCAACGTGTGCAAGGCCCGGTGCGTTACCTGTTGACCAACACCGGCAATGCCAACGCCGGCACCGGCGAACCTGGCCTGGCCGCCGCCGAACGTACGTGCGCCAAACTGGCTGAACTGACGGGCGTTGATGCCAGCCTGGTGCTGCCGTACTCCACCGGCGTCATCGGTGAGCCACTGCCGGTCGAGAAAATCGAAGGCGCGCTGCAAGCAGCCCTCGACGACCTGTCAATCAATAATTGGGAAGCGGCCGCCACCGGCATCATGACCACCGACACCCTGCCCAAGGGTGCCAGCCGCCAGTTCCAGCATGATGGCGTGATCATCACCGTCACCGGCATCAGCAAAGGCGCGGGCATGATTCGTCCAAACATGGCGACCATGCTCGGCTACATCGCCACCGACGCCAAAGTCGCCCGTGACGTGTTGCAGAACCTGCTGCTGGACGGTGCCAACAAGTCGTTCAATCGCATCACCATCGACGGCGACACCTCGACCAACGACTGCTGCATGCTGATCGCTACCGGTCAGGCGGCGCTGCCGGAAATCACCCGTGCCGAAGGCGAGTTGTTCGCCAAGTTGAAGCAAGCGGTGTTCGAAGTGTGCATGGACGTGGCCCAGGCCATCGTCCGCGACGGCGAAGGCGCGACCAAGTTCGTCACCGTTGAAGTCAATGGCGGTGGCAATCACCAGGAATGCCTGGACGTCGGCTACACCGTGGCGCACTCGCCGCTGATCAAGACGGCGCTGTTTGCCTCTGATCCAAACTGGGGCCGCATCCTGGCAGCCGTTGGCCGTGCCGGCGTGCCGAACCTGGACGTGAGCAAGATCGACGTGTTCCTCGGTGACGTGTGCATTGCCAGCCGTGGCGCACGTGCTGCGACGTACACCGAAGCCCAGGGCGCTGCGGTCATGCAGCAGGAAGAGATCACCATCCGTATCGAGTTGGGCCGCGGCGATTGCAGCGAAACCATCTGGACCACCGACTTGTCCCACGAATACGTGAAGATCAACGCCGAGTACCGTACTTAAGACCGAGTCGCCCCCTTCGCGAGCAAGCCCGCTCCCACATTTGACCGAGTGCTTCCAGAATAAATGCGATCGAATGTGGGAGCGGGCTTGCTCGCGAAGGCTGACTTCCAGTCACCCTCTAAAGTGGCTTGTTTACTCCATCAAAGGTCCCGAACATGAGCCTGCACCTGATCATCGGCGACAAACTGCTTTCCTCCTGGTCCCTGCGCGGCGCACTGGCCCTCGACCTGACCGGCGCGGCCTACACCGAAGAACTGATCAAACTGGGTCAACCCGACACCCGCGAACGCCTGCTCAAACATTCGCCAACCGGCAAAGTCCCACTACTGAAAACCGAGCACGGCACCATCGCCGATTCCCTGGCGATTGCCGAGTACCTGGCTGAGCAATTCCCCGATGCCGGCCTCTGGCCAAAAGACACCGCCGCCCGTGCCCAGGCGCGTTCGGCTTGTGCGCAGATGCACGCCGGGTTCTTTGCCATGCGCGGCAATATGCCGTTCGACCTGAGTCGCGATGCGCCGCTGTCGTCGGCGCCTGATGATGTTCAGGCTGACATCCAGCGCATGCTGGCCTTGTGGGCTGAATGTCGTGCAGCAGCGACCGACACTGGCCCGTTCCTGTTCGGCGGCGCAACCCTGGCCGATGCATTCTTCGCCCCGATTGCCGTACGCCTGCGCACCTATCAGGTGAAATTGCCGGCAGCGGACGAGGCCTACGTCGAAGCGATCTACCAGTGGCCGGCATTCAAAGCCTGGCAGAAGGCAGGTCTGGAGGAGGTCGGGCAGTGAAACGAGTCCATGTAGCCGCTGCCGTTATCCGTGATAACAGCGGCAAGATCCTTATTGCACGCCGTGCCGACACTCAGCACCAAGGTGGTTTGTGGGAGTTTCCCGGTGGCAAGGTCGAGGGCGACGAGTCCGTCGAAACCGCGCTGAACCGTGAACTTCAGGAAGAGCTGGGCATTGTGGTCAGCGCCGCACGACCGTTGATCAAGGTTCATCACGACTACCCGGACAAGCAGGTGTTGCTGGATGTCTGGGAAGTCTCGGCCTTTACCGGCGAACCCCACGGCGCCGAAGGTCAGCCGCTGGAGTGGGTGTCTGCGCGCGACCTGGTGAACTACGAGTTCCCGGCGGCCAATCAACCGATCGTCGCGGCTGCACGTTTGCCGACCGAATACTTGATTACCCCTGAAGACCTGGAGACCCCGGCCTTGCTGCGTGGCATCCAGAAAGCCATCGCCGGCGGGATCAAGCTGATCCAGCTGCGGGCGCCCAATGGCTACGATCCGAAATACCGCGACCTGGCGGTGGACGCGGCGGGGCTGTGTGCCGGCAAGGCGCAGCTGATGATCAAGGGGCCGTTCGAGTGGCTCGGTGATTTCCCGTCAGCCGGTTGGCACATCACCTCGGCCCAGTTGCGTAAATACGCGGCGGCGGGGCGACCACTGCCGGCATCGCGCTGGTTGGCGGCGTCGTGTCATAACGCTGAAGAACTGGCGTTGGCCGAGCAGATGGGTGTGGACTTTGTGACCTTGTCGCCGGTGCAGAAGACCCAGACTCATCCTGAGGCTCAGCCGTTGGGTTGGGATCAGGCTTCGGCGTTGATTGCGGGCTTCAGCAAGCCGGTGTTCCTGTTGGGCGGTGTTGGCCCGACAGAACGGCAGCAAGCCTGGGAAGCCGGGGCGCAGGGTGTGGCGGGGATTCGGGCGTTCTGGCCGGATTCTTTGGCGTAGCTACTGGCCCCTTCGCGAGCAAGCCCGCTCCCACATTTGATCTGAGTACACTCGGTCGAAATGTGGGAGCGGGCTTGCTCGCGAAGGCGTCCTGACAGACGCCGGTTAATCCTGAGGCTTCACCGCCGCCTGCCACAAAATCTCCGCAACCCCCTGCCGCTTGGCAATCAACCGCGCCACCACAAACAACAGATCCGACAACCGATTGATATACGCCAACCCAACCCCGGCCAACGGCTCAATCGCATTCAACTGCTGACACCGTCGCTCCGCGCTGCGCGCCAGGCTTCTGCACACATGCGCCTGAGCGATCAACACTGAACCGCCGGGCAGAATGAAGTTCTCCAGCGGTCCCAGCTCTTCATTCCAGCGATCTATCGCCGCTTCCAGGCGTTCGATTTCTGCCGTGTCCAACGCCTGATACACCGGCATCGCCAGCTCGCCACCCAAGTCGAACAAGCGGTGCTGACAAGGCGCCAACACCTCGATCACCTCGTTCAAGCCCGGATACGTGACGCTTTCTGCCGCCAACCCGGCCAACAGCACACCGACCTGACTGTTCAGCGAATCGACTTCGCCAATCGCCTCGATCCGTGGGTGGTCCTTGGGCACCCGGCGACCATCGCCGAGCCCGGTTTCGCCTTTGTCGCCAGTGCGGGTGTAAATCTTCGACAAGCGAAAGCCCATGGGTTACCTCGATAGCTGATTGAGTTCTTGGGAGATGACCGGCGCACCCGACAAGGGCAGGCGCAAGGTGAAACAGGTGCCTTGGCCCGGCGTCGACTGCACTTCCATCTGCCCCTTGTGATTATTGGTGATGATGAAATAGGAGACCGACAGGCCCAAACCAGTGCCCTGGCCGATTTCCTTGGTGGTGAAGAACGGCTCGAACGTGCGTTTTCGTACGTTTTCGCTCATGCCGATACCGTTGTCCTCGACCTGGATTTCCGCCCAGGGCGGGTTCAGCTTGGTGCGCAGAATGATCCGCCCCGGCTCGCTATCGTCCTCGCGCTGGTGAATGGCCTGAGCCGCGTTTTTCAACAGGTTGAGTAGCACCTGCTCGAGTTCGTTGGCCGTGCCGGGCACCGGGCCTAGGGCCGGATCGAACTGGCGAATGATCGCCTGCCCCTTGAAGTCGAAACCGATCGCCAGGTCGAAGTCGTTACCGGCGATTTCCACCGCTTGATCGATCAGCGCCGGCAGGTCGCACGGGGCCATTTGCCGGGTACTGCGGCGGCTGAAGCTGAGCATGTGCGTCACAATCTTCGCTGCGCGGGCGCCGGCCTGCTGAATGCCATCGAGCAATTGCGGCACTTCGCGCGCCTTCAGGTACTGGTTGACCGTTTCCAGCTCGATACCGATGTGCTCGGCCTGCTCCATGTTCTTCGGCAGGTCAGGTGACAGGCGTCGGCGGATGTTCTGCACGTTATGCAGGATCGCACCCAGCGGGTTATTGATTTCGTGGGCCATGCCGGCGGCGAGGCCACCGACCGAGAGCATTTTTTCCGACTGCACCATCATTTCCTCCAGTGACAGACGTTGGGTGATGTCGTCGATCCGGATCACCACGCCACGCCCGGCACCGCCCATCAACGGGTAAAAGGTCAGGGCGTAATGCTTGGGCTCATCGTCCTTGAACCACGTCACCCGCTCGATCTTGGCCACGGTGTGCTGCTCGACGGTTTGCTTGAGCTGGGGCAGAAACGGCTTCAATGGTTCGAAGGCGAGGAAGATCGGCTGGTTCAGCGCTTCGTCCAGGCGCGTGCCGGACAAGGCGCTGGCCTCCTGATTCCACTGGGTCACGTAGAGCTGTTCGTCGAGGGCGATCAGCGCTGACGGCATGGAGTCGATGATGCTGTTGAGGTAGTTCTGGAAACCGGTGAGCTTCTTCTCGATCTTGCTGCGCACCTGGACTTCGAGTTCCAGCTTGCGATTGGTATGGCGGGTTTCTTCGGCCAGGCCCTGGGCCTGGTCGTAAGCGGCCTGGGAGTCGTCCCGGGCACGCTTGAGTTGCTGCTCCCGGGCCTCGATCCTCGAGAGCATGGTGTTGAACGCCTCGGCGAGGCTGCCGATTTCGTCGTGGTTGCCACGGGAGGCCCGCAGCGCATAGTTCTCTTCGCGAGTCACCTGCCGGGACAGCTCTTCGAGCTCATGGATGGGGCGGGTAATCAGGCGTTTGATTTGCCGGGCGATCACCAGCCACAACAGCACACTGAAGATCAGGATGCCCAGGCTGGCGGTCAAGGTACCGGTGTAAAACGCCATCGGCAGCTCGCTGCTGGCCACCAACAGCAAATGGCCGGGCTCAGTGCCGGGGCGGGGCAGGGTGATCAGTTGATTGCTGCGAAACTCGGTCGCTTGCCAGGCCTCGATGTGCTGATAACGCCCCGGCAGGCTCAGCTTGTTGCCATGCTGCAACTGCGCCAACCGTTCGCCCTTGCCGTCATAGATGGCGGCGGCACGCAGTGGAGAGTAACTGTCGAGTTCGTTGAGCAGGCGTTCGGCGTTTTGTGGCGTCTTCAAGGCATCGGCCACCAGGCTCGGGTTCGACACCAGTCGGCCAATGGTCTGCAAGGCTTGGGGCGCCATGCTTTCCTGGGAAATGTAGTACGCCGCGCTGATGAACGTCAGGTTGGCGACCAGCAGGATGGTGATCAACAGCACCAGCAGGGCGGCCAGCAGTTTCTGGCCGACGGGGAGGTTTTCGAGGCGCTGGCGCAATGGCATCAGGTTCGTCGCTTAAATGGAACACGTGGCCAGCGTAGCCGCTGCTCAGTCGCTGGGCAATCCAAGGCTGTGCAGATGGCCGATCAGCCGCTGCTGTAATTGATGCAGGTGGGGCAGGTTCAGTTGATGACGCTCGGCCACTGTGCAGACATGGCCCAGCAGGTAGGTGATTTCGGTGCGGCGCTGATTCGCGACGTCCTGATACATGGAGGAGTAATTGGCCGCTGTGGCGTGGATGACGCGCTCGACTTCCTGTTGCAGGTTTTCTGCGGCGGCGGGCTGACCACAACGTTGCAGCAACTCGCTCAATTCACCGCAGAGGGTCGCGACTTCGCATTGATGCGCCTGCAAGCCGCCATTACGGCAATTGTGAAGGACTGTCAGGGGATTGATCGCACAGTTAAGCGCCAGTTTTCGCCACAGCCGCGTGAGGATGTCGATGCTCCATTCATGGGGAATCCCGGCAGCCACCAGGTCATCCAGCCAAATCGGCGCCACCGGATGGCCTGCGTCCCCCAGCCAGGTGTAACCGTGGCCGGCGAACACCACGCGCCAGTCGCCATCGCGAAACGCGCCTTCGGTACTTGATGCACTCACGCAACGGGCTTTCGGTACCTGCGCCGCCACGGCGTCCTGACTGCCGAGGCCGTTCTGCAACAGGATCAGCTCGGCGTCGGGTGTCAGGCGTGGCGCCAGTTGTGCGACGGCTTTCTCGGCGTCGTAAGCCTTGCAGGCCACCAGCAGGCGGCTGATCGGCTCGCGGCTGTCCGGTGTTTCGCCGGGGATGTCATAGGTGTTGGCTGTGCCGTGCTCGACCAGCGTCAAACCACCCGCGGCTTGATACGCCTGCAAGCGCTGCGCATCCCGAACGATCAGCCTGACCGGCAAATCGGCCCGCGCCAGACGTGTGGCCCACAATGTGCCGAGGCTGCCGGCGCCCAATACATGCCAGGGGGTCGACATCAGCTTTTTGCTCGGTTTGAGGCAGGCATGTGAGGCTCGCAGTATCGGTTGGAAAAGACCCGTTATAATGAGCCCGATTTTAACCGCAAGCCAAGCGCGCGCCATTGCAATCGAGCGCGCCTTTTTATTGGAGAGATTACATGCCGTCGTTCGACGTGGTATCCGAACTGGACAAACACGAAGTCACCAACGCGGTCGAAAACGCCGTCAAGGAACTCGATCGCCGTTATGACCTGAAAGGCAAGGGCACCTTCGAGTTCAAGGAAAAGGACCTGACCGTCAACCTGACCGCCGAGGCCGACTTCCAGCTCGAAGCGATGATCGAGATCCTCAAGCTGGCCTTGGTCAAACGCAAAATCGACGTGCAGTGCCTTGAAGTCAAGGATGCCTACGCGTCGGGCAAGCTGATGAAGCAGGAAGCGGTCCTCAAGGAAGGCATCGACAAGGAGCTGGCGAAGAAAATCGTCGCTCACGTCAAAGACGCCAAGCTCAAGGTCCAGGCTGCCATTCAGGGCGAGCAAGTGCGCATTACCGGCAAGAAGCGTGACGATTTGCAGGAAGCCATCGCGGCCCTGCGCGCCAAGACGTTCGATATGCCGCTGCAGTTCAACAACTTCCGCGACTGACCTTCAACTCGGGACCTGTGGGAGCGGGCTTACCCGCGAAGGCTGCTTCACATTTAACAGAAATGTTGACTGATCCAGCGCTTTCGCGAGCCCGCTCGCTCCCACCCGGATTGCACATAACCCAGGAGAAATAATATGGATTTGAATGCTGAAGTGGACCACCTGGTCAAGGCTTCCCAAGCCTGGATTCCAATGCTCATGGAATACGGCAGCCGCGTGTTGCTGGCCGTCATCACCCTGGCTGTCGGTTGGTGGCTGATCAACAAAGTGACGCAAAAGCTCGGCGGTCTGCTGGCCCTGCGTAACGCCGACCTGGCGCTTCAAGGGTTCATCAGCAGCCTGGCGAACATCATTCTCAAGGTGTTGCTGATTGTCAGCGTCGCGTCGATGATCGGTGTGGAAACCACCTCGTTCGTTGCGGCGATCGGTGCAGCGGGTCTGGCCATCGGTCTGGCCTTGCAAGGCAGCCTGGCAAACTTCGCCGGCGGCGTGTTGATTCTGTTGTTCCGTCCGTTTCGCATCGGTGACTGGATCGAAGCCCAAGGTGTTGCCGGTACCGTCGACAGCATTCAGATCTTCCACACCGTACTGCGTACCGGCGATAACAAAACCATCATCGTTCCCAACGGTAACTTGTCGAACGGCATCATCACCAATACCAACCGTCAACCAACGCGCAAAGTAGTGTTCGATGTGGGTGTTGATTACGAAGCGGATCTGCAGAGGGCCCGTGAAGTGTTGTTGGAACTGGCCAAAGATCCACGCGTATTGGCAGATCCGGCACCACAAGCCGTAGTTTCTACGCTGGGTGACAGTTCGATCACTCTTTCGCTTCGGGTCTGGGTAAAGACGGCGGATTACTGGGACGTGATGTTCATGTTTAACGAACAGTCCCGTGATCGTTTGAAAACTGCCGGGGTTGATGTTCCGTTGCCACAGCGGATGATTCGTGTGGTTCAGGAATCTGCGGTGCAGTGATTGTTTTTTGATCATGTCTGACTATTTGGTCGGGCATGTTTTCACGGATTTGATCGTTTTACCCAGTGTTTGTTGCCCAAGAAAAAAGGCCCATCCGAAGATGGGCCTTTTTTTGATTACCGCAAACTAACGCTCTGCAATTACAGAATGTTGAGCGGGTAGTCGGTGATCAGGCGGAACTCTTGAATATCGCCTTCGCCTTCGGCAGCGTTGGCGGTGTGCCATGCTTGACGGATGCGGAACGACAGGTCTTTAGCTGGGCCAGATTGAATAACGTACTTAACTTCCAGGTTGGTTTCGTGGTGCTTGCCGTTGTCGCCGTACAGACCAGCGTAAGCGCTGCCAGCTGGAGTGTTGGTGCCGTCGATGTTCCAACCTTTCACGTAACGGGTCATGAAGCTCAGACCAGGTACGCCGTATTCGGCCATTTTCAGGTCGTAACGGGCTTGTACAGACTTCTCGCCAGGGGCGTTGAAGTCAGAGTACTGGATGGAGTTGGCGAGGAAAATCGAGTCGCCGCCTTTGTTGTTGTCACCCACACCGATGTAGTCGAACGGGGTATCGCCGTTCACTTTCTGGAAGCCCAGGGTCAGGGTATGCGCTTTCAGGAACGAGAAAGCGGCAGCCAGGGAGTAGGCGTTGTTGCTGATTTCGCCTGCTTTAGCGTTACCGGTGTCCTTGGTGTTGTAGTAGTTACCGTCGAAGTTCAGCGACTGATCGCCACCCAGTGGGAGGGTGTAGTTCGCGTTCGCGTAGTACTGGTTCCAGACGTCTTCGAGCTTGGCACCGTAGAGCGAGAAGCTCAGGTTGTCGTTGAGGCCGTATTTGCCACCGAAGTAGTCGATGGAGTTGGCTTGTACGCCGGCGTAGGTAGCCCACAGGCTGCCGTCACGGGCGTTTGCGTTCTGGCTGGTCGCCGAGTAGAAGTGACCGGCTTCGAGGTCAAGGTCTTTGACTTCGCTGCTCTGCAGTTGGATACCGCTGGCAGTTTGGTGAAGGATACGGGAACCGCCAACAGCGAACACCGGAGAGGTGCTTGGCTGCATGTCGCCGATTTTCAGCTCGGTTTTGGAGATGCGGAACTTGGCGGCAGCGCCGGCTTTGCCCTGGCTGTCGTTGTTTTCGCCCTGACTGTTAAGGCTCAGGTTGCCCGAACCGGCGTACTTGTCGGTACCGTCAAGTTTGATTGCCAGTTGGCCCCATGCTTCAACGCCGACACCGATCAGACCTTGGGTGTAGCCCGAGCTGTACATGCCCTGAATACCTTGGGTCCAGTCTCTCTGATCGTTTGCACCATCAGTCTTGTTACGGTTGAAGTAGTAGTTGCGAACCAGCAAGTCGAGCTTGCTGTCTTCAACAAAACCTTTGGCTTCTGCCTGGTCGCTTACGAAAGGTGCGGCTACTGCCAACTGAGTACTGGCTGCTGCTGCAACTGCCAGTGCGATCATGCTCCACTTCATCACGCGCATCGTGATTTGCTCCTTTGGTTTTAGAAGAGTACTGCCGTCCCACCTGTTTTATTATCTGGGCGGCTCTTTCTTTTTGTGTCGGCGCAAACTTATATCACGCCGACCCTATTGGCGATACTTGCATATCTAACCTTTCAGCTTCTTTACGACCCTGTCGCAAACAGCTTGGTAGATGTCGCAAATTTACAGCCTCAATGCAAGCGGACCGGCAACTTTAACGTTGTTTTCCAGGGCTTGAACATCGGTAAAAAGAGTCCTTGATGAAACGTCTGAATCTCCATCGGGCAACCCTGCCGCTGTTTTTATTTGCCTTGACGACCCCACTTCCAGCAGAGGCATCCAAGGCGATGTGGGTGTGAATGCAACAAACGTGCACAAAACAGAAATCTGTTGCTGTTTTTTTCTGCCAGCCTGTCTATACGTGTAAAAACCTCATAAAACCGGGCGTTTCAAGCACGTTTTGTTCGGGCTTGACGCCAGGGTTTGCATCGTGTGTCAGCCTGCGGGTCGGTGCCGTGACAACCAAAAACGTTACCGGTTCACCCCAAATGTGAGTAGATCGCGGATGCTGACCGACTCAGCGTAGACGCGCTGTGCGGTTTTGGTGCAAAAAATCTTAATCGCTGTACTGAATTCATACAGTGTTGTTATTTGTCTGGTTCGGACACATCCTTGTTAATCAGTCATTTCGGCGCTTTTGGCCAGGTCGTTGGTCCTATGATGGTGCGTCTGGGCAGAAAATGTCTCATGGCGGGGCGCTTGTGTGGTCGTGAAGCGAGCGCCGTTCGCAGGTATGCTGCCGTCCTGTCGCTTGGCGCGCTGTCCCTCGGGAGGGCCGCTAAGCTGAAAAATGAGAATCAGGCGGGAGTGCGCACAGTGTTCGCTTTAGATCCACGGCTTCAACAAGACACGCTGCCGATCGGGGATTTCCCGCTCTGCCGGTTGCTGTTGTCCAACGACTCGAATTATCCCTGGTTCATCCTGGTGCCTCGTCGCGACGATATCAGCGAGATATTTCAGTTGGGTGTCTCCGAGCAGCAACAGCTCTGGCAGGAGACGACCGCGCTGGCGGAAACCCTCAAGGATGCGTTCGACGCCGACAAGTTGAATGTCGCGACTTTGGGTAATGTCGTCAGCCAATTGCACATGCATGTGATCGTGCGCAAACGCGAGGACGCGGCCTGGCCTGCGCCGGTCTGGGGTAAAGTACCGGCCAAACCCTACGAGGCCGACCAGATTGCAGCGATTCGCGAACGGCTGCGTTTGGTACTGACCGAAGACTTTACGTTTCTGGAGGGTTGAAAATCATGAGCCTGGAAGATCGCGTTACCGATCTGGAGAGCCAGCTGGCGTTTCAGGATGACACCATCCAGTCATTGAGTGATGTGCTGGCGACGCAGCAGCGTGCAGTTGAACGCTTGCAGCTGCAAATGGCAGCGCTGCTCAAGCGCCAGGAAGAAATGGCCGGGCAGTTCGAAACCTTCGAAGAAGAAGCACCGCCCCCGCATTACTGACTTTTCAAGATAAAGAAGCAGGTAAAAAAAACCGCGAACAGCCAGGCTGTTCGCGGTTTTTTTTAGCCTTTGAATCAGCGACGCGGCAGTGCCGCGATCACATCTTCGGCTTGCAGGCCTTTGTCACGGTTCATCACAGAGAATTCCACGCGCTGGCCTTCGACCAGAACGCGGTGACCTTCGCCACGAATAGCCCGGAAATGCACGAAAATATCATCGCCGGAATCGCGGGAAATAAAGCCGAAGCCTTTGGAGGTGTTGAACCACTTGACGGTGCCGGTATCGCGGTTGCTCATGTCATAGCTTGGCGAGGCGGCGGCCGGTGACGATTTGTAGAAGCTGACACCCAGGTGCAGCAACACGGCGGTCAGGGCTGCGACCAGGCTGAACAGGACGGCAGGTTGACCGGCGATGACAGGCATCGGCGCGAGCAACGTCAGGATTTGCAGGAGAACGGCCAGCACCAGCAGAACGCTGACCAGGTTTTGCAGTTGGTGACGCGGGCCTTTGTTCCAGTAAGGGATAACAGGCGCAAGGGTAAGGTTCAACAGGCCAAAAAAGGCCAGGTACAGTGCATCGGGTTGTTGCAGGTAAGGGACCGCTTCAGCCCGCAGGCTGGGGATGAAGGACAGCAGCAGGGCTGCTGCGCCCGTTAGCAGGTGAACGATTTTCAACATTTTGATTAACTCACGTTAAGACGGATCACAAGGAAGAGCTGATGGAGTACGGTTCGCTTCGGAACAATAAGAGGCGTTGGACACGTACCCGGTATCAGCCTATGCGCAGCCCCCGGAAAATAGGCGGTCGCGACACACGGTCTATTTAACAGCAAAGCCTGCAGCTACTCAAATCAGGCAGTCCGGCGGTGCCCGGGAGGTTGATTTGTCATAGGTCGGTGCGTCATTCGGCGGATGGGTGTTGGCAGGTTTGTCACGCGCGGCTTTCTTCTATTAAGGATGAGGTCGCAGTACCCACCGTCGAACTGCTGACCCCGCGCATGTTCGCACTCTGCCGTTTTGCTTCTTCAAATCTCTTTTGCGCGTGGTAAAGCGCGCTTGATCATGTAGGAAAATGGCCGGTCTAGGACGCTCTCCATGATCCCTCTTCAGCTGTTGGCTTATCCTACGTCGATGGTCATAAAGTCATCTGGATATACCTTTGCGCCTGCGCTTTTATAAGGCAACACAACAGATGTGGCTCTTATAGAAAGCAAGGATGACAAAGGAGTGTCAGCGATATGGTTTACGAAGACAGGCCAGGCGAGGGTAGGGACATCAGGGTTGATCCGTTCGTCAGTGAATTTGATATGGGGCTGGCCCTGCCATTATCCCGCTCGGTGCGTTTGAATGGTTTTGCGACCTGCTTGCGGCTTGAGCAGGTCTACTGGGATATTTTGGGCGATATGGCCAGGGTCAATTGCTGTTCGGTCAGTGCACTGCTGTCCCATGTGGACCGCGAAGTGCATTTGCGTCACGGCGGGGTCAAGAACTTCACCGGGCTGGTGCGGGTTGTCTGCGTCGTGCGCAGCTTGAAGGAAGGTGGCTGCGTTGCGACACCTTAGTCGCAGCGGCGTAATGGACTGAGTGTCAGTCTGTGCAGTCTTACGGCTGCACAGGCTGCATTTAATGGATATAATCCCGCTCTTTGCCGCAAAACCCAGCGTGTGCGGTAGCAATCTGATCGCCGAGACAACCCCCATGCCGATGTACGACTATCAATGTGCTTCCTGTGGTCATCAGTTGGAAGCCATTCAAAAGATCAGCGCAGCACCGCTGGTCGACTGCCCTGCCTGCCAGGCGCCAGAGCTGAAAAAGATGCTGTCCATGCCAGGTTTCCGCCTCAGCGGCACCGGTTGGTACGAAACCGATTTCAAGACCGGCTCGAAGAAGAACCTGGCCGGCGGCGACAAAGCTGACTAGGGTCTAGGGCCTGAGTTGAACCACACGTGCGAGCGCTTGCATCATCGGGCACCTTTATAAAGGGCAGGATGTGCAGGGCTCCGACCGAATTTCGAATTACGAGAAGCGAAACCACTACCATGATGCGCAGCCATTATTGCGGCCAACTGAACGAAAGCCTGGAAGGCCAGGAAATTACTCTTTGCGGTTGGGTTCACCGTCGCCGTGACCACGGTGGGGTGATTTTCCTCGATATCCGTGATCGTGACGGTCTGGCCCAGGTGGTGTTCGATCCGGACCGCGCTGAATCCTTCGCCGCTGCCGATCGCGTGCGCAGCGAGTACGTCGTGAAGATCACCGGCAAGGTTCGCCTGCGTCCGACCGGTGCCACCAACGCCAACATGGCGTCGGGCATGATCGAAGTCCTCGGTTACGAACTGGAAGTGCTGAACGAATCGGAAACCCCGCCGTTCCCGCTGAACGAGTTCTCCGATGTCGGCGAAGAAACCCGCCTGCGCTATCGCTTCCTTGACCTGCGTCGCCCGGAAATGGCCGAGAAGCTGCGTCTGCGTTCGCGCATGACCACCAGCATCCGTCGCTTCCTGGACGAGAACGGCTTCCTCGACGTCGAGACGCCGATCCTGACCCGTGCCACCCCGGAAGGTGCTCGCGACTATCTGGTGCCGAGCCGTACCCACGCCGGTTCCTTCTTCGCCTTGCCGCAATCGCCTCAGCTGTTCAAGCAACTGCTGATGGTGGCTGGCTTTGACCGTTACTACCAGATCGCCAAGTGCTTCCGCGACGAAGACCTGCGGGCTGATCGCCAGCCGGAATTCACCCAGATCGACATCGAGACCAGCTTCCTCGATGAGAACGAGATCATGGGCATCACCGAAAAAATGATCCGCAACCTGTTCAAGGAAGTGCTGGACCTGGAATTCGGCGACTTCCCGCACATGACCTTCGCAGAAGCCATGCGTCGTTACGGTTCCGACAAGCCGGACCTGCGTAACCCGCTGGAACTGGTTGACGTTGAAGATCAACTGAAAGAAGTCGACTTCAAGGTGTTCAGCGGCCCGGCCAACGACCCGAAATGCCGTATTGCCGCCTTGCGCGTTCCAGGCGCAGCGAGCATGCCGCGCAAGCAGATCGACGACTACACCAAGTTCGTCGGCATCTACGGTGCCAAGGGCCTGGCGTACATCAAGGTCAACGAGCGCGCCAAAGGCGTTGAAGGTCTGCAATCGCCGATCGTCAAGAACATCCCTGAAGCCAACCTCAATGTGATCCTCGATCGCGTTGGCGCGGTTGACGGCGACATCGTGTTCTTCGGTGCCGATAAAGCCAAGATCGTCAGCGAAGCCCTGGGCGCGCTGCGGATCAAAGTCGGTAACGATCTGAACCTGCTGACCTGCAAGTGGGCACCGATGTGGGTCGTCGACTTCCCGATGTTCGAAGAGAACGACGACGGCAGCTTCACCGCCTTGCACCACCCGTTCACCGCGCCGAAATGCACTCCGGAAGAACTGGAAGCCAACCCGGCGACCGCGCTGTCTCGTGCCTACGACATGGTGCTGAACGGCACTGAGTTGGGTGGCGGTTCGATCCGTATCCATCGCAAGGAAATGCAGCAGACCGTATTCCGCCTGCTGGGCATCAACGAAGCGGAACAGGAAGAGAAGTTCGGCTTCCTGCTCGACGCATTGAAGTACGGCGCGCCGCCACACGGTGGCCTGGCCTTCGGTCTGGACCGACTGGTGATGCTGATGACCGGCGCCCAGTCGATCCGTGAAGTGATCGCCTTCCCGAAAACCCAGAGCGCGGCGGACGTCATGACTCAGGCGCCGGGCCAGGTGGATGCCAAGGCATTGCGCGAACTGCACATTCGTCTGCGCGAAACGCCAAAGGCTGAGTAAGGCTGACCGCAAAGGCGCATCCTTTTGGGTGCGCCTTTTCTTTAGGTCGAGATTTTTTGGTTGCTGGCCGACACTGAGTGTGGCGGGCAATGTTTCAAAGAGAATTCGGAGCGAGTTATGGCGGGTCATTCCAAGTGGGCGAACATCAAGCACCGCAAAGAACGTCAGGATGCCAAGAAGGGCAAGATTTTCACCAAGTGGATTCGTGAACTGACCGTTGCTGCCCGACAGGGTGGCGGTGATCCGGGCTCCAACCCGCGCCTGCGTCTGGCGCTGGACAAGGCCCTTGGCGCGAACATGAGCCGCGACATCATTGATCGCGCCGTTGCGCGCGGTGCCGGCGCTGCCGACACCGACGATATGGTTGAGTTGAGCTACGAAGGCTACGGCCCGGGTGGCGTGGCGGTGATGGTCGAGTGCATGACCGACAACCGTAATCGCACCGCGGCGGCTGTTCGGCATGCGTTCAGCAAATGTGGCGGCAACCTTGGCACCGATGGTTCCGTGGCTTATCTGTTCGAGCGCAAAGGGCAGATTTCCTTCGCGCCAGGCGTTGATGAAGACGCGCTGATCGAAGCGGCGATGGAAGCGGATGCCGATGACGTGGTCACACACGAAGACGGTTCCATTGATGTGTTCACCTCGTTCGCCGGGTTCTATTCCGTGCGCAACGCGCTGGAAGCGGCCGGTTTCAAGGGTGAAGACGCTGAAATCGTCATGCTGCCGACCACCAGCGCCGAACTGGACCTGGAAGGTGCCGAGAAGGTGCTCAAGCTGATCGATATGCTCGAAGACCTGGATGATGTGCAGAACGTCTATTCCAACGCGGACATTCCGGAATCGGTAGCCGCACAGCTAAGCTAAGGGCAACCAGGATCCCTTGTGGGAGCGGGCTTGCTCGCGAAAGCGGATTTTCAGGCAACATAGTTGCTGAATGTAAAACCGTATTCGCGAGCAAGCCCGCTCCCACATTAGATATTCGCTTCATTGAATACACTGCTCATCCTTGACCGCAGGCGTTATGACTTTAATTCTTGGTATCGACCCCGGTTCGCGTATTACCGGTTATGGCGTGGTGCGCGATACCGGTCGTGGCTGTGTGTACGTGGCGTCGGGCTGCATTCGTACCGGCTCGGGAGAATTGCATGAGCGTCTGCAAATCGTTTATCGCGGTGTGCGTGAAATCATCCAGACATACGGCCCGGTCACCATGGGCATCGAAAAAGTGTTCATGGCGCGCAATGCCGACTCCGCACTGAAGCTGGGGCAGGCGCGCGGTGCGGCCATCGTTGCCGGTGCCGAAGAAAGCCTGGAAATCGCCGAGTACACCGCGACCCAGGTCAAGCAGGCGGTGACCGGCACCGGTGCGGCGAATAAAGAACAGGTGCAGATGATGGTCATGCACATGCTGAAATTGACCAGCAAGCCGCAAATCGACGCCTCTGACGCCCTGGCTATTGCCATTTGTCATGCGCACACCCGTTCCAGTCTGTTGCCCCATGGCCTGGGGACGGCACGCAGTCGTGGCGGGCGCCTGCGTCTCTGATAGCATCAGCAATCATTTTTTATGGAATGAGGGTTTTCGTGTCTGTGTTGTCGACGCGAACCCTTGCTCTGTCGGTCGCCAGGCATTGATCTGGCCAACGCTCAAGGATCTGTAACGTGATTGGACGCTTGCGCGGCACACTGGCTGAAAAACAGCCGCCGCACCTGATTCTGGATGTAAACGGTCTGGGGTATGAGCTGGAAGTGCCCATGACCACGCTGTATCGCTTGCCGTCGGTCGGTGAGCCGCTGACCTTGCACACCCACTTGGTCGTACGCGAAGACGCGCAGTTACTCTATGGCTTCTTCGTCAAGCGTGAGCGAGACTTTTTCCGCGAGTTGATCCGTCTCAATGGGGTAGGGCCGAAATTGGCGCTGGCCTTGATGTCCAGTCTGGAAGTTGATGAGCTGGTCCGTTGCGTTCAGTCCCAGGACACCTCGGCGCTGACCAAGGTGCCGGGCGTGGGCAAGAAGACGGCCGAACGTTTGCTGGTGGAGCTCAAGGACCGCTTCAAGGCCTGGGAAACCGTGCCGGCGATGTTCGCGCTGGTGCCCAACCAGCCTGGCGGGCCAGACGCTCCAGCGCCGGTCGTCACCGCTGAAAACGACGCGGTCAGCGCGCTGATTTCCCTGGGCTACAAGCCGCAGGAGGCCAGCAAGGCGATTTCCGCGATCAAGGAGAAAGGCTTGAGCAGTGAAGACCTGATTCGTCGTGCCCTGAAGGGAATGATTTAAGTGATTGAAGCTGATCGTCTGATTGCCGCCGCCCCGGGTCCGCGTGACCGCGAGGAAGTCCAGGACCGGGCGATTCGTCCCGTCAGCCTGGCCGAATACATCGGCCAGCCGACCGTTCGCGAGCAAATGGAGTTGTTCATCCAGGCTGCCCGTGGACGCAACGAGTCGCTGGATCACACGCTGATCTTCGGTCCGCCGGGTCTGGGTAAAACCACCCTGGCGAACATCATCGCCCAGGAAATGGGCGTGTCGATCAAGAGCACCTCGGGTCCGGTGCTGGAGCGTCCGGGTGATTTGGCGGCGCTGTTGACCAATCTTGAACCTCACGACGTGCTGTTTATCGATGAAATCCATCGCCTGTCGCCGATTGTCGAGGAAGTGCTGTACCCGGCCATGGAAGATTTCCAACTCGACATCATGATCGGCGAGGGACCGGCCGCGCGTTCGATAAAGCTTGATTTGCCACCCTTCACCCTCGTCGGTGCAACGACCCGTGCCGGCATGCTGACCAATCCCTTGCGCGACCGCTTCGGCATCGTCCAGCGCCTGGAGTTCTACAGCACCGCAGACCTGGCAACAATTGTCAGCCGTTCGGCAGCCATTCTCGGCTTGCCACTGGACCCGGAAGGCGCCTTTGAAATCGCCCGGCGTGCCCGCGGTACGCCGCGGATCGCCAACCGATTGCTGCGTCGGGTACGCGATTTCGCCGAGGTGCGTGCCAAGGGCCACATTACCAAGCCGATTGCCGACCTCGCGTTGAACCTGCTGGACGTCGACGAACGCGGCTTCGATCATCAGGATCGACGTCTGTTGTTGACCATGATCGAGAAGTTCGACGGTGGGCCGGTCGGGGTCGATAGCCTCGCCGCTGCCATCAGTGAAGAACGCCACACCATTGAAGACGTGCTGGAGCCGTACCTGATCCAGCAGGGCTACATCATGCGCACCCCACGGGGGCGAGTGGTGACCCGGCATGCGTATTTGCACTTCGGTTTAAATATCCCGTCACGATTGGGCGAGATGCCCGTGGTAGACGAGTTTCTTGATGCCGTGGACGATTAATAATTTTTGCGCGCTGATATATTCGGCTTTTGTGCGGTCCGAGGACCGTGCTTTTGCGAAAAAGCCTGCAGATCAATGAAAAACAGTTGCCTGGCCGGATTGGCAACCTGAGGAGTAAGCACTAGAGTATGCGCGCGCAAAACGGGCTTGAGCCGTTCACACATCGTTGTCGCGTTTATTACGAGGACACCGATGCGGGCGGCATCGTGTATTACGTCAATTACCTCAAGTTTATGGAACGGGCTCGAACCGAGCGGCTCCGGGATCTGGGCTTTGCCCAATCGGCGCTGGCAGGGGAGGACCTGTTGTTTGTCGTGCATTCCAGCGAAGCGCGTTACCACGCGCCGGCGCGACTGGACGACGAGCTTCTGGTAAGCGCTGAAGTAATCGAATTGAACCGTGTCAGCCTGCGTTTCAAGCAGCAGGTCAGGCGGGCAACGGATAATGTGCTGCTCTGCGAAGGGCAGTTTTTGGTGGCCTGTGTGCGCACTGACAGTTTGAAACCCCGGGCCATTCCCGAAGCTCTACGTACGGCCTTTGCCGACGTGAGCGGCGCGGGTACACACTCAAAGCAGGAGATAAAGCGTGGAAGCTAACGTCGTCGACCATTCCTCCATGTGGAGCCTGGTCAGCAATGCCAGTATCGTGGTGCAACTGGTAATGCTGATCCTGGTAGCCGCATCGGTGACCTCATGGATCATGATTTTTCAGCGCAGCAATTTGATTCGTGCCGGTCGACGTGCCCTGGAGAGCTTTGAAGAGCGCTTCTGGTCCGGTATCGACCTGTCCAAACTCTACCGTCAGGCCGGCAGCAACCCTGATCCGGATTCGGGCGTCGAGCAGATTTTCCGAGCCGGTTTCAAGGAATTCTCCCGTCTGCGCCAGCAGCCAGGCGTTGACCCGGAAGCGGTCATGGAAGGCGTGGCCCGTGCCATGCGCGTTGCCATTTCCCGCGAAGAAGAGAAGCTTGAGCAGAGCCTGCCATTCCTGGCGACTGTCGGCTCCGTCAGCCCGTACATCGGTCTGTTCGGTACGGTCTGGGGCATCATGAACTCCTTCCGTGGCCTGGCCACTGCCCAGCAAGCGACCCTGGCCACCGTGGCTCCCGGTATCGCCGAAGCACTGATCGCCACCGCGATCGGTCTGTTCGCCGCCATCCCGGCCGTTATTGCTTACAACCGCTTCTCTGCTCGCAGCGAAACCCTGCTGAGCCGTTACTACACCTTCGCCGATGAATTCCAGGCGATCCTGCACCGCAAAGTGCACACCAGCGAAGAATAAGCAGGTAATTTCCAATGGCTTTAATCGCTCGAGCTCGCAAAAAGCGCAAGCCGGTTGCCGAGATGAACGTAGTGCCTTACATCGACGTGATGCTGGTACTGCTGGTCATCTTCATGGTGACCGCGCCGATGCTCAATCAGGGCGTGAAAGTTGATCTGCCCAAGGTTTCCAGCGAAGCCTTGCCGCAGGACAACAACACCCAGGTCCTGACCATTTCGATCAAGGCTGACAAGACCTACTACTGGAACCTTGGCAGCGAAGTCGACACCGAAAAGCAGCAGGACAAGGCCATGACGTTGCCGCAGATGACTGATGCGGTGACCAAGATCATTCGTGCCGGTAACGAAGGCGGCAAGCACACCCAGGTCTTCATTCGTGGCGACAAGACCGTCGACTACGGTTCGGTCATGGGCGCCATGGGCGGGTTGCAGAAAGCCGGCGTCGGTAACGTTGGCTTGATTACCGAGGCGCCCTGATGCAGCAACAACGAGAGCCAACAGCCTCGGAAAGCTACTTCTGGCCTAGTGTCTGGGCGATTGGCTTGCACGTGCTGGTATTCGGCATGCTGTTCGTCAGTTTCGCCATGACGCCTGAGTTGCCGCCGGCCAAGCCGATTGTCCAGGCGACCCTGTATCAGCTGAAATCGAAAAGTCGGGCGACCACCCAGACCAATCAGAAGATTGCGGGTGAAGCGCAGAAATCTGCTGCGCGTCAGACCGAAGTCGAACAGTTGGAACAGAAAAAGGTCGAGCAGGAAGCGGTGAAGGCTGCGGAACAAAAGAAAGAAGAAGCGGCTCAAAAGGCCGAGGAAGCCAAGAAGGCCGACGAGTCGAAGAAAGCGGATGAGGCGAAAAAGGCTGATGAAGCCAAGAAAGCCGATGAAGCGAAGAAGACCGCCGAAGCCAAAAAGGCCGAAGAGAAACAATTGGCTGATATAGCCAAGAAGAAATCTGAAGAAGAAGCCAAGAAAGCCGCTGAAGAAGAGGCCAAGAAAGCGGCCGCTGAAGAAGCGAAGAAGAAGATCGTCGAAGACGCGAAGAAGAAAGCTGCCGAAGACGCCAAGAAGAAAGCTGAAGCTGAAGAGGCGAAGAAGAAAGTCGCCGAAGACGCGAAGAAGAAAGCTGCTGCCGATGCTGCGAAGAAGAAATCGCAGGATGCAGCAAAAAAATCGACCGAAGATAAAAAGGCCCAGGCCTTGGCAGATTTGCTTTCCGACACGCCGCAGCGCCAGCAGGCCTTGGCGGATGAGCAGGGTGATGAAGTCGCCGGCAGTTTCGATGATTTGATTCGTGTTCGTGCGGCGGAAGGCTGGGCTCGTCCTCCTTCGGCACGCAAAGGTATGACAGTGGTGCTGCAAATCGGCATGTTGCCGGACGGTACGGTGACTTCGGCCAGCGTGGCCAAGTCCAGTGGTGACGGTCCGTTTGATGCGTCTGCTGTAGCGGCGGTCAAGAATATTGGACGTTTGACAGAAATGCAGGGAATGAAGCCGAGCGATTTTGCTCCGTATCGTTCATTCAAGATGACATTCACGCCTGAGGATTTAGCCCCGTGAGAAACCTTCTACGAGGAATGCTTGTCGCTATCTGCTGCCTGGCAGGGATGGCGATGGCGGATGAGAAAAACATTCTGGTCACCAGCGGCAGTGATCGGGCCACCCCGATCGCAGTCGTTCCGTTCGCGTTCCAGGGCGGGGCGGTGCTGCCGGACGACATGTCCGAAATCATCGGTAACGACCTGCGTAACTCGGGTTACTACTCGCCGATTCCGAAGCAGAACATGATCAGCCTGCCGAGCCAGGCCAGCGAAATCATTTTCCGTGACTGGAAGGCGGTTGGCGCCCAGTACATTATGGTCGGCAGCATCGTGCCAGCAGGCGGTCGCCTGCAGGTTCAGTACGCGCTGTTCAACGTCGCCACCGAGCAGCAAGTGCTGACCGGCAGCGTGTCGGGCAGCACTGATCAACTGCGCGACATGGCGCACTACATCTCCGACCAGTCGTTTGAAAAGCTCACCGGTATCAAAGGTGCTTTCTCGACGCGTCTGTTGTACGTGACCGCCGAGCGTTTCTCCGAAAAGAACACGCGCTATACGCTGCAACGTTCGGATTATGACGGTGCCCGCGCCGTGACCCTGCTGCAATCGCGCGAGCCGATCCTGTCGCCGCGTTTTGCACCGGATGGCAAGCGCATCGCGTATGTGTCGTTCGAGCAGAAGCGTCCGCGCATCTTCATGCAGAACATCGACACCGGTCGCCGCGAGCAGATCACCAACTTCGAAGGCCTGAATGGCGCGCCAGCCTGGTCGCCGGATGGCAATCGCCTGGCCTTCGTCCTGTCCAAGGACGGCAACCCGGACATCTATGTGATGAACCTGGGTTCGCGTCAGATCTCGCGCGTCACCAATGGTCCTGGTATCAACACCGAACCGTTCTGGGGTAAGGATGGTTCGACCATCTACTTCACCTCCGACCGTGGCGGCAAGCCTCAGATCTACAAAACCAGCGTCAGTGGCGGCGGTGCGGAACGTGTGACCTTCATTGGTAACTACAACGCCAACCCTAAATTGTCGGCTGATGAAAAGACTCTGGTGATGATTCACCGCCAGGACGGCTTCACCAATTTCAAGGTGGCAGCCCAGGATTTGCAGCGAGGTAGTGTAAAGATCCTCACTGATAGCACTCTGGACGAGTCGCCTACTGTCGCGCCCAACGGCACCATGGTAATCTACGCCACCCGCCAGCAGGGCCGGGGAGTCTTGATGCTCGTGTCCATTAATGGACGCGTAAGGCTCCCGCTTCCTACCGCTCAAGGCGAAGTTCGAGAACCTTCCTGGTCCCCTTACCTGAACTGACGCGGCGCTACACGTTTTACTTAACACACTGGGGTTCATTAGGAGTTTCACGATGGAAATGCTGAAGTTTGGTAAATTTGCTGCGCTGGCTCTGGCCATGGCTGTAGCTGTAGGTTGCTCGTCCAAAGGCGGCGACAACGCCGGTGAAGGCGCTGTAGATCCAAACGCTGGTTACGGCGCAAACACTGGTGCCGTTGACGGTTCCCTGAGCGAAGAAGCTGCTCTGCGCGCAATCACCACCTTCTACTTCGAATACGACAGCTCGGACCTGAAGCCAGAAGCCATGCGCGCTCTGGACGTTCACGCCAAAGACCTGAAAGCAAACGGCGCTCGCGTTGTTCTGGAAGGCAACACCGACGAACGTGGTACTCGTGAGTACAACATGGCACTGGGCGAGCGTCGTGCGAAAGCCGTTCAACGCTACCTGGTACTGCAAGGTGTTTCCCCAGCTCAGCTGGAACTGGTTTCCTACGGCGAAGAGCGTCCAGTTGCTACCGGCAACGACGAGCAGTCCTGGGCTCAAAACCGTCGCGTCGAACTGCGTAAGTAATTCGTCATGCGAACGTGCCGTCGTGCTGTAACTGTCTTGGCTCTCAGTCTCGCACCGCTTGCGGTGTGGGCTGCGGTTCCTGTGGTCGATAACAACTCCGGTTCTAACAGCGGGAGTAGTTATCCGCCTGCGGGTTACGGTACGAACGGCGCCTATGCCGGGGGAGGGGTTTCGGCCCCTGTCTCGGCACAGGGCGAGCTGTTCAACCAACTGCAATCCATGCAGGAGCAGATCTCACGCCAACAGGGTGTGATCGAAGTTCTGCAAAATGATGTAGCGCGCATGAAGCAAGAGAACCTGGAGCGATATCAGGATCTTGATCGGCGCATAGGAACCGGCGGCGCACCTGCCGCGACTCCTGAAAATTCTTCCACCGGTGGTGATTTGAATGCCCCCGGTGCAGCAGCCGCTGGCGCAAGTGCAGGAGCGGCCGCCGCTCAAGCACCTGCTGCGGGTAGCGAACCGGCGGATCCGGCGAAGGAAAAGCTGTATTACGACGCAGCCTTCGACCTGATCAAAGCCAAGGATTTCGACAAGGCCAGCCAGGCTTTTGCCGCTTTCCTGCGCAAATACCCGAACAGCCAATACGCGGGCAATGCCCAGTACTGGTTGGGCGAAGTGAACCTGGCCAAAGGCGATCTGCAAGGTGCAGGTCAGGCGTTTGCCAAGGTTTCACAGCTGTACCCAAAGCACGCCAAAGTGCCTGATTCGTTGTACAAGCTGGCTGATGTAGAGCGCCGCCTCGGTCACACCGACAAGGTCAAAGGCATTCTGCAGCAGGTTGTGTCGCAGTATCCGGGCACTTCCGCCGCTCAGCTGGCCCAGCGTGATCTGCAAAAAATGTAAGGGCTGCTTGACCCGTTTCGAAGAAACCCGCGCTTGTCGCGGGTTTTTTCGTTAGAATTCACGCCCTTTTTATGAAACACGCTTTTTGGGATCTGCGCGGTGGCGGGGTTCCTTGAAGTGCCTGACGGAGGCGGACAGCCTGTTTAGCTGTTATGCCCGTGGCGACTATGCAAGACACATTGAGAATTACCGAAGTTTTTTACTCGTTGCAGGGTGAAACGCGAACTGCCGGGCTGCCCACAGTGTTTGTGCGCCTGACCGGTTGCCCTTTGCGTTGCCAATACTGTGACAGCGCCTACGCGTTCACGGGCGGCACCCTTCGCCCGCTCGACGACATCCTCGAGCAAGTGGCCGGTTTCCGCCCGCGTTATGTGTGTGTTACCGGTGGCGAGCCACTGGCACAACCTAACGCCATCCCATTGCTCAAGCAGTTGTGCGACGCCGGTTACGAAGTGTCACTGGAAACCAGCGGTGCGCTCGACATCTCGGCGGTAGATTCCCGGGTCAGTCGCGTTGTCGACCTGAAAACCCCGGGTTCGAAGGAAGCTCACCGCAACCGCTACGAAAATATCGAGCTGCTCACGCCTAACGATCAGGTGAAGTTTGTCATCTGCTCGCGGGAAGACTACGACTGGGCCGTGTCCAAGCTGATCCAGTACGGTCTGGATCGGCGCGCCGGCGAAGTCCTGTTCTCGCCAAGCCACCACGACCTGAATGCTCGGGACCTGGCGGATTGGGTGGTGGCGGACAACCTGCCAGTGCGTCTGCAACTGCAGCTGCATAAATATCTTTGGAATGACGAGCCGGGGCGCTGATATGACGGAACAACTGAACACTACCGAAAAACGTGCAGTGATCCTGCTGTCCGGCGGTTTGGACTCGGCGACTGTCGTGGCCATGGCCCGTGCCGAAGGCTACGCCTGTTACACCATGAGCTTCGATTACGGTCAGCGCTCTCACGCCGAATTGCACGCCGCCGCACGTGTCGCCCGCGACCTGGGTGTGGTCGAACATAAAGTGATCGGCCTGAACATGAACGGTATGGGTGGCTCGGCACTGACCGATAGCAGCATCGACATTCCGGAGGCGCTGGGGGAGGGCATTCCAGTGACTTACGTGCCGGCGCGCAACACGGTATTCCTGTCGCTGGCGTTGGGCTGGGCGGAAGTGCTCGGTGCGCGTGACATCTTCATTGGCGTGAATGCGGTGGATTACTCCGGTTACCCGGACTGCCGTCCCGAGTTCATCGAGTCCTTCGAGCGCATGGCCAATCTGGCGACCAAGGCCGGTGTAGAGGGCAATGGCTTCCGTATCCAGGCGCCTCTGCAGAACCTGAGCAAGGCACAGATCGTCGAGGCGGGCGTGAAGCTGGGCGTCAATTACGGGCTGACGGTTTCCTGCTATCAGGCTGACGATGACGGCCGCGCATGCGGCAAATGCGACAGCTGCCGACTGCGTGCAGAAGGCTTCGCGGCGGCCGGAATCAGCGACCCAACACCTTATTTTTGATTTATTTCAAATTAGGTGTTGAATAGTCCTTAAAAATCAGTATTATACGCGCCACCACACAGCGGGTCGTTAGCTCAGTTGGTAGAGCAGTTGGCTTTTAACCAATTGGTCGTAGGTTCGAATCCCACACGACCCACCATTTTTGTAGCAGTTTTAAAAGTCTGGAAGGCCCACGCAAGTGAGGATTTCCGGATTTTTTTTTGCCCGCGATTTGAGCTCGCCCAGGCTCTGGGCGGCGCCGCGCGACGCAGGTCAGAATCATCTTTTGCATCCGCGGGATATTCTGTAGCCTTGCGCATCTTCAACGTAGTCCGTGCCTGATGAATACTCACTCTC
Organism: Pseudomonas arsenicoxydans; assembly: GCF_006438915.1. Classification (GTDB taxonomy): domain Bacteria; phylum Pseudomonadota; class Gammaproteobacteria; order Pseudomonadales; family Pseudomonadaceae; genus Aquipseudomonas; species Aquipseudomonas arsenicoxydans_A. Next base: position 382,370 of record NZ_RCZE01000004.1, on the reverse strand, counting down.
CCGGCGGTACCCTGATGGGTCCGGAGCCGGGTGTATACTCGACTTTCGCGCGAAAGCGCCTGCAGGTCTTGCGAACATGACGCAGATTTCCGAACGCCTTCTGGTTCAAGCTCACCTCGACGCCAAGCAGCCCAAGCCGCTGACCGCCGAGGAAGAGGCTTATTACCGTGCCGCCATTGCCGCCGAGCTCAAGGCTCAGGACGCAGTGCTGGTTGCCCACTTCTACTGTGATCCGGTGATTCAGGCCCTGGCCGAAGAAACCGGTGGTTGCGTCTCCGACTCGCTGGAGATGGCCCGCTTCGGCAATGCTCACCCGGCCAAGACCGTGGTGGTCGCCGGGGTGAAGTTCATGGGCGAAACCGCAAAAATCCTCAATCCCGAAAAACGCGTGCTGATGCCAACCCTCGAAGCGACGTGCTCGCTGGACCTGGGTTGCCCGGTGGACGAGTTTTCGGCATTTTGCGATCAGCACCCGGAGCGCACGGTGGTGGTGTATGCCAACACTTCGGCGGCGGTCAAGGCGCGGGCGGACTGGGTGGTGACCTCCAGCTGCGCGCTGGAAATCGTCGAAAGCCTGATGGATAACGGCGAGACCATCATCTGGGGCCCGGACAAACACCTGGGCACTTACATTCAGCGCCAGACCGGTGCGGACATGCTGCTGTGGGACGGTGCCTGCATCGTTCACGAAGAGTTCAAGTCCAAACAGCTGGAAGACATGAAAGCGCTGTACCCGGATGCCGCCATTCTGGTGCACCCGGAATCGCCGACCTCGGTGATCGAACTGGCGGATGCCGTCGGTTCCACCAGTCAGTTGATCGCAGCGGCCCAGCGGTTGCCGAACAAGACCCTGATCGTCGCCACCGATCGCGGCATCTTCTACAAGATGCAGCAGCTGTGCCCGGACAAGGTCTTCATCGAAGCGCCAACGGCCGGTAACGGCGCAGCCTGCCGCAGTTGCGCGCACTGCCCGTGGATGGCGATGAACACCCTTGAGCGCACGCTGAAGAGCTTGAAAGAGGGGGCGAACGAGATCTTTGTAGATCCTGCGCTGATTCCGCAGGCGATTCGGCCGTTGAAGCGCATGCTCGACTTCACTCAGGCTGCTCGGATGAAGCTGGCCGGCAACGCCTGAGCATTGTCAGGCAGGTCGCATAAAAATGTGGGAGCGGGCTTGCTCGCGAAGAGGGCGTATCAGTCGACATTGATGTTGTCTGACACTCCGCTTTCGCGAGCAAGCCCGCTCCCACATTGATTTTTGTAGGGCTGAATTACTTGGTTTTCTTTGGAATCCGCACGAGCTGGGTATTGGAGTACATGTCATGCCAGCTGCGTTTCTGCTTATCAAATAATGGCCAGATAAACCCCAGTCCCACGCACAGCCAAGAAGCAATCGACACCACAAAGCGCAACAACGCCTGCCACAAGCTGATGGACGAGCCATCGGCATTCTGCACCCGGATGCACCACACCTGCATGCCGAGGGTTTGCCCCGACCAGGTCCAGAACTTGGCGAAGAAGCCGAACAGCACAAAGAGCAGCACGGTCGAGAGCAGCGGATCACCGTCCAGCGCACCGGCTTCGGTCAGCCTGCGCATTTTTTCTTCGCCGAGGATCGCCATCTGGATCATCTTGTAAACGCCGCTGGTGACGATCAGTAGGGCGGTACACAACAGGAAGTCATAGAACATCGCTGCCAGGCGACGACCCAGGGTGGCGGCGGGAAAGTTGCCCTGGGGGTTGAGCAGGTGTTTCGACATGGCAGCCTCTGGGCGGAAAAAGAAGCCATTTTACGGATTTACGCGCACAAAAAAGCCCCTGATGTCAGCATCAGGGGCTTTTTCGTAACAGAAGATTAGGCTTCTGCTTGAACCTCGTCAGCCTGCATGCCTTTCTGGCCTTGCACAGCAACGAAAGTCACTTTCTGGCCTTCTTTCAGGCTCTTGAAACCGTTGCCCTGGATGGCGCGGAAATGCACGAACAGATCCGGACCGCTTTCAGGCGTGATAAAACCAAAACCTTTCTCGTCGTTAAACCACTTGACGGTACCGCTCTGACGTGTGGACATTTCTTCTTCCTTTGACACAAAAAATTAATGACAGTCTCCTTCTCGTGAAAGAGTACTGGGGCTGGTTGCAGGAGAGTAAGAAGACGTCGAACGGGATGTAGCTAACTTGTAGGCTACTGCCCAGGTCACGATTCCAAGCGACCCATGCAAACACAGTGAACAAACTCTACGCCAACTACGGGAGAAAAAACAAGCCCCGTCAGAGGCCCGGTTTTGCTCAGGTTGAGCGTACTAGTCGACCCACTAGTGTTGTCTTATTCTTTGTCGCGGTTCAATTATTTTCGATCGTTATAAGCAACGTTCATAAACGAAGGTCGGTTATAAACATATGCACTGTTTTATGGCGGTTGCGTTACACATTAGTGCACTGTTAACGCAACCGCGTTACTTATAGAAACAGTCAATCAACCGCGATAGTAGCGTTGTGCAACAAATGGCATTTTGCTTACAAGCAAAGGCACCTTTTTCCCTCGGACAATCGCCCATACGGGTGTGTCGATGGCGATATAAGCGCTGTCGAGGTAACCCATGGCCAAAGGAGCGCCCAAGGTCGGACCGAAGCCGCCACTGCAAACGGCGCCGATGATGTCGCCGGCTTCGTTGACGATTTCCGCGCCTTCACGCACAGGCGTACGTTCCTGGGGCAGCAAACCGACGCGTTTGCGGCTGACGCCACCTTGTTGTTGTGCGAACACGGTTTCAGCGCCAGGGAAGCCGCCGGCCCGCGCGCCATCGGCACGACGAGGCTTGGAGATGGCCCACAGCAGGCTCGCTTCGATCGGGGTGGTCTCGGTGTTCATGTCGTGGCCGTAGAGGCACAGGCCGGCTTCCAGGCGCAGCGAGTCGCGAGCGCCAAGGCCGATGGCCTCTACCTCAGGTTCAGCCAACAGGGCACGCGCCAAGGCTTCAGTGTTGGCGGCCGGTACCGAGATTTCGAAACCGTCTTCACCGGTGTAGCCCGAACGGCTGACAAAGCAGTCCACGCCCAGCAGTTTCACGCGGGCGAACTGCATAAAAGTCATCTTCGACACTTCAGGCGCCAGGCGTGCGAGCACTGTGACGGCGGCCGGGCCTTGCAGGGCCAGCAACGCGCGTTCTTCGAACAGCGGTTCGATAGTGCACTGCTCGCCGATGTGCTTGCGCAGGTGTGCCAGGTCTTGATCCTTGCAGGCCGCGTTGACCACCAGGAACAGTTCGTCGTTACCGAGGTTGGCAACCATCAGGTCGTCGAGGATGCCGCCGTTTTCGTTGGTGAACATCGCGTAGCGCTGCATGCCCACTGGAAGGTCGATAATGTCCACCGGCACCAGGGTTTCCAGGGCCTTGGCAGCATTGGCGCCGGTCAGGCGGATCTGGCCCATGTGCGACACATCAAACAGCCCGGCCTGATCACGGGTGTGCTGGTGTTCTTTCATCACGCCGAGTGGGTATTGCACCGGCATGTCATAGCCGGCGAACGGCACCATGCGTGCGCCGAGTTCGATGTGCAGTGCGTGCAGCGGGGTTTTCAGCAATTGTTCGGTGGACATATTCAGCTCCTGAAAAAGTGTGCCGTGCGCGTGAGCATCAGCACTCGATAATGTTGACCGCCAAACCGCCGCGGGCGGTTTCTTTGTATTTGCTTTTCATGTCGGCGCCGGTCTGGCGCATGGTGCGGATGACCTTGTCGAGGGACACGAAGTGCTGACCGTCGCCGCGCAGGGCCATGCGTACCGCGTTGATCGCCTTGACCGAGCCCATGGCGTTGCGCTCGATGCAAGGCACCTGCACCAGTCCGCCAATCGGGTCGCAGGTCAGGCCGAGGTTATGTTCCATGCCGATTTCGGCGGCGTTTTCCACTTGCTGCACGGTCCCGCCAAGGACCTCGCACAAGGCGCCGGCGGCCATGGAGCAGGCCACCCCGACCTCACCCTGGCAGCCTACTTCGGCGCCGGAGATCGAGGCGTTTTCTTTATAGAGAATGCCGATGGCCGCAGCCGTCAGCAGGAAACGTACGACGCCGTCTTCGGTCGCACCGGGAATGAAGCGCATGTAGTAATGCAACACCGCCGGAACGATCCCGGCCGCACCGTTTGTGGGTGCGGTGACGACGCGTCCGCCGTTGGCGTTTTCTTCGTTGACCGCCAAGGCGTACAGGTTGACCCAGTCCAGCACCGACAGCGGATCGCGCAACGACGATTCCGGGTTTTTGCACAATTGCCGATGCAGTGCCGCCGCGCGACGTTTGACCTTCAAGCCGCCGGGCAAGATGCCTTCGTTGCGGCAACCGGCATCGACGCAGTCTTGCATCACTTGCCAGATCTTCAGCAGGCCGGCGCGGGTTTCCGCTTCCGGGCGCCAGGCGCTTTCGTTGGTCAGCATCACCTGGCTGATGGACAGGCCGTAGGTGGTGCAATGACTGAGCAAGTCCTTGGCACTTTTGAACGGGAACGTCAGCGGCGTGGCGTCTTCGACGATGCGGTCAGCGCCAGCGGCGTCTTCATCGACCACAAAACCACCACCGACTGAGTAGTACTCGCGGCTGCGGATCTGCAGGCCGGCGGCGTCGAAGGCGCGAAAGATCATGCCGTTGGGGTGATAGGGCAATGGTTTGCGAATCATTGCCAGGTGTTCTTTCTCGTTGAACGCAATGCTGTGTTCACCGAGCAGGTTCAAGCGACCGTTGCCACGAATCTCTTGCAGGCGGGCGGCGACGGTTTCGGTATTCACGGTGTCCGGGTGTTCACCTTCCAGGCCAAGCAACACAGCCTTGTCGCTGCCGTGTCCCTTGCCGGTGGCGCCGAGCGAGCCGTAGAGCTCGACTTTGACGCAGGTGGTGGCGGCCAACAGCCCTTCGCGGCGCAAGCCTTCGGCGAAACGCGCAGCTGCGCGCATCGGGCCGACGGTGTGGGAGCTGGAGGGGCCGATGCCAATCTTGAACAGGTCGAACACGCTTAACGACATGGTTGTTCTCCGGTTTCTTGTTATAGGAATTCACGGAATCTGGTGCTTTGCACCGACCCTGTGGGAGCGGGCTTGCTCGCGAATGCGGTGGATCAGGCAATGTTGATGGTGACTGATCCACCGCATTCGCGAGCAAGCCCGCTCCCACAAGGGGTATGCGGTGTTCCTGGATGTGGGGGCGAGCAAACCCGCCCCCTTATCCGTTTAAGCGTAGCTTTCGATCGACGGGCAAGCGCACACCAGGTTGCGATCGCCAAACACGTTGTCGACGCGACCGACCGGCGGCCAGTATTTGCCTTCGATCAGGGAGGCAACCGGATACACCGCTTGCTCGCGGCTGTACGGATGCGTCCACTCGCCAACGATCTCTGCCGCCGTGTGCGGAGCGTTCTTCAGCGGGTTGTCGTCCTTGTCCAGCGTGCCGTTTTCCACCGCGCGGATTTCTTCGCGGATGCGGATCATGGCGTCGCAGAAGCGGTCCAGTTCTTCCTTGGATTCGCTTTCGGTCGGCTCGATCATCAACGTGCCGGCGACCGGGAACGACATGGTCGGGGCGTGGAAGCCGAAGTCGATCAAACGCTTGGCGACGTCATCAACGCTGATGCCGCTGCTGTCTTTCAACGGACGCAGGTCGAGGATGCATTCGTGCGCGACCAGGCCGTTGCTGCCGGTGTACAGAACCGGGTAATGCTCTTCCAGGCGACGGGAAATGTAGTTGGCGTTGAGGATTGCCAGCTGCGAAGCGCGTTTCAGGCCGGCGCCGCCCATCATCCGAATGTACATCCAGGTGATCGGCAGAATGCTCGCGCTGCCGAACGGTGCCGCGCAGACCGCGCCTTCCTTGCGTTCCATCTGGGCGTGGCCCGGCAGGAACGGAGTCAGGTGCGATTTCACGCCAATCGGGCCGACGCCCGGGCCGCCACCGCCGTGCGGAATGCAGAAGGTTTTGTGCAGGTTCAAGTGCGACACGTCGCCGCCGAACTTGCCCGGCGCGCAGAGGCCTACCATCGCGTTCATGTTGGCGCCGTCGATGTACACCTGGCCGCCGTTGTCATGAATGATGCCGCAGATTTCGCGGATGCCTTCTTCGAACACGCCGTGGGTCGACGGGTAAGTGATCATCAGCGCAGCGAGGTGTTCGCGGTGCTCGATGGCCTTGGCGCGCAGGTCTTCGATGTCGACGTTGCCGCGTGCGTCGCAAGCGGTCACGACCACACGCATGCCGGCCATGTTGGCGGTGGCCGGGTTGGTACCGTGGGCGGACGACGGGATCAGGCAGATGTCGCGACGGTCTTCGCCACGGCTCTGGTGATAGGCGCGAATGGCCAGCAGACCGGCGTATTCGCCTTGCGAACCGGCGTTCGGTTGCAGCGAGATCGAGTCGTAGCCGGTCGCTGCGCAGAGCATCGCTTCCAGTTCGTCGGTCAGTTGCTGATAGCCGGCGCTTTGCTCGGCCGGAGCGAACGGGTGCAAGGCACCGAATTCAGCCCAGGTCACCGGGATCATTTCGCTGGCAGCGTTGAGTTTCATGGTGCACGAACCCAGCGGGATCATGGTGCGGTCCAGTGCCAGGTCCTTGTCGGCCAGCTTGCGCAGGTAGCGCATCAGCTCGGTTTCCGAGTGATAGCGGTTGAACACCGGGTGGCTGAGGATCGGCGATTGACGCACCAGAGCGGCCGGAATGGCGCTGACCACGGCAGCGGCGAGGGCGGCGAAATCTGGCAGGGCTTTGCCGTCAGCCAGCAGGCTCCACAGGGTTTCCACGTCTGCTTGCGAAGTGGTTTCGTCGAGGGACAGGCCCAGGCGTTCAGCATCAACGACGCGCAGGTTGATCTGTTGGGCGTGAGCCTTGTCGTGCAGCTTGGCGGTGTTAGCGCCGGTCTTGATCGTCAGGGTGTCGAAGAAGCTTTCCTGCTCGACGTTCAGACCGATGGCTTTCAGGCCTTTGGCCAGAATCGCGGTCAGGTGATGCACGCGGTTGGCGATCTGCGTCAGGCCTTTCGGGCCGTGGTACACGGCGTACATGCTGGCGATGTTGGCCAGCAGCACTTGCGCGGTGCAGATGTTACTGGTGGCCTTCTCGCGACGGATGTGTTGTTCGCGGGTTTGCATGGCCAGGCGCAGGGCCGGCTTGCCGAAACGGTCCACCGAAACACCGACCAGACGGCCCGGCATGTCGCGCTTGAACGCATCTTTAGTAGAGAAGTACGCCGCGTGCGGGCCACCGAAGCCCAGCGGAACGCCGAAACGCTGGGCGCTGCCGATGGCCACGTCGGCACCGAATTCACCCGGTGGGGTCAGCACGGTCAGGGCCAGCAGGTCTGCGGCCACCGCCACCAGGGCGTTGGCGGCGTGGAAGCGGTCGGTCAGTTCGCGGTAATCGAACACGTCACCGTTGCTGGCCGGGTACTGCAGCAGGGCGCCGAAGAACGGCGTCACGTCGGTCAGTTCGAGTTCGTCGCCAACCACCACGTCGATGCCCAGCGGCTCGGCACGGGTGCGCAGTACGTCGAGGGTCTGCGGGTGGCAATGCACGGAAGCGAAGAAGGCGTGGCTGCCCTTGTTCTTGCTCAGGCGTTTGCAGAAGGTCATGGCTTCGGCAGCAGCGGTGGCTTCGTCGAGCAAGGACGCGTTGGCAATCGGCAGGCCGGTCAGGTCGCTGATCAGGGTCTGGAAGTTCAGCAGCGCTTCGAGACGGCCCTGGGAAATTTCTGGCTGGTACGGGGTGTAGGCGGTGTACCAGGCCGGGTTTTCCAGCAGGTTGCGCAGGATCGGCGACGGCGTGTGGGTGCCGTAGTAGCCCTGGCCAATGTAGGTCTTGAACAGTTGGTTCTTGCCGGCGATGGCTTTGATCGAAGCGAGGGCTTCAGCTTCGCTCAAACCGTCTTCCAGGCCCAGCACGCTGGTGCCCTTGATGCTGTCCGGGATAACGCTGGCGCTCAGGGCTTCCAGCGAGTCGAAGCCGAGGCTGTTGAGCATGGCTTGCTCGTCACCGGCACGCGGGCCGATGTGACGGGCGATGAATTCGTTGGCGGTGGTCAGATTTATAGTCATGTCGGTGCTCCTCAGGCTTCGGCTTGGGCTTTGATCAGGCGGTCGTAGGCGTCCTGGTCCAGCAGTTTGGCGACGGCAGAGGCGTCGCTTGGCTGGAAGCGGAAGAACCAGCCTTCGCCCAGCGGATCTTCGTTGACCAGTTCAGGGCTGCTGTCGAGTGCCGGGTTGACTTCCAGCACTTCACCGTCGAGTGGCATGTAGACACCGCTGGCGGCTTTTACCGATTCCACGGTGGCGGCTTCAGCGCCTTTGTCGTAGGACTGCAGCTCAGGCAGTTGTACGAAAACCACGTCGCCCAAGGCGTTCTGTGCGAAAGCGGTGATGCCGACAGTAACGGTGCCGTCAGCTTCGGTGCGCAGCCATTCGTGATCTTCAGTAAAACGCAAATCGCTCATGAGAACTCCTAAGGGGGCCAGACTCGTCTGGTGGACGCTATTGAATGCTTGGGCAAAAAAGCCCTGTTATGACGGACTACATAGCAAGAACACGGCCAATGTTGGTTTTGTCTTTATTTATCAGTGGTTTGGGGTGTTTTGCGGAGCGATGGAATTCGCCAGCTGTAGCGAAATCGATACGGGCAAAGTCAGGGAAGAAAGCCGAGGTGGATCAAAGCCTTGCACAGCCGTGATCGGGGAGGTGTGTAGCGATATCGTTCCGCTGTAGCGCTTTCAGTACAGATGGAGGTCGTTTTTGGAGCGAGATTTTCAGGACACGCAAAACCCTGTGGGAGCGGGCTTGCTCGCGAAGGCGTAGTGTCAGGCAACAATGATGGTGACTGACCCACCGCTTTCGCGAGCAAGCCCGCTCCCACAGGGGTACTGCGGTGGCTGGGGGATTTCAGGGCTTGTTGGGTATGCCGTACTTGCGCAACCGATGGGCAATCGCCGTATGGGACGTTTGCAGGCGGCTGGCCAGTTGGCGGGTCGAGGGGTAGCTGACGTAGAGTTTTTCCAGCAGGGTTTTCTCGAACTCTTCCATCGCCTGTTCGAGGCTATCGACGTCGCTGTCACTCTGGCGTGCCACCGAAGTGCCGGCAATGTCGAGGTCGCCGATGTCGACCAGCGTACTTTCGCAAATCGCCGCCGCGCGGAAGATTACGTTCTGCAATTGCCGCACGTTGCCCGGCCAGCGATTGCCCAGCAGCGCCGGGTAGGTACCCGGTGCCAGCCGACAGACCGGACGCTGGATTTGCGCGCAGGCCTGCTGCATGAAGTAGCGGGCGAGCAACAGAATGTCCTGGCCACGTTCGCGCAGCGGCGGGACTTCAACGTTGAGTACGTTGAGACGGTAAAACAGGTCTTCGCGGAAGCTGCCTTCGCTGACCATTTTTTCCAGGTCGCGGTGGGTGGCGCTGAGGATCCGCACATTGACCTTGACCTCACGATCACCGCCGACCCGGCGGAAACTGCCGTCATTGAGAAACCGCAGCAGTTTCGCCTGCAGGTACGGCGACATCTCACCGATTTCATCCAGAAACACCGTGCCCTGGTTGGCCAATTCCATCAGCCCCGGTTTGCCGCCTCGTTGCGCGCCGGTAAACGCACCGGGGGCATAGCCGAACAGTTCACTTTCGGCGAGGTTCTCCGGCAATGCCGCGCAGTTCAACGCGAGAAAGGGCGAACTGTGCCGGGCGCTGATGGCATGGCAGGCCCGGGCGACCAATTCCTTGCCAGTGCCGGTTTCGCCCTGAATCAATAGCGGTGCGTCGAGGGCCGCCACCCGTTGCGCGCGAGCCTTGAGGGTGCGAATCACCGGCGATTCGCCGAGCAAAGAATCGAACCCTTCGGCGTGGTCATGGTGCAGCGCCGAGAGGCGTTCGCCGATGCGGTTGGGTTGATACAAGGTCAGCAGGGCGCCCGCGTCGGTGATCGGTGTGGCGTCCAGCAGCAAGGTCTGACCGTTGACCGTGATTTCCCGCAGCGGCAAGCGAAAGCCCTGTTCCAGCAAGGCGTCGAGCAGCGCCGGGTCGGCAAACAGTTCGGCGATGCTTTCACCCGCCGGTTCACGCCCGTAGAGCGCAATCAATGCCGGGTTGGCCAGCAACACTTTGCCGGCACTGTCCAGCGCCAGGACCGGGTCGGTCATGGCCGCGAGCAAGGCATCCAGTTGCAGGTGGCGGCGCTGGCCGGGAAGGATGTCGACCACCTTCACCGCTTGCACGCCACGCACGCTGAACAGCGCATCGCGCAGCTCTTCGAGGACTTCCGGACTCAGGGTCGGGGCGTCGATGTAAACGTTGGGCGGGACCATTTCCACCGCATCCAGATTGAGATTGCGCCCACCGAGCAGGGCCAGGACTTCCTGGGTAATACCGACGCGGTCGATGAAGCTGACGTGGATACGCATGGGGCGGTTTTTTGTTCTGGAATGCGGAGGGGCGCAAGTATGCCTTGGGGCGGGCGAATGGTGAAATCCTGCGCGGGATTTCAGAGCCTGCACCAAACCCATGTGGGAGCGGGCTTGCTCGCGAAGGCGGTGGGTCAGTCACCATCAACGTCGACTGATACACCGCCTTCGCGAGCAAGCCCGCTCCCACAGGAACAGTGGGCTATTCGAATTTCTCGAGGTCTACCGGGTCGCCGGATTTCATGTCGAGCTGCACCCGAATGTCTTCAAACATCAAATCGTAATGCTTGTGGACCGAGCCGATCTGGCTGTGTTCCTTTGGAATGCCGTACTTCTCGGCGATTCTCGTCACGTTGCTGGCGAAGTTGTAGGCCTCAACTTTGGGCAGGAAGAAGGTCTCTTTCATGTCCTTTCCCTGAATGCTGCCATGCATGGTGAACTGAATGCCTTTTTCCCCTTTGGGATTTTTGCTGACTTCATAGTCGAGGCAAATGTTGTAACTGACATCATCCGGGGTCAGCGCGTGACGCTCGATGTGCAAGTGGCCTGGCTGAAACTGTGCCATAGACGTCTCTCCCTACAAGTAAGTAATGCCAGGTTTCGCCGTGCTGATGCGCGTACCTGCCTTGCCCTGGACGATCGCTTCAATGTCCGAGAGTGAACCGATTACCGCGGTTTTTCCAGTGTGACGGGCGAACTCGCAAGCTGCCTGAACCTTGGGTCCCATGGAACCTGCGGCGAAGCCGAGTTTCTCCATTTCGTCCGGGTGAGCCTGGCCGATGGCTTTCTGGGTCGGCTTGCCGTAGTCGATGAAGGCGGCGCTGACGTCGGTGGCGATCACCAGGATATCGGCTTCGAGTTGTTCGGCGAGCAGCGCCGAGCACAGGTCTTTATCGATCACCGCTTCGACGCCTTCCAGTTTGCCGGGGGCGGTGTACAGGGTCGGGATGCCGCCACCGCCGGCGCAGATCACGATGCTGCCTTTTTCCAGCAGCCATTTGATCGGGCGAATCTCGAAGATGCGTTTTGGTCTTGGGCTGGCCACCACACGACGGTATTTGTCGCCGTCCGGGGCAATCGCCCAGCCTTTCTCTGCGGCTAGTTTTTCCGCTTCGGCCTTGGCATACACCGGACCGATCGGTTTGGTGGGGTTCTGGAACGCCGGGTCGTTGGCGTCGACTTCGACCTGGGTGAGCAGGGTGGCGAACGGCACTTCGAAGTCCAGCAGGTTGCCCAGTTCCTGTTCGATGATGTAGCCGATCATGCCTTCGGTTTCGGCACCGAGCACGTCCAGCGGGTAAGGGGACACCGAGGTGTAGGCCGCGGCTTGCAGCGACAACAGGCCGACCTGCGGGCCATTACCGTGAGCGATCACCAATTGGTTGCCGGCATGGATCTTGGCGATTTGTTCGGTGGCGATACGGATGTTGGCGCGCTGGTTGTCCGCGGTCATGGGTTCACCACGGCGGAGCAGGGCGTTACCGCCCAGAGCTACGACGATACGCATAATGGCAATCCTTTCAATCAAAGAGGTTGCGAGCAACTCGGTCTCCCTGTGAAACCCGNGAGCACGTCCAGCGGGTAAGGGGACACCGAGGTGTAGGCCGCGGCTTGCAGCGACAACAGGCCGACCTGCGGGCCATTACCGTGAGCGATCACCAATTGGTTGCCGGCATGGATCTTGGCGATTTGTTCGGTGGCGATACGGATGTTGGCGCGCTGGTTGTCCGCGGTCATGGGTTCACCACGGCGGAGCAGGGCGTTACCGCCCAGAGCTACGACGATACGCATAATGGCAATCCTTTCAATCAAAGAGGTTGCGAGCAACTCGGTCTCCCTGTGAAACCCGGTCCAATGTGGGAGCGGGCTTGCTCGCGAAGGCGGTGCATCAGACAACATCAATGTCGACTGACACTCCGTCTTCGCGAGCAAGCCCGCTCCCACATTGACCGTGTTTTGTCAGTGGGAGCCGGGTGAGACTGTTAGATATCCGCCAACGCCGACACCAATATCGCCTTGATGGTGTGCATGCGGTTTTCCGCTTGCTCGAAGGCGATGTTGGCCGGCGATTCGAAGACTTCTTCAGTCACTTCAACGCCATTGGCCAGGTGCGGATAACGCGCGGCGATGTCCTTGCCGACCTTGGTTTCGCTGTTATGGAACGCCGGCAGGCAGTGCATGAACTTCACGCGCGGGTTGCCCGAGGCTTTCATCATTTTCGCGTTGACCTGNGTGGGAGCCGGGTGAGACTGTTAGATATCCGCCAACGCCGACACCAATATCGCCTTGATGGTGTGCATGCGGTTTTCCGCTTGCTCGAAGGCGATGTTGGCCGGCGATTCGAAGACTTCTTCAGTCACTTCAACGCCATTGGCCAGGTGCGGATAACGCGCGGCGATGTCCTTGCCGACCTTGGTTTCGCTGTTATGGAACGCCGGCAGGCAGTGCATGAACTTCACGCGCGGGTTGCCCGAGGCTTTCATCATTTTCGCGTTGACCTGGTACGGCAGCAGTTGCTCGATGCGCTCGTCCCACGCTTCCACCGGCTCACCCATCGACACCCAGATGTCGGTGTGGATGAAGTCCACGCCTTTCACCGCTTCTTTCGGGTCTTCGGTGATGGTGATGCGCGCGCCGCTTTCTTCGCCAAAGGCTTTGCACTGGGCGATGAAATCCGCGTGTGGCCATAGGGCTTTCGGTGCGGCGATGCGCACGTCCATGCCCAGTTTGGCGCCGATCATCAGCAGCGAGTTGCCCATGTTGTAGCGCGCATCGCCGAGGTAGGCGTAGCTGATTTCATGCATCGGCTTGTCGCTGTGCTCACGCATGGTCAGTACGTCGGCGATCATTTGCGTCGGGTGGAATTCAGCGGTCAAACCATTGAACACCGGCACGCCGGCAAACTTGGCCAGCTCTTCGACGATTTCCTGTTCGAAGCCACGGTACTCGATGGCGTCGAACATCCGCCCCAGCACGCGGGCGGTGTCTTTCATGCTTTCCTTGTGGCCGATCTGCGACGACACCGGGTCGATGTAGGTGACGTGGGCCCCTTGGTCATGGGCCGCAACTTCGAAGGCGCAACGGGTGCGGGTCGAGGTTTTTTCGAAGATCAGCGCGATGTTCTTGCCTTGCAGATGTGGACGCTCGGTGCCGGTGTACTTGGCGCGCTTGAGGTCCCGGGACAGGTCGATCAGGTAGTTGAGCTCGCGAGTGGTGTGGTGCATCAAGCTCAGCAAGCTGCGGTTGCGCATATTAAAAGCCATGGTGGATCTCCTTAAGTTTCGGTTATCCCCCGACCTCACGCTTTATGAGGGTGAGGTCGGGCACACAAATTAATAGTCGATAGGGTCGCGAATGATCGGGCAGGTCATGCAGTGACCGCCGCCGCGTCCACGCCCCAGTTCGCCGGCGCTGATGGTGATGACCTCGATACCTGCCTTGCGCAGCAAGGTGTTGGTGTAGGTGTTGCGGTCATAGCCGATGACCACGCCCGGCTCCAGGGCCACCACGTTGTTGCCGTCATCCCATTGCTCGCGTTCGGCGGCGAAGCTGTTGCCACCGGTTTCGACGATGCGCAGTGTTTTAAGGTTGAGGGCCTTGGCCACGGTGTCGAGGAAGCTGGTTTCTTCACGTCGGATGTCGATGCCGCCCGGTTTGCTCTCATCAGGACGCAGGGTGAAGGCGACGATCTGGTTCACCACTTCCGGGAAGATCGTGACCAGGTCGCGGTCGCAGAAGCTGAACACGGTGTCCAGGTGCATCGCGGCGCGGGATTTCGGCAGGCCGGCGACGATGACTTTTTCGACGGCTTTGTGTTTGAACAGGTTGAGCGCCAGTTGGCCAATGGCCTGACGGGACGAACGTTCGCCCATGCCGATCAGCACCACACCGTTACCGATTGGCATCACGTCGCCGCCTTCAAGGGTGGAGCTGCCGTGATCCTGGTCCGGGTCGCCGTACCAGATCTCGAATTCGGCGTTGGTGAACTGCGGGTGGAATTTATAGATGGCAGTGGCCAGCAGGGTTTCCTGACGGCGTGCCGGCCAATACATCGGGTTCAGGGTCACGCCACCGTAGATCCAGCAGGTGGTGTCGCGGGTGAACTGGGTGTTCGGCAGTGGCGGCAAAATGAAGCTGGAGTGGCCGAGGAAGTCGCGGAACATCTGGATGGTCTTGCCACCGAAGCTGTCCGGCAGGTCATCGGCGGAGACACCGCCAATCAGGAACTCGGCGATATGTCGCGGCTCCAGGCTTTTCAGCCAGGATTTCACTTCGTTGATCAGGCCCAGGCCCACCGAGTTGGCGGTGACCTTGCGATCCAGGATCCAGTCCAGCGCTTCGGGGATGGCGACGATGTCGGTCAACAGGTTGTGCATTTCCACAACGTCGATCCCGCGTTCGCGCATCTTGGTGACGAAGTCGAAGTGGTCACGCTTGGCTTGGGCGACCCACAGCACATCATCAAACAGCAGTTCGTCACAGTTGTTCGGGGTCAGCCGCTGGTGGGCCAGGCCGGGGGAACAAACCATGACTTTGCGCAGTTTGCCGGCTTCGGAATGCACGCCGTATTTAACTTTTTCCGTGGTCATTACAGTGATCCTCCAGATGACAAATTATTCAGGTGTTACAGGGTCAGGAAGCCGGAATACAGCCCATAGGCCGCCACCACGGCACCGATGATCACGGCTGCAAAAATCAGCTTCTCGACGTTGGTGAAAACAGGTTTGCCCAGTTCTCGCTTGGCCTTGGCGAACAGGATCACGCCGGGCGCATAGAGCAGGGCGGACAGCAGCAGGTATTTGGTGCCGCCGGCGTAGACCAGCCAGACTGCGTAGATCACCGAGATGGCACCGATCAGCAGGTCCTTGGTGCGTTCGCCCGAGGCGTTTTCATAGGTCTCGCCGCGCACTGCCAGCAGCAGCGCGTATGCCGCCGACCACAGGTAAGGCACCAGAATCATCGAGGTGGCGAGGTAGATCAGCGACAGGTAGGTACTGGCCGAAAACAGGGTGATGATCAGGAACAGCTGGACCATGGCGTTGGTCAGCCACAGGGCGTTGACCGGCACGTGGTTGGCGTTTTCCTTGCGCAGGAACTCCGGCATGGTGTGGTCCTTGGCGGCGGCGAACATGATCTCCGCACACAACAGCACCCACGACAGCAAGGCTCCCAGCAGCGAGATGATCAAACCGACGCTGATCAGCACCGCGCCCCAGTCACCGACCACATGCTTGAGCACGGCCGCCATCGACGGGTTCTGCAGCTTGGCCAGTTCCGGTTGGGTCATGATCCCCAGGGACAACACGTTAACCAGCACCAGGAACAGCAGCACAGTGATGAAGCCGATGACGGTGGCTTTACCTACGTCGCTGCGTTTTTCGGCGCGGGCCGAGAAAATGCTCGCGCCCTCGATGCCGATGAACACCCAGACGGTGACCAGCATCATTTTGCGCACCTGGTTCATCACGCTGCCCAGGTCCGGGTTTTTCACGCCCCAGATGTCGGCGGTGAAGATGTCCAGTTTGAAGGCGAAAATGGCGATCAACACAAACAGCACCAGCGGCACGATCTTGGCGACAGTGGTCACCAGGTTGATGAACGCCGCTTCCTTGATCCCCCGCAACACGAGGAAATGCACGGCCCAGAGCAACACCGATGCACCGATGATGGCTGCCACCGTGTTGCCTTCACCGAAAATCGGGAAGAAGTAGCCGAGGGTACTGAACAACAGAACGAAGTAGCCGACGTTGCCCAGCCAGGCACTGATCCAGTACCCCCAGGCGGAAGAGAAACCCATGTAGTCGCCGAAACCGGCCTTGGCGTAGGCATACACCCCGCCATCCAGATCAGGCTTGCGGTTGGCCAGGGTCTGAAAGACAAAGGCCAGCGTGAGCATGCCGACGGCGGTAATGGCCCAGCCAATCAGGACCGCGCCAACGTCCGCACTGGCGGCCATGTTTTGTGGCAAAGAGAAGATCCCGCCACCAATCATTGAGCCGACAACCAGTGCAACCAATGCGCCGAGTTTCAGTTTTCCGGGGGATTCAGACATCGCATGACTCCAGTGCAGGAGAAGAGAGACAACAGAGTAGTTCTGTTAGCTGTTCAAACATCTGACATAGATCAGTGCATTGGCACTTTCCATTGTTAATTGAAAGACTTATGGGACTTTGTTGTCTATAGCGGTATCGCCGGGAAAGCCCAATTTAGAGGCCTCGGTGAGAGCTGGCAGAAATAACCGGCTCCTGCTTCGACTTGTTAACCTAGTTTGTTTTCGCGTTTACGCAACTATTTGCTTTCAGAGCAGAGTTGATTGATCAGGGTTTTCCGCTTAATTAACCTTTGTCATGACGTTAATAGAGTGATCGGTTATAAATAAAAAGGCCCTGAAATGGCCTTATCTAATAGACGTATTACGCTGTATCTATTTAGTAAATCCAACTATGTGACGGTTTCAAGACCATGACAGCCCCCGGCCGACTGTGGACAAAAATGGAGATGCAGGAATGTCACAACCGACGCAAAAGCTACGCCTGAGTGCGCTGATCGCGCTGGTGGTGGGGTCGATGATTGGCGGCGGGATTTTCTCGTTGCCACAAAACATGGCGGCGCGGGCCGATGCCGGGGCGGTACTGATCGGATGGGCCATCACCGCCGTCGGCATGCTGACGCTGGCGTTTGTCTTTCAGACCCTGGCCAATCGCAAACCCGAACTGGATTCCGGGGTGTATGCCTACGCCAAGGCCGGCTTCGGTGACTACATGGGCTTCTCGTCGGCCTGGGGCTACTGGATGAGCGCCTGGCTGGGCAACGTCGGATATTTCGTGTTGTTGTTCAGCACCCTCGGTTATTTCTTCCCGGTCTTTGGCCAAGGCAACACGCCGATTGCCATCGGCTGCGCTTCGGTGCTGCTGTGGGCCGTGCATTTTCTGGTGATGCGCGGGATCAAAGAGGCGGCGTTCATCAATCAAGTGACCACCGTGGCCAAGATCGTGCCGCTGATCATGTTTATCGTCATCGCCGCCGTCGCGTTCGAGGCCGACATCTTTACCCGGGACATCTGGGGCCGTAGCAACCCGAGCTTCGGCGGGGTGATGGACCAGGTGCGCAACATGATGCTGGTGACGGTGTTCGTGTTCATCGGCATTGAAGGCGCGAGTGTGTATTCGGCGCACGCGGAGAAACGCTCGGACGTCGGCCGGGCGACGGTCATCGGCTTTCTCGGGGTGCTGGCGCTATTGGTGCTGGTGAACGTGTTGTCGCTGGGCATCATGAGCCAGCCGCAACTGGCGAACTTGCAGAACCCGTCACTGGCAGCGGTGCTGGAACACATCGTCGGGCCCTGGGGTGCGTTGCTGATCAGTGTCGGCCTGGCGATTTCGCTGTTGGGCGCGTTGCTGTCCTGGGCGCTGCTGTGTGCCGAGATCCTGTTCGCCACGGCCAAGGACAACACCATGCCGGCCTTCCTGAAGAAGGAAAACGCCAATCATGTGCCGGTGAACGCGCTGTGGCTGACCAACGTGATGATCCAGCTCTTTCTGTTGATCACGCTGTTTTCTGCCGGCACTTACACCAGCCTGATCTACCTCGCGTCATCGATGATTCTGGTGCCTTACCTGTGGTCGGCGGCGTATGCGGTGTTGTTGAGCGGGCGCGGCGAAACCTACGAACACGCCAGTGCCGAGCGCACTAAAGACCTGATGATCGGCGGGATCGCGCTGGGGTATGCGGTGTGGTTGCTGTATGCCGGCGGGGTCAAATACCTGCTGCTGTCGGCGTTGCTGTACGCGCCGGGGGTGATTCTGTTCGCCAAGGCCAAGCATGAACAGGGCGAGCCGTTGTTCACTCACATCGAGAAGGGCATTTTTACCAGTGTCCTGACTGGCGCCGGGCTGGCCGCCTATGGGTTGTACAGCGGCTTGCTGTCGTTGTGAGGATTTTGCTGGCGTATCAACCGCCGTATGACGGGGCGGCGATGTTGCAGTTCTTGTCGGCGCGGGCGGTGGCCGGTATGGAAATCGTGACCGATGGGGTGTACTCGCGCAGCATCGGGTTGAACGGTGTTCACGGTTTGTTTTCGATCAGTGCGGCGGACGGTGATGCGCTTGAGCTGGCGCTGGATTTTCCGGATGAGTCGGCGGTGCCGGAGATCGTGGCGCGCGTGCGACGGATGTTTGATCTGGATGCGGATTTGTCGTCGATTCACCGGCAGTTGAAGCGGGACCCGTTGATGGAGCGCTTGATTGCCGAGCGTCCGGGCTTACGCGTGCCGGGGGCCTGGGATGGACTGGAACTGGCGATTCGTGCCGTGCTCGGGCAGCAGATTACCGTCGGCGCGGCAATCCGGTTGGCGGGTAAGTTGGTGGCGCAGTATGGAGCGCCGTTGCCGTCGCCGCAGGCGGGTTTGAGCCATGTCTTTCCTGAGCCGCTGGTGTTGGCGCAGGCGGATCTGGCGATGTTGGGCATGCCGAAAAGTCGGGGGCGGACGTTGTCGGGTGTGGCTCAGGCGCTGCTGGATGATTCGCTGTTGTTTGCGCCGGGGCGAGAGGGCGGTGTGGCGCGGTTGTTGGCGTTGCACGGAATTGGTGACTGGACGGCGCAGTACATTGCCTTGCGCCAGTTGCGCGAGCCGGATGCGTTTCCGTCCGGGGATGTGGGGTTGATCAAGGCGTTGGCGGCGCTTGAGGGTGGGCCAGTGACAGCTCGGGAATTGCTGTTGCGCGCCGAGGCGTGGCGACCTTGTCGAGGGTATGCGGCGCAGTTGCTTTGGACATCGCTGAGCCGGCTGGACTGAACTGATCCGGGGTTTGTGCTGAATACTCGGACCCCTTCGCGAGCAAGCCCGCTCCCACATTAAATTGATGTCGTTCGCAGATTTTGTGAGCAACACAGTTCTAATGTGGGAGCGGGCTTGCTCGCGAAGGCGATCTGACAGTCACCACCACTGCGCGCGATGGGAACCCAATTCCGTGGCGGGAAGTGCCCATTGCAACGGAGTACCGGTGATTTTCAACGGCACATGGAGCCGATGCGCCGGCCCCCAAGGTGTCTGCTCAACCACCATCCCCTGATCGTTGTCATCCTCCACCCGCAACGCCTCGGCCGTTCCCGGGCCATGTTCAATCAACAACTTCGCCGTACGCGCCAACGAAAGCCGCGCAGACCCCCCACGCCCCAGCAACCTGATCGCCGCAGCCGCCATCAAATACCCGGTCGCGTGATCGAGTGCCTGCACCGGCAACGGCGTCGGTTTGTCCGCGTTCTTCCACTGCATCCCGGCTTCGGCAATCCCGCTGCTCATCTGCACCAGGCTGTCGAAACCACGGCGGTTCTGCCACGGGCCGCTCCAGCCGTAGGCGTTGAGGCTGACATCAATCAGGCCCGGCGCCAGTCTCCTGCGTTCGTCAACGCCATACCCCAGGCATTCCAATGCATCGGCGCGGTAGCCATGCAGGAGGATGTCGGCCTCCTTGAGCAGCGTTTCGAACACCGCGCGATCATCGCGGTTGTGCAGATCAAGGCGCGCGCAGCGTTTGCCCAGAGTGACTTCCGGCACGACGCCGGGTTCGTTCCAGGTCGGTGGGTCGATGCGCAGGACATCCGCCCCGAGGCCGGCGAGAAAACGGCTGGCGACCGGACCGGCCAGTACGCGGGTCAGGTCCAGAACCTTGAGCCCGGCCAGCGGTTGGGCCACGGAGCCTTGCCACGGTTTTGCGGATTGACCCTTGTCGCTACTGAACTGAATCAATGGCTCGGCGTTTACGGCCAAACCTTGTGGGTGTTGCTGCCATTGCGCCCAGGTGCGCATCTCGGCGGCGCATCCTCCGGCGTCGACCACGGCCTGTTCCAGATCACTGTTGGCCCATTGCGCCACTTTTTTCGCCATCGCAGCACGGTCGGCGCAGTTGCCGAGCACGCTTTCAGCGGCTGCGCGGTGATGGGGGGCGTTGGTGTGCAGGCGGATCCAGCCGTCCTTCGTTGCGTAGTCACCGGCAATCGGGTCCCACAGCGGTGGAACGCTCCAGCCGAGGGGGCGGATCGAGGTGGCGAACCAGAAAGAGGCTAGACGACGGTCGACTTCAACGCCGGGCAAGCGGCCGGCGTGCTGTTGCAACAATTCGCTGACAGCCTGCCCCGCCGCGGCGATGCTGGCACAGGCGAGGTCGGTCACGGCAAACGCCGAGGGCAGGGCGCCGCTCGATGTGAAGGGGATTTTGGTGTGGGGCAAGCCGAGTGTGGCTTGAATGGACGTGAGTAGATCAGTCATCGAAGGCCCTCCGGAACGAGAGCCCGATCATAGTTCAAATCAAGTGACACGCCAGATGAAACCTGTAGGAGCGAGCCCTGTGGCGAGGGGGCTTGCCCCCGTTGGGCTGCGCAGCAGCCCCCCGCATTCAGTCAATTCCATGGTGCAAACAGGTTTTGCGACTGCTGCGCAGCCGAACGGGGCGATGCGGCGTTCCGACAAGCCCCCTCGCCACAGGGGATCTGCGGTGATTACTAGACCCGGAACTGGTCCATCAATTTCATCTGGTGCGTGGTCAGCGAGTTGAGCTGGCTGCTGATCTGCGCCGATTCGGTGGCCTGGCCGGTCAGGGTTTCAGTGACGGTGCGGATTGCCGAGACGTTGCGATTCACCTCTTCGGCCACCGCGCTTTGCTGTTCGGCAGCGCTGGCGATTTGCAGGTTCATGTCGCTGATCACCGTCACCGCGTCACTGATTTTGCCCAAGGCCTGCACCGCTTGCTGAATCTGCCCGGCGTTGTTGTGGGCCTGGGTCTGGCTCGAATGCATGGTGGCGACCACGCCGCGCGTGCAGCTCTGGATGCGTTCGATCACCAAGCGAATTTCTTCCACCGAGTCTTGGGTGCGTTTGGCCAGGTTGCGAACTTCATCGGCCACCACGGCAAACCCGCGACCGCTCTCGCCGGCACGCGCCGCTTCAATCGCGGCGTTGAGCGCCAGCAGGTTGGTCTGCTCGGCAATGCTGCGGATCACTTCCAGTACCGAACCGATCTGCTCGCTGTTGACCGCCAGCGCTTCGACTTCGGTCACGGCTTTGCTGACTTCGTCGGCCAGTTGATTGATGTCGCGGGTGCTGCGCTCGATGATCTGCATGCCATCGCGGGCCGACTGGTCGGCGCCTTTGGCGGCGTTGGCCGCGTTCGAAGCACTGTTGGCAACGTCATGGGCGGTGGCGCTCATTTCGTTGGACGCGGTGGCGACTTGGTCGATTTCGCGGAACTGCACCTGCATGCCTTCGCTGGTCTGACGGGCGATTTCCGAAGACTGGTCGGCGGTGCCGCGGGCGTCGGTAATGCTTTGCTTGATCTGCGCGATGGTCGGTTGCAGCTTGTCGAGGAAGCGGTTGAACCAGCTGACCAGTTCGCCCAATTCGTCTTTCTTGCTGTAGTGCAAACGCTGGGTCAGGTCGCCGTCGCCGCTGGCAATCGCCTTGAGCATTTCGGCCACGCTGTTGATCGGCCGGGTCACGCCCGACGCGGTGAGCCAGGTCAGCAGTAAGCCGACCAGACCGGCAATCACGGAGACCAGCACTGTTTTAATCGTGCCGCTTTGCTGGGCGTCATCGAGGACGGCTTGCAGTTTCACCGAGTCGGCCAGCAACACTTGTTTAGGCAGGTCGATCACCACGGCCCAGGCCTTCGCATCGGCGATCGGGCTGACCGGGTACACCGCGCGAATCAGGTCGCCTTGCTGCAAAATCTTCGGAGCACCACCACTGAGCAATTGCAGGATGTCCTTGCCGTCCGCGCCCAGGGTATCGCCGATAGACTTGCCGACTTTACCGGCGTCGACACTGTAGGCCGCCAGCACGCCGGTGCCCGAGACGATCAGCATGTGCCCGGCGCTGTTGAACAGTTCACGCTGGGAATCGACCGCCGCCGCTTGCAGCGTATCGAGGGCAATGTCGACACCGACCACGCCGATGGACTTTCCATCCACCAGCAGCGGCACGGAAATGGTGGTCATCAACACTTCTGTTTTGTTGGCGCCGACGGTATCGGCGTACGGGTCGAGCAGGCAGGTCCGCTTGCTGTCACGCGGGCAGGTGTACCAAACGTTGTAGGGCGTGCCGCTGAGGTTCAGGGTGGTTTTGGTCATGTCGTCTTCGACCATGATGGTGTTGAGCGCCTCGCCCCCAGCTCGGCTCCAATACGTGGCGAAACGCCCGGCTTCGTTGGACTGGCGCACCGCGTCATTGACGAATTCACTGTCCTTGCCATCCAGGCCATTGGGCTCGAACGCCAACCAGACACCCAATACCTTGCCGTTGCGCTCGAACGCGGTCTTGATGCTCTGGTTCAACTCTTCACGCAGGGCTGCGGCCTCAATAGAACGCTTGGCGGCCATGTTGCGCATGTCCTTGATCTGGTCTGCCAGCGCAGTCACTACCGTCAGGGTTTCGCCGAAGGTTTTCTGCACCCGCACCGCTTGTTCGGCAGCCTTGGCTTGCAGCAGGTCCTGCACACTGTCGGTGAGCATCTTGCTGCTGGAGGCGCTGACCAGATCATCGTTCTGATTGGTCTGGTAAATGTTCATGCCGACGATCAGGGCAACCACACCGAGCAGACACAGACCGGACAGCAAAACGATTTTCAGACGGATAGAGAGAGAGTCGAACATAGGGCGAACTCACAAATGGATGAGGTGTTGGCAAGGAGTCGCGATCGACTCGGTACGCCAAATCCATTCAGCGCCATTCAATGCACATCGGCGCCGTGTGACAGTTGCATGAACCGCTGCCGACGAACGGTAGGTGGTGAACGTTTGCGCAGGAAAAAGCCCTGAAATGGCCAGGAATTCAGGACATTCTCGGTAGGGATTCCGGCCGGACTCAGTTTGCGCGACTAAGGCTTGATCGGGATCGTGCAGGTACACGCGGTCTCTTGTAGGAGTGAGCCTGCTCGCGATAGCGGTCTGACATTCAACAACTATGTCGACTGACACTCCGCTATCGCGAGCAGGCTCACTCCTACAAAGGGGATCTCCGCCGGGGGGCTTGGATTACTCGGCGTTGCACAGCGCCAGGCAGTTATCGAGCATGCGGTTGGAGAAGCCCCATTCGTTGTCATACCAGGCCAGCACCTTCAGCAGTTTGCCGCTGGATTTGGTGTGGTTGGCGTCGAAGATCGACGACAGCGGGTTGTGGTTGAAGTCACTGGAAACCAGCGGCAGGGTGTTGTAACCGAGAATTTTCGAATGCTGGCTGGCTTCTTTCAGCAGCGCATTCACTTCTTCGGCCGACGCTTCACGTTTCAGTTGCACGGTCAGGTCCACCAGCGACACATTGATCACGGGAACACGCACGGCCATGCCGGTCAGTTTGCCCGCCAGTTCGGGCAGCACCAAGCCGACCGCTTCAGCCGCACCGGTCTTGCTCGGGATCATGTTCTGCGTGGCGGAGCGGGCGCGGTACGGGTCGGTGTGATAGACGTCGGTCAGGTTCTGGTCGTTGGTGTAGGCGTGGATCGTGGTCATCAGACCGCTTTCGATCCCCAGTTCACGGTGCAGCACCTGGGCCACCGGCGCCAGGCAGTTGGTGGTGCACGACGCGTTGGAAATGATCTGGTGGTGCTGGCGCAAAATGTCGTGGTTAACCCCGTACACCACGGTGGCGTCGGCGCCCTTGGCCGGGGCCGAAATGATAACTTTGCGCGCACCGGCCGTAATATGCGCGGCGGCTTTGGCGCGGTCGGTGAATAGACCGGTGCATTCGAACACGACATCAATTTTTTCCGCAGCCCAAGGCAGTTCGGCCGGGTTGCGAATGGCGCTGACCGCAATACGGTCGCCGTTGACCGTCAGGCTCTCCTGGTCGTGCTGGACATCGGCGTCGAACGTGCCGTGAACAGTGTCGTACTTGAGCAGATGAGCGTTGATTGCGCTGTCACCCAAATCGTTGATGGCGACGATCTGAAGGTCTTGACGATAACCTTGGGTATACAGTGCGCGCAGGACGTTGCGGCCAATCCGGCCAAAACCATTGATTGCGATTCGAAGAGTCATTTAACTGGGCCGCCGTCGTTTTGTTGTTGGAATTACAAGATTATTCGCATAAAAATAGAAAACAAGCCTTTTTAATGGCAATATTTTGTTCAATCTACAACGAGTGACCTGAATCAACTGGTCCGACCGATCAAGAAAAACCGTTTGTCATCCCAATCACAACGGTCCTTGTTCAGCATAGACAATCAGGTCGCCACATCCGTTAGCCTGGAGTTCTACACATGCATCCCCGCGTCCTTGAGGTCACTGAACGGCTTATCGCCCGTAGCCGCGCCACGCGTGAGGCCTACCTTGCACTGATTCGCGGTGCGGCCAGCGACGGTCCGATGCGCGGCAAGCTGCAATGCGCCAACTTCGCACACGGCGTGGCGGGTTGCGGCACCGAAGACAAGAACAGCCTGCGGATGATGAACTCCGCCAACATCGCCATCGTTTCGTCATATAACGACATGCTCTCGGCGCATCAGCCGTACGAAGTGTTTCCGGAACAGATCAAGCGAGCGCTGCGCGAGATCGGTTCGGTCGGCCAGTTCGCCGGCGGCACCCCGGCCATGTGTGATGGCGTGACCCAGGGCGAGCCGGGCATGGAACTGAGCCTGCCGAGCCGCGAAGTGATCGCGATGTCCACCGCCGTGGCGTTGTCCCACAACATGTTCGACGGCGCGCTGATGCTCGGCATCTGCGACAAGATCGTGCCGGGCCTGATGATGGGCGCGTTGCGTTTCGGTCATCTGCCGACGATTTTTGTGCCGGGCGGGCCGATGGTCTCGGGCATTTCCAACAAGCAGAAAGCCGATGTGCGCCAGCGCTATGCCGAAGGCAAGGCCAGCCGCGAAGAGCTGCTGGAGTCGGAAATGAATTCCTACCACAGCCCCGGCACCTGCACTTTTTACGGCACCGCCAATACCAACCAGTTGCTGATGGAAGTCATGGGCCTGCACTTGCCGGGCGCCTCGTTCGTCAACCCGAACACGCCGTTGCGCGATGCCCTGACCCGCGAAGCGGCGCATCAGGTGACGCGTCTGACCAAGCAGAACGGCGACTTCATGCCGATCGGCGAAATCGTCGACGAGCGCTCGCTGGTCAACTCCATCGTGGCATTGCACGCCACCGGCGGCTCGACCAACCACACCTTGCACATGCCGGCCATCGCCATGGCGGCGGGCATCCAGTTGACCTGGCAGGACATGGCCGACCTCTCCGAAGTCGTGCCGACCCTGAGCCACGTCTACCCGAACGGCAAAGCCGACATCAACCACTTCCAGGCAGCGGGCGGCATGTCGTTCCTGATCCGCGAACTGCTGGACGCCGGGCTGCTCCACGAAAACGTCAACACCGTGCTCGGTCACGGCCTGCGCCGTTACACCATGGAACCGTTCCTCGATAACGGCGAATTGGTCTGGCGCGAAGGCGTGACCGACAGCCTCGACGAAAGCATCCTGCGCCCGGTCGCACGTGCGTTCTCCCCAGAAGGCGGTTTGCGCGTGATGGAAGGCAACCTCGGCCGTGGCGTGATGAAAGTCTCGGCCGTGGCGCTGGAAAACCAGATCGTCGAAGCACCGGCCATGGTGTTCCAGGATCAGCAGGATCTGGCAGACGCCTTCAAGGCCGGTCTGCTGGAGAAGGATTTTGTCGCCGTGATGCGCTTCCAGGGCCCACGCTCTAACGGCATGCCGGAACTGCACAAGATGACGCCGTTCCTTGGCGTGCTGCAGGATCGTGGCTTCAAAGTGGCGTTGGTCACGGACGGGCGCATGTCTGGCGCCTCGGGGAAAATCCCGGCGGCGATTCACGTCAGCCCCGAAGCGTATGTCGGTGGCGCTTTGGCGCGGGTGCAAGAGGGCGATATCATCCGCGTCGATGGCGTCAAAGGCACCTTGGAGCTTAAGGTGGACGCCGACGAATTCGCGGCGCGCGAACCTGCCAAAGGCCTGTTGGGCAATAACATTGGCAGCGGACGGGAGCTGTTTGGTTTCATGCGCATGGCCTTCAGCTCCGCAGAGCAGGGCGCCAGCGCCTTCACTTCTGCCCTGGAGACGCTTAATTGAAACTGGCTTTGGTCGGTGACATCGGTGGGACCAACGCACGTTTCGCGTTGTGGAAAAACCAGCAATTGGAAAGCGTCCAGGTGCTGGCGACGGCTGACCACGCCAGCCCGGAAGAGGCGATTGCCCTCTACCTGAGCGGGCTCGGTCTGGCGTTGGGTTCGATCGGCTCGGTGTGCTTGTCGGTCGCCGGCCCGGTGAGTGGTGATGAATTCAGGTTCACCAACAATCACTGGCGCCTGAGCCGCAAGGCTTTCTGCAAGACCTTGCAGGTCGAGCAATTGTTGCTGGTCAACGACTTCTCGGCGATGGCGCTGGGCATGACCCGTTTGCAGCCGGGCGAGTTTCGGGTGGTTTGCGAAGGCACGCCGGAACCGTTGCGCCCTGCGGTGGTGATTGGCCCGGGCACAGGCCTTGGCGTCGGGACATTGCTGGACCTTGGCGAAGGGCGGTTTGCCGCGTTGCCGGGGGAGGGCGGTCACGTCGATTTGCCGCTGAGCAGCCCGCGGGAAACGCAGCTGTGGCAACACATCTTCAATGAGATCGGCCATGTCAGCGCTGAAACCGCGTTGAGCGGCGGCGGCTTGCCACGGGTTTACCGGGCGATTTGTGCAGTGGACGGTCACACACCAGTGCTCGAAACACCGGAAGCGATCACCGCTGCCGGGCTCGCGGGGGATCCGATTGCGCTGGAAGTGCTGGAGCAGTTCTGCTGCTGGCTCGGCCGCGTGGCCGGCAACAACGTGCTGACCACCGGTGGGCGCGGTGGCGTGTACATCGTCGGTGGCGTGATCCCGCGGTTTGCCGATTTCTTTCTTGAAAGCGGATTTGCCCGGTGCTTCGCCGATAAAGGCTGCATGAGCGATTACTTCAAAGGCATCCCGGTGTGGCTGGTGACCGCGCCGTATTCCGGCCTGATGGGCGCGGGTGTGGCATTGGAGCAATCCATTCCAGTTTGAAATACGGTCAAATGTGGGAGCGGGCTTGCTCGCGAAAGCGGAGTGTCAGTCAACGAATGTGTTGAATGTAAAACCGCTTTCGCGAGCAAGTCGAATCGTCGCACCGCCGCTCCCACATTGGTTATGTGGTGTTTGTAGATTCAGTGCTTAAGGCATAATCCGCCCAATTCAAACAACAAGGACGCCGCCCCGTGAGCTCAGTCAACAAGTCGATTTTGTTGGTCGATGACGATCAAGAGATACGCGAGTTGCTGGATACCTACCTGACTCGCGCCGGTTTCCAGGTTCGTACCACGCCCGATGGCGCCGGTTTTCGCCAGGCCCTGAACGAGGCCCCGAGCGATCTGGTGATCCTCGACGTGATGCTCCCGGACGAAGACGGCTTCAGCCTGTGCCGCTGGGTTCGCCAGCACCCGCGTCAGGCACAGGTGCCGATCATCATGCTCACCGCCAGTTCCGACGAGGCCGACCGGGTTATCGGCCTGGAACTCGGCGCCGACGATTACCTCGGCAAACCTTTCAGCCCACGAGAATTGCAGGCGCGCATCAAAGCCTTGTTGCGTCGCGCGCAATTCGGTCAGGAACGTAATGGCGGTGAAGTGCTGGCCTTCGACGACTGGCGCCTGGACATGGTCAGCCATCGGCTGTTCCACACCGATGGCGAAGAAGTGATTCTGTCCGGCGCCGACTTCGCGCTGCTGAAACTGTTCCTCGATCACCCGCAGGAAATCCTCGACCGCGACACCATTGGCAACGCCACCCGGGGGCGCGATCTGATGCCGCTGGACCGTATCGTCGACATGGCGGTCAGCCGCTTGCGTCAGCGTCTGCGAGACACGGAAAAACCGCCACGACTGATCCGCACCGTACGCGGCAGCGGCTACCAACTGGCAGCCAATGTGGTTGCCAGCAATGGCCACTGAGTTTCTGAACAAACTCGCCGCCCGCGTGCCGGTGCCCCGTTCGCTGCTCGGGCGGATGTTGCTGCTGACGCTGCTGGCGGTGCTGTTCGCGCAGACGTTGTCGAGCGTGATCTGGGTCTCGCAATTGCGTGCCACGCAGCTTGAAGGCCTGGTCACTGCCGCCCGCAGCCTGGCGCATTCGATGACGGCCAGCGTGAGTTATTTCCGTTCATTGCCCGTCGCTTTCAGGCCGTTGGTACTGGATCAGTTGCGCAGCATGGGTGGCACCCGTTTTGTGGTGACGCTCAACGACAAACCCCTGGGGATGGAAGTGCTGCCGATCACCCCGCGCAAGGAAGCGGTGCTCAATGCCGTGGACCAGGTGCTGCGCGAATCCCTGGGCCATGACACGGATATCTCGGTGACTTTCGTCAGCCCCGAAGACCTGCGGATCTTTAACAGCGGGCTGAAACTCGATGAATTGCCACGCTCCTGGGCGCATTACGCGTTGACCCTCGAACCGGTCAATCCACCCGTGCTGGTCACGCAAATCCAGATGGCGCCGGGGGAATGGCTGTACATCGCGTCATTGCTGCCCGAGCCTTACACCAGTCTTGAAGAACAAGGCCTGCCGGCGCAACAGGTCTGGTTCATCGTCCTCACCAGCAGCTTTTTGCTGTTGTTCATCGGCTTGCTGGTGCACTGGCAAAGCCGCCCACTCAAGCGTTTGGCGCGGGCCGCGCGCGACATGTCGCTGGGGGCAGATGTGCAACCGGTGGCCGAGGGCGGCGGTAGTGAAGTGGTCGAAGTGGGTCGCGCGTTTAATGCCATGCGCGAACGGATCAGCCGTTACCTGACAGAACGCAGCCAGTTGTTCAGCGCGATTTCCCACGACCTGCGCACGCCCATCACCCGTTTGCGCCTGCGCGTGGAATTGCTGGAAGACGAGAAGCTGCAAGCCAAGTTCGGGCGTGATCTGGATGAGTTGGAGTTGCTGGTCAAAGGCGCGCTGCAATGCGTGAAAGACACCGACATTCACGAAAACATCGAACCGGTGGACCTCAACCACGTACTCGATTGCCTGGTGGAACCGTACCTGGCGCCTAACGGCAATGGTCGCGTGACCCAGCAGGGCCGGGCGCTGGCGGCGTATCCGGGCAAACCACTGGCGCTAAAACGCTGCATTGGCAACCTAATCGACAACGCCCTCAAGTATGGGCAGAACGCGCATTTGCACATTGATGACGATGAGAGCGCGTTCATCCTTCACGTCGACGACGAAGGGCCGGGCGTGCCGGAGCAGCGATTGGAACAGGTCTTTGAACCGCACTTCCGCCTGGCCGGGCAGCAGCAGGGTTATGGGCTGGGGTTGGGGATTGCGCGCAATATTGCGCATAGCCATGGTGGGGAGGTCAGCCTGCAAAACCTGCGTGAGGGCGGGTTGCGGGTGACGCTTCAGTTGCCGCGCAGTGTTGATTAGTAATACCGAGTTATCGTTCTTCGCGAGCAAGCCCGCTCCCACATTCAATCGCATTCCAGCTGGATGAACTCGATCGAATGTGGGAGCGGGCTTGCTCGCGAAGGCGTCAGACCATTAAACAAATTTCTCAAGCCAAATGTCACAAGCCGGTGACATAACTCGCCCCCTTCGTTACAAGCCCACCCCCGCCCGTTGTTTAGACTGCCCTCAGTCAAAACAACAAAAAAGGCACCCCATGGACACCTTCCAACCGGTCTTCAGCAGTTGGCTGAACGCACCTGCCCATCAGCAGTGGCTCGCCGCCGAGGGCCTGCGCCTGCTGGCATTCGCCAAGGCATCAAAGCTGCCGGACGGCTTCGGCAATCTCGATGAAAAAGGCCATCTCCCGGTCAACGCCCGCGCCGAAACCATGAACACCGCGCGCATGACGCACAGCTTCGCCATGGCGCATATTAAGGGGCTGCCGGGGTTTGCCGAACTGGTGGATCACGGTGTCCAGGCCCTCAGCGGCCCGTTACGCGATGCCGAGCATGGCGGTTGGTTTGCTGTCGCTCATGCGCTGGATGACAACACCGGCAAGGCCGCTTACCTGCATGCCTTCGTGGCCCTGGCCGCCAGTTCTGCCGTGGTTGCGCAACGTCCCGGCGCTCAAGCTTTGCTCGATGACGCGATCAACATCATCGACACGCATTTCTGGAGCGAGGAGGAGGGCGCCCTGCGCGAGTCCTTCAACCGTGACTGGAGCGAAGAAGAAGCCTATCGGGGAGCCAACAGCAACATGCACGCCACCGAAGCTTTCCTTGCCTTGGCGGATGTCACCGAAGAAAGCCGTTGGCTGTGTCGTGCGCAGCGCATCGTCGAGCGTGTCATCCATGGTCACGCGGCCGCTAATGATTACCTGGTGGTCGAGCATTTTGACCGCGACTGGCAGCCGCTGCGGGAATACAACCACGACAACCCGGCCGACGGTTTCCGCCCCTACGGCACCACACCGGGCCACGGTTTTGAATGGGCGCGCCTGCTGCTGCACCTCGAGGCAGCGCGGGTTCAGGCCGGCATGCTCACGCCGGGCTGGCTGGCCACCGACGCGCAAAAACTCTTCGACCACAACTGCCGTCACGGTTGGGGCATCGATGGGTTGCCGGGAATTGTCTACACCCTCGACTGGGACAACCGCGCGGTAGTTCGTCATCGCCTGCACTGGACCCATTGCGAAGCCAGCGCCGCTGCCAGCGCGCTGCTCAAACGCACCGGCGATGAACAATACGAAACCTGGTACCGGCTGTTCTGGGAATTCTGTGACAGTCATTTCATAGACCGTTGCGACGGCAGTTGGCACCATGAACTCGACCCGCAAAACCGCCCAAGCGCCGATATCTGGGCCGGCAAACCCGACCTGTATCACGCCTGGCAAGCCGTATTGATTCCACGATTGCCACTGGCGCCGAGCATGGCCACGGCTCTGGCAAGGTTGTCCCAGAGCGCTCCTGTGTAACCATGTGGTGACATTCAAGCGTCCCTTCGTTACCTGCGAGGGGATAACTCCTGTTTAAAATCCTATGCAGCGCAAGCACCAGACTTGCATGCATAACAACAAGAAAGGTACTTCTAGATGAATGCGATTTCTCGCCTCGCTACTGTCATTTCTCTCGTCTCCCTGTCTGCGATCCCTCTCAGTGTGCTTGCCGCCGAATCCAAAGGTTCCGTGGAAGTCGTTCACTGGTGGACCTCGGGTGGTGAAAAAGCAGCGGTCGATGTGCTCAAGGCTCAAGTCGAAAAAGACGGCTTCACCTGGAAGGACGGCGCTGTGGCCGGTGGTGGCGGTGCTACCGCCATGACCGTGCTCAAGAGCCGCGCCGTTGCCGGTAACCCGCCAGGTGTGGCGCAGATCAAAGGGCCGGACATCCAGGAATGGGCGTCTACCGGTCTGCTCGACACCGACGTCCTGAAAGACGTTGCCAAGTCGGAAAAGTGGGACAGCCTGCTCGACAAGAAAGTCTCCGATACCGTGAAGTACGAAGGTAATTACGTGGCCGTGCCGGTGAACATTCACCGCGTCAACTGGCTGTGGATCAACCCGGAAGTATTCAAGAAAGCCGGCATTACCAAAAACCCGACCACCCTCGAAGAATTCTACGCCGCCGGCGACAAGCTCAAGGCTGCTGGCTTCATTGCGCTCGCCCACGGCGGTCAGCCTTGGCAGGACAGCACCGTGTTCGAAGCCGTGGTGCTTTCGGTCATGGGTGTCGATGGCTACAAGAAAGCCCTGGTCGATCTGGACAACGCTGCGCTGACCGGTCCGGAAATGGTCAAGGCGCTGACCGAGCTGAAGAAAGTCGCGACCTACATGGACGTCGACGGCAAAGGCCAGGACTGGAACCTGGAAGCGGCCAAGGTCATCAACGGCAAGGCCGGTATGCAGATCATGGGTGACTGGGCCAAGTCCGAATGGACCGCGGCCAAGAAAGTCGCCGGCAAGGACTACGAGTGCGTAGCGTTCCCGGGCACCGACAAGGCGTTCACCTACAACATCGACTCCCTGGCCGTGTTCAAGCAGAAAGACGCGGGCACTGCGGCCGGTCAGCAGGACATCGCCAAGATCGTCATGGGTGAGAACTTCCAGAAAGTCTTCAGCATCAACAAGGGCTCGATCCCGGTTCGCGACGACATGCTGAAGGACATGGACAAGTACGGTTTCGACGCCTGCGCCCAGACCGCTGCCAAGGACTTCCTGGCGGATGCCAAGTCTGGCGGCCTGCAGCCGAGCATGGCGCACAACATGGCGACCACGCTGGCCGTACAGGGTGCGTTCTTTGATGTGGTGACCAACTACATCAACGACCCGAAAGCCGACCCTGCCGATGCCGCCAAGAAACTCGGCGCAGCGGTCAAGTCTGCCAAGTAATGCTTGGCCCCTGTAGGAGCGAGCCTGCTCGCGATCGCGGTGTATCAGTTGATACATCCAGAGACTGACACTCAGCGATCGCGAGCAGGCTCACTCCTACAAGGGGAAGCATTTCCAACGTAAATTTTCTCTCGTACTGGATTTCCCCATGAGTTCTGTTGCTGTGTTCAGCAAGGCCTCGCCGTTCGATGCATTGCAACGCTGGCTGCCCAAACTGGTGCTGGCGCCGAGCATGTTCATCGTTCTGGTGGGCTTCTATGGCTACATCCTGTGGACGTTCGTTCTGTCGTTCACCAGTTCGACCTTTCTGCCGACTTACAAATGGGCAGGCCTGGCGCAATACCAACGGCTGTTCGACAACGACCGTTGGTGGGTAGCCAGCAAGAACCTCGCAGTGTTCGGCGGCATGTTCATCGGCATCACGCTGGTGATCGGTGTGCTGCTCGCGGTGTTTCTTGACCAGCGCATTCGTCGCGAAGGTTTCATTCGCACCATTTACCTGTACCCGATGGCGCTCTCGATGATCGTCACCGGTACCGCCTGGAAATGGCTGCTCAACCCGGGCATGGGCCTGGACAAATTGCTGCGTGACTGGGGATGGGAAGGCTTTCGCCTGGACTGGCTGATCGACCCGGATCGCGTGGTGTATTGCCTGGTGATCGCTGCAGTCTGGCAAGCCTCGGGCTTTATCATGGCGATGTTCCTCGCCGGCCTGCGTGGCGTGGATCAATCGATCATCCGTGCCGCCCAGATCGATGGCGCGAGCATGCCGCGCATTTACCTGAAAGTGGTGTTGCCCAGCCTGCGCCCGGTGTTCTTCAGCGCCGTGATGATCCTGGCCCACATCGCGATCAAGAGTTTCGACCTGGTGGCGGCAATGACGGCCGGCGGCCCGGGTTACTCCTCCGATTTGCCTGCAATGTTCATGTATTCCTTCACCTTCAGTCGCGGCCAGATGGGCATGGGCTCGGCCAGTGCGATTCTGATGCTCGGTGCGATTCTCGCAATCATCGTGCCTTACCTGTACTCCGAGCTGAGGACCAAGCGTCATGACTAGTTTCGCTGCCAAACCTTCCATCAGCCTGAGTCGCATCGCGATCTACGCGGTGTTGATCCTTGCGGTATTTCTGTACCTGATACCGCTGGTGGTCATGCTGTTGACCAGTTTCAAAACGCCGGAAGACATCAACACCGGCAACCTGCTGAGCTGGCCAACCGTGGTTACCGGCATTGGCTGGATCAAGGCCTGGGGCACCGTTGATGGGTACTTCTGGAACTCGATCAAGATCACCGTTCCGGCAGTTTTGATCTCCACCGCCATCGGTGCGTTGAACGGTTACGTCCTGTCGATGTGGCGCTTTCGCGGGTCGCAGTTGTTCTTCGGTTTGCTGTTGTTCGGTTGCTTCCTGCCGTTCCAGACCGTCCTGCTGCCGGCCTCGTTCACCCTCGGCAAGATGGGCCTGGCCAGCACCACCACGGGCCTGGTGTTCGTGCACGTAGTCTACGGCCTGGCGTTCACCACGCTGTTTTTCCGTAACTACTACGTCAGCGTTCCCGATGCGCTGGTGAAGGCGGCGCGGCTCGATGGCGCGGGTTTCTTCACGATCTTCCGCCTGATCATCCTGCCGATGTCCACCCCGATCATCATGGTCTGCCTGATCTGGCAGTTCACCCAGATCTGGAACGACTTCCTGTTCGGCGTGGTGTTCTCCAGTGGGGACTCGCAACCCATCACGGTCGCGCTGAACAACCTGGTCAACACCAGTACCGGGGCCAAGGAATATAACGTTGATATGGCGGCGGCGATGATCGCCGGGCTGCCGACCCTGCTGGTCTATGTGGTCGCAGGCAAGTATTTCGTGCGCGGGCTGACGGCCGGCGCAGTCAAGGGGTAATCATGGCTACGCTCGAACTTCGCAATGTAAACAAGACTTATGGCCCGGGTCTGCCGGACACCCTCAAGGACATCCATCTGTCGATCAAGGACGGTGAGTTCCTGATCCTGGTCGGACCTTCGGGTTGCGGCAAATCGACCCTGATGAATTGCATCGCCGGCCTGGAAACCATCACCGGCGGCGCGATCATGATCGATGACCAGGACGTCAGCGGCATGAGCCCGAAAGACCGCGACATCGCCATGGTGTTCCAGTCCTACGCGCTGTACCCGACCATGAGCGTGCGCGAGAACATCGCCTTCGGCTTGAAGATTCGCAAAATGCCCGCCGCCGACATCGAAACGGAAGTGGCGCGGGTGTCCAAGCTGTTGCAGATCGAACACCTGCTCAACCGCAAGCCCGGCCAGCTCTCCGGTGGTCAGCAACAGCGCGTGGCCATGGGCCGTGCCCTGGCGCGTCGGCCGAAGATCTACCTGTTCGACGAACCGCTGTCCAACCTCGACGCCAAGCTGCGGGTCGAGATGCGCACCGAAATGAAACTGATGCACCAGCGCCTGAAAACCACCACGGTCTACGTGACCCACGACCAGATCGAAGCGATGACCCTGGGCGACAAGGTGGCGGTGATGAAGGACGGGATCATTCAGCAGTTCGGTACGCCGAAAGACATCTACAACAACCCGGCCAACTTGTTCGTGGCGAGCTTCATCGGTTCACCGCCGATGAACTTCATCCCCCTGCGTTTGCAGCGCAAGGACGGTCGACTGTTCGCGCTGCTCGACAGCGGCCAGGCCCGTTGCGAATTGCCGCTGGGCATGCAGGATGCCGGGCTCGAAGACCGTGAAGTGATCCTCGGCATGCGCCCCGAGCAGATCGTGCTGGCGAACGGCGAGCCGAACGGTTTGCCGACCATTCGCGCCGAAGTCCAGGTCACCGAACCGACCGGTCCCGACACCCTGGTGTTCGTCAGTCTGAATGAAACCAAAGTCTGCTGCCGTCTGGCACCGGATGTTGCACCGGCTCCGGGCGAGACCCTGACCCTGCAATTCGATCCATCGAA
Organism: Pseudomonas arsenicoxydans; assembly: GCF_006438915.1. Lineage (GTDB taxonomy): Bacteria > Pseudomonadota > Gammaproteobacteria > Pseudomonadales > Pseudomonadaceae > Aquipseudomonas > Aquipseudomonas arsenicoxydans_A. The sequence goes on along the minus strand of NZ_RCZE01000004.1, from coordinate 346,685 downwards.
AGTGTTGTTGTTCGACGCCAAGACCGGGGAGCGTCTGGGGGTGGCCGGCGCGCCTAAGACCGAAGCATCGGTAGGCAACATCGCACAATTCAAAGGCCGGTAAAGATCAAATGTGGGAGCGGGCTTGCTCGCGAAAGCGGTGTGTCAGTCAGCGTGGATGCTGAATGTGCCGGCCTCTTCGCGAGCAAGCCAGCTCCCACAGGGGGATATGCGGTGAGCGGCCTGTCGCTCTCCGCGCCAGATGTAACCGCGTTAGAACACAGTTAATAACAATAAAACGAGGATGTAGGGATGAAGAAGAACAACAACGCTCAGCTTATCTGCCAGTTGTCAGCAGTTGCAGCCATGATGCTGGCCGGTAGTGTGCACGCGGCTGACGCGTTCAGCGCTGATTCGGAATGGATGACCGGTGATTGGGGTGGCGAGCGGACCAAGCTGATCGAGCAAGGCATCGACATCAAGATGGACTACGTCGGTGAAGTCGGTGGCAACCTCCACGGTGGCTACAACAACGACAAAACCGCGCGTTACGCGGACCAGTTCGGCCTGGGGGCGGCACTGGACCTGGAAAAGCTGTTTGGTTGGGATAACACCCAGGCCAAGATCCAGCTGACCAACCGTAACGGTGAAAACATCTCCAATGACCGTGTCGGCGACCCGCGTACCGGCACCTTGAGTTCCTCGCAGGAAGTCTACGGCCGCGGCCACATGGTCCGTCTGACCCAGTTGTGGATCAAGCACCAGTTCCTCGACGGCAAACTGGACGTCAAGGCCGGTTACTTCGGTGAAGGCGAAGACTTCAACACCTTCCCGTGCGAGTTCCAGAACCTGGCGTTCTGCGGTTCCCAAGTGGGTAACTGGGCCACCAACATCTGGTACAACTGGCCGGTCATGCAGGCTGCGGTCCGTGTGAAGTACAACATTTCGCCTGAGTTCTATGCGCAGATCGGCGCGTACAACCAGAACCCGTCGCAGCTGGAGCACGGCAACGGCTTCAAGCTCAGCGGCAGCGGCACCGCCGGCACCGTGTTGCCGGTCGAACTGGTCTGGCTGCCTAACCCTAACAGCCTGCCGGGCGAATACCGTGTCGGTTACTACAAAAGCACCGCCGAAGCCAATGACGTTCTCAAGGACGACAACGGTAATGATGCGGCCACCAGCGGCAACGCCTACCGCAGCCACAGCAGCAAGCACGGCTACTGGTTCGTTGCGCAGCAACAACTCACCAGCCACAACGGTGACAAGACTCGCGGTCTGAACATTGCGGCCAACGCGACGTTCCACGACAAGGACACCAACGTCGTCGACAACTACCAGTCGCTGATGTTTGTGTACAAGGGCCCGTTCGATGCGCGTCCTAAAGATGACGTGGGCATCGGTTTCGCCCGCATCCATGTCAACGATGACGTGAAGAAAAACGAAGAAGCGACCAACGCGGCCAACAATGTGACTGAGTACGAAGATCCACTGTTCTCGCCACTGCAGACCACCGAGTACAACTACGAAATCAACTACGGCTTCCACGTTACCAACTGGCTGACTGTGCGTCCTAACCTGCAATACATCACTCACCCAGGCGGTGTGGATGAAGTCGATAACGCGCTGGTGGCCGGCCTGAAAATTCAGTCGGTGTTCTAACGCTGTTGCGATAAGCTCCTCTCTATGTGCGCATATTTGCGGACAGCCCAGGCTGTCCGCTTTTTTTTGTGTGGCGAGGGGGGCACAAAAGTATGAGTACACCCCCATGATTTTCAGGACCGTGGCACATGCATGAGCATCCGCTACAACGCTTCTTCAAATCCTTGCGCGAACGTCCGGTGTTTGCGTGGGAGCGCTATCAGAAGCGCGACGTATTGGTGATCGACCATCCGCTATGTCAGGCGGTGTTCAGTCGCCAGGGCGCGCAGTTGCTGCATTTCCAGCCCACTGGTCAAAAGCCATGGCTGTGGTGCGCGGCGAAGTGGCCGCAGGTGGGGGCGATTCGAGGTGGTGTGCCCGTGTGCTGGCCGTGGTACGGCCGTCATCCGAGCGAAAACGCCTGGCCTTCCCATGGTTGGGCACGGTTGGTCGATTGGAAGCTGCTCGACAGTAGCCACGATGACGATGGCGTGCGATTGCACTGGCAACTTCAGTTGTGCGACTGGGAAGTGGACCTGCATGCGCACCTCGGCGAACGCATGGATTTGCGCCTGAGCACCGAGCATCAAGACACCTTGCCCTGCCAACTGAGTCAGGCCTTGCACGCTTACTGGCGTATTGGTGATGTGGGTGAGATAGCGCTGTCTGGGCTCGATGGCGCACACGGTTACGACCAGTTGAACCGCCAGAGTTGCCAGCAGGAAGGTGAGCTGCGTGTGGACGGAGGCTGTCAGCGAGTGTTCCAGCATGACGGCGAATTACAGCTCAAGGATCACGCCTGGCAGCGTGAGTTGTGCATCGACACCGGTGACGATGCCGACACCGTGGTCTGGCATCCGGGGACACGACCGTTGCTGGGGGTGAGCTGGAACGAAATTTCCGAGTTTGTCTGTGTCGAGGCGGCGAGCGGCGGCGCGCACAGCCTGAGCCTGGCGCCGGGGCAGAGGGCGCATTTGAGTTTGCAGGCGCGGGTGGGGGGTTAGCTCAAGGCTGGCGGTGTTGCGGCTGGCCCCTTCGCGAGCAAGCCCGCTCCCATATTGGATCTTCAGTAGACACAGCATTTGTGTTCAAAACAGATCCACTGTGGGAGCGGGCTTGCTCGCGAAGAGGCCGGGTCAGTCAGCCGAGATGTCGGGTTAGTTAAACTCATCCCCCACCGGATACCGGCTCGCATTCAGGCTCTCTTTGATCTTGCGCAAATGCGGCTGGAAATCCACCCCGCGGCGCAGCGTCATGCCGGTCGCCAGCACGTCCAGCACGGTCAGTTGGATGATGCGCGAGGTCATCGGCATGTAGATGTCGGTGTCTTCCGGCAGCGGAATGTTCAGGCTCAGCGTACTGGCCTTGGCCAAGGGCGAACCCTCAGCGGTCAGGCCCAGCACCGAAGCACCGTTCTCACGGGCGATGCGCGCCACTTCCACCAGTTCGCGGGTGCGGCCGGTGTAGGAAATGATCACGAACAATTCGCCGGTGTGCGCGACCGACGCAATCATGCGTTGCATCAGCACGTCGGCATGGGCGGTGACGGCCAGGTTGAAGCGGAAGAATTTGTGCTGCGCATCCAGCGCCACCGGGGCCGAGGCGCCGAGGCCGAAGAAGTGGATCTGCCGCGCCTGGATCAACAGGTCGACGGCGCGGCTGATCAGGTTCGGGTCCAACGCCTGCAAGGCACTGTCCAGCGAGGCGATGGCGCTGCCGAAAATCTTCTTTGTATAGGCTTCAGGATTGTCATCGGCCTCGACCGCGCGGCTGACATACGCCGCGCCACTGGCCAGGCTCTGGGCCAACTGGAGTTTGAGTTCCGGGTAGCCGCTGACACCGAACGAACGGCAGAAGCGGTTAACGGTCGGCTCGCTGACCTTGGAGGCCTGGGCAAGCGCGGCGATGCTGAACCGGGTGGCCTGCTGTGGGTTGAGCAGGATCACTTCGGCGACTTTACGTTCAGCCTTGTTCAAGTCTTCAAGGCGATTCTGGATCTGTTCCAGTAAATTTCGCACGCGGTCCATATATGTTCCTTGGGTCAGCAGCGCAAATTAGAGTTCGGCTATGCCAAAAGGGCCTTTGATGCGGCCCCAAACGGTGGCCTATCCTACTGATGGCTCCGACCGGCTACCACTCGGAATCTGTATTTTGCGAAAATGTTGTGGTTATTACTACATTTTCTCTTGAGCGATGCCTTGAAAAAAGGTATTTGTAGCTTAACTTGATAAAAGAACAAACATCATGCCTTCGATTACGGTTGAACCGTGCACCTTTGCCTTGTTCGGCGCCCTCGGCGATCTGGCCTTGCGCAAGCTGTTTCCTGCCCTCTATCAACTCGATGGCGCAGGCCTTCTGCACGAGGATACGCGCATTATCGCGCTGGCCCGCGAGCCCGGCACTGAGCAGGAGCATCTGGCATTCATCGGCACCGAACTGCGTCGTTATGTGGGCGCCAAAGAGCTGGACGAAGCGGTGGTCGAGCGCTTTCTGGCGCGACTGAGCTACCTGCACGTGGACTTCCTCAACGCTGACGATTACATCGCCCTGGCCGACATGGCCGGTAGTGCCCAGCGCGTGATTGCCTACTTCGCCACGCCGGCCGCGGTGTACGGCGCGATTTGCGAGAACCTGGCCAAGGTCGGGCTCGCGGAAAACACCCGTGTGGTGCTGGAAAAACCCATCGGTTCGGACCTGGAATCCTCGCGCAAGGTCAACGACGCCGTAGCGCAGTTTTTCCCGGAAAACCGCACCTACCGCATCGACCATTACCTGGGCAAAGAGACGGTTCAAAACCTCATCGCCCTGCGTTTCGCCAACAGCCTGTTCGAAACCCAGTGGAACCAGAACTACATCTCCCACGTGGAAATCACCGTGGCCGAGAAGGTCGGGATTGAAGGCCGCTGGGGTTACTTCGACAAGGCCGGGCAGCTGCGGGACATGATCCAGAATCACCTGCTGCAACTGCTTTGCCTGATCGCCATGGACCCGCCGGCCGACCTGTCCGCCGACAGCATCCGCGACGAGAAAGTCAAAGTCCTCAAGGCGCTGGCGCCGATCAGCCCGGAAGGCCTGACCACTCAGGTGGTGCGCGGTCAGTACATCGCCGGCTACAGCGAAGGCAAGCCGGTGCCGGGTTACTTGGAAGAACCGAATTCGAACACCCAGAGCGACACCGAAACCTTCGTCGCCTTGCGTGCCGATATCCGCAACTGGCGTTGGGCCGGCGTGCCGTTTTACCTGCGTACCGGCAAGCGCATGCCGCAGAAACTGTCGCAGATCGTCATCCACTTCAAGGAACCGTCGCACTACATCTTCGCCCCCGAGCAGCGCCTGCAAATCAGCAACAAGCTGATCATCCGCCTGCAACCGGACGAAGGTATTTCCTTGCGCGTGATGACCAAAGAACAAGGCCTGGACAAGGGCATGCAGCTGCGCAGCGGTCCGTTGCAGCTGAATTTTTCCGACACTTATCGCAGCGCGCGGATTCCCGATGCCTACGAGCGGTTGTTGCTGGAAGTGATGCGCGGCAATCAGAACCTGTTTGTCCGTAAAGATGAAATCGAAGCCGCGTGGAAGTGGTGTGACCAGTTGATCGCCGGGTGGAAAAAATCCGGTGATGCGCCCAAGCCTTATGCGGCCGGGTCCTGGGGGCCGATGAGCTCCATTGCTCTGATCACGCGGGACGGGAGGTCGTGGTATGGCGATATCTGATTTGAAACTGCCTCAGGGCGTCAGCGCCCATGAGTTCAAGAGCCCGGTGTTGTTGGCGCAAGCGTTGGCTCTGACGGTTGCCAAACAACTGAGCGAAGCGATCGAAGCTCAGGGCACCGCCACGCTGGTGGTGTCCGGTGGCCGCAGCCCGGTGGCGTTTTTCCAGCACCTGGCCAAGCAGGCGCTGGACTGGTCGAACGTGGTGGTCAGCCTGGCCGACGAGCGCTGGGTGCCGGTCGAACATGTCGACAGCAATGCCGGTCTGCTCAAGCGTTATCTGTTGCAGGGCCCGGCGGCCAAGGCGCAGTTCCTGAGTCTGTACAGCGCCAGCGCCAACCTCGAACAGGCAGCCGAGCAGGCCGACCGTTTGTTGTCTGAACTGCCGGTGATCGACGTGCTGGTGCTGGGCATGGGCGACGACGGCCACACCGCCTCGTTGTTCCCGAACAGCCCGAACCTGGCCGACGCCTTGAAAGTCGACGGCACACGTCGTTGCTACCCGATGTTGGCGCCAACCGTGCCGCATCAGCGCCTGACCATGAGCCGTGCGCTGCTGGCGTCGGCCAAACACAAAGTGCTGTCGATTTCCGGTCAGTCCAAGCTGACCACCCTGAGTGCCGCATTGGCCGTCGACGATGTCGCCGCCATGCCGATTCGCGCGTTTTTGCAACCTACGTTAGAGATTTACTGGTGCCCATGAGCCAAGGAACAGCCGCTATGACAACCCCATCCCCGACCGTTTCCATGGCGGACAAAGTTGCCCTGATCGACAGCCTCTGCGCCAAGGCGCGGATTCTGCCGGTGATCACTATCGCTCGCGAACAGGACGTGCTGCCATTGGCCGACGCTCTGGCCGCCGGTGGCCTGACCGCCCTGGAAGTGACCTTGCGTTCGCAGTTCGGCCTCAAGGCCATCCAGATCCTGCGCGAACAGCGCCCGGAACTGATGACCGGTGCCGGTACCGTGCTTGATCGCCACATGCTCGCCGCTGCCGAAGCGGCCGGTTCGCAGTTCATCGTCACGCCGGGCATCACCCGTGATTTGCTCGAAGCCAGCGTCAACAGCCCGATCCCGCTGTTGCCAGGGATCAGCAACGCCTCCGGCATCATGGAAGGCTATGGCCTGGGCTATCGCCGATTCAAGCTGTTCCCGGCGGAAGTCAGCGGTGGCGTCGCCGCCATCAAGGCCCTCGGCGGTCCGTTCGGCGATGTGAAATTCTGCCCGACTGGCGGCGTCGGCCCGGCCAATATCAAGAGCTACATGGCGTTGAAAAACGTCATGTGCGTGGGCGGTAGCTGGATGCTTGATCCCGAGTGGATCAAGAACGGCGACTGGGCCCGCATTCAGGAATGCACCGCCGAGGCTTTGGCGCTGCTGGACTGATCAGCTTTACCTGACACTTCGTTGTGTGTTCTACGGCTTTACGGTGCGCTTGGTCGGTGCACCGTTTTTTTTGCCCGCAAAAAAAACCTGTGGGAGCGGGCTTGCTCGCGAAGGGGCCGTCACATCCAATGCAGATGTTGACTGTCAGACCGCTTTCGCGAGCAAGTCGAATCGTCGACCGCCGCTCCCACAAGGCATCGTGCGATACATAGTTACCGCATAACGACAGTCGGCCAATGCTAGCCTGCGTTCATCTTATGGAAGAGAGAACGTCATGGACGACAACACCTCAGTTACACCCACATCACCGGTTTGCCTGCTGTCTCCCGAACAGATCGCCGGCCCGTATTTTCGCAATCCGAAACTGATCAGGCGCAACATCAGCGAAGGCGCCGATGGCGTTCCCCTGGTGCTACGCCTGACGATTGTTGATGCCATGACCGGGCAGCCTGTCAGCGGCGCGCTGGTCGATATCTGGCATTGCAATGCGCGCGGGTCCTATTCGGGCTGGAGCAGGATTGATCCAGACAAGGAAGTCGACAACGGTGATATCGGCTCGGTCCCGCGCACCGACGACGACACTTACCTGCGTGGCGGGCAATTCACCGACAGGAAAGGCATCGTGCGGTTTGCCACGATCTATCCGGGGTTCTACGCCGGCCGCGCGTTGCACATTCATGTCGCCGTGCGCATCACCGCCGGCAACAATTACCTGGAAGAACGGCATGTCGCCTGGGTCGGTCAGCTTTACTTGCCGGAGGTGGCGTCGCGCTCGGTCCTCAACTCCCGTGAGTATGGCGGTCGAAAGGCCTTGGCGCTGAACAACGACGAGGACGTTTACTACAAGGACCACGACGGCGAAGCGTCGACCTTGACCGTGCACACCGTCAGTCGGGATTCGAATGAAGATGGCTACTTCGGCTCCACGACCATTGGTATCGACACCTTCGCGGTGTCATCGCACATCAAGCCCGAGGACTTCGACAAATACACCGTATGACTTCAACGCAGCTCGTTCAGCGCCCGGGCCAGCCGTTGCATGTGTGCGGCGGTGGTGGTCAGGCCCGGCGTGATGCGAATGCACGGGCCACTCGCGGCACCGCTGCGCATCACGGTAAACAGGTTGTAGTCGTTGAGCAGCCGCTCGACCATCGGTTGTTGATCGGCCTGTCGGGTGAAGCGCATCGACGTGATGCCGCAATACAGGCGAGGATCATCCGGCGTCATCACTTCGATTCCCGGGAGTTCGCGCACTTCGCGCACCCACAGATTACGCAAGTAGTTGAGCCGGGCACTCTTGGCGGCGGATCCGCCCATGGCCTGATGTTCCTCGAACACCAGCGGCAAGGTCAGCAGCGCCGGAATATTGGGCGTGCTGTATGGCGTGCGCGCACGAATATCGGTAATCGGGAAATGCATCTCGCCCATGTCCGGGTCGATATCGGCCAGGCGCTCGGGCGCGATGTAGATGAAGCCCAGGGTCAGCGGTGCACCGATCCACTTGTGCAGGTTGAAGCCGGCGAAGGAGACACCGAGTTCGTCGAGTTTGAAATCGATCTGCCCCAGTGCGTGGGCGCCATCGAGGATTACATCGACCCCGTGTTCCTTGGCAGCGGCGGCAATCGCTTGCACTGGCATCACCAGGCCGGTGCGGTGGGTAACGTGAGTCAGGGCCATCAGTTTGAGCTTGGGATAACGCGCAAACGCGTCGCGGTAGCTGGCCAGCAGACTGTCGAAACTGGCGGGGTGGGCGTGATTGATTTCGATCACCTCGACCCCGCGATTGCGCGCCAGCCAACGCATCGCGCCTTTGACGGTGTCGTATTCCAGATCGCTGAACAGCACTTGATCGCCCGATTGCAGGCAGTTGTAGTTGCGGATCAACGATTGCAAGCCGTCCGAAGCGTTGCGGGTCAGGGCGACGGTGTCGGCAGGCACGCCCACCAACTCAGCCAATTGCGCGCTGATCTTCTGGGTTTCGCCCTGTTCGAAGCGCTGGCGCACATACACCGAGTTGCTGCGATTGATGAGCTCGATGTTGCGCTGGTATTCCTCGACCACCGTTCGAGACATGCGCCCGAAGTAACCGTTTTCCAGGTTGATCGGGCCGGGCTCGACAGCGTAGCGGTCGGCAAAGGTCAGCCAGAAGGATTCATCACGGGCGCGGCGGGTGTTATCGGGCATGGGCTACTCGGGTCAGGATCAATGGCGGGGCGCAGGTTTGCCATGTTTGGCGCGTAGGGGTTCGAGCAGTTCCGACAAGCCGTTGTGGTCGATCTCCTGCATCAGGGCCAGCAAGCCACCCAGTTCGCCATGGGGAAATCCTTCCCGGGCGAACCAGTTCAGGTACTGGCCGGGCAAGTCGGCAATGATCCGGCCTTTGTATTTGCCAAAGGGCATTTCGCGGGTGATCAGCAGTTCGAGTTTTTCAGGGTTCATCAGTGGGTCGTCTTGATTCTATGCGTTTGAAAAATACAGGCATTCTGCATGCAGGCCAATTGACAGATCATGCAAAAAAAACGGATACAGATTTTGTTGTTTTATTTAACTCTTTGAAAAATAACGAATAAGTTATCGGTCAGAAGCTGGCATGCAGGGTGCAATAGTCATTACATCTTTCATCAACCCGCAAGGAATTGAAAAATGACCGACATGAATAAAGAAGCCATCTCTGTACTCAACGACCTGATTGAAACCAGCAAAGACGGTCAGGAAGGGTTCAAGACTTGCGCTGAAGACATCAAGCACCCAGAACTTAAAACGCTGTTCGTTCAACGTTCCGCCGATTGCGCCACTGCCGCTGCTGAACTGCAATCCGCCGTGCGCTCGATGGGCGGTGATCCAGAAACGTCCACCAGTGTCAGCGGCGACCTGCACCGTCGTTGGGTTGACGTGAAGTCGATGTTCACCGGCAAGGACGAAGAGGCCGTGTTGAATGAAGCCGAACGCGGTGAAGACCATGCGCTGAAGGCTTACCGCGAAGCCATGGAGAAAATCAACAAGCACAACCTGGTGGGTATTCGTGATCTGGTTGAACGTCAATACCACGGCGTGCAACGCAATCATGACCAGGTGAAAGCCCTGCGTAACCAGGCTCGCGCACGCTCGTAAGCGTTCGTTGCCTGTCAAAAAACGCCAGCCAGTCCGGCGTTTTTTGTGCCCGCTATTTGTGCCGTTACATTAATCCCTGTGGCGAGGGGGCTTGCCCCCGTTCGGCTGCGAAGCAGTCGTATAGTCTGCATCCGCGATAGTCAGGGAAAATTCAGCGCCTGATTGGGGGGGGCGCTTCGCACCCCAACGGGGGCAAGCCCCCTCGCCACAGTTAAGCCCTCTCACCACAGATGAGCGCAGTGTCAGCCGATGCTGATCGCCGGCAATGTCGGCAGCGTCACAGTCTGCTGCTTGCGTGGGGCCAGGATCTCGGCCTCGCCATCCACCACCAGCTCATCACGCTGGTTGAACACGCGCGTCGCAATACGCACACGAAACTTCGGCAGTTTCTCGAGGATCTCCAGACGCACGGTCAGCGTGTCGCCAATTTTCACCGGCTTCTGAAAACTCATCTGCTGGCCGATGTAGATAGTCCCCGGCCCAGGCAGCTCACAGGCAACGGCGGCGCTGATCAGCGCGCCACTGAACATGCCATGCGCGATACGTTCCTTGAACATGGTGCCTGCCGCGAATTCGGCGTCGAGGTGCACCGGGTTGTGGTCGCCGGACATTGCGGCGAACAACTGAATGTCGCGCTCTTCGACCGTCTTGCTGTAGCTGGCGGTCTGGCCGACTTCAAGGGCTTCGTAAGGGGTGTTGGTAACCTGGGTCATCTGTCTCGATTCCTGTGACGAATAAATAAATCCACAAAAAAACTATTCCGACCGGGGTGGCCGGCGGTGGCTGAGGGCCTGGGCAATCCACTGCAGCACGTCGTTGATCACTTCCTCGCGGTTGCTCTCATTGAACAGTTCATGCCGCGCCTGCGGGTAAATCGTCAGGTGCAGGTTCTGGCTGCCTGCCGCACGCAAGGCGTCAGCCAGATCTTTCAGACGTTTGCCTTCGCTCACCGGATCACATTCGCCGCCAATCACCAGCAGCGGCAGGCCCGGATCGATCTGAGCGAGATTGGACGCTTTGCTGATTTGCTGCAACCCGCCGAGCAAGTCGATCCACAACTGGTTAGTGCAACGAAAGCCGCAGAGCGGGTCGTTGGCGTACAAATCCACTTCGGTCGGGTCGCGGCTGAGCCAGTCGAACCGGGTGCGTGCGGGTTTGAATTGTTTGTTGAACGAACCGAAGGACAGCCATTCGATCAGCGCACTACGGCCCTTGGGGCCCTGACGCAATTTTTCGAAACGGGCGATCTGCCGTGCCGCGCGATAGAGCGCCACGGGCTGGAAGTTTGAACCGCTGAGCACCGCGCCATGCAGGCTGGCGCTGTGATGCAGCAAATAAGCCTGGGCGATGTAACTGCCCATGCTGTGACCAAGCAACACGATGGGCACGCCTGGGTGATGCTGGCCGATGTGCTGGTTGAGGCTGGCGAGGTCGCCGACGACTTTGCACCAGCCATCGTCATCGGCGAAATGACCCAGTGTGCCGTTTTCGGCAGTTTTGCCATGTCCACGCAGATCCGGTGCATAGACGCCGTAGCCTTGCTCGCAGAGTTTTTCCGCCAGCCGGGCGTAGCGAGCGCTGTGCTCGGCCATGCCATGGGCCAGCAGGATCACGGCTTTTAAAGGCGAGGCGGGCAGCCACTGGTTGACGAAGAGGCGGCTGTGGTCACTCGCGGTCAGCCAGAACGTGTCGTGGATCATGGCGATTCCTTTGCATGGGGCTGCATGTGGCATGGGCGTGGTTGCATTGTATAGCGCATCCCGCGCTTGCCGTCTGATCAGGCCACGCCACGGCAGGAAGATTCACGCGGTCAATGGCGGCGTTGGCTGTATTTGCCTGAATCGCCATAACTGCTAGTGTCCGTGAAGCCCCGCCTTTCGCTTCATGTTTTTAGAAGTGACAGAAAAGCGGCCCGGATAGGCTCAGGTAAAGAGGACAAGAACAATGCAACCTGATTTCTGGAATGACAAACGCCCGGCCGGCGTGCCCCTGGACATCGATCTTGGGGCCTATAAGTCGGTGATTGAGGTGTTCGAGCGTTCCTGCAAGAAATTTGCTGACCGCCCGGCCTTCAGCAACATGGGCGTGACCCTGACCTACGCCGAACTGGAACGCCAGAGCCTGGCCTTCGCCGCGTACCTGCAAGCCCATACCGACCTGGTGCCAGGGGATCGCATCGCGGTGCAGATGCCCAACGTCCTGCATTACCCGATTGCCGTGTTTGGTGCCTTGCGCGCCGGGCTGATCGTGGTCAACACCAACCCGTTGTACACCGCGCGGGAGATGCGTCATCAGTTCAAGGACTCCGGCGCCCGGGCGCTGGTGTACCTGAACATGTTCGGGCAGAAAGTCCAGGAAGTGCTGCCCGACACCGACATCCAGTACTTGATCGAAGCGAAGATGGGCGACCTGATGCCGGCCGCCAAGGGCTGGCTGGTCAATACCATGGTCAGCAAGGTCAAGAAAATGGTCCCGGCGTATTCGTTGCCGCAGGCCATTTCCTTCAAGAGCGCGCTGCACAGGGGACGTGGCCTGGGCATCAAGCCGCTGAAGGTCAGCCTCGACGACATCGCCGTGTTGCAATACACCGGCGGCACCACCGGACTGGCCAAGGGCGCGATGCTGACCCACGGCAACCTGGTGGCGAACATGCAACAGGCGCGGGCGTGCCTGGGGCAGTTCGGCGCTGACGGTCAGCCGCTGCTGCGCGAAGGGCAGGAGGTGATGATCGCGCCGCTGCCGCTGTACCACATCTATGCCTTCACTGCGAATTGCATGTGCATGATGGTGACCGGCAACCACAACGTGCTGATCACCAATCCGCGCGACATTGCCGGCTTCATCAAGGAGCTGAAGAACTGGCGGTTCTCGGCGTTGCTGGGGCTCAACACGCTGTTCGTCGCGTTGATGGACCATCCGGACTTCAAGACCCTGGATTTCTCCAGCCTCAAGCTGACCAACTCTGGGGGCACGGCGCTGGTCAAGGCCACTGCCGAGCGTTGGGAGCAGATGACCGGTTGCCGCATCACCGAAGGTTACGGCCTGACCGAAACGTCGCCGGTGGCGTGCACCAACCCGTACGGCGACCAATCGCGGATCGGCACGGTCGGCCTGCCGGTGCCGGGCACCACGCTTAAAGTGATCAACGATGACGGCGTCGAACAGCCATTGGGCGAGCGCGGTGAGCTGTGCATCAAGGGCCCGCAGATCATGAAGGGTTACTGGCAGAAGCCGGAAGCCACCGCCGAAGTGCTGGATGCCGAGGGCTGGTTCAAGTCCGGCGACATCGCGGTGATCGACCCGGACGGTTTTGTGCGCATCGTCGATCGCAAGAAAGACATGATCATCGTCTCGGGCTTCAACGTGTACCCGAACGAGATCGAAGACGTGGTGATGGCTCACCCGAGAGTCGCCAACTGCGCGGTCATCGGTGTGCCGGACGAGCGTTCCGGCGAGGCGGTGAAGCTGTTTGTGGTGGCGCGAGAAGCGGGGGTCAGCCTTGAAGAGTTGAAGGCGTACTGCAAGGAAAACTTCACCGCGTACAAAGTGCCCAAGCACATTGTGTTGCGTGAGTCGTTGCCGATGACGCCGGTCGGGAAGATTCTGCGACGGGAGTTGCGTGATATCGCCTGATCATTGAATGGCCGCGCTTCGCGCGGATCGCGGGCAAGCCTAGCTCCCACAGGTTTGGTGTTGTGCACAAAGCATGTGTGCGACGCAGAACCTGTAGGAGCATGGCTTGCCCGCGATGCTTTTAAGGGTCTGGAAAGCCCCTGTTTTCGGGGCTTTCAAGGCTTTATAGGTTTTTTGCTCTAAAATGACCGCCGGCAATTCTTGAGTCACAATTGTGACCGTAGAGGCCGCTTTTGGCTCTGGTCGACCCTTGGCAAAGCTGCTACTCTCGGCGCGCTTTGTGACTTCTCGGCCTAGTAAAAAGCCAGACTCACCGATAAAACACACACCAATAATAATCGCATCAAATGCGGTGCTGAATTCGCGTTGCTGAGGAGTGGGCTTCCATGATCGAAGACTTTTGGAAGGATAAGTACCCAGCTGGGATCGCTGCCGAGATCAATCCAGACGAGTACCCGAATATTCAGGCAGTGTTGAAGCAATCCTGCCAACGCTTCGCCAACAAGCCGGCATTCAGCAACCTGGGCAAGACACTCACCTACGGTGAACTGTACGAATTGTCCGGTGCCTTTGCCGCTTACCTGCAACAGCATACCGACTTGCAGCCGGGCGATCGAATCGCCGTGCAATTGCCCAACGTGTTGCAGTACCCGGTTGCCGTCTTCGGTGCCATCCGCGCCGGGCTGATCGTGGTCAACACCAACCCGCTGTACACCGCGCGGGAAATGGAACACCAATTCAACGACTCCGGTGCCAAAGCCCTGGTCTGCCTGGCCAACATGGCGCACCTGGCGGAAACCGTCGTACCGAAAACCGGCGTCAAGCACGTGATCGTCACGGAAGTGGCCGACCTGTTGCCGCCGCTCAAGCGTCTGTTGATCAACAGCGTCATCAAGTATGTGAAGAAGATGGTCCCGGCGTATCACCTGCCCAAGGCCATCAAGTTCAACGACGTGCTGAGCAAGGGCCATGGCCAGCCAGTGGCTGAAGCCAACCCGGCCAGCAGCGATGTTGCGGTGCTGCAATACACCGGCGGCACCACCGGCGTGGCGAAAGGGGCGATGCTGACCCACCGTAACCTCGTGGCGAACATGCTGCAATGCAAGGCGCTGATGGGGTCCAACCTTCATGAAGGTTGCGAGATCCTGATCACGCCGCTGCCGCTGTACCACATCTACGCGTTCACCTTTCATTGCATGGCAATGATGCTGATCGGCAACCACAACATCCTGATCAGCAACCCGCGCGACCTGCCGGCGATGGTCAAGGAACTGTCGAAGTGGAAGTTCAGCGGTTTTGTCGGTCTCAACACGTTGTTTGTGGCCCTGTGCAATAACGAAGGTTTCCGCAAGCTCGACTTCTCGGCGCTGAAAGTCACCCTGTCCGGTGGCATGGCCCTGCAACTGGCTGCCGCCGAACGCTGGAAAGCGGTCACCGGTTGCGCCATCTGCGAAGGTTACGGCATGACCGAAACCAGCCCGGTGGCCACCGTCAACCCGATCCAGAACATCCAGATCGGCACCATCGGCATCCCGGTCCCCTCGACCCGTTGCAAAGTCATTGACGATGCCGGCGTGGAGCAGCCTCTGGGCGAAATCGGCGAGCTGTGCGTCAAAGGCCCGCAGGTCATGAAGGGTTACTGGCAGCGCCAGGAAGCCACCGATGAAATCCTCGACAGCGAAGGCTGGTTGAAGACCGGTGACATCGCGCTGATCCAGCCGGACGGCTTCATGCGCATTGTCGATCGCAAGAAAGACATGATCCTGGTCTCCGGTTTCAACGTGTACCCGAACGAACTGGAAGACGTGCTCGCGACCCTGCCGGGCGTGCTGCAATGTGCGGCTATCGGCGTGCCGGACGAAAAGTCGGGCGAGGCGATCAAGATCTTCATCGTCGCCAAACCGGGCGTGACGCTGACCAAAGAGCAGGTGATGGCGCACATGCGTGCGAACGTCACCGGCTACAAGGTGCCGCGTGCCGTCGAGTTCCGCGATGCGTTGCCAACAACCAACGTCGGCAAGATTCTGCGCCGCGAACTGCGCGACGAAGAACTGAAGAAAATCGCCGCGAAAAAGGTCGGCGCGTAACAACAAAAAGCCCCGCGGATGCGGGGCTTTTTTTGCTCTTCTGACAGATCTTTATCGCCTGTCAGGCCGCCTTCGCGAGCAAGCCCGCTCCCACATTCGATCGCATTCTGTCAGGAAGAACTCGGTTAAATGTGGGAGCGGGCTTGCTCGCGAAGCTCTTAGCTCTTATAGGCGGAACGGCGCGAAATTGACGTTGGTACCCGCCGGGCGCATGTCCTGCAGATACGAATCTTTGTCGGCACTCAGCTCCAGGCTCAAGGCCGCTTTACGCTTGCCTTCATTGCGCACCACCAGGCCTTCAAGCTTCTCTCGCAGGAACACGGTCGGCACTTTGAGGTGCAGCAGCTCGTCGGTGTCCGGTGTGTGCATCAGCAAGTGAACCCATTCGTACTGACCAATGGCCAGGCGCGCGACCGGGATATCGAACCACCAGATGTTGCGGTTGCGGTTCAATTCGGTGAAATGGCAGTTGTTGACGCCAAGCACGGCACCGCCAAGTTCCTGGTTTCTGCGGGCAATGGCCTGCTTTTTATCGAGTTTCATAACATTCCTACGGGATTGGATCTTCAGCGCCATGGCCTGAATACGTTGCGCATTCTCGGGGGTTGGTCGGCAAACATAAAGCCCAACCTGCCAAGATCGACGAAATGTGCCGTACAAAATAAATGAAACTCCCTGCAAACGCTCCCGGTCAATCTTTGTGTAACGACTTTTCTCATTGATTTGTTCACAGGAGAAACACCATGAGCAGCACTGGCGATAAAGTAAAAGGCATGGCCAACGAAGCCGTCGGCAACGTCAAGCAAGGTGTCGGCAAGGCGACTGACAACACCAAACTGCAAGCTGAAGGCAAAGTGCAGGAAAAGAAAGGCGAAGCTCAGCAAGCCGTGGGCAAAGCCAAAGATGCCATCAAGAAAGGCGTCGACAAGGCTTGATTCGGCCTTTGACGATGATCAGGAACGGCCATCCACGGATGGCCGTTTTTGTGTCAGCCTGAACTTGAGCGCGGAAATTGTTTCAAAGTCGCCAAGTAGGCTACTTTGATGTAGCAAACGGCCCCCTGAGTCGCCACGACTTCAACCCCAATCTTGCGGCGAAAGGAGACGCTAATGATTTTCCCGGACATGAAAGGCCTGCCCCTGCACCGAGTGATGGTGCGCACGGTCACCGAGTTCATCGACGATGAAATGTCGACCTATGCCTCGGCGCTGGCCTATCAGATGTTGTTCTCGCTGTTCCCCTTCATTCTGTTCCTGATTGCCCTGATCGGTTTCCTGCACCTGCCGGACTTTTTCTCCTGGCTGCGCCTGCAATCGGAACTGGTCTTGCCGCCCCAGGCGCTGGAACAGGTCAACCCGGTGATTGACCAGCTCCAGCAATCCAAGGGTGGCTTGCTCTCGGTGGGTATCGTGATTGCGCTGTACACCGCCTCCGCCGGTGTGCGGCTGATGATGAGCGCAATGAACGCGGCCTACGATGTGGTCGAAGGCCGGCCGGCGTGGAAGCGTTTTCCGCTGTCGATCATCTACACCGTCGGCATCGCCGGGATGCTGCTGGTCGCCGCCGCGCTGATGGTGCTCGGCCCGCAGGTGATGGGCTGGATCGCCGCGCAAGTCGGTCTCGAAGACTTTATCGTGACGCTCTGGACGATCGTGCGCTGGCCGGTGGTGGTGATTCTGTTGATGGTCGCGGTGGCCGTGATTTATTACGTCATGCCCGACGTCAAACAGGAGTTTCGCTTTATCACGCCGGGGTCGGTGCTGGCGGTGGTGGTGTGGATCTGTGCTTCTGTGGGCTTCGGTCTGTACGTCAAGGAGTTCGCCAACTACAACGCCATGTATGGCAGTATCGGCGCGATCATCGTGTTGTTGCTGTACTTCTACATTTCTGCCGCGGTGCTTTTGCTCGGCGCGGAGATGAATGCGGTGATCGAGCACATGTCGAGCGAAGGCAAGGACCCCGGCGAGAAGGTCCCTGGCGAACACGGCCATGACTATGAAAAACACCACGTTTCGGGATTGGGGCGCGATCACTCGCTCGATCCCTCCACTGACGAAGTCATCAAATGATCCGTGAAATTCTGAAAATGGGCGATGAACGCCTGCTGCGCGTTGCCCCGCCGGTACCGGCCGAAATGTTCGACAGCCCCGAGTTGTGGCAATTGATCGACGACATGTTCCAGACCATGGAAAGCGTCGGCGGCGTGGGCCTGGCGGCGCCGCAGATCGGTGTCGACCTGCAACTGGTGATCTTCGGTTTCGAGCACAGTGAACGTTACCCGGACGCCGAGGCGGTGCCGCAAACCATCCTGATCAATCCGCTGATCACGCCGTTGAGTCCGACGCTAGAGGAGGGGTTTGAAGGTTGCCTGTCCGTGCCGGGCCTGCGCGGCGCCGTGGATCGCTACCAGCAGATTCGCTACGAAGGCGTCGACCCCAAGGGCCAGCCCATCGTGCGCATCGCCTCAGGCTTCCATGCTCGGGTGGTGCAGCATGAATGCGATCACCTGATCGGCCGTTTGTACCCGTCGCGCATTACCGACTTCAGCAAGTTCGGGTTTACTGAAGTCATGTTCCCGGACATTGATCCGAACGCTGACGACTGAACACACCGCAGGACCAATGTGGGAGCGGCGGTGCGACGATTCGACTTGCTCGCGAAGGCGGTGGATCAGCCAGCATCAATGTTGAATGTCAGACCGAATTCGCGAGCAAGCCCGCTCCCACAAGGGATCTCCACAGGTCTGTCGGGCTTTATCGGGTCGGCTCCAACCCCATCGCAATCATCGGCTTGCTGCGCGCATAGCGGCTCAACCGCTCCACCATGGCGTACGGCATCTGCGGATCGAAGGCAAAGCCGCGACGTTCATAAAAGCCACGCAAATCCGGATGGCAAAACAGCCACACCGGGAGGTCGAGGTCCTTGACTGCCGCCGCGATCAACTCGCCAGCAACCCCCTGTTCGCGACAGGCCGGGTCGACAAACAACCCCGTCAACCAATGCCCGCCCGCCACCGGTCGCAAGCACAGCGCCGCCACAATCTCATTACGTCTGGCCACCCATAACCGAGCGTCGCGCACGGCTTTCATCGGTGATTGGTGCGCGCGATAAAACTTATTCATCAGCGGCCATAACGGCTCGTCGAGCAGGGTGTACTGGGTGTCGGGCATGGGTCTGGACTGTCGGTGTGCAAAGCGGGCGATTATAAAAGAACGTGCGCGTAGCGATAGGTGTATACCTGATCTCACATCCCGTATGAGTGGAGTACGTATCATGGCCAAAGGCATGGATTCAAAGAAAGCAGCGAAGAAAAAGCCGGCGAAAACCGCCGATGAAAAGCGCGCGGACAAGAAGGCCAAGAAGGTGGATGTGTTCGGTCATTGATCCCGCGACAAGGGAGCCCGGCAATCGGGCTCCTGCTGCATGTCTAACGAAATAACCAAATAATCTGCAAGATTTCCCAAGGCCAATGCACAGAAGGGGACTGGTCTCCGATCTGAGCAACGCCATGCCCCATTACTTCGATAGCGCCCACCGAGAAGAAATCGACACCCTGCGTCAACGCCTGACGGCCCGCACCGAATGGCCCACTTGGCTGTTGATAATCGGCGTATATGGCGGCTGGTTCAGTATTGTTCTGGCGAGTGATTGGCTGGGTGTTTGGTGGAGCACAGTGTTGCTGATTCCACTGGTGGTGCTGTGGTTGTCGGTACAGCACGAATTGCTGCACGGCCACCCCACCCGCTGGACATCGCTGAACAAAATCCTCGGCTACGCGCCGTTCGCCGTTTGGTATCCCTACACCCTGTACCGCGACAGCCATCTGCTGCATCACCGGGACGAAGACCTGACCATTCCTGGTCGCGACCCGGAAAGCCGTTACTTGAGCGTCGAGCAGTGGCAGGGCAGTTCGCTGTTCGAACAGGGCCTGCACTGGCTGAACAAAACCGTGATCGGGCGTTTCATGATCGGCGCTCCGCTGGCCTTGCTGGCACTGGCGAAAGAACAACTGCAGCGGTTGGTCAACGGTGAGCGCCAGGCCTGGCTGATGTGGCTGACCCACGGCACACTGACCTTGCTGATGCTGGTGTTCATCGCCCGCTACAGCGTATTGCCGGTGTGGCATTACCTGCTGCTGATCAGCGTGCCGGCGCTGTCGATTGCGATGATTCGCTCCTACTATGAACATCGTCCGCACGCGCAATTCGAACAACGGACCGTGCTCAATGAAGCCGGATGGCCATGGCGCTGGCTGTTCCTGAATCTCAACTTTCACCTGGTGCATCACGACTTGCCGGGGCTGGCGTGGTACGACTTGCCGCGTGCTTATCACGCACGTCGCGAACAATGGATCGCGCGCAGTGGCGGGTTTCTCGTGCAGGGTTATGGTCAGTTGTGGCGCGAGCACGGAATCAAAGCCATCGACAGCCCACAGCATCCGTTTCACTGATTTTTTGGATCACCCCCAAATCCCCTGTGGGAGCGGGCTTGCTCGCGAAAGCGGAGTGTCAGTCAATATCAATGCTGGATTTGACGGCCCCTTCGCGAGCAAGCCCGCTCCCACATTTGACTGATATCGCCGGGAAGATTTCGATGACACAACACCTTGCCGAACTCCTGATGTACGTCGCCCCCGAGCCCATCCATCAGGCCAACGAACGCTGGCTGACGCGCATTCTCGAACGGTTTCCCAGCGATCGCCTCGATGCCAGTGACCTGTCACTGACAGACCTCTGGCGCTCCCCGCACCTGTTGCTGACCCAAACCTGCGGCTACCCGCTGATGACGGCATTGCGCGGTCAGGTCCGGGTGATCGGGCGGCCGCGCTATGAGCTGCCGGACAGCACCGCTGGCAGCCATTGCAGCCTGCTGCTGAGTCGCGCCGATGATCCGCGGCGGACCTTGGTCGACTTTCGCGACAGCCGTGGCGTGATCAATGGCGAAGACTCCAACAGCGGCATGAATCTGCTGCGCCATCGATTGGCGCCGCTGCATCGCGACGGTCAGTTCTTTGCCAGTGTCGCCATCAGCGCCAGCCACCGCGAAAGCCTGCGCTGGCTGCGTGAAGATCACGCAGATCTGGCGGCCATCGACACCGTGACCTTTGCCTATCTGGCGCAACACGCCCGCGAAGAAGTCGCCGGCCTGCGCGTCGTTACCCGCAGCGCGTTCAGTCCGACCTTGCCGTACATCTCGGCCGCGGGGACGAGCGATGAACAGGCTGAGCACCTGCTGGAAGTGATGAATCAGACCTTGAACGAATTGCCCGACGTGGCCGAAATCCTCGGGCTGAAAGAAGTGCTGCCTGCCAGCGAAAGCGATTATCAGATCGTCCTCGACTATGAGCGAGAGGCGGAAAATCTCGGCTACGGTCGTTTGCGCTGAAATTGCCAGATAGAATATAAAAATGCTTTTTAAGTATTATTAAAGAATAAGGCTCCTTGTTAGGATCGCGCCACCGGATCACCGGACATTCAGCGACCCCTAACCCTTGGAGCCTCTATGTCCGGCACCGACGACTCCCATCGAAACCACGTGGGCGGATTGTTCCGCGCTCATTACCCCTGGCTGTGCGCACGCTTGCGCCAGTATTTGGGAGCCGGCGCGAGTGTCGAAGACATTGCCGCCGACACCTTCATGCAATTGCTCGAATCCCCCAGCCTGACGCCTATTCGTGAGCCGCGCGCGTTGCTCACCACCATTGCCCGACGACGGGTTTATGAGCTCTGGCGCCGCCGCGATCTGGAGCGTCAGCACCTCGAACAGCTGCCGCATACAGACCTGACTGGCGGCCCATCGCCTGAAGATTTGCTGCAGCTATCGCAAACCCTGAACAGCCTGGACCGCACCCTTGAGCGCTTGCCGGGAAAGGTCAGGGCGACCTTTCTGTTGTCGCGCGTCGACGGCCTCACTTATCCACAAATCGCCGCCGAACTGGGCATTTCCCAGCGTTCGGTCAGCGTTTACATGACCCGCTCCCAGGCACTGTGCGCCCAGCACAGCGCCAACCAACCCTTGAACCAGAGGTCCGCATGAGATCAATCAAAACCCTGCTCGGCAGTTCGCTGCTGGCGCTGAGCCTGATGGCCAGCCAGGTTCCGGCAGCGGAAAAAGCTGCGGCCATCCACTTCGGCGACATCACTTGGGAGAGCGGTAGCTTGATCACCGAAATCCTGCGATTGATCGTCGAAAAAGGGTACGGCTACCCCACCGATACGTTGCCGGGCAGCACCGTCAGCCTTGAAGCAGCGTTGGCCAAAAATGACATTCAAGTGATTGGCGAAGAGTGGGCGGGGCGCAGTCCGGCGTGGGTCAAGGCGTCTGTCGAGGGCAAGGTGTTTGGTTTGGGCGACACGGTCAAAGGCGCTACCGAAGGCTGGTGGGTGCCGGAATACGTGATCAAGGGCGACCCGGAACGTGGCATCAAGCCGCTGGCGCCAGAGTTGAAATCCGTGGCTGACCTGGCCAAGTACAAGGACGTGTTCCGCGACCCGGAAGACCCAAGCCGTGGCCGCTTCCTCAACAGCCCCACCGGTTGGACCTCGGAGATCGTCAATAGCCAGAAACTCAAGGCGTATGACCTGACCGCCAGCTACGTCAACTTCCGTACCGGCTCTGGCGCGGCGCTGGATGCCGAAGTCGCTTCATCGATCCGTCGTGGCAAACCGGTGCTGTTCTACTACTGGTCGCCGACGCCGCTGCTGGGTCGTTTCAAACTGGTGAAACTGGACGAGCCACCGTTCGACGCCGACGCCTGGAAAACCCTGGCCGATGCCAGCAACCCCAATCCCAAAGGCACGCGCTCGATGCCGGCCAGGCTGGCCATTGGCGTGTCGGCGCCGTTCAAGGCGCAGTACCCGGACCTTGTGTCGTTCTTCGAAAAAGTCGATTTGCCGATCGATCTGCTGAACCAGACGCTGGGGCAGATGAGCGAAAAACGCCTGCCACCGCGCGAGGTGGCCCAGGCGTTTTTGCGGGAGCAGCCGCAAGTGTGGAAGGCTTGGGTGCCGGGGGAGGTGGCCACGAAGGTGAGTGCAAGTTTGTAATGGTGTAGTGCCTGGTTAAAAGCCATCGCGAGCAAGCTCGCTCGCGATGATCTCCCGCCTTACACCCCTCCATCCCCGCTGAACCGATTTTGTCCTCAATACTGGCCGACTAGTGGCCTTGCGTCCTTAAAGCCGCTGACTATGCTCACTCGTAACGGAATGTGTCGGCCAACCTGAAAAGCTGCCATAAACGCCGTTAGAGTGCGTAACCCAAGGCACCAACACTTAAAGATCAGGAGCCCAGCGGGTAAATGGAATTACTTTTTGAATACATCAGGTTTCGCCCGAGACCGGGCATCAAGAGAAGGATGTCTTGATAAGAGCGTCGCCTTAAGGACCCTCCGATTGAACATCATTTATCACCTGACAACTCATCCCGTGGAGGATTGCGTGTGCCCGTTCCGTGGAACGAAGTTGTGGATACGTTGAAAGACCGAAGTACGTTCATCAACCATAAATCCGCACTGAAGGTGATAAGAACATGTTCAACCTACATCACAAATCTGACCTTTTGGAAATCGAGCGATACAGCTGTGCATTGGGCGAGGCCAACGCAAAGTTGGCGGCGATCAGTCGTTCGATGGCAATGATCGAGTTCACCCCTGAGGGCATTGTGCTTGATGCCAACGAGAACTTTTGCGCCGTCATGGGTTACAGCGCCGACGAAGTTCGCGGCAAACATCACCGGGTCTTTTGTGAGGAAGCGTTTTATCGCGGCGAAGAGTACGCAAAATTGTGGCGTGACCTGGCCCGTGGCGAGCCGGTCAGCGGAACGTTTCTGCGGTTGAACAAGAGTGGTAAAGAGATATGGCTCGAGGCCAGTTACATGCCGGTGTACGGTGCTGATCGCCAAGTTAAAAGCGTGATCAAAGTCGCCTCGGACATCACCGTACGTGTTAACAAAGAGCACGAAAACGATGCCTTGCTCGCCGCGATCGGGCGTTCGATGGCGGTCATCGAGTTTACCCCTGACGGCAAAGTTATCAGCGCCAACGACAACTTCCTCAAGACCATGCACTACTCGCTCAACGAAGTAGTCGGCCAACACCACAGCATGTTTTGCCACCGCGCCGAAGCTGATTCGCAGAGCTATAAAGCGTTCTGGGCCTCACTGAATCGTGGCGAATATCACTCACACCGTTTCGAGCGCAAAGATAAATACGGGCACACCGTGTTCCTGGAAGCGTCCTATAACCCGCTGTTCGACGCCAAGGGTCGTCTGTACAAAGTGGTCAAGTTTGCCAGTGACATTACTAACCAGGTTTCCACTTTGCAAACCGCTGCCGAATCAGCCCACAGCACTTCTGTACAGAACGACGCCTGCGCGCAGAAAGGTTCGCAGGTGGTGCAGCAAACCGTGCAGATCATTCAGGACATTTCCCGCGACTTGAATGAAGCTGCGCTCAGCATTGATGCAGTCAACAAACAGTCCGACATCATTGGCACCATTGTTCAAACCATTCGCGGCATTGCCGACCAGACCAACTTGCTGGCGCTCAACGCGGCCATTGAAGCCGCTCGGGCCGGGGAGCACGGGCGCGGGTTTGCGGTGGTCGCCGATGAAGTGCGCAGCTTGGCGGCACGCACCAGCCAAGCGACCCTGGAGATTGTCGAAGTGGTGCGCAAGAACCACGATTTGTCGTTGAGCGCGGTATCGAGCATGCAATCGAGTTTGAGTCGAACCGGACTTGGCGTGGAACTGGCCAATGAGGCGGGGGAGGTGATCCTGGAGATTCAACAGGGCTCGCGGCACGTCGTTGATGCGATCAGTCAGTTCAACTCGACCTTGCAATTGAACTGACCACGGTAAAAATAAAAAAGGGTCCCGGTAGAGGGTAATGCTGTTCACTTAAGACAACCTTCAGTCGAGCAAGAACCCTGTGGCGAGGGGGCTTGCCCCCGTTCGGCTGCGAAGCAGTCGCAAAACCGGACAACTCGGTTTGTCTGAACGGACGCTGAGGGCCGCTTCGCAGCCCAACGGGGCGATGCGGCGTTCCGACAAGCCCCCTCGCCACAAATGCGGGGTTCGCGCTTAAGTGAACAGCATTATCCGGTAGAAGGACCCTTGTTTATGCTCGCGGGTTAAAGCGATGCGAGAAACTTGTCGACCACTTGAGTGCCGCTCTTTTCACTACTGCTGGTTTCTTTCTCGGCCTGCGCCAGTTTCATCTTGTCCTGCATGCGATCGGCAATCTCTTGCGCGACGGCCTGTTGTTTCTCCGGCGGCATGGCTTTCAAGTCTTCTTCGGTAATGCCCATGTCTTTCAGAATACTGTCGCGCAGCCGCTGTTCCGGCGTTTTGCTCATGTAATCCTTGAAGTCGGTCATTGCCGCGCTGTCGGTGGATTTGGCTTGAATATCGGCCGGCACTTTCGACGGATCGGCTGCTTGCAGCGCCACGCGGGTCTTGGCGAAGGCTTCATCGATGTTGTCGCTGATCTTGCTCGCTTCGTTCACTTGCTGCGTGGTTTGTTGGGTCGCGGACGCCTGGACCTGCGCCTGAACATTGGTTTGCAGGGCTTGCAGCATCGCGCCTTGCATGCCGCTTTGCAGCCCGGCGGCAGCTTCAGCGCTCGGGTCTTCGCCGGGACGCTTGGGCAGAGGGATCATTTGTGTTTGTTTGGCACTGACCAACATGATGAATAGCCCTGTAGGTAATGGCTGACCGGAGGGCAGGAGCAATAAGCGTGCCGTCGCTTAAGGCCCCTGTTTACGGGGCTCGAGGAGTGAATAGCGGTCAGGAGTTGCCGTCAGGCGGCAGAGTTCGACCGCCGCTCAGCTATGGCAGGCCATTACAGCCGTGTTTCAGAAAACCCTGGCGTTGGGCCAGGCGTTGGAAGTATTCGTCGATGGCGGGGAAGTCCGGGCGCTCCATCGGGGTCATCAGCCAGCGGTTGACCGACAGCCCGACGACAATATCAGCCAGGGTAAAACGCGGCCCGGCGACATAGGCTTTTGTGGTCGCGAGTTGATGTTCGAGGATGGCCATTTTCTGGTTCCAGCCGCGCACGCCTACCGCAATCCGGTGCGGGTCCTGAAACTCCGGGTCCTTGCGCACCAACGCAGTAAACGCGTAGCTCCAGGAAGGATTGAGCTCGGTGGCTTGCCAATCCATCCACTGTTCCACCCGCGCGCGCGCCGCCGGGTCATGTGGCAGCAGATCGGTATTTTGGTGTTTGCCGGCCAGGTAACGGCAAATGGTATTCGACTCCCACAACACGCCGGCCTCGTCGATGATCACCGGCACCTGGGCATTCGGGTTCAGGCGCAGAAACTCTGGCGTGTGGGTCGATGCGTAGCCGCTGCCCCAGTCCTCACGCTCGTAGGTAACGCCCAGTTCCTCACAGGTCCACAGGGCTTTTCTGACGTTGATGGAGGACGCTTTACCGAGAATCTTCAGTGCATGTTCCATTGAGCTACTCCGTTATCAAACCGGATCCGGCAGCGCCGACGTTGGCAATCCAAACGTGCGATCAAACAACCAGTTGAACGCGAAGGTGTAGCACGGGATGAAGATGATCAGTGCCAAGTCCAGCAGGAAGGCTTGCACCAGACTGATGTTCATCCACCAGGCAATCAACGGGATGAGAAACACTATCAAGGTTAGTTGAAAACCCACGGCATGGGCGATGCGCCGTTTAACGGTGCGGGTGCGTGATAACTGGCGACTTTCCCAGCGCTCGAACAGCGAGGTGTAGATGAAATTCCAGGTCACGGCAATGGTGGTGATGATCACTGCCAAGGGGCCGGTACTGCCTGGGGAAGTGCCGGACAAAAGCGCCAGGCCGAGTGCCGAAAACGTCATGCCGATGACTTCATACAACGACACGTAGACCAGTTTGCGTTTGACGCCTTGCATGGGAATTTGCCTCTTTCTTACGAATTTGAAACCAGCAGCACTGGCGGAGGCGGCGAAAGATAGCTTCAATAGGAGTGATAGAAAAAGTCAGTAGCTTTCAGTTTTATTGATAGGACGATGGATGAATTTCAACAGTGACAGCATCGAGTTGTTTCTTGCGGTGATCGAACGCGGCTCATTTTCAGCCGCTGCCCGGGCGCTGGGCAAAGTACCGTCGGCAGTGAGCATGGGCATCGCCAACCTGGAGGCTGAACTGGGTTATCCGCTGTTTGATCGCAGCCATCGCGAACCGGTGCCAACCGCCATGGCCAGTGCGCTGGTGCCGCACGTACGACTGATCGCCGAGCAACTCAAGCAGCTGCAAGTGCACGCAATCGAGTTATCGCTGGGGCTGGAAAGCAAGTTGTCGATAGGTGTCGTGGCGGACATCGACAAGGGGCGCTTGATGACCGCGATCAAGGTGATTGCCGAGCGTCATCCACTACTGGATATCGAAGTGCTCAGTGCGCCGCAGGATGATGTGTTGGCCATGTTGCACAGCGGCCGGATCAGCGTGTGCCTGGCCTTCGCCGGGCTCAACATGAATGTGCTGGAGCGGTTTCAGTTTGTCGGCACGGAGCGGATGATCGCTACGCTCGCGGCGGACAACCCGATGTTTCAAGGGCGGGATTTGTTTCTCGAGGATCTGGTCAACGTCCGGCAAATCATCGTCGCCAGCCGCGACTTGCCGATTAGCGAAACCCGGCCCTTGGTCGGCGAGTCTTACTGGCGCACCGACACCTTGGCGATGGCGCTGGAGATGGTCGAAGCGGGGTTGGGCTGGGGCAACTTTCCGGTGTCTGTGGTCCAGCCGCTGCTCGACGCCGGAAGGCTCAAGCGTCTGAACTTTCGCAACATCGAGAATGGTCTGGAGCTGCCGGTGCATGCCGTGTGGCTCAAGAGCCAGCCGTTGCAGAAGGGCGCGATGGCGTTTGTCGAACTGATGGGGCGCTGAACCAACACCGATCCCTTGTAGGAGTGAGCCTGCTCGCGATAGCGGTCTGACTGTCAAATCTCTGTTGACTGACACTCCGCCATCGCGAGCAGGCTCACTCCTACAAGGGGGTTACGTGCTTTCCCGGATTTTCAGTTCAAACCCCATGTCCTGCACCGGTTTAGCCACTGAATTCCCCGCCAGCAATGTCAACATCAACTCCGCCGAGCGCCGCCCAATCGCCTCGCGCGGTGTATTGATGCTGCTCAGACGCGGCACCATGTGCGCCGAGGCGGGCAGGTCGTTGAAGCCGAGGATGGCGACTTGTTGCGGGACCTTGATGCCATGGCGCATGGCTTCGAGCAGTGCGCCCTGGGCCAGGTCGTCGTTGCCGAAGAAGATCGCATCGACATCGGGATGACTGGCCAGCAGTTGCAGAAACAGTTCACCGCCCAAGCCCACGGATGACGCACGCGGGGTCAGCACTTCCAGATCCGGGTCATACAAACCGGCCTTTTGCAGCGCTTTGCGAAACCCTTCGCCGCGCAGCAAGGTGCGCTGGTCCAGCTGCGCGCCGATGTAGGCCAGGCGCTTGCGCCCACGGGACAGCAAATGTTCAGCCGCTGTTTCGCCTGCGGCCAATTGTGAGAAGCCCACGCAATTCACGCCCGCCGCGCTGTCCAGTTCCATCATGTACACGCAGGGAATGTTGCTGGCTTCAATCATCCGCCGCGAACTTTCAGTGCGGTCGAAACCGGTCAGCAGCAAGCCGCGAGGCTGATAGGCCATGTAGTTGCGCAGCAGGTTTTCTTCTTCATCGCGCGAGTAGTGGAAGTTGCCGATCAGCACTTCGAAGCCCTTGGGGCGAAGCACCTGATGAATGGCCTCCAGCGTGTCGATGAACAACAAGTTGGACAGTGACGGCACCAAAACCACCACCGAATGGCTCTGCGCCGAGGCCAGGGCGCGGGCGGCGGGATTGACCACGTAGTTGAGTTCAAGCGCGGCTTTCTGGACTTTTTCCACCAGTTCGGTGGCCACGGTGCTAACGCCACGCAACGCACGGGAGGCGGTAATCGGACTGACCCCGGCCAGTCGAGCCACTTCATTGAGGGTAGGGCGGCCAGTGGTGCGGGTATTTTTATCGTTTTTAGGGGAGGTCATCGGGCGGCTTGCCAAACAAAATTCAAGGCACTAAGGTAGCGCTGTCCCGAAGCAGCTGCAAATGCGTAAGCGAGTTTTGCCTGAACCTCGCTTTTTGGCGCTGGGACAACAATGCTGCAACCCACAAAAATGACAAGAAGGCGTCGGCAACTTCTACTTTTGATCGAGTGTCATAGCTTTCAAAGGTAGCGCTGTCTGCGCGCTGAGGTGTTACATGAATCATCCCATCACCGCCCTGGTCATCATGGGCGTTGCCGGTTGCGGCAAGACATGCGTCAGCGAGGCCTTGTGCCAGCTCAGCGGCGCCACTGCCATTGAAGGCGATACTTTCCACCCTGCCGCCAATATCGAAAAGATGAGCGCGGGTATCCCCCTGAACGACCAGGACCGTGCCGGCTGGCTCGACAGCCTGTGCGATGAACTGCGCCGCGTCGATGCCAAGGGCGAACGCCCGGTGCTGACTTGCTCGGCCCTCAAACACAGTTACCGCGAAGTGCTGCGCAGCGCCTTGCCGGGCCTGGGCTTCGTGTTCCTTGAGTTGACCCCTGAAGTCGCCGCCGAGCGTGTGTCGCATCGGCCGGGCCACTTCATGCCATCGACCCTGATTGACAGCCAGTTCGCCACTCTCGAATCCCCCGTGGGCGAGCCTTTGACCCTGGCGCTGGATGCATCGACCCACAGCGTCGAGCAACTGGCGTCGCAGGCGCACGTCTGGTGGCAGGCACACGGCCTGAAACAGGCCGTATGAGTGTTGCCAAAAAAGATAGCGCTGTCCTGATGGCTCGCGAATTACCCGCTTTAATAACAACAACAACCAGGAGACACCCCTAATGTTTGGCATGTCCCACGAGACGTTCCTGCTGCTCGATGCAGTGGTCACGGTGATCGGGCTTATATTCCTGATTACCAAGTTCAAATTCCACCCGTTCATTGCCCTGATCATTGCCGCAGCCTTTCTCGGGCTGACCTCCGGCATGCCGATCGGCACCGTTATCAAAGCGTTCCAGGATGGCTTCGGTGGGGTGCTCGGTTTTGTCGGGATCATCCTCGCGCTGGGCACCATGCTCGGCAAAATGATGGCCGAGTCGGGCGGGGCGGATCAGATTGCCCAGACGCTGATTCGCGCGTTCGGCAAAGACAAAGTGCAGTGGGCGATGATGTTCGCGGCCTTCCTGGTCGGCATTCCGCTGTTCTTCGAAATCGGTTTCGTGCTGCTGATTCCGCTGGTGTTCATCGTGGCGCGCCGCACCGGCGTGTCGATCATCAAGATCGGTATCCCGCTGCTGGCCGGTCTGTCCGCCGTGCACGGTCTGGTTCCGCCGCACCCGGGTCCGTTGCTGGCCATCGGCGTGTTCGGTGCCGACATCGGTAAAACCATTCTGTACGGTCTGATTGTGGCGCTGCCAACGGCCATCATTGCCGGCCCGATCTTCGGTACGTTCATTGCCAAGTACATCCCCGGCCATCCTAACCAGGAACTGGTGGATCAACTGGCGCGCGAGCCGGAATCGGCCGACCTGCCAAGCTTCAGCATCACGCTGATCACTGTGCTGCTGCCAGTGTTCCTGATGTTGCTCAAGACCTTTGCCGACGTGGTGCTGCCGGATGGCAATTTCGCCCGCTCCTTCATGGACCTGATCGGTCACCCGATCTCGGCGTTGCTGTTGGCGCTGCTGTTGTCGCTGTACACCTTCGGTCACCGTCAGGGCATCGACTCGAAACGCATTCTGAAATGGCTCGATTCGAGCCTCGCGCCGACTGCCGCGATCATTCTGATCATCGGTGCCGGTGGTGGCTTCAAGCAGATGCTGGTGACCAGCGGCGTGGGTGACGTGATCGGCCACATGGCGGTGAACGCACAGATCTCACCGATCCTCCTGGCGTGGCTGGTGGCGGCGGTGATTCGTATCGCAACCGGTTCAGCCACTGTGGCAACCATTACTGGCGCGGGCATTGTGGTGCCGGTGGTGGGGATGATTCCGGGTGTGAACCGTGAGCTGCTGGTGTTGGCTACCGGTGCCGGTTCGTTGGTCCTGTCTCACGTCAACGACGCGGGTTTCTGGCTGGTGAAGCAGTACTTCAACATGACCGTGGCAGAAACCTTCAAGACCTGGACCGCGATGGAAACCATCCTGTCCGTGGTTGCGCTGGGCTTTATCCTGCTGCTGTCGATGTTCGTTTAAGCAAAACACAGGTGGTGACACAACTCTTGTGATCACCCCGAAACAAATGTGGGAGCGGGCTTGCTCGCGAAGAGGACTCAACATTCAAAGCAGATGTTGAATGTTAGTCCGCCTTCGCGAGCAAGCCCGCTCCCACAGTGTTATGTGTCAGGCGTTAGATTTGGCGACTAGCCCATCCGCCCGAAACATCCCCCGAATCCCGCGCACCGCCTGACGAATCCGGTCCTGGTTTTCGATCAGCGCGAAGCGCACATGATCATCCCCGTACTCACCAAACCCCACACCCGGCGAAACACACACCTTGGCCTCGGCCAGCAGTTTCTTGGCGAACTCCAGCGAACCCAGGTGCGCATACGCCTCAGGAATTTTGGCCCAGACGTACATCGCCGCTTTCGGGTTTTCGACCATCCAGCCCAATTCATGCAGGCCTTTGACCAGCACGTTACGCCGCTGCCGATACTGCTCGGCGATGTCTTTGACGCACTGCTGATCGCCTTCCAACGCCGCAATCGCCGCGACTTGCAGCGGGGTGAAGGTGCCGTAGTCGTGGTAACTCTTGATCCGCGCCAGGGCGTTGACCAGTTCCGGGTTGCCGACCATGAAGCCGATCCGCCAGCCCGCCATGTTGTAGCTCTTGGACAGGGTGAAAAACTCCACCGCAATGTCCTTGGCACCCGGCACTTGCATGATCGACGGGGCTTTCCAGCCGTCATAGACGATGTCGGCGTAAGCCAGGTCGTGCACCACGAGTACGTCGTACTG
Organism: Pseudomonas arsenicoxydans; assembly: GCF_006438915.1. Taxonomy (GTDB): domain Bacteria; phylum Pseudomonadota; class Gammaproteobacteria; order Pseudomonadales; family Pseudomonadaceae; genus Aquipseudomonas; species Aquipseudomonas arsenicoxydans_A. Next base: position 315,153 of record NZ_RCZE01000004.1, on the reverse strand, counting down.
CTTGGCGAGGGCGATCACCCGTTCGAAGAAATCCAGCTCCACGCATTGCGCGGTAGGGTTGGACGGGAAGCCGAGAATCATCATTTTCGGTTTCGGGATCGAGCCGCGAATCGCCCGTTCCAGTTCGGCGAAGAAATCCACGCCCGGAATCAGCGGCACAGAACGCACTTGGGCACCGGCAATCACGGCACCGTAGATGTGAATCGGGTAACTCGGGTTCGGCACCAGCACGGTATCGCCCTGATCCAGGGTCGCCAGCATCAAATGCGCCAGGCCTTCCTTTGAGCCGATGGTGACAATCGCTTCGGTTTCCGGGTCGATGTCGACCTGGTAGCGATCCTTGTACCAGTTGGAAATCGCCCGGCGCAGGCGCGGAATGCCTTTGGACGTCGAGTAACCGTGAGTGTCTTCGCGCTGGGCGACGGTCACCAGTTTTTCGACGATGTGCGGCGGGGTCGGGCCATCAGGGTTGCCCATGCTGAAGTCGATGATGTCTTCGCCACGACGACGGGCGGCCATCTTCAGCTCGGCAGTGATGTTGAATACGTAAGGGGGGAGTCGATCTATGCGCGCAAAGCGGCGCGGCGAACCTGGGTTAGCCATTGTTGCCTCGGATAACGTGAGCGCCCGGAACCGTCCGAGCGACGCTGGCCACTGCGGTGGCCTGTTGCGGAAGATAAGGGCAGTCGTGGCACACTGTCCAGCCAGTGAGTAAACATTTTTTTCCGAAGGAAATCGGTTGATGGAATTTAGCAGCGGCTTCTTGCTGAGCCTTTCGTTGTGCCTGGATATCGGCGTGGCCAACATCGCGATGATCACCCTGGCCATGCAACGCGGCTATTTTCAGGGCTTTGCCCTGGGCTTGGGGACCTGCGTCGGCGACCTGATCTACGCGGTGCTGGCGCTGGCGGGCATGACCGTTTTGCTGCAATACGAAACCGTGCGCTGGGTGCTGTGGATCGGCGGTTCGGCGTTGCTGATCTATTTCGCGGCGAAGATGATCTATTCGGCGATTCACCACGAAGCGGCTTTGGCGCAAGCCGAAGAGGTGGGGCAGAACTCCCATCGCAAGGAATTTTTCCGCGGGATCTTCCTCGCCATGTCCTCGCCCAGCGCCATCTTGTGGTTCGCGGCAGTGGGCGGCACGTTGATCGCTCGTTCCGGGGGCGGTGGTGCCCTAAGCTCGGTGCTGTTTCTGGGTGGATTCCTTTGTGCCGGTCTGCTGTGGAGCGCGGGTTTGTGCTTTGCCGCGAGCCACGGCGGCAAGTTGCTGGGTGACAAACTGCTGCGCTACTCGTACATGGCATCGGCGGCGATCTTCTGCTATTTCGCGGTCTACGTGATCCTATCGGGTTACAACGAGTTTGTCGGCGCGGCGGCCGTGGAACAGTTGCACGCCCTGTAACTGGGCGAATCGGGTTTGGCTTCTATACTCCCAGCCGAACCCATTTTTAAGCCTCAGGAGTTGAGCCATGGATGAGCAAACAGGCGTAAAACCAGCCGAGCCCCGCTTCGAACACGGGCACTTCCTGCTCATCGCAGGGTTTGGGGGGCGATTTACCCAGGAAACCTCGAAGAAAATTCCCGATCTCTGGGAAAAATTCACTCCCGAGATTGGCCAGATTCCCGGTCAAAAAGGCGAAGTGACCTACGGCATCTGCTGCAACCCGGATGGCAAGGGCGGATTTGAATACATCGCCGGCGTCGAAATCGACAAACTCGACGACCTGCCAGAAAAGTACCGCTGGGTCGAGGTTCAACCCCAGCACTACGCGGTATTCGAACACACAGGATCGCTGGACACTTTGCCCCAGACCTTTCAGTACATCTGGAAAACCTGGTTGCCGCAGTCCGGTAAAGAAGCGGTGGACGCCCCGGAATTCGAACGCTACAGCGAAGACTTCAACCCGAAACTCAACACCGGCGTGCTGGAAATCTGGCTGCCGATCAAGCCGTGAACACCGCGAGAGGCGGATGGCGTGTCCGCCTCTCGTCGGGTTATTTACCTTGCTTCACCCGGCGCGCCCGCATCAGGTCGATCGACAAGGTGATGAAGCCAAACGTGCTGATGCCCAACAACATAAGAAGACCGATCTGAACGCTGCTCATGGTGTGTTCCCCCTACTGATGTGCTGTGACCGGCTCCATCAATAATCCGAACCTTCGAGCAATGAAAGCGTCTATACGCAGGCTTTACGGCGCCGGCAGTGATCGATATGAACACCTTATTGATCTATGATTCGCAGCCTTTCCCACGCTGATTCCGAGCCGCCATGAACACCCTCATTCGCAACGTCACCGCCACTGACCTGGACCGCTGCTACGCCATCGAAACCGTCGCCTACGAAGGTGACGAGGCGGCCACCCGCGAGAAAATCGCCACGCGCATTGCCACTTGGCCCGAGGGTTTCATCGTGGCTGAAGTCGACGGCGTGGTAGCCGGTTTCATCAATTCCGGTGCGGCGTTTCAGGTGGAGATGTCGGATGAAGCGTTCAAGGAACTGATCGGCCACGACCCGGCCGGCCCGCATGTGGTGATCATGTCGGTGGTGGTGCACCCGGACTATCAGGGGCTGGGGCTGGCGAAACGGTTGATGGGCGAATTCATTGAGCGGATGCGCGCTTTGGGCAAGACCCATATTCACCTCATGTGCAAGGAACGGCATATTCCGCTGTATGCCGGGTTTGGTTTTGCCTACGTCAAGCCTTCAGCGTCTGATCATGGCGGGATGGCGTGGCATGAGATGGTGCTCGACTTATAAATCCACCGAATATCCCTTGTGGGAGCGGGCTTGCTCGCGAAGGCGGTGTGACAGTCGACATCATAGTTGACTGACACACCGCCTTCGCGAGCAAGCCCGCTCCCACATTTGTTTGGTGTTGGGTCAGTAGAGATTCAGAACACCAGACCCATCCGCCGCTCATACCCAATCCGGCCCTTGTAGGCCTCGCCGCTATCCACCCAGCCGAACTTCGCATACAGCGCGATGGCCGACTCGTTGTCCGCATCCACCGATAATTCCAGCCCCTTTATTTCCGGAAACGCCTGGCGCGCCACCTTGGGCAGCGCTTGCAGGCAAGCCTTGCCATAGCCTTTTCCCTGAGCGCGCTGATCCACTTGCAACGCATGCAAAGTGGCGCTGTGTTCATCGGCCCAGGCCGGTAACACGGGCGGGCGCTTGAGCAGCAGGAAGGCCACCGGAGCGTCCTCGACCAGCAGTGCAAAACCTTTGACGCCGGGGCCGGGTTTGGACAGCAAGGTGTGCAATGCACCGTGAATGTCGCCGCTGAACCTGATTTGTTCCTGGTGAACTTCGATGGCCTCGACCTGCTGGCGCTGGCGCGCGTTCAGGCTTTCGTAAGGCACGAGTCGGGCTGTCACTGGAGTGTCCTTTTCCCACATGAATGAGCCTCGGATTCTAGCGAGTTTGCGCCGATGGATTATTTTTATTTCGGCTGTCGATTTGGCTTTTTGCCGAACGACTAAAGGTGTCTTCACCACAAAAACCACGGAGAACCACCATGAGCGCCACTCACGAAATCGAGACCCTGATCGACACTTACCGCCAGGCCGTCATCTCCAAGGATGTCGACAAAATCCTGGCCCTGTATGCCGAGGACATCGTCTCCTACGACGCGGTCAAGGCCTTGCAATTCCGCGGCAAGGCCGCCTACCGCGCGCATTGGCTGGAGTGCATGGAAATGTGCCAGGGCCCGCATAAATTTGACTTCGGTCACATGAACATCGTGGCGGACGAGCACATCGCCTTCGCTCATTGGCTGGCCCATTGCGGCGGCACCAACGAGAAGGGCGAAACCCAGGCCTGCTGGATGCGCGTGACCGCTTGCTATCGTCGCGACGCCGGGCAATGGCGGATTGTCCATGAACACTGGTCGGCCCCGTTTGACATGGCCAGTGGCGCTGCGGTGTTCAATCTGCAGCCCTGATCGTCGGGAATTTCGCCAACGCGTCAATCTGCAGCCATAGTTGATCCGTTCGATTCAGGAGAGCCACATGAAATACCTATGCCTGGTCTACAGCAACGAGCACACCTTGCACTCGCTGCCCGAGAGCCCGAACGATGCCGAGTGCATGGCCTACGCCGAGTCGATCCAGAGTGGCGGCCGGATGCTCGCGGCCGAGGCGCTGGAGTCGGTGCAGACCGCCACCACCGTTCGCATGCGTAACGGCAAGATGTCGATCACCGACGGTCCGTTTGCCGAAACCAAGGAGCAGCTGGCCGGCTTCTACCTGATCGATGCCAAGGACCTCAATGAAGCGCTCCAGGTCGCCGGCAACATTCCGGCGGCCCGGGTCGGCTGTGTCGAGGTGCGCCCCGTTCGCCAGTTGAATGTCTGAATAACAATGACAAAAAAAGGAGTTTTGCATGAGCCTGCAATCTGCTGAAAAAAAGTCTGCCGAGTTCGAGTTATCCATCAGCCGCCTGATCGATGCGCCGCGCCAGAAAATCTTCCGCGCCTGGACCGAGCCGGCCTTGCTCGCCCAATGGTGGGGGCCACACGGCATGACCACGCCAGAGTGCGAAATGGACCTGTGGGTCGGCGGCCAGTTTCGCACCCTGATGCGCGCCCCGGATGGCAGTGAATACCCGACCATGGGTGTGTTTCTGGAGATCGTCGCGCCTGAGCGTCTGGTGTTCACCGACGCGTTTATCCCTGGCTGGATTCCCTCGGGCAAACCGTTCATGGCGGCCGAAGTGACGCTTGAGGAGCGGGACGGCAAAACCCTCTACACCGCGCGCGCCATGCATTGGTCAAAAGAGGATTACAAGGCCCACGAAGACATGGGCTTTCATGACGGCTGGGGGCAAAGCCTTGATCGGCTGGAAGCGCTGGTGACCGAAGGCATGCCGGACTGATGCCTGGCGAGGCGGTGCAGGCCCGGGTCGAGCAGGTTTACCGCGAAGACTCGCGGCGGATCCTGGCGACGCTGATCCGTTTGCTTGGCGATTTCGACCTCGCCGAAGAGGCCCTGCACGAGGCTTTTTTCATCGCCGTCGAACGCTGGCAGCGTGACGGCGTGCCGAACAATCCGCGCGCCTGGCTGGTGTCCACCGGACGCTTCAAGGCCATCGATGCCTTGCGTCGGCGCGCGCGTTTTATTGCCTCGCAACCAATGCTGATCGCGCAACTGGAGGCGCTGGAGCAGGCCGACTGGAGTGACGAAGACGTGGAAGACGATCGCTTGCGCCTGATCTTCACCTGCTGTCACCCGGCACTCGCCTCCGACGCCCAAGTGCCACTGACCTTGCGTGAAGTCTGCGACCTGACCACAGAAGAAATCGCCCGGGCGTTCCTGTCGGCGCCGGCCACCATTGCCCAGCGCATCGTGCGGGCGAAGGCGAAAATCCGTGATGCGAAAATCCCTTATCAAGTGCCGACGCTGGCGGAATTGCCCGAACGCCTCGACAGCGTGCTGCGGGTGATTTACCTGGTGTTCAACGAAGGTTATTCGGCGTCCATCGGTGCTGAAGTCACGCGCGAAGACCTGACGCGCGAGGCGATCCGGCTGGGGCGATTGCTGCTGGAGCTGCTGCCGGAGCCGGAGGTCATGGGCTTGCTGGCGATGATGTTGCTGCACGCGTCACGGCGCCAGGCCCGGACGTCGGCGACCGGCGAGTTGATCCTGCTGGATGAGCAGGACCGCTCATTGTGGGACGCCGGGATGATTGCCGAAGGTTGCGCTTTGGTCGAGCAGGCGCTGACCCAGCAGCGTTTCGGGCCTTATTGCCTGCAAGCGGCCATTGCGGCGGTGCATGCCGAAGCGGCGACACCGCAAGACACCGACTGGCTGCAGATTGTCGGTCTGTATGACTTGTTGTTGCGGGTGGTGCCGTCGCCGGTGATCGAGTTGAATCGGGCGGCAGCGATCTCCCGGCGCGATGGGCCGTTGGCGGGGTTGACGTTGGTTGAGGCGATTCTGGACCGGGGTGAATTGCTCGATTACCACTTGGCGCACTCGGCGCGGGCGGAGTTTTGCCGGCAGTTGGGCAGGGTGGAGGAGGCGCGGGCGGCGTATGAGCGAGCGCTGGAGTTAACGCAGCAAGTGCCGGAGCGGCGGTTTCTTGAAGCGCGGATCAAGGCTTTGAAGTGATGTGATCTTGCCGGCCCCTTCGCGAGCAAGCCCGCTCCCACACTTGACCGCATCTGTCTGTGCAACTCGATCTAATGTGGGAGCGGGCTTGCTCGCGAAGGGGGCGCCGCTATTCCAGCATCTTGCTTAACAACCAGCTCCCCGCCGGCCCCGGCGGATGCTGGCGCGACCACAGCGCATCGACAAACACCGGTTTCGGCCAACCGCGCACGTTGAGTTCCTGCAACGAACCCGGACCAAACCGCTCCACCAACCACCGCGGCAACGGCGCCCAGCCAAATCCGCCTTGGGCCATTTCCAGCAGCATCAGATAACTCGGCGCCGACCACACGCGCCCCTTCGCCCGGCTTTCATACGGATTGACGATGGTCGCCAAACGCAATTCCCGGTGCTGTCGCAGAACGTCCTGATCGATATGATCGAGCGCCGCCAACGGATGCATCGGGGAGACGAACAGCGCAATTTCCGTGCGTTCCTCAACTGTCGAACTCACCAGATCCGGTGGATAGCTGTCCTGCATTTCGGCAAACGCCACCTGCGCCCGACCCCGTTGCACCAGCGCAATCAAGTCATCGCATTCGGCAATCAGGCACTCAAACTCCAGATCTGGATAACGCTGCTCGAACGCACTCAGCGCCGCTTCGAAGCGGTCGGATTGATAGGTGTCGGAAATCGCCACGGTCAGTTTCGGCTCAACGCCTTGTGACAACTGACTGGCGGTCATTTCCAGGCGACTGGTAGCGGCCAGTATCTCCTCGGCCCGTTGCAGCATCACGTGCCCGGCCGGGGTCAGGCTGGGTTTGCGACTGCTGCGATCGAACAGCACCAGGTTCAAATCGATTTCCAGACTGGCCACCGCCGCGCTGATGGTCGACTGGCTGCGCCCCAGTTTGCGCGCCGCTGCGGAAAAAGAGCCTTGGGTCGCTGCCTGGACAAACGCCAGCAACACTTCGTGAGAAGCCATGAACTATCGCCTTGATCGATGGTTATTGGTTATGAAGTATCGGTGTGATGCAGGAACATGGCAACCACAGTCACTCAGAGGAGTCTGGCCATGAGCGCCAACAAATCCATCACTGAACGTATTTTCCAGGCCGTTGGTTTCGAACTGCTGGCCATCCTGATCTGTACCCCGTTGCTGGCCTGGATCATGGACAAACCGATGCTCGACATGGGCGTCGTGACCATGGCCATCGCGGCCCTGGCCCTGGCCTGGAACGTGGTCTTCAACGGCCTGTTCGACCGCGTGCTCAAGCGCTACCAGATGGCTCACACCGCCTGGGTCCGGGTGGTTCATGCGCTGCTGTTTGAAGGCGGTCTGGTCGCGGTCGGTGTGCCGCTGATTGCCTGGTGGCTGAACATCGGCCTGTGGGAAGCGTTCCTGCTCGACATCGGTGTGCTGCTGTTCTTCCTGCCCTATACCTACATTTACCACTGGGTGTATGACGTGGTGCGGGAGCGGATGCTGATCGGCCGGGCTACTGTGCGCAAAGCTCACTGACAAACTCGAGAAATGCCCGCACTTTGGCCGCCGGCAAGTGCCGTGAAGGGTACAAGGCATACAGCGGGAAACGTTCATCGGGCCAGTCGGGAAACAACTCGACCAGACGGCCCGCTTTCAAGGCCGGCGCCATCCCCAGGTCCAGCACCTGGGCGATGGCCTCGCCACTTTCACAAACGCTGTGCAGCGTGCCGACATCATTCACCAGCAATCGGCAATGCGGCTGTACCTGCAACACCGGCCGTCCCGGTCGATGGAATTCCCAGCCGAACGGGCGAGCGGTTTGCGGATCGCGAAACTGCATGCACACGTGCCGCTCGTCCTCCATGTCCAATGGCGTCAACGGCCGCCCATGCTTTTTCAGATAGGCCGGTGAGGCGACGGTCAGCACCCGCACCTCCAACAATTGGCGCGCCACCAATGAGGAGGAGGCCGGATGCCCGAAGCGCACGGCCAGATCAAAGCCGTCGGCCACCATGTCACCCAATTGATCGCGAGTTTGCAGCTCCAGGTACAACTCGGGATAGCGCTGCATGAACTGGCCGAGCGCCGGGCCCAGAATCAAACGGGAAAAGTACGGGTCCATGTTGACTCGCAGGCGTCCCCGGACCTGGGTGGCGCTGCTGGACGCCGAGTTGGCCGCTTCTTCGAGACTGGCCAGCAGCGGCGCGATTTCGCCGTAGAAGCGCCGGCCCTCATCGGTCAGGGTGACGGTACGGGTGGTGCGATCGAACAGGCGAATGCCCAAGCGTTTTTCCAGCCGGGCGATGGCGCGGCTCACGCCCGATGGCGTCAGCTCCAGCGCTTCGGCGGCGCGCACGAAACTGCCGCCATCGACCACCGCGCTGAATACGCCCATGCCGCTGGCAAGACTGGCATCGAAGCTCATTGATGATTCCTGATCATGTATGCAATGACATTGATGCTATCGGAGAATCTCGCTATTGCGCGGAAAATTCTCCCCATCGCGACAGTCGTCGTTTTCGGGCAGGAGAGCAGTTCATGTACGCAGTGATGGGCATTACCGGGCAGGTGGGTGGCGAAGTCGCCCAAACCTTGTTGGCCGCCGGCCATGCAGTACGCGCCGTGGTGCGCAGCGCCGACAAAGGCGCGGTGTGGGCGCAGCGTGGTTGTGAACTGGCGTTGGCCGATGTCGATGATTGGCAGGCCATGGCCCAGGCCTTTACCGGCGTGGACGGTGTGTTTGTGATGATGCCGTCGAACTTTGATCCGTCCCCCGGTTTCCCGGAAGCCCGCCAAGTGACGGACAACATACGTCGGGCATTGGCCGCCGCACGCCCCGGTCATGTGGTGTGCCTGTCGACCATCGGCGCCCAGGCCACTCAGCCGAACCTGCTCAATCAGTTACAACTGCTGGAGCAGGCGTTAACCGCGCTGGAACTGCCCGTCACGTTCTTGCGCCCGGCGTGGTTCATGGAGAACACTCAGTGGGACGTCGAACACGCAATGGGCTCGGGGATGATTCCAAGTTTCCTGCAACCGCTGGATAAACCGGTGCCGATGATCGCCACCGCCGACGTCGGGCGGGTGGCCGCCGAGCTGCTGCAGGAGTCGTGGCAAAGCAAACGAATCGTCGAGCTGGAAGGCCCGCAACGCATCACGCCGTTGCAACTGGGTGCCGGTTTCAGCGAACTTTTGGGCGAACCCGTGCGCATGCAAAGCGTACCGCGCGAGACCTGGCAGGCGTTGTTCGAGCATCAGGGCATGCGCCATCCGCTGCCACGAATGCAGATGATTGATGGCTTCAACGAAGGCTGGATCGAGTTCGAAGGCGAGTCGCGCAAGGGCCGGGTGGAACTGCTGACGGTGTTGCAGGGACTTGTTGCCCGGCACTAAAAAAACGGGCTGATGATCAGCCCGTTTTTTCATTCCCCTGTATTACAAAAACATCCCGCCCGACGCTTCAACGCGCTGGCCATTGATCCACTGACCGCCCGGCGCCAGCAGCAGTGCAATCGCGGCGCCGATGTCGTCCGGTTGGCCGACGCGACCCAGCGCGGTGTTGCTGGCGACGTAGGCGTTGACGTCGCTGTTGTCGCGCACGGTGCCGCCGCCGAAATCAGTTTCAATAGCCCCCGGCGCCAAGGTATTCACGCTGATACCGCGAGCACCGAGCTCTTTGGCTTGATAACGCGTCAGCACTTCCATCGCGCCTTTCATCGCGGCGTAGGCGCCATAACCCGGCAAGGCGAAACGGGTCAGGCCGCTGGAAACGTTGAGGATGCGCCCGCCGTCGGCCATCAGCGGCAGCAGGTTCTGGGTCAGGAAGAACGGTCCCTTCAAATGGATGTTCATCAGCAGGTCGAACTGGGCGACGGTGGTGTCGACGAAGTGCGCCATCAGGCCGATGCCGGCGTTGTTGAGCAGGAAGTCGAAGTGCTGGCGATCAAAACGGCTGAGTAATATCTCAGCCACCTGGCTGGCGAAATCTTCGAAACGTTCGCTTTGGCTGACATCGAGTTGCAGCATCACCGCCCGGGCGCCGAGGCGTTCGATCTCCTCGACCAGTGCCTGGGCCTCGTCGGCCTTGCTGTTATAGGTGCCGATGATGTCGACGCCTTGGGCGGCCAGATGCAGCGCTGCGTTTTTGCCAAGGCCGCGGCTGGCGCCAGTGATCAGTGCGATTTTTGTGGTCATGGGGCGTGCTCCAGAGCAGTGGGTTGCGGTGTGGAGGAAGTGTATTTATCCGCCCCGAAGTGATAAACAAACTGAAATCGGAATCACTGCTCGGTTTATTCGAACAATAAAGGGCGGCCCATGAACAAGCTGGAACTGCTGCGCACCTTCGTTCGTGTCACTGAAATGTCGAGTTTTACCCTTGCCGGCGAGAGTCTGGGGTTGCCCAGGTCCACCGTTTCAGAACACGTCCAGGCCCTGGAAAAGCTGCTCGGCACGCGGTTGCTGCAACGCACCACGCGCAAGGTGCAGGCGACTCAGGACGGCGTGGTGTTGTATGAACGCAGCAAGGATTTGCTGTCGCACATGGACGACATTGAGGGGCTGTTCCGCCAGGATCCGGCTTCGCTGGTCGGGCGGATTCGCATCGACATGCCCAACTTCCTGGCCCGCCGCGTGGTGATGCCGCAGTTGCCGGAATTCATGGCGCGGCACCCCCATCTGGAACTCGAAATCAGCACCACGGACCGCCGCGTCGATGTGCTCCGGGAGGGCTTTGATTGTGTGTTGCGGGTGGGGGCGCCACCGGATCAGTCGGTGGTCGCTCGTCGTGTGTGCGATTTTGCCATGGTCAATTGCGCGAGCCCGGCGTATTTGCAGCGCTATGGGGTTCCGGAAACGCTTGAGGACCTGGCGCAGCACCGGATGGTCCATTACGTCGGCGTACTGGGTTCGCGCTCGGATGGGTTTTTGTATGAAGTGGACGGCAAGCAGCGGCAACTGCCGATGGCGGGCAGCATTACGGTGAACAGCACCGATGCGTATGAGTTGGCGTGTCTGGGGGGATTCGGGCTGATTCAGGCGCCGATCAAGGGCATGCAGTCGCAAATGCAGCGCGGGGATCTGGTGGCGGTGTTACCGCAGTTCAGTGCGCCGTCGATGGAGGTGTCGCTGCTCTATGCCCGGCAACGGCATTTGCCGTTGCGGGTCAGAGCGTTTATGGACTGGCTGGCAGCACTGATCCAGTCCACAACCTGAAGGGCAAACACGGTCAAAAATGTGGGAGCGGGCTTGCTCGCGAATGCGGTGTGTCAGTCGACAAAAATGCTGAATGACACACCGCATTCGTGAGCAAGCCCGCTCCCACAGGGTTATGCGTTAGACATGGAAATAGCCGACACAGGAGTCAAACGGCAAACGTTTCAGCTCGATCTTGTTCAGGTCCAGCACTTCGCGCAGGGCCTTGGTTTCGCCCGGGAAGTTGCGGTAAGCGACTTCGTCCAGCACCACGATCGCGCCTTTTGGCATGTACGGCAGGAAGGTTTCCAGCGCGACTTTGGTCGATTCGTACAGGTCGGTGTCGAGGATCAGCATGGCCACGACCAGGTCCGGACGGGTCTTCACCCACTCCGGCACAGTCTTGACGATGTCGCCCTTGACCAGCTCGCAACGCGGGATGCGGTTGACCGGGCGCAGCAGGTCGTTGGCGTCGATCATGTCCTGGATCAGCGACTGGTCGGTGTCGGAGAACATGGTCTCGTTAACGTCGGCCGGGTCTTCTTTCTTGTCGATGCTCTGGAAGCCTTCGAAGGTGTCGAAGCCAACGATCGAACGGTTGATCGCGTACGGTTCCAGGATCATCGACAAGTGCATGTACAGCATCAGCGAGTTGCCCTTGTACACGCCGCACTCGATGATCGCGCCCGGTACTTCAGCGACTTTCTTGAACAGCTCCATGCGCGACAGGGCAGCGGTCACGCCGATGCGGTTGGCGAACACGAACGGGGCGTCGGCCACGTACTCGGCATCGACCCGTTTCAGAACGTTGGCACGGGTTTCGTTGTACTGGGCCTCGGCAGGCGTGATGCGACGCTTGGTCATTGCTGGATTCCTTGGAAATTCGAAAAGTCGTGGGCGTGGAAATAGTCTTTGAAACCGGCGCCGACGTCAGGGCAGGCGCTGTCAACGTTGATGGCGCCACGCTTGTGCTTGAGGTCATCGAGGTGCATCAGGCGGAAATCCACGCTGAAGCGGGTTTGTTCGGTGTGATTGGCGACCGTGCCGTGCAGGTGCGAGCCGGAGAAAATCAGCATCTCACCGGTGTTGCCGGCGATGCGCATTTCTGAGGACGTGTTGATCGCCTCCAGTGGCACCGGGTGCACGCGGACTTCCTCCTTGAGGTTGTCCTTGGCCTTGTGCCGCTGGTTGCTGATCCAGTCGTTGAGGCTCCATTCGCTGGAGGTGTTCTTCACCGGCACGTCGAAGTAACCGGCGTTGATCATCATGGTCTGGTCGGGGCGAATGGTGTGCACCGGCATCCAGGTGTTGATCTGGCAGTCGACGCTGCCGTACCACGTGTCGCGGTGCGGTTTGTAGGCGTAGCTGACGCCGGCGTGCAGGTAGTCATAGTTCGGCACCACGCGAATGCGCGGCACGTCGAAAATGTACTCGCGCGGGTCGACACCGATCTCATCGATGAACGACAGGATCAGGTCCTTGGCGCGCTGGCTGTTGGTGAACTGGCCCTTGAGGCGTGTGACCAACACCACGAATTCTTCCACCGGCATCAGCGTGTGCAGGGCCTGGTGGTTGGTCTCGCCGTCGAAAGCGGCGGTGATGCTTTCCTGAGCGAACGCACACAGCTCTTTGGCCGCGCGCAGCTGAGTGTTCAGGAAGATGTCGCCGGCGTAGATGGCTTCTTTGAAGTCAGCTTTTTGCTGAAGCTGATTGATATACAGATTCACGATTCCACTCCTGAATACATCGAGTCTCTTAAGAATCGGCAACACGTTAGCAAACTGAAGTGCTAACTGGCGGGTAGTGGATCAATAAATGCGTAATCGCCTGTATTTGCGACGAAATGCTTTTTACCTGCAAAAAAAATCCCCCTGTGGGAGCGGGCTTGCTCGCGAAGGCTGATGTACATTCAACAGTTGAGTTGACTGACACGCCGCCTTCGGGCAAGCCCGCTACCACAGGGGGTATGTGTCGAGGCTAGAACAGTTTGGTGAACAACCAGTACAAGCTGCCCGACAACAGGATCGCGGCGGGCAAGGTCAGCACCCAGGCCATCAGCAGGTTGCGGATGGTCTTCATCTGCAAACCGCCGCCGTTGGCGACCATGGTCCCGGCCACACCCGACGACAATACATGGGTGGTCGACACCGGCAGGCCAAACATATCCGCCGCGCCAATCGTCAGCATCGCCACGGTTTCCGCCGAGGCGCCTTGTGCGTAGGTCAGGTGAGTCTTGCCGATCTTCTCGCCGACCGTCACCACGATGCGTTTCCAGCCGACCATCGTGCCGAGGCCGAGCGCAATCGCCACAGCGATCTTCACCCACAGCGGAATGAAGCGCGTCGAGTTGTCGATCTGCTGCTTGAACAGTTGCAGCTTGCCGCTCGTATCAGCGTCGAAGTTGCCGACCTTGTTCTTGTCCATCAGGCGAATGGTTTCGCTGGTCAGGTACATGTCGTTACGCACGTTGCCCACGGCCTCGGCCGGCACTTTGGACAGCGAACCGTAACCCTTGACCTGCGCGCCGATGCTGCCGGTGAGGGCGGCGAGCGCCGGCACCAGTTGCGGCGTGGCTTCCTTGCTGCGTACGTAGTCGGACAAGATCGGGCGCGGGTCGGCCGGAGCCGGTTGTGGCGCAGCCTTGACCAGCGCCTGCTGGGTCACTTGCGCCACCGCGGCAAACTGCAACGCCTGGTCGGCCGGCATGGTGCGGTTCAGCGCGTAAGCCATGGGCAACGTGCCGACCAGAATCAACATGATCAGGCCCATGCCTTTCTGGCCATCGTTGGAGCCGTGGGCAAACGACACGCCGGTGCAGGTCACGATCAACATGCCGCGAATCCACCACGGTGGTGGGGTGTTGCCTTCGGGAGCCTTGTACAGCGAGCGGTTCTTGACGAACGCGCGCAAGGCCAGCAGCAGCAACGCGGCGAAACCAAAGCCGACCAGCGGCGAGAGCAGCAACGCGTAACCGATCTTGGTCGCCTGCGCCCAATCCACACCGCTGGTGCCGTCACGGCCGTGCATCAGCGCGTTAGCCACGCCGACGCCGATGATCGAACCGATCAACGTGTGCGAAGACGAGGCCGGTAAACCCAGCCACCAGGTGCCGAGGTTCCACAGGATCGCCGCGATTAACAGGGCGAAGATCATGGCGAAACCGGCGGACGAGCCGACTTGCAGTATCAGCTCCACCGGCAGCAAGGCAATGATGCCGAACGCCACGGCGCCGCTGGACAGCAGCACGCCGAGGAAGTTGAAAAACCCGGACCACGCCACCGCGAAATTCGGCGGCATCGAGTTGGTGTAGATCACTGTCGCGACGGCGTTGGCGGTGTCGTGGAAACCGTTGACGAATTCAAAGCCCAATGCGATCAGCAGCGCCACGCCCAGCAGCAGGAACGGGGTCCAGGTGGTCACCACCGTGCCGAGTTCGTTCATGTCGTGCATCAGGCTGTAAGCAGTGAACAACAACCCGATGGCCAGCACGCCGAAAAAAATCACCAGCGTGAACACGCCGGGCTTTTTATCGAACTGGGGTTTGGCGCTGCGGGTAGCGGATGCCTGAGCATCGGCGGGGTAGGAAGGAGTAGCCATAACGGACAATCCTGATGAGGGAGGTGTGTCAGTGATAGTCGTTGCTAATTGTTACAGAGAGACTGCGTCAGGTCAGGGTTTGGGGTTTTTGCTTATCCGTTAATCAGAATTCCCCCACTAAACCTGTGGCGAGGGAGCTTGCTCCCGCTCGGCTGCGCAGCAGTCGTAAAGCCTGTGAGCACGATGTGGATGACAGAATGTTGGGGCGGCTGCGCCACCCAGCGGGAGCAAGCTCCCTCGCCACAGGGGGGTGATGGCGCTCCGTGCTCAATAATCCTGACGCTTGCGAAACGCCCAGCGTCCGGCCAGCACGGTGAAGGTCGCGACCAATGCCACCAAAATCCAGAACCCCTCCGGGTCTCCGGACAGAGGGATACCGCCGACGTTCATGCCAAAGAAACCGGCAATGATGTTGATCGGCAACGCCAGCACCGTGACCACCGTCAACGTAAACAGCGTGCGGTTGCTCTGCTCGTTGAGGTTGGCGGCGATTTCTTCCTGCAACAGCTTGATCCGCTCGCCCAGCGCCGTGAGGTCGTTGATGATCAGCGCAAACTCCTCGGTGGACTTGCGCAGCTCCTTGACGTCCTCCTTCTGCAGCCATTGCGGCGGGCGATTGAGCAAGCGCAGCAACGACCCCGGCTCCAGCGCCAGCAGGCGTTGCAGACGCACCAGCACCCGGCGGTTGGCGCCCAGTTCGGCGCGGTTGGTCGACAGCCGCGACGACAACAATTCATCCTCTATCTGATCGACACTCAAGCTGGTCTTGCGCACGATTTGCGTCAGCACCTCGCCCTGATCGCGCAGCAAATGCACGAGCAATTCCAGCGGCGAACGAAAACATTCACCGGCCTTCACCGAGGAACGCAGCTTGTCCACCGAGTGCAGCGGTTGCAGGCGCGCGCTGATGATCAGTCGACTGCGGGCGCACACCCACAGCGTCGAGACATCCGAGGAGACCATGCTGCTGAGGTTGAACACCACATCGTTGACCACCGCCAGCAAGGCCGAATCCACGTGCTCAATGCGCGTCGAACGCGAACCTTCGTGCAACGCTTCGAAAAACTCCTCCGGCAATTCCAGATGACTTTTCATCCAGCGCTCGCAGGCGGCATGGGCCAGGTTCAGGTGCAGCCAGAGAAACTGATCGTCGTCTTCCGGTTGTTGCAGGCATCGCAACGCCTTGGCCGAATCAATCTCACGACCACGTTCACCGGGGCGAAAACTGAAACCGTAGAGCAGGCCGAACAGATCCGGGTCGCGATGGCTTTGGTCGATGCTGTGGTTCATGAGTGCTCGCAAGGGAGTCGCCTGTCGCGGGTTTTACAGGTTCACTTGAGCCGCATCATCGCAAGGATTTTTGACCGTTATGTGACAGCTCGATGAAGGCTAAATAGTGGCTCTACCGGCGGTCGGATTTGACTAAAGAACCGCTCTGGCACGCCGATCTCGCTTAAGTTAACGTGCGCGCCTTTGGCCACGAGCCAAGGTCGCAGACAGGGATGTCCGGACACCTTTCACGCCTTGTTGCGGCGTGTCTCACCCCTGTCATGAGTATCACTCGATGCTGCAAAAATCCCTGAGAGCACAAATCCTCGCCCTGTTGAGCGGCAGCCTCTTTGCGATGCTATTGATCGCCCTGGCGTGCTTTCATTTTCTGTCCAGCGGTGTTCAGAGCTACGCGAATCTGATCGCTGGCCCGTTGCACACGTCCCAGTTGATTGATGAAGCCAACCTGCAATTCAAGGTGCAGGTTCAGGAATGGAAAAACGTCCTGCTGCGCGGCAAGCAACCGGCGGACCTGGACAAATACTGGAAGCAATTCGAAGACCGTCAGCACGATGTGCAAAGCATCCTCGGTGAGCTGGCCGGGCAGAAGGGCATCGAGCCACAACTCAAGACCCGCATCGAACGCCTGCGTGATGAACACCGTTTGCTCGGCGCCGCCTACCAGAAGGGCCGCGATGCCTACATCGCTGCCGGTGCTGACCCGACTGCTGGCGACACCGCTGTGAAAGGCGTGGACCGCGCGGCCAGCGATCAGATGAGCGAACTGGTCGCCGAATTGCGCAAGCAGGGCGCGGAGCAATCGAAGCTGATCAGTGCCGACGCCGACCGCACCGTGTTGCTCGGGATTATCGTGATGCTCGCCTCGGGCTTGTTGATCGGGCTGTTGAGCCTGTGGCTGGTCAACCGCAACCTGGTCGAACCGATTCGCAAATTGATCGAATACGTGGCGCAACTCAGCCAGGGCAAATTCGCCGACCGCGTGGCCAACACCCGTCAGGATGAGCTGGGCAAACTGGCGGTCGCCGCCAATACCCTGCGCGATTTCCTCGCTGAAACCTTCAGCCATTTGCAGCGCAGCGCCAAGGACCTGGACAGCGCCAGTGGCGAACTGAACTCCATCGCCACGCTGATGGCGGGTGGCACCAACGAGCAGTTCAACCGCACTGATCAGGTGGCCACGGCAATGAACGAAATGTCCGCCACCGCGCAAGAAGTTGCCCGTCACGCCGCCGATGCCGCACGCGCTGCCGACGACGCTGACCAGTCCGCGCAGCAGGGCGAAAAAGTCATGCAGGGCACCATCCACACGATCACCCAGATGCGCGGCGAAATCGCTAACACCGCCACGGTCATTCGTCAGCTGGAAACCGACAGCGGCCGCATCGGCAAGGTGCTGGAAGTGATTCGTGGCATCGCCGAACAGACCAACCTGCTGGCGCTCAACGCCGCCATCGAAGCGGCCCGTGCCGGTGAAGCCGGGCGCGGTTTTGCGGTGGTCGCCGATGAAGTGCGCAGCCTGGCCCAGCGCACGGCGGCGTCGATCATCGAGATCAACCAGATCATCCTGACCGTGCAAACCGGCGCGGTGGACGCGGCGCAGGCGATTGAAAGCGGCCAGACACGCAGTGAAGAAAGCGTGCAGCAAGTGACCGAGGCCGGCGCCATGCTGGAGCGGATCACCCAGGCCGTCGAAGCGATTCGCGACATGAACCGCCAGATCGCCACCGCGGCCGAAGAGCAGACCTCGGTCGCCGAGGACATCTCGCGCAACCTCACCGAGATCACCAGCATAGCCAGTACCAATCTGGACAACGTGCAACGCACCGAAGCGGCGAGCCACAACCTGCACGGGTTGTCGTCGCAGTTGAATGACGTGACGGCGCGTTTGAGCGCGTAAGGCCAACGGCTGTGTACCGGCTCGCTTACCGAGTCGGTACACAGTCGATCTCAAGTGTGGCGGGGCCATGTCGATGAGGGAGATACCCAGAACCCACAGTGGATAAATCCCATGGTCAGCATCACCTCTGTATCCATCAATCAGACCTAACCACCTCCACCAGCAAAACCTCGATCAGCGATCCCGCCGCAGATTCCTCCGTCACCGCAACCACCGCCACGCCTTCCGACGACACCAAAGTGGCCGCCGGTGGCGCCCCCGCGTCGAGCGACAGCAGTTCCAGCAGCAGCGAAGAATCCGATGCGGTGAAAACCTTGCGCAAGCAAATCGCCGAATTGCAAAAGCAGATGCAGGAACAACAGCAGCAACTGCAAGCGGCCCAGGCGAAACAGGAAGACGCCGATGCGAAAGCGGCCGATGTGGCGGCCGCTCAATCGCAGATTGCGACTACGGCGGGTTCGTTGCAGACGGCGACAGCGGCGTTGTTGCAGGCGTTGCAGGATTCCGATTCCAGCACATCGGGTTCGCTGGTCAGTACCAGTGCTTAAGCCTGTACAGGCAGACTAAAGGTAAACGTCGTGCCCTGTGGCCCGGTCGAGACCACGTCCAGTTTTCCGCCGTGGGACTGCGCAATCTGACTGGCAATGTACAAGCCCAACCCGAGGCCGGTCTGCGGCGTACCGCTGGCCGGTCGCGAGTAGGGGCGGAACAGGTGCGCCAAAGCGTCTTCGGCAATCAGGCCCTGATTTTTTACGCTCAGGACGAAATGTCCATCGTTGATCTGCGCATTGACCTCGACCGGACCTTGGGGATCGCCGTGGGCGACCGCGTTCGCCACTAGATTGGACAGCAACTGGGCGACGCGCTCGCGATCGCACGGGACGTTATGCAAATCGCCGATGGAAGAGGTTATGACCCGGTCCGGGTGAACACTCTGGACCTCGGAAATAACATGCCGCAGTGCCGCGTCCAAATCCGCACACGGTTCGATGTTCACTGGAATGCCAGTTGCCAAAGGAACCGCGAGCGAAATCCAGCACGTCATCGACCAGTCGGGTGGCGCGTCGGGCACTGGTGAGGATGTGTCGGGCCCGTTGCTGATTGGCCGGCTCCGGGAGTTTGCGCAGGAGCATTTCGGCGCCGGCACTGATCGCGAACAACGGGTTGCGCAGGTCATGGCCGAGCACGGCGATGAACTGTTCGCGCAGTTGCGAGGTTTCGCGTTCCTGCTTTAGCGCCGCTTCGGTGTGCTGCTGGTTTTCTTCGGCCTCGATTTGCAGCGCCAGCATCCGGGCAAAGGATTCCATGGTGCTCTGGATCGTGCTGGATTTGAGTGGCGCAGGGTTGGGATCAAGCGCGCAAATGGTGCCGAAAAAGCGCCCGTCGGTGCGGAAGATCGGCACCGAGATGTAGCTTTCAAATTGATAAATACGAGGCGTGTGGTGATTGTGGTAGAGCGGGTCTTCACTGGCCTTGTCGATCACCACCGACTGGTGGGCCTGGCGAATTTCGTGGCACAAGGTCGTGACCACGTCCAGCTCACCGCCGACCTGCAAGCCGAAATTCAGTTGGTCGAGTACGGCGCACGCGGTCCAGGAGTCTTCGGTCACACGCGCCACGGCGCAGAAGCGCAGGCCGGTCAACTCGCGGATCACCTGGAGGATCGCCGGCACCGCGCTGATCCGACCGATCGTGGCGATGTCTGCTGCCGCTGTTTGCCCCATGTCGATCAATCTCTGCGTGAACACCGTGGAGGGATTCTAGCGGTCTGGTGACGTGTTGGCGCGATCTGAATTCGGGATGCAAAAAAGCCGCACGATTTGTAGATCGTGCGGCTTTTCAAGGGGATTACTTGTCTTGCTTGTTGCTCAGTACTTTACCGGTCGCGGCATCGAAATCGACGTCCCATTCCACGCCATCGGCGGTACGCAGTTCCACTTCGTATTCGTAGCCGTTGAAGTGGTTGTCCAGATCCGTGTCGGTGATGGTCGCGCCCGGATGCAGTTTCAGCGCAGCCTGGTTCATTTCTTCCAGTGGCTTGATCTTGCCGCTCTTGACCAGCTCAGGGATCTGATCGACGCGAACGTCAGCCTGGGCCAGGCCAGCGGTGAGGGTCAGGGCTGCGGCGGTGAACAGGGCAGTCAACGTTTTCATGAAGTTCTTTCCTTGGGTTGTTCCGTTTAAGTGGCGCCAGATTAGCCGGGGCAACTTAATTCACCCTTAATTCCAGAAAGCCACCACCCACGCCCCCTGTGGGAGCGTGGCTTGCCCGCGATGGCCGCACCGCGGTCCCGAATCAGTAACCGTTATTCTGCAGCAACTGCGCAACCGTCCCCGCCGCCGGCCGCTTATAGAACTTCAACAACTCACTGGCGCGGTTAGTAAAGATCCCATCCACCCCGGCATCCGTCACCTTCTGGTAATCCACCGCATCATCAATGGTGTACACGTGCACCAACAAACCCTGATCGTGGGTGAACTGGTTCATCCACGGCTGCACCAGGTCCGAATAGCTCTGATCGCCACCCTGGGTCAGGGCAGCGGAAGGGCCGGTGCCGATGGCGCCCTGAGCCTTGGCGTATTCGACCCATTGCTGGAATTCGGCTTTGTCTTTCGGTTCCTGTTTGGCGTAGTAAGTGGCTTTGTCCTTGTCGCCGGAGTCGGCGAACGTCACCTTGGATTTCGGCTCGATGCTGCCTTCGCCGACCCACAGCAGCAGGATCTTCGGTACTTTCGGCATTTCTTTTTCCAGCAGTTCAAGGCTGCTCTTCTCGAAAGTTTGCAGCACCACTTTGCCTTTGCCCTGGCCGACCGCCAGATCACTTTTCGCCAGTTTCGAACCGGCCGGGCTCAGCCAGCCACGGTCCTGCAACTTGTCCTTGAGGTCACGCTCGATGCCGGGAAATTGCTTCGGCTCCTTGGTCTCGATGTACAAACCCGGCTTGTGCAGCGGGTTGCCCTGGGCGATGTCGATGATCTCGTCCAGGGTCAGGATTTTCAGGCCTGCGTAGGACGGACGCGCACGATCCGGGTAAGCGGTGTTGAACCAACTGCCGGCGTCGAGGGTTTTCAGCTCGGCCATGGTGAACGCGTTGGCCGGGCTGTCCTTGCGATCAGGGAACCGGGTGGCAACGTCGGTGGTGCGTTGCAGGTTGTTGTCGTGCAGGGCAAACAGCACGCCGTCCTTGCTGCGTTGCAGGTCCATCTCCAGGTAATCGGCGCCCAGGTCGCGGGCCAGTTTGTAGGCGGCCGCGGTGGACTCGGGGGCATCGAACGACGCGCCGCGGTGGGCGATTACCGCCGGGTGCGGAATCCCCAAACGGCTGGCCAGAGCGG
This sequence comes from Pseudomonas arsenicoxydans, assembly GCF_006438915.1. GTDB lineage: Bacteria > Pseudomonadota > Gammaproteobacteria > Pseudomonadales > Pseudomonadaceae > Aquipseudomonas > Aquipseudomonas arsenicoxydans_A. Next base: position 293,763 of record NZ_RCZE01000004.1, on the reverse strand, counting down.
TCGGGCTGGGCTCGCTGGCGGCCTGTGCCTGGCCGAGGCCGAGCATCAGGCTCAGCAGCAGGGCGCTTTTGGTGAAGGTAACCGGCATGTCGAGATCCTTTCGCAGAGAGATGTTCAAAGACGTCTCTTTTAACAACTGAGCGCCCCTCGCGCTATCGCCAGACCGACATAAACGTGTTTAAAGCCCATTTTTTCAGCGCAGGTGTGCGCTGCTTTGCAGTACCCTTGGCCACGGCAGTTTCCCCGGCAGAGGGAAACCCGCGTCGTTTTACTTGCGTGTAAACCATCGATCACCGGTCGTTAACGACCTTTTTGTGAGGTTTATATGCGCATCACTTCCGAACTCATCTGCCAGGCCGCCGACCAACTCAACGGCTTCGTCGGCCTCAATCGCAAGACGGGTCATTACATCGTTCGATTCAGCGAAGACGCGTTCGGCATGGACGTGGCCGATGACGGCATTATTCCGGTCAGCGAGTTTGTCTGGGCGCCGGGACCGGATCAGGTCATGACGCTCAAGCGTGAGCTGATTCAGTTGCTGCTGGATCAGAATATTGATGACCGGATCAACATTACCGAGCCGTTGCGGGTGTATATGCAGCGGCGGGAAGTGCCGGAGATTGCGGCGGTCAGGAGTCTTGTTCGGATCTGAGTTTTGCGCTGCCTGTGCTGGCCTCTTCGCGAGCAAGCCCGCTCCCACATTGGATCTGTGTTGCACCGGAGATCCAATGTGGGAGCGGGCTTGCTCGCGAAGGCGGCCTAAAGGACAGCGCAATTTTCACAGCTGAAACCGGTAATCCCGCTCAACCCTGCACACCCGCGTCTGACACTCCGCATACCAGGTCGAACGCCCACGCTCACGAATCGCACTGTGCTCGGGATGATGTTTCCACGCCAGAATCGCCGCTTCACTGGCCCAATACGAAACCGTAATCCCGAGCCCATCCTCGCCCCTCGCGGACTCGACACCGAGAAACCCCGGCTGCTCGCGGGCCAGTTCCACCATGCGTTCAGCCGCCTCGGCGTAACCCTGATCACCTTCAGTGCGCCGGGAGGTGAAAATCACCGCGTAGTAAGGCGTCATCATGGTTTCTACCTCACACAAGCCTTGATGAAAGCGCGGACCAGCGGCGGCAGAACCCCCTTCAGCGCCGCACGTTCCGGCTGGAACAGCGTGGCGACAAAGAACGGATGCCCCGTGAGCTCAATGGCCCGCACATCCCCCTGCGAATCGTGGCCAACGGCGTGTAGCTGTTGGGTCAATAACTCACGCTCGAACGCCGGATTCACACCGAAGCGGCAGCGATAGCCTTCGCGGATTTCAGCCGTTTCGTACGCGTTGGCGATCAACGAACCTTCAACCAGATGAATGCTGTCCACCGCCTCCACCAGCGAACAGGTCAGTGGCGTCAGAAGCGCCCGCGCGGCATCAGGATGTGTCTCGCCGTGTTCGGCATCTTCCCAACCCAACACATGGCGGGCGTACTCCAACACCGCATGTTGAAATCCGCCACAGGTGCCGAGGAAGGGTTGCTGCTGCTCTCGGGCAAACCGGATCGCCCGCAACGCCCCGTCCATGTCGCGGTAAGGACTACCGGGCACGCACCAGAAACCATCGAAATCTGGCAGCGCTGTGTCGGCGTTGATCTGGTCGGTGGCCAACCACTGCAATTGCACGTCCAGCTGCAACTGTTCGGCGGCCATGCCAAGGGCGACGGGAATGGCTTGGTGGGCGGTAATTTGAGGGTCGTAGTCACCGATCAGGGCGATGCGGATTAACGGGGTTTCCATGAGTGCTCTCTCGGCTTGTTGATTCCTGGCACCCACTATAGATTGGCGTTCACGCACTCAATATTGGCGTTATCCCAAGTGATCAATGCAGCGACGCACTATCGGCTGGACTATCCCGACCTCGCCCTGATCCTCGCCCTCGTGCGCGGCGGCTCACTGGCGCGGGCCTCGAGCTTGTTGAAGGTCGACGTTTCAACGGTGTTTCGCGCCGTCCGCCGACTGGAAGCGGCATTGGGGCAACAACTGTTCGAAAAGAGCCGCGCCGGTTATTTGCCAACGACACTCGCGCAAACCCTGGCCGAGCAGGCCGAACGCGCCGAACAAGCACTGGACGCGGCGCGAATCGGGGTGGAGCAGGGCGGGGAAGTGATCAGCGGTACCGTGCGCCTCACCTGCACGGACTCGGTCCTGCAAGGTTTGCTGCTGCCGGCACTGGCGCAGTTCATGCCGTCCTACCCGGCGTTGACCATCGAGTTGAGCACCTCCAACGACTTCGCCAACCTCAGTCGTCGCGATGCTGACATCGCGTTGCGCCTGACGCGTACACCGCCCGAGCATTTGGTCGGTCGACGTCTGGCGGATATTTCCTACCGGGTGTGTGCCAGTCAGCGGTATCTGAAGTCTGTCGACCCTGAAGATTTGGCTTCGCTGACCTGGATCGCGCCTGATGATTTCCTGCCTGACCATCCCACTGTTGCCTGGCGGCGTCAGCACTTGCCGGGCGTCACGCCGGCCTATCGCTGCAACAGCATGCTGTCGGTGACCGAACTGGTGCGGGCCGGGTTAGGGGTGGCGGCCTTGCCGGACTTTTTGATCGGCGACACCTTGCAGCCGCTGACCGCTCCTCTGCACGGTTACGACACCGCGCTCTGGCTGTTGACCCGCCCGGACTGCCGCGCATTGCGCTCGGTGGTGACGCTGTTTGATGAGCTGGGGCGGGCGCTGCGATTGCCATGAGCGCGCGTTAAACCTTGGGCGGCTCTTTGCGCACGAAGTGCTGATGCATTTCCGAGGTCAGGTTTTCGATGCGTTCGGTGAGGGTCTTGGTCATCTCGGTGAGCCGGGTGTTTTGCTCAAGCAACTCCAGCAATTGCGCGTTGTTTTTTGCGGCTTCGGCCTGACGTTCGCTGTTGGCCACGGCGATTGCCTCACGGTGTTGCGCATCGGCTTCGGACTGCGCCTTATCGCGCGCCGCCTGACGGGTCTGGGCCAGCAGAATCAGTGGGGCGGCGTAAGCCGCTTGCAGGCTGAACGCCAGGTTGAGCAGGATGAACGGGTAGACGTCGAAATGGGTCACGCCAAAGATATTGAGGCATATCCACACCGCCACGATCAGCGTCTGCGCCCCGAGAAAGGTCGGCGTGCCGAAGAACCGCGCGAAGGCTTCGGCGCGCAGGGCAAATTTGTCGTTGCCGAAAGTAGGCGCGAGGTGTGCGTGAGCGCGATGGAAGCGTAAATGATCGACGACGGGTTTTTTATCTGCGGTGGGGGTGGTCATGATGCTCTCTGCATTGCGCTGGACTGACGCTCACTATAGCCCTCGCGCCAGTTTCATTCTGAAACACATTACGCAGATTTATTTAGCACCGAGCCATGCAGGGGAAGGGCGGGACCGTGTCATTTTTCGCAGACCTCATAACAGGCCAGGAACATGTCCAGCGCCGACTCCACCACGGTGGTCTGCATCTCGGGCGACAGCCCCGGCAAGCCCATGGAAATCTGTGGCCAGAACGCAAAGGACTTGAGCATTCCCTGAATCTGTTGGGCGGCAAATGCGGGGTCGACCTGTTTCAATCGACCCTCGGCCTGCGCTGTGCGAATCCACACGGTCAGGTCTTCTTCTCGCTCACCCATTCTGGCGACCATGTTCTGCGCACGTTCCGGCGAATGAATCGTCGCGGCGATGGCCACCCGCGCCAAGTCGAGAAAATTGTCATCGCCGAGCATCTGCATTTTCGTCTGCAACATCACGCGCATCTGGTCGCGCAGCGGCAGGTCAGGGCGGTAGGCCGTTTCGTGTCCTGCCGTCACCCTTGCCCAAAGTTGACTGAGGATTTCGGCAAACAACTCTTCCTTGCTCGGGAAGTGGTTGTACACCGTGCGCTTCGACACGCCGGCAGTGGCGGCAATCTTGTCCATGCTGGTGATGTCAAAACCGTTGGCACGGAACTCGACAATCGCCGCCTGGATAATGGCTGCGCGTTTTCGGTCGGTGAGGCGCTGTGGAGCTGTCATAAGTACGCTTCGGCAGGAGGCAAAGGAAAATTACACTTGGTAGTTTACTTGCCATCGGCTTTGATGCAACCTAGAAACTACACTGTGCAGTGTAATGTTGAGTTAATCCTGCCCAGCGAAAGATAGATCGTCCGGCTAATGCGTGCGTGCTTTGGCCATTTATCGTCCCACCGTGAAGCACTGCAATCTTGCGGTTTTTCTGGAGTCACTCAGTCATGGCCACTTCTACTTCCGCTACGGATAACGCCCCTACGCCTGAAGCTTCCCATCAGACAGAAGGGCGCTTTCAAAACCATGTGCCCGTGCAACGCGAAGGTGTTCACAAAATGCTGCGCATCATGTGGAACATGATCTTTCACAAACCACGCAACACCCGCCCGGCGGCCCCGGTGCCGGTACAAACCCTGACCCAGGCGGCGTTGATCGCAGCACCCAACCACAGCGTCTACCGCCTCGGCCACTCCACCGTACTGTTGAAACTGCGGGATAAATTCTGGATTACCGACCCGGTCTTTGCCGAGCGCGCTTCACCCGTGCAATGGGCCGGCCCCAAGCGCTTCCACCAACCGCCGATCAGCCTGGACGAATTGCCACCGATTGAAGCGGTGATCCTGTCCCACGATCACTACGACCACCTCGACTATCACGCAGTGCTCAAACTGGCGGACAAGGCCAAGTACTTCCTCACCCCGCTGGGCGTCGGCGACACGCTGATCAAGTGGGGCGTGGATGCCAGCAAAGTGCGCCAGTTCGATTGGTGGCAGGGCACCGAGGTGGACGGCATCCAGTTCATCGCCACCCCGTCGCAACACTTTTCCGGCCGTGGTTTGTTCGACGGCAACAGCACACTTTGGGCCTCATGGGTGATGATCGACGGCGACACGCGGGTCTTCTTCAGCGGCGACAGTGGCTACTTCGATGGCTTCAAACGCATTGGCGAACAGTACGGCCCGTTCGACCTTACGCTGATGGAAACCGGCGCCTACAACGTTGAGTGGCCGCACATTCACATGCAGCCGGAACAAACCCTGCAAGCCCACATCGACCTCAAAGGACGCTGGTTACTGCCGATTCACAACGGCACCTTCGACTTGTCGATGCACGCCTGGTTCGAGCCCTTTGATCGCATTCTGGCGTTGGCCTGGGAACGCAATGTGTCCATCACCACGCCGCAAATGGGCGAGGCGTTTAACGTGAAGTATCCGCAGCGCGGGAATGCGTGGTGGTTCGGGATGGAAAGTGAACGCGATCAGGGCACAGCGCAGAACGCTTGATGATTGACCGCCGGGCCGAAGGAAGCGGCCCGAGTTCCACATCCAGACTAGCTCCGTGCATCCAGTAGCAGGTTCAGATATTCCAAGATCTTCGCCACGGTGAAATCGCGAAATTTCCCACGGAGCATTTCATTCAGCTCCTCCTCAGACAGCCCAAGTTTTTCCGCAGCCTCAGTCCTGTTCAATTGACCGGTTTCGAGGAGTATCCCGATCTTCATAACGTACTCAGACTTGGCCCGCATTTCCCCTGCATCGGGATAATCGAGCGCTTCATAAACGCAGTTGTCACTTCCATCGACATCCATCATCCGCTGACACCTCACTCAACCATCGCATAATCCGCCCGCCCGACCGGGTTCGGCGTAGACCCTTTCACATTCATCCCTCGACCCGGCGCAAATCCGGGGAAAAACACCAACCCCTGCGCCTCAAAGCAATACGCCAACGCCAGCCGGGTGACATCCAGCACATCGCGTCTGGCCTCAAACCGCTCGATGGCCTCTACCGAAACCGCGGATTCTCGAGCCAGCTCGTCAACGCTCCAACCCAGCATCGCTCGGGCCTGGGCGCAGTGGGCCGGGGTGAATTGGAAGAGGGCGATACGTTCCAGGGTGATTTTCATCGCATGAGAGGCCATGGTGTTCTCCGGGCTCGAGAGTGCTGATTAAAAATGTACTGTGTTTTTGTACAGTTGTTTTGCGCCCGGATCAAACTCATTTTTTGATTTGTGCTATTTCGAGGCTTCCATCCAGACGGACGGTGGACGCATTGTCTGCGCTGATTTTACAGTTGGTATTGGAGGGAAATTTCGTAAGAATAGGGTGCTGACCATCTGAGAGTTTTCAAAGGAGTCTGCCCATGTCAATCCTCGAAAGTGACTGGAAGAAACTCAAGGAGTTGCGCGAAATAGCGCTGGACCGCTTCTGTCAGGGCGTTTTGGCCGACGCCAAAACAATCGCCCAAAATGGCGCGCTGTCCGCTCACACCCGATATCGAATGATTTATCGCCTGATGCGAGATCGTGACAAGGTCATCGTCGACACATTCGACAATAACGGCCAATCCCGTTCCAGCGCCCTCATGGGCTTGTGGTTGATGGTCATGCATGACTTGCTGACCGACGAGGAGCTATCAGTTCTCAGTGAGCCCGCATTGAACTCTATTAAGGACGTGGTTCGTCAGCCCTATGAGATTGAATGGCTTGAAGATACTGTGCGCAAAGACTGAGTACTTTATTTCACAGACTGTTCAGAGAACCACGGATGTTGATCTTCAACTGCACCGAAGCGGCCAGCAAATTTTTCAGCCGCGTATACAAGGGCAAAACAATCACGCCGGTAGAGGCCCAACCGCCATCGCCGACGCCTGAAGAAGATGAATGGGGGGATTCGGCGGAACAGTGGCTGGTCCATGCGATCACCGTTCAGCGCAAACACGTTCTATTCGTCATTCACATTAAAACCCGCTACTGCTTGATCTTCGCAGACGCGAAAAAGGCCGATGTTGACGGTTTTATCCATCGGTTTACGGAACGCTGGATCTACGGCCTGATGCGTCACGCGGGGCAGCACGATATTCTTCAATGGGTTGATAATGAACCCATGATGGCGCGATACGAAGAGAGCTGCCGGCAGTACGCGTTGTACAAACGCAGGCACCGTGGCGCGCAAAAACACATCGATGAAATCTCCTGGATCTTCCAGGGCTTCGCCGCCGAGTGGGGCACTCTGCCGCCGGATGAGTTTGCCGCTGGACGCTTCGATGCGCAGATGAACGACACCCTTCGAAACAGCAAGGGCTACAAAGATTATTACGCGCCTGACGAGGAGATGATGGCGCACTGGTTACGTCACTACTGTGGGCTTGATGAGCAAGGCATCCAGGCTGCACGTGATCGGCGCAAAGACGTGAGACAGGAGTTTCGTGAACTGGAGAGGCAGCTTCAGCAGGATCGATAACTAGCTGTCCAACCCCGGCGCTTCCCGAACAATGAAGTGATCCAGGTTCTCAATATTCGCACTGAACACCCCGAACGTCTGCTCGGGGTTTTTCTTGCTCGGCACCTGCTTCAACTCCGGCGTCACGCCATAAAAGAAGCAATACAAATCCTTCCCGCTCTCGATGGCGTGCTTGATCTCTTCCAGAAACGCTTTGCGCTTGCGGTAGTTATCGATCAACTTCTTGCTCAAGTAAACGTTGACCGAATAAGGCTTCTTCTTCGCTTCATCCGCGTGCTTGAACCAGACCTTCTGTTCGAAATCGATGCGAAAGCTCTGGGTGTAATCCTTGATCTCCTTGATCTTGCCCCAGTAAATCAGCCCCTTGTTGTCCTGCAGGTACTCGATCTTCTTGAAGAACGACCCGTACGGCGCCGTGTGCTCGCCGATCTTCAGCGGCATGCGCTTGAGCAACTCCTTGTCCTCGAAGTTCGAGACAAAACACTCCACCGGGTGGGCGAATACACTGGTCTTGTCTGGAGCTGATTCGCGGGTCGGGTGCTCTGCGTGACTGTCCGGCGAAACGGTTTTCGGGATGTCTCGAACCTCATCCGCAGTCCTCGCCGGGTTCGACGGCTGACGCACATACTGACGCCGGGTCAGTAACAACTCCGACGGGAAATGCTCCTCGCGACTGTCATCCGTTTCCGCACCGTCCGCGTCCACATCAGACGCCGGAGCTTTGAGACTGACATAAGGACAATCCGCCACGTGTCGGGTGCTGGGGGTGTTTTTGAAGTGCGGGGTGCGGACGTAATTCACGTTTTTGGCGTTGAATGTTGTCAGCACGTTGGCCGGATCGAATGCCGAGCGGCAGGCATCGTTGGGGCACTGGAAGTGTTCTTTGGCGGAGTCGAAATCCATGGTTTCGTCGAAATTCAAATCGCGCACGTCATAGATCGACAGCTTGTCGTCGAGGCTGAGGCAGTAGGCGAGGTCGAATTTCATGGTGGGCTCGGGTCCGAGGGAGGAGAGAGTATTAATAGCGGGTAGAGAGTTATGGCGCACGCGCTATTGAGCAATAGCGCTTAGAAATAGTGGCTTTACGCCCTGTTACGTATTGAAACCCTTTGGTACTTTGGCGGAGGTAGGACTTTTCCTACGGAAATTGTCGATAAAGGGCAGCGCTCGTGGCGATCAAAGCGGTTTCGAAGGAACGAATAGACAAAGCGATGCTTGAGTTTGATCGTAAGTATCGGAGTAGGCGCGAGTGGCTGGGCTGGGAAAATAACCAAGCTCACCGTTACGCCGTCCACGAGGGCGGTGAACTGTATCCGGCAAAAAAGATCGTCTCTTTGGCTACTGGCATTGCCGTTGGAGAATTCTCCGGTGGGCACCCGACCAACAGTTACCTAGAAAAGCGAGGCTTCACTGTTGTGGAGTTGCCGCGTAGGGCGAGCGAACCTGTATTGCAGTTCACGCCGGAGGCTGTTTACGACCGAAAAACTGAGATCAATGGACCGTTCGGTGGAAGCCTGCGACACGGTATTGCACCATCCGCTACCTACCCTGCGATATTTTTGTTCACTGGCGAAAGTGGTGCGCAATACGGGTATTCCGACGATTGGGACAACGGCGCTTATCTTTATACCGGTGAAGGAAAAAGTGGACCGATGACTTTGATCCGAGGCAACCGAGCCATTGCTGAGCATGCTGAGGATGGCCGAGCGCTGCACTTGTTTAAGTCCCTCGGCAAGGGTAACGGCAACGCCTACGTGGGCGAGTTTTCTTGCGCCGACATGTTTGAGCGGACCCAGCCGGATGTGAGCGGCCAGGATCGGACGGCGATTGTTTTTCGGTTAGTCCCTGTGGGCATTCCTGGTGAAGTAATTGAAGCTGAAGAACTGAATGAAGATGAGGCTGAGTTTCCCGGCTCCCTAGCAGCTGCGCGGGTGGCTGCACTGGCTGCATGTAAACCTGGCATTGATGAGTTAGGGCAATCCGCTCCGCGTAAGATCTATCAACGCAGCCGTAAGGTTGCGCACTATGTGCTGATGCGCGCCGAGGGTGCATGCGAGAGCTGTAAGAGGCCAGCTCCTTTTATGAAAAAGGATGGCACGCCCTACCTAGAGCCGCATCACGTTAACCGGCTCTCCGATGGTGGGCTAGATCACCCACGCTATGTGGGGGCTGTATGTCCAAGTTGCCATCGGGAAATTCATTCAGGCGTGCACGGGGCGTTGGTGAATGAGAAGTTGAAGCAGCGGTTGGAAGCAATTGAAGGCTGATTCAGCGATGCGTCAAGGCAAGGGCCTTAATTTCAAGAATGCTCCAGTCGCTTTCTCTCATTACGCTCGTAACATCGCCGAGGGTTGAAACCCTCGGACGATACTGAATGGGCAGTCTGCAAAACACCTACAGATAACTGCGGCGCTTCTTTCTGGTGGTCTTACAAGGTCTAACCGATCGAATGCTTCGAAGAGTGAAACGCCTCCAAGACCTTACGCCACCAAGGCTTAACCGTAGGTACGCGCCTTCGCGTTCGATTCAGCAATAGATAAGGCATATCCCGAAGCCGAATCCAACCTTCATCCTGCCAGTGCAGCAAACTCAACGACATCTCCGGCCAATCCAATAGACTCAACATTGGCCGATCCGAATTTTCCGAGGATTCTGCATCACGCAAGGCCGGCACTACCTGATGCGTCAACCACTCACGCAGTAACCGATTCCCAGGGACGTAGTGATACACCAACAGCGCATACACACCCGATTCACTGAGCATCAACTGCTTTTCGGGTTGCCGGTAATACTCAATCCACAAGAAGCGATGCTGATCCTTGTCCAGTTTGCTGACCATGCGATCACTGAGATGGACGCCCATCAAGCGGCCGATATCGCGTGCGCAGAACCATGGCTGGTTTTCAAGGAGGAGGCCGTGCAGATGAAGGTTATGGCGGGTGAAGACTGTGGGATTGTGCGGATCAGACATGATCTGCCTCCTGAGTAGGAAGCATAATTTTGGCAGTAAATCTGTAGGTGATTTCCTTCGTTAAGAAGGTGAAATACGTAGGCATATCCATTACCTCTACTTGATAGCTTTCTTAGGGCTAAGGCGCCGGGAGTTAAGAAACCCCAAGTAGAAGGCCGGACATATTTCCCTTACGGGTCTTGTATTAGCCCACTCCCGGCATAGCAGAGATTTTTTCACACCCACGAGAAACCCGTAGGCACAAAAAAGCCGCATCTTTCGGGAGCGGTCAGGCCGCTACTTGAGGCGTTTCTTAGGCGCCGGAGGCAGGAGGTTAGGTGGTTGCCAGTGGGAGGTCAAGCAGGGTTTTTGGCGAAAATGCCATATTGTTTTACTGGGGATTTTCAGCGCGTGTTCAATTACCAACGGTAATAAATGAACAAAAAATAGCCGCGGAGGCCGCGGCTATCCATGCGAAGGATCAAAGTTGCGCAAAGATACTGATCATATGACTGTCGCCTCTGCTATAGCCTGGTCGAGCAGCTTGAAAGGAGACTCCAGAAATACCAAGGTTCGAAATTTTACTGAGTTCACAAAGATCCCATTCGTGACCTGGTGTCACGTGACCTCCGTGAGTCTGAAAACAACGTAAAACCTCTTTTCCTGTGCGAGAAATACCAATCGCATGAGGCTCCACCACCCGATCGATACCGCTGTAGGTGAATGTCAGTTCTTGAAGATTGTTGATTGCATCAATAATTGCTTGTTTCATAAGTTTTTTCTCCGCCGTGATTATAGACCGGGGCAGTTTCCTGCCCCGTGGCTTTTACGCCTTCACAAAAAAACAGAATGGACGACCGTCTTTACGGAATACGTCCTTTCCACTACGCCAGTGCTTGAAGCTCATACAGAAAATGGCTCTGTATCCTGGCGGTGCTGTTGGTCTTTCGTTCATAAACGAAATCTCCGACACGAGGCCGTTGAAACCGTCCGAAAGGTGTCTATAATCACGGCGCGCATTTGCACAATGCTTCGTGATTTGAGTTCTTTCAGTCACGGCCCGCACGTTTGGGCCTCAGTCCAGATGTGCGGTCAAGACCCACAGCAGCCGTTGGCGCGGTTGCTGTGGGTTTCTTGTTTTTTGCCTTCTGATATTGCGGTGTTTACCGCTTCTCATTGATCTGCCGCCCTTCAGAGCAGCGGCAGGTCCAGCTATTAATCAATCCCAGCTAAGCGCACCACCAGTTTGGTATTCGATTACCCGAGTCTCAAAGAAATTCTTCTCTTTCTTCAAGTCCATAATCTCGCTCATCCAAGGGAACGGGTTAGTCGTCCCTGGATACTCTTCCTTCAAACCAATCTGGCTCAAACGACGGTTAGCGATGAACTTCAAGTAGTCCTCCATCATCGCCGCATTCATGCCCAGCACGCCGCGAGGCATGGTGTCGCGTGCGTATTCGATCTCCAGCTGAGTGCCCTGCAGAATCATCTGCGAAGCCTCTTCCTTCATCTCGGCATCCCACAAGTGCGGGTTTTCGATTTTGATCTGGTTGATCACGTCGATGCCGAAGTTCAGGTGCATGGATTCGTCGCGCAGGATGTACTGGAACTGCTCGGCGACGCCGGTCATTTTGTTGCGGCGGCCCATGGAGAGGATCTGGGTGAAGCCGCAGTAGAAGAAGATGCCTTCCAGAACGCAGTAGTAGGCGATCAGGTTGCGCAGCAGCTCTTTGTCGGTTTCGACGGTGCCGGTTTCGAACTTCGGATCGGAGATCGAGCGGGTGTATTTGAGGCCCCAGGTGGCTTTTTTCGCGACCGATGGGATCTCGTGGTACATGTTGAAGATCTCGCCTTCATCCATGGCCAACGATTCGATGCAGTACTGGTAGGCGTGGGTGTGGATCGCCTCTTCGAACGCCTGGCGCAGGATGTACTGGCGGCATTCCGGGTTGGTGATCAGGCGGTACACGGCCAGGACCAGGTTGTTGGCAACCAGGGAGTCGGCGGTGGAGAAGAAGCCGAGGTTGCGCATGACGATGCGGCGCTCGTCGTCGGTCAGGCCTTCCGGGTCTTTCCAGAGGGCGATGTCGGCGGTCATGTTGACTTCTTGCGGCATCCAGTGGTTTGCGCAACCGTCCAGATACTTCTGCCAGGCCCAGTCGTACTTGAACGGTACGAGTTGGTTGAGGTCGGCGCGGCAGTTGATCATGCGCTTTTCGTCGACAGCGACGCGGGCGGAGGCGCCTTCGAGTTCGGCGAGGCCTTCGGCGACGTCGAGGGTGTCCAGGGCAGCTTTGGCACGGGCGATTGCGGCAGAGTCGTTCGCGGTAACGGCGCGAGCTTCTTGAGCGGCGACACCACCAGCGGTGTCGAGTCGGTCCATGTTGGCTTCGGTCGCGTGGCCGGCGTTAGCGCCTTTTACCACGGCTTCGCCGCTGTCTTCTTTGTCGAATTCGTCCCAGCTCAGCATGACGTGTCGTCTCCTGCGTGAGGGCCAGATGCCCGTGTGATGGTTTTTCACACGGTCGCTCTGACCGCGTTGGATCTTAAGGAATCGTTTTTTGCAGCCAAGGCAGGCAATAAAACAGAATTTTGTACGGGGTTCCGAGAGCCACTGATGGGCGCAACCGGCGTCAGACGCGAGTGCGGGGCTTCAGATTGGCTTTTTATCCCTGTAAGGGAATATTGCAGGCCCGTTTAAGGCGGCATTATAGGGAAATTTTTGCCGGCGTGGTGCGGCGAATCGGCTCATGGATGGGCCGCGAGGGATGGTTTTTCGGGCAAACCGAGGTAATACAGGGCTTTGGCAGGTGTAGATTTTTTTTCGTTAATTTTGACGCTGATTTGTTTTCGCTCAAAAAACAACCAAAAAGCCGCTTTTTCACTACATCTAGTGTTTCGCAACGCTTTTCGGCGTTTGCAAACACAACTGAGCCCGACCGAAGCCGGGCTGGAATCGACCCTCAGCGCTCAGCTGAATTGACCGATTCGGTGCAGTCTTGATCAGCCATTGGAGCAGCCGTTACCCATCATGGTGTAGCTAAGAATATGGCGTTGACCCTTGGAGTCTTCGTATTCCATTTTCATCGGGACAACGCCACATACATCAGGTACTTCGCTCATGGAAACAACTTTGGCGATGTCCAGGTGAGTGGCGTAAGTGTATTGCTCAACGACCGGTTGTTGCTGTGCGACATCAGTCGGGACCTCGTCTGCCATGGCGGTTGCGCACAGGCTGCTGAGGGCCAGAACTAATAAAGCTTTCATTTCAAATTTACCTTTTAGAGGTCGAGTGGGGTCACGCAACCTTTGTGGGGTTGCGTGTGGAGCTTGAGTACCGGAGTGTTTGATTAACTGCCTTCGTGGGGGCTGCAACTTGGTTAATCAGATTGCCTTGTTGGCGTGGCAGATTTTAGGCGTGGGGGTTTCAATCATATAGCCGTGGATTTGATAAACACCTTTGACAGATTGCGTAACAATCCACGGAAACAGGGGGTTCTACTCCATTTGCAGTAAGGCGGGGCGTCCCTGATAGGACACCGTAAGCCTTGCCGGCTGAGCCTTGCGGGCTTTTCAGGACGTTTTGTAGGGGCTTGTTACTACCATCGTCGAATGGTTCTATAGGCCCGGCCCGGCTACAACTGGGGCCATACAAAAACAACTATTCCACCGAGGTAAGAAAGATGAGTGCGGCTTCCCTGTATCCCGTTCGTCCCGAGGTCCTGGCTAACACGCTGACTGACGAGGCGACCTACAAGGCCATGTACCAGCAGTCGGTCGTCAACCCGGACGGCTTCTGGCGCGAGCAAGCCAAGCGCCTCGACTGGATCAAGCCTTTCACCACGGTGAAGCAGACGTCTTTCGACGATCACCATGTCGACATCAAATGGTTCGCCGACGGCACCCTGAACGTTTCCTACAACTGCCTCGACCGTCATCTGGCTGAGCGCGGCGATCAAATCGCGATCATTTGGGAAGGCGATGACCCTTCCGAAAGCCGCAACATCACCTACCGCGAGCTGCACGAACAAGTCTGCAAGTTCGCCAACGCCTTGCGCGGCCAGGATGTGCACCGCGGCGACGTGGTGACTATCTATATGCCGATGATTCCCGAAGCCGTGGTCGCCATGCTGGCCTGCACCCGAATCGGCGCGATTCACTCGGTGGTGTTCGGTGGTTTCTCGCCGGAAGCCCTGGCCGGTCGCATCATCGACTGCAAATCCAAAGTGGTGATCACCGCTGACGAAGGTATTCGTGCCGGCAAGAAGATCCCGCTCAAGACCAACGTCGACGACGCGCTGACCAACCCGGAAACCAGCAGCATCCAGAAAGTCATCGTGTGCAAGCGCACCGGTGGCGACATCAAGTGGAACCAGCATCGCGACATCTGGTTTGAAGACCTGATGAAAGTGGCGGGCAGTGTCTGTGCGCCGAAAGAGATGGGCGCCGAAGAAGCGCTGTTCATCCTTTACACCTCCGGTTCGACCGGCAAGCCGAAGGGCGTGCAGCACACCACCGGCGGCTATCTGTTGTACGCGGCGATGACCCACGAGCGCGTGTTCGACTACCGTCCTGGCGAAATCTTCTGGTGCACCGCCGACGTCGGCTGGGTCACCGGTCACAGTTACATCGTCTACGGCCCGCTGGCCAATGGCGCGACCACGCTGTTGTTCGAAGGCGTACCGAACTACCCGGACATCACCCGGGTGGCGAAGATCGTCGACAAGCATAAGGTCAACATCCTCTACACCGCACCGACCGCGATCCGCGCAATGATGGCGTCGGGCACGGCGGCGGTTGAAGGTGCTGACGGCAGCAGCCTGCGCCTGCTCGGTTCGGTCGGCGAGCCGATCAACCCGGAAGCCTGGGATTGGTACTACAAGAATGTCGGCAAGTCCCGTTGCCCGATCGTTGATACCTGGTGGCAGACCGAAACCGGCGGCAACATGATGAGCCCGCTGCCGGGCGCTCACGCGCTCAAGCCGGGTTCGGCGGCACGTCCGTTCTTCGGTGTGGTGCCGGCGTTGGTGGATAACCTCGGTAACATCATCGAGGGCGTTGCCGAGGGCAACCTGGTGATTCTCGATTCGTGGCCAGGTCAGGCCCGTACTCTGTACGGCGACCATGACCGTTTCGTCGATACCTACTTCAAGACCTTCCGCGGCATGTATTTCACCGGTGACGGTGCGCGTCGTGATGCGGATGGTTACTACTGGATCACCGGTCGCGTGGATGACGTGCTCAACGTGTCCGGTCACCGCATGGGCACTGCCGAGATCGAAAGCGCGATGGTTGCGCACCCGAAAGTCGCCGAAGCGGCGGTGGTCGGTGTGCCGCATGACATCAAGGGGCAGGGCATTTATGTCTACGTCACTTTGAAAAATGGCGAAGAGCCGAGCGAGCAGTTGCGTCTGGAACTGAAAAACTGGGTGCGTAAGGAGATTGGTCCGATTGCCTCGCCAGATGTGATCCAGTGGGCGCCGGGGCTGCCGAAGACGCGTTCGGGCAAGATCATGCGCCGGATTCTGCGCAAGATTGCCACCGCCGAATATGACCAGTTGGGGGATATCTCGACCCTGGCAGATCCGGGTGTGGTGCAGCATTTGATTGATACGCACAAGACCATGAATGTTGCTTAAGTAACGGGTCTTGAGACACGAAACCCTGCCGGGTGGTGAGCCTGGTGGGGTTTTTTATTGCCTGGATTTTGTGGTGGCAGTTCCGGCCCCTTCGCGAGCAAGCCCGCTCCCACAGGGGGCTGCGTGGTAACCCAATCAAATGTGGGAGCGGGCTTGCTCGCGAAGGCGGCCTGTCAGACACCCCATAAACAACAGCCAATAATTATCGGCTTCAGTTGTAGGCCGATTCCCACTGTTACCCACCACCCTTCAAGTAACTGAATGTGTAACCGCCCACGCCCATCCGGGGCATTGGGAAACGCCAAACCCCATTCCCACGCCTCCTAAGCCCCCCAGAAAAATAAGACATAACGCCAAGCTTGCCGGATTAGAAGGGTTTGCCAATAATAGGCCCGCAATTTGCAATGTAGATCGGTTCACTGTCTTTTGCTCCTGCATGATTTTGCAGGGCTGTCAACGCGCTCAAGCGGCTTTCTCGGTGCATCTGTAATTAGTTGTCGCATTGAAGAAATATCGGCTTCGGGCCTGTCGTTAGAATGCCGATCACTCGCTCGTCGGTGGCCGTGTTGAAAACCACACGCGATTCCTACGGCGCAGCAACCGCTTTGTCGTTCTACTCACTCGCATATTGGGCTGTCGCTCACTCTGCCGTTTTTGCCCTTTACCGATGGAGTCCCAAGATGAAGAAACTCGTGCTGCTTGGCGCCCTGGCACTGTCCGTGCTGTCCCTGCCAACCTTCGCCGATGAAAAGCCTCTGAAAATCGGCATCGAAGCGGCTTACCCTCCGTTCGCTTCCAAAGCACCGGACGGCAGCATCGTTGGTTTCGACTATGACATCGGCAACGCACTGTGCGAAGAAATGAAGGTCAAGTGCGTGTGGGTCGAGCAAGAGTTCGACGGTCTGATCCCGGCACTGAAAGTGCGCAAGATCGACGCGATCCTGTCGTCCATGTCGATCACTGAAGACCGCAAGAAGTCTGTCGACTTCACCAACAAGTACTACAACACCCCGGCTCGCCTGGTCATGAAGGCTGGCACTCAAGTCAGCGAAGGCCTGACTGAGCTCAAGGGCAAGAACATTGGCGTGCAACGTGGTTCGATCCACGAGCGTTTCGCCCGCGAAGTCCTGGCCCCGCTGGGTGCCGAGATCAAGCCGTACGGTTCGCAGAACGAAATTTACCTCGACGTGGCCGCCGGCCGCCTCGACGGCACCGTGGCAGACGCTACGCTGCTGGATGACGGTTTCCTGAAAACCGACGCTGGCAAAGGCTTCGCCTTCGTTGGCCCGGCGTTCACCGACGTCAAATACTTCGGCGACGGCGTGGGTATCGCTGTTCGCAAGGGCGACGCGCTGAAAGACCAGATCAACACCGCGATCGCCGCCATTCGTGAGAACGGCAAGTACAAGCAAATCCAGGACAAGTACTTCGCCTTCGATATCTACGGCAAGTAATACGCTGCGGCGACAAGTCCGAAATGGCGCAAGCAACAGGATCTCTGAGGTTTGCGCCATTTTTTCATCCCAACTTTCGAGGACCTGAATCATGTTGAAAGGCTACGGGGCTGTCATCCTCGATGGCGCATGGCTGACGCTTCAGCTCGCCTTGTCGTCCATGGTCCTGGCCATCGTTCTGGGGCTGATCGGCGTTGCGCTGCGTCTGTCGCCGATTCGCTGGCTGGCCTGGCTGGGCGATCTGTATTCCACGGTGATCCGCGGTATTCCCGATCTGGTGCTGATCCTGCTGATTTTCTACGGCGGC
This sequence comes from Pseudomonas arsenicoxydans, assembly GCF_006438915.1. Taxonomy (GTDB): domain Bacteria; phylum Pseudomonadota; class Gammaproteobacteria; order Pseudomonadales; family Pseudomonadaceae; genus Aquipseudomonas; species Aquipseudomonas arsenicoxydans_A. The sequence continues at coordinate 276,155 of NZ_RCZE01000004.1, read as the reverse complement.
CAGGACTTGCTCAACCGCGTCGCACCGCTGCTGGGCTTTAACGACTACATCGACCTGAACCCGTTGGCCGCCGGTATTGGCACCCTCGGTTTCATCTTCGGTGCGTACCTGTCGGAAACCTTCCGCGGCGCCTTCATGGCGATCCCGAAGGGGCAGGCAGAAGCCGGCATGGCGTATGGCATGAGCAGTTTTCAGGTGTTCTTCCGGGTGTTGGTGCCGCAGATGATTCGCCTGGCGATTCCGGGTTTCACCAACAACTGGCTGGTACTGACCAAGGCGACCGCGCTGATTTCGGTGGTGGGCCTGCAAGACATGATGTTCAAGGCCAAGCAGGCGGCAGACGCCACCCGCGAGCCTTTCACCTTCTTCCTCGCAGTGGCGGCGATGTACCTGGTGATCACCAGTGTCTCGTTGCTGGCATTGCGTCACCTTGAGAAGCGCTACTCGGTAGGCGTAAGGGCGGCTGATCTATGATCTTCGACTACAACGTCATTTGGGAGGCCTTGCCGCTGTACCTCGGCGGCTTGGTAACTACCCTCAAATTGCTCGCGCTGTCGCTGTTTTTCGGCCTGCTGTGCGCCTTGCCACTGGGCTTGATGCGCGTCTCGAAGAACGCCGCCGTCAACATGAGCGCCTGGCTCTACACGTACGTGATCCGCGGCACGCCGATGCTGGTGCAGCTGTTCTTGATCTACTACGGCTTGGCGCAATTCGAAGCGGTACGTGAAAGCTTCCTCTGGCCGTGGCTGTCCAGCGCAACGTTCTGTGCGTGCCTGGCCTTTGCGATCAACACCAGCGCCTACACCGCTGAAATCATCGCCGGCAGCCTGCGGGCCACGCCGAACGGCGAGATCGAAGCCGCCAAGGCGATGGGCATGTCGCGCTACAAGATGTACAAGCGCATCCTGCTGCCATCGGCCCTGCGCCGGGCGCTGCCGCAGTACAGCAACGAAGTGATCATGATGCTGCAGACCACCAGTCTGGCGTCCATCGTGACCCTGATCGACATCACCGGTGCCGCGCGCACGGTCAACGCGCAGTTCTACCTGCCGTTCGAAGCCTACATCACCGCCGGCGTGTTCTACCTGTGCCTGACGTTCATCCTGGTGAAACTGTTCAAACTGGCCGAGCGCCGCTGGCTGGGCTACCTGGCCCCGCGGAAGCACTGATATGGAACGCATCGATCACGTATTGCCGTGGAGTCACCTGGGCAGCGAACGCCAGATTTCGGTGTTCCGTTTCGGTAGCGGTGAGCGCAAGGCCTACATTCAGGCCAGCCTGCACGCCGACGAACTGCCGGGGATGCGCACGGCCTGGGAGCTGAAAAAGCGCCTGACCGAGCTCGAAGCCCAAGGCCTGCTCAACGGCGTGATCGAACTGGTGCCGGTGGCTAATCCGCTGGGCCTCGGTCAATTGCTGCAGGGCAATCACCAAGGACGTTTCGAAGCAGGCAGCGGTAAGAACTTCAACCGCGATTTCGTCGAGCTGAGTGCGCCTGTGGCCGCTGAGCTGGAAGGGCGCCTGGGCGATGATCCACACGCCAATATCCAGCTGATCCGCCAGGCCATGAGCGATGCGCTCGCCGCATTGCCACCGGCCGCGAGTCAGTTGCAAGGCATGCAGCGCGTCTTGCTCAGCCACGCTTGCACCGCCGATGTGGTGCTGGACTTGCACTGCGACGCCGAAGCGGCGCTGCACATGTACGCCTTGCCGCAACACTGGCCGCAGTGGCGTTCGTTGGCCGCGCACCTGAATGTGCGGGTCGGTCTGCTGGCGGAAGATTCCGGCGGCAGTTCCTTCGATGAAGCGTGCTCGCTGCCGTGGTTGCGTCTGGCGCGTCTGTTCCCGGATGCACAGATTCCGCTGGCGTGTCTGGCGACTACCATTGAATTAGGTGGTCAGGCGGATACCGGTCGTCTTGAGTCTGAGGCGCACGCTGAAGGCATTCTGGCGTTTCTCGCCGAGCAAGGCCTGATCAGCGGCGAATGGCCAAAACCTGCGCATGAAGCGTGCGAAGGCTTGCCGTTCGAAGGCACTGAATTGCTGTTTGCACCGCACCCCGGTGTGGTGAGTTTTCTGCGTAAACCCGGTGAGTGGATCGAAGCCGGTGATGAGATTTTTGAAGTGATCGATCCGTTGTCGGATCGGGTCAGCACGGTGTGTGCTGGTACGTCCGGGGTGCTGTTTGCCATTGAACGGCTGCGTTATGCCCAACCCGGTTTCTGGCTGGCCAAGGTGGCGGGGCGCGAAGCGCTGCGTCACGGGCGCTTGCTCAACGACTGACTGACTGTTTTTGTGAGAACCGACCGCATGTACAAACTTGAAGTCCAAGACCTGCATAAACGCTATGGCAGTCACGAAGTGCTCAAGGGCGTGTCCCTGAAAGCGGCGGCTGGCGATGTGATCAGCATCATCGGCTCCAGTGGCTCCGGCAAAAGTACCTTCCTGCGCTGCATCAACCTGCTGGAGCAGCCGCACGCAGGCAGGATTCTGCTCAACAACGAAGAGCTGAAACTGGTCGCCAACAAGGACGGCGCGCTGAAGGCGGCCGACCCGAAACAGCTGCAACGCATGCGTTCGCGCCTGTCGATGGTGTTCCAGCATTTCAACCTGTGGTCGCACATGACCGCACTTGAAAACATCATGGAAGCGCCGGTCCACGTGCTGGGCATGTCCAAGGCCGAAGCCCGTGAAAAGGCCGAGCACTACCTGAACAAGGTCGGCGTCGGTCATCGCAAGGACGCTTACCCGGGCCACATGTCCGGCGGCGAGCAACAGCGTGTGGCGATTGCCCGTGCGCTGGCGATGGAGCCTGAGGTGATGCTGTTCGACGAACCGACCTCGGCACTCGACCCCGAACTGGTCGGTGACGTGCTGAAAGTCATGCAGGCCCTGGCCCAGGAAGGCCGGACCATGGTGGTGGTCACGCACGAAATGGGCTTTGCCCGTGAAGTGTCGAACCAGTTGGTGTTCCTGCACAAAGGTATCGTCGAAGAAACTGGCAACCCGCGTGAGGTCCTGGTCAATCCACAGTCCGAACGGCTGCAACAATTCCTCTCGGGTAGCCTGAAGTAATCGCTCCCGTTACGCACCGGGATAGTGCATGCTTCGCAATTTAGAGGCTGGCCCCGATCCCCTGTAGGAGCGGGCTTGCTCGCGAAGGGGCCGTGTCAGTCGACATCATTGGTGAATGACACACCGCATTCGCGAGCAAGCCCGCTCCCACATTTAGATCGCTGCAGGTTTCGAGATATGCGTTCATTTACGGGCTAGCATTGGCCCATGCCTTCATCACTGTTTTCGTTTCGGATTGCCCGCCATGACTGCCCATCGAATTGGTTTCCTGATTTGGCCCAGCACTAAAGCACTGACGCTTGCGCTGGCTGAGGAGGCCTTGCGTGTTGCCCAGCGTGTGCACCCTGACGTGGTTTACGAACTGTCGTTTTTGCAGGCCGAACCGCCGACCGAAGGCGCCTGGCAATTGCCGGGTGAGCCGTGGGCCGGCAAGCTCGAAAACTTCCAGAAGCTGTTTTTGCTCGCCGATGAGCCGCCGACCACGCTGGCGCCGGCGCTCAGCAGTGCGTTGAAACAACTGGTGCGGTCGGGTTGCGTGATTGGTGGTTTGTCAGCGGGTGTGTATCCATTGGCGCAACTGGGTTTGCTCGACGGTTATCGCGCTGCCGTGCACTGGCGCTGGCAGGACGACTTCACCGAACGTTTCCCTAAAGTCATCGCCACCAGTCACCTGTTCGATTGGGATCGCGATCGACTGACCGCGTGCGGCGGGCTGTCGGTACTCGATCTGTTGTTGGCGGTACTGGCTCGTGATCACGGCGCCGAACTCGCTGGCGCAGTTTCTGAAGAGCTTGTGGTCGAGCGCATCCGCGAAGGCGGGGAGCGTCAACGTATCCCGCTGCAAAACCGCCTCGGCTCCAGCCATCCGAAGCTCACCCAAGCGGTGTTGCTGATGGAAGCCAACATCGAAGAGCCGCTGACCACCGACGAAATCGCCCAGCACGTGTGCGTGTCTCGTCGACAGCTGGAGCGGATCTTCAAGCAATACCTCAACCGCGTGCCGAGCCAGTACTACCTGGAACTGCGCCTGAACAAGGCCCGGCAGATGTTGATGCAAACCAGCAAGTCGATCATCCAGATCGGCCTGTCGTGTGGTTTCTCCTCGGGGCCGCATTTCTCCAGCGCCTACCGCAACTTCTTCGGTGCCACGCCGCGGGAAGATCGCAACCAGCGACGTAGCAGCAGTCCGTTCGAGCTGTCGTCGGTGCCGTCCGAACGCGGCTGATGTTACTCGTCGATCTCGGAACCCTCTGAGGTCGAAACCTGCATCTCACCTTGGTTGATGACCTCATCCACGCCAAAATCCGCACGGGTCAGTTCAAAGTAGCGGACCAGTCGCGCAAGGCTTTCCTGCGAAAACGGATTGCCTCTCAAGGTGATGTTTTCAGCAATATCCACCGGCATTTCCAGCAGGTCGCTGGGCACCTCGGTAATCGCATTCATGCTCAGGTCGGCCCAGTCCAGACCCGTCAGCCGAAGCAGGCCGTCGGGTATGCCAGTGATGCCGGTGTCATTGAGCAGCACGGTCGACAGGTCCGGCATCTGACTCAGATCAGGCGTGCGCTCCAGCGGGTTGAAGCTCAGGTCGAGGAAATCCAGCTGCTCCATTCCCGCCAATGCACTTGCCGTCTTCGCGGACAGGCTGACCCGGCAATGGGGGAGCGACAGCGAGCGCAGGCGCCCCATCTTGAACACCGCATCGGGGATGTCGCCGAGGTCGCACTCGCGCAGCCTCAGGCTTTTGAGGTTGTGAAAGGACTCGAGGAAACGCCCGAGTCGTGTTGCACCCTCGGCACTGTGGATCTCCAGCGCGGAAACATGACTGAAGTCTGCACTCATTGCGGGTAGCTCGCCATTGATGACCTGGCGAACCGTGAGTTCGAACGTCGGCTCAAGTGCGTCGTTGAAATCATCCAGTTCAGATTCACGCTGCCAGCACTTCTCAAGCGCCTGCTTGAGTTCGTCACGGTTGGCTTGCTCGGCAGCGAGCTGGTCGGCGCTGAACGGTTCGCCCGTCACTGGGTGCCTGTCCGGAACGTCGGCCGTCCACGCGGACAAATCATTTTTCAGTTGGGTGAGCTCTTCTTCAAGGCGCGTCAGATACGTGCGGCCAATCTCCAGGGTCCCTGGCAATTCGTAGACGAACTCGCTCGCTTGCTCCACTTCCATGCCCGGGTACAGCGTTCTGACGCGATCAATATCCGCCTCGGGGGCATAGATCCCCATGTCGTAGGCGCTATCGAAGTGATGTTGTTTGACGAGTTGCCATGAGTGGTTGGAAATCGGGTTGTGCGTAAGGTGCAGGCCGCGCTTGTCGTACAGCGAACTCTCGAACAACTCGACAGGCAATTCACTGATCTTGTTGTTCATCAGCAGCAGAGTGTCGAGTTTTGGATGTTGCAGGGCGCCGGTCGGAATATCGGTCAGGTTGGTATCGCTTAGATCAAGGTGAACCAGCTCCTTCATCGAGTCGATGCGAGGGACGATTTCAAACGGATTTTTGTAAAGGTCCAGCATGGCCAGTTTGTTCAGTGACGCCAGCTTCGACCAGGTGGCGGCGTCGACCCGGATGCCGCAATCGCTCAAGACCAAGGCGTGAAGGTCGGGCATTCGGCTGATGGCGTCGGGGAGGGTGGTCAGGGAAAATCGGCGCAACTCCAGGCGGCGCAGTCCGCTGAAGCCCCTTAGAAACGCGGAAATGCCCTGCGCGCTACGCGTGCCTTCCAGGGACAACCGCGACACATGGCTGAAGTCCGCATTCAGTGAAGGCAAGTCGCCGAGGATCGGCTCTGCAAACCTGAGCACATATTGGGTCACCCCTTCCGGTGTGTCGAAATCCCGGTCGGACTGTCGCCGCCAGCTGCGCTGGATTTCCTGAGCCAGCAATCGGCGATTATTTCTCTCCGCTTGTTGATCCAGTTCAGTGAGCGGGCGTCCGGTTTCAGGATGAACAGTGGGGGCGTCATCGGCCCAGGTGCGCAGCCCCTGATGCAGTTGGACCAATTCCCTGTTTAAGCGTGAAAGTTCTACTCGGGCGCCATCGGGGTGAAGCTGCAATGCCTGAACAACGGACTGCATTTCCTCCTGAGGCAGGTCGGGGTAAACCTCGCGAACACGGTTGTTGAGGGTGGGTGTCTCGCGGTTCATTCGGCTGTAGCCCTGCGTGCCACCGGGCAGGCGCATGGTGGTGGGGTCGTAGTACGGTTTTCGATTAGGGTTTTTTGCGAACAGTGTGCGTAATGCCGGTTGTTCCAGCGCGTGTTCGGCGATGCGCTGTTTAAGTGCCCGGGCGTCTGCGATCGACGGGTTCAGCTTGTTGCGTTGCACATCCGGCAGCGCCTGGAACAGGGCGTGATAAAAATCACCAGGCGTCGAATCGTTGTCTGGGTGAACCTGGTAAGTCCCGTCTTCAGCGCGAACCAGTGTTTTGTGAGTGGGAGCATCGGGCTGGCCAATGCTGTCGCGCACCGTCCCCTCGGCAGCGTAATCCCTCACTTCGATACGCAACTCGGCTGGTAAATCGGGCAGCGAGTTCAGGCTTTGCAAGGTCAGTCGGTGGGTGTCGGTGGTGTCCAGCGTGTCGGAATAAAAGCCTTCACTGGCTCGGGTCGCGCGCACCGCTTCCATGGCTTTGAGCGCCGCGTCCCTGAGTCGTTGGGGCGTGCGGCCGTTGTGCAGCTGCTTTAATTCGGTGCCGGAGGCATTGCTCACCAGTTCCTGGGCGATATCGGCGGGTAACCCCTGCACGTCGTCGATCAGTCGTTGGGCGCGTGGTTCATCGGTTTTTTCCAGTGCGCGATAGCGCAAATCGAACAGTGATTTGCGGTACTTGAGGGCGAGTTCGGCGCTCTGTTGCCTGAAGGCCGGCGTTTGGACTTCCGGTGTCGTCATTGGCGTGTCGACGGGCCAGCCGTCGTAGCTACTCAGCAGTTGATGCTGCAGGGTCGCATCGGCGTTTCGATAGCGCTCGGGTTGATCGCTGCCGATCTGCTCGATAAAGGTTTCAATGTCCCGGTTGATCCTGAAGCGCTTGATCGTGTCGGTCAGCAGCGATGGCGGTCGATAATGTTCGACATGCATTTCGCGCACGGCATTGTCGTGGAAGCCGCTGACCCGCAAGATCTGTTCGCGCTCGGCGCTGCTGAAAGACTCGACGCTTTGGCCGAGACGGCGCATGACCGTTTCCCGATCCCAGTTCAGTGGTTGCTCCAGCTCGGTGTGCCAGGCCCCGTGATGGTTGTGCAGCAGCGATGGCTGATACGCATCGGCCCGGGTTGGATGCTCAATCTGAAACGCGCCCGAAGTGCCATCGGGTTTCACGCAATACAGTTTCCCCTCCAAAGGCAGCAGCTTTTTACCCTCAAGGTGATAAAGGCCAAGTTGATCGGGTTTTGCGCCTGGGGGCAGCGTCTGTGCTTGCTCGTACGCTGTCAGGTCCGGCTTCCAGTAACGGGTTTTTCCTTTTGACGTTGCGACGGGTTTGAGTGGGTCGACCAGCGCGACAGCTTCACGCGAGAGCAGACGGCTGAAGGTACCGGCAGCGATTGCGCCACCCACCACGAACGTGCCCACCTGAACCACGGTCTCGACGAAGGTGATCAGATGTCCGAACGCTTCGGTTTTAAACCCTTCAGCCAGGTCTACGATGCCTTCGAAGGTGTCGTCGAGTAGCTGGTAGGCCATATAACCCAGCATTAATTCGCCGAGAAACGGGACGAACGGCAACGCCACGAACGATGCGATTTCAAGGAGCGTTGAAGCCACTTTGCTGAAGGCATCCCACAACGCCCAGCGCGCATTTCGGTCGGCAGAGGCGGTGGAGACGGCCAGCGTGCTGGCGTCGTTGAGGATCTTGTTCAGTTGTCGCTGATAAAGATGATTCCACAGGTTCGCGCTGAACGGCGTCATCGAAAACCGCAGATCGGGCCTGTCGATGGGCGTTTCACGCCAGCTCGGCAGCGGGTCGCCACGCGTGCACTGATGCCAGGTCACGCGCTGGAGGCGGTGGTTGAGATCAGCGAAAAAATGCCCCCTTTCCTTGTGCTCGACGAAACGGCTGAAGAACGTCTGGTAAGCCGGGGCACGCAGCTTGCGGGTCAGCTCGTTCATGAACGCCAGGGTGTTCGGGTATTCCTTGAGCGGATGTTCGGGATCGTCGGGAATGTAGGCGATGATCCGCGTGCCTTTGCGCGCGCGCTCCAGGCTCGCTGCGAAAATGACAATGCCGGTCAGGGGGGAGGACATGATGCTCAGGTCATGGCCGTACAGGGGTTGGCCATTGAGTCGCGCACCTGAACGTCCTTCTGCAAGGCGCAGGATCGAGTGATAGGCGTCCTCTGGAATGTCCTTGCGCAGGTGAGCCATTTGCAACGCTGCTTTGAGTGCCGTTTTGTGCGAGCCGATCACTTTCGATTTCAACACTGCGCCGGCGACCGCGTTGGTCAACCCCAGATTGTCTTTGAGGTACGTGTTGTACCGGGCGCCGATGTCCAGGTCCCGGCACAGCCGCGCAAAGGCGGCGACGGTCAATTTCTGTTTAATCGCTGGCAGCGTATCGAACTGCCCTGCAGGTGAGGGTGTAGTAATGAACGTCGAGGCCGATTCGTAAGCATCAGCCGCCACTTCCGATTCCTGGAAGTTATGCAGGGCGGCGTCGAGCAGCGAAACCGTCCAGGTGCGCGCGGCGCCCGTCCTGACTCCGAACCAGGGCACGGTTTGCGGGATGTACAGGCGCAGGAACGTGGTGTTGACGTCCAGTTCCAGATCAAACCGGGTTTTCAGCGCCGCGGTCAGAAGTGGTTCGGCGAAGTCGCGTGCGCTTTGCAGCTTGGACAGGGTTGAGTCCAGGCGATTTCGCTGGGTCCAGTGGTCCTGTCCGAGCTTTTTCAGCGACTGGTGTTGCAGGGATGTCGCGGTGCCGGGCCAGCGCGGCGTGGCAGGCGAGGCGTTTTTGAGGGCGTCGCGCGTGGCGGGCGAGGCTTCCAGTACCCAGGTCGGCAGATTGTTGAACAGGTGATGGTAGTGATCGTCCGGCTGCGTGGCGGATTCATTGCCGGCAGTGTTAGAAGGGCGATCATTTTCGTGTCGACTCATGCGCTATTCCCTTAGCGTTTGGATGAGTCACCAGCAAAACAGACGATGACGGGTCTGGTGCGGTACATATTTACCGCACCGCTCGACAAGCCTGCCTATAACCTGTGCCGGCGGTTTAAACTGCGCCTTTGCGACCCTATATGTCGCATTGCCGTAAACCCGGTTGAATCCGGGTTTTGCGCTATAAGAAGTTGTCGCTTGGCGGCAAGGCCGGGCTGAAAACTGTCCTTACAATCCCCCCATCGCTCGCCAGTTTCAGGCGAGTGTTCCTATTCAGGAGACTCCGATGTCCGTTGAGCACGCTGCGGTAGAACGCGCCGATTTCGACCAGGTAATGGTTCCCAACTATGCGCCTGCCGCTTTCATCCCTGTGCGTGGTGCCGGTTCCCGCGTCTGGGACCAGTCTGGCCGCGAGCTGATCGACTTCGCCGGCGGGATTGCCGTTAACGTATTGGGCCACGCACACCCGGCGCTGGTCGGTGCCTTGACCGAGCAGGCGAACAAGCTGTGGCACGTGTCCAACGTGTTCACCAATGAGCCGGCCCTGCGCCTGGCCCATAAGCTGATTGACGCTACGTTTGCCGAGCGCGTGTTCTTCTGCAACTCCGGCGCTGAAGCCAACGAGGCTGCTTTCAAGCTGGCCCGTCGCGTCGCCTTCGATCGTTTCGGTACTGAGAAGTACGAAATCATCGCCGCGCTGAACAGCTTCCACGGCCGTACCCTGTTCACCGTGAACGTCGGTGGCCAGTCGAAGTACTCCGACGGTTTCGGTCCGAAAATCACCGGCATCACCCACGTGCCGTACAACGATCTGGCGGCTTTGAAAGCGGCCATTTCCGACAAGACCTGCGCCGTGGTGCTGGAGCCGATCCAGGGCGAGGGCGGTGTGTTGCCGGCTGAGCTGGCCTACCTGCAAGGCGCCCGCGACCTGTGCACCGAGCACAACGCGCTGTTGGTGTTCGACGAAGTGCAAACCGGTATGGGCCGCAGCGGCAAGCTGTTCGCCTACCAGCATTACGGCGTGACCCCGGACATCCTGACCAGTGCCAAGAGCCTGGGCGGTGGTTTCCCGATCGCAGCCATGCTGACCACCGAAGACCTGGCCAAACACTTGGTCGTCGGCACCCACGGCACCACTTACGGCGGCAACCCGCTGGCGTGTGCTGTCGCTGAAGCGGTGATTGATGTGATCAACACCCCTGAAGTGCTGGCCGGCGTCAATGCCAAGCACGACAAGTTCAAGGCGCGCCTTGAGCAGATCGGCGAGAAGTACGGCCTGTTCACTCAGGTCCGTGGCCTGGGCCTGCTGATCGGTTGCGTGCTGAGCGATGCGTGGAAGGGCAAGGCCAAAGACATCTTCAACGCCGCCGAACGTGAAGGCTTGATGATTCTGCAAGCCGGCCCGGACGTGATTCGTTTCGCGCCGAGCCTGGTGGTTGAAGACGCGGACATCGATGCCGGTCTGGACCGCTTCGAACGTGCTGCTGCAAAGCTGACGCAAGCCTGATAGACCCGTCGGCGCCTGATCTGTCAGGCGTCGAACCTAATTTTATGTGCCGGACCGGATCAAATGTGGGAGCGGGCTTGCTCGCGAAAGCGGTGGGTCAGACAGCAGTAATGTCGACTGATACACCGCTTTCGCGAGCAAGCCCGCTCCCACATTGGTCCGAGTGTTAGTAATGACTATCCGGTTATTTTCCTCAAAGAGTTTTTCGAGAAAGGAGTGACACCATGCTGGTGATGCGCCCCGCGCAAATGGCTGATCTGGGCGAGGTACAGCGTCTGGCTGCGGACAGCCCGATTGGTGTCACTTCCTTGCCGGATGACGTTGAACGCCTGAGCGACAAGATCGCTGCAAGCGAAGCCTCGTTTGCTGCCGAAGTCAGCTTCAACGGTGAAGAGAGCTATTTCTTCGTCCTCGAAGACACGACTACCGGCAAGCTGGCCGGTTGCTCGGCGATCGTGGCCTCGGCCGGTTATTCCGAGCCGTTCTACAGCTTCCGTAATGAAACCTTCGTGCACGCTTCCCGCGAGCTGAAGATTCATAACAAGATCCACGTGCTCTCCCAGTGCCACGACTTGACCGGCAATAGCTTGCTGACCAGTTTCTACGTGCAGCGCGAGCTGGTGGGTTCGCCTTGGGCCGAGCTCAATTCCCGTGGTCGTCTGCTGTTCGTCGCCAGCCACCCGGAGCGCTTTGCCGATTCCGTGGTCACCGAGATCGTTGGCTACAGCGATGAAAACGGCGACTCGCCATTCTGGGACGCCATCGGCCGCAACTTCTTCGACCTCAACTACGCTGAAGCCGAGCGTCTGTGCGGTCTGAAGAGCCGCACGTTCCTGGCCGAGCTGATGCCGCATTACCCGATCTATGTGCCGCTGCTGCCGGACTCCGCTCAAGAAGCGATGGGCCAGGTGCATCCACGGGCGCAGATCACCTTCGACATCCTGATGCGCGAAGGCTTCGAGACCGATCACTACATCGACATTTTCGATGGCGGCCCGACCTTGCACGCCCGTGTGACGGGGATCCGTTCGATCGCCCAGAGCCGCGTCGTGCCGGTGAAAATCGGTGAGCCGGTCAAAGGTGTCGGACGTCAGTACCTGGTGGCCAATGCCCAGTTGCAGGATTACCGCGCCGTGTTGCTTGAGCTCGATTACGCGCCAGGCAAACCCGTGACCCTGGATCTGGAAGCGGCCGAAGCCCTGGGCGTCGGTGAAGGTGCCAGCGTGCGCCTGGTGGCGGTTTAACGCCGGCATTGATTTCCAGCGAGTAATACCTGGAAAGCAGCGAAATTTCACGGGTGGCGCAAGCGGCCCGTTTGAGGAGATAGCATGATCGTTCGTCCCGTACGCAGCAGCGATTTACCCGCTCTGATCGACCTGGCCCGCAGCACCGGCACCGGCCTGACCACCTTGCCGGCCAACGAAGAACGTCTGGCCCATCGGGTCGGCTGGGCCGAGAAGACCTTTCGCGGCGAAGCCGGGCGCGCTGATGCGGACTACCTGTTCGTACTCGAAGACGACGCGGGCCGCGTGGTGGGCATTTCTGCCATCGCCGGTGCGGTCGGCCTGCGTGAGCCTTGGTACAACTTCCGGGTCGGCCTGACGGTCAGCGCTTCGCAAGAGCTGAACATCTACCGCGAGATTCCGACGCTGTTCCTGGCCAATGACCTGACCGGCAACTCCGAGCTGTGCTCGTTGTTCCTGCACGCCGATTTCCGCACCGGCCTCAATGGCCGCATGCTCGCGAAGGCGCGGATGCTGTTCATCGCCGAATTCCCGCAACTGTTCGGCAACAAGATCATCGCCGAGATGCGTGGCGTGTCCGATGAAGCGGGGCGCTCGCCGTTCTGGGAAAGCCTGGGCCGTCACTTCTTCAAGATGGAATTCAGCCAGGCCGATTACCTGACCGGCGTGGGCAACAAGGCGTTCATCGCCGAGCTGATGCCGAAGTTTCCGCTCTATACATGCTTCCTGTCGCCTGATGCGCGCAACGTCATCGGCAAGGTTCATCCGGACACCGAGCCGGCGCTGGCCATGCTCAAGAGCGAAGGTTTCAGCTACCAGGGCTACGTCGACATCTTCGACGCCGGCCCGGCCGTCGAGTGCGAAACCGGCAAGATCCGCGCGGTGCGTGACAGCGAGGCGCTGGTGTTGGCCATCGGTACACCGGGCGACGACGCCACGCCGTTCCTGATTCACAATCGCAAGCGCGAAGACTGCCGGATCACTGCCGCGCCAGCACGCTTCGCTGCCGGCACTCTGGTGGTCGATCCGCTGACCGCCAAACGTCTTCAACTCAACGCCGGCGATCAAGTGCGCGCCGTTCCGTTGTCTGCTGCTCGGGAGTCGAAATAATGAATTCGCTATACATCGCAGGTGAATGGCTGGCGGGCCAGGGTGAAGCCTTCCAGTCGCTGAACCCGGTGACCCAGCAAGTACTGTGGTCCGGCGAAGGCGCCACGGCGGCTCAGGTTGAATCCGCTGTGCAAGCCGCACGTCAGGCATTCCCGGACTGGGCCCGTCGTACCCTGGACGAGCGCATTACCGTGCTCGAGGCGTTTGCCGCGGCACTGAAAAACAAGGCTGACGAACTGGCGCGTTGCATCGGTGAGGAAACCGGTAAGCCGCTGTGGGAATCGGCGACCGAAGTGACCAGCATGGTCAACAAAATCGCGATTTCGGTGCAGAGCTACCGCGAACGTACCGGCGAGAAGAGCGGCCCGCTGGGCGACGCCACCGCCGTGTTGCGCCACAAACCGCACGGTGTGGTGGCGGTGTTCGGTCCTTACAATTTTCCTGGCCACTTGCCGAACGGTCACATCGTGCCGGCGCTGCTGGCCGGTAACAGCGTGTTGTTCAAGCCAAGCGAGCTGACCCCGAAAGTCGCCGAGCTGACGGTTAAATGCTGGATCGAAGCCGGTCTGCCGGCGGGTGTGTTGAACCTGCTGCAAGGCGCTCGCGAAACCGGTATTGCCCTGGCGGCGAACCCGGGCATCGACGGTTTGTTCTTCACCGGTTCCAGCCGCACCGGCAATCACCTGCATCAGCAGTTCGCCGGTCGTCCAGACAAGATTCTGGCGCTGGAAATGGGCGGTAACAACCCGCTGGTGGTCGACGAAGTGGCGGACCTCGATGCCGCCGTTTACACCATCATTCAGTCGGCCTTCATTTCTGCCGGTCAGCGTTGCACCTGTGCCCGCCGCTTGCTGGTGCCGCAGGGTGCTTGGGGCGACACATTGCTGGCACGTCTGGTGGCGGTCAGCGCGACGATCGAAGTCGGTGCATTTGACCAACAACCGGCACCGTTCATGGGGTCGGTGATTTCCCTTGGCGCTGCGAAAGCGTTGATGGATGCGCAAGAACACTTGCTGGCCAATGGCGCAGTGTCCTTGCTGGAAATGACTCAGCCGCAGGCGCAAGCCGCGTTGCTGACTCCAGGCATTCTGGATGTAACGGCCGTGGCGGATCGTCCTGACGAAGAGCTGTTCGGCCCGTTGCTGCAAGTGATCCGCTACGCTGATTTTGAAGCGGCGATCGCCGAAGCCAACGACACCGACTATGGGCTGGCAGCCGGTTTGCTGTCGGATTCCGAAGCGCGCTATCAGCAGTTCTGGCTGGAAAGCCGCGCCGGTATCGTCAACTGGAACAAGCAGCTGACCGGCGCCGCGAGCAGCGCGCCATTCGGCGGTGTCGGCGCCTCGGGCAACCATCGCGCCAGCGCCTACTACGCCGCCGATTACTGCGCGTACCCGGTGGCCTCGCTGGAAACCCCGAGCCTGGTGTTGCCTGCCGCTCTCACGCCTGGCGTGAAAATGGCGTAACGCCGATCGCGGGCAAGCCCGGCTCCCACAGGATTTGCGTCGGTCACAACAGGTGTGAACACGACCGACCTGTAGGAGCCGGGCTCGCCCGCGATGGCCGCGACCCGGTCTAAAAGAACAGTTACCAGAAGCCTATAACAACAGATTCTCGTGGAGCCTCGCTGATGAAATCCTATGAAGTCAATTTTGACGGTCTAGTGGGGCCGACCCATAACTACGGCGGCCTGTCCTACGGCAACGTCGCGTCCCAGAGCAACAGCCAACAGTCTTCGAACCCGAAGGAAGCTGCGCTGCAAGGCCTGGCGAAAATGAAAGCACTGATGGAAATGGGCTTTCAGCAAGGCGTTCTGGCTCCGCAGGAACGTCCCGACGTCGCAGCGCTGCGTCGCCTGGGTTTCAGCGGCACCGACGCCCAAGTGATCGAGCAAGCCGCTAAAGACGCCATGCCATTGCTGGTTGCCAGTTGCTCGGCATCGAGCATGTGGGTAGCCAACGCCGCCACGGTCAGCCCGAGTGCCGATACCGCTGATGGCCGCGTGCACTTCACCGCCGCCAACCTCAACTGCAAGTACCACCGCAGCATCGAACACCCGACCACCAGCCGCGTGCTGGGCGCGATGTTCGCTGACCAGAAGCACTTTGCTCACCATGCCGCCTTGCCGGCCGTGGCGCAATTCGGTGACGAAGGCGCAGCCAACCACACCCGTTTCTGCCGTGCATACGGTGAAGCCGGCGTCGAGTTCTTTGTGTTCGGTCGCAGCGCCTTCGATACCCGCTACCCGGCACCGCAGAAATACCCGGCACGCCAGACGCTTGAAGCGTCCCAGGCCGTTGCCCGCTTGCACGGCCTGAGCGAAGACGGCGTGGTCTACGCGCAGCAGAACCCGTCGGTGATCGATCAGGGCGTGTTCCACAACGACGTGATCGCGGTGGGTAACGGCGAGGTGTTGTTCTATCACGAGGACGCGTTCCTCGACACCGAGCAGATGCTGGCCGAACTGCAAAGTAAACTCGCCAAAGTCGGCGGCAAATTCCAGTCCGTCTGCGTGCCACGTTCCGCAGTCACCGTCGAAGACGCCGTTCGTTCCTACCTGTTCAACAGCCAACTGCTGTCGCGTCCTGACGGTTCGATGCTGTTGATCGTGCCGGAAGAATGCCGTGGCAATGAGCGTGTCTGGCAGTACCTGCAAGGTCTGACCAGCTCCGGCGGCCTGATCCGCGAAGTGAAAGTCTTCGATCTGAAGCAAAGCATGCAGAACGGTGGTGGTCCGGCTTGCCTGCGGCTGCGCGTCGCACTGAATGAAACCGAACTGGCGGCGGTCAACCCAGGGGTTATCATGACGGCACCGTTGTACGGCACGTTGACCGAATGGGTCGACAAGCACTACCGCGACCGCATGACCGAAAACGATCTCGCGGACCCGCAATTGCTGCTTGAGTGCCGGACGGCACTGGATGAACTGACGCAAATCCTTAAACTGGGCGCGGTTTATCCATTCCAGATCAATTGAAAGTCTCAAACGAGAGCGTAAAAACATGAGCGATACCCTGCAGCTGATCCTTGAAGACACCGACGGCACGCAACTGGAAACGTCCTGCACCCGCGTCGCGGTCATGTGGCAAGGCAAAGAGCTGTGGATCCAGCACGATGGCCGTGGCCAACTGCTGATCGGCGTGGACGTTGAAGAAGGTGACGCTGAATACGCCAACCTGCTGCTGCGTCCATTGGCGACTAATCTGGTAAGTCTGCAACTGGAAATGGAACCGGCTGAAGTCGGCGACGAAGACCACGTGCACGGCCCGGATTGCGCACACGACCACTAAGGAAACCGCTCTATGCTCGCCCTCGGCAAACTGCTTGAACTGACCCTCGCCGGCCGTGAACCGGCGGAGAAGACTCAACTGACTGTCGAAGGCGTGCGGATGCGCTGGTTGAGCGAAGGTGCGCTGGAAGTCCGGCCACCTGAAGCGCGCGACAATGGCCTGGACCTGCTGCTGTCAGCCGGTATCCACGGCAACGAAACAGCGCCGATCGAGTTGCTCGATCGCCTGTTGCATGACATCGCTCGTGGCGACCTCAAGCCGCGCGCACGTATTCTGTTCCTGTTCGGTAACCCGGAAGCGATTCGCAAAGGCGAGCGCTTCGTCGAGCAGGACGTCAATCGGCTGTTCAACGGCCGTCATGAACAAAGCAGCGGCTCCGAAGCCCTGCGCGCTTGTGAGCTGGAGCGGCTGGCGGCGAGTTTTTTCAGCCTGCCGGATCGCCAGCGCCTGCACTACGACCTGCACACCGCGATTCGCGGCTCGAAGATCGAGCAGTTCGCCTTGTACCCCTGGAAGGAAGGCCGCCAGCATTCGCGTCAGGAGCTGGCGCGCCTGCGTGCTGCCGGCATGGAAGCGGTGCTGTTGCAGAACAAGCCATCCATCGTTTTCAGTTCCTACACCTATGACAAGCTGGGCGCTGAGTCCTTCACCCTCGAACTGGGCAAGGCGCGGCCGTTCGGGCAGAACGCCGGGGTCAACGTTTCCCTGTTGGAAACCCGCCTGAAACAGATCATCGAAGGCAGCGAACCGGAACCGACCGAAGCGGCACTGGATGGTTTGCAGCTGTACAGCGTGGCGCGGGAAATCATCAAGCACAGCGACAGCTTCCGCTTGAACCTTCCGACGGACATCGAGAACTTTTCCGAGCTGGACGTGGGTTACCTGCTGGCGGAAGACATCGCCAATACCCGCTGGATCATCGAAGAAGAGGGCGCCCGGATCATCTTCCCGAACCCCAAGGTGAAAAATGGCTTGCGCGCCGGCATCCTGATCGTACCGACCTCCGACGAAAACCTGGCCTAAGCACAAAACAAATGTGGGAGCGGGCTTGCTCGCGAAGGCGGACTGACATTCAGCATATACGTTGAATGTTAAACCGCTTTCGCGAGCAAGCCCGCTCCCACATTAGGTTTGGGTGAAGGCAGAGACTTCACCCGTACCAAAGATTTTGTATTAAACAGCCATCGCACGCGGCTCACTACGACGCAACGCCCGCATCTTGTGCAGCGTATCCGCGCAGGTCTTCGCCGCTTCCTGGCCTTTGTGCACAAAATGCTCGAAGAAAAACTTCTGATGCAGTTCTTCACCGGCATGGAAGTGGTGCGGGGTCAGGGATACCGAAAACACTGGCACTTCGGTTTCCAGTTGCACCTGCATCAGGCCACTGACCACCGACTGGGCGACGAACTCGTGACGGTAGATCCCGCCATCAACCACCAGGGCTGCGGCGACGATGCCGGAATAACGGCCGGTCTTGGCCAGCAACTTGGCGTGCAGGGGCATTTCAAAGGCGCCGCCGACTTCGAAGAAATCGATGTCCGATTCCTGATAACCCTGGGCAATCATTTCGCTCACGAAGCCTTTACGGCTTTGATCGACGATTTCCTTGTGCCAGCAGGCCTGAATGAACGCAACGCGCTCGCCCTGATGGTTTTTGCTTTTGCTATCGATTGCGGTGGGTTGCATGTTCTGACTCCTGTTTATGGTTAAAACAGGGCATATGAATCGAATGGGATTTCAGGGTACGCACGCTCGCACGAATGCGACGGACGGCCCTTTGGCGTCAATCCCGTTCTCTCTTCATCCGGACTATGACCGTCGGCCCCGGGATCACACCGGGTCTGCTGACCTTGTCGTCATACACAGCCATTGCCGTGCCTGTCGCCAAGCGCTCGCGGGCTATGCGCATTGCGCGCAATTACCGCCGGTGGGGAGTTGCACCCCGCCCTGAGAACGTTGTGCCGTCAGATTGTCTGACGGCGCAGCGTTTTTAACACATATTTACGAGCTGCGCATCGCTGCTATCTGATGATTGTTATCGACTTTTTCGCTGGCTTGGGGTGCCTTTTCCGGCTCAAGGGTTGATTATTCGTCGTCATGACCGCAGTAATTCCTACCTGAAAGGGATTTTCCCTGCTTAACGAGGCCAGATTCATGAGCGTTATCGATCTTCGCAGCGACACCGTCACCCAACCTTCCGTCGGGATGCTCGACGCAATGGCCTGCGCGGCCACCGGTGATGACGTCTATGGCGAGGATCCGACGGTCAACCGTCTTGAAGCCGAGTTGGCAAAACGACTGGGTTTTGCCGCCGCGCTGTTTGTGCCGACAGGCACCATGAGCAACCTGCTGGGGTTGATGGCCCACTGCGAACGCGGTGACGAATACATCGTCGGCCAGCAGGCCCACACCTATAAGTACGAAGGCGGCGGCGCAGCCGTGCTCGGTTCGATCCAGCCTCAACCGCTGGAAGTACAGGCCGATGGCTCGCTGGATCTGGCGCACATCGCGGCCGCGATCAAACCGGACGATTTCCACTTCGCCCGCACCCGTTTGCTGGCGCTGGAAAACACCATGCAAGGCAAAGTGCTGCCGCTGGAGTATCTGGCGCGGGCCCGAAGCTTTACCCGTGAACATGGCTTGCAGCTGCACCTTGACGGCGCGCGGCTCTACAACGCGGCCGTCAAACTGGGGGTTGATGCCCGGGTAATCACCCAGCACTTCGATTCGGTGTCGGTGTGCCTGTCCAAAGGCCTGGGCGCGCCGGTCGGTTCGGTGTTGTGCGGCTCGGTCGAGTTGATCGCCAAGGCACGCCGTTTGCGCAAGATGGTCGGGGGCGGCATGCGTCAGGCCGGGATTCTGGCCGCGGCGGGCTTGTATGCGCTGGACAACAACGTCCAGCGTCTGGCCGACGACCACGCCAATGCGCAACTGTTGGCCGAAGGCCTGCGCGCGGCGGGTTACGAGGTCGAGCCGGTGCAGACCAACATGGTGTATGTGCAGATGGGCGACAACGCCGAAGCGATCAAGACGTTCGCTGCCGAATGCGGGATCAAGTTGAGCGCGGCAGGGCGTCTGCGCATGGTCACGCACATGGACGTCAGTCGTGAGCAAATCGAGCAGGTTGTCGCGGCATTCGTCGACTTTTCGCGCAAGTGATAGCGTTAGCGCTCCAATTGACTGTTTCTATCGTATAAACACGCTGTACCCCGCGCGCAGGGCCGATATAATGCGGCCCTTTGCCGTCGCTTCGTCTGTTGACGTTTCGAACAGGCCTTTGGCCGCAGCCTCCGTGGAAGAACCTAATGAAAAGCGCAGAAATCCGTGAAGCCTTCCTTCGCTTCTTCGAAGAGCAAGGCCACACCCGTGTAGCCTCCAGCTCTTTGATTCCGGGCAACGACCCAACCCTGCTGTTCACTAACGCGGGGATGAACCAGTTCAAGGACTGCTTCCTGGGCCAGGAAAAACGTGCGTACACCCGCGCGGTCAGCAGCCAGAAATGCGTGCGCGCCGGCGGCAAGCACAACGACCTGGAAAACGTCGGTTATACCGCCCGTCACCACACTTTCTTCGAAATGCTGGGCAACTTCAGCTTCGGTGATTATTTCAAGCGTGACGCCATCACCTACGCCTGGAACTTCCTGACCTCCGACCAGTGGCTGAACCTGCCCAAGGAAAAGCTCTGGGTGACCGTCTACGCCAGCGATGACGAGGCGTACGACATCTGGACCAAGGAAATCGGGGTTCCGGCCGAGCGCATGGTGCGCATCGGCGACAACAAAGGCGCGCCGTACGCGTCCGACAACTTCTGGACCATGGGCGATACCGGCCCGTGCGGTCCTTGCACCGAGATTTTCTACGATCACGGCGCCGACATCTGGGGCGGCCCACCGGGCTCGCCGGAAGAAGACGGCGACCGTTACATCGAGATCTGGAACAACGTGTTCATGCAGTTCAACCGCACCGCCGATGGCGTGTTGCACCCGCTGCCAGCGCCGTCGGTCGACACCGGCATGGGCCTTGAGCGGATCAGCGCCGTGCTGCAGCACGTGCACTCGAACTATGAAATCGACCTGTTCCAGAGCCTGCTGAGCGCTTCGGCCAAGGCCATCGGTTGCACCAACGACGCTCAGGCTTCCCTGAAAGTCGTGGCTGACCACATTCGTTCTTGCGGCTTCCTGATCGCTGACGGCGTGCTGCCGTCCAACGAAGGTCGCGGCTATGTGCTGCGCCGGATCATTCGTCGCGCTTGCCGTCACGGCAACAAGCTGGGCGCCAAGGGCAGTTTCTTCTATCAGATCGTTGCGGCCCTGGTCGCCGAGATGGGCGAAGCTTTCCCTGAGCTGAAATCCCAGCAGGCGCACATCGAACGCGTTCTGAAAGCTGAAGAAGAGCAGTTCGCCAAGACCCTGGAGCAGGGCCTGAAAATTCTCGAGCAGGATCTGGCCGACCTCAAGGGCGACGTGGTACCGGGCGACGTAGTGTTCAAACTCTACGACACCTACGGCTTCCCGATGGACCTGACCGGCGACATCGCTCGCGAGCGCAGCCTGACCATCGACGAAGCAGGCTTCGAGCGCGAAATGGAAGCCCAGCGCGTCCGTGCCCGTTCCGCCAGCTCCTTCGGCATGGACTACAACAGCCTGGTCAAGGTTGATGTGGCGACCGAATTTACCGGTTACAAAGCGACCAGCGGTTCGGCGAAAGTCGTTGCCCTCTATAAAGAAGGGCAATCGGTCGACGTATTGAGCGAAGGCGAAGAAGGCGTGGTGGTTCTGAACCAGACCCCGTTCTACGCAGAATCCGGTGGCCAGATTGGTGACTGTGGTTATCTGCAGGCCGGTAACAGCCGCTTCGACGTGCGCGATACCACCAAGACCGGCGGTGCCTTCCTGCACCACGGTGTGTTGGCTTCGGGCAGCCTGATCGTGGGCGCGCCGGTTGAAGCTCACGTCGAAGCCGACGTGCGTCACGCCACTTCGTTGAACCACTCGGCAACTCACTTGCTGCACGCCGCATTGCGTCAGGTGCTGGGCGATCACGTTCAGCAGAAAGGCTCGTTGGTTGACAGTCAGCGCCTGCGCTTCGACTTCAGCCACTTCGAAGCCATCAAGCCTGAGCAGTTGAAGGCGCTGGAAGACATCGTCAACGCCGAGATCCGCAAGAACTCCGCGGTTGAAACCGAAGAAACCGACATCGAAACCGCCAAGAAGAAGGGCGCCATGGCGCTGTTCGGCGAGAAGTACGGCGACAACGTGCGCGTGCTGAGCATGGGCGGTGATTTCTCGGTTGAGCTGTGCGGCGGTATCCACGCCAACCGTACCGGCGACATCGGCCTGCTGAAAATCATCAGCGAAGGCGGTGTGGCTTCGGGTGTGCGTCGTATCGAGGCAGTCACTGGTGCTGCGGCACTGGCCTACTTGAACGCAGCTGAAGAACAACTCAAGGAAGCGGCCAACCTGGTCAAGGGCAGCCGCGACAACCTGATCGACAAGCTGTCGGCTGTGCTGGAGCGCAACCGTCTGCTGGAGAAGCAACTCGAGCAGTTGCAAGCCAAGGCTGCCAGCGCGGCGGGCGACGATCTGTCGGCCGCAGCCCTGGACATCAAAGGAGTGAAGGTCCTGGCCGTGCGTCTGGACGGTCAGGATGGCAAGGCGCTGCTGGCGCTGGTCGATCAACTGAAAAACAAACTCGGCCGCGCAGTGATCCTGCTCGGCAGTGTCCATGAGGAAAAGGTCGTTCTGGTTGCAGGCGTAACCAAAGACCTGACTGGCCAACTCAAAGCCGGTGATTTGATGAAGCAAGCCGCTGCGGCAGTGGGCGGGAAGGGCGGTGGTCGTCCAGATATGGCGCAGGGCGGCGGCACAGACGCCGGCGCTCTGGATGCAGCATTGGCCCTGACCGTTCCATTTGTAGAGCAGGGTTTATAAGGCAGTGTGTCTGGCCCGCGGTCTAGTAGCGGCCAGAACGCTGTTTGAGTGATTATTTGGGCGCCCTTCATGGGCAGAGGCGGCTTTGAAATGGCTTTGATCGTACAGAAATTTGGAGGCACCTCGGTCGGCACTGTCGAGAGAATCGAGCAGGTCGCCGACAAGGTTAAGAAATTCCGCGATGCCGGCGATGACCTGGTGGTTGTGCTGTCTGCAATGAGCGGCGAAACCAACCGTCTGATCGATCTGGCCAAGCAAATCAGTGGCGACGACCAACCGGTTCCCCGCGAGCTGGATGTGATCGTTTCCACCGGTGAGCAGGTGACGATTGCACTGTTGGCCATGGCGCTGATCAAGCGCGGCGTGCCAGCGGTGTCCTACACCGGTAATCAGGTACGGATTCTGACCGATAGCGCGCACAATAAAGCGCGTATCTTGCAGATTGATGACCAGAAGATTCGTGGTGATCTGAAGGCCGGTCGCGTAGTGGTTGTCGCCGGTTTCCAGGGCGTCGACGAGCACGGCAACATCACCACCCTCGGTCGTGGCGGTTCCGACACTACCGGCGTGGCGCTGGCCGCAGCCCTGAAGGCTGATGAGTGCCAGATCTACACCGACGTTGATGGTGTCTACACCACCGACCCGCGTGTGGTGTCTGTGGCTCAGCGTCTGGAAAAGATTACCTTCGAAGAGATGCTGGAAATGGCCAGCCTCGGTTCCAAGGTACTGCAGATCCGTGCGGTCGAGTTTGCCGGCAAGTACAACGTTCCGCTGCGCGTACTGCACAGCTTCAAGGAGGGTCCGGGCACCCTCATTACTATTGATGAAGAGGAAACCATGGAACAGCCGATCATTTCCGGTATCGCATTCAACCGCGATGAAGCCAAGCTGACCATCCGTGGCGTGCCAGACATCCCGGGCGTTGCATTCAAGATTCTCGGCCCGATCAGTGCCGCGAATATCGAAGTCGACATGATCGTGCAGAACGTCGCGCACGATAACACCACCGACTTCACCTTCACCGTGCACCGCAACGACTACCAGGCAGCGCAAGCCGTGCTGGAAAAAACCGCTGGCGAGCTGGGTGCCCGTGAAGTCGTGGGCGACACCAAGATTGCCAAGGTATCGATCGTCGGTGTCGGCATGCGTTCCCACGCAGGCGTCGCCAGCCGCATGTTCGAATCCCTGGCGAAAGAAAGTATCAACATCCAGATGATCTCGACGTCGGAAATCAAAGTCTCCGTTGTGATCGAAGAGAAGTATCTGGAATTGGCTGTGCGCGCTCTGCACACAGCTTTCGAACTGGACGCACCGGCCCGTCAGGGCGAGTGATGCGTTTGCCAAAGGGCGCGGTCTGACCGCGCCCTTTGTCTTTTTTTGAATGGCGCGGCCTAAAACTGTTCTTTTGCTCGCGCTGGTCAATACTCAGGCATGTAGGGCTGCGATCATTCTGGTTGTGGGTCGAATGCCTTTTTTTTGCAGACTGTTGTCCCTGAAATGAAATGCGTTAGGAGAAAGGTATGCTGATTCTGACCCGTCGGTGCGCAGAAAGCCTGATCATTGGTGATGGCGAAATCACCGTGACCGTGCTCGGCGTCAAAGGAAATCAAGTGCGTATCGGTGTCAACGCCCCGAAAGAGGTTGCTGTGCATCGTGAAGAAATTTACCTGCGTATAAAGAAAGAGAAGGACGAAGAACCAAGCCATTAATTTTTATCGTTTTTTATGTTTGCAAACGGGGAAAAGGTTGGTTAAGATACGCCCCGTGTTGCGGAGAGCTGGCCGAGTGGCCGAAGGCGCTCCCCTGCTAAGGGAGTACACCTCAAAAGGGTGTCGGGGGTTCGAATCCCCCGTTCTCCGCCATTATTTGCGTAGTACGTTGTAATCTGGCTTCTTCGGTAAGTTGTTGAAATTACTAGAAAAAGTGTTTGACATAGAGATTAGACGGCCTATAATGCGCGGCAACAAATGCACTCGTAGCTCAGCTGGATAGAGTACTCGGCTACGAACCGAGCGGTCACAGGTTCGAATCCTGTCGAGTGCACCATTTAAGAGTTGTTTGCAGTGATGCGAGCGACTTTGCTTCACCCAGTTGTGGTCTGGTTTAAAAACACAAAATGCACTCGTAGCTCAGCTGGATAGAGTACTCGGCTACGAACCGAGCGGTCACAGGTTCGAATCCTGTCGAGTGCACCAAACACCAAAAAGCCTGCGTCTAACGCGGGCTTTTTGCTGTCTGGGATTTGGCTTTTCCTTTCGTACATCCTTTCTCATCAAACTCCACATGCGCGCTACGACCTCGCTTGGCGTCGTAGCGGTAACTCGTTGATGAATTCCTGGTATTGATCTTGTCTGGCTTGCCAAGGGCGCTCTCGACGTCCTGCTGACTCATGCCGGCTATGATTCGTTGATTGATGATCGCTTCGCGTCGTTCCCTGGCGCTGATCAGATTTCCGCATTTATCTTCGGCCTGACCCACGATGGTCGGTTCTCTCCTGATGTTTTTCATACCTGATGTTTCGCCAATTTTGGCTTCTGGCATGAGTGCCATCGTGCTGCCCGGTGTGAAAGTGCGCACGTCCTGCAACGAAAGGCTCTCTCCCGCCGTACAGCTCAAGGTGGTGAAGGTGACTTGCCCGTTGGCGGCTTCGCAGCGGTGAACAATCTCCGCGTGCAGCAGGGGCGGCAGGCTGAGCAGGGCGGTCAGCAAAAAATAGTCCGCAATCGATGGCATATGACGTCCTCCGTGACAGTCGATACCAAGGGTAGCTGCTACATTTTTGGAGGGTGGTGTGTTTTCTTTTCAGAATGAGTCGTCGCATTGAAAGAGATAAGGTGGCGCTCAGGTTTGGCTTGCAAGCGCTTGTTTCAGCCACGATTTTTTAACGTTTAAAACCGTTGGGCGGTGTATCATTGCGCCCGTCAGCCCCGCCGGGGCTTGTGGAATACCTCCATGGACTTACCCAGTAGTTACTCAGTACCCCGTTTCACCAATCATGAATTGACTGATTGATCCTTCCGGCGTGCCCCGCTGCTGGGAGTGGAGTTCGCCTATGTCTGAAGTTGAAGTAAAGAAAACGCAAGAAAGCCTGCAAGACCGCCTCGCTCAAGTTGTTGAGCTGTTGCAGCGTCAGCGGGTCGTCGAAGACCTGACTCATCGACAGGAAGGTCCGCATCACGACCGGGTCGAGAACCTGGTTCACCGGCAAAATCTCGTCGAGCTGCAACGCAAACTCGATGATCTGCACTCCGCCGACGTTGCCTACATCCTTGAAGCTTTGCCGCTGAATGATCGTCTGACGCTTTGGCAATTGGTCAAGGCCGATCGCGACGGCGACATCCTGCTTGAAGTATCCGACTCGGTCCGTGAAACCCTGATCGCCGACATGGACGATCACGAGCTTCTGGCCGCGGCCAAGGACATGGACGCCGACGAACTCGCTGACCTGGCTTCCGAGCTGCCGCGAGATGTCGTCCACGAGCTGATGGAAACCCTCGACGGTCAACAGCGTGAGCGCGTTCGCTCTGCGTTGTCCTATGACGAGGAGCAGGTCGGTGCGCTGATGGACTTCGAGATGGTGACCATCCGTGAGGATGTCAGTCTCGAAGTGGTCCTGCGTTACCTGCGTCGCCTCAAAGAGCTGCCCGGCCACACCGACAAGCTGTTTGTTGTCGACTACGACGGCGTGCTCAAAGGCGTACTGCCAATCAAGCGTCTGCTGGTCAACGATCCGGAAAAACAGGTTTCGGAAGTCATGGCCAGCGACCCGGTGAGTTTTCACCCGGACGAGGACGCCTACGACGCTGCTCAGGCGTTCGAGCGTTACGACTTGATCTCGGCCCCCGTGGTCGACAAGAACGGCAAGCTGATCGGCCGTCTGACCATCGATGAAATGGTCGACCTGATTCGTGAAGAGAGCGAAAACGAAGTTCTCAACATGGCGGGTCTGCGCGAAGAAGAAGATATTTTCGCGTCAGTCTGGAAATCCCTGCGCAACCGTTGGGCCTGGCTGGCGGTAAACCTGATTACCGCGTTTATTGCGTCGCGGGTGATCGGTCTATTTGAAGGCTCTATCGAAAAACTGGTGGCACTGGCGGCGTTGATGCCGATCGTGGCCGGTATCGGTGGCAACTCCGGTAACCAGACCATCACCATGATCGTTCGTGCGATGGCGCTGGATCAGGTGAGTACCGGTAATACCTCGCGACTGATGCGCAAGGAGCTGGCGGTCGGTCTGATCAATGGCCTGGTCTGGGGTGGGGTGATTGGCGTTGTGGCCTATCTGCTTTACGGCAGTTGGTCCCTTGGCGTGGTCATGACGGCCGCCATGACGCTCAATCTATTGCTGGCGGCGTTGATGGGGGTTTTGATTCCGATGACCCTGGCGCGGCTTGGGCGCGACCCTGCGATGGGTGCGAGTGTGATGATCACCGCCATGACCGACAGCGGCGGGTTCTTCATCTTCCTCGGGCTGGCGACGATATTTTTGCTCTGACTTGACCTGCTTTTAGAAGCCCGCCCAATTGGCGGGTTTTTTTTGACCGAATTTCAGGCAAAAAAAAGCCAGCGATTATGCTGGCTTGAACTTTCGGGGTGAATCAGGACGCGTCTGCGGCCATTTCAGCGTCATGGGCGATCAGCGAAACAAGGGCGTTTTGCTGGCGGTGGGACAGTTGACGGAAACGTTGCAGTAATTCGCGTTCGTGCAATGACAGCTCCGGGCTGTCCAGGCGCATGCTCAACTCTTCGCCCAGTGCACCTTCCTGAATAAGACTCTGCTCAAGGCGTGCAATGATTTCGGAGTTCATGCTGCGATGATGATTGCGAGCCACCTCGGCAATGCGTTCACGCATTCCGTCTGGCAGACGTACGACGAACTTGTCAGCCGTACGGCTGGAATAAATTGCCTGTTTCAATGGGCGCATATATTTAACCGGTAAGTTCAGGGGAGCGGTTCTCGGGATTGGCCGCAGGATGTCTGGTAGGACAAGCTTAATGGCCAAATGTTCAACCTGAATTGAAAGAGGCCCGCATCATGCCTCAAGGAAGCCATATCATTGGCGTCAATTCTGTGACAAATATTGAGCCGGGTAAAGGCTTAATGCCAGCACCCCTTGTCAGAAATGTGGACTGGTTGGAAAAGTTTGCCCAGTGTCACATTGCTAACCGCGTCCTCTGCTCCCACAAGTGATGTCTGACGACGCCTGAAGGTGCATGCTACGCGGATTCGATCCTTGATCCTTGTCTGGTACAGGATAGTGGCAAATGGCCGATTTACTAGGGGCGGGCGCGCAGTAGGGGGCAATTCAAGATGGATGGCAGGCTGATTTATCTGATGGGGCCTTCCGGATCCGGCAAAGACAGTCTCATTGAAGCGGCTCGAAAACCTTTGCAGTTGATGAATTGTGAAGTGGTGCGGCGGGTCATCACGCGTTCGGCCGAGTCTGTGGGAGAGGATGCTGTCGGCGTCTCCCGCGACGAATTCCTGCATCTAAAAGATGCGGGTGACTTCGCGCTGTCGTGGCACGCCAATGGCCTGGATTATGGGATTCCGATTCAGATCGATCAGTGGCTCAAGGATGGCCGGCATGTATTGGTTAACGGTTCTCGCGGTCATCTTGCCGAGGCGCTACAGCGTTATCCGGATCTGGTGCCAGTACTGTTGACCGTCAAGGATGAAGTGTTGCGCGAACGTCTTGTGCGGCGTGGTCGGGAGAGTCTGGCGGAAATTGAAGACAGGCTAGGCCGCAATGCACAGTTCAGGGCTGACAATGAACCAGTCCATCGACTCGATAATTCTGGCGAACTCGCCGTGACCGTTGCCCATCTACTCGATCTACTTAAACTTAACGCAGCACCGGATCAAACTTGATTTTTCGCCCGGCAATCAGCGCCAACACAAACAACCCGGCAAAAACGCCGCAGGCAATCAGCGGCAGGGTGATAGCCGCCTCCTGAACCAAAGCCAAAT
Organism: Pseudomonas arsenicoxydans; assembly: GCF_006438915.1. Lineage (GTDB taxonomy): Bacteria > Pseudomonadota > Gammaproteobacteria > Pseudomonadales > Pseudomonadaceae > Aquipseudomonas > Aquipseudomonas arsenicoxydans_A. The sequence continues at coordinate 247,935 of NZ_RCZE01000004.1, read as the reverse complement.
GAAGAATGCCGCTCAGTAAGGCGAGGATCAAACATCCTGCGGCTGATTTGGACATGCTGTGCTCCTGTTAGGGGGATTCAAAATACAAAGCGTTCGGAAGGCTGCGACACCGATTCAACTACCTGGCTCACATCCTGGCGAATAACCCCGCGCTGATCGCTCATCACCGCCAATTGCGGGGCTTTTTGCAGTTGCAGGTAGTGCGGCATGCGTTGAGCAACCTGCACCGCGCTGTTCTCGGGGGCAAAATGAAAACCCGCCAGGACTGCCAGGGCGAGCGCATTCGAGAGTAAAAGGGCGCGGTTCATGAGGCTCACCTCTGTTGTTCCTGAGAACGGCTGAAGCAGCCCGCGTGCCAACAGTTTAGCGGCTATTAAATCCTTTAAAAACAACGAATTAACTTATCCTTGAGAGGCACCTGTATTGCAAATTGCAATGCACGCATTTTGAGAGGATGCAATTTGCACGGTAAACAAAGCCACAGTCCGGCGGGGCGTCTGCCTACACTTAAAAAGCCGAACGGACGACATGACAAATCCAGGCCTGCCCGTTAACATGCACGCCGTCCATCGCGCCGTATTCTTGCGGGGCGACATGTGTCTCAGTAGCTCAATTGGATAGAGCATCCCCCTCCTAAGGGGAAGGTTGGCAGTTCGAACCTGCCCTGGGACACCATCTATTTCATGGCGCCTTGCACAACGCGCCGTTTCTGTTAGTGCCCGCATCGCACATTCCCTACTGATTCGTTTCCAGAGGCTTAGGCGCTAATGGTTGAAGAAGAGCTGTCCAGGCCTGGCGCAATCAGTCTTCGTGAGGCGTTCTGGTTCTGGTTGAAGCTCGGCTTCATCAGTTTCGGCGGTCCTGCGGGACAGATTTCGATCATGCACCAGGAGCTGGTCGAACGGCGGCGCTGGATATCCGAGCGCCGATTCCTGCATGCCCTCAACTACTGCATGTTGCTCCCCGGGCCAGAAGCGCAGCAGTTGGCCACCTATATTGGCTGGCTGATGCATCGAACCTGGGGCGGAGTGATTGCCGGCGCGCTGTTTGTGCTGCCCTCGTTATTCATCCTGATCGCGTTGTCGTGGATGTACATCGCCTTCGGTGAAGTGCCGGTGGTGGCCGGGCTTTTCTACGGCATCAAGCCGGCCGTGACCGCCATTGTCGTGCAGGCGGCCCATCGAATCGGCTCTCGGGCATTGAAAAACAATTGGCTTTGGGCGATAGCGGCTGCTTCATTCACCGCGATCTTTGCATTCAATATTCCGTTCCCGCTGATTGTTCTGGGCGCAGCGGTGATCGGCTATGTCGGCGGGCGCCTGGCGCCCGAGAAGTTCAGGACCGGTGGCCATGGCGCTGCCAAAAAGTCCTTTGGCCCGGCCTTGATCGATGACGACACTCCGTCCCCGGCGCATGCCCGATTCAGCTGGTTGAAGCTGGTATCGCTCGCATTGATCGGCGCCGCGCTATGGGCCTTGCCAATGGGGATATTGACTGTCCTCTTTGGTTGGGAAGGCACCCTGACCCAGATGGGTTGGTTCTTCACCAAGGCAGCATTGCTGACGTTTGGCGGAGCGTACGCCGTGCTTCCGTATGTCTATCAGGGGGCGGTCGGCCATTACGGCTGGCTGACACCGACGCAGATGATCGATGGCCTGGCGCTCGGTGAAACCACACCCGGGCCGTTGATCATGGTCGTGGCCTTCGTCAGCTTTGTCGGGGCGTATGTCGCACAGGTGTTCGGCAGTGAGCATGTTTTTCTGGCGGGAGCCGTTGCCGCCTGCCTGGTGACCTGGTTTACCTTCCTGCCCTCGTTTCTGTTCATCCTCGCGGGCGGCCCATTGGTGGAGTCGACCCACAACGAGCTCAAGTTCACTGCGCCACTGACTGCAATTACGGCAGCCGTCGTGGGTGTGATTCTCAATCTGGCGTGTTTCTTCGGCTATCACGTGTTGTGGCCACAGGGATTCAGCAGCCACCTCGATTGGCCCTCGGCATTGATTGCGATAGCCGCCGCCATCGCCTTGTTCGGCTTCAAGCGGGGCGTCATTCAGGTGCTGATGGGCTGTGCTGTCGTCGGCCTTGCGGTGCATCTGCTGCGCTAAATAAAGTACGAGTCAGTTAACAGTCGTTGGTGCGCCGCTTATTTAAACAACCCCTTCAAATATTTAGCCATCGCTTGAGAGTCACTCCGTCTCAAGCTAACGGCACTCTTGGCCGATAACCCGAACGGTCATGCTCTCCTTCTTAACATTGCCTGGAAATCTTCGATGCTGTCGTATCACCAAAAGAGTTTTCTGATCGTCGATGATTTCTCGGATTTCCGCAGTTCCGTCAGGTCCATGCTGCGTGAGCTGGGCGTCAAGGACGTGGATACCGCAGATTCTGGCGAGCAGGCGCTGCGCATGTGTTCGCAGAAGGCCTACGATTTTATCCTGCAGGATTTCCACCTCGGCGACGGCAAGAAGAACGGTCAGCAGGTGCTCGAAGACTTGATGATCGAGAAGCTGATCAGCCGTGAAAGCGTGTTCGTCATGGTCACCGCCGAAACCAGCCAGGCCATGGTGCTCAGTGCGTTGGAACACGAACCGGATGCCTACCTGACCAAGCCATTCAACCGCTCTGGCCTGGCCCAGCGCCTGGAGCGTCTGGAGCAGCGCAAGAACCTGCTCAAGCCGATCCTGCAGGCCCTCGACCGTGGCAAGCCGCTGGAAGTGCTCAATGCCTGCATCGAGTTGTGCAAGAAGGACATCCGTTATTCGCCGCTGTGCCTGCGCTACCGCGCGGATGCATTGCGCGACTTGAATCAGAACGAAGCGCTGGAACGCCTCTACGACAGCATCATTGCTGATCGGCCGTTGCCGTGGGCGTTTGCCGGGTTGGGCCAGCTGCTGTTCAAGCGCGGCCAGGTCAGCCAGGCCAAGGGCATCTATGAAAAAGCCCTGAAAGTGTTTCCGATGATGCCGGCGCTGTATGACGGCATGGCCGACGTGCTGGTGGTCGAAGGCGACACCAAGGGTGCGCAGAAAGTATTGGAAGAAGCCATTCGCCTGTCGCCGCTGGCCGTGCGGCGGCAAGCGTTGCTGGGCAAACTGGCGATGACTAACGAAGATTTCGACACCGCCTCCAGGGCGTATCGCCAGGCGGTGTCCCAAGGCGCTCAATCGCGTTTCAAGGACGCAGAAAGCAACCTCGGCCTGGCCCACGCTCTGATCAGCAAAGGCAGCGAGAAAGGCCTGGACACCCGCACCCGCCTGGAAATCAACACGACCCTTAGCCTGGTGGCCAAGGAGAACCCGTCTGACCCGGGTCTGCAGATTCGTGCGCGTCTGATGAAAGCCACCAGCCTGTTGCTCAACGACAGCGAAACGGCCGAGAAGCTCACCGAGCAAGCGATGATGCGCCTCGACGGCATGGAGCAATTCATGAGTGCCGAAGCGGCACTGCTGGTGGCCAAGCAGCTGCAAATGCTTGGTCAGGCAAGCGCGGGTGCCTCGATGCTGAAGAACTGCGCGGAGATCTACGGTGATGATCCGGTGGTGATGAAGGGCATCGCCAAGCTGACCGACGACCCGACCATCCTCAGTTCCAGCAACGCCGCCGCCGAGCTCAACCGTGAGGGCGTGCGGGTGTACAAGACCGGCAACCTGGTGGAAGCCCGGTCGGTGTTCCGCAAGGCGCTGGCGATGCAGCCGAAAAACATCAGTATTGCCCTGAACATGGCGCAGTCGCTGCTGCACGGTACCGACACCAGCGTGCCATCCGCGGAAATCGATGAATGTCGGGTCTGCCTGAAAATGGTCGGCTTAATGCCCGACACGGACGCGCGTTATCCGCGCTATCAGAAACTCAAAATCAAGGCGTTCGGCGGATGAGCCAAGACAACCCGGCATTGGATTTCTCGACGGTGATCGCTTCCACCGTGCACGACATGAAGAACTCGCTGGCCATGCTGATGCAGGCGCACAGCCACTGGCTGACTCGCTTGCCCGATCCGGAGCAGCACAGCCCGGAGCAGGGCGTCATCGAGTATGAGTTCGCCCACCTCAATGGCATGCTGGTGCAGCTGTTGGGCCTGTACAAACTGGGCGTCAATCAGTTGCCGTTGCAACCGGCCTACCATGACCTGGATGATTTTCTCGAAGCGCAACTGGCCAGCCATCAAGAGGTGTTCGCCAGTCGCGGCATTATCGCGACCTATGAAGTCGACCCATTGAGCCCGCTGGGTTTCTTCGACCGCGAGCTGGTCGCCTCGGTGCTGGGCAACATCATCAACAACGCCATTCGTTACGCGCGCGAGTCGCTGCTGATCAGCGTCAGTGACGAGGGCGGCCAATTGGTGCTGACCATCAACGACGATGGCGCCGGCTATCCGGCCGAGATGATCGAGTTCCAGGCCGATTATGTGCAGGGCATCAATTACACCAGCAGTAGCACCGGCCTGGGCCTGTACTTTGCCGGGCGGATTGCCGCGCTGCATCAGCGCAATGGTGTCGGCGGCAGCACCCGGCTGAGCAATGGCGGCCCGTTGGGCGGCGGTGTGTTCAGTCTTTATCTGCCCTGAGCCTTCTTTATTGTGTGGCACTGCTTGAAATTCTGAACAGGCGAAGCCTATTTTGTACGGGTCGCCGTTCGCGGCTCGCACAACAAAGGATTGCGTCATGACAACCGATGGCCATCGTTCACTCGCACAGCGATTGACGGGCATTGATGAGATTGAATGTGTTACGCCGGACTTGAATGGAGTTCCCCGGGGCAAAGTCATGACGGCCGAGGGTTTCCTCGAAGGACGTCGGTTGCAGTTGGCGCGGGGTGTGCTGCTGCAATGCATCATGGGTGGGTATCCGCCCGCGCGTTTTTACGGCAGCGATGACGGCGACCTCGCGTTGGTGCCGGACCCTGCGCATATCTATCGTTTGCCCTGGAGCCAGCAGCCTCGGGCACTGGCCATTTGCGATGCGGACGAATTGAGCGGTGAACCCTCGAGTCTGTCGACCCGCGGTCAACTCAAGTCAGTGATCGCGCGTTATGCAGCTCGCGGCCTGGCGCCGGTGGTGGCGACCGAGCTTGAGTTCTTCGTGTTCGCGCCCAACCCTGATCCGACTCAACCGTTCCAGCCGCCGCTGGGCGTGGACGGTCGACGCGAGGACGGTCAGTCGGCGTTCAGTGTCAGTTCCAATAACGGCTTGCGGCCGTTCTTCACCGAAGTCTATGAATGCATGGCGGCGCTGGGCCTGCCACGCGACACCTTCATGCATGAAATGGGTGTCAGCCAGTTCGAGATCAACTTGCTGCACGGTGATCCTTTGCTGCTGGCCGACCAGACGTTGCTGTTCAAGCATCTGCTCAAGGAAGTCGCGCTCAAGCATGGTCTGACCGTGGTCTGCATGGCCAAGCCGCTGGCGCACACGCCGGGCAGTTCGATGCACATTCACCAAAGCATCGTCGACATCAACACCGGGCGAAACGTGTTCAGCGACGAGGCGGGTCAGCCAACCGCCACCTTCCGTCACTTCATCGGTGGTCAGCAGGCCGGCATGGCGGACTTCACGGCGCTGTTCGCACCGAACGTGAACTCGTACCAGCGCTTGTGCCATCCCTATGCGTCGCCGAATAATGCCTGCTGGTCCCACGACAACCGTGCCGCCGGGTTGCGCATTCCGGCCAGTTCGCCGGTCGCTCGTCGGGTCGAAAATCGTTTGCCGGGGGCCGACGCCAATCCATACCTGGCCATCGCCGCCAGCCTTGCCGCCGGGTTGCATGGCATTGAGAACGAACTGGAGCCTAGCGAGGCAATCCAGGGCGAATTTGAAGTGCCGGATAATCTTTCGTTGCCGTGTACCTTGCATGCGGCTCTTGAGCGTCTGAAACGTAGCCAATTGGCGAAGGAACTGTTTGGCACCGAGTTCATCGAAGGCTACGTCGCTTCGAAGTCCATGGAGCTGACCAGTTTCTTTGATGAAATTACCCCTTGGGAGCGGCGTGTTTTAGCCGCCCAGGCCTGACGCTTCGTCGTCTTCGGGCTATCGTTTCGGTAGCCTGATCTTCACTGCAAGGAGCCGCTCGGAACGCCGATGCGCCAAATCTGGAAATCCTTTCGAGCGCTGTATTTCGCCTCGCTGATGATGTTGATCGGCTCGGGCCTCTTGAGCACTTACCTGGCCTTGCGCCTGGCGGCCGATCACGTCGACAGCTTGTGGGTCGGTGCGTTGATGGCGGCCAACTATTTCGGCCTGGTGCTGGGCGGCAAGATCGGTCACCGATTGATCGCCCGGGTCGGGCATATTCGGGCCTATGCCGCGTGTGCCGGTATCGTCGGTGCGGCGGTGCTCGGTCATGGATTGATCGACTGGCTGCCGGCCTGGCTGTTCCTGCGGGTGATCGTCGGCCTGGGCATGATGTGCCAGTACATGGTCATCGAGAGCTGGCTCAACGAGCAGGCCGATGCCAAGCAGCGCGGCATGGTCTTCAGCGGCTACATGATCGCTTCCTACCTGGGGTTGGTGCTGGGGCAGCTGATACTGGTCATGCACCCAAGCCTGGGCCTGGAACTGTTGATGCTGGTCGCCTTGTGCTTCGCCCTGTGCCTGGTGCCGGTGGCCCTGACTCGACGGATTCACCCGGCGCCGTTGCACCCCGCGCCAATGGAGCCGCGCTTCTTCATCAAGCGCGTGCCGCAGTCGTTGAGTACGGTGTTGGGGGCGGGGCTGATCGTCGGTTCGTTCTACGGTCTGGCGCCGCTGTATGCGTCCCAGCAGGGGTTGTCCACCGAGCAGGTTGGCCTGTTCATGGGTAGCTGCATCTTTGCCGGCCTGCTGGTGCAGTGGCCGCTGGGTTGGCTGTCCGACCGTTATGACCGGGCGCTGTTGATTCGCTGTTTTGCCTTCAGCCTGGCACTGGCCGCGTTGCCGTTGGCGATTCTGCAGAAGGTGCCGCTGGAGGTGTTGTTCATCTCCGGGTTCCTCTGTTCGCTGGTGCAGTTCTGCCTGTATCCGTTGGCAGTGGCGTTCTCCAATGACCATGTCGAAGGTGATCGCCGGGTTTCGCTGACGGCGATGCTGCTGGTGACCTACGGTGTCGGCGCCAGCATCGGGCCGCTGGTCGCCGGGGTGCTGATGAAGCTGTTCGGCAGCCACATGCTCTATGCGTTTTTCAGTTTCTTCGCGTTGGTGCTGGTGTGGCGGATCCGTCCGAAAGCGGTGACCAACCTGCACCAGGTCGACGATGCGCCGCTGCATCACGTCGCGATGCCGGACAGCATGTCGAGCTCGCCGCTGGTGGTGTGCCTTGACCCGCGTGTCGACGAGCAGATCGTTCAAGAGCAGATGCACAGTCCGCCGCATCCGGAAGCGGAGCCGGAACCAGAAGTGGAGATGGAAGGTGAGCCGACGCCACCGGAAGACCCGGACGCAGGGCGCGAACAAAGCTTCACGGAAGCCAGGCCCTGATAGTTGATGCATAAAAAAACGGGCAGTCACCGCAAGGGACTGCCCGTTTTTGTGTTGAGGCGTTGTATCAGAAATCGTCTTTGTCGAAGCGCCGAGCTTCACGCTGCAACTGATATACGAAACGCTCGACCTGACGCTGCACCAGCCCGCTCATGTTGTGAAAACGAATGCCGGCGAAGGTGGTGGAGATTCTTTCTTCGAAGTGCAGGTAACGCAGTTCCACCGGGGTGGTCATGCTGCCGAAGGGCAGGTCGGCGACGAAGCGGTCGTAGACCTGGCCCAACTGCAGTCGGCCGGTGATGTCGCCGTCAAAGCGCAGCTTGCAGCCAGTGGCGGAGATATCCAGCAGCTTGCCGTTGACGGGGAACTTGAGCTTTTCACCGCCCAGTTCGACGTTAACCAATTGCGCCAGTTTCAATGCAGCCCGGAAGGCGTTGCGGCGCTGGTGGTAGACGACCTCATCAGGGAGTTTGCCGCGATAGCAGCGTGTGTTGCTGAATTCGTCGATGCTCAGTGGGCCGTTGCTTTCCCAGGCGATGCGCACGCCGTCGTGGAAGCCTTCGACCCGAAACGATTCGCCCGCCAGCAGATAGCGTTCGCCATCGCGGGGCACCATTTCGTCCAGGGCAATCGTGTTGTTGTCACGATCAACCTCAACCAGATAGCTCTGGAAGCGCTGGTTACGTTCGTGAAACGTAATGATCAGCGGGTCATGGCTTTCTTGCAGCTGACGCAGATTACCCGCGATCTCCATGGGCGTGGAGAGCACCTTGGGTGGCTGCGGAGCATCTTCCGCGGTTAAGGCATTGGACACGGTTCATCGTTCTCCGGACAAAATATGACTGCGCATGGCCAGCATACTGCCAGCATCTGACGCGTCTTGAAAGTGCGAACTCATCAACAGGTTCACGCCTGACTGAGCGGGCGCGGCTTCGCTAGCTTGGCGGTTGATCCGCGGGCATCGTAAAGCGCGGGTGGTTCGCCACCGGTGAGGATCTTCAGCTGATTGGCCGTGGCGGCCTGCTGGATCAGGATCGACTGACCATTATTGACATTGATGGCCTGGCACTGAGCCAGGAGGTCGGTCAGGGCATCGCTTTGCGCCAGTAACTGATCACCGACGCTTGATTGGCTGGCGAGTTGCTCCAGACCGTTGCGATTGGTGGGCAGGTTGAGGCTGGCGAGGACTTCGCTGCGCTTGCGGCCATGCTGTTCGAGCAGAATGATCATTGCCTGTTTGCGCGCCAGAATGTCTTCGAGCAGTGGCATGTCGCGACCATGCAAGGCGAGGGACTCGGTTTGCAGTAACTCCAGCAAGTGTTGCGCTGGAGCAAAGTCGTCGATGATCAGTTGCAGTAAATTAGTGTCGTGCATGGCTGGCCTTGGGTTTTAAGCGTCCAAAAGCCTGGCGCAGGCCGTGGGCCTAGCGCTGGGCTTCGAAGTTGAGCAGTTTGCTGGCTACACGGTTGCTGTCGACTTTATAGCTGCCATCTGCAATCGCTGCTTTCAACTCGGCCACGCGGGCATTGTCGACGGCAGGCTGATCACGCAGCTTGTCAGTGACCTTCTGCAACTGTTGAGCCTCATTGCTGAGGTGTACCGATTCCCCGCTTTTGGCGGTACTGGCCTGTTCGGCCGGGGTATTCAGCGGCGCGGATTTGCCGGCTTCGGCAGTGTCCTTGCTGGCGCTGGTACGCGTACTGCCGGTCAGTGACGAGGAACTGTTCAAACGGCTGAAATCGATGACCATGATAAAAAACCTCTGGGAATTTGGACGCTTGCCATGTTTTCGGCTCTCCCTGCAAAAACTTTAGGCCCATTTATCAACGAGCCTGCATGCGCCAGCGCATTTCCTGCGTGAGGCACAGTTTAGGGAACAGCCACGGCCAGCGCCATGTTTTCGCAAGGGCAGAGTTTCTACATGGCCACTTCCACCTGGCCCGGCGCCATGACCTGCGCCTTGATGACCCGTTGGGAGTTGAGGTTTTTGACCCGGATCTGTTCACGCAACCCGCCATTGGACAGGGCCTCGCCCGGCATGCGCACGCTGAGCGTACCACTGCGGGCGGTAATCACCACCTGGTCGCCTTTGGAGATGACTTCGGCTTGTTCGAGATGGACCAGCGTCAGCACCTGATTGGCGACCGTTGGTCGGGTAAGTTTCTGTCCAATCGTCTGATCCGTAGAGGTGAAGTAACCCTGGCCGATCAGGCTGATGTCTCGCTCGCGCAGCATGACGTCACCCGGCTCGATATAGCCGGCTCGCCTGAGAGGCCGGGTGGTGGTGACCACGTCGCGAAACAGGCGGACTTGAGCGGGCACGAACACCGTCCAGGGCGAGTTGCTGTCGCAACGAACCTTGACCGTGACCCGGCCAATAGGGATCGCCGGGCTCTCCAGAGAAGCTGTCAATTCCTTGTCGCACATGGGCATGCGCAGGCGCGGATCGAGCTGTTTGACCTCGATCTCATAACGACCTTCGGTTTGACTGGTCGCCAAATAGTCTTCTACGGTGAACTCAAGAAAGCCCTGAGTGACGCCGATAAGCATGTCAGGCAAGGTAACTGCGTCAGCAAGGGCAGGGCTGCCAGCGTTGAACAGGCAGGCGGCCGACATCGTGCAAAGCACTTGGCGAGCGTGTGATGTCAGGCGTCGGAAAAATGTCGGTTCTGTGTTCATAAGAGTTAAAAAGCAAGCGCCGTGCCGTTTAGCAATGAACGTGCGTCGCAACACACTTAAGCGTTGGTGTAGGAGTCTGTGCATGGCTGGTGTAATGGATGCGGTAAACCAGCGCACGCAACTGGTAGGGCAGAATCGCCTGGAGCTGCTGTTGTTCCGTCTCGACGGCCAGCAGCTCTATGGGATCAACGTGTTCAAGGTTCGGGAAGTGCTGCAATGCCCAAAACTCACGCTGATGCCAAAATCCAGTCCTGTCGTGTGCGGTGTGGCAAATATCCGGGGGGCGACCATTCCGATTCTTGATCTGGCCATGGCGACCGGCTCCGGCGCGCTGAAAGATCAAAGCAATCCGTTCGTGATCATCACGGAGTACAACACCAAGACCCAGGGTTTCCTTGTGCGCTCGGTGGAACGCATCGTCAACATGAACTGGGAAGAGATTCATCCACCACCCAAGGGTACGGGGCGCGATCATTACCTGACGGCTGTGACTCGGGTCGACAATCAGTTAGTCGAAATCATCGACGTCGAGAAAGTGCTGGCAGAAGTGGCGCCAACCCCGGAAGCGATTTCGGTGGGCGTGGTCGATGTCGAAACTCAGCACAAGGCCCTGTCCTTGAAGGTCTTGACCGTTGATGACTCGTCGGTGGCGCGCAAGCAGGTGACCCGTTGCCTGCAAACGGTCGGTGTCGAAGTGGTGGCGTTGAACGACGGCAAGCAAGCGCTGGACTATCTGAAAAAGCTGGTCGATGAAGGGAAAAAGCCGGAAGAAGAGTTCCTGATGATGATTTCCGACATCGAGATGCCGGAAATGGACGGGTACACCCTCACGGCCGAGATCCGCAACGACCCGCGCATGCAAAAGCTTCATATCATCCTGCATACTTCGTTGTCCGGGGTATTCAATCAGGCGATGGTCAAGAAAGTCGGTGCCGATGACTTCCTTGCCAAGTTCCGTCCTGATGACCTGGCATCCCGGGTAGTCGACCGGATCAAAGCAGCAGATATCAGCTAGGGGCCTTCTGCCCCTGGTGGTCAACACGATTTAAGAGGCGGCATCTTTGTCTACGGGTAATTTGGATTTCGAACAGTTCCGGGTCTTCCTGGAAAAAGCCTGTGGCATTTTGCTCGGTGAAAACAAGCAGTACCTGGTCTCGAGCCGTCTCAACAAACTGATGGAACAGCAAGGCATCAAATCCCTGGGTGAGCTGGTCCAGCGCATCCAGACCCAGCCACGCAGCGGTTTGCGCGAGATGGTGGTGGACGCGATGACCACCAACGAAACCCTGTGGTTTCGTGACACCTATCCGTTTGAGGTCTTGAAGAACAAGGTGTTGCCGGAAGCGATCAAGGCCGCACCCGGCCAGCGCTTGCGGATCTGGTCGGCGGCCTGTTCGTCGGGTCAGGAACCGTACTCGCTGTCGATGTCCATCGATGAGTTCGAGCGCGTCAACATGGGTCAGTTGAAGATGGGGGCGCAGATTGTGGCCACCGATCTGTCCGGCACCATGCTGACCAACTGCAAGACCGGCGAGTACGACAGCCTGGCAATCGGCCGTGGCCTGTCGCCCGAGCGCCTGCAGCGTTACTTCGATCCGAAAGGGCCGGGACGCTGGGCGATCAAGGCGCCGATCAAGAGCCGTGTGGAGTTTCGTTCGTTCAACCTGCTGGACAGTTACGCGGCCTTGGGCAAGTTCGACATCGTGTTCTGCCGCAACGTGCTGATCTACTTCTCCGCCGAGGTGAAGAAAGACATCCTGTTGCGCATTCACAGCACGCTCAAGCCGGGCGGCTATCTGTTCCTCGGTGCGTCTGAAGCGCTGAACGGTTTGCCGGATCATTACCAGATGGTCCAGTGCAGCCCGGGGATCATTTACCAGGCGAAGTGATTCGTTGGCGGCACACAAAAAACGGGAGACCTCAGGGGCTCCCGTTTTTTTATGCCTGATGATTTCCCGCCAACACCCCAATTCAAATGTGGGAGCGGGCTTGCTCGCGAAGGCGGTGTGTCATTCAAAGTAGATGTCGACTGACACGACGCCTTCGCGAGCAAGCCCGCTCCCACATTTGGATCTGCGTTGCCCGTGGGAAAGCGGCAGAAAAGCGGCATCCAGCGGAAATCGTTTGCCGCTTTTCTGGCATTGCCGCCCTTGCCACTCCCAGCAAAGCCCCGGTTTCCGGGGTTTTTCGATTTGGCACGCCGCTTGCTATGTCTCTGTTACGAAAAATCAGGTCACCCGAAGGTTTCCCGACATGAGCATCAGCTTCGATAAAGCGCTCGGTATCCACGAACAAGCCCTGGGCTTCCGCGCTCAGCGTGCCGAAGTCCTGGCCAACAACATCGCCAACGCCGACACCCCGAACTACAAGGCTCGGGATCTGGACTTCTCCAAAGTGCTCGCCGCACAGAACGAGAAAACCAAGGGCGGCACCTTTGCCTTGAACATGACCAACAGCCGTCATATCGAAGCTGAAGGCCTGGGCAATGGCGACGAGTCGCTGCTGTACCGCACGCCGATGCAGCCGTCGATCGACCAGAACACCGTGGACGCCCAACTGGAACAGTCGAACTACGCGGAAAACGCCGTCGGCTTCCAGGCCAGCTTCACCCTGCTCAACAGCAAATTCAAAGGGCTGGTATCAGCCCTTCGCGGAGAGTAAGTCATGTCTCTATCCAGTGTTTTCAACATTGCCGGTAGCGGCATGAGTGCGCAAACCACTCGCTTGAACACCGTGGCCTCGAACATCGCCAACGCCGAAACCGTCTCGTCGAGCATCGACCAGACCTATCGCGCCCGTCACCCGGTGTTCGCCACCATGTTCCAGGGCGGCCAGAACGGCGGCAGCAATTCGCTGTTCCAGAGCCAGGACGCTGCCGGTCAAGGCGTGCAAGTGCTCGGCGTGGTCGAAGACCAGAGCAACCTTGAAGCACGCTATGAGCCGAACCATCCGGCTGCCGATGCCAAGGGCTACGTCTACTACCCGAACGTCAACGTCGTCGAAGAAATGGCCGACATGATTTCCGCGAGCCGTTCGTTCCAGACCAACGCTGAAATGATGAACACCGCCAAAACCATGATGCAGAAGGTCCTGACCCTCGGTCAGTGATAAGGGGCGACTCAGATGAGTGTTACCGATACCACCAGCGGCTTGAGCCTCAAGGATGTTTTGGCCAATTCCTCGGTCAAGACCACCACCAGCAGCGACGGCCTGGCCGCCGCTACCAGCAGCGCCACCGGCAAAAAAGCGTTGGGCAAAGATGCCTTCCTGCAATTGCTGGTGACCCAGCTTAAAAACCAGAACCCGCTGGAACCGCAGGACAACGGCGCGTTCGTCGCGCAGTTGGCGCAGTTCAGTAGCCTGGAAGGCATCACCACGCTCAACGATACGGTCAGCGGCATTGCCGGCAACTACAACTCGTCGCAAGCGTTGCAGGCTTCTTCGCTGGTAGGTCGTTCGGTGGTCGCCCAGACCGACACCGCGGTGGTCGATACCTCCAAGAGTTTCAACGGCACAGCGGTCGTACCGGCCTCGACGAACCCGGTCACGATCAAGATCACCGATACCGATGGCAAAGTCGTTCGCACCATCGATCTGGGCAGCCAGCAAGCCGGCAACGCCGGTTTCATCTGGGACGGCAAGAACGATGCGGGTGAAGTGGCCAAGGCCGGCACTTACAAGTTTGCAGCGACCGCAACTTACGACAGCAAGGCGACCTCGCTGGTGACTTACCTGCCGGCAACCGTCAACAGTGTGACCATCAGCCAGACCGGCGGTGAGTTGATGCTGAACCTGGCAGGCCTGGGCAGTGTTGCCCTGTCCAAAGTACAGACCATTGGTATATAGAGCCGACTAACACGGCACAAAGGAGTGGAATATGTCTTTCAATATCGGCCTTAGCGGTCTCTATGCAGCCAACAAACAACTGGACGTGACCGGTAACAACATCGCCAACGTCGCGACCACCGGTTTCAAATCGTCCCGTGCAGAATTCGAAGACGTGTACTCGGCCACTCGCCTGGGTACCGGCAGCAAGACCGTCGGCAACGGCGTGCGTCTGGCCAACGTTGCCCAGCAGTTCGGTCAGGGCGACGTGAACAACACCGGCAACGTGTTGGACATGGGTATCCAGGGCAACGGTTTCTTCGTCATGAGCGACAACGGTTCGCTGAGTTATACCCGTGCCGGTGCGTTCAAGACTGACGCCCAGAACTACGTGGTCGACAACAACGGCCGCCGCTTGCAGGGTTTTGGCGTAGACGCCAACGGCAAGATCATCAACGGCGTGCTGACCGACCTGAAAATCGACACCTCGAGCCTGGCGCCGCACGCGACCACTCGTGTCGACCAGACAATGAACCTGAATTCCTCGGACCCACTGCCAACAGTGACCCCGTTCAACGTCAAAGACACCAACAGCTACAGCAAGACCATTTCCACCCCTGTGTACGACACGCAGGGTAACCAGCACACGATGGACCAGTACTACGTTAAAAACGCGGCGTCCAACTCCTGGACTGTCTACACCTACATGGACGGCCGTAGCCCAACCAACCCACTGGCTGAGCCGCCGGTGCCGATCACTGCTGACCTGACCTTCAACCCTGATGGCACCATCAAGACCCTGGTGGGCGGTGCGGGCTGGACGCAAACCGGCACCACCCTGACCATGACAGGCTGGAAGCCGGGTGTGGTGGTTAACCCCAACGCTAACCCGCCGACCTGGGCCCTGAATGGCTCGGACGCAGCAGCGGCCGGTATCGCGTTCGACATGACCAAAACCACGTCGTACGCTTCGCCAACTGCTCGTACTGCGCAGTACCAGGACGGTTACGCGACTGGCCAGATCTCCAGCCTGACCATCGACGAAAGCGGTGTCATGACCGCCAACTTCACCAACCAGCAAACCAAGGCCATCGGCCAGGTCGCCATTGCCAGCTTCGCCAACGAACAAGGCTTGCAGCCAATCGGTGGTTCTGGCTGGAAAGAAACCTTCGCCTCGGGCGTGCCGGGCATCGATGCACCGAAAACCGGTACGCTGGGTTCGGTGGTGTCCAACTCGCTGGAAGAGTCCAACGTCAACCTGACCAACGAACTGGTTGATTTGATCAAGGCGCAGAGCAACTACCAGGCGAACGCCAAGACCATCTCCACCCAGAGCACCATCATGCAGACCATCATTCAGATGACTTGATGCCTGATAGCGCTGCCTAAAGAACCCCTCGAAAGAGGGGTTTTTTTATGGCCAGGGTTTGTGTCCGGGTCTTGGGTTTTGCGTTGTTAGAGCTGGCTTCTTCGCGAGCAAGCCCGCTCCCACATTTGACCGAGTTCCTTCAGGAGGAATGCAACTAAATGTGGGAGCTGGCTTGCTCGCGAAGAGGCCAGCACTGTCACTACTTTCCTTGAGGCAAAAGAAAACCCCCGACCCATCCAGAGGAGTGATCGGGGGTTTCGGCAAGCGCCTTTCAGCGCCTACCGGCTCGGCTTATTGGCAAGCTTCGCAATCCGGCTCGTCGATGGCGCAGGCCTTTGGCACTGGAGCAGGGCCGGCAGGTGCAGCCAGGACCGAATCTTCACCGTGGTTGCCGCCGCTGGAAACAGCGTTCAGCTTGCCGGTGTTGATGGTCGACTTCTCGGTGCTGGTCGCGGCCAGGGCACGGAGGTAGTAAGTGGTTTTCAGGCCACGGTACCAGGCCATGCGGTAGGTCACGTCCAGCTTTTTGCCCGAAGCGCCAGCGATGTACAGGTTCAGCGACTGAGCCTGGTCGATCCACTTCTGGCGACGGCTGGCCGCGTCAACGATCCACTTGGTGTCCACTTCGAAAGCAGTCGCGTAGAGCTCTTTGAGTTCTTGCGGGATGCGCTCGATCTGCTGCACCGAACCGTCGTAGTACTTCAGGTCGTTGATCATGACCGAGTCCCACAGACCGCGAGCCTTCAGGTCGCGAACCAGGTACGGGTTGATCACGGTGAATTCGCCCGACAGGTTCGATTTCACGTAGAGGTTCTGGTAGGTCGGTTCGATCGACTGCGAGACGCCAGTGATGTTGGCGATGGTCGCGGTCGGTGCGATGGCCATGATGTTGGAGTTACGAATGCCTTTCTGTACACGGGCGCGAACCGGTGCCCAGTCCAGGGATTCGTTCAGGTCAACGTCGATGTACTTCTGGCCACGTTGCTCGATCAGGATCTGTTGCGAATCCAGCGGCAGGATGCCTTTTGACCACAGCGAACCCTGGAACGTCTCGTAGGCGCCGCGCTCATCGGCCAGATCGCAGGAAGCCTGGATTGCGTAGTAGCTGACCGCTTCCATCGACTTGTCGGCGAACTCGACGGCAGCGTCGGAACCGTAAGGAATGTGCTGCAGGTACAGCGCGTCCTGGAAGCCCATGATGCCCAGACCGACCGGACGGTGCTTGAAGTTGGAGTTCTTCGCTTGTGGCACCGAGTAGTAGTTGATGTCGATCACGTTATCGAGCATGCGAACAGCGGTGTTCACGGTGCGTTCCAGCTTGGCGGTATCGAGCTTGCCGTTGACGATGTGGTTCGGCAGGTTGATCGAGCCCAGGTTGCAAACGGCGATCTCGTCCTTGTTGGTGTTCAAGGTGATCTCGGTGCACAGGTTCGAGCTGTGGACCACGCCCACGTGCTGCTGCGGGCTGCGCAGGTTGCACGGGTCTTTGAAGGTCAGCCATGGGTGGCCGGTTTCAAACAGCATGGACAGCATTTTGCGCCACAGGTCTTTGGCCTGGATGGTCTTGAACAGTTTGACCTTGCCTGGGTATTCGGTCAGGGCTTCGTAGTACTCGTAGCGCTCTTCGAAAGCTTTACCGGTCAGGTCGTGCAGGTCCGGTACTTCGGATGGCGAGAACAGGGTCCACTTGCCGTCATCGAAGACGCGCTTCATGAACAGGTCAGGGATCCAGTTGGCGGTGTTCATGTCGTGGGTACGACGACGGTCATCACCGGTGTTCTTGCGCAGCTCGATGAACTCTTCGATGTCCATGTGCCAGGTTTCCAG
Organism: Pseudomonas arsenicoxydans; assembly: GCF_006438915.1. Lineage (GTDB taxonomy): Bacteria > Pseudomonadota > Gammaproteobacteria > Pseudomonadales > Pseudomonadaceae > Aquipseudomonas > Aquipseudomonas arsenicoxydans_A. Next base: position 230,787 of record NZ_RCZE01000004.1, on the reverse strand, counting down.
GTAGGCACACACAGCGCCTTTGCGCTTGCCACCCTGGTTAACGGCAACGGCGGTGTCGTTTACTACTTTCAGGAACGGAACAACGCCTTGGGATTTGCCGTTGGTGCCCTTGATGTACGAACCGAGCGCACGCACCGGCGTCCAGTCGTTGCCCAGGCCACCGGCGAATTTCGACAACATGGCGTTGTCGTGGATCGCGTGATAGATGCCCGACAGGTCATCCGGCACGGTGGTCAGGTAGCAGCTCGACAACTGTGGACGCAGGGTACCGGCGTTGAACAGGGTCGGCGTCGAGGACATGTAGTCGAAGGACGACAACAGGTTGTAGAACTCAATGGCGCGGTCTTCTTTCTGCTTCTCTTCGATCGCCAGGCCCATGGCCACGCGCATGAAGAAGATTTGCGGCAGTTCGAAGCGGATACCGTCCTTGTGGATGAAGTAACGGTCGTACAGGGTTTGCAGGCCCAGGTAGGTGAACTGCTGGTCGCGCTCGTGGTTGATCGCCTTGCCGAGTTTTTCCAGGTCAAACGTGGCCAGGATCGGGTTCAGCAATTCGAATTCGATACCCTTGGCGATGTAGGCAGGCAGGGCTTTGGCGTACAGGTCGACCATTTCGTGGTGAGTCGCGCTTTCAGCGACTTCCAGGAAGCTCAGACCTTCGGCACGCAGGGTGTCCATCAGCAGCCGGGCGGTCACGAACGAGTAGTTCGGCTCACGCTCAACCAACGTACGGGCGGTCATCACCAGTGCGGTGTTGACGTCGGTCAGGGCCACGCCGTCGTACAGGTTTTTCAGGGTTTCGCGCTGGATCAGGTCGCCGTCGACTTCTTCCAGGCCTTCGCACGCTTCGGTGACGATGGTGTTCAGGCGGCCCATGTCCAGAGGAGCAAAGGTGCCATCGGCGCGGGTGATGCGGATCGACGGGTGAGCGTTGACGGCTTCTTCGGCCGGGGCGTGGGCCGCGCGTTGTTTCGAACGACCGTCACGGTAGATCACGTAGTCGCGGGCTACTTTCTGCTCGCCGGCACGCATCAGGGCCAGTTCAACCTGGTCCTGGATTTCTTCGATGTGGATGGTGCCGCCCGAGGGCATGCGACGCTTGAAGGTCGCGGTGACTTGTTCGGTCAGGCGGGCCACGGTGTCATGGATTCGCGACGAGGCGGCAGCGGTGCCGCCTTCAACTGCGAGAAACGCTTTGGTGATGGCGACGGTGATCTTGTCATCGGTGTAAGGAACGACAGTCCCGTTACGCTTGATCACACGCAGCTGACCTGGCGCGGTGGCGGACAGATCCGAAGTCGAATCAGCGGCCTGCGGCAAGGTGCCCTGCGGGTTCTCGCGAGTTGTGTCGGTTTGCATGGGGGGGTGTCTCCACATTCTCTATGTTTGTTTGAGCACCTTCATGGTGCCCACCGTTCTGTCCTGAAGCACTACAACCGACGTGGTGTCGGGCATAACAACTTCGGGACAGTAGGAAAAGGCTAATGATGCCGCTTCCTTGCCGAAGTCTTTGGCCGCGAGCCTGGGCTCGAAACCGGATTCCTTTCAGGGTGCCAGTAATGACTGCAACACCCGTACCGTTCTGGCTGTTCTGGCCTGAAAAAACGGTGCCATCCGCCTGTGCGGTTTGGGCTTGTAAAATCGTGCTGGGTTCAACCAAAAACAGGCAATAAAGCGCTTGAGTTTCTGGTCTGAAATGTGGTTGGGCTTTTTAGCCAAAACCCTACATGTAGGGGTTTTTTGGCGCCGGGGTACAAGATAGTGCGTTTTGGGAGGTGTTGCAACGTGCTACCTGTGGATAAACCTGTGTGTAAATTGTGTGTGAAAGGTGGAACTGGCGTGCAGGCCGCGACCTAGCTGGATCGAGCCGTTTTTCATCGAATTTCAACGATTGAAAACAGCCGTTTGGATTTTTAAGGGCGCGAACCCTATCACAAAAAACCGGGTTGTCCGAACGCATTTACCGGCTTGTGTTCTCGACGGGTGGCGTTTATACAATCGCCCCATGGTTATGCATTCTTATCCTCCCCAATCATTACAAAAAGACGGGCGGATCCTTCCTTATAAGTGTTGTTGGCAAGCAGAGGTCACCGTGGAGCAAGAAGCCTGGCAGGTATTGATTGTGGAGGACGACCAGCGTCTGGCCGAACTGACCCGCGACTACCTGGAAGCCAATGGCCTGCGCGTTTCAATCGAAGGCAACGGTGCGCTGGCGGCGGCACGCATCATTAAAGAGAAACCGGACCTGGTGATTCTCGACCTGATGCTGCCGGGCGAAGACGGCCTGAGCATTTGCCGCAAGGTCCGCGACAAATATGACGGCCCGATCCTGATGCTCACCGCTCGCACCGACGACACCGACCAGATTCTCGGCCTCGACCTCGGTGCCGACGACTACGTCTGTAAACCCGTGCGCCCGCGCCTGTTGCTGGCGCGCATCCAGGCCCTGTTGCGCCGTAGCGAAGCCCCTGAGGCCACCCCGGAAATACAACGGCGTCTGCAGTTTGGTCCGCTGGTGGTGGACAACGCATTGCGTGAAGCCTGGTTGAATGACAACGGCATCGAGCTGACCAGCGCCGAGTTCGACCTGCTCTGGCTGCTGGTCGCCAATGCGGGGCGCATCCTGTCGCGGGAAGAGATATTTACCGCCTTGCGTGGCATCGGTTATGACGGCCAGGACCGTTCCATCGACGTGCGTATCTCGCGCATCCGCCCGAAAATCGGCGATGACCCCGAGCACCCGCGACTGATCAAAACCATTCGCAGCAAGGGGTATCTGTTCGTGCCCGAAGCCTGCGTAGACCCGTCGCTGTGAATTCGATCTTCCTGCGCATTTATGGCGGCATGTGTGCGGCGCTGGTGTTGGTCGCAGTGCTCGGCGTGCTGGCGTTGCACCTGCTCAACGAAGTTCGCAGCGAGCAATACCGCGAGCGTCTGGCCCACGGTACGTTTTCGTTGATGGCCGACAACCTCAAGCCGATGAACGAAACCGAGCGTCACCGCGCGTTGCTGGTCTGGGAGCGCTTGCTCGGCATTCCACTGGCGCTGACCACGTTCGCCCAGACCGGCCTCGACCTCACCCAGCGAACCCGCGTGCTGCGTGGTCAGGCGCTGGTGGAGCAGACCGGCCCGCACGCGGCCAAGGTCTATCGACTGGTCAGTGACAAGGAACAGTTGGTGCTCACCGGCGAGGTGCAGCAGATCAGCGAACAATTGGCCCGTGCCACTATTTATTTGCTGGTAGATGAGCTGGTGCGCTACCCGGTGGCGGAGCAACCCGAGCGGCTGGCGCAGTTGAAAGAAGACAAAGGTTTTGGTTTCGACTTGCGCCTGGTCAAGGTCGAGCAGGCGGACATGGACGAAGACCAGAGCCGCCGGGTCTCCGAGGGCGACACGGTAATGGCGCTGGGCAAGGGCGGCGACTCGATCCGGGTGTTTGCCGGCATGGTCGGGACGCCGTGGGTGCTGGAGATCGGCCCGCTGTACCAGATGAATCCTTATCCACCTGAATGGCTGGTGTTGATCGCGGCGCTCGGATTGAGCCTGATCGGTTTGATCGTCTACCTGTTGGTACGGCAACTGGAGCGGCGTTTGCGCGGACTGGAAGCGGCCGCCACGCGCATCGCCAAGGGCAGCCTGGAAACTCGCGTGCCGGCGCGCGGTGCCGACTCGGTGGGGCGATTGGCCGCGGCGTTCAACGGCATGGCCGAGCACTTGCAGCAATTGCTGGCGATCCAGCGCGAACTGGTGCGCGCGGTGTCCCACGAGTTGCGCACACCCGTGGCGCGCCTGCGTTTCGGCCTGGAGATGATCGGCTCGGCCACCACGCCGCAGCAGCTGGAAAAATACCGCGAAGGCATGGACCACGACATCGAGGATCTCGACAAACTGGTTGATGAGATGCTGACCTACGCGCGGCTGGAGCAGGGTTCGCCGGCACTGAATTTCCAGCGGATCGATCTGGACGCGCTGGTCAATCAAGTGATCGAAGAACTGGCGCCATTACGCGCTGAGGTCACGGTTCAACGAGGGTTGTGTTTGTCGGCGGCGGATTGTGATGACGCCTGGGTCGAGGCGGAACCGCGTTACTTGCATCGGGCCATCCAGAACCTCGTCAGCAACGCCATGCGCCACGCCTCGTCGCGAGTGACCGTGAGTTATCAGGTGGGGCAGCAGCGTTGCCGGGTGGACGTCGAGGATGACGGGCCTGGGGTGCCGGAGTTGGCCTGGGAGCGGATTTTCACGCCGTTCCTGCGCCTGGATGACAGCCGTACCCGCGCGTCGGGCGGGCATGGGTTGGGGTTGTCCATCGTGCGCAGGATTATTCATTGGCATGACGGACGGGCGTTGATCAGCAAGAGCAAGAGCCTGGGTGGGGCGTGTTTCAGCCTGAGTTGGCCGCGGAGCCAGGAGAAGCGCTGAGGTTTGCGGTGAATGATAGGCCGCCTTCGCGAGCAAGCCCGCTCCCACATTTAATCTCATTCCTCCTGAAGGAACTCGGTCAAATGTGGGAGCGGGCTTGCTCGCGAAGGGGCCGGCCAAGCCACCAAAGATCTTCAGGCCTTGATACTGACCAGACTCAACAACTGCCCATCCATCACCCCAAACTGCGCTTCCAGCTCCGTGCCATTGCGCCACTCGGCAGACAAATCCGTCAGCAACCGCAACCGCACTTCACCGGCCTCGGTCCATTCCAGGACCTCGGCATGTTCAAAATAAAAGCGCTGCTGAACAATCGGGTACAGCGCCTTGAACAAACTTTCCTTCACCGAAAACGTCAACGTCACCCGCAGCGCCAGATCATCACGACGACCGGCCGCCATACGCTGCAACTCCGGTGGCGTGAGGATTTCTCCGGCCAGGCGCTCGGCCCGTTCCGGGTTGAGCAGGTTTTCCAGATCCATCCCCAACCCGCGCCAATCGGTTTTCCTTGCGACAATTGCCGCCGCCCGGCCGGTGCTGTGGGTGATGGAGCCGGCAATGTGCGCGGGCCACACCGGCGCCCGGTCTTCGCCGATGGCCGGGATAAAACTCAGGCCTTCCAATTGTTGCAGCGCGGCCCGAGCGCACACGCGTCCAGCAAGAAACTCGGCCTGGCGCTTGGCGACCGAGCGCTGAATGCTCGCCGGCGGCTCGATGGCGCTGCGCCGGAAATCATCGCTGGCCAGTTGCGAGCTGTTGAAGTGGGTGCTCAGCAACACCGTATCGGGCAGCACAAACGGCAGCGGCCAATGGGCATCGAGCGGGGTGCAGCAGACGGGTAGGGCGGGGGTGGGATTCATGTCGGGCATTTTGCCGGGTTGCTCTCGGGCTGGGTAGTAGCAAGGTTCAGATTGGCGGCGCGGCCTTCGCGAGCAAGCCCGCTCCCACATTCGATCGCATTTCTCCAATAGGAACCCGGTCAAATGTGGGAGCGGGCTTGCTCGCGAATGGCCGCCCCGTGGTCTTCCTGACTAACCAAATATCTTTTTGAAAAACGCCTGCATGTCCGCCCAGGAACGCTCATCCGCCGCCTTGTTGTACCCGATATCCGGCCCACCATGGTCGCCATGGCTCAACCGGTCCGCATCCGGATTACTGAACCCATGCTTGGCGCCCTCAAGGTTGACGAATGTATAGTCAGCCCCAGCCTTGTCCATTTCAGCCTTGAACGCCGCCACGGCATCCGGCGTGACCATACTGTCCATCGCTCCATGCTCCACCAGGATTTTCGCTTTCACATGGCCGGGGGTGGCTGGCGTATTGGTTGCCAGTGCACCGTGGAAACTCACCACACCCAGCAGCGGGGCACCCTGGCGTGCCGCATTCAGCACCACACCGCCGCCAAAGCAGTAACCAATTGCCGCGACTTTTTGCGGGTCGGTTTGCGGTTGTTGTTTCAACTGTTCAAGTCCGGCCTGAAAACGCGCAGCGGCCGCCGAGCTGTCTTTCAGCACTTCTTGCATGAACGCCATCGCGTCCTTCGGATGCTCGGTGTTCTTGCCGCCGCCATACATGTCGATGGCCAGCGCGCTGTAGCCCAGGCCGGCGAGGTCTCGGGCGCGGCGCTTGGCGTAGTCGTTCAGCCCCCAGAACTCATGCACCACCACCACGCCGGGACGTGGGCCTTTAATGGCGTCATCGTAGGCGTAGTAGCCGATCATTTTTGTGCCGTCGGGACTTTGATAGGGAATTTCCTGAGTCTTGATGGCGGCTTGGGTCAGCCCGCTCAACACCAGCAAACAGAGGGCCAGGAATACGCGCATGGTCGGATCTCCTGCAATTGAGTCATCAGAATAGCCAGGTCGATCTGGTTCAGCTCAGGTTCAGACTGCGTTCAGGGGCAGTTCAGGGGCAGGTGAGTAAGGTGGCTCCGTACCCAAAGCACCTGCGCATGAGGAAACTCCCTAATGACTGGCTTTAAAAACCTGATTCTGGCTTTCACTGTCCTGAGCGCCAGCACCGCTGCGCTTGCCTCTGATGACATCATCGCCAGCCTTGCTCTTGGGAAGACCAACGAGAAAGTCAAAAGATCCCTCACACTGAACAGCTTCAGCACGGTCAGCACCGTGGGTCATGAAAGTGCCTGGAGCGCGCATTTGGGCCAACCCGCAACCCCGGCCGATTACTGCGCCGGTTACGCCAACGTGTCGGTCTCGCACAATGGCATTAAACTCAGTCAGCAAGATTTGATGGGCCGCTATGATCTGTCCTGACCGTTGGATGCGCCGTTGTGCCATTGGAGATGTCGTTTTGCCCGGGAGAGCGTTATGAAACTGCTGGTCGTCGAAGATGAAGCGCTGTTGCGCCATCACCTGCAAACCCGCCTCACCGAAAGTGGCCACGTGGTTGAATCCGTGGCCAATGCCGAAGAGGCGCTGTATCAGACCGGACAGTTCAACTTTGACCTGGCGGTGATCGACCTCGGCCTGCCGGGCATGGGCGGGCTCGACCTGATCCGTCAACTGCGCACGCAGGGCAAGACCTTTCCGATCCTGATCCTCACCGCGCGCGGCAACTGGCAGGACAAGGTCGAGGGCCTCGCCGCCGGCGCCGATGATTACGTGGTCAAGCCGTTCCAGTTCGAAGAACTTGACGCGCGCCTGAATGCCTTGCTGCGCCGTTCCAGCGGTTTCACCCAGTCGACCATCGTCGCCGGGCCGCTGCTGCTGGACCTCAATCGCAAGCAAGCCTCCCTCGATGAACAACCGTTGGCGCTGACCGCGTATGAATACCGGATCCTCGAATACCTCATGCGTCATCATCAGCAAGTGGTGGCCAAGGACCGCTTGATGGAACAGCTCTACCCCGATGACGACGAGCGCGATCCGAACGTCATCGAAGTGCTGGTCGGCCGTCTGCGCCGCAAACTCGAGGGTCCGGGCGGGTTCAAGCCGATCGACACCGTGCGCGGCCTCGGCTACCTGTTCAATGAGCGCTGCACTTGATTCGTTCCCTTCGTGTCCGCTTGATGCTTGCCGCCACGCTGTTGGCGGTGTTGTTCATGTTGGCGTTACTGCCGGCGATGCAGGGCGCGTTCAGCCTCGCGTTACAGGATTCGATCGAGCAACGCCTGGCTTCGGACGTCACTACGCTGATCTCCGCCGCACGGGTGGAAAACAACTCCCTGCAAATGCCGGTGCAATTGCCCGATGAACGCTTCAACCTGACCGACAGCCGTTTGCTCGGCTATATCTTCGACCGTGAAGGTCACCTGGTCTGGCGGTCGAAAGCCACCGGGCAAGAGCTGATCAACTACAAGCCGCGTTACGACGGCCGCGGCAATGAGTTCGCACGCATTCGCGAGGCCAATGGGCAGGAATTCTTCGTCTATGACGTTGAGGTCAAGCTGCTCGGCGGCAAAAGCGCGGCGTTCAGCATCGTCACGCTGCAACCGGTGCGCGAGTACGAAAACACCCTCGAAGGCCTGCGCGAAAACCTCTACCTAGGTTTCGGCGCAGCCTTGCTGGTGTTGCTGTCGTTGCTATGGATCGGCCTGACCTGGGGCTTGCAAGCCTTGCGTCGGCTTAGTCAGGAACTCGACGAAATCGAAAGCGGCACCCTCGAAAGCCTCAGCGAACAACACCCGCGCGAACTGCTGCGCCTGACCGGTTCCCTCAACCGCTTGCTGCACAGCGAACGCGAACAGCGCAGCCGTTACCGCGACTCTCTCGACGACCTCGCCCACAGCCTGAAAACCCCGCTGACCGTGCTGCAAGGCGTCAGCGAAGACATGGCCCAGCGCCCGGAAAACCGTGATCAGGCCTGGGTGCTGCAAACCCAGATCGAACGCATGAGCCAACAAATCAGCTATCAACTGCAACGCGCCAGCCTGCGTAAAAGCGGCCTGGTGCGTCACCAAGTGCGTTTGCAACCGGTGCTGAAAAGCCTGTGCGACACGCTGGACAAGGTCTACCGCGACAAACGCGTACGCGTCGCTTTCGATCTGCCGCAGCCGTGTTACGTGCCGATCGAGCAGGGCGCCTTACTGGAAATGATGGGCAACCTGCTGGAAAACGCCTATCGGCTGTGCCTGGGTGAAGTGCGCATCAGTGTGCGTGAAACCCTGAGCGGGGTGGAGTTGTGTGTGGAAGACGACGGGCCGGGTGTGCCGGCGGATCAGCGGGCGCGGATTCTTGAACGGGGGGAGCGGCTGGATCGCCAGCATCCGGGGCAGGGGATTGGGTTAGCGGTGGTCAAGGACATTATCGAGAGCTACAGCGCGAAGTTGACGCTGGGGGATTCGCCGATGGGCGGGGCGGCGTTTCGGATTCATTTTCCGGTGGTTTGACCCAAAGGTTGGCTGTGTTCTTTCGGACCCCTTCGCGAGCAAGCCAGCTCCCACATTCGACCGGGTTCGTTCGGGGGAACGCGATTAAATGTGGGAGCGGGCTTGCTCGCGAAGGGGCCAGCCCATCCACCACAAAGCCCACAGTGTGAACAATAAACAGAGCTGTTTAAAAGACACCTCCAGACACTCTCTCAGGCTACACATCCTTGCGCCGTTGCCTACGACTACGCCAGAATCCGCCGGCTTGTGCGTCTAAGGCTTGGGTCCTATCGTTATCCCGTCGCTGACCAATCAGCGGTCGGGTTTAGCAGCCTGGGTCATCTCTAGACGTACAACGTCAGTCGTCGATTTTATGGCGGCTTTGCGTGGGGCACTTCGGTGCGCCGGGTTCTAGAGTCCTGGTCTGCTAACCCGCGCATAGCCGCCACCCGTTTTTCGTTTAGCAGCGATGAGTAGCGGCTCCATAACTCTAGGAGCTTCAAATGTTCAAGATCACGCCCAACCCGCCGGAAACCGACACCGACGACGTCTCCCCCTACGAAACCCCCGAGTCCAAAAAACTCAACAAAGCCGCCGACCGCGCCCTCGATTACTACCTCAAACCGGTCATTCCCAAAGACGCCCCGCGTAAACCCAGCACGATCTACTTCGTCGGGCCCGACACCAATGATGAAACCCTGCTGGTCAGCGCCTGTGAAACCATGGCGTCGGCGAGTGTGATGCTCAGTGAGTTTGCGGGGCAGGTGGAGGGGACACAGCGCAACACGGTGCTGGGGATTGCGCAGGTGGTGATGCTGGGAGAACTGGCGGTGAACCGGATGCTGGACAGGCTTGATCCGCCGTAGCAGTTATTGAGTCAGGTAGACCGCGTCATCGTTCTTCGCGGGCAAGCCTGCTCCCACATTCGACCGAGTTCCTTCAGTGGGAATGCGATTAAATGTGGGAGCGGGCTTGCTCGCGAAGGGGTCAGCCGCGTCAACGCAAAAATCAATTCTCCTGTGCGCGATAAGCCCCAGGCGTCACCCCGGTCCATTTCTTGAACGCCCGATGAAACGCCGAAGGCTCGGAAAACCCCAGCTGTTCAGCAATCTGCTGCAACGACAAATCCGCCCGCCCCAGGTGATAAATCGCGATATCGCGCCTTAGCTGATCCTTCAATTCCTGAAAACTCGAGCCTTCCTCGCGCAAATGCCGACGCAAGGTCTGCGGGCTGATGTGCATGTGCGCGGCCACCGCTTCCAGGTCCGGCCAGCGTGCGCTGTCACGGCTGAGCAAGCGGCGCAGTTGGCTGCTCAGGCTGTCGCCATCATCCGGGCGCGACAGCAGGTCGGCGGGGGAGTGTTCGAGGAAATGCTTGAGGGTGCGTTCGTCCTGCAACAGCGGCATGTTCAGGTAGCGACTGTGAAACAGCAGGCTGCTCTGGGCTGAGGAAAACACCATCGGGCAGGGGAACAGCAAGTCGTACTCGGCGCCGTGTTCGGGTCTGGGATAACTGAACGTCGCCTGCTCCAGGCGTATGCGCTGGCCGATCAGCCAACTGCCGAGCCGATGCCAGACCATCAACTGGCTTTCGGTGAGGAAATGGTCCGGGTCCTGGAACTTCGAATCATCCAGGCTCAAGCGGATCATTTCGCCTTCGCGGCTCAGGGTCAGACGCGGACCCTCGGGGAATAAGCTATAAAACAATAAGCCGCGATGCAGTGCTTTTTCCAGATTGCGGCAGTGGATCACTGCGTGGCACATCATGGCGAAGCTGCCGGTTTTACTCGGGACCGGCCCGAACCCGAGGTATTCGTCATCCAGTGCCAGCCACAGACCCTGGATCAAACGGGTGAACTGCTCAGGTGCAATACGCGCACGCGGTTCGTCCAGCAGCTCGGGGCTGATGCCCAGTTGCTGCAACAGGTCTGAATAGTCATAACCCAGCCGGCGTGCGCCACCGAGGACGGCACGGGCGAAATGACTGGCGATGGTGCGTTCGCGCATAGAAGGCAGGTCCGTCCATTGAACGACGGATGGTAGCCGCGCTGACCGGTGACGAACAAGGCGGATATCCGCCAAATTGCGGGACGAGGTTTGGTGGATGGGCGGAAATCCGCCACATCGGTGCCACCGTTCAGTGACGAAGAAAAACCTGTAACCCTTGATGTCAAAAGGCTTGCTGGCATTTTGGCGAAGGTGGCACGGGCCTTGCGATACAACGAGCAGATGCCTGCCGTCGCGCGGCTCGAAAAACAAATCCCTCCAGAAGCAGGAGGGTTCGCAATTCAGGTGTCATGGACAACAGATGGATGTTGTCACCGGGCACTCTTGAGGAACTTTGCAATGACGACTCGTCAGCCACTGTACAAATCCCTGTATTTCCAGGTGATCGTTGCCATCGTTATCGGCGTTTTGATCGGTCACTTTTATCCGCAGACTGGTGTGGCCCTCAAGCCGCTGGGTGACGGGTTCATCAAGCTGATCAAAATGATCATCGCCCCGATCATCTTCTGTACCGTGGTCAGCGGTATCGCCGGCATGCAGGACATGAAATCGGTCGGCAAGACCGGCGGTTACGCGCTGCTGTACTTCGAAATCGTTTCGACCATCGCATTGCTGGTCGGTCTGGTGGTGGTCAACATTGTCCAGCCGGGTGCCGGCATGCACATCGACGTGACCACGCTGGATGCCTCCAAAGTCGCTCAATACGTGGCGGCCGGCGCTGATCAAAGCGTGGTTGGCTTCCTGCTGAACGTGATCCCGAACACCATCTTCGGCGCGTTCGCCACCGGCGATATCCTGCAAGTGCTGATGTTCTCGGTGATCTTCGGTTTCGCCCTGCATCGCCTGGGCGCTTATGGCCGTCCGATCCTGGACTTCATCGATCGCTTCGCTCACGTGATGTTCAACATCATCAACATGATCATGAAGCTCGCGCCTATCGGTGCCTTCGGCGCCATGGCGTTCACCATTGGTGCCTACGGTGTCGGCTCGCTGGTGCAACTGGGTCAACTGATGGCCTGCTTCTACATCACGTGCGTCGTGTTCGTGCTGGTCGTTCTGGGCGGCATTGCTCGCGCTCACGGCTTCAGCGTGCTGAAAGTGATTCGCTACATCCGTGAAGAACTGCTGATTGTGCTGGGTACGTCCTCCTCGGAATCGGTACTGCCACGCATGCTGATCAAGATGGAGCGTCTGGGCGCGCAAAAATCCGTTGTGGGTCTGGTGATCCCGACCGGTTACTCGTTCAACCTCGACGGCACCGCGATCTACCTGACCATGGCGGCCGTGTTCATCGCTCAGGCGACCGACACCCACATGGACATCACTCACCAGATCACGCTGTTGGTGGTGTTGCTGCTGTCCTCCAAAGGCGCTGCTGGCGTGACCGGTAGTGGTTTCATCGTGTTGGCCGCTACCTTGTCGGCTGTCGGCCACCTGCCGGTTGCCGGCCTGGCGCTGATCCTCGGTATCGACCGCTTCATGTCTGAAGCCCGCGCCCTGACCAACCTGGTGGGTAACGCCGTTGCCACCCTGGTCGTGGCCAAGTGGGTCAAGGAACTGGACGTTGACGTGATGCACGCTGAACTGGCTTCTGGCGGGCGTGGCATCTCCGACGAACGCGTAGAAGACGACCTGGGCGTGGCCGAAGGCCCAACCCCAAGCAACGTCAAGTAAGACGTGTTGTAGTGAAAAACCCGCTTCGGCGGGTTTTTTCTTGTCCGGGATTTGAGCGTAACGGTCACCTTTGCTGACACTTCGGGTGATTGCTGCAATGCCAATGGCTGCCTAGGCTGGAGGCATCGTTCACGGAGATCATTCATGCTCGGGCCACTGGCATCACTCAAGGTACTGGATTTTTCGACGCTTCTGCCGGGGCCGTTTGCCTCGTTGTTGCTGGCGGACATGGGGGCCGAGGTACTGCGCATCGAATCACCCACGCGCATGGACTTGCTGCGGGTGCTGCCACCGCATGATCAGGGTGTTTCCGCCAGTCACGCCTACCTCAATCGCAACAAGCGCAGCCTGGCGCTCGACCTCAAGCAGCCCGAGGCGCTGGAGGTGATCAAGCAGTTGCTGGCGGACTACGACATCGTGCTCGAACAGTTCCGCCCCGGCGTGATGGAACGCCTTGGGCTGGGGTACGAAGCCTTGAAGGCGATCAATCCGAAGCTGATCTACGTATCGATCACCGGTTACGGCCAGACCGGCCCCTACAAAGACCGCGCCGGCCACGACATCAACTACCTGGCGCTGGCGGGACTGGCCAGCTATACCGGTCGCGCCGACAGCGGGCCGCTGCCATTGGGCATGCAGGTGGCGGATGTTGCCGGGGGCTCGCTGCACGGGGTCATCGGCCTGCTTGCGGCGGTAATCGCCCGGCAGCAAACCGGGCAGGGCCAGCACCTGGACGTGAGCATGACCGATTGCGCGTTCAGCCTGAACGCCATGGCCGGCGCCGGGTACCTGGCCTGCGGCGTGGAGTCGGGCAGGGAAGACCAGATGCTCAATGGTGGCAGCTTTTATGACTATTACCGCTCGCGGGACGGGCGCTGGTTGTCGGTGGGCAGCCTGGAGCCGGCGTTCATGAAGCCACTGTGTACGGCGTTGGGGCTGGAGGAGTTGTCGCCCTTGGGCTTGTCGCCAAAACCTGCGGACCAGAAAAAGCTCAAGGACGCGCTGAAGACTGAGTTCGAGAAACATGACTTTGGCGAGTTGTGCGGCTTGTTTGCAGAACTGGATGCGTGTGTCGAGCCGGTGTTGAATCTGGGCGAGGCGATTGCGCATCCGCAGTTGAAGGCGCGGGAGTTGGTGACTGAAGTGCCGCGTGGGGATGGGACGACTCAGGCACAGATGGCGTGTCCGTTGAAGTTTTCGGATGGCTTGCCTGAGCCACGGCATATCGGTGCGGCGCTGGGGCAGCATACGGATCAGGTGTTGGGGGAGTTGGGGTTTAGTGCGCAGCGGATCGAAGCATTGCGGTGTGCCAAGGTGGTTGTGTAGCGACTTTTAGGGCCTCTTCGCGAGCAAGCCCGCTCCCACATTCGACCGAGTTGTTTCTGGCGAATGCGCTTAAATGTGGGAGCGGGCTTGCTCGCGAAGGGGCCGGCACATTCACCACAAAATCCGGTTACTCGACCCGCATCTCCCCGCTAAACACCAACGTGCTCCGGCATCGCCGACACAAATACCGCCGCCCTTGGCGCACCAGGCCATGACGCTGCGCTGAAAACGGAAAATCACTGTCGGCACACGGGCATTTGTAGATATAGCGCGTCACGCTGCGGCGTTTGACGTCGTAGGTGTGGCAGCGATTGGGCGGCAGTTCGTACACGCCGCGCATGATCAGCTGCCACTCTTCACCGTGTGGCTGGATGCGGTCGCCAAACAGCTGATGCGCGATCAGGTGCGCGACCTCGTGGGCCACGGTTTGCTTGAGGAAGTCTTCGGTGTTTTCCCGGTACAACTGCGGATTGAAGCGCAGCAGGTTCTCGTGCAAATGCGCGACACCGGCTTTTTGACCGCGCAGCTTGAGGCTCACCACGGGGCGTTTGAAAGTTCGTTTGAAAAAGGATTCGGCGAGTAGGTAACAGTCTTCGACGCGGGTATTGAGTTGCTCGGGCATGCTTGATGGATCTCCAGAGACGTCGAGTATGCCGCAACCCTGGAGTCTTGCGAATCGTCGAGGCGCCGAATGGTCGTCGCCTCCGGCATTAGAAGGCCGCCTTGCGGCGGCCTGTATTGGCAGATCTTGTTTTGGGGTAGAAAGCACTACTTAGTTCGTATAGACCGGCCCCACGCCGAGTCCCCAGACAATAACTGTGAACGCCATGATGGCCACCAGCACCACCAGGCCTACCGCAAGCACCGAACTCGAAAACAGGAACCCCTCGTCTGATGGAATGTTCATGAAAGTGGGTAGCCCCACGTACAGCAAGTACACCGTGTAGCAGATGGCCGCCGTCCCGACGATCATCCCCAGCCACATGTGTGGGTACAGCGCCGCCAGACCGCCGATGAACAGCGGGGTCGCGGTGTAGGTCGCAAACGCAACGCAACGGGCCAGGCTCGGGTTGGCGTCATAGGTGCGAGCCATCCAGTGGATGAACGCGCCCATCACTGCAACACCGCCGAGCATCGCCACGTACGACATGATCGTCATCCATAGCGCGCTTTCCTGCGTCAGCATTACCGGTGCCCGGCTGCCAATAACCCAACCGACTTTGGTGGTGCCGATAAACGCCGAGATGGCAGGGATCGCCGCCAGAATCAGCGTGTGAGTCAGGTACATGTGGCTGATGCTTTCCTCTTGGTCGCCACGGATTTCTTTCCATTCCTGGTCGGGGTGGGTGAAGAGCCCCACTACGTGATGGATCATGCCAGTCACTCCTCTTGTTTTTACCGTCGCCCCCCAGTGGAGCGCCTACAGGCCAAAGTGGCCACGTAAGTAAAGGTCTGGATTTGAATGCGACCTTATGTCGCAGTATAGAAAGGACTTAACCGCACAGGTGATAGGGGCTTAGAGCAAATCGCGCTGTAAACACAGCTGTTAATCGCCGCAGGGTCTGTCGACATACGTCCCTGTGGGAGCGAGCTTCTGTGGCGAGGGGGCTTGCCCCCGTTGGGTTACGAAGTAACCCCCAGCCTTCCGGATAAATCGCAGTGCTTGATTGACGACTGCTGCGCAGCCGAACGGGGGCAAGCCCCCTCGCCACAAGAGCAAGGTTTTTGCGTAAAATGCCGGCCTTTCGTCACACCTCACGGATTCGCGTCATGGGCACTCTCACGGTTAACCAGAACAAACTGCAAAAGCGCCTTCGCCGTCAGGCTGGTGAGGCTGTTGCCGACTTCAACATGATTGAAGACGGCGACAAGGTCATGGTCTGCCTGTCCGGTGGCAAGGACAGCTACACCCTGCTCGACGTGCTGATGCACTTGCAGAAGGTCGCCCCGATCAAGTTCGAGATCGTGGCCGTGAACATGGACCAGAAGCAGCCAGGTTTCCCGGAGCACGTGCTGCCGGCCTACCTCAAGGAACTGGGCATCGAATACCACATCGTCGAGAAAGACACTTACTCGGTGGTCAAGGAGCTTATCCCGGAAGGCAAAACCACCTGCTCGCTGTGCTCGCGACTGCGTCGCGGCACGCTTTACACCTTTGCCGACGAAATCGGTGCGACCAAAATGGCCCTCGGTCATCACCGCGACGACATCGTCGAGACGTTCTTCCTCAACATGTTCTTCAACGGTTCGCTCAAGGCCATGCCGCCTAAACTGCGTGCCGATGATGGTCGTAACGTGGTGATCCGTCCGCTGGCGTACTGCAACGAAAAAGACATCCAGGCCTATTCGGACTTCAAGCAATTTCCGATCATCCCGTGCAACCTCTGCGGTTCTCAGGAAAACCTGCAACGCCAGGTGGTCAAGGACATGCTGCAAGACTGGGAACGCAAGACCCCGGGCCGTACCGAAAGCATTTTCCGCAGCCTGCAAAATGTGCAGCCGTCACAATTGGCGGATCGCAATCTGTTTGATTTCACCAGCCTCAAGATCGACGAATCGGCGGCTTCGCGCTTCGTCAACGTGGTCAACCTCTAAACAGTATTGTGGGACCAAGCTCGCTCCCACAGTTTTTTCGATTACCTCAGGAGAGGGCATGCGCGATTACAAGTGGCTGCACGAATACTGTCTGAACCGCTTCGGTTCAGCAGCTGAACTGGAAGCCCATCTGCCCGTTCCGAAAACCCCGGCACAATTGCGCAAGATCAGCGACGACCGCTACCTCTCGACCATGGCGCTGCGGGTGTTTCGCGCCGGGCTCAAGCACAGCCTGGTGGACGCCAAGTGGCCGGCCTTCGAAGAAGTGTTCTTCAAGTTCGACCCGGAAAAAGTCGTGCTGATGAGCGCCGAACACCTCGAACGCTTGATGCAGGATGCGCGAATCATCCGTCACTTGGGCAAGCTCAAAAGCGTGCCGCGCAATGCGCAGTTCATTCTGGACGTCGCGCATGAGAAGGGTAGCTTCGGTGCGCTGATTGCCGATTGGCCGGTGACGGATATCGTCGGGCTGTGGACCTACCTGAAAAAGCGCGGCCATCAATTGGGCGGGCTGTCAGCGCCGCGCTTCTTGCGCATGGTCGGCAAGGACACCTTTGTGCCGAGCTACGACGTGGTCGCTGGGTTGAATGCGCAGAAGATCGTCGACAAGGTGCCGACCAGTTTGCGCGATCTGGCTTTGGTGCAGGAGGTGTTCAACCAGTGGCATGAACAGAGTGGTGGGCGGGCGATGAGCCAGATTTCGATGATGCTGGCTTACACCGTCAATCATTAAGACCGAGTCGCCCCCTTCGCGAGCAAGCCCGCTCCCACATGTGACCGCATTCCAACTGAAGGAACCCGGTCAAATGTGGGAGCGGGCTTGCTCGCGAAGGGGCCAGATCAGGCAGTAGAGATCTCGCCCTCGCCAGCCAGCTTGCGATTGAGCTGAAACCGCCACCGCACATACAACAACGCCGAGCAGAACACCGCCAGGCTCGCACCCATCTCCAGCAACCCAAACAGCTGCCGATTCGGGTCATACGCCGCCAGCGCGCCCTTGATGAAATACAGATTCACCACAAAACACATCCACGAATGCCCGCGCGCGCTGCCGATAATCATCCCCGGCGCCAGCAACAGCAGCGGCACCAATTCGATCATCAGAATCACCCACGGCCGCGCGCCATGCAGGTCGGCGAACACCAGGTAGTAGGCGCACAACAGCCCCAGCAGACCGAAAAAGCACAGCAGGCTGATGGCGCGCATCGCCCGGACCCGCGGTTCGAGCCATTCAATGGACGGCAGAATCTTAGGCTTCTTGGCCACGTCAGTTCCCCAGCTTTTGCGCAGTCTTGGCCAAGCGCAGGCCCAAGGCCCGGCACAGCGCCACTTCATGTTCATTCAAGCCGCTTTTGCCATCGGCCCCGGCGTGATGACTGGCGCCATATGGCGTGCCGCCGCCGCGGGTTTCCAGCAACGCCGACTCGCTGTAAGGCAGGCCGGTGATCAGCATGCCGTGGTGCAGCAGCGGCAGCATCATCGACAACAGCGTGGTTTCCTGACCACCGTGCAGGCTGGCGGTCGAGGTGAACACGCCCGCTGGCTTGCCCACCAGCGCGCCGGTCAGCCACAGGTTGCTGGTGCCATCGAGGAAGTACTTGAGCGGCGCGGCCATGTTGCCGAAACGGGTCGGGCTGCCCAGGGCCAGGCCCGCGCAGTTCTTCAGGTCGTCGAGGCTGGCGTACAGCGCGCCTTCGTCCGGAATGTCCGGCGACACGGCTTCGCATTCGGTGGAAATCGCCGGCACGGTGCGCAGGCGCGCTTCCATCCCGGACTGCTCAACGCCGCGGGCAATTTGCCGGGCCATTTCATTGGTCGAGCCGCTGCGGCTGTAATACAGAACCAGAATGTAAGGCGCGCTCACGGCAGCAACTCCAGGATGTGCTCCGGCGGACGGCCGATGACGGCTTTGTCGCCGACTTCGAGAATCGGGCGCTCCATGAGTTTCGGGTGAGACGCGATGGCCGCGATCAATTGCGCTTCGCTCAGGATGGCGTCGGCGAGGTTGAGGGTTTTGTACTCGTCCTCACCGGTGCGCAGCAGTTGCCGGGCACTGAGGCCGAGCTTGCTCAGCAGGCTCTCGATTTGCGCGGCGTTCAGCGGCGTTTCGAGGTAGCGGACGACGGTCGGGGTCAGGCCACGGGCTTCGAGCAGTTCGAGCGCACCGCGAGATTTCGAGCAGCGCGGGTTGTGATAAAGCGTCAGATCGGTCATGTGCGGGTCGCTTCTTGCGTAAAGTGGCGGCTATTCTAACTGTGCAGCGCGCAATCCAGAACCTTGCGAGGCGATGGGTCGCAGGCGCATTCAATTTTGAGCAAGGATTACAACATGACAAGGCGACTGGCAGCGGCATTGGCGATTATCGGGGCGTTGATGCTGGGGGGCTGCGGCAATGACTACGGCGTCGACCAGGATGGCCATAAAGTTGCCTCCAACCGTCTCGACAACCAATGGGTGGTGCTCAATTACTGGGCCGAATGGTGTGGCCCGTGCCGGACCGAAATTCCGCAGCTGAACGCGTTGGCCGATCAATTGAAAGACAGGAAGATCGGCGTGTTTGGGGTCAACTTCGACAACGTGCAGGGTGAAGAGCTGAAGAGCGCCAGCGAGAAACTGGGGATCAAGTTCACCGTCCTGGCTTCAGACCCGGCCGATCTTTTTGAGTTGCCACGCAGTGAAGCCTTGCCGGTGACGTACATCATCGATAACAAGGGCAAGGTTCGCGAGCAACTGATGGGCGAGCAGACGGCGGCGGGGGTGATGGCGAAGCTTGAGGCGTTGCAGGCGGTCAAGTGATCGGATACGGGGCTGTGGCTAATGAGGTTTTGTGGCGAGGGAGCTTGCTCCCGCTCGACTGCGCAGCAGTCGCAAACCACTACATATGGCGTATCTGATGAACCGAGGTGACGGGGTTTAGGGCTGCTTCGCAGCCCAGCGGGAGCAAGCTCCCTCGCCACAGTTGTTTTCAGGTGGCACAGGGGTGATCAACCCTCTTCAAGCCACCAACGCAACGGCTTGCCTTCCGCCGGCCAGAAGCGCATCTGCTCGATCGGGGAAATGTCCCAGCGCTGCACGCCTTCCAGCGCCTGCAAGAAGCGTTTTTCCTGCTCCATGACCGCTGGCGCGCACAGTTTTCGGGTGCTGCCGATCTGGCCGAAGCTCAGCTTGTCGCCTTCCAGGGTGTACGGCGCGAACCAATGGTTGCAGCCGCCGTTGCCGTACGCCCGGCCGTCGTCACCGAGGGTGATGGTCAGGTGGCTGTAGTCCATCAGCGGACGTTCGCCGATCCATTCCAGAATGTAGCTACGGTTTTGTTGCAGTTGCACC
Source organism: Pseudomonas arsenicoxydans (assembly GCF_006438915.1). GTDB lineage: Bacteria > Pseudomonadota > Gammaproteobacteria > Pseudomonadales > Pseudomonadaceae > Aquipseudomonas > Aquipseudomonas arsenicoxydans_A. The sequence goes on along the minus strand of NZ_RCZE01000004.1, from coordinate 211,109 downwards.
GGCTCGGCGGCGCAGCCCAGCAGGCTGGCACCGACCAGGGTGGTCAGGGCGAGGCGTTTCATCACGCAGGCTCCTGGCATGTCGGGCACAGGTGTTTCTCACCCACGGTGGTCCAGCCCAACTCGGCAATCCGTGCGGTGGCGGCAGGCTTTTCAGCCTTGTTGCCCAGTTTGGCGTCGACCGCGAATTCAAAGCTCAGCGCTTTGGCGCAGCTGTCGCAATTGACTTCCCAGGTGTGGATCCCCAACTCGCCAAACACCGGGCCACTGCTCACCGCGACCCATTGGCCGGGCGGGTTGATCAAGTGGCGAACCGTTTCGACGGTCAGGCGCATGGACAAGTCCTTGCTGCCTTTGAGAGTCACTACCAGCACGTCGCCAATCCGGATCGAGCCACCGTTGCCGGTGACTTGATAACGCCCCGGCACCAAGGCGCGGCATTCGGTAAGGGTGTGTTGCGGGCTCATCAGGGTGTAGCGGAAATCGTGTTCGACCATGGGTCCTCCAAATATGCGCGGTATGCTATCACGGGCCTGCACGCAGCATGGGGCGCGGAGATGACCTTCGATCAGGTTCAAAAAACCTATCGACTCATGGCACACTGCCGCCTTTACACCTCTAGGGAACGGACATGGCGTTAATCGAATGTTATGAGTGCAAGCAAAGCATCAGTTCCACGGCGCCTGCATGTATTCATTGCGGTGCGCCGACGGCAACGGTGCAAGCGGCCACTTCGACAGCCGCGCCCGTGCAGGCACCGATTTCTTTCGGGCGTTTGCCGGAGGACGAGAAAGTGGCGCGGGTGACACCGGCTGCGTTCGGACGTAAGCGAAGAACCCAGGTTGAAACCGACGTTTCAGCACCGACACCGGCTCCGACACCCACGCTGAACGGGACACGACCGGTAGAACTCTGGCTGAAACTGATGATTTTCTTCCTGCCGCCGTTTTTTGTCTGGTTCCTGCTGCGTCGCGGGCATTCCGTGGGGCAGCGCCTGCTCGGCTTCGGCTGGCTGGGACTGATGATCCTGTTGTCCAAAGTCTGAGAAAACTCAGCCCTCGACCCGATTCTGCGGCGCTCCGGCGGCCCAAGCGACGATGTTCTGCAAGGTCGTCGCGGCAATCGCGCCCAAGGCTTCACGGGTCAGGAAGGCCTGGTGCGCGGTGATGATCACGTTCGGAAAGGTCAGCAGCCGCGCCAGCACATCGTCCTGCAGCGGCAAGTCCGAACGGTCTTCGAAAAACAGCTGCGCCTCTTCTTCATACACATCCAGCCCCAGATAACCCAGTTGGCCGTCCTTTAGGGCGTCAATCAGCGCCGGGGTGTCCACCAGACCGCCACGCCCGGTGTTGATCAGCATCGCGCCGGGTTGCATGTGCGCCAGTGATTCGCGGTTGATCAGGTGTTGGCTCTGCTCGTTGAGCGGGCAATGCAGGCTGATGATCTGCGACTCGGCGAGCAGCTGCGGCAAACTCAAGTAGCGGGCGCCGAGGGCTTCGACCTGCGGATTGGGGAACGGATCGTAGGCGAGCAACTGGCAGCCGAAACCCTGCATGATCTTGGCGAATGTTGCGCCGATCTGCCCGGTGCCGACCACGCCGACGGTCTTGCCCACCAGGTCGAAGCCTGTCAACCCGTGCAGGCTGAAGTCGCCTTCGCGGGTGCGATTGTAGGCTCGGTACAAGCGGCGGTTGAGTGCCAGGATCAGCGCCACCGCATGCTCGGCCACGGCGTGTGGCGAGTAGGCCGGGACGCGCACGATCGCAAGGCCCAGACGCTTGGCCACAGGCAGCTCGACATGGTTGTAACCGGCCGAACGCAGGGCGATCAGGCGTGTGCCGCCCGCGGCAAGACGTTCCAGCACCGGGGCGCTGAGATCGTCATTGATGAAGGCGCAGACTACATCGTGATGTTCTGCCAGCGCCACAGTATCGATACTCAGCCGCGCCGATTGAAAGTGCAGTTCGATGCCGGCAGGCAGCTCGGCGCCCAGAAAGCTGTCGCGGTCGTAGGTCTGGCTGCTGAAAAGAATCGTGCGCATGAATCCTCCTGGAAAACTCGGTCAAGCTTTATGTAGCAGCTTAGCGCTGATGGTGGTCAGCGCCGTTGCGCTGCATCAAGCGTTGAGACGGGCATGCGCGGCCAGGCGATTGATCGCCCGGTCGAGGTCTTCCAGGGCGCCGGGCGCTTTGGGGTCCTGTTGCTTGAGCAGGGTTTCACTGCGCTGGCAGGCTGCGCGCAGTTGCGGGACGCCGCAATAACGGGTGGCCCCATGCAAGCGATGGACGCGTTCGATCAATGCATTCTGATCGTTGCTTTCCCGGGCAACCCGAATGGCTTCGCGGTCGGCTTCAAGCGAGGCCAGCAACATCGCCAGCATGTCCGCTGCCAGATCCGCCTTCCCCGCGGCCAGGCGCAAACCTTCTTCGGGGTCGAGCACCTGCAAATCATGCCCGCCACCGTGGCTGTCGCTGGAACGTTCCGGCCCGTGGTTACGCAGGGCCAGACCTGTCCACTTCAGCACCACCTGTGCCAATTGCCGTTCGCTGATGGGTTTGGTCAGGTAATCGTCCATGCCGCTTTGCAGCAGTGCACGTTTTTCATTGGCCATGGCGTGAGCCGTGAGGGCGACGATCGGCAGGGGAGTGCAATGCCGCTCGCTCTCCCACTGACGAATCGCTTCGGTGCTTTGACGCCCGTCCATGCCGGGCATTTGCACGTCCATCAACACCAGGTCGAAGGTTTCGTTCTGCACCGCTTTGACCGCGGCGTAACCGCTTTCAACCGCAAGCACCTTGGCGCCCATGTCTTCGAGCAGGGTTTGCACCAGCAACAGGTTGGCTGGGTTGTCGTCGACGCACAGTACTTTCGGCGCACGACTCGACACCGGTTCGCCGGGTTCGCTGCGCTGCTGGCGCGGGTTGACCAGATCGGACAAGGCCCGACGCAGTTTTCGGGTGCAGGCCGGTTTGGCCTGAAGCTGACTGTGCGGGTTCGGTACCGAGAGATGGAACAGCGTCTGCTCGGTGGTCGGGCACAGCACCAGTACTTTGCAGCCCAGGTGTTCGAGGTCCCAGATGTGCTGGTTGAGACGCTCGGGCGGCATGTCGTTGCTGGTGATGCCGAGCACCGCCAGGTCGATGGCCTGATCGGTCTGATGCGCGCCGGTCACGCCATTGGCCAAACTTTCCAGGGTATTGAACGGCGTGACGCTCAAGCCGCAATCTTCCAGTTGATGCTGCAATGCCTGCCGCGCCAGTTCATGGTTTTCCAGCACCGCCACGCGGCGCCCAAGCAGGGGAGGGCCGGGCAGGTCTTCGGCGTCGTCACGGGTCTTGGGTAGACTCAGGCTGATCCAGAACTCCGAACCTTCGCCCGGGGTACTGTCGACGCCAATCTCGCCGCCCATCTGTTCAATCAGTCGCTTGGAAATGACCAGCCCTAGACCGGTACCGCCGGGTTGCCGGGACAATGAGTTGTCGGCCTGACTGAAGGCCTGGAACAGCGCGCGCACGTCCTCGTTCGACAGGCCGATACCGGTGTCTTGAATACTGATGCGCAATTGCACGCTATCTTCGTGTTCTTCTTCGAGCATGGCGCGGGCAACGATGGTGCCTTCGCGGGTGAACTTGATCGCATTGCTGACCAGGTTGGTGAGGATCTGCTTGAGTCGCAGCGGATCGCCCACCAGCGACAATGGCGTGTCGCGGTACACCAGGCTCACCAGCTCCAGTTGTTTGGCGTGGGCGGCCGGGGCGAGGATGGTCAGGGTGTCCTGCAGCAAGTCGCGCAGGTTGAACGGAATATTGTCGAGCACTAGTTTGCCGGCCTCGATTTTCGAGAAGTCGAGGATCTCGTTGATGATCCCCAGCAGGCTGTCGGCGGATTTTTCGATGGTGCCCAGGTAGTCGAGCTGGCGCGGCGTCAGTTCGCTTTTTTGCAGCAGGTGGGTGAAACCAAGAATGCCGTTGAGCGGCGTGCGGATTTCATGGCTCATGTTGGCCAGGAACTCGGATTTGATCCGGCTCGCTTCCAGGGCTTCCTTGCGCGCCAGGTCCAGCTCGATGTTCTGGATCTCGATGGTTTCCAGATTCTGGCGCACGTCTTCGGTGGCCTGATCGACGCTGTGTTGCAATTCTTCCTGCGCATTTTGCAGGGTGCCGGCCATACGGTTGATGCCGGACGCCAGTTCATCCAGTTCCTGGCTACCGAGGGGCGGCAGGCGGGTTTCCAGATGACCGTCCTTGAGTTGCGCCACCGCCAGTTTGATCTGGCTGATCGGCCGATTGATGGTCCGGCCCATGCGCAGGGCCAGCAGCGCAGCGCCAGCCAGACCGGCGGCAATCATCATCAGGCTGGCAAACAGGCTGCGGTAACCGCGCAGCAACATGCCGTTGTGCGACAGCTCAAGTTCAACCCAGCCCAGCAGGCGGTCGGCTTCGTCGGGAATCAAGTCGCCGGCCAGGTTGCGGTGTTTGCCGAATACCGGCAGCAGATAACGCGTCGCATCGTTGCCGCTGCGGCGCAACATCTTCGAACTGTCGCCCAGCGACGGCGCCGAATTGAGCATGGTCGGGCCAGCGTGGGCCACTGGCGTGCGGTCGGGGGCGAGGAAGGTCACTGCGCGCACGTCGGCTGTTTCCAGCGACTGGGTGGCGATGCGTTCCAGCAGCTCGTTGTCCTTGTGAGCCATGGCCGGGGCCACCAGCGGTGCAAGCTGTTCGGCAATCATCTCGCCGCGCTGCATCAATTGGGATTGCAGGTCGGATTGCTGCATCCAGGTGAAATAGCCGCCCAGGACCAAGGCCATCAGAGTGGTCGGCAACAGGGTCAGCAACAGCACGCGGCCTTTAATTCCCAGTTTCTTGAGCACGCATCTCTCCTGCATCCAGCGATTGATTGACCTGCGTGTACTTCCGGTACGCGCCACCCGGGCAGTGTAGCGACTTGCAGGCAGGCAATCTTCGTAAAATTGATGTCGTCATTCGTCGGCCGGCGGGCTGGTTTTACGTCTTGGGCAAACCTTGGGTTGCCCATCGGCAGGCAATCTTGAATAATCGCCCAACTGAGAATTATTTGCAGATACTGATGACTCCCATCCCGATTGGCCGTCCCCGAATCCTTTCCATCGAAGACGACCTCGTGCTCGGTGCCTATGTGCACGAGCATTTGGGCCGGTGTGGTTTTCAGGTGACCTGGTGCCAGAACGGCCAGGAAGGCCTGGCCATCGCGCGCCAGCAAGCCTTCGATGTGGTGTTGATGGATATCCTGTTGCCGGGCCTGGACGGGCTCAATGTGTTGACGCAGTTGCGCCAGAGTCATGCCACGCCGGTGGTGCTGATGTCGGCCCTGGGCGCCGAGGAGGATCGCATCAGCGGTTTTCGCCTGGGCGCCGATGACTATCTGCCAAAACCGTTCAGCATGGCCGAGTTGCGCGTGCGCATCGAAGCGATCCTGCGCCGGGTGGCGCTCGACCGTCGACCGGCGACGCAGCCGTTGGCCTGCGAGGTGCACAGCCTGCGTTTCGATGATGAACTGTGTGAGGTTTTCCATGGCGAGCACGCCGCAGGCCTGACTCGCAGCGAATATCGGTTGCTGGAAACGCTTAATCGTAATGGCGATGAAGTGTTGAGCAAAGCCTTCCTCTATCAGCATGTGCTGCAACGCGGTTACGCCGCCCATGACCGCAGCCTCGACATGCACATCAGCCAGATCCGCCGCAAACTCAAAGGCATCGGCTATATCGAGCGCGAAGTGCGTACGGTCTGGGGCAAGGGTTACGTCTTGAGTGCTGCCGATGAAATGGTCTGACGTGCCGGGGCGGCACTCGCTGTTCTGGAAACTCGCCTGTTTGTTGGTGGCGTTCTGTCTGCTGATGATTTGGCTGAGCTGGTCGTGGGGCCGGTACATGGAACAGAAAAACCTGTTCCTGTCCGACGAAGCCCGGGGCACGCTGACCCGTTACGCCGCCGAAGCCGAACAAGCCTGGAATCAACGCCAGAGTGCAGGCGTCGATGTCTGGCTGCAGGGTATCGGCAAGCGCGAGTCATCCTGGGTCGGTGTCATCGGCGCTGATTTGCAGTCGTTGAGCAGCTATCCGCTAACGGACAAGGAAGTTCAACGCCTGACCTTTTTGCGTGGGCTGGATTGGCCAACGAGTCGCCATACCAAAGGCTTGCCATGGCTGAGAATCCCTTTTCCCAACGACCCGGCGGCCGGTAGCCTGGTGATCGAGTTGCCCCAACGTTTTTTACCGGGGCAGTACCGGGTGTTCTGGCGCGTGATCACCAACGGGATCATTCCGGGGATGTTCACGCTGCTGTTATGCGTTGGCCTTTATCGACTGTTGGTCGTGCCGTTGAACAACCTGCGCGAACAGGCCAACGCCTGGCGCGTGGACCCGTTGAACGTACGCCTGTCGAGCAGTACCACCAATCGTTCGGATGAGCTCGGCGAACTGGGCCGGGCCTTCGATCACATGTCCGAGCGCCTGCAAAGCACCGTGGCCTTGCAGCGGCAATTGCTGCGCGACCTGTCCCACGAATTGCGCACACCGTTGAGCCGCTTGCGGGTGGCCAGCGAAAGCGAGCAGGGGCTGGCGGCGCTGCGCGAGCGTATCGGCCGGGAGGTCGATGGCATGCAGCGACTGGTCGAAGACACGCTGCAACTGGCCTGGCTCGACACAGAGCGCTCACCGTTGCCCGATGAAGCGATTCAAGTCCAGGCCTTGTGGGAAATGCTCACGGAAAATGCCTGCTATGAAAGCGGCTGGCCGGGCAGTCAATTGCGCTGCACGGTGGACTCGTCATGCTGGGTGCGCGGCAACCTCAACACCCTGGCCCAGGCACTGGAAAACATCCTGCGCAACGCCATTCGTCATTCACCCGAGGGCGGTGTGGTGAGTCTGGGCGGGCAGCGCGATGGCGACTTCTGGCATGTGTGGCTGGAGGATGAGGGCGGCGGGGTGGCTGAGGCTGATCTTGAACGGATCTTCTGCCCCTTCATTCGGCTCGACGGTTCGCGACCGGGAGATGGCGGGTTTGGGTTGGGGTTGAGCATTGCGAAGAATGCGGTGCGGCGCCAGGGTGGGCAGCTATGGGCTGAGAATGCCGGTGCGGGACTGCGGCTGAATATGCGGTTAGTGGCTGAAGTTGATGGTGTGAGTGATGACGCCATCGCGAGCAAGCTCGCTCCCACAATGGGTGTGTGTCACCCACAAGAGGTGTGATCCCCCCCGATCCCTTTGTAGGAATGAGCCTGCTCGCGATGAGGCCTTTCCAGCCATCAAACAGCAGGTTTTGCCAGAGCGTTCCCGTTCTTTTGTACGACCTTTCCTAAAGCGAATTACCGACACCTTCAACCTGACTCGACGGAATAGACTCGCGCTTTTCCTCGTCCTCAGGAGTCCAGCATGAATGCATCCAGCGTCCCCGACAATGCAACCGACGACCGCTTCAATGAGGTGCTTGCGCTGATTCAAAGTGCCAAACAGCAGGCCATGCAGGCGGTGAATACCCAGCTGATTGAGCTGTACTGGCAGGTGGGTGCTTACATCAGTCGCAAGCTGGAAAAAGCCGAATGGGGTGATTCTGTGGTCAGTCAGTTGGCTGAACATCTGGCCACGACTCAACCTGGGTTACGTGGTTTTACCCGGCCCAATCTATTCCGCATGCGTCAGTTCTACGAAACCTACCGGGACAACGAGAAAGTCTCACCGCTGGTGAGACAAATACCCTGGACCCATAATCTGGTCATTTTCAGCCAAGGAAAACTCCCTGAAGAGCGGGAGTTTTACCTTCGTATGGCTGTTCAAGAAAAATGGTCGAAGCGTGAACTAGAGCGTCAGTTCAAGGCCGCACTGTTCGAACGAAGCGTGACCCAGCCAGCAAAAACCTCTTCGGCGCTTAGACAAACTCACCCAGCTGCGCTTGAGATTTTCCGTGACGCCTACATGCTCGAATTTCTCGACCTGCCCGGTGGTCACGCCGAAACTGATTTGCATAAGGGGTTACTGGTACGCCTCAAGGATTTTCTAAGCGAGCTCGGCCGCGATTTTTGCTTTGTCGGCTCTGAATTCCCACTGCAAGTTGGCAGTCGTGATTTTGCTCTGGATTTATTGTTCTATCACCGTGGCCTCAATTGTCTGGTGGCCATAGAGCTAAAGGTCGGGCGATTTGAGCCGGAGTATTTGGGCAAGCTCGACTTTTATCTGGAAGCGCTTGACCGCAATGTGCGCAAACCCCACGAAAACCCCTCCATCGGCGTATTGCTCTGCGCCAGCAAAGAGGACGAGGTGGTCGAATACGCGCTCAACCGCAGTCTGTCGCCTGCACTGATCGCGGAGTATCAAGTCCAGCTACCGGACAAACAGCTGTTGCAGGCCAAATTGCATGAGTTCTATGCATTGAATATCGCGCACACAGAGGAATACTGAACCCGCTCAGGCTGCTTATTCCCATAAGCCATAAGCACCGCACTTTGCGTGATATGGCCTGCGAACGTTTGCCGGTATGATAGGCGCCCCCGCAGTCTGGATTGCGAATACGCCATGACCTTGCAGTACCCAACCATCGCCGATTGCGTCGGCAACACTCCGCTGGTTCGTTTGCAGCGCCTGCCCGGCGCCACCAGCAACACCCTTTTGCTCAAGCTCGAAGGGAATAACCCGGCGGGTTCGGTCAAGGACCGTCCGGCGCTGTCGATGATCACCCGCGCCGAGTTGCGTGGGCAGATCCACGCTGGCGACACGCTGATCGAAGCGACCTCGGGTAACACCGGGATTGCGTTGGCCATGGCCGCCGCGATCAAGGGTTACAAGATGATCCTGATCATGCCGGACAACTCCAGCGCCGAACGTAAAGCCGCCATGACGGCCTATGGCGCCGAGTTGATACTGGTCACCCAGGAAGAAGGCATGGAAGGCGCCCGCGACCTCGCTCAGCGGATGGAAGCCGAAGGCCGTGGCAAGGTGCTGGACCAGTTCGCCAACGGGGATAATCCCGAAGCGCACTACACCACCACCGGCCCGGAAATCTGGCGTCAGACCGAGGGCACCATCACCCATTTCGTCAGTTCGATGGGCACCACCGGTACCATCATGGGTGTCTCGCGCTATTTGAAAGAACAGAACGAAGGCGTGCAAATCGTTGGCCTGCAACCGATGGAAGGCTCGGCGATTCCGGGCATCCGTCGCTGGCCGCAGGAATACCTGCCGAAGATTTATCAGGCCGATCGTGTCGACCGTATCGTCGACATGGCGCAAAGCGAAGCCGAGGACGTGACCCGTCGTCTGGCCCGCGAAGAAGGCATTTTCTGTGGCGTGTCCTCGGGCGGTGCGGTGGCAGCGATGCTGCGCCTGTCCAAAGAAGTTGAAAACGCAGTGATCGTCGCGATCATTTGCGACCGTGGCGACCGTTACTTGTCGACCGGCATTTTCGACGCGCCTAACTGATGGCCAAGCACGAGAGAGGCCTGCGCTTCCAACCCACGGGCGGCAGCAAGGCTCCACAAATCCCGACCGGCAAAAAGCAGCGCTTGAGCATCGAGCGCCTGGCTAATGACGGTCGCGGTATCGCTTTTTTCGAAGGTCGCACCTGGTTCGTCATCGGCGCATTGGCCGGTGAAGAAGTCGAAGCGCGGGTGTTGGGGGCGCATGGCAAGGTAGTCGAGGCGCGCACCGAGCGCGTGTTCCAGGCCAGCGAATTACGTCGCCCGGCACCGTGCCCGCATGCCGGTCGCTGTGGCGGCTGCAGCGTGCAGCATCTGCCTCATACCGAACAACTCGCCCTGAAACAGCGCATGCTCGCCGAGCAACTGTCCAAGGTCGCCGGTGTCGAACCGCAAGAGTGGGCAGCGCCGTTGAGCGGTCCGGAGTTCGGTTACCGCCGTCGCGCCCGGGTGGCGGTGCGCTGGGACATGAAAGCGAAAAAACTTGAAGTCGGATTCCGCGCAGCGGGCAGTCAGGACATCGTCGCGATCAACGAATGCACGGTGCTGGTACAGCCCTTGCAGCCAATCATGGCCCGCTTGCCGGAGATGTTGCGTCGCTTGAGCAAACCTCAGGCGCTGGGGCATGTGGAATTGTTCAGCGGCTCCTCGTTGGCCGTGTTGCTGCGGCACATGGCGCCGTTGTCTGACAACGACATGACCATCCTCAAAGATTTCTGTGCCTTCCATGAAGCCCAGTTGTGGCTGCATGGGGACGGCGAACCGCAACCGGTCGAGGCCGATGCGTCGCTGGGTTATCGCCTGGAACAGTGGGACCTGAATCTGGCCTACCGGCCGGGGGATTTCATTCAGGTCAATGCCGGGGTCAACGAAGCGATGATTGCCCAGGCGCTGGACTGGCTGAAACCGCAGGCGGATGAGCGGGTTCTGGATTTGTTTTGTGGCTTGGGTAACTTTGCCTTGCCGCTGGCCAAGGCCGTTCGCGAAGTCGTGGCGGTGGAAGGTGTGCAGGCTATGGTGGAGCGCGCCGCGGCGAATGCTGCTAGCAATAATCTGCATAACGCGAAGTTTTTTCAGGCCGATTTATCCCAGCCTTTGACCGACGCCGAATGGGCGCGCGAAGGCTTTTGTGCGGTACTCTTGGACCCACCGCGTGACGGAGCTTTCGAGGCCGTGCGCAAGCTGGCGTCCCTGGGCGCCAAGCGGTTGGTGTACGTGTCGTGCAACCCGGCAACGCTGGCGCGCGACACGGTTGAATTGATCAAGCAGGGCTACCGGTTAAAACGTGCCGGGATTCTCGATATGTTTCCTCAAACGGCACATGTCGAGGCCATGGCGTTATTTGAAGCGAGCTAGGACGGCTCGTCTGGTCCGACTGTCCCGCCCGTGCAGCGCTCGCATGAGCCCCGCGAGCGCGAGCGGGCAACGAAGGTCAGCGATTTGACGCATTGAATCTGCGTCGTAGGGAAGGTAAGCAAGATGGTACAGGTGAGAGCACACCAGCCGATCAATACAGACGGCAGTATCAATCTCGAGGCTTGGCTCGATCATGCGGTCAGTGTCGATCCGGCACTGGATCGCGAAGCCTTGAAGGAAGCGTGCGAGTTCGCTCGTACGTCTGAACAGCAGGCCAATGCGGCGAAGAATCTCTGGTCCGAAGGGACGTCGAGTTTCCGCACGGGCCTTGAGATCGCCGAGATTCTCGCCGACCTCAAACTCGATCAGGATTCACTGGTCGCCGCGATCTTGTACCGCGGCGTGCGCGAAGGGCAGATTCTGTTGCCTGCGATCAGCCAGCGCTTCGGTCCACTGGTGGCCAAACTCATCGACGGCGTGCAGCGCATGGCGGCGATCAGCGACAGCCTCAGCCCGCGTAAATCCCTGGTGCTGGGCACTCAGGGCCAGGTCGAAAACCTGCGCAAAATGCTGGTCGCCATGGTCGACGACGTTCGCGTCGCGCTGATCAAACTGGCAGAACGCACCTGCGCGATTCGAGCGGTGAAAACCGCCGACGACGAAAAACGCAATCGCGTCGCCCGCGAAGTCTTCGACATCTATGCGCCACTCGCGCACCGTCTCGGTATCGGTCACATCAAGTGGGAACTGGAGGACTTGTCCTTCCGTTACCTTGAGCCTGACCAGTACAAGCAGATCGCCAAATTGCTGCATGAACGGCGTCTGGATCGCGAGCGTTTCATCGCCGACGTGATGAGCCAGCTGAAAAACGAATTGCAGGCCACCGGCGTCGATGCCGACATCAGCGGCCGGGCCAAACACATCTATTCGATCTGGCGCAAAATGCAGCGCAAGGGTCTGGAATTCAGCCAGATCTACGACGTTCGCGCCGTTCGCGTGCTGGTGCCGGAAATGCGCGATTGCTACACCGCGCTCGGCATTGTCCACACCCTGTGGCGGCACATCCCGAAAGAATTCGACGACTACATCGCCAACCCGAAAGAGAACGGCTACCGCTCGCTGCACACCGCGGTGATCGGCCCCGAGGGCAAGGTGCTGGAGGTGCAGATCCGCACCCACGCCATGCACGAGGAAGCGGAACTGGGCGTGTGCGCACACTGGCGCTACAAGGGCACCGACGTCAAATCCGGCTCCAACCACTACGAAGAGAAAATTTCCTGGCTGCGTCAGGTCCTCGAGTGGCACGAAGAACTGGGCGATATCGGCGGCCTGGCCGAACAGCTGCGGGTCGATATCGAGCCGGACCGGGTCTACATCTTCACCCCGGACGGTCACGCCATTGATTTGCCCAAAGGCTCGACGCCGCTGGACTTCGCGTACCGCGTGCACACCGAAATCGGTCACAACTGCCGTGGCGCGAAAATCAACGGCCGGATCGTACCGCTCAACTACAGCCTGCAAACCGGTGAACAGGTCGAGATCATCACCAGCAAGCACGGCACTCCGAGCCGCGACTGGCTGAACCCGAACCTGGGTTACATCACCACCTCGCGGGCGCGGGCGAAGATTGTCCACTGGTTCAAATTGCAGGCGCGTGATCAGAACGTCGCGGCCGGTAAAACACTGCTTGAGCGCGAACTCAGCCGCCTGGGCCTGCCGGCGGTGGACTTCGACAAGCTGGCCGACAAAGCCAACATGAAGACCGCCGAGGACATGTTCGCCGCGTTGGGCGCCGGTGATTTGCGCCTGGCGCAATTGGTGAACCTGGCGCAGCAACTGGTCGAGCCGGAACGCGGCAACGAACAGCTGGAGCTGATCCCGCGCAAAGCCACCGGCTACAAACCGGGCAAGCGTGGCGACATCCAGATCCAGGGCGTCGGCAACCTGATGACGCAAATGGCCGGCTGCTGCCAGCCGTTGCCGGGCGACGCGATCGTCGGTTACATCACCCAGGGCCGCGGTGTGAGCATTCACCGTCAGGACTGCGCCTCGGTGCTGCAACTGGGCGGGCGCGAGCCAGAGCGGATCATTCAGGTCAGCTGGGGCCCTGTGCCGGTGCTCACCTACCCGGTGGACATCGTCATTCGCGCCTATGACCGTTCCGGTTTGCTGCGTGACGTCTCGCAGGTGCTGCTCAACGAGCGGATCAACGTGCTGGCGGTCAACACCCGCTCGAACAAAGAGGACAACACCGCGTTGATGTCCCTGACCATCGAGATTCCGGGGCTGGATGCGCTGGGGCGGTTGCTGGGACGGATTTCCCAGTTGCCGAACATCATCGAAACCCGCCGTAACCGGACGCCTTGAAACCGATCCCTGTAGGAGCTGAGCTTGCTCGCGATTGCGATTGACCTGACACACCGCTATCGCGAGCAAGCTCGGCTCCTACAAGTTCGCCGAACGAGATGATTGATGTACAGCCTTGAAGACCTGCTGCACTTGATGAACCGCCTGCGCGACCCGCAGTTCGGTTGCCCGTGGGACATCAAGCAAACCTACGCCACCATCGTCCCGCACACCCTCGAGGAAGCCTACGAAGTCGCTGACGCCATCGAGCGCGGTGACTTCGATCACTTGCAGGGTGAGTTGGGCGATTTGTTGTTCCAGGTGGTTTATTACAGCCAACTGGCACGGGAAGAAGGGCGCTTCGAATTCGCCGGCGTCATCGACAGCATCACCCGCAAGCTGATCCGTCGGCATCCTCATGTGTTTCCAACCGGTGATCTGTATGCGCCCATGGACATCCCGCGCCTGAGTGAAGAACAGGTCAAGCAGCGCTGGGAAGAGATCAAGGCCGAGGAGCGCGCCGAGAAATCGGCCGCGCCGCAACAACTGTCCTTGCTCGACGATGTGCCCTCAGCCCTGCCGGCATTGTCTCGTTCCGCCAAGTTGCAGAAGCGCGCCGGACAGGTCGGTTTCGACTGGCCGGACGCCTTGCCGGTGCTGGACAAGGTCCGCGAAGAGCTCGATGAAGTGCTCGAAGCGATGGCCGACAACGACTCGGCAGCGATTGCCGATGAAATCGGTGACTTGCTGTTTTCCGTGGTCAATCTGGCGCGTCATCTCAAGGTTGATCCGGAAACCGCGCTGCGTGGCGCCAACAGCAAATTCGAAAGACGCTTCCGTTTTATCGAACAGGCATTGCGCGACACCCACCGTCCCATAGAAGATTGCACCCTTGAGGAGTTGGACGCCCTGTGGGGTGAAGCCAAACGTCAGGAAAAGAATTTGACCAGCTGCGGTTGAGCAGTTGCCTAAGTGAGAAACAAGCACCATGAGCATTTCCCTTCGCGACCAGTTGCTCAAAGCAGGGCTGGTCAACCAGAAGCAGGCCAAACAGGTCGGCAAAGAGAAACAGAAACAACAGCGCCTGGCTCACAAAGGCCATATCGAACTGGATGACTCGCAGCAGCGTGCGGCGCAGGAAGCGCAGGCCGAGAAGGTCAAGCGCGACCAGGAGCTGAACCGTCAGCAGCAGGAAAAAGTCGAGGCCAAGGCGCGCGCCGCGCAGATCAAGCAATTGATCGAAGTCTCGCGTCTGCCGAAGCTGACCACCGAGGATTACTACAACTTTGTTGATGACAAGAAGGTCAAGCGCCTCTGCGTCAACACGCTGATGCGTAACCAGCTCAGCAACGGCTTCCTGGCGATCGTGCACCACGCCGGCGGTTACGAAGTGATTCCGCGTGAAGCGGCGCTGAAGATCCAGGAACGTGATCCGCAACGCATCGTGCAGATGAACGTGAAGACTGAAGAAGTGGCTGCCGAGGACGATCCGTACGCCGCCTATCAGATTCCGGATGATCTGATGTGGTAAGCCGTTAAAGGCTGCCACAACGACAAACCCCGCTCATGGCGGGGTTTGTCGTTTTCAATGCTGTAGTTGTTCAAGCGGAGCGCAACGCCCTTTGCTGCTCCAGTGTTTCCAGTTCGGATTTGTAGTTGTGCGCGTCAGTCTCGGAGTGAAACATGCCCACCAGCAGGTCTTGTTGGTGGACATCCCAAATGCGGATACCGGCGGCTACACCCTCATGGGATTTATGTGAATCGTCGCGTTCAGTTACTTTTACAGTCATCTGCTAGCTCCAATCTCAATGATCTGCACCAAGGCGTGTGCAGGTCTTTGTTATACGTTTTGTTAGCTTGCTAAGTAAACGCTCGGGATTGGTAACAAACAATTGCCGATTCTGCAAAAGTCCCGCAGCCCGCGTAACACGCGACATTCGGTCGCAGGGCATTGAGTTTTATGACAAAAGCTTCATGTTCAACGCAATCCATGTAGGAGCCGAGCTTGCTCGCGATGGCGGCTTCACAGTCAATGATGATGGTGAATGTTATGCCCTCATCGCGAGCAAGCTCGGCTCCTACAGGTTTTGATTTTAAAAGCACAAAAAAAACGCCCCGAACCAGTCGGGGCGTTTTTGTGTGCAGCGAAACGGCGAGGTATTACTTACCTGCCCAGCGCTTCAGTACCAGCGTGGCGTTGGTGCCACCGAAACCGAAGCTGTTGCTCATCACGGTGTTGATGGTGGCATTTTCGCGAGTCTTGGTCAGGATTGGCATGTCTGCCACTTCCGGGTCCAGTTCGTCGATGTTGGCGGAACCCGCCATGAAGTTGCCTTCCATCATCAGCATGCAGTAGATCGCTTCGTGAACGCCGGCGGCGCCCAGGGAGTGACCCGACAGGCTCTTGGTGGAGCTGATGGCTGGAGCCTTGTCGCCGAACACTTCACGCACACCTTTCATTTCCGCGACGTCGCCGACCGGAGTCGAGGTGCCGTGGGTGTTCAGGTAGTCGATCGGAGCATCAACGGTGGACATGGCCATCTGCATGCAGCGGATGGCGCCTTCGCCGCTTGGGGCGACCATGTCGTATCCGTCGGAAGTCGCGCCGTAGCCAACGATTTCGGCGTAGATCTTCGCACCGCGGGCCAGAGCGTGTTCCAGCTCTTCGACCACGACCATGCCGCCACCACCGGCGATGACGAAACCGTCACGCTTGGCGTCGTAGGCACGGGAAGCCTTCTCCGGGGTTTCGTTGTACTGGCTGGACAGTGCGCCCATGGCGTCGAACAGGAACGACTGGCTCCAATGCTCTTCTTCACCGCCGCCGGCGAACACGATGTCCTGCTTGCCCATCTGGATCTGTTCCATGGCGGTACCGATGCAGTGAGCACTGGTGGCGCAGGCAGAAGCGATGGAGTAGTTCAGGCCCTTGATCTTGAACGGGGTGGCCAGGCAAGCGGAAACGGTGCTGCTCATGGTCCGCGTTACACGGTACGGGCCAACGCGCTTCACGCCTTTCTCGCGCATGATGTCCAGCGCTTCCATCTGGTTCAGCGTGGAGGCGCCACCGGAACCGGCGATCAGGCCGGTACGCGGGTTGGAGACTTGCTCATCAGTCAGACCGGAGTCGGTGATGGCGTCTTTCATGGCCAGGTAGGCGTAAGCCGCCGCGTGGCCAACGAAGCGATAGATCTTGCGATCGATCAATTCTTCGAGGGGAAGGTCGATGGAGCCGGAAACCTGGCTACGCAGACCCATTTCGGCATATTCCGGGTTGAACCGGATGCCAGGGCGACTTGCACGCAGGTTAGCGGAGACGGTCTCTTTGTCATTGCCCAGGCACGAAACGATGCCCAGACCAGTGATAACGACGCGGCGCATGCGGATAACCCTTAGAAGTTTTCAGTGGAGGTGAAAACGCCGACCCGAAGGCCTTCGGCGGTGTAGATCTCGCGGCCGTCGACACTGACCGAACCGTCGGCAATGGCCAGGTTCAGCTTGCCTTTCAGCACGCGCTTGATCTGAATGTTATAGGTCACTTTCTTGGCAGTCGGCAGGACCTGGCCGAAGAATTTCACTTCGCCCGAACCCAGCGCACGGCCACGGCCCGGCAAGCCTTGCCAGCCGAGGAAGAAGCCGACCAGTTGCCACATGGCGTCAAGGCCCAGGCAGCCTGGCATCACCGGATCACCTTCGAAGTGGCAGGCGAAAAACCACAGGTCCGGAGTGATATCCAGCTCGGCGACCAATTCACCTTTGCCGTACTTGCCACCCTCGGCACTGATATGGGTGATGCGATCCACCATCAGCATGTTCGGGGCGGGCAGTTGTGCGTTACCTGGGCCGAACAGCTCACCGCGACTGCAGCGCAGCAGGTCTTCCCGAGTAAAGGCGTTTTGTTGGGTCATGCGAGCTCCTCAATAGTCCCATGCGGCAGGGTGGGGCAAATCTCCCGGCCGATCGAGGCGTTCATGCCTCGAGTCAGCAGCCTACTCATAGACTATTGCGTTGTGGTGAAAGTCACAGCGCCAAGGACATGAATGTACACTTGTGCACTGAAATTATTATTCAAGCCCCTTTTCGGGCCTGTTCGGGTGCCTAAGACTGCCGCACTTTCGCCTTTCACGCCAGTCGCAGATGGTCGAAAGGCCTGTACTACTGCACCCAGCGCTGCAGAATTTGCTGCAAATCAGTTCGTTTGAACGGCTTGGCCAAGTAATCGTTCATGCCCGCCGACAAACAGGCTTCGCGATCACCCTGCAACGCATTGGCGGTCAAGGCGATGATCGGCAAGTCCGCGCAGCCGGGTAATTGGCGAATCTGTCGGGTTGCTTCGTAGCCGTCGATGATCGGCAATCTGCAGTCCATCAGGATCGCTTCAAAAATCAGGCTTTCGGCGCTTCGCACGGCCTGCGCGCCATCGGTGGCGACGCTGACAGTAAAGCCCAGGCTGCGCAACATTGCTTCGATGACGGTCTGGTTGACCGGGTTGTCTTCGACCAGCAGCACGTTGCGCCCCGCACCATCTTCATTGTCGGTCTGCGTCCTGGATGTCAGCACCGGCAGCGACTGCTTATAGAGCGCCAGCGGGATTTCCAGGGTAAACACCGAACCCAGGCCTTCTTCGCTCTGCGCGCGCAAGGTGCCGCCCATGCGTTCAGCCAAGGTGCGGGCAATCGGCAGGCCCAGACCGGTGCCGCCGTAACGTCGTGAAATGGAACTGTCGGCCTGCTGGAAAGCATTGAACATCAGCTCCAGGCGTTCAGCGCAAATGCCGATGCCGCTGTCGCGCACAGTACAGGTGAACCACAGCAGTTCGTGGTCCAGCGATTGCCACTGCGGTTCGATGCTGACGCGACCCTGCTCGGTGAACTTCAAGGCATTGCCGACCAGGTTGACCAGAATTTGCCGGATGCGCGTTGGATCGCCCTGAACCTGAAGGGCGCGCATGTCCTCAGGGATCAGCAACTGCAGGTCGAGTCCCCGCTGCGCCGCGCTGTGCTGGAACGATTGGGCGCAACTGACGATCAGGTCCGCGAGGTTGAACGGGATGTGCTCCAGTTCCAGTTCCGAACGCTCGATGCGCGAGAAGTCGAGAATGTCGTTGATGACCTTGAGCAGGTGTTCGGTGGACTCCGAGGCCAGCGCCGCGTATTCGACCTGCTCTTCGGTCATGTCGGTGGTTTCCAGCAATTGCAGCATGCCGAGTACGCCATTCATCGGCGTGCGCAGTTCATGGCTCATCATCGCCAGGAAATCAGACTTGGCGTTGTTGGCCTTTTCCGCTTCCTCGCGTGTCTGGATCAACTGCGCCATGGCCTGATGCTGTTCGCGACTGGCTTGTTCGAGGCCGCTGGCCAGGTTGTTGATGTGTTGCGACAGCGCACCCAACTCGGTGTCGTCGACAATCGGCAAGGGCCGTGTGTAATCGCCTTCCTGGATCGCCTTCACGGCGTTGCCAATGTCGCGGATAGGTTGTGAGAGGCTGCCCGCGAGGCGCCGCGCTACGAGAAAGGTAAGCAGCAGGGCGAAGAGGGCGAGGATCGCGGCTTTCAACAGGATTTCCTGCTGACGCTGGTTGAAGGCGTCATTCGACAGACCGACGATCACCCGGCCCAGATAGTCCTCGGACGGGCCGATGCTCGCGGCTTTGGAGCCCTGGAAAAAATCATTGTTGAGCGCGATCCGCTGCAACCGCACCGGTGCCTGGAACACTTCGACCTGCTGCGAGCGCCGGTGGGTTTCCGACGGTTGCTCGACGTACACCAGAATCCGGTTGGCGTTGTCCTGGACCTCCAGGAAACGCACGTTCGGCGTAGCGAGCGTCGCCTTGAGCAAGCTTTCGAGCACTTCGTTATTTCCGGAAATCACTCCGTACTCGGTTGCCGGAGCCAATTGGTTGGCGATCAACTGCCCGGTGTGGTTGAGCTCCTGACGCAGGTCCTGAATCCGCACGAAGGTAAAAAAACTGATCAGCAGCAGTGTCAGCAACAGGGCTGGACCAAGGCTGATCATCTGCGTGCGGGTGTTGATGTCCCAAGGGCGCCGGAAGGTCATGGGCGGCTTTCTCCTTCAGCCAACTGCAGGGCGGCAGACGCGTCATCAATCTGCTCAATACCTAATGAACGAGCCACTTGCGGGTTACTTGATACTTTGAAGTGTTGCGGGTAGAGCGCACGCGGCCAGCTCGCCGTTGGCAGATCGAGCAATTCGTCGAGCACCTGCAGCCAGTCGCTCTGATCGCTGTAGGTGCTGGCCAGGCTGCCCGCCTTGACGAACGCGGCGTTGGGGCCGACCAATGCCAGTTGCCGGGAATAGCTGCTCAACAGCAGGTTTTTCGCGGTTTTCGGGTTGAACAGGTCGGGATCATCGAGGCCCAGCAGTACGTCACAGCTTTTCAGCAAGTCCTGCAAGGGGCGACTGTCATTGGTGTTGTCCCAACGCTCGCTGACCACATCAAGACTGTCCCCAAGGGCGGCCAGACGCATTTCTTTCAAAAGGAATTCGCTGTGATTGTCGTACAGCACGCCGACACGCCGCGCCTGGGGCAGGATCAGTCGAGTCAGGCGCAATTGCCGATCCAGCGGTGGGTCGCTCCAGAGCAGGCTGAGGTGCGGTGGAAAGTTCACGCCGAAACGTTGTTGGGCTTGCAGGCGACTGATGCGCAGTACCAGCGTCGCCGGGCCCTGGGCCTCTTGCTGGCGCCAGTCGAGGCTCGGCAGATCCAGCAGGATCAGGCGCGTGGCGGCAGGCAGTTTGCCTGGCAATGGAAGGCTCGCCAGTGGCTGGAAACGCACGCTGTCGGCCGCACGCATCTCGCTCAATGCGTGGACGAAGGATTGCACGCCGGGGCTGTCTTCGGTGCCAGTCAAAAGAATGTCCGCAGCCTGTATCGGCAGGGCGCCGAGCAGGCAGCCAATAGCCAGGCACAACCCGGCCAGCAGGCGGCCCAGTGGCGGCGACTTCCATGACCGGCAACGGCGCATTTAAAACGTCAGCTCCGCGCTGAAATACACCACGCGGCGCTCGTCGTAGTTGTTGTCGACGAAGGTGGTGGGTTGGTTGTCCAGGCGTTGCTGGAGGATGCCGGCCAGTTCCAGATTGGCCTTGCCCAGGCCGATGCGTTTGGCGATACGCGTGTCGACCCGCTCGAAGCGGTAACCGTTAAGCGCATCGTCGCCATAGTAGAAGAGGGCACTGTTCCAGCCCTGGCCCCAGTTGCGCAGCCAACCGGCGGAACCGCTGTTGCGCGCGGTCTGTTGTTCATCCAGCGGGTTGCTGGCGGTGGCGTCCACGTAGGCATAGGTCAGGCGCAGGCGGTCGGCGCTGCCGAGGCGCCAGTCCACTTGCGTTTCAGCTCCGCAGAAGCGTGCACTGTTTGAGTTGCTGGCGATGTACTGATTGTTGCGCAGCGGTTCGCTGATCATGCCGTTGATTTCGTCGTAGAACAGCTTCACATCGACACTCAGTCCCAGCTCGACGAAGTAGCCGTTGTAGCCCAGCTCTCGCGAACGCATGCGTTCCTTGTCGAGATCGCCGGGGCCACGGGTCTTGACGAAATAGCGGGCGCTGGTCTGGCCGTAAGCGCTGGGCCGCAGGTTGGTCACCTGGTAACTCCAGTTGACGTTGTTCTCGAACATGTCCGGTGAGCGGATCGCTTCCGAGTACACTGCACGCAAGCCCTGACGCGGGGTAATCAGGTAATTGACCGCCACCCGCGGTGTCAGTGAGCTACCGGTCAATTGCGTGTCCTCGAACATCGCCCCGCCCTGCAACAACCAATGCTCGGTGGCACGCCATTCCAGTTGGCCGAACGTGCGCCAGGTGGTGTCGTCGAGCGTGCCATTGAAGTAGGTCTCGGAATCGGCCCGGTCGTAACGATAGT
The DNA here is from genome assembly GCF_006438915.1 of Pseudomonas arsenicoxydans. Taxonomy (GTDB): domain Bacteria; phylum Pseudomonadota; class Gammaproteobacteria; order Pseudomonadales; family Pseudomonadaceae; genus Aquipseudomonas; species Aquipseudomonas arsenicoxydans_A. The sequence continues at coordinate 190,076 of NZ_RCZE01000004.1, read as the reverse complement.
TCATGCCGCTGACCAGTCGCAGACTGTCGGACAGGCTGAGGGTGTCCTGCACTTCGAGGTCAAAGCGCGATTCCCGGGTGCTCTGATCGATGTCGCCACAGAGCGTCTGCCGGGCGCCGCTTTTCCATTGCCCCAGCACTTGATTGGCCAGCGCTTGTTCCGCTGGCGTGCCGCGAGGCGCGCCCGGACCGGTGAAGCGATCCATGTTGCGCGCCAGGCGTTCGGTGTAATTGGGGTTGAGCTGCCAGAGTCGGGCCAGTTCCGGGCTGAACGACGCCTCGGCATCACAGGCGCGCCAGGTTTGCTGGCGATCCCAGTGCTGGGCCGAACCCTGGACATAAAGACTGTGATCGGGATTGAGGTCGAGGTTCCAGCGCAGCGAGCCGGCGTAATCTTTGGCGGCGACGTCGGAATTGTTCCCGGCGGCGGTAATCCCCGGGAACACCGGGCGGTAGGTATACGGCCGCTGGTTGGTGCCTTCCTTCGCATTCAGTTGCCAGTCGATGCTCTGGTTTTCCGCGAGGTTCTGGCTGACCGCCAGATTGAAGCGATTCAGACGACGGCTGTCCCGATAATCGGCACCGTTGCGGTCCGAATCGAAACCGTCGTCTTGCTGGCCGGACAGTGACAATCGCAGGTCGCCACCGTCCCAGCCGGTGCCCTGACTGGCGTAATAGTCGTTGATGCCGCGTTGGCCACGGGTCACTTTCACGCGGGTGCCATGGCTGTTGGCCGGGTTGCGCGTGATGATGTTGACCACGGCCATCAGCGCGTTGGCGCCGTAGCTGACGGTGTTCGGGCCGCGAAACACTTCGATGCGCTCGATGTCTTCCATGGCCACCGGAATATCGCTCCAGTCCACCGTGGCCAGGCCCGCGCGGTATACGGAACGGCCGTCGATCAGCACTTGCAGGCGCCGGGCTTCGGTGGCGTTGGTGCCGTGATAGTTCACCGCGGCCTGGTTGCCGCTGATGTTGCCGACCATCATGCCCGGCACCAGGCGCAGCAACTCGCTGATGTCGCGGGCGCCGCTGGCGTTGATCAATTCGCTGTCAATCACCGTCATGCTCCCCGGAACCGCAGCCGGCGATTGCTTCAGGCGCGTCGCCGTGAGCACTTGCGGGAGCGGTTCGTTGTCGAGGAACAAGTCGTCGGCCAGCAAGGACGGGCTGAACATCAGCGCCAGGACCAGCGGCGAGCGGGGTGAGGGAGAACCAAGCGACACGTCATACCCTTGATCGTGAGGAGTTGGCGCGCATGTTAACCGAGCCCGAGCACTTTTCCATTCACGATGCCGGCATTTTCCTAGGATTTATTGGTCTTCTTCCTACAAGTGTCGGTAATTGATGCAGGGGCTGGCCGCCACGGGGGCGCTCCGTATAATGCCGACATCGCCACTGGTATGGATTAACGGATTACATATGACTGAACAGCGCCCGATTGCGGTCCTGGGAGGCGGAAGTTTTGGTACCGCCGTGGCCAATTTGCTGGCCGAAAACGGTCATCAGGTCCGGCAGTGGATGCGTGACCCCGAACAGGCCGAGGCCATCCGGGTCAATCGCGAGAACCCGCGTTACCTCAAAGGCATCAAGATTCTCCCGGCAGTAGAACCGGTGACTGATCTGCAAGCCACGCTGGACGCCTGCGACCTGTGTTTCGTCGCGTTGCCCTCCAGTGCCCTGCGCTCGGTCTTGGTCCCGCACGCTGCACAGTTGAGCGGCAAACTGCTGGTCAGCCTGACTAAAGGCATCGAAGCCCACACCTTCAAGCTGATGAGCGAGATCCTCGAGGAAATCGCCCCGCAAGCGCGCATCGGCGTGTTGTCCGGACCGAACCTGGCCCGCGAAATCGCTGAACACGCGTTGACCGCCACCGTGGTGGCCAGCGAAGACGAAGAGCTGTGCCAACGGGTTCAGGAAGCGCTCCACGGCCGGACCTTTCGCGTGTACGCCAGCGCCGACCGCTTCGGCGTCGAGTTGGGTGGGGCGCTGAAAAACGTTTACGCGATCATTGCCGGCATGGCCGTGGCGCTGGGCATGGGCGAAAACACCAAGAGCATGCTGATCACTCGAGCACTGGCGGAAATGACCCGTTTTGCAGTGAATCAGGGCGCCAACCCGATGACCTTCCTCGGTCTTGCCGGGGTGGGCGATTTGATCGTCACCTGCTCGTCGCCGAAAAGCCGTAACTACCAGGTCGGGTTTGCCCTCGGCCAGGGCCTGAGCCTGGAGGACGCGGTGACGCGTCTCGGTGAAGTCGCCGAGGGCGTGAACACCCTGAAAGTGCTCAAGGCCAAGGCTCAGGAGGTGGGCGTCTATATGCCGCTGGTCGCCGGGCTGCACGCGATCCTGTTCGAAGGGCGCACGCTTGATCAAGTGATTGAGCTGTTGATGCGCGGCGAGCCGAAAACCGACGTCGACTTCATCTCAACCAGCGGGTTCAACTAAGCACGCTTTGTCAATAAGCAGGGGAGCACGACATGAACGATCCAAAAATGGAAACCAAGTACGAGTCCATCCTGCTGCGGGTGCTGTGGATGATCGTCTTCGTGCTGGTCTGGCAAGTGGCGCAGTTCATCCTTGGCGCGGTGGTGCTGATGCAACTGATCTATCGTTTGTTCTATGGCGCCCCGAGCGCCAGCCTGATGAACTTCGGCGACAGCCTGAGCCAGTTCCTGGCGCAGATCGGTCGTTTCGGCAGCTTCCACAGCGACCAGAAACCCTGGCCGTTCGCCGACTGGCCGACGCCGCGTACACCGGAAGGTGAAGCGCCGCATGTTGTGGCGCCCGCACCGCATCCGGCCCGAGATGAGGAACCCAAGCTATGAAACTCTGGGTATTGCGTCATGGTGAAGCTGAACCCTACGGCTCGCGTCCTGATTCCGAGCGAGCACTGACCCCGCATGGTTGCGAAGAAGTGTTACGCAGTGCGGCCGAGTTGATCGGTCAGCCGATCACCGCGATCTACGCCAGCCCTTACCTGCGTGCGCAGCAGACCGCGCAGTTGGTGCGTGAGGCGCTGGGGTTCGAACCGGACATTCGCACCGTCGAGTGGCTGACCCCCGACAACCGCCCGCAAGCGGTGTCGGAGCAGTTGGTGTCGGTGGATTACGCGTTGTTGGTCAGTCACAACCCGCTGGTGGGCAATTTGCTCGGTTACCTGCAGCACGGTCACGTGCAAGCGCCGGAAACCGTCAAAACCGCCGGCCTGGCAGAACTCGAAGGTGATTTGCCGCTGGCCGGCGCCATGAAGCTCAATGGCATCAAACATCCTTAGCAATCTCGGCACAGGGCTTTTTTAATGTGGGAGCAGGGCTTGCCCGCGATGCAGGCGCTGCGGTTTATAGATCAGACCGAGTCGATGCAATCGCGGGCAAGCCCGGCTCCTACAGGGGTCGGTGGTGTTGCTGATTTTTGTAATGAAATAGTCAACCAAGCAACCGCTTGGTTGACTACGCTTGCTCCAGACCAAAAATTCAGGAGCGAGTCGCATGTCTGCTGCTTTTCGTTTGCCGCTGGATGTCTTCTACGAGCGTGAGGCCCGTCATCCTCGCCAGCGTTTTCTGGTCCAGCCCACGGGCGGCGGGCAGGTCGAGACCCTGACCTGGGCCGACGTCGGCCATCAGGCACGCTGCGCGGCGCATTGGCTGAGGGCCCGCGAACTGCCACAAGGCAGCCACATCGCGCTGATCTCGAAGAACTGTGCCCACTGGATCATTGCCGACCTGGCGATCTGGATGGCCGGGCATGTCTCGGTGCCGTTGTACCCCAACCTGACCGCCGAATCGGTCGCCCAGGTACTCGACCACTCCGAAGCGGCGCTGGCGTTTATCGGTAAGCTCGATGACTGGCCAAGCATGTCCCGCGGTGTCAGGCCGGACTTGCCGACGATCAGTCTGCCGTTGCACCCACCCGGCACCTTCGATTTCAGCTGGACCGACCTGCAACGTTGCTCGCCCATCCAGGATAACCCCGCGCCGGCAGCCGATCAGTTGGCCACCATCATCTACACCTCCGGCACCACCGGCCTGCCCAAAGGCGTGATGCACAGTTTTGGCAATCTGGGTTTCGCCACCACCCGCGGTACGCAGCTGTTTGGCCTCAACGAGTCGGACCGATTGCTGTCCTATTTGCCGCTGTGCCACGTGGCCGAGCGGATGTTCGTCGAACTGGCCTCGATTTACACCGGGCAGACGGTGTTCTTTGCCGAGAGCCTCGACACCTTCCTGACGGATTTAAAGCGCGCCCGGCCTACTGCCTTGTTCGGCGTGCCACGGATCTGGACCAAATTCCAGATGGGCGTGTACAGCAAAATCCCGCAAAAACGCCTCGATTTTTTGCTCGGATTGCCCTTCATCGGCAAGCGGATCGGACATAAAGTCCTCGTCGGGTTGGGGCTGGATGCACTGCGCGTCGCCTTGTCCGGCGCTGCGCCCGTGCCACAAACCTTGCTGCTGTGGTACCGCAAACTGGGGCTGGACGTGCTGGAGGTCTACGGCATGACCGAGAGCTGCGGTTATTCGCACATCTGCCGGCCCGGCGAGAACAAGCCCGGCTGGATCGGCAAGCCGTGCCCTGAGGTAGAAGTGCGGATCGACGAATCAGGCGAGGTCATGGTGCGCAGCGGCGCGACCATGCTCGGCTATTTCAAAGAACCACAGAAAACCGCTGAAACCATCACCGAGGACGGCTTCCTGCGCACCGGCGACAAGGGCGAAGAAGACGCCGAAGGCAACCTGCGCCTGACCGGACGCCTGAAAGAAATCTTCAAGACCAGCAAGGGCAAATACGTCGCGCCGGCACCGATTGAAAATCGCCTGGCGGTGCATTCACGGATTGAACAAGTGTGCGTGGTCGGTGACGGTTTGAGTGCACCGCTGGGACTGTGTGTGCTGTCGGCGGTCGGGCAGCAGGACGCAAGCGGCACGGCGAGGGCGGGGCTGCATTCAAGCCTGGAAAAACTGCTGGATGAGGTCAACGGCGTCCTCGACAAACACGAGCGTTTGCGGCGCCTGGTGGTGGTCAAGGACAGTTGGGCCGTGGAAAACGGTTTCCTGACGCCGACCCTGAAGATCAAGCGCAATGTGATCGAAGCGGCTTACGGTGACCGCTTCGAAGAATGGAGCGAGCGCAGCGAGGCGGTGCTGTGGCAGGATTGAGCCACGAACAAAACCCACAAAGGAAAGCAGCGATGAGTCTGTGGCGTACCACTCCCAACATCGAGCAGTTGAACGCGATCCAGAAAAATACCATCGGCGAAGTGCTGGATATTCGCTTCGAAGCATTTGACGAAGGCTCCCTGACCGCGAGCATGGTCATTGATCACCGCACTCACCAGCCTTACGGTCTGCTGCATGGCGGTGCGTCGGTGGTGCTGGCCGAATCGGTCGGCTCGATGGCCAGCTACCTGTGCATCGACGCCAGCAAGTTTTACTGCGTGGGCCTGGAAATCAACGCCAACCATTTGCGCGGCCTGCGCAGTGGCCGGGTGACCGCCGTGGCCACGCCGATCCACATTGGCCGCACGACGCACGTCTGGGACATCCGCTTGACCAGCGATGAAGGCAAGGCCAGTTGCGTATCGCGCCTGACCATGGCGGTCGTGCCGCTGGGCGAGAATCCGCCAGCACGCTGACATACCCGGCAATCTGCTTGGCCTTTTGTGGGGAGGGAGCAAGCTCCCTCCCCACAATGGCTCCACTCGATAGTCTTGACCGGACTGTCATCATTCCTGTCACTTACAGTCATTGCTGTCAGCTGTCGTCTTACGGACAATCAACGCCTGTTCTCGCTCATGGATTTGCCGGTATGTCGCAACAGATATTTTTCGCCCACGCCAATGGCTTTCCTTCAGGGACCTACGGCAAGTTGTTCGAGGCGCTGGCGCCCGAATATCAGGTGACGCATCTGGAGCAGCACGCTCATGACCCGCGTTTTCCCGCGGACGACAATTGGTACAACCTGGTGGACGAACTGATCCATCACCTCAAACAGCAAGCGGAACCGGTGTGGGGCGTCGGCCATTCCTTTGGCGGGGTGCTGCATTTGCACGCAGCGCTGCGTTGCCCGGAGTTGTATCGCGGCGTGGTGATGCTCGATTCACCGGTGCTGACCCGCACCGATCAATGGGTCATTCGCGCCGCCAAGCGTTTCGGTTTCATCGACCGCCTGACCCCGGCCGGCCGTACCCTGGGACGTCGGGAAGAGTTCGCCGACCTCGAAAGTGCCCGAAGCTACTTCTCGGGCAAAACCTTGTTCCGCAGTTTTGACCCGGAATGCTTTGACGCCTACCTGCAACACGGTTTGCACAAGGTCGGTGACAAGCTGCGCCTGCGCTTCGACCCGGCCACGGAAATCAGCATCTACCGTGGCGTTCCTCACACCAGCCCCGGTCGCACGCGCCAGTTGAAAGTGCCGCTGGCGGTGGTGCGCGGGCACAAGAGCCGCGTGGTGATGCGTCACCATGCGAGCGCTGTCGGGCGCATGCCGCTGGGTGAATCCCTGACCGTGCCCGGCGGTCACATGTTTCCTCTCGAACGTCCACACGACACGGCCAGACTGCTGAAAATCCTGTTCAGCCGATGGGACGGTCGCAGCCAAAAGGATTGCGCATGAGCAATGCCGTCGAAGAAGTCCGTCTGAGCCTGCCGCACATCGAGTTGGCGGCGCACTTGTTCGGTCCTGAAGACGGCCTGCCGGTGATTGCGCTGCATGGCTGGCTGGACAATGCCAACAGCTTTGCCCGTCTGGCGCCCAAGCTCAACGGCCTGCGCATCATCGCGCTGGACATGGCCGGTCATGGTCATTCCGGGCATCGCCCGCCCGGGGCCGGTTACGCGATGTGGGATTACGCCCATGACGTGTTGCAAGTCGCCGAACAACTGGGCCTCAAGCGTTTTGCGCTGATGGGGCACTCAATGGGAGCGATCGCGTCCCTGATCATTGCCGGGTCGATGCCTGAGCGCGTCACGCATCTGGCGTTGATCGACGGCATCATTCCTCCTACAGACAAAGGCGAAAATGCGGCCGAGCGCATGGGCATGGCCCTGCAAGCGCAGCTGGATTTGCGCGAGAAGCAAAAACCGGTCTACAGCACACTCGACCGCGCCATCGAAGCGCGCATGAAGGGTTTGGTGGCGGTCAGTCGCGAAGCCGCCGAGTTGCTGGCCCAGCGCGGCTTGATGCCGGTGCCGGGCGGTTACACCTGGCGCACTGACAACCGCCTGACGCTGCCGTCGCCGCTGCGTCTGACCACCGAACAGGCCATGGCGTTTGTCCAGCGAATCAGTTGCCCGGCCAAACTGGTGGTCGCGGCCGACGGTATGCTCGCCAAACATTCCGAGTTGCTGGAACGTCTACCCTTTAGCCTTGAACAGCTGCCAGGCGGTCATCATTTGCACCTGAATGATGAAACCGGCGCCGACCTTGTCGCAGACTGTTTCAATCGGTTCTTCGCCGTTCCTTGACTTGCGCCGGGCAACTGTCGAGGCTGGGCGGGTTGAAATGGGAGACAACCATGATAGATCGCTATACCGCTGCGACCCCGAATGGCCACAAGGTCTCTATCGTGCTCGCGAAACCCGGCCTGCCCTCCACGGTGCATGCCCCGGGTTTCGACAAAAAGGAACAGAAGTCAAAAGGGGCCCAGGCCATGCAGATCCGATGAGCCTGTCCATGCGTTCACTCAGTCTGCTGGCGCTGTGTTGTTTCAGTCCTTTATCGTTTGCCGCCGATGTTTCCGGCAGTCAGGACTTGCCGATCCTGCCGCGCATGGAAGATGCGCAGATCGTTGATTATCGTCCGGCCGTCGAGCTTGAACGGATCTACCCGCTGGGTTCGATCCGCAAAATCAGCGGCCAGTTGCGCTTTGACGGTCAGGTCACGGCGCGCGGGCAAACCACCTCGGTCACCTACGAGTTACCGCCGGAGCATTCCTCTACCGAAGCCTTTACCGCCGCGCGGGAAGCCTTGCAAAAGCAGGGCGCCGAGCTGCTGTTCTGGTGCCAGGCCCGCGATTGCGGCGAAAGCAGCCTGTGGGCCAACGAAGTCTTCGGCAATTCCAAGCTCTATGGCGCCGACGATCAGCAGGCGTATTTGCTGCTGAGACTGGCGACGCCGCAGGACAATTCGCTGGTGGCGCTTTACAGCATCACTCGCGGTAATCGCAAAGCCTACCTGCATGTCGAGCAATTCGACGCGGCGGCGCCGTTGGGCGACGTGTTACCGACGTCCGCCACTCTGCTGCGTCAGCTCAAAAGCACCGGTGAACTCGATTTCCCAAAACTGAACGCTGATCCCGATGACACGTGGACACGTCTGATTTCACGCGGGCTGAACCTGGACACCACCTTGCGCGTCAGTGTTTCCGGTGCCAAGGCTGAGGCCTGGCGTCAGGCATTGATTGCCCAAGGCGTGCGTGCGGCGCGACTGGAAGCTGGGACCGTCGAAGGCTCTGGCCTGCACATCGAGCTGTTGCGATAAGCTGCACAGGCGAATGCGCTCTGCGCGTTCGTCTACCCTTTGTTGACTGATTTTTCGAGACTCTACATGCCCAATAATGATCGGCTGTTGGTGCAGATTCTGCTCCTGGTGCTGTTTGGCGCGAGCTTCTGGGTGATGGCACCGTTCTGGTCGGCGCTGTTCTGGGGCGCGGTACTGGCGTTTGCCAGTTGGCCGCTGATGCGTTTGTTGACCCGTTGGCTCAAGGGTCGTGAATCCCTGGCGGCCGCGCTGCTGACCCTCGGCTGGATGTTGCTGGTGGCGGTGCCGCTGGTGTGGCTGGGGTTCAACCTGGCTGATCACGTGCGTGACGCCACGGTGTTCATCAAGGATGTACAGGTCGAGGGCCTGCCGCAGGCGCCGGACTGGCTGGGCGGTGTCCCTCTGGTGGGCGCACGGCTGGTGGTGATCTGGAACAGCATCGATGAGCAGGGCGCGGCGATGATGGTCGCGCTCAAGCCTTATCTGGGGCAGGTCGGTAACTGGCTGCTGGCGCGCAGTGCTCAGATAGGCGGCGGGATTCTCGAGCTGACGTTGAGCATCGTGTTTGTGTTCTTTTTCTACCGCGACGGCCCGCGTCTGGCGATCTTTGTCCATGGGTTACTGGAGCGCCTGATCGGTCAGCGCGCCGGGTATTACATTGATCTGGTGGCGGGCACGGTGCAGCGGGTGGTGAACGGCGTGATCGGTACGGCAGCGGCGCAGGCTGTTCTGGCACTGATCGGGTTCCTGATCGCCGGGGTGCCGGGAGCCTTGGTGCTGGGTATCGTGACCTTCCTGCTCAGCCTGATTCCGATGGGGCCACCGCTAGTGTGGATTCCGGCCACGGCATGGCTGGCCTGGAAAGGTGAGTACGGGATGGCAGTGTTCCTGGGGATCTGGGGCACGTTCATCATCAGTGGCGTCGACAACGTGCTCAAGCCGTACCTGATCAGCCGGGGCGGGAATCTGCCGTTGGTGATTGTGTTGCTGGGGGTGTTTGGCGGGTTGATCGCGTTTGGCTTTATCGGGCTGTTTATCGGGCCGACGTTGTTGGCTGTGGCATACAGTCTGTTGACTGACTGGAGCAAGAGTCAGGCGCGGGTAGAGGATCGCCGGCCCTGAGCGTTGAGTCGAGGCTGATGGCCTCATCGCGAGCAGGCTCACTCCTACACTGGATCGATGTAAGACACATAAAGAGTGAACACCACTGAACCCATGTGGGAGTGAGCCTGCTCGCGATGTTTTTGATGTTAGGTAGCGACGTTCAGGTACTTGCCCACCGTCGCCACGTTATCGAGCGAATACTGCTTGCTCAGATTGGCGATCATTTTGTGCAGCGCCTCGTTGACGTTGAACTGATCGGTGGAGCTGTCACTGGTCTTCTCACGGCCTGCTTGCAACGCTGCTTTCAATTCATCACTGCCGACACCGCCGCTGCTGTCACTGTCCAGTGCCTTGAGCAGTGCGGCGCTGGTGTCGGTGCTGGTCGATAAGGTGCTGTTGCTCGCCTGCAGCGCGCTGCTCAGTTCAGTGGCAGTCACGCTGCCATCGCTGTCGGTATCGAGCTGGCTGAACAGTTCCTCGCTGGACACCTGCTGTGGGGGCGGAGGAGGTGGGGCCAGGCTGGCGGCGAGTTCGTCTTTGCTGACGGTGCCGTCCTGGTTCTTGTCCAGGGCCGAGAAGATTTCCTTGCTGTCGGCACTGCTGCCGGCGCTGGTCAGGCCGGTGCTCAGCTCGTCGCTGCTGATGGCGCCGTCACCGTCGGTGTCCAGGGCGCTGATCATGGCATCGGCGAGTTCGGTGCTCGGTGGTTGATCATGTTGCGGTGGCGGTGGTGGGGCCATCGCGGCCATTTCTTCACTGCTCAGGTTGCCGCTGTTATCGCTGTCGAGGTCGGCGAAGTTCTTGCTCAGGCTGACCAACAGGCCGTCGTCGGATTTTTGCGACAAGGCACTTTTCAGCTCGTCCTGATCCACCGCGCCGTCGCTATTTGTGTCGAGTTTGGCGAGCAGTTCTTTCTGGAACTGCTGGCTGCGGGCGGTGTTGGTTGTGCTACTGGTATTGCTGGTGCTGGTGCTGGTATAGCTCGTGTAGTTGCTGACGCTACCGATCATTGTGCTCACTCCCTGGAATGGAAAACCGGTGGGTACACCGGCTTATGCAGCCTCAAGGGGCAAGGTGTCGTGGGTATGTGAGGTTTGTACCGGTCAGTACACACAGGCTCAGGTACGGGGAAGGTGAATGACAGCAGTCAAACCACCGCCCGGGGTTTCTTCCAGGCTCAGTTGCCCGCCCAGTCGTTCTGAAGCCTCGCGGGCTATGGTCATGCCCAGGCCAACACCGCCGGAGTTGCGGTTGCGTGAACCCTCCAGGCGAAAGAACGGCTCAAACACCGCCTCACGCTTATCCGGCGCAATACCCGGCCCATGATCAATCACCCGAATTACCAGGGTTTCGCGGCTGTCTTCGAGGGTGATCAATGCCTGTCCCGCGTAGCGAAGCGCGTTATCCAGCAGGTTGTTGATGCACGAACGCAGGGCCATCGGCTGGACTTGCAGCGGGGCGCAGTGACCGCTGGCCTGCACATCGGCGCCCTGATCCTGGGCGTTTTCACACAACGACTCCACCAACGCCTGCACGTCCATCCATTGCCGGGCTTCGCTGGTGCGCTGTTCGTGCAGATACGTCAGGGTGGCGTCAAGCATGCTGATCATGTCGTCCAGATCCTGACGCATCTGACCTTGCAGCTTCTCGTCGTCGATCTGCTCCAGACGCAATTTGAGCCGCGACAACGGCGTGCGCAGGTCATGGGACACCGCGCCGAGCATTCGCGAGCGCTGTTGCACCTGTTCGATAATGCGTTTCTGCATCAAGTTGAAGGTGTAGGCCGCTTGCCGTGCTTCCCGTGGGCCTGATTCATCCAGCGGCGTGCTGTCGAGGTTTTCGCTCAAGCGCTCGGCGGCATCGCTCAGGCGCTGGATCGGTCGGCTCAGCAGTTTGGCGCCGTACCAGGCCGCAATGACCAGCGAGATCAATTGAAAGGTCAGCGGCACTAACGGCCCGCCGAACCATGGCCGAGGCGGCCGGTTTTCAAAGCGCGGGTCCATTGGTGGGCGCTTTGCGTCAACGCCTTGGGAAAACTCTGGCGGCGGCGGTGGGGGAGGCGGGCCGTAATGGTGAAACCAGGCAAATGCCAACAGGTGCGCAAGGATGATCGCCAGCAACAGCACGCCGAACAGACGGCCGAACAGCGTATCGAAGCGCGCACGCATCAGCCGATGTCTCTGGCGTCGAACAGATAACCCTCGCCGCGAACGGTCTTGATCAGCTGCGGGGCTTTGGGATCATCACCGAGTTTCTGGCGCAGGCGCGAGACCAGCAGATCGATGCTGCGATCAAAGGCCTCGATCGAGCGCCCTCGAGCGGCGTCCAGCAATTGCTCGCGGCTAAGCACCCGGCGTGGACGTTCGATAAACACCCAGAGCAGGCGGAATTCGGCGTTGGACAACGGCACCACCAGGCCGTCGGCGGCAATCAACTGGCGCAACACGCTGTTCAGGCGCCAGTTGTCGAAGCGAATGTTCGCCCGTTGTTCGGTGCGATCATCGCGCACCCGGCGCAGGATGGTTTGAATTCTCGCCACCAGCTCACGGGGTTCGAACGGTTTGGCCATATAGTCATCGGCGCCCAGCTCCAGGCCGATGATCCGGTCGGTGGGTTCGCAGCGGGCCGTGAGCATCAGGATCGGAATGTCCGATTCGGCACGCAGCCAGCGGCACAACGACAAGCCGTCTTCGCCCGGCAGCATCAGGTCCAGCACCACCACGTCGAAATGTTCGGCTTGCAGCGCCAGGCGCATCGCCGCGCCGTCGGTGACACCGCTGGCGTGGATGTTGAACCGGGCGAGGTAGTCGATCATCAGTTCGCGAATCGGGACGTCATCGTCGACGATCAGGGCGCGAATGCTCCAGCGTTTGTCATCGCCGGGCGCTTTTTGATCGTCGTTCAAAGGGGCTTGGGTGTTGTGCATGCGTGCGTTCATCTGCCAGAGAGGCTGCCAACCACAAAGATGGGCTGCGAGGTTGTGGCTTCAGCATAGGCGTCCGGCCCGGAGGCGGGAAGTGCTGTAAGGACGTGTTGCGGCTGCCGACGGTAGCGATGAAGGATGTTGTGGGCGTGTCATGAGTGTATCGGCCTCGACACAATTGGCCAAAGGACTAGGCTTGCCTGAGCGCCGATGACGAATTACCGATCATCGGGTCCCGCAGCGCCGCTGGTTCCGCTACAATGCGCGCCGATTTCGTCCTGCCTGAGAGCCCGCACATGTCCGTCTGCCAGACTCCTATCATCGTCGCCCTGGATTTTCCCACCCGTGACGCCGCACTGAAGCTGGCCGACCAGTTGGACCCGAAGCTGTGCCGGGTAAAAGTCGGCAAGGAACTGTTCACCAGCTGTGCGTCGGAAATCGTCGGCACCTTGCGTGACAAGGGGTTCGAAGTGTTCCTGGACCTGAAATTCCACGACATCCCGAACACCACCGCCATGGCCGTCAAGGCCGCTGCGGAAATGGGCGTGTGGATGGTCAACGTGCACTGCTCCGGCGGTCTGCGCATGATGGCAGCCTGCCGTGAAGTGCTGGATCAGCGTACCGGGCCCAAGCCGCTGCTGATCGGCGTGACCGTGCTGACCAGCATGGAACGTGAAGACCTGGCCGGTATCGGTCTGGACATCGAGCCGCAGGAACAAGTGCTGCGCCTGGCGGCACTGGCAGAAAAAGCCGGGATGGACGGCCTGGTGTGTTCGGCGCTGGAAGCCCAGGCCTTGAAGTCGGCGCACCCGTCGTTGCAACTGGTGACCCCGGGCATTCGTCCGGCGGGCAGTGCGCAAGACGATCAACGCCGCATCCTGACCCCGCGCCAGGCACTGGACGCCGGTTCGGATTATCTAGTGATTGGCCGTCCGATCAGCCAAGCGGCTGATCCAGCGAAAGCACTCGCCGCCGTAGTCGCCGAACTCGCTTAACCCAACACCGAAGATCGAATGTGGGAGCGGGCTTGCTCGCGAAGGCGGAGTGTCAGTCAATTTTGATGTCGACTGACGCACCGCCTTCGCGAGCAAGCCCGCTCCCACATTGGTTTTGTGATTACTTCAAATGTTGGATCAAACCTTCAACACCAACTTCCCGAAATTCTCGCCGCTGAACAATTTCATCAGTGTCTCCGGGAACGTCTCCAGTCCGTCAACAATGTCTTCCTTGCTCTTGAGCTCTCCCTTGGCCATCCAGCCGGCCATTTCCTGACCAGCGGCGGCGAACTGGGCGGCGTAGTCCATCACGACAAAACCTTCCATGCGTGCGCGGTTGACCAGCAATGACAGGTAATTGGCCGGGCCCTTGACCGCCTCCTTGTTGTTGTACTGGCTGATCGCGCCGCAAATCACCACGCGCGCCTTCATGTTCAGGCGGCTCAGCACGGCGTCGAGAATGTCGCCGCCGACGTTATCGAAATACACGTCGACCCCTTTCGGGCATTCGCGTTTAAGACCGGCGATGACGTCCTCGTTCTTGTAGTCGATGGCACCGTCAAAACCCAATTCGTCGATCAGGAACTGACACTTGTCCGCGCCACCGGCAATCCCGACCACGCGGCAGCCTTTGATCTTGGCGATCTGCCCGGCAATGCTGCCCACCGCGCCGGCTGCACCCGACAACACCACGGTGTCTCCGGCCTTCGGCGCGCCCACATCGAGCAGAGCGAAATAGGCAGTCATGCCAGTCATGCCCAGGGCGGACAAATAGCGCGGCAAGGGCGCCAGTTTCGGATCAACCTTGTAGAAACCGCGCGGTTCGCCGAGGAAGTAATCCTGCACGCCCAAGGCGCCGTTGACGTAGTCACCAACCGCAAACCCCGGGTTGTTCGACGCAACGACTTTACCCACGCCCAAGGCGCGCATCACTTCCCCCAGACCGACCGGCGGAATATAGGACTTGCCCTCGTTCATCCAGCCGCGCATGGCCGGGTCCAGGGACAGGTATTCGTTTTTCACCAGAATCTGACCTGCCGCCGGCTCGCCGACCGGTACTTCCTGGTAGGTAAAAGTCTCGCGGGTCGCTGGACCCACCGGACGTTTGGCGAGCAGGAACTGGCGATTGGTCTGGGTAGTCATGACAGGCACTCAAGATGAATGAAGCCTTGTTGATAGCCCTTCAGGCTCAATGCCGCAAGTTTGGCTGATGCGGCGAATGCACATCGATCCAGTGCAGTGATAGTTGGCACGGTGGTTCTATCACTGCCACGCATGGGCGCCCAACCGGCCACCTGATAGTGCTGCCGTGGCGCGGACCTCTGTGGCTAGACTGAAAATACGAAATCCCCCGCACTCGAGGACATAACAATGAGCATGACGTTTTCCGGTCAGGTCGCCGTGGTGACCGGCGCTGCCAACGGTATTGGCCGCGCGACGGCCCAGGCATTCGCGGCCGAAGGGCTGAAAGTGGTAGTGGCCGACATGGACACCGCCGGCGGCGAAGGCACGGTGGCGCTGATTCGTACGTTAGGCGGCGAAGCAACCTTCGTGCGTTGCAACGTCACGCTGGAAAGCGATGTAAAAAATCTGATGGACGAAGTGGTGAATACCTACGGCCGCCTCGACTATGCCTTCAACAACGCTGGCATCGAGATCGAGAAAGGCAAACTCGCCGACGGCACACTGGATGAGTTCGACGCGATCATGGGCGTCAACGTCAAGGGCGTCTGGCTGTGCATGAAGTATCAGTTGCCCTTGCTGTTGGCCCAGGGCGGCGGTGCGATCGTCAACACCGCTTCGGTGGCGGGCCTGGGGGCTGCACCGAAGATGAGCATTTACGCGGCGTCCAAACACGCGGTGATCGGCCTGACCAAGTCGGCAGCCATTGAATACGCCAAGAAAAAGATTCGCGTGAATGCGGTCTGCCCGGCGGTGATCGACACCGACATGTTCCGCCGTGCCTATGAAGCAGACCCGAAGAAGGGCGAGTTCGCCAACGCCATGCACCCGGTGGGTCGCATCGGTAAGGTGGAGGAGATTGCCAGCGCGGTGTTGTACTTGTGCAGCGACGGTGCAGCGTTCACCACCGGTCATTCGCTGGCGGTGGATGGTGGCGTGACGGCGTTTTGAAGTCAGTCGCCGCTTCGTAGGAAAAAGCCCGCAGCTTCGCGGGCTTTTTTACAGTTCCGTGACGGGGCTGATCATTGTGTTTCAAAGGGTTAGAACCAAGGGTTTTGGCGGCGTTGTCGCACATCCCCTCCAGCGCTCCTGTGATTAACTGTTTCCCGCAAAACGGACAGGAGTTTGCTTGCTCATGGAATTGAGAATCGATCGACAGGCGTTGGTGCCAGTTGTGCAGCAAATCGTCGACGCGTTGACCGGCTGGCTCGGTCAGGGCGGGGTGTTGCCGGGGACGCGTTTGCCTTCTGCGCGGCAAATTGCACGGGTCAATTTGCTCAGTCAATCTTGCG
This sequence comes from Pseudomonas arsenicoxydans, assembly GCF_006438915.1. GTDB lineage: Bacteria > Pseudomonadota > Gammaproteobacteria > Pseudomonadales > Pseudomonadaceae > Aquipseudomonas > Aquipseudomonas arsenicoxydans_A. Next base: position 174,100 of record NZ_RCZE01000004.1, on the reverse strand, counting down.
TCATCGAAGCCTGTGAGCGCTTGGTGGCTCAGGGCGTACTGGCGCCGCGTCAGGGCACCGGTTTCATGGTTGCCCATCCTGCACAGGGACAGGGATGTCCCTGGTTCGAAGGGGCGGACGTAACGCAGGAGTGCGAGACGGGCAAACTTCAACTGGGCTGTGGCAGCCTGCCCGAAAGCTGGCGTGAAACTGACGATTTGAGCTACGCCATTCGCCAGGTGAGCCGAACCGACATGGCTGCTATGTTCAGCTACAGCACGCCACTGGGTTTGCCAGCCTTGCGAGAGCAGATCCTCAAGCGTCTCCAGCCATTCGACATCGAGGTGGATGAACGACGGATTATGACCACCAGCGGAGCGACCCACGGGCTGGATCTGATCGTGCGTACGTTGCTTAAACCGGGGGATTGCGTGGTGGTGGAAAGTCCGGGGTATTCGCTGTTGTTCGATCTGCTCAGGCTGAACGGCGTGACGATGATCGAGGTGCCGCGTACCCCCCGCGGGCCTGATACGCAGGCGCTTGAAGCGTTGTTGCTGACGTACCGGCCCCGTGCGCTGTTTATCAATAGCTTCTACCACAACCCGACCGGCAGCAGCCTGGCACCCGCCGTGGCGCAGCAGGTGCTGCAACTGACCAGAGACCATGGTGTGCTGGTTATCGAAGATGACGTCTTTGCCGATTTGCACCGCGGCCCCGGCACTCGCCTCGCTGCGCTGGGGATCGACGACAACGTCATCTACGTCGGTAGCTACTCTAAAACCCTCAGCAGTTCATTGCGCGTCGGCTTTGTCGTCGCCAGTGTCGCGGTGGTTTCGCGCCTGGCCGAGGTCAAGATGACCAGCAGCATGGGCGCCTCAAGGTTCTGCGAATCGGTGCTGGCTTGCCTCTTGGCCAGCGGCGCGTATCGCAAACTGGTCCAGCGTCAGCGCCAGCGATTGAACACCGACAGAGAGGCCGCCTTGCAAATACTCGAAGACGCCGATTGGGAAGTTTTCGGCAAGCCCGTGGGCGGGCTTTTCATCTGGGCGCGATCACGGATGTCCGACTACGCTCAGGTGCGCACGCAGGCCCGACGCTTCGGGGTGTTGTTGTCTTCTGCCACGGCATTCAATCCCGGCGGCGAGGCCACGGACTGGCAGCGCATCAACGTGGCTTGCGCCTGTGATCCACGCGCCCGGGCATTTTTTCAGGCCACCACGCTGAATCGACCTCAAGCGTTCTGAAAACGACGCGGGCGTAGCTTTTTGCCATTATTCCGACGCCAGAGACTTGTGCTGGCACAGGCCCGTTGCGAATCTGCGTCAACAGACTATGTCAGGGGACTAAGTGCAATGATTTCGGCCGTGCAAGGACGTTTTGCCAACCTCGGTATGGCAAAAAAAATGGGTGTCGGGTTTGTCCTGGTGCTGCTGCTGACCGCACTGGTGGCAGCCATCGGCGTATGGTCCCTGCAAACCATCAGTCATCGCTTCGATGGGCTCAAGCAGATGTCGTCGCTCAATAGTGGCCTGCTCAAGGTACGTCTGCTTGAGCAGGAGTACGCCTTGCACGGCAACCCGAAAACCGCCGATGCCCTGCACGAGGGCGTTGATGGCCTGATTGCTCTGGCGACCCAGCTTAAGGCCGCCTCGGCGGCTAACGTGCCGGTGATGAATGACGTCGAGCAGTCGCTGGGCGCCTATCGCAAGGCGTTCGATGAGTTCGTCTCGCTGAGTCAGGCCAAGGACCTGGCGCTGGAAATGGCCAGTTGGTCAGTGTCCAGCGTGGCCAATAACCTTGATGTGCTGCAAGCCGGCCTGGCCGATGACGGCGCCTACACCTTGAAGCAATCCGAGGGTAAGGATGGCGGGCAATTCCTCGAGCAGGCCAGCCAGGTCAGCCAGGTTTCGCGGTTGATGTTGCAGGCGATGAACGAGGCGCGCGTGCGTCTGGACCAGAGCCGCAAGGGCGACGACAGCGCGGGGCAGGGCAAGATCGAGCAGGCGGAACAGGCATTGACCCAGGCCGAACGGCTGAAAACCACGGTCAAGGATGAGGGCTATCAGACGGTCCTCAATGAAGTGAGCGGCCACATCGGCAGTTTCAGCGAAAAACTGTCGGAGTACACCGGCCTGTTGGCCCAGGAAAAAACCGTCTACGAACAGTTGCATCACCGTGCCGCGCAAGTGGTGGAGCGGGTGGATCAGGCCTATGTCGCCGAAGACCAGTCGATGCAGGTCGAGCTGAAAAAGAACTCGTTGCTGATCATCGGCTCCTCAGCCCTGGCGTTGCTGGTCGGGTTGGTGGCAGCGTGGGTGATTACCCGGTTGATCGTGGCACCGTTGCGCAGTGTGATCCTGGTGGCCCAGCAGATTGCCGCGGGTGATTTGAGTGCGACAGTCGAGGTGACCCGCCGTGACGAGATCGGCCAATTGATGCAGGCGATGCAGCAGATGGGCGCCGGGCTCAGCAGTATCGTCAGTGGCTTGCAGGCCGGCATCGAGCAATTGGCCAGTTCAGCGCATTCGCTGTCAGCAGTGACCGAGCAAACCAACCTGGAAGTCAGCAGCCAGAAAGAAGAAACCGAGCAGGTCGCCACGGCGATGAATCAGATGACCGCGACGGTGCACGACGTGGCACGCAATGCCGAAGAGGCGGCCCAGGCGGCACAAACCGCGGATGGCAAGGTTGAGAGCGGTCAGCAAGTGGTGCGCCAGAGCATGGCGCGCATCGAGCAACTGGCGGATTCGGCGACGTCGGCCAGTTCCAGCATCGAAAGCCTGAGCGCAGAGATCCAGAACATCGGCACAGTGCTCAGCGTGATCAAAAGTGTCGCCGAGCAGACCAACCTGTTGGCGCTCAACGCGGCGATCGAAGCCGCGCGTGCAGGCGAGCAGGGCAGGGGCTTTGCCGTGGTAGCCGATGAAGTCCGGGCGCTGGCCAAGCGTACCCAGCAATCGACCGAGGAAATCGAACGACTGGTCAGTGCCTTGCGCTCGGCTGCTCAGTCATCGGTACAGCAGATTCAGAACAGCGGCGAACTGGTGAAACTGGCGGTCAGCGATGCGTTGCAGACCGAGAGCGCGCTGGGGAGTATTGCGGCGGCGGTGTCGCTGATCCAGCAGATGAACCAGCAGATTGCCGCAGCAGCCGAACAGCAGAGTTCGGTGGCCGAGGAAATCAATCGCAGCGTCACCAGTATTCGCGCGAGCGCGGATCAGTCGTCGCTGGCGATGCAGGGCAACGCGGCGTCCAGCATTGAGCTGGCACAGCTCGGACTTGAGCTGAAAGGGATGGTGGGGCACTTCCGGCTCTGAAGAGTCCTGTGATCACTGTGGGGCCGACCCGGATCAGCCCCCCCTCTTTCTCGAATGTACTCGCCACCAATCTCAACCCAAAAAAAAGCCACCCTCGCAGGTGGCTTTTCTATTTTCGCCAATCAGTCGTAGATCACTCTCTTTTTCCAGTCGGCATCCGCATCGACTTGTTTAAGCCCTACGTTCAACTGGTTTGCCTCACTCTCAACGGCAGCGATGTTGTCCATCACCATAGCGTTGGCGCGAGCCAGGAGTTTCTCCAGGTACTCAAGCTGCTCGGCGTAAACCTGGGGCTCCTGTTGTTTGCGCAGGTATTGCACGCCGCGTTCAAACGCCAGGCGCGCCTGACCCGGCTGGTTCTGTTGCAGGCAATGCTGGCCGAGGTTGTTGAAGAACTCGATGTGCAGCAACACCAGGATATGGCGCACTTCGCGGATCCAGCGCTTGGCTTCATTGGTCGGCAGGAAACCGTCCTGTGCGGCACGGGTGACCTGGCCATGCAGGGCTTCAAGCAGAAAGCGTACGTCCTTGGCCTTGGCTTCGGTCTGAATCGGCGCCGGCGGGTTGTTGATCGGGATCGATTCGCCTTGGGCAGCAAGGGCCTCCAGTTCGGTGATCCGCGCCCGGAGGTTGGCGCTGGTCTTTTCCAAGTTGAGCAGGCGCTGGCAGACGTTGAGCTCCAGGCGGGTCAACAGCAGCTTGAGCGCCGGTGTCATCAACTGACCGGGAAAGGTTTCGGTGATCTCGCCGCAGCGACGCAGGCGGTCGTTGAGCTCAACCTTGGTACGGGCCTTTTCCAGCTTGTTGTTTTCCACCACATGGTTCATGTAGCCAATGGCGATCAATAGTGCGATCCCGGCTACAACGAGCAGGGTGATCATGAGTGGTGTCACCGGTAAGACCTCTTTATAGGGTGTGCGTTCGAGTGTAGTGGCTTGCCATTGGGGCGCATAGGCCGCTCGACGACTTGAATCAGCTATGGCCATAAATGTATCGGCCGTTGTTCTGCTTATATAAATGGTGGCGAAGATGTTTCAGATTGCCATCATCTTGATGGCGTGGACTATAGCGTCTTGAAGGAGGCCAGAATATAGGCGCTGGGGGCCAGTCCGCGGAAAAGCCCGAAACGCGTCTGAAAGCAGGGCGAAGTCATTGATTTAAATAAATTTATATCTGGGGGTTGACGACCCCTCAATCCATCCATAGAATGCGCGCCACTTACAGCGTAAAGCACACAGCGAAACGCGGTAGGGAGTGAATGTTGTACGTGTGTCCCCTTCGTCTAGTGGCCTAGGACACCGCCCTTTCACGGCGGTAACAGGGGTTCGAGTCCCCTAGGGGACGCCAATGCGGGAATAGCTCAGTTGGTAGAGCACGACCTTGCCAAGGTCGGGGTCGCGAGTTCGAGTCTCGTTTCCCGCTCCATTTTTAAGCAGCGTTGCTTTCGGGCGGCGTTAAGTGAAACCAGAACCGATATCTTCGGATACGGATTTGGGCACTGAAATACACACCATGTGTTTCAGTTAGCGTGTCCCCTTCGTCTAGTGGCCTAGGACACCGCCCTTTCACGGCGGTAACAGGGGTTCGAGTCCCCTAGGGGACGCCATTTGCGGGAATAGCTCAGTTGGTAGAGCACGACCTTGCCAAGGTCGGGGTCGCGAGTTCGAGTCTCGTTTCCCGCTCCATATTTAACGAAAACGCCGCTCAGCAATGAGCGGCGTTTTTGTTTGTGTGGGAGCGGGCTTGCTCGCGAAAGCAGTCTGTCAGTTGATGTATTTTTCGACTGATACACCGCTTTCGCGAGCAAGCCCGCTCCCACATTTTTTTAGCATTTCACGATCGAATCCATGGTATGGCCCCGCCACCTTGGCGAGGCCGGCAAGTGATCAGAGCTTCGGCAATTGCCCGATGCGTCCCATCATTTCGGTCACGATCTGCAGGTCCAGCAGGAACTGGTCGACCGTCTTGAACTCGTTATCAGTGTGGCCGGTGTATTTCACTTCCGGTCGGGCGAGGCCGAATTGCACGCCATTGGGCAGTTCATGCACCGAGGTGGCGCCGGCGGAAGAGCCAAACTTGTGTTCCATGCCCAGGTTTTCAGTGGACACCGCCAGCAGGGCCTTGACCCATTCACCCTCGGGGTTGCGGTACATCGGCTCGGCAATCGAGTAGTCGAACGTTGCCGCTACGTTGCTTTTCTTGCTCCAAGCGCCAATTTTCTCGGCGATTTCGGCCTTGAGTGCTTCCGGGGACTTGCCCTTCGGCACGCGCAGATTGACCGCAAGCTTGAAGGTTTTGTCATCCATCCCGACAAACGTCAGGGATGTGGTCAGCGGCCCCATGAAGTCATCTGCAAAACCGACACCCAATTTCCCACCCAGGTAATCCAGCCCCCAGTTGTCGGCGGCGTAGCGGGCGGCGTCGGTGATGTGGTTGTGCTTGAGCGCGACTTTGCCGTCGAGGCTGTTGATGAAGTCCAGCATCCTGGCGACCGGGTTGACGCCAGACTCGGGCTCGGAGGAGTGGGCTGAAACGCCGGTCACCGTCAGCTTGACGTCCTTGTCGACGACTTTGGCGCTTACCTCGAAGTTTCCACCATTGCGCTTGGCATACTCGCTACCGGTCTTTTGCAGGCTGGCGGCCAGTTCGGCAGGCTTGTCAGTCACTAATGTGGTGACCGAAGCCGACGGAATCTGGTTGGTGGCCAGGCCGCCGGTCATCGAGGTAATTTCCGCGCCCTGGCCCTCGCCGTTACGCCGGGCAAAGTTGGCCATCACGGTGCCGTAGCCCTTTTCGGCGATGACCACCGGGTAGCCACCGTCCAGTGCCAGGTTGTAATTGGGCGTCGGATTGTGTTCGAAGTAATAGGGGATGGCGTCGCCGGTGGTTTCTTCGGTGGTGTCGATCAGCAGCTTGAAGTTCCTCGCCAGCGGCAGCTTCTCTTCCTTGATCACCTTCATGGCGTACAGCGCCACCACGATACCGTTCTTGTCGTCCTCGGTGCCGCGGCCATACATGCGGTCGCCGATCAGGGTGACCTTGAACGGATCCAGTCGGGTGCCATCTTTCAGGACCCAGTTCTCCGGCGTCACCGGCACCACGTCGGCGTGCGCGTGAATGCCGACCACTTCATCACCGCTGCCCTCGAGGGAGATTTCAAAGACGCGGTTGTCGATGTTGCGGAAATTCAGGTTGAAGGACTGGGCAAGGTTTTTGATTTTGTCGGCGATCTTGATGAATTCGGGGTTGTCGTGCTGAGCAACGCCCTCCACCTGGAAGGTCGGGATGGCTACCAGCTCACGCAAGGTCTCGGTGGCCGCAGCGCCGTATTTCACCCGGGCATAGAGGCCCAGCAGACGATGGATCTCGTTCTGCTGTTCAGGGGTAAGCGTCTTGTTGTCCTGGAAAGCACCGATGGCCGGGCCGAGGTCGGCGGTTTTGGCCAGGTCGCTTTTGGCCACGCCGGCCAGGAACTGCCTGAAATCCGTGGCTGAGGCGTCGCTGAAACTCTTGAGAATGGTCGCGCTCTGTTGCGGGGTGATGTTGGTTTGCGCGACTACGGAAAACGACGAAAGGCTGGCCAGAATCAGGGTCGACGCGGCCAGGTGCTTGAGTGAGAAATCCATTGTTGGAGGCATTCCTTTGCAGGTAGTTTGTGGGAAGTGTCTGATCGATTGGTCAGAAACGTTTCCAACCTAACACCACGTAGGCGTGAAAGGGGAGACCTTGAAGGAGGATCTGTCGCACAGAAACGCAAAAGCGACGCAGATATGAAAAAGGCCCGCGAGTCAGACTCGGCGGGCCTTTTGCGTGGGCGCAGACTTTACATCGACAGAATCAGGCGCCCGGCGAACAGGATCAGAATCACCCCCATCGTCCGTTCAAACCAATGCCCCATGCGCATGAACAGCACGCGTACCCGGGCGCTGGAAAAGAACAGCGCGACGATCACAAACCACAACGCATTCACAAAACACATCCAGACCCCATACAGCGCCTGGATGTTCAGCGGTGTTGTGGCGCTGATAAGGGTGGTGAAAATCGCCAGGAAAAACAGTGTCGCCTTGGGGTTGGTCGCGTTGGTCAGAAACCCGGTGGTGAAGGCCTTCAACAGCGTTTGTTCGACGACGGGCTCGTCCGGGATTTTATCGCCCTCAAGCGTGGATTTGGGTTTACTGCGCAGCAGGCTGATACCGAGGTACAAAATGTAGGCGCCGCCCACGACCTTGGCCACGGTCAACAGCCACGGTGTGGTATGCATCAGCGCGCCGACCCCGAGCAGGGTGTAAAGCACATGCACGGAAATCCCCGCGCCGATACCCAGCGCCGTGCAGATGCCCACCAACCGGCCGAAACGCACGCTCTGGCGGATGGTCACGGCAAAGTCCGGGCCGGGGGCGACCACGGCCAGAAAGTGAATGGTTGCCAGCGCCAGGAACTCGCCCAGGTAATTCGAAAGCATCTCAACTCCAGAAGGTAAGGGGTGAAGCATTGCCGCGGTAGCCGACAAAGAACGAAAGGCTCAATCGCGGATCCGCCACGCCCGGGGTCACCGAGTGCATGCAGCGCGAGTTGAACATGATGAAATCGCCCGGCTCGGGGCGTATCTCCAAAGTCGGAGGGCCTAGCAGGGCCGGGTCGATGCCGTAACTGTCGCCGCGCATTTCGTCGAACTGGTCCGGCGAAATGTCGTTGTCCCACATCTGCAACGCGCCGCCCTCGGTGGGCATGTTCAGGTAAACGTTGCAGGCGAACTGGGCTTCCAGGCTTCTGGCCTGGTAACTGTCCGGGGCGTCCTTGGCGAAAATGTCGTGATGAGCGAGGAAACACACCCCCGGTTTCACCACCCGGGACAGGCCGACATACATCTTGCGACCGTAGAGGTTTTCCAGATGCGCACCCGCCGGCCAGGACTCATCGAGCATGCAGCGCAGGGTGTCAACCGGGGACGAGTAGGGCGCGCAACGGTTGCGCAACTCCGCAATGTTGCGGGTGGCGCGTGCGAAGTAGTCCTCGATCAGCAGCGGCTGGTTTTCCGCTTCATAAAACGCCATGCCGATGCGGCCGATGCTCGGCGCATTGATATAGCCTTCGAAACCGGGGGCGAGGATCTTGTCGCCAATCTGAATCGCCAGCGGCTGGGGTAACAAGCCTTTGACGCGGATGGCGAGGACTTCTTCATTGGCCAGTTTTTTTATGCACGTCTCATCGAGACGCTCGACGTCAAGCATCATGTCTTAGGTCCATCTATCAGATAGTCAACAGAACCCGCGAGCGCAGGCTCCCCCGGCGTCAGGCGATGACGGTGCGCCATCGCCCAAATGCTCAATCCACGGTGTAGTGGACTGACAGCGTTCCCTTCTTCAATGAAAGGGAGGCGATCGTGACCGTGCCCAATTCCTTCAGGCTACGTACATGGGTGCCGCCGCAGCCGTAGGCGGGCAGATCACCGAAACCGATTTCCCGGGCGCCTTCGCGCAATGACGTCAGGCGCGGGAGATCCTGGTCAATCCATTGTTCGATGCCGAGTTGAAGGGTCTGGGCATCGACGTCCTGTGCACTTTCCAGCGCCTTGAACTGCACCCGGCCTTCGCCCGGCCAGTGATGCGCCTTGATCGGCATCCAGCCCTTGGCCTGGACGAAATGGCCGATCAAATGCCCGGCCGAATGCATGCGCGTGTTGAACTGACGCCGCTCGCCGTCCACGCGAATCTGCGTCATGCCGGGTTTTACCGATTGGTCGACGAAATGAATGATTCGCTCAGGATCCTGGATGACTCGCAGTACCTGGCTATCGCCAATCGAGCCTGTATCAAAGGGCTGTCCACCACCTTGGGGGTGGAACAGCGTGGCGCGAAGCACCACCGCAAATTCGTTTTCGTGGGGCGTGCAATCCAGGACTTCCACATTGGCCTTGAGGTCATCACTATGGAAAAAGAGGCGAAGCGTCATATTCCATGCCCTTATTAAAGTTTCTATTTTTATTATATGAAGCGTGGAATTGCGTGATAATCCGTTCAAACATCAAAGGACTGTTGCGCTGTGAGCATAAATCTTCCACTGCCGCTGCTTGGGGAAATGGCGATTTTTGTCAAGGTTGTCGAGACCGGCAGCTTTTCCGAGGCGGCCCGCCAGCTGGGTTCTTCACCTTCGGCGGTCAGTCGCAGCATTTCGCGTCTGGAGAAAGCGCTGGCCACGCGTCTGCTGCAACGAACCACGCGCAAATTGCGCTTGAGCGACGGTGGCGAAGAGGTGTTCAAGCGGTGCCAGGACATGGTCAGCGCCGCTAAATCGGTGATGGAAATCAGCGGGCAGTTCACCCATGAAGCCGAAGGGTTGGTGCGGGTCAGTGTGCCCAAGGCCGTGGGGCGATTCGTGATTCACCCGCATATGCCGGAATTTCTGCGGCGTTATCCCAAGGTCGATGTGGAGTTGTTGCTTGAGGATCGGCAGGTGGATCTGATCGACGACAATGTTGATCTCGCCATCCGTATTACCGACCGGCCACCTGCTGGATTGGTCGGGCGGCAATTGCTGACCATCGACCATTTGCTCTGCGCCACGCCGCAATACCTGGCCGAGCACGGCACCCCGACCCATCCCCATGACTTGCTCAACCACAGTTGCATCTACCTCGGCGAAACCCCGAGCGATGCGCGCTGGAAATTCAAGAAAGGCACCAAAGCGGTGACGGTTGGCGTGCGCGGGCGGTATGCCGCCAATCACACGGGTGTGCGGTTGGGCGCGGTGTTGCAGCACATCGGCATCGGCAGCCTGCCGTATTTCACCGCGCGCTATGCGCTGGAGCAGGGGCTGATTGTGCAGGTGTTGCCGGACTGGACGTTTCTGGCTTCATACCATGGTGGTGCGTGGTTGCTGCATTCGCCGACGCGGTACCTGCCGCCGAAGTTGCGGGTGTTTATTGATTATCTGGTTGAGTGCCTGGAGAAGGAGCCGACGTTGAGCAAGCCGGGGAAGGCCGGCAAGGTGGCTGCGGAATATGAATTGCCTGAGAGTGATGGGTTGCTCTGACTGGCCCCTTCGCGAGCAAGCCCGCTCCCACATTTGACCGGATTCTTATTGAAGAAATGCGATCCACTGTGGGAGCGGGCTTGCTCGCGAAGGCGTCCTACCGGGCGCCACATTACCCAGCCACAAAAAAGGCCCGCATGTTCAATCATGCGGGCCTTTTGTATAACGGATCGAGGATCAGTGCTTGGCGTCGTCGTTCGACATCGCCAGCAGCTGCTTTTCCTGGTTCCAGTCAAACGGTTCGTCGTTCTGTTCAGCTTCGAAGCGACGTTCTTCCAGGGCCTGATACAGTTCGATTTCATCATCGGGCATGTAATGCAGGCAGTCTCCGGCGAAGTACCACAGCAGGTCGCGCGGGACCAAGTGGGCAATTTGTGGGTAGCGGGTGATCACCTGGCAGAGAATGTCCTGGCCCAGGTATTGGCTTTCGATCGGATCGACCGGCAGCAACGCACGCAATTCATCGAAGCGCTCCAGGAACAAGGCATGGCTTTCTTCGGGAACCTGTTCGGCCTCACCCACGGCGACCAGGATGCTGCGCAAGTGGTCAAGCAAGACGAGATGGTCGGCAACGACGTTGGACACGAGATAAGTCCTCAAGAGCAAAACGGGCGCAGGAGTATAAAGCCCCTGCGCCCGTTTTGCATGGGGGCACTGGATCAGCGGACCTTTCCTGGTGCCAGCGCCAGCTCCTCTTTGTCGAAATCATCGACGTCGATCACCTTGCGTCGTGCTGTTTCAGCGGCCCGCAGGGTCTGCGCTTCCGCTGCCTGCAATACTCCCGCCTCCAGCGCGGCATCGATGACGTGTTCCCCGGCGGCCGGTTTGACCTGGCCACTCTTGAGCGCGATGTGCAGCTTTTTCTGCAGCGGCTGCGCCGCGTTCAACAGGTTGCAGGCGTGTTGCAAAGCACCGACGGCATCCTCGGCCGATTGCGGACGGTAGCAACCGCCCAGCAATTCTTCGAGCGTCGGGTCGCCCTTGGCGCGACCAATCACGGCAGCCACTTCGGCGCCGAGTTTGTCCGATGGCCCTTTGTGTCGACGGCCGAACGGGAACACGATCACCCGCAACAGGCAACCCAGTACCTTGTTCGGGAAATTGGTCAGCAGTTCATCCAGTGCCCGTTCCGACTGGCCAAGGCTTTCTTCCATGGCCCAGGTAAACAGCGACGCCATGTGCTCCGGTGAGTCGAGATCGTGGTAACGCTTGAGAGCGGCAGAGGCGAGGTACAGGTTGCTGAGTACATCCCCGAGGCGTGCCGACAGGCGCTCGCGGCGTTTCAGTTCACCGCCCAGCAGCATCATGCTCAGGTCCGCCAGCATGGCGAACGCCGCCGCCTGACGGTTGAGCGCGCGGAAATAGCCCTGGCTGAGTTTGTTACCCGGCGTGTGCTCGAAGTGCCCGAAACCGAGGTTCAGCACCAACGTGCTGGCGGCGTTGCTCACGGCAAAACCAATGTGCTTGAGCAGCAGGCCATCGAACTCGGTGAGTGCCTGGTCCTTGTCTTCACGGCCGGCGAGGGCCATTTCCTTCAGCACGAACGGATGGCAGCGAATGGCGCCCTGGCCGAAGATCATCAGGTTGCGCGAAAGAATGTTCGCACCTTCCACGGTGATGAAAATCGGCGCGCCATTCCAGCTGCGACCGAGGTAGTTGTTCGGCCCCATGATGATGGCTTTACCGCCGTGAACGTCCATCGCGTGGCTGATGCACTCGCGGCCACGTTCGGTAAGGTGATACTTGAGAATTGCCGAGAGCACCGACGGTTTCTCACCCAGGTCCACCGCGTTGGCGGTCAGCATGCGCGCCGCGTCCATCATCCAGGCGTTGCCGCCGATGCGCGCCATGGCTTCCTGAATCCCTTCGAACGCCGACAATGGAACATTGAATTGCTCGCGGACCTGAGCGTACTGCCCCGTCACCAGACTGGTGAACTTGGCCGCGCCGGTACCGACTGCCGGCAAAGAGATCGAACGCCCGACCGACAGGCAATTCATCAGCATCATCCAGCCTTTGCCGAGCATTTCCTGACCACCGATGAGGAAATCGAGCGGCACGAACACGTCCTTGCCGGAGTTCGGGCCGTTCATGAACGCGGCCCCCAGCGGCAAGTGACGGCGGCCGATTTCAACACCGGCCGTGTCGGTTGGAATCAGCGCCAGGCTGATGCCCAAATCTTCTTTGTCACCCAGCAAATGGTCCGGGTCATAGGCCTTGAAGGCGAGGCCGAGCAGGGTCGCCACCGGGCCGAGGGTGATGTAACGCTTTTCCCAGTTCAGGCGCAGACCGAGGGTTTCCTTGCCTTCCCATTCACCTTTGCAGATCACTCCGGTGTCGGGCATTGCGCCGGCATCGGAACCGGCCAGCGGACCGGTCAACGCGAAGCACGGAATGTCGTCACCACGGGCCAGCCGAGGCAGGTAATGATTGCGTTGTTCGTCGGTGCCGTAGTGCAGCAGCAGTTCGGCAGGGCCCAGGGAATTGGGGACCATCACGGTGGACGCAAGGTCGCCGCTGCGGGTCGCCAGTTTCATCGCGACCTGGGAGTGGGCATAGGCAGAGAAACCTTTACCGCCAAATTCCTTGGGAATGATCAGCGCGAAGAAGCCGTTTTCCTTGATGTGCGCCCAGGCTTCAGCCGGCAGGTCCATGTCTTGCCCGATCTGCCAGTCGGTGACCATGGCGCAGAGTTCGTCGGTCGGGCCGTCGATGAACGCCTGTTCTTCTTCAGTCAGTTGGGCTTTTGGATAGGACAGCAATTTGTCCCAGTCCGGACGGCCGCTGAACAATTCGCCGTCCCACCACACGGTGCCGGCGTCGATGGCGTCGCGCTCGGTTTGCGACATCGGCGGCAGGGTTTTCTGGAACCAGCTGAACAGCGGCGCGCTGAAGAACTTGCGACGCAGGTCGGGCAGCAGCAATGGCGCCGCAACGGCTGCAATCAACACCCAGAACACCAGCAGCAGCCAACCGGGCGCGCGGCTGAAAGCCCCCATCGCGACGATGTAGACGGCAACAATGCACAGGGCGGGCAGGGGGGCGGTGCGACGATGGGCTAACCACGCTATCCCGACAATCAGAACCAGTATCCACAACAGCAGCATATTTAATCCTCCGTGAACCAGGGTAAAACCAACCTTCAGAGCTTAGACGGCATCCGCCAAACAGGGTGGTCAGAGCGAGGTGATTGAAATCGTGGGAAACCTTGGATCAGATTTGTAGGCTCGGTTGGCAACACGCTCGGGAATTCGTTCGTTTCCTACGCGGCAATGCGCCCAAGTTTGGCCGAAACGTCGTTATCTCTGTGCTGAACCTGTCGCTAGACTCGGGGCTTCCCCAGGAGATTGATCTCATGCACGAGTACTTGAGTCCCGGCCGCTTCATCGATAGTGACCACCCCTCGGTGGTGGAGTTCGCCGAAAAACACCGCGGCAGCAGTCGTGACCCGCTCGAGCAGGCGATCAACCTCTATTACGCCGTGCGCGAGGCGGTGCGCTACAACCCTTACACGTTCAGCCGCGACCCAGAGACCTTACGCGGCAGTTATGCGCTGGCCACCAGGGAAAGCTACTGTGTTCCCAAAGCCACGTTGCTGGCCGGTGCCGCGCGACATTGCGCGATTCCCGCGCGCATCGGCCTGGCGGATGTGCGCAATCACCTGTCGACCCCGCGCTTGCTTGAACTGCTCAAAAGCGATGTGTTCGCAATGCACGGCTACACCGAGCTGTATCTGAACGACCGCTGGGTCAAGGCCACGCCGGCGTTCAATCAACAACTCTGTGAATTGTTCAATGTCGCGCCGCTGGAATTCGACGGGATCAACGACAGTGTCTTTCATCCGTTCAATCGCGATGGCGCGCAGTTGATGGAGTACCTGGTCGATCACGGCCAGTTCACCGATGTGCCGGAAGCGTTCTTTTTCGAGCACCTGGAGAAATGCTACCCGCACCTGTTCAGCGACACATTGCCGGCCCTGCTGGGGGATATGCAGAGCGATTTGAGTCGCGCCTGATCCGGCGTATGCTGCCTGCCCACTTATCGAAAAAGAGGCGGTCATGCTGAAGATCTGGGGTCGTAAAAACTCGTCGAATGTCAGAAAGCCTTTGTGGGCCGCCGAAGAGCTGGGACTGGCCTACGAGGCCATCGATGCGGGCGGCGCCTTTGGTGTCGTCGATACGCCGGAGTATCGGGCGATGAACCCCAACGGTCGCATTCCGGTGATCGAGGATGACGGCTTTGTCCTGTGGGAATCCAACGCCATCGTGCGTTACTTGATGGCCCGACATGCCGACGGCAGTCCCTGGTATCCGGCGGATCTAAAAGCCCGCGCGACGGCCGACAAGTGGATGGACTGGACCACTTCAAGTCTTGCCGGTCCGTTCCGCACCGTATTCTGGGGCGTGATGCGCACTTCGGCAGACAAGCAGGACTGGTCGGCCATCAACGCCGCAATCAAAGAATGCACTGAGCTGCTGTCGATGGCCGATCAAGCGCTTGCCGCCAAACCGTACTTGTCCGGCGATGAAATCGGCATGGGCGACATTCCCCTCGGCAGTTTTATTTATGCCTGGTTCGAGATGCCGATCGAGCGCGCGCCGCAGCCGCACCTCGAAGCCTGGTATGCCCGTTTGAAACAGCGTCCGGCGTATCAAAAAGCCGTTATGACCGCGTTGACTTAATACTCACTATCGACACACTTGACTGTACTTGTGTGGCGGCGACAAGCACCATTGCGCTCATGTGCCGTGGTTGTTCCAGTCGCCGCCGGCCGTCTTTCATCCCTTTCTTCCTTCTTGGTGCGTAATCCGATATGAGTTCCGCTCTGTCCATCCGGCAGCTAACCAAAACCTACGGCAACGGTTTCCAGGCCCTGAGTGGTATCGATCTGGACGTTGCCGAAGGTGACTTCTTCGCCTTGCTCGGCCCTAACGGCGCCGGCAAATCCACGACCATCGGCATTCTCTCGACCCTGGTGAACAAGACCAGCGGAACGGTGAATATCTTCGGTCACGACCTGGACAAAAATCCTGCGCAGCTCAAGCGCTCCATCGGCGTAGTGCCCCAGGAATTCAACTTCAACCAGTTCGAAAAGACCTTCGACATCGTCGTGACCCAGGCCGGTTATTACGGCATCCCGCCGAAAATCGCCAAGGAGCGCGCCGAGCAATACCTGACCCAACTCGGCCTGTGGGACAAACGCGATGTGCCGTCGCGGTCACTGTCCGGCGGTATGAAGCGTCGACTAATGATCGCCCGTGCGCTGGTTCACGAACCGCGCCTGCTGATCCTCGACGAACCGACGGCGGGTGTGGACATCGAACTGCGTCGCTCGATGTGGACCTTCCTCACCGAGCTGAACCAGAAAGGCATCACCATCATCCTCACCACGCACTACCTGGAAGAGGCTGAGCAGTTGTGCCGCAATATCGGCATCATCGACCACGGCACCATTGTCGAAAACACCAGCATGAAACAGTTGCTCAGCCAACTGCATGTGGAAACCTTCCTGCTCGACACCAAGAACACCCTGACCAGTGCGCCGCAGTTGCTCGGTTACCCGACCCGTCTGCTGGATAGCCACACGCTGGAGGTCCAGGTCGACAAAGCCATGGGCATCACCGCGCTGTTTACTCAACTGGCGCAGCAAAACATCGAAGTGCTGAGCCTGCGCAACAAAACCAATCGCCTTGAGGAGTTGTTCGTGTCCCTGGTGGAGAAAAATCTGTCGAAGGTGGCGGTATGAGTTCCGAGCTGCAACCCAACCTCGTTGCCCTCAATACCATCGTTTACCGTGAGGTCCGGCGCTTTACCCGAATCTGGCCACAGACGCTGCTGCCGCCGGCCATCACCATGGTTCTGTACTTCGTGATCTTCGGCAATCTGATCGGCAAGCAGATTGGTGGCATGGGTGGCTTCACCTACATGGAGTACATCGTGCCAGGGCTGATCATGATGTCGGTGATCACCAACTCCTACGGCAACGTGGTGTCGAGTTTCTTCGGCAGCAAGTTCCAGCGCTCCATCGAAGAACTGATGGTGTCGCCGGTGTCCCCGCATACGATTCTGATCGGCTACACCCTGGGCGGCGTGCTGCGTGGGCTGATGGTCGGGATCATCGTGACGATACTGTCGCTGTTCTTCACCGATTTGCAGGTGCATCACCTGGGTGTGACCGTTCTGGTGGTGGTGCTGACGGCGACAATTTTCTCGCTGCTGGGCTTCATCAACGCCGTGTTTGCGCGCAACTTCGATGACATCTCGATCATCCCGACGTTCGTGCTGACACCGCTGACTTACCTGGGCGGGGTGTTTTACTCGATTTCCCTGTTGCCACCGTTCTGGCAGACCGTGTCCCTGGCGAACCCGGTGTTGCACATGGTCAACGCCTTCCGATACGGCATCCTTGGCGTTTCGGACATCAAGATCAGCATCGCGATCACCTTCATGCTGGTGGCGACGATTGTGTTGTATGTCGGTTGTGCACGGTTGCTGGTGAGTGGGCGCGGGATGCGTACCTGATTCAAGATCGCGTCGCCCCTTCGCGAGCAAGCCCGCTCCCACTTTGACCGAGTTCTTTTAGAGGAATGCGGTCAAAAGTGGGAGCGGGCTTGCTCGCGAAGGCGCCAGCACAAACACCGCATAAAAAAACGGCCTCCACACTGGAGGCCGTTTTGCATTTCTACATCCGGTTTTTCTTGCGCCGCTTCCACTGCCGCGCCACCCACCAGCGCCAGTACATCATGGTCAGGAAGTAGCCGAGCGCCCCCAGCACCAGCCCCGTCACCACCGATCCCAGCAAAAACGGCTGCCATAACGTCGACAATTCGCCGCTGACCCATTCCCACGACAATGAGTCGGGCAACTGGCGAGTGGGCACATCCAGCAACCAGGCGCCAGTCTGGTACGTGCAGAAAAACACTGCCGGCATGGTAATCGGATTGGTCAGCCAGACCAGGCTCACCGCAATCGGCATGTTGCCCCGCACCATGATCGCCAGCACCGCGGCCAGCAGCATTTGCATCGGGATCGGCAAAAACGCCGCGAACAGGCCGACCGCCATCGCTCGGGCAACGGAGTGGCGGTTGAGGTGCCAGAGGTTGGGGTCATGCAGCAGGGTGCCGAGGAAGCGTAAGGATTTGTGTTCCCTGATGCTGGTCGGGTCTGGCATGTAGCGTTTGAATAAGCGCCGGGGCATAAGGCTTCTCGGTCGGTTAAGGCGGCAAGTATGTCTGGATTCTACGAACCGCCCATTCAGACTTTGTGACAATTGATAACGGCGCTGGTGCGGTTGACCAGCTATGCCTAGGTGGGGACTCTCAAGGATGAGTGTATGCGCACTGGGATGTTGGCGCTGGCGCTGGGTCTGTTGATCCTGCGTTTTTTACCGGTTTTACCGCCGGTCTGGTTATGGATGTTGCTGCCACTGTCGGCTTTGATGCTGTTGCCGTTTCGGACGTATCCGTTGGCGTTTTTCCTGTTCGGCTTCAGTTGGGCGTGCGCGAATGCGCAGTGGGCGCTGGATGATCGGCTGGCACCAAAACTCGACGGCGAAACCCGTTGGGTTGAAGGGCGGGTAACGGGGTTATCGCAAAATGCCGACGGCGTGGTGAGATTCGAACTGACGGACAGTCAATCAAGACGGACGAAGCTGCCCAGGCGTTTGCGCCTGGCCTGGTATGGCGGGCCGCCGGTCAGCAGCGGCGAACGCTGGCGACTGGCGGTCAAGTTGAAGCGTCCTGCCGGGCTGCTCAATCCGCATGCCTTCGATTACGACGCCTGGTTGCTGGCTCAACGCATCGGCGCAACCGGCACGGTCAAGGACGGTGAGCGACTTGCCGAAGCCCGATGGGCCTGGCGCGACGGCATCCGCCAGCGTTTACTCGAGGTCGATGCCCAGGGCCGAACCGCAGCATTGACCGCGCTGGTACTGGGCGATGGCGCCGGGCTGAGCCGTGAGGAGTGGCAGGTGCTGCAAGACACCGGCACCGTGCATCTGCTGGTGATTTCCGGGCAGCACATCGGCATGTTGGCAGGGCTGGTCTACTTGCTGATCGCCGGGTTGGCGCGTTTTGGCCTGTGGCCAGGCCGTTTACCGTGGCTGCCATGGGCATGCGGGCTGGCGTTCTCGGCGGCGCTGGCTTACGGGCTACTGGCCGGCTTCGACGTTCCGGTGCAACGCGCCTGCGTGATGATCGGTCTGGTGCTGCTGTGGCGGCTGCGTTTTCGTCACCTCGGCGCCTGGTGGCCGCTGTTGCTGGCGCTCAACGGCGTTTTGTTGCTGGATCCGTTGGCCAGTCTGCAACCGGGTTTCTGGTTGTCCTTCGCCGCCGTGGCGGTGTTGATCTTCACCTTTGGCGGGCGGCTAGGCCCCTGGCGGTGGTGGCAAACCTGGACTCGGGCTCAATGGTTGATCGCAATAGGCCTGTGCCCGTTGTTGATGGTGCTTGGCTTGCCAATCAGTCTCAGCGGGCCGTTGGTCAATTTGCTGGCGGTGCCCTGGATCAGCCTGGTGGTGTTGCCGCCAGCCTTGCTCGGGACATTGTTGTTGCCCGTCCCGTATGTCGGCGAAGGGTTGCTGTGGCTGGCGGGCGGTTTGATCGACGGGATGTTCAAGGCGCTGACAATGATGGCCGGGCAATTGCCCGCGTGGGTGCCGGTGGCGGTTCCGTGGTGGAGTTGGGCGCTGGGCACGTTGGGCGCCTTCCTGCTGTTGTTGCCGCGAGGTGTGCCTCTGCGCCCATTGGGGTGGCCGCTGATGTTGTTGCTGGTGTTTGCGCCTCGACCGCTGTTGCCGGCAGGCATGGCCGATGTCTGGCAACTGGACGTGGGCCAAGGCTTGGCCATCCTGGTGCGGACCCGCCATTACACGCTGTTGTATGACGCCGGTCCGCGTTTCGGCGATATGGACATGGGGGAGCGGGTGGTGCTGCCGTCGTTGCGCAAACTCGGGGTAAGGGGCCTCGACCTGATGCTGATCAGTCACGCCGATGCCGATCACGCCGGCGGTGCGCGAGCCGTGGCCAATGGCCTGCCGGTCAAACAGATACTCAGTGGCGATCCCGAGGGTTTGCCGGCCGAACTGCAAGCCCAAGGCTGTGAAAGCGGCCGGCAATGGAACTGGGACGGGGTGAACTTCCAACTCTGGCAATGGGCATCAGCCCATGACAGCAATCAGAAGTCCTGCGTTTTGCAAATAGAAGCCAGCGGCGAGCGACTGTTGCTGACCGGGGATATCGACATCGCTGCCGAGCGGGCCTTGTTGGAGAGTCCGCTGGCGGTGGTCACTGATTGGTTGCAGTCACCGCACCACGGCAGCCGCAGTTCCTCATCAATGGCCCTGTTGAGCGTGTTGCAACCCAAGGCAGTATTGATCTCCCGTGGTCAGGGCAATTCCTTTGGCCACCCGCACCCCACGGTCGTGGCCCGCTATCAAAAACGCGGCATGACGATTTACGACAGCGCCGAGCACGGTGCCATTCATTTGCAGCTCGGGCTTTTTCAGCCACCGTGGACGATGCGTCTGGACCGGCGTTTCTGGCGCGATCCACCGCCCGTCAATAAATAGCCGAGAGTTATCAAAGCCCGACCGGATGCGACATCACGGTCTTCGGTGCGCCGACCCCCTATGTTAGAGTGGCGCACTTTTTCGAGGGGACTGTCACTGTGTGGGAATTGGTCAAATCCGGCGGCTGGATGATGCTGCCGATCATTCTGAGTTCCATCGCGGCCATGGCAATCGTCGCCGAGCGTCTGTGGACCCTGCGTGCCAGCCGCGTGACGCCCGAGCACTTGCTCGGCCAGGTCTGGGTCTGGATCAAGGACAAACAGCTCAATAAAGAAAAACTCAAGGAACTGCGCGCCAACTCTCCGTTGGGCGAGATCCTCGCGGCGGGCCTGGCCAACTCCAAACATGGTCGCGAGATCATGAAAGAGTGCATTGAAGAGGCCGCCTCTCGGGTCATCCATGAACTGGAGCGCTACATCAGCGCCCTGGGTACCATTGCCGCGATGGCCCCGTTGCTCGGGTTGCTCGGCACGGTGCTGGGCATGATCGATATCTTCAGTTCGTTCATGGGCACGGGCATGACCACCAACGCCGCCGTGCTGGCCGGTGGTATTTCCAAAGCCCTGATCACCACGGCGTCGGGCCTGATCGTGGGTATCCCGGCGGTCTTCTTCCACCGGTTCCTGCAACGGCGTATCGATGAGCTGGTGGTGGGGATGGAGCAGGAAGCGATCAAGCTGGTTGAAGTGGTGCAGGGCGATCGTGACGTGGACCTGTCCGAGGGCAAAAAAGCGTGAAATTCCGCCGCAAGCAACGGGAGAACGTGGACATCAATCTCGTGTCGCTGATCGACGTGGTGTTTGTCCTGCTGCTGTTTTTCGTTGTGACCACCACCTTTACCCGAGAAACCCAGTTGCGCGTCGAACTGCCGGAAGCGGTCAGCGGCGCGCCGTCTGAAGATAAGCAGGCCAAGCAACTGGACATTACGATCAACGCTGAAGGCGTGTTCTCGGTGAACAATCGGGTCCTGCCCAAGAGCGACCTGGCGACCGTGATGGACGCGCTGCAAAAAGAATCCAACGGCGACACCAACCTGCCGCTGTCCATCAGCGCTGACGGCAAGACTCAGCATCAGTCGGTCATTACCGCCATGGACGCCGCCGGCAAGCTCGGTTTCAGCCACTTGCGCATGACCACTGTCGAGGCGGCGCCCGCGCCCTGATGGCCATGTCCGATCGCTTGCTCGCCGCGTGGTACGAAGGTCATCCGGCCCTGAAGCTGTTGCAGCCACTGGAGTGGCTGTATCGGCGGGTGGTCATGAACAAGCGCAAGCGATTCCTGGCGGGTGAGGGCGAGATCTATCAACCGCCCGTGCCGTTGATCGTGGTCGGCAATATCACCGTGGGCGGTACCGGCAAAACGCCACTGATTCTGTGGATGATCCAGCATTGCCAGCGCAGCGGCTTGCGGGTGGGCGTGGTCAGTCGTGGTTACGGCGCCAAGCCACCTCAGCTGCCGTGGCGGGTCGAAGCCGACCAAAGCGCCGACGTGGCGGGCGACGAGCCCCTGTTGATCGTCCAGCGCACCGGCGTGCCGTTGATGATCGACCCGGACCGCAGCAGCGCGGTGAAAGCGCTGTTGGCGAGCGAGCCGCTGGACCTGATCCTCTCCGATGACGGTATGCAGCATTACCGCCTGGCCCGCGACCTCGAATTGGTGTTGATCGACGCCGCCCGAGGCCTGGGTAATCAGCGTTGCCTGCCGGCCGGACCGTTGCGCGAGCCAGTCGAACGCTTGCAAAGCGTCGATGCGGTGCTCTACAACGGCGCCGCGCAGGATCGCGACGGCGGGTTCGCGTTCCAGCTGCAACCGACCGCCCTGATCAATTTGCTGAGCGGTGAACGGCGTCCCCTCGACCACTTTCCCGCAGGTCAGGCGGTGCACGCCGTGGCCGGGATCGGCAATCCGCAGCGTTTCTTCACCACCCTTGAAACGCTACACTGCAAACCTGTTCCGCATGCGTTTGCCGACCACGCCGAATACAGCGTGCAGGCCTTGAATTTCACACCGTCATTGCCGTTGGTGATGACTGAAAAGGACGCGGTGAAGTGCCGTGCCTTCGCCGCCGCCGATTGGTGGTACCTGGCGGTCGATGCTGTGCCATCGCCGGCCTTCGTGGCCTGGTTCGATACGCAGCTGATGCGCCTGTTGCCGGCTCGTCTTTTGCCTTAACTCCGTTTTATCCAGGGAATGCTCATGGACACCAAATTGCTCGACATCCTCGCTTGCCCGGTCTGCAAAGGCCCACTCAAGCTCAGCGCCGACAAGACCGAGCTGATCAGCAAGGGCGCCGGCCTCGCGTACCCGATTCGCGACGGCATCCCGGTGATGCTCGAAACCGAAGCGCGCACCCTGACCACCGACGAGCGTCTGGATAAATGACCACAGCCTTTACCGTTGTCATTCCATCGCGCTATGCCTCGACCCGTTTGCCGGGCAAACCGCTGCTGCTGATCGCGGGCAAGCCGATGATCCAGCATGTCTGGGAACAGGCGAGCAAAAGCAGCGCCCAGCGCGTGGTGGTTGCCACTGACGATGCGCGCATTGTCGAGGCCTGCAACGGCTTCGGCGCTGAAGTGGTGCTGACCCGCGAAGACCACAATTCCGGCACCGACCGACTGGCCGAAGTCGCCGCGAAGCTGGGTCTGGCGCCCGACGCCATTGTGGTCAACGTCCAGGGTGACGAGCCGCTGATCCCGCCGAGCGTGATCGATCAGGTCGCGGCTAACCTGGCGGCCCACACCGAAGCGCGCATGGCCACCCTGGCCGAGCCGATCGAAGACGTGGAAACCCTGTTCAACCCCAACGTGGTCAAGGTCGTCAGCGACCTTAATGGTCTGGCGCTGACCTTCAGTCGCTCGACCTTGCCGTGGGCCCGGGACGCGTTCGCCAAAAGCCGCGAACAGTTGCCGGAAGGCGTGCCGTATCGTCGCCACATCGGCATTTATGCCTACCGTGCCGGTTTCCTGCATGACTTCGTCAGCTGGGGCCCGTGCTGGCTGGAAAACACCGAATCCCTGGAACAACTGCGTGCCCTGTGGCACGGCGTGCGGATTCACGTCGCCGACGCGTTGATCGCACCGCCAACCGGGGTCGACACCGTTGAAGACCTTGAGCGCGTTCGTCGCCTGCTGGAGGCCTGATGCGCGTTCTGTTCGTGTGCCTGGGCAATATCTGCCGTTCCCCAACGGCCGAAGGTGTGCTGCGGCACAAACTGCGCGAAGCGGGGCTGGCCGACCAGATTGAAGTCGCCTCCGCCGGCATCGGTGACTGGCATGTCGGCAAGGCGCCGGATAAACGCAGCCAGGCCGCGGCCAACCTGCGCGGCTACGACCTGTCCGCCCAGCGCGCCCAGCAAGTCACCCGCGCCGATTTCGCCACCTACGACCTGATCCTGGCGATGGACAACAGCAACCTGCGTGACCTCAAGGCCTTGCAACCGGTCAAGGGCAAGGCCGAGCTGGACCTGTTCCTGCGTCGCTACCAGTCGGAACTCGATGAAGTGCCGGACCCGTACTGCGACGGCGACCAGGGCTTCGAGCAGGTGCTGGACCTGATCGAGCGCGCCAGTGACTTGCTGGTGATCGAATTGAAGGGACGGTTATGAGTTTGCAGGTTCAATCACAGGTATCGCTCAGGCCGTTCAACAGCTTTGGTGTCGACGTCCAGGCTCGCCTGTTCGCCGAGGCCCATAGCGATGCCGACGTGCGTGAGGCCTTGGCCTACGCCGCACAGCATGACGTTCCGTTGCTGGTGATTGGCGGCGGCAGCAATCTGCTGCTGACCTCCGACATCCAGTCGCTGGTGCTGCGCATGGCCACGCGCGGGATTCGCATCCTCAGTGATGATGGCAGCAAAGTCGTGATCGAAGCCGAGGCCGGCGAGCCGTGGCATCCGTTCGTGCAACATACCTTGGCGCAGGGTTTGTCGGGCCTGGAAAACCTCAGCCTGATCCCCGGCACCGTCGGTGCGGCGCCGATGCAGAACATCGGTGCGTACGGGGTCGAGATCAAAGACGTGTTCGCCGGCCTGACCGCGCTGGATCGCCAGACCGGCGAGCTGCGGGACTTCACCTTGGCTGAGTGCAACTTTGCTTACCGCGACAGCCTGTTCAAGCAGGAGCCGGGTCGCTGGTTGATCTTGCGCGTTCGTTTCACCCTCGACCGCGCCGCGCACCTGCACCTGGAATACGGCCCGGTGCGCCAGCGCCTGACCGAGCAAGGCATCGAGCAGCCGACGGCCACGGATGTCAGCCAGGCGATTTGCAGTATCCGCAATGAAAAGCTCCCGGACCCGGCCGTGTTGGGCAATGCCGGCAGCTTCTTCAAAAATCCGTTGGTGCCGGCGGCGCTGGTCGCCCGGCTCAAGGGCGAATACCCGGATCTGGTGGCGTATGCGCAACCCGATGGGCAAATGAAACTGGCGGCGGGCTGGTTGATCGAGCGAGCAGGGTGGAAAGGTTTCCGTGACGCGGATGCAGGCGTGCATAAGTTACAGGCGCTGGTGCTGGTCAACTATGGCAGTGCCACGGGACTGCAATTGCTCAGCCTGGCTCAGCGAATCCAGAAAGACATTTCAGAACGATTCCACGTCGATCTGGAAATGGAGCCCAATCAGTATTGAAGCTAAGCTTTCAGGACTGATCTCAAAGCCCTGCACACTTCCACTGTGCAGGGCTTTTTTGTTAATGCTGGGTTAACTTAGCCACCTAACGATGCAAGCATTTGCTCCATCAAAGGCCCGGTGCAGACATTCCCATCGCACAAGAGAGCCTCTTTAGCCTGAGTTGATCTGCGTGTCACGAACCAAGATTTCACGGCAGATTGCTCGACCCCATAACCGATACACCTATGCGGGCGTGCCCATGATTACCCTGAAACTCAACGGTCAAGATCATCAACTGGATGTCACCGAGGACATGCCGCTGCTCTGGGCCATTCGCGATGTGGCCGGTTACAACGGCACCAAATTCGGCTGCGGCATGGGCCTGTGCGGCGCGTGCACGATTCACATCGACGGATCGCCGGCGCGCAGTTGCATCACCCCGATTGGCTCGGTGGTCGGGCAGAACGTCACCACCATCGACAACCTGCACGCCGATCCGGTCGGGCAAGTGGTTCAGCAAGCGTGGCTCGACACCGCGGTGGCCCAGTGCGGTTTCTGCCAGGGCGGGCAGATCATGTCCGCCACGGCGCTGCTCAAGACCAACCCGAATCCCACCGACGCGCAAATCGAAGAGGCGATGGTCGGCAACATTTGCCGCTGCGGGACGTACAACCGCATCAAGACCGCCATTCGTCAGGCCTCCACTCACTTGAAGGAGGCCAAGGCATGAGCCAGTTACCGAATGATTTTGCCCTGAGCAACCTCAGTAACTTGAGTCGACGCGGTTTCCTCAAAGGGGTCGGCGCGACCAGTGCCTTGGTGCTGGCGGCCAGTTGGGGCTGGCAGGACGTGTTTGCCGAAGAAGCATCGAAGAAGTTCGGCGCCGACGGCATGCCACACGGCGCGATTGATGATCCCAAGGTTTACGTCAGCATCGCCGCCGATGGCACGGTGACCGTGATCTGCAACCGTTCGGAAATGGGCCAGGGTGTACGCACCAGCCTGACGATGGTGGTGGCCGATGAACTGGACGCTGACTGGGCGATGGTGAAGGTGCAACAGGCGCCGGGCGACGAAGTGCGTTTCGGCAACCAGGACACCGACGGTTCGCGCAGCATGCGTCACTGGTACGAGCCGATGCGCCGCTGCGGTGCCGCCGCGCGAACCATGCTGGAGCAGGCCGCTGCCGAGCAGTGGAAAGTCCCCGTCGCCGAGTGCCATGCGCAACTGCACAAAGTCATCCATAAACCGTCCGGTCGTGAATTGGGCTACGGCGCATTAGCCGCCGCAGCCGGTGCGCTGGCGGTGCCCGCGCGTGACAGCGTTCGTCTCAAGGACCCGTCGCAGTTTCGCTATATCGGCAAGGAAGGCACCAAGGCCATCGACGGTGCCGACATCGTCAACGGCCGCGCCATTTATGGGGCTGACGTGCATTTCGACGGCATGCTCTACGCCACCATTGCGCGTCCGGCGGTGTACGGCGGCAAGGTCAAATCCGTCGACTCCAGCGCCGCGTTGAAAGTCCCCGGCGTGATCAAGGTCCTGCAGATCGAAGGCAGCCCGCTGCCGTCCGAATTTCAACCGTTGGGCGGTGTGGCCGTGGTGGCTAGCAACACCTGGGCGGCGATCAAGGGCCGCGAGGCGCTGAAGATCGAATGGGATGACGGCCCGAACGCCAGTTATGACTCGATTGCCTATCGCAAGGAGCTGGAAGCCGCGTCCCTCAAACCCGGCAAAGTGGTGCGCAATACCGGCAGCATCGACGAAGCGATGAAGAGCGCCGACAGCACCCTCGAAGCGTCCTATTACCTGCCTCACCTGGCGCAGGCGCCTATGGAACCGATGGTCGCCATTGCACGCTTCAAGGACGGCGTCTGCGAAGCCTGGGGACCAAGTCAGGCGCCGCAGGTCACCCGTACACGAATCGGCGAGCGCCTGGGCGTTCCGTTCGATAACGTGACGTTCAACGTGACCTTGCTGGGTGGCGGTTTTGGTCGCAAATCCAAACCTGACTTCATCACTGAAGCGGCGATCCTTGCCAAAGAGTTCCCCGGCAAGGCCGTGCGGGTGCAATGGACCCGTGAAGACGACATCCATTGTTCCTATTTCCACACCGTGTCGGTCGAGTACCTCAACGCCAGCCTGAACAAGGACGGCCTGCCGTCCGGTTGGCTGCACCGTACCGTGGCGCCCAGCATCACCGCGCTGTTTGCACCGGGAATGAACCACGAGGCGGCGTTTGAGCTGGGCATGGGGTTCACCAACATGGCTTATGCGATTCCCAATGTGCGCCTGGAAAACCCGGAGGCGACGGTGCATACCCGCGTCGGCTGGTATCGCTCGGTGTCGAACATCCCGCATGGCTTTGCGATTCAGAGCTTTGTCGATGAGCTGGCGCACAAGGCCGGTCAAGATCCGCTGAAGTACCAGATCAAGTTGCTCGGTCCGGACCGTCAGATCGACCCGCGCACGTTGAGTGAAGAGTGGAACTACGGCGAATCCCCCGAGCGCTATCCGATCGATACCGGCCGCCTGCGCACGGTGCTGGAAACTGCCGCCAAAGCCGCGGGTTGGGGGCGTGAAATGCCCAAGGGCCGAGGCCTGGGGCTGGCGGTACATTACAGTTTCGTCACCTATGTGGCGGCGGTTATCGAAGTCGAAGTCAAAGATGACGGCACGTTGATCGTGCACAAGGCTGACATCGCCGTGGATTGCGGGCCGCAGATCAACCCCGAGCGCATCCGCTCGCAGTTCGAGGGCGCCTGCGTCATGGGCCTGGGCAATGCGGTGCTGGGGGAAATCAGCTTCAAGGACGGCAAGGTCCAGCAGGACAACTTCCACATGTACGAAGTGGCGCGCATGTCGCTGGCGCCCAAGGAAGTCGCGGTGCATCTGGTCACTCCGCCAGGCGTTGTGCCCTTGGGCGGTGTCGGTGAGCCAGGCGTGCCACCGATTGCGCCGGCGCTGTGCAACGCGATATTCGCCGCCACCGGCAAACGCATCCGCAACCTGCCGGTTCGCTATCAGCTGCAAGGTTGGCAGAAGGCGCAAGCGTGATGGACAGCGTCGATCTGAACGTCCTGCGCAGCGTGCTCGAATGGCGCCGCGCCGGTCAGCGGGTGGTGCTGTACAGCGTGGTCCAGACCTGGGGCACCGCACCTCGGGCGCCTGGCGCCATGTTGGCGTTGCGTGAAGATGGTGTGGTGATCGGTTCAGTGTCGGGCGGTTGTGTTGAGGATGACCTGATTGCCCGGCTGCACGATGGGCGTATCCCGGCGGATGGGCCGCCGGTGCAGTTGATCACCTACGGCGTCACTCGCGAGGAGGCTGCGCGGTTTGGTTTGCCCTGCGGCGGTACGTTGCGCCTGACCGAGGAGCGGGTCGGCGATCCGCATTGGCTCGCCGAATTGCTGGCGCGCTGTGAGGCCCATGAAATTGTCGCTCGTTCGCTTGATATTGCGACCGGTGAGGTGGTTGTACAGGCAGCGAACAAGGCCGATGTACTGAGTTTTGATGGCCACACGTTGCGTGCGATTTATGGTCCACGTTGGCGCTTGTTGCTGATCGGCGCGGGGCAATTGTCCCGTTATGTCGCCGAGATGGCGCGGTTGCTGGATTTCGAAGTGTTGATCTGCGATCCACGCACCGAGTTTGTGTACGGTTGGGAAGAGCAGCACGGCCGTTTTGTCTCGGGCATGCCGGATGAGGCGGTGCTGAACATTCAGACTGACGAACGCACGGCCATCGTCGCCCTGACGCACGATCCTCGCCTGGATGACATGGCGCTGCTCACGGCTTTGGACTCCAAGGCCTTTTATGTGGGCGCGCTGGGTTCCCGGGTCAACAGCCTGAAGCGCCGGGAAAACCTCGCCGAACTGGGCTTGTCGGCACAGGCTATCGAGCGTTTGCATGGCCCGATCGGGTTGCACATTGGCAGTCATAGCCCGGCGGAAATCGCCTTGTCACTGATGGCGGAGATTGTCGCGATCAAGAACGGCGTCGAACTCAAGCAAAAGAAGCCGCTGCAGGAGGTGGTATGAGTGAACCCATCGGCGTCATCGTGCTGGCGGCGGGGCAGGGCAGTCGTTTTCGTCAGGTGGCGGGGGCTGAGAAAGACAAGTTGTTGGCCGACTGCGTGGGGCGCGACGGCGCGGTTCGTTCGGTGATCGAGCAGGTGTTGGTGAGCTTGCCGGCTTCTCTGGGTAAACGCGTGCTGGTGACGACTGAAAATCGCCCGCAGGTGATTCGTATGGCTCAAGCGTATGGCTGCGAGATTGTGTTGATCGACACGACGGGCATGGGCGACAGCATTGCGGCGGGTGTGGCGGCGTGTTCGCAGTGCAGTGGCTGGTTGATTGTGCTGGGGGATATGCCGTTTATCCTGCCTTCGACGGTTGAGAGCGTGCTGGCGGGTGTGGCTGATGATGCGATCGGTGTACCGGTGCTGGAGGGGGAGTTTGGGCATCCGGTGGGGTTTGGTCGCAGCTTTGGACCGGGGTTGATGGGGTTGTCGGGTGATCGAGGGGCCAAGCCGCTGTTTGCGCAAGGCAGGGTAGTTGAGGTGGTGGTGGATGATCCCGGAGTGCTGTGGGACGTCGATGTGCCAGAATCACTGACATTCAGACCTGCATAAATCCAATGTGGGAGCGGGCTTGCTCGCGAATGCGGTGGATCAGCCAACAAAAATGTTGAATGAGAGACCGCATTCGCGAGCAAGCCCGCTCCCACAGGGGATTTGCGGTGATGTTCAGAGAGGCATAAAAAAGCCCCGCCTGGGTGACCAGGCGGGGCTTTTAATGGCCTAGGAATCAGACGAGAGGTTTAGGCTCGTGCTCTTTTTCCTGGGCTTGTTCGTGTTGCTCTACGGCTTCCTGAACGGAGCGCGGAGCTTCTTCGATGACCGACTCGGCAGGTGCCGCTTCGACCACTTCAGCAACAACCGGAGCGGGTTCGGCAGCAGCAGGCGCTTCAACCGGTGCAGCAGCGGCAGCCAGTTCGGCTTCCTTCTGCAGACGCTCGGCTTCACGCTTGCGACGACGCACTTCTCGTGGATCGTTTGGCGCACGACCGTTTTCGGTCAGGGCGCTGGCAGGGGCGGCTTCGACCACCGGTGCAGCCACTTCGGCAACAACCGGAGCCGGTGCTTCAACAACTGGAGCAGGTTCGGCAGCCACAACCACTGGCTCGGAAACCATCGCTTCAGCCACTTCAGCTTCAGCCACCGGTGCAGGCGCTTCAACAGCAACCGGCTCGGCAACCCAGTTGAACGCGGTTTGTTCTTCACGAACTTCGCGGACAGCTTCGGTCACGGTTTCGGTGACGGTTTCGGCAGCAGGCTCGGCAGCAACCACTGGCTCGGCGGCGACAGCCGCTTCAGCCACCGGTTGGACTTCTTCACGAACGAACGCTTCACGAACAAACGCTTCACGAACCGGAGCCACTTCGATTTCCGGAGCGGCAGTCGCTTCGACCGGAGTCGTTGCTTCAACCACTGGCGCTTCAACCGGAGCAGTTTCCTGAACAGCCGCCGTGGCGAGTTCAGCTTGCTCGTGAGCTTGTGCTTCAGCCGGTGCGCTGATCACGGTGCTGGCAACGGCTGCGGTAACAGCCAGGCCTGCGGCCAGATCAGAAGTGCTTGGGGCTTCGCGGCCTTCGGCACTTTCGTTACCTTCATTACCTTCGCCAGATTCGGATTCTTCCGAACCTTCGATCACGTTGCCGTTGGCATCGCGTTGACGCTCGCGACGGTTGCTGCGACGACGCTGGCCACGGGAGCGGCGGCGTGGACGATCGCCTTCGGCGCCTTCCTGGCCGTCTTCCTGTAACTGCTCTTCGTTGGAGGTCAGCTCTTCTTCAGCAACGGCGGCTGCGGCTTGTTCTGTACGTGGCTGACGTTCTTCACGCGGTGGGCGTGGAGCGCGTTCTTCACGTGGCTGGCGAGCCGGGCGCTCTTCAGCGGTAGCGGCAGCATCGGCCGGAACAGCATCCAGAGGTTCGCGCAATTCACGAACCGGACGCTCTTCACGATCACCGCGTGGCTTGCGGTCTTCGCGTGGAGCGCGCGGTGCACGTTCTTCGCGAGGGGCGCGTGGTGCGCGCTCTTCACGTGGTGCGCGTTCTTCACGTGGCGCACGTTCTTCGCGGGCTACGGCCGGGGTTTCTTCGCGGGCTTCGCGTGGCTCACGGGGTGCGCGCTCTTCACGCGGTGCACGTTCCTCACGAGGCTTGCGTTCTTCATCGCGGCGACCATTACGGTTGCGGCTCTGCTGACGACCGTTGCGACGCTCTTCGTTACGCGGCGCACGCTCGGTGGTCGCTGGTTTTTCAACCACAACCGGAGCGGCAGGCTCTTCCTTGGTCGCGAACAGGCTGACCAGCGACTTCACCAGGCCTTTGAACAGGCTTGGCTCAGGCGCGGCAACCGGTGCGACCACTGGCGCAGCAGCGACGACTTCGGTCGGAACCGGAGCGTTGGCCCGGGCCGGAGCAGTCTTGACCGCAGCTTCCTGGCGAACCAGGGTACGGGTCGCAGCGGCTGGCTGGACTTCTTCGACTTCGGCAGCGGCAGCAGCGATTTCGTAGCTGGACTGATTGATGCTGGCTTCCGGGCTGTCATCGCGCAGACGCTGAACTTCGAAGTGCGGCGTTTCGAGGTGATCGTTCGGCAGAATGACGATGCGGGCACGGGTGCGCAGTTCGATCTTGGTGATCGAGTTGCGTTTTTCGTTGAGCAGGAACGCGGCAACCGGAATCGGCACTTGTGCGCGGACTTCGGCGGTGCGGTCTTTCAGGGCTTCTTCTTCGATCAGGCGCAGGATCGCCAGCGACAGCGATTCAACGTCACGGATGATGCCGGTGCCGTTGCAACGCGGGCAAACAATGCCGCTGCTTTCGCCCAGCGATGGACGCAGGCGCTGACGTGACATTTCCAGCAGGCCGAAGCGCGAGATGCGACCGACTTGCACGCGAGCGCGGTCGGCTTCCAGGCATTCGCGGACTTTCTCTTCCACGGCGCGCTGGTTCTTGGCAGGGGTCATGTCGATGAAGTCGATGACGATCAGGCCGCCGATGTCGCGCAAGCGCAACTGACGGGCGATTTCTTCGGCGGCTTCAAGGTTGGTCTGCAGGGCGGTTTCTTCGATGTCGCTGCCTTTGGTGGCGCGCGCCGAGTTGATGTCGATGGACACCAGGGCTTCGGTCGGATCGATAACGATGGAACCGCCGGAAGGCAGTTCAACGACGCGCTGGAAAGCGGTCTCGATCTGGCTTTCGATCTGGAAACGGTTGAACAGCGGAACGCTGTCTTCGTACAGCTTGATCTTGCTGGCGTACTGCGGCATCACCTGGCGGATGAAGGTCAGGGCTTCGTCCTGGGCTTCAACGCTGTCGATCAGCACTTCGCCGATGTCCTGGCGCAGGTAATCGCGGATGGCGCGGATGATCACGTTGCTTTCCTGGTAGATCAGGAATGGCGCGGAACGATCCAGCGACGCTTCTTTGATGGCGGTCCAGAGTTGCAGCAGGTAATCGAGGTCCCACTGCATTTCTTCGCTGCTGCGGCCAAGGCCGGCAGTGCGCACGATCAGACCCATGTCGGCCGGGGCAACCAGACCGTTCAGGGCTTCACGCAATTCGTTGCGCTCTTCACCTTCGATGCGACGGGAGATGCCGCCGGCACGCGGGTTGTTCGGCATCAGAACGAGGTAACGACCGGCCAGGCTGATGAAGGTGGTCAGGGCTGCGCCCTTGTTGCCACGTTCTTCTTTTTCGACCTGAACGATGACTTCCTGGCCTTCGCTCAGGACGTCCTTGATGTTGACGCGGCCTTCTGGGGCTTTCTTGAAGTATTCGCGGGAGATTTCTTTGAGGGGCAGGAAGCCGTGGCGCTCGGAGCCGAAATCGACAAAGGCAGCCTCAAGGCTTGGTTCGATGCGAGTAATCCGGCCTTTATAGATGTTGGCCTTCTTCTGCTCGCGTGCACCGGATTCGATGTCCAGGTCGTAGAGGCGTTGGCCATCTACCAGTGCAACACGCAACTCTTCGGGTTGAGTTGCGTTAATCAGCATTCTTTTCATGTAGTACCGTCGGTTTCCGGGCTGCCGGAAACGGCGTTCGGCACACACGACTTCTCACGGTCGGTGTCAGGTGCGTCAGGAGTGGTTGGCCACTCCAGTGTCTAGCGAACCCCGACCAATTGGGCCGGTGTCGCGACGTACGCGTCCTGCTTGCTGTGGCTACTTAAGCACTCAGTCAGGAGGAGGAATCAACCAGCGGCTGTGGACGAGATGAAGCGTCTTGATAAAGCCTATTGCTACACAGTCCAGCGGTTGTGCATCTCCACCCTACACGTATCCCTGATAATTCGGGTGCTGCCGCGCGCAGAATCCGCAGCGGGTTGGCATTTACCGTGAGCTCCGAAGGGGGAGGTCACGCATCATGGCTAATTTAGGCGTTGTTTCCGAAGCGTTCGCTCAGGGTCGTTCGCGGCTGACTGCACTTTGTGAACTGGCCGTGAATATTGGCTCGCAAGGCGAGTTAAAACTCTGCTTTGCGGCTTGATTCAGGCCTCATGTCACCTGCGCTCGTTACAGCTGCAAACTCCACCGTTACGTAGCGAAAGCCCCGTAGGACGGCCTCGCGTCCTGGTGAATTGCGTTGGTCAGGGCCGGTTTTTGACCGTTGGTCCGCTGTCCAGGCCGCTTTTGGCGGCGTTCGCGACTATAGCAGCAATGATTAAGTGCTTCAATTCCATAAAAAATTGTTATCATCCGCGCCATGACGACTACAACCCCTTCGACCCCAGCCGTACAACTGCTGGAGGTCTCGCCGGAATATGCCGGCCAACGTATTGATAATTTCCTTCTCGCTCGGCTCAAAGGCGTGCCCAAGACCTTGATTTACCGCATTTTGCGCAAAGGCGAAGTACGTGTGAACAAAGGTCGGATCAAGCCCGAATACAAGCTGCAGGCGGGCGATATCGTGCGCGTGCCGCCGGTTCGCGTGCCTGAGCGCGACGAGCCGGTGCCACTGGCCCAGGGCCTGCTGCAACGCCTCGAAGCTTCGATTGTCTTCGAAGACAAAGCGCTGATCGTGATCAACAAGCCTTGCGGCATCGCAGTCCATGGCGGCAGCGGTCTGACCTATGGGGTAATCGAAGCCTTTCGTCAGTTGCGTCCCGATTGCAAGGAGCTCGAACTGGTTCACCGTCTCGACCGTGATACCTCCGGGCTGCTGATGATCGCCAAGAAGCGCAGCATGTTGCGCCACTTGCACACGGCATTGCGCGGCGATGGCGTCGATAAACGCTATATGGCGCTGGTCCGTGGTAACTGGGCGGCCTCGATCAAGCAGGTCCGCGCGTCGCTGGGCAAGAGCAATCTGCGCTCCGGCGAGCGCATGGTCGAGGTCGACGAGGAGGAGGGCAAGGAGTCGGTGACCGTGTTCAAGGTCCTGCGCCGCTTCGGCGACTTTGCCACCCTGATCGAAGCCAAGCCGATCACCGGCCGCACTCACCAGATTCGCGTTCATACCCTGCACGCCGGGCATTGCATCGCCGGTGATACCAAGTATGGCGACGAAGGTTTCAGCAAGGAAATCCGCGATCTGGGCGGCAAGCGCCTGTTTCTGCACGCCTACATGCTGACCGTGCCGCTGCCGGATGGTAGTGAGCTGAAATTGCAGGCGCCTGTGGATGAGATGTGGTCCAAGACCGTGGAGCGACTGAGTGCGCCAATCTGATTACAAGCTGCTGATTTTCGATTGGGATGGCACGTTGGCCGACTCCATTGGTCGGATTGTGGAGGCGATGCATGTCGCCTCCGAGCGCTGCGGATTTCAGTTGCGTGATGATTTTGCCGTCAAGGGCATCATCGGTCTGGGTTTGCCGGAAGCGATTCGCACCCTGTATCCCGAGATTGGCGATAACGAACTTGTAGCGTTCCGTCAGCACTATGCCGATCACTACATTGCCGCCGAGGCCGTGCCTTCGCCGTTGTTCGAAGGTGTTGTCGAGTCGATGGAGGCGTTTCGTGCCGAGGGTTATCATTTGGCTGTTGCGACCGGCAAGGCCCGTCGCGGGCTGGATCGGGTGCTGAAATCGCACGGCTGGGAAGATTATTTCGATATCACTCGCGCCGCCGACGAAACCGCCAGCAAGCCGCATCCGCTGATGCTTGAGCAGATTCTCAGGCATTGCGAGGTCCGCCCCGAGCAGGCACTGATGGTGGGCGATTCGTCCTTCGACTTGCAGATGGCGCGCAACGCCGGCATGGACTCGGTGGCTGTCAGCTACGGCGCGCAATCGATCGAGGCGTTGAAGTTGTTCGGGCCGGCACTGGCCATTGATCGTTTTTCAGAATTGCATGCCTGGCTGAGTCAGCGGGCTTAACAGGTTTTTGCTGGGGTAGATGTCATGACCGACGAATGGAAAGCGCCCGCCAAGGCGAGCGTAGAGAGCGGTGACGAAAAAAGCTGGAAGCTGCTGGAAAAGACCCTGCTGGCCGGTGTGCAGGAGCAGCGCCGTTCGCGTCGCTGGGGGATTTTCTTCAAGCTGCTGACGTTCGTGTACCTGTTTGTGGCGCTGATTCTGTTCACGCCGCTGATGGACATGGAAAAGAGTGCGACCCGCAGCTCCAACTACACCGCATTGATCGATGTGGTTGGCATGATCGCCGACAAAGAATCGGCCAGCGCCGACAATATCGTCGGTAGCCTGCGCGCGGCCTTCGAGGACGATAAGGTCAAGGGCATCATTCTGCGCATCAACAGCCCGGGCGGCAGTCCGGTGCAGTCGGGCTACGTGTATGACGAAATCGTCCGTTTGCGTGCCCTGCATCCGCAGATCAAGGTGTACGCGGTGATCTCGGACCTGGGCGCTTCCGGCGCCTACTACATCGCCAGTGCGGCAGATCAGATCTACGCCGACAAGGCGAGCCTGGTGGGCTCCATTGGTGTGACGGCGGCTGGCTACGGCTTTGTCGGCACCATGGAGAAGCTGGGTGTGGAGCGTCGGACGTATACGTCGGGCGAGCACAAGTCGTTCCTTGACCCGTTCCAGCCAGAGAAGCCTGAGGAGACTCAGTTCTGGCAGGGTGTGCTGGACACCACGCATCAGCAGTTCATCAATAGCGTGAAGAAGGGCCGTGGCGATCGCCTCAAGGACAAAGAGCATCCGGAACTGTTCTCCGGGTTGGTCTGGAACGGTGAGCAGGCGCTGCCGCTCGGTCTGATCGATGGTCTGGGCAATGCCAGTTCGGTGGCCCGTGACGTGATTGGCGAGAAGGAACTGGTGGACTTCACTGTTCAGGAGTCGCCGTTCGATCGCTTCTCGAAAAAGCTCGGCGCCAGTGTTGCCGAGCAGTTGGCGATGTGGATGGGCTTTCACGGTCCGTCGATGCGCTGACGCTGTGGCTGCATAAAAAAACCGGCCTGTGTGGCCGGTTTTTTTATGGTCAGGGAATGTGCACGCCTTCGGCCAGTAGCATGTCGATCAGGCGAATCAGCGGCAGGCCGATCAGGCTGGTGGCGTCAGGGCCTTCGGTGCTTTGAAACAGGCTCACCCCCAAACCTTCGGCCTTGAAGCTGCCTGCGCAGTCGTAGGGCTGTTCGGCGCGCAGGTAGCGCTCGATGCGCGCCTGATCCAGCGTGCGCATGTGGACGGTGAACGGCACGCAATCGACCTGACATTCGCCAGTCTGGCTGTTGAGCAGGGCCAGGCCAGTGAGGAAGGTCACGCTGGCGCCGCTCGCGGCGAGCAATTGTTCGCGCGCCTTTTCAAAGGTGTGGGGTTTGCCGATAATCCGCTCGCCGAGTACCGCGACCTGATCGGAGCCGATGATCAGATGAGCGGTATGGCTGCCCGCCAGAGCCTGGGCTTTTTCTTTGGCGAGGCGTTTGACCAATTCGATGGCGGGCTCGCCCGGTCGGTGGCTTTCGTCTATATCCGGCGAGCTGCAGGTGAATGGCAGCTGCAAGCGGGCCAGCAATTCCCGGCGATACACCGAGCTTGAAGCGAGTAATAAAGGCAGCATGCGCAACTCCAAAAGTCAGGTGCGAATTCTAGCGGAGGCTTGCAAGTGACGGACAGGGCTGAATTTCCTTTGACATGGCTGGGTGCATCCCTATAATGCTGCGCCTATGTTGAATGACCCGATTCCACCTCACGTTGACCCGCGCAAATTGGCTGACCGTGGCACCACCCTTCAAGGTGAACTGCTGCTGGCCGATTTGGAGAGACTCTGCGACCCGCTTTCCGACACTGTCGGTACGGTGCAGGCTAAATTCGTTTTTGAACGAGATGAACGTAAATCTGTGGTCATCCACAGCTTTATCGACACCGAGGTCAAAATGGTTTGCCAGCGTTGTCTTGAGCTGGTCACCCTGCCGATCCATAGCGAATGCAGTTATGCTGTGGTGAAGGAGGGTGCGAATACCCAGTCGTTGCCGAAAGGTTATGACGTGCTGGAACTGGGCGAAGATCCATTGGATCTGCAGTCACTGATCGAGGAGGAGCTTCTGCTCGCCTTGCCCATTGTGCCTGCTCATCATCCGGAAGAATGCCAGCAGCCGGCGGGTCTCGATGAGCCCGAACCGAGCGAGGACGAGGTAACGCGGTCCAACCCGTTCAGTGTATTGGCGCAGTTAAAGCGTGACCCAAACGTTTAGGAGTTAATCAATTATGGCTGTTCAGCAGAACAAAAAATCCCGCTCCGCCCGTGACATGCGCCGTTCGCACGACGCTCTCGAGGCTAGCACCCTGTCTGTAGAAAAAACCACCGGTGAAGTTCACCTGCGTCACCACGTATCGCCAGAAGGCGTATACCGTGGCC
The DNA here is from genome assembly GCF_006438915.1 of Pseudomonas arsenicoxydans. Taxonomy (GTDB): domain Bacteria; phylum Pseudomonadota; class Gammaproteobacteria; order Pseudomonadales; family Pseudomonadaceae; genus Aquipseudomonas; species Aquipseudomonas arsenicoxydans_A. The sequence goes on along the minus strand of NZ_RCZE01000004.1, from coordinate 136,772 downwards.
GTAAAGTGATCGACAAGGGCGCTGACGAGTAATCACTTGTCCGCTCAAGTCATCGCGATTGACGCAATGGGCGGGGACTTCGGTCCCCGCAGCATTGTTCAGGCCAGCCTCGCTTGCCTGTCTGCTACACCCTCGCTGCACCTGACCCTCGTCGGTCAACCCTCACTACTCGAAGAATTGCTCTCTGGCCAATCGGCTATGGATCGCTCGCGCCTGTCGATCGTGCCGGCGTCCGAAGTCATCACCATGGACGAAAAGCCTGCGCAGGCCCTGCGTGGCAAGCCCGACTCGTCAATGCGCGTGGCGCTGGAGTTGTTGCGTGATGGCAAGGTCCAGGCGTGTGTCAGTGCCGGCAATACCGGTGCGCTGATGGCGTTGTCGCGGTTTGTGCTCAAGACTTTGCCGGGCATTGATCGTCCGGCGATGGTGGCGGCAATTCCCACGCAAAAAGGTTATTGCCAGTTACTCGATCTGGGCGCCAACGTCGATTGCAGTGCCGAGCACTTGTTGCAGTTCGCGATCATGGGTTCGGTCGCGGCGGAGACGCTGGGTATTGTTCGCCCGCGTGTCGCGTTGCTGAATATTGGCACCGAAGACATCAAGGGCAATCAGCAAGTCAAGCTGGCGGCCACTCTGTTGCAGGCAGCCCGAGGCATCAATTACATCGGTTTTGTCGAAGGTGACGGTTTATACCGTGGCGAGGCGGATGTGGTGGTGTGTGACGGCTTTGTCGGCAATATCTTGCTCAAGTCCAGCGAAGGCCTGGCGACCATGATCGCCGGGCGCATCGAAGCCTTGTTCAGGAAAAACCTCGCCTCGAAAATGGTCGGCGCACTGGCGCTGCCGTTGATGAGGCGTCTGCAAGCCGATCTTGCACCTGCCCGGCACAACGGTGCCAGCTTCCTCGGATTGCAGGGGATTGTGGTGAAGAGCCATGGTTCGGCGGGGGTGCAGGGCTTCCAGAGCGCCATTTCCCGCGCGCTGATCGAGATTCAGGAAAACCTGCCGGAGCGGATACACGGTCGTCTGGAGGATTTGTTGCTTTAGGCGTTTTTGTCAGACAATGCTTAAATGTGACCGCTCAGTTTAATTGGCCATCCAACTGTCAGTTTCTTGCGTCCCCCAAGCGGGACGTCATTTATCCGACGACAAGATCATTAGGGGCTCGTTACATGTCTGCTTCCCTCGCATTCGTCTTTCCAGGACAGGGTTCGCAGTCCCTCGGCATGCTGGCCGAGTTGGGCGCGCAACATCCGGTTGTCCTCGAAACATTCAAAGAAGCTTCCGATGCCCTTGGTTACGACCTGTGGGCACTGACCCAGCAAGGGCCGGAAGAGCAACTCAATCAAACCGATAAAACCCAGCCGGCCATTCTGACCGCCTCGATCGCCTTGTGGCGTCTGTGGCTGGCCGAAGGTGGCGCGCGCCCGGCTTATGTTGCCGGTCACAGCCTGGGCGAATACAGCGCCTTGGTCGCGGTGGGCAGCCTGAGTCTGGGCGACGCGGTCAAACTGGTTGAGCGTCGCGGTCAGTTGATGCAAGAAGCCGTTCCGGCCGGGCAGGGCGGCATGGCCGCAATCCTCGGTCTGGACGACGCTGATGTGCTGGCAGCCTGTGCTGAAGCGGCACAAGGCGAAGTGGTCAGCGCGGTGAACTTCAACTCCCCGGGCCAGGTGGTGATCGCCGGTGCCAAGGCGGCGGTCGAGCGCGCCATCGAAGGCTGCAAGGCGCGTGGTGCCAAGCGCGCCATGCCATTGCCGGTCAGTGTACCGTCGCACTGTGAGCTAATGCGCCCGGCGGCCGAGCGATTCGCCGAGTCGATTGCTGCAATCGACTGGCAGGCCCCGCAGATTCCTGTCGTACAGAACGTCAGCGCCCATGTGCCAGCCGATCTGGAAATCCTCAAGCGCGACCTGCTTGAACAGCTCTACAAGCCTGTGCGCTGGGTTGAATCGGTCCAGGCACTGGCTGCCAAGGGCGCGACCCAGCTGGTCGAATGCGGTCCAGGCAAAGTGCTGGCTGGTCTGAACAAACGCTGCGCCGAAGGCGTGTCGACATCCAACCTCAATACCCCAGACGCTTTCGCTGCCGCCCGTGCAGCGCTGGCCTGAATCAGGAGAAACTTGCATGAGTCTGCAAGGTAAAGTTGCACTGGTCACCGGCGCGAGCCGTGGCATTGGCCAGGCTATCGCCCTTGAGCTGGGTCGTCAGGGCGCCATCGTGATTGGCACCGCAACCTCCGCTTCCGGTGCCGAGCGCATCGCCGCGACCCTGAAAGAAAACGGTATTCAAGGCACCGGTCTTGAGCTCAACGTCACCAGCGACGAATCCGTTGCTGCTGTACTGGCGAGCATCACGGCACAGTTCGGTGCGCCGGCGATCCTGGTCAACAATGCCGGTATCACCCGCGATAACCTGATGATGCGCATGAAAGACGACGAGTGGCATGACGTTGTCGATACCAACCTGAACAGTCTGTTCCGCCTCTCCAAGGGTGTTTTGCGCGGCATGACCAAAGCCCGTTGGGGACGAATTATCAGTATTGGCTCAGTTGTGGGTGCCATGGGCAACGCAGGCCAAGTAAACTACGCAGCCGCCAAGGCCGGTCTGGAAGGTTTCAGCCGTGCACTGGCGCGTGAAGTCGGTTCGCGTTCGATTACGGTAAACTCGGTGGCCCCTGGGTTCATCGACACCGATATGACTCGCGAATTGCCCGAGGCACAGCGTGAAGCCTTGCAGACGCAGATTCCGCTGGGCCGTCTGGGACAAGCACAAGAGATCGCGTCTGTGGTCGCTTTTCTTGCGTCGGACGGTGCGGCTTACGTTACTGGGGCTACAATCCCGGTGAACGGCGGGATGTACATGAGTTAAATGTGACGGATCGCTTCAAAAAAATGTCATACGAGCTGTCTAAAATCCGTTATAAAGCTGCAATCTATTTATAGGCAGAGGGCTGTCGGGTTTGAGGAGTGAAGCTTTCAGTTGAAAAGCTGAAAAGTCTTTCTATACACTTACCCACTGGCCAGCTGCCTGAATTTGTCCATTAGGAGTGAAAACAAGGTATGAGCACCATCGAAGAGCGCGTCAAGAAAATCGTTGCTGAGCAACTGGGCGTTAAAGAAGAAGAAGTGGTCAACACTGCTTCCTTCGTTGAAGACCTGGGTGCCGACTCCCTTGACACCGTTGAGCTGGTGATGGCTCTGGAAGAGGAATTCGAGACCGAAATCCCTGACGAAGAAGCTGAGAAGATCACTACTGTACAAGCCGCAATCGATTACGTTACTAACCACCAGGCTTAATAGCTTGTAATCGTTGCTTGCTGTCATGGAAAAACCGCACTGCCATCACGGCGTGCGGTTTTTTCTTTAGGCCTGATGCAAAGTCGTCATTTGAAAAAAGGAGAGTGCTGTGTCGCGTAGACGCGTCGTAGTCACCGGTATGGGTATGTTGTCGCCACTGGGCACGGATGTGCCGAGCAGTTGGCAGGGCATTCTGGCTGGCCGCAGTGGCATTGGTCTGATCGAACACACCGACCTTTCTGCCTATTCCACCCGTTTTGGCGGCTCGGTAAAGGGCTTCAATGTCGAGGAATACCTGTCGGTCAAGGAAGCGCGCAAGCTCGACCTGTTCATTCAATACGGTCTGGCCGCAGGTTTTCAGGCTGTGCGAAACTCGGGGCTGGAAGTCACTGACGCCAACCGCGAGCGAATCGGCGTGGCCATGGGTTCGGGTATTGGCGGACTGACCAATATCGAAGAAACCAGCCGCACCCTGCATGATTCCGGCCCACGGCGGATCTCTCCGTTCTTCGTGCCAGGCTCGATCATCAATATGATTTCCGGTTTCCTGTCCATCCATCTGGGGGCACAGGGACCTAACTACGCCATCGCCACCGCGTGTACCACCGGTACGCACTGCATCGGCATGGCCGCCCGCAACATCATGTACGACGAAGCTGACGTGATGATTGCCGGCGGCGCCGAAATGGCGGCGTGCGGTCTGGGCATGGGCGGCTTCGGTGCCTCCCGCGCGCTGTCGACCCGCAACGATGAGCCGACACGTGCCAGCCGTCCGTGGGACAAGGGCCGTGATGGCTTCGTATTGTCCGATGGTGCCGGTGCTCTGGTTCTCGAAGAGCTGGAACACGCCAAGGCACGCGGCGCGACCATCTATGCCGAGCTGATCGGCTTCGGCACCAGTGGCGACGCTTACCACATGACTTCGCCACCGGCGGACGGTGCAGGTGCTGCACGTTGCATCACCAACGCCCTGCGCGATGCCAAGGTCAACGTTGATCAGATTCAATACATCAACGCCCACGGTACCTCGACCTCGGCTGGGGACCTCGCCGAAGCCTGTGCGATCAAGTCGGTGTTTGGCGACCACGCCTATAAGCTGGCCGTCAGTTCGACCAAGTCCATGACCGGTCACCTGTTGGGTGCGGCGGGCGCGGTCGAAGCGATCTTCAGCGTCCTGGCGATCAACAGCCAGGTCGCGCCGCCGACCATCAACCTTGATGAGCCCGACGAAGGCTGCGACCTCGACTTCGTACCGCACACGGCGCGCAACATGGACATCGATGTGGTGTTGTCGAACTCCTTCGGGTTTGGCGGGACCAATGGCTCGCTGGTGTTCCGCCGGTTCGCTGACTGATGGACAGCTGGGTCGACGGTCAGCCGGCTGACGCTTTGTCGCTGAAAGATCGCGGCCTGGCTTACGGTGATGGTCTGTTCGAGACCATTGCCGTACGCGGCGGGCAGCCGCTGTTGCTGGAGCGGCACCTGTCGCGTCTGGCGCACGGCTGTTCGCGCCTGGCGATCACGGCGGATCAAGAACTGGTTCGCGACGAATTGCTGGCCTATGCCGCTGCGCTCGGTGAGGGCGTGCTCAAGCTCATCCTCACGCGCGGCGACAGTCTGCGCGGTTATGCTGCCGATCCTTCGGCGCAAGCCCGACGCATTCTGCAAGGCAATTCTCCGGCGGCTTATCCAGCTGCGCATGCCGAGCAGGGCGTTCGATTGTTCCCCTGTACCACACGACTTTCAAAGCAACCCTTGCTTGCCGGGCTCAAACACTTGAACCGTCTTGAGCAAGTGATTGCCCGCGCTGAATGGCAAGACACCGAACATGCCGAAGGCTTGATGCTCGATCAGGCCGGTCGCGTGATCGAAGGTGTGTTCAGTAATCTGTTCCTGGTGCGCGATGGCGTGCTGATCACCGCCGATTTGAAACGCTGCGGCGTGGCCGGGGTGATGCGTGCCGAATTATTGTTTCAAGCCGAGTCATCGGGAATCCCCACGCAAGTGAGCGATATCACGCTCGAACAGCTGCAATGGGCCGATGAAGTCTTTGTCTGCAACAGCGTGTATGGCGTTTGGCCCGTGCGCGCCTATGCTGCGCTGAGCTGGCCGGTTGGGCCGCTCACCCGTAAACTCCAAACCATTGCCCGCGCGCTACTGGATGCTTGATACGTGAGACGTAAATTCTTGCTGCTGCTGGAAACCGGATTGGTACTGGCGGGGCTGTGTCTGGGCGCTTCTGCCTGGAAAATCCATACGGCGCTGGAACAGCCGCTGAACATCACCCAGGAAGAGCTGCTGGACGTGCCCAAAGGCACGACACCCACCCGCACCTTCTATCGACTCGAAGCCGACGGCGTCATCAAGGACGCGTTCTGGCTGCGCGTTTACTGGCGCTTCAATCTGCCCAAGCAACCGTTGCACAGCGGCGAATACCGCATGCTGCCGGGCATGACGGTTGAAGGGTTGATCGACCTGTGGAAGCGCGGGGAAATGGTTCAGTACAGCGTGACGCTGGTCGAAGGCTGGAACTTCCGTCAGGTCCGCGCCGCCCTGGCCAAAGACGAAAAGCTCGAACAGACCCTTGAAGGTTTGAGCGACAGCCAGGTTATGGAGAAACTCGGTCATCGCGGGATTTTCCCGGAAGGGCGTTTCTTCCCGGACACCTACCGCTTTGTGCGTGGCATGACCGATGCCGATCTGCTGAAAAAAGCCTATGACCGTCTCGACGAAGTCCTCGCCAAAGAGTGGGATCAACGTTCTGCTGATGCACCGTATACCGACCCCTATCAGGCGCTGATCATGGCCTCGCTGGTGGAGAAGGAAACCGGCGTGCCGCAAGAGCGCGGGCAGATTGCCGGGGTCTTTGTTCGACGCATGGCGATCGGCATGTTGCTGCAGACCGACCCGACGGTGATCTACGGCTTGGGGGATCGCTACAGCGGCAAATTGACCCGCGCCCACCTTAAGGAAGCGACCCCGTACAACACTTACGTGATCTCGGGCCTGCCACCGACGCCGATTGCCATGGTCGGCCGCGAAGCCATTCATGCCGCATTGAATCCGGTGGCTGGCAACAGCCTGTACTTCGTCGCGCGCGGCGATGGCAGCCACGTGTTCTCCGATGATCTGGATGCGCATAACAACGCGGTGCGCGAGTTTCAGCTCAAGCGTCGCGCCGATTATCGTTCCAGCCCGGCACCGATCCCTGCGCCAGCGACGGCGAATGGCGAATCGCTGGATGCCGAGGCACCGATCCCGGCGGCTTCGCCTGATCCAGATCCCGAAGCTTTGCCATCGGTGGTGCCACAAGAACCGCCGCAAGAGCCGGCGCCTGCACCGACGCCTGAGCCTGAGCCGGAAGCTGACGCTCCGCAAAGTGCGCAATAATTTCTGATAAGGACTGCCTGTGACTGGCTTGTTTATTACCCTGGAAGGCCCGGAAGGCGCCGGCAAAAGCACTAATCGCGAATACCTCGCCGAGCGCCTGCGCGCCGCCGGTATCGAAGTGGTGCTGACGCGCGAGCCGGGTGGTACGCCGTTGGCCGAGCGGATTCGCGAAGTGCTGCTGGCGCCGGTTGATGAGGTCATGAACCCTGACACTGAATTGCTGCTGGTGTTTGCTGCGCGCGCCCAGCACTTGGCCGAGGTGATTCGCCCGGCGCTGGCTCGTGGTGCAGTGGTGTTGTGTGATCGATTCACGGATTCCACTTACGCCTATCAGGGCGGCGGTCGCGGTTTGTCGCTGGAGCGTATCGCAACGCTCGAAACCTTCGTCCAGGGCGATCTGCGTCCGGATCTGACGCTGATCTTCGACCTGCCGGTGGAAGTGGGCCTGGCCCGTGCCAGCGCTCGTGGTCGTCTGGACCGTTTCGAACTCGAAGGCCGTACCTTTTTTGATGCCGTGCGCAGTGCGTTCCTCACGCGCGCTGAAGCGGACCCGGCGCGGTATGTGCTGGTCGATGCCGCCCAGCCGCTGGCTCAGGTTCAGCAATCGCTGGACGCCTTGTTGCCGCGTCTGCTGGAGTTGGCCCGTGGCTGAAGCCTATCCGTGGCAGGACAGCCTCTGGCAGCAGTTGGCCGGTCGTAAGCAGCACGCTCACGCCTATCTGCTGCATGGCCCGGCCGGGATCGGCAAGCGCGCACTGGCGGAACGCTTGATGGCCAGTCTGCTGTGCCAGCGGCCAACCGCGCAGGACGCCTGCGGTGAATGCAAATCCTGCCTGCTGCTCAAGGCGGGCAGCCATCCCGACAACTACATCCTCGAGCCGGAAGAAGCCGACAAGGCGATCAAGGTCGATCAGGTCCGCGATCTGGTCAGCTTCGTCGTGCAGACGTCGCAGATGGGCGGGCGCAAGGTGGTGTTGATCGAGCCGGTCGAGTCGATGAACGTCAACGCCGCCAATGCCTTGCTCAAAAGCCTCGAAGAGCCATCGGGCGATACCGTTTTGCTGTTGGTCAGTCACCAGACCAGTCGCCTGTTGCCGACCATCAAGAGCCGCTGCGTGCAGCAGGCCTGCCCACTGCCGAGCGAAGCGATGAGCCTTGCGTGGCTGGCCAAGGCGTTGCCGGACAGCTCGGAAGAAGAGCGCGTCGAACTGCTGACGCTGTCCGCCGGTTCGCCGCTGGGCGCGGTCAAGTTGCAGGCCCAGGGTGTGCGCGAACAGCGCGCGCTGGTGGTGGAGGGCGTGAAGAAATTGCTAAAGCAACAGCAATCGCCGACGCAATTGGCCGAAGAATGGAAAACCATTCCGCAGTTGCTGTTGTTTGATTGGTTTTGCGACTGGTCGAGCCTGATCCTGCGCTATCAGCTGACCCAGGATGAAGACGGTCTGGGATTGACGGACATGCGTAAGGTGATTCAGTACCTGGCGCAAAAAACCGCTCAGGATAAAGTCCTGACGATCCAGGACTGGATCCTCGCCCAGCGTCAGAAGGTAATGAGCAAGGCCAACCTCAATCCGGCGTTGTTGCTGGAAGCGCTGCTGGTGCAATGGGCCTCGTTGCCTACCCAGAAGTGATCGTCTGCGCCTAGACTCTGTGCATCAGCAGTGGAGGTCAGCATGAATGAACTCGTCAACCCGGGGCCGCGTAATGGCATTTTGTCCCTGACCATCAAGGACAAATCCGTGCTGTACGCCGCCTACATGCCCTTCATCAAGAATGGCGGCCTGTTTATCCCGACCAACAAAAGCTACAAGTTGGGCGATGAGGTCTTCATGTTGCTGAACCTGATGGACGAAGCCGAGAAGATTCCGGTCGCGGGCAAAGTCACCTGGGTCACCCCCAAAGGCGCTCAGGGCAACCGCGCCGCCGGGGTCGGCGTGCAATTCAACGACGGCGACAACACGGCGCGCAGTCGAATTGAAAACCACCTGGTCGGAGCCCTCAAATCCGACCGTCCCACTCATACGATGTAAGTTGCAGCCCTTTTATGCTCGTAGATTCCCATTGTCACCTTGATCGTCTCGACCTCGCAGCCCACGACGGCTCCCTGGATGCAGCACTCGATGCGGCCCGTCAGCGCGGGGTAGGGCACTTTCTGTGCATCGGCGTCAGTGTCGACAACGCCGCCGACGTCAAAGCCCTGGCCGAACGTTACGACGACGTCGACTGTTCGGTTGGCGTGCATCCACTGGACGTACAACCGGGTGCTGCGCCAGCGCTGGACTGGTTGTTGCGCGAACTCAATCACCCGCGCGTCGTCGCGATTGGTGAAACCGGTCTGGATTATCACTACGAACCGGAAGCGGCCGAGTTGCAGCAGGAGTCGTTTCGCCTGCACCTGCAAGCGGCCCAGCAGACGGGCAAGCCGGTGATCATCCACACCCGCGGCGCCCGTGCCGATACTTTAAGCTTGCTGCGTGAGGCGGCACTGCCACAGGCTGGCGTGCTGCATTGCTTCACCGAAGACTGGGACATGGCCAAGGCCGCGCTGGACATGGGCTATTACATTTCCTTGTCCGGTATTGTCACTTTCCGCAATGCCGACGCGCTGCGCGATGTGGCCAGCAAGGTGCCCGCCGACCGCTTGCTGGTGGAAACCGACTCGCCGTACCTCGCGCCGATCCCGTATCGCGGCAAGCCGAACCTGCCGCAGTACGTAAGGGAAGTCGCGGAGTTTCTAGCCATGTTGCGAGGAGAGCCCTACGAGCGATTTGCCGAGCAGACGACCGAGAATTTCAAGCGGTTGTTCCCGTTGGCGCATGTGAAACCGGTTTAGGGCTCAAAACCGCCATCGCCGGCAGGCTCGCTGCCACGGGTCAAATCGCAGGCAAAAAAAACCCGGGTTCTGGGGGGGGAATCCGGGTTAAGACCATTAGGAGTAAAACAATGGCACGCGGTCCGTTGGTACCAATATCGGCGCAACACTTGGGGGAGATGTCTCGCCGACAGTTCAAGTATTGATCACTATTGCGCCTCGTCCAGTTTACGGCCCCCGGTTTTTAAACAATTTTGGAATACGCCCGCTTCGGAAGAGTTCTCATCAATGAGCGAACCTGCGGGAAATCATCAGGAAACACAGATATGGTCGGATGATCCGTGCATTTTTGCGTAAGTTAGGCATAATACGCGGCTTCGAATTTTGACCCCCAACAGACCTTTTCTTATGCATAAAGAACCTCGTAAGGTCCGTGAGTTTCGTCGCCGCGAGCAAGAAATTCTCGATACCGCGCTCAAGCTGTTCCTCGACCAAGGTGAAGACAGTGTCACCGTCGAGATGATTGCTGATGCCGTCGGTATCGGCAAAGGCACGATCTACAAGCACTTCAAATCCAAGGCGGAGATCTATCTGCGCCTGATGCTCGATTACGAGCGTGATTTGAACGAGCTGTTGCATTCGGCCGATGTCGACAAGGACAAGGAAGCGCTGTCCCGGGCCTACTTCGAATTCCGCATGCGCGATCCGCAACGTTATCGGTTGTTCGACCGCCTGGAAGAGAAGGTGGTCAAGGGCAATCAAGTGCCGGAGATGGTCGAGGAACTGCACAAGATCCGTGCCTCGAATTTCGAACGCCTGACCCTGCTGATCAAAGGCCGGATCAGCGAAGGCAAGCTCGAAGACGTGCCACCGTACTTCCATTACTGCGCATCCTGGGCGCTGGTGCATGGCGCTGTGGCGCTGTATCACTCGCCGTTCTGGAGCAACGTGCTGGAAGATCAGGAAGGCTTTTTCCAGTTCCTGATGGACATCGGCGTGCGCATGGGCAACAAGCGCAAGCGCGATACCGACACGCCGAGCAGCTGAATCATTCAGCTGCCTGATTGCGCCATGATTTCGCTATATGGCGCAGTACCGCAGGAATATACTCAGGCTTGGGACTTGCCAAAACTTGAATTCTGAGTCAAGTTTTGCGCGTTCCAATTGTCCATTGCCGGAGTGATCCATGATCGTTGACCGTCAAGGCAGGCGTTTTCGCAATTTGCGGATCAGCCTGACCTCCGCCTGCAATTACGCGTGTACCTACTGCGTGCCCAACGGCAAGCGGCTGGTGGCTGCGCAGGATGAATTGTCGGCCGAGGCGATGGCGCGCGGCGTGGCGTACTTGATCGAAGCGGCCGGCATCGAGCGGTTGCGCATCACCGGCGGCGAGCCGCTGGTCAGCCCCAAACTCGAAGCCTTCATGACCGCCGTCGGCCAGATGGGCCTGGAAGACATCAGCCTGACCACCAATGGTCAGTTGCTGGCGAAAAAACTTCCGTTGCTGGTGGACGCCGGCATTCGTCGTATCAACGTTTCCCTCGATACCCTGGATGCCAGCGCTTTTCGCAGCATCGCGCGCGGTGGCGATCTGGCGACCGTGCTCGACGGCATGGATCAGGCCAGCGCGGCTGGTATAAAGATCAAGGTCAACATGGTGCCGTTGCGCGGACAGAACCTTGATCAGGTGATGCCGCTGCTCGATTACTGCCTTGAGCGTGGCTATGAGTTGCGCTTCATCGAGCTGATGCGCATGGGCCACCTGGCCACCGACTCCAATGCGTTCCTGCAACAGTTCGTCAGCCTCCAGCAGTTGCTGAGCCTGATTGGCGAGCGTTATGAGTATTTGCAGGCCGATGCGCCGGTCGATGCCACTGCGGTGCGCTACGAGATTCCGGGGCAGGGGCACTTCGGTGTGATCGCCAATGAAAGCGTTCCGTTCTGCCGTACTTGCTCGCGTTTGCGTTTGTCGTCCACGGGGTGGCTGCATGGCTGCCTGTCGTCGAGCAATCGCCATTATGTCGGCGACTTGCTCGACAAGCCTCGTCATCAAGCGCTGCCGGCGTTGCAGCGGCTGCTGGTGAAGGCCTTGGGTGACAAGCAGGAAGTGGCGTTCTCCGGCGGTGCGACGGTCATGAAGATTATTGGCGGCTGAGCACGCCCTGTGGCGAGGGAGCTTGCTCCCGTTGGGGCGCGAAGCGGCCCCCGAATTATCAAAGACACTGCATTCCTCAGACTTTACGGCTGCTGCGCAACCGAGCGGGAGCAAGCTCCCTCGCCACACCTTTGCATTTTCTATTTGCAAACATCCCTCAGCTCAAGACTGGCGCGGAAGCTGCATCCCATGGCCATTCGCCGGTTTTCCGTCACCGGCCTCTGGAGGGTAGGATGCGTAGCCTGGTTTTGCTGCTGGCCGTTTTGGCGCTTGGTGGCTGCATGAATGTCAGCGACATGGCTGAAGGGACTCGCTACCAGATGAGCGACGCGGGGCTGCTGGATCACAGCGATAGCCGTCGGGTGAACAACCTGCGGATTCAGCCGGACTCGTTCATCTACATCGCCCAAGGTGCTTTTTCGCCGCCGGGCTATCCTTATCCGCGTCCAAACGTGGTGGCCGAAGAAGCCTTCAACGGCTTTATCGAATACTTTCCCATGGTACGTCGCGCCCGCGCCCCCGAAGGTCTCGACCAAGCCATGGCTGAAGCCCGCGCCGCCGGTGCCCATTACCTGCTGTACACGCGGTTTGCCAAGGCTGACGACCGCATCGGCAACTCCGATGAGTGGCTCGATCAGGAATACGTGGACCGCCTCGGCATCGACAGCGGCGTGATTCAAATCATGTTGATCGAGACCAGCACCCAGTATTTGATTGATACTGCAACCATCAAGAGTCGTGGCGGTTTACTGACGTTCCATGACAACTCGCCAGCAGACCTGATCGGCCCACCCCTGCAGCAATACGCGCGCAGCCTGATCGGGATCAGCGACCAGTAATTCAAAGGAGAACACCATGAGTGGCCCGCAAAAAGCCAACGACTTGTTGGGGCAAATCCCCAAGACCAAAGGCTTGCCGCCGGTCCACCTGTGGAACCCCGATTTCTGTGGCGACATCGACATGCGCATCGCCCGCGACGGCACCTGGTATTACCTGGGCACGCCGATCGGGCGCAAGCCAATGGTCAAATTGTTCTCGACCATCATTCGTCGCGACGGCGACGATTACTTCCTGATCACTCCGGTCGAGAAGGTCGGGATCAAGGTCGACGATGCACCATTCGTGGCGATTGCCGTGGATGTGGAAGGCGAGGGTGAGGCTCAGTTGCTGCGTTTCACCACCAATGTGGATGAAACGGCCGAGGCAGGCGCGGAGCACCCGATTCGGGTGGTCATCGATCCGGTCACTCAAGAGCCTGCGCCCTATGTGCATGTGCGGACCAATCTTGAAGCCCTGATCCACCGCAATGTGTTCTACCAACTGGTGGAACTGGCCGTGACCCGTGAAATCGACGGGCAACACTGGCTTGGCGTGTGGAGTGGCGGCGAGTTCTTTCCCATCGGTCTCGAGCCTTAAACAGTTCAAAATGTGGGAGCGGGCTTGCTCGCGAAAGCGGTATCACGGGCAACATATTCGTTGAATGTTAAACCGCTTTCGCGAGCAAGCCCGCTCCCACATTTGATCTCCATGTATCCCGAAGAATCCAATTGACACCCAATCATATGATGATTAGCGTATCGCTCCATCGCGCGCGGTTTTGAGGTTTCCATGTCCAGCAGTTTTCACGCTTCAACGGTCGATTGGCTGGGTTGCTGGATTGCCGCTGGCCAGGTCAAACCCGGCGAAACCCTCAAGGTCGAAGCCGACCTGGGCGAGCAGCTTGGTGTCAGCCGCACGGTCATCCGTGAAGCCATCAAAACCCTGGTCGCCAAAGGCATGCTCGAAGTCGGGCCGAAAGTCGGCACACGGGTGTTGCCGGTGCGCCGCTGGAACCTCTTCGATCCGCAAGTCGTCGGTTGGCTGTCACGCAGCGGGTTGCCGGAAAACTTCGTCGACGATTTGCTCGACCTGCGCCGTACCATCGAACCGATGGCGGTGCGCTGGGCCTGTGAGCGGGCGACGGTCGAGCAAGTGCAGGCCATCCTCCTGGCCTACAACGCGCTGGAGCGGGCCGTGGACAGTGGCGTCGATTACAACCGCGCCGACCGGGTGTTCCACGAGTGCATCCTGGCAGCCAGCCACAATCAATTCATCGAACAAATGGTCCCGGCGCTCGGCGCGCTGCTGGCGGTGTCGTTCGAAGTGTCCGCCGCCGACCCCGACGAACTGCGGCGTACGCTGCCCATCCACAAAGACATGGCCAACGCCATCGCCGCCCGCGACGCTGCGCGCGGGGTGTGGGCGTGCATGACCCTGATCGATAACGCAGACCTGGCGATCAAACGCTTCTACCCCCAGGTCATGGCTGACAAAAAAACCGGCTGACTACAAAGAACCCATGTGGGAGCGGGCTTGCTCGCGAAGGCGTCGGCACATCCAATATTGATCTACCAGACACACCGCTTTCGCGAGCAAGCCCGCTCCCACATTAAAAACAAGAACAACACAGGAGGTTTCATGACGTTGAATGCGCTGACCCAGCACCGGGCGCGGCTAGGCGAAGGCCCGTTCTGGGATGCCCCGACACAGGCGCTGTACTGGGTCGACATCGCCGGCAAACAAGCCCTCCGGCTGATTGGCGCCAACGTCCAGATCTGGGAAATGCCGGAACACATCTCCGCCTTCATCCCTTGCGAAAGCGGGGATGCGCTGGTCGCGCTGAGCAGCGGCGTCTATCGCCTGGACCTCGACTCCCCGGGACTTGAGCCACGCCTGACCTTGCTCTGCATGGCCGACCCGCAACCCGGCAACCGCCCCAACGAAGCCCGTTGCGATGCGCAAGGGCGGCTCTGGCTTGGCACCATGCAGAACAACATCGGCGAAAACGGCGAAGACTTGCCGGTCACCCGTCGCTCCGGCGGCCTGTTTCGCATCGACCGCGATGCCCGGGTCACGCCGCTGCTTCGCGGACTGGGAATTCCCAACACGCTGCTGTGGAGCGAAGACGCGACAACATTGTTTTTCGCCGACAGCCTCGACGCCACGCTGTACCGCTACTTCATTCACGCCGACGGCAATCTGGACACCGCTTACGTCTGGTTCGGCCCGGACAAACGTGGGGTCCCCGATGGCTCGGCCATGGACGCCGAAGGCTACATCTGGAACGCCCGCTGGGATGGCAGTTGCCTGATAAGACTGACCCCGGACGGACACGTTGATCGAATCATCGAACTGCCCGTCAGTCGTCCCACCAGTTGCGTATTCGGCGGTGAAGACCTGAAAACCCTGTACATCACCAGTGCGGCGAGCCCGCTCAACCATGCGCTGGACGGCGCGGTGTTGTCGCTTCGAGTGGATGTGGCCGGAAAACCTTGTACACGTTTCGCCGGATAAATCCCAAAATATGGGATGTAAAATTATATATTGAGATTATTTGCCGGGCGGGTTTATAGTCGGCCACCAGTTACACGCACTCACACTTAAAAAAACAAAACAGGTGAAGTGATGCAGCGATTTTCCAGACAGTCTTTTGACCGGACATCGACAGATGCCCGGTTTTTGTCGCGCCCGCGAAAAGGAATCCTGATTCATGGCTGAATCTCTTTCCTTGCCACCGGTGCCGGAGCCGCCCAAAGGCGAGCGCCTGAAAGACAAAGTAGTGTTGCTGACCGGCGCTGCCCAAGGCATCGGCGAGGCCATCGTCGCGACGTTCGCGGCCCAGCAGGCCAAGCTGATCATCAGCGACATCCAGGCTGAAAAAGTCGAGAAAGTCGCGGCGCATTGGCGTGAACAAGGGGCGGACGTGGTAGCGATCAAGACTGACGTCTCGCACCAGCAAGACCTGCACGCCATGGCCCGCCTGGCGATCGACCTGCACGGCCGCATCGACGTCCTCGTCAACTGCGCCGGTGTCAACGTGTTCCGCGATCCGCTGGAAATGAGCGAAGAGGATTGGCGTCGCTGCTTCGCCATCGACCTCGACGGCGCCTGGTACGGCTGCAAGGCTGTGCTGCCGCAAATGATCGAGCAGGGCATCGGCAGCATCATCAACATTGCGTCGACCCACTCCAGCCACATCATTCCAGGCTGCTTCCCGTACCCGGTGGCCAAGCACGGTTTGCTCGGCCTGACCCGCGCTCTCGGCATCGAATACGCGGCCAAAGGCGTTCGCGTCAACGCCATCGCACCGGGCTACATCGAAACCCAACTGAACGTGGATTACTGGAACGGGTTTGCCGACCCGCATGCCGAGCGTCAGCGCGCCCTGGATTTGCATCCGCCGCGTCGTATCGGTCAACCGATGGAAGTGGCCATGACCGCCGTGTTCCTGGCCAGCGATGAAGCGCCGTTCATCAATGCCTCGTGCATCACCATCGATGGTGGGCGCTCGGTGATGTACCACGACTGAATAAAACCGCTTTCAGGCGCAATTCTCCGTCTGAAAGCCAATCATCATACGATATGACTATTGGCTTCAAAGTGTTCACCGGCTTTCAAATCATGCTCAAAAAAAATAACAAGGAGTCAGCTTATGAATCGTCGTCGTGGGATCCGTTCCCTGTGCTGTGCCGCTCTGGCGGTCACCGCGGTTAGCCTGAGCAGTACGCTGCTGGCGGCCGAGGAAGTGAAAATCGGTTTTCTGGTCAAGCAAGCGGAAGAGCCCTGGTTCCAGACCGAGTGGGCCTTCGCTGAAAAGGCCGGTAAAGATAAAGGTTTCACCGTCATCAAGATCGCCGTGCCGGACGG
Source organism: Pseudomonas arsenicoxydans (assembly GCF_006438915.1). Classification (GTDB taxonomy): domain Bacteria; phylum Pseudomonadota; class Gammaproteobacteria; order Pseudomonadales; family Pseudomonadaceae; genus Aquipseudomonas; species Aquipseudomonas arsenicoxydans_A. Next base: position 120,430 of record NZ_RCZE01000004.1, on the reverse strand, counting down.
CGAGAAAACCCTGTCTGCCATCGATAGCCTCGCGGCCAACGGCGCCAAGGGCTTTGTGATCTGCCCGCCGGACGTCGGTCTGGGCCCGGCCATCGTGGCCAAGGCCAAGGCCAATGGTTTGAAAGTCATGGCCGTCGATGACCGTTTTGTCGATGCCAACGGCAAGTTCATGGAAGACGTGCCTTACCTCGGCATGGCCGCCTTTGAAGTCGGCCAGAAACAGGGCGCGGCGATGGCCACCGAAGCGAAGAAACGCGGTTGGGACTGGAAAGACACCTACGCGGTGATCAACACGTTCAACGAACTCGACACCGGCAAGAAGCGCACCGACGGTTCGGTCAAGGCGCTGGAAGACGCGGGCTTCCCGAAAGACCACATTCTGTTCACGGCGCAGAAAACCCTCGACGTCCCGGGCAGCATGGACGCCACCAACTCTGCGTTGGTGAAACTGCCCAGTGGCGCGAAAAACCTGATTATCGGCGGCATGAACGACAACACTGTGCTGGGCGGCGTGCGCGCTACCGAAACCGCCGGATTTGCAGCCGCCAACGTGATCGGCATCGGCATTAACGGTACGGACGCTATCGGCGAACTGAAAAAGCCAAACAGCGGTTTCTTTGGTTCGATGCTGCCAAGCCCGCACATAGAAGGCTACAACACCGCCAGCATGATGTTTGACTGGGTCACCACCGGCAAAGAACCACCGAAATTCACCGCGATGGACGACGTCACGCTGATCACGCGTGAGAACTTCAAGCAGGAACTGGAAAAGATCGGCCTCTGGAACTGAGGCGCGGTTGATTTCAACGGCGGCCCTGGCGACGGGGCTGCCTGATCTGTGAAGAGGTGGTTTATGCACGCGCAAGTACAGACACATGAGCACAGCGTCGGCGGCAGCCTGCGCTTCAACGGGATCGGCAAGACTTTTCCCGGCGTGAAGGCGCTGGATGCCATCAGCTTCGTCGCGCACCCGGGGCAGGTTCATGCCTTGATGGGCGAGAACGGCGCCGGCAAATCGACCCTGCTGAAAATCCTCGGCGGCGCCTACACCCCGAGCAGTGGCGACCTGCAGATCGGCGAACAGACGATGGCGTTCAAATCCACCGCCGACAGCATCGCCAGCGGCGTCGCGGTGATCCATCAGGAATTGCACCTGGTCCCCGAAATGACCGTTGCGGAGAACCTGTTCCTTGGGCACCTGCCGGCCAGTTTCGGTCTGATCAATCGTGGCGCCTTGCGCCAACAGGCGTTGGCTTGCCTCAAAGGCCTGGCCGATGAAATCGACCCGCAAGAGAAAGTCGGGCGCTTGTCCCTCGGGCAGCGGCAACTGGTGGAAATCGCCAAGGCGCTGTCCCGTGGCGCCCATGTGATTGCGTTCGACGAACCGACCAGCAGCCTGTCGGCGCGCGAGATCGACCGCTTGATGGCGATCATCGGACGCCTGCGCGACGAAGGCAAAGTGGTGCTTTACGTCTCCCATCGCATGGAAGAAGTTTTCCGCATCTGCAACGCGGTGACGGTGTTCAAGGACGGCCGCTACGTGCGCACCTTCGAGGACATGAGCGAGCTGACTCACGACCAATTGGTGACGTGCATGGTCGGTCGCGACATCCAGGACATCTACGATTACCGCGCTCGGCAACGTGGCGCGGTGGCGCTCAAGGTCGATGGCCTGCTCGGCCCTGGCTTGCGCGAACCGGTGAGTTTCGAGGCGCACAAAGGCGAGATCCTGGGGTTGTTCGGGCTGGTCGGCGCCGGGCGCACGGAGTTGTTCCGTCTGCTCAGCGGCTTGGAGCGCAACACGGCCGGACGCCTGGAATTACGCGGCCATGAACTGAAACTGCGCTCACCCCGAGATGCGATTGCGGCCGGGATTCTGCTGTGCCCCGAGGACCGCAAGAAGGAGGGCATCATCCCGCTCGCCAGTGTCGCCGAGAACATCAACATCAGCGCACGTGGCGCGCATTCGACCTTCGGCTGCCTGTTGCGTGGCCTGTGGGAAAAGGGCAATGCCGACAAACATATCAAGGCGCTGAAGGTGAAGACGCCCAGCGCCGAACAGAAAATCATGTACCTGTCCGGCGGCAATCAGCAGAAGGCCATTCTCGGTCGCTGGCTGTCGATGCCGATGAAAGTCCTGCTGCTCGACGAACCGACTCGAGGCATCGACATCGGGGCCAAGGCCGAGATCTACCAGATCATCCATAACCTGGCCGAAAGCGGCATCGCGGTGATCGTGGTGTCCAGCGACCTGATGGAAGTGATGGGTATTTCCGACCGCATCCTGGTGCTCTGCGAAGGCGCGATGCGCGGCGAGTTGTCTCGCGCCGAGGCCAATGAATCCAACCTGCTGCAACTGGCTTTGCCGCGCCAACGCGCTGACGGCGTGGCGAACTGAGAGGTGACTATGATGACAACCCAAAACAACACGCTGCCTACTGAGCGCAAACCCCTGGACCTGCGGCGCTTTCTCGATGACTGGGTGATGCTGCTGGCGGCCGTCGGGATCTTCGTGCTCTGCACGCTGCTGATCGACAACTTCCTCTCGCCACTGAACATGCGTGGCCTTGGACTGGCGATTTCCACCACCGGGATTGCCGCGTGCACCATGCTGTATTGCCTGGCGTCCGGGCATTTCGACTTGTCCGTGGGGTCGGTGATTGCCTGCGCCGGCGTGGTCGCGGCGGTGGTCATGCGCGATACCGACAGCGTCTTTCTTGGGGTGACGGCAGCGCTGTTCATGGGCCTGATTGTCGGGCTGATCAACGGCATCGTGATTGCCAAGCTGCGGGTCAACGCGTTGATCACCACGCTGGCGACCATGCAGATCGTTCGCGGCCTGGCTTACATCTTCGCCAATGGCAAAGCGGTTGGCGTGTCGCAAGAGCAGTTCTTCGTCTTCGGCAACGGCCAGTTGTTCGGCGTGCCGGTGCCGATCCTGATCACCATCGTTTGCTTCCTGTTTTTCGGCTGGCTGCTGAATTACACCACCTATGGGCGCAATACCATGGCCATCGGCGGCAACCAGGAAGCGGCATTGCTGGCCGGGGTTAACGTTGACCGGACCAAGATCCTCATCTTCGCCGTGCATGGCGTGATCGGCGCGTTGGCCGGGGTGATCCTGGCGTCGCGCATGACCTCCGGGCAGCCGATGATTGGCCAGGGTTTCGAGCTGACGGTGATCTCGGCTTGCGTGCTGGGCGGGGTGTCGTTGAGCGGCGGGATCGGCATGATCCGGCATGTGATTGCCGGGGTGTTGATTCTGGCGATTATTGAAAATGCGATGAACCTGAAGAACATCGACACGTTTTACCAGTACGTGATTCGTGGTTCGATCTTGCTGTTGGCCGTCGTCATCGACCGCTTGAAACAGCGCTAACCAGCCTGCACCTGCACAAATTCTATAGGTAAGCACTGGGTTCAATGTGGGAGCGGGCTTGCTCGCGAAGGCGGTGTGTCAGTCAACATAAGCACTGAATGACACACCGCCTTCGCGAGCAAGCCCGCTCCCACATTAGATCGCGCCGAAGTCACTATCGGCGGCCATCCTTCCGTCACTTCCCATAAATATTCCTTGCTCGCACCAACCCGTTTCGGGTATCTATTTGTACATGATTAGACAGGTACGATTTGACAAGAAACAACGGGTGGTCGACGAACTCATCCGGCGCATCGAAAGCGGCCTCATGGAGGACGGCTTTCTGCTGCCGGGCGAGCATCAGTTGGCTCAAGAATTCAAAGTTAGCCGAGGCACGCTGCGTGAAGCACTCGCCGAGTTGAAACGGCGTAACTACATCGCGACGCAAAGCGGTGTCGGTTCCATCGTTACCTTCGACGGTGTGGTGCTCGATCAGCGCAGCGGCTGGGCCCAGGCGCTGGCCGACAGCGGAGCGCTGATCAATACCGAAGTGCTGCGGCTGGAAGCGGTGACGCGTGCGGACCTGTTGCCGCGTTTCGGCACCGACCAATTCATCACCCTCGACCGGCGTCGCCGCTCCAACGACGGCACGCTGGTCTCCCTCGAACGCTCATTGATGCCCGCGACCGGCGGCCTGGAAAGCTTGCCGCGTGTTGGCCTGATCGACAATTCCCTGACCATCACCCTGGCCGCCTACGGCTACATCGGCGAACGCGGCGATCAATGGATCGGCGCCGAACCTCTGAATGCCGAAGACGCCGAGTTGCTCGGGCGTCCGGTGGGCACCGTATTCCTCAAGGCACTGCGGACCACCTACGACCGGCAAAACCGCTTCATGGAACAAGTCGAAAGCTTGCTCGATCCTGTGCACTTTCGTTTGCACCTGCCATTTGGAACCCCGAAATGACGGCGCTCAACCGTGCCCTGGGCGCGTTCTACGGACTGGCCCTGGGCGACGCGCTGGGCATGCCGACCCAATCCCTGAGCCGCGCCGAGATCAAGGCGCGCTTCGGCGAAATCACCGATCTCGAAGACGCCGGCCCCGATCAACCGATCGCCGCCAACATGCCCAAGGGCTCGATCACCGACGACACCGAGCAGGCGATTCTGGTCGGTCAGTTGCTGATTGAAGGGGAGGGCAGGATCGAACCGTCGGTACTGGCGCAACGGCTGATCGAATGGGAAGCCGAAATGCAGGCCAAGGGTTCGCAGGACTTGCTCGGGCCTTCGACCAAACGAGCAATCGAGATGATCCTCGCCGGTCATTCGCCGGAAGAGGCGGGGCGTTACGGCACCACCAATGGCGCGGCGATGCGCATCACGCCGGTCGGCATTGCGGCAGATGTCGCCGACCCTGAGCGTTTCATCAAAGCGGTGGTGCAAGCCTGTCAGGTCACCCACAACACCACGCTGGGCATCTCCAGCGCGGCGGCGGTGGCGGCGGTGATTTCCGCCGGGATCAATGGCATGGATTTGGGCGAGGCGCTGAACCTCGGTCAACACATCGCGCAGCAGGCCGAAGGTCATGGCCACTGGGTGGCGGGCGGGCGGATTGCCTCGCGCATCAGCTGGGCGCGCAGCATCAGTGTCGACAGCGACAAGGCGCTGCTGGCGGATGTGATGTACGACGTGATCGGCACTTCGGTGGCCTCGCAGGAATCGGTGGTGGTCTCGTTTACCCTGGCGCAACAAGTCGCCATTGGCGAAATGAGTGCCTTCGAAGCGGTGTGCATGGCTGCCGGATTGGGCGGCGATACCGATACGATTGCGGCGATTCTCGGCGCGATGCTCGGGGCTTGTCTGGGTCTTGAGAGTTGGCCGGTGGCGATGATCGACAAGGTCAAAGCGGTTAATGGCCTGGAGCTGGAACCGTTGGTGCAAGGGCTCCTCGCCCTGCGCTGACCTTAGGGTGAATGGAGTCATTTGTGGCGAGGGAGCTTGCTCCCGCTCGGCTGCGCAGCAGTCGCAAACCCTGTAACCCGTTTCATCTGACATACCACGGTCTCTGGATTTGGGGCCGCTTCGCATCCCAGCGGGAGCAAGCTCCCTCGCCACAGGGACAGCCGGGATGTTGTCTCGACTTCCGCAATTGCCCACAACCACAAAAATGGCAACAGGAGTATTTTCATGAGTTCGTCAAACGCCGGGCAAAGCGCCGGGCAACTGGAAACACGCGGCATCGAGCCGGTGCCGGAAGCGGAGTGCAACGGGCATCCGCTGCAACTGTTCTGGGTCTGGTTCGCTGCCAACATTTCCATCCTTGGCCTGCCCCTGGGCGCCACGCTGGTGGCGTTTCGTGGCCTGGCGATCTGGCAGGCAATCATCGTTGCGATCCTCGGCGCCGCCGGTTCTTTCGCGGTGGTCGGGATCATCTCCATCGCCGGTCGTCGTGGCCGTGCGCCGAGCCTGACGCTGTCGCGCGCAATCTTCGGCGTACGCGGCAATATCGGCCCGACCCTGGTCTCGCTGATGTCGCGCCTGGGCTGGGAAACCGTCAACACCACCACCGCCGCGTTCGTGTTGCTGTCGCTGTGCTCGATCCTCTTCGGTTCGCCGGTAGAAGCCAAAAGCGCGCCGGTCCTGACGTTGCTGTTTATCGCGATTTTCGTGCTGCTGACGTTGTCGGTGTCCGGCCTCGGTCACGCCACGTTGCTGGTGATTCAAAAGTGGGCGACTTACGTGTTCGGTGCGCTGAACATTGTGGTTGGCGGCTTCCTCTGCGCCACCATCGACTGGAGCGCCGTGTTCAACGCCACGCCTGCACCGCTGAGCGCGATGATCATCGGCGTCGGCACCATGGCCGCCGGCACCGGGATCGGTTGGGCCAACGCCGGTGCCGACATGTCGCGCTACCAGCATCGCAGTGTCAAAGCGGTGCGCCTGGTGGCGTCGGCAGCGTTCGGCGCGGGGATTCCACTGGTGTTGCTGATCACCCTCGGCGGCCTGCTGTCGGTGGGTAACAATGACCTGGCTTCCGCCACTGACCCGATCATCGCAATCCGCGACATGCTGCCGACCTGGATGGCCGTGCCGTACCTGATCACCGCATTCGGCGGCTTGCTGCTGTCGAATAACCTGTCGGTGTATTCGGCCGGGCTGACCACGTTGACCCTCGGTTTGAAGGTCAAACGCGTGTACGCGGTGGTGGTCGATATCGTCGCGATCTTCGCCGGTTCGATCTACTTCATGCTGATCGCGGACAGCTTCTATGGCCCGTTCATTACCTTCATTTCCTTGCTGGCGGTGCCGATTACCGCGTGGGTCGGGATTTTTGTCGTCGACCTGATTCACCGTCATTACTACAGCCCCCAAGACCTGCTTGACGTCAGCCCAAGCAGCGCTTACTGGTACAGCGGCGGTATCGAATGGCGCGCTTTCGGTGCGTGGGCCGTAGCGATTGTGCTGGGCTTCAGTTTCACCACCATCGGCACCACCGAACAGACGGTGTGGTTCCGTGGTTTCCTGTCCGACTCGTGGCTGGGCCACAACGGCCTGGGCTGGGTCGTGACGTTCCTGGTGGCCGGCGGGATTTACTTCGTACTCGGTGGCGCCAAGGATCGCCGCGCCGCCATGACCGAGAATGCTCATGCCTAATTTGCTGCACACCGGCCAAGTCATCATCGACCTGGTCATGGCCGTGGATAAATTGCCTCAAACCGGAGGCGACGTGCTGGCGAAGTCCGCCAGTTTCGAAGCCGGCGGCGGCTTCAATGTGATGGCCGCTGCCCAGCGAAATGGCTTGCCCGTGGTCTACCTCGGGCGCCATGGCATCGGGCGTTTCGGCGATCTGGCGCGCGAGGCGATGCAGGCGGAAGGTATCCGGATCGGCATCGCCCAACCCGCAGAACGGGACACAGGGTTGTGCGTGGCGGTGACGGATGAATCGGCTGAACGCAGTTTCATTTCCTACATCGGTGCCGAAGGTGAACTAACCGCAAACGATCTGGCCAGTGTGCCGGTCGAGGCGGGCGACTATGTCTACGTCAGTGGCTACAGCCTGCTGCAGGTCGGCAAGGCGCAGGCGCTGGTGGATTGGGTGTTGGAGTTGCCCAAAGGCATTAGCGTGGTGTTCGATCCGGGGCCGCTGGTGGAGTCGCCGGATGAGCCCTTGATGCAAGCTTTGCTGGCGCGCATCGATATCTGGACCAGCAACAGTGTCGAGGTGCTGCGGTTTACCGGTGCGTCAGACATTGCGCAGGCGCTGGATCGCTTGGTCGATCACTTGCCCGCCGAGGTGTTGATGGTGGTGCGCGATGGCCCGCAAGGGTGCTGGATCAGCCAGCATGGCGAGCGTCAGCATGTGCCGGGTTTCAAGGTGACAGCGGTGGACAGCAACGGCGCGGGCGATGCGCATGCAGGGGTGTTTGTGGCCGGGTTGGCGCACGGGTTGTCGGCGGTTGAGGCGGCGCGACGGGCGAATGCAGCGGCGGCGTTGGCGGTGACGCGCTGGGGGCCGGCGACTTCGCCGGGGAGCGCTGAGGTGGATGCGTTGATCCGTGAGATTGATAGCGTCTGAACGATAGCCTTCGCGAGCAAGCCCGCTCCCACATTTGACCGAGTTGTCTGAACTGACTCGGTTAAATGTGGGAGCGGGCTTGCTCGCGAAAGGGCCGGTCAATTCAACAACAATCTGGGGCCTTACTCAGCAATCCAGCCTGCGCGCCGCCTCGACACCCGCAGCACTCAGTTTGATCGGCAGGTTCAGAGAGTGCTCACCCGCCTCATTGCACGTCACATGGCCATGTTGAATCAATCCGCGGTCCTGCAGGGCGGCGAGGGCGCTGGCCACGACTTTCTCACCACGATAATTGTCCAGGACTTCCTTGCCCAAGCCACTCGGGTGGGCGTGCAACAGGCGGGTCAGGACTTCTTTTTCCAGGTTGTTATCGTCGTTCATGCTTACCTCTTGAGGGTGGTGGAGAGGTTGCTCGCGTCGGCGAGCTATTGATTGGCACCACCATCGGAACCCGAGCCACCGGTGGTGGTTTTCGAGCCGATGCCGCTGCCGGCGTTATCGGGTGTGCGGGTGTCGGGCAGGTTCAGTCCGCCTTGACGGCCGGCGTCGTTGCCCTGATTCCGTGGGTCAGTGCCCGTGGCGGGCGGCAGGCTGTTATCGATGCCGGAGCCGTTGGTGTTCATTCCGGGGGCGCTCTGGATGGCGGGCGCTTTCGGGCTCTCGACGGGGTTGGTCGGGCCGGTCCCTTCAGCGAGGGTGGCGGCGAACGCGGCAGAGGACAGCAGCGTGGTGAGGGCGAGGGCGGTCAACCTGGACATGAACATGGCATCGTCTCCGTTTAATAGAGTCCTTACCTGATGTTGGTCCGCCCGCGATTGGCATTGGTGCCTGATGAACGACGAACGGTCTAGGCCTGTTGCACGGCTTTAGCCTGTGCAACAGGCCGCCAGATCAACCGTCCCACGGTGATCAGCCAGTTCACGACAGCCACGGCCAGCACCGTCAGCAGCAGTGTCGACATCCCGTGTTCAACGATGATTTTCCCCGCCAGCAAGGGAAATCCAAACACGCCGATGAAGTAGGCGAGGCTGAACAACAGCAAGGCTTGCGAGGTCGTGCCATGCGGTGCTTCGTTGGCCGCAAGGCCATTGATCACTGAATAGGTCAGCCCGTATCCGACCCCGAGCATCATGGCCGCCAGTACATAGCTGAACCCGCTGTCGACCACGAAGCCAAACAGCACGATCGAGCCCATCATCAGGCCCGACAACAGGCAGGAGGCGCGCAGCGGATCGCGCTTGACCACGATGCCGGCGATCAGCATGCGGCTGCTGATCGCCGCACCCATGAAGCCGAAAAAGAACAGTGAATAGTCCAGCGAACGGGATGCGGCGTAGCTGGTCTGGAAGCTCGACAGGCCACCGAACACGCAGCCGCCGAGACCCACCATGATGATCGGAAACACGGCCCGGGACGACAGCACGTGCGCCGTTGCGCGCCAGGAAATTCGCGCGACCGAGGTGGTGGGCGTTTTCTTGAGGTGTGCATCCAGTCGCCAGAACAGTAAAACGCCGATCAGGCTGGCCAGCGCGGCGAGGTAAAACGCCGCGGTCACCGGATAGCCGAGGGCGCTGGCCGCACGGCCCAGCAACGGACCGCTGCCGATCCCGGTCATCATGCTGCCCGACAGCAACGCGAAGTATTTGGCGCGTTGGGCCGGTGTCACCAGGCTGGCCACGATGATCGGCCCGAGGGTGTAAAACACGCCCCAACCCAGCCCCAGCAACAGTCCGAAAAACAGCAGCAGGTTGCCGAAACCCGGGCTCAAGGCGAAGCCGAGACTGGCCGCCACCAGCAGGACGCCGAACAAAGCAATCGAGCGCGCGGCACCGAGCAAGTCAGACAAATGCCCGGAGACGATCACCGCCGCAAAGGTGCTGAGCATGGCTGCCGAAATCACACTGCCGGCATCGTGTTCATTGCCGCCGCGTGAGCCGATCAGCAACGACAGTAAAAAGGTCGCGCCATAGGACAGCGACAACAAATAGCTGGCGAGGCAGAACAGGCCGAACAATCGGCTGGAGACTGGGGGTGTTGCGCTGGACATGACGCGGTTCCTTGACCCGATAGACGTGAGCGTTATCTATCTATCACGGAGGGCGCCGATGTTAGGTCTGTGGTTACTGATTTCAGGATCAGTGCTGACCGGAGTATCGCCTTCAGCAGAGGCCGATCTCTTCCTTGAATTGCTCCATGAAGCTCTTCAGGCGCTCATGCCTGATCTGCGCCATGTGTCGACCGGTTGCGGTCTGGAAACCGTTCGCCAGGTGCAGCAGCTTGGTCTGGAAGTGGTCGAGGCAAAAGCGTTTGTCGTCGTATTCGCGATGCTGTGCCTGCGGGTCCAGCGGGTCGTACAACGCGCTGCCCATGCGTCCGGCAACGTAGAACGTGCGCGCGACTCCAAGCAGGCCGAGGGAATCGAGGCGGTCAGCGTCCTGCATGATCTGCGCTTCGAGCGAGGTAGCGGGAATGTTCGCGGAGAAGCTGTGAGCTTCAATGGCGTGGGCCACTGCCCTGATGTTGGCGCGTGACCAATTCAGGTCGGCCAACACGGCAGATGATTTCTTGGCGGCCAGTCGTGATGCCTGCGAACGCAGCGGCGAGTTCTTTTCTACCGCCACGCAATCATGCAAAAGCACCGCCGCCATCAACACCTCAAGATCACCGCCTTCCTGTGCGTGAATCGTGCGCGCGTTGTGCCAGACCCGCTGCAAGTGCGACAGGTCATGGGCGCCGTCCTCTGAGGGTTCCAGCGCATGAGGCAGCAAGTCAGCGGCGAGGGTTTGCAGCGGCGCGAAAGCATCAATAGTCATGACAGTCCTTTGAAGTGAACACGTTTTTTGTGACGAGGGAGCTTGCTCCCGCTGGGTTGCGAAGCAGCCCCCAACCGGAACGCAAAGGTATTTCAGTTAAACCCGGGTTGCCAGTTTTTACGCCTGCTGCGCAGCCGAGCGGGAGCAAGCTCCCTCGCCACAGTGTTTTCCCATGTGACGATCTCATCGCGCCGACTTAGTATGGCGTTTTCAACCTTTGACGAAGGCACGTCCCCATGACGATCGAGATCCGCCCGGCGACCCCCAGCGATGCACCGCAAATCCTCGGGTTCATCACTGAACTGGCCGACTACGAACGTGCCCGCCACGAAGTCATCGCCAGCGTCGCCGACATCGAGCGCAGCCTGTTCAGCGAAGGCGCCACCGCCCACGGCCTGATCTGCCTGCGCGACGGCCTGCCGATCGGCTTCGCCGTATTCTTCTTCAGCTACTCCACCTGGCTCGGCAGCAACTGCCTGTACCTCGAAGACCTCTACATCACCCCCGAACAACGCGGCGGCGGCGCGGGCAAAACCTTGCTGCGCCACCTGGCGAAAATCGCCTGCGCCAATGATTGCGGGCGGTTTGAGTGGAGCGTGCTGGACTGGAACAAACCGGCGATCGAATTTTATAAATCGCTGGGCGCGCAGCCGCAGGAAGAGTGGGTTCGGTATCGGATGGATGGGGCGGTGTTGCGCGAGTTTGCCGAGGGCAATTGATCGTCAGCCTTGTCGTTTAAAAAGGTCGCAGCCATGAGCTGCGATTTTTTTTGCATCCATCCCAATATATGGGAGTGATATTTATATATTGAGATTATTCCGCTTCCGGGTTTATAGTCCTGCTCACTCACTGCCAATAAACAAAACAGGTGAAGCGATGCTGGCGCAATTGATCGCGCTCGATTGGGGGACAACCTCATTACGTGCTTATAAACTCGCCGCGGGTGGCCAGGTGCTCGAACAGCGTTCGCTGTCATCGGGGATCATGCAGCTGCCGCGGACGCCGCGAATTATCAACGGTGAGGAATGCGCCGACGGTTTTGAACTGGCCTTCGATGAGGCGTGCGGTGACTGGCTCGACGCGCAGCCGGATTTGCCGGTGATTGCCTGTGGCATGGTCGGCAGCGCCCAGGGTTGGTGTGAAGCGGCTTACCGCGATACCCCGGCGAACGTCGCCACTCTCGGAACTTCCCTGCAAACAGTTCGCAGTCTTCGCGGTGTCGATGTACACATCGTGCCGGGAGTGATTCAGCGGTCGCGTTTGCCGAATGTCATGCGCGGCGAAGAAACCCAGGTGCTGGGCGTTCTGCAAAATCTTCAGGGCAAGGCGGGCGGCGATCTGTTGATCGGCCTGCCCGGCAGTCATTCGAAATGGGTGGAAGTGGCCGACGGCTGCATCGTGCATTTCGACACCTTCATGACCGGTGAAATCTTCGCCGTACTCAGCGAACACAGCATTCTGGGGCGTACCCAGCAGCCGGGCGCGTCCTTCGATGGCCAGGCTTTTGACCGAGGTGTGCAAGTGGCCTTGTCGGCGGACGGTGAGATTGGTCCGTTGTCGACGGTGTTCAGTGCCCGCAGCCTCGGGCTGACCGGTGAACTCTGCGCCACGGCCCAAGCGGATTATCTGTCGGGCTTGTTGATCGGTCATGAGCTGTCGGCGCTGGCGACAGACCAGCGGCGTCGGCGCAATAGCGTGCACCTGCCTTCGATCATCCTCATCGGTAATGCCCAACTCTGTGCCCGTTACAGCCGGGCGCTTGGCGCCTGCGGTTTTGCCCGGGTGACGCTGGCCGAACAAGCCACCGAACGCGGGTTGTGGCAGTTGGCGCTCGCCGCCGGACTGATCACTTCCAACCCATCCCGTTAAACCTGACTGGAGGTCTGACATGCTCAAACACGCCTTGGCGCAAAACGGCCTGATCGCGATCCTGCGTGGCCTGCGCCCGGAAGAAGCGGCGGCCATCGGCGAAGTCCTGTACGCCGCCGGATTTCGCGTCATCGAAGTGCCGCTCAATTCCCCTGAGCCGTACGAAAGTATCCGCATCCTGCGCAGCACCTTGCCCGCCGATTGCCTGATCGGCGCCGGCACGGTGCTGACACCGGAGCAGGTCGAGCAGGTGAAAGCCGTGGGTGGCCAAGTGATTGTCATGCCGCACAGCGATCCGAAAGTGCTGCGCGCAGCGAAAGCGGCGGGGTTGTTCCTGTCGCCGGGTGTGGCAACACCGACCGAGGCGTTCGCCGCACTGGCCGAAGGCGCCGACGTGCTGAAGATGTTCCCCGCCGAGCAGATGGGGCCGGCAGTCGTCAAAGCCTGGCTCGCAGTATTGCCCGCCGGAACCATTCTGGCGCCGGTCGGCGGGATCACGCCGGACAACATGCAGGTGTTTATCGACGCAGGCGTCAAAGGTTTCGGTCTCGGTTCCGGATTGTTCAAACCGGGAATGACCCCAGAGGACGTGGCCGTCAACGCCAAGGCCTACGTGGCTGCCTGGAAAGCCTTTCGCTAAGACTTTTTGGCGCGGTGAGCGCTGCCTCTAATAAGAGAGAAGAAAATGAAAATCACCAAACTGACCACCTTCATCGTTCCGCCACGCTGGTGCTTTCTCAAGGTCGAAACCGACGAGGGCGTGACCGGTTGGGGCGAGCCTGTGGTTGAAGGTCGCGCCCACACCGTTGCGGCTGCCGTTGAAGAATTGTCCGACTACCTGATCGGCAAAGACCCACGCAACATCGAAGACATCTGGACCGTGCTCTATCGCGGCGGCTTCTACCGGGGCGGCGCGATCCACATGAGCGCGCTGGCCGGTATCGATCAGGCGCTGTGGGACATCAAGGGCAAGGCCCTGGGCGTGTCGGTCAGTGATCTGCTCGGTGGTCAGGTGCGCGACAAGATTCGGGTGTATTCGTGGATCGGCGGCGACCGTCCGGCCGACACCGCGCGTGCGGCGAAAGAAGCGGTCTCCCGTGGTTTCACTGCGGTGAAAATGAACGGCACCGAAGAGCTGCAATTCCTCGATTCCTTCGAGAAAGTCGACCTCGCCCTGGCCAACGTCGCGGCCGTGCGTGACGCGGTTGGGCCGAACGTCGGCATCGGCGTCGACTTCCATGGCCGGGTGCACAAGCCGATGGCCAAGGTGCTGATGAAGGAACTTGATCCGTACAAACTGATGTTCATCGAAGAGCCGGTGCTCAGCGAAAACTACGAAGCGCTGAAGGAGTTGGCGCCGCTGACCAGCACTCCGATTTCCCTCGGTGAGCGGCTGTTTTCGCGCTGGGATTTCAAGCGCGTGCTCAGCGAAGGTTACGTCGACATCATCCAGCCGGATGCGTCGCACGCCGGCGGCATCACCGAGACCCGCAAGATCGCCAACATGGCCGAAGCCTACGACGTGGCGCTGGCGCTGCATTGCCCGCTGGGACCGATTGCGCTGGCGGCGTGCCTGCAACTGGACGCGGTTTGCTACAACGCGTTCATCCAGGAACAGAGCCTGGGCATCCACTACAACGAGAGCAACGACCTGCTCGATTACGTGAAAGATCCGCGGGTGTTCGACTACGACAAAGGCTTCGTGAAGATCCCGAAGGGCCCGGGGCTGGGCATCGAGATCAACGAGGAATACGTGATCGAACGCGCGGCCGTCGGCCACCGCTGGCGCAACCCGATCTGGCGCCATGCCGATGGCAGTTTTGCGGAGTGGTGAGTGCTTCCTGACTCACCACAAATCCAGTGTGGGAGCGGGCTTGCTCGCGAAGAGGTCATCACATTAAACATAGATGTTGACTGATACACCGCTTTCGCGAGCAAGCCCGCTCCCACATTTGATCTCCATGGTTAGCGAGATCTGCGTTTCACATTGACCTCAATAAACATAAGAAGAGGCACTCCTCATGCAACCGCAAACCCTCACCGGGCAAGCGTCGTTGGTGACGCCCAGTCGCAAGCGATTTTTCATCATGGTCCTGCTGTTCATCACCGTGGTGATCAACTACCTGGACCGCAGCAACCTGTCCATCGCCGCCCCGGCGTTGACCAGCGAACTGGGCATCGACCCGATTCACGTCGGGCTGATCTTCTCGGCCTTCGGCTGGACCTACGCCGCGATGCAGATCCCCGGCGGCTGGCTGGTGGACCGTGTGCCGCCGCGCATTCTTTACAGCGTCGCCTTGCTGCTGTGGTCGATCGCGACAGTGATGCTGGGTTTCGCCGCCAGCTTCATCGCGCTGTTCGTCTTGCGCATGGCGGTCGGTGCCCTCGAAGCGCCGGCGTATCCGATCAACAGCCGCGTGGTCACCACCTGGTTTCCCGAGCGCGAACGCGCCACGGCCATCGGTTTCTACACCTCCGGGCAGTTTGTCGGCCTGGCCTTCCTGACGCCGGTTCTCGCTTGGCTTCAGCACGAATTCGGCTGGCACATGGTGTTTGTCAGCACGGGTGCGGTGGGCATTCTGTGGGCGGTGATCTGGTACGCGGTGTACCGCGAGCCGCGGGATTTCAAAGGCGCCAACGACGCCGAAATCGACCTGATCCGCGAGGGCGGCGGGTTGGTGGATATCCAGGCTGAACAAGCCAAGGTCAAAGCGAAATTCAGCTGGACTGACCTCGGGATTGTCCTGAGCAAACGCAAACTGTGGGGCATCTACCTCGGCCAGTTCTGCCTCAACTCGACGTTGTGGTTTTTCCTGACGTGGTTCCCGACTTACCTGGTGAAATATCGCGGCATGGACTTCATCAAGTCCGGCCTGTTGGCGTCGCTGCCGTTTCTCGCCGCGTTCGTCGGTGTACTGTGTTCGGGGTTCTTCTCCGACTTCCTGATCCGTCGCGGTTACACGGTAGGTTTTGCTCGCAAGTTGCCGATCATTGGCGGTCTGCTGATCTCCACCTCGATCATCGGCGCCAACTTCGTGGAATCGACGCCGCTGGTGATCGCGTTCCTCGCGCTGGCGTTCTTCGGCAACGGGCTGGCGTCGATCACCTGGTCGCTGGTTTCAACCTTGGCACCGGCGCGTTTGCTGGGACTGACCGGCGGGGTGTTCAACTTCATCGGCAACCTGTCGGCGATTACCACGCCGATTGTCATCGGTTTCCTGGCGACCGGCGACTCGTTTGCCCCGGCGATTACCTACATCGCGGTGCTGGCATTAATTGGCGCGCTTTCCTACATCTTGCTGGTGGGCAAAGTCGAGCGTATCAAGTTGTAGTCGCAGGCATCGGGCGACCATAATGCCGCCCGTTCACTCGCTCAACGGTAAAGGCTGGATATGCAGGAAGACGCCCCAAAAATCGCCAAGGACGCCGCGCCGACCGGCACCCAGACCCTGCTTCGTGGTCTGGGTGTGGTTCAGGCCGTGGCCAGCGGCGCCCGCGATCTCAAGGAAATTGCCCGGCTGATCGGCACGACGCGCAGCACCACCCATCGTCTGGCCAGTTGCCTGGTGGACGAGCGTTATCTGCGTGTCGTGCCGCAGGTCGGCTACCTGTTGGGGCCGAAGCTGATCGAACTGGGTTTCCAGGCGCGTGAAGAATTGCCGCTGGTGACCTTGGCCGGGCCGTATCTGGATGAGCTGTCGGCGTTGACCGGCGACACCATTCACTTGGCGATTCGTGAAGGCGACGAAGTGCTGTACCTGCACAAGAATCCGGGGCGCAATGGCCCGGAAATGCGCTCGCGCGTCGGCCATCGCATGCCGTTGGCCCGCACCGGGATCGGCAAGGCATTGATGCTGGATGACTCGCAGGAAGAATGGCAGCGGCTGTACGAAGTCAGCTTGCCGGCGGGTGGGAAAAATCTGTTTTGGCCGCAGCACCCGGAGCAGTCCTGGGAGCAGTTTCAGCAGCGCATGGTTGAGTATGTGGCGGGCGGTTATGCCTTTGATCTTGAAGACAACGAACCGTCGATCCGCTGTGTGGCGGCACCGATTCGTGATGCCAGCAAGCGCATCGTCGCCGGCATCAGCATCGCCAGCACCGTGCCTTATATGCCGCTGGAAAAAATGGCCGAGCTGATTCCCCTGATCAAAGGGGTCACAGCCCGGCTGTCGGCCGAGCTTGGCCTGAAGGTTTAGAGCTTCAAGGTCGCCATATCGATGACGAATCGGTACTTCACATCACCGGCAATCATGCGGGCGTAAGCCTCGTTGATCTGGCGGATATCGAGCATTTCGATGTCGCAGGTGATGTTGTGCTTGGCGCAGAAATCCAGCACTTCCTGGGTTTCTGCAATGCCACCGATCAGCGAACCGGCGAGCACACGACGGCCCAACACCAGTTTGGCGGCGTGGACCGGTGGATCGATCGGTTCGATCAGGCCCACCAGAATGTGCACGCCGTCGAAACGCAGGGTGTCTAGGTACGGGTTGAGATCGTGCTGCACCGGAATGGTGTCGAGCAGGAAGTCGAAATAGCCGGCAGCGGCTTTCATCTGGTCGGCATCGGTGGACACGATCACGTGGTCCGCACCTTGACGACGACCCTCTTCGGCCTTGCTCGCCGAGCGGGTGAACAGCGTCACTTCGGCGCCCATTGCCTTGGCGAACTTGATGCCCATGTGGCCGAGGCCGCCCATGCCGAGGATCCCGACCTTGTCACCGGCCTTGACCCCGTAATGCTTGAGCGGCGAGTAGGTGGTGATGCCAGCACAGAGAATCGGCGCGGCGCTGGCCAGTGCGAGTTTTTCCGGGATGCGCACGACAAAGTGCTCGCTGACCACGATGCTGTCGGAGTAGCCGCCCATGGTGTTGCTGCCGTCGACCCGGTCCGGGGTGGCGTAGGTCATGGTCGGGCCTTCGAGGCAGTATTGCTCGAGGTTGGACTGGCAGGCTTCGCAGCTGCGGCAGGAATCGACCATGCAGCCGACGCCGACCAGATCGCCGATTTTATGTTTAGTAACGTTCGCACCGATGGCGGTGACTTTGCCGACGATCTCGTGGCCGGGCATCAGCGGGTAAACGGCAATGCCCCACTCGTTGCGGGCCTGGTGGATGTCGGAATGGCAGACGCCGCAGTAGAGAATCTCGATCGCCACGTCATCGGCCCGAGGGCTGCGGCGTTCGAATTTCACGGGGGCGAGGGGAGTGGTGGCCGACTGGGCGGCGTATCCGATGGCGGTGTACATGAGGAACCTCGCAAAAGCAGTGACAGGTGAGGCGGTGCATTCTGGGCGCCGCATTGGGCACCGGCCATAGCGATTCCTCCGGGTGTCATGCCTATTCCTCCGGCATCCACGCTGGATTGATCAAATGCGCGATCAGACCTGCGAAGATGCTTTCATCCCTTTTTCCGCGACATTTTTGTGAAGAGCTCCCATGTTGTTGACCCGTCATCTGGATGCCAATGCCACGCTGGTTTCGTTGATTCAGCCACTGACCACCCGCGACGGTTTTGCGCCCACCGCATTGCCGGGTGTGCAGGTGTTACGCGCCAGTTGCGATGTGGCCCGTGGTCCGCAGATCTATGAACCGAGCCTGGTCATCATCGTCCAGGGCAGCAAATTGGCGTACTTGGGGCCGCGCACGCTGGAGTATGGCGCCGGGCATTATCTGATTCAGGCGTTGCCGGTGCCGTTCGAGTGCGAAACCTTTGCCGCGCCGGAGGGGCCGATGCTGGGGATTTCCATCGCGATCGACCGGACGTTGCTCGGCGAATTGGTATTGGCCATGGGGCTGGTGGCGGGGCGCAGTATTGCGGCGCAGACGCTGGAGTCGATGACCTCGACGGTGCTCGACGACGCGATGCGCGGGTGTGTCGAGCGGTTGCTGCGTTGCCTGCACGATCCGCTGGAATGCCAGGTGATGGGGCAGGCGCGTTTGCGTGAGTTGTTGTTCGTCGCATTGCGCGGGCCGCAAGCTGATGTGTTGCGCGCACTGGTGGAGCAGCAGGGGCAATTCGCCCGGGTCGCGGCCTCGCTCAGTCATCTGCATGCGCATTACACCGAGCCGCTGAATGTCGAGACGCTGGCCAGTTGCGCGAACATGAGTGCGTCGACGTTTCATGAACATTTCAAACGCAGCACCTTGTTGTCGCCGGTGCAGTATCTGAAACGGTTGCGCTTGCTCAAGGCGCAGCAGTTGTTGCTGTCCGAGGGCTTGGGCGTGGCGCAGGTGGCGCATCGGGTGGGGTATCAGAGCACGTCGCAGTTCAGTCGGGAGTACAAGCGCTACTTTGAGCGTAATCCCGGAGACGAACGCGCTGCCTGACACACTGAAAATCCAATGTGGGAGCGGGCTTGCTCGCGAAAGCGGTTGATCATTCAACATTTATGTCGGCAGACATACCGCATTCGCGAGCAAGCCCGCTCCCACAGGGGATTGTGGTGTGGCTTGAATCGCGGGCAACAAAAAGGCCCCCATTTCGGGAGCCTTGATGTTCAGAGGTTCGGCTTACATGTTCGGGTAAGTCGGGCCGCCAGCACCTTCCGGTGTCACCCAAGTGATGTTCTGTGCAGGGTCCTTGATGTCGCAGGTCTTGCAGTGAACGCAGTTCTGGGCGTTGATCTGGAAGCGCTTCTCGCCGTCTTCCTTGGTGATCACTTCGTACACGCCGGCCGGGCAGTAGCGCTGGGCAGGTTCATCGTACAGCGGCAGGTTTTTGCTGATCGGGATGCTCGGGTCGGCCAGCTTCAAGTGACAAGGCTGTTCTTCTTCGTGGTTGGTACCGGAGATGAACACCGAGCTGAGTTTGTCGAAGCTGATCTTGCCGTCGGGTTTCGGGTAGTCGATCTTCTTGCAGTCCGCCGCCAGCTTCAGGCACGCGTAATCCGGCTTGGTGTCGTGCAAGGTGAACGGCAGTTTGCCGCCGAAGATGTTCTGGTCCAGCCAGTTGAATCCACCACCGACGATGGCGCCGAACTTGTGGATCGCCGGGCCGAAGTTGCGGCTGGCGAACAGTTCGTCGTAGAGCCAGCTCTTCTTGAATGCGTCGACGTAAGTGGTCAACTCTTCGGTGCCGTCTTTCTCGGCGAACAGCGCCTCGGCCACGGATTCAGCGGCGAGCATGCCGGACTTCATCGCGGTGTGGCTGCCTTTGATCTTGGCGAAGTTCAGGGTGCCAAGGTCGCAACCGATCAGCGCGCCGCCCTTGAAGACCATTTTCGGCAGCGAGTTCAGGCCGCCTTTGCAAATAGCGCGGGCACCGTAGCTGATGCGCTTGCCGCCTTCCAGGTACTGCTTGAGCACCGGGTGATGCTTGAGGCGCTGGAACTCGTCGAACGGCGACAGGTAAGTGTTGCTGTAGGACAGATCGACGATCAGGCCGACGACCACCTGGTTGTTTTCCAGGTGATAGAGGAACGAGCCACCGGTGTTCTCGGTGCCCATGATGTCCAGCGGCCAGCCGGCGGTGTGAACCACCAGGCCTGGCTGGTGTTTGGCCGGGTCGATTTCCCAGATTTCTTTCAGGCCGATGCCGTAGTGCTGGGCGTCGGCTTCGCTGTCGAGGTTGAAACGCTTGATCAGTTGCTTGCCGATGTGGCCACGGCAGCCTTCGGCGAACAGCGTGTACTTGCCACGCAGTTCCATACCCGGGGTGTACAGGCCTTCTTTCGGATGGCCTTCGCGGTCAACACCCAGGTCGCCGGTGATGATCCCGCGAACCACGCCGTTCTCGTCGATCAGCGCTTCCTGGGCAGCGAAGCCCGGGTAGATTTCTACGCCCAGGTTCTCGGCCTGCTGAGCCAGCCAGCGGCACAGGTTGCCCAGGGAGATGATGTAGTTACCTTCGTTGTGCATGGTCTTGGGCACAAAGAGGTCTGGAATCTTTTGCGCGCTTTCAGCGTTCTTGAGAACGAAGATGTCATCGCGGGTGACCGGCGTGTTCAGCGGGGCACCGAGTTCTTTCCAGTCCGGGAACAGTTCGTTCAGGGCGCGTGGTTCGAACACGGCACCAGACAGGATGTGAGCACCGACTTCGGAGCCTTTTTCGACCACGCAGACGCTGATTTCCTTACCGGCTTCAGCAGCCTTCTGCTTCAAGCGGCAGGCAGCGGAAAGACCAGCGGGGCCGGCACCGACGATGACGACGTCGAATTCCATGTATTCGCGTTCCACAGGTTATCTCCTACTCAAGGCTCAACAGTTTTTTTTCTAATTTTGGAGGTTTGGTGTCGCATCCATGAATCCCAGCACAATGCTGCGAGGGGACAATCGATTAGTCACCTTTCTCTCTGGGTGGCGCATTATATCTACACCACTCCTAGCGTCCAATACAAACGTTTGTTTGAATTGGCTCAAAGCCAGAGAAATCAAAGTCACGCGGCTTACGAACGGCCATTTTGCCGTATTGACCGGAATAGGCGTTCCGGTCAAGATACGGTCGGTTTTGCGCTCGCCGTAGGCTGGCTGTTGGTTTCAAGAGCACCTCTAAAGACAGGGCGATGGCAGTGGGAAGTGATGCGCAGCGCAGGTTTGGCTCGCAGTTTACACGCCGCGATATTGAATGACTCGTTGGTCACCACTGACGAACGGTCATGCACTTCATGAGCGAGTGTCACTTGACACGTTTGCCGGCGTTTTTAGAGGTGCCCTTGCGCCCGATGAGCATCAACCGCCAGGTTCGCCTAGGCGACTTTCTTTTCACCGGAGAGTAACGAGGAATCCATGAAGGTTCTTGTAGCTGTCAAACGCGTTGTGGATTACAACGTCAAGGTCCGCGTCAAGGCGGACAATTCCGGCGTCGATCTTGCCAACGTCAAGATGTCGATGAACCCGTTCTGCGAAATCGCAGTGGAAGAAGCCGTACGCCTGAAAGAGAAAGGCGTTGCGACTGAAATCGTCGTCGTCTCCGTCGGCCCGTCTACCGCTCAAGAGCAACTGCGCACTGCGCTGGCTCTGGGTGCCGACCGCGCCATCCTCGTCGAATCCGCCGAAGACCTGACTTCGCTGGCCGTTGCCAAACTGTTGAAAGCTGTTGTCGACAAGGAACAGCCTCAGCTGGTGATCCTTGGCAAACAAGCCATCGACAGCGACAACAACCAGACTGGCCAGATGCTCGCTGCATTGAGCGGCTACGGTCAGGGCACCTTCGCTTCGAAAGTCGAAATCAGCGGCGACAGCGTTGCCGTGACTCGCGAAGTCGACGGCGGCGCGCAGACAGTTTCCCTGAAACTGCCGGCCATCGTCACCACCGACCTGCGTTTGAACGAGCCGCGTTATGCGTCCCTGCCAAACATCATGAAAGCCAAGAAGAAGCCTCTCGAAGTGCTGACTCCGGACGCTTTGGGCGTTTCCACCGCCTCCACCAACAAGACCGTGAAAGTCGAAGCGCCTGCTGCACGCAGCGCGGGTATCAAGGTCAAGTCGGTGGCTGAACTGGTCGAGAAACTGAAAAACGAAGCGAAGGTAATCTAAATGACTATCTTGGTTATTGCTGAACACGACAACAAAGTAGTGGCCCCGGCCACACTGAACACCGTGGCTGCCGCTGCCAAAATCGGTGGTGATATCCACGTTCTGGTTGCAGGCCAGGGCGTTGGCGCCGTGGCTGAAGCCGCTGCGAAAATCGCTGGCGTGAGCAAAGTATTGGTAGCTGACAACGCTGCCTACGCTCACCAACTGCCGGAAAACGTAGCACCTCTGGTTGCAGAGTTGGGCAAGGGCTACAGCCACATCCTGGCTGCCGCGACTTCCAACGGCAAAAACATCCTGCCGCGCGTTGCCGCACAGCTGGACGTTGACCAGATCTCCGAGATCATCTCGGTCGAAAGCGCTGACACCTTCAAGCGTCCGATCTACGCCGGTAACGCCATCGCTACCGTTCAGTCCAACGCTTCGGTGAAAGTCATCACCGTGCGCGCCACCGGTTTCGACCCGGTTGCTGCTGAAGGTGGTTCGGCTGCTGTTGAATCCGTTGCTGCTGCTCACGATGCTGCGATCTCCAGCTTCGTTGGCGAAGAACTGGCCAAGTCCGATCGTCCGGAACTGACCGCTGCCAAAATCGTCGTTTCCGGCGGTCGTGGCATGCAGAACGGCGACAACTTCAAACACCTGTACGCCCTGGCTGACAAGCTGGGCGCTGCTGTCGGTGCTTCCCGCGCCGCGGTCGACGCAGGTTTCGTACCCAACGACATGCAGGTCGGTCAGACCGGCAAGATCGTTGCTCCACAGCTGTACATCGCCGTCGGTATCTCCGGCGCGATCCAGCACCTGGCCGGCATGAAAGACTCCAAAGTGATCGTTGCGATCAACAAGGACGAAGAAGCGCCGATCTTCCAGGTGGCCGATTACGGCCTGGTGGCAGACCTGTTCGAAGCAATCCCCGAGTTCGAGAAGCTGGTCTAATCCAGCGGCCTGACTTATAAAGAGCCCGACCTTTTGGTCGGGCTTTTTTTTGTTCCGGATTTGAGTGGGAGAGTGTCGCCATGGCTCTGCGCCGCGTGTGTGGCTGGTCATTACTGCTGGGTTTGACGATGTTGCCGACCTTGTCCAATGCAGCGGGCAAGTGCGATCGACTGATCGTGACCGGCAGTCCGGACGCACCACCGTACTTGTGGCAAGACCCGCAAAATCCTAAAAAGCTGATCGGTGCCAGTGCGGACCTGTTGCAGCAAGTGGCGGGGGAGTTGGGTATCAAGGTCGAGTTGCTGTATGCCGGCAAACGCTCCCTGGCGCTGGACGAAGTACGCAGCGGGCGCATGGACATGTTGGCCGATGCAACGTTGACCGTCAGCGAACTGGAAACCCTGGATTACATTCATCCGCCGCTGCTGGAAAACGACTACCTCGTGTGGACTCGCAAAGATTCGGCATTGGTCTACAACCAGGCCCAGGACCTCCACGGCCATCCCGGCGCATTGTCGGAAAAGTCTCGAATGACCCCGGCATTCGGCACTTTTGCCGAGCAGCAATTGACCCTCACCCGTACGCCTAACCTGACCCAGGCCTTTCAGAAGTTGCTCTTGGGCGAGGTGGAATTTGTTCTTGCCGGACGCTATTCAGGCATGGCGGCCGCACAGGCGTTGAGTATGGCCAACGACCTGATCCCCCGGGCCGAACCGATCGACAAACCCGGTCTGTACCTCGCGGTTTCCCATAACTCCGCCTGCAACGATCCGTGGTTGCGCGGACAGCTGGCCAAAAAGATGACAGAATTGCCCGCCTCAGGACTGACGGACGCCGCGTTGCAACGCAATATCGAGCGCTGGAAAGCGCAGCAACAGCAGCAGCAACAACCGGTCAGTGCCCCAAAACAGTAGGGATTCTTAGTGAGTATTCGACCTCTTTTCGCTGCCCTGGCCGTTCTGGCTCTGGCGGGTTGTGCAGCCGATCCGGCGCCGAATGAACAGATTCGCCTGACCGAACAGGCACTCGTACAAGCCAAAGCCGTGGGTGCCACCGCCGACGACATGCCGGAAATGAAACTGGCCGAAGAAAAATTCGCCCGTGCCCAAAGCAACATGACCGAGCAGTCCTACAAACATGCGCGCATGCGGGCCGAGCAGGCCGAACTGGACGCGCGTCTGGCCGAAGCCAAGGTGCTGACCCTCAAGAGCGAGGAGCAATTGAACGTGCTCAATACCCGCATCACTCGTCTGCGCAAGCAACTGGGAGATGCCCAATGAGCCTCAAGTCAAAAGTGCTCGGCAGCTTGATCCTCGCCGGTTGCGCCAGCTTGTACGGGTGCGCCGGCCAACACAGTGAAGCCGCTTTGCAAGAAGCGGGCGCCGACTTCCAGAAGGTCAAGGAAGATTCGAATGTGCTGCGCATCGCGCCCAAAGACGTGATCCGCGCCGGTGAATCCCTGGCCCGCGCCGATCGTCTGTCCAGCTATTGGGGCAGCGGTTCGGACGTCGTGCATTACGCCTACCTGAGTCAGCGCTACAGCGAAATTGCCCGGGAGCACACCAATCTGGTGCTCAACGAAGAGCGCGAGACGAAACTGGAACTGGAGCGTCAGCGTCTGCAATTGGCACTGCGTGAATCCAAACTGCTCAGCGTTCAGCAGCAGGGCAAGTGGCTCGAAGAGCAGATTGTCGCGCTGGCGACCACCCAGACGGATCGTGGTCTGGTGATGACCTTGGGCGATGTGCTGTTCGACACCGGCGAAGCAGAGCTGAAAAACTCGGCGAACCGTGTGGTGCTGAAGATTGTTCAGTTCCTGCAGCTCAATCCGAAACGCGTGGTGCGGATCGAAGGCTACACCGACAGCACTGGCGGCAAGCAGGACAACCTCAAGCTGTCCCGTGACCGTGCGCAATCGGTGGCTGACGTCTTGATGGACCTGGGCATCGACGACAAACGCATTCACGTTGAAGGCTACGGCGATGAATACCCGGTGGACGTGAACGCATCCGAGCGTGGCCGTGCGCAGAACCGTCGGGTAGAAATTGTGTTCTCCGACGAAAAAGGCCAGCTCGGCGCCGCCCGCTGAGGGTTGCGTCTCTGGAAAACCCGGCCTGCCAGACAGCGCCGGGTTTTTTTGCGCCTGTCATTTGCCTGGCTGATGACGAAAAGCAGTACAGATTTTGCTGACACTGCACTGTATGGTCGACTATTGTGGCAACTGTCCCAGTACACTTCTAAACTGTTCCGGTATTGTTTCACACAAGAATAAAATGCCCGTGAAATCGAGTGCTGCGTCATGACCAATCTCTTGCTCTACCAACGTATTGCTCAACAACTGGCCGAAGACATCCGCCGTGGTGTCTATCAACCGGGGGAGCGCGTGCCTTCGGTGCGCAAGATGAGCTCGCAGCTCAACGTCAGCCATGCGACGGTGTTGCAGGCGTATGCCAATCTTGAAGATCAGGGGCTGATCCGCGCCCGGCCGCAGTCGGGCTACTACGTTCACCAGACGCCGGCCCTGACCGCGCCGACGCCGGACATCGCCCGGGTCGAGCGTCCGGGCCTGGTCACGCGCAGCAGCATCATTCAACAAGTGTTGGTCGAGTCCCGTCGCGAGGGTGTTTTCCCGTTGGGTGCCGCAGTACCCAGCGTTGATTACCTGCCGGTGCGGGCGCTGCATCAGCAATTGGCCAAGGTCACCCGTTTCCATAGCCCGCGTGCCTTCAGCTACATGTTCAGCCCCGGTTTTGAGCCGTTGCGCCGGCAGGTGGCGATCCGCATGCGCGATGCCGGTGTGGTGGTCGATCCCTCCGAAGTGGTCATCACCCACGGCTGCGTCGATGCGTTGCAAATGTCACTGCGCGTGTTGACTCGGCCGGGCGACCTGATCGCCGCCGAATCGCCGACGTATTACGGTCTGCTGCAACTGGCCGACCTGCTCGGCCTCAAAGTCATCGAAATCCCGAGCGATCCCGCCACCGGCATGAGCCTCGAAGCGCTGCAACTGGCGGCCAACCAGTGGTCGATCAAGGCGTTGGTGCTGACCACCCGCCTGAGCAATCCATTGGGTGGGACCATGCCTGAGGAGCGGCAGAAACAATTGCTGCGTCTGGCGTCGGATTTCGATATCCAGATTGTGGAAGATGATATCTACGGCGAACTGATGTTCGAGCAGGGACGCACCAAATCGCTCAAGGCCTATGACCGGCTGGATCGGGTCATCTATTGTTCAAGCTTCTCCAAAACATTATCGCCTGGTGTGCGGATCGGCTGGATGATTGCTGGCAAATACCAGCAGGAAATCCAGCGCTTGCAGACGTTCAGTACCCATTCGGCCTGCAGCGTCACGCAAATGGGCATTGCGGCGTATCTGGAAAACGGTGGCTACGACCGCCATTTGCGCTACATCCGCCAGGAATACCGCAAGAACCTCAGCGCCTTTCAGCTGGCCGTTCAGCAATACTTCCCTGAAGGCACGCAAATGACCCGCCCGACCGGCGGCTTCATTTTGTGGGTCAGTTTGCCGGGGCGGGTCAACACCCAGGAATTGCACGTGCGGGCGTTGCAACAGGGCATCAGTATTGCGCCGGGGCTGATCTTCAGTAACACCGAGCAGTTCAATCATTGCATTCGGCTGAACTGCGGCACACCCTGGAACCGTGAAGCCGAACGGGCATTGATGACGTTGGGTATGCTGGCCACGCAACTTTGCCAAGAGACGGCCGGCGGCTTCTGAGCAGTCGGGCGGCTCGTTCTCGGCGGAGCTTGTCATGTGGCGCGCAACAGGCGAGCATATGGCCCTCTGCCGTTATTGCTGTTGGGTTCATGAAACCGATTTTTCCTGCCGCCTGCCTGTTTGTTTGTCTGTTGATGGCCGTTCACGCTGAAGGCGTCATGGCAGCGGCTGCCCAGGAAAAACCAGCAGCCAGCGCAACTACGAAAAAAAAGGCACCCGCCCAAAAAGCCGCGGCGGTGAAAAAACCAGCCGCGGCGGTGAAAAAGCGTCCACCCATTGCCTCCAAGTCGAAGGCGCCCAGTGAAGTGGTGAAAACCCAACTGCCTCCCGTCAAACTTGACTTGAGGCTGCCGCCGCAAATGGCCCAGGAACTGAAACCGATCGGCACCGTGCCGCTGCCCAGGCACGATGCGCTGCTGCCACCGATGTTTGGCGAAAAGTCCGGCAGTAGCCCGTTTCAGCTCAACGGTCGGCTGCTCAGCAACGAAATGCAGTTACAGCTGCGCAATGAAGAGCGCCGTGAAGTCGAAGGCGCGGCATTGGATTTCGAGTTCAAGCAGTAAATCGTTCCCATCCGTGAGCCGCTGGCCAGACGCTTTGTCGGAGACTGGTCAGTCACGATGATTTGAACGAAAAAACCCCGGTTCAAGTAATTTAAAACAACTGTTTTAGCGGTTACTCTGTGCCTCGTCCTTTTACACATCACACCTCATGAGGAGCTCGTCGTCATGAAATGCCGTGAAGGCTGTGGCGCCTGTTGCATTGCCCCTTCCATCAGTTCACCGATTCCCGGTATGCCCAATGGCAAAGCCGCTGGCGAACGTTGCGTGCAACTGTCGGTCGATAACCTGTGCAACATCTTCGGCAGACCCGAACGCCCCGCCGTCTGTTCGGCATTTGAAGCCGATATCGAAGTGTGCGGCAGCAGCAGTGACGAGGCGATCAAACTGCTGGGATGGTGGGAGCAGATGACGGCGGCGTGATGTGTTCAAACAACGGAACTTCAACAATAAGGAATAAAACCATGGGTTCGCTGCATCGTATCGCTGTGTTGTGTGGATTGACCGCCGTGTTGGCCACTACGGCCGCCCAGGCTGAAGACTGGAAGGTCGCCAAGAACGAAGACGGCATCAAGATCTCTCTGGCTGAAGTGCCGGGTTCGGACTACAAGGCCTATCAGGGCGTCACCTTGATGAAGACTACCGTGGCCAAACTGCGTGCACTGCAGGAAGACGTGGCCGGCGCCTGCGCCTGGATTCACGAGTGCAAGATGCAGAAGCTGCTCAAGCACGAAGGCGACCAGAGCTGGACCTACACCCAATTCAATACCCCGTGGCCCGTCACGGCGCGTGATTCGGTGCTGCACATCACCACCGTTGAAGGCGCCGATGGCAGCCTGACCCGCAAACTCGAAGGCGTGCCGAAGTACATTCCGGAAGAAAAAGGGTTTGTGCGCGTCACCAAGGTCGATGGGTTCTGGAAGTTTGTTCCAAAGGGTGACCAGGTCGAAGTGACCTATCAGGTGCACACCGAGCCAGGCGGCAGCGTGCCATCGATGATCGCCAACAAGTTCGTGGTCGATGCACCGTTCAATACCCTGAAAGCCCTGAAAGAACGCGCCGAGAAGTAATCGCTGCGTTGTTCTGCAAAACGCCCCGACTGGTTCGGGGCGTTTGCGTTTTAGCGGGGGCGTGGCTTTATTGTGTTTCCGGATATGCGTTGCACGAAATTTTCACAAAGCCTCCAAGACAATCCGCCCGCATCCGTCAGCCAAACAGTAATCAATGGCAATGAGGCGGGTGATCGTGCAACATTTGCGCACCGCGCAAGCCCCGGGGTCAAGTAATGGCCAATAGAGGGCAGGGCGCCGCTGTATTTTTGAAACTTCAACTTCCAATGGGTCCTAAAACGACATGGCAAACCCGGACGCCCTGAATCAGCAGCGAGCTTCTAGTCGCCTGCTGCAACCGACCGTCAAATCGCATTTGGCCTACACGTTGTTGTGCGCCTTGATCATGATGGTCATGTTCAGCCTGCTGCGTGTTGCGCTGCTGGTCTACAACCGCTCGATGATCCTCGACACCCCGGCTTCGACGTTCCTTGAAGCGTTCGCCAACGGCCTGCGTTTCGACCTGCGCCTGGTGGTCTACCTCTGCGTTCCGCTGTTGCTGGCACTGTTCAGCGTGCGGGCGATGGCTGCTCGCGGGTTCTTCCGCTTCTGGCTGACCGTCGCGTCGAGCATCGCGTTGTTCCTCGGCTTGATGGAGATGGACTTCTACCGCGAGTTCCACCAGCGCCTCAACGGCCTGGTCTTCCAGTATGTGAAGGAAGACCCGAAGACCGTGATGAGCATGCTCTGGTACGGTTTCCCGGTGGTTCGTTATCTGTTGGCGTGGGCCTTTGGCACGTTGATCCTGACCCTGGCGTTCAAGGGCGCTGATCGTGCGACCCGGCCTCGTGGCCCGTTCAGCGGCGGCAGCATTGGCACTCGCCAGATCGCCCCGTGGTATGCACGCATCGCCGTGTTCGTCGTCTGCGTGCTGATCTGCGTGGTCGCTGCGCGTGGCACCCTGCGTCAGGGCCCGCCGCTGCGTTGGGGTGACGTGTACACCACCGATTCGAACTTCGCCAACCAGTTGGGACTCAACGGCACGCTTTCGCTGATCGCGGCGGCCAAGAGCCGGATGTCCGCAGATCGCGACAACATCTGGAAAGCCACACTGCCGCAGCCTTTGGCTCAGCAGACCGTGCGTGACATGCTGGTGATGAAAGACGAAAAACTGGTGGATGCCGAAACTGCCGCCGTGCGTCGCGATTACACGCCACCGGCGGACAAGACTCTGCCGATCAAGAACGTGGTCGTGATCCTGATGGAAAGCATGGCCGGTCACTCGGTCGGCGCGTTGGGCGGCCCGGGCAACATCACGCCCTACCTCGACAAACTGTCGAAGGAAGGCCTGCTGTTCGATCGTTTCTTCTCCAACGGCACCCATACCCACCAAGGCATGTTCGCCACCATGGCGTGCTTCCCGAACCTGCCGGGTTTCGAATACCTGATGCAGACCCCGGAAGGCAGCCACAAACTGTCCGGCCTGCCACAGTTGCTCAGTGCCCGAAAATACGACGATGTGTACGTCTACAACGGCGACTTCGCCTGGGATAACCAGTCGGGCTTCTTCAGCAACCAGGGCATGACCAACTTCATCGGTCGTAACGACTTCGTCAACCCGGTGTTCTCTGATCCGACCTGGGGCGTGTCCGACCAGGACATGTTCGACCGTGGCCTGGTTGAGCTCAAGGCGCGGGAAAACGGCAAGCCGTTCTATGCCTTGCTGCAGACGCTGTCCAACCACACACCGTATGCCTTGCCGACGCCATTGCCGGTCGAGCGTGTGACCGATCGCGGCAGCCTCAACGAACACTTGACCGCCATGCGTTATTCCGACTGGGCGTTGGGTCAGTTCTTCGAAAAGGCGCGTAAAGAGCCGTACTTCAAGGAAACCCTGTTTGTCATCGTGGGTGACCACGGTTTTGGTAACGAGCAGCAAATCACCGAAATGGACCTGGGTCGTTTCAACGTGCCGATGCTGATGATCGCACCGGGTATCCAGGAAAAGTTCGGCCAGCGTGACCACACCGTCGGCACTCAGATCGACATTGTGCCGACCATCATGGGGCGTATCGGTGGCGAAGTGCGCCATCAGTGCTGGGGACGTGACCTGCTCAACCTGCCGGAAGGCGACACCGGTTTCGGTGTGATCAAGCCGTCGGGCAGCGAACAGACCACGGCCATTCTCACCGCTGACCAGATTCTGGTGCTGCCGAAAGAGAAGGAAATGGAGCCGAAGATGTACCGCTATGAACTGGGTGCCAAGCCGCATGCCGAGATCGTGCCTAACGACCCACGCACCGCGGAGTTGAAGCTCAAGCTTGAGTCGTTCCTGCAAACGGCGACCAAGAGCCTGCTCGACAACACCGCAGGTGTTGTTGACGGCAAACCGGACTAAGTTTTCGGCGCAATAAAAAAGAGGCCCTTTCAAGGGCCTCTTTTTTTGTCCGTTCATTCGTTGTATCCGTTAAATCCTGCCAAGCAACAACAGAATCAACAGCACCACCAACACGACGCCGATGATACCCGACGGACCATAACCCCAACTTCTGGAGTGTGGGAAAACCGGCAAGCCACCGATCAGCAAGAGGACCAGAATAACGATTAGAATTGTGCCCATGTCTATTTCCTTGTTGGAAGTGTTCTGGATTGACCTGTTTTTTAACTGTCAGCTGGAAGGTTATAAATTCAAGCTGCTTACAAAATCCGACTGGTGCGCGAGTCAGAAAATTCCATGTTTTTTTAATGTTTTTCGAACACAGGCTTATTTCATTTTTCCACAGTTAGTTGAGTCACACGCGCCCGCGGTTTGCTCGGGCCATTCAGCAATCTGATGTAGCGTGGGTCGGGCAAGGTCCTTCGCTACACTCAGCGCATCTTTCCCGGAACCACAAGGCTGTTTGCTATGCAAAATCGCATGATGATCACTGGCGCGGGCTCGGGCCTGGGTCGCGAAATCGCGCTGCGCTGGGCGCGTGAAGGCTGGCAACTGGCCTTGTCGGATGTCAGCGAATCCGGTCTGCAAGAAACGTTGAAGCTGGTTCGAGATGCCGGTGGCGATGGTTTTGTTCAGCGTTGCGATGTGCGCGACTACAGCCAGCTGACCGCATTTGCGCAGGCCTGCGAAGAAAAGCTCGGCGGCATCGATGTCATCGTCAACAACGCCGGTGTCGCCTCGGGCGGTTTCTTCAGTGAACTGTCGCTGGAAGACTGGGACTGGCAGATCGCGATCAACCTGATGGGCGTGGTCAAGGGCTGCAAGGCGTTCCTGCCGCTGCTGGAAAAAAGCAAAGGCAAGATCATCAACATCGCGTCGATGGCCGCCCTGATGCAAGGCCCGGCCATGAGTAACTACAACGTGGCCAAGGCCGGCGTGGTGGCGTTGTCCGAAAGCCTGTTGATCGAACTGGCGCAACAGGAAGTGGGCGTGCACGTGGTTTGCCCGTCGTTCTTCCAGACCAATCTGCTCGACTCTTTCCGTGGCCCCACGCCTGCGATGAAAGCCCAGGTCGGTAAATTGCTGGAGAGCTCGCCGATCACCGCCACCGACATTGCCGACTACATCTACAACCAGGTGGCTGCAGGCGAATTCATGATCCTGCCGCACGAACAGGGCCGCATGGCCTGGGCGATCAAGCAGAAAAACCCGCAACTGCTCTACAACGAAATGACCCTCATGGCCGACAAAATGCGCGCCAAGGCCAAACAAAGCGCAGGCTGATCTTGCCCGTAGGCATCGGCGTCGTTAGGGTGGCCGCCATCGGTCACTCTAACGAGACACCTGCATGCTCAATTACCTGTGGTTTTTCCTCGCGGCACTCTTCGAAATCGCCGGCTGTTTCGCGTTCTGGATGTGGTTGCGCCAAGGCAAAAGCGTTTTGTGGGTGCTGCCGGCGCTGCTCAGCCTGACCTTGTTCGCGCTCCTGCTGACCCGAGTCGAAGCCACTTACGCCGGGCGCGCCTACGCGGCCTACGGTGGGATCTACATCATCGCCTCGATTGGTTGGCTGGCAGTGGTCGAGCGGGTTCGTCCGCTGAGCTCGGACTGGATCGGCGTGGCCCTTTGTGTGATCGGCGCGAGCGTCATACTGTTTGGCCCGCGCTTCTCCGCGTCCTGAAGGATCGGTCCTGCATTCAATGGATTTGTCGGACGTTTCCGTCAGGAGGGTTCTTCCGGTGCTGTAGGGCTGGACTGATTTGCCGCCATCGCATTGAAGACCGGCTAAACGCCGGGCATCTTCAAGGGCCGGTAATCCTCAAGGACCAATACCATGCTTGTACTCAGTCGCGTTGTGGGCGAGATGATTTCCATCGGTGACGATATTTCAGTACGTATTCTCAACGTCAGCGGCAACAGCGTGCGCTTTGGCGTCGAGGCACCGCAGAGCGTCAATGTGCATCGCGCCGAAGTCTATGAGCGCATCCAGGTCAAACTGGCAAAGACCAAGGGGCGCTAAGCCGTTCAGTCGAACAGATGCTTGGGCACATCGTGCTTGAGCATCAACTGGCACTGCTCGCTTTCCGGATCGAAAACGATCAGTGCCTGACCTTTGGTCAATGCCTGGCGAACCCGCAATACGCGGGTTTCCAGCGGTGTGTCATCGCCATTGTCCGTACCGTCGCGGGTCACGAAATCCTCGATCAGGCGGGTGAGGGTGTCGACTTCAAGTTGGTCGTAGGGAATCAGCATAGGCACCTCGGCGAAAACAATGTCGGGATGCTACGGCGAATGATCGGTGGCGGCTAGCCTCGGGCTGATGTGCTGTATGTGCGGCCGCCTTCGCGAGCAAGCCCGCTCCCACATTCAACTGCATTCCTTCAGGAGGAACTCAGTCAAATGTGGGAGCGGGCTTGCTCGCGAAAGCGATTTGTCCGTCACTAAAGATACTAGGCTTGGAGTCAACTATCGGTGCGCTGCCCGACAAGGCTGTCCACCGAAGGCACCCGTGTATCACTTTCCATCTGCGTCTCATGTTCGATCTGATGACTGAACCGGTCCAGCGAGCCCTTCGCCGGTTGCGCATCGCTGGCAAACACCGGCGGGCTCAGAATGTAGGCGCCGAGCAATCGACTCAGTGCCGCCAGGCTGTCGATGTGCGTACGCTCATAACCGTGCGTGGCATCGCAACCAAAGGCGAGCAGGGCGGTGCGAATATCGTGTCCGGCCGTCACCGCCGAATGCGCATCGCTGAAGTAATAACGGAACAGGTCGCGGCGCACCGGCAATTCGTTGTCACTGGCCAGACGCAGTAAATGTCGCGACAAGTGATAGTCATACGGGCCGCCAGAATCCTGCATTGCCACGCTCACCGCGTGTTCGCTGGAATGCTGGCCGGGCGCGACGGGTGCAATGTCGATACCGACGAATTCACTGACATCCCACGGTAATGCGGCCGCCGCGCCACTGCCGGTTTCCTCGGTGATGGTGAACAGCGGATGGCAGTCGATCATCAACTCTTCACCGCTGTCGACGATGGCTTTCAGCGCCGCGAGCAAAGCAGCAACGCCGGCCTTGTCATCCAGGTGACGGGCGCTGATGTGGCCGCTTTCGGTGAACTCCGGCAAGGGGTCGAAGGCCACGAAGTCACCCACGCTAATGCCCAGCGAGTCGCAGTCGGCGCGGGTGGCGCAATAGGCATCGAGGCGCAGTTCGACGTGATCCCAACTGATCGGCATTTCGTCCACGGCCGTATTGAAGGCGTGCCCGGAAGCCATCAGCGGCAACACGCTGCCGCGAATCACGCCGTTGTCGGTGAACAGGCTGACACGGCTGCCCTCGGCAAAACGACTGGACCAGCAACCGACTGGCGCCAGGGTCAGGCGACCGTTGTCTTTCACGGCGCGAACCGCCGCACCGATGGTGTCCAGGTGCGCGGACACCGCGCGGTCGGGGCTGTTTTTCTTGCCTTTGAGGGTTGCGCGGATGGTTCCGCGGCGGGTCATTTCGAAGGGGATGCCCAGTTCTTCAAGGCGCTCGGCGACATAGCGCACGATAGTGTCGGTGAACCCGGTCGGGCTGGGAATGGCGAGCATTTCCAGCAGGACTTTTTGCAGGTAATTGAGATCTGGTTCAGGGATTTTGCTGGTCATGGAAACTCCTGATGGGTACAGAACATCGACGGTTTCGATGAAGGGGATAAGTTGGATTTTTGGTGTCTGGCACGCCGCCTTCGCGAGCAAGCCCGCTCACACATTTGACCGCGTATCCCTGTGGGAGCGGGCTTGCTCGCGAAGGGGCCAGTTCAAGCACTACAGATCTAAAGGGCCGCCGGCTGACTGTGCGGAAACAACAAATCCACAAACCGCTCAGCCGTCGGCTGCGGTTCATGGTTGGCCAGCCCGGCGCGCTCATTGGCTTCGATAAACACATACTCCGGTTGATCGGCCGCCGGCACCATCAAATCGAGCCCGACCATCGGAATATCCAGCGCCCGCGCCGCCCGCACCGCCGCATCGACCAACGTCGGATGCAGAATCGCCGTGACGTCCTCCAGAATCCCGCCCGTATGAAGATTCGCCGTACGCCGTACGAACAAATGCTCACCCGCCGGCAGAATGCTGCTGTAGTCGTAACCCGCCGCGTGCAACGTGCGCTGGGTCTCATGATCGAGCGGGATTTTGCTCTCGCCGCTGGTGGCCGCTTGCCGCCGTCGACTCTGGGCTTCGATCAACGCGCCGATGGAATGCTGGCCGTCACCGACCACCTCCGCCGGCCGCCGGATCGCCGCCGCCACCACCTCAAAACCGATTACCAGAATCCGCAGGTCCAGGCCTTCGTGAAAGCTTTCCAGCAGCACTCGACTGTCGAACGCGCGGGCGGCTTCGATGGCTTGCTGCACGTCTTCAATGGTTTGCAGGTCCACGGCAACGCCCTGGCCTTGCTCGCCATCCAGCGGCTTAACCACCACCCGCTCGTGCTCATCGAGAAACGCCAGGTTGTCATCGGCGTTGCCGGCCCGTTGTTGCGAGGGCAGGTTCAACCCTGCGGCCTTGAGCGCTTTGTGAGTCAGGCTCTTGTCCTGGCACAGGGTCATGCTGATGGCGCTGGTCAGGTCGCTCAACGATTCGCGGCAACGCACTCGGCGCCCGCCATGGCTGAGGGTGAACAGGCCGGCATCGGCGTCATCGACCTGTACATCAATGCCGCGTCGAAGGGCTTCCTCGACAATGATCCGCGCATACGGATTGAATTCCGCTTCCGGCCCCGGCCCGAGGAACAGCGGCTGATTGATGCCGTTCTTGCGCTTGATCGCAAAGGTCGAAAGGTTGCGAAAACCCAGCTTGGCGTAAAGGCTTTTCGCCTGTCGGTTGTCATGCAAAACGGACAAGTCCAGGTAACTCAGCCCACGGCTCATGAAGTGTTCGATCAAATGCCGCACCAACACCTCACCGACGCCCGGCCGCGAACACTGCGGATCGACCGCCAGGCACCACAGGCTGCTGCCGTTTTCCGGATCGTTGAATGCCTTGTGATGATTGAGGCCCATGACACTGCCGATGATCGCGCCGCTGTCTTCGTCTTCCGCCAGCCAATACACCGGGCCGCCCAAATGACGAGGGGTCAGCAGGTTTGCGTCGATCGGCAACATGCCGCGTGCCTGATACAACTGATTGATCGCCAGCCAGTCCGTATCGCTTTGTGCGCGGCGAATGCGGAAGCCGCGAAACACGCGAGTGGCTTGACGGTAATCGCTGAACCACAAGCGCAACGTATCGGACGGGTCGAGAAACAGTTGCGCCGGTTCCAATCCAAGGATCTGCTGCGGCGCAGCAACGTATAAAGCTATGTCGCGCTCGCCCGGTTGCTCGTTTAACAACTCATTAGCGAGGCTGGCCGGATCGGGAAACGTGTGCCCGATCAGCAACCGGCCCCAGCCGCAATGCACGGCAATCGGCGCGGCACTCAGTTCGCTGCCGTCCTCGGCCAGACGCGCCTGCAAGCGTTCATAAGAGGGTGTCTGGCCGCGCAACAAGCGTTGGCTGTAAGCCGTGGCGTGGGGTTTCATCGATCAGATTCCTTGCTCGCTGAGCCACAGGTTCAGGGCCGCCAGTTGCCACAGCTTGGAGCCGCGCAGCGGAGTCAATTGACCCTGCGGGTCAGTCAGCAAACGGTCGAGCATTGCCGGGTTGAACAGACCGCGATCCTGACTCGGATCGAGCAGCAGCTCGCGCACCCAGTTCAGCGTATCGCCCTGCAAATGCTTGAGGCCGGGCACCGGGAAGTAACCCTTCTTGCGGTCGATGACTTCATTCGGTATTACCAGGCGCGCCGCTTCCTTGAGCACTTGTTTGCCACCGTCGGGCAGCTTGAATTTGCCCGGCACACGGGCCGACAACTCCACCAGTCGATAATCGAGAAACGGCGTGCGTGCTTCCAGGCCCCAGGCCATGGTCATGTTGTCGACGCGTTTGACCGGGTCGTCCACTAGCATCACCGTGCTGTCCAGGCGCAGGGCTTTGTCCACCGCCGCATCGGCGCCGGGCTGTGCGAAATGTTCCTTCACGAAGTCACCGGCAGCGTCATTTGCTGTCAGCCATTTCGGCTGCACAGTGGCGGCGTAATCGTCATAGCTGCGGTCGAAGAATGCCTCGCGATAGGCGGTGTACGGATCGGCGGCGCCGTCGACTTGCGGATACCAGTGATACCCGGCGAACAACTCGTCCGCACCCTGGCCGCTCTGGACCACTTTGCAATGTTTGGCCACTTCGCGGGACAGCAGATAAAAGGCGATGCAATCATGACTGACCATCGGCTCGCTCATGGCGCGGAACGCAGCGGGCAGTTGCTCGATGATCTCTTTTTCGTCGATGCGCAATTGATGGTGCCGGGTGCCGTAGTGCTTGGCGATCAGGTCCGAATACTGGAACTCGTCGCCGCGCTCGCCGCCAGCATCCTGAAAACCGATGGAGAAGGTCGACAGGTTTTCCACACCGACTTCACGCAACAGCCCGACCAGCAAACTCGAGTCGACGCCGCCTGACAACAGCACGCCGACATCGACCGCTGCCCGCTGACGAATCGCCACCGCATCGCGAGTGCTGTCGAGCACCCGGTCGCGCCAGTCTTCCAGGGTCAGGTTCATTTCGTCGGCGCGAGGGCCGTAGGGCAGGGTCCACCAGGTTTTCTGCTCGGTGCGACCATCGGCTTCGATGCGCATCCAGGTGGCGGGCGGCAATTTTTCGATGCCGGCCAGCAAGGTGCGCGGTGCCGGGACCACGGCGTGGAAGTTCAGGTAGTGATTGAGCGCCACCGGGTCGAGCATCGGGTTGATGTCGCCGCCCTTGAGAAGCGCCGGCAGTGCCGAGGCAAAGCGCAAGCGCTGGCCGGTGCGCGACAGGTACAGCGGCTTCACGCCGAGACGGTCGCGGGCAATGAACAAGCGCTGGGCATCGCGTTCCCAAATAGCGAAGGCAAACATGCCGTTGAGCTTGGGCAGCAAGGCTTCGCCCCAGGCGTGATAGCCCTTGAGCAGCACTTCGGTGTCACCGCCGGAATAGAAGGCATAACCGAGGCTTTCGAGTTCGCTGCGCAATTCCGGGAAGTTGTAGATCGCGCCATTGAAGGCCAGGGACAGGCCGAGTTGGTTGTCGACCATCGGCTGCGCCGAGCCGTCCGACAGGTCCATGATTTTCAGGCGTCGATGGCCCAGGGCAATCGGTCCTTGGGCATGGAAACCCCACGCGTCGGGGCCACGAGGGGCCAGATAATGGGTGATTCGTTCAACGGCCGCGAGGTCCGCAGGTTGATGATCAAAGCGTAACTCGCCAGCTAATCCGCACATAAAATCCTTACCGGTTTTTCCGTTGGGGAGGGTCAATCGATACCCGGCCAAAACGGCGGGTACTCAGAAACTGACCCAGTGAGGTCGTGGGAGTTTTAGATCGATAAGTTATAAGCGGGGGTAGCCGGACAAATGGCAGGTGCAGCACAGGTGTGCATTGCAGAGGTGGTAATTATTGATGTGATGCATACGAGTAGCTGCTTGAAAGCACGGCGATTCGACCCAGTATTCGAATTATTAATTGCCTGTTGCACTTCATAGACTGGGCGTCTCTTACCGCAATAAGGATATTGCTCATGCCAGCCACACCCTCCAAAACCGGTAATGCGGCCGTGCCAATGACACCCGCGCAACGTCTTGAGGCGCTGCTGGAACACACCGCAGATCTGGACAAGGCGCAAGTGCTGCAAGCCTCTACTCCTGAATGGTTGGCTACTGCGGATCTGACCGTGGTGCAGGCTTTGAGAGCCGCGTTCGACCAATCCTTTGTCGTTCAAGGCAAGGCCACAACGGCGCTTGAGGCGCTTACGCCGCTGGACGAGTTCTGCAAAGAGCAACTGACCGATTTCCTCAAGCGCAAATGGACAATCGATTTCGACGTAGAGCGGGACACGCTGGAGGTCAACCACATAAGGTATGTGTCGACAGGGCTGCTGCCGATCGGCTATCAGAATAAAGCACACACTCTCTCACGCAGCCTGCTGCACATGGCCATGGAAAACTTCACCGAGGATGAAACCCTGAGCCAGGGTGTTTTCAAGGACTCATCGATACACATCAACAAGATTTCCAAGCCAAGCCCGGAAATAACACCTGCGATATTCGCTGCACTGTGCCGCGACCTCGACCTCGGCGCCCGCTATCAGCGCCATATCAACGACGCCTTGGCATTGCCGGCCAAACCCGAAAAAGATGCGCCTGTCGATGATCGCGCCTCCACTGCCGATATCCGGCGGTTGAAAGTGCTGGACATGCAAGTTGCCCTCCACGTGGCCTACCTGAAAAAGGACATCACCCACGCCGTTTATACGATGCTGCTGAGTGTGATCGAACAGGATGTCCCGGCGGCGCAAACCAGCGACGCAGTGTTTGATGGCGGTCCGGTGCTTTGGCAGGGTTTGACGATTCATGACGCCTGCATGTGTGGGGTACTGGTCTTTACCCGAGTCTCCATCGATACCGAGTCGAAGGCCAGATGCGTGGTCTACATGCCGAATGAACCCCGGCGACCCGTGTATGAATACGCCTCGCTGGAGGACTTCAAGGTTTACCTCACCCTCAAGCTGCAAAGCACAAGCTACCGGAAATTTTTCGTCGGTCAGTACCTGCACGGTCACGATAAAACCGGGTTCTTTGCCCAATTCGACAAAAACAGGACGTTGGGCACCCTCGTTGCCGCTCCCGCCGATACGTGCCTTGCCGATTTTTTCTTCAGTTCCTTCGTCAGCAAGACTCAGCAAGATGCACTAATCCTGGCTATCCCGACCGAAGATGTCGATGCGCAGCAACGGGAGAAAACCATTCAGATGTTGCAGGATGGAGGCCTTCTGCTGTTGAACGCGGCCGCTTTTTTCGTACCGGTGATTGGCCAACTGATGCTGGCGACGGCCATCGTCGACATCGTCAGCGAGGTGTATGAAGGGGTCGTTGATTGGACACATGGCGAGCGAACCGAGGCGTTGGCGCACTTGCTGAATGTTGTCGAAAACGTCGCACTCATGGCGGCGTTTGCGGCGGGCGGCAAGATTTTTTCGCAAGCCGTCAGCAGGGGCGTGAAAGAACAGGCGGCATACTTCGACGGTTTCGAGGCGGTCACTCGCACTGATGGAAAAGCAAGACTTTGGAAGCCCGACCTCGAACCTTATAAACAGTCCACCTCACTGGCTGCCGACGTACAGCCTGATACGCAAGGGTTGTACCGGCATGCCGGGCAGACTTCGATTGTCATGGACGGGGCTCGCTATCACGTCACCCACGACTCTGCAGGGGCTTTGAGTATCAAACATCCTGTGAGAGCCGACGCTTTCCAGCCCAGCGTCGAGCGAAACGTGGAGGGTGGCTGGCGACATGTCCATGAGCACGCACACGAGTGGCGCGACGGTGCTTATTCATTGGGACGCACGGATCAACGCTTGAGCGAGCTCGGCAGTGACCTTGACGCGATTGCCGAAATCACCGGCATGACGCCTGACAAGTTGCACCATTTGCAAGAGCGCAGTTTCAAGTTGCCGCAGCGTCTGAATGACTGTGTCGAGCGCTTCAAGATTGACCAGCGCATCACCATGATGGTCTCCGCAATGGAGCGGGGAGAGACCGCGAACAAGGCGTTTATCCAAGAGCAGTTGCATGCATTGCCCAGGTTGAAAGGCTGGCCGGCAGAGCGCTTCATTGAAGTGTGCGACGACGAAAACCTGGTCGTGTCCCGCTTCCCCGAGACCGCCCCGCACGATGATGCCGTCAACAGCGTGCCCGTCAGCCAGGCGCAACTGGATGCAGGACAACTGCTCGATACCATCATCGATGGGCTCTTCCCACGTGAAGTCGAAGGCATCATCGGTCGCACGACAACGGGATCGAAAGCATCGCTGTTGGCCAAGGAGATCGCGACAAGCCTCAGGAACAATCGGCAGCCGCCGTATGAGCGGCTCTATAAAATCTATGACGGCACGGCGTCCGGTGACGTCGCGACACTGCGCGAACACGCCCCTGACCTTCCCACTCGCGTGTGTCAGGAGTTGCTTGAAAACGCTTCTGGCAGAGATCGCAGCTTTCTGCGTGACCGCAAGATCCCCGGCGTGGATCTCGCCCGGCAGGTCAGCGAGGTACAGGCAACACTACGGCAGGACCGGGCACTCATGGGGTTGCACCGTCCGTTACTGGCCAGTGCCGACACCGACAAACTGGCGCTCGGGCTGATGGATCGGGTGCAAGGCTGGGACGACGGCTATCGCCTTGAAGTACGACAGGGCTCAGTGACCGGTACCCTGCTGGACAGTGTGGGCGAAACTGACGCGCCGACTCGCGGGGTCATCGTCAAGAAGACCGCTGGCTATCAGGTCACCCACAACAACGGCAATGTGTCCTCCACCGTGACGAGCGACACGCTGCTTGAGGCGATACATGACGCATTGCCTGCCACCCAACGCATCCGCATGGGTTTCACGAACAACGAATCATTGGATATCCCCACACTGCGCTCACGGCTGCTGAGGGTTGCCATCGGTGATCCGGCGCTGACCGGACGGGTGCTAAGGGGGGAAAACAGCAAGACGCCGACATACCTTTCTGCCTGTGTCCAGGCGGATCCTCCCATTGCGAACCCTTATGCAAGGGGCCTGATTCGCAAGGTCAAAAAACTCTATCCGCTGTTCACGGACGCCCAGGTTTCGTCGTTTCTCGATGATGCCGGAAGTACCCAAATGGAGCGGGTGAATCGAATAAAGGCGCTAGAGCAGCAACTGAAGAAACTGCGCGGAGTGCTGCACACCTGGCGTGACGATGAAGTGCAAATGAAGACGCTGGCGGGCCAACTCAACGATATCCGTGTGAGTCGTCGTCAGGTGGCCAATACCATCGAAAACTGCTGGCGTCGGATCTCGCATCCGCGTTTGCCGCAAAATCAGCCTGTTACAGCGCTCACACTGGAGCGCAGCCCGGTGGGCCCGTTGCCGACACTGACAGAGCAGGATGTCGCCCATGTGCGCAGCCTTTCAATCAAGGATATGCAGGCCGGAGACGAGCTGGTGTATTTCCTCAAACCCTTCAAAGGGCTTGTCACGCTGGAGCTGGAACGCAATCAACTCACACGATTGCCTGAGGTGTTGTCGCATATGCCCAGGCTTGAGCATTTGCGGTTGGACGGTAATCAGATACAGCTGACCGAGCACACATTGCGCAAACTGGCCGACATGCGCAATCTGCGCACGCTGGGGCTCAGCGGCAATCGATTGGGTGCCACTGTCGACGTCAGCAAAATGCTTGATCTGCAAACGCTGCTATTGCGCGATACGCATGCCACGGAACTGCCTGTCGGTCTTTACCGTCCGCCGTACCTGGAGTTCGTGGACCTGAAAGGTAACCAGATTCGGGAGTTGCCAAGTTGGTTGTTCCAGGCCCCTCGACGATTCACGCAAACGATGAATCTAACGAATAACCCTGTCTCCGAGGTGAGTCTGACCAAGCTGAAGGCTTACCGCGACAATACGGGCATTGGCATGGGCCTGCTGGAAGATGAAACCGCGGTGTTCACTGAGCTAAGGGCTCGAGACCTGTGGATGCCCACTCCGCTCGAAGGGAACTATGCCAGTCGTAACCGTGCATGGATGGCGCTGAAGAACGAACCCGATTCGAAAGAGTTCTTTGAATTGCTGGCAGCCGTCGGAGACACGGCAGATAGCCGCTTTGTGCACGAGGACATGACCCGGCGGGTCTGGGACGTCATTCAGGCGGCTGAGAGGGATTCTGAGTTGCGCGCTCGATTGCTGACGATGGCGGTAAAAGGCAATTGCGATGATGCCGTGGCGACGATTTTCGGAAATCTTGAGGTAGCAGTCGAGCTTGATACGTTGGTTCGGCAGGCGGCGAATTCCCATGATGAGGCCGCCCGGTTGTTAAGTCTTGGGCGGCGTCTGTTTCGCCAGGACTATCTTGCGAAGCTCGCTGAAGAACATGTTGTAAACGCCAAAGTCAGGCCTGACCCGGTGGAAGTCGAACTGGC
The DNA here is from genome assembly GCF_006438915.1 of Pseudomonas arsenicoxydans. GTDB lineage: Bacteria > Pseudomonadota > Gammaproteobacteria > Pseudomonadales > Pseudomonadaceae > Aquipseudomonas > Aquipseudomonas arsenicoxydans_A. The sequence continues at coordinate 77,564 of NZ_RCZE01000004.1, read as the reverse complement.
CTACCGCACCGGTCTGGCTGAAAAACTCAATCTTGTCGGCCAGCCCAGGCATATGCGCTATGCAGCGCTTGGAGGCGTGACGCCGGGAAACCTGAATACGGCAATCAACAAGGTCTTCGCCGCGGAGCTTTCGCATGAATTGCTCGATGACCTGAGTAGCCGATCGTTCTGGGTTGAATTTTTGCGGCAGCATCATCAACAGCAGTTCACCGACCTGGTTGCGCCTTTCCACGTGCGGATGGAGGCGACCTATGAAAACCAGGTAACGCTTGGCGTGCAATACCGCTCAGAGGTCGACGGCATCGCCGATGAACTGAAGAAGGCCGAGACCGATTTGTTGAAGCGTCTCACCGAGGCGGCCATGAAGGCTGACGAAGCAAGGACTTGCTTTGCGCTCGATTGAACACCTCAGGCCTTGCCGCGTATCAAGCGACGCAAGCTGAAACGGTTTGGATGACACGCCTCGGCCACGGCTCTGGGCAATGGCAGCGGTTCGTTGTCGAGCCAGGCTGCCAGCAACTCGCCTGACAATGGCGCGGTAATCAGCCCTCGTGAACCGTGGCCGCTGTTGACGTACAAGCCGTCGAGCCATGGGCAAGGAATGTCGGGTGTTTGCCGGGCATCTTTGCTCAGGGCGCTGTAGGCGTCTGCGAAAGCCTGGCGGTCAGCCAAAGGACCGACAATCGGCAGGTAGTCCGGGCTGGTGCAGCGAAACGCCGCGCGGCCTTCAAGCGTTTCGGGGGGCAAGGTGTCAGCGCCGAGGCGAGCGACCAGGTCCGGCGAGATTTCTTCGAGCATCTGCAGGTTGCCGGCATGTTCGGCAACTGTTGGTGTAAGGTCGTCGTTGTTGAAATCGAAACTGGCGCCAAGGGTGTGCTCACCCAAACGTGCCGGTGCGACATACCCTTCGGCGCACACGACGGTGCTCAGGCTTTGGCTTTCAGATGTCTGGTGCAGACGGGTGATCTGACCGCGAATTCGTTTGAGCGGCAGTTCGCTGCTGCAGGGGAAACGCTTTATCTCGGCGGCGCCGGCAAGTACCACCACGGGAGCATCGGCCAGCAAGGATTTACCATCCCACGCCTGCCATTGCCCACCGACGCGGCGTAGTTCCAGCACATCACGATGGGTAAGAATCCGGATGTTCGGATGCCTCGCTTGCCAGTGGCACAGGGCGGGTGGATGCACCCAGCCGCCTTCGGGGTAAAACAGGCCTCCCGATTGCAGCGCGATACCGGCGCGGCTCTCGGCTTTTTCGCGATCAAGCGTGTGCAGCAGGTCGTCGGGAAACGCCGCCGCCAACTGCGCCTGACGTTCCGCTTCCTTGGTATTGAAGGCCAATTGCAGTACGCCGCAATCGTCCCAGTCGACACCGCGCTGCAAATGCTCGAGCAACCGACGGGTGTGGCCAAAACCACTGACAATCAATTGTGACAACGCCGTGCCATGGGCCGACAGCTTGAGGTACAAAACGCCTTGTGGATTGCCCGAGGCTTCTTGCGCAAGCGCCTCGTGACGCTCCAGCAAGCTAACCTGCCAACCCCGTGCAGCGAGACTCGCCGCCGTGGCGCAGCCGGCCAGCCCGGCACCGATCACCAGCGCATGACGTTTGCCGTCCAGCGGTGTCGGGCGAGCAAACCAGGGTTTTGCGGCAGCGGGTGCGGCGCTGTCTTCGGGCCAACCGAGGAACACGCCCCGCAGGATTTCCCATTTGTGGCCGATGCCAGGCGTGCGCTTCATCTTGAAGCCTGCCGCATTCAGCAAACGGCGCACCCAACCGGTGCTGGTGAAGGTGCTGATGGTCGAACCTGGCGCCGCCAGCCGTGCCAGTTCGGCAAACAGTTCGGCGGTCCACATGTCGGGGTTTTTCGCCGGGGCGAAACCGTCGAGAAACCAGGCGTCAATCTGCGCGTCCAGTTGCGGTAACTGCTCCAGTGCATCGCCGATCAGCAGTGTCAGGGTGACACGACCGTTATCCAGGATCAGTCGCTGGAAGCCTTGATGGATTGCCACGTAGTGCGCGAGCAATTGATCGGCGAAGGGTTTGAGTTCTGGCCATAACGCCAGCGCCCGTTGCAAGTCGGGTGCGTTCAACGGGTACTTTTCGACGCTGACAAAGTGCAGCCGCGCACCCGCCACGGCGTGTTGCTCAAACAATTGCCAGGCACACAAAAAATTCAACCCGGTGCCGAAGCCGGTCTCGCCAATGACCAAGCGGCCACCGTCCGCTAACGCCGCAAAACGCTCACGCAAATTGTTTTGTTCGAGGAACACGTAACGGGTTTCTTCAAGACCAGACTTGTCCGAAAAATACACGTCGTCGAACACTCGCGAATACGGGCGACCCTGGTCGTCCCAGTCGAGTTGGGCGTGAGGCAATACAGGTTTCATGGCAGGCTCGGCAACGGCAAGGCCGCCATTCTAGCCCCCTCGCCACAAAAGCCCACATTGCAGGGAATTTTCTCTGCGGGTGATCGGCCCAATCCGCTAGTCTTGCTCAATCTGGAAAGGGAGCCGTCCATGTTCGAATCTGCTGAAATCGGTCACGCCATCGACAAAGAAACCTATGAAGCTGAAGAACCGGCGCTGCGTGAAGCGTTGCTCGAAGCGCAGTTCGAACTTCAGCAGCAAAAGCGCTTTCCGGTGATCATCCTGATCAACGGCATCGAAGGCGCCGGCAAGGGCGAGACGGTCAAGCTGCTCAACGAATGGATGGACCCGCGCCTGATCGAAGTCCGCACCTTCGACCAGCAGACTGATGAAGAGCTGGCGAGGCCACCGGCCTGGCGGTACTGGCGGATGTTGCCGGCCAAGGGCCGCATGGGGATTTTCTTTGGCAACTGGTACAGCCAGATGCTGCAAGGCCGGGTCCATGGCCTGTTCAAGGATGCCGTGCTGGATCAGGCGATCAACCAGTCCGAGCGCTTTGAAAAAATGCTCTGCGACGAAGGCGCGCTGATCTTCAAGTTCTGGTTCCACCTCTCCAAAAAACAAATGAAGGCACGCCTCAAGGCCCTGGCCGACGATCCGCTGCACAGCTGGCGCATCAGCCCGCTGGACTGGCAGCAATCGCGGACCTACGACAAATTCGTGAAGTACGGTGAGCGCGTAGTGCGCCGCACCAGTCGCGACCACGCGCCGTGGTATGTGATTGAAGGGGCGGACCCTCACTATCGCAGCCTGGCGGTGGGCAAGATCCTGCTCGAAGGCCTGCAAAATGCGCTCAAGCGAGCCGAGGTGCATCCCGACAAGGTCAACGCCGCGCCGCTGCCGATCCATATCGATCAGATCAACCTGCTCGACAGCCTCGACTTGACCCTGAACCTGGACAAGGACGATTACGAAGAACAATTGATTACCGAACAGGCGCGGTTCTCTGGCCTGATGCGCGATAAACGCATGCGTCAGCACGCTTTGGTGGCGGTATTTGAAGGCAACGATGCGGCGGGCAAGGGCGGGGCGATCCGGCGGGTCGCGGCGGCGCTCGATCCGCGTCAGTACAGCATCGTGCCGATTGCCGCGCCGACCGAAGAAGAGCGGGCGCAGCCGTATCTGTGGCGGTTCTGGCGCCACCTGCCGGCCAAGGGCAAGTTCACGGTATTTGATCGGTCCTGGTACGGGCGGGTGTTGGTGGAGCGCATCGAAGAGTTCTGCCCGCCGGCGGACTGGCTGCGGGCCTACAGCGAGATCAACGACTTCGAAGAGCAGATTTCTGATTCGGGCATCATCGTCGTCAAGTTCTGGCTGGCCATCGACAAGCAGACTCAACTGGAGCGTTTCCAGGCCCGGGAAGAAATTCCCTTCAAGCGTTTCAAGATCACCGAAGACGATTGGCGCAATCGCGACAAATGGGACGCTTACCGTGCGGCGGTCGGCGACATGGTCGATCGCACCAGCACCGAAATCTCGCCCTGGACCCTGGTGGAAGCCAATGACAAGCGCTGGGCGCGGGTCAAAGTCCTGCGCACGATTAACCGGGCACTGGAGGACTCGTTCGAAAAGTCCGATAAGAAGGCCAAGAAGCACAAGAACTGAGGCGATGGTTACGCATACGCGGGGTGAATGATTGTCGCGGTCGGTTATGAGGTGGACTTATGCTCGGTTCACTCTCAACCGACAACAACAATGAGGTATGCCATGCGTGAAGTGGTGATCGTCGATAGCGTGCGGACCGGCTTGGCCAAATCCTTTCGCGGCAAGTTCAACCAGACCCGTCCGGACGACATGGCGGCGCATTGTGTCGACGCCTTGTTGTCGCGTACCGGCATCGACCCGGCCAGCGTCGAGGATTGCATTGTCGGTGCGGGCTCCAACGAAGGCGCGCAGGGCTACAACATCGGGCGCAACGTGGCCGTGCTGTCGCGCCTGGGCATCGGCACCGCCGGCATGACCCTCAACCGCTTTTGCTCCTCGGGCTTGCAGGCGATTGCCATCGCCGCCAACCAGATTGCGTCGGGTTGCAGCGACATCATCGTTGCCGGTGGCGTCGAGTCGATCAGCCTGACCATGAAAAGCGTCAACACCGACAACCTGATCAACCCGTTGCTGAAAGAGCAGGTGCCGGGCATCTATTTCCCGATGGGCCAGACCGCCGAAATCGTCGCGCGTCGCTACAACGTAAGCCGTGAAGCGCAGGATCTGTACGCCCTGCAAAGCCAGCAGCGCACCGCTCAGGCTCAGGCCGCCGGTTTGTTCGATGATGAAATCGTGCCGATGGCGGTGAAGTACCGTGTTGAAGACAAGGCCACAGGTCAGGTTCAAATCCTCGATGGCATCGTCGATCGCGACGACTGCAACCGCCCGGACACCACGCTGGAAAGTCTGGCCGGCTTGAAACCGGTGTTTGCCGAAGACGGTTCGGTCACGGCAGGCAACTCGTCGCAACTGTCCGACGGGGCGTCGATGACGCTGGTGATGAGCCTGGAAAAAGCCTTGGAACTGGGCTTGAAGCCGAAGGCGTTCTTCCGTGGTTTCACGGTCGCCGGGTGCGAGCCGGATGAAATGGGCATTGGTCCGGTGTTCTCGGTGCCTAAGTTGCTCAAGGCCAAGGGGCTGCAGATTGCCGACATTGATCTGTGGGAACTCAACGAAGCGTTTGCTTCGCAGTGCCTTTACAGCCGTAATCGGCTGGAGATCGATAACGAGAAATACAACGTCAATGGCGGATCGATTTCGATCGGGCATCCGTTTGGCATGACCGGTTCGCGTCAGGTTGGGCATCTTGTGCGGGAATTGCAGCGACGCAATTTGCGTTATGGCGTGGTCACTATGTGTGTGGGTGGCGGTATGGGTGCGACGGGGTTGTTTGAGGCGGTGCGATAAGTATCAAGAGTTTGCGGTGATCATCAGGCCGCCTTCGCGAGCAAGCCCGCTCCCACATTTGACCGAGTTCTTCCTGAAGAAATGCGATCGAATGTGGGAGCGGGCTTGCTCGCGAAGGCAGCGCCTCGGTCTAACGACGAGCACTCAACATCTGCATCCGCTCGATATACGCCTGAATCTCCCGCGCCGCCGCCTCGGCATTATCAAACGGCCCCTCGAGCGTATTTTCCCGAGTACTGAAATACAGTTCCCCATTCACACGACACAACCGGTCACTGCGAAAGTGCGTCGCGGGGGCGTTGTCCTGGGTGCGCATGCCGTACATGGCGATCTCCTGAAGGTTAATCCCCTGAGCTTATGCACTAACCCCGGACTGTGCCTGGCCAACTGATCGACGGCCGCTGCGACCTGCACAGTTTCATTCGCGTCCACTCGCCAACTGTCCCTGTGTGCCAGACGCCGCTGCGCCTAGAATGGTGCTTCTCGCCATCTGGCTGTTGGGGTTCGCATGCACATTTCATCCGGTCGCTGGGTTTACGGTCTGTTTCTGGCCCTGTTGACTGCGCTGTTGTGGGGAATCCTGCCGATCAAACTCAAGCAAGTGCTGCTGGTAATGGACCCGGTGACCGTCACCTGGTTTCGCTTGATCGTGTCCGGCAGTTGCCTGTTTGTGTACCTGGCCGCAACCCGGCGTTTGCCGTCGCGCAAAGTTCTCGGCCCGCGAGGTGGCTGGCTGGTGTTGATGGCGGTGCTCGGTCTGGTCGGCAACTACGTGCTGTACCTGATGGGCCTGAACCTGCTCAGCCCCGGCACCGCGCAACTGGTGGTGCAGATGGGGCCGATCATGTTGTTGATCGCCAGTCTGTTTGTGTTCAAGGAACGTTTCAGCGTGGGGCAGGGGATTGGCCTGTTGGTGCTGCTGATCGGGTTCGCGCTGTTCTTCAATCAGCGCCTGGCCGAGTTGCTCACCTCGTTGACCGAGTACACCACCGGCGTGCTGTTGGTGTTGTTGGCGTCCACGGTCTGGACCTTCTACGCCTTGGGGCAGAAGCAATTGCTGACGGTGTGGAATTCGTTGCAGGTGATGATGGTGATCTACCTGTTCTGCGCGCTGTTGCTGACGCCGTGGGTGCATCCGCTTGAAGCGTTGCAACTGAGCCCGCTGCAAGGCTGGTTGTTGCTGGCGTGCTGCATGAACACGCTGATCGCCTATGGCGCGTTTGCCGAAGCGCTGGCCCATTGGGAAGCGTCGCGGGTGAGTGCGACACTGGCGATCACGCCGTTGGTGACGTTTGTTGCGGTGGCCGTGGCCGCGTGGTTATGGCCCGATTATGTGCATGCCGAGACGATCAACGGTCTGGGGTATGGCGGGGCGGTGCTGGTGGTGTTGGGGTCGGCGTTGGTGGCGTTGGGGCCTTCGTTGATGGCGGGGCTCAGGGCGCGTCGCGTTCGGATGGCTGCAGGCTAATCTGCGTTATCGTTCTTCGCGAGCAAGCCCGCTCCCACATTCGACCGTATTTCCCCTGCAAGGACTCGGTTAAATGTGGGAGCGGCGGTGCGATGATTCGACTTGCTCGCGAAGACTGACTAATGGACGCAGCTGATTTCAGCCCTTGGCCCCAGCCTCCAGCATATTCTCCGGCCTTACCCACGCATCAAACTGCTCATCCGTCAGATAACCCAGTTGCAACGCCGCTTCCCGCAACGTCAGCCCTTCGGCATACGCTTTCTTGGCAATTTCCGCCGATTTGTCATAGCCGATGTGCGGATTCAGCGCCGTCACCAGCATCAAGCCACGCTCCAGGTGTTCAGCCATTTTCTCTGCGTCCGGCTCAAGCCCGGCGATGCAGTGCTGCTGGAAGTTGCTGCAGCCATCCCCCAGCAGGCGGATCGATTGCAGCAGGTTGTGGATGATCACCGGTTTGAACACGTTCAACTGCAGATGGCCCTGACTCGCCGCGAACCCGATGGCGACGTCATTGCCCAACACCTGACAGGCCAGCATCGACAGCGCTTCGCACTGCGTCGGATTGACCTTGCCCGGCATGATCGAGCTGCCCGGTTCGTTGGCCGGCAACTTCACCTCGGCGAAACCGGCACGCGGCCCCGAGCCCAGCAGACGCAGGTCGTTGGCGATTTTCATCAGAGTTACCGCCAGCGTTTTCAGCGCCCCCGACAGCGTGGTCAGCGGTTCATGACCGGCCAGCGCTGCGAATTTGTTCGGTGCGGTGATGAAAGGCAGACCGGAGAGAGCAGCGAGTTCGGCGGCGATCGCTTCACCAAAACCGTGCGGCGAATTCAGGCCGGTGCCGACGGCTGTGCCGCCCTGGGCCAGTTCACATACGGCTGGCAGCGCGCTACGGATCGCCCGTTCGGCGTAATCCAGTTGCGCGATAAACGCCGAGATTTCCTGGCCAAAGGTGATTGGCGTGGCGTCCATCATGTGCGTTCGACCGGTCTTGACCAGTTTCATGTGGCGCGCCGCCAACTCGGCCAACCCGCCCGAGAGCTCGCTGATGGCTGGCAGCAATTGCTGTTGCACGGCTTGGGCCGCCGCGATGTGCATGGCTGTGGGGAAACAGTCGTTTGAGCTTTGCGAGCGATTGACGTGATCGTTGGGGTGCACCGGCGACTTGCCGCCACGCGGGTTGCCGGCCAGTTCGTTGGCGCGGCCGGCGATCACTTCGTTGACGTTCATGTTGCTTTGGGTGCCGCTGCCGGTCTGCCAGACCACCAGAGGGAACTGGTCGTCGTGGTTGCCGTCGAGGATTTCGTCGGCGGCTTGTTCGATCAAACGGGCAATGTCGGCGGGCACGTCGCCGTTACGGTCATTGACCCGCGCCGCGGCTTTCTTGATCAGCGCCAGGGCATGCAGCACCGCCAGCGGCATCTTTTCGTTGCCGATGGCGAAGTTAATCAGCGAGCGTTGCGTCTGAGCGCCCCAATAAGCTTCATCCGGGACTTCCACCTGGCCAAGGCTGTCGGTTTCGATACGGCTCATCATGCACACTCCTGTAGGTCTGATAGCGCAGTTTAGGCCGTGATCGTCGGCCGTGGTTCCATCTGTAGGCTTTTTACCTCTTCAACCCCTCTAATTCAGGCCTGACAAGGCTTGGGGTTGAGCGACACACTTTTTTAGGCGCAGAATGGACGCCCTTGGGGTTTTACCTCGCCTGCTAGAAAAGGAAACTCGATGACTCGTCTTCGTGCCATCTGTACCGCGGTTGCACTGGTTTGCGCCAGCGGCCCAGTTTTTGCCGATACCGCCAGCCACAACGCCAGTGCCGAAGCTTTCCTGACCCTGGCGCACGCTGACAAATTGGGCACTCCGGTGTACATGCAAGTGCAGCAAATGTTCGCTCAGCGCTTTGAACAGACCAAAGCCCCTGAATCGAAAAAAGCCTTGCTGGAAACGTATCAGGCCAAAGCCAATGCCGCGCTGGACCAAGCCATTGGCTGGAACAAGCTGAAGCCGGACATGGTCAAGCTCTACACCACCAACTTCACCGAGTCCGAGCTCAAAGACCTGGTGGCGTTCTACCAGTCGCCGCTGGGCAAGAAAGTCCTGGAAAAAATGCCGCAGCTGACTCAGCAATCGGCCCAGATGACTCAAGCCAAGCTGGAAAGCGCAGTGCCTGTGGTCAACAAACTGTTGGCTGACATGACTGCCGAGCTGGACCCGAAAGGCGCCGCCGCTCCAGCAGCCAAGAAAAAGCCTTAAGCGGAGTTCGGTATGACCATGCAACAACGCATCGAATCAACGCTGGGCCTGTTACAGCCGCAGCATCTGCAAGTGCTGGATGAAAGCCACATGCACAGCCGTGGGTTGCAGACCCACTTCAAGGCCGTGGTGGTCAGCCAGCAGTTCGAAGGGCTGAACCGCGTCAAGCGTCACCAGAAAGTCTACGGCACGCTCGGCGAGTTGATGGGCGAGTTTCATGCGTTGGCGCTGCATACCTATACGCCTGAGGAATGGGCACAGATCGACGCGGCTCCGGCCTCGCCGACCTGTGCTGGCGGCAGCAAGCATTAATGTGAGGGATTGATGGGCTGTTGTGGCGAGGGAGCTTGCTCCCGCTGGACTGCGAAGCAGTCCCGAAACCTGCAACAGTATTCTGTCTGAAAGTATGCGGTCGCTTGCATTACGACTGCTGCGCAGCCGAGCGGGAGCAAGCTCCCTCGCCACAGAGATTGATGACAGTCCTAAATCCACACCATTTTTGCTAGAATCCGCAACGCGCCGCTCACCCGGCGCGTTTTTTTTGAATCCGGTTCACCCTTTGCGAGGGTAGCCACCTGGAGAAATTCCCATGACACAACAGATTGTCGTGGCGGCACTGTATAAGTTCGTCACCCTGGAAGATTACGTCGCCCTGCGCGAGCCCCTGCTGCAAGCGATGGTCGACAACGGCATCAAAGGCACGCTGCTGATCGCCGAAGAAGGCATCAACGGCACCGTGTCCGGCAGTCGCGAAGGCATTGACGGGCTGATGGCCTGGCTCAAGAACGACCCACGCATGGACGACATCGACCACAAAGAGTCGTACTGCGACGATCAGCCGTTCTATCGCACCAAGGTCAAGCTCAAGAAAGAAATCGTTACCCTCGGCGTTGAAGGCGTGGACCCGAACAAAAAGGTCGGCACCTACGTGGATCCACAGGACTGGAATGCGCTGATCAGCGATCCGGAAGTGTTGTTGATCGACACCCGTAACGATTACGAAGTCTCGATCGGCACCTTCGAAGGCGCCATCGACCCGAAAACCACCAGTTTTCGCGAATTTCCCGACTACATCAAAGCCAACTTCGACCCGGCCGTGCACAAGAAGGTCGCGATGTTCTGCACCGGCGGCATTCGCTGCGAAAAGGCGTCGAGCTACATGCTCAGCGAAGGTTACGGTGAGGTCTATCACCTCAAGGGCGGCATCCTGAAGTACCTCGAAGAGGTGCCGCAGGAAGAAACCAAATGGCAGGGCGACTGCTTCGTGTTCGACAACCGCGTGACCGTGCGTCATGACCTCAGCGAAGGCGATTACGATCAATGTCATGCTTGCCGTACGCCGATCAGCGTTGAAGACCGCACTTCTGAGCATTACGTCGCCGGCATCAGCTGCCCGCATTGCTGGGATACGCTGAGCGAGAAGACCCGGCGCAGTGCCATTGATCGGCAGAAGCAGATCGAACTGGCCAAGGCGCGCAACTTGCCTCACCCGATCGGCTACAACTACAAGCAAACCCCTTCCGAGGCTTGAACCATGTCTGCGCGCCGCCTGCTCTATGTGATGGATCCGATGTGTTCCTGGTGCTGGGGCTTTGCGCCAGTGGCCAATGCCTTGGTCGAACAGGCGCACGCGGCGGGCGTAGAGGTGCATCTGATCGTCGGTGGTTTGCGCACCGGCAGTGGTGCGGCGCTGGAGCCGACCACCCGACGTTACATTCTTGAACATTGGCAGGCGGTCACCGAGGCTACCGGCCAACCGTTCAAGGCAGAAGGCGCGTTGCCGGAAGGCTTTGTGTATGACACCGAGCCCGCCTGCCGGGCGCTGGTGACCGCGCGTGCCCTGGCGCCGGATTGCGCATGGAAACTGCTGGGCTTGATCCAGCGCGCGTTCTACGTCGAAGGTCGCGACGTCACCCACGCCAGCGTGCTGGTGGAACTGGCCGAGCAGGCCGGTCTGCCGCGCATCGAATTTGCTGCCGCATTTGACCGTGCCGATATGCATGCCGCCACGGCGGCCGATTTCACCTGGGTCCAGGACCTCGGCATCGCCGGTTTTCCAACCTTGCTGGCCGAGCGCAATGGTCAATTGGCGTTGCTGACCAATGGCTATCAGCCCCTGAGTGAATTGTCCCCGTTGCTCGGCCGCTGGCTGGAGCACTCTGTCTGTGCATGATGGTCCTGATGACGTCCTGGCTCCCGCGCGTGTCGATCGGCTGAGCTGGGCCGAAATCCGCCGACTGGCCCTGCACCATAAAAAATCCCTGTGGATCGCCAACGGCGTCGCCGTGCTGGCGACCTTGTGCAGTGTGCCGATTCCGTTGCTGCTGCCATTGTTGGTGGACGAGGTGTTGCTGGGGCACGGTGACGCCGCGTTGAAGGTGATGAACCACGCCCTGCCCGAAGGCTGGCAGAAAGCAGCCGGGTACATCGGCCTGATGTTGTTCGTGACGTTGTTGCTGCGTTGCGGCGCCTTGTTGTTCAACGTGATACAGGCAAAATTGTTCGCGGCGCTGGCCAAGGACATCGTCTATCGCATTCGCACCCGGCTGATCGAGCGGCTCAAGCGCATTTCCCTAGGTGAATACGAAAGCCTGGGCAGCGGCACGGTGACCACGCACCTGGTCACCGACCTGGACACGCTGGACAAATTCGTCGGCGAAACCCTCAGCCGTTTCCTCGTGGCGATGCTGACGCTGGTCGGCACCGCGAGCATTTTGATCTGGATGCACTGGAAGCTGGCGCTGCTGATCATGCTGTTCAATCCGTTGGTGATTTACGCCACGGTGCAGTTGGGCAAGCGGGTCAAACACCTGAAGAAACTCGAGAACGACAGCACCTCGCGCTTCACCCAGGCACTGACTGAAACCCTCGACTCGATCCAGGAAGTGCGTGCTGGCAACCGCCAGGGGTTCTTCCTCGGTCGTCTTGGCCTGCGGGCCCGGGAAGTGCGCGATTACGCGGTCAACTCGCAATGGAAAACCGATGCCTCGAATCGTGCGAGCGGCCTGCTTTTCCAGTTCGGCATCGATATTTTTCGCGCGGCGGCGATGCTCACCGTGCTGTTCTCCGACCTGTCCATCGGCCAGATGTTGGCGGTGTTCAGCTACCTGTGGTTCATGATCGGCCCGGTGGAGCAATTGCTGAATTTGCAGTACGCCTATTACGCCGCCGGCGGTGCGCTGTCGCGGATCAACGAGCTGTTGGCCAGGGCAGATGAGCCGCAATACCCCGGTGGTGTCGACCCGTTCCAGGGCCGCGACACGGTGGGCATTGAAGTACAGGGCCTGAGTTTCAGTTACGGCGATGAATTAGTGTTGAACAAGATGGACCTGTCCATTGCCCCCGGTGAAAAAGTCGCGATTGTCGGCGCCAGTGGCGGCGGCAAAAGTACGCTAGTGCAACTGTTGCTGGGGTTGTACACGCCGTTGGCCGGGACTATTCGCTTCGGTGGCTCGACCCAGCAGGAGATCGGCCTGGAAACCGTGCGTGAAAACGTCGCTGTGGTCCTGCAACATCCGGCGCTGTTCAACGACACCATCCGCGCCAACCTGACGATGGGTCGTGTACGCAGCGACGATGCCTGCTGGCAGGCTCTGGAAATTGCCCAGTTGCACCACACGGTTCGAGAGCTGCCCAACGGCCTGGACAGCATCGTCGGGCGCTCCGGTGTGCGTTTGTCCGGCGGCCAGCGACAACGCCTGGCGATTGCGCGGATGGTGCTGGCCGAACCCAAAGTGGTGATTCTCGACGAGGCGACCTCGGCGCTGGATGCTGCCACCGAATACAACCTGCATCAGGCATTGGCGCGGTTCCTCAGCCACCGCACCACGCTGATCATTGCGCACCGGTTGTCGGCGGTGAAACAGGCTGATCGGGTGCTGGTGTTTGATGGCGGACAGATTGCAGAGGATGGCGACCATCAGCAGTTGATTGCCGATGGTGGGTTGTACGCCAAGCTTTATGGGCATTTGCAGCAACTTTAGCGTTGACTCGCAGTCCCTTATCTATTGCGCTTCATGCGTCGCAGGGAACATCAGTCTCGCGAATAATCAGGGACTTGCCCGTCCTGGCAGGCTTCTCGCTTGCCGGGATCGAGAACGCACCCTAGTCTAGCTATAGCGATCACGTTGGGATGCTGATCTGGCAGTGCTAAAACAAGGGATCTCATGAATCAAACCCGGACTCTCGGAACGCCACGTTTGTTGGGCATCGTCTGGCCATTTATTGCCGTCGTGCTGTTTCAGGCCCTGTTAGGTGGCGTCAGCCTGTACGTTCTGTCGGCGGTTCGCGGCTACGTTGCCGGTGAAAGCCTTTGGTCAAAGGGCCAAAAGGACGCCATCTATTACCTCAACCTCTACGCGGACAATCGCGACGAGGCGATTTTCCTCAAGTACCAGAACGCCATTGCCGTCCCTCAGGGTGGCCACGAATTGCGTGTGGCGCTGGATCTCCAGCCGCCCGATATCGAAGCCGCGCGAGTGGCGATCCTCAAAGGGGGCAATCACCCCGATGACGTTTCCAGCCTGATCTGGCTTTACCTCAATTTCCGTCATTTCACCTACCTCGAAAAAGCCATCGACCGCTGGACGGTGGGAGACGCGTACCTGCTGAAACTTGATGACGTCGCGCAGGAGATGCATCGGCAAATTAGTGGCAATCAGACCTCGACCGACGATATTCGGCGCTGGAAGGACCGGATATTCGCCATCAACGATGCGGTGACGCCGGCCGCCAAGGCATTCAGCGATGCATTGGGCGAGGGCTCGCGCTTGATTCTCCGGTTGCTGCTGGTGACCAACCTTGCCACGGCGCTGGGCCTGATCGCGCTGGCGTTGCTGCGTACCCACAAGTTGCTCAGGCAGCGCCATGAATTCGCCGAGGCGCTGCAACTGGAAAAAGACCGGGCGCAGATCACCTTGCAATCCATTGGCGATGGGGTGATCACCACGGATGTCGAAGGCGCTATCGCCTACATGAACCCCGCCGCCGAGGCGCTGACCCACTGGAAAGCCGAACAGGCGACGGGTTTGCCTTTGGCGGCATTGTTCAACTTGCTGGATGAAAACGCCCAGGCTGATGGTTTCACGTTGATCGAACATATTCTGAGCGGTCAGCTCAGCGGGGGCAGCGAACATTCAAAGCTGATTCAGCGTCTGGATGGCAGCACGGTGTCGGTGACGCTGGTTGGCTCGCCGATTCGCAATGCGGGCAAGGTCAGCGGCACCGTGCTGGTGTTGCATGACATGACGCAGGAGCGCCAATACATTGCCAACCTGTCCTGGCAGGCAACTCATGACGCCTTGACCGGGCTCGCGAACCGCCGCGAGTTCGAGTTCCGGCTGGAGCAGGCATTGCACAACCTGACGCGGCATTCCGGGCGTCATGCCCTGATGTTTCTCGATCTGGATCAATTCAAACTGGTCAACGACACCTGCGGCCATGCGGCGGGCGATGAGTTGCTGCGGCATATCTGCGCCCTGTTGCAATCGGGCTTGCGCGAAGGCGACACCCTCGCCCGTCTCGGTGGCGACGAGTTCGGCATCTTGCTGGAAAACTGCCCACCGGAAGCGGCCGACAAGATTGCCGAGAGTCTGCGCCAGACCGTGCAGAACCTGCACTTTGTCTGGAAAGGCCGGCCCTTCGTGACGACGGTGAGCATCGGGCTTGTTCATCTCGCGCAAACGCCAACCTCCCTCGAAGCCTCGCTGCGTGCGGCGGATATGGCGTGTTACATGGCCAAGGAAAAAGGCCGCAACCGGGTTCAGGTCTATCACGCCGATGACTCGGAACTGTCGCTGCGCTTTGGCGAGATGGCCTGGGTCCAGCGTCTGCACATGGCGCTGGAAGAGGATCGCTTTTGCCTGTACTCCCAGGAAATCGCACCGCTGGGGCATACCGAGCGCGGAGGCGGGCATATCGAAATCCTGTTGCGCCTGCATGACGAAGCCGGCCGCATGATCCTGCCGGACAGTTTTATTCCGGCGGCGGAGCGTTACGGTCTGATGACTGCACTCGATCGTTGGGTGGTGGAGAACGTCTTCAAGATCATTGCCCAATGCATGGCCGAACAGCGCAAGGGGCCGCTGGCCATGTGTGCGATTAATCTGTCAGGCACTACTATCGGAGATGAGGCGTTTCTGGACTTCCTGCGTGAACAGTTTGTTAACTATTCCATTCCGCCTGAAATGATTTGTTTTGAAATCACTGAAACCAGTGCAATTTCCAATTTGGGCAGTGCAATCAGATTTATCAATGAGCTCAAAGGTTTAGGTTGTCACTTTTCGCTAGATGACTTTTGCGCCGGAATGTCCTCGTTCGCTTACTTGAAACATTTGCCTGTAGACTTCTTGAAGATCGATGGGAGTTTCGTAAAGGACATGCTGGACGACCCGATTAACCGCGCAATGGTCGAAGTGATCAACCACATCGGCCATGTCATGGGTAAGCGCACGATTGCCGAGTTTGTAGAGTCACCCCAGATCGAGCAGGCATTGCTGGAAATCGGGGTCGATTTCGCTCAAGGGTATGTGATTGAACGCCCGCATCTGTTTACCTGCGATAGTTTGCAAAGTCGTCCTGCCCGGCCTCAGCCTTTGTTGTTCAAGGCCCCGGGCACGTTCCGTTGAAATCTCTTGCTGATCCGAACAATCACAATCAAAAGGAGCCCGACAGTGATCGACACATTCAACCGAACCGGACCACTCATGGAAGCTGCAAGTTATCCTGCCTGGGCGCAACAGCTCATCAAGGATTGCAGCGAGAGTAAGCGCCGGGTTGTCGAACACGAACTGTATCAGCGCATGCGAGATAACAAGCTCAGCGCTAAGACCATGCGTCAGTACCTTATCGGTGGCTGGCCGGTCGTTGAACAGTTCGCGTTATACATGGCACAAAACCTGACCAAGACCCGCTTTGCCCGCCATCCTGGTGAAGACATGGCGCGTCGCTGGCTGATGCGCAATATTCGTGTGGAATTGAACCATGCCGATTACTGGGTGCACTGGAGCCGGGCTCACGGCGTCAGCCTTGAAGACTTGCAAGCGCAGCAAGTTCCCCCTGAACTTCACGCCCTGAGCCATTGGTGCTGGCACACCAGTTCGGCGGATTCGCTGATCGTCGCCATCGCCGCGACCAACTACGCCATTGAAGGCGCAACCGGCGAGTGGTCGGCGCTGGTCTGCTCCAGTGGCGTCTACGCCGCGGCGTTCCCGGAAGAAGATCGCAAACGCGCGATGAAGTGGTTGAAGATGCACGCCCAGTACGACGATGCCCATCCGTGGGAGGCGCTGGAAATCATCTGCACCCTGGCGGGCATGAACCCGAGCAAGTCATTGCAAGTGGAACTGCGTCAGGCCGTCTGCAAGAGCTACGACTACATGCACCTGTTTCTGGAGCGCTGCATGCAACTGGAGCATTCGGAAAAGGCACCGTTGACGCGTGAGCGTCTGGCGCTGGCGGAAAGCTAAACGGGTTTAAAGACAACACAAACCAAATGTGGGAGCGGGCTTGCTCCCACATTGGTTATGCGGTGTTGCGAAAACTCAACCCGCCATCGTCAACCGATTACGCCCCTCTCGCTTGGCGACATACAGCGCGCTGTCAGCTCTTCGCAACAAGCTCTCGGCAGACTCACCCGGCAGCAGGGTCGAACACCCGAGGCTGACCGTCAGCTCAACCGCATTGCCATCCGCCCGATAGTCCTGAGCCTGAGCCGCCACCCGCAGTCGTTCACCGACCATGGCGGCAGCTTCTCGAGTGGTGTTGGAGAGCAGGATCAGGAACTCTTCGCCGCCAAAGCGGAACACCATGTCGACATTGCGCAGCTGGTTCTTGATCGCGCTGGCGACTGCCTTGAGCACGTCATCGCCGGCATTGTGGCCATAACTGTCGTTGACGTTTTTGAAGTGGTCAATGTCCAGCATCAGCAGTGACAACGGCATCAGGTGGCGTCGTGACATCTCGATTTCGCGTTCCAGGGTCTGATCCATGGCGATGCGGTTGCCGGTATCGGTCAATGGGTCGCGCAATGCACTTTGCGTGGCCGCTCGGTAAAGCAGAGCATTGCGCATCGGGAACAGCAGTGCCGACAGCAACGACTCCAGATTGCCTTGATCAAGCTCGCTGAAACGCTGATTGCGGCGGAAGACCAGTTCACCCAGCTGCTCGCCTTCATGGCTGAGGTTGTAACTGACCGAGTGATGGCCGCGCTGACCAAACTCCAGGCGCAGGTCGCTGGCCTGATGCCGATAGCTCAAAGCATCCAGTGGCACCAGGCGCTGAACTTCTCGGAAGAAAAGTCCGAGAATGCGTTGTGGCTCAAGGCTGGTTTGCAACTGCTGACCCAATTGCTGGCGCAATTGCGCAAGGCTGACAGGCCGTTCCAGGAGAGGAGGTTGCTGACCAAATCCCAGGCGTTGCAATTTGGCGCTATCGAAGTCAATTGCGTTGGTCTGGGAAGGTGATTTCATATGGCGTGCCCCTAAGCGGTAAAGCTGTCTTACAGGCTGGGTGAGAGCGGCTTTGGGCTGCGCGTCATACTGGTCCATCAGTCCCTTGGGACAGTTGGCGCAAGTTTAGTCCGCTTTGCCGAAGATTAGTAACGTATCGACTCCGGCGCCCGCCTGTTTGCTTTCACTCTGCGTGTCTGAAGAAATTTAGAGCGAAAGTCGTGCCATTCGGTTCATTCGAATAAAAAACTATAAAAAACATAGAGTTAAGTCGGGCTTTGTGTTTTTTTAACAAAAAGGGGCGGCGGTTGTTTGACTGGGAGGGGAGTAGTTACGACTCACTTTGAGTGCCGCGCCGGAAAATCGGCACGGCACAAAAGCGACGCACGGTGTTACTGGGCATTGAACGTCTGGCCATTGATGCCAGTGCTGTCCGGGCCCATCAGGTAGAGGTAGACCGGCATGATCTCCTCGGGGGTCGGGTTGTTGAGCGGATTTTCCCCTGGGTAAGCCTGGGCCCGCATGCTGGTTCGCGTGGCGCCCGGGTTGATGCTGTTGGAGCGGACCGGGGCCACGGTGTCCACTTCGTCGGCCAGGGTTTGCATCAGGCCTTCGGTGGCAAATTTGGACACGCCATAAGCGCCCCAGTACGCGCGGCCCTTGCGACCGACACTGCTGGAGGTGAACACCACTGAGGCGTCCTGCGACAGCTTGAGCAATGGCAGCAGGGTGCTGGTGAGCATGAACATGGCGTTGACGTTGACGTGCATGACACGCATGAAGTTTTCGCCGGACAGCTGTTCGATCGGCGTGCGCGGGCCGATGATCGATGCGTTGTGCAGCAAGCCGTCGAGATGACCGAACTCGGTCTCGATCATCGCCGCCAGTTCGTCGTACTGATGGGGCAGGGCGGTCTCCAGGTTGAACGGGATCACCGCCGGCTGAGGATGCCCGGCCGCTTCGATTTCGTCATACACCTGAGTCAGGTTGGCTTCGGTCTTGCCCAGCAGCAAGACAGTGGCGCCATGGGCTGCGTAGGTTTTCGCAGCCGCCGCGCCGATGCCACGGCCGGCACCGGTGACCAGAATGACCCGGTCCTTGAGCAATTCGGGGCGAGCGGAATAATCAAACATAAGAAAACCTCAACACAATTCAACAATAAGGCGAACACCGAACCTGTGGCGAGGGAGCTTGCTCCCGCTCGGCTGCGCAGCAGTCGTGAAACCTGCAAATGCGGTGTGCCTGACAGACTACGGTGGTAGCTAGAGGGGGCGCTTCGCACCCCAGCGGGAGCAAGCTCCCTCGCCACAAAAATTCGTTCGGCTCAGCAACTGCACAAAGCGCTATCGAGAACCTTGCGCAACTCCAGCGGGTGATCCACCACCACGTCCGCGCCCCAGTGACGCGGGTTGTCGTCGGGGTGAATGTAGCCGTAGGTCACCGCGGCGGTCTTGGTGCCGGCATCGCGGCCCGATTCGATGTCGCGCAGGTCATCGCCGACAAACAACACGCTGGCCGGGTCCAGGTCGAGCATCTTGCACGCCAGAATCAGCGGCTCCGGGTCTGGCTTGCTGTTCTTCACGTGGTCCGGGCAGATCAGCAGTGCAGAGCGCTCGGCCAGCCCCAGTTGCTGCATGATCGGCTCGGCGAAACGCAGCGGCTTGTTGGTCACCACGCCCCAGATCAGGTTGGCCTTCTCGATATCGGCGAGCAATTCGCCCATGCCATCGAAGAGTTTGCTGTGAACTGCGCACCCGGCCAGATAACGCTCAAGGAATTCGAGTCGCAGCACTTCAAAGCCCGGCGATTCCGGGTCCATCGAGAAGGTCACGGCGACCATTGCCTTGGCGCCGCCGGAAATCTCGTCACGGATATGCTTGTCATTCATCGGCGGCAAGCCACGATCGGCACGCATTGCCTGGCAGATAGCAATAAAGTCTGGCGCGGTGTCGAGCAGCGTGCCGTCCATGTCAAAAAGGACTGCTCTGATACGCATCGGCTTACTCCTCGCGCAGGGTCTGGATCATGTAGTTGACGTCCACGTCGGCAGCCAGTTTGTAGTGCTTGGTCAGCGGGTTGTACGTCAGGCCGATGATGTCCTTGACGGTCAGGCCGGCCATGCGGCTCCAGGCGCCGAGCTCGGAAGGGCGGATGAACTTCTTGAAGTCGTGCGTGCCGCGCGGCAGCAGTTTCATGATGTATTCAGCGCCGACGATGGCGAACAGGTACGCCTTCGGGTTGCGGTTGATGGTGGAGAAGAACACCTGGCCGCCGGGTTTGACCATGCGGAAGCAGGCACGAATGACCGACGATGGATCCGGTACGTGCTCGAGCATTTCCAGGCAGGTGACGACGTCGAACTGCTCGGGCATTTCTTCGGCGAGGCCTTCGGCGGTGATCTGCCGGTACTCAACGTTCACGCCCGACTCAAGCTGATGCAGCTGCGCGACCGCGAGCGGTGCTTCGCCCATGTCGATGCCCATGACGGTGGCGCCGCGCTGGGCCATGGCCTCGCTCAGGATCCCGCCGCCGCAACCGACGTCCAGCACCTTCTTGCCGGCCAGGTTGACGCGCTCGTCAATCCAGTTGACCCGCAGCGGGTTGATGTCGTGAAGCGGCTTGAACTCGCTTTCACGGTCCCACCAACGATGGGCCAGGGCTTCGAATTTGGCGATTTCTGCGTAGTCGACGTTGCTCATGGTTCAGTCCTCTAAAACTTGAAAAATCCTGTTGCCCCGGTTTTATGGTCCGGGGATCTTACGATTCGGTACGGCCACTGATGCGCTGGCCCCAGGCCTTGGCGGCGGCGCAGAGCTGTTCTTCATCCATGCGGGTCAGGCGTCGGTCATCCAGCAACTGCTTGCCGGCGACCCAAAGGTGTTTCACGCAGTCCCGGCCGGTGGCGTAGATCAACTGCGAAACCGGGTCGTAGACCGGTTGCTGCGCCAGGCCGGACAGGTCAAACGCGACGATATCTGCCGCTTTGCCGATTTCCAGTGAGCCGGTTTCAGCCTCGATCCCCAGCGCGCGGGCGCCATTGAGCGTGGCCATGCGCAAGGCGCGATGAGCATCCAGCGCGGTGGCCGAGCCGGCGACGGCCTTGGCCAGTAACGCAGCGGTGCGGGTTTCACCGAGCAGGTCGAGATCGTTGTTACTGGCGGCACCGTCGGTGCCCACGGCCACATTGACGCCGGCCTGCCACAAGCGCTCGACCGGGCAAAATCCGCTGGCCAGCTTGAGATTGGATTCCGGGCAATGAATCACATTGGTGTTGCTTTCTACCAGCATCACCAGGTCTTCATCGCTGATCTGGGTCATGTGAACGGCCTGGAAGCGCGGCCCGAGCAAACCCAGGCGGCCAAGGCGAGCCAGCGGGCGTTCCCCGCGCTGCTCAAGCGATTGCTGCACTTCGAAGGCGGTTTCATGTACGTGCATGTGGATCGAGGCGTCCAGCTCTTCGGCGATCACCCGGATTTTTTCCAGGTTTTCATCGCCAACGGTGTAAGGCGCATGGGGGCCGAAGGTGATTTTGATGCGTTCGTGGTGCTTGAGATCGCCAAACAATTCCACGCCCTGACGAATGGCTTCGTCCGCCGTGCTGGCGCCCGGAATCGGGAAATCGAGGATCGGAATGGCGATTTGCGCGCGAATACCGCTGTTATGCACGCGTTCGCTGGCAACCTTCGGGAAGAAATACATGTCAGAGAAGCAGGTGATGCCACCTTTGATCTGTTCGGCGATGGCCAGGTCCGTGCCATCCCGTACGAAGGTTTCATCGACCCATTTGGCTTCGGCCGGCCAGATGTGGTTTTCCAGCCAGGTCATCAGCGGCAGATCATCGGCCAGGCCACGAAACAGCGTCATGGCCGCGTGACCGTGGGCATTGATCAGGCCGGGGCTGAGCAGCATGTCCGGCAACTCGCGCACTTCAGTTGCGTTAAGCTTCAACGCAGCCGAGCGTGGGCCGATAAAGACGATGCGTCCGTCACGGATGCCCAGGCCATGCTCTTTGAGGACAACGCCAGCGGGTTCGACGGGTACCAGCCAGGTCGGCAGCAATAACAGGTCGAGCGCAGCGGCAGTGTTCGGCATCGAGGGTCGGTTCCAGTGCTTTTGTAAAGGATGGCGAAGTATACCCGAGCGTCTTCGCGGGGGGATCGCTATAATCGGCGGCTTTTGTGCTTGAGTGCGGGGTGTGGGATGCGCGATCGACTGTTGGCTGCGGAGAAAGTGAAGGCCATCGATTGGCGTGATGGCGCCCTGTACCTGCTGGATCAGCGTATTTTGCCTTTCGAAGAAACCTGGATCGCCTACACCAGTGCAGCCGGTGTTGCCGAGGCCATTCGGTCGATGGTAGTGCGCGGCGCGCCAGCGATTGGCATCAGTGCGGCGTATGCCATGGTGCTGTCGGCTCGCGCACGGATTGCCGAGGGCGGTGACTGGCAGGCCGCGTGGGAAGAGGATTACGCGGTGCTGGCCGATTCCCGTCCAACCGCGGTGAATCTATTCTGGGCCCTGAGTCGCATGCGCGACCGCCTGGACCGTCTCAAGGGAGACGCAGACCCGCTGGCGGCGCTGGAGGCGGAGGCCATTGCCATTCACGAAAGTGATCGCGAAGCCAACCTGACCATGGCCCAACTGGGTGTGGATCTGATCCGCAAGCATCAGGGCAATGCACAAGCGATCCTGACCCACTGCAACACGGGCGCGCTGGCCACCGGCGGCTTCGGCACGGCGCTGGGTGTGATTCGCGGGGCCTTTATCGAAGGCATGGTCGAGCGCGTTTACGCCGATGAAACCCGGCCGTGGCTCCAAGGCTCGCGTCTGACCGCGTGGGAGCTGGCCAATGAGGGTATTCCCGTGACCCTGAATGCCGACTCCGCTGCCGCACACATCATGAAAACCAAAGGCGTGACCTGGGTGATCGTCGGCGCCGACCGCATCACGGCCAACGGCGATGTGGCGAACAAGATCGGCACCTATCAGCTGGCGGTCAACGCCATGCACCACGGCGTGCGCTTCATGGTGGTGGCGCCGAGTTCGACCATCGACATGAACCTGGCCAGTGGTGATGAAATCCCTATTGAAGAACGCGATGGCCGCGAGTTGCTGGAGGTCGGGGGCAAGCGGATCGGGGCGGATGTCGATGCGTTCAACCCGGTGTTCGATGTGACCCCGGCGGACTTGATCGACGTGATCGTCACGGAAAAAGGCATTGTCGAGCGGCCGGATACGGCGAAGATGGCGCAGTTGATGTGCCGTAAGCGTCTGCATTAAAGATCTCTGGCGCCTGATAAATCGTCTTCGCGAGCAAGCCCGCTCCCACAATTGATTGATGTGAGTCTATGATCTCGGGCACATCACTGAACCAATGTGGGAGCGGGCTTGCTCGCGAAGAGGCTCTCACAGTCACCAAATAACCCTCATTAATCTACGAAATCTGCATTCATTGCAGCTCTAAGCCCCTCTCGTCTCCCTGAAGCCTGTCACCGGTCAACTAACTATGCTCCATGCGCGTCTGGGGGATAGGTGCGTGGCGGCTCTTGTGATAACATCCGGCGTTTTCCGAGGCAGTCCCGCGGGGTTGTCTTTACTGCGCAAATCCATGGTTAATCTTGTTGATTTGTCGTAAGTCGGTGTATGGCACTCAGCCTGCAGCGGCGAGCTTCGTTCGTCCCATATGGATGTGACGAAGTTTCACCAGAAAAAGGAATCGAGCTTCTCATGGGCGAACTGGCCAAAGAAATCCTCCCGGTCAATATCGAAGACGAGCTGAAGCAGTCCTACCTCGACTACGCAATGAGCGTAATTGTCGGGCGGGCCCTGCCGGATGCGCGCGATGGCTTGAAGCCCGTGCACCGGCGTGTGCTGTTCGCGATGAGCGAGCTGGGCAACGACTTCAACAAGCCGTACAAGAAATCTGCCCGTGTTGTCGGTGACGTCATCGGTAAGTATCACCCGCACGGTGATACCGCGGTGTACGACACCATCGTCCGCATGGCGCAGCCGTTCTCGCTGCGTTATTTGCTGGTAGACGGTCAAGGCAACTTCGGTTCGGTGGACGGCGACAACGCCGCGGCCATGCGATACACCGAAGTGCGCATGACCAAGCTGGCGCACGAGCTGCTGGCTGACCTGCATAAAGAAACCGTGGACTGGGTGCCGAACTACGACGGCACCGAAATGATCCCGGCGGTCATGCCGACCCGTATTCCCAACCTGTTGGTCAACGGCTCCAGCGGTATCGCCGTGGGCATGGCGACCAATATTCCGCCGCACAACCTCGGTGAAGTCATCGACGGTTGCCTGGCCCTCATCGACAACCCTGAGTTGACCATCGATGAGCTGATGCAATACATCCCCGGTCCGGACTTCCCGACCGCCGCGATCATCAACGGTCGCGCCGGCATCATCGAAGCCTACCGCACCGGTCGCGGGCGCATTTACATGCGCGCCCGCTCGACGATCGAAGACATCGACAAGGTCGGTGGCCGTCAGCAAATCGTCATCACCGAACTCCCTTACCAGCTCAACAAGGCCCGTCTGATCGAGAAGATCGCCGAGCTGGTCAAAGAGAAGAAGCTTGAAGGCATCACCGAGCTGCGCGACGAGTCCGACAAGGACGGTATGCGCGTCGTGATCGAACTGCGTCGCGGCGAAGTGCCTGAGGTGATCCTCAACAACCTCTACGCCCAGACCCAGTTGCAAGCGGTGTTCGGTATCAACATCGTTGCGTTGATCGACGGCCGTCCGCGGATCCTGAACCTCAAGGACCTGTTGGAAGCCTTCGTTCGTCACCGTCGCGAAGTCGTTACCCGCCGTACCGTGTTCGAACTGCGTAAAGCCCGCGAACGCGGTCACATTCTGGAAGGTCAAGCGGTTGCCCTGTCGAACATCGACCCGGTCATCGCGCTGATCAAGGCTTCGCCAACGCCGTCGGAAGCCAAGGAAGCGTTGATCAAAACCGCGTGGGAATCTTCCGCCGTGGTTGCGATGGTTGAGCGTGCCGGGGCCGATTCGTGCCGTCCAGAGACCCTGGACCCGCAATACGGTCTGCGCGAAGGCAAGTACTTCCTGTCGCCAGAACAGGCGCAAGCCATTCTGGAACTGCGTTTGCACCGCCTGACCGGCCTGGAACACGAAAAGCTGCTGGCCGAGTATCAAGAGATCCTCAACCAGATTGGCGAGCTGATCCGCATCCTCAACAGCGCCACGCGCCTGATGGAAGTGATCCGCGAAGAACTGGAAGTGATCCGCGCCGAATACGGCGATGTGCGTCGCACCGAGATCCTCGATGCCCGTCTCGACCTGACCCTGGGTGACATGATCCCGGAAGAAGAGCGCGTCGTGACCATCTCCCACGGTGGCTATGCCAAGACCCAGCCATTGGCTGCGTACCAGGCTCAGCGTCGTGGCGGTAAAGGCAAATCAGCGACCGGCGTTAAAGATGAGGACTACATCGCTCACCTGCTGGTCGCCAACAGCCACACCACGCTGCTGCTGTTCTCCAGCAAGGGCAAAGTGTACTGGCTGAAAACCTACGAAATCCCGGAAGCGTCCCGCGCTGCCCGTGGTCGTCCGCTGGTCAACCTGCTGCCGCTGGACAGTGATGAATACATCACCACCATGCTGCCGGTCGAGGATTACACCGAAGGTCACTTCATCTTCATGGCGACCGCCAAAGGCACCGTGAAGAAGACCCCGCTGGAATCCTTCAGCCGTCAGCGCAGCGTTGGTCTGATCGCGCTGGAGCTGGACGAAGGTGACGTGCTGATTTCCGCTGCCATTACCGATGGCGAGCGCGAAGTCATGCTGTTCTCCGACGGCGGCAAGGTCACTCGCTTCAAGGAAACCGACGTTCGCGCCATGGGCCGTACCGCTCGCGGTGTCCGCGGCATGCGTCTGCCGGAAGGCCAGAAGCTGATTTCCATGCTGATCCCGGAAGAAGGCAGCCAGATCCTCACCGCTTCGGCGCGTGGTTTCGGCAAGCGTACGGCGATCACCGAGTTCCCAGAGTACAAACGTGGTGGTCAGGGCGTTATCGCCATGGTCAGCAACGACCGTAACGGCCGTCTGGTCGGCGCGGTCCAGGTGCTGGATGGCGAGGAAATCATGCTGATTTCCGACCAGGGCACCCTGGTTCGTACCCGTGTCGACGAAGTGTCCAGCCTGGGTCGTAACACCCAGGGCGTGACCCTGATCAAGCTGGCCAGCGATGAAACACTGGTCGGTCTGGAGCGGGTTCAAGAGCCATCGGAAGTCGAAGGTGAAGAGCTGGAAGGCGAAGAGGGTGCAGAGTTCATCGGCGAAGTCGTGATCGACGACGTTGTTGACGATCAGCAACTCGATGCCGCCGCTGACGAAGAGCCACAAGAGTAAGCGAACAAACAGGGGGCGGATGAGAATTCGCCCCCTTGTTGTTTGTCCGTATTGAAATTTCGGCGCCCATGGAGATCGAGTGTGGGAGCGGGCTTGCTCGCGAAGACGGACTGACATTCAGCATCGATGTCGTCTGTTACACCGCCTTCGCGAGCAAGCCCGCTCCCACATTGGATCTGCGTCGACTGATAAGTTTGCATGACCTACCAAATCAGAGCGAGATTGGATGTGAGCAAGAGAGCCTATAACTTCTGTGCCGGTCCTGCGGCACTTCCCGAAGCTGTCCTGCAGCGCGCCCAGGGTGAACTCCTTGACTGGCACGGCAAGGGCCTGTCGGTCATGGAAATGAGCCATCGCAGTGATGAGTTCGTGTCCATCGCCACCAAGGCCGAGCAGGATCTGCGTGATCTGCTAAATATCCCCTCGAACTATAAAGTGCTGTTTCTGCAAGGCGGCGCCAGCCAGCAATTTGCTCAGATTCCACTGAACCTGTTGCCGGAAAACGGTACTGCCGACTATATCGACACCGGTATCTGGTCGCAGAAAGCCATCGAAGAAGCTTCGCGCTACGGCAACGTGAATGTCGCTGCGACCGCCAAGCCTTACGACTATTTCGCTATCCCTGGTCAGAACGAATGGAACCTGTCGAAAGACGCGGCCTACGTTCACTACGCGCCGAACGAAACCATCGGCGGCCTGGAATTCCAGTGGATTCCAGAAACCGGTGACGTTCCGCTGGTGGCCGACATGTCCTCGGACATCCTGTCGCGCCCGGTCGATGTTTCGCGTTTCGGCATGATCTACGCCGGCGCCCAGAAAAACATCGGCCCGAGCGGCATCGTGGTCAACATCGTTCGCGAAGACCTGCTGGGTCACGCCCGTTCCCTGTGCCCGACCATGCTCAACTACAAGGTCGCGGCCGATAACGGTTCGATGTACAACACCCCGCCGACCCTGGCCTGGTACTTGTCCGGCCTGGTGTTCGAGTGGCTGAAAGAGCAGGGCGGTGTTGAAGCCATCGGCAAGCTCAATGAAGTGAAGCAGCGCACGCTGTATGACTTCATCGACGCCAGCGGCTTGTACAGCAACCCGATCAACCTGCCGGACCGCTCGTGGATGAACGTGCCGTTCCGTCTGGCTGACGACCGTCTGGACAAGCCGTTCCTGGCCGGTGCCGACGAGCGTGGCCTGTTGAACCTCAAGGGTCACCGTTCCGTGGGCGGCATGCGTGCCTCCATCTATAACGCCGTCGACATCGTTGCGGTCAACGCACTGGTTTCGTACATGGCAGAGTTCGAGAAGGAACACGGCTAATGTCTGAGCAAGAACTCAAGGCACTGCGCGTCCGCATTGATGCCCTGGACACTAAAGTCCTGGAGCTGATCAGTGAGCGCGCACGCTGCGCCCAGGAAGTTGCGCGAGTAAAGATGGCCTCGCTGGCCGAAGGCGAAGTGCCGGTGTTCTATCGTCCTGAGCGTGAAGCTCAGGTGCTCAAGCGTGTGATGGAGCGTAATAAAGGGCCGCTGGGCAACGAAGAGATGGCGCGGTTGTTCCGCGAAATCATGTCCTCGTGCCTGGCGCTCGAGCAGCCGCTGAAAGTGGCTTACCTCGGCCCTGAAGGCACGTTCACCCAAGCCGCAGCCATGAAACACTTCGGCCATGCGGTGATCAGCAAGCCGATGGCGGCGATCGACGAAGTGTTCCGAGAAGTGGCGGCCGGTGCGGTGAACTTTGGCGTGGTCCCGGTGGAAAACTCCACTGAGGGCGCGGTCAACCACACCCTCGACAGCTTCCTCGAACACGACATGGTCATCTGTGGCGAAGTCGAGTTGCGGATTCACCACCACCTGTTGGTCGGTGAGAACACCAAGACCGACAGCATCAGCCGCATCTATTCCCATGCCCAATCGCTGGCCCAGTGCCGCAAGTGGCTGGATGCTCATTACCCGAATGTCGAACGCGTGGCGGTGTCCAGCAATGCCGAAGCGGCCAAGCGGGTTAAAGGTGAGTGGAACTCGGCGGCGATTGCCGGCGACATGGCGGCAGGCCTGTACGGGTTGACCCGTCTGGCCGAGAAAATCGAGGATCGTCCGGATAACTCCACGCGATTCCTGATGATCGGCAGCCAGGAAGTGCCGCCGACTGGCGACGACAAGACCTCGATCATCGTCTCCATGAGCAACAAACCGGGCGCGCTTCACGAGTTGCTGGTGCCGTTCCATGACAACGGTATCGACCTGACTCGAATCGAGACGCGTCCTTCGCGCAGCGGTAAATGGACCTACGTGTTCTTCATCGACTTCGTCGGTCACCATCGCGATCCGTTGATCAAAGGTGTACTGGAAAAAATCAGTCAGGAAGCAGTGGCACTCAAAGTGCTGGGTTCCTACCCGAAAGCAGTTCTCTAAGGGGTAGCAAATGAGTGATGACTTCCTCGCCCTGGCACAGCCAGGCGTGCAACAACTTTCGCCGTACGTCCCGGGCAAGCCTGTGGACGAACTGGCGCGCGAGCTGGACCTTGATCCAGCCAGCATCGTCAAACTGGCCAGCAATGAAAACCCGTTGGGCGCGAGCCCCAAGGCACTGACGGCGATTCAGAATGCGCTGTCTGAACTGACCCGGTACCCGGACGGCAATGGTTTTGCGCTCAAGACCTTGTTGGCCGAGCAGTGCCGCGTCGAACTGAATCAAGTGACGCTGGGCAACGGCTCCAATGACATTCTGGAACTGGTCGCGCGCGCCTATCTGGCGCCGGGCCTCAATGCCGTGTTCAGCGAGCACGCGTTTGCGGTCTATCCGATCGTGACCCAGGCCGTCGGTGCCCAGGCCAAAGTGATTCCGGCCAAAGACTGGGGGCATGACCTGTCGGGCATGCTGGCGGCGATCGATGCCGAAACTCGCGTGGTCTTTATTGCCAACCCGAACAACCCGACCGGCACCTGGTTCGCTGCTGAGGCGCTGGATGAATTCCTGCAGGATGTTCCAGCGCATGTGCTGGTGGTGCTGGACGAGGCCTACATCGAATACGCCGAGGGCAGCGATTTGCCGGATGGCCTGGATTATCTGGCGGCTTATCCGAACCTGCTGGTTTCGCGTACGTTCTCCAAGGCCTACGGTTTGGCGGCGTTGCGGGTCGGTTATGGCTTGTCCACCGCCGTGGTCGCGGACGTGCTGAACCGTGTGCGTCAACCGTTCAACGTTAACAGCCTGGCCTTGGCCGCTGCGTGCGCTGCGCTGCAAGACCTCGACTATCTGGCGCAAAGCCGTCGCCTGAACGAGTCCGGCATGCTGCAACTGGAAGCCGGTTTCCGTGAGTTGGGTCTGAGCTGGATCCCGTCCAAGGGCAACTTCATTTGCGTTGATCTCGGTCGCGTGGCTGCACCAGTGTTTCAGGGCTTGTTGCGCGAAGGCGTGATCGTGCGTCCGGTGGCCAACTACGGCATGCCGAACCACCTGCGCATCACCGTCGGTTTGCCGGCGGAAAACAGCCGCTTCCTAGAGGCGCTGACCAAGGTCCTGGCTCGTGGTTGATGTCACTGCACTGCAATCTGCTGCACCTATGATCGGTCGCCTGGTGGTGGTCGGTCTGGGATTGATCGGTGGTTCGTTCGCCAAGGGTATGCGTGAAAGCGGCCTGTGCCGCGAAGTGGTCGGGGTCGATCTCGATCCGCAGTCGCGCAAGCTGGCGGTCGAGTTGGGCGTGGTGGATCGCTGCGAAGAAGACCTGGCCGCTGCTTGCCAGGGCGCTGACGTGATTCAATTGGCCATCCCGATCCTGGCCATGGAAAAAATGCTGGTACGCCTGGCCGCAATGGATCTGGGGTCGGCGATTCTGACTGATGTGGGCAGCGCCAAAGGCAATGTCGTCCGTGCGGCGACCGAAGCGTTTGGGGGCATGCCGTCGCGTTTTGTGCCGGGGCATCCGATTGCCGGTTCCGAGCAGAGCGGGGTGGAAGCCTCCAACGCCGAACTGTTCCGTCGTCATAAAGTGATTCTGACGCCGCTGGAGCAAACCGATCCGGCCGCGTTGGCAGTGGTCGACCGTTTGTGGCGCGAATTGGGCGCCGATGTCGAGCACATGCAGGTCGAGCGCCACGATGAAGTGTTGGCGGCGACCAGCCATTTGCCGCACCTGCTGGCGTTCGGTTTGGTCGATTCGTTGGCCAAGCGCAATGAAAACCTTGAGATCTTCCGTTACGCTGCCGGCGGTTTCCGCGATTTCACAAGAATCGCGGGGAGCGACCCGGTCATGTGGCACGACATCTTCCTCGCCAACCGCGAAGCTGTCCTGCGCACACTCGATACATTTCGCAGCGACCTCGACGCCTTGCGCGACGCGGTCGATGCAGGGGATGGGCACCAATTGTTGGGCGTGTTCACTCGCGCCCGGGTTGCCCGCGAGCATTTCAGTAAAATCCTGGCCCGCCGGGCCTATGTGGACGCTATGAACTCCAACGACCTGATTTTCCTGGCACAACCTGGTGGCCGCCTGACTGGGCGGATTCGTGTACCGGGCGATAAATCGATTTCCCACCGTTCGATCATGCTTGGCTCCCTGGCCGAAGGCGTCACCGAAGTCGAAGGCTTCCTTGAGGGCGAAGACGCTCTGGCGACCCTGCAAGCCTTCCGCGACATGGGCGTTGTGATCGAAGGTCCGCACCATGGTCGCGTGACCATTCACGGTGTCGGCCTGCAGGGTTTGAAGCCGGCACCTGGCCCGATCTATCTGGGCAACTCCGGCACTTCGATGCGTCTGTTGTCTGGCCTGTTGGCTGCGCAGAGCTTCGACAGCACCCTGACCGGTGACGCTTCGCTGTCCAAGCGCCCGATGAATCGCGTGGCCAATCCGCTGCGTGAAATGGGCGCCGTGATCGAGACGGCGGCTGAAGGCCGTCCACCGATGACCATTCGTGGCGGCAACACGCTCAAGGGTTTGACCTACACCATGCCGATGGCCAGCGCCCAGGTTAAATCCTGCCTGCTGTTGGCGGGTCTGTACGCTGAAGGCAAGACCACCGTCACCGAGCCTGCACCGACGCGCGACCACACCGAGCGCATGCTGCAAGGTTTTGGCTATCCGGTCAGCGTCAGCGGCGCTACCGCATCGGTCGAGTCCGGGCACAAGCTGACCGCGACCCACATCGAAGTGCCGGGCGACATCTCGTCCTCCGCGTTCTTCCTGGTGGCTGCGTCGATCGCCGAAGGTTCGGAACTGGTGCTCGAACACGTTGGCATCAACCCGACCCGTACCGGCGTGATCGACATCCTGCGCCTGATGGGTGGTGATATCACTCTGGAAAACCAGCGGGAAGTCGGCGGCGAACCGGTCGCGGATTTGCGCGTACGTGCAGCTAAACTTAAAGGTATCGAGATTCCCGAGGCCCTGGTTCCACTGGCCATCGACGAATTCCCGGTGCTGTTCGTGGCCGCGGCCTGTGCCGAAGGGCGCACGGTATTGCGTGGTGCTGAAGAGCTGCGGGTCAAGGAGTCGGACCGGATTCAGGTTATGGCCGATGGCTTG
The DNA here is from genome assembly GCF_006438915.1 of Pseudomonas arsenicoxydans. Lineage (GTDB taxonomy): Bacteria > Pseudomonadota > Gammaproteobacteria > Pseudomonadales > Pseudomonadaceae > Aquipseudomonas > Aquipseudomonas arsenicoxydans_A. The sequence goes on along the minus strand of NZ_RCZE01000004.1, from coordinate 46,174 downwards.
CTGGCACTGGGCGTCAAATGCGAACCGACCCCGGATGGCATCATCATCGACGGCGGCCAGATCGGCGGCGGCGAAGTGCATGGTCATGGCGACCACCGGATTGCCATGGCATTCAGCGTTGCATCGCTGCGCGCTACTGCACCGATCCGCATCCATGATTGCGCCAACGTCGCGACGTCGTTCCCGAACTTCCTCGCGCTGTGTGCGCAGGTCGGTATCCGGGTTGCTGAAGAGGCTCAGTCGTGATCAACAAGTCGCCAGTCATTACCATCGATGGCCCGAGCGGTTCCGGTAAAGGCACGATCGCCGGGATACTGGCGAAGCGTCTGGGCTGGAATCTGCTGGATTCCGGTGCGCTGTACCGGTTGCTGGCGTTCGCTGCGCACAATCATGGTGTTGATCTGACCAATGAAGAGTTGCTGAAGGCGCTCGCGGCGCATCTGGACGTGCAGTTCATCGCCGCGACGGACGGTCAACTGCAGCGAATCATTCTCGAGGGCGACGAAGTCAGTGATGTGATTCGTACTGAAAGTGTTGGCGCCGGTGCCTCCCAGGTCGCGGCATTGCCCGCCGTACGCGAGGCGCTGCTGCAACGCCAGCGTGCTTTCCAGGAAATGCCGGGGCTGGTGGCCGATGGCCGAGATATGGGCACGGTGGTGTTTCCGGACGCGCCCTTGAAGATATTCCTCACTGCCAGTGCCGAGGAGCGTGCGCGCCGTCGATACTTGCAGTTGAAGGGCAAAGTCGATGGTGTTAGTCTGTCGAGTCTGCTAGATGAGATACGTGTCCGCGATGAGCGTGACACCCAGCGAGCGGTAGCCCCGCTCAAACCGGCGGCTGACGCCATACAGCTGGATTCCACGGAATTATCCATCGATCAGGTGCTGGAACGCATCATGAGCGAGATCGCCATTCGCGATATCGCCGGGTGACCAAGAAGGCCGCAGGGGACCAGTCATAGTCCTGCGGTGGCTTCTTTTAAATGAAACTAACCCATACCGTCTGGGGTGTGGAGATGGGCGTAGTCTTCGCCCTCATCAACAGGAATTAAAATGAGCGAAAGCTTTGCGGAACTCTTTGAAGAAAGCCTAAAAACCCTGAACCTTCAGGCAGGCTCCATCATCACCGGTGTTATCGTTGATATCGATTACCAGGCTCGCTGGGTAACCGTTCACGCTGGCCTGAAGTCTGAAGCACTCATCCCGCTTGAGCAGTTCTACAACGACGCTGGCGAACTGAACATCAACGTCGGTGACGAAGTTCACGTTGCTCTGGACTCGGTTGAAGACGGCTTTGGTGAAACCAAGCTGTCCCGTGAAAAAGCCAAGCGCGCTGAATGCTGGATTGTTCTGGAAGCAGCCTTCGCAGCCGAAGAAGTGGTCAAGGGCGTTATCAACGGTAAGGTTAAAGGCGGCTTCACTGTCGACGTTAACGGCATCCGTGCGTTCCTGCCAGGTTCTCTGGTTGACGTCCGTCCTGTGCGCGATACTACGCACCTGGAAGGCAAAGAGCTGGAATTCAAGGTCATCAAACTCGACCAGAAACGCAACAACGTTGTCGTTTCCCGTCGCAGCGTCCTCGAAGCCGAGAACTCCGCCGAGCGTGAAGCTCTGCTGGAATCCCTGCAGGAAGGTCAACAAGTCAAAGGTATCGTCAAAAACCTCACCGATTACGGCGCATTCGTCGATCTGGGTGGCGTCGATGGCCTGCTGCACATTACCGACATGGCTTGGAAGCGTATCAAGCATCCTTCCGAAATCGTCAACGTTGGCGACGAGATCGATGTCAAGGTTCTGAAGTACGATCGCGAACGCAATCGTGTTTCCCTGGGCCTCAAGCAACTGGGCGAAGATCCATGGGTTGCTATCAAAGCCCGTTACCCAGAAAGCACTCGCGTTACCGCTCGTGTAACCAACCTGACCGACTACGGCTGCTTCGCTGAGCTGGAAGAAGGCGTTGAAGGCCTGGTACACGTTTCCGAAATGGACTGGACCAACAAGAACATCCACCCTTCGAAAGTCGTACAAGTCGGCGACGAAGTGGAAGTTATGGTTCTGGACATCGACGAAGAGCGTCGTCGTATCTCCCTCGGCATCAAGCAGTGCAAATCTAACCCATGGGAAGATTTCTCTGGCCAGTTCAACAAGGGCGATAAAATCTCCGGCACCATCAAGTCGATCACCGATTTCGGTATCTTCATTGGTCTGGACGGCGGCATCGACGGTCTGGTTCACCTGTCCGACATCTCCTGGAACGAAGTGGGCGAAGAAGCCGTTCGCCGCTTCAAGAAGGGCGACGAGCTGGACACCGTTATCCTGTCGGTTGACCCAGAGCGCGAGCGTATCTCCCTGGGTATCAAGCAACTGGAAAGCGATCCGTTCTCCGAGTACGTTCAAGAGAACGACAAAGGCGCAATCGTTAAAGGCATCGTGAAAGAAGTTGACGCTAAAGGCGCCATCATCACTCTGGCCGACGATATCGAAGCGACTCTGAAAGCCTCCGAAATCAGCCGTGACCGCGTTGAAGACGCGCGTAACGTTCTGAAAGAAGGCCAGGAAGTAGAAGCCAAGATCATCAGCGTTGACCGCAAGAGCCGTGTAATCCAGCTCTCCATCAAGTCGAAAGACGATGCTGAAGAGAAAGAAGCCATCCAAAGCTTGAAAGACAAGCCTACGGATAGCGTCGCTGCTGGTCCTACCACTCTGGGCGACCTGTTGCGTGCACAAATGGAAAAACAGAACTAAGTTCTGTCCGACCATAGAAAAAGGGCGACTTCGGTCGCCCTTTTTTGTGTCTGCGATTTGACGGGGTTGCCGATGCTTTTTGGTTGTAGTGGTCGCTGGTGAAACCAACATCCCCGATAAGCTGTCTCTTTCTTTAATCGGATCAATCGTTTGTTTGCAGCTAACCTTTAGCCTGAAGTGAACGACAGTCGGGCAAGGCACCCGGCATAAGGAAGTGAATGAACAAGCTCATTGTCGCAATAGCATTACTGACATTGGCGGGTTGTACCACTAATGCCAAGACCCATGTCGTGCGCGGGGTCAGTGGTATAGAAATTGATTGTTCCGGGCTGGGGTCCGGGTGGGAGAAGTGTCGCAAGCGTGCGGACAGGGAATGTAAGGCTGCGGGGTATAAGGTCGTGGCGAGGTCGGATGACGTCAAGGATGAAGACGAATTTCCTTTTGGCTTCAATCCGGCGGGTTACCTGACGCGGACCATGTTGGTTATCTGTCGGTGACAGGGGGTTCTACCGGGGAGTCGGGTTTTTATATGGCATCCGCCGGGGCTTGAATATATATGTGAAAACTCGGGCTGTTCAAATTCTTTCGAGCATGCTAAAACCTTTGAAGCGCTTTTCCTAGCTGCTTGAAAAAGAAGGGAAAAATATGACGAAGTCGGAGTTGATCGAACGAATTGTCACCCATCAAGGGCTGCTCTCATCCAAGGATGTGGAGCTGGCTATCAAGACCATGCTTGAGCAAATGTCCCAATGCCTGGCCACTGGAGATCGGATTGAGATCCGTGGTTTTGGCAGCTTTTCCCTGCACTACCGCGCACCACGCGTTGGCCGTAATCCGAAGACTGGCCAGTCGGTGAGTCTGGATGGCAAATTCGTGCCGCATTTCAAGCCGGGCAAGGAATTGCGTGATCGGGTTAACGAGGAAGAGGAGGAAGGTTTTGGCCTCCATAACTAAAGGTTTGACGCATGCGTAATTTCAAGCGTGTACTCCTTGTTGTATTTGTTCTGGTGCTGGTTCTGGCGGTATTGGCCTTTGTTCTCGAGAATCAACAGTCGGTTTCATTGTTGTTCCTTGGCTGGGCTGGTCCTCAACTGCCGGTGTCATTGTTAATAGTTCTTACGCTACTGATTGGCATGCTGATCGGGCCGTTATTTGCGTGGCTTCTGGGACGTGCGTCCAGAGTCTCCCGCAAGCGCCTTGTCTGATAAGGCAAACAAAAGGGGTCTGTCGAATTTGCTTCACAGCTTGTCCATATCCATTAGTAAAATCTTCATTAAGCTGTAAAATGCTGGGCTTATCCGATAGTGGCACATTCCCACATCGGTTCAGGCTGACTCTGTCAGAAGCCTTGGCTTGATGCTGGCTTTTGCATTCATGGATTAGACAGCGCTCGGTTGCCGGCCCTGTCAGTTACTCAAAGGGTATGGTTTCGCGTGAAAATTCTAGTAACCGGTGGCGCCGGGTTCATTGGCTCAGCAGTCATCCGTCATATCATTGGCAACACCACCGACTCTGTCGTTAACGTCGATAAGCTGACTTATGCCGGCAATCTCGAGTCGTTGGCCGAAGTCAGCGCAAACCCGCGCTATGCATTCGAACGTGTCGATATTTGCGATCGTGATCAAATCGACCGTGTCCTGCGTGAACACCAGCCGGATGCCATCATGCACCTGGCCGCAGAGTCCCACGTTGATCGCTCGATCTCCGGACCGTCCGAATTCATCCAGACCAACATTATTGGCACCTACACCCTCCTCGAAGCTGCGCGCCACTACTGGGCAGCGCTGGATGATGCGCGTAAAGCCAGCTTCCGCTTCCACCACATTTCGACTGATGAAGTTTACGGAGACCTTGAAGGTCCGGAAGACCTCTTCACCGAAACAACGCCTTATCAGCCAAGCTCGCCGTACTCCGCGAGCAAGGCCAGTTCCGATCACCTGGTTCGCGCCTGGAGCCGTACTTATGGCTTGCCGACCCTGGTCACCAATTGCTCGAACAACTATGGCCCATGCCACTTCCCTGAAAAGTTAATCCCGCTGATCATTCTGAATGCGCTGGAAGGCAAGCCCCTGCCGGTCTACGGCAAGGGTAATCAGGTCCGTGACTGGCTGTACGTCGAAGACCACGCGCGCGCACTGTACAAAGTCGTGACCGAAGGCGTTATCGGCGAGACGTACAACATTGGTGGCCATAACGAAAAACAAAACATCGAAGTCGTAAACACCTTGTGTGCACTGCTCGACGAATTGCGTCCGGATTCTGCCTATCGGCCACATGCCAGCCTGATTACATACGTTCAGGATCGTCCTGGTCACGATCAGCGTTACGCCATCGACGCCAGCAAAATCCAGCGCGAGCTAGGTTGGACGCCAGAAGAGACTTTCGAAACCGGCATCCGCAAGACTGTCGAGTGGTACCTCACTAATACTGAGTGGGTTGCTCACGTGAAGAGCGGCAGCTATCAGCAATGGATTGACCAGAACTATAGTGATCGCTCGAGCAAGGCATGAAGATCCTCCTGCTAGGGAAAAACGGACAGGTGGGCTGGGAGCTGCAGCGCTCCCTTGCGCCGCTTGGCGAATTGATTGCCCTGGATCGTCATGCGGTTGATGGCTTGTGTGGCGACTTGGCTGACGTCGATGCATTGCGTGCGACGATCCGCAAGGTCAAGCCCGACGTTATCGTCAATGCCGCGGCTTACACTGCCGTCGATAAAGCTGAGTCCGAGCCTGAGTTGGCCGACCGCGTGAACGGTCAGGCAAGTGGGGTCATGGCTGAAGAGGCTGCATCCCTGGGCGCTTGGTTGATTCATTACTCGACTGACTATGTGTTCAGTGGGCAGGGTTCGGCGGCGTGGCAAGAAACCGATCCCGTCGCCCCGGTCAATCACTACGGCGCCAGCAAGCTGGCTGGCGAACAGGCGATAACAGCCTCTGGCTGCAAGCATTTGATCTTTCGCACCAGTTGGGTCTATGGCGCTCGCGGCAACAACTTCGCCAAAACCATGCTGCGTTTGGCCAAGGATCGCGAAACCTTAAGCGTTATCGCCGACCAGATTGGAGCTCCAACGGGCGCAGACCTGATTGCCGACGTAACAGCGTTGACCATTCAGCAGATTTTGCACCGTCCCGAGCTATCGGGTTTGTACCATTTGGCTGCCCACGGTGAAGTTTCCTGGCACGGCTATGCCAGCTACGTGATCGAATTCGCCAAAGCCAACGATCATGAAAAGCTCGCCGTAATGGCGATTAACCCGATCGAAACGACCGCTTATCCAACACCCGCACGTCGCCCCCTGAATTCGCGCTTGAATACTCAGAAGCTGCGCGACAATTTTTCTCTACACTTGCCGGATTGGCAAAGTGGTGTAACTCGAATGCTTAGGGAAGTTCTGAACAAATGACCACGACAAATCGTAAAGGCATCATCCTCGCTGGCGGCTCGGGCACTCGTCTGCATCCGTTGACCCTCGGTGTTTCCAAGCAGATGCTGCCGATCTACGACAAGCCGATGATCTTCTATCCGCTGTCGGTGCTGATGCTTGCGGGCATGCGCGAAATCCTGATTATCTCTACGCCTGAAGACTTGCCATGTTTTCGCAAATTGCTGGGTGACGGCAGCCTTTACGGCATCAAGCTGACCTATGCCGAACAACCTAGTCCGGATGGTCTGGCACAAGCCTTCATCATTGGCGAAGAGTTCATCGGGGAAGATCCTTGCTGCCTGATCCTGGGCGACAACATCTTTTACGGTCAGCATTTCTCGGACAACCTGCGTTCCGCCAGCTCTCAACAACATGGCGCTACTGTATTTGGCTACCACGTCTCCGACCCGGAGCGCTTCGGTGTTGTCGAGTTCGATAAAACCGGTCGCGCTCTTAGCATTGAAGAGAAACCGCTGAAGCCAAAATCCAACTATGCAGTGACCGGCCTTTACTTCTACGACAATGATGTTGTCAAGATTGCCAAGAGCATTAAGCCGTCCGAGCGTGGCGAGTTGGAAATCACCGACGTTAACCGCGTCTACCTCGAGCAGAACACCCTCAATGTAGAAATGCTCGGGCGCGGCTTTGCCTGGCTGGACACGGGGACTCACGACTCGTTGCTCGAGGCCAGTCACTTCGTGCACACGATCGAGCAGCGTCAAGGCTTGAAAGTGGCCTGCCTGGAGGAGATCGCCTACACCAACGGTTGGATTACCGCTGAACAGTTGGGCGCTCAGGCCGATAGACTGAAGAAAACTGGCTATGGTCAGTACCTGCAAAAACTGCTGGATTTGGATTCCCTCTGAGTCGAGAGGATTTACTTTCAAACCTAGTGTTTTAATCCGTGCAAGCAGGAATAGCATGCCAGTAAAACGTCCCAAGGTTGCAGTTTTGCTGGCTGCGTACAACGGAATGCGGTGGATTGAGGAGCAACTGGTCTCGATTCTCGGCCAGTTATCGGTCGACGTTACCCTGCACATTAGCGTCGACCCCTCTACTGACGGCACCGAGGCGTGGTGTAAGGCTTATGCGGCTGAGCATCCAGCCGTTGTAGTGCTTCCGGATGCCAACCGCTTCGGCGGAGCATCGCGCAACTTCTTTCGGTTGATCCGGGACGTTGACTTCGATGGCTATGACTTCATCGCCTTTGCCGACCAGGACGACATCTGGTATCCCGACAAGCTGCACAGAGCAACCCAGGCGCTGCAGGCACGAAGAGTAGATGCCTACTCCAGTAACGTGACGGCGTTCTGGCCAAACGGCAGAACCTTGCTGCTGGACAAGGCGCAGCATCAGGTCGCCTGGGATTTTTTGTTCGAGGCAGCCGGGCCTGGCTGCACGTATGTATTTAGAAAAAACCTGGTAGAAGCCTTGAAAGGCTCGATGCTTGCCAACTGGCAGCAACTGCAAGGCGTAACTTTGCATGACTGGTATTGCTACGCCTTTGCGCGCAGTCATGGTTACCGTTGGTATATCGACCCGTTACCCAGCATGGATTACCGGCAGCACGAGCGTAATCAGGTCGGTGCCAACACGGGCCTGAGTCCGTTGATCGCTCGTTACAAAACCATTCATGACGGCTGGTGGTTCGGTCAAGTTCAGCTGATTGCAGATCTGGTGGGACAGGGGGCGAAGCCCTTTGAAGGCGTCTTGCTGCAATTACGGCGTACGGAACTGATGAAACTGTCCTTCAGTGCCTGGCAATGCAGGCGCCGGGTACGGGACAAGATTTTCTTCTTTTTTATCTGTTGGTTCACCGCGTTGATAGGAAACAAAGCTCAATGACAGCCCCAAAGGTATTGGTCACGGGGGCAGGCGGTTTCGTGGGTGAGGCGCTGGTTTTCAGGATGTTGGCGGACAAACAGTTCGCTCCGATCGCAGCTGCTCGCAGTCCCACCCGGTTACAGGGTTTATGCCCGGTTGAACCCTTTGATCTGAATGATCCTGAAGCCTTGCCTGAGTTGAAGGATGTAAGTGTGGTCGTCCACGCGGCGGCCAGAGTTCACGTGATGAACGAAATCGCTTCTGATGCCTTGGCCGAATTTCGCAAGGTCAATGTGGAGGGCACTCTTCGGTTGGCAAAGCGCGCCGCTGCATCGGGGGTCAAACGCTTCATCTTTATCAGTTCGATCAAGGTCAATGGCGAAAGCACCCTGCCAGGCAAGCCGTTCAAGGCTGACGATACTCCGGCCCCGGTGGATCCTTATGGCGTGTCCAAGCACGAGGCTGAACAAGGCCTGAGACAACTTGCTCGTGAAACCGGAATGGAAGTGGTGATTATTCGCCCGCCATTGATCTATGGGGCGGGGGTTAAAGCCAATTTTCTGAGTATGCTGCGCTGGCTCAACAAAGGTATTCCGTTACCGTTGGGAGCGGTCCGGAATCAGCGTAGCCTTGTGGCGATTGGAAACCTGGTGGACCTTGTAATCACCTGTATCGATCATCCTGCCGCAGCGAATCAAACCTTTCTGGTCAGTGATGGCCAGGACTTGTCCACAACTGAAATGCTACGTCGCCTGGGCAATGCGCTCGGGACGAAGGCCTGGCTCTTGCCCTTGCCAGAGTGGTTGCTGATAGTGGCGGCTTCGGCATTGAGAAAGCAATCCGTTGCTCAACGGATCTGCGGGTCATTGCAGGTCGACATCAGCAAAAATCGTGAATTATTGGGGTGGACACCGCCCATCAACATGGATGAAGCCATGCGCCAAACCGCAGGTCACTATCTGGACGCGCAAACGAAATGACTTTTTTGTGGCTGCTACTTGCCGTATTCGTTGTTTCCTGGGGGCTGACGCTTGTTTTGCGTCGTTATGCTTTGGCCAATAGCTTGATGGATACACCAAACGAGCGCAGTTCTCACTCTGTGCCTACTCCTCGGGGTGGAGGTGTAGCTATTGTTATTTCCTTTCTGTTGGCGCTTCTGATCCTACGCGGTCTTGATTTGATGAGCGTGGCGACGCTCGTTGGTTTGCTCGGGAGCGGCTTGCTGGTCGCGCTTATTGGTTTTGCCGATGATCATGGGCATATCGCTGCAAGGTGGCGCCTATTAGGCCATTTTGCCGCCTCGGTATGGGCGTTATATTGGCTGGGAGGCTCTCCTGCCGTCACGATCTTTGGCGTCACCCTTGATCCAGGGTGGATTGGGAATATTTTGTTTGTGCTGTATTTGGTTTGGATGCTGAATCTATACAACTTCATGGATGGAATTGACGGCTTGGCCAGTGCTGAAGCGATCAGTGTCTGCCTCGCAATGTTGCTGGTCTATTGGTTTGGCGCAAACCTCGAACTGGCGTGGGGGCCTCTGGCTCTGGTGGCAGCGGTCGCGGGTTTTCTCTGTTGGAACTATCCGCCGGCGAAAATTTTCATGGGAGATGCAGGCAGCGGTTTTTTGGGGGTTGTATTGGCAGGGATGTCCATTGAGGCAGCCTCCAAGTCGCCCGAGTTGCTCTGGAGCTGGTTGATCATGCTTGGCGTTTTCATTGTTGATGCAACATGGACCCTGATGCGCAGACTTTTGCGAGGTGAAAAAGTTTATGAAGCCCACCGCAGTCATGGTTACCAATACGCCTCTCGCAAGCACCGTAGCCATAAAACAGTAATGCTGGCATCGATCACTATTAATTTTGTATGGCTTATGCCGTTATCGATCGCTGTAGCATGTGGGTGGATTTCCGGGTTTTTTGGTATGGTCGTAGCTTATGCTCCGCTGATAATTGTCGCACGCACCTACAAAGCTGGAGAGTCGGAGCAAGTAGTGTAATTAAAAAGCGTCATAAACACATATCAGCACAGGTTTGCAATGGTCGCCTCTCTTGTAGAGTGTCTAGGGATGTACTTGCCGCTGATGTTGTGATATTTGCAGGTCGCGAAGTTGCATTGGTTAGGGAGTTCGATTTAATGAGTGGTTTATTGGGTATGGTTGCTTCAAAAATCTGGCAAGTCGTAACGCGTTTTTCTCGAGGGCTGCGCTCTTTTTTGAGCAAGTCTAAGGCGTTAATTCGGCCCATTTACCAAAAGTTTCCTTTCCTCGTGTGGATTCGTGTTCGTATACATCTGTTTTTCAAGCGTTTGCGCGAAAACATAATGTTAGTGATTAATTCGCGAAATAATACCAAAGCTATACAGTCTATATTGAATCGTCGTTTCTCACGGCTCCAGAACTCGTCGATCGCGCAGGCGCAACCAGTTATTGATGTGTCGGTGGTGACGTTCAATAGTGGCAAGTGGGTTGATGGTTTTTTTGAGTCGTTAAAGGCGCAAAGTTACCCGCTCAGCAAATTAAATATGTTCTTTGTTGATAACGGATCTTCGGATAGCACACTCGAAGCATTGCAGCGTTGGCAGGCGTTGCTTGGTCAGGAAGTGGCTGGTTTCGACATTCTGGAAGGCGGCAATGTCGGGTTTGGTGCCGGGCATGAAAAGGCAATCCATAAAGGGCGCTCTGAGTATTTTCTTGTTAGTAATGTGGATATCGTTTTTGCCAAAGACTCTATAACCACTGTGGTGGCCGCTGCGTTGGCTGATGCCAAGGATGAGGTGGCATCCTGGGAGTTGAGGCAAGCACCTTATGAGCACCCTAAATATTACGATCCGGTAACGTTGGAAACCAACTGGTCGTCCCATGCTTGCGTACTAGTAAGAAGGTCGGCTTATATTGAAGTCGGTGGATACGAGCGCGAGATCTTCATGTATGGCGAAGACGTCGAGCTTTCCTATCGCTTCAGGTCCTATGGATACCAACTCAAGTATTGCCCGTCCGCCGTCGTCTATCATTACACCTATGAACATGAGCATCATGTAAAACCGATTCAGTATACCGGCAGCACGCTGGCCAATGCTTATATCAGGCTACGCTATGGCAATTTGAGCGATAGGGTGGGTGGCTTTATCTTGCAGTGCCTGCTTTTGCTCCGTCCAGAACCCTATGCTGGCGCCCGTCGCGATGTGTTCAGAAACTTCGGTGTGATATTTAAGAAAGCTCGGTATTTTATGCGGGGCAAGGGACCGAGTGAAAACTGCTATTTCCCTTTCAGGGGCTTTGATTATGAAATGATCAGGGATGGGGCGTTCTGGGAGGTGGGTGAGCCATTGGCCGATTACCCTCTTGTTACTGTGGTTACTCGAACTTACAAGAATCGAGGAGAGTTTCTCAGGCAGTCCATGATGTCTGTGTGTAATCAGACGTACCCGAATATTGAGTTGATAGTCGTTGAGGATGGCGGTTCTACGATGAGCTCGGTTGTGGCTGATTTTGAATTTCCGCAAGGAATGAATGTTAGTTACTACTCCCTCGATAAGGTCGGTCGTTCGGTGACCGGTAATTATGGTTTGGAAAAGGCAGCCGGAAAATACTGCATGTTTCTCGATGATGATGATTTGCTTTTCGCGGATCATGTCGAGGTGCTCGTTGGTGCGTTGGCGAAAGATTCTAACGCGGTAGCGGCCTACTCATTGGCGCTGGAAGTCGGTACTGTTGCCAGTGGCGTGGAAGGGCAATATTTTGAGGTTAGTCATGCTGTACCTCCGATTCTCAAGCAAGAATATGACTATGATGTTCTGTTGGATCACAACTTTATAGCGATCCAGTCTCTCCTTTTTCAAAAGGATCTCTACTTGCAACGCGGTGGATTTCAAACCGATATGAGCAGTCTCGAAGACTGGAACCTTTGGTTGCGATATGGTTATGGCAATAAGTTTGCTTATGTGCCAAAAACAACGTCTTTGTTTAGAACGCCTGGTGACCCCTCTGTACGAGTGGAGCGGCATATGCAGTTGCATGAAGCTTATTATATTGCCAAGAATCACGCAGTGAAAATGTGTAAGAGTTATACCTGACCTTTAAATAAGCAAATATGGCTGGTTCGTGAGGGGCGCCGGCCTAGGTCAGGTGCCTCCCGTCAATGATTCAGACCACCGGGTGCGTGCATGGTTTTGAGGTGTTTTTCGCTCTTGACGGTAGCGGCCTGAGCCTTTTTTGTTGGGCGCTGCGGCTAAGCCATAGGTGAGGAACCCGGCATTTCTGAGCTATTTTGAATGTTAAGACCGAAAAATGTTATAAATCAGTTTTGGTTGGTTTCGCGCTTGTTAGCTCCGGGTCAGCGACCGCGTTTGTGGTTCGCTCGGCCAAAGGGGGCTAACGTCGTCGACGTAAAGTCGTCGCTGGAACCAGGGAGTGGTCATTTGCAAGTGTTACCCTTTTATGTAGGGCTATGGTAGTAGCCGTCTTACAGGGTGTTCGTATTGGTGCAGATAATTTACTCGTTTGGAAGTGCGTTGCTGAGAGTCAGCATGCCCATAGGATTTTTTGACGCATATGCTAAATATTAGTGATTTGTCATCAGTGGACAAACAAAAAGTCTTCGACTATCTCAAGTGGAACAGCCTTCGTTCCGAGAAGTACAAGATTTTATACGTTAGTACCCCCAAGGTTGCGAGTACTTCCCTGAAGTGGTGGTTTGCGTCACTGGAAGGTTTTTCGCAGGCCTTGCGTGCAGTTGGTGAGGCTGCGGGAAGTAATTCTGATCAGATTGTTCACGAGTTTCACAAGGTTGCGCCCCATGTCAGCGGGCTCGAAATGGACGACCTTTTGGAATCCCTTCTCTCTGATACATATTTTCGATTTGCCGCCGTACGAAACCCTTACAAGCGTATCTTTTCTGCATGGCAGTCGAAAATACTGTTGCAAGATCCACAGCAGGTCGCATTGTATCCAAAGTTTGAGTTGTTACAGCAGCCAGTAAAAAGCGTAGCGGATGTTGCTTCGGCTTTTGAGGCGTTTCTGGAGTATCTCGCAAGCAATCGCGGATCTTCACCTGAGAAGGATTTTTGGGCGCCTCAAGCCACGCTATTGCGTCCGGATTTGATCAATTATTCCTTGTTGGTCAAAATTGAAAACGCCTCTGGACTCCATAAAGCATTATCGGAGCACTTCGGTGAGCAGGCCACCGATCCTTTCGCAGAGCCTTCGCCAAGTGAAAATGTCATTCCCTTCCTTCCGGCTTTTATTACGGAGCGAAGTGCGAGTTTGATTGAAGAGTTATATGCCGAAGATTTTGATGTCTTCGAGTATGATCGGCAGATACCAGAATCTACAGAAGCGTTTTCGGTAGAGCAGTTGGATCTCGCGTTTGACGCAGCCAGGCTGATTCGGGAAAGTCGGCAAAAAATAGATGCGCGCACCCTTCAAATCCAAGACTTGACTCAACAGATCGAGGATTTGAATCAGCGAATTGCGTCATTGAATCCGACCCTGTTTGAACGTGAATCGCAGTTAAAAGAGCTTATGGGTTCTTTGGTTAAGCGGGACCGACATATTGCAAGTTTTGAGCAATCGGTGGGTGTGCTCAACAGGCAGTTAGTCGACCTCAAAGCCGTTTTGGTTGATCACGAAAAAGAGAGTATTAGTCTCAAGGCTGATCTGCTCAAGACGCAGCAGGAACTCAATGCGTTACTCTTTTCGCATTCCTGGCGTTTAACCTTGCCTGTGCGCATAGTTACGGGGTTTATGCGAGAGTCCGTCCATAACGTCAGGACGCTGACATGGAGTAAATTTGTTGACTCGTTAAGGCGTCGTCGAGAGCTTTATAACGAAAATACGCTTCGTGAGATTCAAGAAAGCGGGTTGTTTGATCCGGATTATTACCTGGCCAGTAATGCAGAAGTTCGTGCAAAAGGCACTGACCCACTCAAGCACTACATGCTTAAGGGTTGGATAGAAAATCGCAATCCTTGCGCCGCTTTCAGTCCTTCGGATTATCTGTTGGCCAACCCTGATGTTGCCGAGGCTCAGGTACATCCGCTGCTTCACTATATTCAATGCGGCCAGCTCGAAGGTCGTCCAATCAGATTGCCAGCTCGCAGTTCCGAGACGACGGCGGTCAAGCGTCGTCCCGTCGGGCGTAATGCGGTTTTCAAGCCGTATGGAGAATATACACCGATACCGGTACTCAATGCTGTGCTTGAGGCTCAGATCGAAGCCGTCAAAAAGTCAGGACTGTTCGACGAGAAGTACTACCTTGCGATGTACAGCGATGTAGAGCAGGTCTCCGTAGATCCGCTCAGGCACTACTGTGAACAGGGCTGGCGCGAAGGCAGAAATCCGTCCATGGACTTTGATACGCGCGCCTACCTCGCACTTTACAAAGACATTCAACACATTGGTCTCAACCCGCTTTGGCATTACATTGTCACTGGCTCGGCGGAGCATAGAATAGCGGTACCGGACGCACTCATTAATCACGAAAACGACATCTGTTTTGGTGAAGTGAACAGCGACATCAAGTTACTTGCGTTCTATGTGTCGCCTGACTGGGAGGCGTTGCGTAGCGCCAGATTCGCTTCCAAGGGTAATCCGCAGCGATCACGCCCTGATAAAACGCTTGGGTTGTATGATTCGTTGGACGGGAGTGTGCTCACCCAGCAGGCACTCAGTGCCAAGAGTCATGGCTTTTTCGGCTTTTGTTTCAAGCTGAGTGCAGATTCGGTTGCGCAAGTGTCGCCACAGCCTCTGGATACCTTTCTTGCCCATACGGAAATCGACTTTAATTTCTGCATTCAAATAGATTTGCATCAGGACGGTCTATCAAACAACTTGATTACGCCTGTTGTTGCAGTTCTAGCTGATAAGCGATGTGTTCAGGTTGGTGAGCGCCCCGTCATCGTGGTTAAGCTCAATGAGTATGACGAAGACATACTTGCTTCAATTCGCAAGCTCCGTGAGCGATTGAATGAACTGTGTGACGGCGTGTACTTGATTGCTCAGTTTGGTTTTGCGGGTTCGGAAGAGTTGGCGCAGGACCTGGATGGTTTGTGTGACGCAGTGCTTGATCTTTCTGCAGATCCTGTGCCGGGCGAAACTGGCGTATTTCCACCGCAAAACAAGAATGGTATAGATACTGTTCCGTATAACCTTATTGCTTCGCAAGGAATCGTGCGCGCACAGAAGGCACATCTTCGCGCTACTCCGGTTTTCCACGCTATTTCATTAGGGCGTGATGAAACTGCGATTAAACAATATTCTCCTCTGGTTTATTCGCGCTTTCACATTCGTGACTATGGGCGTTGGCTTGACGCGGCGATCAGGGGCGCGAGAAAGGCGCTCCCCGAGGATCGCCGTCTACTGTTCGTGAATGCCTGGAACAATTGGCAGGAAGGACTTTACGTTGAGCCAGACAGTACCACCGGTTTTGGTCGGTTGAACGAAACAACACGCGCTCTGCTGGATATTGACTCCAGTGTCGTTATGCCGAAAATTTCGGTAATTGTTCCAAATTATAATCACGAGAGCTATCTCGCTCGTCGGCTGGATAGTATTTATGGGCAGACTTACAAGAATATAGAAGTCATCCTGATGGATGACTGTTCGACTGATGACAGCCGTTCGGTGTTAACTGATTATGCGGAAAAGTACCCCGATGTAACGCGCTTGTTGTTCAATGAGACGAATTCTGGCGGCGTTTTTCATCAGTGGGCTAAGGGGATCAAGGCGGCCACAGGCGACCTGGTATGGGTCGCTGAAAGCGATGATTACTGTGATGAGCGTTTCCTGGAGGCGCTAGTTAGTTGTTTTGATGACGAAGCGGTCATGCTTGCGTACTCGAAATGTGAGTTCGTAACCACGGACGAAGTCGTTATGCCGGACCAGTTCCTTAACTATGTAAGTGATCTGGAGTGTGCGAATAAATGGGCCGGTTCCTATGTCAGCACGGCGCATAACGAAGTGCGCTCGGCGTTGGGTATTAAAAATACAATACCCAATGCCAGTGGCGTGATTTTCAAGCGTCCCGTTGATATGCCGCTGTTGGATGATCCGTCGTGGCTATCAATGAAAGTTGCGGGTGATTGGGTCTTCTATTTGCACATCCTGCGCGGCGGAAAGATTGCTTACTCCACTGAGGGTACAAACTTTTTCCGTCGGCATTATGCAAGTACGGCCAACTCCACTTATCGCAGAGAGGTCTTTTATCGCGAGCTCGGGGTGGCGAACAGGACGGTCCAGTCCCTCTACAATGTTCCGATGTCGGTGCTTGAGGCTTGCGAGGAAGCCAGCAAGAAGTTGTATGACCACTACGTCGGGGGCTCCGCAGAAGAGTTTTTACGCTGGTACGACCATGATTCGATTGTTCGTGCGAGGGCTGATCGACTGCCGAACGTGATGGTTTCGACCATCGGCTTCTATCCGGGCGGAGCCGAAATTCTTCCGATTAGACTGGCAAACGAGTTTAAGCGCCAAGGTATTTCCGTCTCCTTGTTTAGCGCCGGGATACCAAAACGCGAAGACGGTGTTCGAAAAATGCTGAGAAACGACGTGCCGGTGATCGAGACGTCGAATATCGAATCAGTGAAAGAGATCATTCATGATTTCGGAATTGAAGCACTTAATAGCCACCAGTGGTACGTTCAGAAGTACCCGGTCGATGTCCCGGATGTTTTTTCCGAGCTTGGCGCCCACGTGGCTGCTCTGCACGGGATGATTGAACATGGCAATGGAGTGACGGATGAACAGTTGCGCATTGCTGACAAAGGTGTCAGTACATGGGTCTACACCGCTGAGAAGAATCTTGTTCCTTTCTCAGACATCTCACTGTACGACAAGTCTTCTCCCCGTTTCGTCAAGGTTCCAAACGGGTTGCAGCCACCGGAAATCGTTCCAATCTCGCGCGTGCAGATGGGCATACCGGAAGATGCTTTTGTATTGTGTTGTGTCAGTCGGGCAATTCCCGATAAAGGCTGGGGCGAAGCTATCCAGGCGGTAGAACGTGCGCGATCACTTTCCGGTCGGGACATCCGTATTATATTGGTCGGTAATGGCCTGGTGTACGATGAGTACTGTCAAGCAGGTGCGCCGGACTTTGTTTACCTGGCTGGCTTTAGTGATAACTCCGTAGGTCATTATGCTGCCGCGGACATGGGCATCATGTTGTCGACCTTCAGGTCTGAGAGTTTCCCTCTGACCATTGTCGATTGTCTGTTTGCCGGCAAGCCATACATTGCCACAGACGTAGGCGACATCAAAAACATGTTGACGATAGAGAGCGGCGTTGCCGGGGAGATTATCGGGCTGGAAGATTGGGTCGTCCCAATCGAGAGCACGGCCAGCGTGATTGCAGCGTTCGCGACAGATGAACGGAAATACCAGGAAGCCGTCGGCTTGGTAAAAGACGTTTCCAGTCGATATCGAATTGACGCCGTTGCCTCTCAATATCTTCGTTTATTCGAGCGTGACATTCAGCAGACCAGGGCAGAGTCGGCGAAGGCCGAAGGCTCCGGCATAGCTGTCCAAGACCTGTAGCAGGACGGCAGGACAGCTAGCGTTAAAGGGAGGGCTCATAGGGGCAGGTCTGGCTGATTGCCAAGCCTGTACTGAGTGCGAGACGGGTGTCTCCGGCAATTTGGTAAGCCGCCTCTCTTGACGTATCATTAGCCGTCAGAATGTGTTCCTGTAAATAATAAAGTGTAGGTCGTTGCAATGGTTGCCAAGGATGGGGCAGGTCGCGCACGCCTTGTCTGCTGCTGCACAAGGCAGCAGTTTCAACCATATCAAGCGCTGGAGGGCAACGTTGAATAATTCCGAGAACACTTCCCCTAATCCTGTTAAACGGTCCCTGGTGTTGGGGGGGCGTGGTTTCATAGGCACCCATTTGATAGACGCATTGCTCGATCAGGGGCATTTTGTGCGCTGTTTCGATCGTCCCAATGTGGTGCCGTTGGGTGAATCCCACTTCAATCATCCTAATTTCGAGCTTTGCGAAGGAGACTTCACCAGTGAGGCCGAAGTCGCCAAGGCATTGGAAGGTTGCGATGTTTGCTATCACCTGGTGTCTACTACACTCCCCAAGTCTTCAAATGCTGATCCCGTCTTCGATGTGGAGAGCAATGTCGTTGCGACCATCCGTCTGCTAAACCTCGCGGTGAAGTCCGGCCTGAGGAAGATTATTTTTATCTCCTCTGGTGGCACGGTGTATGGAGACCCTACACAAGTACCTATTCCAGAAACCCATGCGACTGACCCGGCCTGTTCCTATGGAATTGCCAAGTTGGCGATTGAGAAGTATCTGGCGCTTTTTCATCGCTTACACGGCCTTGACTATACTGTCCTACGTCTTGCAAACCCGTTTGGTGAGGGGCAGCGCACCTATGCCAGCCAAGGCGCGGTTGCCGTATTTCTTGGTAAAGCCCTGCGTGGCGAGACGGTTGAGATTTGGGGTGATGGCACGGTAGTGCGTGACTACATACACGTCTCTGATGTGGTGCAAGCGCTGTTGGCATCGTTGGCGCGATCCGGTGAAGAACACGTGTTCAACATCGGTTCAGGGCGCGGACATAGTCTCAATGAAGTACTTGATGTTATCGAGCGGGTCACGGGGCGAGATGTAAGTCGTCATTACGTGTCGGGTCGTGGGTTTGACGTGCCTGTCAGTATCCTGGATATAGAGCGTGCCAAACAGTCTTTAGGGTGGGGTCCTGCCGTGAGTTTCGATCATGGGCTGGAGCGCTTTGCCGCTTGGTTATTGGAAAATCCGGAATAAGAACATTGATTTATTGATGTAAACACTCCATAAGCCCGCTTCTTGGAAGGTGAGCTTATGGGGCGGCTACGATCTTTAAGGCTTCAAAGGCGGGGGGATGAGGCGTCAAACTGATCTCTAAATGGTCACCATCCGGCTGGGTTGTGACGAACGAAAACCCTTCCAGAATATTACGTATAAGAGCGCCGATTTGTTAGATATGTTTGCACCCGCGAACATCATCAATAAAATCGGCGTTTTTGTTTCTATATTTCCTGCCGTCCGTGAAAGATTATTTACGCGCCTGTAACTGATTTGTCAGCGATCGATAAGCGCGTCTTACAGGGTGGAGTTCATTGGACTAATTGTTTGTCTTTCAAGAGTTTTCGTGTGATTGCATTAACCTGTTTAACCCACCAGTCATCAAAACGAGAGAGTGGTATTGCTAGTGCTATTGAAGTGGTAGCGGTGACAATAAATACGATAATTAAACTTTTTGTATTGCTCATTCCGTAAGCTGCAAGTTTGACATATACGTAGCTTGATAACGAGCAAATCACAAGTGTATGGATAAGATAGAGTGGAAAACTGATTTTTCCAATGCCTCTTAAAAACTTACCGTTGAGGGTTTTAAACACCTTTTGATTGCTCATGGTTGCGAATATTATGCAGGCGGAACCCAGTGTGTGGAGCAAGGTTTGGGTGTGCACTTTCATAATATCCGGGATGGCTGAAGCCCATGCATATGATTTTTCTGGGATCATATATCCGAGCATGTATAGCCCGAAAATAATCAGCGCTATGGAAGTATGGAGGGGGATTTCATGTTTGTTTTTGGCCAGATAAACAGAAAGAAATGTACCGGCAACAAAGGGGAGCATGAAGGTATTATAAAATAGTGCTGATATTGAAATAACTAAAAAAGCATAAATAAGGTAGCGGTATTCGAGTATTGCAGAAATAAAGCAGGCAAGCATAAAGACAATCAAACTGCCGAAAAACTCGAATTTCATAGTCCAAAGGTTTGTATTGTAGTTGACTTCTCCTGTAAAAAAAGTTGTCATTCCTTGCCATAGCGCCTCCCAAAAGCTCGGCTCAAACTCTGGTTTCCATCCGTTAGCAAATGTCGCAAGCCATGGGCTCAAACTTAGTTTGGAGGCCTCATGGAAGTAATAAAAATTAAGCTTGAATAAGCAGTAACTTGCGACAGTGCTAATGGTTACAATGGCTGCGAGTCTCGGGAATCTCTTAAGAAATGCCAGGAGAAGTTTTTGTGGGCTCTCGTGATTGAAATAGGACCAGCACAAAACGAAGCCGGAAAGGGTAAAGAAAAAGCCGACAGCCGCTGTACCGTTAAAAAGAGCAAAAAATGGCTGCCCCACCAAGCTGTCTTGGTTTCGTACTAATAATCCAGTTGTGTATGGGGAAAACCCTAAAAAAAAATGGTGTACAAGGACAATAAATGCAGCTATTCCCCTGTAGGCTTCAAGAGGGAATAGTCTATTGCTTCCGTGTTCCAATTTTGCTGACATGTCATGCCCTGAGTATTTGTCGTTTAAATCTATAAAAGCGCGATAATAGGCATATTTATTGGTTTTGGCTAGCTCGGGCCAATAGCTCTGGGGAATTGTACTACCGTTGAAGTCGTCTCGCTCCGCATTACAAAATTTACACGCGGTTGTCGTTTTTGTTGATGGTCACGAAAAGCGCAGAGGGGGGCGTGAACATGGTGACCAGTTTAGTAGGGGGAGGGTTAGGCTATCGATAGGTTCGTAATTGACTCGTTTTGGATACAAATAGACCTGTTCGACTTTAGCGTCGTGTCTCATCATGACGAGCTGGTTCCTGAGGGAATAGGGAGCACAGCATCCGGGATCAGATAGGCACTTTGAATGTTACGAAAAATTGGATTATGACTAAAGACGCCAACTGAAGAGGGAAGCAAGCTTCCCCCTCAGTTGTTACCGGGCACTAGTGTGGGGCATTGTCGTCGCACATGATTAGCCGTGGCAGGCTAGGGTCGCAGCATCATGCCATTATGCGACAGCTACATGTGATGGGTCATCGCAAATAAATCCGGGGCATTACAGTTGTCGCACAAGTTAGGAATTATGCGACACAGTGGCGCCGTAAGAGAAAATATTAAAGCGGCTTATGAGCAACTATAAAAAACTGCTTGCCTAGTATTTTCCATGCCGCAGGTGCCTTTAAATACATTTTAACGAGCCATGGGTGAGAGGGTAATGCCCCTTGGGTTGTATATGGAAGAAAACGATCAATGCAAACATCTACATTAAACCCTCTTAGTTTCAAAGCTTCACTTAGCGACAAATGTGTTAGCCCTAAATGATGATCATAAAAGTCCCAATACTCGCCAGGTAAATATCTAAGATTGGGGCCGAGAATTATGTATTTACCTCCTGGCTTAAGAGCTAGCAGGACCTGATCTAAAAATTTGTCAAGTATATTTTTGTTTGGTAAGTGCTCAAGGAAATTTGAAGTAAAAACAATATCAGCATCTTCTTTTATAACAGATCCGATATCCGTTGCCATGCACTGGTGGAATTCAATATCTGATCCCAAGAACATTTTTGCGTCAGGATTTAAGTCGACAGCGATTTTTCTCTTTGCCGCTATGTTATTCAGGAATTCCCCGTATCCACAAGCTACATCAACCACTGTGTCTGACGGTTTTATAAATTGCTGGATAAAGTCATTACAAATAACCTTCCAAATAGCATTCTTCCGTGGCAGTTCCTCCTCGGCAAAGCGTATTTTATAAAGACTCGATAGGTCACGACTTTCCATAATTTGTATCCTTAAATGCAAATAATTTGTAAATCAGAAAAGTTGCAAACATTGGAATTGCTACCGCGATTCCATGTGCAATGGTTTCCGTGTGTACCGAAAATCCGAGATGCTTCAATAGATCGTTTATTTTAATTGAGGCAATCCAAACAACTGGAAAAAATGAAATATTTATAATGACAAAATCACGCGCCTGCTTGTGCTTGGGTTTATCTGATTTATGAAATACAAAAAAGCTATTAAGTGTAAAGGCAACTAGCATTCCAATAAAATATGCACCCGCGACCGCCCATGCGAATGGTAGCCAATTACTCAGCGCAATTCTTGAAAGCCAATGGAGTAATGCGGCTAATCCACCCACGGCCAGAAATCCAATAAACTGTTTTGTAAAGAAAAACCGAATCATTTATTTATATCCCGTGCCATCTGTCGGCCGAAATCGATACTTTCAGAAATCCCTCGATCCTCAGGATAGTAGTAGGACGTATCAGCAACCCACAGCCCCTTGATTGGCAGGGACACAGGCGGAAGCCTGTTCAAGTAACCAGGATCACAGATAGGTTGCGCATAGCGGTAACGACTGGCACGTAGCTCAATGAAATCCTCGTCGCGTAGATCCGGATTAATCTTCTTCAGGTAACGTTGTACCTTGTCGAGGAATGCCTGGTCCGGTTCGGCAAACTTAGGATGCTCACCAGGCATGTAGAACGGTACATAGACAATGTGTTCGTTCATTGGGCGCAGGTTGGTGTATTCGACCAGTCCCGGGATATCCATTTCGGGGTCGTTGGTATTGAGCCAGAAGTTCTCGGTCAGAGGCTTGCGCAGCTTGGCGATCACGCAGACTACCGCGACGTTCTTGAGGGCTGCAAAGCGCGCGAGAATGTCCTGCGGCAGGTCCGGCATCAGGGCGGGCACGTAGGGCAGCGGCACGGTGCTGATGACCTTGTCGAAGCGCTGGATTTCTCCCCCGCAGACCACACCCTGAACCTTGCCGTGTTCGATGATCACGCGATTGACCGGTGACTTCAGGCAAATGATGCCGCCGTGTTTTTCGATGTCGGCCTTCAGTGCCTGCAACAGGGTGTCAGAACCTCCCTCCAGGTAGCCGAGTTTTTCGCGGAACAGGCTATAGCGCGAGCGGCCTATGCGGCGAATGCGGCTCCAGATCCAGGCTGCCGAGAGGTTATCGGTGTAATGGTAGAACTTGTAGTCGAACAGGCGCTTCCATAGCACTTCCCAAGCCTCGGCCCCGACCCAGCGCTTGATCCAGCCCGTGGCTTCGACGTTGTCCAGGGGCTTCCAGTCATTTCTCTTGGTGGACAGGAATGCGTGCAGGCCATAACGGAACTTGGCTGTCAGGCTCAGGCCCTTGAACTTGAGCAGAGCAATGGGGTTGCCCCAAGGCTGCAAGCGGTTCTGATACCAATAGCCCATTTTGGTTTCGACCCAGCGCATTTTCGACGCCAAGCCCAACTCGTCCAGTACCTTCAGGAAGGCATGGTCAGAAATGCAGTGGAAGTGGTAGTAGCGCTCGATGGTGGTGCCCGAGAAATCGAACGCAGCGGTCATTCCACCCACACGGTCATCGGCCTCGAATACCACGGGTTTATGCCCGTCCCTGGCCAACTGGTAGGCCACTGCGAGGCCCATGGGGCCGGCGCCTAGCACGGCGACTCTTTGTCCCATCGTCAAAACTCCAGAACCACTTTGCCGTAAGTGGGGTCGTTGAATGTTTCGTTTATCGCCTTGGCAAACGGCGTGTAGGTCACGCCGAAGGTGCCGGGCCAGTCATTGACCTCGAATTCGTCCTTGGCGCTGAGTGCCGCCAGTTGCTGGGTGGTGAAGGGAGGGTTCTTGTCGAACAGGCTCCACGTCCAGATCAGGCTGTAGAAAAGGCCGTAGGGGATGCGCGCGATCAGGGCTTTGGCACCGGTGGCACGCTTGATTTCACGAATGATATCGATGTAGTCGACTTTTTCGTGCCCCGATACGTTATAGACACCGTCGCGCACACGGTTCTGTATGCAGCTGATGATGACATTGCAGAAATCGCCCACATACAACGGCTGGCGCATGTAGCGGCCATGACCAGGAATCGGGAAGACCGGAACCTTCTTCATGAAGCGCGACAGCCAGCCCAGGTGCTTGCGGTCAAACCAGCCGAACATGAGGGTCGGGCGCAGCACCGGGCAGGGGATGCCGCTTTCCAGCACCATCTTTTCCTGGGCTATTTTGCTTTTAGTGTAGAAGTCGTCGGCCACCGATTCGACCACCGAAGAGCTGATGTGCACCAGATAGTCGATGCTGTGCAGTTTGATCTGTTCAAGAATCAGGCGGGTGGCATCAACGTTGTTCTTGACGAATTCCTGATAGTCAATACCACCGATCTGTGCCTGCAGCATGACGACCACATTGGCACCCGCGAAGGCCTGTTGCCATTCGCCGGGCGCGGACAGGTCACCAAAAATAGTGGTCACATCAGGCTGCACGCGCTTGAGGATCGCCAGGTTTTCGCGGTGCTTGTCGATGACCACGATATTGCTGTAGCCCTTGGCCTTGAGACGCGCCACCAGATTCTGCCCGACCAGCCCGGCACCGCCGGGCAGGATGATACGTTCATTTGTATTAATAGAGGTCATTGCGGGTCAACCTGGATGTCTTTGTGAAATTGGCACAACTGCAGCTCCTTGCCTACCACGCGGGCCACGCCAACTGCATAGCTGCCCTTGAGGTCGCGGGTGTCGATAACGCGGCCGAAGCCGGCGTTGCCAAGGTCGGATTTTTTGAAGAAGTCGTTTACATCAGGGCGTGCGTACTGGGTCGCATTATAGTAGCGCACGTTCTGGTGGGCATCGGTGAGGATGATGTAGACCTGTGACGGCAGCTGGTTGCGGGCCACATCCACGACGGTCCAGCCCTTGGCTTCAATGGCGCCTACGAGCTTCTGCGTGGTCGGGTTCGCGAAGTCGAGGCTGCCAATGCATTGCGCTGTAACCTTCGGTAGGTCCAGGCCTACGTTTGTCTGTGGCAGGCTGACGTAGCAGCCTGATACTTCGGCGACCTTCCACTGACCGTCTTTGTGTTGCTGGTTAACCAATTGGCCAAGGCTGGGTTTCTCAACCGGCGGGCACGCGACTACCGCGCCGAGGGGCGCGCCACCCAGGAAAGTCTCGGGGGATTCGATGGTCTTGTCCAGATCCTTGAAGAAGTTGGCAATGGTGAATGACTTGTGTTTTGCGTAGTAGGCGATCGACGAACTCCAGTCGTTGCCGTACAGGGTAAACGCCTCGCCGTCCTTCATGTTGTGCTTCAGTGCGTCAGCCACCAGCAGGTCTCTGGAGTTGCTCAGGTCAATCTTCTGCCGCAGTTTTTCGCCATACCCTTGTGCGAAGGTGCTGTAGTTATTGGCCAGCAACGCTACGAACAGCCCCAATATCCACAGGCGAGACTGCGGCTGAGCGAGGCCTTGGGACAGCGCCACGGCCAGGGCAAAGATGATGAAAATGACGCTGGCCGACTGGTAGTAGGGATGGATCAGGTGAAGATTGGTGAAAATGAACAGGGGCAGCAGTGCCAGGACGCAACTCGTCAGCACCACCAGGCGAGTTCTGGTGTCGCGTGCCATCAACAGGGCGCAACAGATGATTGCGATGCCGAAGACGCCTGAAAGGTTGCCCTTGACGATGCGTGACCAGATGACCTCGCCATACAACAGCTTGGAAAAGCGTTGAGGCAAAGTACCCCAGTTCCATGTCGAGAGCGCGCTGGACGTCAGGGCGCTGCCGAATTCATTCTGGTTCTTGAGCACGTCAGTGTAGTGGGTCCAGGCAACCCCGAACACGATGGGCAGCGCGAACAGCAGAATGCCCAAGGTGATGTTGCGTGCACTGATGACCTTGAACAGGTCCCCGTTGCGCTGGATTTCGTGTACGAGGAACACCAGTGCCATCACCGCCAGCACCGGCAGGCCTGTGGTGGCTTTTTGCAGGATCGAAAGCGAAATCAGAGTGGTGAAATAAATCGCATCCCGGTGGCGACCTGTGGCCAGGAAATCGAGGAAATACTTAATCGCGGCAACGGCGAAGAACACCGCCACTGTCTCGATCATGAAGGTGCGACCCCAGAACAGGTAAAGAGGGCTGGAGAACAGCAGACCGGCGAAAATGTAGAAGGTGCGCGGGGCTAGCTTCAACGAATGGCAGATGGAGCGAGCCGGCAGCAGGCACAGCACCAAGAACCCGAAAGAAACGATCCTGCCGACTTTGTCCAGGTCGACGCTGGTGACCTTGCTGATCAGCGCCACCAGCGCCTGATAGAACGGGAATTCAAACGGGATTGACCAGGGGGCGCCGGAGACAGGTGTTTCGTAGGCGAACTTAACGCCCTCCTTGATGAACCAGAAGGAGGTCAGCGCTGTTTGGGTCTGGCGAAAGCCGAACAATTCGAGCAATGGCTGCCCCGAAAAACGAAACGCCAGATAGGTCGCATAAAGCACCGTCAATACGGCAATGCATTTGATACTGCGCTCGATCAGCAGCTCATTATCTGCCAACTTGAATAACTTCAAGGGTCTACCCCAGTCTGTGCAAAAATTTGAATATGAATTGCGGCACGTTCCTAATGATCAGAAGCGCGATACATAGTCATTGCCACCAATCTGCGCCTGTAGCATGACGACGACATCCCCTCCAGCCATGTGTCTTTGCCTGCCGTCAGACTCTGCCAGGTCAGGATACTCGACAGTAATTTCTGATTCTACCTGTCGAAGTACAGCCATGTTTGGGAGATGCTTGTCGAGTACGACGATATTAGTGTCGCCCTTGGTCTTGAGACGAACGACTAGATTTTGGCCAACCAAACATGCTCCGCCAGGTAAAATAATTGAATTATTCATCGATGGGGCTTACCGATAGTCGCTTTAATTTTAAACTGAGGGCATATCTCAATTTTGCCGGAAATTTTCATCGCCAGCCCTATAACATACTCGCCATGCAGGGACGATACATCAGCGATCGAAGTATACCCTGACATATTAAGTTCAGGGTTTTTATAGGCAACCCCAATATCCTCGCGCGATACTGCTCGAACCTTAAGAAATTTTTGTTTATGTTCGCTATCAGTAAACACAACATAGGTTTCTTCAGGAAGGATTCCTTTCCCATTATATGAAAGAAGCCAGCCATTAATGCGTATAAATCTCTTTATATCAATATGCTCTGGTATTGGTATGATACTGTTAATCATATCAATGCCACCGTTACACTGCTCTGACTGAGTAATATTATTTACTGATACGGAGCTTTCAAAATCGTCAAGATCATAGATCTTAGAAATGTCGCCAGAAAGTTCCGGTTTGATCTTGGTTAATGATATCGCATATTCATTTTCCCAAAACATACTACTGCCTTCTTTCGGGGAAATAGATATTGATTTAACAGTCTTCTCGTCTAAAAACTCTGGATCCGCATACAGCATACTGAAATCAAGAGTGTCTTCTATTAGGGGTGAAACTATAAAGCCTGACTTGGCCATGCCGGAAATGATACGATACTGTTTCTTTTCACCATTACCCAGCTTAACTGTTAATTGCAGTTGGCTTGGCTTGAATAAAATACTCGCCAATCGCCCAATGATTGTTGGGGTTATTTCAATTTTAGCAAATAGCGGCTGATCTGAAACTGGTAATTCAACAGTATCCCCAAAGTTGTACTTGCCGTTCATAACGCTAAATGATGATGCGCTAACGTCTTCGGTTTTTTTATTTTTCTCCAAAAACAAAAAGTCATTTTTAAGGTGCGTAGGCCGGTAATTCGTCATCAATATAGGCCAGCTTGCTCCGTCCTCGGTTGACGGCATCCTCAGATCTATTGGCTCAACTCTAAAAATAATATTAGCTGGAGAATCTTTTCCGGCAAG
This sequence comes from Pseudomonas arsenicoxydans, assembly GCF_006438915.1. Taxonomy (GTDB): domain Bacteria; phylum Pseudomonadota; class Gammaproteobacteria; order Pseudomonadales; family Pseudomonadaceae; genus Aquipseudomonas; species Aquipseudomonas arsenicoxydans_A. The sequence continues at coordinate 18,713 of NZ_RCZE01000004.1, read as the reverse complement.
ATATTGCTTGTTCAACTCTGCAAGAACTGAGTTATAAGCAGAGTAGCTCTGAAAAACAGGGCGTGGCGCCCAATTATTACCTGAGGCTATCAAGTAAGACTGATTAAATGAATATATATCAGACGTTCCTTTTAGCATTGGAAAATTTGCTTCTGTTCGCAACGATTCCACCGAATCATCAAAAGCACTACGCGGCCAATTTTCCAACGCAACCCTTCTTTCAAGCCCTCTCCATACTGACGAGAAATTCGAATATATATCATTTATTACGACGTTAGGCGATGACTGCACATAATGACTACAAATATAAAAGCTAGCTATCAATGAAGGAGCGATAAAAAAAATAGAGGAGCGTTTGTTGAATAAGAAGAGAGTCGATAGACCCGCAAGCAATATCGACAAGCCGGCCGCCAAGGCATGCCCATCGTGCCTTACGAAACCAGCCTTAAATGACAGGAACAAAAACACACAATACATACACACCAAAAAAATTTTGGATGGAATATAATTTTCCGATTTAATAAAAACAAAGAGCAGTAACATTAGTGAGGCTGCTATATATACGTATACCTCGGCTGTATTTCCATCTAAAGCCATCGCTTCTGTATAACCAGAAACAATCGGGGCCATATTTATAAGATAACTTGATAGTCCAGCAATAGGCTGACCAGAAACCAGCCAGAAAAAAAACATTGAGCACAAAGGAGATACTAGGCAAATCAGCGCTAGCGTACGGCGCTTTTTAAATAAAAAAAGAGCCGCGCATAAAAGAGATACTGCTACGCACGAAACTAAAAAGCTCCCCTTCATCAAAGGTAAAAAACCAAGTGACGAAAAAAATACCAAGGCTAAAAAATTCACCGAGCGTCTATCATTGGATAGATGGCTGCGCAATGAGCAAAACTTAAACGCAGATAACCCCACAAGAAGTGGTAAGAAAAACATCAAGGCATCACGCGAATACATCAAACCCGAAAACACGACACAAAAAGACAATAGTAAAAAAAGGCTATTTTTTTTTGCCAAAAAAACCAAACATGCCCAACAAATCAATGCCAAATATAAACCTCCACTGAGCATCATTAGATCAGTGGCTGGGTGATATGCATGCGTATAGACAGATGAGTATGGCCCAAACGTAAATACTATATCTGTCCCAATACCGAGAGATTGGGACACTGCTTGATTCATTCCGAAAGTCCATGACGGATCAAGGCTTTTAGCAGGCATTGTTGGAGATACTGGAACAAAAACAAATAACATTGCAGCCAGCAACCAAATCCTGACAAACCAACTTGCGAAGCAAAAAAAATACCTATTGTTGGTTTTTCTTATATTTGACGTATTCACAAAAAACTTCCAGAACTTTAAGATAAAAAAATTTAAATATTAATTCTTTTGAAAATCACACCAGGAATTGACTTAATGATAGTCATAATCAATGCCCAAAACCCCGGGGTGTAGAGGACGTCAACTTTATGCTCGATACCTTTGACGATGCGGTGGGCAACCTGCTCAGGCTTGGCCACCAGCGCAGCCGGTAACGGCAGCCCTTGAGTCATCGGTGTATCGACAAAGCCCGGCCTGATGTCGATGACGTGGACACCGACCTTGAACAGACGTGCTCGTAGACCTTCGCAAAAGGTGGAAACCGCAGCCTTGGCGGTACCGTATAAATAGTTGGACGGGCGACCACGATCACCAGCTACCGAGGAAATCACCGCGAGGGTGCCGCAATGCTGTCTTTCGAACTGGTTGGCCAACAGAGTCATCAGGGCAATTACCGACGTTCCATTGTTGGAAAACTCCTGCAGCGCCATGCCGACATCCTGCTCACAGGCTTTCTGGTCAGGCAAGGTGCCATGGGCGATCAGAGCAATATCGATTTGCTGCAAAGAGCCCAGGCAGCTCGCAAGCATCGCTGGGTGTGCGGCAAAATCAGTAGCTTCCATATTATGCAGAGTGACAGCCTTGGCGCCGCGAGCACGAAGATCGGCGGCGGTCTGCTCCAGCTTCTCGTTGTTACGGGCAACCAGGAAGAACTCATTTCCCTGCTCGGCCCACAAGCGCGCGCAAGCAGTGGCAATGGATGAGGTAGCCCCAATGATCAAAACCTTTTTCATGCAGTGACTCGTTTCCAGAAGCGGGACATTAGGGAAGGATCGCGCAGGGCTTCCAGTTGCTCCCAAGCCGGGTAGGCTTGGCGAAAGTCACTGCCGCTCATATGGGCATCTTTTGCTGGATACAGACGGCCACCGGCCTCATGCACAATGGCATCCAGGCGGAGGAACAGCGCAGCCAAGTCTGCCGTGTGAGGGAAATCCAGGGCTAGCGAGGTGCCCGGCAGGGGGAAAGACAATAAGCCTGGCGAAATGATGTTACCACAGCGTTTGAGCACCGCGAGGAACGAGCCTTGGCCGGAATCGGCAATGGCGGCCAGCAGCTCACGCATGGCCACCTCGGCCACCGCATCAGGTATAACGCACTGGTACTGCTGGAAGCCCTTGCGCCCATAGATGCGGTTCCAATGCAGGATGCGATCCAATGGGTAGAAGAACGGCTCGTAGCTACTCCACTTGCGAGCGCGAGTGGCTGGATGCATCCGCCAATAGGCCTCATTGAAGGCGCGCAGGGACAGGTTGTTGATCAAGGAAACCGGTGGAGTCAGGGGGACATGCAGTTTCTGACGTTCATCGACCTCCAGTGACCCATAGCAAGCATGATCACCAATAATGAAAACGCCGCGCCCGGTTTTAGCGCCTTTGGCCAGGCAATCGATCCAGGCCACGCTGTACTCATGCTGATGATCTAGTTCGGCAGATAGAGCAAAGAACCCGGCCAGATTGTCGAAGCGCACTACGGTGCTGTCGATCTGGCAGGAACGGATCGGCATCAACTGGATTTTCGCCCAGATGATGACGCCAGTCAGGCCCAGGCCACCGATGCTGGCAGCATACAGCTCGGTATTTTCAGTTGGGGAGCATGTCAGCAACTCTTGGCCATGACGCAACAAACCAAAGCTATGCACATGTTTGCCAAAGGTGCCGCGTAGGTGATGATTTTTGCCGTGCACATCGTTAGCAATCGCCCCGCCCAAGGTGGCGAACTGGGTACCAGGCGTGACCGAAAGAAACCAGCCCTGCGGGATGGCAATCGCCAGGATCTCGGCGAGGGTTACACCTGCCTCTGCTTGCACGGTTCCCTGCTGCCAATCAACCCGGATGAAGCGATCCATGGCTGGTATGTGCAACACCTGATCGCTCGCGGCCAGGCAGCTGTCTCCATAACTACGTCCGTTGCCATACGGCAGAGTGCTCCCATGCGTGGCGACCACTCCATCGCGCAGAGCCTCGACTTCGCTACGCCAGCTGCAAACGTGTGCAGTCTGCGGGGCATGGGGATAGCATCCCCAAGAGTACAGCGGACGGCTCATGTTGCCACCCAGAACACCAGTCCAAACAAAGCGCCAACCACGAGACTGCTGCGGTCGCGGATGGCGAACACTACAGGGTCATCATGCATTTGCCCGCGATGTGTGAGCATCCATACTCGTGTGATCCAGAACAAAAGCAGCGGGCAGGCTAGCCAGATCACTTGCGGGTGAGCATAAAGCCCGGTTGTAGCCTGATCATGGATGTACAGAGCCAATACCATTACCGCTAGATAACCGGAAGACGCGCCCAGCGAGGAAATCATTTCCAGGTCGGCGGGATAGTAGCCTCGCCCACGGGTTTTCCCGGTATCGCCCTTGCGTCTTGCTTCGCGCAGTTCTGCGTAGCGCTTAACGAGTGCGAGGCTCAGGAACATGAACGTCGAGAACGCCAGTATCCAGAATGTCAGTTCCAAATTGAATGCTGCCGCGCCAGCTATGATTCGCAGGGTATAAAGCGCAGCCAGGGCGATCACATCGATAGCCATCTGTCGTTTCAATGACAGCGAATAGGCGAGAGTTAATATGTAGTATGCAATGAGGGTTCCGGAAAACTCCCAAGGCAGAAGCCATGCAGCCCCTGAAAAAGCGCCAACCAATAATATGGGAAAGAGCTGTAGCCCGGATTTGATCGACAATCGTCCAGCGGCAAATGGACGATGCCGTTTGGAGTGATGATGCCGGTCATCGGCGAGATCCAGCAAGTCATTAAGTAGATAGACGCTAGAGGCACATAGCCCAAAAAACAGAAAGGCTAATACTCCCTGCCATAGGAGCATGGGGTTGGTCAGTTGATGCGCCGCCATTAGAGGTACGAAAATCAGCGCATTCTTCATCCACTGGTGCAGCCGCAACGCCTTCAACCAGTCCTTCAGCCTGGAAGGATTGGAGTAAATCACCTGTTCGACATTGCCCTGTGCCCGAGCGTCACGCTCAACACCGGATTCCGGATTGACCACATAAGCCTTCCGGGCAGCCGCCCAAACTGGGACGTCGTCATGAGAGTTACCCACGTAATCAAAGCCCCGCTCACCAAAGTGCTCGACCAACAGATCGCGTTTACGATGGGCCGACAGGTTTCGCTCGCTATCAGAAGCTAGCACCTGGTCAAACAATTGGAGATGTTCAGCAATACGCTCGGCCAGGCTGTAATGGCTGGCTGTCGCCAGCACTACCGTCCGACCGTTACGCCGCTCGACTTCAATCAGTTCAATGACCGCAGGATCGAAAGGCAGGACACTGACATCAATATGGGTGGCATGGGCGAGGCCTTCCTTTAAAGCCACCTTTCCTTTGGTCAACCAAATAAAGGGTTGGAATAGGCTCAATGGCTTATTTCGAACAAAAGCCATACCTGTTTCCAGCAGCAGATCGGAGCGCAGCAGGGTGCCGTCGAGATCGACAATGAGCGGAGGAGCGGGCGGTGCAATATCGACAATCACAAGAATTCTTCCCTGACCATGGGGTGCTAACACAGGAAAACAACGGGAGACCTTAGCAAAGGTGACTAAAAGGGGGGGGGGGTGGAGCAACGGAACAGAAAGTGCACTTCAGCTCAGTCGCTGCTCCCAACCCCCTGCAACGTCTGGATAGTTTCGAAAAACGACCGTTTTATGAAACCGTTTCCGCTATCACCAGGAAAGGTCACCAACACCCGAAAATCAGTGCCATAAAACGCGTATCTCGAATCAAAGTTCGTTAATTCTGCTGTCGCTGACGAGTAAAACAAACGTTGATTCGTCTTACGTTGGTCTTCAGTTCCATTGCTCACCAGTCCCCTAAAAGGCCTGCAGGCTTTCATTTGCCGGCGAAAATACCACGAATAGCACATTATTTCATGGAGAATTGATTGGCGGGACATGCTGTGTTCACAGGGTCATAGCGCATCTCATACTTCATTTGCGCAACCTGATTGGATGCCCCGCAAAGAGTGAGGCGCGTCAATAACCGTCGAGAATCATCGATTGCCCCTCTGTCCCCTAGGGAAACTCCGAACAACTTTAATTGAATGCGTCACCAGTAGAAATGACAAACCCTACAGCTTTTTTCAGCGCAAAGAATAGCTAAAAATGCCGGATCACCGAGCCTTGCGTCACGATTTGCCTTGTTTCGGGCGCACCTCACCCATGCCCAGCGACCATCCGCTTCCTTGGAAAACCATCCGCGCAAAGTCAACGGATCCATGTTCGGTTCATTGGGGAGGGAAGAGTGGGCGGTGCTCACTGTAACAAGCTGGCGAGAGATTTTGCTGCGAGGGGCTCGTTGGCTCCTACACAGCGGTGTCTAAGCGGCTACTTTCATACTGAGGCTACATTTATCTTTACTTGATAAAGTGGATTCTTTATGAGTTCGCCGGCTTGTTTGCTTAATGACGGTTGCAGACGCGAACGAAAATATTAGTGGCCAAAATAAGCTCGGGTAACTGTTTCGGGGTCTGAGTCCATTTTTATTTTACCGTGCTCCAGCCAAATGACCCGATTGCATGTATGCAGTACCAGGTCGCGGGAGTGGCTGGCTATCACCAAAATGCTGGTGGCTTCGACCAGTTCGTTCATCCGAGCTTCTGCTTTGTGCTTGAAGCCTTCGTCCCCTACCGACAGCCATTCGTCCATGATCAATATTTCAGGTCTGATGGTCGTCGATACCGCAAAGGCCAAGCGCAAGTGCATACCGGAAGAGTATGTGCGTACCGGCATGTCAATGAAGTCACCCAGTTCTGAAAACTCAATAATCTCTTCGAGTTTTTCTGCAATATCACTTTTTGTCATCCCAAGCAGGATGCCGCGCATGAAGATGTTTTCCCTGCCGGATGCCTCCGGGTCTATCCCTAATGAAATATCAATGAGGGAAGCGACTTCGCCGCTGATACTGGCGGTGCCAGCGGAGGGGGCGTATACACCGCTCAGCAGTCTGAGTAATGTACTTTTGCCCGCTCCGTTATGACCGAGCAATCCAACGCGGTCTCCGTCATTGAGGGAAAAAGTCAGGTCTTCCAGTGCCCTGACGATCACTCGGCCTTGCTCGTTGGAACTGATTTTGCCGCCTGTAGCGACTTGAATCAGTCGCTTTTTCAGGGACCGAGCACTTGCGTTATAGATTGGGAAATCAACGCATGCGTTATTAAATTCAATACAAGCCATAATAGTTTTCTTCTTAGAGCCAATAAGCAATGCGACGTTTATAGAGGCCATAGATGATGATCGCTATGCACCAGCCAAACAGAGCCATGCCCCCGGCCACGCACCAGCTAACAGTGCTCACATCCTGTCCGAGCAATGGGGCCCTGACGATTTGTAAGAGATGATAGATGGGGTTCAAATCCAGCAAATAGGTGCCGGCTCGTCCAGGTAGCAGGCTTGGAAGCCACATGATTGGCGTCAAATAAAAGGCTATTTGCAAGACGCTCGCAATGATCTGCGGGAGGTCGCGATATCGAGCGCATAAAAGGCTCAATATCAAGCTAATCCATGCCAGATTGAGAACAAGCAGTGCAAAGCCCGGGATACTCCACAGTGCTTCCAGCCCCAATGGTTTTTGAACAGCCAGCAGCACAAGCGGGAAAATGACGATGTTGTGCGCGAGGATCAAAGTATTGCGCCATATTGTGCGTAAAATATGCACGAATAGTGGGATGGGGAGTTGTTTGATAATGCTTTCTGCGGCGATGAGGCTGGAGCAGCCCTCTAACACGCAGGTAGAAATAAAACTCCACAAAATCATACCTGCTGCAAGAAATGGCAGGAATTCTTTCATGGGGGAGTTAAATATTTGGCCAAATACGAGGCCAATAGTACCAATCATAACGCCCATGCTGATGGTTAGCCAAAACGGTCCGACAGCCGAGCGCCTATACCGTTGACGTACATCCTGCCATCCGAGCATGCCTACCAGAGAATAGCGCTTTACAGCCGTCGCTATATCTGCCATGGCGGCGGTAATTGAGTTGTTTAGCATTCGAAACACCGGGTTGTCAAAACAGTCAGTGATTGTAATCTTGTAGGAGGGGGGAGTGTCACTTTTTCCATCCCATCTGGTTTCCAGCTTTTTACGATCGCGGAATGTACTCCACGTAGAGTGCCTCCCCCCTGTTGCACGGAGGGGGCGTAAAGTCTGCAGCTATTTCGTATGGCGCGCGCTCGCTATAATGCCAAGCTTCAGCTATTCGCTCAAAAAAGAAGTGCTTGTGTCGAGCGAGTCGGGTGTGCTAGACCTCGTAAGTTAAATCATCTGTAAGGTGATTCGCGCTTTTTCTATCATCCCACGCTGAGAGGTGAACTCCCAAGAAATTTCCCTCACTCCAGAAACGCGTTTTGGGTTAAGTCACGGCGTCTGATCGTCAGCGCTCCAATAAATAGCCTGTTCGCAAGCGGGCGGAGCGATTAGCTCATGGTTGCCGACGAGCAGTTTCGCGGCAGCAACGTTTCGGGTTTTTAGGCGAGTTTCGTGTCCGTGCGTTGTCTGTCCGGCAGGCCGGTCAGAGGGGGCGAATTATAGCGGCGCTTTCAGCTAAATGCTCCGTCCTGGAGCCATGCCATGTTCAAGTATTGGGCGATCTCGCCGTCATTGAGGTTACAATGCTGATCGACGACCGCGTAAAAGGAGGGGGCTGCGTGCTCGATAGCTTGAATGGATAAAGTACGGATAATTTTGCTGGGTTTGCCTCGTAGGCAAAAAAGACTGCTACAGGTCGCCACCGATGTGGTTTTGGTGTGGGTTGCTTTGTGGCTGGCCTTTATTGTCCGCCTCGGTATTGACGACGTATACAATCCGCTAAAGGTCCATTTCTGGCTCTTCGTCAGTGCCTCGACTATCGCCATTCCCCTTTTCGTACGCTTTGGCATGTACCGCGCTGTCATGCGCTACTTCGGTAATGATGCACTGATTGCCATCGTCAAGGCAGTCAGTCTGTCCTCGCTGATTCTCGCTGTGGTGGTCTACTGGTACAGCAATCACGACGTCGTGGTGCCGCGCTCTATCATCTTCAATTATTGGTGGCTAAGCCTGGTAATCATTGGCGGTTTGCGCCTGTGCATGCGTCAGTATTTCATGGGGGATTGGTTCACCGCTGCGCAGCATGTACCGTTTGTCAATCGAGACGATGGTTTGACCAAGGTCGCCATTTATGGAGCTGGCGTCGCGGGCAACCAGTTGGTTGCAGCGTTGCGCATGGGGCGCGTGATGCGTCCTGTGGCGTTTGTCGATGACGATTCCTCTATCGCGGATCGCTCGATTGCTGGGTTGCAGGTCTTTAAGCCCAAGCATATTCAGCAGATGATCGACGTGACGGGTGCTCAGGAAATCCTTCTGGCGTTGCCGTCTTCGACTCGTGCGCGGCGTAGGGAGATTCTCAATTTTCTGGAGGACTTCCCGCTCCATGTGCGCAGTGTTCCGAATTTCACTGACCTGGCCAGTGGTCGGGTCAAGGTGGACGACATTCAGGAAGTCGACATTGCTGACCTGTTGGGGCGGGATTCCGTGCCGGCCCAGCCTGATTTGTTGACTCGATGCGTCAAGGGCAAGACGGTTTTGGTAACGGGGGCGGGCGGTTCGATCGGTTCCGAACTCTGTCGTCAGATTTTCTCCCTGGGGCCAACCACGCTATTGTTGTTCGATCATAGTGAATTCAATCTCTACAGCATTATGTCCGAGCTCGAGCATCGTATTGCTCGTGAGTCGTTGCCTGTCCGGTTGTTGCCGATACTGGGGTCTATTCGTCACCCCCACAAACTTCTGGATGTAATGAAGACCTGGAGTGTGGACACGGTTTATCACGCGGCGGCCTATAAGCACGTGCCGATGGTTGAGCACAACATTGCCGAAGGTGTGCTGAACAATGTGATCGGGACACTCAATACCGCTCAGGCTGCATTAGAGGCGGGTGTTGCAAACTTTGTGCTGATCTCGACCGATAAGGCCGTACGCCCGACCAATGTCATGGGCAGCACCAAGCGGTTGGCCGAATTGACCTTGCAGGCCCTCAGTCGTGAGTTGGCGCCGGTGTTATTCGGGGGCAAGTCCAATGTGTCCCGGGTCAACAAGACCCGTTTCACCATGGTGCGGTTCGGTAATGTGTTGGGATCATCGGGATCGGTTATTCCGCTTTTCCACAGCCAGATCAAGTCGGGTGGGCCTTTGACGGTTACCCATCCGAAGATTACCCGTTACTTTATGACTATTCCCGAGGCGGCACAGCTGGTAATACAGGCCGGCTCCATGGGGCAGGGCGGTGATGTGTTTGTGCTGGACATGGGCGAGCCGGTCAAGATAGTCGAGCTGGCAGAGAAGATGATTCACCTGTCTGGCCTGAGCATTCGCTCGGAGAAAAACCCGCACGGCGATATTGCCATTGAGTTCACTGGACTGCGTCCCGGGGAAAAACTTTACGAAGAGTTGCTGATCGGCGATAACGTGTCGGCTACCCGGCATCCGATGATCATGAGCGCCAAGGAAGATCATTTGCCTTGGGAAGCGCTTAAAGGCAAGTTGATGGAGTTGCTGTCTGCCGTTGAGAGGGATGATTATTCGCGGGTTCGCCAACTTCTGCGTGACACTGTCAGTGGCTACGCCCCGGATGGTGAAATCGTCGACTTGATTTACCAGCAGCGTCGCCTCGAACCCTGATTGTTACACACCCTGTAACGGACACACTTTTGACAGAATTTCCCCATGGTTTAGGTTTGGGAGGCAGCTTCGGAAAAGCTGCACTTCCTTATCAATGTCATGGAGCGTCACTTATGGGTACAGGCTACTTCTACTCTCTGTTTGTTGCCCTGATGACCAGTGCCTCTGTTGTCGCGCCTGTGATCAAGTTCGACACCGATACCGCCCGTTGATGCTGCAAGGCTGCACCCTCGGATCTGAATGGGGCGGGCGCGACGATCTGTACCGTAAGTTCTCCGGAGTCGGTGAGGCCAAGCCCAAGGCAATTGTTGCCTATCGCGAGAGTAATAGGTCAATTGCGTCGGTGGGTGAGTTGTTGGAGGCCAAGGGCACCGGCAAGGCGATTCTGGAAATGAATCGCGAAAAGCTCGCGGTGAACTGCACCGCTATAGCGCTGGTTCGGTGCTGTCTCTCACTTGCCATGCAGGCTTTTGAGGCAGAGACACGACAGATGAATGCACTACGCCCTTTACTGCATCCTGCGCCGATCACGACACACCTTACCTAGCGCAATCCAAAAAACTGGTTGCTGACTATTACCAGCCCACCTTGCTTCGCTAGTTTGACAGCTGGCCACGAAATAACGGAAACCTTTCCATAATCCTGGTTCAGTTCTTTGAAGGCGGTGAGTTGGTCGTACATTTTTCCCGCGACAGTTTCGATCTGGCCGTCATCCAATTACCTGGCTCCAAAGATGCACCTGAGGTCATCAGGCGGCGAACACGAATCGCTCGCCTAGGTCTGATCACTCGTCGCTGAGATTCAGGGGGAGTCGATCGTGATGATGTACGCGAACTGTTCGCCAGTGTATGGAGTGCGATGCTGATCAGATACAGTTTCAGGTCCAGTCGTCAGTGCCTATGATCTGGAAGCGCGATGCCTTGTCATGATCGTCACTCGCGTGCTGAGGTAGGCTTTGTTTGGGGCGTAGGGGTGATCGCGTTCGACTGTTAGGCTTTCCACTCGCTTGGTCAGAGGCGCACCCGACTGTCGATCTTTCGCAGTTTTTTTGCCGTAGGTGTGTTTGAGAAACTCCGAACAAGTCCACAGATGTGCTTGAATACGCCATGACTACCTGACCCTACCTGACCTGACCTGAGCCCTGCATGAACCAGATGAGCTGTTCCGACTTCGAATACGCCAGCAAGCGCAAGCAGCCCCGGCGTGAACACTTTCTGGCTGAAATGGCGGGAGTGGTGCTCTGGAGCGGATTAGTGGTGCTGATTGAACCGTGTTGTCCCAAAGGTGGGTGATGGTCGTAAGTTGTATCCTCAAGAGATCGTACTGCCTATTCAATTGCTGCAAAACTGGTTTTTCTTGAAGTGATCCGACTATGGAAGGTGTGTTCCATGAAATTGCCTTGCTACGCCAGTTCACTCGTTTCACGCTGGGCCATCCGATTCTTGGTGACTCCACCGTTTTATTTCGGGCCGCTAATTAAAATGTTATTCGGGTTTGAAGTGGCGGGGCTGCAAAGCCCTGAAGATCATAAATTGATTAGAATGGCCTCGGCCGAACAGCGGTCCGCCGTTGATTTCTCTGGCGTTATGAATCTACAATCATGCGTTTTTTTTGGTGGTCGCGGGCTATGGTCGACCTATCAGCCGAATAAGTTTTATCGCGTCATGGATGCTTTGATGTTTAGATTCTCTCCAGCATTAACTAGGGATTTTTCTGGGTGTTGTTAGCTCATGTGTCAGTTTCCTATTATTAAAGTGCTGTAGATGGTTTGTTGTTATATAAAAAATTATGTGATAAAGGGCGGATGTGTTATGTTTGGCGTTATTTCTAAAGGTCAAGTGGAGTTGATGAGGTATAGCTCATGCTACTCTGAAAAGTATAAGATTTTTTATGTGTGCACGCCGAAAGCAGGCTCCACTTCATTAAAATGGTGGTTTGCTAAGCTTGAAGGTTATGTGCCTGCCATAAATAAAGACCTAAAGAGTCTAGAGAGTACGCCAGAGTTAACCATCCATGACACCTTTCATTTGGTTGCTCCATCAGTTACTGGTCTTCCCGAGTCCCGGTTGGGTGAGCTAGTTAACACTGATGGAGTTTTTTGTTTTGCGGTGGTTCGTAATCCTTACGAGCGTATATTTTCTGCTTGGCAAGCAAATATTTTACTTCGTGAGCCATTGCAAATAGAGCGGTATGTAAAGCATGAGTTTTATAGTCATAAAATAGCGAGCACCGTTGATATCGCGAATGCTTTTGAAAGTTTTCTTGAGTATTTGTTGGCGGTTGAGGCACCGAGTTTTTCTGATTCGGATTGGACACCACAAGTAGCCTTGCTGCGGCCTGACTTAATAAAGTACGATATTGTTTCGCAGTTGGAAGATACTTTGCGCCTGGAAGCAGAGCTTGAAGGTATTATAGGTGATGGGTTTGTTGCCCCGTTTGTGACAAATCGGGCTAACCAAAGTCTAATTCCTTATTCCGAAAGCTTTATTACTCCAAGGTCTGCGGAGTTGATAAAGCTTTTGTATGCTGAAGATTTTGCTGCTTTCAACTACCCTTTGGACGTACCTGAGGGTAAAGCCGAATTGAGTCAAGATGCACTCGATGTGGCGCTGAAAGGGATAAGTATGATTAAAGGTCGGCACGCCAGGATCTCTGACTTTCTCCTACAGATAAAAGATGCTCAGGCCGTACAATCCAGACTTAGTGAGCTTTCTGATGGACTTGAGGGGCGGCTGAAGGGGCTAGAAGTGAAAGTTTCTACTGTACTTAATGAACGGGAGAAGTTAAAACGTGAATTGGTCAAGCAGCGAGATGAAAATCTTGCCTTGAGGCAACAGAATCGTTTATTGAATGAGCGAAGTCTGGAAGCTCATCATCAGTTCGAAGTATTACTGAATAGTAAGCATCAGCTAACTATAGTTCTGGCCGAGTGTCTTAAAATTATATTTTCTTCCCGGCCTTGGAAAGCTATGCGAGCGGCGCGCAAGCTCTTGGGGGCAGTTGAGCACCCATTTGCACGTGTGCTTTCAAAGCATTTTAGCTTTGAGTACAATAAATATTTACATGCTAACTCAGATGTGGCTGCTATCGGGGTTTCTCCAGAAGAGCACTTCCTTGTGAATGGAGCCATTGAAGGGCGTCTGCTTTCTATTGAAATCGAAGACGAGGTCATCTTTGATGCTGATTTATATCTATCTCTTTACCCTGATGTAAAAAGCTCCGGAGTAGATCCTGAGAAGCATTACCGATCTACAGGTAGAAGGGAAGGGCGCATGGGAGCCATGCCGACTCTTGAAGTTCGGGGTGCGACCGAGTCTATTGATCCATTACGCAAAACGTTTTTGGTTGTCAGTCACGAAGCCTCCAGGACAGGCGCACCTATATTAAGTCTCAATATAATTATAAACCTGTCTAAGAAGTACAACGTTATCGCCCTTCTTCTTGGTGGGGGGGATTTAGAGGATGCATTTTTAGCTTCAGGTGCTGCTGTAATTGGGCCCATCGCGGGGATAAAAAGTAACTCGGTCATTACCAAAGCGGTTGTAAAACAGATACTTGAGCGGTTCAATATAGATTGCGCAATAGCGAATAGCATCGAAGCCAGATACGTGCTGCCTGCTCTTGCAGAGCGATTTGTGCCTTGCATAAGTTTAGTGCATGAATTCGCAGCTAATACTCGACCTCGCAATGCATTTCGAGAAGCGCTTTTTTGGTCAGGTGAGCTGATATTTTCAACAGACATTACATTGAAAAGTGCTCAGGCGGAGTACGCGGAGCTAAACAAAGGGCATTCGCATATTCTTCCCCAAGGTCGCTGCCTTTTACCTCCTGAGAACCTTAGTTCTTCCGAAATTGAGAGGGAGCAACAACGCATCGTAAATGCAATGCGACCTAATGGCAGTGCTGAGGGGCTGGTCGTAATCCTTGGAGCCGGTTATGTGCAGCTGAGAAAGGGAGTAGACCTTTTCATTGAATGTGCTGCAAGGGTGGTCAATGCACCAGGTGGTGAAAACTGTCGTTTTGTCTGGGTTGGACAAGGCTACAATCCGGATCACGACATAGGCTACTCTGTCTATTTGGCAGATCAGATAGCAAGAGCGAATCTCGAGAAAAATGTATTCTTCATTTCCGAAACCTCCGCAATTGATACGGTTTATGAAAACTCCGATATTTTCTTGCTGACGTCGCGACTGGATCCATTGCCCAATGTCGCCATTGATGCACTCAGCCACGGCATACCGATTGTGTGTTTTGATAAAACTACGGGTATAGCTGACTTTTTATCTTCGTGCGGTCTTGCTGCAGAATGTGTTGCGCCGTATCTGGATACTGTATCAATGGCAGAAAAAGTCCTTTCGTTAGCGAACTCTCAAAAATTGAGAGCTGACGTCGGTAGGCAGAGTGGTTCTAAATCTCAAGATTATTTCGATATGAATAAATATATTGAAAGTCTGGAGCGGATTGCACATGTTGTAGAGGCGAGAACGAAGCAGGAACATGCAGATTTTTTGATTGTGAAAGACTCTGATTTGACCGATTTTGAGTTTCTCAGAGATTCTCATCGGGTGAACTTTAGTAATATCGATTTGCTCTATATGTATATGCGTTCTTGGGTGCGTGGAATAGGTAGAAAAAAGCCTTTTCCAGGCTTTCATCCGGGTATCTACCTTGAACAGAATAATATCGACCATCTTGAGATTGATGCGTACGCTCATTTTCTTCAGGCAGGCAAACCTCAGGGATCATGGCTGCGTCCAGTGTTGACGCCAAAAACAATAGTTGGCGAGGTGTTGGATGACACAAAGATAGCGCTTCATATTCACGTCTATTATCCGGATTTACTCCCGGAAATTTTGCAAAGACTGAAGGCAAACAAGGTAAGGCCAGATCTATTTATCAGTGCTCCGTCGTTAGAAGCTAAGCTTGAAATCCTGGCTCTACTAAAGGCTAGTAACGTAGAGGCTGTCTGTGTTGAAGTTGTTCCAAATAGAGGCAGAGACATCGGTCCCTTGCTGACTGCTTTCGGTTCAGAGCTTGTACAAAACTATCAAATTGTTGGGCATATTCACACGAAGAAAACTGTTGATGTAAAAGACTTGGAGGTTGGTAGAAAATGGTTCAACTTCCTCTTGGATAATTTACTGGGCGGAGCAGTTGGAAATATGGCTGACGTCATCGTTGGTCAAATGTCCTTGAATCCGAAAATTGGATTGATTTTTCCAGATGATTCGAATGTTGTGGGTTGGGATGCAAACGAAAAACCTGCTCAAGAATTGGCTTTACGTTTGTCACTTGACCCGTTGCCTAAAAATATTAATTTTCCGGTGGGAACAATGTTCTGGGCTCGCTCAGAAGTATTGGCGCCGCTGGTTAAATTGTGTTTCAAGTGGGAAGAGTATCCGACAGAACCTCTTCCCTATGATGGCTCGCTGTTGCATGCACTAGAACGTATCATTCCCCTGGTCTGTGAAAACGAAGGCTTTGAATATGCAGTAACAAATGTTAGTGGTAGCACACGCTAAATCGCTAAATTGGCTTTTTGCCTAGCAGGTAAAAAGCCAATTATTTTAAATGCGTTATGTGGGTCGTATTTTTTATTTTATTGTGTGTTCTGATTTTGTTGTTGTGTATTAAGAAGGTAACCGACTGGTTCCGTACTCGCGGCACAGCTCTGGCACTGGGTCTCCAACCTCCGCTTGCTTGAGGATGACAATGATCAGTTTGTCCGAAAACGCGATGTCTTGACGCAAAAATGCCTTGATCCAATTAGGAGAAAAATCGTAAGCGCTACATAAATCCCGCCCACTTCAAGTTGAGCAGAGCGCTCAGCTAGGTGATGCCGGCGAGCAGCTCCACTGCGCCAGGGCTTCGTAATCCTCAACCGAAGACGCCATTGGCAGGTACTCAAGTGCTTGGCGCAGCCATACATGGGGCTCTTAGCCATTGGCTTTGGCGGTCTCGACCAAGCTGTAAAGTTGTGCACTGTCTACCGCGCCTTTGGGCGTGTCGCTGAACAACCAGTTCTTACCTTCCGATAACGACGGGCCAAATGGCACGTTCGGCGGCATTGTTGTCGATCGGCAAATAGCCAGTGATCTGCGTAGTCGTGACAATGCCGCGCTGATCCATAGCCGTATTCTGGACAGGAACAAAAACGCCGGTAGCTGGGCCGCCGTTCGGCAGGATCCGTATCAATTGCGCAGCGGTAATTGGCATATTTTTCTCCGGTTATTCAAAAATCGTATCATTCGTTTATAATTGCTTTTCTCCTAACAAAAGAATTGAGAGCGCAGTGACCTCAACTTATGAAAAAACAAAAGACCGCATAGTGTTTTTAGACTGCATGCGGATATTTGCGTTTATTAGCGTATTAGTCGGGCATAAGTTTTACGACCAGCTAGAATTTGCATCTCAGAACCAAAAACTGCACATAACAATCAGGTACCTCGCCGAGGTGTTACTGCCGCTTTGTCTTGGGGGCGCGGCAGGCGTTATAGTTTTCTTCCTGACCTCTGGCTACATAATCACTCATGTCTTGCAGAAAGAGATAACAACTGAATTCATAGTCAAGCGTGTATTCAGAATCTACCCTCTTTACATATTCGCGGTCATTACGGAGGCGTTGCTCGCAAGAATTATCGATGGCGTCGAGCTTCCAAGTATATCTATATTGATTCCGAGACTCCTATTGATTGGGGATTTCTTCGGAACACCGCTTGCGTTGGCGGGCGTGGAGTGGACACTAAGGGTTGAAATTTGCTTTTATGCCTATATGGCACTGATGCGTTATTTTTCTATCTTGCAAAAACCAACCATTGCCGTTTCTGTTTTTTTAATAACCGCTATGATTATGTTTTTTGCACCTCAATTTCCATCAGCCCCTGGATTTTCCCGTGGTTACTTAAGCACGTACGGGGTATTCCTTTTTATTGGAGCATGCTTTTATATATACGAAAATAACACAAAGGCAAGAAATCTATGCGTCTTTGCAATCCTGTCGATGCTTGCATTATTTTTCTTCACGATTTCGAAAAGCCATCAAACATGGATGAATAGTAACTATGGGATTTTTGCTATGGCAATTTTTGTGGCTGGGTGGGTTTTAAGAGGACGGATGCAATACGGGCCAATTATTGGGGTTGCATCAAACCTCACGTATGCAGTTTATCTGTTCCATAACTGGATGTGGGGCTATATACAAATAGTCGTTTCAAAGGCTGAAATAGCGTTCGTGCCGCTGAGCATGCAGATCTTTGTGGTTCTTTTGGTCATGTGTTACTTGGTGCACATCAGCATCGAGAGGTACGGGCTTGAGATTGGCAAGAGAACGCTAGGGCTCATCCGAACCAAAAAAACCTATGACTTTAAGCCGTCGCAGGCGCCACAGACGAATCGGTGAGATCTACACCGTCAACCGGCTGGGTCGGCCACGTCAAAATGGCTGCCCACATGACCTGGCTTGTTACCCGACCAAGACCAATCGAGTAGTTCTTCCGTAACTGCTCTGAACCCCATATTCAGAGCCGCAATTTGATGCTGGAAGCTGTGCTCTCGATATCTTTCTGGACCCAGCGCCTCGTGAGGCGACCCGACGCTAAAGTCGAAAAAATGTATCTTTACCCCAAGCCTGTCGACTTCCGAAAATCAATCGTTGGCCTTGCGTGGCGCAGCCACGCATAGGGCTCTTGGCCGTTGGCTTTGGCGGTCTCGACCAAGCTGTAAAGTTGTGCACTGGCCACCGTGCCATTGGGCGTGTCGGTGACAACCAGTTCTTTCTTCTGATAACGAAGGGCTTGATGGCACGTTTGGCGGCATTGTTGTCGATCGGAAAATAGCCTTCCTCGATGCACCGTTCAAGTTTGTTCCAGTTAGTGGCCAGGTAGCCGATGGCCTTGCCAAAGGCGTTCTCAGATTTGACCTGTGGTTATGTCTTGTCCATCCAGCTTTTCAATTAAGCCAACACCGGTAGGCTTCGCTCAGGCCGACCGGTTTTACGAGCTTCATCGTTCGCTTCCTTCAGGTCGCGCACGACGCCATAAAGCTTGTTGATCAGGTTCAGCGCGACGTCGGCACGTCCTGTCTTGCTTTTTGGCTGCGTTTTTTGCGCTTCAACGAACTAACGTCGTGCGTGGGCCCGGCAGGACAATCGCCTCGTCGCTGACATCGGGCGATGTTTTGAATCGCTCAGACTCAAGGCGTTCTAGCCAAAGACAGAAGCCGTTGCGCTCCCAATATAGAATCTTCACGCGGTTACGTGGCTTGTTCAGAAAGACGAAAAGCTTGGGGCGAATACTGCGACTTTAATGTTCAGTTCGACCAGTTCGCCCAGTGTGGCAAGGCCGTCGATGGATTTTAGCAAGTCGACGTAAGCGCTCCATAAACCCCACCGACTTCAAGATGGGTAACGCGCTTAGCTAGGCGATGCCGGCGAGCAGTTCCACGGCAACAGCGCTTCGTAATCTTCAACCGAGGTCGCCAGTGGCAGCCGTTCTAATGCGTGGCGCAGCCACGCATAGGGCTCTTGGTCGTTGGCTTTGGCAGTCTCGACCAGGCTGTAAAGTTGAGCACTGGCCGTCGCGCCTTTGGGTGTGTCGCTAAACAACCAGTTCTTTCTTCCGATGACGAAGGGCCTGATCGCACGTTCGGCAGCGTTGTTGTCGAT
>NZ_RCZE01000039.1 GCF_006438915.1 Pseudomonas arsenicoxydans | reverse complement strand
GAGCCTGCGCTTGCGCGTCAATACCGCGTTTGTCCGAGGCGAAGAATAAGTGATGGAAGGTCGCCAGCGGCGGCGGGGCATATTGGTCTTGATGCTGGTTGTACCAGGCCTCAAGGACGCCGGGGGCGGGTTCACGAAGTGACGCTACGTCCTCTGCGAGAAAGTCCATCTTTTGCGCCAGTCGCCGGCGAATGATGGTGTCGTCTTTTTCGAGCCCGAGCTTCAATGCTTCGCGGTAGAGGATCTCCTCCTTCACATAATCATCGAGCATCCCTTGAAGCTGTTGATCGGTCGGCGGGCGTTGCCAGCGCGCCAGCCAGGAGATTTCGATCCGCTGAATATCGTCCGGGGTTATTTCGATACGTTGAGGGTCCTGATTGATCGCTGAGCTGTGCAAGCCACCGTAGAGGACAAACAGTCCAAAGCCAGCAATCAGGAAGTGCAGTAGCGGTTCTCGAAGGCAGCGTTTAATTAAAGAGAATCTGGATGTTGTTTCAGTAACCGTTAAGGTCATGACTTTTTGCCCCACGCTTAAATCGAACAGATTCGATGCGAACTGGAGTATTGCTCGTAACTCAAAATCTGCCACTGCATCTCATCACAGTAAAACGGTGCCGATCGAAGAAGTCGGCTAATACAGTCCGAAAAAGACGTCAGGCGTAGCGGGGATGTCCGAATTCTCAGCTCGGTACCCGTTCTAGCGCTATCGTCATTAATCGCGTCTTACATTCCCAAACTTTAGATATGGGTAAATCAGATGCACTGGCCGTTACTGATTCGAAA
>NZ_RCZE01000038.1 GCF_006438915.1 Pseudomonas arsenicoxydans | reverse complement strand
ACCGGCCTCTAATAGCCCTTGCAACTGAATGGGCGTGGAATCGAAAACATCCACGGCGTGCTGGGTAAAGTAGTGCCAGAGCTGCTGACCATCCATCCGGACGGCTGCCGGCACGATAACCACGGTATTGCCCGACAGCAATTGCATCCAGTCTTGCACAGAGGCGTCGAACAGGAGGCTGGCATTCATCGTGACACGGTACGGCTGTTTCATTCGCTCGGTGAAAAATGGGCGTAAACCACGATCAAGATTGAGGACATTGCGGTGCTCAACCATGACCCCTTTAGGCTGACCCGTAGAGCCGGAGGTATAGATCACATAAGCCAGATGATGGGACGTCAGGCCCAAGGCCCTGGCGTCCGGATTGCTGTCTGGCAGTAACGGCTCCGGGGCATCGAGCAGCACGGTGGGCAGGTGGCCGGGCAGGGTGTTGAGCAGCGCGGCCTGCGTCAGCAAGGCCACCGGCGCGGCATCATCGAGCATATAGGCCAGACGTTCGTCCGGGTAAGCCGGATCCAGCGGCAGGTAAGCGCCGCCGGCTTTGAGGATGGCCAGCAAGCCGACTACCATCTCCAGGCTGCGTTCGACACAGATCGCCACCCGATCATCCGGCCGTACCCCCAATGCGATCAGGTGATGGGCAAGGCGATTGGCCCGGCGGTTGAGTTCGCCATAACTCAGCGACTGGGATTCAAACACCAGTGCGGTGGCGTCGGGGTGGCGTTGTGCCTGGTCCTCGAACAGCTCATGGATCAGTGCCTCTTGCGGGAAGTCGGCCTGAGTGGCGTTGAAATCCACCAGCAGTTGCTGGCGTTCGGCGTCCGGCAGAATCGGTACCGTCAGGATGGGCCTTTGTGGATCGCTGACCACGGCATCAAGCAGGCCGTGCAGGGCGGTGACCAGGTAATGGGTCAGCCGTACGGGATCGATTCCGTGAAGGGTCTGGGCGGTCAGTGTGAAGCCCTCCCCCTGGTCGTCCACCGAGAGGGTGATGGGGTAGTTGG
>NZ_RCZE01000037.1 GCF_006438915.1 Pseudomonas arsenicoxydans | reverse complement strand
AAACAGGAAGGCATCACCTTGGCCGCTGTTTTTATCCGTCAGTGTGGCGAGCGCGGCTTGAGCCTGCGCTTGCGCGTCAATACCGCGTTTGTCCGAGGCGAAGAATAAGTGATGGAAGGTCGCCAGCGGCGGCGGGGCATATTGGTCTTGATGCTGGTTGTACCAGGCCTCAAGGACGCCGGGGGCGGGTTCACGAAGTGACGCTACGTCCTCTGCGAGAAAGTCCATCTTTTGCGCCAGTCGCCGGCGAATGATGGTGTCGTCTTTTTCGAGCCCGAGCTTCAATGCTTCGCGATAGAGGATCTCCTCCTTCACATAATCATCGAGCATCCCTTGAAGCTGTTGATCGGTCGGCGGGCGTTGCCAGCGCGCCAGCCAGGAGATTTCGATCCGCTGAATATCGTCCGGGGTTATTTCGATACGTTGAGGGTCCTGATTGATCGCTGAGCTGTGCAAGCCACCGTAGAGGACAAACAGTCCAAAGCCAGCAATCAGGAAGTGCAGTAGTGGTTCTCGAAGGCAGCGTTTAATTAAAGAGAATCTGGATGTCGTTTCAGTAACCGTTAAGGTCATGACTTTTTGCCCCACGCTTAAATCGAACAGATTCGATGCGAACTGGAGTATTGCTCGTAACTCAAAATCTGCCACTGCATCTCATCACAGTAAAACGGTGCCGATCGAAGAAGTCGGCTAATACAGTCCGAAAAAGACGTCAGGCGTAGCGGGGATGTCCGAATTCTCAGCTCGGTACCCGTTCTAGCGCTATCGTCATTAATCGCGTCTTACATTCCCAAACTTTAGATATGGGTAAATCAGATGCACTGGCCGTTACTGATTCGAAAGCGAACCTCTTAATGCCGTTATCCCGGTACGAACGCCTACCGCCTGCAACTGGAAGCCCTGTGCGCAGGAACATACCCTCAACTTGCCAGTGAAGTTGACCACGCCTGGGAGGGCATCGCCTGGTGTTCGCCGAGGAGCGTACCAACTACCCCATCACCCTCTCGGTGGACGACCAGGGGGAGGGCTTCACACTGACCGCCCAGACCCTTCACGGAATCGATCCCGTACGGCTGACCCATTACCTGGTCACCGCCCTGCACGGCCTGCTTGATGCCGTGGTCAGCGATCCACAAAGGCCCATCCTGACGGTACCGATTCTGCCGGACGCCGAACGCCAGCAACTGCTGGTGGATTTCAACGCCACTCAGGCCGACTTCCCGCAAGAGGCACTGATCCATGAGCTGTTCGAGGACCAGGCACAACGC
>NZ_RCZE01000036.1 GCF_006438915.1 Pseudomonas arsenicoxydans | reverse complement strand
TCGCGCTTGCCGCCCCTATTCTTGGTCGAAGTTGGCGCATCGATCAGCGTGGCATCGACGATGGTGCCCTGGCGCAGCGACAGACCACGATCCCCCAGATAACCATTGATCACCCCGAGAATCCCTGCCGCCAACTCGTGCTTTTCCAGCAAACGACGGAAGTTGAGGATGGTGGTTTCGTCAGGAATGCGCTCCAGGCTCAGCCCCGCAAACTGGCGCAGAATCGTCGTCTCGTACAGGGCTTCTTCCATCGCAGGGTCGCTGTAGCCGAACCAGTTTTGCAGCAGGTGAACACGCAGCATCACCACCAGCGGATAGGCCGGACGACCGCCATCACCCTTCGGGTAATGCGGTTCGATCAGAGTAATCAGCCCCTTCCACGGCACCACCTGATCCATCTCGATCAGGAACATCTCTTTGCGGGTCTGCTTACGCTTGCCGGCGTATTCGGCATCGGCGAAGGTCATCTGCTTCATGGAAAACTCGTCGGGTGGAATCTGGGTATTTTGCCTAAATTTGGAAGTCTTCTTCAGAGTTTCCCTAGCGTTTGTCTTCGCCCTCAACTTTGTCAAGTTGACATCCTAGACCCTGCTCCGGCCATCTCAATCAATGGACATTTTGACCGTAAGTTTACGCTTTCTAGGAGTTCTTGACTGTCTATTTGGGTACACTCATATAGACATATCACGTACATGGAGCAATAGCTCTCATCATAGCGATAACTTAATGCGGAACACTCGACATCCCCTTGCGCTGCTAATCGCTGACCTCCTCATGAGCGGCTGCTCCCTCCTACCTGTTTCCGATACTATGGACGAGTACCTGCCAATGATCGTGGCCCACCGAGGCGGGGCGGCGGATTTTCCGGAGAACACTCTGCTAGCTATCGACAATGCGTTGCGCAATAACGTCGACATGCTCTGGCTCACCGTACAACTGAGCAGTGACGACGTACCCGTGTTGTATCGGCCGACCGACCTGAGTGCCAATACCCAAGGTTCCGGAGCCGTGGCCGGGCAAACATGGGCCCAGCTGCAACAACTCAACGCCGGATGGCAGTTCACACAAACAGCAGCGGACGGCCAAGTGACCTATCCCTATCGGACCCAGGCAGTATTGCTACCCTCATTGCAACAGGCGATGGCGGTGATTCCAGCCACGACTCCCATCATTCTCGATATGAAAGCCTTGCCGGCCGCCCCTCAGGCCAAGGGTGTCGCACGGGTGCTGGAGCAAAACCACGCCTGGAACCGGGTGCTCATCTACTCCACCGATGCCAGCTACCAGCAGGCTTTCACTCAGTATCCTCAGGCACGGCTATTCGAATCCAGGGGCGATACTCGTGACCGTTTGGCAAGCATCGCCCTGGCACACAGCTGTAATCCGGCGTCGCAAGCCGATAGCTGGGTGGCGTTTGAATATCAGCGCAAAGATGAACTGGTCGAAAACTTCACCTTGGGCGCGCTCACCGGTGAATGCCAAACTGTGGACGCCCGAGGCCATCGACTGCTTTCAATCCAAGGGCAAGTCGAGCATTTTGGCGATTGGGGTTAACAGCGACGATGACTACCGGGCCGCGGCTTGCCTAAAGATCGATGCGGTACTGGTTGACTCGCCGCGCACGATGCGGGATGTGAAGCAACGGCTCGAACGCCCGCTGCAATGTGATTCAAATTCAAATTCGCATCGAGGTGACTGATTAGTTCTGCTTGGTATTGCTGCAATAATGTCAGGCCAAGCGAAGGATCTCCTTTCGCAACTACGTTTGGGTGGAGAAATGCGAGTCCGAGGCGTCGAATGCAAGCTAGCTTGCAATTAATGTGAGCTGGGGACCCTAGGGGGCGTTCTCATTTGAGCTAAGCAGGGCCATTCGATACCCTTGGGCTATTTGGGTTAACTGATGAGCTGCTATAGGTTGCGTACCGATCAATGGGAGCGCATCAAGGAACTGCTGCCGGGTAAAGCCAGCGACCGAGGCGTGACCGCCCGCGATAACCGCCTGTTTGTAGAGGCGGTACTCTGGATTGCCCGAACTGGCGCGCCCTGGCGGGATCTACCTGAAACCTACGGTCACTGGCATCGGGTCTATGTGCGTTATAACCGCTGGTCACGCAAGGGCGTTTGGTTGCAG
>NZ_RCZE01000035.1 GCF_006438915.1 Pseudomonas arsenicoxydans | reverse complement strand
TCTGCAACCAAACGCCCTTGCGTGACCAGCGGTTATAACGCACATAGACCCGATGCCAGTGACCGTAGGTTTCAGGTAGATCCCGCCAGGGCGCGCCAGTTCGGGCAATCCAGAGTACCGCCTCTACAAACAGGCGGTTATCGCGGGCGGTCACGCCTCGGTCGCTGGCTTTACCCGGCAGCAGTTCCTTGATGCGCTCCCATTGATCGGTACGCAACCTATAGCAGCTCATCAGTTAACCCAAATAGCCCAAGGGTATCGAATGGCCCTGCTTAGCTCAAATGAGAACGCCCCCTAGTCAAGTCGGATGCTGGTGAAGTGAGATGCAATTTCCCACAAAGGCATGAACGGTTACAAGACCGCAGAAAACGCCAGCAAGGGTCAAACCGTTTGCAAATGGCACGGCTTCAAGACCATGATTCAAACTGAATGGATGAAAGCAGGTGGCAAAGTCGGCGAGTAATCAACGAAGCCGGACCGCGGCAGTGGCTTCCCCCTTGGCACTGCGGCTACTTTGCGAGGAACCCGCAAATGTCCGCATTCCCCATCTGTTTGCGCTACGGCCTAGGCTTACGCAGCGCGTACTACCAACAAATTCTCGAACAGTCGGCACCCGTAGACTGGTTCGAAGTAGTCCCCGAAAATTTCATTGTCCAGGGAGGTAAAGCCCTGTACTACCTGGACGCCATCGCCGAGCGTTATCCGTTGGTGATGCACGGCGTTTCCTTGTCCATCGGCGGGCCACATGCCCAGGACACGGACTACCTGAATCAACTCAGGTAGCTGGCTGAGCAGGTCAAACCAGGCTGGATCTAGGATCATTTGTGCGGGAGCCGCGGCGACGCCTATCAACTTCATGCCTTGTTACCGTTGCCCAACACCGAAGAGAGTCTCTATTACGTAGCCAGTCGGGTGCGCCAGGTTCAGGATGCGTTGCAGCGACCTTGGTGCTGGAGAACGTATCCAGGTATGGGCGTGCCGCATCGGATAAGTATAGCGAGCGGGAGGTTCTTGAGGCGCCGAGCGTCTTGGCGACTGCGAGCTGTTGCTGGACATCAACAATGTCTACGTCAGATCCCGCAGTCATGGCTTTGATCCATCGACCTTCATTCAGGGCTTGCCCCCCAAACAAAGTCCGCCAACTGCACCTGGCCGGTCATAGCGATTATGGAGACTACGTGATCGATACGCATAATCATCCGGTGAGTGAGCCCGTCTGGGTACTATATCAACGCACTCTGGAATACTTCGGCCCGGTCGCCACCTTGCTAGAGCGCGATGACCATTTCCCACCTTTCGGCGAACTGCTACCGAATTAAAAAAAAGAGCTCGAAACGCTAGGAGAAATCGCACTGGCCGGAGGGCAGTAATGTGCTGCCTGAACGACTGGCAACTGGCCTGTGAAGACGACCTGCAGGGCAACGCAGCAACGGTGAAATCCGAATGGAGCTCCCACCTCATAGGTGCTCCGACACTGAATGTAACTAATGGCTTTACAACGATTTCCAGGCACGGTTACAGGAAGTGTGGCACGGCGGCTACCCCCCTTCCTGCATCGGCTCGGTGACAACGAATTCCAATTGCTGACCGATGCTTATATCCGTAGCTTTCCATCGACTTACACAGCCTGCGCTGACTGGGGAGAAGTTTCGAGGCATTCATCCGCCAGCACTTAGCGCCCGAACAGAGCACAGCATTGGCCGGAGTGGCGGCGCTGGAATGGGCCTATACCCTGGCCTTCGATGCCCCTCACGGGACGCAGCTAACGCTACAAGACATGTCCCGCCTGCCCCCCCTGAAGGTTGGCCAACATTACACGTCAGGCTGAGCCCATGCGTGAGGTGACTCGAGTGTGCATTCAATAGCGGTGCGCTTTGGGGAGCTATAAAAGAAAAACCGTGTTTCCAGGCAGCTCAGTGCTGGACAACCCCGAGTCCTGGTGATCTGGTGTGCTGAAACGATTTGTCATTACCGCCGCTTGGAACTAGAAGAGTCGATCGCTCTATATCACCTGACTCAGGGAGGCTGCAATTTTTCATAACTGTGCGCTGAGCTGGCGATTGCCTATGGGGAAGAAGACTCTTTATATGCTGCAACTTGGCTGAAACAGTGGATCCGTGCCGACTGGGTGGAAAACATGCGATAGAAAATTTTCCCTCAGTTAGTGGTCACGACGACGACCCACAGTCATAAAAAGACTCCTAAGTGCAATCGTTTGGCTGAAATATAACGCTTACTCCAATAACTATCGCTCAATGAGTCAACGCAGGTACGATTCCCGCTGCTAGGGAAACTCTGAAGAAGACTTCCAAATTTAGGCAAAATACCCAGATTCCACCCGACGAGTTTTCCATGAAGCAGATGACCTTCGCCGATGCCGAATACGCCGGCAAGCGTAAGCAGACCCGCAAAGAGATGTTCCTGATCGAGATGGATCAGGTGGTGCCGTGGAAGGGGCTGATTACTCTGATCGAACCGCATTACCCGAAGGGTGATGGCGGTCGTCCGGCCTATCCGCTGGTGGTGATGCTGCGTGTTCACCTGCTGCAAAGCTGGTTCGGCTACAGCGACCCTGCGATGG
>NZ_RCZE01000034.1 GCF_006438915.1 Pseudomonas arsenicoxydans | reverse complement strand
TCGCATAGTGTGTTTCGGCCATGTCACCGTTGATTTTTTTCATGATGTAGCGTGCCGTATAACCGGCACTTTTTCGGGTGAGAAGACCGATTTCAACGTGACCACGGCCCCAGAGTTTTGTAGCAGTTGCCGAACGGTAGACGGGGAATTCACCGCGTTTTTTTACTTCCCGGCGATCCTGACCGAAGTCGACGCCGAAGAGGCAGATATGGAAGTGGGGACGGGACAACTGGTCGCCGTATTCGCCACAGGCGAAATAACGCACACCGGGACCGAAGTGTTTGCGTAATGCCTTGATGAATTTTTTCAAGTCGCCGGGCACAAGTTGCCCGTCCTTGGATAGATGGTGTTCATCGTAGGTGAGCGTCAGCCAACAATTGCGCGCATGGTATTTCATTTCGTGGCAGACACGGATAGACCATTCAATGGATTTGTCGATTCGACAGCCTAAGCAATAGCCGCAATCAATCTGCATTAGGGAATCGGGCACGCCCTTGGATTGTTCGAAGACTAACGAACGTTTACCGGAGACATTGACGGCAAGGGAGGACCATGCCCATCTGGGACGATAACAGGCCATGTTGGGCCACCTCGTTTAAGCATGTTCCATGTCTTTGATGAGCGGAACAGAACCAAACCAATCCTTACCAGGTGCGCGATGCGATTTATGGATTTTGGGTTTTTTGTAAGAGGGTTTTTTATGCCCTTTGAGGGGCTTTCCGGGTTCGTGAATTTTGGTAGTCATTTTGAGGGGATTTCCTTGTTTTGCAAGGCCAAAAAAGGGGGGGATTTAGTGACCTTTTGGGGGTCACTGGGAGTATAGACAACAAGTAGAGATACTCCGGGCCTCGCAGGCGCGAGGCAACACGCAGTGGTTCCTAGCGCACCACCGCGAACGGTTTTCAACCGAGTTTGAGACAAACGACTTTCGGCAATGCGAAAATAAGGCCCCAGAATGGGGCCAGAAGGACCGCCAGCGGGCCTAGGCGAAGCGATAACGCTTCAGAGCTACCGTATTGACGGTAGAGAGCGATCACGCCTTAGGCGCGATCTCAAGAGGTTGCACGATGAGCCCATTAGGGCAGCACCTGAGCAAACGACCAGAGTGCATTTTGAACATCGTGCTCGATGACAGGAAGTTTCCAAACATCATTGGGACGTTCGAAGAAATAACGAACAAAGCAGACCACAGAGTTGTGATAAGCCTCGCGCTGTTCTGGCGACAGCGCTGAATAGTAAGCGCCGTATTTTTCAATAACGTCGACTGCTTGTTCGACCCCTTCGGGGAAGACAACTTCATACGAAGTTTTAGATGCCATATCGACCACACGAACGGCCCCGTTTTTCAACGGGAAGAAGCCCAACGCGTAGCTATTGGGACCCATGCAGTGGGGAGACTGATGTTTAGACATAATAGACACCTCATTGGATAACCAATGAGATTGTAGAAGAGAGTTAAAGGAGACACAGAGAATTCAGCGTACAGGAATGACGCTAGATTTATGTGATTGAACATTAAGCGTATAACAATGACGCAGAGATATATAATGATATATTTGAGTGCAGAAGATGCACAATAATAGATAGTAGATAGTTATTTATTTAGATAGTTATTTAGTTTATTTAGTTTATTTAGTTTATTTAGATAGATAGTTATTTAATTAGATTAGATAGAGTAGATACATAGGTAGATAGTAAGTGAGTTATTTTTATATGTTGTAACAAGAGAGTTACAGCGTAAAGAAGTACGCAAGTTATGCCTATGGCATAGAGAACGACCAAGAGTCGAAGGATAGCCATCAGCCCGTAGGTGATGATTTTAATGAAGGGGATGGAAAGCAAAGCTAAGAAGATATTCATGGAAGATGCACCGCATCAATTCAGATGAATAAAGTATAGAGAGAGAACGCAAAGAGCGTAATCAGGGCGCGGTGGAATCCGCGCCGACACAGAAAGGCCCGAACGCGGACCATTACCGCGTGGGCCTGAAGATTTAGAAGAGGCATTCCAATTCAAGAATGCACCTCGGCGCGGCACACGCGGGACCGACGCCGAGAAGCGGCAAAGCCGCTCATTTTTTTTGCACCAGGTGCAGAGATTTTTTGGCGTCACGCATTCGCCCAGGGCGAAGCTATTGCCGCATTCGGTCCATGCCGTACAACGACGCAAAGAACACGCCGAGATAAGCAGAAGCACCGGAAACACCGGCCTCGTGATAACCAGCCTCGGCGGTTTCGAGCATTAAGGCCCGTTTTCGAAAACGTGCCACGCGGTACCAATTACCGCTGTCGAAGGCACAGGAAACGACCTGCAGGGGATCGACCTTTTCAGCTAATTCCTCGTCGCTTTGCTCCTCGATGCCGACCCGGGCTTTAAGCCCGTGCGACCAGAACAGCTGCCGTTTGCCCTTCATGGACTCAATGAATTCCAAGTACTTTTCACCAGCCTGAAAATCACCAGCTTTAGCATCGACCAGCAGGCCAAACGGATGCCGACCTTTGTCGGTACCAGCCTTACTGGTGGCCTTGGCCATTTCGCGATCGACGCCCCAATGGCGGCTGTCGTCCTGCTTGGCCAGATAATCAGAAGCCTGACACCAGCCTTTCACATCGACCGCATGCAAACCGAAGTTGTACATCTGAACGACATCGTTCCGATCAAGCAAACCGGCCCGCACGCAGGCCGATTCCCACAACTCGGTTAAACGAGAACGAAGCTCAACCGCTTCGACCTGAGAAGACACAAACCACAATTCGTGGGTGTGAGGATGCCAGCCGTTTTTGCCATAGGTCAGCTCAAGAGAGCGAATCAACGCCTGATAATTAATGGACTGGGTAAAGCGCTTCCAAGGCGCTCCCTGACGTAACAACGTCAACGCTTTGGCCTGCTTTAGCAGCAGCTCGCGCAACGAATGCCAGTCCTTGTGAGGAAAAGTGAAAGTGACCATAACCGGCTGGAAACCACCGGCATACGCCCAGCTCATCGCCTGAGAGATTTCCTGACGCCGGCCTTCCTGAATGGCAGCAGCACACATGGGACAAGCCCACACAGAGCCGCAGGTAACAAGACCATGAAGATAACCGCGGCCCTGAGAACTGAAACGCACCGTTCCAAAGCTGCCAAGTACCTGACGACGACAATGAGCAACAGAATGATAATTCGCTGGATAAACCAGATTCTGTTCACGTCCACGCTGACAGACAAGTCCATGCGCCGTGTCCTGCAAATCGAACACATCGCGGCGATACCGCTGGTACTTTTCAGCCAGCTGAAAACGCTCTTTTTCGGCCAGATCCAGAGGGGGGGGGTCAATAGATTTTTCAATGCTTCCTAGTTTTAGAGCAGACCGCTCTAAACCGGGCTTCTTGGGGTTTTTTCGAGAAGGGGGTAAAATGGCCATGTTGGTGCCCGGTAACGTCGGGTAGTAACACGATCAACGATGAGTTTGCACCTCATCCTGATCACCAGAACCCCAGCTGCCCGCTGGGGTTTTTTTTCGATTTTTTTTGTCCTGCACCACCCGGGACTTACTGTCCCCACAGACAACGCCGGGGCGGGCGGACTGGACAGGAGCATACGCGATTCAAAGCTGTCGACTCAACGTCGAAGTCATCGCTTTTTTGACCTCCTCGCGAACCCGTAACCGGGAATCACTTTGCTCGTTAGGATCACGGGCGAGCGCCTTGGCTATGCGTTTGGCCTTCACAGCCGCCATGCGCTCAGGGTTATAGCGTTCCATTAGTTTGTCGTAGTACTTGGGAATCGGGAATTCTTTCCCTTCCAATATGCAAGAGTCTCGATCAAACCAATTACCGTCCTTGTATTGATCGAAGAACCGATATCCAAGGCCGGGGCGAGTGGACACACGAATGAACTCAGGCATGAGCAAATACATTTCCTGATTTACCGCGTCAAACTTCGCATAGTGTGTTTCGGCCATGTCACCGTTGATTTTTTTCATGATGTAGCGTGCCGTATAACCGGCACTTTTTCGGGTGAGAAGACCGATTTCAACGTGACCACGGCCCCAGAGTTTTGTAGCAGTTGCCGAACGGTAGACGGGGAATTCACCGCGTTTTTTTACTTCCCGGCGATCCTGACCGAAGTCGACGCCGAAGAGGCAGATATGGAAGTGGGGACGGGACAACTGGTCGCCGTATTCGCCACAGGCGAAATAACGCACACCGGGACCGAAGTGTTTGCGTAATGCCTTGAT
>NZ_RCZE01000033.1 GCF_006438915.1 Pseudomonas arsenicoxydans | reverse complement strand
GCGGTGATGCCATTTCGCCTTTGCTGTGGTCTCGACTGCAACACATCACCACGTCTCGCTTTATCAATGTCTATGGCCCGACAGAATGTACAGTCGATGCCACTGCTTGCCCCATTGATGCCGCTCTGTCACAGCCCAGCATCGGCCACCCCATCGCCAATACCCAACTCTATATCCTCGATCCTCAAGGCCAGCCCGTGCCCATCGGCGTGACCGGCCAGATCCACATCGCCGGGGCCGGCGTCGCCCGGGGTTACCTCAATCGCCCCGCGTTGACGGCAGAGCGCTTTGTCACCAATCCATTCTCCCCAGACCCGCACGCCCGGATGTACTGCACCGGCGACCTCGGCCGCTGGTTGAACGACGGCTCCATCGAGTACCTGGGCCGTAATGACTTCCAGGTCAAAATTCGCGGATTTCGGATCGAACTCGGCGAAATCGAGGCCGCCCTCACTCAATGTCCCGGCGTGCGCGAAGCCGTGGTGCTCGCCCGGCAAGATCAATCAGGCGACCAGCGCCTGATCGCCTATTTACTGTCCGAGCCCG
Organism: Pseudomonas arsenicoxydans; assembly: GCF_006438915.1. Taxonomy (GTDB): domain Bacteria; phylum Pseudomonadota; class Gammaproteobacteria; order Pseudomonadales; family Pseudomonadaceae; genus Aquipseudomonas; species Aquipseudomonas arsenicoxydans_A. The sequence goes on along the minus strand of NZ_RCZE01000033.1, from coordinate 6,291 downwards.
GGGTCGAACTGATGCCCGCCCAGTTGCGTCAGCACCTGACCCACCACCTGGCCGAGTACATGCTCCCCAGTGCCTTCATGACCCTGGACGCCTTCCCTCTTACCCCCAATGGCAAACTCGACCGCCAGGCGCTGCCGATGCCTGACCAGTCCGCCGTGGTCACCCGGGGTTATGAGCCTCCACAAGGCGAGCTGGAAATACGCCTGGCCGACATCTGGCAAGAGCTGCTAGGCCTGGAACGCGTCGGGCGTCACGACCACTTCTTCGAGCTCGGCGGCCATTCTCTTATAGCGGTACGGCTACTGAACCGTATACGTGAGCAAGGTATGGGGGTTCCTATGGCGGCTTTGTTCGCTCATCCAATCCTATGTGATCTAGCTTTGGCCGTTAATGAGCGTACTATCCAGCCAGCGTCTGCATTCGAAGGAGCTCTCGTCCCATTAAGTCCCACAGGGAGTCTTTTGCCTTTGTTCTTGGTACATGAGACTTCGGGGGACCCGTTAGTTTATTCCACGCTGGCTGCAATGTTACCGACAGAACTTCCTGTGTATGCTCTGCAAGCACTGGATATCCATTCGCTCGAACAGCCTCCTACATCCATTGAAACACTTGCCACCCGCCATATTCAGGCCATTCGTTACCTTCAACCACAAGGCCCTTATCGGCTCGCTGGTTGGTCGATTGGGGGGACCATTGCTTATGAAATAGCTCAACAGCTGATTAGCGATGGAGAGGAGGTCACCTTCCTTGGCATGATCGACACTTACAACAACAATAAGCTGGCCGACGCATCCCGCCTCGATATATCGGGGGATATTGAAGTCATCATTAGCTTTCTGCGTAATTACATGAGTATTACCGATGAACAGATAGCTAATAAACTTCGCCATCTTGGCGATGTGGGCCTTGTCATTGACCACTGTATTGAACGCAAATGGCTACCGTCCAACATCACACGAGAAGATATTGTCCTCCGGTTAGATACGAGCAAGATCGTTACACAGCTTGGCAACGCCTATATCGCGCCCATATCGCACTTGCCTATCCACCTCTATACAGCAGGCGCGACCACCGATGGCCCCTTCTGGAATGGTTGGCACGGTATTGTCGCAGAGAATTCGAGCCTTCACGCTATCGGTGGAACGCATCACTCCATTATGCGTCCCCCGCTACTCAACCAAGTGGTGGATTCCTTCGTGGAGTATTTACTACCCATGCCTGACTGCAACCCGCACATCATCATCCAAAGTGGATCTCGATTGAACCCACCGTTGTTCTGTGTTCCAGGTGCAGGCGCTAGCGCCTCCACCTTTCTGGAGCTGGCTCTGTCACTCCCACCCTCCCAGCCTGTTCATGCCTTGGAGGCGCGAGGCTTGACGGACGGGCACCTTCCTCCGTTTTCCAGTGTTGAAGGAGCCGCTAGCGCCAATATCCAAGCGATCCGAAAAATACAGGCGCAGGGCCCCTATCATCTATTAGGTCATTCCTTCGGCGGTTGGATAGCTTACGAGATGACCCTTCAACTGCAAGCTCAAGGGGAGCGGGTCGCCGAACTCATTCTCGTCGATACCGATGCACCAAGGCCACAAAGAAACAGTACTAAGTTTATCAACCGTATTGAGACGCTTATGCAATTGATCAAAATATACGACTTGATGCTGGAGAAACCGCTGCCGCTGACGAGACAGGACTTTAGCAATCTGGATCCTGACGCGCAGATCCACTGCCTGCTGCGCGCCCTGATATATGCAGGACTTTTACCTGACAATACGCAGATGTCGGTGCTACAGGGTGTGGTTCGCGTCATACAAGCGAATCTGAATACTTGCTATACACCTCAAACCCGTTATGAGGGATTAGTTCATTTAATCAACGCTGAGGAAGGATATGTGGACGACAGACAAATCCGCGAAGCCACGTGGAAAACACATGTCGCTAGTGCAATCACTATGGTCACCCCAGGAAACCACATGACAATGCTGATCAGGCCGCAGGTCGCGCAGTTTGCAGCATGGCTAGAACGGCAATTGTCTCGTCACTAACAATGAGCAGACGAAAACGAGAGGGCCAGATATGCAGTCTGGCCTGTTTATAGTCATCTACTCCATGAGTTGATGCGGAAGTTCTCAATATTTGATTGGTCCACAATGAACAATACAATTTCCAAGCGGCCGCCAACCCGGCTTTTGTTGTCTCTCCTGCAGCGCTCGCGCTGTGTGTTAGCTATCGCCACCGTGACCTGCATCTTCAATGGGGTTTCTAGCGTGCTACTGATCACCTTGATAAACAGAGCCCTTATAGCTCCGAGCGATGAACACACTAGGCTCGGTTGGAGCTTTAGTGTAATAGCCGTGTTGGCACTTATCTGTCGCGTGCTTGGGGGCGTAATGTTCTCCAAACTGAGTCAGGGCACAATGGCCAAGATGCGGGAACATATATCGGCTCGTGTCGCTCATGCCCCGCTCCGTCAAATTGAGATGCTCGGAGCCGCGCGCGCTCAATCCATTGTCACCGAGGATGCAACCAACGTTTCGCTGCTGTTCTTCGCACTGCCCAATATCGTGATACAAGGCTCGATTGTGCTCGGTTGTCTGAGTTATCTTGCATGGTTATCGTGGCCGGTGTTCTTTATGGCAATTGCTGCCGTAATAATTGGTTCGATTGGCTATAGTTTCGGCGGTCACCAAGCACTCGCGTCTCTCCGTGCTGCAGGCAAAGCCCAAGATCGCCTGTTTTCCCACTTCAACGCCTTGTTTGCAGGCGCCAAGGAACTGAAGCTGCACCATTCGCGCACTAAGATATTTCTAACCGATACGCTTGGCAGTGAGATTGAAGCTGTGCGCCATCATCGCACTCGCGCCTTCGGTGTCTTTGCCTTCGGAATCGGATGGATCCTCTTCCTGTTTTATGTATTCTTGGGATTGGTAGTTTTTTCTCCAAGCGAAATCCTGGACCAGGAACCAACTGCGTTGGCAGGCTATGTGATTGTATTCCTATTCATGCTGATGCCGTTGGATAGCCTATTGAACAATATACCAACGCTGAACACCGCTCGCGTATCTCTTAGTCGAATAGAGCAAGTGCTATTCGAGCTGGATGAGCAGGCCCACATTGGGTCGCCGATTGTTGACGGTTACTTTGCCGAAGGCCGCTCACTGCATCTGACTGCACTCACACACAGTTACTACCGCGAGAAGGAGGATGCGTTCTTCCAGCTCGGCCCCATCAACCTAACAATCCATCGTGGAGAAATCACGTTCCTGATTGGGGGTAATGGCAGTGGAAAAACCACACTGGCGAAATTATTAGTTGGTCTCTACAAACCAGAAAGCGGTGCCATTACCGTTGATAACAAAGTGGTAATCGACTGCAACCGTGCTGACTACCGCCAACTATTCTCAGTTATATTCTCCGACTTCCATCTGTTTGAAACATTGGTCGGTTTTGATGTTTCTGACCCTATGCTCAATGCACGAGCCAACGACTTGATATCCAAGCTGCATCTGGATCACAAGGTGCATATCGAGAATGGTCACTTTTCGACCCGAGATCTGTCGCAAGGTCAACGCAAGCGCTTGGCTCTGGTAGTTGCTTATTTGGAAGATCGGCCATTCTACCTATTCGACGAGTGGGCTGCGGATCAAGACCCTCAGTTCAAAGCCGTGTTCTATCAAGAGTTGCTGCCTGAATTAGCCGCTCGTGGTAAAGCAGTACTGGCAATCACCCATGACGATCGATTTTTCCATCTGGCCGACCGCTGCCTGAAGCTAGAGAACGGGCAACTCGTCAAATAGAAACAGCATGATCAACTCACATTTACTCAGAAGTCTGTTCTGCGAAATATCGCCCTAGCGTGCTGTCTCTGAAATATATTTCTAACTTGATCTATGCTTCTCTGATCAGTGATCACATGAGCTCTCAGGACCAAACTGCCCAACGACCCAAACTTCGAAAAGACATTTTGGGATGCCACGGGGCTGTATCTGGATCCGTCCGATAAGGCATTGGTGCCCTGTTGCGATTAAAAAAGCCAAGATCAGGCCCACGAGCGCACTCAGCCTAGACTGCCATTAGGAATTGGGAATTGGGAATTGGGAATTGGGCATATCCGCACGCAATCGCACGATTATGTCCACCATATACTATCACCTTGTTCACTGCATTGGATTACTTCAGTGCGTTTGATCAGATCTATCGAGCGCCAACACCGGCGCCAGGAATGACTGGAGTCTCTCAAAAAACTCTATCAAGAAACACCAAGTATCTTCTGCACTTAATCGTCGACAACTATGCCACGCACAAGCATACCAACGTGAAGGCTTGGCCTGAGAAGCACAAACGCTTCCACAGCATTTCATCCCGCCCCCCAGTTCGTGGATGCACGTGGTTTAACGCTTCTTTCTCGTTTGCACGGTTTACCTGCTTGACGGCAGTTTTAGATCGGCTCGCAAACTGAAAAGCTTGACAACCACATTTTTGACGTTGCGAAATGCGCAGCCGACTCGCTACGCCTAGAACGCGAAAGTAGAAGATATACTAAATAAGATACAGTAAGCCCCTGAAGCAATGGCCTCAAGCTGTATTTGTAAGGTAGCACGTTAGCTGCATAGAATGTCGACATAAATCTGCCAAGTAGAGGGCGAAGCAATTTAAATACTCTTGCGCCCCTTTCGACACTTAACAACTTACGCACTCTCAACCGCTGGATAATCCCGCTTGAAGCTCGCACCCAATTCAAATAATAAGTCACCCTCCCGACCACCGTAACACACCCACCCCTAGCACTCTTCAAAAATACGCAACAACGTATTTCAATCACCTAGCTAGTTACCACACCAAAAAAGCCGCTCCACAATCAGACTATTCATTGAACTTAGAATCGTCAAGAAAGACAATCATGGCAATCTATAAAAGTTCTGATAGGGCACATCCAACACAGAACAGAACAGAACGTCTTTGCTCACGACTCCAAATATTGACAACACAGGGGAAATTCAAACTTTCCATCATCAATATAATCCCCCCACAAAACAAGAGAACCTAAAATGAACAAGATTCATCTATCCGGACTCAATTGTGGAGACAACAATTTTGTTGGTGCCAGCATTCATTATCTGTACGCATGGATAAAGAAAAATGGAACGCGCAAAACGATTGAAGCCGGCGAAAAACTATTAGAAGTTTCCGGAAATTCAATTTTTACGATTGAAAGCGGCGCATGGCGATTATTGATCGGCGGCCAAAAAGTAATCAATATTATCGGTCCCGGTGGGATCGTAGTACTCGACCACCAACCTCCAAGTTATACGGGGCCTTCGGGCCGCTACGAGATATTGTCCCGCTCTACTTGCTACGTACTTCCCATGAGGAACATCCACCTGGCGGCTGCCGATAAAAATCTGCTAAAAGGGATTTTTGACTTTATGACATGGAACACCAGCTACCTCTCAAACAAATGGCTAAATCAGTGCCTGGGGGACAGCTATGCGGAAGTCAAATCAGCACTTGAGTGGATGGACGTCCTACCAGACTCGATTCGTGAACAATTTACCGCCATCTCATTTGTAACCGACACAACAGGTGTTTCTCGATCTCACGCAATGTCAATCATGAAATCATTGAAACAGGGTAGTTATATTGAAATGGAAGGAGGACATCTCATAAAAATAATGAAAAAACTACCTGATGGATATTAAAGCCAATCTGAAATGACGTGCCGCCCCACTGATTGGGGTTGGGGCGTCACACATACGGTGTCTGAAATAAGCTTCCGACCTGAGCTATGCTTCTCTGGTCAGTCAGTGCTTGGAGTGATCATATGAACCCTCAGGACATTGTGCTCAGTGAAGACGAACAAATTGAACTGAGTCGGGGCATAAGATCAGCCACGATCAGTCAGCGTAACGGGCTTCGGGCTCGGGTGATTTTGCTGCTGCTAGATGTAGCAGCTTGGGTTTGAAAACAGTCCGGCTCGCATTATCTGCAACCCCCTAGGGGTGTTCTCAATCAGGCCAGCCATATGACGACTGATGCAAGGCTCAGCATCGACTGGTAGTTTCTTGCCAGTCGCTCATATCTGGTTGCGATACGGCGGTACTGCTTCAGTTTCTGGAAATAACGCTCCACCAGATTACGTGCCTTGTAAATATGTCGATCCAGCTTTCGAGGCTTCAGACGATTCCCTCTTGAGGGAATGACGGCTTCAGCCCCATTGCGCTGTATCAACTCCACAAAGGCGTCTGAGTCGTAACCTTTGTCTGCCAATACCGCTTCGGGCGTAAAACCTTCGAT
>NZ_RCZE01000032.1 GCF_006438915.1 Pseudomonas arsenicoxydans | reverse complement strand
CCATCGCAGGGTCGCTGTAGCCGAACCAGCTTTGCAGCAGGTGAACACGCAGCATCACCACCAGCGGATAGGCCGGACGACCGCCATCACCCTTCGGGTAATGCGGTTCGATCAGAGTAATCAGCCCCTTCCACGGCACCACCTGATCCATCTCGATCAGGAACATCTCTTTGCGGGTCTGCTTACGCTTGCCGGCGTATTCGGCATCGGCGAAGGTCATCTGCTTCATGGAAAACTCGTCGGGTGGAATCTGGGTATTTTGCCTAAATTTGGAAGTCTTCTTCAGAGTTTCCCTAGCGAGCGTGATATTGGGGTTGGCGCTTGTCGATGTCTTTAGGGGATACACCTGATTTTTATCGACCCGAGCGTTGGAGTGATCAAGTCGTTTGAAGGTATCTGAATTCACTTCTATCACCGCATCGATGTCAGCGTAAAATTAAGCAAGCATTCCAATCCCAGTTGCCATCAGCCATGTAAAACTTGGGGAAAGAACCACGAGGGGCAAGCAAAGTCTCAGGCGAGTGGTTGCTGTGTATCACATAGGAAAAACGCACAAACAAGGGAGATTTCACCCGTGCTGAATTCCTTTGCCCTGGTCAAGTCACTCAAGTTGCTGGTCGTCGTAATCGTGCCAAGGCACCCGTACCACAGGCATGCACCACGCGCTCTGTAATAGGTTTGCGATCAAAGCGCTGAAGTTTCTGGATTAACTGTATGTCTTGTAGCAGCACAGGACCAATGGCTCCGGCAGTCTGGGAGTTCTGGTTGTCGCCCACGACAACACCATTGTGCGGGTCAGGTTGCTGCTTGAGCCGAGAGTGGCAGTGTACTGAGGGCGTAAATGTATATCACGCGCAGCCGGGTTAAAGCGGTGAGGCGGGGAAGGACTGTCATTCGATCTTCCCGGAATATTGTCCAAAGGGGCAGTCATTTCCCACGAGGCGTTGGCCGCCCGCGAGGTTGACCATTGATTGGCGGGATTGGCGGGCTTGGTCGACAGGTCTTGGGGCCTGACGGTAAAGGTCGTGGATCAACATGCCGCGCAACTGTAACGGGGTGATGACTCAATTACAGTCCTCGGACGCAGGTGCTTCCTTGCGGTGGCGGTTAACCCGCAAAACCATTACCGAGTCGTTGGAGCTTCGTACTTCACTACAGGTAGCCCGGTTTGTATCAAAGCGGTTCAGAATGGCAAATACATCCTTGCTGAAGGCGCCGACAAGCCGGTTGCCAAAAGTCATCATTAAGAGTGTGGGCAATGACCTGCACATTGCCACTGAAGGCATCAGCCCGGATCAGCCGCAGCTGATCCTCGAAGTCTTCTTCTAGAGCTAGGGACAATCGGTCGGGTGGCCGAATGCGGTTCTTGCTACGAATATATTTCCTCTGATAGCGAGCAGGATCACGGCGTATCCTTCCTGCACGACGGTCTTTCTCAGCTACAAGTATTGGGTGTCGAAGAACTGGTAGGGTTTGGCGATGGCCTGGTGGCTGGCAACGGCATTAGTTGGTTCAGTCCAGTCTTGCTCGGCCTGAGTGCCCTGGGCTTGTTGGGACAGGTTAGGCAATTTTCCGCGTAGAGGATGACGACAACAAGCATCACGATTCGGGCATGCCGGCTGTAAGGCCCGCGTTGGTGAGGGCGCAAATTGTAACGAAGGTGTCAGTAGACCCACTTTGGGCAGGCTGGCAGTGAGCGCTTGAGGCGAGCGCCCCCAATTATAGTGATCGCAAATCCGCGACACGCTGTCGAGCAACGTGTCCTTGATGTGTGTTTGTGGGGCAGGCATCGCCTGCACGGCTTCCCTGGATCAGTAGGCGCGTCTTTACTAGCCATCAGTTGATTCCTGGGCTTTGGTTCGGATGGTTACGAGCTTTTTTGTATGTTTAGGAGGGAAACCCATTGCTGAGAATTGTCGCCGATGCGTGGCGTATTCCAAGCCGTTAGGACAATTCTGATAATCCCGTCGGGCTGTGTGAACGTGACTTGACCCAAACGCATGGGATTGACGCAGCCAGTGTTGTGCCCGAGAACACACACACACACTCAGTGTCAGGCGTAAAGCGCGCTATAGCGCAGGGCTATTGGCAGGTTAAAAATCTTAGATGTTCATGTGCGTGCTAAAGTGCTTGTGCGTGGCTAGAGGCGTAGGAAACGTCCCGTGAGTAGTCCGAGTTATCGCGTTATGGAGTCGTGAGCATGAAATGGTCGGTTGTTACACCGCTACGGATAATGTTGCTGGATGACCACGCGTTGATCCGCGAGGCTTTGGAAGTCCGACTGTCCACTGAGTCAGATTTCAAGATAATTGGCATCCACGCTGGTAGCCCTGAGCTGCTGGAGGCTTTACGTGTTGAAGTACCTGATCTGCTTGTGCTCGATTACCAGTTAAGCAAAGACAATTTGGATGGCTTGAGGTTGATTCAGCTATTGCGCAGTCATTACCCGGATTTGCGAATCCTGATTTTCTCTTCGGTCGAACGTCCAGCAACGGTCAATATGGCCATTCGGGCAGGCGCTAGGGGCTTCTTCGGCAAATCCCAAAAAACTGAAGATTTAGTCCGAGCCATTCGTACCGTAGCGCTTAATAGACTGTACCTGTCACCTGAAATGGCAGCGATGCTGGATTCGATTCCCCAGGCACTCATCACGGCTAAAGATGCGCACGCAGAAGGCGCAGATGTACTGATTGATTACCCGCCGTTATCACCAAAGGAACGTGAGGTCTTGCGTTGTTGCCTGGAGGGGATGTCGGTGTCACAGATCGCGATTAAATTCTTGCGCAGTCGTAAAACCATCAGTGGCCAGAAACAGGCAGCTTTGCGCAAGCTGAATGTGCGTACTGACACTGAGCTGTTCAAGTTGCACCTGCAACTCAAGGATATTTGAGTTTTCAGGTGTGGCCGGGGTGGACAAAGACTATTTGGCGCTCGTATAAAATATATGGTTGCTAAATCGCCCCATTCTTTCGAAGCTTTTGCTCCAGATCGGCCTGACTTCCGTGGTATGTAAGTGCGTAGCGCCTTGTGTAAAATCGTGGTAGACGCCTTGTATGACGGCAGTCGCTATTTGACCGGTTTTTTTCCACGCCACAGGTTCGAGGGGCGCAAAACTACATCTGTTCAGTGTCCAGAAAAACTGTTTGTGCTTAAACACCTCTAAGCATGGCTCTTACTTAATCGCTAACATCGCTAACATCGCTGATGTGGCTGAAACATTAAAAAAAACCGATCTTGATCTGCGGTGATAGTTGCGAACACATACCCTAGAGCAAGGACCAGTCCGAATGAGTCGTAGACATCAAATCGTCAGGCATCAAAAAACGCATTCGTCAGCACGCCGCTAACAGCAATGCTCACGCTTTCTTCAAGCTTTTGAGCGATCCAGAACTTCTGCAGCGTATTGAGTCAACAATCCCAAAGCATCGTCAGCGGTAGTTCCCTCCGGCCGAACCGCGTCTATGTTTCTGGCCCAGACGATGAATGCCGATCGCTCTTGCCAGAGTGCCGTGAATGATTTGTCGATTAAACGTTCATGCGAGGGTTTGAAGCCCTCCGCAGCATTCAGGCCGGCGCTTAGCATCTAAAATGGCTTCGCTGGCTAGGCAAACGATCCCCACTAGACGCCAGAAGGGAAACCCAGGCCGACTTTTTGTCCGCGAGATTGCGGATAGGTGTCCTGGTTGACCGGGGTATCCGGCATGGTGATGGTGGTGCCGTCCACAGGGCGCACCGGTCGCCCCACCAGCGCCATGATGGCGGAACTGGTTGCTCATTGAAGACCCGGTGTAGCGCAATAATGTCGAAACCATCGCTACTGGCAGCTGCGCCCTGGCTTTGCAGTAAGCTAGGGTGTTTTGAGGCAAGGGAGGCGATTCGCAGACGCTGCTCAAAACCATGCTCGACACCTTGAAGTGAGGTGACATTGTAGTGGGTGATGCCTACTGCGCGACGTATTCTGGTTGTGTGCACTGCACGCCGAGGCGTGGGTTGCGTGCTCGAACAATACGGCGTTCGGCGGCGTAGCACCGACATTCAACTGGGTAAGTCGTTGGGGCCGAAAGACCATTTGGTGGCGTTGCAAAAGCCCAGGAATGCCTTCTTGGATGAGACAGGCCTATTGCGACGAGGTGCCTGAAACGCTGAGGGTGCGCGAACTGAAAACCGGTGGAAAAATCCGGATAATTACCCTGCGCTGCTCATAGGAAATACCGAAATCGGCAGTCAAATCGCTGTTCAAGGATCGATAGCATGTTGAACAGGAGCTGCGTGATCTCAAGACCACGCAGGGGTTCGAAATACTAAGCTGCAAAACACTGGACATGGCCGTCAAAGAGCTATGGATCTATCTGCTGGCGCATAACTGATACGGATGAACATGGCGCAATAAGCTCAATTGGCAGACTGTTTGCCTCGAGAGTTAAGCTTCAAGCATAGCCTTCTACTATACCTTGCACTAAGGCATACGGGGCTGGAGAGCGGGAGGATGGGGTATTGACGCTACAACTGATTGCCCAGAAACCTGTTGGAAATTGCCTTGGCAGAATTGAGCCCCAGCGAAAAAAAAGTTCTAAGCCTTACCCCGCGCTGATGAAAATACGTCGATCAGCAAGGACGGAAGTCAGGGCAAATGGATGTCCGAATAAGGGTAAGTAAGTGCCGTTCACCTCTGAGCACACGTTTTCGATTTTCCACACAGCGAGATTCATCGTTACTATGGCCACTGCGATCCGCCTTGAATGGGTTCGCCGCAGCCTCATGATAAATATACAATCCCAGACTTAAAAATGCACTACCAGGAGTTGTTTTACGAGCATTCAACAGCTTCCTCAACATGGGAAATTAATTGAGATCGTCGGTTAAAAGCGTTGGGGTTACTGACTTAGTTTCTTGCTTGTCCCGAAGCAGTTTTACTAAAAGACTTAGCTTTTTTATAGTCAGTTTTACCGTTGCTGATTAATCCGTGCTGTCATATTTGAGTCAGGCCGTTGCGTTTGGCTAGCTCGTACAAATCGAGGTGACTGCTGGCATTGAGCTTGATCAGTGGGCGTGTTTTGTAGGCACTGATGTTTTTGCTACTGAGCAGCATCCGTTCAGCAATTTGTTTGTTGCTCATGCCTTGCACGAGTTGTTGCAAAACCCGTAATTCGCGGTTGGAAAATTTTAACAAAGCACTATCACCATTTTAAACACCCTCGCGAGGGGTGAATGCGTGACTGGGGAAGTAGCTATAGTCGCCTTTTTCGCCCGTGCAGCGTCGACTAACTATTAAAGTTCAATATTTTGTTGACGATACATTGCCCCCCATTTCCATGCAGCGGATTGCAAGGTGGTCCGATTCTTGGGCGGTTAACACGATAATTTTTACCGGAGAGTTTTGCGTCGACATTCGATTTATAATGCTCAACCCATCGATACTGGGGAGGCCTATGTCAAGAATTATGAGGCCCGGATTCAGTTTTTCAATCTTTGTAAATGCGTCTAGGCTATTATCGATTTCAGCCGCGACGTAGTAACTTCCCCATCCTCAAGTAAAAAAGCGTATAGCTATGCGTACTGCAGGGGGGGGCATCAATAATTATGCCATGATTGTTTATGTTGGATTCAAAGTGGTGACAAGTATAATTACTTCATTGTGGTCTTTTTGTCGAGACTTGGCTATAGCGGTTTTATTTTTAGGCCGCGTCTCAGGCGTGGGCGCGGAGGAAGCTTGCGCCCAACTAATAAGTTTGATTTACGTTGACTGGGTAGTTTGATCTGTCTGTTTGGCGCCCAAACCATTGGCTGCCAGCGCACCGAGAACCCCACCCGCGATAGGTGCGAGCCAAAACAGCCACAGTTGACTGAGGTAAGCGTCGTCCGCAAATAGCGCAGGACCGGTGCTGCGTGCTGGGGTTACGGATGTATTGGAAACGGGGATGGATATAAAATGAATGAGGGGTAACGTCAAGCCAATGGCTAGCGGAGCAAAACCCACCGCGGCACCGGGCGCGGTGACTCGCAGAATGATGAACACGAAGATAAGTGTGCTAATTAGCTCGACGGCCAGGGCCGCAGACAGGCTGTAATTACCAAGGCTGAGTTCGTCAAAACCATTGGCTGCGAACCCGTCCAACTCAAAGCTCGGTTTGCCGCTCGCGATAAAGTACAGCGTAGCCGCTGCAGCAATCGCCCCCAGTACTTGGGCGACAATATATGGGATGACGTCCTTGGCAGAGATTCGTTTGCCAGCCCATAAGCTGATAGTGAATGCGGGGTTGAAGTGTCCACCAGGCAGGTAACCCAACGCATAGGCCATTGTCAGGACTGTCAGACAGAAGGCCAGCGCTACGCCGGCAAATCCGATCCCTAGCTCCGGGAATGCCGCAGCAAGAATTGCACTACCGCAGCCACCAAATGTTAACCAGAACATCCCTAAAAATTCTGCAGCGAGTCTTTGTTTCATGATCAATATCCTGTGGAGGAGGGGCTTGAACTATTAGCTGTAGGCACTCAAGTAGTTTGCTGCCATGCATTAAATAGCCTGGGGAGGCGATGGGCGGGGAGAGATTATCAAATTTAAATTGTTTCGCTCTATGAGACTTGTCTGATTTTTACTTGATATGGATAGGGGCTAGGCGACGAGTGACTTCGTGTTGTCGGATAAGTCCCATGTCTGCTCGTGCCTGTTGTCGGTAGCATTTCTCCTCAGCTTATGGCTAAAGGGTGGGCATGTGATGGGGCGTCCTTTAAAAAGTGCAAATGTGAGCGAAGGACTGTTGACATGGTCGCGACTAAGTTTCGGCAGTAATGAGTTATATAGTCGCTAAAATTGTTGACCGTGCTCATGCGCTGATTGACACGCCTTACAGGTGGAGTGGTAATTCGCTGAAAACTGGTTTTGAATGCAGCGGGTTTATGGTTTGTCTGTTAAAAGCGAGGCGGGAATACAGCTTCCCAGAACAGCAGCAGCGATGTACGCCAATAAAGAATTGGTTGTTCCTTGAAACAAATTACAGAGAGGAGGTATTTTTTAACATAACGGACGCCGCCCTGCGAGGCACGTAGGTGTCTATGTTGACAATAATCGAATTATTCGCTCCCCTAGGGATGGTCTGAAGTAGCCATGTGTTTCTGGCTGTCTTCGGCCACCACCGATTTTGAAAGTGGCGAGTCGATCCCAAACGCTCAGATCACTGACTCATTCCTGTCTTTTTACCCGCTGCGAGCACCTCGCGGCGGCTATTCCCCACATTACAGGCACACCTCTCCGGCATTGCTCAATAAATGTCGGCGGGCCATCCATAGATTCGACAATGCAAACAGCGTCACCAACTGCGCCGTGTTCTTGGCTAGGCCACGGAAGCGAGTTTTCACATAACTGAACTGACGCTTGATCA
>NZ_RCZE01000031.1 GCF_006438915.1 Pseudomonas arsenicoxydans | reverse complement strand
TTATCGTGCCGGCAGCCGTCCGGATGGATGGTCAGCAGCTCTGGCACTACTTTACCCAGCACGCCGTGGATGTTTTCGATTCCACGCCCATTCAGTTGCAAGGGCTATTAGAGGCCGGTTTGGGCTCTTCATCCGGTTATCAGCCACAATTAGCATTGATCGGCGGTGATGCCATTTCGCCTTTGCTGTGGTCTCGACTGCAACACATCACCACGTCTCGCTTTATCAATGTCTATGGCCCGACAGAATGTACAGTCGATGCCACTGCTTGCCCCATTGATGCCGCTCTGTCACAGCCYAGCATCGGCCACCCCATCGCCAATACCCAACTCTATATCCTCGATCCTCAAGGCCAGCCCGTRCCCATCGGCGTGACCGGCCAGATCCACATCGCCGGGGCCGGCGTCGCCCGGGGTTACCTCAATCGCCCCGCGTTGACGGCAGAGCGCTTTGTCACCAACCCATTCTCCCCAGACCCGCACGCCCGGATGTACTGCACCGGCGACCTCGGCCGCTGGCTGAACGACGGCTCCATCGAGTATCTGGGCCGTAATGACTTTCTGGCTCGACACCTGGCCGAGTACATGCTCCTAAGTGCCTTCACGACCCTGGACGCCCCAATGGCAAACTCGACGGGGCCGCGCTGGCACCGGCGCTGGCCCAGCGTTGCAGCGGGATGGGACCGCCGATACCTTTGTTCCGCGCTCTGCTCAACTACGGTCATAGCCAAGTGATGACCTGGCAGCCGTCGGGAATACGGTTAGGGGGCACGATCACGGAACGCCCACTTGCCGCAGACCAAGATCGTACCGCGCCTGGCCGATCAAAGACGCTAACTGGCATTCGCCCATCATTGGGCGCGGCAATTCGAAGCTCGCGGAGTACGCGTGAAGTTGATAGCGCCACAGTTTGTTAAACCGTACGTCAAGAGCAACAAGAGCGACGCCAACGATATCGAGATTCTATGATTGCGATTCAAAAAATGAGACGTCCACGGTGTCAAGATTACTTGATTTGTAATGTGGTGTCTGGATGCTGCCTTCCGATAGGAAACTGGAAGGTATGTCTGTATTTCTCTGGGGTTATCGACTGTTTATAAGTGTGTTGCGATTGGCGCCATCGAACATGATTCGATCGCTATGGCACATTGCTGATAGGGGCTGCCTATCGGATCATTCAATCAGGGGGGATTCTAGTAAAAGTCTGATTTCATGGTTTTTTTGACGGTAAAAGCTCTATAAAACATCATGATCGAGTGTGAGGGTGAGTGTTTAAGCAGATATTGATTTTTCTTTTTTCTTGTATATCTCCTTCATCTTCATGCAGAACTAAGGTGTTCGCGGTCCTCAGGTGGCTATTTGTTTTTTTTTAGTGGTTTGGTCACTGAGCCCCCCCCCCCCCCCTCCGTTTACGAGCAGAGCTATAGCGGCTCACTACGTAAATTCACGCATTGCAATTCGCAAACAATCAATACAATTTTACTTGGGAAAAATACGATGCCTAACAATAGCTATCAGTCGCTGCTTATTTCCGCACAAGAAACATTTAAAGAGATTAGCCGCAGACCCGCCGCACAAACGCTGATCCATGATATTAAGGGAATTTACAGTGAGAGCGGTAAAAAGTGGACCTCCGAGGCACTTGCCAAGCAGAAACAGTTGGAAGACATGCTGGAGAAGGACGCTTACAAGCGTTACAGCAACGACAAGCCTGCGAGTGTCAGTGGTCTCGATGAGAATGAACAACGGGAGTTTGTTTCCTACATCAAGGCGCTGGCGGTTAACGCCGAGAACGTCGACATCGTGGTACAAGGCAGTGAAAAAGTGGCCTTATCCTCGCAACCCTACAGCGTTCTTGACATAGCCGAAGCCTTTCGAGTACTGCCCAAGGACTTCGCGAGGCGCGTGGGTGCGCGCGCCAAGGTTGGCGCGCGGCTGACCATCAATGTCGAAAAGGCGTACTTCAATTTGCTGGCCCAGGCGCTGACCCGATTGTTCAGTGATGACAATCGAGGCTGGCTGGATCATGCCAAGATCATGGGCCCGAAAAACCTAGGCAGTCGTACTGACCAGGCGGTGATCTATCTCTCTAGCGCCGGGTTGGAGCATGCCCTGGCTATCAATAAAAAGCTTCGCGATCTGCTGTCGGCAACAGCCTTTGTTGAGCATACCCCCGTTGGTATGTACCGAGTTGGCAAAGGCATTGCCTACTCCGAGACTGCCGAGGGTGAGTCGAGCAGTCACGGCCAATCTAGAGCGAAACTGATTGCGGCCGCGGGCGCTCAGTCCTTGCTCACTAAGACCCCTATTGAGCGGACCCTGTCAAGACTATTGCAGACACGCGGGTATGATGTAAACAACCCGGCCCTGCTTGCACAAGCGGTGTTAGACCGCAAGCTCAAGGGTGGTCTGGTGCCCATGAGCGGTGGCGCTGAGGCCCGCGAAGGTAGCGCGGACATCCAGCAGTTTATTGCTGACCCAGTGCTGTTCGCCAAATCACATGCAATAAGCGTTGAAGTACTGGCCAAGGCAGGGCGCCTGCCGGCAGAGGGGCGCGCTCAACTGGTGAGCGTCACCCCTGGCGTATACGAGGTCGAATACACTGAACACTCAGTTTCCGGTGTTAGCTTGCCGGCGTATTTCCTCGGCTACAATGGTGCCAACCAAGCGAATGCATCACCTGCCTATGTGGATATTCCCAAACGGGCAGCCACCGGCTCCTTCCTGTTCACAGGAACGTTGTCGAGGGGCTCGATGATCGTTACCACGCTCGATGCCAATACCTTGCGGGTATACCACGATGGTCGAGTGAACAGCTCATTGCTTTATGACAATGTGGTAATGGCCGTTGACTTTAAGGATTATCAAGTATCTCGCTCGGCTAAAGGACTTGCAGCCGCCTACATGCAATACATCAATGGCGAATGGCAATTGGTATTTCAAAAGCAGGAGTACCAGCGTGAGGGCATGATGTTATGGCCAAAGCAGCGAAAGGGCGAAGAACCGCTCACGATCAAAGTCGCTGATCCTCAAGTGGCGGGGAAAACCCTGACCGAATTTGCCGCCTACCGTGAACAGGTTCACCAGCATCTGAAGAAGGTGGCGGCTCAGTTTCGCGTACCTATCGACGAGGTCACTGACGGTGTCTACACCGAGGGGGAGTTTTCGCCTCATCATCCAGCGATTGCCAAGTGGAGCAAGCTGCGTGAGGACGTTCTCGCCAAAATCGGCGGCGAAACCGATCAGTTGGTCGAGCAGCGATACCAACTGCAGGAAAAGCGACGCAACTCAACCCAAACCGCCTTGATCGACCAGCAGATCGAACATATCAAGCTGACGCTGAGTTTCTATAAGGCGCAGTTCGACCCGGTGATACGTGAAGCCAGCTCGGTCGAAAAGACGTGGCTCTGGCAACAGATCAAGACCAAAGACGGTACCGGTGCCGTGGTGCGCACTGACGATGCATCCATTCAGGCTGGCGGGGAGGAACGCAGCAGCAGACTGGGCGAACGTTACGCGATCTCTGAAGCTTATCAGCGAGGGGCTCAGCGCCCGGCGTTTATGGACGGTTTGCGTAATTTTCATGAGATCACTATCCCCGGGGTGATCGACACGATGTCGGCTCTGGATATGAAACGTTTATTTCTTGAGGGGGAACTGACACCCATGCAGAAAGGGGCGTTGAGTGGGCGCATTACCGAAGCCAGCCAGGCGGAGTACATCGACAAGGTGTTGGCGCAAACGGCGGTGCTCAGTGAGGGCTTACGTCACGCTGGCAGCACCTTCGATCGCCTGGCGCCGCAGGACTTTTTTCTGGTACTGGTGGGCGACAAGTCCGGTGGTCGTTGTTACCCCCTGGTTCGGGCTATGGCGGTGGCACTGGCCAGTGGAGGCGAGGTGGGTGTTAACAGCCTAGTGGAAAAACTGTTCCTGGCCGCGGCTGATCCTGAGGCTGGGAGCTCCACGCTGCTCAAAAACAGCCTAAGTCAGTTGCACTCCAACGTTGATGCCGTTCAGGCGTCAACGGAACGGGGCCTCTTCAAACTGCGTCAAGTGGTGTCCCGGTTGGCCGAGACAACCCACACTTCGATGTTTGCACTCAATACCCAAGGGCACTCAATGTTGGTGGGCAGCACTGTCAACGCTGAAGAACGTCGTTATTATTTTTATGACCCAAATGTGGGGATTTTTGCTTTCGAAGATACCAAGAGCCTAACCACGGCGATGACGCAGCACTTGGTAGAACGCAAGTTGGCCGCTTATTACGGATCGTTGGGCAGCACATCGTCACCGATCTTCAATCTAATCGAAATCGATACCGGTAAAATGGCCGCCGTTCCCTTGGACCGCCACCTGAACGTGGCCGATCTGAGTCGTCCCGGGGAACTGGCCGACGTACTCGACGCACAGCGTCAGATTGAACGTACGATCAATGCGCAAGAACGGGTAGTTGAAGACACTCAGTTACGTACCTCCTTGGCAACGTTTGATGCCGAGAACTGGGGCGCCAAATATCACGAAGCCAGTACCCGGCTCGCTCTGGAGGCAGGTCTGGATCACCGATGGATGCCGGTGATTGCCAATACCCAAGAGCAAGCGGAGGAGGAAGGCTATCGGGTACAGTTCATCAACCGTGAACAACCTGAGGAAACCCGCTGGCTGACCACTCACGATGCCACTTTTGTCGAGTTCCGTAACTTCGTCGATGAGCATACCTCTACATTGGGCGAACATTTTACTGTCGAGCACGGCCTGATGCGGCCTAAGACGGTCGCCGGAGAGGCATCCCCGGTTGACGGTTTGAATTCCGGATTTGCGGTCCAGGCGCTGATTCGTTGGTTTACCGACAAGAGCCGTCAAGACGTGGCCAGCGGTATTACGTCGCCTGAGTTGGCGACCGCCTTGAAGGTTCACAGCTATCTCAATCTGATTCAGATGGGACATGGCACAGTACAGGACGTGGCCAAAATCATCGAGCTGGTGCGTACGGCGTTACGTGGCGAAGTGGTGGCGGCCGAAACCTCGCTCAAGGATTTTGTCTCCTCCCTGGGCCACACCGTCAACGAAGGCGTCGGCGTGGTGTTTGGTGGTGCCTTTGTGGTACTGGACGCCTATGAACTTGCGCATGCCGAGAATGAAGGACAGAAAGCTATTTACGGTACCCAGTTGGCGTTCGACTCGGCCAGTTTCGTCTCTGGTTCGGCGGGGATTGGTGCCGGGCTGCTCGGTGCTTCGACGGCCGGCGCAGTGCTGGGCGGGGCTGGGGTAATCCTGGGCGGGCTCGCGGTGGGCTTTACTGGCTTGGCGCAGGCCTTTGCGCCGGTGGCCGAGGATATCAAGGCCGTGGGTCGTTACTTTGATGCCGTCGATACTGCGTACAAAGGCAATGGCTACCGTTATGACGATAAAGAACAGGTATTGGTGCCCCTGAGTGGGGCGGTGATCAAGACCCTTAACCTGCGTCAGGGCCTGGTCGAATTCGGCAGCCAATACCTCTATCGCACACAACACGGTAAAACCGGCTCGGGGAAAATAAACTACTTCTTCTGGGGCGGTGACTTCCCGACCATTGTTCACGACCGCAACCAGGCGATCGAGGTGCGCGGTGGCATTGGTTACGCGAGTGAGCATAAGCTCGTTCACAGCGAAAGCAAGGTGGTTATTCTGCCTGGCACGGTCAAATCCTATATCAGTTATGGGTACATTCATTTCCCTGGTGCTACCACTCGCCACGATCCTGGCTTCGATGTGCTGCGCAAGCTTGAGCAGGACTACCGATTCGACTACGACTTCTACATTTTCCCATCTGAATATACGGTCAGCCGGATTCATCAAGAGTACGTCGGGACCCCGATCGAAGTGTTGCTCGATAAGCGTAGTCGTCACCTGTTGGTGCCCGAACTGCCCAAGGAGTTGCACGGTTACCTGCACTACGAGATAGAGGGGGAGGGTGGTGAGTATCTGATTGGCCTCAACGAAGGTGCCACGGTCAAATTGACTTGCGCTAACGCCGGTGCGCCGTCAAGCTGGATCATTGACAGCCGTCAGCTCACCAGTGACAGCATCAGCGTCTCGAAGAGCCGACTGACGGTCGGCGGGGTTGTTGTTGACCTTGATTCGTCCCAGAGCGCACGTGTACTGGTGATTAGCCATAAGGGCGAGGTATGCGAAGTTAATTTCGCCGATCTGACCACTCAGGTCGTGCGCGAAGATGCCGGTAAATGGAAGGCGCCTGGTCAGTCCATTGAGCAACATCTGCGTGAACTGGCCCAGAAACATCAACTGCAGGGGCAGTACGTGGTGGTAGAGAACTACACCCATGGCACACGTAATGTTGGCCGAGGCTTCTACGACGTGGCCAAGGACCGGATGTTGTTTACCGACACCACCCAGGAACAGGCTAAGCAAGGAAATCTGGGGGCGGTGATTGGCGATCATGCCTATTTTTATGACGCCGAGAACGCAGCTGTCTGGCGGGTCACGATTGCCAACGGACAGGTCGACGCGCAGTTCGATGCATGGTTCAGCGACAGTGCGGGCAAAATCAGCCGACTATGGCAGGAGGGCGATGCGCTTCACCTGGTTCGCAATCATCACATCAAGGATGGTAGCGAGGCCGAGCTGGGCTATCGGATCTCGGGCGATAAAATGGAGCTGGTGAGTGCAGTCGGTGATGATGCCTTGTTGCAACTTTCGGCGCGCACCGGTCAGCACGGCGATGCGGTCAAAGACTTGCTCGAAGGCTACGAGAGCAATAGCACGCCGCGTACGACCCCGGCCTATATGCTCGAAGGCGCGCCTCAAATTAAGCCGATCAATGCGCCGCTGGTGACTGTGTTCGGCAAAGATGCGGCCGGTGTCGCACACCGCTACTGGATTCGTACCAGCGATGGCATGGTGATCAAACCGAATCTGGAGCCACCGAAAGATGACACACTGCGTTTCCAAACGCAGGATCAAGCTCATAGCGCCTGGCCGATTCCGGCGGATCTGCTGTTGGCGGGCAGTCTGCCTCGCAGCAATACCAAGGAAGTGTTCTTTTTCTACAGCAAAGAGCAAAACGTCCTGTTTCGTCAGGAAGGGGCGGGGCAAGCAGTACTCGACGCCAGCCAGCCCACTGCTTTGCGGGTCACCGCTCCGCGTCTGGCCAGTTTGGTGGATGTCAACGGGAACCTGCTCGCCATTACCGAAGATGGGCGTGTGGCTCAGTTGGATGTGCTGGGGCGGCTCAACTACGAAGCCGTCAACGTGCAGTGGCTCAAGGGCCGCACTACGTGGTGGAAAGACCTCGATACGGTGAATGGCAAAGGCGCCACCCTGGCCGTATTCGGGCTCAAAGGCACTGACGGCAAGAGTGTGCTGCCCGTGTGGTACCACAACGGCCAAGTCGTGATCGCTTCGGCGTCGCTGCAAAACAAGTCGCTGCAATTTTTGGGATTCGAAGCGGATGGCTCCGCCGCACGGATCTTCGAGCCCAAGCGTGGTAAGTTGTATCTCCAGCCAGCCATGACTCCGGATGCGCTAAGCGGCGCGTTTGGCCCGGAGCAGGTGCTTAACGCATCGGTTCAGGTTCCTGTTGCCAGTACTTTA
The DNA here is from genome assembly GCF_006438915.1 of Pseudomonas arsenicoxydans. Classification (GTDB taxonomy): domain Bacteria; phylum Pseudomonadota; class Gammaproteobacteria; order Pseudomonadales; family Pseudomonadaceae; genus Aquipseudomonas; species Aquipseudomonas arsenicoxydans_A. The sequence goes on along the minus strand of NZ_RCZE01000031.1, from coordinate 2,609 downwards.
GTGCCGCAACTACACCTGCGAGCGGCGGAGCAAGTCGATACCGGAATGCGCCTGACCACCGTCAAGGGCGAGATTGTTCTGCGTGCCAACAGCGGCGAGCTTCAACTGGTCGCCGTCGACAACGACTGGCAGAAGGATAATCTCGACAAACTGTCACATGCATTGGCCGACGTAGCCAGTCAATGGCAGGCCAAAGGCGTGCTGACCTTGCAAGGCAAGCTCACCCAAGGTTGGTTTGATGTCGCCAGCGGCCAGATCTTCTGGAGTCGTGGAATTGCTGCGGCGGAGAACCTGCGCTTCTTGGGGATTGCCCCTGAGGAAAAGACGGCCTACGTCTATAACTCAACGGCTCAAACGTTGTATCAGGTCAAGGATAGCGGCAGCGAAAGGCTCAACCGTTTCAACAATGCTGAGCGCTTTGGTACATCTCTCCACCTTCAAGGCGGGGAAGGTAGCGACGACGATTTGGCAGCACCGATCATTGTCGGTCTCGACAAAGTAGTGTTGCAGGGTGGGGCGGCGGGTGATGCATACCGCATCAGCCAGGCCATGTGGCGGTATTACCCAACCATCGTCATTGATAACGATGATCCAGATAAAACCTTGGATCGCCTGATCATGGCGGTGACAGACCCGGAGCGAATCCATGTCAGCCGCCACAATGACGACCTGCTGCTGACCGATTGCGACATTAAAACGGTCTTGGTGGTGCGTGGGGTCTTCGGTAAACATGCTGCGACGCATCGGCATCTGCAAATCGAGCTGGAGCGCACTTCGTTGTCGGTCAGCGTTGACCATCTGGTCACGGTTTTTACGACCGTGGGCTCTGATAAAGAGGTGCTGTTTACCTTATCGTCGGCCATTAAGCCGCCGATGCCGGCGGCTTAATGTCGAACCGCCTGGCGTGGTTGAGGGGCCTGCCTGTTTGCTGCTCAGTCATCGATCCACCCAGGCGGCGCGAAAACCTAGGAGGTATTAATATCGCAGGAAAATAAGCAAAAGGGGTGCAATGCCCCTATTGCTTTTTGCGAGAGATGCTACGCCAAATGCAAGTGATGCATATGTAAGGCTTCTCGAAAATTCTTCCTTGTCTTCCGTAGCCGAAGAAGCAACGCCCAGTGCTGAGGTTGCCCCGAGCCCCTCGCCGGCACCGTCCAACCCCCCCGGCCAAACTCAAAAGCATCCATTCTGCAATGGTGCCGATAATCGGTATCGCGAACAAGAGAATGCCGGCAACACCTATCAACCTAACTCGCGCGGAAGCATGGCACCTGCTGCCATGTCTTTCATGCGGGACCACGGTGTATTGAAGGACATTTACTCCGAATGTGACAACAGGCACAAAACCTGCTAGGGGAAAAAGTGTCGATATAAATGGTGAGAGCCCCAGGCTTCGGCGCTAATGGCATCCACCGTTTCGAGCTGCCGTTCACGGTCGCTCTCAAACTCAAGGACATCGGCGGCAACGTACTACCAGTTAACAGGAGGAGTCTATCGACGTGACTCTGGCGTAGGACAAGGCCTCGGCCGATCAAAACCTTGCGGGAACATTTACTGCCGAGGTTCGCCAGGCACTCACTCGCCGATGCACAACACTGTTGGGGGGGCGACGGGCGACGGGCTGCTTGCGTGGCTCGATTGCTGCTTCCGATCGGAAGTGGTAAAGCACCCTAGCTCCAGAGACACATTGCCATTTGTGCCCTCGATCTTCGGAAATGAGGAGCTGATACCCTAGGAGCAGTTCACTGTTGGACCTGTATCTCTCGGAGAAAGCTAAAAACCGTAACGTTTGGCTTACTCCGTATACAGGGAGACACGGGATGCCACTGGGATGCTCAAGCCGGTGGGGTCGGCGACGCATGAGATGGGGGAAGCGATGGCCCGGTGGGCGGTGGAGAACCAGCTTGCGGCGTTGGAGGGGGAACGACAGGTAAATTCAGTGAATACAAGGTACCTGGCAAGGCTAAAATTTGGCGGCTGTTAGTCAACGCGTGGTCCTCGGAGTCAGGATAGTTGTCGTCTCTCCGTTTTTTTCTGAAAAAGGATATCGTGGGAGGAAAGAGGCTGGTCGTGCCGTATTATTCACCTGAACGCAGAGCCGCATTATTTAAGATGCTGCTTCCACACTTAACCTGTAGATGGCCGAGGTTTCCCGGCGGGAAGGGGGGAGCGAAATGTCTTTGTCCAACTGGCACAAGCAGCTCAGTCCTGAAGGAAATGCAGTGTCCGAAAACAAGCCGTTGACCGAGAACTAGTCAGCCGAAACAAAGTTTGCTGTCGTGCTTGAAGCCGCCGGTTTGCCCAAGATCGACCTAGGGATGGTCTGAAGTAGCCATGTGTTTCTGGCTGTCTTCGGCCACCACCGATTTTGAAAGTGGCGAGTCGATCCCAAACGCTCAGATCACTGACTCATTCCTGTCTTTTTACCCGCTGCGAGCACCTCGCGGCGGCTATTCCCCACATTACAGGCACACCTCTCCGGCATTGCTCAATAAATGTCGGCGGGCCATCCATAGATTCGACAATGCAAACAGCGTCACCAACTGCGCCGTGTTCTTGGCTAGGCCACGGAAGCGAGTTTTCACATAACTGAACTGACGCTTGATCAC
>NZ_RCZE01000030.1 GCF_006438915.1 Pseudomonas arsenicoxydans | reverse complement strand
GCGTTGTGCCTGGTCCTCGAACAGCTCATGGATCAGTGCCTCTTGCGGGAAGTCGGCCTGAGTGGCGTTGAAATCCACCAGCAGTTGCTGGCGTTCGGCGTCCGGCAGAATCGGTACCGTCAGGATGGGCCTTTGTGGATCGCTGACCACGGCATCAAGCAGGCCGTGCAGGGCGGTGACCAGGTAATGGGTCAGCCGTACGGGATCGATTCCGTGAAGGGTCTGGGCGGTCAGTGTGAAGCCCTCCCCCTGGTCGTCCACCGAGAGGGTGATGGGGTAGTTGGTACGCTCCTCGGCGGACACCAGGCGCATGCCCTCCCAGGCGTGGTCAACTTCACTGGCCTGGCTATGACGGTAGTTGAGCAGGGCAGTGAACAACGGCATCGGCGGTGCTACCCCGCTGCACCGCTGGGCGAGTGCCAGCGGGGCCTGCTCGTGGGCGAGCAACGCCGTCAGGCCCTGGTAGGTGGCCTGCACCGTCTCAAGTACGCTGCGTTCGGCCAGGGATACTCGTATTGGCAGGGTATTGATAAACATCCCCATCACCTGGTCGGCACCGAGTGAACCTTGCAAACGGCCCAGCAGCACGGTGCCGAAGACCACATCGTCGCGGCCGCTGGTGTGTGCCAGCACCTGAGCCCAGGCGACATGGAACAGCACGCCGGGACTGACCCCCAGCCGACGGGCCTGGGTGCGCACGGCCTCGGCCAGGGCTGCATCGAGCGGGAGACGGGCTTCGCTGACATGCTCGCCGCTGCCCTGGGTATGCAGGACGCCGAAGGGCGCGGTGGGCGCGTCAACGTCGGAAAGCTGAGCGCGGAAATAGTCCTCATGCACTGAGAGCGGCACGCTCAAGGTCTGGGCAATGAAGTTACGGTAGGGCAGCGCTGGGCGTAAGTCCTGGGTGCGCGCCTGCAAAATGAGGGTGATCTCGGCGACGATGAGCGCCAGGGTCATATGGTCGCTGACCAGATGGTGGAAGCGAAACGCGAGCAGCCATTCGTCCTGTTGCGGATCGTGGGCGATGTCGGCGGCGAACAAGGGTGCGCGGGTCAGCTCGATACGATGTAGGCGCGGATCGGTGTGGGCCAGCAACTGGGCCGCCACGTCGTCTGGCGAGGAAGGAATAAAGGTTGCGACCGGCAACGGGGCCTGGCGCCAGACGACCTGGAGTGGTTGCGCCAGGCCCTGCCAGCAAGCGGCGGTCCGCAGGATATCATGGCGGTCGATCACCTGCTGCAAGGCGGCGAGAAAGTCATCGAGGCGCTGACGTGATGCAAAGGCCAGCAGGCTCTGCAGCAGATAAGCATCGCCTTGTTCCTGAAGCAAATGATGGAACAGGATCCCCTCCTGCAGCGGGGCGAGGGGGTAGATATCCTGCACATTGGCCGCGCCGCCGGGGACGGCCTCGAGGAGGGTGTCGATGTCGGCTTGGGTCAGTGAGATCAAGGGCAGCAGGTCGGGGGTGATGGCCTGACAGCCGTCGGGAATACGGTTAGGGGGCACGATCATGGCGAGGAGGTTATCCCCTTGGGCGCTGATGGCCAGGGCCATCTCGGCGAGCACCGGGGTCGAGAACACGGTGCGCACATCCAGCGGGCTGCCGAGGTTGCGCAAGCGCTCAATCAGGCTGACGATCATCAACGAATGGCCGCCGAGCTCGAAGAAGTGGTCGTGACGCCCGACGCGTTCCAGGCCTAGCAGCTCTTGCCAGATGTCGGCCAGGCGTATTTCCAGCTCGCCTTGTGGAGGCTCATAACCCCGGGTGACCACGGCGGACTGGTCAGGCATCGGCAGCGCCTGGCGGTCGAGTTTGCCATTGGGGGTAAGAGGGAAGGCGTCCAGGGTCATGAAGGCACTGGGGAGCATGTACTCGGCCAGGTGTTGGGCCAGGTGCTGACGCAGCTCGGCGGGCATCAGTTCGACCCCGGGCTCGGACAGTAAATAGGCGATCAGGCGCTGGTCGCCTGATTGATCTTGCCGGGCGAGCACCACGGCTTCGCGCACGCCGGGACATTGAGTGAGGGCGGCCTCGATTTCGCCGAGTTCGATCCGAAATCCGCGAATTTTGACCTGGAAGTCATTACGGCCCAGGTACTCGATGGAGCCGTCGTTCAACCAGCGGCCGAGGTCGCCGGTGCAGTACATCCGGGCGTGCGGGTCTGGGGAGAATGGGTTGGTGACAAAGCGCTCTGCGGTCAACGCGGGGCGATTGAGGTAACCCCGGGCGACGCCGGCCCCGGCGATGTGGATCTGGCCGGTCACGCCGATGGGCACGGGCTGGCCTTGAGGATCGAGGATATAGAGTTGGGTATTGGCGATGGGTCGACCGATGGGAATGGAACGAGCAATGTCGAGGGGGAATGTAATGGTATGGGTAGTGGCAAATGTCGTGCTTTCTGTTGGACCATATCCGTTTATCAGGTGTGCTGGCGGCGTCTCAACCAGCAGCGCGCGCAGGATCTTTCGTGGGTCAAGCACATCACCGCCAACGAGAAGGTAGCGCAGTTGCCCAATCACGGGCTCAAGCACATCGAGATACTCGTTGAACAAGCCGGCGGTTAACCAGAGTGCGGAAACCTGTCCCTTCACTAGAGAATCACGGAACTGCACCGGATCAAGCAACACTGACTGTGGCACCACATGCAGACGCCCACCATTGAGAAGTGCAGACCAGATTTCCCAGGTCGAGGCGTCAAAGGCGATGTTGGCACAATGCGCCACGCAGTCGCTCGAGTTGATGTCTGCATACGCATTATTGATAACCAAACGATTGACATTGCGGTGCTCGACCATCACCCCTTTAGGCTGACCCGTAGAGCCGGAGGTATAGATCACATAAGCCAGATGATGGGACGTCAGGCCCAAGGCCCTGGCGTCCGGATTGCTGTCTGGCAGTAACGGCTCCGGGGCATCGAGCAGCACGGTGGGCAGGTGGCCGGGCAGGGTGTTGAGCAGCGCGGCCTGCGTCAGCAAGGCCACCGGCGCGGCATCATCGAGCATATAGGCCAGACGTTCGGCCGGGTAAGCCGGATCCAGCGGCAGGTAAGCGCCGCCGGCTTTAAGGATGGCCAGCAAGCCGACTACCATCTCCAGGCTGCGTTCGACACAGATCGCCACCCGATCATCCGGCCGTACCCCCAATGCGATCAGGTGATGGGCAAGGCGATTGGCCCGGCGGTTGAGTTCGCCATAACTCAGCGACTGGGATTCAAACACCAGCGCGGTGGCGTCGGGGTGGCGTCGTGCCTGGTCCTCGAACAGCTCATGGATCAGTGCCTCTTGCGGGAAGTCGGCCTGAGTGGCGTTGAAATCCACCAACAGTTGCTCTCGTTCTGTGTCTGACATGATCGGCAAGCTGCCGATCAATGCATCCGGACACATAAGAATGGCCTCCATCAACACACCAAAGCGTGACTGTAAGGCCATAATGTCAGCGTTGCTCAGATAACTAGTATCAAAATTGAATTCAATTGTGACAGGTTGGTTGTCATCGTCCAGGTTAGTAAATGTGTATTGGTAAATGGCGATTGCGAGAGAGTGCGGTGTCCCTCTGAATGATTCTGATAGTTTGACTGTGGTACCTGGCATGTGCGCGTTCAATTCAATCAGTTCAAGTGATAACGTAATATCGAACAGTTGAGTGCGCCCTGTCTCTTGCTGGACTTGCGTGTGCCGATTTATCTCGGCGATTGGCAGTCGTTGATGTTTGTAGCAGCGCCGCAACTCTGTAGCGGCTTTGCGCATAACATCAAGGATGGAGTCTTGGGGCGTAATGGTCACTTTGACCGGAATGACAGATGAGAACATTCCGATAGTGCGCTTTTGTCTGGCATTTCGGCGGTTGTGTACAGGTATGCCAATGACAACCTCCGTCGTATTTGCAGTGCGAGAGAAATAGCAGGATAAAACGGCATACATGAAGTGCAAGATAGACAACTCGTAAGCGGCTGAAAACTGTTCAATGCGACGAAAAAACGCTTTATCCAACTGCCAAAGAACCGATTCAGTTTTTCTGTGGCTTACTGTTTTTTTTGCGTTTTTTGGTTGTAGTAATGCAGGGGGTAGATGTGTATAGCGTTCTTGCCAGAATCGTCGGTCGCTGGCATAGCGTTGAGAGTCTAGATAGATCCTATCCTCATTAATAAATTCGAGATAGGAAGGGGGGAGGGCTGGTAGGGTTGTTTCCTTAATTAAGCGACTATAAATGTCAGCCAGCTCCTCAATAAGCAGTGACGAGCTTAAACTGTCAGAAATCAGATGGTGAAAGCAGAACAGCCAGTACCAGCGTGTGTCGCTTACGCGTACCAGTTCACAGCGCCACAGTGTTTCATTCAAGTTGAACGGGGACGTGAACGCCGAGTGAGTATGTTGCTTTACTCGCGCGTCTACATCAATGCATTGAGAGAAATCGTGTATTGGTACAGATATAGAGATGGTGTTAATACACTGCTGAAGGGGTTGTCCGTTGGTGTTGCTGAGGCGTAGGCGCAATGCGTCGTGTTGATAAACAACACATTCAAAAGCGCGAGAAAATATTTTTTTATTCAGCTCCCCGTCAATAAGGAGAAGGAAGCCAAGGTTGTAGTCGTTGGATTCCGGATTGATAAACTGGTCAAGCCAAATGACTTCTTGAGTAGAGCTCAGAGGTAGTTTGTAAGGTACAGTACCATGACTGCTTTTTGGTGTGCATTGGTTCTCTGGAGTAAAGTCTTGAGTAGGCTGCATTGAGTCTCCGGTTTCATTTTGAGCGGGCGCGCGGTAACCTTAAGCGGCGCTCCCTATAATTCCTACGTTCCTTGCGCAACTGTATCTATTCGCTTTTTCGAGCTATCCAAAGGTCCGATAGAGCAAGCAATATGATGAGTTGAGCGAGGTGTTTTTCAGTCTCCCACCAAAATCGTAGTTTTATTTAGATAAATTGACACGTGTTGTCCGAAATAAATGTTCGAGCCTGGATAGCCTAAGAGTCGTGTGATACTTGGCTTTCGCTTATAGAGTCGGTGGGTTAATTCAGTCATGAGTAGTTGCTGCCTCGCACTACGATCTGTCAGATAACTTAACGATTTTCGAGCTTGGTACGCTTCTCGGCGCCGGAACAGGCAGCGCTTGTAAAGCTGCGTTTTAATCGCAAGCGGCTGCGCTGTAGGCGTGGCGAGCCTAATCTGGCGCGGTATTTATTCCAGAGAGGTAGTCGTTTCCTTTCTTGGTCTGATATCCCACGGGGCCCCGCTACCTATCTCTTTACTTGGTTGGGGTTCGGTAAAAATAGCAGTGGCTACTGCAATGTTCAGGAGAGTCATCCTGATTTCTCTAGTATTAAATCTGATCATATTAAACGAATGCTACGGTTGATATAAGGTAAACACCTGATATATTTGAATTCATGTGTCTCGCTCATAATTTGCCAATTGAGTTTCTTGGGTGTAAGCGTTTATTTGTCCATGATTTTTCTTTGGGTCGCGCGATCTGCATTCTGCGAAGACTGCATACTCGGACTCGGCAACTGCTTGCGCCGAGGTGAAGGGGTAGTGGTATGTTGTGATTTTTTCTGCTTTGTAAAATCTTGAAATTTAATTGTTAATATGGGTCGCGTGGGTAATAATAATTAAAATATGATAGAGGCTTTTTCAATTGCTGTGGTAAAGGCGAGTTATACAAATAATCTGTAAAGCACTGTTTATGTAAGCTGCTTTTGCGGGTTCAATTTGTATTTGATTTCAGTTTCACATGTGTAGAATGAAAAATTCACAATGAGGCGTAGGGGAATGCTGAAAATTTTTTTTTGAGATTGTGAAGTGGTGAAGAAAAATCTGGAATATACGGTGCATGAAAATTTTGTGATGGCGAGAAGAAGTCAAAAAATGTAGTGGTTCAGGCTTTAATTGCAGCGATCCGTACTGCTGCACATGCGGGAGGAAGATATCTCCTATCGCCAAGTTGCCTCACTGTTTGATATCCTGATATCCGACATAATTGGTGAATGGGAGCGAAAGTAAAGGTGGTTTGGACGGCTTATCCTAGCAGTCAGCAAGTGCACTTCACGTAAAAATGACAAAACCAATCCGCCCATTCAGCCTGAATCCTCGGACGACGAAACACGTACACATACACGTGATGATTTGCTGGCCGAACTGAACCAGATGCGGATGGAAAATGCTTATTTAAAACAGCTCGATGCCTTAGTACAATCGCAGGAACGAGCAGCGCAGCGGAAAAGCGCAAATCGTGATTGGACTGACGCAACAGCACCCTCTGGAACACCTCTGAAACTGGCGGGCCTGCTCATAGCACGTTTTACTGTCAGTAAAAGGTGCTATGAGCCGTTGATACGGAAGACCAGAATTTGCGCGCCTACAGCGATGAAAAGGGTCAGCTAACGCCGAACCAGCTAAAGCGGAGGTTCGATGCCAAACGACCGAGTCAGAAGTGGGTATCCGATGTTAAGGAGTTTACGGTCGGCGGGTAGAAGCTTTACCTTTCAGCGATACTTGACCTTTACAACGGCGAATTCGTCGCCTTCAAGACCGCCAAGCGCAGCTGTTCGACATGGGCGGTGCGATGCTACGAGAAGCTTTTGAGCGGCTGCGGCCACGCGATAAATCGATCTTGCATTCCGACCAGGGATGGCAATACCTGATGCCTATTTAACGGAGAGTACTGAACGAGCGCGCATTAAAGCCGAGCATATCCGCAGATGAATGTGCTATGTCAATGCGGCTACAGAAAGCTTTTTTGGTATGTTAAATTCAGAGTTCGCTTCCCTAAACAAATTCAACAATCTCGATGAGCTTGAATCGGAGCTCGCAGGATACATATACTACTACAATCTTTCGCGAATCAGACTGAAACTCAGCGGGCTGAGCACTGTGGAATACAGGGCATAGAAGACGTCCATCTTTTCGTTGGCTGTTCAATGAAGTGCTGCGTCGTTGCATGGACGCAGGCTTAGTCAAAGGTGGAGGCTTTGCCGTGGACGCCAGTATCATCAATGCGGACGCCAGCCGGCAGCGCGGCGTACCGAGTGATGTACAGGTCAACTGGAGCGATCCGGCCCTGAGCACCCGCGCCGTGCGTGAGTATCTTGAGGCCCTCGATGAAGAGGCTCTGGCCGAAACGCTGCCGAAACGCTGCCGAAGCGCCTATCGATGACTGATCCTCAAGCCCGCTGGACCGCAGCTCCAGGTGGCCCAGCGTTCTACGCTTACTCCACGAATTATCTATCGATACCGAGCAGGGTGTGATCATGGATGTGGAACCCACACCGGCTTATCGAACCGCAGAAGTCGAGAGCACCAAGACGATGATCGATCGGGTCGAAGCGCAGTTCGACATCAAGCCGGAACGCTTCATTGGCGACACCGCTTACGGTACCGCGCCGATGCTGGCTTGGATAGTTGAGGAAAAAGACATCGAACCGCATGTGCCGGTGTGTGACAAAACTGAGCGCAAGAACGACAGCTATTCGAGTAACGATTTCCACTGGAATGAAGAGGCTGAGGAATACCGCTGCCCAGCCGGAAATGTATTACGCAGCGAATGGCGAGCCTTCAAAGACGAGTGTCGCACGTTACAAAAGCCAACACCATCATCTTCCGATCCAGACAGACCGACTGCGCGACATGTCCGATGAAAGCCAAGTGCTGCCCGAACCCCTCGATTCGCAAGATCGTCCGCAGCGTCCATGAAGCCGCTCGTGATGTGGCTCGACGCATCGCGGCGACGCCGGAGTACGTGCGCTCTCGCCACGAACGTAAGAAGGTCGAAATGTTGTTTGCCCACCTCAAGCGCATCTTGAAACTGGATCGTTTGCGACTACGTGGCATGAGTCGCGCGTCCGATGAGTTCACGCTGGCGGCTGCGCTACAGAACTTGCGTCGACTGGCCAAATTTACATCTCAAGGGCCGCCTGCCACGGGATAGGTGCGCCTGCACTAAGCCAAAAACTTCAAATTAACCCAATAACAAGCAACAAAGGTCAACGAAGGGCCGAGAAACCACTTAATGTGGTGAGTAGGTCCTCCGGAGGAGGTCGTGCCTGAGTTCAGGTGATCTGAAAATCCTACGTTTTCAACACAATCGTCCAAAAGTAGTCATTCAACAGTTGCCCGCATCTCGCTGTGGCCAGCTACCAGTAAGTTAAACATCCCTGTTCCTCGTGTACAGTTCCTGCTCAATCCAGCGGCGTACCGCCGACTGAACGACAGGCTTCGATGTAGGCGTAGTTTTGTTTGGGCATGGGGGGACGGCAGCCTCGTGTTAGAATTCATCAGAAAATGAACGTCGTTGCTTGGTCATACGACACCTGGATCTGGCGAGCATTCTCGCCTAAAGGGGGAGGGGGCGGCTTCAGTGGGTCACTATACTGAGCTCTGCTGGGTGCTGGGTGCTGGGGAGGGAGCGGGACCAGTAGTGCACATTCGAGCTGTTGGCGGGAGATGATCACTCGGTCACTAGTAGGCCAAAGCGAAAAGCACACTGAGTCAAATCGGCAGCATTATGAGCATCGAGTTTCCGCATGAGATTCAAACGGTGAGTTTCTACGGTCTTCAGGCTGATGCTCAACAGTGCCGAAATATCACGATTACGTGCACCCTCTGCGATCAATTTGAGTATCTGTCGCTCACGGCCGGTCAGGGACGAGCCGGCAGAAGTTTTACCGCTATTTATGCGCAGAGCCTGCACCTGAAGACTATTCATTTCTGGGTCAATAAAGGTTAGCCCCGCAGCTACCCGTTCAATGGCCATTAGTAAAACGTTGAGTCGACTGCGCTTAAGCAGATATCCATGAGCCCCTGAGTCTAGAGCAAATGCAGCATTCGACTCCGATATGTTTGCGGTCAAAGCCAGGATGCGAATTGCTGGCCAACGAGCCCGGATCATCGTAACGGCGGAAACCCCGTCTAGTAGAGGCATGCTCAAGTCCATCAAAACGATATCGGGATGTAGTTCTCGGCATAGCGCTATAGCTTCGTGACCGTTTCCCGCCTCACCAATGACGCTTATCCCCTTAACGTCCTCTAGCAGTCCTCGCAGGCCCTCTCGAACTAATCCGTGATCATCGACCAGCAACAAACGGTGCTCGGGCATTTGTTATCTCCAAAATTTAGATAGGGTCGAAGTCCTGAGCAGACTTGAGTAAAAAAATATGCACTTCCAGTCGTTTCAAGACAATAGCTAACAAGTCAGAATCGGCAGTTAGTGCTGCGTGCTCGGCCAATGATGCGTCAGCCTCCAGTGCCTCCTCACCGAATTGGCCACTGCTACCCTTGAGGCAGTGGGCCGCACTTGCTGCAGTGTCAAAATTGGAACATAACATCGCATCTTTCAAAGTATTGAGTAGACTGATGCAATCTTCAATGAATAGACGCTGTAAACGTTGTGTCCGCAATGGCGCCAACTCATCAGTGGGTCGCATTACTTTTAGACTCGGCCTAGATTCTGTAGAATTCATATCATGTAAATCAATACCACGATCGAGTTGATGATCGATGGCGCTAGAAATAGCATCAAATAGTAAACCGGGTAAGACTGGTTTGGCCAAATAATCATTGGCGCCTGCTTGCAAGAACCGATTGCGATCACCCCGCATGGCATTGGCTGTCAACGCGATGATCCATATATCCTCATCAAGGATATTTACCGTTCCCGAGCGAATTTGTTCAATTGCACCAATGCCATCCAACTTAGGCATCTGTCCGTCTATCAATACCGCATCGAAGACTTTTCTGCCCATCGCTGCAAGAGCTTCGAGACCGTCACAAGCTAATGTGACATTGTGGCCAAAGCGTTCCAGGTACAGCCGGGTGATCTCTCGATTGGTGGTGTTATCATCTGCCACCAAAATTTCGAGCGACCAATCGTGACGCTCCAACGAGCGTAAGTTGCAAGGCGATTCGGTGGATGGCTGCTCTCTCTGTTCGAGCAAGTGGCAAAGCGTTTGATGAAGGCGCTGACGGCGTACTGGCTTTGCTACGCAAGCGACTATCGCGTGAGACTCCATTATCTGTGGCGAGATTTTGGCCTCACCATGCGCTGACATCAGTACGAGTAGAGGCTGGGCTAATTTAGGTTCATGACGGCAAATATCAGCAAATTCTAAACCGTCTATCGAGGGCAGCCGGTAATTTACTAGCACGATGTCGAAAGGAGTACCTTCGTCGACCTGATAGTGCATCAGGGCCAAGCCTTTAGAGGCCGACGCTGCACTTTGGCATAGCATCTGCCATTGCTCCAGCATCTCGACCAAAGCGACACGCTCCTCAGCATCCTCATCGATCACGAGTACATGCAGGTCTCTCAAAACCGCCGGAATCAGCGTTTTGGCTTTTTGAGGCAAAAATGGAAGGGTTAGACAAAATGTCGATCCGGCTCCGAGCGTACTACGTAGTTCTATCGTGCCACCCATAAGCTGTGCTAAGCGACGACTGATCGGTAAGCCTAGACCGGTGCCCCCATAGTGCCGGGCCGTGGAGGCATCTGCTTGGATAAAAGTATCGAAAATCACACTTTGAGCCTCCTCTTGAATCCCGATGCCGGTGTCGATGATCTGAAAGTTTATGCGTTTGGAATCGGCACAAGAGACCAAAACACGAATCGACCCTTTCGCGGTGAATTTAATGGCATTACTTACCAGGTTCAACAGAATTTGTCGTAGGCGCCAAGGATCGCCTAATACTCGTTGAGGGGTCTCTTTCGAAATTTGGCAGCTTATACGTAAGGACTTTTCGGAGGCTCGTATCGCCATCATCTCGATAATTTCTTCCACCAACTCGATCAGATCAAACTCTGTTTCCTCAATAGTCATACTCCCTGACTCGATTTTTGATAGATCCAAAATGTCGTTTATAAGTGTCAACAGGGCGTCAGAGTTCTCGTGGATGGACTTTACGAAATATTCCTGCTCTGCTGTTAGCTGCGTATAAGCCAACAGTTGATTCATACCAATGACGGCGCTTATGGGAGTGCGAATCTCGTGGCTCATATTGGCTAAAAACTGACCTTTGAGCTGGTTAGCCCGGTCCGCCACTTCACGCGCTGTCTGCAACTCAAAGGTTCTTAGTTCAACCAAACTCTCGAGCCCTGCTTGCTGCGCCTGCATTGCATCAAGCAACGAATTGTATGCTTTAGCAAAACGCCCCAACTCATCCTCCCGCATCTCGGGCAAGCGTCGCGGTAGGTGATCACCTCGCACCGAGAACTCAATCTCCTCGGCAAAGTCCGCCAATGGCAAAGCCAATTGCCTACGCAATACCAGCAGTATCCCTATTGTTAACATAATAAAGACAATGATGGTAAAAGAAATCTCTTTTGTTATCACGTCAATAGACTCAGTCCACAGTCGCTTCTGTTTGTACATCGATACCAGAAACCAATCCGTCTCTGCTAGCCGGGCAATCACTACCGGTGCGCCATTGAATAATGTTATTTGTGGGGTATCCCCATTGATGTGAATACTGCGAATGAATGAATGTAGCTGATCTAAAGAGAGATTATCGAACGACGAGTTTGAAAGGTCTGCGATCAATTTACCCTTGGAATCAAGTAAAAGGCTAGCATGTTGATCAAGTAACTTCTGGATACGCTCGATGCGTTCGTCAAGCTTGAGTTCATAGCCCGCCATAAATTGCGGTTTGCCTTTCGCATCTCGCGCAACCACCACGATGCTTAGCAGGTGGCGATCCAGGGATGGGTCGTAATGGGGTCCATCCCACACAACCCCACCATTCTCGCTGCCTAGGCGATCAAAAAGTTCGCGAAAATGGTTGGCGCGCGAACTGACAAAATTCTTAGGCACATTGGGTTCAGTGGATAGCGCAGAACCTGCTTGGGGGAAATAAAAAAAAGCATCAACGATCATAGATTGACCGGCGGCGGCGAACGCTTCGGCAGCTGCGGCAGCCTGGGCGAGTAGTGTTTCGGAGCCCTCTTTGCCAGGATTGACCACCCAATGCATGGTGCTACTCTGATTGATTCTATCCTTAAAGTCGTTGGCGGCACCTTCGTTCCATAAAGACATTAATCTCTCCGCACCCTCTCTCGCTTCACGGAAGTCGTCATTGTCCATGCTGGTCAACAGAGATAACCTAGGGATGGTCTGAAGTAGCCATGTGTTTCTGGCTGTCTTCGGCCACCACCGATTTTGAAAGTGGCGAGTCGATCCCAAACGCTCAGATCACTGACTCATTCCTGTCTTTTTACCCGCTGCGAGCACCTCGCGGCGGCTATTCCCCACATTACAGGCACACCTCTCCGGCATTGCTCAATAAATGTCGGCGGGCCATCCATAGATTCGACAATGCAAACAGCGTCACCAACTGCGCCGTGTTCTTGGCTAGGCCACGGAAGCGAGTTTTCACATAACTGAACTGACGCTTGATCACCCGGAACGGGTGCTCAACCTTCGATCTGACTTGCGCCTTGGCTTTTTCGATCTTGCGCTTGGCTTTGTACAGGGCGCTGCGCTTGCTCAGCTTCTGGTAGGTGCTGCGTCGTGCCGCGATCTGCCAGATGACATCGCGACCGTCATGCTCGGGACGCTTCTCCACGCCGGTATAGCCGGCATCGGCACAGACCACGTTTTCGTCGCCGTGCAGCAGCTTATCGACCTGAGTGACATCGGCCACATTGGCTGCCGTGCCCACCACGCTATGCACCAGGCCCGATTCATCATCCACCCCGATATGGGCCTTCATGCCGAAGTACCATTGATTGCCTTTCTTGGCTTGGTGCATTTCCGGGTCGCGCTTGCCGCCCCTATTCTTGGTCGAAGTTGGCGCATCGATCAGCGTGGCATCGACGATGGTGCCCTGGCGCAGCGACAGACCACGATCCCCCAGATAACCATTGATCACCCCGAGAATCCCTGCCGCCAACTCGTGCTTTTCCAGCAAACGACGGAAGTTGAGGATGGTGGTTTCGTCAGGAATGCGCTCCAGGCTCAGCCCCGCAAACTGGCGCAGAATCGTCGTCTCGTACAGGGCTTCTTCCATCGCAGGGTCGCTGTAGCCGAACCAGCTTTGCAGCAGGTGAACACGCAGCATCACCACCAGCGGATAGGCCGGACGACCGCCATCACCCTTCGGGTAATGCGGTTCGATCAGAGTAATCAGCCCCTTCCACGGCACCACCTGATCCATCTCGATCAGGAACATCTCTTTGCGGGTCTGCTTACGCTTGCCGGCGTATTCGGCATCGGCGAAGGTCATCTGCTTCATGGAAAACTCGTCGGGTGGAATCTGGGTATTTTGCCTAAATTTGGAAGTCTTCTTCAGAGTTTCCCTAG
>NZ_RCZE01000003.1 GCF_006438915.1 Pseudomonas arsenicoxydans | reverse complement strand
TGCGGATTGATCCGGATTTCAAGGTTGTCTTTAGAAACGTCGATGCCTGCGCAGGAAAACATAGCCAAACCCTCTTACACTCAAAGGTGAGAGCGCTCTGGCTGGGCTCCACGCTTGTAACTGTTCGAGGTAGGCTCGTTCAACTGTTCGGGCTCAATAACCAGAGTGGAGGGGTGAATGGCAGCGTGGGCTCCCACACGTGCTTTAAGCACTCCGGGCGTTCAGCTTGCCACTCACCGCTCTCATCACCAGTCTAATTCCTGCGCAAGACACAAGCGGGCTTGCTCGCGAAGGCGGCCTCACTGATTCAACGCAATCGCGATCAACCGATGCAGCTCCTCAACCTCCAACGGCGCCTCGGAAAACAGGATTCGAAACACGATAGGCGCTGCCACCATGTTGATCAGCCGATCGACACTCGGTTTCGGCTCATTCGGATAACGATCCAGAATCATCTGCAGCTGCCCGCCAATGATCGTCGCGCAGTAGCTCGGCTTGAGGCTGGCTTGCACGTCGCGCAGCATGTTGCGGCCGGGTTCGGAGCTCATCTCGTCCAGATACTGTTCCGCCCAGGCCTGCACATCGCCGCGCAGGCTGCCGGTATCGGCCGATGCGGTTTCCGGCTGCATGCGGGCGAGGGCGACGTCCGCCAACAATGCCGACAAATCTCCCCAGCGCCGATAGATAGTCGACGGCGTAACCCCCGCGCGCGCGGCGATTTGTGGCACGGTCACAGTGGCGCGGTCCTGCTCTTCGAGCAGTTCGCGCACAGCTTTGTGAATCGATTCCTGAACCCGGGCACTGCGGCCGCCGGGACGTAAAGTGGGGCCTGTCATTACCTGTTTCCTGTTCTCGCCGAGACTTGCCGTCGGGCAAAAGCCTCGGCTCTAAAAGCCATGCATCGGACCTTAACACAAAGAATTTGCTTTAAGCGCTGACCAGTAGCACACTCCGCAAAAGCGAAAAATTAGCTTTTGCGGAGACTTTTGCGGAGTGTGCCGATGTCCAGTTCTCATTCAAATCGTGCAAGCCTGTGGTTTCTGGCGATCACTTTACTCAGTTTTCTCGCAGCTTCCACGGCGCCAACGCCGTTGTATCGCTTGTACCAAGAGCAGATGCACTTCTCGGCCGCGACCCTGACCCTGATTTTCGGCGTCTACGCCTTCAGCTTGTTGGCGGCGCTGCTGACGGTCGGTTCGCTGTCGGATCACCTTGGGCGCAAACCGGTTATTTTCAGCGCCGTGGTGTTGAATGCCCTGGCGATGTTGCTGTTTATCAACGCTGACAGCGTCGCGTGGCTGATCAGTGCCCGGGTGCTGCAAGGGTTTGCCACCGGCATGGCGACCGCCGTGCTCAGTGCCACGCTGCTCGACACCGACCGTCAACAGGGGCCGCTGATCAACAGCGTTGCGCCGTTGCTTGGCATGGCCCTGGGCGGGTTGGGCTGTGGTTTGCTCGCCGAATTTGCACCCGCGCCGTTGCACCTGACTTATTGGCTGCTGCTCGTCCTGTTTGCGTTGCAGGCCGTGTATATCTGGCGTTTGCCGGAAAGTGTGTCGCGTCAGCCGGGGGCTTGGGCTTCGCTGCGGCCGACCTTGCATGTGCCGGTTCAGGCGCGCTCGACCTTATGGCGGGTACTGCCGCTGAATACGGCGACGTGGGCGCTCGGCGGTTTTTATGCGTCCCTGGCACCTTCGTTGGTGCGCACGGCCACCGGCTCCACCTCGAACCTGATTGCCGGTTCGACTGTGGCCGCGCTGACGGTGACAGGGGCGTTGATGATTTTCACCCTGCGCAATCGCCCAGCCGTGTTGGCGCTGCAGTTGGGAGCAAGCCTGCTGCCGACGGGGATCGTTCTGGTTTTGCTGGGCGTTCACAGCGCCAGCCTGCCGTTGTTTTTCCTCGGCACGCTCGTCGCCGGTTGTGGTTTCGGTGCCGGTTTTCTGGGGGCCGTGCGCAGTCTGGTGCCGTTGGCTCTACCTCACGATCGCGCGGGTCTGATGTCGGCGTTTTATGTGCTCAGTTACCTGGCGTTCTGTTTGCCATCTCTGTTGGCCGGGAACCTGACGCGAAGCTTTGGCCTGGTTGCGACCACAGACGGCTACGGTGCCGTGTTAATCGTGCTCTCCGTTGGCGCTTTGCTGGCCTTGCTGCGTCAGCGCTCGTTGAAAGCCTGTGGCGCTGATGTGCGTTGATCGCTAGCCTTGGCTTCGCCATTCATTTCGACGGACCGCCCCATGAAGATCATTCGCAGCAAATCCTTCACCGCTGAGCGTGCCTGGGGCGCGTTGGACATCGCCAACATGAACGGCATCACCACCCGTTTGCACTGGACCGATCAGCCTTACAAATGGCACGTCAACGATGGCCAGGAAGTGTTCGTGGTGCTGGATGGGCAGGTGCAGATGCGTTATCGCGAAGAGGGCATCGAGAAGGCAGCGCTTCTGGAGGTCGGCGATATCTTTTATGCCTCTGTCGGCACCGAGCATGTGGCGCATCCGCAGGGCGCGGCGCGGATTCTGGTGATCGAATCGGAAGGCAGTGTCTGAGGCTATATCTGCAAAACAGATAAGTTATAGAGATATTACCCGTTATATAGATATTCGATTCAGTTCTACCATGGGCTCCACCTCACCAGAGGACAGGAGTTCGCCATGACATGCCCTAACAGCGTCACAACCGGTATCAAACCGTTCAGCCATTTGCAGCACCCGCGTGAAGTCATCCGTCAATTCACGCCCAACTGGTTCGCCGCGACCATGGGCACCGGGGTGCTCGCATTGGCACTGGCGCAATTACCCCTCGACATTCCCGGTTTGCGCGCGTTCGCCGAAGGGTTGTGGCTGTTCAATATTTTCCTGTTCGCCGTCTTCACCGCCGTGTACACCGCTCGCTGGGTGCTGTTCTTCGACGAAGCCCGGCGGATTTTCGGCCACTCCACGGTCTCGATGTTCTTCGGCACCATTCCCATGGGACTTGCGACCATCATCAACGGCTTTCTGGTGTTCGGCCTGCCACGTTGGGGCGATGGCGTGATCGATATTGCCGAAATGCTCTGGTGGCTGGACGTGGCGATGTCGCTGGCGTGTGGCGTGCTGATTCCCTACATGATGTTCACTCGTCAGGAGCACAGCATCGACCAAATGACTGCGGTCTGGCTGTTGCCGGTGGTGGCCGCGGAAGTCGCTGCTGCCAGCGGTGGCTTGCTGGCGCCGCACTTGGCGGACGCCCATTCGCAACTGGTGGTGCTGGTGACGAGTTACGTGCTCTGGGCGTTTTCCCTGCCGGTAGCCTTCAGCATCCTGACGATCCTGTTGCTGCGCATGGCGCTGCATAAACTGCCCCACGAAAACATGGCCGCCTCCAGCTGGCTCGCGTTGGGTCCGATTGGTACCGGGGCACTGGGTATGTTGCTGCTGGGGGCGGACGCGCCGGTCATCTTCGCAGCCAACGGTTTGCCAGGCATCGGTGAAATCGCCGCCGGCCTGGGGCTGGTGGCCGGGATCACCCTGTGGGGTTTCGGTTTGTGGTGGATGCTGATCGCGGTGCTGATTACCCTGCGTTACCTGCGCGCCGGCATCCCGTTCAACCTTGGCTGGTGGGGATTTACCTTCCCGTTGGGCGTCTACTCGCTGGCGACGTTGAAACTGGCCAGCACTTTGAACCTGACGTTTTTCAGTGTGTTTGGCTGCGTGCTGGTGGCGTTGCTGGCAGTCATGTGGCTGATCGTTGCCCGGCGCACGTTGCAAGGCGCGTGGCGCGGTGAGCTGTTTGTCTCGCCGTGCATTGCAGGATTAAAGAAATAACCTGCAAAGATTAGGTAATGTGTGGCCTGGATCGACGTTCGGCATTCCAATAACCGTATCCACGCCACTCGCTACCTAACATCAGGGACACATGGAAGATGAGTCACCCCTCGCAGTTCACCTTGCTCCGTACCCGGCGCTTCCTGCCGTTTTTCGTGACCCAGTCCCTCGGGGCGTTCAACGACAACATCTTCAAGCAGTCGTTGATCCTCGCCATTCTGTACAAACTGACCATCGACGGTGACCGCTCGATCTACGTCAACCTCTGTGCGCTGCTGTTCATCCTGCCGTTCTTTCTGTTCTCGGCATTGGCCGGGCAGTTCGGCGAGAAGTTCGCCAAGGACCGCCTGATCCGTCTGATCAAACTCGGCGAAATCGCGATCATGTCGGTCGGCGCGGTGGGTTTCGTCTTTGATCATCTGTCGTTGATGCTGCTCGCGCTGTTTGCCATGGGCACGCATTCGGCGCTGTTCGGGCCGGTGAAATACTCGATCCTGCCCCAGGCCCTGCGCGAAGAAGAGCTGGTCGGCGGTAACGGACTGGTGGAAATGGGCACCTTTCTGGCGATTCTCGCCGGGACCATCGGCGCCGGGATCATGATGTCTTCCAGTCACTACGCGCCTATTGTCTCCAGCGCGATCATCGGCGTTGCCGTGCTGGGTTACCTGGCCAGTCGCAGCATTCCACGAGCAGCGGCCGCTTCGCCGCAAATGCGTCTGAACTGGAACATTTTCAGCCAGTCCTGGGCCACGTTGAAGTTGGGTCTTGGGCAGACGCCCGCCGTATCGCGTTCGATTGTCGGCAACTCGTGGTTCTGGTTCGTCGGGGCGATTTACCTGACGCAGATCCCGGCCTATGCCAAAGAGTGGATGCACGGCGACGAAACCGTGGTGACGCTGATTCTGACGGTGTTCTCGGTGGGGATCGCGCTCGGCTCGATGCTCTGTGAAAAGCTCTCCGGGCGCAAAGTCGAGATTGGCCTGGTGCCGTTCGGCTCGTTCGGCCTGACCGTCTTTGGCTTGCTGTTGTGGTGGCATTCCGGCGGAATTCCGGACAGCGCGACCGGCCATGGCTGGGTCGAAATCCTCGGCTTTGGTCACACTTGGCTGGTGTTGATCGACATCCTCGGCCTGGGGATCTTCGGTGGCTTCTACATCGTGCCGCTGTACGCGCTGATCCAGTCGCGCACCGCCGAGAACGAGCGGGCGCGGGTGATTGCCGCGAACAATATTCTCAATGCGCTGTTTATGGTGGTGTCGGCGATTGTGTCGATCATCTTGTTGAGCCTGGTCAAGCTGTCGATTCCGCAGCTGTTCCTGGTGGTGTCGCTGCTGAACATCGGCGTCAACGCCTACATCTTCAAGATCGTCCCCGAGTTCAGCATGCGCTTCATGATCTGGCTGCTCAGCCATTCCATGTACCGTGTGGAACATCGCAATCTGGATCTGATTCCCGATGAGGGCGCGGCGCTGCTGGTGTGCAATCACGTGTCGTTTGTCGATGCGCTGCTGATCGGCGGCGCGGTGCGTCGGCCGATTCGCTTTGTGATGTACTACAAAATCTACAACTTGCCGGTGCTGAACTTTATCTTTCGCACGGCAGGGACGATTCCGATCGCGGGGCGTCAGGAAGACATTCAAATCTACGAAAGAGCCTTCAAGCGGATTGCGCAGTATCTGAAGGATGGCGAGTTGGTGTGCATCTTCCCGGAGGGCAAATTGACTGCTGACGGGGAGATCAATGAGTTCAAGGGAGGGCTGACGCGGATTCTTGAAGAAACACCGGTGCCGGTGATTCCGCTGGCGTTGCAGGGGTTGTGGGGGAGTTTCTTCAGCCGCGATCCGGGCAAGGGGTTGTTTCGCCGGTTGTGGTCCCGGGTGACGTTGGTGGCGGGGCCGGCGGTGGCGGTTGAGGCGGCGGAGCCGGCGGCGTTGCAAGCGATGGTTGGCGAGTTGCGCGGCACCGTTAGATAGTCGGTGAATGTGCGGGCCCCTTCGCGAGCAAGCCCGCTCCCACACTAGATCGAGTTCCTCCAGATGGAATGCGATCAAATGTGGGAGCGGGCTTGCTCGCGAAAGCGGTAGTGGCTTAAGCGCTAACCTTGAGCCCAACCAACCCGGCAATGATCAACGCCACGCTGGCCAGCCGAAACAGCGCCATCGACTCACCAAACAGAATGATCCCGGCAATCACCGTGCCGACCGCACCGACACCCGTCCAGATCGCATAGGCGGTGCCCAGCGGCAATTCCTTCATCGCAAGACCCAGCAACCCAAGGCTGATGGCCATGGCTGCGACGGTCAGCGCGGTGGGTAGCGGACGGCTGAAACCGTCGGTGTACTTCAGGCCAACGGCCCAGCCGACTTCGAACAGGCCGGCGAAAAACAGGATGATCCAGGACATGAAAGACCTCCATCGATTGACGGGGTCGTCCCCAGATTAATGACTCGATCGAGCCGCGAGGTCGTCCTCGCGTTGCGCGATAGAGTGCCCATCATTAACCCGGGGATCAAGTTTCGGCTTATTCAGTAGCCTGTCGCGCAGCGATTTCCCGGTCTTCTTTCTCGCTCATTCGACGGAAGTACGTCGAGAGCAGCGCCCCGGAAATGTTGTGCCACACGCTGAACAACGCACTCGGCACTGCCGCCAGCGGCGAGAAGTGTGCACTGGCCAGCGCGGCGCCCAGCCCGGAATTCTGCATGCCGACTTCCAGCGCCAGTGATTTGCGTTGGGCCAACGGCAGCTTGAACAGGCGCCCGGTGAAGTAACCCAGTAGATAACCGAAGCTGTTGTGCAGCATGACCACGGCCATGATCAGCAGGCCGGACTCGGCAATCTTCGCCTGGCTGGCGGCGACCACGGCGGTGACGATGATCACGATGCTCACCACCGAAATCAGCGGCAACACTTCCACCGCGTGGCGCACCTTGGCGCCGAGCACGCGTTGCGCAACCACACCGAGGATGATCGGCAACAGCACCACTTGCAGAATCGACCAGAACAGCTCCATGAAGGACACCGGCAACCACGCCGAAGCCAGCAGCCAGATCAGCGCCGGGGTCAGCAGCGGGGCGAGGAGGGTGGTGACGGCGGCGATGGCCACCGACAGGGCCAGATCGCCGCGTGCCAGCCAGGTCATGACGTTCGACGAAGTGCCGCTTGGGCAGCAGCCGACCAGAATCACGCCGACAGCGATTTCCGGCGGCAGGTGGAACGCCTGGCAGAGCAACCACGCCACACCGGGCATGATCACGAAATGTGCAACCACGCCCAACGCCACGCGCCATGGATGGCGGGCGACTTCGGCGAAGTCTTCGAGTTTGAGGGTCAGGCCCATGCCGAACATTACCAACCCCAGCAGTGGCACGATCGCGCCTTTGAGGCCGATGAACCACGCCGGTTGCAGGAACGCCACGACCGCGAAAATCAGTACCCAGTAAGCGAAGGTGTTGCCGACAAAGCGGCTTAATGCAGCGAGTGCGCGCATGGTCTGATCCTTATTATTAGTTAACACCACAAATCAAATGTGGGAGCGGGCTTGCTCGCGAAAGCGGAGTGTCAGTCAACATCATCGTTGAATGACAGTCCCTATTCGCGAGCAAGCCCGCTCCCACAATTGATATCACAAGGCTTTAGATCCCTTGCGGAGTCTCTTCACCGCCCAGCGCTTCAACCAGCGCCGGCAGGAAGTCGCCGAAGGTCAGCATCATCAGGGTGAAGCTGGCGTCCAGTTGGCCCAGGGCCTCTTCGCCGCCGTCCTGTTCCGCCTGATCTTGCAGCAGGTCTTCGAACTTCAGGCGCTTGACTACCATCTTGTCGTCGAGGACGAACGACAGCTTGTCTTGCCAGGCCAGCGACAGCTGAGTGACTACTTTGCCGGTGCTCAGGTGCAACTGGATTTCTTCGCTGGTCAGGTCCTGACGCTTGCAACGCACGATGCCGCCGTCTTCGTGGGTATCACGCAGCTCGCATTCGTCCAGCACAAAGAAGTCGTCCGCGGCTTTCTGGGTGGTGACCCATTCGGTCATGGTGGCGGTTGGCGACATTTTTACCGTCAGTGGACGGACCGGCAGGGTGCCGATCACTTCACGCAGGGTGGACAGCAGATCTTCGGCACGTTTCGGGCTGGCCGAGTTGACCAGAATCAGGCCCTGTTTCGGCGCGATGGCGGCGAACGTCGAGGAGCGACGAATAAAGGCACGCGGCAGGAACGCCTGGATGATTTCATCCTTGATCTGATCGCGTTCCTTCTTATAGACCTTGCGCATTTGCTCGGCTTCGATCTCGTCGACCTTTTCCTTCACGGCGTCACGCACGACGCTGCCCGGCAGGATGCGTTCTTCTTTACGCGCAGAGACCAGCAGGAAGTCGCCGCTGACGTGGACCAGCGGCGCATCTTCGCCTTTACCGAATGGCGCGACGAAACCGTAGGTGGTCAACTCCTGGCTTGCACATGGACGCGCCAGTTTGGTGGCCAGTGCAGTTTCCAACGCCTCGGCATCAACAGGCAGATCTTGGGTCAGGCGATAGATAAGCAGGTTTTTGAACCACATGGGGTAAGTCTCTCCTTATATACAAAGGGGGGCATTATTCTCTTAGCGGCGCCATAGGCCAACCCTTCGCTAAGCCTTTGGAAGGCCTGAGAAAATTATTTAAAAAAGTGCTTGCCAGAGGTGAGGTCGCTCCGTAGAATGCGCGCCACACCGAACGTGAAGGGTGATTAGCTCAGCTGGGAGAGCGTCTGCCTTACAAGCAGAATGTCGGCGGTTCGATCCCGTCATCACCCACCATTCGCATTCAGTGTTACGCGCAGCGGTAGTTCAGTCGGTTAGAATACCGGCCTGTCACGCCGGGGGTCGCGGGTTCGAGTCCCGTCCGCTGCGCCATATTCGGTCACCTGGAACGCTGAACGCCAGGTCACCACGGAAAAGCCCGCTCACGCGGGTTTTTTTCTGTCTGTAGATTGTCCGTTGTTCCTGCAGGTTGCATCGTTTCACCGGTTTTTAGATTTATTTGAAAAAATATTCAATTAAATCAACACTTTATAAAAACCTGTGGCATAATGTGCCCCGCAACGAAGGTAAAGGGTGATTAGCTCAGCTGGGAGAGCGTCTGCCTTACAAGCAGAATGTCGGCGGTTCGATCCCGTCATCACCCACCACTTTCAACGCTACGCGCAGCGGTAGTTCAGTCGGTTAGAATACCGGCCTGTCACGCCGGGGGTCGCGGGTTCGAGTCCCGTCCGCTGCGCCATATTCGGTAATCTGGAACGCTGAACGCCAGGTCACCACACAGAAAGCCCGCTTAATGCGGGCTTTCTGCTGTCTGGCGTTTGGCAATTGCGCTTATTGCTCGGCGTTACGACTGTGCCGGTAGTCACTTACGGCTTCATACACCGCTTTGCGAAGTCGGTTGATGCCGCCAATCGGCCGATGAGCCTCAAGACCAAACCATGGATTGAACGACTGGTTGTCGCATTGGATATTCAAAGCCGGCGTGTCGAAATCTTGCGCGGGTACTTTGATGCGCGCCACGGTCTGGAACGGCGCCGCGTTTTCACTCCATTCTATGCTGGTGTCTTCAATGGGCATGTACTGGCTTGGGTCCTGACGCTGAATTTGCAGGACGAAGCAGGCTGGCACCCGATCGGTCGATAATTGCTGGTTCAGTGCATTGCGCAGGAAGTTTGGCAACTTCTGGTTCTGCGCGGGCAGGGTGTAGGCCGGGCAGCTATCAGCGTCCGGCATCACGCGGAATTTGGCATTGGCTTCACCAAACTTGTAGGGCGAGACCGAAAAGTAAGTGGTCTTCGTCGGACTTTCCGGGGCGGGTGACAGGGTTGCCAAGGCGATAAACAGATGGCGAACCTGCCACGTCCGCGGGTCCCAGGCAGGGAAAAACGCCATCAGATTTTTGCCGTCCGCCTGGGCCGCCACATTCTGACGGTACTCGGCGGCATCGCTGACGAAGAAGTTCGGGTGGCTGAACATCACAAAGTCCTGTTCGCCACGACGTTGTTGATCGCCGAGCAGCTGTTTTCCGGGCACATCGAGCAATTTGAGCGCCATGCCCCGGGCATCACGGATGCTGTCGAACTGCGGATATGCGTTGCCATTGGACAGGCGCATCGTCGCTTTCCAGATTTTGCCGGGCTCGCTGAACACGCCTTGGCGCAGTTCAGTGGTCAGGTCCGGCAACACTTGAACCTCGGCCTTCACGCAGCCATGGGCCTTGGCATGGGCATCGCGCAGGTAGCGGGTGTTCTCACGGTGTTGATCGACGATGCGCACCGCAGTCTGAATAACGTCCTGAGTCATGGCGGCTTCGCCATCCGGTATCACTTCTTGCGCTGAAACAGGCCCGCTGTGCTGCCAGGCGAACCATGCCATCGCCAGCGCATAACCAAGCACACCAAGGCCGAGAAACCACGGAAGGGTCTTGCCGAGAAAAGCGCCAAAGCGCATCCAGAGTCTGCTCATGGCAATTGCGCCTCCAGCGGGCCG
Source organism: Pseudomonas arsenicoxydans (assembly GCF_006438915.1). Taxonomy (GTDB): domain Bacteria; phylum Pseudomonadota; class Gammaproteobacteria; order Pseudomonadales; family Pseudomonadaceae; genus Aquipseudomonas; species Aquipseudomonas arsenicoxydans_A. The sequence continues at coordinate 492,116 of NZ_RCZE01000003.1, read as the reverse complement.
CCCAATACCTTCAGGTATTCCAACAGCGCCCAGCGTTCCTGCGGTTGCAGCAAGCGGCCAATCACGCCGTTGCCACGCTGGCCGGCGCGGAACTCGTGACCGCTGTTGTGATTGCCGGTGATGCGCGTGTCGAACACAAAGCCATTGGTGAAGGCCTCGGTGCGATAGCCGAGATGTTGCGGGTCGTACTCGAACGTACCTTTATAGAAGGTCGTTGCGCGTTCATCTTGAGGCGAGAGCAGTTGGTAAATGCTCGGTACCGAGCCGTTGTGCAGAAACGGCGCCGTGGCCCAGACGCCTGCCAACGGCCTTGCCTTATAGGCGCGCAGCTCACGTACGCCAATCGGCAGGCCGAAGCCATTCATGGCGGGCTGTTCAGCGGCAGGAATGTTCGCGTCACGGTAGGCGCGGTTTCCGACGAAAGCCGTGATGTAGGCGAGCCCTTTGGCTGATGACAGCTGACTCAAATCCAGCGGTTCAGTGGGTGTCGGCTGCAAATGCACGTCAAGCTGCTTGAGTTCCGCCAGATCCCATTGCAGGGCGGAGAGGTCGAAGCGATGGTCGGCAATGTTGTTGGCGGCGCCCGGGTCTGTACCAATGAAATCCACCGGCAGCATTTTCAGGTGTTGCACCCAGCGTCCGTCACTGTCGACAGTGCGGGGCAAATGGCAGCCGGCGCAGTTTTCGCTGAACAACTCGCGTCCCTTGGCCGCCAGCGGCTTGTCGACAGCGCCGAGTAGCTCTTGCGGCCAGGCGGGTGGTTTGAGCCGTTGCAAGGTTTCTTCGATCTGGTGCAGCTCGCGTAACCGCACACTCGACGGATAACGTCCGTCACCTTTGAGCGGTTGGCCGTTGGCATCGAAGAAACTCAGTGTGGCGCCCACACCCAGGGATTCGCCGATGTTACGGGCCATGGGTTGTTGCGCCGAACCGTTCCACTGCACCCAGTCGAACGTCCACATGTCCCACAACTGCGGGTAATCCACCGGGGCATTGGCCACTCGGTAGTTGTCGGCTGAAATCGCATCGCCGAACGTGGCGTTGGCGATGCGCCCGAAGGCGTCGGTACGGCCCGGTCCTTCCTCGGTGGGGTAGAGCCCGCGATGGGTATCGTTCCAGGCGATTTTCACAAAGGTAACGAGGGACGCTTTGAAGTCTTCGCGCAATTGTTGGTGCCGGGCGTCGTACTCCTCGCCCAGCACATTGCGGGCGAAGCGCTCGAATTTCCACGGATTGAGGTAAGTCGAGGTCAGACTGGCGACCATCGCTTGTCCGAAACTGCCGCCTTTCAACGTAGGAACACTGGAAGGCAAGACATGCTGCGCCGAGCCGCCGTCAATGCGGATCGCCTGGCCGTTGAAGCGCAATTCACCGGTGTGGCAAGCGGCACACGTGATGTCGAGAAACTCGTCTCGGCTGCCGGGGTTTTGGTGACGGGCAAAACCTAGGGGCAAATTCCCCGGGTTGTCTGGCGTGGCTTTCTGGCCCGGATCGATCAGGAAACCAAAGCGGGCGAGGTACTCGGGCGAGGCAAATCGTTGTTGCGAGAAGGGCAGTTCAAGGACGTTGAACCAGTCATAGCGCAAGCCTTTGACCTGGGTTCCCTGGGGCGTGAAGTAGTAAGCCTGGCGGTCTTCAGCGCTCCATTGCTCCAGGTAGTGCACCTGTTGCGCAGGCGACCAGGTCGGCAGTTTCGGATTGGCGACGTAGTACAGAACCACGGCCAGGCCGAGTCCCAGCAGCACAGCCACCAGCATCAGCAGGCGAAATAAGAGGCGCAAGATAAACATCCTTGTCGAGTTGTGGCTCTCTTATGCCTTAGCGTCCGGGGTGCGGCAAGTGGCCATTACGCCAGATGTTGTGGGATACGGGATCAGCTGCTGTAGGTGCCAGATGACAGAAGCTTCATGATGCCAATCCGCAAATGCGTTAAAACACCTGAACTTATCAGAAGTTTCCAGCTCTCATGCCGGTAGCCATTGGTCGTGGCCGCCTGATAAGCTCGCGGCTTTACTCGATTGCCCTTTAGGCGCATGAACAAGGAAATAGCATGAAACAGCATCGGTTGGCGGCGGCGGTAGCCCTGGTTAGCCTGGTACTCGCGGGTTGTGATTCGCAGACCAGTGTAGAGCTGAAGACTCCGGCGCAAAAAGCTTCCTACGGTATTGGCCTGAACATGGGCAAAAGCCTGGCTCAGGAAGGCATGGATGACCTGGATTCCAAAGCCGTAGCCCAGGGCATCGAAGATGCCGTTGGCAAGAAAGAGCAGAAGCTCAAAGACGAGGAGCTGGTCGAAGCCTTCGCCGCACTGCAGAAGCGTGCTGAAACGCGTATGGCCAAGATGAGCGAAGAGTCGGCAGCTGCCGGCAAGAAGTTCCTCGAAGAAAACGCCAAGAAAGCTGGCGTAGTGACTACCGCCTCGGGCTTGCAATACGAAGTGGAAAAGAAAGCCGATGGCCCACAGCCTAAGCCGACCGACGTAGTGACTGTTCATTACACCGGCAAGCTGACCAACGGCACCGTCTTCGACAGCTCCGTCGAGCGCGGCAGCCCGATTGATCTGCCGGTCAGCGGTGTGATTCCGGGTTGGGTCGAAGGCCTGCAACTGATGCACGTTGGTGAGAAGTACAAGCTGTACATCCCTAGCGAACTGGCTTACGGCGCCCAAAGCCCAAGCCCGGCGATTCCAGCCAACTCGGTGCTGGTATTCGACCTGGAACTGCTGGCGATCAAAGATCCAGCCAAAGAAGACGCCGCCAAGTAATCAGCGTCTACTTTGACAACAACGCCTCGCTTATGCGGGGCGTTGTTGCATCCGGGGTTCGGCGCAGGTAAACAAAGCGAACGGTTGCTGTACGCTGGAGTCATAGCCATTGAAGACGCCCGTGCTAGCCGCGCCGGCGCGCCAAGTCAATGAAATCTTGGGTTTTTTTATGTGAGTAAAAAACGCCCGATCTGAGCCGGACCCTTATGAAACGGGGCTTTCAGCCGTGAAAAGCAGCTCTGTTCACAAGGTTATCCACAATTTGTGTGGATAACATTTCAGTGGGAGGAATGATGAAAGCACCCTGGAATTTCGCTCGATTCTTGCCCCTCGCCGGGCGCCTGCTCGCGCGTGGGCGCTTGCCGACGCTGCTGTTCGCCGTCGCCAGCAAAGGTGCCAGCCAGGGCAATCGCCTGGGCAAGGTCAAGGACGATCTGCGCTTGTTGCAGGCGCTGTGCCTGGCCTACTGGCGTGGGGAATACCGTGCCGTCAGCCCGAAGGCGTTGGTCTCGGTGGTCGCCGGCCTGATGTATTTCCTCAGCCCGGTGGATGCCATCCCGGATTTCATTCCGGTGTTCGGCATGCTCGATGACATCGCCGTCCTGGCCTGGCTGATGAAAGTCCTCGACGACGAACTCAATGCCTTCCGCGCCTGGCGCAAACGTCAGGTGCCGGAGAAGCTGGCGGTGGTCGAACGCCTGCCCGATACCCCGGAGAAACTTCAGCTCCAGGGTCCCCAAAAGAAACGGGGCGACTGAGGATCCAATTTATTGATACCCCCGCGCGACCTTGGCCGCTGTTAGGATTACACTTCTAGGGAAAAGTGCCGACTCGCAAAGTGTCGTTGTCCTACGGGGAAGTCATGGATATTCAGATAATCACACGCGAAGGCGAGCCCGAGTATGCAGTTTTACCGTGGGCTCAGTACCAGGCTCTACTGAAAGCAGCAGGCATCAACGAACAACCGGCGCCAGACGCGCCAGTGCATCGCACGGCAACACCAGACCAGATTCTTCCAGGTCTGGATCAACTACGCAGTTTGCGCGAAGGGAAGGGCATCGCCATCGAGGCGCTCGCCCGCACGGTAGGCATCAGCCCGTCTTATCTGGCCTTGATCGAAAGTGGCGAGCGTCTACCCGACGCTGCGATTCGCCGCAGCCTGGCCTGGGAATTGACGGTGCCAGGGTGGAGGGATGAATCGTGAGCGTACGCATCAGTCGTCAACATTGGGACGGTTTGCTGGGTGAACTGGATCAGGCGCGTCGTCAGCGTCATCTTCTGACCTATCGAGCGTTGCTGGAGCGTTTGCAATTGCCCACACCGGCCATGCAAACCCTCACCGCTGCGCTCGAACATCTGGCCGCGCTGGATGCCCGGGCCGAGCAACCCCTGCGCAGCTCGCTGGTGATCAGCCAGGGGGCCAGCCGTCTGCCGCGCACCGGCTTCTTTGAATGTGTCGAGCGCCTGGGGCGTTTCTCCGGGCCGTCCGACGGTGTCGCCGCCGCCTCCTGGCACGCATCGGAAGTGGTGCGTGTGTTCGAATACGAATACCCCGAATCAGCCGAGGCCTGAGTGTTTTTAAAACTCAAGGCCCGGGCCGGTTACTGGCTGGCCCGCCGGTTGTTTCACTGGTCATGGTTCGTGCGCCAACCGCGAGGCTGGAGCTGGCTCGAAGGCCAGTTCGCCCGTATGGCGAACCTGGGTGACGTCGGCGCTCAAAGCTTCTATGGCCACATCCTGACCTTCCGCGGCGTCGGCCTTGGGGCTCGCGAGGAGGGCGTGCGATTGCTGCGCCTGGCGGCGTTGGCGGGGGATGGCAAGGCGGCGTATCAGGTTGGGGTGATCAGTCTGGCTGGAACGCCGAGCAAGGCGCCGGATCCAGCTGAAGCTAAGCGCTGGTGGGAAATGGCTGCGAAGGCCGGGCATCCGTTGGCTGAGCTCAAGTTGAAAGAGTTGACGGCTCGGGGTGATGGGTAGTAACACCGCCGGTGTCTGAAGTACAAACGTGGCATGAGGGAAACTTCACGCCACGTTTTCGTTTAGGGCTGTTTGTTGTTTATCGATCGTTAATTAAAGATTTGTCCTACGTCCATATCCTACTTCCCTGACTTCTTTCCTGATTGATCCCCCGCAAAGTCTCGCGCGCCCATTTTCTGCGCGAGGGATTGCTCATGTTCGACCCGATTTTCCACCTCACTTCATGCCGTTCGGTGCGTTGATGGCGCACATCGCCCGCATCGAGCAGGAGCTCGACCGTTTTCCAGACACCCTGTCTCTCTACCGTGAACAGCTGAAACGCTGGTTTAGCCAAGCGGCAGACCAAGCCAGTCACATTGCTGATTTGCCTTCGTTGATGGGTATGGAGCGGATCATTCGTTTCGGCGACGCCATCACCACAGTGAGCAGTGGTGACGACGAATTTTTCTCTACCGTCGTGCAGTGCTCGAAGGGCAAAACGCTAGAGATCGAGAGCAAGTTCGAATCGGTTTATGACATTCCGTTGGGGAATATTTCGGTTGATGTGATTGCCATGGATGGCGGCAAGATCACACCGGTCAAGCTCGATGAAAATGGCAAAGGCACTTTTACGGGGGAAGCGGGCAAGTTCTATCGCATTCGCGTCAATGACGAAGTAACACCGCAGCAAGTCGATGATCTTTTCACGTCCTACGATGGCCTGACACAGCAACTGGAATCATGGCTGCGCAAAGAGTGGGAGGGGTTTAAGCCGCAGTGGTCGAAGTCGACGTTTGCGGCCGCCGGGAATGGATTGCTGGCGGGTAGTTGGGCTGCGGTCATGGGGCTATGGGATGGCCTGAGCCTTGTCTTTGACATCCTTAAAAATCCTGGCGCTCACCTTGAAAAGCTTGGCAGCGGTGCGCAGCAACTCATCGATTTGGCGAAGCAATCTCCCGCAGCGATGGAAAAAGCCATGCTGCTGGCCAGTGATGAAGCGGCACTTTGTTTGTTGTTTCGGGCTGCGAGTTTGTGGCTATCGGCGTTACCGCCCAGTGAAATGGCCGGTAAGTCGGCAGAGGTTGCCAGCCACGTCATCGTCTCGGTGCTGATCGATATTTTGATTGCCTCGGCACTGGCATTCACGGGTGTCGGTATCCCCGTCGCCGTAGCCTATCTGAAGCTTCGTGGCATCAAGTACGGGATGGTATTGGCCGGTCTCGCGATACGTTTCGTCGAGGCAACGTTCAACATCCTCACCACCTTCATGAAGTACGTCGACCAGTACAAAGCCGTCGCCGCACGCGGTGTCGCGGCCGGATTGAAACAAGGCCGCATGCAACTACGCTGGGATGCCAAACGCAACACCACCCTCAAGCAAAACGAACACTACGACAACGCCCCGGATCAGGCGAAAAACCCCAACGGCGACGCCGCCGATTCCGCCAATAAAACCGCCACCAACAAATGCCCGGTGTCGATGGTCACCGGCGAAGAACTGCTGACCCTCACCGACGGTTCGCTGGACGGCCGCCTGCCGTTCGACTTCACCCGGCTCTATCGCACCAGCGCTGCCGAAATCGATGGTGGCCTCGGTTTTGGCTGGAGCCATTCGCTTTCCCATCGACTGGACATCGACGGCGACAGCGTCATCTGGATCGACCACGAAAACCGTCGCACCACCTTCCCGTTGCCGACCGCTGAACGCCCGGCGATTCACAACAGCTTGTCGCGCGCGGCGATTTATCTCGGGGCCGAAGCCGAAGAACTGATCCTCGCCCAGGCCGGTGACGAGACGCGGTTTTATCACTTTCACTACGGTCGACTGACGGCGATCAGCGATGCCTACGACAACCGCCTGCGCATCACCCGCGACCGCCAAGAGCGCATCCAGCGTCTCGACAACGGCGCCGGCCGCGCCTTGCGCTTGCGTTATGAGCGCAGCCATTTTGTCGCCGTCGACTACCAGGTATTTGTCCCGGCCGAGACCCTCGATGAGTCCTGGAAGACCGAGCAAACCCTGGTCAGTTACACCTACGACGAACGCGCACAACTGATCGAAGCCAGCAACGCCGCCGGTGAAAGCGAACGCTACGACTACGACGACCAGCACGTCATTCTCCAGCGGCAACTGGCCGGTGGGGCGAGTTTCTTCTGGGCGTGGGAACGGTCCGGCAAGGCTGCCCGATGTGTCCGCCATTGGGCCTCGTTTGCGCAGATGGATGCGCGCTACGTCTGGGATGACGCGGGCAGCGTCACCGTGCACAACCTCGACGGCAGCGAAGAGGTTTACGTCCACGACGAGCGGGCGCGGCTGGGGCGCAAGGTCGAACTGGACGGCGGTGAACAGCTCAAGGCCTACGACGATGAAGGCCGGCTGATCGCCGAGCAGGACCCGCTCGGGGCGGTGACTGAATACCGTTACGACGAAGTCGGACGGCTGGTGGCGCTGATTCCGCCGGAAGACGAGCCCACGGCCTACGAGTATCGCAACGGCTTCCTACACGCCCGCTATCGCGGCAAAGCGGTGTGGAAGTATCAGCGCAATGCCCAGGGTGACATCACCGAAGCGACCGATCCTGACGGTCAGGTCACCCATTACCACTACGACGACAAAGGTCAGCTACTGTCGATCCGCTACCCGGACACCAGTCGGCATGTGTTCGTCTGGAACGCATTGGGGCAACTGGTTGAGGAAACGCTGCCCGATGGTGGCGTGCGACGGTTTTCCTACGATGCGCTGGGCCGGCAGCTTACCCGTCAGGACGAACATGGCGCGGTCACCCAGTCGCAATGGGATGCTGTTGGCCGACTGATCCAGACGATTCTTCCTACCGGCGCCAGCCGCGCCTACAGCTACAACGCTTACGGCAAGATCACCGCCGAGCGTGACGAACTCGGCCGCATCACGCGCTATGAATACCTCGACGACCTGCACCTGGTCAGCCGCCGGCTCAATGCCGACGGCACCCAGCTGAAGTATCGCTACGACAACGCGCAGCTGTTGCTCACGGAAATCGAAAACGAATCCGGCGAAAAATATCAGCTGGACTACACCCCCGGCGGATTGATCCGACAGGAAACCGGATTCGACGGCCAACGCACGGCGTACGCCTACGACCTCAATGGCCAGCTGCTGGAGAAAACCGAGTTTGGCGCTGACGGCGCGCAGCTGATCACTGCGTATGAGCGAGATTCGGCCGGGCGCTTGCGGGTCAAAACCCTGCCCGACGGCCTCAAGGTTGAATACCGCTACGACAGCCTCGGCCGGCTGATCGGCGTCGACGACGGTCACGACCATCCGCTGGAATTCGAATACGACCCACAAGACCGGCTGATCACCGAGCATCAGGGCTGGGGCACGCTGCGTTATGGCTACGACGCCTGCGGCCAACTCAATCGCCTGCGCCTGCCCGACGGCAGCAAACTCGATTACCACCACGCCAAGGGCGGTGCGCTGACCGCCATCGACCTCAACGGCGCGCGGCTCACCGGCCACCAATTTGCCTTCGGCCGTGAGCAACAACGCCAACAAGGCCAGTTGCTCAGCGACTTTGCCTACGACGATCAGGGGCGCCTGCAAGCCCATGCCGTCAGCCAACAGCAACAACCGCTGTATCGCCGCGACTATGCCTACAGCGCCAACGGCAATCTCGACCATATCGCCGACACCCGCCACGGCCAACGCAACTACACCTACGACCCGCTCAACCGCCTGACCCGCGTGCGCCACACCCGCGACACCCCGCCGGAATCCTTCGCCCACGACCCGGCCGGCAACCTGCTGATGCAGGACCGCCCCGGCGCCGCGAAAGTGGTAGGTAATCGACTTCTCCTACAAGGCGACCGCCACTACGACTACGACGCCTTCGGCAACCTGATCCGCGAACGCCGCGGCACCGGGCAAAAACTCGTCACCGAATACCGCTACGACTGCCAGCATCGCCTGGTCGGCGTCACCACTCCGAACGGTCGCACCGCCAGCTACCGCTACGACGCCTTCGGCCGCCGCATCGCCAAAACCGTCGACGGCCACACCACCGAATTCTTCTGGCAAGGCGATAACCTCGTCGCCGAAAGCAGCCGCGAGCACTACCGCAGCTACGTCTACGAACCCGGCAGCTTCCGCCCGCTGGCCATGCTCGACGGCAAAGGCCCACGCAAGGCCTGCCCGTTCTACTACCAACTCGACCACCTCGGGACGCCGCAGGAACTGACCGATTTTGGTGGCGAGATTGTTTGGTCGGCGAAGTACAACGCCTACGGCAAAGTCACGCACCTGGCGTTCGGCGGGGGCGAGCAGCTTGAGCAGCCCCTACGCTTTCAGGGGCAGTACTTTGATGCTGAGAGCGGCCTGCATTACAACCGGCATCGGTACTATGATCCGCAGGTTGGCCGGTATCTGACGCCGGACCCGGTGAAGTTGGCGGGTGGGCTGAATCAGTACCAGTACACGCCGAATCCGACGGGGTGGGTTGATCCGTTGGGGTTGAGCGGGAACTGTCCGCCACCGAATAAACCTGGGTGTCAGGCGCCGGATGATACCGCTGGTGTTAGGGTTGATGAAGGTGAGCCGAAGCTGCCGAAGGCTTACACTCAATTTCCAGAAGATCCAAACGAGCTTACGGAAGTGTTAGGCGTCCAGCCCAAAATTTCGCAGACTCAACATGGAAGTCAAAGAATGACGTGGCGACCTAACGCGGACACTATTATTAGATTTGAAAGTCACCCCGGAGATGCTGGACCATTTAATGCGAGGCATCATGGTGAACACTATCATTTAGAGCTCAAGCCTAATAATTTAAGTTGGAATCAGGCGGATAGAAATAGGGAGGTTATAAAAGTCAAACCTGAAGGCTATCAACTCGGGCACGGAACTGGCTTTATTGCCGGTGAGAAACATCCAGGTATATTGAAATGACAGAATTTACAGTTTCAGACGGCACCATTGAAAAGATGACGTGTGAGCGCGAACGGGTCTTTATAGAGTTTCTTGACTGGCAGGAGGAGCGTTGGATAATTATCTTTGAAAATGTATTAGGTGTTAAGTCTGTTGGAGCAATAGGTGTGGAGGTGTCGGAGATGTTTGCGAAGGATGTGACATCGTTGTCGCAGGAGTTGTTTTTGATTGACGCTTCGGAAGTCGGGCTAAACTACTGCTTCACTTGTGCTCGCGAATGCAACATTGTTTTGACAGTGATAGCGAGCGGATACACTGTTGAAAAGTGTGATTGAAGTGCCAAAGGGGATGGATTTATTTTTGCTGCCGGCTTCAGAGCGACAAATAAATCCGACCCATTTTTTTCATAAACCGAACAAGAAAGACGCTCGTAACCCAACACTAAATGAAGAACTGAATTGGTTTTAAGTTAAGTTCGATAAGAATATTGTGCTACGGCCTTTTACTGGTTTTCCTTTGGAGAGAAAATGATGTTGCGAGATCCATTTTTAAATGAAGAGTTTCAACCCGATTTGATGTGGTTTATTGGCGTCTTTGATGTTTATGATCGTGAGGAAACTCTGGGCGCGGAACTGGAGGTATTTGATCCTAATGATCGCTTTGACAGAGCGGAGCTGATCAAAAGATACAGTTTGAATCTAGGTTATCTGTCCTATAGACATAAGTTCGTGCTCATGGATTTTCTAGCGGAAAAGTTAAGCGATGCGTCTTATGATTTTCAGAGTTTGTTTGATATAGATGAAGAAGATGCAGGTAGTTGGCCGCGTGGTGAGTGGTATGCATTGGAGGATCCCCGTGGGTTTCTTCAAGATGTCTATATGTTGGCTCAGGAGGCATGGAAGGAAGATCTTCTTTTAGCGAGCGTTGAAGATCGGGCCAGCTGGTGATGGAGAAGGTGGCGCCTATCAGTCTGGAATCCTCCGCGTCGGCATTCGCATTGCCAATTGCCAGCACTACGGAATGTTTAAGTATTGTTTAAAGAACTCGTAACTATTACGAAATTTCCGGGCAAGCTCATCGGAAGTTTCCTTCAAGTTGTGTCGGCTTCCATGAACTGGTGGGCGATTGGTTGCAGGGATAGTCTTTGGCTGTCACCGCGCAAGTGGTGGCAGGGTGTAGGAGCCCTTTCTCATGATGCAACAGCTCTGTCGTTTGATTGCGGCACTTAACTCGTGCCCATATGATCGTTCGCGGCGGCTGTGCGCGGGACACGCTTCGGCGTGACCGAGGTTCATGAGTGCTCGGTACTCCTACTCCTGCGTATGGCTGCCACCTAAACCTGTAGGAGGGTGCGTTTGGCAGCTCATTTTCATACTCATGGAATTTACAAATGACGACGCTAACGCCAGATCCACCCTACGAAAAACCAATCCCCCATCCCAAAAACCGCTTCATGGCCCTCACCAGCAACTGCACTGACATGCCCACGCTGTTCGTCGATACCCACGCGCCGCTCGATGTTTTATACGACGCCGCCAACTATCGAATCCGCGCCGTCACGCAAGTGCTGGAGAACATGTCGATGCGCGGATCGGTTGAGTGTGAATCCTTCATCCTCAGCGATTTTGCCTTGCTGTGCGCCATCCCGTTGCGCGATGGCTGTGATGTGCTGGATGTGATCGGGCGGCGGTTGCGGGCAATGCCGTCGGAGTAGCGTGATGATCGTTCCCATGCTCTGCGTGGGAATGCAGCCAGTGACGCTCTGCGTCACATAGGTGTCAGGCTGGACGCTCGAGGTGGGGCTGGAGCGCGGAGCGCCCCTTGAGGCATTCCCACGCGGGAGCGTGGGAATGATCGGGTTAGCGGTGGCCGGCCATTAGCGTTTCTTCGGCTGCTGGCACCACCAAACTATCAATCACATGCACGCTATACCCCTGCACATTCTTCGCATGGTGCTTGGCCTGCGAAGCCATCTCCGCCAACTGGCTCGCATCGAGTTGTCCACAGGCCTGTGGATGCAAATGCACCACGCCGATCGACAATGACAACAATGGAAACTCCTGCCGCACACCCTGACGGTTCGGCGCGATAAAGCACCCGGCTTCCAGGTGTTCGCTGCGGTAGAAACGTCGGCATTGGCTATGGAAGTCGTCCAGTAACTGGTTCAAACGTTTACGCCAGTCTTCCGGGCCGAGCACCAGCAGGAAGTCGTCGCCGCCGATATGGCCGACGAAGTCGCGGGACGGGTCGACGCGGTCATTCAGGCATTGCGCCAGACAGAGCAGGACTTCATCTCCACGGCCGTAGCCGTAGATGTCGTTGAAGGGTTTGAAACTGTCGATGTCGACGTAGCAGATCACCGACTCCCGTTCCTGTTGCAGCAAACGCGTCAGGCATTGCTGGATCGGTACGTTGCCGGGCAACAGGGTCAACGGGGTGGCGTAGCGGGCTTGCTGGATTTTCAGCTCGGTAATCAGCTTGAGGACATCAATCACCCGACCCAGGCCCAGATAACTGCCATTGAGGGTGATGATGAAGTCTTCTTCAATGCGTTGTCGCGCACGGCTGGTGATCAGGCGGCTGACTTGTTGCAGCGACTGGCTCATTTCCACGGCGAGAAAGTCGTCGTTCATCAAGCGGCTGATCGGTTTGCGTGCGAACAGGTCGGTGGCAAAGGGCTTCAGCAGCGCGTCCGACAGTGAATGGCGGTGAACGATGCCGCAGGGTTGGCCTTGATTGTCGAGCACCGCCAGGGAGTTCAGGTTGGCTTGGCGGCGGAACGCTTCGAGCACGGTGGCGGTCGGTGTGTCGTGCGCAACCGCCGATTGGTCGTTGAGCAGGGGGCTGAGGTCGCTGCCTTCGTCATTCAGCGCTACGGCGGTACCCTCGTGTTTGGGCATCAGGGTGCGAGCATCCCGGGGTGGATGTTCCTGAGGACGGCACAGCAGATAGCCCTGGACCAGATCAACGCCCATCTCGGTCAGTACCGCGAGCTCTTCCGGCAACTCAATGCCTTCGGCAATCACTTGAGCGCGTGAGGCTTTGGCGATCTGCAGGATCGATCCGACAAACTCGCGCTTGAGTGCGTCCTGATGAATGCCGTCGATGAAGTGACGATCGATCTTCACGTAATCCGGGCGAAGCTCCGACCACAATCGCAAACTGGAGTACCCCGCGCCCAGATCATCCAGCGCAATGGAAAATCCCATCGCCCGATAGTGATGCAGTGCGTTTTGCAGCAACTGGAAGTCGTCGGTAGGGGTTTGTTCGGTGAGTTCGATCACCACCTGGCTCGGCGGAATGCCGAAATCCTGCAGCAGTTGCAGAGTGCGGCCGGGTTGATGGGCCGCCTCGAGCAGGGATTCCGGGGAGACATTGAGGAACAGTTTGCCCGGCAGTTGCTGTTCGTTGAAACGTCGGCAAGCGCTTTCGCGGCAAGCAATTTCCAGCTCGCTCAAGCGACCGGCCTGGCGGGCCACGGAGAACAAGGCGATAGGGGAGTGCAGCGGACTGTTTGACGGGCCTCGGGTGAGGGCTTCATAGCCGACAATGCGTCGTTCGGAGAGGCAAATGATCGGCTGGAACAGGCTGTGCAAGCCGCTTTGAGCCAGTATGGAACTCAAGGCGCTCAGCTGTTCTGTCGTGGTCATGGCAATCTCGGGGCGATAAAAAAGGACTGGGAGCAGCCTCTTGTCAGAGGTGCTCCCAGTCCCTTATTTCACGACAGAATGATGACTGTTTGATGACGCTCCGGGGAGCGTCAGCATTAAATTGCCATCATCTTGCGTGTAACCGCTTAGTGCTTGGCAACTGCGGTGTTGAGTTTCAGGTAGTCCAGCAGGATCCGACCGGTTTCGCTCAGGTAAGCGTCGTCTTCTGGCTTGGTCTTGTCCGGCTCGGCCGCGATGGCGTCTTCGTCTTCTTTCTTCAGTTCTTTGAGCGGCTCTTCACCCTTGGCCTTGCGACGGATGTTTTCCATGGCCAGTTGCTTGGCTTCGATATCGGTGTGTTGGGCACGACGTTCAGCTTCGTTGAGGCTGACGGTTTTTTCTTCCATCAGCTTCTGCGCAAGGGCCAGTTTGTCGCGGATAAATACGAACTCCGCGTCCTTGGCCGAGCGTGTGTCGTGCTCGGACTTGAGCTGCGTCAGGTACGGCTTGAATGGGTCTACAGCCGGTTTGATCGCCGCATGGATGGTGTCCCATGGCATGGCTTCAGGCAGGGCGCTTTCGCCGATTTCCTTGGTGTCGATGATCGATGGGTAATCGATGTCCGGCAGTACGCCCTGATGCTGGGTGCTCTGGCCGGAAACCCGGTAGAACTTCGCCAGGGTCAGTTTCAGTTCGCCATGGTTCAGCGGCTGAATGGTCTGCACGGTGCCTTTACCGAAGGTCTGGCCGCCGATAATCAACGCACGGTGGTAGTCCTGCATGGCGCCGGCAAAAATCTCCGAAGCCGAGGCGGACAGGCGGTTGACCAGCAACGCCATCGGGCCTTTGTAGAACGCGCCCGGGTTTTCATCTTCCAGCACATCAACCCGGCCATCGGCGTTACGCACGAGAACTGTAGGCCCCTTGTCGATGAACAAACTGGTCAGCTCGGTGGCTTCCTGCAAGGAGCCGCCGCCGTTGTTGCGCAGGTCGATGACCACGCCATCGACCTTGTCTTTCTGCAACTCGGTCAGCAGTTTCTTGACGTCGCGGGTGGTGCTCTTGTAGTCCGGATCGCCGGCACGGAATGCCTTGAAGTCGAGGTAGAAGGCCGGGATCTCGATGACGCCGAGCTTGTAGTCCTTGCCATCCTGTTTCAGGTTGAGGATCGACTTTTTCACGGCCTGATCTTCAAGCTTCACCGCTTCGCGGGTGATCGGCACGATTTTGGTGGTCTGGTCGTTTGGCGCATTGCTGGCCGGAATCACTTCCAGGCGCACCACGGTGCCTTTCGGACCACGGATCAGCTTGACCACTTCGTCCAGGCGCCAGCCCACCACGTCGACCATCTCTTTGTTGCCTTGGGCAACGCCGATGATCTTGTCGGCCGGGGCAACCTGCTTGGTCTTGTCGGCCGGGCCTGCCGGCACCAGGCGCACGACTTTCACCTGGTCGTTATCGCTCTGCAACACGGCGCCGATGCCCTCAAGGGACAGGCTCATGTTGATGTCGAAGTTTTCCGCGTTATCTGGCGACAGATAGTTGGTATGCGGGTCGTAGGACATGGCGAAGGTGTTGATGTACGCCTGGAAGATATCTTCCGCACGGGTCTGGTCCAGTCGCGCCAACTGGTTCTTGTAGCGCTTGGTCAGGGTTTCCTGAATCTGCTTGGAGTCCTTGCCCGCAATCTTCTGCCGCAGCACTTCGTCCTTGACGCGTTTGCGCCACAGGTCGTCGAGTTCAGCGGTGGATTTGAGCCAAGGGGCGTCCTTGCGATCGATCAGCAAGGTTTCCTTGGTGGTGAAGTCGATCTTGTCGACGCCTTTGTTCAACTCGGCAAGGGCGAAGTCCAGACGCGCCTTGACGCGGTCCAGGTAGCGCTTGTAGATGGTGAACCCGGCGTTCAGGTCGCCGCTTTTGAGGAAGTCGTCAAACTGGGTTTTCCATTTGTCGAATTCCGCAATGTCGCTGGCCATGAAATAGCTGCGCGACGGGTCCAGCAGCTTGAGGTAGCTGTCGTAGATGATCACGGAGCGCGCGTCATCGAGCGGCGGCTTGCTGTAGTGATGGCGCTTGAGCAACTCGACGACGTTCAGACTGGCGATTACTTCGTCACGATCAGGCTGAAGCTTGTCCCAGCTATTGGCGGCAAACGTATTGGTCGATATCGGTAACAGACCGATACCAATGAAAAGGGCTAGGGCGGTGCCAGGGAAAAAATGCTTCATGCTGATTCGACGCGGGGACAATTGATCACGCATATTAGGCCGTCTTTGAAGTCGCCGGATCCACGAGAGCCGGTCGCATAATGCAAGAAAGCCCGGCGCTACAGCTACGGGCTCAGTCCAGACTCACTATGGAGGCACTGTGAAAGCATTGCAAGGCGTTGAAGGTCAAGTGGAGTGGCTTGAAGAGCCCAGTCCTACATGTGATGTAGGACAAGTTCGTATCCGAGTAGCGGCTGCGGGTCTCAATCGCGCCGATTTATTACAGAAAGCAGGTCTCTATCCACCACCGCCGGGAGCCAGTCACGTACTGGGTCTTGAGTGTTCAGGGGTGATCAGCGAGGTGGGCGCGGGGGCTTCCTGGCAGGTCGGCGATCGGGTTTGCGCCCTGCTGGCCGGGGGTGGGATGGCCGAAGAGGTAGTTGTCGACGGACGGCATGTGTTGCCGGTCCCCGAAGGTTTGTCCCTGATCGAGGCGGCAGCGCTACCCGAAGTGTATGCGACCGTCTGGCTGAATGTGTTTCAACTCGCTGCGCTCAAGCCGGGTGAGAAAGTTCTTCTCCACGCTGGAGCAAGTGGAATTGGTTCAGCTGCCATTCAGTTGTGCAAGGCGTTTGGTAACCCGTGCTGGGTCAGCGTCGGTTCCGCCGAGCGATTGGCTTACTGTGAAGCCCTGGGGGCGCAGGGTGGGGTGGTGCGCAAGGGCGGTCTGGACAGTTTGAATGACCTTGGGCCGTTCGATGTGATTCTCGACCCGGTGGGCGGCAACTACGCCGCGTTGAATCTGAAGTTGCTGGCCCTTGATGGTCGTTGGGTGCTGATCGGCCTGATGGGCGGCCGTGAGGCGCAACTGGATCTGGCTCAGGTGCTGGCCAAACGCGTGCAACTGCTGGGTTCGACCTTACGCAGCCGCGACGATCAGTTCAAGGCGGATCTGTTCAGTGACTTGGGCCAGCATGTCTGGCCGCTGTTTGCCGAGGGGCGACTGAGCCCGCAGTTGGCCAAGACGTTCCCGATCAAGGATGCCGAAGCGGCGTTTGCCGAGTTGGCAACCAACACGGTGGCGGGGAAACTGGTGCTGGTGATCGACGAAAGCCTGACCTGACAATACAAAACTTGTGGGAGCGGGCTTGCTCGCGAAAGCGGTGTGTCATTCAACATTTTTGTTTAATGTAAGTCCGCTTTCGCGAGCAAGCCCGCTCCCACAAGGGATTTGTGTTACTTCCAGAGGTGGATCGGCCAGCCGGCTTTTTCGGCGTGTTCAAGCAGCACCGGATCCGGGTTGACCACGTGTGGGAAATCCACTTTCAGCAACAACGGCAAATCGTTGCGTGAGTCGGAATAAAAACTCGCGCCTTCAAGGTTTTCCTCTTCCGCATCCAGCCATTCCAGCAACCGGGTGATCTTGCCTTCGCGGTAAGTCAGGGTGCCGACGGTGTGGCCGCTGTACACCCCGTGCGCCACTTCCAGTTCGATACCGAGAATTTCGTCGATGCCCAACCGGTCGGCAATCGGTCGCACCAGGTGCGTGCCCGACGCTGAGATCACCAGAATCCGGTCGCCGGCCTTGCGGTGGGCGGCAATGGCTTTGGTGGCGTCGCTGAAAATGATGGGCTCGATGAAATCTTCAACCCACGGGCCGACCAGATGGTCGACCTCTTCAGGCGTCCTGCCAATCATCGGCTCCAGGCTGAAGGTCATGTAGTCCTCCATCCGCAGCTTACCGTGACTGTAGGCGTCCATCAGTTCGTTGTTCTGACGCATGAACGACTCAGGGTCGACCCAGCCCAAGCGGCCCATTTGCTCGCTCCAGAGGGTGGCGCAGTCGCCGTGGATCAGGGTTTCGTCCAGATCAAAAATTGCCAGGGCCATCAGTGCAGTTCTCTCTTCAACATCAGCAAAGGCATCAGGCTACCTCACAGAGCGCCGTCGGATCGATGGAAAGTGCCAGACGCTGACCATCGGGATGCAGATCGGCGGCCGAGCGGTTGAGCACATCCACCACCAATTCCACGCCGCGGGCTTCAATCCGGTAACGAATCACGTTGCCCAGCAAGCTGTGACTGCGCACCTGCGCGTCGAGTTGGCCGTTCAGGCTCAGTTCGATGGCTTCCGGGCGAATCGCGATGCGATGGCTGATCGGCCGTTGCAGCAGCTTCGACGCGCTGTCGGCGTCCAGCAGGTTGTAGTTGCCGATAAAGCCTGCGGCAAATACATCGACGGGCGCGGTGTACAGGGTTTCGGCGTCGCCACTCTGTACGATCTTTCCCTGATTCATCAGGAAAATCCGGTCAGACATGGTCAGCGCTTCTTCCTGATCGTGTGTGACGAAGATCGTGGTCAGGCCCAGTTCGCGTTGGATTTGACGGATCTGTTCGCGCAAGTGCTTGCGAATGCGCGCGTCGAGGGCCGACAGCGGTTCGTCCAGCAATAATAGCCGTGGACGGGTGACCAGTGAGCGGGCGAGGGCCACACGTTGGCATTGGCCGCCAGAGAGTTGATGCGGATAACGCGAGGCGAAGTCGTTCAGCTCCACCAGTTTCAGCACTTCGGCGACACGTTTGTGACTGTCGTCGGCGTTGACCTTTTGCATGCGCAAACCAAAGGCGATGTTCTGCTCCACGGTCATGTTGGGGAACAGTGCGTAGCTTTGGAACACCATGCCGATGCCGCGCTTTTGCGGGCTCATTGGCACCAGGTCGACACCCTCCAGCAAAATCTTGCCGCCATCGACCGACGTCAGGCCGGCAATGCAGCGCAGCAGCGTGGATTTACCGCAACCGGATGGACCGAGCAGGGTGACAAATTCGCCCTTCTGGATTTCGCAGTTGATGTCACTGAAGACCGTCGTACCCGCGTAATTCTTTTGAAGATGTTGGACGCTGACATAGCTCATTCGCTTTTGTCCTTGTTCAAGATATTGGCCGCCCAGGTCAGAACCAGCACAAAGAAGAAATAGGAAATCACCAGCGCACTGGTGAAGTGGCCGCTGCTGTTACGCATGTTGTTGAGGTAGACCTGCAGGGTTTCGTAGCGAGTGCCGACGAGGATGTTGGCGAACACGAACTCACCGAACAGGAACGAGAACGACAGCAGCAGCGCCACCATCAAACCCTTGCGCAGGTTCGGCAACACCACCAGGAACGCCGCTTGAAAGGTGCTGGCACCGAGCAGTTGGGCGGCGTCCATCAGGTCGCGCAGGTTGATCGCTTGCAGGTTGTTGGTGATTGCCCGGTACATGAACGGCAGCGCAATGGTGAAGTAGCAACCAATCAGAATCCACGGCGTGCCGACCATCGCGAACGGTCCGGAACCGTAGAGCTGCAACAGCCCCACCGAGGACACCACCGGAGGCACCGCGAAGGGCAGCAGGATCAGGATGTTCATCAGCGCATCGAGTTTCGGGAAGTGGTAATGCACCACGAACAGCAGCGGCAGAATCAGCACCACCGACAAAATCAATGAGCCGACGCAGACCAGCAGCGACTGGCCAAACGCGTTGAGAAAGCGTGGATCGCTCCACAGCTGGATGTACCACTTGAAGGTAAAACCGCTGGGCAGGATGGTCGCCGACCAACTGCTGGCGATCGAGTAGATCAACGTCCCGAACAGCGGCAACAACAGAATGGCAAACAGCAGGTACACCACGACGCGGTGGTAGACACCGGCGGGGCCCAGTTCAGCGCGAGACATGGTAGCTCCTCTTCAACAGCAGCTGATGCACGATGGTCACCAGGGTCATCAACGCCACCAGCACCACCGCCAGGGCACTGGCGAGGTTCGGGTCGAGGGAAATATCACCGGACACCATCGCCGCGATGCGGATCGGCAGCACGTTGAAGTTGCCGGTGGTCAACGCATACACCGTCGCGTAGGCGCCGAGGGCGTTAGCCAGCAGGATCACGAACGTACCGAGCAGTGCCGGCGTTAGTACCGGCAAACCGATGTGCCGCCAGAACTGCCAGCCGTTGGCGCCGAGCAATTCGGCAGACTCGCGCCAGTCTTCGCGCAGGGCATCGAAGGCGGGGTAGAGCAGCAATACGCCAAGCGGAATCTGGAAGTACGTATAGAGAATGATCAGCCCGGTCTTCGAGTACAGGTTGAAATCCTGAATGATCCCGGCTTGCTTGAGCATGATGGTGAAGCTGCCGTTAAAGCCCAGCAGGATGATGAACGCGAAGGCCAGTGGCACGCCGGCGAAGTTGCTGGTCATGTTGGCGAAGGCGTTGACGAAGTTGCGCAGTTTTGAGTCAACCCGACGCAGCGAGTAGGCGCCAAGCACCGCGATAATGATCCCGAAAACACTGGACCAGAAACTGATCTCGAGGCTGTACTGGATTGCCTGCAAGTAGAACTTCGAATTGAAGATCTTGGTGAAGTTGGATATGCCCCAACCGAACTCTTCTGATTGCAGGCTGTTGATCATCACCCAGACCAGCGGGGCGATTTCGAACACGATAAAGAACAGGGCGAACGGTACGAGGCACAAGGCTGCCAGCCACTTGCTACGGGTATTGGCATTCACTTGAGCAGCTCCCGGCACACAGGTTTGTCGTGGGCCGCGCCCAGCAGTTCGCAGACCGTGCCGCAGATTTCAGTCTGCTTCGGTGCGGCGCTGGTGTTGAAACTGAACGCGTCACCGAGGACAAACAACGGCACTTCGCGTTCTTCCGGCAACAGGCCGTTGTGGGAGCGGTCGTTGTTCATGCCGTGGTCGGCGGTTACCAGGACTTGATAACCGGCGTCGAGCCAGGTGCGCAGGTAGTCGGCGAGGATGATGTCGGCCGAGCGCGCGCTGTTGCGGTATTGCGGGGTGTCGAGGCCGTGCTTGTGCCCGGCGTCGTCGATGTTCATCGGGTGGATCAACAGAAAATTCGGCGCATGCCGCAGGCGCAGGCTTTCGGCGTCGGCGAACAGGTGCGAATCCGGGTAGTGGTCGTTCCAGTAGAAGTGACCGTGCTGGATCGGCAGGGCTTCATCGTCGGTGTGACGATCCCGGGCGGCCACGAACGGCGAACGGTTGTACAGCTCGCTGACCCAGTGATACGCCGCCGCAGCGGTTTTCAGGCCTGCGTCCGTGGCGTAGTGATAAATGCTGCGCTGGTTGGACAGGCGCGAAACGTTGTTGTGAACGATGCCGCTCTCGATGGGCGGGACGCCGGTGAGAATGCATTCGTACAGCGGGCGGGACAGGGACGGCAGCTCGCACTCCAGCATGTAGAGTGCCGCGCGTCCTGCGCCGACGTAGGCCTGCAAGTGCCCCATGGTGTGGCGCGCGACCTCATAATTGAGGCCGTCGAGCACGACAAGGATGACGTTGTGCTTCATAGGGGCAAAAACTCCGCGAACAGTGATTCAAAAAACTCAGACTTCACACGGTCCAGTGTGGGAGCGGGCTTGCTCGCGAAAGCGGTTTCACATTCAACATTTAGGTTGACTGACACACCGCTTTCGCGAGCAAGCCCGCTCCCACATTAGATTTTCAGCGTTTGCTCTACCGCATTACTGCATATTGACGATGACTTCTTCGTTCCACTTTTGAGGAAGGGCCTTGGAGGTCTTCTCCCATGCATCGGCGTCTTTGATCGGCGTGACCTTTTTGTACTGCTCGTTAGGCAGCAGCTTGGCCTTGACCTCGGCGGGCAGGGTCAGGTGTTCAGCACGGATCGGACGCGCGTTGCCTTTTGCCAGGTTGATCTGGCCGGCGTCGCTGAAGATGTATTCGCGGGTCAGCTTGGCGGCGTTCGGGTTTTTCGCGTACTTGTTGATGATGGTGGTGTAACCGGAGATCACCGAACCATCGGATGGAATCAGCACGACATAGTCATCCGGATTGGCCATCTTCGCTTTGTAGCTCAGACCGTTGAAGTCCCAGACCACGCCGACTTCGATTTCACCCTTTTCCATGGTGGCAATCGTCGGGTTAGCCATGGACAGGCGACCCTGTTTGGCAATGTCTGCGAACAACAGCAGGGCCGGTTGCAGGTTTTTCTCGTCGCCACCATTGGCCAGGGCTGCTGCCAGTACGCCGTTGGCCGCCTGGGCTGCGGTGCTCACGTCACCGATGGACACCTTGTACTTACCGGTCTTGAGGTCAGCCCACTTGGTCGGTGCTTCCGAACCGTGCAGCAGCTTCTTGTTGACGATGAAAGCGATGGTGCCGGTGTAGGCCAGTGCCCAGTTGCCGTCCTTGTCTTTCGCCCAATCTGGCACCTGTGCCCAGGTTGTCGGCTTGTAGGGTTGCACCACGCCTTGCTTGACCGCGATCGGGCCGAAGGCTGCGCCCACGTCGCCGATGTCAGCGCTGGCGTTGTCTTTTTCAGCGGCGAACTTGGCGATTTCCTGAGCCGAGCTCATGTCGGTGTCGATGTGCTTGAGTCCGTAGGTTTTTGCCAGGTCTTCCCAGGTGCCTTTCCAGTTGGCCCAGTCATCGGGCATGCCGACGCTGTTGACTGCGCCTTCCGCTTTCGCAGCGGCTTCGAGGGTTTTCAAATCATCAGCCGCCATGGCGGCGGTACACATGGCAATGGTCGAGCCTAACAGTGATGCCAGGAAAAGCTTTTTCATCCGAAGCTCCTTTGGGCGTTTTCAACGCTGCGATTGCGGTTGTGTTGGTCTAGGTCAGCAATACCTGAGCCAATTTAGGCGGGCTCGATGACACTTTCATGTCGGTCGTCGCCCGGCAGCACAATAATTTGCCCGGTATTGGCAGGTGCCCGGTAAGCGTAGACCATGGGCAAAGGCCCGGCACGCAAGGGACTTGGCCGATGTATTGCAGGGTTTGCAGGGGACGATCGGATGACCGTTGGGTAGCTTTGTCATCTATCAGTCATCTGCACTGCCTACGCTTGCAGGATCAAGATGAGCCGGTTTTACAGCGCGGTTCTGCCCCGAAACAGTGCTGGTCTAGTCCAGATAGGTAACGTTGATGCGTGATGAGGCAACAAAAGCGGTGACAGCCATTGGTCAGGTCCTGCAGGAACAGCTCGATCACGGTCTGTTGGCGCCCGGCAGCAAGCTACCGGCCGAGCGCAAGCTCAGTGAGTTGTTCGGGACCACACGGATCACCGTGCGTGAGGCGTTGCTGCAGTTGGAAGCGCAGGGGCAGATTTATCGCGAAGAGCGCCGCGGCTGGTTCGTTTCGCCACCGCGCCTGGCCTACAACCTGATGCAGCGCAGTCATTTTCACGCGATGGTCAGTGCGCAGGGGCGAGTGCCGTCTACCGAGGTGATTTCGGCGCGATTGCAACCAGCCTCAGCGGCGGTGTGCGCCTGGTTGCAACTGCCGGCGCTGTCGAGCGTGATCCAGATCTGCCGCGCACGGCGCATTGATGAGCGGCTGGTGCTGTACGTGGAGCACTATCTGAATCCGCAATATTTTCCGGGGATTCTTGAGTTTGATTTGAATCAGTCGATTACCGAGTTGTACGCGCGGCATTACGACTTGCACTACGGGCGGGTGCGTTTCGAGATTGTGCCGACTTCGCTGTCGGTGGATGCGGCAGCGGCGCTGCGGGTGTCGGTAGGGAGTCCGGGGTTACGTATTGCACGGGTCAATTATGATCAGCATGAGCGGCTGATCGACTGCGACCTGGAGTTTTGGCGGCATGATGCGATTCATGTCGGGGTGGATGTGGTTTAGTTCGCAGGAAACCGGGTTGACCCTATCGCGAGCAGGCTCACTCCTACAATTGAAATGCGTTCAAACTGTAGAAGTGAGCCTGCTCGCGATAGCGGTCTGACAGGCAACACTATTCTTTCTGTGGCCCACCCGCCGCCGTAGCCACCTGAACACTCATACGCGGCATCGCCAGATCCAGTCCCGCCTCATCCAGATGCCGCTTCAGCGACAGGTTGAACGCCCGCGAAACTTCCCACTGCTTGATCGGCGCTGTCTTGAATCGGGCGCGCAGAATCGCGTTGCCGGACTCGAAACTCTCGACCCCCTGGATCTCCAGCGGCGACCAGATGTTGCGCCGTTGCAGTGGGTCGGTGCGCATTTTCTGCCCGACTTCGCGCATCAGTTTGATCGCGCTATCAATGTCCATGTCCGACGGCACCGCCACCCGGAAGATCGCGTAGCCGAATTCCCGGGAGTAATTCTTGATGCTTTTGATTTCGCTGAACGGAATGGTATGGACGATGCCGTCGATGTCCCGCAGGCGCACGGTGCGGATGGTCAACCCTTCGACGGTGCCCAGGTGGCCGCCGACGTCCACGTAGTCGTCGATGGCCAGGGAGTCTTCGATGATGATGAACAGCCCGGTGATCAAGTCTGCTACCAGTGACTGTGCACCGAAACCGATGGCCAGGCCGATCACACCGGCACCGGCCAGCAGTGGCGTGACGTTCATGCCCATGTTCGCCAGCGCGACGATCATCGCAATAATAAAAATCGCCACGAACAGCACGTTGCGGATCAACGGCATCATCGTCTGCGCGCGGGTGTTGGCCAGGCCTTTGCGTGAGCGGGTGAGCGCGAGGTGTACGGCAGTGTCGCTGAGGATCCAGATCAGCCAGGCGAAAATAAGCGTGCCGGCGAGGCTGAACAGTTTGACGCTGACTTCATGGCCTTCGCCTTCTGTGAAGGTGATCAGCGACATACCCCAGACCCGCAAGCCGAGTTCGATGAACGCCAGCCACACCAGCAAGTGGGCGAGGGTGTAGAAAAAGTTTTTCAAGCGTTCCGAATACAGTGCATGGCGCTTCACACCGCGTTGTGGTTTGAGGGCATGACGGCGGACCAGTCCGTTGATGACCATGCACAACACCAGCAACACGGTGCAGATCAGCGACTGGCGCAAGGCGGTGCTGGTGTCGCCGGCCGAAACAAACGTGGCGAACAGCGAGACGCCCACCAGCACAAGCGCCGGGACGTACCAATAGGTGCCGAGAATTTCGATGGTGTCGCTGAGGGCGCGACGGGTCAGGCGTCGGGACAGCGGCTGATTGCGGATCAAGTGCGCGATCGGCCGGCGGAACCGCAGGATGAACAAACCGGTGGAAATCGCTGCCAGCACGTTGGCGGCCGTCGCCGCCGTGTGCGCCAGGTGACTGCCAAGACCGGCGACCAGTCGTGGATCGTTCAGCGCCTCACCAAACGCGGCGAAACTGCCGATCAACCACAACGGCCGAAAGGCCTGGTGCCTCAGGATATACAAGGCGCGGTGGCGGTGCGGACCATCGAGCAGGGAAAAAGCGATCACGCAGATCGCCGAGAAACACGTGCCGACCACCAGCGCGTAAGCCAACACCATGGCCAGGCTTTTGCCCAGTGACGAGGGCAGGGCGTAGCTCATGTAAACGGTGATCACCAGAGCGATTAGCCAGGGCCCGAGCTTGCGCAGGGCGAAGCGCAACATGTCCACGGCCTTGGGGTGTTGCGGCAGTTCTTCGGTCAGCCCGAAGCGCATGCGCACCCGGTGACTGATCCAGATCAGGGCCGCGGCAAGCAGGCTCCAGACCATCAGGATCATGGCGAACGCGAAAATGATCGGCAGCCATTCACTGGCCGGCATCATCAAGGCTGACAGTTCGTCTCTGGCCTGGCCAAACTCTTCAGACCAGCGATTGATGGGGCTGTCGGCCCCGGAGAATTGTTTTTCGAAGGTGGCGAGCGTGCCGCCGATCAAGCCCAGCACGCCTTCTTCGGCGGCCGGCTGAGCCTTTTTGGTGGCGTCGCGCAGTTTCTTCAGGTCGGCCAGCAGTTTGCTGCGCTGCTGGTCGTTTTCCAGCGACTTGATGACTTCGTCCAGCGATTGACCCAACGGTTCCTGCGCCTCTGGCTGGGCTTTCGTCGAGCCACTGAGCAGGCTCGGCAAACCGGCCGCCTGGACAGGCGCCATCGGCAGCAACGTCATCAGGCAGACAAGGAAGAAACACGGCAGGGCGAATAGGCGGGCAAGCACTAGGCGGTCAACCTCGGGGTGAACGGATCGACCGAGTGTACGAGCCCGTCTAAATCAATGCGAGTCGGGGGGAGGATTTATTCGTTGAGTTTGGC
Source organism: Pseudomonas arsenicoxydans (assembly GCF_006438915.1). GTDB lineage: Bacteria > Pseudomonadota > Gammaproteobacteria > Pseudomonadales > Pseudomonadaceae > Aquipseudomonas > Aquipseudomonas arsenicoxydans_A. The sequence goes on along the minus strand of NZ_RCZE01000003.1, from coordinate 466,618 downwards.
GAGGATCTTGAAAATCACCGTGCCGAAAATGGTCAGCATGCCGATCCACATGGCGAATACACCGGCGTTTTTGTCGCGAAAGTTGAAGCCGATGGCCAGCATGATCATCCCGACGAGGATCGGGATCAGCATGGCGTGAAACGAAGACATCGAGATCATGGAGACTGCCTTGTCAGAAGGAACAATGACAGTTTAGTTGGCTTTGGGTGGCCGAGGATGATGCGTATCAAGCAAAGTGCTGCAGTGGCCGTGCTGCCGTCTTCGCGAGCAAGCCCGCTCCCACATTTGACCGCATGCTTCGCTTGGAATGCAGTCGAATGTGGGAGCGGGCTTGCTCGCGATGCTTTTAGGGGCTACGGCAATTCCTGGCAGGCGTAGAACGCGCTCAGCACTTTGACCAGATGCGCCAGGTCATGGCTGCCGCACAATTCACGGATCGAATGCATGGCGAACGTCGGCAGGCCGATGTCCACGGTGCGCACGCCCAAGTGGCTGGCGGTGATCGGGCCAATGGTCGAGCCACAGCCCATGTCGCTGCGCACTACAAAACTCTGCACCGGCACTTCTTCAGCCATGCACAGATGACGGAAGAAACCGGCGGTTTCGCTGTTGGTGGCGTAGCGCTGGTTGCTGTTGACCTTGATTACCGGGCCGGCGTTGAGTTTCGGGCCGTGGTTGGCGTCATGCTTGTCCGCGTAGTTGGGGTGCACGCCGTGGGCGTTATCGGCCGACACCAACAGCGATTTCTGAATGGTGCGCACGAATTCGTCACCTTCAGGCAGCAGGCGCCGCAGCGTCTGCTCCAGCATCGGGCCATCAGCGCCACAGGCTGAACAGGAACCCACTTCTTCGTGATCGTTGCAGACCAGCACGCAGGTTTCGTCGGTTTCGGCGGTCAGCAAGGCTTGCAGGCCGGCGTAGCACGACAGCAGGTTGTCCAGGCGCGCGCCGGCGATGAAGTCACCGTGCAGGCCGATGATCGCAGCGCTTTGGGTGTCGTAGAAACTCAGCTCGTAATCAAGCACCACGTCGGCGTTCAAGCCATGTTCCAGTGCCAGCTGGTTGGTGAGCACGGCGCGGAAATCCACGCGTTCGTCACCGGCGAATTGCGCGAGGATGGGTGGCAATTCGGTCTGCGCGTTGATCGCCCATCCCATGTTGGCTTCACGGTTAAGGTGAATCGCCAGGTTCGGAATGGTCGCGATGGGCGTCTTGAAGTCGATCAACTGGCTTTCGACCTTGCCATCACGGCGGAAGGTCACGCGGCCGGCGAGGGACAGGTCACGGTCGAACCACGGCGCCAGCAACGCGCCGCCGTAGACTTCGACGCCCAGTTGCCAGAAGCCCTGACGTTGCAGTTCCGGCTGGGGCTTGACCCGCAGGCAAGGGCTGTCGGTGTGCGCGCCCACCAGGCGAATACCGCCATGCAGCGGCGAATGACGACCCATCTTGATCGCGACGATGGAGGAATCATTACGGGTGACGTAATAACGACCATTGGCTTCGGTGGTCCAGGGCTCGCGCTCATCAAGTCGCACGAAACCGGCCGCTTCCAGGCGCTGGACGAGGCTGGCAGTGGCATGGAACGGGGTAGGGGAGGCCTTGAGAAAGTCGATCAGGCCTTGGTTCAACTCTTCGCGCATAAGAAGCTCCAGACAGCAATGGCGCCAGTTTAACGTATTGAAAGCGCAAAGTGCGGCGGGCAATTGTCGGGGGGGGGGCATGAGATTCAATGTGGCGAGGGAGCTTGCTCCCGCTGGGCAGCGGAGCGGCCCCCAGTTCCATTGATGCGGTGTTTCAGACACATCGCATACACAGGGTTTGCGGCTGCTGCGCAACCGAGCGGGAGCAAGCTCCCTCGCCACAGAAAATATTCACCACTGGATCAGAACGGCGCAGGGCACTCGAAGCGCAAGCGTTCACCGGTTTGCGGGTGGGTGAAGCTGAGCATGCTGGCGTGCAGGCACAGGCGCGGCCAGGCGGCCAGGGCTTGCTCGTGGGCGTAGAGCCCGTCACCCAACAGTGGGTGGCCGATGGAAAGCATGTGCACGCGCAGTTGATGCGAGCGGCCGGTGATCGGCGTCAGTTCGACGCGGCACCAGTCGCCACAGCGTTCCAGCACACGCCAGAAGGTCAGGGCGTGCTTGCCGAATTCATGGTCGACCACATGGCGTGGCTTGGTCGGCGGATCATAGCGCAGTGGCAGGTCGATGCTGCCGCTGTCCAGTTCCGGCTGACCCCAGCACAGCGCTGTGTAGGCTTTTTCGGTTTCGCGGTCGTGAAATTGCCGGGACAGCTCGCGATGAGTGTCCGGGTCACGGGCCAGCAGGATGATGCCGGAGGTTTCCCAGTCCAGTCGATGGACGATTCGCGCTTCCGGGTAACCGTTTTCTTGCAGGCGGGTAATCAGGCAGTCCTTGTTGTCATCGGCCCGGCCAGGGACGGAGAGCAACAGGGTCGGTTTGTTCACCACCAGTACGGCGGCGTCCTGATGAAGAATGTGGACATTGGACAACGGCATTAAAACAGCCTCGTAACAAACGCCAACGGCGGCTCAGGCCTTCGATCCCGTAGGAGTGACCTGTGGCGAGGGGGCTTGTCGGAACGCCGCATCGCCCCGTTGGGCTGCGAAGCAGTCCCAAGACTTCCGGGGTACCGAAGGTCCTGTGAGTGCTGCGCACTCAAACGGGGGCAAGCCCCCTCGCCACAGTTCGCCCCCACACAGGGACCTGAAAGGCCTGAGCCGCCGTGGCTCCCGCTGGATCGATTAACGATCCGGCAGGGTGATATTGAGTTCCAGAATCGAGCAGCTGCCCTGGTTTTCCAGAGCGACGTGCACGTCATCGGACCCGATATTGACGTACTTGCGGATCACTTCAACCAGTTCCTTCTGCAAGGCTGGCAGGTAGTCCGGCGTACTGCGTTGGCCGCGTTCATGCGCCACGATGATCTGTAGACGCTCTTTCGCTACCGATGCGGTACTTGGCTTCTTGTTGGCACGAAAGAAGTCAAAAATGTTCATTACCTACCTCCAAACAGGCGCTCGAAGAATCCCTTCTTCGTGACATCGAGGAAACGATGTTCCACGGTTTTGCCCAGCAGACGGTCGACGGCATCGCTGTACGCCTGGCCGGCGTCGCTCTGGTCGTCGAGGATCACGGGCACGCCCGAGTTGGAAGCCTTGAGCACCGCTTGCGATTCCGGAATCACACCCAGCAGGGTGACAGCCAGAATCTCTTTGACGTCTTCGACGCCAAGCATTTCGCCATCGCTGACGCGTTGCGGGTTGTAGCGGGTCAGCAGCAAGTGTTCCTTGATCGGATCTTCGCCGCGTTCAGCACGACGCGATTTGCTGGCCAACAGGCCCAGCATACGGTCCGAGTCACGTACCGAGGACACTTCCGGGTTGGTCACGACAACCGCTTCATCAGCGAAGTACATGGCCAGGTGGGCGCCTTTCTCGATGCCCGCCGGGGAGTCGCAGACCACGAACTCAAATTGTTCCTTGAGCTCCATCAGGACTTTTTCCACGCCTTCCACGGTCAGCGCGTCTTTGTCGCGGGTCTGACTGGCGGCCAGAACGTAGAGGTTTTCCAGACGTTTGTCTTTGATCAGGGCTTGTTGCAGGTTGGCTTCGCCGTTCACTACGTTGACGAAGTCATACACCACGCGACGCTCGCAACCCATGATCAGGTCGAGGTTACGCAGGCCGACGTCGAAGTCGACGATCACTGTTTTGTGACCACGCAGAGCGAGGCCGGTACCGATAGCGGCGCTGGTGGTGGTCTTACCCACACCACCCTTGCCGGATGTAACCACGAGAATCTTGGCCAAGGTGTTTCACCCCTAAGGAAAAAGGACTTTTAGCCCCTGAAAAACATCTCTTGAAAAACTACTGCAGTCGGACAGCCTTGGCTGGAATCCGGTCCTGAGCGGGGCTTACCTCCGGTAAACACTGCTTTTGGCCGTTTTCCTACTTCGTTTGAGCCGTTTTCGCTACGTTTTAGAGATGCTTGGAAAATGCGGCAGTATCCGTTAAAGCCGAATGATGTTCAACACATCGCCGGACAGGCTGACTTGTACACCCGCGCCCCACAATGGGTCGCGACGCAGATCCTCGGAGACCTTGTAGTGGCCTGCGATGGACACCAGTTCAGCGCTCATTTGCTGACAGAAAATCCTGGCTTTCGTGTCGCCCTTGACGCCGGCCAACACTCGACCGCGCATCGGGCCGTATACATGGATGTTCCCATCGGCGAGAAGTTCCGCACCCGGGCTGACCGAGGAAATCACCACCAAATCGCAACCCTGGGCATAAATCTGCTGGCCACCACGTACTGGCGACGTGATGATTTTCGTCGGTTTGATAGTCGGTTCCGGCGGTTTTTCCGGTTTTTTCTTCACCTGGCCTTCGAGGGGATCAAGCGCACGCTCACGGGCGCCGGACGGCGGCAGCACCGGCAGATCGACTGCAATGGCGGCCGCGATGTCTTCGATGCGGCTGGCGCGGATGGCCAGGGTGCGCAAGCCATGCTGGCGACAGACGCGCATCAGGCCCGGCAAATCCACCGCGCCTTCGCTGGCCGGGAGCTTGTCCAGGGCCAGCACCAGCGGTGCATTGCTGAAAAAATTAGGCGCCTGAGCGACCTTGGCGGCCAATTGCCGATCAAGGTTTTCGAGGTCGTTGCGGGCCAGTTCCAGCACCGTAATGGCGAGCATGCTGCCCTTCAACTGGAACACGGGATCCTGGTCTTGCGGTTCGGTTTGGCTCATGGTCGGCATACAACGGCTTGTCACTAAAAGTGCCGAGACTTATAACGAGAACGCCCGCAAGCCGCAAGCCGGGTCGAACGATGTAGAATGCGCGGCCATTGTCTTTCCGGAACCTTTAATGGATCGCCCGCGTTTTCGAAAAACATTTCTAATGCCGCGTTTCTGGCCGCTGTGGTGTGGCTTGGGGCTGTTGTGGCTGATTGTTCAGCTGCCGTATCCGGCGTTGCTGTTTATCGGTCGCCTGCTCGGTGCCTTGATGTTTCGGGTAGCCGGCGACCGACGGCGCATCGCCAAACGCAACCTTGAGCTGTGTTTCCCTGAAAAGTCCGCTGCCGAGCGCAAGCGCCTGCTTAAGGAAAACTTTGCTTCCACCGGCATCGCCTTCTTCGAAATGGCCATGAGCTGGTGGTGGTCGCGGCAGCGCCTGGCCAAACTGGCCCATGTCGAAGGCCTGGAGCACCTGAAAAAGGCCCAGCGCGACGGCAAGGGCGTGATCCTGATGGCCTTGCATTTCACCACGCTGGAAATCGGCGCGGCGCTATTGGGGCAGCAGCACACCATCGACGGCATGTACCGCGAGCACAAGAACCCGCTGTTCGACTACGTCCAGCGCCGGGGGCGTGAACGGCACAACCTCGATTCGCTGGCGGTCGAGCGCGACGATGTGCGCGGGATGCTCAAGTTGCTGCGCGCGGGCCGGGCGATCTGGTACGCACCGGATCAGGACTACGGCGCCAAGCAAAGTATTTTCGTGCCGCTGTTCGGCATTCAGGCAGCCACCGTGACCGCCACCAGCAAGTTTGCGCGGCTGGGCAAGGCGTTGGTGGTGCCGTTCACTCAGGAACGTCTGGCGGATGGCAGCGGTTATCGACTGGTGATCCATGCGCCGCTCGAAGGTTTCCCCGGCGAGACTGAAGAGGCCGATTGCATCCGCATCAATCAGTGGGTCGAAGGCGCCTTGCGTGAATGCCCGGAGCAATACCTCTGGGCCCATCGCCGCTTCAAGAGCCGGCCACCCGGCGAGCCCAAGCTGTACAAAAAACGCGGTTGACCCCTTTAAGCGCCATGGAGTGTTGCGATGAGTCTTGCTGAACCGGTTACAGGGTTGATTCTTTCCGGCGGCGGGGCTCGAGCGGCGTATCAGGTGGGCGTGCTGGCGGCTATTGCCGAGTTGCTGCCGCTGGGCGCGGCGAACCCGTTTCCAGTGATCGTCGGCACCTCGGCCGGGGCGATCAACGCGGTCAGTCTCGCCAGCGGTGCGATGGATTTTCGTGGCGCCATCGAGCGTTTGACTGCGTTCTGGCAGGGCTTTCGCAGCCATCTGGTGCTGCGCAGTGACTGGCCCGGCGTCATCCATCAAGCCAGCCGCTTTGTCAGTCACAGTTTGCTCGGGCTTGGCGCTCACGTGCCGGTGGCATTGCTCAACAGTTCGCCGCTGCGTGGGTTGCTCAACGACAAACTGAACATGGCCGGCATCGCCGAATCCATTGCCCAGAAACAGTTGCAGGCGGTCGCCGTGACGGCGTTTGGCTACGAATCCGGCCAGGCGGTCACCTTCTATCAGGGTGGCGGCACTATCGATTCGTGGCTGCGCCATCGGCGTATCGGCATTCCGACCCAATTGAGTGTCGAGCATTTGCTGGCCAGTTCGGCCATTCCATTGCTGTTCGCCCCGGTGAAAATCGGCGAGGAATACTTCGGCGACGGTGCAGTGCGCCAATCCGCCCCGATCAGTCCGGCCCTGCACCTGGGCGCCACTCGCGTGCTGGTGGTGGGTGTCAGCGGCAACCCGCGTGGTGTCGACCCGGAGCAACCGCTGCAGCGCGCCTATACCGGGCAACAACCGACCCTGGCGCAGATTGGTGGGCACATGCTCAACAGTACGTTCATTGACAGCCTGGAAAGTGACATCGAGTTGTTGCAGCGTCTGAACCAGTTCAGCCACTTGATGCCCGCGGGGACGCCGACCCGTGCGTTGGGCGTGGCGCCGGTGGAGGTGCTGGTGATTTCGCCGAGTCAGCCGATCGATGAAATTGCGGCGCGGCATCGGCAGGAATTGCCGGCGGCGTTGCGCCTGTTTCTGCGGGGGCCTGGGGCAACGAAGACGAGCGGGGCGGGGGTATTGAGTTATCTGCTGTTCGAGGCGGGGTATTGCAGCGAGTTGATTGATCTGGGGCGGCGGGATGCGCTGGCCAAGCGTGAGGAGCTTTGCCGGTTTCTTGGGTTGCCGGAGCCTGTAGTTTCGGCTTGAGATGGGTGGTGTGGCTATCGCGGGCAAGCCACGCTCCCACAGGTTTTGTGTCGTTTCACATAACTTGAAGCGATCCAAAACCCTGTGGGAGCGTGGCTTGCCCGCGATGGCGTCCTAAAGAACGCCAATTACAGCCGGATCAGAAGTGAACCTTGACCAGCAAGCTCGTCGCGCTCTGATCAGTCTTGAAGCCCTGGCTGTCTTCGATACCGTATTTGTTTTTCCAGTAGTCATATTCGATACCGACGTACAACTGCTTGTCGCCCAGCTTCAGTGCCTTGCCCAAGTCGTATTTGATCTGTGGGTTAAAGTGCAGGTTGGCGTGGTATTCGCCTTCTTTGTTGACGTCGTTGTCGACCACCCAGTCCATGAAGCCGTCGATCACAACGTCCGAGCTACCCATCGGGATGGTGTAGGACCAGACCGGAGAGACCTGCCAGATGTTGTCACCCGGGCGGCCGCCTTCGCTGTGACGGTTGTAGAAGTTCAACTGGAAATAGTCGAAGCCCGGGATGGACAGGTCGAAACCCGGACCGATCAGGTACGACTCGGTATCGTTCTCGCCAAACTCATAGGTCATGGCCAGCAGCACGTCCTTGATTGGGCCGAATTCCAGCTTCTGATCGAAGATCTTGCCGAACGACAAACGTGGGCTGAGTTCGCCGTAGTAGGTGTTATCACCCGCATAGGCGTCTTTCTTGCCGTTGTAGAAGATCTTGTCGATGAAGAAGTAGTTGTCGCCGTACTTCCAGCCATCGGCGTGCTCGAAGGTCACTGTCTGCTGGATGTTCGGGTTGACCTGGAAATCCTTACCGTACAGGTAGGTCAGGCTGTTGGTCTGCCATTGCAGCAGGTCGCCGGCCATGGCCTGGCCGCCGGCCAGTAAAGATCCCGCGAGCATCAGGCTGGTGCACGTACGTTTCATTCGGTTGCTCCCAAAAAGTAGGTGGTTCCACGTTATTTTTTTAAGCTCGGCGCTCTGGTGTGGCGCCTGTTTCTGTAGCGGTAAAAAATCATCCATTCGGTCAGCTTTAATGCTGTTAGCAAGAGCTGCGCCAAGGTTTTCAAAAAGCAAAAAAACTCCCGCTCGGCTGCTCAAAAACAGTCGATTGAGAGGGGGTGTGGAATGCCTTGGTACCGTCCAGAGCCGGGATAAGCTGGCTTTCTGGTCAGGAATTAAATCCGGGCTTTTTTTTAAAGCGGATTCAGGCGGCCGCGGAGAATACTGACTACTCGGCCAGGTCTCAAGTGCCCCGCAACAGCGCACCGACGACAGGTGTGGGGCACGGTTATCTGAGGTTGGCCGCTCGTTGCTAAACGAGCGGCTTGAGTCGGTAAAAACCATCTGTTGCTTCCTCTTGTTTTTATTGTTGAGGCGCAGGCAGTCCCGCCTGTGGGAATGAATTCCCACAGGTTTTGTGCTCGTCTGTATTAATGCGGGTGAGCAGGGCAGTCGTTGATGGCCGCGCGCTCGGCGCCACCCAAAATGTTGAACAGCAGGTTCAGCGTCAGGGCGCTGATCGTGGCCATGGCGATACCGCTGTGGGTAATCGGGCTCATCCATACCGGCAGGTGGGCAAAGAACTCGGGGCGCACCACCGGGATCAATCCCATGCCGATGCTGACGGCCACCAACAGTTGATTTCGGCGGTCGCCGATGTCGGCTTCCTGAAGGATCTTGATGCCAGTCGCGGCCACCATGCCGAACATCGCAATCGCCGCACCGCCGAGGACCGCTGGCGGAATCGACGCGACCAGGAAGGCGGCTTTGGGCAGCAGGCTCAAGACGATCAACAAGCCGCCAGCGACGATGGTCACCGAACGGCAGCGCACGCCGGTCATCTGCACCAGGCCGATGTTCTGTGCGAAAGAGGAGTGGGTGAAGGTGTTGAAGAACCCGGCGAAGAACGAGGCGCCGGCGTCACACAGCAAGCCGCGACGCAGCATCCGTGGGCAGACTTCCTGGCCGGTGATCTTGCCCAGGGCGAGGAACATCCCGGTGGACTCGACGAAGATGATCACCACCACCAGGCACATCGACAGAATCGGGGCGAGTTCAAACTTCGGCATGCCGAAATGCAGCGGGGTGACGAATTGCAGCCACGGCGCTTGCGCCATGCCGCTGAGGTCGACCATGCCGATCAGACCGCAGAGCACGTAGCCCAGGCACATGCCGATCAACACGGAAATATTGACCCAGAACCCCCGCATGAAACGGTGCACCAGCAAAATGGTGCCCAGCACCAGCGCGGCAATGGTCAGGTAAATAGGCGAGCCGAATTGTGTGGCGCCGGCACCGCCACCGGCCCAGTTGACGGCCACGGGGAACAGCGACAAACCGATCGAGGTGATCACGGTGCCTGTCACCAGGGGCGGGAAGAAGCGCACGACTTTGGACATGAAGGGCGCGATGAGCATGCCGAAGAAACCGGCGGCGATGGTCGCACCGAAGATTCCTTGCAGACCGATGCCTGGCATGCCGGCCATGGCAACCATGCTGCCGACGGCGGCGAAACTGGCGCCCATCATCACGGGCATGCGGATGCCCATGGGGCCGATGCCCAGGGACTGGACGATGGTGGCGATGCCGGCGACCAGCAAGTCGGCGTTAATCAGAAAGGCGATTTCTTCACGACTCAGGCCAGCGGCCTGTCCGATGATCAGCGGCACCGCGATGGCGCCGCCGTACATCAGCAAAACATGTTGCAGACCGACCAGGATCAGTTGCAAAAGGGGCAAACGCTGAATGGCGGGTGCGTCGGGGATGCGCGCTTTGGATAGCTCGGACATGCAACACCTCGGGTCTTTTTTATTCTTGTGATTTTTGTATCAGGCAGACCTGTGGCGAGGGAGCTTGCTCCCGCTGGGTTGCGAAGCGACCCCAAAAGAGGGACTGCTACGCAGTCCAGCGGGAGCAAGCCCCCTCGCCACAAAAGCCTGCTTTTCACAGGCTTCTGTGTTGCTTAGTTGGTCTGGGCTCCCTGCACAATCCAGGCACCAATCAGGTCACGTTCCTGCTGGGTCATCTGCGTGATGTTGCCCAGTGGCATGATCTGGCTGGTGACGGCCTGAGCCTGAATGCGCGGCGCGTTCTGACGGATCTGCTCGGGGGTGTCGAACATCACACCGGCAGGGGCCGCGCTGAACAACGGGCTGGTCGGTTTGGCCGAGTGGCAAACCGCGCAACGCTCCTGAATCACGCTGTGGACCTTGTCGAAACCAGGGCCGGCGTTAGAGGCTTGAGCAGGTGCGGCGGCGGGTGCTTCTGCGGGTTTGGCATCAGCAGGTTTCAAACCTCCGCCCACTGCGGTTTCCGGCAGCGGTTGGTATTCGATCTTCACAGGGGCCTTGGCCACGTCCGGGCTGGTCATCGGCGCAGGGCCGGTGACGTAAGCCAGGCTGATCATGCCGACCGCGGCCACTGGCAGCGTCCAGGCGAACTTGTGGCTGTCATGACGGGTGTTGAAGTAGTGGCGCACCAACACCGCCAGCACCGCGATCCCGGCCAGGATCAGCCAGTTGTATTGGCTGCCGTAAGTGCTCGGGAAGTGGTTGCTGATCATGATGAACAGCACCGGCAAGGTGAAGTAGTTGTTGTGACGCGAACGCAGCAAGCCTTTGGCCGGCAGCGCCGGATCGGGCGTGCGGTTCTCGGCAATCGCGGCAACCAGTGCGCGCTGTGCCGGCATGATGATGCGGAACACGTTGCCGACCATGATGGTGCCGATGATCGCGCCGACGTGCAGGTACGCACCACGACCGCTGAACACTTTACTGAAGCCGTAAGCGGCGCCAATGATCAGCACGAACAGGATGAAACCGAGCAGGGCAGGGCGTTTGCCCAGGGCCGAGTCGCAGAGGAAGGAGTAGACGAACCAGCCGACGAACAGCGAGCCGATGCCCAACATCACACCTTCAGGGCCGCTCAGGCTGCTGCCCGGTGCCAGCAGGTACAGCGTCGGGTTGGAGTAGAACACCACGCACAGCAGCGCGATCCCCGACATCCAGGTGAAGTAGGCTTCCCATTTGAACCAGTGCAGGTTGTCCGGCATGGTCGGTGGAGCCAGTTTGTATTTTTCCAGGTGATAGATACCGCCGCCGTGGATCGCCCACAGATCGCCCGCCAGACCACTTTTCGGGTTGACCCGATTGAGGTTGTTTTCCAGCCAGACGAAATAGAACGACGCACCGATCCAGGCCACGCCAGTAATCATGTGAACCCAGCGCACGCTAAGGTTCAGCCATTCGAACAGATGTGCTTCCACAGTCTTTACCTCTCGCCTGTCACCCTGTTGTCGAGTGATCAGACCTTCTCTTATTGGTGGGGGGCGAGGATCAAACGCTCATCCTCTTTGAAAAAATGCTCATCGCAGTTATTGCCTGTGCCACTGCGATCAACCACCAGGAAGTCATCCCGCTTTTCGATCGTCAGCACCGGGTGGTGCCAAACGCCGCGATGGTAATTAATGCCCTGCCTGCCGTTGGTGACGAAGGCGCGGACCAAGCCTGATACAGGTTCATCGCCAAGTGGCGCGACCACGATCAGAAAAGGGTTGCCGAGCAGCGGAATAAACGCCTGGCTGCCCAGCGGGTGACGCTCCAGCATGCTGACGGTCAGCGGCATGTCCTGCGCGTCGGCGCGGAAGATACTGATGATCGCGTTGTCCTCTGGCGTGGCGGTTTGCACCGTCGCCAGTTTATGAAAGCGCATGGTCGAACCGTTGTTGATCATGAAGTGATCGCTGCCGTCGGTTTCGATCACGTCACCGAAAGGGGCGAAGGCTTCTTTGGTCAGCGGTTCAATCGTCAGTGTGCGCATGCTGGTCTTCTTATCCAAAATTCTGTGTTGTTAGTTCTGACGTCTTCGCGAGCAAGCCCGCTCCCACAGGGGAATGCATTTCAAATGTGGGAGCGGGCTTGCTCGCGAATGGCCTCACCGCTTATTTAGCGACCTTGCCGAGAACGCGCAAGCGGCTCACACCACCATCCGGGAACACGTTCAGACGGATATGGGTGATTGGACCCAGTGCCTTGATCTGCTCGGCGAAGGTGTGTTCGGCGTGCATTTCCAGTTTCTGCGCCGGCAGCAGTTCGCGCCAGAACAACGATTGGGTTTCGATCTGGCTGTCGGTGCCGCCTTTCACGAATGCGCCCTGGATCGAGCACGTGTCCGGGTAGTTGCCCTTGAAGTGCAGGGTGTCGACGATGACTTTCTCGACTTCACCGGCATGGCCCAGCGCGACGATCACCCAGTCATTGCCCGGGGTACGACGACGAGCGGTTTCCCAGCCGTCGCCCATGTTGATGCCACGGCCCGGGTTAAGGATGTTGCTCATGCGGCCGAAGTGTTCATCGGAGCAGGCGAGGGCGCGGCCACCATTCAGCGCTGCTGCCAGATCGATTTGCTCGTTATCGCCCACAGCGGACCAGTCGCGGTGTGGCACACCGTACACGCGCAGACGGGCCACGCCGCCATCCGGGTAGATGTTGAAGCGCAGGTGGCTGAACGCCTGATCGTTGTTGATTTCGTGGAAGTGGTGGCTGTTGCCTTGCAGCTCTACAGCGGACAGCACCTCAACCCACTGGGTGTTTTCAGTTGGCTCGCCTTCAGCCAGGAAACAGGCTTCCAGGGAAGCCGACGGCGGGAAGTTGCCGGTGAAGAATGAAGTGTCGATGTCGACGCCTTTGATCGAGCCCGGTACACCAAGGCGGATCACGGCGCTGTCGTAGCCTTCGAAGCGCTTGCGGCGCGACTCCCAGCCGTCCATCCACTTGCCGTTGTCATCGAACACGCCTTCTTTCCACACAGCCGGGGTCGGCTGGAACAGGCGGTTGGCATCAGCGAACCAGTCATCGGTGACCGAGATGATTTTGGTGCCCAGGCGGGCATCGGCCAGGTTGACGAACTTCTCGAAAGGTACGGCGTAAGCTTTCATTCTTCTTGTCTGCCTTTAATAAGTTGGCTTGGGATGCTTGCAGTGCCCTGGGCGATGTATGTATGCGTTCAATGTCGCTCGGGCAAAGCTCGCTATAGGGTCAGTAAACGGAACAACGCAATCTTGTTGATCTCTGCCAGCGCGCATTTGAACTCGGTGTCGACCGAATTGTGAATGCGCGTTTCGAACGCCGCGAGGATCTGATGCCGGTTGCTGCCTTTTACCGCCATGATGAAGGGAAACTTGAACTTGGCTTTATAGGCGTCGTTCAGCTCGGTGAAGCGTTGGAACTCTTCGGCCGTGCATTGGTGAATACCGGCGCCAGCCTGTTCATTGGTGCTGGCTTCGGTCAGTTCTCCCTGGACGGCCGCACGGCCTGCCAGGTCCGGGTGAGCGTTGATCAAAGCCAGCTGGCTTGCGTGATCGGCGCTCAACAGGATGTCGCTCATGCGCTGGTGCAGGGTTTCGATCTCGTCGATCGAGGCGTCCTGGCCCAGGTCGAAGGCCTTCTCGGCCACCCATGGCGAATGTTCGTAGATGTCGGCGAAAGCGGCGACGAACGCATCGCGGCTCAGGCTCGATGGCTTCAGCGTTTGAAAGGTGCTCATTGGGCAGCCCCTTGGTACGGGTGGGTTTCGTGCCAGTGGCGCGCGATGTCGACGCGGCGGCTGAACCACACCTGTTCATGACTTTTAGCGTATTCGATAAAGCGCTTGAGCGACGCCAGACGCGCCGGACGGCCAATCAGGCGGCAGTGCAGGCCGATCGACAGCATCTTCGGGGCTTCGGCGCCTTCAGCGTAAAGCACGTCGAAGGCGTCCTTGAGGTATTCAAAAAAGTCGTCGCCCTTGTTGAAACCCTGGACCTGGGTGAAGCGCATGTCGTTGGTGTCCAGGGTGTACGGGATCACCAGGTGCGGCTTGCCGGTCGGGTTGTTCGGTTCCCAGTAGGGCAGGTCGTCGTCGTAGGTGTCGCAGTCGTAGAGGAAACCACCTTCTTCCATCACCAGTCGACGGGTGTTCGGGCCGGTGCGACCGGTGTACCAGCCCAGTGGGCGTTCGCCAGTGATTTCGGTGAGGACGCGGATCGCTTCGAGCATGTGCTCGCGTTCCTGCGCTTCGTCCATGTACTGGTAGTCGATCCAGCGGTAGCCGTGACTGCAGATCTCGTGGCCGGCATCGACCATCGCGCGGATCACGTCCGGGTGGCGCTGGGCGGCCATGGCGACGGCGAAGATGGTCAGCGGAATGTCGAATTCCTTGAACAGCTTCAGAATCCGCCAGACGCCGGCACGGCTGCCATACTCGTAAAGGGATTCCATGCTCATGTTGCGCGCGCCTTGAAGCGGCTGCGCCGAGACCATTTCGGAGAGGAAGGCTTCGGATTCTTTATCGCCGTGCAGGATGTTGCGCTCGCCGCCTTCTTCGTAATTGAGTACGAAAGACAAGGCGATGCGGGCATTGCCCGGCCAGTGTGGGTGAGGAGGGTTACTGCCGTAACCGATCAGGTCGCGTGGGTAGTCAGCGCTCACTGCAGTCTTCCTTCTTATTCGTGTTGACAGGTTGTGTGGCGCCTTGGCGATGGAATTCAGGCTGGCGTCACAGCGATGGACTGATTGTATACAACTTTATATCCACTTTGTAAGCCTGAATTTCTGCATTTTTCGCGAACTGTCATGAATGACTGGTATTGCAAGAAACCTGCCTGACTAGTCAGCTAAAGGATAGAGGGGCCGCTGATCGTAGGGTGTGGCGGAAATTCGCTGAAAATTTGCGACTGGCGGGCATGGCGGGAAATATGTCGTTTTTATTGTGTACAATTTTTTTGAAAAGTGTCTTAATCAATCGCTCGCCGCAGTGATTCGTGCTCCGAATCGGTGCGGTCTCCTTTTCAACTGACTTCGGGAGGCGCGAGGTCTGGCTGCTCCACGCAGGCAGGCGCGCAGAATCAATGGGACGTTTGACAACACACGTTTTGGACGCTGCACACGGTTGCCCGGGCAGCTCGATCAAGGTCGAGTTGTACCGTGTTGAAGGTTCTCAGCTGGAATTGGTCGCCAGTGCGACAACCAACAGCGATGGCCGTGTCGATGCACCGCTGCTGCAAGGCGATGACTACCGTACCGGGGTCTATCAGGTTCAGTTTCATGCGGGCGATTACTACCGCGCCCGTGGCGTTCAGCTGCCGGAGCCGGCGTTTCTCGATGTAGTGGTGCTGCGTTTCGGCATCTCTGCGGAACAGGATCACTACCATGTGCCGCTGCTGATTTCGCCGTACAGCTATTCCACGTACCGCGGCAGCTGATCCCCCAAGCAGCTGCCTCAACCTGGAAGCGACTGCGCATATAGCTTCTTTGGTCTTTCGCCCGCTCACACTGCGGGCTTTTTTTCGTCTTCAAGAAATCTGGTGTGGCTGCTGACCCCTTCGCGAGCAAGCCCGCTCCCACATTTGAACGTCAGTGCAACGGAGATCAAATGTGGGAGCGGGCTTGCTCGCGAAGCTTTTAGCGGCTCAAAAGGGATGCGGCGCCTGCACCACCAAACAGCGCCGCACTCACTCGATTAAACCAGCTCTGCCCCTTGCCACTGCGCAGATATCGCGCCGCGCCATGCGCACCCAGCCCATAAGCCAATTTGCACAGCAGGTCGAGCACGGTCCAGGTCGCAATCATCACCAGCAACTGCGGCAAAAACGGTTGTTCCGCGCTCAGAAACTGCGGCAAGAAAGCGGCAAAAAACAGAATGTCTTTCGGATTGCTCGCGCCCAGCACAAACGCACGCCCGAACAGTGCACGAAAACGTGGCACCGGCGCCGCCTGAGGCACTTCGGCGCCCACCGATGGCTGGCGCGATTGCTGCCAGCTCTGCCAGGCGAGGTAGAACAGGTACAGCGCCCCGACGATTTTCAGCGCGCTGAACAGCTGTTCCGACGCCAGCAGCAAGGCGCCCAGACCCAGCGCGGAAGCACTGAGCAAGCAGATCGAAGCAATCACGCCACCGAGAAACGCCGGGTAGGAGCGGCGCAAACCGTAATTCAAACTGTTGCTGATCATCAGCAACGACAGGGGCCCCGGGATCAGGATCACCACCAGCGCAGCGCCGCTGAACAGCAGCCAGGTTTCCAGACTCATCACTTTCCTCCATTTGTGCAAAAGCCCCACCCGGTGGGGTGAGGCTGTTTTGAAACACTGTGTTTGAAACGTAAGCGCTTACAAGAAAATGAACTTGGCGATGAAGATTGCGCAGAGCACCCACAAGCTGACGGAGATTTCCTTGTACTTACCGGTGCCGGCCTTCAGCGCCACATAGGTGATGAAACCCAGTGCAATGCCGTCGGCGACCGAGAAGGTCAGCGGCATCATGATTGCGGTAACGATGGCCGGAATGCTGTCGGTCGCTTCGTCCCATTCGATGTGCTTCATACCGCCCATCATCAGCATCGCCACATAAATCAGCGCGCCGGCGGTGGCATAGGCGGGAATCATCCCGGCCAGTGGTGCGAAGAACATCGCGGCAATAAATAGCACACCGACGGTCACCGCGGTAAGACCAGTCCGACCACCCGCAGCAACACCCGCTGCACTTTCAACATAACTGGTGACCGGCGGAACACCCACGATCGCGCCAAAGACGCTGGAAGCACTGTCGGCTTTCATGGCGCGGGAGAGGTTCTCGATTCGCCCGTCGGCGCCGACCAGGTTGGCGCGCTGGGCCACGCCCATCAGGGTGCCGGCGGTGTCGAACATGTGCACGAAGAGGAACGCCAGGACCACGCTGATCATGCTGACGTTGAACACTCCGGCCAGGTTCATCGCCATCCAGGTCGGGGCAAGGCTCGGCGGGGCCGACATGATGCCCTCGTAGTGCACCAGGCCCAGGCCCCAACCGGCCAGGGTCACGGTGATGATGCTGATGAGGATTGCGCCGAACACTTTGTGGTAGCTGAGGATGGCGATCATCAGGAAGCAGACGGCGGCGAGCAGCGGGCCGGGTTCGCGCAGGGAGCCGAGCTTGATCAAGGTGGCCGGACTATCGACAACGATGCCTGCGGTTTTCAGGCCGATCAGGCCCAGGAACAAACCGACGCCGGCGCCCATGGCGAAGCGCAGGCTCACTGGAATGCTGTTGAGCAGCCATTCGCGAATCCTGGAAAAGGTCAGGATCATGAACAACACACCGGAAACAAACACCGCGCCGAGGGCGGTTTCCCAGTTGTAGCCCATGGTGCCGACCACGGTGTAGGTGAAGAAAGCGTTCAGGCCCATGCCCGGCGCCAAGCCGACGGGCCAGTTGGCGTAGAGGCCCATCAACAGGCAACCCAGCGCAGCCGCGATGCAGGTCGCCACAAACGCTGCGCCGTGATCGATCCCGGCGTCGGCCATGATGTTGGGGTTGACGAAGATGATGTAAGCCATGGTGATAAAGGTTGTCAGACCGGCGATCAGCTCGGTCTTCACCGTGGTGCCGTGCAAGGTGAGTTTGAAGATGCGCTCAAGCAAGCCATTGCGTAACGGCGGCGAGAGTTCCAGCGTCGATGCTTCGGATTTGCGGCTTTCCACAGCGAATACTCCTCAAGAGTTTTATTGTTATTTCCAGGACCGGACCCATGAGGGTGGCAGCGATCCTTTGAGGCACTTGCGAATTTGTTGACCGTCTGGTCAGGAACTCGCTCGAAGTGGATTATGCTTTTGTATACAAAGAAAGCAAATAATGTTTTCGATTTTGTTTACGAAAAGTTTGGCGATAAGGATATATCGCCTGTGCGGAAGCCTTCGCGAGCAAGCCCGCTCCCACATTCAACCGCGTTCGTTCAGGGGCATGCGGTTGAATGTGGGAGCGGGCTTGCTCGCGAAGGCGCCAGACCACCCACTTGAGGGGAGGGTAGAAACAAATAAACCGGCCATTGGGCCGGTTTATTTTTGACTGGGATTTGTGGTGGAGTCAGTCAGCTCACCACACAACCATCAAGCAGCAGCAAACCGCTTATCCAGATAATCAATAATCACCTTGGACTCATACATCCAGGTGGTCTGCCCATTTTCTTCAATACGCAGGCACGGCACCTTGATCTTGCCACCTTGCTCCAGCAGGGTCTGGCGATCCTGTTCGTTGTTCTTCGCATCACGCAGTGCCACCGGCACATTCAGGCGACGCAGGCTGCGGCGGGTTTTCACGCAGAACGGGCAGGCGTGGAATTGATACAGGGTCAGGTCCTTGGCGGCGGAGTTGACCTTGGCTTGCGCCTCGGCAGCGCGCTGCTTCTTGCCGGGGCGGGTGATGAAGTCGATGAAGATGATCAGTTGGCCAAGGCCGACACGAAGCGCTTTTACGAACACGTTGAAAGCCTCACGGTACGAATGAAGAAGGGCGCGCAGCTTACCTGATTTTTTGCAGACGAAAAAAAACCGGCGATGAATGCCGGTTTTCTTCGTGCCGAACGTTACTTGATCAGGCTGAGAAACTCGCTGCGGGTGGCCGCGTTTTCGCGGAACTCACCAAGCATCACCGAAGTGATCATCGACGAATTCTGTTTCTCCACACCGCGCATCATCATGCACATGTGCTTGGCCTCGATCACCACCGCAACGCCCAGGGCGCCGGTGACTTGCTGGACCGCATCGGCGATCTGGCGGCTGAGGTTTTCCTGGATCTGCAGGCGGCGAGCGTACATATCGACGATTCGCGCCACTTTCGACAGGCCCAATACTTTGCCGCTCGGGATGTAAGCGACGTGCGCCTTGCCGATGAACGGCAGCAGGTGGTGTTCGCACAACGAGTACAGCTCGATGTCCTTGACCAGCACCATTTCGCTGTTGTCGGAGCTGAACAAGGCACCGTTGGTGACTTCTTCGAGCGTCTGTTCATAACCGCGGCAGAGGTACTGCATGGCTTTGGCGGCACGCTTTGGCGTGTCGAGCAGGCCCTCGCGGGAGACGTCCTCGCCCAGTTGGCCGAGAATCGCGGTGTAATTCTGTTCCAGGGACATGAAACTACCTGTGGGGATTTTCGCAAAGGGCAAGGGTACGGTGGCAAACACGGCGCTGCAAGCATGACGCGACAGCTTTACTCGTCGCGACCTTCCATCATGGTGCGTTTGAGCATCACATACACCGCTCCGGCGCCGCCATGTCTGGCCTGGCACGAGGTGAAGCCGAGCACCTGTGAATGCTGGCGCAACCACGTGTTGACGTGACTCTTGATCATCGGCCGCTTGCCGTCCAGACGCACGGCTTTGCCGTGGGTGACGCGCACGCAGCGAATTTCGAACTTGGTGGCTTCCGCCAGAAAGGCCCAGAGGGTTTCCCGGGCCTTTTCCACGCTCATGCCGTGCAGGTCAAGGCTGCCCTCAAACGGAATCTGTCCGATCTTGAGCTTGCGCATCTGGCTTTCCTGGACACCGTCACGGGCCCACATCAACTCGTCTTCCGGGCCGACATCGATGACGAACTGATCGGACAGCCCATCCACGGTGGTCGCATCGGTACGAATGGTTGCGGCTTGACGCAGCTTAGCGATTTGCGCGCGGTCGGCCTTGGGTTTACCGGTTTCGGCGCGATCGTGCTTGATCGGCTTGACGCCTTGGATCGCACTTTTGAACAGGGAAAAATCGTCGTCTTGCATGTCAGCCTCCGCGAAGGTCGGCCAGTTTACCCAAGTCGAGGCGCTATCCATAACAATTGAGGCCCGGCTGATGCCAGGCCTCGGTTCAATCGTGTTTTTTCATCAGGTGCGGGGACATGTTCAGCTCTCGCGACTGACGCGAACGGCGCCGGCAGCGACGCCACAGCCACACGCCGAGGTACAGCACGAACAGGCCAACCGCCAGGACCACCGCCGCACCGGTGCGGCTGGTGTTCAGTTCGCCCAGCGCGGGGACGTGGCCAAACAGGCTGGCGGCAGCGGCCATGGCGAGCAACACACCGCACGTTGCCAGCAACGCGGCAAAGGCCGCGCCAATACGAAAACGCCAGTTGCGTTGGCCTTTGGGCCGCAAGCGGCGAGCGTCAAAACCATCGGATAACTTCATTCCGACCTTCCTCAATGGGTATCGGCCCTTCGACCGGGAGTTGACCGGGATGTTCCTGAGGCTAAGACAATTGCGGCAAACGAAAGGCTTTTGCAGATGAGCGGCGCTATTGGCCGCTCGTCACGGGACGATCAAATCAGGTCGTGAGTGAGCGCGAGGGTGGCGAAATTGTCCGCCATGATCGCCATTTCGGTCTGCTGAACGTGCTCGGCACTCAGTACGCCGCCCTTGTAAGGCAAGTCGCGCGTGGCGCAGGCGTCTTCCACCAGCGTGCAACGGAAACCCAGGTTCTTGGCGGCACGCACCGTGGTGCTGACGCTGGAATGGCTCATGAAACCGCAGACGATCAGGTCAAGGGCGCCGAGGTCTTCCAGGCGTTTGGCCAGTTCGGTGCCGTGGAACGCACTCGGCAGCAATTTGCCGAGGATGGTTTCGTCGGCCTGTGGCTCAAGGCCGGGGATGAACTCACCGCGCTCGCCTTGTGGGTCGAATAGTCCGCCGACCGTACCGAGGTGGCGTACATGCACGATGGGGCGGCCGGCCGCACGGGCAGCCGCCAGCAATTGCTTGATGTTCGCGACGGCAGCGTCCATGCCGCTCAGGGCCAGCGGACCGCTGAGGTATTCCTTCTGGGCATCGATGATGACAAGGGTCGCATGGCTCAGATTGGCTGCTGCGTAACCGCGGCCGCTGAGTTGAAACATCGTTTTTGGAACGGACATTCTGGGGCTCCTTGGAGTGGGGCTTTTGCGACATTGTCCTCTGGCTGAGCGGTTCTGTGAATCGCTACTATCGTAGGCGCCGTCATTACTGGCTCGCAGCCTTGTCAAGTTGCGGGTTTTGTTCAATAGCCAGCGGCAAAAAGGGATCGATCCTACATCTGGTCCGGTATTTTTCCTGCGTCGTCGCGGCGCGTTTTGGCTGTTAGAATCGCCAGTCGTTTTTTCTGGAGTTTGCCGTCGTGATCACTTCCCGCCTTCGTACCCTGCGTGACCATATCCGTTGGGCCGTCAGCCGCTTCCATGGGGAGGATCTGTTTTTCGGCCATGGGACCGACAACGCCTGGGACGAAGCCCGTCAACTGGTGTTGGGTGCATTGCACTTGCCGTGGGAAATCGCCGACAGCTACCTCGACTGCGCGCTGGAAGATGATGAGCTGGTGAATCTGCAGCGCTTGCTCAAGCGCCGCATCGAAGAACGCATTCCGACCGCTTACCTATTGGGCGAAGCGTGGTTCTGCGGCATGTCCTTCATCGTCGACGAGCGCGTGCTGATCCCGCGTTCACCGATTGGCGAGCTGATCGAAAAACGCTTCGAACCTTGGTTGGGCGCAGAGCCTGCGCGCATTCTCGACCTGTGCACCGGTTCCGGTTGCATCGGTATCGCCTGTGCCTACGAGTTCCAGAACGCCGAAGTGGTGCTGGCCGATCTGTCGTTCGAAGCGCTGGAAGTGGCCAATCAGAACATTGAGCGTCACGGTGTCGATGAGCGGGTGTACACGGTTCAGGGCGATGGCTTTGATGGCTTGCCGGGTCAACGTTTCGACCTGATCGTGTCGAACCCACCCTACGTCGATGCGGAAGATTTCGCCGATATGCCGGACGAGTATCAGCACGAACCGGAGCTGGGCCTGGCCTGTGGCGATGACGGTTTGAACCTGGTGCGCCGCATGCTCGCTGAAGCAGCGGATCATCTGACCGAGAAAGGCTTGCTGATTGTCGAAGTGGGCAACAGCCAGGTTCACGTCGATGCGCTGTACCCGGAAGTCGATTTTGCGTGGCTCGATTTCGAGCGCGGCGGGCATGGGGTGTTTATGTTGACGGCTGAACAGTGCCGCGATCATCAGGCATTGTTCGCTTCTCGCGTCTGACTGAATCCGCTTTTGTGGTGAGGGGGCAAGCCCCCTCGCCACAAAAAAGCTATCAGCGATGCGTAGCAATCCAGATCAACAACCCCGCCTGAAACACCGCAAACGCCACCAGGCACGTAATGGTAAAGCGCAGCCCGGCGTCTTCACGCTTGTACTTGCTGACTTTTTCCTCGTGCGTCTTCAGTTTCACTTCCTGCTCGGCCAGGTTCTGCTCGGCCTGCTGAAGCATTTGCGCGGCTTCGAGAATTTCCACCAGTTGCAGCTTTTCAGTGTTCCACTCGCCCGTCAGGTCGCCGACCTGCACGTCTTTGACGCTGCCCTTCAAATGCTGGGCATCGGCATACACCACCTCAAAACCATGGGCCTTGAGAAAGTGATCGCGGCGCAGTCGCGTGTCTTCGTTCAGCGCATCTTTATTGTTCAGATCCGTGCCGTCGACGGTGTAACCGGACCAGCGCTTCTTCGCCCACGTGATGCCTTGAGCGGCCATGAAGCGGCCGATGCCACGGTTCATCGGTTCAATCTGCAGGCCACTGTCGGGCCCGAAACGCACGCGCTTGGTGGTGTGGTCGACCCACACGTCGAGGTGATTCTGTTCTTTGCGCACACGCTGGCCGGGCAGGGTGATGCTCATGCGCATCAGGCTCTGCTCCTTGCTGTTGCGTTCGGCGTAGCCGAATTCGACAAAGCGCAGCGGTCGCCCGCCGGTATTACGGTCGGTTTTCAGCGGCGCCAGACGGAGCATCTTGTGGTGCTCGACGTGGACGTCCGCCCACGGCAGCTCAACCGCTGGCGGTGCGTCTTTTTCAGCGGTGGTGTCGGGTGAAGTCTGGGTATCAGTCATAACGGCGCGATCCTGTCCAAGCCCTGCCGCCAGCCATTGCGCTGGCGACAAAGGCTTATCGGCCGTTTTTGACAGGACTGGAGGGGCAACAGCGCTTAACTGGGGCGAAGTCCGTCAATAAATCCGAGGATGCGCGTGCCAAGCTCGGCCGCCAGTGGCAATTGCGGGTCTTTATACGAGGCCAATTGCCGTTTGACGTCGTTGGGCACGATGCGCATGACGTGGTTCATGCCGTCGATCAGCGCCAGCTCTGCGTCCGGTTTGGCCGCCTTCAGCAGCCTGGCGTCACCGACACCCACCTGAATGTCGTTGCTGCCCTGAATGATCAGCGCCGGCATCTTCAACCTGGCGAACGCTGCCGCCGGGTCCTGACGGAACAATGAAATCAGGTACGGCTGCACACTCGGGCGGAAAACCGTCTGAAGGGGAGGCGGCACGTTGTCGTCGGTGTGACCGGCCTTGAGGCTGTCGAGCAGCTCATTGCTGCGCTGCATCAGCGCCGGTGGCAGTTGATTGCTCAATTGTTGACGCAACACCTGATCGACCGGGCGAGCGCTGCCGGACAGCGAGATGACCGCCGCGGCGTCCACACTCGGCGCCGCCAGGGTGGCGATCAGCGCGCCTTCGCTGTGGCCGAGCAGAATCAGCGGGCCGAAACGCGGATCACTTTTCAGCTTTTGGCCCCAGGCTTCGGCATCGGCCACATAGGCTTCTACCGACAGATTGCGTTCATCCGGCGTGGCGGCAAGGCTCGCTGCCACCCCGCGTTTGTCGTAGCGCACGCTGGCGATGTTGTGTTTGGCCAGCACCCAGGCGAGCCGTTTGAGGCTGTCATTGCGTCCGCCGTCGGTGTTATTGCCGTCACGATCCGTAGGGCCGGAGCCGGAAATGATCAGGACGACCGGCACAGGATTGTCGGACTTGGGCAGTAACAGCGAGCCGAAAAGCTCACCGGTGCCGGTATCCAGCGTAATAGGTCGTTGCAGGACGCTCGCCTGCACGTAGCCGGTAAACAGGGTCAGGCTCAAGGCTAGAACTCGCAGCATCATCACGCCATCATTCACAAAGATGCCGTTTGGACTCGCCGGCACCCATAAGGTTCGAGGATGAACTACTCGGGTAGCCTGCGTATACTGGCGCGCATTACGTATTCAGGTTCTATTTCACGGAGCGTCCTGCATGTCCGGCAATACCTACGGCAAGCTGTTCACTGTCACCACCGCGGGCGAAAGCCATGGTCCGGCGTTGGTCGCCATTGTCGACGGCTGCCCGCCGGGGCTGGAGATTTCCCTGGAGGATTTGCAGCGTGACCTGGACCGCCGCAAGCCGGGCACCAGCCGTCACACCACGCAACGCCAGGAAGCCGACGAAGTCGAAATCCTCTCCGGCGTGTTTGAAGGTCGCACCACCGGTTGCTCCATTGGCCTGCTGATCCGCAACACCGACCAGAAGTCCAAGGACTACTCGGCGATCAAGGATCTGTTCCGCCCGGCCCACGCCGACTACACCTATCACCATAAATACGGTGAGCGCGATTACCGTGGCGGTGGTCGCAGTTCGGCGCGGGAAACCGCGATGCGCGTAGCGGCTGGCGCGATTGCCAAGAAATACCTGGCAACCCAAGGCATCGTCATTCGCGGCTACATGAGCCAACTTGGCCCGATTGAAATCCCGTTCAAGACCTGGGACTCGGTGGAAGAAAACGCCTTCTTCAGCCCTGACCCGGACAAAGTCCCGGAGCTGGAAGCCTATATGGACCAGCTGCGTCGCGATCAGGATTCAGTTGGCGCGAAAATCACCGTGGTGGCTGAAGGCGTGATGCCGGGCCTCGGCGAGCCGATTTTCGACCGCCTCGACGCTGAACTGGCCCACGCGCTGATGAGCATCAACGCGGTGAAAGGCGTGGAAATCGGCGCCGGTTTCGCCAGCGTGGCCCAGCGCGGCACCGAACACCGCGATGAAATGACCCCGGAAGGTTTCCTCAGCAACAATGCCGGCGGCATTCTCGGCGGTATTTCGTCCGGTCAGCCGATCGTCGCGCATCTGGCGTTGAAGCCAACGTCGAGCATTACTACGCCGGGCCGTTCCATCGACATTCATGGCAACCCGGTGGACGTCATCACCAAGGGCCGTCACGACCCGTGCGTCGGCATCCGCGCTACGCCCATCGCTGAAGCGATGATGGCCATCGTGTTGATGGATCACCTGTTGCGTCACCGTGGGCAGAACGCTGATGTGCGCGTGAGCACCCCGGTGTTGGGTCAGCTTTAATGGCTGACCTTGGGTCTGTACAGAGCCTCAACGCCGCTGCGGTCTGACGGCTGTGGCCGCGCTCCCGTACTGGCGGCTCTCCAGTTTCTATCTGTTCTATTTCGCCTTGCTCGGTTCGACAGCGCCGTTTCTGGCGCTGTACTTCGATCACCTGGGATTTTCCAGTGCGCGCATCGGCGAACTGGTGGCAATCCCGATGTTGATGCGCTGCGTCGCGCCGAACATCTGGGGCTGGCTGGGTGACTACACCGGCCGGCGCCTGGCCATCGTGCGCTTCGGCGCGGTGTGCACGCTGCTGACGTTCTCACTCATTTTCGTCAGCAAGACCTACGCCTGGCTGGCGATGGTCATGGCGTTGCACGCGTTCTTCTGGCACGCGGTATTGCCGCAGTTCGAAGTCATCACCCTGGCGCACCTCAAAGGCCAGACCTCGCGCTACAGCCAGATTCGCCTCTGGGGTTCCATCGGTTTCATCATCACCGTGGTGTTGCTGGGTCGATTGTTTGAATGGCTCAGCCTCGACATCTATCGGGTGGCGTTGGTATTGATCATGGCCGGTATCGTGGTCAGCAGCCTGTGGGTGCCAAACGCGCAACCGGTTCAGGGCCTTCGTGAAGCGGGGGACGGGTTTCTCAAGCAATTGCGCAGCCCCGGCGTACTGGCGTTTTATGGCTGCGTGGCGCTGATGCAGATGAGCCATGGCCCGTATTACACGTTTTTGACCTTGCACCTTGAACGGTTGGGCTACAGCCGTGGCGTGATCGGCATGCTCTGGGCGGTCGGCGTGGTGGCTGAAGTGCTGATGTTTTTGGCCATGAGCAAAATCCTCGCACGCTTCTCGGTACGCCGGGTGCTGCTGGCGAGTTTCCTGCTGGCCGCCCTGCGCTGGGTGCTGCTCGGTTCGTTTGCCGAATTTCTCTGGGTGTTGCTGCTCGCCCAAGTGCTGCACGCGGCCACGTTCGGCAGCTTTCACGCGGCTGCCATCCAGTTCGTGCAACGTAGTTTCGGCGCACGCCAGCAAGGGCAGGGCCAGGCGTTGTATGCCGCACTGGCCGGCACCGGTGGCGCATTGGGCGCGTTGTATGCCGGCTACAGCTGGAATGCCCTCGGCGCCCCGTTGACCTTTAGTATTGCAAGCCTCGCAGCCCTGGCGGCTGCCGTTATCATTGCCACACGACTGCAAGAGGACAGGCCATGAGCCTTACCCGTGAACACCTCGCCCAGGAAATCATCGACGCCGGGCGTTTTCTGTATGGCCGCGGCTGGTCACCGGCCACCAGCAGCAACTACTCGACGCGTCTGTCGCCGAGCGAAGCGCTGCTGACGGTGTCCGGCAAGCACAAAGGCCAGTTGGGGCTCGACGATGTGCTCGCCACCGATTTGTCGGGCAACAGCCTGGAACCGGGTAAAAAGCCGTCCGCCGAAACCTTGTTGCACACTCAGCTCTACCGCTGGCGCGCGGAAATCGGCGCGGTGCTGCACACCCATTCGGTCAACGCTACGGTGCTGTCGCGCCTGACCCCGGAAGATTTCATCGAGTTCGAAGACTACGAACTGCAAAAAGCCTTCACCGGCGTATCGACCCACGAGTCCCGGGTGCGGGTGCCGATTTTCGACAACGATCAGGATATTGCGCGCCTCGCCGCCAAGGTGCAGCCTTGGCTGGACGCCCATCCCGATTGCGTCGGCTACCTGATTCGCGGCCATGGCCTCTACACCTGGGGCGCGCGCATGAGCGATGCGCTGCGGCAGATCGAGGCCTTTGAATTTTTGTTCGAGTGCGAGTTGAAGACGCGCGCGCTCTTTAACCGTAACGCATGAACTGTTAAGGAGTTGCCCTGATGAGCAGCCTGTCCGTTTACCACGTCTCAAGCCCTGACCTGCCGAACAAGGTGCTGACCCATTTCGAAGACATCGCCTCCACGCTAGCCGAGCAGGGCGTGCGTTTCGACCGCTGGCAAGCGGCGGCGAAGATCCAGCCGGGCGCCAGTCAGGAAGAAGTGATCGCCGCGTATCAGCAACAGATCGACAAGCTGATGACCGAGCGCGGTTACATCACGGTCGACGTCATCAGCCTGAACAGCGATCACCCGCAAAAAGCCGAATTGCGCGCCAAGTTCCTCGACGAACACCGTCATGGCGAAGACGAAGTCCGGTTTTTCGTGGCGGGTCGTGGCCTGTTTACCCTGCACATCGACGATTACGTCTACGCCGTGCTCTGCGAAAAGAACGACTTGATCTCGGTGCCGGCCGGCACGCCGCACTGGTTTGACATGGGCGAGCATCCGCATTTCGTCGCGATCCGCCTGTTCAACAATCCTGAAGGCTGGGTGGCCAACTTCACCGGCGAAGACATCGCCAGCCGCTTCCCGCGTCTTGAGGACTGAACCGATGCCGATCAAAGCGATTCTCACCGACATCGAAGGCACCACCAGCGCGGTGAGTTTTGTGTTCGACGTGCTGTTTCCCTACGCCGCCAAACACCTGCCGGATTTTGTCCGTCAGCACGCCGCGCGCGCCGATGTGGCTGAACAACTGGCCGCCGTGCGCCGCGACAGCACCGAGCCGGACGCCGACGTTGAGCGGGTGATCACCATCCTCCTGGGCTGGATCGCCGAAGACCGCAAAGCCACGCCGCTCAAAGCATTGCAAGGCATGGTGTGGGAGCAGGGATATCAGGCCGGGCAGTTGAAGGGCCATGTTTACCCGGACGCCGTTGAAGCGCTCAAGCGCTGGCATCAGGAAGGCTATCAACTGTTGGTGTATTCCTCGGGCTCGATCCAGGCGCAAAAACTGATTTTCGGCTGTTCGGAGGCGGGGGATTTGTCGCCACTGTTTAGCGGCTATTTCGACACCACGTCGGGACCCAAGCGGGAAGCGCAGTCTTACCAACGCATCACTCAGGCCATCGGTATTGAGCCTGCGCAGATTCTATTTCTGTCCGACATCGTCGAAGAGCTGGACGCTGCACGCACGGCCGGGATGGCGACCTGCGGGCTGGCGCGAGAGGGCGGGGAGCTGGCAGGCCATCTGACCGTCGACAGCTTCGCGCGAATCAACCCCTCCACCTTTTAAGACATCTACTACATCACACACATAACCTGTGGGAGCCGAGCTTGCTCGCGATTGCGGTGTGTCATTCAACAACAATGTTGACTGGCGGACCCTCATCGCGAGCAAGCTCGGCTCCCACAGTGTTTTGTGTTGCCATCAGGGTGATTTACGCCGTGTGATAAGTCGGCAAGGCAAATCGTTGCTGGCTTTGCAGCATGGAGATCTGCGGCAGTTCACTCGCCTGTTCGGCCAAGTCACGGCGAATCGCACTGATGGCCCAGGTCAGTTGGTCACCGGCGTGCAATTGCTGGTAGGACAGCGAACGTTTGAACACTCTGCCTTCTGTACTACGAAGGGTCAGCAGAATCCCGCCGTCAGGACGCGCCTGGGTGGTGACTTCGAAGTTGGAGAACAGGGAGGAAAATTTTTCTTGGATCAGGCTCATGTCTATCAGCTCCGTTTGCACGTGATTGGCAAGCATGGAGAGGTAGTTGCAGCGATTGTGCCAGTATTTTAATTTAATAAAATCCTTATAAATCAATTAGTTAATTTTTTATGTAGTTTTTGCCTTCGTGCAATCTGCATGAATGGCCATCGTGCATCCTGCATTTTGAAAGATCGTCGCTGATTCGATGGAACCAATCGGCATGACGATGTTCACCCTTTATCTGTCCGGGTGGCGGATACAAAACATTGCAAAAACCGCGTGTACAGCCCAAGAACCGCTGACGTATTTTCGAGCTCATGGAACGCCGCCCGACAATAAAAAAATCAGCGGGAGCACAGATGAAACGCAGGCCGAACGACACGATTACCTGGAGCATGATGCTCCGCAAACTGCCGACGATCGCCAGAGCCATTCCCCGCGTGGTGAAGGGCCTGAAAGTCGCCAACGTCAAGGATCCGACCCAACCGTGTGGCCTGGGCTGGTGTTTCGAACAGGCGACATCGCGCAATCCCGATGGCCCCGCGTTACTGCAGGGCGACGTGACGCTGACCTATACGCAGGTCAACCAGTGGGCGAATCGCATTGCTCATCATCTGATTGCCCGAGGCATCGGCAAGGGAGACGTGGTCGCGGTCTTCATCGAGAACCGCCCGGAACTACTGGTGACGATTCTGGCGGTGGCCAAGGTCGGCGCGATCAGCGCGTTGCTTAACACCTCGCAGACCCGCGATACCCTCGCGCACAGCCTGAACCTGGTGGCCCCGGTGGCGATCATTGTCGGCGGCGAATTGGTCCCGGCTTTTTCCATGGTCCGCGACCGGGTGTCCATCGCGCCGGCGCGAACCTGGTTCGTCGCCGATCAAGACACCTACAACCATCCGGGCATTGCGCCCGAGGGCTTCGTCAACCTGATGACGGCCAGTGTCGACGCAACCGACGACAATCCTGCCAGCAGCCAACAGGTTTTTTTCGACGATCCTTGTTTCTATATCTACACCTCGGGCACCACCGGTTTGCCCAAGGCCGGCGTCTTCAAGCACGGGCGCTGGATGCGCAGTTCCGCCAGTTTCGGCCTGATTGCCCTGGACATGCAGCCGCACGACATCGTCTATTGCACCTTGCCGCTGTATCACGCTACCGGGCTCTGCGTGTGCTGGGGTTCGGCCATTAGCGGCGCCTCGGGGTTTGCCATCCGCCGCAAGTTCAGCGCCAGCCAGTTCTGGAACGACGTACGCAAATACCATGCGACTACTCTCGGCTACGTCGGCGAACTGTGCCGCTATCTGGTGGATCAACCCGCCAGCGCCGAGGACAACCAGCACGGCGTGACGAAGATGATCGGCAATGGTTTGCGGCCCGGCGCGTGGGACGCCTTCAAGACCCGCTTCGGCGTCGACCATATCTGTGAACTGTATGCGGCCAGCGACGGCAACATCGGCTTCACCAACATGCTCAATTTTGACCACACCATCGGTTTCTCGCTGATGGCCTGGGAGCTGGTGGCCTACGACCACGACAGCGGCCAGCCGATTCGCAACGCCAAGGGTTTCATGAACAAAGTGGCCAAGGGCGCGCAGGGTTTGTTACTGGCGAGAATCGACGACAAGGCGCCGCTGGACGGCTACACCGATCCGCTAAAGACCGAAAAAATCGTGCTGCATGACGTGTTCAAGAAGGGCGATCGGTACTTCAACACCGGTGACCTGCTGCGCAACATTGGTTTCGGCCATGCGCAATTCGTCGACCGGTTGGGTGACACCTACCGCTGGAAAGGCGAAAACGTCTCGACCACGGAAGTGGAAAACATCCTCCTGCAACATCCGCACATCGCGGAAGCCGTGGCGTATGGCGTAGAAGTCCACAACACTAACGGGCGTGCCGGCATGGCGGCGATTACCCCGGCCGAATCCCTGGCCACCCTGGACTTCAGCGAACTGCTGGATTTCGCTCGTC
This sequence comes from Pseudomonas arsenicoxydans, assembly GCF_006438915.1. Classification (GTDB taxonomy): domain Bacteria; phylum Pseudomonadota; class Gammaproteobacteria; order Pseudomonadales; family Pseudomonadaceae; genus Aquipseudomonas; species Aquipseudomonas arsenicoxydans_A. The sequence continues at coordinate 436,192 of NZ_RCZE01000003.1, read as the reverse complement.
AGCAAATGCCGGCCTATGCGGTGCCGTTGTTCCTGCGGGTGAAAGTGAAAATGGAAACCACCGGGACCTTCAAATACCAGAAGACCCGGCTCAAGGACGAAGCCTTCGACCCCGGCAAAACCGGCGATGACCCGATCTACGCCTGGCTGCCCGGCACCCAGACTTACGTGCAGGTCACCGAGCAGGTGCTGGCGGATATTCACTGCGGCAAGTACCGCTATTGAATGTGCCTATGGCGGCCCTTGAGAAAAAACAAGTGACAGCACGGGGGCTGCTCGGGAAACTGTCGGCTTTGCGAATAACCGAACAGGGAGCCCCCGATGTCAGACCAAAGCCGCCAGATGACCCCCGAAGAAGCCGCTGAATTTGCCGAACAGGTATTCAACAAGGCGCGCGAGGGCGATGCGGCCATGATGGCTGCGCTGCTGACCAAAGGCCTGCCGCCCAACCTGCGTAACCACAAGGGCGACACCTTGCTGATGCTGGCCGCCTACCACGGCCACGTGGACACCGTGAAAGTCCTGCTCGAACACAAGGCCGATCCGGAAATCCGCAACGACAACGGCCAAAGCCCGATTGCCGGTGCCGCGTTCAAGGGCGACCTGGCGGTGGTCAAGGCCTTGGTCGAGGGCGGCGCGCAAGCGGAAGGCTCATCGTTTGATGGCCGTACTGCGCTGATGATGGCGGCGATGTTCAACCGCGTCGAAATCGTCGACTACCTGATCAGCAAAGGCGCCGATCCGAAAGCCAAGGACGCCAACGGCGTGTCGGCCCTCGATGCCGCGAAAACCATGGGCGCCGTTGACACCACCGCCCAGCTGGAAAAACTGCTCGGCTGATCCGTTCAGCGGGTTGTGGGTGAAAGTTTTTTTGTGGCGAGGGAGCTTGCTCCCGCTCGGCTGCGTAGCAGTCGTAAACCGGCGCATTCGGTCTGTCTAAATGATCGCGCTGGTTGTTTTGGGGGCTGCTTCGCAGCCCAGCGGGAGCAAGCTCCCTCGCCACAGGGTTTTCCATCACAGGTAAATTGCTACTTGGCCACAGGTCTTACCCTGCTCGGTAACTTCCTCCGAATGCGCTATCCTTCGCGCCCTCAAAATTCATTCGCTACAGGATTCACCTCATGAAAGCCGCACTCGTCGAACTCATCAGCAAAATCAGCTCCGGGTGCATGAGCGATGACGAAATCCTCAAAGTCGCTGACGAAGCGGCTCAGGCTTACGCTAATCCTCAGGCTTTCCTGACGGCCAACCCGGATATCAACTTCGACGACACGTTTCCGATCCCGTTGGGTGAATGGGTGGTGGTCGGCAGTCTGCCGGAGACGGTGCTGTTCCAGGCCGACACCTACATGGACCTGTTCGCCCAAATCGTCGCCTCGTTCGGCCCAGGCGTTGATTTCAATATCAAACCCAAGCAATTGGCCAAGACCGAAGCCCTGACCGCGCTCAACCGCATTCAGGTGCAAATGGGCAGCATGAACAAGGAAAACGGCGGTTACACGCTGATGAACTTCAGCCAGTTGCTCGACGACGAGCTGCAAGTGGTGCTGGTCTACGGCAACGACGTGCCGCGCGTGCTGGAGCTGTGCGCCGAAGTCGGCATCAGCGCTGCGCCATCGCTGGAAGCGCTGAAGATTGCGATTCACGTTTAAAAAGCGGAACCCTCCCAAGGCCCGGCTATCCTAAAGGTGCACATCACTCTTAGGGAGCGTCACCATGGGTTCTACGTTCAACAGCCTGGTCGCCTTGATCATTTTCGTGCTGGATATCTGGGCCATCATCAACGTGTTTAAAAGTGGCGCCACCACCGGGATGAAAATCCTCTGGGTGCTGTTGATCGCGTTCCTGCCGGTGTTGGGTCTGATCATCTGGGCCATTGCCGGGCCACGGGGCAACGTGCGGATCTGAGTGCGCTCGCACAACCGACACTGAACCTGTGGGAGCGTGGCTTGCCCGCGATGGAATCGCCGCGGTCTACCTGACAGACCGCATCGCAGGCACGTCAGCTCTCACAGGAGATTGTGTCGACTCATCAAGTGAGGTTCGACCTGTCATCTTCCGCGACGTAGAATGCGCGCCTTTCCTGGTTAATCGAGCTGCTCGATTGGCCATCATGGGCGGGTAACCGTCCGTTGCCACCCGCATTCATCGGAGCACTTCCCATGAGCAATACCCCTACCAGCGAATACCTGGAAACCCTGTACGAAGGCTACGGCCAGCGTTTTCGCATGGAAAAACTGCTGCACGAAGTGCGCACCGAACACCAGCACCTGGTGATTTTCGAAAACCCGCGCATGGGCCGGGTGATGGCGCTGGACGGCGTGATCCAGACCACCGAAGCCGACGAATTCATCTACCACGAAATGCTCACCCACGTGCCGATCCTCGCGCACGGCAGCGCCAAGCGCGTGCTGATCATCGGTGGCGGCGACGGCGGCATGCTGCGTGAAGTGGCCAAGCACCGCAGCATCGAACACATCACCATGGTCGAGATCGATGGCACCGTGGTCGACATGTGCAAGGAATACCTGCCGAACCACTCCAAAGGTGCGTTCGATGATCCTCGCCTGAACCTGGTGATCGACGACGGCATGCGTTTCGTCGCTACCACCACTGAAAAGTTCGACGTGATCATTTCCGACTCCACCGACCCGATCGGTCCGGGCGAAGTGCTGTTCTCGGAAAACTTCTACCAGGCCTGCCGTCGCTGCCTGAACGAAGGCGGCATCCTGGTTACCCAGAACGGCACCCCGTTCATGCAGATCGAAGAAGTCAAAACCACCGCCGGGCGTCTGCGCAGCCTGTTCCCGGACTGGCACTTCTATCAGGCGGCCGTGCCGACCTACATCGGCGGCGCGATGACGTTTGCCTGGGGCGCGACCAATACCGCTTATCGCAAACTGTCCCGTGAAACCCTGCAACAGCGTTTCGCCGGCAGCGGCATCATTACCCGCTACTACAATCCAGAGATTCACATCGGCGCCTTCGCCTTGCCGCAATACGTGCTGCAAGCGGTGAACAAGCCAAGCAACGACTAAAGGTTGTACCTAACCCCAATGTGGGAGCGGGCTTGCTCGCGAAAGCGGTGGTTGAGTCGACATGTATATTGACTGAACCACCGCTTTCGCGAGCAAGCCCGCTCCCACAAGGGGACATGTTTTTCCTGTCAGAACACCGCAATTCGTGTGAACGATCAGTCAGCGCAAAAGTCCAGATGCATGTGAGCCCATCCATGGGCTTTATCGAGGAGGCACTGATGCAAAAGTGGAAAATCACTTTCGTGGATGATCACGGTGAAACAGTCGATGAAGTCTTTGAGTGCGACGAATGCCCGGACAACGAGCACGCCGCCAAACTCATCAAGGCCCGACTCCTGCCTGTCGCCGCCGAACTGGATCTGAACGATCTGGAAGGGCGAACTTCCGATGCGAGCGTCAAAAGTCTCAAAGCCCAGAACAGCATACAAATCCTTGGCATCACGCCAATCTGAACCTCTCCTGTCTTACTCTCATCCAGGCCTTGGCAGCGGCTCTCTCTTGAGGCTACTCTGCAATCGAGATCAGCGAACGGATCGCTAAGGTCTGGTCTTGTCAGCTACATGCTTGCTTCCCACCGGCAACGAGGTTGCCGCATCGCGCGCACCACTCGGTTGCGTGTGCCGGGAATACGGAAAGTCTATCCATCACTATGAGGGGGACGTTTCATGAGCACAGCCTATCAAGAAGACATCAGCAGCTCGGTGCTGCGCCGCATGAAAGAAGGCGGTTTCGACTTTTCAAGATTCCACCCCATCGAGTTCTACGCGATTTTTCCCGACGAGGAGCGGGCCCGCAGAGCAGCAGGTCATTACCGTGGCGAATCCCTGAATGCGCAAATCAGTGTGCGCGACGACGGCGCTTGGGCACTCGAACTGAGCAAAGTCATGTATGCCACTTACGATGACATTGGCGATTTCGAGCAAGGCTTCGAGGCGGTGGTCGAGCCTCTGGGCGGCATCATCGAAGGATGGGGCGTCAAGCAGGAGGTACGAGGGCTACTCGCATAATCCTATGAACAGTGACACGCACTAACGGCTGGCCTTCGGGTTGGCCGTTTTAGTTTGTGGGGGCGGTAAAACCCGTCCGGCAAAACCCTGAAACAAGAATCCGGCGCAAAAAAAACCGCCTGAGCAGGCGGCTAAAGGGAAGTCTGGGGTGTTTTTCCAGCGAATGCGCGGATTATCCGCACCGGCGGCCGGGCAGTGAAATCAACTCTGACTATGCTGGTGATAGGCGACAACGTCGCCTTGCAATGAAGCGGGGGCTGTCAGGTTGGGGCGTTTGCTGCACAGGAATGGTGCGGTGCAAACGGGGCGATTATCCAACCGATTGATATCAAAGCGTTTCTGCCGATGGCACGGGCCTTGCGAAGCCTAGATGTCCGGGTGACAAGGAGTACGGCATGATCCGCACCTATTTTGATGAAATGTACGATGCCGGCGGCCAGGTCCGCCCGCATTATCGGGAGTTTGCCCGTTGGCTGGCCGAAACGCCTGACGAGCTTTTGGCACAACGGCGACGCGAGGCCGATCTGTTGTTTCATCGCGCCGGGATAACCTTCACGCTCTATGGGGACGAGCAGGGGACAGAGCGCCTGATTCCCTTCGACACCATCCCCCGCAGTATTCCTGCCAGCGAATGGCGGGTTGTAGAACGCGGCTGCATTCAGCGGGTCAAGGCATTGAACATGTTCCTTGCCGACCTCTATCACGAGCAGCGCATCATCAAGGCCGGCATCATCCCGGCCGAGCAAGTGCTGGCCAACGAGCAATACCAGTTGGCGATGCAAGGGCTGGATCTGCACCGGGATATCTATTCGCACATCTCTGGCGTCGATCTGGTGCGCGACGGTGACGGCACGTACTACGTGCTCGAAGACAACCTGCGCACACCGAGCGGCGTCAGCTACATGCTCGAAGACCGCAAGATGATGATGCGCCTGTTCCCCGAACTGTTCGCGGCGCAACGTATTGCACCCATCGATCACTATCCGAATTTGCTTCTGGATACCCTGAAAAGCTCCAGCCCTATCGATAATCCGAGCGTGGTGGTGCTGACGCCGGGCCGCTTCAACAGTGCGTTTTTCGAGCATGCCTTTCTGGCGCGGGAGATGGGGGTTGAACTGGTGGAGGGCGCCGACCTTTTCGTGCGCGATGACAAGGTGTTCATGCGCACCACGGACGGGCCGAAAGCCGTCGACGTGATCTACCGTCGCCTCGACGACGCGTTCCTCGATCCGCTGGCGTTCAATCCGGATTCCATGCTGGGCGTTCCGGGACTCCTGTCGTCGTACCGTTCCGGCAACGTCGTGCTGGCGAACGCCATCGGCACCGGGGTGGCGGACGACAAGTCGGTGTATCCGTTTGTCACCGACATGATCCGTTTTTACCTCGACGAAGAACCGATCCTGAAGAACGTGCCGACGTTCCAGTGCCGCAATCCCTCCGAGCTGTCCCACGTGCTGGCCAATCTTCCGGACCTGGTGGTCAAGGAAACCCAGGGCTCCGGCGGTTACGGAATGCTGGTGGGGCCGGCGGCGACGGCGGCGGAAATCGAGTCGTTCCGCGCACGGATCAAAGCCAAGCCCCACGCGTACATCGCGCAACCGACGTTGTCCCTGTCGACCTGTCCGACCTTTGTCGAAAACGGCATTGCGCCACGCCACATCGACCTGCGTCCGTTTGTTTTGTCTGGCCGCGAAACCCGGGTCGTGCCCGGCGGTTTGACCCGTGTTGCTTTGCGCGAAGGCTCCCTGGTGGTGAATTCCTCCCAGGGTGGCGGAACCAAGGACACCTGGGTGGTCGAGGATTGAAGGAAGCCTGCCATGTTAAGTAGAACTGCCTCGGATTTGTATTGGATGTCGCGTTACCTGGAGCGGGCGGAAAACCTCGCACGGATGCTCGACATCAGTTATTCGCTGTCGTTGATGCCACAGGATGGTCGCGGTGACGGTCTGCACGAACTTGCCATGCCGCTGCTGATCACCGGCACCCTGGACGATTACCTGGAGCGCCACGGCGAGTTGCATGCCGAACGGCTGCTGCATTTCTTCGCCCTCGATGCGGCCAACCCGGCGAGCATCTACAGCTGCCTCGGTTCGGCGCGAGCCAGTGCCCATGCGGTGCGTGGGCGAATCACTGCGGACATGTGGGAAAACATCAACGCCACCTGGCTGGAAATTCGCGGGATCGCCGAACAGGGCTTGAGCCGCTACGGCATGAGCCGCTTTTGTGAGTGGATCAAGGAACGTTCCCACCTGTTCCGGGGCGCGTCCTACGGCACCATCATGCGTAACGATGCGTTCCGCTTCATTCGTCTGGGGACGTTTATCGAAAGGGCGGACAACACGTTGCGCCTGCTCGACGCGCGCTACGAAATGGCCGGTGATCAAGCCGAAGCGGTCAGCGATGGCACGGCTCACGCGTACTACCAGTGGAGTGCGCTGCTGCGCGCCTTGTCCTCGTTCGAGGCTTACACCGAGATCTACCGCGATGCGCCCGGTGCCCGTCAGGTGGCCGAATTGTTGTTGCTGCGGGCCGATGTGCCGCGCTCCCTGCGCGCCTGCACTGAAGAAATCGACCAGATCCTCGCCAGCCTGCCCGGCGCCAACGGCCGCCCCGCGCAACGCTTGGCGGCAGAAATGGATTCGCGCCTGCGCTACACCGGTATTAACGAAATTATCGAGGAAGGCCTGCATGCCTGGCTGACCGAATTCATCCCGCTGGTGCGCCAGTTGGGCAACGCCATTCACAGTTCTTACCTGGAGGCTGCATGAGACTTTCCATTAGCCACGAAACCACCTATCACTATGAAGATCAGGTGCGGGCGAGCATCCAGTACCTGCGACTGACACCCCACGACAGCGAGCGCCAGCACGTGCTCAGCTGGCAACTCGACCTGCCGCGCCCGGTGCGCGCGCAACTCGATCCATTCGGCAACATCCTGCACGTGCTGACCATGGACGAGCCGCACGAGGCGATCATCATCGGCGCCCGTGGTCAGGTGGATATCGATGAACTGCGCGAAGCCGAGCATGAGAGCCAGTCGGCGCTGCCGTTCCTGCGTTTCACCCGACTGACCGAGGCCGACGAAGCCTTGCGAGCGTTCGCGCAAAAAGAATGCAAGACACGCCGGGATCGCACCGCGCTGATCGACTTGATGCATGGCTTGAACCAGCACATGACCTACACACCGGGCTCAACCGAAGTCGACACCAGCGCGGCTCAGGCCTTCGCCGGCCGTTCTGGCGTCTGTCAGGACCATACTCATGCGTTTCTCGCCTGCGCGCGTAGCCTGGGCATTCCGTCGCGTTATGTGTCGGGTTATCTATACAGTGAGAACAGCGAACACCTGGCCAGTCACGCCTGGGCGGAAGCGTGGCTCGATGATGCGTGGTACAGCTTCGATGTGACCAATGAATTGGCCCGGCCTGAGCGGCATTTGAAACTGGCGGTAGGCCTGGATTACCTGGATGCCTGCCCGGTACGCGGGATGCGCCGGGGCGGCGGGTGCGAGCAGATGCATGCAAAGGTGTTTGTGTCGCCGACACCGATGCCGGTTATCTCCGTTCAGCAACAGTAATCGGGGATACCGCTTCGCGAGCAAGCCCGCTCCCACATTTGATCTGCGGCGAACGAAAATCCTGTGTTCGCTGACGATCCAATGTGGGAGCGGGCTTGCTCGCGAAGAGGCCAGTCCTTGCAACACAACGCTAGGGCTTAATTTTGCGCCCGGCCATGTGCTTCAAATACCCCACCAGCATGTCCAGATCCGCATCCGGCAAAACCTGCGCCGTAAACCCCGGCATCTTCGCCTGCGGCCACTGGCGCAAGCTCTGTGGATCACGGATGTAACGCTTCAAGAACTCCGCGCCGAAATACTCGGTCGGGCTAAACGGAATATTCAAATCCGGCCCGAACTGCGCATCCCCGACACCGTTCAATCGATGGCACGCGAGACAGTTCTTCTGAAACAACGCAAATCCCTGATTCACCGGGTCGTTCGCCTTCAACGCCGGATCAGGCAGCAGGGCAGGGAAGCGCGCAGCCACCGGCGCCAGTCGCTTGATGCTGGACACCTGAAACGGCCATTGCTCCGGGCTGATATTGCCGGCTTGCGGATCTGTCCAGACCAGATAAAACGGCCCGGCACTCGGCTTGCCTTCTGACAACGCTGGCCACGGTTTCGCCGGGTCTTCAATCGCCAGCCATGCCCGCGCACCTTGGGTGTTCAGCAAAGGCGCCGCGGCCAACTCGGCGGCAAATCCGTCCAGTGCCACGGCTTGCAAATGGTCATCGGGCTTGATGCCGGTCAACAGCGCCGCCAGCGGCACCGCTTGATAGCTCATGTCCCGTTTGTAGGAAACGTCGTCGGCAATATGGAGGGTCTGGACTTGCGGGTGCTTGAGCAGTTCCTCGGTCTGCCAGTTGCGACTGGTCGCGCCCAGCTCGAGGTTCAGCTGTGCGGCCAACAGAGGCGTGCTGAGCAGCAAGGCCCCGAACAAAATGAGCTTTTTCAATAGATCGCCGTCCATGTCGTGGAAGTGCCCAAAGGTTGGCACACCCACGCTGGCCCGGGTAGCGGGCCAGTCACATTTTTGGAATGACGATATAAATACCTGACACCGTATTTCTTACCGACTAGCCAATCACCTTGGTCAGATTCGGCAAAATCAATAACAGCGTGGTGGCGAAAAGGATGAGACCGGCTTGACGTACTTTCGAATGTTTGAACATGGCTTGACCGCCTTTTTTGTTATTTCCCGATGCCTGCCTGCATATCTCCATGACGGCAGAGCGTTGCACTTCCTGTAGGACGAGCGCCTCGGCAAAACCCGACGACAACTTCGTACACTTCACCTTAGAGCCCGCGTCACGCGTGGTTTAGATCCATTTCGTATGGAACTACCGGAAAAAACTATTAAAACAGCATGAGGCTTATTGCCAGCTTCTTGGGCGCCCTATTGCTAGACACTTCCGGCTCCTGAATCGGTTAATCCCATCGCTCACTACCGTTCGTCTGAGCGTGTCAGTCAACGTCGATGAGCACTGCGGTCATTGAATCCGCAACGGCCCGGCATAAGAGTGAGCGCTCAGTTTTTACTCACCGCCCAGGTTCGAGGACGTCATGACCCAAGCTTTGATTTTCGACGCGTTACGCACGCCCCGTGGCAAAGGCAAAGCCGATGGCGCCTTGCACAGTGTCAAACCGGTCAATCTGGTGGCCGGCTTGCTCACGGCGCTGCAACAGCGCACGTCGCTCGATACCAGCCAGGTCGATGACGTGGTGCTCGGCTGCGTGACGCCGATGGGTGATCAAGGCTCCGACATAGCCAAAACCGCGGCCCAGGTGGCGGATTGGGATGTCAGTGTTTCGGGCGTGCAGATCAACCGCTTTTGCGCATCGGGGCTTGAAGCGGTGAACCTCGGCGCGATGAAAGTGCGCTCCGGTTTCGAAGACCTAGTGGTGGTCGGCGGTGTCGAGTCGATGTCCCGAGTGCCGATGGGCAGCGACGGTGGGGCCTGGGCGCTGGACCCGGAAACCAACCTGCACAGCCATTTCACTCCACAAGGCGTGGGCGCCGACCTGATTGCCACTCTCGAAGGGTTCAGCCGTCAGGACGTTGATGCCTACGCGCTGCACTCGCAACAGAAAGCGGCGCGGGCACGGGCGAACGGCTCGTTCAACAAGTCGCTGGTGCCGGTGCAGGATCAGAACGGCATCATCCTGCTCGATCACGATGAGTTCATTCGCGCCGACTCGACCCTGGAGGGTTTGGGCAAGCTCAAGCCGAGTTTCGAGATGATGGGGCAAATGGGCTTCGACGCGACGGCATTGCGTGTCTACAGCCATGTCGAACGGATCAATCATGTGCACACGCCGGGCAACAGCTCGGGGATCGTCGATGGTGCCGCGTTGATGTTGATCGGTTCCGAAGTCAAGGGCCGGACGCTGGGCTTGCAGCCTCGGGCGCGGATCGTCGCCACGGCGGTCACCAGCACCGATCCGACCATCATGCTCACCGGCCCGGCGCCGGCCACCCGTAAAGCGCTGGCCAAGGCCGGCCTGCGTGTGGAAGACATCGACCTGTTCGAAGTCAACGAAGCGTTCGCCTCGGTGGTGCTCAAATTCATCAAGGATATGGCCATCGATCCGGACAAGGTCAACGTCAACGGCGGCTCCATCGCCATGGGCCATCCGCTCGGCGCCACGGGCTGCGCGATTCTCGGCACGCTGCTCGATGAGCTGGAAACCCGGCGTCTGCGCTATGGCCTCGCGACGTTGTGTGTCGGCGGCGGCATGGGCATTGCCACCATCATCGAACGCCTCTGAGCCCCCGACTTTCAAGGAAACATGTTCATGACTGAAGCCATTCGTTACGAAAAAGGTCAGGACCAGATCGTCGTCCTGACCATCGACATGCCGGGCCAGAGCGCCAACACCATGAACGCGGTCTACCGCGAAGCCATGGCCGCCTGCGTTGCCCGGCTGATCGCTGAAAAAGACAGCATTGCCGGGGTCATCATCACCTCGGCGAAAAAGACGTTCTTCGCCGGCGGCGACCTCAATGAACTGATCAAGGTCGGCAAGCCCGAAGCCAAAGCGTTCTACGACATGGTGCTGACCCTCAAAGGTCAATTGCGCACCCTGGAGACCCTCGGCAAACCGGTGGTGGCCGCGATCAACGGCGCTGCATTGGGTGGCGGTTGGGAAATCTGCCTGGCGTGCCATCACCGCGTAGCGCTGGACAATCCGTCGGTGCAACTCGGCCTGCCGGAAGTGACGCTCGGCTTGCTGCCGGGCGGCGGCGGGGTGGTGCGCATGGTGCGGATGCTGGGCATCGAGAAAGCCTTGCCCTACCTGCTGGAAGGCAAAAAAGTCCGGCCACAACAGGCGTTGCAGGCTGGGTTGATTGACGAGTTGGCGAAGGATCCCGGCGAACTGCTGAGCAAGGCACGGGCCTGGATTCTGGCCAATCCGACGGCGGTACAACGTTGGGACGTGAAGGGTTATCAGATCCCCGGCGGCACACCGTCGAATCCGAAAGTCGCGCAAATGCTCGCCATCGCGCCATCGATCCTGCGCAGTAAAACCCAAGGCTGTATGCCCGCGCCGGAAAAAATCCTCTGCGCGGCGGTTGAAGGCGCCCAGGTGGATTTCGACACGGCGCACCTGATCGAAACCCGCTACTTCACCGAGTTGACCACCGGCCAGGTCTCGAAAAACCTGATTGGCACGTTCTGGTTCCAACTCAACGAGATCAATGCCGGCGGCTCGCGGCCGCAGGGTTTTGCGCCTTGTGTGACGCAAAAAGTCGGGGTGCTCGGTGCCGGGATGATGGGCGCGGGCATCGCATTTGTCAGCGCATCGGCGGGCATAGAGGTGGTGCTAAAGGACATTACTCTGGCGGCAGCGGAGAAGGGCAAGGCCCATTCGGCGGCGCTGCTGGACAAGAAAGTCGCGCGCGGCCAGATGATTGCCGAGCAGCGTGAGGCGATTCTGGCGCGGATTCGCACCACGCAAAGCGATGCCGACCTGGCCGGTTGCGATCTGATCATCGAGGCGGTATTCGAAGACCGCGAGCTCAAAGCCAAGGTCTCTTCGGCCGCACAAAAAATCGTCGGGCCGGATGCGGTGATCGCTTCCAACACTTCGACTTTGCCGATCAGCGGCCTGGCCACCGCAGTGCCAGATCAGAGCAAATTCATCGGCCTGCATTTCTTCAGCCCCGTGGAAAAAATGCCGCTGGTGGAAATCATCAAAGGCGCTAATACCAGCGACGAAACCCTGGCTCGCGGGTTTGATTTCGTCCTGCAAATCAAGAAAACCCCGATTGTGGTCAACGACAGTCGCGGCTTTTTTACCTCGCGGGTGTTCGGCACCTTCACCAACGAAGGCATCGCCATGCTCGGCGAAGGCGTCAGCGCGCCGATGATCGAAACCGAAGCGCGCAAGGCCGGCATGCCCATCGGGCCGCTGGCGATTTCTGACGAGGTTTCCCTCAGCCTCATGAGCCATATCCGTCAGCAAACAGCCAAAGACCTGCAAGTCGAAGGGAAACCGCTGACAGAACATCCGGCATTTGCGGTGATCGACTTGTTGCTCAACGAATACAAACGGCCCGGTAAAGCGGCAGGAGGCGGTTTCTACGACTACCCGGCCGCTGGCCAGAAACATCTGTGGCCAGAGCTGAAAAGCCGTTTCGAGAAGCCTGACGGGCAGATTTCGCCCAAGGATGTACGTGATCGCCTGCTGTTCGTGCAAGCCATCGAAACCGTGCGCTGTGTGGAGGAGGACGTGCTGATGTCGACGGCGGACGCCAACGTCGGTTCGATCTTCGGCATCGGTTTCGCGGCCTGGACCGGCGGTGCGCTGCAATTCATCAATCAGTACGGCGTGCAAGACTTCGTCGCCCGCGCCCAATACCTGGCCACGCAGTATGGCGAGCGCTTCAACCCGCCAGCGTTGTTGCTGGAAAAAGCCGCAAAAGGGGAGGCGTTTTAAGGGACCGGTGACGCCTCGCGGGGCTTGCCTTGGAACGGTGTTTCGAGGCAGGCTCTGGGGTGTGCATTATTCCCATCACGTGTCAGGTATTTTTTATGTCGTTACGCATCTGCATTCTGGAAACCGACATTCTGCGTCCAGAATTGGTCGACCAATATCAGGGCTACGGGCAGATGTTCAAACACCTGTTTTCGCAGCAACCTATCGCGGCCGAGTTCACGGTCTACAACGTGATGCAGGGCGAATACCCAAGCGATGACCTGACCTTCGACGCTTATCTGGTCACCGGCAGCAAGGCCGATTCCTTCGGCACCGACCCATGGATCGAAACCCTCAGGAAGTACCTGCTGACCCGCTACGAGCGCGGCGACAAACTGTTGGGCGTGTGTTTCGGCCATCAATTGCTGGCACTGTTGTTGGGCGGCAAAAGTGAACGCGCCACCCAAGGCTGGGGCGTCGGCACCCACAGCTACAAACTCTCGGCCAAGGCGCCGTGGATGAGCCCTGTCAGGGAAGAGTTGACCTTGTTGATCAGCCACCAGGATCAAGTGACGTCGCTACCGGAAAACGCCACGGTTATCGCCTCCAGTGATTTCTGCCCGTTCGCCGCTTACCACATCAACGATCAGGTGCTGTGCTTCCAGGGGCATCCGGAATTCATTCACGACTATTCGCGAGCGCTGCTGGAAATTCGCCAGCAAGTGCTGGGCGAGCAAATCTACTCGAAAGGTGTGGCCAGCCTTGAGCATGAGCAACATGGCGCTACGGTTGCGGAGTGGATGATGCGGTTTGTTGCGCACAAGCCAGAAACGGTCTGACGATCACAATACCTGCGGTGAGAGGCTTTCTGTGGCGAGGGAGCTTGCTCCCGCTCGGCTGCGCAGCAGTCGTCATTCAGGCAACGCGATTTGTCTGAAGAATGTTGGGGGGGCGCTTCGCACCCCAGCGGGAGCAAGCTCCCTCGCCACAGAGAACCCAGTTGTTACAACCACCCCGATTTTTTGAAACTCGCCCACAAACCCGTGCATCCCAGCGTAATAAACCCTAACACCCCGAAGTACCCGTAGTGCCATGCCAGCTCCGGCATGTTCTGGAAGTTCATCCCGTAAATCCCGGCCACCGCCGTCGGAAACGCCAAAATCGCCGCCCACGCCGCAAACTTGCGCTGCACCACACTCTGGCGTGAAGCCTCCAGCAGCACCCCCACCTCGATCGTCTGGCTGGCAATGTCGGCCAACGTTGTCAGGTCTTCCATCTGTCGTGTCACGTGAATCTGCACATCACGGAAGTACGGGCGCATGTTCTTGTCGATAAAGGGGAAGCTCAGCCTCTGCAGCTCCTCACCGATCTCCACCATCGGTGCCGCGTAACGACGCAGACGCAACACGTCCCGGCGCAGGCCGTGAAGTTTCTGGATGTCATGTTCATTCAGCGCACTGCACAACACGTTGCGTTCCAGCTCATCGATCTCGGCGTGGATCGCTTCGCCCACCGGCTGGTAGTTTTCAATCACGAAATCGAGGAGGGCATAGAGGACGAAATCTTCCCCGTGCTCAAGCAGCAACGGACGCGCCTCACAACGCTGTCGGACATAGGCGTAGGACGCCGAATGTCCGTTGCGCGCGGTAATGATGTAACCATTGCCGGCAAAAATATGCGTCTCGATGAACTCAAGTTTGCCTTCCTTGCGAATCGGCGAGTACGTGACGATAAACAGTGCGTCGCCAAAGGTTTCGAGCTTCGGCCGGCTGTGCTTTTCCAGGGCATCTTCGATGGCCAGTTCGTGCAGGTTGAACTGGCGTTGCAGGTTGGCCAGTTCCTGGGCGTTCGGCTCTTCAAGGCCGATCCAGACAAAGTGGTCAGGCTTTGCAGCCCATGCGGCGCCTTCGTCGAGGGTGATATTGGTGACTTTCTTACCGGCGCTGTAAACCGCAGCAGCAACAACTCTACCCATGATTCAGGTTCACTTCTTATTAGCAGGTGGCAGTGGCAGGCAATCTTCAGCTTAGCCTTGTCTGATGCTTCAGAGTGAGCGAACTCTGCAGAGTTCTAAAGTGAAAGTTCGAAGGCAAAAGAAAACCCGCACCAGGCGGGTTTCTTTGTTTACGCGGCTTGCAGTTGCCGATCCATCGAAGCGATGCATTCGCGCATCTGTTCGCGGCACTGGGCCATCAGCAGGGGCATGTCGTCCAGGCTCAATCCCGCTGTCGGAATCGCCGGCAGCGAACGAATCAGAATTTTCCCACTGCGCCAGCGGTTCAATCGCATGTGTTTGACGTAACTGCTGACACACACGGGCACGATCGGTACGCCGGCAGCAATCGCCATCTGGAACGCGCCTTTCTTGAACGGCAGCAACTCTTCGCCAAGGTTGCGCGTGCCTTCCGGGAAGACCCAGATCGACGTGTCTTCATGCTGCAAGGTGTGTGTGGTGGTCAACATCGACTGGCGCGCCTTGTGCGCATTGCCGCGATCGATCAACACGTTGCCGGCCAGCCAGAACAACTGCCCGAACAGCGGCACCCACTTCAGGCTCTTTTTGCCGATGCACACGGTGCGGCGGGGCACCACGTTGCCAAACACAAACAGGTCGTAGTTGGACTGGTGATTAGCGATGATCACGCAGCTCTCAGGCTTGTCCATCAAGGGCCCGACATCGGCCTTCACCCGCAAACGCAAAATACACATCGCCGGCCACGCATACAGACGTGCGCACACCCGGCTGTTGTCCGGGTTGAACGGGCGACACAGGCCCAGAATCACCCCAAGCACACCGGCGAGAATAAAGTGCAGGCTCATCAAGAACATACGAAACACAAACAGCATTTACAGGCCCCACCGGGACAAAAGGTGGCGCAGTGTACGGATGTGCACTGTTTTCGGCAATTGCCACTATAGAGGAAGGAGATAGGCGATGTTTGTGCGCATGTTTCCGACTTGTGGGTCAGACGCGTTCTAGAGCAGTTACAGACTTTTCAACACAACGCGTAAGAAAAAGCCCGACACGACGGTCGGGCTTTTCGGTGCAGCCAATCCGGGCTTAACCCAAGTGTTGCTGATCGAGGATGATAGCGTTGTCCAGCGTCTCCAGCAGCGCCTTGCGTACTTTCAACTTGGTATTCTTGTGCGCGGTCATGTTGATCTTTTTCAACTGACGAGCCGCCGCCAGCGCAGCACCTTGCAGCTCTTCGGCTGACACCACCACATCAAGGAAACCAGCATCCACGGCGCTCTTCGGAGTGAACATCTCGCCGTTGATCACCGAGCGATGCAGCGCCGCCTTGCTCAGGCGATCACGTGCGATCTCGATACCGGCGTGGTGCATGGTCATGCCGATCTGCACTTCGTTCAGGCCAATGCTGAACGGGCCATCAACCCCAATGCGGTAATCCGCCGACAACAGCAGGAACGCACCCTTGGCCACGGCATGCCCAGGGCACGCCACGATCACCGGGAACGGGTGCGAGAGCAGGCGACGGGCCAGCGTCGAACCGGCAGTGACCAGCGCCACGGCTTCTTTCGGGCCGGACGTCATCACCTTCAAGTCATAACCACCCGACAAAATCCCCGGTGTACCGGTAATGATCACCACCGCACGATCAGTCACCGCCTGATCCAGCGCAGCGTTAAACGCGGCAATCACGTCGGGCGAGATGGCATTGACCTTGCCATTACTCAAGGTCAGGGTCGCGATACCGTCTTCGAGATGGTAGGAGATCAACTCACTCATGACGCTATTCCTTGTATGAAAGTTGGGGCAGACGTTACCCACCGCGGCAGGCCAGGTAAAGCGCCGTGACTGACCCGCCAGTCACCCTTTCCCCGCCGGGCAAGCGTAGCCCGCCACATCCGCGGCGCATTCCCTTCTATATAGAAGGAGGCGCGAAGCCGGAGATTGGCAGGTTTGCCATGACCCCAAATCCTGTGGAACGACTAAAACGCTAAGCGCATGAAAATTCTGCAAAATAAGTTTGCCATCGGAAAAGGTTTCGACTACATTAGCGCGCCTCGACAGACAGAACTTGTTTGACGAGATACGGTGAAGTGTCCGAGTGGCTTAAGGAGCACGCCTGGAAAGTGTGTATACAAGAAATTGTATCGAGAGTTCGAATCTCTCCTTCACCGCCAAATTCGATGTAACCAGAACCCCTGATTTCGAGAGAAATCAGGGGTTTTGTGGTTTCTGGGGTCTGGATTTTGTGAGTGGCGCTGTCATTTCTGAAGTTTTTGTAGGACGAGTCTCAGGCTTGTAGGAAGTCGTGCCGGAAAGCTTGGCTGTTGGGGCGTTATCAGGTTTTAGTGTTTCTTTGAGCCATCTTGGGAGGGGGTATTCGTTTTGTGCCATAGGGTTCAAGATTAAAAAAGAGCTACACACAAGACGACTCCCTCATTTATTCGGAATGGATTTACGCGTTTATGCAGGATATGACCATGGAACAGGCAGAACTCGAAAAGCTCCACGTAGAGATCGTCAAATTGCTTGCCGAGCAACGCAAGCTGAATGCTGAAGCGGGCAAGATGACCCGTGAAACCTTTTGGTATCCGGTGGCGATAGCCATCGGGATGATGGGTACGGTAGCGACCGTCACTGCGGTGTTGATCAAGTTTCTTTAACGCCTGATTTTCCCCATTCAGTCCCTCGAAAAGCCCGGTCTTCAGCCTCGCCGCCCACCTGTTAGACTGCCCGAACCCCTCGAACGGAATCGACACAATGCCTCGCCTTGTAAGTGACCAAATCCGTGGTCGGCACGCTGGGTGCGATGTTGGTAGCTGAAGGGCAAATCGATGCGAACAAGCCTGTCGCCAAATACGTTCCCGAACTGGCGGCCTCTCCGCGTTTGGCAGCGCCACGGTGCGTCAGGTCCTCGACATGACCACCGCGCTCAAATACAGCGAAGACTATGCCTACCCGAACGCCGAAGTCTGGGCGCACGCGAAAGCCGGCAGTCCATTGCCCGAGCCCAAGGACTACACCGGGCCGCGAAGTTACTACGAGTTTTTGCAGACCGTTCAACTGCAAGGCGAACACGGCAACGCGTTTGGCTACAAGACCGTCAACACCGATGTCCTCGGCAGGATCATTTCCCGAGCGACCGGTCGCAACGTTGCGCAGTTATTGTCGGAGCGCATCTGGAGTCGTTTGGGCGCCGAGCAGGATGCCTATTTCACCGTGGAGTCCATTGGTACCCCGTTTGCCGGTGGTGGCTTGAATACTGGTTTGCGAGACCTTGCCCGGTTTGGCGAGATGCTGCGCAATGACGGCCAGTTCAACGGCCAGCAGGTCGTACCCAAAGTCGTCGTGGATGACATTCGTCGGGGTGGCGACAAACAGGTTTTTGCCAAGGCCGGTTATGACTTGCTGAAGGGCTGGAGTTACCGCTCGATGTGGTGGGTGACGGACAAGGAGGGCGGGGCTTTCATCGCGCGCGGCGTTCATGGACAGCGCATCTATGTCGATCCGAAAGCCGAGATGGTGATTGTTCGTTATGCCTCGCACCCGGTTGCCAGTAACTTGGCGAATGATCCGGTGACGTTGCCAGCCTTTGATGCGTTGGCCGCGTATTTGTCGAAGTTGCCTGTTTATTAAGAAGGAATACCCATGATCACCACCACAACCCACGCCATCGAAGGCCGCCAAATCACCGCCTACCTGGACATCGTCAGCGCCGAATCGGTGCAGGGCGTTAACGTTATCCGCGACATGTTCGCCGGGATGCGGGATTTTTTCGGTGGGCGTTCTCAGACGTTGGAGCGGGCGTTGAAGGAAGCGCGGATTCAGGCGACTGACGAGATCAAGGAGCGGGCGCGAGCGCTTCAGGCGGACGCAGTGGTGGGGCTCGATTTCGAGATCAGCATGCCGGCCGGCAAGGGCGGGATGGTGGTGGTGTTTGTGACGGGGACAGCGGTCAAATTGAAGTGATCGATCAGTTTGATCCCGCGGTGTTTTATCGGTCGGGACGCGGGCCATTCGTCGGGCATGCAAAAATCTGAATTACAAGTCCGGTAATGACCGGCTAGTCTCAAAAGCCTTGGTGGTCGATATTTTTCAGGCAAAGGGCTTTGCCGGTGTCGACCCTTTTTGAGAGGGGAAGCGGTATGGCTGATCCGTATATCGAAGACGACGGGGCTGAATTTCCAATCAACAATTGCGTTAAATGCGGCCAGACAGACTATGTATCGGGCTTCGGGGAAGACCCGGTCCAGATCAGCAAAGTGAAATCGACAGTGCCCAGAGGGCCGAAGGCGAAATTTCTGCCGAGAGTGGCGGCCCCTTCCAGGAAGTAACCGTTAACCGGACAAACCCCGCCATTGAGCGGGGTTTTTCATTGATGCAGTACCGATTATCGGTTGAAAACCGGGCTGCAGACGCTAGGTGGTGGTGGCCGTTTATTTTTCACAAACTTTTCACACCATCGCCCGTAGTCTCAAACCATCCGTTAGAAAGCAGTACCTGGCCCGTTCCCCAGCGGGCTTTTTTTTGCCTGTCATAAAACCTTTTTCATAAAAGCTGTCCAACCGTCGCTAATTGCGAGGTGCGGAGGTTTTTATGTGGACGTTTCGTGCGCTAAAGCATTCAATCCCCGCCTTTCGTTTATCCCCCTATTTTTGAGGTTTTCGTCATGCGTTTAACACTGCCTGCACTGGTTCTTGGGCTTCTGGTTGCTCAAGGTGCGATGGCTGCCAGTGATGGCACCGCGGCAATCGGCGGCGGTCTTGGCGGCGCGCTGGGTAATGTGGTCGGCCAAAGCATGGGCGGCAGCACCGGCGCAGCGATTGGTGCGGGCGTAGCGGGCGCAGCCGGCAGTGCGGTTGCAGCACGCAAAGGCCACCGTACTTCCGCTGCCATTGGTGGTGGCGTTGGCGCGGCCGGTGGTTCGGTGATCGGCAACAGCCTGGGCGGTAAGAGCGGTTCCACCATCGGCGCTGGTTTGGGTGGTGCTTTGGGCGGCGGCGTTGGCAGCAACCTGGCCAACGGTCACAAGCGTCACTGATCCTGAACGATCAGCATCGAAGAGCCCGGCTAAACGCCGGGCTTTTTCGTTAATGAACGATTCTTTGACCCAAGCCTCAAAGGTCGTATACCCCCGAAGAACAAGAGGCGTCATATGACTCCGGTTAACAACGGCAAAAAGTGTAGAAACATCAGCGTTCGAAGTCTGGCGCTTTCTGCGTTTGTGATTGGACTGTTCGCGGCTCAAGGTGCAATGGCGGCCGGCGACGGCACCGCAGCAGTGGGTGGCGGTCTGGGTGGTGCGTTGGGTAATGTCGTCGGCGGACAATTGGGCGGCAGCACAGGCGCCGCTATCGGCGCGGGCGTTGGTGGTGCGGCGGGTAGTGCGGTCGGGGCGAGCAAAGGCAATCGCAACGAGGCGGCTATTGGCGGTGGTTTAGGTGCGGCAGGCGGCTCGGTGGTTGGCAACAGCCTCGGCGGCTCGACCGGTTCGACCATCGGCGCGGGCCTTGGTGGCGCCGCAGGTGGTGCAGTCGGGAACAATCTGGGCGACGATGGCAACAATGGCGGTTCACATTCCGGCCACGGAAACGGTCACAAGCATAAGCACAAAAACAAGAATCACTAATACGCTCTCGAATAGAAACCCGGCCTGGTGCCGGGTTTTTCGTATCTGCCATTCGCAATCCGGAACGATTGGCCACAGGCAGTCTCGAACTTCATACACACCCCAACATTGCGAGGCATGCCATGACGCCGGAAACCGAAGGCAAAGAACAAAAAGGCCCGAGCGGGCTTCCGTTCATCAACGACCCTGGCAATGAAGATCCGGGTTCACTGATGGACGACGCCACGGTGCCCCTCAACGATTCTGATGACGCGGGCGATGTGGGGAACCTTGAGTACGAAGAAGAGGATGAAGACGTCGATTGATGTGTTCTGTTTGACCGATCGTCTCTCTGATCGAACAAACAACCCCGCATCACGCCTCGAACTATCAGGGCCTGCTATTCAGGCCCTTTGAGAGGTGCTTATGAACGCAGACCCGAAAGACACCGAAACCGACGACACCCCTGAATATCCGCTGCCTTCACCGACCGATTCGTTGAGTCGCGATCAGCGTCCGCCGGATGACGATACGGCGGTGGAACAAGTGCCCGCTGATGATGTGAGGCGCGGTGATGTCGAGGCGGATCCTGAAGATCCGGATATTGCCGGAGAGGATTATTCGGGTGAGCCTAGCTGAATATGTCGCTCGTCGATTGAGTTGCACCTATAAAAAGTGAGCGCTGCCAGATCGGGTATACACTTTTTTTAGATGCGTCATGGTCAGTACAAAATTAACAGCCCTGATCATTACAGGGCTGTTGTGTGTTGGCTCGTTGAGTGCGCTTGCTCAATCCAAAGGGAACGATGCGCCTGTGGATAAAGGTGGGGTGCCTCCGTCGACTGAAATGAATGCGAGTTCTGCGGATAGGGCTGGAAAATCTGGTAGTTTCGGGGGGGGGGGAGTGGATCGGTTAGTTAAAACTGACTGTCCACGAATGTCGGAGCCCAAGAGTCGAACTGGGCTTTTCCTGAGGTGAGGTCTACTCGTTGATGCGATTAGACCAAAACCATTGCAGGAAAAATTCTTCCTGAAGATTGGGGTCGTTAGTTAGATTTTTTTCTTCGTAATCAAAAATATTCACGATATTACTTAATAATGCTTGTTTTCCA
This sequence comes from Pseudomonas arsenicoxydans, assembly GCF_006438915.1. Lineage (GTDB taxonomy): Bacteria > Pseudomonadota > Gammaproteobacteria > Pseudomonadales > Pseudomonadaceae > Aquipseudomonas > Aquipseudomonas arsenicoxydans_A. The sequence goes on along the minus strand of NZ_RCZE01000003.1, from coordinate 414,980 downwards.
AGCGTGAGTTCGTACGCTTTCACTCCAAGTGACCTCTGTGAGGACATTGTAGAAGGATGCACCTTAATTTTTGCGCCTTTACACAAGAAAATTACATTAGGGTGATCTGCTCTGACTTTTCCAAGGCATTTGTAAAAATCATTACCTACGTAAGAGTTTTGGTATCCGTCTGCCATTGTGAAGGTTATGGTCAGGTTCTTTGGGTCGCAGAGAAGCATGGCGGTTTGACGCTCACCGTTTTTGCATATTGAGTTTTTAATGGTATTCATAGGGGGGTTGGCTTAGGACCAAAAAAGCTTATCCAGTGTCGGTAAAAATCTATTTGCTCCGAAATATCGGCAGTGATGTCTTTATCCTCGAAATCAAAAATGTGGACGATGTCCTTACGTCTCGCCTGTTTCCCCAGTGTCATTTCGTAAGCCACAGAGCCATTACTCATTTGTGAGCACATTCTCGAAGGGTAAACGTTTAATTTTGCTCCTTTGCAAAGAAATTTTATTTCAGGAAAGTCTCGACGTATTTTTGCTAGGCATAAGTATAAATCGTCGCCGCTATAGGTTCTTTTGAAGCCATTGTCCCTTATGAGGGTTAGTGAGCTAATGCGCTCTATGAGTGATGCAATCTCAAAAGTATCCCCGATTTGTAGGGTTATTCGATGCTTCATTTGTATCCAATCTTGTGTAGTGGGTTTAAAAAAGCGTCTGGACGCTGAAATATTAGATGTTTATTTTTTTGGATTTTAATAAGCTATCTATGTTGTTTTCAGAGTTTGTCTGGGGCTGACTGCGCCAGTGAGGCGATCCAGTTTTTATAGAATGCATGCTGCTTATTGATGTCGTTGGTGATGTCCTTGTCCTCGTAGTCAAAAATCCGCACGATGTTTTCTTCTTCGCTAGGTACTCCAAGCTCAAGCTCATATGCTACTAATCCGTTGGACATTTGAGACGACATTCTTGAAGGATGAACGTTTAATTTTGCCCCTTTGCACAAAAAATTTGTTTCAGGGAAGTCGGCTCGTAGCATGCCAAGGCAAACATACAGATCATAGGATGTATAGGATTTTGTAAAGCCGTTTTGCATTATGATTGTAAGCGTCAATTTTTTTCTGTCACATTCGATCGTAGCTGTCTCTACTATGCCGTGGTTACTGATAAGTATTTCAATGGTTTTCATGTTTATTTCCTGAAAGGATTAGGTATCGAATAGCCTTTGTAGCTGCCATCTGCATGTACCGGTGTGGCTCCGACAATGTCTTTGTTTTTCATTCCTCCCGGAAACGCTATTTCTATCTCCCGCCTATGTGGCGATATCAAACCCAGTTCTTTATTTACATCAATTCCGCGGATATTTTTTAATACATATACATATCCCTCTTCGAAGCCGAAACCGGTGGCAAATTTTTTAGCCTCATGCTCAACGGTGGAAGAGCTGACAAAGTAACTAGGGGGCTGCGATTATCCAAAGCATGAAGGTAAAGGTCCGTACTTTCCCCCAATGGTTCGAATCCAGCCTCAAAAATTTCCCATGGCTCTCGACTGTCGCCTCGGTACAAATAATAGTTCTCTTGTTTAGGTTTTGGATTTTCAGGCTCGGCATTACTACTAAGCTTCCCCGCCGGATCCTCCTCCCCAAACGCCGGCCGCTTACACCCATCCCCCCCAGGACACTCATTCAACCCCAACGGATCAACCCACCCCGTCGGATTTCGCGTGTACTGATACCCGTTCAACCCACCCTTTAACCCACTCGGATCCGGCGTCAAATACCGCCCCACATCCGGGTTGTAATACCGATGCCGGTTTTAATGGAGCCCCGTCTCCGCGTCGAAATACTGCCCTTGAAACCTCAACGGTTGATCCAGCACCTGATGCGTATCGCGGTTCAACCGGGTCAGGCGGCCGTAGGCGGTGTATTGCGCGGCCCAGATGATGTCGCCGCTGTAGTCGGTGAGTTCTTGCGGGGTGCCGAGGTGGTCGAGTTGGTAGTAGAACGGGCAGGCCTGGCGTGGGCCTTTGCCGTCGAGCATGGCGAGGGGGCGGAAGGTGCCAGGTTCGTAGAGGTAGCTGCGGTGGTGGTCCTGGCTGTGTTCGGCGACGAGATGGTCGCCTTGCCAGAAGAACTCGGTGGTTTTGCCGTCGACGGTTTTTCTGATGCGACGGCCGAAGGCGTCGTAGCGGTAGGTCGCGCAGGTGCCGTTGGGCAGCGTGGCACTGATTAACCGGTGCTGGCAGTCGTAGCGGTATTCGGTGACGAGTTTTTGCGCGGTGCCGCGGCGTTCGCGGATCAGGTTGCCGAAGGCGTCGTAGTCGAAGTGGCGGTCGCCTTGCATCAACAGGCGATTGCCCTTGACGGTGACCGGGCCGGGGCGATCCTGCATCAGCAGGTTGCCGGCGGGGTCGTGGGCGAAGCTTTCGGGTTGTTGATCGCGGGAGTGGCGGACGCGGATCAGGCGGTTGAGCGGATCGTATTGGTAGTTGCGTTGGCCATGGCGGGTGTCGGCGATGGTGTCGAGGTTGCCGTTGGCGCTGTAGGCAAAGTCGCGCCGATACAGCGATTGCTGATTTTGGCTTACAGCGTGGGCCATCAGTCGACCTTGTTCGTCGTGGTCGTACTGACTGCTCAGCTGGCCTTGCTGGCGTTGTAATTCGCGGCCGAATTGATAGGTATGGCTTGTGAGGCGGGTGCCATTGAGGTCAATGGCTGTCAGCGCACCCCCCTTGGCACGGTGGTAACCGATTTTGCTGTTGTCTGGCAGGCGCAGGTAGTTGAGTCGGCCGCACGCGTCGTAGCCGTAGCGCAATGTGGCCCAGCTCTGGTGTTCAGTGATCAGCCGGTTCTGAGTGTCGTATTCGAATTCCAGCGGGTGATCGTGGTTGTCGTCGACGCTGACCAAACGGCCCAGGCTGTCGTAGTGGTATTCGACGTTGATGCCGTCGGGCAGGGTTTTGATCAGCAGGCGACCGACCGAGTCCCGCTGGTAACGGGTCATCAGTTGCGAGCCGTCATCGCCGAACTCGGTTTTTTCCAGCAGATGACCATTGAGGTCATAGGCATACGCAGTGCGTCTACCGTCAAACCCGACTTCCTGTCGGATCAATCCGCCGGCCGTGTAATCCAGTCGATAGTGTTCGCCGGACTCGTTCTCGATTTCGGTCAGCAGAAGCCGTGCGTTGTCATAGCGATAGTGCAGATGCGTGCCGTCGGGGTTGATCCGGCGGCTGACCAGGTGCAGGTCATCGTCGTACTCAAAGCGCGTGACACGCCCCAACTCATCACGTTCGGCGGTGATTTTGCCGTAGGCGTTGTAGCTGAAGGATCGGCTGGCGCCAGTAGGACGCGTCGTCTGGAGCAATCGGCCAACGGCGTCCCATTGGTAGCGAGTGACAGCGCCATGTTCATCCTGACGGGTAATTTGCCGTCCCAGAGCGTCGTAGGAAAACCTCCGCTGACCGCCGTCTGGCAGGGTTTCCTCGATCAGTTGCCCGATAGCATCCCGAACGAAAACATGACGGCTTCTGTCCGGATAACGGATCGACAGCAGTCGTCCTTGAGCGTCGTAGTGGTGGTGAGTGACCTGGCCGTCGGGGTCGATGGATTCGGTGACATCGCCCTGAGCATTGCGTTGATATTTCCATACCGCCTGACCGCGATAGCGCGCATGCAGGAAACCGTTGCGGTATTCGTAGGACGTTGGCTCATCTTCAGGTGGAATCAGCGCAATCAGCCGCCCGAGATCGTCGTAGCGGTATTGAGTAATCGCCCCTAGCGGTCCCTGTTCGGCAATCAGCTGACCCTTGTGGTCATAAGTCTTGAGGTGCTCGGCGCCATCCGCCCCGCCCCGGCGCACCAAGCGCGCCGTATCGTCGTGGACGTAAACCTCCTCGCTGCCATCGACGTTTTTAACCCGTACTGCGCCGTTGTCGTCCCAGGCATAGCGCGTGTCCATCTGCGAAAACGTCGCCCAGTGCCTTGTACATCGAGCCGCTTTGCCGGACCGTTCCCACTCCCAAAAGAAACTCGCTCCACCGGCCAATTGCCGCTGGAGAATCACGTGTTGGTCGTCGTAGTCGTATCGTTCGCTTTCCCCGGCGGCGTTGGTCGCTTCGATAAGACGCTGTCGCGCGTCGTAGCGGTAGGCAACCAGCGTTTGCTCTGTACGCCAGGCGTCGTCCGCAGTGTCGACAGGGTGAAACGATTGATACTCGACCGCGACGATGTGCCGGCGCTCGTAGCGCAATAGCAGCGAACGACCGGCACCGTTGTCGAGGCGCTGAATGCGATCCTGCCGGTCGCGGGTGATGTGCAGCCGGTTGTTGTAGGCGTCGCTTATCGTGGTCAGCCGGCCATTGCGGAAGTGATAAAACCGCACCGTCTCGCCAGCGAGGGCGAGCACCAGTTCCTCTGGCTGGTCCCCCAAATAAATCGCCGCCCGCGACAGGCTGTTATGAATGGCCGGGCGTTCCACGCTGGGCAGCGGAAACGTCGTGCGGCGGTTTTCATGGTCGATCCAGACGACCTGTTCTGCGTCCAGCTCCAACCGATGCGCCAGCGAATGACTCCAGCCCCAACCCAGGCCGCAATCGATTTGCACAGCGCTGGTTCTGTACAATCGGGTGAACGCAAACGGCAGTAAACCGTTGAGCGATCCATCGTCCAGGGTCAGCAGCTCTTCGCCGGTGACCATCGACACCGGGCAGCCATTGGTGCAAGTCAGTAGAGAGCAATCGGCGCTGTCGCCGTTGGGGTTTTTCGCCTGGTCGGAGGCGTCGTCACGCTGTTCTTGCCGGCTAAGGCGAGTCTTGGCTGCGGATTTGTGGCGAGCAATGGCGACCGGGTTGTTGACCAACACGACCGGCGCAGAGCCGGCACTGATCTGTAACGGCACCGCAGGCGCAGGGTTCAGCGGCGCATTCCGGATGTTGACGGCGAGGGGCTTGAATACAGCCGCATGGGGCGTCAGATCGGATAGGGTAGCCAGTCGCAGACTCGCGGCTGCCAGCCATTTACGCGCTCGCTCCGATTTGATCGTGCTAAGCACCTTGGCACTGATACCGACCTTCACCCCTACAGACCCCGTGTAGCGTGCCAATAGGAGTCCGATCAATATCCCTGTACGAATTTCCGCCACAACTTCGGCGATGTGCTGCGGTGGCATCATCCGCAGCCAACTGGTGAACGCCGCCAGATGGATGAACATCAGCGGCTCGTCACTCAACACCAGCAACAGATTGGCAATCGATTCAGCTGAGGCGTTCAGCAGCGTTTCAAGCTCGATCTCGGTCAGGTATTCAAGGAGCTTTTCGCTATTGGCTTGCAGGTCGGTGATCAGCTCGTAAATCTGCTTCACGTCGTCCCACAAACCATTGAGCGAGTTCTCGAAACCGCGCCAGTCAGCCTGTTTCAGCAGGCCGTAGCGCTTGATGAATCCGGCCTCGGAGAACTCGGCCCATGACGCTTCGAATTCAGTCGCCCACTCGTTGCGCAGCCAGTCTTCCAGGCCGTCGATGACGCCTTGATAGGAGGCGTACAGCGCTTTGACATGGTCAGTGGAAACATTCGGAAAGAAGGTGATGCGGTAACGTTGACCTCGGTCGCAGTCGGGGATTTCGAGAATGCCACTGGGGCCGATCTCGTGGTTGACCGGCTCGCCATAGGTGCCGTCAGCGTTCAACGGCTCGAGCTTCACCGGCGTATTGCCAATCGGCACGAATCGCGCTGCGTCGAACATGTGCACCAGCGTCAACGGGCCGTTGGCCGGGCACGCCCCGACGGTGGAGCTGACAGGTGCAGTGGAATGCTTTGGCGCGACCAGCCGGACTTCATTGCCGACCTTGAACACCTGCTCGATATCCAGCGCGTTGCCGGTCCAGAAACTCTCCGCCCAGGCGTCGTAGTCGTTGAGGCACAGTCGAAAGTCGGCGAGCAGCGCCTCGACGTCCGGCCGCTCAGGGTTCATGGCGGCGACCACCAGCAGCCCGATGGTGTTATTCAAGGCCAGTAGCTGGTCAGGTACGAACATTCGCATTCCCTCGCGCAGATCAAATGTGAGCGCGAGACTTTGCTTGGGATCAGCGGGTAAAGAAGTCAGGAAAAGAGGCGTTTTATGTAGGGGAAGTCGCTAAATGACGACCAGCACTTTTTGTAACGGTCGGGCATTGCCCGTTGCTCAATGTCGGCCGTGCTCGCTATGCTGCTGAATCCTTTAATCGATCACGGACCCGGCTACACCTGAGCCGTCTCTGGGATGTCATTTGAAAACGGATCCGATGCGATGAATGCACCGCTCAATCAGTTCGGCCCGATCAAGGCTGTGATTTTCGACATGGACGGCTTGTTGCTGGACACCGAGGGCATTTATACCGAGGTCACGTCGCTGATTGCGGCGCGTTACGGCCGGGTTTTCGACTGGAGCATCAAGCAAAACATTATCGGCCGTGGGGCCGGTGATCTGGCGCGCTACGTGGTCGAGGCGCTCGATCTGCCGATTACCGCCGAAGAGTTCCTGGTGATCCGCGAGCCGTTGATGCGCGAGCGTTTTCCGGCCGCGCTGGCGATGCCGGGTGCTGAGGAGCTTGTGCGGCACTTGAAGGCCAACAACATTCCGATTGCAGTGGGCACCAGTTCTTCGCGTCAGTCGTTCGGGCAGAAAACCACGTTGCACCGTGACTGGTTTGCGCTGTTCGATTTCGTCGTGACGGCCGATGACCCGGAAGTCGGCGCAGCCAAGCCGGCGCCGGATATTTTTCTCACCGCCGCGCGGCGCCTGGGCATCGCGCCTGAGGACTGCCTGGTGTTTGAGGATTCGCCGTTCGGTGTCACCGCGGCGAAAGCGGCGGGGATGACTGCGATAGCCATCCCCGACGCGGCCATGGCGGATGAAAAATACGCACATGCCGATGGCATTCTTCGTACGCTGAAGGCGTTCACGCCGAGTGCATGTGGCTTACCGGCCCTCGAATGGGCCTGAAGTGATAAACAAACAAAAACGCCGGCAACCTGTTAAAGGTTGCCGGCGTTTTTGTTTCGATCAAGCCGTGGATCAGGCGCCGAAACCACCGTCGATGGTCAGGCTGGCCCCTGTGATGTAACCGGCTTCCGGGCCGACGAGGTAGGCAACGAAACTGGCGATTTCTTCGGCTTTGCCGTAGCGACCCACTGCCATCAACGGGATCAGGCTTTCCGCAAAGTCACCGTCGGCCGGGTTCATGTCGGTGTCGACCGGGCCGGGTTGTACGTTGTTGATGGTGATGCCGCGTGGGCCGAGGTCGCGGGACAGGCCTTTGGTCAGGCCGACCAATGCTGCTTTGCTCATGGCGTAAGGGCCACCACCGGCGAAGGGCATGCGGTCGGCGTTGGTGCTGCCGATGTTGATGATGCGACCGCCCTCGGTCATGTGCGCGGCAGCAGCCTGGGTGGCGATGAACACGCTGCGCACGTTGATGGCCAAGGTCTGGTCGAAGTCTTCGAGTTTGAAGTCTTCCAGCGGCGCAACGGCCAGCACGCCAGCGTTGTTGACCAGGATGTCCAGGCGACCGAAGGCTTTAACTGTAGCGCTCACGGCGTTGCGGATGGCTTCTGCGTCGGCGCTGTCTGCCTTGATGGCCAGCGCTTTGCCGCCGCTGCTGGTGATGCTGTTTTGCAACTCTTCGGCTTTGGCCGTGGAGCTGACGTAGGTGAAGGCAACGGTCGCGCCTTCAGCGGCCAGGCGTTTGACGATGGCGGCGCCGATACCGCGGGAACCGCCTTGAATCAAAGCCACTTTGCCGCTGAGGTTCTGAGTAGTCATAACGATCTCCAAAGTCCCGAGGCGAGATGCCTCGGTTGATGGAGCCTAGTATCAATTGAGGCTCAGGCACTGAGTAGACGGTAATTGCGATAGTCTGTGTAAACCAAAAGTTTATAGTGGCGCGTATGGAAACCTTCAGCAGTATCGAATGCTTTGTGCGCAGTGCTGAGGTTGGCAGCTTTGCCGAAGCTGCGCGGCGCTTGAGCCTGACCCCGGCTGCGGTGGGCAAGAGTGTGGCAAAGCTTGAGGCGCGGCTCGGTGTGCGGCTGTTTCAGCGCAGCACACGCAGCCTGACGTTGACCGAGGCCGGTCAGATGTTCCTTGGCGAAGTCAGCTCCAGCCTGCACACAATCCAGAATGCCGTGGCCAATCTGGCCAGCGCTGAAGGCCGACCGGCGGGGACGCTGAAGGTCAGCATGGGCACGGTGTTCGGGCGTTTGTATATCGTGCCATTGCTGGGGGAGTTTTTGCGGCGCTTTCCGGCGATCAATCCGGATTGGCATTTCGATAACCGTCAGGTTGACCTGATTGCGCAGGGGTTCGATGCGGCCATTGGCGGTGGTTTCGATCTGCCCCAAGGGGTGGTGGCGCGCAAACTGACACCGGCGCATCGGGTGCTGGTGGCGTCAGCCGGTTATCTGGAGGCACATGATGCGATCGCCGAGCCCGATGACCTCAAGCACCACGACGGCATTCTGATTCGTTCGCCGCAGACGGGTCGGGTGCGTTCCTGGCAGTTGACCAGTCGCACGCAGCAACACAGTCCGCTGACGCTGAAGGCGCGAATGACCATGAGCGATTCGGAAGCCGCGTGCGCGACGGCCGCCCAGGGGCTGGGGATTGCGCTGGTGAGCATGCCGTTCGCCTCGGGGTATCTGGAGGACGGAAAACTACAGCGGGTTTTGCCGGACTGGTATGTTGACGATGGCAACATTTCGATCTATTACGCGGAACACAAACTGTTGCCGGGCAAGACCCGGGCGTTTGTGGACTTCATCATTGAGCAGTTTGCGGAGCGGGGGCTGGGGCGCAGGTTTAGCGCGGTTTGAACCCTGGCTTGGACCGGGGTGCTGCCATCGCGGGCAAGCCCTGCTCCCACAGGGTTAGGTGTAACGACACAGAACCTGTGGGAGCGAGCCTGCTCGCGAAGACGGACTCACATTCAACATGGATGGCGCCTGACACGACGCCTTCGCGAGCAAGCCCGCTCCCACATTTGGATCTCACATGGCTCGGGATCAGGACTTGCTGATGATATTCCCGGCATGCAACCCGCATTCTTTCTGCGTCGCCTCTTCCCACCACCAGCGACCTTCGCGCTCATGCTGGTTCGGCAACACCGGACGGGTGCACGGTTCGCAGCCAATGCTGATGAACCCACGCTCGTGCAGACTGTTGTACGGCAGCTCCAGCATGCGGATGTAGCCCCAGATCTCTTCGCTGGTCATTTGCGCCAACGGGTTGAATTTGTACAGGGTGCGCTCGGGTGTAGAGAACGCGGTGTCAATTTCCAGCACGGCAACGGCGCTGCGGGTGCCGGGGCTCTGGTCGCGGCGCTGGCCAGTGGCCCAGGCGGTCACGCCGGACAACTTGCGGCGCAGCGGCTCGATCTTGCGGATGCCGCAGCATTCGCCATGGCCGTCCTTGTAGAAGCTGAACAGGCCTTTTTCCTTCACGAACGGTTCAAGTTTCGTGTAGTCCGGCGACACCAATTCGATGTCGATCTTGTAGTGATCGCGCACCTGCTCAATGAAGCGGTAGGTCTCTGGGTGCAAGCGGCCGGTGTCGAGGCTGAACACCTTAACGTTCTTGTTCAGCTTCCAGGCCATGTCTACCAGCACCACGTCTTCGGCGCCGCTGAAAGATATCCACAGGTCATCGCCAAACTCGGCGAACGCGAGTTTCAGGATGTCCTGAGCGGATTTGTTGGCATAGGTCGTGGCGAGTTCCACGACGTCGAACGTTGGGCTCATCAGGGCGGCTTCCTACAGGTCGGTGGCGCTGGGCGCTCTATATGGCTGCGATGGTAACAAAATCCTGCAGCCGCTGGCGCGTCCTCTGCGTTGCGCCGGTCAGCCCGAATCGCTAGAGTTCGGCAGTCTTTTTGCTCGCTCGACTCAATAATCACTACAAATGGGAGTGTCTTGTGGAAATTGCCTGTCTGGATCTTGAAGGTGTACTGGTCCCGGAAATCTGGATCGCTTTCGCCGAAAAAACCGGGATCGAATCGCTCCGGGCCACCACTCGGGACATTCCCGATTACGACGTGCTGATGAAACAGCGCCTGCGAATCCTCGACGAACACGGCTTGAAACTCGCCGACATTCAGGAAGTGATCGCCACGCTCAAGCCACTCGATGGCGCCATCGAGTTCGTCAACTGGCTGCGCGAGCGCTTTCAGGTGGTGATTCTGTCAGACACGTTCTACGAGTTTTCGCAGCCGTTGATGCGCCAGCTGGGCTTCCCGACGTTGCTCTGCCATCGACTGATTACTGACGATTCCGGTCGGGTGACCAGCTATCAGTTGCGTCAGAAAGATCCCAAGCGTCAGTCGGTTTTGGCCTTCAAGAGCCTTTACTACCGGGTGATTGCAGCGGGGGACTCTTACAACGACACGACGATGCTGGGTGAGGCGGATGCGGGGATTCTGTTCCATGCGCCGGACAATGTGATTCGCGAGTTTCCGCAGTTCCCGGCGGTGCATACGTTTGAGGCGCTGAAGCAGGAGTTCATCAAGGCTTCGAATCGGGCTTTGAGCTTGTAACATCATTTTTGTGGTGAGGGGGCTTGCCCCCGTTGGGGCGCGAAGCGGCCCTAAAAACAGGCGACTGCTGCGCAGTCGAACGGCGGCAAGCCCCCTCGCCACAATAAAGCTAGAGATTTTGCAGGGTATCGAGCAGGACTTTGACCTTGGTGATCGATTCCTGATACTCGGCCTGCCACTCGGAATCGGCGACTATCCCGCCGCCGCCCCAGCAACACACCTGCCCATCCTTGACCAGCAAGCTGCGAATCGCGATGGAGCTGTCCATCTCGCCGCGCACATCCAGATACAGCAATGACCCGCAGTACAACCCGCGTCGGGTCGGCTCCAGTTCGTCAATAATCTGCATCGCCCGAATCTTCGGCGCACCGGTGATCGAGCCGCCGGGGAAGCTGCCGGCGATCAGGTCCAGCGCATCGCGGTCATCCGCCAGTTCACCGGTCACGCTGCTCACCAGATGATGCACGTTCGGATAGCTTTCCAGGCTGAACAACTCCGGCACCCGCACCGAACCGATGCGGCAGGTACGGCCGAGGTCATTGCGCAGCAGGTCGACAATCATCAGGTTTTCCGCACGATCCTTGGGGCTGGCCAGCAGTTCGGCGGCGTTCGCCGCGTCTTCGGCAGCGGTCAGGCCGCGAGGGCGGGTGCCTTTGATCGGACGGGTTTCTACCTGCCGTTCGCTGACTTTGACAAAGCGCTCTGGCGACAGGCTCAGCACCGCGCCGCCTTCGGGCAGGCTCTGGAAACCGGAAAATGGCGTCGGGCACGCGGCGCGCAACGCGACGTAAGCTGCCCATGGATCGCCTTGGCACTCGGCCCGAAAGCGCTGGGCAAAGTTGACCTGATAGCAGTCACCGGCCTGGATGTAGTTCTGAATGCGTTCCAGCGCCTGGCGATACTCTTCGGCGCTCAGGTCGGCTTTCATCGGCGCTTTCAGTGTGAAAGGTTCAACGGCTGCGGCCGATGGCTGACTGAACAGCGTGATCAAACGTTGGCGTTCGCTAGCGATCAACGACGGGTGAAACACCAGTTGACTGGTTTTCACGTGGTGATCGCTGATCAAGGCCCAGTCGTACAACCCGAAACGCGCGTCGGGCAATTGCAGGTCGTCCTGCGCCTGGTTCGGCAGGTTTTCCAGGTGTCGACCGAAGTCGTAGCTCAGGTAACCGATCAGCCCGCCGGCGAAGGGCAGTTGCTCAGGAACTTGCGCTTCACCGAGTCGTGTCAGATGCTCGCGCAGGCGTTGCAGGAAATCGCTGCCGCTTTCGTCGGGCAATACAGCCAATTGCTCCAGCGGCCAGGCGCTGAGCAGGTCAAAACGCCCACGCTCGGCGGTTGGCCGGCCACTGTCGAGCAGCACGGCGCCGGGCGCATGACGAATCGCCGCGAAGTAGTCGGCGGGGTTGGCGCGATAAGGAAGCGGGTGTACGGAACAGGTCAACATGGGCGGGGCGGGTCAGCCATCGAGGCGGGGTGGCGATTGTAGTCCTCCGAAGGATTTGCTCCTAGAGGGGATGTCGGGGATTGGCAGGTTGGTAACGGCTGGCGAGGGCTTTGTGGCGAGGGAGCTTGCTCCCGCTGGGTTGCGAAGCAGCCCTAAAACAGGCAACTCGGTTTGTCAGGAAAATTCGATTAACCGATTTACGACTGCTGCGCAGCCGAGCGGGAGCAAGCTCCCTCGCCACAGGGATCAGCCCTCAACCGCCGGAATATGCCCAAACATCTCCTGAACAAATTCCACTCGCTCCTTCACCGTCTCGGTAATCCCGCGAGCCTTCAATTCTTCCAGTCGCGCTTCAACCGCATGCGTACGCAACGTCAGCCCGCAATCGTTGGCGATCTGGATGTTCAACCCAGGGCGGGCATTGAGCTCGAGGATCAACGGGCCTTTTTCCTGGTCCAGGACCATATCAACGCCGATATAACCCAACCCGCACAGCTCATAACAGCCGGCCGCGAGTTTCATGAAACCGTCCCAGTAGGGCAGTTGCACGCCATCGACGGCGTTGGTGGTGTCCGGGTGTTTGGTGATGATGTTGTTCAGCCAGGTGCCGCGCAGTGTCTCGCCGGTCGCGAGGTCGACACCGACGCCGATGGCGCCCTGGTGCAGGTTGGCCTTGCCGCCGGATTGCCGGGTTGGCAGGCGCAGCATGGCCATCACCGGGTAGCCCATCAGCACGATGATGCGAATGTCCGGCACGCCTTCATAGCTGATGCTCTTGAAGATCTGGTCCGGGATCACCCGGTATTCGATCAGCGCGCGGTCGCGATGACCACCGAGGGAATACAGGCCGGTGAGGATGCTGGAGATGTGGTGCTCAAGCTCTTCGTGGGCGAGGATTTTACCCGACACCGTGCGATAGCGGCCCTCGAACCGGTCGGCAACTACAATGATGCCGTCGCCACCCGCGCCCTGGGCCGGTTTGATCACGAAGTCGTTGCGCTCGCCGATGATGTCGTCGAGGTTGTCGATTTCTTTTTCGGTGGAGATCACGCCATACAGTTCCGGCACATGAATGCCGGCGGCAATCGCGCGTTCCTTGGTGATGATCTTGTCATCGACGATCGGGTACAGGCTGCGCTTGTTGTACTTGAGCACGTAGTCGGCGTTACGCCGGTTGATGCCCATGATGCCCCGGGCTTCCAGGGCCTTCCAGGTCTTCCAGAAGCCGAACATCAGGCGTCAGCCTTTTTCAGGAACGCCTTGAAGCGCACCAGTTCGGTCAGGCGGTAGCCGCGATAGCGACCCATGGCCAGCATGAAGCCCACCAGGATCAGCAGGATCGCCGGGAACGTGAACACGAAGTACACCAGCTCCGGCACGGTCATGATCAAGTGCGCCAGGGACGCAGCGAACAGCGTGCCGATCGCCACTTTCATGGCATGGCCCGAACCGCGTTCTTCCCAGGTAATCGACAGGCGTTCGATGGTCATCGTCAAAATCACCATCGGGAACAGCGCCACGGACAGCCCGCGTTCCAGGCCAAGTTTGTGGCTGAACAGGCTGATGGCCGCAATCAGCACCACCACGAACGTCAGTACCACAGACAGCCTCGGCAGCATTTGCAGCTTCAGGTGTTCAAGGTAGGAACGCAGCGACAGACCCAGCGCGGTGATGATCGTGAACAGCACGATGCCGAAGCCGAGACCGGTTTCGCGGAAGGCCAGGGCGATCAGCACCGGGGTAAAGGTGCCGAGGGTCTGGATGCCGATCAGGTTGCGCAGGATCAGGATCACCAGCACGCCAATCGGGATCATCACCATGATCATGAATGTCTGTTGGGTCTGCAGCGGCAAGCCGTACAGCGAGTATTCGAGGAAGTTGGCGTCGGTGTTTTCGTCGGTCAGCTTGGCCAGGCGAATGGCGTTCATTTCGCTGTTGTTGAGGCTGAAGGTCACGTTGGCTTTTTTGCCGCCATCGACGGTGATCAGGTTTTCGTCGCCGGTCCACCACAGCAAACGGTCGGTCGGCAGGCCTTGCTCGCCGGTTTCCGGGTTGAAGTACAGCCAGTCAGTGCCGTTGAAGCTGCGCAGCCACAGTTCAGGCAGTTGTGGCTGGTCGGCCACCAGACGAATGGTGTGAACCTTTTCTACCGGCACGTGGGCGATGGACAGGACCAGCTCGACGATTTTTGCTTTGTTCGCGGTGGACGGATCGCCGCCCAGTAGCAGCTTTACATTGTCGTCACTGAGGTTGTTGACCCGCTTGATCGCTTCGCCGACGAAGGTTTCAACGTCGGCAGAGTGTTGGCGGATCGGCGCGAGCAGGGCTTCGGCAGCGATTTTTTCCGGGCCTTCGACGGCGATGCTGTCGCGGAAGGTCGGGCCCTTGACCTTGGATTTTTCACCGGAGTAACGCTTGGTCAGCACCAGGCGGTAATAAAGGGTTTGGTTGCCCTTGGCCCGGCGCGCCGACCAGGTGACCTTGCGGTTGCCGTCAACCCGGTTCACCGCCACGCCGTAGTTATTGGAGATGAAGCTCTCGTTGAGGCTGACGAAGTCGCGGCTCAGCGGCGGCACGAACATCTGGATCTTGACCGGGTCCTTGGCACTGGCGACGAACTCGACCTTGGCGTCGATGTTCCACAAGTCGTCGGTGGCGTCTTCGGTCACGGGAATCCCGAGCACGAAGATCTGATAGGCCGTAACTGAAATGCCCAGCACCACCAAGATGGCGATCAGCATTTTCAGATGGAGGTTAAGAGAGCGCATTGGAATTACTCTGCGGTATGTACGTCGGTGGCGCAGGCGGGTTTGCCAGCAGCGTATTTAAGACTGGGGTCGACCAGCGCATCGAAGCGCTTGAGCGCTTCGGAGCCGATCAACAGCGGATATTGGAAGGCGCTGCGGTCGGTCAGGTTCACTTCGATGCTGCGTAATGCCGAACCCATGCAGATGTCCAGTTCGATCACCGGGCGGGCCGTGTACTTCTTGCCTTCTTCCGGGTCGTAGTCACCGGCCCGGCGTTTGATCTTGCTGACGCGGGCCAGTGGCCGTTCGATCGGGTGCGAATGGGCGGCGTCGATGGCCAGGTAAAAGCGCACCCAGGACTCGCCGTTGCGCTTGAAGCGTTTGATGTCGCGGGCACTCAGTGAGGCGGTCTTCGCCCCGGTGTCGAGCTTGGCCGCGACTTCAAGGTCGATGCCATCCAGGGAGGCGTACTCGTTGAGGCCGTACACCGTCTTTTCCCCCGCCGCGGCAAAACCGGGCAGACACAGTAGATAAAGGAAGGTCGGGAAGGGCTTGAGTCTCATAAATCCTGGCGCAGCGGTCCGTACGTCGATTCAAGGCCCTGGCATTGCTGCGCAAGCTCCCTCGTATGCCTATCAGCTATTTGTGACAAACAGTGCAGATGTCACAAACAAATGCGGGCGGCATTCTAGCACGGTGGTTTGCTGGCGCCAGCGCTGGCGGGCGGCTATAAACCACTGTGCTGCTTTGTTATGGTGCGGCGGGTTATTAGACGATTGTCGACAATATCGAATTAACCTTTGACTGCGCGGCCTGTTTTCGCTAGTTTTTGCCGCATCAGCTTTCAAGGTGTCGACAATATGCTGGATCAACTGGATCCCCCGCTCACTCCCCAAGACGATTCGGAGACACTTTCCGAAAACGTCTTCCGGCGCATTCAAGCGGCCATCGTCAAGGGCGAGATCGCCCCGGGCAGCAAGATCTCCGAGCCAGAGCTGGCGCGCACCTATGGCATCAGCCGCGGTCCGCTACGTGAGGCGATCCACCGCCTGGAAGGCCAGCGTCTGCTGGTGCGTGTGCCGCATGTCGGGGCACGGGTGGTTTCGCTCAATCATGCCGAGTTGCTGGAACTCTACGAGATCCGTGAATCCCTTGAAGGCATGGCCTGCCGCCTCGCCGCCGAGCGCATGACGCTCGAAGAAATCGACGAGCTGCGCCGCGTCCTCGAAACCCACGAGCGTGACGAAGCGTTTCAGGCCGGGCGAGGTTACTACCAGCAGGAAGGCGATTTCGACTTCCACTACCGGATTATCCAGGGCAGCGGTAACCGCACCCTGACGCAAATGCTCTGCGGCGAGCTGTATCAACTGGTGCGCATGTACCGCATCCAGTTCTCAACCGTACCTAATCGCCCGCACCAGGCATTTGCCGAGCACCACCGAATTCTCGATGCCATCGCCGACCGTGACGGTGAGTTGGCCGAGTTGTTGATGCGCCGCCACATCGGCGCCTCCAAACGCAATATCGCCCGTCATTACCAGGACGGCGCCAACCCGACAGCCAAACGAGGTGAGTCATGAGTTTGAACAAGAGCACTCCAGGCCAGCGTTTCCGCGATGCGGTCGCCAGCGAGCATCCATTGCAAGTGGTCGGCGCGATCAACGCCAACCACGCGTTGCTGGCCAAGCGCGCCGGTTTCAAGGCGATTTACCTGTCCGGTGGCGGTGTGGCCGCGGGCTCCCTCGGCGTGCCGGACCTGGGCATTACGGGCCTGGATGACGTGCTGACCGACGTGCGTCGCATCACCGACGTCTGCGACCTGCCGCTGCTGGTGGACGTGGACACCGGTTTCGGTTCCTCGGCGTTCAACGTCGCCCGTACCGTGAAATCGATGATCAAGTTCGGCGCTGCCGCCGTTCACATCGAAGACCAGGTCGGCGCCAAGCGTTGCGGCCACCGTCCGAACAAAGAAATCGTCTCGCTGCAGGAAATGGTCGACCGCATTAAAGCGGCCGTGGATGCGCGTACCGATGACAGCTTCGTGATCATGGCGCGTACCGATGCCCTGGCGGTCGAAGGTCTGGAATCTGCTCTGGATCGCGCAGCGGCGTGCATCGAGGCCGGCGCCGACATGATCTTCCCGGAAGCCATCACCGAACTGGACATGTACAAGCTGTTCGCCAACCGCGTGAAAGCGCCGATCCTGGCCAACATCACCGAATTCGGCGCAACGCCGCTGTACACCACCGAGCAGCTCGCCGCTGCCGATGTATCGCTGGTGCTGTACCCGCTGTCCGCCTTCCGCGCGATGAACAAAGCCGCGGAAAACGTCTACACCGCCATCCGCCGCGACGGCACGCAACAGAACGTCATCGACACCATGCAGACCCGCATGGAGCTTTACGATCGCATCGACTACCACACCTTCGAGCAGAAGCTCGATGCGTTGTTCGCCGCGAAGAAGTAAGTCGAATAACTCCCTAATAAATTCAAGAAACTGGAGGCAGAAATGGCCGAAGCAAAAGTACTCAGTGGCGCCGGGCTCCGTGGTCAGGTTGCCGGGCAAACCGCACTGTCCACCGTGGGTCAATCGGGCGCAGGCCTGACCTATCGTGGCTACGACGTTCGCGAACTGGCGGCTGACGCGCAGTTCGAAGAAGTCGCCTACCTGCTGCTGTACGGCGAACTGCCGAGCAAAGCGCAACTGGCCGCCTACGTCAGCAAACTGAGCAAGCTGCGTGACCTGCCGCAAGCCTTGAAAGAAGTGCTGGAACGCATTCCCGCCGACGCCCACCCGATGGACGTGATGCGTACTGGCTGCTCGTTCCTGGGCAACCTGGAACCTGAGAACAACTTCTCCGAGCAGCACGACAAAACCGACCGTCTGCTGGCCGCGTTCCCGGCGATCATGACCTACTGGTATCGCTTCAGCCACGACGGCAAGCGCATCGACTGCGTGACTGACGAGCCATCCATCGGTGGTCATTTCCTGCACCTGCTGCACGGCGAGAAGCCGAGCGAGTTGCACGTCAAGGTGATGAACGTTTCGCTGATCCTCTACGCAGAGCACGAGTTCAACGCGTCGACCTTCACCGCACGTGTGTGCGCCTCCACGCTGTCGGATCTGTTCTCCTGCATCACGGCTGCCATCGGTTCGCTGCGCGGTCCACTGCACGGCGGCGCCAACGAAGCGGCGATGGAAATGATCGAACGCTTCAGCTCGCCGGAAGCGGCGATCGAAGGCACCCTCGGCATGCTCGAGCGCAAAGACAAGATCATGGGCTTCGGTCACGCGATCTACAAAGACAACGATCCGCGCAACGAAGTGATCAAGGGCTGGTCGAAAAAACTCGCTGACGAAGTGGGCGACAAGGTGTTGTTCGCGGTTTCCGAAGCCATCGACAAGACCATGTGGGAACAAAAGAAACTGTTCCCGAACGCCGACTTCTACCATGCCTCGGCGTACCACTTCATGGGCATCCCGACCAAGTTGTTCACACCGATTTTCGTCTGCTCGCGCCTGACCGGCTGGGCCGCCCACGTGTTCGAACAACGCGCCAACAACCGCATCATCCGCCCGAGCGCCGAGTACGTCGGCGTTGAACAGCGCAAGTTCGTGCCAATCGAACAACGCTGAATGGTGGGGGCTACCACACTGGTCGCTGAACGAACCGGAAACCAGTGTGGGAGCGGGCTTGCTCGCGAAGACGGACTGACATTCAACATTGATGTCGACTGATACACCGCTTTCGCGAGCAAGCCCGCTCCCACATTTGATCCGGTTTCAGTTCAAGCCCGGTGCCAGGCCCCACCCTTTGTATTTACCGTGACCCGAGTCCTGACGATGAACACAGAATTTCGCAAACAGCTGCCCGGCAGCCATCTGGATTACTTCGACGTCCGTGCGGCTGTCGAAGCCATTCAACCTGGCGCCTACGACACCCTGCCGTACACGTCCCGCGTGCTGGCGGAAAACCTTGTGCGTCGCTGCGACCCGGCCACGCTCACCGAATCCCTGAAGCAATTCATCGAACGCAAACGCGACCTCGATTTCCCTTGGTTCCCGGCCCGCGTGGTGTGCCACGACATTCTCGGCCAAACCGCACTGGTCGACCTCGCCGGTCTGCGTGACGCCATCGCCCTGCAAGGTGGTGATCCTGCGCAAGTGAACCCGGTGGTGCCGACGCAATTGATCGTCGACCACTCCCTGGCCGTCGAGCGCGGTGGTTTTGATCCGGAGGCGTTCGAGAAAAACCGCGCCATCGAAGACCGTCGCAACGAAGACCGCTTCCACTTCATCAATTGGACCAAGAAGGCGTTCAAGAACGTCGACGTGATCCCGCCAGGCAACGGCATCATGCACCAGATCAACCTGGAGAAAATGTCTCCGGTGATCCAGGTACGTGACGGCGTGGCGTTCCCCGACACCTGCGTCGGCACCGACAGCCACACCCCGCACGTCGATGCACTGGGCGTGATCGCCATCGGCGTCGGTGGTCTCGAAGCCGAGAGCGTGATGCTCGGCCGTGCGTCCTGGATGCGTCTGCCAGAAAGCGTCGGCGTCGAACTGACCGGCAAGCTGCAACCGGGCATCACCGCCACCGACATGGTGCTGGCGCTGACCGAGTTCCTGCGCCAGCAAAAAGTCGTGGGCGCATGGCTGGAATTCTTCGGTGAAGGCGCCGCGGCGCTGACCCTCGGCGACCGCGCAACCATCTCCAACATGGCCCCGGAATACGGCGCCACCGCGGCGATGTTCTACATCGACCAGCAGACCATCGACTACCTCAAGCTCACCGGCCGTGAAGACGATCAGGTGCAACTGGTCGAGCACTACGCCAAGACCACCGGCCTGTGGGCCGACAGCCTGAAGGGCGCGCAATACGAGCGCGGCTTGACCTTCGACCTGTCCTCGGTCGTGCGCAATATGGCCGGCCCGAGCAACCCGCACGCCCGTGTCGCGACCTCGGACCTGGCTGCCAAAGGCATCTCCGGCCAGTGGGACGATGTGCCTGGCCAAATGCCGGATGGCGCTGTGATCATCGCCGCCATCACCAGTTGCACCAACACCAGCAACCCGCGCAACGTGATCGCTGCCGGCCTGCTGGCGCGCAACGCCAACAAGCTCGGTTTGACCCGCAAGCCATGGGTCAAATCGTCACTGGCACCGGGTTCGAAAACCGTCGCGCTGTACCTGGATGAAGCCGGTCTGACCGACGAACTGGAACAGCTCGGTTTTGGCGTCGTCGCCTTCGCCTGCACCACCTGCAACGGCATGTCCGGCGCACTGGACCCGGTGATCCAGCAAGAGATCATCGACCGCGACCTGTACGCCACCGCTGTACTGTCCGGCAACCGCAACTTTGACGGCCGGATCCACCCGTACGCCAAGCAAGCGTTCCTCGCTTCGCCGCCACTGGTGGTCGCTTACGCCATCGCCGGGACCATCCGTTTCGACATCGAAAAAGATGTGCTGGCCGTGGTCGATGGCAAGGAAATTCGCCTGAAAGACATCTGGCCGAGCGACGAAGAAATCGACGCCGTGGTCAAGGCCTCGGTGAAGCCGGAGCAGTTCCGTCAGGTCTACATCCCGATGTTCGCCATCCACGAAGACACCGGCCCGAAAGTGACGCCGCTGTACGACTGGCGCGAGATGAGCACCTACATCCGCCGTCCTCCGTACTGGGAAGGCGCGTTGGCCGGCGCACGTCCGCTCAAGGGCATGCGCCCATTGGCGGTGCTGCCGGACAACATCACCACCGATCACCTGTCGCCGTCGAACGCGATCATGCTCGACAGCGCCGCCGGCGAATACCTGGCGAAAATGGGCCTGCCGGAAGAGGACTTCAACTCTTACGCGACTCACCGTGGTGACCACCTGACTGCGCAGCGCGCGACCTTCGCCAACCCGAAACTGTTCAACGAAATGGTTCTGGAAAACGGCAAAGTCAAACAAGGTTCGCTGGCGCGTGTCGAGCCGGAAGGCCAGGTCATGCGTATGTGGGAAGCCATTGAAACCTACATGGAACGCAAGCAGCCGCTGATCATCATTGCCGGCGCCGACTACGGTCAGGGATCGTCCCGCGACTGGGCGGCCAAAGGCGTGCGCCTGGCCGGTGTAGAAGCGATTGCCGCTGAAGGTTTCGAGCGCATTCACCGCACCAACCTGGTGGGCATGGGCGTGTTGCCGCTGGAATTCAAGGCCGGCACCAACCGCCACACCCTGGCCATCGACGGCAGCGAAACCTACGACGTGATCGGCGAGCGCACACCGCGCGCCGAGCTGACGCTGGTGATCAATCGCAAGAACGGCGAACGCGTCGAGGTGCCGGTGATGTGCCGCCTCGACACCGCCGAAGAAGTGTCGATCTACGAAGCCGGCGGCGTGTTGCAACGCTTCGCCCAGGACTTCCTCGAAGAGTCGGCAGTCGCCGTCTGACACACGCTGTGCTGACACGGGACTTCAAGTCCCGTGTCTGTTTTCAAGGTAAGGAGTAACGAGTACATGGCTCACGCAGCTCAGATCAAAATCCCTGCCACCTACATGCGTGGCGGCACCAGCAAAGGCGTGTTTTTCAGCCTCAAAGACTTGCCTGAAGCGGCACAAATTCCAGGCCCGGCCCGCGATGCGTTGCTGCTGCGCGTGATCGGCAGCCCCGACCCGTACGACAAGCAAATCGACGGCATGGGCGGTGCAACGTCCAGCACCAGCAAAACCGTGATCCTGTCGAAAAGCCTCAAGGCCGATCACGACGTCGACTACCTGTTCGGTCAGGTGTCTATCGACAAGCCTTTCGTGGACTGGAGCGGCAATTGCGGCAACCTGTCGGCAGCGGTCGGTTCCTTCGCGATCAGCAACGGTCTGGTCGACGCCAGCCGCATTCCGCACAACGGCGTGGCGGTGGTTCGCGTGTGGCAGGCCAACATCGGCAAGACCATCATCGCCCACGTGCCGATCACCAACGGTGAAGTGCAGGAAACCGGTGATTTCGAACTTGATGGCGTGACCTTTCCGGCCGCTGAAGTGCAGGTCGAATTCATGGACCCGGCGGCGGAAGAAGAGGGCGGCGGTGGCTCGATGTTCCCTACCGGTAACCTGGTGGATGACCTCGAAGTCCCCGGCGTCGGAACCTTCAAGGCAACCATGATCAATGCTGGCATCCCAACGATTTTCGTCAATGCCGAAGACATCGGTTACACCGGCACCGAGTTGCAGGGCGCGATCAACAGCGACCCGAAAGCGTTGCTGATGTTCGAAACCATCCGGGCTTACGGCGCATTGCGCATGGGCCTGATCTCGAACATCGACGAAGCGGCCAAGCGTCAGCACACGCCTAAGGTGGCCTTCGTGGCCAAGCCGGCGGATTACGTGTCGTCCAGCGGCAAAGCCGTTGCGGCAGCGGACGTCGACCTGCTGGTGCGGGCGTTGTCGATGGGCAAATTGCACCACGCGATGATGGGCACGGCGGCGGTGGCCATCGGCACGGCAGCGGCGATTACCGGCACGTTGGTCAACCTCGCGGCGGGTGGTGTCGAACGCAACGCAGTACGTTTCGGTCATCCGTCCGGCACGCTGCGTGTGGGCGCAGAAGCGAGCCTGGTCAACGGTGAATGGACCGTGAACAAAGCCATCATGAGCCGCAGCGCGCGGGTACTGATGGAAGGTTATGTTCGCGTGCCGGGTGATTCTTTCTAACCCACCGCAGAACCCATGTGGGAGCGGCGGTGCGACGATTCGACTTGCTCGCGAAGACGGACTGACATTCAGCATCAATGTCGACTAATAGACCGCTTTCGCGAGCAAGCCCGCTCCCACATTTGATCTCCATTTCCAGAATAAGAAAGTAGTAGGCCACCGAGATAAAAAACCTGAACCGAGGTCCCATCAACGAACCACTTCAAGAGTGAATCGAACATGAGTGCCAACGTCGACCAGAACATCCGCCCCGAGTACGACAGTGTCCTGCAGGACATTGCCGACTACGTCCTCACCTTCAACATCCAGTCCCAAGAAGCCCTCGACACCGCCCGCAACTGCCTGATGGATACGTTGGGTTGCGGTCTGCTGGCGCTGCGTTTTCCCGAATGCACCAAACACCTGGGGCCCATCGTCGAAGGCACCGTCGTGCCGTTCGGTGCCCGCGTGCCCGGCACCAGCTATCGCCTTGATCCGGTCAAAGCGGCGTGGGACATCGGTTGCATCGTGCGCTGGCTCGATTACAACGACACCTGGCTCGCGGCCGAGTGGGGGCATCCGTCGGATAACCTCGGCGCGATTCTCGCGGTGGCCGATCACCTCTCACAAAAACGCCTGGCCAATGGCGAGGCGCCGCTGACCGTTCGCGCGGTACTCGAAGCGATGATCATGGCCCACGAGATTCAAGGCGTGATCGCCCTGGAAAACTCCTTCAATCGCGTCGGCCTCGATCACGTCATTCTGGTGAAGGTCGCCTCGACGGCTGTCACCGCCAAACTCATGGATGCCAGTCGCGAGCAGCTGTTGTCGGCGTTGTCCCATGCGTTCGCCGATGGTCAGGCGCTGCGCACGTATCGGCATGCACCCAATGCCGGTTCGCGCAAATCCTGGGCGGCCGGCGATGCGACCAGTCGCGGCGTACGATTGGCAGACATTGCGATGCGCGGGGAGATGGGTATCCCCGGTGTGCTGACGGCCAAACAGTGGGGCTTTTACGACGTCTTGTTCAGCCACACCAACAATGATCTGGCGCTCAAACCCGAAGACAAACGGGCCTTCAGTTTCTCGCGGCCGTACGGCAGTTACGTGATGGAAAACGTGTTGTTCAAAATCAGTTTTCCGGCGGAGTTTCATGCGCAAACCGCCTGCGAAGCGGCCGTGACATTGCACCCGCAGGTTCGTAATCGGCTGCATGAAATCGACCGCATCGTCATCACCACACACGAGTCGGCGATCCGCATCATTTCCAAGGTCGGTCCTCTGGCTAATGCGGCGGACCGCGATCACTGCATCCAGTACATGACTGCCGTGCCGCTGGCGTTTGGCAATCTGGTGGCCGAGCACTACGAAGATGAATTCCATTCAGCGCATCCGTTCATCGATGTGCTGCGCGAGAAAATGGTCATCGTCGAAGACCCGCGCTTCACCCGCGAATACCTCGAAGCCGACAAGCGCTCCATCGCCAATGCGGTGCAGGTGTTCTTCAAGGACGGCTCCAGCACCGAGAACGTGGTGGTCGAATACCCGATAGGCCATCGCCGTCGTCGCGTCGACGGTATCCCGCTGCTGGAAGACAAGTTCAAGGCCAATCTGGCCACGCGTTTCACCGCCCAGCGCAGTGCGCAGATTGTTGCGTTATGCACGGATCAGGCGGCCCTGGAAGCCACACCGGTCAATCGCTTCGTGGACCTGTTCGTGCTCTGAGCCACTTTTCCATCGGCAATTTGGTGATCGCAAACCCGGTCAGTAAAATCGCTGAATACATCATCAGTTCCCGGGACAAGGGTTGCCCCTCGTACCAGGCGCCGATGATCACGGCGAACACCGGAAAGATGATGAACACGAAGGACAAAATGATCGGGCTCAGGCGTTTGAGCAGCAGGAAGTAAACGATGAATCCGCCCACCGACGCGACCAGTCCCAGATAGAGCAGGGCCGTCCACGACCGCGCGCTGATGGCGGTAAAAATTGGCGCCTCAACCTTCAAACCGGCGATAAACAACATCGCTCCGGCGATGCCGATGGGCAGGGTGTTGTAGGTGATGACGCTGATCGCCGTGCCGTGTTTTTTGGTCACCACGTAACACAACGCATGCATCACCGCCGCGCAGAGAATCGCCAACACCCCGAACAATTCCGCATGGTCCAGATGCAAGCCCTGGCTGCGGATAATCATGAACAGACTGCCGAAACCGATGGCGATGCCGAGCACTTGCGACGGGTAGATTTTCTCGCGCAGAAACAGCGCCGAAAACAACAGGATGAACACCGGCATGCAGCTGAACAGCAGCGCTGTCAGCCCTGACGAAACGTGCATCTCGCCGTAGTTAAGCAAGTAATACGGCAGGCTGAAATACGACAGCGTGACGAACACGAAAAACCAGCGGCTTTCCTTGGGAAACAACAGCGGTTCGCGACGGAGCCGGGCGAAGCCGAGGAACAACGGAAACGCGATCAAAAATCGCAAACCGGCAGCCGTCAGCGGCGGCACGGTTTCGACGGCAATCTTGATTCCCAGCCACGTCGTGCCCCAACTCAGGCACACGATCAGGAACAGCACGCTGGTGACCCATGCAGTCAGCCAGGGTTTTCGAACGCTTGAGGTGGCACTGATGGCGATGGACATGACTCGGCTCCCTTATCGTCGGAATTGACCTGCAACTGCAAAAGGTCTATCCCTGATTGCACCTGTTTCAAGCACGCTATTCGGGGATGCAATGACTGTCAAAGCAAGTATTGCCATGGTGTCAATCCTGCGCGATGGCCTCGCCAACGGGGTGGGCGTGAAGTACAAGCGTCTGGCGGACGCCGTGGAACAAGCCATCACCGAAGGGGTGATCGAACCCGGCAGCAAGTTGCCGCCTCATCGACTGTTGGCGGACAGCCTGGGCGTGACCATCGGCACCATCAGTCGCGCGTATGGCGAGCTTGAGCGCGTGGGCCTGGTCGTTGCTCGCGTGGGAGACGGCACTTATGTGCGTCAGCGCGGAATGGAGCGTCCGCGTGACGGCGGCTTTCGCAATGTCAGCGAAGAGCCACAGGTTTTTTTTGACATGAGCCGCAACCAGCCGATTCCAGGGCAGGAGGCGTTTTTTCTGAGTCAGAGCCTGCAAGCGCTGGCGCTTGATCCACAGGCGTTGCAGCACCTCAGCGGCTACACCGCCGACGCCGGATTACCGCGTCATCGTGCGGCGGGTGCGCACTGGTTGCGGCACCAGGCATTTGTGCCGAATGCCGAGCAGATTGTCTGCGTCAACGGCGGTCAGCACGGTCTGTTGTGTGCCTTGATGGCGCTGCTCAAGGCGGGCGATACCGTGGTCACGGAACACCTGACGTATCCGGGGTTGATCAGCGTTGCGCGCATGCTCGGGATCAAGTTGATCGGTGTTGCGATGGATGATGAAGGGCTGATGCCAGATGCGCTGGAGGACGTTTGTCGTAACCATCGTGTGTCGGCGTTGTATTGCACACCGACGATCCAGAATCCTACGGCGTCGGTGATGTCCGTCCCACGGCGCGAGGCGACTGCCGAGGTCTGCCGACAGCACAATCTGCTGATCTTTGAAGACGAAGCTCACGCGGTATTGGCAGAGCAGCGACCTTTGCCCCTGAGCCATTTTGCCCCGGAGCGTTCGGTATTGATTGGCAGCTTGAGCAAGGCTGTTTCGGCCGGTTTGCGCGTCGGTTATCTGCATGCGCCGCAACCGTTGATCGGACGCTTGAGCGCGGCAGTGCGCGGGACATGCTGGATGGCCAGCCCGCTGACGCTGGAAGTGGCGACTCAGTGGATCGAAAACGGCATTGCCGAGCAGTTGTTGGGGCAGCAGATTATCGAGATCAGTCGACGTAAATCATTGGTCGCGGGGTTGCTGGATGGGGTGGTTTACAAGACTCATTCCCACAGCCCGCACTTCTGGATCGAAGTGCCCGAGCCATGGCGGGCGTCGCAGATCGCGTCGGAGCTCAAGGAGAATAATTTTTTGGTGGCGACTGCCGAGGCGTTTGCGGTGGGGCATGGGGCGGTGCCGCAGTTCATTCGGGCGAGTGTGTGTAATTCGGCGGGGGATGATCGGTTGTTGCTGAGAGGGTTTGAAGCGTTGGCCGGGGCACTTGCCGAGACCGAGTGATCGTTCTTCGCGAGCAAGCCCGCTCCCACATTTGACCGCATTATTCCTGAAGGAACTCGGTCGAATGTGGCAGTGGGCTTGCTCGCGAAGGCGGTCTGACAGACGCTAAAAATCTACTTGAACCGCCGCTCCACACCTTTCTCAACCAGGATTTTCGCCGAAATCTCTTCCACCGAAAAATGCGTGGAGTTGATGTGCGGGATGTTCTCGCGACGGAACAGATTCTCCACCTCGCGCACTTCAAACTCGCACTGGGCATAGCTCGAATAGCGGCTGTTCGGCTTGCGCTCGTTGCGGATCGCGGTGAGGCGGTCCGGGTCGATGGTCAGGCCAAACAGCTTGTGCTGGTGGGCGCGCAGGGCGCTTGGCAACGTCAGGCGTTCCATGTCGTCTTCGGTCAGCGGGTAGTTGGCCGCGCGGATGCCGAATTGCATGGCCATGTACAGGCAGGTCGGGGTCTTGCCGCAACGCGACACGCCGACCAGGATCAAATCGGCCTTGTCGTAGTAGTGCGTGCGGGCGCCGTCGTCGTTGTCGAGGGCGAAGTTCACGGCCTCGATGCGTTCCATGTAATTGGTGTTGGCACCGATGGAGTGGGACTTGCCGACGGTGTAGGAAGAATGCTCGGTCAGTTCCTGCTCAAGCGGTGCCAGGAAGGTCGAGAAAATGTCGATCATGAAACCATTGGAGGTCGCGAGGATCTCACGGATGTCCTGATTGACGATCGTGTCGAAAATAATCGGCCGGAAGCCGTCGGTTTCGGCGGCTTTGTTGATTTGTTGTACCATGGCCCGCGCTTTATCCACGTTGTCGATGTACGGTCGCGTGAATTTGCTGAAGGTAATGTTTTCGAACTGCGCCAGGAGGCTTTGACCCAGGGTTTCGGCCGTGATGCCGGTACCGTCGGAAATAAAGAAAGCAGATCGTTTCATTTGCACCTTGGGCCTTAAGCTAATGACGAATCTTGGATATGATAGGCGCGATTTGTCGGCCGCCAGTGGCCCGCATTCTCACTTATTTTCCAGGTCCAGGCCATACAGCTGGCAAACGCTCCCCCGAGCAGCCGGCTTCTGAGCTTTTCCAACACAGTTAGTGGAGAGATCACCTTGGTAGAGTACGTAGTTTCCCTCGATAAGCTCGGCAAACACGACGTTGAGCACGTAGGGGGCAAGAACGCATCCCTGGGCGAGATGATCAGTAACCTTGCAGGTGCCGGTGTATCGGTGCCCGGTGGCTTCGCCACGACAGCTCAGGCTTATCGTGATTTTCTGGAACTGAGCGGCCTTAACGATCAGATCCATGCCGCCCTCGACGCCCTGGATGTCGACGATGTCAACGCCCTGGCCCGTACCGGTGCCCAGATTCGTCAATGGATCATGGAAGCCGAGTTCCCCGAGAAGCTCAACGCCGAAATCCGCACCGCGTTCGCCACGCTGTCGGCCGGCAACCCTGACATGGCCGTGGCCGTGCGCTCTTCCGCTACCGCCGAAGACTTGCCGGACGCTTCCTTCGCCGGTCAGCAGGAAACTTTCCTGAACATCCGTGGTGTCGAAAACGTCATTCGCGCCGCCAAAGAGGTGTTCGCTTCGCTGTTCAACGACCGCGCGATTTCCTACCGCGTGCACCAGGGCTTCGACCACAAGCTGGTGGCCCTGTCGGCTGGCGTTCAGCGCATGGTCCGCTCCGAAACCGGCACCGCGGGCGTGATGTTCACCCTCGATACCGAATCGGGTTTCCGTGACGTGGTGTTCATCACCGGCGCCTACGGCCTGGGTGAAACCGTCGTACAAGGCGCGGTGAACCCGGATGAGTTCTACGTCCACAAAGGCACGCTGGCCGCTGGTCGCCCGGCCATCCTGCGCCGCAACCTGGGCAGCAAAGCCATCAAGATGATCTACGGCGAAGTCGCCACGGCCGGTAAATCGGTCAAGACCATCGACGTCGACAAGGCTGATCGCGCACGCTTCTGCCTGAGCGACGCCGAAGTCAGCGAACTGGCCAAGCAAGCGATGATCATCGAGAAGCACTACCAGTGCCCGATGGACATCGAATGGGCCAAAGACGGCGATGACGGCAAGCTCTACATCGTTCAGGCCCGTCCTGAAACCGTGAAGAGCCGCACCCAGGCCAACGTCATGGAACGTTACCTGCTGAAAGAAACCGGCACCGTGCTGGTTGAAGGTCGCGCCATCGGCCAGCGCATCGGCGCCGGCAAGGTCCGCATCATCAAGGACGTGTCCGAGATGGACAAAGTCCAGCCAGGCGACGTTCTGGTCTCCGACATGACCGACCCGGACTGGGAACCGGTCATGAAACGCGCCAGCGCCATCGTCACCAACCGTGGCGGTCGTACCTGCCACGCGGCAATCATCGCTCGCGAGCTGGGCATCCCGGCCGTGGTCGGTTGTGGCAACGCCACCCAGCTGTTGAAAGACGGCCAGGGTGTGACCGTTTCCTGCGCTGAAGGCGACACCGGTTACATCTTCGAAGGCGAACTGGGTTTCGACATCAAGAAAAACTCCGTCGACGCCATGCCGGACCTGCCGTTCAAGATCATGATGAACGTCGGCAACCCGGACCGCGCCTTTGACTTCGCGCAACTGCCGAACGCCGGTGTGGGCCTGGCCCGTCTGGAATTCATCATCAATCGCATGATCGGTGTTCACCCCAAAGCGCTGTTGAACTACGACGGTCTGCCACAGGACATCAAGGACAGCGTCGACAAGCGTATCGCCGGTTACAACGACCCGGTCGACTTCTACGTCGACAAACTGGTCGAAGGCATCAGCACCCTGGCTGCAGCGTTCACGCCGAAAAAAGTCATCGTGCGTCTGTCGGACTTCAAGTCCAACGAATACGCGAACCTGATCGGCGGCAAGCTCTACGAGCCGGAAGAAGAAAACCCGATGCTGGGCTTCCGTGGCGCTTCGCGTTACATCAGCGAATCGTTCCGCGACTGCTTCGAACTCGAGTGCCGTGCCCTCAAGCGCGTGCGCAATGAGATGGGCCTGACCAACGTCGAAATCATGGTGCCGTTCGTCCGTACACTGGGCGAAGCCAGCCAGGTGATCGATCTGCTGGCCGAAAACGGTCTGGCTCGCGGCGAAAACGGTCTGCGCATCATCATGATGTGCGAACTGCCATCCAACGCGATTCTCGCTGAAGAGTTCCTCGAATTCTTCGACGGCTTCTCGATCGGTTCCAACGACCTGACTCAGCTGACGCTGGGCCTGGACCGTGACTCAGGGATCATCGCGCACCTGTTCGACGAGCGTAATCCTGCGGTCAAGAAGCTGCTGGCGAACGCCATTGCCGCGTGCAACAAGGCTGGCAAGTACATCGGTATTTGCGGTCAGGGTCCTTCGGACCACCCTGATCTGGCCAAGTGGCTGATGGAGCAGGGCATTGAAAGCGTTTCGTTGAACCCGGACTCCGTACTGGAAACCTGGTTCTTCCTGGCTGAAGGTCAGGCGCAGGCGTGATGTGAATGAAGCCCTGGTCAAGTGGCCGGGGCTTTACGAATTGAGTAGGGCGGGCTCCTCTGGATGCCGCCCTTTTTTGTGCAAGAGCATTATGCAAAGCAGCAGCAACCTATTTCCTGTCGCCCTGATCAGCGCCGAGCGGCGCGGTGATCTGAGCGAAGATGTTTATCGATTGAAGCCGGCCAACAGTCCCGACGTCAGCGTCGAGCTGGCTGTTACCCGGCTGGGCATGGCCGATGAGCCGGCGGTACGTGGTGTGCCGGTGATCCTGTTGCACGGCAGCTTCTCTAATCGACGCTTCTGGTTTTCCCCGAAAGGGTTGGGGTTGGGCGCCTATCTGACGCGTCTGGGATTCGATGTATGGATTCCCGAAATGCGCGGCCACGGCCTGTCCCAGCGTAACCAGAACTACCGCAAGAACCGTGTCGCCGACTACGCGCGATACGATCTGCCGGCCATTGGTGCGTTCGTGCGTGAGCAAAGTGGCCAGGTCCCGCACTGGATCGGTCACTCGCTGGGCGGGATTACGCTGGCAGCGGCATTGGGCGGTGAGTACATCGGCGAGCCAGTGGTGGCGTCTGCGGCGTTTTTTGGTACACAAGTCAGCCGCACCTACTGGCCGTTGAAGATTCCCCCGGTGGAGTGGAGCGGGCGCTTTATTCTCAAGCGTTTTGCGCAACTGTCGGGTTCACGGCTCAAGCGCGGCCCGGAAGACGAGCCGATTGGCCTGGCCCTGGAAAGCATGCGCTGGTACGGCCTGTTCGGGCGTTTTGGCGATGCCGACAAGGACTGGTGGGCCGGGCTGGCGAACGTTGCGATGCCGGTGCTGGCCGTGAGTGCAGTCGGCGATCATCAGGATCCGGCCTGGGCGTGCCGCAAACTGTTCGAGCAGATCGGTTCCGAGCACAAGCAATTCATCAACCTGGGTCGCGAGCAGGGCTTTGGCGACAATTTTGGTCACGTTGAAATGCTGGTCAGCAAAGCTGCTCAAACCGAAGTCTGGCCATTGGTAGCGCGTTGGTTGGCTGATCAGCAGACGCCCTTGATGGGCGCCAAGCCGGATCTGGCGACGGCCGTTTGAGCCTGATGCTCTAACAAGGGCATTTCGCTCTGATCGGCTTGCGGCTAAGATATGACGCATTGAGCAGTTTTGGTCACGTTTCGACACCCTTGATTGTCTTCCTCTTTACAGGAGTTTCTCGATGAATCATTACCTCACGCCTGACCTGTGCGACGCCTATCCGGAGCTGGTGCAGGTGCTGGAACCGATGTTCAGCAATTTCGGTGGCCGTGATTCGTTCGGCGGCGAAATCGTGACCATCAAGTGCTTCGAAGACAACTCGCTGGTCAAGGAACAGGCCGAGCTCCAGGGCAATGGCAAGGTGTTGGTGGTCGACGGTGGCGGTTCCCTGCGTCGTGCGCTGCTGGGCGACATGATCGCCGAGAAAGCCGCGAAAAACGGTTGGGAAGGGCTGGTGATCTACGGTTGCATCCGTGACGTCGACGTCATTGCACAAACCGACCTGGGTGTTCAGGCCCTGGCCAGCCACCCGATGAAAACCGACAAGCGCGGCATCGGCGATCTCAACGTCGCGGTGACCTTCGCCGGAGTGACGTTCCATCCAGGCCATTACATTTATGCGGACAACAACGGCGTGATCATCTCGCCAAGCCCGCTGAAAATGCCTGAATAAACAGAAACCGACAAAGGGATGCGGATGTTCGAGGAAGAAAACGCGCAGTGGGGCCTGGTGCATGCCCTGGTGCTGGACGGTAAAGGCAGTGCGCGTTCGATAGCCCGGACTGAACTCGATGACTTGCAGCTTCAGGCCCATGAGAGCTTGTGGCTGCACTGGGATCGCAGTCATCCGCAAACCCAGACCTGGCTGCGTAAATTCAGCGGCCTGAGTGAATTCAGCTGCGACCTCCTGCTCGAAGAAAACACCCGACCGCGTCTTCTACAGCTTTCGGACAGCGAACTGCTGCTATTTTTGCGTGGGGTCAATTTGAATCCCGGCGCAGAACCGGAAGACATGGTCTCGGTGCGGATTTTCGCCTCGGCCCAGCGGGTTATTTCCCTGCGTTTACGTCCATTGCGCGCCACCGATGAATTGTTGGTGCAGCTTGCCGACGGCAAAGGGCCGAAAACCGCGTCCGAACTCGTCCTGTATATGGCGCAGTACCTCACCCATAAAGTGCAGGATCTGGTCAGTTGCCTCTCGGAAGTGGTCGATGAGGAAGAAGAAAAACTGGACGCCGACGAACGGTACACTCCGGAGCACGGCGCCATATTGCAGATCCGTCGCAGGGCGGCGGCGTTGAAACGTTTCCTTGCACCTCAACGGGATATTTTCGGGCAATTGACGCGTATAAAATTGCCCTGGTTTGTCGAAGACGATGGCGATTACTGGAACGAATTGAACAACAGCCTGACCCGCTACCTTGAGGAGTTGGAATTGACCCGGGAGCGGGTGGGGCTGGTCCTCGAGGCTGAGGACAGACGCTTGAGCGTACGAATGAACCGCACGATGTACCGCTTCGGGATCATCACCGGGATCTTTTTGCCGATGAGTTTCCTAACCGGTCTTCTGGGGATCAACGTCGGGGGTATTCCATTCTCGGCGAGCCCGTATGGCTTCCTGATTGCGTGCCTGATGATGGTCTCGGTGGCGCTCGGGCAGTGGTGGTTATTTCGACGTTTGCGTTGGGTGTGAGCATGCGTCATGTGACCCGGGCAAATTTGATCGCGTCTTTCACAGACATCACGAGAGGTGCGTATGCACGATCCGTTTGAACAGTCTTTGCGCGACATGCTCAATGCATCACCGTCCACCCGGGACGACGATGCGT
Organism: Pseudomonas arsenicoxydans; assembly: GCF_006438915.1. Taxonomy (GTDB): domain Bacteria; phylum Pseudomonadota; class Gammaproteobacteria; order Pseudomonadales; family Pseudomonadaceae; genus Aquipseudomonas; species Aquipseudomonas arsenicoxydans_A. The sequence goes on along the minus strand of NZ_RCZE01000003.1, from coordinate 382,081 downwards.
GCCTTGGGCGTGTACTGAAAACCGCCAACCGCCAGGTCGGCGCTGGCGATCTGTTCAGCCTGCTGGGCCGCTGGTTGCCCGCGCTGATGATTGCCCTCAATAACGGCTCGGCCCACGTCGCGCCGGTATCCCGCCATCGTAAACCTACCGTTCGCACTGCTGATAAGGCTGATTGAATATGGAACTTGATCTCTGGACTCAGAGCCTCGTCACTGCAATGACTGCGTTATGGACAAAGGTTGCGAACTTCATTCCGAACCTGTTCGGCGCACTGGTTGTGCTGCTGTTGGGTTTTGTCGTTGCGAAACTTTTGGACACTTTGTTGTCGAAGCTGCTCGCCAAGCTGGGTCTGGATCGCCTGATGGGCGGCACCGGTCTGACTAAATTGCTGTCCCGGGCTGGTCTTCAAGTGCCGATCTCGACGTTGATCGGGAAGATTGTCTATTGGTTCGTCCTGCTGATTTTTCTGGTTTCTGCAGCAGAATCCCTTGGGCTTGAGCGAGTTTCAGCTACGCTGGATATGCTTGCTCTGTATTTGCCTAAAGTTTTCGGCGCGGCGCTGGTGTTGCTGGTGGGTGTGTTGCTGGCGCAATTGGCCAATGGGCTGGTGCGCGGCGCGGCAGAAGGCGTAGGACTGGACTATGCTTCGGGGTTGGGACGGATTGCCCAAGGCCTAGTGATTATCATCAGTATCTCGGTAGCGATCAGCCAGTTGGAGGTCAAGACTGACCTGCTAAACCATGTGATCGTCATCGTATTGATCACCGTTGGTCTGGCGGTTGCGCTGGCCATGGGCTTGGGAAGCCGGGAAATTGCCGGTCAGATTCTTGCGGGAATCTATGTGCGTGAGCTATATCAGGTTGGGCAACAAGTGCGTGTTGGCGAGGTCGAAGGCCAGATCGAAGAGATCGGCACGGTTAAAACCACATTGCTGACCGATGAGGGTGAGCTAGTCTCTCTCTCCAATCGGATTCTCCTGGAGCAGCATGTGAGTAGCCGCTAACCCGGCAAACCCTGCTAATGTATGCCGCCGCAAATTGCCCCCAAAGGGCAGCGGCGGACATTGACCTGACTGTCGGCCCGACTTGTTTTGAATAAAGCTCAATCGCTCTCCACGCGCTACGACCCCCGCGAGCTCTCTGATGAGGAGTTGGTCGCGCGCTCGCATACCGAGCTGTTTCACGTAACGCGCGCCTATGAAGAACTGATGCGGCGTTACCAGCGAACATTATTTAACGTCTGTGCACGATACCTTGGGAACGATCGCGACGCAGACGATGTCTGTCAGGAAGTGATGTTGAAGGTGCTGTACGGCTTGAAGAACTTCGAGGGGAAATCGAAGTTCAAGACATGGCTATATAGCATCACGTACAACGAATGCATCACACAGTATCGGAAGGAACGGCGAAAGCGTCGCTTGATGGACGCTTTGAGTCTGGACCCCCTCGAGGAAGCGTCTGAAGAGAAGACGCCGAAACCCGAGGATAAGGGTGGACTCGATCGTTGGCTGGTGTATGTAAACCCGATTGACCGTGAAATTCTGGTGCTACGTTTTGTCGCAGAGCTGGAATTTCAAGAGATCGCGGATATCATGCACATGGGTTTGAGTGCGACAAAAATGCGGTACAAACGGGCTCTAGATAAATTGCGTGAGAAATTTGCAGGCATTGCTGAAACTTAGTTCAGCGCAAATATCTCTTACGTGTAGGCAAGTTCTGATAGACTTGCCGCCGAGTTGTCCCCCGGTTTGAGGGACTGCTTTACAATCACCAGATGGGGATTTAACGGATGAAACTGAAAAACACCTTGGGCTTGGCCATTGGTACTCTTATTGCCGCTACTTCGTTCGGCGTTCTGGCACAAGGCCAAGGCGCAGTTGAAGGCGAGCTCAACTACGGGAAAAAGTACAACGACAGCGTTAACAACGTTGAAGACGGCTACACTCCTGGCGCCTCCATCGGTTACTTCTTGACCGACGACGTATCGTTGAACTTCACCTACAACAACGATGACTACACCCGTTCGAACAACAACACCGGCAACCAGAAAATCGAAGGCGATCAGTTCGGTCTGAACGCTCAGTACCACTTCAACAACGCTGGCGACGCTCTGCGTCCTTACGTTCAAGGTGGTGTTAAGCACGGCAGCCTGACCAACGTAGCCGCTGACGGCCACACCGGTCGCGATCAGTCGACTTTCCTGACTGCTGGCGCTGGCCTGAAGTACTACTTCCTGGAAAACGTCTACGCTCGTGCTGGCGTAGAAGCTGACTACAAACTGGACAACGGCCGTTGGGACTACATCCCATCCGTTGGTCTGGGCGTGAACTTCGGTGGCGGCAACAAGCCAGTCGCTGCTGCTCCAGCTCCAGAAGTCTGCTCCGACAGCGACAACGATGGCGTGTGCGACAACGTTGACAAGTGCCCAGACACCCCAGCCAACGTAACTGTTGACGCTGATGGCTGCCCGGCAGTTGCTGAAGTTGTTCGTGTTGAGCTGGACGTGAAATTCGACTTCGACAAGTCGGTAGTCAAGCCAAACAGCTACGGCGACATCAAGAACCTGGCTGATTTCATGAAGCAGTACCCATCCACCACCACTACTGTTGAAGGTCACACTGACTCCGTCGGTCCTGACGCTTACAACCAGAAACTGTCTGAGCGTCGTGCAAACGCCGTTAAACAAGTTCTGACCAACCAGTACGGTGTTGAATCGTCCCGCGTTCAGTCGATCGGCTACGGCGAAACTCGCCCAGTTGCTGACAACAAAACTGAAGCTGGCCGCGCTGTAAACCGTCGCGTAGAAGCGCAGGTTGAAGCTCAAGGTAAGTAATTACCCGCCGCTCTGAGTAAAAGCCCGGCTTAGGCCGGGCTTTTCTTTGTCTGCGATTTGGTGAGGCAAGGTGATTGAGGCAGCATCAGGCGGATCGGTCGGCCGTCATCGCAGGCAAGCCGTGCTCCCACAGGGATCGACTGGCACTGGCTGCGACCGCGCCAATCACCAGGATGGCCGGGCTTTTCAATTCGAAGGCACAGGCATCTTCCTCCATTGCCATCAGGCTGCTGCGACATTCCCGTTGATGCGGCAACGATGCATTTTCAATCATCGCCACCGGCGTATCTGCTGCCATAGCGCCCGCCAGCAGTTGCTCACGGATCTCGCTGAGCTTCGCCACCCCCATGTAGATCACCAGTGTCGTTCCACCTTGGGCCAGCGCCTGCCAGTTCAAGCTGCTGTCATCCTGGGTGTGGGCGGTCACCAGCGTCACGCCTCGCGCTACACCGCGCAGGGTCAACGGAATATTGCATTGCGTGGCGCCCGCCAGGCCGGCGGTGATGCCATTGACCAGCTCAACCTCGACACCACGCTCGCGCAGCCACTGCGCTTCTTCACCACCACGCCCGAAGATGCACGGGTCACCCCCCTTGAGCCGCACCACGCATTTGCCCTGACGGGCATAACGCAGCATCAAACGATGAATGAACGCCTGTGGCGTAGAGCGGCAACCACCGCGTTTACCTACAGGAATAATCCGCGCGTCGGGGCAGTGTTCCAGCACCGCGTCGTTGACCAGGTCGTCGATCAGCACCACATCCGCTTCTCTCAACGCCCGAACAGCTTTAAGGGTGAGCAATTCAGGGTCACCGGGGCCCCCGCCCACCAGCCAGACTTTTGCGTTCATTGGGTTTTCCTCACGAGATGACTGCGACTGGCTGCGCGGTGGCGGCCAGCAAACGCTTGATTTCAGGGACGCAGGAGCCGCATTGCGTGCCGCAACTCAATTCTTGTTTCAAGCCCTGCAAGTCCAGGCCACGGCGGATGCCGGCGCAGACTGTGTTTTGGCTGACGTTTTTGCAGTTGCACAGGATTTTGTTACCGATGGCTGCGGCATCGACGTGGCCCGGCGGGGCACTCAGCGGTGCAAGCAGCCAGCGCCGCAGTTGTTCATCGGCGCGACCTTCGAGCCAGAGGTTTTGCAGCCAGTGCCGGGCTAGGGTTTCACCCGCCAAGCGGATTGCGGTGATCCGGCCGTTCTCGATACGCACCCGCTTGCCGATGGAGCGTCGAGGGTCGTCGTAGGCCAGCACGGGGCCGTCGTTGAGCCCCAGGCATTGATCGATATCGCGCAGCAGTTGTGGATCTGGCGCCGCGGTGCTGGCAGCGCGTATCAGCAGCGCAGGGCGCTCACGACCTGTCAGGCTGAGGCTGGCGTAGGAAAACGCCTCGCAAAGGGGTCGTAGCGTCTCAAAATGCTGTTGGACATCGCCCTCTACCAGCGCGAAAAGGTGCCAGGGCAATTGCACCGGTTCGAGGCGCACGCCGCTGTGTTTGAGCTCAGGTTGTTTCGACAACGGGTCAAAGGCGGGAAGGGTGAGGCTGTTCACGCCACCCTTGAGAAAACGGTCACCAAAATGCATCGGCAAAAAGACTTGGCCCGGACGCACGCTGTCGTCACTGGCGACCGGCACGATCACCGCGCCGCGACGACTTTTCAGGCTGATCAAGTCTCCGGATTGCAGGCGATGCCGGCGCAACTCATCCGGGTGCAGGCTCAACACGGCTTCGCTGACATGACCGAACAGTTGCGCGGCAGTGCCGGTTCGGCTCATGCCGTGCCATTGATCGCGCAGGCGACCGGTGATCAGCGTCAGCGGGAAGCGCGCGTCTCGTTGTTCCTTGGCGGCGCGATACGGATCGGCCACGAACTGCGCGCGTCCGCTGGCAGTCGGGAAAATACCGTCGAGATAGAGGCGCGCAGTGCCTGCGCTGGAGCCCGCAGGAAAGGGCCATTGTTGCGGGCCGATCTTGTCGATCAATGCGTGACTGATCCCGGACAAATCCAGATCCCGTCCACGGGTCAGTTGTTTGTATTCGTCGAACACCTGCGCCGGGGTTTCAAAGGTAAACAGGCTCGTCGCATCCGGGCGCAGACGTTTCTCTAGACGCTGTGCGAAATCCACTGTGATCGCCCAGTCTGAGCGCGCTTCACCCGGTGCGACGATCGCCCGGCGGACGTGGGAAATGCGCCGCTCGGAGTTGGTCACCGTGCCGTCCTTTTCGCCCCAGCTGGCGGCGGGCAATAACAGGTCGGCAAACCGGGCGGTTTCAGTGGTGCGAAAGGCCTCCTGCAACACCACGAACGGGCAGGCTTCCAGTGCCGCGCGCACGGCAGTCTGATCGGGAAGCGACTGCGCGGGGTTGGTGCAAGCGATCCACAAGGCTTTGATCTTGCCGCTGCCCACCTGCTCAAACAACTCGATGGCGGTCAGCCCCGGGTTTTCCGGCAGTTGATCGACACCCCAATAAGCCGCCACATCTGCGCGGTGCTCGGCATTGGCGGCATCGCGATGGCCTGGCAGCAGGTTCGACAGGCTGCCGGTTTCCCGGCCGCCCATGGCATTTGGCTGACCGGTCAACGAGAAAGGTCCTGCACCTGGACGGCCAATTTGCCCGGTTGCCAGGTGCAAATTGATCAATGCACTGTTCTTTGCGCTGCCGGCGGTGGACTGGTTCAGCCCCATGCACCACAGCGACAGGAAACTCGGTGAAGTACCGACCCATTCGGCGCATTGCTGCAGGTGCTCAACGCTGATTCCGCACAGCTGCGACACCATCTGCGGGGTGTAATCGCGTACCAGGTTCTTCAACTCCGGCAAGCCGTCGGTGTGGGCCTTGATGTAGTCGCGGTCGATCCAGTCTTCCCATAACAGCAGGTGCAAAATTCCATGGAACAAGGCGACATCGGTCCCCGGAAGAATTGCCAAATGCAGGTCAGCCAAATCACAGGTGTCGGTACGACGCGGGTCGATGACGATGACTTTCATCTGTGGTCGGTGGGATTTGGCCTCTTCCAAGCGACGAAACAGTACCGGGTGGGCGTAGGCCATGTTGCTGCCGACGATCATCACGCAGTCGCTCATTTCGAGATCTTCATAGCTGCACGGTGGTGCATCGGCGCCCAGGCTGCGCTTGTAACCGACCACCGCCGACGACATGCACAGCCGCGAATTGCTGTCGATGTTATTGGTGCCCACCAGCGCCCGCGCCAGTTTGTTGAAGGCGTAGTAGTCCTCGGTCAGCAACTGCCCGGAAATATAGAACGCCACGCTGTCCGGGCCATGTTCGGCAATGGTTTGGGCGAAAACGCTGGCGGCGTGATCAAGTGCGGTATCCCAGTCGGTGCGGCTGCGCGCCAGGCCTTTGCCCAGGCGCAGTTCCGGGTACAGCGCCCGAGCGGTCAAGTCGCCGGTCAGATGCAGGGATGATCCCTTGCTGCACAACTTGCCGAAGTTTGCCGGGTGCGCCGGATCGCCGCTGACGCCGAGGATGCGCTCGCCGTCGTGTTCGATCAGCACGCCGCAGCCGACCCCGCAATAGCAGCAGGTGGACGCGGTGATCTGGCGGTTCATCAGCCTGCGTCCCGCAGGGCCAGCATCACTCGGCCATTTTCGACCCGCGCCGGGTGGTGATGGGCGCAGCCGATGTCCGGGGCCTGGGCTTCGCCGCTTTCCAGGTCGATTTGCCAATTGTGCAGCGGACAGGCCACACGCTTGCCGTAGATCAAACCTTGGGACAACGGTCCGCCCTTGTGCGGGCAACGGTCATCGAGGGCGAACACTTCATCGTCGCTGGTGCGAAAAATCGCGATGTCACCTTTGGGGCCGGCGATGATCCGCGAGCCCAGGGCGTTGATTTCTTCCAGTGCGCAGATATCCAGCCAGTTCATGCCAGCACCTCCAGGTTCTTCACGGGAATGACGTCAAATTCTTTCTTCAGCAATGGCTGGGTCAGGCGTTCCTTCCACGGGTCCTGTTCGAACGACAGCGAGAATTGCAGCCGGTCATTGAGTGCCTTGCGCCGTTCCGGGTCTTCCAGCACGGCTTTCTTGATGTGGTCCATGCCGACCCGTTGCAGGTAATGCACGGTGCGTTCGAGGTAGAAGGCTTCTTCGCGATAGAGCTGCAAGAACGCTCCGTTGTATTCGCGCACTTCTTCAGCAGTTTTCAGTTTCACGAAGAACTCGGCGACTTCGGTTTTGATCCCACCGTTGCCACCGATGTACATCTCCCAGCCGGAATCGACACCGATGATTCCGACATCCTTGATGCCCGCTTCCGAACAGTTGCGTGGGCAACCGGAGACGGCCAGTTTCACTTTGTGCGGCGACCACATGTTGAACAGGTCGTGCTCCAGCTCGATGCCTAACTGCGTGGAATTCTGCGTGCCGAAACGGCAGAACTCGCTGCCGACGCAGGTCTTCACGGTGCGGATGGATTTGCCGTAGGCGTGGCCGGACGGCATGTCGAGGTCTTCCCAGACACCCGGCAGGTCCTGCTTCTTGATCCCCAGCAAGTCGATACGTTGACCGCCGGTGACCTTGACCATTGGCACGTTGTATTTGTCGGCGACGTCGGCGATGCGGCGCAATTCCGAAGGGTTGGTCACGCCACCCCACATCCGCGGGACCACCGAGTAGGTGCCGTCTTTCTGGATGTTGGCGTGGGCGCGCTCGTTGATCAGGCGCGATTGCGGGTCGTCCTTGGCTTCGCCCGGCCAGGTGGAAATCAGGTAGTAGTTGAGCGCCGGACGGCAGGTGGCGCAGCCGTTCGGGGTGCGCCAGTTCAGATAGCTCTGGGTGCCGGCGATGGTGAGCAGATGTTGTTCGCGAATGGCCTGACGGATTTGCCCGTGGTTGAGATCGCTGCAACCGCAGATGGCTTTTTCGCTTTTCGGCTTCACGTCTGCCGCGCCGCCCACGGTATTGATCAGGATCTGCTCGACGAGGCCGGCGCAGGAACCGCAAGAGCTGGCAGCCTTGGTGTGTTTTTTCACTTCGTCGACACTGAACAGCCCGTGTTCCTGGATCGCCTTGACGATGGTGCCTTTGCATACGCCGTTGCAACCGCAGACTTCCGCGGTGTCGGCCATGCTCATGGCTTTGTCCTGGCCCTGATGTCCTACGTCGCCTAAAGCGTTTTCCCCAAACATCAGGTGATCGCGGATCTCGCCAATGGCGTGATTCTCACGAATCTGCCGGAAATACCAACCGCCATCTGCTGTATCGCCGTACAGACAGGCGCCGACCAGCACGTCATCCTTGATCACCAGTTTTTTGTAGACCCCGCCGATCGGGTCGGAAAGGGTGATGGTTTCCGTGCCTTCGCCACCCATGAAGTCGCCGGCGGAGAACAGGTCAATCCCGGTGACTTTCAGTTTGGTCGACGTCACCGAACCTTGATAACGGGCGAAGCCCAATTGGGCGAGGTGATTGGCGCAGACCTTGGCTTGCTCGAACAGCGGCGCGACCAGGCCGTAGGCGATGCCGCGATGGCTGGCGCACTCACCGATGGCGTAGACCCGTGGGTCGTAGGTTTGCATTGTGTCGTTGACCAGAATCCCGCGATTGCAGGGGATGCCGGATTTTTCCGCGAGTTCGGTATTGGGGCGAATGCCCGCGGCCATGACCACCAGATCGGCAGGAATGATGTCGCCGTTCTTGAATTCAACCGAGCCGACGCGGCCATTGCCGGCATCGTGCAGGGCCTGGGTTTGTTCGCACAGGCGAAAGTGCAGGCCACGCGCTTCAAGGGCGGTTTGCAGCAACTGGCCGCTGGTCTTGTCGAGTTGGCGCTCCAGCAGCCATTCGCCGAGGTGCACCACGGTCACGTGCATGCCGCGCAGCATCAAGCCGTTTGCGGCTTCCAGGCCCAACAAGCCGCCGCCGATGACCACGGCGTGCTTGTGGGTCTTGGCGGTGTTGATCATCGCCTGGGTGTCGGCGATGTCACGGTAGCCGATCACGCCCTGCAAGGTGTTGCCCGGAATCGGCAGGATGAACGGGGTCGAGCCGGTAGCGATCAGCAGGCGATCGTAGTCGGCCTCGGTGCCGTCTTCGGCGATGACCCGGCGTTTGACCCGGTCGATCTGCACCACTTTGCGGTTGAGCAGCAGCTTGATGTTGTTATCCAGATACCAGTCAAGGTCGTTGAGCACGATCTCTTCGAACGTTTGCTCACCGGCCAGTACCGGCGACAGGAGGATGCGGTTGTAGTTGGTATGGGGTTCGGCACCGAAGACCGTGATGTCGTACAGCTCGTTGCTCAGCTTGAGCAGTTCTTCCAGGGTACGGACCCCGGCCATGCCGTTGCCGATCATCACCAGTTTTAATTTTTTCATCAGGTTCTCCGGGGAGCCCAGACCCGCCTCATCAGGGCTTCAGGTCTGGCTCGACAAATTTTGCGCAAACAAAAAAAGGCGTCCCGCTAGTTGCCTAGCGAGGACGCCTTTGTCCTGGTCCCGTTCTCTCGGGAAGCGCAACCTTCATCGTTGAAGGCAGGGCTTTATGTGTGGTGGAAAGGCTAATGCAGTGATTGTGCCAAGTATTCAGAGCTGCGGATTTGTTGGGTCTCGGGCCGGCGTGACAGGAGCGGAACGCTTGTTTATGCACCGATTCGAGGCGGGTTGCCCGGTCCTGGAGCATATGAAACCTGTGGCGAGGGAGCTTGCTCCCGCTGGGCTGCGAAGCAGACCTGACATCGGCGACCGCTTCGCGCTCGAGCGGGAGCAAGCTCCCTCGCCACAGGGGATCAAGTTCGAGTCAAGATGAGTGGAGCAACACAAATAGCAGCACCAGATTCAGCAGCAACGACACCAATGCCAATGTCCGCCAAACCTTCAACGGCTCACGCTCCATCAACGGTCTGGGCCGCACGCTCAAGCTGCGCCGCTCGCCCTGTTCCAGCACCAGCAACCACTCTTCCGCCGTTTCAAACCGTTGACCCGGATCGGCCACAACGGCACGTCCCAGACATTGCGCAATCCATTCCGGTAAATCCGGACGATAGCGACTGGCGCTGACCGGTACACCAAACCGTGGTCGCTGGAACGCTTCGATTTCGCCGTAGGGATAATGCCCGGTCAGCAGGAAATACAGGGTCACGCCCACCGCGTACAGGTCTTGTTGCGGCGTCGGGATGTCCCCGCGAAAGGCTTCCGGTGCAATGTAACTGGGCGTTCCAGGCAGGGCAGAGGCTTGATCCTCGGACAGGCCGGGGCAATACGCGAGGCCAAAATCGAGCAGGCGCAATTCGCCGTCGTCACCCAGCAGCAAGTTTTCCGGCTTGATGTCGCGGTGCAGAATCTGCCGCCGATGCAACAGGCCAACCGCGCGAAGCAAGCGCTCGGCCAGATCTTGCCATTGCGCCAACGGCAAAGGTCCGACACTGGCTTGCAGGTCTGCCAGTGTCGTGCCGGAATATTCGCGCATCACGTAGTACAAATGCTGACGCTGACTGGCGGTATGGACTTCAGGGAAATGCCGTCCGGCCACGCGCTTGAGAAACCATTCCTCCGACAGCAACGCTTGCCCGGCCAGGTGATCGTCGTGCAGCGCGGCGGGCAAGGTTTTCAACAGCCAGGGTTGCTGTTGTCCGTCGCGAACCCGATAGAGCAGCGATTGCTGGCTCTGGCCAAGGATCCCTTCCACGTGCCAGCCTTCAAAGGATTGACCGGGTTTCAGCGCCGGTGGCAATGGCCATTGCTGTAAATGAATCAATGCATCGCCGATGCTCGTTTCACCCAAGGCATCGACCCGTACCAGCAGGGCGCTGGCATTGTCCTGGCTGCCAGCCAAGTGCGCGGCTTTGACCAAGGTCTGCGCTGCACTGTCCAGATCGGGCTGATCCCGCAGAATCGCGGCAATCGCGGCGTCGCCCAGCACGGCCCAGATGCCATCGCTGAGCAGCACGAAACTCTCATTCAGGCGCAATTCGCCATCGAGAAAATCCAGCACCAGATGCTGATCCAGGCCCAGTGCCCGTTTCAGCACATGCTGCATGCCGGGTTGGTCCCAGACATGATCCTCGCTGATGCGCTGCAACTGATCCGCGTGCCAGCGATAGACCCGGCAATCGCCTACATGGGCCAAGGTAAAACGCCTGCCGCGCATGACCAGTGCGCTGACCGTGGTCAGCAGCGGTTGCCCGCCACCATTGGCCTGCAGCCAGCGATTTTGCGCCAGCAGCAAGCGGTCCAATGCTTGCGCGACACCCCAGGTTTCCGGGGTGGCGTAATAGTCCAGCGCCAGCGCCTGCAAGGTCGAACGGGCGGCGAGACCGCCGTCGGCGCATTGGCTGACGCCGTCGGCAATGGCGAACAAGTAGCCTTTGCTGGCTGCCAGCGCCGGAGCAGGTGTCACGAGGCGCAGGGCGTCCTGGTTTTCCTCGCGCGGGCCGATGGCGCTGGCTTCGGCAAAGCTCAGTTGCAGGCTCATCGAGGCCTCAGACCCGGGCCGCCGTCACGGCGGCCGAACCCCAAGTGGTTCTCCAGCGACGTTTCACCCCGTGCAGACCGAACCAGGCGAGAACGCCGAGGCTGGCGAACAACCACAGAGCCAACTGATAACTGCCGGTGCTCTGCTTGATCGCGCCCATGCCTGCTGCCAGGGCAAAGCCACCGATACCGCCGGCCATGCCGATCAAACCGGTCATCACACCGATCTCGCGACGAAAGCGCTGCGGCACCAACTGGAATACCGCGCCGTTACCTGCGCCCAAACCGAGCATGGTGCAGACGAAAAGCGCCAGCGCCGCGTAGGAACTTGGCAGGTTGAAACCCACTGCCGCAATGCAGAGCGCCGCCACCGTGTACATCGCCAGCAGCGTGCGTATCCCGCCGAAACGGTCTGCCAGCGCACCGCCCAATGGGCGCATCAGGCTGCCACCGAACACACAGGCCGCGGTGTAGTAACCGGCCGTCACCGGGCTCAGTCCGTACTGGTCGTTGAAGTAGCCGGGCAGGGCGCTGGCCAGGCCGATGAAGCCGCCGAAGGTCACGCTGTAGAAAAACATGAACCACCAGCTGTCGCGATCACCCAAGGCCTTGAAGTAGTCGGCCACAGACTTGGCTTTCGGCCGTTCCGGCGCGTTTTTCGCCAGCCAGGCAAAGACAATCAGGGTCAGGATCAGCGGGATCAAGGCGAAGCCGAACACGTTGCTCCAGCCGAACGCGGCGGCCAATACCGGGGCGATCAGAGCAGCCAACACCGTGCCAGAGTTACCGGCACCGGCGATGCCCATGGCTTTGCCTTGATGCTGTGGCGGATACCACTGCGAGGCCAGCGGCAGGGCGACGGCGAAGGACGCACCGGCCATGCCGAGGAACAGGCCCAGCACCAGCGCTTGCTCGTAGCTGTGGATGCCGAGTTTCCAGGCGCCGAACAGCGCGCAGATGACGATCACCTGGCCGATCATCCCGGCGGTTTTTGGCGAAAGACGATCCGCCAGCATGCCCATGATAAAACGCAGCACCGCCCCGGCCAGGATCGGCGTGGCCACCACCAGCCCGCGTTGTTGGGTGGTCAGGTGCAGGTCGGCGGCAATCTGCACGGCCAGCGGACCGAGCAGGTACCAGACCATGAAGCTCAGGTCGAAATAGAGGAAGGCCGCAAACAGTGTCGGCGTATGGCCGGATTTCCAGAAGCTTGAATTCATCGCGCACCTCAGCTGTGAAGAGTCTCGAGAAGGAGTCATGAGCTAGCAGGTGGGGCGCCTGTGGGCCGCACCACCGGCCCCGGGCTGTGGGGCCAAAACGAAAAAACGCCGCTACCTGATTCGCCAGTGGCAAATGAGGTGAGCGACGTCTTTGTCGTAGGTGGGGCAACCGCCGTTGGTTACCTGTGGTGATTACTTAGCCAGATTTGTGCCAACCCTCAAAGACAGAGTCGCGGCCATTCGCGAGCAAGCCCGCTCCCACATTTGATCTGCGTCGTACACAAATCAAATGTGGGAGCGGGCTTGCTCGCGAAGGGGCCTTCAACGGCACCACAAAACCTCAGCCGAGCAACTCACTCATGGCAATAATCTGCTCGGCGACCTGGATCAACTTCTGCTGCCGGCTCATCGCCTGTCGACGCATCAGGGTGTAAGCCTCTTCCTCATTGCAGCTCTTCATCTTCATCAACAGCCCCTTGGCCAGCTCGATGCGCTTGCGTTCAGCCAGTTGCTGGTCGCGGGCATGCAGTTGGGCGCGCAGGGCCTGGTCACTTTCAAACCGCGCCATGGCCACATCGAGAATCGGCTGCAGGCGCTGTGCGTGAATGCCTTCGACGATGTAGGCGCTGACCCCGGACTTGATCGCCTGACGCATCACGCCAGGGTCATGTTCATCGGTAAACATCACGATTGGACGAGGCTGGTCGCGGGTCACCAGCACCACTTGCTCCAGCACATCGCGGCTCGGTGACTCGGTATCGATCAGAATCACGTCCGGACGCACTGTTTCGACGCGTTCGGGCAGGTCGATGGTCAGGCCCGATTCGTCGATCACCTCGAACCCGGCTTCGGTCAGGGCGGTTTTTAGTCGACCGACTTTCTTCGCGGTGTCGTTGATCAGCAGGATACGCAGCATGTTCGCAGTCTCCTGTCAGCGCTGGGCGAATAGGTGCGAGCTGTCGCTCAGGGCGTGCAACTTGAAGCTGCGGGCATAGCCGGCCGGGTCGGAACCGTCCCAGACTTTGCCGTCGATCAACTGGCTGCTGCGCATGTCCTGCCCCCGGATATCGACTCCGACAGCACCGGCGGCCTCGCGGTACAGGTCCAGTTGCTGGATCTGACGGGCCACGCCGAGGTAATCCGGGTCGTCGCGCAACAAACCCCAGCGCCGGAACTGAGTCATGAACCACATGCCGTCGGACAGGTACGGCACGTTGACCTCGCCGCCCGCATGGAAGCGCAACGCGTGCGGGTCCTGCCAGCGATGGCCCAGACCGTCGGCGTAATCGCCCAGCAGGCGCGGTTCGATGCAGTCGAGGGGGGCGTCGAGGTAATCCGGCGCGCTCAACAGTTGTGCGGTGCTGCGGCGGTTTTCCGTGCTTTGTTCAATGAACTGGCTGGCTTCCAGGATCGCCATTACCAAGGCCCGCGCGGTGTTGGGGTACTGCTCGGCAAACGCACGGGTGCAGCCGAGGACTTTTTCCGGGTGATCGGGCCAGATGGTCTGGGTCGTCGCCAGGGTGAAGCCGAGATTCTGTTGCACTGCGCTGGCAGACCACGGCTCACCCACGCAAAAGCCATCGATACGCCCGGCTTGCAGGTGCGCGACCATTTGCGGTGGCGGGACCACGACGCTGTCGACATCCTGTAATGGATGTATGCCCTGGCTCGCCAGCCAGTAATACAGCCACATGGCGTGGGTGCCCGTCGGAAAGGTCTGGGCGAAGGTGAGTTTCGGGCGAGTTTGGTGCACGTGGTGTTCGAGTGCCTCAGGACTGGTCACGCCCAGCGCTTGCAAACCGTGGGAGAGATTGATGCTCTGGCCATTCTGGTTCAGGCCCATCAGTACGGCCATGTCGGTGGAGGCCACGCCGCCGATGCCCAGATGGACGGCATAAATCAGGCCGTACAGGCTGTGGGCGGCGTCGAGTTCGCCGCTGACCAGTTTGTCCCGCAGGTTGGCCCAGGACGACTGGCGCTTGAGGTTCAGGGTCAGGCCGTAAGGCTGGGCGAACCCCTGAGTGGCGGCGACCACCACCGAGGCACAATCGCTCAGGGCCATGAAGCCGAGGTTGATGTCGGTCTTTTCCGGGGCATCGCTGCCATTGACCCACGCCAGGGGGTTGGCTGGAACTTCAATCATGGTTAAGCACCTTGCATAAAAAAACGCCGTACCGAGCCGCTTGCCAAAGCAAGGGCCAGTGACGACGCCGTTGTCTTTCGACCCATTCCGCCGTTGGCATGAGTGCTGATACCTTTGGCGGTGCAAGGCATATGCCATCGCTCGCTGATTTTGTCGCGCGCCTCGCCTGCGACCTCGATGCGCGGCTATAATTGCCGCCACTTTTCGTAGCCCAGAGTCAAACCCGCCCATGTACACCCTGGCCCGTCAGCTGTTGTTCAAACTTTCCCCGGAAACCTCCCACGATCTGTCCCTGGACCTGATCGGCGCGGGCGGACGTTTGGGCCTCAACGGCTTGCTGTGCAAGGCCCCGGCGAAAATGCCGGTGTCGGTCATGGGCCTGGACTTCCCTAACCCGGTGGGTCTGGCGGCCGGTCTGGACAAGAACGGCGCGGCCATCGATGGTTTTGCCCAGTTGGGTTTTGGTTTTGTCGAAATCGGCACCATTACCCCGCGTCCGCAACCGGGCAATCCGAAACCACGGATTTTCCGTCTGCCGGAAGCCGAGGCGATCATCAACCGCATGGGGTTCAACAACCTTGGCGTCGATCACCTGCTGGCCCGTGTAGCTGCCGCCAAGTACAAGGGCGTGCTGGGCATCAACATCGGCAAGAACTTCGATACGCCGGTCGAGCGCGCGGTCGACGATTACCTGATCTGTCTGGACAAGGTCTACGCCCACGCCAGCTACGTGACGGTTAACGTCAGCTCGCCGAACACCCCGGGCCTGCGCAGCCTGCAGTTCGGCGATTCGCTCAAGCAGTTGCTCGCTGACCTGGCCACCCGCCGAGCGGAACTGGCGTTGCGTCACGGTAAACACGTTCCGCTGGCGATCAAGATCGCACCGGACATGACCGACGAAGAAACCGCGCAGGTCGCTCAAGCGCTGATCGAAACCGGGATGGACGCGGTGATCGCCACCAACACCACCCTGAGCCGCGTCGGCGTCGAAGGCATGGAACACGGCGACGAGGCGGGCGGTCTGTCCGGCGCGCCGGTTCGTGACAAGAGCACCCACACCGTGAAAGTACTGGCCTCGGAACTGGCCGGTCGCTTACCGATTATCGCCGTGGGCGGGATCACCGAAGGCAAGCACGCGGCTGAGAAAATCGCTGCAGGCGCGAGCCTGGTACAGATCTACTCCGGCTTTATCTACAAAGGCCCGGCATTGATTCGCGAGTCGGTAGACGCCATCGCCGCCCAGCGATGACCCCTGTGGGAGCTTTTGTGGCGAGGGAGCTTGCTCCCGCTCGGCTGCGCAGCAGTCGTAATCTTGCCAATGTGTTCTGCCTGACTCACCGCGTTCCCTGGTTTTAGGGCCGCTTCGCAGCCCAGCGGGAGCAAGCTCCCTCGCCACAATGGTATTTGCGGTGAATTTACGGGCATAAAAAAGGGCACCTCTAGGGTGCCCCTGGGCCGGAGCCCGCCGCCCGGATGGGACGTGCGTGGTTAATTCATTCAGTCATCAGATTGTCGTGTCGGAGTGTTAGGCCCTGTAAATTAGCCGACGGCGTGAAGTTCGTTGAGTCTGTGGATTCCCGCAGTGCCGGTCATACCGTCCCAGTTGTCGCCGCGTCCCTCGCGCCAGCCGTTAATCCAGGCTTGGCGTACTGACGGTAGAGTAAATGGGCAAAGCTCACGGGATTTGCCACCAACGCCATATTGATATCCGCGCAAAAATGCTCTTTCCAACGGATCACGCTTAAGTCTTCTCATAGGGTGTTGCCCTCACTTGTTGACTGTATTTATCGCGTAGACCTCAATCGAGGTCTGGCAGAAAAAAACTTCTGCCGATGGGGCCCGCTGCCGGCGTCGCGAGCCAAGGTGTTGACGTCGTTGCGGCGTCAACCTGAGTTGAGTTCTAACCAATGCGTCACATCGAGGGAATGATCGTTTTGTCATAAGGACGTAACGATAAAGATGCTATGGCCATAAGTAACACGATGTTTGCCCGTGTTTATTGGTCAAAGCCCTGTATGATCGGCCCCCCGCAGGATGACGGGGTTAATCCTTTAGTGAGAATGACTTCTGTTGAGCAGAAGCATTATTCGACGAAGGGTCGACTTATGACATTTTGTTGCATCAACTTTTTTATCTGCCTGTGCATCTAAGCTCTTCTAACCTGAGCAGCACAGGTGGGACGGCACACCTTCGTGCCACGCGGGCGCTCTTTTAGAAAAGCGCCTGATTGAAAACCGGACCGGCAATGCGTTGTCGGTTCACTTAGCTAAAGGCTCTGAAATTCCAATGTCCGATCAATTCGAAATCTTCCTCACTTGCCCCAAAGGCCTTGAAGGCCTGCTGATCGAGGAAGCCGTCGGGCTTGGCCTTGAAGAAGCACGTGAGCACACCTCTGCCGTGCGCGGCATGGCAACCATGGAAACCGCTTATCGCCTGTGCCTGTGGTCGCGTCTGGCGAACCGGGTGCTGCTGGTGCTCAAGCGGTTCCCGATGAAGGACGCCGAAGATTTGTACCACGGCGTGCTCGATATCGAGTGGCAAGACCACATGCTCAACGACGGCACCCTGGCCGTCGAGTTCAGCGGTCATGGCTCGGGCATCGACAACACCCACTTCGGCGCCTTGAAAGTCAAAGACGCCATCGTCGACAAACTGCGCACCCCGCAAGGCGACCGTCCGTCGATCGATAAGCTCAACCCGGACCTGCGCATT
The DNA here is from genome assembly GCF_006438915.1 of Pseudomonas arsenicoxydans. GTDB lineage: Bacteria > Pseudomonadota > Gammaproteobacteria > Pseudomonadales > Pseudomonadaceae > Aquipseudomonas > Aquipseudomonas arsenicoxydans_A. The sequence goes on along the minus strand of NZ_RCZE01000003.1, from coordinate 364,735 downwards.
CACCTGCGCCTGGACCGTGGCGAAGCGATTCTGTCCCTCGACCTGTCCGGCCACAGCCTGCACCAGCGCGGTTATCGGTTGCAGCAAGGCGCGGCGCCGCTGAAGGAAAACCTCGCGGCCGCGATCCTGATCCGTTCCGGCTGGCCACGCATTGCGGCCGAAGGCGGCGCGCTGGCTGACCCGATGTGCGGTGTCGGTACGTTCCTCGTCGAAGCGGCGATGATCGCCGCCGACATGGCGCCGAACCTGCGTCGCGAGCAGTGGGGCTTCACCGCCTGGCTCGGTCACGTCCCGGCGCTGTGGAAAAAACTTCACGAAGAAGCCACCGAGCGTTGTGCGGCTGGCTTGGCCAAGCCACCGCTTTGGATTCGCGGTTACGAAGCCGACCCGCGCCTGATTCAACCGGGCCGCAACAACGTCGAGCGTGCCGGCCTGAGCGAGTGGATCAAGATCTACCAGGGCGAAGTCGGTACGTTCGAGCCGCGTCCGGACCAGAACCAGAAAGGCCTGGTGATCTGCAACCCTCCGTACGGCGAGCGTCTGGGCGACGAGGCGAGCTTGCTCTACCTCTACCAGAACCTCGGCGAGCGTCTGCGTCAGGCCTGCCTGAACTGGGAAGCCGCGGTGTTCACCGGCGCCCCGGACCTGGGCAAGCGCATGGGCATTCGCAGCCACAAACAGTATTCGTTCTGGAACGGCGCGCTGCCGTGCAAGCTGCTGCTGATCAAGGTCACGCCCGACCAGTTCGTCACCGGCGAACGTCGCACCCCGGAACAGCGTCAGGTCGAGCGCGAGCAGGCTGAAGTCGAAGTCGCTGACAATGATGTGGCACCGGGCAAGTACGAGAAGTACAACAAGAACGGCAACCCGATCAAGCCTGCCCCGGTGGTGATCGAGCAACCGCGCTTGAGCGAAGGCGGGCAGATGTTTGCCAACCGTCTGCAGAAAAACCTCAAGGCACTGGGCAAGTGGGTCAAGCGTGAAGGCATCGACTGCTATCGCGTGTATGACGCCGACATGCCGGAATATTCCATGGCCATCGACCTCTATCAGGATTGGGTCCACGTCCAGGAATACGCCGCGCCGAAATCCATCGATCCGGAAAAAGCTTCGGCCCGCATGTTCGATGCCCTGGCTGCGATTCCGCAGGCCTTGAACATCGACAAGAGCCGCGTGGTGGTCAAGCGTCGCGAACGTCAGAGCGGCACCAAGCAGTACGAACGTCAGGCTGCGCAGGGCAAGTTCGTCGAGGTCAATGAAGGTGGCGTGCAACTGCTGGTCAACCTCACCGACTACCTCGACACCGGACTGTTCCTCGACCACCGCCCGATGCGCATGCGCATTCAGAAAGAGGCGGCCGGCAAGCGCTTCCTCAACCTGTATTGCTACACCGCGACCGCCAGTGTCCACGCGGCCAAGGGCGGCGCACGCACCACCACCAGCGTCGATCTGTCGAAAACCTACTTGGACTGGGCGCGTCGTAACCTGTCGTTGAACGGTTTCTCTGACAAGAATCGTCTGGAGCAGGGCGACGTGATGGCTTGGCTCGAAGCCTGCCGTGACGAGTACGACCTGATCTTCATCGACCCGCCGACGTTCTCCAACTCCAAGCGCATGGAAGGGATCTTCGACGTGCAACGCGATCAGGTGCAGTTGATCGACCTGGCCATGGCCCGTCTGGCACCCGGTGGCGTGTTGTACTTCTCCAACAACTTCCGCAAGTTCACCCTTGAGGAAAACCTCGCAGAGCGTTACGCCGTTGAAGAAATCACCGCCCAGACCATCGATCCGGATTTCGCCCGTAACGGCAAGATCCACCGTGCCTGGAAAATCACCGCGCGTTGACACTTGAGCTGATTGGATCCACAGAGCCTTGATTTTTAAAGGCTCTTGGGTCATTTCAGTGCTGGCCAAATTAGTGGCTAATGGCTATAACTCACTCATGGCCAATGGGCTTTTCCGGCACCTGGCATTTTGAGTTGCCTTTATGTCGTTTCAGGCCGTACGCCCAAAGATCCTGGGTTTTATCAGCGAAGATGCGTCGGCCTGGCTGGTCGCGCTGTTGGTATTGCTCATGGGCGGCGTGCTCACCGGGTTACTGGCCTGGTCGACGGTCAATGTGTTTCACCATCAACTCAAGCAACGCTTCCAACTGCTGGCCAGTGAGCGTTACAGCCGCATTGAAGAACGATTTCAGGACCAGGAACAGCGCCTCGACGGCCTGCGCCGGTTCTTCGCCAATTCCGACTCGGTCTCCCGCGAGGAGTTCGACGGTTACACCAAGCCCCTGTTGCACCGAACCCAGGCCTATTCATTCGCGGCCCGAGTGACCCGTGCCGAGCGCGCGCAATTTGAGCAAAAGGTGCGGGACGAAGGCTTCAGCAATTTCACCCTTCGTGAACTCGACGGCAACAGTCAACTGCAATTGGCCGCCGAGCGCGATGAATACGTGGCGGTGCTGTACAGCCAGACGCAAAGTCGCCTGGGCTCGCCGCTGGGCTACGACTTGCTGGCCCAGCCGATGCGCCGCGCCACCCTTGAACGGGCGGACAAACTGGGCAGCATGGCGGTGTCGCAGCCGATGCATCTGGTCAGCATCGAGCCGGCCTTTGCGCGCGGCGTGTTGCTGGTGGCTCCGGTGTTTTCACGCAACCCACCCAGCGCTGCGGGGGTAAAACCCTTCGGTTATGTGATGGCCGTGATCAGCATGCGCCAGTTGCTGGCCGATGGATTACCGGACGCCAACTACGACTATCTTTCGGTGCGCATTCTCGACTTGTCGATCGACGATCAGCACGAAGTGCTCTACGAATCGATCAACCCACCGGCGGCCAGTGATTTGTCCGCGAGCCGACTGTTGCGATTGGCCGATCACGATTATCAGGTCGACATCACGCCGAGCGAGGCCTTTATACAAGCCAATCATTCCTCGGTGACGACCCTGATGGTGTTGGGCGGCTTGCTCAGTCTGTTGCTCAGCGCGCTGGTGTATGTGTTGGTCAGCCAGCGCCAGCGCGCACTGAAAATGGTGGAACAACGGACCGAGGAACTGCGTGCCCGTGAGCAGGAACTGAGCGGCACCCACGGCCAGTTGCGCGGCGTGCTGAATGCCGCGACTCAGGTGGCGATCATCGCTACCGACTTGCGCGGGGTTATCAGTACGTTCAACGCCGGCGCTGAGCAGATGTTGGGTTACGCCAGCGTTGAGGTCGTTGGGCACATGACCCTGGAAAACCTGCACCTCCCCCGGGAGCTGGTGGCACGGGCAGCGGAGTTGAGTGCGCGGTATGGCAAACCGATTCCGACCTGTCACGCAATGTTGGTCGAAGGGGGCGAAGAGGGCGCAAGCGAGGCGCGGGAGTGGACGCTGGTGCGCTGCGATGGCAGCCATTTGGCGGTGAACATGCTCGCCACCCCGGTGCTCGACGAGCAGGGGCTGTGGGTCGGTCACCTGGCGATCTGCATCGACATTACCGAGCGCAAGCGCGTGCATGAGGCGCTGGCGGCACGGGACCTGTTGTTGAAGAAACTCAGCGCCCATGTGCCCGGTGGCATCTACCAATTCAAGATGGAATTCGACGGCCGCTTCAGTGTGATTTATGCCAGCGACGGTATTCGCGAGATCTACGAACTCGAACCGGATGTGCTGCTGTTGAATGCCGAAGCGATCTTCACGCGCATCCATCCACAGGACACGACCCGGGTCCGGGCCTCGATCCGCGCCTCAGCGGACACCCTCAGCCCGTGGCGCGAGGAATACCGCGTGCAACTGCCCATGCGTGGCCTGCGCTGGGTTCGCGGTGAGGCAACCCCCGAAGAGTTGCCCGGTGGCGGCGTGCTCTGGCATGGCTACATTTCCGACATCTCTGACCTGAAGCGGGTGGAAGAAGAGTTGCGCGCACTGTCGATCACCGACTCGCTGACCGGGATCCACAACCGCCGTTATTTCCAGGAGCGCCTGACCACCGAGATGGCGAGGGTCCAGCGTGGGGTGGGCGAGTTGTCGGTGATCATGCTCGACATCGACCACTTCAAACGCATCAATGACCAGCATGGCCATGCCGTAGGGGATCGGGTGTTGCAGGCCGTGTGCGAGCGCATCGGTCATCGATTGCGGCGCACGGACGTGTTCTGTCGGCTCGGCGGAGAAGAATTCATGGTGCTCTGCCCGGACACCGACCGCGAGCAGGCGCACGTGCTGGCCATGCAATTGTGGCAAGGGCTGCGCAGTTCACCGATCGACAGCGTGGGGTTCGTTACCGCGAGTTTCGGGATTGCCAGTTGGCGCGTCGGGGAGGGCGCGGATGCGCTGTTGTTGCGGGCGGATTCGGGGGTGTATGCGGCGAAGCAGGCGGGACGCGATCGGGTTGAGGCGCAGAAAACCTAAGGCTGGATACTGGACCTTGTGGGAGCGGGCTCGCTCGCGAATGCGGTGTGTCATTCAACATTTTAGTTGACTGATACACCGCATTCGCGAGCAAGCCCGCTCCCACATTTGATCTTTGGTGATCTTTGGATCGGGTTAGAGCACCGAAGCCGTGTCTGGCAGTTTCGGCTGGCGATACAGGTCCAGCAGCACTTGATCCAGTACCGACGACGCGCCAAACGGGGCCTTGTCGTTGAGGATTGCCACCACTGCCCACGTGTTGCCATTGACGTCGCGGCTGAAGCCGGAGATGGCGCGTACGGTGTTCAGGGTGCCGGTCTTGACGTGGGCTTCACCGCGCATCGCGGTGGTCTTCAGGCGTTTGCGCATGGTGCCGTCGGTGCCGGCAATCGGCATCGAACTGATGAACTCGGCGGCATACGGGCTGTGCCACGCGGCTTGCAGCATCGCTGCCATTTCACGGGCGCTGACGCGTTCGGCGCGGGACAGGCCGGAACCGTTCTCCATCACCAGGTGCGGCGCGGTAATGCCTTTCTTCGCCAGCCACTGACGTACGACGCGCTGCGCGGCTTTGGCATCGTCACCATCGGCATCGGTACGGAATTTCTGGCCCAGGCTCAGGAACAGCTGCTGAGCCATGGTGTTGTTACTGTATTTGTTGATGTCGCGGATGATTTCCGCCAGGTCCGGCGAATAAGCCCGGGCCAGCAATTTTGCGCTGCTTGGGGTCGGGGCCAGCACATCTTTACCCTGAATGCTGCCACCCAGCTCTTTCCAGATGGCCCGCACGGCGCCGGCGGTGTAGGTCGCGTGGTCAAGCAGCGACAGGTACGTCTGCGAGTTGCAGCCATCGCCCAACTGGCCGCCGACCGTTACGGTCACGCTGCCATCGGCCTGGGTCACCGGGTTGTAGCGCACGCCGCCGGTGCATTGCTTGGAGTTGACAGCCTTGACCTGGTTTTCGATGCGAATGCTGGCAATCGGCGGTTCCACCGACACCAACACCCGGCCGCCGTCGTTACGCGCGACAAAACGCAGTGCCTTGAGGTTGACCATCAACGAGTCGGGCTTGACCAGGAACGGCTTGTTCTCGTCATTGCCATCGTCATTGAACTCGGGCAATTGCGGTTGGGTGAAGAAGCTGCGGTCCAGCACCAGATCTCCGGTGATTTGCGTCACGCCGTTGGCACGCAGGTCACGCATCAGCAGCCAGAGTTTTTCCATGTTCAGCTTGGGATCGCCGCCACCCTTGAGGTAGAGGTTGCCATTGAGGATGCCGCCGCTGAGGGTGCCGTCGGTGTAGAACTCGGTTTTCCACTGATGGTTCGGCCCGAGCATTTCCAGCGCGGCATAGGTGGTGACCAGTTTCATGGTCGAGGCCGGGTTGACCGAAACGTCAGCGTTGAAAATGGTCGGTGTGCCCGGGCCGGTGAGCGGGATCATCACCAGCGACAGGGCGCTGTCCTGCAACTTGCTGGCCTTGAGGGCCTTTTCGACGTTGGGTGTAAGCGCAGTGTTGATCGGAGCGGCGGAAACGGAGAAGGCCAGCGGAAGAATGAAGCTGGTCAGCAACAATGGACGCAAAGATTTGATCATGTGTAATAAAACCCTACAGCCGAGGGGGAAAAAAAGACGAGGGCATGGCGATAAAATCCCTCAGTGGTCATGAAAGTGTCGGCATTATGCCCCAAGGCTTGAAAGCGTGTGCCGTGCCATGGCCTTCAAATCTGCTATTTTTTTACCGGCGGTCAGCGATGCACCCCAGAGAGTCGGGCAATTAGCGGCTTAAACTGCTAAAGTGCCGCCCGTTATTACTTATGAGGATTGTTCCAATGGCGACTAACCGTTCCCAGCGTCTGCGCAAAAAACTGTGCGTCGATGAATTTCAAGAGCTGGGTTTCGAACTGAACCTGGATTTCAAAGAAGATTTGGCTGATGAAGCCATTGATGCTTTCCTCGACGCGTTCCTGAAAGAAGCCATGGAAGCCAACGGTCTGGGTTATGTTGGCGGCGACGACTTCGGTCTGGTTTGCCTGCAGAAGCGTGGCTCGGTGTCCGAAGAGCAGCGCGCTGCTGTTGAAGCCTGGCTCAAAGACCGCAGCGAACTGACCGAAGCAACCGTCAGCCCGCTGATCGACGTCTGGTACCCGGAAAAGCCGATCAATCCGGTAGCTTGATGTCCTAGCTTTTTGTCTTAAAAAAAACGGCGACCCAAGGGTCGCCGTTTTTTTGTGCGCAGATGTCAGCCTTTACGCCAATTCAAAATCAACAACGTCAACACACCCGCCACAATCCCCCAGAACGCCGAACCAATGGAAAACAGCGTCAGCCCCGACGCCGTGACCATAAAGGTGATCAGCGCCGCTTCCCGTTCCTTCACCTCGGTCATGGCGATGCTCAAGCCATTGATGATCGAGCCAAACAACGCCAGCGCCGCAATCGACAGCACCAGTTCTTTCGGCAACGCGGCAAACAGCGCCGCCAATGTCGCGCCGAACACCCCGGCGATCCCGTAGAAAATCCCGCACCAGACCGCCGCCGTGTAGCGTTTGTTGCGATCTTCATGGGCATGCGGCCCGGTGCAGATCGCGGCACTGATGGCCGCCAGGTTGATGCCGTGGGAGCCGAACGGTGCCAGCAGCAACGAGGCGATGCCGGTGGTGGTGATCAGTGGGGAGGCCGGCACGGTGTACCCGTCGGCGCGCAAGACGGCGATGCCCGGCATGTTCTGCGAGGTCATGGCCACCACGAACAGCGGAATGCCGATGCTTATAGTCGCGGCCAGCGAGAAGTGCGGCGTGGTCCAGACCGGCGTCGCCACTTCCAGATGGAAACCGCTGAAATCCAGCAGCCCCATGAATCCTGACAATGCAGTGCCGATCAACAACGCGGCCAGCACGGCGTATCGCGGCGACAGGCGCTTGATCACCAGATACGTAAAGAACATACCCAGCACGAGGCCGGTGCGATGCTGGGCGGCAACGAAAATTTCGCTGCCGATCTTGAACAGAATGCCCGCCAGCAGGGCCGCGGCCAGTGAGGCTGGAATCTTTTTCACCAACCGTTCGAAGCTGCCGGTCAGCCCGCAGATCGTCACCAGCACTGCGCAGGTAATATAGGCGCCGATGGCTTCGCCATAACTGACACCGCCGAGGCTGGTGATCAGCAACGCCGCGCCCGGGGTCGACCAGGCAATGGTGATGGGCGTGCGATAACGTAACGACAGGCCGATCGAGCACACCGCCATGCCAATCGAGATCGCCCAGATCCACGACGAAATCTGCCCGCTGGTCAGGCCCGCCGCTTGTCCGGCCTGAAACATCAGGACCAGGGAGCTGGTGTAACCGGTCATCATCGCGATGAAACCGGCGACGATGGCCGACGGCGAGGTGTCGGCCAGTGGTCGAAGCTGCGTGTGCGTGGCGTCGTTCATGACAGCGGTGTTCCTTATTACGTATGAAGATGTCCGCTGCAACGCTTAACCTTGTGGGAGCGGGCTTGCTCGCGAAGGCGGTGTGGCAGTCAAAGCAGATGTCGACTGATACACCGCCTTCGCGAGCAAGCCCGCTCCCACATTAGGGATTCGCGTTCAAGCGCGGATTCTGCGTTCAAGCCTAAACTCAAACGTAAGGGATCGTTGCAATACAGCGGAAGCGACAAACAGCCGTACAGTCGTGTTGCCACCCTCCATTGTGTACAATCGCGGTGTTTTTTACGCGATACTTGCCAGCGACCCTCTGTGCCGTATTACAGTCACCGTCAATTCGCCGCAGTTCTCCCGACTCGAGTGCCCATGAACGAACAGTTGCAGCCCCTAAAAAAACAACCGCGAGCAGGCAAAGCCGGCCGCACCGGGACCCAGGACGATATTGTCTACGCGCATATCTTCGAGGCCATCCTCGAACAGCGTCTGGCGCCCGGCACCAAGTTGAGCGAAGAAGCGCTGGGGGAAATTTTCGGGGTCAGTCGCACCATCATCCGCCGCGCGCTCTCGCGCCTGGCCCATGAAGGCGTCGTGCTGCTGCGTCCGAACCGTGGCGCGGTCGTCGCCAGCCCGAGCGTCGAAGAAGCCCGTCAGGTGTTCCTCGCGCGCCGCCTGGTGGAACGAGCGATCACTGAACTGGCGGTGCAACACGCAACCGCCGAGGAAATCGCCGAATTGCGTCAGATGGTCAACGACGAGCGCGACAGCTTCTCGCGCGGTGATCGCGGTGCCGGCATCCGTCTGTCGGGCGAATTCCACCTGAAACTCGCCGAAGCGGCTAAGAATGCGCCGCTGATCAGCTTCCAGCGCAGTCTGGTGTCGCAGACGTCGTTGATCATCGCCCAGTATGAAAGTGGCAACCGTTCGCACTGTTCTTACGACGAACACACCCAATTGATCGACGCTATCGAAGCGCGCAACGGTGAGTTGGCTGTGAATTTGATGATGCACCACATGGATCACATCGACAGCAAACTCAACCTCGACGAAGAAAGTGCGTCGGATGATTTGCATGCGGTGTTCTCGCATTTGTTGCAGACCAAGAAGCCTGGGCGTCCTGCTGCCAAGCTCTGACACCGAGTTGCCCCATTCGCGAGCAAGCCCGCTCCCACATTCGACCGCATCCTGCTGGGAGAACTCGGTCTAATGTGGGAGCGGGCTTGCTCGCGAAGGCGGCCTCAACGACAAAAAAATCCCCCGGGCTTCACCGCTACGGGGGATTTTTTATGCCCGAAGAAAACTAGCGCTGATGCACCTGATACCCCGCCGCATACGTCTGCATAACAGTCCGGTCATCCCCTAGCGTCATCAACACAAACAACGTCTCGGCAATGTTATTGGCCTGCTTCAAGCGATAGCTCAGCAACGGCGTTGCGTTGTAATTCAGCACCAGGAAGTCGGCATCGGTGCCCGGTTTCAAGGTGCCGATCTTGTCCTCCAGACGCAGCGCCCGCGCACCGCCAAGAGTCGCCAGGTACAGCGACTTGAACGGGCTCAACCGCGCACCTTGCAGCTGCATGACTTTGTACGCTTCGTTCAAGGTTTGCAGGATCGAGAAACTGGTGCCACCGCCAACGTCCGTGCCCACGCCGACATTCAGCTTGTGCTTCTCGGCCATCGGCAGGTTGAACAACCCGCTGCCCAGGAAGAAGTTCGACGTCGGGCAAAAGGCGATGGCCGAACCGGTTTCCGCCAGTCGCGCGCACTCGTCGTCGCACAGGTGCACGCCGTGGGCAAACACCGAACGCTCGCCGAGCAATTGGTAATGATCGTAGACGTCCAGGTAGCCTTTACGCTCCGGGAACAGCTCCTTGACCCATTCGACTTCCTTCAGGTTTTCGCTGATGTGAGTCTGCATGTACAGGTCAGGGAATTCGCTGAGCAGTTGACCGGCAAGGGTCAGTTGTTCCGGGGTGCTGGTCGGGGCGAAACGCGGGGTGACCGCATAGTGCAAGCGGCCCTTGCCGTGCCAGCGCTCGATCAGTGCCTTGCTTTCCACGTAGCTGGATTCGGCGGTGTCGGTCAGGTAGTCCGGGGCGTTGCGGTCCATCATCACCTTGCCGGCGATCATGCGCAGGTCGAGCTGTTCGGCGGCCTCGAAGAACGAGTTCACCGATTGCGGATGCACGCTGCCGAACACCAGCGCCGTGGTGGTGCCGTTGCGCAGCAGTTCCTTGATGAAAATGTCCGCGACTTCGTCGGCGTGTTTCTTGTCAGCGAACTGGCTTTCGCACGGGAAGGTGTAGGTGTTGAGCCAGTCCAGCAATTGCTCGCCGTACGCGCCGATCATGCCGGTTTGCGGCAAGTGAATGTGGGTGTCGATGAACCCCGGGGTGATCAGCGCGTCCTGATAATGGGTGATCTCGATGTCGGCCGGCAGGGTCGGCAGCAAGTCGCTGGCGTGGCCAAGCGCGCTGATCTGGCCGTTGTCGACCACCAGCAAGCCGTCTTCGAAATACTCGTACGAAGCTTCAATACCGACTTCGGCTGGGTCGGCAATGCTGTGCAGGATGGCGGCGCGGTAAGCTTTGCGAGTCAAAGGCATGGGGGCTCTCGGTTTTTAGGCTTATCAATTAAAAGCTTGGCTGCGGCGTGAAGCGGGCAGCAGTTTGGCAATCGATGATCCGGCGCTGGCGGTCTGCTGGCCGAAATTCGCGTTATAGGTGGCGATGATTTCGCCGGCGATGGAGATGGCGATTTCCACAGGCAATTTGCCTTTGACTTCGCCGATGCCCATCGGGCAGCGCATGCGTTGCACGACGCTGTTGTCGAATCCGCGGTCGCGCAGACGGTGTTCGAACTTCACCCGTTTGGTCTTCGAACCGATCAGGCCGAAGTAGGCGAAGTCGTTGCGCTTGAGGATCGCGGCGGTGAGTTCGAGGTCGAGCTTGTGGTTGTGGGTCATGACGATGCAGTAGCTGCCGGCGGGCAGGTCGTCGATTTCATCCACCGGTTCTTCGCTGACAATCTTGCGCACGCCGTGGGGGATCTGTTCAGGGAATTCGTCTTCCCGCGAATCGATCCAGCGCACCCGGCAGGGCAGACTGGCGAGCAACGGCACCAAGGCGCGACCGACATGACCGGCGCCGAACACGGCGATCTGCGCCTGGACCTGGCCCATCGGTTCGAACAGCAACACCGTCGCGCCACCGCAGCACTGGCCAAGGCTGGCGCCGAGGCTGAAGCGCTCCAGGTGCGTGTCCTGTTTGCCGCTGGCGAGCATGTCGCGGGCGATCTGCATGGCTTTGTATTCGAGATGTCCGCCACCGACGGTGTCGAAGGTCTGGGTGGCGCTGATGACCATTTTCGAACCGGCATTGCGCGGCGTCGAGCCGAGCTCTTCGATGATGGTCACCAACACGCAGGGTTCACCCTGGGATTGCAGGTCGGCGAGGGCGTCGATCCAGTTGTACATATTCACCTCAACATTTCTGTTGTCTGTTCGGGCCTCATCGCGGGCAAGCCACGCTCCCACATTTGGAATGCATTTCAATGTGGGAGCGGGCTTGCTCGCGATAGCCGCGCCTCGGTCTAGAGCGAAGCCAACTCGGTTTCAGCTTCCACGGCTTTCACCGCCTTCAACTGCCGCATCTGCTCACACCCCCACAACACCCGCTCCGGGGTCGCCGGCGCATCGATCTTCGGTTGATGCTTGTAGTCACCAAGGCTCGCCACGGCGTCCTTGATCGCACACCACGACGCGATGCCGAGCATGAACGGCGGCTCACCCACGGCCTTGGAATGGAACACCGTGTCTTCCGGGTTCTTGCGGTTTTCCACCAGCTTCACCCGCAGGTCCAGCGGCATGTCCGCCACGGCCGGGATCTTGTAGCTGGCCGGGCCGTTGGTCATCAGTTTGCCCTTGTTGTTCCACACCAGTTCTTCCATGGTCAACCACCCCATGCCCTGGATGAAACCACCTTCGACCTGGCCAATGTCGATGGCCGGGTTCAGCGAGGCGCCGACGTCGTGGAGGATGTCGGTACGGAGCATCTTGTACTCGCCGGTCAGGGTGTCGACGATCACCTCGCAGCACGCTGCACCGAAGGCGTAGTAGTAGAACGGACGACCACGGGCCTGACTGCGGTCGTAGAAGATTTTCGGGGTCTTGTAGAACCCGGTGCTCGACAGCGACACCTGAGCGAAATACGCCTGCTGGATCAGCGCTTCAAAGGTCAGGATGTGATCGCGAACCCGCACATGGCCGTTGTGGAATTCGACGTCTTCTTCGCTGACCTTGTAGTGCCTCGCGGCAAATTCGACCAAGCGTTTCTTGATGATTTCAGCGGCGTTCTGTGCGGCTTTACCGTTGAGGTCAGCACCGCTGGACGCGGCAGTCGGCGAGGTGTTTGGCACCTTGTCGGTGTTCGTCGCGGTGATCTGCACGCGGTCCATTTCCACCTGGAACACTTCGGCCACGACTTGCGCGACTTTGGTGTTCAAACCCTGGCCCATTTCGGTGCCGCCGTGGTTCAGGTGAATGCTACCGTCGGTGTAGACGTGGATCAGCGCGCCGGCCTGGTTGAGGAAGCTGGCGGTGAAGGAAATACCAAATTTCACCGGGGTCAGCGCCAGGCCTTTTTTCAGGATCGGGCTGTTGGCGTTGTAACGACGAATCGCTTCACGACGCTCGGCGTACTGGCTGCTTTCTTCCAGTTCGGCGGTCATTTCTTCGAGCATGTTGTGCTCGACGGTCTGGTAGTAGTGCGTGACGTTGCGCTCGGTCTTGCCGTAGTAGTTGGCCTTGCGCACCGCCAGCGGATCGAGGGCCAGGTGCCGGGCGATCGCGTCCATCACTTCTTCGATGGCGACCATACCTTGCGGCCCGCCGAACCCCCGGTAAGCGGTGTTTGATGCGGTGTTGGTCTTGCAGCGGTGACCGTTGATCGTCGCGTCGCCCAGGTAGTAAGAGTTGTCGGCGTGGAACATCGCACGGTCGACAATCGAGGCCGACAGGTCTGGTGAGCAACCGCAGTTGCCCGCCAGTTCCAGAGCGATGCCGTGCAGGCGGCCGGTGCTGTCGAAGCCGACGTCGTACTCGACGTAGAACGGGTGACGCTTGCCGGTCATCAACATGTCTTCGACGCGCGGCAGGCGCATTTTGGTCGGCTGGCCGGTGAGGTGCGCAATCACGGCGCACAAACAGGCCGGGCTCGCGGCTTGCGTTTCCTTGCCACCAAAACCGCCGCCCATGCGGCGCATGTCGACCACAATTTTGTTCATCGACACATCAAGCACTTCGGCGACCAGCTTTTGCACTTCGGTCGGGTTCTGTGTCGAGCAGTAGACGATCATGCCGCCGTCTTCCGTCGGCATCACCGATGAAATCTGGGTTTCGAGGTAGAAGTGTTCCTGGCCGCCGATGTGCAACGTGCCCTGGATGCGGTGCTCGGCAGTCGCCAAGGCACCGGCCGAATCACCGCGCTGATGCGTGTGACTGTCAAGCACGAAGTGGCGTTTGCGCAGGGCTTCAACCACGTCCAGCACAGGCTCCAGATCTTCATATTCGATGATCGCGGCCATGGCGGCTTTACGTGCGGTTTCGAGGTCTTTCGCAGCCACGGCAAGCACCGGCTGACCGACGAACTGCACATCATCGATGGCCAGCAGCGGGTCGCCCGGCAACAGCGGCCCGATGTCTTTCAGGCCTGGCACGTCTTCGTGGGTGATGGCGATGCGCACGCCTTCGAAGGCGTAGCAGGGCTTGGTGTCGATGCTGATGATTTTCGCGTGGGCGCGGTCCGACAGGCGTGCGTAAACGTGCAACTGGTTCGGAAACTCCAGTCGGTCGTCGATGTACTGCGCTTCACCGGATACGTGTTTGGCGGCGCTGTCGTGCTTGACGCTGCGGCCGACACCGGTGGTCAGGTCCTTGGCGAACAGTTCAGCCAGTTCGGCTTGGGTCTTCTCTACAGCGTGATGATTAGACATAAGCGGTCACCCGAGTCTCGATGTGCGGTGTTTGCAGTTCGATGAAGTATTTGCGCAGCAGGTTCTGCGCGCTGAGCAGGCGGTATTCCTTGCTGGCGCGGAAGTCCGACAGCGGGGTGAAATCTTCGGCCAGTGCGGCGCAGGCGCGTTCGACGGTGGCGTGATTGAACGGCGCACCGAGCAATGTTTTTTCGCAGGCGCTGGCGCGTTTCGGGATGGCCGCCATGCCGCCGAAGGCAACGCGGGCATCGGCGATCACACCGTTTTCCAGACGGATCTGGAACGCGGCGCACACGGCGGAAATATCATCGTCCAGACGCTTGGACACCTTGTAGGCGCGGAATAGTTGTTCGGCGCTGGCACGCGGCACGATGATCTTCTCGATGAACTCGCTTTCCTGACGCGCGGTGACCCGGTAATCGATGAAGTAATCTTCCAGGGCCAGGGTGCGCCGGGTTTCGCCTTTGCACAGGACGATTTGCGCGCCCAGGGCGATCAGCAGGGGCGGCGAGTCACCGATGGGCGAGGCGTTGCCGATGTTGCCGCCGAGGGTGCCCTGGTTGCGGATCTGCAGCGAGGCAAAGCGTTGCAGCAATTCACCGAAATCCGGGTACTCGGCCTTCAATGCTTCGTAGCAGTCGGAGAGGGCGGTGGCAGCGCCGATTTCCAGGCGATCGTCGAAACGCTCGATGCGCTTCATCTCGGCCACGTTGCCGACGTAAATCATCACCGGCAAGGTGCGGTGGAATTGCGTGACTTCCAGCGCCAGGTCCGTGCCGCCGGCCAGCAGGCGCGCCTGTGGATAAGCGTCGTAGAGGTCGGCCAGGTCGGCAACGGTCAGCGGCACCAGGCAACGTTTGTCGCCACTGTTGAGTTCGCCGATGGACGTCGGGGCAATCGCTTTCAAGCGCGCGATGGTGTCGGCTTCCCGCGCATCGAACTGGTCCGGTTGCTTGCCGCAGCAGGACTGTTCGGCAGCTTGCAGGATCGGCCGATAACCGGTGCAACGGCAAAGATTGCCAGCCAATGCTTCGTGGGCCTTGTGGGAATCGGGTGCATCGCTGTTCTTTTGCAGGGCGAACAGCGACATGACGAAGCCCGGGGTGCAGAAGCCGCATTGCGAACCGTGGCACTCGACCATGGCTTTTTGCACGCTGTGCAGTTCGCCCTGGTGCTTGAGGTCTTCAACGCTGATCAATTGTTTGCCGTGCAGCGACGACACGAACGTCAGGCACGAGTTGAGGCTGCGATAGCGAATGTGTTCGCGGCCATCGTCATCCGTTTGCAACTCGCCAACCACCACGGTGCAGGCGCCGCAGTCACCGCTGGCGCAGCCTTCTTTGGTGCCGGGTTTGCCCACATGGTCGCGCAGATAATTGAGCACGGTCAGGTTTGGGTCCAGGGCGTGCTCGCTACGGAGTTCCTGGTTAAGTAAAAACTGGATCACGGAAGGCCTCGCAGACTCATTATTGTTGTTAACCGACTTGAACCGAATTTAGCAGGTCTGACTTTTCGGTCAATGATTTTCTGACTTAAAGGTCAGGAAATAGCATTTTGTCGACAAACACTTCATTTCTTCAGTATTGACCCTCATGCACATGCCTGCTTTTTTGCTTGAATCGTGCCAAAACCGCCGAGTGGGCCCTGCGCCATGACCTATCAACTGGGTTACACTGCGCCGCTTGTGCAGATCGAAGAGTTTGAAGGACAACCATGACGTTCAAGGCGCCGGACAGCCTCGCCGAGCAAATTGCTCACCACCTCGCCGAACGCATCATTCGCGGCGAAATGAAGCCCGGGGAGCGCATTCAGGAACAGAAGGTCACGCTGGCGCTCAATGTCAGCCGCGGCTCGGTCCGTGAAGCCTTGCTGATCCTCGAACGTCGCCACCTGATCGCGATCCTGCCGCGTCGGGGCGCCCATGTCACCGAACTCACGGCGCACAAGGTCCAGAGCCTGTGCACGCTGATGAGCGAGCTGTACATCCTGCTCGGCAATGCCGTGGCCAACGGCTGGAAAGTCCAGGCCGACATGGCGCCGTTCGTGCAGATCCAGCAACGCCTGGCCGCCAGCTACGAGCGTCAGGACATCCGCACCTTCGTCGACGACAGCTTCAATGTGATGCGCGCCGCGTACCCGTTCGCCAACAACCCGTACTTGCAGGAAACCGTCGAGAATCTGCAGCCGGCCATGAGCCGCGCGTATTTCCTCGCCCTCGACCAGCGCAAGGCGTCGATGAGCGAATTCCTCGAACTGTTCGAGCGCCTGCTCGCTGCCGTGCTGGCCCGTGACTTTCCGCAGATCCGCGAAGTGCTGACGGCGTATGCCCAGCGCAGTTGCGATCTGGTGGTTTCTGCCCTGACGGACGCTTAAGCGTGCGGCTCAAGTGCATCAAGCTGGCGGGGTTCAAGTCCTTCGTCGATCCGACCACGGTGAACTTCCCCAGCAACATGGCGGCAGTGGTCGGGCCCAATGGTTGCGGCAAGTCGAACATCATCGACGCCGTGCGCTGGGTGATGGGCGAGAGCTCGGCGAAGAACTTGCGCGGCGAGTCGATGACCGACGTCATCTTCAACGGTTCGACCAGTCGTAAACCGGTGAGCCAGGCCAGCATCGAGCTGGTGTTCGATAACTCCGACGGCACCCTGCTCGGCGAATACGCCGCCTATGCGGAAATTTCCATTCGCCGCAAAGTGACCCGCGACAGCCAGACCACTTATTACCTCAACGGCACCAAATGCCGTCGTCGCGACATCACCGACATCTTCCTCGGCACCGGCCTCGGCCCGCGCAGCTACTCGATCATCGAGCAGGGGATGATCTCCAAGCTGATCGAGTCCAAGCCCGAAGACCTGCGCAACTTTATTGAAGAAGCGGCAGGCATCTCCAAGTACAAGGAGCGTCGGCGCGAGACCGAAAACCGCATCCGCCGCACCCACGAAAACCTTGCACGCCTGACCGATCTTCGCGAAGAACTTGAGCGTCAACTCGAACGTTTGCATCGCCAGGCTGAAGCCGCAAAGAAGTATCAGGAATACAAAGGCGAAGAGCGTCAGCTCAAAGCCCAATTGTCAGCCTTGCGCTGGCAGGCGCTGAACGAACAGGTCGGTCAGCGCGAAGCGGTGATCGGCAATCAGGAAGTCACCTTCGAAGCGTTGGTCGCCGAGCAACGCAACGCCGATGCCGCCATCGAACGCTTCCGGGACGGGCACCATGACCTGTCGGAGCGCTTCAATCTGGTGCAAGGGCGCTTCTATTCGGTCGGCGGTGACATCGCCCGGGTCGAGCAGAGCATCCAGCACGGCCAGCAGCGTCTGCGTCAGTTACAGGACGATCTGAAAGAAGCCGAGCGCGCGCGACTGGAAACCGAGTCTCATCTGGGCCACGACCGTACGCTGTTGCTGACTCTCGGCGAAGAGCTCGACATGCTCACGCCGGAGCAGGAAGTCACCAGCGCCGCCGCCGAAGAAGCCGCCGCCGCGCTGGAAGAATCCGAAACCACCATGCACGGCTGGCAGGAGCAGTGGGACACGTTCAACCTGACCGCCGCCGAGCCGCGTCGCCAATCCGAAGTGCAGCAGTCACGCATCCAGCAGCTGGAAACCAGCATGGAGCGTCTGGCCGACCGTCAGAAGCGCCTCGGCGAAGAGCGCGCATTGCTCTCGGCGGACCCGGAAGACGCGGCGATCATGGAACTCGGCGAGCAGTTGGCCGCCAGTGAAGCCACGCTCGAAGATTTGCAGGCCAGCGAAGAAGCCCAGGTCGAACGCCTTGAGCAACTGCGTCAGGAGTTGCAGCTCGCGTTGCACAATCAGCAGCAGGCGCAAGGCGATTTGCAGCGCCTCAACGGTCGTCTCGCGTCCCTTGAAGCCTTGCAGCAGGCCGCGCTTGATCCGGGCACCGGCACCGCCGAATGGTTGCGTGAGCAGCATTTGGCGGATCGTCCGCGTCTGGCCGAAGGCCTGAAGGTTGAGGCGGGTTGGGAGCTCGCGGTGGAAACCGTGCTCGGCGCCGACCTGCAAGCGGTGCTGGTGGACGACTTCGGCGACTTCGATCTGGCCGGTTTCGCCCAAGGCGATTTGCGTTTGCTCAGCCCGGCCAGTGATGGCGTGCGCGTGCCGGGCAGCTTGCTCGACAAGGTCGAGGCGCAGATCGATTTGTCGCCGTGGCTGGGCCAGGTCAAGCCGGTCGACAGCCTCGAACAGGCGCTGGCGCTGCGCAGTCAATTGACCACAGGGCAGAGCCTGATCAGCCGTGACGGTTACTGGGTCGGTCGGCACTTTTTACGTGTGCGTCGGGCCAGCGAAGCTGAAAGCGGTGTGCTGGCGCGTGGTCAGGAAATCCAGCGTTTGACCGAGGAGCGTGAAGAGCGCGAGGCCACGGTCGAGACCCTGGAAACCCAGCTGCAGAATCTCCGGGCGCAACAGCGTCAGCAGGAAAACGGTCGCGAACATCTGCGCCGACTACTGCAAGACGAAGCACGCCAGCAAGGTGAATTGAAAGCTCAGCTATCCGCCGGCAAAGCCAAGGCAGAACAGCTGACGCTGCGCCGTAAGCGCCTCGACGAAGAGCTCGCCGAGCTGAGCGAGCAACGCGCGCTGGAACACGAAAACATCGGCGAAGCGCGCCTGCAATTGCAGGAAGCCCTCGACGCCATGGCGCTGGACACCGAGCAGCGTGAATTGCTGCTGGCCCAGCGCGACAGCTTGCGCGAGCGCCTCGATCGGGTGCGCCAGGAAGCCCGGCAGCACAAGGATCACGCGCATCAATTGGCGGTGCGTCTCGGTTCGCTCAAGGCGCAACACGACTCGACGCGTCAGGCGCTGGAACGGCTGGAAATGCAGTCCGAGCGCCTGACCGAAAAACGCGAACAGCTCAGCCTCAATCTGGAAGAGGGCGAGGCGCCGCTGGAGGAGCTCCGACTTAAGCTGGAAGAACTGCTCGACAAGCGCATGACCGTCGACGAAGAACTCAAGACCGCGCAGATCGCCCTGGAAGACGCTGACCGTGAACTGCGCGATGCGGAAAAACGGCGTAATCAGGCCGAGCAGCAGTCGCAGTTGATTCGCGGCCAGATGGAAACCCAGCGCATGGAATGGCAAGCCCTGACCGTGCGCCGCAAGACCCTCGAAGATCAATTGCTGGAAGACGGCTACGACCTGCACGGTGTGCTCGCCACGTTGACGGCAGAGGCGAACGAGAAGGACGCCGAAGAAGAACTCGAGCGCATTGCCGCGCGCATCCAGCGTCTCGGCGCGATCAACCTCGCGGCCATCGACGAATACACGCAACAATCCGAGCGTAAACGTTATCTGGATGCACAGAACGATGATCTGGTGGAAGCACTGGACACACTCGAGAACGTGATTCGCAAGATCGACAAGGAAACCCGCAACCGCTTCAAAGATACCTTTGATCAGATCAATGGCGGTTTACAGGCGCTTTTCCCAAAAGTTTTCGGTGGAGGACGCGCGTATTTGGAACTGACGGGCGAAGATCTACTCGATACAGGGGTAACGATCATGGCGCAGCCGCCAGGGAAGAAGAACAGCACCATCCATTTGCTCTCCGGTGGCGAAAAAGCCCTGACCGCACTGGCTCTGGTTTTTGCGATCTTCAAGTTGAACCCGGCGCCGTTCTGCATGCTCGATGAAGTTGACGCACCACTGGACGACGCTAACGTTGGACGCTACGCACGACTGGTCAAGGAAATGTCGCAGACGGTGCAGTTCATCTACATCACCCACAACAAGATCGCCATGGAAATGGCCGATCAACTGATGGGTGTGACGATGCACGAACCGGGCTGCTCGCGTCTGGTGGCGGTGGATGTCGAAGAGGCGATGGCGATGGTGGATGCCTGATTTGGCGTCTGTAGGGCAAGTATTACGAGGCTGTAGGATGTTTTTACTGGCCCTGACTTGCTGGCCAATCGACATATTCGCTAAAGCCATTGTGACAGACGGTGTAAAGTTGCCTTTGGTCGTGCTAGTTTAATGTCAATTTTTCGTATACGTGGGCAAAACGCCTGTCAGAACATAGAGTTGGCGCCACGTTTTAAAGCGGTTTGCGAGTTGTAAACCCCTTATTTTTCAGCATTTTTTATAGAGGCACGGGATTACATGGAAATCGGTCTGCGCGAGTGGCTGATCGTCATCGGCATTATTGTCATTGCCGGTATTCTTTTTGATGGCTGGCGCCGGATGCGCGGCGGCAAGGGAAAACTGAAATTCCGTCTTGACCGAAGTTTGTCCAATCTGCCGGACGAGGACACCAGCGCCGAGCTGTTGGGCCCGCCCCGTGTGCTGGACACGCACAAAGAACCGCAACTGGACGAGCATGATCTGCCGTCGGTTAGCATGCCTGCCCGTGAACCGCGCGAATCGGGTTCCAAGCGCGGCAAGCGTGGCCATGGCGAACCGTCGCAAGGTGACATGAATCTCAGCCTGGATCTGGATGGTGGCCCGAGCTTCAGTAGCCGTGACGACGATTTCCCCGATGACACCAAGGCCTCGCCAGCGGTCACTGAAAAAGATCAGCCGCAAGCTGAAGAAGTGCTGGTGATCAGCGTGATCTGCCGCGACGCCGCCGGTTTCAAAGGCCCGGCGCTGTTGCAGAACATTCTGGAAAGCGGTTTGCGTTTCGGTGAGATGGACATCTTCCACCGTCACGAAAGCATGGCGGGTAATGGTGAAGTCCTGTTCTCCATGGCCAATGCGGTCAAGCCGGGTATCTTTGATCTGGACGACATCGACCACTTCAGCACCCCGGCCGTGAGTTTCTTCCTCGGTCTGCCTGGCCCGCGTCATCCCAAGCAAGCCTTCGACGTGATGGTGGCTGCGGCGCGCAAACTGTCCCAGGAGCTGAACGGCGAACTGAAAGACGACCAACGCAGCGTGCTGACCGCCCAGACGATTGAGCATTACCGTCAGCGCATCGTTGAGTTCGAACGTCGCGCGTTGACCCAGAAGCGTTGATTCGAATGATTGGGGCGGGCTCTTGTGGCGAGGGAGCTTGCTCCCGCTGGGCTGCAAAGCAGCCCCAAAACCAGCCCATCCGTTGTGTCAGATAAACCACGATTGCAGGATTTACGACTGCTCCGCAGCCCAACGGGGGCAAGCCCCCTCGCCACATAGTGCAAGCCTTTAGGCTATCGTGATTAGAAAATTGAGCAGCCTCGGCTGCTCTTTTGCTTTATGAGAGAACACCCATGACCGCCGCCAAAAACCGCATTCTAGAGCTGCGCGCTGAGCTGGATCAGCACAACTATCGCTACCACGTGCTGGACGAGCCGAGTATTCCGGATGCCGAATACGATCGTTTGTTCCACGAACTCAAGGCCCTCGAAGCGGCTAACCCTGACCTGATCACCAGCGATTCGCCGACCCAGCGCGTTGGCAGTGCGGCGTTGTCGGCGTTCACGCAGGTTCGTCACGAAGTGCCGATGCTCAGCCTCGGCAATGCCTTCGAAGAAGCCGACATGCGCGAGTTCGATCGCCGGGTGACGGAAGGCCTGGACCTGCCGGTCGGTGATCTGTTCGGTGGCGGTGCGGCGGTGGAATATAGCTGCGAACCCAAGCTCGATGGCCTGGCGGTCAGCTTGCTGTATCAGGACGGCGTACTGGTACGCGGCGCGACGCGTGGCGACGGTACCACCGGCGAAGACATCAGCGTCAACGTGCGCACCGTGCGCAATATCCCGCTCAAGCTGCATGGCACTGGATGGCCAGCGACCTTGGAAGTGCGCGGCGAAGTGTTCATGTCCAAGGCTGGTTTCGAACGGCTCAACGCCACCCAGCTGGAAGTCGGCGGCAAGACGTTCGCCAACCCGCGTAACGCCGCAGCCGGCAGTTTGCGTCAGCTGGATTCAAAGATCACCGCCAACCGCCCCCTGGAATTCTGCTGCTACGGCATCGGCCAGATTTCGGCCGATATTGCCGACACGCACATTGGCAATCTCAAGCAGCTCCAGGTGTGGGGCATGCCGATCAGCCATGAGCTGAAACTGGCGCACGGCATCGACGAATGCCTGGATTACTACCGCGACATAGGCGAGCGCCGCAACGGGCTGGCGTATGAAATCGACGGTGTGGTGTTCAAGGTCAACAGCATCGCCTCGCAGCGTGAGCTGGGTTTCCGCGCTCGCGAACCGCGCTGGGCGATCGCGCACAAATTCCCGGCCATGGAAGAACTCACCGAGCTGCTCGACGTCGAGTTCCAGGTCGGCCGTACCGGCGCTGTCACGCCGGTGGCGCGATTGAAACCGGTCAAGGTCGCCGGTGTCACCGTGGCCAATGCGACGTTGCACAACATGGATGAGGTCGCGCGTCTGGGCCTGATGATTGGCGACACCGTCATCATCCGCCGTGCGGGTGACGTGATTCCACAAGTGGTGCAAGTGGTGCTCGAACGTCGTCCGGACAATGCCCGGCCGGTACACATTCCCGAGCAGTGCCCGGTGTGCGGCTCGCAGGTCGAGCGCACGCAACTGGTCAAACGCAGCAAGGGTCGCGAGACCATCAGCGAAGGCGCGGTGTACCGCTGCGTCGGGCGTCTGGCCTGCGGTGCGCAGCTCAAGCAGGCGATCATTCACTTCGTGTCCCGTCGTGCCATGGACATCGAAGGCCTGGGCGACAAGAGCGTCGAGCAACTGGTCGACGAAGGCCTGGTGAGTTCGCCGGCCGAGCTGTATGCCCTGAAGTTCGACGACATTGTCGATCTGGAAGGGTTTGCCGAGGTTTCGAGCAACAAGTTGCTGAGCGCCATCGAAGACAGCAAAAAGCCGATCTTGGCGCGGTTTATCTACGCCCTCGGGATTCCCGATGTCGGCGAAGAGACGGCCAAGGTGCTGGCGCGTTCTCTGGGCTCGCTGGAACGAGTTCAGCAGGCTTTGCCGCATGTGCTCACGTACTTGCCGGATGTCGGTCTGGAAGTGGCTCACGAGATCCACAGCTTCTTCGAAGATGCGCATAACCAGCAAGTGATCAAGGACCTGCTCAAGCACGGCCTGCAAATTCAGGATCAGGGCGAGCTGGGTGCCGAGTTTGCGGCGAGCACCACGCTCGGCGGATTTCTCGACAAGCTGCACATCCCTTCGGTCGGACCGGGCGGGGCGCAGAAGCTCGCGGATCGATTTGGTTCACTGGAAGGGGTGATGAGCGCTGACTGGCTGGACATGCGTCAGGCGCTGCCGGAGAAACAGGCCAATTCGGTTCGCGAGTTTTTTGCGGTCGGGGACAATCGCCTGCTCGCTGAGGCTGCCGAGAAGCAGTTGCGCGATTTCGGCATGCACTGGCAGAGCGAGAAGAAGGTCGTTGAAGGGCTGCCGCTGGCCGGGCAGACCTGGGTGCTGACCGGTTCGCTGGAATTGATGAGCCGCGACGTTGCCAAGGACAAGCTTGAAAGCCTGGGGGCGAAGGTGGCCGGCTCGGTGTCGGCCAAGACCCATTGCGTGGTGGCGGGGCCGGGGGCGGGTTCCAAGCTGGCCAAAGCCAATGAGCTGGGGTTGAAGGTGCTCGACGAAGAAGCATTCGTCGAGTTCCTAGGCAAGCACGGCATTTCGGCGTGATGCCATTCGCGAGCAAGCCCGCTCCCACATTTGATTGCATTCTTGCAGGAAGAACTCGGTTAAATGTGGGAGCGGGCTTGCTCGCGAAGGCTATATTCGCCGTTGTGCAAAATGCGGGAACGATCGTTAGGCAATCATGATCTAGTCTTGGCAAGCCCCAGGGAGAGATCGCCATGTACCGCTTCTTCGAACAGCTCAGCTCTCGCATCGCCGCGCCCTTCATGGGCGATAACTCGCGCAACAGCAAGGTCTGGCAGTGTCGCTGCGGGCAGTCGCTGTT
The DNA here is from genome assembly GCF_006438915.1 of Pseudomonas arsenicoxydans. Classification (GTDB taxonomy): domain Bacteria; phylum Pseudomonadota; class Gammaproteobacteria; order Pseudomonadales; family Pseudomonadaceae; genus Aquipseudomonas; species Aquipseudomonas arsenicoxydans_A. Next base: position 341,085 of record NZ_RCZE01000003.1, on the reverse strand, counting down.
CTTTCGCAACAGCCAGTGCCTGGCCTGTTCGGCGGCGCTGGGTTATCAGCCTGAACAGAGTCGTTTGTCTTCGCTGCAGCCGGGTGTGCAGGCCGATACCTGGCTGCTCGATGCCGACCCGCAAGCCGGTGTGTTCCGCCGCTGCGCCAACCTCGATTCCCCGGCTGCGTGCAACTGGCTGCTCCCGGCCAATGACCACGATGCGCTCTGTATCGCCTGTAGCCTGAATCACACCATTCCCGACCTGTCGATTCCCGAAAACCACGAACGCTGGCGCAAGGTCGAAACGGCCAAGCGGCGATTGGTCGCACAGTTGGTCAGCCTGGGTTTGCAGGTGACTCCCAAAACCGTCGATGAAGAAACCGGTCTGGCGTTTGACTTCATCGGTGTCGACCTCGAAGGTAAATCACCGACCACCGGTCACGCCAACGGCCTGATCACCCTCGACATCAAAGAAGCCGATGACGCCCACCGCGAGCAGGTTCGGGTGCAAATGCACGAGCCCTATCGCACGTTGCTCGGGCATTTTCGGCATGAGGTCGGGCATTATTACTGGGATCGGCTGATCGCCAACAGTCATTGGCTGGAACTGTTTCGTGGACTGTTTGGTGACGAGCGCGCCAGTTACGCAGAGGCGCTGGAGCGGCATTACCAGCAAGGCGCGCCCCTCGAGTGGCGGCAGCAGTGCGTCAGCGCCTACGCCACCATGCACCCGTGGGAAGACTGGGCAGAAACCTGGGCGCATTACCTGCACATGATGGATGCCGTGGACACCGCACTGGGGTTTGGCATGAGTGCGCGGGAAATGGATTTCGATTACCAGCCATTCCCGTCGAGCACGCTCTACGTTCCTCAGCACCCCGGTGGCGCGGCGTTTCTGTCGTTCGTCAATGCGTGGATTGAGTTGGCGGGCATGCTCAATGAGCTGTCGCGCAGTATGGGTCAGCCGGATTTCTACCCGTTCGTCCTGCCGCCTGCCGTGATCGCCAAGCTGCACTTCATCCATCTGGTGATCCAGCAAGAGGGCGGCAGGGCGGATGAGGTGCTGCAGGACCTCTAGCGATCGGCGAAACGGCGTCCGCCTGTGGCGCGGGGATTCAAGGGGATTGCATGTCCTTGAAGCTGTTCATATTTTTTAATCCGCGCCAACGGTTGTAACTTCGTCTCAGATAGGTACAATGGCGCGGCTCGCCGTCAGGTGAGCGTCGTTATGGTGACCCCATCGGTCCCCCCGCAACGATTACCCGTGAACCTGGTCAGATCCGGAAGGAAGCAGCCACAGCGGGAACATTGTGTGCCGGGGTGTGGCTGGTGGGGTTGCCTCCATAACGCACCGCGAATCCTCTTTCGCGTTTTCTATCTGAAAATATTGTTGTCGTGCTGCCATGGATCATCTCCAGGGTGGTTTTTTGTCGTTTACGGTTTTCAGAACGAACATTTCACTTATGCAGCGATATTCACTGCTGCACGAAGGCTTGGACAAGGCCTGGTCAAGCTGCCAGCATTGCGCACCCTCGTTAGACTGGCGCGAGGTGTTTAAATCAGATTGATCTGCAGTCTTGCAGGGCCATCAAATGCGCGTCCGGGATGACACGCCATTCTTCCGCTAGCGACAGCGAGCCTGATTCATGGATGAGAAGTACCGCAGGGCTGTGGATGCCGCCGCGATTTTTTCCGAGACCGACCTGAGCGGCCGGATCACCTACGTCAATGACCAATTCTGCGCCGTCTCCGGCTATAGCCGTGAAGAGCTGATCGGGCAGAATCACCGTCTGCTCAATTCCGGCCTGCATTCCTCCGAATTCTTTTCTGCGATGTGGCGCACCATTGCGTTGGGCAGTGTGTGGAAAGGTGAAATCTGCAATCGCGCCAAGGACGGCAGCCTGTACTGGGTCGACAGCACCATGGTGCCGGTGCTCGACGATGACACCGGTCGAGTCGACCGATACCTGTCGATCCGGTTCGACATCAGTGAAAAACGCGAATTGCTGCATACCTTGCAATGGCGGGTCGGGCATGACGTGCTGACCGGGCTGCCCAATCGCGCGTACCTCTCGGACCTGCTGGATCAGGCGCTGGAGTTCTCACGGCTGGAAGACATCCCGTTGGCGGTGTGCATGCTCGATCTCGACGGGTTCAAAGCGGTCAACGACGGCTACGGCCATGCCAGCGGCGATGTACTGCTGGTGGAGGTGGCCAGGCGTTTGCGCGACATTGTGCGCGCCGAGGATGTGGTCGCGCGCCTGGCGGGCGACGAGTTCGTGCTGGTGTTGCGTCACGTGCGTGATCTGCCGGAATTGCGTGCGGCGCTGAACCGGGTGCTGGGTGCGATTTCGGCGCCGTACGTACTGCATGGCAAAGACGTCCATGTGTTCGCCAGCATCGGGGTCACGCTGTTTCCCCTCGACAATCACGATGCTGAAACCCTGTTGCGTCACGCCGATCAAGCCATGTACGTGGCCAAGCAGCGCGGACGCAACCGTTTCCATCTGTTCGACGTGACCCGGGATCAAGAGGTCAAGGCGACTCACCAGACCGTCCAGCGCGTGCGTCAGGCGCTGGCAGCCGGTGAGTTGCGCCTGCATTTCCAGCCCAAGGTCAACATGCGCCTGGGAGAGGTCGTCGGTTTCGAGGCGCTGTTGCGCTGGGCGCATCCGCAAAACGGCCTGATACGGGCCAGGGATTTCTTGCCCGCGGTGGAAGAGACGGACCTGATCATCGATATCGGCGAATGGGTGATGGATCAGGTCCTGGCACAATTGCACCGCTGGCAGCAGGCGGGGCAGTGCTGGCCGATCAGTCTGAACATCGCGGCACGGCATTTTCAGCGTGCGGATTTTGTTGACCGGCTCAAGCAGGTGCTGGCTCGGCACACCGAGGTTCCTGCACAAATGCTTGACCTGGAAATCGTCGAGTCGGTGGCCATTGAAAATATCCACCACGTCAGCGTCTGTTTGCAGGCTTGTCAGGCGCTGGGGGTGCAGTTTTCGCTGGGCGACTTTGGCACCGGTTATTCGTCATTGAGCTATCTCAAGCGTCTGCGCACGCAAACCATCAAGATTGATAAGACGTTCGTGCGCGACATGCTGGAGGATCGCGATGACCTGGCGCTGACCACCGCGGTGATAGGTCTGGCCCGAGCGTTTGGCCGGCAGGTGATTGCCGAAGGCCTGGAAAGCATCGAGCACGGTGAGTTGTTGTTGAAATTGGGTTGCGAGGTCGCCCAAGGCTATTTCATCGCCCGGCCAATGCCGCCCGAAGAGGTGCCTGGCTGGGTGGCGAGGTTTGTGGTGCCACCGCAATGGCAGGCAGTGACTACGGCCCTGTAGGGTTCTCGGGGGTGCCGATATAGAGCCGGATGATGTCGTCGATCTCCCCGGACATTTTCATCCGCAACAACGTGCGCAGAATGCGCTGCACCGGCACCTTGGGGTCGTTGCGCACGTAGCAACCGACATTCTGTTCCTGCAACACGGCCACCGCTTTCAATTGCCGGTCGGGCAGCAGGCGCTGATTGAACCAGTCCAGTGTCCATTGATTGCTCACGGCATAGCGATAGCGCCCGGCGCTGAGTTTTTCCAACACTTGTTCCTGATTGCGCGCGTCTTCGCGGCGCAGGCGATCGGCATCGAACAGGGGTTGCAGCGTCGGGTAGTTGTAACCGAGCACCGTGCCGACCGGTTGCCGAGGCAAATGGGCGGGTGTGACCAAGTCTGGCGAATCTGGCAGGCTGATCAACACGTCGTGCTGAAACCACAGCGGGATGCTCCAGATATAGTCGCCTGACTGATTCGGTAGCCATGACTGCGCGGCATAGCAGCGCACATCGACCTCGCCGTGCTCCATGGCGTTTTGCACCCGCGCCCGGGGCAGTACGTGAAATTCCGCCGGCACTCCAACCTGAGTGGCAAGGCTGAGCATCACGTCATACAAAATGCCCTGGGTCAGGCGGCCGTGATCCAGCTGCACCATCGGCATCGCCCAACTGTCGGGCACGACAAAACGCAACGGCGCTTCGGCAGCGGCGGCGCTCACACTTATCCACAGCAATGCCCCCAAGGCACAACGCATAAACGCTCCGGTACAGCTGAAACCCGAGCCAGTAAAAGCCCCCAAAGTGCAGCTTAGCCAGATTAGACGAGCACACCGGATGCAATTTTGGCCTTGCTCCGCTAGCATTAGCCGCTTCTGTTCCTTCGTTGCGACGGTTTTCGATGAGTTATCAGGTTCTTGCACGTAAATGGCGTCCGCGCTCGTTCCGCGAAATGGTCGGCCAGACCCATGTGCTCAAGGCTCTGATCAATGCCTTGGACAGCCAGCGGCTGCACCACGCCTACCTGTTTACCGGTACGCGCGGGGTGGGCAAGACCACCATTGCGCGGATTATCGCCAAATGCCTGAACTGTGAAACAGGTATCACTTCGACGCCGTGCGGCGAGTGCTCGGTGTGCCGGGAAATCGATGAAGGGCGCTTTGTCGACCTGATCGAGATCGACGCCGCGAGCCGGACCAAGGTCGAGGACACCCGCGAACTGCTCGACAACGTGCAGTACGCCCCGAGCCGCGGGCGCTTCAAGGTCTACCTGATCGACGAAGTGCACATGCTCTCCAGCCATTCCTTCAATGCGCTGTTGAAAACCCTTGAAGAGCCGCCACCCTACGTCAAGTTCATCCTGGCGACGACCGATCCGCAGAAACTTCCTGCAACCATTCTGTCGCGGTGCCTGCAGTTCTCCCTGAAGAACATGACGCCGGAACGTGTGGTCGAGCATTTGACCCACGTGCTGGGTGTCGAGAACGTGCCGTTCGAAGACGACGCATTGTGGCTGCTGGGCCGTGCCGCCGATGGCTCGATGCGCGATGCCATGAGCCTCACGGACCAGGCCATCGCCTTCGGTGAAGGCAAGGTCATGGCCGCCGACGTGCGGGCGATGCTCGGTACGCTGGATCACGGCCAGGTCTACGACGTTTTGCATGCGTTGATCGAAGGTGACGCCAAGGCGTTGCTCGAAGGCGTCCGCCATCTGGCCGAACAAGGCCCGGACTGGAACGGCGTGCTCTCGGAAATTCTCAATGTGCTACACCGTGTCGCCATCGCCCAGGCCTTGCCTGAAGGCGTCGACAACGGTCACGGCGACCGTGACCGGGTATTGGCGCTGGCCCAGGCATTGCCAGCCGAAGACGTGCAGTTTTATTACCAGATGGGCCTGATCGGCCGGCGTGATCTGCCGCTGGCACCAGACCCGCGTGGTGGTTTTGAAATGGTCCTGCTGCGGATGCTCGCCTTCCGCCCTGCGGACACGGCGGACGTCCCGAGGCAACCGCTAAAGCCAGTGGGGATCAGCCAGGCCACAGTTGATTCCGCAAATTCAGTGGCTGCCGCGCCGGTTGTTGCGCCGGTAGTCGCTGCGGCAGCTGCACCTGCTCCTGCTCCCGTTGTTGCCGTTCCAGTTCCCGCGCCGGAACCTGAGCCGGTTGCGCCGGTTGTCGTGCCTGAACCCGTGGTTGAGCCGGTAGCGGTCGAAGCTGTCGTAGACTTGCCGTGGAACGACCCAGTCGTTCCTGAAGTCGTGCAGCAACCTGCCGTCGAGCCGGTGCTGGAGACCGCCAGCGAGCAACCCGAGTTGCCGCCAATGCCGTTGCCGACGCCGGACAGCGTGGTGCCGGACGCACCGGAATGGGCCGCTGCGCCGATCCCGGAACCGTCGGTTGCCGACGTCGATGCCGCCACGCCGGGCATGGACCAGGACGACGAACCGCCGCTGGACGAGGATTACATCGAACCGGACATGGATTCGGCCTACAGTTACCTCGATGAACTGGCCAGCGAACATACCGCCGAGCCCGCGCCGGAACCGGAGCCTGAACCGGCGGCGATGCCGGCCACCGGTCTGGCGCTGCAATGGCTCGAAATGTTCCCGAAATTGCCGATCTCCGGCATGACCGGCAGTATCGCCGCCAACTGCACGCTGATTTCCGTCGAAGGTGATCACTGGCTGATGCACCTGGACCCGGCCCACAGTGCCTTGTTCAACGCGACCCAACAACGTCGTCTCAACGATGCGCTGAACCAGTTTCACGGGCGCACGCTGACCCTGAGCATGGAGCTGATCAAGCCCGAGCAGGAAACCCCGGCCCAGGCAGCGTCCCGGCGCCGTGCCAACCGTCAGCGCGAGGCCGAGGAGTCGATCCACGGCGATCCGTTCATCCAGCAAATGATGCAGCAGTTCGGTGCGGTGATCCGTAACGATACTATTGAACCTGTCGACGCTCTGGTCAGTCAGGGCTAATAACTGAAGGCGTTCGGTCAACAGGGCCGGACGCTGTTTAATCCAAGTACTTTTGAGGTGATTCCCATGATGAAAGGTGGCATGGCCGGCCTGATGAAGCAGGCACAGCAGATGCAGGAAAAAATGGCCAAGATGCAGGAAGAACTGGCCAACGCCGAAGTCATCGGTAAAGCGGGCGGCGATATGGTCACCGTGGTGATGACCGGTCGTCACGACGTCAAGAGCGTGACCATCGACCCAAGCCTGGTTGAAGGCCTGAGCGAAGACGACAAAGAAATGCTGGAAGCCGTCGTCGCCGCCGCCGTCAACGATGCCGTGCGCAAGATCGAAGCGAACAGCCAGGACAAAATGTCCGGCATGACCGCGGGCATGCAACTGCCGCCGGGCATGAAGCTGCCATTCTGATTCGCTAAAGCGCGTCGGATGAGCTACAAAAAAATGCCAGGCATCGCGCCTGGCATTTTTGTTTCTGCCTGATGTTCTCGTAGCGTCTGTCAGGCCGCCTTCGCGAGCAAGCCCGCTCCCACATTAGAACTCGGTAAAATGTGGGAGCGGGCTTGCTCGCGAAGCAGTCGACTCGGTACAACTGACGAAACATCGAACACTAAACCGCCACAAAGGTCTGCTCCCCTACACCACTCGATTCTCGATCAAAGGAGACGCTCACATGCCACAAGCATTGACCCTCAACCAACGTATCGTCCTGGCGTCCCGCCCGGTTGGCGCGCCGACGCCGGAGAATTTTCGCCTGGAAAGGGAAGCGCTGCCGGACCTCGCTGACGGACAGGTCCTGCTCAAGACCCTTTACTTGTCACTGGACCCGTACATGCGCGGTCGCATGAGTGACGCGCCGTCCTACGCCGCCCCCGTCGAAATCGGCGAGGTCATGACCGGCGGCGCTGTCAGTCGGGTCGAGCGTTCGTTGAATCCAAAATTCCAGGAAGGTGATGTCGTCGTCGGCTCCACCGGCTGGCAGAGCCACAGCATTAGCGACGGTCGCAACATCATCCCGGTGCCGTCCGGGTTGCCGAGCCCATCGATGGCCTTGGGCGTGCTCGGTATGCCGGGCATGACGGCCTACATGGGCCTGATGGACATCGGTCAGCCGAAGTCCGGTGAAACCCTGGTGGTCGCGGCGGCGTCCGGTGCAGTGGGGTCGGTGGTCGGCCAGGTGGCGAAGATCAAGGGTTTGCGCGCGGTCGGCGTGGCCGGTGGCACGGAAAAATGCCGTTATGTCGTCGACGAATTGGGCTTCGATGCCTGCGTCGACCACAAGAGCCCGAACTTCGCCGAGGAGTTGGCGCAGGCGTGCCCCAACGGCATCGACATCTACTACGAGAACGTCGGTGGCAAGGTGTTCGACGCGGTATTGCCGCTGCTCAACCCCAAGGCGCGAATTCCGCTGTGCGGCCTGATCGCGTCCTACAATGCCCACGAAGCCCCGACCGGCCCGGATCGCCTGCCGCAATTGCAACGGACAATATTGGCCAAGCGTGTGCGAATCCAGGGCTTCATCGTGTTCGATGACTACGGCGATCGTCAGCCGGAATTCGTCAGTGCGATGGCGCCGTGGGTGCGCGACGGCAAGGTGAAATTCCGCGAAGACGTGGTCGATGGCCTCGAGCAGGCACCCGAAGCATTCATCGGTCTGCTGGAAGGGCGCAACTTCGGCAAACTGGTGGTGCGGGTCGCGCAAGACTGAGTATTTGACGCTAAAGAGAGGCGCGGGTATAAACCGCGTCTCGTTGTTTTGTCGGACGTTTCCCCATGAGCTTCAGCCCTTTGATTCGCCAACTGATCGATGCCCTGCGAATTTTGCCGGGTGTGGGTCAGAAAACCGCCCAGCGCATGGCGCTGCAACTGCTTGAACGTGATCGCAGCGGTGGTTCGCGACTGGCGTCGGCCTTGAGCCAGGCCATGGAAGGGGTGGGCCATTGCCGTTTGTGCCGCACGCTGACCGAAGACGACCTGTGCCCGCAGTGCGCGGATACCCGCCGCGACGACACGTTGTTGTGCGTGGTGGAAGGGCCGATGGATGTCTATGCGGTGGAGCAGACCGGTTTCCGTGGTCGTTACTTCGTGCTCAAAGGGCATTTGTCGCCGCTTGATGGCCTCGGACCTGAGGCGATTGGTATTCCGCAGTTGATAGCGCGGATTGAAGAGGCCGGGACCTTTGCTGAAGTCATCCTCGCGACCAACCCGACGGTGGAAGGTGAGGCGACGGCGCATTACATTGCGCAGTTGCTCAGCAATAAGGGCCTGATTGCTTCGCGTATTGCCCATGGTGTGCCGTTGGGTGGTGAGCTGGAGCTGGTGGATGGCGGGACGTTGGCGCATTCGTTTGCGGGGCGTAAGCCGATAGCGTTGTAATGCCTGGGCTGACGCCTTCGCGAGCAAGCCCGCTCCCACATTTGACCGAGTCGTCCAGATGAACGCGGTCAAATGTGGGAGCGGGCTTGCTCGCGAAGGGCGCACCTCGGTTCACCTGATTGACACAATTCTGTTGAAAACCAAGCAAGCGCTCGGTTAACGTCGCTGAACCTTCAGTGGAGTTCGCCGATGCCTGCCTTTCAGGAATACTTCGATCCCAGCCACCAATTGGTCCGTGACAGCGTCAGACGTTTCGTCGAGCGTGAGATTCTTCCGGACATTGATCAGTGGGAGGAAGCTGAAAGCTTTCCCCGTGAGCTCTACCTCAAGGCCGGTGCTGCCGGGATTCTGGGCATTGGCTATCCTGAAGCGCTGGGTGGCAGCCATGAAGGTGATCTGTTCGCCAAGGTCGCTGCCAGCGAAGAGCTGATGCGTTGTGGCTCGGGTGGACTGGTGGCCGGTTTGGGTTCGCTGGACATCGGCCTGCCACCGATCCTCAAATGGGCAAGGCCCGAAGTGCGTGATCGCGTGGTACCGCAAGTGCTGACCGGCGAGAAGATCAGCGCCCTGGCGGTCACCGAGCCCAGCGGCGGTTCCGACGTCGCCAACCTGCAAACCCGCGCTGTGCGTGACGGCGACTTCTATCGCGTCAGCGGCAGCAAAACCTTTATCACCAGCGGCGTTCGTGCCGATTTCTACACCGTCGCGGTGCGCACCGGCGCGCCGGGGTTTGGCGGTATCAGCCTGTTGTTGATCGAGAAGGGCACGCCCGGTTTCACCGTTGGCCGTCAGTTGAAGAAAATGGGCTGGTGGGCGTCGGACACCGCAGAATTGTTCTTCGACGATTGCCGGGTGCCAGTGGGCAATCTGATCGGCGCAGAAAACATGGGTTTCGCCTGCATCATGGGTAACTTTCAGAGTGAGCGGCTGGCGTTGGCACTGATGGCCAACATGACCGCGCAGCTGGCGCTGGAGGAGAGCCTGAAATGGGCGCGTCAGCGCGAAGCCTTCGGGAAACCCATCGGCAAGTTCCAGGTGCTCAAGCACCGCCTCGCCGAGATGGCGACAGCGCTGGAAGTGTCTCGGGAATTTACCTATCGCCAGGCGGCGAAGATGGCGGCGGGGCAGAGTGTGATCAAGGAAATTTCGATGGCCAAGAACTTTGCCACCGACACGGCGGACCGGATCGTCAATGATGCGGTTCAGATTCTGGGGGGCTTGGGCTACATGCGCGACAGCCTGGTGGAGCGGCTGTACCGGGATAACCGGATTCTGTCGATTGGCGGCGGGACGCGGGAAGTGATGAACGAGATTATCAGTAAGCAGATGGGGCTTTAGCAGGCATAGAAATTGATGGTGTTGCGGATGGCCTCTTCGCGAGCAAGCCCGCTCCCACATTTAACCGTATTCCTCTGAAAGAACTCGGTCGAATGTGGGAGCGGGCTTGCTCGCGAAGGCGTCGGTGAGGACGCCGCTTATTTATCGCTCAAAGCAAACTGCGTCAGGCAGAAAGTAGGAATCCCCATATCTTCCAACCGCTGCGACCCACCCAACTCCGGCAGATCAATAATCGCCGCCGCTTCATGAACCCGCGCACCCATGCGCCGGATCAGGTTCGCCGCCGCAATCAGCGTGCCGCCCGTGGCGATCAGGTCATCGAACATCACCACCGAATCGCCTTCGCACAGGCTGTCGGCGTGAACTTCGAGGAACGCTTCGCCGTACTCGGTCGCGTAACCCTCGGCCAACACGTCGGCCGGCAGTTTGCCTTGCTTGCGGAACAGCACCAGCGGCTTGTTCAACTGATACGCCAGCACCGAACCGATCAGGAAGCCACGGGCATCCATCGCCCCGATGTGGGTGAAATCGGCTTCGACGTAGCGATGGGCAAAGCTGTCCATCACCAGGCGCAGGGCCGTGGGCGACTGGAACAGCGGCGTGATGTCACGAAAGATCACGCCCGGCTTGGGGAAATCGATCACGGGGCGGATCAGGGATTTGATGTCGAAGGAGTCGAAGACCATCGTCGAGGTGTCCTGGCAGGCTGCAAACGTCGCAGTATAACGGCGGCTGAACCGTTTCGCTCAGCCGCAATGGTTACAAATCAGCCTTCGAGAGAGCCACCGGCCAGCGCGCAGAGCTGGATCGGGTCGAGGATATGAATTTCCTTGCCTTCAGCGGCAATCAATTCGTTCTGCTGGAAACGGGTGAACACCCGGGACACGGTTTCGACCGCCAGCCCCAGGTAATTACCGATTTCGTTGCGCGACATACTCAAGCGGAACTGGTTGGCCGAAAAACCGCGGGCGCGGAAACGGGCCGACAGGTTGACCAGAAAAGTGGCGATGCGCTCGTCGGCGGTTTTTTTCGACAGCAGCAACATCATTTGTTGATCGTCGCGAATTTCGCGACTCATGACGCGCATCAACTGGCGACGCAGTTGCGGCAGTTGCACGGACAATTCGTCGAGGCGATCGAAAGGGATTTCGCACACTGAGGTGGTTTCCAGCGCTTGCGCGGACACGGGGTGCTTTTCGGTGTCCATGCCCGACAGGCCAACCAGTTCACTCGGCAGGTGGAAACCGGTGAGTTGTTCCTCACCGCCGTCGCTCAGGCTGAATGTCTTGAGGGCGCCGGAGCGCACTGCATAAACGCAATCGAAGGTGTCGCCCTGGCGAAACAGGAATTCACCTTTTTTCAGTGGACGGCCACGCTTGACGATGTCGTCCAGCGCGTCCATGTCCTCCAGGTTCAGAGACAGCGGTAAACACAGGGGGGCGAGGCTGCAATCCTTGCAATGGGCCTGGTTATGAGCACGCAGTTTGACTGGCTCGGACATTTCTTCAATCCTTGTGGGAAAATCACACATAAGACGTAAGGGTAACCCACGGGATGGCATTCCGGCCAGTTTGTGCAGATATTGTCACGCCACGATACAGGGTGAAGTTGGGCGGTCCCGTGTAACTGGGCGATGAAGAGTCAGATCACCCGGGAAAATCGTTGCTGATTGGTCTGCTGCAGATAAGCATCGAACACCATGCACACCGAGCGCACCAACAAGCGACCGGCCGGCAGCACGGTGATTCGTTCGTTGTCGAGGCTGATCAAGCCGTCATCGGCCATGGTCAGCAACTGTGGCCACAATTGGCCGAAGTAACCTCGAAAGTCGATGTTGAACGCTTGCTCGATCTCGACGAATTCCAGGCTGAACGTGCAGATCAACTGCTGTATCACCGCCCGCCGCAGCCGATCATCAGCGTTGCACACCAGGCCACGACTGGTGGCCAGTTGACCCGTAGCCAGGGTGTTCTGGTATTGAGCAATATCGCTGGTGTTCTGGCAGTACAGATCACCGATCTGGCTGATGGCGGACACGCCCAAACCGATCAAATCGCAATGGCCGTGGGTGGTGTAGCCCTGAAAGTTACGCTGCAGGGTCGATTCTTCCTGGGCAATCGCCAGTTCATCGTCGGGCAGGGCGAAGTGGTCCATGCCGATGTAGCGGTAACCGGCCTTGGTCAGTTGCTCGATGGTGCGCTGGAGTATTTCCAGCTTCTGCGCCGGTGTCGGCAGCTCGTCGCTGTTGATGCGTCGCTGTGGCATGAAGCGTTCGGGCAGGTGCGCGTAGTTGAATACCGAGAGCCGATCCGGTTGAAGGTTGATCACTTCGTCCACTGTGTGGGCGAAGTTCTCGGGCGTCTGCCGGGGCAAGCCGTAGATCAGGTCGATGTTGATCGAGCGAAATTGCAGGGTCCGCGCCGCATCGATCACCGCGCGGGTTTCCTCAAGGCTTTGCAGGCGATTGACCGCCCGTTGCACGGCCGGGTCGAGGTCTTGCAGGCCAATGCTGACGCGATTGAAACCCAGCTCGCGCAACAGGCCCATGGTCGACCAGTCGGCTTCGCGAGGGTCGATTTCAATGCCGTAGTCGCCGGAATCATCGTCCAGCAAGTTGAAGCTTTTGCGCAGTTGAGCCATTAACTGGCGCAGTTCATCGTGGCTGAGAAACGTCGGGGTGCCGCCACCGAAGTGCAGTTGTTCGACCTTCTGTGCCGGGTCGAGGTGACAGGCGATCAGCTGGATTTCCTGCTCAAGACGCTGCAAGTAGGGCAGGGCGCGGCCGCGATCCTTGGTGATGACTTTGTTGCAGGCGCAGTAGTAGCAAATGTTCGCGCAAAACGGCACATGCACGTACAACGACAACGGGCGCAGGGCCTTGCGGCTGTCACGCAGCGCGTGGAACAGGTCGAACGAGCCGACCTGACTGTTGAATTGCACGGCGGTCGGGTAAGAGGTGTAGCGCGGTCCCGCCAGGTCATAACGGCGGATCAGATCGGTGTCCCAACGAATGGCGTCGAGCATCATGCGGGCATTCCCCCGGATAGGCTGGCAGTGTGAGCGAGTCTAGGGGGGGAGGCGTTGGGTCATCTTGATTTGTATCAACGGTCAGGGTTTGCGTTGTCGGTGCGGGCCTCTTCGTGAGCAAGCCCACTCCCACGTTGGAACGCGGTCAACTGTGGGAGCGGGCTTGCTCGCGAAGGGGGCGCAGCCGATCTAATGACCCATCAACCAATGCTGATGCGGTCCCGGCAAGGTCCAGAGGCCGAACAGCATCACCAGCAACCCACCAGCCATGCGCACGCTGCGTTTGCGCAGCAGCGCCGTCACCCGCTCAGCCGCCAGGCCCGTGGCGAGCAATACCGGCCAGGTGCCCAGGCCGAACGCGAGCATCAACAACGCACTGTCCCGCGCATTGCCCTGACTGGCCGACCACAGCAATGTGCTGTAAACCAACCCGCACGGTAGCCAGCCCCAGAGCGCGCCCAACAGCAAAGCGCGGGGCAGGCTCGATACCGGCAGCAGTTTGTTGGCAATCGGCTGAATATGCCGCCACAGGCCTCGACCCAGGCTTTCGATGCGGGTCAGGCCGCTCCACCAACCAGCGAGGTACAGGCCCATGGCAATCAGCAGCACACCGGCGATGACCCGCATAAACATCGCCGCCGGGCTGTTGGCCACGGCCCAACCCGCCAGGCCGATCAAGAGGCCGGCGGTGGCGTAGCTGAGGATCCGTCCCAGGTTGTAGGCCAGCAGCAACCGAAAGCGTCGGCTGCGTTGTTCCTTGGGAATCGCCAGGGTCAACGCGCCCATCAAGCCGCCGCACATGCCCAGGCAATGACCGCCGCCGAGCAAGCCGAGAATCACCGCAGACACCAGCAGTGGCGCCAATTCAAGCATGAGGCGGCGCCTTGTCGTCGGGTTTGGCCGGATGGCCGCTGGCTTCGTCGACCGCGGCTTTGTGGGCCGGGTCCTGGTCGTCGAACAGAATGCTGTGGGCCGGGCCGTCGAGGTCGTCGTACTGACCGCTGTCGACCGCCCAGAAGAAGATGTAGACGGCGATGGCCACGATCAGCAGCGCGGCCGGGATCATCACGTAAAGAGCTGGCATGGGTGGACTCCATGCCCGCGCGGCTCAGGCCGGCAGCGGGCGGGTTTCTGGCGTGGCGCTGATGGCTGGCGTGCCCGGCAAGCGAGTCAGGCGCAGGGCATTGAGCACCACGGTCAACGAACTGATCGACATGCCGACAGCGGCCCACACCGGCGTGATCCAGCCGAGGGCGGCGAACGGCAACATGAGGCCATTGTACAACCCGGCCCACAGCAGGTTCTCGATGATTACCCGACGGGTTCTTCGGGCCAGACTGAAGGCTTGCACCAGCGCGTCGAGGCGGTTGGACAGTAACACGGCATCGGCGCTGGTTTTCGCCAGATCGGTGGCCGAGCCCATCGCCACGCTGATGTCGGCGGCGGCGAGCACCGGCACGTCGTTGACCCCGTCACCGAGCATCAACACCTTGCGACCTTCCTTGTGCAGTTGTTGCAGGACCTGCAGTTTGTCGTCAGGACGTAAACCGCCACGCGCCTCGTCGATGCCGAGCTCAGCGGCAACGCTGGCGACCATCGGCGAGCTGTCGCCGGACAGCAGCAATGTGCGCCAGCCCCGCGCCTTGCAGGCTTGCAGCAACGCCGGGGCATCCGCACGCAAACGGTCGTCGAGGACAAACCACGCCAGCGGTCCTTGGCTGTCGCCGAGCAGCAGCCATTGGCCGGCCTCATCGGGCATCAACGGTAAGGCCGCACCACTGAGTTCGCAGACAAAGCCCGGCTGGCCAATGCGCAAGCGTTGTACACCAACCAGGCCTTCAAGCCCAAGGCCCGGTGTGCTGTGGACTTCTTCGGCGGCCAGCGGCGCGCGGCCAAACGCGCGGGCTATCGGGTGTTCGGAGCGGTTTTCCAGCGCAGCGGCGAGGCTCAGGCATTGGTCACTGTCGAGTGCGGCCAGCGGGCGGATTGAACGTAAAGCGAGGCGCCCTTCAGTCAGGGTGCCGGTCTTGTCGAAGATCACCGTGTCGATCTGGTTCAGGCCTTCCAGCACATGGCCGCGCGTCAGCAACAGGCCGAGTTTGTGCAGCGTGCCGGTGGCGGCGGTCAGCGCGGTGGGCGTCGCCAGGGACAGAGCGCACGGGCAGGTCGCAACGAGCATCGCCAGTACAATCCAGAAGGCTCGCGATGAATCGAGTTCCCACCACAACAGGCCAATGGCGGCAGCGGCAATCAGCGACAGCAGCAAAAACCACTGCGCGGCACGGTCGGCGATTTCCGCCAGGCGCGGTTTTTCGGCTTGCGCGCGATCCAGCAAGCGGACGATGGCGGACAGTCGCGTGTCCTGGCCCAGCGCCAACACTTGCACGGTCAACGCGCCTTCAACGTTCAGCGTACCAGCGGTGACTGCATCGCCTGGCATTCTCGGCTGCGGCAGGTATTCACCGGTCAACAGCGATTCATCGATGCTTGACTGGCCGTCGAGGATCTTGCCGTCCGCCGGCAGAATCGCGCCGGGGTGCACCAATACCTGATCGCCGACGCGCAATTCGCTGAGCAAGATTCGCTCGCTTTGCCCGTCGGCACTTAGCCGCAAGCACGAGGCGGGCAACAGATTGACGAGTTGTGCGGTGGCCGCGGCGGTACGCTCTCGGGCTCGGCGTTCCAGATAGCGACCCGCCAGCAGGAACAGCGCAAACATCCCGACCGCATCGAAATACAGTTCACCGACACCGCTGATCGAAGTCCAGATCCCGGCGAGGTAGGCGCTGCCAATCGCCAGCGACACCGATACGTCCATGGTCAGGTGGCGCGTGCGCAGGTCGCGCATGGCGCCTTTGAAGAATGGCGCACAGCTGTAGAACACGATTGGCGTGGTCAGGAACAGTGCGACCCAGCGCAGGATGGTGTGCAGTTCGGGGCTGAGGTCGATGTTGAATTCCGGCCAAGTGGCCATGGTCGCCATCATCGCCTGGAACCACAGCAGCCCGGCGACGCCGAGTTGGCGCAGGGCCAGACGGTTTTCACTGGCCAGTTGTTCGCTGGCGCGGTCGGCTTGATAGGGATGGGCGGCGTAACCGATATGGCGCAACTCACTGAGCACCTGGCTCAACGGCAATTGTGCGTCGGCCCAGCGTACGTGCAGGCGATGGTTGGACAGGTTGAGGCGTGCTTCGGCCACTGCCGGTAAACCGCGCAGGTGTTTCTCGATCAACCAGCCGCACGCGGCGCAGCTGATGCCTTCCATCAACAGGGTGGTTTCGGCGAGGTCGCCATCGTGGCGAACGAAGGGGGCTTGCACGTCGGCGCGGTCGTACAGCGCCAGTTCGTCCACCAACTGCACCGGCAAGGCTTCGGGGTTGACCGATGACTCGCTGCGATGCTGGTAATAGCTTTCCAGGCCACCCGCCACGATAGCCTCGGCCACGGCCTGGCAACCCGGGCAGCAGAACTCGCGGGTTTCACCCAGGACCGCCGCGGTGAAGCGGCTGCCGGCCGGGACGGGCAGGGCGCAGTGGTAGCAGGAGAGTTGGGTGCTCATGGGTGGAGTCTATGTCGTCTGGTAGGGCCTCTTCGCGAGCAAGCCCGCTCCCACATTTGATCAGTGTTGTGCACATGATTTGAGTACACACAATCAAATGTGGGAGCGGGCTTGCTCGCGAATGCGCGAAGCGCGCTTTTACTTTTTCAGGTCTTCCGCGCCCTGCAGCGGCTCATCGCCCAGCAGCAGATCCTTGTCATGGCTGACCTGTTCTTCTTCGAACAGGCGCCAGGTCTTGTCACCCTCGACGCCCAGCAGTTCTACAAAGCGACGGCCTTCGACCTTGTCGCTCAGTTGACCAATGTAGCGGCCCTGCTCGGTGTCGCTGTGGGCGAGGGTGATCTTGCGGTCCTTCTCCGGCTGGGTTGGCGAGATCAGGTTCAGTTCAAGAGTTTTCGGTTGGCTGTTGCCGCTCAAGTGCAGGTCGACTTCACCGGTCACGCCATCCAGATGCACGCTGGCGCGTAATAGCAGGGTCTGGGCCAGCAGTTCACGGTCGAGCGAGCGGTTGATGCCTTTGCCGGCCTCGTAGTAGTTGTCGTTCACCAGGTTGTCCGGGTTGTTCACCGCAATGGTCACCATGGACAAGGTCAGGGTCACCGAGCAGGCCAGAATCCCGATGATGATCCACGGCCAAAGGTGCTTGTACCAGGGACTTGCGGCAGTTGCTGCGGGCATGATCACTTCTCTCAACGAATTTGTGGGCCGATGAATCGACTCTTGGCTTCAACGTGAACGCTGTCGTCATCGGCATCCTTGAGGATGAATTTCACCTCGTTGGTGCTCGACGGCAGTTGTTCCGGTGCGCTGGACAGCTCCACCGGCTGGCTGAAAATTTCCCCGGCGGACACTTTGATCTCGCGCTTGCCTTGCAGCTTGAGGTCCGGCAAACCGGTGGCTTCCAGCACGTAGGTGTGGTCGCGCTGATCCTTGTTCATGATCTTCAGGCTGTAGACGTTTTCGATCCGGCCCTCAGCGTTCTCGCGGTACAGCACGCGGTCTTTGCTGACGTCGAAACCGACCAGCGAGCGCATGAAGAACGCAGTGATCAACAACGAGATCATCGCCAGCAGCACCACGGCGTAGCCGATCAGGCGCGGGCGCAGTTTATGGGTTTTTTGCCCGGACAGGTTGTGCTCGGTGGTGTAGCTGATCAGGCCGCGCGGGTAATCCATCTTGTCCATGATCGCGTCGCAGGCGTCGATACAGGCGGCACAGCCGATGCACTCGATTTGCAGGCCATCGCGGATGTCGATGCCGGTCGGGCATACCTGGACGCACATCGTACAGTCGATGCAATCGCCCAGGCCTTGAGCCTTGTAGTCGATGCCTTTTTTGCGCGGGCCACGGGACTCGCCTCGACGTGGATCGTAGGAGACGATCAGCGTGTCCTTGTCGAACATCACACTCTGGAAGCGCGCGTACGGGCACATGTAAATGCACACCTGCTCGCGCAACCAGCCGGCGTTGCCGTAGGTGGCGAGGGTGAAGAAACCGACCCAGAAATACGACCAGCCATCCGCTTCGCCGGTGAAGAAGTCGAACACCAGTTCACGGATCGGCGAGAAATAGCCGACGAAGGTCAGGCCAGTCACAAAACCGATCAACAGCCACATCGAATGCTTGCTGAGCTTGCGCAGGAATTTGTTGGCGCTCATGGGTGTTTTGTCGAGCTTGATGCGCTGGTTGCGATCGCCTTCGGTGACCTTCTCGCACCACATGAAAATCCAGGTCCAGACGCTCTGCGGGCAGGTGTAGCCGCACCACACACGACCGGCGTAGACCGTAATGAAGAACAGGCCGAAGGCACTGATGATCAAAATTCCCGACAACAGGATGAAATCCTGAGGCCAGAAGGTTGCGCCAAAAATAAAGAATTTACGCTCCGGCAGGTTCCACCAGACGGCTTGATGGCCGCCCCAGTTCAGCCACACCGTACCGAAATACAACAGAAACAAAATGGCGCCGCCCATCATCCGCAGGTTGCGGAACAAGCCAGTGAAGGCTCGGGTGTAGATCTTTTCTCTAGAGGCGTAGAGGTCGACGGTTTGTTTCGCGTCTTTGGCTGGCGGCGTGACGTCGTGTACCGGAATCTGGTTGCTCATCATTGCATCCCACGGCAGTGGAAAAATGCCCCGGTCAGTACATGCCGACCGCGGTCAAAAGGGGTGTTGCAGTGGCGCAATGATACGCCTGAAGCTCTAGCACAAGGGTGCGACCTTTGGTCACGTTGGTGGAAATCAACGGACGGTGTAATGACTTGAATCAATTGACTTGTGAATTATGGCCGGTTTTGGTGGTTTCGGTGACCTGTCGCCTCAGGCAGTGGGTAGGGGAGGTGACCGGGCCGACGGAGGGCCGGATGCGTCGTGGTGTTCAGGTTTCTGGCTTCATCTTCTGTCTGTGTTTAATTTTAATAAGGGAAGTCTGGTCTTCCTTAATTGAAGTAAGGCTGGATTGAAATATATTAATTTAATTGGGGGTGGTGTCATGTTTGTGGGTTTCTTTTTTCTGGAATAAGTTGTGCGGAGCGTACGGCTGATGAGCAGTTGTACGGTTGTCTACTAATAACGGAAATGGAATTCTATGAATATCAAGCAAGGCGTAAAGTTGCTCGCGTGTCTGTGGTTGTTGTCAATGGCATCTCTCGTGCATTCGAATGAAGGAATGCCTCGTCATATGGTCTTTGCGTCGGATCCCCAATACCCATGGACGGATAAGACTGACAGTGGTGAAGAGGAGTCGAATGCGGATTTTGAAAAGCGCTCGAAGTGGTTGGTAGAGACGCAGTTTGCGAGCATTGCAGAATTCAGAAGCAAAATGGGTGGTCAGGCGCAAGTGCCGCTGATGATCAATGGCGACATCACCGCATTTGGCCATCCCTGGCAGCTCTCATATATGAGGTCAGCGCTGCGCAACTCCTTTGGTAAAGAGTTTTTGTATGGTTTAGGGAATCACGATTACGAAAATAACGTGAATGACTGTTTCGGCAATCGCTGTGCTGCAAACAGTATTGTTGACTATCAGCAACACCATGCCGACAAAGTCGATGAGTTTGATGTGCGTGTGACGGGTGGGGGGTTTGGGAAACAATATAAAGGCAGTCTCGCTTACTCTAAAAACATAGGTCAGGTGCATCTGATTCAACTTAATAATGAACCTACTTATGAGGTTAAAATTTCCCATCCAACAGATGAGTTCAACATCACCCATGCACTGGATTGGCTTGAAACTGATCTGAGGCATGCCCGGATTCAGGGCTATGCCATCATCATTAATATGCATAAACCTTATGACTGGAAAGGGAGTCGGGATCAGGAAAAGCGTTTCATGGATATGATTGAAAAGTATCAAGTGACCGCGATGTTCGCTGGTCATATCCATCAGAGTGGCGGCAGGACGCGCTACATTGGCGATGTTCCGATGTTTCTCAGTGGCAGTGCTTCTCAAGAGACTTACCTGACCGCCAGTTTCTCCGACGACCGCAAGCAGCTACATGTCAGTCTGGTCGAAAACAATCAGTGGCAGAACCGTCAGCTGGTGCAAACGGTGCCGGTGAAGTCGATCTGGGCCAATCGTCCATAAAAAAAACCCGCCAGCGATTGGCGGGGTCTTTTTTATTGCATCAAGCGTTTGCTTTACTGAGCTTCTGCTTCCGATGCTTTCTCACCATGAGACAGGCTGTAGACGTAAGCGGCCAGCAAGTGAACCTTGTCGTTGCCTTGCAGCTGTTCTTGCGCAGGCATCTGGCCCTGACGGCCATAACGGATGGTCTGCTGCAGTTGAGCGAAGCTCGAACCGTAGATGAACGCGGCCGGGTGGGTCAGGTTAGGAGCGCCCATCGCAGGCGTACCTTTGCCTTCAGGACCGTGGCAAGCCACGCAGTTGGCAGCAAACAGCTTCTGGCCGGCAACCGGGTCAGCCTTGGTGCCTTCCGGTAGTTTGCGGCCATCGAGGTTGGTCAGGACAAAGGCAGCGACATCGGAAACGCCTTGCTCGCCGATCACGTCAGCCCACGCGGGCATGACCGCATGACGGCCACCCATGATCGTGGTCTTGATGGTTTCCGGCTCGCCACCCCAGCGCCAGTCGGCGTCGGTCAGGTTAGGGAAGCCATAAGCGCCCTTGGCGTCGGAACCGTGGCAGACCGAGCAGTTGGAGGCGAACAGACGGCCACCCATCTTCAGGGCTTGCGGGTCCTTGGCGACTTCTTCGATCGGCATGGAAGCGAACTTGGCGAAGATCGGGCCGAACTTGGCGTCCGACTTGGCCATTTCCTTTTCCCACTCGTGAACGCCGGTCCAGCCGGTCTGGCCGTTGGCGAACGCGGTCTGCTTCTCGTTATCCAGGTAGTTGTAACCTGGCAGCAGGCCTTTCCAATTGCCCAGGCCCGGGTACAGCACCAGGTAGCCCAGCGCGAAAATGATGGTGCCCACGAACAGCATGAACCACCATTTTGGCAGTGGGTTGTCGTACTCCTCGATCCCGTCGAAGGAGTGGCCAACCGTTTCTTCCGTCTGCTCGGCGCGCTGACCCTTGCGGGTAGACAGCAGCAGCCAGGTCAAGGCGAAGATGGTGCCGAGACTGAGGACTGTGACGTACAGACTCCAGAACGTAGTCATTCTTTGTTACTCCTAGAAGCTTGCTCGACGTGCTTGATGGCTTCGGGATCATCCGCGAAAGGCAGCAAGGTCGCGTCTTCAAACTCCGACTTGCGCTTGGGGCTGAACACCCACAACGCCAGACCGATGAAGGCCACCATCACAACAACGGTGCCCAGGCCACGAATCATCCCGATATCCATCTAAATCACCGTTTGCTTTTGATGATGGTGCCCAGGCCTTGCAGATAGGCCACCAGCGCGTCCATTTCGGTTTTGCCCTTCACAGCATCCTTGGCACCGGCGATGTCTTCGTCGGTGTAAGGGACGCCGAGCGTGCGCAAGACTTCCAGTTTCTTGGCGGTGTCTTTGCCGTCGAGCTTGTTTTCCACGAGGAACGGGTAGGCCGGCATTTTCGACTCCGGCACTACGTTGCGCGGGTTGTACAAATGCGCACGCTGCCAGTCATCGGAGTAACGACCGCCGACACGGGCCAGGTCCGGACCGGTACGCTTGGAGCCCCACAGGAACGGGTGGTCCCAGACGCTTTCACCGGCGACCGAGTAGTGGCCGTAGCGTTCGGTTTCAGCACGGAACGGGCGGATCATCTGCGAGTGGCAGCCGACACAGCCGTTGGCGATGAAGACGTCGCGTCCTTCGACTTCAAGCGCAGGGCGAGGCTTCATGCCTTCGACCGGCTTGTTGGTGACGTCCTGGAAAAACAGCGGAACGATCTGGGTCAGGCCGCCGATGCTGACGGCGATAACCATGAAGAAGGCCAGCAGGCCAATATTCTTCTCGACTGCTTCATGCTTCATCAGTGAGCTCCAACTACAGCAATCTGAGCGGCGGCTTCGGCTTCAGCCGGGTTCGAGGCACGTACGGTACGCCATACGTTGTAGGCCATGAACAGCATGCCGCTGGCAAAGAACGCACCGCCCAGGGCGCGAACGATGTAGCCAGGGTGGCTGGCTTGCAGCGCTTCAACGAACGAGTAGGTGAGGGTGCCGTCATCGTTGATTGCCCGCCACATCAGGCCCTGGGTGATGCCGTTGACCCACATCGAAGCGATGTACAGAACGGTACCGATGGTCGCGAGCCAGAAGTGCGTATTGATCAGGCCAACGCTGTGCATCTGCGCACGACCGAACAGTTTCGGGATCATGTGGTAGATCGCGCCGATCGAGATCATCGCTACCCAGCCCAAGGCGCCGGCGTGTACGTGGCCGATGGTCCAGTCGGTGTAGTGAGACAGCGAGTTGACGGTCTTGATGGCCATCATCGGGCCTTCGAAGGTCGACATGCCATAGAACGCCAGCGACACGACCAGGAAGCGCAGGATCGGGTCGGTGCGCAGCTTATGCCAGGCGCCCGACAGGGTCATCATGCCGTTGATCATGCCGCCCCAGCTCGGAGCCAGCAGGATGATCGACATCGCCATGCCCAGGGACTGAGCCCAGTCCGGCAGTGCGGTGTAGTGCAGGTGGTGCGGACCGGCCCAGATGTACAGGGTGATCAGCGCCCAGAAGTGCACGATGGACAGGCGATAGGAGTAGATCGGACGCTCGGCCTGCTTCGGAACGAAGTAGTACATCATCCCCAGGAAGCCGGTGGTCAGGAAGAAACCCACCGCGTTGTGGCCGTACCACCACTGGATCATCGCGTCAGTCGCACCCGAGTAGGCGGAGTAAGACTTGAACAGGCTGACCGGCAGCGACATGTGGTTGACGATGTGCAGCATCGCGGTCACGACGATGAACGCGCCGTAAAACCAGTTACCGACATAGATGTGCTTGGTCTTGCGCTTGACGATGGTGCCGAAGAACACCAGACCGTAAACGACCCAGACAATGGCCAGCAGAATAGCCAGGGGCCATTCCAGTTCGGCGTATTCCTTGGTGGTGGTGTAACCCAGCGGCAAGGTAACGATCGCGCCGATGATCACCGCTTGCCATCCCCAGAAGTGGAAGGCTGCGAGGCTATCGGAAATCAGTCGCGTTTGGCAGGTTCGCTGCACGACGTAATAAGAAGTGGCAAACAGTGCACAACCACCGAAGGCGAAAATCACCAGGTTGGTGTGCAACGGGCGTAAGCGTCCAAAAGTCGTCCACGGCAGACCGAAGTTCAATTCCGGCCATACAAGCTGTGAGGCGATGAAGACACCGAGCCCCATGCCAAGGATCCCCCAGACCACCGTCATGATGGCGAACTGGCGGACTACCTTATAGTTATAAGCAGTCGGACTGATTGCTGTGCTCATTCTAAGGTTCCACGGTTTGGGTGTTTTATTAGGAGTAAAAATCGGTCGCAAGTATGGAGAAAGCAGGGGGTCATTGCAACGCGCCATGACCTGGGTCAATGCTTTCAAAAGCTGATTCTGCGGCCTTTCCATGCGCCGCGTAAGGACAAAATTGCCCTCGGGCAAAATGTCGCAGCGAACGAAAATGAGGAGGGGGTCCGGTCAGTTGTTACGGGGTGTGTTCAAACCCAGCGATCGGGTGACCGATGGCAATTGGCGCGACAGCCGGTATCTACCAGCCTTTGCGGCTTGTCATCGAACAGAATCGTCGAACACATCGGCTAAAAACGACCCGGAACCGGCTCATGCCAGTCCGCACCGAGCAAGCTTAGACCCGAATCTGGTGAACCGAAAGAAAGAGCTAGGGGAGGGTGCGACAATGGGTCGCAAAGAGGCAGGAAACTGCCGCATCCGGGAGAATGCGGCAGCAGAGCGGTCGAGAATTATTCCTGCTTGCCTTCAGCCTGCAAACGCTCGGTGCTGACACCGTGCGACAGGCTGTACACGTAAGCGGCCAGCAATTGCACCTTATCGTTGCCGAGCAGTTCGTTCTGCGCCGGCATATGGCCCTGGCGGCCATGGCGAATGGTCTGTTGCAGTTGCGACAGGCTTGTACCGTAAATAAAACCGGCCGGGTGCGTCAGGTTCGGCGCGCCCATGGCTTCAGTGCCTTGGCCGTTTGCCCCATGACAGGCTACGCAAGTGGTGCTGAACAGTTGCTGTCCCGCGTGCAGGTCGGCGCCGGTGTCGGCAGGTAACGGCAGGCCGGCCAGGTCATGACGCACATAAGCGGCGACATTCTTCACACCGGTCTCACCGAGGATTTCACCCCAGGCCGGCATGGCGGCCATGCGACCGCCCATGATCGTGGTTTTGATCGTGTCCGCCGTACCGCCCCAGCGCCAATCGCGGTCCGCCAGGTTCGGGAAACCAAATGCACCCTTGGCATCCGAGCCGTGGCACACCGAGCAGTTGGACGCAAACAGACGCCCGCCCATTTTCAGCGCTTGCGGGTCTTTAGCCACTTCTTCCACCGGCATCGCGGCGAATTTGGCGAAGATCGGTCCGAACTTCGCGTCGGCCTTGTCCATCTCCTTTTCCCATTCGTGCACGCCGGTCCAGCCGTTTTCATAGCCCGGCAGAATGCCTTTCCAGTTGCCCAGGCCCGGGTAAAGAATCAGATAACCCACGGCAAACACCAGCGTGCCGGCGAACAACATGAACCACCACTGCGGCAGCGGGTTGTCGTACTCCTCGATGCCGTCGAAGCTGTGGCCCATGGTCTGGTCGACGCTGCCCTTGGTTTCGCCCTTGCGGGTGCCGATCAGCAGCCAGGTCAGGCCGATCAGGCTGCCGAGGGTCAGCACGCAGATCCACGTACTCCAGAAGGTGGTCATGGCCGGGTACTCCTTGTTTCAGGTTCTTGGGTGGCGTTATCGGGTTTCGGTTCGTCGGCGAACGGCAGCAGGCGCGCTTCGGCGAATTCCGGGTTGCGCTTGCTGTTGAACACCCACAGCGTCAGGCCGACGAAGGCGACAAACACCACGACTGTGCCCAGGCCGCGGATCATTCCACTGCTCAATTCAACGACCATGGCTCACCTCTTGCTCTTGATGGCAGTGCCGAGCACTTGCAGGTAAGCAACCAAGGCGTCCATTTCGGTCTTGCCCTTGAGCGAGGCCATTGCCCCGGCGATGTCATCGTCGGTGTATGGCACGCCCAAGGTGCGCATGGCGCGGATCTTGGTTTCGGTGTGGCTGCTGTCGAGTTGATTGGCCACCAGCCATGGGTAGGCGGGCATTTTCGATTCCGGCACCACATTGCGCGGGTTGTATAAGTGCGCGCGGTGCCAGTCTTCCGAGTAGCGACCGCCGACCCGCGCCAGGTCTGGCCCGGTGCGTTTCGAGCCCCAGAGGAACGGGTGATCCCAGACGCTTTCCCCGGCGACCGAATAGTGGCCATAGCGTTCGGTCTCGGCCCGGAACGGGCGGATCATCTGCGAGTGGCAACCGACGCAACCTTCACGGATGTAAATGTCGCGACCTTCCAGTTGCAGCGCGGTGTAGGGCTTCATGCCTTCCACCGGTTTATTGGTCACGTCCTGAAAGAACAGCGGGACGATCTGGGTCAGGCCGCCGATGCTCACGGCCAGCACCATCAACAACAGCAACAGGCCGACGTTTTTTTCGATTGTTTCGTGTTTCATGGCGGACTCCTCAAGCCATCTGCGCGGCAGCGGCGACGTCGGCAGGCTGCGAGGCCCGTACGGTGCGCCAGGTGTTGTAAGCCATCAGGAACATGCCGCTGAGGAAGATCGCCCCGCCCACCAGTCGCACGATGAAGCCTGGGTGGCTGGCCACCAGGGTTTCGACGAAGGAGTAGGTCAGCGTGCCGTCTTCGTTGATTGCGCGCCACATCAGGCCCTGGGCGATGCCGTTGACCCACATCGAGGCGATGTACAGCACGGTGCCGATCGTGGCGAGCCAGAAGTGCGCGTTGATCAGGCCGATGCTGTGCATCTGCTCACGGCCGAAGATTTTCGGGATCATGTGATACAGCGCGCCGATGGAAATCATCGCCACCCAGCCGAGCGCCCCGGCGTGAACGTGGCCGATGGTCCAGTCGGTGTAGTGGGAGAGGGCGTTCACAGTCTTGATCGCCATCATCGGCCCTTCGAAGGTCGACATGCCGTAGAACGCCAGCGACACCACGAGGAAGCGCAGGATCGGGTCGCTGCGCAATTTATGCCAGGCGCCCGAGAGGGTCATCATGCCGTTGATCATCCCGCCCCAGCTTGGCGCCAGCAGAATCAGCGACATCACCATGCCCAGCGACTGTGCCCAGTCCGGCAAAGCGGTGTAGTGCAAGTGGTGCGGACCGGCCCAGATGTACAGGGTGATCAGCGCCCAGAAGTGCACGATCGACAGGCGATAGGAATAGACCGGGCGCTCGGCCTGTTTGGGCACGAAGTAGTACATCATCCCGAGGAAACCGGCGGTGAGGAAAAAGCCTACGGCGTTGTGCCCATACCACCACTGGACCATGGCGTCGGTCGCACCGGAATACACCGAGTAGGACTTGGTGAAACTCACCGGCAACTCAAGGTTGTTGACGATGTGCAGGATCGCCACGGTGATGATGAACGCACCGAAGAACCAGTTGCCGACGTAGATGTGCTTGGTCTTGCGCTTGGCCAGCGTACCGAAGAACACGATGGCGTAGGCGACCCAGACGATGGTGATCAGAATGTCGATCGGCCATTCCAGCTCGGCGTATTCCTTGGAACTGGTGTAGCCCAGCGGCAGGCTGATCGCCGCCAACAGGATCACCAGTTGCCAGCCCCAGAAGCAGAACGCGGCGATCTTCGGCGCGAACAATTGAGTCTGGCAGGTGCGTTGCACCGAATAGAACGAACTGGCGAACAGGGCGCAACCGCCGAACGCGAAGATCACCGCGTTGGTGTGCAGCGGGCGCAATCGCCCGAAACTGGTCCATGGCAAATTGAAGTTGAGTTCGGGCCAGACCAACTGGGCCGCGAGAAAAACCCCGAGCCCCATGCCGACGATGCCCCACACCACCGTCATAATGGCGAATTGGCGGACCACCTTGTAGTTGTAGGCGGTACTGATAGAAGTGTTCATGGTTCCCCATCCACGGTTCAGCCGAAGTGAAGGCCTGTCTTTGCGAGTAAGCCGCACGGCAGACGCTCCCTTCGCCTGGAGTTATAGGCAGACTAAAAGCGAGGCAAGCATGGACAAAGAGCACAAGGCCAGTATTGACGGGGATCAATGGGCGCGGTGTGTGGGGGAACATGGATGGTTGTGGAATGCCGCCTCAGAACCGGCCTCGACGACGTTGATTCTCGCCCACGGCGCTGGCGCACCAATGGACAGTGGCTGGATGAGCGACATGGCTGAGCGCCTTGCTGCTCAAGGCGTCAATGTGCTGCGCTTCGAGTTTCCCTACATGGCGCAACGGCGCATCGATGGTGGCAAACGCCCACCGAACCCCGCCCCGAAACTGCTCGAGTGCTGGCGTGAGGTGTATGCCGTGGTGCGACGCCATGTCACTGGGTCTCTGGCCATTGGCGGCAAGTCCATGGGCGGGCGGATGGCGAGTTTGCTGGCGGATGAGTTGGGGGCGGATGCGTTGGTGTGTCTGGGGTACCCGTTTTATGCGGTGGGTAAACCGGAAAAGCCTCGGGTTGAACATTTGGCCGCGCTCAAGACGCGGACGTTGATTGTTCAGGGTGAACGGGATGCGTTGGGTAATCGGGAGGCCGTTGAGGCTTACACGTTGGCACCGAGTATCGAGGTGTTCTGGCTGGTGGCGGGGGATCATGATTTGAAGCCGTTGAAGGCTTCCGGGTTTACCCATGAGCAGCATTTGGCTGCTGCGGCGGGCAAGATAGCGGCATTTCTTCAGTAAGATTTTGCGGTGGCAGTCAGGGCCTCTTCGCGAGCAAGCCCGCTCCCACATTTGATCTCTGGTGCCCCCACGTGTGGGTTCACCGCAGATCCCCTGTGGGAGCGGGCTTGCTCGCGAAGAGGCCCTGACAGGCGACATCACTTTCAGGTTGGCAATAAAAAACCCGGAAGCTTTCGCTGTCCGGGTTTTTGGTCTTTCCACAACGATCAGCGGTTAAACCGCTCCACCAACGAATACTGGGTATTCGCGGTTTTCGTCAGTTCTTCACTCAACAGCGCCGAGTGTTGCGCCTGTTCCGAGGTCTGGTCCGCCAGCTGCGAAATGTTGCTGATGTTGCGGCTGATCTCTTCGGCCACCGCGCTTTGCTCTTCAGTCGCCGCCGCGATCTGGGTGGTCATGTCGGTGATGTTGGCTACCGCTTCGCTGATCCCCACCAGCGCCTGATCCGCTTCCAGTACCCGCGCCACACCTTCTTCGGCCTGGCGATGCCCGGCTTCCATGGTTTGCACGGCGGTGCTCGCCGTTTGCTGCAGCTTGGCGATCAGGGCGTGGATCTGCCCGGTGGATTCGCTGGTGCGTTGCGCCAGTTGGCGAACTTCGTCTGCCACCACCGCAAAACCGCGGCCCATCTCACCGGCGCGGGCCGCTTCGATGGCGGCGTTCAAGGCCAGCAGGTTGGTCTGGTCGGCTATGCCTTTGATCACATCGACCACGCCGCCGATTTCGTCGCTGTCCTTGGCCAGTTGAGTCACGGTCAGACCGGTTTCACCCACCACCACCGACAGGCGCTGGATGGCTTCGCGGGTTTCCCCGGCGATGTCGCGGCCGCGACCGGTCAGGCGATTGGCTTCCTGAGTGGCGTCGGCGGTGCGTTGTACGTGGCTGGCGACCTCCTGAGTGGTAGCGGCCATCTGGTTGACGGCGGTGGCCACTTGCTCGGTTTCGACGCGCTGACGTTCCAGGCCATTGGAGCTGTTATGCGCCAAGGCATCGGACTGTTTCGCTTGCTCTGTCAGGTGCTCGGCGGTGTCCTGCAGACGGGTCAGGCAGGTTTTCAGGCGGGCTTCCTGGCTGAGGATCGACATTTCCAGGCGGGCCTGCGCACCGCGGCTGTCGGTGTACATCTGCGCGATCAACGGGTCGGACGTGGTTTGCCCGGCCAGGACCAGCAGGCGCTTGAGTCCACGCTGCTGCCAGCTCAGCCCCATCAGGCCCAACGGCACCGAGAGGCCGGCCGCCAGTGCAAAGCCCCATTGCGACGTCAGCGTGGCGCCGATCATGAAGCTCAGCTGACTGACCAGAATGAACGGCAGCCAGTCCTGAAGCACCGGCAGCCATTTGTCACTCGATGGAATGGCGGACTTGCCCTGGTTGATGCGTTGGTAGAGCGCTTCGGCTCGCTGGATCTGTTCGGCGGTGGGTTTGATCCGCACCGACTCGTAACCGATGACCTGATTGCCCTCGAACACCGGCGTCACGTAGGCGTTAACCCAATAGTGATCACCGCTCTTGCAGCGATTCTTGACGATGCCCATCCATGGCAAGCCTTGTTTCAGAGTGCCCCACATGTGCGCGAACACCGCGGCCGGGACGTCGGGGTGACGGACCAGGTTGTGCGGTGCACGGACCAGTTCCTCACGAGAAAACCCGCTGATTTCGACGAACGCGTCGTTGCAGTAAGTGATCACGCCCTTGGCATCGGTGGTGGAAATCAACCGTTGCTGTGCCGGGAAGGTCCGTTCGCGTTGGGTAATGGGCTGGTTGTTACGCATGGCTTTTTCAATCCGCAAGGCTTTGAAAGGTTGTCGGCGCTGTCAGGAATTAGTTGAAATTATTTTTCAATAATCAGCACTGCGTCGCAAAACGCGCATTGCCTCAACCCGCGAGCATCGGATAGGTGAACAGCGCGAAGTGCAGCAGGTTCAGGCCGAAATGGGTGGCGATGGCGGCACCCAGACCGCCGAAACGATAGGCCAGGCCGTACCCGACACCGGCCAGGCTCGCCAACAGCACCCATTGCCAGCCTGCGCCTGCGTGCACCAGCCCAAACAACAACGAGGCCAGCAGCAGGGCGAGGTTTTCGCCGTAAGGCAGATGCTTGAATGAACGACTCAAACTGCCCTGGATGTAACCGCGAAACAGCGCTTCCTCGACCAGCGTGACCAGCAACAGATTGTTCAGCAGCCACAGCCAGGCTTGGTCAGGCCACTTCGGCGCCCAACTGATGATGCCCAGCAACAGCGCGCCACCCAAGGCCAGTACGGCACTCAGCGCCAGGGCGAGGACGGTGGCGTAAACCCCAAGGCGCCAGGAGCGCCGACCGACAATCCGTGGGCAAACCAACAGTAGCCAGAAGCCGATCAGTGGTTTGTCCTGATTCAGGTACATGGAAAACGGCACGGCATCAGGCGTGAGGTATTGAGGGGCGATCGCGCGACCGTTGAAGAAGCCCGGGAGCCAGTGCATCGCCAGCGCCATAGCCAGGATGATGAACAATCCGTGGCCGAGGTAGCGGGCGATCGGGAGTTTTTGCTGGCGAACGGCAGCGCCGGCCATTATCAGTAGGGCGATGGTGATCAAGGCCAGCCAGCTGAGTTGGCCGTAAGACAGTGCAAGGGCGAAGCCCATTGAGAGAAGGGCCAGGTAGGTCCATGGCAGGGCGATCATGTGAAGTCCTTGTGTACAAGTTTGCGGATCGCTTCGGTCCAATGTGGGAGCGGGCTTGCTCGCGAAGGCAGAGTGTCAGTCGACAGATGCATTGATTGATACACCGCCTTCGCGAGCAAGCCCGCTCCCACATGTGTTCGGTGTCGTTCACATTTTTGTATGCACGACATGGAATCCAGTGGGCGCGGATTATAGGGGCGCCAGCGGCACAAACAAAAACACCGCCCGAAGGCGGTGTCTTTGTCAGCAGGCTGTTACGAGGCAATCAACTGGCGCAGCACATAGTGCAAAATCCCTCCGGACTTGAAGTACTCGACCTCATTGAGCGTGTCGATCCGGCACAGCACTTCGATCTTTTCCTTGCTGCCGTCTTCACGGGTGATCACCAGCGTCAGGTTCATCCGCGGCGTCAGCTCCACACCAGTCAAACCGAGGATGTCCAGGGTTTCCTTGCCTGTCAGGTTCAGGCTCTTGCGGTTCTGATCCAATTTGAATTGCAACGGCAACACGCCCATGCCCACCAGGTTGGAGCGGTGAATCCGTTCGAAGCTTTCGGCGATGACCGCTTTCACACCCAGCAGGTTGGTGCCCTTGGCCGCCCAGTCGCGGCTTGAACCCGTGCCGTATTCCTGGCCTGCAATCACCACCAGCGGCGTGCCTGACGTTTGATAACGCATGGCCGCGTCGTAGATCGGCATCCTCTCCATGGTGGGAATGTAAAAGGTGTTGCCGCCTTCCTCGCCGCCGAGCATTTCGTTGCGGATACGAATGTTGGCAAAGGTGCCGCGCATCATTACTTCATGGTTGCCGCGACGCGAACCGTAGGAGTTGAAGTCGCGCGGCTCCACGCCTTTGTCGCGCAAATACTGACCGGCCGGGCTGTCGGCCTTGATGTTACCGGCGGGGGAGATGTGGTCGGTGGTCACCGAGTCGCCCAGCAGCGCCAACACCCGAGCCCCGACCACGTCCTTGACCACGGGCGGCGGGCCGCCGATGTCGTCGAAGAACGGCGGATGCTGGATGTAGGTCGAATCGTCCTGCCACACGTAGGTCGCCGCTTGCGGCACCTGGATGGCTTGCCATTGCTCGTCGCCGGCAAACACTTCGGCGTATTCCTTGTGGAACATCGCGGTGTTGACCTTACTCACAGACTCGGCAATTTCCTTGCTGCTCGGCCAGATGTCCCGCAAGTACACCGGATTGCCGTCCTTGTCATCGCCCAACGGCTCACTGCTGATGTCGATGCGCACAGTACCGGCCAGCGCATAGGCGACGACCAGCGGCGGGGAGGCCAGCCAGTTGGTTTTCACCAATGGATGCACGCGCCCCTCAAAGTTGCGGTTGCCCGACAACACCGAGGCAACGGTCAGGTCGGCGGCCTGGATAGCTTTTTCGATCGGCTCCGACAATGGGCCGGAGTTGCCGATGCACGTGGTGCAACCGTAGCCGACCAGCGCAAAACCCAGTTCGTCGAGGTATTGGGTCAGGCCCGCCGCCTTGTAATAGTCGGTGACCACTTTCGAGCCGGGCGCCAGCGAACTTTTGACCCACGGTTTGCGCTTGAGGCCTTTTTCCACAGCCTTTTTCGCCACCAGGCCCGCCGCCATCATCACGCTCGGGTTGGAGGTGTTGGTGCAGGAGGTGATGGCGGCAATCACCACCGCGCCGTTTTTCAATCGATAAATCTGACCGTCGTATTCGTAGTCGGCTTCACCGGCCAGGTCGGCATTGCCCACCGCGACACCGCCGCCGCCTTCACTTTCCAGGCGTCCTACTTCCTTGCTGGTGGGTTTGAATTGCAGGTCGATGAAGTCGGTGAACGCCTGCGCGACATTGGGCAGGGAAACTCGGTCCTGTGGGCGTTTAGGGCCGGCGAGGCTGGCCTCGACGCTGGTCATGTCAAGCGCCAGGCTGTCGGTGAAGATCGGTTCCTTGCCCGGCAGGCGCCACAGGCCTTGAGCCTTGCAGTAGGCCTCGACCAGTTTCACCGTTTCCGGTGGTCGGCCGGACAGGCGCAAATATTCCAGCGTCACGTCGTCCACGGGGAAGAACCCGCAGGTGGCACCGTATTCCGGGGCCATATTGGCGATGGTCGCGCGATCGGCCAGTGGCAGGTCGGCGAGGCCGTCGCCGTAGAACTCGACGAACTTGCCG
This sequence comes from Pseudomonas arsenicoxydans, assembly GCF_006438915.1. Classification (GTDB taxonomy): domain Bacteria; phylum Pseudomonadota; class Gammaproteobacteria; order Pseudomonadales; family Pseudomonadaceae; genus Aquipseudomonas; species Aquipseudomonas arsenicoxydans_A. The sequence goes on along the minus strand of NZ_RCZE01000003.1, from coordinate 308,353 downwards.
ACCACGCCTTTCTTGCGCAGCATCTGGGTGACGGTCAGCACCAGGTCGGTGGCGGTGATGCCTTCCTTGAGTTTGCCGGTGAGTTTGAAACCGATCACTTCCGGAATCAGCATCGACACCGGTTGGCCGAGCATCGCCGCCTCCGCTTCGATCCCGCCGACGCCCCAGCCGAGCACGCCGAGGCCGTTGATCATGGTGGTGTGGGAGTCGGTGCCGACCAGGGTGTCGGGGAAGGCGTAGGTGCGGCCATCCTCGTCCTTGGTCCAGACCGTGCGGCCGAGGTATTCAAGGTTGACCTGATGGCAGATCCCGGTGCCCGGCGGCACCACACTGAAGTTGTGGAAGGCGCTTTGGCCCCAGCGCAAGAACGCGTAACGCTCACCATTGCGCTGCATTTCGATGTCGACGTTCTGCTCGAAGGCGCTGGCACTGGCGAATTTGTCGACCATCACCGAGTGGTCGATCACCAGGTCCACTGGCGACAGTGGGTTGATGCGCTGCGGATCGCCACCGGCCTTGGCCATGGCGGCGCGCATGGCGGCCAGGTCGACCACGGCGGGAACGCCGGTAAAGTCCTGCATCAAAACACGAGCGGGGCGGTACTGGATTTCGCGGTCGGAGCGGCGCTCCTTGAGCCAGGCGGCAATCGCCTTGAGGTCGGCGCCGGTGACGGTTTTTTCATCTTCCCAGCGCAGCAGGTTTTCCAGCAGCACTTTCAACGACATGGGCAGCTTGTCGAGATCACCGATGCTCTTGGCGGCATCGGGCAGACTGAAATAATGGTAGGTCTTGTCGTCGACTTGCAGGGTTTTAAGGGTTTTCAGGCTATCGAGGGACGGCATTGAATGACTCCTTTTGGTCCGCACGGCTACGGACTGGCGGGACGGACAGAGCTCTTAACCTAGCCCTGTTTGGACGTTAAGGCTAATAACTGGACTCTATGGTTAAGTCCAAGGTTCCGAACTCGGCTATCATGCGCCGGTTTTCGTGACAGGCTTTGCTACAGGGCAAGTTTGCGCATCGATTCATTGCCGATTGCCCAGGAGATTCAATGAACACCCTCTTTATGCATTGCCGGCCGGGCTTCGAAGGCGAAGTCTGTTCCGAGATTGCCGAACACGCTGCCCGCCTGAACGTGGCCGGTTATGCCAAAGCCAAAACCGCCAGCGCCTGCGCCGAATTCATCTGCACCGAAGAAGACGGTGCCGAGCGCTTGATGCGTGGCCAGCGTTTCGCCGAGCTGATCTTCCCGCGCCAATGGGCGCGCGGGATCTTTATTGATCTGCCGGAAACCGACCGCATCAGCGTGATCCTCGCGCACATGGCGGACTTTGCGCTGTGCGGCAGCCTGTGGCTGGAAATGGTCGACACCAACGATGGCAAGGAACTGTCGAACTTCTGCAAGAAGTTTGAAGGTCACTTACGCAAGGCGCTGATGGCCGCTGGCAAACTGGTGGAAGATGCGCACAAACCGCGTCTGCTGTTGACGTTCAAGAGTGGCCGTGAAGTGTTCATGGGCCTGGCCGAGTCGAATAACTCGGCGATGTGGCCAATGGGCATTCCGCGCCTGAAGTTTCCGCGTGAGGCACCAAGCCGCTCGACGCTGAAACTGGAAGAGGCCTGGCATCACTTCATCCCGCGTGACCAGTGGGATGAGCGTCTGCACAGTGACATGACCGGCGTTGACCTCGGCGCTGCGCCCGGCGGCTGGACCTGGCAACTGGTCAACCGCGGCATGCTGGTGACCGCCATCGACAATGGCCCGATGGCCGAAAGCCTGATGGACACCGGTCTGGTGCAGCACTTGATGGCCGACGGTTTTACCTACAAGCCCCGGCAGCCGGTGGACTGGATGGTTTGCGACATCGTCGAGAAGCCAGCGCGCAACGCCGCGATGCTCGAAGAGTGGATTGGCGAGGGGCATTGCCGGGAAGCGGTGGTCAACCTCAAACTGCCAATGAAACAGCGTTATGCCGAAGTGAAGCGCTTGCTCGAGCGCATCGCCGATGGGTTCAAGGAGCGCGGCATTCGGGTTGAGATCGGCTGCAAGCAGCTGTATCACGACCGTGAGGAAGTGACCTGCCACCTGCGCCGGCTGGACGTAAAGAAACCGAAATCCCGCTGATACACGCAAACCCGCGTGTGTGGGCTTTTGTGGCGAGGGAGCTTGCTCCCGCTGGGCTGCGCAGCAGCCCTAAAACCAGAAGCCGAGATCTTCCGTTAGTCCGCATAGCCAGAACCGGGGCCGCTTCGCGACCCAGCGGGAGCAAGCTCCCTCGCCACAAACCCGGCAATGCGCGACAATGCCGGCCAGTTTCAGGAGTTGATCATGAGTGAAATGCTTGATACGCCGGTAGACGGCACCCTCGACGCCACCGGCCTCAACTGCCCGGAACCGGTGATGATGCTGCACCAGCACATTCGCGACCTGGTGCCCGGCGGCCTGCTCAAGGTGATCGCGACCGATCCGTCGACCCGTCGCGACATTCCCAAGTTCTGCGTGTTTCTTGACCATGAACTGGTGGCGCAGCACGAAGAGGCGGGCACCTATCTGTACTGGATCCGCAAGAAACTCGCTTAACCCGCCGAATGACTGATGCGGATCCGCTTGCGTGCGCTGCGCGCCAGGCGGATCGACAGCATCAGCGCCGCGCAACTCAAGCCCACGATCAAACCTTGCCACAGCCCGCTCGGGCCACTTGGCGCACCTAGCCAATCGGTCAGGCCCAGCGCGTAACCCACCGGCAAACCAATCCCCCAGTAGGCGAACAGGGTCAGGATCATCGTCACCCGCGTGTCCTGATACCCGCGCAATGCGCCGGCCGCCGTCACCTGAATGGCATCGGAAAACTGGAACAGCGCCGAGTACACGATCAGCATCGCGGCCACTCGAATCACTGTCGGGTCAGCGGTGTAGATCGCTGCAATGTGCTCGCGCAGCAACAGCATCATGCTCGCGGACAGGCAGGCATACGCCAGCGCCGTGCCCATGCCGACACCGGCGGCGAAACGCGCCTCGCGTGGTTCCTGTCGACCGAGGGCCTGGCCGACCCGCACCGTCACAGCCATGCCGAGGGCGTAAGGAATCATGAACACCAGCGAGCTGAAGTTCAGGGCGATCTGATGCCCGGCGACCACGTTGGCGCCGAGACTGCCGATCAGCAGCGCAATCACTGCAAAGATGCTCGACTCGGCAAACACCGCGATGCCGATCGGCAGGCCAATGCCCAGCAAGCGCTTGATCACCGACCATTGCGGCCAGTCAAAACGGCTGAACAACTGGCTCGACTGATACGCCGGCGCCCAACGCTCCCAACCGGCCATGCCCAGCGCCATCACCCACATCACAATCGCCGTGGCCCAGCCGCAGCCGACACCGCCCATGGCCGGTACACCGAAGTGGCCATAGATGAAAATGTAATTGAGTGGAATGTTCAGCGCCAACCCGCACAGGCCCAGCACCATCGCCGGACGCGTACGCCCCAGGCCATCACTGAAGCAGCGCAACACATGGTAGAAGGCGACAGCGGGCAAGCCGCTGGCGATGCCGTGCAGGTATTGCATGCACGGCCCGATCAATTCGGGATCGACCTTCATCATGTGCAGGATCGGCTCGGCGCTGAACAGCATGCCGGTCGCCATCAAACCCACCACCAGGGCGAGCCACAGTGCCTGACGCACAATCGGCCCGATTTCGCTGTGGGTGCCGGCGCCAAAGCGCTGGGCGACTTTTGGCGTGGTGGCCAGCAAGGTGCCGGTCATCAGCAGAAACACCGGCACCCAGATGGAGTTGCCCAGTGCCACCGCCGCCAGATCCCGAGGCCCGACCCGGCCCGCCATCACCGCATCGACGAACCCCATTGCGGTGGTTGCCAGTTGCGCGATCATGATCGGCAGCGCAAGGGTGAGCAGGTTTTTCAGCTCCAGGCGAACCCGGGCCGGGCGGGTGAGGGAGGTAGCGGCAAGGCTGTCGGTCACGGAATTCAAAGGCGAAACGTCCAAAGGTGTTGATGCGCAAGGCGAAGCATTCTACGCCCTGACGCAGCGGTCAGGAAAAGTCCTGTGTTAGGGATTTGTAATCAACAATCCAATGTCACGCCAGGCTCCATTGTGGCGAGGGGGCTTGCCCCCGTTGGGCTGCGAAGCGGCCCTAATCCAAGCAACATGATTTCAACGGGTGTTTGCGTGGGAAGACTTTGGGATTGCTGCGCAATCCAGCGGGAGCAAGCTCCCTCGCCACAGAGGGCGCGGTGACTTTAATGCTTGCTGGCTCACAAAGGTCATCTCCGCCTACACTGCCGATCCGCCAAAGGAGCCCACCATGCTGATTGTTGCCGACGAAAATATCCCGCTGCTTGATGCTTTCTTTTCCGGTTTCGGTGAAATCCGCCGGGTTCCGGGACGCTCCATCGACCGCGCCACCGTCGAGCAAGCCGATGTGCTGCTGGTCCGCTCGGTGACCAACGTCAATCGTGCCTTGCTCGAGGGCAGCAACGTGCGCTTTGTCGGCACGTGCACCATCGGCACCGATCACCTGGACCTGGATTACTTTCAGCAAGCCGGCATCACCTGGTCCAGCGCACCCGGCTGCAATGCCCGGGGCGTGGTCGACTATGTGCTCGGCAGTCTGCTGACCCTGGCTGAAATCGAAGGCGCTGACCTGACCCGGCGCACGTATGGCGTGGTCGGTGCCGGCGAAGTCGGCGGGCGTCTCGTCAAGGTCCTGCAAGGCCTTGGCTGGAACGTTCTGGTGTGCGATCCGCCCCGGCAGGCGGCTGAGGGCGGTGATTTTGTCAGCCTCGAACAGATCATCGAACAGTGCGATGTCATCAGCCTGCACACGCCATTAAAGAAGCACGGCGCGCAGTCGACCTGGCACCTGTTCGATAAAAAACGCTTGGGCCAGCTCAAGCCTGGCGCCTGGCTGATCAACGCCAGTCGTGGCCCGGTGGTCGACAACGCCGCCCTGCGCCAGGTGCTGCTTGAGCGCGAAGACCTGCAAGCGGTGCTCGATGTTTGGGAAGGCGAGCCTGAGGTCGACGTGCCGTTGGCTGAACTATGCGTGCTGGCGACGCCGCACATTGCCGGTTACAGCCTTGATGGCAAACAGCGTGGGACGGCGCAGATTTATCAGGCGTATTGCGAGTTTCTCGGGCAGCCGGCTCAGGTCAGCCTGAGTGATTTGCTGCCGGCGCCTTGGTTGTCGCAAGTGACTCTGCATGCGCAGGCTGATCCGGCGTGGGCGTTGGCCATGCTGTGCCGTGGTGTGTATGACCCGCGCCGTGACGATGCGGACTTTCGTCGCAGCCTGGTCGGCAATGTGAGCGAACAGCGTGCGGCGTTTGATGCGCTGCGCAAGCATTACCCGTCGCGTCGGGAGATTGATGGGTTGCAGGTGCGGATTGAGGGGGATTCGGCTGAGTTGCAGAAGATTGTGGCGGCTTTGGGGGCTTCGCTCATCTGAAACCGGGTTGGCTCCATCGCGGGCAAGCCACGCTCCTACAGGTCTTGGGTCGTTCGCTCACTGGGTGGATGACCCAAAATCTATGGGAGCGTGGCTTGCCCGCGATAGGGTGCGCAGCACCCTGAAAAAGCGCCCATAAAAAACCCGGCCAACCAGGGCCGGGTCAAGAAGACGTTGGCTATATCACTTTTCTTCGGCAGGCTTGACCAATCGCTTTTCCAGTTCGCGGCATGCGTCCTGGATCATGTCTTCAGTGATCGGTACTTCACGCCCTTCGGCATCGATAATCGAGCACCCCAGAGACTGGTGTGGCTGCGTGCGGATCACTTGAATCTTGTCTTCGCTGCTGTTTTGCAAGGACATGGCCTGTCTCCTCTTCAGGTGTGTGCCTACTTTAGAACCTTCAGGTGACCGGGCTATGACAACTCCCTGCGATCTTTCCCGAACGGCAACGTCACTCCACCAGAAATTTAAAAACGTTGCCACCCGGACTTTAGACCAATAGCGTCTAGGGCCTAGTCGTCGCGGTCATAATTAACCTGACTCATTGTGATTTACAGCGTTCACCCGCTGACCGTGTAGGCTGGTCATATCAACTGCGTACTGGATAACCCTGATGCTCTCTGCCCGTCACCGCCGCGCGATTCGCCTGACCCTTCGCTTTCTTGCGCCTTATCGCTGGCAAGCCTTTGGCGCGTTGCTCGCGTTGATTGTCACCGCCGGCATTACTTTGTCGATGGGGCAGGGCATTCGCCTGCTGGTGGATCAGGGGTTCATGACCCAGTCACCGCACCTGCTCAATCAGTCCATCGGCTTGTTCATGGTGTTGGTGGTGGGGCTGGCGATCGGCACCTTTGCGCGTTTTTACCTGGTGTCGTGGATCGGCGAGCGTGTGGTCGCAGACATCCGCCGGCAGGTCTTCAACCACCTGGTTTATCTGCATCCGGGTTTCTACGAAAACAATCGCAGTTCTGAAATCCAGTCGCGGCTGACCGCCGACACCACGTTGCTGCAATCGGTGATCGGCTCTTCGTTGTCGCTGTTCCTGCGCAATCTGCTAATGGTCATCGGCGGGATTGTGCTGCTGTTTATCACCAACCCCAAGCTCACCAGCATCGTAGTAATTGCGTTGCCGCTGGTGATTGCCCCGATCCTGATTTTCGGTCGACGGGTGCGCAATCTGTCGCGCCTGAGCCAGGACCGGATTGCCGATATCGGCAGTTATGTCTCCGAAACCCTCGGCCAGATCAAAACCGTGCAGGCCTACAACCATCAGGTCCAGGACGAGCAGCGTTTTGCCGTGACCGTGGAACAGGCGTTCGACACCGCGCGTAAACGCATCTTCCAGCGTGCCTGGCTGATCACGCTGGTGATCGTGCTGGTATTGGGCGCGGTGGGGGTGATGCTGTGGGTCGGCGGGATGGACGTGATTGCCGGCCGGATCTCGGCAGGTGAGCTCGCGGCGTTTGTCTTCTACAGCCTGATCGTCGGTAGCGCCTTCGGCACATTGAGCGAAGTGATTGGCGAGTTGCAGCGAGCAGCAGGTGCGGCCGAGCGGATTGCCGAATTGCTGCGTTCGGAAAACATCATCCAGCCGCCGACCACCGGTCTGGTGACCTTGCCAGAGCGAGTGAAGGGCGATCTGGTTCTACAGGACGTGCGATTTTCCTATCCGTCTCGACCCGAAAGTTACGCCGTCGATGGCTTGAATCTGACCATTAACGCAGGCGAAACCCTCGCGCTGGTGGGGCCGTCTGGTGCCGGCAAGTCCACCGTGTATGACCTGTTGCTGCGCTTTTACGACCCGGCCGCGGGGATCATCCTGCTTGATGGCGTGCCGTTGACCCAACTCGATCCACTCGACCTGCGTCGGAATTTTGCGCTGGTTTCGCAAAACCCTGCGCTGTTCTACGGCAGCATCGAAGAGAACATTCGCTACGGTAATCCGGGCGCAACCCTGGCCCAGGTTCAGGAAGCGGCAAAGATCGCCTACGCCCACGACTTCATCGAGCAAATGCCCCACGGTTACCAGACGCATCTGGGCGACGGCGGCCTCGGTTTATCTGGTGGTCAGCGCCAGCGCCTGGCCATCGCTCGCGCATTGCTGGTGGACGCGCCAATCCTGTTGCTCGACGAAGCCACCAGCGCCCTCGATGCCCAGAGCGAACACCTGATCCAGCAAGCCCTGCCCAGACTGATGAAAAACCGCACCACGCTGGTGATCGCCCACCGTTTGGCCACGGTGAAAAACGCCGACCGGATCGCGGTGATGGATCAAGGGAAGTTAGTGGCGGTGGGCACGCATCAGGCGTTGATTGCGAGCAATGCGCTGTATGCGCGGTTGGCGGCGTTGCAGTTCAGTGATGGGCATGTAGTCGCATGAATCAGAACTGCTGAAACGTGCAGTGTTCGGGCATTATGTCGACCTCTTTTTCGAGCCTGGATGAGGATATGAGCCGATATCAACCACCGTTGACCCTGACCACGAGAATGCTGACGCTGGTCGCAGAGATCAGTGAGCAAATCGGTCAGCTTACGGCTGTGGATGAGAGGCTGCAGACGCCTCAGTTACGTCGCAGCAACCGGATTCGTACGATTCAGGCGTCTTTGGCGATTGAGAATAATACCCTCAGCATCGAGCAGGTGACCGCTGTTCTGGCTGGGCGGCAGGTACTTGGCCTTCCGCGGGAAATTCAGGAAGTGCGTAACGCTTTTGCGGCCTATGAAGCCATGCCAGGGTGGCAATCGAGTAATCCGTCCGACCTGCTTCGGGCGCATGAATTGCTAATGGGCGGATTAATTGATGATTGCGGACAGTTTCGCCGTGCCGGTGTGGGCATTTACCGGGGGGGAAAATTAGTCCACATGGCGCCACCACCGAGTCGCGTTGCGCACTTGATGGATGATTTGCTGGCGTGGCTCGGCGAATCGGATTGGCATCCATTGATCGTAAGCTGCGTGTTCCACTATGAGTTTGAGTTCATTCATCCTTTCGCAGATGGGAATGGGCGAATGGGGCGACTCTGGCAAACCTTGATACTCAGTCGATGGCGGTCAATGTTGGCCTATTTGCCGGTCGAAGCGGTGATTCGAGAGCAGCAGGACGCTTATTACGCAGCGTTGTCGGCATCCGATCAATTGGCCGAAGCGACTCCTTTTGTCGAGTTCATGCTGCAAGCATTGAGTCTCGCATTGAAAGAAGCGACCCGAAGCGAGCCGGCAATCGACCAAGTAACCGACCAAGTAACCGACCATGTAGCGAAATTGCTCAATACCCTGCGAGACAGTCCCCCACTCAAGGTTAACGAGCTGATGGTGAGGGTCGGGTTGGCTCACAAGGCGACCTTAGGGCAAACTATCTCAAACCTGCATTGTTTGTTGGTTTGATAGAGATGACTGACCCGGATTCACCTCGCAGCCCGGCTCAGCGATATCGCCTGACCCAATTTGGTGAGAAAACCGTGGAACGGCTTTGATGGACTACTTCGCGGGTTGAGCTCCAAAAAAAGCCCGCATTTCTAAATGCGGGCTTTTTTTGCATCTGGTCGGATCACTGATCGTCAAAATACCGCTCATGCCAATCCACCAACGGCTGTGGCGAATTTAGCTTCTCGCCGTAGATCACCGAGTACGACAGCACGTTCTGCACATACTGACGGGTTTCGTCGAAAGGGATGCTTTCCACCCAAACGTCGAAGCTCAGGTGGTCTGCGCCGCGCAGCCACTGGCGTACGCGGCCGGGGCCGGCGTTGTAGGCGGCGGAGGCGAGGACGCGGTTACCGTTGAACTGGGCATGGACCTGGCTCAGGTACGCGGCGCCGAGCTGGATGTTTTTGTCCGGGTCGAGCACTTGCTGCGGCGAGGCCAGCGGAATGCTGAACTTGCGTGCGGTTTCCTTGGCAGTGCCGGGCATCAGTTGCATCAGGCCGCTGGCGCCGACGCCAGAGCGGGCGTCGTCCATGAAAGCACTTTCCTGGCGCGTAATGGCGAACACCCAGCTGGAGTGCAGGCCGCGTACTTTGGCTTCGCGGACCAGGGTTTCGCGGTGGGCCATCGGGAAGCGGATGTCCAGATCGTCCCAGTACTGCGCCTGGCTGATGGTGCGGATCGCCGGGAAATACCATTTCAGGTCGTAGGCCAGTTTCGCCTGCGCAACCATCTCGTCACGGTTGAAGTGACGGCTGACGTAATACCATTCGCGACGACCATCGACGACCTGTCCGCGGGCGTGGAACTCCAGTGCTCGACGGATACCCGGTGTGTTGCGCACCTTATTGATGGTGGCCTGGCTGAGTACCAGCGGCTTGTTGATCAGCGAGTAGGGCTGTTGCGAGCGGTCGGCGGCAAGGAAGCCATAGAAATCACGTTCGTGGGCGAGGCTCTTGTACAGCGTCTGCGCTTCCGGGTTTTGTGGCTGCGCCAGTTCAAGGGTGCGGGCCTGCCAGTAGCGCCACCGGTTGGTGGTCGCCAAGTCCTGTGGCAAGCGGCGAGACAACTGATAGGCATCGTCCCAGCGAGCCAGGCGAAGCAGCAGGCGCAGACGCCATTCGGACACGGTGTTGTCGCGCAGTTCCGGGTCGTATTTGGTCATGACGTCGAGCGCACGCGGGTCATAGCGTCGCGCCAGCGTCAGGCCGATTTCCCGGGCGATCGCCACTTTTTCGTCGCGGGAGAAGTGCATGCTGCTGGCATAGCCGTCGAGCAGGTCCATGGCCTTGTCCGGGTCTTGCTTGGCCAGGCGGCGCAGGCCGAGGCTGACCACGTCGGACATCGGTTCGTCAGCCGGGGTGAAGCGCGAAGGCTGGTTGAGCAGCTCGGGTTTTTGCGCCACATCGATCAGAAGACGACCGCGAGGGGCGAGGGTGGTCAGGCCGTTAACCAGACTGTTGGCCAGCGGATAATTGCGCGTCTGGGCGGCGAGCTTGGTGCGTTCCCAGCGTTTTTGTTCAGTCAGTTGACCTTCGGCAGCCCATTGCCCGAACAGCGCGTCGCAGGCAGCCGGTTGGGATTTGCCGGTCAGCCAGAGCTTGTTGGCGTTGGCATAGCCTTCGGTCTTCTGGTTGTGGCCAATCTGATACTGCGCATTCAGGCAGTCCAGTTCGGTGAAATTGAGCTTGGGGTCGTAATACTTGACGAAGGTCGCCCAGTCGCCGCGGTCGGCCAACCAGCGCAGCCAGCGCAATTTCATCCAGTTGGCTTGCGGCAGGTCACCGTGATCTGCGAGGAATTTCTCGATTTCGGCATTGCTGGCGGTTTTCAGGCGAGCGGTCAACTCGTCATAGGCCAGGTACGGCTCCAGCGGGTAATCACTGAGGGCCTGACTGTAGCGAAAGTAAGGACCGGTATCGCCTTTGGCCAGGGCGCGCTTGGCTTCATCGTAATATTGGCGCTGGGTGGACAGGTCCGCCGCCTGGGCTGATTGAACGGCAGTGGCAGAAAGAAGCAGGCAAGATAAAAGGCTGAAAAGGCGACTGCGCATGAGACGTCCGGGCAGAAAAAAACATGACAAGTGCGGGCATTGCCCGCACTGAATAATCTGTAGCTTAGCCTTTTGCCAGCAACGGGCGAAAGCTTTGCAGGCCTGTCAGCCCAAGTTCGTAACATTTGTTATGCAGAGTGCTTCGAGAGTGAAATTGCCGGCCTTCTGAAGCCTCAAGTCAGGTAGAATGCGCGCCCGGTTTTTGGAGAAGCTCATGACCCTGCTCAAATTCAGCGATGTGTCCCTTGCTTTCGGCGCTATGCCGTTGTTGGACAAGGTGTCCTGGCAGATCGCCCGTGGTGAGCGGGTGTGCATCATCGGCCGCAATGGCACTGGCAAGTCCAGCATGATGAAGCTCGTCAAGGGCGACCAGAAGCCCGATGAGGGCTCCGTTTGGCGCGCACCAGGCCTCAAGATCGGCGAATTGCCGCAAGAATTGCCGGTAGCCGACGAGCGGACCGTGTTCGACGTGGTTGCCGAAGGACTGGACGGTGTGGGCGAGCTGCTCGCGCAGTATCACCACCTGAGCCAGAACATCGTCACCGACGCCGACCTGGACAAGCTGATGCACGTCCAGCACGACCTCGAAGCCCGCGATGGCTGGCGTTTGCAGCAACTGGTCGACAGCACCTTGAGTCGTCTGCAGTTGCCCGCCGACAAGACCCTCGCTGAATTGTCCGGCGGCTGGCGTCGTCGCGTGCTGCTGGCTCAGGCCCTGGTTTCCGAACCGGACCTGCTGCTGCTCGACGAACCCACCAACCACCTGGATATCGGTGCCATCGCCTGGCTCGAAGAAGCGCTGAAGGATTTCCAGGGCGCCGTGTTGTTCATCACGCACGACCGTTCATTCCTGCAGAACCTCGCGACCCGCATCCTCGAACTGGATCGCGGTGGCCTGATCGACTGGAACGGCGACTACGCCAGTTTCCTCGTGCACAAAGAAGCCTCGCTGGCCGCCGAAGAAACCGCCAACGCGCTGTTCGACAAGAAACTGGCCCAGGAAGAAGTCTGGATCCGCCAGGGCATCAAGGCTCGTCGCACCCGTAATGAAGGTCGCGTCCGCGCATTGAAGGCTTTGCGCGTAGAGCGTAGCGAGCGTCGCGAGCGCACCGGCAAGGCGAACATTCAGCTGGACACCGCTGATAAGTCCGGCAAGCAGGTGATGGTCCTCGAAAACGTGAGCTTTGCTCACCCGGGCGGCCCGTTCCTGATCAAGGATTTCTCGATGGTCCTGACGCGCGGCGACCGTATCGGTCTGCTCGGCGCCAACGGTACCGGCAAGACCACACTGTTGAAACTGATGCTCAGCGGTCTGCAGCCAACCAGCGGCACAGTGGAAGAGGGGACGCGCATCGACGTGGCCTACTTCGACCAGTTGCGCCATCAGCTGGACCTGGAAAAGACTGTGATCGACAACGTGGCCGAAGGTCGCGACTTCATCGATATCGATGGTCAGAGCCGTCACGTGCTGAGCTACCTCGGTGACTTCCTGTTCAGCCCGCAGCGTGCCCGCACGCCGGTCAAGGCGCTGTCCGGTGGTGAGCGTGCCCGTCTGTTGCTGGCCAAACTGTTCAGCAAACCGGCAAACCTGCTGGTCCTCGACGAACCGACCAACGACCTCGACGTCGAAACCCTCGAACTGCTGGAAGAGGTCCTGCTGACCTTCAACGGTACCGTGTTGATGGTCAGTCACGACCGGGCATTCCTCGACAACGTGGTCACCAGCACCCTGGTCTTCGAAGGTGAAGGCAAGGTTCGTGAATACGTCGGTGGTTATCAGGACTGGCTGCGTCAGGGCGGCTCGCCGCGCCTGTTGGGCGTGACCGAGAGCAAGTCCGGCAAGGCTGACCTGACCTCCGCCGTTGTAACGGCTGAAGCGGCGCCTGTCGGTGCTGCGGTTGAAGCGCCGGTGGCGAAGAAGAAGCTTAGCTACAAGCATCAGCGTGAGCTGGAAATGTTGCCTGCTCAGATCGAAGCCATGGAACAGCAAATTGCGGCGGTTGAAGCGAAAATGGCTGACGCCGGGTTCTATCAGCGTCCTGCTGCCGAGACGGCTGCGGTGATTGAGCAGTTGGAGCGGTTGCAGGCTGAGCTCGACGTGATGGTCGAGCGCTGGGCCGAGCTGGATGCCTGATTGATCCCGTAACAAAAAAGCCCGGCGTTCAGTGATGAACGCCGGGCTTTTCGTATGGAGTGCGATCTACAGGTTCTGTGTTTCAGCGTTTGACTAGGTGCACCGCGAGCACATCGCATGGCGCACCGTGCAGCACGTCATTGGCGGTCGAGCCCAGCAGCAAGGCCAGGCCATGTCGACCATGGCTGCCCACCACGATCAGGTCGCAGGATTGTTCCTTGGCGAAGTGGTGGATTTCCTGGCGTGGCTGGCCGTAGGTCAGGTGGCAGTTGGCGCCCTCAAGCTCGGCGTATTTGAGCTTCAAGCGCTCAAGGCGCTCCTTGGCCTGATCGAACTGCTGTTGTTGCAGTTGTGACAGGTCCATGGGGACGTCGCCGCCAAAGGCCATGGCCATTGGCTCGACAATGTGCACCAGGGACAACTTCGCCCCGTTGCTCACAGACAGCTCGCGAGCGCGGTGGATTACAGGGTCGCACTCTTCGGTTAGATCTACAGCGACCAGAATATGGTTGTAGGGCATGAGGTGCTCCTCCTGAGGATTGCAATATTGGTAAGTATGGCTGGTTTCAAGCGCAATGGTTCCAAAGTGACTGTATGCGCTCATCAAGAATCGGGAGTACAGATATGACGGTCTGGATAGTGGTGTCAATCCTGTTGGTGGTGCTGAGTCCACTGGCATGGTTGCGACCGTCGCGCGGTCAGAGCGGGCGCATCGCCCTGCGCATGGAGGCGCGACGCATTGGCCTGGCCATGCAGCTGGCGCCTCAGGAGTGGCCGCACTGGTTGAGCCAGGAGCCGCCGAGCCCGTGCGCGCAGTACCATCGGCCGCGCCGTGGTAATCAGCCTGCGTGCTGGAGTTACTGGCAAAAATCACCGGGTGTGTGGGTGAATCAGTGGCAGGAGGTTTGCGAGGATCGAGCGTTGCTCAATCATTTCGAAAAATTGCCAGCCAACGTCTACAAGGTCGAGGCGGACAAGCAGATGATCACCTTGTATTGGGGGGAGAAGGGTGAGGCGACTGTTTTGCAGGACATTGACGCCGTGCTGAAAGCTCTGGCATGAGTTGAGGACATTTCGCGCTGCAATGGCGCGAATGGTCCGACAGACAGGCAATAAAAAGCCCGACATCATCATCGGGCTGGGGTTGGCCAGGCAGGCCGGTAATTCGCTGTAGGGCTGATCTTACGCCGGGCATTCGCCAAGCGCGTTCATCTGGTTCATGCCAGCGTAGCTTGTTAAACGCGGGCTGCAGCGGATTAGGGCGACTTTTCTAACTATTGATTCTATGAATGAGTTCGCATGCATCTGCGTGTTGAAGATCTTCGTAGTACGGAAGTGACCGCAAAGTCGCGTTTCAACCCGTATTTTGGGCGATTGACAATTGTCGGAAATTCCGTGAAGGTGGCGTACCCAAATCAAACGGGCGTATGAATTGAGCGTTTGTATTTCAGATCGCTCCTACAGAATCCCGACTATCGCGTTGGAGGGTGTGCCGGGTGGATTGGCGTAGCATTGACGTTTAACGTCCTGCCGAGCCATTCGCCTGCGTCCGACGTGTACTGTTCAGCTTCCATATCGTGGAGATCAGTTGATGATTTACGAAGGTAAAGCCATCACGGTTAAGGCTCTTGAAAGTGGCATCGTCGAATTGAAATTCGACCTCAAGGGTGAGTCCGTCAACAAGTTCAACCGTCTAACCCTGAACGAACTGCGTCAGGCTGTGGACACCATCAAGGCAGATGCTTCGATCAAGGGCGTGATCGTCAGCAGTGGCAAGGACGTGTTCATCGTCGGCGCCGACATCACCGAATTTGTCGAAAACTTCAAGCTGCCTGATGCCGAGCTCGTTGCTGGCAATCTGGAAGCCAACAAGATTTTCAGCGATTTCGAAGACCTCAACGTCCCGACTGTCGCAGCAATCAACGGTATCGCCCTGGGTGGCGGTCTGGAGATGTGCCTGGCGGCGGACTACCGCGTCATGTCCACCAAGGCCAAGATCGGTCTGCCGGAAGTCAAACTGGGCATCTACCCGGGCTTCGGCGGTACCGTGCGTCTGCCACGCCTGATCGGTGCCGACAACGCCATCGAGTGGATTGCCGCGGGTAAGGAAAACCGTCCTGAAGACGCGCTGAAAGTCGGCGCAGTGGATGCCGTGGTTGCGCCTGAGAAACTGCAGGAAGCGGCCCTGGAACTGATCAAGCGCGCCATTTCCGGCGAGTTCGACCACAAGGCCAAGCGTCAACCGAAGCTGGAAAAGCTGAAGCTGAACGCAATCGAACAAATGATGGCTTTCGAAACCGCCAAAGGTTTCGTCGCCGGTCAGGCTGGCCCGAACTACCCGGCGCCGGTTGAAGCGATCAAGACCATTCAGAAAGCCGCGAACTTCGGTCGCGACAAAGCACTGGAAGTCGAAGCCGCCGGTTTCGTCAAGCTGGCCAAGACCTCTGCCGCGCAGAGCTTGATCGGTCTGTTCCTGAACGATCAGGAACTGAAGAAGAAGGCCAAGGCCTACGACGAAATCGCCAAGGACGTGAAGCAGGCTGCCGTATTGGGCGCCGGCATCATGGGGGGCGGTATCGCTTATCAGTCGGCCTCCAAAGGTACGCCGATCCTGATGAAAGACATCAACGAGCACGGCATCGAGCAAGGCTTGGCTGAAGCCGCCAAGCTGCTGGTGGGCCGCGTTGATAAAGGTCGCATGACCCCGGCGAAAATGGCTGAAGTACTTAACGGCATTCGTCCGACTCTGTCCTACGGTGATTTCGGTCACGTGGATCTGGTGGTTGAAGCGGTTGTCGAGAACCCGAACGTCAAGCAGAAGGTTTTGGCTGAAGTCGAAGACAAGGTCAAAGAGGACACCATCCTCGCGTCCAACACCTCGACCATTTCCATCACCTTGCTGGCCAAGGCCCTCAAGCGTCCGGAAAACTTCGTTGGCATGCACTTCTTCAACCCAGTGCACATGATGCCGCTGGTTGAAGTGATTCGTGGCGAGAAGTCCAGCGAGCTGGCTGTTGCCACCACGGTTGCCTACGCCAAGAAAATGGGCAAGAACCCGATCGTCGTCAACGACTGCCCGGGCTTCCTGGTCAACCGCGTACTGTTCCCGTACTTCGGCGGTTTCGCCAAACTGGTCAGCGCCGGTGTGGACTTCGTCCGTATCGACAAGGTCATGGAAAAATTCGGCTGGCCAATGGGCCCGGCGTACCTGATGGACGTGGTCGGCATTGACACCGGCCACCACGGTCGTGACGTGATGGCTGAAGGCTTCCCGGACCGCATGAAAGACGACCGCCGCACCGCGATCGACGTGCTCTACGAAGCCAAGCGCCTGGGCCAGAAGAACGGCAAGGGCTTCTACGCCTACGAAACCGACAAGCGCGGCAAGCAGAAGAAAGTCGCCGATCCATCGGTGCTGGAAGTGCTCAAGCCGATCGTTTACGAGCAGCGCGAAGTCACTGACGAAGACATTATCAACTGGATGATGGTCCCGCTGTGCCTGGAAACCGTGCGTTGCCTGGAAGACGGCATCGTCGAAACTGCTGCCGAAGCCGACATGGGTCTGGTCTACGGTATTGGTTTCCCTCCATTCCGTGGCGGTGCGCTGCGCTACATCGACTCGATCGGTGTTGCCGAGTTCGTTGCCCTGGCTGACCAGTACGCTGATTTGGGCGCGCTGTACCACCCGACCGCAAAACTGCGTGAAATGGCCAAAACCGGCCAACGGTTCTTCGGTTAAGCGTCCCAACACTTGAGCGAGAGTGAAATTTTATGAGCTTGAATCCAAGAGACGTCGTGATTGTCGACTTCGGTCGTACTCCGATGGGCCGCTCCAAGGGCGGCATGCACCGCAACACCCGCGCCGAAGACATGTCGGCGCACCTGATCAGCAAATTGCTGGAACGCAACGTCAAGGTTGACCCGAACGAAGTCGAAGACGTGATCTGGGGCTGCGTAAACCAGACCCTGGAACAGGGCTGGAACATCGCGCGCATGGCGTCCCTGATGACTCAGATCCCACACACTGCTGCCGGTCAGACCGTCAGCCGTCTGTGTGGCTCGTCGATGAGCGCGCTGCACACTGCCGCGCAAGCGATCATGACCGGCAACGGTGACGTGTTTGTCGTCGGCGGCGTCGAGCATATGGGTCATGTGAGCATGATGCACGGTGTCGATCCGAATCCGCACATGTCCCTGTACGCGGCGAAAGCCTCGGGCATGATGGGCCTGACCGCTGAAATGCTGGGCAAAATGCACGGCATCACTCGCGAACAACAGGACGCGTTCGGCGTGCGTTCCCACCAGCTCGCCCATAAGGCGACCCTGGAAGGTAAGTTCAAAGACGAAATCATCCCGATGCAGGGCTACGACGAGAACGGTTTCCTGAAACTGTTCGACTACGACGAAACCATTCGTCCGGAAACCACCCTGGAAAGCCTGGCGGCTCTGAAGCCAGCGTTTAATCCAAAGGGCGGCACCGTGACAGCGGGTACTTCGTCGCAAATCACCGACGGTGCTTCGTGCATGATCGTGATGTCGGCGCAGCGTGCTCAGGACCTGGGCATCCAGCCTATGGCCGTCATCCGTTCGATGGCAGTGGCAGGTGTGGACCCGGCAATCATGGGCTATGGTCCAGTACCGGCTACACAAAAAGCACTGAAACGCGCGGGCCTTGGCATTAACGATATCGACTTCTTCGAGCTCAACGAAGCTTTCGCCGCACAGGCCCTGCCAGTGCTGAAAGATCTGAAAGTTCTCGACAAGATGAACGAGAAGGTTAACCTGCACGGCGGCGCAATCGCCCTGGGTCACCCGTTCGGTTGTTCCGGTGCACGTATCTCCGGCACGCTGTTGAACGTGATGAAGCAAAATGGCGGCACCTTCGGGGTGGCTACCATGTGCATTGGTCTCGGCCAAGGCATCTCCACCGTCTTCGAACGCGTTTAAGCGATCCGTTGACGGAAGCCGGGGCCAAGTGCCCCGGTTTTTGTTTTTCTAAATTTATTTTTGTTTTTATTTTGAAAAGATTTGAGTGAGGGCCAAACCATGCCGATACAACCTGGGCTCTACCAACATTACAAAGGTCCGCAGTACCGCGTATTCAGTGTTGCGCGGCATTCGGAAACCGAACAAGAAGTGGTCTTCTACCAAGCCCTGTATGGCGATTACGGCTTTTGGGTACGTCCCTTGAGCATGTTCCTGGAGTCCGTTGAAGTTGACGGCGAACAGGTGCCACGCTTTGCTTTGGTGCAAGCCGAACCAAGCCTTTTTTCGAAGCCATAAGCTGAGTGCGCGCAAAACCCTGCGCTTGACCTCACCTTGTAGCCACTATATATAGCGGTGCCGCGTCAGGCGCCAACCGCCTTTCACTTCTAGAATTCAGGAATTTTCTGATCCATGGGCAAATCGCTGGTCATTGTGGAATCCCCGGCTAAGGCCAAGACCATCAACAAGTATCTGGGTAACCAATACGTGGTGAAGTCGAGTATCGGCCATATCCGAGACCTGCCCACCAGCGGTTCGGCTAGCGCCAGCAAAGAGCCAGCCGCCAAGCGCGGCAAGGCTGCCGCGGGTGAAGGTCCGGTGCTCACGCCGAAAGAGAAAGCGCGCAAGCAGCTGGTCTCGCGCATGGGTGTCGATCCCGATCATGGCTGGAAAGCCAAGTACGAGATCCTCCCGGGCAAGGAAAAAGTCATCGAAGAGCTGCGCCGGCTCGCCAAAGATGCTGACACCATCTATCTCGCAACCGACTTGGACCGCGAGGGGGAAGCCATTGCCTGGCACCTGCGCGAAGCCATCGGTGGTGACGACAGCCGCTACAAGCGCGTGGTGTTCAACGAAATCACCAAGAAGGCGATTCAGGAAGCCTTCTCCAAACCGGGCGAGCTGGACATCGACCGTGTAAATGCCCAGCAGGCGCGTCGTTTCCTCGACCGCGTGGTGGGTTATATGGTTTCGCCACTGCTGTGGGCCAAGATCGCCCGTGGCCTGTCCGCCGGTCGCGTGCAGTCGGTTGCGGTAAAACTGGTGGTTGAGCGCGAACGTGAAATCCGTGCGTTCAACCCTGAAGAATACTGGGAAGTCCACGCTGACCTCGGCACCGCCAAAGGCGCAACTGTGCGCTTTGACGTGGCGCGTGAGAAAGGCGAGGCCTTCAAGCCGCTTAACGAAGCACAGGCCATGGCCGCGCTGGAAAAGCTCAAGGCTTCCAGCTACAGCATCGTAAAGCGCGAAGACAAACCGACCAGCAGCAAGCCGTCGGCCCCTTTCATCACGTCCACCCTGCAACAGGCTGCGAGCAACCGCCTGGGCTTCGGCGTGAAGAAAACCATGATGATGGCCCAGCGTCTGTACGAAGCCGGCTACATCACTTACATGCGTACCGACTCCAC
Source organism: Pseudomonas arsenicoxydans (assembly GCF_006438915.1). Taxonomy (GTDB): domain Bacteria; phylum Pseudomonadota; class Gammaproteobacteria; order Pseudomonadales; family Pseudomonadaceae; genus Aquipseudomonas; species Aquipseudomonas arsenicoxydans_A. Next base: position 288,884 of record NZ_RCZE01000003.1, on the reverse strand, counting down.
CAATCTCTCGGCCGATGCCGTGACGATGGCGCGCGCTTATATTGAAGGCGAGTTCGGCAAGAAGTACCTGCCGGAAATCCCGAACGTCTACAGCAGCAAGGAAGGCGCACAAGAGGCTCACGAAGCGATTCGTCCCTCCGACGCCAACACCGAGCCAAGCAAGCTGTCGGGCATGGAGCGTGATGCGGAGCGGCTCTACGAGCTGATCTGGCGCCAGTTCCTCGCCTGCCAGATGCTGCCGGCGCAATACCTGTCGACCACCGTCACCGTGGGTGCCGGCGATTTCGAGCTGCGTGCCAAGGGCCGCATCCTCAAGTTCGACGGTTACACCCGCGTAATGCCGCAAATTGCCAAGCCAGGCGACGACGATGTGCTGCCGGACATGGCTCAGGGCGACGCGATGAAGCTTATCAAGCTTGATCCGACCCAGCACTTTACCAAGCCGCCTGCGCGTTACTCGGAAGCGAGCCTGGTCAAAGAAATGGAAAAACGCGGCATCGGTCGTCCTTCGACCTACGCAGCGATCATTTCGACCATCCAGGACCGCGGCTACGTTGCGCTGCATAACCGTCGTTTCTATTCGGAAAAGATGGGCGACATCGTCACCGAGCGTCTGTCCGAGAGCTTCTCCAACCTGATGGACTACGGCTTCACCGCCGGCATGGAAGAGAACCTCGATGACGTGGCCCAGGGCGAGCGCGACTGGAAAAACGTGCTGGACGAGTTCTACGGTGACTTCAAGAAAAAACTCGAAGTAGCCGAAAGCGCCGAAAACGGCATGCGCGCCAACCAGCCGGTCATGACCGACATTCCGTGCCTGACCTGCGGCCGTCCGATGCAGATTCGTACGGCCTCGACCGGCGTATTCCTCGGCTGCTCGGGCTACAGCCTGCCGCCGAAAGAACGCTGCAAGGCCACCGTCAACCTGGTGCCGGGTGATGAAATCGCCGCGGACGACGAGGGTGAGTCGGAGTCGTTGGTGCTGCGTGGCAAACATCGCTGCCCGATCTGCAGCACGGCGATGGACGCTTACTTGCTCGACGAGAAGCGCAAGTTGCATATCTGCGGTAACAACCCGGATTGCTCGGGCTACGAAATCGAAGAGGGCACCTATCGCATCAAAGGCTATGAAGGTCCGAGCCTTGAATGTGACAAGTGCGGCAGCGAGATGCAGCTCAAGACTGGCCGTTTCGGCAAGTTCTTCGGTTGCACCAACGCGACGTGCAAGAATACCCGCAAGCTGCTGAAGAGCGGTGACGCAGCCCCGCCGAAGATGGACCCGGTGAAGATGCCTGAGCTGAAATGCGAAAAGGTCAACGACACCTACATCCTGCGCGACGGTGCTTCCGGCCTGTTCCTGGCGGCCAGCCAATTCCCGAAAAACCGCGAGACTCGTGCTCCGCTGGTCATGGAAATTGTGCCGCACAAGGATGAGATCGATCCGAAGTACCACTTCCTCTGCGAAGCGCCGAAGAAAGATCCGGACGGTCTCCCTTCTGTGATCCGTTATAGCCGCAAGACCAAAGAGCAGTATGTGCAGACAGAAGTCGACGGTAAGCCGACTGGCTGGAAGGCGTACTACGACGGCGGCAAGTGGACGGTTGAAGACAAGCGTCCGGCAGCCAAGGCTTAAATAAAGCTGTATACAAAAGGCCGCATGACAACCCTCGGGTTTTCATGCGGCCTTTTTGTTTTGTGCTTGCGGTCGCCGCGGGTGATCCACGACACTGTCTGACCTGCGTGAAGCAATTATTTCGTTGTGGAGGCTGCCGTCATGGCCCACGAACTTTATACCCGTACCAATCAGAAGATTTATTTCGCTGGTCTGTCGCTGGAAGCGCTCGCCAAGGCCGAAGAGGGGCGGGCAATGAACTCCCTGGCGCTGATCCAGGCGGGGCGCGAATCGGCGTTGTTTCACCTGTACGGTGCCTTGCTGGGACTGTGCCATGAAATCGCCGGGTTCTATCGCTTGCCACAGGCCAATGCGCCGCGGGCTGAGGTGTTGCTGACTCGCGAAGTCCTGGAAACCATCGCGATTCCTGAAATGGCGGAGATGGTCGAGCTCGCGCAAAACCCTGAAACCTGGTTGGCCAAGTTGCTGGCGGCCCATGCGGCGTTGTTTCAACCGCCCCGCGCGCCGCACAAGCCTAAAGGCGACGTGACCCAGCCGCTGATCCTGGCCGTTAACCTGGATGCAGAAGAGGCGCCTGAAGAGTTGAGTCGGGAAGAACTGGAAAGCTGGCGTCAGAACCTGAAAGGTCTGGCGATCCGGTTTCGCGAAGGATTGAACGAGTGCTGAAGGATTAAGCGCAAAGACGGATGCCCCGACAGGGTGTCCGCTCAGGGATGAGTACAAAAAGATATTTCATTGCAATGACATCTGGTCAACTTGCTGAGCGAAGCCTGACCGATGCCTATATAATCCCCGCCTTTCGTGGAGAACAGACCTTTATGCCAACGTCCTTTCTAGAAATTGTCGAGTTACCAGACGGCCGTATCGAGCTGCGCAGGGCCGAGGACGAGGGTTCTCTGGTTACTTTGGATTTCTCCGAGGATGCCAAGGCGTTCCTGCAAGGCCAATACGTGGAAGTCGCCAAGGCGATGTTGAGCGTCGGCGTTCAGATGGCAGGGCGCTTGGTTGAAGGCGAATTCGATAAGGATCAGGGGACTCGCGTCCTTCATTGATCCCGCTCGTCGGTTTTTACGGGTATCGCTACAGGTCGGCTTCTCTATCCTTGGAGAAGCCTCGCGCAGATCAAGGCGCGCATTGTTTTCCAGTTAAGTTGCTCAGTTAACCCAATCGAATATTCAAGCTCTGTGCGTCCCCGGTCCGGGCGGCGCTGATCAACTGTTGCCGTGATGATGTGTTCAAAGGGTTGAGCCAGCTGACCACTGTATGGCTGCGGCCCAGGCGCAAGGCTTCGCAGGTCAATTGCTGGGCGCTCTGGGTGCCACGAGGTTGCAGCAGCAGAATGCGTTCGCGATTTAGGCCGGCATCCCGCAACCAGGTCTGCGTCAGGCTCGCTGGCGGGGCAATCAGTGTCAGCCAGCGTGCGTCCTGGTCCTGACTCAATTCCCTGAGAATTGGTGCCAGAAGGTTCAGGCAGTTCCCCGCTGCACCGCGTAGCGACAGCTCACTGAAGACTTCGGGCTCGGCGCTCCAGGGCGACTCGACCACGTCTTTCAGGATCGGCGCCAGTGGTTGCGCCATGAATGCCTCGAACAGTGGCAGTTGGGCTTGCTGTGATGTGTGTGGGAACTGCATAAAGCCTCCTTTAGCGGCGAATCACGCCAACACTCAAGCCTTCAATCACCAGTTCCTGATCTTTCAGGTTCACTTCGATAGGGGCAAATTCAGGGTTTTCGGCAATCAACCAGACCTTGCTGCCATCACGCTTGAAACGCTTGACCGTCACTTCATCGCCGATACGCGCGACCACGATCTGGCCGTTACGGGCTTCACGCGTGGTGTGTACGGCCAGCAGGTCGCCGTCGAAAATACCGACGTCCTTCATGCTCATGCCATGAACGCGCAGTAAATAGTCGGCGCGCGGATGGAAGAAAGCAGGATTGATGTTGCAGGACTCTTCGATGTGTTGCTGGGCCAGAATGGGAGCGCCGGCAGCCACTCGACCAATGATTGGCAGGGTGGACTCGTCAGTCTTGGCTTCGAAGCCTGGTATGCGAATGCCGCGGGAAGCGCCCGGGGTCATCTCGATGGCGCCTTTGCGGGCCAGCGCCTTAAGGTGTTCTTCCGCTGCGTTGGGTGACTTGAAACCCAGTTCCTGAGCGATCTCCGCGCGGGTCGGTGGGTAGCCGTTGTCTTCGAGGCAGCGTTTGATGAAGGCCAGAATCTCTGCTTGGCGTGGCGTCAGCTTTAGCATTTTGGTCGCTCTGTCTTTTTATACAGTGACTGGGATTATATACAGTGAAAGCGTCTTGGCAATGCCCCTTTTTTTATCGACCGCCGGACGGTCAATCGACCCGCTGATTGAAGCTTCGTCGTTGTATGGTTAAATAGCTGACCGACCATTCCCAAAACGAACGGCCAAGCTTGACAAGACACAGGCTGAAACGTATGTTTCAAACAAGTGTTTGTCAGGCGGAGTAGCCATGGCCCAGTCGGAAACCGTTGAACGCATTCTTGATGCTGCCGAGCAGTTGTTCGCGGAAAAAGGTTTTGCTGAAACCTCATTGCGTCTGATCACCAGCAAGGCCGGTGTCAATCTGGCGGCGGTGAACTATCACTTCGGCTCCAAGAAGGCGCTGATCCAGGCGGTCTTTTCGCGCTTCCTCGGACCGTTCTGCCTGAGCCTTGATAAAGAGCTGGAGCGGCGTCAGGCCAAGCCTGAAAACAAGCCGACCCTCGAAGAGCTGCTGGAAATACTCGTCGAGCAAGCCCTGGTGGTGCAACCACGCAGCGGCAACGATCTCTCTATCTTTATGCGCCTGTTGGGTCTGGCATTCAGTCAGAGCCAAGGCCACTTGCGTCGTTACCTGGAAGATATGTACGGCAAGGTGTTCCGCCGCTACATGATGCTGGTCAACGAAGCCGCACCGCGCATTCCACCGATCGAGCTGTTCTGGCGCGTGCACTTCATGCTCGGCGCTGCGGCGTTCAGCATGTCGGGGATCAAGGCCTTGCGTGCTATTGCCGAGACCGATTTCGGCGTCAACACCTCCATTGAACAAGTGATGCGCCTGATGGTGCCGTTCCTGGCTGCGGGCATGCGTGCCGAAACCGGCGTTACGGACTCGGCCATGGCCACCGCACAACTGCGTCCACGCAGCAAGTCGGCCCCGGCAGCCGCCAAGGTTTAACCGCACACGGGTGGGCGCGGCAGCTGACATCCGCTAAGCTAGCCGCCCATGCCGACTCTCGTTCTGAACCCGCTCCCCATTTGTATCGCCGACCTGCCGGGCATCAACCAGGGCGGCGAATACGTGCGGGCCGGGTTTCTCGTTATCAAGGAATCTCTATGACTGCTGGCCTGCAAGGCTCGTTGATGGTGGACGTCGCCGGTACCTGGCTGACGGCCGAAGATCGCCAATTGTTGCGCCAGCCCGAAGTGGGCGGCCTGATCATTTTTGCCCGCAACATCGAAACCCCGCGCCAGGTGCGCGAGTTGAGCGCCGCGATTCGCGCCATTCGTCCCGATCTACTGCTGGCGGTGGACCAGGAAGGAGGCCGCGTTCAGCGTTTGCGCCAAGGCTTCGTGCGACTGCCAGCCATGCGCGCCATCGCCGACAACCCGAACGCCGAATACCTGGCCGAGCAATGTGGCTGGATCATGGCCACCGAAGTGCTGGCCGTCGGTCTCGACCTGAGTTTTGCCCCGGTGCTGGATCTGGATTACCAGCGCAGCGCCGTCGTCGGTACACGTTCATTCGAAGGTGATCCCGAGCGCGCCGCGTTGCTGGCCGGCGCATTCATCCGCGGCATGAACAGCGCCGGCATGGCGGCCACCGGCAAGCATTTTCCTGGCCATGGCTGGGCCGAAGCTGATTCCCACGTCGCCATTCCGAATGACGAGCGCAGCCTCGACGAGATCCGCGCCAACGATCTGGTGCCGTTCGCCAAACTGAGCAAGCAACTGGCCGCGGTCATGCCGGCTCACGTGATTTACCCACAAGTCGACTCCCAGCCTGCCGGCTTCTCCCGTCGCTGGTTGCAGGACATCCTGCGCGGCGAGTTGCAATTCGATGGCGTAATCTTCAGTGACGACCTGTCGATGGCCGGCGCCCATGTGGTGGGCGATGCCGCCAGTCGTATCGAAGCGGCGTTGACCGCTGGCTGCGACATGGGCCTGGTGTGCAACGACCGCGCCGCTGCGGAATTGGCGCTGAGCGCTGCCCAGCGTCTGAAGGTCAAGCCGTCCGAGCGAATTGCGCGGATGCGCGGCCAGTCCTACGCCAATACCGAATACCGCCAGAACCCGCGCTGGCTGGCGGCTGTCGGTGCGCTCAAAGACGCTCAACTGATTGAATAAGGACTTTACGTTATGACGGTTTACGCGATTATCGGTGGCACCGGCCTGACTCAACTCGAAGGCCTGAGTATTCGTCAGTCATTGGCGGTGGACACTCCTTACGGGCCGCCTTCGGCCGAGGTTCAGATCGGCGAATACGCCGGCAAGGAAGTGCTGTTTCTCGCGCGTCATGGTCATCCGCACCGTTTGCCGCCGCATCAGGTGAACTACCGCGCCAACCTCTGGGCATTGAAGCAGGCGGGCGCCGAAGCGGTCCTCGCGGTCAACGCCGTAGGCGGGATCCACGCAGCGATGGGCACCGGGCACTTTTGCGTGCCGCATCAGCTGATCGATTACACGAGCGGCCGCGAGCACACCTATTTCGCCGATGACCTGGAGCACGTGACCCACATCGACTTCAGTTATCCCTACAGCGAGCCACTGCGTCAGCAGTTGATCGCGGCGCTGGCGGCTGAAGGCGTGGGTTACAGCAGTCATGGCGTGTATGCCTGTACCCAGGGTCCTCGGCTGGAAACCGTTGCTGAAATTGCGCGGCTGGAACGTGATGGCTGCGACATCGTCGGCATGACGGGTATGCCGGAAGCAGCATTGGCGCGTGAGCTGGAACTGGATTACGCGTGCCTGGCGCTGGTGGTGAATCCTGCTGCGGGCAAGTCGACGGCGGTGATCACCATGGCCGAGATCGAGCAGGCGTTGCATGACGGGATGGGGAAGGTGAAGTCGACGCTGACGCGGGTGTTAAGCCGTTGAACTGTGAGCCATCGTCATTAATCCATATTCAAGCGTATTGAATGTATGTCGACAATCATTGAGCAACTTCAAGAGCTGCCGTGGGCGGAGGCGTTCAGCCATCGCGCTCTGGATAAGGCGCGCAGATACGCCCATGAGCATCGGGTAAAAATCCTCGAAGTTGCTAATGTGCTGGTTCGTGCGAGTTGCAAGGGTTCCGAAGGCAACATTTACGAACAGCTCATCGAGCTTGTCGAAGATTTTAATGGTGATTTTGAGCTGGACTGCACCTGCTCCTGCCCCGTGGTGGTCGATTGCAAACACTGCGCGACCGTTATTTATCATCTGCAAGAACTTCCTGTCGTAGTGACTGACAGTTCTGCTCCCATTCATTTGAATCGTGAACTGGAGCGCTGGCTCGACAGCATTCCTTCTGCAAACAACCCTCTCGATGAGTCGGTGCAGGGAGCAGGCACACGCCTGTTTTACAAACTCAGGGCAACGCCCACTGCCGGGAAATGGACGCTGGAGATTTCCAAAGCCCGTCAACTCAAGGACGGTCGTTTGCAAGACATCAAGTCGGTGTATTCGCTGTCGGACACGCTGATACGTCAACCCGGTTACCTGACTGAACTGGATCTTCGGATCGCCAGATTGTTGGTCGCCGTTCACTCCCACCACGCCTACTACGCCGGCTATCCGTTGGAAGGCAGCAGCGGTGCCGAACTCCTCGAGATGCTGTTGCGAACTTCGCGTCTTTTCCTCGATCTCAAACAGCCTCAAGCCCTCACGCCAGGAATGAGTAGAGCAGGCCAGTTTTCCTGGGCCGAACAAGCCAACGGCAGTTTTCGCCCTCAGTGGGGTAGCGACAACGCCCCAGTGGAGACAATCCTGGCCTTGGAGCCCTTGTACTATCTGGATCGAGAACGCCTGCAAGTCGGGCCACTGCTCAGCGAGTTGGATGAAAAACTGGCGTGTCACTTGACGTTGGCCCCGGATATTCCGGCACGACAGGCGATGCAGTTCAGCCATCGGATGAGTTCAGCGACAAAAGTCTCTCCGCCGCACACGCTGACGGAGCGGGTGATCGATGACATTTTGCCCCAGGCCCACCTGACACTCGTCAGCGGCAAGCGTTACACGAACTGGAAGTACGAGCCGGAGCACCGTGCGGCGTTGGCCTTCACCTACAACGGGCATCCGGCGGCGGACAGAAACCCGGAGGTGCTAATCCTCTCGGGTACTGAAACCCAGCGAATCCAGCGCAAACCTGCCGTCGAAAAAGCCCTGCGCCAGTTATTGCAAAAACACGGCTTTAAAAAGGCCACGCGCAAAAGTAGTGTCGATCGCCCGGGCGAGATGTTCGCTCTGCCGGATGATTCGGCCTGGCTCGCCTTCGTTCGGGACGGAATCGGGTCGTTGCGCGAGGCAAACTGGCATGTCGATATCAGCGATGGCTTCCACTTCAACGTGCAGCCCGTAGACGAGTGGTATGCCGAAGTCGAGGAAGAGTCAGGCCATCAGTGGTTCGATCTGCAACTGGGTATCGTCGTCAACGGTACGCGCCACAGTCTTTTGCCGATCCTGTTGCATTTGCTGCGTACCCAGCCACAACTGATGGACCCTGCAAGCCTGGCCCAGCGCGACGATGACGAGCAGTTGTTGATCGAGCTTGGCGCTGGGCGTTTCGGCGCCAAAACCAATGCCAAGGTCGCGCTGCCCTACGGTCGAATCAAGCCGTTGATGGCGACCCTTGGTGAGTTGTATCTGGGCGATCATCCGGGCGATTCATTGCGTTTGAGTGCGCCGGATGCCGCTCGACTGAATGCGCTGGAAGGCATTCCGCTGGTCTGGCAGGGCGGTGAGCGTTTGCGCGGTTTTGCGCAGCGATTACGTGAGTCGACGCATGTTCAGGTCGCGGCGCCCGAGGGCCTGAACGCAACGCTACGGCCCTATCAGCTTGAAGGCCTGAACTGGATGCAAACCCTGCGCGAGTTGGAGGTCGGTGGCATTCTCGGCGACGACATGGGGCTGGGGAAAACCCTGCAAACCCTGGCGCATCTGCTGACAGAAAAACAGGCCGGACGGCTTGATCGTCCGGCACTGGCGGTGATGCCCACCAGTCTGATCCCCAACTGGTTAGACGAAGCGGCGCGCTTCACGCCGCAGCTCAAAGTGTTGGCGCTGCATGGCACCGCACGGCAAAAAGACTTTGTCCGCCTGGCGGAATACGACTTGGTGTTGACCACTTACGCGTTGCTGCCACGGGACTTGGAGGTGTTGCAGGCTCAAGTCTGGAGTGTGCTGATTCTCGATGAGGCACAGAACATCAAGAACCCGCTCAGCAAAGCCGCTCAAGCTGCCCGTGATCTGCAGGCCGGTCAGCGATTGTGTCTGTCTGGTACACCGCTGGAAAACCACCTCGGCGAACTGTGGTCCCAGTTCCACTTCCTGCTGCCGGGTTGGCTGGGCGACAGCAAAACTTTTAATCGCGACTACCGCACGCCGATCGAGAAACATGGCAACGTTCAGCGGATGCAACACCTGACGGCTCGGATAAAACCCTTTCTGCTTCGTCGCAAGAAAGACCAGGTAGCAACCGAATTACCGCCAAAAACCGAGATTGTGCATTGGGTTGATCTCAGCGATGGGCAACGGGATGTGTATGAAACCGTGCGCGTGGCGATGGATAAAAAGGTGCGTGATGAAATTGCCCGCAGCGGCGTTGGGCGCAGTCAAATCATCATCCTCGATGCACTGCTCAAGCTGCGTCAGGTGTGCTGCGATTTGCGTTTGATCAAAATGCCGCTCACCCAAAAAGCCCTTCGTTCCGGCAGCGGGAAATTACTCAGCCTGATGGAAATGCTGGAAGAACTGCTCAGCGAAGGACGCAAAATTCTGCTGTTTTCGCAGTTCACTTCGATGCTCGCCCTGATCGAGGAAGAGTTGCAGCAGCGCGGTCTCGGTTATTCGTTGTTGACCGGTGATACGACGGATCGACGTACGCCGGTCAAGGATTTCCAGGGCGGTAAAGTGCCGCTATTCCTGATCAGTTTGAAGGCTGGCGGCACGGGCCTGAACCTGACGGCGGCAGACACGGTGATCCATTTCGATCCCTGGTGGAACCCGGCGGTGGAAAACCAGGCAACTGACCGTGCCTACAGGATTGGGCAAAACAAACCGGTGTTTGTTTACAAGCTGATTGCCCGCGGCACGGTGGAAGAAAAAATACAGGCACTGCAGAAGGAGAAGGCCGCGTTGGCAGGGGCGGTGCTTGAAGGCGGAGCGACGGGTGGCTGGAAACTTGAGCAGAACGATATAGAGGCACTGTTTGCGCCGCTGCCTAATCTCAAGTCCTGATAGCGGTTTTACTCAGTTAGGGCCACATCGCGAGCAGGCTCACTCCTACATTTGGATGTGTGGTGTTCCCAGTATGATGGGTAAACACAGATCCAAATGTAGGAGTGAGCCTGCTCGCGATGGCAATGTAACTGGCAACGCAAACCTCAGCGCTTTTCGAGCTTGTCCGGCAACGGCGCAAACAACGCTTCAATATCATCACTCTGCAACTTCCAGTCCCCGGTCTTGCGCCCATCCAGTACGCCAGCCGCCAGGTCGGATTTTTCTTTCTGCAGATGCTGAATTTTCTCCTCCACTGTGCCCCGGGCAATCATCTTGTAGACGAACACCGGTTTCTCCTGGCCAATGCGATACGCCCGGTCAGTTGCCTGATTCTCCGTCGCCGGGTTCCACCACGGATCGTAGTGAATCACCGTATCCGCTTCCGTCAGGTTCAAGCCGACACCGCCAGCCTTCAGGCTGATCAGAAAAATCTGACGCTTGCCGCTCTGAAAGTCCTTCACGGGCGCACGTCGGTCGCGGGTTTGTCCCGTCAGTAGCGCATATTCGACGCCACGCTTCTTCAGTTCGACTTCGATCAGCGCCAGCATTGATGTGAACTGCGAGAACAACAGAATCCGTCGCCCTTCTTCAAACAATTCATCAAGCATTTCCATCAGGCTGTCGAGCTTGCCTGATGTGCTGCCACGCGTTGGCAGGACAGCATCGTTGACCAGGCGCAAATCGCAGCACACCTGACGCAGTTTCAGCAGCGCCTCAAGAATGATGATCTGACTGCGCGCCACGCCTTTGCGGGTGATCTCGTCGCGGACTTTCTTGTCCATGGCCAGGCGCATGGTTTCATACACATCGCGCTGGGCTTCGTTGAGCTCGACCCAGTGAATGATCTCGGTCTTCGGCGGTAATTCCGTCGCGACCTGTTCCTTGGTCCTACGCAAAAGGAACGGTTTGATCCGGCCATTGAGGTGCTGAAGCCTGACTTCACTGGCGCGTTTTTCAATCGGCACCCGATAATCGCGGTTGAAGCTTTTCACGTCGCCTAGCCAGCCCGGCAGCAAAAAGTGGAACAGCGACCACAGCTCACCAAGGTGGTTTTCCAGCGGCGTACCGCTCAGGCACAAACGCTGGCGCGCGTTCAGCTCGCGGGCCGCCTGGGCCGCCTTGCTGTTAGGATTCTTGATGTACTGCGCTTCATCCAGCACCAGCACGTGCAATGGCTGCGCGGCGAGTCGCTCGATGTCCTTGGGCAGCAGCGCATAGGTGGTCAGGATCAGGTCGTATTCAGCCAGATTGTCGAAATGTTTTTTGCGACTGGCGCCGTACAGCGCCAGCACTTTGAGTTGCGGCGTGAAGTGCGCTGCTTCGTCGAGCCAGTTCGGAATCAGGCTGGTGGGCATCACCACCATGCACGGCCGGTCGAGGCGCCCAGCCGCTTTTTCAGTGAGCACATGCGCCAGGGTCTGTAGGGTTTTGCCAAGGCCCATGTCGTCCGCGAGAATCCCGCCGACTTCCAGTTGCCGCAACGACTGCATCCAGCTCAGGCCTTCCAGCTGATAAGGACGCAACGTCGCGTTCAAGCCTTCAGGCGCCGTCGCCGTGTAGTCCTTGATGTCGCGCAAACGCTGGGCAAAGGTACGGATCTGTTCGCCGCCTTCCCAGAGTAGTGGCAAGTCTTCCAGCGGATTCAAACGCGTTGCGTCAGCCTTGCTCAGGCGCAGCGTGGTTTCGCCGGGCTCTTGCAGATAGAACTCGCCGAGCGTCGCCAGTACCGGTTTCAAGCGGCCGAAGGGCAGGGCGACTTGCAGCGGACCGTATTCGGAATTCGGCCGATTGGGGATATTCACCAGAATCAGCTCGTCGTCGCGACGTCGTGCAAGGCGTTCCGGGTTGAGGATTTCAGTGTGCGAGCGCATCAGGTTCAACAGGATCGGCAGCAAACTCAGCCGCTCACCGTTAACAATGATCCCCAACTCCAGATCAAACCAGTCGCGCTCCGGTGCTTGCTCGACGGTGGCGTACCAGTCGTCCACGGCAGTCAGGTCGAAACCGAAATCTTCGTCGATCTGCAACTCCCAGCCTTGGGTGCGCAACTTCGGCAGCTCATTCAGGGTGAACGTCAGCCAGGCGCTGTCGTTGACCATTTCGTAGAGCTCGCCGGCGCTTTCCGGCAAGGCCTTGCTTTGCCGGGTGGCGATTTTGAAGCCGAGGATTCGCAACTGTTCCCTGTAGGTTTGTTCCACATCCGGGTGACGTTTTATCCGCAGTGTCTGGGTTTCCTGGCGGATCAGGATATCGGTGTTCTTCTGCCCGGCAACGTATTCATCCAGATAGCTGAAAGACAGTGCGGCGCGATGTTGAATGTAACGCTGCATTTTGCCGTTGCGTGGTTCGAAAGCACTGAACTCGACACTCGCCAGCCACAGGCGAGGCACCGGTTGCACGTTATCCACAAGCACTTGTGGTGGCGCTTTCGGTCCGCGGTTTTCCAGTACGGCTTGCAGTTTTTCCAGCAGTTCGGCGTCTTGGGCTGCCGCAGGGTAGGCCAGTGTTTCCTGGACTTTGAGCAACACCGCCGCGCAATGTTTGCAGTTGCTGTGAACCGGGCAAGTGCAGGTGGCATCGACCATCAACAAGGTGGCTTTGGCTGATTCGCGCAGGCGAATGGTCTGACGGTACACATTGCCGCCAGAGCCTTCGCACGCCGCAGTGATCGTGGCGTCACCGACTTCGACGATCCGCACGCGGTTCTCCAGTGCATAGCGACGGCCGCGCTCCAGGCTCTGTTCTTTGAATCGACTGACCCAGGAGGGTGCCAGGGGTTTGCTCAGGGTCGAAGGCATAGGGACTTCAATCAGTCCGGAATTTCATCGGGGACTGGCCGAGGCGCAGGGGCGGTGAGCGAGGTGATCTTGATCAACAGGCCGAGGTGGCCGTTGTCGAGGAAGTTCAGCTGGCCGTTCTTGGTATGGCTTTCTTGCTTGAGGCTTTCGCTGGCGGTAACCATGCCGTTGCCGTCGATCTGGTTGACCCAGAAGTCGGCGTCGACGTCGGTGAAGCGCCCCAGTTTCAGGTTCAACGTGCCCTCGATCGGGAACTGACCATATTGTTCCTTGCCGTCGCTGATCGCCACTTTGCTGGCTTGTTCGCCGAGCGTTTGTTGCCAGGTTTTGTGCAGCAACACGGTGTAGTCCGCGCTGGCCGTGAGTTTTTCCACTTCGCCATTCAGGCTCGGCGTGCGCAGGCTGTCCTTGCTGATGGGCTGCGCGCCGGCGGCCCAGTCTTCCGGTGCGGCGCGGCTGACGATAGCGGGTACGGCGTTTTGCCGGACCAGGATCATTTCAATCTGATACAGATCATCGGCAAACGCCGTGGGTGCGACCAGGGTTGTCAGCAAGGTCAGTAAACGAAACAGGCGCATGCGGCGTCCTTCAAGCAGTTTTCGGGATAAGGAGCTCAAGCAGCGCCTCTACAGTATTAAAGCGTTCTTCCGAGCGCTCCATCGGCACCATGAATTTAAACATCGTGGCGCCTTCGAATTTGTAGCGTTTGGGCTGGCCCTGAATCAGTTTGATCAGCGTCAGCGGATCGACCGGTGTCTGCGCCGCGAACTCGATTCGGCCACCTTGAGGGCCGCCGTCGACTTTTTTGATGCCCAGCAATTCGGCCTGCAACTTCAGCGCTGTGATACGCATCAGGTTCTTGGTCGGCTCCGGCAACAGGCCGAATCGATCGATCATCTCGACTTGCAAGTCCTTGAGGCCTTCTTCGTCGGTGGCCGAAGCGATGCGTTTGTAGAGAATCAATCGGGCGTGAACGTCCGGCAGATAGTCTTCGGGAATCAATGCCGGTACGCGCAGATTGACTTCCGGACCACCGCCCAACGGCTGATCCAGGTTTGGTTGCTCGCCCTTGCGGATCGACTTCACCGCGCGTTCGAGCATTTCCATGTACAGCGTAAAGCCAACCGCCTGGATCTGCCCGCTCTGACCATCGCCCAACAGCTCGCCGGCGCCACGGATTTCCAGGTCGTTGGTCGCCAGCACGAAGCCTGCGCCAAGGTCCTGGGTGTTGGCGATCGCCTCCAAACGCTTTTCCGCATCCGGGGTGATCTGCTGGCGCGGCGGCGTCAGCAGGTAAGCGTAAGCCTGGTGGTGACTGCGCCCGACGCGGCCGCGCAATTGGTGCAGCTGCGCCAAGCCGAACTTGTCGGCACGCTCGATGATGATGGTGTTGGCACTCGGCACGTCGATGCCGGTCTCGATGATGGTCGAGGCAATCAGCACGTTGAAGCGCTTGTGGTAGAAGTCGCTCATCACTTGTTCGAGATCGCGTTCGCGCATCTGCCCGTGGCCGATGCCGATTCGTGCTTCCGGCACCAGCTCGGCGAGGTCGGCGGCGCATTTCTCGATGGTCTTCACGTCGTTGTGCAGGTAGTAAACCTGGCCGCCACGCAGCAACTCACGGAGCAGGGCCTCTTTGACCGTGCTCTTGTTCTGCTCCATGACGAAGGTCCGCACCGACAGGCGACGCGCGGGTGGCGTGGCAATGATCGACAGATCGCGCATGCCCGACACGGCCATGTTCAGCGTGCGCGGAATCGGCGTGGCGGTCAGGGTCAGGATATCGACTTCGCTGCGCAGTGCCTTGAGCTGTTCCTTCTGGCGCACACCAAAGCGGTGTTCTTCATCGATGATGACCAGCCCGAGGTTTTTGATCTTCACGTCGTCCTGCAGCAGCTTGTGCGTGCCGATCACGATGTCGATCTTGCCTTCGGCCAGGTCCGCGACGGCGGCGTTCACTTCCTTGGTCGACTTGAAGCGGCTCATCACTTCCACAGTCACCGGCCAATCGGCGAAGCGGTCGCGGAAGCTGTTGTAATGCTGTTGGGCGAGCAGGGTGGTCGGCACCAGAATTGCCACCTGACGACCGCCGTGCACCGCGATGAAAGCGGCGCGCATGGCCACTTCAGTCTTGCCGAAACCCACGTCGCCGCAGACCAGACGATCCATCGGCTTGGGCGCGAGCATGTCGGCACGCACCGCGTCGATGGTGGTTTGCTGGTCGGGTGTTTCTTCGAACGGGAAGCCAGCACTGAACGTTGCGTAATCGGCTTTCGGGTCTTCGAACGCATAACCTTCGCGAGCGGCGCGACGGGCATAAATGTCCAGCAACTCGGCGGCAACATCGCGTACCTGTTCGGCCGCTTTGCGCTTGGCTTTCTGCCAGGTTTCCGAGCCGAGACGGTGCAGCGGGGCCAAGGCATCATCGCTGCCGGTGTAGCGAGCGATCAGGTGCAGGTTGGCCACCGGCACGTACAGCTTGGCGCCTTCGGCATATTGCAGCGTGAGGAATTCGGCGGCCTGATCGTCGATTTCCAGCGTGGCCAGCCCGAGGTAGCGGCCGACGCCGTGATCGATATGCACCACCGGCGCGCCTTCGCGCAGTTCGGTGAGGTTCTTGATGACCGCATCGTTATTGGCGTCGGCGCGTTTTTCGCGGCGACGGCGCTGCATCACGCGCTGACCGAACAACGGACTTTCGGCCACCAGAGCCAGGGCCGGGTTGTCGAGCACAAGGCCTTCGTCGAGCGGGGCGATGGTGATTGCCAAACGCTCTTTGCTCGCGACGAAGTCCGGCCAGCTGTCGACGGTTTTCGGTCGCAGCTTCAGGCGCTCTAGCAATTCCAGCAGCACTTCACGACGGCCCGCCGATTCGGCGGTGAACAGCACGCGTCCGGGGAATTCGTCAAGGAAACCCGCCAGCGCCGCCAATGGCTGAGTGGCTTTGGCTTCGATGGCCAGGTTCGGCAGTTCGCGCGCCGGGAAGCGCTCGCGACCGACACCGGTTTCCACGTCCTGTTGACTGGCCACCACACGGGGCCAGCTCTTCAGGCGGGCAAAACAATCTTCCACCGGCAGGAACAGCTCGGCCGGTGGTAATAAAGGACGGGACGGATCGACGCGGCGCTCTTCATAGCGGTTGCGCACGTCGTTCCAGAAATTCTCCGCCGCTTGCTCGATGCCGGGTAGGGAAAACACTTGCGTGTCCTGTGGCAAGTAATCGAACAAGGTGGAGGTTTCGTCGAAGAACAGCGGCAGGTAGTACTCGATACCCGCCGGTGTAATCCCGCTGCTCAGGTCCTGGAAGATCGGGCAGCGGCGGAAGTCGACATCAAAGCGCTCGCGGAAGCGTGCTTTGAAGCGAGTGACCGCATCTTTTTGCAGCGGAAATTCACGCGCAGGCAGCAGACGGACGGTGTCGACTTTATCGATGGAGCGCTGGTTTTCCGGATCGAACGTGCGCAGCGTCTCGATTTCGTCATCGAACAGGTCGATTCGGAAGGGCAGTTTGCTGCCCATCGGAAACAGGTCGATCAGCGAGCCGCGCACCGTGAACTCGCCATGCTCGTACACCGTGTCGACGTAGCGATAGCCGCTGGCTTCAAGCCGCGTACGCATTTGTTCGACATCGAGCTTCTGGCCGACGTCCAGCACCAGGCTGCTGCCGAGCAGGAACTTGGTCGGCGCCAGGCGATGCAGGGCGGTGGTGATCGGCACCACCAGCACGCCATGGCTCAGCTCCGGCAGCCTGTAAAGGGCGGCGATGCGCTGGGAAATAATGTCCTGGTGCGGCGAAAACAGATCGTAGGGCAGGGTTTCCCAGTCCGGGAAATGCAGTACGGGCAAATCCGGGGCGAAGAAACTCAGCTCCTGCTCCAGCCGTTCGGCACTTTGGCTGTCGGCGGTCAGCAGCAGGGTAAAGCGCTTGGCAGCGCTGGCAGCCTCGGCGATGGCCAGGCTGAGGGCGGCACCGGGCAGGTTGCCCCAGTGCTGTTTACCTGCCGCGGCAGGGAGAAGCGGTAGACGCAGAACGGGCACGGAAGGTTGAGCTCCAAGCGTTGCGACAAAGTCGGTAATTGTAGCGGCCCCGGGTGCCGCCTGTCAGTTGCAGACTGTGTCTATTACGCAGGTTTGGCGAAATGTAGTGGTAAAGACAAAATCTGCCGGTTTTTTACTGATATTTGCTGATTATGTAGTGGCAAAACCAACCAGTGTTACGGAGGGTTACGGACAAGGTAGCGTTGTCTCCAAAAATTTGACTGCGCTGGAAGCCCCGGTTTTATTGGGCTTCGGCGCGGCGTGATTTTTTTGAACAGGAAAATGTTACTGATCGCACGACAAGCACGCATTGCTACGGGAGGGAGTCGGCGGCATAATGTAGCCCCTTTTTTCTGCCCCTACATGTGGAAGGTTCCCGTGACTCAGAAGCCCGACCAGTGTCTTGGTGAATGGATCGACCGTGAAGCACTCGCAGAAGCGATGATTCCGCTTATCGGTCAGCTCTACCGCAATAACAACGTGGTGAGCTCGATCTATGGCCGCAGCCTGATCAACCGTTCAGTCATTGCGATTCTCAAAGCTCACCGCTTTGCCCGTCATCGTCAGTCCGATGACAGCGAATTGTCCGTCCACGAAACATTCCCGCTGCTGAAGGCGATGAGCGAGCTCAAGCTCGGCGCCGCTTCGGTAGACCTGGGCAAGCTTGCGGTCAAGTTCAAGGCCGAAGGTAAAGGTCGCACTGCCGAGCAGTTCGTCCGTGAAGAACTGGCTGACGTTGTTGGGCAGCAGAACGTTGCCGCTCGCAAAGGCACCGACGTTGTCCTGTACGGCTTCGGTCGTATCGGTCGTCTGCTGGCGCGTATCCTGATCGAGAAAACCGGTGGTGGCGACGGCCTGCGTCTGCGCGCCATCGTTGTCCGCAAGGGCGCCGAGAACGATCTGGTCAAGCGTGCAAGCCTGCTGCGTCGCGATTCGGTTCATGGTCCGTTCGACGGCACCATTACCATCGATGAAGCCAACAGCACCATCACCGCCAACGGCAACCTGATCCAGGTTATCTACGCGAAGAATCCGACTGAAGTGGATTACACCCAGTACGGCATCAAAGACGCGCTGCTGGTGGACAACACCGGTGTATGGCGTGACGCCGAGGGCCTGGGTCAACACCTGGCGTGCCCGGGTATCGACCGCGTTGTTCTGACCGCGCCGGGTAAAGGCAAGCTGAAGAACATCGTTCACGGCATCAACCACGGTGAAATCACCGCTGACGACAAGATCGTTTCCGCCGCTTCCTGCACCACCAACGCCATCGTGCCGGTGCTGAAAGCTGTTAACGACAAGTTCGGCATCGTGAATGGTCACGTTGAAACGGTTCACTCGTACACCAACGACCAGAACCTGATCGACAACTTCCACAAGGGCGATCGCCGTGGCCGTAGCGCCGCGCTGAACATGGTGATCACCGAGACCGGCGCTGCCACTGCTGCTGCCAAGGCACTGCCTGAGCTGGCCGGCAAGCTGACCGGTAACGCGATCCGCGTTCCGACGCCAAACGTGTCGATGGCCATTCTCAACCTGAACCTTGAGAAAGCCGCCACCCGCGAAGAGATGAACGAGTACCTGCGCTACATGGCGCTGCACTCCGATCTGCATAAGCAAATCGATTACGTCAACTCGCAGGAAGTGGTGTCCACCGACTTCGTTGGCTCGCGCCACGCAGGCGTTGTGGACGCTGAAGCAACCATCACCCAAGACAACCGCGTTGTTCTGTACGTTTGGTACGACAACGAATTCGGTTACAGCTGCCAGGTAGTACGCGTGATGGAAGACATGGCCGGTGTAAACCCGCCTGCGTTCCCGCGCTAAGCTTAGCTACACATGAAAACGCCCCGGCCTAGGTCGGGGCGTTTTTGTTTGTGTGGTTTGGTCCGTTGGGTGTGTTGTCGGTGCCGGCCTCTTCGCGAGCAAGCCCGCTCCCACATTTGACCGTGTCCGCCTGGACAACTCGGTCAAATGTGGGAGCGGGCTTGCTCGCGAAGGCGATGGATCAGGCGCCGCCGACTACTGCTGCCTGCGCCGTCCGCAGTTCATGCTTGTTCCCCCGGAACAACACCAGCGTCGCGATCAACCCCAGCACCGCCGCACCACTGAGCCAGATCCCCGGCGCAGCCTTGTTGTCCAGCACATGAATCAGATACGTACACGCCGCCGGTGTAAACCCACCGAACGTCGCGGTCGCCAGGCTGTAGGCCAAAGAGAACCCCGTCGTACGAACCTCAACCGGCATGATCTCGGTCAGCGCCACGACCATGGCGCCGTTGTACGAGCCATACAGGAACGACAGCCACAACTCGACAATCAGCAAATGGCTGAAGCTCGGGTTCGCCACCAGCCACGACAGGGCCGGGTAAGCAGTGAGGATTGCCAGAATCGTCGCCGCCAGCAGTAGGGGTTTGCGCCCGATCTTGTCAGACACGGTACCCATCACCGGCAGCCAGAAGAAGTTCGACAGGCCGATACACACCGTTACCAGCAACGCATCCAGGTCGGACAAGTGCAACTCGGCTTTGCCGAAAGTCGGGGTATAAGCGGTGATCAGGTAGAACGACACGGTGGTCATCACCACCAGCGCCATACCAGCGATAACAATGCCGAAGTTCTGGCCGATGGATCGGACGATTTCGCGCAGGGTAGGGCGGTGTATACGCGCCTGAAACTCCGGTGTTTCTTCCAGCGAACGGCGAATCACGAAAATCACCGGCACGATCATGCAGCCAATCAGGAACGGCACGCGCCAGCCCCAGTCACCCATTTGTTCCGGGCTGAGCCAGTGGTTCAAACCGACGCCCAGCAGGCCAGCGAACACCACCGCGGCTTGTTGGCTGGCGGACTGCCAACTGACGAAAAAGCCCTTGCGACCCGGCGTCGAAATCTCGGCGAGATACACCGACACGCCGCCCAATTCCACACCGGCCGAGAAGCCTTGCAACAGGCGACCGAACAAAACAATCAGCGGCGCCGCGACGCCCAGCGTGGCGTAACCCGGCACGCAGGCAATCAGCACTGTGCCGGCGGCCATCATGGCCAGGGTGATGATCAAACCTTTGCGACGACCATGACGGTCGATATAGGCACCGAGGAAAATCGCCCCCAGTGGACGCATCAGGAAGCCGGCACCGAAAGTGGCCAGGGACAACATCAGGGAAGCGAAAGCGCTGTCGGCAGGGAAGAAGGTTTTAGCGATGGCCGTGGCGTAAAAGCCGTAGACCATAAAGTCGAACATCTCCAGGAAGTTTCCACTGACGACGCGAAAAATTGCTTTGCCGTTGCTCGTATTGGAAGACATTTTTAGGTACTCACGCTGGATCTTGTTTGAAAACGCTGCACCTGTGTGTGGCGGTCGTAAGTCCGGTCACCGCTATCGCGTTCAGGCTCGCTCCCACAGGTTTTACGTTTGACTGACGGGCGCAGGCAGACCTCGCGCTCATGCGCTCTGATGCCCATAATGGCGGGCGCGGTTTTGAGGGGAGATGAAGATTTGTTAACTGGACGATGGGGTGGGCTTGTGGTGCTGGCCGGCGTTTTGTGCGGTTGTGGCAACGGCGACAACCTGGAAAGCTTCGGCGGCCCGACCATGGGCAGCACGTATTCGATCAAGTACCTGCGCCATCCCGGGCTTCCCGCCCCGTCAGAGGTTCGTGTTCAGGTCGAAAAAATCCTCGCTGAAGTCGATCAACAAATGTCGACCTACCGCAGCGACTCCGACATCGAACGCTTCAATGATCTCCCGGCCAATCGCTGTCAGAAAATGCCGGCGTCGATCCTCAAATTGATTCGCGTCGGTGAACAACTGTCGGAGCAAAGCGAAGGCTCCTACGACCTGACCGTAGAACCACTACTCAATCTCTGGGGATTTGGCCCGCAGGCCCGTGAGGAAAAAGTCCCGAGCGCTCAGGCGCTGGCCGAAGTGAGGCAACGAGTCGGTTACCAGCACCTGCGCATCGACCGCGATCAGTTGTGCAAGGATGCCGCTGTCGAAGTCGACTTCAATAGCATCGCCGCCGGTTATGCCGTCGACACCATTGCCGCAAGGCTCGAAGCCATGGGGATCCACGATTACCTCGCCGAAGCCACGGGCGAGCTCAAGGCCGCGGGCAAGAAACTCGACGGTTCACCCTGGCGAATAGCCCTCGAAGAGCCCCGGGATGATCAGCAGGTGGCGCAAAAAGTGATCGCGGTGGATGGCTTTGGCGTTTCAACCTCTGGCGATTACCGCCACTATTTTCAACAGGACGGAAGGCGTTATTCCCACACCTTCGATGCACGCACCGGTGCACCGATCCTACACACCCTGGCGTCAGTCACTGTGATTCATCCTTCAGCGTTGATGGCCGATGGACTATCGACGCTGTTGCTGATTCTCGGCCCTGAACGGGGTTGGGACTATGCCCAGGCACATGACATTGGTGCATTCTTTGTGATTCGTGCCGATACAGGATTCGTCACACGCACCAATCAGGCTTTTGAACGCCTCAGTGGCGGCAAAACCGAGTGATGGCAATGATTCAAGCAGTGAAGACTGGCGTTGTAGTGCAGGCAAAACTAGCCTACGACGCGACCAAGGGTTAATGTGCGCGGCGTTGACGCTTCTATAGACTGTGTCCGGGTTCTGCACTGGCCCCAAATTGTTCCTTCACGCCGCAGATCGGCGTGATTTAGCCGCAGGGTGCCGATGGCGCCGCGGCCTGTTCTGAGGAGTACGCATGGCTGTCTACAACTACGACGTGGTGGTGCTGGGTTCCGGCCCTGCGGGAGAAGGCGCGGCAATGAACGCCGCCAAAGCAGGGCGCAAGGTGGCGATGGTCGATAGCCGTCGCCAGGTCGGCGGCAACTGCACCCACCTGGGTACCATCCCGTCCAAGGCACTGCGTCACTCGGTCCGGCAGATCATGCAGTTCAACACCAACCCGATGTTCCGGGCCATTGGTGAACCGCGCTGGTTCTCGTTTCCGGACGTGCTGAAAAGCGCCGAGAAAGTCATTTCCAAACAAGTCGCTTCGCGCACCGGCTACTACGCCCGTAACCGCGTCGACGTGTTCTTCGGCACCGGCAGCTTCGCCGACGAACAAACCATCGAAGTGGTTTGCGCCAACGGCGTGGTCGAAAAACTGGTGGCCAAGCACATCATCATCGCCACCGGCTCGCGTCCTTATCGCCCGGCGGACATCGATTTCCACCACCCGCGTATCTACGATAGCGACACCATCCTCAGCCTCGGTCACACCCCGCGCAAACTCATCGTTTACGGCGCTGGCGTAATCGGTTGCGAATACGCGTCGATCTTCAGCGGTCTGGGTGTACTGGTTGAGCTGGTGGATAACCGCGGTCAGTTGCTGAGCTTCCTCGACTCGGAAATTTCCCAGGCGTTGAGCTACCACTTCAGCAACAACAACATCACGGTTCGCCACAACGAAGACTACGACCGCGTCGAAGGCGTGGACAACGGTGTGATCCTGCACCTCAAGTCCGGCAAGAAGATCAAGGCCGATGCCTTGCTCTGGTGCAACGGCCGTACCGGCAACACCGACCAGTTGGGTCTGGAAAACATCGGCGTGAAGGTCAACAGCCGTGGTCAGATCGAAGTCGACGAAGCCTACCGCACCTGCGTGCCGAACATTTACGGTGCCGGTGACGTGATCGGCTGGCCGAGCCTGGCGAGTGCTGCCCACGACCAAGGCCGTTCGGCCGCTGGGAGCATCGTCGATAACAACAGCTGGCGCTTCGTTAATGACGTGCCGACCGGCATCTACACCATTCCGGAGATCAGCTCGATCGGCAAGAACGAGCAGGAGCTGACCCAGGCCAAGGTGCCGTACGAAGTGGGCAAGGCGTTCTTCAAGAGCATGGCGCGTGCACAGATCGCGGGCGAGCCTCAGGGCATGTTGAAGATCCTGTTCCACCGCGAAACCCTGGAAGTGCTGGGCGTTCACTGCTTCGGTTATCAGGCGTCGGAGATCGTGCACATCGGTCAGGCGATCATGAGCCAGCCGGGCGAACTGAACACCCTGAAGTATTTCGTCAACACGACGTTCAACTACCCGACCATGGCTGAAGCCTATCGGGTAGCGGCGTACGATGGCCTCAACCGGCTTTTTTGAGTGGCTCCGGCCGGTGGCCTGAGCCGGCCGGGGAGACCGATTTCAGCAATTCTCGAGCGTGGCGCTGGCCAAACCGGGAAAGTCTGTAATCAGGCTGTCAACGCCGAAGTCGGCGAGTCTGCGCATCAGCGCGGGCTCGTTGACTGTCCAAACCGACACATGCAGCCCTTGACGCTGCGCCTTCTGCAGGCGTTCCGGCGTACACAGGGTCCAGTTCAACGCCAGAATTTCACAGCCGTAGCTTTGCGCGACCTTGAGCGGGTCGAGCCAGGCGTATTCGGCCACCAAACCGCGAGACACGTCCGGCACCAGATCCAGCGCAGCTTTCAACACTTCGCGTGAACTCGAGGTGATCGTGACCTTTTCGAGCAAGCCGAAACGCTGAGCCATTTCGCGAATCGCCAGCACCGTAGTCGCTGCGCGGGTGCGTGAAGCGCTTTTGACTTCCAGCTGCCAGTGATCGAAGTCGCACTTTTCGAACAATTCTTCCAGCGTCGGAATCGGGCAGGGTTTGATCCAGCCCGGGCCACCTTTGCGTGCGTCGTAAGTCACCAGTTCGGCCGCCGTGTGTTCGACGACTTTGCCGCGACGGTCAGTGGTGCGCTTGAGTGTCGGGTCGTGGATGACCATCAACTCGTTGTCCATGGACAGGTGCAGGTCCAGTTCGCAACGGCGCACGCCGTGTTTGAGGCATTCCTGAAAGCTGGTCAGGGTGTTTTCCGGTGCTTCGCCCTTGGCGCCGCGATGGCCGTAGATGAGGGTCACGGTTCTTCCTTAAATTAAATGCCTGATTCGTTTTCGCGGGCCAGTCGTCGTTCCTGGGCCTGCTTCTGCAAGATGTAGCGGGCCAGCAACTGCCGCTGGGCATCGGTCGGGCGTTCGAACTCGGTGCCGACGTCAAAGGCTCCCGCCTTGCGGTCGCAATGGGTGACGCGGGCTCGCAGCAACAGGCCGAGGGCTTGCGGCATCAGCACCAGTTTGACCGACAGGTGCGCGCCCACGGCGATAGGTGTCGGAAACTGAAAGTCGATGCCACCTTCGGAAATGATCACCGGCTGCGGCTCGCCAATCTGCCCGAGCACGGTGATTGCGATCACCTGGCTGAGTAAATCGATGCGTTTGTTCTGGGATTTCAGGAACGCCGCGAGGTTGCGGTCACGTTCACTGATCTGGCGTAGCAGGTGTTGCGACTCGAATTCGCTCAGGTGCAGTTCGCTGAGCAAGTTGAACAGTGGGGAAGCATCCTGCAACACTTCCAGGCCTGCGGCCTCGGGAGCGGACAGGGTCCGAATTTCCAGTGCGATCGTGTCCTCGATACGGTAGTATTCGCGGCGATCTTCTTCATCTAATGTCGACATGGCGAACCCATGGTAGCGGCGGTGGTCTGAGTGTAAAGCTGGTTATCGACCCCCGCCACAAGGACGTTCCTTTTCCCTCCGAACAAGCCCCGACATGTTCAGACCTCTCTTCGTATTTATTGGCACGCGTTATACCCGTGCAAAGCGTCGCAATCATTTTGTGTCGTTCATTTCCCTGACTTCAATGATCGGTCTCGCCCTCGGCGTGGTGGTGATGATTGTGGTGCTGTCGGTCATGAACGGCTTCGATCATGAGATGCGCACCCGCGTGCTGGGCATGGTGCCCCACGCGACCATCGAGTCCGGTGAGCCAATCAGCGACTGGCAAAGCCTGGCCGCCAAGGTCAAGCAGAACCCGCAGGTGACGGCCGTGGCGCCGTTTACCCAGATGCAGGGGTTGCTGACCAACAACGGCAAAGTCTCCAAAGTCCTGCTCAATGCCATCGATCCTGCGCTAGAGCGCAATGTCTCGATCATTGATAACTTCATGCAGCAGGGCAAACTCGACGATCTCGTGCCGGGTGAATTCGGCATCGTCATCGGCGACAAGGCCGCGGCCAAGCTCGGTGCGGCCCTCGGCGACAAGCTGACGTTTGTCGCGCCGGAAGTCACCGTGACCCCGGCCGGCATGTTCCCGCGCATGAAGCGCTTTACCGTGGTCGGCATCTTCCATGTCGGCGCCGGTGAGCTGGACGGTTACCTGGGCATCACCAGCTTGCAGGATCTGGCCCGGCTGCACCGCTGGAAGCCGGATCAGGTGCAGGGCATCCGCCTGAAGTTCGACGACCTGTTCCAGGCGCCGCGCACCGCGTGGAGCATCGCTCAACAACTGGGCGAAGACCGTTATTACGCCCGCGACTGGACCCGTACCCACGGCAACCTGTATCAGGCGATCCGCATGGAAAAAGCCATGATCGGCCTGCTGTTGTTGCTGATCGTCGCCGTTGCCGCGTTCAACATCATTTCCACGCTGGTGATGGTGGTAAATGACAAGAAGGGCGACATCGCGATTCTGCGCACCCTGGGCGCCACGCCGCGCACGATCATGGCGATCTTCATGGTGCAGGGCACCGTCATTGGTGTAGTCGGTACGCTGATCGGCGCCGTGGTCGGGATCTTCGCCGCGCTGAACGTCAGCGCCGCGATCTCGGCTCTCGAAGGCGTGATCGGCCATAAATTCCTCAACGCCGACGTGTACTTCATCGATTACCTGCCGTCGCAAGTGCAGAGCCAGGACGTCTTGATGGTCTGCGGCGCCGCGTTGGTCCTGAGTTTCCTCGCCACCCTGTATCCAGCCTGGCGTGCCGCGCGCACCCAGCCTGCGGAGGCGCTACGTTATGAGTGAGTCGGGCATGAGTGATAAAGCAATCTTGAGCTGCCGTAACCTGGGCAAATCCTACGAGGAAGGCCCGGAGTCGGTGCAAGTGCTGGCCGGTCTGCAACTGGAGTTGCACCCGGGCGAGCGTGTGGCGATTGTCGGCACCTCGGGTTCGGGCAAAAGTACCTTGCTCAACCTGTTGGGTGGTCTTGATACGCCGACCAAGGGCAGCGTCTGGCTCGATGGTGAAGAACTGTCGGCACTGAGCGAGAAGAATCGCGGCCTGCTGCGTAACCGCTCCCTCGGCTTCGTGTACCAGTTCCACCATTTGCTGCCGGAATTCACCGCGCTGGAAAACGTCTGCATGCCGTTGCTGATCGGCAAGACTGCGATCCCGGAGGCACGCCAGCGCGCCACGGCATTGCTGGAGCGGGTTGGGCTCGGCCATCGCCTTGAGCACAAACCGTCCGAATTGTCCGGCGGCGAACGTCAGCGCGTGGCCATCGCCCGCGCCTTGGTGAACAAGCCAGGCCTGGTGATGCTCGACGAGCCGACCGGCAACCTCGACTCCCACACCGCCCAGGGCATTCAGGATTTGATGCTGGAACTCAGCACCTCGATGCGCACCGCGTTCCTGGTGGTGACTCATGACATGAACCTGGCTCGCCAGATGGATCGCGTCCTGCATTTGCAGGAAGGTTGCCTGACGCCCATCTGATTGACCGAAACCCGGCGTCTTGAAAGACGTCGGGTCTTTTATTTTTATACGGTGCCCAGCGAATGTTCAGACCGTTATCGATCTTCATCGGCGCGCGCTATACCCGCGCCAAGCGCCGCAATCGCTTTGTTTCCTTCATCTCGATGACCTCGATGATCGGCCTCGCCCTGGGCGTGTTGGCGATGATTGTGGTGTTGTCGGTGATGAACGGCTTCCAGCGCGAAATGAGCTCGCGGATCCTCGGCATGGTGCCGCACGCGACCATCGTCGGCGTGAACCCGATTGACGATTGGCAGCCGGTTGCAGCGGCCGCGATGAAAAATCCGGAAGTCACGGCCGCCGTGCCGTTCACCGAGATGGAAGGCATGCTGTCCTACAAGGGCTCAATGCAGCCGATCCAGGTCAGCGGCGTCGATCCGGCCCAGGAAGGCAAGGTGTCGATCGTTGCCCAGCACATTGTTCAGGGGCGTCTGGATGCCCTGAAGCCGGGTGAGTTCGGCGTGGTGATTGGCGAGATCACGGCGCGGCGTTTCCGTTTGAACGTCGGCGACAAGATCACCCTGATCGTGCCTGAAGTCAGCACCGCCCCGGGCGGGATTACCCCACGCATGCAGCGCCTGAACGTGGTTGGCGTGTTCAAGGTTGGGGCCGAACTGGACGGTTCGATGGCGCTGATCCATGTCGCCGATGCCGCGCAGATGCAACATTGGGAGCCGAATCAGGTGCAGAGCGTGCGCCTGGCGGTGAAGGATCTGTACGCCGCGCCGCAAGTGTCGAGCGACATCGCCAGCGGTTTGGGTGCTGCCTACAAGGCTGACGACTGGACCCACACCCAGGGCAGTCTGTTCAGCGCGATGAAAATGGAAAAAACCATGATCGGCCTGCTGTTGCTGATGATTGTCGCGGTGGCGGCGTTCAACATCATCGCGACCCTGATCATGGTGGTGAACGACAAGGGCGCGGACATTGCGATCCTGCGCACCATCGGCGCCACGCCGGGGCAGATCATGGCGATCTTCATGGTCCAGGGCACCGTGATCGGGATTGTCGGGACCTTGATCGGCGGCGTGTTGGGCGTGATAGCGGCGTTGAACGTCAGTGAACTGGTGGGCTGGATCGAGCGGGTGAGTGGGCAGCACATTTTCAGTTCTGATGTGTATTTCGTCAGTAACCTGCCTTCGGAACTGCAGGGCGGGGATGTGCTGTTGATTTGCTCGGCGGGTTTCATCTTGAGCTTCCTGGCCACCGTTTACCCAGCGTGGCGTGCGGCGAAGATCGAGCCGGCTCACGCGCTAAGGTATTCGTAAGCCGTAACATCCCTTCGCGAGCAAGCCCGCTCCCACTTTAGATCTGAGTTGACTCGGTCAAATGTGGGAGCGGGCTTGCTCGCGAAGGGGCCAGACCTGCTGGCCTCAATCCCCCTTCGGCAACTCAATCACAAACCGCGTCCATCCATTCCCCGATTCGCATCGAATCTGCCCGCCATGGGCGCGAATGATCGACTGCGTAATCGCCAAACCCAACCCAGCATGTTCACTGCTGCCTTCCTGGCGCGCCGGATCGGCCCGATAAAACCGGTCAAACAATCGCGCAAGCAACGCCCCATCAATCCCATCGCCACTGTTCTCAACCGTCAGGCTCAACCCTTTAGCCTGCTCGACAATCCGCACCCGAACCTCACCCTCGGCCGGTGTGAACCGCGGCGCATTGTCCAGTAAATTGGACAGCGCCCGCCGCAACATGCTGCGGTCACCCTCCATGTGAGCGTTGCCTTCCCGCGTGAGCGCTACCCGAGCGTCTTCCGCCAGCGGCGCAAAAAACTCCAGCAACAGATCCACTTCCTGCGCCAGCTCCAGCGGTTCGCGCTTGGGCGTCAGCAATCCGTGATCCGCCTTGGCCAGGTACAACATGTCGTTGACCAGTTGCGCCATCCATTGCAGTTCTTCGAGGTTGCTGTGCAGCGCTTCGCGGTAATCCTCGATGGGCCGGGGGCGGGTGAGGGTCACCTGTGTGTGGGTCAGAAGGTTCGAAAGCGGCGTGCGCAGTTCATGCGCAATGTCAGCGGAGAACGCCGAGAGCCGTTGAAAAGAGTCATCAAGACGTCCGAGCATGGCGTTGAAGCTGTGGGCCAATTCCGCGAGTTCTGGCGGCATATTCGCTTCTGGCAGGCGCGCGTTCAGTGATTGCGCCGAAACGCCACGGGCAACCGCACTCATACGCCGCAACGGGCGCAACCCGCTGCGCGCCGCCCAGGCACCGAGCAGGGCGGTGGCCAGGGCTGACAACCCCACGGTCAGCCAGATCAGATGCTGCATGCGTTGCAGAAAGTGCTGGTGATGGGTGATGTCCAGCAACAAGGTCAGTTGTGGAGAGTGAGGTTTATCGACAAACAACGGCGCATTCAGCACGCGGTAGTCGGTGCCGCCGTCGTTCAGCGTCGACAAACCGGGTGTTTGCGGCAGCTTGTCCGGCAGCGTCGAGCTGTCATACCAGCGCTGGCCTTCGCTGCCAGTGATACGCAGCGACAAATCGGCCTGGCGGCTCAATTCATCCGCGAGTCTGATTTCGCTCTCGCTGGATTGAATGTCGTGAAGCGCCCGGCGCAATCCAATCAGCTTGCCGTCCAGCAATTGCTGATCAAGCTCGACGAAGTGCGCCTCGCTGGCGCGGCTGAACAACACCCCGGCGAACAGCGAAACCACCGCCGTGCAGGCCGCAAACAGCAACGCCAGACGGCTGCTCAACGAAAGACGCCGCATCAGGCAATACGCTCTTCAAGGACGTAACCCATGCCGCGCACGGTGTGGATCAGCTTGTTGGGGAATTCATCGTCGATCTTCAGGCGCAAACGACGGATCGCGACTTCGATCACATTGGTGTCGCTGTCGAAATTCATGTCCCAGACCTGAGAGGCAATCAGCGATTTGGGCAGGACTTCGCCTTGACGGCGCAGGAGCATTTCCAGCAAGGCGAACTCTTTGGCCGTGAGGTCGATGCGCTGGCCGCTGCGCTCAACGCGACGGCGGATCAAGTCCAGGCGCAAATCGGCCAGTTGCAAGCTGGTTTCCTGTGGCGAGGTGCCGCCGCGACGCAACAGGCTGCGGACCCGGGCCAGCAGTTCGGAGAAGGCGAATGGTTTGACCAGGTAATCGTCGGCACCCAGTTCAAGTCCGTGGACTCTGTCTTCCACCGCGTCACGCGCCGTCAGAAAAAGCACGGGTGTGTCGAGGCCGGCACCGCGTACCGCTTGCAGAATCTGCCAGCCATCGCGACCAGGCAACATCACGTCGAGAATCAACAGTGCGTAGTCGCCGCTCAGCGCCAGTTGTTGCCCGGTGCTGCCATCGGCCACCAGTTCCGCATTGAAACCGGCCTCGGTCAGGCCCTGGCGCAGGTAGTGGCCGGTTTTCGGTTGGTCTTCGACGATCAGCAATTTCATGGGCGACTCTGGGCAAATGGAACGAACGCTTTATACCGTGGGCAGCGTTATGACAGGTCAACCTGACAAAGTTGTAATCTGGCTGTCAGGTTGCGGGCAGTGTGGGCAGTTTAGAGTTTTCCACAGGCAGAACCTTATCTTGTTGGAGTACGACGATGTTTTTGCGCAAATCTTTGCTGCGGGTGGCGTGTTTGTTGGCGTTGAGTTCGCCGGTGTGGGCTGGCCCGGCGCAGTCCTACGACTTCGGCCAGCCCGCTGCGGCGGCCCAGGCGTCTCGCAGTGTTGAAGTGGTGATGGGCGACATGTCGTTCACCCCCAAGGCGATCGATATCAAGGCCGGTGAGACCATTCGTTTTGTGTTGGTGAATAAAGGCCAGTTGCTGCACGAATTCAACCTCGGTGACGCGGCGATGCATGCCAAACACCAGCAGGAAATGTTGCAGATGCAGCAGAGCGGCATGTTGACGCCTACAAGCATGAAGGAAATGGACCACGGTTCGATGGCGGGCATGGATCATGGAATGATGAAGCACGACGACCCGAACAGCGTCCTCGTCGAGCCGGGTAAAACCGCCGAGCTGACCTGGACCTTCACCAAGGCCACCAGCCTGGAATTTGCCTGCAACATTCCAGGCCATTACCAGGCGGGCATGGTCGGCAAGTTGACTGTCAGTCAGTAAGCACTCAATGGCGGGCGCAAAGGCTGGTAGAATCCGCTGATTCTTCAGTCAGGTTTCCGCCATGCATCCCGCAGCCGAACACTCGCCGCTGGGCAAATCCAGCGAATACATCGCCACTTACACGCCGTCCCTGCTGTTCCCGATCCCGCGTACCGCGAAATGGGCCGAGCTGGGCCTGACGGCTGAAACCCTGCCATATAAAGGCGTGGATTTCTGGAACTGCTTTGAGCTGTCGTGGCTGTTGCCGTCCGGCAAGCCCGTGGTGGCGATTGGCGAGTTCAGCATCCCGGCGGATTCGCCGAACATCATCGAATCGAAGTCGTTCAAGCTGTACCTGAACTCGCTGAACCAGACGCCGTTTGCCGACACGGCGAGCCTCGAAGCGACGCTGGCGAAAGACTTGTCGGCGGCTGCCGGCAAACCGGTTGGCGTGCGCATTCGCAGCCTCAAGGACGTTGAAGCCGAAGGCGTCGTCGCCTTGCCCGGTGTGTGCATTGATGACTTGGACATCAGCGTCAGCAACTACGAGCATCCGCGTCCGGAACTGCTGCGTTGCGATGAGTCGCGCATCGTAGAGGAGAGCGTGCACAGCCATTTGCTCAAATCCAACTGCCCGGTCACCAGTCAGCCGGATTGGGGTAGCGTGGCGGTGGAGTACCGTGGCGCGGCGCTGGACCACGCGAGCTTGCTGGAATACATCGTGAGCTTCCGTCAGCACTCGGACTTTCATGAGCAGTGCGTGGAGCGGATTTTCCTCGACCTGCAGCGCTTGCTGAAACCGGAGAAATTGACGGTGTATGCACGGTATGTGCGCCGTGGCGGGCTGGATATCAACCCGTACCGCAGCACCGAAACCGTTCAACTGCCGAACCACCGCCTGGTCCGCCAGTGAAGATCTAATGTGGGAGCGGGCTTGCTCGCGAATGCGGTGAATCATTCAATATAGATGTCGACTGGCACGCCGCCTTCGCGAGCAAGCCCGCTCCCACAGGGGATTGCATTGCAAATCCTGGATATTAAAAAGCCCCGCTATCGCTAGCGGGGCTTTTTTGTATCCGGCGGGTTCAGATCCCGATGCTGACCAGGGTTTGCGCGATGTTGCGCAAGGTGCCGGCAATCAGCGGGTGTTCAAGTTCAAATCGATCGACGGCCAGGTTGACGCCATCGGCGAGGCTGGTGTCTTGAGTTGAGCTTTCCAGTTTGATCTCGGCTTCAATCTGGGCCATTAACTCATGGAGATTTTTGCGCTCATCTTCGTTGAGCGGTGGATTCTGGTCCAATTGCTCGCGCAGAGTATTGAGTTGTTCTTGCAGTTCGCGGGCAGGCATGGCGTTCTTCCTTTTATCGATAGGCACTGGCATAGACCGCAGCCTCGCGCCAAAGGTCTATGGCTGACCTTTAGATTAATCCACTTGCGCACAACCTGCATGATCTCGGTCAGGGCTTTTCGCCCTTGAGCCGGCGCAGGCTGATATCGGCCAGGCAGGTGTCGAGGTCGCCGAGATGATCGATCACCGAATGCACACCCAGCCCGAATAGCTGCATCGTCGCCTTGCCGCGCAAGTGCTCGCGTTCCTTTTGGGTCAATGCGTGCCATTCGCCGGGTGCGAGGCCGCAGAGTGATCCGCAGGACGCCAGGCCAATCGTCCACAGCCCGGCATTCAAGCCCGATTGCAGCAACCGTGGTTCGCCACTGACCAGCACGCAGCCATCCAGGCGTTCGACATTCAGCGCCATCAGGGCTTGCCAGCAAGCGTTCGGAGCGGGCCATGGGTTGATTGTTGCGGGATGTTGCGACGAGGTGATCCAAGAGGGCAGGCTGACGGCCAGGGAATGGCTGAGGGCGGGGGGTAATTCATCAAGCCAGGCGCAGGGGATTTGCTGGCGCTGCAAACTGCGCAGGCTGTCCAGCGCGCCGGGAGTGGCCTCGGCGTGCTCGGCAGAATAAGCTCCGTGTTGGCGCGTGCGGGCGCCGAAATCCACCAGGCAACCACTGAGGCCGAACAGAACGGCGGTCAAGCTGGGTGCTGCAACGGGCAAGGTTTCGGCGTGCGGCATAGGAACGTCCCTGAAATAGTGACAAGGCTATGCGGCGTCGGTGACAGTTGAGTGACATTGATGTGAGGCGCTCTCCATCAGGACGATTCATCTGTAGGTGAATGCGCACGATGCTGCCTAAATCGGCTTTTCCGTCTTATACTTGCCAGCTTAACGCCCGGGACAAGTGCCCGCGCCAGTAAAAATCCAAGGAGTTTTTCTATGCGCTGGAGCAATCATCTCGCTCAGCTTTTTGTGTGTGCCAGTGTGTTGCTGGTTCCGTTTGGGGCTCAGGCTGCTACGGAAGACGATCCTTGGGAAAGCGTTAACCGTCCGATCTACAAGTTCAACGATGTGATCGACACGTATGCACTCAAGCCTGTGGCCCAGGGCTATGAGTTCATAACGCCGCAGTTTCTGGAAGACGGCATCCACAACATGTTCCGCAACGTCGGTGACGTCACCAACCTGGTGAACAACATTCTGCAGGCCAAACCGGCCGCCGCAGGTGTCGATACCGCACGTATCATCTTCAACACCACGTTCGGCTTGCTGGGCTTTTTCGATGTGGGCACCAAGATGGGCCTGAATCGCAACGACGAAGACTTCGGTCAAACCCTCGGCTACTGGGGTATGGGCAGCGGCCCCTACGTGATGTTGCCGCTGTTGGGCCCAAGCACTTTGCGTGATGCGCCATCCAAGTTCGTCGACAGCTACACCGGACCGTATCCGTACATCAACGACGTGCCGGTGCGTAACTCGGTCTTCGGCCTGAACATCGTCGACACGCGCGCCAGCTTGCTGTCGAGCGAGAAGCTGATCACCGGCGACAAGTACACCTTCATCCGTAATGCGTACTTGCAGAACCGCGAATTCAAAGTCAAAGACGGCAAGGTTGAAGACGATTTTTAACCTCGACCGGTAAAACGAAGAAGGCGGCCCATGGGACGCCTTCTTTCGTTTGGATCCGGCTTATTTCATCTTCAAGATTGTAAGCCCGAGTTTCTGACCTTCACCGTCCAAAGACTTCACCCATACCACTTCGGTGTCGGCCTCAAGTCCTTTTAGTGCGGCGTGATCGGAATCAATGCGCACGTTGAGTCGGTCGCCCACTTTGAATTCACGTCTCGCTTCAACCTGCATACCACTGCTGGAAAGGTCGATGCAGACGGCTGGCACCTCATCACCTTCATGAATCAACGACACATCGGCATCGACTCGCATGCGGATGAAATCGCGCTTTTCGCTGTAGTCCCGACCGGTTTGACTCATGGGCTCGATCCTTCCATTGGGTTACGGATTTGCCTGTTCTTATAACTCCCGGTGATTTGACAAGTAAAGACGCCAAGCGACCATCGGCGTGAGCTTGAAACGCCTCTCGGATGGGAGTACCGTCTGCGCCTTAGAAGGGCACCTCTGGTGTACAGGTGAGTAGGGCAAACGCTCGAAAACGGTGCAATAGAGAGGCTAGATAGCGAATCCAGTAGTGTGAGCCGGGCTAAAACCCGTGCCTGCTACGCCAACCTAATTCTGGCGCCGTTTGCCCACATGCCAAAAACCAGTGCCACGCTGCTGATAATCGATGATGACGAAGTAGTGCGCGCGAGTCTCGCGGCCTATTTGGAAGACAGTGGTTTCAGTGTCCTGCAGGCCAGCAATGGCCAGCAGGGTCTTCAGGTATTCGAGCAAGACAAGCCCGACTTGGTCATCTGCGATCTGCGCATGCCGCAGATGGGCGGACTCGAACTCATTCGCCAGGTCACCGAACGGTCCCCGCAAACGCCGGTGATTGTTGTTTCGGGTGCCGGCGTGATGAACGACGCGGTCGAGGCACTGCGCTTGGGCGCGGCGGATTACCTGATCAAGCCTCTCGAAGATCTGGCCGTGCTCGAGCACTCTGTGCGCCGGGCCCTGGATCGTGCGCGCCTGCTGCTGGAAAACCAGCGCTACCGCGAGAAGCTGGAAAAGGCCAACCGTGAGCTCGCCGCCAGCCTGAACCTGCTCCAGGAAGACCAGAACGCCGGTCGCCAGGTGCAGATGAACATGCTGCCGGTCAGCCCTTGGACCATCAACGAGTTCCAGTTTGCGCACCAGATCATCCCGTCGCTGTACCTGTCGGGTGATTTCGTTGACTACTTTCGGGTCGATGAGCGTAGGGTAGCCTTCTACCTGGCAGACGTTTCCGGGCATGGTGCTTCTTCAGCGTTCGTTACCGTGCTGCTGAAGTTCATGACCACGCGCTTGCTGTTCGAATCCAAGCGCAGCGGTACATTGCCGGAATTCAAGCCTTCAGAGGTCCTTGGTCATATCAACCGAGGCCTGATCAGTTGTAAGCTGGGAAAACACGTCACAATGGTCGGTGGAGTCATCGACGAGGAGACAGGTTTGTTGACCTATAGCATCGGTGGTCATTTGCCGTTGCCTGTGTTGTACACGCCAGACAGTGTTCGTTATCTGGAAGGGCGCGGTCTGCCGGTGGGCCTCTTTAATGAAGCCACCTACGAAGACCACGTGCTGGAACTGCCGCCGACGTTCAGCCTGACGCTGATGTCTGATGGCATTCTGGACCTTTTGCCAGAACCCACACTTAAAGAAAAAGAAGCGGCGTTGCCCCAACGGGTCAAGGCTGCGGGCGGCACCCTGGATGGGCTGCGGCAGGTTTTTGGATTGGCCACGCTTGGGGAGATGCCGGATGATATCGCCCTGTTGGTGTTGAGCAGGAATCTTTAATGAGTACCGGTAGAATCCAGTTCGCCGAGCAGGACGGCACCTTCGTCCTGAAATTCGTCGGTGAAGTTCGCCTGACCCTGTGTTCGGCGTTGGATGCGACTATTGATCGGATCTTCACCGCGTTGAATTTCAACGCGATCGTGATCGACCTGACCGAAACCCGCAGCATCGACAGCACCACCCTTGGCCTGCTGGCCAAATTGTCGATCCTGTCGCGGCAGAAAGTCGGCCTGCTGCCGACTGTCGTCACCACCCACGAAGACATCACCCGATTGCTGGAGTCCATGGGCTTCGAGCAAGTGTTCAACATTGTTGACCAGCCTGTGCCGTGCCCGGAATGCCTGGACGACCTGCCAGACCAGGACCAGTCCGAGGAAGTGGTGAGGATCAAGGTTCTTGAAGCCCACAAAATCCTCATGGGGCTCAATGACCATAATCGCGAAGCGTTCCATGACCTGGTGAATGCGCTAGAGCGTCACTGATCACTTAACGTAATTGGCACAAAAAAGGGCGAACCCACCAAGGTTCGCCCTTTTTGCATCGCGCTAACTCAAATCACAGCTTGGCTTGCAGCAGAGCTTCAAGCTTCTCCTGATCCCGAGCAAACTGACGAATGCCCTCGGCCAGTTTCTCAGTCGCCATCGCATCCTCGTTGGACAACCAACGGAACTGCGCTTCATTCAAGCTCAGACGCGCCTCACCGGCATGCCCAGGCGCCAACTTGCGCTCAAGCTTGCCAGTGTCCGCTGCCAACTTCTCCAGCAGGTCCGGGCTGATGGTCAGACGATCACAACCGGCCAATTGCTCAATCTGGCTCAGGTTGCGGAAGCTCGCGCCCATCACCACAGTCTTGTAGTCATTGGCTTTGTAGTAGTTGTAGATGCGGGTCACCGACTGCACGCCCGGATCATCCGCGCCGGTGTAGTCGTTGCCGTTGGCTTTCTTGTACCAGTCGTAAATCCGGCCCACGAACGGCGAGATCAGGAACACACCTGCATCGGCACACGCGGCCGCCTGAGCAAACGAGAACAACAGTGTCAGGTTAGTCTGAATGCCTTCTTTTTCCAGTGTCTCTGCAGCGCGAATGCCTTCCCAGGTGGAGGCAATTTTGATCAGCACGCGGTCACGGCCAATGCCGGCCTTGTCGTACAGTTCGATCAGACGGTGCGCGCGCTTTAATACGGCGTCAGTGTCGAACGACAGGCGTGCATCCACTTCGGTGGAAATGCGGCCCGGGACAACCTTCAGAATCTCTTGCCCGACAGCAACGCCAAAACGGTCGCTGGCCAGGCCCACATCGCCTTTGCAGTCGTGAACGCAGGCGTTCAGCAATTCGGCATAGGCAGGAATCGCCGCGGCTTTGAGCAGCAGGGAAGGGTTAGTGGTGGCGTCCACCGGTTTAACGCGAGCGATAGCTTCGAAGTCACCAGTGTCGGCAACCACGGTGGTCATTTGTTTCAGTTGTTCCAGCTTGGAAGTCATGGGCGTGCTCTGTCCTGTGGGTCTAATGACATTACCCGAGCGCTGACAGCCACTCAAGGGCGCATGTACGTATCAATGGCCCGAGCGGCAACAACCTGAAAACGGCTGTTTGAATGGCGGGGCACGGTATCGGTTAATACGATGCCAAAACCGGGCACAGGTTCAAGGTAACTGACCGCTGACGCCTTATCTTGAGAAGGGGCGCCGTTAAAAAGAGTCGGGGCCCGCCGTTATAATATGTCAAATAGTGAGGCCCGGATGCCGTGTAACGTGCTGCTGATAAATGGATGTGTCGGACGGGAAGATGACCTTACAGGGGAAGCAGGTGTCTGGAAATGTGGAGGCCTTCGATGACCTTATCCTGGGTTATGTCCTGAAGAAACTCACCGAAGTATTTGAAGAGTTGTTGACGGTTTCAAAAGATAACCACCCGGATAATTTGCAGGGCGTGGTTGAAATGGGCAGGGTTAAAGCCGCAAAAAATATCCCCGGCTGGCTGCAGCGAGTGAAACACAGCACGCCCTCTCAGGTCACCCGCGTAATGATGGAGCAAATGAACGACGCGCAACAGCGTCAGCAAGCCCTGCGCATTGAAGCGCAAGTCGTATTGTTGGAAGTGCTGGTGGAAGCCTCACTGGCGGTTGACGCGACGAGTTTTTCCGAATGTACGAACAAGAGCCCCCATTAACCGCGGAGGCCGTTATTCGCTATTGTGCCTTTAATAGCGTCTTGACAGCCGCTTCCGCTGGTTTTGAGTTGCCATCAGAAGACTTTAATCCAAAACTACGTTCACGATCATTGCTGCCCGAGTCACTGTTTTTCCATTCATAAAGAGAGGTCAGCGGTATGTTCAGTTGTTTGACGTCTGTAATGAACTTGGTGATGCGTGTGGCTTGTCCGGTTGTTCCTCCGATGGAGCTGAGCGATGGCACTCCCCATTCGGTAATCACCCCGGGTACATGAAAGTTGTTGAGAATAAATGCCTGAGCATTGCTGATCTCAGTATCCGACATACCATACGGATGATAGGAGACAGCACTCAGGCATTTTGGATGCTCAGTAATGATTTTAGCCAGTGCTACGCTCGACTTGGTACCTGTAGTGGGTGCCCGTGCGAATCCAAACCCGATCAGCGGTGTCGAATGCTCGCGCTTTTGTAACCCGTTGCACACCGCGCTCATAAACGGCACAAAGGTTACTTCAAAATTCTGTGTGGGCCAGTATTTTGGCAAGTCCGGTTCATTCCAGATTTCAATGGCCACGAGCTGCGTGCTGTATGTGTTTTCCAGGCCAATGACTGAATTTGCGAATGCCGCACCTGCGCTGGCGAGTTCATCGCCGCTGCTTTTAGTTTTGCCGGTTAACGCTTTGGTTGAGCGAACGGTCATCAATACCGGCAGGTTGGCGGAGTTGGCGGCAGCGAAAGCTTCATTGATCTGATTCTGGTACGCCGGGCTGTTCAAGCTGTTGGTCCATACGCCAAAGCGCACGAATCCGAAGCCTGAATCCTTGATCTGCCGGGCATCGGTGGCAGAGAAGTTTTGAATCTTTACCTGAACGCCTATGGTCTTGTTGTCCTCTGCCAGTGCTGGAAAAGCCTGGTTGGCGTTAACGTGATTGAATGCGCCGAATATCAATAATGTTGAAGCGGTAATACATCGAAAACACGTTAAGGTCATGTCTGATTCCTGAGAGATGAGTAACACAGCCATATCATCAATTCGCTATTGCCGCTGTACCATTGTTATTTTTAGTCGGAAAAATAATACGCATGTTGCCGTCGTTATTTTTGGTCCGGCTATTCTGGTTGGGCGTTTTTTATGTGTCGTGGTATTTAATATACTTGTATTTCCATGATTGATCCCTCTCTGAATGCGGGACCGATCTTATCGGTTCACTCATATCCCTGCTACACATTGGCCGATTCGACAACTACACGGGAAGAGTAGCCTTGTTCAGAAAAATTCTTATCGTATGCGTGGGCAATATTTGCCGAAGTCCAACAGCTGAAATGTTGCTGCGCAACGCGCTGGGGCCTTCAGATATCTCGGTAACCTCCGCGGGGCTGGACGCGCGTGTGGGCGAGTCTATGGAGCCCAACGCACTTTCCGTTCTCGAAGAAAAGGGGCGCGCTGCCCAAGGGTTTAAAGCGCGGCAAATTACCCCTGCGATTGTTAATGAATCAGACCTGATTCTGGTCATGGAAAAAGAGCATGTAAATGGCGTGCTGAATATTGCCCCGCACGCGAGGGGCAAAGTGTTTCTTCTGGGCAAGTGGCAGAGTGAGCGCGAAATAAAGGACCCGTATCGTCAAGGAAAAGCTGCTTTTGTCCATGCTCATGCATTGATTGAAGATGCTGTTTGCTCATGGGCACAGCGCCTCGGACGTTGATGGATGATTTTCAGATTAGTATTAAAGGTAAAAGAATAGACCTTATGCAGTTACCGTCAGTAGTCAGCACCCGGGATAAAGAGGGAGACGAGATTGATCTTCTCGGCTTACTGGGCACATTGATTGATCATAAGTGGTTGATAGGTGCCATCACCGGTGCGTTCATGGTGACCGGCGCCGCCTATTCGATACTATCGCCACCTGTGTATCTGGCAAACGCGTTGGTACAGGTCGAACCGAAAAAGAACGACATGTTGGGGTTTTCGGATATCAGCAGCATGCTGGGTGGCCAATCCCCGGCGGCGACCGAAATCGGAATTATCAAGTCCCGCGCGGTCATCGGTAAAACCGTCGATGACCTGCGCCTGGATATCGTAATTACGCCCAATACCTTTCCCGTTGTGGGCGGTTTTATTGCGCGGCGATATAAAAGTACCCCCACGGAACGTGTTTCGCCTGCGCGCTTGGGCATGAGCAGTAATGCCTGGGGTGGCGAGCGCCTTGATATTGAAAAGCTCAAGCTACCTGATGATCTGCTGGGCAAAAAACTGACCCTGGTGGCCGAAGAGCAGAACCGCTTCAAGCTCTACGATGACAATGGCGGTTTATTGGCCGCCGGCACCACGGGTACCGCAGTTGTAGAAAATGGAGTCGAGGTGTTTGTCGCGCGCATAGCGGCGAATCCGGGCACTAAATTCGAAGTCGTGCGCAATCCGCGGATTGTCACCATTCAGAATTACCAGGACGCTCTTGATGTCTCCGAGCAAGGTAAAGAGTCGGGCATTATAAGCCTGGCCCTTGCCAGCACCGACTACACCCTGGCGGTGAAGATCCTCAACAAGATCTCGGCACTCTATGTACAGCAGAATGTGCAACGCACCTCTGCCGAGGCGGCCCAGAGCCTGGACTTCCTGCAGGCGCAACTTCCTCAAGTCAAAGAGGATCTGGTCAAAGCCAGCAACGCGCTGAACAGCTATCAAACCCGCGGCAATACGGTAAATATCTCGCTTGAAACCAAGTCTGTTCTGGAACAAATGGTGGTGCTGGATACGCGCATTTCCGATCTGAAACTCCAGCAAGCGGACCTGGATCGAAAGTTCACCCGAGAACACCCGGCCTACCGCGCCTTGATGGCTCAAATCGGGGATTTGAGCAAACAACGCCATGGCTTGGAGAAGAAGGTTCAGGATCTCCCGGCAACGCAGCAGGAGCTTTTGAACCTCACTCGTGATGTGGAAGTTGCGACACAGATTTATACCCAGTTGCTGAATAAATCCCAGGAGCTGGACATCATAAGGGCAGGGGCGGTCG
Organism: Pseudomonas arsenicoxydans; assembly: GCF_006438915.1. GTDB lineage: Bacteria > Pseudomonadota > Gammaproteobacteria > Pseudomonadales > Pseudomonadaceae > Aquipseudomonas > Aquipseudomonas arsenicoxydans_A. The sequence continues at coordinate 248,343 of NZ_RCZE01000003.1, read as the reverse complement.
GCAATGCGCGGTTGATCGATACCGCCGACGTCGATACCACAACGCCGGTCAAACCGCGCAAGGCATTGATCGTTCTGATTGCAACTTTCCTTGGCGGGTTTGTCGGTGTTGCCTTGGTGTTGGTGCGTAAATCCCTGAGCCGAGGACTCGAGGGGCCGGAAGCCATCGAACAGCTGGGGTTGCCGGTTTATGCCTCCATTCCGTACAGCGACCTGCAACGGGAAGAAGACAGCAAAAAGCTTCGGCTGGGCGACGCCGTCAACACCCCGTCTTTTCTGTTGGCCCTGCGTAATCCTACTGACCTGTCGATCGAGTCGATACGCAGCCTGCGAACCTGTTTGCATTTTGCGGGGCTGGATGCGACCAACAACCGGATCATGATTTCCGGGCCGAGTCCGCAGGTGGGCAAAACATTTGTGTCCTCGAACCTGGCCGCGGTCATTGCTCAAAGCGGGCAGCGGGTCGTACTGATCGATGCCGATATGCGCAAAGGTCATCTGCACAAGACTCTGGCAACGCCGATTACCAATGGTTTATCCGATCTATTAACCAAACGCTGCAGTATCGATCAGGCGATCAATAGAGTTGAAACGGAGAACTTGCATTTCATTAGTCGCGGGCAGGTACCGCCTAATCCATCAGAGCTGTTGATGCATGCCAACTTCAGAGAGCTCCTGGCGGAACTGAGTGAGCTTTACGATGTGGTGATCATTGATACACCACCTCTTCTGGCAGTGACAGATGCTGCCATCGTAGGACGTGAAGCCGCTATCAATCTGATTGTGACTCGCTTTGGTGTGAATCCTGCCAAAGAGATCGAATTGACAATACGTCGATTTGCGCAAAACGGTATCGAGTTGAAGGGCGCCATTTTTAACGGCATCGAGAAGCGCGCGTCCAGCTATTACAGTAATAGCAGTTATGGCTATTACAACTATGAGTACGCCTCTGACAAGTCCTGATGCGAGTTCTTTCTACCAAGTAATCGAGTTGAGAGTGGTTTAACGATTGTTATCCACTTTCAACGCTGCTTGCCTGCGACTAAGTTCATGGAGATAGATGGATTATGAAAAAAATACTGCACGTGGCGGAAACAATCAAAGGGGGCGTTGCGACGGTCATCCGTACGATATCGATCCCTCCTCAGGACCACGCACTGAAGTATGAACTGGTTTATCTGGTTCCGTTCGATCAGAAGAAAGAGCTGCACGGTATTGATGAGAAAAACATAAGGACCTTTTCCCGGAATAAGCGCGACGTCATGTCCCTGTTGCGGTTTGCCTGGAAACTGGCCTGTGTGATGTTCAAGGAAAAACCGGATGTCGTACACTTGCACAGCACGTTCTCCGGGGTGATCGGCCGGTGTGTCTGTCTGGTCATGTACCCTTGGCGGTCACCTAAAATTGTTTATTGCCCGCACGCATTTTCCTTTTTGATGGAAAGTTCTCCTGTCAAACAGAAAGTGTATTCGCTGATTGAGCGGGTTTTGCAGAAAGTGACCGATGTCATTATCTGTGTCAGTCAGTATGAAATGGATAAAGCCGCATCGTTTGGTATCGATCGTCACCGTATGAAGCTGATCTACAACGGCATTCATTATAAAAGTGATGAGAACAAAACCAGCGACAGTACGGACATTCACCTACTGTTTGTCGGTCGACTGGACTACCAGAAAGGCTTCGATCTTTTGCTCAAGGCGTTCGCTGAAGTCGAGCGAACTGACTTGAGACTCACTGTCGTTGGCAGTGCGGTCAACGAAGACGCCGTCGACTGCCCCGATATTGATGCCGTGGAGTACCTGCCTTGGGTGACGCCCGCTGAAGTAAACGAACTGTATAAAACGGCAGATGCCCTGATTGTGCCAAGTCGCTGGGAGGGCTTTGCCATGGTGCCTCTCGAAGGGATGGCGATGGGCGTGCCGGTGATTGCCAGTGACTGTACATCGCTCCCTGAACTGGTGGCGGACAACTTCACGGGTTACCTGTTTTCGACCGGCGACTACCAGGCGCTTGCCCGCATTTTGCTGAATATCAAGAAGCAGAAGCTGCTGGAACTCGGCGCTGAAAGCCGCAGGAAAGTGCGCGAACAGTTCAGCGCAACGTTGATGATCCAGCAAACCTATGACGTGTATTCCGCTAAAACTTATTAAGTAGAAATCAAGATCATGAACGTAACTATTTTGCATGGCTACAGTGCGTCAAACTCGGGTGATGGGCTTCTCGTGGATTTGGCAATCGCTATGGTGCTGCGCAACTTTGGTGCAGATACTTTAATCAACGTAGTTGCGTCAGACCCGCAGTCGTTCAGTTATCTTCCGTATAAGCGGTATGACGCACCGGTCATGGCGGCCAAAGGGTTCGGAAGGGTGAAGGAGGCGGTTTTTCTTAACCAGTCTTACGCCCCCCTGGCCGATCTCTTGAGCACCACCGATTTGATCGTCGGGGTAGGTGGTGGGTACATGCGCTCAAAAAGCACCTTCGAACATATCAAGCTGAAACTGGGTCATGCCAAACAGCTTGAAACGGCGATCTTGAGCAAGGTGCCGTCGGTTTATCTCCCGCAAAGTATCGGTCCGTTCCATGGCGAGAGCAGCAAAATCGTGGAACATTACGCCAGTGCCGATGCGGTATTTGTCAGGGACAACAGATCGTCAGCTATTTTTCAATCCCACGAAAATGTCTACCGGGCGCCAGACCTGGCGGTTCAAGCATTAGCGAAAAAGATTCTGGTGCAGCCCAAGTTCACCCGCTGTGCGCCATCTCCTGCTGTGGTCTGCGTTGTTTTACGCAAACCGCCGGAATGGAACAGAGAGAAGAAAGTTGCCTACGTCGCCAACCTGAAGCTTCTATTGCAGAGACTAAGGGCGAAAAGCAAAGTGGTCTGCGCTGTGCAAAGCGCTGTGCGCGGCAACGACGATGGCGCGTTCTACCGGGAACTCGGCATTACCGAAGACCTGCTACCCTTGAAGGCGACACTGGCGAAGTATCAGCCAGACTTGGTTATTTCCGTCAGGTTGCACGGGGCGATTGAGTCACTCCTCGCCGGTGTACCCGCGTTCCATATCAGTTATGAACGCAAAGGCTTCGGTGCGTATCAGGACATGGGCGTGGAAGACTGGGTGATCAACGGAGGCGACATCAATGTCGACACTATCATCGACACGGTTTACGCCCCCAACGCGCTCACTCGATTCGGCAAGAAACTCACGGACACCTGTAAAGAAATCGAAGCCAAAACGGTGCAGATGGACAATATCATCAAAGGGATTGTTCGATGATATTTCGGTTGTTGCTACGGGGAGGCGCATTAGGCGCAAAGTTTTTGCTGGTGTTGGCCATCACTCATTACCTGGGTTATGACGCATTGGGCTTTTACGGCGTCGTGGTGGCTGCCTCTTTGATAGCCTCGAAGTTTTACAGTGTCGGGTTCAGTTCTGAAATCAATCGGCTGATCAGCGTCGGGGGCAGTTCGCGGTTCGTCGTCGATAGGGTACTGGTCCTGTACCTGGCCGTTGGTTTGTTGTTGTCGGTGGTCACGGTTGCCCTGTACTCGCTCTTCAGCGATGTTGAGGCCAGTGTCGCATTGATCGCTTGCGTCACGCTTCTGCTGCTCACCGAACATCTCTCCTTCGAAATAAACTCGTTTGTTTTTTCGGCGCAAAAAGCCAACTGGGGAGCGCTGCTGTTTTTCATAAAAACCGGGCTCTGGGCGTTGCTTGCTGTCGCAGGATTGATGACGGGCGTGGTGTCCAGCATCGCCAGTGTTCTCTGGTTATGGGTGGTCACCAATCTCCTGGTGATCGTGGCCGGTTACTTGATTGTGGTTAACGTTCACAAGGGGCGGGAAGTCGGTGCCGTCACCACCGTTTCAGTCTGGCGAGCAGGGCTGCCCTTTTATATGGGCGGCGGCCTGATCGCATTAAGTCAGTACGCCGAGCGTTTTCTTATTCTGGACATTGAACCGTACGCAAGTCTTGGGAAGTACGTGTATTCCTGGTCTGCGGCCAACACCTTGCAAGCGCTGTCCTATGCAGTTGTTGCCGTCGTCGGCATTCCGGTACTTGCCAAGCGCTACAAGAATAATCAGCAAGCGCTGACAGTCCGGCAACTGTTCCTGAATCAATGGGTGTTGCGCTCTCTCGTGGTTTCCTGTGCGGTGGCTGTGCTGATTTATGCCTTCTTCAACGTCCTGCTGGATTACGTGGACGTTGCAGTCCCGCGTCCGGATAACCGGATTTTATCCATTCTGATTGTCTCCTTTGCCCTTCGGGCCGTCGGCGACATCGTATGGGGCGGCCTTATTGCGTCGAAGAACAGTCGGGTGTCGCTGGCCAGTGCGGCGATCTGCCTGATGGTTTCACTGCCTGTCAGCTATGTACTCATTAAACATTATTCAATTTATGGCGCGGCGTGGGGGAATGTCTTCTCGATTACGGTGCAGCTGGTCGTTATCGCTTTGCTAACCAGGTTTACCCGGGCGAAGGGGGCGTTGTAATGGCTTTGTCTTTGCCTTCCATTGAGTTTCGTGGACGAAAACTCGACTCGTCGATCTCGTTCCTGATTGTGTTCTGTGGCCTGTTCCTGTCCATTGCGATGCCGCTGTTGATGCACCGCGAGCCAGGCCCGGATGCGATGACGTTGTGGTCGTCTTACGTTCGTTCAGACAACTGCAACTTCTGGAATCCCTTTTCGCCAGACCGGTCTTCTTACGAATGCTCCGCTTACTTGCTGCGTCCCACCGGCATAAACCTGACCAATGCCTGGGCCTACGGGATGCTGTGCAATCTGTTTCTGACGTCGATACCGATCTTTATCTTCAGAAGAATACCGATAACGATTTTCCTGACCTTGTGTTTGTGGGGCGTGGTCAGGTCGTTCTTCCTCGATAACCTGACCAAGGAAATCATTGTCTCGGTGGCGGTGATTGCCATTCTGGTTTTTTCATTTTCGAAGCGATACCGAGCGGGCTTTTTTCTGTCTGCGCTGTTTTACGGCGTGCTGATTCGGCCCTACTGGATTTTGTTTTCGCTGGTCTGGGTCGGCGTGTGCGTCATGAAAAAGCATGTGTCGCGTGTCAGTTTTTTCCTGATGTTGTTCGCGTTTTATCTAGCGATCGCAACGGCGATTCAGGTGCTGGTCGGCTATTCGGTTTCGTCCATTCGAGCCAGTAACAATGAACAGCGCACGCTGGGTGAGGAGGGCTCAAAGTCATTGATCGTGTCGTGGATCAACGGCGGTGACTTCGTTTCGCAGGCGGTGGATTCGATGAGCATCTTTTTCAGGTTGTCGTTCCCGGTGGAGTTAATACTTTTATCGGGCCTGGGGCAGATCATCTTTGTCGTCCTGATGATGATGACCTCATTGCTGATGTTCAAAATGATGACGTCGAGTCACTACAAGGGCTCGCTCATCGAACCGAAAGTCAAAGAGCTTATTGCTATCCCACTGTCCTTTTTATTGGTGCAGGGCCTGTTCGAGCCTGACTTCGGCTCGTTTGCCCGACATTTCTCGATGGTGGTGCCGGTTCTGTTTCTGGGGCTGGGGTTGCAGTTGCGCTCAAAAAAACCTGAGTCGGTTGATTCAAGCGTCTTGAACTGAGGTTTGTGGTTATGCAAAGCAAGAAAAAGTCGTTGGAAATAGAAACGCTCCGAGGCCTGGCGTGCCTGCTGCTGGTGCTCTATCACGTGATAGGGCCATTGGGCGGCGGACTGAAAATAGACCTGGGATCACCTTTCCGAATCCTCGCCGACTCGATGGTGTACGTCCGGATGCCGTTGTTCACCTTTATATCGGGCTATATCTATTCCATTTACAAAATCAGAGGCAATGACTTCTCTGCTTATTTTGTGGGCAAGGTCAGAAGGTTGATCGTGCCGTTGTTCTTTGTCGGTGTTCCATTTTCGGTGTTGCAGGCTGTGGCGCCGGGGGTGAATAAGGACGTCGGGTTGATGGACGCTTTGTTGTCGTTTTACTTGCCGGTTAACCATTTCTGGTTTTTGCAGGCGGTTTTTATCATCTTCATGTTTGTCGGGTTTCTTCAGTGGCGCGGTCTGCTACAGACGCCGACTCGCCTGTACCTGTTGTTTTTGTTTTCCGCAGCAGTGTTCCTGATGCCGCTTGTTCCGGTCGATGCGATTGGCATCAACGGTGCTATTTATCTGCTTCCGTTCTTCGTGACGGGGATGATTTGCCACGAGAATGTCGACGCTTTAAAGCGTTCGCTGAAAGTGATCGGGCCTGTGGTGTTCGTCTTGATATCGGTCGCACTGCTTTACGTTGCCGCTGTGGATCGCGAACTCATCGTCGATCGTAGAAGCCTGGTCGGATTGCTCGTTGGCTGTACTTCCTGCGTCGCGCTGCTGTCGAGTGACATGCGCTCGAAAGCGCTGATCTGGCTCGGTGGATATTCCTACGCAATATTCCTTTTTCACGTGCTATTTGCCGCCAGTTCACGGTTCGCGTTGGGTCGCTTGGGCGTCACGGACGAAAGCGTCCTGGTCTTTGGCGGTGTGCTGTGCGGATTGTTGGGGCCGGTGGTTTTGTCGAACGTGTTCAGCCGTTTCACCCTGACTTCTGTGCTGTTTTTGGGCGAGCGGGCGAGCCGCAAAAAAGGGGCTGAAGATGTCTTACTCCTGACCGCCAAATAGAGGAATGAGGCAAATGGTTTATATCGATCATGTACCTCCCGTTTCGATGCCGGTTATTGAGGCAAGAAGTTCAAGCGAACGTCTTTCCGGACTGGGCAAGGGTAAGTCGGGGGAGGTGCTGAATATTTCGGTGATTGGCGATAGCTACAGCGCCGGACAGGACTTTTATCTGAATGACCTCACTCAGCGCCTGGCGAAAGTCTTCGGTTTCGCCGGGCCTGGTTATGTCGGGTTTAACCACGGCACCGCGCTCGGCGGTACGAACTTCAAGTACACCCGAAGCAACAAACAATACTTCGGTGGTGATTGGGATGTTTCCAGTCTTGGGCAGGCGAGCCCGGACAGTCGTACGGTGACCGGGCAGGCGGGTGCTTATATTGAGGTCGACGCTAAGCAGACGGCCGTGATCAATACGTCCATTGGCCAAGCTAAACTGCTCTACCTGGGCAACGGTAAAACCAGTGAGATGAGGTACCGGTGGGCATCTTCCGACACGTGGCAGTCTTTGACGATGGCGGGTTCCGGGGTTCAGGAAGTGCAATTAATTGTCCCTACCCGTGATGATTGGGCGTTGAGGCTCGAAGTGGTGAAGGGTGCTCCGACTTTGTTTGGCCTGTGGATGGCGAATGACCGTGGCGGTGTCCGGGTCTCAAAACTTGCTGCGTCGGGCGCCGCTTCCGCTGACTTCTATAAAAACGACAGCCAATGGCAAACCCAGTGGAAGGCCGTCGTTTCAAAGATACCGGCAGATGTTTACCTGATTATGTTGGGCGGCAATGACCAAGGGTTTGGCGTGAAGCCCAAGGACTATCTGGAGAACATGAAAGGCTTGGTGCGGATGGTTCGCGAGGTTCATCCAGCGGCGAGCGTCAATGTGATTCTGCGCGAGGACACGACACGTTCCAGTGCCTATCCGATGTCGGACTATGCCCAGGTACTAGAACCGTGGGCGCGTTCGCAGAACATTCCCTATTGGAATTTGCAGTGTGCGTTCGGCTCTGACTTCAAGCGCTACGCCAGCAACGGACCGACCCCCATGATCGGCCCGGACAAGATTCACCCCATCCCGGGTTCGGGAGGTCGGCTAATTGCCGATTACTTCTATCGACTACTTGTCGGTGAGCCACCGTGTGGTGCCGCTTCAAAGTAATCCTTCACCGCTCGAAGTGTTCCAGTTGACTCAGCAGCTCTGCAGTTTTCCGAGGCATGAGTTCGGGGTCACACCGCGTTTCAACATTGATGACGATCGCCGGGTCGCTGTATCGGACGCGAACCCGGAATCGCCAATCGTTGAAAATCACTTTAAGCCCGTCGCGTTCATCGATATCCAGGGCCTGCTCGGCATACAGACTTTTCAGGTGAGCCAAGAGGGAGAGAGGATCCCTGATCGGGCGATGGATATCGCCCGAAGAGGGGAATACCCCGATCCGCTCAACCAGCAGGGTTGTGCCCAGCCATGCAGCCGTGTCAAAGGATAACGATGGCGCTTTTGACAGCCAGGCCATCATTCCGTAGTTGCTCGCTTTCAGTTCGGTGTCTACCGAGCGTTTTGCAGTGGTCATAGTGGCCTGTCTGGATGAAAGAGTGTGACGAGTGCTCCGCAAGGTGAGCGGTGATTGGGCTGGGTCGTTTGGTTAAAGGCCCTTGAGATACAACTGCTCATAACAAAAGTTGGTGGCGTCGATATAGCCTTCTGCGCCACCACAATCGAAGCGCAAGCCTTCGAACTTGTAGGCCAGCACGCAACCATTTTGCGCCTGCTTCATGAGCGCATCGGTGATCTGGATTTCGCCGCCCTTGCCAGGTTGGGTATCGGCGATCAAATCAAAAATATCGGGGGTCAGAATATACCGGCCAATGATTGCCAGATTGGACGGTGCATCCTCAGGGGCTGGCTTTTCAACCATGCTGTTGACGCGGTATATCCCATCGGAAATCAGCTCGCCGGCGATCACCCCGTACTTGTGAGTCTGATCCCGCGGGACTTCCTGAATGGCCACGATCGAGCAGCGGAATTTTTTGTAGAGTTTGATCATCTGTGCCAGTACGCCGTCACCTTGCAGGTTCAGGCACAAGTCATCCGCCAGTACCACGGCAAAGGGTTCGTCACCGATCAAGGGACGACCGCTGAGAATCGCGTGGCCCAGGCCTTTCATTTCGACCTGGCGGGTGTAGGCGAAGGTGCAGGTTTCGATCAGTTCGCGCGTGCCGGCCAGAAACTTTTCTTTCTCGGTGCCGCGAATCTGGTGTTCCAGTTCATAGCTGATGTCGAAATGGTCTTCCAGTGCGCGTTTGCCCCGACCGGTCACGATAGCCATGTGCTGCAAACCGGCGTCCCGTGCTTCTTCAACGGCGTATTGGATTAAAGGCTTGTTGACGATCGGCAGCATTTCCTTCGGCATTGCTTTTGTTGCAGGCAAGAAGCGCGTGCCATAGCCGGCGGCGGGGAACAAGCATTTACGAATCATAGATATATCCTGGAAAGACATTGTTCACAGTCACACAGAAGACGGTGGCCGTGAGTTTGGATGTTTTACGGTGGTTGTACTTTAATACCTCAGACATGGTTTGATGGCAATTAATGGCATGCGCAGAATGGGGTAAATGTTATTAGTTGTCGGGGCTGTCGGTATTTAGTTAGTTTTAGTCGGTATCTATTAATAGTGTCGGTTCCTGTGAAGTGCTAATAAGTCATTGGCGTCAATGATTGCGTGCGCCAAAAGTTTTAATCATGGCGCGCAGTTGAATACTTCAATACCCCACTATGGACCGCTCTATGAAGATTCTGGTAACGGGTGGAACCGGTTATATCGGTTCACACACCTCACTTGCGCTGCTTGAAGCGGGCTTCGAAGTGGTTGTGCTGGACAACCTCTGCAATAGCTCTGATGCAGCTCTGCATGCCGTTGAGGCCATCTGCGGAAAATCCGCGTTGATGATTCACGGGGACGTGTGCGACAGAGCCTTGCTCGACCGGATTTTTCAGGCACATTCCATTGATGCGGTCCTGCATTTCGCCGGCCTCAAAGCCGTAGGCGAGAGCGTGCGCAAGCCGCTTGAGTATTACGAATCCAATGTGTGCGGAAGCATTACGCTCTGTCAGGCCATGGCCGCGGCCGGGGTATTCCGGTTGGTGTTCAGTTCATCGGCCACGGTGTACGGCGCGCCTGAGCAGATGCCGATTCGTGAAGACTTTCCGACGGGCACGCCCACCAACCCCTACGGGCAATCCAAGCTGATCATCGAAAATGTACTGCATGACCTGTGCGCGGCGGAGTCACGCTGGAGCATCGCATTGTTGCGGTATTTCAATCCGATCGGCGCTCACGCCAGTGGGCTTATGGGTGAAGACCCCAACGGGATTCCCAATAATCTGGTGCCTTACATCAGTCAGGTTGCCGTCGGCGGTCTGCAGGAGTTGTCGATATTTGGTGACGACTATCCCACCGTCGATGGCACCGGCGTGCGCGACTACATCCACGTCGTGGACTTGGCGGACGGGCATCTCAAGGCGTTGCAGACGATATCGACGCGCACCGGGATCAATATCTGGAACCTGGGCACCGGCGACGGTTACAGCGTTTTGGAAGTACTGCGGGCATTCGAGCAGGCTTCGGGACGGGCGGTGCCTTATCGCGTGATGCCACGACGTTCGGGCGATGTTGCCGAGTGCTGGGCCGATCCCTCCAAGGCAGCGAGAGAACTGGGTTGGAAGGCCACTCGGAATTTGCAGGAGATGATGACGGATACCTGGCGCTGGCAATCGAATCATCCCCGCGGATATGCCGGTCAAGACTGATGGGCGGGCGTTCAACGCCCTGTTTTTCTGCTGAACTGTTATATCAGGACGCGATGTTAATTATGGTCGGGAAAATTGACTGGCAACCCAGTCGGCAAGTCCGTAGATATAAAGAACTCGCAGGAAGGAGTTTGATATGAAAAAGATGATGGTAATAGCCTTGTTGTCCATGATGAGCAGCTGGGCACTCGCAGCCGAAGAAGAGGCGCTCACGCTGGATACCGAAGTTGTCGGTGATGTGACGGCTGGACAAGCAATATTGGCGGGCACCGCACTGGTTGCAGGTGCGGTGGCCGCGTCCAACAGCGGTGGAAGTTCCAATGGCGGGACCACCGGCACCACGGGTACTACCGGGACGACCGGCACCCATAACTAAGAAATTTTTCGCACGTGTAATACAAGATTGCCCGGCTAACACTGGGCGATCTTGTTTTGGGTTTGCCCTTGAATAGCGTAGTGCCATTATGATTCGTAGTGTTCCTTTTTTAATGCTGGCAAGTATTGCTTTGCAAGGTTGTATGTTTTCGCCGGGGCAACATATGAGCACCAGTGATATCACTCGCGAAGGTGCCAGCGAAAGCAGTCGGGTCGAGCTGATTCCGATCACCCCCAAGCTCATCGCCATGGACAGGGCAACACAGGTCCATGAGTCAATCCCTCCGGAGTTGTTGACCCCACCCGCCGAGTACCGCATTGGTAACAACGATGTCTTGTACATCACGGTATGGGATCACCCCGAGCTGACGGCGCCTTCCGGCGCGCAGCAGCAGATCGATGCAAACGGCCGTCTTGTTCGCTCCGATGGCACGCTCTACTACCCATACATCAAAGAAGTCCAGGCTGCCGGCAAGACCATCCAGCAACTGCGATCCGATATGGCCGAGAAGTTGTCGACCTTCATTTCGGACCCGCAAGTGGATGTCGCGGTGTTGCGTTTTGCCAGTCAGAAAGTGGTGGTGTCGGGCGCCGTGTTGAAAGCCGGTCCGCAAGCGATTTCCACCAATCCGCTCAACGTTGTTGAAGCCTTGGGTTCCGCCGGCATTGACCCTCTTAATGCGGACTTGTCCGGGTTGCTGTTGACGCGAAACGGGCGGGTATATCCGCTGAATCTTGATGCGCTCAATCAACAGAACGCCGAGTTGCAAAAGGTCTACCTCAGAGGCGGCGATCAGTTGTACTTGCCGTACAACGACAGCAAGAAAATTTACGTCATGGGTGAGGTCAATCAGCCACGCGCGTTGACCTTCAAGACCCGCACGATGAATCTTTCCGATGTTATTGGCTCGGTAGGCGGGTTGAATCAGACCACCTCTAACGGCAACGCCGTGTACGTCATCCGCGGTGTAGAAAACCTCGATATAGAACCTGCCAAAATTTATCAGCTGCAAGCCGAGTCGCCTTCCGCCATGGCGCTCGCCACCCACTTCGATGTTCGCCCCCAGGACATTGTTTATGTGGGCCCTGCCAACGTCACCCGCTGGAACCGCTTCATCAGTCAATTGGTGCCATCGGCCTCGATTCTGGGCATGGGCGCTGCCGCACAAAACAACTTAAGCGAAGCTAACTCCCGATAAGGTCTGGTCCAACTGTGAGAACGTTGAAAGTTAGCGTCTGCTTGATGGCGGCCTTGCTGTTGTGTGGATGTAACCCGCTGATGAAGGCCACGCTGGCGAACTTCAAAGCCGTGGCCGGCGGGCCCGATGACCTGGAATTGACCCCGGCGCAAGTCGCCGAAGTTCGCTACCCCCAACTCAAACTGACCACCCCTTCCGGCGTAGGTGTGTTGGCGATGGTGCGTGAACGAGGCGACTTGCAGTACTGGGTCGCGTCCGGCAAGCAAGTGCTGTTACTGCGCGATGGCCTGGCTGTTCGCAGTGTCGGACTGGGCTTCGGTGGCGATCTGGACGGGACCCGTTTTGCGGCGGTTTCGCCGTTCAAGCAAGGGCTGCATTCGCTGCCCGATGGCTACACCAGCCAGCGCTGGATCGATCTCTATCACGGCTACGAAGTAGGTGTTGCCGTGAACAGTCGCTTCACGCGACACCCCATGGAAACCATCAGGATTCTGGACAAGGAATACGCTGTGATGCGTGTCGATGAGCGTATTGATGCACCGGCTATTGGCCTGCACGCAACCAATCATTACTGGGTCAATCCGCAAAACGGTTTCATCCTGCAGAGCGAGCAGCAACTGACTGCGCAACTCAGGGTAACGATCGTTCAGCTGACCTCAGAACGCAGGACTGTCCGTTGAAGTTTCCCAAGGTGTTATGGACGTGCCTGTGGTTGATCTCCAGCGGCGTGAGCGCGGCCGTTTCGGTTAGCGGCGACGTGCGAAATCCGGGGCTGGTCGAACTGCAACCCGGTGCTCGCCTGCTGGACGTAATGCGCGTCGCGCAACCCAATCCTGAAGGCTACTGGCTGGCGGCGGCCTGGCTGCGACAGCCCTTGCTCGAAGAGCAGACTCGGTTTAAAGCCGGCGTCTTGTTCGATTTGAAAGTGTTGCAGCGCACCGCGTTGCTCCTGGATCGGCCCAGTCGGGCGGCGCTGGCGTTGCGGTTGTACGAGCAAGTCAGCCATTGGCCCGTCACCGGGCGCCAGGTGGCCGTGCTGGACCCAATCTCGGTCGAGGTCGGGTTCGCGCTCAACTCCCGCGTGGCTGACGGCGACAGCCTGATCTACCCGATGCGTTCCGATGTGGTTGAAGTGTTGGGCGCTGTTGCCGAACCGTGCCGGCTCGCGTATCGCGCCATGCAGGAGGCGCGGGATTACCTGCAAGGGTGTTCGCCGCTGGCCGATGCTGAAGCCGATTACCTGTGGATCATTCAGCCCGATGGCGTCACCCGCCGAGTCGGCATTGCGCCGTGGAATCGCGAAAGCGGGCAGGTGCCTGCGGCTGGCAGCAAAATCCTGGTCCCTGTCAAAAACGATGATCTTAGTCCGCCTATACCTGAACTGAATCAGCAGTTGGCCGAATTTCTTGCCACGCAACTGGCTGGGGTGGTTCCTTGAATTTACGTTTTGCTGCAGTACTGTTGTTGCCTTGTGGTCTGGCTCATGGAGAGCCGCGATTTACCCAGAATGATTTCGGCGGCGTGGGCTTGATGCAGACGCCGACGGCCCGAATGGCGCCGGCTGGCGAGTTGAGCGTGAATGCCAGCCGAACCAGCCCCTATAGCCGCTACAGCGTGTCCTTGCAGCCCTTTGAATGGCTGGAAGGCTCGTTTCGCTATACCGCGATCACCAACCGCAAATACGGCCCCGAGTCGTTGAGTGGTGACCAGAGCTATAAAGACAAGGCCGTGGACCTCAAGCTGCGCCTGTGGCAAGAAAGCCACTGGGCGCCCGAGTTGGCTGTGGGTTTTCGCGACGTCGGTGGTACCGGTCTGTTCTCCAGCGAGTTCTTGGTCGCCAACAAGCGCTATGACGACATCGATTTCAGCGCGGGGGTTGCCTGGGGTTACCTGGGCAATCGCGGCGATTTCGATAACCCGTTGGGCTGGGTGGATGATCGCTTCAAGACCCGGCCATCCAGCGAGGGTACCGGCGACGTCAATACCAATGCCTACTTCCGTGGACGGCCTGCGTTGTTCGGCGGCGTGACCTACCAGACACCCTGGGAGCCGCTCAGCCTGAAACTGGAATACGAAGGCAACGACTATAAGAACGAGCCGAAGGACAACCAGATCAAGCAGGACTCGCCGGTGAATATCGGCGCGGTGTTCAAGCTGACCGATTCGGTTGATCTCAGCGCTGGCTGGGAACGCGGCAATACCGCCATGTTCGGCATCACCTTGCACACCAACTTCGTCAGCCGCAAGGCACCGGCCAAGACCTACGATCCGCCGGCTGAGCGTCTGCCGGCGTACGCGCCGGCCACCGCGCCGGATCAGGTCAACTGGGCCAACGTGTCCCAACGACTGCAGAAAAATGCGGGCTATCAAGTCGAGCGCATTGCCCAGCGTGGCTCTGAGTTGTTGGTGTACGGCGAACAGTCAACCTATTTCTATTCGGCAAAAGCTGTCGGCCGGGCCAGCCGGATTCTGGACAACAGCGTCAACGACGATATCGACTGGTTCACCTTGGTGAACAAGCGCTACGACATGCCGCTGGACGAAACCAGTGTGCCTCGCGAGACCTTTCGCGAGGTGGTCAACAATGAGGAGCCGTTGCAAAGCTTGCGCCGTACGACCGAGGTCAATGCGCCGATGCCGCACCGGGAAACCACGCTCTATACCGGGACGCTTGAACCCTTCAACTATGGCCTTGGGCTGGGTTACAAACAGAACGTCGGTGGCCCTGATGGTTTGCTTTATCAGTTGACTGCCGATGTGGACGCCGAGTACCGCTTCACGCGCAATACCTGGTGGAGCGGCCTGCTCAGTGCCAATCTGGCGAACAACTACGACCACTTCACCTACGATGCACCGAGTGGCTTGCCCCGGGTGCGGACGGACCTGCGCAAGTACCTGACGACCTCAGATGTCACTATGCCGATGTTCCAGCTCAGTCATGCCAAGCAGTTGGATAAAGACCTGTATGGCATGGTCTACGGTGGCTACCTGGAATCGATGTTTGCCGGTGTTGGCGGTGAAGTGCTGTTCCGGCCAATGGGGCAGGGCTGGTCTGTCGGCGCGGACCTGAACTTCGTGCGTCAGCGTGAGTTTGACCAAGGTTTTGGCCTGCGGGATTACTCGACCGTTACCGGCCACATCACCGGTTATACCGACCTGCCTTTCGAAGCCCAGGCGGCTGTCAGCGTCGGCCGTTATCTGGCGCGGGATTGGGGCGCCACACTCGACTTGTCACGGCAGTTCAACAATGGTGTGAAATTCGGCGCCTGGGCCACGTTGACCACTGCAACCAGCGCGGAATATGGCGAAGGCAGTTTCGACAAGGGCATTTACATCTCCATTCCATTCGACGAAATGATGAGTATGTCGACGATGCGTCGCGCCAATATCGTCTGGTCACCGCTGACCCGGGACGGTGGTGCACGGCTCAATCGCAGCTACTCGCTGCACGCCATGACCGAGAGCCGTGACAGCGACTTGTTCTATCGCAACTTCGACAAGATCACCGAGTGAAAGGCGGGCGATCTACAGCGCAACTGACGCTGTAGATCGCACCGTATCAACTGCAAGACCTGGCGCCGTGTTCTCTGCGCTATCCCACTCTTGAATTAGCACTGCGGCCTAATAGACGCCCATGAAAAAGGGGACTTGCGTCCCCTTGAGGTGTTGCTTGTGTCCGACGTTTAAGCCATCAATAAATGTCTTTGGACAGCAAGGTGAAGGGCGTCTTCACCAGGATCTTCAGGTCCAGCCACAACGACCAGTTATTGATGTACTTAAGGTCGATCTCCACGCGTTTCTGCATCTTGTCGAGGGTGTCGGTCTCGCCGCGGCACCCGTTAATTTGAGCCAGCCCGGTAATCCCCGGTTTGATTCGGTGGCGGGCCATGTAGGCGAGGATTTTCCCGGAGTAGTAGTTGTTGTGTGCAACGGCGTGCGGACGTGGCCCAACCAATGCCATGTGGCCTTGCAGCACATTGATCAGCTGCGGCAATTCATCGAGCGAAGTGCGGCGGATAAAACGCCCAACCGGGGTAATCCGCGAATCGTTACGACTGGCTTGCTTGACCTCGTGATCATCGTGCACGCGCATCGAGCGAAACTTCCAGACCTGGATCACTTTGCCATTCCAGCCGTGGCGATCCTGCTTGAAGAACACCGGGCCTGGCGAGTTGAGTTTCACGGCCAGGGCAATGAGCAACAACAGTGGGCTTAGAAGGACAATGGCCAACAGCGCCACGCTCTTTTCCAGCAGGCTTTTACTCAGTGCAGCGGTGGGCTGGCTGGTCAGCGGGCTTTCATTCAGGTAGATCGCCGGCAAGCCGTCTACGACTCTTACTGAGTGATTGAGCAGCGTCAGACTGTTCAAGTCCGGCACCCAGACCACGTCTACGTTGGCGCCCAGCAAATCGATATACATGGCCTCGATTTTTGCCGCTTCACTCAGGGGCAGCGTAATGTACAAACGTCGGATGTCGTAGGCTTCGATCAACTCCAGCAGTTGCTCCTGTGGGCCCACGATGCGCGGTGAACCCGGCGCCGGCGGGAGCGTGGTGTCCGTGCTGACCAGACCCACCAACGGGAAGTGCTCCAGGCTGCGGAGTTTGCGGGCCAGTCCCAATGCCAGTTCGCCAGTCCCCACGATCAGGGTCTTGTGCTCGCGTTGAAGCGACCGTTGATAGTATTGCGAGAAACCGTGCAATGGAACGTACAACAGGGCTTGCCCGATGTAGCCGCAGGCGGCCCATACCAAGATAAGTTGACGAGAAAACAGTTCGTCAGCCTTACAGATAAACGCCACACAGGCTAACGCAGCCAATGTCATTGACCACCCCATGAATAAACGTCCCAAGCCCGTCAGATAGTTATCTTTCTTTGCATAGACGCCGCACCATGTATAGGCGGGAACCGAAGCAAGTACAGTCAGAATTGCGCAGACTCGATAATAGAATTCTACCGTTCCGGTGTGGTAATAAACCAATGAAAACAACAGGGCAACTACAAAGCCCTGACCCAGTGCCCATTGTCCCCAGAAGGTCAATCCTTTGAGGTGGCCATTTCGATTGATACGAAGATTGTTAACCATGCGATATCCCCAAAATACGTCCATTCGCGCGTCGACAGACAACAGCTAAAGTTGATGAAGCAAGCGTTATTATTTTTATAAGATGGCAACGCATTAGTGGGTGAAGTGCCACTATGTGGTGCGCTCGCCAGTGAATAGATTAATTTATTGGGAAGAGGGCTGTCTGACGACTTCTAACGGGAGCTTAGTGTCATAGGTTGTTAATGTTGGGCGGTGCGGCGTTAGAAATAGTCGATAAATGTAAGTTGGGATGATATGGCATTTTTGGATGGGTTGTTTGAGTTGCGAGGGGGGAGGCGGGAGGCGGGAGTGTAAAACAGGCTGCTTTCTTATTTTTGTAATGCACTTCCCGCGGCGTATGTTCAGGTAAGGCCTTTCCCTCGTATGATTTTTTGTATCAGGCAGTAGCCACGGTTCCTGACCGCTCGAAACAGGCGTTCGCCGTTATTGGCATTTTTAAACTTTTCCTGTAATCGGCTAAGGCACATCTCGAGACCGCGGTAATGTTCGGGCTCTCTGCCGATGCTCCGGATAAGATCATCTTTACTGACGACGCGATCATCATGGTTGAGCATTTTTTTGACCAACGCGGCCTCCAGGCCAGTCAAGACAATCTCGATGTCATCTTTGATCAGTGCGCCATTGCCGTTGCTCAGTCGCCAGGCTTCTGTATGGGGATTGAGTGGCTTGGTCGCTCTGTACATGGCGTCCGAGGTTTCATCAGTACGAGAGTTGCTGTTATTAAGCTGTGTGTCGGGCTGGGCTGTTCGCCACACGGATTCGAATGATGAAAGCATACGCTGTGTATCACGTCTTATAACAGGCGGGACAATACTGTCCAGGTGAGGGGAAAAATACTCCATGAGTTTAGGGGCTGGCGAGGGCGGGACAACACCTTCGACAAACATTTTTGCTTGTGAGGTTCCAAATGAATTGTATTTCTCGTTAGACAGCAACTCTTCAAGCTCAAGTTGTAATGCCGAGCTGTGAGTAACGACGACAAAATATTTTCTGGGGAGGGTTGTGCTGCTTTCCATGTCTTCTCTCCTGAAGTGCACTTTCGGTATTAATTCAAAAGGGTATCGGCAGGGGAGTAATGGCTCCCTTGGAAGTAATCAAAGGGCAACGCGCGTGCCAGTATATGGCTGGAAGCCTGTTCGACCCTGTCGGCTATAAAGGCGACTTTGGTGGTGTGAGTCAGCATGGTCATGCGTTCATGGAGTCGATTGAATAACTCAGGGTTGCCAGTCTGTTTAAGGTTCAAGTCTAGGGGTGAAAGGGGGATTTTTATATAGTCGAATAAATTCAGGGTGGTAAAGATTTCGATACTTTCGTCGTGAATGTCATAGCCGCCGAAAGCGATCTCTATCCCATGATCTTTCAGCAGATAGATGTTGTTGAGGATTTTCTTTTTGTCGGTGAAAGTCACCGCCGAAAGAGGCAGCTCATTGAGAGCGACAGCCAGTGTCTGGCCAAAATTGCTCAGCGCATCGTTGCACTGGATCAACTCTTCGGTGAGTGCAGAATTGGCGAGATCTGATTGCCCTACGCAAACGAACCGTCGGCTGAGGTATTTATTTTCGCTGGAGACATTGCGATCTTTTAGCGAAAAGGCAATCAGCCGGGTGTGCATCAGTACTTCACTGTAGATGCCACTCATCTGCTGCATCGGTTGCGCACAGGAGGCACGAGCGGATGGAACTTGACTGTCGTCAAAGTGTATTTTTATCTCGCTGCCAAATGGGCAGTCATCGCGAGTGAGGATTAATTGTCGAGACAAATAATGACTCGCACGATAGAACTGAGACACGCTCCCCGTTGCGTTCATACTGCAATAACTCCCTTGCATACTAATCATCAGGCGGTCGAGATCAGACCCCTGATTAAACGATATCCATGACCACGAATACTATGAATGGCATTCGTGCCAAACAGGCCTTTTATCTTTCCGCGAAGGCGGCTGATGGACTTTTCCAAGGCCCTTGGATCGTAAAAATTAATATTAAGCCCCATGATTCTGGCGATTTCATCGTGGCTCAATATCTGGCTTTTTGTGCCGGAAAATGCTTCTAGAATCTTCATTTCCGGAAACGATAGATCCAGTCTTTTATAGTCTCCAATCAGGCAAATACGAGTGGGGTCCAGGAGTAAATTGTGCTGCTTCTGCCATTCCGCACTATTAAAAAACTCGGAAAGCACGTCCGAGTTTTGGTCAGTCAAAGTACCAAACTTAATACAATAGTCGGCCCCGGCAAGATAATATTTCATCTTGTTGTAGGTGCCTCTACCGGTGATAGCTACAAAAATGATGAGTGCATGGTTGTCAGCACGCATATTTTCAACGAGGGCAAGGCTTTCAACAAACGCCTGAGGGCTGTCAATGACAATGAAGACGGCACGGTAAGAATGAGCGTCTTTGTTTTTTCTGAAAGAGTTATTGTAGCAAATTGTGTCAACTGGTATATCATTTGGGGCGTGGTTTGTTACTAAGGTCTTAAAGCCCTCCACTAACGTTTGGGTCCGCCCAATGGTGAGAATACCGGTCACCTCCTTCGCGTGACGGTGGCTGTTAATCGTTATTTTCCCTGTAAGCATCATGCTTTGACTCGGCTGGGTGCTGACATTTGGATGTTAAAGCACTGATTCTCGTCTGTGACTGACAATTGGTAACATTTCATGGGGTTTTTTCGCTAGCATCACAATTTTTTAACATTGTTGGTAAATTTGTTAGAAATCATTGCGCTCTTGTGTGATTGATGGTGGCTGGCAAAAGAGTGTCATTGTGCCATCCTCCTGCTTGTTGTCCCGCCTTTCCAGCGCAATACGCTGTGCGCTTGGTTACCCAATCGCTGCGTGACTTTATGAGTTGGGTGTTATGAATGATCAGCACTTTGTTACTTGGCAGATTGTTCTGATATTTTCTTTGGTGCTTAACTAGAGGCCATTGATCTCTGTATAACATCAGGGTTGTTAGTAGTAGTGGTGGACAATAATTAACATGGGGTTCTAATGCTTGGCTGAATGCGTTTTACTCTCTCTTTAACGATGCATTAAAAGCACGTCGGTGGATGTGTTTTTGTCGATAGGGAGGATTGATGGATTTTTGGACTGCTGTAACGGTGTTGATTTTAGGCCTGGTCGAAGGCCTGACAGAGTTTTTGCCTATATCAAGTACAGGGCATCAGATTATCGTCGCGGACTTGCTCGACTTCGGCGGTGAACGAGCAATGGCGTTCAATATCATCATTCAACTGGGTGCGATCCTGGCGGTTGTCTGGGAGTTTCGTCGCAAGATCCTCGAGATCATCACCGGCTTGCCAACTCAACGTAATGCACAGCGTTTTACCTTGAATGTGTTGATCGGTTTTATGCCGGCCGTTGTCTTGGGCGTATTGTTCGCCGACAAGATCCATGAGTATCTGTTTAATCCGATTACCGTGGCAGTGGCATTGGTAGTGGGCGGCTTCATCATGTTGTGGGCAGAGCGGCGTGAACATGTGGTGTATGTCGACCATGTTGACGACATGCGCTGGACCGACGCCCTGAAGGTCGGATTCGCACAGTGCCTGGCAATGATTCCGGGCACCTCACGCTCTGGATCGACCATTATCGGTGGGCTGCTGTTTGGTCTGTCGCGAAAGGCCGCCACCGAGTTTTCATTCTTCCTGGCCATGCCGACCATGGTCGGTGCCGCCGTCTACTCAGGCTTCAAGTATCGCGACCTGTTCCAGGCCGATGACCTTCCAGTGTTTGCCTTGGGTTTTGTGACCGCGTTCTTTTTCGCCATGATCGCTGTGCGCGGCTTGCTCAAGTTCATCGCCAGCCACAGTTACGCCGTATTCGCCTGGTACCGGATCGCATTCGGTTTGTTGATACTGGCAACCTGGGCATTTGGCTGGGTTAACTGGACTGAGGCGGCAGCGCTCTGATATATGCACCAGGCTGCGGTAAATACAGCCTGGTTTCTCGCAAGCCGTTAACGCCCCTCAAGTAACTCCGCGGCCTGATCCAGCAAGGCCAACGGCTCTTTGGCCTTGTGAATATCCACCGACAACAACTGCCGGAACTTGCGCGCACCCGGAAACCCGGTGCCCAGCCCTAGCACATGCCGGGTGATATGGTGCATCGAGCCACCCGTATCGATGTGCGCGGCAATATAAGGCCGTAATTGCGCCAGGGCCTCGGCACGGCTGATCACTGGCGCCATACTGCCGAACAGTTGCTGGTCTACCTCAGCCATTACATAAGGATTGTGATACGCCTCGCGGCCCAACATCACGCCGTCGAACGTCTGCAAATGTTTGTGACAGGCCTCCAGCGTCTTGATCCCGCCGTTGAGAATAATCTCCAACTCCGGAAAATCCGTCTTCAGCCGCGCCGCCACGTCATAACGCAGGGGCGGAACGTCGCGGTTCTCTTTCGGCGACAACCCCTCCAAAATCGCAATCCGCGCATGCACCGTAAAACTCGTGCAGCCGGCATCCCGAACCGTGCCCACGAACTCACACAGCTCCTCGTAACTGTCCCGCCCATTGATCCCGATGCGGTGCTTCACCGTCACCGGAATCGACACCGCATCGCGCATCGCCTTCACACAATCTGCCACCAACTGCGGATGCCCCATCAGGCACGCGCCGATCATGTTGTTCTGCACCCGATCACTCGGGCAGCCCACGTTGAGATTCACCTCGTCGTAACCGTGTTCCTGGGCCATGCGGGCACAGGCGGCGAGGTCCAGCGGGACACTGCCACCGAGTTGCAGGGCGAGCGGGTGTTCGGCTTCGTTGTGACGGAGGAAACGCTCGTGATCGCCGTTGAGCAGCGCGCCGGTCGTGACCATTTCGGTGTAGAGGAGGGCGTTTTTCGACAATAGGCGTAGGAAAAAACGGCAGTGTCTATCAGTCCAATCCATCATCGGGGCGACGGAGAAGCGGCGGGAGAGCGGGGCGGGTGCGGCAGTGATTGGGGGCATTGGGGGTCTGGAATCGGTGGGGCGAAAGAGCGGAGTTTATCAGGAATGGGCTGGTTGAGTTGAGGCGAGTCCTGCGAGATAAAGCTCTGGCGACGCATTAATCAGGTCCGCCCCTATTCTCGTACACACTCGTCGAGCGCCCAACTCAAAAAAACCAACTCCGATCATCTTCCAACGCCTGGCGACAAAGCTTCAACTGCGAGTTATAACTCTGTGATTGTTGTTCTACTTTGCGCGCTACCTGCATGAGCCAAGGCTTGCTCAGATAGGTGCCATTACGATAGCCACCACGGCCCTCGTGGTACGCCAGATACTGGTTGTAAGCGTCCCATTTGGAGATCCCGAGTTGGCGCTGGGTGCCGGTTGTGTACCAGCCGATGAACATGATCGCGTCATCAAAGTTGTCTCGCGAGCCGCCATTGCCGGTGCCGTTTTTGTACTCACCCCACACGGGGTCTTGCGCTTGCGCATAGCCGTATGCGGAACTGACTCGACCCCATGGGATGACCCACAGCAGGTAGTCGCGAGGTGGCAATGCATCGGAAATAAAACTGCTTTCCTGCTTCATGATGGCCATCGCCACATGTTGAGGCGTGCCCCACTTTTCCTGCATCTTTAGCGAGTCTTCATACCAGCCAGGGTATTCACGATAAATATTGCAGAGGTTGTTCTGGTCTTTGGGTGGTGGCGTTGCGCATCCCGTCAAGGTCAGCAGCATCAATACGGGTAGCCATGTTCGCCATTGCTTCATTCATCGTGTCTCAGAAAAGAGTAAGGGCGAGGTCAGCCCATCTTCGTTGCTTGTGGCTCTCATGGAGCACAGCAGCGCCAGCAACGTCTGATGTCATTTGGCTGGATGGGGTCACCCGTTAGGCGATTGGCTTTGTAACGTTCTGCGACCATTCAACCGACCCAAAACTGCGATTCCTGAACCAACGCTGTCGCCCCGCAAAGTTTCATAATCCCCACAGAAATTGCAGCTTAGGATGACAACTCAACCTCGTATCACCGCGCCCTCCAGCCCACAGGGAACTGAAAAATGATCTCGAATCTCTTCAAAGTCGTGCTAATCGGTGGTGCAGTGCTGTTGAGCGCCTGCTCGGGTGCAAGTACCCATAGCGAATATTCGGAAGCCACGCTGCCGTCTGCTGGTTTTGGCCCGGGGCCTACGAACAGCCCCAACAAGATGAATTTCCATGGCAGTGCGCTTGGTAACAGCTTCGGCGAGTACAGTTCGGGGTTGTTGCACGACGATTAATTATCGGCGGAAGTGTTTCCGCCGTTTTGCGATTTGCCTGAGATGGCGTGTGGTAACTGGCGGGTTATTTAGTCTCGGGCGTTGCTATCCACTGGCTTAGTACCTTCTGGTAACTGCCCGTCACCTTGGCCAGGTGCAACCACTGATCGACATACAATTTCCAGGTGATGTCGTCGCGCGGTAGCAGGTAAGCCTTTTCCCCGTACTGCATAAACTTGCTCGGGTTCACCGCGCACAAACCGGGTTTAAGTTTCTGCTGGTACAGCGCTTCCGACGCATCGGTGATCATAACGTCAGCCTTCTTATCCAGCAGTTCCTGGAAGATGGTCACGTTGTCGTGAAGGCTTAGTTGCGCCTTGGGCAGGAAGGCATGGACAAACGCTTCGTTGGTGCCACCGGCCGGTTCAACCAGGCGCACTGAAGGCTGGTTGATTTGCTCGACGGTTTGGTACAGCGCCTGATCGTCGCAGCGCACTAGCGGGATCTTGCCGTCGACGTCCAGCGTGGTGCTGAAGAAGGCTTTTTTCTGCCGTTCCAGGGTCACCGAGATACCGCCCATGCCGATGTCGCACTTACCCGCCAGCATGTCCGGCATCAGGGTTTTCCAGGTGGTCGGCACCCATTCAACTTTGGCGCCCAGGCTGTCTGCCAGTGAACGGGCCATGGCGATGTCGATGCCTGAGTATTCGCCGTCCTCGGCTTTGGAGGTATAGGGTTTGTAGTCACCTGTGGTGCACACGCGAAGTTGGCCTTGCTGGATGACGCTG
The DNA here is from genome assembly GCF_006438915.1 of Pseudomonas arsenicoxydans. Lineage (GTDB taxonomy): Bacteria > Pseudomonadota > Gammaproteobacteria > Pseudomonadales > Pseudomonadaceae > Aquipseudomonas > Aquipseudomonas arsenicoxydans_A. Next base: position 224,241 of record NZ_RCZE01000003.1, on the reverse strand, counting down.
TCCAGATGCGAAGGTTCTGCCTGAACGCCAAACGATAGAGCGATCAAACCACCGAGCATCATTGTGCTTTTTATGTTCTTCATTGTTCTCGGACTTTTTTGACGGATTCTCATCAGCCCTGCATTAATGCAGAGCCGTCCCCGAACGAATCATAAACACTAAATACCATCCAAGGCGACGCACGCCGCTGTCCCCGGTCCGTCAACATAGAGTTGACGGCGAGACAAGTGAGGGGGCTTTCAGAAGACAGAGGAGGGGGCGCGAGGTGTTTACTTGCGGATGGTGGATTTGGACGCCGACGCGACCGTGCCGCTGCCGCAATTGATATACGAAGAGGTCTTCAACCAGCGCTGATCCGGATAGTAGGAAAACAATAGCTGCCCATCTTTCATCGAATCAATCAGCCGATGCGCAATCGCCGGCCTGACTGCCGGGCAACCGAGGCTTCGGCCAATTCTGCCATTCACACGGGCCAGCATCGGGCTGACATAGGGCGCGCCGTGAATCACGATTGCCCGGTCAAAGGCGTTGTCGTTGAAACCGGGCTCCAGGCCTTCCATGCGCAACGAGTAACCGTTTTGCCCGACATAACTTGCCTGTGTACGGTACAAACCGAGACTGGTGGCGAAGCTTTCGTTTTGATTGGAAAAGTTGACGGCCATGTTTTCGCCGCTGTTTCGACCGTGGGCCACCAGTTCATGGAACAGCAACTTGCGTTTTTTAAGGTCGAACACCCACAACCGTTGTTCGGTCGAGGGCAGGGAATAGTCGATGATCGCAAGCCTTTGGACAGGGGCTGCGCCTTGAGCGATGCTGCATTGTGAAGCGCGCACGGCCAGGTTAATGACTTTTGCGTCGGCACCGGGCGCTGCTTTGACGAGGGCGGCAGCCAGCGAATCGGCGTAGGCTAACGGTACGGACATTGCAGTCAGTAGCAGGGCCGCCAGTGGAAGGCCAATACGTAGTCGCGCCATATAGATGTCTCATCATGTTAAGTTCGAGTCTAGCAGTGCGTGGGAAGCTAGCGAGTGAATGCGGGAGATTAAGGATTATTCATGGTGCAATTAACAAGGTTATTCGTCATAAGCCGCCTATTTTTTATGGGCTTTCTGATCAGCGGTGCAGCAGTAGCCGAAACGTCGCCGATTGAGCCGGTAACTGCGTCGATCAACGTGATGGATGCCGCAGCGGACGACAACGTCGCACAAACGATTCAGGCTTCGCTTGCGCCATTGAAAACCGCATTTCCGCCCTTGCTCACTTCAAAGCGTTATCGGCGAGTGGATGTCAGCCGTCTGGTCATGGATTTTTATACCCATCGCGCCTACCGCGCGGCGTGGACCAACGACAGCGACGTCGCACAGTTGATCACAAGTTTGAACAACCTCCAGGCCGACGGTTTGAACCCGGCGGATTTCCATATTGATGAAATTGTCCGCACTCAGCCCTCGCTACAGGCGTTGAACGCCACGACTGAGCAGCGGGCAGCGTTTGATATTGCCACCACCCACACTTTTATTACCGCGTTGCTGCAATTACGGCGCGGCAAGGTCGACCCTTCGCGGCTCGACAATCACTGGAATTTTGACTCCAGTGGCGTCGATCCCCGTGACGACATCAACGCCTTCTTCGCTGCGCTCGACAATCACGACGTGGCAAGCGCTTTTGCCCAGGCACCGCCGCAAGAGGCCGTGTACGTCAGTTTGCGTCAGGCGTTGGCACAACTGCGCGGTATTCGGGACAGGGGCGGCTGGCCGAAAGTGGCGGTGGACCATTCGCTCAAACCCGGCATGGACGAACCCGCTGTTGCACAGTTGCGTGCGAGGATGGTCGCGGCAGGTTTTCTCGATCCGAAATTGATCCGCGGTACGAAGTACGATGGCGCCGTCACCGCGGCGGTGAAAAAGTATCAGAGCGAGCAATACCTTGGCGCCGATGGCATGGCGGGGGCGACTACGCTGGCGGCGCTGAATGTGCCCGTTGAGGCGCGCATCGACCAGGTGCGGGTGAACATGGAGCGGGCGCGTTGGCTGCTTTATAAACTGCAGGGTACGTTCGTTATTGTCGATATTGCCGGCTATAAAGTGGCGATGTACCGCGATGGCCAACCGATCTGGCGATCCCGGGTGCAGGTGGGTAAAACGGCTCGCAATACCCCGATTTTCCAGGCGCAGATTACCTACATCACGTTTAACCCGACCTGGACGGTGCCGCCGACGATCCTCAAGGAAGACGTGCTGCCAAAAATCCAGGCCAATCCAGGCTACCTGGCCTCCAACCGAATCCGCGTACTGGATCGAGAAGGCAATGTGCTCGACCCGTCGACCGTTGACTGGAGCAATGCACGCGGGCTCACCTTGCGTCAGGACGCCGGGCCTGAGAGCTCGCTGGGCCAGGTGGTGATCCGCTTCCCCAACGACTATGCGATCTACCTCCACGACACACCGCACCGCGACTTGTTTGCCAAAACTGTCCGCGCGACCAGTTCGGGCTGCATTCGGGTAGAGAACCCGTTGCAACTGGTGGAACTGCTGTTCAACGACCCAGTGAAATGGAACAGCGCCGGCATTCAAAAACAATTGGCCAACGGTAAGACCGAGAACATCCGGCTTCCGGTGAAAGTGCCGGTGTTGTTGGCGTACTGGACGGTGGACCTGGAGAATGACGGACGAGTGGCGTTCAAGCCTGATGTGTATGGCTACGACGCGCCGGTGTTGCAGGCGCTGAACCGGCCTGCGCCAATGCCGGCGCTGGATCTGCGTGCGGCGACGGGTTCGGTGGTGGCGTCGGGAACGGGTTTGCAATAAGAAGGGGCACGTTTGGCTTGGACCCCTTATGTCGCGCGGGTCTAGAGTTCCAGTCCGTCTTGGACGGCCGTCAGCAAGATGTGCTCTGTTATCGCCACCGCATCGGCTTGCTCGCCGGACTGCTCAATCGTCTGCAACCACCAATGCGTCTCGCCGTGCTCGTCCACCGTGCGCAGCAGCGCGAGTTCTTTACCCTTGGAATGAACCTCGACGCGCCCCTCGCCATCCGCGGTGAAGCGTGCAACCGGGTCGAAAGTCAGGGTGTGGCGATTGCCTTCAATCAGCAGTTGGTCGATCGCATAGTCGAACGTTTCCCCGTCCGGACTGCTCTCGAACACATGAGTGGGATTACGCCGCAGGACCAACCCCACCTCGGTCAACGGATGCAGCCAAACCTCGATCTGGCGATACAGTTCGTAAACCTGGCCAGGCCAGCTGTCGATCGCCTGGCTGACGCGGGTAGACCCGGAGTGTTTCAACTTCGCGGCGAGCTCGTCTGCCTTACTCATTTCGATTCCTTGTCATGATGTAAGTGTAAGCGTAGCGCCTCCAACGTCATCCGGGTCTTGCCTTGGGTCATGCTTGTAATGCAAGCGTGACAAGCCAACGCGCCTCGGCGATGCCGAGAGCGCTCGCGCACATTTGGAGAGTGCAATGCGGCGTCTGCCCAAAGCACAATTGCCCCTCACCACCGCGTAGACTAAGCTCACAAAAAATAAGGGTTTTGGGCCTTCGCCCACGCCTTACCCTTACAGGACGAGCTTTTGCCTATCCCCATTCATGATCCGCATCACGCCCCCGGCGGCGCGTTGAAACGGTTACCGCTGCTGACAGCATCGGTGCTGTTTATCGCGACGGTGTGCCTGTGCCTCTGTGGTTTGTTGTACCTGCAACTGGAGCAGTCGCGCCGCCACGATCTGGATGAGGCGCAAGTGGCGTCGTCGAACCTGAGCCGGGCCATGGCGCAGCAGGCTGAAGACACCTTCATGAAAGCCGACCTGGTGCTGACCAGTCTGGTGGACTGGATTCAAGCCGACGGTTATGGCGCTGCTCAACTGCCGCGCTTGCAGAAAACCTTTGCCCGCAGGGTGCTGGCGCTGGACCAGTTGCACGGGATTTTCCTGTTCGACAAACAGGGGCAATGGGTGGTGACGTCGTTCGAGGACCTGCCGCGGGGGGCGGGGGTGGCCGATCGTGATTACTTCAAGTTTCATCAGCAGAACGTGTCGTCGGTTGCGCACATCGGGCCCGCCATCCGCAGTCGACAGAATGGCGAGTGGATCATTCCAGTGTCCAAGCGCATCAACGACAAGAACGGCAAGTTTCAGGGCGTATTGCTGGCCGGCATCAAGATGGAGTACTTCGATCAATTCTTCAAAAGCTTCAGCATCGATGACAAGGGCTCGATGTTTTTGGCCCTGAGCGATGGAACACTGTTGGCGCGACGGCCGTATATGGAGTCGCTGATCAACACGTCATTGGCCAAGGGCGATATCTTCCAGACGCTGCTGCCGAATGCACCGGCCGGCAACGCGATGATCGGTTCGGTTGTGGACGGCATCGTCCGTCTGTACGGCTACCGTCAACTGGAAGGTTATCCACTGGTGGTTTCCGCAGCGTCTTCGCGGGACGCGGTGCTGAAGGGCTGGTACGACACGGCGTTTCAATCCAGCGTCATCGTGGCGCTGGTCATCCTGGGGGTGGGATTATTCGGCTGGGTGTTCATTCATCAGGTGCGCGACGGTGAGCGGATCGAGGCTGATTTACGCAAGGCGCAAGAGGCGCTGGAGCTGATTGCCACTCACGATAGCCTGACCGGTCTGGCGAACCGTCGATTGTTCGAGCGGGCGCTGGACATCGAGTTCGCGCGCGGGGCCCGGCAGTTGAGTTCGTTGAGCCTGGTCATGCTCGACATCGATTTCTTCAAACGCTACAACGACACCTACGGCCATGTCGCCGGCGACCATTGCCTGGCCGAGGTGGCGCGAGCGCTGAAGAGTTGCTGTCATCGCAAGGCCGATCTGGCGGTGCGCTATGGCGGTGAAGAGTTCGCCGTGTTGCTGCCCAACACCGACATTCATGGCGCAATGGCGATTGCCGAGCAAATCCGCCGCAGCGTCATGGACAAGAACATCACCCACAGTGGCTCGCCCACGGGGTATGTGACGGTCAGTCTGGGCTGTTACGCGTTTATACCGACGGGGCGCGACAGCATTGAAGTGTTCATCGAACGCGCCGATGCCGCGTTGTATCAGGCCAAGCATTCGGGGCGTAACCGGTCCTGCGTGTTGTCGATGGAAGGGGGCGTGGAGGCGCTGTTGCGCTCGGATCGTTGAATCGCCCGCCTTGTTGTTTCAGTCTTGCAACACCCTCGAGAACCGGCCGTCCGCCTGTCAGTTCTTGCTGAATCGATCGTCTAGAGTTCCGGTAGCCCTGCCGAGCCCGGCAGCGCTCCCCATCGCACGGACGATCGCCTAAATGTTGATCAGTCAAGCATTGACAGCCGTTGCTCTAACCCTTGCTGCTGCCGTTTTCCCACTGGCCAGTCAGGCTCAACCGAACGTCACGCCCGAAGAAGCGCACGCGATTGGCGTCGACGCCTACCTGTATTTTTATCCGCTGTTGACCATGGACATCACCCGCAAGCAGTTCACCAATATCGAACCCGGCAAGGAGTTTGGTAAAGGCCCGATGAACATGTTTGTGAGTGTGCCGCAGTACCCGCCCGCGAATTTCAAAGGGGTCGTGCGCGCGAACTTCGACACGTTGTATTCCATCGCCTGGCTCGACTTGACCAAAGAGCCATTGGTGGTTTCCGCGCCGGACACGGCGGGGCGTTTTTATCTGTTGCCGATGCTCGACATGTGGAGCGATGTATTTGCCTCGCCCGGTTGGCGCACGACCGGCACACAAGCCAGTCAGTTTCTGGTCACCCCGCCGGGCTGGACCGGAATGGTCCCGGCCGGATTGAGCCATTTGCCGGCGCCGACGCCTTTCGTCTGGATCATCGGTCGTACCAAAACTGACGGCGAAGCTGACTACGCAGCGGTGCACAGCATTCAGGCGGGCTACACGGTGAGGCCGTTGTCGCAGCTGGGTAAAAAAGCTGAGCCGGTCACGGTGAAAATCGACCCGTCGGTGGACATGAAAACGCCACCGAAGATTCAGGTCGATACGATGTCGGCAGCCAATTACTTCTCCTACGCGGCCGAGTTGCTCAAAGTGCATCCGCCACATCTTACTGACCAGCCGATCCTGGCGCGGATGCAAAGCATCGGTATTGAAGTGGGCAAATCGTTCAACGTTGAGGCGCTGGACCCGGCCGTGAAAGCCGCGCTGCAGACCGTGCCTGATGAAGCGCAAACGCTGATGAAGTGGAAAGTGGCAACACTGGCTCGCGTGGTCAACGCTGGTCGATGAACACCGACACCATGGGCGTTTATGGCAACTACTACCTTAATCGCGCGATCGTGACCCAGGTCGGGTTGGGGGCAAACTTGCGGCCCGAAACCCGAGCGTGGAACGGCAAGTGGAACCCGCCGGCGGTCAAGCGCTTGTTATGGGGGGGTAACGAAAGCAGGCCATGAATCGCTTCATGGCCTGCTTTTATTCGTTCAGCTGCCTGTTCCACCCCCGGCACCTCCGGTTCCGCCACCCGCCGCCCCAGTGCCGCCGCCTGCGCCCGAGCCCGAACCACTGGCGCCGCCATTAGTCCCGGTGCCGGTGCCGCCACCCGAGTCCGTGTTACTCCCGGCCGGAGGCGTGCCGGGCGTGTGGTCGGTCGACATGTTCGAGCCGCTGTTGGTCCCCGACTGGGAGCCGGTCGAACTGGAGCCGTCGTTGGACGCTGCAAACGTGGCTGCCGAGGCGACGCATAACAAGCCAGCGAGTAACAGCGAATTGAATTTTTTGGTCATCATGGTCCATCTCCAAAAGATGAGTCGTTACCTGATGTTGGTGCGAAGGGCGGGGTGGTTGGTGCCGGTTGAATGACGAGTGGTCACCCCGACTCAAAGTGGGCGAGCCTTCGTAGGGGTGAGCCTGCTCGCGATGGCGTCCTTTCAGCCAACTCACCATTAACAGACCTGACGCCATCGCGAGCAGGCTCACGCCTACAGAGTTTTGAGGTGTCATCGAGGTCTCTCCATTACGAGGATGGCAAGTCCCGCCGCGGCACCTTTAATCGCCTGCTTCGTTGGCCTTGGCAACTGTCGCCATGCAAACGGGTCATAAGCGGATAACGCCAATCCGCTGCGAGCCTCGGACCATGAAAAACCTGAAAATCGCCACCTTCAATGTCAACGGCCTGCGCGCACGCCTGCCCAACTTATTGGCGTGGCTGGAACGGGAAAAACCGGACATCGCGTGTTTGCAGGAACTGAAGTCGGTCGACACGGCTTTTCCCGCCACCGAGCTTGAAGCGGCCGGTTACGGCGCTATCTGGCAGGGCCAATCGTCGTGGAACGGTGTGGCGATTCTGGCCCGAGAGGCGCAACCGCTGGAGAGCCGACGCGGTTTGCCAGGTGACGACACGGACACCCACAGTCGTTATCTGGAAGCGGCAGTGCACGGCGTGCTGGTGGGGTGTCTGTACTTGCCCAATGGCAACCCGCAGCCGGGGCCGAAATTCGATTACAAACTGGCGTGGTTCGAGCGGCTGATCGCCTATGCCAAGGATCTGCAAAGCAGCGAGCACCCGGTGGTGCTGGCCGGTGACTACAACGTGGTCCCCACCGATCTGGACATCTACAACACGCGCTCCTGGCTCAAGGACGCGCTACTGCAACCGCAAAGCCGCGAGTGTTATCAACGTTTGCTGGATCAGGGCTGGACTGACTCCCTGCGCCATTTGTATCCGGAGGAACGGCTTTACACGTTTTGGGATTACTTCCGCCAACACTGGCAGACCAACTCCGGGTTGCGCATCGATCACCTGCTCCTGAACCCGGCGCTGAGTCCCTATCTGCAAGAGGCGGGTGTCGATGCCTGGGTGCGCAATGAGCCGCATGCCAGTGATCATGCGCCGACGTGGATTCGTGTGAGCTCGCGCAAGCAACATTGATATTGATGGGCGCCGTGATTGGCGAAATCAATTGTCAGTTGAGCAGGCTTATCCCTTATACATGACGGCCATTGGCGGAGAGATCCGCGGCCCCATGCATAAGGACTGAGCAATGAGCGAGCCACGCCTGACCCACCTTGCGTTGTATCTCCAGCGTCTGGGCTTCGACGCGCCCCCGGCGCCGACCCTGGAAACCCTGCGCCAGCTGCAACTGCGCCACACCGGTGCCTTCGCGTTCGAAAACCTCACCACGTTGTCGGGCGAGTCGGTGCTGATAGATCTGCCGTCCATCGAGCAGAAAGTCCTGTTCGACGGTCGCGGTGGTTACTGCTATGAACTCAACAACCTGTTTCTTGCCTTGCTTCAGGAACTGGGCTTCGATGCTCGCGGCATCACCGGCCGTGTGGTGATGGGCCAACCCGAAGGCGCGTGGACTGCGCGCACGCACCGCTTGAGCCTGGTCACGCTGGATGGCGTGCATTACATCACCGACGTCGGCTTCGGCGGCATGGTCCCCACCGCACCCCTGATACTCGATACCGACGCGGAACAACTAACCCCCCATGAACCGTATCGCATTGAACGCCATGAAGACGGCTACACCTTGCGGGCCAACGTCGGCGGCGAGTGGCGGCCGATGTACATTTTCGACCTGCAGCGCCAGGAAGACATCGACTACACCGTCGGCAATTGGTACGTCTCCACCCATCCCGAGTCGTCGTTTACGCGGCAGCTGATGGTCGCCCGAACCGGTGACGGCTGGCGCCGTACCCTGAACAACGGCAGCTTTGCGATACACCGGCTCGGTCACGAAAGTGAACGGCGGCAGGTGGCGAATGTGGGCGAATTGGTCGGGGTACTGCAGAACGAATTCGGGATTCGGGTGCCGGAAAACGAGGGATTAAGGACTGTGCTTGAGCGATTGATTCGCCCAAGCTGAGCCCGTGTTATTGCGGCCTCAGAGCGGTGTGTTCAAGGCGCCATCACCCGATGAATTTCACTGAGCACCTCGGTTAATTTTTTCTCGAGGTCCTTCCGTTCGCCAGGGGTTATCCCTTCCTTGAAATGCCTGGCATTCCCGACAGCCGTGCGCTGTTCGAGCTCAACGGGTGTTTCCCGGTGATTGAGCAGCGCCTGACGCAAGGTGTTATTGATCACCGTCTGATAACCAAACCCCTCGCTCTCGGCAAGAGAGCGAGCGGCCTCTATGACGGCATCATCCAGCATGATGGTGATTCGGGTTTTGCCTTTGCTGCTGGCTATGGCGCCACGCTTGGCATTGCTGAAGTCGTATTCGTCCTGCATCTTCATGGCCTCAATACACACTGTTGAAAGGCATGGTTATGCATATCTAATATGCATAACAAGAAAAAATGGATTTCAAAAATTTTGAGGAGCCAGCAAGCCGCACAGATAAGGCCGAAATAGACACCTGTCCATAATCTGACTGATGAGTTGTATACAACTCTATAGACATTTGTCCTGAGTCTTGCATACAGTGTGCGCATAACAAAAACCAGGGAACCCCCTAACTATGAAAACGCCCCATGTTTCACACCAACGGCCCGAGGATGAAAATCTTGGGATCGGCGCGAATATGGCTTACGGCCTGCAACATGTTCTGACCATGTACGGCGGCATCGTTGCGGTGCCATTGATCATTGGTCAGGCGGCCGGGCTTTCGCCGGCGGACATCGGATTGTTGATTGCTGCTTCATTGTTTGCAGGGGGGCTGGCGACGTTATTGCAGACCCTTGGTTTACCGTTTTTCGGTTGTCAATTGCCGCTGGTACAGGGCGTGTCGTTCTCTGGCGTCGCGACCATGGTGGCGATTGTCAGCAGTGGCGGGGAGGGCGGGTTTCAGTCGATTCTCGGGGCGGTGATTGCCGCGTCGTTGATTGGCTTGCTGATCACGCCGGTGTTCTCGCGCATCACCAAGTTCTTCCCGCCGCTGGTCACGGGCATTGTGATCACCACCATCGGCCTGACGTTGATGCCGGTGGCTGCGCGCTGGGCCATGGGCGGCAACAGCCATGCACCGGACTTCGGCAGCATGGCGAACATCGGCCTGGCGGCGGTGACGCTGGTGCTGGTACTGCTGTTGAGCAAGATCGGCAGCGCGACCATCTCCCGATTGTCGATTCTGCTGGCGATGGTCATCGGCACGGTCATCGCGGTGTTCCTCGGCATGGCAGATTTCTCGTCCGTCACCCAGGGCCCGATGTTTGGCTTCCCGACACCGTTCCATTTCGGTATGCCAACCTTCCACTTCGCCGCCATCCTGTCGATGTGCATCGTGGTCATGGTGACGCTAGTGGAAACTTCGGCGGACATCCTCGCCGTCGGTGAAATCATCGGCACCAAAGTCGACTCCAAACGCCTGGGCAATGGCCTGCGCGCCGACATGCTGTCGAGCATGATCGCGCCGATCTTCGGTTCGTTCACCCAAAGCGCCTTCGCCCAGAACGTCGGGCTGGTGGCGGTGACCGGGATCAAGAGCCGCTTCGTGGTCGCCACGGGTGGTTTGTTTTTGGTGATCCTCGGCTTGTTGCCCTTCATGGGCCGGGTCATCGCCGCCGTGCCGACGTCTGTCCTCGGTGGCGCCGGTATTGTGCTGTTCGGCACCGTGGCAGCCAGTGGTATTCGTACGCTGTCCAAGGTTGATTACCGCAATAACGTCAACCTGATCATCGTCGCCACCTCCATCGGTTTCGGCATGATTCCGATTGCTGCACCGAACTTCTACGATCACTTCCCAAGCTGGTTCGCGACCATTTTCCACTCGGGCATCAGCTCGTCGGCGATCATGGCCATCGTGCTGAACCTGACCTTCAACCACCTCACGGCGGGTAACTCGGATCAGCAGTCGGTGTTTGCGGCCGGTACTGAGCGTGTGCTGCGTTATCAGGATCTGGCAGCGTTGCGTGAAGGGGATTACTTCAGCGAAGGCAAGTTGCATGACTGCGACGGGAAGGAAATTCCGGTGGTGGAGGTGGACCATGGACATGGAGAATCGCATCCGGTGCATGCGAAAAGCAGCGAGCATGTCTGACGGCGACACTCGCTGAAAAAGGCCGATCTGTTGAAGAGACAGATCGGTTTTTTTGTTTTTCCGTCAGCCACAAAAAAGCCCCTGAACCTTTCGATTCAGGGGCTTTTCGATATTGCTGTCTGGCTCCACGACCTGGACTCGAACCAGGGACCCAGTGATTAACAGTCACTTGCTCTACCAACTGAGCTATCGCGGAATGGCGCCTATGTTACTGATTCAAAAAGAGAAGTCAAGCGCCTGTTAGCAACTTGAGCGATTCGTCGGGACAGGCGGTGGTTTATCGACCATGAGCGGTTACCAGAATCGTCCCAGAGGTCTACCATGGCTGCCCGGAAGTGGTCACACGCGCTACCGGCCATTCGCCGAAACAGGTACGCGCCATGAATCATTCAATCCTTACACCTCACACCAACGGGGTGTTCGCATGAGCATCGCTCAGATCAGCTTGCCCAAAGGTGTGGGTCCTCACGCCGAAAAACTGCTCGACGCAATCACCCAGGCCAGCACGGCCGAGGATCTGAACCGTGCCGGTGGCAAGGCCGAGGGTTTTGTTCTGGGCCTGGAAAGTGCCAAGGCGATCAAGAGTCAGATTGCCGAGTCGCTTTATGTCGCCTATGACGACGCCGCCAGCCAGCGTGCTACCGAACTGGCTTAACCGCCGAATGTGAAGGTGCCGAGCATCATTTTGGCGTAGAGCGTTGTGGCGGCCAGTTGCACCAGCCATAAGGCCAGGCCGCCGAGAAACACACCCGCAGCGACTTGCAGTACCAGGTTATTCCCGCGTTTGGCCGGGGTGCGAGGGGCGAAATCGTCCAGCTCATCGCGGTCGGCGCGTAGGTCATCGTTTTTCATGTCGGTTCTCGTAAAATTCCTGGGTGTACACAAAACCATGTGGGAGCGGGCTTGCTCGCGAAAGCGGTCTATCTGACACATTGATGCTGGATGTGCCGCCGTCTTCGCGAGCAAGCCCGCTCCCACATTTGATCTGTGTGCAGTCTAGAGCGCTCGTTCGCTGCGCTGGGAATTATCTGAAGCAAATAAAACGGGAAGCCCAAGGGCTTCCCGTTTTTTTACTACTCGACGACTCAGATCACCGCAACGATGGCCTTGGTCACTGCGTCGATGTTGCTCTGGTTCAACGCCGCCACGCAGATGCGGCCGGTGTCCAGGGCGTAGATGCCGAACTCGGTGCGCAGGCGGGTGACTTGCTCAACCGTCAGGCCGGAGTAAGAGAACATGCCGCGCTGACGGCCGACGAAGCTGAAGTCGCGCTGCGGGGCGTTTTTCGCCAGGGTGTCGACCATCTGGATGCGCATGCCGCGAATCCGCAGGCGCATTTCAGCCAGTTCTTCTTCCCACTGGGCGCGCAGGACCGGGCTGTTCAATACAGCGGCGACGATGCTTGCACCGTGGGTTGGCGGGTTGGAGTAGTTGGTGCGGATCACGCGTTTGACTTGCGACAGCACGCGCGCGCTTTCTTCTTTCGATTCGCTGACGATCGACAGTGCGCCAACGCGCTCGCCGTACAGCGAGAACGATTTGGAGAACGAGCTGGACACAAAGAAGGTCAGGCCGGATTCAGCGAAAAGGCGCACAGCGGCGGCGTCTTCGTCGATGCCATCGCCAAAGCCCTGGTAGGCCATGTCGAGGAACGGCACGTGGCCTTTGGCTTTAACCACTTCCAGCACGTTGTTCCAGTCCGCCGGGCTCAGGTCCACGCCGGTCGGGTTGTGGCAGCAGGCGTGCAGCACAACGATCGAGCCGGAGGGCAGGGCGTTGAGGTCTTCGAGCAGGCCGACGCGGTTTACGTCGTGGGTCGCTGCGTCGTAGTAGCGGTAGTTCTGCACCGCAAAACCAGCGGTTTCGAACAGGGCGCGGTGGTTTTCCCAGCTTGGGTCGCTGATTGCCACGACGGCGTTCGGCAGCAGTTGCTTGAGGAAGTCGGCACCGATTTTCAGTGCACCGGTACCGCCCACGGCCTGGGTGGTGATGACGCGGCCAGCGGCGATCAGTGGCGAGTCATTGCCAAACAGCAGTTTCTGCACAGCCTGGTCGTAGGCTGCGATACCGTCGATTGGCAAGTAGCCACGGGAAGCGTGTTGAGCGACGCGAATCGTCTCGGCTTCGACAACGGCGCGCAGGAGTGGAATTTTCCCCTCCTCGTTGCAGTAAACACCGACTCCCAGGTTGACCTTGTTGGTACGGGTATCGGCGTTGAATGCTTCGTTGAGGCCCAGGATTGGATCGCGTGGTGCCATTTCGACAGCGGAGAACAGGCTCATTTTTGCGGCGGCTCTGAATGGAGAGTGGAGGGACGTGTAGCGCTCCAGCCGAATGCACTAGAGCGGTGCACAAACGGGGAGCTAGTATAGAGGCCATCAGCGGCCGATGGCGACAGACGTTTCGGCTTTTCCTCCAAGTTTTTCCGATTATTTTTCGACCGTTAGTCGATTGTCGTCGTCAAAGGATTCACGGGATGTAGGACGTTTGCCTTGAAAGAGCAGGCAATCGACTCCACATTGAGCACAATCCAGTTTTTTCCTCGGGCGACGTCGGTCGTTTGCGGTCTTTCTCGTTGCTGTCCGGTTTGACCGGTCAGGCGCGACCCCAGGGGTATCGAATGTCTGAATTCCAGCTAGTCACCCGCTTCGAGCCCGCCGGCGATCAGCCGGAAGCCATCCGCCTGATGGTCGAGGGCATCGAAGCCGGGCTGGCGCACCAGACGTTGCTCGGTGTGACCGGTTCCGGCAAGACCTTCAGCATCGCCAACGTGATCGCGCAAGTGCAGCGTCCGACCCTGGTGCTGGCGCCGAACAAGACCCTGGCCGCGCAGTTGTACGGCGAGTTCAAGGCGTTCTTCCCGAACAATGCCGTCGAATACTTCGTTTCCTACTACGACTACTACCAGCCCGAAGCCTACGTACCGTCGTCCGACACCTTCATCGAGAAAGACGCCTCAATCAACGACCACATCGAACAAATGCGTCTGTCCGCGACCAAGGCGTTGCTAGAGCGCAAAGACGCGATCATCGTCACCACCGTCTCATGCATTTACGGTCTGGGCAGCCCGGAAACCTATTTGAAGATGGTCTTGCACGTGGACCGCGGCGACAAACTCGATCAGCGTGCCTTGCTGCGTCGCCTGGCGGACCTGCAGTACACCCGCAATGACATGGACTTCGCCCGTGCGACCTTCCGGGTACGTGGCGATGTGATCGATATCCACCCGGCGGAATCCGATTTTGAAGCGATCCGCATCGAGCTGTTCGACGATGAAGTCGAGAAAATTTCCGCGTTCGATCCGTTGACCGGCGAAGTCACCCGGCAATTGCCACGCTTCACCTTCTATCCGAAAAGCCATTACGTGACGCCACGAGAAACCCTGCTCGGTGCCGTCGAAGGGATCAAGGTCGAGTTGCAGGAGCGCCTGGATCACCTGCGCACCAACAACAAATTGGTTGAAGCCCAGCGTCTGGAGCAGCGCACGCGCTTCGACCTGGAGATGATCCTCGAGCTGGGTTATTGCAACGGTATCGAAAACTACTCGCGTTACCTGTCCGGCCGTGAATCGGGCCAGGCGCCACCGACGTTGTTCGACTACCTGCCGGCCGACGCCTTGCTGGTAATCGACGAATCCCACGTCAGCGTGCCGCAGGTTGGCGCCATGTATAAGGGCGACCGTTCGCGTAAAGAGACGCTGGTGGAATACGGTTTCCGCCTGCCGTCCGCGCTGGATAACCGGCCGATGCGTTTCGACGAATTCGAAAGCATCAGCCCGCAGACGATTTTCGTCTCGGCGACGCCCGGCAATTACGAAGCAGAACACGCAGGTCGCGTCGTTGAACAGTTGGTGCGCCCGACCGGGCTGGTCGATCCGCAAATCGAAATCCGCCCGGCGCTGACTCAGGTCGACGACTTGCTCTCGGAAATCGGTAAGCGTGTCGCGCTCGAAGAGCGGGTGCTGGTCACGACCCTGACCAAGCGCATGTCCGAAGACTTGACCGATTACCTGGCCGACCACGGCGTTCGCGTGCGTTATCTGCACTCGGACATCGACACCGTGGAGCGGGTCGAAATCATCCGTGATTTGCGCCTCGGTACGTTTGATGTGCTGGTGGGGATCAACCTGCTACGTGAAGGCCTGGACATGCCGGAAGTGTCGCTGGTGGCGATTCTTGATGCGGACAAGGAAGGCTTCCTGCGTTCCGAGCGCTCGCTGATACAGACTATCGGTCGGGCGGCGCGTAACCTCAATGGTCGGGCGATTCTGTACGCCGATCGCATCACCGGTTCGATGGAGCGAGCGATTGGCGAAACCGAGCGTCGTCGCGACAAACAGATCGCCTTCAACCTGGCCAACGGCATTACGCCGAAGGGTGTGTTCAAGGACGTCGCCGACATCATGGAAGGCGCCACCGTGCCGGGTTCGCGCAGCAAGAAGCGCAAAGGCATGGCCAAGGCTGCCGAAGAGAGCGCCAAGTACGAAGCGCAATTGCGCTCGCCGGGTGAGATCGCCAAGCGCATTAAAGCCCTGGAAGAGAAGATGTACGCGTTGGCGCGTGATCTGGAGTTTGAAGCCGCGGCGCAGATGCGCGATGAGATTGGCAAGTTGCGGGAGCGGTTGATCACAGTCTGAGATTTGCGGCGCTTGGGATGACCCCTTCGCGAGCAAGCCCGCTCCCACATTAGACCGTGATCGCCTGAACTACGCGGACAAATGTGGGAGCGGGCTTGCTCGCGAAGGCGGCCGACCGAACACTACACTTTCCAGCTAGTGCGCCTCGCCAGCCTTAATCCCCTCCGGCAATTTCTTGGTCAACAAGATCGCCAGCATGCTCACCCCCAACGCAATCCCGACAAAGTGAAACGCATCGTTATAGGCCATGATCGACGCCTGCTGATGCGCAATCTCACTGATTTTCCCCAGCGCCGCCGTCTCATTGCCCAGTCGATCCGCCATCGACGCCAGCCGCTCGGCCACCTGCGGATTGCTCGGCACGATGGCTTCGCGCAAATAATCAAAGTAGGTCTTGGTTCGCGCATCCAGCAGGGTGGCGAGGAGGGCGATGCCAATCGCGCCGCCGAGGTTACGCAGGATGTTGAACAGGCTCGACGCCGAACCCGCGTCCTGCGGCAGGATGTACGCGGTGGCGATCAGCGAAATGGTGACCATGATCAGCGGCTGGCCGAGCGCGCGGATGATCTGGATCTGATTGAACTGCGGCCCGGCGAAGTCCGGGTTCAGCACCCCCGATGAAAAACTCGCCAGCCCGAACAAGCCGAACCCCAACGTACACAGCCACTTCGGCGAAATGTACTTCATCAACTTGGGCACCAAAGGAATCAGAAACAGCTGCGGCACGCCCATCCACATGATCACTTCGCCGATCTGCAAGGCGTTGTAGTTCTGGATCTGCGCCAGGTACAGCGGCAGCAGATAAATCGAGCCGTACAATCCGACTCCCATCCCCAGGCTGGAAATACTCGACAGGCCAAAGTTGCGGTTGCCCAGGATGCCCAGGTTGATCAGCGGGTTGGGCTTGGAAAACTGCACGATCACAAAGGTGATCAGGCTGATCAGCGCGATGCTGCCCAGGGTCACGATCAGGTTCGATTCCAGCCAGTCCTTGCGGTGGCCTTCCTCCAGAAACACCTGCAAGCAGCCGAGCCCGACGCCAAGGGTGAGAATGCCCATGTAATCGGTGCTTTTCAGCAGCTCCCAGTGCGCTTCCTTCTTTTCGAGGCCATACATCAGACCGGCGATCATGATCAGGCCCGGCGGGATGTTGATGTAGAAAATGTACTCCCAGCCCCAATTCTCGGTCAGCCAGCCGCCCAGCGTCGGGCCAATGGAGGGCGCGAAGGTGGCGGTCATGGCGAACATGGCCATGCCCTTGGCGCGGTGGTGCTCCGGGAGTTTGATCAGCGTGAGGGTGAACGCCAGCGGGATCAGCGCGCCGCCGGTGAAGCCCTGTAGGGCGCGGAAAACGATCATGCTTTCCAGGCTCCACGCCATGGAACACAGCAGCGAAGCGAAGAGAAAACCCAGTGAAACCCACACCGCCAGCCGCCGAGCCGAGAGCAATTGCACCAGCCAGGCAGTCAGCGGAATCATGATGATTTCTGCCACCAGGTACGAGGTGGAAATCCACGAGCCTTCTTCCAGGGTGGCCGACAAAGCGCCCTGAATGTCCTTGAGCGAGGAGTTGGTGATCTGGATATCAAGCACGGCCATGAAAGCGCCGAGCATCACGCTCATGACCGCGATCCAGTCCCGCCGGGTCGGTTCGCCGACCGGGCGGATCAGTTGATCACCGGCCATCGTCAGGGGCGTCTTTGATGTTCACTTTGGCGGTGACTGACATGCCCGGGCGGATTCTGCCGCGCAGCGGATTGTCCGCGTCGAACGTCAGTTTCACCGGAATCCGTTGTACGACTTTGGTGAAGTTGCCGGTGGCATTGTCCGGTGGCAGCAGGCTGAACTGCGCGCCCGACGCGGCGAACAGGCTGTCGACGCGTGCCTTGATCGGCGTGTCGCTGTAGGCATCGAAGGTCAGCTCGGCGCTCTGGCCAGGTTGCATGTGGCCAATCTGGGTTTCTTTGAAATTGGCCTGAATCCAGATGTCCTGGTCCGGGACGATCGATAGCAAATAAGCGCCGGCCTGCACCACTTGGCCCTCGCGGGCAGCGCGCTGGCCGATCAGGCCGCTGATCGGCGCGTGGATTTCGCTGCGAGTCAGGTTCAGTTCGGCTTGCGCCAGGTCGGCTTTGGCGTTGGCGATCTGCGCGTCGAGGCGCTTGATCTCGGCATTCAGGGCATTGACCTGCTGACGTTGGCCCTGAGCGTCGGCCTGGGCCTTGGCCACTTGCGAGCGGGCAATGTGGTTGTCGGCGGACAGGGTGGTCACCCGTTCTTCCGAGACGTAACCCGGTTTGCGCAAGGTCTCGGCGCGGTTCAAATCGATGAGCGAGCGGCCGAGGCTGGCCTGGCTGGACGCGACTTGCGCTTCGCTGGCGGCGATCAGGCTCGATTGCTGGGTCAGTTTGCTTTGCGCTTGCAGGCGTTCAGCCTGGCGGGTGGCGAGGGTCGCGTTGGCGCGGTCGACGGCGAGGTCGAAATCGGCGCCTTCGAGCTTGATCAGCAACTGGCCTTTCTCGACGTGCTCGTTGTCGTGCACCAGCACCTGCTCGATGCGCGCGCCCAGCTGGCTCGAGACACGGGTGATCTCGCCCTGAACATAGGCGTTGTCGGTGCTTTCATAAAATCGTCCCTTGAAGAACCACTGGGCAAAAAAGCCCCCGGCAATCAACAGGACGATCAACAGGAAAATAAACAGGCGACGCTTGAGTTGGGCAGGCATGGGGCAGACTGTAGTCGAGAAATTGTAAGGGAAGTTATCAGCAGGTGAATCTGTCATACAGCCGACAAGCGGTAAATGCCATCGGCTGATATTCGGCCATTCGCCAGGGCATACGCGTGTTGTAGGCGCAAACTTGGCTTAAATGCCCTGCTCACTGGAGCCGGGCGGGTATCGCCTGTTACCATTCGCCCTTTGTTTTATCTTCATTTCGAGACTTGCCATGACCACCGTCCGCACGCGCATCGCGCCATCGCCTACCGGGGACCCCCACGTAGGTACCGCTTATATCGCTTTGTTCAACTACTGCTTTGCCAAGCAGCATGGCGGTGAGTTCATCCTGCGGATCGAAGATACCGACCAATTGCGTTCGACCCGCGAGTCCGAACAGCAGATTTTCGACGCCCTGCGCTGGTTAGGTATCGACTGGAGCGAAGGCCCGGACGTCGGCGGCCCGCACGGTCCATATCGTCAGAGCGAGCGCGGCGATATCTACCAGAAGTATTGCCAGCAACTGGTTGAAATGGGCCATGCGTTCCCGTGCTTCTGCACCGCCGAAGAACTGGACCAGATGCGCGCCGAGCAAATGGCTCGCGGCGAAACCCCGCGCTACGACGGCCGTGCGCTGTTGCTGTCGGCAGAAGAAGTCGCGCGCCGCCTGGCCGCTGGCGAGCCTCATGTGATCCGCATGAAAGTGCCGAGCGAAGGCGTGTGCGTGGTGCCGGACATGCTGCGTGGCGACGTCGAGATACCGTGGGATCGCATGGACATGCAAGTGCTGATGAAGACCGACGGCTTGCCGACGTACTTCCTGGCCAACGTGGTCGATGACCACCTGATGGGCATCACTCACGTCCTGCGCGGCGAAGAGTGGCTGCCATCGGCGCCGAAACTGATCCTGCTTTACGAGTACTTCGGCTGGGAACAACCGGAGCTGTGCTACATGCCGCTGCTGCGTAACCCGGACAAGAGCAAGCTGTCCAAGCGCAAGAACCCGACTTCGGTGACGTTCTACGAGCGCATGGGCTTCATGCCGGAGGCGATGCTCAACTACCTGGGGCGCATGGGCTGGTCGATGCCGGACGAGCGCGAGAAGTTCTCGTTGCAGGAAATGGTCGATAACTTCGACCTGAGCCGTGTTTCACTGGGCGGGCCGATTTTCGACGTCGAGAAGCTGTCCTGGCTCAACGGCCAGTGGCTGCGTGACTTGCCGGTGGAAGAGTTCGCTTCGCGCCTGCAGACCTGGGCGCTGAACCCTGAATACATGATGAAAATCGCGCCGCACGTTCAGGGCCGGGTCGAAACGTTCAGCCAGGTCGCACCGCTGGCCGGGTTCTTCTTTGCCGGTGGCGTGAATCCGGATGCCAAGCTGTTCGAATCCAAGAAGCTTTCGGGCGATCAGGTGCGTCAGTTGATGCAGTTGATCCTGTGGAAGCTGGAAAGCCTGCGTCAGTGGGAAAAGGACAGCATCACCGCGACGATTCAGGCGGTGGTTGAATCGCTGGAGCTGAAACTGCGTGACGCCATGCCGTTGATGTTTGCCGCGATCACTGGGCAGGCCAGCTCGGTGTCGGTGCTGGATGCGATGGAAATCCTCGGTCCGGACCTGACGCGTTTCCGTCTGCGTCAGGCGATTGACCTGCTGGGCGGCGTGTCGAAGAAAGAAAACAAGGAATGGGAAAAACTCCTGGGCAACATCGCCTGAGGACGTTTGACCCAGCGGCAACCGCCGGAGGGCGCGATCATTTGATCGCGATCTTCGGCCCTCCCCCCGATTTTCCGGGGGGAGGGCGGTAAGTGATTGTTATGTCGGCAAAAAACTTTGAAATATTTTAAAAATAAGTTTGACAGCTTTTCGATCCGCCATTAAGATTCGCCCCGTCCTCAGCGATGAGGGGCTATAGCTCAGCTGGGAGAGCGCTTGCATGGCATGCAAGAGGTCGACGGTTCGATCCCGTCTAGCTCCACCAATTTACACTTCAAGGCCTGGCCACACCGGCCTTGAAGCGATCAGCACTTAGCGTTGATCTGTTGTATAGAAGGGTTTGCGTCCCCTTCGTCTAGTGGCCTAGGACACCGCCCTTTCACGGCGGTAACAGGGGTTCGAGTCCCCTAGGGGACGCCAGTTTTACAGAAGTAGTGTCGCAAGACGCTGCTCCGCCGCCAGGCGATAAATCGGGGCTATAGCTCAGCTGGGAGAGCGCTTGCATGGCATGCAAGAGGTCAACGGTTCGATCCCGTTTAGCTCCACCAATTTTACAGTTCAAGGTCTGGCCACACCGGCCTTGAATCGATCAGCACTCAGCGCTGATCAGTTGTATAGAAGGTTTTGCGTCCCCTTCGTCTAGTGGCCTAGGACACCGCCCTTTCACGGCGGTAACAGGGGTTCGAGTCCCCTAGGGGACGCCACGATTACCCGCTCTGCGGGATTTTATAAGGGTCATTCAATTATTGAATGGCCCTTTTGTTTGTCTGGCGTTTGGCCAAATCCCCCAATTTCTTTCAAACTGTTCTTCAGACCAGCGGTCACATCCACGACTTGCGAAAAATTATTATGAGAATAATATTCTAGTCGTAATATTCGGAGGCAACGATGAACGATAAAAAAGCTCAAACCCGCGAACGCATCCTTAAGGCTGCCAGTGCAGCGCTGATTCAGCGTGGCCCGGCAGAGCCGAGCGTGGGCGAAGTGATGGGCGCAGCCGGCCTGACCGTCGGCGGCTTCTATGCGCACTTCGAAAGCAAGGACGCAATGATGCTGGAGGCGTTCCAGCAATTGCTCGGACACCGTCGAGGCATGATCGCCGACATGGATGCCGAGTTGACCGGCGAAGAGCGTCGCGCGTTGGTGGCAGCGTTTTATCTGTCACGTAAACACCGTGATTCCTCCGAATCGGCATGTCCGATCCCGGCGTCTGTCGGCGAGTTGGGAAGGCTGCCGGACGCGTTTCGTGTCGCCCTGAATGAACATGTGGAAATGATGGTCGCGCAGTTGGCGGCCAGCCCGGAAGACACCGACAAAGCCCTGGCTGACATGGCCTTGATGGTGGGTGGTTTGGCGCTGGCCCGCGCGCTGGGGCCAGGAGAATTGTCCGATCGATTGCTGCGCGCCGCCAAATCGGCGGTGCTGTGACCTGAAGGCATTGGCCTGAGGAGTGAGAGCGATGAGCACGTTGAAGTGGGTTCGTGGCGTTAATGGCACCTTGGGCTGGTTCGCACCACAACTGGTCGCGAGCAAAATGCGACTGGCATTCATGACCCCGCGAGACCTGCCTCCGCGTGATTGGGAGCTGCCGCTGCTGGCGAAGTCCGAACGTATCACGCTGCGCTTTGGGCTCTCGGCGCTACGTTGGGGCCAAGGCCCGGCCGTGTTATTGATGCACGGTTGGGAAGGGCGGCCGACGCAGTTTGCCAGCATTATCACTGCACTCGTCGATGCGGGTTACAGCGTGGTCGCCCTCGACGGTCCGGCGCATGGTCGTTCACCAGGCGAAGAAGCAAACGTCGTGCTGTTTGCCCGGGCCATGCTCGAAGCCGCCGCCGAGTTGCCGCCACTGCAAGCGGTCATCGGTCATTCGATGGGCGGCGCCAGTGCCATGCTCGCCGTGCAGTTGGGTTTGCGCACCGAAACCCTGGTCACTATTGCCGCTCCGGCGCGGATTCTCGGCGTGCTGCGCGGCTTTGCCAAGTACGTGCGACTGCCGCCCAAGGCGCGTTCGGCCTTCATCCGTCAAGTCGAGAAAGACGTCGGCATGCGCGCCGCGGCGCTGGACGTGGCGCACTATCAGCTCGACATGCCGGGCCTGATCGTCCATGCCGAAGATGACTGCTACGTGTCGGTCAAGGAATCGCAACTGATTCACGAAGCCTGGTTTGACAGCCGCTTGTTGCGTCTGGAAGAAGGTGGCCATCAAAAAGTGCTGGCCGATCCTCGGGTGATTGATGGCGTCTTATCACTCCTGGCCGGCCGCAGCCTGCAATCGCGCCAATCGGCGTAAGCATCCGTTACACTGCCCCGGTCGACATTATCTGACCGGGAGTGAGGCATGAGCTGGGATCGGGCAACGCCATTTATCATAGATCTGCAAGTGGGCGCCGAGGACATCGACGGGCTGGGTCACGCCAATAATGCGGTGTACGTGACATGGCTCGAACGTTGTGCCTGGCGCCACTCGCAGCGTCTGGGCCTTGATCTGGTCGAGTATCGGCGGCTGGACCGGGCGATGGCGGTGGTGCGGCACGAGATCGATTACCTGGCTGCCGCCTACGAAGATGATGAATTGCAGTTGGCAACCTGGATCGTCGATTGGGATCAGCGCCTGAAAATGACCCGACACTTCCAGTTGAAACGCCCGAGCGACAACACCACGTTGCTGCGCGCGCAAACCACCTTCGTCTGCATTGAACTGTCGACCGGCAAGCCCAAGCGCATGCCACCGGAGTTCATCGAAGGCTACGGTCCCGCGTTGTTGCCGCAAGAACTGAATACCACCCAAATCTAATGTAGGAGTGAGCCTGCTCGCGATTCAGACGGCGCGGTTTACCCAGTACGCCGTGTCATTGTCCATCGCGAGCAGGCTCACTCCTACAAGGAATCTGCGATTCCCCGCGCAATCCAGTAAACTGCCGCACGTTTTTCGTTGAGTGTGTTTTTCATGCAAATTGCTTTGGCGCCCATGGAGGGGTTGGTCGACAACATCCTGCGAGACGTGCTGACCCGTGTGGGCGGTATCGATTGGTGCGTGACCGAGTTCATCCGGATCAACGATCAGTTGCTCACGCCTGCCTACTACCACAAGTTTGGCCCCGAACTGCTGACCGGTGCCCGCACCGCGTCCGGCGTGCCGTTGCGCGTGCAATTGCTGGGCTCCGATCCGGTGTGCCTGGCGGAAAACGCTGCGCTGGCGTGCGAGCTGGGTTCCGAGGTCATCGACCTGAACTTCGGTTGCCCGGCCAAGACCGTCAACAAGTCCCGTGGCGGCGCGGTGTTGCTCAAAGAGCCTGAACTGCTCAACGAAATCGTCGAGCACGTGCGTCGTGCGGTGCCTGCGCACATTCCGGTGACCGCCAAGATGCGCCTGGGCTTCGACAGTCCCGACGGTTCGCTGGTCTGTGCCACGGCTTTGGCTGAAGGCGGCGCAGCGCACATCGTCGTGCATGCGCGGACCAAGACCGATGGCTACAAACCGCCGGCGCATTGGGAGTGGATCCCTCGCGTGCAAGAGGTGGTCAAGGTGCCGGTGTTTGCCAACGGCGACATCTGGAGCGTCGAAGATTGGCGTCGTTGCCGTGAAATCAGCGGCGTGGAAGACATCATGCTCGGCCGCGGTCTGGTCTCGCGCCCGGACCTCGCCCGGCAAATCGCGGCAGCGCGAGTCGGTGAAGAAGTGGTCGAGATGACCTGGGCCGAGCTGCTGCCGCTGATCCAGGACTTCTGGCTGCAAGCCAAGGCGCAGATGACGGCCCGCCAATCCCCGGGCCGCTTGAAGCAATGGCTGGCGATGCTGACGCGCAATTATCCGGAAGCAGTCGAGCTGTTTACCGTGTTGCGGCGTGAAACCGAGCTGGATCAGGTTTCCCGTTTGCTCGGTCTGACAGTCGCAGAAGCGGCGTAAAAAAATCTGAAAAAAGTCTCTTGAAATGCAATCAGCGGTCCCTATCTAAGTGTTACGCGATGCCGAATTCGGGTCGCGGAGATAAAAAACCTTGCTGATTGTTTTCAGGAGATTTGAATCATGACTACTGCATTTTCCCTGGCCCCACTGTTCCGTTCCTCGGTAGGCTTCGACCGTTTCAACGACCTGTTCGAAACCGCCCTGCGCAACGAGCCAGGCAGCACCTACCCACCTTACAACGTGGAAAAACACGGTGATGACCAATACCGCATCGTCGTCGCCGCGGCCGGTTTCCAGGAAGAAGACCTGGACCTGCAAGTTGAGAAAGGCGTGCTGACCATCAGTGGCGGCAAGCGCGAAGCGAACGAAAGCGTGACTTTTCTGCACCAGGGCATCGCCCAGCGTGCGTTCAAACTGTCGTTCCGCCTGGCGGACCACATCGAGATCAAGGCCGCTGACCTGCGTAACGGTCTGTTGAGCATCGACCTGCTGCGCATCGTTCCAGAAGAGGCGAAAGCCAAACGCATCCCGATCAACGGGGCGCAAAAACCGGCTCTGCAGCACTGAGTCATGCGAAGAAATACATTCGTCTGAACAGGCTGTAACCCGCGGAATGAAGGCCCCGACATGTCGGGGCCTTTTTGTTTTCTGGCAAAAACTGCAATGCGGACTTTGCTGCCTTGCGACGGCTTCTCTACAATCCGCGCCAGTTTTGCCGACTCCCATTCTGCCTGGTCGGCCTGGAGCTTTTTTTCATGGAAGAGATACAACAGCGTTGGCTGTGCGGGCTTTCCGCGCCGATGGTGGCCCTCAATCCTCGTGCCGAATACGACGAGCCTGCGTTTTACTCCAATCCGCAATTCATCGACCTGCAATGCAGCTGGGGCATCAATGAGCGGCCGCAGTTGCTGGGCATGCTTGAAAGAATGACCGATGACGGCCACGCCACTCACCTCGAACCGGCGTACCGCTCATGGCAGCGCTGTTTGCCCAGTGATTGGCAGGCTTTGCTCGATACACTGGATGCCCGTGAGCGCATCTTGCATGAGTTTGCCAGCCGTACCTTTGAAGGCTGCGGGGCGGGTGGAATCCAGGCGTGGGATTTGGGACGTATGGGTTTCCTCTTGCGTTGCGCGGTGCGAAACGAGTGGATCGATCTCTCCGAGAGCCTTTGGCTGCACTGGCGTCTGGCAGTCAGGGCGCAATATCACTACGACGACTGGTTTTCTTATTTCAACGGATTTCTGACAGGTCGTGCATTTTGGGGGTGCCTGAGCTGCAGTGACGAGACGCTTGCATTTGAACTGGACCGACAAGGAGAGTGTTCGAGCAGTCTGCGTATCGCTCACGGCCTGAACCAAAACATGCCTGCTTTTCTGGCTGGTTTGCCTTGGCACCTGGATTTCGATCCGCCGCAACGCCCGGCGTCCCTTGGGGAGTTCGACTGGTCATGAGTTGCTGGAATCGCTTGGGCATAGAGCCCACCAAAGACCAATTACTGATTCGAGATGCCTATCGCGCGCGTCTGCCTGAGCATCACCCTGAAAGTGATCCCGCTGGCTTTCAGGCACTGCGTGAAGCCTATGAAAACGCTACCCGATTCGCCCGGCAGGAAGAGGTCGAAATCGAGGAGGAGGTCGCTGGTGTCCCTGAGATGCCGCAAACCGTGGTGGATTTTTACGCGTTGCTCGAAGATCCGGAGCGGCGATTCAATCTGGAGGCCTGGCAACGGTTTGTCAGAGCACTGGATCAATTGCCGCTCGAGGCCCTTGATGACTTGAGTTGGGGACTGTTCCACCCCTTGGCCAACGCCGGTCCATTGTCTAACCGCTGCGCGAATCTGTTGGCGCAACGGATGGCATGGGAGCACCAGTTGCTGGATCTTGAGTTCGACCAGGCCAGCCGGGTCGAAGCATTCCTGCAACGCATCAAGCAGCCTGACCCGTTCGACACGACACTTATGGGCAACTGGTCCGAGCCTGGACAGTTGGAAACCCTTTGGTATGCCCGCAGCCTCGACTACATCTTCGAGCAGCGTCCGCTCCATGAATTCGTAGACTTCGCCAGCCATCACACCTGTTTGCCGCTGCCGGCGGATGACGTTTTCATCAAGCGTTTGGTGGTGCAGTTTACTCAGGCGGGTATCGGTGGTGCCGGTCTGTTGCAGCTGTGCGCCGAACAACAAGCGCAGACGCCAGACGATGTCGATTGGCTTTTTATGTTGGCTTGCCAAAACAGCTTGATGGGGCTGGAGGATCAGGCACTCCCTTGCTGGATCCGGCTCTGGCAGGAGCATCGTCACCCGAAGGCCGAAAGCCACCTGTTGGCGCTTTGCGCTAAGCGTCAGCCGGATGTTCTCGCGTTGCTGATTCAGGCGTTTGACCGGCTGGAAGGCTTCCGCGATTGGTCCAGTGACCTTGCCGATGTCTCCGTGGAATATGGCAGCCCATCACAGCGTCCCGAAACGCTGACGCGCTGGCTTGGAGTCAGGAAGCTCAATCTTCAAGGCTTGGCAGGTGCGTTTGTCGATTGGCGAATGACCGGGGATGAACTGCCGCTGCTGGCATTACTTCTAGGCGCGTGTGCGGATTCGCGCTTACAACGTCTGTATCAGCATGCATGGGCCTTGCACCGCGGGGATGTGGGGTTGCTGCAACAGTTGTTGGATGAGCCTTACCCGGTTGATGCGCTTGAAGGTCTGGTAATCAGCGGCTTCAAGTATCAGGCAGAGCAGCACCTTCGCTGGTTGAATCAGGCGCCGATCCCATTGGCGATGAAGACCTTTCTCAGCAGTCGTTCAGTTCATCCACGGCTGGCCGAGGAACTGACAAAGGGCGAGCCCCAACAGATTTGCCGCCTCTGGCTGCGCCGGTTGCGGGTTTACGATCAGACTGCGCTGGTGCGAATCGATCAGTCATTTGATCTACAAGACGCGCAAGCGGATGTGAGCTTGCGTGAGTTGAATCTGTTGGTGGAGTTGGGGGAGGAGGGTGCGTTCCTACCGGTCATCGCACCAGGCGAGGACGCGTGGCAATGGCACGCGCAAAGCATGTTCCTGCTGGCGTTGCTTGATCAGCCAGAGCGTTGGCTGGCAATGATCGACTCGCAATGTCTGGAACGGCTGGACGTTGACGTGGCCCATCCGCTGAGCCGGCTCCAACCGTTATTGCGGCGATTGCAACGCGAACAAGGCAACTGCGCCGGTTTGCTGGGATGGCTGCAAGGTACGGATCCGGTTCATGGCTTGCTTGTGCAAAAGCTGTTGAATGTGCAGCAGGCTCTCGAAAGCGCCGCGTTGCCTGGTAATGCACAACTTTACACTTGCATTGAAAGTGATCCGGACGCCTGTGGCGAGGATGTGCTCGGGCTGATGCTGCTCTGGGGTGTGCTGTATCACGATCCGAGCCTCGATGCGGAGCAGCATCGCGCGCTGTTGCAATCCATAGCCGCCATTAGCTGTGAGGATGACTGGTTCGAAGCATTTCGTGATGGCTTGATCGAAGGCGATCCTGTGTGGCCACCTGACAAAGTGCTGACGGATTTCGGTGTTGAGAAACTGGTCGTTTATCAAGCCCTCGACACGCTAAAAAGCCTGGTTCGTCATGGTGCCGCAGGGGTGCCGAGGAATAAGGTGCTAAGGGTGTTGCAGTACGGCAAAGATGATACCGAGAACAGCGTCGGCCTCCGTCTCGCGTTGACCTCGCTTTTGTCCTGGAACGAACGCCTGCTGTTGACCAATAGCAACACTCGACCCGTACCTGCCACTGCTTTCTGGCGTCTGGGTTCCCGGTTGGGGCGCAAGGCGTTTTTCTGGCAGGTGCTGGGTTGTGTGCTGATCACACCTTATCTGGCGTTGATGAGCGGCACTGCGCTCTCGGGTATTGGCGTGCTTCTGCTGGGCGTCGCGTTGTTGCTCGGCGCGATTTTGCGCCGATTGCATGACATGGGGCGCGGGATTCCCACGTTGTTGATCTTTGGCTGCCTGTCGCTCGTGCTGCCATTCATGCCTTTGCTGCTATTTGGCTTTCCCGGCGACAAACTGCCCAACCGCTACGGGGTGCCGCCGGACAGCGGTAGTGAAGACACGTTGTCTGCTGGTTTGCAGGCGGCCCTGCGGCGGCTAAACGGTTAAAGACGCAGTTCATCCAGGGCTTTTTCGAGCTGTGAGCGATGGCTGGCAATCTCCACCGATTGCTGGCCGCCGAGCACAGCAGTAAAAGTATCCAGCCAACTGGCGATCTGCTCGCGCTCTTCGCCCAGGCTTTGCATCCAGGCCCGCTCTAGTCGCGCCAACAGGGTGCGATTGGGCAATGCATCACGTGGATGAATTTTCAGTGCGCTGAGCCGTTTATGGCTGTTTTGTCGGGATTGCTCATCGAGACCCGTGGGGCTGCGGTCGATGCTGTGGCTGTGGCGTCCACCGCTGTCCAGCAGGGTCACGTCGACTTCGAGCAAGCCATTGATGTCGTAGCTGAAGCGCACATCCAGGGCCTGGGTCTGCTCACTGGGTGTCAACGTGACGTCGAAGGAATCGATAAAAATATTGTCCCGTACCCACGGTCGTTCACCCTGATAGACCGCAATGCGGATAGACGCTTGCCGCGGATGGGTGGTGTAAAAACGTTGCACCTTGGACGTCGGGATCACAGTGTTGCGCTCAATGATTGGCGAGAAAGCGCCGCTGACGTCTTCAC
Organism: Pseudomonas arsenicoxydans; assembly: GCF_006438915.1. Classification (GTDB taxonomy): domain Bacteria; phylum Pseudomonadota; class Gammaproteobacteria; order Pseudomonadales; family Pseudomonadaceae; genus Aquipseudomonas; species Aquipseudomonas arsenicoxydans_A. The sequence goes on along the minus strand of NZ_RCZE01000003.1, from coordinate 195,653 downwards.
CGCGATTGGTCGAAATGCCGAGGGTGTATGGGCAGACGTCAGTCAGGATCAGTTCTTCGATTGCACTATCGCGGGCCTTGCATGCCGCTTGGGTCGCGGCGCCCAGCGCGACAATCGTGTCCGGGTCGAGGTGCCGATAGGGCAGGCGCCCGAAGAGCGTGGCGACCATTTGTTGCACGACGGGCATCCGTGTGGCGCCGCCCACCATGACCAAACTGTCAAGGTCCCGGGGCTTGAGCCGGGCATCACGCAGGGCTTGCTCGATGGGCGCGCGCAGTCGGGCCAGCAGCGGCTCCCAGATTTTTAGCGCACCCACTTCATCCAGTGACCACTCGCGCAAGGCGCCGGCGCCGTTCCAGCTCAGGTGCTGGGTGCCTTCACTGAGTTTGCATTTCAGTTGCTCCAGCGCATCGCCAAGGCTGGCCAGCCCTTGGCTGTCGACTGCCGACGGAGTTAGCTGCCAGTCCTTTAGACAGGCCTGCAGCAATGCAGCGGTAAAATCTTCGCCGCCCAAGAAGTTATCGCCAGTGGAGGCGTGCACTTCGATCAGTGGCAATGCATATTCCAGCACCGTCACGTCGAACGTACCGCCGCCCAGGTCGAAGATCAGCGTGCGCTCGAATTTCTGCTCATGCAGCCCGTAGGCCATGGCGGCAGCCGTCGGTTCGTTGATCAGCCGCGATACGGTCAGGCCGGCCAGTTCGGCGGCGAACAGCGTGCGCTTGCGTTGCTCGTCGCTGAAATATGCCGGTACTGAAATCACCGCCTCGTACACTGGGAGGCCCAGCCAGGCTTCGGCATCTTGCTTGAGCGAGCCGATCACCAGCGCCGAAAGTTCTTCTGGGCTGAATTGCCGCCCGCCCAATTCGAACTGCTTGTCACTGCCCATGAACCGCTTGAACGCTGCCACTGTGCGTTCCGGGTGGGTGGTCAGGCGTGCGCGGGCGGCTTTGCCCACCAGAATGCTGTCGTCCTCATCAAGGCTGATTACTGACGGAGTCAGGACATCGCCGAGGGCGTTGGGAATCAAATGTGCCCGACCGCCTTGCCAGACGGCGATCAGGCTATTGGTGGTCCCAAGGTCGATACCCAGCAAGGCCGGGCGGGGGAGGGTTGCATCCTGCATGGTTGATCTCTTTGAGGCGGTACAAAAAAACGCGACCCTACAGGCTGAGAGAAAAACTGGCAATTGGGGCGGTTGTTACCGAACAAATCCCTCGTTCGGTGTATCAGTGCCCTGATTATTTGAGGAGTTTCTGAAATTCCTCAACCGGCAACGGCCGACTGTGCAAATACCCCTGATAAAAATGGCAGCCCAAACCCTGCAAAAACTCCAGTTGCTCCGCTGTCTCCACTCCTTCGGCAATCACTTTCAACTCCAGGCTGCGCGCCATGGCGACAATTGCTCGAATGATTTCTGCATCGTTCGGATCAGTGGTGGCGTCACGGATAAACGACTGATCGATTTTCAGGGTGTCGACCGGCAAACGCTTGAGGTAGGTCAGCGAGGAATAGCCGGTGCCGAAGTCGTCCATCGCGAAACTCACACCGAGTTTTTTCAGGCGGCGCATTTTGTTGATGGTGTCTTCCAGGTTCTGGATGACGATGCCTTCGGTAATTTCCAGTTTCAGCAGCGAGCAGGGCAGGCCGTGGCTGCTAAGGCTGTGTTCGATGCGTTCGACGAAATCGGTTTGACGAAATTGCCTCGGGCTGATGTTCACGCACAGGCTGAAGCTGAGCGGATTGACCAGGCCTTTGGCGACCAGTTGTTTGAAGGCCCCGCAAGCCTCGTCAAGAATCCAGGTGCCGACTTCAAGAATCAGGCCGCTGTCCTCCAGCACCTTGATGAACTCAGTGGGTGATTGTGCGCCGAGTTCCGGGTGGTTCCAGCGCACCAGTGCCTCGGCGCCGACAATGCGATTGCCCCGGGCGTCGATCTGCGGTTGGTAATGCACATGGAATTCGCCCCGTGAAAGCGCCAGGCGCAGGTCGGTTTCCATGCGCAGGCGTTCGCTGGCAGCCTTCTGCATGGTGTTGTGATACATCTGCGTGGTGTTGCGGCCCGAGTCCTTGGCGCGGTACAGCGCGATGTCGGCGCGTTTGAGCAGGTCGGTCGGGGTCGAGCCGTGGTCGGGAATCAGCGCGATACCGATACTCGGCGTCACTTGCAGGCGCTGGCCATCGAGGAACATCGGTTCCGACAACAGTTCTCGCAACGTGTCGGCCAGCTCCCGAACCTGGGCGCTGACTTCGTTGCGCGAACCTTCCAGCCCGCTGAGCAACACCACAAATTCGTCACCGCCCAGCCGCGCCACGGTGTCTTCCATGCGCACGCTGGCTTCCAGCCGCGCGGTGATGATTTTCAGCACGGTATCGCCAACCGGGTGACCGAGGGAGTCGTTGATGTGCTTGAAGTGATCGAGGTCGAGAAACAGCAACGCACCCCGCAGGTTATGGCGCTTGAGCAGGGCTATCTGCTGGCTCAGTCGATCCATCAGCAAGGCGCGGTTGGGCAGATTGGTCAAGGGGTCGTGGTAGGCCAGGTGACGAATTTGCGCCTCGGCGTTTTTCAGCAGGCTGACGTCGCGGGCGGTCAGCAACAGGCAGGCGGTTTCGTTGAGGGTGATCGGCTCGACCGAGACTTCAACGGTCAGCAACTCCCCGCGTTTATTGCGTCCGAGCATTTCCTGGTGATGCACCCGACCTTTGAGTTGTAGTTCGGCCAGCAACGCCGAACGTTGTTTCTCTTCCGCCCAGATGCCTACTTGATACACCGTACGACCGATCACTTCCTGCGCGCGATAGCCGGTCAGGCGGCAGAAGCCGTCGTTGACCTCCAGGTAGCGTCCGCTGTCGCGCTCGGTAATGGTGATGGCATCGGGACTGGAGTGGAACGCCTTGGCGAACTTCTCTTCACTGGCCTTGAGCGCCGCTTCGGAGCGTTGTTGCTGAGTGATATCGCGCAAGGTGGTGACGATGCAGGGTTGGCTGTCGACGTTGATCTGGCGGCTGGAAATCACGCAAGTCAGCGATTGCCCGTCCTTGTGCTGGGCGGCGATCGCGACATTGTTCAGCCCTTGTTCGCGGATGACCTGCTCGATCCGTTGCAGGCTTTTCGCCGAGGCGTCCCACAGGCCAATCTCGTCAGCGCTGCGGCCAATCACTTCGGCGGCGCTCCAGCCGAAGGTTTGGGTGAAGCTGGAGTTGATTTCGATGAACTGGCCGGTGTCCTGTCGGGTTACGCAAATCGGGTCCGGGCTGACCTGGAACAGCGTGGCGAATTTCTCTTCCGAAGCCACCAGTCGTTGCTCGCGTTCCACTTGATCGGTGATGTCCAGCAAGGTGCCGGCCATGCGCACCGGGACGCCGTTCTCATCGCGGTAGAGGCGGGCGCGGCTTTCCAGGTAGCGCGAACTGCCGTCCGGCAGTTGTACACGGTAGGTCAGTTGATAATTGCCGGCCGGGCCTTCGCGCAGACTGCGGTAGGCGTCGCGCATGGTGTCGCGCTCTTCGCCGGGCACGCCTTCGAAAAACTCCTCGAAGGATTCATGGAAGGGCTTGGCTTCCAGTCCGTGTAATTGCGCGGCCCGCGCCGAACCGTAGAGCATGCCGCTGGGAATGTGCCAGTCCCAGGTGCCGAGTTGCGCCGAGTCCAGGGCGAGGTCGAGACGCTCCTGGCTGTCCTTGAGGGCTTGTTCGGCGACTTTGCGTTCGGTGGTGTCGAGGAATGTGCTCAGCAAATACGGCTGGCCCTCGAGTTCGACTTTTTGCGCGCTGAGGATGCCGTCGAGGATCTGCCCGTTGCTGGCGCGAAACTGCACCTCCATGCTGATCAACTCACCCTTGGCCTTGGTTGCAGCGACCAGTTTGGCGCGTTGCTCCGGGTGCACCCACAGGCCCAGTTCCAGGGTGGTGCGGCCTATCGCGTTTTGCACCGGCCAGCCGAACAGGCTTTCGAAATACTGGTTGGCTTCGGTAATCAGGCCGTCTTCCTGGCGGGTCAACAACACCATGTTCGGGCACAGGTGAAACAGCGTGGCGAAGCGTTTTTCCGAGCTGCTCAGGGCTTGTTCGCGCTGGCGCTGGTGGGTGATTTCGCGGATCACTCCGATCATGCGTGGCCGCCCGTGTTTATCCGGCAGCAGGCTGCCGCTGATTTCCAGCCAGTGCAGGCTGCCGTCGGGCCAGCGGATGCGGTGGTGCATCGCTTGCTCAAGCGGCGCGCCGGCAATCACCGCATCGAATGCGCGGACGGTTTTCGCCCGGTCTTCTGGCGGCAGCAGATCAAGGTATTCCAGGTCCTCGGGTAATGGCATATGCGGGTCGAAACCAAACAGCGCCTGAGTACCCCGCGACCAGCTGATCTGTCCACGCTCGATATCCCAATACCAAGCGCCCAGCCGCGCGCCGTTAAGCGCTGCGAGCAATTGTGGCGCGCTTTCCCAGCTCAGCTCGGACCGTTTTGGGTCAAGCGCCTGGATACGCGGCATCGGCGGAACACGGTCAACAGATTTCGGCATTGGCAGCAGGCCTTGGGCGGAAATGGGCGTTAGGCGCGGGAGTTCGCAGCACTATAGGCGTAGCACACGTTAGCCTTGAATCCCTGGCAAATCGATCTGTGCATCCAGCAAAGCCATGAAAGCCCTTGCCGCATTCGATAGCGTCCTTTCGGTATGCAAGATATAGCCTAGCTGGCGAGTCAGTTGTATGCCCGGCAAAGGTATTCGCGCAACCTGATCATCGAGCATCGTGCGTGGCAACACGCTCCAGGCCAGGCCGATCGAGACCATCATCTTGATCGTTTCCAGATAGTTCGTGCTCATGGCGATGTTCGGCGTCAAGCCCTGCGCCTCGAACAATCGTTGAACAATGTGATGAGTAAAGGTGTTGCCACCGGGGAAGACCGCCGGGTGCAGGGCAATGTCGGCCAGGGTGACCGGGCCGTTGCTGATCAGCGAATGCTCCGGGGCGACCACGAAATCCAGCGGGTCGTCCCACACCGGCGTGGCTTTTACCAGCGTGTGCGGCTCCGGCGCCAAGGTAATCACCGCCAGTTCCGCGCGGCCATGGAGGATTTCTTCGTAGGCCACTTCCGAATCGAGGAACTGAATATCCAGCGCCACTTCTGGGTAACGCCGGGTGAACTCCCTTAATAAGGGCGGCAAACGGTGCAGGCCGATGTGGTGACTGGTGGCCAGGGTCAGGCGGCCGGACACCTCGCCAGTCAAATTGGTCAGGGCGCGCCGGGTGTCGTCCAGCACATTGAGAATCTGATACGCCCGCGGCAACAGAGCCCGACCTGCCTCGGTCAGGCCCACTTCACGGCCCAGGCGATCAAACAGGCGCACCTTCAATTGTTGCTCCAGCCCGGCGATACGCTTGCTGATGGCCGGTTGCGTCAGGTGCAGCCGTTCTCCCGCGTTGGAGAAACTCCCGGTCTCGGCAATGGCGATAAAGGCATTGAGGTTGGCCAGATCCATTGATGTATTCCAGTTGGTTATCCAAAGCATGAAAAATATGAATTTGAGTTATTTAATGTAACCCCCTAGGATCGACCTCACAAGCCAAAGGGTTATACAAACGGCCCGGGGCATAGAAACAAGCTGATGAGGAAACCGTCTGATGGCCGGCAAAACGCTCTACGACAAGCTCTGGGATTCGCATTTGGTCAAACAGCGCGACGATGGCTCTGCGCTGATTTATATCGATCGTCACATCATCCACGAAGTGACCTCGCCGCAAGCCTTTGAAGGCCTGCGCCTGGCCGGGCGCAAGCCTTGGCGCATCGATGCCAACATCGCGACCCCGGACCACAACGTACCGACCACCCCTGAGCGCAAGGGCGGCATCGAGGCGATTGTCGACCAGGTCTCGCGTTTGCAGGTTCAGACCCTCGACGACAACTGCGATGAATATGGCATCGTCGAATTCAAGATGAACGACATTCGCCAAGGCATCGTCCACGTCATTGGCCCCGAGCAGGGCGCGACCTTGCCGGGCATGACCGTGGTCTGCGGCGACTCCCACACCTCGACCCACGGTGCATTCGGCGCCCTGGCTCACGGTATCGGCACTTCCGAGGTCGAGCACGTGCTCGCCACTCAGTGCCTGGTCGCAAAAAAAATGAAGAACATGCTGGTGTCGGTCGAAGGCAAATTGCCATTCGGCGTGACCGCCAAGGACATCGTCCTCGCCGTGATCGGCAAGATCGGCACCGCCGGCGGTAACGGCCACGCCATCGAGTTCGCCGGTAGCGCGATTCGTGACTTGTCCGTTGAAGGCCGCATGACCATCTGCAACATGTCCATCGAGGCCGGCGCACGCGTAGGTCTGGTGGCCGCTGACGAAAAAACCGTGGCTTACGTGAAGGGCCGTCCATTCGCCCCGAAAGGCGCGGAGTGGGACTTGGCTGTCGAAGCCTGGAAGGACCTGGTGACGGATAAAGACGCCACGTTCGACACCATCGTTGAACTCGACGCGACCCAGATCAAGCCGCAAGTCAGCTGGGGCACCTCGCCTGAAATGGTTCTGGCCGTGGATCAGAACGTGCCGGACCCGTCGAAGGAAATGGACCTGGTCAAACGCGATTCGATCGTGCGCGCTTTGAAGTACATGGGTTTGACCGCCAATCAGGCGATCACCGACATTCAGCTGGATCGCGTGTTCATCGGTTCCTGCACCAACTCGCGGATCGAAGACTTGCGCGCCGCCGCCGTGATCGCCAAGGGCCGCAAAGTCGCGTCGACCATCAAACAGGCCATCGTCGTGCCGGGCTCGGGTCTGGTGAAGGCGCAGGCCGAAGCTGAGGGTCTGGACAAGATTTTCCTCGAAGCCGGTTTTGAATGGCGTGAGCCGGGTTGCTCGATGTGCCTGGCGATGAACCCGGACCGTTTGGAGTCGGGCGAGCATTGCGCATCGACCTCCAACCGCAACTTTGAAGGCCGTCAGGGCGCCGGTGGTCGTACCCACCTCGTCAGCCCGGCGATGGCCGCCGCCGCTGCTGTAAACGGTCGTTTCGTCGACGTCCGTGAATTGATCTAAAGGAGCGCAGCATGAAAGCTTTTACCCAGCACACTGGTCTTGTCGCGCCTTTGGATCGTGCCAACGTCGACACCGACCAGATCATCCCGAAGCAGTTCTTGAAGTCGATCAAGCGCACCGGTTTCGGCCCGAACCTGTTCGATGAGTGGCGTTACCTGGACGTGGGGCAGCCGTATCAGGACAACTCCAAGCGTCCGCTGAACAAGGACTTCGTCCTCAACGCCGAGCGTTATCAAGGCGCCAGCGTGTTGTTGGCCCGTGAGAACTTCGGTTGCGGCTCCAGCCGTGAACACGCGCCGTGGGCGCTGGAAGAATACGGTTTCCGCAGCATCATCGCGCCGAGCTACGCCGACATCTTCTTCAACAACAGCTTCAAGAACGGCTTGCTGCCGATCATCTTGAGCGACGCTGAGGTTGATGAACTGTTTCAGCAGGTTGAAGCGAATCCGGGCTACCAGTTGCAGGTCGACCTGCAAGCCCAGACCGTGACCCGTCCGGATGGCAAGGTGCATAGGTTTGAGATCGATGCGTTCCGCAAGCATTGCCTGTTGAACGGTCTGGACGATATCGGCCTGACGTTGATGGACCATGAAGCGATTGCAACGTTTGAAGCCAAGCACCGGGCGAGCCAGCCTTGGTTGTTTCGCGATGCTTGATTGAGCTGAAATTTATGTAGACAGGGCCGGCCTCTTCGCGAGCAAGCCCGCTCCCACATTTGAAATGCATTCCCCTGTGGGAGCGGGCTTGCTCGCGAAGGCGGCAGTCCCGGCAATACAAGGCTAAATCCCAAAAGGAAGTCCCCATGACCAGCACCGCCCAGCACACCCAAGTAGTCCAAAAGCAATTCGGTGAACAGGCTTCTGCCTACCTGAGCAGCGCTGTTCACGCTCAAGGCTCCGAATTCGCGCTGCTACAGGCTGAACTGGCCGGGCAGGGCGATGCTCGGGTGCTGGACCTGGGCTGCGGCGCCGGTCACGTGAGTTTTCACGTGGCTTCGCTGGTCAAGGAAGTGGTGGCGTACGACCTGTCGCAGCAAATGCTTGACGTGGTCGCGGGTGCTGCCGTTGATCGTGGTTTGAGTAACGTATCGACGGTCCTCGGTGCCGCCGAGCGCCTGCCGTTCGCCGATGGCGAGTTCGACTTCGTGTTCAGCCGTTATTCGGCGCACCATTGGAGTGATCTCGGCCTGGCGCTGCGGGAAGTGCGTCGGGTGCTGAAGCCGGGCGGCGTAGCGGCGTTCGTCGATGTGTTGTCGCCGGGCAGCCCGTTGTTCGACACTTACCTGCAAAGCGTTGAAGTGCTGCGCGACACCAGCCATGTGCGCGATTATTCCGCCGGCGAATGGTTGCGCCAGGTCAGCGAAGCGGGGTTGCATACCCGCAGCACCACGCGCCAACGGCTGCGACTGGAGTACACCTCCTGGGTGGAGCGCATGCGCACACCTCAAGTAATGCGCGCAGCGATCCGCGAGTTGCAGCAGTCTATGGGCAACGAAGTGCGCGAGTATTTTGAGATTGAGGCCGATGGCTCGTTCAGTACCGATGTGCTGGTGCTGATTGCAGAGCGATAAGCTACGGACGATAGAATTTTTCCGGGTGCGCCCCTGGGCGCACCGACTGATGACATGAGGAAAGCATGAGCAAGCAGATTCTGATTCTTCCAGGTGACGGTATTGGCCCGGAAATCATGGCCGAAGCGGTCAAGGTGCTGGAATTGGCCAGCGACAAGTTCTCCCTGGGCTTCGAGCTGAGCCACGACGTGATCGGCGGCGCCGCCATCGACAAACATGGCGTTCCATTGGCCGACGAAACCCTGGAGCGCGCCCGCGCCGCCGATGCTGTGCTGCTGGGCGCCGTGGGCGGCCCAAAATGGGACACCATCGAGCGTGACATCCGCCCTGAGCGCGGTCTGCTGAAAATCCGTGCGCAACTGGGCCTGTTCGGCAACCTGCGTCCGGCGATCCTGTACCCGCAACTGGCCGAGGCTTCGAGCCTGAAACCGGAAATCGTCGCCGGCCTGGACATCTTGATCGTCCGTGAACTGACCGGCGGTATCTACTTCGGCGCGCCACGCGGCACCCGCACCCTGGAAAACGGCGAGCGTCAGTCCTACGACACCCTGCCGTACAGCGAAAGCGAAATCCGCCGCATTGCCCGTGTCGGCTTCGACATGGCCATGGTGCGCGGCAAGAAGCTGTGCTCGGTGGACAAGGCCAACGTATTGGCGTCCAGCCAACTGTGGCGTGAAATCGTAGAGGAAGTGGCCAAGGATTACCCGCAAGTCGAACTGAGCCACATGTACGTCGACAACGCCGCCATGCAACTGGTGCGCGCGCCCAAGCAGTTCGACGTGATCGTCACCGACAACCTGTTCGGCGACATTCTGTCCGACCAAGCGTCGATGCTCACCGGTTCCATCGGCATGCTGCCATCGGCATCCCTGGACACCCACAACAAAGGCATGTACGAGCCTTGCCATGGTTCGGCACCGGACATCGCCGGCAAGGGCATCGCCAACCCGTTGGCGACCATTTTGTCGGTGTCGATGATGTTGCGTTACAGCTTCAACCAGCAGGTTGCCGCCGATGCCATCGAGAAAGCCGTTAGCCTGGTGCTGGACCAAGGCCTGCGCACGGGCGACATCTGGTCGGCGGGTTGCACTAAAGTCGGTACGCAGGAAATGGGCGACGCAGTAGTCGCCGCGCTGCGGAATCTGTAATCTCTCGGGCCCGCTGCGAAATTCAATACAAAGCAGCGGCCCACATTTCAAGAAGGTGTAGTTGCGATGAAACGTGTAGGTCTGATCGGTTGGCGCGGTATGGTCGGTTCCGTGCTCATGCAGCGGATGCTGGAAGAGCAGGATTTCGATCTTATTGAGCCGGTGTTTTTCACCACTTCCAATGTCGGTGGCCAAGGCCCGTCCGTGGGCAAGGACATTGCTCCGCTCAAGGACGCTTACAGCATTGAAGAGCTGAAAACCCTCGACGTGATTCTGACCTGCCAGGGTGGCGACTACACCAGCGAAGTGTTCCCCAAGCTGCGCGAAGCCGGCTGGCAGGGTTACTGGATCGACGCCGCTTCCAGCCTGCGCATGCAGGATGACGCGGTTATCGTCCTGGACCCGGTCAACCGCAAGGTCATCGACCAGCAGCTGGATGCGGGCACCAAGAACTACATCGGCGGCAACTGCACCGTCAGCCTGATGCTGATGGGCCTGGGCGGTCTGTTCGAAGCCGGTCTGGTCGAGTGGATGAGCGCCATGACCTATCAGGCGGCCTCCGGTGCCGGCGCGCAGAACATGCGTGAACTGATCAAGCAAATGGGCGCGACCCACGCCGCTGTCGCCGATCAACTGGCCGACCCGGCCAGCGCGATTCTCGACATCGATCGTCGTGTGGCCGAAGCCATGCGCAGCGAAGCGTACCCGACCGAAAACTTCGGCGTACCACTGGCCGGCAGCCTGATCCCGTGGATCGACAAGGAACTGCCGAACGGTCAGAGCCGCGAAGAGTGGAAGGCCCAGGCCGAGACCAACAAGATCCTCGGTCGCTTCAAGAGCCCGATCCCGGTCGATGGTATCTGCGTGCGCATCGGCGCCATGCGCTGCCACAGCCAGGCGCTGACCATCAAACTGAACAAGGACGTGCCGATTGCCGACATCGAAGGGCTGATCAGCCAGCACAACCCTTGGGTCAAACTGGTGCCGAACAACCGCGATATCAGCATTCAGGAACTGAGCCCGACAAAAGTCACCGGCACCCTGAACGTACCGGTTGGCCGTCTGCGCAAGCTGAACATGGGCACCCAATACCTGGGTGCGTTCACCGTCGGCGACCAACTGTTGTGGGGCGCGGCCGAACCGCTGCGTCGCATGCTGCGGATTCTGCTTGAGCGTTGATCGGTTGAAGCAATGAAAGAACCCGTGCCTTGAAAGAGGTGCGGGTTTTTTTATTCCGGCAATCTGATGTCGATGAGTTGTCTGTACCGGCCCTTTCGCGAGCAAGCCCGCTCCCACATTGGAACGCATTTCAAATGTGGGAGCGGGCTTGCTCGCGAAAGGGCCATCACAGACACCACAAACACCGGCAGAAATTGCCTGCACGCCACCCACCCGGTAAAGTGCCGCTCCCCCCGTTTCGCCTGAGGTAGAACCATGAGCCAGTCCTTTGATATCGCCGTGATCGGCGCCACCGGTACTGTCGGCGAAACGCTCGTGCAGATTCTTGAAGAACGCGACTTCCCGGTCGGCGACTTGCACCTGCTGGCCAGCAGTGAATCGGCCGGTCATTCGGTGCCGTTTCGCGGTAAGAACGTGCGGGTACGGGAAGTCGATGAATTCGATTTCAGCAAAGTCCAGTTGGTGTTCTTCGCCGCCGGCCCGGCAGTAACCCTCAGTTTTGCCTCGCGCGCGACCGCTGCCGGTTGCTCGGTGATCGACCTTTCTGGCGCTTTGCCGGCCGACCAGGCACCGCAAGTGGTGCCGGAGGCCAATGCCGAAATCCTCGCGACGTTGAAACAGCCGTTCCAGGTCAGCAGCCCAAGTCCGTCGGCCACCACCCTGGCCGTGGCGCTGGCGCCGTTGCTTTCGGTCATTGACCTGCAGCGGGTCAATGTCACCGCCAGTCTGGCGGTCTCTGCCCAAGGTCGCGAGGCGGTGAAAGAGCTGGCCCGGCAAACCGCCGAGCTGCTTAACGTGCGTCCGCTGGAGCCGACATTTTTCGATCGGCAAATGGCGTTCAACCTGTTGGCTCAGGTTGGCAAACCGGATGAGCAGGGCCATACGCTGCTGGAAAAACGCCTGGTGCGAGAGTTGCGTCAGGTGATTTCGCTGCCTCAATTAAAGATTTCTGTCACTTGCATTCAAGCCCCGGTGTTTTTTGGCGATAGCTTTAGCGTGACCTTGCAGTCGGCGAGCGCTGTCGACCTCGCGAAAGTCAACGCGGCACTGGAAGATGCACCCGGTATCGAGCTGGTCGAGGCCGGCGATTATCCGACCGCGGTGGGTGACGCGGTGGGGCAGGACGTGGTGTGCGTCGGTCGGGTTCGCAGCGGTGTCGACGATCTGTCGGAACTTAATTTGTGGCTGACGTCAGATAACGTACGCAAAGGCGCCGCGCTCAATGCTGTGCAGGTGGCTGAATTGTTGATAAAAGACCTGCTGTAAAAGATACTTGGCAACAATTCACAGAATGATTCTAGCCGGGCGCTATGCTTGGCCGCACTGCAGAAGGAAAGCCGCTCAAGGGGCTTTCCGGGGCAGGCAAGAAATGATCGCGCGCGATGACACTTCGACGCCGCGCGCAATGCCTTACGGCAGCGACTATCAATACCTTCTCGCTGGCCGAGGAATGTTTAAACAAAGGATGAGGCTATGGTTCAAGTTCGCAAACTGGTGTTAGCAATTGCGGCCGCCTCGGCGCTGTCATCCGGTATGGCGCATGCCCTCGGTCTCGGGGAGTTGACCCTGAAGTCGACGCTGAACCAACCCCTGGTGGCGGAAATCGAGCTGCTCGACGTCAAGGACCTTACGGCCGCCGAAGTGGTGCCGAGCCTCGCCTCGCCTGAAGATTTCGCCAAGGCCGGTGTCGACCGCCAGGCATTTCTCAATGACCTGACCTTCACCCCTGTGCTCAACGCCAGTGGTAAAAGCATCCTGCGTGTGACTTCCAGCAAGCCTCTGTCCGAACCGATGGTGAAATTCCTGGTTCAGGTCATGTGGCCAAACGGTCGCCTGCTGCGCGATTACAGCGTGCTGCTCGATCCGTCCAAATTCTCGCCGCAGACCGCTGAAGCGGCTGCGCAGCCAGCGCCGACTTCAACCGTTACTGCGCCGGTGACCGGTGCCACCAAACCGGCTCAATACACCACCACGCCGCGCGATACCCTGTGGGAAATCGCTGCGAAGGCGCGTAACGGTGGTTCGGTTCAGCAAACCATGCTTGCCATCCAGGCGCTAAACCCGGATGCCTTTATCGACGGCAACATCAACCGGCTGAAAACCGGTCAGGTGCTGCGCATGCCGGATCAGGCGCAAGCCACCACTTTGCCGCAACCCAAGGCAATCGCTGAAGTGGCCGCGCAGAACACCGCGTGGCGCCAGGGCCGTCGTTATGTAGCGAAACCCGGCACAGGTCAGCAACAACTCGATGCCACCAAGCGCGGTCGTGCTGACGCCGGTAGTGCACAACCTGCCAAAGACAAGCTGAGCCTGGTCTCTGCCGAATCCGGCAAGGCCGGTGGTAAAGGTGCCGCGGGCGATGCCAAGAACCTGGGCAACAAGTTGGCCGTGACCCAGGAAAGCCTCGACACGACACGTCGTGACAATTCTGAACTGAAAAGCCGCATCACCGACCTGCAAAGCCAGATGGACAAGCTGCAAAAACTGATCGAACTGAAGAACAATCAACTGGCCAAGATGCAGGCCGAAGGCGCGGCGGGTGCACCCGCTGCTGCGACTGCTACGACTGCGACGGCTCCCGCCATCTCGGCCGAGTTGGCAGCCAACCCTGCGCCGGCACCGGCTGAGGTGACGCCTGCTCCGGCGGCGGCACCTGAAGCGACTCCGGCACCCGCTGAGCCGGCAATCGAGCCGGCTCCAGCCGTTTCCGACGACCAGAAGTTCAACGACTTGCTGACCAACCCGATCCTGTTGGGTCTGATCGGTGGTGGTGCGGTGGTTCTGGCGCTCCTGTTGCTGTTGCTGGCACGTCGCCGCAAAGCCCAGCAAGAAGCCGAAAAACACCTGCGCATGGCCCGTGCGTTGTCTGAAGAACAGAACATGTCCTTTGACAACGACCTGCCAGAAAGCAGCTTCGAAGGCCTGGAAGTGCCGCCGCCTAGCGTGAAGCTCGCCACCGCGCCGACGCCAGCACCTGCGCCCAAGCCGCCTCCTGCACCCGTGGTTGCACCGGTTGTGATGACTACGCCGATTGCCGCACCGTTGGTATCCCCGGCTGGCGAACGTGATGACGACGTGCTGAACAAGGCGCAGTCGCACATCACTGCCGGTCGACTGAATCAGGCTGCTGCGTTGCTGGAAGACGGCATCAAGCAAGAGCCGCAACGCAGTGACCTGCGTTTGAAGTTGATGGAAGTGTATGGTCAGCAGGGCGACCGTGATGCGTTCGTGGGCCAGGAGCGCCAACTGGTCGCTAACGGCGACAACTTCGCCCAAGTCGAAAAACTCAAGACCCGCTTCCCGGCCATGGCCGTGGTCGCCGCCAGTGGCTTGGCCGCCGCAGCCATCGCCGCGGAACTGGATGCGCAGTACGTCAAGGACTTGCTGCTCGACGAGCCGCAAGCCCCGGCAGCAGCCGACGACGACTTCGACAGCGCGTTCGACCTGAGCCTGGACGACCTGGAAGCCGCTTCCCCGGCCGTGGTTGCGTCTGAAGCAGACGCGTCGACCGAGCTGGACGAATTCCCGCTGGATGACGATTTGAGCTTTGAATCGGTGCTGAAGCAGCAAACCGACATCAAGGAAAACCTCGACGACCTGTCGGACTTCGATCTGGACATGGACCTGGGCGCAGAGCCGTCGCCGGCCAATCTCGCCGAAGACGACTTCCTGCTGGATCTGGACGAAGGCGTGAAAGATTTTCCAGTCGCGCCTGAAGTGCCTCAGGACGATCTGGAATTGCCTGCCGATTTCGACCTGTCGCTGGCCGATGAAATGGACGCAGCCCCGGCCAAGCCTCCTGTCGCTGATGTTCCAGACGCTTTTGAATCTGAACTGGACGATGTCAACGCCGAACTGGATCGTCTGTCCCAGAGCATTGGCGAGCCGCGCTTCACCGCAGAAGACGCCATGGCCTCGGCAGCGGATGAGCCGGACTTCGACTTCCTCTCCGGTACGGATGAAGTCGCTACCAAACTCGATCTGGCCCAGGCCTACATCGACATGGGCGACAACGATGGCGCTCGGGACATCCTCAATGAGGTGGTGATCGAGGGTGATGCCGGGCAGAAGAGCGAAGCCAAGCAAATGCTTTCGCGTCTGGCTTGAGTGATTGCTCGGCAGTAATTAAAACGGCAGCCCATTGAGGCTGCCGTTTTTTATGGTTCATCGCAATTCGAATGTGGGAGCGGGCTTGCTCGCGAAGGCGTTCTGTCAGTCGATGTTAATGCTGAATGACACGCCGCCTTCGCGAGCAAGCCCGCTCCCACAGTTGATTTGCGCTGTTCACAAAACCCCTGTGGGTGCGAGCGTGCTCGCGATGGTGCCCTGACATTCACCGCAAATGCTGAAGCCACTCTGGCGTCTCGGTCCGACGGCCTTATAATGCCCGCCTTTGCGTAGATCAGCAGGCTGCACCCCTTGGCAAATATTGATAATCCGGCTGCCGAAATGGCGGCCGACGGCTTTTACCGGATCGCATTGGGCGTTGAATACAAAGGCTCGCGCTATCGCGGCTGGCAGCGCCAAGCCTCCGGTGTGCTCACGGTGCAGGAAACCCTTGAGAAAGCCTTGTCCAAAGTCGCCGACTCACCGGTGTCGCTGCTGTGTGCCGGGCGAACGGACGCGGGCGTGCACGCCTGTGGTCAGGTGGTGCATTTCGATACCCAGGTCGAGCGGTCGATGAAAGCCTGGGTCATGGGCGCCAACATCAATTTGCCCCACGACGTCAGCGTCAGTTGGGCCAAGGTCATGCCGGCGCATTTCCATGCGCGGTTCAAGGCCATTGCCCGGCGTTACCGCTACGTGATCTACAACGATCAGATCCGCCCGGCGCACCTCAACGAAGAAATTACCTGGAACCACCGTCCGCTGGACGTCGAGCGCATGGCCCAGGCCGCGCAGTACCTGGTCGGCACCCATGATTTCAGTGCATTCCGTGCCGGTCAGTGCCAAGCCAAATCGCCGATCAAGGAATTGCATCATCTGCGCGTCACCCGTCACGGCAAGATGATCGTGCTGGATATTCGCGCCAGCGCGTTCCTGCACCACATGGTGCGCAACATTGCCGGCGTGCTGATGACCATCGGTGCCGGCGAGCGTCCGGTGGAGTGGATGAAGGAAGTGCTGGAAAGCCGCATTCGTCGGTCTGGCGGGGTCACGGCGCATCCGTTTGGCCTGTACCTGGTGCAGGTCGAGTACCGCGATGAGTTCGAATTACCCGAGCGTTACATCGGCCCACACTTCCTGACCGGTTTCACGGAACTTGACGGCTGACGCCCTCGAACGCATTTGTTACCATCCGGGACTTTCCCGGATTTGCCCTGAGGATTTACCGACATGTCAGCCGTTCGCAGCAAGATTTGCGGGATTACCCGCATAGAAGATGCGTTGGCGGCGGTCGAGGCCGGGGCCGATGCCATCGGATTTGTGTTTTACGCCAAGAGCCCGCGGGCCGTGACGTTCCAGCAGGCGCGCGACATCATCAAGGGACTGCCGCCGTTCGTCACCACCGTGGGTTTGTTCGTCAACGCCAGCCGCTGCGAATTGGGCGAATTGCTCGATGCCGTGCCGCTGGACCTGTTGCAGTTCCATGGCGACGAAACGGCCGCTGATTGCGAAGGCTGGCACCGGCCGTACATCAAGGCGCTGCGGGTCAAGGCCGGCGACGACATCGCGGCAGCCTGCGATGCGTTCCCAAGTGCCAGCGGAATCCTGCTCGACGCCTACGTTGAAGGCGTACCGGGCGGAACCGGTGAAGCATTCGACTGGTCTCTGATACCGCAAGGCTTGAGCAAGCCGATTATTCTGGCGGGCGGTTTGACCCCGGATAACGTCGCGGGGGCGATTGCCCGGGTCCGGCCTTATGCGGTGGACGTCAGCGGTGGGGTAGAGGCGGGTAAGGGCATCAAGGATCACGCAAAGATTCAGGCGTTCATCAAGGCTGTACGCAGTAGTACATAGACGATGTGACGGCTGGCAGACTGCCGCCGTCCCAAAATGCACTGCGCTGCACAAAGCAGGCACGGCTGAGGGTTGATGGATTGTACGCAGGTCGCGTTTCGCTGACCCGGCCATCCACCGACCATCGCCACACACATGAATTTAGCTCAAGGGCATACGCGGGGCTGCGAACCAGAGCGTTCGGGCCGCCGGTACTGGAGAAAGAAAGCATGAGCAACTGGTTAGTAGACAAACTGATCCCTTCGATCATGCGTTCCGAGGTCAAGAAGAGCTCGGTGCCTGAAGGTCTGTGGCACAAATGCCCGTCTTGCGAGGCTGTGCTGTATCGTCCGGAGCTGGAAAAGACCCTGGACGTTTGCCCCAAGTGCAACCACCACATGCGTATCGGCGCGCGCGCCCGCATTGATATCTTCCTCGACGCCGAAGGCCGTGCCGAACTGGGTGCGGATCTGGAGCCGGTTGACCGTCTGAAATTCCGCGACGGCAAGAAGTACAAGGATCGCCTGACCGCTGCCCAGAAGCAGACCGGCGAAAAAGACGCACTGATCTCCATGAGCGGCACCTTGCTGGGTATGCCGGTTGTCGTGTCGGCGTTCGAATTTTCCTTCATGGGTGGTTCGATGGGCGCCATCGTTGGTGAGCGTTTTGTTCGCGCCGCCAACTACGCCCTGGAAAACAAATGCCCGATGATCTGCTTCGCCGCTTCCGGTGGTGCGCGGATGCAGGAAGCCCTGATCTCCCTGATGCAAATGGCCAAGACCTCGGCGGTACTGGCGCGTCTGCGTGAAGAAGGCATTCCGTTCATCTCCGTACTGACCGACCCGGTCTACGGCGGTGTTTCCGCCAGTCTGGCGATGCTCGGCGACGTGATCGTCGGTGAGCCGAAAGCCCTGATCGGCTTTGCTGGTCCGCGCGTGATCGAACAAACCGTGCGTGAAAAACTGCCGGAAGGCTTCCAGCGCAGCGAATTCCTGCTGGAACACGGCGCCATCGACATGATCATTCACCGTCAGGAGCTGCGTCCGCGTCTGGGCAACCTGCTGGCACAAATGATGGGCCTGCCGACGCCGACATTCGTCGCTGCGCCAGTCGAGCCGATCGTGGTTCCGCCGGTACCTGCGAACATATGACCGAGCGCACCCTTGGCGAGTGGCTCGCCTACCTTGAGCAGTTGCACCCTTCGGCCATCGACATGGGCCTGGAGCGCTCGCAACAGGTAGCGTCCCGCATGGGACTGGGCAAGCCGGCGCCTCGGGTGATCACGGTCACCGGCACCAACGGCAAGGGTTCTACCTGCGCATTCGTGGCTTCATTGCTACGGGCGCAAGGCCTGAACGTTGGTGTCTACAATTCTCCGCACCTGCTGCGCTACAACGAGCGGGTGCAGGTCAATGGCGTCGAAGCCAGTGACGCCGAGCTGTGCGAAGCCTTTGCAGCTGTCGAGGCCGGTCGCGGCGATACCTCCCTGACGTACTTCGAAATGGGCACCCTGGCGGCATTCTGGCTGTTCCAACAGGCCGGGCTTGATGCGGTAGTGCTGGAAGTCGGTCTGGGCGGGCGTCTCGACACGGTTAACGTGGTCGATGCCGACATGGCGCTGGTCACCAGCATCGGCGTCGATCATGCCGACTATCTGGGTGATACCCGTGAGTCCGTGGCCTTTGAAAAGGCCGGCATCTTCCGTCAGGGCGCGCCTGCGCTCTGTGGCGATCTGAGTCCTCCACAACCCCTGCTGGACAAGGCGCGCGAGTTGGCTTGTCCGTTTTTCCTGCGTGGCCGTGATTTTGACCTCGGCGTGACCGATCACAACTGGCAATGGCGCGGTCTGGATGCTCAGGGGCGTGCGGTCGAGCTGCGCGATCTGCCGTTGCTCGATCTGCCGATGGAAAACGCGGCACTGGCATTGCAGGCGTATCTGCTGCTCGGGTTGCCGTGGGTTGATGCACAGATTATTGATGCGCTCAAAGCGACGCGGGTGGTGGGTCGTCTCGACCGCCGTCAGTTCGACTGGCAGGGCAAGCGATTGAGCTTGCTGCTGGATGTGGGGCATAACCCGCATGCGGCCGAATATCTGGCACGGCGCCTGGCCAGTCGTCCGCCGGTTGGCAAGCGCCTGGCGGTGTTCGGTTTGCTGGCTGACAAGGATCTGGATGGTGTTGTCGGTGAATTGAATGCTAGTGTCCAGCACTGGGCTGTTGCGCCGCTGGATTCTCCGCGAGCGCGACCGGTTGCCGATTTGCAGGCTGCATTGCAGAACCTTGGCGCGTCGGTAACGTCCTATGACAGCGTGGCGGCAGCCCTGGAAGGGCAGAGTACGCTGGCGACGAGCGACGATGAGATTCTGTTGTTCGGATCATTTTATTGTGTTGCCGAGGCCCTTGAATGGCTTGCCCGGCGCTCCACGGAGGAAGCGGCAAATGGCATTGCTGGATAAGGCCTACAAACAACGTATGGTTGGCGCCCTGGTGCTGGTGGCACTGGCGGTGATTTTCCTGCCGATGCTGTTTTCCCGTCAGGATGAGCAGCGCCAGGTGGTAGTCGACGCCCCAGCTGCGCCACATGCCCCGGCGATGCCGCAAGTGCAAGTCGAGCCAGTCGTGGTGCCTGAGCCGCAAGCGCTGCCTCAAGAACCGGTGCCGAGCGATGATGAAATCGCTCAGCAAGAGGCGCCGTCGGCACCAATTGTGCCGACTGTCCCTGTGACCCCGGCACCTGTCGCCAAGCCCGTTGCCCCAGCGCCAGCCGCCAAGTCCACGACGCCGCCGACTCAGCCGATCGCGGCTGCGCCGACTAAACCGGATACGACTCAAAGTCGCATTGATGCCAATGGCCTGTCGGTCAGTTGGTCGGTGCAAGTAGCCAGTCTGGGGAGCCGAGAAAACGCCGAAAGCCTGCAGAAAGACCTGCGTAGTCAGGGCTACAACGCTTACATCCGATCCTCTGATGGCAAGAATCGAGTGTTTGTCGGGCCGCTGATTGAGCGCGCCGAAGCCGACCGCCTGCGTGACTTGCTGGACCGCCAGAAGAAACTCAAAGGTTTTGTCGTGCGCTTCCAGCCTGAGCGCGGGTAAAAACTATCACGTCGATTTGAAATGCACTGACAATCGCAGCTTACCGATAGCCGTGCGCTCTGCTAAAATGCGCCGCCTTATCCGTCTGTAGGCTGCACTGTGCCATTTACCTGGGTTGACTGGGCGATCGTTGCAATCGTCGCCATCTCCGCATTGATCAGTCTGAGCCGCGGCTTCGTCAAAGAAGCACTGTCGCTGGTGACCTGGATCATCGCAGGAGCCGTTGCCTGGATGTTCGGTGGTTCATTGTCCGAGTACCTCGCCGGATACATTCAAACGCCGTCAGCTCGTGTCATCACGGGCTGTGCCATCATGTTTGTCGCCACGTTAATCGTAGGCGCAATGATCAATTATCTTATCGGCGAGTTGGTTCGCGTCACCGGGCTATCCGGGACCGATCGATTCCTCGGCATGGCCTTCGGCGCCGCGCGTGGCGTGTTGCTGGTGGTTGTGGCGGTCGGGCTGTTGAGCCTGGGGCCGGTACAGCAGGACGGGTGGTGGAAAGAGTCACAGCTCGTGCCAAAATTTCTATTGGTCGCAGATTGGTCCAAAAACCTGATTCTCGGGTGGAGCAGTCAGTGGCTTGCCAGCGGTATCAGCGTACCCGCTGAGATACCGTTCAAGGAGCAACTCTTGCCGATGGTCAAAACGCCTCAGTGAGTGTTGTTCAGTTCAGATCCATTAAGTAGGGGTTGCGTCGCATGTGTGGCATCGTCGGTATCGTCGGTAAGTCGAACGTCAATCAGGCGCTGTATGACGCGCTAACCGTGCTCCAGCACCGCGGCCAGGACGCTGCCGGTATCGTAACCAGCCATGACGGCCGGTTATTCCTGCGCAAGGACAATGGTCTTGTACGTGACGTGTTCCATCAGCGTCACATGCAGCGCCTGGTCGGCCACATGGGCATTGGCCATGTGCGTTACCCGACCGCAGGCAGCTCGACTTCGGCCGAAGCTCAGCCGTTCTATGTCAACTCGCCTTACGGCATCACGTTGGCGCACAACGGTAACCTGACCAACGTTGAACAACTGGCCAAGGAGATTTACGAATCTGACCTGCGCCACGTCAACACCAACTCCGACTCGGAAGTCCTGCTGAACGTGTTCGCGCACGAACTGGCCCAGCGCGGCAAGTTGCAGCCAACCGAAGAAGACGTGTTCGCCGCCGTAACTGACGTGCACAACCGTTGCGTCGGTGGCTACGCGGTCGTGGCGATGGTGACCGGTTACGGCATCGTCGGTTTCCGTGACCCGCACGGCATCCGCCCGATCGTCTTCGGCCAGCGTCACACCGACGAAGGCGTCGAGTACATGATCGCCTCCGAAAGCGTCTCCCTGGACGTCCTCGGTTTCACCCTGATTCGCGATCTGGCACCGGGAGAAGCGGTCTACATCACTGAAGACGGCAAGCTGCACACCCGTCAGTGCGCGACCAACCCGTCCCTGACCCCGTGCATCTTCGAACACGTCTACCTGGCGCGTCCGGATTCGATCATCGACGGCGTTTCTGTCTACAAGGCGCGTCTGCGCATGGGTGAGAAGCTCGCCGAGAAGATTTTGCGCGAGCGTCCTGAGCACGATATCGACGTGGTCATCCCGATCCCGGACACCAGCCGCACCGCGGCCCTGGAGCTGGCGAACCACCTGGGCGTCAAGTTCCGCGAAGGCTTCGTGAAGAACCGCTACATCGGCCGGACCTTCATCATGCCGGGCCAGGCTGCACGGAAAAAATCCGTACGCCAGAAGCTCAACGCGATCGAGCTGGAATTCCGTGGCAAGAACGTAATGCTGGTGGACGACTCGATCGTTCGCGGCACGACGTGCAAGCAGATCATCCAGATGGCTCGCGAAGCCGGCGCCAAGAACGTGTACTTCTGCTCCGCTGCACCGGCCGTTCGTTACCCGAACGTCTACGGTATCGACATGCCGAGCGCTCACGAACTGATCGCTCACAACCGTTCGACCCAGGACGTTGCTGACCTGATTGGCGCTGACTGGTTGATCTATCAGGACTTGCCTGACTTGATCGAAGCGGTCGGTGGCGGCAAGATCAAGATCGAAAACTTCGATTGCGCAGTGTTTGACGGCAAGTACGTCACCGGCGACGTCGACGAGGCTTACCTGAACAAGATCGAACAGGCACGTAACGATGCCTCCAAGGTCAAGACGCAGGCAGTCAGTGCGATCATCGATCTGTACAACAACTGAGTAAACGAACGGCCTGTAGGAGCAAGGCTTGCCCGCGAAGCTTTTGGCGTTCCCAAGGGCCCCTTCGCGGGCAAGCCATGCTCCTACAGGCCGGTTTTGTATCCATTACCGAGTAAGGCAAGGAGTGAAAGCATGAGTCAGGATTGGGATGCCGGTCGGCTGGACAGCGACCTCGATGGCGTAGCGTTCGATACCCTGGCCGTACGCGCCGGACAGCACCGCACGCCGGAAGGCGAACACGGTGATCCGATGTTCTTCACTTCCAGCTACGTCTTCCGTACCGCTGCCGACGCAGCTGCGCGCTTTGCCGGTGAAGTGCCAGGCAACGTTTACTCGCGCTACACCAACCCGACCGTGCGTGCGTTCGAAGAGCGCATCGCTGCGCTGGAAAGCGCCGAACAAGCCGTGGCCACGGCCACCGGCATGGCCGCGATCATGGCGGTGGTGATGAGTCTGTGCAGCGCTGGCGACCATGTGCTGGTTTCACGCAGTGTGTTCGGTTCGACCATCAGCCTGTTCGAAAAGTACTTCAAGCGTTTCGGTGTTGAAGTCGATTACGTGCCTCTGGCGGACTTGTCCGGTTGGGACGCCGCAATCAAGGCCAATACCAAATTGCTGTTTGTCGAGTCGCCATCCAACCCGTTGGCCGAGCTGGTGGATATCGCTGCGCTGGCTGAAATCGCTCACGCCAAAGGCGCGATGCTGGTGGTCGACAACTGTTTCTGCACTCCAGCGTTGCAGCAGCCGCTGAAGATGGGCGCGGACATCGTCGTGCACTCGGCCACCAAGTTCATCGACGGCCAGGGCCGTTGCATGGGCGGTGTCGTCGCCGGTCGCAGTGAGCAGATGAAAGAAGTCGTCGGTTTTCTGCGCACTGCCGGGCCGACACTGAGCCCGTTCAATGCGTGGATTTTCCTCAAGGGCCTCGAAACTTTGAACCTGCGGATGAAGGCGCATTGCGCCAACGCCCAGGAACTGGCCGAGTGGCTGGAAAAGCAAGATGGCATCGAGAAAGTCCATTACGCCGGCCTGAAAAGCCACCCGCAGCACGAACTCGCCAAGCGTCAGCAGAAAGGGTTTGGTGCGGTGGTCAGCTTTGAGGTCAAGGGCGGCAAAGAGGGCGCCTGGCGCTTTATCGATGCAACCCGCCTGATTTCGATCACGGCCAACCTCGGTGATACCAAAACCACCATCACCCATCCGAGCACCACCTCTCACGGCCGTCTGGCGCCGCAAGAGCGTGAAGCCGCTGGCATTCGTGACAGCCTGATCCGCATTGCGGTTGGCCTGGAAGACGTGGCTGACCTGCAAGCCGACCTGGCGCGCGGGTTGGCGGCCTTGTGATCGAGTTGTCCACGCCGACCTCCGGGGCCAATGGTCGTGTTGCGCTGGTCACCGGCGCGGCGCGGGGCATTGGTCTGGGGATTTCGGCCTGGCTGATCAGCGAAGGCTGGCAGGTGGTGCTGAGCGACCTTGACCGGGTTCGCGGTTCGAAAGTGGCGAAGGTGCTGGGCGACAATGCCTGGTTTATCGCCATGGACGTCTCGAACGAAGGGCAGGTGGCGCTGGGTGTTGCCGAGGTGCTGGGGCAGTTCGGGCGCCTGGATGCGTTGGTGTGCAATGCCGCGGTGGCCGATCCGCACAACATCACCCTGGAAAGCCTCGATCTGGCTTACTGGAATCGAGTGTTGGCGGTGAACCTTAGCGGGCCGATGTTGTTGGCCAAGCACTGTGCGCCGTATCTGCGCGCGCACAGCGGCGCGATCGTCAACCTGGCCTCGACCCGCGCCGGCCAGTCGGAACCTGACACAGAGGCTTACGCGGCCAGCAAGGGCGGGCTGTTGGCGCTGACTCACGCCTTGGCGATCAGTCTTGGGCCGGAAATCCGTGTGAATGCGGTCAGTCCGGGCTGGATCGATACCCGTGATCCTTCTGTGCGGCGGGCGGAGCCACTGACCGATGCCGATCATGCGCAGCATCCGGCGGGCAGGGTAGGGACGGTTGAAGACGTGGCGGCGATGGTGGCCTGGCTGTTGTCGAAAAATGCCGGGTTCGTCACGGGCCAGGAATTTGTGGTCGACGGTGGCATGACCAAGAAGATGATTTACGAGCAGTGAGAAGCAGTTTCAAGCTTCAAGCTGCAAGTAAAGGCTCGACAGTGTTATGCGGGCCTCACGCGTGACGGCTTCCACTTATGGCTTGAGGCTTGCCTCTTGCAGCTGTTTTTAAAAAACTTCAATCCTGCTATTGACTTAGGTTCGCTACCTGCGTAAATTTCGCGGCCTCGGAGATGCAAACGGGTGATTAGCTCAGCTGGGAGAGCGTCTGCCTTACAAGCAGAATGTCGGCGGTTCGATCCCGTCATCACCCACCACTTCCGAGATACTTGCGAAAGCAAGAGGTAGGCTGAAATGCCTCCACCGACGCGCAGCGGTAGTTCAGTCGGTTAGAATACCGGCCTGTCACGCCGGGGGTCGCGGGTTCGAGTCCCGTCCGCTGCGCCATATTTTCCGAGTCAGATTTATCTGGTTCGAGATTGAAAAGCTTCTGAGTTTTCAATCAGACGAGTTACTTGGATGAAAGTCCAAAGCGATACGCAGCGGTAGTTCAGTCGGTTAGAATACCGGCCTGTCACGCCGGGGGTCGCGGGTTCGAGTCCCGTCCGCTGCGCCATATCTGCCTCAAGGCCCACTGAACGCCTTGAAGCTACAAAGAAAGACGCTGGCCATGCCGGTGTTTACTTTGAGTCGATAGCAAAGACCCTGGTCGAAAGACCGGGGTTTTTTGTGTCTGGAATTTGGCTTTTCCTCCTCTCGCAGTCTCCCTTACCGGGCCATCCTGCCTGCCTTCTTCTATGCTGCCTCTAAGGTTGTCGCGACGACGCCGTCCGGCCGGGCTGACCTTGGCGTTGCATTTACTTGCCTGGTCAATTCTGTGCACTGAAAACACAGTATTTTGATTCGCTGGTCAGTTTTTTTGTGTGGGGCTGTTTGCCGCAGGCGCATAAGCCTATAAACTTAACCTTTCGGTCAGCTTTGCACTGTCATTTCAGCCCTTCGTTTCGTCAAAAAGGGCTTCTGCACGACTCGAGATTTCCAGAACATAACCAGAAGGGCGGGTCTATAACCGCCCAGAGGATGATCCATGTCCAACCGTGATATATCCCGGCGCTCGTTCCTTCAGGGCGGGCTGGTGGCAGGTGTGAGCGTGACGCTCACGCCGCTCAGCAGTCAGGCACTCGCTGCCTTGATGGAAAACAGCGTGACCTTGCCGTCCGAGCAATGGCTCGGCAACAACGGCAAGGCGCGCTCGCGTAACGATGCCTTGTCGAAGGTCTGCGGCAGCAAAGTCTTTGCCCGTGACATCCGCGCCAAGGACATGCCGGGCTGGCCGCAGCAACAAGGCCACGCCATGCTGCTGAAAACCATCAAGGCCGACCGCATCTACGCGGGCATGGACCTGTCGTGGCTCGGCGCCGAATTGCAGCCTGACCGCATCGTCACCGCCGCCGATCTGGAGAAAGACGGCATCGTCTTCCCGGAAGAGCACGCGCCGGATCCGCTGTTGCCGGAAGGCAAGGTGCCGATGTTCATCGGTCACCCGGTGGCCATCCTGATCTGGAACGACTTCGAGCGTTTCCGTCAGGCCAAGGCCAAACTCAAATTCAATGACAAAGCGATTCGTTACGGTGCTCAAGTGCCGTTCTACGAAGGCGATCCCTACGGCAGCTTCCGCTATGTGCGTGTAGGCGGGGCGACCTCGGCGGACGAAGACGAATTCGCCAGCCTCAAGGACTCGATCCTGTTCCCGATGCTGAAAAATCGTCGCCCGGTGTGGAATTCCCAACCGAACCTGCACGGCAACCTGACTGAGCGCGGGTTGTTCTACGCCGATCGCATGAAACAGCAGATCGACACGCCGCCGGACAACTGGCTGGTATTCGACGAGCGATACAAAACCCCGTCGATTGAACCCGCCGCGATGGAGCCGGACAACGGCAACGGCTGGTATGACCCGGCAACCAAGACCCTGCATTTCGTGGTGGCGACCCAGTGCCCACTGGAAGCGGCGACCGAGACTGCGAAGATGATCGCGCCGTCGCGCTTCGGCCTGGCGAACCTGAATATGCACCCCGGTTACACCGTGGGTTACGGTTCCAAAGACCACAACATTTTCGTCTACTACGCGGCCCTCGCGGCGTTGTATGGCGCGGGTGTGCCCGTGCGTCTGGCCAACGACCGCTATGAGCAGTTCCAGAGCGGCATCAAGCGTCACCCGTTCGACATCCGCTACCAATTGGCCGTGGACAAGACGGATCACAGTTTCAAGATTTTCCGCGCAGAAATGAGCGTCGATGGCGGTGGCCGGGTCAACTACAGCCCATCCGTCGCGGCCGTTGGTGCCACGGCAGCGCAGTCGATCTACTACATGCCGCAGAACGATTTGCAGGTCACCGCTTATCATTCCCGCGCCGTTGAAGCCGGTTCGATGCGTGGCTACGGCACTCTGCAAAGCATGGCGTCCACCGAGATGATGGTCGACGAAATTGCCGATCGTCTCGGCATCGACGCCATTGATTTGCGCAAGAAAAACGCCATGGTCTCGGGCATGAAAAACACCCAGGGCGCGGTGCCAGCGGGTGCGTTGCGCTTGCACGAGATTCTCGACAAGGCCGCCGTTCACGACGTCTGGAAAAACCGCGACGCGATCAAAAAGCAGCGCGAAGCACAGGATCCGGACAACTGGTACGGCGTCGGTTTTGCCATCTGCCAGAAAGATTTCGGCACCGGTTCCGAAGCGCCGATGGCGAGCATCGAGTTCACCGCGCAAGGCCACATCACCCTGCGCCACATCGGTATCGAGATCGGCACCGGCATGTCGACCTCGCAAGCCTTGGTCGTGGCCGATTTCCTCGGTATCGCGGCGACGGAAGTGAAGACCGGCGAGACCGAATGGAAAGAGTTGCAGCTGATCAGCGGCGGCAACCCTTACATCATGAGTCAGGCTGAACAGGACAGCCTGCTGCGCAACCCGCGCTGGGTCGGCAAGATCGCCTCGGCGTCGTCGGCCACCAACTCGGCCTACTACTTCAGCCACGCTACCCGTGAAGCGGCGCGCGTGCTGTTCAACCACGGTTTGTGGCCGGCGGCGCTGCAGATCTGGAGCCAGGGCCCTTACGGTGGCTCGGCTAACCCTTATGTGGTGCGTCGCGAAGATGCGCACTGGGTCGACGGCAAACTCACCGCCAACGGCATGCAGCCACTGAGCTTTGAGCAACTGGCCAAGCACGCTCATGAGAAGGGCCTGGTCACCGGTGCGACCGTGCACGGCTTCAACCGCTGGAGCTGGGCCGAGGCCGAGTTCAGCATCGACGGCGTGCGTGAACGTCTGCCGCTCGACGGCTTGGCGGTCAAGTACGGCGACGGCGCGCCGAGCGTGAAAAAGGCGCAAATGAACAGTGCCGGTTTCCACCTGCTGGATCGCCAGAACGTGCACTACCCGGACACCCAGTTGAACAACGCGGCTGTGACCTACTACAGCCCGGTCGCGACGCTGGTGGAAGTGAAAGTCAACAAGGGTTCGGCCGAAGTGCAAGTGCTCAACCATCACTCGTGGGTTGAGTGCGGTCGGGTGCTGGTGGAAGAACTGGTCAAAGGCCAGATCGAAGGCGGGATCGCCATGGGCATCGGCCATGCGCTGATGGAAGAGATGCCGCTGTACGAAGGCGGGCCGGGGGAGGGTGACTGGAACTTCAACCGTTACCGCTTGCCGATGGCGCGCCATGTGGCGGTCTGGAAGCAGACGGCTGAAATCCTGCCGCCGTTGTCGCCGAGCGATCCATCGAAGGGCATTGCCGAAGTGGTGATGATCCCGGTGGTAGGCGCCATCGGTAACGCCGTGGCACACGCCATCGGCAAACGGGTCCGCGATCTTCCTCTCACTTCTGCACGCATCAAGGAGGCCCTCAATGGCTAACCGTCCGCTTCAACTGACCCTCAACGGTCAATCCGTCGGCCCGGTGGACATCCCTGATGACCTGCCGATGATCGACTATCTGCACGAATACAAAAACCTTACCGGCTCCCGTTTGGGCTGCGGCCAGGGCATCTGCCACGCCTGCGTGGTGATCGTCGACAACCCGGACGGCACCAGCGAAGAAGTGCGCACCTGCATCACCGGCGCGCATTACTTTGAAGGCAAAAAAGTGCGGACCATCGAAGGCCATGCCAAGCGCGACGAGGAAGGCAAAGTCACTGAGCTGAACCCGATCCAGCAGCGTTTCGTCGACGAATTCGCGTTCCAGTGCAGCTACTGCGCACCGGGTTTCGTGAATGCCGCGACGGTGCTGGTGGAGAAGCTGCAGCGTCAGCCGATCGTCAAAAGCCAGTTGGAAAAAGTCATCGAGGACAGCCTCGGTCACCACATCTGCCGCTGCACAGGCTACGTGCGTTACTACAGTGCGACGCGCAACGTGCTGACCGATCTCGGCCTGGTCAAGGAGGGTTAAGCATGAAGCAACTACTTTCCCGCCTGGCATTGGCGGTCGGCCTGGCTGCGCCGGTGTTGCTGGCGCACGCGGAAGATCAGATCAAGCGCGGCGAATACCTCGCCCGTGCTGCTGACTGCATGGCCTGCCACACCGCGCCGGGTGGCGCGCCCTACGCGGGCGGTCTGCCGATTGTCTCGCCGTTCGGTACGATCTACGGCACCAACATCACCCCGAGCAAAGAGCACGGCATCGGCCTCTACAACGATGACGAATTCTTCGCCGCGCTGACCGAAGGCAAGCGCCGTGATGGCGCCAACCTGTACCCGGCGATGCCGTACACCTCGTATCACCTTATTCCGCGCGACGACTCGGACGCGATTCACGCGTACCTGAAAACCGTCGAACCGATTGAGCGTGCAGCACCGGTGACCAGCCTGAGCTTTCCGTTCAACGTACGCCTGGGCCTGATGGGCTGGAACATGCTCTACGGCAAGGACGTGAAGCTTTCGTCCACCGAGGGTAAAAGCGATGCCTACAAGCGTGGCCAGTACATGGTCGACGTGCTCGGTCACTGCGGCGAATGCCACACCCCGCGCGGTTTGCCGGGTGCGATGCAACAGGACAAGCGCCTGACCGGTGGCCTGCTCAATGGCTATCTGGCACCGAGCCTGTTGGCCAATGACCTGGCGGCTCGCGGCTGGAGCCATCAAGACCTGAGTTCGTTCCTCAAGCACGGCATGAGCGCCCAGGGCACGATGTTCAACGAGATGTTCCCGGTGTTCCACAACAGCACCCAGGGCCTCAACGATCCGGACCTCGCGGCGATGGCGACTTTCCTGCTCGGCGATCAACCGCCGCAAGCCAAGGTGCTGACTGACGTGCCGTTGGACAAGCTCACTGCCAGCGCCCAACGCGGCCGTCAGGAATACTTGAACGTTTGCGCCGGTTGCCACGCGATCGGTGGCGAAGGCAAGCCGCACATCGCGGTGGCCATGCGCGGCAACACCACGCTGCGCCTGGAAGATCCACGCAATCTGGTGCGGGTGATCGACGACGGCATCGGCGAGCAGAAGTTTTCCGGGTTCGAGCACATGCAGCCGATGCCGGGGTTCGCCGAGAAGCTCAGTCACGAGCAACTGACTGATCTGCTGAACTACCTGCGTCAGGGCTGGGGTGGTCAGCCGGGTGATCTGGCCGTGAACGACGTGCAGAAGTTGCGAGCTGATGCGCCGCCGCTTGAGCACAAGGCGCACTGACATGCAGCATCTCGATCTGCAAGTTGTGCGTCGGGCGCTGCAATGGTCGTCGGCCGGCCAACGCGTCTGGCTATGCACGGTGCTCGCCACCTACGGCTCGGCGCCGCGTGCGCCGGGTTCGCTGCTGGCGGTGAACGCTGACGGGCAATGGATCGGTTCGCTGTCGGGCGGCTGTGTCGAGGAAGACTTTCTCGAGCGAGTCGCCGAAGGGGCGTTTCTTGAGGCGGTCAGTGTTGTTCGTTATGGCGAGGGAGATGAGCCGCGCTCTCGCGTGAGCTTGCCCTGTGGCGGTGTGCTCGATGTGCTGGTGGAGAAGCTTGAGCCGGTTTGTGAGGTTCAGGCGCATCTGCGAGAACTGGAGTCGGCGCTGTTGGGGCAGCGTCGGCTGATCCGCGAAGTCGATCTGGCCAGCGGTGCGCG
Organism: Pseudomonas arsenicoxydans; assembly: GCF_006438915.1. Taxonomy (GTDB): domain Bacteria; phylum Pseudomonadota; class Gammaproteobacteria; order Pseudomonadales; family Pseudomonadaceae; genus Aquipseudomonas; species Aquipseudomonas arsenicoxydans_A. The sequence goes on along the minus strand of NZ_RCZE01000003.1, from coordinate 165,310 downwards.
CAGCCTGTTCGATGATCGCGAGCAGGGTGTACGCATCGAGCGTGAGATCGATCGGGTACGCGTGCGGATCGGTGCGGCCCAGCGCTTGTTGCTGGCTGGGTATTCCTCGGTTGCTCAGGCCTGTGCAGAGTTTGCCGTCGGGTTGGGTTTCGAAGTGATTCTTTGCGATCCGCGCGACGAGGTGCTGGAAGGCGTGGTGCTGGAAAACGTCGAGATTCGTCGTCAGTTGCCCTCAGTGTTCATTGCTGACGGCGGCTGCCACAGCGACACGGCGGTGGTGGCGTTGACCCACGATCCGCGCATCGATGACCTGGCGATGATGGAAGCGGTGCGCACCGAGGCGTTTTACATCGGTGTGATGGGTTCAATGCAGACGTCGCAAAAGCGCTTCGAACGGTTGCGCAGGATTGGTGGCTTGGGGGAGGCCGAGCTGGCGCGGATTCATGCGCCGATCGGTTTGAACCTGGGCAGCAAGACACCTGCTGAAATCGCCCTCGCGGTACTCGCTGACATCTTGCGAATCCGCAGCGGCATCGCACGGGACAAGCTGTAAAAACCATTCCTACAAAAAAGGGGCCGCATTCAGCGGCCTCTTTTTTGTATCAGTATCCGAATTTGTCCCGCAGCCCGTAGTACCAGGCGCCCAACGCCGCAAACGGTGTACGCAGCAATTGTCCGCCCGGGAACGGGTAGTGCGGCAGATCAGCAAACGCATCAAAACGCTCCGCCTGACCTCGCAGCGCCTCGGCCAGCACTTTGCCCGCCAGGTGCGTGTACGTCACGCCATGGCCGCTGCAGCCTTGGGAATAGTAAATGTTGTCACCGATCCGTCCGACCTGCGGAAGACGCGACAGGGTCAGCAGAAAATTGCCGGTCCAGGCGTAGTCAATTTTCACGTTTTTAAGCTGCGGGAACGCCTTGAGCATCTTCGGCCGAATGATCGCCTCGATGTTCGCCGGATCCCGCGCGCCATACACCACACCGCCGCCGAAGATCAGCCGCTTGTCACTCGTCAGGCGGTAATAGTCGAGCAGGTAATTGCAGTCCTCGACGCAGTAATCCTGCGGCAGCAGGTTATTCGCCAGTTCCTCGCCCAGCGGTTCGGTAGTGATGACCTGCGTCCCGCAAGGCATCGACTTGGCCGCCAGCTCCGGTACCAGGTTGCCGAGGTAAGCATTGCCCGCCACGATGATGAACTTGGCCCTGACCTTGCCCTCTGGCGTATGCACCACCGGATTCGCGCCGCGCTCGATGCGTACCGCAGGCGACTGTTCATAGATAGTGCCGCCCAACGACTCAACGGCCGCGGCTTCGCCCAGCGCCAGGTTGAGCGGATGAATGTGCCCGCCGCTCATGTCGAGCATGCCGCCGACGTACTGATCGCAATTCACGACTTCGCGGATACGACGTTGATCCATCAATTCAAGCTGCGTATGACCGAAGCGTTCCCACAGGCGCTTCTGCGATTCCAGGTGGCCCATCTGCTTGGCCGTGATGGCCGCGAACACACCGCCGTCCTTCAAGTCGCACTGGATATTATATTTGGCAACACGCTCACGAATGATCCGCGCACCCTCGAACGCCATTTGCCCCAACAACTGAGCTTGCTTGGGGCCAACGCTGCGCTCGATCACATCGATATCGCGACTATAGCTGTTGACGATCTGACCGCCGTTACGGCCCGACGCGCCAAAACCAACCTTGGCCGCTTCAAGAACCGTTACCTTGAAACCGTTCTCCAGCAGAAACAGGGCAGAGGACAAACCGGTGTAGCCGGCGCCAATCACGCAGACGTCAGTCTCTACATCACCCTGCAAAGCCGGGCGCGGCGGAACCGCATTGGCCGATGCGGCGTAATAGGACTCTGGGTAGGGAGTGTTCGCCATCCTGCTGCCTCTGTTTAATATATTTTACGAGTGCCTTGATCCTACCCGAGTTAAAAATCGACCGCCAGCGACCGGAAAATCTTCTTCATCGCCGAAAAATTAAATATTTTGCATATTCATAGGGTTAGCTCGAAAAAAGGTGTTGACACCCCTTCGGAATTCCGTAGAATGCCGCCTCACAGCAGGCACGTAGCTCAGTTGGTTAGAGCACCACCTTGACATGGTGGGGGTCGTTGGTTCGAGTCCAATCGCGCCTACCAAACAAAATCCGCTCTGCTGGGCGGTGTGAAAAGGGTCAACCCACGGGTTGGCCCTTTTTTTCGTCCTGGATTTCTTGCAGAACGTTCACACAACATAGGCTCCATTCACACTGTGCAATGTGAGCGACCCAATCAGCCGCTTCTTATGCGCAATCCTTCCTCAATATCCCCGCCATCTCCACCATCTGGCTTCTCCCGATTGAGCAACCGTTTTCAAACTGTGCTGTATGCACGCGTTTTGGGATTGTTGGTCGACAAGATGTAGCGGTGTGGGTGGCGCGGTAGATGCTCCTGTACTTCGGGGAGCAGCCCAGAATGTAGGATGAGTTAACCCCCATAGTTGGGGAATTCATCGCGACTGAAAGAAATTTTTCAATGGAATCGTTGATCCTAGACCTTGCCATGCCCACTGGCTTGGATATTGCTCAGGTGCTCACACTCAATCTATCGTTGAATGACGGTCACCGGAGATTCCAGCCTTGTTTAAACATTCTCTGTTTCTGAGCGTCGTGTTTGGAGTCGTGATCTTTGCCTGTGGCTCGGTTATGAGCATAATTTTATTTTGCTTCGGGTTGGGATAACACCATCCAATCCGATTCAGGGATGAAATCATTCTGGAGTCATGAGCACAGCAGGCGTCATCTTGAGGAACTCTTTGTTTTTGTCGATCGTTTGCAGAGCGCCGCGTACGTTACCGGCGACCTCTGCTGAACCGCGCTGCTCGACGCCATAGCGTCAGCTCCATAATAGCCGCCTCCAGGGCGAGCTGATTTTCGTTGATCTTGAAGAGCAGGGAAGGGAGCAGGTCAGAGTTTGGCATTGTGAATTCTCCGTTTAGAGGTCAGCGTAACTGCAATATTTCTTGGGTGAGCATGGCAGGGGGCCTGGATTTTTGGGCGGCTAGACCTTTCTAGGGACAAACATAATTGTGTATGTTTGGTTTGGTGGCCATCATTTGGCCTTCATCTGCGATGATTTTTTAGGTAGTATCGATAAATCAAAAAATGGAGGTTTTGGTGATGGATAGGTGGCTGTATTACTACGTTTTTTTAATAATTGTGTTCGGTGGGGTAACACTTGCCTTTGCACCTATCCAAAAAACCGAACAGCTGGATGACGATTTCGCTGACTACCAAGAGTTCTTGGGATACAAGAGATAGAAGTGCTCCTGCCAGGCAAAATCCGCTCTGCCGGCGGTCTAGAAGGGCTAACCGAAAGGCGAGCCCTTTTTTGTTGTCGATTGGAATCCGCCTGAGTCGAGGGTGATGCCACGGAGGCGGGCAACCCAGCGCAGAACGATGCGACCATTACCCAGCTGCGCCAGGCCTCATGGATGCAACAGATCCAGTCCGCGGCTGTTCGGTGCCAGCGACGTGGACCATGCAGAAGCGCGCACCAACTTGCCCTAGCGCATGCTCAACGAATTATCGGAATCACCTACGCCGGAGACCAAGGCTGGATCGCGCTAAACGCGCGTGCCAGGCATGCGCGTGGAAGTGCGCAATATTGGATAGTGGCAAAATAGTGTCTCTGCGTTCAAAATGCCTGGCCTGCCTAGCCATGGATTGCTCTATGAATGAAGTAAACGTACCTGCCCAACGCAAAGTCGGTTTCCTCCTCCTCGCCGGAATAATTATCTCCCCTATACTTTTTGCCTGGTTTCTTCTGCGTAAAGGGCATTCGGTTTTATCGCGTGTTATCGGCTTTGCATGGCTCACCCTGTGTCTTTTGAGCACGCTTGACTCTTATCTTTCTTTGACCAACGAGCCTGCAGCACCCGCGGCGGAGTCTATTTCTTCGTCGACCTCATTTAGCCTCGCCGTTCCAGTCGAGACACTTAAAAAATAGTGGTTTCGTTTTTCGGCAGAACGCTATCGTCTTGCCAAACACTCAATTAAATCTTGCGGACCCGGTGCCGATACGTCTGTATCCAAACACCAACAGGCGAATGACATATGGAAGTCAGCAACACTCAAATCGAATATCAAAAGCCAAAAAATCTGGCGGGCCTGGGACGTCGATGGGGAGGGCAAATGATTGACTCACTTATCACGTTCTTTCTGTTCTTGTTTGTCGGTCGAATGGGCAGACTTCATAGGTCTGCCACCGACCGTGGTCGCCATTCTGGCGCTGGGCGCGGGTGCGGGTTATTACCTGTTTTCCGATGCAATGCCCAAGGGTCAAAGTGTTGGTAAAAAATTGCTGGGCATGTGCGTGATAGATGAGGGCAGCTACCTTGACTGCAATCTTTATCAATCATTTGTACGCAATATCACCACACCGTTCCTGAGTATTTTTGACTGGATCTTCATTTTCTTTGGCTCGCGCAAACGACTGGGCGACATGCTCGCTTCTACGATCGTGATTCGATCCAGGTAAGGGGCGGTTTGCAGTAATTGAGGCGTAAACTGGCGGTGCTACCTCATCAAAAGGAGCCGCATATGATCGCCGACCAAACGAACAAACAGACGTCTGAGACCAGAACTGTTTGGGATCAGTTTTTCTGCGCTGCATTGATTGCGGAGAGCAACCTGACGGCGCCGGTCGTGGGTGGGGCTACTCACGAAGACAGGCAGAACCTGTTGATCGAAAGAGCCAAGGCGCTCGCTGACAAGATGATGGAAAACAGAAGGTAACCAGAGCCCAGCCGTTGCGCTGGGCTTTTCACGCCTGGCTCTCAGGCGATCAGGTCTACTTTTCCGCTCGCGAGGCGATAGATGCCACCCACTACTTTCAATGTGCCTTTACTTAGGGCGTCCGTCAGTAGGGGAGAAGCATTTTTTAGTTTCTTGACCGAGTCTTTGACATTCTGCGTTACCGCGTTGGCTGGGAGACTTCCAGGTTCCTTGAGTACCGTCTCGATAGAGCCCTTGAGCGCCTCCGTCAGTTTCGGGATGTGACCAGGGAAAACGGTGTGATCCTTTACCGCCTTTATACCCGCGTTAATCGCACCGCAGTCTTCATGCCCGAGTACGAGGATCAAGGGTGAGCCGAGCACCGCGACCGCGTACTCAAGACTAGCCAAACCCTCATCGGTGACGAAGTTGCCGGCAACGCGTATGGCGAAAAGATCTCCTCGTGCGGTGTCGAAAGCGTACTCGGGAGCGATACGAGAGTCAGAACAACTGAGTACCGACACGAACGGGTTCTGGCCTGTGACCAGGGCTTCTCGTTCGGCCTTGAAGTCATGAGTTTTGGAGGTGCCGGAAACATACCGCTCGTTTCCTTCCATAAGCCTTTGGAGGGCCGCGTCGGGGGTGATTGAGTTTTGTGGTTTTGGGGGTGGCGCCGTTTTCTCGACGGCCATGAGGAGTTGGTTCGGCAGGGCGCCAGCCAATAGCAGGGCGCCGGCGCCGAGGCCGGCTAACTTCAGGAACTTACGGCGACCACCCGCGTTTTCAAGTGGTTTTGAATCACATGATTCACACATGGCTTGTGTACTCAGGTGAAAGGGGGGGCTTGCTGTCAAAAGCGAGTGCTTTCAGAAGTCTTCAGCTCTTGTGTTGTGCAGTCTAGACGGTCTGTGACGTAATGTTTCAGGTGCTGTTCTCAGGTCCGTTGGTCGGGTTCGCGATGGCTCGGCTCAGCCAGAGACTTATCCATGCTCCATGAAAAAAGTGTGGATATTTAATGAGTTACGATTTTTTTAAACCGGCCGGCGGTCGAAAATATATTGTTACAAGTGAGTTGCTGGGATATTATCGCCCCGCGTTCACCACCACGGTTTATGCATTTTTAAGTCCCGAGCTTCCATCAGCTGCTTGGGATTTTTTTTTGCCTGCGTTTTGTCCTGACCCTTCGAACACCCTCCCGAATCGGGCAGCCCTCGGTTTTTTGGACTACTACTGTTTGGCCAAACTCTAACTCGGTCTGATGGGGTACATCGATGCTGGTTCAGTGGTCTCTTGCGGCAATTCACCTGCTGGCTGTTGCGCTGGCATTCTGGGCCGTTTTGACCCGAGGCACGGCATTCAGTCGCCTGGCGGCCGGGACGGGGGAGGCTCGTCGCGTGCTGATGGCCGATAACCTGTGGGGGATTTCTGCAGTCATCCTCCTTATTACCGGTGGGATGCGGGCCTTTGGCGGGTACGAAAAAGGCACCGATTACTACCTTCATCAGCCACTGTTCCACCTCAAGATGACGCTTTTCGTGCTGATCCTGCTGCTTGAAGTTGCCCCGATGGTGGCGCTGATCAAATGGCGGATTGCACTTGGGCGTGGCGCGACGATCGATGCCGGGCGTGCAAAACTGTTTGCTCGTTTCAGTCATGTCGAAGGCTTGCTGGTGTTGCTGATGGTCATCGCGGCGACGGGGATGGCGCGCGGGGTAGGCTTTGGTTAGCCAAGAGGTATCACGTACTTCCTCGGGGTTATTCGGAAACGTCTGACAGCCATGGCATGGGACATGCCGGTAGTATCGGCTTCATGTTTTGGCGGGAGAGGGTGAGCGTACCGGCGGGCGTTGCGGCGCTCGAATCTTTAGCCAGCCGGTGTTCAGGGCGAACGGGCTGGCTACTGACTGCAACAGGATTCAGGGGGTTTGTGGCTTGTCTGGCGCGGTGAGGCCAGCCTGAATGCGCTGATAGATTTCTTCGCGATGCACTGCAACGTCTTTCGGGGCGTTGATGCCGATCCTGACTTGCTGGCCGCTCACGCCCAGAATGGTGATCGTAATGTCGTCACCAATATTTATGCTTTCACCGACTTTGCGGGTGAGTATCAGCATGGTCTTCTCCTTGATTGCTTTGTAGGGCACCTGATTCGAACAGTGCAGAGGTCGGTGGTATGTATAGATTAGTGCGAAGTCTCACGGTTTGGGTGCCTCTTTCTGACGCGCAGATGCTGCATTAATTCCCAAGGCGTAACTATACAGAGGCCGCAACCATCAATCTCGTTGTTTTGTGCCCATTTTGCGGCACTCGGGAAGTATTCATGAATGTTAAAATCGCCGCTTTCGGCATCCAGAGGGAACCGTTGTGCGCAAAATGGTCTTGGTAATCGCTGTATTGGCGCTGGCTGGCTGCGGTGAAGGGAAGGGCGTAGACACTCAAAAAGCGAAGCCGGCAATCGTATCCGCCCCCGCAGCGACAAACGGGCCGCAATGGGACCTCGAAGTGCGAGGCGAAACACCCCAGGCAGTGAGTGATCTGAGTGGCTGGTTGATTGAACATAGCTTCGTCTCCAACGTCATCATGGAAAACGGCAAGACGCGCATTCTGATGGGGCCATTCAGTTCGAAAGCCGAGACCGAGGCCAAGCAGGCAGAAGTGGCTGCGGCGCTGGCGCGGGCTAAGAAACAGAATGTCGAATTACTGGTGCTCGAGCGGCCTGCAGCCCAGTAACGCAGAGGCTGAAAAGGCCAAAGGCCTCGGGTTTTACACCGAGGCCTTTTTACTTTCCGACGGGCAATCAGCCGCAGGCTTTCATGTTCACCGGCCCGACAAACTCGTTACCGCGACCCATGACGCACGCCACGCTCTGGTTGCGCTGACGTTCCCAGGCTTCAACCGGATAGGTTTTGTTCCAGGCTTCGTACAGTTGGCGATCCTGTTTCGACAGCCTCAAGCCGTATTGCTTGCTCATGTAGAAATAAGTCCGGGCAATCATGCCGCGAATGGAAGGGCGGGGCATGACCTTCTTGGCCTTGAAGTCGACCTGGGTCAGGCATGAGCCATATTGACCGGTCTGCACCGGCAGCCAGCCAAAACTGAAGTTGTTGCGATCGCCATTGACCTCGCCAATGCTTGGCACCAGGTTATGCAAATCGGCTTCGGCCTTCTGGAAAACTGGATCGTAACGGGTGCAGTTTTTGCGCCCACCAGCCTGCCAGCATTGGCGCTGATGGCCGATCTGCCACGCCGGGACAATGTGCTCCCACTCGATGCGGGACGCGCGCTTGGCGTTTTTGCGCGGCACATAACCACAGGCGGCCAGGTTCACCTTGTTGCCGGTGTATTTGCAGCCGCAATAGAACTCGGTGGATTGCGGTGCATACAGTTTCCAGGCGACTTTTTTGGCTTCGCCGAAGGTGCGTGGGGCGCCAGCCTGGGCTCCGAAAGTGACGAACAAAAACAGCAAAGCAAACCAGCGGACACTCATTGACTCAATCTTCCTTCGGCACAACCCAGAAAATCTGCACGCCGCCATCGTCGCGATAGGCGAGGGTGACGTTGTCGTTCTCGTCGATTTCTTCGAGCAATTGTTCCCACTCATCCACTGGTTCGTCCGGCAGGCGGAAGATCAGTGCGGCTTTGGCTTTTTGAGCGGTGGGGGAATTGATGATTTTCTGAACGCGCAGACCCATGCGTGCATAGGTGTCAGGAGAGGTAGAGGTGGTGGCCACAGGATTATCCTTATTAAGCTGTACGTGCATACAGTATTTAACTGTAAGCATTTTCGCAACTGCTTAAAATTCAAGAAAATCCTCTGACAGCGGTTTTTACCGCTTGGTGTAGGAAGAGGAGAAACCCTTTATCGGAGTTTTGCCTGGGGCGTTAACCACTCGTCAACGCTGACGAGTGGTCAAGAATGTGCCCGACCAGAACCGGTCGGGCGAGGGCGAATCAGTATTCCCAGAACATCCGTTGCAGCTCTTTGCTGTCGTTGGTCTTGGTCAGTGCAACCATGGCCAGGATGCGGGCTTTTTGCGGGTTCAAGTCGTGCGCAACCACCCAGTCGTATTTGTCGTCAGGCTGTTCGGCATTACGCAGTACGAAGCCGCCGGCGTTGACGTGGGACGAACGAATGATTTGCACGCCATCCTTGCGCAGGGCTTGCAAGGTTGGAACGACGCGCGAGGCCACCGAGCCGTTGCCGGTGCCGGCGTGGATAATCGCCTTGGCGCCGGACTGAGCCAGTGCCTTGTACGCCGTGTCGCTCACGTTGCCGTAAGAGTAGGCGATTTCTACGTCAGGCAGGCTCTTGATGGTTTTGATGTCGAATTCCGAGTCCATGGTGTGGCGCTTGGCCGGCAGACGGAACCAGTAGGATTTACCTTCGACCACCATGCCCAGCGGCCCCCAGGCACTTTTAAACGCTTCGGTCTTGATGTTGATCATCTTGCTGACGTCGCGACCCGACTGGATCTCATCGTTCATGGTCACGAGGACGCCCTTGCCGCGCGCTTCTTTGCTGCTGGCGACGGCGACGGCGTTGTACAGGTTGAGCATGCCGTCAGCTGACATCGCGGTGCCTGGGCGCATGGAACCGACGACGATGATCGGCTTGTCGGTCTTTTCCACCAGGTTCAGGAAGTAAGCGGTTTCTTCCAGGGTGTCGGTGCCGTGGGTGATCACGATGCCATCGACGTCTTTGCTGTCCGCCAGTTCGGCCACGCGACGGCCCAGTTGAAGCAGGTTGTCGTTGGTGATGCTTTCCGAGGCGATCTGCATGACCTGTTCGCCACGAACGTTAGCCAATTGGCTGAGTTCCGGAACGCCGGCAATCAACTGTTCGATGCCGACTTTTGCCGCTTGATACGTCGCGCTGTTGGCGGCGCTCGCACCGGCGCCAGCGATGGTGCCGCCCGTGGCCAGGATGACCACGTTCGCCAGTTTCTGTTGGGTTTCGACTTCTTTTGCCTGAAGGGCGGTAGGGAGTAGCAGCAGGAGGGCCAAGGCGCCCGGAATAAAAGTGTTGAAGGCAGATTTCATTATTTTCTCTCTAGTAGTCAGACGGTGCTGATGCAAGTTCATCTAGATACGCCCCCGGCAGATCTGAACGCTGGGGGTGTAGGTGAAGAGCAGGATCTGTACCAGTCAAACGTTTAACGAGAAAAAGTTTTAACTAGTTGATTTGTATTGGAAATTATCTCGGCTCTGGTCGGGGTTAAACATGAAGATGTCCGGGTTTCCGAATAGGTTGAGCGTTTACATTCGGTTCTCCGAAAATGCCTACGACGTTTGTAGAGAAGGTCGCCTTGCCAAATCAAGAATCAATGCTAAAGAAACCCTCGCACAGGTCGATGCCCCGTTAAGGTTATTTTTCTTACAGGAGTTCCCATGTCGTTTTCTGTTGGTTTTCCAAATGCGGGCGCGATCACCATCGGCGGCAAGTCCCCGTCGACGATCAATGCCTTGAGCGAAGCGACGGCCGACACCGCGACTCAGGTCCTGGGGAAGGAAGAAGGCAGCGACAACCAGGTTCGAACCGGTGGCGGTGCTCAGGACGAAACCAAGTCCAAGGGCGGCAGCACCCAAAGTATTGCGGTGCAGGTACTGCTCAAACGCATGCAGGAACTGCAACAGCAACTGCGCGAACAGCAGCAACAACTGGCGGCCGCTCAGGCAGCGCCTTATCCGACTCCAGAAGCTAAAGCCACGGCGGTGATGTCGATCCAGGGGCAAATCGCCGACACCAACGGCGCGCTGTCACAAGTGGCGGGCAATCTGGTGAAAGAACTGGCCAAGGACTCCAGCACAGGCGGCCTGATTAGCACCGTTGCCTAATGTGGCGAGCCAGTTTTTGCCAACGCAGACACCAAACAGGTCGTTGACAAATGGCAGCAGGGTTCGCATAGTTCGGTCTACGCAAACGTTTGCGCGTTCCTGTCGGTGGCTTATTCCGTCGACAATCGGAGTGCAGGCATTACTCCCGCGCAAGCATTGCTCACAATAATCATAAGATCGGAGTGAACCCATGAAGCTGCCATTCGCTGGACGTCTTCTTGCTGTCGCTATGCTGGCTGTCGCATCCGCCGCGCTGCCCGTCTCATCGGCATTCGCCGAATCTCCTGAAAAACCCAAAGTCGCACTGGTCATGAAATCCCTGGCCAATGAATTCTTCCTGACCATGGAGGATGGCGCCAAGGCTTACCAGAAAGACCACTCCGGCGAATTCGAGCTGATCTCCAACGGCATCAAGGACGAAACGGACACAGCTGGCCAGACGCGCATCGTCGAGCAAATGATTCTCGCCAAGGTCAATGCCCTGGTCATCGCGCCAGCGGACTCCAAGGCCATGGTTCCGGTGATCAAGAAAGCCATAGATGCCGGCATCACCGTGATCAACATCGACAACCAACTCGACCCGACCGTCCTCAAAAGCAAGAACATGACGGTGCCGTTCGTGGGGCCGGATAACCGCAAGGGCGCGCGTCTGGTTGGCGAGTACCTGGCCAAGCAACTGAAGGCCGGTGACGAAGTCGGCATCATCGAAGGTGTGTCCACCACCACCAATGCCCAGGCCCGCACCGCGGGTTTCAAAGATGCAATGGAAGCGGCGCAGATCAAAGTCGTTTCCTTGCAGTCCGGTGACTGGGAGATCGACAAGGGCAACAAGGTTGCCGCCTCGATCCTCAGCGAATACCCGGACGTCAAAGCCCTGCTGGCCGGTAACGACAGCATGGCCGTCGGTGCCGTTTCCGCCGTGCGTGCCGCGGGCAAGGCCGGCAAGGTGCAAGTGGTCGGTTACGACAACATCAACGCGATCAAGCCGATGCTCAAGGATGGTCGCGTCCTGGCGACCGCCGACCAGTTTGCAGCCCGACAAGCCGTGTTCGGTATCGAGACTGCGCTGAAAATTATCAAGGGCGAGAAGGTCGACAGCGGCACCAACGGCGTGATCGAAACCCCGGTAGAACTGGTCACCCAGTAAGCCTTCTGGCGACACACTGGTGCTCGCCCGTCCGGGCGGGCACAGGGAGAGTTTTATGTCCGTTTGCGCTCCGAACGCTGTCCTCACGGTCAGCGGTATCGGTAAGACCTACGCCCAGCCGGTACTGACCGGCATCGATCTGACGCTGATCCGCGGTGAAGTGTTGGCGCTGACCGGTGAGAATGGTGCCGGCAAAAGCACGCTGTCGAAGATCATCGGCGGGTTGGTCACGCCGACCACCGGCCAGATGCAATTCCAGGGTCAGGATTACCGTCCCGGCAGCCGGACCCAGGCTGAAGACCTGGGCATTCGCATGGTCATGCAAGAACTCAATCTGTTGCCGACCCTGTCGGTGGCGGAAAACCTGTTTCTCGACAACTTGCCCAGTAACGGTGGCTGGATCAGTCGCAAGCAGTTGCGCAAAGCGGCGATCGAGGCCATGGCCCAGGTTGGCCTCGATGCAATCGACCCGGACACCCTGGTCGGCGACCTCGGTATTGGCCACCAGCAAATGGTCGAAATCGCCCGCAACCTGATCGGCGACTGCCATGTGCTGATCCTCGACGAACCGACGGCCATGCTGACGGCGCGTGAAGTCGAGATGCTGTTCGAACAGATCACCCGCCTGCAGTCCCGTGGCGTGTCGATTATCTATATCTCCCATCGCCTTGAAGAACTGGCGCGGGTCGCCCAGCGCATTGCGGTTTTGCGCGACGGCAACCTGGTGTGCGTCGAGCCGATGGCCAACTACAACAGCGAGCAATTGGTCACGCTGATGGTCGGTCGTGAGCTCGGCGAACATATGGACATGGGGCCGCGCAAGATCGGCGCTCCCGCGTTGACGGTCAGCGGCCTGACCCGTTCGGACAAGGTTCGCGATGTGTCCTTCGAAGTGCGAGCCGGTGAAATCTACGGGATCTCCGGATTGATCGGGGCAGGGCGCACCGAGTTACTGCGCCTGATCTTCGGTGCCGACACTGCTGACAGTGGCACGGTTGCGCTGGGGTCTCCGGCTCAGGTGGTGAGCATCCGCTCGCCGGCCGATGCAGTGGGTCATGGCATCGCCCTGATCACGGAAGACCGCAAGGGCGAAGGCTTGCTGCTGACCCAATCGATCAGCGCCAACATTGCCTTGGGCAACATGCCGGTGATTTCCAGTGGCGGATTCGTCAACAACGGCGACGAGATGTCCCTGGCCCAGCGTCAGATCGACGCCATGCGCATCCGCAGTTCGAGCCCGACACAATTGGTCTCCGAACTGTCCGGCGGCAACCAGCAGAAGGTCGTGATCGGCCGCTGGCTCGAGCGTGATTGCTCGGTGATGTTGTTTGACGAGCCCACCCGAGGCATCGATGTCGGCGCCAAATTCGACATTTATGCGTTACTCGGCGAGCTGACCCGACAGGGCAAGGCGCTGGTGGTGGTGTCCAGTGACCTGCGTGAGCTGATGTTGATCTGCGACCGGATCGGCGTGCTGTCGGCGGGACGCCTGATCGACACGTTCGAGCGCGACAGCTGGACCCAGGATGACTTGCTTGCCGCCGCTTTTGCCGGCTACCAAAAACGTGATGCGTTGCTCAATGAAGCAGCGCCTAGGGACCTTCCATGAAAACTGCATCTTCTGCCGGCAAACGTAGTGGCAACTTCTACGGTCTGGGCACCTATCTGGGCCTGGCCGGTGCCTTGCTGGCGATGATTGCGCTGTTCTCGGTATTGAGCAGCCACTTTCTTTCTTATGACACATTCAGCACCCTGGCCAACCAGATTCCCGATCTGATGGTGCTGGCGGTCGGCATGACCTTCGTGTTGATTATCGGTGGCATCGACCTGTCGGTCGGTTCGGTGTTGGCGCTGGCAGCATCAACGGTCAGTGTGGCCATTCTCGGCTGGGGCTGGAGCGTTCTGCCCGCCGCGTTGCTCGGCATGGCGGCGGCGGCATTGGCCGGGACCATCACCGGTTCGATCACCGTGGCCTGGCGGATTCCGTCATTCATCGTGTCTCTGGGCGTGCTGGAAATGGCCCGGGGCGTGGCGTATCAGATGACCGGGTCGCGCACCGCTTATATCGGTGACGCCTTCGCCTGGCTGTCCAACCCGATCGCCTTCGGTATCTCGCCGTCGTTCATTATCGCCTTGCTAATTATCTTCATTGCCCAGGCCGTACTGACCCGTACGGTGTTCGGTCGCTACCTGATCGGCATCGGTACCAATGAAGAAGCAGTGCGTCTGGCGGGGATCAATCCAAAGCCCTACAAAATTCTGGTGTTCAGCCTGATGGGGCTGCTGGCCGGTATTGCCGCGCTGTTTCAGATTTCCAGGCTCGAGGCCGCGGATCCGAATGCCGGCTCCGGGCTGGAGTTGCAGGTGATCGCCGCTGTCGTCATCGGCGGCACCAGTTTGATGGGTGGCCGTGGTTCGGTGATCAGCACGTTCTTCGGTGTCCTGATCATTTCCGTATTGGCCGCCGGTCTGGCGCAGATCGGCGCGACCGAGCCCACCAAACGCATCATCACCGGCGCAGTGATCGTGGTGGCGGTGGTGCTCGATACTTATCGCAGTCAGCGCGCAAGCCGGCGGACCTGAATCATGGCAACAATCAAGGATGTAGCCGCACTCGCGGGCATTTCCTACACCACGGTGTCCCACGTGGTGAACAAGACCCGCCCGGTCAGCCAGGAAGTGCGGATCAAGGTCGAGGAGGCGATCAAAACCCTGGACTACGTGCCGAGCGCCGTAGCCCGTTCGTTGAAAGCCAAAACTACCGCGACCATTGGTTTGCTGGTGCCCAACAGTCTCAACCCGTACTTCGCTGAATTGGCGCGAGGTATTGAGGATTACTGCGAGCGTAAGGGGTATTGCGTCATCCTCTGCAACTCCGACGACAACCCGGACAAGCAGCGCAGCTATCTTCGTGTGCTACTGGAAAAGCGTATCGACGGTTTGATCGTGGCGTCGGCCGGCGGTGATGCTGGGCTGGCGGAAGGCCTCGCCGGTGTGCGCACGCCAATGGTCATTGTCGACCGCGGACTGGAAGGCGTGAATGCCGACTTGGTGCGCATCGATCACGAATACGGCGCATATCTGGCCACTCGGCACCTGCTGGAACTGGGGCATCGGGACATCGCCATGATCGGCGGCCCGGCAGGTACCAGCGTGGCGCAAATGCGTCTGGCCGGTTATTGCCGTGCCTTGCAGGAGGCAGGTGTCGAAATGAGTCGCGAGCGCATGCTGGAAAGCGACTTCACCAGCACCGGCGGTTACAACGCGGCAGCGATTTTGCTGGAGCGCAATCCGCCCAGCGCGATCTTTGCCGGCAACGACATGATGGGTATCGGCGTGCTGCGAGCGGCCGCCGAACGCAATGTTCGCGTACCGAGCGAGTTGTCGGTGATCGGCTTCGACGATATCCAGATGAGCCGTTATGTTTACCCGGCGTTGACCACGGTGGGGCAGTCGATCCTGCAACTCGGTGAGATGGCGGCTGAAGTGCTTTTGCGCAGGATCGCCACGCCGGACATGGCCACCGATCAGCGCATCGTGACGCCCAGTATTGTCCTGCGAGAGTCGACCGCGCCGCTCGCCGGCGTGTTCGCCCAGTTTCGTTGAAACACGGCGCCGCTAAACCAAAAGCACTGCGGACCCAGAATTGATGAGTAGCAATGTATGCCAGCAAAAGTAGTGGTGATAGGCAGTCTGAACATGGACCTGGTAACCCGGGCGCCAAGGCTGCCGCGTGGCGGTGAAACGCTGATCGGCGAGTCGTTTGCCACGGTTTCCGGTGGCAAGGGCGCCAATCAGGCCGTCGCAGCAGCGCGTTTGGGTGCCGAGGTGTCGATGGTCGGCTGTGTGGGCAACGATGCCTATGGCGCAGAACTGCGCGGAGCGCTGTTGGCCGAGCGTATAGATTGTCAGGCCCTCAGCACCGTCGAGGATTCCAGCGGCGTCGCGTTGATCGTGGTCGATGACAACAGTCAGAACGCCATCGTCATCGTCGCGGGTGCCAATGGATCGCTGACGCCGCAAGTCATCGACCGTTTTGACGCCGTATTGCAGACGGCGGATGTGATTATTTGTCAGTTGGAAGTGCCGGACGCTACGGTGGGGCATGCCTTGAAACGCGGTCGTGCGCTGGGCAAGACCGTCATTCTCAACCCCGCGCCCGCCAGTCGCCCATTGCCGGCGGATTGGTTTGCCGCCATTGATTACCTGATCCCCAACGAAAGCGAAGCCTCTGCCCTCACGGGGTTGTCAGTGGACTCCCTGGCGTCGGCAGAAACCGCCGCGACCCGATTGATCGCCATGGGCGTTAGTAAAGTGATTATCACCTTGGGTGCCCAAGGCTCGCTGTTCGCTGACGGCTCACGTCTGGAGCATTTCCCGGCACCGAAGGTCAAAGCCGTCGATACCACGGCCGCCGGGGATACCTTCGTGGGTGGTTTTGCTGCCGCATTAGCGGCTGGCAGTAGTGAAGCCGATGCAATCCGGTTCGGTCAGGTTGCCGCAGCCCTGTCGGTCACCCGCGCTGGCGCCCAACCCTCGATTCCCACCTTGTCCGATGTACAGGCGTTTAAAGCACCATGAAAAAAACACCACTGCTCAATGTCGCGTTGTCGCGGCTGATTGCCTCGCTGGGTCACGGCGACATGGTCGTGATCGGCGATGCCGGTCTGCCGGTGCCGCCCGGTGTCGAACTGATCGATTTGGCGCTGACCCAGGGGATTCCGGACTTCATCAGTACCTTGAAGGTTGTACTGAGTGAAATGCAGGTCGAAAGACATGTGCTGGCACGGGAGATCCTCGACAAGCAGCCGCCGGCCTTGGGTGTTCTGGACGAATTGAACGTCGACGGCGTGCTGGGTTCCCGTGAGTTGCTCAGCCATGACCAGTTCAAGGTCCTCAGCCGACAGGCGCGGGCGATTGTTCGTACCGGCGAATGTGCGCCGTACTGCAACATTGTGCTGGTGTCGGGGGTGACGTTCTAGCGCTGTACACATTAGTTTTTCCCGCGCACAAGGAGTGCGATATGCCCCGCTATGCTATGAAACTGCACCATCTGCTTCGGAGTCTGCTGCTTTTGTCCCTGATTACTGCAACGAGCGCCCAGGCGGCGGAAAAGATCGACTTGATCATCGATACCGATCCGGGGACCGACGACGTGGTTGCTTTGCTGTTTGCCTTGGCATCGCCCGAAGAGCTGAGCATTCGTGCACTGACCACCGTGGCCGGCAACGTGCGCCTGGAGAAGACATCGCGTAATGCGCGACTGGCCCGGGAGTGGGCAGGGCGCGAAGACGTGCCGGTTTATGCCGGTGCGCCGAAGCCGCTGATGCGCACGCCGATCTATGCCGAGAACATTCATGGCAAGGAAGGTCTGTCAGGCGTCACCGTGCACGAGCCCAAGAAGGGCCTGGCTGAAGGCAGTGCGGTCAATTACCTGATCGACACCTTGAAAACGGCCAAGCCCCACAGTATCACCATCGCCATGCTCGGCCCGCAGACCAACCTGGCGTTGGCGCTGATCCAGGAGCCTGAAATCGTTCAGGGCATCAAGGAAGTGGTGATCATGGGCGGTGCGCACTTCAACGGTGGCAACATTACACCGGTCGCGGAGTTCAACCTGTTCGCCGATCCGCAGGCCGCCGAAATTGTGTTGAAAAGTGGCGTTAAGCTGACTTATCTACCACTGGACGTGACCCATAAGATCCTCACCAGCGAATCTCGCCTGAAGCAGATCGCGGCGATCAACAACAACGCCAGCAAGCTGGTGAGCAACATTCTTGATGCATACATCAAGGATGACATGGAGCACTACGGTCTTACAGGTGGCCCGGTGCATGACGCTACCGTCATCGCCTACCTGCTCAAGCCTGAGCTGTTTACCGGTCGCTCGGTCAACGTGGTCGTTGATAGCCGCGAAGGCCCGACCTTCGGTCAAACCATCGTCGACTGGTATGACGGCCTGAAGGCGCCGAAGAATGCGTTCTGGGTTGAAAGTGGCGATGCCCAGGGCTTCTTCGACTTGCTGACGCAGCGTCTGGCTCGTTTGAAGTAAGTTTCAAGCCCGCAGGTGCCAGCCTGCGGGTTTTACCCCCGTCCTGCCTCTACGGTGGCTTTTTGGTCCGCCAGGTGTTTTTCGAAGATCTGCTCGATGAACGACTGGGCAGCCTCGGTTCCAAGGTCCCGGACCAATAGATCGATACCGATAATGGCGAGCTCCTCCGTACTGCTTGGGCTGTAAGAACTGTGCCCGTCCTGCCATTTGGCTTTGATATCGGCGTCGATGCTTACGGTGGTCATGATGGCGCTCGTGAAGTCGGGAAAGTCTGAGTGTCGAGTTAACCATTTTGCGCGGCGTTTGGCACTCCGACTTAGGCATGGGAGAAGGGCTATGCGACACTTGGTCTTTGACGAATTTTCAAGGACCGCGCTGTGCAGATCGATTTGAACACCCCTGACGGTTTGACCCTTGAGGCGGTGCGCCAGCTATTGGCCTCCGCCAGTGACGATGAGCACACTCAATTGCGGGTCACCCAAAGCGGCATCGCCTACATCTCTTCGGGTGTCGTGGGCGGCACTGACATTGGAGGGCTGCGATTTCGGCTGGAGACGTGGGCCAAGGGCTCGGGCTATGTAGGATTGGTCGCGGCCAGTGACGAAGTCTGGGTCATGCAGATTTTCAACGCGTTGAAAGAGAACTGGCCGAACCCGCCGTACGACTACATCGACGTTTATTGAGCGCTGTTCATATTCAGTCACGATTGAGTGCTAAGCGGCAGGGCGATGCTCAGGCAAACTCGGCGCTTGTGCGAATCGAGGGCCGGGTGAGGGCATTCACCTTGAAACCTATCGCCGAAATGGCGGTCGCACGATCTCTGCTTAACTATTGAAAAGGAGGCTTCATGCCTTGGAAGCTCGCGTCATTGGGTAGTTTATTTGTCGTCACTCTGCTGGCAGGTTGCAGCAGTACGTCATCCGAGTCGGCAACTGACCCTGTAACGACGACTGACACGGGACATAGCCGCTGCGAGGCAAAGGCTGCGGAATTCACCGTTGGCAAAGCGGCTTCGCCCGAACTGCTGGAGCAGGCGCGCACTCGCGCAGGTGCACAGAACGCACGGTTCCTTTCGCCCAACGACATGGTGACCCTGGAGTACCGCTCTGATCGCCTGAACCTGAACACCGATGCCAATCGGGTGGTCACTCGCGTCAACTGCGGCTGATCGCACCAGGCTTTTGTTTCGCCCATAAAAAACCCCGCCACATGGACGGGGTTTTTTTAGTGCGCCAGAAACTTACTCTGGGCGAACTTGTGCAGCTTGCATACCCTTTTGGCCTTTCTCAGCCACGAAGGAAACGGTTTGGCCTTCTTTCAGGCTTTTGAAACCGTCGCTTTCGATAGCTTTGAAGTGTACGAACAGGTCGTCACCGCCACCTTGAGGAGTGATGAAGCCGAAGCCTTTTTCATCGTTGAACCATTTAACGGTGCCGGTTTGGCGATTAGACATGGTGTATCTCCAAGAAACATATATTTTCAGTAGTGCTGTGCTGCTCAGGCCAACTGGGCACACCGGAGTATCATAGTCGAAATGTTCGCTTTGGGAGCCCCCCGGACGTGCTGTTTGCCTTGCTGTTGAGCGTTCTTTGCTGCTTCAAGCGGCTGAAAGCCCCGATTTAAAAGGCTTTCAGCCAAAAGTAAAGACTAAAAAAAAGCTGTAAAACCTTCAAAAAATGTCTGAGAAACCGACGTTTTGGCTATTTTTTCGGTTATTACAGGTGAAAAAATCAATGCGAGTAGCTTATTTCTGCGCGCCGGTATCCACCCTGCAAGTGGCAATTTTCTGCATCGCCTGATTCCCAAGCTCTGGACTCGCAGTGCCGTTCATCAATGCCTGAAGGTCTTTGGCAGGATATGATTTGAGCTGATCGGCGCCGCAACCACACACGGCTTTTGCCTTCGCTTCGCCAATCTTCTGTGCCGCCGCGGGAACGCATTGCGCCATGTATTTCTCGCGCTCACCCTTTGGCCAATCGGCATGGGCGGCCAATGGCAGCAGTAGAACGATAGGGGCGACTATGGCGAACAAACGGTTCTGACGCATGCTGGGATGCTCCTTGTGGGTCAATGACTTCTAGTTTGAGGGGCAACGCGGTGTTCAAGTTCAGCACTCTGGCATAAAAATGGCCGATTTGCCCCCGCGCAAAGTCTGCTTGCGTCGATGACCGTTCATCTGTGCTAGCATGCCTCGCTCGAGCGTTTGCAAGCTCCGGATGACCTTCAGTCCCGGTGGCGGCTACTGCGCGAATAACCCTGATTTGAATCCCAGTCACTCTGGTTCGGTTTTCCGGTTGGCCGCAAGGCTCCTGCCGCTGTAAGGCAGGCGTTCGTCATTGAATGGCCTGGATCGGATCTTGTACTGGCTCATCCCAACCCACGTGACCTTTGGTAGGGGTCACCACTAGGAGAGGAGGCGCCATGCCAACTATTACTCTTCCCGACGGCAGTCAACGTTCATTCGATCACCCGGTTTCCGTAGCCGAGGTCGCCGCATCCATTGGTGCTGGCTTGGCCAAGGCCACCGTGGCCGGCAAGGTCAATGGCAAGCTGGTTGACGCCAGCGACATCATCGACAGCGATTCCACGCTGCAAATCATTACGCCAAAGGATGAAGACGGGCTGGAGATCATTCGCCACTCTTGCGCCCACCTGGTTGGCCACGCGGTCAAGCAGTTGTACCCGACTGCCAAAATGGTGATCGGGCCGGTCATTGACGAAGGCTTTTATTACGACATCGCCTTCGAGCGTCCTTTTACTCCGGACGACCTGGCCGCCATCGAACAGCGCATGCAGCAGCTGATCGAGAAAGATTACGACGTGATCAAGAAAGTCACTCCGCGCGCCGAAGTGATTGAGGTGTTCAAGGCCCGTGGCGAAGACTACAAGCTGCGCCTGGTCGAGGACATGCCGAACGAACAGGCCATGGGCCTGTACTATCACGAAGAATACGTCGACATGTGCCGCGGCCCGCACGTGCCGAATACGCGTTTCCTGAAATCCTTCAAGCTGACCAAGCTGTCCGGCGCCTACTGGCGTGGCGATGCCAAAAACGAGCAATTGCAGCGCGTTTACGGCACTGCATGGGCAGACAAGAAACAGCTGGCGGCTTACATCCAGCGCATCGAAGAAGCTGAAAAGCGCGATCACCGCAAGATCGGCAAGCGCCTGGGCCTGTTTCACACTCAGGAAGAGTCGCCGGGCATGGTGTTCTGGCACCCGAACGGCTGGACTTTGTACCAGGTGCTCGAGCAGTACATGCGCAAGGTTCAGCGCGACAACGGCTACCTCGAGATCAAGACCCCGCAAGTGGTTGACCGCAGCCTGTGGGAGAAATCCGGGCACTGGGCCAACTACGCCGACAACATGTTCACCACTCAGTCGGAAAACCGCGACTACGCCATCAAGCCAATGAACTGCCCTTGCCACGTGCAAGTGTTCAATCAGGGCCTGAAAAGCTACCGCGAGTTGCCGATGCGTCTGGCCGAATTCGGTGCTTGCCACCGTAACGAGCCATCGGGTGCGCTGCACGGCATCATGCGTGTGCGTGCGTTCACTCAGGATGACGCCCACATCTTCTGCACTGAAGAGCAGATGCAGGCTGAATCCGCAGCGTTCATCAAACTGACCATGGACGTTTATGCCGATTTCGGCTTCAAAGACGTCGAGATGAAACTGTCCACTCGTCCGGAAAAACGCGTTGGTTCTGACGAATTGTGGGATCGCGCCGAAGCAGCATTGGCTGCAGCCCTTGATAGCGCGGGCCTGCCGTACGATCTGCAGCCGGGCGAAGGTGCGTTCTACGGTCCTAAGATCGAGTTCTCGCTGAAAGATTGCCTTGGCCGCGTCTGGCAGTGTGGTACCCTTCAGCTCGATTTTAACCTGCCTGTCCGTCTGGGAGCCGAATACGTCTCCGAAGATAACAGTCGCAAGCACCCGGTAATGTTGCACCGGGCGATCCTGGGCTCCTTCGAACGTTTCGTCGGGATCCTGATCGAGCACTACGAGGGTGCATTCCCTGCGTGGCTGGCTCCGACCCAGGCAGTGATTATGAATATCACTGATAAACAAGCCGATTTTGCTGCTGAAGTTGAAAAAACCCTCAACGAAAGCGGATTTCGTGCCAAGTCTGACTTGAGAAATGAAAAGATCGGCTTTAAAATCCGCGAGCATACTTTGCTCAAGGTTCCCTATCTCTTGGTTATCGGAGATCGGGAAGTCGAGATGCAGACTGTCGCTGTGCGTACTCGTGAAGGTGCTGACCTGGGCTCGATGCCCGTCGCCCAGTTCGCTGAGTTTCTCGCGCAAGCGGTTTCCCGGCGTGGTCGCCCAGATTCGGAGTAATTATTATTAAGCGTGAAATGAGACAAGATAAACGAGCTGCACCGAAAGCCCCGATCAACGAGAATATCTCGGCACGCGAGGTTCGGTTAATTGGGGCTGAAGGCGAGCAGCTTGGGATTGTGTCAATTGAAGACGCGCTTCTTAAGGCTGAAGAAGCCAAGCTCGATTTGGTGGAAATTTCCGCCGATGCAGTACCCCCTGTTTGCAAGCTGATGGACTACGGCAAATCGATCTTCGAGAAGAAGAAACAGGTTGCCGCGGCCAAGAAAAACCAGAAGCAGATCCAGGTTAAAGAAATCAAGTTTCGTCCAGGGACGGAGGAAGGGGATTACCAGGTAAAACTGCGCAACCTGGTACGTTTCCTGAGTGATGGGGACAGGGCCAAGGTATCCTTGCGATTCCGCGGCCGTGAGATGGCCCACCAGGAGCTGGGGATGGAACTCCTCAAGCGAGTTGAAGGTGACTTGCTCGAGTACGGTTCGGTCGAACAGCATCCTAAGATGGAAGGACGCCAGCTGATCATGGTCATCGCCCCGAAAAAGAAGAAGTAATCATCAGGGCACGGCAGGCCTTCTGATTATGTTTATCAACTGAATGCGGAGTATCCGAACATGCCAAAAATGAAAACTAAAAGTGGTGCTGCTAAGCGGTTTCTGAAAACTGCTAACGGTATCAAGCACAAGCACGCTTTCAAGAGCCACATCCTGACTAAAATGTCGACCAAGCGTAAGCGTCAACTGCGCGGTAGCAGCTTGCTGGCACCGTGTGACGTGGCAAAAGTCGAGCGCATGCTGCGCCTTCGTTAATTTAGTCAAGAATAGAGGAAGTAACTCATGGCTCGTGTAAAGCGTGGCGTCATTGCCCGTAAACGTCACAAAAAAATTCTGAAACTTGCTAAAGGCTACTACGGCGCTCGCTCGCGCGTATTCCGTGTTGCCAAGCAAGCGGTAATCAAGGCAGGACAGTACGCCTACCGTGACCGTCGTCAGAAAAAACGTCAGTTCCGCGCTCTGTGGATCGCTCGTATCAACGCTGGTGCACGTATCAACGGTCTGTCCTACAGCCGTTTCATCGCCGGCCTGAAAAAAGCGTCCATCGAGATCGACCGTAAGGTTCTGGCTGATCTGGCAGTGAACGAAAAAGCGGCGTTTGCTGCGATTGTCGAGAAAGCTAAAGCCACCTTGGCTTAAGTACCCCCGACAGTCACCTGGCCTCACCTCTGTGGGGTCAGGTGTTAAACGTCATAAATAGGGGAAGAGCCTTCAAGCTCTTCCCCTATTTTGTATCTGGAGTCTGTACATGGAAAACCTGGACGCGCTCGTCTCTCAAGCACTAGAGGCTGTGCAAAGCGCTGAAGATATCAATGCCCTGGAGCAAATCCGGGTTCACTACCTTGGCAAAAAGGGTGAATTGACTCAGGTGATGAAGACCCTGGGGAATTTGCCGGCAGAAGAGCGTCCGCAAGTCGGCGCTCTTATCAACGTTGCCAAGGAGCGTGTCACAGAGGTTCTCAATGCCCGCAAGGCACTGTTTGAAGAGGCCGACCTGGCCGCCAAACTGTCTGCCGAGTCCATTGACGTGACCCTGCCTGGCCGCGGCCAGACCTCCGGTGGTCTGCATCCGGTTACCCGGACTCTGGAACGTATCGAACAGTTCTTTACTCACATCGGCTACGGCATTGCCGAAGGCCCTGAGGTCGAAGACGACTATCACAACTTTGAGGCGCTCAACATCCCAGGCCACCACCCGGCCCGGTCGATGCATGACACCTTCTATTTCAATGCCAACATGTTGCTGCGCACCCATACCTCGCCGGTACAGGTCCGCACCATGGAATCGAAACAGCCGCCGATCCGCATCGTCTGCCCAGGCCGTGTGTACCGTAGCGACTCCGATATTACCCACTCGCCGATGTTCCACCAGGTCGAAGGCCTGCTGGTCGATCGCGATATCAACTTCGCCGACCTGAAAGGGACCATCGAAGAATTCCTGCGCGTGTTCTTCGAAAAAGAACTGGCCGTGCGTTTCCGCCCTTCGTACTTCCCGTTCACCGAGCCATCCGCTGAAGTCGACATGGAATGCGTGATGTGCAGCGGAAAAGGCTGCCGCGTCTGCAAGCAGACTGGCTGGCTGGAAGTGATGGGCTGCGGCATGGTTCACCCGAACGTGTTGCGTATGTCCGGGATCGACCCGGAAGAGTTTTCGGGCTTTGCCTTCGGCATGGGCGTTGAACGTCTGGCCATGCTGCGTTACGGCGTAAACGACTTGCGTCTGTTCTTCGACAACGACTTGCGGTTCCTCGCGCAATTTCGCTAGTCGTAACGAATTCTTAGGAGAGCAGGATGAAATTCAGTGAACAATGGCTGCGTGGCTGGGTAAGCCCGCAGGTAAGTCGCGACGAGCTGGTAGCTCGTCTGTCGATGGCCGGTCTTGAGGTCGATAGCGTTACGCTGGCCGCCGGCGAATTCACCGGTGTAGTGGTGGGCGAGGTGCTGAGCACCGAGCAGCACCCGGACGCTGACAAGCTGCGTGTGTGCCAGGTCAGCAATGGCTCGGAGACCTTCCAGGTCGTCTGCGGTGCGCCAAACGTGCGTCCGGGCCTGAAGATCCCGTTCGCCATGATCGGTGCCGAGCTGCCGGGCGACTTCAAAATCAAGAAAGCCAAGCTGCGTGGCGTTGAGTCCAACGGCATGCTGTGCTCGCAAGCCGAGCTGCAAGTGGGCGAAGGCAACGATGGCCTGATGGAGTTGCCGGTCGATGCGCCGGTCGGTCAGGACATTCGTGAATACCTGAGCCTGGACGACGCCAGCATCGAGGTCGACTTGACCCCGAACCGCGGCGACTGTCTGTCCCTCGCCGGTCTGGCCCGTGAAGTCGGCGCGCTGTACGCCGCCACCGTCACCCGCCCGGTCGTTGCCACTGTTCCAGCCGTGCACGACGAAGTGCGTTCGGTTGAAGTGCTGGCGCCAGCCGCTTGCCCGCGGTACCTGGGTCGTGTGATCCGTAACGTCGATCTGTCCAAGCCTACGCCGCTGTGGATGGTTGAGCGCCTGCGTCGTTCCGAAGTGCGCAGCATCGACGCGGCTGTCGACATCACCAACTACGTGATGCTGGAACTGGGTCAACCGCTGCACGCCTTCGATCTCGCCGAAATCAACGGTGGCATCCGCGTGCGCATGGCCGAAGAAGGCGAGAAGCTGGTGCTGCTCGACGGCCAGGAAGTCACCCTGCGTAGTGATACGCTGGTGATCGCCGACCACACCCGCGCTCTGGCTATCGCCGGCGTCATGGGTGGCGAGCACAGTGGTGTGAACACTGCGACCACTCGCGATGTTTTCCTTGAAAGCGCGTTCTTCGATCAGATCGCCGTCGCTGGCAAGGCCCGTTCCTATGGCCTGCACACCGACGCCTCGCACCGCTACGAGCGTGGCGTGGACTGGCAACTGGCCCGTGAAGCCATGGAGCGCGCCACTGGCCTGCTGCTGGAGATCACTGGCGGTGAAGCCGGCCCGATCATCGAAACCGTCAGCGAACAGCATCTGCCGAAGATTGCTCCAGTGACGTTGCGCGCACAGCGCATCACCCAAATGCTGGGCATGGAAATGGATTCGGCCGAAGTCGAGCGTCTGCTCAACGCTTTGGGCCTGACCGTTTCCGCCGATGGGGCAGGGCAGTGGCGCGTTGAAGTGCCAAGCCACCGCTTCGACATCAGCCTGGAAGTCGATCTGATCGAAGAGCTGGCCCGTCTGTACGGTTACAACCGTCTGCCGGTTCGCTACCCGCAAGCTCGCTTGGCGCCACAAGCCAAGGCTGAAGCGCGCAGCGAGCTGCCTGAACTGCGTCGCCTGTTGGTCGCCCGTGGTTACCAGGAAGCGATCACCTACAGCTTCATCGATCCGAAACAATTCGAGCTGTTTAATCCGGGTGTGGAGCCGCTGCTGCTGGCCAACCCGATTTCGAACGACATGGCGGCCATGCGTTCGTCCTTGTGGCCTGGTCTGGTCAAGGCGCTCCAGCACAACCTGAACCGCCAACAGGATCGCGTCCGTCTCTTCGAAAGCGGCCTGCGCTTCGTCGGTCAACTCGAAGGCCTGAAGCAAGAGCCAATGCTGGCCGGTGTGGTGTGCGGTAGTCGTCTGCCGGAAGGCTGGGCTCAGGGTCGCGATGTCGTGGACTTCTTCGACGTCAAGGCTGACGTGGAAGCGGTGCTGGGCTTCGCTGGCGCGCTGGACTCGTTCATTTTCGTGCCGGGCAAACACCCAGCGCTGCACCCGGGTCAAACCGCGCGCATCGAACGTGAAGGCCGTCTGGTCGGTTTTGTCGGCGCCATTCACCCCGAATTGTCGAAAACCCTCGGCCTCGACCGTCCGGTCTTCGTATTCGAGCTGGTTCTGGCGGAAGTGGCGTTGGGCAAAATGCCTAAATTCCAGGAGTTATCGCGCTTTCCTGAAGTGCGTCGTGACCTTGCACTGATCGCCGAAAAAGACGTCGCAGCCAGCGCCGTACTGGACGTAATCCGTGAAAATGCAGGGGAATGGCTGACGGACCTCAGGCTATTTGACGTGTATCAGGGTAAAGGCATTGATCCTGATAGAAAAAGCCTCGCAGTCGGCTTGACCTGGCAGCATCCATCGCGCACTCTTAATGACGATGAGGTGAATACCACGACGCAAAATATCCTCACCTCGCTCGAACAAAGGTTGAACGCCACGTTAAGGAAGTGACGTATGGGGGCTCTGACGAAAGCTGAGATGGCGGAACGTCTGTATGAAGAGCTGGGCCTGAATAAACGGGAGGCCAAGGAATTGGTCGAACTGTTTTTTGAAGAAATCAGGCACGCTCTTGAAGACAACGAACAAGTCAAATTGTCCGGTTTCGGCAATTTCGACCTTCGGGACAAACGCCAGCGGCCTGGCCGCAATCCGAAAACGGGGGAAGAAATCCCGATCACGGCTCGCCGTGTGGTCACCTTTCGTCCAGGGCAGAAGTTGAAGGCCCGAGTTGAGGCTTATGCTGGAACCAAGTCATAACGACGAGCTCCCCGTCATCCCAGGCAAACGCTACTTCACCATCGGTGAAGTCAGCGAGCTGTGTGCCGTAAAACCGCACGTGCTGCGCTATTGGGAGCAGGAGTTTCCTCAACTCAACCCCGTCAAACGCCGCGGAAACCGCCGGTATTATCAGCGACAAGACGTGCTGATGATCCGGCAGATCCGCGCGCTTCTTTACGATCAAGGGTTCACCATCGGCGGCGCGCGCTTGCGCTTGTCCGGCGATGAAGCCAAAGACGACACCACCCAATACAAACAAATGATTCGGCAGATGATTGCCGAGCTGGAAGATGTGTTGGTGGTTCTCAAGAAATAAA
This sequence comes from Pseudomonas arsenicoxydans, assembly GCF_006438915.1. Lineage (GTDB taxonomy): Bacteria > Pseudomonadota > Gammaproteobacteria > Pseudomonadales > Pseudomonadaceae > Aquipseudomonas > Aquipseudomonas arsenicoxydans_A. The sequence continues at coordinate 137,806 of NZ_RCZE01000003.1, read as the reverse complement.
TTCCTGCGATTGAATACTTTCAGTTTTCAAAAGCTTGCGATATATTCTTGAGCGTCCTTCGAGAAGATGGACGAGTTTCACGCCTAGTCGGGGCGTAGCGCAGTCCGGTAGCGCACTAGCATGGGGTGCTAGGGGTCGAGTGTTCGAATCACTCCGTCCCGACCATATTTTATAAGGGGATCAAGCACTTAGGTGCTTGGTCCCCTTTTTCGTTTCAGGTCTGCGCAAAACCCGCTCTTGTTCCTGCAGCTCCTTTCAATACCATTGCCATCAGGTCGTTTCCGCCGGAACGGTTGAATGCAGTCCAGTCAACGTACCAGAGTTTCCCTATTTGCTTGCCGGGCACCATCCCGTTGCGGATGTGATTGCGAATTGCCTGGGGCAGGGCGGGGTTCCGACCGCCGACCGGCAGGCTTTATTGTTTAGTGGGAGTCATTCTTAAAAGGTAGAAATTATGGAAAATGCATTTAGAAAAGCCGCTGTTCGTAGTGGGAATGTCACTCTTTGTCTGCGGTTTGAGTGTTGAAAGCCCTGGGCTCTGGATTCCGGGAGCCGCGTTTATTCTGATCGGATGGAGTCAGCGGAGTAAGTGAGCCCCATCGTGACCCCGTGTAAATGAGCCGGGTCATGTAGGCGAGGCCGGTGATAGGGATCATTGCGCCTGCAGAGTGTTGCAGAGCACAACTGAATATCCATCCGGGCTCTGGTCCGCAGCGAGTGCGCCTACCACTCCGATTTCACCCAGGGCTTTGCATGCCTCGGATTCATGGACAATCAGTGCGTGAGATTCGGCACTGGCCCAGATGTGCAAAGCCGGTTCCGCTTGATCCGCAGTCCGACCGTTTGCTGCACGAATCGGCATCTTCTTTCGCGGCATTGAGGTAGTCCCGCGTCCGACAGTCAGGGCCGATATGTGTTTCGTCTTGCGGATCCCAGCCCTCGCCAGATCCGGCATCAAACAACGGGAAACGCTTTTGTTCGTTTCACAGGTGATTGGGGCCATTTCTGGGAGGCTCTGGCGTTGCATGCATGGTTCACGCAAGCAGTATTTGCCTACCTTAGAGGAGGTTGGGTCGCCATTTGGCCTGGCGGTCTATCTAAAGACGCGAATCCCATAGGCAGAGTGCTCTTGGCTGCAACAGCGTTTGCGTTTTACCTATTGGTGTTCAGCTACGACGGTCTTAAGCACGAAGACTCAATCTATGAAAGAAGAGCCTCGGACTGGAGCATGCCCACACGGGAGGAGATCGGCCGTACGGCAGAGTGACGCTAATTCACTTCAAAGCCGCATCGGCTTTTCTGTGGCCACTACCTGTCCTTTGCCGCTATAGCGGCTGACCTTTAAGGGGGAGATACTCGTTTTCTGCCACTGGAGGGGGGCGTTGATGGTGGCGGCTGACTTTGAAGGGGGGCGGTTACTACGCTTTGTTCAGCGCGGCCTTATATTGCAGCGGACCCCAGCCGGAGAATGTACCTACAGGCCACGAAGGAGATTCTGACGTGCGGGTGCAAGCGGTTAGAACAACATGGCTCTCGATAGGCGCTTGAGCATAGCCCGTACCAACGAGGAAACATTTCCGTTCAAGCGCCCCCCATACAACACCCGTTGGCGTTTTTTGAGCGGCAGGGTATTGTCAGAACGTTTCCTTGGCGTTGATTTCCCTCTAAATCCTGTGCCATTGAGCAACGATTACCGAGCCCGGCAGTTTCAATTCCAAAGTACCAGAGAACTGATCGTCGATAGCTTTGAGCAGGCCTTGAGCAGGTGTACGACCCAAGCTGATGGGCTTGAGTCCGGAGCTTGCGAGCATCAGCGCCTTGAGGTCTTTCAATGGGCCTTTAATAGCTTTGGCACTCGACAGATCCTTGGTGTGCAGCAAGTCTGGGGAGGCGAAAAACTCCGCATTTTCCAGACCCGCGGCCGTCATTTGTTCCTGGTTGTCCGGATCAATTTCCGCGTAATGCGTTGCACCTGCAAGGAACTTTCGGTTCGCTACCTCGCCATCGATTGCCAAGAGAAAGAAGGTAAACGCCGTATTGCCCAGGCGCACCCAATCATCCTGGTTGGTGTTGCTGCCCTGGGTTCTTTGCAAAGTTTTAATTTTGCGGTACACCAGTTCAAAGTTCGAAGAAATAGTGTTGAACGGTGGGGGGCCGTCTTTTGACGTGGTGTAGTGGCGGAGGGTGAACTTCTTGTCCGCAACTTTTAAAAGCTCGGCGTCGGTCGCCTTCTTGTTGCTGAATTTCAGGTTGTCATCCGTGACCGAATGCATGATTTCGAACGGCTGAGTCCGGTCCTGTGGCTGATAGTTCGCCTGGTGCCGTTCATACAATTCCAGTGCCGAAGCCGGTTTTTGCGAAGAAGATGCTTCACTGGGTCGAGGAGTCGTGCAAGGGCCTTGGTGATATGTTCCGCACGCGGAGCAGGTCCTGGGGACTGAAAACGGCACAGGTTTTGGGGCGATGGCGGGCGCTGCTCGAGGGGACGGTACCAATGTGCTTGGTGAAGACGCCTGGGAGCTTTCGATCGGGGGAAAAACCTTGCTGCTCCTGCGTTTTTGACCCGCGGGCGGCGTGTTGGGGCTTGCAGGAGACGGGACGTTGGGCATGGGGCCTTTGCCTGCATTCGATCCGGAGTTTTTCAGCATATTAGACCTCTACACATTATTCTTCGGCAGGATTGGCAATCGAGACTTAAACATTCTTTGAAAGGTGCGATAAGCTCCCGCCCGTAGCCAGTATCCCAACAATAAATAAATAACGGCATCCTTTGCCGCAATCTGCCAGAAGACGCTTAACTTGTTGGTCAGATAGCCCTTTATCAACACTAGCCCTGACATACCAATCAACATCCAGAGAGACGTTGCTGCAGTAGCCTTCCCAGTCGTCGAATGACTGCCCGCTAACCCATAACCGATTGCTATAGCAAAAGGGAGTAGAAGGCTTTCTTGGCTGAATATAAAGCCAAATATTAAACTCAGAGCACCCAGGCTAAACCATGTAGAAGGTTGAACGGCGATTTGTCCCCCTGTCGACCGTTCATATTTACTCTGCAGACGTTCAAGATATAAAAGCGCAAAACCCAAGCCAATCCCCGCGAGTACATCTGAAGCAAAGTGGACCCCCAACCAGACTCTTGCCGCAGCCGTCCATAGAGCTAACGTTAGTGCGATAAGCGCACCATATCTCAATGGAATTCGCGATGTAGACCATAAGGCCAGTGCGCCGAAAAAAAACATTGCGCTGAATGCGTGCCCGCTGGGCATACCAAATCCAGAAGCGCCATCCAGGCTCAGATGTGGTAAGTAGTTGAAGGGTCTGGCCATGGCCACCATTGGTTTGAGAATCTGGGTCAATAGTGTCACCAGCATTAAGCCTAGCAGCATCCGGTGCAGGTAGCGCCAGCCGAACAAACAGACTATGAGGGGTAGACATAATACATAGAACCACGTTTCGCCAAGGAAGTTTCCAGCTCGAAAGAATACTCCCCACTCGGACGTCTTCGTCGCTAGTTTATTCATCCATATAAGCTCAAGCGCTTGGACGTGTGGCAATCCATCGGAAAAATAATCGACTTCCTCCGTTAAACTGTTCTGCCAGGCATCGCTGAATTCGAGTAATCTGCGAACTTGTTCAGGGAATCTAAGCTTTAGTGCTTCAATTTCCGTTGCATGAAAAAGACCAGCCTGGATTGTTTCTCGCCCGAGGTGTGGGGCATTTAGTATGTTGACTCTATTGGCAGAAACTTGGAGTGGCTGTTCGGTCCTGCATATGAACAGCTGAATTTTCTGCTCCCCTATGTCGATCGGTCCAACGATATTCACCTTTAATCCCGTTTCTTCGAGCGTTTCTCGTTGCGCGGTTTGTTCCGGGGTTTCGCCTTCTTCTGCATAGCCAGCTGGTAGAGACCATTTGTTACCTGGGCCGCCTTGTACCAACAAAATTCGGTCTTGCGAGCTGATCACGCAGCCTGCGGGTTTGTTCGACAAAACGGTAGCTTGAGCTATGTCATGGAACAGCAGGATGGATAATATGAAGAGAACCGAGGTTAACGATATTTTTCTCATTGTATGTCCTGAAGAAGATATGCCTGCTCTGCACCACTTTGCACAACATTAGGCCGATCTAACTGGTTAAAGTGGCTTTTTTATGCATCGGGTCGCTTAAGTCAAGCCCCGGTATGAGCGTCATCGCCGTACACTTGGCCTTCCCTATGACGCAGCAAATTGACTGACCTGAGTCACTTCCCCTTTCCCTGTGGCAAGCACTTCAGAGAGCAAACGATAGATGGCTGCATTCCTGCTTTTTCTTGCGGAGCAAGGCCAAAAAATCGTACGCAGGCATGGGGCGAGCACATAAATAGCCCTGACCCATGCTGCATCCCAGTTCAATAAGCATCTGACGTTGCTCTTCTGTTTCCACTCCTTCGATCACTACTGACATACCCAATGCCTTTCCCAACGTCAGTGTGCTGGTGATGGCAGCCTGACGATGTGGTTCATCCTTGAGTGCGCGTACAAACTCACTGTCCAGCTTGATTTCGTTGAACGGCAACTGATAAAGGCGCTGTAACGACGAGTAGCCGGAACCGAAGTCGTCTATGGATAATCGGCATCCGAGCATGCGCAGGCGTACCAGGTTCTCAAGCGTCGTAGAGGACATTTCAAGCGTGCTGCGTTCGGTCAATTCGAATGTCAGGCCTGAGCCATGGGCTTTTTGAGTCGCCAGCAACGCCTTGATCCGAGCCCAGAAATCACGATCAGCCAATTGTGAGGCTTCCAGATTGAAGGCGACATTCAGTGAATATCCCTGCTCATGCGCCTTGTGTTGCAACGCCAGCCCTTGATGTAGGAGGGCATCTAAAAGACGGTCAATGAGCCCAAGATGCTTAATTGTCGGCAGGAAGATTGCTGGCGACAGGGCGCCAAGGGTCGGATGAATCCAGCGAGCGAGCACTTCTGCACTCTGGATTGCACCGCTGTTCAAATCGAATTTAGGCTGGAAATACGCCTCGAATTCTTGGTTTTCCAAGGCCTTGTGCACGTCTTGCTGGGTAATCACTGGTTCTGACGTCAGCAGGGGCAGTTCCGCGTTGCGGTTCTTCATGTGTTGAAAAAGTATCGATTTCAGTAACTCGGAGCTCAATGGCTTGCTAATGTCCGCCAACACCTGCAACCCCATGAGCGTGACTAGTTGCCGGATTGTTCGCTTAACAGCGGGGTCAAGAGTGCTAGTCAGAATGACGGCATTTACCTTGCCAGACCGCGCAATCTCTTGAAGAAAATTCAGGCCGTCCATATTGGCCGTGTGCAGGTCACAGAGTGCTACGTCCACAGATCCCTCGCGCCTTAGAACTTCTAGCGCGCCGCGCCCGTCTGCCGCACAGAAGACCTCTTCGCAACCTAGCTGCTGCAACCTGCTCACTGCGACTGAGCGCTGTAAACAATGGTTCTCTAGTACCAGAATGCGTAACGGGGGTGTTGGCATGTCTCTGCTCGAATAGAGATAAGGACCGTCATTTTTGAGTGATAGCCCTCTGCTTACTATAAGAATTGTCTCAAATCAGTAGGGCGAGGCGCCCTGGTTTACTTCACTGGTACGAAAGGGTGAAAGTGGCGCTACTTTCCAGGCTGCCGGCGGTGATCGCGCCGGTTCTGACGTAATTGGCGGTCATCGGGATGCTAATCGTGCCTGTTTGGTTGGCACTGACTTGTATTTGGTTGGTATTCCCTCGCATAGACGAGTCTGGGCCAAAGCCGATTCGCTGGCCGCCGTGAAATATTTGCAGCGCGACGCCGTGGGCGGTGGAAGAGGCGTTGATTCCCAAGGTTGTGGAGGTATTGCCAGCGTTGCTTGCGTCGGTGAGGGTCATGAAGACATTTGATGGCTGAGCGCAATTGAGCACTATCGCGAACGGGGTAGTTCCTGCTGTAGCGCCAATGCTGGGCAGTTGCGCGGATCTCACGGCAGGAAGGGGCACATTGATAAAAGGCGTCACAGTAGAGCAGGTCGTGCCGGTGATAGTTGTGCCGCCCTGATTACTGAATATTGCAAAGTGGGGGCCACGGGTGGGGCGTCCCGAAACAGGGTTCACTCGGATTTCGATAGCTATCTGCGAGATGGCCAGGGTGCCTGTGCCGATAGGGCCGGTCTTGACCAAGGCCATGGCGACTGAGTAATTGTGGAGGCCCGTATCAGTATTCTCCGACAGCGTATTGGACGGCGTTTGTGCGTCATAGCTAATACCGACTCCAGGAATATTGGTGGCGTAGACGCTAACGGAGTTGTTGGGGGAGAAGGGTGGCGATGAAACGGTGACATTCGTTAGCACAGCCCTTCTATCCGGGAAATTTACAATTTTATACCTTCTAATGCCTCTGCACTGAATCGAGCCATCAATGCTGACCCACGGAGTGAGCAGCGAACCTACGGGCTGGTCACGAGGTGGCGAGAGCGTGCTGGGAAAAGGAATATTTCTATTGGATCCGATGTGAGAGCAATTCAGATCGTTTGCCCATGCCATGCTGAATGGGCTGAACAGAAATGCCGCCAATATCAATAGCCACAAGGCACGACTGGCCTTACAGGATCTTGAATGGCGGGGTAAGTTAGCTGTGTTCATCTCTATGAGTCTCTGGAAAGTCGAGCCAAATGGAAGGCCGTTTGGGGAGTTTCAAAGTGCAGCACTTAATCTTTGCAAGTTAGTTTTATCGTTTGCAGCCGTGATGAGGCTTCTCCTTTTTCGCGCGGCTTTAACCGGTAGGGCATGTTGCACTGGCTGAGTTCCTTGCTGTTGGAGCTGATACGCAAAGTGCCTTGATCACCGGCGAGCCGGGCAAAGATTTGCCCGCCCTGGCCTACCGCGCCCACTTCCTGTCCTTTTTCATCGTAGACACCGGCACCGAAAGGCAATGGCTTGCCATCGGCCTGGCGGGCGTTGATCAGCAATGCACGACCTGAAACGGTGTTGAATTTGGCCATGATGATTGAGCCGCTACGTGGCACGACTTCCTGGCTGGTATTTTGCAATTCGACATCGTCACCGATGCCTTTCGGGTCAAGCTCCAGGTTGTTCACTCGGTATGGGTTCAGGTAAGGCACTACAGCCTGACCGTGACGGTCGAGTTTTACCCCTGTCGCATTGGTGAGCTTTGCACCGGCGGCATCTGGAGCAACGACGATGGCAATGGAATCGCCCAATGGCTGACCAAAGGTGATGCCGGCCGGGTGCACGACGATCGAACCGCTCGCGCCCATGGAGGTCTGCTGGAAATCGGTACCCTTGCTGAGTGAGGCGCTGAGGTTGGCCGCGGACGTATGGAACTGGGTGTTACCGCTGACGTTAGTCGTGTTGTCGCCATTGCCGGGGCGGTTGTTGCTGGTGGTGATGCCGTAGCTCAGTGCCTGGTCTTCACCACGGCTTCCGCTGAGGGTGGTTTGCAGGTTCTCACTGCCATCGGTTCTGGAGGTGGCGCTGGCAGTCAGGTAAGGCCGATTGCGGGAACTTGAGGGCCCCAGGGGAACGGACACGTTGACCATATATTCGGTAGTGTCGTTACCGAACATGTCCTGGGTGCTCGAGGCGCTCACGCCGACACTGCCCCAGTTCAACGATTGACTGAAGCCAGCCTGGTACTGCTTGTCGGTGCCTGAACTGTTCCAGTAGCTCTGTACCGAACTGTTGAGGTAAAGGTGCGAATGGCTGCCCAGGTTCTGGCTGATGTTCAGCTGTACCCTGCCGCGCATGTGACGGATCGAGTCAACACTGCCTTGGTTATCGCCGAACTCTTTTAATTGGTCTTGGGCATTGAGCGCCTCGGTAATGCCAAAGTAGCCCGTGTCGGAGTGACGGTAAGCGGCCACGGTCAAATGGGTGCCGGTGCTTTGCAGAATCTTGTTGTACGTTACACGCGCCGACTGGCCGGCGAAGGTCGTGCCTTCCAGTTCGGTTTGCGAGGTAGTGATGTCGGTACCGAATGCGCCGTATTGGCTGTTTAGTACGCCGCCGAGGATGGCCGTGTTGTAACCCTCGGCGGCGGAGAAGCCGGTATAGCTGGTGATGAGGTTACTCAGGCCACGCTGGTAAGTGCCCTGCACGATCAGCGGCTTACTGCCATAAGGCAGTTCGCGAGCCTGGCCGACGGTCGCCGTGTAGCGAGAACTGCCTTCGCGCAGGGAGCGACTGACGGACGAAAGCGGCACGGTGAAGTGTTTTTCCTGGCCGTCGGCTTCCTTCACGGTGACATCAAGGTTAACGGCGCCGCTGGTGGGGTTGAGGTCGGTAATCGTGAAGGCACCGGGCGCAACGGTAGTCTCCTGAATGATGAAACCGTTCTGGCGAATGGTGATGAGGGCGTTGGTTGAAGCAGTACCCCGGATGACGGGTGCATAGCCACGCTGGGAGTCCGGCAGCATGCGATCATCGGTGGCCAGGCGCAGGCCCCGGGTTGCCACCGTGTCGAACAGTTCACCATCGGTAAAGGAGTCGCCCAGTGTCACCTGCGAGCGGAGGGTGTCGATGTCCCGGTGCGCATAACGGGTGAAGGTCTGGAAGTTACCGCCGGTTTTTTTGTTCCAATTCAGTGTCGACCGCTGGCGCAAACGCCAATCGCCGACATTGACGCCCACGTTAATGTTGGCGTAGGCGGTATTGTTCTGGTTGCCGTGGCTGGTGGCCTGGTATGCATTGACGTTGTAGTCGACGAACGCTGCGTTTACCCCACGATTCCAGCGCTTAGGGCTGACATAACCGCGCGGACGATTGAGTAGGGCAGCCTGCGGAACGCTGAGATCAAGCCGCTGATCAGCACTGTCATAGCGATAGGTAGCGTTGGGAATGAAGCTGAGCAGATCGTGTGTCGCCGCACCGTTGTCGACACTGCCTTGCAATGTTTCGGTATCGACGCCGATTTTTTCCAGCAATTCGAGGGACGGGGCAGGCTTGGCTTGGACAGCTGATGCGCCGGGGACGAAAGTGATGTCATGGCGTCCGGCGGGAGTGTTATTGAGGCTGACGTCGACGCTGTAGGTACCAGGTTCGACCGGATTGCCCTCGTTGTAACGCTCGACATTCAGTGACTGGGCGCCCGCGCCCCAAAGCATGCTGGTATCGAAGCTGGCGAGCTTCTTCGACGTATGCTGATTTTCCACGGCGTTGACGGTGGTGGTCAGGCCGGTGGTGGCGAGAATCATGGCGCCGGTGAACGGCTTCAAGCAAGCGCGAGCGTTAAAAAGGCCGCTGCTGATATTGAGACCGGGCTTGCGACGCTTGATCATGTTTAGAGGTTCTGTATACAAGATTCAATAGCTGGCGCCACGTTCTCGGGGCTTTTTGAGACAGTCGAGAGCGTCACGGGAACTGATAAGTTCGTGATCTGAATGACATGTTCTGGATTATTTTTCTGACTGATATTTACGACTTGAATCACACGGCCAGCATACTAACCGTGCTTTTTACGGTGCCAAGGGCAGCGTGACAGCGTTGATTCCGCCATAATCATTGATCGCGGAAAACTTCATTTGCTTGCTCTCTGATGCATCAACGGCACCCTTGAGTGGCAGTGTCTTATGCTCCCCAGGCGCGAACATGCTGTTTATCAGGTCCAGCTCTGCGCTGGCGCTACCTACCTTGATCGAACTCAGACTTAGATAATACGGCGTCGGATTGTTTCCTTCCAAAGCCCAGGTTCCCGCATTTTTGGTCAGTCGCCATTGCATTTTCTGCGCAGCCTGCGCCGTATCGAGCTGCAGCGCGACCGGACGATAGAAGAGTTTGACCCTGCTGCGAAAGGCAATCTTTAGCTTGTTCTGTCCATCATCGGAAGAGGGCGGAACTTCCAGCACGTTCAGCCAGAAAATCGACTCCTTGTCCTGCGGCAAACTTTCCTGGCCGGTGAAGCGCACCCGCAATGTCTGCCCTTTGCGGCTCTCGATCCGGGCAATAGGTGGTGTTAGAACAAAAGGCGCCCTGGCAGTATCTGGCGTGGCACGAGCGTCACCGTCGTCGATCCAGGATTGAACCAGCAGAGGGGACTCGCCGTTGTTATCCAGTTTGACGCTGATTTCCTTTTGATCAGAAGGGTAGATCACCCGAGTGCCGTTGATTACGATGGCCGCTTGAGTTTGGGGTGCGAACAGACAGCAAGCCAGGACCAACCCGGAAAGCACGCACCGAGAGAAGATAAAAGGTTTCATTGCAAATCATCCAGGATGAAGGGTTTCGCTGTCGATCTGGCGGATCGCTAAAGTGCTCCGCGGGCATGAGGGTTAGAAATAGACGACTGAGTAGGTAACGCTAGAAACCACGGTGCCTGACCCCGGAGTTGTACTGGTAGCGAAGTATTTGACGGTGTAAGGCATGGTGATGCCGTGAGGATTCGCCTGGCTGGTGGTTCTATACTGGCTAATTGGCCTTGCACCAAGGCTGAACGGTGTATTACTGCCCTCGGTGTAAATCGCTAGCTGTACGTTGGTGGCGGTACCAGTGTTATTCAAGCGACCATCTACATTGACGGTAACGCCTGGCTCGAAATGCACGGCAACACCGTTTCCAGCGGCGTTGCTACCGTTGCATCCGGCCAACGTAATATTGAATGGGGTATCGCCCGCAGTGGCACCGATACTGGTTAGATCCGTCTTTCTGATGGTTGGCAGGGTAACGGTCGCATCGGCGGTTACGGTACAGGTGATGTCTTTGATCTCACCCCTGAAATTGATGGTGCCGTCGGCAGCCTGGGTCGGCAAAGCGAATACAACAGTCAGGCCAACGGTAGCGGTCAGAAAACGTTTGAACATGGCTTCACCGGATGTTGATGTTGATGAGTATAAGATTTCTCATGCGGGTTATTTCTAATCTGCATGAGAGGTGGGTGGCTGTGTTTAGTGCAACAGTCGCCAAGGTACGGAGAAATTCTGGCTTAAAATATAAGACAATTCTCAAATGTAATTTTGTCGCCGTTGTCGTTACGGTGTGAGTGCTTGCTCTTTGCAATATTCAGGGGGCTATTGGCTATGGGGAGGTGCCAGTGGTAAATACAATCACTCCACTATTTATTCCGATGGATGCGGATAGTTGCATTGAAACTTCAACTCTGTGTTGCGAGTGGGGTGTAACGATGTTGATTATCACTCCGGCAGAGCCGGGATTTCTGTCAGCAAATTCTTCAAGATTTTGCATCTCAGTATATAATGCTCAGGGCCTTTTAATTTTGACTCGCTGAGCAGTTTGTACGCGCTAAGAGGTCAGGCGAAGCTACCCGAGGTGAGCTAGGGGATGGGCCTTCTTCAGCAGCATTCTAGAGAATTCAAAAAATGAAATGGTCGAATCTGGCGCCTTTGCGCGTCGCGCTGCTGGATGATCATGCGCTCATCCGCCATGGCTTCATGCTGCATATTGCTGAAGAGCGGGACATAGAAGTTGTCGGCGCCTTTGGGAGCAGCAGGGAAATGCTGGCAAGTCTGCGTAGCGTTTCAGTGGATGTCCTGGTCATGGATTACTCTTTACAACAGACGGATCTGGATGGTTTGAATCTGATCCGGCTGCTACGGATACGCTTTCCAGACATTCGAATACTGGTGTTTTCCTCTACGGAGTCGCCATCGACAATCGCACTGAGTTTGCGTGCTGGCGTTCGAGGTTTTCTTGGTAAGTCCGAGGATCTTGTTGAACTGGTGCGAGCAGTTCGTACGGTAGCCCATGAGAAAATTTATCTGAGTGACGCAGTGGCGTTAGAGCTTGGTTTTGCACCTGGGTCCCAGCAACTACTAGACGAGCATGTTGCAGCAGAGGGAACTGTGCAGGAAAAAACACGGCTCTCTCCTCGAGAAGAGGAGGTCATTCGCTGCTGTCTGGTCGGCATGTCAGTCTCCCAGATTGCACTCAAGTTCAATCGCAGTCGCAAGACAATCAGCGGCCAAAAGCAGACCGCCTTTCGCAAGCTTGGAGTGAGCAGCGAAATTGAACTTTATAAAATTCGAAGTGAATTGGGCGTCGATTGATGCTGCGTTGCCTCTGGTTTTTTGGTTGCGTGACGATGTTCTGGCACGCCAGTGCCTGGAGTCACCAAAATGATTTGTTCACGAAACAGGAGCGTGCCTGGATTGCTGAGCATCCTGTAATAACGACCGGAGTCGATCCGGACTGGCACCCCTTGGAGTACTTGGAAGGTGGCAGATATAAGGGCGTAGTGATCGAATACGTCAAGGCAGTTTCCAGGATTTCCGGGATTGAGTTTCAATGGGTTCCTATTGTTGACTGGAGTAAGGGGCGAGAAGCGTTTCTTGAGGGGCGAATCCAGTTGATGCCCGCTCTTGTGCAAGATCTTGAGGCGCCCGAGTTGCGTGGTAAGGTCAGTTACACGCATCCTTACTTTGCTGACTCAGTCATGGTGGTGACCAAGGGTGTGGTACCTATTATTTTTAACTCCAGGCAACTTTCCGGAAAAAAAGTAGCTGTGAAGGGGGGGCGGGCAATTGGGCAGGCGCTTAGCTTTCACCCGGACATACAAACAGTTACGGTCGACACAGTTGGGCAGGCGCTTGCATTAGTTGCAGATGGAACCGTTTATGCCGCTATGGGTGCTGAGTCGGTGATAATGCCAGAGTTACGTCGCCACTATTTCGGCGTACTAAACGTTGCAGGTTCCCTTGTGGACGTCCCGGTAACAGCTAGTATGGGTGTACTTAAAGACAATAAAATATTACTTTCAATCATCGACAAATCGCTCTCGTCGTTATCCGCTCGCGAAACAGATAGAATCATGACGGAGTTTTCGGAATCGACTGACTACGGAGCCCCTTCGCTGTCGACGATTACGCAGTTCTATAAATGGGAGGGGGTGGCTTTTTTAACGGGTCTGTTGATTATTAGTTTCCTTGCATTAACCGCCTTTCGCGCCGAGCGCCGTGCCACTCGCAGTGAGAAAGAAAAGAGTATGTTTCTGGCGGTGATGAGTCATGAGGTCCGAACGCCAATGAATTCCATTCTGGCATCCGTTGAGCTTTTGGCCCGGGCGAAGCTTTCCACTGAAGATAAAAGGTTGGCCAAGGTTGCCGTCAGCAGTGCGACGACACTTATTGAGTTGCTCAATGACGTGTTGGATTACTCCAAGATGGAGGCCAATAAACTGGCCTTGAGTCTTCATCGTGTCGATGTCGAATTTTTGATCCGCGAGACCGTCAGTATGGTTGAGGCTCGTGCTCATGAAAAAGCTCTTTGCCTTGGGGTTGAATTTTCGGGGCTAAAAGATATTTGGCCCGTTATCGATTCTCATCGGGTGCGACAGATACTCATCAACCTGCTATCGAATGCCATAAAGTTTACCGAGAATGGACGCATCGACGTTTTTGCGACGTTAAGCGCTGAACCCCACGATAAGACTCGTGGCATGCTGCGTTTCAAGGTGAAGGACACCGGGATTGGCATGTACAAAAAACAGCAGAACAAGCTGTTCAAAGCATTTACGCAAGCCGATGAAACAATTACCCGTAAGTTTGGTGGTACGGGGCTGGGTCTCACCATATGCAAAGATCTGGTGGCGCTAATGGGCGGCTACATTGTGATGGAAAGTGAAGCGGGCGTAGGCACTACAGTGGAGGTCATTCTGCCCGTTCAGCTTCAAGGGTGTAGTGAAGCTTTAGGTCGTTATGAAGACTTTGAAATGCTTGAACTTAAAACTCACGCAAACGGTGCATCTGGAGCATTGAGGATATTGGTTGTGGAAGACCATCCGGAAAGCCAGTTTGTGATTGAGCGCCAGTTGAATACCTTCGGCTGCAAAGTGACCAAGGCTGAGACCGGGTTAGCCGGCCTTGATGAGGCTCGGGCTCATGTGTTTGATCTGATGTTGCTTGATTGCAATCTGTCGGACATGGATGGTTATGCTGTTGCTGCAAAAATTCGCGAAGCAGAAGTATCGTCTGGTTCTCACTTGCCGATTATCGCCATTTCCGCAATGGTAGGTCCTGAGCATTCCAAGGCCTGCTTTGATGCAGGCATAGACGGCGTGCTCACAAAGCCATTGCGTCTTCAGGAGCTGCAGGAAATTATCGAGATGTGGTGCAGCGTTTCGCCCAGCGAAACCAACGTGCCCAAGTTACCAATGAAAGATGAGGCTCAACTACAGAAGTTGTTCCATAAGAGCATGCGTGTCGATCTTGAGCAGCTTCGTGCTGCAGCACTGATCAACGATTGGCGACAGGTAGAGCGGTTGGCTCATCGGATCCTGGGTGGGGCTTTAATTGTAAAGGCTCAGTCGATCACTGCGGCTTGTAGAGATCTTGAGAAAAGGGCCAGCACAGGCCGCTCAGAAAGTATTATCAAATCCATTCAGCATCTTGATGAGGTAATTATCCAGGCAGAATCGGAGTGGTAATACTGGATGTGTTCGTGCTCCTCAACACGCCTCGAAACCACCTGAAAATGTTGTACCGGGACACGAACTGACCTGCGCCAAATACCATATTTCAAAAGGGGATCAAGCCATTCAAGTTTGATCCCCTTTCTCGTTTCATACACTCAATCTCTCTGCCTTCAGACTATCGACGTACCGGATATCAGCATTGCGTCGATCATCACCCGCAGGGTTGCCGGCACTTCGATGACTACGTCGAAGCTGTGAACTGGGCTCAGGATTTCGCCAAACAGAACCGTGCCTTGATGATGCAAGCAGTGATTCAAGCGACACGAAAAGTGATCAGCAAGCCCTTTGACGTCGTGCTGGAAACGGTGAACTGCCACCACAACTACGTGCAGAAAGAGCGGCACTTTGGTCAGGACGCTCTGGTAACTCGCAAGGGTGCTGTGTCGGCGAAGAAGGGGGAGCCAGGGATTATTCCGGGATCGATGGGGGCGAAGAGCTTTATCGTTCGTGGACTCGGCAACGAGGAATCGTTCAGCTCGTGCAGCCACGGTGCCGTCCGCATGGCTTTCTTACCCTGCACGTCGGATACCAACACCCAACTGTCATGAATGAAAAGCCATTGTCGTCTGATGAGAAGCGTCTCGTCAGACTGCGTCCTACAGTCCAATCAGCGCAAATCGACGCTGCACAGATTGGAGAATAAGAAAACATGGCCAGAGCCGTACGCTTCTACGAAACCGGTGATCCCGACGTTCTACGCTATGAAGAGGTCGACGTCGGCGAACCTGGTCCGGGCCAAGTCCGTCTTCGTCATGTGGCGGTCGGCCTGAACTATGCCGACACCTATTTTCGCAATGGCACCTACCCGATCCCGATGCCTAATGGCATGGGGGTTGAAGCCTCCGGTGTGGTCCAGGCCATTGGCGAGGGGGTTACCAATGTCCGTGTGGGTGATCGCGTCACCTATACCGGTTTTCTCAATACATTGGGGGCCTACAGCACCGAGCGTCTGATCCCGGCCGCGCCGCTGATCAAACTGCCGGAAACCATCAGTTTCGAGACCGCCGCGGCCATGACCATGCGCGGCCTGACGTCGTCGTACCTGATGCGGCGCATTTACGATTTCAAGGCCGGCGACAGCATTCTGCTGCACGCCGCTGCTGGTGGCGTGGGCCTGATCGTTTCGCAGTGGGCCAAGCTGCTCGGCCTGACCGTCATCGGCACCGTGTCCACCGAGGTCAAGGGTGAAATTGCCCGGGCCCATGGCTGCGACCATGTCATCAATTACAGCCACGAAGATGTCGCCCAGCGCGTGCGCGAGCTGACTGACGGTGTGGGGGTCAACGTGGTGTTCGACAGCGTCGGCAAGAACACCTTCATGGGTTCGCTGGATTCGCTCAAGCGTCGTGGCCTGATGGTGTGCGTCGGCACGGCATCCGGTCCGATCCCGGCCTTGGATCCGGTACTGCTGGCAATGAAAGGCTCGCTGTTCATGACCCGTCCGGCCCTGGCCGACTACATCGCCGACCCGGCGGAAAAAGCCGCCCTGGCCGGCGAATTGTTCGACCACGTTGGCAGTGGCCGGATCAAGATCGAGATCAACCAGCACTACGCTTTGCAGGATGCCGTCCAGGCCCATCGCGACCTGGAATCACGCAAGACCACGGGCTCGTCGATTTTTGTCATTTAAGGGAGTCGTCTGCCATGAAAGTCGAACAATTGACCTGCAGCATTGGCGCCGAACTGATCGGCGTCAATCTCGCCGACGCGGTCCATGACGACGGTCTTTTTGCCGAGATTCGTGCTCAGCTGCTCAAGCATCGAGTGGTGTTCCTGCGGGATCAGGACATCACTCGCGCCGAGCACGTGGCCTTCGCTCGACGCTTTGGTGAGTTGGAAGATCATCCGGTGGTTGGCAGTGATCCGGATCATCCAGGGCTGGTGCGCATCTACAAGAACCCGGACCAGCCGCTAGACCGCTACGAAAACGCCTGGCACACCGACGCGACCTGGCGCGAAGCGCCGCCGATGGGCTGCGTACTGCGCTGTGTAGAGTGCCCGCCGGTGGGCGGCGACACCATGTGGGCCAACATGGTCGAGGCCTACGCGCGCTTGCCGGAGGACGTGAAGGTGAAGATTGCCGACCTGCGTGCCCGCCACAGCATCGAAGCGAGTTTCGGTGCCGCCATGCCGATCGAAAAGCGTCTGGCGCTCAAGGCGATGTACCCGGATGACCACCGCCCGGATAAGCGCCCGAATACCATGCTCGGACACACTGCTCACCGATGTCCGCCCGAGTGCCGGGTATAGGTCCTTGTTAAAGCGGCGCTGCAATTCAGCATTGCCGTCTTTGCGCGCCACGCCATCCAACAGCCACGCCTTGGCCAGATCTTGGACGGTCAGCGTTTGCACCTTCGTCGTTTTTACTTGTTCAGCCTCTACGTTAGCAACGGCGTATGCCTATGCCTTGGCGGTTTTCTTTTGCTCGTTGGGATTGATCTGCTCATCGATGAGCGCACGTGCCTGCTTGCGTGCTTTACGGATGTCCGTCAGGGATTTGCGCGGCCAGGAGCCGCAGGAGTACTCTTTGTTCTGATCGCCCCACCGATAGCGATAGAAAAAGCTGACCGACACGCCGTCCTTACGGATTGAGATTCGACCGGCGAGATTGCCGTCCTCCCTGAGGATCCGGCCGGCATCATCGGCGGTCAGCGACTCGAGTTCTTTGATGGTGATTTTGGCCATAAAATGAGTTCTCCCTACTTTTCCCCCCACAAAAACGTCGGCTCTTGATGGGCGTTACTGGACTCTCGTAGAGCAGATCACCGCTGGAACTCAAGTAAATACTAGCTTAGAAAAATCCAGAGTGAAATTTTCGAAGCTTTCAAGAAGTATGAAAAAGGAGATGGGGTGCTAGGGGTCGAGTGTTCGAATCACTCCGTCCCGACCATTATTCCTGAGTAAAATCAGACACTTGAGCCGATCAGTTAGATCGGCTTTTTTGTGCCTGCGTAAAACCGGTGCAAAGGTGCCAGATCCGCTGCTAACTCACAGATCTTCCTGCCGCGCGGGTCCTGTATTGGCTTGACGAAGCTGCTCAATAATCCTGCGCGCCCGATTAGCACCAACATCGACATGTATATCAATCATCGGACGCATGCCAAACCGGCACATGTTCTGGTACTGGGCTTCGATCACTTCCTTGTCTTCATCAAACGTCATAACCGTTTGCTCAACGACCTTGGCCTTGATGGCTTCAGGATCGCTTTCGGGGTTGGTGGCAATGGTCCAGAAGTAGTGACTGCTGGTTTCGGTTTCTGGCGTTACCCCGTGGAATCCACGCATATGGAAACCACCACGATCGGGGTCATCCAGGGCATCGGTTCCGGCATCCACTGCACCGGTCCAGATACGCAGATGACTGACGTGAAATTCGATCTCCTGCCAACGGTCCACGGTGCCTTTGAAAGGGTAGGCGGCCGTGTAGGTGGGGGGTGGAACCGAGCCGGGCATGTGGCGCACGACCCGCACCACGTTACCTTCACTTTCCACACTCATCCGCGCATTCATATGGATGCTGGCGTTACCACCGATGGTGCGCAGGTGGACATAACCCAGATGACTCAAGTCCATGAGGTTGTCGTGGATTAACTGATAAGGCGCGTCGTAGTGGTACACGTCGCCGTCGAACAAGTACTTGCCATTGCTGTGAACAGGGTAGGTCGGCGGCTCGCAGTTCGGCTCCGGTTGAACCTCGCTGCCAAACCAGATCCAGACGATTTGGTCCTGCTCACGCACGTGATACGCGGGCACTTTGGCTTTGCTCGGTATCTTGTCCTGGCCCGGGATTTCGACGCATTTGCCGCGTTCATCGAACAGCAGGCCGTGGTAGCCACAACGTATGCCAGTGGCTTCGAGCGTGCCGTTCGACAGTGGCAGCGCTCTATGGCAGCAGCGGTCTTCCAGCGCGGCGACCTCGCCGTTGGCTTTGCGAAACATTACGACAGGCTTGTTGAGCAGTGTCCGGCCGACGGGTTTGTCCTTCAACTCCCATCCCAGGGCTGCAACGTACCACTGGTTGAGGGGGAAGCTGGGTAAGGCCGGCGCCGGAATTTCTTCGGCAAGCGTCTGGAAAGTGGATGTGTTCATGGTGTTCTCCATGTTGTTGTTTGAGTTCACAGATCAAGAACCAGGCGTGATGATTTGGCGCGCGAGCAGCAGGGGGTAAAGCGGTCGTTTGCGGCGTGTTCGGCCAGGGTCAGGAACTGGTCCCGATGTTCCGGGATGCCCTTGAGTACACGGGTTACGCAGGTGCCGCAGACGCCTTGCTCGCAGGATGACTCGATCGCTATGCCGGCCTCGTCGAGCACTTCAAACACCGTACGTTCGGCAGGAATCTGAAAAACCTGTCCAGTGCTTGCCAGCTCGACTTCGAAGGGCGCATTGGCGCTTTGATCGATAGGGTCTGCGGCGAAGAACTCTTTGTGTACCTGGTTCTGCGACCAGCCAGCGCTTTGCGCCGAATCGAGGATGTAGTTCATGAAACCCGCCGGCCCGCAGACATAGAGATGGGTGCCAGCCTCTGGGGTTGCCAGCAGGGCCGACGCGTCCAGCTTCTGTCGTTGAGCGCCGCTGTCGTCATGAAACTTGATGCGACCGGCGAATGGGGTGTGCGCCAGCATCGCCACGAACGCTGCGCGTTCACTGGATCGAAAGCAGTAGTGCAACTCGAAGTCGGCCCCTTGATGTGAAAGCTCATAGGCCATGGCCAGCATGGGCGTGATGCCGATACCGCCGCCGAACAGCAGGTGGCGGTTGGCTGAGCGATCAAGCGGGAAAAGGTTGCGCGGTGTGCTGATGGTGAGCGTTTGTCCTGACCGTACCTGCTCGTGCATGGCTTTAGAGCCGCCACGGGAGCTGGGGTCCTTGAGCACGCTGATCAAGTAACGATGGCGCTCCTTGGGATCGTTGCACAAGGAGTATTGCCGGGTGAGACCCTCGGCGATGTGGATGTCGATGTGGGCGCCGGCCTCGAACGCCGGTAGCGCACTGCCGTCTGCTGCACATAGTTCGAAACTACAGATGCCTTCGGCTTCATCTGCTTTGCGGGTGACGTTGACTTGAAGCATGACGTGTCCCTCCACACTGAAGTGGCTGCTGAAAAAAAGCATGAGTCAGAGCGTTAGTTGAGGACGTGTCAGCCGGTCGCTGGCACGTGGGGGACGACCCGGTGCGTGAGCAATGCGAAGGGAATGAAATTGGAAGTGTTCATGATCACGACCTGATAATTATTTTTATGCGGTAGGGCGACGGCCTATCATGCAGGCAATCACCCGTGACGTTCGGTAGAGAAATCCTCCTGTCATTTAGTTGCGGTGTCAACCAATATTCAACGACCCACCGATCCAAGGTGTTTGCTCAATGTCTGCAGAATCCCAGCTGAATCTGACTCGTTACGTCCCGGCACTCCTGAATTTCTTGTCCAATAAACTCTCCGCCGGGGCCTCACAGTGCTATCGCAAGCATTTCGGCATAGGTGTCGTGGAGTGGCGAATGCTCTCGATGCTCGCCGTGGAAAATGACATCACCGCCAATCGAATTTGTCAGACGATCGGTCTCGACAAGAGCGCGGTCAGCCGTTCACTGCAGTCCCTGGAAGTGGCAGGGCACATTTGCAGCCAGGTTGATTCAAAGGATGCGCGGCGTTACACCGTCAGCCTGACTGACAGCGGAAAAGCGTTGCATGATCGAGTGTTGAAGGTTGCACTGGAACGAGAGAGGCGGCTGCTCAGCGGGCTCTCTGCCAAGGAAGTGGACACCCTTATCGAATTGTTGGGGCGTATGCATGCCCAGGTCTCCAACGTGAACGATTACGATCCGGTAGACGCTTGACCCTGCGCTTGGCAAATCCTCGCCTACGTTTCAGATATCGCGATTGCCGATAGGTCGCATCCCGACAAGCGATTAGTCATCGCCCCTGTCTCACGGCATCCTGTGCCCGTTGCTCTTTCAATCTGCAATGGACACTGCATGCGTTATCGACGTCTTGACCTGAACCTGCTGGTAGCCCTGGATGCCTTGTTAAGTGAATGCAGCGTCAGCAGGGCGGCCGAACGTTTGTGCCTGGGCCAGTCGGCAGCCAGTTCGGCGCTCGGGCGTTTGCGGGAGCATTTCAATGATCCGTTGCTGGTTCAGGTAGGACGACGTCTGGAACCCACGGCATTGGGCCTGGAGTTGCTGCCCAAAGTGCGTCAAGCGCTGGCACTGACACGGGAGATTGTCGATGCACCGGTCAATTTTGAGCCTGCCAATTGCACTCGGCACTTCACGGTGGTGGCCTCCGACTACGTGGCTGGTGTGCTGCTGCCGGCGGTCAGTCTTGAATTGGCCCGTATCGCGCCGCGAGTGCGCTTGAGCCTGCGGGACATGCCCGTACCGCGTGATGGAGATGTGGTCAGCGAAGCGCTCGATTATCGTCGCAGTGATTGCGTGATAGTGCCTCAGCGACGGTTGAATCCGGCGTACCCCCATATACCGTTAATGAGTGACCAGCTCTGTTGCATCGTCTGCGCCCGGCAACCGCAATTCGCCGACGGTCTGAGCCTTACCGATTATTGCGAGGCGGAGCACGTAGTCCGCGAGTTTGCCGATGGCCGAAACCTGGCGATGGATGCCGTGCACCTGCAGGAACTGGGTGTTCACCGGCGAGTGGCGGTGGCCCTTGAAAGCTTCGTACTGATGCCCGAATTTATCGTGGGTACCGCGCGGATCGCCACCGTGTTTCGTCGACAGGCGCAGCGTTTCGCTCAGCATTACCCACTGCGTATTCACCCGACACCGCTGGCTTTTCCCGAGGCTGTCCAGGTGCTGCAATGGCATCCCTATCAAGACCATGACCCGGCCATGCTGTGGTTTCGCGGCCTCTTGCTGGAACAGGGCGCGTTGCTTGATCAGCAGGGCAACTGATCACCGTTGTCCGCCACCAATCCGACCTGCTCGATAGCCTGTAAAGCACAGCGTTCGTCATTGTCCGACGTGTCGCCGCTGATGCCGATGGCACCGAGAAGCAGTCCCTCGGCATTGCGAATCAATACACCACCGGCGACGGGAATAACCTCGCCACCCGTCAGGCTGTTGATGGCGTCGAAAAACGCCGGCATCGCTTGAGCGCGCCGGGCCAGTTCACGCCCGCCAAACCCCATGCCGAGACAGCCCCGGGCCTTGCCGGTGGCGATTTGTGGCCGAAGAAAACTGGCGAGTTCATCGCGCAAGACGGCCAATGGATGACCGGCGGCATCCAGCACGGCGACAGCCAAGGGTTTAACCGCCGTTTCGCGGGCGATGCGGATGGCGCTGCTGGCGATGTTGATGGCGGTCAACAGGTCGAGTTGCTGCATGGCGTTGGTCCTCATTGAGCCCACTTGCCCAGTTGGGCAACCCGGTCGCGGGTGTAAAGGTCTGTCCATTTCAGCGAGTTGAAGTCCGACACCTGTTTCGGGTTGTAGGGGTTGCGCTCCATGGTCACGGGCCGACCGGCCTTGTACACGGCTTTAAGGCGCGAGCGGTCTTGCAGAATGCGGATGTCGTGCAACGGTGAACCGTCGAGTAACAGGAAGTCCGCTTGCTTGCCCACTTCGAGGGAGCCGAGGGTCTCGCCGCGCGGCATGCAGCGTGCGCCGACTGCCGTGGCGGCGTACAACGCTTCTGCCGGTGTGAAGCCCAGACGGGTGACCAACAGTTCCAACTCACGAGCGTGCCACTCGCCGTATGGGGTTACCGCAAAACCGCTGTCGCTGCCACAAGCGAAAGGCACGCCGGCGGCCTTGGCACGTTTGAGCACGGCCGAACCCACTTCCAGGGTGCGGGCGCAGTAGCCGGCGTAACCGGTAGTGATGGCCGGGTCGTGGGGTTGGCAGAAGTCCACGGTGTTTTGAGGGAACGTCATGGTCGGCGCGAGGATGCTGCCGGCTTCGAGCAAGGCGTCGATGCACGCGTCGTCCATATAAAAAGCATGAAACACCAGATCAACGCCGGCGCGCGCGGCGTACATCACGGCTTCGCGGCCATAGGCGTGAGTCGCCACTTTGCAGCCCAGGCGATGCGCCTCTTCAACCATTTCATAGGTTTCTTCAGCGGTGAACGCGGCGATGATTTCGCCATTTGGGCGGCGGTGGGTGCCGTCCATGGCGATCTTGATCAGGTCGACGCCATCCTTGGCCTGTTTGCGAATTTCCGCCAAAGCTTCGCTGCGGCTGGTGACCAGGCGTGCGGTGAAATACTCCGGTGCGCCGACGCGGCTCGGGAACCAGTCATTGAGGCTCTGCCGATTGGTGATGACCCGGCTGCTGGCGGCAATGCGCGGACCCTCGAACAAACCGGCAGCGATTGCGTTGCGCACAGCGATACTGAGCTGGCCGCTATCGCCGGGGCAGACCATGCTGGTCACACCCGCGGCCAGCACATGTTGGGCGAAAAACATGCCACGCAGCGCGCGGAACTCGTCACTGGTCCAGATATCGATGTCTTCTTCGCTCTGCGCGTTACCGAAGGCCAAATGGGTATGCACATCCACCAGACCCGGCATGACAAAGTTATCACCGGCGTCCAGAACGGTGTCTCCCGGTTGCGGCAGCGGCGCCAGGGCAGTTGGGCCGACATATGAGAGCAGGCCGTTTTCCACGACCAGGGTTTGCTGTTGACGAGTTTCCAGGCCGGTACCGTCGAACAAGGTCTGGCATTTCAGGTGCAGGGCGTTCATGGCGTTTTCACTTTGCGGATTGTTATGCAACGCGAGGCTAGGGTGCGGCCCTGGTCACCACCAGCCACTTGCATCAATGCTCACGTATTGATGGCGTCAATAGCGGCTGCACATCAGCAGTGACGGGGCTTTGCGGCGACGAGTGACCTCAAGGGACGAGTATCGCGAGTCACGATGGCTGGCATCGTGATCGGCGATTTTTTATCAGCCGAGACGGGCGTCTATGGTGCGCGCTCGTCATCCA
Source organism: Pseudomonas arsenicoxydans (assembly GCF_006438915.1). Taxonomy (GTDB): domain Bacteria; phylum Pseudomonadota; class Gammaproteobacteria; order Pseudomonadales; family Pseudomonadaceae; genus Aquipseudomonas; species Aquipseudomonas arsenicoxydans_A. Next base: position 114,444 of record NZ_RCZE01000003.1, on the reverse strand, counting down.
CAGAGATCCCTTCATATGACCATCGCCACTGTAAAAACCCAACTCCTGGCACTTGAGCAAGAACGCCGCCGGGCCCTGGTTGAGGAAGACTATTCGCGCGTCGCCGAACTGTTCGCCGATGACCTTGTGTATGTGCACACCACCGGTTTGGTGCAAGGCAAGGCGGACTATCTCGAGTACGCCAAAAGCGCCGTGCAGTATCTGGACATTGAACGTGGCGAACTGCTGATTCGCTTCTACGGCGAGCGCCTGGCGGTCATGACCGGTACGCAGTGCAACACCTTGCGTAAACGCGGTGGTGACCAGTCGATTCGCGGTGAAAGCTTTGCCACGCAGGTCTGGGCACTCGGTGCCGAAGGCTGGCAGATCAGCTCGTTCCACGGCACACGTGCGCCCAACTGAATTCGATTGCCCAACAACAAAAAACGCCGGAAACCCTAGGGTTTTCCGGCGTTTTTTTGTGCTTCGCGAAACCTGTTAAGCGGTGTGGCCACCCAGCGTTTCAGCAATCCAGTCAGCGATGTAGTGACCGGCGTTGATGCTGTTATCGAAGCTGGAATGCTGCACGCCACCTTCGCGTTCGGTGAAGATCTTCAGCTCGCGCTTAGGGCTATTGACCAGTTGCTCGTAAGTGCGCTGTGCCCACTTCAGTGGGATTTGCGAGTCCTTCTCGCCATGGGTCACCAGGAACGGCACCTTGATACGATCGAGGACGCCATCCAGGTGCACGTTTTCGGCGATGGCCATGAATTCATCCATGTCTTTTGCCCCCCACACCCAGCACACGTGCGCCCAATAGTGCGGTACGGGGAAGCTGCCTTCTTTTTCCAGGCGACGTTTTTGCACATCACGCCAGTCATGGTTCGCGCCCCACACCACACCGCAGGCAAATCGTGGTTCAAACGCCACCGCACGCGGGCAGTAATAGCCGCCGAGAGAGACGCCTTCCAGGCCAATACGTTTGGCATCCACGTGACTTCGGGTTTCCAGCCAGTCGGCTACGCGGCTAGCCCAATGCTCGCTGTCGAAACGGGCAATCAGGTTATGCAGGCGCAGCGCTTCACCTGTGCCGGGCTGGTCGATGATCAACGATGAGATGCCGCGTTTCGCCAGCCAGGCCGGCAGGCCGACGCGGTATTTCATTTCCTTGGTTGAATCCAGTCCGTTGACCTGCACCAGGATCGGAGCCGGACCGGTCACACCCTCGGCACGCACCAGCAGGCCGGAAATATGTTTGCCCTCGTAGGGGATTTCTACGCGCTCACAATTCTCGCGTGACAACTCGATGCCGCGTTTGAAGGTCTGCAAAAAACGCTGGTACAGCTCAGTCCGGCCCGGCGCGCCATGGGCCTGCAAACGTTCACAAGTGAGGTAATAAGTGGCGGCGCGGTTGTACTTTTCGCCTGCGGACAGCAGCCGGCCATTACCTTCATCTTCCTCAGCCAGGCCACACAGTTTGTCAGCCATCTTCGCCCAGGTTTCGCGGAACGCTTTGGTTCCCGCTGCATCTGGCTGCTGGGCGGCTTCCTGCAATGGCGCGCACATCTCTTCGATTTCGCCTATTCGGGCGCCCATCTCGATGGCCAGATCGACAGAAAGATTCCACACATAATTGGTTGGAAAGTAACGGAACATGATGGTTGTTGTCCTTGTGATTGTCTTGACGTTCACAAGGCACGTTAAGGACGCGCCGGCTATTTGGCCAATCGTGCCTCGGGATGGGAGGTATCGCGACCGGCGATAGGAGGATTCTCCAGGTGCTGGATAAATGCGCTGATGCGTTCGCGCAGCCACCGGTGCATCGGGTCGCCCTCGACGCTGCGGTGCCAGAGCATGAACTCGCGCATGACGGGGATCTTGACCGGTGGTTGCAGGATGCGCAGCGGCAGGTACTCGGCGTACAAATAGGCCAGGCGCTGATGCATGGTGGCGATTCGTTGGGTGCCCACGACCAGCTGCGGCAGGGTATTGAAGTCGTTGGTAATCACTTCGAGTCGGCGGTTGAACCCGTATTGATTCATGAACCACTCTTCGATACTCATGTGCCGGGTGCGACCAAAACCCACGGAGACGTGACCCATGTCCATGTACTGCTCCAGGGTCAGGGTATCGCCGACTTGGGTGTTGCCTTGCCACACCACACAGACGTGTTCTTCTTCAAAAAGCAACTTCGAGGGATGACCTTCGATGATGTAGCGCTCAGGCACGATCATCAGGTCAACCTCACCGCGAATCAGCAACTCACCGGAATTGTCGCTGGGGCCCAGCATCTCGAAGGTGATGTTGGGCGCTTCCTGGTGGATCTTTTGAATGACCTGGGCAAACAGCACGCTGATCAGGTAATCCGAGGTCACCAGGCGGAAGTGCCGTTTGCTGGTGGTGGGGTCGAACACGGGCTTGGCAGTGATCGATGACTTGATCGTCAACAGCACCTCGCGGATGGGCGTGGCGAGCTCCCTGGCATAGGGAGTGAGTTGCATTTTTCGGCCGACCTGCACCAGCAGTTCATCTTCGAAATAGGTACGCAGGCGTCCCAATACACCGCTGGTGGCAGACTGCGTCATGTGCAGGCGTTCGGCGGCGCGGGTGATGTTCTGTTCTTCGAGCAGCACATCGAGTGCGACCAACAGGTTCAAATCCAGGTGGTTAAAACGCATCAGGCACGTCCGTTTTTTGTATTTATTTTTGCGATACATTCGGATGAATACATCAACGCGTCAACCTCCCGCTGTTTCTTTTCCTCTCCCCCAAAACGTGCGCCCGGGGTTTTTCGGGTATCGCGTTTTCTGATAGGTCACATCCCGACACGCGATTAGTCAGCTGCCAAACCACCCGGCAATCTTCGTGGCAGTCGGCGCCCTTGCCGACACCACCACCGGACACCCTGCGTCACTGATGGGCCTATCGAGCCTGCGGCCGCTTCGTCCGGATACTAATTTCAATGGAGTGGTAGCCATGAACATCCTTGGCCTTGATGCCCTGATCTTTGGCGTCGATGACATCCAAGCCTGTACCGATTGCCTGCGTGACTACGGCCTTGCCGCTGTCGCTGTCGACAGCAACGGCGGGCGTTTTGAAGCATTGGACGGTACCGCCGTGATCATTCGACGGTCGGACGATCCAGACTTGCCTGTCGCCATTGGCCCGGCACCCTCGATTCGCGAAACTGTTTATGGCGTCGCCAACGCGGCTGACCTCGATGCCATCGAAGATGAGCTGGCGCGAGATCGTCAGGTCACCCGTGACGGCAATGGCGTGTTGCACAGTGTTGACGACATGGGTTTTGCGATTGCTTTCCAGGTCACAGTCCGCAAGGCGTACAGCGCTCCGGACGACCTGACCAACGCCGCCGGCCATGCGCCACAGCGTCCGCTTAATCAACCGGGCATCACCCTGGAAATGAATGCCACGCCGCGCACCTTGTCGCACGTGGTGTATTTCGTTCCCGATGCGGCCAAGGCCGAAGCGTTCTATGCCGAACGCCTGGGCTTTCGAACCACAGACACCTTTATCGGCGCCGGGCCGTTCATGCGCCCGGCGGGTTCCGATGATCACCACTGCCTGTTCATGATCCAGACCCCACCGCACATGAAGGGCTGCGAACACTTCACCTTCCACATGGGCAGCGGCACCGAAGTGTTGTTGGCCGGTACGCGCTTCGAGCAAAAAGGCTGGACCAGTTTCTGGGGCCCTGGCCGCCACCTCTTTGGCTCCAACTGGTTCTGGTATTTCAACAGTCCGCTGGGCTGCCACATCGAATATGACGCCGACATGGACAAGCACGATGACGCCTGGGAGGCGCGCCGTGCGCCACTGTCGGCGGATAACTCGCAGCTGTTCCTGTTCAACTCGAAAGAAAAATGGGCACCGGGCGGCCCGCCACCCAAGCACGGCTGAGTGCGGGTGTTGACCATGAGCCACAGCGATTTTTTTCTGTGCCGGATGGACGAGTTGGCAGAAGGGCAGGCGCGCGGTTTCGACCCGTTGCAGCGTGGCAAGGACAGTGTTTTTGCCTTGGTGCACGAGGGGCAAGTGCGGGTTTATCGCAACAGCTGCCCGCATCTGGACGTGCGCCTGGAGTACCGAAAGGACCGGTTTTTATCGGCCGACGCCCAGTTGATCGTCTGTTACGCCCACGGTGCGCAGTTTCTCCCGAGCACTGGCGAATGTGTCTACGGCCCGTGTCTGGGCCAGCGTCTGGACGCGTTGCCATGGCGTCTGGAGGAGGGCTGGCTGGTGCTGGAAATGCCTGGATCTACCGCGTTGTCGGGGCCGGTTGAGGTATCGCGTTTGGCGATACATCGCATCCCTACTCGCGATTAGTCAAATCCCTGCTTTGACCGGAAGCTGGACCTAACGACGTAGCGCCCGGCGCTGCATCGAATCACAAGAATAAAAAGAGAGTAAGCCATGAGTGCAGTGAACAAAGTTCTGATCGTGGGTGGTGGGATTGGCGGCTTGTGTGCGGCCATCGCACTGCGGCGCAAGGGCATTGAGGTCGACCTGATCGAGCTCAAGTCAGAGTGGACGGTTTACGGTGTCGGCATCATCCAGCAGAGCAATGTGGTTCGCGAGATGGCCAAGCTGGGCGTGCTCGATGGTTATCTCGATGCCGCGTATGCCTTTGAAGACGTCGCCATCTATGGCCCGGCCGGTCAGCAACTGGCGCGCATCCCGGGTCAGCGTCTGGCAGGGCCTGCCTATCCGGCGAACGTTGGCATCTCCCGTTTGGCGCTGCATAAAGTGCTCAGCGAAACCGCCCTCGAACTGGGCGCCAACGTACGGCTGGGCCTCAGTGTCGAATCTCTGAAGGACCTTGGCGACAGCGTTGAAGTGGTGTTTACCGATGGCAGCAGCGGCGGTTACGACCTGGTGGTGGGTGCCGACGGTTTGTTCTCCAAAGTTCGCGACCTGCTGCTTGGCGATACGTACACACCCAGATTCACTGGCCAGGCGGTGTGGCGCTACAACTTCCCGCGCGACCCGCACATCGATCACCTCGCCAATTACCAGAGCGCCGACGGCAATGCGGGGCTGGTGCCATTGGCCGGCGACCTGATGTACCTGTTCCTGACCTCCGATGAACCGACCAATCCGTGGATGGATCCGGCCACCCTGGCCGAGCAAATGCGTCAGCGCTTGCACGGGTTTACCGGCCTGATCGGCGAACTGCGTGAACAAATCACCGACAGCGGCCAGGTGGTTTACAAGCCGATGGAAGTGGTTTTCGTCGACGAACCTTGGTATCGCGGCCGCGTTTTGTTGATCGGTGATGCGGCCCATGCCACCACACCGCACCTCGGTCAGGGAGCTGGCATGGCGATCGAAGATGCCATCGTGCTCAGTGAGGAACTGACCGGTGAAGGCAGTGTTGAGCAACAGCTCAAGCGCTTCATGGAACGCCGTTTCGAGCGCTGCAAATACATCAGCGAAAGCTCGGTGCTGGCCGGCGAAAAAGAGATGCAGCACGACCGCGACTTCGACCGAATTGGCTTGGTCAAGCAGATGCTCGCACGCACGGCCGAGCCTATCTGATTCAACGCATCCGCAGCAGTTACCACTATAAAAACAAGAGGTTAACGCGATGGTCAATTCCACGACTGCGACGCTTGCGCGTCGCCCGGTCAGCACGTCTGCACCCTTTGGTTTCAGTTTGGCAGCGGTTTTGGTGCTGTGCAGCCAGGCTGCCCATGCCTTTCAAGTGGATACCGGCAATCCAGACTTCAGCCTGCGTTGGGATAATACGGTCAAGTACAGCGCCGCATGGCGCACCCAGAACCCCAGCAGCAAATTGACTGAAGGGCAGGTGTCACTCAATCAGGACGACGGTGATCGGGCCTTCAAAAAGGGCCTGATCTCCAACCGCACGGACATCCTTTCCGAACTGGATATGTCCTTCAAAAACGTCGGCGCCCGCCTCAGTGGCGCCGCCTGGTACGACACCGAATACCAGCAAGACAACGACAACACTGATCCGGCACGCGCCAACGCCCGTTCCGTGGCCTATGACCAATTTACCGATGACACCCGTCACTTGCACGGCGGTGACGGCGAATTGCTTGATGCATTCGTGTACTGGAACGGCGAGCTGGGCGATCACGCCACGTCCGTGCGCGCCGGCCGCCACGGGTTGGTCTGGGGCGAGAGCCTGTTTTTCGGTGCCAACGGCATTGCCGGTGGTATGGGACCGGTCGACGTGGTCAAAGCGCAGTCCGTTCCTAACACCCAGTTCAAGGAAATCACCCGTCCGGTCAATCAACTGTCGGGGACTTTTCAACTGACCGACGCCGTGTCGCTCGGCGCCTTCTATCAACTGGAATGGGAAGAGACGCGCCTGCCGGGCGCCGGCAGTTATTTCTCCACCAGCGACACCATCGGCGAAGGCAACGAACGCTTGATCGTGGGAGCACCTTTCCCCGCATTCCTCGGTGGCAATCCCAACAGCCCGGCGGCGTTTTTCCATGGCAATGACAAGGAAGCGAAAAGCTCAGGGCAGGGCGGCCTGCAGTTGAAGTACAACGCGGAGACCGTCGAATACGGCCTTTACGCGATCCAGTACAACGACAAAACCCCCAAGCTGTACCTCAAACCTTCTACGGGTGTGCCGAACTTCAGTACCGGGCAAATCGGTGAGTACTACTGGGTGTACCCGGAAGACATCCGCGCCCTGGGCGCCAGCTTTTCCACCACCGTGGATGAATACAGTTTCGCCGGTGAAGCCTCGATGCGCTGGAACATGCCGCTGGTTTCCAACGGCCAAACCGTGTTGCCCGGCGTTGACGCTGATAACGATAACAACCCGCTGTATGCCGTCGGCCGTACCGCCCACATCAACCTCAACGTACTGGCCTCGTTCGGGCCGAACTTCATTGCCAATGAGTCGGGACTCGTCGGTGAGGTTGCCTGGAACCGTCTGCTCAGCGTCACTAAAAACCGTGCAGCGCTTGACCCCAATGCCACCGATGACGGTCTCGGTTTCAAGGTGGTTTACACCCCGACCTACCGCCAGTTTTTCTCGGGCGTCGATATCGGCATCCCGGTCGGCCTCAGCTACTTCCCCCTGGGCAAATCCGCAGTGGTCAGCTCGTTCGGCCCGGACAACGGTGGCGACATGAACATCGGCATTACCGCCACCTACCTGGACCGCGTGACCGCCGGCCTGACTTACACGCACTACTACGGCCCCGAGGACACCAACCTCAATGGCGCCAACCAGTTCAATTTCAAGCAATCGCTGAAAGACCGGGACTACTTGTCTTTCTCCGTCAAGACCACGTTTTAAGAGGACTTGCGCATGACCCACTACAAAAAGACCGGAGCGTTCAAGCTCAAAGCCCTTTGCTTCGCGCTACTGGGCAGCCTGGCCATTTGCAGTCAGATGACCGTGGCAGCGACGGCTGAAGACGCGGCGAAACTCTCGAAAAACCTGACGCCTTTCGGTGCCGAGCGTGCCGGCAACGCTGACGGTTCCATTCCCGCCTGGGACGGTGGTTACACCAAGGTCGATCCCTCCTATAAGGAAGGTGGAAAACGCACCGATCCGTTTGCCGCGGACAAACCTCTGTTCAGCATCACCTCGAAAAATCTCGCGCAATACGCCGGCAAGCTCAGCGATGGCACCAAGGAAATGTTCAAGCGTTTCCCCGACACCTACCGCATCGATGTTTACCCGACCCGGCGCACGGCCGCCGCACCACAGTGGGTGTATGACAACACCCTGAAAAACGCCACCCGCGCCAAACTGGTCGACAGCAGCGCCGGTCCCGTGCCGCAAGGTGCGTTTGGCGGCATCCCGTTCCCGGTGCCAAGTAATGGCGCCGAAGCCATGTGGAACCACGTGCTGAACTGGCGCGGCACCTCGGTGGCGATGCATTTTCGTCACTACCTGATGACCGCCGATGGCAAACAGGTGATGACCACCGACGGCAAGGCCATTCAGGAAATGCCGTATTACTACCAGGATGGGTCGCCGGAAACGTTTGCCGGTGACTACTGGCTGTTCCGTCTGCTCAACGTCGGGCCACCGTTGCGTGCCGGCGAGCAAATCATGGGCCGCACCAACATCAATGGCGACTTGTCCCAGGCCCACGTTTACCTGACCGGTCAACGCCGGGTGCGCAAGCTGCCGAATGCCTGCTGCGATACCCCGACACCCGCCACTGCCGGCGTGATGTCGTTCGACGAGTTGAGCGTTTTCCAGGGGCGCATGGACCGCTTCGACTGGAAACTGGTGGGCAAGCAGGAGATGTACATCCCCTACAACACCAACAAGGTGCAAACCGCCAGCAAACCTGAGGACCTGTTCCTCGCACACCACATGAACCCCGATTACGTGCGTTGGGAATTGCACCGGGTCTGGGCCGTGGAGGCGGACTTGGCGCCGGGCAAACGTCACCAGTTGCCGAAGGGCCGCTACTACCTCGATGAAGACACCTGGCAAGCGATGCTGGGCGACCGCTGGGACGCCAACGGCCAACTGGCCAAGACCCTATGGTCGTTGCCGGCAGTCATGCCGGACCTGCCGGCTCAAGCGCAATTGTCCTCGGGCTTTTATGACCTGACCTCCGGCGCCTGGTTTATCCAGAACGTCTACACCGGCCTGCCAGAGCAGTACGGCTTGGTGGATCGCTACAAGGCTTCGGAGTTTTCGCCTGCAGCGATGGCGGGTGCCGGGGTTCGTTGAGTCAGGCCGGATCGCGGTTTGCGGAGCGCGATCCGGTTTTTAACGGTTTTTCGAGGTCGGTAATGAACAGAATCTGTCAGGTGGTTGGTCGGCTGATGTGGCTTATGGCGTTGCCTCTGGCGATGCCGTTGAGCCTGGCGCAGGCCGCGGCGGTGGGCGAGGTACTGAACACCCCGGCGATGCAGGTACCGCAAGCAACCTCCGCGGTGCTGCTGGATCTGGCCCGGGCGGGTTCACGCCTGGTGGCGGTAGGGGAGCGGGGCATCGTGCTGCTTTCCGATGACAACGGCGCCACCTGGCGTCAGGTCGCCGTGCCGGTTTCGGTCAGCCTTACGGCGGTGCAGTTCGTCAACGCCAGCACGGGCTGGGCCGTGGGGCATGGCGGTGCGGTATTGGCCACCCGCGACGGGGGGGAACACTGGATCGTGCAACTGGATGGCCTGCGAGCAGCGCAACTTGAGCTGGCCGCCGCCAGGGAGCAATTGCCTGCCGCCAACGATCAGGATGCAGCGGCCGCCCGTGTGCAAACGGCTGAACGCTATGTCGGCGAGGGCGCTGACAAGCCGTTTCTTGCCCTGCAGTTCGTGGATGACCAACACGGCGTGATTGTCGGGGCTTACGGCTCGGCCTTTCGCACCGATGATGGCGGTTCCACCTGGCAATCGATCATGGGGCAAATCGACAACCCGATGGGCGCGCACTTGTCTGCCATCGCTCAACAAGGTGACCACTGGTTTTTGGCCGGCGAGCAGGGCTACCTCGCGCGCTCGAACGATGCCGGCCAGTCATTCTCTCAGCTGCAAAGCCCCTACGCGGGCAGCTTTTTCACCCTGCAATTGCGCGATGACGGCACCTTGCTGGTGGCCGGCCTGAAGGGCAATGCGTTTTCCTCCGGCGATCTGGGCGACAGCTTCCAGCCAGCACCGGTGTCGATGCCAGTGTCGTTCAGCGATGCGATCCGCACCGATGACGGCCAGTTGCTGCTGGTCAATCAAACCGGCGCCTTGTTTCGCACCAACAGCCAACCCGGGGCACTGCTCCAACCTTATGGCAAACCGCTCGGCAAGCCCGTTTCCAGTGTTATTCAGGCCGCCGATGGCAGCCTGGTACTGGCGGGTTTCACTGGGTTGACGCGCCTTTCGCCGTCAATCGTTACCGCTTCGGAGTGAGGTTATGAAGTCTTTCGACAACGCCACGCAAAGCCTGGCGAATTTCGATCCACGCTCCGGTTCGGTGGTGGAACGCACGCTGTTCAATCACCGCCTGTGGGTGCTGCTGGTGTGTGTGCTGACAACCCTGGTATTGGGTTATCAAGCGACCCGCATCGAGCTCAATGCCAGCTTCGAAAAGATGATCCCCACCCAACAGCCGTACATTGCCAACTACCTTGAGCACCAGAAACAGCTCACCGGTCTGGGCAATGCCCTGCGCATTGTGGTGGCCAACCGGCAAGGCAGTATCTACGACGCCGAGTACCTGAAAACCCTGCAGGCCATGAGCGACCAACTCTACCTGCTGCCGGGTGTCGACCGGGTTTACATGAAGTCGTTATGGACACCCGCCACCCGCTGGGTCGCGGTGACCGAAGACGGTCTCGATGGCGGCCCGGTGATACCCGATGACTACAGCGGCACCGCGGCCAACCTCGATGCACTGCGGCGCAATGTGCAACGCTCAAATGAACTCGGTCAGCTGGTGGCGTTCGATCAGACTTCCAGCATCATTTACGTGCCGTTGTTGGCAACCACTTCTGACGGCAAGGCGCTTGATTACGCGGTCCTGTCCGAGCAGCTGGAGACGCTGCGCAGCACCCATCAAAGCGCAAAAATCGACATTCACATCACCGGTTTCGCGAAAAAAGTCGGCGACCTGATTGCCGGTCTGAAACAGATTCTGCTGTTCTTTGCCGTCGCGATCCTGATCACCACCGCCGTGCTGTTTTGGTACACGCGTTGCCTGCGCAGCACCGTGCTGGTGGTGTTGTGCTCGCTGGTCGCGGTGGTCTGGCAACTCGGTTTGTTGCCCTTGCTGGATTACCAACTGGACCCGTATTCCGTGTTGGTGCCGTTTCTGGTGTTTGCGATTGGCATGAGCCACGGCGCGCAGAAGATGAACGGCATCATGCAAGACATCGGTCGAGGCATGCACCGGGTGGTGGCAGCACGCTTCACTTTTCGGCGTTTGTTCCTCGCCGGGCTGACGGCGTTGCTGTGTGATGCCGTGGGGTTTGCGGTGCTGATGCTGATCAAGATCCAGGTCATTCAAGACCTCGCGGTGATCGCCAGCATTGGCGTCGCGGTGTTGATCTTCACCAACCTGATTCTGCTGCCGGTGTTGCTCTCCTATGTCGGCGTTTCACCCCGTGCGGCACAACTGAGCCTCAAGAGCGAACAAGCCGAGCAATCCGGTCAGGCGCGCCATGGGTTCTGGCGCTTTCTTGACCTGTTCACCCATCGTCGTTGGGCCAGCCTGTGCATCGCCATCAGCCTTGCGTTGGCGGTTGTCGGTTTTCTAGTGGGCCTGCAACTAAAAATCGGTGACCTCGACGTCGGTGCGCCGGAGCTGCGTGCGGACTCGCGCTACAACCAGGATGATGCCTTTCTGACCCGTCACTACGGTGCCAGTAGCGACCTGTTTGCGGTGATGGTGAAAACGCCGGCCGGCGGTTGTGCGCGCTACGACATCCTCGCCAAGGTCGATGCCCTGGACTGGCAACTGCGCGCTTTGCCGGGTGTGGATTCGACCAACTCACTGGCGTTGCTGAACCGTCGCATGCTGGTCGGCCTCAGCGAAGGCAACCCGAAGTGGTACGAGCTACAGAACAACCAGGCGATGCTCAACATGATCACCGCCAGTGCGCCGCGTGGGTTGTACAACGAAGACTGCAGCCTGTTGACCTTGTATGCCTACCTCACCGACCACAAGGCCGAGACGCTGACCCGCTTGGTCGACCACGTGGAAAAATTTGCCGCCGAGAACAACACCGACGAGGTGCAGTTCCTTCTGGCCGCCGGTAACGCCGGTATCGAAGCGGCGACCAATATCGTGGTCAAACAAGCCAACCGCGAGATGCTCGTCTGGGTCTACGGCGCGGTGATTGTGCTGTGCCTGATCACCTTCCGTTCCTGGCGCGCGACGCTGTGCGCGGTCATTCCGCTGATGCTGACGTCCATCCTCTGTGAAGCGTTGATGGTCTGGCTGAACATGGGGGTGAAAGTCGCCACGCTGCCGGTCATCGCCTTGGGTGTCGGCATCGGTGTCGACTATGCGTTGTACGTGATGAGCATTCTGCTGGGGCATTTGCGCCAGGGGGCAAGCCTGTCCGAAGCGTATTACCGCGCGCTGGTGTCCACCGGCAAGGTGGTGATGCTGACCGGTATTACCCTGGCCATCGGCGTAGCAACCTGGACGTTCTCACCCATCAAATTCCAGGCCGACATGGGTGTGCTGCTGGCTTTCATGTTCATCTGGAACATGGTCGGTGCCTTGGTGTTGCTGCCGGCATTGGCGTACTTCCTGTTACCCGTACGCAGCGCTACGGCCGATGCGGTTGTAGCGGTGAATGAGGTCAACGTGGCGGGTTCTGACACGCCGGTTATTGCGAACGTGCACAACTTGCGCATTAAGGATCACTGCCATGGTCGCTAATTCCTTCGTAGAAAACCCCTCCCGACACGCCGGGTTGCCGCAGTCGCTGTTGCTGCTGCTGGGAAGCTGTTTGCCGGTGCTGGGCGCCGTATTGCTGGCCCCGGTATTGCCACGGATGCAGGCGCATTTTGCTGAGGTGGCCGGCAGCGCCGTGCTGGTCCCCGTCGTACTGACCTTGCCGGCATTGGTGATTGCGATGCTGGCGCCGTTTGCCGGGCTGATAGCCGACAGGCTGGGGCGCAAGCCATTGCTGCTCGCCAGTATGTTGCTGTACGTCCTCTGCGGCGTGCTGCCGCTTTGGCTCGACTCGCTGCAGATGATTGTGCTCAGCCGAGCGGGCATCGGATTGGCCGAGGCGGGCATCATGACCTGCTGCACCACGCTGATGGGCGACTATTACAGCGGAGCCAGACGTGAACGTTTGTTCGCCTTGCAGATGGTCGCCACCTCGTTGTCCGCCGCGGTGTTTATCGCGCTGGGTGGCTTCCTCGGGCAAAACGACTGGCGTACGCCGTTCGCGCTGTACGCCGTGGGTTTGATTTTCCTGCCGCTGATGGCCTGGCAGTTGTGGGAACCACAGGCTCGCCCACAGCCAGAGCAAGCAACGCAAGCGGTGCCGACAGGCAAATTTCCATGGCGCGCGCTCACACCCTTGTACGTGCTGGCGCTGTTGGCAGGTTTGAGCCTGTTTATCGTGCCGGTGCAGGCCGGTTACCTGCTCAATCTGCTGCAAGTGGACGCCCCGGAAAAAATCGGCCTGACCATGGGCGCCAATCAACTGGGGGTTCTGGTCGGCGCACTGAGCTTTCGTTTGTTCAGCGGGATGCGCGGGCAGCACATGCTGCTGATCGCCTATGTGCTGGCGGGCATCGGCGGGTTGTTGATGGCTGATGCCTTGAGCCATGTGCAGGTCGTGGTCGCCGTACTGATCAACGGACTGGGCATTGGCTTGATGCTGCCGACGCTGATCACTTGGATCATGGCGCAAGTCAATTTCCATCAACGCGGGCGGGCGGCGGGGTGTTTTACCGCGGCCATTTTCGCCGGCGAATTTATCAGCCCCCTGGTCGTGCTGGGCATGACCCATGGCGCCGCCAGGGCGCTACCGCAGGCGTTGGCCATTGTCGGTGGGCTGCAACTGTTAGTGGCGGTGTTGTGTCTGGCCGTGCCCCGGATCGCGGGACTGCTGGACGACGCGAACATTGTCGTCGGTGACACCACCATCGGCGACGGCAACTGAACGAGGATTCTCCATGCAAGCGCTTCCTGAATTCAAACGAGTGGTCACCGGTCACGATCAACAGGGTCAGGCCATCGTCGCCATTCATGGGCCGACGCCCAATGTGTTCCCGTTGGCTTCCGTACCGGGCACGGTGTTTCATGAACTGTGGAACAGCAGCACCAGCCCGGCGTTACTCGACAACGCCAGTGATCCGAGCAGCAAACCTCTGCAACTCAGCCCCGGACCACAGGGCAGCGTCATTCGTGTGGTGGACATTCCTCCGGACAGCGTTCAGAACCAGGTCAGCGATGAAAACGCCGCGGCGGTGTTCGCTGAAATCGGCCAGGTCCACGCGGGTACCGGGCAGGGCAGCGCACGGCATAAATTGATGCACCGCACCGAAACCCTCGACTACGGCATCGTCACCGAGGGTGAAGTGTGGCTGGTGCTCGATGAGGAAGAAGTGCACCTCAAACGCGGTGACGTGGTGGTGCAACGCGGCACCAACCACGCCTGGAGCAATCGCACCGAAGCGATGGCGCGCATGGTTTTCATCCTCCTCGACGGGCGCTTCGCTGACGAGTTGAACCGTGAACAAGGAGCCTGCGCATGAAACTCGCCACCCTTAAAAACGCTAGTCGTGATGGCAGGCTCGTGGTGGTTTCACGGGATCTGGCGTGGGCAGTGGATGCCGGCTCCGTCGCGTCTACCTTGCAACAGGCGATAGAGAACTGGAGTAGCACTGAGCCGGGTTTGCAGGCACTTGCCAGCAAACTGAACGCTGGGGAAGCGGCGGATGCCTTTGCCTTCGACCCCGCTCAGGCCATGGCGCCATTGCCGCGTGCTTACCAATGGTGCGACGGCTCGGCATTCCTCAGCCACGGTGCGCTGATGCAGAAAGCGTTCAACCTTGACCCTATCGACGGCGTCGAACACACGCCGCTGATGTACCAGGGTGCCGGCGACGATTTCATGGGTGGGCGCGATGATATCGCGCTGCCAAGCGAAAGCCAGGGCATCGACTTTGAAGGCGAGTTTGTGGTGCTGGTGGATGACGTGCCCATGGGGTGCTCTGCCGAACAGGCGCTGCAACACATCAAGCTGATTCTGCAAATCAACGACGTCAGTTTGCGCGCCCTGGCCCCACGGGAAATGCACACAGGCTTTGGATTTTTGCAGGCCAAACCCTCATCCAGCTTCGCCCCGCTGGCCATCACGCCGGATGAACTGGGTGATGCCTGGCGTGACGGGCGCGTGCACCTGCCCTTGCAGGTGCACTGGAATGGCCAATGGTTTGGTCATCCGCACGGCGGGCAGATGAATTTCAGTTTTGGCCAGTTGATCGCCCATGCCGCCCTGACTCGCCGGTTGGGCGCGGGCACTTTGATGGGTTCCGGCACCGTCTCCAATGCCGAACGCAGTGTGGGTTCAGCCTGCATCGCCGAGCGTCGAGCGATTGAAATGATCGAGCTGGGTGCCGCACAAACCGGCTTCATGCGCTTTGGTGATCGTGTGCACATGGATGTTCAGGGGCGCGACGGCCAGTCGTTGTTCGGTGCAATCGATCAACGTGTGGTTCAGGCTCAGGGCTGAGGAGCGGCACATGCGAGTATTGATTACCGGTGCCAACGGTTTTGTGGGGCGTGAATTGGTGCGTTGCCTGCTGGCGCGGGGCAGCTTGCGCGGTCGCGTCATCGACTCATTGTTGGTGCTGGATACCGACCTGCAAGGCGTGACGGACGACCCGCGTTTGCGCCGTCATTACGGCAGCATTACCGATGTGGCCCTGATGCGCCGGGTGTTGGCCGATGGCATTGATGTGGTGTTCCACCTGGTCGGTGTCCCCGGTGGCGCCGCCGAAGAGCAGTACGAACTGGGTTATCAGGTCAACCTGTTGGCCAGCCTCGAGTTGCTTAACCAACTGCGCAATAAAGCGCTGCCACCGGTGCTGGTGTATGCCAGCAGTGTGGCGGTGTACGGCGCCCATTTGCCGGCAAAAATGAACGAGCAGGCTGAGCTGCGTCCGCAATTGTCTTATGGCACGCACAAAGCCATGGTCGAGAGCGCCATCATCGACCTCGGCCGGCGTGCGGAAGTGGACGGCCGCGTACTGCGCCTGCCGGGCATCGTTGCCCGTCCGCGTGAACCCAACGGCTTGCGCTCGGCATTCATGAGCGATTTGTTGCGCGCATTTGCCGAGGGCGAGTCCTATCGTTGTCCTGTCTCTGCGCAGGCAACAGCGTGGTGGATGTCGGCGCGTTGCTGTGTGAACAACCTGATTCACGCTGCCGAACTCGATAGCAACCAATGGGCGTCGCAACGGGTATGGCAGTTGCCGGTGCTGCATCTGTCCATTGCCCAGGTGGTGGACGCATTGGCGGCGAGTTATGGGCAGGAACGTCGCAGCCTGATCAGCCATGACCCCGATACCCAACTGGAAGCGTTGTTCGGGCGCATGCCACCCCTGAAAACCCCGCAGGCGCGTGCCGCCGGTTTCAGCCATGACGGCAATGCTGCCGCGCTGATTCGCAACGCCCTGAATCCCGCCAACCCACGCCACTTGTCGCTCACTGGAGACACGATTCATGTCGCAGCCAATCAAGCCTAAACGTCGTCTGGTAGATCTTTCGGTCACCCTCGACAACAACCCGTACACGGACCCACCTCCGTTGTTGCCGAAGATTGATTACATGGATCACCAGCAAGGCTGGCCCGAGATGGCGGCGATGTTCCCGGGGTTGCAACTCGATCAGATGCCCGGCAACGAATCCTGGGCGGCCGAGCGGCTGCACATCACCACTCACAGTGGAACGCACATGGATGCGCCCTGGCATTACGCCTCGACCACGAATGGCGGTGAGCCTGCGTTTGGCATCGACGAATTGCCGCTGGAGTGGTGCCTGCAACCGGGCGTGAAGCTGGATTTGCGGCACATGGCGGACGGGCACGTGGTCACCGCCGATGAAATCGAAGCCGAGCTGGCGCGAATTGGCCATGAGTTGCAGCCGCTGGACATCGTACTCATCAACACCCGGGCCGGCGCGCTATTCGGTCAACCGGGTTACCTCGATGCCGGCGTCGGAATTGGCCGTGAAGCCACTCTGTATCTGCTGGAGCGCGGTGTGCGCGTCGTCGGCACCGATGCCTGGAGTTGGGACGCGCCGTTCAAGTACACCCGCGAGCGTTTTGCCGCTGACGGTGATGCCTCGATTATTTGGGAGGGGCACAAGGCGGGGCGCGATATCGGTTATGGGCAAATGGAAAAGCTCGCCAATCTTGAAGCCCTGCCGGCCAGCGGCTTCGTGGTGTCGTGTTTCCCCTACAAGATCAAGCATGCGTCGGCGGGGTTTGTTCGGGCGGTGGCGATATTCGAAGAATAAGCACCGCGCCGGGCTCGTACCAAAATCCATGGTCTTCGATTGAACAGAATAAGAGAGAAAACATGCCTCTTTTGCGCATGCCCCTGACGTTACTGTTGGGTGCACTGACACTCAGTAGCAGCCTGGCCATGGCGGCCAGTGCTGATGCGAAGCAACCCAATATTTTGCTGATTCTGGCCGACGACCTGGGGTATTCCGACCTGGGTAGTTTTGGTGGGGAAATCAATACACCGACGCTGGATGAACTCGCCCATCAAGGCTTGCAATTCACCAGCATGTACGCGGCACCGACCTGTTCGATCACGCGCTCCATGCTGATGTCCGGCACCGACAACCACCTCGCCGGGCTTGGCACCATGGCGGAAGCCTTGCAGCCGTTTCAACGGGGTAAGCCGGGTTATGAGGGTTACCTGAATCAACGTTCCTACTCGATTGCCGAATTGCTGAAGGAGGGCGGTTACAACACCCTCATGGTCGGTAAATGGCACCTGGGGCTGGAAGCGGATCAGGGACCGGATCAACGCGGGTTCGAGCAGTCTTTTACACTGCTGGAGGGCGGGGCTGCACACTTCAAACCCTCGAGTATCGACCCGACAAAAATCGAGCAGGTGCACTATCGTGAAAACGGCAAAGCGGTGGAGGTGCCGGAGAATTTCTACTCCTCGGACTTTTATACCGACAAGCTGATCAGCTACCTGCAAAACAGCCAAAAGGATGGCAAGCCGTTTTTTGCCTACGCCGCTTACACCTCTCCGCACTGGCCCTTGCAGGCGCCCAAGGAATACCTCGATAAGTACAAAGGGCGGTTTGATCAGGGGTATGACAGCGTACGTCTGGCGCGTATCGAACGGATGAAAAGTCTTGGCCTTATGGCGAACGGCGCCCAGCCTGCGAACCCGCTCCCGGTGAATCCAAAACTGCCCGGCTGGCAGCAACTGAGCCCGGAACAGCAACGTATTGAAGCGCGGAAGATGGAAATCTACGCGGCCATGGTCGATAACCTCGACCATAACATTGGCCGAGTGGTGGATTACCTGCGCCAGAGCGGCCAGTACGACAACACGTTGATTGTATTTATGTCGGACAACGGCGCGGCAGCAGAGAACCACGCCCAGTTCTATCCCCCAGGCCCGCGCACCGATAACAGTTACGCTAACCTCGGTCAGGCAGGGTCGCAAATCGACTACGGCCTGCGTTGGGCAGAGGTCAGCGCCGCGCCGTTCCATTTGTTCAAAGGCACCACGGCCGAAGGTGGCATCAGCGTACCGGCAATCATCCAGCTGCCCAAGACACTGCGTCGTCAGGGTGTGGAACGCGGTATAGCGCGGGTGGATGACCTGGCGCCCACCTTCCTCGATCTGGCGGGTGTCGAGGCGCCCACCGACGTGAGCAAACACCCGATTACCGGTAAATCAATGCGCTCAATGCTCGCCGGAGAAGGTAGCCCGCACCGTCATGACAGCCTGGCCGGCGAACTGTTCGGCAATGCCTATTACCGGGAAGGAGACCTGAAACTGTTGGGCATCCGCCCGCAAGCAGGGTTTGGCGGCGACGCGCAGCCGCCACAATGGCAGTTGTTCGATGTGGCGCAGGACCGCGGCGAAACCACAGACCTGGCCGCCGCCCGACCAGAGACGGTGCAGCGGCTCAAAGCCGCTTGGTTGAAATATGCCGAGGAGGTCGGTGTGGTGTTTGCAACGCAATAATCAGCATCCGCTTTAAATAGGCGTTCCGCTGGGATGGAAAGGTTTTCATGTGCCTGACTTTTCGGTTAAGCACCGCCACAGCAGCTGATAGAGGGTTCAAGTAAACCATCTGGTTTGCTTCTGAAGTGACACATTGTTCTCAATTCGCAAACACTGAAGTCGCCGAGAATGGAATTGTTGGCGTAGTAGCAGGCTTGTAGCCTCCATTACGCCGAACACCACGATCCGCCAACGGTCGGGTGGAGCTCAAGCCAGGGCTCATCAAGACGTCATACCTTGCTTTCGGCCACATGCCCCTTCGGGGGATTGGCGCCTAATAAAAATAAGGAAGGCAGGTATGAGTATTCGTGCATGGGTTTGCGCAGCGACCCTGTTCGCTCCCGTTCTGGGGGCTGACGTTTTGTTTCCCTCTGTGGTCCTGGCGGCAGACGATCCCATGGGTTCGCTGGTGCGTAATGTCTTCGGCGACAGCCTTGAGCGTGAACACGGGATCAAGGTCTACGGCTGGGCTCAGGCCGGTGTGATCTACAACAATAACGGCACGGATGACGTCAGCAAGCAGAGCTTCTTCAATACCGACGAAGGCGTGAACCTCAACCAGTTCGCCCTCGCCGTGGAGAAAAAACCCAAGAGTAATGTGATCGGCCGCGTGGGTCCGTTTCCGGGTCCGATGCCGCAAGAGGCAGATTGGGGTTTCAATGTCACCACGGTGTACGGCAAGGATGCACGCTACTTCAAGACCTACGGCTGGGACGAAGATCTGAGCGCCAACCGCAGCAACAAGCCGGATAATCCGGCGCTTACCTTCGCCCAGGCCTACGTCAATTTTTACTTCCCGGTGCTCGGCGGTTCGGAGCTGATGGTCGGGATTTTCCACACGCCGCTGGAAAATGAAATCGGCTTCGCTTTGCCGTCACCTGCACCGACTGATTTCTACTCGCACACCTATTCCTTCATGCACGGCCCGGCCAAACATGCCGGCGCGCTGTACTCGTTCAAACTGCCTTCGGCGCCCGGCGAAAGCATGCTCGGCTTCGAGTTGGGTGTGGTGCAGGGCTGGAACAACCTGCAAGACCCCAACCACGATCCGGATGTGATCGCCAACGTGCGCTGGCGCTCGGCGGATTTCAGCACCTGGATCGACTGGGAAAACATCTACGGCAACGGCGCAGGTGACAGCTTTGCCGAATGCAGTTGCGGCTCGCCATTGCCCGCCGGGACCAAGGATGACGACTACAAACGCCTGGCGTCTTACCTGACGCTGTCGCAGGTGCTCGACCCGAACAACCGGGTGGCGCTGGAGTTGAACTACGGCAAGCAGGAGCAGGGGGCTTTCGCCGGGTTTGCCAACAAGAACGATGCCACCTGGTACGGCACCGACATCAACTGGTATCACAAACTCAGTGAAAACCTGATGTGGAACAGCCGAGCCGAGTGGTTCTACACCGATGCGCCGGTCCACGTGATGATGGCCAATATCGACCCTAACACCGGTATCCCGGACCCGACCTGGGGCAGTTTTTACGGCGTGACCACCAACGTGGCCTGGACGCCGACACCCAACGTGCGCCTGCGTCCGGAATTGCGTTACGACATTCATTCCGGTCCCGGTCGCGATGCCTACGCCGATGGGCAAAAAGACTCGCAGGTCGTGGCGTCCTTCGACGTCAGCTTCTTCTTTTAAACCGACTTCTTCCGTTTACCCCTGATCCTGCGTGATGGCCCGGCCACACGTGGCGACCCCGTTCGTCCAGGCTTTTGGAGTACTGACATGACAGACAACAACGATAACAACCTGTTTGGCCGCAACTTCTCCCGCCGCGATTTCCTGCGCAGCACCGGCCTTGCTGCCGGTGGCGTGGCACTGGCGAGCATGCCGTTCACCTTTGCCATCGGCAGTGAGCGGGTGATCAAGCTCGGCTATGTCAGCCCGCAGACCGGGCCGTTGGCGCCGTTTGCGGCGGCCGACAACTACATCATCGAATCGCTCAAGCAAGTGCTGAAGAACTCGATCAATGTGGGCGGCAAGGCCTATCGCCTGGAAGTCATCGTCAAGGACAGCCAATCCAACCCCAACCGCGCGGCGGAAGTGGCGAGCGAGCTGATTCTGTCGGATCAGGTCGACTTGATGCTGGTGTCGTCGACCCCGGAAACCACCAACCCGGTGTCCGATCAGTGCGAAATCAACGAGATTCCCTGCATTTCCACCGTCGCCCCGTGGCAGCCGTGGTTCTTCACCCGTGGCGGCAAGCCGAATCAAGGCTTTGAGTGGACTTACCACTTCTTCTGGGGCCTGGAAGATGTGATCGGCGCATACAGCTCCATGTGGGGCGCGATGCCGTCGAACAAAGTGGTCGGTGGACTCTTTCCCAATGATGGCGATGGCAATGCCTGGGGCGATCAGAAGCTCGGTTTCCCACCGGTTCTGGCGCAGAAGGGTTTCCAACTGGTCGACCCCGGCCGCTTTCAAAGCCTGACCGACGATTTTTCCGCGCAGATCGCCGCGTTCAAAAAGGCCGATGTCGAGATCGTCACCGGCGTGGTGATTCCACCGGACCTGAGCACGTTCTGGACCCAGGCTCGCCAACAGGGCTTCAAGCCCAAAGCGGTGTCGGTGGGCAAGGCGTTGCTGTTTCCCACCGCCGTCGAGGCGCTGGGCAAGGCCGGCAATAACCTGTCGACCGAAATCTGGTGGAGCCCGACACACCCGTTCAGCTCTTCATTGACCGGCGCCAGTGCCGGGCAACTGGCCCAGGGTTTCACCCAGGCCACCGGAAAACAATGGACGCAACCGCTGGGCTTCGTGCATGCCTTGTTCGAACTGGCGGTGGACATCCTCAAGCGCACCGAAGAAGTCGGTGATGCACACGCGGTTCGCGATGCCTTGCTCAAGACCAACCTCAACACGGTGGTCGGGCCGATCAACTGGAAGGGCGGACCGGTGAAGAACGTCGCCAAGACTCCGCTGGTCAGCGGTCAGTGGCGCCTGGGCAATGACAGCAAATACGACCTGATCGTGACCAGCAATGCCACCGCACCAGCGATTCCGTTGGGCGGTGAGATGCAGGCCATTACGTATTGATCGCGCAACAGGACACGGGTGCACCATGCAACAACCACTTCTGCAAATGACTGATGTGCACAAAAGCTACGGCTCGGTGAAGGTCACGGATGCCATCGACCTGACCCTGCAATCGGGTGAAGCACTGGGCATCATCGGCCCCAACGGCGCGGGTAAAAGCACGCTGTTCAACCTGATCGCCGGTGGCGTGGCTGCGGACAAAGGCACGATTCATTTCGAGGGCCGCAACGTCACCCGCGAACCGGTGTTCAAGCGCTGTAAGCAAGGCATTGGCCGTTCCCACCAGATACCGCACCCGTTCGTGAAAATGACCGTGTTCGAGAACCTGCTGGTGGGCGCGACCTTTGGTGCGCGGCTGCGGGACAAGGAGGCCAGCCAATGGTGTGCGCAGACGCTGGAACTCACCGGCCTGATGCACAAGGCCAACGTGCTGGCCGGTTCGCTGACCTTGCTCGACCGTAAACGCCTGGAAATGGCTCGTGCCTTATCGACTCGACCGCGTTTATTGTTGCTCGACGAAATCGCCGGTGGCCTGACGGAACCGGAGTGCCTGGCACTGGTGGAAACCATTCAGGGCATCCACAAGTCCGGTGTCGCCATTATCTGGATCGAACACATCGTGCACGCCTTGCTGGCCGTGGTCAGTCGCCTGACGGTGATCAACTTCGGCGCCAAACTTGCCGAAGGCGAGCCACGCAACGTCATGGCCGACCCTCGGGTCCAGGACATCTACATGGGCATCGGGAGCTGACGCATGCTGACCATCGAAAAACTCTGCGCCGGCTACGGCGATTTTCAAGCGCTGTTCGACATCAGCCTGACCCTTGAGGCTGGTGAAACCGTGGCGATCATCGGCTCCAACGGCGCGGGCAAATCGACATTCCTGCGTTCGCTCGCCGGGCTGATCAAGAACCAGCCGAGCGCCATTACGTTCAAGGGGCAGGCCATTGGCGACATGGCCGCCAATCAGGTGCTGGAGCGCGGCATCGCGCTGGTGCCGGAGGGCCGCAAGCTGTTTCCGTCACTGAGCGTCGAAGAAAACCTGCTGATTGGCGCCTACAGCAAACGCCCGGGACCGTGGACGCTGAAGCGCATCTATCAGCTGTTTCCGGTGCTGGAAACACTGCGCAAGCGACCCGGCACCGCACTGTCCGGCGGCCAGCAGCAGATGGTTGCGATTGGCCGTGGCCTGATGGCCAACCCGCACCTGCTGTTGTGCGATGAAATCAGCCTCGGCCTGGCGCCGACGACGATCAAGGACATCTACGCCGCATTGCCCTCGATCAAGGCCGACGGCACCACGGTGATTCTCGTCGAGCAGGACATCAATCAGGCACTGAGTGTGTGCGACCGCTTCTATTGCTTCCAGGAAGGGCGCGTGTCCCTGACCGGGCGCCCAGGAGACGCGGACAAAGCGCACATCAAAGCCGCGTATTTCGGGATCTAGTGATGGAATGGCTCAATACTTTGCTTCAAGGCGTATTACTCGGTGGCCTGTACGCGATGTTCGCGGTGGGGCTGTCGCTGATGTTCGGCATCATGCGCCTGGTCAACATCGCCCACGGCGACTTCATTGTGCTGGCGTCGTACCTGGCGCTGATGGTGGTCAATCATCTGGGATTCAGTCCGCTGGCCAGTTTGCTGATCGTGGTGCCGCTGATGTTCTGTTTCGGCTACCTGCTGCAACGGTTGTTGCTCAACCGCACGCTGGGCACGGACATTCTGCCGCCATTGCTGGTGACGTTCGGCCTGTCGATCATCGTGCAAAACGTGCTGCTGGAATTTTTCAGCGCCGATAGCCAGAAGCTGTCTCAGGGCGATCTTGAGGTCGCCAGTGTCGGCATCGGCAACCTGAGCGTCGGCGTGATGCCGCTGATCGTGTTTGGCAGTGCATTGCTGATCATCGGCGGTCTGCAACTGCTGTTCTACAAAACCTCGCTGGGCCGGGCGTTTCGCGCCACCTCGGATGACCAACACACCGCACGATTGATGGGCGTCAACAACGCGCACATCTTCGGCTTGGCCATGGCACTGGCGATGGCGGTGGTGTCGATTGCCGGAGTGTTTCTGGCGATCCGCACCAGTTTCGACCCCACCGTGGGGCCTGCACGGCTGTTGTACGGTTTCGAAGCGGTGATCATCGGTGGCTTGGGCAGCCTGTGGGGCACGCTGGCGGGCGGGGTGATTCTAGGCGTTGCGCAAACACTGGGCGCCAAAATCGATCCCGGTTGGCAAATTCTCGCCGGTCATCTTGTGTTTCTGCTGATCCTGGTCGTGCGTCCGCGTGGCCTGTTTCCCCGGAGTGTCGACTGATGAATGCCTTGAACAATCCCGCGCCGGTTTATCGCGTACAACGCACCACCACCAGCAGCACCATTGGCCTGGCCTTGCTCGGGCTCTGTGTGCTGGTGTTGTTCAGCGCGCCATTGTGGGCTGACCGCGCCAGCCTGCGACTGGTGGTGGAATTCGCCTACTACCTGGCCCTGGCACAAATGTGGAATTTGCTGGCGGGGTACGCCGGCATGGTTTCGGTGGGGCAGCAGGCGTTTGTCGGTCTCGGCGGGTATCTGTTGTTTATGCTGGCCACCCGGTTTGGCATTCCACCGTTGTTCGCGGTCCTGCTCTCGGGCGTGTTGGTTGCACTGTTGGCGATTCCCACGGCGCTGATCGTCTTTCGCCTGCGTGGCGCCTATTTCGCCATCGGCACTTGGGTGGTCGCGGAGGTCTTCCGCTTGGGCCTGGCGCAGATGAGCAGCCTTGGCGGCGGATCGGGACAGAGTTTGCCGGCGGCGATCGTGCGGCAAATCGGCAATGACCGTGACGGGCGTGAAACGCTGATTTATTTCACTGCCCTGGCGATTGCCATTGCCGCCGTGGCGGTGGTGTTCTTTTTGCTGCGTTCGCGGCAGGGGCTGGCCCTGGCGTCGATTCGTGATTCGGAACCGGCCTCCGGCAGCCTCGGTGTCGATACGTTCCGCACCAAACTGATGGTCTACGTACTGGCCGCTGGGTGGACCGGTGTGGTCGGGGCGTTGATCTTCCTGCAAAAGTTGCGGATTTCCCCGGATGCGGCGTTCAACCTGCAGGACTGGACCGCGGTGGTGATCTTCATCGTGATCATCGGCGGCATCGGCACCCTGGAAGGCCCGTTGATCGGCACGCTGATCTACTTCGTGTTGCGCGGTTGCCTGGCGCAGTACGGCGCGGTGTACATGATCATCCTCGGCGTGGTGGCGGTGGTGATGATGCTCAAGGCCCCGCAAGGGGTGTGGGGACTGATCAGCGAGCGCCTGGGCTGGCAGGTTTTCCCGATGCAGCGACGGTTGTCGATACAGCCCCGGCCATGACGCGCAGCATGGTTCTGGAGTGCGAGGTGCCGACAGGCTAACCTCGCTGTTCCTATAAGAACAAAAACATCCAGAGAGCCTGCCCCATGGATCGTTTACTCAGTGTCGAAGCCTTTGTGCGGGTGGCCGAAACCGGCAATTTCGCCAAGGCCGCCCAGCAACTGGGCGTGACCCGCTCGGTGATCACCCACCGTATCCAGCAACTGGAACAGTTCATCAACGCGCCGCTGTTCCATCGGAGCACCCGGCATGTGCGGCTCTCCGAAGTGGGCGAGACTTACTACAAGGAATGCGCCGACATGGTCGCGGGTTTCAACTCGCTGACCGAGCACATGCGTGAATTGCGGGCCAAGCCCACCGGCAAACTTCGGGTGCAGATGCTGCCGGGGTTTGCCATTGGTCACTTCGGCCGGATGTTGGCCGAGTTCACCCGGCTGTATCCGGACATCGAAGTCGACGTGATCGTCAACGACCGCGTGGTGGATCCCATCGAAGAAGGCTTCGACGTGGCGTTCCAGATGTTCCCACCGATGGCCGAGACGCTGATCGAGCGCAAGCTGTTCAGCGTGCGTCGTTTGTTCTGCATGTCACCCGATTACGCCAGCGAGTTCGGCGTGCCGACCCATCCCCAGGAACTGCTGCAACACAAAATTGCGTTGTACGAGGGTTATCCGTCGCGCAACCGCTGGATTTTCAGCCGTGAAGACGAGCAAGTAGAGCTGAGCTTGCCGGGGCAAGTGCGTTCGAACTCGGTGCATTTACTGCGCGATTACGCACAAACCGGGGTGTGCATTGTCTGCCTGCCGACGCTGGTGGCCAGCGATGATTTGCTCAGTGGCCGGTTGATTCCGGTACTCCCCGAGTACGCCTTGTCCTCCTTCAATTTCTCGGCGGTGTATCCCGCGACCCAGCGCCGGGCCTTGAAAGTGCGCACGTTGATCGACTTCCTGGTGGAGAACTTCGGCGATGAGCCATGCTGGGACAAGCCCTTGCTGGAGCGTGGCTGGGTGCGCTGAAAATATAGGTCGCTGGCTGAATACAAAACCTGTGGGAGCGAGCTTGAACTGGCGATAGCGGCGGGTCAGTCAACACTGATGTTGAACAGTAGTCCCCCATCGCGAGCAAGCTCGCTCCCACAGGGATTGCAGTGACCCCAATGTTTGCGTTTCGCGAACACTGTTGTCGCCGGTCCTCTAATTGTCCCAAGAGCAGCTGCGACGTACTGTTGGCTCACTGTTACTACAACAACAAAACGGTGAAAACCATGAGTAGCGCGGCAATCGAAACAGTCTTCGGCTCGCTGGACAACTACAGCAAAGGTTCGGTTGAAATCATCAGCGGCCAGGCCAGCCACTACGCCTTTTCGAACATTTTCGAAGTGGCGGAAAAATCCCTTCCATATGAAAAAGTCGTCGTCGGCCTGAACCTCGGCTACGTGATTGAAACCTTGCGCGCCGAAGGCCAGTCGCCTTGGTTCACCGCAGCGCACGACGAGTTCGCCATCGTCATGGACGGCGAAGTGCGGGTGGATTTCCTCAAGCTCGATACGCCGCTCAAGACCGGCGAGGGCACGCAATTGGCCGGTGACCTGCCGGCGGGCAAGCCAATGGGTTATGTGCTGCTCAAGCGCGGCCATCAATGCCTGTTGCCGGTGGGCACCGCGTATCGCTTTGAGGCCAGCCGCCCGGGTGTGATTCTGCAACAGACCATCAAAGGCCCGTTGTCGGTCGAGAAGTGGGCAGACATCTGCTTCAAGTGATCTGCCGAGCCCGACCGCCCATCCCACAACAACAAGAGGAAACCCGCCATGGCCATGCTTGAAACCGCCGCCGATACCGCCCTGTTTGCCGACGATGACGTCCAGGCCAGCGCGGCCCACGCCGTAACCGGCTACCGCTCATTCAAACTCGGCGCCTTCGAACTGTCGCGCGACGAGTATTTCGCCCGCATCACCTGGCCCGCCAAAGGTCAGACCCGCTCGCACCTGATTCCGGTCGATGCGTTCCTGCGCGCCATGATGCGCGACGTGGCCTGGGGGTTTTTCTACGGCTGGGTCAACTTCGACCAGGTCATCGGCACCCGCAATTACTACGGCAAAGTCGACCTGTACGCCGGTACTTTCAATGGCACGCTGAAGGCCGCAGGCGTCAACTACATCGAAAATTTCGAAACGCCGCTGATCATGGCCACCTTCAAGGCCATCCTGCGCGACTGGACCAACGCCACGTTCGACCCGTTCGCTGCACCGGAAGAGACCGGCAGCGCGTTCGGCCGCAAGAACGGTGACAACATCGAAGCCATCGAACGGTTCCGCATCGCCACTAAACGCATGCCGGGCCTGCCGGACGATTCGCCGCTGCGCAATGATCTGCCGGTCAATCGCCAGTTCATCGACGTGCCGCAGGACGAACCGCAGATCCACGCCGCCGAAGGTTTCGAAGGTGAGCTGCATGCGTTCAACCTGCACAAGTACCTGTCGCGCTCCGACGTGACCTGGAACCCTTCGGTGACTTCGGTGTGCAAGGCCAGCCTGTTCTGCCCAACCACCGAAGAATTCATCCTGCCGGTGTTCCATGGCAATGACCGGGTCGAGTGGTTCCTGCAAATGTCCGACGAGATCATCTGGGACGTCGGCGACAAGGACGACGGCAATCCCCGCGCCCGGATCACCATGCGTGCGGGAGACATCTGCGCCATGCCCGCCGACATCCGCCACCAGGGCTACTCGACCAAACGCTCAATGCTGCTGGTCTGGGAAAACGCCACGCCGAACCTGCCGCAACGTTACGAAAGCGGCGAGCTCAAGCCGTACCCGATCGAGTTCTAAGACCCCGTGTCTTGCCCGGCATCACGTCGGGCCATGCTTCCAGCCATTCAGTCAGACACTGCGCGATAGGCGCGGTGCGAGGAAACCATTATGCAAAATCAGCTCTATATCGATGGCCGCTTCGTCGATGCGGTCGCCGGTGGCACCATCGACGTGGTGTCGCCCCATGACGGCTCGTTGATCACCCGCATTGCCGCTGCTGAAGCCGCTGATATCGACCTCGCTGTCGCTGCGGCCAAACGCGCGTTCCCGGCCTGGTCGGCGCTGGGCGCGGCCGAGCGTGGACGCCTGTTGCTCAAACTCGCAGACAAGATCGAAGCGTGCAGCGAAGAACTGGCGCAGCTCGAATCCCTGAACACCGGGCATCCGATTCGCGATTCCCGCGGCCTCGACGTGCCACGTACCGCCGCTTGCTTCCGCTACTTCGGCGGCATGGCCGACAAGATCGAAGGCGCGGTGATTCCGGTCGAAGCCGGGTTCCTCAATTATGTGCAGCGCAAGCCGATCGGTGTGGTCGGGCAGATCGTGCCATGGAACTTTCCGCTGATGTTCACCAGTTGGAAAATGGGCCCGGCACTCGCAGCGGGCAACACCATCGTGATCAAACCTTCGGAAATCACCCCGTTGTCGACCTTGCGCATCGTTGAGTTGATGACCGAAGTCGGTTTCCCCAAAGGCGTGGTCAACGTGGTGCCGGGTTACGGCCACACCGCCGGGCAAGCGCTGGCGGAACACCTCGACGTGGGCAAGATTGCCTTCACCGGTTCAACCGCCACCGGGCGGCGGATCGTTGAAGCGTCGAAGAGCAACCTCAAGCGCATCCAGCTGGAACTGGGCGGGAAGGGGGCCAACATCGTTTTCGAAGACGCCAACCTGGAAGCGGCCGTGAATGGCGCGGCCTGGGCGATCTTTCACAACCAGGGCCAGGCGTGCATCGCCGGTTCGCGTTTGATTCTGCACAAGGACATCGCTGATCAATTCCTTGAACGCTTCATCGCCTTGGCCAAATCCATTCGCCTTGGCGACCCGATGGACCCGGAAACCGAAATGGGCCCGCTGACCTCGGCGCTGCACCGCGACCGCGTGATGGCCTACATCGATATTGCCATCGAGCAGGGCGGCAAGATTCTCGCCGGTGGCAAGGCGCCGGACGACAAGGCCCTGGCCAAGGGTTTTTATGTCGAACCGACGATTGTCGAGGCCAAGCCGAGTGATCGGGTGTGTCAGGAAGAAGTGTTCGGCCCGTTTGTCACCGTGGTGCGTTTCAGCACTGACGAAGAAGCCCTCGCCATCGCTAACAGCAGCGAGTACGGACTGGGCAGCGGCCTGTGGACGCAGAACCTCAGCCGCGCACACAAAATGGCAGACGCCATTCATGCCGGCATGTGCTGGATCAACTGCTACAAACGCGTCAGCCCTGGCAGCCCGTTTGGTGGCGTCGGTCAGTCCGGTTACGGCCGTGAGATGGGATTTGAAGCGATCCACGACTACACCGAAGCCCGTTCGGTGTGGGTCAACGTCGACGCGAAAATCCCGCCACACTTCAAACGCTGAGGCTTGTCATGAATCCATTTATCTACCAAAGCCTGCCGACCCGCGTGGTGTTCGGCTGGGGCAAACTCTCGGCGCTGGCTGAAGAAATCGAACGGCTAGGCGCGCGGCGAGCGTTGATCCTCACCACCCCTGAACAGCAAGGTCTGGGCGAACGGGTCGCCGCGTTGCTCGGTGACCGCGCTGCGGGGGTTTATGCCAAAGCGGTGATGCACGTTCCATTGGAAGTGGCGCAGGCGGCGCGGGTTGAAGCAGCGCGTCTGGATGCCGATTGCTGCGTGGCCATCGGCGGTGGTTCGACCATCGGTCTGGGCAAGGCGATTGCCATGGATTCCGGTCTGCCTATCGTCGCAGTGCCGACCACTTACGCCGGTTCGGAGATGACGCCGATCTACGGGCTGACCGAGAACCGCCTGAAAAAAACCGGACGTGATCCGAGGGTTTTGCCAAAGACGGTGATCTACGATCCGCAATTGACCCTGACCCTGCCGGCGCAAATCTCGGCCTGCTCAGGCATGAACGCCATGGCCCACGCGGTTGAGGCGCTGTATGCCCAGGAGGCCAATCCGATTATCGGTTTCATGGCCGAAGAATCGATCCGCTCGCTGGCGCAGGCATTGCCGGGCGTGGTCAAGGATCCCAATGACGCCGAGGCCCGCAGCCAGGCGTTGTACGGCGCGTGGCTGGCGGGCATTTGCCTGGGCTCGGTCGGCATGGCCTTGCACCACAAGCTTTGCCACACCTTGGGCGGGACCTTCAATCTGCCTCACGCCCAGGCCCATGCCATCGTTCTGCCGCACGCCGCGCATTACAACCGCGAGGCAGCGGCGGGGCCGTTGCAACGTGCCGCTCGCGCACTGGGTGGCAGCGACTCCAGTGAAGTCGGCGCCTTGCTGTATGCGCTGAACCAGAAGCTGGGTATTCCACTGGCATTGGCGGACATCGGCTTCCCCGCAAACGGTCCGGATGAAGCGGCGAAAATCGCCTGTGCCAGTCCTTATTACAATCCACGGCCATTTGAACAAGGCCCGATCGAAGCGCTGTTGACCCGCGCCATGCAAGGGCTGGCGCCAGCCTGACAGTCCAGCCATGACCATTCTCATCGGAATAACAACAATGACCGATCAAGACAAAGCTACGGAATCGCTGATTTCCGCGCAAGCCGTGAGCAGTTTCAACGACGCGCCCAATGCGCGTTACAAACAGATCATGCAAAGCCTGACGCGGCATCTGCACGCCTTTGTCAGCGAGGTCGAATTGACCGAACAGGAATGGTTTGAAGGCATCCGCTTCCTGACCGAGACCGGGCATAAATGCGACGGTCTGGTGCGTCAGGAATTCATTCTGCTGTCGGACACCCTCGGTGTGTCGATGCTGGTGGATGCGATCAACCACAGGCACAGCGCAACGGCGACCGAGACCACGGTGTTCGGGCCGTTCTACATCGACGGCATGCCTGATCGCGCTTTTGGAGAAAACATGGCCTTCACCCCAGGTGAGACCGCGCTGGTGCGTGGCCGCGTGGTCGATGTGCATGGCAATGCCTTGGCCGGTGCGGTGCTCGATGTCTGGCAGACCGCCGAGAACGGCATGTATTCCGGTCAGGACACCGAGCAGCCGTTCGGTAATCTGCGCGGTCGCTATCGCACCGACGCGGACGGCTGTTTTGCAATTCGCACGATTGTCCCGGTGGCTTACCCGATACCGACTGATGGACCGGTGGGGCGTATGCTCGATGCGGCCAGCCGTCATGCGTGGCGGCCCGCGCACTTGCATTTCATGATTGAGGTGCCCGGCTATCGCAAACTGGTCACGCACCTGTTCAATCACGATGACCCCTATCTGGCGTCCGATGCGGTGTTCGGCGTCAAACAGTCATTGCAGGTGATCTACGAAGACCGGATCAACCACGACGATGTGTCGGCCAGACTGGGTATGGACGTGCCGTTCAAACGCGCGTGCTACGAATTTGTGATGGAAGCCGAGTGAAGCATGGGCCAGTTTTTTGCGGTGTTTGCCACAGATCATCCGGATTCGTTGGCCTTGCGTCAGCGTTTGCGACCCAGCCATCAAGCGCATTTACGCGCGACCGAGCGCCATCGCGTGGTCGTGCGGTTCGGCGGTCCGACCCTCGATGAGGCCGGTGTGGCGATGAATGGCACGTTGCTGGTGATCGAGGCGCACAGCTTGCCGGAAGTGGAGGCGTTCGTTCAGGACGATCCGTACGTACAGGCCGGGTTGTTTGCGAGCATCCAGATCCGTCCGTGGTACTGGAGCCTCGGCAATCCGGAATTGCGTGGCTGAGCATGACCACGATCACGTTGTGCCAACTGGACGACATCGCCGACGGCGGCGCCCTCGGCCTGCCGCAGCATCAGCAACTGCATCCCGCCGGCCTGGTGGCGGTGCGGCAAGGCCGGCAGGTGTGGGTCTACATCAACCGTTGTCCGCATTTTTCGGTGCCCTTGGATTATCGCCCGCAGGAGTTTTGCACGTATCGTGGCAAGGTCTTGATGTGCGCGCACCACAGCGCGATGTTTCTTTTTGAAAACGGGCACTGTATCGACGGACCCTGCAAGGGCGCGCAGTTGGAGCCAGTGCCTGTGCGATGGGTCGACAACCGAGTGGTCATGGACGTCAACTGAGCGCTGCCGGCTTCTCCTCGTGCTCTTGCGCTACCCCCTCAGGCATCGCCAATGCCATAGCGAAATTTAACGCCGACATGTACATCAACCCTCTGCCAGGCTCGGCCAACCTGGCGTTTACACAAATAAAGTCGAACACCTCTTCTGCCTGAGCTACATCTACCACCACATTAACCATCCGGGTGAGCACCGCCTCTGGCACTTCGTAGCGGGGAGCTTTGGCGGCCTGCAGTATGGCCACGCCACGGCAATTAACGCTGTCCGCCCGGGTAATGCCATGCGTCTCTCGCAATAGCTGCAGCAGCGTGCGCTCGGTGCCATCGTCGGGCAACACGCAGGTAATGAGTTTTGCAGCCCCACCCGGTACGCCCGCGACCGCCAGACTCACGAGGGATTCTCCTGTTTCAGCATCTCGCGGGGGATGTAGGTCGCGACTTTTTCCACGGGGGTCGCATAGATCATTCCAGCGCCGGGAACATTCAAATTGGCCGCGTGATAGATCGCCTCGAGTACCGCGTCCTGGTAGTCGGCAGCGACCAGCAGGCTCACCACTTCCTTCTCCGCGTCGATGGCGATGCTCAGCAGGCCGAGCCGCTCACGGGGGCCAATCCCGCTGGCGTGGTAGACAATGGCGCCCGGCGCGCCCATGCCCTGGGCCGCCCGGATCACCAGATCGGCGCGCCCGACGGGAACAATGCAGGTGATCAGTGCAACGTCAGTGAGGTAGGTAATTCCTTCAGCTTTCATCCTGCTTCTCCCGTGTCCAAAAATTGCTTCGCAGGTTGTTCTGCGGCGGCCTTTGTCTGTCTCCACAACTGGAAACGCGCCCAGTGCCCGAGGAGCATGACGCTGATGACCGGGCCGACGGAGGCCATGCAAAGAATGCCGAAACCCTCGACGGCGTTGGTCGCATTGCCCAGTCCCAACCCCATGGCCAGAACGAGCGGAACGGTGATTGGCCCCGTGGTGACACCCGCGCTATCCCAGGCCACGTTGACGAACTCTTCGGTCGAAAAAATCGTCAGTACCACCGCGAGCAAGTAGGGCGGTACCACCAGCCAGACCAGTGGCAGGCCGAACACCAACTTGGCCACACCCAGGGCAATGCCGCAGGCGACACCTATCGATACCGCACGGATAAGGCCGCGCTTGCGGATAAAACCGTTGGTCAGCGTCTCGGCGGTGACGCCGAGCGCATTCAGCGCGGGTTCGGCGACGGTCGCCCCGTACCCGAGCACCCAGGCGAACACCAGTGCCACTACCAACCCCACCTCATACCGGTAGAGCGGGGAGTCGTCCGCGCCCGGCGTCTGCATGAAGGCCGCTGGAATCAGCGAACCGGCACTCCCGCCCAACTTCGACAGACCGTAGGTCAGGCCGAGATTGAACAGGCACATGCCCACCACGGTCAGGGCGATGCCGAGGAAAATCTCGCCGCGCCGTGGCAGGCTTTGCCGCAGCAGCAGTCTCAGTACGATCAGCAGGAAAATCACCAGTGGCACGATGGCCCGCAGTCCGGAAACGATCTCCAGTCCGGGGCTGACCGTGTACCAGTCAGCCGCCAGTTGTCCGGCGCTGGCCGCCGCCTGCGCCGCGGCGATGATGTCTGCCGGCGAGGAGATGGCAGACACATACAGGCCCAGCAGCATGACGCCGATGACGGGAAACAATGAGGCGAGGGTGACAATACCGAACCCGGACAGCCCGGAACCGCCCTTGCCGGCAGCCGCTGCGATGCCGATGCCCAACGCCAGCACCAGCGGGACAGTGACCGGCCCGGTGGTGACCGCGCCGGCATCCCAGGCCAGGCCGATAATCTTTGCCAGCTCAGGATCACTGCTCATGTACACCGTCAGCAGCAGCACGGGCGCCAGTGATAAATAGATCAACGGCTTCAGGCTCCAGCCGTAGAGGAAGCGCAGCGTGCCGATGACCGCGGCCAGGCCGACGCTGGCCCCCACCACCAGAACCAGTGCGCCGGTCCACTGATTGAGGATCGCCCAGAGGTAGGGCGCGCGCTCTGAAGAAACGTTCTGCCCGGCGGCGCGCAGCGCGCCAATGGCGGGCTCGGCGAAGGTTACCCCAATGCCCAACAACAGGGTCACCAGCAACACCACCGGCAGGGATAACTTGCGTGGAAGGTTGCTGCCGATGATTTCGCCGAAAGGCATCAGGCCAAGTTTCAGGCCTTCCATGAACAGCATCAGTCCGACGATGACGGCGAACAGGCCGGCCGTGACAAGCACCGAGTCCTCGACCAACTGGCGCAGGATGATGATCTGAAACAGCACCAGGTACAGGGCCAGCGGCACCACGGCGCGAAGCTGCTCCATGAAACGGACATTGAGATAGGGCTTGAGGATGGCGGCGATCTCGCCTCCATGTAATTTCACCGCTTTGTGGGGGGCGGCCTGCCAGTGGCCATCGGCATCGCGAACCGGTGCGGACACCAGTTCACGCATGGGTATTTCGCGGCGACCCGCTCCGATCTTATGCAAGTATTCGGCGTAGCGAATGGTGTCTTTCATAGAGTCATCTGTTGAGGTTGATCTACGGGTGTTCGACCATCAGGCGGTCTCGAATTGTTGCGACTTTTCTGCCCTCCGTTGAGTCATCAGCGTAGCAGTGGAGTTGAGGAGTGAGCCGATGTGAACCCGTTCCCCTTTAAACCCAGTTCCAACTGAACCAGATTGATCAACTCGTAGGCATCAATAGGCTTCAACAGAAAATCGACCACATTCAAATGCATGGCCTCGATGGCATCTCGAACCTCTGCATCTGCGGAAACGATGACAACGGGCAGGTCCGCCCACTCCGACTTTCGGATCTTGCGAATCAACGCCAGGCCATTGAGCGGGTACATATTCAGGTTAGTAATCACCAGCCCGATTGAACTGTCGATTTCCAACAAACACAGAGCCTCGGCAACACTGTCAGCCGTCACACACGCGATGCCGTTGACCTGGAGAATTTCGGCCAGTAACTCACGTGTAGCGTCGTCGTCATCGACGATCAAGGCTGTTTGAAGTGGCAATCCCGGGCCCTGAATGGCGGCGTTGATTGCCGCTCGCTCGGCGTCACTTAAAAGGTCGTAGTCGATCATCGGCTTCTTGGTAGGGAAGAGGGTTTCGAGGGTTTGAATTGAGCGACCAGCACGGCCGCTCAATTCAACTGCGCATTACCAGAGAATGTAAGCAGAGGCCGTTGTTTGATTCAGATCGATTTCACCGACTTGCAGTACTTCATATTCGGCACGGATACCAATATTGCGGAATACATCAAATTCAACACCGGCACCGTAAGTCAGGTCCACGCCAGTGTCGTCATCGCTGGCATTACCGTCCGCATCCCAAGCATGGGCACCGACACTACCGAACACTCGCAGGCGATCTCCTATTGGAAATCCAATATGAGTAGCGGCCTGAACTGATTTGCCATCGAAATCAAGATTCTTGTCCTCGAACTGCCCGAGATCAACAAAGGCACCTTCGAACGCCAGATAACTGTTGAGACGATAGCCTGCAAAAACCTTATAGCTGGTGTCGTCACCGCTCAGCTGGGATTTGTCGGCTTCAATGCTGCTGACGCCAGCGCCAAGATACAACCCTTTGTCATCCGCAAATGCCTGAAAAGACAGTAACGAAAGCAGCGAAACGAAGCCAAGGTTTCGAAATAACATGTGAGGTGAAGTCCTTCTACAGGTTGTCGGTGGTGAGGTGAACGCTAAGAATTTGAGTGATCGCGAAGGTTGATAGAAATCAATGATTGATATTTTGTGCGCGTTATAAGCCGTCAATCAGCCAGGCCAACGCCACGCCACATAAATACGCAGCCAGGCAAAAGAAAATCTTCTGTTTGAGCGGTAATGAATTCAATCGATAGCGCATGTTTGTCCCTTCGAGTGAGAAATAAGCAATGTTGGCCATTTGACTTGGCGAAGGAAAATTAATGATTGTTATTTTTGGGTCAGGTGCTTATCGAAGTTGCAGCTTTGTTGAGTGGCGCCGGGCGGTTTCCGAGGGCACTTCCCCATAAGCGTCGTGATACGCCTTGGAAAACCTGCTCAGGTGATGGAAGTTCCAATACATTGCCGTTTCAGTGACGGTTGGCCAGGTGTTGCGGATCAAGTCTCGGCGAACATTGGCGAGCCTTACATTCCTGATGTAGGCAATCGGCGTCACGCCGAACGTTTCGACGAAACCATGATGCAACGTGCGAGTCGTCGTGCTGAGTTGTTTGACCAGCGCTTTCATGCACAGCGCTTTTTTTGCATTGGCGTGGATGTATTCGATTGCTTCTAGCGCAACCTTTCTTCTCGTTGGGATTTTAAGCGCGGAACGCCCAACCGGCGTCAGTGCACGTAGCAATGAAGTCAGCAGTGCACTTTCAATGCCTGAAGCTTTTGAACTGCCACGCGGTTCTAAAGAGGGGGCTTTGACGTCGACAGCGCAAGCGCTGATGGCTTGAATGGCAGATTGTATTAATTTGAAATTGGCTACCTGAAAGCGCTGTTCCTTTCGATTGGCCAATACGTCGACAGCAGGATGATTTTCGACACACTGGGCGTAGTGCTCCAGCGTCGTGGTCAGGGTGAACAGCGTTTCATTCGGCTCGCAGGTGTAATGCACGGGTTCATCGCTGTGCAGCGCAATGATTTCGTTAGGGCGCAGTTCATGATCATTGACGATAGGGCGGCCAACGGACGTCTGTGAAATGGCGAAGCTCACACAGCCATGAGGAACAGCGCTGATCATCGTGACAGCCGAATCAAACTCCAGTCGACTGCATTGCACTCTGGGGCTGTGCATGAGCTTGTGCTGCCGAATGTTCGCCTCATGTTCCGATGTGATGAGGTTCATTTCCCATCGGCCAATGGTTCTGTTGGCGTTGTCCGCAGGCGCAGCGGTTATATGAAAGACTTCATCAGGGATGTTCATGGAATTGAAGGCTCTTCAGCTAAATGGAAGGTGCCAGGCAATGCCGGCATAAGCTCCAGCGACGCGGAAAAAACGTACGCGTCGCTCAGGGGTGAATCCACCAGGCTCTGAAGTTTACAGGGCGCTATCTTCGAGCCGAAGATGGCCGATGTTTCACTTGCCGGGCCGATGGCGGCGGCATCAAAGGCAAAAAAATCGTCGACTCGATAGTCTGTGCAAATCTTGTAACGAGAGTGTTCATCGTCCAGCGTCTTCTTGTTGCTTTCAACACGCGTCATCTCGGCACGATAAACTTCCTTGTCATAGGCCATGGCCTTGAGAGAAAGCAATACACCAAACGAAACGGTTGCGAAGTTTTTAAGCTGCATTGACGTGCTTTCCTTGTTAATGATTTTTCAGTCAGAGCCTGGTGGCAACCGCATTACGCTCACGGCTTGGTCGGTGGATGATCACGCGCCAGCGGTGCTGATTAAAGTCAAAAACTCATATTGCCCATGGTCAGGCACTCTGCGAAAACAATTATCAAAGCGGGATCAGAGAAGGGTCGTCATTGATAACGTAGTGTGGAGGAGGCGGTAGGGAGTTGTCGTTTGCCGCTTTGTCGTCATGAGATTCATTCTGGGTATAAATCTGTAGATGCGACAATTTCAGCTTTTCATTCGGACTCAATTCTATCGAGTAGAAATCAATCTCCGTGCTGCCGTTGGAGTATTCATCATGTGCCACTGAATGAAAGGGCAATGCCGCTAGAGACAGGACTGCCAGCATCTTGGTCATCATCGGTATGACGGCTCGCAAAAATGTATGTTTCGGGATAAGCCCAGAGCCGTTTTTGCTGATTAACAGCAGGCGCGGCTCCGAAAGCCATAGAGAAGGGACTTTGAAGGGGAGGGGCGCTTGATACAAATTAGTAATTATTATTTTTATTATTGACCCGGTTTCAGCGGGCTCAGTGATTCATGCAGCGCAGACGTCCAAGATCATGCACATAAAAACACACCGCTTTTTTATCATTGGTAGGGATCAATTCGTAGTTCAGAACCGCACCTTCTTGCAGAACATATTGGCGTCTGAAAAAAAGATCAGGCGTCTTTTCAATGGCAAAAAGTTCGGAGTCCTGGCTGAGTTTGACGTTGCTTATTTTGATCTGAACGTGATGTTTACTTTCGCGAATGATGTCCGCCGTAATCGTAGCGTTACGGCTTTTGCCGTTCAGACTCTCCAGAGTCGTTTGCGTCAGTCGACCGTGGCCAATGGTCAGATACTCTTCGGTATTGAGCTGATTCAGATCTTCCAGCCATTGACGGGTAATGGTTTGATAGCTGGTATTTTCCATGTAATAGGATGGCGAATAAAACAGGGAGAAAATGCAAACGGCGTTGATGATAGCCAGCACTGTCCAGTGCGCAAACGGCGGTATTGACTTCATAGGGTTGTCTCCAGGCATTGTCGGATCATCAATGCGAGGTCTTTTTGATCGCTATTTAATTGCAGATTTACAGTGCTTTCATCCGGGCGAATGCACGAAACGGAATAGTTTGACTTGAATAGATTCAGCCAGACCTGACCTTTCAAGTTCAGCGACGCCTGTTGCACCTGTTTAGCCGAAAGATCTCTCAAAGATTCAGCTTCAGCGACGCTATTGCCGACTGCATGGATTGTCAGGTCGTTCTGTTTGACGCTGGAAACCTCTACCTTTCGTTTGTCGAAATCAGAGTGGAAACCAGCAAATGCGCAGACGCCCAAGGTCAGGACATAAGCGACTGACAGAGCCTTGGTCATGTAAGTCGATTGTGTGGTTTTACCAAGCCGTAGCGGGACAGGCTCATTTTCTGCAGGCGCAGGCTCTTCAACAATGGGCGCAGAACGTTGCGCGGTTTCCTCTGTAGGCACCGGCAAGTCTGTCTGTGCATCGACGACATACTGACGGTTGAAACAATAACCTCGTCGAGGAACCGTCATCAGAATCTCATGATCCCGACTGTCATTAAGCAGGTTTCTAAGGGAAAAAACGGCCTGATTCAAACTGCCGGAGGCAACAACGCGGTCATTCCAGGTGTAGTCGATGATCTCCTCACGGCTTTTGGTCTGGCCGGGTTCCATCAGTAGCAGGTCCAGCAGACGCGATTCAGCTCTGCCAATCGTGGAGCTTTGAACATCGCCATGGGGCGTGGTGATGGAAAGCAAGGCGGTCTCGGGGTCGAAAAGGGCCATGGCACCATTTTTCAACGTGAAGGCGTAGCGCATGGGGGTCCTCCGTTCGGCGGTTCTGGCTGAGTATACAGACGGTTTGGATAGGCTGGATTTGACGCGATCCCTACGGGTCAGGGAGCTGAGCGAACAAGCGCGGAAGGTGCGGAGGGAGCCATTAGCGACGGCTGGAATAGCGCGTAAAAAGCATCACTGGAATCAGGCAAGGGTAACCCACGGAGTTTCTATCGAGGGCCGTGATGATGCTCGATTAGGGTCTTCGGCGCTATCCGAAAACTGCGAGGCAGGTTTTACAGGCAGGCCGGCGCTCCCTCAGGGAGCACCTGGATCAAGGCAAAACGTTGTAGCCACGCTGTTGCAGGCAACTGCTGTACACGGAGTTGTTGGCAGTGACGCTTTGCTCGGTGGCGGCAGCGTCCTGCCTGCGTTCCTGACGTTGTCTTGATCCCCCGATCACCACGCCGGCCGCGGCGGCGCTGCGCGCACGGTTCTGGCGATAGTCTTGCTTGATATCGTCGTCGACCTGATCGTAGAGGTCGTCATGTTGCCGGCCTCGAACCTCAGCGGCAGTGGCTCCGACGACCGCCGCTTTGGTCGCGCCTTTTACCCGACCGCCGGAGGGCGTTGTGTTTTGGATCGGGAATTGCGCATTGGCCTGTGATTGGCAGGCGCTGGTGTCTTGCTGGATCGTTTGGGAAGTTTGACTTTTTAGTGGCACCACCGTCACCGCCAATGCCTGCGAACTGGCGAACAATGCCAGGGCCGATAAGGTAAACGTCAGTATTTTCATCAAGCCGGACTCTCGTAAAACGTCGTTTCGTGGCCTGACGGTTTGTTCAGGCCAGCCGCTGAAACCCCACGCACGTCTACTCGCAATGGGGTACTCCGCAGGGGTTATTGCTTGGTCAGCACCGCGTGCATGTCATTCGTCACGTCTTTGAGTGCGGCCTTGAAGTCATTGGCGGCGATAGGCTGGCTGGCGTTTTTCAACGTCGCGCCGAACACCTTGCGGACCACCTTGGCGACCGCTAAACCGGTGTTGGCATCGATCAGATCGGCTTCAATAAACATCTCCGCCGTCTGATCGCGATGGCCGGTAGCGGCTTGAGTGGCGCCGATAATCCCGCCGATTGGAACGGCCTCATACCAATGCATGCCCTCGTTGTTGGCGCTGACATGGGTAATCGCCGCCTGCAGGATCAATGTCCGCGAAGCGGCCGGTGCCTGTTTTGCATTCGAGACAATGGTGTAGGAGGGGGCCAATGCTGTCTTGATGCTGTTGCTGGCCATCGTCTGTACATCTTGCAAGGTTTTCAGGTTGACGCGTTCAGTAGGTTTCGGTGCCGGATACAGCTCGACTTCCTTGAACACGACAGTGGAATAGGCGTGAGGATCAAACCCGGGCGACACCCAGCGCAGCA
Organism: Pseudomonas arsenicoxydans; assembly: GCF_006438915.1. GTDB lineage: Bacteria > Pseudomonadota > Gammaproteobacteria > Pseudomonadales > Pseudomonadaceae > Aquipseudomonas > Aquipseudomonas arsenicoxydans_A. Next base: position 73,784 of record NZ_RCZE01000003.1, on the reverse strand, counting down.
CCTTCTGTTCACTCGGCGTCGTTTGTTCTTCCAGGCCCTGATAATTGGCCAGGAAGCCCGAATACTGCTCTTGCTGCGCCACCTTCGAGACGCAACCGACCTGAAACACGCAGCTCAAGGCGATACCCGCGATCCATTTATTCGACATGCTCATGTGTTCTGTTCTCAAGTGATGAAAGTTGTCATTCAGGTTCCGGCAAAGCGGGGCGGATGCTGCCCGCAATGGCTGGATAATCCGAATCAATAACCCTCAAATACTATTAAACGTCCCCGCCATTGCATGTCTGACCTCAAACCCGATTCCTTCCTTCACGCCTGTGTCATGAAATGAAAAGCCATTGTCGTCTGATGAGAAGCGGTTCCCCAGGCGGCGGTCAGGCGCTCGGCAACCCAGGCCAGGCCGGCACACCGTGACTTCCGAGTCGCTGCTCAAGAACGTCTTGCACCTTGGGTAGATAAACGAACGTGGCGTGAGTAAACCTCACGCCACGTTTTCGTTTATGGCTGTTTGTTGTTTATCGATCGTTAATTAAAGATTTGTCCTACGTCCATATCCTACTTCCCTGACTTCTTTCCTGATTGATCCCCCGCAAAGTCTCGCGCGCTCCATTTTCTGCGCGAGGGATTGCTCATGTTCGACCCGATTTTCCACTCCACTCCATGCCGTTCGGTGCGTTGATGGCGCACATCGCCCGCATCGAGCAGGAACTCGACAGTTTTCCGGACACCCTGTCGCTCTACCGTGAACAGCTGAAACGCTGGTTTAGCCAAGCGGCGGACAAAGCCAGTCACATGGCTGATTTGCCTTCGCTGATGGGTATGGAGCGGATCATTCGGTTCGGCGACACCCTCACCACGGTGAGCAGTGGTGATGACGAATTTTTCTCAACCGTCGTGCAGTGCCCTAAGGGCAAAACGCTAGAGATCGAGAGCAAGTTCGAATCGGTTTATGACATTCCGTTGGGGAATATTTCGGTCGATGTGATTGCCATGGATGGCGGCAAGATCACACCGGTCACGCTCGATGAAAATGGCAAAGGGACTTTTACGGGGGAAGCGGGCAAGTTCTATCGCATTCACGTCAACGATGCAGTAACGCCACAGCAAGTTGATGATCTTTTCTCGTCCTACGACGGCCTGACCCAGCAACTGGAAGGATGGCTACGCAAAGAGTGGGAAGGGTTCAAGCCGCAGTGGACGCAGTCGACCTTTGCGGCCGCCGGGAATGGATTGCTGGCGGGAGGCTGGGCGGCGGTCATGGGGGTATGGGATGGCCTGAGCCTTGTCTTTGACATCCTTAAAAATCCTGGTGCTCACCTTGAAAAGCTTGGCAGTGGTGCGCAGCACCTCATCGATCTGGCGAAACAATCACCAGCAGCGATGGAAAAAGCCATGCTGCTGGCTAGCGATGAAGCAGCGCTTTGTTTGCTGCTGCGCACAGCCAGCCTTTGGCTGGATATGCTGCCGCCGAGTGTGATTGCGGGCGAGTCGGCAAAGATCACCAGCCATGTGGCTACCTCTTTACTGATCGACCTGTTGATCGCTTATGCGCTGGCGTCCACGCGGGTCGGAATACCTGTCGCGAAAGCGTATTTAGCCTCGCGCGGACTTCAGTACGGGAAGGTATTGGCCGGTCTCGCGATACGTTTCGTCGAGGCAACTTTCAACATCCTCACCACCTTCATGAAGTACGTCGACCAGTACAAAGCAGTCGCCGCACGCGGTGTTGCTGCAGGTGTGAAAAAAGGTGGAGTGCTGTTGCGCTGGGATGCCAAACGCAACACCACCCTCAAGCAAAACGAACACCACGACAACGCCCCGGACCAGGCGAAAAACCCCAACGGCGACAGTGCCGACTCCGCCAACAAAACCGCCACCAACAAATGCCCGGTGTCGATGGTCACCGGTGAAGAACTGCTGACCCTGACCGACGGTGCGCTGGACGGCATTCTGCCGTTTGACTTCACCCGGCTCTATCGCACCAGTGCTGCCGAAATCGATTGCGGCCTCGGTTTCGGCTGGAGTCATTCGCTCTCCCATCGACTGGAGATCGACGGTGACAGCGTCATCTGGATCGACCACGAAAACCGTCGCACCCCGTTCCCGCTGCCGTCCGCTGAACGCCCGGCGATCCACAACAGCCTGTCGCGCGCGGCGATTTATCTCGGGGCTGAAGCCGAAGAACTGATCCTCGCCCAGGCCGGCGACGACACGCGGTTTTATCACTTTCGAAATGGTTTTTTGACCGCGATCAGCGACGCTTACGACAACCGCCTGCGCATCACCCGCGACCGCCAGAACCGCATCCAGCGCCTCGACAACGGCGCCGGCCGCGCCCTGCGCTTGCGTTATGAACGCAGCCATTTGGTCGCCGTCGATTACCAGGTGTTCATCCCGGCGCAGACGCTCGATGAGTGCTGGAAAACCGAGCAAACCCTGGTCAGTTACACCTACGACGAACGCGCACAACTGATCGAAGCCAGCAACGCCGCCGGTGAAAGCGAACGCTACGACTACGACGACCAGCACGTCATCCTCCAGCGGCAACTGGCCGGTGGGGCGAGTTTCTTCTGGGCGTGGGAACGGTCCGGCAAGGCTGCCCGATGTGTCCGCCACTGGGCCTCGTTTGCGCAGATGGATGCGCGCTACGTCTGGGATGACGTCGGCAGCGTCACCGTGCACAACGTCGACGGCAGCGAAGAGGTTTACGTCCACGACGAGCGGGCGCGACTGGTGCGCAAGGTCGACCTGGATGGCGGTGAACAGCTCAAGGCCTACGACGATGAAGGCCGGCTGATTGCGGAGCAGGACCCGCTCGGGGCGGTGACTGAATACCGCTACGACGAAGTCGGACGCCTGGTGGCGCTGATTCCGCCAGAAGACGAGCCCACGGCCTACGAGTACCGCAACGGTTTCCTGCACGCGCGCTATCGCGGCAAAGCGGTCTGGAAGTATCAGCGCAATGCCCAGGGTGACATCACCGAAGCGACCGACCCTGTCGGCCAGGTCACCCATTACCACTACGACGACAAAGGTCAGCTGCTGTCGATCCGCTACCCGGACACCAGCCGGCATGTGTTCGTCTGGAACGGCTTGGGGCAACTGGTCGAGGAGACGCTCCCGGACGGTGGGGTTCGGCGCTTTTCCTACGATGCACTGGGCCGGCAGATTACCCGCCAGGACGAACATGGCGCGGTCACCCAGTCGCAATGGGACGCCGTTGGCCGACTGATCCAGACGATGCTTCCTACCGGCGCCAGCCGCGCCTACAGCTACAACGCCTACGGCAAGATCACCGCCGAGCGCGACGAACTCGGTCGCATCACGCGCTACGACTACCTCGACGACCTGCACCTGGTCAGCCGCCGGCTCAATGCCGATGGCACCCAGCTGAAGTACCGCTACGACAACGCGCAGCTGTTGCTCACGGAAATCGAAAACGAATCCGGCGAGCAATATCGGCTGGACTACACCGCCGGCGGATTGATCCGACAGGAAACCGGCTTCGACGGCCAACGCACGGCCTACGCCTACGACCTCAATGGCCAGTTGCTGGAGAAAACCGAGTTCGGCGCTGACGGTTCGAAGCTGATCACTGCGTATGAGCGAGATTCAGCCGGGCGACTGCGGGTCAAAACCCTGCCCGACGGCGTCAAGGTCGAATACCGCTACGACAGCCTCGGCCGGCTGATCGGCGTCGACGACGGCCACGACCATCCACTGGAATTCGAGTACGACTCACAAGACCGCCTGATCACCGAACATCAGGGCTGGGGCACGCAGCGCTATGGCTACGACGCCTGCGGCCAACTCAATCGCCTGCGCCTGCCCGACGGCAGCAAACTCGATTACCACCACGCCAAGGGCGGCGCACTCACCGCCATCGACCTCAACGGCGCGCGGCTCACTAGCCACCAGTTTGCCTTCGGTCGCGAACAACAACGCCAACAAGGCCAGTTGCTCAGCGACTTTGCCTACGACGATCAGGGCCGTCTGCAAGCCCATGCCGTCAGCCAACAGCAACAACCGCTGTATCGCCGCGACTATGCCTACAGCGCCAACGGCAACCTCGACAGCATCGCCGACACCCGTCACGGCCAACGCAACTACACCTACGACCCGCTCAACCGCTTGACCCGCGTGCGCCACACCCGCGACACCCCAGCGGAATCCTTCGCCCACGACCCCGCCGGCAACCTGCTGATGCAGGACCGCCACGGCGCCGCGAAAGTGCTGGGTAATCGACTTCTCCTACAAGGCGACCGCCACTACGACTACGACGCCTTCGGCAACCTGATCCGCGAACGCCGTGGCACCGAGCAAAAACTCGTCACCGACTACCGCTACGACTGCCAACACCGCTTGATCGGCGTCACCACCCCGGACGGTCGCACCGCCAGTTACCGCTACGACGCCTTCGGCCGCCGCATCGCCAAAACCGTCGACGGAAAAACCACCGAATTCTTCTGGCAAGGCGACAACCTCATCGCCGAAAGCAGCCGCGAACACTACCGCAGCTACGTCTACGAACCCGGCAGCTTCCGCCCGTTGGCCATGCTCGACGGCAAAGGCCCACGCAAAGCCTGCCCGTTCTACTACCAACTCGACCACCTCGGCACACCGCAGGAACTGACGGATTACAGCGGCGAAATCGTTTGGTCGGCGAAGTACAACGCCTACGGCAAAGTCACGCAGTTGACGCTCGGCGGGGGCGAGCAGCTTGAGCAGCCGTTACGGTTTCAAGGGCAGTATTTCGATGCCGAGAGCGGCCTGCATTACAACCGGCATCGGTACTATGATCCGCAGGTTGGTCGCTACCTGACGCCGGACCCGATCAAGTTGGCGGGTGGGCTGAACCCGTATCAGTACACGCCGAATCCGACGGGGTGGGTTGATCCGTTGGGGTTGAGCGGGAATTGCCCACCGCCGAATAAGCCTGGGTGTCAGGCGCCGGATGATACGACTGGCGTTAGGGTTGATGAGGGAACGCCAACACTTCCAGAGCCCAGGGATAACTCAGCTCATAATGTGGCTCTTTTTGAGAGACAACGCGCGGGCTATGCAGCACAAGAAATAAATGCTGCTCAACCAGTAGGAAGCGCTCTGAAAGAAGATCCAATGCACAGAGCCCCTAGCTACGTTGTTGATCAGATACCTGCTCAGGGGAGGGTCTTTTCACTAAAGGGCGGTGATGGATCAAATAATACGCTCACACAGTTGGTAGGGGTGGTGAATAATAAAAATGGTGTTTATGAATGGATTGTAAATTTAAAGCTAGAGTTAACTCATCAGAGATTTATTCCGGATGGAAAAGTAACTGGAACACCAAATCAGACTCCATCCAGGCTACCTAAGTAGATGCTAATGAAAAAACTATTACTCGATGGCCAATACATACACAACAAAACCCCGTGGCTAAACTGGGCTGAACTTCTCTATGGGTTCGAGCACGGATTTATAGATGAAAAAGGAGTTTCGGAATACGCATGCGAAGCCTTAACTACTGAATCCTCACAAGAAGCTATTGAGCTGGCCTCACTGCTACTTGAAGAAAAATATTTGGTAAGCAACCTACTTGAATCACTGGTAAATAAAGAGCCGTCACCCAAAACGGAAGAACCTGCAAAGCCTTGGATTTTTTTATTGCTCTCGTTTCTATTTGAGCATCAAGATGAGTATGAAGATCCACTTGAGATAGTGGGGGAGCTGTACGCAGACTTCGATTATCCAGTAGAGATTTCCTCTATAATTAGGTATATGCCTCCTCCTGAAGGACTAGAAGGCTCTGAAGAGCAACTATTTGAAAATTGGAAAGAGGTTATTCTCACCTACAAAGTTTTTTTTGAACAACAAAATAGATTCACCTAGCAACGATAAATATAGAAAATGTAAATAATTCTGTCCCGTTATTTTAAAGTCAGTATCGTATTGATATAAAGATATTGTAAGCCATCACAGTATTTTCAATGGTATCGATGAGATTGAAGAGTCTGCCGATAATGTAGGGCATGATAGGTTGGTGAGGGCAAGAAGATGAAAAACGAAGATTTAGAATGTTTGATTGATGACTTTCTGGCCCACGTAGAAAAAGCTACAGACTTGCTTGAGGAACGATTTGGTAAAAAATGTATTCTGCGGCTGTGGCGAGCAAAGGAAATTCCGCAGCGAGGTGAAATTTTAGATGGCATAAATTACGAATTGCATGGTGTTGGTTGTAGGGTGTATTTTCCGGAGATATGCGTTGATTTCGATTACGGGCCAGGCGAGCGAGTAGATGGATTTGATGTGTGGAGATTATACATTTACGCATGTGAAGTTCCTCTGTTACACCCTAAATACATAGATCAGGGTGCGCTAAAGCGAGACTTCAATGAATATATTAGTCTCGGAAAGGTAGATAGGGTTTCTGGCTCTATGGTAAGCGCTCCATAAACCCCACATTCAAAGCGCTTAGCTGATCCCGGATGCTGTGCTCCCGATTCCCTCAGGAGCCAGCTCGCCATGATGCGACCCGATGCTAAAGTCGAAAAAGTGTATCTGTACCCCAAGCCGGTCGACTTCCGAAAATCCATCGACGGCTTGGCTGCGCTGGTCGAGCTGGATATTAAAGTCGCAGTATTTGACCCCGTGCTTTTCGTTTTCCTCAACAAGCCCCGCAACCGAGTGAAGATTTTATATTGGGAGCGCAACGGCTTCTGCCTTTGGCTCAAGCGACNGTAAGCGCTCCATAAACCCCACATTCAAAGCGCTTAGCTGATCCCGGATGCTGTGCTCCCGATTCCCTCAGGAGCCAGCTCGCCATGATGCGACCCGATGCTAAAGTCGAAAAAGTGTATCTGTACCCCAAGCCGGTCGACTTCCGAAAATCCATCGACGGCTTGGCTGCGCTGGTCGAGCTGGATATTAAAGTCGCAGTATTTGACCCCGTGCTTTTCGTTTTCCTCAACAAGCCCCGCAACCGAGTGAAGATTTTATATTGGGAGCGCAACGGCTTCTGCCTTTGGCTCAAGCGACTCGAGTCCGAACGATTCAAAACATCGCCCGATGTCAGAGACGAGGCGATCGTTCTGACCGTCCAGGAACTCAACTGGATGCTCGATGGCTTTGACCTTTGGCGCAACCGTCCTCATCAAGTTTTGACGCCGCGATTCGTAACCTGATTCGGTATAATCCAGGGCATGAATTCCTTGCCCGAAAATCTTCCAGATGATCCCGTTCTGCTCAAGCAAATGCTTGGGCAGATGCTCGACGAGCGTCAGTTGGATAAGGGAAAGATTGTTCGGCTAGAAGAACAGAATGCCCTCCTGCTTCAGCGTCTGTTCGGACGTAAGTCCGAGCAAACAGCTGATGCGGCAACGCCGCAACTGGCCCTCTTCAATGAAGTAGAAAGCGTCGTCGAGCCTGTGGACGAAGCCTCAGATGAAGAGGTCGTTGCCCCGTCCAAGCGCCGCGGCAAACGCAAGCCATTGCCCGCCGATCTGCCGCGCATCGAGATCATCCACGAACTTCCCGAGGATGAACTGACGTGCGTCTGCGGCTGCCGCAAACACACTATTGGCGAAGAAGTCAGCGAGCAGCTTGAAATCGTGCCGATGCAGATCCGTGTGATCAGACACGTTCGGAAAGTTTACGGTTGCCGCGACTGCGAGATGGCGCCGGCCACTGCTGACAAGCCGGCTCAACTGATTGAAAAAAGCATGGCCAGCCCAAGTGTTCTGGCGATGCTGCTGACCACCAAGTACGTCGATGGACTACCGCTTCACCGTTTCGAAAAAGTCTTGGGCCGCCATGGCGTCGATATCCCGCGCCAGACGTTGGCACGCTGGGTTATCCAGTGCGGTGAACACTTCCAGCCGCTGCTGAATTTAATGCGCGATAGCCTGTTTGGCAGCCGTGTTATCCACTGCGATGAAACACGGGTACAGGTGTTGAAAGAGCCTGACCGAGACCCAAGCAGCCAGTCCTGGATGTGGGTGCAAACCGGCGGCCCGCCAGATAAACCAGTGATCCTTTTTGACTACTCCACCAGCCGCGCGCAGGAGGTGCCGACACGCCTGCTCGATGGCTATCGTGGCTACGTGATGACCGATGATTACGCCGGTTATAACGCGTTGGGCGCGCAGGCCGGAGTCGAACGTTTGGGCTGCTGGGCGCACGCAAGGCGCAAGTTTGTTGAAGCCCAAAAAGTGCAGCCGAAAGGCAAGACGGGACGCGCTGATATCGCACTGAACCTGATCAACAAACTCTATGGTGTAGAGCGTGATCTGAAGGATGCGTGCGACGACGATCGTAAAACCGGCCGTCATGATCGGAGCCTGCCAGTGTTGACTCAGTTAAAAAGCTGGATGGAAAAGACGCAGCCACAAGTTACGTCTCAGAACGCCTTGGGCAAGGCCATCGGCTATCTGGCGAGTAACTGGAAAAAACTGGAACGGTACACCGAGGAAGGCTATTTGCCGATCGACAACAACGCTGCCGAACGTGCGATCAGGCCCTTCGTCATCGGAAGAAAGAACTGGTTGTTTAGCGACACACCCAAAGGCGCGACGGCCAGTGCTCAACTTTACAGCCTGGTCGAGACTGCCAAAGCCAACGACCAAGAGCCCTATGCGTGGCTGCGCCACGCATTAGAACGGCTGCCACTGGCGACCTCGGTTGAAGATTACGAAGCGCTGTTGCCGTGGAACTGCTCGCCGGCATCGCCTAGCTAAGCGCGTTACCCATCTTGAAGTCGGTGGGGTTTATGGAGCGCTTACAGGTCTGGTTTTTAAAAGGATCGGTGAGTTTGACGATTACGAGTGGGGCTTCCTGGCGATTTGTTCACCAGACTCGATGAGAGCTTTGCTGGATTAAAAAGAAAAGAAGGACGTAAAGGGGACGAATTTATTTATTGCCTGTGCCCAGGAAATAAATCTATCTCTGAGAAATCTCCGATTTTTCGTACGGCAAATCGAAGAACCGAGATTGTCAGGTTTTTGGTATGAACCATATAAAACGGGCGACCTACAGGTCGCCCGTTTTCATTCACTCCGCTGCCTGCGCCCGCAACCGCCGACCAATCACATCCATCAAATCACTGGAAAAGGGGACGGATTTATTTGTCTGGAAGAAACGTCGGGTGTTTTTTTTGTTGGTGCTCAAACAATAAATAAATCTGTCCTCTTTCTATCTTCAAATAAACTTCCTGATGGTCAGCACGGTTCAATGACATAATTGATAACTATGCTGGTGAAGCAGCTAAGTTTGAGATACCAACCAAAGGACCTGGTGGCGAGGTGGTGAGAGTGTCCGAGTTAAGACAAGTCGAAGGCAGCAATAACGGAGTTGGTGGAGTTTTTGAATGGATTGTTGATGAAGGCAACGTGACTTATCGACGTTTTATCCCCGGCGGTCAAGTAACTGGCCTGCCCAACCAGATTCCGAAAAAATAAGGAGGAAGTAATGTCTCCACTTGGTGTATTGATTAGTTTGGGTTTGGATTGTTGGTCAACCATTTTTTTGGGATTTAGAAAGCGCTGGATAAGGCGAGAAGATATTTTTGAATATGTCATGAGTCAGCTTTAAACGGTTGCGAAAGCGAAAGTGTCGCCATCATTGCTGGAGGTGAATACTTAAGCGATGAAGAGCTTCTTGAGGTTATCTCAAAACAAACGGAGATGACGAATTATGTTGCCGAAATGGATAAGTGGCGTTTAGCTTTCCTGCTTTGTATTGAAGCGTCGAATGATAATGACGAAAATAAAATAAATAGGCTTCAGGAAGTCTATGCGGACTTTGATTATCCGGAAGATATGGCTTCTTGCAGTATTTACTCTCAAGATGGTGTTGACCCGCTGGTAGCCATGAGCCAAGTTGTGAAAAAACTAAGAGAGAGGTTTTTGCCCCGATAATTTGATGGTGAGCAGAAAAGGGGACAGATTTATTTGTCGAGAAAAAAGGACAGATTTATTTATAAATTCTGCGGCGGAAAAATAGAACCCTACCGTTTCTATTGGTCCGGTTACGGCGGGTTAACCAGTTGAGGGTTGACCCCCGGGAAAAGTTCCGCTCGTTGGCCGCAGGGTCCTGGGTGTTACTGATCCTTCACGGCAATGCACATGTCCATTTCCAGCACGCCGCTGCTCTCGTCGTAGGAAGCCTCCACCGGGTAACGTTCAAACCCCGGACGCTGGTCGTAGGCCAATCCGCTTTGCGGCATCCACTGTCCGCACAGCTCACCCCATGCCGCCGGGATTTCACTTGCCGGGCCTTTGAAGTGGGCAACGGCGTAGCGGCCGCCGGGCAGATGGGTGACGGCAAACGGGTATTTGGGTTCGAAGTCGGCGGGCACTTCGACGCAGTCGTCGTAGCGGCAATATTGCGCTGGCGTGGTGCTCGGGTCGTCGTGGCCTATGCCGTAACGTACGCGGTTGAGGAGGTTGTTTTCGATCATCCACGGGGCGACGGTTTTGCGCCAGAAGGTGCCGATTTTCGGGCCGTAGGGGCCGGTGTAGCGCAGGTAGGCGACGCGGGCTGGAGGTAGGGTTTTCAGGGTGACGTTCATGTCTGGGGTCTCGGGGGCTGATTCGCTCGAAATGGTGAGTGACTGGGCGGGCCTCTTCGCGAGCAGGCTCGCTCCCACAGGGGAATTGGTGGCGTACGTAATCCAATGTGGGAGCTGGCTTGCCTGCGATGGCCGCGCCTCGGTCTATGAAGCTAGCCCCCATGGCAGCAGCTAGCCGCGGCTTTGTCTTCATAGCGGTCGTGATGCCGCACCCATTCCATGATCTCTTCTTCGTTGCGGCCTTTGGGCGTCAGGTCGAGGTAGTTGTAGGCGCCGACCAGCAGGTCGAGGCCGCGGGCATAAGTGGAGTAAGTGTGAAAGATGTCCCCCGTTTCATTGCGATAAAACACGCTCAAACCGGGAAGTTCTTCTTCGGCCCCGTCGGTTTTTTCGTAGTTGTAGGTGGCTTTGCCGGCGGCGACTTCTTCGGCCCGGGCGGAGACGCCGAAGTCGTAGTTAAAGGCGCAACCCGCTGACGACACCCAGTCGAATTTCCAGCCCATACGCCGTTTGAAGGCCTGGAATTCGGCGAACGGTGCGTGGGAAACCGCCACGACGGCGATGTCATGGTGCGCCAGATGCTGGTTGGCGCCGTCGATGTGATCAGAGAGGAACGAGCAGCCCGGGCAGCCTTCGTCCCATCCGGCCGCAAACATGAAGTGGTAGATCACCAGTTGGCTGCGGCCGCCAAACAGGTCAGCCAGTTTCAGTTCGCCCTGGGGGCCTTGGAAGTGGTAGTCCTTGTCGATTTTCACCCAGGGCAGGGCGCGGCGTTCGGCGCTGAGTTTGTCGCGCTCCTTGGTGAAGGCTTTTTCGTGGGCCAGGTGTTGTTTGCGCGCGGCGAGCCATTCTTCGCGGGACACGACGGGATGATTCTGAATGTTCATTGGCTTTTCTCCTGCGGGGAGCGGGGAGGTGACTTACACAGCCTAGTCGTTTGACCTGTGCCGGATTCGACATACCGCCGGTCGGTGCTGTTCAGCGCCTTGGCTGAACGGCTGCGTGCGGTACCGGTCACAACTTAAGAAGGCCATCACAATCACGCGGTCTGGAGGCTGAATCAGGATGACGACTTATAACTGGGATTTGATTGAACGCTTGCTGCACGAAGTGCAAAACGGTGCCAGCAGCTTCACGCCACGGCCTTATGCCGAGCAGTACGTGGCGGAGAAAACAGCGGAAGGCGAGCAGACGGAAAACCTCGATCACCTGAAAGCGGTGGCGGGCGAGTACGAAAAGTTGCTACTGGCGCGTGGCTACATCGAACCGCGGCCTGAGGATCAGGGTGGTTCCGGCTCGAATTACATTCTGACGCCGCGCGGCTCCAGTTTGTTGAGCCTGATCGACAGTAGCATTCCGGGGAATGACCATCCGCGGCAGGTGCTGGATGAGCAGGCAGATGCGCTGGATGAAGTGACGTTTGATGACGTAGCGTCTAAAGCGCAGATTGCCTGAAGATTGCGCATAACATTGGGGGAGCGGGCTTGCTCGCGAAGGCGGAGTATCAGTCGACATCATCGTTGTCTGACACTCCGCCTTCGCGAGCAAGCCCGCTCCCACAGGGGATTTGTGTTGGGTTTAAGATTGTTTGGCGGCCTTTAGGCATTTGAGGTCGTTGAAGTCTTTTCTCACGCCTTCGATTTTCTTCAACAACCGCTGACGCTGGGCTGGTGTGCTCTCGGCCATCAAATCCACGATCAACCCACGCGCTTGGGCCTCGGTATTGGCGTAGGCCTGACGATACGCCGGCGTCCACAGGCTCTCGCGATTGACCAGAAGCGTCTCGATTCGTTGTGGGAATTCTGGACTTTGGCGCTGGGCAACCGCCGCGCTGAACTGAGCTTGCCAATGCGCGCGGTTGGCGATCCATTGGGTGTTCTGGTCACCCAGGGCCTTTGACCAAGTGATTACACGTTGTTGTTGGGTAGGGCTCAGCGGGCCGAGCCAGTCATCCAGTCGTTTCTCCATGCGTTCAGCGCGTTGCTTTATCTGCTGATCGAGGGACGGTTTGAGGTATTCCTCTTGGCGTTTGCGCAGGTCTTTGGCGAAGGCGTCGTCCATTTCCGCGACTTGCTTGTCGTCCAGCCCTTTCAGCAATTCGATGGCTGACGGGGTGATTTCCCGGGCGGTCTGGGCGATGGCGGCTTTAGCTTCCTGGGTGCGGGTTTGCAGCGCGGCATCGGTGACCTGATTGGTCGCGACCATGGTCTGCAAGCGGTCCAGCCAATCCAGGTAACCCGGCAGTTGCGTGGTGCAATGCCAGCTCAGGTGCTCTTTGAGGCGCTCGTTGAACCAGCCTTTTTGCTCGCCGTTCATGTCCAGGTAATCGCTGAGCGTCCATGGAATGATCACGTCGAGGTTGCGGTAGGCCAGGCCCACGCGGCTGCATGCACCGAGGACGAGGCTCAAAATGATCAAAGCGGCAAAGCGAATTAGCCAGCGCGACATGGGCGAATCCTTGCAGAAGCGAGCGTAGGTACTCATGTGAACGCAGGATGAGCCCGGCAGTTCAGCCGTTCAATAAAACGCGTGTTCAGCCTTGAGGGTGACCAGCCCGTCGCATTGGCCGTTGTGCCCGGAATAGGCCGAGCAGTTGCTGCCGCTGAGGTTGGAGTCACTGTAGATCAGGTCCAGGTCGATGCCCATGAACGGCCGGGAAAGTTGCACCGACCAGTCGGCAAAACTTCCGACATAGCCACCGTCGACCGACACTGGGGTGTAGAGCTGGTGGGTGGTGTATTTCATGCTGATCCCGATGCCGAACGGTTGATTGCCACCCAAGTCAGCGAACAAGGTTTTGTTCAGTTTGTCCGGGTCGTTGCTGAAGGCGGCGCCAAACCGGCTGCCGAGCAGGGTCAGGCCGCCGAAGAGTTCCTGACTGTCGAGAGTGTCCACTTTCGGGTAGCTGTAGTGAATCATGCCGACTTCATAGCCGAGGGTTTGATCGAAAGGTTGTTTAAATCCCGCGTAAGAATCGACTTCAAGGTTTTTGCCCGGACTCATCCCCATGCTCGGTGCCCATTGGCCGACGTAGAAGCCACTGTCGTGGGTCAGGTCGAGGCCGCCATGGAATGAGCCGGTGCTGGACGGTTTGACCAGCCCCTGGGCCATGCTGCGGCTGGGCGTGGTGCCGAGCTTGAGGTCGTAGTCGCCCAGCTCACGCTGGAAGATTTGCGCGTTGGCGAGCGGACATGCCAGCAGCATGCAGAGCAACAGGAAGGAGGGTTTGAGCATGCGTCACTCCATTGACAGCGAGGAGCAGGAATCGAAAACCTACTGAAACGCTTGTTCTAGACGTGTGCAAGGATACCGGCGAATGCGCGGTATTGAGGGCCGTTCGTCGATTTTTGAGATTTTGATGGGTTTGGCGGGTGTTGCGGGAGGGTTCCAGTCCAAGCGCTTCGAAGCTCAAAGCGCTTTGGGACCAGTTAAAGCAGGGTGTTACTTTTTGCCGAGCGTGATTTGCTTGGACGGGCCGAACGTCTGGCCGCTGACGCCTTTGGCAATTTGCTGGATTTCACCACCGGACTTGAGGAACGCAGCGATCTGGTTGTTGATCGATTCGCTGGTTTCAACGGCTGGAGCTGGCTTTGCTTTGCTGTTGGATGCTTTTACACGCATGGCGGCCATTAACCTGTAGAAAATTAACTTGGCCAGGCATCGTACAGGAAATACTTGACAATTGCTTGGCTAATATCCCCTCAAAATACACAGCGCAAAGCTGGGATTTATCTCGGGTGATTATCTGAAATAAGTCTCTAACACGCTGTTTTAACTAACAACGTTGCTGGAAATTGTCCGTATTTGGGTGGGCTGGCAGGCGGCAAAACGGCCTCTTCGGGCTGACGAGTGGTGAAGCCGTCCGGGTCAGCCACTCAGGAAAATCAAGGATTGCGCAGTATTTTCGCCCGCCACCGGGCCGGCCGCCGAACGCCGTCCGCAAAACCGGGTAGAATGCCGCCCACGTAATGAGGGTATTTGAAATGGCTTTAGTCGGGCGTTACAACAGTTTGCAAGTGGTTAAACACACTAACTTCGGTTTATATCTGGACGGTGGGGCGGATGGCGAAATCCTTTTGCCTAATCGTTATATCCCTAAAGATATTCCCAGCGAAGATGAAGACTGGCTCAACGTTTTTGTTTATCTGGACAGCGATGACAAACTCATCGCAACTACCGAAAAGCCGAAAGTTCAGGTCGGTGAATTCGCCAGTTTGAAAGTCGTTGAAGTCAACAGCATCGGCGTGTTCCTGGATTGGGGTCTGCCGAAGGACCTGCTGCTGCCGTACTCCGAAGAAAAACGCCAGATGACCGCCGGTGAGTATGTGGTGGTGCATGTCTACCTCGACAAGCACACCCGTCGCATCACCGCGACCGCGCGTCTGGACCGCTACCTGGACAAGACCCCGGCCAGCTACACACCGGGCCAGGAAGTTGATTTGCTGGTGGCCGAAGCGACCGACATGGGCTTTAAGGCAATCATCAACAACAAGCACTGGGGCCTGATCCACAAGAACGAAATCTTCAAGTTCATGCGGGCCGGCAAAGAAGAGAAGGGCTTTATCAAGGAAGTCCGTGCCGACGGCAAGATCAGCCTGAGCCTGCAACCGGTGGGCGAAGAAGCTGCCACCAGCCTCAACTCGAAGATCCTCGCCAAGTTGCGTGAAAACAACGGCAGCCTGCCGGTCAGCGACAAGAGCGACCCGACGGTGATCACCAGCATGTTTGGTGTTAGCAAGGGCAACTTCAAGAAGGCCATTGGTGCGCTCTACAAGAATGGCCAGATCGTCATTCATGCGGATCGCATTGAACTAAGCTGACCTCACGCCGGCCCCATACAGGTCGACCGCATGGGGCAGGCTGCAATGAAAAAGTTTTTGTTGGCTTACGTCGGCACCTTGCTGGCGTTTTTGGTACTCGACGGCCTTTGGCTCGGCGTGCTGATGGCCCCGACCTATCGGGTGCTACTCGGGCCGTTGATGCTCGATCACCCGCTGCTGGTCCCAGCAGCGGTGTTCTACCTCCTTTATGTTGTGGGTTGTGTGGTGTTCGTGGTGTTGCCCGCGACTACCTGGCCGCGTGCTGCCCGTTTGGGAGCGTTGCTGGGGGTGGTGGCCTACGGCACGTATGACCTTAGTAACTGGGCGACGCTCAAAGGGTGGTCGGCACAGTTGGCGTTGATGGACATGGCGTGGGGGGCGTTTGCCACGTGCGTGTCGTGCAGTGTGGGCTATGCGGTTTCGCGCAAGACGCGCTGAGCTCGGTGGCCGGTGATGACGCAATCGGGCATTTAAAGGTCCCGCCGAGGCGGCAAATTCTGGCCGTTTGGTTAATAATCCAGCGCCGATTTTTCGCCCCACACCGGTTGTACTGCAAGCCGTCGGGGCTTTGTTTTTATTTGTCGAGTGACTGCTATGGATTGTGTTGTCGAGGTGTCACGGTGAGCGCCAGCCGGCGTAGCGCCGACGGGTTTGCCCTGCAGGTGATGATCGGATTGTGCCTGATCTGGGGCGTGCAGCAGGTGATGATCAAGTGGGCGGCGCCGGACATCGCGCCGGTCATGCAGGCGGCGGCGCGGTCGGGCATGTCCGCCTTGCTCGTCGGGTTGCTGATCTGCTGGAAGGGCGGCTGGGATCAGGTCGGCGCAACCTGGCGCGGCGGTTTGCTGGCCGGTGCGCTGTTTGGTCTGGAATTCTTTTTCATCTCTGAAGGTCTGCAGCTGACCACTGCGGCGCACATGTCGGTGTTCCTCTATACCGCACCGATTTTCACCGCGTTGGGCGTGCATTGGTTGCTGCCGAGTGAACGTTTGAGGCCGGTGCAGTGGCTGGGGATTTTCCTCGCCTTTGTCGGGATCGCCATCGCGTTTGCCGGTGGAGTGTCCTGGGACAACCTCGATCACCGCATGTTGATGGGCGATGCGCTGGGCGTGCTGGCCGGTGCAGCGTGGGGTGCAACCACGGTGGTGGTGCGCGCTTCACGGCTGTCGGAAGCGCCGGTGACGCTGACCTTGTTTTATCAATTGATCGTCGGTTTCGTCGGCCTGATGCTGATCGCGATTCTCAGCGGCCAGGTCACTCACGTCAGCCTGACCACGGTGGCGGTGGCCAGCGTGCTGTTCCAGGGATTGGTAGTGTCGTTCTTCAGCTACCTGACCTGGTTCTGGCTGTTGCGGCGTTATCTGGCGGCGAACCTGGCGGTGTTCTCATTCATGACGCCGCTGTTCGGCGTCACGTTCGGCGTGGTGTTGCTGGGCGAGGAACTAAGCCTCAACTTCGTTATCGGCGCCGTACTGGTCTTGCTCGGTATCACCTTTGTCAGCGCTGAACAGTGGGTGCGCCGTCGTTTGCGCAAAGCCCTTGGGCAGTACTGAGCGGACGCAGCAACAGGCCGCCGGCGATCAGTAATCCGCTGCCGGCAACGACTAGCGCGGGCTGCAAACCACCACTGAAATGGCTGCTCAGGGCGGCCAGCAACGGCCCGGCGAGTTGACCCACGGCGAAACACGCGGTCAGCAGCCCGGCGTTGCGCTGGGTAGCGTGGGGCGCCAGTTCGCGGGAGCGTTGCATCACCAGTTGCATGCAGGCCAGGAATGGCGTGCCACACAGCAGCACGCCCAACGCCAGACCCGTTCCGCTGCCCAACAGGCACGCGAAGACCCCGACGGCTTGCAGCCACAACGTGATCATCAGCCAATGGCGCGTGCCATTCAGGGATTGTCGACGCAGACTCACCAGCAGCACGCCCACAGCCGACGCCAGGCCGAAGCACGGCCAGAACAGGTCGGCCTGCCATTGGCCATGAAACTGCGCGTTGGCCATTTGCGAGAGGAATGTGGCGGGGATGATGTAGCCCAGACCGTACAGGCCATAGATCAGGCCCAGTCGAGCGATGCCCTGATTGTTCGATGTGGAGGTGACGGGTGCGGCCGCCACCGTCGCCGCAGGTTGAGGCAAGAACGGCAGAATCCCCAGCAGCATCACCAGCGCTACGCCGGCATACACTAGCCACAGCGTCGCGGAGCTCTGCCCCAGTAGGTTCGAACCCAAGGCCAATAACCCCGTGAGAAAAATCCCCAGGCCCGGGCCGGCAAACACCAGGGCGCCCAGCCGTGGACGACCGGCCGCTGCCGCCAATGGCTGGCTCAGCGCGGTGATCATCACCAGAACCCAGGCGCTGGCCACGCCGGTGCCAAAACGCAGCAACAGATGCGACCAGAACCCGTTGGCCCAGAACGACGCCAGGGTCAGCAGCACACAAAGCCACAATCCGCCCAGCAAGCGCTGACGGACTTGCACCGGCTTGCGCGAGAACATCGCGTCCAGCGCACCGACGAAGTAGCCCAGGTAATTGGCGGCGGCAATCAGGCCGGCGGCGGTCAGGTCAATCTGACCTTCGCTGAGCAAGTGCGGCATTTGCGGGGTGAGGGCGAAGCGCCCGATGCCCATGGCCATCATCAGGGCGATAAAACTGGCGGTTAAGCGAATCAGCGCAGACATGGTCGCAGTTCCGGTAAAGGATCAATGACCGTCAGGCTAGGACTGATTGACTTTCTTTTAAAATGAATAATAGTGAGTAACTTGTTCTGATTTGGAGAGGATCGTGGAATTCAGTCAATTGCGGATCTTCCAGGCGGTGGCCCAGGAGGGGTCGATCACCCGTGCCGCCGAGCGATTGCATCGGGTACCGTCCAACCTGTCGACGCGTCTAAAACAACTCGAGGAGCAACTCGGTGTAGAACTTTTCCTCCGCGAGCGTCAGCGTTTGCAGTTGTCGCCTGCAGGAAAAGTCCTGCTGGACTACACCGCCAAGCTGTTCGCCCTCCATGACGAAGCCAGCGCCGCAGTACAGGGCGGGCAACCGGCCGGGGACTTTGTTCTGGGCACCATGTACAGCACGGCAGCGATTCATCTCCCGCCATTGTTGGCGAGTTATCACCGCACCTTCCCGGCGGTAAACCTGCAAGTGCAATCAGGGCCGAGTGGTGAATTGCTTGAAGGCCTGCTCACCGGCCGGCTGGATGCGGCGCTGGTGGACGGACCGCTAGAGCTCGCGGGGCTGGACGGCGTGCCATTGTGCGACGAACGGCTGGTGCTGATCACTGAGGCGGATCACCCGCCGGTGCGCAGCGCGCTGGATGTGGAAGGGCGCTCGGTGTTCACCTTTCGTCAGGGCTGTTCCTACCGCATGCGCCTCGAGGCCTGGTTCGCCCACGACCATGCGGCGATGGGCCGGGCAATGGAGATTGAATCCTATCCGGGGATGCTCGCTTGCGTGATTGCCGGCTCAGGTGTGGCGTTGATGTCTGAGTCGATGCTTGCCAGTCTTCCGGGCCGTGAGAGCGTCGCGGCGCACCCGTTGGCCGAGCCGTTCGCCCGTGCGACGACGTGGCTGATGTGGCGCAAGGGCATGGTCGGGGCCAATCTGAATGCGTGGATCGAACAGCAGCAAACGGTCTATCCGTGGGCACCGGATGAGGCCCAGGCGATTGCTTGAACGAACGGTCAGGTATTTTGTTCGATTCAGTAACAGATCATTGTGTCTTTTGATGAGCATTGCGTAGGACTTCGGACTATTATCAGTGCGAAGCGGCCTCAGAATTCCGGTCGCTCGGCACTACCCTAAAGGGGGCACCATGAAAGAGAAAATCCAAAACTGGCTGCACGACTTGGGTGTTGCACTCGGTTTGATCGAACCGCCTCTGCAACCTGTGCCTATTCGTACGGACGACGAACAGCGCCGACGCCAGCAGCGCCGCCGGTAACAGCCCATTAGGGCCTGTGGCGAACGGGCTTAATTGGCTTGTTGTGGCAAGGAGGCTTGTCTGTGGCGAGGGGGCTTGCCCCCGTTCGAGTGCGCAGCACTCGTAATCCGCCTCATGCGGGGTTCCAGTTAAAACACGCACGAAGATGGTGAATGGACTGGGGCTGCTTCGCAGCCAACGGGGGCAAGCCCCCTCGCCACAAGTTCACTCGCCATAACGGCACCTGCGACAAGTAGGGGTGTTTGACAATCCATCTCAATGCCGCCCGATCTCCAGCAAAAACCGACTCAAATCATTCGCCGTCCTGGCGGTCTTGAGCATCCGGTCTTCTTCCGCCGTAAACGCCGTCAACCCCAGCTCATCTTCCAGATGGAAGATCAGGTCTTCAATGTCCGCTTTATCCAATCCCAACTCCACCAGGCTGGCGTCGTCGCTGAAGTCATCCCGGCCCTCCAGCAAGCGGCTGATGAACTGATGGACGGCGAGGCGAACGGCAGCTCTTTTCATGGTTGCTCTTGGAGGGCGTTATTGTTGTTGTCCCTGTGCTTGAGTACAGCAGGCTTCAGTCGTGTGAGCGCTGCCACTCGTCAATCATCGTGCGCAAATGCTCGCCGGAAAAACTGCCGAAATGCCCGCCATGCACGGTGCGGATCGGCAATGCACGCAAGCGTTGCAGGCTGCGGGCGTAGTCATTGAGATCGGAGTGGTAAGCGTCTTCGATCAGTGGTCCGTCATAGATGATGTCGCCACTGAACAGCGTCTCGGTCGCCGCTTCATACAGGCTGATGCCGCCCGGTGAATGCCCTGGTGTGTGCAGCACTTGCAGCACGCGGTCACCCAGGTCCAGCACATCACCTTCTTCAATCAATCCGGTGGCCGGCGCAGCCTTGACCCGGTATTCGGCGTAGCACAACGGGCAATCGGGGTGAGCCTCGAACATCTCGTCGCCGACAAAGGCTTTGCTCAAATCATTGTCGCCGTCCGGTGCGGCGAGAATGTCGGCCTCGGCCGGGTGCACCAGCCGCTCAGGAAACTCGTGATGCCCGGCGATGTGATCGAAATGGCAATGACTCGCCACGGCCACCAGCGGTCGTTCAGTGATCCACGGCAATTGCTCGCGCAGGCTGACCAGTCCCGAACCGCTGTCCAACAGCAGGTCCTTGTCGCGGCCCTGAACGTGCCAGAGGTTGCAGCGATAGAACGGCCGAATGTACGGCTCGTGAATCAGGCGAATGCCGTCGCTAAGCTGTTTGACTTCGAACCACTGATCGCGAGAAACAATCTTCATCAAAGGTTTTCTCCAGACGAAAAAAAACGGGTGTGGCAACCGACGCCACACCCGTCGAAGAAAGCATAAAGTCGTTATGTTCAGCTTAGGCGGCGTTGGCCACCATTGCCGGGCGACGGGACATCAGGCTGACCAGCACGAAGCTCACCAGACCCACACCGAGGCTGTAGTAGATCGGGGTGTTGGCTTCCAGGCCATCCTTGAACATGAACACCAGCGCCGTGGCGAAGCCCATGCCCATACTGGCGATAGCGCCAGCGGTGGTTGCACGTTTCCAGAAAATCGCGCCGATCAGCGGGATCAGCATGCCGCCCACCAGCAGGTTGTAGGCCAGGGTCAGAGCGCTGATCACGTCATGTACGACCAGAGCGATGCCGAGTACCACGATGCCGGTCAACAGGGTGAACAGGCGGTTCATGCCCAGGCTCGACTGTTTACCGCCGCGCAGTTTCGGCAGCAGGTCTTCGGTCAGGGTGGTGGCAGCGGCGAGCAGGCCGGCGCTGGCGGTGGACATCATGGCCGCCAGGGCAGCAGCGATTACCAGGCCACGGATACCGTCCGGCAGGGACAGTTTGACGATGGCGGCGAAGGCGTTGTTGACGTTGTCCAGGTCCGGGATCAGCACGTGAGCGGCCATGCCGATCAGGGCGCAGGCCAGGCCGTAAACGATGCAGTAGAAGCCTGCGAAGGTACCGGCGACCTGAGCCACTTTGGCGCTCTTGACGGTGAACACACGCTGCCAGATGTCCTGGCCGATCAGGATCCCGAAGAAGTAGATCATGAAGTAGGTGATGATGGTGTCCCAGCCAATCGTGGTGAAGCTGAAGGCGCTCGCCGGCAGTTTCAACACCAACTCATCCCAGCCGCCAACGCGGTACAGGCAGATTGGCAACAGGATGAACATCAGGCCCACGGTCTTGATCACGAACTGGACGATGTCGGTCAGGGTCAGGGACCACATGCCGCCGATCGCGGAGTAAACCACCACTACGCCACCGCCAAGCAATACCGAGACCCAGAACGGCAGGCCGAACAGCACTTGCAACACGGTGCCAATGGCCAGGATCGAAACCACGCCGATCATCAGCGCGTACGCCAGCATGATCACCGCGCTCGCGGAGCGGGCCATCGGGTTGTAGCGTTTTTCCAGCACTTGGGTAACGGTGTAGATCTTCAGTTTCAGCAGCGGTTTGGCGAGGAACAGGTTCAGCGCCACGATCCCGCAACCGAGGGCCGCGCAGAGCCAGAAACCGGAGATGCCATGGACGTAGCCCAGGCGTACGGTACCCACTGTGGACGCGCCGCCCAGAACGGTGGCGGCCATGGTGCCCATGTACATGGTCGGGCCGAGGTTACGACCGGCGACCAAAAAGTCTTCGTTGGTCTTGGCCTTGCGCATGCCGTAATAGCCGAGCATCAGCATCGCGGCGGCGTAGATGAGTACGACGAATAAATCCAAAGCCATGTTGCGGTGTCTCCGATTGTCTTTTTTATGGTGAACTAAAAAGCAATGTGGCTTGGGAACCGCATTTGTGGCGAGGGAGCTTGCTCCCGCTGGGCTGCGAGGCAGCCCCAAATCCTGCAAGCGGGTTTCTTCAGGAGAAACCCGTCAGCCTGTTTTGCGACTGCTGCGCAGTCGAGCGGGAGCAAGCTCTCGCCACAGAGGTTCCAGTTACCACGTTGTGTGTTTGATCAGGCGGCTTGTCGCATCGCTGGTTTGGCGAGCGAATGGGTGCCCTTGCTGCGTGAATCATTCGGGCCGAACACCGCGGCTGTTTCCGGGAACAGGCTCAGCAGCGCCAGGTACACCAGTGAGGCCAGGCCCAGGGTGACCGGCAGGCTGATGTCGATACCGCCGGCCATTTCGCCCAGTGGTCCGACAAACTGCCCCGGCAGGTTCACGAAACACAGGCCGATGGCCGCGCTCGGGATCCAGGCACCCAGGCCACGCCAGTTCCAGCCGTGGGTGAACCAGTAGCGGCCACCTTTCTCGCCGCGGGTGAACACTTGCAGGTCATCCGGGCAGTAGAAGCCGCGACGTACCACCAGGCCGATGATCATGATCACCATCCATGGGGTGGTGCAGGTGATGATCAGCACAGCGAAGGTCGACACGCTCTGCACCAGGTTCGCCGCGAAGCGACCGATGAAGATGAAGGCAATCGACATCACACCGATCAGCAACGTAGCCTTGACCCGCGACAGCACACGAGGGAACACGCTGGACATGTCCAGCCCTGTGCCGTACAGCGACGTGGTGCCGGTGGACATGCCGCCGATCACTGCAATCAGGCACACCGGCAGGAAGAACCAGCTCGGCGAAACCGCCAGCAAACCGCCGACGTAGTTGTTGGCTGCGATGTAGTCCGGTGCCTTGATCGCCACGATGGTCGCGGTGGCCAGGCCAAACAGGAACGGGATGAAGGTGGCGATCTGCGAGATCACCACCGCCGCCATGATCCGGCCTTTTGGTGTGTCACGAGGGATGTAGCGCGACCAGTCACCGAGGAACGCACCGAAGGAAATCGGGTTGCTCATCGCTACCAGTGCAGCACCAATGAACGCGGCCCAGAAACCTGGCTGACCCATGCTGACGGTGCCGGCGTAGTTCACATCGAAAGGACCGGCGAAGGCGAAGGCGCCCAGCAGGAACAGCAGGCTGGCGCTCCACACCGCGATCTTGTTGACCCACAGCAGGAAACGGAAGCCATAGATGCAAACGGTCAGTACCAGAATCGCGAACAGACCGTAGGCCAGGCCCAGGGTCAGGTCGGTTTCCGGCAGGCCGATCAGACGCTTGGCGCCACCGATCAGCGCGTCACCCGAACTCCACACCGAAAGAGAGAAGAACGCGATGGCGGTCAGCAGCGAAAGGAACGAACCGACGATCCGCCCGTGCACGCCGAAGTGCGCACCGGAAGACACGGCGTTGTTGGTGCCGTTGATCGGGCCAAACAGGCCCATCGGCGCGAGGATCAGCGAGCCCAGCAGCACACCCAGCACAATCGCCAGCACGCCGGCCTGAAACGACAGGCCGAACAGTACCGGGAAACTGCCGAGCACGGCGGTGGCAAAGGTGTTGGAGCCACCGAAGATCATCCGGAACAAATCCGTCGGGCCTGCGGTGCGTTCGCTGTCCGGGATCTGTTCGACCCCGTAGGTTTCAATTTGCGTAAGGCTTTGGTCTTTGTTGTTGTTATTCATGATCAGCTCCGATCATAAAGGCGCGCTCATCGTGCGTGAGCGTCACCTGTTTGGCTAAGGGGTTGGCAGCCCTTCCGGCATCGCGGACAAATGTTCGTGGCAGGCCAGCCATAGGCCTTGTTGTTCTTGGCCAGACGCTTGTTTCTTGAAAACAATCGTCTCGCGCTCCTGGCTGAAGTGTTGTTCCCCTTGCATGCGCAGCTCGGTGGCGACGTCATGGATGAAAATCGCCACGTCACCCTGCAGGCTGACGAAGGCGTTGCTCGAGGTGCACGAAAGCACCTCGAAGCCGTCCTCCGAGCGCCAGGTGTCCCACAACGCCTGATAGGCATCGCGCGACAGCAGGGGCTGTTCGAGGGTGTAGAAGACGAAGCTGGCATCGGTGCTGAACGCACCGAAGTAGGCTTCGCGATCATTGCGGGCGAAGGCGGCTACCAGATCGGCAGCGGCTTTCAAAACCTGATCACGTTCGTTCACAAGCAATCCTCAGCGGTGGACCACGCCAGGCAGTACGCAGAGCATCTCGTACAGCAAGTTGGCGGCCAGCAGCGAGGTGTTGCCGGTGGTGTCATAAGCGGGCGAGACTTCTACCAGATCGCAACCGACCAGGTCGAGGCCTTGGCAGCCGCGAACGATTTCAATCGCCTGAATGGTCGTCAGGCCACCGATTTCCGGGGTGCCGGTGCCAGGTGCCCAGGCCGGGTCGATGCCGTCGATGTCAAAACTCAGGTACACCGGACCGCCGCCGACTTTCTCGCGAACTTCGGCCATCAATGGGGCCAGGGATTTGTGCCAGCACTCTTCGGCCTGAACCACACGGAAGCCCTGGTTGCGGCTCCAGTTGAAGTCGTCAGCGGTGTAGCCCTGAGCGCGCAGGCCGATTTGCACCACACGGTCGCAATCCAGAAGGCCTTCTTCGACAGCGCGACGGAAGGTGGTGCCGTGGGCGATTTTCTCGCCGAACATGTGGTCGTTCACATCGGCGTGAGCGTCGATGTGCACCAGGCCGATCTTGCCGTGCTTTTTATGAATGGCACGCAGGATCGGCAGGGTGATGGTGTGGTCGCCGCCCAGGGTCAGGGGGATCACATCGTGTTCGAGGATCTTGTGGTAGGACTCTTCGATGATGCGTACCGCATCCAGCAGGTTGAACGTGTTGATCGCGATGTCGCCGATGTCAGCCACCGACAACGAATCGAACGGTGCAGCGCCGGTCGCCATGTTGTACGGGCGGATCATCACCGATTCAGCGCGGATTTCGCGAGGCCCGAAACGGGTGCCTGGGCGCAGCGAGGTACCGATGTCCAGTGGCACGCCAACGAAGGCAGCGTCCAGACCGGCAGCGGTATCCAAATGGGGGAGTCGCATCATGGTGGCGATGCCGCCGAAGCGCGGCATTTCATTGCCGCCCAGTGGTTGGTGAAGAATCTTGTCCACAGGTAGGGCCTCATCGTCGTTGTTTTATTTATGTCGGTTGCACAGGTCATGACAGACACAGGCACCGTTGGGGCCGATTCTGCGAAATGTAGTGGCCGGGAAGAATCGCTACGGGCAAATACTTAGTTCAGATTTTTCTAAACTAATGGTTCAAGCGGCGATAGACTCATCGGCGACCACTGAACCCCTGTGGCGAGGGAGCTTGCTCCCGCTGGGCTGCGAAGCGGCCCCAAAACCATTCACCCCTTTGTGTCAGACAGACCGCGCTGTCTGGATTACGACTGCTGCGCAGCCGAGCGGGAGCAAGCTCCCTCGCCACAAAAACAACATGCATTACCTTGAGATCGGAGCACCCCATGGCCAACGCTTTACCCGACCTGAAACTATTGCGCATCTTCGTCAGCGTGGTCCGCCATCAGGGGTTCGCCAACGCCCAGCAAGAGCTCAACCTTTCGACCTCGGCCATCAGCACCTACATGAGCCAGCTCGAAGCAGCCCTCGGCCTGGTGTTGTGCCATCGCGGTCGTGGTGGGTTCAGCCTGACCAGCAAGGGCGAACTGTTCCATCAGGAAACCCTGCGTCTATTGGCCGAGCTCGAAGGCTTCGAGCAATACGCCGCCGCACTCAAGGGCGAACTGCGCGGCACACTGAACCTCGGCGTGATCGACTCGACGGTCAGTGACAAGGCCTTGCCCTTCGCCGAAGCCATCGGCGCCTACAGCCAGGAACACCCGGCGGTGCATCTGCATTTGTCGGTGATGAGCCCCTACGAACTGCAACTCGGCGTGCAGGACAATCGCCTCGACCTCGCCATCGGCGCGTTCTCCACGCGCATGAGCGGCCTGGTCTACATGCCGCTGTACCGCGAACAGCACTGGCTGTATTGCAGCAGCCGTCATCCGCTGTTCACCGAGCGGCGCATCCCCGAGCAAGTCATCACCCAGCAACGCATGGTCGGCCGGGGTTACTGGAGTCAGGCGGAACTGGCGCGGCACGGTTTCAAACACAGCGCGGCCACGGTGGAAAGTATGGAGGCGCAACTGATTCTGGTGTTGTCCGGTGCCTACATCGGCTACCTGCCGGAGCATTACGCACAAGCCTGGGCGGACAAGGGCGATTTACGCGTATTGCTGCCGGCGACATTCGGTTATCAGGCACCGTTCTCGATGATCGTGCGCCGTGGCCGAAGTCGCGAACCGCTGATCCAGACCTTTCGCGATTTGCTCAAAGCACAACTGAATCAGGCTTGATCGATGTCCAGAATCCAGTGTCCTCGTTGCCTGCGCCCGCAAACCCATTGTTTGTGCCCGCTGATCCCGTGCCTCGACAGCCGCACCCGGGTGTTGCTGTTGCAGCATCCGAGCGAAGTGAACCACGCGTTGAACACGGCTCGGTTGGCGGCGTTGGGTTTGAACAATTCAGAGCTGATTGTCGGCGAGGTGTTCGAGGATTTGCCGGCGCTGTTGAATCAACCGGGGTATCAGGCGCGGTTGTTGTTTCCGGGCGAGGGCGCGCAGCCGATGCAAACCTATACGGCGACTGACGAGCCGCTATTGCTGGTGGTGCCGGACGGTACCTGGCGCAAGGCGCGCAAGATGCTGCACCTCAATCCGTTGCTGGCGGCGTTGCCGAGGGTGACGTTGGCGGGTGGCGGGGTGTCGCGATACCGACTGCGCAAGGCCCCGGGACCGGGGGCGTTGTCGACGGTGGAGGCGATCGTTCAGGCGCTGCAGACGCTGGAGGTGCCGAGCACGTTTGAGCCGTTGTTGAAACCGTTCGAGGCGTTGATCGAGGGGCAGATTGCGGCGATGGGGGAGGAGACCTTCCAGCGTAATCATGGGCCGAAATAGTTGTTGATTTTAGGGCCTCTTCGCGAGCAAGCCCGCTCCCACATTTGATCGCATTTCTTCTGAAGAAACTCGACCGAATGTGGGAGCGGGCTTGCTCGCGAAGAGGCACTGACAAACACAGAAAATTCAGACCAGAAACTACCTTTCTCGCATCGCCTCGGTCCGGGCTTTCAACACCGGTTTCAGCAGGTAATCCAACACACTCTTCTCACCCGTAATGATGTCCACCGTGGCAACCATCCCCGGAATGATCAGCAGCGGTTTCACATCCCCGCCCAAGTGGTTTTTATCCGTGCGTACCTGAATCAGATAAAAGCTGTTGCCCTTGTCGTCGGTGATGGTGTCGGCGCCGATCAGTTCGAGCTTGGCGCTCAACCCGCCATAAATCGTGTAGTCATACGCACTGAACTTCACCATCGCTTTCTGCCCTGGATGCAGGAACGCCACGTCCTGTGGCCGCACCTTGGCTTCGATCAGCAGGTTGTCTTCCAGCGGCACGATTTCCACCATGTCACTGCCGGGCTGGACCACGCCGCCGATGGTGTTGACCTTCAGCACTTTGATAATCCCGTGCACCGGCGACACCACCGTCGTGCGCGTCACTCGGTCATCAATGGCAATACTCGACGCGGTGATTTTCGACAGGTCAGTGCGTTTCTCGTTCAGCTCTTTCGCAGCGTCGGACCGGAAAGATTGTTCTGACTCGTCAATCTTGCTCTTGATCTCGTTGATCGCCGATTCCGCCCGGGGGATCGCCAGCGTCGTGGCGTTCAGCGAGCCGCGAATCTCCACGGCGCTGCGTTTGAGCCGGAGGATTTCCACCGGCGAAACGGCGCCAGTGCCCACCAGCGGCGTGGACATGTTCATCTCTTGTTGCAGCAACGCCAGGCTGGAACTGAACTGCCCCTGTTTGGAGCGGAATTCTGCCAGTTCCTGGGTTTTTTGCCGAAGTTGTTCGCTCAGCGTGCGCTGCTCACTGGCCAGCCGACGCTGACGCTGGTCGTACAGCGAACGCTCGTCCTCGGCCACTTGCGGAGCCTTGGCGATCACTTCTTCTGACAGCTTGAAGGGCCGTCCTTCTGCTTCCGCCGACAAGCGCTCGACCTTCGCGGTCAACGCATAGCGATCGGCCTCGCTTTCACCCTTGTTCGACAGAAACCGCGTGTCATCCAGGCGCAGCAGGGTGTCGCCCTTGTTCACCATTTGCCCTTCGCGCACGAAAATCTCGGATACGATGCCGCCCTCCAGGTTCTGGATCACCTGGACCTTGCTCGACGGAATCGCCTTGCCTTCGCCCATGGTGACTTCCTGAAGCACCGCAAACTTGGCCCACACCACCGCGCTGATAATCAGCCCGGCAGCCAGCCACACCGTAATGCGCGACCAGCGCGGGGAATCCTGCAACGAGGCGCCGGCTGTTTCCGGCATGAACTCGCTCTCGGCGGTTTTGCCGAAGCTGCCGAAGTAGCCACGGTTCTTGGAGGTGTCGGACGATGAACGGGCCATGGGTAGCTCCTAGACAGCCGCAGAGCCGACACGGCCCTTGCGCAGTGCATCGATGACCGCTTCTTTCGGACCGTCGGCGACGATCCGTCCGTTATCCAGTACCACCAGCCGATCCACCAGGCTGAGCATCGAGGTGCGGTGCGTGACCAATAGCAGGGTTTTGCCCTCGACCCAGGTGTGGAGCTTCTGCCGCAGAACATCTTCACTGCTGTTGTCCATGGCGCTCGTCGGTTCGTCGAGCAACATGATCGGCGGGTCGAGCAATAAGGCCCGCGCCAGCAACACGGCCTGACGTTGCCCCCCAGACAGCAACTGCCCGCGTTCGCCGACCGGACGATCAAACCCTTGCGGATGTTGGCGGGCGAGTTCGGTGACGCCAGTCAATTCGGCCACTTCGAGCATCCGTGAGTCGCTGATGTAGCGGGCGCCGAGGGTCAGGTTGTCGCGCAGGCTGCCGGCCAGCAGTGGCAGGTCATGGGCGACGTAGCCGATCTGTTGGCGCAGGTCGGCGACGTCCAGTTGCCGCAGGTCCAGGCCGTCGAGCAGCAACTGGCCTTCTTCCGGCGCGTAGAACCCCATCACCAGGCGCGCCAGGGTACTTTTGCCAGAACCGCTGCGACCGATGATGCCGATGCGTTCGCCCGGCTTCATGCTGAAACTGACGTTGGACAGCGCTGGCGCGTTCTGGCCGTTGTAGTGGAAGGTCACGCCGCTGACTTCAATGGCGCCTTGCAGTTGTGTGCGTTCCAGCGGCCGCTGTTTGGCGTCGCGTTCCTGCGGCAGGCCCATCAACGCATCGGTGCTTTTCATGGTCAGTTGCGCTTGCTGGTAGCGGGTGATCAACCCGGCAATCTGCCCCAGTGGCGCGAGCACGCGGCTACCCAGCATGTAGGTCGCCACCAGCGCCCCGACGCTGAGGTTGCCGGCGATAATGCTGTAGACCCCGGCGACGATGGTCGCCATGCCGGAGAACTGCTGGATGAACAGCGTGCCATTGGTGGCCAGCGCCGAGAGGTTGCGCGCGTGGCTGTCGAGGCGGGTGAGGGCGCCGTGGGTGCTTTCCCATTTGTGCTGGCGCTCGCTCTCGGCGCTACACGCCTTGAGGGTTTCCAGGCCGCCGAGGGTTTCGATCAGCAAGGCCTGGCGTTCGGCGCCAAGGCTCAGGCTTTTTTGCACGGTGTCGCGCAGGCGCACCTGGATCACCATCGCGAAGATGATCGTGATGGGGAACGCCAGCAACGGAATCACCACCAGCCAGCCGCCGAGCAAGCCGATCACTACCAGCATCAATACGGCGAAGGGCAGGTCGATCAGGCTGGTCAGGGTGACCGCGGTGAGAAACTCGCGCAGGCCCTGGAAGTCATGAATGCTCTGGGCAAAACCGCCGATGGTCGCCGGACGGGCTTTCATCGACATGCCGGTGATGCGCTCGAACAAGGTCGCTGACAGGATCACGTCGGTTTTCTTACCGGCAGTGTCCAGCAAATGTGCGCGCACGACGCGCAGCACCAGTTCGAAACCGGTGCCGATCAGCAAGCCGATCGACAGCACCCACAAGGTCGAGGTGGCCTGGTTCGGCACCACCCGGTCGTAGGTCTGCATCACAAACAGCGGCACCATCAACCCAAGCAGGTTGATCAGGAAACTCGCCAGGATCGCATCGCTGTACAGCCACTTCGACAGTTTCAGCGTGTCGCGAAACCACGCTTCGACGCGCGGCACCAGCGGCGAGCGCAAGTCTTCAAGTTCATGGCGTGGCCGGGCAAACAAGGCCTGGCCACTGTAATTTTCGGCCAGCTCATCCGTGCTGACCCATTGTTCGCCGCCGTCGGCTTCGCTGGGCAGGATCAACACCTGACCGTCATCGCCGAAGCGTCGCAAGATGGCCGTTCGGCCGTTGTTGAGGATCAGCATCACCGGCAGGTTGAGGGCGGAAATATCCCCCAGTTCCCGGCGCAGCAGTCGCGCCTGCAAACTGGCCCGGGCTGCTGCGCGCGGCAGCAGGTCCAGGCTCAAGCGTTGTTTGTGCAGCGGTAGCCCCGCACTCAGGCTGGCGCGACTGACCGTCGCGCCGTGGAGTTTGCAGAGGATCAACAGACCGTCCAGAAGCGGGTCATCGAAGCTCAGCCGCGGATCGACACCGGTGTTGCCGGATTCCATGCTGGTCACATTGATCGCTCCAGTGAGCTACTTCAGTTCAGGCAAGCGGGCTTCGTTCTTCACTTCGGAGGAGGCGATGGTATCGGCAGGCAATACCACCCGTTGCTTGCTCAGCAACTCACCCATGCCGGCCAACACGCGGTACATCGAGTATTCCTCGGTGTAGCGCACTTCGGTGTAACGACGGTTGGCGTTGTAGAGCTCGTTTTCACTGTCGAGCAAGTCGAGCAACGTGCGTTGACCGAGACCGAACTGGTCCTGATACGCCACGCGCACCCGTTTACTGGTTTCAGCGTATTCGCGCGCGGTCGGGGTTTGTTTTTTCGCATTGACCATGGCGTTCCAGGCCAGGTGCATGTTCTCGTTGAGTTGGCGCAGGGCGTTGTTGCGGATGTCCATGGCCTGGTTGATCTGGTGCGCATCGGACGCCAGGCGTGCCTTGTCGCTGCCACCGCGGAACAGGTTGTAGTTCATCACCACACCCACGCGCCACTCGTTGTCGTGGCCTTCATCGCCTTGCACGTTGTTGTTCGCGCCCACCGCGGCTTCGGCGTCGAAGCGTGGGTAGAACGGCGACTTGGCAACTTCGTACTGGCTCTCGGCCGATTGCACGTCGGCTTGGGCGGATTTCAGGTACGGGTTGTTTTCCACCATGCTCTGCTGGGCATCTGGCAGGGAGGTCGGCACCTCGCCGCGGATCGACGCTGGGGTTTCCAGTTCATCGGGCAGGCGTCCGACGACGCTGGAGAAGTTCGACTCGGCGTCCGCCAGATCGACTTCGGCGGTATCGAGGTTGTTTTGCGCCAGTGCGCGGCGAGCGCCGGATTGATCGGAGTCGGCGTTGCTGCCGATGCCACGCTGGGTGCGCAGGCCAATCTGGTCGTTAACGCGCAAGTGCGCTTGCAGGTTGTTCGTGGCCAGGGTCACCAGTTCGCGGCGCTTGAGCACTTCGAGGTAGACCTCGATGGTGCGCAGGGCCAGGTCCTGAGCGGTGCCTTGAGCGTAATAGGCCCGGGAGTTGACCACACCTTTGGTGCGTTCGACTTCGTTCGCGGTGTTGAAACCGTCGAACAGCATCTGCCGCAGGCGCAATTCCGACTGGGTGTAATTCATGGTTTCGGTGTTGTGATTGCCAGGGCCGAGCGCTCGGGTATTGGTGTTGTCGCTGTACCCGCGCCCGTAGGCGGCATTCAAATCTACGGATGGATAAAAGCCCCCTTTGGCAACTTTCACCTGCTCATCCGCGGACAGGCGCGAGTCCACGCGCGAGGCCAGGTCCGGATGGGTCGCGATAGTGCTCTGGATTGCCTCGGTCAACGACATGGCTTGAGCGCCGGAAGTGCAGGCCATGGCCAGCAGAACCGCGCTGCATAGGGGGGTTAAAACGCGCATGGGTGCATCTCCCTGAATTCCTGATGGTGCTTATTAGACGCCAATTATTTGACGGCATTTATAGGTAAAACCGTTTCACCCTTGTAACAACAGAGCTAAGAACATTCTAGAGAATAGCTAAGAAATTTTTCTCATAACCCTTATGCCAAAAAAAACTTATGCCGTCAGCAAATTCCAGCACATTGTTCATTACGGAAGCCTTTGAATTACGAGCTTTAGGGAGCTTTCAAGGGTTCCAGGAAAAGTTCCATCCACTTATCGACATAGGGCGGAGAAGTGCTGGAGGGGAGGGACGCGTAACGAATTGTGGTGACGGTTTTTTGTCACTTTAATGAGTCAGAATCGTTACGCAGCGCTCACCGAGCAAGTGCGACGCAATTGGGCCTTCGAAGCCATTGATTGCAGAGGGTTTTATCCCCCAGTCGCCGATGTTGCCGGTGAGCGACACGCTGGGCGAGGACATCGCCAGGGCAGCGGCTTACTCAGGTAAACGCGCCCTGCAGGCGATCCGCGCAGCCACCTGCTTTCAAACCATGAGCACATTCTTCGCTAAAAACAGGATGCCGACAGCGGTTGGCAGCGGAGGAAATGCACATGGCTACGCTCATCGGTATCGTCAGTAAAGTCATTGGTCAGGTGTTCGCGGTAGCGAGCGACGGTACTCGGCGCGCGTTGATCGAGGGCGACCGATTGTTCGCCGGCGATCAACTGGTCACCGGGGCCGAAGGCGCGGTGGCGGTCCATCTGCAAAATGGCCATGAACTGACCCTTGGGCGTGGCAGCAGCCTGGAGATGAGTCCCCATCTCCTCGC
The DNA here is from genome assembly GCF_006438915.1 of Pseudomonas arsenicoxydans. Classification (GTDB taxonomy): domain Bacteria; phylum Pseudomonadota; class Gammaproteobacteria; order Pseudomonadales; family Pseudomonadaceae; genus Aquipseudomonas; species Aquipseudomonas arsenicoxydans_A. Next base: position 40,828 of record NZ_RCZE01000003.1, on the reverse strand, counting down.
CAATGAGTCGCCGCACGTAGGCACGTCAGAGGCGGTGACGCCAAGCGAAGCGCAACTGACCGATGTCGAGCAACTGCAAAAAGCCATCGCGGCGGGCGCTGACCCGACGCAGACCGGTGAAGCCACTGCGGCCGGGCCGAGCTTCACAGCGGCGCCCAATGGTGCGCAGGGCGGGGGCCACAGTTTTGTCCTGCTCGAAGAAGTGGGCGGGCGGGTCGATCCGACCATTGGCTTCCCGACGGCTGGTTTTGGCGGCATTCCCGAATTTCCTGAAGAACGCCATAACGCCGATATCCAGCAGAACGCCGACGGCACCCCGGCCGTCATTGCTCCACCGGTAACGCCGGTCAATAACCCGGTTACGCTCGATGGGCTGTCGGTGGCGGGTGGCGAACTAACCCTCAACGAAGCCAACCTTGCCGACGGTTCCGCGAGCAATCCGGGTGCGCTGACCCAGAACGGCACGTTCAGCGTGTCGGCACCGGATGGGCTGAACAGCCTGAGCATCGGCGGTATCAACGTGATCACCGGTGGCGTGGCGATTGGCTTTCCACAGTCGATCACCACGCAACTGGGCAACACCCTGACCATCACCGGTTACAACCCGGCCACGGGCGTAGTGAGTTACAGCTACACCCTCAATGGCAACGATACCCATTCGGCCGGTGACGGTGCCAACTCCCTCGGCGAACAGTTCACCGTGGTGGCCCACGACAGCAACGGCGACACCGCCACTGGCACGCTGGACGTCAACATCACTGACGATGTGCCCAAGGCTGTCGATGACAGCAATGCCAACACCGCGTCGGAAACCTTGCTGACCCTGACCGGCAACGTGCTGCCAAACGACACGCAAGGCGCCGACCGCATTCCCACGGGTCCCAACAGTGGGCCGGTGATTGGCGGCACCTTCACCGGGACCTACGGCACCCTGGTGCTCAATCCCAACGGCACCTACACCTACACTCTGAACACCAGCGACGCGGACTTTAAAGCATTGCATGGCGGTGGTAGCGGCACGGAAACCTTCACCTACACGCTGACGGATGCTGATGGCGATACCAGCACTGCCAACCTGGTGCTGCAAATCCATAACAACGATGACCCGGTGACGATTGGTGGCCTGAATGTCGAGGGCGGCGAACTGACCGTCTTCGAGAAAAACCTGAGCCTTGGCAGTGCACCGGATTCTGCTGCGCTGACTCAAAGCGGCACCTTCACCATCACCGCCCTCGACGGCGTGCAAACCCTGAGCGTCGGCGGCATCAACGTGGTGGTTGGCGGTGTGTCTTCAGGCTTCCCGCAATCCGTTACCACCCCGCTGGGCAGCACGCTGACCATCACCGGGTTCGACGCCACTACCGGCGTGGTCAGTTACAGCTACACCCTGGCCGACAACGAAGCCCACCCAACCGGCAACGGCGCGAACACGTTGCCTGAGCAATTCGCCGTCACCGTGGTCGACGACAACGGCAGCACGGCCAACGGCACGCTCGACGTCAACATCGTCGACGATGTGCCAAAAGGTTTGGACGACAGCAACGCCGGCACCGCGTCGGAAACCCTGTTGACCCTCAACGGCAACGTGCTGACCAACGACGTCCAAGGCGCCGACCGCGTGACCACCGGCGAAAATGCCGGTCCGATCACCCCAGGCACGTTTGCCGGGACCTACGGCACTTTGGTGTTGAACGCCAACGGCACGTACACCTACACCCTGAACACCAGCGACGCTGATTTCAAAGCGCTGCACGGCGGCGGCAACGGCACCGAGAATTTCACCTACACCATCACCGATTCGGACGGCGACACCAGCACCGCCACGCTGGTGCTGCAAATCCACAACAACGATGATCCGGTGACCATCGACGGCCTCAACGTCAACGGCGGCGAACTCACCGTCTACGAAAAAAACCTCGACTACGGCACCAGCCCCAACACCCCGGCGCTGACCCAGAGCGGCACCTTCACCGTGACCGCGCTCGACGGTCTGCAAACCCTCGACGTTGGCGGCATCCATGTGGTGACCGGTGGCGTGGCGGCAGGCTTCCCGCAAACCATCCTCACTGCGCTGGGCAACGCGCTGACCATCACCGGCTACAACCCGGTCACCGGCGTGGTCAGTTACAGCTACACCCTGGTGGATAACGAAACCCATCCAACCGCCAACGGTGCCAACAGCATCACCGAGAATTTCAACGTGGTGGCCACGGACACCGATGGCAGCACCGCGTCGGGTCAGATCAACGTCAACATCGTCGATGATTTGCCGACTGCCAATGCGGACACGGCGAGCGTGGTCGAAGGCGGTACAGTCAGTGGCAACGTGCTGTACAACGACATCGGCGGCGCCGATGGCCCGGCAGTGACGGGCGCCGTGGTGGGCGTGCGTGCTGGCAGCGACACCTCGACCTCGGCCATTGGCGGCCTGGGCTCGAACATCAATGGCACCTACGGTTACCTGACGCTGGATGCCAATGGCAACGCGACTTATCACAGCAATCCCAATGCGGTGAGTGGTCCGGGTGCAACTGACGTGTTCACCTACACCATTCGCGATACCGACGGTGATGAAAGCACCACCACCGTCACCATCGACGTCTCGAACAGCTGCATCAAAGCGGTCAGCGATACCGACGTGACGGTCTACGAAAAAGCCCTGGACTTGACCAAGGACGGGCAGGACCTGGCTGCCGGCACTGTCACGGGTAGCGAGCCTGGCAATACTGGCGAAACCGCCACCGGCACGCTGGTCGGTTCGGTCACCGGCGCGACCGGCGCAATCACTTACACCCTGGTGGGCAGCGCCACCGGTACGTACGGGCAGATCCTGCTCAACCCCAACGGCACGTACACCTACACCCTGACATCGCCGGCGACCACCACGCCGCACGCGAACGACGGCGCGAATACCCTGACCGAAAGCTTCACCTACCAGGCCACCGATTCGCTGGGCAACAGCACCACCAGCACCATCGTGGTGAGCATCGTCGATGACGTGCCAAAAGCGGTGAACGACACGAATGCAGTCACCGCGACGGAGCACGTGCTGACGCTCACCGGCAACGTGCTGACCAACGACGTTCAAGGTGCGGACCACGTCGCGACCGGACCGAATGCCGGGCCGATCACGCCTGCCACGTTGAATGGCACTTACGGCACCCTGGTACTCAATGCCAATGGCACGTACACCTACACGCTAGACACCAACGATGCCGACTTCAAAAACCTGCACGGCGGCGGCAATGGCACCGAAACCTTCACCTACACCCTCACCGATGCCGACGGCGATACCAGCACCGCCACGCTGGTGCTGAACATCCAGAACGCCAACGACCCGGTGACCCTCAACGGCCTCGACGTCAGTGGCGGCGAACTCACCGTTTACGAGAAAAACCTCGACTACGGCACCAGCCCGAACACCCCGGCGCTGACCCAGAGCGGCACCTTCACCGTGACTGCGCTCGACGGTCTGCAAACCCTCGATGTCGGCGGCATTCATGTGGTGGCCGGTGGCGTGGCGGCGGGCTTCCCGCAAACCATCCTCACTGCGCTGGGCAACGCGCTGACCATCACCGGCTACAACCCGGTCACCGGCGTGGTCAGCTACAGCTACACCCTGGTGGATAACGAAACCCATCCAACCGCCAACGGTGCCAACAGCATCACCGAAAACTTCAACGTGGTGGCCACCGACACCGACGGCAGCACCGCGTCGGGTCAGATCAACGTCAATATCGTCGATGACCTGCCGACTGCCAATGCGGACACGGCGAGCGTGGTCGAAGGCGGTACGGTCAGTGGCAACGTGCTGTACAACGACATCGGCGGCGCCGATGGCCCGGCAGTGACGGGCGCCGTGGTGGGCGTGCGTGCTGGCAGCGACACCTCGACCTCGGCCATCGGCGGCCTGGGCTCGAACATCAATGGCACCTACGGTTACCTGACGCTGGATGCCAATGGCAACGCGACTTATCACAGCAATCCAGACGCCGTCAGCGGCGCGGGGGCCACGGACACATTCACCTACACTTTGCGCGATGCCGACGGTGATGAAAGCACCACCACCATCACCATCGACGTGTCGAACAGCTGCATCAAAGCGGTTTCAGATACCGACGTGACCGTCTACGAGAAGGCACTGGACTTGACCAAGGACGGGCAGGATCTGGCTGCCGGCACTGTCACGGGTAGCGAGCCTGGCAATACTGGCGAAACGGCCACCGGCTCCCTGGTCGGCTCGGTCACTGGCGCAACAGGCGTGATCACTTACACCTTGGTGGGCAGTGCCACGGGCAACTATGGCCAGATCCTGCTCAACCCCAATGGCACGTACACCTACACCCTGACGTCGCCAGCCAGCACCACACCGAACGCCAATGACGGCGCGAATACGCTGACCGAAAGCTTCACCTACAAAGCCACCGATGCCCTGGGCAACAGCACCACCAGCACCATCGTCGTCAACATCGTCGACGATGTGCCCAAAGCGGTAGCGTCGGATCGCGCGGTAGCGGCGGTGGAAGTCGACTCCAATGTGCTGATCGTGCTCGATATCTCCGGCAGTATGGCCGACGCTTCCGGCGTGCCAGGCCTGTCGCGGCTGGCCCTGGCGAAACAAGCCATCGGCGCCTTGCTCGACAAGTACGACGACCTTGGCGATGTGAAAGTGCAACTCGTCACCTTCAGCAGCAACGCCACCGACAGAACCTCGGTGTGGGTCGACGTGGCGACCGCCAAGAGCCTTCTCGCCGGCCTGACAGCGGGCGGTAACACCAACTACGATGCCGCTGTGGCCACCATGCAGACGGCGTTCAATACCTCCGGCAAACTGACCGGCGCGCAGAACGTTGGCTACTTCTTCTCCGACGGCAAACCCAACGAAGGCGACATTGGCAGCTCGGACGAGGCCGCACTCAAAGCCTTCCTCGACGCCAACGGCATCAAGAACTACGCGATCGGCCTGGGCAGTGGCGTGAGTAACGCCAACCTCAACCCGTTGGCCTACGACGGCAGCACCCACACCGACACCAACGCGGTGGTGGTGACTGACCTCAACCAACTCAACTCGGTGCTCTCGGGCACTGTGATGGGTGCACCGGTCACGGGTACGTTGCTGGAGGGCGGTACGTTCGGCGCCGATGGCGGTTTTATCAAAACCCTCGTGGTCGACGGCACCACGTACACCTTCGACCCGAAAGGCAACGCCAACCAGGGTTCGCTGAACTTCAGTGGCGGCGCCAACCACGGCACGTTCAACACGGTGAACAACAGCATCAGCATCGCCACCAACAGTGGTGGCACGCTGGTGGTGAACCTCGACACCGGCGAGTACAACTACACCTCGCAAAAAACCACCGCCGTGGTCATCACCGAAAACATCGGCTTCACCGTCAGCGACAACGACGGCGACCTGGCCAGCTCCACGCTGACGGTCAAAGTCATTCCGAATGCGGCACCGGTGGCGGTCGATGACCACATCATCACCAACGTGCTGTCGGGCAACATCGTGGTGCCGGGCGAGCTGTTGCTGGCCAATGACACCGATGCCGACAAGGATCCGCTGACCGCATCGCCGACCAACTTCACCACCGGATGGGTGGCCAAGGGTGCGGATTTCACCGGGACTGGCGCGATCAATTTCAAAGGCACCAATGACACGGCGGCTAACCAGTCCCTGGCGGACGTGCGCAGTGCCTTTACGGCTAACACCGCGGCGATGACGGCGCTGCTGGTGGTCAGCGGGTATCTGGACAAGGTGACTGCCAACAACGCCAATGATGAAGACCTCATCACCGTGAAGCTCAAAGCGGGTGAAACCCTCAACCTGGATCACAATCTGGCGGCCGGGCACATCACCATGGAGTATTCCCTCAATGGTGGCGCCTTCATCAGCATCGCGGACGGCCAGACGATCACCGCGACGTCGGATGGGACCTACCAGATCCACATCACCAACATCGAAAACACCAGTGGCGGAAACGCCAAAGGAGATGAGAACTACCAGTTGACCATGACCGTCAACTACGCCGGCGCCCACGACATCACCCCGGACGCCCACAGTACCTACACTGCCAACGACAACCACGGCGGCAGCGACACCGCCGCCGTGACCATCAGCTACCAGGATGGCCACACCCTCACCGGCACCTCGGGCGACGACGTGTTGGTGGCAGGCACCGGCAACAACGTGATCAATGCCGGTGACGGCAACGACGTACTCACCGCCGGCACCGGCAACAACGAACTGCACGGCGGCGCTGGCAATGACTTGCTGTTCAGCGGCACGGGCAACGACCTGCTCGACGGCGGCACCGGCATCGACACCGTGAGCTACGCCCACGCCACCGCCGGGGTCACCGTCGACCTGAGTCTGGTCGCACCACAAAACACCGGCGGCGCCGGCACCGACACCCTCACCGGGATCGAAAACCTGCTTGGCTCCAACTTCAACGACACCCTCACGGGCGACAACAACAGCAACGTCATCAACGGCGGTTTGGGCGATGACATCCTCAAGGGCGGCGGGGGAGACGACTTCCTGATCGGCGGCCTGGGCAACAACACCCTCACCGGCGGGGCAGGGGCCGACACCTTCCAGTGGCTCAAAGGCAACAGCGGCCACGACGTCGTCACCGACTTCACCCCCGGCACCGACAAGCTCGATCTGTCGCAACTGCTGCAAGGCGAAAACGGCACGTCGGCTTCGCTGGATGACTACCTGCACTTCAAAGTCACCGGCAGCGGCGCCTCACTCGTCACCAGCATCGACGTCAGCGCCATGGCCGGCGCCACGCCGAACCAGACCATCGACCTGGCCGGCGTCAACCTCGCCAGCCACTACGGCGTCACGCCGGGAGCGGGCGGGGTGGTGGCGGGTGGTCACGATACGGCGACCATCATCAATGGCATGTTGAATGACCATTCGTTGAAGGTGGACACCGTGTGACCTGAAGTCTGAAACGACAAAACCCGCCATTCCTGGGTCAGGAATGGCGGGTTTTTTGTTGCCTGTGAGAAAGCAATCGCGATGAGGCTCACTCCACAAGCTTTGAGTGTTGAACACAAAATATGTGAACGACAAAAATCCCCTGTGGGAGCGAGCTTGCTCGCGATGAGGCCCGACCAACCACCACAAAACTCTACGGCTAACCTGACCAATGTGGCGAGGGAGCTTGCTCCCGCTGGGTTGCGCAGCAACCCCAAAACCATTAAACGCGGTATGCCTGAAGGAAAACGTTGTCATTGATTGGGGCCGCTTCGCAGCCCAGCGGGAGCAAGCTCCCTCGCCACAGGTACTGCGTGCTAGCTATGCGGATCGACGTTATCCAGCATCCGGTTCACCGCCATTTCTCCCAACATCACGGAGTTTTGAATGCCCAGCAGGGTATGGCGCTGCGTACCGTTCAGTTGCCCGGCGAAATCACTCAACATCACACTCGCTGACGCCAATGTCTCACAGGCGTTGACCAGCAGGGTTTCGTGATCGGTGTCGGGGCCGACGAAGTAGATGGTGCTGGGTTTACGCGGGGTGTCTTTGGGGATGACCGGTTTGAGGTAGTAATCGAGGGCGCGGTCGGCGGCGGTGTTGAGTTTTTTGGAATCGGTGGATTCGTATGGGGAAACGTCGTCGGTTTCGGTTTCTGGTGGATTGGGTGTGATCTTGAACATAGATGATGCTCCAGGTAAGACATTAAGGAGCCATCACCCTCGCTACCAAACGAAGGGTGGCGGCCATACGCAGGTTGGTAGACCGGTTACCTGGTGCAAGACCCGGCGCATCCGAGGATGCCCTGCGCATGACCGCCATAAATACAGAGGACGAAATGAGTCTCTGCATTATGAGCATGTAGCGACAGGTAACCGGGCTACCAAACCCGATCGCTGTTTTTCAGCGACGAGCAAACAATAGAGCCCAGCCCCAAGGCGCACAAGCCGGCGGATTCTGGCGCAGTCGTAGGCAACGGCGCAAGAATGTGTAGCCTGAGAGAGTTTCTGGAGATGTCGATTAAACACCGCTGTTTAATCGGACTTCGCCATCAAGATCGAACGAAAAATAAATACGTCCCCTTTTCCCTTTTCCCTTTTCCCTTTTCCCTTTGAGCTGATGATGTTAGAGATTTCCCTTCATTGCGATTACCGGGTTGAGGTCGATTGCTGTACTGACGTACGCTTTCCAGCTTCCCCCCGGTGGCACCGCTGTGTTGGGCCCTAGGGCGACCGCGCCGTTACCTGGGACCCGGTCAGTGCTCCATGCAATGAATGACGCCGCGGCGCGAAACTTTACCCCCAAAACTGATAGGTTTGTTTCATAGGGTATTATCGCGGTTGCTCCAATTGCCGCCGTCCATGCGGCCGCTTGATACGCATCCATGGGGGTTGGGTTCCAGACGATATGGTTCACATTAGTACAATTTACGTCGTAGCTCGCCGACCGCAGCAATCCGTCGGTTACTGTGATCCGGGCAGTTCCGTTCCCTTCGCTGCGAACGCGGCCAGAACCGTCGACGATGGCGATCTTATTGTCGGATGTAAAATATTCATATGGGAGGATTCCGCTTGTTGGGGTCCGATCTGCGTAGGTGCCGACAGGGTCGGCACCGGAGTGGGTCCATGGTAACCCTGCCCCTCTGATAGAAAAGTTAGCCCCTGTGAGAAAGAGTGGTGACTCATCTATGATGAGGTCCGGGATGACTTTGACCCGATAGGTCCGTATCGGGAAGGTCACCGCTTTACTTTCGTCGGTCCCCTTGTCCAGTGCCGCCGTGAACCACACTTCCAAGACACTGCCATCGCCCAGGTCCTTGAGGTAGCTGTAAAGCACCGAAACATCGTAGTACCCCGCATTCAGCCAGGCTTGGTGCACGGCATTGGTCGGATGCCGCAACAGGGTTATGTTGTGTTCCCCGCCGATAGCGTTTTTGCCGCGCAGGTGCAGCCAGACCGGTTGACCAAACGCGATCAGTGGCCAGACCAGGCACCGCACCGTGGCGCCCGGCGTCAGGTTGGAGACGTCCAGTTCTGGTCCGTCGCCGTTGTTGGCGGCCTGAAGGATCTTGGGCGTTGGCAGACGGTCATCTTCATTCAAAATGGGCAGCACCGTCAGCACCAACGGCAACGACTGGGCAATCACTTTCCCGCCTCGAATCAGGTCCCAGCTCAACTCCGGCGCCTTGCCGTGCCACAACCCCAAAAACACCACATCCAGATTGAAGATGGCGAATGTCTGATCCAGCGACAGCTCCGGAAAATCGGGCGAGCCCGGTAATGGATTGCGCAACACCAGTTGCGCCTTGTCACCGGGCTGCGCCGCCGCGAAGTCGACGCGCACGTTGACACCTTGCTCGTGATCCAATGCATCGACGGGAATGGTGGCTGGAGCCAACAGCCTCGGCGCATCGATTTCAATCGTGTTTTCACCCACCACCAACGCCGTCGCCGCTTTCGAGCGGCCCACCAAAGTGGCGCCATCGAACAATTCATACATCACCGTCACCGTGCGTCCGGCCAGGACCTTGTCGTTCGGCACCTCCAGCACACAGATCTTTTTCTGCCCGAACTCGTCCGCCTCGACCATTCCCGACACGCGCACAACCACATCCGCTTGCCCGGTCAAGGTGGCGGTGTAGACGGCGTTGAGGGTGTAACCCACCCGAAAGCGCGAATCGGCCGTCAGGATGACCAGCAACAGCGGTTTCCCGCCCAGTTTTTCCAGGTCGATGACGCTCAAGTCATCGTCGGGGTCGTTCAGCTGTTCGCGCAGCAACGCGGCCGGCAACAGGAGGCCAGCGAGGTCTTCATCCACCGTTTGCGTCGCCGACCACACCGCGTCGGTGTCCGTTGTGTTGCCAATCTGGTCGGTGCAGGTGCAGGAAAAATGGAGCTTGCCGCCCGGTCTTACCGCGCTCTCCAGGTAGGCGCGGGTCACGGTGAAACACACCGCGATCGGGTCCGCCGAGCCCGGATTTGGCGGCTGTGGCGCTTCATCCGGGCGAACCTTGTACGTCATGATCTCGCCGTTGCACTTCAAGGTAATCGTGTCGTAGGCCCGGCAATACGGGTAAGACACCCACACCTGGGCGCTGACAAAGTCAGGGCCGACGCCGTTCTTGATGTCGTCAGCCAACCGCAGTTCAAGTTCGGAATGGCCGTCGGTCTCTGGAAACCGGTCTTTTAGAGCGGGGCGGATCTTGTTGTAGAGCAGGGTCAGATTGGGCTCGGATTTTCCGACGTTCGAACTGCCGCGCGTGATGGTGTAAAACAGCTTGTTGATCTGGTCAGAATAAAGGCGGCCTTTCGGGATGCGCAGACTCGTTTTGGCGTTCACATCGGTAATGAACGCACTGCTCAGGAACGTGGCGTCCCCCACTAGCCATAGCCTAATGACGTCATCCAATTCAACCGTGCCTGACAACGGCGGATTCACCACGGCCGTCGCACCCTCGCCATCGGGGATCAAGTCATAACTTGCCAGGGGGAGGCCGACGTCCGCGTCGACGACCGGCTGGGTGGCGAGTAGCACCCAGGGCGGGTCCATCACGAGGACGCTGTTGTCGGGTGATTCGGGGGTAGTCATGGCTGAGGCTCCGGCACGATTGTGGGCGACTGGAGCAATCAAATAGCAGGACGGAAAATACGGCTACTGTCAGATCTGACAGTAGCGACGAGTGGTCATCAGTTAAGGACAAATAGGAGAACAAATAGGTGCGTCCCCTTTTATCCACGACATCAGGATCAGATGGAAAATAGATACGTCCTCATTTTTGGCCTCGCCAGCCACTACGGCGTCACGCCGGGAGCGGGCGGGGTGGTGGCGGGTGGTCACGATACGGCGACCATCATCAATGGCATGTTGAATGACCATTCGTTGAAGGTGGACACCGTGTGATCTGAAGTCTGAAACGACAAAACCCGCCATTCCTGGGTCAGGAATGGCGGGTTTTTTGTTGCCTGTGAGAAAGCAATCGCGAGCAGGCTCGCTCCACAAGGTTTGAGTGTTGAACACAAAATATGTGAACGACAAAAATCCCCTGTGGGAGCGAGCTTGCTCGCGGTGAGGCCCGACCAACCCCCACAAAACTCTACGGCTAACCTGACCAATGTGGCGAGGGAGCTTGCTCCCGCTGGGTTGCGCAGCAACCCCAAAACCATTAAACGCGGTATGCCTGAAGGAAAGCGTTGTCATTGATTGGGGCCGCTTCGCAGCCCAGCGGGAGCAAGCTCCCTCGCCACAGGGGCTGCGTGTTAGCTATGCGGATCGACGTTGTCCAGCATCCGGTTCACCGCCATTTCTCCCAACATCACGGAGTTTTGAATACCCAGCAGGGTATGGCGCTGTGTACCGTTCAACTGCCCCGCGAAATCACTCAACATCACACTCGCAGACGCCAACGTCTCGCAGGCGTTGACGAGTAGGGTTTCGTTATCGGTGTCGGGCCCGACGAAGTAGATCGTGCTGGGTTTGCGCGGCGTGTCTTTGGGGATGACCGGTTTGAGGTAGTAGTCGAGGGCGCGGTCGGCGGCGGTGTTGAGCTTTTTGGAATCGGTGGATTCGTAGGGGGAAACGTCGTCGGTTTCGGGTGGGTTGGGTGTGATTTTGAACATGGTGAAACTCCTTGATTAATGGAGCTGTCACCGCTCGCTGCGAAACGAGGGGAGGTGGCAGCTGTACGCAGGTTCGCAGACCGGGAATCAAGGAACCCGGCAGACCCGAAGATCTCCCGCGCACAGCCGCCATAACGCAATGCAGTAGACGAAAAAAAACGCCAGCTGAAAGGAAACGGTGGCGCTATGCGCCTTGATTGACCCGGGCTGCGAAACCCGACCACTGATAGGCAGTGGCAGGGAAACGATAGAGGCCGGGCCCAAGGCGCACAAGCCGGCGGATTCTGGCGCAGTCGTAGGCAACGGCGCAAGGATGTGTAGCCTGAGAGAGTGTCTGGAGATGTTTTTTAAACATCGCTGTTTATTTCTCACCCAGGCTTGGGGGCAAGGCAAGTAGATATGTCCACATTGCCTCCTTAAGTACGACCCATGGTGAAATAGTCAAAGGTAACTAAGTCCCATACGCTCGTAATGATGTCTATAAACCAGATAGAGTTTTCTGAAGTTGAAAAGAAAACAGGTAAAGGTCCAGGGTTATTAACGAGATGTTGATCGGACAGACTGTTCCCGTTTTTGTCTAAAAAACGAACCAATATCCCGTCGCTTTGAACAAATCGGTAGTAGAAGCCGACTGAAGAGTAGCCCCAGCGAAATTCAATTCGCATGTATTGTCCTTGGCCATATGCATCTGTGTGCATTTCTAAAACTTGTGCAGCGCTCTGGTTGTGTATGGGAGGGTAAGGGCCAGTGAGAATTGTATTAATTGAGTTAATACCTAAATAACCCAGACCTCCGAGATGGCGTATGTTCATGCTAGGGATTGATATGGACTGATTCGATGATATAAAGCGAGAATAATGGGCGTCGAAATCTTCCGACAAAATAGGTTGGAGGTTCTTGATTGTATAAATAAAGGAGTTTGGGAAGATAACCGTCTTGGAGGAGTCTTTGAAGTGGGCTTTGATCTCGATATGGAGGGTTGAACTGTCTTTGAGTAATAACAGTTGTACTCGCGACAGAGGTCTGCTGAACCCTTTTATTTCCTCGTCAAGGGTCAAGGAGCCTCCGGTAACCACATTAATAATATGCGCGCTCCCATTGGTGCCGGTTCCAATGACTTTTATATCAACCAAATACTCTCCGCCCCTAAATGGCCAGCTAGTGTGAGAGACGGTGGCATCGCCTTTGAATTCATTGATATCCACTACCTGTGTACTATCAGCCTGATCGATTCTTGGGGTTCCCAATCGAACATCCCCGTCAGCAATCGGTTCAATCGTCAGCTTCAACGGCGACGATGTTCCTATCGGCTTCCCATTGCGAATCAACTCCCAATACAATTCGACATTGCGACTCATCCAAGCCAGTAAAAGCTCGAAAGTTAATGTGAAATTTGCCCTTTTGTTTTGATTAAACGTCTGCGCAGGAAATGTTTTGTCGCTGGCGCTCGGATTGTTAATTATTAAAAGTGCTTGATCATTCAACTCCGCTGTCAGGTGTTGAACCCGCACCGTTACCCCATTCAGAAAAGCCAGCACATCAATTGGGTTCACCGCAGGATTCACCAGAAACGGCGCAAGCAGTTCAACAACGTCCCCACCGATGATATTGGCAGTGGCGGTCTTGGACGTGGCGATGACATCCCCGTTTCTGATCAACTCATACTTCGCCCGCGCCACGCTGCCGGCGACTACCTTGGCATTGGGCACCTTCAGCGGGTAGACGAACGGAATCCGCGCAACGTCTGCTTCCACGATGTGTGTCACGACCGTTCCGCTGGCTGGCGTGGCGGTAAAGGTCACGCGGATCTTGTCGTCGGGTTGCCACTGCGGGGCAAAGGTGTGCACCAACACGGTCAGGTCGTTCTTACCGAGTTTGTCCCGGTCGATGGTGGTCGGGTCATCGTCCGGGTCGCCCGGGGCTTCGGCCATATCGGGTGCGACCAGCCGGGTCTCCTTGAGATGCACGTCGACCACGTACGACGCTGAAAACGGCGAGTCGGTGTCCGGGCCATTACCGAGCTGGTCGTGGACGGTGTAGGAAAACACGAATGTCGGGCTGTCGCCGGCTCGCTCGAACACAGACTCATCGACCATCACGCAAACAGTGGTGGGTACGGCGGTGGGAATGGTGGGTGCTTCGGCTACGGTGACGGTGCGGTAGACGTCCTGTCCGTTGCAGTTCAGCCAGATCCGGTCATGCGCGCGGCAATAGGGATAAGAGAAACACACGCGTACGCCCTGTTTCGCACGGTCGGCGTCGATGCCGTCTTCGATTACGTCTGGCGGCAGGATCAGTTCCAGCTCGGAATGAGCACCATCACCCGGTGTGGTGTCTTCGATGCCAGGGCGGATGGCGTTGTACAGCAACGTCAGGATCGGCGTGGAAGTTGCGATGTTCTGACTGCCTCGGGTAAAGGTGCAAACCAGCTCGTTCAGCCGATTTGTCAGCAAAAGGCCCTTCGGGATGTACAGAGTGTTGACGGCGTTTTCCTCGCCAGGGTTGATGGATTTACTGGCGACGGATTGCCCGTTCAAGATGAGCGCCAAGACATCGTCGGGATTGACTGTACCGGCAAGAGGCGGATCGGTTTCCACTTCCAGGCCCATAGGCGTGAGGTCATACACACGTTTCGCCACCCCGCAATCGGCCCCGAACACCGGGTAGGTTGCCTCGGGAACACGGGGCGGATGTAGCACCAGTACGGTGTTTTCGAGTGATTCGGGCGTGGTCATGTCTGAGGCTCCTGACGCATTGATGACGCAGAGAAGCTATCAGAGCGTTTTTCAGGGATATGCGCACCTGTCATATCTGACAGGTAGATGCGGATTTAAGACGAACGGTCGCCCCCCTCACATCGGCTCCGGCGGCCCAATCAGTCTTCCCATCACCCCAAACAACCCCAGTTCCCGAATCACCTCCAACTCCCCCTGCGTCTCCACCATCTCCGCAATCAACGGTAAATCAATGCTGTTGGTCGCCCGGAAAATCGCATCAATAAATAGTCTTTTGTCAGGCTGCACATCAATGCTGCGGATGTATGCGCCATCGATTTTCAAATACGCCAGGCCCAGCTGCGTCAGGTTGCCGATCTGGCTGAAGCTGCCACCAAAGTGCTGCAAGCCGATGCGGTAACCGGTGTCGAGCAGGCTGTGGCTCAGGCGTTGCAGTTCATCGGGGGGCGGTAGTTGGCGTTCGTCGATTTCCAGTATCAGCAGATGGGCCAGCTCGGGCAGTGAGTCGAGCAAGTCGATGATTTCTCGCAGCTGCGCCGGATCGCGCAGGGTGCTGCCGGACAGGCTTAACGCCAGGGGCCAGCGGTTGACGACGAGGTAGTCGAGGGTCGCTTCGAGCATCGCCAGGTCAAACCGCGCTGACCAGCCGAGGCGCTCGATCCACGGCAGGAAATGCCCGGCGGCGATGGCTTCACCGCTTGGGTCGAGCAGGCGCGCGAGGACTTTGTGGTGCAGCACCTGGCTGGTGTCGGCGCATTGCACCACGGGTTGGAAATACAGCTGCAGTTTGCCGTGGGTCAGGGCGTCGTCGATCCAGGCGCGCCAGTCATGCTGGGAGTGGTTGTTCGCGGCGGTGGTATCGGCCAGATGAACCCACGGCCGCTCGGGGTGTTGTCGGGCTTGCGTCAGCGCTTGATCGAGGCGCAGCAGCACGTCGCTGGGCGGTTCGCCGGGGTGGTAGGGGACGATGCCCAAATGCGCCACCGGCATGCAATCGCTGGCGCCGGTCAGGCGCAGGTTTTCCAGGGTCGCACTGATTTCCGAGGCCAGGCGTTCAGCGTCGGCACCGTCCAGGCCCGGTGTCAGCAGGCTGAATTCACCGCCGCGATTGCGTGCCGCCAGCCAGGTGCGACGTTGCGGCAAATGCGTCAGGCGCTTGAGCAGTTCGCCGACGGCGCTGATCAACGCATCGGTGCGCTGACCACCCAAACGCTGGTTGAGGCCGATCAGGTCGTTGACTCTCAGCATCAGCAAATGGCCGGTGCTGCTCTGTTCGCTGATCAGCAACTGATCGGCCAGTTGTTCATCCAACAAACGGCGATTGGCCAGACCGGTGAGGTTGTCCTGATAGGACTCGGCCCGCAGTTTTTCACTGCGCGTGGCTTCTTCGGCGAACAGCGCCTTGAGCTTCTCGACCATCTGGTTCATCGCCAGCACCACGCGCCGCAGTTCCGGGGTGCGCGGCAGTTTTGGCAGGCTCAGGAACTCGCGTTTGCTGATGGCCTCGGCCTGTTTGACCATTTTGTCGAGCGGGCGCAATTGCCGACGCAACAACCAACCACCGAACACGGCACTGAGCATTCCGCAAACCAACAGCCAGAGCAGACTGCCGAGCGTGCTGTCCCAGAGTTTGGCCAGGGCGAATTGCGGATTGCTCAACACTTCGACCCGCGCCACCTGTTCCCAGCCACGCATGATCAGCGCGTCGCCGCCTTCGGGACGTAGATTGACAAGCCTGACGAACCAGCCCGGAACGCCATCGATTTTTTCGGGGGCGCTGCGTTCCACCAACACCTGTTCATCGACGATATTGACCACGCGGATGCTGCGGAAATAGCCGCTGTCGTAAATCGAGCTGACCATCAACTCGATCATGGCCGGGTCGTCGATTTGCGCGGTCAGTGACAAACCCAGGGCGGTCGCGGCGTCCTGGGCGTGGGAGCGCAACTGGCCGAGCATCTGTTCGCGAGAGCTTTCCAGGCTGACAAAAAAACTGCCGCTGAAGGCCACCAGCAGGAACAGCCAAATGGCGAGAAACAACTGTTTGCGCAGTGACATAAAACGCTCCTTGCTATGACGGCTAGCCCTCGCCCACGGCGAATCCTTCGGCTTGCATTTTTTTCAACACGTCTTGCCAGCGCGACAGTTTTTTTGTATCGCCGCTGCGTTTGCCGCCATTGGCGCCGGGCAAGTACAAACCTTCGGCGTTGAAGGCGTACACCGGCAACAGGTCCTTGCGCTGGGACGCGGGACGAATTTCGCTGATCAGGTTATCCAGCACCAGCGGTTCGGCCGTGGGGCTGCTGTAAAAGGTCAACACCATGTGCGCCTGGTTCTGGGTGAGGGCTTTGACGTAGGTGATGCGCAGTTTCTCGCTGGGAACGCCGAGGTAGCGCAGGCTGAAATACTTTGCCAGTGCGTAGTCTTCACAGTCGCCGGCGCCTTTGATCAGCGATTCTTCTGGCGTGGCCCAGTAATCGGTCTGACGCCAGATGCGCATGTCGTCCTGAAAATTCAGCTGCTGATTGAAGAAGCGATTGACCGCGTTCAGTTGCTCGCGCTCGGGCTGGTTGAGTTCGCCCTTGAGCATTTGACTCCAGGCCTCGATTCTTCCTTGAGCGGGGCCGAGAGGGCCGTAGCGTTTTTCGGCGGTTTGCAGGATCAGCGAAAAGTCCCAGTCAGCAAGGACACTGCCCAACCCAGTCAGCAGAAAACTGACCAACAGCAGCCACCCGCCGAGCCGAAGTCGGAGCGTTGACCATCCTGGACTACGCGGACGACGTGACATGTCTGGCTGCTCGCGTGCAGATGACTGAAGTCTAGGCGGAGTTTCCAGCGAGGACGGACAAATTGTCGGGTGGGTACTGACTGCCTGTAGTGAGGAGGCTCTTGTGGCGAGGGAGCTTGCTCCCGCTCGGCTGCGTAGCAGTCGCAAACCAGTCAGCGTGTTGTGTCAGGAGGAATTTGGTCTGCAGGGTTGGGGTCGCTTCGCAACCCAGCGGGAGCAAGCTCCCTCGCCACAAAAGCGCAACAGTCAGGGCTTTTGCAGGGTTTTTTGCTTGAGGATGTAGAACGTGACGAGCACGGCGCTGGTCAGCATGAAGCCGCGGGCCCACGGCAGGGGCACCAGGTAGCAGGAGAACAGGATGCTCGCCCACATCAGCCCGATGGCGTAGACCTTGCCTTTGAGAGGGATGCCGTTGCCGTCGAGGTAGTCGCGAATCCACGGGCCCAGCCGAGGATGCTCCACCAGCCACTGATAGAAACGCGGCGAACTGCGGGCGAAGCACGCGGCGGCCAGCAACAGGAAAGGCGTGGTGGGCAATATCGGCAGGAAAATCCCGATCACTCCCAGCGCTACGCTCAGCCAGCCGATGGCCAGCAGCACGTAACGCAACATCAGGGAGCGGTTGCCTATGGGGTTGTCCATAGGCAAAACCTTAGTGGTGACGTGGCTTGAGGATCGCCGGTTTTTCGTCTGGCGCGTTGCACAGCAGGTACAGGGCGGTCAGGGCTTCCGGGATCTGCACGATCATGTCGTCCATCAGGTTGGCATCTTTGGCGATGTCTTCGAACTCTGGCTGTTCGTCGAACAGGCCCGAACCAACCATGATCGGCAGGAGCATTTCGCTGACTTCGTCTTCGGCGGTTTCGAACCAGGCGGCTTCGCGCAGGAACACGCCTTCCATGAAACCGATGCACCAGCCGCGCAGGTCGGAGTCATCCGGATCTTCACCCAGGTCCAGCTCGCACGGCAGCTCGAACTCTTCGTCGGACGCCAATTGGCGAGCGATGTGAGCCTTGAGGGCGAGCAGGGTGGATTCAATGGCTTCACGCTCGGTGTCGTCGGCGTAGTGCGGCTCTTCGGCGAAGAGGGCGTCGATCCATTCGCGGTCCGGTACTTCTTCCGAACAGATCGACAGCGCAGTGAGGTAGCCATGGGCGGCCACATAGTCCAGCGCCTCGTCATGCAGTTCGTCGGCGTCGAGGAAGACTTGCAAACGGGTTAGTTGCTCAGCGAAGGACATTAAAGGGCTACCTTGGGAAATAAACAGATGCGGGAATTCTAGGCCTTCTTGAGCGCTCAGGCCAGCCGCGCGGGATATTTGCAGCCTCAGAACACCGCATTCCCTGTGGGAGCGAGCTAGGTGGCGAGGGGGCTTGCCCCCGTTCGGCCGCGTAGCAGTCGTAAAAAATTGCACCCTGTGTATCTGATACACGGTGATTGCAGTTTTGGGGCCGCTCCGCGACCCAACGGGGGCAAGCCCCCTCACCACATTGCTCACTCCACAGGGTTCTTTGTTGCATTGGGTTCATGTGTCTTATCAGCGGTGCCCTGCGCAAGGGAGGCCTCGGGTATACTCGCGCGTTTTGTGATGCCCTGCCGGCGTCGCGGCTGGAATGTGAAGCGCCATGCAATGCGCACTTACGATTTGTCAGTGCAGCTTGTGTAGTTCTGAACCAGCCTTGCAGGGATGTTTTTGTGATTTTTGGAGTTTTTATGCTCGAACAGGCTCAACGCGTCCTCAAGGACATCTTCGGCTACGACAGTTTCCGTGGCCGTCAGGGTGCAATCATTGAGCGCGTGGCCAGCGGCGGCGACGCCCTGGTACTGATGCCTACCGGTGGCGGCAAATCCTTGTGCTTCCAGGTGCCGGCGCTGTTGCGCGAAGGCCTGGCTGTGGTGGTATCGCCGCTGATCGCGTTGATGGACGACCAGGTCGCCACCCTCGAAGAGCTTGGCGTCGCGGCCGCTGCATTGAACTCCACGCTGAGCGCCGAACAACAGCGTGACCTCGCGGCCCGCATCAAGCGCGGCGAAGTGAAGATGCTCTACCTGGCGCCCGAGCGTCTGGTCCAGCCACGCATGCTGGCTTTCCTGCAAAGTCTTGAAATCGCCCTGTTCGCCATCGACGAAGCGCACTGCGTATCGCAATGGGGCCATGACTTCCGTCGCGAATACCTGCAACTGGGGCAGTTGGCAGAGTTGTTCCCTAACGTGCCGCGCATCGCCCTGACCGCTACGGCCGACAAGCGGACCCGCGAAGAAATCGTCGAGCGCCTGCATCTGCAAGACGCCGAACGCTTCCTGTCGAGCTTCGACCGCCCGAACATTTTCTACCGCATCGTGCCCAAGGAGCAGCCACGCAAGCAGTTGCTGGCCTTCCTCGCCGAGCGTCGCAGTGATGCCGGCATCGTTTACTGCCTGTCGCGCAAGAAAGTCGACGAAGTGGCGGTGTTCCTCAGCGAACAAGGCTTCCCGGCGCTGCCGTATCACGCGGGTTTGCCCAACGAAACCCGGGCCCATCACCAGAAGCGCTTCCTCAACGAGGAGGGCCTGATCATGGTCGCCACCGTGGCGTTCGGCATGGGCATCGACAAACCCAACGTGCGTTTTGTCGCTCACCTCGATTTGCCAAAATCCCTTGAGGCGTATTACCAGGAAACCGGTCGCGGCGGTCGTGACGGCCTGCCGGCAGATGCCTGGATGGCCTACGGCCTGCAAGACGTGGTGATGCTCAAGCAAATGTTGCAGAACTCCGAAGGCGACGAGCGACACAAACGTCTGGAGCAGCACAAGCTCGACGCGATGCTCTCGCTCTGTGAAGAAACCCGCTGCCGTCGCCAGACGTTGCTGGCCTACTTCGACGAAGACATGCCCGAGCCATGCGGCCATTGCGACAACTGTGTCGACGGCGTGCAGACCTGGGACGCCACCGAGCCGGCCCGTCAGGCGCTTTCTGCGATTTACCGCACCGGTCAGCGTTACGGCGTCGGGCATCTGGTCGACGTATTGCTGGGTAAGGACAACGAAAAAATCCGCAGCATTGGCCATCAGCATCTGTCCGTATTTGGCGTCGGCAAGGCGATGGGCGAGAGCGAATGGCGCTCCCTGTTCCGTCAGCTGGTTGCCCGCGGTCTGGCCGACATCGACCTCGAAGGCTATGGCGGCCTGCGCCTGAGCGACACCTGCCGGCCGCTGCTCAAGGGCGAAGTGACCCTGGAACTGCGCCGCGACCTCAAGCCGCAAACCACCGCGAAAAGCAGCAAGAGCCCGGCGAGCCAACTGGTGCGTGGCGAAGAACGCGAACAATGGGAAGCCTTGCGTGCCCTGCGACGCAAACTCGCCGAAGAACATGGCGTGCCGCCGTACGTCATTTTCCCCGATTCGACGCTGCTGGAAATGCTCCGCAGCCAGCCGACTTCGCTGGCGGAAATGGCCGCGGTCAGCGGTGTGGGTGCGCGCAAACTCGAGCGTTACGGCGAGGCTTTCCTCGAAGTGCTGGGCGGTCAGGTCGAGGCACCGAAAGTCGTGGCCGACGTGCGCCACGAACTGATCACTCTGGCTCGCGCCGGCATGACGCCCGTACAAATCGCCGGTCAACTGCAGTGCTCGGAGAAGAACGTCTACACCATGCTTGCCGAAGCGATTGGCAAGCAGCAGCTGTCTTTGGAACAAGCGCTGGACCTGCCTGAAGAATTGATGGGCGAAGTCCAGGATGCGTTCCTCGACGGCGAGGGTGAATTGCCAGCGGTGTCGGAGATCGCCGCGCTGTTCGCCGGGCGGGTGCCGGAAGGCGTTTTGTACTGCGTGCGTGCCGCCCTGCAA
This sequence comes from Pseudomonas arsenicoxydans, assembly GCF_006438915.1. Taxonomy (GTDB): domain Bacteria; phylum Pseudomonadota; class Gammaproteobacteria; order Pseudomonadales; family Pseudomonadaceae; genus Aquipseudomonas; species Aquipseudomonas arsenicoxydans_A. Next base: position 19,879 of record NZ_RCZE01000003.1, on the reverse strand, counting down.
TCGGAATTTGAGGTTTAAGCGGTCCTGTAGGTTGATGTAACGATTCACTACAGACCAAACCTTGCCTCAATCCAGCGGCCATGCTTAGCTGACTAATAATTAGTTTTAATTAATTTCAGTCTAATCATGAGTGTTTTATGCCGTTAACCGATCAACACCGCTTTGGCATGCAATTGGCCCAGATGTCGCGTGGCTGGCGTGCCGAACTGGACCGCCGTCTCGCCGGTCTAGGACTGTCCCAGGCACGCTGGCTGGTGCTTCTGCACCTGGCCCGTTTCGAGGAAGCCCCGACCCAACGTGAGCTGGCGCAAAGCGTTGGTGTCGAAGGGCCGACGCTGGCCCGTTTGCTCGACAGCCTTGAAACCCAAGGCCTGGTACAGCGCCAAGCCGTGCTGGAAGACCGTAGGGCGAAAAAAATTGTCCTCTGCGCACCGGCCCGTCCCCTGATCGAACAAATTGAAACCATCGCCACGCAACTGCGCCTTGAGCTGTTTGAAGGTGTCGATGAGGCGGATCTGAAGGTGTGCATGCGGGTTCACGGACATATTCTGGGCAATCTGGAAAAATCTTGAGGCATAACCACTCGCCAGACTTTTGAGATACCCCGTTGGGCAGACTATAAAGAACTACTAGGCAATATCGTGTTCGTACCGGATGTGCAAACACGCATAGGTTGGTTCTGTTATCTAAGGGATGCTCATGCTCGAGAGTTGGCGGTTGGTTTTACGGTGTGGCGTCAGGCTGTTTCTGGTCGGTGGCGCTATTACCTACTCGGCATTGGCACCTGCGCTGGGCTTGGGGGACATCACGCTCCACTCGGCGCTGAACCAGCCGTTGAGTGCAGACATCGCCCTGGTGGATGTCGGTGGCCTGGAGGAGGGCGAGTTGTCCGTCAGCCTGGCGACGGCGGATGAGTTCAGCCGTGCTGGCGTCGAGCGGGTGTTCTTCCTCAACAACCTGAAATTCACCCCTATTCTGCGAGGCAATCGCAGCCTGATCCGGGTGACCTCCAGCAAAGCGGTCAAAGAACCTTTTCTGAATTTCGTGGTGCAGCTCAATCAGCCCAACGGGCGCTTGCTGCGCGAATACACGGTACTGATTGATCCGCCGGGCACTCCGGGGATTGAACCCGTCGCTGATGAGCCGGTTGCCGAACCTCAGCCTTCTGCATTTCCGACCGTCAAACCGGCCAGTGCGCCAGCAGCCCCCGTGAAGAAACCCGCTGCCGCGCAACCTGCCGTCGCGCCTGTGAGTGATCCCGTTGTGGCCGAGCAACTGGCCGCCACTGTCCTGCAAAACCAGCAGCTGCAAAAAACCATCGATGAGTTGAATGCGAAGCTGGCGGCTCAGGACGAGCAGATCGCCGATCAGAAAAAGCAGATCACCGAACTGCAAACCCAATTGGCTGAAGTCAAACAACCACCAGCCGAGCCCACTGCGCCGTTGGCTGCCGTGCCCGCGCCTGCCGTTGTCGAGGAAGCGACGAATTGGCCATTGATTATCGGGCTGCTGGCACTGCTGGCACTGGTGGCTTTGGTGCTGCTCGGGTTGTTCCTTCGTCATCGACGTCAGCAGGTGGCGGACTTGCCCGAGGCCGCCCCCGATTTGCCAACACGGCAGGAGCCGATGCTCGATCATCCTGCGCCGTCATTGGTGCAAAAGCCTGTTTTTAGACCAGCGTCCGATCATCGTGAAGAAGCCCCAGCGAGCAATGTGCTGGAAGGGGTCGGCATCTACCTGACCTATGGCCGATTTTCCGAAGCCGCTGCCATGTTGCGAGACGCGCTGATCAAGGAACCTCAGCGCACGGATCTGGCGGTACAGTTGCTGGAGGTGCTCGGCAAACAAGGTGATGTGACGGCCTATGACACGCAGGAAAGCAGCCTGCGAGACGCCGGGTTCGACCCACAAAAACTACAGGATATCCGCGCCAGCCTTCCGAAGCTGAGCAGTGCCGCACCTGTGGAGGCTGCGCCCGTAGTCGCCCCTGTGGACGCTGTGCCCAACGATGAATTCCAGTTGAACCTGGATGAAATGTCGATGGATTCAAATTGGGATCTGGTCAGTCCTTTTGACAGCCCACCGGCTACCGCTAAACCTTCGGACGAGCTGACCTTCACCTCGAACCTGCACGTGATGCCCGACGTGTACGAGCTGCCTGACGAGTTGTCTCAGCAAGCGTCTGAACTGGAATGGGACCCTGAACCTGACACGCCAACGCTGGATGACGACTTCCTCGACGAATTCAACGATGCGCCTCAGTCTCTGCAACTTGAACCGCTGAGCCTGGCCCCGGCGGTGCCATCCAACGCCGGCAAACTGGAGCAAGCCCAGACCTGCATCGACGATGGCGACCTCGACCGCGCGATCAAGCTGCTCAACGAATTGCTCAAGGACGGCGACGAACCGCTCAAGCAGACCGCCCGCAGTCTGTTGGCCGGTATCGGCTGAGGCTCTATGATGGCTGCGCTCCCAGACTCAGAGACTCGCCTGTCATGACCGCGCACAAACCGGAAATCGTCATCACCTACTGCACACAATGCCAATGGCTGTTGCGTGCCGCCTGGCTGGCCCAGGAACTGCTCAGCACCTTTGGTGATGACCTGGGCAAGGTGTCGCTGGTGCCCGGCACCGGTGGGGTGTTCCATATTTTTTGTGACGACGTGCAGCTCTGGGAGCGTAAGGCCGATGGCGGTTTTCCCGAGGCCAAGGTGCTCAAGCAGCGAGTCCGCGATCAGATCGATCCGGACCGCGACCTGGGCCACAACGACCGCACTCAGTGAGACGCCGCTTCAGCCGCCACGGTCTTTTTGCTTGAACCACCGGACAGCCGGCTGGAGACCACGATCGCGACGATGATCAGCGCGCCGCCGATCAGCATCCGCAGCGTCGGGTTTTCATTGAACAACAGCCAGGCCATGCTGATCCCGTAAACCGGTTCCAGGGCAAACACCACCGCCGCGGTGCGGGCCTTGATCACCGCCAGGCTGGCGACGAACAGACTGTGGGCGACGCCGGTGCAGAACACCCCAAGCAGGCCGATCCACAGCCAGTCGATGCCACGCACTTCGCTCAACTGCGGTGCCGCCATGGGCAGCAGGCACAGCGCGACCACCACGTTTTGACACAGCGCGGCCTGTACCGGCGGGATCCGTGCGGAACTGGCCCGGTTGGTCAGCGACAGCAGGGCAAACAACAACCCGGAACCGACGGCCCAGAGCAGGCCGGTGGTGGCGCCGCTTGCCAGATCGAAGTTCGGTGTGACCAACACCAGCCCGACACTCACCAACACCACCAGCAGGATTTCATTGGCGCGAATCCGCTCGCGGAAGATCAGCCCTTCGAGAATCACGGTAAACGCCGGGAAACTGGCAAAGCCCAGGGTCGCAATCGCCACGCCCGCCACCTTCACCGCAATAAAGAAACTCACCCAGTGCCCGGCCAGCAGCAAGCCGCTGAGCAGCAGGCGGCGCCAGTCCACGGCTTCAAGCTTCTGCCAACGGGTGTTGCTGGCGAAACGCGCAAAAACTGCGAGTGCCAGCACCGCAAACGCGGCACGGCCAAAGACGATGACAGCGGGGGAGGCAGCGGCGAGTTTGCCAAACACACCGGTCAGGCCAAACATCAATGCACCGATATGCAGGGCGCCAAGGGCGGTACGGGGAGTCATTGCAATCCTTGATCAATACAACCAATAGAGGTGCAGTCTAGAGCGCTGGCGGCGCACCTGTCTGTCGTCAGACTCGCCTCATTTGTCTCCAGCCTCGCGCCGCAATTTGCCGGGGGAGGCGCCAAACTCGCGCAACACCGCGGCGGCGAAGGCGCTCTGTGAGCTGTAGCCGACCCGACTGGCAATCTCGCCGATGGGCAACGGTGAATCCCGCAGCAATCCCACCGCAATATGCAGCCGCCGACTGCGGATGTAGTCCATTGGCGTCTGTCCGCATTCAGCCACAAACCGTGCATGCAACCGGGCGCTGGACAACCCGGCGACACCGGCCAGGTCCGCCACTTGCAGCGGATAAGCTGCATGCTGATCGATGTGTGCATTCATCGCCGCATACGGCAGGCGTCGTCCGCCCAGGCTGGCCGGTTTGGCGTTGTTGAGGCTGGCCAGCAACAGCACCGCGCCTTGTTGAGCAATCAACGGGTCGTTGACCTGACTGCTCGCCAACCAACTGACCAATTGGCTCTGCCCGGCATCCAGCGGCAAGCGTCCGGGGTTATCGAGCAGGCGGCGACTGGCCTCGGCGTGATTGCCCAGTGACTGTGAAACCCATTGATCGTTCGGCACGTCCAGCACCAGGCAGCGGCTGCCATTGCTGCTGCCGCAGGCGTGATGAAAACCGGACGGCACCACAACAAAACTCTGCTGCACCACCTGACTGCCACGCCCGTCGACTTCAAAATCCAGCGCGCCCGACAAGCCGAACACCAGTTGGGCGTGATCGTGGCTGTGGACGATCAGGTCGTCGGTGTACTGGCGTAGTGTGAGGATCGGTCGCATCACCGCTCTCCTGGGCAAGATGACGCCAGTCTACACCGGCCGGTTGCTGTCACAGGAATGACTCACCACTGTCATGGCCGATTAACCCGACCGGCGCAAGCTTGGAAAAACCATCGCAGAGGGTTGCCCATGACCAGCGCCGAGCTCGCCAAACCCAGTCGTAAGCAACGTGTGCGGACCTTGTGGATTTCTGATGTGCATCTGGGCACCCGAGACTGCCAGGCAGAACACCTGTCGCAGTTTCTCAAGGGCTACCACGCGGACAAGATTTACCTGGTCGGCGACATCATCGATGGCTGGAAACTGCGCGGCGGTATGTACTGGCCTCAGGCGCACACCAACGTGATTCGCCGTTTGCTGACCATGAGCAAGCGCGGCACCGAGGTCATTTACGTCACCGGCAATCACGACGAATTTCTGCGTCGCTATTCCAAACTGATCCTGGGCAACATCCAGTTGGTCGACGAAGCGGTGCACGTGACCGCCGATGGCCGTCATTTGCTGGTGATCCACGGCGATCAGTTCGATGTCATCACTCGCTATCACCGCTGGTTGGCCTTTCTCGGGGATTCGGCCTACGAATTCACCCTGACCCTCAACCGTTGGCTCAACCACTGGCGCGCCCGGTATGGCTACGGCTATTGGTCGTTGTCGGCGTACCTCAAGCACAAGGTGAAGACTGCGGTCAGCTTCATCAGCGACTTCGAGGAAGCCATCGCGCACGAATGCGTGAAACGCGAGTTGCATGGCGTGGTGTGCGGGCACATTCACCATGCCGAGATTCGCAAGGTGGGCGAGGTGGATTACCTCAATTGCGGGGATTGGGTGGAGTCGTGCACGGCGTTGATCGAGCATTGGGACGGGTCGATCGAGTTGTATCGGCTGGCGGATGCGCAGGCGCGGGAGGCGGAGTTGAAGGCGTTGAAGGTTGCCGAACCGGCTTGAGATTTACGGTGACTGGGCTGGCACCTTCGCGAGCAAGCCCGCTCCCACATTTATACCGAGTCTTATGTGAGAACGCGGTCAAATGTGGGAGCGGGCTTGCTCGCGAATGGACCGCGCAGCGGTCCCGCTCGGTCTATCAGGCCGGTGAATATTCTTCCATCGCCGCCTTGTAGATCGAGTTCTTGGGCTGCGCAAACAACCGTTCCATCATCGGCTCAAAGAAGCTCAGCGGTAGCGTGTCATACGCCGGGTCAAATGCCGCCGCATCGTACTTGGCACAGAACTCGATGGTCGCCTGATACTGCGGATGCTCGCTGAACTGCTCACGCAGGTGCCGATCCATCCCCAGGTGATGGAAGAAGTAGTAGCCCTGGAAAATTCCGTGTTTCTCCACAATCCACAGGTTCTCGGCGCTGACGAACGGCTTGAGAATCGCAGCGGCAATGTCCGGATGGTTGTAGGAACCCAAGGTGTCGCCGATGTCGTGCAGCAACGCGCAGACCACATATTCTTCATCACGGCCATCGCGCCAGGCGCGGCTGGCGGTTTGCAGGGAGTGGGTGAGACGGTCCACCGGGAAGCCACCAAAATCGCCCTCGAGCAACTTCAGGTGCGCCAAAATCCTTGAAGGCAATTGTTTTGCGTAGGCGCTGAAATCGGCGGCGATGATCGCCCAGTCCTCCTGCGTGCCGTCCTTCATGTGGGTGAAACGGGCATTGGCATTCATCGACTATTCTCTCTTCGTGTTCACGGTGCTTAGAACGGCACGCGACCCAGGATCATGTCGCGGTACATGACAAAGTCGCCGAGCAGGCTATACAAAGGATGTTGGAAGGTCGCAGGCCGATTCTTCTCGAAAAAGAAATGCCCGGCCCAGGCGAAGCTGTAACCCGCCAGCGGCAGGGCCCACAACAGCAGCCACGCGCCTTTGCCGATGGTCAGGGCGAGAATGAAGATGACTAGCGTCGTGCCGATGAAGTGCAGCCGTCGGCAAGTGCTGTCGCTGTGCTCGCTGAGGTAATACGGGTAAAACTCAGCAAAGCTGTTGAAACGTTTGATGTTTTCCACGACTGCGATCTCTGTGGTTATTGTTCTGATTGCAAGATGTGCTGCGGGTAGCTTATTTGAGTCTAGAGTGATCATTGGCATCAGCCAGTGACAATAGGCGCCACTTTAGTATCCTTCGAAAACTAGCCGCGTCAGACGGCTCACTGAAGTAAGCAAACGCCATGAGCGAACGAACGACTTCTGCAAGCTGGGCGATGGGGATTGTCAAAGCACTGGAGATGGACGGCCTGGATTGCCGGGCACTGTTCAAGCAGCTAGGGCTCGACTACGCCTCACTGGATGATCCGGATGCACGTTTCCCGCAGGATTCCATGACGCGGCTGTGGCAGCGCGCGGTCGACCTGTCCGGCAACCCGGCGATCGGCCTTAACATGGGCAAGGTGGTGCGACCGGCGTCCTTCCATGTCGCGGGTTATGCGCTGATGTCCAGCCAGACCCTGGCCGAAGGTTTTCAGCGACTGGTGCGCTATCAGCGGATCATTGCCGAAAGTGCCGACCTGAGTTTCCGCCTGTTGGATGAAGGTTATGCGCTGATTCTGACGGTCCACGGCGATCACCTGCCGCCGACCCGGCAAAGTGCCGAGGCGTCACTGGCCTGTGCACTGGCGTTGTGCGGCTGGTTGACCGGGCGGACCTTGCAACCGCGCAAGGTGCTGATCCAGGGTGACCAGCCCGTCGACCTCGAACCCTACAAACAAGCCTTTCATGCGCCGTTGCTGTTCAACGCACCTTACGACGCATTGATCTTCGAACGGGCCGACATGGAAGCGCCGCTGCCGACCGCCAACGAGGCGATGGCGTTGTTGCATGACCGGTTTGCCGGCGAGTACCTGGCGCGGTTTTCCGAGAGCCGCGTGACGCACAAGGCGCGGCAAGTGTTGTGCCGTCTGCTTCCGCAGGGCGAACCCAAGCGCGATACCGTGGCGCAGACGCTGCACCTGTCGCAACGCACTTTGCAGCGACGCTTGCAAGAAGAGGGCACCAGTTTCCAGGCCTTGCTCGATGACACCCGGCGCGAATTGGCCGAGCAGTACCTGGCCCAGCCAACCATGACCCTGCTGGAAATTGCCTACCTGCTGGGGTTTGCCGACCCGAGCAATTTCTTCCGCGCGTTCCGCCGCTGGTTTGATGCCACCCCCGGCGAGTACCGGGCGCACATGTCAGAGGCGGCGGCGCAGGTCAGTGGCGCCAGAACGCAGGAATGCACAGAACAAACACCGTAATGATCTCCAGTCGGCCCAGTAGCATGCCGAACGACAGAATCCACTTGGCGGCGTCCGGCAACGTCGAAAAGTTACCCGACGGCCCGATGGTCGGACCCAATCCCGGCCCGACACCGGACACGGTACTGGCCGCGCCGGTCAGGGCAGTCATCCAGTCCACACCAAGCAACGACAGCGCCAATGCGATGACGCAGATGGTGATGGCGAAGAAGAACGAAAAGGTCAGGATCGAGCGCACGATTTCTTCGTCGAGACGGTGACCGTTGTACTTCTGCTTGATCACCGCACGTGGGTGAATCAATTGGTTAAGGTTGGCTTTGAGCAGGATATAGGCGACCTGGAAGCGGAATATCTTGATCCCGCCGGCCGTCGAGCCAGAGCAGCCGCCGACAAAGCCCAGGTAAAAGAACAACATCAGCGAGAAGTTGCCCCACAGGCTGTAATCCCCCAGCGCAAAACCGGTGGTGGTGACCACCGATGTCACGTTAAACGCCACATGCCGCAAGGCGTCGAGCCAATGCAGTTGGGTGGTCCACCAGTACCAGGTGCCGAGCACCAGCCAGGTCACCAGCAGCATGCCGAGCATCCCTTGAACCTGTTGATCCTTGATCAAGGCCCGACGGTTGCCGCGCAAGGTTGCGACGTACAGGGTGAAGGGCAGGCTGCCGAGAATCATGATGACAATCGCCACCCAGTGCACCGCCGGCTGCGTCCATTTGGCCAGCGACTGGTCCGAGGTGGAAAAGCCGCCGGTGGAGATCGCTGACATCGCGTGGTTGATCGCATCAAACAGGCTCATCCCGGCCCACCAGAGCGCCAGGCTGCCGATAATGGTGATGCCGACATAGGCCGCCACGATCAGACGCGCCACCATGTGCGAGCGAGGCATGACCTTTTCCGACCGGTCTGAGGACTCGGTCTGAAACAGGCGCATGCCACCGATGCGCAGCAACGGCAGAATCGCGACCGCCATGCCGATAAAACCGATGCCGCCGAGCCAGTGCAGCAGCGAACGCCAGATCAGGATGCCGGGGGACATGGTGTCCAGGCCGCTGAGGACCGTGGAGCCGGTGGCGGTGATGCCGGACATGCTTTCAAATATCGCATCGGTGAAACTGACGTGTTGAGCCAGCATAAATGGCAGCGAGGCGAAGAGGCAGACCACCAGCCAACTGCTGACGGTCAGCAGGTACATGTCCCGTGGACGCAGGTGGATGTGTTCGGGACGACCGGGGATAACTATCGCCAGGCCGGCGACAAAGGTAATCATGCTCGACCACAGGAACGAGGGCAGCTCGTGGGTGCGCTCGAAAATCACCAGGGTCGCCATGGGCACAACCATGGCAATGGCCAACGTGATCAGGAAGATGCCGATGATAAAACCAATGATCCGTAAGGTCGGCAACGCCATGAAATCCGCTCGGGCTGTTGTGGAAGTGGGCGCCATTCTACCTGCGGGGCAGGGCATGTAAACCGACGCCGCTTGCGCACTTGCAGCTAGAATAGCCAAACATTTTTTCTGGAGGTGGCCGATGCAGGCTCTCGACGCTTTGCTCAACCGTGTTTCCGTTCCACGACTGCTCGACCCGGCACCGACTGCAGCGCAGCGCGAAGTCCTGTTTGGCGCCGCCATGCGTGCCCCGGACCATGGACATTTGCAGCCTTGGCGTTTCCTGACCGTCGAGGGCGCAGCGCGCGAGCAAATGGGCGAGCTGCTGGCCGAAGCGGCGAAGCTGCAAGACACCGAGGTGTCGCAAGCGCTACTGGACAAGGCGCGCAACGGCCCGCTGCGTGCGCCATTGGTGGTGGTGGTGATTGCGCGGGTGCAGGATCACGTCAAGTACCCGAAGTCCGAGCAACTGTTGGCTGCGGGGTGTGCGGCGCACGGGATTTTGCTGGCGGCGTATGCGCAAGGGATTGGCGCGGTGTGGCGTACCGGCGAACTGGCCTACTCGGCGCATGTGGCCAAAGGGCTGGGGTTGGCGGAAGGGGAAGAGGTGATTGCGTTTCTTTACCTCGGCACACCGCAGAAAGAGCCGCGGGTGGCCGAGAAAGTCGACCTCGCCGAATTCGTCAGCGCGTGGCCCGGTAAGTCCTGACATTCACATCAAATCAAATGTGGGAGCGGGCTTGCTCGCGAAGACGGTGGGGCAGTCAACATTTCCGTTGAATGTGAAGCCGCTTTCGCGAGCAAGCCCGCTCCCACACTTGATCTAAGGTGAACGCACATTTTGTGAGTATCCGTTAACCCTACAAAGGGTTCAGGGCTGGACGACGGCCCCCGGCACCAACGGCAATTCCAGACTGGCCACAAACCCGCCCTGCGGGTGATTGGCCAGCACCAGACTCCCGCCATGACGCTCTGCCGCACGTCGCGCAATCGCCAATCCAAGGCCATGCCCGGCGGCTGTCTGCCCTGGGGCTCGATAAAACGGCTCGCCCAGCTGATTCAAATGCTCGGCGTTCACGCCCGGCCCATGGTCACGCACGCTGACTACAATGCGCTCACCCTGACGCACGGCCTGCATTTCAATCGACTGCCCCTGCGGGTTAAACCGCTGGGCGTTGCGCAGCAGATTGTCGACGGCGCGCTCGATCATCGTCGGCCAGCCCCTGAGGTTCAGTTGCGGCTCCGCTTCAAGTCGCACGTGCTGCTCCGGCGAGCCCAGTTGCGCATCCTTTTGCAGCGTATTGAGCAACGCGTTGAGGTCGACGTCTTCGGCGCTGGCGTTGTCGGCATCGACCCGCGCCAGCACGAGGATTTCGCTGATCAACGCTTCCAGTCGGTCGCATTCGCGGGTCAGGCGCGGCCAGAGTTTCTCCCGTTCTTCAGGGCTGGCCCGTTCCGCCAATGCCAATGCAATGCGCAGGCGGGCGAGCGGGGAGCGCAATTCATGCGACACATCACGCAGCAATTGCCGCTGACTGCCGATCAAGCTTTGCAGGCGGGAGCCCATGCGGTTGAAATCGTTGGCCAGCACGCCAAACTCATCGCGCCGGTTGGCCAATTTCACCAGGCTGTTCTGCTGATAGGTGGTTTGTCCGAGGTCATGCACGGCACTGCGCAAACGGCTGAGAGGGCGGGTGATGGACAGCGTGACGAACAGGCTGAACAAGGTCAGCACCACCAACGCGATGCCCAGCGCACTCAGCGGCCACAGCAGGCTTTCGCGGTGCCAGGAATCCAGTTCCGGGTGCGGAATGCGATAAATCAGCAGGTAGGTGTCACCGGTTTTTTCGCTGGTGTATTCCGCGGTCAAACGACGCCATGGCAGGCGCCGGTCATCGTTGTTCTGCCGGGCTTCGAACGCGGCTGCGCGACGAGGGAAGGTCCCACGGACGACCGGGTCGCCGCTTTCGTTCAACACCTGAACGTCAATGTGATATTGACGTTTGCGTTGTTCCAGAATGTCCTGGGCGGCTTCTTCACCCTGGGATTCGTAGGTTTGCGTCCACTCTTGCGCCAAGGTATTGAGGCCCGGATGGCGGCTGAGGATCCACGCGTCCTGGTTGAGCATGTGCCCCAGCAGAATGGAGAGCCCAGCCACCAGGGCAATGGCCAGCCAGAAGCTGGCCAGGATACGCCAGAACAATGAACGCACAGAAAATCCTCGAACAAACACAAATCCCTGTGGGAGCGGGCTTGCTCGCGAAGGCGGTGTTTCAGGCAAATCACTTTTGACTGACACACCGCTTTCGCGAGCAAGCCCGCTCCCACATTAGATTGGGTGGTAACAGACCCAACGGGTTGGCCATTGGGTCCGGGGTCAGCGCATTATTGCGCTTTTTGCGGTTGTTGCGCTTTCCAGGCCTTGAACTCGGCCCACTCGGCGCGACGCTCAGCCTGCTTTTTCTGGATTTCGTCGAATTTCTTCTGTTGATCCGGTTTCAGCACGGCGCGTACATCGGCTTCGGCCTTCTGATGCTTGGCGGCCATTTCGTCTTTCAGGGCTTTCTGGTCGGCTGGCGAGAGTTTCTCCAGGTACTTGTCGACCAGTTGCTTACGCTCGTGCATCTGCTCGCCCATGATCTTGCGGATCTGCTCGCGCTGTTCGCGGCTCAGGTCGAGTTGGCTGTACGGGCCTTTGCCGTGCATGCCGTGCATCTGACCGCCGTGGCGCGAACCGTCCATCGGCCCACCCATCGGGCCGGTGTCTTCAGGCATGGCCATGGCAACGGTAGGCAAAGCGGCGGCGAACATCAGAGCGATAAGAGTCTTGCGCATGGTGAATCTCCTTGTCTCGTTCCCGGTACGTTCCGGATGAGTACAGATTACGCAGATCAAGGTCAGCGGCAGTCAGCGGAGCGTAAAGCTTGGGTAAAGACGATTTCTCGCCGACCTGACAAAACGGCAAGCGGGCACTGGTCTGTGGCGAGGGAGCTTGCTCCCGTTGACTGCGCAGCAGTCCCTTTTTTGGGGCCGCTACGCAGCCCAGCGGGAGCAAGGTGCGCTTTGCCCGTTACAGGCTGTAGTAGTAACCACGGCTGCGAAGCGCAACGATGCGCGGGCGGCCGTCGGGGTGCGGGCCGATTTTCTTGCGCAGGTTGCTGACGTGCATGTCCAGGCTGCGGTCGTACAGGGTCAGCTTGCGGCCGAGGGCGATTTGCGCCAGTTCCTGTTTGTCCAGCGGCTCGCCAGGTTGCTTGAGCAGGGCTTCAAGCAGACGGCTTTCGGAGACGGTGAGGGTGAATTCCTGTTCATCGATGCTGACCACGCCGCGCACCGGGCTGAAACACAGATCGCCCAGTTCCAACTGGCTGGACACCGCCGCCGGATGGCTGCGACGCAACACGGCGCGCAAGCGGGCTGTCAGTTCCCGCGGGTCGCAGGGTTTGGCCAGGTAATCGTCGGCGCCCAGTTCCAGGCCGAGGATGCGGTCCAGTGGTTCGCCGCGTGCCGACAGCATCAGCACCGGCAGGTCCGGGTGATCGCTGCGCAACTGCTTGAGCAGCTCCAGACCGCTGCCGTCCGGCAGCATCACGTCCAGCACCACGGCGGCGGGAGAGGTTTCGGCCAACGCGCGGCGGGCACTCTGGCCATCGTGACAGGCACGGACCTGAAAGCCTTCCTGGCTTAACCAACTGCTCAGGAGCTCGCACAGCTCCTGGTCATCATCAATTAGTAACAGCTCGCTCATGAATCACTCAATTTAGCCATTGCCGACGTTTTCTGGTGGCACCACTGGCGAAGATACCGCAGAGCAGGGCCAATAGCGCTACTCCACCGCCGATAACAAACCATTGCTGCTGATCAGTCAGCAGACGCGGCAACGGGCTACTGGCCTGGATTTCCTTGAGTTGCAGCTTGAGGCGCTGATTCTCTTGGCGCAACCGGCTCAGTTGAGCGCTTTCGCGTTCGGCATCGGTATTTTGCAGTTGCTTGCTCAACTCTTCCCGTTGCTGCTCGCTGACCTTCAAGCGTTGCTGCAACTCGCTAATCTGGCTGCCGGCGCTCAGGGACAGCGGCGTCGAATTAGCGCCCTCAGCGCCTGCTTCACCGTGGGCCGGGGCCATGATCGACAACGTCACCAACAACAGACACAACGGACCCTTGCGCATCGCGACTCCTGATTCCAATCGAGTGATTGGGCAGGTTGTCGGCAGGCAAACGAGAATAATGAGCGTTGAGAGCGCGATGAACCGACAAGGTTCACCGCGCGGGGGCATTTATGGGGGAAAGTTACGGCAGGACTTGCTTGAATGGCTTGACCGAAACGTTGGCGTAGACGCCTGCGGCGATATACGGATCAGCGTCGGCCCAGGCCTGTGCGGCGCTCAGGGAATCGAACTCGGCGACGATCAGGCTGCCGGTGAAACCCGCAGCGCCCGGATCATTGCTGTCGACCGCCGGGTGCGGACCGGCCAATACGATGCGGCCTTCGCCCTTGAGCACTTGCAGGCGCTCAAGGTGGGCAGGACGCGCAGCCAGTCGGGCTTCCAGCGAGTTGGCGACGTCTGTGGCAATGATTGCGTAGAGCATGTCAGTCCTCGGTTTTTGGCGTAGTGGTGTCGGTGTCGTGCAGGTGGCGGGACAGGTAAATGCCCTGGCCGACCAGGAACAGCAGCGTCATGCCCAGGCTGCCGAAGACTTTGAAGTCGACCCAGTAGTCCTGAAAAGTGAACGCGACAAACAGGTTGGCGGCACCGCAAAACAGGAAAAAAGCGATCCAGGCAATGTTCAGGCGCGTCCAGACGGGCTCCGGCAGGGTCAGTGCGTGACCCATGATGCGCTTGATCAGCAGGCTGTCACCGACGAAGTGGCTGCCAATGAATGCCAGGGCAAACAACCAGTTCACCACCGGCGCTTTCCACTTGAGGAAGGTTTCGCTGTGGAACGCCAGGGTCAGGCTACCGAAGACCAGGCAGGCGATGAGGGTCAGCCATTGGCTTTTCTCAAGCTTGCGCTGCTTGAAGAACAACGCGCCGTAAACCACCAGCGAGCTGATGATCAACATCGCGGTGGCGCTGTAGATACCGCCTACAGTGAACTCATGACCGCCGATGTCGACGACCCGTGGGTCAAGTTTGAAGACGATGAAAAACAGCAGGAGCGGGATGAAATCGATGAATTGTTTCACAGTGGCAGCCAGAAGCAGGATGTGGCGGCATAATAACAAACATATGGGCGCGCGATAGCGCCAGCTGATTTGAGGTAACAAAGTCCTGTGAATGTTGATTTGCACTGCCATAGCACAGCCTCCGATGGCGCCCTGGCGCCTGCGGTACTGGTTGCGCGTGCGTTCGAGAAAGGCGTGCGAGTCCTGGCCTTGACCGATCACGACACCCTCGAGGGCCTCGACGAGGCCCGCACCACCGCGACGGCGCTGGGGATGCAACTGGTCAACGGCGTCGAATTGTCCTGCACCTGGGGCGGCGCGACCATTCACGTATTGGGTTATGGATTTGATGTCACGGCGCCGCCGTTGGTCGAGGCGATTGCAAAATTGCACGATGGTCGTTGGCTACGGTCCGAAGAAATAAGTCGCAAGCTGGCGTTAAAAGGCATGCCGGGGGCGCTGGAAGGTGCCCGTGCCATGCAACAGGAACTGGGCGACAGCGGCAACGCGCCGGCCCGCCCGCACTTCGCCGACTGGATGGTGCGTGAAGGGTTTGTAAAGGATCGCGCCGAAGCGTTTCGCAAATGGCTGGGCGCCGGCAAGCTGGGCGACGTCAAGCAACACTGGCCGACCCTCGAAGAAACCGTCGAAACCCTGCGCGCAGCGAAAGCCTGGGTCAGCCTGGCGCATCCCTGGCACTACGATTTCACTCGCAGCAAGCGTCGTCGCCTGATTTCTGACTATATTCAAGCCGGGGGCCACGCGATTGAAGTGGTCAATGGCCATCAGCCCGCCGAACAAGTGGGCAGCCTGGCGATTCTTGCTCGTGAGTTCGGTCTGCTGGTCAGTGCCGGCAGTGATTTTCATGGCCCTGGAGGCTGGTCCGAGATCGGCGAATACCGCCCGCTCCCGGAGGATCTGCCACCACTGTGGTGTCGATTCAAACATGACCCAATTATTGCCGCCGTCTGAACAGGTAGAGAATGTGAGTCAATTTTTCCAGATTCATCCGGAAAACCCGCAAGCGCGCCTGATCAAACAGGCGGTCGAGATCATCCGCAAAGGCGGGGTGGTGATTTATCCCACAGACTCGTCCTACGCCATTGGTTGCCAGATCGGCGACAAGAATGCTGTGGAGCGTGTGCGCCGGTTGCGCGGGCTGGATGACAAACACAACTTCGCGCTGATTTGCAGCGACTTGTCGCAGCTGGGGGTGTTTGCCAAGATCGACACCGGCACATTCCGCCTGCTCAAGGCGCACCTGCCAGGGCCGTACACCTTCATTCTCAACGCCACCCGCGAAGTCCCTCGCCTGTTGTTGCACCCGAAAAAACGCACCATCGGCCTGCGGGTCCCGAGCCATCCGATTGCCCTGGCGCTGCTCGAAGAGCTCGGTGAGCCGCTGATGAGCGTGACCCTGATCATGCCGGGCGACACTGACCCGCTGACCGACCCGTTCGAAATGCGTCAGTTGCTTGAACATCAAGTCGATCTGATCATCGATGGCGGATTCGGCGGGATCAAGGCGTCCACCGTGATCAATCTCGCCGACGGCGAGCCGGAAGTGATCCGTGTCGGTTGCGGCGACCCTGCGCCGTTCATGGCCGAGGCGTAGATGTCTGCAGTAGAACCCGTCGTCGACAGTCAGGCCGGAGCCCAGCAAGAGCTGCCCTTCGCGATGGTGTATGGCCAGGCGGTCCTTGAAATGCCGCTGGACCTGTACATCCCGCCGGATGCGCTCGAGGTCTTTCTCGAGGCTTTCGAAGGCCCGCTCGACCTGCTGCTGTACCTGATCCGCAAACAGAACATCAACATCCTCGACATCCCGGTGGCGGAAATCACTCGCCAGTACATGGGCTATGTCGAGTTGATGCAGTCGGTGCGCCTGGAGCTGGCCGCCGAGTACCTGGTGATGGCCGCGATGCTGGCTGAGATCAAGTCGCGGATGCTGTTGCCCCGCGCCGAAACCATCGAAGACGAAGAAGACGACCCGCGTGCCGAGCTGATCCGCCGCTTGCAGGAATACGAGCGCTTCAAGGCGGCCGCCGAAGGCATCGACGGCCTGACCCGCGTCGGCCGTGACGTGGTGGTGCCCAAGCTGGATGCCCCGGAAGCCCGGGCGCGCAAACTGTTGCCAGACGTGCGTCTGTCAGAATTACTGTTGTCCATGGCCGAAGTCCTGCGCCGTGGCGACATGTTCGAAAGCCACCAGGTCAGCCGCGAGGCGCTGTCCACCCGCGAACGCATGAGCGATGTGCTGGACCGGCTCAAGGGCGGCGGTTTTGTGCCCTTTGTCGAGCTGTTCACCGCAGAAGAGGGGCGACTGGGGGTGGTGGTGACCTTTATGGCGATCCTCGAACTGGTCAAGGAATCCTTGGTCGAGCTGGTGCAGAATGAGCCGTTCGCAGCGATTCACGTGCGGGCCCGAGCCGAATAACGAGTTGAATCATGAACCTGACTGAACCCCGCGAGCTGGCGCCACTGCTTGAAGCCTTTCTGTTGGCCTCGGGAAAACCGCAATCGCTTGAACGCCTGTTCGAACTCTTCGAAGAGGGCGAACGGCCGGAGCCGCCGGTCTTTAAGAAAGCGCTGACGATATTGGCCAAGTCCTGTGACGGCCGTGCCTTCGAGCTGAAGGAAGTCGCCTCCGGCTACCGCCTGCAAATCCGCGAAAAGTTTTCGCCGTGGGTCGGGCGTTTGTGGGAAGAGCGGCCGCAGCGATATTCCCGCGCCATGCTCGAAACCATTGCGCTGATCGCCTATCGCCAGCCGATCACCCGGGGCGAGATTGAAGACGTGCGGGGCGTGGCGGTCAACAGTCAGATCGTCAAGACGCTGATGGAGCGTGAGTGGATTCGCATCGTCGGCTACCGCGATGTGCCCGGCAAACCGGCGATGTTCGCGACCACCAAGGCGTTTCTCGATCACTTCAACCTGAAAAACCTAGACGATCTGCCGCCGCTGGCCGAACTGCGCGAGCTGGAACCGGACCCGGTGCTCGATTTCGACGACGCGCCCGTGCCTGCCAGCCTGCAGGAATTGGCGGATGCCAGTGCCGAGCCGGAAGAGCCGAAGGAAGAAACCAGCTTCCACACGTTGTTGCTGGAACTGGACACCATGGAGGAGGGGCTCAAGACCGATTTCGATGATTTGTTGCGCGATGGCGAGATGACTGCGTTTGAACCTGAAGTCGACAGGGAACTTCAGGTTGAGCCCGCGGCTACAGCCGAAACAGAGCCGGAACCGGAGCTTGAAGACGATATTCTGGGCGTCGCCGAAGCCCGCGAAAAACTCCTGGCCGCGGTTGCCGCCCTCGAACAATCGAAACCCGAACCTGAATTGAGCGACGAAGAAGCCGAAGCCCGCGCGCTGGCCGAAGCCATCGAAGCCGAACGCCGCGAATTCGACGACTGATTCAAATCTGATAAACACTGAAAATCCCCTGTGGGAGCGGGCTTGCTCGCGAAGGCGGAGTGTCAGTCACACTATTAATTACCTGACACACCGCCTTCGCGAGCAAGCCCGCACACACATTTGATTTGCGATGACTGGAGTTTTGATGAGCTCAACCAAAGACCCCTGCATCAATCTCTGCAAATTCACCGACGACATCTGCCTCGGCTGCGGCCGCAGCAAGCGTGAAATCAGGGCCTGGAAGAAACTCGACAAGCTCGACAAACACACCGTTCTCGCTGAAGCAGCGCTCAGGTTGATCAAACTCGGCGCCACCGGTCGGCGGAAAAACAAGTAACTCTGCGTTCATCAGCTAGTCTCTGATGCGCAAATGCCCACATGAGCGTATGATTCGCGACCCTTCGGCGATCCCTTCGCCCAAGTGAACAGATTTACATCGCTTCAGGACCCTCACTTCAGAGCTTCCTGAACAGACCACACCGGGAGGTGCCCAGATGAGTATCAACGACCAGAAAGACGACCAGGAAATCGGCCCAGCAGGCGAAAAACTGCAGAAAGTCCTCGCCCGTATCGGCGTCGGCTCTCGCCGTGACGTAGAAGCCTGGATCAGCCACGGCCGCATCAAGGTCAATGGCAAAGACGCCACGCTCGGTCAGCGTGTCGACATGCATGACGCCATCACCATCGATGGCCGCGTGATCAAGCGCGAAGAAGCCGCCGAGTCGGTACGCCGCGTGATCATGTACAACAAGCCCGACGGTGAAATCTGCACCCGCCTCGATCCGGAAGGCCGTCCGACCGTTTTCGACAAGATGCCAAAACCGAAAGAAGGTCGCTGGATCAACATCGGCCGTCTGGACATCAACACCACCGGTCTGCTGATGTTCACCACCGACGGTGAGCTGGCTAACCGCCTGATGCACCCTTCCTACGAAATGGACCGTGAATACGCGGTACGTGTGCGTGGCGAAGTCGATGACGAGATGATCGAACGTCTCAAAGCAGGCGTCGTCCTTGAAGACGGCCCGGCCAAGTTCACCGACATCAAGCAGGCACCAGGCGGCGAAGGTTTCAACCACTGGTACCACTGCGTGGTGATGGAAGGTCGCAACCGCGAAGTTCGTCGTCTGTGGGAATCCCAGGGCCTGGTGGTCAGCCGTCTGAAGCGCGTGCGTTTCGGTCCGGTGTTCCTCAACTCCGACCTGCCGATGGGTCGCTGGCGCGAAATGAGCCAGTACGAAGTCGACATTCTGAGTGCTGAAGTCGGCCTGACACCGGTTGCCATGCCGCAGATGAACGCGAAGAGCAAAGACAAGCTCGACCGTATGCAGCGTAAATCGTCGCGTCCGATGGGCAAGACCGAGCGCGTGCGTTCGTTGCGTCCAGCCATCGGTAACCAGACCGCCGCTACGCCGCGTGATACCCGCGAGCCGCATTTCGAAGGCGAGCGTCCAGCCCGCAAGCCAGCAGCACCTCGTGCCGATGGCGAGCGCGCTCCACGCACGCCACGTCCGGCCAATGGTCGCACCGAGCGCGGCGAAGGCCGTGGTGCGCCAAGCGGCGGTCGCAGTGATCGCGGTGCTCCGGCAGGTCGTGGTGAGTCGGGTCGCGGTACGCCAGTGGCCGACCGTCCTGCCGACACCAAGCGACCGGCCAAGCCAGCGCCGAAGAAACGCCCAGGCATCGTCCTGGTCGACAAGGACGCGCCATCGGGCAAGCGTCGCGGCGCGCCGGCCGGTTCGGGCCAGCGTCCGGGGTTTGGTCGTCGCAAGCCTGAGTAATCGGTAAGCGCCCCATAAAAAACGCCATCCCTCGGGATGGCGTTTTTTTTGGTTTGGTTTGAGTAATGTGGTGGGTATTCTGGCCTCTTCGCGAGCAAGCCCGCTTGTGTCTTGCGCAGGAATTAGACTGGTGATGAGAGCGGTGAGTGGCAAGCTGAATGCCCGGAGTGCTTAAAAGCACGTGTGGGAGCTCACGCTGCCATTCACCCCTCCACTCTGGTTATTGAGCCCGAACAGTTGAACGAGCCTACCTCGAACAGTTACAAGCGTGGTGCCCAGCCAGAGCGCTCTCACCTTTGAGTGTAAGAGGGTTTGGCTATGTTTTCCTGCGCAGGCATCGACGTTTCTAAAGACAACCTTGAAATCCGGATCAATCCGCAAGAC
>NZ_RCZE01000029.1 GCF_006438915.1 Pseudomonas arsenicoxydans | reverse complement strand
CAGCCTTGTTCAGGAAAACCACGATGTACGGAACGCCTACCTGACGGGACAGCAGGATGTGCTCACGGGTTTGCGGCATCGGACCATCAGCGGCCGAGCAAACCAGGATAGCGCCGTCCATCTGTGCAGCACCGGTGATCATGTTCTTCACATAGTCAGCGTGACCTGGGCAGTCAACGTGAGCGTAGTGACGGATCTTCGAGTTGTACTCGACGTGTGCGGTGTTGATGGTGATACCACGAGCTTTTTCTTCTGGCGCGCTGTCGATTTTATCGAAATCAACGATGGCCGAACCGAATACTTCGGAACAGACGCGAGTCAGAGCTGCAGTCAGAGTGGTTTTACCGTGGTCAACGTGACCGATGGTGCCAACGTTGACGTGCGGTAGGGAACGATCAAATTTTTCTTTAGCCACGACAATTAACTCCTTGCCTAAAGGGCTGAATCAGCCTTGTTTTTTGGTAACAGTTTCGACGATATGCGACGGAGCTGTATTGTATTTTTTGAATTCCATAGAGTAGCTTGCGCGACCCTGGGACATGGAACGAACGTCGGTCGCATAACCGAACATCTCGCCCAGCGGAACTTCGGCGCGAATTACTTTGCCGGAGACCGTGTCTTCCATACCCAAGATCATGCCGCGACGACGGTTAAGGTCGCCCATCACGTCACCCATATAGTCTTCAGGCGTAACAACCTCTACCGCCATGATCGGCTCAAGCAACTCACCACCGCCCTTCTGGGCCAGTTGCTTGGTCGCCATGGAAGCAGCCACCTTAAACGCCATCTCGTTGGAGTCGACGTCGTGGTAAGAACCATCAAACACGGTAGCCTTCAGGCCGATCAGCGGATAGCCGGCAACAACGCCGTTCTTCATCTGCTCTTCGATACCCTTCTGGATCGCCGGGATGTATTCCTTAGGAACCACACCACCCACGACTTCGTTCACGAATTGCAGACCTTCCTGACCTTCGTCAGCAGGAGCAAAACGAATCCAGCAATGGCCGAACTGGCCACGACCGCCGGATTGACGAACGAATTTGCCTTCGATTTCACAGTTCTTCGTGATGCGCTCACGATAGGAAACCTGAGGCTTACCGATGTTGGCTTCGACGTTGAACTCACGGCGCATCCGGTCAACCAGGATGTCCAGGTGCAACTCGCCCATGCCGGAGATGATCGTTTGACCAGTCTCTTCATCGGTTTTGACGCGGAAAGATGGATCTTCCTGAGCAAGCTTGCCCAGAGCGATACCCATTTTTTCCTGGTCATCCTTGGTCTTAGGCTCTACGGCAACCGAAATAACCGGCTCCGGGAAGTCCATACGAACCAGGATGATTGGCTTGTCAGCGTTGCACAAAGTCTCACCAGTGGTGACGTCCTTCATGCCGATCAAGGCCGCGATGTCTCCAGCGCGTACTTCCTTGATTTCTTCACGGGCGTTTGCGTGCATTTGCACCATACGACCCACGCGCTCTTTCTTGCCTTTAACCGAGTTGATCACGCCGTCGCCGGAGGCCAACACGCCCGAGTAAACTCGAACGAAGGTCAAGGTACCCACGAATGGGTCGGTAGCGATCTTGAACGCCAGAGCCGAGAACGGCTCGTTGTCGTCTGCATGACGCTCCAGCTCGATAGTCTCGTCATCCGGGTCAGTACCCTTGATGGCAGGAATTTCGGAAGGAGCAGGCAGGTAGTCGATAACGGCGTCGAGAACCAGGGGAACACCCTTGTTCTTGAAGGAAGAACCGCAAACAGCCAGAACGATCTCACCAGCGATAGTACGCTGACGCAGAGCCGCCTTGATTTCCGCGTTGGTGAGCTCTTCACCTTCGAGGTACTTGTTCATCAGCTCTTCGCTGGCTTCTGCCGCAGCTTCAATCATGTTGCCGCGCCACTCGTCAGCCAGCTCCTGCAGTTCAGCAGGGATAGGCTTACGAACTGGAACCATGCCTTTGTCAGAGTCATTCCAGTAAACAGCTTCCATAGCCATCAGATCGATCTGACCCTGGAAGTTGTCTTCGGAACCGATAGCCAACTGGATAGGCACCGGAGTGTGACCCAGACGCTGCTTGATCTGACCGATCACGCGCAGGAAGTTCGCACCAGCACGGTCCATCTTGTTTACGTAAACAAGACGTGGAACGCCGTACTTGTTGGCTTGACGCCATACGGTTTCCGACTGAGGCTCAACACCCGAGGTGCCGCAGAACACAACGACCGCGCCGTCGAGAACACGCAGGGAACGCTCAACTTCAATAGTAAAGTCTACGTGGCCCGGGGTGTCGATGACGTTGAAACGGTATTGGTCTTTGTGCTGCTTCTCGGAACCCTGCCAGAAGGCGGTAATAGCAGCAGAAGTAATGGTAATACCACGCTCCTGCTCCTGCACCATCCAGTCTGTGGTCGCGGCGCCGTCATGCACCTCGCCCATCTTGTGACTTTTGCCAGTGTAAAAAAGGACGCGCTCGGTGGTGGTGGTTTTACCAGCATCCACGTGAGCAACGATACCAATGTTACGGTAGCGATTAATCGGTGTAGTACGAGCCATAAAGCCCTCGCAAAATTAGTGACGCTAAAATTAGAAGCGGTAGTGCGAGAAAGCCTTGTTGGCTTCAGCCATACGGTGCACGTCTTCACGCTTCTTAACTGCAGCACCTTTACCTTCAGCGGCGTCCAACAGTTCGCCAGCCAAACGCAGAGCCATAGACTTCTCGCCGCGCTTGCGGGCGAAGTCTACCAACCAGCGCATTGCCAGAGCGTTACGACGGGACGGACGAACTTCGACCGGAACCTGGTAAGTAGCACCGCCTACACGGCGCGACTTTACTTCGACCAGCGGAGCGATGGCGTCGAGAGCTTTCTCGAAGATTTCCAGGGGATCGCTGTTCTTGCGTTCTTTAACTTTTTCCAGCGCGCCATAAACGATACGCTCGGCAACGGCTTTCTTGCCGCTTTCCATAACGTGGTTCATGAACTTGGCCAGGATTTGGCTGCCGTACTTTGGATCGTCAAGCACTTCGCGCTTGGCTGCTACGCGTCTTCTTGGCATGGATAAGCCCTCAAACGGTCTTCAGGTTCGCTCGGAATCGGTGCCCTTACGGGACGCCTCCGACCTTACTCTTATCGACTCAGAAAAATAGAAAATCAGTTTTTACAAAAAGCCGCTACTACTTAGGCTTCTTGGTACCGTACTTCGAACGACCCTGGTTACGACCTTTAACGCCGGAAGTATCCAAAGAACCGCGTACGGTGTGGTAACGAACACCTGGCAAGTCTTTTACACGACCGCCGCGGATCAGTACCACGCTGTGCTCTTGCAGGTTGTGGCCTTCACCGCCGATGTACGAGGAAACCTCGAAACCGTTGGTCAGACGCACACGGCATACTTTACGCAGTGCCGAGTTAGGTTTTTTCGGCGTGGTGGTATACACACGGGTGCATACGCCACGACGTTGCGGGCAGTTCTGCAGCGCAGGCACGTCGGATTTCTCGACGATACGCTTACGCGGCTGACGTACCAGCTGGTTGATAGTTGCCATCTACTAGCTCCACTGTTGTCTTGCGACGCTATTGTCTTGCAAGAAAAGCAAAATGGCAGGAACGAATTCCCGCCAAATTTAGGGGTACAAGAGTCTAAAGAGGATCTTGTCCCCAGTCAAGGCAAGGCCCCGACCTCTCCACCCATCCAACCTCGACAAATTGTCTCGATTCGATGAACGGAATGGTCAGGGCCTTACGCTCATTTATCGCAGAACTCAGTTACCGCTAGAGTTCAGCGCTTCGGTCAGTGCAGCTTCCACTTCACTGGCGCTTACGCGCAACGGCTTGTCGGCTTCACGGCGACGCTTACGCTCGCTGTGATAAGCCAGGCCGGTACCGGCCGGGATCAGACGACCCACGACCACGTTTTCTTTCAGGCCGCGCAGGTAATCACGCTTGCCGGTTACCGCCGCTTCGGTCAGTACGCGAGTGGTTTCCTGGAAGGAAGCCGCCGAGATGAACGATTCGGTGGACAACGACGCCTTGGTGATACCTAACAGTACGCGAGTGAACTTGGAAACGAATTTCTCGTCGCCAGCCAGACGCTCGTTCTCTACCAGAACGTGAGTCAACTCCATCTGGTCGCCCTTGATGAAAGTCGAGTCGCCGGATTCAGCGATTTCAACCTTACGCAACATCTGACGCAGGATGGTCTCGATGTGCTTGTCGTTGATCTTCACGCCTTGCAGACGGTAAACGTCCTGGATCTCGTTCACGATGTACTTGGCCAGCGCACTCACACCCAGCAGACGCAGGATGTCGTGTGGATCGCTCGGACCGTCGGAGATAACTTCGCCGCGGTTTACCTGTTCGCCTTCGAAGACGTTCAGGTGACGCCACTTCGGAATCAGCTCTTCGTACGGATCGGTGCCGTCGTTCGGAGTGATCACCAGACGGCGCTTGCCTTTGGTCTCCTTACCGAACGCGATGGTGCCGCTGACTTCAGCCAGAATCGAGGCTTCTTTCGGACGACGGGCTTCGAACAAGTCGGCAACACGCGGCAGACCACCGGTGATGTCACGGGTCTTCGAAGTCTCTTGCGGAATACGAGCGATAACATCACCGATCGCAATCTTCGCACCGTCCGCTACACCAACCAGGGCGTTAGCAGGCAGGAAATACTGAGCAATTACGTCAGTACCCGGCAGCAGGAGATCCTTGCCGTTGTCATCAACCATCTTCACAGCAGGACGGATATCTTTACCGGCAGCTGGACGGTCTTTGGCGTCGAGTACTTCAATGTTGGTCATACCGGTCAATTCGTCAGTCTGACGCTTGATCGTGATGCCTTCCTCCATGCCCACGTAGGTCACGGTACCTTTCATTTCGGTAACGATTGGGTGAGTGTGCGGATCCCACTTGGCCACGATTGCGCCAGCGTCGACCTTGTCACCTTCTTTAACCGAAATCACAGCACCGTACGGCAGCTTGTAACGCTCGCGCTCACGACCGAAGTCATCAGCGATCGCCAGCTCACCGGAACGGGACACAGCAACCAGGCAACCATCCACTCGCTCAACATGCTTCAGGTTGTGCAGACGGACGGTACCGCCATTCTTCACCTGAACGCTATCAGCTGCGGAGGTCCGGCTTGCCGCACCACCGATGTGGAACGTACGCATGGTCAGCTGGGTACCCGGCTCACCGATGGACTGGGCAGCGATAACGCCGACCGCTTCACCGATGTTCACCTGGTGACCACGAGCCAGGTCACGGCCGTAGCACTTGGCGCAAATGCCGTAGCGGGTTTCGCAGCTGATCGGCGAACGCACGATCACTTCATCGATGCTGTTCAGCTCGATGAACTCGACCCACTTCTCGTCTACCAGTGTGCCGGCAGGAACGATGATTTCTTCGGTACCTGGCTTGAACACGTCACGGGCAATAACACGACCCAATACGCGCTCACCCAGCGGCTCAACAACGTCACCGCCTTCAATGTGCGGAGTCATTACCAGGCCATGCTCGGTACCGCAATCGATCTCGGTGACAACCAGATCCTGCGCCACGTCTACCAGACGACGAGTCAGGTAACCGGAGTTCGCAGTTTTCAACGCGGTATCCGCCAAACCTTTACGAGCACCGTGAGTGGAGATGAAGTACTGGAGTACGCTCAAACCTTCACGGAAGTTCGCGGTAATCGGCGTTTCGATGATGGAACCGTCCGGCTTGGCCATCAGGCCACGCATACCGGCGAGCTGACGGATCTGCGCAGCAGAACCCCGTGCGCCCGAGTCGGCCATCATGTACATCGAGTTGAAAGACTCTTGGTCGACTTCGACGCCATGGCGGTCGATGACTTTCTCTTTCGAGAGGTTGGCCATCATTGCCTTGGAAACTTCGTCGTTCGCCTTGGACCAAAGGTCGATCACTTTGTTGTACTTCTCGCCCTGGGTTACCAGGCCGGAGGCGTACTGACTTTCGATCTCTTTCACTTCATCAGTAGCAGCATTGATGATGCGGGCTTTTTCATCCGGGATAACGAAGTCGTTAACACCGATGGAAACGCCGGAGATGGTCGAATAAGCAAAACCGGTGTACATCAACTGGTCAGCGAAGATCACGGTCTCTTTCAAACCAACCACGCGGTAGCACTGGTTGATCAGCTTGGAGATCGCCTTTTTCTTCATCGGCTGGTTGACGACGTCGTACGACAAGCCAGGTGGAACAACCTGGAACAACAGCGCACGGCCAACGGTAGTGTCGACGATACGGGTGTTCTTGACGCTGCCACCGTCACGATCGTTAACGGTTTCGTTGATCCGCACTTTGACTTTAGCGTGCAGTGCGGCTTCGCCGGCACGGAACACACGGTCAACTTCTTGCAGATCCGCGAACACACGACCTTCGCCCTTGGCGTTGATCGCTTCACGAGTCATGTAGTACAGACCCAATACAACGTCCTGCGACGGAACGATGATTGGCTCACCGTTGGCTGGCGACAGAATGTTGTTGGTCGACATCATCAACGCACGCGCTTCCAACTGGGCTTCCAGTGTCAGCGGTACGTGCACGGCCATTTGGTCGCCGTCGAAGTCGGCGTTGTACGCAGCACAGACCAGAGGGTGCAGCTGAATAGCCTTACCTTCGATCAGTACCGGTTCAAACGCCTGGATACCCAGACGGTGAAGGGTCGGTGCACGGTTGAGGAGAACCGGGTGTTCACGGATAACTTCAGCGAGAACGTCCCAAACTTCCGGCAGCTCGCGCTCGACCATCTTCTTGGCAGCT
Source organism: Pseudomonas arsenicoxydans (assembly GCF_006438915.1). Lineage (GTDB taxonomy): Bacteria > Pseudomonadota > Gammaproteobacteria > Pseudomonadales > Pseudomonadaceae > Aquipseudomonas > Aquipseudomonas arsenicoxydans_A. The sequence continues at coordinate 9,310 of NZ_RCZE01000029.1, read as the reverse complement.
TTAATGGTGGTCGCGAGACCACGCATTTCCAGCTTGCCGAAAATGAACGGCTTGAACAGCTCGAGAGCCATTTTCTTCGGCAGACCGCACTGGTGCAGACGCAGGGTCGGACCTACGGTAATTACCGAACGACCGGAGTAGTCAACACGCTTACCGAGCAAGTTCTGACGGAAACGACCTTGCTTACCCTTGATCATGTCAGCCAAGGATTTCAGAGGACGCTTGTTCGAACCGGTGATAGCGCGGCCACGACGACCGTTGTCGAGCAGTGCGTCGACAGCTTCCTGCAACATACGCTTTTCGTTGCGCACGATGATGTCCGGAGCGGACAGATCAAGCAGGCGCTTCAAGCGGTTGTTACGGTTGATCACTCGACGATACAGATCGTTGAGGTCGGAAGTCGCGAAGCGACCGCCATCCAGCGGGACCAGTGGACGCAGATCTGGCGGCAGAACCGGCAGAACGGTCAGCACCATCCATTCTGGAAGGTTGCCGGAACCCTGGAAGGCTTCCATCAACTTCAGACGCTTGGACAGCTTCTTGATTTTGGTTTCGGAGTTGGTTTGCGGAATTTCTTCACGCAGACGGCCAATCTCGTGTTCCAGGTCGATAGCGTGCAGCAGTTCACGGACAGCTTCGGCACCCATGCGGGCATCGAAATCGTCGCCGAACTCTTCCAGCGCTTCGAAGTACTGCTCATCGTTCAGCAGCTGACCTTTTTCAAGGGTGGTCATGCCTGGGTCGATAACAACGTAGCTCTCGAAGTAGAGAACGCGTTCGATATCACGCAGGGTCATGTCCATCAGCAAGCCGATACGCGACGGCAGCGATTTCAGAAACCAGATGTGGGCAACTGGCGAGGCCAGTTCGATGTGCGCCATGCGCTCACGACGAACTTTAGCCAGCGCGACTTCAACACCGCACTTCTCGCAGATGACACCACGGTGCTTCAAGCGCTTGTACTTACCGCACAGGCACTCGTAATCCTTTACCGGGCCAAAGATCTTGGCGCAGAACAGGCCGTCACGCTCAGGTTTGAACGTACGGTAGTTGATGGTTTCCGGCTTTTTAACTTCACCGAACGACCACGAACGGATCATCTCAGGCGATGCCAATCCAATACGGATGGCGTCGAACTCTTCGACTTGACCCTGGTTTTTCAGCAAATTCAGTAGGTCTTTCAAGGCCTTTCCTCCTGGCGGAGCAGAGAGCGGGCAATCCTGCCCCGCTCTCGATTCGCGTCACGTGTTATTCGGTTTCCAGATCGATATCGATGCCGAGGGAACGAATTTCCTTGATCAACACGTTGAAAGACTCGGGCATGCCCGGCTCCATACGGTGATCGCCATCCACGATGTTTTTGTACATCTTGGTACGGCCGTTCACATCGTCCGACTTCACTGTGAGCATTTCTTGCAGAGTGTAAGCAGCACCGTAAGCTTCCAGTGCCCAGACCTCCATCTCCCCGAAACGCTGACCACCGAACTGCGCCTTACCACCCAGCGGCTGCTGGGTAACCAGGCTGTACGAACCGGTAGAACGAGCGTGCATCTTGTCGTCTACCAAGTGGTTCAGCTTCAGCATGTACATGTAGCCAACAGTAACCGGGCGCTCGAACTTGTTGCCGGTACGGCCGTCGGTCAGCTGCATCTGGCCGCTTTCTGGCAGGTCTGCCAGTTTCAGCATGGCCTTGATTTCGCTTTCCTTGGCGCCGTCGAACACTGGAGTGGCCATTGGAACGCCGCCACGCAGGTTCTTCGCCAGATCCAGGATTTCCTGGTCGGAGAAACTATCCAGATCTTCGTTACGACCGCCAATCTGGTTGTAGATCTCGTCGAGGAATTTACGAAGCTCAGCGACTTTGCGCTGTTCTTCGATCATCCGGTTGATCTTCTCGCCCAGACCCTTGGCCGCGAGGCCCAGGTGGGTTTCAAGGATCTGACCAACGTTCATACGCGAAGGTACGCCCAACGGGTTAAGGACGACGTCGACCGGGGTGCCATTGGCATCGTGCGGCATGTCTTCAACCGGCATGATCACGGAGACCACACCTTTGTTACCGTGACGACCGGCCATCTTGTCGCCCGGCTGAATGCGGCGACGGATTGCCAGGTAAACCTTGACGATTTTCAGCACGCCTGGAGCCAGGTCATCGCCCTGCTGCAGTTTGCGCTTCTTGTCTTCGAACTTGTCGTCCAGCAGACGGCGGCGATCAACGATGTAGGCCTGAGCCTTCTCGAGCTGCTCGTTCAGAGCATCTTCAGCCATGCGCAGTTTGAACCACTGACCATGCTCAAGACCGTCGAGAACTTCGTCGGTGATGTCCTGACCTTTCTTCAGACCGGCGCCGCCTTCGGCTTTGTGGCCGACCAGAGCGGAACGCAGACGTTCGAAAGTTGCGCCTTCAACGATGCGGAACTCTTCGTTCAGATCCTTGCGGATCTCGTCGAGTTGAGTCTTCTCGATCGACAGTGCACGAGCATCACGCTCAACGCCGTCACGGGTGAAGACCTGTACGTCAATGACAGTACCCTTGGTGCCGGTAGGCACGCGCAGGGAGGTGTCTTTAACGTCGCTGGCTTTCTCACCGAAAATGGCACGCAGCAGCTTCTCTTCCGGAGTCAGTTGGGTCTCGCCTTTCGGAGTGACCTTACCCACCAGAATGTCGCCTGCGCCAACTTCAGCACCTACGTAAACGATACCGGCTTCATCCAGCTTGTTCAGTGCAGCTTCACCCACGTTCGGGATGTCTGCAGTGATTTCCTCTGGCCCAAGCTTGGTGTCACGTGCCACACAGGTCAATTCCTGGATGTGGATCGTGGTGAAGCGATCTTCTTGAACAACTCGTTCCGACAGGCAGATGGAGTCTTCGAAGTTGTAACCGTTCCAGGCCATGAACGCGATGCGCATGTTCTGACCCAGCGCCAGCTCACCCATGTCGGTGGACGGGCCGTCAGCCATGATGTCGCTGCGCTGAACCCGATCACCTTTACGCACCAGCGGACGCTGGTTGATGCAGGTGTTCTGGTTGGAGCGGGTGTACTTGGTCAAGTTGTAGATGTCGACACCAGCTTCGCCGGTTTCAACTTCGTCATCAGCAACACGAACCACGATACGGCTGGCATCAACAGAGTCGATCACGCCGCCACGACGAGCCACGACGCAAACGCCGGAGTCACGGGCTACGTTACGCTCCATGCCGGTACCGACCAGCGGCTTGTCAGCGCGCAGGGTTGGTACAGCTTGACGCTGCATGTTCGAACCCATCAACGCACGGTTGGCGTCGTCGTGCTCGAGGAACGGGATCAGCGACGCTGCAACCGAAACTACCTGCTTCGGCGATACGTCCATCAAGGTGACGTCTTCCGGCGCCTTGACGGTGAACTCGTTCAAGTGACGAACAGCTACGAGTTCGTCGATCAGCATTTTCTTGTCGTTCATCGTGGCCGAAGCTTGAGCGATCACGTGATCAGCTTCTTCGATGGCGGACAGGAACACGATCTCGTCGGTGACCAGAGCGTCTTTCACCACACGGTACGGGCTCTCAAGGAAGCCATACTGGTTGGTGCGCGCATAAGCGGCCAAGGAGTTGATCAGACCGATGTTCGGACCTTCCGGCGTTTCAATCGGGCATACACGACCGTAGTGAGTCGGGTGTACGTCTCGAACTTCAAAGCCAGCACGCTCACGAGTCAAACCGCCAGGGCCGAGTGCAGACACACGACGCTTGTGGGTGATCTCGGACAGCGGGTTGTTCTGGTCCATGAACTGGGACAGCTGGCTGGAACCGAAGAACTCTTTCACCGCCGCAGCCACTGGCTTGGCGTTGATCAAGTCTTGCGGCATCAGGCCTTCGCTTTCAGCCATCGACAGACGCTCTTTGACCGCACGCTCAACACGCACCAAGCCAACGCGGAACTGGTTCTCGGCCATTTCGCCTACGCAGCGAACACGACGGTTACCCAGGTGGTCGATGTCATCGACGATGCCTTTGCCGTTACGGATGTCGACCAGAGTCTTCAGTACCGCGACGATGTCTTCTTTGCACAACACGCCCGAACCTTCGATCTCGGTACGACCGATACGACGGTTGAACTTCATCCGACCGACCGCAGACAGGTCATAGCGCTCAGGGCTGAAGAACAGGTTGTTGAACAGGGTCTCGGCAGCGTCTTTGGTTGGCGGCTCGCCAGGACGCATCATGCGATAGATCTCGACCAGCGCTTCCAATTGGTTGCTGGTGGAGTCGATCTTCAGTGTGTCGGAGACGAACGGACCGCAGTCGATATCGTTGGTGTACAGAGTTTCGATGCGAACAACCTGAGACTTGGCGATTTTGGCCAGGATCTCGGTGTTCAGCTCGGTGTTGCACTCTGCCAGGATTTCGCCGGTTGCCGGATGCACGATGGCCTTGGCGGTAGTGCGGCCTAGGACGTAGTCCAGAGGCACTTCCAGGGTCTTGAGACCGGCTTTTTCGATCTGGTTGATGTGGCGCGCAGTAATACGGCGACCAGCCTCAACGATGACCTTGCCCTTCTCGTCCTGAATATCAAGAACAGCGATTTCACCACGCAGACGCGAAGCGATCAGTTCCAGACTGAGGGTTTCGCCGCTCAGGTGGAAAACGTTGGTGGTGTAGAACGCGTCCAGCACTTCTTCAGTGGTATAGCCCAGCGCGCGCAGCAATACCGATGCTGGCAGCTTGCGACGACGGTCGATACGCACGAACACGCAGTCTTTCGGATCGAACTCGAAGTCCAACCACGAACCGCGGTAAGGAATGATGCGCGCGGAGTACAGCAGTTTGCCGGAGCTGTGCGTCTTGCCACGGTCGTGGTCGAAGAACACGCCCGGGGAACGGTGCAGCTGGGAAACGATTACACGCTCGGTACCGTTGATTACGAAGGTACCGTTCTCAGTCATCAGGGGGATTTCACCCATGTAGACTTCTTGCTCTTTAATGTCCTTGATCGCTTTGTTCGACGATTCTTTGTCGAAAATGATCAGGCGCACTTTTACCCGCAAAGGTACGGCGTAAGTTACACCGCGCAATACGCATTCTTTGACATCAAATGCCGGTTCGCCCAGGCGATAACCGACGTACTCCAGCGCAGCATTGCCGGAGTAGCTGATGATCGGGAAAACGGATTTGAAGGCCGCATGCAGGCCCACGTCGCGGAACTGATCTTTAGTCGCTCCCGCTTGCAAGAATTCACGATACGAATCCAGCTGGATGGCCAGGAGGTACGGCACATCCATGACGTCCGGCAACTTGCTAAAGTCCTTGCGGATACGTTTTTTCTCAGTATATGAGTAAGCCATCAGCGTTCCCCAGCTTGGTCACCTGCTTGTTTGGCCCCTCCCGACGGGAGCAGCCAGAAAATCGTGCAAACCCCATGGTTTGCGCCACCACATCGGGTGGTTACAGCTCGTTATCAGCACCGACCCAGTCGGCTGCCAATAACGGAAAAAGGCCGGTGGCAAGAGCCACCAGCCATCAGCCTTTCGCTTTACGCTCGGGCTGGAGGAGCAAAGTCGATGCTTACTTCAGCTCGACTTTAGCGCCTGCTTCTTCCAGAGTAGCTTTGGCTTTGTCACCGGCATCTTTCGAAACGGCTTCCAGAACCATGGCAGGAGCGCCGTCAACTACAGCCTTGGCTTCTTTCAGGCCCAGACCGGTCAGTTCACGTACTGCCTTGATCACGTTAACTTTCTTCTCGCCAGCTTCCAGCAGCATGACGTTGAATTCGGTTTGCTCTTCAACAACAGCGGCAGCAGCAGCTGGACCAGCCGATGCAGCAGCAGCCGTAACGCCGAATTTTTCTTCGAAAGCTTTGATCAGCTCAACAACCTGGATAACCGACATTTCAGCTACGGCGTTGAGGATATCGTCTTGAGAGATAGACATGAATCTAATTCCTGATATTGGGGACGGCCTACGCGACCATCGAAATAAACAAAAAACGCGAGAAGTAGACGAGCCTTAGGCTGCGACTGCTTCTTTTTGGTCGCGAATTGCCGCCAGAGTACGAGCCAATTTGCTGGTTGCGCCTTGAATCACGCTCATCAGCTGAGAAATTGCTTCGTCACGGGTCGGCAGAGTTGCCAGCACGTCGATTTGGTTAGCTGCGAGGAACTTGCCCTCGAACGCAGCTGCCTTGATCTCGAACTTGTCCTGACCTTTTGCGAATTCCTTGAAGATGCGAGCAGCAGCGCCCGGATGTTCGTTGGAGAATGCAATCAAGGTCGGGCCGGTGAACACGTCATTGAGAACACTGAATTCAGTGTCAGCAACAGCGCGCTTGAGCAGGGTGTTACGTACAACACGTACGAAAACGCCAGCTTCACGAGCCTCTTTACGGAGTCCGGTCATCGCGCTTACTGTTACGCCACGGGCATCAACCACGACAGCGGACAGAGCGACTTTGGCAGCCTCGTTGACTTCAGCGACGATGGCCTTCTTGTCTTCGAGTTTAATTGCCACGGGTAAAACTCCTGCTTGTTACCGTTTCATCTGGCCTAAGCCGGATGTCGTTTTGGTGTCTGATTCGGTAAGGAACCGGGAGCACCATCTGCGTAGGCTTGAGGTTTAAGGCTTACGCCGCCTACGGTCTTGGATAGCCCCCGCCAGGCAGGGACCCCAATCTTTCAATTGGCGCGATCACTCGCGCCAACCTGTGTCTTACGCGTCGAGCGAGCCTTGGTCGATGACCAGACCTGGGCCCATAGTGGTGCTCAGGGTAACGCGCTTGACGTAAATGCCTTTCGAGGAAGCTGGCTTGATACGCTTCAGATCAGCGATCAGGGCTTCAACGTTTTCCTTCAGCTTGACGGCATCAAAGCCGACTTTGCCAACGGAGGTGTGGATGATGCCGTTTTTGTCGGTGCGATAACGAACCTGACCAGCCTTGGCGTTTTTAACCGCGGTAGCTACGTCTGGCGTTACGGTGCCGACTTTTGGGTTAGGCATCAGGCCGCGTGGACCGAGGATCTGACCCAACTGACCAACAACGCGCATTGCATCCGGGGATGCGATCACTACGTCATAGTTCAGGTCGCCGCCTTTCATTTCGGCAGCCAGATCGTCCATACCTACACGGTCAGCGCCGGCAGCCAGAGCGGCCTCAGCAGCTGGACCCTGGGTGAACACAGCAACGCGAACGGTCTTGCCAGTGCCGTGTGGCAGCACAGTAGCGCTACGAACAACCTGATCAGATTTACGCGGGTCAACACCCAGGTTAACAGCTACGTCGAACGACTCGCTGAACTTGACAGTCGACAGCTCAGCCAGCAGAGCAGCAGCGTCTACAAAATTGTAGGCCTTGCCTGCTTCGATTTTGCCGGCGATAGCCTTTTGACGTTTGGTCAACTTAGCCATTACACACCCTCCACGTTAAGGCCCATGCTACGAGCAGAACCGGCGATAGTACGCACGGCTGCGTCCATATCAGCTGCAGTCAGATCCGCGTTTTTGGTTTTCGCGATTTCTTCCAGCTGAGCACGGGTCACGGTGCCAACCTTAACGGTGTTCGGACGAGCGGAACCGCTAGTCAGACCAGCAGCCTTCTTCAGCAGAACCGAAGCAGGGGTGGACTTGGTTTCGAAAGTGAAGCTACGGTCGCTGTAGACAGTGATGATCACTGGAGTCGGCAGACCTGGCTCAAGACCCTGAGTACGGGCGTTGAAGGCCTTGCAGAATTCCATGATGTTCACGCCGTGCTGACCCAGAGCAGGACCAACAGGTGGGCTTGGGTTAGCCTGAGCGGCCTTCACTTGCAGCTTGATGTAAGCGGTAATTTTCTTGGCCATGAGGCACTCCAATTACGGGTTCAAACGCCTCGAAAGGCTCCCCGGTTACTTGCGCGTTTATCCCAGTGACGACAAAACCCCACAGCCTAGGGCTGCGGGGTTGGGATGCTTGATCAGCTAGACCTTTTCGACCTGGCTGAACTCTAGCTCTACCGGGGTAGAGCGACCGAAAATGAGCACTGCCACTTGGATCCGGCTCTTCTCGTAGTTAACTTCTTCGACCGTGCCTGTGAAATCAGCAAACGGTCCATCATTGACACGTACCGACTCACCCGGCTCGAACAACGTCTTCGGCTTCGGCTTGTCGCTACCATCAGCAACGCGACGCAGAATTGCTTCTGCCTCTTTATCTGTGATTGGCGCAGGCTTGTCGGCAGTACCGCCAATGAAGCCCATCACCCGAGGTGTATCCTTGACCAAGTGCCAAGTACCCTCGTTCATATCCATCTGTACCAGCACGTAACCTGGGAAGAACTTGCGTTCGCTTTTGCGCTTCTGGCCATTACGCATTTCAACCACTTCTTCAGTGGGAACCAGAATTTCGCCGAAGCCATCTTCCATGCCAGCCAGCTTTACGCGCTCTACCAACGAGCGCATGACATGCTTCTCGTAACCGGAGTAAGCATGCACAACGTACCAACGCTTAGCCACGGGACACCCTTAGCCGACAATCAAGGAAACAAGCCAGCCGAGGAGGGAATCAAGCCCCCACAACAGCAACGCCATAACCAGAACAACAGCCACAACAATCAACGTGGTCTGCGTGGTTTCTTGGCGAGTTGGCCATACGACTTTACGAATCTCGGTGCGAGCTTCCTTAACCAGTACAAAGAAAGACTTGCCCTTGACTGTCTGCAGGCCTACAAAGGCAGCTACAGCAGCAATGACGAGCAGTGCAAGTACGCGGTACAGGATCGGCGAAGCAGAATAATACTGATTGCCAACAACGCCAACAACCACCAAAGCGACTACTACTAGCCACTTGAGCAGATCGAAGCGAGAGCCTTGAGCTTCAGCTTTAGGAGTCATCTATGAAGATCCTGTGAAAAGAAAGCCAGACACACCAAGTGAATCTGGCAGGTCAGGAGGGAATCGAACCCCCAACCTACGGTTTTGGAGACCGTCGCTCTGCCAATTGAGCTACTGACCTAAAACAAAATCAGGCCGACCATTATGCCGGCCCGAAAAAGACATTACAACAATTTACTCGATGATTTTGGCTACGACGCCAGCGCCGACGGTACGACCGCCTTCACGGATAGCGAAACGCAGGCCATCTTCCATCGCGATGGTTTTGATCAGGGTAACAGTCATCTGAATGTTGTCACCTGGCATTACCATTTCAACGCCTTCTGGCAGCTCGCAGTTACCAGTCACGTCAGTAGTACGGAAGTAGAACTGTGGACGGTAGCCTTTGAAGAACGGAGTATGACGGCCGCCTTCTTCCTTGCTCAGAACGTAAACTTCTGCAGTGAACTTGGTGTGCGGCTTAACCGAACCC
>NZ_RCZE01000028.1 GCF_006438915.1 Pseudomonas arsenicoxydans | reverse complement strand
TTCGGATCTAACGTCAATGGGATGAAAGCTGGCAGGTTTTTACCGCCTAGGTCACGGTAAAGCGGTATCCATTTGCGCACCAGATTGGCGTTGATGCCGTGGCCCAGCGCGACGCTTGCGATGGACGCACCGGGCTGCAAACATTCCTGGACGACCTGGGCTTTGAAGGATTTGGGGTAAGAGTGTCGTTGTTGCATGGCAATCCGCTTGATGGGCTAGAAATGGTGTCCACTTAAATAGGTGTCCACCATCGCCCTAAGCGTTGGGGTCAGGAAGGTGTGTTGGCCGGACGCATACTTTTATTGCCTGTGTAATGGCAGTTAAAACAGCAAAATCTGCGCCGGCTTTTTGATGGGTTTGGAAAACCGTTATTGAGAATCACCGATTTGGCTTGACGTGGGGTTGCCTGGGCAATGGGTCACCATTCGTCAGCAAGGCACCTCGACCCTGCTTGACAGGCGAGTTGTACAACACCGCAATCTAGCGTGGTCGTTAGCTGCAATCTGAAGGAGTGTTTAGCAATGAATGCACTCGCGAAGTGAGCTCATTCAGACTGAAGGGTTTGGTCAGTAATCGGGTTGTCCTATCAACCGAGACCAGTCGCGAACCGCCAGCAAACCCAGTGATGAAAAGCACCTTGAGCAGCGGGTATTGCTTCTTGAGTTCCGCAGCCAGACTGATCCCGTTCATCAATCCTGGTAAGCCTACATCGGTCAGGAGCAAATCCAGGTGTTCCAGCTTCTCTGCCTGTTTAATTGCAGAAACGCTATCCACTGCTTCAATGACGCGATAGCCAATTTCGGACAAAAGCTCCGACGCCATTTGCCGGATAGCCGCTTCATCGTCCACCAGCAATATGGTTTCATTCTTTCCCGATGACTCTAGCTGCTGAGTGTCGCCGATATCTACTTTTGAATCTTCTGGCTGCGAATCATCTACCGGAAAATACAACTTCACAGTGGTGCCGATACCCAAGCTGCTGTGGACTCTGACCTGACCACCGGATTGCTGAGTGAAGCCATATATCATTGACAGACCCAGCCCGGTACCTTCGCCCAGCTTCTTGGTCGTGAAGAATGGGTCGAAGATACGCGACAAAATGTCAGGACTAATTCCTGTTCCGGTATCTGTGGCGCAAATGCTCACATATGATCCAGGCGGCATCATTTTGTCGGACGAAGATGCTTTATCGATAACGCATCGATCAACCTGAAGCTCGAGCCTGCCTCCATTGGGCATTGCATCCCGTGCATTGATTGCGAGATTAAGCAGCGCGTTTTCCAGTTGGTTAAGGTCACACCTTATCCGGTCGGTCGTTCTGAATGAGCACTCGACAATGATGCTCGGCCCTACTGAACGCCGAATCATTTCCTCAAGATCGGCTATTACTTTTCGAGGATCAAGGAGTTCAGGCTCGAGTGATTGCTGCCTGGAGAATGCAAGCAGTCGTTGCGTTAAGGCCGCCGCGCGAGATGCCGAGGTTAAGGCCACTGAATTGTATCGGGCCAAATCGTCGTAGCGACCCGCATCAATGCGTCGTTGCATCAACTCCAAGCTACCGATGATACCGGCTAACAGATTGTTGAAGTCGTGGGCAATTCCGCCGGTAAGCTGCCCGACCGCTTCCATTTTTTGGCTTTGCCTCAACTTGGATTCCGTTACCGCGCGCTCTCGTTGCTCCACTTCCAGTTGTTGGGTACGTTCTCCAATGCGTTCTTCAAGTAAATCGTTCCAGTCACGCAACGCATTCTCCAGTTGCACCCTGTCTTCTATGTCCTCGATGGTGCCGTACCATTGTTCGCTTTTTCCGGTGCTGTCTAGGCTGCACAGTGCACGGACTCTAAACCAACGGTAATCGCCAGTGTGTTTTCGAAATCGGACTTGTAGATCAAAAGGCTGCAGTGTGCCCAGAGATTGATCCCAAAGAGCGGCGATTGATACCTGATCCGCCTCATACGCGGCATTGGCCCATTGACGTTCCAATGTCTGCTCAAGCGACAGACCGGTGTACTCGTGCCAACGCGGATCTATAGAAATGAGGTTACCGCCCTTGTCAGCAGTCCAAGGCCAAAGTGGATTGAGCTCCGCTGCAATGCGGTAATGCCTTTCGCTTTCACGCAGGCGCTTTTCTGTCGAGCGCATGGCGTCCAGGGTTTTGAAGCGTTTCAAAGCCGCACCCAGCAGATTGCTGTATCCACGGAGGAAGTCGATATCGCTCTGCGTAAACTGACGAGGAATTCGACTGTCCACCTCAAATATTCCGAAAGGACGTTCTCCGTTGGCGCCGTGGACGAGAACGTTGACGAAGGCTTTTACCCCATTGTTCTTTTGAAAATCGTGATACCGAAATCGTGATTCCGTTGAAATATCTGTCGAAATGACGGGAGCATTGGTGTTGAGCGAGAATATTTCGGGACTGCCTTCGCATGCTTGTACCCGAACCTTCCCGACCACATCGGGTGACCAGCCCACACCATTTCTCACGAAGAACGTGATGCCGTCTTCTTCGAGCAGCATGAATTTGGCGAGGTTGGTTTCAAGTGCCTCACCGACTAATCGACATGCCTCGTCCAGGATGTGTTCAAGGTCATCTGACACCAGGGCGAGCTCACCAAACTTGGCAAGCACCTTACGCTGGCGCAGTAACGTGTCCTCTATTTTCATAGGTTCACCCAAGGTGGTTTCAATATCCGAGGTTTGGGTTTCAGCTAGGTTCAATCGGCTTGAATGAGCGCGATGTCCGCTGAAACACCTTCGACGAATCAGGTTGCCTGCAGCGGGTGCGGGCGTGTTCGGTGCGCGCGTAGATGTCCAGCAAGGCACTGAGCAGGGCGCTGAACGCCAGCAGCATGAACAGAAGGGTGAATGCCAGCGCGACATTGCCGAGGAAATTCAGGCTGGTCTTGCTCAGTTACGGCGCCAGGTGCAAACCGGACTGGATCGCCAGCAACGGGGTCATCCGGGCCAGGCGATGGAAAACCTTAGTGTGCCGAAAGTCACTGATCCAGTGCAGCGCCGGTGGGCGGCCGAGCATTTTGGTCGCGAGAAGAATGAGCTAACGCGCCACTCGTCCGAGGACCAGCGCAATGACCAATAACAGCATCAGCGCCAGGCTTGAATGCACAAGTGGGTGCTGATCGAGGGCACCCCAAAGGTCCTGGACGTTGAGCCAGAGCTGTTTGATATCCATGGGCTAAAACGATTCGCCTGAAGGACGCGATCGGGCGATTAGAGCATTTAAGAGGGTTTGGATGACGTTTGAAGACAAATCAGGCAACAAAAAGCCACTGTTTATCGTCGTTTTCGTAAAGAAACTCGGCCTGAGCGCTCGAAACCGTTACCCTATGCAGCTGTTTTTTTGCATTTCTTCGAGGTAGCACCCGTGTTTTCCCAATTCGCCCTGCACGAACGCCTGCTCAAAGCCGTGGCCGAGCTTAAATTTGTCGAGCCAACGCCAGTGCAAGCAGCGGCTATTCCGCTGGCGCTCCAAGGGCGTGACCTGCGGGTGACTGCGCAAACCGGTAGCGGCAAAACCGCTGCTTTCGTTCTGCCGATCCTCAACCGTCTGATCGGCCCGGCCAAAGTCCGCGTCAGCATCAAGACCCTGATCCTGCTGCCAACCCGCGAGCTGGCTCAGCAGACCATCAAGGAAGTCGAGCGCTTCGCCCAGTTCACGTTCATCAAGTCCGGCCTGATCACCGGCGGTGAAGACTTCAAGGTCCAGGCCGCCATGCTGCGCAAGGTGCCGGACATCCTGATCGGTACGCCGGGCCGGATGATCGAGCAACTGAACGCCGGTAACCTCGACTTGAAAGAAGTTGAAGTGCTGGTCCTCGACGAAGCCGACCGCATGCTCGACATGGGCTTTGCCGATGATGTGCAGCGTCTGGTCGCCGAATGCACCAATCGCCAGCAGACCATGCTGTTCTCCGCCACCACCGGCGGTTCGGGCCTGCGCGACATGGTGGCCAAGGTGTTGAACAACCCTGAGCACCTGCAGGTCAACAACGTCAGCGACCTGAACGCGACCACCCGTCAGCAGATCATCACCGCTGACCACAATGTGCATAAAGAGCAGATCCTCAACTGGCTGTTGGCCAACGAGACCTATCAGAAGGCCATCGTGTTCACCAACACCCGTGCCATGGCCGACCGCATCTACGGCCGTCTGGTGGCGCAGGAATACAAAGCGTTCGTGCTGCACGGCGACAAAGACCAGAAAGATCGCAAGCTGGCCATCGATCGCCTGAAGCAGGGCGGCGTGAAAATCCTCGTCGCCACCGACGTCGCCGCACGCGGCCTGGACGTGGATGGCCTGGACCTGGTGATCAACTTCGACATGCCACGCAGCGGCGACGAATACGTTCACCGTATCGGTCGCACCGGCCGTGCCGGCAACGAAGGCCTGGCGATCTCGCTGATCTGCCACGGCGACTGGAACCTGATGTCGAGCGTCGAGCGCTACCTCAAGCAGAGCTTCGAGCGCCGCACGATCAAGGAAGTCAAAGGCACCTACGGCGGACCGAAAAAGGTCAAGGCGTCGGGCAAAGCCGTTGGCGTGAAGAAGAAAAAAGTCGACGCCAAGGGCGACAAGAAGAAAACCGGCGCCAAGGCACCGACCAAGCGCAAAATCGCCAACCGCCCGAAGACCGACGCCCTGTCGCTGGTCAGCAAGGACGGCATGGCACCGCTCAAGCGCCGCAAGCCGGAAGCGCCAGCGGCTGAATAAGCCGTTGTCGTGACCCCAAAAAACCGGACTGATGTCCGGTTTTTTTATGCGCGGGATTTATCGGTTAATCAGCCTTCGGCTTTCTTGTCCGCCGTCTCCAGCTCTTTCATACGCTGGTCGATCAACTGGCATTTGTCCGGCAAATCCTTGCTCGCTGTGCCCAGGTCCATCTTCTGCAACTCGGCGTTGATCTCTTTGGCTTTGGTCGGATTCTGCTCGGTGAGCTTGGCCACTTCCTTGGCCAGTTGCTCGCGCTTGGCGGTGGCTTCCTCGGGGGTGCAGGCCCAAACGGGGAGGGCGCAGGCGAGGGTGGTGGCGAGGGTAAGCGTCAGAAGGGTTTTCATGGGAGGCCTCGGGTTCCGTGTTGGGCGGTTAATCGGTTGAGGCTGTGAGATTTGGAAAGTTCAGAAGCCTTCAGTTGTAGGACAAGTTCGTCCTGAGAAATACCGCGTCTCCACCCAGCGCTTTTCTCCCCCGTATCAGGAAACTTCCTGCGCTCTGATCGGAAGCGCCCGATTTAATCGCTACCGTTCGTCGCCTGTCTTTTTGATGTGGATCCATTATTTGACGTCAGAATGATGGCTCTCTAATATCGCGCCACTATTTTGCTATCACTTTTAGTTTCGAGGGATCGAACATGTATTCACCCGCCCTTGTGGCGAGGTTGTGCCTGGCTTTGCTGTGCCTTTCTCCGCTAAACCTGGCCAATGCTGCCACCACCCCCGGTGACACCGATCTCATCCGCGAACGTCAGGAACGCCTACTCGAAGAGCAACGTCGTCGCCTTGAGGAACTTAAGGAGTTACCCGGCAAGCAAGTGAAGCCGGCTGCCCCGACGGCGCCTGCCGACACCCGCTGTTTCCCGATTCAGGACATCGAACTCAAAGGCGCCGACAGCCTTTCCGCCAGCGAGAAAAATCGCCTGCTCAAGCCTTACATCGGCCAATGCCTGGGCGTTACCCAGCTCAACGATTTGCTGAAAGTCATCACCGATCACTACATCGAAAAAGGCCTGGTCACCAGCCGGGCTTACTTACCGCAGCAGGATTTGTCCGGCGGGCATCTGAAGGTATTGGTCGTTGAGGGCAAGCTTGAAGGCTTGAAAGGCGCGGACGGCAGCAATCTGTCGGAACGCGAGTTGGGCATGGCTTTCCCCGGCAAGACTGGCGAGCTGGTCAACCTGCGTGAAATCGAGCAGCTGGTCGATCAACTCAACCGCTTGCCCTCCAATCAGGCACAGATGGAATTGGCGCCGGGCAAGAACGTCGGCGGCAGTGAAGTACTGGTCAAGAACACCCCGCAAAAGCCTTGGCGTGTCGGGTTGTCACGCAGCAACGACGGTCAGAAAAGCACCGGCGAGCAGCAGTGGGGCACGACGTTTGATTGGGACAGTCCGCTGGGGTTGGCCGATCAGTTGAATCTGCGCGGCGGTCACGATGCGGTGAGTGATCACCAGCACACCTCCAGCAACGCGCTGCTCAATTACAGCTTGCCGTGGGGCTGGTGGAACTTCAGCTACACCTACAGCCAGAGTGACTATCGCTCCCTGGCCCAAGCCAACGGCTTCAACTTCAAACAGACCGGCGACAGCGAAAACCATCAACTGTACGCCGACCGGGTGATCCATCGCGATGCCGTGAGCAAGACCTCGCTCAGCACCGGTCTGTCGTACTTACGCACCAACAACTTCATTGAAGACAGCAAGCTCAAGCTGAGCAGTAACCGCATCAGCGAAGCGCAATTCGGCATCAACCATGGTCGGCGAATCGGCAATGCATTCGTCAACCTCGACCTCGGGATGCAAGAGGGGATCGGGGCGTTCGACGCTCAGGGCGATAACCATCCGGGTCCCGGCGAACCCGACGCCCGCTACCGCAAATACACCGCGACCGCGAGCTACCTGCAGCCGTTCAAGGTCTGGGGTGAGTCATTCAGCTTCAGCAGCCTGATGACCGGCCAGCACAGTGAAGACGTGTTGTTCAGCCCGCAACGCACCAGCCTCGGCGGGCTGTCGTCGATCCGGGGTTACAAGGATCAATCCTTGTCCGGCGACAGCGGTGGTTACTGGCGTAACGACCTGCGCTGGAGCCGTCCGTTCACCCTGGAATGGCTGCGTCCGGTGTTCGCCGAATACGGCACCAGCCTCGGTTACGACCAAGGTGTAATCACCCATGGCCGTTACAACGGCGATCAGCACGGGCGCATGTCCAGCAACTCCATCGAGCTGTTTGCTCGCGGCCAGCACGTGGCGGCCAGCGTGACCTTTTCCCATTCCCTGGAACGTCCGGACACCCTGGTCGAGCGCGAAGCGCCGATCTATTTCCGCATGGATTTCTTTCTCTAATTTCGCCTCATCGAGACTTTTGACATGGACGCCCGCCAATTCGCCTTTCTGAGCCGTCAGCCTTCTGCCGCCGTGAAAACCCGCGAGCACTTCTTGGGCATGCCCAAGCGCGGACTGGCGTTTCTGTTGGCGAACGTGATGTTCTGGCAACCGATGTGGGCGCAGGCCGACGGCATCGTCGTGGCCACCCCAGGCACCAGTCTCGCTCAGGCGGGCAATGGCGTGCCGATCGTCAACATTGCCACGCCCAATGGCACGGGGCTATCGCATAACCAGTTCGTTGATTACAACGTCGGCACCCAGGGCGTCATCCTCAACAACGTCGCCGCGCAAACCGGTGCGACGCAGTTGGGCGGCATCATCGTCGGCAACCCGAACATGACCAACCGGGCTGCGGCACAAACCATCCTCAACGAAGTGGTCGGTGGCAGCCCGAGCCAATTGCGCGGTTACACCGAAGTGGCGGGGCAGTCGGCCCGGGTAATTGTTGCCAACCCGTACGGCATCAGTTGCAACGGTTGCGGTTTCATCAACACCCCGCGTGTGACCCTGACCACTGGCAAACCGGTGCTGGATAACGGACGTCTGGATCGCTTTCAGGTGGATCAAGGCAGCGTCACCATCGACGGCGCCGGGCTGAACGCCAACAACGTCGACAGCTTCGAAATCATCACCCGCAGCGCAAAGATCAACGCCGAGATTCAGGCGAAAAACCTGACGATTGTGGCCGGCCGCAACGACGTCAACGCACAGACCCTCAACGCTACCGCGCGCGCCGATGACGGCAGCGCCAAACCACAACTGGCCATCGACAGTTCGGCGCTGGGCGGCATGTACGCCGGGGCGATCAAACTGGTCGGCACTGAAGCCGGGGTCGGGGTGAAACTGGCCGGTAACCTGGCGGCCAGTGGTGGTGACATCCAGATCGATGCCAATGGTCATCTGAGCCTGGCGCAGACCGCTGCCGCCGGTGCAGTCAACGTCAAAGCTGCGAGCCTCGACACCCAGGGACCGGTCTATGCCGGCAGTGCCATCAGCGTTCAAACCCAAGGCAACCTGACGAACCAGCAAACCCTTGCGGCCCGGGACAGCATCGCCCTGAGTGCCGGCGGCCAGTTGACCAACAGCGGCATCATCGAGGCCGGTGTTAACGCTGACACCAGCCGTAACGCCACGGGTGATGTGAGCCTGAGCGCGCAGAATCTCAACAACAGCGGCAAAAGCGTGGTTGCCAGTCGCAATCTCACCGTGAATACCGCGCAGACCGTGACGAACCAGGGCGGTACGCTGAGCGCTGGGCAAACTGCCAACATCACCACCGGGACCCTGGATAACCAGAACAAAGGTCGGGTGTTGAGTAACGGCAGTCTCAATCTCGTTGCCAATCAGGTGCTCAATGGCAACGGTCTGATTACCAGTACCGGTAGTCTCAACGCCACCCTTGGTTACCTGAACAATCGCGCTGGCGAACTCTCGAGCCTGGCCGCCGCGACGTTGCGCATGACGACGCTGGATAACGTGGCAGGGTTGGTGAACGCCGGTCAGGCCTTGAGCATCACCGCCACGGCGGCGGTTAACAATCAGGGTGGAAAACTGACCAGCCTCGACGCCATGAGCCTTAACGCCGGCAAGGTCGATAACAGCAGCGGGGGGCGGATCGCCAGCAACAAAGCGCTGACCGCCAGTGTCGTCAGTCTCGATCAGCATGATGGTGGGCAGCTCACCAGCGCTACGTCGTTGGCGCTGGATCTGAATCACGGCGAGCTGAACAACCAGAACGGTTTGATTAACGCCCCGTTGCTGGTGCTAAAAAACCTCGCGCAGGTGGACAACCGCAACGGCGAAATTTCCAGTGCCCAAGCGTTCACGCTGGCGGCCGATAGCCTCGACAACAGCAACGGCAAACTGCTCGGCAACCAGGCCGTGACCCTGCGCGTGCAGCAGTCCCTGACCAACGTTAAAGGCGTGATCGCGGCGCAAAGCGTCGATGTACAGGCCGGTAGCCTGAACAACAACGACGGCACCCTTACCAGCCGCACCCACCTCGATCTTCAGGTCACCGGCCAGCTCGATAATCAGGACAACGGGCTGATCAACGCTACTCAAAACCTGAACATCAACGCGGCGAGTTTGAACAATCAGAACGGCGGATCGTTGCTCGGCAGCGCCATTACCATCGACTTCAGCGGCGCCATGGGCGACCTGAACAACGCCAACGGCCTGATCACCACCGCCGGGCAACTGAGCATCCGCAACCTGCGGGACTTGAACAACCGTGGCGGTGAACTCTCCAGCAGCCAAAGCTACACGCTGAAGGGCCGCAACCTGGACAACAGCGACGGCAAGCTCATCAGCCGCCAGCAACTGGACCTTACTGCCGATGACACCACTAACCTCAATGGTCTGATTTCCGGCTGGCAAAGCCTGAGCCTTTTGGGCGGCAGCCTCGACAACCGCAATCATGGCACCTTGTCGAGCCGCGACGGTGACGTGCTGGTGGACCTTACCGGCGCTGTGCGTAACAGCAACGCCGGCGCCCTGGCCAGTAACGGTACGTTGAAGGTCACGGCGGCCAGCCTCGACAACAGTGACAACGGCATTCTTTCCAGTGCCGGTGCGCAAACGTTCGTGATTGCCGGAACACTGAATAACGCCCAAGGCGGTTTGATCGACAGCGGCGCCGCTCTGGATATTCAGGCTCAAACCCTGAGCAACGCCAATGCAACCATCAATGCCCAAAACGACATCAGTTTCACCGGCACCCATCTGAACAACAGCGCCGGTACCTTGGCCGGCAATGGCGCGATTACCCTCGATCTGCTCGGCACCCTGACCAATACCAACGGCAAACTGGTGAGCAACGGCCCACTGGTGATTAATCACGCGCAGCAGATCGACAACCAGGGCGGCCAGCTTGCAAGCCAGGGTTTGCTGAGCCTGTTGACCGGAGGCCTCGATAACCGCAATGGCGGCACTGTCGCGGCCAGTGATTCGTTGACCATTACCGCCAGCGGCACCGTACAGAACAGCGCGGGCGGTCAGATCTTCAGCAGTGACGCAGGACTGACGCTCGACGCCGCCAGCCTCGATAACGCCAAGGGCATAATGCAAAGCCAGGGCGATCTGACGGTGAAAACCATCGGTGCCATCGACAACCAAAGCGGACGCATTGTCGCCAAGGGCGGCAACCTCGACATCACCGCCGCCAGCCTCGACAGCCGTGGCGGTGTGCTCTCCAGCCTGCAAGGTGCGTTCAGTAGCCATATCTCTGGGGTACTGCGCAACGGCTATGACCTGAACAATAACCGTCAGGGTGGGATCATTCAGGCCCAGAGCCTGGACCTCAAGGCGCTGGCCGGCCTCGACAACTATGGCGGGCGAATCACCGCGCAAACCGGTGATGCCATCGTCGACACCGGCACCAACGGCAACTTCGACAACCGCAATGGCGGCCTGTTTGCGCTGGGGCGCGTCAGTGTCTCGGGCAAGGACTTTTACAACAACGGCGACGCCGACAGCCAGGTCGGCGCAAAACAGATCGACCTCAGCCTGCGCGGCGCCTTGAACAACCGCAAAGGGATCATTGAAAGCACCAGCACCCTGAGCATCAGCGCCGGTAGTGTGGATAACCAGACCGGCCAGTTGCGCGCACTGGGCACTGCCGGCAAAACAGCGTTCAGCATTGGTGGCGTGTTCGACAACAGTAGCGGCACTGTCGAAAGCGCCAACACTGATCTGAGCCTTGGCGCTGGAGGCCTTCTCAACATCGGCGGCAACGTGCTGCACGTCGGTACCGGTATTTTCGATATCGCGACAGGTCAAATCGGCAGCGCCGGCGGCACCTTCGTCACCCGTGGCAGCCTGACGCTCAACGCCGACGGCTGGACCAACAGCAGTGTGATCCAGGCCGATCGCCTGACCGTCAACGTCAACAGCCTCAATCAGACATCCGGCGGCCAGTTGTTGGCCGGCAGCCAGTTGACCGGCAATGGCGGCAATTGGAACAACGATGGCTTGATCGCCAGCGATGGCAAACTCGATCTGACCCTGAGGGGCAACTACAGCGGCAATGGTCGCCTCAGCAGCCTCGGTGATCTGACGCTCAAAGCCAATCAACTGACCCTCAACGCGGCGACCAGCATCGCCGGTGGTGGCAACACCACGGTTAACATCAATGGCGAGTTGAACAACCAAGGCCGTTTGACCTCCAGCGGCGACCTGATCATCACCGCCGCCAACCTTAACAACTACGGCACGATCGGTTCCGGTAACGACCTGACCCTCACCACCGGCGCACTGCTCAACAGTCGCGGCCTGATTACCAGCGGCGGCGATATGCGGCTGCTGCTGTCCAGCTTCACCAACGCCTATGGCCAGGTCTATGGCCTGAGCAACGTGCACATTGGCCGGGACCGTGACAGCGGCAAGGCCGACTTGCTGGACAACCGTTCCGGCGATATCTACAGCGCGCAGGACCTGACCATCAATGCCCTGACCGTGAACAACGTTCGGGACATTCTGGAATACACCGCGCATGAGAAAAGTTCGGTGGTTATCACTGAGCTGGACTGCAACCTGATCCCGATTGCGGGGTGCGACTTCCGCAGCGGTTCTCGTCGTAACGGCCATTGGGAGATTGCCGAGACCGACCGCCTGAAGGTCTCTGACAGCAGCGAGGCTGCGAGTCTGACCAGCGGCGACGACATGACGATCAACGCTCAGGTGTTGAACAACACCAGCAGCACCATCGCGTCCACAGGCAACATTACTGTCACTGCCGACACGATCAATAACACCGGCCTGCAAGAGCAGGACATCATCACCAAACGCACATTCTGGAACTACGTCGACCAGATCTTTGCCTCGGTGCCTGCAGCGGCTGAGTTCAATCAGAAAAACAGCCCAGCCCCCTCGGCCACGGTCGAATCCGACCTGAGCTACTTCATCAGTTTGCTGGGCGGCGGCATGCTGACCGAAAGCACCACCACGGTAGCGGGTTCCGGCAGTTCCTATGATGCGGTGATTCAGGCCGGCGGCAACATTTCCCTCAACGCGACGCAGACCATCGACAACAGCGTGGTGCGTCCTTATTACAGCTACGTCGCTGGCGGAAAGACCAACACTGAGACGGGTTCCGGCAACGGCTTCTCCACGCCGGTGACTATCAACGCGCAACTGCCGCCGGATCTTGCCCAACAGCACGTCAACCCGGTGGATCTGCCCGGCTTCAGCCTACCCACCGGCCAGAACGGGATGTTCCGTCTGAGCCAGGAAGGCATCAGCGCCCCGACCTCGACCGGCCCGCAGAGCTGGACGCTTAGCGGCGGCAAAGTCACCGCCGGTGCATCGTCTACGCCGGTCACCATCAACCGCGTCCAAGGCCTGCCCAGCAACGCCGGCAAATCCCAGCCGCACAAATACCTGATCGAAACCAACCCGGTCCTCACCGACCTCAAGCAATTCATGAGCTCGGACTACCTGCTCCAAGGCTTGGGTTACAACCCCGACCAGAGCGCCAAGCGCCTGGGCGATGGCCTCTTCGAACAGAAACTGATCCAGCAAGCCGTGGTCGCCCGCACCGGCCAGCGCTTCATCGACGGCCAGACCTCGGACGAGGCGGTTTTCAAGTACCTGATGAACAACGCCATCGCCAGCAAGGACGCGTTGAGCCTCAGCCTCGGCGTCACCCTCACCGCACAGCAAGTCGCGGCCCTGACCCACGACATCGTCTGGCTCGAAGAGCACGAAGTGAATGGCGAAAAAGTCCTGGTGCCGGTGCTGTACCTGGCCAACGCCAACAACCGCCTCGCCGCCAACGGCGCGTTGATCCAGGGCAGCGACGTGACCCTGATCGCGGGCAAAGACCTGAACAACGCCGGCACCCTGCGCGCCAGCCAGAACCTGGAGGCGACGGCCAAAAAAGACCTGGTCAGCAGCGGGCTGGTGGAGGCGGGGGAACGGTTGGACTTGCTCGCCACCAATAACCTGACCAACAAGGCGGGGGGCATCATTGCCGGGCGGGACGTGACGCTCAGCGCCACGAACGGCGACGTCGTCAACGAGCGCACGGTGACATCTCACGACAGCAGCGTCGGCGACTACAGCCACGCGCGCGACTTCGTGGACAGCGCCGCCCGCATCGAGGCCGCCAACAAACTGGTGATCAACGCCGGGCGCGACGTTCTTAACACCGGCGGTGTGTTGAAAAGCGGTGGCGACATGACCATCGATGCCAAGCGCGACGTCAGCATCACCGCCGTGGAAGAGCGCCACTCCGACAGCCGTACCGACTTCCTCGACTCCACCCTCACCCAGCACGGGGCCGAGGTCAGTTCCGGTGCCGGCCTGACAATCGATGCCGGCCGCGATATTGCGGCGGTCGCGAGCAAGCTCGACGCCAAGGACGACGTAACTCTCGAGGCCAAACGCGATGTGTTCTTCGGTGCTGCCGCCAATGAAGAGCATTCCTATTTCAAGGACAAAAAGGAAACTCGTCAGGAAGACCACGTCAGTCAGATCGGCACCTCACTGGATGCGGGAGGCAAGCTCACTATCAAGTCCGGCAAGGACATGACCCTGATCGCCAGCGACATCAGCGCCGGCAAAGAAGCCTACCTGCACGCCGACGGCGACCTGCAACTGCTGGCCGCACAGGACCGCAACTACTCGCTATACGACATGGAAAAAAGTGGCAGCTGGGGCAGTAAAAAAACCCAGCACGATGAGGTGACGCAGGTCACCCACATCGGTACGCAGATCAAATCCGGTGGCGACCTGACGTTGTCCAGTGGTGGGAATCAGCGCTATCAGGTGGCGAAGCTGGAGAGTGGCAAGGACATCACGCTGGACAGTGGTGGGGCGATTGTTTTTGAAGGGGTGAAAGACCTGCATGACGAGAGCCATACCAAGAGTGATGGCGACTTGGCGTGGACTAGCGCCAAGGGTAAAGGCAATACCGACGAGACCTTGCGCCAAAGCCAGTTGGTGGCTCAGGGGCAATTGATTATCAAGGCAGTCGACGGCCTCAAGATCGATATCAAGCAGATCGATCAGAAATCGGTGAGCCAGACCATTGATGCAATGGTGCAGGCAGATCCGCAACTGGCATGGCTTAAAGACGCCGAGAAGCGTGGGGATGTGGATTGGCAGCTGATCAAGGAGACACATGAGTCCTTTAAATACAGCAACTCCAGCCTGGGCCAGGGTGCGATGCTGGCGATCATCATTATTGTCACTGTCCTGACGGCGGGTGCAGCCAGTGCTGCGGTGGCTTCTGCGAGTACGGCAATGGGTGCCACTGCCGGCGGGACCATGGCGGCGGCTTCGGTAGCCACTGCCGCAACGGCGACTACTGCTGCCACCGTTGCCACTACGGCGGGACTGGGTAACGTGATCGCGGCGGGCATGTTGACCTCAATGGCTAGCACTGCGGCAGTCAGCACGATCAACAACAAGGGCAATTTGGGAGCGGCCTTTAAAGACACATTCAGCAGCAACAGTCTAAAGAATGCCGTCATCGCCGGTGCTACGGCGGGCTTTACTCAAGGCGTTATCGATCCCATGCTCGGCGGCCATACGGTGCCGTTCAACAACCTCACAAAAGGTTTTGATCTAAGTACGCTTCAGGGAATTGGTGGCTTTGCCCTGCATGCCGGGGCTCAGGGCGTTGCGGCTGGTGCTATCAACACAGCCATTGGTGGGGGAAGCCTCAGCCAGAACCTAAAAGAAGGACTGATTTCTCAAGCCGGGAACGTCGTTGCGGCCACAGCGTTCAATTTTGTCGGTGGTTATGCTCAGGAACACTGGCAGATCGCGAAGAGCTCGGGTGATACCGCAGGCATGGCTATGTGGGCCGAAGGCGGTATTGCTCGCACTGTCATGCACGCGTTAATGGGGGGGGCGGTTTCCAGCGCAACCGGTGGCGACTTCGAGACCGGTGCCATCGCAGCAGGTGCCAGCCAAGCCTTGGCTGGAGTACTCAATGCCACCTTCGATGCCCAGCCTGAGCTACGGCAAGCGTTTTCTCAGATCGTCGGTTTGACGGCTGCCGGACTGGCTGGCGGTGACGTCGAGAAAGCCTCATGGGTGGCACTGATGGCTGACGAATACAATCGTCAGCTTCATCAAAAAGAAACCGTTGCGCTTGAGGGGTTACAAAAAGAGTCGCCAGAGAAGGCCTATGAACTCAAAGCGGCCGCGTGTGCCTTGGTTCATTGCGCCGCCTCGGTACCGGTGGATGACCCGAACTATCAGGCGATCAAAACGCTTGAAACTGATGGGAAAGGTTTCAAGGACGCTCAGATTGCGCTGTTCGCTACCGGTGCCTATGACGAATACTCGAAATGGGATCAGGTCAATGACGACCTGCTGCTTAACGATAAGGATCTCAAACAGTCAGCACGCGCCAGCCGGGCGGTACTTGGAGCAATAGGAGCTGCTGCCGGTTTCGGTGGTGCGATACTCACCACACCGGCTTGTGTGACCGGAGTTGGTTGCGCTATACCTGCGTTCTCGGGATTGGGTGGCGCGGCCTCCTTTGTTGATGGATGGCAGGCCACGGGGCAGTTGTTTGCCCCCTACGATTACACTCAAGGAAGTAAGGTTCTCGCGTCTTTTGACAGTGCTACCTATCCTGGTGATGTGAACCCGCTTCGCGACTATGGGACTGAGGCCGCTAAGGCCGCGCTGGAAATCGCGTTGCTCAAGGGGACAGGGAAGTACCTGGAGGGGACTGGGGCTTCGATTCTGGTTTCGGGGGTTAAGAAGGACGGTGCGGTTGTAGTTGATGGTGCAAAAGGCGGAAGTGCGGTAGCGGATGATTTCTTTGCAGGTACGAAATACACAGATAAAGTGTTAGGTCAGATCAAGACTGGCGATCTTCATGGATTCCCGGAAAGTGTCACAACTTTCCAAGGGGCCGGACAGGTGACGAAGATCACAGGGGAGATGGTGTGGTAAGAGACATGCTGAAAATTCCAGGTGAGTATCGTGGGAAACAAGGCGTTTTCGAGTTCATAAAGGAGTCGGACGGGTCAATCAATCATCGACTATTCAAACCGACCTCGGCGGAGTGATCTATGAGTATTATATGGTCGGAGCAAATTGATCCTATTCTAAGTAGAGGTATATCTCTAGACCATTTGGGGGTGCGGAACTGGGCCCTAGGTCGTGATGACGCTTTACATGCTATTTATGAACTCGATGCTTTCGGAATTGCGATTCTTGGAGGGGATGTATATCAATTGGTTGGCGAGAAAGCTGAGCAGACGTACGACAGTTGGTACTGCGACCAAGGCCCCGATGAGTCTGATTCTGTTTTTTCTAAGCGCAGTTCAGATAAGGCAAAGAGTTATATTTTTAGCTACTTAATGCCGGAGGGGCTTTTTGCGATAGTGCCTAAAATTTGATGGTGCAAAAGGTAGTGCGTTCGCTGGGAAAAACATTGATGATTTGTCGAATGCAGGAAAACTGCTTGATCCGGCCGATAAATCAGGACAACTGTCATTAGCTGGTCGAGCACTCCAAAAACACGGCAGTCGTGAAGGCAGTGCGTTTCCTAGCGTTAAAGGAAGCCCTTCTGAAATCAACGCCCAAGGTCAAAAAATAGCTGACGAGATCTTGAGCAATCCGGCGACCACCGTAACCTATAAAGACACCGGTAGATTTGGGAAGGTCATGGATGTGCTTGCCCCCGATGGCCGTGGGCTTCGCTACGATTCGAATGGAAAATTTATTGGTTTATTGGAGCCGCCGAAGCCATGAATCTTTTATCTACTGTGATAACAAGCCCCCCAGATCGAGAGAATTGTGTATTCGAGATTTGGGCGGGGTCGAGTCAGTTGGCTGAGGTATCACATGAGCCAGGAAGACCAATTGAAATAGAAATTTATCCCCCTGTTGAGGGAGGAAAATGGAATTTCAAACTTGAAGACCTTATGACTGCTTTGCATCAGGCGACTAAGAGTTTAGCTTCTCACGAATAAGTTGGTGCAAAAGCAATTGATAACTCAGTCATAGGAAAGCCAAGAGTCGGGAGCGCAAATAAGCGTAAAGAAGCGTAAAGGGGACAGATCTGAATGGCACTTACTTAACATGTTTTGGGTGCCCATTTTTCCTGACATCTGCCCTTGCTGACCGACGTGGTTTGGTCAGCAAGGGGTAGGCTTGAGGTCTTCGTTTTATGGCTCGCGGCTCGATACGACCAGGCCGATTCCAACGAGAAAAGGGGACGAATTTATTTACTGCCAATTTATTTACTGCGTTTGCCCATAAAATAAATCTCTCCCTGAGAAATCTCCGATTTTTCGTACGACAAATCAAAGAACCGAGACTGTCAGGTTTTTTGTATGAGCCATATAAAACGGGCGACCTACAGGTCGCCCGCTTTCATTCACTCCGCAGCCTGCGCCCGCAACCGCCGACCAATCACATCCATCAAATCACAGCCATCGCGCAACGGTATGGCGAGCAATTTTGAGAAGTCAGATAGCACGACGGTGTCGCAGCCGATTTCTGCGCGAAAGGCGATGTTCTCCAGCACCTGAGTGACCGTGCGAATACGGTAATCCGCCATTGCTTGCAGGACATCCAATGGCGCTTGGGTGTCGATGAGTAGTGATGCCGGGATCAGGTCGATTCCGGTGAGGGGCATGTATCGATTCATTTGAAAATCTCTATTTTGATGAGCCAATGCCGTCACTCAGTCGTCGCCAAACGATTAGGTGGCAGCTGTGCGCAGGTTGGCGAACCGGCATAGAGAAAACCGGCAGATCCGAAGATCTCCCGCGCACAGCCGCCATAAATAGCGGCTTTGCGGGTGCGTCGGAACCTGCAATTAAGCCGATAGCCTTCGCATTCTCTATGATCAGGTCGCCAAACCTGAATCGCCATTGGGGCGACGGGCGGACTATAAGCTTCATCGTTCCAGCGGTGCAAGGTGCCTGATTCCGAGGTTGGTGTAGGACCTTTACGATAAACCGCGTCCAGGGCCTGCCCAGCAACGCCGGCAAATCCCAGCCGCACAAGTACCTGATCGAAACCAACCCGGTACTGACCGACCTCAAGCAATTCATGAGCTCGGACTACCTGCTCCAAGGCTTGGGTTACAACCCTGATCAAAGCGCCAAGCGCCTGGGCGATGGCCTCTTCGAACAGAAACTGATCCAGCAAGCCGTGGTCGCCCGCACCGGCCAGCGCTTCATCGACGGCCAGACCTCGGACGAGGCGGTTTTCAAGTATCTGATGAACAACGCCATCGCCAGCAAGGACGCGTTGAACCTCAGCCTCGGCGTCACCCTCACCGCACAGCAAGTCGCGGCGCTGACCCACGACATCGTCTGGCTCGAAGAGCACGAAGTGAATGGCGAAAAAGTCCTGGTGCCGGTGCTGTACCTGGCCAACGCCAACAACCGCCTCGCCGCCAACGGCGCGTTGATCCAGGGCAGCGACGTGACCCTGATCGCGGGCAAAGACCTGAACAACGCCGGCACCCTGCGCGCCAGCCAGAACCTGGAGGCAACGGCCAAAAAAGACCTGGTCAGCAGCGGGTTGGTGGAGGCCGGGGAACGGTTGGACTTGCTCGCCACCAATAACCTGACCAACAAGGCGGGGGGCATCATTGCCGGGCGAGACGTAACGCTCAGCGCCACGAACGGCGACGTCGTCAACGAGCGCACGGTGACCTCCCACGACAGCAGCGTCGGCGACTACAGCCACGCGCGCGACTTCGTGGACAGCGCCGCCCGCATCGAAGCCGCCAACAAACTGGTGATCAACGCCGGGCGCGACGTTCTTAACACCGGCGGTGTGTTGAAAAGCGGTGGCGACATGGCCATCGATGCCAAGCGCGACGTCAGCATCACCGCCGTGGAAGAGCGCCATTCCGACAGCCGTACCGACTTCCTCGACTCAACCCTCACCCAGCACGGCGCCAGCGTCAGTGCGGGCGGGGACCTGACCGTCAATGCCGGCGGCGACGTAACCGTGGTGGCGAGCAAGCTCGACGCCAAAGGCGACGTGACGATAGACGCCAAGGGCGACCTGCTGTTCGCCACCGCCGCCGACGAACAACACAGCTACTTCAAGGACAAAAAGGAAACCCGCCAGGAAGACCAGGTCAGCCAGATCGGCACCTCACTGGATGCGGGCGGCAAACTCACCCTCAAGTCCGGCAAGGACATGACCCTGATCGCCAGCGACATCAGCGCCGGCAAAGAAGCCTACCTGCACGCCGACGGCGACCTGCAACTGCTGGCCGCACAAGACCGCGACTACTCGCTGTATGACATGAAAAAAAGCGGTGGTTGGGGCAGTAAAAAGACCCAGCGTGATGAGGTGACTGATGTGAAAAACATCGGGAGCCAAATCACCACAGGCGGCGACCTGACCCTAGTCAGCGGTGGCGATCAGCGTTACCAGGGCGCCAAGCTCAACAGCGGCGGAGACCTGACGCTGGACAGCGGCGGCAGCATTACGTTTGAGGCAGTGAAAGATACGCATCAGGAAAGTCACGAAAAGAGTGATACCAACCTCGCGTGGATGTCGATGTCAGGCAAGGGCAGCACCGATGAAACGTTGCGCCAAAGCGTGCTAGCCGCGCAGGGCAATGTCGCAATAAATGCGGTAAATGGGCTGCATATTGACCTCAAGCAAGTCAATCAGCAGACGGTGAGCCAGGCCATTGATGCGATGGTGGCAGCCGACCCGCAAATGGTCTGGCTGAAAGATGCTGAGCAGCGTGGGGACGTGGATTGGCAGCTAATTCAGGAGGTGCACGACTCTTACGAGTACAGCAACTCCGGGCTCGGTCAAGGGGCGATGCTGGCGATCATTATCATTGTCACTGTCTTGACTGCTGGCTCGGGCACTGCCGCAGCTCTTGCAAGTTCCGCTTCCGCCGCAGCACAAACTGCCGCGTTGGCCGCTGGTATGTCAGCAGCCACGGCAGCAACTATTGGCGCCGCAGCAGCGGCTGCTGCAACGGCGAGTTTCTCGGCCGTTTTATCGCAGGCAGCCATCAGCGGGATCAACAACAAGGGCAACTTGGGTGCCACGCTCAAGGATGTGACCTCTTCGGAGAGCCTAAAAGGGTATGTGGTTAGCGGGCTGGTAGCGGGCTTTGCGGCGGGTGTCCTAGACAAAGCATTTGGCGTGACTGCCGAAGGCGCGGGCAAGGCCACTCATGGTTTCGCATTGGGTGAGCTGGACGGTTTCACCAAGTATGCCGGATACACCTTGGCTGAAAATGGCTTCGCCGCTTCGGCAAACGCAGCGCTCAATGGCGGCAGCCTCAAAGACGCACTGGCTCAAGCTGCCATAGGCAGTGTTGCCGACGCATTGTCGGCCTCTCTCTATAACAAGCTTGGGACCCAGCTGGAGTTTTCAGGACTCCCTGCAAAAGTTGCAGCACATGCATTGGTGGGTGGGCTGATCGCAGAGTTGGCTGGCGGTGATTTCAAAATGGGCGCTCTGGCCGCCGGGGCTAATGAGGCATTTGTTGCCACAATTGGCGATTCCATTTTTAAAGGCGACGCACACGATCAGCTTCTGGCGCTGACTTCACAGCTGATCGGTTTGTCTGTGACTGCCGCTGCTGGCGGCTCGGACAAGGATCAGGCGATATCCGGTTGGGTCGCCGCCCAGGCGACAAAGTTCAATAGCCTCGATCATCCAACGGCTGAAAAGCTTTTGAATGAGATCAAAGACTGCAAAGCGAGTGGCAATTGCAGCGAGGCCAAAATTCGCGAGGTGATAGCGCAATACGAGAAAATTTCGTCTGCGCGATCTGCCTTGATCGACGCTTGTACGACGCGTGCATGCGTCGAATCTATCCAAGCCAATACCATCGCCATGGACGATCCGGTTGCAAAGGACCTGTTGAACCTGTTCAAAACCTCCATCGCATATGACATGTATGGATTGATGGTGGGTGATCCGAGCAAGGTTGCCATTCCTTCACAAGGCATGGATGCGTGGGGAGGCACTTTTGTTACCGATGATCAACTAGCCTTTGCCAAGTACATCCAAGAAGGATGGTTGACCACTGCGGAGCAAGCTCATCTAGACACTTGGACTAAAGAAACGTCTTGGATGGACAACGCCGCTGGGCGGGTATTGAGTGTTTCTGAGAAGGCCGGGATGTTGCTCAACCTCGGCAATACGATGTTGACCGAGGGGTGGGGTAAGGCCGCCAATGGCAATTCGCTTGGCAATGGTGTAAAAAAAGGGGATGGAATCTCCAAGGATGCTGATGGATTTGGAGAGGGTGCAAAAGGCATTGATAAGATTTTTGAAGCCGGTCGCACGCCAAAAGCAAGTGAGTTAAAAGAGTACGCGAAGGCTCAAGGCTGGAAGCCCTCTCAGACCGATGGTGGCCCCCTCAAATACGTTGACGAGAATGGCATTCCTCGTGTGACAATCAAACAAGGTAGCTCGCGCGCGCCAGGAAGTTCTGATCCACATGTTGAGTTCAAGGATGCCACAGGCCAAAGAACCGATGCCTTTGGTAATCCGGTAACTAGGAAAAGCCCAGACAATCACACCTCAATTGACTTCGACCTTTGAGAAGCGACATGAACTATTATGAAATTTTATCTCTCTCAAATTTTTATCTCGAAGATAGCTACGTTTTGTCAATTGATGAGGTGGCAGGATCACTGACTTTTGAACTGGAGGCTGTTCTTACTAAGAATCACCCACAATATGAAGAACCACAAAACGGAGAGCAGTATTGCTATCGCAAGGTTTTGTTGCGTTTTTTTAGCGCGGACTCTATCGAATGGCTTGATAGGAGACTCATAGGGTTTGTAGATAGTACAGGTGATTTGGACTATGGAAATATAGACAGTTTTGTTAGCGATGATGGTGCTTATATTCTGTCTGGCGATTGGGGGCGAGTCATAATTCGGGGCGGAGAGGTAGAAGCGGCTATCACTGATTAGTTGGTGCAAAGGCGCAGGCGACGCAGCAAGCTTAGCGAATGCCGCCAAGCTTCGTGGGCAACTTACTGGACAAGAAATAGATCTGTCTCTTTATTTAGTTCTTATTTGGTGGAAAAGGGGACGGATTTATTTGTCTGGAAGAAGCGTCGGGTGTTTTTTTGTTGGTGCTAAAACAATAAAAAAATCTGTCCCCTTTCTAATAGTTTGAGGTTCCAGCATCAGGTGGCGGAACTCGAACGGTAAGGGTTCGCGAAGATGCGGGATGTCATGATTTCGGTGCAGGGAACTCACAGAACAGAGGTCCACATTTAAACGACGAAGCTGGTAATCACTATGACTATTGAAATTCGAATTGTGACTACACCTGATGTTTCAGTGGCTAATGAGGTGGTTAACCTTAGCTATGCGCAAGGGCATAAGGGAGAGGCGCTCTCAGCAACTAGTTTTCTGTATGCGGGGCCTTCAGGTCGCTACTTGGTTGATGTGTTGAGCTTGATCTTTAATCTTGTTTCTAAGAAAGCTCCTGAAAATGATATTTGGATTTTTGTCGGAAATTCATCGCGGCAGCCGGATACACGAATCGTTCGTTGCCGGAAATTGTGGGGGGCATTGAAGTCGCGAGGTCTCGAAATACTCGGTGGTAGTAACGCTAAAGAAATGTAAGCGCTCCATAAACCCCACATTCAAAGCGCTTAGCTGATCCCGGATGCTGTGCTCCCGATTCCCTCAGGAGCCAGCTCGCCATGATGCGACCCGATGCTAAAGTCGAAAAAGTGTATCTGTACCCCAAGCCGGTCGACTTCCGAAAATCCATCGACGGCTTGGCTGCGCTGGTCGAGCTGGATATTAAAGTCGCAGTATTTGACCCCGTGCTTTTCGTTTTCCTCAACAAGCCCCGCAACCGAGTGAAGATTTTATATTGGGAGCGCAACGGCTTCTGCCTTTGGCTCAAGCGA
>NZ_RCZE01000027.1 GCF_006438915.1 Pseudomonas arsenicoxydans | reverse complement strand
ATCGAAGGTTTTACGCCCGAAGCGGTATTGGCAGACAAAGGTTACGACTCAGACGCCTTTGTGGAGTTGATACAGCGCAATGGGGCTGAAGCCGTCATTCCCTCAAGAGGGAATCGTCTGAAGCCTCGAAAGCTGGATCGACATATTTACAAGGCACGTAATCTGGTGGAGCGTTATTTCCAGAAACTGAAGCAGTACCGCCGTATCGCAACCAGATATGAGCGACTGGCAAGAAACTACCAGTCGATGCTGAGCCTTGCATCAGTCGTCATATGGCTGGCCTGATTGAGAACACCCCCTAGGGTGTGGTTTTTACGTTCGCGATTGAACAAGATCTTTAAACACCAGTCCGGGTCAATATTCGTTCGGAGAGAGATGTGACTGACGAGCGCTTCTATGAAGTTGCCAGTGATGAAATTGAGTCTGGACTTGTGCGTCCCGGATTACGTGCGAAGGCGTTCGCTGATGCCAATTGGGGACGAAGGTCGCTCCCAGGCTCTTTATCTGAAGTACCAGGCAGCTCCACAGGCGCAAGAAGACAAGAAGCAGCGGCGCGCTCAACGTGAGACAGAACGAGCCTTCAGTCGCAGAAGAAGTAGAGCAGACAAGGTGTAACTGTACCGGCTAGCGTTTGAAAACACGCGGGCTCGCTTTCAGCGACATTTCCAGCTCACATTAAATACAAATGAGCTTGCATTCGACGGCATCGGCTCGCATTTCATCGCGACGGGCTCACGCTATTTGCAAGTGACACCCCCCGCGTGTTGCTGAACAGTGTTTTGAACTCGTAAGCTTTGGCTCATACGTACTTTCCCAAGGCACGCTGGTAGCATTCAGCCCACAAAATGGCAGTTAGACAAACGTAGTTGCGGAAGGAGATACTTCGCCCGGCCTGTCTTTTTTGTATCAATACCAAGCAGAGCTAATTAGTCACCGCGATGTGAATGTGAATCACATTGCAGCGGGCGTTCGAGCCGTTGCTTCACATCCCGCATCGTGCGCGGCGAGTCAACTAGTACCGCATCGATCTTTAGGCAAGCCGCGGCCCGGTAGTCATCGTCGCTGTTAACCCCAATCGCCAAAATGCTCGACGTGCCCTTGGATTGAAAGCAGTCGATGGCCTGGGGTGTCCACAGTTTGGCATTCACCGGTGAGCGCGCTTCACCCAGGGTGAAGGTTTCCACCAGTTCAACCTTGCGCTGATATTCGAACGCCACCCAGCTACCGGCTTGCGGCGCCGGATTACAGCTGTGTGCCAGGGCGACGTTTGCCAAACGGTCACGAGTACCGTCCCTGGATTCGAACAGCCGTGCCTGAGGATACTGAGTGAAAGCCTGCTGGTAGCTGGCATCGGTGGAGTAGATCAGCACCCGTTTCCAGGCGTGGTTTTGTTCCAGTACCCGTGCGACAGCGTTGGCCTGAGGGGCGGCCGGCAAGGCTTTCATGTCGAGAATGATGGGGGTTGTGGCTGGAATCACCGCCAGCGCCTGTTGCAATGAGGGTAGCGATACTACCCGGGTGCGATAGGGATAGGTCACTTGGCCGTCCGCTGCTGTTTGCGTGAACTGCCATCCGGCGTTGAGTTGTTGCAGCTGGGCCCATGTTTGCCCGGCCACGGCTCCGGAACCTTGGGTATTGGCACTCAGGTCGGTCGGCCGATACAACACGGGTACGTCGTCACTGCTCAGTTGTACGGTGAGCCAGAGCATGTCGACGTTATTGCGCAACGCATTGTCGATAGCTAGCAGGGTGTTCTCCGGAAAATCCGCCGCCCCGCCTCGGTGGGCCACGATCATTGGCAGGTGCTCGCCCATAGTATCGGAAACAGGTAGGAGGGAGCAGCCGCTCATGAGGAGGCCAGCGATTAGCAGCGCAAGGTAATGTCGAATGGTCATCATTAAGTTCGCTCTGGTGTGAGCTATTGCTTCATTCACGTGATATGTCCATATGAAGTATAAATAAAGTCGCGCAGCCCGCAGGGTGTGGAGTCTTACAACTGGTGCCAGAAGGATAACCCTCTTAGAGCAATCACCAAGCCCGGATTAGTACACAATTGCCCAGCACTCATCGTCAGAGCATCAACGAATGCACGGCCGATTTCGCTGGAGCGAATCGACAGTGCATGTGGCAACAGGAACATGGGATTTATGCAGCTCATTTCGGCGTATGCCGGAATCGGTTCGGGCCGCTGCGCCGCTGTTCTTGTCAGCGCCAGGCCGCCTTGCCGCGCCCCCGTAAAGGCAACTGCCTTGATCGCAGGATGGCTGACCAGGGCCTGGCCGAACAGATTGCCGTCGCCTATCAGCAGGGAAAAAACGCCCTCCGGCAACTGGTGGGCAGCTACCGCCCGCTGGATCACCCTGCCTACCAGTTCAGACGTACCCAGATGAGCCTCATGGGCCTTGACCACTATCGGGCAGCCGGCGGCGAAGGCTGCAGCGCTGTCACCGCCGGCTACTGAAAAAGCCAGGTGACAATTGCTGGCGCCAAATACAGCAACCGGGCCGAGCGCGATCTTGCGCAACCTCAGGTCGGCGCGCGAAGGGATACGCGCCGGCAAGGCAGAGTCGAGGGTGGCGCCCAGATAGTGACCGTCGCGCACGACCTTCGCAAATAGCCGCAACTGGCTCACGGTGCGGCTCCGCTCGATGATCAGGCGCGCTGCCGGCAATCCCGACTCCCGGGCTGCGCGCTCGATCAGCGTCGCCCCCAACGCGAGGATGCCGGTGGCGATCGCCTCCAGAAATTGAGCACGTTGCTCCGCCGTGGTTTCGCGGTAGCTGTCGCAGGCCTGCTGGGCAAGCAGGCAGGCTTGCTCTATTTCAGCGATACCGCCGGCGCCGAAGTCGGGACCTATCTTTTCATGGGTGGCAGGATTGATTGCCGACAGCAATCCTTTGTGGCCCCGCACGGCCGACTGGCCGATGAGCATGTCGCCGGTAATCATCGGATTTCCTCTATCTTGCTGTGCCATCGTCAGACCTGCATTTTTTCGTTCTATGTATAGCGGTAGCGGCCCAAAACGGCCTGCGTATCCATCAACTGCTGCACGGCCCTGCTGATTTCCTGCACCTTGGGCGTCGTGTACTTGCTGTAATAGACTGCATTCACCGGCCCGACGCCATGCTCTGCACTGAAGCAGCCGCCGTTTTCGGACACCAGCCGATAGATGCCGCTACGCACAGCGACTACCCGGGCGATGCCGTATTGGGCGATATGGGCGTGGGGCACCAGCACAATCAAATGACAGCCGCCGTCGGCAAAATGGCCGAAATCGTAAAGTTGCAGCAGCGGATGTTCGTGCTGCAGCCACTGTGCAGCCTGCTCGCGGAAAGCCACCAAGCGCGAGCGCGAAAACGCCACGTCGAACGAGAGTGGAATGCCTTCACTGGCGATGGCCAGCGGCAGATTGTCGCGCAGCGGCCAAAAGCTGCTGGAATGTCCCAGGACGGCGTCGACAATCCGCGCGCGTTCATACAGCTGCTCCAACACCTGTTCGGTTCGCTCTGCAAATAGCGCGTGCAAGCCAGGCATGCTGCTGGCAATCTCGATCAACGCATAACAGCGTGCCGATGATTGCCCGAACGGGTGGTGCAGCGTGGGGAAATTGCGCAGGGTAATGGCCAGCGCCGCCTCGGAGATCACTTCGAAAGCGCAGAGCAGATCGCCAAAATGCTGTTCGAAGGCCTGCAACACCTCAAGCGCTGTTCCGTGGTCAGGCAAGGCCACAAACATGCTTTGCGTCGACTGGTCGATGCGCTTGAGCTCAAGCGTCGCCGCGGTAATGATGCCGAACGCGCCGCCGGTGCCGACAAACATTTGCTTGAGGTCCAGCCCGGTATTGTTCTTGCGCAACGGCGCGAGCAGCTGTACCACCGTGCCGTCGCCATCGGCTAGCACCACTTCGATGCCGAGCAGGTTATGCCGCACGTCGCCATGCTTGAGCAAGCGGCTGCCGCCGGCATTGGCGCCAATCAATCCGCCTATCGCCGGATCGCTGCCGATATCGATAGGAAAGTACAGAGAATGGGTTTCCAGCGTGCGATTCAGTTCTGACAAGAGCGCGCCCGATTCGACGATGATGGTGCGGTTTAGCGGATCAATCTCGCGCACACGGCGCATGCGCGAAAGGGAAACGATCACCTGCTTGCCGGAGTTGTCAGGTACGGCGCCGCCCACCATCCCGCTGCGGTTGCCTTGGGCGACCAGGCGTATGCGATGGCGCACAGCTGATCGCATCAGCGCGCTGACCGCCTGGGTATCTCGCGGAATCACGACCGCCGCAGCGCGGCCGCGGCATTGCATCACGTCGGTTTCATAGGGCGCACAGGCATCCCCGGTTAGCAGCGACGCCAGCCCCAGCTGTTCGGCCACTTCGGCCAGAAACGCTTGGATATTTTCCATGTCGCTCATTGCGCCACAGCCACGCGTTTCTGCAACTGACTGCGTACCAGCACCAGTGCGATGATCGGCAACACGCCGCCCAGCAACGTGTTATGGCGCAAAACCAGCGACACCGCGACTGCGACTGCAACGGCAATCAGCAGCATCACGGAGAGCCGTCGGACCAACGCCTGATCGTTGCTGGCTTCGCCGACGAAACCGAGTGGAGAAAACCAGGTGGCCCCCACGCCAATCACCAATACGCACGCCAACGCGGGCGCAGCGCCGAGTTCCTGACCCAAGACTTGCAACGCAGCGGCAGATACCGCAGCCAACAGCGCGCCGATCAGCAAATACAGGTCGACGCCCAACGCGATCCAATGGCCGGGCCGGCTTTTGAACAGCCAGAACATGTGCCCAATGCTGAGAATGCCGCTGACCACATACGCAGTATCCCAGCGCACGCCTGCGTTACCCGGTCCGAAACGCCCCCACATCAGGAATACGATCGCCGGAATGAATGCACTGGCATTCGACAAATAGGCACGCGTTAACTTGCTGACTGACATGCTTGTTTCCTTGAAGTAGTGACGCAATGAAATTAGTGAGTCCCCGGCTTAACGCTTGTGCCAGCGGAACATTAAAGTGGCGGCGGTAAGAAACAACGCGGTCCAGCCTGCCATGGTCAGCAAAGGCAGCCACAGCGAAGGCAGGGACGCACCGTCCAGCATCACCTGACGCAGTACCGAGACAAACTGGTTGATCGGAACCACCGAGAGCATGTTCTTGATCTAGGCCGGTGCATCGTTCAACGGGATGGTCAGGTTGCCGAAGAACAGGGCCGGGTAATGGATCAGGTGGCACAGCAATTCGGTTTCCTTCACCGAGGAGGTACGACTGGCCAGCAGGATGCCGACGCACAGCAACATGGCGCCGCCCAGCAGGATGACCGGCACCGCACTCAAGGTCTGCATACTCCACAGCGAGATGTCGATGCCGAACCCATAACGCGCCACAGGCAGCAAGGTCCCCACGGAAACCAGCATCATCACCACCCGCGACAACAGCACGGACGCCAGAAAAACCAGCTTTGGCACTGGAAAGCAGGCGTAGATCTTGAGTGCATTGTGTTCACGCAGGCTGGCGATCGACAGGGCGGTGGACATGATGCCGAGTGACATCAACACGATGACCAGAATGCCGGTGGTAAAAAACTGGCCGTAGTCGAAGGGCTTGGCGCCGGACGCCGCATTTTCGAAATGCACCAGGTCTGTCGACACAATGCCGCGCTTGGCCGCCGAACACCTGACCGCGGCGATCTCGATCACGCGCGCTGCGGCGCGTACCGCCAGCTGGCCGTTGAAATCATATTGCACCTGCAACGGACCGTTGCCTGCCGCGAATACGATGCGCACCGTGTTTGCCGCGACGGTGGCAGGGCTGCTTACCGTTGAAAACTCGGCCTTTACCGGATCTGCGCCAGCAAATGCCTGCTGGATCGCTGCCTTGCAACTGGTGTCCGCGCTTTCCTGAACGCCGGCATCCAGAAACTCGACCTTCACCGTACCCAGTGACCCACGCTGACCGAAAGCCATCAGCATCACGGTCAGTAACAGGATGGGAAAGCCCATCGCCCAGAACAGCGACGACTTGCTGCGCAGGAAACCCAGCTGCTCGTTGCGCGTCAATATCGCGAAGATGCTAAACATCCTGTTCTCCTCTGGCGCAGATGTGCAACATGTCGCGGTAATCGGTGGGGCCGAACTCAAAGTGCTGGAACGCGACATTAGCGATCAGGGTGCGTATGGACTGGTCCAGTTGCTGCGTGCCATAGACGCTGATTTCAGTGTCCGATGGCATCGCCAGCCGCAGCGTGGCGCTATTACTTTCCAACTGGCGACGGATGACGTTCAGACGCTGAATATCATCCAGCCGTAGAGAGGCATGAAAGGCGCCGACCAGATGGTTCTTCAGTGCTTCTTTATCGCCGCAATACTCAATGCCGCCGTTGCACACCCACACCACATCGCTTGCGGTATCCAGATCTTCCACCGAGTGACAAATCATGATAATGGTCAGGTCAGCCAGTCATGGCGCAGCAGGTGCGCGACGCGGTCGATATACGCACGGTCAAGACCGGTAAATGGTTCGTCAAGCACCGCAATCTCCGGATGGTGTGCCAGCGCCACGAACAGATCGAGCCGCTGCTTCTGGCCGCGTGACAGTGCCCGATAGGGCAGTTTGCGCAGCGCATCGATATCCAGTGCCTGCGCCACCTGCGGATCTTGCTTGCCGTACAGGGCCTGATGTAAATCGAGGATCTCCCGGACATTTGACGAGTCTTCATATTCGACCCGCTGCAATTGCACCCCCAGCCGCTTGCGGTGCTGGGTGCTTTGCAGAAAATGCGCCACCGGAATCCCGAGAATCTGCGCCTCTTCCAGGTGCACCTGACGGAGCCCCAGCAACGTTTCGATCAGGGTGGTCTTGCCGGCGCCGTTCGGGCCGATGATGGCGGTATGCCGACCGCGTTGGAGATGCAGATCGCGGACCTCAAAGCGGAAACTGCCGACGGCGACCCGGATCAGTTTGGCCGACGCCGCACAGGGTCCGTCGTTGGGTGTGCGTGCCAGCAACTTCTCAGGCTGTACGGCGCTTTCGGTCGACGCGTGTGTTTCGTCAGTCAGCAGGATTTGGCTATTCATGTTCAATCGAACAACCCGACTTGAACATCGCGCTCGCCTTTGAACGGATTGCGGCCATGGGCGACGGCGATGTTGTCGATCAACAGCATGTCACCGCGATGCCAGGGAAAGGCGACTTCCTCCGCATCCAGCGCATCGTACACCGGCACGATTTCCTGCTCCAGGATCGGCGTACCGTCGGCCCGTCGTACATCGTAAGGGCGGGCCGGTTTGTCCCGATAGGCGCGCTGGATGTAGGCGTAACCAGGCTCACCTAGGGAGCGGGCATTGTTATGTTGGGTCGACAGTTGATTGAACCAGATCGATTCGCCCGTCAACGGATGTTTCAACATCGCGTCACCGGTATGCGACACCGTCACGCTGCCATCTTCGAGCCAGCAGTAATCAAGTTGTGTATCGCGGCAGAGCTGCTCCACGCGCTGCGGATCATCGGTGAGGAACGCTTCATCCCAGGGGCGGTGGTATTCGCGCATATTGGCATTGCGCGGTTCGTTCTCGGGCGTGCTGGGTGCACGGAAATTACGTAAGTACAGGATGCGTGCAGCGCGAAAGTGTTCGATCAATTGCGGTGGCAGGCGGCGGGTGACTGCCCGCATGTCGCACAGTATGGTCTCGCCGCCTTCAGTGGAGGGCTGCCTGCAAAAGAATGCCAGCTTCTGCGGGAAGTGCGCCATGTAGGCCTTTTCCTGGTGCAGGCCGATTTTCAGGGTCTTCGGGATGCGTGTCGATTCGTAGACTTTGCCCGTGATGTTCTTGCGCGGCGTGGCGCCGCCGATATAACCGAACGCATGCTCGGGATAACAGTGCGCAATAGCCTGGAAATCCAGACTGTCGCGCAATGCAAAATCACGGAACAGCAGGCAGCCGAATTCCAGCAGCATGCGATCAAAGAGCGCCTGGTTGTCGCGATACCACTTCGCAAAAGCCTCGCAGTTATCGCTTAGCGTGCTGTCGATTGACGTAATCACCAGCGGCAGGCGTTTGGGCGACAGGAAGCCACAGTGCACCCGCGAGCTGCCCAGCAGTTTCTGAAAGTGCTTTACCAGATCCATAGCGTTTTCTCCGGCGAGGTGCGTCTCAAGCCAGTAAGGGCTTTTTGATGAGGATTTCGAAACCCAGTGCGCCCATGCCGGAGCGGGGGCTGCTCACGACCGTGCAATGGTCCAGGCCCGCCTCGACGACCAGGGCGCGCGCCTCCTCCAAAGTGACCTTTTCTTCAACATGGGTCGGTGGATAACCCACCGAAGCGCGCATTTGCGTGAATTTTTCCAGCAAGTCGGGGGCGACATCGCGGCGCATGTCGTGCACCAGGCCGACCCCGCCCGGCTGCAGTACGCGATACAGCTCGGTCAGTCTTTTCACCTTGTCCGGCAAATGATGCAAGGTGGCGCGGCTGACAGCCATTGTCAGACTGTTATCGGCAAATGGCAGGTCCATGGCGTCGCCCACCTTGAGTTCGATGACATCGCTCAGGCCCAACGCCTCGATGCGGGGTTGACCACCGTCGAGCATGGTTTCGTCCAGATCGAGGCCAATGAAACGCCAGTCCTTCAATACCGGCTCGGCCGCCAGGCGCACCGGCACCACGACGGTGGCGGTGCCGATATCCACCAGCACGCCGGGCGGCAGGTCGCGGGCAATCTGGCGGATGCGGGTGACGAACAACACATCCCAGGGTTCGAAGGCTTGCGTGGCAAAGTGATCGTATTCGTCGGCAGGTCGTAGGTTTTTCAATAACATTTTCAAGCTTCCGTATTAAGCACGTGGTTTCGCATCGGAGTGTCAACGGCTGTCCTACAACCAGCCAGCTGGAACGGTCGCCAACAACTTGCGCGCGGCTTTGCTGCTGACTCCGAAAGCGGGACGATCGCGACGCTCGATGGCATGGGCGACCATCGCAGCCACCCGGCCGCACAGCCCGAGGCCGACACTCCAGCGCGCTTGCGTGACGCCCAGATCGAGCAGGGCTGCGGCGGTGATGAAATCGATATTTGGACGCAGGCCTTTACGCGCCAGGACGTGGGCACAGACGACGTCGTAGATCTCCATGTGGCGCATGCCGACCCCCCATTTGGCAAACAGGGCACGGAT
Source organism: Pseudomonas arsenicoxydans (assembly GCF_006438915.1). Lineage (GTDB taxonomy): Bacteria > Pseudomonadota > Gammaproteobacteria > Pseudomonadales > Pseudomonadaceae > Aquipseudomonas > Aquipseudomonas arsenicoxydans_A. Next base: position 13,939 of record NZ_RCZE01000027.1, on the reverse strand, counting down.
ATGCGGCGGCCGTGGGTCCTGCACAAACAGCGGGTGGCCGAAACCGAACAAGAGGTTGCCCGGCTGATCCAGCGCGTGGTCCACCGCTCGCCGTATGTCCGCATGGCTGTCCTGCGCACTGATGGTCTTGAGCCAGGTCATCGCTTCTTCGGCTGCGCCGACATGTTTGGGCCCGCTTGCCATAAAACCAGCCGCCACCGCCTGGGCAAGGGTGACGCCGGTGCCGATTGCCGTACGAGGTACCAGCACCGTCGGCGTGATGTAGCCGAACCCGGCGTGCCAGGCCACCAGCAGTGCGTCAACCACACGCACTGACAGTGAGTCGCTGTGGATCGCGCCCATTGCCGTCAACACAGACTCGGCGTGTTGGGCGGACGCTGCGGCTGGGGCTGCGTAACCGAGTGCCGCTTGCAGGAAGTGCGGCGCAGCCGCAACGCTGACCAGGCCCTGGATAAAATCCGCATGTGTGGGCAAACCGCGCGCGTTCGCTTCGGTGAGGGCGAGATTTTCCAGCGCGGCCATGTCACCGAGAAAGCCGCAGGCCGCTGCCTGCACCATGCCGGCGCCGCCGTCGGCAACCGCTTCGATGCCGCGCCGATACTCGGGCATCTGCGACAGGTGGCCGGCAATCTGCACCAGCACGGCGTCAACCGCCTGGCTCTCGGTAGTGGACGGCATGTTGCCAAACCACGCCAGCCATAACGCAGTGGCGAAATCGACGATGCCGATCAGCTCATTGAGATTGCGACCCCTGACCCACAGGCCTTCATTCGGCTCAAGCGTGGCGCCATCGATATTGGTGCCGCGATACAGGGTGCGCGGTCCGCCAAACAATGTTGAGGGTTGTATCTGAGCGTCTGCCTGCACCAGTTCATCCAGCGTAATGCTGCAGTGTGCGGCGAGCATGTTTTCTATGGTGTGTGCGTGTTGCGTTACCGTCGGCAGGATATTGGCGAAGAAATAGTGCGCGATCTTGACCTTGCCACGGTAAAAAGCGGCTTCTTCGCCAGCCAGTGGCTGCTGCAGCTGACGCTCTGCCAGGCAGGCTGATTCAAGCAGGACCCAGGCGCTGGCGGTGAGGCCGATCATTTCCAGGAAACGGGTAAAAAACTGACTGGTTTCGTGGGTGCGACCTGCGCGCACGTACTCACCGATCTGCGAGAGAGCCCGCTCGACGGCGGCCATGGCATTTTCCAGCAGCGGGAATTGCTCCTGCAGTTCTGCACTGACCTTTGTTTTGTTGCGCAAGAAGGTATCCAGCTCTTCGCGAAAATATTTGATCAGGCGTGAGTTTCTGCCAAACCCCAGCTTGTCGCGTACCAGGTCCTGGGATTGGATGTAGTTGGTGCCTTCCCAGATCGATAGGATTTTTACGTCGCGCGCATTTTGCTCAACCGGGTAAGCATCGGTGTAGCCGACACCGCCATGCACTTGTATCGCCAGCTCGCAGATTTTCCACGCCTGGTCTGAGACGAAAGCCTTGCATACCGGAGTGAACAGCAGCACCAGCTTGCGGTATTTCTCGACCCGGGCTTCGTCCAGTACCGACTCGGCTTCCAGGACAAACGCCTGGGTTGATGCGCCGGTCAACTTGCCGAGCAGCCCGCGGCAGCCCTCGACCCGAGCCTTCATTTCCAGGAGCATGCGCTGCACGTCGCCGTGCTCGATGATGGCCACCTGTGGTGCGCTGGCATCGGAAGTACGAGTGATCGCTCGCCCCTGGAGACGTTTGCCGGCGAATTCGACTGAATGCAGATAGGCACTGGACGCCAGGCCCAGGCCGATAATCGCTGTGCTCATACGCGCCTGATTCATCAAGGGCACCAGTTGCAGCAATCCGGCATTCTTGCGATCACCCAGCAGTACGGCGCGGGTGGTGCCGTTGCGGCCAAACACCAGCTGGGTATTGGCGCAGCCTTTCAAGCCCATTTTGCGCAGCAACGAAGTGCACTCGACATGGTTGTCTTCCAGCGCTCCGGTTTCTGGATTGGGCCAGAAACGTGGCACCAGCAGGCAGGAGAGGGAATAGGAGGTCGAGGTCGTGGTGTTGATGCGGCCCAACACGAAGTACACGGTGTTTTCCGTCAGGGTATGCATGCCGGCCGAGATATAAACCTTTTCGCCGCTCACGGAGTATTCGCCGTTTTCAAGTGGCGATGCGAGGGTGGTGACAGCTGTCAGGTCGCTGCCGGCCTGCTTCTCGGTGGCGCAGAAACACGCGTCCCAGTCGTGGCGCTGAAGCTTGCGCAGATAAGTGGCCTTTTGTGCTGCGCTACCGTGCAGCTTGAGCAGCTTGATGGCCGGCAAATTGAAGCCGCCGTAGGTCATGAACGCCGGATTGGCCCCCATGAACATCTCCTGGATGGTTTGCCGGATCAGCGGCGGCATGGACGGTTGCTGCGATTCGCTGTCGTTGCCCAGAACTTGAATCCACTCATCCTTGTAGCGTTGCCAGAGTCCGTGAAACTCCTTGGGGATTTCGACGTTGCCGTTTTCCAGCAAGCAGCATTCCTGGCGGTCGGAGGCTTGATAGGCCTTGCCCAATTCATAAGCGAACGTTCTGGCGCGCTCCAGCAAGGCATCGTAGTACGCGCGATTCCTGTCGTTGAACGGCGCCCGCGCGAGAAACTGCTGGTCGGTTTTATGCAGCTCCCACAGGAAAAAACGAAGCTCACGCAAGTTGACTTTATAAGCAGACATAGGTTGTCCTGACTAATAGGGGGTTTGCATTCTGGTTCAGGCGGCAGCCGTTATCTCGGCCACAATGGCGCCAGCGGTGCCACACAAAGCCACATCCCACAGCAAGGAAGTGGCCGTTGTACCGGGAGGCAGGGTGGCACGCAGGCGCAGCAGCGACAGCAAGGGGGCGGCGCTCGACTGATGGCAACGGGCACCCAACTCGAAATGTCGCTCCTGCGCAATGCCTAGTTCGCGACTGACGCCGAGGGTGAAGCCATCGCTGAACCCCGCGGGCAACACCCAATCGATATCGCTGGCATTCAGGCCGGAACGCTCGAGCGCTGTTTGCGCTGCGCTCACCGCCATCGGATGGAGCCGTTCCGCCAGGGCGGCGGGTTCGAGTGCCCACGGATTGTCGATGGCCGCGCCATAGTGCATCGCGCAGGCGCGTATCGACCCCCAGCCAGACGTAGTCTGATCATCGCTATCAAGCAAGACGGCGGCGGCGCCGTCACCGTAAACAACCAGATCACCCCAGGCGCGAAAGAACGGGTAAAGCCATTTATCAGACGCCACTAACAGCACCGTGCCGCCGAGGCTGACCACCGCTTCGATCATGGTCAGTGCGTTGAACACGCCGGCCGTTCCCGATTGGCCGATGGCGAATGGCAGCGCGTCGGGTAAACCCAGTGCATGCTGGATACGGCCTGCGACCGATTCATTAATGCGTTGGTTGAGGGCGGTATTGGTCACCACAATGTGGGTCACCGTTGCCAGGATTTCTGCCGGGATTTGTTCACGCAATAACGCGACCGCCTCCAGCGCCAGGTCGGCACCGCTTTGCAAGGGCGGCGCGACCGGCAGTGCGACGCTCGCCGTGGGCAGCAGCCGAAGCGCTTCTTCGGCGTCGAGCCTGCCCCTGCCGCGCGGCATGGAAAACACAGCCGTCTTGTACAGCAGATGGCCATAGCCGATGTTTTTTTCCTGGGCTTGTACCGCCCGGAACGGGGTAGCGTCGGGAACGTGGGATGCGATACCGCAGATTCGAAGCATGAGGTTATTCCGTGACGGTAAGTGGAGTTGAGAAAAACTCGGAAAACTGCTGCTTCAACTGCTTTCGGTCGATCTTGCCGTTCGGATTGCGCGGCAAGGGCGAGTCATGGAAGGACACGTGCAGCGGCACCATGTAGGTCGGAAGTTTTTCCCTGCACAGCTTGATCAGTGCTTCAGCGCTGGCCTGTTTCTGCGGTTGGCTAAATACGCTGATGATGATGGCTTCGCCCTGTTGCGGATGCGGCACGCCAAACGCAGCGGCTTCAGTGACTTCGTCCGCGGCAAACAGGATTTCTTCGACTTCGGTGGGGCTGACGCGATAGCCGGAGGTCTTGATCATGTCGTCGCTGCGCGCCACGAAATACAGATAATCGTCCCTGTCGCGGTAGACGATATCGCCCGACCAGACCTCCGTTTCGTCGCGCGAAATCTGTTGGCCTGGACGTGCCCAAGGACGATAGCGTTGCGCGGTCAGTTCCGGGTCATTCCAGTACCCGAGCGTGACGAACGCGCCGCGGTGCACCAATTCGCCGTGCTCGCCAACGGCACATTCGCTGCCGTCCTGGCGCATCACGCGGATATCGGCGTTAGGCACCGCCTTGCCGATGGATTCGGGGCGCGTGACGACAGCGTCCGGTGGCAGGTAGGTCGAGCGGAAAGCCTCGGTCAAGCCATACATCAGGTAGGGCAGCGCGTCAGGAAATGCACTTCTGAGTTTTTCCAGCAAAGGCGTCGGCATGTGCCCGCCGGTATTGGTAAAGCACCGAATGCGTTCGCCGGTAGGCACCGGCCACTGCACTGACGCCAGTTGCATCCACAGTGGCGGCACGCCGGTAATCGCGGTGACGCCATGGGCTTCGCAGAACGTCGGGACTTCAGCCGCTTGCAGGAAATCCAGCGGGGCGTAGCAAGCGCCGCTTGCCAGCGCGGTGGTCAGCTGACTGAGCCCGGCATCGAAGCTCAGCGGCAATATGCCTAGGATGACGTCATCGGCCCGCAAGCGCAGATAGTGAGCGACGCTGTAGGCGCCAGAAACCAGGTTGCGTTGCGACAGCACCACGCCTTTGGGTTGTCCCGTTGAGCCGGAGGTGTACAGGATTGCGGCAGGATCGCTGTCTGTGACTGCGTTCACAAGCGCCGTGTTGGCCGGCGTGTTCAGGTCAGCGAACTGCATTTTTTCCAGTTGCCAGGTAGCGAGGTGGATGTCCTTCAGCGCGGCCTCGATACGTCTGAGGCGTGGGCCCGTACTGAGGAGCAAGCGGGTGCCACTGTCCAACAGGATATGGCGTACCTGTTGCTCCTTGAGCTGGGGATTGATGGGCACCAGGATCGCCCCATGGGCATTGATCGCCAGGAGCATGACCACGGTTTCGTATTGCTTGCCGGCATACACCGCGACGCGTTCACCCGCCTGCACACCGCTGTCCGCAAGCCTCTCGGCCGTCAGGCGCACGTCCTGCAGCAGCTGGGAATAAGTCGCCATCTTTGCGCCTTGGGCAAACGCACGGCGGTCGCCATGGTGTTGGGCGCTGTCTTGCAAAAGGTCGTACAAACTGATGTGGGCGGTCATGGTGACGTCCTAGGACTGGTGGATATAGGTGTGCGCCGGACTGAGCGAGAGAAAACCGCTGACGCTGTACGTCTGGTTGTAGGCGCCGCAGTTGTCGAAGATCACCAGGTCGCCCACGCTCGGTGGGGCCGACAAGCCATGGCTCCAGCCGATCACGTCGGCGCGACTGCAGGTGCTGCCCACGAACTGGATCGGCAATTGCGAGGCGTCAACCGGCGCCGGTTGACGCCGCAGCAAGCGCGGCTCAGCGTATTTCTTCAACATGGATTCAGTTTTAGCCAACAGGAAGTTGTGGCTCAGGCCGCCGTCGCAGACGGCAACGTAGCGCTCACCCAATGGCTTTACTGAGCGCACGCGGGTGACGAAGGTGCCTGCGCCCGCAAAGATTCCGCGCCCGGACTCGTGGACGACCTTGAATGATTTTTGCAACGGTGCGATACGCTGGCGATAAGCGTCAAACGTGTCGGGCTGGCTATGGTAGTGGTCGGCGAAACCGCCACCGACGTTAAGAAACTCAACCGGCTTACCGGTGAGGCGAGCTATTTGCGGCGCAAAGGCAGCGAGCGCATGGGCAAGGTCGGCGGCACCCTTGTCATCAATGTGAAAACTGTTGGAGCCCGCAAACGTATGCAGGCCGATGACCGGCACGTTAGCCCGCGACAATACACCGGCCGTCAGCAGGGCGTCGTGTTGACTCATGCCGAAATGGTCCGTCGGGTGTTTGCCCGAGGCGACCAGCAGGCCCGCATTCAAGCGTAATACCGTATGCGGCGCGGGGTGTTTGCCGATCACCTGAATGAGTCGCTGTGCCTGCTCCAGGCTGTCGATAATGAATGTGCAGCGCGAGGCCAGGGCTGCACGCATGAACGCTTCATCCATTGACGGATTGTTCACGTATTTTGGCGCGTTGATGCGACCTGCCACAATATCGAGTTCGCCCAGGCTGGCCAGCTCAACACCGTCGGTGAATGCGTGGCCGCAACGGATCAACAGATCCAGATTTGGATTGGCCTTGAGCGACACAATCAAAGGTGTACCCAAACGCGCGCGCAAATCAGCGAAACGCGCCAGTGCCACAGTAGGGTCCAGTACATAGCAGGGCGTTTTCAGATCCAGCAGCCATCGGTCGGTCGCTGATTCGTCGCACCGAACAGGCGGGGAGGCGTCGGTCATTGTCATTTCAATTCACCGGATGAAGTGTCAATGCCGAAAAAGAACCGTTGTCCGATTCCGTTATGTTCATCAGGTGCGCCCCGCCATCGACCTTGCTCAAGCCGATATCTGCGAGGTTGATCGCCAGGTCCGAGCCGAAGGAATGTCCTTTGTGCAGGATGTTGTCGGAATACAGCGTCGTGGATGGAATCGCCATCGCATTACAGAAGGTGTTCCAGCCCGAGTGGTCGGAGTTGTGGGGCAAAATGCAGGAAAAATCGCAGAGCGTCATGCCACAGTCTGCCACCGCTGCCTGCATGACTTTACGGGTGTAGTGCCACTCCAGATTGAACATTTCCTTTTTCCCCCTGTTGTTGGTCACGGAGCCCAGATACCAGCTGCCATAGTTGCGCACGACCGTTGCACCGACCCGGTTACGCCGGCTGTTACGTGTGACCAGCAGGCACGCCGCTCCATCACTCAATATGCTCGCCTGCAGCACGCGGTAACGTTCGATAAACACCCGGTCGGACGTGACGATCAGCACTGAGTGCAATTGGGTATGCACATTCATCAAGGCCTTGGCCATCTGAATGGCGACGCTGATCGACGAGCAATTGAGCTGTGCGATGGAACCGGCCCAGATCGGCTTTATGCCGAAGGCTGTAGCCACTTCCATCGGCAGACTGCGTGGCGCCGGCGGTACGCTGAACAGCCCGGTATGCACATGGATCAACGCGCCGATGTCACTGCCCTTGAAGCCTTGCTCATCTTGCAGGCGAGCGACGGCGCGCTTTGCCAGCTCGACCTCGTCGATGTCAGGGGCCACATGGAAATAACGGCAACCCGCTTTGCGGATCATCTCAATGCGTTCGGCTGGCAACCTGTGTTGCAGACCCCAGTCATGGATATCCTGGCGTTCGCCGGGTAATTCGTAAGCGGCGGCGTCAATACCGATCGAGTAGGGGAGGGGGCGGGTTTTTGCAGCTGTCGTTGGGGGGGGCATGGCTGTATTCCTGTCAGACCGGCAGTGGCATGGCGGCGTAGTCCAGCACTTTGAGCTTCTCAAAGGCATCGCTCACACGGGGCGTCAGCAAACCCATTTCGCGGATGGATGGCACCAGCCGCCGGAAGATGGAACGGCGCATGGAGTTTGCGACTTCCGAGTTTCTGACCAAGTGGCTGCACTCTTTTTTGGATAAGCCCATCGGTTCCCAGATATCGTCGGCGCACAGGTGTTCATACAAGGTGTAAGCGCCTTGAATCACAAACTCTTCGCGCTCCTTGCGTTCAGTTGCGGTCATTTCCTTGTACACCCGACCCAGCGTGATGCGGCCAATGGCAAAGTGGCGCGCTTCATCGCGCTGGATGCGGGTCATCAGGTCTTTGATAAAGGGGTCCTTGGTGTAGGCGACCATGCTTTGAAACAGTGACAACGCAATGCCCTCGACGAGCACTTGCATACCGAGGTTAGTCATGTCGAGTTTGTTGCTGGTAATGGTGTCTTCCAGCAGGCCTTTGAGCGCCTTACTCATGGGGTAGCTGATCGGCAGCTTGTTGTTTACCAGGCGGCCGAATGCTTCGATATGCCGGGCTTCATCGATGATTTGTCCGGCGGCGCAGAGGCGGGCCGAAAGGCTTTCTTCTGCCACAGCCAGTTTCGCCGCGCAAATCAGCGCTGCCTGTTCACCGTGCAGTACCTGCGACAGGGTCCAGCCTTGTGAATGATGGCGAATTTCGGCACGGTTTTTTTCATCCATTTTGTTCCAGATATCGGTGCCGTAGATCAGCAGCGTGCCGTCCGGCATGCCCAGTGGATTGTCTGGATTGAGCTCGTAACTCCAGTCGATGTCGGTATTGACATCCCACTGGCCGGCCTTGGTTTTCTGATACAGCGCATTCAAGTTGTCATCGCTGAAATCGTAGGTCTGCGACATGTAAGCCTCGACCGAGAAACTCCACTTGATCGGCTGGCTATCATCCAATATCTGTATTTGTGCGTGCTCTGTTTGCATGGTCTCCCCTGTACTTCCGTGCATTTCGATTGAGATGTTGTGAACTACTCATGAACAGGTGATGGGTGCACCTGCGCCGCGAAGTAGTCCAGGTCGGGTAAGAACCAGTCGGTGATGGCTGGCGTTTCTGCCGTATTCCAGGCGGCGATTTGCAGGAGGTTATCGCCACCGTCCCACAGGTCGCGCCGAATACGTTCGGCGCTGATCCAGGCCACAGGCGTCTGTATCTGGTGTGCCCAAAACAAGGCTTCATTCCATAAATGGGCGCCCATCGTCACGCGTGGATCTAGTAGGTTTGCTGACAACGCAAGGTCGATAGAGGGCATTCGTACTTGCGCCAGGAGAAGTGTTTGTTCACCGCAGCTATCCCATATGTGCCGGGCCAGCGTAGACAGCAGGGCGTAGTACTGCTGGTTGTTGACCAGCACAGGTATGGGATTGTCGTGGGCATACACACTTCTGCGTGCATAGTCTTGGGTTTCGAGCAGCGGCAGGTTGCGAGCCGAACAAGGGATAGCCAGGTTATGGTCTGGATTGCGCTGTAGCAGCAGGGAACAGGTTTGCGTGCGCTTCATGTTTCACCTTCTAATGCATAGTGCAGGTCGGGCGCGAGCGTTATCTGAGCAATCGAAAAATAGCCGTTCATCGCCAGCGAAGAGACAACGCAGTCGCTACCGGTTTGTGTGTAACCCGCGCCGAGCTGGCCCAGCAGCGAAAGCCAAGGGTCGCAGCCGAAGGAATGACCGAATCGCGGGTAATGGTCGGCATGCACGGAAGAAGTGTCGAAGCACTTGAACAGGGCGCGGCGCGACATCTCTGGAAAGAAAGGTACCGCGATGCCTAAACCACGTCGGCTTTCGGTGAAGCTGCGCAGGTTTCGCCCCAATTGCAGCAGCGCATTAGCCTGGCTTGAAGTGCCGATGACCAGCATGTTTGTGGCATCTGGAATCACGTCAATGATTAACGTGCATATGCCAAAACCGGATTTACCCCAGCGATTGTTGCCTAACCAGTAAGTAAAGTTGTGGATGTCAGCATCGACAATCTGCAGTAACAACCTGCGACGACCGTTGAACTGCGCCTTCCTCTGCATATACCGCAGGATGAAACCCCATCCAGTGCATTCATAGACGTTGGTAACCCAGTCGGGAAGGCGACCGTAACGGGTGGCTATCGCATCCTGGAAATAGCGCGCATGTGGCGAACCGTCAGCCAAAAACTGTGACAGCACGGTGGAACTCACCACGTAATCGTCGATAGGGCCTGCGTCGCTTGCGTAAAGGCAGGCCTCATCGCCTACCCGTTGCCCCAACGCCAACGCTGCATCCACCAAGGTCACCTGGCGCGACACAAAAGGTGTTTCTGTGCGCCGGTAAGCTACCGTATGAACCCTGAAAGCCGGTACGGCGCAAAGCGAGGGCGGTGATGCAAGGGGCTGCGAGATCGACATGGTGAGCCTCTGGTGTGAGGGTGGCTGGGGATCAAGCGTCTTGTTGCTGGTGCAACTGCGTGTCGATTTGCTCCAAGGTGGTGTACTGCGTGATATTGAGTTGCTCAGGGTCAATGGATCCGTAGAGCTGTTCGCAGTACACGATCAGTTCAACCACGTTGAGCGAATCGATGCCGAGTTCGCCCAGGCCGACATGGGTATCGACGGTTTCGATGTTGAGGATCTTGGCGGCTTCCTTCTTCAGGAGTTCCAGAGTGTTGAGGGTTTCAGTCGTAGTGGTCACAGGTACTTCTCCTTGAGTGAGAGGGGGTTAGAGTGATTCGGACACAGGCTTGGCCACGCGCATGCTTGCGCGCAATTCGTGATAACAGCGGTAAGAGCTGCCTTCCATTTTGGTGAGCGCGAGCAGGTCACGCTGGTCGAGAAAACTCGCCACGGCCGAACAGCTGACCAGATGCAGAAGCAGTTCATTGGAGGCGAATTTGAGTGCCAGCACTCGCTGCGCGTCTTCGCTCTCATAGCGCTCGGATTGCGTCTTGGCGCGGGCGGCGGCGGCGATGAAGTCGCGTGACGCGCGTTCTTCCTGGGTCAGTTCGATGCGCCCCTGACTCGCCAGCCAGTCAACATGGGCCATCAGTGCGCGCACCAGGAAAGGCCGTACGGTCGTCAAGTATTTGTTGAGCACCGCAGGGCCGCCAACTTTCAGGCGATCATCCTGGGAAACCTGAACCGTGCCCTTGACGTTCGCCAACTGCACGACATCGCCAAGGAAGGGCGAGCCGCAGAGGGTGCGCTTGAGTGTCTTGTACTGCTCGGGCCACACCAGGAACGCCGACGGAAAAAACGAGCCAGGCGTGCGGGCGGCCACGATGGCCATGCCGTCAAGGTGGGCATACATGCCCCATACCTTGTCGATATGCAGCTTGAAGCCATCGCCTTCCGGATGGGCGATAGTGCGCCAGCTATTGAGCGTAGGACCGCCCGCATCACTCATCAGGAAACGCAGGGCGCTGCCGCCATCAATGCTGGCGCGTGCCCGGTCATATTGATCCGGCGTCAGGAACAGCGAAAACAAATGGGCGAAGTTCTGCATGAATGACCGGTAGTGCAACGCGAAACCATCCTGCTGGATGCGGTCCAGAATATGTTCCAATTCATGGGTCGGCTGCGTCAGGGCCACCGAGGGCCGGTTCAATTGTTCGGCGTGCTCATTGTTCTGCATCGTCTGCGATATCAACATGTCTGAATCCATCAGTCGCACCGTGGCGCGCGAAATAATATGGATCAACTGCTGAGGAAGTTCGCCATATGTCGATAAACGGTGCAGAACCGGTTGTGCACAAAGTTGCAACAATGAATGGTGTGGCGGACTCGTATCACTGCCTTGCGTCAATATTTGCATAGTGAGTGATCCAGTATTTTAAAGTTGCAAGGCGTCAGACTTGCGCTGTCACTAGTTCGGTTTTACTTTCGGTAATAAGCTGTGCTGTATCAGTTTTATCTTTGTCATCTAGCGCTGTTTGGAGATAGGTTTTCCGGCACTCCAGGCGTTTAAGTTTGCCACTGGTGGTACGGGGCAAACTTCCGGATGGCACGAAGGTGATGGCATGGGCACCAAATCCGAATTTGTCGCGCAACTTGACTTGAAGTTGGGTACGCAGATCGGTCTGAGCCTGTTTCGTTTCGAGCTCGATCAGAATCACCAGGTTTTCGGTGCCCTGGGTTTCGTCGTAGACGCCGAAGGCGGCTATTGCGTTGCCACCGCTGGCCAGTAAAGGGTGTGATGCAGCGACGTCTTCGATTTTGTGCGGAGAAAAATTACTGCCACGGATGATGATGAGTTCTTTCTTGCGGCCGAGGACAAACAAGTGTTCATCCACCTGATAGCCGATATCACCGGTGGCAAACCAGTCGCCGCTCTGGTAATGCTCGGTCTGGCCTTCGGCGGGCAGATAGCCGGACATGATCGAAGAGCCGCGTATGAAAATTTCGCCAACTTCGCGGTCCTTGGCGTCGGAACCGTCCGGGGCCCTCACAGCGACCTGCATACCGGCAATCGGACGGCCCATCGACAGCACGGTTTCCACCCTCTGGCTGTCATCATCGGCGCGGCGTGCCTGCCAATGGTCGATCAGTGAGCCCGAGTCGATACGGTCAGGAATAACGTAGCAGAGCGCCTGGGCGTCATAATCAAAGGTCGTGTCATGCATGGTCACCGCCAGCGTCGACTCCGCCATGCCGTAACAGGGTTGCAGTGCAGAGCGTGAAAGACCGTGTGGCGCGAACGTCTGCGCAAAATCTCTCAGGCAGACTTCATCCACCCTTTCAGCGCCGACAAAGATATTGCGCAACTTGCTGAGGTCGACATCTTTCATCGACGCTTCGCGGTAACGGCGGATGCAATATTGCAGGGCGAACGTCGGTGCCGCAGTGGTGGTTGCGCCAAAGCTGGACATGCGCTTGAGCCAGCCAAGCGGATTGCGAATAAAACTGGCCGGTTGCATCAATAGCAGGGGCGCCTTGCAATACATGTTCGACAGTAACGTCACCAGGCCCATGTCGTGATGCAGCGGCAGCCAGGAAGCAGAGGCATCGCCACGCTCGGCACTGTAGCCAACGACACCGCCGATTCCGCACACATTGGCGATGACATTGCGATGACTCAGGATGGCGGCCTTGGGCCGGCCGGTCGAGCCCGAGGTCAGTTGCACATGATGGCCGCTGTCCGCGTCGCATCGTTCCACGCGGATCGGAAAACCTGCGCTGGCAGCGACGCTCACCTCTGCGGTCGAGATCACACGTACTGGCATGTGAGTAAGCAAACTCTGCAGTCCTGGTGTATTGCTTGCGGAGGCGATCAGCAGGCGCGGCGCAAACAACTGACATGCAACATAAATCTGGTTGCGCGGCGAGTCTGCCATCAGTCTTCCGGGCAGCGCTACTGTGCAGGGCAGGGCGCCAATCAAAACGCATCCTGTCAGTAGCAGCAATTGATCGATGGATGCCGGCAGAGCCAGAATAACCAGATCGTTACGTGCAACCCCCAGTTCGAGCAGCGCCGAAGAAACCGCCAGCGCTTGCTGCGCCAACGCCCCATAGGAAATACTTTTTTCTTCGCCGCTCTCTTCTATAACAGTAATCTTTCGCATTGCGCTTTGCTGTGGATTATCCAGAGCAGACAAAATAGCATCGATCATAGTTTCCAATTTCCGATCTCCAGCAAGTCAAGTAACTAGTCTGTAAAATTTTGGAAATAGGAGTCACTGTTGCAATCATCCAGATGACTCATCTGAGTTTTCTCACATTAAAACTACGTGGTTAAAATTAACATACGAGTGCTACGGTTAATATAAGGTAAATACCTGAGATATTGAAGTTTATGGGTTTGCTCATGTTTATCAGTTGGTTTCGGGGGGTATTTATTCGTCCATGGTTTATCCTCAGGGAAGATCTGAAGTAAGCACCGATTTCATGCCCTCGCTACTTGAGGTTAAAAAACATGAGTCGGTCGAAAAACAGGGGTAACCCCCCCCCTGAAATCAGTGCTCGTCAGAAGTAGAAATTTCTCCTAGGGGGTGTTCTCAATCAGGCCAGCCATATGACGACTGATGCAAGGCTCAGCATCGACTGGTAGTTTCTTGCCAGTCGCTCATATCTGGTTGCGATACGGCGGTACTGCTTCAGTTTCTGGAAATAACGCTCCACCAGATTACGTGCCTTGGAAATATGTCGATCCAGCTTTCGAGGCTTCAGACGATTCCCTCTTGAGGGAATGACGGCTTCAGCCCCATTGCGCTGTATCAACTCCACAAAGGCGTCTGAGTCGTAACCTTTGTCTGCCAATACCGCTTCGGGCGTAAAACCTTCGATCAGCGCTTCGGCTTGGCCGTATTCAGAGCTTTGTCCGGGCGTCAGCAGCAGGCGTACCGGGTTCCCCAGTGCATCGACGGCCGCATGAATCTTGGTGCTCAGTCCGCCTCTGGACTTGCCCATGGCTTCGGCGTCCTGACATGTTTTTTT
>NZ_RCZE01000026.1 GCF_006438915.1 Pseudomonas arsenicoxydans | reverse complement strand
TGGACCCGAACGATCCTGTGAACGGTACCGACACCGATGGTGACGGCCTGACCGACACCGAAGAAGGTGTGATTGGCACCGATCCGACCAAACCTGACACCGATGGCGATGGCCTGACGGACAAGGAAGAAGTCGACAACGGCAGCAATCCACTGGACCCGAACGATCCTGTGAACGGTACCGACACYGATGGTGACGGCCTGACCGACACCGAAGAAGGTGTGATTGGCACCGATCCGACCAAACCTGACACCGATGGCGATGGCCTGACGGACAAGGAAGAAGTCGACGGCGGCAGCAATCCACTGGACCCGAACGACCCTGTAAATCGTACCGACACCGATGGTGACGGCCTGACCGACACCGAAGAAGGTGTAATCGGCACCGATCCGACCAAACCTGACACCGATGGCGATGGCCTGACGGACAAGGAAGAAGTTGACGGTGGCAGCAATCCACTGGACCCGAACGATCCTGTAAACCGTACCGATACCGACGGTGACGGCCTGACCGACACCGAAGAAGGTGTAATCGGCACCGATCCAACCAAACCTGACACCGATGGCGATGGCCTGACGGACAAGGAAGAAGTTGACGGCGGCAGCAATCCACTGGATCCGAACGATCCTGTAAACCGTACCGATACCGACGGTGACGGCCTGACCGACACCGAAGAAGGTGTAATCGGCACCGATCCGACCAAACCTGACACCGATGGCGATGGCCTGACGGACAAGGAAGAAGTCGACGGCGGCAGCAATCCATTGGATCCGAACGATCCTGTGAATCGTACCGACACCGACGGTGACGGCCTGATAGATACCGACGAAACTATTCATGGCACCGATCCGACCAAGCCTGACACCGATGGCGATGGCCTGACGGACAAGGAAGAAGTTGACGGTGGCAGCAATCCGCTGGACCCGAATGATCCTAATCCGCGTCAGCCGATCGTCGACGTTACTGACATTCAAGGTACCGTAGTCGTTGGTGAGACATTGCGTGGTCAGTACACCTTCGATGCCAACGGCGGTAACACCACTGACGCTTCGACTATGCAATGGCTGAACGGTGGTCACTCGGATTCCGATGCTGAATACAAATTGGATATCGGCGATGTGGGTAGCGTTTTGACCTTCGAAGTGACTGCGATGAACGGTGCGGCCGTGAGCGGTAACACCGATAGCATCACTACTGCAACTGCGCCTGGCGTAGTTGGCGGTCCTGATGTGAAAAACCCGGCACCGATCGTTGACGTGACCGACATCAAAGGTACTGCCCACGTAGGCCAAACCCTGGTCGGCGAGTACAGCTTCGATGCCAACGGCGGCAACGCCACCGACGCTTCGACGATGCAATGGCTGGGCGGCGCGAGCACCGACACCGATGCCAGCTACGCGCTGACTTCGGGTGACGTGGGCCAGGTTCTGACCTTTGAAGTGACGGCGGTGAACGGCGCAGCCGTGACCGGTAACACTGACAGCATCAGCACCGCAGTGGCTCCGGGTGTGATCGATGGTCCGACCATCTCTGATCCGACCAAGGCGCCGATCGTTGACGTGACCGACATCAAAGGCAGACTTCAAGTCGGTGAGACTCTGACCGGCGAGTACAGCTTCGATGCCAACGGTGGCAACGCCACCGACGCTTCGACCATGCAATGGCTGGGCGGCGCGAGCACCGACACCGATGCCAGCTATGCGCTGACGGCGGGAGACGCGGGCAAGATTCTGACCTATGAAGTAACCGCCATGAACGGTGCGAATGTGGTCGGCAACACCGATAGGATCAATACGACAGATGCCCCAGGCATGGGTACTTGTTTGGCTCCTCCGCAGTACCCAGTGAATGTATCTAACCTCGACATCACCGGTACTCTCGAAGTTGGACAGACCCTGGTCGGTAGCTATGACTTTGCACAGTACGACTGTCATTGGGGTTGGGTCGCAGGCTCGAACGATTCGATCCACAGCTGGAAAGATGGTGGCCATGCCGATTCCGACACTCAGTACGTACTGGATGCAGGCGACACAGGTAAGGTTCTGACTTTCGAAGTGACGGCAAGAAGCGTTGGTGGTGCTACTGGCAATACCGAAAGCATCAGCACTGCAATCGCTCCGGGCGTAATCGGAGGCCCAGTAGTCACCGATCCGGCAAGTAAACCGATCGTTGACGTGACCGACATCAAAGGTACTGCCCACGTAGGCCAGACCCTGGTCGGCGAGTACAGCTTCGATGCCAACGGCGGCAACGCCACCGACGCTTCGACCATGCAATGGTTGGGCGGCGCGAGCACCGACACTGATGCCAGCTACGCGCTGACTTCGGGTGACGTGGGCCAGGTACTGACCTTTGAAGTAACCGCGGTGAACGGCGCAGCCGTGACCGGTAACACTGACAGCATCAGCACTGCCGTGGCTCCGGGTGTAATCGATGGTCCGACCATCTCTGATCCGACCAAGGCGCCGATCATTGACGTGACCGACATCAAAGGCAGACTTCAAGTCGGTGAGACTCTGACCGGCGAGTACAGCTTCGATGCCAACGGCGGCAACGCTACCGACGCTTCGACCATGCAATGGCTGGGCGGCGCGAGCACCGACACCGATGCCAGCTATGTGCTGACGGCGGGAGACGCGGGCAAGATTCTGACCTATGAAGTAACCGCCATGAACGGTGCGAATGTGGTCGGCAACACCGATAGGATCAATACGACAGATGCCCCAGGCATGGGTACTTGTTTGGCTCCTCCGCAGTACCCAGTGAATGTATCTAACCTCGACATCACCGGTACTCTCGAAGTTGGACAGACCCTGGTCGGTAGCTATGACTTTGCACAGTACGACTGTCATTGGGGTTGGGTTGCAGGCTCAGACGATTCAATCCACACCTGGAAAGATGGTGGCCATGCTGATTCCGACACTCAGTACGTACTGGATGCAGGCGACACAGGTAAGGTTCTGACTTTCGAAGTGACGGCAAGAAGCGTTGGTGGTGCCACCGGCAATACCGAAAGCATCAGCACTGCAATCGCTCCGGGCGTAATCGGAGGTCCAGTGGTCACCGATCCGGCAAGTAAACCGATCGTTGACGTGACCGACATCGTTGGTAAAGCACACGTGGGTGAAACCCTGGTGGGCGAGTACAGCTTCGATGCTAACGGCGGCAACGCCACCGACGCTTCGACCATGCAATGGACGGGCGGCGCGAGCACCGACACTGACAACAGCTATGCCGTGACTGAAGGTGATGTGGGTGCGGTACTGACCTATGAAGTGACCGCTGTGAACGGTGCCGGCGTGACGGGTAACACCGACAGCATCGGTACGGACGTGGCACCAAGCGTGATTGATGGTCCGGTGATCACCAACCCGGCTAACAAGCCGATCGTTGATGTGACTGACATCGTTGGTAAAGCACACGTGGGTGAAACCCTGGTGGGCGAGTACAGCTTCGATGCTAACGGCGGCAACGCCACTGACGCTTCGACCATGCAATGGACGGGCGGCGCGAGCACCGACACTGACAACAGCTATGCCGTGACTGAAGGTGATGTGGGTGCGGTACTGACCTATGAAGTGACCGCTGTGAACGGTGCCGGCGTGACGGGTAACACCGACAGCATCGGTACGGACGTGGCACCAAGCGTGATTGATGGTCCGGTGATCACCAACCCGGCTAACAAGCCGATCGTTGATGTGACTGACATCGTTGGTAAAGCACACGTGGGTGAAATCCTGGTGGGCGAGTACAGCTTCGATGCTAACGGCGGCAACGCCACTGACGCTTCGACCATGCAATGGACGGGCGGCGCGAGCACCGACACTGACAGCAGCTATGCCGTGACTGATGGTGACGTGGGTGCGGTACTGACCTATGAAGTGACCGCTGTGAACGGTGCCGGCGTGACGGGTAACACCGACAGCATCGGTACGGACGTGGCACCAAGCGTGATTGATGGTCCGGTGATCATCCACCCGACGGTAGCACCCGTTATTAGTGGCTTGAGCATGTCCGGCGATCTGGAAGTTAGCAAAGCCCTTTCGGCGAGCTACACCTTCGACGCCAAAACTGGCCACAAGGACGACAGGTCGACATACGCCTGGGGCGTTGAAGGCAGCACGGTAGCCAATGTGGGCACTGATGAAGTGATCACCAGCGGTCAGGTGCCGAGCTACACCATTCAGATTTCTGACGTCGGTCAGGTTCTAGAAGTGTCGGTGCAAGCGAAAAACGGTATCAACAAGACCGGTAACACCCTGACCGACACCAGTGCCTTGGTACCGGGCGGTCCAACTGTTCCGGATCCGGCAGCGTCTCCAGCCATCACTGGCCTGAGCATGTCCGGTATCCCGGAAGTACACCAGTCGCTGTCGGCGAGCTACACCTTCGATGCCCAGTCGGGCAACACCGAAGACAAGTCGACCTACGCCTGGGGCGTTGAAGGCAGCACCGTCGCCAATGTGGCCAGCGGTTCTGCAGTCACCAACAGTGGTGCAGTACCGAGCTACACCATCCAGCCGTCTGACGTCGGTCAGGTACTGGAAGTGTCGGTTAAAGCGAAAAACGGTAGCGACAAGACCGGTAACACGATGACCGATACCACCGCTTCGTTGCCGGGTGGTCCGATCGTTATTGATCCAACCGTAGCGCCAGCTATCAGCGGTGTGACCCTGCGCGGCGTGTTGCAATCGGGGGAAGACCTGTCGGCGAGCTACACCTTCGATGCCAAGACCGGTTCGAAGGGTGACAAGTCGACCTACGCCTGGGGTGTTGAAGGCAGCACCATGGCAAACGTGGGCACTGATGAAGTGACCATCGGCGGCGAAGTACCGGCTTACCGCATCGCGGAAGCGGATGTCGGTCAGGTTCTGGAGCTGTCGGTCCAGGCGAAAAACGGCGGCAACGTCACCGGTAATACCGAGACAGTGACCAGTGCATCTCTGCCGGACGGTCCAGTAGTTATCGACCCAACCGCACCCGCAACGGTGAAGATCCTGGGCCTCGATGCGAATGGTCATCCGAAGGTGGGTACACCACTCACGGCTGAAGTCACCTGTGCGACGACCTGTGTGCCAACCCTGAGCTATCAGTGGGAGATCCAGACGGTAGCGAACGACAGCAACTACATGAACATCGGTACTAATGCCGAGACCTATGTACCGGAGAAGGGCGATCAGCTTCGCAAGATCCGCGTCAAGGTGAGCAAGCAGTAATACGGTCGGGCAGCGGGTGATTCCGCTGCCCGAACTCGTTTCACGCTGGCGTGAAGCTGCAACGCTGAACACACAGAGGTCATCGCCTCACGGGAGATGACTGCAAATTACACACAAGGAAGGCCGTAGTTGTTCAGTCATGATCGGCTGCGGTTGACCCTTGGTGTGACGGGCCTGAATTGAAGGTGGCCCGATTGAATGAATGAGGAACACTCCATCAACACATTGAAGTTACCCCACGGCTCGCAGGCCCGCTGATGGCGGGCTCGACCCGCGCTGCAGGTGCCGCCAACGCTTCAACGCCAATGGCAAGGGGCGGATGGCATTGGTGTTGAGCGGGTTGGCAGTGTCGGTAGAACGACAACCGAGCACTGAAGGATTTACCTACAGGATTAGAAGGCATTACTGGCGGAACAACGTTTTCCTAAAAGGGAAAATACGCCTCATATAAAGACGACGGAAAGTGACCAGTTACTGAACTCGTCAAACAGGGGGCTGGATACCGCCGGAGTAAGGCCGGTGTCTCTTCAACAGGTTTGTCGAAGCAGTGTCCTAGATATAAACGACATTTCCTGGAAGGGAATGATCGCAACTAATGAGTGAAGGATTCAGCAGCTACATCGCGAGATGGTTGAGGCATTGCAGAAACTTCGTGTCGAGGGCCAGGATAGACAGTGGTCCGAATGAATTGATGAGGAAGAGAATATGAGTAATTTCAAAATATCCTACCTTGCCGGTGGTGTACTGCTGGCGGCGATGGCAGTTGGCATTCAAGCGGCGGATATGAGTACGACTACGGGTATTGTTAAGGGGCATGCTCCAGAAGCGCGTGGAGTCAGCATAAGTAACCAGACAGCAGTAGGTGTTCAGCCTCGAATTGGCGATACGTTGGTCGTCAATTCGTCCTATTTTTATGATAACGACGGAGATGTTAAAAATACCTCTACCTATCAGTGGCGTAGAGGTAGTACAAACATAGGTACTAATTCTAGTACCTATCGCACTGTATCTGCCGATGAAAACCAAACCTTAACGATTCAAGTGATACCCAAGACCAACCCGGCAATCACCGAGCCGTCCAGCGGTTTGACGTCTGTCTCGTCGGGTATTATTGTGAAGGGGGCTGGTGCCGCGCTTGATATCGATAATTTTATTGCTCCAATAGCGGTTAATCGTAGTTATGGCCAGGCTCATGCTTATTGCGTGGGGATGGGAGCGCGCATACCCACGAGGGATGAAATGCGGCAGCTTTTCGTTAGCAAGACCTCGTCTCCAACGTTTTTTCCAAATTCTGGTTATATAACAAATACGGAAATGTGTAGTAAGTACGGTTGGCCGGTTGGCGAATGTGGAGGTACTCGTAACTATTGGACCAGCACCGCGAACAGTGGGGGGGGGCACTACTCGATTGAAATGATTGATGGTCGTTCTAATAGAGAATCAGGCGATTCTAGTTACACTTTTCAGGTGGCCTGTATTCGTTGATTTAATAACGTAAAATTTATTTAATGGTGCTGCTGATTTTAGTTTGGGGTTGAGGGGTTTAATGTGATTAGATAGTTTGAATGCATAAAATTTAGTTGGCATAATTTTGTTTTGTTTTGTTTGGTTTGTTAGGTTTTAAATATCTAATTAACAAAACTGAGTTTTCCTTCTGCTTGTTAGAGGTTGTCAGGCGGTTGCTTCGAATAGAATTGTCCCCGAACAATAAATCAGGGGTGGATTTATTTAAGGGGTTTTCGGGTCTGGACTCGTGAATTCAAGCGCTGTTCAAGCAGCTACTCAGGATTAACATAGCCCCGAATCACTCCATGTGGTCGGGGCATTGTTTTTTGCATTTTATTCGTCTGTGTTTTAAGCGAGAGGTGCGTGCTCATTTGCGGAAATCAACAAATACTCCGCCATACAAAATTTACTCATTTTTGCATTGAGGGATATCCCTACGCGTACCCCGGGTTTTCCTCGCATCTCATACCCATTCAAATTGACAAAATAGCGTCACATTCTGTTGAGCGAGCATTGCCTTACTACTCAGGCATATCGCTATACAGAGTACAGGCTCACGGCCCAATCGATTTGTAATAACTGCATCAATTACACACTCCAATGCCCAGTAGGGCGTAATCAATGTTGAAGAGAAACACTATGAATGGCTTTAAATTGAAAACCTCCCGTCAACTGCTGGGCCTGGCCCTCGGTTTCGCCGTCAGCGCCTCAGCTTTTGCTGCGGTCACTTCGAGCGAGACCAGCACCGTCATCGGTCGTGCGCCCGTCATGGCACCGCCGACCGTCAACTATGATGATATCGACACCAACAATCTTTTGAACACTGGCGACGTCTTGCGAGTGGTCGACGGTGCTATCAGTGATGAGGATGGAGACACTCCGGTTGCTTCAACCTATAGCTGGTTGGTTGATGGGGTAGAAGTCAGTACTGCTGCTACCTATACAATTGCTTCCGGGGATGCAGGCAAACCAATTACCTTGTTCGCTAAGCCGCAGACTGATTCGAGTATTACCGATCCCTATGAAGGTCTTGCTGTAAGAGCTGCGGGTGGTACTGCTGACCCAGATGACGATGGTCGCTTTGAGCCGGAAACTGACGATAAGCTAGTGAGCGTGGCTATCTCTGGTTTTGTTGGGGGCTTCCCGCAAGTGGGCGCACCTTTGACAGCTACAGCTTCCTGTGTAGCCACTTGCGGTACGGTTAACTACCAGTGGCAAATCGAAGACTCGATCGGCAGCGGCAACTTCGTTGACCTCGCTACCGGCCCAACCTACACCCCGGTCAAAGGCGATCAGAAGCGCAAGATCCAGGTTGTTGCCGACAAGTAATACTTCTACAAGGCTACACAACCGAGCCGATGATCACATGAGTGTGATCATCGGCTTTTTTATGCGCGCCGATCTGCCTATGGTCACCCCCGACGATTGTTTGATGGGGGTGTGAAGGAATTCCTTACTTGAATAGAGGTAAACGCTGGCGTTCTGGCGTTGCTTGGGGTGGGACTATGTAGTCACTGTTTAGCTCGTGTCGTCTCGATGATGAGATATTGCGAGTACTCGTAATTCAAATATCAGGAGGTAAGTAATGCGTAAGAAAAGTCTTTCCTGTCTGGCGGGTGTTGCTCTGGCATTCGGTTATTCCATGAGCAGTTCAGCGGCGCCGGAGTTGCACCTGAACTTCCACATGGGGGGCTCTTCGGGTGGGCAATCCTTTGTGGGTGGCACACTGATCAATAGTGGTGACGCCCCAGTGGCACACGGCTACGTAGTCGTAACCTTGCTTGATGCTCAATGCCACCCTTTGAAAAGTGTGCTGGAGCATTTTGCAAACATTCCCGCTGGAGAAAAATTAGGTTTTCGGGTCCCAATCAATGGTGCGTTGAAGCGTTATCGATTGGCCAGTGTAAAGGGCTTCGATGCCGAAGGTTTTGAAGTGATGGCGGTCGATGATAATGCTGAACTTCTCAAGGGGCGTGAGCCCGCCGATCGCGAGTATTGTGCGAAGGCCAGGGAAGCGGTGGTGCAGAGGGAGTAATGCCGAAGGCAATGTATAACCTTCGGCAACTAATGCTGAAAATCGTCTAAGTGTTTTGCTTTTTTTGCTGTTGGATTTTCTGATAGAGCTCTGATCGGTGGACCTCTACCTCGCCAGGCGCGGAGATACCCAGTTGGACTGTGTTGTTGGTGACGCGTAATACTCGAATGGTGATGTTGTCGCCAATTTTTATGGCTTCGGCTAGGTTGCGGGTCAGTACCAGCATTGGCTTGCTCTCCATTTGAGTGGTGTGTGCCGGTTCGTTCTCTTGGCTTGGCATGAGATTTCCTTTTTCGCTAGAACTCCATGTCGTTGCATGGGTGAAGACAGGGTTACGTGATTGTTCGAGATTATATGTAAGGAAAACCTGAAGGTTTTAGGTGTCTGTGAGAATTGGATGATTGCAGGTCAGTAGGTCGGGCGGAATTTCCTACATTACTTTGGGTGTTTGCTGGCATAGCCTGACTTTGGCTTTTTAGATAATCGTGTACTGAGTAGGATCAATATGATCCAGGGTTTAGAGAAGTAACTGGTGATGAATAGTATTTATGAATATGCGGGTGTCGTCGTGGCAGGTTTCGGCCTGCTGGGTTGGATGAATTTTCAACCTGTACTAGGCCTGGCGTGAAGGAATGTTCTGGCGGGTGTTCGATAGTCCACAGGATGTAAAAACGGTGATTGCAATGTCGCATACGAATGGCTGTACCAGGTGGGGCAGTTTTGTTGCCGCTTTGGGCTTTTCACTCAATGGCTGGGCAGCCGGCGAGGTGTATTTGAATTTCCATACGAGCGGCTCAATCAATGACGAATCATTTGTACGGGGCTCGGTGACGAACAGTGGTGATGCCCTGATTCGCCATGGCTATGTCGTGGTTACGCTGCTGGATGTTCAATGCCGCCCACTGAAAAGCGTTCTCCACAGTTTTGATGCCATTGAGCCGGGGCAGGCGCAGGACTTTCGCGTACCCGTGGAGGGGCGGATTCAACGCTATCGGCTGGCAAGTGTCCGTGGGTTTGACCATGAGGGGTTCGAGGTACCAACCGTGGACGCCCACGCGCCAATTTTTAAGGTGCGCGAGCCGGAAGAACGGGGTC
The DNA here is from genome assembly GCF_006438915.1 of Pseudomonas arsenicoxydans. GTDB lineage: Bacteria > Pseudomonadota > Gammaproteobacteria > Pseudomonadales > Pseudomonadaceae > Aquipseudomonas > Aquipseudomonas arsenicoxydans_A. The sequence continues at coordinate 19,686 of NZ_RCZE01000026.1, read as the reverse complement.
ATTGTGCGCAGGCGCGCAAGGCCTCACAGCGCGAGCACACTCCGAAAGTTTAGTGCGAGAGGCAGCTAGAAAAGGATTACCTATAGCGGTTAAATCGCTGCTTTCAGAAGCACTATCCGTCAATCGGGTGCCTCAGTGCAGTCATAAGGAGATAACAATATGCAGGAGCGTATGTAGATGGTTGAGACTGTTGTGTTGGACGAATCGGAAAGAGTACTTATCGTTGACGATGATGCCTTGACCACCCAAGTGCTCAGCTTGGTGCTGGTACGGGCGGGGCATATCGTGGTCGGGAAAGTGACCACGGGGGATGAAGCAATCAGGCAGGTGGTTCGGCATTCCCCAAGTCTGCTTTTATTGGACCTGGATATGTCGCGGCTGGAAGGCTTGGCCACCTTGCGCAAACTGCAATGCCAGTTTCCCTGGCTAGCGGTGCTGGTGGTCAGCATGCTTGATCCTGAGATCTACGGTTTTCGTTGTATGCGCTTGGGTGCGAAAGGTTTTTTGAACAAGGCCGCCGGAATCACCCTGTTGCCCGAATTTATTACGCAAATCCGGCATGGGCAAACGATGTTCCCCTCTTCGGGTCGCATACCCGGTGACGCTTTAAGTCGTTTGTCCGATGCGGAACTGGTCGTGCTGCGCTGTCTGGTGCGAGGCGGCGATGTTTCCAATGCAGCGTCTACCCTGCAAATCACTCGTTCACGGACAAATGTCGTCATCCGCAGCTTGCAAGCTAAGCTTGGGCTGAAGAGCCATGGAGCGTTGATCGATTTCGGTCGACGGGTATGTTTGAGCTGATGGGCTCCATGTCGGTACACGTTCGCTGCATGAATGTTGTCCAGGGAGTTGAGATGCTGACTCGTGAAAGATTCTCCCGCGGTCTGCGTGCCAGTTACTGGCTGGTGCAATTATTGCTGGTGTGCTGTTTTCTATGGGGTAGACCCGTGTCCGCACTGGAGTCGGTACGACTTGAAAGTGATCCTGCGCTGCCACGAATTGAGGTGAACATCGAGCCGACCGAGCGTCAATGGCTGGATAGTCGTCGGGTCGTTCGCTTAGGTACGACAGCCTTAGGCTACCAGCCACTTGAATTGGTGCGTGGGGAATCTCTTCGTGGGATCACCGCGGACTACATAGCCATCATTGGCAGTAGCCTTGGGCTTAAAGTTGAGGTGCGGGTCTATCCTGACTGGACTACTGCGTTGGCAGCATTGACGGCCGGTGAGGTCGATGTATTGGGACGCGGTTCCTCTTATGAAGCGCAATTGCCTGGTATGCAATTGTCGACTCCCTATACCGAAAACCAGCCGGTGCTGGTGGGACGTGGAGGGGATCTGGGCGAGGGTAGCGCATTAAAGGAAGGGCGCTTGGCAGTCGTAGACGGTTATGTCTCGCTCGATGAGTTGCGGATGCGCTTTCCCAATGTACAAATGGACATTTATTCCACTGTTCGCGAAGCCCTGCATGCGGTTGAGTATCAAAACGACCGTTGGTTGATCTGTGATGCCGTCACCGTTGCCTATCACTTATCGCTGGGCGAGCTACCCAGCCTGCGCATGCGACCTTTTATCGGGCCAAAGGAGCAGGGCTATAGCTTTGTCTTTCGCGCCAATGACTATCGATTGCGTTCCATGTTCGATCGAGTGTTGGAAGGTATTCCACGCCTGGCTCAGGCAGAGATACTTGGGCACTGGGGTGTCAATTCGCGTTTTGATTCTGCGAATGTCTCGGTATTTAGCCCTGAACAGCTTCAGTGGCTGGCCGGACGACCTGAAGTCAGAGTGGCTGTGAGTGGGGGTGGTCCCCCTTATGGTTTTTTTGATGATGATGGTGAATTTCGCGGATTGATGGCAGATCTGTTGACGGAGATAAGTCAAAGCACTGGTTTGCGCTTTAAAATGATCGAATACCCCTCCGCCAAGGACATCTTGCAGGGGTTGCGGATTGGCGCCGCGGAAATGACAGTCATGTTGTTACCGACGCCCGAACGAAAAGAAATTCTGCAATTCACCGATTCTTTCGCCAGCAGCAGTTTTGCGCTGGTGACACGCCGGAACACTAGCATTCGACGCCTCGCTGACCTGCATGATCAAAAAGTGGCGATGGTGGAGGGCTCTCCTCCCGTGAGCTACATGCATGAGCGTTACCCGGCGGTAATCCCTGTTTTGACGGCGGATTATATCGATACGCTTGTGGCCGTCGCCGATAGTAAGGCTGAGGCGGCAATTCTGGTCCTGCCAATTTCCCGTTATATGATCAATCAGTACTTTCCTAAAGACTTACGGATTGTGACTTCGTTGGCCCAGATACAGGCCAATCTCTCGTTTGGGGTAGTAAAAAATAACCCAATGTTGTTCGACGTAATGCAGGCTGCGGTGAACCATTTGGAACCCCGGGTTGTGGGTAATCTCGTTGAACGATGGCAAAACAGCTTGCCCGCCAAAACCAGTGTATGGGGAAGCTATGAGCGGAGGATACGTTGGTTCTTCCTGGCGGGTGCTGGGCTGATAGGTTTGCTGGTCATTTGGCAGGGTTTTGCTTATTACAATCGACTTCGATCTCGTGCGGAGGAGGCGCGCCAGGCCTTCCGCAGCGCATTGCTTGATGGAATTCCAGAGTCAATCGTTGTACGTGATTTGCACGGCAGTTTTCTGTTTTGCAATCAGGCCTTTTACAGAACTTTTGATTTACAGGCCAACGAGGTGGTCGGGAGGACCTGGAGCGAAATTGGCGGCTTGGACTCGGCCCAGGACGAAGCTCAGGAGCAAGCATACGAAGCCCTGTTGCAGCGTAACGAATCGCTCGATGTGCGACAAATCGAGCTGATGGTTAATGGTGAAACCTTCACATTCACTCAGTGGGCTGTGCCCCATCACGGCAATGATGGGCGTATTGTGGGGGTGCTGATGGGCTGGATTGATGTATCAGCGACCGAGCGATTGATGAGGCAATTGCAAGAAGTTCGCGACCAAGCGGTTCTTGCCAGCGAAGCGAAGAGCCGCTTTCTGGCGGTGATGAGTCATGAGATACGAACGCCATTGAACGCCATTATTGGGTTGTTGGAACTGACCATGGAGCGGGTCGATCGAGGTGAGGCGTGGGATCGTTCAGCCATTGAAGTAGCGTATTCATCTTCCGGTTCTTTGATGTTGTTGATTGGAGACATTCTCGATCTGGCAAAAATTGAATCCGGTAAGCTCACTCTCGAACCTCAGCGAAGCAGCCCGCAAGAAATTCTTGAGTCGGTTGAACGGGTTTTCCATGGACTGGCACGTCAAAAGGGGCTTTTCCTTGAAGCCAACGTGCAACTCGATTCGGCCAAGGATGTGATGGTCGATGGCGGTCGTTTGAAACAAGTGCTGTCCAATTTTGTGGGCAACGCCATCAAGTTTACGGATCGTGGTGGCGTGAAATTGTCGTTGCGAACTTGGGAGGCGGGCGACAATTTGTGTTTGGTGTTTCTCATTGAGGACACTGGCATCGGCATCTCCCCGGTGGATCAAAAGAGCCTGTTCGAACCTTTCAGTCAAGTGCTCGGTCAGTCGAGTCAGAGAGGTGGAACAGGGCTGGGACTAGCGATCTGTCAGCAATTGGTCGAAATGATGGGCGGCAGCTTGATGCTGGACAGTGCCGCAGGCCGTGGCACACGGATTAAGGTCGAATTGCAAGTGCCCTCGTTGGAGCCAGAAATAGCCCAGCCTCAACAACACTCGCAGGAAACGTTGCAAAGCCTGGCACTCAGAGTCTTGCTGGTCGATGACCATTTGCCTAACCGGCTGTTGCTGAGTCAGCAGTTGCAGTTTCTTGGGCACTCCGTGCACGAGTCAGAAGATGGCCAGCAAGCGTGTGATTGTCTGCAGGTCGAATCCTTCGATGTCGTGATTACTGATTGCAACATGCCAGTGATGAATGGGTACGAGCTGACGCAGTGGATTCGGGCACAAGAGCGCGAAGCCGGGCGAGAACGATGTGTGGTTATCGGCTTCACCGCCAACGCACAAGTCGAAGAGCGTCAGCGGTGTCTCGCGGCCGGCATGGACGACTGCCTGTTCAAACCGGTGAGTCTGGCAATGTTGCGTACCTGTCTTGGGCAATTTGAGCAGCACCAAGTGAGTTCGCCTGTGCCTGTGCCTGAGCCAGTGGCGGCAAATGCGCCGATTGTCGAACTTTCGCAATTCTTCGACCTGGACCTTATTGAGTCGCTCACTGAAGGTAACCATCAGATGATCCATGTCCTGCTCAACGAGTTGCACACCTCCAATGTGGCAGATCTGAATCGGCTTGAGCAGTTACTGGACACCGGGAAGTGGCGGGATATGGGGCAGGTTGTGCATCGCCTCAAAGGTGCCGCTCGGATGGTCGGTGCCAAGCAGTTGATTGAAGCGACCCGAGCCTATGAAGAAGGACTGGCAAAAGCACTGGACGATGACAGCGCGCGCTGTCGGGCGATAGATGTACGCGATGCTGTTCTTCAATTGCAGTTGGCAGTTGTTGAATGGATGTCGACGTCAGCCTGAGTTTTTCAATCATTCGAACTGTTCGGTGCCATGCAAGAATTCGGGGTCTGAACGGTGGTGGGAAAAAATAGAGGGGCGGAGCGAAATGGGGCAAGTACGGAAAACCAGAAGGCTCTGTTTTTTGCGCATATGAATATTAAGGAATCCCCTACGCAGGATGGCGTATTGGCCGGCTGGTTGATTGTTTTTCCTCGTTGAATATGACCGACATTGTGCAAGTGTTCTCAATCATGAATGAAGTGAGACATTTGATTTCAGATCATTTTTTCCGTCAAACATCTCGTTGCTGTCAGTGGTTAATCATTGAGACCAGCCTTGGGTTGGGGGATGCGTGGCTTTGGAGTGATCTTTTTTATTTAGCGCTATAGCAGGTTTATATGAACAAGGTTTTGATCGTTGACGATCATCCAGTGATTCGCCTATCGCTTCGAATGTTGTTGATTCAAGAAGGGTTTGAGGTAGTGGGTGAAGCAGATAACGGGCTCGATGCGGTCAGCGGCATCAAAAAGCTCCAGCCAAATTTTGTCATTCTGGATTTGGGGATCCCGCAACTGGACGGGTTTGGTGTCATCCAGCGTGTAAAGGCGTTGAACGTACCGGTCAGCATTCTAGTGTTTACCGCGCAAGATTCTTATCACCTTGTCATGCGTTGCATACAAGCTGGAGCGCAGGCTTATGTCCGGAAGACCGAAGAAATCGGTGAGCTAGTGAGAGGGCTGCGTGCCACTCAATCAGGCTATAACTTCTTCCCATCCTGGACGGCAGAGCAACCGCTTCTTGGCGACGAGGTTGCTTTGCTGAAATTATTATCGCAACGGGAAATGAATGTTTTTTATGAGTTGATTAAAGGATCCACTAACAAAGCCATCGCGCTCAGCATGGGGTTGAGTGACAAGACTGTCAGTACCTACAAAACCCGTGTGTTGGAGAAGCTCAATGCCGGCAATTTGGTTGAGCTGATCATGGTCGCTCGCCGATGCGGACTGGTCGAGGGCTCGTAACGAGGGGGCTATCGTTTCGTTGCTACAGTTTAATCAACGCAGCTCACACATGCGGTGACCTAGTGATGAACGATATGAAGATCTTGATTCTTGAAGATCACGCCTTGGCTCGGCATATGCTCGCCTTGACCCTTCGGGGCCTGGGGTACAACCATCTTTTTACGGCAGAAAATGGTGAGCAGGCGTTTATTTTGCTCAAAGCGGAGCGCCATTTTGATGTGCTCATTTGTGACATTCAGATGGAAGGCGTCGATGGCTTGAGTTTTTTGCGGGAGGCATATGAGGTTGGGCGCATTGCGGCATTGATCATATCCAGCGGCATTGACGTGGATTTGCGTCTCGCCATTCAACAACTCGCCCGGTTGTCGGGGTATCAGGTACTGGGCGATTTGGATAAGCCCTTTTCTAGAGAGGACTTGAAGTTGCTGCTGGCTCGATACCGTCCGGCCATGCCCGCCAAGTCGTGTACGCAACTCGTTCAACCCATTCTCGCCACTGATGTGAAACGCGCGTTGCAGGAGGGCGAGTTCGTGCCGTTTTACCAACCCAAGATCAATCTTCAAACGCTGGAGGTGATCGGGGCGGAAGTCCTTGTGCGGTGGCAGCATCCAATGCATGGATTGCTGGCGCCTGGATTTTTTTTGGACGTGGTGGTCAGGGAGGGGGGGCTTGATGCCATGACGCAGTTGATAACGCAGCAGGCATTGGGGTTTCTGCGTAAACAGCGGTTGATAGGTGAAGTTGTTCTTTCCATCAATCTTGAGGCAAGCCAACTGGCGCTACCCAACCTTATTTCCAGCGTGCAAAGGGCGCTCGATTCAGAAGGGGTACCCGCCGCAAGTTTAATCCTGGAAATTACTGAAGGTGGGTTGATGATTGCGCCCATCTCAAGCATCGAAAACCTGGTGCGCCTGCGTTTGTTGGGCTGCGGTATTTCCATTGATGATTTCGGGGCCGGATTTTCTTCGCTGCAGCGGGTGTGCGAAATGCCGTGCACCGAGCTGAAACTCGATGCAAGTTTTATTCACAGCATGCCCCATAACCCAAGAACCCTCGCAGCGGTGGATAGCTTGTTGCACCTTGCGCACAAGCTCGATATTTCCCTCGTTGCGGAGGGTATTGAAACGCCCGAACAGTTGGCGTTGTTGCAGGATCTTGGTTGCGCGGTGGGTCAGGGGTATCTGTTTTCCAGGCCGCTCTCGGGAGATGCCTTCATCCACTGGCTCAGGGATTACAACCAGTTTCAGGCCAAATAAAAGGAAAAGTCATTGTTTTGCAAAGCAGATTCACTGCGCGACCTTAATTTTTTACTGGTAGAGGATCATCCTTTTCAGCTGATCGGCTTACAGATGTACCTGAATCGCCTGGGGTTCTATCGGATGACGCCAGCGCTCGACAGTGCAGAAGCACTGTCGATGATTAAGGAAGGGCGGCGCTTCGATGTGTTGCTGTGTGACCAGCATCTGGATGGGGACTTCGGGTTAGATCTGATAGCAAAAATCCACCAGCTCGGCGGGGTTGAACATGCCTTGTTGATTAGCGGCATCGATGCCCCAGCTGAACTTCGGCAGTTACTGAGAGAAGCCCAGCAGCGGAGGTTGCCCTTGCGAGCGTGCCTGAGCAAGCCACTTTCGGAATCAGTGTTTATGGATGTGATGGCCGGCTTAGGCTGTGTTCGCTGAGCTGTCGAGGGGACCTATTTCACCGACAGGGCAATTTTTGCCAGTTCTGCTGCCGGTCGGTACCCGGAAATCATTGTGCCATCGGCAAGGACAATTGCGGGAGTGCCTTGAATGCCGAACACTTCCCCCAGTGCGAGTTGCTCGTCCACCGGGTTCTCGCAGTTGGCGGGGGCCAATGCCTCCCGTGACTTCGCTTTATTCATAGCGCTTCGACGGTCATCGGCGCACCAGACGCTGACTAGAGTGTTGTAAGCGGCAGAGCCAGCCCCTTGGCGCGGAAACGCCATGTAACGTACTTCAATGCCAGCCTTGTTCAATGCAGGAACTTCTTCATGGAGCTTCTGGCAAAAACCGCAGTCCGGGTCGGTAAACACGGTGATATGGGTTTTCGGTTTTTCAGGTGAAAACACCACCATGTCGCTGACTGGTACGGCATTCAATTCTTTGGCTACCGCGCGGTTCTTGATTTGCTCGGTCAGGTTGACTGCCTTGCCATCTTTAAAATCGAATAAATAACCTTGCAGCATGTGGCGCCCATCGTCGCTGAAATAAAGCACGCGTCCGCCGGAAAGATGTGCCTCGTGGATGCCTGGCAGAGGGCTGGCGACAAAGGTTTGAATCTCGAGGTCGGGCTGAATGGCTTTCAAGGAGCTGCGAATCGCCTGTTCTGGGGATTCGGCGAGTGCCAGAGAAGCCGTGAAGCACAAGAGAGTGGCACTGATTACGTGTAGTGGGCGCATTGGATCTGGTACTCCGTTTGGACATTGGTGACAGGCTTGCCGGGCGCTGGTCTGCTCGCTCGACTTTGATAGGGCTATTTTCATTGTCCATGCGGTTGGGCGAGTCAGGGGATTGCTGAACTGCGTGTAGGGATTTACTTCAAATCGGGAGGCGGCGCGGGCTAGGGCGGCGAAAGAAACCCCGGTTATTCACCAGTGTCACGCCGGCCGCATCCATGTTCATCGTCAGGCTTATAAAACTTCGCTGATTGATTTCTTGCCGCATTCTCGCAGGAGGCTGACCTTTAGGGCGAAGAGGGCGAAGAGGGCGAAGAGGGCGGAACGGGCTGGCGGCACGGCGTTCTGGCTGCCTTCGGTCGACTCGCGCCGGTTCCCAAGCCGCGCCGGTATGTTGGAGGGGATTCCTACATGCGATCTGTTTTTGTAGCAATGTAGTATTGCAATGCACTGCAAAATCCCTTGATTCAGCGCGGTTTACGGACGATCCACCTAATGAGATGGTCAGCCCGGCACGGTATAACCCCGCTAAATATAAACCTACAGAGGTTCTCACTTACTTGCGGAGACCTCTCATGGACATCTTGGACTTGCTCGGCCTAGATACTGGAAAAACACCTCTCATCTCACAGGGCTCGACGCCAAAGGCAAGGAAGTATTGCGCAAGAAATTCAATTGCAACCGCTTGCTTGAGTTTGCCGCATGGCTGAAGCCTTGCACCATAGCCGTCGAGTATTGTGGCGCTTCAGACTCGCTTGCCTGGGAGCTCTTGTAACCCCGACATCGGTCCTATCATTGCTAGCGCGCTGCTGGTCGAGTCGGGGACACCTCCAATTTCACTCATATGCGAAAGAGCGCTTTCAGGGCTTGGCGAAAAACATCACTCAGCAGACGACATTGTTCGCGTTGTCGAATATGTGGATCGTGTGAAAGTGGTTGTAGAGTGCGGGGGGAGCGTCTGTAATACCAATCGCCCTGAAGACGCGTGATTAGAGGGGAACTCATGAGTTAAAAGCAGAATAAGGTCTGGTTTTCGACCGGGTAAGTGTTTTTTTAACCTCATGCAGAGAGGACATCAAAATCGGTGGTTCCCATTAGCCGACATTGCGCATTTCAGGCCAAAGTTGAACAGACCTTTAAAAACATTCATACATGAACCGTCGTAGATGCTAGTCTGGAGACTCCTACATAGTGAATACAGGAGTACACCACCATGTTCTCACATGAAAGTATCCCGTTGATTTCACTCGACATCATCATGCTACTTTGCGTGCTTGCGGCATTTATCCATCCATTACACGCCTTCTGGAGTTGGGTTCAGAGGCGCAAAAATGGATCTTCAGTCGGGAAAAGGGAGTGCCAGCCTAAGCCACCTCAAGCTGAACGACTTCCAGCATAAGGAAGGCCGGAGCCGCCGGGTGCTGTATGCTGCCAGTCAGATGCAAAACACCCAGCCCAGTCGGCCGGGCTTGTTTATAAGAGGTATGCTGTACAGCTTAAAAGCCAGCTGTAGCCCGTTCCGATGAAGGGAAATGCTTACCACTATTGGCTCTTTTCGTCTTGAAGAATATCCGAGCTTCACAAAATTCGGCTGCACTATGAAAGCATGGCAAGGTAAGACACTGTAGTGGTCAACTAATCCCGGACACGACGTTAAGTTTTTTCTCGGCCTGAGCTGGGGCCAGTCCGTTGTTGAATTGGTGCGGTCTGATTCAGTTGTACCGATGCATCAGGTAATGACTGATGTCGCGGTGCGCTTCTTGAGCTGTCATGTAGCCCACGGTCGGTATCCATTCAGTTTTCAAACTGCGAAACACACGCTCCATCGGCGCATTATCCCAACAGTTTCCACGACGGCTCATGCTTTGGCACATGCGGTAACGCCAGAGCCGTTGGCGAAACTGGCGACTGCCATATTGACCCTGATCCGAGTGAAACAGCAGCCCTTGAGGCCTGCCACGCTGCTCGTAAGCCATGTCCCACGCCTTGATGACCAGATCCGCATCCGGCTTGTTTGACAGCGCCCAGCCCACAATCCGGCGTGCGTAGAGATCCAGAACGACAGCCAGGTAATGCCATTTCCTTTGAGCCCAGATGTAGGTGATGTCGCCACACCAAACCTGATTCGGCGCCGGCACATCAAACTCTCGATTCAAGATGTTCGGAATGTCAGGGCGCTCAACCGTCGCTTGTTTGGCATGTGATCCAGGTTGTTTGCTGACTAACACCAGTTGCCGCATCAGTGCCACGCACTTTGAACCGCCCGATTTGCTCGCCGTCTTCCTGCATCATCGACACGATACTGCGGCTACCGGCAGCGCTTCGACTTTGCGTAAACAGTTCGTTGACCCGACTACGCAACCGAAGTCGCTCAACGTCTGGAGTTCGGCGCCTGAGGCGGTGGGCGTAGTAACACGAGCGAGTGACATCAAAGACTGCACAAAGCCAATCGACCGGCTCTTGGGCGCTCAGTTGATCAATCAGCGCGTGCGCTCGTGCTCTTCCGACATCAAGAGCGCGGTAGCCTTTTTTAAAATGGATTTCTCCCGCTCAAGGCGAGCGATTCGAGCTTCCAGTTCCTGAATTTTCTGTTGCTCAGGCGTCAGCGCTTTACTCTGCGGAGTAACGCCGTCGCGCTCCTGCTGGAGTTGATTAACCCAGCGACGCAACGCGGACTCGACCACCCCAAGCGAGCGGCTGGCTTCGATATGGGATCGAGCACGAGGCCTGCGGCCTCGCGTTTGAATTCAGCGGAAAAGGAACGACGTTGTTTGGTCATCAGACACCACTATCTGGCGAGTATTCTCGCCTAAATGGGTGTCCATTTTCATTAGACCACTACAACACTGCACTTGCGCGGGTCGTGGTAGTGTTCGGTGCGGCGATTATTGGCGGCACTGAAAAGCGTACTAAAACTAAAAAAGATCCTTCACGGAATCCCTAGAAACACAGAAACAAGAAAGCCGATTTGACTGATGATGTTTGTGCGAGCAAACACATCTAACTAACCGGCATTCTTAAGCGCGGTATTAATGCTTTTCTTCCTTTTTGGGAGGGCTTTACTGTCGTCACGATCAAGCCTTACGGTGTCGCCCTACAGATTGATCTGGCTCCCCACGCCAAACGATTTCCTTCCTGTGGTAGCTGCCAAAGACCTTGTTCAACCGCGCGTGAATATTGCGAGCGGACCGTTCGCGATCTGCCCATTTTCGGTCGCGCGGTGCGCCTCAGCCTTATGCTCAGGCGGATGGCTGCCGCGATTGCGGCAAGCGCATGGAGGCCGTCAGGTGGCTGGATCGCTATGCCCGCATGACGCGCCGCCTGGCCGACGCGGTCATTCAAGCCTGCGAGCGCCTTCCCACCCTGCACATGGCTCAGATGTTTGGACTGCATTGGAATACCGTTCGGTTGTTGGATCGTCGAGCCTTGCAAGCGGCGCTGAGCACGTTGCCGACGGCGCAACCACATCGCCTGATGATGGGAATTCGCTTGTTCAAAGGTCATCGTTACGCCAGCGTTGTGCTGGACGCCGATACACAGCGGATTCTGTGGATTGGCGAAGGCCGTTGCCGGGCGGCGGTTCGGACGTTTTTCGAAAAGCTGGGGTCTGAGGGGAGCGCTCGAATCGAAGCGGTGGCGATGGACATGAATACCGTTTTTGATCTGGAGATTCGTCAACGCTGCCCGAAAGCGCGACTGATCTACGATCTCTTCCATGAGGTGGCCAAAATATGACCGAGAGGTGATTGATCGGGTTCGTGTCGACGAAGCTAACCGGCTGCGCCACGATAAATCTGCTCTCAAGGCGTTGCAGTTATTCTATGAATTCAGGATGCATAAGATCATACATCGAGCGAGCGCCTGTTTATTGACTGTCTGAGCTCGGACATTCGAAGTCTTAAAGTAGTATGCATTGGTGTATTACTGTGTTTTGGTCTTTACTTTCATCCATATATCGTGTGCTGCATGTGGCTAAAATCGATCGAACTTTCTAAACGATATATAGTTGCGTAAGCGATCTCCGAGCAAGTTTGCCAAGGGAGAGTAACAAAAGATCAAGTGTTCACGTATTTCTCGCAAGTTTCGGGGATTAACGCATAGCGTGCAGCGGTGTCTCGGCATGCATTGGCTTTTTTCTGGCGCAGTTCGCCCATACACATCAAGTGTTTTCGAGCCTTTAGTCTAAACGTTCAAGTGGATTTAAACAGTTTACGACATCGTTATCTCAGCTCTAAAGGCAAGCTGAGGATTATAAGAATAAATTAACCGTTCGGCCAATAGATGATGAGTATGGCCGATGATAGAAAATCCGTTACTTGCTGGATACAAAGGCGCCACGCCCTCCGCAATCCCTACTCCCAACCTAGGCCTAAGTCCGAAATCGGCCCCGGTGATGATATTTCGATGCGGTTGCCCTAGAGTTAATAGGCAACAGGCGAGGTTCGAAATTCCTTCGGACCTATTGTGTATATATCATACATCGAGATGAAGAATATGGCTGCTCCTCAACAAACATCAGCAACTGATAGTAAATTCGTCAAGGACGCAGTGGATGTGCTTGCGGGAAAAGGTGTTGAGCAAGCTCGCAGCGGGGGTATTTTAACCAAAAACGATATTATTTCGATCAAGCTATATGTAAAACAAGGGCTGGCGCTCCCTAGCGTACTGCCTGAAGTTGAAAGCTTTTTGAACTACAAAAGTATCGGTGTTGCTGGACTTGAGCCGAGCGATGTTAAAGTTCTCTTCAATAACATCAAAGCCCATGCCATCAGCTGGACAGCGATCGAAGATCAAATGCTAAAGCAAAGCATCGATTTAGGGATTGCAGCCAGAAAAATTCTCAGCACTGGTGGTGCCATCGTTGAAATTATCGATGAAATGGATGCCGCTGTTAGTGGGCGAAAAAAATTGGGGGTTTGGAGCGAAGAAGAAATCGCGGGAATTAAATACACAACTGACGACGGGCTCATCTCAACTGAAGTAGGGTACATCATCAAGTCGATGAGGACTGATGTTCTAAAGCAGCAAAGCAAGACACAAGAGCTTGCTAATATGCTTAAGAGGTTCGAGGTCGAACTGGCAGGCGGACAGTTGGCTGACGGCCCCCTCCTAACAGGTTTACAGGGCCAACTGAGCGGCATGTATGATTTGATGGTGCGAAACGAATTCGTCAAATCCATCGCCGATGATAAAGTTGCCATTACTGAAAAAAAGGAACGAATCATTCAGCTGGATAAGGACTATAAACACTTCTGTGAATTGACCGCCACAGGGATCGCGGGGGGGCTAATCGGTCTTGCCATCACAGGGGGGATTTTTGGTTCAAAGGCCGAAAATGCACGGCGTGAGCGGGAGGCAGTTGTAATGGAACTTGCCGCTCTTGAGGCGCACGTTCTGAACAAAGAAAATCTACAAACCGCCCTAGAAGCTAACCAGAAGTCTTTTTCAAATGTTCACAATCGCATGCTCGATGCGGAACAGGCGGTGAATCTCCTGAAAAAATCTTGGGCAACTATTCTGCAGAACATTGACGCATCTGCTGAAGAATTTCTCGACATCAATGATGCAATGTCACTCCTGCGCTTCAGCCTCGCATTTCAAGAGGTTATTGATCCGTGGGCCGTGGTGAAAGATAATGCAGGCGACTTGGTTATTATCTTTAACGAAGCGCTTGAAGAATACAAAAAAAACTACAACTAACGTTTCGCACATAATAGGATGCTTAAAATGAATCAAGTCACGCCAATCAATGTCGGACAAATTCCTGCTGTTGATGCAAGAAACATTGTTCGTACTACACGAGATATTGCGAAACTGACAAACTTTTCCATTCCTCTGCCTGACGATTACTTACAGGATACAGTTCGACGAGTTTCGTTGTATTTGAAGGTTGTGGATGCGACCCTTCGGGAGTCTTTTCCGATGTTGCTGACATCGATTCAAAATTCGTACGGTCAGAAATATTTTTCTGTCATTGATGAGTTAAAAACTGAACTGGACAATCCTGAACTCTCTGCCGATGATCGAGCATTGTTCAATACCGAAATCGCGTACTTCAAGGCATCGGTCGTTACTATGCTGGACAAGGTGTCAGCAAAATTCATCAGTCAATCGGAGAGTGTCGGCAAACAAGCTCTAGACATCTACAAGCTAGAGATTGGTGACCGAATCAACCCTACGCTCCAGCGGGCAAAAGAACGCATGGCGCGTATCTCAAATCAATTGACAGAGGTCAGCAAAACCAAGGAAAGTTACGTACAGCAGCGTGATACGCTAATCATGGCACAAGATGTTATTCGTGAAACAAATCTAGCCGATATCTTTCAAACGTATCTGCCTGATAGCGCCGCACTGGACGGACTGAATTTGACTAATCCGAAAAAGGAGGCGATCAAACAAGCTATTCAACTGGTCAAAAAGCTCCTAGGCGTTCTCTCTACCGCCATCAAATATTCTGAACTGGCGACAGCACGGAACAATCTGGACAAGGAAATCGACAAACTTACTCAAGCCATCGCCGGCCTTAACAGTGAACGCAAGCTTGCCGAGGACACCTTGGGTGATGTTCTCGCCGTTGGGGAAGTCAATCAGCTGCGCATGGTGGCGCTTAAGGAAATCGATCTCGTGGCGAGCATCTGGAAGCAGTCTACTATGAGTCTTGGCATACTAAAAAACAGCGATTTTACCAAGGATGATGTTGCTGCTTTGCTCAATCGCTACAAAGTTCATCTGGAGGTGTTTAGTTCTGACTATCATAATGTCCTGCTTACTTGACTGGATCGTGCGCTAGATTAGGCTGCATTGCCAACAACTGATCCCGTCAAATCATCGGTGAGGTACTTATTCACCGGTTAACTTTTCGTTGGATCGCGGCGCCGTGAGTGTCTTCCCCGGAGGGGTACGTTGATCTGTACAGTCTTGATACTCGTAATTCTTATGAAACTTTTACAAATTTTCATTTGCAGGCTTTTATGCGCGTATCAACGTCGTTCCGGGGATCTCCGATTTAAAAATTTCTTTCTGGCTATCGAGGCCTACGATGTACATACCCTCTAGAATGTTGGAACCCAACGATACAACCAACAGCCACAACCTTCCTCAGAAGGTGCTACGCATGATTTCGTCTTCCTACACTGAAGTCGCGCGCAGTCCTGGTGTGTTAACAAAGGAAGATCTCATTAAAATAAAGACATATGTCAGGAATGCTTTGTTTCTGCCGAGCGGGCTTCTTGAGGTTGTGGAGTTCCTCAAATACCGGACTTGTGGTATCGCCGGCCTGGAGCCCGAGGATATTTTAATACTATTTCAAAAAATCAAATTACACGCTTTAAGCTGGGAAATAATGCAAGACAATGTGATTCAACAAAATACCAGTTTGAAGCTTACCGCTTCTAAAGTCATTGATAATGGCAACCAGATTATCTCTGCGATCAAAAAAATGCCTCTCATGGCGCGAATATCAGACACCTTGGAGGATTTTAGCGATACTGAACTTGAAGGGATGAAATATACGACCGATGATGACAGAAGCGCATTTGCCATCGGGGATATTATTCAATTAATGGCATACGATATTGCCATGGCCCATTGGTTCACTCAGCAGGTCAAAGATCGTATTACAGATTTCAAGGTCGAGTTGGCTGGTGGAGAGTTATCGGATGGCAATCAATCCATTGGACTTCAGTCTGATGTAGATTTAAAGTATCAAATACTGGAGCGAAATGATCGCATAAAATCTATTGCTGATAATAAAGCTTTGATTGCTACAAAAACGAATCAAATTACTCAGTTGGCTATTGATTATGACTATTATGTAAAGATGTCATTTTCAGCGGGATTGCCTATCTTGTGGTGGATTTCGGCTTCCATCTACGGCCCGAAAGCAGAAACCACAAGAAAAGAGCGGAATAAACTTCAGGCGGAGGTAAACGCTCTAAACCATTTAGTTACCAATCAGGAGAACTTGCAGCGCGCTTTGGATAGTACAAAGGCAAACTTTGCTGATCTGGCCATCCGAATGCTCGGCGCCGAAGCGTCGCTGAATATCCTGAACACGATGTGGCAAACGATACTCAGTAATCTCAATGCATCGATGGAACAGTTCGCGGGGATCAATGATGCATTGAGGCTCTCGACCTTTGCTACTGACTTTGCGAACGTCATCGCGCCATGGGCGGACGTGCGACACTCCGCCGACAAATTGCAAGCAGAGCTCACTGCAGCGTTGGATGAATTTGAACGCAGTGTCTGCTAATCCGAAGTAGCGAGTTCATGATGCGATGGTTTCACCAGCTCGGGGGTGGATTGTTGTCAAAATATTTCAACAACTCGCTTTTGATTTTCAGTTACTAGAGGGTGGTCTTGCGCAAGATATGCATTTCATTGCCAGCACCATGGGGGGTAGAAATCCCCGTCCAAGGCCGGCGGGGGGGGGGGGGGCGACACGGTGAAKGGGGTGGGGCGGCAATGGTCATCCTGGTTGAGCGTAAAAAACAGTATATCTGAGCGCTTACCTGGTCAAGCGCCTCACTCGCCGTCAAGTCACCCGGGCGATCAATTGACAGTTCAAAGGGCATGTGGTCCACGCACTCTGACGGAGAGCCGTTGCCAGTAGTAATTTTGCCGATCCGTATTCATGCCGCCAACGAGGCACGAATGAAAATACCAACGGTTTGCTCCTGCAGTAATTCCCCGCGGTAGGGACTTCAGTAAGCTGACTGTGCCGCCGTAAACCTGGTGGTCGCGCAGACCAATTTACGTCTGAGCAAGTGCTTGGGCTGTGAGGCGCAGTACGAAGTGTATGCAGGGGTTAGCGTTGCACTCATGTGTTGAATTCAGGCTTAGAAAGAAGTCGGCCGCACGACATTACCCGACCAATTTACCTATCCGTGGTTAATGGGCTGATAAAAGTTAAAACGCTAGGTGAGCGGCGACTCCGTATCCGGTTCTCACATATCACCGCTTCAAGAGGAAAAGCCGACTATGAGCCGCACGTATCCATATTTCGATGCTCCATTGGACACTCGCTATGACGCAGAAGGCAGCAGGTTGCTCGGTCGAGATCACTGGCGGGTGCTTCAGCCTTTTCGGTTAATACTCAGTAAACGGCAGTGGGTTTTCGTGCCGGCCGGGGTTCTGACTGATGGTGGAACTATCCCTAGGATTGCCCTAAGCCTCGTTTCCCCGTGGGGCAAGCTTGGGCAAGCTTATGTTATGCATGACCAGCTGTGTGAATACCTGTCAATTACAGTTGATGGCGCTCCTATCAACATTTCACGCGCCAGATGCGACTCACTTCTGTACGTGGCACTTGACGTATTGGGCGCCACTAAAAAGGAAATCGCCGTGGTGGCTGGAGCAGTCGAGTTATATCGCAATTTATCTCAGGCAAACCTGCCATCGAATATGTCGATGAAAAGATCGCTTGAGTCAAAGTGGATGTGAGTTCGGCAGAGCGCTATTGATCGATGCACAATTGAGGGGGGAAGCGAGCTTCAAGGGCTTTCGCAGGCATGAGTCTTCGATGGCCGAACAGGATTTTGGAGTCCTAGACTCATCAGCATCCATTCATGGTCGATCTCATCAATGATCAACGTGAAACCCTGGAGATCGCTTCGCGCTACATACCCGAGGCAGGCGTCGAATTCGGTAGTTCCGCACGCACGGATATGCACGGAGGGCAGCTAACCGCCATCTCTACCGCGAATCGAGTAGGAGGCGCTTTACAGTCGCCGTCTTTCGCATGCTGTACTTACTGCTCCGTATGCGGCGGTTCAGGTTATGCGGCTAAGCCGTTTTAACGTATCCAGTTTCGAGGCCAGTCCAAGTCGATTCCACAGTTTCTTCGGTAGCACCTGATTCATATGTTTCGCTCCCGAGGTCCACCATGTGCCTCGAGCCATTGACTGCAGATTGCCACCCCACGCTTCACCGAGCCCCAGAATATCAAGTTGTGCGCCCTCGTAGAGGCTGGTTTCATTGACGCCAGATACCACAGCGAAATTTGTGACGCATCCAGCCGTTCAGTCCCTCAAGTGGGCGTTTGCTCTCACTTAGCTTAAAGTAGCCAGCCCAGCCAAGCAGCACGGGATCTATCCGCTCGACGCAACAGTTTCCTGAGTCGGTCGCGGAAGCGATACAGTTTCATACTCACCACTCTCATCTTCGGCTGTTGCTGCCAGCTCATCCCATAACCCAGATAGTCGCATTCTCAAGGATCTACCATGCGGCTCTTTTCTTAGTTTAGCGCCTGTTTCAGATGCAGGCTCAGGAAGCGCTCAACGCGGACCTGATGTAGTGGTCCTGCTTGTAAGCGATACCATTGCGGTCATCAAGCGCGCGGAAAATCACCAGTGTAGGCTTCCCTTATAAGGATCGATCCAGTTTGGCTTGTCGATGCGTTTGAGGTCGAGCGAAGAGATATCGAACTACCAACAATTGTGGGCGTGTTCCCCCTGAAAACACACAGCAACGGGCTCCTGTGTCAAATGCGAATGGTCCAAGTGCTAGCGATCCAGATAACGATTGACAGTCGGTTTGGTCAATAGCCCATCGGGGGCATTTATTAAGCCTTGCTTCGTCTCAACACCGAAGTCCTCCAGCAGCTTTGATCGCGCTGGCTGTGGACAAATGGCGCTTGCTCTTGTCGGTGGTGCGAAGTTTCAAAGCTGCGACCCGATCGCGATAGCGCACTAATTCGGCTTGTGGAAGGATTCGTGGTTTATCGTGGTCGGCACGATGTATCGCGTTTGGGTTTACGGTGGACCGGGTAGACGACACACCATATAGCTCGGCAATGGCGTGTACCTGCCTGGCGCGCTTGGGTTTTTGCGCGGAAAACAATCCAGTTGCTGCCCAGTTGCAACCGCGAATCTGCTGGAATTTGCTTATGCTACGTGAACGGCATCGCTGTCAGTCTTCGCCACGTAGCTATACAACGTCTTGCGGCCAATGCCGAAATCACGTGCAATCTGCACCTTTGTTTCGCCGGAAGCTACCCGCTGACGCAATTCAAAAATCGGCTTTGGGGATAGCGCTCTTTTCCGGCCCAGATAGACCTCGCGCTGCCACTCACGGATAAAAGTTCGTTCAAGCCCGCGAAGGCGCCCATTACCAAAAGCATCAGCGTAGCTATCGGTGAGTCGTCGCCAATACAAGTCCACGCTTCCTTAACGAACTCGATGCGAATACCGCGTTTAACCAGTTCCTGGACAATACCGCGCAAGTCGTCAAGATTGCGCGCCAATCGGTCCATGCTGTGCACGATGACGATGACGATGACGATGACGATGACGACTTCGCGGACAAATGCGAGCAATTCGGCAAGTTGCAGCCGCTGGATAACCTTGCCCGACGTCTGTCGATGAATATACGATCAACCTGGACATGCTCCAGCTGACGTTAAGTATTTTGCTCCACCGTACTGACTCGAATGTAGCCGACGCGCTGCCCTAGGGATGGTCTGAAGTAGCCATGTGTTTCTGGCTGTCTTCGGCCACCACCGATTTTGAAAGTGGCGAGTCGATCCCAAACGCTCAGATCACTGACTCATTCCTGTCTTTTTACCCGCTGCGAGCACCTCGCGGCGGCTATTCCCCACATTACAGGCACACCTCTCCGGCATTGCTCAATAAATGTCGGCGGGCCATCCATAGATTCGACAATGCAAACAGCGTCACCAACTGCGCCGTGTTCTTGGCTAGGCCACGGAAGCGAGTTTTCACATAACTGAACTGACGCTTGATCA
>NZ_RCZE01000025.1 GCF_006438915.1 Pseudomonas arsenicoxydans | reverse complement strand
TTGGAGGACAGCCCACCGGATGACAAAGAAAAGGTCAACCAGACCTTCCTGCAACCGTTTCTCTCGTACACCACCGCGACCTACACCACTTACGGGGTGAACACCGAGTCGACCTATAACTGGCAATCCCGGGAGTGGTCGGTACCGGTCAACCTGACGGTCACCCAGCTGTTGAAAATCGGCGGTCAACCTCTAACGGTGCAAGCGGGTCCGCGGTACTGGCTCGACAGTCCCGTAGATGGCGAACAAGGCTGGGGCTTTCGCGTGGCGGTGACGTTACTTTTTCCACGTTGATGGATAGATAAAAGTTTGTGATTTACTAGGCGTAACTGACAGGCCATTGGTCTTTATCTGCCTCTCTCTGAGCACGCCACACCCACCCAATATTCATATCAGGTTTTACCTACATGAAATAATCGCCGATCTGCGCTTGAATACGCTTCGAACGCAGACGCTTACACCGCTGGATTTGGTCCTTAGGCAGACGACTTTTCAGCAAATAGGTCCGCGCTCTACCACGGTTACACTCTGAAATCGGACTTTTCCCCGCGCCATTCCGCATGTTGCGAGGATTTTTTTGCCCGTACTTCTATATACGCCCTGCCCATGCTGAACCAATCGTGCTTTCAGGATCCCCCTACATGCATCTAATGAGCCCCCGAGCTTCAATTAGACCAGAGCGTCGCTCGGCTTCAGCTAGATGGCTCACCAGGCTGGCTAAGCTCTGTTGAAGTCTGTCAACGCTCTATTTACGGTGATACACAACGCGGGTTTTGCCCCGCACCACCCACAAAGTGGTCGCGGGGATTTTTTTTCCTTAAATCTTACTCTCTCTCGCTGACAGCTTCTGTTTTGCCCGTCGCGACATCATGTTCAAGCCCTCAATTGTTGCCGAGAACGCCATGGCCGCGTAGACGTAGCCTTTCGGTACGTGGGCACCGAAGCCTTCGGCGATCAGCGTCACGCCGATCATGATCAGGAAGCCCAGCGCCAGCATCACCACCGACGGGTTGTCGTTGATGAACCTGGCCAACGGATCAGCCGCCAGCAACATCACCAGTACCAGTACCAGTACCAGTACCGACACCACCACCGCGATGATCATAATCGGCAAATGCTTTACTCCGAAATAGCAGACTTTCCCCCGCCCCTTAATTGGGTCGCGGGGATTTTTTATCTGGAGTAGGATTTCTAATTTGCTACTTCGCCTATCTATTTCTGTAACCTGCACAACTGCTCGCGGAGTTATCACAACCTGAGAGTGGCAATAAAACGCGCCTTTCAATTGCTATGTGAATACAGAATTTAAAAAGGCGACCAACAACATTTCTATCCACAATCATAGAACTGTCGTGCATATACGCCCCCTGAGCCCTAAGACCGCAAGCATTGAATGATATACTTTACCAACCACACAAACAAAAGTCAAAATTTTAGCTGTTTCAAACTCAACACTTTGTCTTCACCCTGCCGCCTACCTCGCATACAACTATTATGCTGCGTAAAACCGATTAATCAAGAAAAAACATACATCAGTATTCTTCAGGTGGCGCATTAATAATGCTTAACACTTCCTTTGCATTATTGACTGCACCTGCAGCCTCTGTAGCCGCCTCTTCCGCTGCGGAATGCGCTTTGCTAGCCAATGCATAGGCCTCGTAGGCCCAACCGGAGGCCATCACCGACAAACTCAAAGTCAATATATTGGTAAAAACCAAAAAAATTATTAAGCGGTTAACCTTCATTGTATTTCTCTCGTTAAGATGAAAAAACCGGCATCACCCTGGAGTGACTGCCGGTACCACCACATAAGGTTAGTTGTTTGCCGTAATTTTAAGTCTGCGACGCTGGTCTTCTTTAGCTGGCCGGTAAGTATCAGTAGTTTGACCAGCAATCACAGAGTACACGCCTGTACCGAATGCTGTCTCACGCTCCCACTTGTATGTGATGGTGCCACAACCAGTCAAACAGACTGGTACCACCTTCACATTTTGATTAACTTTTGGATATCCTGCGTCGAGCCCCGTCACACTCAAAGATAAAAACGTATTGCCGGGCGCAACTTGAATAGCGGCCGATTGTTTTTCTAAACCCTCGGATGGATCGGTGATGTCCGCATTCGTATTAGGTGTATAGTACACAGTGATGGCCTTACCTAAATCAGAAGCTTTAATTACATAGGGTTCAGGCCCGCTGATGGCGAGATTATTTGTTCCATCATGCCAGCGTGCCGCGCCAGCCTTGAAGTACATAGTATCTCCATCCGGGTCCATCCCTACGCTATTAACCTCTAGGTGATCGCCGGTATCTACGATTCCGTTACCATTATTGTCAGTACTAATAATGTGCGCATAACTCGTCACCGGCATTCGACCTTTTACCGTGGCTGTCTGCGTAGTAACAGCCGCCATAACCGAAGCGCTGGCGACGACACCCAGCACGACACCAAAAGCTTGTGCATGCAAGCGTGTTTTTTTGACGTTAAACGTTTTCACTGGTTTACCTCTTGCTCAAAAAGTATGCCTGCGCTGGGCACTAAATGGCTTCAGCCTTGGCCCGCGCAGAAACTCCAACTGTTGCTCCTCCTCACAAAAGCCTGCCTAAGTTTCTGCCCGTAGGAATTCAACATTTGATAGCCGCACATACTCCCAGTCCTGACGCTGGATAAACGCAAGCATCCCCCTATTAGCGTGTAGGCAAATCCCTCATAACGACGCTCCCACCAATGCAGGTTCACCAAAAATTGGTCGGAATGACCATCTCACGTGGAAAGCACCGACTGGGCTTGAAGGTTTCCCCTACAGCCGAGCCCGTGCGGCAACGACGAGAATTTCCACGTTGAAAACAGCGACTCTAGGATCGATTATTCAATGAATAGCCGACGTCGGGAATGCTGTTTCAAACTCAAACAATCATAAAAACAAAAGGAAGCATTTCTACATGTTCACAGGGACGCGTTTTCTACCTTTCGCCGTAGCTGTACTGTCGCTAGCCTGCACTGAAGCATCAGCCATGCCCAATCCTTATTCGAACTTTGTCGTTTTTGGTGACAGCTTGAATGACGCGGGTCAACTGAACGACACGGGCGGCCCCGCTGGCGCAACTCAGCGTTTTACCAACCGGACCGGCCCGGTCTACTCCGACGGGAGCGGCGAGTTCCGCTCATTCAACTCTACGCAGTTGCTGGGTGGGCGGCTCGGATTCAGGGCAGATCAGACCGCCGCCTCAACCTCGGCGGCGCGCACCAGCCAAGGCCTGCCAGACGGAGATACTTGGGCAGTTGGTGGCTACCGCACCGACCAGATCCTCGACTCGATCACCACCGTATCCGCTACCGGTGAGCGAACCCGTACGGGCTATCTGCCGACCAACAACTTCCATGCCGATCCGAACGCGCTGTACTACCTTTCCGGAGGTGGTAATGATTTTCTTCAGGGACGCGTACAGAGTGGTGCCCAGGCGAATTCCGCTGCCGACCGACTGGCCAACAGCGTTAGCCCGGATCCAAGCAAGCTGATTTATAACGATGGTGTGCACCCGACCGAGGCCGGGCAAAAGCTGGTGTCCGACTACGCCTATTCCTTACTCTCTGCGCCTTGGGAGTTGACGCTGCTACCGGAAATGGCATACGCCACGCTTCGTGCGCATCAGGATGAATTGCGCAACCAGTGGCAATCGGACTGGGAGACCTGGCAAACGGTCGGCCAATGGCGCGCCATTGTCGCGGGTGGCGGCCAGCATCTGGATGTCGATAGCCAAAGCAGCCGCGCAAGCGCCGATGGCAGCGGTTACAACCTGAACATTGGTGGCAGCTATCGGCTCAATGACACCTGGCGTGTAGGCGTGGCGGCAGGTTTCTACCGTCAGAACCTTGAATCGTGCAGCAATGACTCGGACTACAAACTTAACAGTTACCTCGGTACTGCTTTTGCCCAGTTCCAGCAAAATCACTGGTGGGCTGATGCCGCACTGACCGGCGGCAAACTGGATTACGACAACCTAAAACGCAAATTCGACCTGGGTGCCGCCAAAGTTGCGGAAAAAGGTGATACCGATGGCCACCTCTGTGCCTTCAGTACGCGCCTTGGCTATGACATTGCCCAACCGGGTAGCAAATCGCACTTGTCGCCGTTCATCAGTGCCGACTACACCAGTGTGGAGGTCGACGGTTACTCGGAAAAACGGCAATCGTTCCACAGCGCTGAACTTCGATAACCAGACGCGCGACTCGAAGCGTCTGGGCGCCAGCCTGCAGGGTAAATACCAGATCACCCGCAAACCCAAGTGTTCGGCGAATACGCCTACGAACGTGAGTAGGAGGACGACACTCAGAAAGTCGACATATCCCTCAATAGCCTGCCCACACTCGACTTCAATTGAACACACCACAAAGCCACTTGAACCGCATAAGTCTAGGGCTCAGTCACAAATTAAGCGCCGACCTTACGCTGCGTGGTGCTTATACCTTCCGCAAGGATGAAGACTTTACCCAACAGGGCCTCAGCATGGGATTTAGTCTGACTTACAAACAAACAACAATACAAAAACACCCATGCCACCACTGACAGTGGGATTGGATATCCACTTATGATCTATGAGAATTTTAATGAACACCCCCAACTAACCAACAGCGCACAAACCAACAGCGCACAAACCAAACTTCAGCATTGCTTTAGTGAACTACAAAACACCAGAGCCTACCAAAATATGCTTGGACCTTCTGCATCAGCATATCGATGGTAAAAATATACTCATATGAGTCGTTGATAACGACTCTGCTGATGCCAGTACTGAATATCTGCGCACACTGAGCTGGATAAATTTAATAGAGCGATCAACAGCTCAACCTGAACCAGGTCATGTTGCACACGGCAGAGCCTTGGACAGGATTTTAGAGCGGGTGAAACAGACCATCTATTTTTTCTCCATACAGACATCCTCATTTTCGACAACGAAGTCTTCGACATGTTGCTGAGAAAGAGCAGACAGAAAGAAAATACCGTGGCCGTAGGTTGCGTAGAACAAATCAACCGAGGCGTGACTAGAACACTATGGCGATTTAGCTCACGCCTATTTAAACACCACTACAGACGCCTGAAACTATCCCTCAGCTTCAAATGCCGCGAACCGAAGCCGTATAGAGAAACTCACATCAAAAGTTTTTGTACGCTCTGGAATTGCAAGCTCATAAAACAGAGAGGCATGCATTTTCAGATGGATGATCGGGTTCCAGGATACACCCTTCAAGAGCGCATGATAGAACAAGGGTACGGTATTGAAGTTCTTTCGCCCCGCAAAGTCTTTCGATACTTGGACCACATACAGGCAGGAACCGTCGCGGCTGTCGGGGGTATGACGTAACCCACAGACGTACGAAAACATACAATAGTATTATGAATCGTCTTAACAAAAGCAGTCAAAACTGCCCCAATTAACAATAAGCAGCTACGGGTTATCAGTTTTCTGATCTAGCTTTGGCAGAAAAAAAGCCAAGTCCAACAACCCACTGGAAACAACCATCTCAATCTGTCTATCGTTTTCATGGGCGCGATGACTGGCAGTAATCGCATCAACACTTCCACTGCCTATATTGATGCCCTCAACGTAAGCGTAAGCCAAGTGACCTGACGCCAACTCTTTGAGCTCGTAATCCATAAGCGCGGCCGTAAACTCTTCATCAGATTTCATCTTCTGCTGTAGATTTACGAGGTCTAGATTAGAATCGCTCCCCGTCATCAACAGCATGGTAAATGAATGCCTGAGCGAAGACTTTATTTTGGCCAAAGCATCCGGGTCATACCGAGAAGCAAGAGTAACCTGTGCTAACTTTGAATCTTCGAAAAACAACACTGCAAAAAACCCATGATCGGTAAAGTCAACACCTTCGGCGCAAATAGCGTTGGCACCGTAGCGTTCAGGACAACGTTGATATCCTTGTCGATCAGTGTATTGATTCAGTAGTGAATGGTAGTTATATTCCTTATATAGCTGCACCTCCGTAAAAGTATTTTGACAAACAATGCACATACCTAAAAAATCCGACACAGAATGCTTTAACAAATCCTCTATACACTTGTTACTCCCTAAATAAATTCGCTTGCATGCACAACGCTCAAAGACGGAGTCGCCGCCAACAGGGTCAGCGCCCTGATCAAAATTAGTAATTTACTTAAGCCTATTTGTTTTAAAAACACATTAATTTTCGACGCACAAAAGCTTCAAATAGTTCAATCAATCATCTCTACTTGGCTCAACATCCAGGATTCCACCAAAGAAACCGCGTTCAATTTCTCCAGACAATTTAACCTTCGAGCGCTAAGAGAGTGGGACCTTCCGGCCAAATATCATTATCTATATCGACCTCAATAGTACCTGTAGCATCCTGAAATTCGTACAACTAATCTTTTAGGTGCATAATGACATGTCCCTGTGGTAACGCTGGCGAATCATCCAGAGCGTCCAGAGCGCCAATAACTGTAGTGGAAGAGATATTTGCACTAGTCCCGGTATAGCCACCCGAGGCCAAGACAGGAATAGAAAATAAAGGCAATACCATTAAGGCGGTCAAAAAAAGGTTCATACCAGCAGTCCAAGTCATGATTTTAAACCTACACATTAATACACATAACTGAATTCAAGCTTAATACCATCTCACGCATTAATCTCGAAACCAATAAACGTTGACCGCAACTTAATTACGACTCGACAGCAGTCTCGGCATACACCATGGAGCGAAGGGTATGGCGACGATTAGCGAGAGATAAGGAAAGCGATGTCAATAATTTCGCGAGAAGGATGTGATCGTAGGGACACCTTCCCCTACGCCACTAAAGGCGATGAGGTAATCCAAAAGACCTCATCGCAAGAGCACTTCAATCACATCAAAATTAATGCTTGTCGGTTGGAAAAAACGGTAGCCCCGCCACTTGGGGTAATGGTGCATATTGCTTCCTCAATGCGCTCCATGGCACTGCTTTCTCTGCACTGAAAATAGAAACATAGTTCTCATGGGACCAAGTCAGGAAACTTATTGGATTTAAGGCCTGCCCGAAATACTTGACTTCATAGTGCAAGTGCGGGCCTGTACTTTTTCCCGTGTTGCCACTCCGACCCAACGACTCACCTTTCGATATGTACTCTCCTGGCTTGACGTTTATCTCGCTCAAATGGGCATACAGACTTGAAAAACCCAATCCATGCCTGACCACCACGTATTTCCCATAACCAGAACTACCGGCGTTAGTTGCTACGATAACGATTCCGTTAGCGGTCGCATGAATCGGCGTGCCCGAACTGACTCCGAAGTCAACTCCATTGTGCAATCGATACTTCTTCTGGATAGGGTGAATACGTCCTCCAAATCCCGAACTGACAGATCGCAATTCTTTGAATGGCGATCCGTTCGGTACGAAATTCAAGAAATACTTACGCTCTCTGGCCTCTGCTTCGTGCAAGTGCATTGGAGGCAACGGTTTTTCTGGTTTGACAAGAGTGATTTCACGGGGTTTCCAACCGCTATCTCTCAAGCGACTTTCTACGCGCCACAGTTCGTCTTCCTGCCCATTGAAATCACGTAGCAAAGACTGGGAGTCAAATTCGTCCTCACCAAAACCCCTATCGTACATGCCTGATAGGCGGAACGGATCGCTCGCGCTCACATTAGAGGTGCTAAGAATTAGAGTTACACCCAACATGAAAGCCACAACAAGCCTCGCCACTCCATTCATTTTAAACTGTGTAGGCGCACTTAGCCCTCCCGCAACAGTAAATATCAAAATAAAATAATTCATTTAGGCGCACTAACATAAAAATCACGAATAGCAATAGACTCTTCATTGATAGCCCTTACCAACTCCCTGTAACTTAAACCAACTTTGGCTCATACACAGACAGCCATCAAGAAGAACCACCCACATCATCTGCAACGCTGTTCAAACAGCAAACTTACGATACTGAAACAACTCACGAATTGATAATCGCAAAAAGTGCATCGACTGCCAGCAGGGCGATCCTCAAACCTGCGTAGGAATATACCTCCAGGCACCGTTTGTACTACAAGAAGCGCCAATGCAGTCGTGAAGCGCATCAGATGCTGGAGGTCGAGCAATTTCAGTGCCATCGCAAATAGCGGCTGTATGGGGGACCGTCTGGATGCTCAACTTTCTGATTTTCGGTGCAGTAGATTCGCAGGCTGTACAACTTCCCCTGGATTCAAGCAGTTGGCCAGCTCAATGGCGGAGTGATTGGAAGTGGGCAAATCTGTACCCCTCTGGATAAGAAAGGTCATTCGGGGTATGTGTTCTTATTGGATTCGGGGCCGGCGCAGGGAAATGGGTGTGCCCGGCTAGTTGGGTGTCATCGATACCACCATATTGATCAGACCGCTCAGAATCTGCAAGGTGTTCACATCGTCCGATCCTATCCAGGTCTTCGCCACCACACTGCGCCGTAGACCGGTGATCATATCCTGCATCTCGCCATCCATCGTGGCGTTGTGGATCTGCGTCACCACCAGGCTACGTGATCCATGTATCAGGCCTTTGTTAAACGATGGGGGCTCGGCCTTCTGCCAGCGTTGATTAAGCACGCCGCAATCCGTTCCAGTGGGGCCTATTACTTGGGAAACAGCAGCAGATCAGGATCGTAGGCGCTGTTCAATCAGTTGAGCGTCCATGAGCCAGTTAATTGGCTGTGCAAAGTATTTGAAATCAACCACTCAAGCTACTACGCCCACCGCCTCGGGTGTGGAACGCCGGATGTCGAACGGCTTCGGTTGCGCAGCCTATTGAGCAAGTTGTTCTCGCAAAGCCGCATTGCTGCCGGCAGCCGTCGCCTTCTCTCTTTGATGCGTAACGATGGCGAGCAACTCGGTCGGCTCAAAGTACGTAGCTTGATGCGCGAGCTTGATGCGCGAGCTTGATTTGGTCACTAAACAACCCAGATCACATGCCTACAAAGAGCGACGGAAGAACGATTCGACCTCCTAAATACCTTAAACCGCGAGTTCGATATCTCGGCCCCCTCAGTTGTGGTGCGGCGACATCACCTGCATTTTGGCCCAGGGGAAATGGCACTACTTAGCTGTCGTGCTGGATCTTTGCGCACGCCGGGCGGCGGGCTGGGCGTTGTCGGAAAGCCGGACTCCGATCTGGTTATCAAGTCGCTGAATATGAGTTGCAAGCAACGAGGAAAGCCTCAGGGCATGCTGTTTCACTTGGATCAAGGGTCGCAGGGACGATTCATTCGTTTCGCCAGCGGCGGCGGCGGCGGCGGCGGCGGCGGCGGCGGCGGCGGCGGCGGCGGCGGCGGCAAAATCGAATGCGCCAGGGCATGAGTCACCGGGGAAATTGCTGATACAACGCGCCAATGGAGCGCGTGTTCCGCAGCTTGAAAACGGAATGGATACCGACCACGGGTTGGTACAATAACAACGAACAACGGCATAGCCTTATCCCCTTCGTCACGCCGGCCGAACGGTGGCGAGGCCTGGCCCATCCCGTCCTGGCCCGGTGGCCTGAGCTGTACGAACGAGCCAAAGAGCAAAAGCCGGAACGGTGGTCGGAGCGGACACCTAACTGGGAGCTGATCGGTACCGTGTTGTTGAACCCGGATCGAGAGCAACAGGTTGAGAAAAGAGCGGCATAGTTAGACGGTTGGCGCCACAACCGCCTTGAAAAACGCCGATTCGTAACTAGTTGGTTACCTGAATAGATGCGTTCGCCGCTGTTGATTTTGTACAACGTGTTGACCATGCCGCGCACGAGGTCGTAGACGCATGGGACGTGCGATGCGAGGTGTGCGATGGAGTAGTCGCACCTGTCCTTAAAATCAAAAACGCCCGATGCGGTGCATCAGGCGTAGGGGTGAAACGGTGTAAACCTATTTCGGACTAGACATTGCGGATTATAGGCAATCAACCATGCCAGCGCCATGGTGCCCATATTTTCTTGATACCGAGCGATGCCCTGAGCTCATTATTAAGGCCACTGTGGCAGAAGGCGTAAATGACCGAATCCGCCAGTGCTGGAGCGGCTACAAGTTGCTGCTGTGCCCACCGTGGACTCGTCTGCCAAAGTCCCCGCCCAATATCAGTGTGGCTGATTTGGGGTGCAGGAGCGTTATTTTTTGCAGCGAGGTGTCGCATAGTGGCACCAGAACCAATATCGTCAGCCCAGAATAGAGGCACACCTTGCCCAACGCGACCGTTCAGCTCACCGTGTACACCACTGAGCGTATGTATGGACTTGCCCGGATCATCCAAATACGATGCGAGGATTTGTTTGGCTACACGATCACCATTGGTCCTCGTCTTGCTCAGGTAAATGGTGTGTGGCTGGTTATTCAACGTCACTCCGTATCCTTTAAAACCTCCAGTAGTGGCGTGCTGTTGCAAACTCGATCGTACGTTACTACCACTCATTCCAGGCAGTGCACGGGACGGCCCTGAGACGGCCTGCTTTCCGCCGGTTGCCACGGCCGACACGCCTTTAGTCCCAGCAGTGCCTGCTCTGGAGCCAGCCATAGACGTATATGACGCTGCAGCCGCTTGGCCAACCTTGCTCACTAAGGCTGGCTTGGCTACACCAGAACCTGCATAGCCCAAACCAATATCACGGCCCAAGCCAAAACCAAAACCGCTTTTATCCAGATGAGAGGCCAGTGGCGGGATGTAATAATCCCCTCTCGTCGGATCGGTTCGGGAAGCAGAATCCGCAAGAATCACCTCCTCAGCCGCTGCCTGTAAACTCGCTCCCAAGCCAGACAATACGCCGCCAGCAATAGCCCCGGCGACAGCGCCCGCCGGACCACCAGCCGCGAAACCAGCCAAGGCGCCTAAAGCGGCCCCCATCAAGGTCTCAGCCAATACCCAACCCCACCGCTTCCACCAGGGTCGGTTTAGACGCCCCCCCCACCCCCAATCATTGCCGGAATGGTCGGAACGGTTAATCGGGTCCATACCGCAGTAGTGATACCGGTTTGGCCCCGCCCCGCCAAATGGGGAAATGCTATCAACAGACCAGAACTGGCGCATGACGGGGTCGTAAAAGCGGAAACCATCCCCAAGAATATAACAACCGGTAGCCGAGTCAATGTAATACCCTTTAAAACCGATAGGGCAGTCGAGTTGGTCGTGACGTGCATTTGAAGAACGGAGACCGTCGTCCAGATAAGTAAAACTAACAGCATTATCGGGATTGATTGTACCGTCGACATAAGTGTGAACAGCGTGAACAGTCCCACCGGAGTCAGTGGCGAACAGTTCGAGTTCGGAAGACTGACCCATTACTTTCTGCACGTAGCGACCAATGCTGACGCCCCCCACATTAATGTAGAATGTTCGTGCAATGTTTTCGCCGGCGTCACCGACCTCACCTAGCAAGCCGTCTGCACCGTATAACAAACAACAAGTTTTATCGTTAACGATATCGGTAATTCTCACCAATTTCCCAAAAAAATCATAGTCGTAGCTCGCAACAGCCAATTCATCTTTAGAAATTTCCAGGAGCTGGTTCATCGCATTGTACTTCATGCGTTTTGTTGTCGTTGCGTTTGTTGCACCTTGATCCACGATCACAACAGTATTTACATTACCATTGCCGTCATAGGAGAAAGTGCGCACTTCATTGACATCAATACCATTAGTCATACTACTGGGCTGGTCAGAATGACGAGTGAACTCGACATTTAACCCGGTGCTGGGGAGATTGTACGAAATTCCACCAACGGCTGAGAACGCCGTTTTCTCATATCGAACATCGTACGTTTCGGCGCCCTGTGAAATCGTAGACTTACTCAGGTATTTCTTGCTGGCTGTATATTCGTAATCGGTCGTTGTGCTCTTGCGCTGTCCGGCAGACCCAGCCTTATACGCAATCGTTCGACGTGTAGCATTACCATTATGCCCGGTGACTTGATTAAAC
Source organism: Pseudomonas arsenicoxydans (assembly GCF_006438915.1). Lineage (GTDB taxonomy): Bacteria > Pseudomonadota > Gammaproteobacteria > Pseudomonadales > Pseudomonadaceae > Aquipseudomonas > Aquipseudomonas arsenicoxydans_A. The sequence continues at coordinate 19,332 of NZ_RCZE01000025.1, read as the reverse complement.
GTCAGCGCCTCATGCTCATTTCCAGCGACCATAACTCGGACTCGGCGATCGCTTTCATTGCCGAACTTATCGTACGCAAAATCAATGCGCAGAACATCCAGTGTTGTCGTGGTGTCTGCGAACTTGATATCTTTTGGTTTTCCAGACTTTGAATCACCTTTTACAACAGGGTAATAGCTGATAGTCGCATGAAACTCCAGCCCCCCCCCTGTGACAAACTCTTTTTTTGTCAGTCTACCCGTAGCATCATAGATGCTACTTTCCTTGCAAATACTATTTCCACTCTGATCCTGCAAATCCGTACTTTCCACCTTCGTGGAAAACCTGGAAAAGGTATTCAGGGTTTTGCCCCCAGTGGTATTTATTCCAAACATTGTCGTGATGGTTTTAGCCGTACCAAAATCATCGTATTCGTAACTATGCTGTACGTACTGTCTATCAGCATTATTAACGTGTTTATAGGACGCGGTATCAGTCAGCTGTTTCGACACGAGAGAGTAGTGTGCGCTGTGCAATTGCCCCGGAAAGCCAGGGGCATTTGTTAGACGAAATCCATCCAGCAGACCCGTTGTGCTGTGAGCGTAGCGAACTCCTCCACCACCAGTACTTACCTGGATAGGTACCTGCGCCGTAGGGCTGCTATAGCGCATTGTCCTGGTAACTTTGCGCGTCCCTGTAGAATCGTAATTTGGTTCTCGCTGTTCAATGACGCGACCAAAATTATCGAATGAACGAGAAGCGTCCATCATGGTTAGATCAGCCGAGCTATCGGTGCTTTTGTAAATGGCTTTAATTCCGATCAATTCGCTGACGGTAGCCAGGTTGTTACCATAGGTATATTCCGTCGTCTCTTCACCGCAAACGTGCATCGTCAGGCGATTCAGTTGATCATACGTGAAGTCCGTTGTGGTGCCGTCCGCTACAGTCGCGATCACCCGTCCGTAGCCATCATACGCGTGAGTACTTGTTGTTACAGTGGATGAGTGGCCAATGACAGTATCAGACGGATAAATGATCTGTGTTTCATATACATCGCCAAAGTCGTTAAACTTCTGGACGCTTTTGACCTCCCGAGTGGCATCGGAGCACACGATAGTCGTAAAAGGAGTAGCCGCCTTGTTAACTTTAGAGTTTAAGGCAGTACCATCGGGATTGACGACTCGCTCAGTACCAAACAACCGGTGCTCGTAGGTGGTAGTGGCCTTCACCTGCTTAAGGGTTGAGTCGATAGGCGACGTAGTCACATAGTCAATGTTCTCATGCCGAATCACTTCAGCTGCGCCATTGCTTCTGTCGTAAACAGTAACCGACGCTACCTGAGTGAAGTCATCATTGTCGCCATGACTGATGAATACCGGCTCGCCCTCGTGGTCGAAATGCCAGCAAGTGATCTTGCCTGTGCTGGATGTAACCTTGACTCGATTGGTGTAGGTATTATGGTACTCTTCTGGAGTAGACACATGGTTTCGAAATGCCTTGCTCCAATAACGAAACTCGTAGCTTTCGACCTCTTCACTTGGAGTGCCGTAATATTTCTTGGCCTGCAGCAACCGACGCATCTGATTATAACTAAATACCGTATTAGAACTTGCTGAGTCCTCTTCTTCATACACCAGCCCTGACAACGGGCTAAATTTGACGCTACCTGCAAATGTGTTTGTTGCCTGACCGGTCGCCCAAATATAAGACGTAGCCTCAACAACGCGCCATCCCTGATAGATACTCAACGACCATGAAACCATTGTTTTATTTTCTACGTTATTGCGAGAACAGACTGTTTCTTTAAGAGACCCGAGCAAGAAAGGCGTTGATTGATCAGTGACGTACTTGTACTCGGCAACCTCGCCATCATTAACCTTATCAGTCTTTTTCAAGGTCATAGAAGGGGTGACAGTACTATTACTATCAAGAGGGTTGATGTAAGAGTTGCACGTGACTGCGATGTACGTGTAAGAGTCGGTATGGTTTCCACCCGAAGGTGCAGGCAATCCCGCCTTGGGATGGATGGTTTTTCTTTTCAAGAATCTGACGTAACTGCAGGGTGGGCACCCTACCGTTTCAGTAGAGTTTTTACCATAGTAAACATATTCATGCCTGACCCCCGACGGCAGTGTCTGACTGGTTAAGTTCCCATACTCGTCGAACGCCCGAGTGGCTTGATCGCGACGAGATCGCTCGAGTGCGTTAGTTATATTTTCTATACGCTGATGGTCCACCGTCATCTGGGTCCAACGGGAAAAATTGGCGGGCTGCGCGTCAATAGCGCCGATTACAATGGGATAAGTGTATGCGGTCACAATACCCTGAATAAAGCGCACTTTTCTAGGAGCAATCTCAACGGTGGTACAGGAAATCGGCAAGTGAAAGCGATTATAAATAGTGGTAACTTTTGACTTTCGATGAGTTGCCATTACGGTATAGGTGTAGTCCTCGACCAAAGTAGAGCAGTTATCCACCATGGGCTCCATGGTGCGAAACACTTTATAACCTGTAAAATTATTAGAGTTACCAGGGGTGCCATAAGTATAACTTACCATGCTGCTTACATTCTCAACACCTGCAACTTCAAAACCTCGCTCTACACGTGACCCGACAGTGAGCGTCTGTTCATCGGAAAATTTAAGTGTGGTCTGCTGCGACACCTTGATGAACTGACCTGTTGGCAGCGAAACCTTCTTGATGAGTTGACCAGCAAGAAAGGCTGTATCGTACGAAAATTCAATCCACCGTTGCATATCCCCCGGTAAGCTGATTTTCTTGGCATAGACATTATTATGCGTATCGCTTCCTACTTCTTTAGTGGAACCCAGAACAACTCTGGTAGTGATGATCACCCCATCCACGTGTTGTAGGACATCCATAAAAACGTCGCTACTGGATTGGTCTGGAAAAACGGATGCCGTGATCCAGTTAAGACCTTCGTCGTCTTCAACTCGAGTGATGATATCGGTATTTAACCAAGCGTTGTGGGCTACCGTAAACTTAAGCCCGTGACCGGACTCGGAACGCATTTCCTTAATCCGGCCTTCAGCATCATAGTATTCAACAATTCCGTTAATATGGATTACCTTAACCCCACGAAGAACCTGGCTTCCGACTTCCGAAGTGTAAACAGGCTCAATGTTTACGTCGCGCTCTCGGTGTGCCTCTAAAGAGGCAGAGCCATCAATGAAGTTTTGGTTATCAACCAGGCCGCTGGAAAAATGCACGCGCCCAGTCGCACCAGGAGACATTTTCGGCATATTCAAACCAAACTGCTTGCTTACACTTCGGCCTAAACCACCTATAAGACCGTAATACTGAAAAACACCCAAAGATATTGTATAATTAAATGTAACAGGGCTCGCAAAGCCGCTGCTAACGGTACCAAGAACTACACTGGATTCAATTCGGCCCGTTCTGGCATTGAAGTCGTAGTCAAGATTAACACCCGTGGCCTGACTATAGATGTCATTCGCAGACGCAGCGGATAAACTTGACACGTCCCGCGCAATCGTTTTGTTTTCTGCGACAACTGCAATGACAGGCCCTGACTCGCTATTATCACTCATATCTTACTTCCTTCGTAGATATTGATTGTTTAACCCGGCAGATCACGACCGGTCATGATCAGGAGTAGTGATACCCTAAACGGAAATCAAACATATTGGCATTCAAGTCTGATTTCAGATATTTGTAGTTGCTTAGAGTTCTCCAAAAAATTTCTAGAGCGCGCTGCCCCCCCCGAGCGAAGTGGAGTCAATGACTATCCGTTATTGGCCCCGTTGCGGGTGCACTTGATGCGCCTTTAAAGTTAGGTGCGCGACGTCATCTCGCATGGCGACACTGGCTTATGATATGAGCGAGCAACATGCTTATTAATTACGAGCACAATGCTTATTAGGACATTTTTCGCAGTGACCAATTGATGTAATTATTTCTCAAAAAACTATTTTGCCGATCTTTAAAAAGCTGCGAGTCCAATATCAAACCGCACATTGATTTCATCTTTGTTTTTTAGTCAAAGTTTAAGCACTTTTTGAGACACTCCCTGTGTCTCTGTGTGATAGCCGCCTGCACCAGTTGCGTAAACTAGAAAGTCCATCACCACGGAAAAGTTACGTAATATTCAGCCGTCCCACTATGCTTCAGACGTAAGGGGTTAGGAGGTTTTGAGTAACCCCAGCGCGCGCGTGACGAACTTGAAGTCGTACCGAATCAACATGGTGTTTGAAAGCAGCACACTATAGTTACGTTAGCTGGCCAATAAATGTACCAAGTGAATCGTGACCATTGGCGCGATCCATTGTCAGACTTTGTCTTCCAATTGCAAAAAAAGCCCGTTATAAAATGCTGTATTCGAACATGCAGTGAAGTTGACACCGGGGAGAATCGATACAGAGTTGAATCCTGCGATAAATGCGTCCCTTATTGCTGGACGAGAAAGACGTAGAAACGTTTTTGAACTTTTTTAAGGCTCTAATTAATGGTTGCGCTCCGATCGAAAAATTTATTTGTTGAGACGTATCAGTGCGGATGAAGAAAACATGGAAGAACTAATGGGCTCGTGGATTTATGTTTTAATCGCTGCGCTCGGTGGAGTATTAGGTCATATGATGCGCAAACTAGGCGCTCAACAACCGATACGGGTCGGCGAGACAGTATTACAAGGTGTTGGTGCAGCGTTCGCCGGTTACTTGATTTTACTGGGGTGTCGCTCACTTGATCTCCCATCAGATGTATCCGGCGTCATCATTGGGCTGTGTGGGTGGCTGGGAGCAGATGCGACCTTAATGCTTTTGCAAACTTATATTTATAAAAAGCTGAAAATAGGGGAGCATGCCGATGATGAGAAAAAATCTAACTAAAGGTAGGCGACGGTGCATTTATTTTCTCATTGAGGCCGCATTTGATGAACATTTCAAGGCCATGAATGTTCGGTGTTTGTATCTCGGGGTCTCGACGGACGATACGCCAATGAAACGTTGGTGCGACCTCGGATAGATATTGATACTAAATGCTCATGGGGCAACGTATTGGTCTCGGAGACTGAATGACACATCAATATAAAGATACTGACACATGGTAATCACGGTACTACAACTCTCTACTGTACTTCCTCGATCCGACGCAGCGACTGGGCTTTTTGCGCCAATGCTCAATAAGGCGATGGATAAATATCAAATTCATACAAAAAAGCGTGTCGCCGGCTTTATTGCCCAAGTCGGTCACGAATCAGGTGAGTTACGTTACTTGCGTGAGGTTGACAGTCAGGCCTACCTTGGAAAGTAAGACACCGGTGCACTCGCCAGGCGTCTTGGTAATTCCCCGGCGTCGGATGGCGACGGGCATCTGTATTGCGGGCGTGGGCTCATCAGATCACGGGTTTAAGTAACTACCGCCCGTGCGGCGATGCGCTGGAACTGGATCTGGTCAACCACCCCGAGTGGCTGGAACAACCCGAATATACCTGTCTTTCAGCGGCTTGGTTTGGCACCGTAACGGCTTGAACCGTTTGGTAGCCGAGGACGCCTTTGAATCCATTACCCGCCGGATCAACGGCGGCCTCAATAGGCACCGTGCGCGATTGGCCATTTATAATTTAGCTCTATCGGTTTTCAAGTGAATACGTTGGGCGCACGACGCAACAGTCTCTTGGCATTGGCACTTGTCAGCTTTGGCTGATTTAATGGTCTGGCAATGGCAGGCCAATCGGTACAACGCCGAAATTGCCAGTATCAGAGCGCGGGTAGCAGAACACGAGGCCGAACGTTCGTGAGTCACCAGCGAAGTCAACACCCAGGGACAACAGCGCAACTCACACCTGACTAAAGCGCTCAGTCAATTGGAGCAACGTCGCATTAAGGAGATTCAGTAAGTTCAGAACATTGCCCAGCGCCTCCCTCTTGATCTCTTTGCTGCTCGCAAGCGGTTGTCCGTCTGGGTTGTCAACCCAGTAGTAGCCATGCGGTTCCAACCGATTCCCCCGCCGGCGTTCTGGGCAATGGCGCCGACACCGCAGAGCTTCATCCTGCGCACTCTGGCAAAGACGTTCGTTGTCCTCGTTGTAGCTCGTCCCTCAGTAGTCATCGAGCTTTTTTCGCGGCACCAACAACGCGGCTGTGTCAGCGAGCGTCTTGTCTTTGCGGCGCAGTGCGCACTCAAGTTCCTGATGCGCTTCTTACCTTGACGAGACTGCTCCCGATCTTCTTTTTACTGGGCCTTTTCCGATTTCTGTCCAGCGATAAACGCTTGACTCCAGGCCGTGATTTGCCCGAGAGGGGGGGAAGGCCTTTGCGGCGACAGTATTCGCCTAGGGAAGGTCTGAAGTAGTCATGTGTTTTTAGCTGACTTCGGATGCCCCCCGATTTTGAAAGCGGTAAATCGATCAAAAGCTATCAATTCACGCTCTGATTACTTTGTTTTGGCCGCTGCGAGCATCGTGCGGCGGCGACTTCCCACATTACAGGCGCACCTCTCCTGCACTGTTCAATAAATGTCGGCGGGCCATCCACGGATTCGATAGCGCGAACAGCGTCATCATCTGCGCCGTATTCTTGGCCAGGCCACGGAAGCGCACTTTCACATAACCAAACTGGCGTTTGATCACTCTGAACGGGTGCTCGACCTTCGCCCTTACCTGCGCCTTGGCTTTTTCGATTTTGCGCTTGGCTTTATACAGAGCGCTGTGCTTGCCCAGTTTCTGGTAGGTGCTGCGCCGGGCGGCGATCTGCCAGATGACCTGACGACCTTCATGCTCAAGACGCTTCTCGATCCCGGTGTAACCAGCATCGGCACAGACCACGCTCTCTTCGCCGTGCAGCAGTTTGTCGACCTGCGTGACATCGGCCACATTGGCCGCGGTGACCACTACGCTGTGTACCAGCCCCGACTCATCGTCGACACCAATGTGGGCTTTCGCGCCGAAGTAATACTGGTTGCCTTTCTTCGTTTGGTGCATTTCTGGATCGCGCTTACCGTCCTTGTTTTTGGTCGAGCTCGGAGCATTGATCAGGGTTGCATCAACGATCGTGCCTTGACGCAGCGACAGCCCTCGGTCGCCCAGATAGCCATTGATCACACCCAGAATTCCGGCGGCTAGTTCGTGTTTCTCCAGCAGACGACGAAAGTTGAGGATCGTAGTTTCGTCGGGGATGCGCTCCAGGTTCAGCCCCGCGAACTGGCGCAGGATCGTGGTCTCGTACAGGGCCTCTTCCATCGCCGGGTCGCTGTAGCCGAACCAATTTTGCAGCAGATGAACACGCAGCATCGCCATCAGCGGATAGGCCGGACGACCGCCATCCCCCTTCCGGTAGTGCGGCTCAATCAGAGTAATCAAACCCTTCCACGGCACCACCCGATCCATCTCGATCAGGAACAACTCTTTGCGGGTCTGCTTACGCTTGCCGGCGTATTCGGCATCGGCGAAGGTCATCTGCTTCATCGGAAAACTCGTCGGGTGGAATCTGGGTATTTTGCCAAAATATGGAACTCTTATTCAGAGTTTCCCTTAGTCAGAGCAGTGTTCTTCAATCGGTTGGCGAAATCAGGGATTAAAATTTTGAACAGCAGCACTACCGTGCCAACGGCCTCAATCTGGTAGCTGCCGCAACAGTGCTGGGCTGAGTTGGGGACACATCAACTTACAAGGCAATCAGGCAATTACATCTGGCGGCAGAGGCGTAAGCTGGAGGACGGGAAATTCAGGCTGCTACGACAGGCCGGAAACCTTAATATACGATTTTTCCGAATTCTGTAATCTCCTCGAAAGGATCGTTTTCGGACACTTGGACGGTGCCCCAAGGCCGGCGTTTTCTCGTAGGCGAAAATCAACACTAAGGGCGCTGCCCTTGTCATCTCGCAACTGCCGCGTTAGGCCGGGGAGCGCAAAGCGCTGAAGCTGCCACGACGAGCCGGGGTCGCGTCCTTGACCTGAGGGATATAGGCGGCGTGGTCGGAGGGGGTTGCAACGGGGATATGTGCTGCCGGGCATTCATGTCGATCCCGAGGGCTCGAATAACGGCCAGCACGGTTTTGAGTGTTGGATTTCTTTTGTCGCTGAATGAGCAATACAAATGTTCACAGGGGGCCTGTTTCGCTGGCAAGCTCTGTCATGCATTTCGCACGGGCCACAACACTCATCGCTTTGGCAATATATTCAGTGTCACCAGTTTCTAAAGTATCCGCCATGAAGATGGCCATGGCTTCCGGCCCATCTAGGTCTGCAGCAGGGTCGTAGTCGTAAATTGCTTTTTTCATTCTTACCTCCACTCACTCGCGAGTTTATTAGCCGTTCCGATATCTCGGATTTCGCTGCTTTTGTCGCCGCCGCACAACAACACGAAATCATCGTCGCGCTGCTGTAAATATACGCGGTAGCCTGGGCCGTATTGAATCCGTAGCTCACTGACGCCCTCACCTACAGGCGAATCATCGCCCAACAGTCCATTAGCCAACGGGGTTGGGAGAGCATTGGAACCATGCGACCTGAGGTCGTTTGAACTTCTGTTTTACTGTAGAGTTTTCTCCTGATGACACCGATTGTCCCATCAACCCTTTCCTATCTGGACATGCGGGACTGGTAACAGCTAGGTGTGAAGCTCTGGGGAAAATGTACCCTCCGATTTTCGGTACTCCCACGGGCTGAAACATTGCTCGACGCGAAAGTGGGCAGACTTCCGTAAGGTCGTTCACGGTGAGAGAACTTGATTAATCGTTACTCAAAGGAAAGCCGATGACGGCTATCGGTAGCACTGTGAAAATAGTGGCGATCTGTACTGGTGCGCCTTCGCATGCTGAAAGGATGTGGCTTCAGGCTGACTGGGGTCTCATCAAAGAAGAAATGAAACGACTCCAGGGGCGTATTGCTAAGGCAACAATGGAAGGCCTAGGAGGCAAGGTGAGAGCCCCGCAACACCTGCTAACCCGCTCGCACAGCGGCAAGATGTTAGCGACCAAACAAGTGATAGAAAATCGTGGGAAGAGAACGCCGGGCGTTGATGGCAAGATCTGGGCGACCCCTGCGGCCAAGTGGAGAGGTTGGAAGGCGACTGCCGCGAGATTAGGGTGTCGCGGAGCTATGAGGCCGTTCAGGGTAATCTCCCCATTTTTAATACTCGCCAGAAATAGATATCAGGCCACCAGGGCCAACTTCTGTTTAGGGGTGATGCCTCCGAGGGCCATATTCCGGCGCTCGTGATTGTATGTCCAGATCCAGTTCGTGCTTTAGTCCCGGACTTCAGTATCGACTCAAGCAGGTAATGTCACAGCCAGTCATAGCGTACCGTTCGGTTGAAGCGCCCGACGTAGGTATTCTGCTGCGGGTTGCCCGGCTGAATAAAGTCCAGTCGGATGCCCCGTTTCGGTCGCGGTAGGGACGGCAGTTACCTGCCGCCCCACGCCCAGATCCGTACGTGCGGAACTACCGCATCGGCTCCTGCCTTGGGTACGTGACGCGAAGCGATCTTCAGGGTAAGGATGTGCATTTCTCGGTCTTGGTATGTAGAGGTCGGCAAGGCGTCCGTAGCGTGACCATTGAAACCGATGACGCTGGCTGCGACGTTTGAGGGCTTGCCGCCATAGACGGCACCGCCAGACGAAAACCACCAAGACGTATCAGGTTCCCCGGCACCGCGTGGTAGTTGAAGTACCCAGTGACAACTCGTTAAGCCACTGATCCACGACTCGAACAGGCTCGTGACGTCTGCGTTTCAGCTCATCCTGAATAGCCCACTGCGTCGCACGCATTCGCTTCTTGACCGTCAGACGCAGTATTTGAAAACCACCGCTCCTGTTGGTACACCACCCAGACCGAGCACATGCCCAAGAGCCAACGCGAACATGCCGAGTGCATGCCGCAACGGCTGATCCGCTGGGCCGAGCAAAACGGGCCGAACACGGCCGGCGTTAACGTCCACATCCTCGAACGCCGAATCCATCTGCAGCACGGCTTTCATGCCTGCCTGGGCATCCTGCGCCTGAGCAAGCAGCACGGCGAAGAGCGGTTGGAAGCTGCTTGCCAGCATACGCTGGCACTGGATGCGTGCAGTTACAAAAGCCTCGAATCGATCCTACGCCAAGGCTTGGAGCGACTGCCGCTGGCCCGGCAAAACCTCCCGTTATTGCCCGAAGAACATATCAATCTGCGCGGCCCTGGCTACTACCACTGCCCTGAAAAAGGAGCACCTCAATGCTACCCAACCCGACCTTGGACAAGCTGCAAACCTTGAGGCTGCACGGTATGATCAAGGCGCTGAGCGAGCAACACGCCACGCCCGACATCAACGATCTCAGCTTCGACGAACGCCTCGGCCTGATGGTCGACCGCGAGCTGACCGAGCGCGAAAATGCCCGTCTAACGACTCACCTCAAAGCCGCCCGGCTGCGCCACAACGCGTGCCTGGAAGACATCGATTACAGCAGCCCGTGTGGCCTGGACAAATCCCTGATCCTGCAACTGGGCTGCGGCCAGTGGCTGCGGGACGGCCTGAACCTGATCATCGGCGGCCCCACTGTCGTAGGCAAAACCTGGCTCGCCTGCGCGCTTGCGCAAAAAGCCTGCCGCGACGGTTACAGCGTGCGCTACCTGAGCCTGCCGCGATTGATGGAAGAGCTGGGCCTGGCCCACGGCGATGGCCGCTTCGCGAAACTGATGGCGGGTTATGCCAAGACTGACTTGCTGATCTTGGACGACTGGGGACTGGCGCCATTTACCGCTGCGCAACGACGCGACATGCTGGAACTGCTGGACGACCGCTAAGGGAACCGCTCGACGCGGGTCACCAGCCAGATGCCGGTGGACAAATGGCATGTGCTGATCGGCGATCCAAACTTGGGCGATGCGATCCGCGACCGTCTGGTGCGCAACGCTTACCGCATCGAACTCAAGGGCGAATCGATGCGCAGGCGCGCAACGAAATTGAGGGCACCAGGGACTTCAGACTAACAATGCAAACCTGCGTCGCTCCGCTCCCACTGCCTAGCCGGATGAGCGTGGAACGGATGGCCAGATGTTGGTGGACTAGGTGGCCAGATGACGTGGAATCCACAACCTGATCCAGCGCACGCACCACAGATTCAGCTGGCAGCGACAATTCAATTTCCATACTCAGGGCTTAGCGGTTGAAGTCGTCAATTAGATTGACAACCCGAAAGCTGCGCCCATCAGCTAATTGATCGTGCATGAAGTCCATCAACCAGCATTGGTTGGTGGCCTTACAACATCCAGCGGCTCAGGCTTCTCGCGCACGATACGTTTGCGCGGTTTGATCCGCAGCTTCAGCTCCAGTTCGCGGTAAATCCGGTACCCCCTCTTTTGGTTCCAACGATAGCCCTTCACGTTGCGCAGGTACAGAAAGAACAAGCCCCTCCAGTTACATTGGTTATGCATGAGTCGGATCAACTGATCGGCGATCTCGGCGTTTTCAGACGACAAGCGTGGTTGATAGCAATATTACCACCCCGAAATTCATCGGGAATTTGTGCATCCATTAATGGGGCCCGACGGAATGGTATTAGCGCGTTCATCGACCACATTGGGCACGACCTGATCATCAACGCTCGGGACGAGGGACGCCTCAAGGGGATGTGATCTCGCCCTTGTTAGCCAATTTATTCCTGCACTACGCCTTTGATCGCTGGATGGACAGGACGCATCGGGGCTTGCCGTTTGAACGGTTTGCCGACGATATTGCTATCCACTGCACAAGGATGAGCGAGGCTGTTCCAATCAGAGAGAGCTTTACGCGATGGATGAGTGAAGTGGGCCTGACCACCAACGAAGAAAAGTCGAAGATTGTCTACATCGACACATTCGAGCGGCACAATGTCGCGACGAGCTTCACCTTTCTCGGCTATGACTTCAAGGTGCGAACCCTTAGGAATTCCACGGGCGAACTCTTTCGTAAGTGTATGCTGGGAGCGTCGATGAAGGCGATGCGCGGGATGGTAAACACGATCAAACACTGGCGCATCCATCGATCCACGACTGATGACCTGAGGGATTTTTCTCGCAGGCACAATTCTGTGATTCGAGGATGGATCGAATACTACGGGAAGTTCTGGTACAGAAACTTCAGCTATCGATTGTGGAGCGCGTTGCAATCGCGCCTGCTCAAATGGATGAGGAGCAAGTACCGAGTATCTATACGTCAAGCGGAGAATCGGCTGCGTCTTGTTCGAAGAGAGAATCCGGTGCTGTTCGCGCATGGGTATTTACTACGTGCATCGAATGTGTGATCAAGAGCCCTATGACGGGAGACTGTCACGTACAGTTCTGTGAGCAGCCGGGGGGTGAAATTCCCTTCGGCTGACTCGACTCAGCGACACGCCCAAAGGCGCGACGGCCAGCGCTCAACTTTACAGTTTGGTCGAGACGGTTAAAGCCAACGGCCAAAAGCCACATGCGTGGCTGCGCAACGCACTTGAACGGTTGCCGCAAGCCGTCGCAGTAGAAGGCTTCGAAACCTTGCTGCCGTGGAAATGCACGCCGTACCACGATAGGTATAAGCCTCATCTTTAAAATGTGGTGTTGATGGATCGCATACTACGAAAATGCGCCTCCGTTGTCTATCAAAAGACATCGATCAGCGGACGACGTTGTTCGCGTTATCGAATCTTTCTTGAATGCAAGAGGAGCCCTCATGATGTGCTAGATGCACCGAGAAAGGGAGCACTCCAGAAAAACAACGAATAATCAAAGATAGTTGTTTAAAGCCACCGAACCTAGTGCATCCAAAATGGATATTATAACTTCAGCGGCTATTTAAAGCCTGCTAATCAGCGATACTCCACATTCATCACGTAGTTGAGTTTTGGAAAGCTACCGAAGTTGCCAAACTGATCATGCTGATAGCCCTGCGGGAAAGCTACCGGAAGACCAGTGTTTTGGGTGTTCTGATAGTTACCAATTAAGCCTCCACTTGGGAAGAAGGTGGGGAATGTGCAAATTTTATCTTTCTCAATCCAACAGTACGCGCCGGATGGAGGGTTTATTATAACGTAAGGGCTTCCATTTTTATAAAGTGTTTCATTGTAATTCCAAATATAACTCCCTGACTCTGATGGAAATTTGCCCCACCACTTAGAACCAGGCATGTTTTGCGCATACAGAGACTCTCGTTGATTGGAGGGGGACCTGTAACTACCATATGATGTGTTTATTCTAGAAAATGAAACATTAAAGGTCAACTTCTCTCGCTGAGCACCATAGGCGCTATACGTGTACTCATAAAAACACTTGTCGTAGCATGGTACGCTATCGTGCAGAGTAGGTGTAACAGATACGCCACTCGGCAGAGTGACCTTTAGCACGACTGTAGGTTCCGGATCTGCCAGCGACGTTGGATTGCCTGCACACAATACATCGGAAGGTAATGTAGTGATGGGATATACGGCTTGCGCATATCGTTGGAAGCCGGGCCAGTTGCCCCGCCCTTTAAAGAACTGACATTGTGTCGCTTTGGCGGCGGCGACACGCTGCGGCCAGAATTGACCAAGATTAGTATTCCGAGTAAATACCCCATCCAGAAACATCAAATAGGTCTTTTGAGAATTTACCGGATAATCATTAATGTTAACAATGCCAGGATCAATTCCGGTCGCATTATCCAGACTTGGGTGGTCCGCCGGACGATTGTCAAAATTAGCAATGTCGTCATCGGTAATTAACTTGGGGGATTGGATGCCTTGATTGGTCGCCCCAGTATAAGCAATGAACTCAACACCATTTTCAAGATAAGCCGGAAACAGATTATTTACAACCAGCTTAAGCTGGCTGACATTATAAGGCGTCAAGCCGTTTTCAATATTTAGAAACCAGCCATCCAAGTTCAATTTTTTGGCCAGAGCGGCCAGCTTATCTAGCACAGGCACGGAATAGTTTAACTTAACCGTTTCGCCATTATTGTTGTAATGACCAAGCAGATTGGAAGTCATCTGCAAAGTGCCGTTGGCCGAGTCAATATAGACCGTACCGTATACTTTTACACCGTTCCGATGCGCGGCACTAACCCATTCAGGGTCAGGCGCACTGATATGTGAGCCGGAGAGCGCCTCGCCGCCAAAGTTGATAAACTTACGAATGAAAGCCCAGTTTTCAAATGTGACCGGATTGACTCCGCTCGGGACATCAGGATAATTCAGCGAGGCTGGACGGGTGCGGTAGATCACAGCGAACTCCTTACCTGTGCCGGTTTGTGTACGGTCCATCCATTGACGCGTGACTTGCGTACTCAGTGGATTTGTGGAAGGGGCAAGGTAACCGTTCAAATTATCGGGATCGACATTGAAAATGCTTTCATAGCCATCAGAATTTCGTGCTGGATCAGAATCCAGCGCCCAGGTAAACGTATTTAGAGCCAAGGCATGTGTGCTCAGCAATAGCCCTGCGATCACTCCAAAGAGTCGCAAGTGCAAGCCCATAAGATGTCGACCACATATTAAGAAGCCTTGATACAAATTGTTATTCGCCTGCATGTTTTTCTACTCGTCTGGGTTTGGTTATGAATAGGTTGCTCGATTGCTCGAAAAACCATTGGTGCTATATGGATAAACTCCAGATGACTACGACTAGTAGTAGTGCTGAGGTTAAATTCCACACATATACGTATATATGGAAAATTGCGATTATTGCAATATAAAGTCCGAGTTCAGATCGTCTGTAGGCAGACGGTGTGTCAATGCCTGAGATGGGGACAAGTAACTGTTAGGCACTCATTGAGCAAAATGTAACGAAATCAGCTATTGCGTAATCGGTTGCATCATTCCACACATTCCTTTGGCGCCTGCTGCGGCTATTGTGAACTCTGCCGCATTCGCCGGTGGCGGTGTTGGTCCATGCGTATGGCTCGCCAGTTGTGTGCTGATCTGCTCGATCAGTTCGAGCAGATTGCACATCACCTGCACAACGTTGATACTATCTGACACAAGCCACGTTTTTGGTGCCAACAGGCGCTAGCTGACTCCCGCCACGCTTTGGCGCAATCCTTCAATCCGCTCCTGCATATCCCCCCCCACCGTGACGTTGTGTTTCTGCCCCACAACCAGTTCACTCCCGGCCGATCGCCTGGTGCAGATCATCCACCGCAGCCAGACTCACATTGACAACAGCTTGATCGCGCCCAGCGCCTCGATTTTTTTCACACCACCTACCGTATCGGTTGAATGGTCATCAACCTCCTGCGTGTGGCTCTGGAACTATTCGCGGTTTTCTCGGGCTTCAAACTCACGCTGGATGGCCTGTTCCAGGATTTTGCCATCGGTCTGGCGGTATCCGATCCATGAGGTGCACCTACCGCCAGAAGCGCTTCGTGTTTACCGTGGCATCTCTGACGAGCAGTGCCATGGCAGCAACGCCTCATAGTCCGCCACCCACTGCGCATGCGGCAGGCGCTCCAATACGCGGCGTAGCCACGTATAGGGCTCTTGGCCGTTGACCTTGGCGGTCTCGATCAAGTGGTAGATCTGTGCACTGGCAGTGGCGCCTTGGCGTATTGCTAAACAGCCTAGCCTTGCGCCCGGTCACGAACGGCTTAATCGCGCGTTCCGCAGGGTTGTTGTCGATAGGTAAAAACCCAGCCTCCACGTAGCGCTCCAGCCGGCTCCAGTTGCTGGCCAGATAATTCACGGCCTTGCCCAGCACACTTTGCGGCGTCACCTGTGGCTGCATTTTCTCCAGCCAGCTTTTCAACTGGGACAAGACCGGCAGGCTCAGTTCCTTACGGCCAGTAAAACGCTGCTCCTCGCTGACGCCCTTGCGTTCACGCTCGATGCAGTACAGCTTGCTGATAATCGTCAGCGCGATATCGGCTCGCACTGTCTTGCCCTTGGGCTACACTTCTTGAGCATCGACGAATTTGCGTCGGGCATGGGCCATGCACGCCAGGCGTTCCACGCCCGGTTGCATCGCCAGCGCGTTAAAACCGGCGTAATCGTCGGTCATCACGTAGCCGCGATAACTTTCCAGCAGGCGCAACGGCACGTCCTGCGCGCGGCTGGAGGGGTAGTCGAACAGCACGACTTTTCGATCCGGTGGTCCACTGGCCGGCCCCCCAGGAAGACGATCAAGCGTGATTACGTGGCGCATATGCCCAAGCCGGATCCAGAAACGGCGTTGCGCAACGTGGCAATTGCCTTCGAACATTACAACGAGCAGCATCCGCACAGCGCCTTGAACTATCGATCACCCAGAGAGTTCAGGCGCTTGGCGGCAGCATTAAGTTAACAGCGAGTTGGTGTCCGGTAATGAGATGGTCACTCCCCCCTGCCAGCGCTACGCTTTCGCAGGGTGTTTTATTTTGGAGGCCATCATCATGAACGAATTGACACTGGTCGGTATCGATCTCTCGGCAAACACACTTACCACTTGCACGGCCAGGACGTATCGGGTCGGGTCGGGTCGGGTCGGGAGATGTTTCGTAAGAAGCACTCGCGCGTGCAGATGATGCGTTTTTTTTCAGCAACTGCCCCACTTGTACTGTCGCGATGGAAGCCTGCGCTGGCTCCCATTTCGTTTCCCACTAACTGGCGACCATGGGGCATGTAACCAAACTGATTTCCCCACAGCTTGTTCAGCCTTTTGTTAAAAGTAACAAAATGATTTTGTTGACGCCGAGGCGATCTGTGAAGCCGCCTCACGCCCTTCGATGCGATTTTTCTCGCCTAAAACCGAGGCCCAGCAAACGCTCTCAGTACTGCATCGCATGCGTGAGTCGCTGGTGCGTGATCGCACCAAAACAATCAATCCACTCCACGGCTTCCTGATGGAGTTCGGCATCAGCCTGCCTCTTGGGCGAACTGTCATAAAACGTCTGCTTAGCATTCTGGCCGAACATGAGTTGCCGATACGGCTCAGCACATTGTTGCAGCGGTTGCTCGCAGACTTCGGCTACTTGGATGAGCAAATCACGCAGCTGGATAAACAGATGGCTTGCCAACTGGCTGACAATGATCTGGGCAGTCGTTTGCTGAATATGCCCGGCGTCGGCCCGATCACCGCCAGCCTGCTGACTGTCGAAATGGGAGACGGCAAGCAATTCGGATGCAGTCGTGAATTCGCCGCATCCATAGGGCTGGTTCCCAGACAGTACAGCACGGGTGGCAGGTCTACTTGAAGGGGATCAGCAAGCGAGGAGACAAGAGCCTCCCATGCCTGTTGGTACAATGCGCCAGGGTTTATATGCAAAGGCTCGAAAGTCAAAAGGGGCACTGGCTGATTGGGTGCGCTCATTGCTTCAGCGACGACACTCCAATGTCGTGGTGTGCGCTCTGGCCAATAAACTGGCGCGAATTGCTTGGGCAATATCTGCTCACCATACAATGTTTGAAGCAGGCCCAGACGCCATGGCGGCCTGACCCTACTGTTGTCGCAGTACCACGAGGCATCTCAGGTTTGCGATAGCTGAAAAATGGATGGCGTGAACGGCACACCGGCCTGGCGAAGAACCTGACTTATGAAACGGCTTTAGAAGCTGCTCCGGTTTACAGGATTGCCAGGCGCGACTCTCATCATGGCGCGAGGCATGCTTCATAAGACGCCGGATAGATTTACGCAAGCCAACCACTTCACCCGTTAATCAGTATTGCAAAAATGGGGTGACCATAGATTTCATTTGACCGCTACACCTACCGGCTTCGTAGTTATGCCTAAGGAAACTCTGAAAAAGACTTCCAGATTTGGTGAAATACTCACCTCGCACAAACTGAATGGTTGAGTCCCGATGAAACAGATGTCCTTCGCCGATGCCGAGTACGCCGGCAAGCGTAAGCAGACCCGCCGCGAACGCTTCCTGATCGAGATGGATCAGGTGGTGCCCTGGAAGGGTTTGATTGCCTTGATCGAACCGTATTATCCAAAGGGTGAAGGCGGTCGTCCGGCGTATCCGTTGCTGGCCATGTTGCGGGTTCATCTGATGCAGAACGGGTTCGGCTACAGCGACCCGGCGATGGAAGAAGCGCTCTACGAAACCACGATCCTGCGCCAGTTTTCGGGGCTGCAACTGGATCGGATTCCCGATGAAACCACGATCCTCAACTTCCGACGCCTGTTGGAAAAGCATGAATTGGCGGGCGGGATTTTGCAGGTCATCAACGGCTATCTGGGCGATCGAGGCCTGCTGTTGCGTCACGGCACGGTTGTCGATGCAACAATCATCCATGCACCGAGTTCAACCAAGAACAAGGACGGCAAACGTGACCCCGAGATGCATCAAACCAAGAAAGGGAACCAATACTTTTTTGGGATGAAATCGCACATCGGTGTCGATGCCGAGTCGGGCTTAGTGCATAGCCTGGTGGGCACGGCGGCGAATGTAGCGGATGTGACGCAGGTCGATCAGTTGCTGCACGGCGAGGAAACTTACGTGTGCGGGGATGCGGGTTATACCGGTGTGGACAAACGCCCAGAGCATCAGGACTGCAAGATGATCTGGTCGATTGCCGCCCGGCCCAGCAGCTACAAAAAACACGCGAAAAAGAGTTTGATCGGGCGCATGCGACGCAAGATCGAATACGCGAAAGCGCAGGTACGGGCCAAGGTTGAACATCCGTTTCGCGTGATCAAGCGCCAGTTTGGCTATACGAAAGTGCGCTTTCGTGGCTTGTCGAAAAACATCGCTCAACAGACAACCTTGTTCGCTTTGTCGAATCTGTGGATGGTGCGAAAACGGTTGATGGGTATGGGCGAGGTGCGTCTGTAATGCGGGCTGATCGCCCTAAAGCAGCGCGATCAGAGGAAAGAACCATGAATTAAGGGCAAGAAAGGTCTGATTTTCGACCGACTTATGATTTTTTGAGCCTCAAGTAGCGAGGGCATGAAAAATCGGTGGGTACTTCAGACCTTCCCTAAAGTCGCAATCGTTCAACTGGCGACAAACTCACCGGCGGGCTTATCTCTTTATTTTACGCTTCTTAATCCAACTAAAAAAAGCGTATACCGGATATGCACATGCCGCAAGAATGCAAAACACCATCATAAAATCGAGTAAAATTAATGGACCACTTTCATGTGAGAACATATTGAGAACACTCCTTCGTTCACTACTACAGAATAGTACATACTAGGGAAACTCTGAAGAAGACTTCCAAATTTAGGCAAAATACCCAGATTCCACCCGACGAGTTTTCCATGAAGCAGATGACCTTCGCCGATGCCGAATACGCCGGCAAGCGTAAGCAGACCCGCAAAGAGATGTTCCTGATCGAGATGGATCAGGTGGTGCCGTGGAAGGGGCTGATTACTCTGATCGAACCGCATTACCCGAAGGGTGATGGCGGTCGTCCGGCCTATCCGCTGGTGGTGATGCTGCGTGTTCACCTGCTGCAAAGCTGGTTCGGCTACAGCGACCCTGCGATGGA
>NZ_RCZE01000024.1 GCF_006438915.1 Pseudomonas arsenicoxydans | reverse complement strand
CCCAATTCGACGCAGTTGGTACAACTCATCAAGCGTTTGAATATAACGAAGCATGGTCTGTGATGGATGAAGAAACTTACCGTCGTGAAATTTGCGAACGGTTAGATTTAGACTTCAGCACTTTGCAGATTGACTCAGACGGCATACCGTTCTAAGTCGTTAAGCATTAGGCTAATAAGCCTCGATAACGAAAGGAACCTAACGGTTCCTTTCTTTTTGTCTGCGATTTAAGTTTTACCCTGCCGCTGGCAGCCAGGGGGAGCCCCCTGGACGGCAGACCAAAGCAACACCAAGGGCGCTGCCCTTGTAAACCCGCTCTTGCCGCCGAGGGCTCAGGTGCGCGGGGTGGTGAAGCAACCCCACACACCCGAGCGGAGGCTTGGGGCACTGCGCACCGTCAAGCAGAATGCGCCTGCGGCGGTCCTGCGGACGCGGAACCCACCTTCGGCGGGGCCCCCGCCATTCAACTTGACCGCGCTTCGTTCAGGTCAGCGTTTCTGCCCACAAGCGTCCAACAAAAAGCAGCCTATTCTAGGTAAGATCCTTAACTAGCGCGTTAGCCGTAAGAAAATGTTTAGCTCTAACCCCTACATTTCTTTTGTAAATTAGCGTACATCCATCTTTCCCCTGCTGCATAGGACGCCCATTAATACCTAATATGTAATTACCTTGCAAAATTAGAGCTACCCGAATTTTCAAAGGGATATCATTAATATCGGAAATACCCATAAGCTTTGAAAATATAGCATCATTAATCAAATGCGCGCCTTTGGGATCTATAGCCCATAAACATTTTTCAGACCATAGTATAAAATCCGGATAGAAACTTGTAGTGCCTTCGCCAATCTCAGGTATTGGAATCCCATAGCCTGTCTTTGAGGGGTTACGACACCAGGTAAGCCCCATACAGTCTAGCGCCTCAGCTATTTCCAGCTCGAAAGCATTAAGCCCATTGTATTCTGTATGTAAAGCGTTATCGAAACTTACAACTTTATATCGTTCTCGCTTATTTTCGTCTTCAAAATATAGATCTGGAGATACGAGATTAAACGGCTTTACGTCATATACCTCATCGTATTCATAAACCAATCGAAACTCATCATTTAACAATCTAACTATATTAGGAATAGTCGTATTCAGCAGCTTCATAGCTTCAGAGCCAAACTGCATTCTCTGCTTCATTTTCTCGTTATTTTTTACGAATGGAGTAAAACAGGTACCATTTTTACGTGCAATTCTACTGTCCTGAGCGCCCAAACGGGAAACAAGGTAATCCCATACGGAGATATCAGCATTATCCTCCCTAAACTCTTCTTTATTTAGAGAAAGATCTTCCTTGTTCGTAGCTAAATCTAGAACTCGGGTGTGTACCCGACCTGGGGCCCGTAAAGCTTCAACGGCAAATTGAGGAACATTCGACAATAGTATTTGATCAAGTGCATCTAAATTCTCACCGAAAGACTCAGCCACTGTCGCGATGGACATTGGGGTCTTAAGCAATGACTCTCGTGAAATTCGCGGGCGCGCACTGGACTGGTTAATCGCTATAATTTCATAACCATCACCCCCCAAATCATTCTGCGTTGACTTCACCAGCGATGCAAAATCTTTATCTGGAACGTTAAAATAAAAATATGCGGAGTTTAAGTCTCCGTCATCAAAAGGCATCGCATTTGGCTGACGTAGAAATCTGCCAATTTTTTGCGATATATCAATGGCGGATTTACCAAGACCATCCATATAAGCTACGTAAGCCCAAGGTTCATCCCATCCCTCACGGAGAGAAAGATTCCAAATTATGTGGGTATAACCTTCGTCGCGTAGTGCCTCCGGAGTTTTCTTAGCCTTATGCGTATCAATCAGCAAATTCCAAGGGCAATTAGGATTTACGCTTGACAGAGCAGCGTTAACATTTGCCAGATGAACTGCTACTCTTCGCGGATCTACATTTAAATTTTGGGTAAGCGCCTCCCACACTTCCAACCCATCTATCGTAGAATTTACAATGCAGCACATCACCGGCCACTCCGCGAGGGAGGATAGCTTCTCGCTAATCTGAAGCCATTTATTATTTGCTTCCTTAAGCGCATCCAAACGATTGGTATTACAATCAACTAAATAAAGCCTAGTTTTTAGTAAACCCGCTTGAACGACAAGTGGCGTCGAAACGACTACGGTTTGTGCGTTTAAAGATACAGACTTTTCTTCTCCGGTATTACCAGGCAAAAGGAATGCCAGATCGTCTGATAACTCAGACGCCGAAGCTAAAACGAAGGCACGTGGGTTCAGTTCCTTTAATCTTGAAAACTGAGCTTTAGTGCCACCATGAGCCTCGTCGTAAACGACATAAAGATGACGTTGACGGCCTTCAGGGCCGTTCCCTGCTAGTGTTTCCCACTGCGTTGATCCTGCCCTGTCTTTGTGTACATTAAGGGCATCACCGTCACGATTAAACAATCCTACTGTCGCTAAAATTATTGTAAGACCTTTTTTGGCTTTACAAATATCAACCCAATCCAGATCCGAAAGATCTGCAAGATTTAATATCTCCACATTCTCTGGAAGCAAAGGCGAATATTTCCCACCTGAACTGAGATTACTTTTAGTCTGGGAGATTACTGCGCCTCTGTTGGTTGTCCACAAAACAATTCCATCACCAAGCTTACCCATGGCTAGCGCCAACATCGGGGTTTTACCGCTGCCGGTGATTGCGCGTAATCGACATAAAAAAGGCAGTACCTGGCCGGTATCAGGATCATAACGGCTTTTATACGGCGCACTTGGATAGGTCGCCAACATCTGGGTAAGTTCCCCTGCGGCACGCACTTGAAAAGGCTTTAGATTATCCATTGAAAGCTTCACGAATTACTCTTCCTCGAGCAAATTAAGGCGCGCCAATATCGAATCAGGTATTTGCTGAAATTTATAAAGCTGATCGTTTATAGGAGAGACATTAGCAACGGCGTAAATATATACAGGCTTTGTGACGTTAGCTGCTGTTGCTTCCAACATGATGTGCGATCGTATTTCGCGAGTCAGGGCCTGATGACCATTTGTTTTACCAGCCTCCCAAACTAACGCAATACCAAAACCAAGGCGAGTCTTGCCGATAAGATATTTATAGCCATCCATTCGGCAATCCATGCGATTTGAGTCATCCTCGACAATTTGCAAAATGATGTCAGCTAAATTTTCTCGATTTGACTCCATAATTACAGACTTACTTACATTTTTTCTGGCCTCATAGTAAGTAAAGCCGTCTTCCATACTTGGACGATCTAGCTGGTCCGCCCAGCGCCCTGAAAATACCCGCTTTAATCTTTCAGAAGTTAACTTTTCAGTATACTTATCTCTATTTATTCTTTTATTTGAAGGATCACCATTCTCTACTAGTACAAACCGTCTTGATCCATTATCTTCGACATTCATCGATAGCACTGCATGACCGGTAGTGCCACTGCCAGCATATGGATCAAATATCACGGCGTTTGGATCGCGCCAGGTGACAAGATTGAATAGCTCGGCCAACATCTCATGATCTTTAGGATTTTCGAACGTGTTTTTTCCTAATATTTTGCCTACCGTTTCGACCGCGCGCTGTCCCATCCTACGGATAACAGATGTCGCTACTTCTGCCTCCATCTCATGAAGATAAGTCTTAGAACGTGGTATTCCTGTATGGTCTTTTTTGAAAACAATCTTATCTGCGTCTATTAGAGCCTGCATATCAGCAGGGTCTGACAACCGCCATCCCGAAGCAGGAACCTTGCAGGGTTTCTTCGTCTTAGGATGAATGACGTCATAGCGGGGACCACCTCCACCAGGCCAATTGAGATTGCCATCATCGTTATACATGCCGTTTTTATCGACTTTCTGATACCGTATTTTTTTTGCAGGGTGGTCCTTTGGAAGCTCTTTGAAAAAAACCCCCATTGCGGCTTCAATTTTCTTTAAATCATCACCGAATTCGCGCTTAGCTTCCGCATAAGCCGTTAGAATTTCGTCAGCCCCCTCTTTGGGTTTCCGCCATTTTCCTTTATAGCGCTCCCATTCTTTAGTTTTACCCAGTTCTTTCATTTTAGCGTCGAGTACATTTTTATCTCGCGCCCAGACGAGCATGTATTCATGCCCTTCAGAAATATAGTTAGCGTCGTTTTTACGCGCTCTCTCCCAAACTATAGTGGCAATACGGTTTTTCTCGCCGTACATTTCTTCAAGCAGCATCCAAAGTCTTGGCAGTTCATGCTCATCAATTGATATTATCAAAACGCCTGTATGCTTTAGCAGCTTTCGTGCCGCCCATAATCTTGGAGCTATATGATTAATCCACTTTGTGTGTCGTGAGGGATCATCTAGAGACACTCCTTTTTCGACGCGGCCCACAGCATTTTTTAACTGTTCAACCTCTGCCTTTGAGAATCGATAGTTATCGTTATAAATAAAAGCATCGCTTCCCGTATTATATGGCGGATCCATATAAATAACGTCGAATCCAGTCTTAGGCCCGCCTCGAAACTCACTGAGTAATGAGCGCATTACAGCCAAGTTGTCACCATCGATAATTCGATGATTCCCGCCCACATTTTCAGGATAACTTCGCCCCCCATCTCTTTTCATCGAAACAGGTGTGACCGTTTCGGCGAGGAAGCGATTGCGACCCTGCCACATCAGCGTAGCGTCATTTGAGCCAAGCTCGGAGCCTTGTGAAAAAACGGCTCGCATTTTTTTATCTTCTCGGAGTTCGTTAACAAGTTTTATTAGTTGATCTCGACTAAGATCCTCTAGAAAATCTTGTTCTGCTTGATCTGTATTCATCAAAGACTCAACTTAAATAATAATATAAAAATCATAAAGTGATAACCGTGTAGTTTATCACCCGCTAAAACGAGCTCGCAATTCTTTCTGAGGGTTTCGAGCTTAATCGAAGCACGTCTTGAAACATCCTTCGGGCTAAGGTTTTTCATCCCGTTGTTTAAGCGCTCAAAACCTGAATCCGAGGCATGTGGGGTAGGGGTGACTCGTCACGGCCTGGGCCAGCAAGCCTACGGCGCAGTAGGCACTTGCTATCATTTTTCGGTGGCCAGCTGCGGCACCAGGTCGAGAACTGATAGCACTTTTCGCCCTGGGCGCGGATCCTCGATCTTCGGATTGATTGTTGCCGCTGACCGAAAACTGACCCAGTAGAGGCTGTTCTGCCGACTCAAAACTGACCCAGGTGTTCAACTGCTTCTGCTCACTTTTTGAGCAGGAGAACACAGGGTGATCAGCATGGAAATGTTGGGGAAAATCCGGCGGATGTACTTCCGCGACAAGCTCTCGCTGCATCAGATAGCCAAGCGTACCGGGCTTTCTAGAAACACCATCCGAAAATGGGTCAGAGCGCCCGAAGCCACTCAGCCGGCGTACCAACGGTGCGCAACCTTCAACAAACTCAGCCCTTTCCACGAGACGCTGGAACAGGCGCTCAAGGCCGATTCGTTCCGGCCAAAACACAACCGCAGGAGCGCCAAAGCGCTTTTCGAGCAGATCAAGGCCGAGGGTTACGACGGCGGCTACAGCCAGCTCACGGCGTTTGTGCGCTCTTGGCGAGGTGAGCAAGGCAAGTCTTTACGCGCTTTTGTACCGCTGACTTTTGCGCTCGGCGAGGCGTTTCAATTTGACTGGAGCGAAGAGAGTCTGCTGATCGGTGGCCTGTTTCGACGCATCCAGGTCTCCCACATGAAGCTGTGCGCCAGTCGCGCATTCTGGTTGGTTGCGTACCCTAGCCAAGGCCACGAGATGCTGTTTGATGCCCATACCCGTTCGTTCGGAGCGTTGGGTGGCGTGCCACGTCGCGGCATCTACGACAACATGAAAACGGCTGTCGACAAGGTCAACAAAGGCAAAGGCCGCACGGTCAACGCCCGGTTTTCCGTGATGTGCGCGCACTATCTGTTCGATCCGGACTTCTGCAACGTGGCCTCTGGCTGGGAGAAAGGCATCGTCGAAAAGAACGTGCAGGACAGCCGGAGACGAATCTGGCTCGATGCTCAAAACTGCATGTTCCATACCTTCGAGGAGCTGAACGTCTGGCTCGGTCAACGCTGTCGTACGCTCTGGGCCGAACTTGTACATCCGCAGTACAACGGTTTGACGGTGGCAGAAGTCCTGGAGCTGGAGCAGGCTGAAATGATGCCGATGCCGACGGCCTTTGATGGCTACGTGGAACGCACCGTCCGTGTCTCTAGCACCTGCCTGATCAGCGTGGCGCGCAATCGTTATTCGGTGCCTTGCGAGCGTGTTGGTCAGTGGGTCAGCAGCCGTTTGTACCCTTCGCGGATCGTGGTCATTGCCGACGAAACGGTGATCGTCAGCCATGAGCGCCTCTTTGATCGAGATCAGGTCAGTTTTGACTGGCAGCACTACATCCCACTCATCGAACGCAAGCCTGGTGCACTGCGCAATGGCGCGCCATTTGCGGATCTGCCAAAACCGTTACGGCTTCTCAAACGGGGACTGAGGCGTCACACCAACGGTGATCGAATCATGATGCAGGTACTGGCTGCTGTGCCAATTGCGGGTCTCGAACCTGTGCTGGTGGCGGTGGAACTGGTACTTGAATCGGGAAGTCTGAGCGCCGATCACATCCTCAATGTCCTTGCCCGCCTGACCTCCACCGCACCACCTCCCTGTGTAGAAACCAGCTTGCAACTCAAGGTCGCGCCTGTTGCCAATACGGCGCGCTACGACCGGCTCCGTACGACCGATGAGGAGAATCGCAATGCGTGACCTGATGACTGAACTCAAAGAACTGCGCCTGCACGGCATGGCCAGTGCTTGGGAAGAACTGGTATCTCAAGGAACAGCGTCGACGGCTTCATCGAAATGGCTGCTGGAACATCTGCTTCAGCAGGAACATGCGGATCGCGCGGTGCGCTCGGTGAATCATCAGATGAACATGGCAAAACTCCCCATGCACCGTGACTTAGCTGGCTTTGACTTCAGCGCTTCCAGCGCTGATGCCCGGCTGGTCAGCGATCTATCCAGCTTAGCGTTCACTGAAACCGCGCAGAATGTCGTGTTCATCGGCGGCCCTGGAACCGGGAAAACACACCTGGCCAGTGCCTTGGCTGTATCCGGCATTACGGCCCACAACAAACGCGTGCGCTTTTTCTCCACGGTGGATCTGGTCAATCTGCTGGAGCGTGAAAAGTACGATGGTAAGGCAGGCCGAATCGCCCAGGGACTGCTACGAACAGACCTGGTGATACTCGATGAGCTGGGGTATTTGCCCTTCAGTCAAAGCGGCGGTGCCCTGTTATTTCACCTGCTGTCCAAGCTGTACGAACACACCAGCGTGGTCATCACCACCAACCTCAGCTTCTCGGAATGGTCGAGTGTATTTGGCGACGCCAAAATGACTACGGCGCTGCTGGATCGGCTGACACACCACTGCCATATCGTTGAAACAGGCAACGAGTCTTACCGCCTGCAACACAGCACATTGGCTGCCCAGACAAAGATCAAAACACGCGAACGAAAGCGAAAGGACGGAAATGATATCGAGGACGATGAGCCATTTTGATCCGCACCATAAATGCCCTGCTGCATGCGGTGGGGCTTGATGCGTCTTTAATCGGAACACTGCTGCTAAGCTTATCCACAATTGCTGGGACAGAAATCAGCAATCCGTCCTGGGTCAATTTTCAATCGGCAGGGTGGGTCAGTTTTCAATCAGCGCCAACACGGATTGATAGCAGAAAGGCCGATCGGCGCCGGCGCTCGATCGGCAAATTGATAGCACTTCAGAAATCGAATTCCAATTCCTGCCGTAGTCCTTTTGCGGCAACCAACTGAATGTATCGGCGCTCTGGCAACCAAAAATCTTCATCCGTCCGCTTACGGCTTCGGTCATTGAATGCCCAGGAATCAGATTCAGCGCGGTACGTTGGATGCTCCTTAAAAATATCAAGCCTATGATCCGGGCCGAGGTCAGCTATTACATAGCTTGCCCCGTCAACAAGAGGTTCCTCGATAAGAAATTCAGGGAAAACGTGGGTAGTGATTAAAGTCATACACACCTCACCAATATCAATCGCGCCGTAAATAGAAGTAGCCGTATCCAATCAAAAGGATCGCAAAGGCTAAGCCGTAGTGCGTGTACAAACTGCCCCACCACTTCACGCCCAGGTCTGCCCACACCGGCCCGATAGAGCCAAGTTGGTTTAGGGTTGGGCTGAAGGCTAAAATGAATGTTGCCAAGGCAATAGGCGAAACGTTGGCTACGGTTAACGGCCAGGAATCAGACGCTTGCGACCAGAACCCGATGCCTAGTAAAGCAATAGTGCAGCCGACACCCATAACCAGCGTTGTAGCAGCGTTTACATCTACACCGATCAATTTTGCTAAGCCGTTTAACGCCAAATAACCAACAAGCGCACACAAAATCACTAGCGCGATAATCGCCTTTGGATCATTCCGTTCATTGTGACTTATCATACAACCTCCTTATTCAATATTTGCTTCCAAGATTGTGCCATCTGGTCTAATAGCCACCATATTGTTTCCATCTAATCGTTTGAACGTCCATTTTTCTTCAAACGATTTACCGGAAACCGGTACGATCATTACCTTATGTGCCCCTGCTGTAACTTTGATCGAACCGCAAGGCTGTTTTTCATTAGGCTGGCATTCAAAGCCATAGGCTTTGGCCCGTTGACCATTATCCAACGTAATGCCCATACCAGGAGGAATGTAACTAGCACTGTTTCTGGAACTGCTGCTACTGCCCGGCAGAACCTTTTTTACCTGTCCTACTGCGTCACTTATATCGCGCAGTTGGAATTCCGCTTTTGCTGGAGTAGCGATGAATGTAGCGCAAATACATATCGCTTTGGCAATAGCCTTCAAATTATTAGCTTCCATACACTTTGACTCCTTCGCTTTAATGTTTTTTACGAGGCAGCGTATTTAAACTCCGAACACGATCACCATCGTCCACACCGAACGTATCTACTACGATTATCCAAGGGCTCTTAGCTATTAAACGAAGCACCCAACCCGAAGGCTTGTAGAACCACCCGCCATAGTTTTGGTGAAAGTGAAACCACCAGCCCTGCGCGTCGATGGTGATGAATGCTTTCCTTTGTTTGCTCATCTCAAAGACTTCCCTTCAATTCTTTTTTTACTCGGTAGACAGTTGCGACCCCGCAACCTGCCAACGTCGCAATTTCATCGGCTGACGCCTCTGGCAACTTTGCTAAAAGGCGCTCTATTGACTCCCATAGCTTGATGTTCTTTTGCTTACCTGGAGGCGTCCAGTCAGGATCCTGAGCCCGCTTATTCGCCAGCCCCTGGCGAATCCGCTCTACTCGTTTCTCCTGGTCGAGACGCGCCATGGTGGACGTAAGGTCAATCAACATATCGTTGATAACGGCCATTATCTGTCCGGTAATACTGCTGTCCGCCTGTAGGTGCGTCGTTGGTAGATCCACCACGATCAACCGAAGCTGCTTGTCGGCCAGGATCTGCTTGAGGCGAGCCCAATCGCTTTGGCTGAGCCTGGACAAGCGATCAATGGACTCGACCAGCAGCACGTCGCCTGGATCGGCGGCGGCTAGCAACTTCATCAGCTGCGGCCTTTGGAGCTTCGTTCCTGAAATGTTCTCGCTATAGATTCCCACGACCTGAAAGCCGCTATTTGATGCGAACTCTAGTAACTGGGCCTTAGCCCGGTCTGCGTCCTGGTCTTTTGTCGATGCCCTTAAATAAATGTGAGCTTTCATTTACACCGGACTTCACGCGATTCACGGAAGGCTTTAACGATGTAATAACCAGTCACAAAAGCGGGGATAGACCAAATGAACGCATGGACACCAAAGACCTGCATTGCTGCAAGTTGATCTGAAAGAGGGTTAGGGTTGGGGGAGGGGTTTGAAACAATGCTTGAGAAACCAGCTATGAAAATAGCGGCAAGGCCGAAGGGATATAGAGCCATAAAAATACCGACCTTTCGCGCTGCCCTGGACATTATGAGAATGCCCGCCGAAATCACCATAAAAAACACGTAGTACATCAACGCATATTTGGTGATGCCGATAATCTCGGCCCCCAGGAAGAAAGTGTCCACGATCCCTTGAAGCGCAAACCATGCGCCGACGCCAAAAATCGC
This sequence comes from Pseudomonas arsenicoxydans, assembly GCF_006438915.1. GTDB lineage: Bacteria > Pseudomonadota > Gammaproteobacteria > Pseudomonadales > Pseudomonadaceae > Aquipseudomonas > Aquipseudomonas arsenicoxydans_A. Next base: position 36,769 of record NZ_RCZE01000024.1, on the reverse strand, counting down.
GATGAAAATGATTGCCCCGGTGTAGCTCGGTTTCTTGATCGATGCTTGCATGGCTTGGCTTCCTTATCAGTGCTGGTCCGCTATCAGATAGCAATGATTTGATAACATCTACGATAGTCTATCTTTTAGCTATTGTGAATACACAATTTGATAGCGATAACGCAAAGCTATCAGCGGAATCGTTTGGCTATAGGTAACTGATAGCCATTACAAGGTCATTGCCCAGCCTTCGCCTTCGCAGCCTCTGCCGCCGCCACTGCCTTTATCTTTGCCGCCGCTGCTGCCGCCTTCTTGGCGTCCGCGTCCGCTTCCGCTTGTTTGGTTGCGCCGAGATCGATGATAGAAATCCCGCCGCTTCCGCGTTTCTTGCAATCCATAGCCCCCACCAACCACCCGTCGTAGCCAGCGCCTGCCGGTGGCGGAATCATGGAGAACGAACAAGTCTTGCCATCTGGAGCTGTCGCGGTAGCAATGGCCGTCCAGGTGGAAACGCTGTCCACCAGGACTCTGACCTGGGCTGGGTCTACATTGGCAATCTCAGCCATAAAGCTCCGCGCCGTTGCCTCGGGCTTCGGCTTGTCCAGCTCGCCACTGGCCTTGACCTGCGCACACATCTTCACTGGGTCTATGTCGCCATTGGCCTTGAGCCGATCAAACGCGGCAACGGCTTGTGGCTCGCCCTGGAAGTACCCCGTACATAACTCGAGCATATTCACCACGGGAATGTTCACGGCGTAGGCATCCATCGAGGCGACGGTAAGAAATGCCAATACTGATTTTTTCATGAGCTCAGTTCCTTGCTAATGATTGCAAAACGGCACGATCCGCCGTGCCTCTGGCCGAGAGCTACATTGGTAGAGCGCTCACCGACTGTTTCCCTGTCATCTTTTTCAAATGGGCAATGAGCGCTCTACCGATGTAGCCCCGGACGCCAGACTTCTAGCGTCGGCTTAACGCATGATTCCCAGGACGGGAATAATCTCTTGCGGCACACGCCCTGTCAGGACCAAAAACCGCCTCCAGACGCCGTAGGGCGTCTTCTTGCTGCCATCCTTAAATGCACGAATGCGCCGGTCGTTACCGCCTCCTACCATGCCCAGGAGGACTGCCAGCTTTACATCCGTGTTGTACTCGCTGAAATGATTTTGAAAGTGCCGGAAGTAAGCTTTAACGATTTCAGGGGCAGGGGCTTCCCAGCCCTCGTTTTCCCGCAACAAATGAGTGCGGGGGTAAAGGCTTTCGTCTACCAGATCCTGCACGGGATAACGCGGCGCGTTCAAATTCGCTTCCAGCTGGGAAATAGCTTCTTTGGTTGCCTCTTGAAAGATCAGCTCTTGCTGATCTTCAATGCTTGGTAAATCAATTTTCATTGGTGTTCCTTACAGTTACGTGCCCCGGCAGGTAAGCCCTGTAATGCTTCAGGCCACTAGCTCCCGCCACTCCCTTATCTAGCGGAATGTCCAGGCTGATAAGAGTCTGAGTATTATCTGCGCAGGTTCTGCGGTTAACCGCGACATGGCCTGCTGGTCGGACAATTCCGTAGTACCGGCATTGCTCGCCCTGGATTTCTTGAAACGCAATTCTGTCGCCTGGGCGCGGTGTCGGGTTGTCGTTAAGCATTGCCATTTCAATACCATTTTCCGAAACCTGCTCGACTTGCTGAACGGCTGCCTCAATTTGTGACTGAATAGAAGGCTCAGTCTTAAACATGCCCCAGTTCACCAAAATAGCCACGGCAACAAAGGCAGCAAACAATGTGAATTGGATTTTTCCCAGGTGCTTAGGGTACTTACGGATAGCCCAAAAAAGGCAGTACGCAAGAAGCACAAGAGCCAGGATCACAACCCCCGTTAATATCGGATAGCTGCTCGCAAAACTGGTGGTTGCGCCTAGATCTACAACTGGAATCATTTTTAATCTCCATCCTGGGAATTATCATTTTTGGTAGAGCCTGGGGGCCTAATGGCCCCCGTACTCACCGTGGCGACAGCTCGATACGTCGAACGTCTGAAACACGGATATTGACCAGACTTAGCGTTCCGTTTGCCATCCTTTCCCAGTAGCCCTGCTGGTGTACATGAACCAGCGCGTAGAAAAGGTAATCCGGCAAGAGAATATCGGTGCGGTGTACGTGAATCCCGATGTGTTCGGGGTTGAACTCTCGTCCTGGTTCACCGCATCGACTCGCTGAGCCCCGTCTAACCAGCCAGAAATGAGCCTCTGGAAAGTTAGTTCGGATAGTCGCAACCTCTGAAAGTCTCATCCCGTTCCCCGCGATGGCAACGACTAGCCTTCTCAGAAACGAGTGGCTCTCTGCGTGCCACCACAGAAACATTATAGGATCATTGATCCTATATGTATAGCGATTTAGGATCTTTGATCCTGTTTATTTTGCCTTTTTGCTATCAGATTTGATTCCGCGGCCGCAGTTGCCCCCGAAAAAATGCTATCGCGCAGCCTCGGGGGAAGGGGAGCGCCCAGCGCTTCCCTATCTGAAGAATGACAGCATTTATAGCCAGTCCGGATCTGCCCTGCAGGACTTTATGCTATCAATCTCGTCACTCAAACAGGTCTTTTTGGCCCGCCACTTCGGCCACCTGGAGACACAGCGGGGCCAGCTGCTGCAACAGCAGTTGGGAGCGGCGCAGGTTTTCACGCAATCGGCGTATTTCTTCGCGCTGGTCCGCAACTTGGTCTGTTAATTCGTCCAGTTTGCCGATGCCCGCCAAGAAGGCTTGGCTACCGGTAGCTTTGCCAGTGATACGCTTGGCCGTTTGAATGAGCGTGTAAGGGGTGTCGCGAAGGGTGAGAGTGGTGGTATCGGGATTGGCGGTCTTCATTGGCTCACCTTTTGCTATCATTTTAAGCTAAGATCACTGCGATCGCTTACCATTATGATAGCAAAACACAAACATGAATGCTATCAATTAATGCCCAGGCATTGCACCTGGTGCACCTTAATTGATAGCAATATTCAGGATTTTGTCTACTAATCGACTTTTTAGACATTGTTGTCGCCGCTAACGTACGTTCCCGTTCCGTTGGACTTCAAACCCCTTTAATAGCCTCGTTCTTCATCGAAGTAGTCGCTATCCAGTTTCGGCAACTTGAGCAGCCGCGACGTTACTCCGACTTCGTGATCCATCATCAGATTAACAAGCCGACTGCCATCAACCAGCACCATACCCTCCACTGAACGGGCAAAGTCGATGCCTTGGGCAGTGAAGCCAGATGTGGTAATAAATACACCTCGCTTGGCCTTTTGCCCGGCAAGTGCGCCGTAGAAGGCTTGCAACTCAGGGCGGCCAACCGTGCCTTGCCAGCGCTTGGCTTGGACGTAGACCTTCTCCAGTCCGAGCTTGTCGAGCGAGATCACCCCATCGATTCCGCCATCTCCGCTACCGCCCACGCGCTGCAAGTCATTGCGGCTAGCGCCATAGCCAAGGCTGTGCAGTACATCCAGCACTATGACTTCGAAGCGATTAGGGCTGACTTGCAGAAGGTTGTCCAGTAGGTCGGCTGCAGTCGCTTCGCGTAGCTCACGCAATGCCTGCTCCAGCCGATCATCTGGGCTGACAGTGGCTGAGCCTGCTATCTGAGCAACCTGCTCTTGTCCGTCGAGCGGGATGGCATCAGTTGGACCCTTGAGCTTTACATCCATAAAACCGATAGCGAGCTGTTCTACCTTATTTGCAGTAAGGGGGTCGGGATGCTGTGCAGCATAGGTGATGCCTGCGTCGGTTAGCTTCCAATAGCCTCGCTTAGCGCTGGTGGATAGGCCTGCGCGCTTGAGGCGGTCATGGGCCCAGCCTGCACGGTTCTTGTATGTGGCCTGGCCGCTGGCAATCAGCTCTTGCCGTTGTGTTTCCGACAGGTTTAGCGCCCCAGCAGCTGCTTCATGGGCGTCACGAGCTGTCGCGCCTTCGGGTGTAGCTGCCAGGTAGCGCAGTATCGGCTCAATGAACTGGTCGTATGTAGGTACGGACATTGCAACTCCAAGCGCAAGGTTGATGGCGTGGGCGAATGTTAAAGGTTGTGTATTGTTTTGTATTTGGTGAATCGGCCCCGGTTTCCTGAGCGTGGTCAGAGGCCGTTTTTGGTCGTTCTCTGCCGATCATTGCCCCGAGACTTATTGGTCAAATGCGATGCAAATAGGTGGTTAAGACCATGCATTTACTCACCGCGAACGTCCAGTTGGGGAGCCGACAGAATTCGGAAAATTTTGTACGCTAAGCCCCAGCGATAAAGTTTTACGTCGCAAGAGGCATGCCCTGCATTACATATATGGGAAAGATATGAGGCTACGATGCTGGAGTAGACGCGAATATCGAGAATTGGATATTTCCGAATTTGCAATCATCAAAGCGGAGCAGAAATATGTCATTGGCGTGCTGCCCGGTGGCGTTGAGTGGTTTCTACCGCATAAAACCAGCGTAGAGGGTGTAGAGCTGGGAGCTCCGCAATTTATTCGGGCAAGCCGCTCGGTACTGGTGGCTCCATCCCATGTCCTGGGAGTTTCTGGCCGCTCAAAAAAGCGTATTTTGCACACAACCGTGGGTGACTATCGGTTGTCCCGATTGGTGAAGCTGGAAGTGATTATGGCTGCTGCCCAATCTAATGCGCTTTGTTTGTAGAAAGGTGTGAAAGCCGGAATTCGAATCCTGGGTGCAATGGATCCAAAACCAACGTTAGCGCGTTATTCATCAGTCCAATGTCGAGCGGTACCACCGAAACGTCGAGCCAACTGTTCGATCTCGGTGATTCCGTATTGGGAAAGAGGAGGGGCTTTCACCTTACGTTCCGTAGCTATGTCACAAGCGACATTCCAGGCTAATCCCCGCTCTCGGCGTAATGCCCGCAATCCCTTGATAAGCAACTGACGTTCAGCTTCTGATAGCTCATCAACCACGAATTTCTGATGCATTGCATCGACCCCGAATTGTCCATCATTCGCTTATCTTACGATTTTTCGAATTCTGCGAGCTCCCCAGATAGGGCCAGGACATGAGTTCTTGGAGTGGGCCGAGTCCGTCTACCGGCGAAAGCTGGAAGAAGAGAGGAAAAACCCCAAGGACGATTCAATTAGCGGGAATTGATTTTGAGCGAAGCGCGGTCAAGTTGAATGGCGGGGGCCCCGCCGAAGGTGGGTTCCGCGTCCGTAGGACCGCCGCAGGCGCATTCTGCTTGACGGTGCGCAGTGCCCCCAAGCCTCCGCTCGGGTGTGTGGGGTTGCTTCACCACCCCGCGCACCTGAGCCCTCGGCGGCAAGAGCGGGTTTACAAGGGCAGCGCCCTTGGTTTCGCTTGGGTCTGCCGTCCAGGGGGAGAACGCAGAAATCTGACACAATAAAGCCCACCGAAGTGGGCTTTATGGCGTAGCGAGAATTCGCGCTAAAAATAAATCGCAAAACCTTGCTCAAAAAAGGATTTGTCTGATATACTCGGATTCTGTGCACTCGAAATGCACAGATAGGGTGATTCTATAGTTTTTCTGTCAACGAGGCAAACTATAGGAAAAGATGACGGAAGTGTCAACTGGCAAATGAAGTAGCGGATGAGCGGTTCCTGCTACCGAATGGTTCACGCGGCGCCACCTTTCGGCAACCCAAGAGGATTGACAAATGGTCAAAAATGAATAAATATGAGGTCATATAGATGAAGTCGAAATACCAGCAAAACTACAAACCGCCTTTTGCCAGATTCGTTAAAAAGGCGCACAAACCCTTAGCTGTAGCTATCGAGGATGAGGTCGAAATCATCTGCGATTCACCTGAGGTGGGAATCCCAAAAGTCGGCGATCTGCTTGGCATTTGGGTTCACAAATTCAAATTTAACAAGCAGGAATACCTGATAGCTTATCGCCCGCCCTCCCCAGAGGAAGCGCTGAAAGGTGCAGGTATAGAGCTGCTGGTAATCGACTTTTTCCAGGTTGGTCCCCACGAAAATTTCTATGCGGACCTGAAGAAGTATTTAAAAAGCTGAGGTAACAAATGATGCGTGCTGCAATGACTGCTGAGGAACTGTTCCAGGATCTCAGGCATCTGCCAGCTGCGGAACGGCAAAAGTTTTTTGTGATTTTGTCGACGAAGGCCTTTTCTGAGGATAGCGATTCCACTCATGAAGAGGTCTTCGGCCATCTCGCAGAAGACGAGTTTACGAGCGCAGAAGCGGCCGAATATCTGGAGGTTTCCCCTTCGACTTTTCGTCGTTTTCTGAAAAAACAGCAGCTGCTGCCTAGTTCTACGGTGGGACGTAATCTCCTGTTCGCCGTTCCCACATTGAAAGCTTTCAAGAAAGCCCTCAAGACTGCTAAAGGCTGAAGCGTAGTAGCGCGCACCCGACAGTGCCCTTACGCGTAGCGTTCCACTGCATGAAGAGGTGGCCGCGTTACACTGCTTTCAGCCGCCACCAGTCCACCAGTTAGGCCATGCGTTTAAACAGCAGACCCAACCCCCAGCCAATGCAATACAACATCACAACCATTGGAAGGCAAAGCAGCAGATAGAGCGCGGGCCAAGAAAACCCGTAGAGACTTTCGCGAATGCCCATCAAATGCAGGGCCCAAAGCTGCTGCCCGATAGGCAGTTGCAAAAGCACAAACCGCCCCTTTGAATCGTCGCCTGATAAAGCCAATGCGACACACGCAATGGCTGGTACCAGGTAGATCAAACTGAAACAAAGTCCTAACCGACTAACTCGCATAAATTTCCCTATTTTTAGCTTTTGAGCGGGCCAAAGGGCGCGCTACGTTGAAATCTGGTGATTCCGCAGCACACTACATCGCCACTTTTTACGAGGATTCACGCTCTGACGCCTTCTGTTTGCGGAACAGAGCAACCCGGGAGGGTGAGACGCCCGCAAGCTTTGCCAACACTCCGTTGGAGACAAGGCCGAGTAGATGTTCGTAACGAGCAAGGCGCGATACCCGCTGAAATGGAGGCACGCCCAGGAACGCTTGCCGCTGCTCGACAACCGAGAAAGGGACACCTACAGCGCGGCTGATCTTTGCAGCGGACATGCACCCAAACAAAGATTCGTAGCCGATCCACGGGCCAGGGCAATCCTGAATCGGGGTTTGCTTCGGTGATTCGTGCAACGGCGCCGCTGGCTCAAGCCCGAACGACTCGCGCAACGCTTTGACGGTCGCCACTGGAGCGTCTGCAAGATTCGCCAATTCCTGGTCAGGTACAAGGCCCAGTAAGGCTTTGTACGGCCTGACTGGATGGCTTGCCGGGATCCTCTGCGTTCGTTGAATCGGTCTAGGCTTGGCCGGTATTCCCTGTGACTCCCGATAAGCCGTCACGCTGAACAGAGACACACCGCTCAAACGGGCAACAGATGTATCTGTGTGGATGCCCAGCAAATCTCTGAATGGCTCAATGAGCTGATCCACGGTAAAGGGCGCAATGCCAAACGCCATACGCCGACTCCGAATGCGATTCTTTGTCGTACCAGCGAGCTTCGCCATGGTCTGATCTTTCATCCGGCCCAGCTTGCAGTCGTACCACCTGGGCAAACCAATGAGCTTCCAATCAACAGCCATACGTTCCTTTGAAGCTAATGCCATATCCGTGCTTGAGACAATGCAGCGCCATACACCACTCCCCGGCACTATGAAGAATCCTCACTTTCAGAGTCTTTAAGGCCAGGATCAAGAGCAGCCCCAAAGCGGGCTGTTATCTGATGTAGACCATACTTAACAGCCGGAGCGTGGATTGGCTCGGGGCCAGAATGACAGCATTCTGGTCCTCGATCGCCGGCGCGGCCGGCAGGTTTTGATAGCATTTCCGTTTCTGAATCGGTGCCTGCCGCGCCGGTTTCTGACTCGGAATGACAGCATTTTGAGCCTGGCCACCTGATGCCCGGGTTTGAATCTGATAGCAATTCAGCCCGTGGGGCTGATTTGAGCTCCTGCCCTCGATCTGCGCCCAGGATGGCGACAGTGGATGGCTTAGCGACTTCGTTGAGGACATGCCCGTAGTTCGCGACCGTTTGCCGTGTGACGCCCGCTAGGGCGGCTATGGCAGTCATGGTGAGGGCTTCGCCTCGCTCCTGAAGTCCTCGGCAGGCGGCGCGGATTTTCGATTCGGTATCTTTGTGCCGCAGCTGGTGGGTGCGCTTAGCTGAAAGGCTCTGACGCTCGGGCAGCGGAAGCGACTTGTCGAGTTCCATTGAGCCCCGGCAGCACCGGGTGCTGCCTTCGTATCGCGTCCACGTCCACCGGGCGACGGATCTAACCGTCGCTCGCACTGAGGACAGCATGAGGTTTTGCGTGAAGCCCGCACGGGCGAACCTGTTGTGGTTGTGCGCGAATGCTTCAAGCATCCGCGTAAAGGACGCTAGGTTTCCGCGCTCGCGCTCGCGATTTACAACGCTGTAAGCGTAATAACGCAGCTGCTCGAACAAAATGCAGTGCCTGGAGTGCGGCAGGTCTTCAAGCTTGGGGCCGGTCTTCCAGGGCGTTACGTTCAGCTCAACATAGTCGGCCAGCTCGCCCAGGTCGTAGATATGGTTATGCAGCTCTTGGGTCGACCACCACGGATGCCCTGGAGTCTTGGCAACAGGCCCGCTGTTGTAATCAGGGTCCGCGTCGAGAAGGTTTGCGAAGGCGGTGTAAACCGCCTTCATGAACAGGATTGGCTTGTCTCTACCGTTCTCTGTCGTGCAGACCGTAGGGATCGCGTAGTACAGATGTGAGTGGCCGTTCGCACGGTTGCGAACGATCAAATTCGGCGGGGGAAGCCCGGCGTCGTCCCACTTCAGCGCGTTGGCATGATCGAGGTCGAATATCAGCCACGACACCATCCCTTGCCGGTTGATCTGCATGTAGGGAAAGCGAATCGCGTACTCGCGGGGACGGACAAGCGCAGCGGTTTTGTTGTCGCTGCAACGCGCCAAATAGGGGGCTTCGATCAGGATGCGGTTAAAGGCCGTCCCTTCTTCAAAGAATCGCCCTGGAGGCGTCTGGATGCCACTAGCTGGAATGTTGCGCTGGGTGTTGACGTCAGTGACGTCCGCACCGTGCGATTTTGAGGTTGCTTCCATGTTCCCGCCAATCGGCGGCGAGCTGATTACATTCTGCTTTCCGTGACTTGCACGAAGCCGCAGTGCCAGCCATAATCAGCTCACCTTGTTGAGGAACAGGTTTCTACCGTCGAAAGAGAAAACCTGTTCTGATTTATCCAAAGAGCCCGGTTACCAGCCGGGCTTTTCGGTTTCTGCGTTTTGGTTATGCGACCTGCAAATTCACCACCTTCACTTCGCTGAACCCCACACGCGCTGCATCAGCGCTGACAGACTCAAGGCTCTTGTAGATCTTGTGTCGGTCCTTTCTCGCAACAGTCATGTACTCATGCGATCCATCGGTACGCTCAACCGTAAGCACCCAGGCACCGATTTCCATCGGCGCAGGCGAGACGATTGCCGCCTTTAAGGCACCGTCCTTATACAGCTTTCGCATTGCGGATAGATCCACGGCCATCACGCCCTCAATCAATGTGGTTAGAACCGATTCAAGACTATGCGCCGCTGCATGAAAAAGCAAATTCGTGTAAGCGAAATTGCGCAAAAAGGCACTGGTTTACACCTTTTTGCGCAGGTTTATGTAGATTCGTGAAGGCTTAGCGAAGGCAGCCGGTGCGCTGGCTGTCTTCTCGCTCAAATTCGTCGGGCAGTTGGACCGCTACGTCTCGAAAACCCAGGCGGTGGGCATCCATCAGAGCGGCATTCAGACGTATGTAGATTTTGTCTTCCGGCTTCGCTGCTACGGTCACGGCTACAGACTCACCGTTCAGCCTGTGAACCATGAGCTTCCAGGACCCTTGGTCCTGGCCGTTGGGAACGACGGTCGCGCCGCTAAGCACACCCGCGCTGAATAGCTCTTTCAACATCTTTAAACGCACGTTCTGTCCTTATTCTTCACCGCAACTACGCGGTTGCTATCGGCATCAGGAGCAAACCAAGGGCGCTGCCCTTGTAAACCCGCTCTTGCCGCCGAGGGCTCAGGTGCGCGGGGTGGTGAAGCAACCCCACACACCCGAGCGGAGGCTTGGGGGCATTCCGCGCCGTCAAGGGGCCGAGTCCTCGGCGCTGCGCGCCTGTGGGCCGCACCAACCCCTTGACCGCTCTCCATTTGGGTTATTCCGAGGCTGCTGGTTTGGGCTCGTACTGACGCAGCACAACTCGGCCACTGACCGAAATATTTGGGGTGATTTCCAGATTGAAGCCCTTGCCATCCTGAGTCGGGAACGCTGCGCCGATCTTGGTCCAGGACGTGCGTTTTTCTTCACCAACGACGTATTCGTGCGCGATAAGAGCGTCATAACGGACTTTAGGAGTTTTGGTTTCAGTAGCCATGTGTATGTTCCTTATTAAGAAATAAATGCTTGCGGGGAATTAGTCCCCAATAAAACGTTCGTTTGCAGCTGCGAAGTAAGCGGCTTTGTCCGCAGGATCTAAGAGGCGGGCCGCAACATAATTTAGTAATACGGTCCCTAAATGACCGTTATCCTGGGCTGCAAATTCGCTAAGCCTTTCATCAATAAGATCAAGCAATTTATCCAGCTCAACCGTGTTACCTAATCTGGTCGAGTCGCCTAGCTTGGTCGTATGGCCTAACTGGATCGAGCGGCCTAACCAGATCGGGCCACGTTGCTCCAGCCATTGGCGGTCTATCGTCGGCATGTTTCCTCCTGGTTAATCCATATTTGGTGCCAGATGCCCCGGCCAGCTCACCACTAAGCAGGTGACGCAACTGCTGGGCAAAATTTGCGAGCAGTCCCTTGCAAAACCTTGGCTTATTCGCCGTTTATCTTCTCTGCGCGTTTAGCGCCTTCGTCCAGGTATCGATCTTTGTCACTATCGCTAACGCCAAACTTCGGTGGATCAACACAATAAGTCTTTGTCTTATGCTTCTTGCGGTAAATCATGGGCGGTTGCCAGCATTTCTGATAAACCTTCGGACAATCGCCTTGGGTGAAACCTGTGGTTGCGCACATTGAGTAAGCACCGCGCATATCGTTTTTGTCGTTGTAGTCAAAGTCAAACTCACTACCGGCGACCGCAACGCCTGAAAACAACATGCCAATCAAAAATAAGTGCTTCATTAGTTTTTGGCCTCCAGCTGAGCAACACCGGCAAGAATGCTACTAACGTAGTTTTGAGTTTCTGGATACGGCGGAATACCGCCGTATTTATCTACAGCACCTGGGCCAGCGTTGTAAGCAGCAAGCGCATAATCAACTCGCTTATATTTCGCCAGCATTTGCGCAAAGTATTGGGTGCCTACATTGATATTCATTTCAGGGTCAAACGGGTCAATATTGAATTCCGCGGCTAACTGGGGCATGAGCTGCATCAACCCGCTCGCGCCCTTCGGGCTTATCGCGTTTGGATCATTCCGGGACTCGGCCTTAATGATCTGTTGCACTAGCAACGGGCTCAGATTCCGCTTTTTTGCGTAGGTCTGAATCAGGTCAGCGTATGGCTGACCGTCAACGGCAATAGGCGAGTAGTTGAACGACCCGCTGTCGTCCGGCACGGATAACAGCGCAGGCGGCTCGACCGGTTTCGGCTTGGGCTTAAACGCATCCTGCATAGCCTGTCTTTGATCTTCGGACCACGCTTGCGGCCGGTCATTACCCCAGGCCGAGCGCACGCGCTCGGTCGGGGCTGACTGGACAGCCATGTCTTGGGAGCTCGACAGTGCCCGCGCCTTTCCAGCCTCGGGAAACAGGTACTCGTAGAGTTCCTGTTCATCCGGGGCACTTGGCTCTGCCGCGTTCGCGTGGGCCATAAGGCCCAGGACGAATACAGCGGCAGTGAGTGCCTTATTTAGTCGGGGCTGGAAGTACGGCATAGTTTTTTTGCTCCGGCTCGTTATCGACAGCAATAGGGCGAGTCAAATCGCGATAAACAACATTACGGCTGCTCAGGCTGAAAAACTCACCCGTACCTGAAACATGCGTAGTGCTGCACCCACTAACAACCACGACCGTTGCGAACAACAAGATTAAATGCTTCACGATTTCTTCTCCGAAAAGGAAATCAGCTTGTGGTTACGATCAACCACAATCCAATTGTCGTTGCCGATCAACAGCTGCAAAGCATCCATAACCGGCATTGTCCGGTGAACCTTTGCAATTGCAGGTACACGGCTGTTAACGATTGTGATTGCATCGCTCGGCGCAGGGTATGCAACAACTACGCGGTATCCAGTTGGCTCCAACAAGTAACGGATTGCTTCACCCACTGTATTAACATCCTCGGGGTAAACGGTCCGAACCCATACTGCGAGTGGGTCGAGAGGATATGGTTTCTCGTCCTGGGCGAATGCGATAGCAGGCAGCATCAACGCAACCAAAATGGCTTTAATCAACATATTTCGCATAAAGATCGCTCCAAGGTTCGATAAACATTTCTTGTTCGGTGACAATTTGGAAACTCTGCCCAGGTCGAATGGTTTGCGTCGGCACAATGTTCAGATATTTCTCTGCCAATGGCGCAAATTGACTTCTTGAGTTTTCACCAACATCGCCAGCGTAACTACCTTCATCTTCACCAGTGCCCGAGCGACTGGTTTGCGAGCCAATCAATGCGTAAGCCGCAACGCCCAGGAACTGCGCCACTAAGTGATAGTCGGTTTGGTCTTCAATGGCTCCCACCCCTTCCCTATCCGCAACTGCGGCGGTGGAAAAGTCAATGGAGTTGCCGTTAGGCAATACAGCCTCTTTAACCAAGAATCCGACACGATTAGAAATAGCTTCGTTGACGTTCCGCGTCCTGACCATTTTGATATTGAATTCTGTGCCTTTCGGAATAATTACGAACTGGCGAGTAGTGTCGTAAACATCACGATTGGCGATAGCTTTCAAAGATGTACCTGGGTAATCCGAAATACCTTTTTTCATCAAGGTAGTAAGGATCTCTGTTCCTGGCGGCACTTTGATTTTTCCAGCGGTATCCGCGTCGTATTGGTTCTTCTTCGGGTAGCCAACAACATTTGCCGGGGCTTGAGCGCGCTGTGGGGCCGCAGGGGCCATTTGCGGGCTAAGCATCGGCGGTGCTAAGCCTGGAGCCGACGAAGTGGCCCCAGGTCGCCCAGCAGCCTCCGGCAGTCCAGCAGCACCATTCTGTTGCAGCGACAAACGAAGCTGCTGTGCTTCAGCAATCCGGCGTTTCACTTCGGCCCGGCGCTCATCAAGGCTAGCGTTTTCGTTCAGTGGCCGGTTCAAATGTGCAATCTGATCGTTCATGTTGGCCGGGGCTGCTTGCACGTCGCTACGCGATCCTGGAGAGCCTGGAGTCATGCTCAAAGCGCCCTGCCCTGTTTTTGTGGCCTTAGGCAAACCCCAATCTTTATTGGCGGCTTTCAGCGCTCTCAGCTCCTCGCGGGACTTCCACTGACGAACTTCTTTCGACTCGACTGATTCCTCTGGCTCAACGGCTTGCGCACCCCGACCCGATGCAGCGCTACGGCGCTGCGCAGGGGTCATGCCTTCGCTGATCTTGTCGAAACGCTCATTCGTGCTGCCTGCCTCGCCCTGGGTAGTTGGGCGGGCAGTACGGTTTTGGGCCAGCGCGTCAAACTGAGTTTGCCGGTCAGCGGTAGGTGGCGCAGCCAACGGTGTTGCTTCTGCTTCCTTCGGCGGTGCTTTGCGTTCTTGCATCTTGGAATAAACATTCCAGACGACCATGAACAGAAGGACGAAGAACACAACACCCAGCGCAGCCATTAAATAAGCCTGCATTTTCTTCTTGTGGGTCGAGGGCCGTTCGTCAATGCGAGGTGAGGATTCTTCAGTCATAGCCCCCCCTTAAAACTCGCCAAGAGTTTTATTGTTATTGCGCGAAATGCTCATTTCAGATTCATCCATCTTCAACTTAAAGCTTGGATAGATTCCCGAAACAACATACATGCCATAAGAGTCGTCGTACTTGGTTGGAACAACTGCTGTTTTTCCCCCGACGACAGTTTCAACCGACATTAGGCCGCGATTAGGCTTATCGAGACGGATGTAAGTAAACCGGCCATCGTCGTAAACGTCAGTGACTAAGCCTTCAGCTTCAAAGCCCTTACCTTGATTCCAGGTGTAGCCGGTGTACACGTGATAACGAAAGCGGCGCAGCGCTTCGTATACGGCCTTATCCGATTGGGCCTTGGCTTCAAGTCGCTGCTTGGCGAGTTGCTGTTGCAGAACCTGTACCTGTTGACCGGATGCCGCCGCGCCCCGCGCAATGTTTGAAGACTGACCGTTGAGCGCTTCACGCGCTCCAGGGGTGAAGAACATGCCATCGGCAACGATCTTCACGCATACGTCATTTTGCGCGGATGAACCAACGCGGTTTGCTACAACGTCGTAGGAACTGCCGTCTGTGGTCCACATACGGATGATCCCTGACTTGCCCTGCTCCGTGTCGCTGTTGGGCTTAATCATGACCTGGTTCGCTGCACCTTCAGCATTCCAAAGCTCTGAACTGGAAACTGGAGGAATCAAATTGTCAGCAGGCAATTCAACTCGCGTGCCGAGATACAACGCGCTGTTGATTGTTAAAACTGCATCTGGTTTCCAGTGGATGACACGGCAGCTTGCCGCCTGCACGGATACAGCACCAGCAAAGAGCATTGCGCCGACTGCGGCTTTGGAAATAATGTTGTTCATGGTCATTTAGCCTCTTCACTTTTGTATCCGGCTGGGTCTTCAATAACATCAGCCTGGATAATCTCTAATCCGATTGGGTTCGCTCGCAACCACGCCGTAGATTTCTTTTCCAATGCTTCTTTTGGAAGCAAACGCCATTGGCCGCGCCAAATCATTTTCTTAACGCCATCTTTCATAACAAGTCCGCTTGGACTTTTGGTCGTAGTGGTGAAATAGATGTTTGAACGGAAGACTTCGCCCTTCTGTTTCCCAAATACACCCGGCACGCTGTCGTAGTGGTCAGGGAAACCCCACTTCACTTCTACACGCGGAACGCTATTGGTATTGGCCTGAACATCAACAGCCCTTTGCAAAGCGTTAAAGCCCCCTGGTTGAGTGCTAAGGAACTCTGTGTACATAGGCTCAGACATAAACACGCCTGCAACGCCATAATCCTTCCTGATCGTCTCAGGCTGTACCCCGTAACGGGCGGTCAGGTACTTCTCTAAAACGCCGTCCACCGAAGCCCGGTAAAAAATCGGTTTATCGCCTGGGGTGAATTCATCGACCGTTGCGCTGCCGTCCGGTCCCATCTTGATCCACACCAGTTCTTTTGTGTGCATCGCTTCCTTGAATGCCTGACGGTTGTTCCAGTTTTGGAATACACATACCAGCAGCAGGAATATTGCAAAAATCCACAACTTATTGTTCAGAACGCGCCAAGCGGCTTTTTCAGCAGGGAGCTTACTGTTACTGTCAGCTCGTTTTTGTGCAGCTTCATCCATTACGACAGACATAAAACACCCCGTTATTTAAGAACTTTCTTAACTGCCAGACCGGCCGCCGTACCCAGCCCGCCACTAATGTTCCCAAGACCACCAGCAAGCGCAGAGGCAAATGCAAACGATGACAGAACAAAGAGTGCAGCGATAAATAGCATTGCGGCTGCGTCGGCCAACTTATAAAGTTCATTGACACCGATAGTTACGGCTGTCGGCTCGCCAGCAAAGCCCGCTCCTGCGTACTTAACGCCCAGCGTACCCACAATTGCTTTAACGGCAATGGCGGCTACAACCATTGTGGCTTTTAGTACGATGAGCAAGAAACCGAAGCCGGTGAAGAATTTGAACCATCCGTCAAACAGATTCCTAGTAGCAGGCAACAGCAAGCACGGAATAAAAACAAACCCGACAACTTTACCAACTGCGTAACCAAAGTCTGCCCACATTGCGGCAAGATATGCAACCGCATCCAGAAGAACACCGGCAGCCGTCCACATAGTCATATAACTGAGTAGCTTCAACGAGTCCCACATGCTCAAGTCTTCGACAACCACTGCTGCAAAGGTCTTGTGCATCCATTGAGAAAGAAAAAAGTTATCAGTGTTGCCAACTAATTGTTCTTGGTATCCATCGGATATACCGACTGCGATACCCCAAATGCCCGAGGTGAAACCGTCGTAAGAACCCATAATCATGAAGGTTATGAAAAACATACATAGCGCAATCATATGGGATTCGGTTTGGTTCCCTTGCCAAATAAACTTAATAACCTCTATGACAAACAAGATGAAAGAGAACGCTGCAAAGATCATCCAGGCAAAATTAGATACCGGATTGTCAGAGCCACTCATAATTCCGGTAACGAACGTTTTCAGCTCGCCACTGAATACGTTGCGCATGGAGTCCGACAGGGCCGCTTCTGCCGGTGGCATAAGCAGCAACGGCGACAGGAATACTGCGAACATGCCCAGGGCAAGGGCGATAACCTGGCGCTTCTTATCGCTTAAAAGCCCCACCTTGTAGACGTGCGCCTTTGGCTGAGCGTCGATCAGGGTGTAAAGGTTTGTCGCCGGATCGTAGGTGTACTGTTGAGCGGGTGCGTCCTGAAGCTCCAAAGCTTGCAGGCGACGTTGTTTGCGATGCAGGTGCAGCACCAGGAGGCCGCCGAGTGAAAACAACGTGCCCAAGCCCATTAGAACGGTTATCAGGACGGCTGACATTACTTAGCGCCTCCTTTTCCGAGCGGGCAGCGGTTGACAGTGTTCAACGAGTGAGCGCCGTCCTTGCACTCCATGAACCATGGATCGCCCTGGGTTTGGCGAGCGCCAAGAATGTTTTTCTGAATCCACCAGCCTTCGTTCATGATGCTAATTCGATCTACTTCACCGGCTTTTTTGCTGGCTTTGAAATACGTTCCCTTCGGCGCTTTGTCGTACTCTTTTTGCAGAGAAATCAACTTCCCTTCGGCTTGTGCTTTGCTCAAACCTTTGTAGTTCTTTTCAGCGTACAAAGCGCCACGGTCCGGCACACCGCTTTTGATCTTCACATAAGCGGCATGAACACAATCTTCCTGTTCCCCCACAGTTTTAAAGCCCTTAGCTTTACAAGCTTTGGTAGCCTCTTGCATTTGTTGAAGGTGGGCAACGTCCGACGCCGCGAAGGCGGCACTCGACATTAGAGCCAACACCAGAACAATTACATTTTTCATAGAATTTACTCCTTAGTAATCAGATAGCTTGGAGTTATCAATAACAATCTCAGTGCTGAGTTGTTCCTTGGTTGACTCCAATGTTGCTTGACGCGCTAGATTCTGCCGCGCAAAAAAGTGCGCGGGCAGTTGGTTCGAGTATTGGAGCTGAGCGTTGGCAATAGCGTTAGCTTGTTGATCCGACTCAATAGTCAGTTCGTTTTGCTCTGCCATCAGTTGCAATGTCGCCAAATGATCTTCAGGGCCTAACGATCTACGTTTATCGGCTACTTCTCCTGCACGCTCTACGTTTGTAAGGAGTTCGTCATTCATCGATTCAGAAAACAGGCTCTGCCCCACTGCCATTTGATCCATCGTATTAGCTTGCGCGGCTGCCGTTTCCTGAAGTTCTGCGGACTTGCCATCAAAAGGAATTGCCCTGATTGCGGTTTCCAGGTCGCGGGCATCTGCTACCCGGTTATACATCCTGGAAAGGTCTTTACCTTTGGCAATCCATTCCTTGGACTGGAAATTTGGCGTGTTACCAGGGTACATATCAACGACGTTTGAAAACTTACTCATGATCGCCATGTAGTCGCGTTTACTTATCAAACGCTGCAACCCCTGCATTTGTGAAAGCATGTGGTAGTAACTGGTCATGGTTTGTTCATACGTTGCAATAAGCTGGGCCAGCTGACTCTGCTCAAGGATTGTTTGCTGCATCTGCTCTGTGTACTGCAACAGCTGGTTGGAGTAATCAGCTACCGCCTGGGCAATAGACGCGATATCGACCACGGGAAACCCGCTCGCGGGTGCATATGCTGGCCCCATTGCAGTAACTGCAATGACAATGGCAGCGCACAATTTTTTTAAACGAAACTTCATAGTTGGCTTCATTTTCCTAGTTTCCTTTCTTTGGGAATATGCGCTTAACCATTTCAGAGGTTGCTTCATCAATATCTGAATAACGATCAAGCATTTCACGAACAATGATGGCCTCACTTGGGCGACTGGTAGCCAACACGTATTCTTCCGGCGCGGTAAACACGTTTACCACTTTGGAGATTCCTGCCTCGCGTTGAATTATGTAGAACTGCTGACGGGGCTTCAGGCGTGCGATAGCGGCACACTCCCCGTCTGTAAGGTCCGGGAAAACCCGCTGATAGGATTCTTTGTTCATAGCTTGGTCTGCCATGAACAACCATGTTGAAGCGGATGAACGCAAAGTGTTCCAACCTGGAATGTTGCCAAAGTGGTCAACATCCTGGGTCCAGAATTCCATGCCGCCGTTGTGCTTGAACCATGTCCGTGCTTTTGCAACGGCGAGTTCGACAGCGCCAGGGATACTGAAGAAGTATTGAGCCTCGTCAATCGACATCATTTTAGGAACGCTGCGATAAGCGCGGTCCTCAAATAGTCGCGATACACGAAAGAAAATCTCGTTCGTGACCAACTGGGCAAGCGCGGGCTTGTCCTTTACTCCGGCCAAGTTGTAAACGGCGATACGCTTGGTCAGGTTGCCGATACCGTCTTCAACGTTGTCGAAAAGGTTTTCATACATGCCGCTGGTTTTTCTAACCCAACGCTGAAGCTTCAGCTTTAGGGATTCGCCTACCATGTCGTACAAAGTGGACATGGTTTTCAGGTTCACCGGCATATCGTCCGACTGGACCGACACAATCGCAGCGTCAAGTTCAATCTGTTCGTGCGGCAACAACATCTGAAGTTCTTTACTGTCGTTCAGGCTGAGCATGATGCGAATTTGCGAAAGCGCGTGGTGTACGAAATCACTGTCGTTTTGCCCACGCGAGCTGCAAAACAGGCTGAAACCACGATCTGTTGCAGGATCCTCGATTCGGAAAATCCCACCTTCATCACCAAAAAATTTGGCAACGCCTTCTGTACCTGGATCAACATCAACAGAGTGGTACAGGGACGCCAGCGCAGCGGTCACGCTATGAGGATCCGCCGCCGTTGTAGAACCGAATTTCAGGAAGTGGCCTGCAATGATGTTCTTTGTAAACGACTTGCCCGAACGGCTCGGGCCAACGGCCAGAGTCAGCGCCTTATCACCGATATATGGGCTGTAGTAAAACGGTGTTCCGTCCTCGTTCTCCAAGATGTATACGGCTTCTTCCTGATGGTCGCCCCAAGTCGGAATACCGTTGTGGGCTCTGAAACCCAGCGAGCAAGCACCTACCTGGGAGGATGTGAACTCGACGCTACGGAAACAGCGCTTCGGATAAGCCGGGAGCAACATAGGAAACAGGTCGGCCATTCCAACCGACTCCCACACCACATTGAAATCACTTTGAGTCAGGGCCGTGTGCATCTGGCGGCAAGCCGCTTTGAGCTTCGTTGCATCCTTCTCGAAAACGATGACATGCGAATGGTAGTAGTAGGACCGATCCGGGGAGTTGGCCGCGTCCTCAAGCTCCATCAGCTTTTTCTTCAGAATCGGGCTGTCATTGATCTTCTTTTCAATCTCGCCGGTCACGTCCTCACCCTTCAGCAATTGGGTGATTTTGATCTGGCTGCGTGATAGCTCATCGGACTTGCCCTTGAGCATCATGCCTTTGTCCAGCGACGACATAGGCCGAGCGCGAGCGACTACTAGGTAGTTGCCCTTCTGCATGATTGGGCTTGTTTCACCAGCACCCCACATGCCGTAAGGGGTCTGTCTGGCACCGTAGCCAATCACGGACGCGATACGTGCATAGACGGGCTCAGGCCCCTCTATTTTCAGCATGTCCACGCCGTCAATATTGACCGCGCTAATGTCGCCGTCTGCTAGTAGACGGTCCCAATCATCAGATGGGATTGCTTCGGTCTGTGCGGTGTCCAGGTACTCCGGTCGAAGGTTGACCGCTGCTCTGCACAGCGCCCAAAGCTGTTCAGGAGATTGGACCTTGTTTGTAGGGGAAATGACCTGCAACCGAACGTTCAAATCGTCCAGCGCGCTTTCCAATAGATCGACCTGACGACGCAGCTCGCTCCGCTCTACTAGCCAAGATCCCCAGTGACTGATGCGCGCTTTGAGTGCTGCGCGTGCAGATGGCTCGAAAGGCGCAGAAAAAATCATCTTGAGCGCCGAGGCAGACATGAGCTTATTCAGATTCGCCTCTGTAGGAACATCCAGCATCCAAAACAGGCGACTGGTGCAAAGGGTTCTGCTTTCGTTCAAAAACTGCTCGCGGCGCTCAGAAAGCATGCGGCTACGCGGGTTGGACCTTTCCTTGAGCGCGACCTTGGCCCCCTCGTAGTGCCAGTAATACTGGGTCAACGACGTGGCCGGGTGTTGCGATTGAACAAGGTTGCGCATCACCGTGGTTGCGCTGGCAAGGTCCGCTGCGCTGTAGCCCTGTGGATCGACACCAGAGAGCTCTAACGCACCTATCAGCGTGCCTACGTGGGACAGGATGAAGTTATCCCACAGACCAGCTGGATAAAGCGCCTTGTTGATAGGACTGCCCTGGTTCGCCATGTTTAGATGCCTTTCCACCAAGTGATAAGAAGCGCGATGTTCAGAATCAGGATTGCGCCGATGCACACGCGGAAAAACCAACCCACGGCTTTAGAAGCTTCCTTCGGAACCATCATCCAAAGGCCCACAGCGGCTACGCTTGAAATGAATACGACGAAGGTAACGGCAGGGCCCCCGCCGAAATCGACTACCTGTTGCAGTAGGTCACCGACCAACTGAAACGGGCCGTCGCTATCAGCGCCAATATCAACGTTGTTATCCGCTGCTTTTGCAGTGGCCGCGCCGAACAGCGCCAGGAGTGACAAGTAACGGTTTTTCATCGGGTGGATCCTGTTGAGGTGGGTTGTGCGATGTATTCGCCCCCAGGGCCGGGAACGAGAACGAGCATGGGACGCTTATGGCTTCTGAGCGTGGTAAGGCGGGAATCCGCCCATAGGCTTCTGATCCAAAGGACGTAAGCGTCCGGGTCTACCTTGTGAGCGAGGTAGGCCGGAATGAAGATCACAAGGGCTAGAACGATGCTGACCGGGATCCCGATGAGCTTTGGAAGGTATGACCAGCAAACGAAGGAGCTGAAGGCAACCACAACCACAATCGCAACGAAAACGCGCGTGGGGATGCCGAACTTCATAGAGCGGGATGTAAATACCGCTTTATTTTCTAGGTCCGGGTTTCTATGCTCGCCCATTTATTTACAACTCCCTATAAAGAAATGCACAACGTTATGCGCATATATATACACATATCGAATGCAGAGGCAATGCCTTTGCCTGCCGGGGCGACCAAATGACCAAAGCCATTAAGACCGTCCCGACCAACATCACGCTTCCAGGCAAGGTGCTGGAAAGCATTGAAATTAGATTTGTGGAGCCCCTAAAGGCCGAAGAATTTTTCGGCAGACCATCGCGGTCGATGGTCATAAGGGCTTTGCTTGAAATCGCACTTGAGAACGGCGCTTTGTTTCGTCCCGAAAATGCCCGTGATTACGAGAGTTTCAAGGTAGAAATGCGCCGGATCCTGAAGGATCGCACGGAGGTTTAACTTGATGCCGCTATGGGCATCTATCGAAAAGAATGCGCGAAATTACCCGCTTAAACGGTTCAGGCCAACACTTTTTGCGTCAAAAAGGCGACCTTTTCACAGAGCTCTTAACTTCTAACCACGAACCTCCGTGTTCACAAACGCGAATGTACACATCCGCAACTCTACTGAGCCGCATGTGTGACTCTCATGTAACAAGTCCGTTCCGTTGTGGATCCAAAATTTTACAGCTTTTCGCTGCATGGAGTTCAAAACGCCAGTATTGCGCAATAAAACCCCAAAATTAACGCAAGTAGTGGCATTTGGCCGCTACTTCAATAAGCCGAAAACCCCCACCCTGCCCGCCGACATAGAAGCACCCAGTCAGCAAAAGGAATGGATTCCTGGCCCACGGTCCAACGGTTGACCGCTTTGCGCGATACCCCCAGGAACGCGCCTACTTCACGCGGCGATAGCCCCATGGAATCGATCAGACTGCGTAGCTCGTCACTGGATGGCGGCTGCCAACTCGGCGCGTCGTTCATACACTCGGCGCGCACGCCGTTCGGTTTACTCTCACTCATACGCTCTCCAGGCATGCACACATTGATTGCTGAGCCTGTCAGCGCAATGACCCAGCGCTAAGCGCTGGGCCTCTCATACCGCTACGTCTTGGACTCTACGGGACGATACCCAGTCGCCTCCAGCTTCTGAAGTGTTTCTTCAGCAATGCCCTTCCAGACTCCTGCAGGAAGTAACCCGTTAGATACCTGCTCGTCTGGTGTTGCAATTACCTGCTCGCTGTAGCTCTCCAGCGCGGCCATGACAAACGCCTGGGACAACGCGCCAAAGCGCGAATATTCCATAATATCGGTGACTACGCTTAGGTTCGTTTGTGGCTTGCGGATCGCGTGGGCTGTTGTTGCGGTCATGACGGAATTCTCCGGGTAGCGCCTGGGCATTCGCCCAGGCTGGATGAATGACCCTGACTAATGCCAGGGTGCGGTTATTAGTCCAGGGCTGCGCGAATCAAAGACCATTCCGCATGGCTTCGTGCGTAGTCAATAAGGCTTTCATAACGCAAGCCCAGCATGTCTACCTCGTACCGGCCCCACGTGATCATGAGCCCCGCCAGGGTGGTCATGATCCCTACTGCTTCGGCGCTAAGCTCACCCTCAAAGTAGTTGGTACGGGAAACGCTGTAGGTTTCGGCTCCGTTAGGTGCCATGTAAAACCCGCCATTGGACAGCTCGTAGTAGTCCCATACGCCGCCTGTGTAGGCTTCGCACGACTCGCGCATGGTGGCTTGGGTGTACTGCTCCACCTCGACCGAGAAGCGGCCAAAGTAACGAAACACGCAGCACATGCGCCGATGCTCGGGCACAAGACTGGCGGTGACAACGGGGGTGGTTTTCTTTGTTGCGGTCATGTCGGAATTCTCCGGCTGGAGCTGAGCAATTCGCCCGGCTTACGCAATCATTATAGGATCATTGATCCTAGCTGTACAGCTGTTTTGCTATCAATTTGCCGATCGAGCGCCGGCGCCGATCGGCCTTTCTGCTATCAATCCGAAGATCGAGGATCCGCGCCCAGGGCGAAAACTGCTATCACTTCTCGACCTAGTGCAGCAGCTGGCCACCGAAAAATGATAGCAAGTGCCTACCGCGCCGTTGGCTTGCTGGCTGGCCCCGGCCTGGGCGACCAGTCACCCTCCCCCGTCCCAGCTTGAGGTCATGCCTCGTCGACCAACTGCACCAATAGCTTGCTCAACGCAACCGCCCGCATGGCATAGGCTGAATAGGCCTCTTGGTGGCGTTCTATTAGTTGGTTAAGCACAAGCTCGGACACTGTCGGCGGATCGTTCAGGGTCGCCAACCCAAGCCGTTCCTCGGCCGCTTCATACGCCAACCGTGCGGAGTGCACCGCATCGAGCTGAGCTTTGAACCTCGTACTGTCGATCATAGGCATGCCGGGGTTCCTTTCTGTTCGGGGGAAATGTCGGTATCAGCGGGCTATCCTTCGGCACCCAGCTCGGCTGCGATCTCATCGCTGCGCCGGATGAAATCGGCTTCGCTGATCAGCTCGGCCTGTCGCAGAGCTGAGAGCATCCCGAGGGCCATGCCGTAAAACACTTGGCGGTCGGGCGCGGCGCTGAGCATCATCTTCTGGCGCAGCTTGAGGATGGAGTCTTCCAGGCGCAGCCAGAACACTTCGGCATCAACCTCGGGTCGGGGCTTGTTCATGATCGGGACTCCTTTCAGGGGGAAAGGTTTTTCCAGTTTAGGGCAAGGCAGCGCCCTTGGTGTTCCTTTGATCTGGCCGGGGCCAATGGCCCGCCTGACTGGCGGGCCGGGCTACTTAAAGCCCTGCGATAGCCTCGTTCAAAACCTCCTTCAAGTTGCTTCCGTGCTTCTTCTGGAGCGCTGCAACTAAGGCCGTCGAGTAGACCTGTTTAATCACCCAATGCTCACCTTCTTTGTCGTCATGCAGCTGGTAAAGGGTTTTGGTTTTGGCTGCACGCTGCAATTTTTTGAGGCTTTCAAGCTCGTCAGCAATCGTCGGTAGAACCCACTCGATGTACCCATAATCGGTGTCTGGCTCAACAAAGTCTTCACCCACGAAAGTCAACCCCAAAGGGTAGTCAACGCCCTTCAGGGCTGCGACCAACTTTGCCTGATCGGTAGCGCTGATATCGACGCTGAGACAACCGCCGTTTCCATCATCAAACACACTGCCAATCCTGACCCGATTTAGATGCACGTCACAGGACCAAATCCAGCCATCCAAGCCTTGCATATGCTTCATTTTTTTGATGACGATGCCAGCAGCCTGAGTTTTTTTGCAATTGTCGATGAGCTTCATACTTAATTCCCTAACGAGAGGTAGAGGCCCGGCGAACCGGGCGAAAGGTGTTAAGCGAAGCTCAACGCAAACTGAGACTTGAGGTACTTAGCCAAATCCTCGGCCTGCTCGCGGGTGTCGCAATCCTCAACCCACATATGCAGCCCTTCGGCGTCTTGTGCGTACACACCGAAAAACTCGGCTTCGGAATCATCAGCTTCTGTGACGCTGCCCGGTTGTTCGATGCAGCCGCGAATCCATAGATTGCCCGTCCATGTTTCGGGAAGTGGAAAGAGGGATTCGGCAGGGAGGGTTTTGTCTGTTGCGGTCATGTCGGAATTCTCCGGCTAGAACCGAGCAATTCGCCCGGTTTACGCAATCATTATAGGATCTTTGATCCTATTTGTACAGATAATTGCTATCAAACTGCCGATCGAATGACGGCAAAAGTGGGGTTTTTTGCTATCAATACTCGACCTGGTGCCGCAGCTGGCCATCGAAAAATGATAGCAAGTGCCTACCGGGCCGCTGGCTTGCTGGCTGGCCCCGGCTTGGGCGACCAGTCACCCTCCCCCCTCCCCAGGCTCCAGGCCGTTGAACGAAGCGCGGTCAAGTTGAATGGCGGGGGCCCCGCCGCAGGCGCATTCTGCTTGACGGTGCGCAGTGCCCCAAGCCTCCGCTCGGGTGTGTGGGGTTGCTTCACCACCCCGCGCACCTGAGCCCTCGGCGGCAAGAGCGGGATCACAAGGGCAGCGCCCTTGGTGTTGCTTGGGTCTGCCGTCCAGGGGGCTCCCCCTGGCTGCCAGCGGCGTCACTCAACCCGGCGATGCTTACCCGCTTCTACGTCATACACAAAGATCGGATGCAGCTCGCCGTTGCGCACTTCGACAATATCCGTGACTTTCCGACCGTAACGCGGATCCCGCGAGCAATGAATCATCAGATCGAGAACGCCCAGGATCATCCTGCCGGCAAGGTCGTAACTGATAAGGCCCGCCGACGACATGAGGTACTGCAATCGAGGTACGGTGTCGTCAGGCCCGTTCGTGTGCAGCGAAGCAGCAGACCCTCTATGCCCGGTGTAGATGAACTGAAAAAATGCGTCACACGCAGCAGCATCACGAATTTCACCTACCCAGCCGCGGTCTGGTCGATACCGTAGGAATTTGCGGATACATGACGCCAAGTTGATAACCCGCACGCCCGGTTTTGGCTCCCTGTAAGGAGCCTCAAACGCCACGACATTTGGCAGCATTTCGCGCATACCCAGCTCAAGGGTATCTTCTGCCGTACACAACCGTTCACACTTGTCGATGAACCCGCCACAAGCCCGCAACATCGCAGTTTTCCCACTACCGGTATTGCCGGTGACAAGCATTGTCGCGGCACCACGAACACGCCCTGCGATGTAGTCGGCCATTTCACTTGTCAGCGCACCCAACCCGACCAGCTCGGCCATGGTGAAGGCTTTCGCTGGCTTGCAGCGAAGGCTAAATGTTGCCCCGGCAGGTGTCATTAAAGACAGGGTGCAGCTTATCCGCGCTCCGTTTGGAAAACGGGCATCAAGCTCAGGGTTGTCAGGGCCGACCGGCTGTTTCAGAACAATCCCCAGCTGACGAATGAATTCGACAAGCTTTTGCTCTGAGGCAAAACCGCTATCCACTCGCTCAAGTACGTTGTTTATTTCAACGTACATTTCGTCATATCGGTTAACGCAAATCTCAGTGACCAATGGGTTATTGAAATGAGGCAGAACCGGTTTAAGGAAATGCTCAAGCAATTCCCAGCTTCCAGCTTCTTTGACGGGCACAAGCCCGAAAACGGTATCTTCATAGCTCATAGCGTGTACATGACCTCGACTTGAAATTGCATCAGTTTGCTTTCATGCACAGGGCTAGCTGTAAAGCTCCGGTCTTTGTCCTGGATCAATCGTGTTGTTTCTGGGAGTAGCCGATAGATCGGCCAAATTGGCTGGTCGTATTTCTCCTGATACAGACTGCATAATCCCGCATTCGGAAAGAGATACAGCACCTTGTCGTAATGACCGCCGCGAATGTTTTTCAGATGCGAGAGAAAAATATTGTAAACCCGGGGGCTCGATTTATGGTTCAACTCGACCTCAAGGGCGACGGTTGTGCCGTTCTTCATCGTCAAGATTGCGTCGGGCAATCGCACGGTACGAAGGTGCTTCAAGGTCTTCTCAGGCCGCAGCGTTTCGATATCCGGCATGCGAGTAATGATTGCCGCTTGAACCGAAAAACTGTGAATCATTGACACCCACGAAGGCAGCCTGCGCCGCCGCTTCAGATTGAGCTCAGGCGCAAGCATGAGCGCGTATTCAAATCCGGCTTCACCGAGGCTGTAGATTTTCCTGTCGATCCCAGGCGCACGTTCCACCAACAGAAAACCGGATTCTTCCAGCCGCTTGAAAAAGGCGCGCTGGCCATCCGCATCAACGCCGAGCATTGCTGCAATGGTTGACCTGTCGGAGTAGTCAAACCATGCAAGCCATTTAACTACCGACTCGAGCTTTTCCCGGCTCCGGCTTATCGCTGCTGAGCGGCCCCAGCCGCTCACAGCATTAGTGGTTTTCCCTTCGTCCAAAATCATTCTCCACCGATTACATTGCACAAGGCTCCGGCCGCTAGGCGCGGAGACTTTGTTTTTTTGGTTCGCCCCTGGGCAGACCAGCCACGCACGTCGAAGGGCGGGCGGAGGCTGGTCAAACCAGCGGAGCGAAACAAGCCGTTGCTGGATCATGCCAGCGAGCCCACCGAAGGTAGGGCAACGCGAAGGCATGAGACTGCATCGGCTTCCGAGCGCAGAACGAGCCCTTTCCTGAAAGCATGCAAGGCCAGCCCACCGAAGGTAGGGCGAGGCCAAAGCATGCGCTCAGGAAAGAGGCGAACTAACACCGCGAGGCCTTTAGCCCCGCCTGAGGGGCTAGGCGTTGCAAACGCCGCCAACGGCCAAAAGCCGCTGGCCGCTTGAGGCAAACGACCAAAAGTCGTTGCTTGCCCTGGGCAGCGCGAAAGCGTCTGTCTGCTTCTGCTGACCGAAGGGAAGCAGGCTTGAGGCAAACGACCAAAAGTCGTTGCTTGCTGTGGGCAGCGCGGGAGCGCTCGCCTGCTTCTGTCGACCGAAGGGAGGCAAGGCTTGAGGCAAACGACCAAAAGTCGTTGCTTGCTGTGGGCAGCGCGGGAGCGCTCGCCTGCTTCTGTCGACCGAAGGGAGGCGCCAGGCCCGGCACGGGGTTGGCTGCTTTTCAATAGCACAGCGATGAGCGAAGCGAAGAGAGGTGCGTTAAACAGCGAGAAGGACAGACGCCACCCGAGCCCACGAGGGTGGTGAGGGGAAATGGCCCCCAGGCCAATTTTCCCGGTCTGCCCTGACGCAGCCCGTTCAGGGCGGAGGCAGGGTGCGAAGCATCCGTTAGCGAAAGCGGCGCGGGCGTCCGGTGAAACCGGACCAACCGCCTTGCGCCATGAAGCAGCTGAGGAAGGGACGAAGGACCGCACCGAAGCGTCGCGCAATGGCAGGAAGGCGGTTGGTCCGGTTTCACCGGACGCCCGCGCGGGTGAATTTCGTAGACAAGCCCGTCCAGGGCGCAGGATGCGAAAGAGGGTGGAAGCTCGCGCAGCGAGTTGGAACCCTAAAAGATCGACGGGGCGCTCCCCCGGAGGTCTATGGGTGTCCGCCAGGACGCCCATGTCATCCATCGGATGGCGGCTTTTAAGGCTTGTGATTTGTAGAAAAAACATGTTTTTTCTATGCCCCGTTCTATTGGCTTTTCTATTGCTTAGACTATTGCTAATGCAATAGAAAGGCAATAGGATAATGCGCAGTGATATGCGCATTACGTCATTACTGGTTTTGGGGAGAAATCCACGAAATCTGTAATAACGTAACTTTCCGATTCGGAAAGTCGGTAGAATCTTTCCGGCTCGGAAAGTTGGATCCAAGGCAGGCCGGAAACTTTCCGATTCGGAAAGTCGGTGGATTTCTTTCCGAATCGGAAAGAACGTGCGAAGGGATAAGAACTTTCCGATTCGGAAAGTTTTGAAAGCAAGCAATGGTGCTCGGGTTATAGGAAGTCGCTAGAGGATAGCAAATGGAAATTCTGCGCTTTATTTTGCTCAACACGAACCCAGGCTTAACAACCGTGTTTTGCGTTTTGATCGGCGTACTTCTTTTGCTCGCCGTCACGGGTGCAGTGAAGGAATCGGATGACGCAACGGTTATGGATCTTGCGTTTCTCTACGTGCGCCGCTGCACAATGATATTGCTATGCGCCTGCGGGCCTTTACTGGTTGTCGGTCTGTATATCTATGCGTATGCCGTCTACGGCTACGATGGCGACAGAGCTACCCAGTTTATGCAGCTCTGGTATGGCGAGTTTAGAAAATCCATTGAAGACCTGTGGTGGTGCTTTCTGGTGGTGCTTTCTGCACCGATGTTTTTACGCATGATTATGCTGCGTTGGGTACGCCCTAAAATTAATAGCTGGCTGCGTAAATTCCGGGTCCAGGCTAGCGGTGATGCACTGAGCGATATCCGCATTGATATGGATAGCCTCAAGGCGAAAGACTTCAATCCGCAAGATCACTACCTTGAAGGCCAAATGTTTTTGGGCTTGGATGCCAAGGGCGAAGCTATCTATATGGCTGACGACCTTTTCAAAAAGAATCACGCCAAGGTGATTGGCCCGTCACAAACGGGTAAAGGTGTGATGCTCGGCGTGCTACTGGATCAAGCTATTTGGAAAGGTTGGGGGGCTTGGTTTGTTGACCAAAAACCGGATGATTTTATCTACGACATTATGCGTGAAAGCTGTGAACGTCATGGTCGCCCTGCCCCGCTTATTCTTGACTTGAATGGCGTTGGTCCAGGCTCTTACGGCCCCTTCATTGGCGGCACCCGCCGCGAAAGAAGGGAGCGCGTTGTAAAGACTTTCGGCATGGCTGATAACGGCACAAACGCGGATTTCTTCAAACGTGAAGAACGTAAAGTGCTGGACTATCTCATGCCTCTATGGGACGGCACACTGGGCCAGCTTGCGAAGTTAGTGAAGGGTAATCACCCTGAAATTAACGAACAAATGCAGCTTTGGGTTAAAACAAAAAACGGGAGCATCGAATCGAACGTAAGTGAGTTCATGCAGCT
Organism: Pseudomonas arsenicoxydans; assembly: GCF_006438915.1. GTDB lineage: Bacteria > Pseudomonadota > Gammaproteobacteria > Pseudomonadales > Pseudomonadaceae > Aquipseudomonas > Aquipseudomonas arsenicoxydans_A. The sequence continues at coordinate 7,154 of NZ_RCZE01000024.1, read as the reverse complement.
TGATACTATTCGCGCAACTGTAGAAGAAAGCTTCAACGTTGCCGAAGCTCTTAACTCTGGCGCTGTCGTGTATGTAAGGTCAAACATCAACGACACGATTGTTAGAAAGGCGTGTATTGCTTTGCTCGATGAAGTTGTGCAAGTCGCCCTTAAAAAGCGTCTTGAACATCCCACCTATATATCGCTAGACGAAGTTCGCTTTATCGTTTCTCAGAACTTGGCAGACGCTCTGGCGACTGTGCTTTCAAAAAATGTGTTTATGTCGATTGCATATCAAGCACTAACCGACCTGCTGAACCTTCCAGACAAAACGCTTAACGCTGATTCGATCAAGGGCGGTATTGATATCAATACACAAATCACCCTGACCTATCGCGCCAATGATTATGAAACGGCGGAATGGCTGGCAAACATGACGGGCAAGGCTCAAAAAACCGTCACGAAGATGGAAAAAGTTGAGGTCAATAAAGGCGGCGCCGAGGTGTGGGGTGATGAGCGTTCAGTGGGTCAGGTAGAAGAAACAACCGTGACCACCAATCAGCTTCTCGCACTCCCTGCAAGGGTGAGCGCGCTTATTCGACCGAATCATCTAGCCGTGATTATCTATACCTGCTGGATCAACGTTAAGGAGTTTAAGGGCCTTCCACCGCGCAACGCTGCTAAGCCCCCTACCCCGCAAGCGATCATCGCTCCAGCCGCAGTTGCGGCGCTCACACCGACTAGCGAAGTTGTTGAGGATGATCCTTTCGCGTCGTCTGTAGCGGCTACTGATGATCCATTTGCAAGCCTTGAACATCACACAGAGGATGACCCATTCGCTGCGCTCGCAAGCGCTGAAGATGATCCTTTTTCCAGCATTGACACCAACGACATTACCGGGCCTTCTGATGACCCGTTTGCTCAAACAACCGCAGATGAAGACGAACGATTTACACCAGAACCAGTGCCGCAAAAGCCAGCCGGGAAAGCTAAGCTGACCGCTGACCAATTGGCAGCAATTGAGGCGGCAGGACTTGCTATCACAAGCCCACGACCGCCTAAACCAAAACCCGCCGCTCCGGTGGATCTGTCCTCCCTGGACGATATCGAAGGAATCTAATAATGGTTAATGAAGCGCCGTTCCCAAAAGTTATTGGCGTCAGCACTCCTAAAGGTGGTGTAGGCAAATCAACGACCATCACTGGCTTAGGCCTGTGGCTGAGTCTCCAGGGCAAGAAGGTTTTATTTATCGACCTGGACAACATCGCAAGTCTGACTAACAACCTGCAAGGGGCAGAAGTACGTTACGAGCATTTGAGTAACGTTACCCACTTGTTCAAAGACCCTGAAGATGAACAAGCAGCACCGATCACGGTTAGCGTTATCTCGGACAATATTCATTTGATCCAAGGCGATTCGAGCGTTAGCGAGATTAACCGCTCTAACGATTTGACGATTGTGACCGCGTTGAAAGACAACCTTCATATGAAGGTGCCGAACATTGAAAGCTACGACTACATCTTGATTGATACGCCTGCCGGTAATGGCAACACGCTGCTGGCAACTTTGATTTGTGCCGATTTGATCTACTCGCCTATCGACTTGGACCATAACGCAATCGGTTCATTGAAAGAGCTGACGAAGGTTTTGAAACCTGTCAAACGCGGTCTGAATAAAAACCTCCAATGGGGTGGCTTCGTTATCAATCGCGTGAAAACGCTTGTTAGCGTCTTGGGTAAGAAGGTTCCGCACTCACTTGGTGACAGAGCGATCTACGAAAGCCTGGTAAGCGCTTATGGCGACGTTGCCCTACTTGGCGTTATTGGCCTACGCGATCCAATCAAAGCCTCAATCAGTAGCGGCAAGTGGATCAGCGGTAAGGATGACTCTGCACAAGATGCATCCTATGAATTTGAAAACTTTTGCAAGAAACTGATGGAGAAAATCTAATGGCTGGCACTATCGAAGAACTTCTGCGTAGCGGTGACAATGATCCAATCACCGGCGAAGCAATTACACTGATTCACCGTTCGAAAGTGATTCCAACGGAAGGGCAGGACCGCGACGATTGGGACAATCCTGAAACCATTGCGAACATTCAATCCATTCGCAAATCCGCCCAAATCAAAATTGATGACGGTCGATATTTTGGCATCCGTTATCCGCTGTTTGTTGGCACGCCGGATGAACACGGTAACTTCCATATTATCGACGGTGAATGCCGGTGGCGTGCGGTTGAGAACCTTCCTGAAGAACTCCAGATGCTGCCATGCATCGTCCGTACCGGTAGCAAGAAAGAGCAACGCCTAGACCACACGGCTTCTAACGGCGCACGTAAAGGTCTGACCCTGTTTCAGACCGCTATGTCTATTCAACGAGACGAAAAGGAATTCGGGCTTACCACTGACGAAATTATCGCTGTTCACGGTCTGCCAAACCAAACAGCACTGAGCAAGTACAAGGCAATTCACAAGCTCAGTGACCGTGCAAAAGAGTTGGTGCGCTCGGGCACGTTCCAGGACGTTAACTTGGTCTATGAGCTGAAAAAGCTTGATGACGACCAGTTGACCAAGCTCGAAAAACGCATTGGCAAGGGTGAATCAATTCAGCAAGCAATCAAAGCTCTGACGCCGAAGGAACCAAAACCGCCGAAAGAGGGTGCCAAGACCCCTGAAGCGGCTAATGAAAATGGCGGCGGCGATCCAGATGCAAAAAACCAAACCGGCGATAATGCGAATGATTCAAACAATGCAGGACTTTCCGAATCGGAAAGTTTTGTATCGTTGACCGTTGGACTCGATGCAGCTAAAGCACTGGCCGCACTGCTCGACGTATCGCCAGACCTGGACCCTAAAGCCATGCAAGCTGCCCTTATTGCAGCTATCAAGGCTCTGGCACCAGATTCAACGGAAGGCGCTGAGTAATGGCCCTGGTGCGTCTGGCTAACCTCAATGACTATGAGTCGGTAGATGTGCTGGGACGCACCATGTTCAAAATAACGTGGTGCCCCACGCTTTGCCCTGGTAGCCCCACTGAAGACCCCCGCGAAGGACTTGAGCTATTCAATGAATGGCAATGCGCGGTCGCGGCGGGTTTAGATAACCTGCCGGGACCAGCCGAAAAGCTGGCCGTAATTGTCCATTGGTGCTTAACGACAGGATCACCCGATAGGGTGAATCTGGCAAAAGAGTTGGTTAAGGCCAACCGGGACAAGGGTTATGAAGTAGGGCTTGAATTCAACAATAACGATTATGCAGAGCCGGGGCTTGGTTACCGGTACGAATTAGCATTTCTCAAAACACAGATTCGGCTATTAGCCGCTGCCCAGGTAATGCAGCTACAGAATCTCATACAGGTAGTTGAATATGACTGACAAGGATGAACCACGGTTTGATGTGCGAATAAAGGTACATGACCTGTACTTAATTATTCTATGGGATACCAACTATTTCCCAGGGCATGAAGAGAGCAAAAGAATTTGCGGCGTGCGCATTGCCGATAGCTTGTTTTCAATCGAGGCCTTTGCCAGCAATTCAAAACCTGAATATGCCATTGCCCAGGCATTGGCAGAAAAAGTAAGACCGGTACTCAGTGAAAACCTCAAAGCGGTTGAGGGTGACATGAAACAAAGCCTCGCCGTGCTTACTGAAGAACTCACTGATCCGCTTATCAAGGCAATGGATATTGTCACGCCTGCGCAAACGGAATACCCCCTGACCATTAAGGAAGGGAAGGGTACGCCTCTGGTGAACGCTTTCGTCCGCCTCTTTGTTATTGCTGATTTGATTGTCGCCAGTTTGAAAGAGCTTCACTTCAAAGGCGCGATAAGCAAAAAAGATTGGAAGAAGCGCGAAGATCGTTACGTTAAACCTCTTCGCAAACTCATGCACGACATGAACCAGACCATCAAGCTTTATCACGAACAGCGTAAGTCGCTGACTTCTAAGTAACTCACGGTGGCTCCACGGAGCCACTTATTTATTTGCAGGCTATACCGGCATTAATTGCCGATTACGGTATTGGCTTGCCCAAATAAAGGCGAACGCAATGACCACATTGATAATTGTTGAGTCACCGTCGAAAGGCAAGATAATCGAAGAGTATCTTGGCAGCGGTTATCGGGTAGCTGCAAGCGTGGGCCATATTAGAGACTTGCCTGAGACTGGTATGGGTGTCCATGCCCCCGACTTCAAGCCCGAATATGTGTATACCGAGAAAGGTCGGGAAGTTGTAGCTCGATTGAAACGCTTACAACAAGAATGCGAAGACGGTGTAATTCTCGCAACAGACATGGATAGGGAAGGGGAGGCTATTGCCTGGCATCTAAAACAAGTCCTCGGGCTTAAAGACGAACGCCGTATTACTTATAACGAGATTACACCTACGGCATTGAAAAAAGCCCTGGCGAATCCTCGGGCAATTGATTTAAAGCAAGTCGCTGCCCAGGAAGCGCGGCGAATCACAGATAGGCTCATTGGCTACATGGTGAGCCCGGTTATCGCTGAAGCGATGGGCGATAAGAACGCCTCTACTGGTCGCGTTCAGAGCGTAGCCGTGAGACTTGTGGACGATAGGGAAAAAGAGATTGCGGGCCACTCTAGCCTCAATCACTACGGCGCAGAGCTGACCTTTGGCAATTGGAAAGCTGCTTGGGATGCTAAGCCGCTTCTCGACGGGCAAAAACATTGGACCGACAAAGATTTTGCTGAGCTAGTTGCCGCTGTTAGAAGCGTGAAGGTCTTGAGTTGCGACGATACCGAGTCCACCAGTTCGCCGCCTGCGCCTTTTACAACCACCACGCTGCAAGCTGCTGGCAGTAACGCTCTGGGCTTCGGCCCCAAGCAAACGATGGAAATTGCCCAAAAGCTCTACGAGCAGGGCGCAATTTCGTACATGCGAACCGACAGCACCGCGCTTTCAGATGATGCCCTGAATGAAATCTTTGCCTACGGCAAAGAGAATGGCTTACCCATTGTTGAACAGGCTCGGACCTGGAAACAAAAGGATGACTCCCAGGGCGCGCACGAAGCGATCAGACCTTCGCACATATCTGCCACGACAGCGGGTCAGAACGAGAACGAGCGCAAGCTATACAACTTGATCTGGATGAGAACGGTTGGTTGCCAGCTCCAGGATGCGCGCTTTGCTGTGCGAGTTGCCCGCCTTGAAGCAGTGAGCCCATTAGGTGACACCTCTGTCGTTTTTGAAGGTCGTGGTAAAAAGCTGATTTACAAAGGCTGGAAAGAGCTAACCCCCTTTGACAGTTCTGAAGATCCAGAGGACGAAGCGAGCCTTGAAGATCAAGATTCAGACAACCCAGTACCAACGCTGACAGTTGATGATTATTTAGATGCCGACAGCGGCAAGTTAGTTGAAACAAAAACGAAGGCACGCCCGCGCTATACCGAAGCCAGTTTGATTAAAGAAATGGAAAAACTGGGGATTGGGCGTCCAGCAACTTACGGCGCTGTTATTGAAACTATCATCGACAACAGAAGTTATGTTGAGCGCTTTGGTAAAAAGAAACAGCTAAAAATGGCTTTTCGTGGCATTCGTTTAATGAATGTTCTTCGCGACAACTTCCAGTTCCTGAATTACGACTTCACTAAGATCCTGGAAGAACAACTTGAAGGCATTGCCACCGGCAAGGCCAATTACAAGACGTTGTTGGGTGCGGTCCATAAACGCTTGCTTGGTGAACTGGACGCGTTCAAGACGAAGGTTCCGGTAGAGTTCCCATGCCCTAAATGTTCACGCGGGTTGATCCTAAATCCGGCGAAGAACAAAAAGTCTTCGCCCTGGTGGGGGTGCAGTGGCTACAACCCGGATGAAAGCGGCTGCGATTACATGGCTCAAGATGCAGACGGCAAGCCAGGGACACCCAGCGGCCCGGTACTGTCCGAGTTCGCCTGTACAGGCTGCGGCAAACCGCTGATTCATCGAGTTAAGGAAGGGCAGGGGGGATGGTCCTTTTTTGGCTGCTCCGGCCACAAGGACGGGTGCCAGCTGAGTTTCCCGGAAAAGGACGGGGCGCCCGATCTGACCGCACCCAGGAAGCCCAAGGCAAAAGCCGAGGCTGACAGCTAAACTGACTGCGTAAGTCGTTTACCCCTCATAGCAATGACACTTGCCCTCTCTCAAAGAGGGCTTTTTTTTGTTTGCGATTTATGCTTGTCGGCATTGGCACCTACCCCTTTATGCGATAGGATGATCCCGTCAACTTTAAGAGCGCATGGTTGACTGAAACGCTCTCCTACTAAACTTTACAAGGACACATACCATGAATGGTATCGAACTCGACTTCCAAACCGTTGGCCAAACCTTTGATGTTGCAATTGGTGTTCAGTGTGATCACGCTGAATGTAAATCACCATATGCAGTCGCGTACATGGACTACCTTAAAGCTCACGCTTTTGGCCCTGTTCATGTCCACTCGAAGTTTGTCAAAGCCAATCTGCTTAAAACCGAAAAAGTTCAAGCTTTTTCTACTAATCAATACCTCTACATCATTCGTACTATTGACGATGATTCTAAGGTCTTTCGATTTTATGCTCCTACCGGTCTGCTCTTCACCGATGCAGTTAAAATTACCCAGGCGCATTACGAAATGTCTACATTAGATATCCGTGTTTTCTAACACTTATATTTAATGCCTGACACGACGAGATAGCTTTTGCTATCTCGTTTTTTTTTGCCCGCGTAAAAGAAGTTTGGAACTAATGTTCTAAGCAGCACAAAGAGGCCTATTGCCTCTTTTTTTGTTTTTGCAAGTCACTCATCTATAGGCTAAGATTGACCTGTCAGCGATAGAGCACACGGCTGACTGAAATGCTCACCACTAAACGTTAACGGAGTTTCATCATGGAAATTCAAGTATCCCAATTCGACGCAGTTGGTACAACTCATCAAGCGTTTGAATATAACGAAGCATGGTCTGTGATGGATGAAGAAACTTACCGTCGTGAAATTTGCGAACGGTTAGATTTAGACTTCAGCACTTTGCAGATTGACTCAGACGGCATACCGTTCTAAGTCGTTAAGCATTAGGCTAATAAGCCTCGATAACGAAAGGAACCTAACGGTTCCTTTCTTTTTGTCTGCGATTTAAGTTTTACCCTGCCGCTGGCAGCCAGGGGGAGCCCCCTGGACGGCAGACCAAAGCAACACCAAGGGCG
>NZ_RCZE01000023.1 GCF_006438915.1 Pseudomonas arsenicoxydans | reverse complement strand
GTCGCGCGATGTACATGGCCTGTTGGGTGGTGATCCGGCGACAGCCTGAGTTCAAGGCTCGGTATCAAGCATTACGCCAGAAAGGTAAATGCGCCAAAGTAGCGCTGATCGCCTGCATGCGAGTGTTGTTGATACGGCTGAATGCCATGATTCGAGAGAAAACTGAGTGGCGAGAACAGGCAGCCTAAACAGGCTGCGTGTTTTGTAAGGAATTTGCATGGCCTGGAGCCGTGGGAGTTCAGCTGTCTTCCGATAAGCCTTAAAAATAAAGTCATCAAGACAGTTGCTCCCACATTGGATTGCGGGGAGTCAGAGGTTTTCGTAGCGATTCATGTCCAGCACGCCCTCTTCCACCGGGTCGGTCTCGTGGACGTAGCGGCTGAGGTCGTGGAAATAGAACCAGAATTGCGGATGACTGCGGCGAATCCCCCAGCGTTCGACAATTTTCTCAAAGCTGTCGGTGTCCTTGGCATTTTCCATTGCATCAACGAACGCCGGCACCTGATCCGCCGGAATGTTGAACATGAAATTCGGGTAACTGCTGAGTACACCCGGGAAAATCGTCAGCGTGTCGAGGCCCGGCTGGTAGCGCAACGACTCACCCAGCAGGAACGCTACGTTGCTGTGTGCGCGGTTGCGCAGCAGGCTGTAGACCTCGCGTTTGCCGCTCGTCGTTTCGATGCGCAACATCGTCGCTTCCGGCAACTGGTCGATGACCTTCAACCCGGCTGCCGGGCGCGACGTCAGGCGACTCAGGGCCTGTTCGGCGCTCTGCAAATCCGGGTCGATGTTCGGCCGCGAGCAATACGCGCCGTCGCAGCGATTGATCGGGTCGGGCCTGGCATTCAGATCGCCGTAACGGGAAAGCAACTGCAGGGCGAAATCACGCTTGGGGTCTTTTTCGTCGAGTTTCAGCGCGGTCGGCGTGTCGTCGTCGATGGCCTCGTAATCCAGCCACATCTTGAACCTGCCGCTGTTCTGGTACCAATCGTCGAGGTAGCCGTCCCGGGAATCGGCCGGCATCAGGCGCAGGAAGTTCTGCTCGGCACCGTTGCGGATCAGGTCGAAATACAGGCGGGTCTGGGCCTGGTGGGAGACGTTACCAAACACATCGAAGTTGACCGCCAGTTGGTAATAGGTACGCTCCAGCAGCGGGAAGTCGAACAGCCACATCGTTTGCGGTACCTCGCCGATCAGGCCCTTGTTAACCGACGCACTGTCGAAGTGGCGGAAGATGCTCAGCAGCGCGTTGTCGTTCCCCGCCCACAAGGTCGACCAGCTGGGCGCCGGTGCTTCGGCGTAGCTGTCCCGGCGCAGTGCTTCGTATTCGTTACGTTTGTCGCGGTAGTCATGCCATAGGCTCAAGACGCTGCCGACGTCATCGTTCTGCCCTGGCATGGCCAGCAGTGGCGTGGCCTGGCCGCGGTAGTTCGGGTCGATGATATAGAGGTCGTGTTCCGGGGCCTGGAACAGCGCCCAGAAGTTATCGCGGATCACGTCCGTGGCAATCTGGCCACGGCAGACCGGGCCGCGAATGAAGGTGCGCACGAAGTATTCAGCGTTATCCAGCATGAACTGATAACGCGCCTGCGCCGGAATCGCCTCGAAGGTAGCGAACGGATTGGCCCGCCGCTCCGGCCCGTAGCCCGGCAAGGCGTTGACCTGCCAGTTGCCGCTATAGAACAGGCTTTTGATCCGCGCCATCTTCGCCGGACTCAGCGGATAGGTAATGTGGGTTTTCTGCACAATCACCCCCTGCACCGGCCACAAGCGGTAATACACCTGGGTGCCCGGGTCGTCATTCGGGCGGCGCGTGTTTATCAGGTCAATCGGCTGGCCGGTGGGCGTTCGGGAGCGCACCCACTGGAAAAAGTGCCCCGGCTCGCCGTCCTTGAAGTAGATGTGAGCCAGAAACCAGTGCTCGAACAACCAGCGCGCCACCAGGCTTTGCCGGGAGCCAGGCGCATTGAGCAGGTTTTCCCATTGCACCACCTCCAGCGCTTCTTTCGCGCTCGGCATCAGCGCCTGCTCATCAATCGGTGCACCCGACGCCAACCAGCGTTGCAGTGTCTGGTATTGCTGATCGGTAAGGCCCGTGACCGCCAGCGGCATGCCCTCTTTGGGATGCGAACTGGCGTAGCCGTTGAACTCCGCCGGCATGGCGCACATGTTTTCCCGATTCAGACCGAGAACGATGTCTTCCGGCAATTTGGCATTGGGTTGCAACGGGGTTTTATGGCCCAGCTCAAGCATCCGCGCCATCAACGCAGCCTGGCTGCCTTGAGCGTCGAGCACCGGATAGAAGCCCTTCTGTTGCCACGCGTGCTTGCCGAATGCGTCGAAAAACAGCCGGGTCGGGGCGGCGGCGGTGCTGCGATCGCCGTCGTAGACCGGGACTTTCGTCGCGCCACGCGCCGCGCCTTCGCCACTGCCCAGGTTGAGCTGACAGGCGGCATCGTTGCATGCATGGCAGGCAACGCACTTATCAGTAAAGATCGGTTGGATGTCGCGGCTGTAGGAAATCGCAGATGAAATGGCCGGACCTTGCGCAGCGGCGTCCCAGCTTAATAGCAGCATGAACATGCTGGTGATGACGCGATACGACATATCCCTGGTCCCAATCATAAAAAATCGCCGCGATTCTACCGGTCAGGCAACCCCACCAACATGAACGATATTCATGCAAAACCGGGTGATGCTCTAAAAGCACACAGGTTTGGTATGATCCCGCCCCTTCGTCATGGTCTTTCCGAGTAGTCCAAATGTCCGATCGCAGTGTTCGCCTTCAAGCTCTCAAGCACGCCCTCAAAGAGCGCATCCTGATTCTCGATGGCGGCATGGGTACGATGATCCAGAGCTACAAGCTCGAAGAGCAGGATTACCGTGGCAAACGCTTTGCTGACTGGCCAAGCGATGTCAAAGGCAACAACGACCTGTTGGTGCTGACTCGCCCGGATGTGATTGGTGGTATCGAGAAAGCCTACCTGGATGCCGGCGCCGATATTCTGGAAACCAACACGTTCAACGCCACCCAGATTTCCCTGGCCGACTACGGCATGCAGGGCCTGGCGTATGAGTTAAACGTAGAAGGCGCACGCCTGGCCCGCAAGGTCGCCGACGCCAAGACCCTGGAAACCCCGGACAAGCCACGCTTCGTCGCCGGCGTACTGGGCCCGACCAGCCGCACCTGCTCGTTGTCCCCGGACGTGAACAACCCCGGCTACCGCAACGTGACCTTTGATGAGCTGGTGGAGAACTACACCGAATCCACCAAGGGCCTGATCGAAGGCGGCGCCGACCTCATCCTGATCGAAACCATCTTCGACACCCTCAACGCCAAAGCGGCGATCTTCGCCGTACAAGGTGTGTTCGAAGAATTGGGCATCGAATTGCCGATCATGATCTCCGGCACCATCACCGACGCCTCCGGCCGTACCCTCTCCGGCCAGACCACCGAAGCGTTCTGGAACTCCGTGGCCCACGCCAAGCCGATCTCGGTCGGCCTGAACTGCGCCCTCGGTGCCAGCGAACTGCGCCCGTACCTGGAAGAGCTGTCGAACAAGGCCGGCACCCATGTGTCTGCGCACCCGAACGCCGGTCTGCCGAACGAATTCGGTGAGTACGACGAACTGCCGGTGGACACCGCCAAAGTCATCGAGGAGTTCGCTCAAAGCGGCTTCCTGAACATTGTCGGCGGCTGCTGCGGTACCACGCCGGGCCACATCGAAGCCATCGCCAAGGCCGTGGCCGGTTATGCGCCGCGTCAGATTCCAGAGATTCCAAAGGCCTGCCGCCTGTCGGGCCTGGAACCGTTCACCATCGATCGCAGCTCGTTGTTCGTCAACGTCGGCGAACGAACCAACATCACCGGTTCGGCCAAGTTCGCCCGCCTGATCCGTGAAGACAATTACACCGAAGCCCTGGAAGTCGCCCTGCAGCAGGTCGAAGCCGGCGCCCAGGTGATCGATATCAACATGGACGAAGGGATGCTCGATTCGAAGAAGGCCATGGTGACCTTCCTCAATCTGATTGCCGGCGAGCCGGACATCTCCCGCGTCCCGATCATGATCGACTCCTCAAAATGGGAAGTGATCGAAGCCGGCCTCAAGTGCATCCAGGGCAAAGGCATCGTCAACTCGATCAGCATGAAGGAAGGCGTCGAGCAGTTCATTCACCACGCCAAACTGTGCAAGCGCTACGGTGCTGCGGTGGTCGTGATGGCCTTCGACGAAGCCGGCCAGGCTGACACCGAAGCGCGCAAGAAAGAAATCTGCAAACGCTCCTACGACATTCTGGTCAACGAAGTCGGCTTCCCGCCGGAAGACATCATCTTCGACCCGAACATCTTCGCCGTGGCCACCGGCATTGAAGAACACAACAACTACGCAGTGGACTTCATCAACGCCTGTGCCTACATCCGCGACGAGCTGCCGTATGCGCTGACCTCGGGCGGCGTGTCCAACGTGTCCTTCTCGTTCCGCGGCAACAACCCGGTGCGTGAGGCGATCCACTCGGTGTTCCTGCTGTATGCGATCCGCAACGGCCTGACGATGGGTATTGTCAACGCTGGCCAGCTGGAGATCTACGACCAGATCCCGCAAGAGCTGCGCGATGCCGTCGAAGACGTAGTGCTCAACCGCACCCCGCACGGCACCGACGCCCTCCTCGCCATCGCCGATAAGTACAAGGGCGACGGCAGCGTCAAGGAAGCCGAGACCGAAGAGTGGCGCGGCTGGCCGGTCAACAAGCGCCTGGAACATGCGCTGGTCAAGGGCATCACTACGCACATCGTTGAAGACACTGAAGAGTCTCGTCAGTCGTTCGCGCGCCCGATCGAAGTGATCGAAGGCCCGCTGATGTCCGGCATGAACATCGTCGGCGACCTGTTCGGCGCTGGCAAAATGTTCCTGCCACAGGTGGTGAAATCCGCCCGTGTAATGAAGCAGGCCGTGGCTCACTTGATCCCGTTCATCGAACTGGAAAAAGGCGACAAACCGGAAGCCAAGGGCAAGATCCTGATGGCGACGGTAAAAGGCGATGTGCATGACATCGGCAAGAACATCGTTGGCGTGGTGTTGGGTTGTAACGGCTACGACATCGTCGACCTCGGCGTGATGGTCCCGGCAGAAAAAATCCTGCAAGTGGCCAAGGAGCAGAAGTGCGACATCATCGGTTTGTCCGGCCTGATCACGCCTTCGCTGGATGAAATGGTCCACGTCGCCCGTGAGATGCAGCGTCAGGACTTCCACCTGCCACTGATGATCGGTGGCGCAACCACCTCCAAAGCGCACACGGCGGTGAAGATCGAGCCGAAGTACAGCAACGACGCGGTGATCTACGTGACGGATGCCTCCCGCGCCGTGGGCGTGGCGACGCAGTTGCTGTCCAAGGAACTGAAACCGGCATTCGTCGAGAAGACCCGCCTGGAATACATCGACGTTCGCGAACGCACCGCCAACCGCAGCGCGCGCACTGAACGCCTGAGCTACCCGGCCGCCATCGCCAAAAAGCCGCAGTTCGACTGGAGCACTTACGCGCCGGTCAAACCGACGTTCACCGGTTCCAAGGTGCTGGACAACATCGACCTCAAGGTGCTGGCCGAATACATCGACTGGACGCCGTTCTTTATCTCCTGGGACCTGGCCGGCAAATTCCCGCGCATCCTCACGGACGAAGTGGTCGGTGAAGCCGCTACCTCGCTGTACGCCGATGCCCAGGAAATGCTCGCCAAGCTGATTGATGAAAAGCTGATCAGTGCCCGTGCGGTGTTCGGCTTCTGGCCGGCCAACCAGGTGCGCGACGATGACATTGAAGTCTATGGCGATGACGGCAAGGCGATTGCAAAGCTGCATCACCTGCGCCAGCAGATCATCAAGACCGATGGCAAGCCGAACTTCTCTCTGGCCGACTTCGTCGCGCCGAAGGACAGCGAAGTCACCGACTACGTGGGCGGGTTCATCACCACTGCTGGCATCGGTGCCGAAGAAGTGGCCAAGGCTTATCAGGAAGCCGGCGACGATTACAACTCGATCATGGTCAAGGCCCTGGCCGACCGTCTGGCCGAAGCCTGCGCCGAATGGCTGCACCAGCAAGTGCGTAAAGATTACTGGGGTTACGCCAAGGACGAGACGCTCGACAATGAGGCGCTGATCAAAGAGCAATACACCGGCATCCGCCCTGCTCCGGGCTACCCGGCGTGCCCGGATCACACCGAGAAGTCCACGCTGTTCAAGCTGCTGGACCCGGAAGCTGAAGAGCTCAAGGCCGGCCGCAGCGGCGTGTTCCTCACCGAGCACTACGCGATGTTCCCGGCGGCGGCAGTCAGCGGTTGGTACTTCGCTCACCCGCAGGCGCAGTACTTTGCCGTGGGCAAGATCGACAAGGATCAGGTGCAGAGCTACACCTCGCGTAAAGGTCAGGAACTGAGCGTGACCGAACGCTGGTTGGCCCCTAACCTCGGGTACGACAACTAACCAACCCGGCCGGCCACAAAATGTGTGGCTGGCAGTAATCCCTTGTGGGAGCGGGCTTTGTGGCGAGGGGGCTTGCCCCCGTTGGACTGCGCAGCAGTCCCCTTTTTTGGGGCCGCTTCGCGACCCAACGGGGGCAAGCCCCCTCGCCACACTCGCTCCCACAGTTGTTTGTGTCAGCCGTAGGGCTATGCTTACGGCTCACACATAAGTGACGAGGGATTTATGGACGATCCAGCCGACAACAAGCCGCCGACCTTCTGGCAGATGCTGCAGAGCGTCATGGCGGCAGCGTTTGGGGTGCAGAGCGGGAAGAACCGGGCCCGGGATTTCACGCACGGCAAACCGAGTCATTTCGTGATTCTGGGGATTTTGTTCACGACGGTGTTCGCACTGACGCTGTATGGCATCGTGCAACTGGTGCTGCATCTGGCCGGGGTTTAGCGCATCAGCGTTTGCAGGCTGAACGGGTATCGATAAGACGCCGGTCGCCCTTTGGCTGAGAGTTGACGAAAGTCCACGCCGTAGTCCGGCGTTGCCCCCATGGCCAGCATTCGCTTGGCCTGCGCCTTGTCGATCAGTTGCAACAACGGTATCTGTCGGTCACGGCCGCCGTACTGGTCGAGATCAACGCCCCGGTCATAATCATGCAACTGCACTAACGCCCAGCCACCCAATGTGAAGTGGCCGCCCAACAGCACGCTCAGACGACCGTCAATCATTGCCTGCAAGGCAACGGGAGCGGCAGAGATTGCGCTGAACAATGCGTCTTTACCGGGTTTTCCACCGCTTTCCACAAACGCCTGCATCGCACCAAACGCCATTTCATCATTGGCTGACCACACCAAAGAAATCCGCGGATAACGCCGGAACAATAATTTCGCCTGCTCATAAGCCCGGTCCCGGGTCCAGCCGCTGTAAACCAATTGGCGCAAGCGCACCTCAGGGTGTTCCGCCAGGGCGCGCATCATCCCTTGTTCGCGCAGTTGCGCCGAGGGAGTGATTTTCAGACCGGAGAACGCCAACAATTCTATGGGCTGACCGGGCACGGCCGGTGGGTGCTGGCGGATCAGTTCCTTGAGCATCAGGTAACCGCCCTCCTCGTCGTTAGGCACCAGACTGCCCACTTGATCCGCACGTGCTCCCAAGAGGCTCTGCTGATTGGCCGTCAGCGACGCGTTGACCATGAACAGCTTTACACCACTGCCTTGGGCCAGACGCAGGATTTGCGGTGCGACGTACTGTTCATTGGCGAAAACCAGGTAGTCCGGGCGATCAGGACCCTGGAGCGCCAGTCGGGCTTGCGCCACCGTGAGTTCGGGCATGCGCTGGGCATACAGGATTTTCAGGTCAATACCCAAATCTTTGGCGGCGGCCTGCATGAATTGCGCGTAGTTGACCCAGAAAGCTTCCTGAGTGGTACCGGGGCTCAGGAACAGCACCGATTCCGCACGCGCAGCCGGACCGTAGACCGTGCCAAGCATCAGCAAAAAGGTGTAGAAAAACTTCAGCATTAACGTCCGAGCCCCCGGAAAATCGCCGCGCATTATAGCCAGTGAAATTCCGTAATACGGCGTTTATTCCGGTTTTTGTCCGACAATCGTCGGAAGCGGGCCCGGACGGGATCGGTTATTGATGGCTGACCCAGAATACCGCGGTGCCCACGACCAGAATGATCAGGAATAGAATCGCCCAAGCATCGACCGTGCTATCAGGTTTTGTCGCTTTGGTAGGGTTGCTCATTGCATCGCCTCTTGTCGGTTTTATCGGTGATTGCATAAAGACTCGACCACAGTAAAGACGACGATTGCCCGCACCACAAATAAGGGTTTAGCAATAACGATTCTTGTTAGTCGTTTTGGTTCTTTACATATACTCAAACATCACTTTTGCGCATAACTGCAAACTGTTATCTTGCCCCGGCTCCGTAGGGAGTGCGCGGCCGTGCGCGCAGAATTGCAGAGGCTCTTGGACTGCGGCAAGCAAAAAACGCAGCTGTATCCGAGCGACCCAAGCCTGAGAACAGGACTTATATGTACGTATACGACGAATACGATCAGCGGATCATCGAGGACCGCGTCAAGCAGTTCCGTGATCAGACCCGACGCTATCTGGCAGGCGAGCTGAGCGAAGAAGAATTCCGCCCCCTGCGCCTGCAAAACGGGCTTTATATCCAGCGTTTCGCGCCGATGTTGCGTGTGGCGGTGCCTTACGGCCAACTGACTTCGCGTCAGATACGCATGATGGCCAAGATCGCCCGCGACTATGACAAGGGCTATGCCCACATCAGTACCCGGCAGAACGTGCAGTTCAACTGGCCGGCCGTGGAAGACATCCCGGACATTCTGGCTGAACTGGCGACCGTGCAGATGCACGCGATCCAGACCAGCGGCAACTGCCTGCGCAACGTCACCACCGACCAGTTCGCTGGTGTCGCCGCCGATGAATTGATCGATCCGCGCCCATGGTGCGAGATCGTCCGTCAGTGGACCACGTTCCACCCGGAATTCGCCTACTTGCCGCGCAAGTTCAAGATCGCGGTCAACGGTTCGACGTCTGACCGTGCCGCCATCGAAGTTCATGACATTGGCCTTGAGCCGGTGCACAACGCTGCCGGCGAACTGGGCTTCCGTGTGCTGGTCGGTGGTGGTCTGGGCCGTACGCCGGTGGTGGGGGCGTTCATCAATGAGTTCCTGCCGTGGCAAGACCTGTTGAGCTACCTCGACGCCATCCTGCGGGTCTACAACCGTTACGGCCGTCGCGACAACAAGTACAAGGCGCGGATCAAGATTCTGGTCAAGGCGCTGACGCCTGAAGTCTTCGCGCAAAAGGTCGACGCGGAAATGGAACACCTTCGCGGTGGCCAGACCACGCTGACCGAAGCCGAGCTGCAACGTGTTGCCAAGCACTTCGTTGACCCGGACTACAAGGCCCTGGACAACCAGGCCGCCGAACTGGCCGAGCTCGACCAGCAGCACCCAGGCTTTGCCCGCTGGCGCACGCGCAATACCCTGGCGCACAAGAAGCCGGGCTATGTGGCCGTGACCCTGTCCCTGAAGCCAACCGGTGTGGCGCCGGGTGACATCACCGATAAGCAGCTCGACGGCGTCGCCGACCTGGCCGACCGTTACAGCTTCGGTCAACTGCGCACGTCGCACGAACAGAACATCATCCTGGCCGACGTCGAACAGTCCCGATTGTTCGCGATGTGGGGCGAGTTGCGCGAGCAAGGTTTCGCCACGCCGAACATTGGCCTGCTGACCGACATCATCTGCTGCCCTGGCGGTGACTTCTGCTCGCTGGCCAACGCCAAGTCGATCCCGATTGCCGAATCGATCCAGCGTCGCTTCGACGACCTGGATTACCTGTTCGACATCGGCGAACTGGACCTGAACATCTCTGGCTGCATGAACGCCTGTGGTCACCACCACGTCGGCCATATCGGCATCCTCGGGGTGGACAAGAAAGGCGAAGAGTTCTACCAGGTGTCCCTCGGTGGCAGCGCCAGCCGTGACGCCAGCCTGGGTAAAATCCTTGGCCCGTCCTTTGCCCAAGAAGCCATGCCTGACGTGATCGAAAAGCTGATCGACGTGTACATCGAACAACGTACCGAAGACGAGCGTTTCATCGACACCTATCAGCGTATTGGCATCGACCTCTTCAAGGAGCGCGTCTATGCAGCGAATCATTAAGAACAACGAGGTCGTCGACGAAACCTGGCACTTGCTGCCCAAGGACTTCAACATCGACGAGATCAGCAACTGCGATGACCTGATCGTCCCGTTGCAGCTGTGGCGCGAACACAGCCGTATGCTCAAGGCCCGCGATGGCGGCCTGGGCGTTTGGCTGGATGCCGATGAAGAAGCCGAAGAAATTGGTGAAGACGTGGATCAGTTCAAGGTGATTGCCTTGAATTTCCCGGCCTTCACCGATGGCCGCAACTACTCCAACGCCCGTCTGCTGCGTGATCGCTATGCCTTCAAAGGCGAACTGCGGGCGATCGGCGATGTGCTGCGCGACCAGTTGTTCTACATGCATCGCTGCGGTTTCGATGCGTTTGCAGTGCGCCCCGATAAAGACCCGTACGAAGCCCTGGAAGGTCTCAAGGACTTCTCGGTGACCTATCAGGCCGCCACCGACGAACCGCTGCCGCTGTTCCGTCGCCGTTGATCGTCATACCTTGAACCCCATCCGGGGTTCAAGGTTCTCCCCTCTACTGCTGGTCTATCGGAAACGGCTGCCCCATGGCCACCCAGTCCCGATAAAGCCGTGCACGGTCTTCAAGTGCCGTGAACAGCGTAAACGGGTTTTCCGGATCGACCTCAGCCGCTTCAATATCCTGAACCAGTTGCGTCCAAAGCGCCTGCGACGCATCGGCGTCGCCGAGAAGTCGCCACACCCTCGCCTGCAATGCAAAATAGTCGACCCGGAAATCCGCCGTCAGGCTCAGTCCCTCCATCACTCTCAAGAACCGGTCGCCAAGGGGTCTGGCTGCCAGCCTCTGCCACGTCAGTCTTCGGGCCTCCCGTTGCCCTTCATCGCCTTCGCGCAACCACTCGATGACATCGCCGTCGGCGCGAGGCTCGCTCAACCACACGTTGATGCCCGTTCGCCGCCGGTGATCGACAAGACCCAACAAAGTGTCCTCGTCCGTCAGCGGATTGCCGTTCAGCCTCACACGATCCTTGGCGATGGCCTGGTTCAGCACCCCTTGCGGGACCCGGGTTATCCGGTTATCGCGTAAGTCCAGCATCGTCAGATAAGGCTGCTCCATAATTCCGACAGGGCATGTACTGATCCTTGTATTACTCAAGTTGAGCCGACGCAAGTCGTTCATTCCCAGCACCAAAGGCGGGACACCCAACGGGTTGTTGCTCAGGTCCAGCGTTTGCAAGTGCTTTAAATCAGTCAGTTGAGAAGCGGCGCGTTCGCTGAATGTCAGATGCGTCGACCTCAGGTTCAGTGAGGTGAGATGCCGTAGCTGGCTGATCGCAGGAGGCAATGCTCGTTCCGCGACGCCACCAGGGTTGAAGTGACTCAGGTCGACATTTTCCAGATTCAGCACTTCAAGATTTGGAAAGCTTTGAAGAAACCCGTTCAGGCTTTCCTCAACGGTCAGATGGAAGCTGCGCATCGATAACTCAAGAACGTCATCGAACCGAACATTCAAATCGGGTAGCCGGTGGTAATTCTCGAAGTCCAGATCCAGCTTGACGCCGCGTACCTGTTGACCTGCCAGGATAGGATCCTGCCGCGGTCTGCGCTGTTGCCAAATGTCGACAAGTTCCTCGGCCAACTCATTTCGAATCGCTCGTTCGTTTTGCATTTCAATCAGCAGCAGCTGAGCGTTATAGGCGTCGAGTTGTACAGCGCTCAGCCCCGCGGCTGCGGGATCATTCGGGGTCAACACATCGACATCCATGTCATGGATGTCGTCCGCCACCTGATCGACCCAGGCGGTCAGGTCGATATCGAGTTGCTGCAGCTGTTGCTTTAACCACTCAATGTGAGCCTGTGCGTTCAAACCTTCCCGTTGAAGAACCGCATCCGCCTGGGCATCGGTGAACTGCGGATAGACCTCTTTGACTTGCAGCCGCATCATCTGGTGCGTCAGCGCCTCGGACTGAGGCGTTGCCGGAAAGCCGCCGCCTCTGAGCCCCTGCGGTTCGAAGGGTAAACGGGCATCCATTCTCCCGAGGCCGAGTCTGAATTCTGACCGGGGTAATGCCTGATCACTGATTTTCAGCCGCAATACACTGGCCGGATCAAGCGACACCAAATGCAACGCTGAACGCTCGTCTTCTGACAGCACACCCAGCAGCGCTTGGTAGAAGTCGGTGTGAATGCCGTGATGCAGGTAGTGATCGGTGGTCTTGATCAGGTGTCGGACGTTCGTTGCATCAAGCGGACCGCTGCGGTCCAGTACTCTTCCGATAACGGTCCGATCGAGTACATCGATCCGAAGGCTTTTCGGCCAACCGGGCAGATTCTGGAGTGAGTGCAAGGCCAGTGTGTCCGACTCCGGGTTAACCGCGGAACGAAGATAAAGGCCTTCATAGGCTCGATTGAGCCGCACATGTTGTTGGTATTGCCGTGCTTTGCTGTCCAGGCGTGCTAACACTTGCCTGACCTCCGTCACGTTGGGCGCCGCTTGGATATTCACGCCGTAGCGGTCGAGCATTTGCTCGATGGCGTTTTTGGGCAAGCCTGGATATTCGCGTTGAAACAGCCGAACCCACTCATGCTCCGAGTGTTGAAGCGCTGCGTAACGGCTGTTGAACGGCTCACCTGCACCGCCCGGACCAAGATCCTGATCGATCTTGAAGCGACTGATGGTGTCAGCCAGCAGAGGCGTCGGTGGATGACCCGTCTGCATCAACCGCAACATATCGTCGTCGACCGCGCTGATTTTGCCGATCTGTGCCAGCACATCATCGCTGAAAGACGCCACGGACGGGCCCATACCGCGGATCAGTTCGACCCGTGTCGACAGTGCCAGGCTCGTTGGTTGTAGCGTTGGGGCAACGGACATTTCCGACGCAGGCTTCACACCTCCTTCTTCCGGGTGGGCGACCGCAGTTTCACCCTTCAGCGCCACCTCTGAGGCTATCGGCAGTGCATTAAGCAAACCAAAAACAGTACGCGTCACGCCTTCCGAGCGTTCGCGCGGTGTTTCACCGTTTACCGCCTGATCGAGACCGTAACCGGCGTCAATTAGCCCGGCCAGCGCCAATACGCCTTCGCCACCCGGAACGAACAACGCCAAGGGCCCAAACCGGTTGATCCATTGCACCACCGGTTCGACAACCGCACTTAAATTGTCACGATTGACCTGTGCATCGGTACGAATGCTTTTGATACTGGCGTGGGCGGCCTGCTTCATGGTCAGCACCAGTTGCGCAAACGGATCAGTCGCCGATGGTGAATTGTCGTAGCCAATGTAATCGGCGGGGTCCCAGTAGCCGTCGTTATTGAAAAAACCGGCGTTGTTGGTCAACCGGTGTATCGCGGGATACTGCGCCATGCCCTCCAACGCCGTCAGCACGCCCGCATGAAACGTACCGTCCTCGCGATCATCTTCGGCAAAATGGGCGGCCAATGCCTGTTTTGTCTCGCTGAGCTTGCCCTTCGCGACAACCCATTCGTGCAGTTCAGTAGCATCGATGAATTCGTGCAACGGGGAAGAATTGCCGGGGAGGTACAACAGCACTCGGGTATTGGCAATGTCACGGAACACCCAGATATCGGTTGCGGTGTAACGGTATAACTTCAAACGACCTGCCCTGACGGCCAAAGGGGTGCGCGTCGCTGCTCGCAGTTGTTCGATGGTCAGGGTTTCCCATGTCTGACCGGGCGACAAGCCAGCCGCTTGCATCGCGAGCTCAAGTCCTTTTTGAGACAGGGATTGTTCCTTGAACTGCAACCAGGCCGTCATCACAAACGCTGCTTTGACCGATGTCCTCAAAGCGAACGGTGTGGACGCAGTGAGCAATTCGTCAGAGGGCCAGCTCTGATCGAAACAGGCCTCGTATACGCGCTTGAAATCCAGCTCCCAGACCCATTTCTTGAAATCAGCCGGCCTCAGCTTCAGTTGTGAGGCAGGACCGTAGGTCTGCGGAGCCGTTTGCCGATAGATACCCTCATAGGTTTCGTGATTGCCGCTGCCGTGATCGGCGAACTCGTCGACATGCTCGACAATTTGCACTGCCGGTCCCACGTCTGGTGGTGTGTACAGACCAAAGGCGGTTTCCGCAAAGCGCCCGTCCCCAACCTTCTGATAATTTGAAAGCAGCGCTTGCAGCAGTGACTGCGAGCTCGCCACCTGGCCCTGTTGGAAGCCGTTCTCCTCAGGGTGGCCCTTATAGTGGTAATCAAGGGTGACCATCAGGGTCGTCTGCGGGTCGATGTCCTGCCCCCATTTTTCCTTGATCAGACGTTCGCCTAATTGGCCGGGCGTCTGTGGAATGGCAATGTCCAGCGCAGCTTTCAGTTCGTCGCGCATTCGCAGCGACGGGGCAGGATGAGGGTCGGCAACGTGGTGAAGGAGATCATTCATGGTGCAATCCATTGCAGTCAATTCAGGTCTGTCACCCTACCCGACCAGGCACCACACGAAAGCGCGACCGTTCGACAATGGCATTAGGAAAATTCGTTATTTACGCAAGAAACGTGAACACGTTCTGAAGGCGAAAAAAAACCGTGGTCATTCCACGGTTTTTTTACTGACGGTGATGCCTGGGAAGATTACCAGAAGCGTTGCTGGGTCAACCGGCTCCACCAGGTCAGCAAAACGCGATCAACCGAACCGCTGGCCGCCATACCAATACGCTCTTGCAGGCTTTTTCGCTCGGCGTAGTGCAAGTGAAAGAGCTCGGCATTCTTTGCCCTTTCCGCGAGGTATTCATCGCTGGTCTTGAGTTCGTCGACCAGTTGCTTGTCGAGGGCGGCGATACCGAGCCAGATTTCACCGGTGGCCACGTCATCGATGGCCAGTTGCGGGCGATAACGCGCGACGAAGTTCTTGAACAGCTGATGGGTAATGTCCAGGTCTTCCTGGAACTTCTCACGGCCTTTCTCGGTGTTTTCGCCAAACACGGTCAGGGTGCGTTTGTATTCGCCGGCGGTCAGCACTTCGAAATCGATGTCGTGCTTTTTCAACAAGCGATTGACGTTAGGCAACTGCGCCACCACACCGATCGAGCCGAGGATCGCGAACGGCGCGCTGATGATCTTCTCGCCGATGCACGCCATCATGTAGCCGCCGCTGGCCGCGACTTTATCGATGCAGATGGTCAACGGCACGCCCGCATTGCGAATCCGCGCCAGTTGCGAGGACGCCAGGCCGTAGCTGTGAACCATGCCGCCGCCGCTTTCCAGACGCAGCACCACTTCATCCTTGGGCGTGGCAAGCGTCAGCAGCGCGGTGATCTCGTGGCGCAGGTTCTCAGTGGCGGACGCCTTTATGTCGCCGTCGAAATCCAGCACGAAGACACGCTGTTTGGCCTCGGGGGTTTTCTTTTGTTTTTTCTCGGATTTAGCCTGGGATTTGCGCAAGGCCTTTAGCAGGTCCTTGTCGAGCAAGGTCTGTTCCAGGCGTTCGCGTAACCCTTTGTAGAAATCATTGAGCTTGCTGACTTGCAATTGGCCGGCCGCCTTGCGTCGACCTTTGCTGCGCAATGCCGCAAAACTGGCCAGGACCACCAGAATGGCGATCACCAGTGTCACGGTCTTGGCCAGAAAGCTGGCGTACTCGGTGAAAAACTCCACAGTGACTCCTTCATGACAATGCGCGGCTTTAAACACGCGCGGGATGTGTTCAGCATACCCATGCGCCAGCCGGACGACCAGCCGTGAAACCTCGGGCAACAGGTCTGTAACGGCCATTTCAAACAAGCGTATGTTTTTTCATTGACAGCTCAGCGCCATCCTCATAACCTCGCCAAACCTTCAACGTACCGGGATGACGCGGACGTGGGCAGTATCTATTTGATTCGACATGGCCAGGCCTCCTTTGGTGCAGACGACTATGACGTCCTGTCGCCGAACGGTATTCGCCAGGCAGAAATCCTCGGCCAGCACTTGGTCGAACTGGGTATCAGCTTCGATCGTTGCCTTTCGGGTGACCTGCGCCGCCAGCAGCATACCGCCACTAGTGCGATGGAACAGTACACGGCTGCGGGTCTGTCAGTGCCGACCCTGGAAATCGATCCCGCCTTCAATGAGTTCGATGCCGACGCGGCAATCCGCGCGCTGCTGCCGGCTATGCTGGACGATGAACCCGAAGCCCTGGACATCCTGCGCAATGCCGCGCAAAACCGCGCCGAATTCCAACGCATCTTTGCCTTGATCATCGAACGCTGGCTCACCGGGTCCTATGACACACCGGGCCTGGAAAGCTGGCTGGGCTTTGTGGAACGCGTGCACGGCGGACTGCAAAGAATCCTGGAAAGCGCCGACAACCATCAGAAAATCGCCGTGTTTACCTCCGGCGGCACCATCACGGCCCTGCTCCACCTCATTACACAAATGCCGGCCAAGCAGGCATTCGAGCTGAACTGGCAAATCGTCAACACCTCGCTCCACCACTTGAAGTTCCGTGGTCGCGAGGTGGCACTGGCTTCCTTCAACAATCATGCACACCTGCAACTGTTGAAGGCCCCGGAACTCATCACGTTTCGCTGAGTCCGGATTATTGTGACCCTGGCTGTAATCACCCAGCTCTTATTACCCAAGAAAGGATCGAACCATGACCTCCGTAGCTGATGCCGTACAAGCAATGAAAGCCAAGTTCAACCCAGCCGCTGCTGCCGGTCTGGACCTGGTCTTCGGTTTCCGCATCGACGACACCAAGAACTTCTCGCTGATCGTCAAGGACAGCACCTGCGAGCTGCAAGAAGGCGAAAACCCTGACGCCCAGGTCACCCTGGTGATGGACGGCGAAACCCTGCAAGGCATCGTTGACGGTTCGACCGACGGCATGCAGGCGTTCATGGGCGGCAAACTGCGCGCTGAAGGCGACATGATGCTGGCCATGAAACTGTCCGAGCTGTTCCCGAGCTAAGACGGCGGCTCCCGACCTTCGGGAGCCTGTCTGACTATCAACGAATCCCGTCCCTTGTGGCGGGATTCGTCGTTTTCCGTCCCCGGAAAACGGCCCCCTGCGAATTCACCGTCTATATTCCATCTGGCCGCCTGCGTCAGACATCGGCTGTTTGCTTCCCGACCCCATTACGCGGAGCACGGCCATGAGCCCACCTGACGACCCTGACGGTTTTAATCGCCGACGTGTACTGCAAGGCCTTTCGGCAGGTGCTGTCGGTGCCTGGATCAGCCCGCTATTCGCAGGGAGTAAAACCATGCCCGACGCCCCCGCCGACCTCATTCTGTACAACGGACGCCTGCACACCGTTGACCGTAAAAAACCCCAGGCCAGTGCTGTCGCGATCAAGGACGGCCGCTTCGTGGTGGTCGGCAGCGATGCCCAGGCCATGGCCTTGCAAGGCCCCGGCACGCAAATCGTCGACCTGCACGGTCGCACGGTGATTCCCGGCCTCAATGACTCGCACCTGCATTTGATTCGTGGCGGCCTCAACTACAACCTCGAGCTGCGCTGGGAAGGCGTGCCGTCACTGGTCGATGCCTTGCGCATGCTCAAGGATCAGGCCGATCGCACGCCCACGCCGCAATGGGTACGGGTGGTCGGTGGCTGGAACGAGTTCCAGTTTGCCGAAAAACGCCTGCCAACGATTGATGAACTGAACAAGGCCGCACCGGACACCCCGGTGTTTGTCTTGCACCTCTACGACCGCGCCCTGCTCAACCGCGCCGCCCTGAAAGTGGTCGGCTACACCCGGGACACACCGAACCCGCCCGGCGGCGAAATCCAGCGCGATGCCAATGGTGATCCCACCGGCATGCTGATCGCCCGACCGAACGCAATGATCTTGTACTCGACGCTGGCCAAGGGGCCGAAACTGCCACTGGAATACCAGGTCAACTCGACCCGCCAATTCATGCGCGAACTGAATCGCCTCGGTATTACCAGCGCCATCGATGCGGGCGGCGGTTATCAGAACTATCCCGACGACTATCAAGTCATCCAGCAGTTGGCCAAAGATCAACAACTCACGGTGCGCATCGCCTACAACCTGTTCACCCAGAAACCCAAGGAAGAACTGACCGACTTCAAAAACTGGACCAGCACTTCACAGTACGGCCAGGGCGACGATTTCCTGCGACACAACGGCGCCGGAGAAATGCTGGTGTTCTCGGCGGCGGATTTCGAAGACTTCCTCGAACCGCGCCCGGACCTGCCGCAAACCATGGAACAGGAACTGGAGCCGGTGGTTCGCCACTTGGTGGAGCAACGCTGGCCGTTTCGCTTGCACGCGACGTACAACGAATCCATCAGCCGCATGCTCGACGTGTTCGAGAAGGTTAATCGCGATATTCCCTTCAACGGTCTGCCGTGGTTTTTCGACCACGCCGAAACGATTACGCCGCAAAACATCGAACGGGTCAAAGCCTTGGGCGGTGGCATTGCGATTCAGGACCGGATGGCGTTTCAGGGCGAGTATTTCGTCGACCGTTACGGTGCCAAAGCTGCCGAACACACCCCGCCCATCGCACGCATGCTCGCCGAAGGCCTTCCAGTCGGCGCCGGCACCGACGCCACTCGTGTCTCCAGCTACAACCCCTGGACGTCGATGTATTGGCTGGTCAGCGGGCGCACGGTCGGTGGTCTGGAGCTCTACCCGCAAGGGCTGAGTCGCGACACGGCGCTGGAGCTGTTCACCCATGGCAGTGCGTGGTTCTCTTCCGAACAGGGCAAGAAAGGCATGATCAAAGTCGGGCAATTGGCTGACCTGATTGCACTGTCGGCGGATTACTTCCACATCGAGGATGAAGCGATCAAATGGATTGAGTCGGTGTTGACCATTGTCGACGGCAAAATTGTCCACGGCACCCATGAGTTCGAAAAACTCGGGCCGCCACCGATCCCTGTGGTACCTGAATGGTCGCCGGTCACCAAGGTGCCGGGGCACTGGCAACATCTGACGCCGATGACCGCGCAGGTGCATCAATGCGCAGGTGCCTGCGCGGTGCATGCGCACAGCCATGAACGGGCGCGGATGTCATCAGCGCCGGTCAGTGACTTTCAGGGATTCTGGGGCGCGTTTGGCTGTTCGTGTTTTGCGTTTTGAACAACGATCCAGCAAACACCGACATTCCAATGTGGGACCGGGCTTGCTCGCGAAAGCGTCGTGTCAGTCGACATCAATGTTGCATGATTCGCCGCCTTCGCGAGCAAGCCCGCTCCCACATTGGACCTGCGCTGGGCGGGTAATCAGGGTTGCAGCAACAACGCAATCAGCGCGCTCCAT
This sequence comes from Pseudomonas arsenicoxydans, assembly GCF_006438915.1. Lineage (GTDB taxonomy): Bacteria > Pseudomonadota > Gammaproteobacteria > Pseudomonadales > Pseudomonadaceae > Aquipseudomonas > Aquipseudomonas arsenicoxydans_A. The sequence continues at coordinate 27,933 of NZ_RCZE01000023.1, read as the reverse complement.
CCCGTCTGGTGGCTGGCCCCCATTCCACGTCCGGTTTCTCCATGAAAATACTCATGGAACAACACCAGGTCGCGACTGGCGGGGTCCGCCTGCAACTGCGGATACGCCGCCATTGACGGCCGGTTGCCCGCGTCATCGCGAAGAACCAGCCCGGTCAGTCGCTCGCTCAAGCGGTCGGCGACCTCTTCCAGTGACGCTAGGAACCCCGACCCCGTAGGGTATTCCACCGAAAAGTCCTGATCGTAATAGCGATGAAACTCGCGCAAGGATTCGATCAGCATGTAGTTGATCGGCATCCACACCGGCCCGCGCCAGTTGGAATTGCCGCCATACAACCGGGACTCTGATTCCGCCGGTTCGTAATGAGCACACAGTTGGTCACCGTTGATCAGCAACGCAAAGGGCTGTTCAGCAAAGGCTTTGGACAGCGAACGAATTCCGAACGGGGAGAGAAACTCGCTTTCATCGAGCATGCGCCTGAGCAGGTCCTTGGTGCGCTCGCCACGCAGCAACGCCAGAAGCATCCGGTTTCCTTCGCCTGGTTCGGTCCAGCGTGAAACCAGGCTGGCGAGGTCCGGTCGGTGACGCATGAAACCGAATAAACGTTCTCGTAACCCGGGTAAACCTTCATGTTCGTGTTGCTCCAGCACCTGCACGGCAAACAACGGCATCAGGCCAACAATCGAGCGCAAACGCAGCGGTTCGCTCACTCCGTCAGGTCGGTGCAATACGTCATAGAAAAACTTGTCCTGTTCGTCCCACAATCCTTCGGCGTCGGAGTCGACCCGATTGATTGCCCCGGCGATGTAGAGAAAATGCTCGAAGAACTTCACTGCAATGTCGACGTAAACACTGTTGCGCTTGGCCAACTCCAGTGCGATGCGCATCAGGTCCAGCGCATAAGCGGCCACCCACGCCGTGCCGTCGGCCTGGTCCAGTTGATAACCGGAGGGCAACAACGCCGAACGGTCGAACAGTGCAATATTGTCCAGCCCCAGAAATCCACCCTGGAACAGGTTGCGACCTTCAGCGTCCTTACGGTTGACCCACCAGGAAAAATTCAGCAGCAGTTTGTGGAAGATCCGTTCAAGGAAGTCCATGTCACCGACGCCCGTCAGCGCCTTGTCCTGCTGATACACCCGCCAACACGCCCAGGCATGCACCGGTGGGTTAGCGTCGTCAAATCGCCATTCGTAGGCCGGTAACTGGCCATTGGGGTGCATGAAGCGGTCTTTGACCAGCAGCAATAATTGATGCTTGGCGAATCCAGGGTCGATCAGCGCAAATGCTACCGCCTGAAAGCCCAGATCCCACGAGGCGTACCACGGGTACTCCCACGTGTCGGGCATGGAGACTATGTCGAAATTCGACAGGTGCCGCCAATGCGTATTGCGAATGTGCGAACGCCCGGCAGGTGGCGCAGGTTGCGCCGGATCGCCGTCGAGCCACTGGTTGACGTCGAAGTAATACAGCTGTTTCGACCAGAGCAACCCGGCCAGCGCCTGACGCTGAACATTTCGCGCATCCGCATCGTCGATGCCGGATTGCAGGGCCGCGTAAAACTCATCGGCTTCAGCGCGACGCCGCTCAAACAAAGTTTTGGCGTTGACCCGCACCGCGCCGCTCGGGGCGAAACGCAGATAGACGCATTGGCTCTGGCCGGCCTCAAACGTCAGGCGGAAATGCGCGGCCACCCGGGTTCCCGTGTCACGTCGAATTGCATCGTCGTGGCCATCGACGATGAAGTCGTTAATGCCATCCTTGAATGGACCATTCGCCGCCACACCGTCCAGTTTGGGGAAGTTGCTGTCGTTGTTGCAGAACAGCCATTGGCAGTCCTCCTCGCCCCAGGCGCTGGCCTGCCGATCGGCGAGTTGCGGGTGCCGGGCCAGGACCTCATCGCCGCTCAATGTGAGGCGCGGTTGTTGCACGTCCGTCGTCCAACTCCAGGTGTTGCGGGCCCAGAGCTGCGGCAGCACGTGAAGCCGTGCGGGTTGATCGGATCGGTTGTGCACGGTGACCCGCATGAAAATGTCATCTGTCGCGTGTTTGGCGTATTCCACCGTCACGTCGAAATAACGATTGTCTTCAAACACGCCTGTATCGAGGATTTCATACTCGGTATCGGCCAGGCCACGGCGGGCATTTTCGGCTACCAGGTCCGCATAGGGGAATTCGGCCTGCGGGTATTTGTAGAGCATGCGCATGTAGGCATGGCTGGGCACGCCATCGACGTAGAAATACAGCTCTTTGACGTCTTCGCCGTGGTTGCCTTCGGCGTTGTTCAAGCCAAACAGACGCTCTTTGAGAATCGGGTCACGCTCATTCCATAAGCCCAGCCCCAGGCACCAATGCTGAGCCTTGTCACTGAACCCGGCCAGCCCGTCCTCGCCCCACCGATAGGCTCGGCTGCGGGCGTGTTCATGCGGAAAATAGCGCCAGGCATCGCCATCGGCGCTGTAGTCTTCGCGCACCGTGCCCCACTGGCGTTCGCTCAGGTAAGGACCCCATTCGCGCCAGGCCTCGGCATCGCGGCCAGCCAGACGCTGACCTTCAGTCGTATCGAGGATGTTTGCTGCGTGCTTTGCTGTCATGGGTCGGGCCGTTGGGCTGGAGACGGTTGCAGTGTAGTGCTTCGGCTCACGTCCTATCTGAACACCCCCTGTAGCAGCTAGCGAAGCCCTGTGGGAGCCAGCTGCTACATGAGCCGGTTCTGGCAGGATCTGTTTACAATGCCTGCACTTCCCGCACCGGCCGCCCCATGGACATCGACCTCGCCCGCACCTTTCTGGAAATCGTCCGCCACGGCAGCCTCGCTGCCGCCGCCGAGAAGCTGCATGTCACCCAGACCGCGATCACCGCGCGCGTGCAAAAGCTTGAAAGCCAGCTCGGCAGCACGCTGTTCGTGCGCAACCGCGCCGGCGCGCGCCTGACGCCCAATGGCGAGGCCTTTGTGGTGTACGCCAATCAACTGGTCGAGACCTGGGAGGCCGCGCGCAGGGATTTGCCGTTGCCTGAGGGTTACCGGGATGTGCTGCACATCGGTGGCGAGGTCAGCCTGTGCAATCCGTTGATGCTCAGTTGGGCCGGCGAACTGCGCGAGAAGATTCCCAGCCATGCCTTGCGCATGGAAATCCGCGACGGCGAAAACCTCTTGCGACAACTGGAACTGGGCGTACTCGATGCCGCACTGGTCTATCAGCCGGAGTATTGGCCACGCCTGCAAGTCGAACAGGTACTGGAAGAAAAACTGGTGCAGGTGCGCCTGGCCGGGAAACCCGATCCTTACGTGTATATCGACTGGGGTCCGGACTTCCGGCGCCAGCACGATGCCGCCCTGCCGGAAAAAGCCAAAGCCGCGTTGAGCTTCAACCTCGGCCCGCTTGGCTTGCAGTACATCCTCGAAAACGGCGGTAGCGGCTACTTCCGCACGCGCGTGGTCCGCAGCTACCTGGACAGCGGTGTACTGGAAGCCGTGCCGAAGGCACCGGAATTCAGTTATCCGACCTACCTGGTGTATTCGCGTGATCGTGACTCGGCGACCTTGCAACGGGCGTTCGATTTGCTGCGTGAATTGATCCAGTCCGATGAAGACTGGTCGCAGCGCTGGAATCCGCTGACCTGAGCACACCGGATCATGGCGCTTGTGTCCTCTAAGTTGCGCCAGCCTTTGCAGGGAGATCAGCTAATCTGCTGGTGATAACAATAAGCAGAGGTGAACGCAGTGAGGCAGACCACCCAGGATTTCCGCAACCGCTATCGCGCCGCTGTACACCCCCTCTACAACCCCTGGCTGCACGGCGCATTTGTGCTGATTTTCGGGTTGCTGGCCATCGGCGCATTCTGGAGCACCGTGCATCAGGTCACACCGCTGGAATGGCTGGCGGTGCCGATCACACTGCTGTTCTTCAACTTTGGCGTGTACATGGTGCATCGAGAGCTGGGGCATCACAAAAAGAGCTTCGCGCGGATGTTCTACGCCCGCCATGCGGGCGACCATCACAGCTTTTTCGCCCCCGGCAGCATGACCTACGACAGCGCCCGGGATTGGCGGGTGATTCTGTTTCCAGCCTGGTTGATCGTGGTCCATACCGTGATCATCACCCTGCCCCTGTGGTGGCTGCTGGGGCGCTTCGATACCAACGTCGCGGGCTTGTTCGGCGGCTGCCTGGTGCTCGGTTACCTGACTTATGAAGTGTTCCATGCCTGTGAACACCTGCCGCCGGGCAACCCGGTCACGCGGCTGCCGTGGATTCGCCAGATGCGCCGCTTGCATGAGCTGCATCACCGCCGCGAGCTGATGCAGGAACGTAACTTCAACATCGTGTTTCCGCTGATGGATTACCTGTTCGGCACCCTGTACTGGGAACCGGATCATGACCCCTTGCCCTTGACGAGAACGCCCATGACCCGCATGCAGCACCAGATCGCTATCGCTGGAAATCCGATTGATGTGCTTGCCTACGCCAGCACCGTCACCCGTTGGCCGGAGTGGCATCCGTCGTCCCTCAAGGTCGACGGCCAGGCCGGCCCGCTGCACGCCGGCTCGCGGTTCGAGGAGGACATCCGTGCCGGAGGGCGTGAGGGGCACCTGAGCTGGGAGGTCAACGAATATCTGCCGGGGCGCCGTTGGAGTGCCCAGGCGCGGGGCGATCATGGGTTGTCACTGGTGGTGACTTACGAATGCGCGGCTGAGGGCGACGGCACGCAATTTATCCGCACGCTGGAGTACCAATTCGCGGGGGTGGCGATGCGCATCGCCAATCAGCTGTTGCTCAAACGGCGCATCGAGCGTGAATCCGCCGAGTCGATGCTGGCCTTGCGCGACATGGCGCAAAAACAACTGACACCTGCCGGAGTCCATGTGTGAGAAGACTGATCAAGTTCCGGCATGTGGTGTTACTGCTCTTGATTGCCCTGTGCGCCTTCCTGTTGCTGTTCCCGACCAAAGTCCGCCCGGTGGCCTGGAATCCGCCGCCGGCGCCCTCCCTCACCAGCGGAGTCTACACCGACAATGTGCGCCTCAAGGGCGTGGAGCGTGTCGGTCCGGCGGATATTGAGGGACCTGAAGCGCTGTTGCTGGAGAGCGACACATTGATCACCGGCCTGCATGACGGCCGGTTGATTCGCACCAGCCTTGACGGTAAACAAACCAAAGTGCTGGCCGATACCGGTGGCAGACCGTTAGGCCTGGCACGCCATCCCAACGGGTTGCTGGTCGTCGCGGACGGCGTCAAAGGGCTGCTTTCACTGGATGCCCAAGGCCAGTTGATACCCTTGGCCACCACGGCAGGCGGCGTACCTTTCGGGTTTACCGATGACGTGGCCATCGACAAGGCCGGGCATTTCGCTTATTTCAGCGACGCCTCCAGCCGTTGGGGCTACGGCAAGGATGGCGAGGCGATCATCGAACATGGCGGCGATGGTCGTTTATTGCGCTATGACTTCCAGACCGGCAAGACCGATGTGTTGCTGGACAAGCTCGAGTTTGCCAACGGTGTGACGCTGGGGCCGGACGATGCCTTTGTGCTGGTCAACGAGACCGGCGCTTACCGCATCAGCCGCTTTTGGCTGACCGGGCCGAAAGCCGGCACGCACGACCTGTTTATCGACAACTTGCCGGGGCTGCCGGACAACCTCTCCTTCAACGGCCGCGACCGGTTCTGGGTCGCGCTCTATTCCCCGCGCAGCGGGTTGCTCGACCGTACGGCACCGCACCCGTTCGTGCGCAAGATGATTGTCCGGGCGCTGAAGGTGTTGCCTAAACCGGTGGAGAACCGGGCATTCGCCCTCGGGCTGGATGTCGACGGCAAGGTGATTGCCAATCTGCAGGACGGCAGCAGCGGCAATTATTCGCCGATCACAACGGTTCGCGAGTATGGGGACTGGCTGTATTTCGGGTCGTTGAAGGCGAAAAACATGGCCCGCCTGCCGCTCGCCACCGCCCTCCGGCAGTAACGCAGATCAAATGTGGGAGCGGGCTTGCTCGCGAAGGCGGCGTGTCATTCAGCATTGATGTCGTCTGACACGCCGCCTTCGCGAGCAAGCCCGCTCCCACAAGGGAAATGCGTGGGTTAATCGGGATCTTCGTCGTCAGCGGTTTTATCGTGCTCGCGCAACGGGTCGTCATCCTCGCTATCCGGATGGGTCGTGATGTGGTTCGGGCTCAATGGCTCAGGATGAGTCGGGATCGGGTCGTACCCGCCCTGCTCTTCACTCGGAAATCTCGGATTGGACATAAGGCACCTCTCAGTGAGTCGTTAACAATGGCTCATGACATTCGAGGTGCCGGATTTGACGCCGTTCCACTTTTCAGTCACCGATTGTCGGTAACTCGGTACGACGCATCAGGACGATGCCTGCAATTGCTTGACGATCTTGTCCTTGACCAGCAAGCGATGCTCCTTGAGCTTCTTCAACTGGTCATCACTGGGCGCGTCGGATTTCGCGGTCTCGGCCTTCACCACTTCAGCGTCCGCCTGGGAATATTTGTTGATCAGCGAATCCAGTAACGGATCCTTGGTGCGTCTTTGCTGGATCTCTTCCTTTGAAACCTTCAAGTCCTGATACAGGTCATGGTTCACCGGCATGGAACACCTCCGTTTGATGATCGGTAGCAAACGCGATCGATTGCGTTCACCAACTATCAGAATGGCCTTGGTTTGCGCGTTCTGTCGACCACCTGTCAGACCAGCGGTGCCCGTTCGTCGTCCTGTCGCAAATGCGATAAAACCTTTGGTCGGGCGCTCACCTCCACTGAGTAACGATCCACCGGATCGCCTAACCAAACCTGTGTGGAGAATGACCAATGGACGGATTCACCTTACGCCACCTCGCCCTGGCCGTCGCCTTGAGCAGCAGCCTGGGCACGGCATTTGCTGCCACCTCCAATGATTTCGTCGACAAAGCGGCCGCTGGCGGCATTGCCGAAGTTGAAACCAGTCGCCTGGCGCTGGAAAAAAGTTCTTCAGCCGACGTCAAGGCGTTCGCCAATATGATGATCACCGATCATTCCAAGGCCAACGATGAACTGGCGGCCCTGGCGAAAAAGAACGACATCGAGGTGCCGGACTCGACGACGCTGGTGAAGCAGGCCAAGGAGAAAATTCTCGACATGCGCGATGAATCCTTCGATGCGGCGTACGCGAACAATCAAGTGAAAGCCCACGAAGACACCATCGAGCTGTTCAAGAAAGAAGCCAACACCGTGACGGACGACAAGGTTAAAGGCGCCACTGCATTGAAAGGCTTCGCACAACAAATGCTGCCAGCCTTGGAAAAACACTTGGCAATGGCGAAAAAACTCCAAGCCGCCCACCCCGATAAATAAATCAGCGTAAAAGACCGCACATGCGGTCTTTTTTTTCGATGGAAAATATCAGTCAAAAAATCGCCGCCTGAAGCGGTGCCGACTAGAGTTACCGGGCAACTTACCGCGGTATCGAAAAAAACCTGCGCAAAACGAACAACTATTTCATTCGGCAAAGGTCACTGACTTCACGCCGGTCGTTTTTCACATGAAATCGGCCAAGACTCATTCAGGAGCGCAAGGATATGGCAGCACTGCAAAACAGCACACTCGATGCGATGAAAAACAATCAGCCGCAACTGCTCACCGAATGGATCAAGGGACTGGAAGCCAATGGCGCTACCCGTAATCTGAAAGAACAGGACCTCAAGCAGCAAACCGCCGAGTTTCTGCATCTGGTGGTCAGCGGGCTGGAAAAGGGCAACGGGCAGAATGTCGCCGCACCGGGTTGGGACGAGGCGCGTCAGTACCTCGAAAAACTCTCCCACAGCCGCGCGCTGCTCGGCCAGGACTCGCACCAGACCGCCAGCTTCATCTTCTCGCTCAAAGGCCCAGTGTTCGGCCTGCTGCAAAGCCACTACAAAGACAACCCGGCCGTACTTGCCGAGCAACTCTGGGAAGTCTCCGAACTGCTCGATGCCTTGGGCATGCACACCATCCGCACGTTCCAGAAATCCCGCGAAGCAGTGATCAAGCGCCAGCAAGAGGAATTGCTGGAGCTGTCCACCCCGGTGGTCAAGCTGTGGGACGGTGTTCTCGCGCTGCCGATGATCGGTACCCTGGATTCGCAACGCACCCAGGTCGTGATGGAATCGCTGCTGCAACGGATCGTCGACACCGGTTCGGAAATCGCCATCATCGACATCACCGGCGTGCCAACCGTCGATACCCTGGTGGCTCAACACCTGCTCAAAACCGTGACCGCGATTCGCCTGATGGGTGCCGATTGCATCATCAGCGGCGTGCGTCCGCAGATCGCTCAGACCATCGTGCACCTGGGCCTGGACCTGCAAGGCGTGGTGACCAAGGCCAACCTGGCCGATGCCCTGAAACTGGCCCTGAACCGCCTGGGAATCACAGTCAGCAAGACGGTATAAGCCCATGGATCGAATTCCTATTCTGCAGATGGGTGACTTTCTGCTGGTGACCATCCAGGTCGACATGCATGACCAGCTCGCCCTGACCCTTCAGGACGATTTGTCCGAGCGCATCAGTCGAACATCGGCGCGTGGCGTGTTGATCGACATATCCGCACTGGACATGGTCGATTCGTTCATTGGCCGGATGATCGGGACCATCTCTGGCCTGTCGAAAATCATGGACGCCGAAACCGTACTGGTGGGCATGCAACCGGCCGTGGCGATCACCCTGGTTGAGCTGGGCCTGACCTTGCCCGGCGTCAGCACGGCGTTGAACGTCGAGCGCGGCATGAAACTGCTGCAGGAACGAGTACGCGAGCAATGAGCCCGCGCAGTAGCGGCACTCACCCGATTAACATCGAGCAGGACGTGGTCCTGGCCCGGCAGTTGGCGCGCAAGCTCGCGACCGAGTGCGGCATGCGCCTGATCGACCTGACCAAAATGGTGACCGCCGTCAGCGAGCTGGCGCGTAACACCATGGTCTACGGCGGTGGGGGCGACATGGACTGGCAAATCATCGACGAAAATTCACGGGTGGGCCTGCGCCTGACTTTCCGCGACGAAGGGCCTGGCATTCCCGACATCAAACTGGCGATGACCGACGGCTGGACCTCCGGCAGCGGCCTCGGGCTGGGTCTGACCGGGGCCAAACGGCTGGTGGATGAGTTCGAACTGGACACCGCTCCCGGCCAGGGCACTCGCATAACGATCACCCGATGGACATGAACATTGCAGGCACCCTGACCGACGTCCTGCTGATCGAAGACAGCAGCCAGATCGGGTATGCACGACGCACCGCGCAAAAACTCGCCGAATCAATCGGCTTTGATGCCACCGATGCCGGACGTGTGGCGCTGGTGGCCACGGAACTGGCGAGCAACGTGCTCAAGCATGCAACCCGTGGCGAATTGCATCTGCGGACCCTGCCGTTCAAAAACGGTCACGGCATCGAGATGCTGGCGGTGGATCGCGCCCAGGGCTTTGATTTGCACGCGTGCCTCACGGATGGTTTCTCCACGGGCGGTACGCAGGGCATTGGCCTGGGCGCGGTGTCGCGTCAGACCGACGTGTTCGATGTGTACGCCGACTCAAGGGGCGCCGTGTTGTTGGCCCGTTTGTATCCGCGCACCCAAAAAGTCGCAGACTTGCGGTTGGGCGTCAGCCAGCACTCGCTGGCCAACGACCCGGCTTGCGGCGATGTCTGGCACCTGGCGATTGACGGGCAGCATCTAAGCGTCTTGGTGATTGACGGCCTCGGTCATGGCGAAGAAGCCGAGCGCGCCGCCCGCGCCGGTGAAAAAGCCTTCGCCCACGCGCCGTTCGCCTCGCCAGTGCTCCTGCTCGAGGACATTCACCAGTCCATGATCGGCACCCGTGGCGGAGCGTTGGCCATAGCGCAGTTCGACGCGCAGCTCGACAAATTGACCTTCACCGGCATCGGCAACATCGGTGCCAACCTGATTGCGGCGGACAAATCCCGTGGCCTGGCGTCCCATCCCGGCATCGTTGGCGGCCAGTATCGAAAAGCTCAACCCTTTGACTATGCTCACGTGAGTGGACATCTACTGATCATGTACAGCGACGGCTTGCAGTCCCGATGGAATTTGCACGACTACCCCGGCCTGGTGCACCGGCATCCCGCCGTGATAGCCGCCGTCCTGCACCGTGATTTCTGTCGCGGCCGGGACGATGTGACGGTGTTGGTCGTTGCCCTGGAGGCCGCCCATGGCTGAGTCACCCACCCTCACGCCGGACGATCCTTCGGCGCTGATCGCACGTTTGCAAAGTGAAACGGCAGCGTTGCGTGAGGAGCTCGATGAAACCAATCAAGGCGTGCTCGCGCTGTACGCAGAGCTCGACACCCAGGCGGAAGAACTGCGGCAGGCCTCGGACCTTAAAAGCCGCTTCCTGTCGTACATGAGCCATGAATTTCGCACGCCACTGGGCTCGATCCTGAGCATCGCCAGCCTGCTGAGCGATGAACTCGACGGCCCGCTGAGCCCCGAGCAACACAAGCAGGTCACGTTCGTCAGCACCGCCGCGCGGGAATTGAGCGACATGGTCGACGACTTACTCGACCTGGCGAAAATCGAGGCCGGACGCATCAGCATTTCCCCGGCATGGTTCGACATGTTCGACTTGTTCGCCGCCCTGCGCGGTATGTTTCGCCCGATTGTCGACGCCAGCGCCGTGGACTTGATCTTCGAAGAACCGGTGGGTTTGCCGCGCCTCTACACTGATGACAAGAAGCTCGCGCAGATTTTGCGAAACTTCATTTCCAATTCGCTGAAGTTCACCACACGCGGTGAAGTACGGGTGTCGGCCCGGCTCGAAGGGGCCGACCACGTGCGCTTCGCCGTCAGCGACACCGGAATTGGTATCGCTGCCGAGCTACATGGCGCATTGTTCGAGGACTTCTCCCAAGTCGATTCCCCCCTGCAAAAGCGCTTGCGCGGCACCGGCCTGGGATTGTCGTTGTGCAAACGTTTCGCCGCATTACTGGGCGGCGAAGTCGGGGTCGAAAGTACACCGGGGGTCGGTTCGACCTTCTTCGTGATCATCCCGCTGGCCATCGCCATGGAACCTGCCGATGAAACGTGACATCCGCCTGCTGATCGTCGACGACAACGTTGCGACGCGCTACGCCTTGCGCAGACGCCTGGAACAACACGGCTACACCGTGCTGGAGGCCGGAACCGGTGGCGATGGCCTGGCCCTGATCGATAGCGAGGCCATCGACGCGCTGATTCTGGACGTCAACCTGCCGGACATGAGCGGTTTCGACATCGTGCGCAAGCTGCGCGCCGAGGCTGCCACCGCGCTGTTGCCGGTGATTCACGTGTCGGCCGCCTCGATCCAGACCGGCGACATCATCACTGGCCTGGACGCTGGGGCGGACGCCTACCTGATCCACCCCGTGGACCCGGACGTATTGCTGGCCACCCTGCGCACGTTGCTGCGGGTGCGCGACACCGAAAACGCCTTGCGAGAAAGCGAAGCCCGGTTCCGGGAGATTTTCGTCAACGTGTCGGCGCCCATTGCGGTGCTGGACGCGGATTTCAAAGTTCACGAATGCAACCACGCCTTTACCCAGCTGATTCAGGACAATATCGACCCGGACACCCTCGCTGAATGCTTCGCTGAAGAGCAGGACGCGGTGATCGAAGAACTGCGCCTGCGCCTGATCGCTGGCGAGCGATGGAAAGGCATTTTGAACATGCGCGTGGAGGGCGAATTACGGGAAACCGAGTGGCAGATTTCGCCGTATCGCACTCCGGGATTGAGCCTGGTGTTCGTCGAAGACGTCACCGAACACCGCCATCGCGAACGCTCGCACCTGGCCCGACTCGACGACGCCACTTCACAGCTGGAACGCGAAATCGCCGAGCGCGTGCGCACCGAAGCCCAGTTGCTGCAAGTGCAGAAAATGGATGCCTTGGGCAAATTGACCGGCGGCATCGCCCATGACTTCAACAACCTGCTGACCGGCATCATCACCAGCCTGGAACTGATTCAGAAACGCGTCGCCGACTCACGCACCGACAAGGTTGCGTTCTATGCCGATGCGGCGTTGAACTCGGCCATGAGCGCCGCCGCCCTGACCCATCGCCTGCTGGCTTTCGCCCGTCAACAACCGCTGGATACGCGGCCGGTGGACATCAACGAGCACATTCGCTCCCTCGAAGAATTGCTGGTCCGCACGATCGGCGAACACATCGCGCTGAAACTCGAGCTGACCTCCAAAGCCGCGATTGCGCTGGTCGACCCGATCCAGCTGGAAAGCGCCGTGCTCAACCTGGTGATCAACGCCCGCGATGCGTTGCCGCAAGGCGGGAACATTTGGGTCAGCACCTACGCGGCGTATTCCCACGGCGACCTGAAACTGGCGGATGGCGCCTATGTCGCGTTGTCGGTGCGCGATGACGGTACCGGTATCGAGCACAGCGTGATCGACAAGGTATTCGACCCGTTTTTCACCACCAAGCCGCTGGGTCAGGGCACCGGGTTGGGGTTGTCGAGCATTTACGGTTTCGCCCGGCAATCGGGGGGCGATGCGCACATCCGCAGCGTAGCCCGACGCGGGACTGAAGTGACCATCATGCTGCCGGCCAGTTCGGACCCGACCACGGCTGCCGTCGTCCCGGAAGCGGTGGATCAGCAAGGGTCGGGTGAGCATGTGCTGATTGTCGAGGACATGCCTTCGGTGCGCATGTTTGTCGCTGAGGTGCTCGCGGATGCGGGGTATCGCTGCACGCAAGTGGGCGATATCGAAGGCGCCCTTGAGCGCCTGCAGAACGACCCTTCGATTGATCTGATGCTGACTGACGTTGGGCTTCCGCGCATGAACGGCAGGGAACTGGCGGATGTCGCTCGAGGATGGCGTGAGGGATTGCCGATCCTGTTCATGACCGGTTACGCCGAGAATGCCATTAACCGCCAGGTGTTTCTCGGGGACGGCATGGAGATGCTGGTCAAGCCATTCCAGATCAATGAATTGCTGGACAAGGTCCGACGCACACTCGGTTACGCCTGATAGACCGCCTTCGCGAGCAAGCCCGCTCCCACATTTGATCTGTGTCGTTCACACCTCAAATGTGGGAGCGGGCTTGCTAGCGAAGAGGCCAGTTAGATCACCACATCAACCCCTGCCAAGCACCCGCGCCAAAAACGGCGCAGTCCGGCTCTTCTTGCTTTTGGCCACTGCCTGCGGCGTGCCCGCCACGACGATTTTCCCGCCCTGATCCCCCGCCCCCGGTCCGATGTCGATCACCCAGTCACTTTGCGCCACCACGCGCATTTCATGCTCGACCACGATCACCGTGTGGCCCGCCACCACCAGCGTATTCAACTGCTCCAGCAACCGATCCACATCTCGCGGATGCAAACCGGTCGTGGGCTCATCGAGCACATACAACGTCGCCCCACGCTGATTGCGTTGCAGCTCCGTCGCCAGTTTGATCCGCTGCGCTTCACCGCCCGACAACTCGGTCGCCGGCTGCCCCAAGCGCAAATACCCCAACCCAATATCCCGCAACACTTCCAGCGAGCGGCGAATGCCCGGCTGCTCGGCAAACACCTCGACCGCTTCATCCACCGTCAGCTGCAACACTTGGGCAATGTTCAACCCTTGCCAGGTAATCGCCAGCGTCTCGGGGTTATAGCGGGCGCCGTGACACGTCGGGCATGGTGCGTAGACGCTGGGCATGAACAACAATTCGACGCTGACAAAGCCTTCACCTTCGCAGGTCGCGCAGCGGCCCTTGGCAACGTTGAAGGAGAACTGCCCGGCGTCGTAGCCTTCGGCCTGTGCCTCGGGCGTGGCGGCGTACAACTTGCGCACGTTGTCGAACAGCCCAGTGTAGGTCGCCAGATTGGAGCGCGGCGTACGGCCGATGGGTTTCTGGTCGACCTGCACCAAACGCTTGATCGACTCCAGCCCCGCCGTAACCTGACCACCACTAACCTGCGGCGCATCGTCCTCAAGGCTTAACGCTTCGGCTTCGTTTTCGCTGGCGCTCCGGCCTAAATGCGCGCCGACCAGTTCCAGCAAGGCCTGACTGACCAGGCTCGATTTACCGGAACCGGACACACCCGTCACGGCGGTAAAACAGCCCAGTGGAAACTCGACGCTGAGGTTGTTCAGGTTGTTGCGGGTGATGCCCTCCAGTCTTAGCCAATCCGTAGCCTTGCGGCTGGCACGGGGTTCGGCGACCTGTTCGGCAAACAGGTAGGCACGGGTCTGTGAGTTCGTCACCGCGGCCAACCCTGACGGCGGGCCGCTGTAGAGGATCTGGCCGCCGTTCTCGCCCGCCGCCGGTCCGACGTCGATCAACCAGTCGGCGCGGCGCATGGTTTCCAGATCATGCTCAACCACAAACAGCGTATTGCCGGCGGCCTTCAGGCGTTGCAGTGCTTCAAACAACGCCTCGCCATCCGCCGGATGCAGGCCGGCTGAAGGCTCATCCAGCACGTAGATCACACCGAACAGTTGCGAGCCCAGTTGCGTCGCCAGCCGCAGGCGCTGCAACTCGCCGGAGGACAGCGTCGGCGTGCTGCGCTCCAGTGCCAGGTAACCGAGGCCCAGGTCCGTCAGGGTGCTGACCCGCTCCAGCAAATCCTGGGCGATGCGTTGCGCGGCCAGGCGTTTTTCCACCGACAGATTCGGTGTGTGGCGCACGTCCGGCGCGTTGGCATGCCCGCTCGCACCGTGGGCGACTCGTGCTTCGCGGGCCTCGCGGGTTTGCCGGTGGGTCAACACTTCACCCGCCTCATCGGCCTGTTCCAGATAACTGTGTGCCGCCACCGGTTTCAGCACCGCGGCCACTTGCAGCAGCGGCATCTGCGATAACTCGCCGATGTCGTAGCCCGCGAACGTCACCGACAACGCCTCGCGCTTGAGCCGTTTGCCGTCACACAACGGGCAAGGACTGCCGAGCATGAATTGCGAAACGCGCTTCTTCATCAGTGCACTTTGCGAGTGGGTGAAGGTGTGCAGGATGTAGCGGCGGGCGCCGGTGAACGTGCCCTGATAACTCGGTTCCATTTTGCGTTTGAGCGCGACGCGGGTTTCTTCAGGGGTGAGCCCGGCGTACACCGGCACCGTCGGTGTTTCTTCGGTGAAGAGAATCCACTCACGCTGTTTTTTCGGCAGCTCTCGCCAGGGGATATCGACGTCGTAACCCATGGTCACGAGAATGTCGCGCAGGTTCTGCCCTTGCCAGGCCGTGGGCCAGGAAGCAACGGCGCGCTGGCGGATGGTTAGACTCGGGTCGGGGACCATCAGCGCTTCAGTGACGTCGTACACCCGCCCCAACCCATGACACTCCGGGCAAGCACCTTGCGGGGTGTTGGGCGAAAAGTCTTCGGCATAGAGCATCGCTTGCCCGGGCGGATAACTGCCGGCCCGCGAGTAGAGCATGCGGATCAGGCTCGACAGCGTCGTCACGCTGCCCACTGAAGAACGGGTACTTGGCGTGCCCCGTTGTTGCTGCAGGGCCACGGCCGGCGGCAAGCCTTCGATGGAATCGACATCCGGCACGCCGACCTGATCGATCAGCCGTCGCGCATACGGCGCCACGGATTCGAAATAGCGGCGCTGCGCTTCAGCGTAAAGGGTTGAAAACGCCAGCGAAGACTTGCCCGAACCGGAGACACCGGTGAACACCACCAGCGCATCGCGCGGGATGTCGACATCGATGTTCTTGAGGTTGTGTTCCCGGGCGCCACGCACCCTGACTATGCCGGAGGGAGGGTTGGAGGTGCGCTTGGATGTCATCGAAAACCCTTAATGAAATAACTGAATAAACACCGACCCAATGTGGGAGCGGGCTTGCTCGCGAAGGCGGTGTATCAGGCAACATCAATGTTGAATGTTCGGCCGCTTTCGCGAGCAAGCCCGCTCCCACATTGGGACTGCATTAACCATTGAGGACCGTGCGCACCATGCGGGTCAGTGATTCAGGCCCGTAAGGCTTGCTCAGCAAATAGGTGTCGGGGCTGAGTTGGTGGTTGCGCGAGATAATGTCACGGGTATGCCCCGAGGTGAACAACACCGCCACCGGCGGATTCTGCACTTTGGCCCATGCGGCGAGGTCCGCGCTTTTGATCAGGCCGGGCATGACCACATCCGTGAAAATCAACTCCACCGCCGTGCCTTCCAGCAACATCTGCATCGCCTGGTCGCCGTTGGCCGCCGTCATCACCTGATAGCCTTCCTCACGCAGCAACTCCACCGCCGAGGCGCGGACTGCTTCGTTGTCTTCGACCACCAGAATGGTTTCATGACCACCGCGCTGATGCGGATCATGCTGCGTGATTTCACTGGGTGCGGGTCGCAGGCTACGCGGAAAGTACAACTTCACCCGAGTGCCAAGACCCTCGATGCTGGAAATCTCGATGTGCCCGCCGCTCTGCTTGACGAAACCGAACACCATACTCAACCCCAGACCCGTGCCCTGGCCGTCGGCCTTGGTGGTGAAAAACGGTTCGAAGGCTTGCGCGAGTACCTGCGGCGGCATGCCAATACCGGTGTCTGCCACCGCGACACAGACGTAGTCGCCAGCCAAGATGCCCTTGCCCGCACAAAACTTCGGGTCGAGGGTGATGTGCTCGGCACTCAGGTTGATGGTGCCCTCGCCTTTCATCGCATCACGGGCATTGATCGCCAGGTTGAGAATGGCGTTCTCCAACTGATTGCGATCCGCGAAGATGTGCCAGGGTTCATCCGGCGCATTCACCTTGATCTGCAAGGTTTCGCCCAGCGCCCGTTGCAACAGCTCCGCCAGACCATCGAAGACCTGCCGTGGATTGCACACCGCTGGCGACAGTGGCTGGCGGCGGGCAAACGCCAGCAATTGCGAAGACAATTTGGCGCCACGTTCAACCGCGGCAATCGACGCTTTGACCCGGCGCTGGACGTTGGGGTTGTCCGGCTCATGCCGCGCCAGCAAGTGCAAGTTGCCAGCGATCACCTGCAGCAGGTTATTGAAGTCGTGGGCCGCCACCGGTGAGGCCGCCGATGGCTTCGAGTTTCTGCGATTGGCGCAGTTGTTCTTCGGCAGCCAGTCGCGCTTCCACTTCATCGGCGACGCGCTGTTCCAGGTTGCGGGTGAACCTGAGCAAGGATTCTTCGGCGGACTTGCGTTCATGGATGTCGATCAATACACCGGGAAAGCGGAACGCTTCGCCCTGCTCATTGAACTCACAACAGCCGCTGGCCTGCACCCACAGGTAAGTGCCATCTGGACGCAAGACCCGATACTCGGCATTGAACGCATCTCCAGTTTCGACCGACTGTTTGACCTGTTCCTGCACCCAACTCATGTCATCGGGATGAATCCTGGCTTCGGCGACATCTGTCGGCAGGTCGGCCAGGTCCTGATCGGCAGGATAGGAAAAGGTGCGGGCGAAACGCTCGTCGCCAGAGAGCCTGTTGCCCTTGATGTCCCAGACGAACGAGCCGAGCAACGCCCCGGCATTGAGTGCCAGACGAACCCGTTCGTTGTCGGCGCGGTAGGCGTCTTCGGCGGCTTGGCGGCGGCGTTCGGAAATTACGTGTTCGGTGGTATCGACCACCATCGCCATGACCCCGGCGGGTGTGCCGGCATCATTGGCGACCGGGCTGTAATAGAGGTCCAGCCACACGTCTTCGGGGATCCCGTCGCGCAGCAATACCAATTCTTTATTGCGATAGGACAGGGTTCCGCCCGCCAGGCAGGTATCGACCACATTGCGATTGAATTCGGCGACTTCCGGCCAGCCCAATTCCACCGGGGAGCCCAACAGGTAAGGATGGCGGCCACCGGCGAATTGGGAGTAGGCATCGTTGTAGATCATGTACCCGGCGTGGCCCCACAGCATCACCATTGGCAGTGGCGAGGCCAGCATCAACTGCACCGTGCTGCACAGACTCGCGGGCCAGCTGTCGAGGCTGCCCAGTTCGGTCTGGCCCCAGTCGAATGCACGAATGCGTCCGGCCATTTCGCCGTTCCAGCCGGCACACCCGTGGCTTTGCTCTAGAAACTGCATTGACTGGCTCTTAGTCTCTGTAGATGAACTGGCTCAAGGGATCGCGGCGCGGCCCGTTTGTTTCGAGCATCGCCGACGGCAAATGGTTTCATAGAGGTTAGCTGATTCAAACCATCCGGGCTTCTGTGGCGAGGGAGCTTGCTCCCGCTGGAGTGCGAAGCGCTCCCAAAAATGGGACTGCTACGCAGTCCAGCGGGAGCAAGCTCCCTCGCCACAGAGGTTGTCGAACGCTAGCCATCACCCATAATCTGTCGGAGCCACACATTTCGCATTCAACGGAAATCCCGGCTGCGCACGCTGATGCCGTCGAGCAATGAACTCAGGTCACTCAAGCGTCCGGCAATCAGGTGGCGAACCTCGCCTACCTTTTCCCAGCGGCCATCGACCTTGAGCAATTGCGAGCCAACCAGCACCTGGCGTTGCCGCTCGGCCAGGTCGCGCCAGACCACCACGTTGACGTTGCCAAACTCGTCTTCCAGGGTCACGAAGGTCACGCCACTGGCAGTGCTCGGCCGTTGCCGCCCCGTCACCAGCCCGGCGACACTGACCGGCCGCCCGTGTTCGACCGTCATCAGTTCTTGCGAACTGCGACAACGCCGGGCCCTCAGTTCACCGCGCAACAACGCCAGCGGATGCGGGCCGAGGGTAGTGCCGACACTCGCGTAATCGGCTTGCAGGTCTTCGCCGACGGTGGGTTTGGGCAACACCACGGCGACCTCTTCCTGACTTCGCAGGCCGGCAAACAAACCGAGTTGCTTTTGCACCCCCGCCACCTCCCAGCGCGCCCGATGCCGATCACCGGCCAACCCCCGCAGCGCACCGGCATCGGCCAGTTGTTCCTGGGCGCGGGCATCCAGTCGCGCACGCTCGCCGAGGTCGGCGATGTCGACAAACACCCCCCGCGCCCGCGCCGCTTCGATACGCCGGGCATCGTCTTCGCGAAAGCCCTTGATCATCCGCAACCCCATGCGAATCGCCGGTTGCGCGCCGGTTATCGGCTCCAGGCTGCAATCCCAGTCACTGGCGCGCACGTCCACCGGGCGAATCTGCAAGTGATGCCGGCGCGCGTCCTGGAGAATCTGGTCCGGGCTGTAGAACCCCATCGGCCAGCTGTTGATCAGCGCACAGGCAAAAGCCGCCGGTTCGTGGCATTTCAGCCAGCAACTGGCGTAGGTCAGCAAGGCGAAACTGGCGGCGTGGGACTCGGGGAAACCGTAGCTGCCGAAACCTTTGATCTGTTCGAAGATCTGCGCGGCGAATTCGGCCGTGTAGCCGTTTTTCTTCATCCCGGCGGCCAGTCGATCCTTGTGCGGCTCCAGCCCGCCGTGGCGCTTCCAGGCCGCCATGGAGCGCCGTAACTGATCGGCCTCGCCGGGGCTGTAGTCGGCGGCGACGATGGCGATCTGCATCACCTGTTCCTGGAACAGCGGCACGCCCAAGGTGCGCTTGAGCACCGCTTCAAGTTCCGGGGAAGGATAGGTTTCCGGCTCTTCCTTGTTGCGACGGCGCAGGTACGGATGGACCATCCCTCCCTGAATCGGGCCCGGACGGACGATGGCCACCTCGATAACCAAGTCATAGAACTTGCGCGGCTTGAGCCGGGGCAGCATCGACATCTGTGCCCGGGACTCGATCTGGAACACGCCGATGGTGTCGGCATGGCCAATCATGTCGTAGGTGGCCGAATCTTCGGACGGAATCGTCGCCAGGCTCAGGTCAAGGTTGCGGTGGCGACGCAGCAGATCGAAACAGCGGCGGATGGCGCTGAGCATGCCCAAGGCCAGAATATCGACTTTGAGCAACCCGACCGCGTCGAGGTCATCCTTGTCCCACTGAATGATCGTGCGCTCGGCCATGGCGGCGTTTTCCACCGGCACCAGGCTGTCCAGCGGCTGCTCGGAAATCACGAAACCACCGGGGTGCTGGGACAAGTGCCGGGGGAAACCGATCAACTGCTGCGTCAGGCTCAAGACCCGGCGCAATACCGCGCTTTCGGGGTCGAAGCCACCTTCCAGCAGGCGTTCCACGGGCGGCGCGGTATCACTCCAGTGGCCGCAGCAATCGGCCAGCGCATTGATCTGGTCCGGCGGCAGACCCAATGCCTTGGCCACGTCACGCACCGCGCCCGCCGCGTGATAGGTGCTGACCACCGCCGTCAATGCCGCACGGGTGCGGCCATAACGCTGGAACACGTACTGCAGGACTTCTTCGCGACGCTCGTGTTCGAAGTCCACGTCAATGTCCGGCGGCTCGTTGCGCTCTTTGGAGAGAAAACGTTCAAACAGCAACGTGGTGCGGTCCGGGTCGATTTCCGTGATGCCCAAGGCAAAACACACCGCCGAGTTGGCCGCCGACCCCCGCCCCTGACACAGAATGTGCTGGTCACGGGCGAACCGCACAATGTCGTGCACCGTCAGGAAATAGCTCTCGTAGCCCAGTTCGGCGATCAGCTTCAGTTCTTTGTCGATCTGCGTCAGCACCGCCGTTTTCGGGCCTTTGGGCCAGCGCCATGCAATGCCCTCATCCGTCAAATGACGCAGCCAGGACGTGGCTGTCTGGCCTTGCGGCACCAACTCCCGTGGATACTGATAACGCAACTGCCCAAGGTCGAAGGTGCAGCGCCGGGCAATGGCCAGCGTTTCATCGAGCAAGGCTGGCGGGTAGATCGTTTGCAAAATCTCCAGGCTGCGCACATGCCGCTCGCCATTGGGGTGAAGGCGCAGCCCGGCCTCGGCCACCGGCACGTGATGACGGATCGCGGTCATGGTGTCCTGCAAGGCGCGCCGGCCACGGGTGTGCATGTGCACATCGCCGCTGGCCACGGCGGGAATCCGCAATTCTCGCGCCAGGGTCAGCAGCGCCTCCAGGCGCCGGGTATCGTCCTGGTCGCAATGCAACTGGACGCTCAACCACAGGCGTTCGGCGAAAGTCTGCTGCAGCCAGTGGCCCTGTTCGAAGTCATCGACAGCGTCCGGCACCCACAACACCAACAGCCCCGGCATCGGCTCGCTGAAGTCTTCGCGCAGCACCTGGTACTGGCCTTTTTGCGTGCGGCGCCGCGCCTGGGTAATCAACCGGCACAGGGTCTGGTAACCCTCAAGGTTCTCCACCAGCAGCACCAGTTTCGGGCCGTTCTCGATGCGGATTTCGCTGCCAATGATCAGTGGCAGCTCCACCGATTTGGCCGCTTGCCAGGCGCGGACGATGCCGGACAGGGTGCATTCATCGGTGATCGCCAGCGCCTGATAACCGTGCTTTTTCGCCCGTTGAAAGAGTTCAAGAGCACTGGAGGCCCCGCGCTGGAAGCTGAAGTTCGACAGGCAGTGCAACTCGGCATAGTCAATGCTCATGCGAACCAGCCTTGCAGCCACAGCGGACCGCCCTCACCCACCGCCCGATACGCCCAGCCCTGCTGGCCGGAACGGGTTTCGACCAGGTAGTAATCGCGGCGCACGTCGGCGCCGTCCCACCAGCCGGATTCGATGCGTTCCGGGCCCATGAGGATGCGCGTCGAGCTTTCGTGGATCGCCTGCGGTTCCGTCAGCAACCAGCCCGGACGCTGCACACCCGGCAACCCCGCGCACAGTTGACTGTCGACCCGCGCCTGCCACGCGCATTCCGGGCGGTGATCGGCCTGGAAGCGCAAGCCGTGCACCGCCTCATCGCCGAGCCGCGCGCGCAAGCGTTCACGCAGTTGCTCCCACGGCAAGGATTGCTGCGGGCGATCGTCGAACAGTTCCTGATACTGCGGGACGAAGCTCGGCAAGTCTTCGGCGCGCAGCCGAAAACCGCGCACCGGGGCTTCGACCTGAACCTGTTCCAGTCGCCCTCGCGCCAGTTCGAAGAGCATCGCCGGATCGCGCTCGGCGCTGAGCAGGCCGACCTTGATCACCGAGTCCGGCAGGCCGGCGTGTTCCAGGTGCAGGTCGAAACGCTGCACGCCACTGTCCCGACCGCAGAGAAAGGCCGACAGATCGCCGGTCAGCCGGCGCAGCGGAAACAGCAACGCCTGATGCGACTGCACGTCGAAATTGAGTTCGATGCGTACGTCGAAACGGTCCGGTGGCAGGTAGAACGCCAGGGCCAGTTGGCGCGCCCCCGTCAACGCGTCCAGATGCTTGAGCACCTGAGCTTCGAAGCGCCGGGCCAGGCTCTGTCGTGGCAGCGCCTGCACCTGACTCAAGGTGCGCAAGCCCATGCGCGACAACGCCGTGGCCACCATGGGCTCCAACGCGATGCGGTCGACGGGCAACTGACCGAGATGGTAGTGCAAGGCTTCGTTGTCCGGCACCACCAGCCCGTCATACACATTGGCCAGCACCCGCGCGGCCACCGGGTTGGGCGCAGCGACGATCCGATGGCGGAAACCCAACTCGCCGAGTTCAGCACGCAACCGCGTCTCGAACGCTGGCCACGGACCGAACAAGCCCAGACTGGACTCGATTTCAAACACCACGGCACGCGGGTAATGCACGCTGACCTGAGAGCTGAAGCGATAGGCCCATGCGGCCAGAAACTGTTGCCAGTGCTCGATCTCCGCGGCGTCGTATTCGGCCGTGGCAAAGCCTTTGCTCAAGGCCTGCGCAGCCGTCATCGACTGCCCCGGACGCAAGCCCAGCGCCCGCGCCGACGCGTTGACCGCTTGCAACACCCGGCGCTGCGCCGGGCCGGTCAGCAGCGCCAGCGGCTCATCGGGATCGGGGCGCTGTCGCAGCACCGCGTCCAGCGCCAATTGCGGGAAAAGAATACAGACCCAGCGCATGGCAACCTCAATGCCCCACGGGGAAGGCAATCGGCGCCGAACGCGCCAGCCCGCCCCGGCACTTGAGCACGCGCAATTGCGCGGGTCTGGCATCGATGGCGATGCGCAGTGCGGCGGGCGAAGGGTTGACGGCTTCATGGATCGAGCGGTAGGCAAACGCCAGGGTCGAGCCGGTTTCCGCCGCCACCTGCAAGCGGCGCAATGCCCGGTCATCGGCCTTGTGCGGCCAGCACAGCACGGCGCCACAACTGCCCGAGCGCAGGCATTGTTCCGCGGCCCACAAGGCATCGCGCTCGCTGGCCTGGATGATCGACAATTGGCGTAGATCGACCCCGGCGTTCTGCCAGGCCTGGGGATACGGCACGTAAGGCGGCGCCACCAGCACGATGCGTTCACCCGCCGCCGACAACCGCGCCAGTGCCGGCCACACCAGTTGCAACTCGCCGACGCCCTGCCCGGCCAGGAGGATTTCGGTCAGCGCCGCTTCCGGCCAGCCCCCGGTGGGCAACGCAGCATCCAGCGCGGCATGCCCGGTGGGTTGCGGGCTGACGGCGGGTGGCGCAGGCCGGCCCTTCCAGACCTGGCCGCCATTGAACAGCGTATCCAGCGCTACGACGGCGCCCATCACCCTTGCCTCACTAGACCGCAGAACACTCCTTCGATGGCAAGGTCCTGACCGGGCTGCACGATGATCGGCTGATACGCCGGGTTGCGCGGCAACAGGCGAACCGTGTCACCGGCCCGCTCGAAACGCTTGATGGTGACCTCACCGTCCAGTCGCGCCACCACGATCTGGCCATTGAGCGCGTCCGGGTTGCGCCGCACGCCCACCAGATCGCCGTCGAGGATGCCGTCCCCGATCATCGAGTCGCCCTGAACCCGCAGCATGTAATCCGGCACCCGCGAGAAGATCGACGGGTCCAGCAGCAACCGGCTGTGCACTTCGGCGTCGGCACCGATTGGCGCACCCGCCGCGACCCGGCCGAGCACCGGAATGTCCAGCAACTCGGGCCGCGCCGGTTGCCCGAGCAAACGAATGCCACGGGCCTGATGCGGGTTGACCTCGATGAAACCGGCTTCGGTCAGCGCCAACACGTGCTTGCGTGCCACGCTGCGGGAGGCAAAACCAAAGGCCTCGCTGATTTCAGCGAGGCTCGGGGACTGACCGTGCTCCGCGATTCGGTCGCGGATAAAGGTCAGGATGGCGGTACGGCGGGGAGTTAAAGTCGTCATGGAGTACATTTGTACTCTTTTGGCTTTTTCCTGGCAAGGACCGCTAATCAGCTCAAACCACGGGACGCCAGAAACCCTGCGATGTAATCGATAAACGCCAGCACCTTCGCGGTCGCCCGTCGATGGCTCGGGTACACCGCCAGAATGTGCGGGCCAAAGCTGTCCGGGTCGATGTCATATTCCGCCATCAACTG
The DNA here is from genome assembly GCF_006438915.1 of Pseudomonas arsenicoxydans. Classification (GTDB taxonomy): domain Bacteria; phylum Pseudomonadota; class Gammaproteobacteria; order Pseudomonadales; family Pseudomonadaceae; genus Aquipseudomonas; species Aquipseudomonas arsenicoxydans_A. Next base: position 3,768 of record NZ_RCZE01000023.1, on the reverse strand, counting down.
CACCAACCGGCCATCGGCAATGTACGGCGCGGCGCTCCACAACGGGGTGTGCAACAAGCCGCGTCCGGCCAGGGCGTTGGCCAACAGCAGGTCGTAATTGTCGCTGCGCAACCGCGGATTGGGCGGCTGCGGCAGGCTCAGGCGTTGCTCATCGCACTCGACCCACCAGAATTCGCGACTGAGCAATGGATGGCGATACAGCAACCACTCGTGGTCATCGAGGGTTTGCGGGGTGACCGGCAATGGATTGCGCGCCAGATAGGCCGGGCTGGCGCACAACGCCAGACGATTGCTGCCAACCACGCGGGCGATCAGTCCCGGCAAGTCGTCATGGCCTTCGCGCAGGGCCAGGTCGTAGCCGCTTTCCAGCAGATTGACGAACTCATCGCACAGGTCCACCTGCAGATTGATCTGCGGGTATTGCTCGAGAAAACCGCCACACACCTGGTCGAGAAACGCCTGCCCATAGGCCAGCGGCGCGGTGATTTTCAGGTTGCCGCGCAAGCCATGCTGCAACTGCTCGATTTCCTCGCCGGCCTCCTCCAGCCGCTGCAACACCTGGCGCGCGGTGTCCAGATAGAGCCGTCCGGACTCGGTCAGCAGAATCCGTCGGGTGCTGCGCTCGAACAAGCGCGCGCCAAGCTCCGCTTCCAGGTGATTGACCGCTTTGGTCAGGGCCGAAGGGGTTTTGCCCAATTGCTCGGCGGCGCGGCTGAAGCTGCCCAGTTGCGCCGTGACCACGAACATTTTCAACGCACCCAACTTGTCCATACTTTTTCCATTCCGGCAAAAACGTTTTTCGTGAGGAAGGCGTTCTGCTGCGCGCCAGCAGCCACTAATCTGGCCATCAGACGCAATAACAAGGAAACATTCAATGAAAAGATTCATCCCGAATCTGTTGATGGCCGCTGTTAGTTTTGCCTCGATGGAAGCCATGGCAGCCACCGATATGGTGCTGATCAATGGCAAGATTTTCACCGCCGACCGTGCCCAACCGAAGGCACAGGCGCTGGCAGTACAGGACGGCAAGGTACTGCAAGTCGGCAGCGATGCGCAGATCAAGGCCTTGATCACGCCGCAAACCAAAGTGGTTGATCTGGGCGGTAAAACCCTGATGCCCGGCCTGATCGACACCCATTCCCACGCGATCTTCGGCGGTCTGGAAATGGTCTCGGCCAACATGGAAGACGAAGTGGTCGACCTCGACGAACTGGAAAAACGCCTGCGCGCCTGGCGTGATGACGGCAAAGCCAAACACGGCGATGTGTTGACCATCGCCGGCATGAGTTCGGTGTATTGGGCCAAGGCCGAAGAACTGGGCAAAAAATTCAGCAACGGTGAATGGGCCAACGTGCCCGTCGTCTTCACCGGCAGCGACCACCACACGGCCTGGGCCAACGACTTCATGCTCAAGCGCGCCGGGATTGACGCCGCGTTGCTCAAGACCTTGCCCGCCGCCGAAGCGGATACCCTCGGCAAACGCGCCGATGGCAGCCCCAATGGTTTCCTGGTGGACGCCGGTTGGGACCGGGTGTCCTCGAAAATACCCGTGCCAAGCAGCGCCGACATGCTCAAGGCCGCCCAATCGGCTGTGCGCTACAACAACAGCTTTGGCATCACGGCGTGGATGGACCCCGCCGCCAACGCAGCCCCCGGCGAACCGCTGTTCGCGCTCAAGCCCACAGAGAAAACCGTCGGCGTGCTGCCGGCCTATAAAGCCTTGGCCGAAACCGGCGGCATGACGGTGCACGTGGCCGCGCTGTTGGTGGCGAATTCAAAAAGCGTTCCGGCCGATCTCGACACGCTGGACAAGGTTCGCCAGCAATTTCAGGGCATCCCCAACCTGACCCTGCCCGGCGTCAAGATCTTCGCCGACGGCGTGATCGAATTCCCGGCCCAGAGCGCGGCGATGATCGACCCTTACAACAACTCGCACAAACAGGGCGAGTTGCTGATCGATCCGAAGCATTTCGGTGAACTGGTCAGTGCCATCGACCAGCGCGGCTGGCTGGTGCACATCCACGCCATCGGCGACCGCGCGGTGCGTGAGTCGCTGAACGGCATCGAACAGGCGCGCAAGGATCGCCAGAGCGGCGTGACGCACTCGATCACCCACCTGCAAATCGTCAACCCGAAGGAGTTTGCGCGGTTCAAACCGCTGAACGTCATCGCCTCGATGCAACTGCTGTGGGCCTCGGCTGACGACTACACCACGGACATGATCAAGCCATACGTCAGCGCCCTCGCCTTCCGCTACCAGTACCCGGCGCACTCGCTGCTCAAACAGGGCGCGACCATCGCTGGCGCGAGTGACTGGCCGGTGTCTTCGCCCAACCCTTGGAACGCGATGGCCCAAGCCATCACCCGCGTCGGCCCGATGGGCGTGCTGAACATCAAGGAAGCCGTGGATCGCGAAACGATGTTCTACGCCTACACCGCGAATGCCGCGCGCACCATCGGCCTGGAAAAGCAGATCGGTTCGCTGACCCCTGGCAAGCAAGCGGACTTCATCGTGCTGGACCGTGACGTCTTCACCGTCGACAACAAGGCCCTGAGCGACACCCAAGTGCTGCAAACCTTTTTCGCCGGGCGCGAAGTCTACGCACCGACCCTCTAATAAAACCCCGCTGTAACCCGCTGCCCGTCCCCGCGTTCAACGCCGGGGTCGGCGCAGCTTTGCCACAAAAAAACTGCCCATAACAATCACAATATCGGGACTGCACTCATGAAAGCTTTCACCCTGTTCGCCCTTGGTTCCTTGAGTCTGCTGCCGTTGAGCAGCCAGGCCATCGTCTTGAATGACGACTTCTCCGTACTGGTGGACCTGACCCTGGCGAGCGATTACCGCACCCGTGGCATTTCGCAAACACTCAATGACCCTGCCGTGCAGGCCGGTGTGACCCTGGCTCACAGCACCGGGTTGTATGTGGGCGCCTGGAGTTCGAACGTCGACTTCGGTGGCGGCCTGAAAACCCGTCAGGAAGTGGATTACTACGGCGGCTGGCTCTGGGAAGCGACCGATGACGTCAACCTGGACATCGGTTACCTCAAATACACCTACCCGAAAGAAAGCCAGTTCAACCAGAGCGAGGTCTACGGCATTCTCAGCGTCTACGGGGTGAAGCTCGGCGCCTATTACTCCGACGATGCACCGGGTGTCGACAGCAAGCAGAACTCGCTCTACACCTATGTCGGTTACGAAACCCAATTGCCTTATGACACCGGCCTGAAACTGCGCTACGGCAACATGGACTTCAAGGACCCTCACCTGTACTCGAGCTCCGGCCGTGCGGAGGACTCGTACCGCGAATGGGAAGTCAAACTGACCCACGAACTGGCCGGCGTGATGCTGGGCCTGAGCTACATCGACACCGACCTGTCGAAAAGCCAATGCACCAGCAACTGGGGCTACGACGACCTGTGCAGCGCCACCGTGGTGGCGAGCGTCAGCAAGTCCTTCTGACAGACATCGATCAAATGTGGGAGCAACTGTCTTGATGACTTTATTTTTAAGGCTTATCGGAAGACAGCTGAACTCCCACGGCTCCAGGCCATGCAAATTCCTTACAAAACACGCAGCCTGTTTAGGCTGCCTGTTCTCGCCACTCAGTTTTCTCTCGAATCATGGCATTCAGCCGTATCAACAACACTCGCATGCAGGCGATCAGCGCTACTTTGGCGCATTTACCTTTCTGGCGTAATGCTTGATACCGAGCCTTGAACTCAGGCTGTCGCCGGATCACCACCCAACAGGCCATGTACATCGCG
>NZ_RCZE01000022.1 GCF_006438915.1 Pseudomonas arsenicoxydans | reverse complement strand
TGCGGATTGATCCGGATTTCAAGGTTGTCTTTAGAAACGTCGATGCCTGCGCAGGAAAACATAGCCAAACCCTCTTACACTCAAAGGTGAGAGCGCTCTGGCTGGGCTCCACGCTTGTAACTGTTCGAGGTAGGCTCGTTCAACTGTTCGGGCTCAATAACCAGAGTGGAGGGGTGAATGGCAGCGTGGGCTCCCACACGTGCTTTAAGCACTCCGGGCGTTCAGCTTGCCACTCACCGCTCTCATCACCAGTCTAATTCCTGCGCAAGACACAAGCGGGCTTGCTCGCGAAGGGGCCCTAAGAGCCAACACAAAAACCAACCCCATCACAGTTTCATTGAGCTGCATCAAAAGACCGGAACAGAGCGCTTTGTACCATTGGACATCGAAAATTTTTAACGTCCTCTGGAGCCCTCCATGCACAAATCCTTGCTCAGCGCTTCGCTGTTTGCCTTAGCGCTCACAGCCCCGCTCGCCCACGCCTTCGAGGCCGGCGACATCCTCATTCGTGCCGGTGCCATTACCGTCAACCCGAAAGCCGACAGCTCCAGCGTCAAGGTCGATCAAGGCCCGCTGGCCGGTACCAACCTGGGTGGCAAAGCCACCATGAACAGTGACACCCAGCTGGGTCTGAACTTCGCGTACATGTTCGACAGCCACTGGGGCATCGAGCTGCTGGCGGCCACCCCGTTCGAGCATGAGGTGAAACTTAAAGGCACTGCTCTCGGCTCCGCAGCCAACGGCAAACTCGGCACCTTGAAACATTTGCCGCCGACTTTGAGTGTCGTGTACTACCCGCTGGACTCGAAGTCCGATTTCCAGCCGTACCTCGGCGCCGGTATCAACTACACCGTGATCTACGACGAACACGTCGGCAGCGAAGCCCAGGCCAAGGGCTTCAGCAACTTCGAAGCAGACAACTCATGGGGCCTGGCGTTTCAGGTCGGGGCTGACTACATGATCACCGACAACATCTTGCTCAACGCCCAGGTGCGCTACATCGACATCGACACCACCGCGACCGTTGAGAACAACTCGATTGCGCCGGGCACACGTGCCAAGGTCAATGTCGATGTGGACCCGTTCATTTACATGGTGGGCCTGGGTTACAAGTTCTAAGTCCCCATAAAAAAGGCGCCTCAACAGGCGCCTTTTTTGTGGCTTTAGAAAACTCAGCGTCCCAACAGCCTTGCCAGGCCAACACTCATCGGTGTCTGCTCGCAGAAGCTGAAGCGCTGCAACAATCGCTGATTGTTCGCCCGTGAATGGCGGATATCGCCAGAACGCGCCGGGCCGTAGCTGATCGGCGGCAACTCACCCACCACCGCTTCCAGCGCCTGGAGCATTTGCTTGAGGCTGGTCGCCTGGTTCCAGCCGACATTCACCGCACCGACTTCAACCTGTGGTTTTTCGAAGGCTTGCACCAGCAGATCCACCAGATCCTCGACGTAGACGAAGTCACGCGTTTGCTCGCCATCGCCGAATACGGTGATCGGCAGGCCTTTCTGTGCCCGTTCGCTGAAAATGCTGATCACCCCGGAATACGGCGAGGACGGATCCTGACGCGGGCCGAAGATGTTGAAGAAGCGGAAAATCACTGGTTCCAGTGCATGCTCGCGACGGTAAAAATCGAAGTAATACTCGCTCGCCAGCTTGTCCGACGCGTACGGCGTCAACGGCGCTTTAGCGGTGTCTTCATTGATCGACTCACCTTCGCCATTGTTGCCGTAAACCGCCGCACTCGAGGCGAACAGCACACGTTTGACACCGGCCTGGCGCATGGCTTCGCAGACGTTCAGCGAGCTGATGAAGTTGCTCTGGTGAGTCTTCACCGGGTCGTCCACCGAGGCCTGTACCGACGCCACTGCGGCCAGGTGCGCCACGGCGCTGCAACCGGCCATCGCCTGAGCGACCAGCGCAGCATCGGCGACGTCGCCAACGATCAATTCAAGGTTGGGGTTATCGAGTGGCAAGTTACTGCGTTTGCCGGTGGACAAGTCATCGAGAATGCGCACCGAATGACCCTTGGCGAGCAAGGCATCAGTCAGGTGCGAGCCGATGAAACCGGCGCCGCCGGTGATTAAAACGGGTCCGTCAGCCATGGCGATAAAACCTGTCCAGTAAGCCCGGGAGTGCAGCACGCCAGGCGCGAGGCTTGATCCCGAACGTGTGCAAAATTTTCTTGCAGGCCAGCACCGCGTGTTGCGGCTCTTCGGCGGCATCCGGACGCGCGGCATGAGCCTGGGCGGTCGGTGCTTCGATGGCCAGCGGATGCAGGCTGCGTGCTTCGGTCAGGATGGCCTGCCCTAGCGCCAGCGGCGTGGTCGCCTCATGCCCGGCGTAATGATAGGTGCCCCACAGCGGCGCTGCACAATCGAGTTGCTTGAGCACCGAGATGATCACCCGAGCCGCATCGTCGACCGGGGTCGGGTTACCCCGGCGGTCATCGGCCAGCAGCAGTTCGTCGGGTGTTTCGGCCCGCGCAAGGAAACGCCCCAGCGTGCCGTCAGGGCTGTCATCGAGCAGCCAGCCGAAACGCAGCAATACATGCTGCGGGCAGGTCGCACGAACGCTTTGTTCGATGCGCCACAACGCCTGACCGCGCAGGCCCAGCGGCACCGGTTCGTCTTTTTCGCTGTAGGCGGTGGCACGGGAGCCATCGAACACGCGATAGCTCGAGGGTTGCAGCAGCACGATGTTGTGATGCTGGCACAGTTCGGCCAGACGCTCGACCGCGCGCTCCTGCCCGGCCAGGCGCGCTTCGCTGACCGTCTCCGCCTGAAACCAGTCGAAGTAATAGGCGAGGTTGATCAGCGCGTCCGGGCGGGTGTCGTCGAGCAGCTGCGTCAGGCTCGCGGCATCCCAGCCGTCTTGCGGGGGGCGGGGGGCGAGGAAACCGATGTCTTCCTCCGCACCGAGGCGAATCAGCGCCTGCCCAAGGGCATTTCCGCCGCCCAGTAACATAAGGCGCATTCGCATAGAGTCAGCAGGCCCAGTCTGATTGGAACGATGGCTGTATCGGCACGGCCCGCGGGCAATGCCGTTGATAGATGCCGGAATCGTTGCATTTTGCGGGTTTAGTGCGCAACCGTCATCCGTAAAGTGTAGATCCCAGGGATTTGGTGTGGCTACTGGCCCCTTCGCGAGCAAGCCCGCTCCCACACTCGATCTGCAGTGAACTCAATATTTATGAATGACACAGATTAAAGGTGGGAGCGGGCTTGCTCGCGAAGGGGCCCTGGAGGTCGGCGAAGGTCCTAAGCGGTACTTGCATCTTCATCCCCCCACCCGCATAAATCACTTCATGAATCTGCCAATCCCCACGGACAGCGCCCTGGCAGGCTTCCACCCCGCCGTCAGCGCCTGGTTCAGCAGCAACTTCCCGACGGTCACCGCCGCCCAGGCCCGGGCGTGGCCGTTGATTCGCCAGCGCCGCTCGACCCTGATCGCCGCACCCACCGGCTCCGGCAAAACCCTCACCGCGTTCCTCGCGGTCATCGATGATCTGGTTCATCGAGGCCTGGAAACCGATGACGGGCTGCCCGACGAAACCCTCGTGGTTTATGTCTCGCCGCTCAAAGCGTTGTCCAACGACATCCAGATCAACCTGCAAAACCCGCTCGCCGGGATCACCGGGCAATTGCGCGTGATGGGCTTGCCCCCATTGCAGATCAACACTGCCGTGCGCACCGGCGACACCCCGCAGAAAGACCGCTCGGCCATGCGCAAGACCGCGCCGCACATCCTGGTGACCACCCCGGAATCCCTTTACGTGCTGCTCGGCTCCGATTCCGGGCGGCAGATGCTCGGCACTACACGCACCGTGATCGTCGATGAAATTCACGCCATCGCCGCCAGCAAACGCGGCAGCCACTTGGCCCTGAGCCTTGAACGGTTGCAGGCGCTGTGCGCAAAACCGCTGGTGCGCATCGGTCTGTCCGCCACGCAAAAACCCATCGAAGCGGTGTCGCGTTTTCTGGTCGGCCGCGACCGTCCATGCGAGATCGTCGACATCGGCCACGCCCGCCCACGGGACCTGGACATCGAAGTACCGCCCGTGCCGTTGTCGGCGGTCATGGCCAATGACGTCTGGGAACTGGTCTACGACCGGCTCGCCGCCCTCGCCCGCGAACACCGGACCACGCTGATTTTCGTCAACACCCGGCGCCTCGCCGAGCGCCTGAGCCGGCACCTGAGCGAACGCCTCGGCAAGGACGCGGTGGCCGCGCACCACGGCAGCCTGGCCAAAGAGTTTCGTCTGGACGCCGAACAGCGGCTCAAGCGCGGCGACCTGCAAGTGCTGATCGCCACCGCATCACTGGAATTGGGCATCGACATTGGCGATGTCGACCTGGTGTGCCAGATCGCCTCGCCGCGCTCGATTTCCGGATTTTTGCAGCGGGTCGGTCGCTCCGGGCACCAGGTCGGCGGCACGCCCAAAGGCCGCTTGTTCGCTACTACCCGCGACGACCTGATCGAATGCGTCGCGCTGCTCGATTGCGTCCGGCGCGGCGAACTCGACACGTTGCAGATTCCCACCGCGCCGCTGGACGTACTCGCGCAACAAATCATCGCCGAGGTCAGTTGCCAGGAATGGCCGGAGCAGGCGCTGCTGGAGACGTTTCGCAACGCCTCGCCGTATGCCGGACTTGACGAAAAACATTATCAGGCGCTGCTGCACATGCTCGCCGAGGGTTACAACGGGCGCCAGGGCATCCGCAGCGCTTACCTGCACCGCGACGCCGTCACCCGCACCCTGCGCGGTCGTCGGGGCGCCAAGCTGACCGCCGTGACCAGTGGCGGGACCATTCCGGACAACGCCGACTACAGCGTGTTACTGGAGCCTCAAGGGCTGAACATCGGCAGCGTCAACGAAGACTTCGCGGTGGAAAGCATCGCCGGGGACGTGTTCCAGCTGGGCAATACTTCCTACCGGATCCTGCGGGTCGACACCGGCAAGGTCCGGGTCGAAGACGCTCAGGGGCAGCCGCCGACCATTCCGTTCTGGCTCGGCGAAGCGCCGGGACGCAGCGCGGAACTGTCGTTTGCGGTCGCCCGCTTGCAAGCGCACCTCGACGAGCTGCTCGGCGCCACACCGGGCAACCTGCAACCGGCCCTCGACTGGCTGACCGACACCCTCGGCCTAAACCTCGCCAGCGCCGAGCAACTGGCGGATTACCTCGCCCGTGCGCGCCTGACCCTCGGCGCCCTGCCGTCGCAGGACACGCTGCTGATGGAGCGGTTTTTCGACGAATCCGGCGGCACACAACTGATCATCCACACCCCGTTCGGCAGCCGCATCAACCGCGCCTGGGGCCTGGCCCTGCGCAAGCGTTTCTGCCGCACGTTCAACTTCGAATTGCAGGCCGCTGCCAGCGAAGACGCGATCGTGCTGTCGCTGTCCACCAGCCACAGTTTTGAACTCGACGATGTCTGGCGTTACCTGCACAGCAACAGCGCCGAACAACTCCTGATTCAAGCGGTGCTCGACGCGCCGTTGTTTGGCGTGCGCTGGCGCTGGAATACCGGTGTCGCCCTGGCCCTGCCGCGCTATAGAGGCGGACGCAAAGTACCGCCGCAGATCCAGCGGATGAAAAGCGAAGACTTGATCGCCAGTGTCTTCCCCGATCAGATTGCCTGCGTCGAAAACCTCGCCGGCGAGCGCGAAATTCCCGACCATCCGCTGGTGGAACAGACCCTCGACGATTGCCTGCACGAAGCGATGGACAGCGAAGGCTGGCTGGCGCTGTTGCGGCGCATGGAACGTGGCGAGGTGCGGCTGATCAGTCGCGATTTGCCGGCGCCGTCCCCGCTGGCAGCAGAAATCCTCAGTGCCCGGCCCTACACCTTTCTCGACGATGCACCGCTGGAAGAGCGGCGCACGCAAGCGGTGCTCAACCGCCGCTGGACCGACCCACAGTCGACCGGCGACCTCGGCGCGCTGGATGCCGAAGCGATTCAAGCGGTGCGCGACGAGGCCTGGCCGACACCCACCGACGTCGATGAAATGCATGAGGCGTTGATGAGCCTTGCGTGCATTACCGATGCCGAGGCACAGGCCAATGCGCACTGGCTTGATTGGCTGAACGCCTTGGCCCACAGCGGTCGCGCCAGCCGCTTGCAGGTCAACGCCGGGCAATCGTTGTGGCTGGCCCTGGAGCGACTGACCTGCTTGCAGGCGATTTATCCACAGGCCACTTTGTTGCCGGCGCTGCAAGCGTTGCCCGGTTTCGATGAGGCCTGGGTGCCAGACGAAGCCACCGTAGAAGTGATCCGCGCTCGGCTCAGCGCCTTCGGGCCGTTGCCGCTCACCGCGATTGCCGAGTCGCTTGGATTAGCGGCCAATCCGGTCACCCAGGCCTTGGCACAACTGGAACGCGAAGGCTATGTGTTGCGCGGCCGGTTCACGCCGGATGCGGGTGATGAGGAATGGTGCGAACGGCATCTGTTGGCGCGCATTCACCGCTACACCGTCAAGCGTTTGCGCCGGGAAATCGAGCCGGTGGCGTTGCAGGACTTCATGCGTTTTCTGTTCGACTGGCAGCACCTGTCGTCGGCGACTCAGGGCCAGGGCAACGCGGTTTTGCCGGCGATCATCAGTCAGTTCGAAGGCTACCCCGCCGCGGCATCGGCCTGGGACAGCGACATCCTGCCGGCGCGGATCAAAGACTATTCACCGGCTTGGCTGGATGATCTGTGCCGCAGCGGCAAACTGGTCTGGACCCGTCTGACCGCTCACAACAAAAGCGCAAGCACGGCACTGCGCAGCACGCCGATTCTGCTGCTGCCTCGCAGTCAGGTCGGCTTGTGGAGTGGCCTGACCGAGCAGACGGCGGTCAGCGAACTGTCGCCCAAAACACAAAAGGTTCACCAAGCGCTCAGCCAGCACGGCGCGCTGTTTTTTGATGAGCTGATTCACGAAGCTCACCTGCTGCGCGCGGAACTGGAAATCGCCTTGCAGGAACTGGTCGGCGCCGGGCTGGTGAATGCCGACAGCTTCGCCGGCTTGCGGGCGCTGATCACCCCGGCCAGCAAACGCCAGAATCGCAGCAGCCGACGCGGTCGCGGGGCCTTTATTGGCGGGATGGACGATGCCGGACGCTGGGCCTTGTTGCGCCGCGGTCCTGCCGCGCCGGTTGTGGATAACAAACGTGCTGCGCCCACGCCTGCCGAGACACTGGAACACATCGCCATGACCTTGCTGCGACGCTACGGCGTGGTGTTCTGGCGCTTGCTGGAACGTGAGGCGGATTGGCTGCCGAGCTGGCGCGAATTATTGCGCACCTTTCATCGGCTGGAGGCGCGGGGCGAGATACGCGGAGGGCGGTTTGTCAGTGGCTTGGCCGGTGAACAGTTTGCGTTGCCTGAGGCGATTCCGTTGCTGCGCGAAATACGCCGACGGCCGCATGACGGGAGTTTGGTTGCGGTGTGCGGGGTTGATCCGCTGAACCTGGCCGGGACGCTGTTACCGGGGGCGAAGGTGCCGGCGTTGGCGAGTAATCGGCTGGTGTACCGCGATGGGCTGCCGGCGGCGGCGGAGATTGCCGGCAAGCAGCATTTTTGGATGGAGCTGGATCAGGTATCGAGTGCTGAATTGCAGAGCAAACTGATCCGGCATTGATGTTGTCCGGGCGGGCCTCTTCGCGAGCAAGCCCGCTCCCACACTTGATCTCGGTCGTTCACAAATGCTGTGTGCACTGAAGCTCTAATGTGGGAGCGGGCTTGCTCGCGAAGAGGCCATGAGCCCCAACACAAATCACTGGGTTCGCGGCTGATCCGGCAACAACACCGGCGAATGCTCCTGCGCCAACTCCCCATCCCCATCCACCTGCCGCTTCGGCATCAAAACCTGCTGTGGATAAGTCTGCGCGAAATGCACCCACGGGCTGTTATCCACAAGCTTTTTCAAACGCTGGTTAAACGCCCGGCTCACCGCATATTGCCCGCCCGACACGGTACGGAACTGCGCCGTCAGCACCACGCCATTGAGGTCCATTTTGTCGACGCCAAATACGTCGAGCGGCCCTTGCAGGTTGTACTTGAGAAACGGGTCATCGCTGATCGAATGCCCGGCCTCGCGGATCAGTTCAATCGCCTTGTCGACATCGGTGTCGTAGGTGAACTGCACCGAGAAGAACGCATAGGCAAACTGCCGGGATTGGTTGGTCACTGCCTTGATCTGGCCGAACGGCACCGAGTGCACAAAACCCTTGCCGTCACGCAGGCGCAGGGTGCGGATGGTCAGGCCTTCGACTGTGCCGGCATGCCCGGAATCGAGCACCACCCAATCACCTATCGACAAGGTGTCTTCGATGATGATGAACAGCCCGGTGATGACGTCCTGCACCAGTTGCTGGGAACCGAAACCGATGGCCAGCCCCACCACCCCGGCACCGGCCAGGAATGGCGCGACGTTGATCCCCAGGTTGGCCATGGTGGTGATCGCACAGATCACCACCAGCAGGATTTTGATCGCGTTGCGCAGCAGCGGCAGGATGGTTTTCACCCGCGTACTCGGCTGGCGTGCGGAGCGTTTGTTGACCGGTGGTTTCAGGGCTTCCTGAATCGCCGTGTCGAGCACCACCCAGACCATCCAGGTCACCAGGAAAATCAGGCCGATGCGGCTCAGCGAATCACTGATCGCGCGCCCGACCGTGTTACTCATCGCGAATTCCAGGAGTGACACCCCCCAGATCCGCCCCAGAATATCGATGAACACAATCGACATGCCGATCCGCAACAAGGCGTGCGAAAGGCTCAGGAAACGCTCTTTGTAGGCATTGCTGCGACGCGCCGCTTGCTCGCTGCGGGTCTTGAACAGGTGATGCAGCGTCGTGCTGAGGAACACCGTGGCGATCAACAAAATGGTAGTGAACAATGCGCTGCGCAGCACTTGCTGATTGTCATCGCTGATGCTGATCAGGTTCATGACCGAGACCATCACCATCAACAGAATCGGCCAATACCACAGCCCCGAAAAAATCCGCAGCATCTCGCGCAACGCTGGCTGCTTGAGGCGTTGGGCCAACGGCAGAATGCGGATCAGGTGCGCGACCGGCCGACGCATTTTGATCACCAGCAGACCAAAGGAAATCGAGGCCCCTAGCCCGGTCAACACTGCGAGGCCGCTGGTGAGGTTGTTGCCCAACTGATGGGCGATCTGCGGGCTGGTCAAGGCATCGCTGATCGCGACCAGAAAACCGATCCCGAACAGCGGCCGAGGGCTGTACTGACGAAGGATCTGCACCGCCCGGCGCTTGTGTCCCGTATTGAACAGGACCACCAATGTGAGCACCAGCGAGGCGGCGAAAATACCGCTGCTAGTGGCATAGGCGAAACACAACGCCAACGCCCGGCCAGCTGACACGGGCAGGAAGTGGCTGACAAAAATAGTTAGCGGCAGGCTGATCAGCGCCGGAAGGCTGAACGGCAACACATAACCGAGCACGGCCTGGCCGCGTTCGCGGGTGAGCAGCAAGCGGTGCTGGCTCAGGCGCTGGGCCAGCATCCCGCCAAGCAGCCAGAGCAACGCAAAGACGCCAGCCCACACGCCGGACAAAATCAGGAAATCCCCGACCACGCCCCAGCTGGAACGCGCCGAGGGGTGATTGACCAGTCGATCCACTTCATCGGCCGCGCGATCCGCACGCAGTCGCCAGGCGTCGACGAGGTCGTCGTTGAGATCAAGTTTGCTCTCGACCTCATCGATGCTCGAACTGATTGCCCCCAGCAAACCGCCCTGGACCAGTGGTTCCGGGTGAGCCGCTGGCGTCGCCGCGCTGCTGGTCGCCGGCAGGCCCGGCAGCGTTGCCGCGTGCAGTCCCAGGCTGCAGGTGAACAGAAGTAGCGCCAGCGATATCGCAGTCTTGAACTTGAGCAAAACGGGGAGCTCCGTTGAAACAGTCTGTAAGAAGCTGATCGAAAATTGGCAGGCAAGTTCGGTTTTGGCCGCGGGATAAAAGACTACGCGATTCCCTGTGGGAGCGGGCTTGCTCGCGAAAGCGATGTATCAGACACCTATATGTCGACTGACACGACGCCTTCGCAAGCAAGCCCGCTCCCACCTGGAACTGTATAGCACCCTCGATATTTGACCTAAACGCAAATATCAAATGCTTCCCCCGGTATTTTTCTGCACAACCCAACCCTAGACACTGCGCTCCATTCACTCAAACCCACCGGAGTTGCAGTCATGCCCATTGCCTTGCTCGCGCTGACCCTCAGCGCCTTCGCCATCGGGACGACCGAGTTCGTCATCGTTGGCCTGTTACCCACCATCGGCGCCGACCTTGGTGTGAGCCTGCCGTCCGCCGGCCTGCTGGTCAGCCTGTACGCCCTAGGCGTGGCCATCGGCGCCCCGGTGCTGACGGCCCTGACCGGCAAAGTCCCGCGCAAAATGCTGCTGCTGTCGCTGATGGTGCTGTTTACCCTCGGTAATCTGCTGGCCTGGCAAGCGCCGAGCTACGAGTCGCTGATCATTGCGCGGATCGTCACTGGCTTGGCCCACGGGGTGTTTTTCTCGATTGGCTCGACCATCGCCACCAGCCTGGTGCCCAAGGAAAAAGCCGCCAGTGCGATCGCCATCATGTTCACCGGCCTGACCGTGGCACTGGTCACCGGCGTGCCGCTGGGGACTTTCATCGGTCAGCATTTCGGCTGGCGTGAAACCTTCCTCGCTGTGTCGGCATTGGGCGTGATCGCCTTCATTGGCAGCCTGATCTACGTGCCGAACAACATCGCCCACAGCAAACCCGCTTCGCTGTTGCAGCAATTGCAGGTGCTCAAGCAACCGCGCCTGCTGTTGGTGTACGCCATGACGGCGGTCGGTTACGGCGGTTCGTTTATCGCGTTCACCTTCCTGGCGCCGATTCTTCAGGACATTTCCGGCTTCAGCGCCGGTACGGTCAGCCTGGTGTTGCTGGTCTACGGCGTGTCGGTGGCAGTCGGGAACATCTGGGGCGGCAAACTGGCAGACAAGCGCGGCCCGATCAGCGCACTGAAAATCATCTTCGCCTTACTCGCCGCCGTGCTGTTCGTGCTGACGTTCACCGCCGGCAATCCATGGCTGGCGCTGGCCACGGTGCTGGTCTGGGGCGCCGTCGCGTTCGGCAACGTACCGGGCCTGCAAGTGTATGTGGTGCGTCAGGCTGAACATCACACCCCGCAGGCGGTGGACGTGGCGTCGGGGTTGAACATTGCGGCGTTCAACCTCGGCATCGCCGGTGGTGCGTGGGGTGGTGGCTTGATCGTTGCGCACATGGGGTTGATTCATACCGCGTGGATCGGGGGTCTGGTGGTGTTGGTGGCATTGGCACTAACGGCGTGGAGCGGTCGGCTTGATCGGCTGGGACCGGTGTATCAAGGCTCAACCCGAATCGTCGCCGGGCATTGATTAATCCTGTGGGAGTGAGCCTGCTCGCGATAGCGGTGAATCAGTCGCCGTGAATGTCGACTGACACTCCGTCATCGCGAGCAGGCTCACTCCTACATTGGATATGTGTGTGCCGTACCGTCTGTAGTCCCGTCGAAACTTTCTCACCCGCCCGACAGTCATCAAAAGACACAGCTGTCCGAGGACCATCAGGCGGGAGGCGACATGGCGGCGATTCATATCGGTATTTCAGGCTGGCGTTATGCGCCGTGGCGGGGGGATTTCTACCCGAAGGGGCTGACCCAAAAGCGCGAATTGCAATTCGCCTCGCGGGCGGTCAACAGCATTGAAATCAATGGATCGTTTTACGCCTTGCAACGGCCGGAACGTTACGCGGAGTGGTACGCCGACACCCCGCCGGGGTTCGTCTTCAGCGTCAAAGGCCCGCGTTTCATTACCCACATCAAACGCCTGCGGGACATCCATCATCCACTGGCGAATTTCTTTGCTTCAGGCGTGCTGGAGCTCAAGGAAAAGCTCGGCCCGATCCTCTGGCAATTCCCGCCTAACTTCAAATTCGATGCCGATGTGTTCGAAAGCTTCCTCGAACAATTACCCCACGACACCCGACAAGCGGCCGCCCTCGCCCGCCAGCACGATTCGCACGTGAACGGCCACGCCAGCCTCACGGCGTACAAGAAAAAAGCTATACGGCACGCAGTGGAAATCAGGAACGAAAGCTTCGTCGACCCGGCGTTCATCCGTTTGCTCAAACGCTACAACGCCGCACTGGTGATTGCTGATACGGCGGGTAAATGGCCGTACCGGGAAGACCTCACCAGCGATTTCGTCTACCTGCGCCTGCACGGTGCCGAAGAACTCTACGCCAGCGGCTACACCCCGCAGGCGCTGAAGCGCTGGGGCGACCGGATCGACGCCTGGGTGCATGGCCAACAACCGTCGGACGCACATTTGATCGCCCCTCGGCAAAAGCCCAAGGCACGAAAATCCCGCGAGGTGTTCTGCTATTTCGATAACGACATCAAGGTCCGCGCGCCCTTCGATGCGCGGCGCCTGCTCGAACGTTTCCATCTGGACAACGAACTCGCCACCGCCCCCGGTGAGCCGGCGGCCGAAGGCGTGCTGCCATGAATATTCCCGAGTCGCTCGACGCAGCGGATGAGCCGTCACCCACCCTCACCGCCGTGCGCCGCTTCACGGTGCTGACGGTCAATACGCACAAAGGTTTTACCGCGCTGAACCGGCGTTTCATCCTGCCGGAGTTGCGTGAAGCGGTACGCAGCGTGTCCGCCGACGTGGTGTTCTTGCAGGAAGTCCACGGCGCCCATGAACAGCATCCCATGCGCTACAGCAACTGGCCGGCGATGCCGCAATACGAGTTCCTGGCCGACACCCTGTGGCCGCAGTTTGCCTATGGCCGCAACGCGGTGTACCCAGCGGGTGATCACGGCAATGCGCTGCTGTCGAAATTCCAGATCATTCGCCATGACAACCTCGACGTCTCGATCAGCGGCCATGAAAACCGCGGCCTTCTGCATTGCGTGCTGCGCCTGCCCGGGGACGGCCCGGAAGTCCACGCCATCTGCGTGCATTTGGGGCTGCGTGAAAGCCATCGTATCGAACAACTCAAGCTGTTGACCCGACGCCTTGCAGAGTTGCCGGACGATGCGCCGGTGATCGTTGCCGGGGACTTCAATGACTGGCGCCAGCGCGCCGATGTGTTGCTTAAACCGTGTGGCCTGCGCGAAGTATTCGCCGAGCATCACGGCAAACCGGCGCGCAGTTTTCCGGCGCGACTGCCGGCGCTTCGACTGGACCGCATCTACGTGCGCAACCTCAAGGCCAGCCGTCCGCAGGTGCTGGCCGCCCGCCCCTGGTCACACCTTTCCGACCACGCACCGCTGTCGGTGGAGATCGAACTATGAGCATCCCTTCGATGGAAGAAACCCGCGTGGAACATCTGTCCACAACTCAGACCACCGGCGAGCCCAGCGTGGTCGATGTCGACTACGGCTGGCAAGGCAACAACCGGATCGAGTTGCTGGAAAACGGTGAGGCGTATTTCCCGAGGGTGTTCGAGGCCATGCGCCAGGCGAAGACTGAAATCCTCCTGGAAACCTTCATCGTGTTCGAGGACAAGGTCGGCAACGAAATGCAGCAAGTGCTGATCGACGCGGCCCGGCGCGGCGTGCGAGTCACCGCCAGTCTCGACGGCTTTGGCTGTGGCGAATTGAGCACCGGGTTCCTCGCCGCGTTGAGCGAGGCCGGCGTACACATCCAGATATTCGATCCGGCGCCGAAGCACCTGGGCATTCGCACCAACTGGTTCCGTCGGCTGCACCGCAAGATCGTGGTGGTCGACGGCACGATTGCCTTTATCGGCGGGATCAACTTTTCCGCCGACCACCTGGGCGACTTCGGCCCCGAGGCCAAGCAGGATTATTCGGTTGAGGTGCAAGGCCCGGCGGTGGCCGACATTCATCACTTCGCACTGCTGCAATGCGGGCGCCCGGCCCGTGCCAAATAATGGTGGCAACGACGCCGGCAGCGGCGCTCGGAATTGGCCTTCAACGATCATGACGGTCAGGTCCGGCTGGTGTACCGCGACAATGGCGACCACCGTACCGACATCGAAGAGGTTTACCGACTTGCGCTGCGCACGGCCAAGCGCCGGGTGGTGATCGCCAACGCCTACTTCTTTCCCGGTTATCGTTTGCTGCGCGAGATCCGTAACGCGGCGCGCCGTGGCGTCGATGTGCGGCTGATCCTGCAAGGCCAACCGGACATGCTGGTGGCCAAGCTCGCGGCGCGCATGACCTACGACTATCTGCTCAAGTCGGGCGTGCAGATTCACGAGTATTGCGAGCGGCCGCTGCACGGCAAAGTCGCGCTGGTGGATGAGGACTGGAGCACCGTCGGTTCGAGCAACCTCGACCCACTGAGCCTGTCGATGAACCTGGAAGCCAACGTGCTGATCCGCGACCGTGCGTTCAATCGCACGCTGTTCGAGCGCCTTGAACACCTGAGCGACAACCACTGCAAAGCCATGTCCGTCGATAACGCTCCGCGCGGACGCATCTGGCACATGACGGTGGGCTTTCTGGTGTTTCACTTCCTGCGGCATTTCCCGGCCTGGGCGGGTTGGCTGCCGGCGCACAAGCCGCGCCTGAAACCCTTCAGCCACCCAACCGGGAGCGATCACCATGTCCCGCGCTGAAGCTCATTCGACCCCACACACCGAGCACCCGGCGAAAACCCGATGGAGCCGTTGGAAGCGTCCCTTGACCATGCTGTTTTTCCTCGCGTTGATCGTTTTGCTGACGATGCTGGCCCAGCGTCTCGAATGGAACGAAGTGTTCGACACCCTGGCGGATTTCAAGGTGCGCACACTGATCATCGCGTCGGGGCTGACGCTGTTGAGTTTTCTGGTGTACGCCTGTTTCGACCTGATCGGCCGCACCTACATTCGCCAGGACCTGACGTGGAAACAGATCCTGCCGGTGGGGATCATCAGCTACGCCTTCAACCTCAATCTGAGTGCATGGGTGGGTGGCATCGCCATGCGTTATCGGCTGTATTCACGGCTGGGCGTGAGCAAGGGCAACATCGCAAAAATCCTCGGCCTGAGCCTGGCGACCAACTGGTTCGGCTACATGGTGATTGCGGGAGCAGTGTTCAGCAGCGGTCTGGTGCGCATGCCGCCCGGCTGGAAACTGAGCAGCGATGCCTTGCAAGGCGTCGGCGTGGTGCTGCTGCTGGTGAGTGCGGGTTACCTGGCCGCGTGCCGGTTTTCAAAGCGCCGGGAATGGGCGATTCGCGGGGTGGAAATCAACCTGCCATCGTTGCGCATGGCGGTGCTGCAACTGGCACTGGGGGCGCTGAACTGGTCGTTGATGGCGGCGGTGATTTTTACTTTGTTGCCGAGCAAACTGGATTATCCGCTGGTGCTGGGGGTGCTGCTGATCAGCGCGATTGCCGGGGTCATCACGCATATTCCGGCAGGGCTTGGCGTGCTGGAGGCGGTGTTTGTGGCGCTGCTGCAACATGAGGTTTCGCGGGGGAGCCTGGTGGCGGGGTTGCTGGCGTATCGGGCGATTTATTTTATTTTGCCGTTGTTGATTACGTTGGTGATGTATTTGGTGGTGGAGGCCAAGGCCAAGTCGTTGCGGATTTCGAAGAAACCTTCTTGAATATGTGGTGAGGCGGATGCCGCCTTCGCGAGCAAGCCCGCTCCCACAGGTTGATCGCGGTCAAAATGTGGGAGCGGGCTTGCTCGCGAATGGTCGAGAGAGCACTGCAAATCTCAGCGGGATTGAATAATGCTCAACCGCTCACCCACCACCATCTCGGTAATCCAGTCCACCAGGATCGATGTATACGCCTGCTGCGAAACCGGGTCGCTCAAGGCGTGATCGGCGCCGTCGATAATCCGGTGGGTGAGCGAGTGGGTCTGCTGACAGGCCGCGCGGTAACTCATGATGGTTGCGTGGGGCACATAGTCGTCGGTCTCGGACTCAACCAGCAGCACATCACCGGTGAACTGCGAGCAGGCATGCAGTGCCCGGTTGCTGTCGGCGCGGATCAACGTGCTGCGGTAATCACGCAGATCGGCCTTGTCCAGCTCACGCTTGGGCGTGTGCCATTGATCGTCGCGATACAGCGCAGGCACTCGCAGCGCCAGCCAGCGTACCGGGCGTAATGACGTCAGGATCGCAGCCAGGTACCCGCCATAACTGGTGCCGACCACGGCGATGGCCGAGGTGTCGAGCGCCGGGTGCGCGAGCAGGCGGTCGTACGCCGCCAACAGGTCACGCAAGTTGTCTTCGCGGGTAACGCGTGTCAGTGGGATTCCGGTGCCGCCAGTGTGACCGCGCAAGTCGAACGTCAAGCACACGCACCCCAGACCGGCGATGCCTTTGGCCCGCTCCAGGTCCCGCTCCTGACTGCCGCCCCAACCGTGCACAAACAGCACGCCGGGGACCTTGGATTTGGGGCTGAGAAAAGTCCCGCTCATCTGTTCATCGTCGATGTCGATCTGAATGGTTTCGCTTCTAGCCGTCATAAGATTTGACCGTTACGTACTTGAGAAGAAAGTCACTGTTTTCCGCGGGGCCGCGATACACCTCGATGGCGTCTGCCGGCAGCGGCTGGTCGATGTAGGTTTCGACGGATGACACGCGTATCGCGCGCATCCGCGGATCGTTGACGAAGCTTTGCAACGCGGCCACTTCCGCGCTGCTGGCACCGCCCATGCGCCAGGATTGCTCCAGCACACCGCTGCGTTGCTTACCGTTACTGTCCAGGCCCTGGGCAATGTCGTAGTTGCGCCGCGACGCATAGAAACCGGGATAGGCTTCATTGGCGGCGCTGTCAAACACCTGCGCTTGGCAGATCGCCAATCGCACGTCATCCGGCAACGACAGCTTGAGCAGGTCCTCGTAATCACCCGGCACCACCAGCAGGTTGGAACCGCCGTACACCAGCGCGCCCTGCCCGTCTTCGATCAAGTATTGATCACCGCAGTAACTCAGCACAGTGTCGCCGATAAAACTCTGGCCGACGCTGTGGGTGATCACGTCACTCAGGTCCTGTTCCAACACTACGCCTTCGGTGAACAGTTTGCTGGCATCCGGTCTGGCGAGGATGGCATCGAACTGGTCGAGGCTTTCAATCACTTCCTGTCCCCGCCCGGCGCAGGCATGCACCGGTTTGAGACGGATCGGGCCGTTGTAAAGCAAGTGTTCGGCGGCGGGCCGCGCATCCTCGAGGGAGAACACGCTGAGGCCATCCAGCACCACATTGCGCACGCGCTCGGAAAACAGCGGTGACCAGCCTGGCGGGGCGTAGGCATTCTTGTTGAGCAAGCCATGGCTTATGGCTTTGGTGCAGATGAAATCGTGGTCGACGTATCCGCCCCACAAATCTTCCGGCCCTTTGACGCCCATTTGCCGGGCGGCAGCGGCGCCTATCAGGGTCTGGGTTGGTAGCAGATAAAGATCTCGGCCGTTATGCAGTTTCTGGTCAAAACTGCCGCCGTATTTAAGACCCAGTATTTGCGCCAGCCAACGGGCCAGGGCGCGATTGGTTTCGACTTCATGCTGTGGCGCATCGGGGTGCACGGAATGGGCAACCACCAGTTTTTTGCGGCTTGTTGGGGTCATGCGTCCCCCTTCAATTGGCGCTTGATGAGTGTTGAGGGAAAGGTGCAGAGATCAGGCCAAGCGGCGGGCGCCGCAAACAACCGTTAAATCAGAGAGTTGTGAAAAGGGTAATGGCATCAGGCCTGTCTTATTCTGCACGACAGCTGATGCAGCTCCTGCATTTTGCACGATTCAACTTCAACGGTAATCAAATGTGGGAGCGGGCTTGCTCGCGAAGGCGGTGTGTCAGACAAATTATCTGTTGAATGAAAGACCGTATTCGCGAGCAAGCCCGCTCCCACATTTGCTCTTCTGTGATCTGGCTATCGTGGGGTTGCAGCCGTCGGCGACACACCAAACCGCGACCGGTAATCACTCGGCGCCAGCCCGGTGATTTTCTTGAACGTCGCCCGAAACGCACTCGGGTCCTGATACCCCACGGTCCAGGCAATGTGATCGATGGTGCCGTTGGTGAACTCGAGCATTTCCCGAGCCTTGCCGACTCGCAGGTGCTGACAGTATTCAGTCGGTTTGAGCCCGGTCGCCGCGCGGAAGCGACGCAAGAACGTGCGCTCCTCCAGCCCGGCCCGTTCGGCCATGGCGGTCAGCGACACATCGGTCGCGCCGGTACTTTGTAGCCAATGCTGGACCTTGAGAATCGAGGCGTCGCCATGGCTGAGAATCGGTGCAAAGTTGCTGCCGCACTCGCTCGCGCTATCGCTGTGTTCCACCACCAGAAAGCGTGCGGTGCCAGTCGCAATGCTCGGTCCCAGTAAACGGTTCACCAGGCGCAGCCCCAACTCGGACCAGGCCATCAGCCCGGCCGTGGTGATCAGGTCGCCGTCGTCGACAATCGGCGTATCAGCCTTGAGCTTGATCGCCGGATAACGCTCGGCGAAGGCTTTGGCCGAGGTCCAGTGAGCGGTGGCGCTGCGGCCATCGAGCAAGCCGCTTTCAGCCAATAGAATCGAGCCCACGCAGATGCCGCCGAGGGTCGCGCCGTTCGCGTGCTGCTGACGAACCCACTGGAGCAACGCCTGCGGCACCTGACCGGCGTAAAAGCTGGCGATCGACGGCGGGATCAACACGGCCACCAAGGCCGAATCCGGAGCCGGATGACTGTCGAAGATCCGAACGGGGGCCTGATCGCCCTCAACCTGCCAATGACTGACCCGCAACAGCGGCAACCGCGCCGATTGATGCTCGGCGGCGATTCGGTTAGCCACATCGAACAAGTCCGTCAGCCCATGCACCGCCGCCATCTGCGCGCCGGGATAAATCAGCACGCCCAGTTCGGCGATTGCCCTTTCTGCGTCCATTGTCAGTTTTCCCCCTTCTATTGTCGGTGCGGCCAATCCTCGGACGGCCCGCCAGGCCCAATATTTCATTCCACACCCAACAAGCACTTCGAGGAAACAGTCATGGCCAAGCAAGCGCTCATCGTAGTTGATATCCAAAACGACTACTTCCCACAAGGCAAGTGGCCGCTGGTCGGCGCTGACGCCGCGGCAGATAACGCCGTTCGTGTGCTCAAGGCCTTTCGTGAGGCCGGTGATTCGGTGGTACACATTCGCCACGAATTCACCTCCGAAGAGGCACCCTTCTTTACCCCCGGTTCCGAAGGCGCAAAGCTGCACCCCAAAGTGCTCAACCTCGCCAATGAGCCGGTGGTTCTCAAGCACTTCGTCAACTCGTTCCGCGAAACCGAGCTGAAATCGATCCTCGATGAACAAGGAATCAGCGAATTGGTGGTGGTCGGCAGCATGAGCCACATGTGCGTCGATGGCATCACACGCGCGGCGGCGGATTTCGGCTACAGCGTCACGGTGATTCATGACGCCTGTGCCACCCGTGACCTGGAATTCAACGGTCTGACCGTGCCGGCCGCCCATGTTCATGCGGCGTTCATGTCGGCCTTGGGTTTTGCCTATGCCAACGTGGTGTCCACCGATGAGTTCCTGCGTGATTAAACTCGGTAAATGTGAGCACCCCAAGCTTCATTGACGGTCGGGAAACACTTTGAAATACCACAGGGCCCGCCATGCAGCGGGCCTTTTGGCGCCTGGTAGAAAAAACTCACGCGTGAGTCGTTGATGACGATGAATATTGGGCGTAGGGTTTCTCACGCGTGAGATTTTCACAACGGAGTCACTGCCATGCAAAGCCGCACGAAACCGTCCGCGAAAAAACCATCGAGCTTTTACATGAAGCAGATGCGCGCAGGCCTGGCAGCCGCCGGTTATGTGAAACACGAATCTTGGGTGCTTCCCGAAAACCGAAGCTTGCTCAAGCAGATGGAGCAACAGCTACGCCAACCGATTCTGGCTGGCTCATTCATGTCGGAGAATTACATGAGCGCAGGCAACAACTGGAACATCGATAGCCTCTACAACGCCCTCAAGGCCCTTGATGAGGTGGCTTCGCAAGAGATCACGCTCTCCCTGATCCAGAGCGCCGAACCCAGCCTGAAGCTGGAGATGAACGAGTTTGGTGGTCTGCCAATTCACATCGCCGTGGCAGGTGAGCAGATCATCGTCGACACCGTTCTGGTCGACGTCGAGTCCATCAGCGACGTGCCAGCCTTCAACGATGCCGTGCTGCGCAGCCGGGAAATGTTCCCGCTGTCCTCGATCGGTATCGAGTCCATGCCCAACGGCCAGGTCGTTTACAACATGTTCGGCGCGCTGAGTTCCGACTCCAGCCTGACCAACGTGGTGACCGAGGTGAAAACCCTGGTCGACAACGTCCAGCGTGCCAGCGAAGCCTTCGAACGCTTCTTCAAGTAATTATCAGGAAAGGAAGATCCAATGACTCAGTCCATCTGGAGCAAACTGTTCACCGCACTGCGCGGCGGCGCCACTGAAGTGGGCGAATCCATCGTCGACCAGCAGGCCCTGCGCATCCTCGACCAGGAAATTCGCGATGCCGACAGCGCGCTGGCCAACGCCAAGCGTGAGCTGATCACCATCATGGCCAAGCACAAACTGTCGGCTGACCGCGTCAGCGAGTACAACGCCAAAATCAAGGACCTGGAATCCAAGGCCATGGCCTCGATCCAGGCCAACCGCGAAGACCTGGCAATGGAAGTGGCCGAAGCAATTTCGACCCTGACCAACGAACTGGATGTCGAGCAGAAGCAGGCCACCGAGTTCGGCGGTTACGCGGAAAACATGCGCAAAGACATCACCAAGGCCGAAAACCGCATCAAGAGCCTGCGCCAGCAAGTGGACATGGCCAAGGCCCGTGACAGCGTACAGAAAGCCCAGGTCAGTGCCTCCATCGCCAGCGGCGGCGCCAACGGCAAGCTGGAAACCGCCGTCGGTACCCTGAACCGTTTGCAGGCCAAACAGCAGCAACGCGCCGCTGAACTGCAAGCGCAGGACGAACTGGCCGACGCATCGACCGGCACCGACCTGGAACGCAAACTGCGCGAAGCCGGCATCACGCCGAACGAAGGCAGCGCCAATGCGATCCTGGAACGCCTGAAGCAAAAATCGGCCGAGTGACCGACTCGGTAACCTGTGGGAGCGGGCTTGCTCGCGAAGGCAATCTATCAGTCGGCATTTTTGCTGACCGACACACCGCCTTCGCGAGCAAGCCCGCTCCCACAATGGATTGCGTTTCAGTTTTTTCGAGTAGAGGTCAAGGATGGATGCCCTGAAGGGTTTCAAGCTAATCGCCGGCCTGGCCATCTTCATGGTCGCGCTGCAAGTGATCAACGCGGCGACCGGATACAGCCTTATGGCATTCGGCCTGATCCCGCGAACCGTGCATGGACTGCTCGGCATCGTCACTTCACCTTTTTTGCACGCGTCCTTCTCGCACCTGAGCGCCAACCTGGTGGCCTTTTTGGTCCTGGGCACGCTGGTGATGGTGGAAGGGCTCAATCGGTTCTTGGCGGTCAGCGCCATCATTATTCTGCTGGGCGGCTCGCTGGTCTGGCTGTTCGGTTTTGCAGGCGTACACATTGGCGCCAGCGGCTGGGTGTTCGGGCTGTGGGCGTATATTCTGGCGCGCGCCTGGTTCCAGAAGAGCTGGAGCAATGTGCTCACGGCGGGCGTCGTGGCGCTGTTATATGGCGGCCTGATCTTTGGCTTCCTGCCTCGCCGGGGCATTTCATTCGAAGGGCATCTGTTCGGGGCCTTCGCCGGATTTATCGCCGCAAAAGTACTTTTATCCGCACCGCGCAGCAGGTTTAATGCCGCCCGGTAAGCGCAGTTGAGCACTCTGGCGCCAACGCAATTACCTCGCAGGAATAAGTACCCCACGGAAGTCAGGGACCCCATGTCGATTTTTCTTTTATTGCGGATGTACGCCTCGTCCCTCTTCCACCGTTTTGGGTGGGCGGGCCTGCTGATTGCGTTGGGCGTACACCTGACGACGGCCTGGCTGGGCCTGGTGTTTCTGGGCGAACACCACCTCACCGCCCCCGCCACGTTCACCTACTTCTATCTCACCACCACGCTGACCGTGGGCTATGGAGATCTCGCGCCACAGACAGCGGCCGGGCGGATTTTCGTGGCGACCTGGGTCATGCTCGGCGGCATTGCGCTGCTGACGGCGGCCATCGGCAAAACCACCAGCAGTGTTATCGATGCATGGAGAAAAGGCATGAAGGGCAAAGGCGATTTCACCGGTAAGGTTGGCCATACCGTGCTCATCGGCTGGGAAGGTGCGTCCAGCGAGCGGGTCATTGAACTGTTGCTGGCGGACGAAACCTCGAACGACAACCTGATCGTCATTTGCGATTGCACCCTCGAAGAAAACCCCATGCCGGGCAAGACAGACTTCATCAAAGGTGAAAGCCTGTCTTCCGCGGCATTGTTGATGCGTGCCGGTGTTCCCGGCGCCGAGCGCGTGCTGGTGCGCACCCCGTCAGACGATTTGACCCTGGCCACCGTGCTGGCGGTCAATCAACTGAACCCGGTCGGGCATGTGGTCGCACACTTCAATGAAAGTGAAATCGCCGCGCTCGCCAGCGCCTACGCGCCCAGCCTGGAATGCACTTCAAGCATGGCCATCGAGATGTTGGTCCGCGCCTCCCAGGACCCCGGTTCGTCAGTGGTCATCAACGAATTGCTGTGCGTGGGTGAAGGCGCCACTCAATACCTGATGAAACTGCCCGACACCTATGAAGCGACTTTTGGCGATTTGTACGCGCAAATGAAACAGCGCCACAACGCCACGCTCATCGGCTATCGCGCCAAAGGCGCGCAGCAACCTTCAATCAACCCGCCCTGCGTCACACGCGTTCAGGGCGGCGAACTCTTTTACATTGCCTCCACTCGCCTGAAGGAGATCTCCAATGGGATGGTTTAAACAGTTGATGGGGCTTGAGGCTCCGAACACGGCAACAAACACCCCGTCAAAATGGACTGCCAACGAAACCTCGCCACCCGCCACTGGCCCGCTGGGCCTGGCCTTGGGCAAGGGGGTGATGTTCGACACGACGCTGAAGTTGTTGCTCGACGGCAACTCCACGGTGACGATCCCGGGCTCCCAGCAAATCTGGAGCAACGGCACCATCGATCTCGGGCAGTCGACCTGGCTGTCGCGCTATTACATGAACGACGAAGAATACTGGCTGCAAGTGCACACCACCGGCGATATCGCTGGCCAGGTCGAGTCGGTCATTCTGTTCAATTACCTCAGCTACATCACCATCAGCAGCGAAGCGGAACTGCGTCGACTGGCCGGCCCGCAGAGCCTGATCGGCTTGCCGACCTACACCCACAACGGTGTCGAATACACCCGCGAATGGGGCACCGAAAATGGCCAGACCGAATTGGTGGCATTGAGCGAACAGCTGAAAAATCCGGATGAGTCCTACAGCATCGAGCACCGTTCTATGCTGTACGCCCGCGAAACCGGCCTGACCGATCGCCGGGAATTCCTGCTGTTTTCCGTCGAAGAAGATGCCGAAGGCACCATCAGTTTGAGCACGTCGCTGGGCGTCTCGCTGTACACCACCGACCTGAATACTTTTTAACAAGGAAGCCGTCCATGCTAGAAGCACTCTCCATCTCCCTGAACCCGGCCGCCGTGCTCGGTTTTCTGTCGTACATCCTCGGCGCCGCCGTGCTGTTCGCGCTGTTCCAGTTCATTTACACCCGCATCACCCCGCACAAAGAGTTCGAACTGATCCGTTCGGGTAACGTGGCGGCTGCGATTGCACTGGGTGGCGCGATCATTGGCTTCGCCATTCCAGCGAGCAATGTGATTGCCTACTCGATCAGCCTGCTCGACTTCGTCGTCTGGGCGGTGATCGCTGCGTTCGTGCAACTGCTGGCGTTCCTGATGACCAGCCTGGTGCTCAAAGGCACCTCGGAACGCATCAAGAAAGGTGAAATCGCGGCGGGCATTTATGTCGCGGCAGTGGCCATCAGCGTCGGCATGTTGAACGCCGCGTGCATGACCCCTTCCCAGAACTGATTGCGCAGCGGAGATTCTGATGAAACGAAGCAAGTACGTTCAGCTCTCGCTTGCCGCATCGGTCGCCATGGCGATATCCGGTTGCGGGCCAACTGAAAAAACCTACGCGGTGCAGAAGAAGTACAACTTCCAGTCCGTTCAGCAATGCGCCGATGAAAAGCTCCCGGTGGACGTCTGCTCGGACGCCTACATGACCGCCATGGCCGAACATCGCCGCCTTGCGCCGGTGTACGACAACCAGGCCGATTGTGACGCCGACTTCGTCGCCGACTGGTGCCAGCAGGATTCAACCGGCAAGTTCATCCCCCGGCTCGGTGGCTTCGAGCTGACCGCCGATGGCGAGGTGACGCAGTCCCAGGTCGATGCCGCCAAGGCGCAACTGCCGGCGTCGGAAGCCAACACCGGCGGTTCGGGCTTCTCCACCAGCAGCCTGCTGACCGGACTGTTGATCGGCAACATGCTGAGCAACAACCGCAACAGCTATTACTCGCAGCCGGTGTACCGCTACCGCGATGATCGCGGCAACTACGGCAATTCAACGCTCAGCCAACGCGTCGCCAACGGTTCAACGTTTGGCCGCTCCAACCAGGCACGATCTGGCAGCAGCTACAGCTCCACCATCAGCAAGTCGGCCAGCAAGCCGGTTTCTTCCGTTGCCTCGTCGACGTCGCGTGGCGGCTTCGGCAGCAAGGCCAGCGCACGCAGCGGCTGGGGCGGCGGGTCGAGCAGTTAAGGAGACCGGGCCATGAAGAAGATCCATTGCGCAGAGCGTCATGACTGGAAACAGACCGCCGAAGGTCTCGGCTTTCTGTTTCACACCATCGACGACGAACCCTACTGGGACGAGAGCGCGTATTACCAGTTCACGCTCAAGCAGATCGAAAACGATCTGGAAGACCCGACCACCGAGATCCATGAGATGTGCATGGACATGGTCGCCCGGGTGGTGCAGAACGAGCAATTGCTCGAACGCCTGAGTATTCCCCCGGCGTTCAACGACATGATTCGCACGTCATGGCTCGAAGGCCACCCGCACCTGTATGGGCGCATGGACTTCTCCTACAACGGCACCGGGCCGGCCAAGTTGCTGGAACTCAACTACGACACGCCAACCAGCCTGTATGAGGCCGCTGCGTTTCAATGGGGCTGGCTGGAGCAATGCATCGAACGCGGTTTGCTGCCCAAGCAGGCTGACCAGTTCAACAGCATCGACACCAAACTGCATCAGGCTTTCGCCCAGTTGCAGTTGAAGCTGCCGTTCTATTTCGCCTCGATGAAACACTCGGTCGAAGACAAGGGCACCACTGATTACCTGCGGCTGGTCGCGGAAAAGGTCGGCATCGAATCACGGCACATCGATATTGAAGACATCGGCCTGACCAGTGACGGACGCTTCGTCGACCTTGAGGATCGCTGGATTCCTCACCTGTTCAAGCTGCACGCCTGGGAGTTCATCTTCCACGAGCCCTTCGGCGCCGCGATTGCCCAGTGTGATACGCAGTTTTTTGAGCCCGCGTGGAAATCCATTATTTCCAACAAAGGCATCCTGCCGTTGCTGTGGGAATTCAATAAAGGTCACCCGAACCTGCTCGCGGCGCACTTGGACACCGATCCGAATAAATCAGTGCCCAAGGGTTGGGTGCGCAAGCCGTTCTTCTCCCGCGAAGGCGCCAACATCGAGCTGCAAACGACCGAGGGTCTGATCGTGAAAGAGGACGGCCCCTACACCGATGCGCCGTTTATCCTTCAGGAGTTCGCGCCGCTGCCTAAATTTGGCGACAGCTATACGCTGATCGGCTCCTGGGTGATTGGCGACCAGGCGGCCGGGATTGGCGTGCGGGAAGACAACAGCTTGATCACCAAGGATTCGAGCCGCTTTTTGCCACACCTGATCCTCGACTGAGCAGCAAATCGCGCATAAATCGCCCGATACCGTGTATCGGGCGTCAGGTTGAAACAGGCGTAAACCAGGCTCAGGATCCGACAACGACAAGACATACGCCTGAAAAGCCGGATAATGGCGGCCAATTCGTCTAGCCCGTTATTCTGGTAATCCCCCATGGAAATCAAGGTCAACTTTCTCGACAACCTTCGGCTTGAAGCAAAGTTCGATGACTTCACCGTGGTCGCCGATCAACCTATCCGCTACAAGGGCGATGGCTCGGCACCGGGTCCGTTCGATTACTTCCTGGCTTCCTCGGCGTTGTGTGCGGCCTATTTCGTGAAGCTGTACTGCGACACTCGCAGTATTCCCACGGAAAACATCCGCCTGTCGCAGAACAACATTGTTGACCCGGAAAACCGCTACAACCAGATTTTCAAGATCCAGGTCGAGTTACCGGCGGACATCTCCGACAAGGACCGCCAGGGCATCCTGCGCTCCATCGACCGTTGCACCGTGAAAAAAGTGGTGCAGGCCGGGCCTGAGTTTGTGATCGAAGAAGTGGACAACCTCGACGCCGATGCCCAGGCGTTGTTGATGCCTGCCTCCCATTCCGAGGCGCACACCTATATCGCGGGCAAGGATCTGCCGCTGGAGCAAACCATCGCCAACATGTCGGCCATTCTGGCGGACCTGGGCATGAAGATTGAAATCGCCTCGTGGCGCAATATCGTGCCCAACGTGTGGTCGCTGCACATCCGCGATGCGCACTCGCCGATGTGTTTCACCAACGGCAAAGGCGCCACCAAGGAAGGCGCGTTGGCGTCGGCGCTGGGCGAGTTTATCGAGCGTCTGAACTGCAACTTCTTCTACAACGACCAGTTCTGGGGCGAAGACATCGCCAACGCGCCGTTTGTGCATTACCCGGACGAGCGCTGGTTTAAACCTGGCCGCAAGGATGCGCTGCCCACTGAAATTCTCGATGAATACTGCCTGAAGATTTACAACCGCGACGGCGAACTGCGCGGCTCCCACCTGATCGACACCAACTCGGGCAACGAAGAGCGCGGCATCTGTTCGCTGCCGTACGTGCGCCAATCGGACGGCCAGGTGGTGTATTTCCCGTCCAACCTGATTGAAAACCTGTTCCTCAGTAACGGCATGAGCGCCGGTAACACGCTGGCCGAAGCCCAGGTGCAGTGTCTGTCGGAGATCTTCGAGCGCGCGGTCAAACGCGAAATCATCGAAGGCGAATTTGCCCTGCCGGATGTGCCGGCCGAAGTGCTGGCGAAGTACCCCGGGATTCTGGCCGGGATTCAAGCGCTGGAAGAGCAAGGGTTCCCCGTGTTGGTGAAGGATGCATCCCTGGGCGGCGAATTCCCGGTGATGTGCGTCACGTTGATGAACCCACGCACCGGCGGAGTGTTCGCCTCTTTCGGCGCGCACCCGAGCCTGGAAGTGGCACTGGAACGCAGCCTCACCGAATTGTTGCAGGGCCGCAGTTTCGAAGGCCTCAACGACCTGCCACAGCCGACGTTTGAAGGGCATGCGGTGACCGAGCCGAATAACTTCGTCGAGCACTTCATCGACTCCAGCGGCGTGGTGTCGTGGCGCTTCTTCAGTGCCAAATCGGATTACGAATTCGTCGAGTGGGACTTCTCCGGCCAGGGTGAAAACTCGAATGCCGAGGAAGCCGCTACCCTGTTTGGCATCCTCAAAGGCATGGGCAAAGAAGTGTACATGGCGGTCTACGAGCATATCGGCGCGACGGCGTGCCGCATCCTCGTACCGGACTATTCGGAAATCTATCCTGCGGACGATCTGATCTGGGATAACACCAACAAAGCGCTGTTCTTCCGCGCCGATATCCTCAACCTGCATCGCCTGGACGAAGAAGAGCTGCGATCGCTGGTTGAGCGTCTGGTGGAAAGTGAGCTGGACGATTACACCGACATCACCTCCTTGATCGGCATCGAGTTCGACGACAACACGGCGTGGGGTCAGCTGACGATCCTGGAGTTGAAACTGCTGATCTATCTCGCCTTGCAGCAATATGAAGAGGCAAAAGAGGCGGTAGAAATGTTCCTGCAGTACAACGACAACACGGTTGAACGTGGTTTGTTCTACCAGGCCGTCAATGTGGTGCTGGAAATGAAGCTGGACGAAGATCTGGAACTGGAAGACTACGAGGCCAATTTCCGCCGGATGTTTGGCAACGAGCGCACGCAAGCAGCCATCGGCTCGGTAGACGGCAGCGTGCGTTTCCATGGCTTGACGCCGACCAGCATGAAACTCGAGGGGCTCGACCGGCACCTGCGGTTGATCGACAGCTACAAGAAGCTGCACTCAGCACGGGCCAACGTGACCGCCTCATCCCGTTAATAGCGCCCACAAAAAAGCGAAGCCTGATGGCTTCGCTTTTTTTATCACTAACTGAATCGCCGCTGTTTAGAACGGGATATCGTCATCAAAGCTGTCGAAATCCGGAGCTGGCTGAGGCGCGGCCTGTTGCTGTGGAGCTGGACGCGACTGTTGCGGTGCCGACGACTGCTGCGGACGTGGAGCCTGCTGGCGTGGAGCCGGAGCGGACTGCTGGTAGTTGTTGCCCCCGCCTTGTTGGTCGCCCTGTTGTGGACGGCCGCCCAGCAGTTGCATGGTGCCTTGCATGTCGACCACGATTTCGGTGGTGTAACGCTTGATGCCGTCTTTTTCCCACTCGCGGGTCTGCAACTTGCCTTCGATGTATACCTGCGAGCCTTTACGCAGGTATTCGCCGGCGATTTCCGCCACCTTGCCGAACATCGACACACGGTGCCATTCGGTCTTCTCGACCTTCTGACCAGTTTGCTTGTCGGTCCATTGTTCGCTGGTCGCCAGACTCAGGTTGGTCACGGCGTTACCGTTAGGCAAGTAGCGAACTTCGGGATCCTGGCCGCAAGTGCCGACCAATATGACTTTGTTAACCCCACGGGCCATAACGTTCTCCTAGGCTACGCACGCTGCCTCGGGCGGGTTGTTCACCAGGCGCTCGAGGGTGGTGCGATCCAATAGTTCGGTGTCCAATTTGATGTAAATCGCCGCTTCGTCTGCGACGATCACTGCATCTGTTACCCCTACGACAGCCTTCAGGCGCTCGACCAGACCCGCTTCGCGGATCGCCTCGGGCGACAGCGGCAAGCGCAGACTCGTCACGTAGGGAGGTTCGCGCATGGTAACAGCAAAGGCCAGCCAGAGGGCAGCCAGACCGGCGCATCCCAGGAACACAACCGACAGACCGCCATGCTGGAACATCCAGCCACCGAGGATACCGCCGAGCGCCGAACCGAGGAACTGGCTGGTGGAATAAACCCCCATCGCCGTGCCCTTGCCGCCTGCTGGTGAAACCTTGCTGATCAGCGAAGGCAATGAAGCTTCCAGCAGATTGAACGCGGTGAAAAACACCACCGTCCCGATCACCAGAGCCCGCAAGCTATCGCCGAACTGCCAGAAGAATAGCTCAGTGAGCATCAGCGTCAGCACTGCGCCCAATAAAACTCGTTTCATTTTGCGTTTCTTCTCGCCGTAGATAATGAACGGGATCATGGCGAAGAAGGAGATCAGCAGCGCAGTGAGGTAGACCCACCAGTGCTGTTCTTTAGGCAGGCCGGCTTTTTCGACCAGTGCCAGAGGCAAGGCAACGAAGCTCGACATCAACATCGCGTGCAACACAAAAATGCCGAGGTCCAGGCGCAGCAAGTCCGGGTGCTTGAGCGTCGGGATCAGCGCCTGGCGCGCGACACCGGACTCGCGATGCTGCAAAGGCCCGGTGGAACGCGGCACCATGAACATCACGATCACGATACCGAACAGCGCCATGCCACCCGTGGCGAGGAACAATCCGGACAGGCCGAAGGCGCGGGTCAGCAACGGTCCTACAACCATGGCGACAGCGAACGACAGACCAATCGTCATGCCGATCATGGCCATGGCTTTGGTCCGATGCTGCTCGCGGGTCAGGTCTGACAGCAAGGCCATGACAGCGGCGGAAATCGCCCCGGCGCCCTGCAGGATTCGTCCGGCGATAACGCCCCAGATCGAATCGGCATTGGCCGCCAGCACGCTGCCGAGGGCGAAGACGATCAGCCCCAGGTAAATTACCGGACGACGACCGATGCGGTCGGAAATGAAACCGAAAGGAATCTGGAAGATCGCCTGGGTCAGGCCGTAAGCGCCAATCGCCAGCCCTATGAGGGCTGGTGTCGCGCCTGCCAGATCCATCCCATAGGTCGCCAGTACCGGCAACACCATGAACATGCCAAGCATACGGAAGGCGAACACCAGGGCCAGACCGCTTGCTGCGCGGGTCTCACTACCACTCATGCGTTCGCTGTGGGGATCGTGCATGGAAAAACCTCATGTGAACCGGCCGCGATTCTACCAGTCCCATCGATTGACAGGGTATATCGCGACGCTTTGACGCGCTCCGCTGACAGACTCTTCATGTAAGACATCAACCCGTTCGTTTGATAGTGTGCATCCATCCAGTATTTGGCCGTATACTCCTACGTTTTCGACGCCCGCCAAGCGAGGCCACTTTGGACAAGATCCTGATTCGTGGGGCCCGGACCCACAACCTGAAGAACATCGACCTGACCCTGCCACGGGACAAGCTGATCGTCATCACCGGCCTGTCCGGATCCGGCAAATCGTCCCTGGCATTCGACACGCTGTACGCCGAAGGCCAGCGTCGCTACGTCGAATCGCTGTCGGCTTATGCCCGGCAGTTTTTGTCGATGATGGAAAAGCCTGACGTCGACACCATCGAAGGTTTGTCGCCAGCCATTTCCATCGAACAGAAGTCGACCTCGCACAACCCGCGCTCGACGGTCGGCACCATCACCGAAATCTATGATTACCTGCGCCTGTTGTATGCGCGCGTGGGTATTCCGCGCTGCCCGGATCACGACATTCCGCTGGAAGCGCAGACCGTCAGCCAGATGGTCGACCTGGTCCTCGCCCAGCCGGAAGGCAGCAAACTGATGCTGCTGGCGCCGGTGATCCGCGAGCGCAAAGGCGAACACCTGTCGGTGTTTGAAGAACTACGCGCGCAAGGCTTTGTGCGGGCCCGGGTCAATGGCCGGCTCTGCGAACTGGACGAGCTGCCGAAGCTGGATAAACAGAAGAAGCACTCGATCGATGTCGTGGTCGACCGCTTCAAGGTCCGCGCCGATCTGCAACAGCGTCTGGCCGAATCGTTCGAGACCGCGCTGAAGCTGGCGGACGGCATTGCGTTGGTAGCGCCGATGGATGACGAACCGGGTGAAGAGATGATCTTCTCCGCCCGCTTCGCGTGCCCGATCTGTGGCCACGCCATCAGCGAGCTGGAACCCAAGCTGTTCTCGTTCAACAACCCGGCCGGCGCCTGCCCGACTTGTGATGGCCTGGGTGTGAAGCAGTTTTTCGACATCAAGCGCTTGGTCAACGGCGAGCTGACACTGGCCGAGGGCGCGATTCGCGGCTGGGACAGGCGCAACGTCTATTACTTCCAGATGCTCGGGTCGTTGGCATCTCACTACAAATTCAGCCTGGAAGTGCCGTTCAACGAACTGCCGGCCGATCAGCAGAAATTCATCCTGCACGGCAGCGGTTCGCAGAACGTCGATTTCAAATACCTGAACGACCGTGGCGACATCGTCAAACGCTCGCACCCGTTTGAAGGCATCGTGCCGAACCTTGAACGCCGCTACCGCGAAACCGAATCCGCTTCGGTGCGTGAAGAGCTGGCCAAGTTCCTCAGCACCCAGCCTTGCCCGGATTGCCGTGGCACTCGCCTGCGTCGTGAGGCGCGGCATGTTTGGGTAGGCGAGAAAACCCTGCCAGCGGTGACGAATCTGCCGATTGGTGACGCCTGTGAGTACTTCGGCGTGCTGAAGCTGACAGGCCGCCGTGGCGAAATTGCCGACAAGATTCTCAAGGAAATCCGCGAGCGCCTGCAGTTCCTGGTCAACGTGGGTCTCGATTACCTGTCGCTGGATCGCAGTGCCGATACCTTGTCCGGCGGTGAAGCTCAGCGGATTCGACTCGCCAGCCAGATTGGCGCCGGTCTTGTGGGCGTTCTGTACATCCTCGACGAACCGTCGATTGGCCTTCATCAACGGGACAACGATCGACTGCTGGGCACGCTCAAGCACCTGCGCGACATCGGTAACACGGTGATTGTGGTCGAGCACGACGAAGACGCTATTCGTCTGGCTGACTATGTTGTGGATATCGGCCCGGGCGCTGGCGTACACGGCGGGCATATCGTCGCCGAAGGTACACCAGCCGAGGTCATGGCTCATCCTGACTCCTTGACCGGCAAATACTTGTCGGGCAGGGTGAAGATCGCCGTTCCGGCCAAGCGCACACCGCGTAACAAGAAGCTGTCGCTGTCCCTCAAGGGCGCTCGCGGCAACAACTTGCGCAACGTCGACCTAGACATCCCGATCGGCCTGCTGACCTGCGTGACCGGCGTGTCCGGTTCCGGCAAGTCGACGCTGATCAACAACACGCTGTTTCCCCTGAGCGCTACGGCACTTAACGGTGCGACAACGCTGGAAGCTGCTGCCCATGACAGCATCAAGGGCCTGGAGCATCTGGACAAGGTCGTCGACATCGATCAAAGCCCGATCGGCCGGACGCCGCGCTCGAACCCTGCCACCTACACCGGGCTGTTCACACCGATTCGCGAGCTGTTCGCCGGCGTGCCGGAATCTCGCTCGCGGGGCTACGGGCCGGGACGTTTCTCCTTCAACGTGAAGGGCGGACGTTGCGAAGCCTGTCAGGGCGACGGATTGATCAAGGTAGAAATGCACTTCCTGCCCGACATCTACGTTCCGTGCGACGTCTGCAAGAGCAAGCGTTACAACCGTGAAACCCTTGAGATCAAGTACAAGGGCAAGAGCATCCACGAAACCCTCGAGATGACCATCGAGGAAGCCCGGGTGTTCTTCGACGCGGTGCCGGCGCTGGCACGTAAGCTTCAGACGCTAATGGATGTGGGCTTGTCGTACATCAAGCTGGGGCAATCGGCGACCACGCTGTCCGGTGGTGAGGCGCAACGGGTGAAACTGTCCCGCGAACTGTCCAAGCGCGATACCGGCAAGACTCTGTATATCCTCGATGAGCCAACCACTGGCCTGCACTTCGCGGACATTCAGCAACTGCTCGATGTATTGCATCGCCTTCGCGACCACGGCAACACGGTGGTGGTGATCGAGCATAACCTGGACGTGATCAAGACTGCTGACTGGTTGGTGGACCTTGGTCCAGAGGGCGGCTCCAAGGGCGGGCAGATCATTGCGGTCGGCACACCGGAAGAAGTGTCGGAAATGAAGCAGTCTCACACCGGCTTTTATCTCAAGCCGTTGTTGGCACGCGACAAGGCCTGAATCACGGCCATGAAAAAGCCCCTGTCACTTTGTCGGTGACAGGGGCCTTTTTGTATTCGGTGGAATCAGGCGTGCGATTGCAGGTAGTTCTCGAGACCGATCAGCTTGATCAGGCCCATCTGCTTTTCAAGCCAGTAGGTGTGGTCTTCTTCGGTGTCATGCAATTGAACCCGCAGCATTTCGCGGCTGACATAGTCCTTGTGCTGCTCGCAGAGCTTGATGCCCTTGCAGAGTGCGGCGCGGACTTTGTATTCCAGTCGCAGGTCAGCGGCGAGCATGTCCGGCACGGTAGTGCCGACATCAAGGTCGTCCGGACGCATGCGCGGCGTGCCTTCGAGCATCAGAATTCGGCGCATCAGGGCATCAGCGTGCCCGGCTTCTTCTTCCATCTCGTGATTGATACGTTCGTAGAGCTTGGTGAAACCCCAGTCCTCATACATCCGCGAATGCACGAAATATTGATCACGCGCCGCCAGTTCGCCGGTCAGCAACGTGTTGAGGTAATCGATTACGTCTGGGTGGCCTTGCATCGCCCTACATCTCCCTGCTTGAAAGTTTGTAGTTTGAGCCAGGACGACTGATTGGTCACCCCGTTTGCGCGATAAAAGCGAAGAAATTCTGAGAAAAATGGTTTAAATAACGCAAAAACCGCCCAATCGAGGGCGGTTCTGCTTCTCATTCAGACTTCGTTAAGCTGTACGTTGACCAGCTTTGCGATTGCTTCTCCATACGCAGGATCAGCTTTGTAGAAGTGCTGCAATTGACGGTCTACCACATCGCTGGAAACCCCGGCCATTGCGCCGGCAATGTTGTTGACCAGCAGCGCCTTCTGCTCGTCGCTCATCAAGCGGAACAACGCACCGGCGTGGCTGTAGTAGTCGGTGTCTTCGCGGTGATCGTAACGATCAGCCGCGCCGCTCAGTGCCAATGGCGGCTCTGCATAACGAGGCGCTTGCTTCGGTGCATCAACGTAGCTGTTTGGCTCATAGTTGGGAGCCGCCCCGCCATTACTGCCAAACGCCATCGAACCATCGCGCTGGTAGCTGTTCACCGGGCTGCGAGGCGCATTCACCGGCAGTTGCTGGTGATTGGTGCCAATGCGGTAGCGATGAGCATCCGCGTAAGCAAATACGCGACCTTGCAGCATGCGGTCAGGCGACAAGCCGACACCTGGGACCAGGTTGCTCGGACCGAACGCCGCTTGCTCGACTTCAGCAAAGTAATTCAGCGGATTGCGGTTGAGCTCCAGTTCACCCACTTCGATCAGTGGAAACTCTTTCTGCGACCAGGTTTTGGTGACATCGAACGGGTTCTCGTAGTGCGCCGTCGCTTGAGCTTCCGTCATGATTTGTACGCACACGCGCCATTTCGGGAAGTCACCGCGCTCGATCGCGCCGAACAGATCGCGCTGGGCGTAATCAGGATCGGTACCCGCCAGGCGTGCAGCTTCTGCCGGGACGAGGTTTTTGATTCCTTGTTTGGTTTTGTAGTGCCATTTCACCCAGTGCCGCTTGCCATTGGCGTTGATCAGGCTGTAGGTGTGGCTGCCAAAGCCGTGCATGTGACGGTAGCCATCAGGAATGCCCCGATCGGAGAACAGAATGGTGACTTGGTGCAGCGCCTCAGGCGAATGCGACCAGAAGTCCCACATCATCTGCGCACTTTTCAGATTGCTTTGCGGCAGGCGCTTTTGCGTGTGGATGAAGTCCGGGAATTTCAAAGGATCGCGAATGAAGAACACAGGCGTATTGTTGCCGACGATGTCCCAGTTACCTTCTTCGGTGTAGAACTTCAGGGCGAAACCCCGTGGATCGCGCTCGGTATCGGCCGAACCTCGCTCACCGCCAACGGTGGAGAACCGCAGAAAAGTCAGGGTTTGCTTGCCGACGGACTCAAACAGCTTGGCGCTGGTGTACTGAGTGATGTCACGCGTAACGGTGAACGTACCGTAGGCGCCCGAGCCCTTGGCGTGTACACGGCGTTCCGGGATGTTTTCGCGATTGAAGTGGGCAAGCTTCTCGATAAGGTGAAAGTCGTCGAGCAGCAGCGGGCCACGAGGGCCGGCGGAACGGGAATTCTGGTTATCGGCGACAGGAGCGCCACTGGCGGTGGTAAGCGTTTTACTTTGGCTCATGCGTTCTCTTCCTTTGTCAGTCTATAACTGCCGGCTAATCGGCTTGGGACGCAGTATTGACCATTGATCAAGAAGGCTACAAATTCATTAATTTGCAGAGATCAATAGAAAAATACTACCAATGAAGCCGTTAACAGAATGACGGCATGGACCGCAGGAAAGATTGTATAAACCGCGCGTTTTTTACAGGCACAAAAAACCGGGCACTAGGCCCGGTTTTTCGTTTCAGACTGACGTCTTACTCGGCGGTTACAGCTTCGCCGGCAGTAGCACGATCAACCAACTCGACGTACGCCATAGGCGCGTTGTCGCCAGTGCGGAAGCCGCACTTGAGGATGCGCAGGTAGCCACCCTCACGGGTAGCGTAACGCTTGCCCAGGTCGTTGAAGAGCTTACCAACGATAGCTTTCGAACGAGTACGGTCGAAAGCCAGACGGCGGTTAGCCAGGCTGTCTGTCTTGGCCAAAGTGATCAGCGGCTCAGCAACGCGACGCAGTTCTTTAGCTTTCGGCAGTGTAGTTTTGATCAGCTCGTGCTCGAACAGCGACACTGCCATGTTTTGAAACATGGCCTTGCGGTGCGAGCTAGTGCGGCTCAGGTGACGACCACTTTTACGATGACGCATGGTTCATTCCTTACCAAACACGACGTTCGGTGATTACGACGATCAGGCAGTCGCCTTGTCGTCCTTCTTAAGACTTGCAGGCGGCCAGTTGTCGAGGCGCATGCCGAGGGACAGACCGCGGGAGGCCAGAACGTCCTTGATTTCAGTCAAGGATTTCTTGCCAAGGTTCGGAGTCTTCAACAGCTCTACTTCGGTACGCTGAATCAGGTCACCGATGTAGTAGATGTTTTCCGCCTTAAGGCAGTTAGCCGAACGTACAGTCAGTTCCAGATCGTCAACCGGGCGAAGCAGGATCGGATCGATCTCGTCTTCCTGCTCGACAACCACTGGCTCACTGTCACCTTTGAGATCGACGAACGCAGCCAACTGCTGTTGCAGAATGGTTGCAGCGCGACGGATAGCCTCTTCAGGATCCAGAGTACCGTTGGTTTCCAGATCAATAACCAGCTTGTCCAGGTTAGTACGCTGCTCGACACGGGCGTTTTCCACCACGTATGCGATACGGCGAACCGGGCTGAACGAAGAGTCAAGCTGCAAGCGACCGATGCTGCGGCTTTCGTCTTCATCGCTCTGACGCGAGTCTGCCGGTTCATAACCACGACCACGAGCTACGGTGAGCTTCATGTTCAGGGCGCCGTTAGACGCCAGGTTAGCGATTACGTGATCGGGGTTAACGATCTCGACATCATGATCCAGCTGAATATCGGCAGCGGTAACCACCCCCGAACCCTTCTTCGACAAGGTCAGCGTAACTTCGTCACGACC
The DNA here is from genome assembly GCF_006438915.1 of Pseudomonas arsenicoxydans. GTDB lineage: Bacteria > Pseudomonadota > Gammaproteobacteria > Pseudomonadales > Pseudomonadaceae > Aquipseudomonas > Aquipseudomonas arsenicoxydans_A. The sequence goes on along the minus strand of NZ_RCZE01000022.1, from coordinate 13,005 downwards.
GTGCAGCTTGATAGCCAGACCTTTAAGGTTCAACAGGATTTCAATTACGTCTTCCTGTACGCCTTCGATGGCGCTGTACTCATGGAGTACACCGTCAATCTCGGCCTCGACTACTGCACAGCCGGGCATTGAGGACAACAGGATGCGGCGCAGCGCGTTGCCCAGGGTGTGGCCGAAACCACGCTCGAGAGGCTCGAGAGTGATCTTGGCGCGGGTTGGACTGACAACCTGCACATCAATGTGGCGGGGTGTCAGGAACTCATTTACCGAAATCTGCATGGATGCACCTATTTTCTAGCCCTTACTTGGAGTAGAGCTCGACAATCAGGCTTTCGTTGATGTCGGCGGACAGATCACTGCGAGCTGGAACGTTCTTGAAAACGCCCGACTTCTTCTCAGTGTCTACTTCTACCCATTCTACGCGGCCACGTTGGGCACACAGATCGAGAGCTTGGACAATGCGAAGTTGGTTCTTTGCTTTCTCGCGAATCGCGACCACGTCACCAGCACGAACCTGGTACGACGGTACGTTTACGGTCTGACCGTTAACGCTGACGGATTTGTGCGATACCAGCTGACGGGATTCGGCACGAGTAGAGCCAAAACCCATACGGTATACAACGTTGTCCAGACGGCATTCGAGCAGTTGCAGCAGGTTTTCACCGGTTGCACCTTTCTTGCCAGCAGCTTCTTTGTAGTAGCCGCTGAATTGACGCTCGAGAACGCCGTAGATACGACGGACCTTCTGCTTTTCACGCAGTTGGGTGCCGTAATCGGACTGGCGACCGCGGCGTTGGCCGTGGATACCAGGTGCTGCTTCAATGTTGCACTTCGATTCGATCGCGCGCACGCCGCTCTTCAGAAAGAGATCGGTGCCTTCGCGACGAGCGAGTTTGCATTTTGGACCAATGTAACGAGCCATTCTTTACAATCTCCTGGATTACACGCGGCGCTTCTTCGGCGGACGGCACCCGTTGTGCGGGATTGGCGTCACGTCGGTGATGCTGGCGATCTTGTAGCCACAGCCGTTCAAAGCGCGGACTGCAGATTCACGACCTGGGCCTGGACCTTTGACGTTAACGTCGAGGTTTTTCAGACCGTATTCCAGCGCAGCTTGACCAGCACGTTCAGCAGCTACTTGAGCAGCAAACGGGGTGGACTTGCGGGAACCGCGGAAACCCGAACCACCGGAGGTAGCCCAGGAAAGAGCGTTGCCTTGACGGTCGGTGATGGTCACGATTGTGTTGTTAAAAGATGCATGGATGTGGGCGATGCCATCAACCACTGTCTTTTTAACTTTTTTACGAGGACGAGCAGCAGGTTTTGCCATGATAATTTTCCTGTCGATTCGCGGGGGCGATTACTTGCGGATCGGCTTACGCGGACCTTTACGGGTACGCGCGTTAGTCTTGGTACGCTGACCGCGCACTGGAAGACCACGACGATGACGCAGACCGCGATAGCAACCGAGGTCCATCAAACGCTTGATTTTCATGTTGATTTCGCGACGCAGGTCACCTTCAGTGGTGAACTTCGCCACTTCGCCACGCAGCTGTTCAATCTGCTCGTCGCTCAGATCTTTGATCTTTGCGGCTGGGTTTACCCCAGTCACTGCACAGATCTTCTGTGCAGTAGTGCGACCAACACCATAGATGTAGGTCAGCGAGATAACAGTATGCTTGTTATCTGGAATGTTAACGCCTGCAATACGGGCCATTCAGTGGGACTCCAATTGACAGCTACCTACGCCCCGGAAGCCAAGAAATAGGGCGCGAGATAATATCGCTGTAATAACAAATAATCAACCCGGTAGCGCACTAGCTACCGGGCTTGAAGCACAATCACACTCAGCCTTGGCGCTGTTTGTGACGCGGTTCCGCGCTGCAAATTACTCGAACAACACCTTCGCGGCGAATAATTTTGCAGTTACGGCACAGCTTTTTCACCGATGCACGAACTTTCATCACCAACTCCTCGAACCTTATGGGTACTCAGCGCAACATGCCGCTGCCGTAACCCTTCAGGTTGGCTTTCTTCATCAGGGATTCGTACTGGTGCGAAACGAGGTGCGATTGTACTTGGGACATGAAGTCCATCACAACCACGACGACGATCAGCAACGAGGTCCCGCCAAGGTAGAACGGTACGTTTGCTGCAACCACCAGGAACTGGGGCAACAAGCACACGGCCGTCATGTAAAGAGCACCGAACATGGTCAAGCGGGTCAGAACGCCGTCAATGTAGCGCGCAGACTGCTCACCTGGACGGATGCCCGGAATAAAGGCACCGGACTTCTTCAGGTTTTCCGCTACGTCTTTCGGATTGAACATCAACGCCGTATAGAAGAAGCAGAAGAAAATAATCCCTGCACTAAACAGCAGAATATTCAACGGCTGACCAGGAGCGATCGACTGCGAGATGTCCTGCAACCAGCCCATACCTTCAGACTGACCAAACCAGGCACCCAACGAAGCCGGGAACAGCAAAATGCTGCTCGCGAAAATGGCCGGAATAACACCGGCCATGTTCACCTTCAGCGGCAAGTGGCTAGTCTGCGCAGCAAAGACCTTACGGCCCTGCTGACGCTTGGCGTAGTGAACAGCAATACGACGCTGACCACGCTCAATGAACACCACGAAACCGATAATCGCTACTGCCAGCAAACCGATGGCAACCAGGGCGAAGATGTTGATATCACCCTGACGTGCAGACTCGAAAGACTGCCCGATCGCTCTCGGAAGACCGGCGACGATACCCGAAAAAATCAACATCGAGATACCGTTGCCAACACCACGCTCAGTAATCTGCTCACCCAGCCACATCATGAACATCGCACCAGCCACAAAAGTGGATACCGCGACGAAATGGAAGCCAAAGTCACCAGTGAACGCAACGCCCTGCCCTGCCAGACCAATGGACATGCCAATTGCCTGGACGAGAGCGAGGACGACAGTGCCGTAGCGGGTGTACTGGCTGATCTTGCGACGGCCAGCTTCACCTTCCTTCTTCAACTGCTCCAGCTGCGGGCTGACGGCGGTCATCAGTTGCATGATGATCGATGCCGAAATGTACGGCATGATCCCCAGTGCAAAGATGCTCATCCGCTCCAGCGCGCCGCCGGAAAACATGTTGAACAAGCTAAGAATGGTCCCCTCATTCTGTCGAAACAGGTCCGCGAGTCGGTCCGGGTTGATACCTGGAACCGGGATGTGTGCGCCTATTCGGTAGACGATAATCGCCAGGAACAGAAAACGCAGACGAGCCCAGAGTTCAGACATACCGCCTTTGCCGAGCGCAGAGAGAGCACCTTGCTTAGCCATTTATTCCTCGAACTTGCCGCCAGCTGCTTCGATAGCCGCACGCGCACCTTTGGTGGCGCCGATTCCCTTTCCGATGGTAACAGCGCGAGTAACTTCGCCGGACAGCATGATTTTCACACGCTGTACGTTGACGTTGATCACGTTGGCATCTTTCAGGGACTGCACGGTGACGATGTCGCCTTCCACTTTAGCCAGCTCGGACAGACGCACTTCTGCGCGGTCCATGGCTTTCAGGGAAACGAAACCGAACTTCGGCAGGCGACGATGCAGCGGCTGTTGACCGCCTTCAAAGCCTGGAGCAATGGTGCCACCGGAGCGGGAGGACTGACCTTTGTGGCCACGGCCACCGGTCTTGCCCAAACCACTACCGATACCACGGCCCGGACGATGCTTTTCGCGACGGGAACCCGGCGCTGGACTCAGATCATTGAGTTTCATCGATTAACCCTCGACACGCAGCATGTAGTAAGCCTTGTTGATCATCCCGCGATTCTCGGGAGTATCAAGTACTTCTACAGTGTGACCGATGCGACGCAGACCCAGACCCTTAACGCACAGTTTGTGGTTAGGGATACGGCCGGTCATGCTTTTGATCAGCGTAACTTTAACGGTAGCCATGATCAGAAGATCTCCTTGACGCTTTTGCCACGCTTGGCGGCAATGGATTCAGGAGACTGCATAGCTTTCAAACCTTTGAAAGTGGCGTGAACCACGTTTACCGGGTTAGTCGAGCCGTAGCACTTGGCCAGAACGTTCTGAACGCCAGCAACTTCGAGGACAGCACGCATAGCGCCGCCAGCGATGATACCGGTACCTTCAGAAGCAGGCTGCATGTACACCTTCGAAGCGCCGTGACCGGACTTCATTGCGTACTGCAGAGTGGTGCCGTTCAGGTCAACTTGGATCATGTTGCGGCGAGCAGCTTCCATTGCCTTCTGGATCGCAGCAGGCACTTCACGCGACTTGCCACGGCCGAAGCCAACACGCCCTTTACCATCACCAACCACGGTCAACGCGGTGAAAGTGAAGATACGGCCGCCTTTAACGGTTTTGGCTACGCGGTTAACTTGAACCAGCTTCTCGATGTAGCCTTCGTCGCGCTTTTGGTCGTTATTTGACATAACTTAGAACTCCAGCCCAGCTTCACGAGCAGCATCAGCCAGCGCCTTGACGCGGCCGTGATACTTGAAGCCAGAGCGGTCGAAAGCCACCTGCGAGACGCCAGCGGCTTTAGCACGCGTAGCGACCAGCTGGCCAACCTTAGTGGCCGCGTCGATGTTGCCAGTGGCGCCATCACGCAGTTCTTTATCCAAAGTCGAGGCAGATGCCAGGACTTTGTTGCCGTCGGCCGAAATGACCTGGGCGTAGATGTGCTGCGACGAGCGGAACACGCAGAGACGCACGACTTCGAGTTCGTGCATTTTCAGGCGTGCTTTGCGAGCGCGACGCAGTCGAGTAACTTTTTTGTCGGTCATTTGCTATGCCCTACTTCTTCTTGGCTTCTTTACGACGGACGACTTCGTCCGCGTAGCGCACACCTTTGCCTTTGTACGGCTCTGGTGGACGGAAGTCGCGGATCTCGGCGGCCACTTGACCTACCAGCTGCTTATCGATGCCCTTGATCAGGATATCGGTCTGGCTAGGAGTCTCAGCGGTGATGCCTTCCGGCAGTTCATAATCCACTGGGTGCGAGAAGCCAAGAGCCAGGTTCAGCACTGTGCCTTTTGCTTGCGCTTTGTAACCAACACCGACCAGCTGGAGCTTGCGCTCGAAGCCTTGGCTTACGCCTTGGACCATGTTGTTTACCAACGCACGAGTGGTACCTGCCATTGCGCGAGTTTGTTGATCGCCATTGCGAGCAGCGAAACGCAGCTCACCAGCTTCTTCAACGATCTCAACGGACGAATGGATGTTCAGTTCGAGAGTGCCCTTGGCACCCTTCACCGAAAGCTGTTGGCCTGCGAATTTGACTTCGACACCGGCTGGCAGCTTAACGGGGTTCTTAGCGACGCGTGACATGCTTATCCCCCCTTAGAACACAGTGCAAAGAACTTCGCCGCCGACACCGGCAGCGCGCGCAGCACGATCCGTCATCACACCTTTGTTGGTGGAGACGATAGACACACCGAGACCGCCACGAACTTTTGGCAGATCATCGACGGACTTGTACTGACGCAGGCCTGGACGGCTAACGCGCTTCACTTCTTCGATGACCGGACGGCCTTCGAAGTACTTCAGCTCGATGGACAGCAGTGGCTTGATTTCGCTGCTGATCTGATAACCCGCAATGTAACCTTCGTCCTTCAGGACTTTGGCAACAGCTACCTTCAAAGTAGAAGATGGCATGCTTACGACGGACTTTTCAGCCATCTGGGCATTACGGATTCGAGTTAGCATGTCCGCTAACGGGTCCTGCATACTCATGGGCTAGACGCTCCTAATACAAAAAAATTAGCCTTGCGGCTACTACTTGTCGCCGAGCTCATCCATGCGGAAAAAGCACGGGCTCAGGCGAGCCGGATATTCTAGACACACCCCACAAATGAATCAAGCCCCAAAAGGGGCTTGATTCAAGTTCAAGGTCACCGGCGGTCAGGATCTTGCGATCCTGGACACCGAGACTTTGACAGTGCTTACCAGCTGGCTTTAACCAGACCAGGTACGTCACCACGCATTGCAGCTTCACGCAGCTTGTTACGGCCGAGGCCGAACTTGCGGTAAACGCCGTGTGGACGACCGGTCAGGCGGCAGCGGTTACGCATGCGCGAGGCGCTTGCGTCACGTGGCTGCTTCTGCAGAGCTACTGTAGCTTCCCAACGTGCTTCTGGACTTGCGTTCAGATCAACGATGATAGCTTTCAGTGCTGCACGCTTTTTGGCGTACTTGGCAACCGTGAGCTGACGCTTCAGCTCGCGGTTTTTCATGCTCATCTTGGCCATTTTCCTACTCCAATCAGTTGCGGAACGGGAATTTGAAAGCACGCAACAGGGCGCGACCTTCATCATCGTTCTTGGCAGTGGTGGTCAGGGTAATGTCCAGACCGCGGAGAGCATCGATCTTGTCGTAGTCGATTTCCGGGAAGATGATCTGCTCTTTAACGCCCATGCTGTAGTTACCACGACCATCGAAGGACTTGGCATTCAGGCCGCGGAAGTCGCGAACCCGAGGCAGGGAGATCGACAGCAGACGATCCAGGAACTCGTACATACGCTCACGGCGCAGGGTCACTTTGACTCCGATCGGCCAACCTTCACGGACTTTAAAGCCAGCGATGGATTTCCGAGCGTAGGTCACAACGACTTTCTGGCCGGTGATCTTTTCCAGGTCGGCAACAGCGTGTTCGATGACTTTTTTGTCACCGACTGCTTCGCCCAGACCCATGTTCAGGGTGATTTTTGTAACGCGTGGAACTTCCATCACGTTCGAAAGCTTAAGTTCTTCCTTAAGTTTCGGTGCGATTTCCTTCCAGTAAATCTCTTTTAGTCGTGCCATGGTCTTCTACCTAGCAGTGTTCAAGCATCAACCGCTTTTTGGGTCGACTTGAAGACACGAATTTTCTTGCCGTCTTCTACTTTGAAACCAACGCGGTCAGCCTTGTTGGTTTCGCCGTTGAAAATGGCGACGTTAGAAGCGTCCAGTGGAGCTTCTTTTTCGACGATACCGCCTTGTACGCCCGACATCGGGTTAGGCTTGGTATGACGCTTGACCAGGTTCAGACCGCCAATAACCAGACGGTTGTTAGCGAGAACCTTAAGCACCTTACCGCGCTTACCTTTGTCTTTGCCGGCGATCACGATGATCTCGTCGTCACGACGAATCTTTTGCATGTCGGATCTCCTTACAGCACTTCTGGGGCGAGCGAGACGATCTTCATGAACTTCTCAGTACGAAGTTCACGGGTCACTGGCCCAAAGATACGGGTGCCGATCGGCTCTTGCTTGTTGTTCAGAAGAACAGCAGCGTTGCCATCAAAGCGGATAATGGAGCCATCAGCACGACGTACGCCGTGACGAGTGCGGACTACAACAGCAGTCATCACTTGGCCTTTTTTCACTTTACCGCGAGGAATTGCTTCCTTCACGGTAACTTTGATGATGTCACCGATACCAGCGTAACGACGATGGGAGCCACCCAGCACCTTGATGCACATAACACGGCGAGCGCCGCTGTTATCGGCCACATCGAGCATGGATTGAGTCTGAATCATATAATTTCTCCGACCCCTAGTCCTTAGACTTCCACAGCGCGTTCGAGAACATCAACCAGCGCCCAAGACTTGGTCTTGGCCAAAGGACGAGTTTCACGAATAGTGACTTTGTCGCCGATGTGGCACTGATTGGTTTCGTCGTGCGCGTGCAGCTTAGTCGAACGCTTAACGTATTTACCGTAGATCGGGTGCTTAACGCGACGCTCGATCAGTACGGTGATGGTTTTGTCCATCTTGTCGCTGACAACACGGCCAGTCAGCGTACGGACAGTTTTTTCGGCTTCAGCCATGATTACTTACCTGCCTGCTGGTTGAGCACAGTCTTCACGCGAGCGATGTCACGCTTAACTTGCGAGAGCAGATGAGACTGCCCCAACTGGCCAGTTGCTTTCTGCATACGCAGATTGAACTGGTCGCGCAGCAAGCCGAGCAGTTGCTCGTTCAGCTGCTGTGCGGATTTTTCACGAAGTTCATTCGCTTTCATCACATCACCGTCCGTTTAACAAAGGCGGTGGCGAGCGGCAGCTTTGCAGCAGCCAGGGCAAAAGCCTCACGCGCCAGCTCTTCAGAAACACCCTCGATTTCATACAGGACTTTGCCTGGCTGAATCTGGGCAACCCAGTACTCCACACTACCCTTACCTTTACCCATACGAACTTCGAGGGGCTTTTTGGAAATAGGCTTGTCCGGGAATACACGGATCCAGATCTTGCCGCCACGTTTAACGTGACGGGTCAGAGCACGACGCGCTGACTCGATCTGACGAGCGGTGAGACGACCACGAGCTACAGACTTCAGCGCATATTCGCCGAAGCTGACTTTGCTACCGCGCTGTGCCAGACCACGGTTGTGGCCTGTCATCTGCTTGCGGAACTTCGTACGCTTTGGTTGCAACATTTGGCGTACCCCTTACTTAGCAGCTTTTTTACGAGGCGCTGGTGCTTGTGGTTTCAGTTCTTCTTGGCGACCACCAATTACTTCGCCTTTGAAGATCCAAACCTTTACACCGATCACACCGTAAGTGGTGTGAGCTTCGTAGTTGGCATAGTCGATGTCGGCACGCAGGGTGTGCAGTGGCACACGACCTTCGCGATACCATTCAGTACGTGCGATTTCAGCACCGCCGAGACGACCGCTCACTTGGATTTTGATGCCTTTGGCACCAATGCGCATGGCGTTCTGAACAGCGCGCTTCATAGCGCGACGGAACATTACGCGACGCTCCAGCTGCTGAGCTACGCTCTGCGCAACCAGCATACCGTCGAGCTCCGGCTTGCGGATCTCTTCGATATTGATGTGCACAGGCACACCCATTTGCTTGGTCAGGTCCTGACGCAGTTTCTCAACATCTTCACCTTTCTTCCCGATAACGATACCTGGACGAGCGGTGTGGATAGTGATACGTGCAGTCTGAGCCGGACGATGGATATCGATACGGCTTACGGACGCGCTTTTTAGTTTGTCTTGGAGATACTCGCGCACCTTCAGATCAGCGAACAAATAGTCCGCATAAGTCCGACCGTCTGCGTACCAGACGGAGGTGTGCTCCTTGACGATTCCCAGGCGAATGCCAATGGGATGTACTTTCTGACCCATCTCTTCGACTCCGTTACTTGTCAGCAACCTTGACAGTGATATGGCAAGACCGCTTGACGATGCGATCAGCACGGCCTTTGGCACGTGGCATGATGCGCTTCAGCGAACGCCCTTCGTTGACGAAAACGGTGCTGACTTTAAGGTCATCAACGTCTGCGCCTTCGTTATGCTCGGCGTTGGCTACGGCCGACTCCAGCACTTTCTTCATGATCTCGGCGGCTTTCTTACTGCTGAAAGCCAACAAGTTGAGCGCTTCGCCCACCTTCTTCCCGCGGATCTGGTCGGCGACCAAGCGGGCTTTCTGGGCGGAGATTCGAGCGCCCGACAACTTAGCGGCTACTTCCATTTCCTAACCCCTTAACGCTTGGCTTTCTTGTCTGCCACGTGCCCACGATAAGTGCGGGTACCGGCGAACTCGCCCAGTTTGTGGCCGACCATGTCTTCGTTAACGAGAACTGGGACGTGTTGACGACCGTTGTGTACTGCGATGGTCAAACCGACCATTTGTGGCAGGATCATCGAACGACGCGACCAGGTTTTCACCGGTTTGCGATCATTCTTTTCCGCCGCCACTTCGATCTTCTTCAGTAGGTGAAGATCGATAAAAGGACCTTTTTTCAGAGAACGTGGCACTGTCGTATCCCTCTATTTACTTGCGACGACGGACGATCATTTTGTCGGTACGCTTATTACCACGAGTCTTCGCGCCCTTAGTCGGGAAGCCCCATGGCGATACCGGATGACGACCACCAGAGGTACGACCTTCACCACCACCATGTGGGTGGTCAACCGGGTTCATGGCAACACCACGAACGGTTGGGCGAACGCCACGCCAGCGTTTGGCACCAGCTTTACCCAGCGAACGCAGGCTGTGCTCGGAGTTCGAGACTTCACCCAGGGTCGCGCGGCATTCAGCCAGCACTTTACGCATCTCACCAGAACGCAGACGCAGGGTCACGTAGACACCTTCACGAGCGATCAGCTGAGCAGAAGCACCAGCGGAACGAGCGATTTGCGCGCCTTTACCTGGCTTCAATTCGATGCCGTGTACGGTGCTACCAACTGGAATGTTACGCAGTTGCAGAGCGTTGCCCGGCTTGATCGGTGCCAGAGCACCTGCGATCAGCTGGTCACCAGCACTCACGCCTTTAGGGGCGATGATGTAGCGACGCTCGCCATCTGCGTACAGCAGCAGAGCGATGTGAGCAGTGCGGTTTGGATCGTATTCGATACGCTCGACAGTGGCAGAGATGCCATCTTTGTCGTTGCGACGGAAATCGACCAGACGATAATGCTGCTTATGGCCACCACCGATGTGACGAGTGGTAATGCGACCATTGTTGTTACGACCACCAGTCTTCGATTTTTTCTCGAGCAGCGGTGCGTGAGGAGCGCCTTTATGCAGCTCCTGGTTGACCACCTTGACCACAAAACGGCGGCCAGGGGAAGTCGGTTTGCATTTAACGATTGCCATGATGCACCCCTTCCTTACTCAGCACTGCTGCTGAAATCGAGATCTTGGCCTGGCTGAAGGGAGATAACTGCCTTCTTCCAGTCATTACGCTTGCCCAGACCGCGAGCAGTGCGCTTGCTCTTACCCAGAACATTCAGGGTAGTAACACGCTCTACTTTCACGCTGAACAGGCTTTCGACGGCCTTCTTGATTTCCAGCTTGGTTGCGTCAGTTGCAACCTTGAAAACGAACTGGCCTTTCTTGTCAGCCAGAACCGTAGCCTTCTCGGAAACGTGCGGGCCAAGCAGAACTTTAAATACGCGTTCCTGGTTCATCCCAGCAGCTCCTCGAATTTCTTCACGGCCGACACGGTGATCAACACCTTGTCGTATGCGATCAGACTAACTGGATCGGAACCTTGCACGTCACGTACATCAACGTGTGGCAGGTTACGAGCAGCCAGGTACAGGTTCTGATCAACGACTTCAGACACGATCAAGACGTCAGTCAAGCCCATGCCGGTCAGTTTGTTCAGCAGATCTTTGGTCTTCGGTGCATCAACAGCGAAGTCCTGAACCACGACCAGACGATCAGTACGCACCAGCTCAGCAAGGATGGAACGCATTGCTGCGCGATACATCTTCTTGTTCAGCTTCTGGGTGTGATCCTGAGGACGAGCTGCGAAAGTGGTACCGCCGCCACGCCAGATTGGGCTACGGATAGTACCGGCACGAGCACGGCCAGTACCTTTCTGACGCCATGGGCGCTTACCGCCACCACGAACGTCGGAACGGGTCTTTTGCTGCTTGGAACCCTGACGGCCGCCGGCCATGTAGGCCACGACTGCTTGGTGAACCAGCGTCTCGTTGAATTCGCCGCCAAATGTCAGTTCGGAAACTTCGATCGCTTGAGCGTCATTTACATTTAATTGCATGTCAGCTTCCCCTTAACCGCGAGCCTTGGCTGCTGGACGTACAACCAAGTTGCCGCCAGTAGCGCCAGGAACAGCGCCCTTGACCAACAACAGATTGCGTTCAGCGTCCACGCGCACTACTTCGAGGGACTGCACGGTCACGCGCTCAGCGCCCATATGACCGGACATTTTTTTGCCCTTGAATACACGACCAGGAGTCTGGCACTGGCCGATAGAGCCTGGAACGCGGTGGGACACGGAGTTACCGTGGGTATTATCTTGCCCGCGGAAGTTCCAACGCTTGATCGTACCCTGGAAGCCTTTACCCTTGGACTGACCGGTTACATCAACCAGTTGACCAGCGGCGAAGATTTCAGCGTTGATCAGATCGCCGGCCTGGTACTCGCCTTCTTCAAGACGGAATTCCATTACGGTACGACCAGCGGCAACGTTCGCTTTAGCGAAGTGGCCAGCTTGAGCAGCTGTAACACGCGAAGCACGACGCTCGCCTACAGTGACTTGCACTGCACGATAGCCATCGGTCTCTTCAGTTTTGAACTGGGTGACGCGATTCGGTTCGATCTCAATGACCGTGACCGGAATGGAGACACCTTCTTCGGTGAAAATACGGGTCATACCGCATTTACGACCGACTACACCAATAGTCATGTTGTAAACCTCATGAGTGTACGGGGCTTTCACCCGCTATGGCCGCCCATTTCAGAGCGTTACACGACTAAGACCGAGTCTTAGCCGAGGCTGATCTGCACTTCCACACCGGCCGCAAGATCAAGCTTCATAAGAGCATCAACGGTTTTATCCGTTGGCTGGACGATGTCCAGAACGCGCTTATGAGTACGGATCTCGTACTGATCACGCGCGTCTTTGTTGACGTGCGGGGAGACCAGAACGGTGAACCGCTCTTTACGGGTAGGCAGTGGAATTGGACCACGCACTTGAGCACCAGTACGTTTCGCGGTTTCCACGATTTCCTGGGTGGATTGGTCGATCAGGCGATGGTCAAAAGCCTTCAACCTGATACGGATTTGCTGATTTTGCATTGGATTTCAGACTCCGGCTGCTATTCCCACCGAGCGCAATACGCCCGTTAAAAGGAGGCGCAATTCTATAGACGCCCCAGATAGGTGTCAACCCAATAAAAAAGCCCCCGCTAAGCGGGGGCTTTTTCAATTCATCAAGCCGACTCTAAAAAGAGGCTTACTCGATGATTTTGGCTACGACGCCAGCGCCGACGGTACGACCGCCTTCACGGATAGCGAAACGCAGGCCATCTTCCATCGCGATGGTTTTGATCAGGGTAACAGTCATCTGAATGTTGTCACCTGGCATTACCATTTCAACGCCTTCTGGCAGCTCGCAGTTACCAGTCACGTCAGTAGTACGGAAGTAGAACTGTGGACGGTAGCCTTTGAAGAACGGAGTATGACGGCCGCCTTCTTCCTTGCTCAGAACGTAAACTTCTGCAGTGAACTTGGTGTGCGGCTTAACCGAACCC
>NZ_RCZE01000021.1 GCF_006438915.1 Pseudomonas arsenicoxydans | reverse complement strand
TTGGCTCAGCAATCGTTGGTTACATCTTTGATTTCTCGCGGAGTAACTTGTGATGCTGATAATCTTGTTGACTATCAGTCTGACTCCACAAGCACCCACACGAATTGCTTGATTCAGTTGTTAAAGAGCGGTTGGTTAAGATCTTTCGTCTCAACCGAGGCGCGCATTCTACAGCAGCCTCTGTTGCTGTCAAGCGGTTATTTTCAGAAGTTTTCAAAGTTTCGCTTGGAAATCTTTAACAACTTCAACCACTTGCGCTTCCGATCACTCGGTAGCGGGAGGCGAATTCTACAGCGTTCCAATACTACGTCAAGCCTCTTTTTGAACTTTCTTTCCCGCTTCGTACACTTGTACTTCAGAGGCCTTTCCAGCGCGCATCAGCAGGGTAACCCAGCGGAGTTCCTACTCAGTCGTCCAGTCGAGATCGTCATCCCACTCCTCATCGTCCTCAAAGTCTTCCTCATCCTCCTCCTCCGCTTCCGGTTGGTTAAGGAGGAAATCCTTACGACTCTCAGTAATTGCCCGCCTTAGTTCCTCCCCCTTCACGGGGCAGTTGAGCATTTGGGCGATGCGATCGATTTTTTTCGCCACGGCTTCCTCCAACGCATCGTGCTATGCCCCGATAGTGCGCGCTTTCGGGCACGGATGCCAAATGGCTGACCGTCTTGCGACTCAGTTTCTCTGCAACTCCTTGAGTCGGGCCTCGACGTTTTCGTCAGGAAAGCGTTTGTGCAATGCCTTCATTAACGTATCTGCCGCCTGTGCCTGACCGGCATTCTGCAGGCGCACCACCTCACGCAGTTGCTCATCCAGCGTTATTGCTGGCGCCGTTGCACGCTTGGCAACTTTCGCCTCTTCAGCCCTCTCGGCATTAATCGACTCGCTCTGCGCGGGCGCAACATCATCAGCCATCGGCGCTGCCGGGGCAGCCAGAGCGCGCGAAGCCTCTTTTTTAACAACCGGTGCGGATGCCTTAGGCGCCGGGACGACGTCATAGCCCGGCGCTTGCTCCGGTGTACGCTGCACCAACGCCAGCATCAACGCGACACCCACAAGACTCGCAAACCCAACCTGCCAGCGAGGCTTCTGGCAAACCTGAACCCAGCGTCGCCAGAGGTTCGGCTTCGGTACCGGAGTTTCCGTATGGGCCACGGCAAGGATCAATGAATCCAGGTGAGCCGGCGGTTCACCCGTCGCGTGCTCATGAAAGTGCTTCACCATCTCATCTTCAGGTGTGGGACGGGCGTCAGTCATGTCAGTACCTCCTCGGCCAGCATCCGACGCAGTTTTTGCTGGGCGTAACGCAAACGGCTTTTGATGGTTTCCAGTGGTGCTCCAGTGAGCGTGGCGATCTGCGCCAGGTCGAGATCGCCATGAACACGCAGGAGGAAGACTTCACGCTGGTCAGCGGGAAGGTCTTGCAGCGCCGTTTCCAGACGCTGACTGTCGCGACTCAAGCTCAGCAATTGCTCCGGATCGGTCGCCTCATCAATTACCGCATGAGCCTGTTCGTCATAGCTGTCGTGCAAGGGATTGTGGATTCCGTGCTTGCGCCAGTGATCAATCAGTCGATTACGGGCGATCTGGTAAAGCCACGTACGAAAGTTCGCCCGACCTTGTGGCTGACTGGTGCTGCGAATCAGGCTGAGCCAGGTGTCCTGGTAAACCTCTTCAGCCAGCTCGGGTTTACCGCTGAGGCCGAGCAGGAATCGATAGAGGCCCAGGCGATGGCGGGCGTACAAGATCTCGAACGCCGACCCGTCACCTGCTCGATAACGGGCCAGCAGCGTTTCGTCGCCCGGCTCAGGAGCTGACATGTCAGTTGTAGCCTCCTTTAATAAGCGGCTCACTGTTCGATGCCGTCGTGGTGCGCAAGCTTTGGGCCAACTCAACCAACTGCACAAACTCGGCACGCAGCCCGTATCGATCCTCACCCCGCGCACCGCGAGCCAGTGCTTGCGTGTCCTTCAAACTGAAACCACCTGTATACCGCCCATCTTTAAGCTGCTGGGAAAACGCGGCGACGGCCGCCGCAAACCTCAGGTCATCGCTGGCCTTGCCGGCCTGACTGCCACTGATGGGTCGCTCGATCAAGCGACTATTCCCACCTTCGGGCAGCTGATACCTCACTCGCAGCATCGCCATTTCTCCGGTATTCCCCGAAACGGCCGACTCAGGTTTGCCATAACGCAACGGCTCCAACCATCCCTTCTCGCCCTTGGGCACAACTTCGTACAGCGCTGTCACCGTATGTCCTGCACCGATCTCGCCCGCATCGACCTTGTCGTTGCTGAAATCCTCGCGCTTCAGCGCCCGATTCTCATACCCCAACAGTCGATATTCGCTGACCTGAGCCGGATTGAACTCCACTTGCAGCTTCACATTCTTTGCCACGACCGCGAGGGTTGAGCCGAGCTGATCCACCAGCACCTTGCGCGCTTCACGCAGGTTGTCGATGTAGGCATAGTTACCGTCGCCGGCGTCGGCCAGTTGCTCCATCAGGTGTTCATTGTAGTTATCCACCCCAAAACCCAGGGTCGTCAGGGAAACGCCTGTCTTGCGTTTATCCACAGCCATTTGTTTGAGGCTATCGAAGTCGCTGATGCCGACATTAAAGTCACCGTCGGTGGCCAGCAGGATGCGGTTGATCCCCTTGGGGATAAACGCCTGCTGCGCCATTTGATAAGCCAGTTCGATGCCCGACGCGCCAGCGGTCGAACCGCCGGCAGACAATTGATCGATTGCTGTACGAATTTTCGCCTTTTCGCGTCCGGAAGTTGGCTCGAGCACCACACGCGAATCGCCAGCGTAGACCACCAACGAAACACGATCCTGTTCGCGTAATTGATCAACCAGTAATTTCAGGGTGCTTTTGACCAGCGGCAGACCTTCGCGACGATCCATTGAACCGGACACGTCCACCAGAAACACCAGGTTCGCCGGGGCCAATTCCGTCACTGCGCGGTCAGACGCCTTGATGCCGATGCGCAGCAGGCGTGTATGCGGGTTCCAGGGTGACAGCGCCAGTTCAGTAGTCACGCCGAATGGCGAGCCATCGGAGGGTAACGCATAGTCGTAGGGAAAGTAGTTGACCATCTCCTCCAGCCGTACCGCACCGTCGGGAGGCAAGCGCCCCTGATTGAGTAACCGTCGGACGTTGGCGTAAGCGCCAGTATCCACATCGGCGCTGAAGGTCGAGACCGGCGCCTCGGCGACGCTGTGGATGGGGTTGTCCGCCAGCGTCTGGTATTGCTCTCGCTGTTCATCTCGATACCCCGGCGGCAACGACTCAGGCGCAAAACGTGCGACCGGTGCCGGACGAGCGCTGCGTTTGGCCATCGACGTATCCGCCATGGCCGTTTCGCTACGCATCACCCCGGCCGCCTTCATCTCGCTCTGAGCCGGTGGCGACACTTGTGCGGAATCGGGTGTGGAGGAAACGCCACAACCGGCGATGGCCAGCAGCAACCCGGTAGTGAAACCCTGGGCGGCCGGGCGGAGAAAATGCAGAGGGAGGGACATGGGGGCTGACCTCAGGAGGAAAATGATCCATTCATCCTCTGAGACGAGCCCCCGTTCAGGTTCGGGTTAAACCGGCTGAAAATTAATCTCAGCGGTGGTAACGGCGCACCACGCTGCTGTTCCTGAGCACATGACCTTTGATTTTTTCCAGCAGTTGCGCACGTGTCAGACCGGCAGGCAAGGCGTCTGGAGCGAGATCCAGTGCATACAACTGAATAATGTAGTGATGGGCGCTGTCGCCAGTCGGCGGGCACGGCCCCATGTAACCGGTGGTGCCTTTGCTGTTGGTGCCGCCGACACCTTCAAGGGCTGATTTTGCCCCGACGCCGGCGGGAATCTGGTGGGTGGTGGCCTTGATGCCGTAATGCACCCAATGATCAACACCCTGGCCCTTCTGGCCGTCCGGGTCGTGCATGACGATGGCATAACTCAGCGTTCCCGCCGGCCCGGTATTCCAGTTCAGCGCCGGCGACGCATTATGTCCGCCACAACCCGGGGCATCGCTGGCAGCCGCCGAGGTAAACAGCCGGTCATCCGTGACACCAGGGATGTTCAGGGTGAAACGCTCCTGGGCCTGCGCCGAAAATTGCACGCAAAAGGCGACTGCAACGGCCGCCAGCCAAGGGTTCAGAGAGGTCAATCGGGTCATTCCGGAGCACCTTGTGCGGATAGGGCCGTCGTCGGCTTGCGAACTATAGCTGGACCGTTCGTGCGGTGGCAGTGGGAATTGGCTGAACCTCGCGTAAAGGGCCAAACTCTTAAGTGAAACGTCTGTCTGGAGAGCCGCCATGGCACTGCACCGCGTTGCGCGTTTCGCCGATGTGTCCGAGAGCCGGGGCCTTGAAGTCCGGATTGCAGACACCAAAATTGTTTTGTTGCGAGTGGGTGATCAATTGCGCGCCTATCAGGGCGAATGCCCGCACGCCGGGGCACCGCTGGCGGACGGTGCGCTGTGCCACGGACGCTTGATCTGCCCGTGGCACAAAGCTGCGTATCGGATTGAGGACGGGGCATTGTGCGAGCCGCCGGCCCTGGACAGTCTCAAGCGCTATCCGCTGGAAGTACGCGATGGCGAGATCTGGGTCGACGACCAGCCATTAGCCGATGCGCATGCACCGCCGGCAGACGACGAACGCAGTTTTGTCATCGTCGGTGCCGGGGCGGCCGGTACGGCGTGTGCGGCGGCGCTGCGCGAAAAGGGCTTCGGCGGCCAAGTGCTGCTGATCGACCGCGAAGCCGTCGCAGGCTACGACCGCACCGTCCTGAGCAAATTTGTCATTGCCGGGGAAATGCCACCGGAAGAAGTCCCGCCGCTAAGGGATGATGCGTTTTATCGCGACCAGCGTATCGAGCGCATCAGTGGTGAAGTCGCCAACCTGGACTCGTCGAGCAAAACCCTGCGGCTGACTGATGGGCGATCGTTGAGCTATGACGCCGCGATGCTTGCCACTGGCGGCAAGCCCAATCCACTCACCCTGCCTGGCGCCCATTTGCCACAAGTGTTCGTGCTGCGTTCAAAAGATCAGGCACGGCAGATTCTGCAGGCGGCAAAACCCGGCCAGCGAGCAGTGATCATCGGCGACAGTTTCATTGCCCTTGAGTCCGCTTCAGCCCTACGTGAATACGGATTGGACGTGACTGTCCTGGCACGACATGCCATCCCCTTCGCCGCACAATTTGGCGAAACCGTCGGCAAGGCGATTCGCGCGTTGCATGAAGCCAATGGCGTGGTGTTTCACACCGAAGGCGAAGCCTCCTATATAGAAGGCACGGAAAACGTCGAAGCGGTGTGCCTGGACAATGGGCAACGCTTGCCGGCGGATCTGGTGCTGGCCGGCATCGGCGTCACCCCCGCAACCGATCCGTTTACCGATCTGCCCAAGGAAAAAGACCGCTCCCTGAAGGTCGATGGCGCCATGCGCGTCACCGACGGGGTGTGGGCGGCCGGTGATATCGCGACCTTCCCGCTGCACGGCCAGCCTCAGCGCATCGAGCATTGGCGCCTGGCTCAACAACAGGCGCGGATCGCCGCCGCGAATATGCTGGGCGCCGACGAGCATTACCTCGATGTACCGTATTTCTGGACGTGGCACTTCGGCAAAAACTACGACTATCTCGGCCATGCCCAAGCCTGGGACGAAGTCGAGTTCAAGGGTGATCCCTACCATCCGCCCTTTATAGGCCTGTTCGGCAAAAATGGCGTGGTGGCGGCGGCGGTTGCCTGCGATGAAGAACGGGCCATGGCGCTGCTTGCCGAACGCATGAAACAGCCGCTGTCAGTGGATGAAGCGTGGCAACTGATTCGGGACATGGGTTAGCAGGCAAACACCCCACAGCAAAACGCCCGGCCTCTGCGTGCAGCAATGGCCGGGCGTTCCTTTGAGCCGCGCGTCTTATTCCTGGATCTCGCCACCGCCACCGATTTTGCTCATCACGAAACCGACAAACTCTTCAACGGTCATTTTCTGGCCATTGAATTCCACCTGATTGTTGGCGTAGTGAAATTTGCTGACGATGTTATTGCCGTCCAGTTTGGCGAACTGCGTACCGACCGCCATGCTGCCGAACATATCGGCCGTGGCGGTCGCCTGGTCGGCGATGAGCTTGGCGTCGGTCTGACCATCAAGCTGGCTTTGCACGGTGAACACGTCGACAAGCATTGGCTTGGACACTTGTACGTTGATATCCAGCAGTGCAATCAACTGTTGGGTCAGTTGATCGGGTGGCAGGTCCATGGTCGGCGGCTTGGTGAGGTCGAGCACCAGGTTGGCGCGGCTTTCGCCATTGGTGGTGTTGAACGACAGGTTTTCCAACGCCACCTGCGGGCCGGCAGCCAGCAGTTTTTCGAGGCCGGTTTTGACCTGCGCCTCTTCGGCCGGGGTCAGGACCAGTTCTGGAGACGGCTGACCGGCCGCAGCGGCCTCGGCGGCGGCTTTCTCGTAAGGCTGCAGTTTGGTCTGGTAAACCTGCATCAGCGACATGGTCGCCGGGATATCGAGGTTCTTCAGGCTCATGGCCATCTGCGCGGAACCAACCGCCTTGCCGTTCACCGACACTTCACCCACTTTGTAATCGGCACGCCCCGAAGCGCTGGTGCCCGATTCCTCGGTCTGGTTTTTCATTTCGAATTTTTTCAGGCCCAGTACCGATTGCTTGGGGCCGAAGGTGGATTTGCTGTCGGTCAGCTCGAGGGTGTTCTCGCCGGTGTAGTAGCCGTACGTGCTTTTTACCAGGTTGCTGGCCATGGTCAGGCCATTGAGCTCGACCTTCACCGGGGTTTGATCTTCGGCCACGGTGGTCAGCGTCAGGCTGTCCATGTAGCCGTTGGCCTTGACCTTCTGGGCCTGGGCGCTGGCGGCGACTTCGAGGTTTAGACCGGAGAATTTCAGGTTGGACTTTTCATCGAGCGCGACGTCCAGCGGCAGTAATTCGAGGGTGCCGTTGGTGGCATTGTCGTAACCGATGTTGACCACGCCGGTGAGCGGCGATTTGTCTTTGGCGGCGGCAAACCATTTCTCGGTGAGCGGGGTGCGTTCCAATTCATAGTGACTGGTGGCCATGACCGGCAACCATTTCAACGAGACCAGGCGCGAGAACGGCAGCGGACCGTGTTCGATGTGGTCGACAAAGAGCAACTCAACCGGTGATTCACCAAACATCTCGCCTTCGCCCTTGAGGCGGTAGTGCGCGGTGCTGCTGAACACATGACGCTCAAGCGACACCAGTTCCAGCGAGGCCGTGCCATTGGAACCGACCAGCGCAGCCTTCAGCTCTTTGTTGGCGTCGGCGATCGAGGTGTTCAACACGCCTTCGATTTTGGTCCCGGTGTACCAGGCACCCCCCGCGCTGATTGCACCGATGGCTACGACGATTCCAAGAAGCACGCCTGCTGATTTATTCATGAATGACCCAGTCAATGTCCGTTGTTTGAAGGTGTCGTCGTCTTCCCTGAACCCTTGAGGGGTTGCGGCTCGACTCCGCTAAAAGTGCGGTGGAGATTAGCACTAGGCGCATCGGGCGGCCCAATGTTTAAAGGTTAAAGAGTGTCTAGAAACACTGTTGCCTATGGACACTTCGCAGGAGGCGAGAGTTTCAGAGGTTACCAGGCTCTCTTCGCGAGCAAGCCCGCTCCCACATTAGATCTTCAGTGGACACATAATTTGTGAACAAGGAGATCAAATGTGGGAGCGGGCTTGCTCGCGAAGGCGTCAGTTCCGCCAATACACATTCAGGAATACTGCACTTCCATCTCATCCAGCTGATGATCAAAGCTCTTGAGCCGTGCCGTCCACGTATACACCAGCACCTCGAAGTCTCGATTGATCACCGCCCCGCCGGTCACCTCCGAGCGCGGATCACAAACGTCCAGTTGATAGCGCTCCCGCGCCATTTTGGTGGCGACGTCCGACAGCTCACGGGCATTGTTGAGCCAGTGCCAGCCGTCCTCGGACACCTGTTTATCCAACGCCAGGCATTGTTTCTTCAAGGTCTCGAGGCTTTTTTCCAGCGGTGTGCCGGTGAGCTCGCCCATGACTTCCTGGAACGTGCGCCCCGGTTGCCAGTAGCTGCCCCAGAAATATTGGTCAAACACCGTTTCGACACGACGCAGCGCCACCTTGGTGTCCCAGATAACCACCAGGGTCTTGCCTTGTTCGAGTTGTCTTTTTTTGATGCGCTGACCCTGGACGGAAGCCCAGGCCACCACCACGATTGCCATCACGGCGATAAGCGCGGTAGCGCTGTCGAGAAACACCAGCGCCTTGTCGATCTGGTGGGCCAGCATGATGCCGTAGAAATAGGTGGCCGACAGCAAAACCAATGCTGCAATAGCGCACCAGAAGCCAGGAGCATAAGGGTTTTTCATTATTTTTAATCCCCATGACCAACGCGAGCTTGATCGATGAAGTCGACTCGCGACTCCATCAAATCAAAGCATAGCAACGGCCTCAGGGTTTGCTGGTGTTCGTGCCTTGCGTTCGTCCGCTTTCCCAGCCGCCGCCCAAGGCGAGGAACAAATCAATTTGGCTGGCGGCAACCTGGGTGTTGGCAGCGGCCAGTTGCGCCGTGACATCCGTGTAGGTGCGGGTCGCTTGCAGGTCCGCCAGGAATGATTCGCGCCCGGCCTGGAAGAAACGATGCGTCTGGTCCGCTGCCAGCCTTGCCGATTGCTCGGCGTCTGCCAGGGCGTCACGACGTTGCAACAACGCAGCGTACTGGGCCAGGCTGGTCTGGGTTTCGCGAATGGCGTTGAGCACCACCCCATCGAAATGCGCCAGCGTCGCCTGGGTCACCGCTTCGGCTTCGCGGATGCGTGCCCGGGCGCCGTTGGTCGGCACGTTCCAGGTCAGCGACGGACCGAAACCCCAACGGTTGGTGGACGGGTCGCCGAGATCGTCGAGGATACCGACAGTGCCGATGGTCGCGCCGATGCTGATGTTCGGGTACAGCTCACCCGTGGCGACGCCAATCCCGGCCGTCGCAGTCGCCAGCCGGCGCTCGGCCTGCCGCACATCGGGACGACGCTTGAGCAATGCGGCGCCATCGCCCACCGGAATCAATTGCGCGATTTTCGGCAGCTCGTCGCAGGTGGCGGTGCCGGCCGGCAGTTGATCCACTGGCTTGGCCAGCAACATCGACAGGCGATACAGCCCGGCCTGACGCGAGGCCTCATAACGCGGCATGTCGGCGCGCAGGGATTTGAACTGGGTTTGCGAACGGGTGACCTGGGTTTCGTCGCCACGGCCGGCATCGCGCAGGCGCTGGATCAGCGTGGTGCTCTGGGCCTGCAGGTCGAGGGAGTGCTGGGCAATCTCCCGCTCCTCATTGGCCGCGCACACTTGGTTGTAGGCTCGGACCACGTCGGCCACCACGGTGATGCGAGCCGTATCGGCAGCTGCCTGCGTCGCATCGGCGTTGGCCTTGGCCGCTTCGATGCCGCGCTGCAACGTGCCGAACAGATCGAACTGGTACGACGCGCTGATGCCGATATCACCGACGTTGGCCACCGGCACTTTTTCCGGAAGCAGGAACGCTTGGCCAGACTCCTGCAGTCGCTGGGCGCCCATCTTCACACCGCCGCTCCAGCCACCCGCTGCTTCTGCCTCATCGACCTGAGCGCGGGACCGCGAAAGACTGGCCGCCGCAACGCGCAAATCGGTATTGGACGCCATGGCCTGTTGCACCAACTGGTCGAGTCGCGGGTCCTTGTACAGGCGCCACCAATCGGCCGGCACCGGTGCGGACACCACCGTTTTGCCGTCGACCGCCAGATCGCCCTGCAAATCGGGTCGATGGACAGCCGCTTCGTCGGGCAAATGGTAATCCGGGCCAACGACCTGACAGGCCGACAGCAGCAAACCTAATCCGGCAACCGCCAAACCCGACGCCTTGCTCATTTCGCCGGCTCCTGCGGTTGATCGTCGAGGATCGACACAGTCGCGGTGCGCCCGGCGATCATGCGAAAGTCCGCCGGCACATCGTCAAAGACAATCCGCACCGGAATCCGCTGTGCCAGCCGCACCCAGCTGAATGCCGGATTGACGTTGGGCAGCAGGTTGTTGCCGATGGTGCGGTCGCGGTCTTCGATGCCGGCAACGATGCTTTCCACATGACCACGTAGCCGCGCGCGGTCGCCGATCACGCGGATGTCGACACTTTGGCCGACATGAATGCCGTTCAGTTTGGTTTCTTCGAAATAGCCGTCGATGTGGAATGAATTGCTGTCGACCACCGACAAAACCGGCCGCCCGGCGGTGACGAACTCCTGCGCCCGCGGTGCACGGTCGTTGACGTAGCCGTCGACCGGGCTGCGGATGGTCGAGCGGTCGAGGTTCAACTGGGCGCTGTCCACCGCCACTTGCGCTTCCATCAACGCCACTTCGGCGCGAGCGACCCGGGACTGGCTTTCTTCCAGTTGCTCGCCCGGCACCAGATTGCCCAGGCCACGGTTACGCTTGGCTTCGCGTTGCGCCTGAGCCAGCGTTTCCTGACGGTCGGCGACCGCCGCTTTGGCTTGGCGCAGGGCCAGTTTGAAACGGTCCTGATCGATACTGAACAGCACCTGACCGCGTTTCACCAACTGGTTGTCGCGCACATCCACCTGCTGAATCAGCCCGGAAACGTCCGGAGCGATTTGCACGATGTCGGCACGGATATGCCCGTCGCGGGTCCACGGCGCAAACATGTAGTACATCACCATGCGCCAGACCACGACGACGGCGAAGGTCACGATCAACAGGGTCAGCACCACGCGACCCAGGGTCAAGAAAGGTTTTTTCATGTCATCAGGTATCGACTGAGTGAGTCCACAGCGCCGAGCAGCAAAGCGTAGAGAGCCACGTTGAACAATGCCCGGTGCCAGACCAGACGGTAAAAGTGCAGGCGCATCAGCAACCCGTGCACCAGCAGGTACAACACATACGTAATGCCCATCAGCACCAGCAGCGTGGGCAGAAACACCCCGCTCACATCCACATCACCGATCATAAGGGTGCTCCATCGATGCCATGGGACAGCGGTTCTTCGAGTTCGCCCGAGCTGACGAATTCCACGCCGGGCAACAACGCCAGGCGCAGGCCACTCAGGGCATGCAACAAATTCAGACGTGTGTCCTCATCGCAACTTGTATCCAGCGCTCGGCGGGCGCGGTCGAGGGTCATCAACAACGGGTTCGGTGGCGGCAGTCGCTCACCCGCCTTGAGGCAGGTTTTGAAATACTCGCCGACTTCTGCCACCACCTGATGCAGCAACGCTTGCGGGGCACCGACTACTCGCGGGGTGTACGCCAGCAGGTCGAGCAGGTTCAGCGCCACGCGCACTTCGCGCAAGGCGATGCCGGTGTCCTGGCCGGTCATGGCCAGACGCGGCAAGTGCTGCATCAGCCGATCGAGCACCTGGATGCCCAATTGCCGGTGTTCGGCCAGGCTGGCCGGTTCGGTGAGGCTGACAATGTCGCGCCAACTGAAACGGGTCAGCCGCTTGGCCGCCAGTTCTGCACCAAACGGCCGGGCGATCAGGGTCCAGATGAAGGCAAACAACAACCCGATGGGACCGGCCAGGTTGGAGTTGGCGAAGCTGAGGAAATCCGCGTCGTAGGCGCCCTGAATACTGATAAACGATGACGTGTTGACCAGGGTCAGGAGCATGCCCAGGTAAAACTGCGGCTTGACCGTCAGGGTGCCGATACAGATAAACGGCACGGCAAACGCCAACACCAGCATCGGGAAATCGTGCAGGTTGGGCAGCACCAGAAACAGGTAAAGGCTGGCCAGCACCACCGACATCGCGGTCCAGAAGAAGAACCGGTAAATCTGTGGTGCAGGGTCATCCATCGAGGCGAAAAAGCTGCACGCCACGGCGGCCAGAATCACTGCCGAGCCTCCATCGGTCCAGCCGAGCAGAATCCACAGCACCGAGGCAACGATGATCGCGGTGACCGTCGAGGCCGCCGAGTAGAGCATCAGCCCACGGTCGAGAAACGGCGACAGGCGACCCAGGCGCCAGTGGCGATAAACCGCGCGCCAGCTGTCCGGGCTTTCGCACTGGATGGCGTATTGCAGGCTGCGGCAGTCTTGCCACACGTCGATCCATTCGCCGAGGCGATACAACGCATTTGAGAACAGCAGCTGTTTGCGATCATTCAGGGCTTCGGCGGACGGTTGCAGGGCATCAAGCTGATCTTTGAGCGCCTGCCAGCGCGCGAGGTCGGCGTCTTTGTGATTGAGCCATTCGGTGGTAGCGGCCAGTAGCGGTGCGAATTTTTCCACCAGCTCGGGCGTGCGCCGCTCAAGGGCATACAGCGCATCGTCGAGGGCGTCGATCACCGGCAACAGGTGAATCATCCGCCCACGCAATTCCTTGGTGTTTCGCACGGTTTGCCGGTGCGCGCCCTCGTGCGGCAACTGGCCAATCATCAATTCCAGGGTGTTGAAGGTTGTGACCATCGCGGAGCGCAGCGCGCTGACTTCGTCCGGCTGCACCTGGCGGCCGAGGAAACGCAGGCTGTACGTCGAGGCATCGGTAAACCATTTGCTCACCGCATCGTTGAACACCGGCGCCAGCCGCCGAGGCCAGAACATGGCGCCAACCACCGCCGCCACGGCAATGCCGAGGAAGATTTCTTCAGTGCGCGCTTCCGCCACGTCCCAGACGCCCAACGGATTGTTCACCACCGGCAGGGCGATCAGCGGCAAGGTGTAACCGGCCAGCATCAAGGCGTAGTTGTTGGCGGTGCGCAGGTGCAAGGACAGGAACAGCAGCGTCCCGGTCCACAGCGCGATGACCACCACCAATACGTAAGGGCTCTGGACAAACATGGGCACAAAAAGAACCGCCGCCGCCGCGCCGAAAAAGGTGCCGATTGCCCGGTAGAGCGCTTTGGAGCTGGTAGGGCCGACAAAGGGACTGGACACGATATAAACCGTGGCCATCGCCCAATACGGACGCGGCATTTGCATGAGCAGCGCGATGTACAACGCGATCATTGAGGCGGCGAAAGTACGCACACCGTAGAACCAGTCTCGCGCTGCAGGCATACCGGTGAAAAATCCGCTCAAGGGTTGACCACCGACGGCGCATTCGCCGCTTCAAAGGCTCTCAGTACCCGTAGCGTAGCTTCCAGATCGCTTGGGTCGATGCCTTCTAGCACTTCATGGCGCAAACGCACGAGCTCGATTTCGACGGCCTGCACCAATTCGCGACCGGTGGCGGTCAGGCTCAGGCACTTGGCGCGTCGGTCATGGGCATCTTCCGTCCGGCAGACGTAGCCCGAATGACACAATTGGTCGAGCAAACGCACCAGGGACGGACTTTCCATCCCCGCCGCCTGCGCCACCGTCACCTGGCGCACGCCCTCGCCCAGGCGGCCGATCATCAACAACGGGACGGCGCAGGCTTCGGAGATTCCATAGTTGACCAGCGTGGTCTGGCAGATCTTCCGCCAATGCCGGGCGGCCACCACCATGGAGCTGCTGATGTTCATCTGGAGAGCGTCGAGGTTCTTCGGCACGAGGGGAAACACACACTGTTAGTTTGCTAACTATCAATATCGCATTTGGGGGGAAAGGTGGTCAAGTTTTGAAACAAATTGGCAGTCATCCGTCGCGGAGCGTTCAATCTGAAATAGATTTAGTACTGACGATGTATATACTTCGTCAGCACACGGACCGAGGATACAGAAATGTCAAAACAAGCCGTTTTCACGATGAAACTTGAACCAGAACTGCGCGAACAATTTATGGCTGAGGCAGAAGCCTCCCATCGTCCTGCTTCGCAGATCGTCCGGGAAATGATGCGCCAGTTCGTTCAAACACAACGAGAGTCGCGCGAGTACGAAGCGTTCCTGCAGAGGAAAGTCGACAGCGCACGTGTTTCCATGCGTGCCGGTGATGGCTTGACCAATGATGAAGTCGAAGCGCAATTCGCGGTCAGGCGTGCACTGGCGGCCAAAAAAGGATGAGGATAATCTGGACGCCCGCAGCAGCACAGGATCGTGCAGACATTTGGGATTACCTGTATGAGCTCAACCCAGTAGCCGCCATCGACATGGACAATCGCTTTCGCGACGCAGTATCTCGTATCGCGAGATACCCTGAAACCGGTCCGCTCGGCATCATTACGGGGACTCGTGAGTTGATACCCCATCAGAGTTATCGCTTGGTTTATCAGCCAGAATCGGACGCTACCTGGATACTCGCACTAGTCCACACTTCCAGACAGTGGCCACCGAGCAGTTGATGCTCACACCCCCCGCCCCTTCCTCAACAAAACATCCAACTGATCCACCACCTCCGCCCAATCCGCATCATCCAAAATATTGTCCCGCAAAAAATCCGCCTGGCTCTTGCTCCAGAAAAACGCATCTGCAAGGTGCAGTTCGGGCTTGAGCGGTGAGTGGGTGGCGATGAATTTATCGATGCTCTCGGCGTCATCCGCCAGGCCGAGTTGTTTGAACAGGTTGGGCAGGGTGTGGGTTGGGGATTCCATTTGGGGCTCCTATAGCAGATGAAAAATCATCGCGAGCAGGCTCACTCCTACATGAACACTCGGTCAACTGTGGGAGCGAGCCTGCTCGTGATGGCGGCGGCACTGACAACACAAAACTCACTGACTCAATTCCCGCACCTCGGCATGCGGCACCATTTTCAAAAACTGCGGCATGTTCATGTGCAACAGGTTGATGTGATTGCCGGCTTCCAGATAGATGTCTTTCTGCCGGGTTACCAGCGGGTCGATGACCACATCCAGCCCATAGGCCTCACCCAGCGCCGGCACGGCACCGCGTTCGCAATCATCGAACAGGTGCGGCAGATTGCTTTCCCGGGAGACCTGCCATTCGCCGCTGCTGCGGACTTTGCTCAGGTCCAGGTGACGGCTGGCAGGCAGTACGGCCATCAGGTAATGCCCATGGTGATCGTCGAGGATGACCGACTTGGCCACCCGTTCGGCAGGAACCCCCGCGAGCCGCGCCGTTTCCAGGCTGCTGGCCGAATGGGGATGGGTGACGATGTCATATTCGCAGTGAGCCGTTTCCAGGCTTCTCTGCACGGTTCTTGCCATACGCATGATGCACCTCGGTGTCCGCAACAGTGACGGGCGGACGATGGTTGACGCTTTTCTTCGTACTGAAAGTCTAGGCCTGATGGTGCATGCCGGCGGGAAATCCGCCCATCGGACGCCAGTCGGAAAGTGAGCAAAATTCAGATACGCCAAGGCTCAACTAAACTGTATACAGAGCCACCTGATGACTCTCGCGGAGGGTCACGTGAATATTCGCTGCTGTGCCGTTGCACTACTGCTGGCGTTGAGCGGGTCGGTGTTCGCCGCCGATAGCGTTGTGCTGCTGATGCCAAATCCCGTCGGGATCTGGTTGATCACCTTCGGCATCGCCTTTCTGATCGCCGAGGCCGCGTTGCCCAATTATGGCGTGATCGGTTTGGGCGGCATTGTGATGTTCGTAATCGGCGCAGTGATTCTGACCAATACCGAAATGCCTGTTCCCTTGATGATCGGCCTGGGGCTGGTGAGTGCCCTGCTCCTGATTTTCCTGCTGATCCGCGCCCTGAAAACCCGACCGCGGCGCAACGTCAGTGGCGATGCCGGGCTGCTGGGCAGCGTGACGCCGGTCCTGTCGTTGCTGCCCGACAATGCCTGCAACGGCTGGGTGCATCTGCAAGGGGAGCGCTGGCAGGTTTCAAGCTCGACACCGCTGCAGCCGGGGCAACACGTCCGGGTGGTGGCGCGAAAAGGATTACTGTTGCAAGTGGCCGCGGCTGACGCGGCGCCGGTGGGAGAATAAACATGGGCCTGCAAGTAGGTTTCGCCGCGCTGCTGCTACTGCTGATTGCACTGGCGGGGTCGACCTTCCGCATCCTGCGCGAATACGAGCGCGGCGTGGTGTTCCAGCTCGGACGTTTCTGGCAGGTCAAGGGCCCCGGTTTGATCCTGCTGATCCCGGTGGTTCAGCAAATGGTCCGCGTTGACCTGCGGACCATCGTCCTCGACGTTCCTCCACAAGACGTCATCACCCGCGACAACGTCTCGGTCAAGGTCAACGCGGTGCTGTATTTCCGCGTGCTCGATCCCCAGAAGGCGATCATCCAGGTCGAAGACTTCCTCGCAGCCACCAGCCAATTGGCCCAGACCACTCTGCGGGCGGTGCTGGGTAAACATGAGCTCGATGAACTGCTGGCTGAGCGCGAACGGCTGAACATCGACATCCAGCAAGTGCTCGACGCACAGACTGACGCCTGGGGCATCAAGGTCGCCAACGTCGAGATCAAACATGTGGACCTCAATGAATCGATGGTCCGCGCCATCGCCAAACAGGCCGAAGCCGAACGGGAACGCCGAGCCAAGGTGATCCACGCCGAAGGTGAATTGCAGGCCTCGGAAAAACTCATGCAGGCCGCCGAAATGCTCGGCCGTCAGCCTGGGGCCATGCAGTTGCGTTACATGCAGACGCTGAGCTCGATTGCCGGGGACAAAAGCTCGACCATCGTCTTTCCGCTCCCTATTGAATTGCTTAAGGGCATGGCGGATTTGTCGTCGAAGCCGTAAGGCCGAGGTGATACCAAGACTTTCAATGCAGCACAAACAAGCGCGCGTTAGCCCCGCCCGCCTGCGTAATACCGGCACTCTTCCAACCCACGGGCAGCGGCGCGAATTCATCCGCTAAACCGACGGTGCCGATCAGCCACACCCGGCCAGTGCCTTTGGGCAAGCTGTCGAGGCGATCCAGATAAATGTCCTGGGTGACCAGCGTGCCGAATCCATAGGCGTTTGGCCGGCTCGACCCGCCATTGGCTAACGGCTTCGTGTACAGCAGCGGTTTCGCGTCGGTGCGGTTGTAATAAACGTAGGCGAGGTACCAGAGCATATCGCTGGTGACGATCTGGTCGCCGGCAACGAAGTGCTGGTTAACGTAATCGACCATCACATTGATCTGATCGTGGGTATCGACCGTGGCGTTGTTCTTCAAGCCGACCAGTTCGACGCCGACAAACAACACCAGCACCGCCAGCGCCAGCACTCGAAAGCCTGAATACAGGCGATCAACAGCCAACGCGACAATCATCGGCAACCCCAGTGCATAGGCCGTCAGGTAGCGCTCGATGAACACCGGCGAGATAAATGACACGCCGAACACCAATAGCATCGGCAACGCCGTGTAGATCACCAGCAACATACTGCCGCGAATGACGCTGCGGTCGCGCGCCAACGCCACGCCGGTAATGCCCAGCAACGCCAGCGGCAGCGCGATAAAAATCAGCGTTGGCAGGTTTCCCCCATCGTCCTGGGTCAGTAACGACCAGATCATCGACGGCAACGAGCCGAATGTGACCGGCAACTCCCACCCCACATCGCCATTGGCTTTGAGCTGATCCATGTGCTGGGTCAGATCAATCAGGTTGGGTACCCACGGCAGGAAGATCAGCACGATTGCCACGTTCGCAAGCCACCAGCCGGGGCGTTGAATACAGCGCAAGCGATACGCTGGCAGTACACGAATCAACCCCAGGTACAGCCAGTGACACAACACGCACAGGGCGGTGAAGTAATGGGTGTAGAACGCCGCGCTCATCAATAGCACATACGCCACCAGATAGCGTGTACGCCGGGGATAGCGGATCCAGTAGACCAGCGCAATCGTCGCGCCGATCAGCCACAGGCCCAGCAGCGAGTACATCCGCACTTCCTGGCTATAGCGCACCGCCGTCGGCAACAGCGCCAGCAGAAAACCGGCCAGCAACGCGGCACGCCGGGTGGCGATCAAGTCCATCAGCCAGACGCCAAGCCATACCGTGACGATCCCGGGCAGAGCGCTGAGACAGCGAATCGAAAAAATGCCGTCGCCGAACACCTCGATCCAGCCATGTAACAGCATGAAATACAGTGGCGGGTGCACGTCATGGGCGGCATGCCCCCATATTTCCGCCAATGAATAGTGGCTCATCAGCAGGCTCGACCCTTCGTCGCCCCAAATGGCCGCCGCCGTCAGGTCGTAGAAACGCACCAGGGCAGCCAACGCCAGAATCGGCAACAGCCGGTGCTCCTGCGCCCACCGCAACCAACGCTGTACCACCGCCCAACCGCCAGGCACCGCGTGCGGATCCTGGGTACCGCCAAGCGAAGTTTCTCTGCGTGCTTCCATTGCCTCCCCCTGCAACCGGCCCGACATCACGAAGCCTATGGATCACTTTAAGGCGGCGCAGGTTCTTCGTCGATGCTGGCTTTGCGACCAGTGACCTCGGCGATCGTATCTCTCAGGGGATGACAGGAAGCGTTGACCCCGAGCTGGCGCGTCAGCGCAGAGTAATCCCTTATTAAAAGCGAAGACGCTGGACAGCGTTTTGCTGGGTAAGGTGATTTCAATACATCGAAAATATAACCTTGAAGGAATATTCCATAGAGTGCATATTCCGCGTCATGAATTGGGATATCGAATATACCGACGAGTTCGGTGACTGGTGGGCAGAACTGAGCGAAAGCGAGCAGAGCTCTGTGGCTGCAAGCGTCAAGCTGTTGGGCCAACTGGGCCCGGCTCTGAGGTTACCCCACAGCACAGGTATAAACGGAGCGCGCCATGGCCATCTAAGGGAGTTACGAATTCGATCAGCTGTACGATGAGCATCTCGACACATTGCGCAAAGAGGGTCACTGCTATGGCTAAGAAATTTGCCGAACTTGAAGCGCGGATGACACCCGAATCCCGGGCACGCGCCGAGTCGATTTATGAACAACACATTAAGGAAATGCCATTACACGAATTGCGTCAGGCCAAAGCTCTCAGCCAGGCCACGCTTGCAGAAACGCTGCATATCAATCAAGCAGCCATCTCAAAGATGGAACGTCGCACGGATATGTACATAAGCACGTTGCGTAACTACATCCGTGCCATGGGTGGTGAACTTGAAATAATTGCCACTTTTCCCGATGGCCAGATAAAGATCGAAAATTTTGCTAGTTGAGCAGCCAACAGGCTGCTCAATCGCGTTGAACCATAACTATCAAGACAGGCCACCTGGATTGATACGAGTGAACTAACGCTTCGTCAATTGCGCCAACGGATACACCGACTCCCATCCCCCGCCAAGCGCCTTGTACAACCCGACCATCGCCAGCGAAACCCCGGTCGAACTCTCCACAAATTGCTCCTGAGTTGCCAGCAATGCGCCTTGCACCGTCAGCACATTAACGAAGTCCACCACACCTTCGGTGTATTGCTGCTGCGCAGTGCGCAGGGCGATCTGGTTTTGGCGGACGGCTTCGGCGAGGCTGTCGCGGCGCAATTGGCTGGCGTTGTAGGCGGTCAGTTGATCGTCGATTTCATGCCAGGCGCGCAGCACGGTTTGTTGGTAGGCGATGGCCGCTTCCTGTTGCTGGGCTTCGCGCAGGTTCAGCACACCGCGCAGGCGACCGCCGTCAAACAGCGGCAGGCTGAATTGCGGGCCGATACCGAATGAACGCGAGCCCCACGAACCAAAATCGCTGAGCTGCATGGCTTGCGAACCCAGGTTGCC
Source organism: Pseudomonas arsenicoxydans (assembly GCF_006438915.1). Lineage (GTDB taxonomy): Bacteria > Pseudomonadota > Gammaproteobacteria > Pseudomonadales > Pseudomonadaceae > Aquipseudomonas > Aquipseudomonas arsenicoxydans_A. The sequence goes on along the minus strand of NZ_RCZE01000021.1, from coordinate 38,158 downwards.
TGACAAGGTGATCCGCGGGTAGAAGTCGCCCTTGGCCACGCCGATGTTCGCGGTGGCAGCGTGCAGTTGCGCTTCAGCCTGGCGAATATCCGGACGGCGTTCCGCCAGCTGCGACGGCAAGCCGATCGCGACTTGGCGTGGGGTTTGCGGCACTGGGGCGTCTGTGGATAACTCGGCGTGCAGCGCTTGCGGCGGTTCACCCATCAGCAGGCTCAACGCGTTGATCAGTTGCGACTGCCGCTGCTCCAGCGCAGGCAAGCGCGATTCGATGGCGGCGACTTGGGCGGCAGCCTCGGCGACGTCCAGGTCGGTGGCAACGCCGTCGGCCAGACGCAGTTGCGAGAGTTTCAAACTGTGGCGGGCGACGTCGAGGTTCTGCTCGGTGACGGCCCGAGTGCTTTGCACGCCGCGCAGTTGAATATAGTCCTGAGCGGTTTCCGCGAGCACCGACAGCAGCACACCGCGACGATCGTTTTCCGCGACTTCCAGCGTGGCGTCGGCGGCTTCGGTTTCACGGCGCACGCGCCCCCAGAAATCCAGTTCCCAGGACGCGGAGAAGCCGGCATCCCACAGGTTGAATGCCGAGTCACCGTTGTGGCCCGATGGATCGCTCAGGCCTTCGCCGCTGTTGCGATTGCGTCCGTAACTGCCAGTCGCGGCCGTGTTGGGATAACGGTTGGCGGTGATCACTTGGCGCGCGGCACGGCTTTGTTGCAAGCGGCTGCTGGCGAGTTTCAGGTCGAGGTTGTCGGTCAGGGCGCGCTGGGTCAGGGCGGACAATTTGGGGTCGTTGAAGACCTCCCACCAGTGTTCGTTCATGTCGGAGGTGACCGCTTCACTGGCGGCGGGTTTGGCGGGTTTTGACCACTCGCTGATTTGTTGTGCTTGAGGTTTCTGGAAGTCGGGGCCGACGGTGCAGGCGCTTATTGAGAACAAGCTCAACACAAAAGCAACTGACTGAACGCGGCTCTTGTGGCGAGGGGGCTTGTCGGAACGCCGCATCGCCCCGTTCGAGTGCGAAGCGCTCGCCATTTTTGGGGCCGCTCCGCGACCCAACGGGGGCAAGCCCCCTCGCCACAGGGAAAGCGTTTTACCGAAGTTCATCGCTGAGTGACCTCATGCGACACCGCGCTCGCCGTATCAATATTCGCCTCCACCGACATCCCCACGCGCAACCGCGAGGTCAGCGCCTGACCCGGCTCCAGCACAATCTTCACCGGAATCCGCTGCACAACCTTGGTGAAGTTACCCGTGGCGTTGTCCGGTTTGATCGAGGCAAACGTGACGCCCGTCGCCGGGGCGATGCTCTCGACCCGACCGTTCAGCGCCTCACCGCCGAGGCTATCAACCCGCACCTGCACATCCTGCCCTGGCTGAACGTTGGTCAGTTGCGTCTCTTGAAAATTGGCCACCACGTAAGCCTGAGCCAGCGGCACCACCGCCAGAATTTTGCTACCCGGTGTCACATAAGCGCCGACTCGCACGGCGCGCTCGCCGACCATACCGTCCTGCGGCGCGACAATACGCGTGTAAGACAGCTCATAGCTGGCGATTTCCAGCGCGGCTTGCGCCCGTTTCAATCCGCCTTCCGCCGCATCGCGCTGGGCGGTCAAAATGTCCACTTGCTTGCGTTCCGCCGCCAGCACCGCCATCGCGTTGGCCAACCGCGCGTTGGCCTGATCGATGCGCGTGCGCGCTTGTTGAGCATTCTGCACCGTGCCAGCCCCGACGCCGGCCAGATGGTCGTAGCGATTCAACTCATGTTCGGCGAAAGCCATTTCAGCCTTGGCCGACACCACCGAGGCTTGAGCCTGAGCGATCACTGAGGCCTGACGTTCAAGAGTCGCGCGGGCATTTTGCAGCTGCGCCTTGGCCACCAGGGTTTCGGCGTCAGCCGCCTGGGCTGCAGCGCGCAGATCGCGATCGTCGATCAACGCCAGCAACTGCCCGGCCTTGACCTGCTGATTGTCTTCCACCAGCACCTCCTTGATAAACCCGGCCACGCGTGGGACCACCAGGGTGAAGTCCGCCGAGACAAACGCGTCATTGGTTTTTTGCTGCGTGCGCTGACCGAAAAGGCCGGGCGTCAGCAGACAAATCAGCACACCGACCGCCACCACTACGGCGACACCGACAGCTATTTTTTGCGTTGTTTGAGTCGTCATAAAAACCTTCTGTTTCAGTGAAGCGTTCATGTCGGCGCGCGCGGTGGATACATCCGCGTCGGCAGCCAGAAAATCAACAGGATCAGCGTCAGCGCGATGCCCGCCATGCACAGATAAAGATCGGAAGACGTCAGCACCACGGCTTGCTCGTGCAGGCGGTGGGCGAGGCGTGCGCTCTCGCGGTCGGCCAGGGGCGAATTGCCGAGGTTGTCTACCAGCATCGTCGAGTGAAAATGCAGTCTGGCGGTGGTCAACGCCTCGATGACGCCGGTAGCAATCACCGCTGACAGGCCTTTCACCGTGTTGAACCAGGCCGAAGCGAACGGCCCCTCCATCGGCGAGATGCTGCCGGTCGCCAGCATCAGCAGCGGCAGGACGGCCATGGGCTGACCGAAGATTTGCAGCAGTTGCAGCGCATAGAAATCGTCGCGAATCCACGCCGACGTCAGCTGCGAACCACCGATACACGACAGCGCCAACATGCTCAAACCCGCGCCCAGCACCCAGCGACAATCGACCCACCGCAGGTTGCACAATGCCGCCACCAACGGCAGCGCAATCAACTGTGGCAACGCCGCCAACAGCGTGATCGGCGCAGTCTGCACGGGGCGATAACCCTGCACCTGAGCGAGATAAGAGGACGGAATGATGATCACCGCCAGCAACACAACCAGCACCCCCGCCAGAGTGAGCAGGGCGAAGGACAAGTTGCGGATGCCGAGCATCTGCATCTTGAAAAACGGAATCGGCTGCGACCACTCATTGATCAGAAACAACACCAGCAACACCAGCCCACCGCCGAGCAATCCGCCGATCAGGCTCGACTCGAACCAGTCCAGCCGATTGCCCTGCAAAATGCCGATCACCAGCATGCAGATCGCCGGAAAACCCAGCAGCAGACCGCGCCAGTTGAAGTTTTTGAAGCGCTCAAGGCGCAGCGGGTCTTGGGGCAAACCATAAGCCACCGCTCCCAGAGCCAGCAGACACGGCACGATGATTTGCCAAAACGTCCATTGCCAACCGACATACTCGGTCCACAGCCCGGCCAATGGCGTGCCGAGACCGGGCCCGAACGTGGCAGTCAGGGCATAACCGGCCAGGCCATAGAGCTTCACATTGGCCGGCAAGAACCGCAACGCTACGGTCATCAACATCGGCGGCAATGCACCGCCAGCCAGGCCTTGCAACGTGCGCATGACCAGCAGGCTTTCGTAGTTCGGGGCGAACGGGCACAACATGCCCAGCAGCGTGAAGACGCTGATGGCGCAAAGGGTGAATCGCCGCAACGAGAACGTCACCGCACACCACGGCGCAAACGCCATGGCCGCCACCGAGGTCGCGGTGTAACTGGCGACCAGCCAGGTGCCTTCGTCGTAACCGATGGCCAACGCACCGCGAATGTCCGCCAGGGCTACCTTGGTCACCATCTCGTTCAGGCCCGACACCAACACCGCCAGCAACACCCCCACCAGACCGATGATGATCCGCGGGCCGAAGACCGGTGGCGTTACGGCGGAAGGTGGAGTCGCGGCGAGGGGTGCCGTGACCGTGAGGGAAGTCATTACTGCTTGCTCCGGGGGTTGAGTACCGGGGCATTCTAAAAAGCGATTGGGCTGACGAAAACTGACTTATCGACAGGTTATAAGTGCGCTGGACGCAACAATAAAAACCCTGTGGGAGCGGGCTTGCTCGCGAAGGCGGTGCCTCGGTCAAATACATGTCGACTGACACACCGCCTTCGCGAGCAAGCCCGCTCCCACACTAGATCGGCGGTCAACTTGAGTGTGGTTGCGCGGCCAGCCATGTTTCATCGCAGCAGGATTTGAGGGTTTGACGCAGCCAGCGGTGGGCCGGGTCATTGTCAAACCTGGGGTGCCAGGCCTGCGTCAGCATCAGGGTGGGCAGCGGAATCGGCAGGGTGAACGAGCGCAGTTTCAAGCCCAGGCGACGGACGCTTAGCAACGCTTCCTTCGGCACCGGCAGAATCAGATTGGAATCCGGCAACGCGAACATCGCCGCATGGAAACTCGGCGCAATCACCGCCACCCGACGCTCCAGCCCCAGTGCGTTGAGGGCCGTGTCGATCGGCCCACGGGCAATGCCCCGGCGCGACATGCTGATATGCGAAAAACCGGCGTAGCGCTCGGCGGTAATCTCTTCGTCGAACAGCGGATGGTCCTCGCGCACCAGTCCGACAAAGTGCGTTGAGAACAGGTTCTGCACCTTCACTTCCGGCATGACGGGACGATTGTTGCTGACACTCAAATCGATCCGCCCTTCGCGCAGCGCTTCATCATCGCCGTCGCCTTCCGGCACAAAGCGCAATTCACAGTGCGGCGCCTGGCGCTCCAGGGTGTCGAACAGTTTGCCGCCATAGACGCCGACGAAAAAATCATTGGCACGGATGCTGAACCGGCGGCGCATCGAACCGAGGTCCACCTCATCGGCTGAACGAAACAGCAGCGCGGCTTGCTCGACCACGTCGCGCACTTGTTCGCGCAACTCCAGCGCCTTGGGCGTTGGCACCAGGCCGCGACCGGCGCGCACCAGGATCGGGTCGCCGATAGCTTCGCGTATCCGCGTCAGCGTTCGGCTCATGGCCGCCGGGCTGAGGTTCATCCGCCGCGCGGCGCCGACCACGCTGCCCTCGTCGAGCAAGGCGTCGAGGGCGACCAATAGGTTCATGTCCGGGAGTTGCATGCTGAGCACTCGTGGCTGATCTGGATTGATTCAGACGCAATGCTAGCAAACATTCTTGGATTAGAGGGTGACAGGTCTGGCCCCTTCGCGAGCAAGCCCGCTCCCACATTAGCTCAGCTGTGAACACAGGGTTTGTGATCAGCCTAAATCCAGTGTGGGAGCGGGCTTGCTCGCGAAGAGGCCAGACCAGTCACCACAGAATTTAACGCTGCATCCCCCACCGCTTAACCGTCACCCGCTCCAGCGAATCAAACACCAGATTCTCCACCAGCAACCCAATCAAAATCACCACCGCCAACCCGGCAAACACCTTGTCGGTGTACAGCTCATTGCGGTTCTGGAAAATGTACCAACCCAAACCACCCTTGCCGCTGGTAGCGCCAAACACCAATTCCGCCGCGATCAACGTACGCCAGGCAAAGGCCCAACCAATCTTCAACCCGGCAAGAATCGACGGCAACGCCGCCGGAATCAGGATAAACAGCACGAACCGCATCCCCTTGAGCCCGTAATTACGCCCGGCCATGCGCAGCGTTTCCGAAACCCCGAGAAACCCGGCATAAGTGTTCAACGCCAAGGCCCACAGCACCGAATGCACCAACACAAAAATCAGACTGTTCTGCCCCAGGCCGAACCACAGCAGCGCCAACGGCAACAAGGCAATCGCCGGCAACGGGTTGAACATCGACGTCAACGTGCTCAGCAGATCCCGACCGAACTGGGTCGACACCGCCAACGTCGTCAGGGCAAACGCCAGGAAGATGCCGATCAGGTAACCCTTGAGCAACACCACCAGCGAAATCCAGACCTTGCCCAACAACTCACCACTCAGCAGGCCGTCGTACAACGCGCTGGCGGTTTGCAGAAAACTCGGCAGCAACAGGTCGTTGTTCTGAACGCGGGCGACCACTTCCCACAGCACCGCCAGCAACATCAGGATCAGGCTTTTACGAATCCAGCCCTGCTGCCAGAGGCGCTGACCGAGCGGTAATTCACGCTCCAGCGGTACGCTGGTCAGCGGCTGCAAAACCGTTTCGAACGCTTCACGCACAGATGATAAATGGCTCATCGGGCACTCCTCTCAATGGCTCAATAAGCGATGCGAATGTCGGAGAAATCCAGCTCACGCTCGGTTTCCGGCGACTGACCTTCATCGAACAACAACCGATGAATCCGCCGCGCCGACTCCTGAAACGCCACGCCGCCAAGGCTGTGCAAATCGTATTGATGGCTGTGGACTTCCGCCCGCACCCGACCCGGGTGCGGCGACAGCAACAGAATACGATTGCCCACCACCAGCGCCTCTTCGATGGAGTGCGTGACGAACAGCAGGGTGAAACGCACTTCTTCCCAGAGCAGCAGCAACTCTTCCTGCATCTTGCGGCGGGTCAGCGCATCGAGGGCGGCGAAGGGTTCGTCCATCAGGAGGATTTTCGGCTGCATCGCCAAGGCGCGAGCGATGGCGACTCGGGCTTTCATGCCGCCGGACAAGGTGTGCGGATAGGCGTCGGCAAACGCCGCCAGCCCGACTTTTTCGAGGTAGTGCAGCGCCCGCTCTTCAGCCTCTTTTCGCTTAAGGGTTTTGGACGCCAGCAGCGGAAACATGACGTTCTGTTTGACGGTTTTCCACGGTGGCAGCTGATCGAACTCCTGAAACACCACAATCCGGTCCGGCCCAGGCGCATGCACGGTTTGCCCTTGAAGACGGATCTCGCCCTCACACGGCTGGATGAACCCGGCAACCGCTTTGAGCAGTGTCGACTTGCCGCAACCGGACGGGCCGAGCAGCACAAAGCGGTCCGCCGGATCGATTTCAAAACTGACCCGATGGGTCGCTCGAACCACACGCTGTGGCGTGCGGTATTCGAGGCTGACGTTGTCGACCGACAGCAGCGCCTGGGCTGCGACGTTCGGTTTGCTGACCGTGTGGCCTTGCAAAGGGGCGTTCATTTCGATCAGCTCCCTTGCAATGGCTTGGCGTCCTGGAAGAAGTAGTCCTTCCACGAATCCGGTTTGTTTTTGATCGCACCGACGCGGTAGAGAAACTCGGCCAGTGGATACGTATTCTTCGGCGTGACGCTGAATTCGAACTGCGGGTTGTCGATGATTTTCAGCAAGGCTGCGCGGTCAATTTTTGCCTTGGTGACGCGGATGTAGGTGTCGGCGGCAGCGCCTTTATCGTTCTGGGCAAACTCCGCCGCTTCGGTCAGCGCCGCAATGAAGGCTTTATAGGTTTTCGGGTTTTCTTCGCGGAATTTCTCGGTGGCGAACAGCACCGTCGGCGAGTTCGGGCCGAGCACGTCGTAGGAGTTCAACACCACGTGGACGTGGGGGTTAGCCAGTTCCTGATCCTGGAACGGCGGGTTGGAAAAGTGCCCGGACAACTCTGTGCCCCCGGCCACCAACGCGGCCGTAGCGTCCGGATGCGGCACGGCGATGGTGTACTTGTCGAGGCGATTGAATTCCTTCTCACCCCACTGCTTGGCGGCCGCGTATTGCAGGAAACGTGACTGCACCGAAACCCCCACCGCTGGCACCGCAATCCGGTCCTTTTCGGTGAAGTCGGCGATGGTTTTGACCTTGGGGTTGTTGCTCACCAGGTAGTAAGGGAAGTTGCCGAGGGAGGCCACGGCTTTGACGTTCTGCTTGCCGTGGGTGCGATCCCAAATGGTCAGCAACGGACCGACGCCGGCGCCAGCAATATCAATCGAGCCCGAAAGCAGCGCATCGTTGACCGCCGCGCCGCCAGACAACTGGGTCCAGTCGACCTTGATGTCGATGCCTTCCTGCTTGCCGTACTTCTCGATCAGGTTCTGATCGCGCACCACGTTGAGCAACAGGTAAACGATGCCGAACTGCTCGGCGATGCGGATTTCACCTTCGGCGTGGGCCACGGTCGGCGCCACCAGGCTGCCGGCGATCAGGCTGAAACCCAGGCCGATGGCGGCCGCCAGCGGTGCAAAGGGAAGACGTTTGGACATGATCAAATCTCCGGCAAATCAGAAAGGCGCGTCGCCCTGGATGGTGGTGCGATACAGCTTGCGGCGCAGGTGGCTGGGGCATCCGGCGGCGAGGTGGATCAGCGAGCGGTTGTCCCAGAACACCAGGTCATGCGGCTGCCACTGATGGCGGTAGATGTTTTGTGGCAGCACGCTGTGGGCGTAGAGCTCGGCGAGCAGCTGCTGGCTCTCGTCATACGGCAAACCGACGATGCGGGTGGTAAAGCCTTCGCTGACGAACAACGCCTTACGGCCGTTTTCCGGGTGCGTGCGCACGATCGGGTGGACCACTTCGGCGACTTGCGCCAGTTGCTCTGGCGTCAGGGTCGGGCGCCAATTACCTTCGAATTTGGTTTCGCTGTAGCGCGCGGTATAGGAGTGCGCAGCGGAGCGGCCTTCAACCGCTGTGCGCAACGCGTCGGGCAGGTTGTCCCAGGCTTTGTGCATGTCGGCGAACAAGGTATCGCCGCCCTCGCACGGCAGCTCCTGGGCGTGCAGCATCGAGCCCAGGCTGGGCAGTTCTTTATAGGAAAGGTCGGAATGCCAGAACTTGCCGGCGTCACCGAGACCGATGGATTGGCCGTTTTCGATGATGTTGGAAACGATGAGAATTTCCGGGTGGCCGGTCAGCAGGAATTGTTTGAGCACGTGGATCTGCAACACGCCGAATCGACGGCTGAAAGCGATCTGCTGCTCGGGGGTGATGCGCTGGTCGCGGAACACTACGACGTGATGATCCAGGTGCGCGCGATGGATGCGCGCGAAGTCCTGGTCATTGATCGGGATAGACAGATTGAGGCCGATGATTTCGGCACCGACGGCGCCGCTGAACGGGCGGATGTCGAAGGTTTGTGGCGCGATGCGGTTGGTAGCAGAAACAGCTGACATAAAAATCACTCCCACGCACGGCACGCTCAAGGGCGCGCGCGTCGATCAAGAAACTCACGGAGGTCCCGTGTTGGTTCGTGTCGTGCGGCGCGCCGATTGGTCGGCAGGTACGCAGGAGAGTGACTTTATAGGTATAAGAATTGAAATTTAAATACCGTTAGTGAATAACGATATGGCTTTTGAATTGCGCTGCTCTTGAGGCTGCCTTCGCGAGCAAGCCCGCTCCCACACTTAACCTGAGTCACACACAGACCTAATGTGGGAGCGGGCTTGCTCGCGAAGGGGCCATCAGCCTCACTAAAAATTATCGCTCGTGCAACGCCTCAGCCCGCGCCCGAATAATCGGCTTGAGCAAATAGCTGAGCACCGACTTCTTGCCGGTGATGATATCCACCGACGCCACCATCCCCGGAATGATCAGCAACGGCTTTTCATCTGTCCCCAGGTGACTGCGGTCGGTGCGCAGCTTGATGATGTAGTACGTGGTCTTCTTGTCTTCATCGGTGATGGTGTCCGCGCCGATTTGCTCAAGCTTGGCCTTCAACCCACCGTAGATGGTGTAGTCGTACGCCGTGAACTTCACCGTTGCCTCTTGCCCCGGGTGCAGGAAGGCGATGTCTTGCGGGCGAATTTTCGCCTCGACCAGCAAGGTGTCGTCCAACGGCACGATTTCCACCAGGTCACTGCCCGGCTGGATCACGCCGCCAATGGTGTTCACCAGCAGCTTGTTGACGATGCCGCGCACCGGCGATGCCACCAGCGTTCGGCTGACCCGGTCTTCCAGCGCTTTGCCGGTGGCCTGGGCCTTGTTCAGATCGGTGCGTGCTTCGTTGAGTTGAGTCAGGGCTTCGCTGCGGAATTTACCGCGCGTCTCGTCAATCTTGCGCTGCACTTCCTTGATCGCCGATTCGGCGCGAGGGATCGCCAGTGTCGTGGCATCCAGTTGTCCGCGCGTTTCGACTTCGGCACGCCGCAGGCGCAGCACTTCAACCGGCGACACCGCGCCCTGGGCCACCAGCGGCTCGGACATGTTGATTTCCTGACGTTGCATGCTCAGCTGCTGGCGATACTGCGACTGCTTGGAGGTGAACTCACGCAGCTCTTGCTGACGCTGGATCAACTGCTCCTGCAAGCCACCGATTTCATCGTGCAGTTGCTGACGACGGCTGGTGTACAGCGACTCTTCGCTAGCCGCCTGAACGGGCACGGCTTTGAGCACGTCCGCCGCGAAATTCAGCGGACGGTCGTCGACTTCCGCGCTCAGGCGTTCGACGCGCAGCAGCATCGACAAGCGATCCGCTTCGGTCTCGCCGACGTTGGAGGCGAAGCGTGTATCGTCGAGGCGAATCAGCGGCGCACCGGCCTCGACGATCTGCCCTTCTTTGACGAACAGCTCGGAGACGATACCGCCCTCAAGGTTCTGGATTTTCTGGATCTTGGACGACGGAATCGCCTTGCCGTCGCCCTTGGTGACCTCATCGATCACCGCGTAGTTGGCCCAGAGCATCAGGAACACGAAGAAGGCGATGATTGCCCAGATCGTCAGTCGCACCACGCGCGGGGCGTCTTCGATGAGGGCTTTGTTGACCTCGGGCAATGGCTGGCCATGCAGCGAATCGGAGCCTTTGAAGTAACGGCCGATCGAATTTTTGAACCCCGACTTAAGCAACACTGATCTGCCCCTTCTTCAACGCTTCCATCACGGCGACTTTCGGGCCATCGGCAAGAATTTGTCCACGGTCGATGACGATCAAGCGATCCACCAGCGATAACAGCGAAGCCCGGTGCGTGACCAGCACTACGGTTTTACTTTCCACCACCGCCGCGAGGCGTTGCTTGAGGCGTTCTTCACCGGTGTTGTCCATGGCACTGGTCGGTTCGTCGAGCAACAGAATCGGTGGATCAAGCAACAGTGCCCGGGCCAGTGCGACATTCTGGCGTTGACCGCCGGACAGGTTCTGGCCGCGCTCACCGACTTGCAGTTCATAGCCTTGGGGGTGCAGACGGGCAAATTCGTGCACGCCGGCCAGTTCAGCGGCTTGCAGGACCAATTCGTCTTCGACATAACGCGCGCCCGACACCAGGTTGTCGCGCAAGGTGCCGGCCAGCAGCTGGATGTCTTGCGCTACGTAGCCGATGTTGTGGCGCAACTCGCTGACGTCGATCTGACGGATGTCGACGCCATCCACCAACAGCGCGCCGTCGTCCGGCTGGTACAGGCCCACCAGCAGTTTGGCCAGGGAGCTTTTACCCGAGCCGCTGCGACCGATGATGCCGATTTTTTCGCCCGGCTTGATGGTCAGGTTGATGTTCTTCAGCGCCGCGTTCTGCTGGTTCGGGTAGGTGAAGTTCATCTGCCGACACTCGATGGCGCCCTGCAGCACCTTGCGGCTCAGCGGGCGCTCTTCGAAATTGCGCTCTTGCGGCAGCTCCATCATTTGATCGACCGAGGTCATGGTCACCCGTGCTTGCTGATAACGCGTCAGCAGGCCGGACAGCGACGCCAGCGGGCTCAGTGCGCGACCGCTGAGCATGTAGCAGGCGATCAAACCGCCCATGCTCAGGTTGCCGGCGATGATCTGGTACACGCCGAAGACGATCATGATCACCCCGGCCAGTTGCTGGATCAGCAAGGTGATATTCATCGCCAGACCGGAGAGCATTTTCACTCGCAGCTCGAGGCGGCTGAGGGTGCCGATGGTCTGTTCCCACTGATACTGGCGTTCGCTTTCGGCGTTGTTGACCTTCACCGCGTCAAGGCCGGCGAGGGTTTCGATCAGGCTCGACTGACGCTCGGCGCCGAGGGCCATGGTTCGTTCCATGGTCGCCACCAGCGGTTTCTGCAAGGCGTAGCCGATCAGCAAGGCAATCGGGAACGCCAGCACCGGAATCCACACCAGGTGCCCGCCGAGGATCGCGATGACCAGGAAGATCAGCAGCGTAAACGGCAGGTCGATCAGGCTGGTCAGGGTCAGCGAGGCGAGAAAGTCGCGCAGGCTCTGAAACTCGTGGATGTTCTGGGCGAAGCTACCAACCCGCGCCGGGCGGTACTTCATGGCCATGCCGACAATGCGCTCGAACAACGTGGCGGAGATGATCAGGTCGGTTTTCTTGCCGGCCAGGTCCAGGCACAGGCTGCGCAGGCTCTTGAGGATCAAGTCGAACAGGTAGGCACCGGTAATGCCGATGGCCAGGACCCACAGGGTCGATTCAGCCTGGTTCGGCACCACGCGGTCGTAGACGTTCATCACGAACAGCGGTGCGGCCATGGCGATGATGTTGATCAGAAAACTGGCGGCGATGGCGTCGGCGTACAGCCAGCGCGACCGCTTGAGGGTGTCGCGGAACCACGAACGCGCACGCGGGATCAGCGTGCCGTGGTTGACGTCGAATTTGTGCTGCGGTTGCGCGAAAAACACTTTGCCGGTGTAGTCGTCGGCGAGCAGTTCGCGGCTGACCACGCTTTCGCCGCCATCGCTTTCGCTCAGCAGCACCCGGGCCTGGTCATCACCGTGCCAGCCAAGCAGGACCGCACTGCGGCCATCCTTGAGCAACAACAGGGCCGGCATCGCAATCGCCGGGATCTGCTCAAGCTTGCGTTGCAGCACCCGACCTTGCAGACCGGCGCGAGCGGCGGCGCGAGGCAGCAGCTCAACGCTCAGGCGTTGTTTGGGCAATGGCAGGCCGGTGGTCAACATCGCGGCGCTGGCTGGCTTCTGATGCAGAGTGCACAGGGCTAGCAGACCATCCAGTAACGGATCGTCATGCTGCGCGCGTGGATCATGGATGTGCTGAACCCGACTGACTTCTGATTCCACGCTCGACACTCTTGGCTAACGATAAAAAGGGAGGACTCAATTCATCCCGGGGAGCTGACCCTGGCTTCACGTCGTTCTGCACAACGGATGCCAACGGTGCGACCACTCCCTGGCTTTTGAGCAACCGGCTCATGGTCGCCTTGAATCGGTATTGAGTAAATAACTGAATGTTTCTGATCTCGGCGGCTTGTTGACGCACCCGTTCGCTGCACGACGAAAAACCGTCAACAGCCATTGGCGAGAAGCACTGGCGCGACGCCTGCGGAGCAAAATTTTCCGGTGATTATGGGTCGATGCTGTCCGCGTGGTGACGCTATCAGTGTCTCCATAACAATTACCGCCCAGCAGATCGCCACTTGGAAAGTATCCCCAATTGGCCGTCATTAACCGATAATCCGCGCCCAACCGACTATTAACACCTGCCTGGACTTCCGGATGGACTTCCAGTGCCCGTCGCATGGCCTGTGCAAAGCGCTGTACCTGAACAAAACCAGTGCCTGAAGCGATGAGTGAAGCCATGAAGCACTGCAGACGAACGGTTTCGATTTCCCTGAGTTACTTGTCGTGAATCACGGCGAAACATACGTACGCATCGGAAAATGAATACGCGCATTACCGTATGTCGGAAAGTTGAAAATTTGAACCGAATCACACTCGGCAAGACCCTTCGTCACTCAAATATCAATGTGACATTACTGGGACGAGTGTTTAGGATGGCACCTGCAAGGTCAATAGTTTGGCATATAGTCAATAGCGAAAAAGCATAGCCAATTTATTGACGAATGTCCGCGTCAAACTTGCGTCTATTCTTGTTTTAAACGTACGCCCGGACAGGGCTGGCCGAGTGCCGTCATGCCCCTGTAAGTCACCTGTGCAAGTCAACTGAATGTTCCACCCGGAGAGTCTTCAATGAGCAGTGTTGTTGCCATCGTCAAAAGCATTGTCGGTCAAGTTTTCGCGGTGTCCCCAGAGGGCGTCCGTCGTGTACTCGTTGAAGGCGATCGGTTGCTTGTGGGCGATCAGGTAGACACGGGGGCAGCGGGCGCCGTAACGCTCGAACTGGCTGACGGCCGGACCCTGGACCTGGGGCGCGACACTCAATGGAGCGCCAGCGCTCCGGCCTCCAGCACCGACCTGGCAGAGGCCACCGCACAGGCCGCTCCATCGGTTGAAGAATTGCAGCAAGCCATCGTCGCCGGCGCCGACCCGACCAAAGACCTTGAAGCCACTGCGGCGGGCCCTACGGCTGCCGGCACGGGCGGCGCGGCAGGTGGCGGTCACAGCTTCGTGATGCTGGATGCCACCGCTGGCCGGGTGGACCCGACCGTTGGTTTCCCGACGGCGGGTTTTGGCACCAGCGCATTAGCGGCACAGAACCCCCTCGACGGACAAATTGCCAACAACAACCCGACCCTGCAACGTGAGTCGACCCTGAGCCTGAGCGCCACGCCGACCATCACCGAAGCCGGCGGCGTACTCGTTTACACCGCGACCCTGACCCAGGCACCGCTGACCGACCTGAGCATCACCTTGTCCAACGGCTCGGTGATAGTGATCCAGGCCGGCCAACTGACTGGCACCGTCAGCGTGCCGCTGGCGCCGAACGACACCGTTTATAACGACCCGACCCAGATTGATGTGACCGTCACCGGCACCACGGGCGGCAACGGCATCATCGTCACCCCGCCGACGACCCCGGCCGTGACTCAGGTCACCGACACAGTCGACACCACCACGGTTTCGCTGACCGCAGGCGCCAGCGTGACCGAAGGCGGCGTGATCACCTACACCGCGACGCTGACCAATCCGGCTCAAACCCCGGTAACCATCACGCTGTCCAACGGTTCGACCATCACCATCGACGCCGGCAAAACCACGGGCACCGTTAACGTGCCGACTGCGGCCAACGACGTCTATAACAATGGCAGCACCGTCACCACCACGATTACCGGTGCTACCGGTGGCAACTTCGAAAACCTGGTCCCGAGCACCACGCCGGCGGTCACCACCATCACCGACTCCCGGGATGACACCGGCCTGAGTCTGTCGGCATCGACCGAAGTGGCCGAGGGCGGACAGATTCTGTACACCGCGACCCTGACCCATCCGGCCGGTACGCCAGTCACCGTGACCTTGAGCAACGGCGCGGTCATTACCATCGCGGCGGGCGCGACCACCGGCAGCGTGAGCGTCCCGGCACCGGCAGATGATGTCTACAAAGACGCTGGCAAAGTCGAAGCGACCATCAAGGACGCCACGGGCGGCAATTTCGAAAATCTGGTCAAAGACCCGGCTGCCGCCGTGACCAGCGTCACCGATACCCTCGACACCTCGACCGTCACCCTGACCGCCACCAGCAGCGTGGCCGAGGGCGGCACCGTGGTTTACACCGCATCGGTCGGTGCTCCGGTCACCGGTTCGCCCGTCATCGTGACCCTGGCCAACGGTCAAAGCATCACCATCGACATTGGCAAAAGCAGCGGCACCGTCAATGCCGTGGTCTCGAACGATGTGGTCAATGGTCACGCACCGGTCACCAACTCGATCACCAGCATCAGCGGTGGCAATTACGAAAACCTGGTCGCCGACAAGACACCGGTCAGCACCAGCGTGACCGACACCGTCGACACCACCACCCTATCGCTGACAGCTACCGGCAACGTCAACGAGGGTGGCTCGATTGTTTACACCGCGACCTTGACCAACCCGGCCGGCACGCCAGTGACCGTCACTCTGAGCAACGGCGCGACGATCACCATCGATGCCGGTAAAACCACCGGCACTGTCAAAGTCGATGCGCCGAAGGACGACGTCTATAAAGACGCCGGCAAAGTCGAAGTCACCATCAAGGATGCTACTGGCGGAAACTTTGAAAGCCTGGTCACCAACCCGGCGCCAGCCGTGACCAATGTGGCTGATACCACCGACACCACACGCCTGACCCTCAGCGCGGACACCGCGGTACTTGAAGGTTCGCACATTACTTACACCGCGACCCTGACCCACGCCGCGCAAACCCCGGTAACCGTCACGCTCAGCAACGGTGAGACCATCACCATTGCCGCGGGCAAAACCAGCGGTTCGGTGACCATCGCGGCGCCAAGCGACGACGTCTACAGAGACACCGGTTTGCTCAGCGTGAAGGTGACCGACGCCAGCGGCGGCAACTTCGAGAACCTCGTCGTCAGCCAGGCACCCGCCATCACCATCGTCTTTGACACCATCAACACCACGTTACTGTCTCTGTCAGCCAGCCACACCGTCAGCGAAGGTGGCCAGATCACCTACACCGCCACCCTGACCAACCCGACAGACACAGCCATGACCGTGAAGTTGAGCAACGGCGCGGTCATCCAGATCGCCGCTGGCGCTTCCAGCGGTTCGGTCGACATCGCCGCACCGGCTGACACACCGTACGTCGATGGCGGCAAAGTCGCGGCGATCATCGTCAGCCAAAGCGGTGGCAACTTCGAAAACGTCGCGGTCAATTACGCGCCAGCGGTGACCACCGTTGCCGATACAAAAGACACCACCGGCCTGACACTGAGCGCCACTCCGACGGTCGCCGAGGGCGGCTCGATTGTCTACACCGCGACCCTGACGAATGCCGCTGGCTCCGCCATGAGTGTGACGCTCAGCAACGGCGCCGTGATCAACATTGCCAAGGGCGCCACCACCGGCTCGGTGAACTTCGCCGCGCCCAAGGATGATGTGTACAAGGACGCCGGCAAAGTTGACGCCAGCATCACCAAAACCACCGGGGGCAACTTTGAGAACCTGGTGGCCGACAAGACGCCAGCCGTCACTAACGTGACCGATACGATCAACAACAGCACCGTATCCCTGACCGCCACGGCCCACACCGTCGAAGGCGGGACCGTGGTCTACACCGCGTCCGTCACCGCGCCAGTCACCGGCTCGCCGGTCGTCGTGACCTTGTCCAACGGCCAGACCATCACCATTCCGGTCGGCGCCAGCAGCGCCCATGTGAACGTCAAGGCGCCCAACGACGCCCTGGCTGGCGGCGCGACGCTGAGCGTGAAAATCGACGGCACCACCGGTGGCAACTACGAAAACCTGGTGGCCAATAAAACGCCGGCGGTCACTTCAGTGACCGATGTCAAAGACACCACCACCGTTAGCCTGACCGCCACCGATTCCGTCGCTGAAGGCGGCTCGATCGTTTACACCGCCAAACTGACCAACGCTGCCGGTACACCCGTGACCGTCACCCTGAGCAACGGCGCGGTGATCAACATCGCGGCGGGGGCGACCACTGGCTCGGTGACCGTCAAGGCACCGGCCGATGACGTCTACAAAGACGCCGGCAAAGTCGAAGCAACCATCAAGGACGCCACGGGCGGCAACTTCGAAAACCTGGTGAGCAGCCCGGCAGCGGCGATTACTGAAGTCACTGACACGATCAACACTTCGACCGTCAGCCTGACCGCAACGCCTGCCACGACCGAAGGCGGCAACGTGGTGTACACCGCGTCCGTCACTGCACCGGTCACTGGCCAGGCCGTGGTCGTCACCTTGGCCAATGGTGAAAAAATCACCATCGCGGTCGGTGAAAGCAATGCCTCGATCACCGTCAAGGCGCCGAACGATGCGCTGGTCGGTCACGAACCGCTGATCAACTCCATCAAGGAGGTGACCGGTGGCAACTTCGAGAAGCTGGTCGCCGACACAACGCCGACCTCGACCGCCATCAGCGATACCGTGGACACCACCAAGGTGACCATGACCGCCAGCGACTACGTGGTTGAAGGCGGCACCATCACTTACACCGTCAACCTCAGCAACGCCGCCGGCACTGACATGACGGTCAAGTTGAGCAATGGCGAGAGCGTCGTGATCAAGGCCGGCGACAAGTCGGGTTCCATCACCGTTCCGGCGCCGGGCGATGACGTCTACAAGGACGGCAGCAAGATCACCGTCGGCATCGCCAGCACCACTGGCGGTAACTTCGAAAAGCTCGACGTCAGCCAGACCACGCACACCACCACCGTCAATGACACCCTCGACACCACAACGCTGAAACTCAGCGCAGACGTGAGCACCGTCGGCGAAGGTGGCCAGATCCTCTACACCGCGACCCTGAACCACCCGGCTGACACGGCGATGACCGTGACGCTGAACAATGGCCTGGTGATCAACATCAAGGCCGGCGAGTCCAGCGGTTCGGTGCCGTACACCGTGCCGAATGACGTCTACACCGGCGCACCGGTTGTCCGCGCAGCGATCGCCGACAGCACCGGCGGCAACTTCGAAAAACTCGACACCGACCGCTCCGCCGTCGTCACCAAAGTGACCGACACCGCCGACACCACCAGCCTGACCTTGAGCGCCAGCGGTTCGGTGCAGGAAGGCGGGCAAATCGTCTACACCGCGACCTTGTCCAATGCCGCCGGCAGCGACATGACCGTGAAGCTCAGCAACGGCGCGATCATCACCATCCTCAAGGATGCCGTGTCCGGCCACGTCAGCGTGGACGCACCGAAAGACGACGTGAACCTGGACGCCGGCAAAGTCACCGCCAGCATCGATGAGGTCAGCGGCGGCAAATTTGAAAGCCTGGTGCCGGACAAGTCGCTGGTGTCCACCGACATCACTGACACCCTCAACGACGTGGTCGCCAAACTGACGGTGGATAACACCAGTGTCACCGAAGGCGGCAAGATCACTTACACCGTGACCCTGACCAACGCCGATGGCTTGCCGGTCAACAATCACGGTGACCTGACCTTTACGTTGACTGACGGCACCGTGGTCAAAGTTGCGGCCAACCAAACCAGCGGCAACACCGTGGTGACCACCCAGGACAACCACATCGTCAACCAGCCGGTGACGGTGGTTAATCAACTGACGGGCGTCTCGGGTACCAGTAACTACGAAAACCTGGTACTGAGCACCGACAAGACCAGCGTCACTGTCCTCGACAACGACCACGCGCCAGTGTCCGTTGGCGGTGCTGTCACTGGGCTCGAAGATTCGACGATCACCCTGAGCTGGAATGACTTCAAGGTCACCGACGTCGATAACGACAGCCCGCTCGGCATCACAATCACCCAGGTATCGGGCGGTGGCACCTTGCTGTTCAACGGGGTGCAGGTCACCTTGGGCCAGACCATCAGCCAGGCGGATATCGCGCTGGGCAAACTGACCTTTGTACCCGCCGCCAATGAATCGGGCGCCGATGGTTACGGCGGTACCGGCGTTGGTAACAAGGCGTCGGATTACGCGCAGATCCAGTTCAAACCTACCGACGGCTTCAACCAGGGCGCGGAATCGACCTTGAAAGTCGACATCACCCCGGTAGCTGACGCGCCAACGCTGAACGTCGCCGGCAACAACGTAACGTCGACAGGGTTGATCAAGGAAGTCTGGACCGGTCTGTCGGGCCTGGGCACCGATGGCAATGGCGCCGCTACGAACACGCTGAAAAGTGTCATCGATGGCGCGGGCACGCCGAATTCCAGCAGCACCGTGACCAACGTGCAATCCGGTGGCGATGTGGCCCAAGGCACCGCGTCGAAAACCTCCGGCCTGATGTATCTCGAAGCCGGCAAGACTTACACCTTCAGCGGCACCGGCGATGACAGCTTGCTGGTGACCATTGGTGGCAAGAACGTCGCGGCCACTACGTGGGGCGCAGGTGCCAACCTGAACGGTTCGTTCACCCCGTCCACCAGCGGTTACTACACGCTGGACATCTACCACCACAACCAGAGCGGCCCGGGTAACTACGACGTCAACCTGTCGGTCAACGGCAGCCCGGCGATCGATCTGAGCAGCGCTGGCGTGCCGCTTTATACCGGCGTGGCGGATCTGGCCGCTTCCGGCGTGACCGTGTCCGATTTGCACGGCAGCAACGGCGAAGGCTACTACGACGGCTACAAACTCAACACCGGCGCCGAAGGCACCAGCATTCACCTGTCCGCCATCAACACGGCACTGACCGACACCGACGGCTCCGAAAGCCTGAGCGTGAAGATCAGCGGCATTCCGGCGGGCTCGATACTCACTGACGGCGCGGGCCACACCTTCACCGCGACCGCGACGTCCGGCGAAGCCAACGTCACTGGCTGGAACCTCGGTTCTCTGACCGTGACTCCGCCGGCGACCTACAACGGCCAGTTCAACCTGACCGTGACCTCGACGTCCACCGAGACCCTCGGCGGTTCGGCGCCAAGTACCGCGACGATCCCGGTCACGGTATACCCGCCGGCCGCGATCAGCGAAGTGGTCGCAACCCTCACGGTGGATAACACCACCGTGGCCGAAGGCGGCCAGATCACTTACACCGTCACCTTGGCCAACAAAGACGGAATCGCCATCGATAACCATGATGCGCTGACTTTCAAGCTGACTGACGGCACCCTCATTACCGTTCCGGCCAACAGCACCAGCGGCTCCGCAACCGTGGTCGCCCACGACGACGTGTACAACGGTGGCCAGCCTTCGCTGGTCAATAAGCTGGAAACTGTCTCGGGTGGTAACGGGAAGTTCGAGCCGACGCTGGATAAAACTCAGCTGACCACCACCGTCACCGACGAACCTTCGGGTCAGGGTGACCAGACCACTGTTGGCATCAGCGGCACGACATCGGTGGATGAAGGCCACGCTGCGCATTACACACTGACGCTGAGCAACACCGCTCAGACTGAAGTGACGGTCACTTTGAAATACAGCGGCACCGCGACCAATGGCGTGGACTACAACGGTGTGGTCACCGTCAAGATTCCCGCCAACAGCAATAGCGTCGGTTTCGACATCAACACCCTTCATGACAAGCTGGCCGAAGGTACCGAGAACTTCAAAATCGCCATTGATTCGGTCAGCGGCGGTAACTTCGAAAACCTGGTGATCGACTCGGCCCACAAAGATGTCAGCACCAACATCACCGACCACGACCACGCCCCAGTGGCAGTCGGCGGCGCTGTCACCGGTGTCGAAGATACGGCCATCACCTTGGCCTGGGACAACTTTCACGTCACCGACGTCGATAACGACAGCCCACTCGGCATCACCATTACCCAGGTTTCGGGCGGTGGCACCCTGCTGTTCAACGGTGTGCAGGTCACCTTGGGCCAGACGATCAGCCAAGCGGATATCGCGCTGGGCAAACTGACCTTTGTGCCCGCGGCCAATGAATCGGGCATCGACGGTTATGGCGGTACCGGCGTAGGCAACAAAGCGGCGGATTACGCGCAGATCAAGTTCACGCCTACCGACGGTTTCAACCAAGGCACTGAAGCGACGGTGAAAATAGACATCACGCCGGTGTCTGACACGCCTACCCTCACTGTCAACAGCAACGCCGTCACCTCGACGGGCCTGATCAAAGAAGTCTGGACCGGCCTGTCGGGCCTGGGCACCGATGGTAATGGCGCCGCTACGACCACGCTGAAAAGTGTCATCGATGGCGCGGGCACGCCGAATTCCAGCAGCACCGTGACCAACGTGCAATCCGGTGGCGATGTGGCCCAAGGCACCGCGTCGAAAACCTCGGGCCTGATTTACCTCGAAGCCGGCAAGACCTACACCTTCAGCGGCAGCGGCGATGACAGCCTGCTGGTGACCGTTGGTGGCAAAAACGTCGCGGCCACCACGTGGGGCGCGGGGGCCAACCTGAACGGCTCGTTCACCCCGTCCACCAGCGGTTACTACACGCTGGACATCTACCACCATAACCAGAGCGGCCCGGGCAACTATGACGTCAACCTGTCGGTCAACGGCAGTCCGGCGATCGACCTGAGCAGCGCTGGCGTGCCGCTGTACACCGGCGTGGCCGACCTGACCCATGCTGGCGTGACGGTTTCCGACCTGCACGGCAGCAATGGCGAAGGCTACTACGACGGCAACACGTTCAATGTGGGTGCCGAAGACACCAGCATTCAACTGTCTGCAATCAAGACAGCACTGACCGACACCGACGGTTCCGAAAGCCTGAGCGTGAAAATCAGCGGCATCCCGGCAGGCTCGGTACTCACCGATGGCACGCCGGGCCACACCTTCACCCTGAACGGCACCGGCACCTTCGGCGAAGCCAATGTCACAGGCTGGAACCTGGCCACGCTCAAACTGACACCGCCGACGAACTTCAATGGCGACATCAACCTGACCGTAACGGCCACCGCCCAGGACGGCACTGCCGCTCCAGCCAGTACCTCGGCGCCACTGGTGGTGCACGTCACCCCGGTCGATGACCCGAGCGTCCTGACCCAGGACACCAACACCGTCGCGGAAGACCATGCGGCCACCGGCAACGTGCTCGAAAATGACCACGATATTGACAGCACGCTGAGTGTCGCCACATTTACCGTACAAGGTGTCACCGGTTCCTTTAACGCGGGTCAAAGCGCGCCTATTGACGGTGTCGGCAAGGTGACAATCGGCGCCAACGGCGACTACACCTTCACCCCAGCGGAAAACTGGAACGGCAACGTGCCGACCGTCACCTACACCACGAACACCGGCTCCACCAGTACGCTGAACATCACCGTCACGCCGGTCAACGACGCACCGACCGTCAGTTCCACTTCCGCCCACGGTGATGAAGATCATTTGATCGCCGTGCATCTGGGCGGCAATGACATTGACGGCAGCATCGACCACTTCACCCTGACCAGCCTGCCCGCCAAAGGCAGTTTTTACGCGGACGCCGCCGGGACCATTGCGTTGACCACCAGCAGCGCGATCTCCGCAACCGGCAACGGCGCAACGGTTTACTTCAAGCCCACTCCCGACTGGAGCGGCACCACCAGCTTCACCTACAACGCGACCGACAACGGGGGCCTGCCTTCCGCGTCTTCGGCGACCGGGACCATCGTCGTCGCCCCTGTAACCGATACCCCGAGCCTGTCACTGACCGGTGGCGGGACAGTCATCTCGACTGACCTCCAGGAAGTCGCGCTGAACAGTGCCTATGGTGACGTCGGTGTCGGCAAGCTCGGCAACGGCGCGTGGCACACAGACAACAGCGGCGGCATGGTCGAAATCGGCAAGGCCAGTGTCTACGGTGCCGGCGGCGATAATCAGGTCATCGAACTGGAACGTAATGCCGGCGATGCAAGCAACCTTTACACCACGATCGATGCCAAGGGCGGCAGCACCTACAACGTGTCGCTGGACTATGCACCGCGTGCGGGTGTGGCTGATTCGCTCATCAATGTGTACTGGGGAAGCCAACTGATTGGCACCCTGAACACCGCGACTACCGGCATGCAGCACTACAGCTTTGACATTCCGGTCACTGTCGATGGCAGCCAGAAACTCGAGTTCCGCGCCGGGGACAGCAACAGCCTGGGCGGCGTGCTGGACAATATCAACGTCACTCAGGTGCTCAACTCGGGCCTTGAAGACAACGCGATCCTGTTGTCCACCATCGTGGCCAAGACCACTGACGTCGATGGTTCAGAAACACTCAAGTCCATCACGCTGAATAACGTGCCTGCAGGCTCCACACTCACCGACGGCACCGCAAGCCACTCGTTCAATGCTGTCGACGGCAAGACCTCGGTGGACATCACAGGCTGGAACCTGTCCACGCTCAAACTGACACCACCGGCGAACTTCAATGGCGACATCAACCTGACCGTAACGGCCACCGCCAAAGACGGTGATGCCACAAGCGCCAGCACCTCGGTGCCACTGGTGGTGCACGTCGCCCCGGTCGATGACCCGAGCGTGCTGCAATCTGACAAGATCACCGTCGACGAAGACCACAGCGCAGTCGGCAACGTGCTGACCAACGACCACGATATCGATAGTGCCCTGAGCGTTTCCAGCTTCACCGTGGCTGGGGTCAACGGCAGCTTCACGGCAGGCGGCCTGGCCACCATCGCCGGCGTCGGCACCTTGACGATCGCCAGCAACGGCGACTACAGCTTTACCCCTGCCGACAATTGGAGCGGCAAGGTTGCGACGGTGTCCTACACCACCAACACCGGTTCAAGCACCACGCTGGACATTGGTGTGACCGCGGTGGCGGATAAACCGATCGTGTCCGCCACCACGACTCAGGTGGCCGAGAACGGCAGCGTAGCGTTGGGCTTGACGGTCACGTCAGCGGACAAAGATGGTTCTGAAACCCAGACCATCACCAAGATCAGCGGGATCCCGGCCGGTGCGACGCTGACCGACGGCACGCACACTTTCACCAGCACTACCGCTAACGGTGCCATCGACAACCTCAGCGGTTGGGATATGAGCAAGTTGAGCTACACCCCGGCTCCGTACGCCACCGGTACCAGCACGCTGACAGTGACGGCCATCTCAACCGAGAGCCAAGGTGGTTCAGCCAGCGGTACGACAGACATTGCGATCACGATTAATCCGGCGGTCTACAACGCCGTTACCGCCACGTCCGGCAATGACAACATCACTGGCACCAGCGGCAACGACATCATCGTCGCCGATATTGGCGGGCTGACCGTGGTGCCGGGCACCAACTACAACATTGCGTTCATGGTCGACACGTCTGGCAGCATGAGCTCAACATCGATCAGCGCCGCCAAGGACTCGCTGACCTCGGTGTTCAACACACTAAAGCAAAGCATGGGCGGCAACTCGGGCACCGTGAATATCTTCCTGGTGGACTTCGATACCCAGGTCAACAAATCGGTGTCGGTCAACCTGAACGACCCGAATGCACTGACCTTGCTCAAAGCCGTTCTGACCTCCATGTCGTCCGGTGGCGTGACCAACTACGAAGACGTGTTCAAAACCACTGCCAACTGGTTCCAGAGCACTGAAGCCGTGGCCAATACCGGGGCGAAGAACCTCACCTACTTCATCACCGACGGCCAGCCGAACTACTACCAGAGCGGCGAACAGACCAACCCGACGCTGTACGGCAGCGTGAAGCTCGATGACGTGGTGAAAACCAGCAATTACAAGCAGGGAGATACCTTCTCCACGACCATCGACAGTACTCACAAACTGACCATCGACAGTTACGGGAATGCAACGCTGTACACCTTGAACGGCTCCAAGAACTGGAAAGCCAGCGACGTGGGAACCCTGCACGCTCAGGGCGACGGTACTTACGAGGTGTCCTACACGACGGGCAGCGGCAGTGATCAGACGATTGTCGATAACTCCACGTCCAGTTTTGCGCTGCTGAGCAATGTGTCCAACGTTGAAGCCATTGGTCTGAACAAGGGCGTCACTCTCGCCGACTTGAGCCCGTACGACTCGAACCATACGGCGCAAACCAACATCGATCCGAAAGACCTGGCCAACTCGATCGTCGGTCATACCGAAGCGACGCAACCGGGTTCCGACACGGTCAATGGCGGTGACGGCAACGACATCCTGTTCGGCGACCTGGTGAGCTTCAACGGCATTGCCGGCGAGGGTTATCAGGCGATGCAGGCGTTCGTCGCCCAGCAGACCGGTGTGGACGTCAGCAAGGTCACTACCAGCAACGTGCACCAGTTCATCACCGAGCATTACACCGCGTTTGATATGTCCGGCGCCCACGACGGCAACGACACGCTGTTAGGTGGTGCGGGCAATGACATTCTCTTCGGCTCGGGCGGCAACGACAGCCTCGACGGCGGCAAGGGCAATGACATCCTGCTCGGCGGCAGCGGTAACGACACGCTGATGGGCGGTTCGGGCAACGACATCCTCATGGGCGGCTCGGGTGCCGATACCTTTGTGTGGAAGTCCGGCGACACCGGCAACGACGTGATCAAGGACTTCAAGGCCAGCGAAGGCGACCGCATCGACCTGCGTGATCTTTTGCAGGGCGAGACCGGAAGCACTATCGACAACTTCCTGAAGATCAGCACGGTGGATGGCGTGTCGTCGCTGCAAGTCAACTCCGGCGGCAAGTTCAACGCCGGCGACGCGGCGGCCGCGACGCCGGACGTGACGATCAAACTGGAAGGCAACAACTGGTCCACTGCCAACATTCACTCGTTGATTGCCGGCAGCGACCCGACCATCAAAGTCGACCACAACAACAGCTGATCCCACGAAAAACGGCCGCCCTTATGGGGCGGCCGTCACGTTTGTGCCTTTCTCCACGGTGACGATTTCGTCGCCGCACCGCATACTCGCGTCCAGTTGGCCTATGCTGCTGACAGCATGAGGCTGGTTCATTTCTGAGGGATGCTCACATGTTCTACGTGCAACGCGATGCGCAAGGCCAGTTGGTGCGCGTGGAAGCCGCAGCCTACGCCGAGGCCACGGAAACACTGCCGGCCGACCACCATGAAATCCAGGCCTGGTATGCCAACGAAGTGATGGAAACCAGCCTCAAACAGCTCAAGCAGAGCGACCTGGAAATGATCCGGGTACTCGACGACTTGATCCAGGTGCTGACCAGTAAAGGCGTGATCCGCGTTACCGACCTGCCGCCGGCGGCACAAGCCAAATTGATGGACCGGACCCAGGCGCGTGAAGCGTTGGGCGGGTTGAGTCATTTGATTGATGATGAAGAGACGGGGTTGATCTAACCCCCGAAATTGTTGGTGTCTGCGCTGACGCCTTCGCGAGCAAGCCCGCTCCCACATTAGATCTTCAGTGAACACAGCTTGTGTGAACGACGAAGTTTCAATGTGGGAGCGGGCTTGCTCGCGAAGGCGATAGTCATTTCACCAAAAAAATTCCCTGTTAAACCTTGACCGAACCCGGCGCCAACTCTGGCGATTCAAGGTGATCCAGCGCCCGCTCTACCAATAAATGCACCCCATCTGCCATTCGGCTAAGCCCCAGCGCGACGCAACGGCATGAGCCTTCGACATCGTCTGCCAGATTGGCGGCGATGGCGCTGATCGAGCGCAGGTCTTCGGAGGCGTTGGCCAGGAGGGCTTCGGTGGGGATGTCGGGGGAGACGGTGAAGAGGTGGCCTCTGCGGGGAGAAGGCGGATTTGGCGTTACTTTAAACATAAGAGATTTTCCTAAACAGTTAGTTGGGACCGTCACCGTTCGCTTGCACGCGAATAGGGTGGCGGCCGTGCGCAGGTGTGCAAGACCGGGACTGTTTAGGACACCCAGCAGATCCGAGGATCTCCTGCGCGCAGCCGCCATAAAGCAGTGAGCAAACAAATGCTCATCGTGAGATAAGGCAATGCGCAACCTAAACAGTGTGGTCGGACTTGCACGTCCGTGTCACCGATTATTCAGTGACAAGGCCAGACTAGACCTGCGCATTACCCGGAACAAGTTCACCAAAACCGACGCGACTCGAGGGAAATCTCCTAGGAGTTTTCCTTCAGAATTTTTGGCGACTGCACTGACACCATCGCGAGCAAGCTCGGTCCCACATTAGATCTTCAGTGAACACAGCTTGCGTGAACGACGAGGTTTCAATGTGGGAGCGGGCTTGCTCGCGAAGGCGATAGTCATTTCACCAAAAGAATTCCCTGCTAAACCTCGACCGAACCCGGCGCCAACTCTGGCGATTCAAGGTGATCCAGCGCCCGCTCTACCAATAAATGCACCCCATCTGCCATTCGGCTAAGCCCCAGCGCGACGCAACGGCATGAGCCTTCGACATCGTCTGCCAGATTGGCGGCGATGGCGCTGATGGAGCGCAGGTCTTCGGAGGCGTTGGCCAGGAGGGCTTCGGTGGGGATGTCGGGGGAGACGGTGAAGAGGTGACCTCTGCGGGGAGAAGGTGGATTTGGGGTAACTTTGAACATGTTGTATCTCCATCTGTATTGGGAGCTACGACAGTTCGCTTGCACGCGAATGGGTGGCAGCTGTGCGTGAGTGTGCAAGACCGGGCAGACGGACCCCGGCAGATCATTCTCGGAAGAAAGATCTCCCACGCACAGCCGCCATAAAACAAGCACCGCGAGCATGACTGCCCGTCACGTAACCAATGGCGTTGTGCGTCGTCTTTTACCCGGACTTGCACGTCCGTGTCACCGATTATTCAGTGACAAGGCCAGACTAGACCTGCGCATTACCCGTAACAAGTTCACCAAAACCGACGCGACTCGAAGGAAATCTCCTAGGAGTTTTCCTTCAGAAATCCCGGCCCGATCGTTCCCACGCTCCGCGTGGGAACGTCTCAAGGGACGCTCCGCGTTCCAGCCTCACCGCCAGCATTGCGCCTGGCACTGTTGTGACGCGGAGCGTCACGGGCTGCATTCCCACGCAGAGCGTGGGAACGATCCGTTCAGCCTCACTGCCAAGGCTTGGGCTCACCAAACAACTGCCCCTGAACGCCATAGATCCCCATCTCCCGAATCACCGACAACTCCCCTTCAGTCTCGACCCGCTCGGCAATCAGCGGCAAATCGATGCTGTGCGCCGCGCGCTGGATCGCTTCGATAAACAGGCGCTTGTCGCTCTCCTGATCAATCGCCCGAATGTATCCACCATCAATTTTCAGGTACGCCAACCCAAGCCGCGCCAGGTTGCCGATCATGCTGAAACGTCCGCCAAAGCGTTGCAGGCTCAGGGAGAAGCCGAGTTCTCGCAGACGCCGCGTCAGCTCTTCCAGCATCGCCTGCTCTGGCAACTGTTCCTCGCCGATTTCCAGGGTCAGGCGCGACCCCAGATTGGAATTTGCGCGCAAAATCTCGACAATTTTATTCAGCGTTTGCGGATCGCCCAACGTCGCTGACGACAGGTTCAGCGCCAGCGACTCTTCGTGGCCCGCCATCTGCTCCAGCACCAATTCCAGCATCAGCCGATCCAGTCGTGCGGTCCAGCCGAAACGCTCCAGCCACGGCAGGAAACGCCCGGCAGGAATGGTCTGGCCCTGCTCGTCGACCAAGCGCGACAGCACTTTGTAATGCAGCACCAGTTGCGTGTCCTGGCTGGCCACGACCGGTTGGAAATACAGCTGGAAGCGCCGCTGATTCAACGCCTGATCCAGCAAGTTGTTCCAGGCATGATGGTCATCGCCGACGCTGGCCGATGCACTGTGATCCAGACACGCCCAGCTCGGCTCACCCTGGGTTTCCGCCTGGGCCAGCGCCTGATCGCCCAGCCCGAGCACGGCTTGTGGGGAGTCGCCATGAACGAACGGCGCCAGCCCGATCGAAGCCACCGAAGCCACGTCGGTAGCGCCCGTCGCATGCAGGCTGGCCAAGGCACTGTCGAGGTTCTGCGCCAGTTGCAGCGCTTCTTCGCGCACCAGTCCCGGCGCCAACACGGCGAATTCGCCACCGCGAATCCGTGTGACGAGGTTCTGGGTTTCGGGGTATTTGGCACACTCGCGGGACAATTGCTCGCCCACCGCTTTCAGCAACTGGTCGGTGCGCTGGCCGCCCAAGCGCTGGTTCAAACCGGCCAGGTCCTTGACCCGCAGCAACAGCAGATAACCGGAACTGGCCTGTTCCGGATTGCTCACCCGGGCGTTCAATTGCATCTCGAAATAACGACGGTTGGCGAGCCCCGTCAGGTTGTCCTGATAGGACTCGACCCGCAGTTTTTCACTGCGCTCAGCCTGTTCCTGGAACAGTGCCTTGAGCTTCTCGACCATCTGATTCATGGCCTGCACCACGCGGCGCAGTTCCGGGGTGCGTGGCAGCTCCGGCAGGCTGAGGAATTCACGACGGGCGATGGCGTGGGATTGCTGGACCATGTAGTCCAGCGGTTTCAATTGGCGGCGCAACAACAGCGCGCCCAGCACCGCACTTACGGCGCCGCAGACCAGCAACCAGCCGAGGCTGCCCAGCGCGCTCTGCCACAGCTTGGCCAACGCGAACATCGGGTGGCTGACCACCTCGACCCGCGCCGCCTGCTCCCAGCCACGGCTGACAATCGCATCGCCGCCAGCGGCTTCGAGGCCGATCATTTTGACGAACCAGTCCGGCACGTTGTTCACCGCCGGAATCCCGCTGCGCTCGACGATGGTTTTGTCGTTGCTCAGGTCAACGACGCGGATGCTGGCGTAGTAGCCGCTGTCGAAAATCGAACTGACCAGCAACTCGACCATCGCCGGGTCGTCGATGTTCGGCGTCAGGGACAGCGCCAGCGCCGTGGCAGCGTCCTGGGCGTGCGAACGCAACTGGTTGACGTACTGGGTGCGCGAGCTCTCCAGGCTGACCATGAAGCTGCCGGTGAAGGCGACCACCAGGAACAGACAGATAGCGATCAACAGCTGTTTGAACAAAGACATCTGAGCGCGTGCTCCTAGTTTGTCGTTTCGACCGGGAAACCTTCGGCCTGCATTTTTTTCAACACGTCCTGCCAGCGGGACAGGCGTTTGGTGTCACCGACCTTTTTGTTGCCCTTGGCGCCCGGCAAATACAAACCTTCTGCATTGAAAGAGTAGACCGGTAACAGATCGGTTCGTTGATTGGCCGGTTTTATCTCGTTGATCAGGCTGTCGAGCACCAGCGGCATCGCCTCAGGGCTTGAATAGTAGGTCAACACCATGTGCGCCCGGTTCTGGCGCAGGGCCTTGACGTAGGTGATGCGCAGCTTGTCACTGGACACGCCGAGATGGCGCAGGCTGAAATACTTGGCAATCGCATAGTCTTCACAATCGCCGGCGCCCTTCCACAACGCTTCGATGGGCGTTTCCCAATAGTCGACGTCGTGCCACAGGTCGATGTCCTCGACGTAGCGCACCTGATTGTTGAAGAACAGGTTGACCACTTTGAGCTGTTCCAGCTCGCTGACCTGCTTCTGCGTGGCCAGCAAATGCTGCCAGGCGTCTATCCGTTGCTGCCCTTCACCCAACGGCCCGTACAGGGCTTGAGCGCGACGGCTGATCAGCGAAAAGTCCCAATCGGCCTGCAAGCCGCCCAGCATGACGCCAGCCAGCAGCAGCGCGCAGCACAGCCAGCGCAAGATCCGTGGGATTGCGAAACGTACCGCCAATGCGAGGCATCCAGAGCAGGCAAATGGAATTCGGCCGATGGTGCCGGTTACCCCGGCAAAAAACAATGGCACGGTGCAATCACGGGCGACGCGCTAGACTTTGTATTGTGAATGACATGAAAAGCTTTCGATTGAGAACCTGACTTGTTTGACAAGCTTCATCGCAGTCACTAGTGTCATTTGGATCCAAATATTTCAGTCGAATAGGGTGCGAGTAGTGCCACAAAAGACCAACCCTCTCAGCAGTATCAAGGTCAGCGGGCCGATTCCCGCTCACCTCGCACGTTCAGTCATCGAAGAAACGCTGCGCTCGGCGATTCTCGATGGGCGCATCCCGTGCGGCACCGCGTTGCGCCAGCAAGACCTGGCCGACCTGTTCGGCGTCAGCCGTATGCCCGTACGTGAAGCCTTGCGCCAGCTCGAAGCCCAGGCGTTGCTTAACGTTATCGCCCATAAAGGCGCCGTCGTCGCACCGCTGGTGCAGGGCGACGCCGTGGAAACCTATGCGCTGCGGATTCTCCTGGAATCTGAAGCCCTGCGATTGTCGATTCCATTGCTTGAAAAACAAGACTTCGAAGCCTCCGCCCGTCATATCGATGATTTGGAGACTGAGCAGGACTACGGCGAGATCGGCCGCCTCAATCGCTTGTTCCACATGTCGCTGTACTGCAAGGCACCTAACCGTCGCCTGTTGAGCCTGATCGAAGAAGGGTTGATCGAAGAAGAGCGCTTCCTGCGTTTCAACCTGGAAGCGATGGGCCTGGGCAAACTGTCCCAGGATGATCACCGGGCGCTGTTGCTGGCCGTGGAAGATCGCGACATCGAGCACGCAGTAAAGCTGCTTGCGCACCACCTCAACCGGGGTGTCGAAGTCATTACGCGCTACCTCGCCAGCCCTGAAGCTCTGAACAAGAAAACCGCCCGGTAAACCGTGCCATCAAGTTTGAACGGGCAGATCGGACTGCTCGTTTTCGCTTGTCACAACGCCGCTCAGCCCCTCGCTAAAGCCTCGCCCTCGATTTTCCCTTCCCAAGCCCAATAACTACACCGAGAAGTTGACGCTTCGGTGATAGCGGCTGCCGTGATTTACGCTCACTCTTGGACTGCCAACAACCAATGAACGGGCGACGCTGCGCACCTGCGCAACAGTCCCCGCAACAAGAACCTACGGAAGGAGTCTTGTCACGGGAAAGGAAGCTTCGGCGTTGATCCCAGCCAACTTCCACCCTCTAAAGTCATGTCATTGATTCAACCAAGAAAGTTGCTTCGAGTGAGGCATTCACTCTTCATTTCAATTCTGACTTTAATTAGTTGGAAGGAGCAACTACGCCCAAATAAAACTGCTAATTAAAGTTTTATTGGAACTTGTCGCGCCGAACAAACTTGAACTTTTTTTTAATTAAAAAAATGACTTGCCGGGAACTTTATTCGTGTATTAGTTTTTGTTCGCCGCACTGAGCACAGGCCCGCAAGGCTTGACCGGCGGACTCATAACTACGCAAACCGATCAATTAGATTGAGGCACTTGTTCGTTCACTGAAAACTTTAAACGCCAGGCACTGATTGATCGCAACTTCCTTAACGGCATTTCAGACCACTTATAGGCTCACTCATGAAAACGTATAAAGACCGTCTCACCCAGAAAAAAGCAGAACTGAGTGCACATCCGATCTTCTCTGAAATACATTCGCTCTCGGTACTTCAACGCTTCATGGAAACCCATGTATTTGCCGTCTGGGATTTCATGTCGCTGACCAAGCGTCTGCAACAGGAACTGACTTGCGTTCAACTGCCCTGGCTTCCACCTCGAGACCCGCAGGCTGCGCGCCTGATCAACGAGATCGTGCTGGGTGAAGAATCTGATGATCGTCCGGCCCAGGGTCATTACAGCCACTTTGAGTTGTATCTGGATGCGATGCGCGAAGTCGGGGCCAGTACCGTCGCCGTGGAGCGCTTTGTAGCGCTGCAACAAGAAGGCGTGAGCTACGACGTCGCGTTGCAAAGTGTGGATGTCGATCCGGCCGCCGCGCAGTTCGTGCGGCACACCTTGCACACGGCGCTGCATGCACCAGGACACAGCGTTGCAGCGGCGTTTTTGCATGGTCGTGAGAGTGTGATTCCGCAGATGTTCCAGCGAATTCTGGACGATTGGGGCATCGGCATCGAGCAAGCGCCGACCTTCCGTTACTACCTGGAACGGCACATCGAAGTGGATTCCGAAGACCACGGGCCCGCGGCGGAAAAACTCCTCGCACGGTTGATCGATGGCAATCCGCAACGGGAAGAGGACGTCTACGCCACCGCGATTGCTGCCGTGGAAAGTCGCATCGCCCTGTGGGACGGTCTGCGCCAGAGCATGGGCGAGCCATTGCGTGAGGTGACCGCATGAACGCCGCCGATTACCAATCCTTTGCCGACGCCTGGGAAAGCCGCGCAACCATCCGCACTCGTCCACGGCGGGTGTTGGAGAACGACGACAAGCTGATCTATCCCTTGAGCCGTCAGCCGCTGGTGCTGAGCGAAATCTTCCTGCGCGAATGCCCCGAGCAACGGGACTTCGCGCTGGTGCAGACGCTCTACAAATTCATCAACGACGTGGTGATTTTCGAAACCGAGATCGTCGACAAGACCGCACGCAGCATCGCCAAGAATCGCTTCGCCGTGGCGTTCCCGTTCGCCTGCCGTTACGACGCCATGACCGTGGTGGTGGACGAGGATTACCACGCCTTGGTGGCCATGGACTTCATGCAGCAGACCATCGCCATGACCGGCATCACACCGATCGTGTTGCCCGACGAAATCGAGCTCAGTCGCGCCATCCCGACGGCCGTGGCGCTCGCGCCGGAACACTTGCGCAGTGCCGTTGAATTGATCTGCGTGGCCATTGCCGAGAACACCGTGACCGGTGATGTCGCGGCGTTCGCCAAGGACGACACAGTCAAGCAATCGATCAAAGGCCTGATGGCCGATCACTTGCTGGACGAAGGTCGCCACTCCGGCTTCTGGGCGCGCCTGGTGCGCATCTACTGGCACACCGCGAGCGAAGAAGACCGCCATTGCATCGCACAGATCCTGCCGGTGTTCATCGGCCATTACCTGACCAACGATATTCAGAAGTCCTTCGACTTCCGGTTGATCGAGTCTTTGCAGATCAGCGACGCGGCGCGTCAGGCACTCAAGAGCGAAGTCTCGGGACTGGCCTTCCCGATCAATCGCCATCACCCGCTGGTCGCCAACATCGTGCGGTTTTTCCACAGCAGTTCGCTGCTCGATTCGCCGTGCGTGCAAGACGCCCTCAGCGACTACCTGGTTTAACGAGGAGAACCTCCATGAGACGTCTCGACATTTTGCTCATTGGGCAAAGCCAGGCCTTGACCGACCTGGCGCTGGAACTTGAACAACACGGTCATTCGCTGGTGCGGTTTTTCGACACACTTGATGAGGAACCGTCGTTTGATTTACTGATCGACGACGCGTCGATGCCTTTCGGTAATTCTGCTGAGACACCGCGACTGACGTTGCAACTGGGTATCGGCGGATCGGAGGCTGGCGGCTTGCCGTCGCTGGACCTGTTGTGCTCGTACAACTCGGCACTGTTCACACGCGTGCCGATCGCCGACGAACCTTCCGGCAACGGCCAGGCATTGCGCCTGCGAGCGGTGGCGGAGCTGGTGGATCACGTCGCGCTGCTGGTCAGCCGCTTCTCCCGGGACGCCGAGTATTTTCTGCACGCACAACCGGCGGCGCCGGCTCACTTTGAGCGTGTGGATAATCTGGTGTGGCTTGAACACTTGGCGTTCGTCCATCAGCTCAACGCCACCGCTCAACCCTGGCTGCTGGAACTGGGGCAGATCCCGATGATCGAGCGCCTTGAACAGCGCTTTGTTCAATCCGCCGAACGACCGGCGCTGAGCATCGACGGTACGTCGCTGAGCTATCGGCAACTGCATGCCCATAGCCGTGCTATCCAACAGCGGTTACAGCTGCTGCTCGATAAAAATCAGGGGCCGTTGGTGATCGGGATCTGCCTGCCGAAATGCAGTGCGCTGTATGCGGGGATTCTGGCGATTCTTGGCAGCGGCGCGGTGTACCTGCCGCTGGAGCCAAGCCATCCGCTGCAACGTCAGCAGTACATCCTTTCAAACGCCGGGGCCGTGTTGTTGCTGCATGACGGCCAGCACCCGCTCGCCGACGACATGCCGGGGCTGGACATCAGCCACATCGACGTCGACGACGTGGATCTCCAACAACCCTTGATGCGTCAGCGGCCTGATATGGATGCGCCGTGCATGGCGCTCTATACCTCGGGCACCACCGGGCATCCCAAAGGCGTGTTGCTCAGTCAGGCCAACCTCGCACACTTCACCGCGTGGTACGCCGACTACGTACACCTCACCGAACAAAGTCGGGTGCTGCAATTTTCGTCTCTGAGCTTTGACTCGTCGCTGATCGATATTTTCCCGACCCTGCTGCAGGGCGCCGAACTGATCGTGCCCAGTGACGATCAACGCCGCGACCCTTTGCAACTGGTCGAGCTGATCCGCCACCAGCAACTCAGCCACGCATTTTTGCCGCCGGCACTGCTGAGCATTCTGCCGCTGGATCAGTTACAGGGCCTGGATCATGTGATGACCGGCGGCGACGTGTGCGAACCGTACGTGATCGAGCAGCTGACGCGTCAGGGCAAGCTCTACAACCTGTATGGCCCGACCGAAGCCACGGTGCTGATTACCGCGCGACAGTTGCGTCCCGGCGACAGCAATCGGACTCTCGGCGCGCCGATTGCCAACAGTCAGGTGCTGATTCTCGATGAGGACTTTCAACCCGTCACCGACCACACCGTCGGTGAGTTGTACATCGTCGGGCCGGGTGTGTGCCTGGGGTATCTGAACAACCCGCAGCAGACCGCCGAACGCTATCTGAACCTGAGTTTGCCAAGCGGCCAACGCCTGCGCGCCTATCGGACCGGCGATATGGCGAAGTGGACATGCGACGGCATCGAGCTGTGTGGGCGGCGGGATAACCAGGTGAAAATTCGCGGCTTCCGGGTTGAACCGGAGGAGATCGAGCGCTGCCTGCGCGATAGCCAGTTGTACCGCCAGGTGGCGGTGGTCATCGACAGTCAGCGACGCATTCTGGCCTTCCTCACACAACCTCAGGAAGACCGGCCCGGTGCCGCTCGCGAAGCGTTGAAAGCTCACGCGTTGCAGTTTTTGCCGGACTACATGCATCCCGCTGCCTGGACTGAATTGCAAAGTATGCCCTTCGCCAGTAATGGCAAAGTCGATCGCAAAGCGTTGCTTGCCATGCCGGTGAACGTCCTGGAAAACAGCGCTCGGCGCTTGCCAGTCAGTGCCGATGAGGCCTTGCTGTTGGAGATCTGGGCCGAGTTGCTGGAGCTGCCGGCCAGCGACATTTCAACCGATGAAAGCTTCTTTAATCTGGGCGGCCACTCGATCCTGTTATCGCGCATGTTGCTGCGATTGCGTGAGGAATTCGGGCGCAGTATTTCGATCAACCGCTTCATTGAACTGCCGACTATTGCGAAGTTGGCGACCTTGGTGCGCGGCTCCGGCACTGAAGAGGTGCTGAGTGAAAAGGCCTTGGCCGATGCCTTCCGTGAGCTGGATATTCAGCCGCTGCCGGTCAGCCGCATGGGCGATGTGCACAAGGTGATCGTCACCGGCGCGAACAGTTTTGTCGGTGTGCATATCGTCGAGGCGTTGCTGGGTTGGGGCGCCACTGAAGTCGCGTGCCTGGTGCGCGATGGCGGTGGACAATCGGCAGCTGAGCGCTTTGCTCATGCGCTGCGCGAGAACCGCCTGGAGCATCTGGACCTCAGCCGGGTGCGGGTGTATGCCGCGGACATCACTCGTCCATCTCTGGGACTGTCCGCTGAAGTTTACGAACGCCTCGATCAAGAGTTCGGCGCACTGGTGCACAACGCTGCCAACGTCAATCACGTACTCGATTACGAATCACTGGCGCGGGACAACGTCGAACCGATTTTCGAGTGCCTGAGGTTGTGTGAAGGGCGCAGCAAGAAAGTCTTCAACTTCGTCTCGACGCTCTCGGCGTCCAGCACGATTACCGCCGATGGCCGAGTGCTTGAATTGCCCGCTGCACAGACACCGCCGATCTATATCAAGAACGGCTACAACCTCTCCAAGTGGGTCGGCGAACGAATTCTTGAACGGGCTCGCGAGCGTGGAGTGCGCGTCAATCTCTATCGCCCCGGCAACATCAGCTTCAACAGCCTCACGGGCGTCTGTCAGCCGCACAAAAACCGTTTGATGTTGATGCTCAAAGGCTCGATCCAGCTCGGCCAGGTGCCAGAGTTCGCGCTGAATTTCGACCTGATGCCGGTGGACTTTCTCGCCCGGTTCATCGCCTTTCATGCCAGCCGATATCAGCCTGAAAAAGCGGTGTTCAACCTGCACAACCCCGAACCACTGAGTTGGGACGACTACGTGGCGTCCTTTCGTGAGGCCGGGCGGGAATTCTCCATGGTCAGCGTCGCGGACTGGCAGCAGCAATTGAACCGGGTCGACAGTGACAACGCGCTGTTCGGCGTGCTCGGTTTTTACCTCAATGGCTTCGAGGAAGACATTGGCGACATCTCGATGATCGGCCACGCCAACGCCCAGGCCGGCGTGCGGCAGATGGGCGCGCATTACCCGGAAAAAACCCCGGCGCTGCTGCGTCGTGGCTGCGACTACCTGAAAGAAATCAACTTCATCTGATTCAACCCAAACGGAGCAAAACCATGAGCACTCTGCAACCCGATACCCTGATCAAAAACCCTCAAGGCTGCCACGTGGTGTCCTCGGTGGAGGTACCGGCCGAGGCCGCGAAAGTCTGGGCAGTTGTTGGTAACTTTGCCGGCTTCGACCAGTTCATTCCGGCGCTGTCGCACATTGAGATGACGGGCGAAGGCGTGTCGTCCTTGCGCAAGAAATTCTTCAAGGACGGCAACCTGGTGGTCGAGCAACTCAACTCGCGGGATGAACACGCGTTGAACATGACCTGGACCACGATCTACAACACCCTGGGCGTGGCCAATTTGTGGGCTGCAATGAGTGTTGAGCCGCTGGGAGTGGGCAAGTCCCGTGCGACCTGGACCATCATCGCTGAACCGGCACAAGGAGGAGTCGAGGCTCTGCCCGCGTTCAAGGAGTTTGTGCAGGGGTTTGCTGATGATGCGATGGGTAATGTGTTGAAGCGGTTTGTATAAGTCTGAGTTTGATCAATAACGCAGGCCTGAAACGACAAAACCCCTGTTTGCGTTAGCAGACAGGGGTTTCGGAATTCAATCTTGACGATGACCTACTCTCACATGGGGAAACCCCACACTACCATCGGCGATGCATCGTTTCACTGCTGAGTTCGGGATGGGATCAGGTGGTTCCAATGCTCTATGGTCGTCAAGAAATTCTGTGACCAGCCCGTTACACCGTAACGAGCCAGCAAAAAATGGTGACTTCTACTAAAACAAAACCCCTACCTGCATACGCAGATAGGGGTTTCGGAATTTAATCTTGACGATGACCTACTCTCACATGGGGAAACCCCACACTACCATCGGCGATGCATCGTTTCACTGCTGAGTTCGGGATGGGATCAGGTGGTTCCAATGCTCTATGGTCGTCAAGAAATTCGGTAGCCAGGTCGTTTTCTCTTGCGAGATCACGCTCCAGCGAATGGGTATGTAATAGATTTGTGTGTTTGATTCGAACTTTCGACAATGTATCGTCTTCACACACCGCAATCTGGTGCTCGTTCGCTT
>NZ_RCZE01000020.1 GCF_006438915.1 Pseudomonas arsenicoxydans | reverse complement strand
TCGATCCACTCGTTTGATGGCGTGTTTGGGATAGGCCTTGCCTGACATGAATCGGCCCAATCCTGTCAGCGTTAGACGACGCCCGCGCAGTAACGAACTGACACAACACATCAGTGTTTTTAGGCGACGAGAATGGACAGTGGGAAGTGCTTGAGCGAGCGCGCTGTGTAAGAATCGGATGGCCTGCATGGGATCGGGATCTTGTTTTTGTGTGGTGCAATACAAGCTGCCGACCCATGCAGGTCTCTTCAATTCCCAACTTCTTGATTTCTCGTAGGAAAAAGCGGGGATTTCTCAGGATCCGTCCCCTTACTGTTGTCCCTTACTGTTCCTAACCGCTAATGGCGTCGCTCATATGCCCCCCCAGATGATGTCGTAAATACCGAATCCTTTGTCGCTGGGGATGTCCTCCGCCTTTAGTCCTTCGATTTCCATGGTGACGAAGTGACCCGGCAGCTGGTGTGAGAAGAGTCTGGAGGCATGATCGTAAGCTGCCGGGAGAAATACGCTATGCACAATGGAATCATCCATTGCCCGTAATCTTAGCGCGACACGATCGCTGCCTTTGAGACCGCTGTATTTAAAAGAGACGCTCCGCGCTGCGCCGTTGAATGTAAAGCGCGTATGGGAAAAACAGACAACTAGCATATACGCATCTTCGTTACTTAGTCGTTGAACGCTTGTGTAGTAACCCCCATAGATATTATTTCGGATGGCGGTGACCGTTAATCCACTGTCGAAGGTCTTAGGAACACCGACCGCAAAGTTCTGTGGTTGAACACCAATCCAACGGTGGTGGCCCGAAACCTCGCGGGCTACGGTCAGGGAGCGGGCTGTCGAAGGCTGGTTCGAGCCATAGAGCGCTACGGCAGTGAAGCTGTGTACCGCCACGCTCAGACCCCGCACCTCCTTCTCCCAGATACCGGTTACCGGGTCGGCAGTGGCCTCACCCTTATCGGTGGCGCCGTCGAGAACCTGAACTTTCTGGCCCTTGCTGGCCGTACCGGTCAGCGTCACGCTGGTCTCGACTGTCGTGTCACCGTTGGGGATTTCGACCCCGCTCGGCGAGCCTTTTACTGAGGTGATGTTGGGCTTCTCATCCACCAGTGCCTTGACGGTGTACCGCCGCACGGAAAATCTCACCGCCTTACTTTCATCGGTCCCCTTGTCGAGAGCCGCCGTGAACCACAGCTCAAGGTCACTGCCATCGCCCAGGTCCTTGAGGTAGCTGTAAAGCACCGAAACATCGTAGTACCCCGCATTCAGCCAGGCTTGGTGCACGGCATTGGTCGGATGCCGCAACAGGGTTATGTTGTGTTCCCCTCCGATGGCGTTTTTGCCGCGCAGGTGCAGCCAGACCGGTTGACCAAACGCGATCAGTGGCCAGACCAGGCACCGCACCGTGGCGCCCGGCGTCAGGTTGGAGACGTCCAGTTCTGGTCCGTCGCCGTTGTTGGCGGCCTGAAGAATCTTGGGCGTTGGCAGACGGTCATCTTCATTCGAGATGGGCAGCACCGTCAGCACCAACGGCAACGACTGGGCAATCACCTTCCCGCCTCGAATCAGGTCCCAGCTCAACTCCGGCGCCTTGCCATGCCACAACCCCAAAAACACCACATCCAGAGTGAAGATGGCGAATGTCTGATCCAGCGACAGCTCCGGAAACTGGGGTGAGCCCGGTAATGGATTGCGCAACACCAGTTGCGCCTTGTCACCGGGCTGCGCCTCCGCGAAGTCGACGCGCACGTTGACACCTTGCTCGTGATCCAATGCATCGACGGGAATGGTGGCTGGAGCCAACAGCCTCGGCGCATCGATTTCAATCGTGTTTTCACCCACCACCAACGCCGTCGCCGTTTTCGAACGGCCCACCAAAGTGGCGCCATCGAACAATTCATACATCACCGTCACCGTGCGCCCGGCCAGAACCTTGTCGTTCGGCACCTCCAGCACACAGGTCTTTTTCTGCCCGAACTCGTCCGCCTCAACCGTTCCCGACACTCGCACAACCACATCCGCTTGCCCGGTCAAGGTGGCGGTGTAGACGGCGTTGACGGTGTAACCCACCTGAAAACGCGAATCGGCCGTCAGGATGACCAGCAACAGCGGATTCCCGCGCAGTTTTTCCAGGTCGATGAGGCTCAAGTCATCGCCGGGGTCGTTCAGCTGTTCGCGCAGTAACGCGGCCGGCAACAGGAGGCCCGCGAGGTCTTCATCCACCGTTTGCGTCGCCGACCACACCGCGTCCGTGTCCGGGGTGTTGCCAATCTGGTCGGTGCAGGTGCAGGAAAAATGGAGCTTGCCGCCCGGTCTTACCGCGCTTTGCAGGTAGGCGCGGGTCACGGTGAAACACACGGCGATCGGGTCCGCCGACCCCGGGTTTGGCGGCTGGGGCGCTTCATCCGGGCGAACCTGGTACGTCATGATTTCGCCATTGCACTTCAAGGTGATCGTGTCGTAGGCCCGGCAATACGGGTAAGACACCCACACCTGGGCGCTGACAAAGTCAGGGCCGACGCCGTTCTTGATGTCGTCAGCCAACCGCAGTTCAAGTTCGGAATGGCCGTCGATCTCTGGAAACCGGTCTTTTAGAGCGGGGCGGATCTTGTTGTAGAGCAGGGTCAGATTGGGCTCGGATTTTCCGACGTTCGAACTGCCGCGCGTGATGGTGTAAAACAGCTTGTTGATCTGGTCAGAATAAAGGCGGCCTTTCGGGATGCGCAGACTCGTTTTGGCGTTCACATCGGTAATGAACGCACTGCTCAGGAACGTGGCGTCCCCCACGAGCCATAGCCAAATGACGTCATCCAATTCGACCGTGCCTGCCAACGGCGGATCCACCACGGCCATCGCACCCTCGCCATCGGGGATCAAGTCATAACTTGCCAGGGGGAGGCCGACGTCCGCGTCGACGACCGGCTGGGTGGCGAGTAGCACCCAGGGCGGGTCCATCACGAGGACGCTGTTGTCGGGTGATTCGGGGGTAGTCATGGCTAAGGCTCCGGCACGATTGTGGGCGACTGGAGCAATCAAATAGCAGGACGGAAAATACGGCTACTGTCAGATCTGACAGTAGCGACGAATGGTCATCCGGCTGCCCCTCTCGATGTCTGACTGGGCGAAAGCGTGCAATTGCGCACAAGGTGCAGGTCGCGGAGCGGTTCAAGGTGCTACAGACATTCCTGCGAGAGCGATGTCATGCCCTGCCCCGATAATTCACTTTGCTCCGCACAGGCGTTCTGGTATTTGATTGAGACTTTCCCACCGGTAAAAGGATTTCGTCATGAGCTATCGCACGCTGGGTCATTCGGGTTTACAGGTCTCTACCCTGACGTTGGGCACCATGATGTTCGGCGAACAGACCAGCACCGAAGATTCCCTTCGGATCATCGACAAGGCCTGGGACCAGGGCATCAATTTCATCGACACCGCAGACGTGTACACCGGCGGCCGCTCCGAAGAGATCGTCGGCGAGGCGATCGCCGGTAACCGCCATGAATGGGTGCTGGCGACCAAGGTCGGTTTTGGCCCGGTGGACGGTGTGCCGAACCGCAGCGGTTTGAGTCGCAAGCATATTTTCAATGGCCTCGACGCCAGCCTGACGCGCTTGGGCACTGATTATCTCGACATCTATTACCTGCACCGCGAAGACCACAACACGCCGCTGGACGTGACGGTGTCGGCGATGGGCGATCTGATTCGTCAGGGCAAGGTTCGTTATTGGGGTTTGTCCAACTACCGTGGCTGGCGGATTGCCGAAGTGATTCGGGTGGCGGATCAATTGGGTGTTGATCGCCCGGTGATCAGTCAGCCGCTGTACAACATCGTCAACCGTCAGGCGGAAACCGAGCAGATCACCGCGGCGCAAAATTATGGCCTCGGCGTGGTGCCTTACAGCCCGTTGGCACGCGGCGTGCTCAGCGGCAAATATGCGCCGGACGTGAAACCCGATGCCAACAGCCGTGCCGGCC
The DNA here is from genome assembly GCF_006438915.1 of Pseudomonas arsenicoxydans. Taxonomy (GTDB): domain Bacteria; phylum Pseudomonadota; class Gammaproteobacteria; order Pseudomonadales; family Pseudomonadaceae; genus Aquipseudomonas; species Aquipseudomonas arsenicoxydans_A. The sequence goes on along the minus strand of NZ_RCZE01000020.1, from coordinate 86,134 downwards.
GCGCCGATAAGCGCATTCTGGAAACCGAGTGGCGGGTCGAATCGTTGCGCATTGCCCAGCAGATTCAGCGCTACACGCAGGAGCGTGGCGTGGGCATTGTCGAGTTTGCGATTGCCTGGGTGCTGAACAATGGCGCCGTCACTTCAGCCATTGTCGGGCCGCGCACCGAGGAACAGTGGGACGCGTATACCAAGGCGCAAGCGGTGAAAATTACAGCGGAGGATGAAGCGTTTATTGATTCGCTGGTGGTGCCTGGGCACTCGTCAACGCCGGGGTTTAATGACGTGAGCCATTTTGTGTCTGGCCGCAAATCCCGCACCAACTGAACAAACACATAACAAATGTGGGAGCGGGCTTGCTCGCGAAGGCGGTATGTCAGTCAACATCACTGTTGAAGATGAAATTGCCTTCGCGAGCAAGCCCGCTCCCACATTTGGACTGTGTTGATTGATCGGACAATATTTGATACGAAAACCACGTATCCTCTGCGCCCCGTTTCACCTTCAACCTCGCGAGGGCAGTTTGTCTAAAGGTATCGCTTTATCGATTTCAGCCTCGGTGCTGTTTGCCGTCATGTATTACTACACGTCGTTGCTCACACCCTTGAGCGGCGTGGAAATTTTCGGCTGGCGCATGCTGCTGACCGTGCCCTGCATGACCGTGTTCATGGTGGTGTCCGGTGAATGGAAGCGCGTGGTCGAGATCGTCCGGCGTGCCAAGGCGAATCCGAAATTGATCGCCGCGCTGATCGCCTCCTCTGCCCTGCTGGGCGTACAGCTCTGGCTGTTCATGTGGGCGCCGCTCAATGGCTACAGCCTGGACGTGTCGCTGGGGTATTTCCTGCTGCCATTGACGATGGTGCTGACCGGGCGCATCGCCTACGGCGAACGTCTGTCCTATCTGCAAAAAGTCGCCGTGGTACTGGCCATCCTCGGCGTGATCAATGAGGTGTATCAGGTCGGTGGTTTTTCCTGGGCGACCTTGCTGGTGTGCATCGGCTATCCGACCTATTTCATCGTGCGCAAGCGCCTGGCCTCGGACAACCTTGGCGGCCTGTGGCTGGACATGGCGTTGACGCTGCCGGTGGCGTTCTGGTTCGTGCAGAGTGGCGAGCAAGGCTTCGGCGTGTTCGATCAACACCCGTGGCTGTCGCTGTTGATCCCGATGCTGGGAGTGATCAGCGCCTCGGCGCTGGTGGTCTATATCATCGCCAGCCGCTTATTGCCGTTCAGTCTTTTCGGGTTGTTGAGTTACGTCGAGCCGGTGTTGTTGCTCGGTGTGGCGTTGCTGCTTGGGGAAAGCATCAAGCCTGGGGAATGGTTGACCTATATTCCGATCTGGTTGGCGGTGGTGGTGCTGGTGTTCGAAGGCTTCAAACACCTGATGCGACAGCGCCGCGCCTAAGCCTTACACAAAACAAATGTGGGAGCGGGCTTGCTCGCGAATGCGATCGTTCATTCAACATTAAAGTTGACTGATCCGACGCCTTCGCGAGCAAGCCCGCTCCCACATTGTTTAGCGGTGTGGCGGGTTACTCGGTAGCGAGCACGCCACGACGAACCTGATCCCGTTCGATCGATTCGAACAACGCCTTGAAGTTGCCTTCGCCAAAACCATCGTCGCCTTTACGCTGGATGAATTCGAAGAACACTGGCCCCATCAGGGTTTCGGAGAAGATCTGCAGCAGCAGACGCTTGTCGCCCGACTCCGACGAACCGTCCAGCAGAATGCCTCGCGCTTGCAGTTGATCAACCGGCTCGCCGTGGTTTGGCAAACGGCCTTCGAGCATTTCGTAATAGGTTTCCGGTGGCGCGGTCATGAAGCGCATGCCGATGCTTTTCAGGTGATCCCAGGTCTTGAGCAGGTCATCGGTCAGGAATGCAACGTGTTGAATGCCCTCGCCGTTGAACTGCATCAGGAACTCTTCGATCTGCCCGGCGCCCTTGGACGATTCTTCGTTCAGCGGGATTTTGATCATGCCGTCAGGCGCGGTCATGGCTTTGGAGGTCAGGCCGGTGTACTCGCCCTTGATGTCGAAGTAGCGAATCTCGCGGAAGTTGAACAGCTTCTCGTAGAAGTTGGCCCAGTAGGCCATGCGACCGCGATACACGTTGTGGGTCAGGTGGTCGATGATCTTCAGGCCGGCGCCGACCGGGTTGCGATCCACACCTTCGATGAACACGAAGTCGATGTCGTAGATCGAGCTGCCTTCACCGAAACGGTCGATCAGGTACAGCGGTGCGCCGCCAATGCCTTTGATCGCCGGCAGATTCAATTCCATCGGACCGGTTTCGATGTGGATCGGCTGGGCGCCGATTTCCAGTGCGCGCTTGTAGGCGAGCTGCGAATCCTTTACGCGGAACGCCATGCCGCACACCGACGGGCCGTGTTCGGCCGCGAAGTACGAAGCAACACTGTGTGGTTCGTTGTTGAGGATCAGGTTGATCGCGCCCTGGCGATACAGGTGCACGTCTTTGGAACGGTGGGTCGCCACCTTGGTGAAGCCCATGATCTCGAAGATCGGCTCCAGGGTGTTCGGGGTTGGCGATGCGAATTCGATGAACTCAAAGCCCATCAGGCCCATTGGGTTTTCGTATAAATCTGCCATTTTGGCGCCTCATCATGCTTTTAGAATTAACAGTTAAAAAGTGTTAGTTGCTAGCAATGCTGAGACCGGCGGGTGGCGCACAGGAGATGCCCCGCACGCTGCGGGCTAGGAAGTCACCGTAGATCAATTGAAACCCAAAACTCTTCATTGTCGACCCAAGGCTCTTGCGGGCGAGGCTTCTGCTGCCAGAAGACGTTTATTATTGTATGCGTAACCCGATTCTACACAGCGTAAATAGGTTTGTCCGCCTTCTGTATCAAATCCCCTTTCCCCCTACTCGCGCAAGGGGTTTATTGCAGAGGAAAATCCCCGCCAGAATCAGCACACCGCCAAGGCACATCGCCAGGGTCAATGGCTCGCCCAGCAACAGTGCGCCGAGGATGACGGCCGTCAGCGGGTTCAAGGCAATGAACACCCCTGAACGCGTCGCGCCGATCTGGCGGATACCGGCGTAATAACCGATGTAGGCCAGCGCCGAACCCAAAACGCCGAGGTACATCAGGCTCAGCCATTGATGCGGACCGAGGCTGATCAGCGCGCTGACACTCAGTTCACCGCGTACGGCACTGGTCGTCCAGAGCATCGCGGTACCCAGCAGAATCGAATAGGTCACCGTCTGCACCGGCCCCAAGGACTGATTCAGCTCTTTGGAGAACAGCGAATAAATGCCCCAGCCGAGCACGCAGCCAAAGATCAGCAAGTCACCGATCCAGGCATCGGCATTGCCGGCCAAAAGCTGCGGATTACGACTGGCAATCACCACGCTCGCCCCGGCAATGCAGATCGCGATGCCGAAGACTTTCGCCCGGCCCAAGCGCTCCTTGAAGATCAGCCATGAGGCGAGGCCGATCACTGCAGGGTTCAGCGCAACAATCAACGAGGCTCGCGAGGCGTTGATGTAATGCAGCCCATAAAAGAAGCACAGGTTATAAAAGAAGATCCCGAAGAACCCCAGCAGCGCCAACCGCAGCCATTGCTGCGGGTTCGGCCGGATCAACGGGATGCGGGCCAGCAGCAGGAACAGCAACAACGCCGCGCTGGCCAGCAAAAATCTGAGGCTGGCGGCGAACAGTGGACTGAGGCTGTCAGCCAGAAAACGTCCGGCAACGAATGTGCCGCCCCAGATCATGGTGACGGCGGCGAGTTTCAGATACACCGAGGTGTGCGAAGTCGTTGTTTGTGCAGACATTGTCATGGAGAGGCAAAGCCAGGCTAAGGAAGATGACGTATCATTCGACTAATGAACGATCATCGTAAAATGAGTAAAAGCTCATGACCCTGACCCAACTCGAGATTTTCTCGCTGGTCGCTGAGCTGCGCGGTTTCACGGCGGCTGCCAATCGCCTGGGAATTTCCCAGTCTGCGGTGTCTCACGCGCTCAAGTCGCTGGAACAGGAACTCGGCGTCGAACTGTTGCGGCGGCATCAGTCCCAGGTCGAACTGAGCGACATCGGCCAACAACTGTTGTTACGCGCCCGGGCGATGCTCGGGCTGGCCAACACCCTGCGCCAGGAAGCGGCCGATGCGCGCGGGATGAAGCGCGGCACGTTGCGCATCGGCTCGTTTGGCCCGACCTCGTCGATCCGCCTGTTGCCGCTGATCCTGCAGCACTTCCGCACGGCGCATCCGGGCATTGAAGTCCACATCGACGAAGGCCCGGATCGCCAGGTGATTCAATGGCTTGAAGAGCGGCGAATCGATATTGGCTTTGTGGTGCTGCCTGATGAGCGCTTCGACACCTTCGCGCTGCTGGAAGACCAGATGGTCGCCCTGCTTCCTGCCGAACACGCACTGGCGGATCGGGACAATCTGAGCTTGAGCGACTTGTGCAACGACCCGTTCGTGCTGACTGAGGCAGGCTCATCAGAGCTGGTGTCGCGGCTGTTCAGCGCCGCCCGCCTCATACCGAACATCCGCTACCGCTGCTCACAATTGCTCAGTACGCTGGACACGGTAAGCCGCGGCGATGCGTTGACGGTCGTGGCTGAAAGTGCGCTGCCCGACAACATCAACAGTCGCTATGTGAAAAAACCACTGTCGCCTCCCGTTATTCGCCAGGTCGGGCTGGCCGTGCTGGACCAGCGTCAGTCGTCACCCGCCACGCTGGCCTTTATCAAACTGGCGCTCGAACTGAACACCCGTTGAGCGGCATAAGCGCCAAGGGCCAACTATCATGGCCCCTACCTGAACTCTTTATGGGAGGCGTGTTGTCGTCCTGCCCGCAGTTGAGAGCCCTGTTTCTGTGTGAGAGATCTCGCGAATGCCATTGAGTGCCAAACGCCGTCGCCCGTTGCGCATCCGCATTATGGTGACCCTGCTGTGTGGATTGCTCCCGGTGATATTGGGCTTTGCCATTCTCTATATGCAGGCTGAACATGTTCTTCAGCAAAGCACGCGGGTGAGCGCGGAAGAAGCCCTGCACCAGTTCGAATTGATGCTGGACAACACGGCGCAATCCGCCATCGAGTTGCTGCCACTGGCCGGGCAAAACTGCAACGACGTCACGCTGGCCCTGCGCGAACAGGTTACTCGCCGCCCGTTTGTGCGCTCGGCCAGTCTGGTGTGGGACGGCAATCTCTATTGCAGTTCGTTGTTCGGCGAATATGAACAGAAGGTCAACCCTGGCGACTATGTAGACGGCAAGTTGTGGCTCATGCACGGCAACCCGGTCACTCCCGATACCGCGTTGCTGGTGTATCGCTTGAGTGAAGGAAAAAAGGCCGCGCTGACAACGCTGGACGGTTACCATTTGAGCAATGTGCTGCGTCTGATTGGTCACAAGACAATACTACTATTGCAAGTAGGCCCGAACTGGTTATCCGTCGACGGCAAAGTCCACGAAGGCGCCCTGCCCACTTTGCCCTTGGCCGAAAGTGAACTCACGTCCTCGCGCTATGCCTTTTCGGTCGTAGCCGGTTTCCCAGAGGGAGAAACCTGGCGCTACATGGCCAGCGAATACCCACCGCTGTTCAGCCTGCTGATTTTTTTTGGCGTGGCAGCGGGCGCCATCGGCCACGTTTTACAAAGACGTTCATGGTCGCCTAATCACGAAATGCAACGCGCCTTGGCGGCGCAAGAGTTTGTACCCTACTTTCAGCCAGTGGTGCATGGCGATACCCGGAAGTGGTCTGGCACTGAAGTGTTGATGCGCTGGAAACACCCCAAGGAAGGTCTGGTACGGCCTGATCTGTTTATCCCGTTCGCCGAAGATTCCGGGTTGATCGTGCCCATGACCCGCTCGTTGATGCGCCAGACTGCGCAGTTACTGGGACCTGTTTCGTCTGCGTTTGCCGGCCCCTTTCACATCGGCATCAATATCACCGCGAGCCACTGCAAGGACCTGGAACTGGTCAAGGACTGTCGCGAGTTTCTCAGTGCCTTCGCCCCCGGTTCTATTTACCTGGTACTGGAATTGACCGAGCGCGAACTGATCAAGCCCAGCGACATTACGCTTGAGTTGTTTCAACAGCTTCAGGCAATGGGCGTGATGATCGCGATAGACGACTTTGGCACCGGGCACTCCAGCCTGGTTTATCTGCGCCAGTTCAATGTGGACTTCCTGAAAATCGACCAGAGTTTCGTGGCCATGATCGGCATCGACGCCTTGTCGCGCCATATCCTGGACACCATCATCGAACTCTCGGTCAAGCTCGACCTGGGGATTGTTGCCGAAGGAGTGGAGACGCAAGAACAAAGTGACTATCTGACCGCCCACGGTGTGAACTTCCTGCAAGGTTATCTCTACGGTCGACCGATGCCCGGCGCAGAATTCATTAACGCATTAACCCACCATTAACTAATTGCATTAAGCGATGAGGCATCCAAATCGCGCACCAAATTGAATCAAAAGACTACCGTTGTTACATGAAGAAAACGTCAGGATTTACTCTTGGCCAATTAACCACTACAATTTTTCATACCTGTGCAAGATAGGCAGGTGAGCTACTATCACCGAGTCGCTTCAAGGCTCTTGGCTTATAGCTTTGTTTGCGGTTGGTATCAGCCAAACACACTATTGGAGTAAAGATATTGTCCAGACTCGCTGAATTTCGTGCAGCTGAAAAGGCCCTTCAGGAGCAGCTCAAGCAGCTGGAATCGCTGAAGAATGATGCCGGGCTCAAGAAAGAAATCGAATTCGAAGAAAAGCTCCAGGGGCTGATGAAAACCTACGGCAAGAGCCTGCGTGACATCATCGCCATCCTCGATCCGAACCCGGCAAAATCCGGTCTGCAACAAGCAAAAACGCCTAAAACCCGCCGCGCTCGCGTGGTCAAGGTCTATCAGAACCCGCACACCGGCGAACTGATTGAAACCAAGGGTGGTAACCACCGAGGCCTGAAGGCCTGGAAGGAACAATACGGTGCAGCCACTGTTGATTCCTGGTTGCGAGGCTAACAGCTTGCGGTTATAAAAAGCCCTGCCAATGCAGGGCTTTTTCATGGATACCTACTAAATGCAACGATCTGCCACGATCAACTCGCAACTTTCCGATTAACTTTGTGCTTAATGCCTTTGGGTATCTAAAAATGTCGGAAGCCAGCCAAATCTTCAGTCACGTAAAACCCCGACACTAAAGTTTCAAGCTGTTACGCAGCAGCTCGATTTCGTCCTGACTTGTCTTGTAAGCCTCGGCCTGTCCCGCGTAGGAAAGAACATAGGCTTTATCGGCATCCACTGCCCCCACCAATGTTTGCGACAGCACGTGTCGCCCGTTCTGGGTAATGGTGCAGGTTGTTTCCAGCGCCGACAGGCGGCTCAATGTCGCGGGATGTATTTTGTTGCAGACACTTTGATAGCCGCTTTGAAAGAAGTCTTTCTGCACCGCCTTGCGCATCTCAAGCAAAACGCCCTGCACATTCACTTGATGACCGCTCTCGACTTGAGTCATCGTCAACTCCATGACCATCACAGGCGTGCCGCTTTGATCGTTTTTGACCGCACGCTGACGGGAAACAGCCGGGTTCGCCCCTTCTTGCGCAAGGTTTTCGACTTCCCAACCACTGGGCCACGGCACTTGCGGCGCCTCTGCATGAGCGCTGGCCACTGCTGAAAAGACACCCAGCAGGACGAACATCGGCTTACAGAATCGAACCATTGCAATAAACACTCACGAATTGAACCGTAAAGTCTGAGCCTCGCCCGCCTGTCAGGCAATAGCAGACCGTTTGGGTTTGGTGATGTCAGAGCCCTTGCGTATCATTGTGACCATTCGTTAGCCCCACTTATTTTCCGGAGGGCCCATGAGCCTGCACGAATTGAACACCTTCCCAGGCGTCACCGCCCAACCTGACACCGCGACCCAGAAGTTCGTCTTCAACCACACCATGCTGCGGGTCAAGGACATCACCACGTCCCTGGATTTCTACACGCGCATCCTCGGTTTCTCACTGGTGGAAAAACGCGATTTCCCGGAAGCGGAATTCAGCCTGTATTTCCTCGCCCTGGTCGACAAGAACCAGATCCCGGCCGACGCCGCCGCTCGCACCGAGTGGATGAAGTCGATTCCCGGCATCCTCGAACTGACCCACAACCACGGCACCGAGAATGACCCTGACTTCGCCTATCACAACGGCAATACCGACCCGCGTGGTTTCGGTCATATCTGCATCTCCGTGCCGGACATCCGCGCGGCGTGCGAGCGTTTTGAAGCGCTGGGCTGCGACTTCCAGAAGCGCTTGAATGACGGGCGCATGAAGAGCCTGGCCTTCATCAAGGACCCGGATGCGTACTGGGTTGAAATCATCCAGCCTGCTCCGCTGTAAGCCCCACTACGAATCAAGTGTGGGAGCGGGCTTGCTCGCGAAAGCGGTGCGTCATTTGGCAAGGATTTTGACTGACACACCGCCTTCGCGAGCAAGCCCGCTCCCACATTTAATCTGTGTGAAGCACAAAAAACCCCATGATCACTCATGGGGTTTTGTGTTTTCAGCGTCAGCGTTTACGCCGGGGCCGAGGTCCGGATCAGGTGATCGAACGCGCTCAGCGAAGCCTTGGCGCCCTCGCCCACCGCAATCACGATCTGCTTGTACGGCACGGTGGTCACGTCACCGGCGGCAAATATGCCCGGCATCGAAGTTTCACCACGAGCATCGACGATGATCTCGCCACGTGGCGACAACTCGATGGTGCCCTTGAGCCAATCGGTGTTGGGCAGCAAACCGATCTGCACGAAGATGCCTTCGAGGTTGACCGTGTTGAACTCACCCGAATCGCGATCCTTATAGACCAGACCGGTCACCTTCTGGCCATCACCCTTCACTTCACTGGTCAGTGCGCTGGTAATGACAGTGACGTTCGGCAAGCTGAACAACTTGCGTTGCAACACCGCATCGGCGCGCAGCTTGCTGTCGAACTCCAGCAACGTGACGTGGCTGACGATACCGGCCAGGTCGATCGCCGCTTCAACACCGGAGTTACCGCCACCGATCACCGCCACACGCTTGCCCTTGAACAACGGGCCGTCACAGTGCGGGCAGAAACAGACGCCCTTGGCTTTGTATTCCTGCTCACCCGGCACGCCCATTTCACGCCAGCGCGCGCCAGTGGCAAGAATCAGCGCCTTGGTTTTCAGGGTGGCGCCGCTTTCGAAACGGACTTCGTGCAATTCGCCGGGATTCTTCGCCGGGATCAGCGCGGTGGCGCGTTGCAGGTTCATGATATCGACGTCGTACTGCTTGACGTGCTCTTCGAGAGCGCTGGCCAGTTTCGGCCCCTCGGTTTCCTGCACGGAGATAAAGTTTTCGATGGCCATGGTGTCGAGCACCTGCCCACCAAAACGCTCCGCCGCCACTCCGGTGCGAATGCCTTTACGTGCGGCGTAGATGGCCGCTGCTGCACCCGCTGGACCACCGCCGACGACCAATACATCGAAGGCTTCTTTGGCGCTGAGCTTTTCAGCTTGACGCTCGATGCCGCTGGTATCGAGCTTGGCGAGGATTTCTTCCAGGCCCATGCGGCCCTGGCCGAAGTTCACGCCGTTCAGGTAAACACTGGGCACCGCCATGATCTGGCGTTCATCGACTTCGGCCTGGAACAGCGCACCGTCAATGGCGACGTGGCGGATGTTGGGGTTCAACACGGCCATCAGGTTCAGCGCCTGGACCACGTCCGGGCAGTTCTGGCAAGACAGCGAGAAGTAAGTCTCGAAGCTGAATTCGCCTTTGAGTGAGCGAATCTGTTCGATCACTTCAACACTGGCCTTCGATGGGTGGCCGCCGACTTGCAGCAGCGCCAACACTAACGAAGTGAACTCGTGGCCCATCGGGAGGCCGGCAAAGCGCAGGCTGATGTCGGCGCCCGGGCGATTGATCGAGAACGATGGCTTGCGTGCATCATCACCGTTATCGAGCAAGGTAATTTGGGTGGAAAGACTCGCAACGTCTTTCAACAGGTCGAGCATTTCCCGGGATTTCGCACCGTCATCGAGGGAAGCAACGATCTCGATCGGCTGGGTGACCCGCTCCAGGTACGATTTCAACTGGGCTTTAAGATTGGCGTCCAACATACGGGCGATTTCCTTTCTGGTATTTCATGAAAAGCAGGCATAAAAAAACGCCCGAGCGAATCTCGCCCGGGCGTTTTTGAGGGCGGTTGCAGCTTACTGAGTAGGTGCGGCGTACCGCCCTGATGAAGCGCTCACAGACTTAGATCTTGCCGACCAGGTCCAGGGACGGAGCCAGAGTGGCCTCGCCTTCTTTCCACTTGGCCGGGCAAACCTGGCCTGGGTGAGCAGCGACGTACTGGGCAGCCTTGATCTTGCGCAGCAGTTCGGAAGCGTCACGGCCAACGCCGCCATCGTTCAGTTCAACGATTTTGATCTGACCTTCAGGGTTGATCACGAAGGTGCCACGGTCAGCCAGGCCTGCGTCTTCGATCAGCACGTCGAAGTTGCGGGAGATGGCGTGAGTCGGGTCGCCGATCATGGTGTACTGGATTTTGCCGATCGCTGGCGAAGTGTTGTGCCAGGCAGCGTGGGCAAAGTGGGTATCGGTGGAAACGCTGTAGATCTCGACGCCCAGTTTCTGGAACGCGTCGTAGTTGTCAGCCAGGTCTTCCAGTTCGGTCGGGCAAACGAAGGTGAAGTCAGCCGGGTAGAAGAAAACGACAGACCACTTGCCTTTCAGGTCAGCGTCCGACACTTTTACGAAGTCGCCATTTTTGAAGGCGTCAGCTTTGAATGGTTTAACGTGGCTGTTGATGATAGGCATCGATGACTCTCCGTCAGGGTTGAAAAGTTGGGTTAACAAGTTGATGGGGTGAATCCTACCCACTCGATCCCCGGATGGCTCATTGGCAAACCTCATGCTGCTGATTTGTTTTCGCTATTAGCCGACGGTATTAATAGAAGAAAACGTGATCTACAGCGCCAATGGCTTTTCCGCGAGCCGGGCCATACCCAGAAACGGGCTCGCTTCAACATAGCGCATAGCGGACTTCATATCCTTCCAGCCCACGTAACTCATCAACGACTTCAAGTCCCAACCACTCTGATGGGCCCAACTGGCAAAGCCACGGCGCAGGGAGTGACTGGTGTAGTGCTCGGCGGGAATGCCGGCACGCTCCAGGGCCTGGCGCAGTAGCGGGATGATGCTGTTGGCGTGTAACCCCTCCTCGCTCAAGTGCCCCCAGCGATCAATACCCCGGAACACCGGTCCGCGAACCAACGCAGCTTCGGTGATCCACTGGATGTAGGCGTTCACCGGGCATAGGCGCTGCAAAGCTGGGGTCTGGTAAGTCTTGCCGAGGTTCTCGCGGTCGCTCTTGGTTCGCGGCAAGTAGAGCGTGATGCCCGAACTGGCGATCGCTTGAACGTGCTCGATCTGAACACGGCACAGCTCATCACTGCGAAACCCGCGCCAAAACCCCAGGAGGATCAGCGCCATGTCGCGCCGAGCCCGCAAGAACGCAGGCTGATCCTGCATTGCCTTGGCTTCTGCCGCTTCCTTCTCCAGCCATGCGACCACTTGCTCCAGATGCTGCAGCTGCAGCGGTTCGGCCTGTTTTTCCTGAGCCGGGTGCAACGCACGAATCCCCTTGAAGACCTTGCGCACCACCGGCGCCTTGGTCGGATCGGGAAATCCCTGGCTGTTGTGCCACTGCGCCAGCGCCGACAAACGCAACTTCAGCGTGTTGATCGACAACGCACCTGCATACGCCACCAGATAGCGTGCGACGCTGTCGGCGGTGGCCGGCAGAAACCCGCCCCACGTGACTTCGAAATGCTCAATGGCAGCCCCGTAACTGCGCCGGGTGTTGTCGCGCGTGGCGGCCTGTAGGTATCGATCCAGCTCGGTCATCAGCTCAACTCTCTAAAACGTACCGCAATGGCGGGTGCAATCGCGCCGTGTGGCTCATCACGCGGGGTAATACCAGTATATCCCGCATGACAAACCGACATCATTTATCTTTATTTTTCAGATGGTACACTGCGTACTTTAGTGGCATGTACCACAGTACGAAATCGTAGGAGAACTCATGGCTCGTGGCGGCGTAAACAAAGCAGTGGTGCAAGCGGCACGGTTGGCGATCCTCGCCCGTGGCGAGAACCCAAGCATCGATGCAGTACGAATCGAAATGGGAAACACAGGCTCGAAAACCACGATTCATCGTTACCTGAAAGAACTGGATGATGGCCGTGAACGCGCCGAGCCTGTGGCAGAACCTATCGATGACGAACTGGCGGACCTGGTTTCACGCCTGGCCCAACGCCTGAAAGAGAAGGCCCAGGAACCTATCGACCAGGCACGCGAGCACTTCGACCAGCAGCGCAAAGCACTCGAAAGCCAGCTCACAGAGGCCCAGGAAGCCAATACCGAACTGCATCAGCAGTACGAGATGCAAAGCCTGGCGCTGACCCAGGAATCCGAATCATTGCAAGAAACCCGCTCCACGCTGCAAACCGAGCAAACCCGCAATGCCGGGCTGAATCAGGCGCTGGCCGGCTTCGAATTACGCTTGCAGGACAAGGACGAGCAGATTCGCTCACTGGAAGAAAAGCACCTGCACGCCCGCGAGGCCTTGGAGCACTACCGCAACGCCGTCAAGGAACAGCGCGAGCAGGAACAAAGCCGCCACGAAAGCCAGGTGCAGCAGATTCAGATGGAGTTACGCCAAGCGCAGCAAAGCGCGATGGTGCGTCAGGACGAGATCACTCAGTTGCACCGCGATAATGAGCGTTTGTTCACCGAAAACCGCGGTGCCCAGAGGGAGCTGAGCCTGTTGCAGGATCAACTCAAACACACCAATAGCCGGCAGGACCAACTGCTGGAACAGGTCAACCGCATCGACAGCGAACGCACCCTCCTCCAGGAACGCTTGCGCGTCGCCCTGCTGGAAAGTCAGTCGCTGAAACAGAGCGTCGACGAGCAGACGCAGGCTAACAAAGTACTGGAAATTGAATTGCTCAAGACTCAGGCGAGCCTCGATGAAAGCGTGCGCCTGGAGACTGCTGTTGTAACAGCGCCAGACGCAGCCAAGGACGATTAACCGGCGACAGGCGTACGCATGGTGACGAACTCTTCGGCGGCCGTCGGGTGCACGCCGATGGTTTCGTCGAAATCGCGCTTGGTCGCCCCTGCCTTCAAGGCAATCGCCAAGCCCTGCACGATCTCGCCGGCATCCGGCCCGACCATGTGGCAGCCCAACACCTTGTCGGTCTTGGCATCCACCACCAGCTTCATCAGCGTGCGCTCCTGACATTCAGTCAGGGTCAGCTTCATTGGTCGGAAGCGGCTTTCGTAGATCACCACCTCGTGGCCGGCTTCGCGAGCGTCTTCCTCGCTCAAACCAACGGTACCGATGTTCGGCAGGCTGAACACGGCGGTCGGGATCATCTTGTAATCCACCGGACGGTACTGCTCTGGCTTGAACAAGCGTCGTGCCACAGCCATGCCTTCGGCCAGGGCGACCGGCGTCAGTTGCACACGACCGATCACATCGCCGAGCGCCAGGATCGACGACTCAGCCGTCTGATACTGCTCATCGACCTCGACAAAGCCTTTCTTGTCGAGTTTGACGCCGGTGTTTTCCAGCCCGAGGTTATCGAGCATCGGACGCCGGCCAGTCGCGTAGAACACGCAATCCGCCTCCAGCTCGCGACCATCCTTGAGCGTCACCTTCAGGCTGCCATCAGGCTGCTTGTCGATACGTTCAATGTCGGAATTGAACTGCAGGTCCATGCCACGCTTGGTCAATTCTTCCTGCAAATGCTTGCGTACCGCACCATCGAAACCACGCAGGAACAACTCACCGCGATACAGCAACGTGGTTTGGGCGCCCAGCCCGTGGAAGATACCGGCGAATTCAACGGCAATGTAACCACCGCCCACTACCAGAACGCGCTTTGGCAGTTCCTTGAGGAAGAACGCCTGGTTCGAACTGATTGCATGCTCGTGCCCCGGGATTTCCGGGATCTGCGGCCAGCCACCGGTCGCTATCAGGATATTTTTAGCGGTGTGGCGTTCGCCATTGATCTCAACGGTGTGCGGATCGACGATTTTGGCGTGGCCTTCATGCAAGGTCACGCCGCTGTTGACCAGCAAGTTGCGGTAAATGCCGTTCAGGCGATTGATCTCACGGTCCTTGTTGGCGATCAGCGTGGCCCAATCAAACTGCGCCTCGCCCAGCATCCAGCCAAAACCGGACGACTGCTCGAAGTCTTCGGCGAAGTGCGCTCCGTAGACCAACAACTTCTTCGGCACACAGCCGACGTTGACACAAGTGCCGCCCAGATAGCGGCTCTCGGCCACGGCCACTTTTGCGCCAAAACCGGCGGAGAATCGCGCAGCTCGCACACCACCAGAACCGGCGCCAATCACATACAAATCAAAATCAAAGGCCATTTTCAATCTCCTCGGCAGGCAACCAGCATACCCGCAGGCGCTTATTGAGCAAGCTTCTACTGTTATACAGATGGACAACACAAACCGTTCGAGCCTTACGCTTTCGATCAATGGCATTCTGCCGGTTGAGCTTTTGGTAACCGCAGCGTGCGCCAGGCGATCAGAATCGCCATCAACGCCAGGCCGAAAGCGACCCACGAAACCAAAGCGATTCCACCTTCAAATGCACCTCCTGCCTGCTGCATCAATTGTTGTGCCTGATCACCCGCCAGACCTGACGCCACATGATGAGCACCAGACAGCGTCTCACTTGCAAGCGTCGTCTGAATGTCGCTCAAAAACGCCGGAAGATGCAGTTCTGCGCGGTAGCAGGCCGTGACCAGGCCGCCAAGCACGGTCGTTCCCAGCACCACGCCTACTTCATAAGCGGTTTCACTGATGGCGGAAGCGGCTCCCGCCTTTGCCGGTGGTGCTGCCGACAAGATCACGTCATTGGAAACCGTCGCAATAGCGCCTACGCCGATGTTCAGCAACGCGAACGCCGCTACCAACACCGCGAGGCTGCTGCCCATGCTGGCCACCAGCAAAAACGCCGCGCCGGCAAAGGCCATCAGCACCGGTATCAACACATGCACGGGTACCCGCTGTGCGACCGGCACGACTGCCATTCCGACCACGATCGCCATGATTTGCCCCGGCACCAACGCCAGACTCGCACTCAAGGGCGACATCTGAAGGACAATCTGCAAGAACTGAGTGGTGAAGAAAACGAAGCCGACGAGGAACGCAAGACTCATCAGGTTGATCAAAACAGACCCGCTGAAGGTGCCGTTGCGAAACAGGGTCATATCCATAAGGGGTACAGGAAGACGCAACTGCCGCCGCACGAACATCCAGCCCGCCAATGCACCGACCAAAAAGGTGCCCAGCACGACCCCGTCAACACCCTCGCTGGCGCCATGTTTGATACCGTAAACGATGCTACCCAGTGCGACCATCGACTGGAGAATGCTGATCGGATCCAGCGGGCCCGACGCATCACGCTGCGATTCCGGGAGCAATAGCGGCCCCAATACCAACAACGGGATCAGGACTGGTACCGCCAACAGAAAAATCGCGCCCCAATCAAAGAACTGCAGCAACACCCCACCCACCAAAGGCCCCAGTGCCGAACCGGCGGTCAACGTCGTTGCCCAGATCGCAACCGCCAGCCTGCGCTCTTCTCGATCTTCAAATACCGAACGTATCAATGCCAATGTGGAAGGCATCAGCATCGCACCGAAAACTCCCATACAAGCCCGCCCAATAATCAGCTGAATGGCCGTCTCGGAGTACGCGGTCAACACCGATACCACAGCAAACCCGAGCGACCCGATAAGCAACAATTTACGGTGCCCGACCCGATCACCCAGGCTACCCATCGACACCAGCAGCCCCGCGAGAACCAACGAATACGCGTCGATCATCCACAATTGTTGGCTGGCAGTCGGACGCAAGGCTTCCGCGATTTTAGGTAATGCGAAACCAAGCACGGTGTTATCAACCGTTACCAGCAGCACTGGCAACATCAATACGCCGAGGCTGAACCAGCGTCTTGATGCAGCTTTGCGGCGGGCAGACTCAATTGTTAAAACCATGGATTAAGGTCCTTATACAGAGGTAATTCCACGGGGCATTTTTCATGTCCCCGCGAAACGTTTTCCTACGGACTTCCCTGCCGTGTATGGATCAGTTCAGCAGTGAAAACACGTGCTGACAATCGACTGCCCCCGAATTCAAACGGCGGCCCAATGCATTTGAAACACCTTGGAGATCACAGCGAAACCCGTCGTAATCTTGGCTGCGAACACTCTCCGTCAAACGCTTCATTCCTTCCGCCAGTGCCTCACGCTGCTTGATGGCGTGGTCGTTTTCCAGCTGAATGTCCCAATAGACTTCGGGCGGATTCACCAGAACGCGAGACAATAATGCCATCATCGTGCGCATTGGCGGCGGCATCACTTCGAGCGCGCTTTCAAGATCCAGTGAGCACTTCGCCAGCGCCAGGCCGAAGCCAAGAATGGCGGCATGAGGCAATGCCTGACAAAGGGCCATCAGCTCGTCGTGGGCAACAGGCGTCATTCGCTTAATCTTTATTCCTGCACCGAGCAGGTATTGCTCGATAAAGGTTGAAGGCGAATCCTCCTCGTCCAGGCAAACAGCAACGGTACGCCCTTGAACAGAAAGCTTGGGCGAAAACATAGGGTTGATCCCGACAAAAGGCTGGCGGGATGAAGCATTCTTCAATGCTCGGTAAAAAGGCTCTTGAACAGAGCAGGTCGGAATAAATACTATCTTGTCCGAAACGGCCCCAAGCACCCATGGGATTGCCCGAATCGCGACACTTTCCGGCAGAGCAAAAACAATCGCCGTCGCCCCTTGAAAAATGTGCCCGGTATTGCTGAACGGGCTGGTGACATCGACCTCATGAAAACTACATTGCTGCTCTGGAGGCCTGCGATCCACAACGCGGACATTACATCCGTATTGGATAAGTATTCGGGTGATGAGGGACCCCACCAGCCCCGCTCCGCCCAACACGACTACCGTGTCATCCATCATGCTTCGCTCCCTGCGACAAAACTGTAATAAGGCACGCTTGCCTTGACCAATGTCTCTTCAAGTTCCTGCTGGGGATCTGAGTGCGCAACGATCGCACCACCGATGCCAAACGTCGCCTCGCCGTCTTGGAGAACAGCTGTGCGTATGACAATACTCAGCTCTGCCGCACCACTGAAAGATAACCAGCCCAACGCGCCAGAATAGATACCTCGTGCCGAGGATTCCAACACGTCAATAATTTCCATAGTGCGCTTCTTGGGTGCCCCGGTCATGGAGCCACCTGGAAAACAGGCGCGAATGGCCTCAAGCGTTGCCACTTCAGAGCGAAGGTGCCCGCGAACGGTGGAAACAAGTTGATGTACCGACGAGAAACTCTCGACCGAGAAAATTTCGGGAACATGTACGCTTCCCGGACGACACACCTGATTCAAATCGTGACGGACCAGATCGACGATCATCAGGTTCTCGGCTCTGTCCTTGGCTGAAACCAGAAGCTCATCGCGCAGCATCTGGTCTTCAGAAATCTGTTTGCTGCGCGGCCTCGTTCCTTTGATCGGCCGGGACTCGATCATTCCGCTGTCATCGATCCTGAGAAAAGTCTCCGGCGATGCACTGAGCACCGAGAACTGCGCAAATGAAAGATAGGCACCATAAGGTACCGGACTAGCCCGACGCATCCGCTTGTATGCACTCAACGGCGCACCGTCGTACGTCATTTTTGCCCGGTTGGTCAGGCAAATCTCATAAGACTCCCCATCAGTAATGTACTTCAAAGACCGGTTGATCTTGGTGATGTAATCATCCGGCCCATCTTCAAGCGATAGGCTCAATTGATCAACAGCACCTGGAACAAAGGCTCTGTCATGTAGCGCGGGCTTATCTTCAAGTTCAGTAACGTCGGGTAGAGTCGGCCAAACGGCCGCTTCTCCGGTGGCAGTGATCATGCACTGATAAGCTTTAGCTTCCTGATGATCAAAGACCAAAAAGTGCGGTGCAAACATAAATGCCGCATCCGGATAACCCGACCGATAGGCCTTATGCCCTCCCGTCAATCCTTTTAACTCATACCCCAGGTAACCGACGAAACCGCCCTTGAAACCGAACGGCAAGTACTGTGGAGTTGCGACCTGAACCGCTTCGAAAATCTGTGCAACCAGAGTGAAGAAGTCACCTTTGATGCTTTTTATGCCCCTGGGTCCTTCAAGCGCCAGGCATTCATCAGTGACATCGTACTCAAATCTGATGGCTCCATGAGTCACCCCACTGCCCATGATCGAGTAACGCGCATTCGGTCTATCCGATTTTTCGCTGTCGAGCCAGAAAGCGAAGCGGTCGCCTGCATAAAGAGATGAAAATACCGCCTGAGGATCCAGGTCCTCGGGGAGTTCACGGTAGGCGAGCTGCATATTCAGCTCGCCGCCCACTGCTACATAGGCGCTTTTTGACGATGCGCACTCTGCACCCGACTCCAGTCGGCGTCTCATACTCACATTGTGTTCAAGTGCCATGCGTATGAAGTTACTTAGCAACGCATGCCCATATTCCGAATGGATGGACTCCGGGTGGAATTGAACGCCCCAGATCGGTCTGGCAACGTGCTCGATTGCCATAACCACACCTTCGGACGTCCAGGCCGTACATTGAAGCTCTGCCGGCAGGCTCGTGCACATCAACGAGTGGTATCTAACCACCTCGAACTGCTCGGGCAAGTCGCGAAAAAGCCCTCTGCCTGAATGCGTGATGCGGCTGCGATAACCATGCACAGGACTGGGAGCATGCCCCACTGACCCGCCAAGAAATTGCGCAATACCCTGATGCCCCAGGCAGATGCCGAGTATCGGCACAGGAGAATGCAAAATGACGTTGCCACAGACACCAAAATCGTCCTCTTCAGCGGGATGTCCCGGTCCAGGCGACAGCACCACTGCATCATACTTTTCGATGCCGAGTTCGCTGTACGAAACAGAGTTTTTAACGATGTCTGCGCACACCCCCGTTACCTCGAACAGATATTGAGCAATGTTCTGGGTAAAGGAATCGAAGTTATCAATCAGCAGTATCTTCATGAGGAAAGGCCCCGGCTCAGACGCTGATTGATCAACAGGTCTTCCTGGGTACAGGTCTCCGCAATAATCAGCTTGAATATCGACTCGGTGTATTCCGGCCTTAGTCCTGAAGCCTGAGATCTGTCCTTAATCATTTCCAGCACATAGGAAATTCTCCCGGGCTGCATCATGGCAATACCATGTGCGGCTTTAAGCTCGGCAATACCCATGCACACCTTCATACGCTCCGAAAGCAGATCGACAACCTGCAGATTTATCGAGTCGAGCCTTTCTCGCAGCGGTTGCAAAATTTTTGACGCTCCTGCCTGTGATAACTGTCCATGTTGTTGCATTCATGCACCTCCATTAGCCAATTTCTGCAAGGTATTCGATAGTCAGACTTAAGCCGGCGCGCAGATAGTGGGTGTCCAAGTCCCATTTCTCGACAACGCTTGCAGGGCAGTCCCTAGCAACCTGATGTCTTGTTCACTGTGGTCGGCCGAAACTGCAAAACGCAGCATTGCCTTGCCTTTGGCGATGATTGGATAGAAAACCGGGAACAGCAGCATGCCTTGGTCCCGCAGGGCTCTCGCAGCCTGCAATCCGGCTTCCTCCGTTTCAAAGAAGGCTCCCCGAACTGGCGACTGGATACCTGCGTTGAGCAGTTGGTTGTCGGTAACCGCGTCTAAAAGGCTCACGTTTTTCCAGAGGCGCCGTTGCAGCACATCAATTTCTTCACTGAGATGAATTTGCGCAGAGGCAACGTTCGCCGCGAGCATCGGCAACATAATCGAATGGCCGAATATCAAAGGATTCGCAGATGTCTGAATGATCGCTACATCCTGTGGATCCGACATCACAACAAAACCACCCGCGCCGCCAAAGGCTTTGGAAAGTGACCCGGCCAAAATGACGTTTGGCGGCAACGAATGATCTACCGCAAAAAACGCATAACCCGCGCCATGTCGGCCGACAATCGAAATACCGTGCGCATCGTCTACATACAGATATCCCTGCGCAGACTCCAACTGCTGGGAAAGCTCGGCGATGGGCACCAAGCCACTCATCGAGCCAATGCCGTCAATCAAGAGCACTGGGGTTTCACCCCTATTCGCGCACCCTTTCAGCGTAACGGCCATCAACTCCGGGTCCGTCGACTCGACCCTGGAAACAGACCCGAATTGCTCCAGAATCCCCCTTAGAACCTGCATCGAAGCATGGGCGGTTTTATCCATCAGCCAATGCACTCTCTTTCTAACGGGATAACCTGACAGTGATCCACTGCCCAACAAGGGCAAAACACCTAGATGAACACTGCTGGTGGAGGTGAACACTGCAACCGCGCTACCTCTATAAACCTGGCCTAGCAGGTCCTCCAGTTGCGGCAGGTAAGCTGGACGCATCGCACTTCGAGAAGAAGACAGATGCAGTCCGCAAGTGTCGAGAGCCCGGTGCGCGGCATCGATCAGTGCAGGATGGGTTTCCAACCCCAAGTACGAACAGGACACAAATTCGGTGTACACACCTCCTTCTTGCAGGGTGAGTTTCTTGCCTACACGACTCGCAACGGTAAAACCTGTCAGCCCTTCCTCATAAGCGTTTGTCAGAGCACCGGTGGTGTTGCCACGACGAATACTCATCCAGTCTTGCTTGACTCGCACATCCATTGCTAAAGCTCCTGTCCAGAAATCACTGAGGTTTGCGGCCGATTGTCATTACCGAGCTGCCCGAGGCATCGGACTCGTTCTTGTCGATCACTGTTTGTATGTCAGTCAGGTCATTGCGCCTGAACAGTTCTCGCACCGCTTCGGCCTGATCTTCGCCGTGCTCCATGACCAACCAGCCATCGCGAACGAGTATCTGATCGGCGAGAGAAATAATCTGCCTGATCAGCTCAAGACCATCGGCCCCGGAGTAAACAGACGCTTGAGGATGATGCTCACCCCATTCAGGCAACAGCTCCTGAGCCTGCGGAACGTAGGGAGGATTAGCCACAATCAGGTCGATCTGATGAGTGAAATGCGCCAACGCCTGATCGTCGCGAATATCTGCCTGCAAGCAACTAGCCTGTACGCCCTTACAGGAAAGTCGATCGATGTTGCGTTTGAGGTACTGAACGGCTATCGGGTCAAACTCTACACAAGTGACGTTGAGATCAGGCCTGCGTCGCGCAATCGCCAGACCGATTGCGCCACTGCCCGCACACAGATCCAGCACCTTTGAGCCTGGCCGCAGCTCCGCACTGCTCTCAATCCATTTGTGAATGACCCTGCTGTGGGGACGCGGAATAAATACCCCGCTTCCGACTTCCAGTGGCATATCGTCAAAGTCGACCGTGCCGACGATATGCCCGAGCGGAATTCGGTTGCATCGCTCCTGGACGGCCAACATGAACTCTTCCAGCGCTCGCCCCTTATCCGCCCGCTCGATAAAGCGATCCACAAGGCAACTTAAGTCATCTTCGAGACTCCAGACTCCGGACTCTTGCAACATAGCCCGCGCCTGATTAATAGCGAGGTATTCGCGATCAGTAAGGCTCATGACCACTCCCGATAATACTGAGAGAGTCTATTCAGGATCGACTCGTAGAGATAAGAGAACGCCACTAATTCCGGTGGAGGACTAAACGCCGGGTGCAAACCATCTATCAACTGTTGATAGTTACGCGACAACCCCTCATCCAACAGCGGAAACCAATAAGGCTTTATATCCCAGCGATACTCATAGCCCGTCGCAAACATTTGCTGCACCGTTTCTTTTACAGTGGCTTCTCGAGTAAATCCGGTTAGCGGAGCGCGCACCGGCGTAAAAGGACTGAGATCAAGACCGATATGTTTCAGGCCGGTCAAGCAATCAGCTATATAGCTTGCCAATAATGGAGACTGATGTAACCCGTCCCGATAAGTGCCTGTTGCGAGCCAGAGCCCCTCTATGCCGCACTCACCAATCAATGGGAAACCGTCTGCGGGGATCGGCCTGTTACCAACCTGGATAGAAATGACGTCGGCGCCGTGAAGATCCAGACTCAACTGATCAACTGCGCAATCAAGCAAGAATTGTACGTCCGAAACCAGCGCATGTTTCTTCGGCTGCTCGGCGATAATATTGGTCGCGCCCAGGTATAAAATCCCATCGCCACGAGGGACGCAGTGCAGGCCACAGGCAAACGCACGGTTCGGCGTGCGAATGACTGAGCTAGGCAGCTCGCTCCCTTCCGGCATTTTCACCAGGATGGACACGCCATAGCCACTGAACAACGGTGGAATTTTCTTTACCACATCGTCGAAATGGCTCAGCAGATCCAGAGAATGGACGCCTGCGGCGACAATCACTTTACGGGCCCAGAGCACCTCCCCACTGCTCAACTCTACGCCCGTAGCTACACCACCCTCCGCCAGTACTCGCTGGGCATTCTCATTTTTCAGAGTGCCCCCTTCAGCGACAAAAGCTGCATCTAGTTTTTCCAGCAGCAAATGGGCGTTCACTGAATGTTCGTTCGGAATGTACAACCCTCGCAGGGGACGAACGAGATGATTGGGCTTGATCCACTCCATCTTGCGTGGATCAATGACTTCGTACGGTTCGCCGTACTCACTCAGGGTGTTTTCGATGGTGTCGTAGTTGACACTGTCAACTTCGTCCATGCCCGCCGTATTGAGCAGAACATGAGTCCCCATCGCGGTGAACAGGGATGTCGCGTTGCCAGAAGAAGTAGCCAGACGCTCTGCCCAAACTGGCCATAATTGCTGAGCCTGTCGATCCATATCCAGCTTCAGTCGGCCAAAGTCACTTGCCAGTAATCCGCTGGTGACCTCACCAAAACATCCGTTCATTGCACCGGCAGCCCTTGACGCTGCGTTTGCACGATCCGTTTCACCGACCCGACAGACATTTAAACCTCGCGATGACAATTCATACGCGATTGAACCGCCAACAGCGCCAGCACCTACAACAATGACGTCGAACTCCATGTCTTGACCTCAAGATATACATACGACCCAAGAGAATTTAATTCCCGCCTTTTAAAAACAAAACATTTCTATAATTTAGTTACATTGCTGTTCAACAGAGCATGTGTTTCATATTGTATCTTTGAAATACTTTCACACATTCAGCCAACCAAAAAGCAACGCAGACCAACAAAGACTGACACTAACTAATCGGTTAGCTCTCGTTACTCAGATCAAAAGTCTCGACGCAAAAAAATCAAAATAAAATTTTAAGTTACAAATAATCAAGAAATAATTAGCTATTAGCCACAACTGCCCTTAGATAGAAAAAATTGAAAATAATTTTCCTTTTTGCACAAACGCAAACGCCCCGAACAAGTCGGGGCGTTTGTTTTATGGCGTCACACGATTCGAACCGTGTGACGAACTTACAACCGGATCAAGCGCTATCAGTAAGCCTTGCCAGTCTTGTAGAAGTTCTCGAAGCAGAAGTTGGTCGCGTCGATGTAGCCTTCAGCGCCACCGCAGTCGAAACGCTTGCCTTTGAACTTGTAGGCCATCACACAGCCGTTCTGGGCTTGTTTCATCAGGGCGTCGGTGATCTGGATTTCACCACCCTTGCCTGGCTCGGTTTGTTCGATCAGGTCAAAGATATCCGGGGTCAGGATGTAGCGACCGATGATCGCCAGGTTCGACGGTGCATCTTCTGGCTTTGGTTTTTCGACCATGCTGTGAACGCGGTAGATATCGTCACGAATCATCTCACCGGCAATAACGCCGTACTTGTGAGTTTCTTGTGGGTCGACTTCCTGAATGGCGACGATCGAGCAGCGGAACTGCTTGTACAGCTTGACCATCTGGGTCAGAACGCCGTCACCTTCAAGGTTTACGCACAAGTCATCCGCCAGCACCACGGCGAACGGTTCGTCGCCGATCAGCGGCCGACCGGTCAGGATCGCGTGACCCAGGCCTTTCATTTCGGTCTGACGGGTGTAAGAGAACGAGCAGTTGTCGAGCAACTTGCGGATACCGACCAGGTATTTCTCTTTGTCGGTGCCCTTGATCTGGTTTTCCAGCTCGTAGCTGATGTCGAAGTGGTCTTCCAGGGCGCGCTTGCCGCGGCCTGTGACGATGGAAATTTCGGTCAAACCAGCGTCCAGAGCTTCTTCGACGCCGTACTGGATCAGTGGCTTGTTTACCACCGGCAGCATTTCTTTGGGCATGGCTTTAGTCGCTGGCAGGAAGCGAGTACCGTAACCGGCTGCTGGGAACAAGCATTTCTTGATCATATAAGTCCTTGAAAGGGCTGTGTGTACGAGTTTCGGCGCAGTCTAATCAGGCGGCGTGCACCTTACAATGCCCCGCGCTGGCTAACCGATGCCAACATAGAGAAATATTCTCGCGGATAGTTCCGCACATCGCTGCACAGATCCTTCGGCAGCTTCTAATTGATAGCAGATAACCCGGAACCTGCACTGGCGATCCGACCAGACATGCAATCGCACCACCATACGCCCATCAGCACTCTCTGGGTGCATTTGGCGCTATCATGGCGCAATTGAACAAGCCAACGAGGCAGATAGATGTCGGAAGCAAAAAGCGTCAACGGGTTCCTGATCAAACAGAAAGACGGCCAATGGTGGATAGAGAACTTCGGCGGCACCGAGACTATCACCGGACCGTTCTCTACCGAAGCAAAGGCGATTGAGGTCGCATCCGTATTGGAGCTTGAACACCCAGCACCCGCCAAACGCCGCGGTAAAGACAAGACTTGATCTGAACCGGTTTTTGACCAGGCCCTGCTTCGTGCAGGGCTTTTTTTGTGATTACACAAAAGGAAGTGGCCCTTCGCTATAACCTTTTAATGCAAGCGCTGTCACAGGCTTAACCTCCCTCATCCTGACGACGACAATGACATGACTAAATTTTTGCCTCTGATTGCAGTATTGGCCTTGAGCGGCTGTGCCACCTCGGAACCGGCTTATCTGAAAAACGGCGAACAGGGGCTGGCCATCGACTGCTCCGGTGAAGCCAACTCGTGGGCCACCTGCTACGAAAAAGCCGATGCCTCTTGCGCTGGCACCGGCTACCGGATCGTCGGGACCGATGGCACGCCGTCAACCAAGGAAAGCGACAAGACCCTTGGCGTCGACGTTGGCAACTTCAAGAACCGCAGCGTCGTGGTGGTCTGCAAGTAAGACCGACACTACATGTGAATTTCAGCAAATTTGATCCCGAGACCGCGCACGGTCTCGATCAAGTCGTCGAGACTACTGAAAGATTCGACTTCGTCGTTATCGTCCACCAGAAAATAACTGCGCCCGGCGCTTTTTTTGAAAAACACGATCCACTCCCCTGGATTCGCCGGATTCTGAATCACATGGGTGGCAGAGATGTGACCCTCTGCATGCCGCTCCCGAACCTGCTCTCGCTTCATGCCTGACTCCAGAAATGACAATGCCGTCAAAGCACAGCCTTGACGGCATCGATGTAGATTGTCGCCAGTGTATCAGCCGGAAATACAGGTATTCGCGGCTTTCTGCACATCCTTGGGGCGTACCGGCACATTGGACATGCGCTCATGCAGCTTGATGCTGCTGCCACTGGAGCGCTCTTCAATGTCAAACACGGCAGCCGGGGCCGACGAGAACTTCGCCGGAACGATCACGCGCACCCCGTCTTTGTGTGGCTCAACTTGCAAAGCTCCACGGCTATCGGCTAGTTGCTCAACCAGGCACTGGGCGTACTCATGGGGCTTCTTGCCTGAGATCACGTTCATGGTCGGCAGCGTCTCGTTGATCTCCGAAACGCTGGCGCAGCCACTCACGACCAACGCCAATGGCAGGACTAACACACCCCACTTCATACAAAACCTCCGATAAAGACCCTCGGACAGCACAAATGCTGATTTTCTCCGAGGCGCACCGCTTTTATCGCCCACAGAATTCCGAATAACTGTTTTTAATTGTCAAAGCGAACCCTGACGACCCGATAATAACCTGTCCGGGCTGATAAACTGCGCCAATCGCCCATGCTATCGTTTTGATTTTGTAGAAAAAGCCCTTCTGGAGGCGCCTCATGAAATTTATCCACCAGCGCGAGCACCTCAATGAAGACGACATCGTCGTCATCCAGTGCTCCCAAATGTGCAACATCCGCTTGATGAACGACGCCAACTTCCGCAGCTTCAAGAATGGTGGTCGTCACACCTACCACGGCGGCGCGTTCGATACTTTCCCGGCCCGGATTACCGCGCCGAGCACCGGTTTCTGGAACATCACCATCGACACGGTCAACCGCCGGCCGATCAGCGTGACCCGCAAGCCGACCCTGACTCACTCGATCAAGATCATTCGTCGCTCCAGCACGAAACTGAGCTGAGCAACGTCCGCACAGGAAACAAGGCAGGTATGACCGTGGCTCAAACGACCAAGTACGTCATCAAATACAAACTCAACGGCGAACGCCGCTTCGAGTTTGCCCAGCTTGAAAAAGGCACCGCCGAAGAAGCCAAGGCCGCGCTCGATGCCATTCATGGCCAGAGCGATGATGTCATTAGCGAAATCAGCGTCAGCAAAGCACTGTAACAGCCCCCGGAGCGACCACATGGATGTCTGCTCCCGTGCCTGAAGTTTGACCGCAAGCGCCGGAGTGTTCGCCCCGCCCTCGCTGCCTAGACTGGCCACCTCAACCTTGGGTTAAGGAGTCAGAACATGCTGGAGCAACAACTCGATCAGGATGGCTGCGCCATTATCAGATCGCTCCTGAGTACCGAAGCCTGCGACGAGATCAGCGCCTTTTACGCGCAAGCCGGGCTTTTTCGTTCACAGGTGATCATGGCTCGTCACGGCTTTGGCCGTGGCGAGTACAAGTACTTCAAATACCCTCTGCCGGATCCCGTCGCTCGATTACGCAACGAGCTCTACCCCGGGCTGGTGCCGATTGCCAATCGCTGGCACGAATGCATGGGCCTGCCAACGCGTTTTCCCGCCACGCACGAAGCCTTTTTGCAGCGCTGCCATGCCGCCGGTCAGGAACGCCCAACACCCTTGTTGCTGCAATATGGCCCGCAGGACTACAACTGCCTGCATCAGGATCTGTACGGCGAACACGTCTTCCCGCTGCAAGTGGCGATTCTTCTGTCAGAGCCCAATGAAGATTTTACCGGCGGTGAGTTCGTGCTGACCGAACAGCGTCCGCGCATGCAGTCACGCCCTCTGGTCATGGACCTGAAGAAAGGCGATGCCTTGATCTTTGCCGTCAGCCAGCGCCCGGTAAAAGGTGTTCGCGGGTATTACCGGGTGAACATGCGCCACGGCGTCAGTCGCCTGCACAGTGGAAAACGGCATACCCTTGGAATCATCTTTCACGATGCGTTATGAGCCATGAGCCCTTTCAACCTGGATTTGTTTGGCGACACGGAACCCGAACAGCCGCCCCGGCGCGAGCAAATCGGTGCGCAGGCCTGCGTCTTGCGCGGCTTTGCCCTGCCCTGGCTGGAATCTTTACTGACTGCACTTGAGGGGGTTTTGACGGTCGCGCCGTTTCGGCAGATGGTCACCCCCGGCGGCTTTACCATGTCGGTAACCCTGAGTAGTTGCGGCGCCCTGGGTTGGACGACCGACCGAAGCGGCTACAAATACACACACAATGACCCGCAGACCGGACAGCCCTGGCCGAGGATGCCTGACGTATTTTTCGAGCTGGCACAAGCGGCGGCACGCGAAGCGGGATTTGCGGATTTTGTTCCTGATTCCTGCCTCATCAACCGCTATGTCCCCGGCGCGAAGATGTCTTTGCACCAGGATAAAGACGAAGGTTCCTACGCAGCACCGATCGTTTCGGTATCGCTAGGGTTACCGGCGACGTTCCTGTTCGGCGGTTTTGAACGCAGTGATAAAAGCCAGCGTGTGCCGTTGTTGCATGGCGATATTGTGGTCTGGGGTGGTGTCGACCGTTTGCGCTATCACGGCGTATTGCCGATCAAGGATGGGCATCATCCGAGGCTGGGCGAACAACGCATCAACTTGACCTTTCGTACGGCCGGATGATGCATTCGAATTTGACCGCAAGACCCGGAGTGCCGCGTCCTTCCCGCCTGATTAATCTGAATGAAACGGGTCAATGGAACTACAGACATGACAACTCATTCGACTAAAACAGCTAACGAAATCGATCCTCGCTGGGCCGCCGTCGTAGCGCGCGATCCGGCCGCAGACGGGCTGTTTGTCTACGCGGTAAAAACCACCGGTATTTATTGTCGTCCGAGCAGCCTGGCGCGCCTGCCGAATCCGCAGAACGTCGAGTTTTTCGATACGCCGGAGCAAGCCCAGGCGGCGGGATATCGCCCCAGCAAGCGGGCGGCAAAAGACCAAAGTGATGTTGCCGCCCAACATACTGCCACCGTGGCCGCCGCCTGCCGGCACATCGAAACCGCCGAAAATCTGCCACCGCTCAATGAACTGGCGGACGCAGCGGGCCTCAGCAGCTTCCACTTTCACCGAGTGTTCAAAGCCGTCACCGGGCTAACCCCCAAGGGTTACGCCACCGCTCATCGCTCGCGCAAGGTGCGTGATCGTCTGGCGGATGGCGGCTCGGTCACCGACGCCTTGTACGACGCCGGTTTCAATTCCAACAGTCGTTTCTATGAAGCGGCGGATAACCTGCTCGGCATGAAGCCGGGCGACTATCGCGCTGCCGGGCAAAACAACGACATCCGCTTTGCCGTTGGCCAGTGCTCCCTGGGGGCCATTCTGGTAGCGCAAAGTGAACGCGGGGTGTGTGCGATTCTGCTGGGGGATGATCCGCATCAGCTGGTCTGCGATCTGCAGGACAAGTTTCGGCGTGCCAATCTGATCGGTGCCGATCATGAGTTCGAGCAGCTGATTGCCCAGGTCGTAGGGTTTATCGAAGCGCCCGCCCTTGGCCTGGATTTGCCACTGGACGTGCGCGGCACCGCATTCCAGGAACGCGTCTGGCAAGCCTTGCGCGAGATTCCCGCTGGCCGCACCGCGAGCTATGCCGAGATCGCCCAGCGCATCGGGTCGCCCAAGGCTGTGCGCGCCGTGGCCCAGGCGTGCGGCGCGAACAGTCTGGCGGTGGCGATCCCTTGCCACCGCGTGGTGCGTAGCGACGGCAATCTGTCGGGCTATCGCTGGGGGGTTGAGCGCAAGCGCCTGTTGCTGGAACGCGAGACGCGCTGATCAGCGATTGACATCGACCACCACGCGCCCGCGCAATTGCCCGGCGAGCAGGCGCGGCGCGGCTTCGATGGCTTCGCTCAAACCGATTTCATGACTGATCAGCGGCAGCAGCGCAAAGTCCAGATCCTTGGCCAGTCGATTCCAGGCCAGTACGCGTTTGGCTTTGGGCTGGGTCACGCTGTTGATCCCGGCCAAGGTCACGCCGCGCAGAATGAAGGGGGCGACTGACGCAGGGAAGTCCATGCCTTGGGCCAGACCACACGCGGCGACCGTGCCGTCGGCCTTGGTGCTGGCGCAGGCATTGGCCAATGTGTGGCTGCCGACCGAGTCAATGACCGCCGCCCAACGCTCCTTGGCCAGCGGTTTGCCAGGCTCGGATAAGGTGGCGCGGTCGATGATTTCACTGGCGCCCAGCTGTTTCAGGTAATCGTGTTCGGAGGTGCGGCCCGTGGAAGCGACGACGCGGTAGCCCAGCTTGCTCAGCAGCGCGATGGCGAAACTGCCGACACCGCCGTTGGCACCGGTGACCAGCACTTCGCCTTGATCCGGTGTCACACCATTATGCTCCAGCGCCAGAATACTCAGCATTGCCGTGTAGCCGGCGGTGCCGATGGCCATCGCTTGGGCGGCGGTAAATTCCTTTGGCAGGGGGATCAGCCAGTCACCCTTCAGGCGCGCCTTCTGCGCCAATCCACCCCAATGCCCTTCGCCCACGCCCCAGCCATTGAGGACGACTTGATCACCGGACTTGTAGTCCGGGTGATCGCTGGTTTCGACCGTGCCTGCCAGATCGATCCCCGGCACCATTGGGAATTTACGCACCACCGGGCTGCTGCCGGTGATTGCCAGGCCATCCTTGAAGTTCAGCGTGCTATACGCCACTCGAACCGTCACATCACCCTCGGGCAGTTGATCGTCATTGATCTCTTGCAGTGTGGCCCGATAACCGCTGTCGTCTTTGTCGATCAAAATACCCTTGAACATCGTCGCCTCTCAATTGAGTCAATCTGCTGGTGGAGCCCATGAAATACCACATGGAAACATCTCGCCATACAAGACTTTAAGCTAGGCGAGCCAAAAGTCGACTGGCCCTGCACCCGTGATAGCTGGTAAAAAAACGGCTCTACCGTCCCTGCCCTGTTTTGATGTCGGAGAACTATTCAAATGAGCCAATGGCCAGACACGCGCATTCTTGACCTGCTCGGGATCGAACTGCCAATCATCCAGGCCCCCATGGCCGGCGCCAATGGCTCGGCCATGGTCATCGCCGCGAGTAACGCCGGTGGACTGGGCTCGATGCCCGCTGCCTTGCTAAGCATCGAGCAATTGCGCGAAGAGCTGAAGACGATTCGCCAGCACAGCCAGCGTCCGTTCAACATCAACTATTTCTGCCATCAACCTCCGGCCCCGGATGAGCAACGCGCCCGGGACTGGAAGAACCTGCTGGAACCTTACTACCGGGAACTGGGCGCCGATTTCGATGCGCCGACTCCCGTTTCAAACCGAGCGCCGTTCGATGCCGCTGCCTGCGAGCTCATCGAAGAGTTTCGCCCTGAAGTGGTCAGTTTTCATTTCGGTCTGCCGGAAAAATCCCTGCTGGACCGGGTAAAAGCCACCGGTGCAAAAATTCTCTCCTCGGCCACCACAGTTGAAGAAGCCGTGTGGCTCGAACAACGTGGCTGTGACGCAATCATCGCCATGGGTTACGAGGCCGGTGGTCACCGCGGGATGTTCCTCAGTACCGATCTAAGCAGCCAGGTGGGGACGTTTGCCTTGGTGCCGCAGATTGTCGATGCGGTGAGCGTGCCGGTGATAGCCGCCGGCGGGATCAGTGATGCGCGTGGCGTTGCGGCGGCCTTCTTGTTAGGCGCTTCGGCAGTGCAGGTGGGCACGGCTTATTTGTTCACGCCGGAAGCCAAGGTCAGCACGTCTCACTACAAAGCCTTGCGCACGGCCAAAGAAAGCGAGACCGCCGTCACCAACCTTTTCACCGGCCGCCCGGCACGTGGCATTCTCAATCGGGTGATGCGTGAAATCGGCCCGATCAGCGATAAAGCGCCGAAATTCCCACTCGCCGGCGGTGCGCTGATGCCGTTGCGAGCCAAGGACGAAGCGGATTTCAGCAACCTCTGGGCCGGGCAGGCGTTCAGGCTGAGCGTTGAAATGACGACAGCAGAATTGACCCGACGCTTGGCGGATGAAGCACTGGCCAAGCTACTGCGTCGATAAGCCCAACCCCTGTAGCAACTGCGTCAGTTGCTACAGGTCCAGATGAAGGCATAAACCAACACATTCCGTTTGCAGGCATTCCGCTATATATTCAGCTATATAGCGTTTCGCCCCTTGCTGCATTTGCCTATGACGGAGCCGTTTCATGACCATTCGTGCCTCACGTTTTTCCCCTACTTGCCTCGCCAGCCTGATCGCCGTATTTGCTTTTAGCTCCGCTCACGCGAACGAAGTCCAGGTCGCTGTCGCCGCCAACTTCACGGCCCCTATCCAGGCCATCGCGACCGATTTCGAGAAAGACACCGGGCACAAACTGGTCGCGGCTTATGGCGCTACCGGCCAGTTCTATACCCAGATCAAGAATGGCGCGCCGTTCGAAGTGTTCCTCTCGGCCGACGACACCACACCGCAAAAACTTGAAACCGAAGGCGACACCGTCAAGGGCTCGCGCTTCACCTACGCCATAGGCACCCTCGCCTTGTGGTCGGCCAAAGAAGGCTACGTCGACGCCAAGGGCAAAGTGCTGAGCGACAACCAGTATCAGCATCTGTCCATTGCCAATCCCAAAGCCGCGCCTTACGGCCTGGCCGCGACTCAGGTTCTGGCCAAGCTGGGCCTGACCGACAAGGTCAAGGACAAGATCGTCGAAGGCCAGAACATTACCCAGGCCTATCAATTCGTCTCTACCGGCAATGCGGAACTTGGCTTCGTAGCCTTGTCGCAGATCTACAAAGACGGCAAAGTCACCGGCGGTTCCGCGTGGATCGTTCCAGCCGAGATGCATGATCCGATCAAACAAGACGCAGTGATCCTCAACAAAGGCAAGGACAACCCGGCCGCCAAGGCACTGGTTGAGTACCTCAAGGGTCCGAAAGCCGCCGCTGTTATCAAATCCTACGGTTACCAACTCTAAATGACGCTGACGAGTGCCGACTTCGCTGCCATCTGGCTGACCCTCAAACTGGCGTCCCTGACGACGGCCATCCTGTTGGTCATCGGCACTCCGATTGCGTTATGGCTGTCGCGCACCCGCTCCTGGTTGCGCGGCCCGGTCGGGGCAATCGTCGCCCTGCCCCTGGTCCTGCCGCCCACAGTGATTGGCTTTTACTTGTTGCTGGCCCTGGGGCCTCACGGCTTTGTCGGCCAGTTCACTCAATCACTGGGGTTCGGCACCCTGACATTCAGTTTTGCGGGGTTGGTCGTCGGTTCAGTGCTTTACTCAATGCCGTTTGTGATTCAACCGCTGCAAAACGCGTTTTCCGCCATCGGCACTCGCCCATTGGAAGTAGCCGCGACCTTGCGCGCCAATCCGTGGGACACCTTCTTCAGCGTGATCCTGCCGCTCGCACGACCGGGTTTTATCACAGCGGCGATTCTCGGCTTCGCCCACACCGTCGGCGAGTTCGGCGTGGTCTTGATGATCGGCGGCAACATCCCGGACAAGACGCGCGTGGTGTCGGTGCAGATCTACGATCACGTCGAAGCCATGGAATACGCCCAGGCCCATTGGCTGGCCGGGGCGATGCTGGTGTTCTCCTTTGCAGTGTTGCTGGCGCTCTACTCCAGCCGTAAAACCAAAACAGGCTGGAGCTGATCGATGATCGATATGCGCCTGAAACTGAGCTATTCGGGGTTCGCCCTGGACGTGGACCTGCAAGTGCCCGGTCGTGGCGTGACCGCGCTCTACGGACATTCGGGTTCGGGCAAGACCACCTGCCTGCGCTGCATCGCTGGTCTGGAGCGAGCCCAACAGGGTTTTATCCAGGTCAATGATGAAGTCTGGCAGGACAGCGAAAAGAAGATTTTCGTACCGCCGCATAAACGTGCGCTGGGTTATGTATTCCAGGAAGCCAGTCTGTTTGCGCATCTGTCGGTATTGGCGAATCTAGAATTCGGCATTAAGCGCATCCCGAAACAGCAGCGCCGGGTCGACATGGGCCATGCCACGGAACTGCTGGGGATTGGGCATCTGCTGGAACGTCATCCGCAGAACCTTTCCGGCGGCGAGCGGCAACGGGTCGGCATCGCCCGCGCGCTGCTCACCAGCCCGAAACTGCTGCTGATGGACGAACCACTGGCGGCGCTGGACAGTCAGCGTAAAAACGAGATCCTGCCTTACCTGCAACGCCTGCACGACGAGCTGGACATCCCCGTACTGTACGTCAGTCACTCCCAAGATGAGGTTGCGCGGCTGGCCGACCACATCGTCTTGCTCAGCGACGGCAAGGCTCTGGCCAGCGGCCCCATCGGCGAAACCCTCGCCCGTCTCGACCTGCCACTGGCGCTGGGCGATGACGCAGGGGTGGTGATCGAAGGCCATGTCAGCGCGTATGACGCCCACTATCAGTTGCTGACCTTGCAGTTGCCCGATACCGATCTGGGCATTCGCGTCGCCCATGCGCCCATGCCCCTGGGCCAGGCACTGCGTTGCAAGGTTCAAGCCCGCGATGTCAGCCTGAGCCTGCGCAGCGTCGAGCAAAGCAGCATCCTCAATCGCTTGCCGGTCACCGTGATCAGTGAAATCGGCGCCGACAACGCCGCCCATGTGCTGATCCGCCTGAACGCAGCCGGCACGCCATTGCTGTCGCGTATCACCCGCTACTCCCGGGACCAGTTGGGCGTGCATCCCGGCCAGCAACTCTGGGCACAAATCAAAGCGGTGGCGGTACTGGCCTAAGTCTTTTGGCACCAACGACAAATGTCTGCGGTCAATGGCTGTACTGACCCCTGATTTGTTGTCGAGGTTGACTCGCCATGTCCGATACCGCGCTGCCCGATGTTCTGCCACCCGACCTGCACTATGTCGATGACACGCAGCCCGGAATCAGCCGGAAGCTGCTGCATGGAAAATTTTGTTACTTTGATCCGGCGGGCCAGCGCATTACTGATCCGGACGAAATCAAACGCCTCAACGCCCTCGCTGTGCCGCCGGCCTATACGAATGTGTGGATTTGCGCCGACCCGTGCGGACATCTGCAAGCCACCGGTCGCGATGCTCGCGGTCGCAAGCAATATCGCTACCACGCACGCTGGCGTGAAGTGCGCGATGCCGACAAATACTCGCGCCTGCGCGACTTTGGCCTGGCGCTGCCGAAATTGCGCAAGCAGCTTGAAACGCTGTTGGACGCGCCCGGCTTCAGCCGAGACAAGGTCATGGCCACCGTCATTACTTTGCTCGATGCAACGCTGATCCGGGTCGGCAACACGCAGTACGCTCGCGACAACCGCTCATACGGCCTGACGACGTTGCGCAGCCGCCACGTTGAAGTCAACGGCAGCGCTATCCGCTTCCAGTTTCGCGGCAAGAGTGGCGTGGAGCACCAGATCACCGTGAGAGATCGACGCTTGGCTCGGATCATCAAGCGCTGCCAGGAAATCCCCGGACAAAACCTGTTTCAGTATCTGGATGAAAACGGCGAACGACACACCGTCAGTTCCGCCGACGTCAACGCCTATCTGCAAACGCTCACCGGGGCCAATTTCACGGCCAAGGATTACCGCACGTGGGCAGGCAGTGTGCTGGCGTTGTCAGTGTTGCGCGAATTGCAGTGGGAGCCTGAGTCGGATGCAAAACGCCAAGTAGTAGAGATGGTCAAGAACGTCGCCCGGCAATTAGGCAACACGCCTGCAGTGTGCCGTAAATGCTACATCCACCCCGCGGTACTCGACGCTTTTATGCTTGGTGCCCTGGCCGAGTTGCCTCGGCCAAGGTTGCGCAAAGGGCTCAGGTCAGAGGAAGTGGGGATGGCCATGTTCCTTGAGCGCATGATCGCCAGCGCTGAAGCGACGAACTGACCTGTCTATTTTTTGCACGATCACAAAGAACTTCTATAGTTGATCTGAATAAGAAATCAGCTGCGGTGACGCCATGGAAGACATTTTCGTTGTGAAGCGTTGCAACAAGATCATCATTCATGGCCGCCGGGCCGGCGAATCCGGTCACGCACCGCCCGACGCCGCCGTCTGGTACCGCATCACCGATACCCGCACGCAGGGTTTCATCGGTGACGGCTTTGATGCTGAAGCAGACGCCAGGCGGGAATGCCAACGGCTGAACGCCACATCGCAGGTGCTGGCCCGACAAGGCTGATGAACATTCACCTGTCTGCTGCGGGTCTATACTGAAAAAAAGCTGAAGGATCAGTGACCCCAACGGCAGAAAGCTCGCACCTGGCGGGCTTTTTTCCGCCATTTGCCAGGTTCTTCAACGGAGGTGTTTTCCATGTCCGAAAAAGAGTCCATCACCACGCTCCTCACCCTGCTCGACTCCCGGCAGGCTCGACTTGCTGCCGCCTGCAAGGAAATAGCCGACTGGGTCGATCATCAAGGGGGGCATCCGACAGCCCTCAGAATTCGTGATCGGCTGAACGACATCGAAAAAGACACGCCGCTGATTCGGAACACGCTGTCGTCGCTAAAACCTGTCGACCGGCCCCTCCCACGGTTCAGATGATTCGGGCCGGGCACGCGACGCGAGAACAGAGCCTGTTTCAGGACGCATGAACGGCGACTTAATCGTCACCGAGATTGTGCCTGTCTGAATATCCGCCGTTACACCACCCACCCGGCCTGGCGCTGGGCTTTTTTTGCGACATTTCTTTCACGTCGCATTCACAACGTACGCCCTACAGTGAGTCACTCCTTTGAAGAATTACCTTGGCCTGCCCGCATGCAGGCCTTTTTTTTGCCTGCCAGGCAGCTAGCGAACGCTGGCGTTTGCGAGGGGTCAAACAATCACACGTCGCGAAGGAGACGTTCCATGGTCACTCACTTCAAAGTCAGCGGGCATCTGGCCTGCGGTCACAAAGGCAGCAACCTCACGTCCACCCAAGAACTGAACCGCGTGAAATGCAGAAGCTGCCGGAACACCGATGCGTACCAGGAAGCGCGCAAGGCCCAGCGCAATGCGACACGCCGTGCCGCACGCAAGGCCAAGGGCACTCACACCGCCAATGACTGGCGCGCAGCCTGGACGGAACGGCTTACCGCCATGACGGGATTGCAAAGACTACCGCGTGGGTTTAGCGGCCAGCCTTTTGTCTAGCAGGCTCATTCGACAGCAGGGTCGACTTCGGTCGACCCACTGCTGATCAACACGTTAGCGGGCGCCATCACCTCGGCGAGCGACATACGCTTGAATGCTTCGAACAGTCGCCGCCCCTCTTCAGGCGCGCAGGTAATGGCCAGACGCATGGTCGCCTCTCCCAGTTGCCAGATCAGAAAAGCGGTATCTGCGACTTGCTGAGTATCACTGCCTGGAAACACCCGAAGCATCGCATCCGCCAGCAACCTCCCCGCCACTCGACTCTCTTCCAGCTCCAGCGCCAGCAGTTGTTTGTCAGCTTGCATCCCCGACCAGATGTCACGCATCACCGGCTCCGCCTGAGCGATGTCGTAATACTGCTCGAGCAGGTTTGAATAGGCCTCGCGTAATCCTTGAGCATCCTGGACCGCCTCCAAAGCCATTTCTATACACCGGCGACTCTCGGCGTTAAAGCGCTCGGCTAGCGTGCGGATCACCGAGCTCTTGTCAGGAAAATACTGATAAAGCGAGCCAATCGAAATCTCCGAGCGTTCGGCAATTTCACTCATCTTTAGCGAATCGCTGCCATTGGTCGCAATCAGCTTCGTCGCCACCGCCAGAATTCGCTCCTGCCGCTCGCGACTGCGCTGCTGCGTGGGATTGCGTCGGGCCGGTTCTGAAACCGTCTGCTCGCGCCCGGTGGTGGTTTTCTTCGGCACTGGTGGGGATCCCGATCAATAACATGACATGCACTCACCTTAGCACCGCCTATCAACACACCCAAGAGGGTGTAGCCGTACGTCGGTTTCCGTTCTTTCGTTGGTTGACGGTAGAACGTGAGCGTTTATCATCTTTTTAACGTGAGTATCACTCACATTAACCCCATGGAGATGAACGCGATGAAGACTTATCAAGACCGCATCCTCATTCTCGGTGCGACCGGTAAGACAGGGAGCAGGATTACTCAACGGCTAAAAACTGCGGGGTTGCCCGTGCGCCTGGGCTCTCGTGGCGCCAATCCACCTTTTGACTGGGAGGATCAAAGCACTTGGGAGGCAGCCCTTGATGGAGTCGCCGCCGTTTACATTTCCTACCAACCGGACCTCGCCGTTCCAGGTGCCGTCGAAACGATTCAGGCGTTTACCGACCTGGCCGTCAAAAGCGGCGTCGGCAAACTGGTGCTGCTGTCCGGGCGTGGAGAAGCTGAAGCGGAACAAGCCGAACGCGTCATACAGAACAGCGGCGTCGACTGGACCATCCTTCGCTGCAGTTGGTTTTTCCAGAACTTCAGTGAGGCGCATTTTCTCGAGCCGATACTTCAGGGGGACGTGGCACTTCCCGTCGGCAATATCGCCGAACCCTTTGTCGATGTGGAGGACATCGCCGAGATTGCTGTCCAGGCATTGACCCGGCCAGGACACTCCGGCCAGCTTTATGAACTGACAGGACCACGGGCGCTGACGTTTGCCGAGGCGGTCGATGAAATTGCTCGAGGGACCGGCCGCGACATCCGCTTCGTTGCGGTACCGCCAGACGCCTATAGAGAGGCGCTGGAACAGGCGCAGCTTCCAGCCGAGTTGATCAATCTGGTGCTGTATCTCTTCACAACGGTGCTCGACGGGCGCAATACCCTTGTCACCGATGGCGTCCAACGTGCACTTGGCCGCCCCGCTCGGGACTTTAGTGATTACGTTCGACGCACCGCGGATACGGGTGTTTGGGCGAATGAAGGTTGAGCTAAAAAACAACTCTAAAATTGCGCTTCAGAAACAAACAAGGGTTTGCATCAGCTTTCGCCCGCAAACCCTTGATTTTTAAGATGGTGCCCGAAGCCGGAATCGAACCGGCACGCCCTTACGAGCGGGGGATTTTAAGTCCCATGCGTCTACCAGTTTCGCCATTCGGGCGGTAGCGCGGTGAAGCAGTCTGAAGGCTGACAAATGACGACCTGGCAGTTCTGACGCTTGTGCAACAGAGGGGGAAATATATACACCCCGCCTCGGTGAAGCAAGTTCGCAGTTGACCTTTTCAAGACAAAATCTTGCAGGGCTGCGGAAATAAAAAAGCTCCGTAAATCATAGATCTACGGAGCTTGTTTATAGTGGAGGCCGAGGTCGGAATCGAACCGGCGTAGGTGGATTTGCAATCCACTGCATAACCATTTTGCTACTCGGCCTCAAACATTTGCTGTCAGTAGCACAACAACAAATGTGTTCAAACTTGGAGCGGGAAACGAGACTCGAACTCGCGACCCCGACCTTGGCAAGGTCGTGCTCTACCAACTGAGCTATTCCCGCGTCTTGGTGTGGCGCATTCTATAGAATCCAGAAGCCCCGTCAACCCCTTGATTCAAAAAAGTTTTATTTCTTTTCAACGTCGGTCTTCAGATGTGGCCAGGCAGCCCGCAAGTACTGGACCATGGACCACAATGTCAGGCCCGCAGACACCAGCAACAAGGCATAACCGATCAAGACCCAGAAGCTAAAGTCTGACGGATTGGCCAGCAGGATCACCAGCGCGAGCATTTGCGCGGCGGTTTTCCATTTACCCAGGTTCGACACCGCGACGTGAGCACGGGCGCCGAGTTCGGCCATCCATTCGCGTAATGCCGAGACGACAATTTCGCGACCGATGATGACGGCGGCCGGCAGCGTGAGCCACAGGTTGCCGTGTTCTTGCACCAGCAAGACCAGTGCGACAGCGACCATCAGCTTGTCAGCCACAGGATCGAGGAACGCCCCGAACGGAGTACTTTGCTCCAGGCGTCGGGCCAGATAACCATCCAGCCAGTCTGTAGCGGCAGCGAATGCGAAGACCGAGGCGGAGGCCACGTAGCTCCATTGGTAAGGCAGGTAGAACAGCAAAATGAAGATCGGGATGAGCAGGACGCGTAGAACGGTAATCAGATTAGGGATATTCATCGGCACAACTGGCTACGAGGTGAGGTGGCATTCTACTCGCTGTGCAGATTTGCATAAATCAACTCTGCGAGCTTTTTACTGATCCCGGGTGCTTTGGCGATCTCTTCGATGCTGGCACGAGACAGCTCCTGCAATCCACCAAAATGTTTCAATAAATCGCGACGCCGTGTCGGCCCGACGCCGGCAACACCCTCAAGCGTGGACGTGCGGCGGGTTTTGCCACGGCGAGCGCGGTGCCCGGTAATGGCGAAACGGTGAGCTTCGTCGCGTATTTGCTGAATCAAATGCAGCGCGGGGGAATCACCGCGCAAGGTGAACTCGTGGGCCGCGTCGTTGAGGTACAAGGTTTCGAAACCGGCCTTGCGCGTCGCCCCTTTGGCCACGCCCAACAGAATCAGGTCCGGCACCGCCAGCTCATTGAGTACGTCACGGGCCATGGACAGCTGACCTTTGCCGCCGTCCACCAATAGAATATCCGGCAGCTTGCCCTCGCCGTCCTTCAGCTTGCTGAAGCGACGGGTCAACGCCTGATGCATCGCGGCGTAGTCATCCCCCGGCGTCACGCCTTCGATGTTGTAGCGGCGATAATCGGATTTGATCGGGCCTTCCGGGCCAAACACCACGCAAGACGCTACGGTGGCTTCGCCGCTGGAATGGCTGATGTCGTAGCACTCCAGACGCTGCGGTGGTTCGTCCAGGTTCAAGACTTCCGCCAGTGCATCGAAACGTGCCGCGACGTGCTGACGGTTCGCCAGACGCGCAATCAAGGCCTGCTCGGCGTTGGTGACCGCCAGTTGCTGCCAGCGCGCTCGCGTGCCACGCACCCGATGACTGATGGTCAGTTCACGCCCGCGCAGCGCATCGATGGCTTCGATCAGCGTCGGGAAGTCTTCATGAACCACGTTGACGATCAGCTCACTCGGCAAGTCGCGCTCGGGGCTGGTGATGAAGTATTGGCCGAGAAACGCGGCCATGACTTCGGAAACGTCTTCGTCGATACCGGTTTGCGGGAAGAAGTTCTTGCTGCCCAGTACCCGGCCGCCGCGCACGCTGATCAAGTGAACACATGCACCGCCCGGATTGACGAAGGCGGCGATCACGTCGATATCGCCGGTGCCGCCCTCCATGCTTTGCTGGTCCTGGACTCGACGCAATAAGGAAATCTGATCGCGCAACTCGGCAGCGCGCTCGAACTCGAGGTTGATCGCCGCCTCTTCCATGCCTGCGGACAACTCATCCGTCAGCGCATTGCTGCGGCCCTCAAGGAACATCACCGAGTGGCGAACGTCTTCGGCATACACCTCGGGCTCGACCAAGCCCACACACGGCGCCTTGCATCGCTTGATCTGATATTGCAGGCAAGGTCGGGTGCGGTTCTTGTAATAGCTGTCTTCGCACTGGCGGACAAAAAAGGTCTTTTGCAAAAGACTCAGGCTTTCGCGAATCGCCCCGGCGCTCGGGTACGGACCAAAGTATTTGCCCTTGGCCTTCTTTGCACCGCGATGAATGCTCAAGCGCGGGAACTGGCCATCCGAGAGAAAGACGTAGGGGTACGATTTGTCATCGCGCAGCAGGATGTTGTACGGCGGGCGCCATTCCTTGATCAGCGTCTGCTCAAGCAGCAGGGCTTCGGTTTCGTTGGCAGTGATGGTGGTTTCGACCTGAGCGATACGCGCCACCAGCGCTGCGGTCTTGGGCGCCAGACCGGATTTGCGAAAGTAACTCGACAGGCGATTTTTCAGGTTCTTGGCTTTGCCTACATACAAAAGGCGCGCATCGCTGTCGAACATGCGATACACACCGGGGCGCCCACTGACCGTCGATAGAAAAGCGCTTGGATCGAAGACTTCAGTCATTGTCAGAGGCTGGCATCGACCATGCCGTGACGAACCGCCAACAGCGTCAGTTCGACATCACTGCTGATCGAAAGCTTTTCGAAAATGCGGTAACGGTAAGTGTTGACCGTTTTGGGCGACAGGCAGAGTTTGTCGGAAATGATCTGGACCTTCTGGCAGCCGACAATCATCAACGCGATCTGGATCTCGCGCTCGGACAACGCATCGAAGGGCGAGTCGTTGGTTGGCTGAAAGGACTTGATCGCCAGTTGCTGGGCGATCTGCGGGCTGATGTAGCGTTGACCGGCAAATACCAGGCGAATCGCCTGGACCATTTCCGGCAGCCCTGCGCCCTTGGTCAGATAGCCGGCGGCGCCAGCCTGCAACAACCGCGTCGGAAACGGATCTTCCTCACAGACGGTGACCGCGACGACTTTGATATCCGGATGACTGCGCAACAGTTTGCGCGTGGCTTCAAGACCACCGATGCCGGGCATCTTGACGTCCATCAACACCACATCGGGTTTCAACTCACGTGCTTTCAGCAGGGATTCTTCCCCTGATTCAGCCTGGCCGACTACTTGCAGGCCATCGATGTCAGCCAGCATTCGTGTAATGCCTGTACGAACGAGATCATGGTCATCGACTACTAGCACCCTAATCAAGCAGACACCTCGCGAATTGGTCTTATTGGGTTGCCGGACACCTTAGCAAAAAGCAACTGGCAGACCTAGCGGCAAGCGTCATATAAAAAGTATCAATACATCTTGAAAGGCTTGTCACCAGCGCGTTTCAGCGATGAAGCCTGTCGATATCACGCTGCATTCTCAGGAAACACTCATCCTGACCGACTACCTTCAGCCCTTTTCGTTCGTAAAGCTTTTTTGCCGGATTATTTTCAAAAACGGTAAGCCGTAACGCCGGACGTCGTTCCTTGCACGCGAACGCGAAGACTTGATCGATCACCCAACCACCTGCGCCCTGCTCTTGAAACGCTGCGAGCACATGCAGTTCGCGGATGTACAAGGCGTTCGCGTCGCGACTCAGGCTGACAAAGCCCAGCACCGCCTCATTGCGCACAATCATGCGGTTCTCGCGCCCCGCCCAGGCAACATCAAACGCCTCATCCAGCCAAAGCAGATCGTGCTGGATGTAATAGCGCAGCATGTTGTCGCAGGTCAGTTTCCGCGCGAAGTCGAGATCGGCGGATGACGCCTGACGCCATTCGAAACTCATTCAAGCCTCCGTAACGTCAACGACAGTGCCGGTCCAGCCATCCGCGTCGCGGCACGCCACCACTATTACGTTCCCCGTACCTGGTGCCGCAACAATCAACGAACCGTCCGACGCCCAGATGGCACTGCGCCCTGCAGTCTCCCAGCCTCCGGTCGCACCGCCGTGGTTGGCCATCAGCACCGTCATTGAGTGCGTGCCAGCGTAACCTTGCAGAAGCGCGGCGTCCGGGGCATAGCCGTTTTCCGTGATCAACACACCGGCGGCATACAGGTCGGCGCCCTGCTCCGCGGCAGTCGCGGCATGACTGGCGTGAGAAAAATCAGCACACACTGCCAACGCGACCGTATCGCCAGCAATCGCCAGCATCGATCCACCTGCGCCCGGTGCAAACGCCACCTCCTCGCCGGGGTGCAGATGCTGCTTGCTGTAGACCCCGAGCGAACCATCAGCCCCCAACACCAGCGCACCGATCAATACCGGCGTATCGTCCGACAGCCGAATAGGTATGCCGACCACACTGGTGACACCGACTTCCCGGGCGAAATCCCGCAACGGCTGCAATACCTCGGCATCCGGTGCGATGGCCAATTCGGCTGCCAAGCCCCGTTCATAGCCGGTCAACGACAATTCCGGAAAAACCAGCAACTGAACGCCCTGCTCCGCGGCAACCTGCATGAAGCGCTGATGCCGGACGATGTTGGCGGCGAGATCACCGGCGACCGAGATCGATTGAGCGGCGGCGATGGTCAATGGCGTCATGGTTCGTCCTTGTGACGTTAGAGGGTGGGAAAAACACAAAGTGTGTCATAAAGCAGCCGGCACTCAAGCGATAGAAAATGCCGTCGACGATCGATAGCATTTTCTGATTGAAACCGCGCACCGGCCTCGAGTAAGCTCGGCGCATTCATCGGAGACAGACCATGTTCAATACCCTCTCACCGCTTCCAACTGCCAGCGCTCAGCGTTCGGTGGCGGCTGCGCGGGTAAATGACGTTTGTGCTCCGGTCAGCTTTTATTTTGGGTATTGGTTTAGCCACTGGCGCGCCTGATACCCACACGGCGCCCACTTTAAACGGGTCGCCGCCAGAGTTTTCCAAACCCCCGGTCGGCCTCCCGACCGGGGGTTTTGTTTTTTCAGCCCCGAACACTTTTGCGACGCACCAGACACTTTGAGGATTCACGACATGAACTACGCCACTTATTACCGTTACGACAGTTTTACCGCCTGGCGATTTACCAGCCTCCGCTCGGGACAGCCTGCCGCCTCCGATCGGTCACCCACAGGTGGCAAGCACACACACGCAGCCAATCCGGCCAATTGTCGAACACCCCAGTAGGGCCGAGCGCGCGGGAACGAACCCGCCGCCAGCCCAGGAAGCCATGCCATGAACTCGTCCGTCTCTGCTCTGCCGCTGTCCACCTTGAACCCTGCGAATGAAGCGCTGACCCTGCGTCTGCCCAGCTCATTGCAACTCAAGCAGCAACTGCCCCTCAGCAACGCCCTGACCCGCCAAGTCGCCGCTCACCGCGACGCGGTCCGCGCAATCCTCAACGGTGAAGACTCCCGTTTGCTGGTGATCGTCGGTCCCTGCTCGATTCATGACCCCCAGTCCGCCCTTGAATACGCCGCCAACCTTGCCCGACTCGCCACCGACGTCAGCGATGAGATGCTGCTGGTGATGCGCGCCTACATCGAAAAACCGCGTACCACAGTCGGCTGGAAGGGCCTGGCCTACGATCCGCATCTGGATGGCAGCGATGACATGGCCGGCGGTTTGACGCTGTCCCGCGAGTTGATGCGCGAAATGCTCCACCTCGGCTTGCCGATTGCCACCGAACTGCTGCAACCCATGGCCGCCGGCTACTTTGACGACTTGCTGAGCTGGGTGGCGATTGGTGCCCGTACCACCGAATCGCAGATCCACCGGGAAATGGCCAGTGGCCTGGGCATGCCGGTCGGGTTCAAGAACGGCACTGATGGCGGCGTGACCGTGGCCAGCGACGCCATGCGTTCGGCCGCTCATCCGCACCGACATTTTGGCGTCGACAGCCAGGGGCATCCGGCAATCATCCAGACGCCTGGCAACCCCGACACG
Source organism: Pseudomonas arsenicoxydans (assembly GCF_006438915.1). Taxonomy (GTDB): domain Bacteria; phylum Pseudomonadota; class Gammaproteobacteria; order Pseudomonadales; family Pseudomonadaceae; genus Aquipseudomonas; species Aquipseudomonas arsenicoxydans_A. Next base: position 41,547 of record NZ_RCZE01000020.1, on the reverse strand, counting down.
CACCTGGTGCTGCGCGGCGGACACCATGGGCCGAACTACGACCGCGACAGCGTAGGCCAGGTAAACCGCGATTTGACCCGACTGAAGATCCCGGCGCGGATCATGGTCGACTGCAGCCACGCCAACAGTGGCAAAGACCCGGCGCGGCAACCCACGGTGTTTAACGACGTGCTTGAACAACGCCTGCAAGGCGACCGTTCGCTAATCGGGATGATGATCGAGAGTCATCTGTTCGAAGGTTGCCAGCCGTTGAGTCCATCGCTGCGCTACGGCGTTTCGGTGACCGACGGCTGTCTTGGCTGGAGCGGTACAGAAGAATTGTTGCGCCAGGCCGCCGACCGGCTTCGAGCGCAGCGCGGGCAAATGCCAGTCAGCTAGCCTGACACTGAACCTGTGGCGAGGGAGCTTGCTCCCTTGCCACAAGATCACCAGCATAAGACTTCACTGACAGGCAAAACCGTTTCCCGAGTAGGCCATCGCAGGAAAACGCTCTGTTACAGATCAAAAGATGTCGAAACATTCAGAACAAGACCTCAACCACATTCGAACTTTCCTACCTTTTCTATACCTTTTTCATCAGCTTACAGCGGATTCTTCATACATCGCCCAAGCGCCGGGGTGCTTTAGAGTGAGCCCATCTGCACACCTCTGAACGACCGCGAAAAAGGAATCAACATGCTACGGAATGCAACTACCCAGTACCCTATCCTGCTGATCCACGGGCTCTTTGGCTTTGATCGCATCGGCAAAATCGAACTCTTCCATGACGTCAAGCAGTCCCTGCGAAGTGCGGGAGCCAGGGTGTTCATCCCGCACCTGTCGGCTACCCATAGCAACGAAGTACGTGGCGACCAGCTATTGGCACAAATCGAACGGGTGCTGGAAGGAACCGGCGCCAGCAAGGTCAACCTGATCGGCCATAGCCAGGGGGCATTGGCGGCACGCTATGCGGCGGCGATAGCACCCCATGCGGTGGCTTCGGTGACATCGGTCAGTGGCCCAAACCACGGCTCGGAACTGGCCGACTTCCTGCGCAAGGCGCTGACGCCCGGCCGTCTTCCAGAACATGTCGCGGCGACGGTGGCGACGCTGTTTGCTGATTTTGTGTCGTTACTCAGCGGCAACCAGTACTTACCGCAGAACGCTGTCGCCGCGCTCAATGCGCTGACCACCGAAGGCGTAGGGGCTTTCAACGACAAATACCCCCAAGGGTTGCCGAAGACCTGGGGCGGCAAGGGCCGAGAGGTGGTTAACGGCGTGCGTTATTACTCCTGGAGCGGCACGTTACAGGGAACGCTTCTCGACGAGGGCTTGAAAGCGCTCGATCCACTGCACGGATTCCTCCGTGCCTTCTCCCACTACTTCACCACTGAAGCGGAGCAGAATGACGGTTTAGTCGGACGCTACAGCTCCCACCTGGGAAAAGTCATCCGCTCCGACTATCCGCTGGATCACCTGAACAGCCTCGGTCATATCGGCGGTTTGAACCGAAAAGCCATAGATCCCGTGGCGTTGTATGTGCAGCATGCCGAGCGTCTGAGAAACGCGGGCCTATAATCTGTCCGGAACTTTGACGAGAAATAGACCACTGAATCCGGTAGGCTCCGCACTTTACTGAATATTGAAAGGAGAATTTTCCATGGCTAAAGCCACTGCCCGTCACATCCTGGTTGCCTCGGAAGCCAAGTGCAACGAACTCAAGGCCCAGATCGAAGGCGGCGCTGATTTCGCCGAAATCGCCAAAGCCAACTCCACCTGCCCATCCAGCCGTCAAGGCGGCGACCTGGGTTCGTTCGGTCCTGGCCAGATGGTCAAGGAATTTGACACCGTGGTGTTCAGCGCTCCAATCAACGTCGTACAAGGCCCAGTGAAAACCCAGTTCGGTTATCACTTGCTGGAAGTGACCAGTCGTCAGGACTGATCAATCCGCCAGGCTTTACGCATAACGGCCCGCCTTTTGGTGGGCCGTTGTGTTTCGAATACGTTTTTAGACTGGCGAGGGAGGCGCCGCTAGCGTACAAATTGTGCTTTTCGATCCTCCGGCTCTAAGGCTGATAATGCGACTGGCTTTCCCCACTTTATTGTTCACTGCCGTAGCGCTGTTGTTGGGCGCCGCCGGTGTGAATGCCGCACCGCAACAGGCGTTGACCGTGTACGGAGAAGCCGCGAAGTATCCCGCCGGTTTCAGTCATTTTGCTTATACCAACCCACAGGCGCCCAAGGGCGGAACAATGCGTCGCTCGGCGATTGAAATCGGCCATTTCGACCATATGCTGCCGTACATCGACAAGGGCATTGGCGTCACGCAAATCGACGGCTTGCTTTACTCGCCGCTGGCGCAGCGCTCACTGGACGAGCCCTACACCGTGTACGGCCTTGTCGCACAAAAAATGGAGCGCCCGGACGACGGTCTGTTTTTGCGGTTCTATCTCAACCCCAAGGCGCGCTTTGCCGACGGCACGCCGATCACCGCCGAAGACGTGCGCTACACCTACGACCTGCTGATGACCCAGGGCAGTCTGCGCTATCGGACCCAGTTCGCGGACGTCAAAGGTGTGGAAGTTGAATCGCCTCTGGTCGTGCGTTTCGATTTCAAAAGCAACGAAAACCGCACCCTGCCCCTCGACATCGCGACGCTACCGGTGTTTCCCGAACATTGGTGGAAGACCCGCGACTTCGCCAACGGTGGCGGGTACGAGGCGCCTTTGGGCAGCGGCCCTTATAAAGTCGGCAAAGTCGACTCCGGTCGCAGCATCACCTTCGAGCGCGACGCCAATTGGTGGGGCAAGGATTTACCGGTCAGCCGCGGCCTCTACAACTTCGATCACTTCAGTATCGAGTACTTCGGCGACACCGACGTCGCCCGCCAAGTGCTGCGTGGCGGCGCCTATGACTACAACCGCGAATTCTCCGCCACCGGCTATTCCATCGGCTACGAGAGTCCGGCCCTGAGCGATGGCCGCCTGCAAAAGGCACATCTGGCCCAAGACGCACCGCAACCGGCGCAAGGGTTTGTGTTCAATTTGCAGAACCCGATTTTCCAGGACCGCCGAGTGCGTCAGGCCTTGGCCATGCTCTGGGATTTCGAATGGAGCAACCGGCAGATGATGCGAGACATGTACATCCGCCAGCAGAGCTACTTTTCCAACACCGACCTGGCGGCGCGACAACTACCGGATGCGGCGGAGCTGGCCATTCTTGAGCCGTTGCGCGGGCAGATCCCCGACGAGGTGTTCACCCAGGTCTTCGAAGCACCGAAAACCGATGGCAGCGGTGTGATTCGCGACAAGCAGTTGCAAGCACTGGACCTGCTCGAACAGGCCGGATGGAAACCCGATGGCGATCAACTGGTCAACGCCGAGGGCGAGCCGCTGAGCTTTACTTTCCTGGTCAGTCAGAACGGCATGGACCGCTTGCTGTTGCCCTACAAGCGCACCCTGAAACAGATCGGCATCGACCTCAACATCCGCCGTATCGACTCCTCCCAGTACGTGAATCGCCTGATGAGTCGCGACTACGACATGATCGTCACCGGCTACCCGGTCACCACCTCTCCCGGTGGCGAACTGCTCAATTACTTCGGCTCGATCTCGGCCAACGATCCCGGCGCCAACAACTACATGGTGCTGAAGAATCCGGCGGTCGACACACTGATCACCGGCGTAATCCGCGCCACCACCCAGCCCGAGATGCTGCGCTACGCCCACGCGCTCGACCGGGTGTTGCAATGGAACTACTACTGGATTCCCAACTATTACCCGCCGGGCACCTCGACGGTCTGGTGGAACCGCTTCGGTCGACCCAACGAGCAGGCCAGTAATGACGAGGCCATCGAGAGCTGGTGGGAAATAAGCACCACGCCGCTAACCAACCAGCAAATGACCGCCGAGCAAATCAGCCGTGGCAAACCCGGAGGGCCGCATTAATGTGGGCTTACATACTGCGGCGTTTGCTGCTGATTATCCCGACGCTGGTGATCATTCTGTTGGTCAACTTCGTCATCGTCCAGGCAGCACCGGGCGGTCCGGTGGAACAGGCGATTGCGCACTTGCAAGGCATCGGCGGCGCGACAGTCGGCGGCGGTTCCGGCGAAACCATGCACGGCACCTCGCGCGCCAGCCGAGGCCTGGACCCGCAACTGATCAAAGACATCGAAAAACAATACGGCTTCGACAAACCCGCGCATGAACGCCTGTGGCTGATGCTCACCAGTTACGCCCGGCTCGACTTCGGCAAGAGCTTCTTTCGTGGCGCCACAGTCACCGACCTGATCCTCGAAAAAATGCCGGTGACCATTTCCCTCGGGCTGTGGGCGACCCTGATCACCTACCTGGTGTCGATTCCCCTGGGTATCCGCAAGGCCGTGCACCACGGCAGCCATTTCGACATCTGGAGCAGCACCGCGATCATCATCGGCTATGCCATGCCGGCGTTCCTGTTCGCCATGTTCCTGATCGTGGTCTTTGCCGGCGGCACTTCGTTGAACTGGTTCCCGGTGCGCGGGCTGGTCTCGGACAACTTCGATTCTCTGTCCACCGTGGGCAAAATCGCCGACTACTTCTGGCACCTCGTCTTGCCGGTCACGTCGCTGGTGATTGGCGGTTTCGCCACCCTGACCATCCTTACCAAAAACTCGTTCCTCAATGAAATCACCCGCCAATACGTGATCACCGCCCGGGCCAAAGGCATGAGCGAACGCCGGGTGCTGTATGGGCACGTGTTCCGCAATGCGATGTTGTTGGTGGTGTCGGGCATTCCGCAGGCATTCATCAGTGTGTTTTTCGCCGGGTCCTTGCTGATCGAAGTGATTTTCTCCCTCGATGGCCTCGGCCGCATGAGTTACGAAGCTGCCGTCTCGCGAGACTATCCGGTGGTGTTCGGCTCGCTGTTCATCTTCACGCTGTTCGGCCTGCTGATAAAACTTGTCGGCGACCTCTGCTACACCCTGGTCGACCCACGCATCGACTTCGCTGCGAGGAATGCCTGATGTTCAAGCTCTCGCCGTTGGGCCGTCGCCGTTTTGAACGTTTCAAGAAAAATCGTCGGGGCTGGTGGTCGCTGTGGTTATTCATTGGTCTGTTTGTGCTGACCCTGGGTGGCGAGTTGATCGCCAACGACAAACCGTTGGTGGTCAGTTATCAGGGCCAATGGTATTTCCCGGTGTTCAAACGCCACACCGAGCAGGCGTTCGGCGGGCAACTGCCGTTCCAGGCGGATTACCGCAGCGACTATGTACAGAAGCTGATTAGAAAAGACGGCGGCTGGATGCTGTTCCCGCCGATCCCGTTCAGTGACGACACGCCAAACTATGACCTCAACAAACCGGCACCGAGCCCGCCCTCGAATGTGAACTGGCTGGGCACCGACGATCAGGCCCGGGACGTATTGGCCCGGGTAATTTTCGGCGCGCGGGTGTCGATCCTGTTTGCGTTGATGCTGACCTTTGTCAGCGCCCTGATCGGCATTGCCGCCGGCGCCCTACAAGGCTATTACGGCGGCTGGGTCGACCTGATCGGCCAGCGCTTGCTGGAGGTCTGGTCCGGGCTGCCGGTGCTGTACCTGCTGATCATTCTGTCCGGGTTCGTCGAACCGAATTTCTGGTGGTTGCTGGGGATCATGGCACTGTTCACCTGGCTGGCGCTGGTCGACGTAGTGCGCGCCGAGTTCCTGCGCGGGCGCAACCTGGAATACGTCAAAGCCGCCCGGGCGCTGGGCCTGTCGGATAGCAAAGTGATCGTGCGGCACATTCTGCCGAACGCGATGAATGCGACCCTGAGTTACCTGCCGTTCATTCTGACCGGGGCGATTACCACCCTGACAGCCTTGGACTTTCTCGGTTTCGGCATGCCCGCCGGCAGTGCATCCCTGGGCGAACTGATCGGTCAGGGCAAGCAGAACCTGCAAGCGCCATGGCTGGGGCTGACGGCGTTTTTCACCCTGGCGCTGATTCTTTCTTTACTGGTGTTTATCGGCGAGGCATTACGTGATGCTTTCGATCCGAGATCCTGACGCGGACTGTTGATATGAGTACCAACCTGATCGAAATCCGCGACCTCAGCGTCGCCTTCAGCGGCGAAACCGTGGTGCGCAACCTGTGCCTGGATATCCGCCCTGGCGAATGCCTGGCGCTGGTTGGCGAGTCGGGCTCCGGGAAATCGGTGACGGCGCATTCGATCCTGCAATTGCTCCCCGAAATCGGCACCGAATCCACCGGCAGCATCCGTTATCGCGGCAAGGAACTGCTCGGCGCACCCGCCAACGTGTTGCGAGAATTGCGCGGCAACCGGATTGCGATGATTTTTCAGGAGCCGATGACCTCGCTCAACCCGCTGCACAGCATCGAAAAACAGATCGGCGAAACCCTGCTGTTGCACAAAGGCCTGACCGGCAAAGCCGCGCAAGCGCGGATCCTTGAATTGCTGCACCTGGTCGGCATTCAAAAGCCCAAGGAGCGGCTCAAGGCTTACCCCCATCAACTTTCGGGCGGCCAACGTCAGCGGGTGATGATCGCAATGGCCCTGGCCTGCGAGCCTGAGCTGCTGATCGCCGATGAACCGACCACCGCGCTGGACGTCACGGTGCAGCGCAAGATTCTGATCCTGCTCAAATCTCTGCAACAACGGCTCGGCATGTCACTGCTGCTGATCAGCCATGACCTCAATCTGGTGCGCAGCATTGCCCAGCGTGTGTGCGTGATGAAGGCCGGGGAGATCGTCGAGCAGGCCACGTGCGAAACGATCTTCACCGAACCGAAGCACCCTTATAGTCGCGTGCTGTTGAACGCCGAACCGGAAGGTGAAGCCCTGCCCCGAGATGAGCGCGAGAACGTGCTGGAAGTGGACAATCTGCGCGTGCAATTCCCCCTTAGCGGCGGCTTGTTTCAGCGCAAGACGTACCTCACCGCCGTGGACGGCATTAGCCTCAAGATTCAGCGCGGCAAGACGCTGGGCATCGTCGGTGAATCGGGCTCGGGCAAATCGACGCTCGGTCAGGCAATCCTGCGCTTGCTCGACTCCCAAGGCAGCATTCGCTTTCAAGGCGAAGCACTGGATGGCCTGACGCAAAAGCAACTGCGGCCGTGGCGCAAGAAAATGCAGGTGGTGTTCCAGGACCCTTATGGCAGCCTCAGCCCGCGAATGTCGGTGGCGCAGATCATCAGCGAAGGCCTTGAAGTGCATAGCCAACTAACAGATGAACAGTGCAAGGCTGAAGTGATTCGTGCGCTGGAGGAAGTCGGTCTCGACCCGCAAAGCCGTCATCGCTACCCGCACGAATTTTCCGGTGGCCAACGTCAGCGCATCGCCATCGCCCGGGCGCTGGTGCTGAAACCGGCGCTGATCCTGCTGGACGAGCCGACCTCGGCGCTGGACCGCACCGTGCAAAAACAAGTGGTCGCCCTGCTCCGCCAGCTTCAGGAAAAACACGGTCTGACGTATTTGTTTATCAGCCATGACCTGGCGGTGGTGCGTGCCCTGGCCCATGACATGATCGTGATCAAGGATGGCAAAGTGGTGGAAAGCGGTGCCAGCCATGAGGTGTTTGAATCGCCGCAGCATCCGTACACCAAAGAGCTGTTGGCGGCGGCGCATACGCGGTAGGCATAATCCGCGTCAGACAGCTAGACCGCATCATGGCCTTCGCGAGCAAGCCCGCTCCCACATTTGACCGAGTTATCCGGCCGAACGCGATGAAATGTGGGAGCGGGCTTGCTCGCGAAGAGGCCTGCACAGGCAATACACAATCAGGATCCTGCCCATGAACACCACCGAAAGCCTCAAGGATTACCAGCGTGTCCGCCTGCTGGCCATCCGCTCGCTGTTCGAGATCATCGAGCAGTCCAGCGAAGGCACGGTGATTGTCGACCGCGATGCCAACATCGTCTGGATGAACGAGCGCTATGCCCGGCGTTTCGGTCTGGAGTCGGCGGAAGTGGCAATCGGCAAGGCCTGCGAAAGCGTGATCCCCGGCAGCCTGTTGCGTGAAGTGGTGCGCACCGGACGCCCGATTTTGCTCGACATGCAGGACACCCCCAAAGAGCCGCTGGTGGTCATGCGCCTGCCGATCCACGACGATGCCGGCGTGGTCATTGGCGCGATTGGTTTTGCGCTGTTCGACGAATTGCGCAGCCTGTCGCCAATGCTCAAGCGCTACATGAGCATGCAGGAAGAATTGGCGTCCACCCGCTCGCTGCTGCGGGCGCGGCAGACCAAATACAACTTTGCCCACTTCATCGGCACCAGCGCCGCCAGCCTGGAAGTTAAACGGCGTGCCCGGCGCAGCGCCAGCGCCGAGTCGCCGGTGTTGCTGCTCGGTGAAACCGGCACCGGCAAGGAGCTGCTGGCCCAGGCGATTCACAGCGCTTCGCCGCGTGCGCACAAAGCCTTCGTCAGCATCAACAGCGCGGCGATTCCCGAATCGTTGCTGGAAGCGGAATTTTTTGGCACCGCCCCCGGCGCATTCACCGGCGCCGACCGCAAGGGTCGCGCCGGCAAGTTGAAGATCGCCCAGGGCGGCACCTTGTTTCTCGATGAAATCGGCGACATGCCGCTGCCGCTGCAAAGCAAACTGCTGCGGGTTTTACAGGAAAAAGAATTCGAACCGGTTGGCTCCAACGAAGTGATCCAGAGCGATGTGCGGGTGATCGCGGCCACTTCGACCGATCTCGAAGCTGCAATCAAACGCGGCGAGTTTCGTGCGGATTTGTATTACCGCCTGAACGTGTTGCCGATTCACGTGCCGCCGCTGCGTGATCGCCTCGACGACCTGCCGGCGCTCAGTGAAGCCATTCTGGAAGAACTACGCAGTCAGCATGAACTGAACCGCGAGGCGCTGGAGTTATTGGGGCAGCACGCGTGGCCGGGGAATATCCGCGAACTGCGCAACGTCCTCGAGCGGGCGGCATTGCTCAGTGATGATCTGGTGCTGGATGCAGACGAAATTCGTGCGGCGATAGGTACTTTCACGCCGGTCGAGCGCTCGACACCGCTGATAATTGAGCCGGTTGCGCATGAGACGTTTAGCCAGGCTCGGGAGCGGTTTGACCGGCAGTTGATTGAATCCGCCCTCGCGCAATGTGGGGGTAAGGTGATTGAAGCGGCGGCGCTACTGGGGTTGGGACGGTCGACTTTGTACAAGAAAATGGTGGCGTTGGGGATTGCCGAGTCTCCATAACGAGACATATATCTCCATTGTTAGATAGACCATCGCGAGCAGGCTCGCTCCTACAGTTTGACCGAGTCCCCCCTGAGAATGCGTTCCCCTGTAGGAGCGAGCCTGCTCGCGATAAGGCCCCCGCCATCACCAAACGTCTCAAAAAAGAGACAAATAATTAACAATCGCCTCGAATTTTCATAAATATCTTTATATTTCAACCGCTTAACTCTCTGGCACGAATCTCGCTAAAGCCCTCTCCCACAAAAGACCTACCCTACAAAAATAACAATCCAGGAGACACACCATGAGTGTGATCATTGCCTTGGCAGCCCTCGCGCTGTTGATGCTGGCTGCTTACCGTGGCTACAGCGTTATCCTTTTCGCCCCGATTGCCGCACTCGGCGCCGTCCTGCTCACCGACCCTTCCGCCGTCGCCCCCGCCTTCACCGGGGTGTTCATGGAAAAAATGGTCGGCTTCATCAAACTGTATTTCCCGGTGTTTCTGCTCGGTGCCGTGTTCGGCAAGCTGATCGAGTTGTCCGGCTTCTCGCGCTCCATCGTCGCCGCCGCCATTCGCCTGCTCGGCACGCGCCAAGCCATGCTGGTGATCGTGCTGGTGTGCGCGCTGCTCACTTACGGCGGCGTGTCGTTGTTTGTGGTGGTGTTCGCGGTCTATCCGTTTGCCGCTGAAATGTTCCGCCAGAGCAATATCCCCAAGCGCCTGATCCCGGCCACCATCGCTCTGGGCGCGTTCTCGTTCACCATGGACGCCCTGCCCGGCACCCCGCAAATCCAGAACATCATCCCCAGCACCTTCTTCAACACCACCGCCTGGGCGGCACCGTGGCTGGGTGTGATCGGTGCGATTTTCGTGTTTTGCGCCGGCATGCTGTTTCTTCAGCGCCAGCGCAACAAGGCTCAGCTTGCCGGTGAAGGTTATGGCACCGAACTGCGCAACGAGCCGGAAACCTCCGCCGACATCAAACTGCCCAACCCGTGGATCGCCCTGTCGCCGCTGCTGGCCGTGGGCATCATGAACCTGCTGTTCACCCAATGGATTCCGCAGTGGTACGGCAAGACCCACAGCCTAGCGCTGCCGGGCATGGCCACGCCAGTCACTACCGAGATCGCCAAGCTCACCGCGATTTGGGCGGTTCAGGCCGCGCTGCTGGTGGGCATCATCATGGTGCTGGTGTTTGGCTTCCAGGCGATTCGCAGCAAACTCGCCGAAGGCAGCAAAAGTGCGGTGAGTGGCGCGCTGCTCGCGGCGATGAACACCGCGTCTGAATACGGTTTTGGTGCGGTGATTGCTTCGCTGCCAGGCTTCCTGGTGCTGGCCGACTGGCTCAAGAGTATTCCCAACCCACTGGTCAACGAAGCCATTACCGTGACCTTGCTCGCGGGCATTACCGGTTCTGCGTCGGGCGGCATGAGCATCGCGCTGGCGGCCATGGCCAATGACTTCATCGCGGCGGCCCACGCGGCCAACATTCCGCTGGAAGTGCTGCACCGCGTGGCCGCGATGGCCAGCGGCGGCATGGACACCCTGCCGCACAACGGCGCGGTGATTACCTTGCTCGCCGTCACCGGCCTGACGCACCGCGAAGCCTATAAAGACATTTTCTGTATTACGCTGATCAAGACCCTCGCGGTCTTCGTGGTCATCGGCACTTTCTACGCCACTGGCATTGTGTGAGGTATTCATGACGACTCTTACAGGCAAGACCGCACTGGTCACCGGTTCCACCAGCGGCATCGGCCTGGGCATTGCGCTCAGCCTGGCCAAGGCCGGCGCCAACGTGGTGCTCAATGGTTTCGGCGATGCTTCCAAGGTGATTGCCGAGGTCCAGCAGTTCGGCGGCAAGGTCGGTCATCATCCGGCCGATGTCAGCGATCCGGCGCAGATCGCCGAGATGGTTGCCTACGCCGAGCGTGAATTCGGCGGCATCGACATTCTGGTCAACAACGCCGGCATCCAGCACGTGGCGTCGGTGGAGGAGTTTCCGGTGGAGCGCTGGGATTCGATCATCGCGATCAACCTGTCGTCGGTGTTTCACAGCACCCGCCTGTGCCTGCCGCGCATGCGTGCCAAAAATTGGGGGCGGATCATTAACATTGCCTCAGTGCACGGTCAGGTGGGTTCGGTGGGCAAAGCGGCGTACGTCGCGGCCAAGCATGGGGTGATCGGCTTGACCAAAGTGGTGGGCCTGGAAACCGCGACGACGCACGTGACGTGCAACGCGATCTGCCCGGGTTGGGTATTGACGCCGCTGGTGCAGAAGCAGATCGATGACCGCGCGGCGACCGGGATCGATCCGCAGCAGGCGCAGCATGATCTACTGGCCGAGAAGCAGCCGTCACTGGAGTTTGTCACCCCGCCGCAATTGGGTGAATTGGTGCTGTTTTTGTGCAGCGAGGCCGGTAGCCAGGTGCGTGGTGCGGCGTGGAATATTGATGGTGGGTGGTTGGCACAGTAACCCGCCCCCTGACCACAAAAGCCCATGTGTATGCAGATAGAACAAGAGGCAAACCATGTCCGACATCCTCTGGCAACCCAACGCCGAGTGCATCGCCAAGACGCGCATGGAGGCCTTTCGGCGTTCCATCAGTCAGCGCCATCACGTCCACGTCGATGACTACCCGGCCCTGCACCAATGGTCGATCGATCAACGCGAAGACTTCTGGCAGGCCATCGTCGATTTCTTCGACATTCGCTTTCACGACCAGCCTGACGCAGTGCTGGTCGAGGGCGCGCAAATGCCCAGCGCCCAGTGGTTTCCCGGCGCCACCCTGAACTTTGCCGAACACCTGCTGCGCCGCCGCGACGATGCCATCGCGGTGATTGCCATTGGCGAGAACGGCCAGCGCGAACACTTGACCTGGGCGGAGCTGGCCGAGCATGTGGCCGGGTTCCAGCACAGTCTGATCGCGGCCGGCGTCGGCCTCGGCGACCGCGTCGCCGCGTGCATGCCCAACACCTGGCAAACCCTGGTGGCCATGCTCGGCACCACCAGCCTGGGAGCGATCTGGTCGTGTTCGTCGCCGGATTTTGGCACCCAAGGGGTGATCGACCGTTTCGGCCAGATCGAGCCGAAAGTCCTGATCACCTGCGCCGGTTACCACTACGCTGGCAAGGACATCGACCAGACCGGCAAAATCAACGAAATTCTTCAACGCCTGCCGTCGCTGCAACAGTTGATCGTTGTGCCGTATGCACGACCGCAGGCGCACATCGTCGACTTTCATACCCACGCCAACGTGACGTTGTGGGAGGATTTCTACGACGCGGGCGGCGAGCCGGATTTCGTCCCCGTGCCCTTCGCGCATCCGCTGTACATCCTCTACTCCAGCGGCACCACCGGCGTGCCGAAATGCATCATCCACAGCACCGGCGGCGTGTTGCTGCAGCACGTCAAGGAGCATGGGCTGCATTGCGATCTCGGCGCCGGCGACCGTTTGTTCTACTACACCACCTGCGGCTGGATGATGTGGAACTGGCTGGTCTCGGCCCTCGCCGTCGGCAGCGCCGTGGTGCTGTACGACGGCTCGCCTTTTCATCCTGCCGCCGAACGTCTGATCGACTTGATAGACGATGAACAGGTCAGCGTCTTCGGCACCAGCCCCAAATACCTCGCGACCCTGGAAAGCAACGGCGTAAAACCACGCGAAAGCCATGACTTGAGCAGTTTGAAGACCTTGCTCTGCACCGGGTCCGCGCTGTCGCCCCAGAGTTACGACTATGTTTATCGCGACCTCAAGACTGACGTGTGCCTGGCGTCGATGTCCGGCGGCACGGACGTCGTGTCGTGCTTTGTGAACGGCAACCCGTTTCAACCGGTGCGTCGTGGCGAAATACAAGGCAAAAGCCTGGGCATGGCAGTCGAAGTGTGGAACGACGAAGGCCAACCGGTGATCGGTGAGAAAGGCGAACTGGTGTGTATTCGGAACTTCCCGGCGATGCCCATCGGTTTCTGGAATGATCCGCAGCAGGAAAAGCTGCACGCGTCGTATTTCAGCCAGTTCCCCGGTGTCTGGGCCCAGGGCGATTACGCTGAGCAACTGCCGCACGGCGCGATGATGATCCACGGGCGTTCGGACGCGGTGCTCAACCCCGGTGGCGTGCGCATCGGCACGGCGGAGATCTACCGTCAGGTGGAGAAAGTCCCGCAGGTGCTGGACAGCGTGGCCATTGGGCAACAATGGCAGGATGACGTGCGAGTGGTACTGTTTGTGCGCTTGCAGGACGGCGTTGAACTGGATGAAGCCTTGCAGCAGCAGATCCGCCAGGTCATCCGCGCCAACACCACGCCCCGGCATGTGCCGGCTAAGATTGTCGCGGTGACCGATATTCCACGGACCATCAGCGGCAAGGTTGTCGAACTGGCGGTGAGGAATGTGGTGCATGGGCAGAAAGTAAAGAATACCGATGCGCTGGCCAATCCCGAGGCACTGGAACAATTCCGCAACCGCCCCGAACTCCTTGAATGACATTGATCTAGTGTGGGAGCGGGCTTGCTCGCGAAAGCGGTGTGTCAGTCAGCACAATGTTTACTGATAAACCGCTTTCGCGAGCAAGCCCGCTCCCACATTTGGATTTTCGTCAGTCCATGAGGCCCCATTCACCTGAAGTGGACGCTGACGCATCCGCATGCAGCTTCAACCGCAACCGCAGATTGTTCACCGAATCCGCATGTCTCAACGCCTCCTCCTCACTGATCGCCCCTTCCACGACTAACGCATACAGCGCCCCGTCAAACGTCTGCATGCCCAATTCCGTGGACTTCTCCATGATGCCTTTCAACTCCGACAGCTCATTGCGCCGAATCAAATCACCAATGGTCGGCGTGCCCAGCATCACCTCCACCACCGCCCGGCGCTGACCGTCGCGGGTCGGCACCAGACGTTGGGAAACGAACGCCTTGAGGTTGTTGCCCAGGTCATGCAGCAGTTGCGTGTGACGTTCTTCGGGGAAAAAATTGATGATACGGTCCAGCGCCTGATGGGCGTTGTGGGCATGCAACGTGGAAATCACCAGATGACCGGTGTCGGCAAACGCCAGTGCGTGCTCCATGGTTTCGCGATCACGGATTTCGCCGATCAGCACCACGTCCGGCGCCTGGCGCAGGGTATTTTTCAATGCGGCATGAAAACTTCGGGTGTCGACCCCGACTTCGCGCTGGTTGATGATCGACTGCTTGTGCCGGTGGATGTACTCGATCGGGTCTTCAATGGTGACGATATGACCGCTGCTGTGTCGGTTGCGGTAATCGATCAACGCCGCCAGCGATGTCGACTTGCCCGAGTCGGTAGCGCCGACGAACAGCATCAAACCTTGTTTGAGCATCACGGTGTCCAGCAACACGGGCGGCAACTTGAGATCTTCAAAGCGCGGGATGTCGAGTTTGATATTGCGTATGACGATGGACACATCGTTGCGTTGCTTGAACACGTTGACCCGAAAGCGCCCGATTCCCGGCAGCGAGAGGGCCAGGTTCATTTCCAGCTCACGGTCGAACTCAAGACGCTGTTCGGCGTCCATGATATTCGCAGCAATCGCCGCCACTTCACCCGGTTTGAACGGCTGATCGCTCAGGGATTTAAGCGCGCCGTCGAACCGCGCGCTGGGCGGTGCGCCCGTCGACAGGTAAAGATCCGAGCCGTTACCGCTGGCCAGAGTTTTCAACAGTGCATCGATTTCCATGGCAAAAAGCACCCGCGAAGCATTCAATGAAAAAATAATGACCCAAAACGGGTCATCCAGCGTCTACTGCCCTACGAGGATAGTTGACGCCGCCACACCGACTTAAGCGCAGGACCACTTGATGAACGCATCACCCACCGGCAGCGATGCACAGGCCTTGATTGCCCGACTGGACTGGACACAGACCCCTTTGGGCGCTGCCGGCACATGGCCGCAAAGCCTGCGCACCGCCGTCGACATCGTGATTCACTCGCCGATGCCGATGCTGTTGCTGTGGGGGCCGCAGCTGACACAAATCTACAACGACGGCTTCGCCCTGCTCGCCGGCAGCAAACATCCACACGCTTTCGGACAGCCGACGCACCAGATATGGCCAGAACTCCAGGACTTTACCGACCCGATTTACAGCGCCGTCCTACAGGGTCAGGTGCGTACCTACAGCGAACAGCGCTTTACCCTGCAACGTGACGGTGAGGATTCCGACTTCTGGCTGGATTTGACCTACAGCCCGATCCGTGACGAAAGCGCCGAGGTGGCTGGCATTCTGGTCACGGCCATCGAAACCAACGAACGCCGGCGCATCGCCCTCGAACTGGAACAGCGCTCGGCGGCCAGCCTCAAGGCCCAGCGTGAAACCGAACAACGCCTGCAACTGGCCTTGGCGGCGACCGACGCGGTCGGCACCTGGGATTGGGACATTAGCGAAGACCAGTTCCTCGCGGACGCCCATTTCGCCCAGTTGCACGGCGTCGATCCGGCCAAGGCCAACCAGTTACCAATCAGTGAATACCTGCACGGCGTGCACCCGGAAGACCGGGCGATGATTACCCGCAGCATCAAGCACTGCATCACCCATGGCACAGAGTACGCCGAGGAATACCGCCTGCTGCAGCCCGATGGGCAGTTGCGCTGGGTGTTTGCCCGAGGGCGCTGCTACAAGGACCACCACGGCCGGCCGATGCGTTTTCTGGGTGCCGCGCTGGACCTGACCGAGCGCAAACGCACCGAACAGGCCTTGCGCCAGAGCCAGACCGAGCTGCAATTGATCATCAACGCGATGCCGATCCTGATCAGCTACGTCGATAGCGAAGAACGCTTCCGCCTGAACAATTCCGCCTACCTGGATTGGTATGGCCTGACTCCGCAGGAACTGTTTGGCAAAACCATTCGGGAGGTGCTGGGTGAAGAGGCCTATGCCTTGCGCGCAGAACACATTGGCGAGGCGCTCAAGGGCAAACTTTGTTGTTTCAGCATCAGCACGCCACACCGTGACGGCAGCCTGCGGCAGGCGTTGATGAACTACCTGCCGCGCCACGGTGCGGATGGCGCGGTGAATGGGTTCTACATTTTTGTGATCGACGAAACCGAGCGCAAACAGACCGAAGAAGCGCTGCGCAATCTCAACGAAACCCTGGAAGAGCGCGTCGCCGCCCGCACCCAGCAACTGGCTGAAGCCAATCAGCGTTTGCAAAACGAGATGGTCGAACGCGAGCGCGCCGAGGACGCCTTGCGCCATGCTCAGAAAATGGAAGCGGTCGGCCAGCTCACCGGCGGCATCGCCCATGACTTCAACAACATGCTCACCGGGATCATTGGCAGTCTTGACTTGATGCAGCGTTATATCGCCGACGGGCGCACCCACGAAATCGGCCGTTTTACCGAAGCCGCCGTGTCCTCGGCCAACCGCGCCGCCTCGTTGACCCATCGGCTGCTGGCGTTCTCCCGTCGCCAGTCACTGGATCGCAAACCGCTGAACGCCAATGAACTGGTGCGCTCACTGGAGGATCTGTTCAGCCGGACCAAGGGCGACCATATCGAACTCAAGCTGCAACTGGCCGATGAGGTCTGGCCGATCAGCACCGACGTCAGCCAGCTGGAAAACGCCTTGCTCAACCTGGTCATCAACGCCCGCGATGCGATGCCCGATGGCGGCCGACTGCTAATTGAAACGGCCAATGTTTACCTCGACGGCAGCGATATCACCACGCTGGAACCGGTCAAGGCCGGGGATTACGTGATGATTGCCGTCAGTGACAACGGCACCGGCATGACACCCTCGGTACTGGCCAAGGCATTTGACCCGTTCTTTACCACCAAACCCATCGGCCAGGGCACAGGGCTGGGGTTGTCAATGATCTACGGTTTCGCCCAGCAATCGGGTGGGCATGTCAGCCTGTTCAGTCTGCCGGGCAAGGGCACCAGCGTGCGCCTGTATTTGCCGCGCTTGCATGCCATGGAGGCGGAAGACGTGCTGTTGCCGGTCACGGGCGAGGCGCCGGCGGCGATTGCCGGTGAAACCGTGGTGCTGGTGGAGGACGATCCGGCGGTGCGCATGCTGGTGCTCGATTTGCTCAATGAGCTGGGTTACCACGCTCACGAAGCCGAAGACGCGAAGACCGCCCTGCCCTTGCTGGAATCGGATTTGCGTGTTGATTTGCTGGTGACTGATGTCGGCCTGCCTGGCATGAACGGCCGGCAACTGGCGGAGATCGCCCGCCAGCATCGCCCGGATCTCAAAGTGTTGTTCATGACCGGTTACGCGGAAACCGCCGCCGAACGCCAGGGCTTTCTGGAGGAAGGCATGGACATGGTGGCCAAGCCGTTTTCCATCGACCTGCTGGCCAACAAGATTCGCACGATGATCGGCCAACCCGAGTGAGTTGAGGCATAATCGCCCGCCCCGCTGTCAGCACGTTGCAAGGTACGCCCCATGAAAGCTCAAGCCCGCCATATTCTGGTGAAAACCTCGGAAGAAGCCGAGCAGCTCAAACAACGCATCGCCAAGGGCGAAGCCTTCGATGTGCTGGCCAAAAAGTACTCTACCTGCCCGTCCGGCAAGCGCGGAGGTGATTTGGGTGAAGTGCGGCCGGGGCAGATGGTCGGGGTGATTGATGCAGTGATTTTCAAGAAACCACTGCGGGTGGTGCATGGGCCGATCAAGAGCAAGTTCGGGTATCACCTGGTGCAGGTGTTTTACCGGGATTGAGTGGTTGGCTCACCAACATCCCTGGCTAGACTCTTACCTGTGGCGAGGGGGCTTGCCCCCGTTGGGTGGCGAAGCCGCCCCAAAATCTACCTGATGCACCGCGTGCGCAGGAATTGCGACTGCTGCGCAGCCGAACGGGGCGGTGCGGCGTTCCGACAAGCCCCCTCGCCACAGAAACTGCATTTTAATCTTTGGGGATCAGTGCACCGGGAACCTGAATCACCCGACTCGCCAACCGATGCCCCGCCTCAGCCGCTTCAACCGGGCTCCCGCCCTTGAGCCGACTGGCCAGGTACGCCGCACTGAACGAATCCCCCGCCGCCGTCGTATCCACCACGCGCTCGACCTTCTGCGCCGGCACTTCAAACGCCTCGCCGTCACAGCGAATCAGGCACGCGTTCGAACCGCGCTTGAGCACCACTTCCGGCGTACCGATCTGCTCGTAAGCGGCAAACACCGCCTCGCAACTGGAAAAATGAAACAGCGCCTGCTCGTCCTCAACCGTCAGCAACGCCAGGTCCACATACGGCAACACGATGCGATACGCCGCGCGCGCTTCCTCAACCGAAGCCCACAAGCGCGGCCGGTAGTTGTTGTCGAAAACGATCCGCGCATCTCGCTGGCGGGCTTCGATCAGGGTTTCCAGCAACTTTTCCCGACCTTGTACACCGAGCACCGCCAGGGTGATGCCACTGAAATACAGCACGTCGTAATCCGGTAACGCCGCCAGAATCGGCGCGGCCGCTGGGGTGGTGAAACAATCGCGCACGGCCGCTTCGTTGCGCCAGTAAAGGAAGCGGCGCTCGCCCGCGGCGTCGGTCTGGATGCAATACAAGCCGGGCAAACGTCCGGGTAAACGCTGGACCATGCCCAGGCCGATGTTTTCGCTGGCCCAGTTCTGGCACATCGCGTCGCTGAAACTGTCGTCGCCCAGTGCGGTGACGTAATCGACGATGCCGCTCGCGCCCAGTTCACGGGACAGGTAGACAGCGGTGTTCAGGGTGTCGCCGCCGAAGCTTTGTTGCAGGCTGCCGTCCGCGCGTTGTTGCAGCTCGATCATGCATTCGCCGATCAGGGCGATGCGCGGGGTGTTGGGGCCGAGGGTGTTGATGGTGTGCATTGTGTGGGGTCTCTGGTGTTTCTTTGTTTTCTGGGCGGCCGCCTTCGCGAGCAAGCCCGCTCCCACATTAGTCTTGTGAACTCCCGAGATTTAATGTGGGAGCGGGCTTGCTCGCGAAGGCCGCACCTCGGTCTCAAACCTTAGAAACAGGTTTCCATGGTTTCGATGACATTCATCTGATCATCAACCAGACACCCCGTACGCCACTTGTCGAACGTCAGGCACGGGTGCGAGGTACCGAACGAAATGATGTCGCCCACCCGCAACTCAACCCCCGACGCCACGGTCATGAACGCGTGCTGGTCCATTACCGCCGTCACCTTGCAGGCACTGACGTCATCGCCCTTTGCCGGCACCACACCGGCCTTGTAACGCAGCAACGGCACCGGCAAACCGGCGTCGTAGGCGACGTCACGCTTGCCCAGGGCAATCACTGCAAAACCCGGTTCCGGCATCGACTGCACGTGTGCCCAGACTTCCAGCGCCGGGCGCAGGCCTTCATTCAGATCGCTACGGCGGTCGAGCACACAGCATTGCGCTTCCTTGTAGATGCCATGGTCGTGGGCCACATAGCTGCCCGGGCGCAGCACGCTGAGGAAACGCCCGCTAGCGTTCTGTGCTTCGAACTCCTCGGCAATCAAGTCATACCAGGCCGACCCCGATGCGGTGATGATCGGCTTGGCAATCGCAAACGTGCCGCTGTCCTGCAACTGCACGGCCAAACGCACCAACGACCCGGCGAATGCGCGGATGCCGGTGACCGCATGATCACCATGGATCACGCCTTCATAACCTTCGATGCCGGTCAAAGCCAGCGCCGGTTGTGCGTTGATGGCTTTGGCCAGCGCGATGACTTCGTCTTCAGTGCGGCAGCCGCAGCGCCCGCCGACCACGCCATATTCGATCATCACGTTCAGGCGCACGCCGCGTGAGGCGAAGTAGGCGCCGAGGTCAGCGACGTTGTCCGGGTGATCGACCATGCAATGGAAATCGAACGTCGGGTCCGCCAGCAGATCGGCAATCAACGCCATATTTGGCGTACCAACCAATTGGTTGGCCATCAGCACCCGACGCACGCCATGGGCATACGCCGCACGGGTTTGCGTGGCGCTGGCCAGGGTGATGCCCCAGGCGCCAGCGTCCAGTTGGCGGCGAAACAAGGCCGGGGTCATGCTGGTTTTGCCGTGGGGCGCGAGTTCGGCGCCGCTGTTGCTGACAAAGTCCTGCATCCAGCGAATGTTGTGCTCCAGCGCTTCGCGGTGCAGCACCAGCGCCGGCAGGCTGACATCGCGGACCAGGTTGGCGCCGGTCTGGGCAAAACCCTTTTCCACGGCGGCAGTATTGTTGGCAGTAGACATGGTCGAACTCCTCACATTCGCGGCCGCAGGCAGCCGCACTTATTCGTTGATACGCCGGGCCAGGTTGTTGGCGTTGTCGATCAGCACTCGGCGATAGTCGTTGTAATGGGTCTTGGCATCGGCCCGTGGGGCCACGATGCACAGGGTCGCGATGGCCACGCCGCTGGGGTCTTTGACCGGGGCGGCGAAGCAATGGGTAAAGGTGTCAGCGACGCTATCGAAGGAGAAAAACCCATCGATGCCAGCCTGACGGATTTCCGCCAGAAACTGTTCCAGCGGCAGGCGTTCGCCGTTGGGCAGGATGAAATCGTCGTGGTCGATCAGGTCGACGATTTCCTCGTCACTCAAGTGCGCCAATAGCAGACGCCCGGACGCGGTCCAGGGAATCGGCGCGTTTTCGCCGATGTCCGAGGAAATGCGGAAGTGCCGCTCGCCCTCCTTCATCAGCGCCACGGTGTATTTGCGCCCATTGAGCAGGCACATCTGGGCGGTTTCGTGGGTCTGGCTGACGATCTCCTGCAAGGCGTGGTCGGCCTCGCGGGTCAGGTCGAAATGACGCAAATGCGCCTGCCCGAGGAAGTACAACTGACGGCCGAGGTAGACGTGACCGTCCTTGCCCACGGCTTCCAGGATGCGTCGCTCCAGCAGCGACGCGACCAGCTCGTAGACCGTGGATTTCGGGCTGCCGATGCCGCTGGCGATTTCATTCGGGCGCAGGGGTTTGCCGATTTCCTTGAGGAAATCGAGGATATCGAACGCCCGGTCCAGACCGCGAGCCCGGCGCTTGATGGTGTCTTCGGTCATGTCTGTGGTTCCCATACAAAGTGCCGGGAGTTTACCTAGAGTGCGATGCCGACTGTTAGGCCGCCATCGCGGGCAAGCCACGCTCCCACATTTGAAATGCATTCCCCTGTGGGAGCGTGGCTTGCCCGCGATGGGCGCGACTCGGGTCAGGCGTTTTTCTTGTACGCGATGCAGTCAATCTCGACCTTGCAGTCGACCATCATGTTCGCCTGCACGCAGGCACGGGCCGGAGCGTGTTCAGGTTTGAAGTACTCGGAGAAAACCTTGTTGAAACTCGTGAAGTCCCGCGGATCCTCCAGCCACACGCCAGCACGCACCACATCTTCCAGGCCATAACCGGCTTCT
The DNA here is from genome assembly GCF_006438915.1 of Pseudomonas arsenicoxydans. Taxonomy (GTDB): domain Bacteria; phylum Pseudomonadota; class Gammaproteobacteria; order Pseudomonadales; family Pseudomonadaceae; genus Aquipseudomonas; species Aquipseudomonas arsenicoxydans_A. Next base: position 20,080 of record NZ_RCZE01000020.1, on the reverse strand, counting down.
TGCAGAATCGCGATCAGATTTTTCATGGTCTGGTGGGTCTGTTCGACGATCCCGCCCGTAATGATCTCGCCATCCAGCGCCGGCACCTGCCCGGAAACGTGCAGCCAGCCATCGGCTTCAACGGCGCGGGCGAAAGGACGAGGCGTACCGCCAGCGGCGCTGCTGCCGGTGCCGTAACGAGTAATGCTCATGAGTGTTTCTCCTGATTGAATTCTGGAAAGTTAAAAGCGCGTATTTTTGAGAAACTCAGCCAGACGCGGTGATTGCGGGCGTTCGAACAGTTCCTTGGGTGGCCCCTGCTCTTCGATGCGCCCCTGATTCATGAATACGATCTTGTCCGAGACTTCGAAGGCAAAACGCATTTCGTGGGTGACCAGCAGCATGGTCATGCCTTCGTCGGCCAGGCCCTTGATCACGTTCAGCACTTCGCCGACCAGTTCCGGGTCGAGGGCCGAAGTGACTTCGTCAAACAGCATCAGGCTGGGGTTCATCGCAATCGCCCGGGCAATCGCCACGCGCTGCTGCTGACCGCCGGACAACTGACCGGGATAGTGATCGCGGCGCTCCAGCAAGCCAACGCGCTCCAGCCATTTTTCCGCCAGCGCCACGGCCTCGTCCTTGTGCAGTTTTTTCACCTTGAGCAAACCCAGGGTGACGTTCTGCAACGCGGTGAGGTGCGGGAAAAGGTTGAATTGCTGGAACGCCATGCCGGTCATTGCACGGTGCCGGGCGATGACTTTTTCCGGGTGGCGTATGCGTTTGCCGTCGACCTCGTCATAACCGATAGACTCGCCGTCGAGCATGATCTGCCCGCCCTGGAATTCTTCGAGCATGTTCACGCAGCGCAGCAAGGTGGTCTTGCCCGAGCCGCTGGAGCCGATCAGCGTGACGACGTTACCGCGCTGCATGCTCAGGTCGACGCCCTTGAGCACTTCGAGCTTGCCGTATTGTTTGTGCAGGCCGCGAATGTCCAGCAGGGCCTGACCGTTTTGAGCTGCTTTTACGTTAGAGAGCGAAGGTTGAGTCATGGCAAGGCCACCCGCTTTTCAATGTGCCGGCCGAGTAATTCGATGGCGTAGTTGATGACGAAAAACAGAAATCCGGCGAACAGGTAAAACTCCAGAGTCATGAAGGTCCGGGCGATGATCTGCTGCGTACTGAGCAGCAACTCGGCCACACCGATCACCGACAACAGCGTCGAGGCCTTGACGATCTCGGTCGACGAGTTGACCCAGGTTGGCAAAATCTGCCGCAATGCCTGAGGCAACAGCACGTAACCGAGGGATTGGTAAAACGTCAGGCCAATCGCCTTGCTCGCTTCCATCTGGCCACTGGGCAATGCTTGCAACGCACCGCGCACGATCTCGGCGACGTGGGAGCCGCAAAACAGTGTCAGCCCCAAGGCACCGGCCTGAAACGCACTGATCTGCCAACCCAGTGCCGGCGCCATATAGAAGCAGGCCAGCACCAATACAAACACTGGCGTGCCGCGAATCAGGTCGACGTAGAAGCGAAACGGCGCGCGCATCCAGAATTTGCCGTAGGTCAGCACCAGGCCGGTGACAATGCCGACCATCGTGCCCAGCAAAATCGCCAGCGCCGACACCTGCACACTGGTCAGGAAGCCTTGCCACAACACTTCGCGGGCAACCCATAACTCATGCAACCAACTGGGGGATTCGTACATGGGGGCTCCTATCGGCGAATCGCCAGACGCTGCTCGAGGTAACGCAGCATCATGGCAATGAGGTAACAGGCCGCTACATAGAGCGCCGTGGTCACCAGCCAGGTTTCAATCACCCGGTAGCTCTCGACATTGATCTTGCGCGCGTAGTAGGTAAGCTCCGGCACCGCGATTGCAGCGGCCAGCGAAGTGTCCTTGAACAGCGAAATGAAGTTATTCGACAAGGCCGGCAGCACATTGCGCAGCATCACCGGGACAGTGACGTACGCCTTGACCTGCCACTCGCCGAGACCGATAGCGAGTCCGGCTTCACGCTGGCCCTTGGGAATACTCAACAAACCGCCACGGAAAACCTCGGTCAGATACGCCCCGGCGTACAGCGACAGGGTGATGATGAACGACGGGATCTTGTCCAGACGAATGCCCAGGCTCGGCAAGGCAAAGTAGATCAACAGAATCAACACCAGAATCGGCGTATTACGGATCACCGTCACATACACCGACGCCAGCACCCGCAATGCGCGATGCTTCGAGAGCAAAGCAAACGCCATCATCAGGCCGATCACGCAGCCGATGGCGATCGACACCAGCGCCAGCTCAAGACCCAGGCCGAGCCCCGCCAGCAAGGTGTCGAAATCGCGCCACACGGCGGCAAAGTTCAACTGATAGTTCATGGTCAGCAGTACCTTGAGCGGGGGCGCGTTATCGGCGCCCCGCTCCTCATTTCACGATTGGAAACGTCGCGAGCGAAGGAAAGACAAGGCGAAAACTGGCGAGAAAGCGGAGTTGACGTCAGTCAATGAGCATTTCGAGCCGGTTTTCAACGCAGTATTTCCGAGCGCAGCAGTTTTCATTTGAATTCGACGGGGAAACCGATGGCTGGGGTAGGCAGATCGACACCGAACCATTGTTTAAAGGACGCCGCGTAGGTCGGGAACTCAACGCCGGTCATGGCTTCATGCAGCGTGGTGTTGACGAAGTTCAGCCAGTCCTGATCGCCGCGTTTAACCGCGCAAGCGTAGGTTTGCGGGCTCCAGGCGTAAGTCGGGCTGCGGTAGCGGCCAGGGTTCTGCACCATCAGGTATTTCACCGACGACTGATCGGTGGCGGCGGCATCGGCACGGCCGGAGTTCACTGCCTGATACATCAAGTCCACGCTGTCGTACTGATCGACCTTGGCCTTGGGCAGCGCCTGATGCACCAGCTCTTCGGCGTATACGTTCTGCAAGACCGCCACGGTCACGCTGTCGTTGGCCGCCTTGAGGTCTTCGATTTCCTTGTACTTGCTATTGGCCGGCAACAGCAGGCCGACGCCTTCGCGGTAGTAAGGCAGGGTGAACGCCACTTGCTGCGCACGACTGGCGGTCACGGTGATGAACTGGCAACTGATGTCGACCTTGTCCGTCAGCAAGTTGGGAATCCGCGCATCGGACGACTGCACCACAAACTCGACCTTGGTCGGATCGTTAAACAGCCCCTTTGCAATCATCCGCCCGATATCGATATCGAACCCCTGCAACTTGCCATCCGCTCCCTGGAAGTGCCATGGCGCATTGGTACTGCCTGTGCCCACGATCAATTTCCCACGGGCCAGCACGCTATCGAGCTTACTGTCCGCGGCCTGGGCCACGCCCATGGCAGCGGCGGTAGCCGCGAGAACAAAAACACACGCTTTTAACAAGGAAGGTCGGCGATGCATGGCAAGCACTCCAGGGTGATGTTTATTCCGCTATACCGGACGTTGGTATGTAACAACGGAATAGACAGCAGAAAGTGTGCCACAGGTTGTGGAGGGAATGGTGGGGAGATTGAAAAACGATTTGAATCAACGGGATGGGGAAAACGCAGGGGGATCTGTTACCAAACGCACGCGAGGGGAAGCGCTACCGTTGGCTACAGCGTGCGGGTATGTGGTTCACAACGGGGCCAATTGGTGAACAAAACCGTGCGGGGCATGAATTGGAAAACAGAAGGAAAGTAATTCAGAAAATCACATCAGCGTGAGGCCGCGTCTTTATAAACTTCACCGCGTTCTCTCTTCCCCACGGCGATTACCGTCACTACCAGGACCTCATCGATCACGCGGTATACCATTCGATACCCAGCGCTTTGTAGCTTGATTTTGTAAGCATTTTCCAAGCCCGCTGAGTCGGTCTGCGGGGACATGCGGGTTTGACAGTCGCTCCTGAAGTTTCTTCTTGAACTGATCCTTCAGACTTGCACCGAGCTTCTTCCATCCCCTCCAGGCTTTTTCGGAGAACTCCAACTCATAGGTCATCAATCGAAACCTTTATCGTCGGGTCGTTTTCCCGCTCTTTACAAAGGGCAATCAATTCCAGGTCTTCCAATCGATTCATCAGCGCTTCGTATTCTTTGGCCGGGACGCAATAGAAGGCCGGCTCATTACGGTTCAGGATTGCCACGGGCATGCCTCCACCGGCAGCGACAGTCCCCCATTGGGTTTTTCTTCAGTTCAGAGATGCTGGCTACCACCTGCGAAAGCACGATATGTGTCATGAACTCGTTCCTCAGAGTGCTTTTAGAAGTGCCAAAAATAGCACTCCAAAGCGTATCTGCCTCAATCCTTTCGGCATATAGGCCATGTTCATCCTGAGCAGGATGCTGCCTATGACTTTTCGCGCTGATTGTGTGCTCCAGGTTTTCACTCATCGACTTCAGCCCATCCCTTTTCAGTCCAATACCCGTCGACATTGACGGAGTAATAAAAAAGTAACACGCAACTCACTTCCAGATTTCCGTACTTCCTGTCAGTTCGATCTTGCGATACGGTAGGCCGCATCGTTTACAGCGTAAGAAAAGGCCACCTGTAATTTCTGACAGTAGACCCGCCCCCTCTCCCTCCTTTAACGTCGACAAACCTCGATGGTCGTTGTGAAAAGGAGTTGTTCAATGAGCTCGACAAGCCCCCTGGAATCGCTGGCCCCGGTCTACCGCAAGGCATTGAAAACATGGCGACCGGTTATCCTGTATTTCGGCAATGAACACTGCCCGGCCTGTGAATGGGCAGAACCGGTCTTTCGCGAAGTTGCCCAGCGCTATCGTCATCAGGCGAATATTTATGTGTTGAACACCGGTGAATCTCCCCGACACCCGAATGTTACCGGCACGCCGACTGTGTTGTTCTTCAAGGACGGAAAATTGCGGAAGAAGCTCAAGGGCATTGGCACCCGAGAGACGCTGGAGGAGTATTTCACCAAACATATTGGCAGGCTCAGGCCGCGATACGTGCCGCATAAACCGAGTCACGATCTGGCGTGGCTGCGCCAGACGTTGCGAAGGTTGTGTACAGTGCCTCGGGCCTTTGAGCGGTTGAGTTGTCGTGGTGGGTGTTAGGCCATGGCAGTGATGGTGCCTGGCTGGGCGCTATCGCTAGCAAGCTCGCTTCCACATTGGATCTCCAGTATTCACAAGACCCGTGTGGGAGCGAGCCTACTCGCGAAGAGGCCCTGATTCCCGGAAAAAATTAGCGGTCGACACACACCAGCAGCACCCGTGTCACCCGCCGCTCTTCAACCGCCACGACTGTCGTTCGCCAGCCCTGCCACTCCAGGCTGTCGCCGATCGCCGGCAATCGATCCAGCAGGCTAACCACCAACCCGGCCAGGGTCTGATAGTCCTCGGTTGGCTCAGCCACAAAACCGGTCCGCTGCCGAACCCGCGTCAGGTTCAACGCGCCGTTGACCAAAAACCCACCTTGCTCCTCCACCACATCCGGGCCTTCGATTTCGCTGGCGTCGGGCAATTCGCCGGCAATCGATTCGAGAATATCGGTCATGGTCAACACACCCACAAAGTCACCGAATTCATTGACCACGAACGCAATGTGCGTCGAGGCCTGGCGCATCTGTTCCAGCGCATTGAGGATCGAGTAGCTGTCCAGCAAGTTAACGGTCTTGCGCGCCAACTGCTCCAGATCCGGTTCGTTGCCGGCCAGGAATTCTTTCAGCAACTCTTTCTTGTGCACGAAGCCCAGCGGCTCGTCCACCGCGCCGTCACGGATCAACGGCAAGCGCGAGTAGGACGAATGCATCAGCCGTGTACGAATGGTCTGCGCATCATCGGCCAGGTCGATGTAATCAACGTCGGCACGCACGGTCATCAACGTGCGGATCGGCCGCTCGGCCAGTTGCAGCACGCCGCTGATCATCACCCGCTCACGGCGGTCGAACAGTGCTTCGCCCGGTGCTTCGCCATTGTCCAGCAGGTCAGCAACCTCCTCGCCGACTTCCTCCGCCGCCATGCTGCGACCGCCAAGCAAACGCAGCACCGCATGGGCCGTGCGCTCACGTATTGGCCGCAGTCCCTGCAGGGACTTCTTGCGGCGAGCGCGGGCAATCTGGTTGAACACTTCGATCAGGATCGAGAAACCGATGGCCGCATACAGATAACCTTTCGGAATGTGGAAACCCAAGCCTTCGGCCGTCAACGCAAAGCCGATCATCATCAAGAAGCCCAGACAGAGCATGATCACGGTCGGGTGCGCGTTGACGAAACGGGTCAACGGCTTGCTGGCAACGATCATCAGGCCGATGGAGATGATCACCGCGATCATCATTACCGCCAGTTCATCAACCATGCCCACAGCGGTAATCACTGCGTCGAGGGAGAACACCGCGTCGAGCACCACAATCTGCGCCACGATCGGCCAGAACATCGCGTACGCGGCGTTGGCAGAGCGCTGGCCGACATGACCTTCGAGTCGCTCGTGCAATTCCATGGTGGCCTTGAACAACAGGAACACACCACCGAACAACATGATCAGGTCGCGGCCGGAGAAGCTCTTGTCGAACACCTCGATCAGCGGCTGCGTCAAGGTGACCAGCCACGAAATACTCGCCAGCAGGCCCAGGCGCATGATCAGCGCCAACGACAAACCAATGATTCGCGCACGGTCGCGCTGCTCGGGCGGCAGTTTGTCCGCAAGGATGGCGATAAACACCAGGTTGTCGATGCCGAGCACCAGCTCCAGCACGATCAACGTCAACAAGCCCAGCCAGGCGGTGGGGTCAGCTAACCATTCCATAAAAACGTCTCGATCTCTTCAGTGAATTCAGAATGCCGGGCACGGCAAGGCGCGGCGCAGAGGCCGTGGGGTTGCAATGACAAGGTGTTTTGAATGACGAAAGACCGGGTGTTTCAAGCGCGCGCATTGGCGCGATGAGGAAGGATAACCGGGAGGCTCCAAGAGGGTGTTCATGCAAGTCCTGAAAGACAAAAGGACTTGAATCGTACAGGCGAAATCGACAAATCCTACAATCGAAATCATTTCAAGATTTGTAGGCAGCGATGCTGCAACACGCAAAAGTACATCATGGCCTGCGTGCATGCGAACGCAAAAAAACTTTCCCCTGAGCCTGGAATAAACCCTGACGGGGCTCGTCGTACTGCCACTGAAATCGTTCAGTAGCCACCACGAGAGCCCCGCCATGAAAAGTCTCCTGTCCGCGCTGTTTCTGATTACCCTGAGCGGCACCGCAGCCGCCGCGTCTGTCGCCACCGCCAGCCATTCGAACGTCGAGGACTACCGCTATTCGAAATCGCTGAACATTGCCAAGGTCGTCAACATCACCAGCGGCGATTATTGCGGCATCGGTCCACGGGAGATGACCTACGTCGACACGATGGGCGCCACTCACGTCCTGCGCTATCAGGCGTTCGGTGATTCGTGCATCGATCAGAACTGATGCTTGAGCGACGCCATCACCCGCTCGGCATTCGCCTCACAGGCTATCCCTTCGGGTCGCGCCTGAATGCCTTCAATCACTCCCAGCAACTTCGCTTTGCTCTGCGCCAGGTGAAGTTGCATTGCTTCAATCTGCTCGACCTTGCGCACCAGACCCGCCAACAATTCTTCGTGCTTGAACTCGCCCGTCACCGTGTCCGGTAACAACGACTTGAGCTCTTCGAGGCTGAACCCGGCTTGCTGCGCACACTGAATGATCATCAGCGTTTGCAGGACTTGTGCGGGATAGCGCCGGTAGCCGTTGGCCGAACGCTCTACCTGACGAATCAAACCCTGAGACTCGTAAAACCGAATGCGCGATGCATTCAACCCGCTCAACTGCGCCAATTCACCAATCTTCATCTCGGCCTCATTTGCCTGCTTGACATTAAAGTTAACTTTAAACTTAGCCTCTGCTCTTTCCTGATGAGGAGTCAAGCATGTCGCCCTTCCAAGCGTTGAATCTGCCCAACGGCCAGACCGTTGGCAATCGTATTGCCAAAGCCGCCATGGAAGAAAATCTCGCCGACACCGGGCAAGCACCGTCAGGCGCATTGTTTCAGCTGTATCAGGCCTGGGCCGAGGGCGAAGCGGGCCTGTTGCTGACCGGCAATGTGATGATCGATCGCCGCGCCATGACCGGCCCCGGCGGCGTGGTGCTGGAAGACGAACGCGATCTGGAACGCTTTCGTCAGTGGGCGACTATTGGCCGATCCGGTGGTGGGCAGTTCTGGATGCAGCTCAATCATCCCGGTCGCCAGACCATGGCAAACCTCGGTCAACAAGCCTGGGCGCCGTCGGCCGTGGCGCTGGACCTCGGAGGGTTTTCGAAGATGTTCGCCGAGCCGAAACCGATGTCCGAGGCCAATATCGCCGAGGTGATCACCCGCTTCGCCACCAGCGCGGCCCTAGCGGAAAAGGCCGGCTTCACCGGCGTGCAGATTCATGCGGCCCACGGTTACCTGATCAGCCAGTTCCTGTCGCCGTTGACCAATCGCCGCACCGACGGTTGGGGCGGATCACTGGAGAACCGCGCGCGTTTGTTACTGGAAGTCGTCAGCGCCGTTCGCAGTGCCGTCTCGCCGCAGTTTTGCGTGGCGGTGAAACTCAACTCCGCCGACTTCCAGCGTGGTGGTTTTGACGCCGACGATGCTCGCCAGGTGATTCAGTGGCTCAACGAGCAACACATCGACCTGCTCGAACTCTCCGGCGGCAGCTATGAAGCCCCGGCCATGCAAGGCGAAGCCCGCGACGGCCGCACATTGGCTCGGGAAGCCTACTTTCTGGAAATGGCCGGTGAACTCGCCAGCGTCGCAAGCATGCCGGTGATGGTGACGGGCGGCATTCGGCGCCTGGCCATCGTCGAACAGGTGCTCGACAGCGGCATCGCCATGGCCGGCATCGGCACGGCGCTGGCGGTTGAACCGCAGTTGGTCAAACACTGGCGCGAAGGTCGCAACAGCCATCCGCAACTGCCGCCGATTCTGTGGAAACGCAAACCCTTGGCCGCATTGGCGACCATGGCGGTGGTGAAGTTCCAGCTGCATCGATTGAGCCGCGGGCGCAAGCCTCGTCCACAGGTGTCAGCGGTGTGGGCGTTGATTCTCGACCAGTTGTACATTGGCAGGCGTACTCGGCAATACCGTCATGCGATGGGTAAATAAACGTAGACCGAGTTGCGCCCATCGCGAGCAAGCTCGCTCCCTCAGGTTTTGTGATCACTGAAGATCTACTGTGGGAGCGGGCTTGCTCGCGAAGGGGTCAGCACAGGCAACCAATAATTCAACCAGAAACCAGCTCATCAATGTGCCGATAATCCGCTTGTAACTCTGCGGCCATCTGCTTCGCCCGCCCCAATCGAATCGGCCCGCGTTCGATATCTATCAGCAGCCCGGGACAGTCCAGAACCGGCAGACTCGACCACTCCTTCAACCGACCATCGGTCAGCAACAACACACGCTGCTGCTCCGCCGGAAAGCGCTTCTGTCGAGCCGCCAACCATCGCCCCGCCTCACCCAGCGCCGCCAACACCGGCGTGCCACCGCTTGCGCCCAATCCATCCAGCCAGGTCCGCAAACCGCTGGACGCTTTCAAGCCTTGCACCTGCCATTTCGGCACGTTGCCGCTGGCCGTCATTAGCGCCAATCGCGCACGCTGGCGGTAGGCATCGTCGAATAGCTGCGCCAGTAAACCTTTGGCATCGCTCAACGCCTGATGACGGCGGGTCGAGGCGGAGGCATCGACGATCACCAGCCACAGTTCGTGGGCAGAGCGCGTGCGCAGATGGAATAGCACATCACTGCGCTGACGAGGCCGGCCGTTGAGCAAGGTGCCGGGCCAGTTGATCGAGCCGCTGCGAGCGGCGTGACGCTTGCCTTGCTTGCCGTTGTCCAGCCGTCCGGCGCGGGGTCTGGCATTCGCCCCCGCGTCAGATCGAGGGCGAATGCCTAGGGCTTTTTTGGCCAGCTCGGCACTTCACGGCGAGCGCCGACCGGCAGCGACTGGGCGGGCATTTCACCCCATTGGCCCTGGCCTTCGCTCGGGGCGGAATTTTGTGGGGATGGCGACTGACTATGCTGCGGCGCTGGCGGTGATTGCTCGCGGCGGCGATGGCGCAAGGCGAACTCGGCAACGGCGTCGATATCATCCTCGCTGATCGTGTTTGCACCGCGCCATGCAGCATGGGCGCGAGCGGCGCGTAACCAGACCAGGTCAGCACGCAAGCCATCGACGCCGGCGGCAAAGCAGCGCTCGGTGATCAGTGCCAAAGCCTGATCGTCGAGGGGGATACTCGCCAGCACGCTACGGGCCTTCTCGCACTGTTCGCGCAGCGACTGCTGCTGGTGTTCCCACTGCGCGCAAAAGCGCTGCGGATCGCTGTCGAAATCCAGGCGCCGACGGATGATCTGGCCTCGTTCGGTCGGTGCTGTGTGACCGCTGAGCGCGACGTTCAGGCCGAAGCGGTCGAGCAATTGTGGACGCAACTCGCCCTCTTCCGGGTTCATGGTGCCGATCAGCACAAACTTCGCCGAATGCCGATGGGAAATACCGTCGCGTTCGATCAGGTTAGTGCCGCTGGCAGCGACGTCGAGCAACAGGTCCACAAGGTGATCGGGCAGCAGGTTGACTTCATCGACATAGAGCACGCCGCCGTCAGCCTTGGCCAGGACGCCGGGTGAGAATTGCGCGCGACCGTCGCTCAGTGCGGCATCGAGGTCGAGGGTGCCGACCAGTCGTTCTTCGGTGGCGCCCAGCGGCAAGGTGACGAATTGACCGCTGGCCAGCAGGTCCGCGAGGCCCCGGGCCAAGGTGGATTTGGCCATGCCGCGCGGGCCTTCGATCAGCACGCCGCCGATTTTCGGATCGATGGCGGTCAGGTACAGAGCAAGCTTCAAGTCGTCGGCGCCGACCACGGCGGATAAGGGGAAATGCGGGGTGTCGGTCATCTTCAATACTCAGTCATGGTCGGTAAGTGCATCAGTGCAATTCACAGGCAAACCTCATACCTGTGGGAGCGATCATGCCCTCATGAATCTTCTTCTATATCCAGCAACAGGTTTTCCAGCGCCTCGCGGTATTCGCCCGGCGCCTTCCACATACCCCGCTGCTGCGCTTCGAGCATCCGTTCGGTCATGTCGCGCAAAGCGTGCGGATTGTGCTCGCGAACGAACTCGCGCGTCGCCGGGTCGAGCAAATAAGCGTCGGCCAGCAACGCGTACTGGTGATCGTCAATCAATTGCGTGGTGGCGTCGAACGCAAACAGGTTATCGACCGTCGCCGCCAGTTCAAACGCGCCTTTGTAGCCGTGACGCTTGACCCCGTCGATCCACTTTGGATTCGCCGCCCGGGAGCGGATCACCCGGTTCAGTTCTTCCTTCAAGGTACGAATCTTCGGCAAATCCGGCTGACTGTGATCGCCGTGGTAACTGGCCGCTGCTTCACCGCTGAGGCTTTCCACGGCAGCAAGCATGCCCCCCTGGAACTGGTAGTAATCGTTGGAATCGAGCAAGTCGTGCTCGCGATTGTCCTGGTTCTGCAGCACCGCTTGCACCTGACTCAGGCGTTGGGCGAATTGTTCGCGGGCAGCGGTGCCCTCGTCGGAACCGCCATAAGCATAGCCGCCCCAGTTCAGGTAAACCTCGGCCAGGTCGTCACGGCTTTGCCACAGACGCCCGTCGATGGCGCCCTGCACCCCGGCGCCATACGCACCGGGTTTGGCACCAAATATTCGCCAACCAGCCTGACGGCTCGCGGCGTCTTCATCCAGACCCGATTGCATCAGCGTTTCACGCTCGGCGCGCACTTTGGCGGCCAAGGGGTTGAGGTCGTCGGGTTCATCCAGCGCCGCGACCGCTTGCACCGCGGCGTCGAACAGGCGGATCAGGTTGGCGAAGGCATCACGGAAGAACCCGGAGACACGCAAGGTCACGTCCACGCGCGGGCGGTCGAGCAGGCTCAGCGGCAGGATTTCGAAATCGTCGACCCGCTGACTGCCCGTGGCCCAGACCGGACGAACGCCCATCAGCGCCATGGCTTGGGCGATGTCGTCGCCGCCGGTGCGCATGGTGGCGGTGCCCCAGACGGACAGGCCGAGCTGGCGCAGGTGATCGCCGTGGTCTTGCAGGTGCCGTTCGAGAATCAGGTTGGCGGATTGGAAGCCGATGCGCCACGCGGTGGTGGTCGGCAGGTTGCGCACATCAACCGAATAGAAGTTGCGCCCGGTCGGCAGCACGTCCAGACGACCGCGACTCGGTGCGCCGCTCGGGCCGGCGGGGACGAAGCGTCCGTTCAGGGCGTCGAGCAGGCCACGCATTTCGGCTGGGCCGCAGGCGTCAAGACGTGGGGCGACGACTTCGCGCAGGTTTTCAATGATCGAATTTACATCAGACCACACCGGTTCCTGTGGGAGCGGGCTTGCTCGCGAAGGCGTCGTGCCAGCCAACATTTCTGTTGCTGATATACCGTATTCGCGAGCAAGCCCGCTCCCACAAGGTTCGTTGAGTGTCAGCTGGATCAACTGAGTGGCGAACAACTCAAGGCGTTCGCGGGTATCACCAGCGGTGCGCCAGACTTCGTCACTGACAGTTTGCAGTTCAATGGGACGCGGACCGTTCCAGGGATCAGCAAGTGCGCAATCCAGCGGATCGAACCCCAACTCGAACGCCTTCGCCAACGCCCGCAGCAAACTCGATTGCGCGCCCCGCCCATCGCCACGAGGAATCCGCAGCAACGCGAGCAAGGTGTCGATGCGCAAGCGCCCGGTCGGTGACTCGCCAAAAATGTGCAGGCCATCGCGAATCTGCGATTCCTTCAAGTCGCACAAATACGTGTCCAGGCGCGGTAACCAGATCGCCGCATCGGCATCGCTGTCGAGTTTTTCGTCGAGTTGCAGCTCGCGATCGATGTGCGTGTCGCGCACCAGTTGCAGGATGTCGCGCTGCAATTCCCGGGCACGACGCGGATCGAGCAGTTGTGCTTCGTAATATTCGTCGGCAAGCAGTTCGAGGTTGCGCAGCGGCCCGTAGGTTTCAGCGCGGGTCAGCGGCGGCATCAGGTGGTCGATGATCACCGCTTGGGTACGACGCTTGGCCTGCGCGCCCTCGCCCGGATCGTTGACGATAAACGGATAGATGTTCGGCAGCGGCCCCAGCAATGCATCCGGCCAGCAGTTTTCCGAGAGCCCGACGCCTTTGCCCGGCAGCCATTCGAGGTTGCCGTGTTTGCCGACGTGGATCACACCGTGGGCGCCATAGGTGTTGCGCAGCCAGAAGTAGAACGCCAGATAACCGTGGGGTGGCACCAGGTCCGGGTCGTGATAGACCGCGCTCGGGTCCACCTGATAGCCGCGCGCCGGTTGAATGCCGACGAAGGTCAGGCCCAAGCGCAGACCGGCAATCATCATCCGTTCGCCACGGTACATCGGATCGTTTTCGGGTGTGCCCCAGCGTTCAAGCACGGCCTCGCGATTGGCCTCGGGCAAGGCGTCGAACATGCGCTGGTAGTCTTCGAGCGCGAGGCTTTGATGACACGGACGCTGATCGAGGGTATCGAGGTCGTTGCTGACGCCGCCAAGCAATTGCTGGATCAACGCGGTGCCGCTGTCCGGCAACTCGGCCGGCAACGGATAACCTTCTTGATGCAGCGCACGCAGGATGTTCAACGCAGCGGCTGGCGTGTCGAGGCCGACACCATTACCGATCCGCCCATCGCGGGTCGGGTAGTTGGCAAGAATCAGGGCGATGCGTTTTTCGCCGTTCGGCACCCGCGCCAGATCGATCCAGCGTCGCGCCAGTTCGGCGACGAAATCCATGCGTTCCGGTTGCGGGCGATAGCACACCACATCGGACTGACTGCGCTCGCTGCGCCATGCCAGGTCCTTGAAGCTGATCGGGCGGCTGATGATTCGCCCGTCCAGCTCCGGCAACGCGATGTGCATTGCCAGGTCGCGCGGGCCGAGACCCTGCTCGCTGGCACGCCAACCGGGTTCGTTGTCCTGGGCACAAATCGCCTGGATCACCGGAATATTGCGGCTAAACGGTCGCAGGTGCGGCGCTTCGGGGCTGGACTGGGCGAAACCGGTGGTGTTCAGAATCACCCCCGCCTCGACTTCATCCAGCCAATCCTCGACCACCGTCAGGCAGCCGGGCTCTTTCAAACTGGCCACGGCAATCGGCAAAGGGTTCAACCCGGCCGCTTGCAAACGCAGGCAGAAAACGTCGATGAAAGCAGTATTGGCCGCCTGCAGATGCGAGCGGTAAAACAGCACCGCCGCCACCGGTTGATCGGCTTGCCAGTCGGCTTGCCAATCGCTCAGTTCAGCGGGGCTTTTTTGTGGGTGGTAAATCGCTGTGCGCGGCAGGACTTGCGGCTCGGCCCAAGCGTAATCGCGGTCCAGCCAGCGAGTGGCGAGGCAGCGGAAAAAATCCAGGGCATTGCCCATGCCGCCCTGACGCAGAAACTGCCAGAGCCGATCACGGTCGCAGGCCTCGACGGTGCTGAGGTCGCTGAGTTCCGGGTCCGGACGATCATCGCCGGGCACCAGAATCAGCTGCACACCCCGTTCGGACAATTGCACCAACCGCTCGACGCCATAACGCCAATAGGCGATACCGCCGTGCAGCGAGATCAAAATCACCTTGGCGTGGCGCAGCACTTCATCGACATACAAATCGACTGAAGCATGATTCTGCACCTGCATCGGGTTGGCCAGGCGCACGCTCGGGTAGTCGTCGGGCAGTTGCTGCGCAGCTTCGGCGAGCAGCGCCAGGCTGGAATCGCCGCTGCACAGGATCACCAGCTCGGCGGGGGTTTGTCCAAGGTCGGCGATGTTGTCATCCGACACGAAACCGCCGGGCTGGGTCCTGAGCAGGTGCATGGCTTAAACGCTGAGCGCGGCGCGCAATTGCGCTTCGAGCTGGACGGCGTCCAGTTCCTGGCCGATCAGCACCAGGCGTGTGGTGCGCGCTTCTTCGGCGCCCCACTGACGGTCGAAGTGCTTGTCGAAGCGCGTGCCCACGCCCTGGATCAGCAAACGCATTGGTTTGTTCGGGATCGCGGCGAAACCTTTGATGCGCAAGATGCCGTGCTTGACCACCAGTTGGGTCAGCGCGTCCATCAGCAGGCTTTCGTCGGCTTGCGGCAGCTCGATGGAGATCGAGTCGAACGCGTCGTGGTCGTGATCATCTTCACCTTCATGGTGATGATCGTGATGGCTGTGACGGCTGTCGATGTGTTCTTCGGAACCGGCGCCGAGGCCGATCAACACGTCCAATGGCACGCGACCGCTGCTGGCTTCGATGACTTTCACCGCGGGCGGCAATTCTTCGGCGACTTCGAGGCGCACGCGGGCCAGGTCTTCAGGGCTGATCAGGTCGGCCTTGTTGAGGATCACCAGGTCGGCGCTGGCCAGTTGGTCGGCGAACAATTCGTGCAGCGGCGATTCATGGTCCAGGTTCGGGTCGAGTTTGCGCTGGGCATCGACTTGATCCGGGAAGGCAGCGAAGGTGCCGGCAGCGACGGCCGGGCTGTCGACCACGGTGATCACCGCATCAACGGTGCAGGCGCTGCGGATTTCCGGCCATTGGAAGGCCTGGACCAGCGGCTTGGGCAGGGCCAGGCCCGAGGTTTCGATGAGGATGTGATCGAGGTCACCGCGACGGGCCACCAGTTCGCGCATCACCGGGAAGAATTCTTCCTGGACGGTGCAGCACAGGCAGCCGTTGGCCAGTTCGTAGACGCGGCCGTTGGCTTCTTCTTCAGTGCAGCCGATGGAGCACTGCTTGAGAATTTCGCCGTCGATGCCCAGCTCGCCGAACTCGTTGACGATCACCGCAATGCGACGGCCCTGAGCGTTGTCAAGCATGTGCCGCAGCAAGGTGGTTTTGCCCGAGCCGAGGAAGCCGGTAACGATGGTGACGGGGAGTTTGGCCAGTGTTTTCATCGGATGCCCTTTGGCAAGGTGGCGGGCATACGGGACGACAACGGGCAACGCGGAGGCGCGTGCCTGAAGAGTTCGCCACCGGATCACCCCGCCCGGTTGAAAGTCAGAATCTGTGTCGAGGCAGGTCTCCTGGCTGACGGTGTGCCAAATACAGATTGGCATTCGCTGCGCCTTCCCGCGAACCCGTTGGACAGGGTTTGCAGTGGCGTGGCAACGAACATCACCGTTCACAGTTGCGGGGGCAGCCGCGGCATTGACCGCGTTCCCTTCTTAGCTTCGGCAAACGCCGAAGAACCTCGAAAGCGCAAGGCTACGCATCGCGCTGGGGCGGGTCAATGTTCACATGACATTGGCGGCGCGCCCTTCGCGAGCAAGCCCGCTCCCACATTCGACCGCATGCCTCTGAAGGAACTCGGTCAAATGTGGGAGCGGGCTTGCTCGCGAAAGGAGCGCCTCGGTCCCAAGTTGAGAACCCTTGCCAATTGACGCGAATCCCCCGCCCATGCTCTCCTACGCACTTTGTTACGGGTGCCCTTCACAGGGTGAAACGGGAAACCGGTGAATCATGTGCTTTACTCAAGGCCATGTCAGTCCGGTGCTGCCCCCGCAACGGTAAGCGAGCGAAGCATCAAATCCACTGTGCCAGCAGTTCGGCATGGGAAGGTGATGCTTGCAGGCCAAGGCGAAAGCCAACGCCCCTCGTGAGCCCGGAGACCGGCCCGCAACACAAAGTGACCGTTTCGATCACTGAACAACAAACCCGCGGTGGGCGGGCGCTGTTTGAACGCCTGCGTGCCCGGCTCGCAGGGGTTTTCCATGCGCTCTATTCACCCGCTGACAGACCAGAGGGATGCGCCATGTCGATCATCAGCAGCACCGGCCACACAACGTCCAGCACCACTTCTACCCTGACTCAACGCCTGACCGCCGCCATCTGCGCGTCGATCCTGGGTGCTAGCCTTGTGTATTTCGCCGGTTTCTCGCACATCGAAGCAGTGCACAACGCCGCGCACGATACCCGTCACAGCTCTGCGTTCCCGTGCCATTGAGAGTTGACGACATGATCAAGCGTATTGCGCAAACCGCAGGGTTCACCGGGCTACTGGCCGCCCTGCTGCTGACCCTGCTGCAAAGCTTCTGGGTCGCACCGCTGATTCTGCAGGCGGAAACCTACGAAAAGGCCGAGCCGGCGGTGGTTCAACCCCATGAACACACCGGCGGCGCCATGGCCGCACACACCCACGACCCCGAAGCCTGGGAGCCGCAAGACGGCTGGCAGCGCGTGCTGTCGACCACTGGCGGCAATCTGGTGGTGGCCGTTGGTTTCGCCCTGATGCTCGCCGGTCTCTACACCCTGCGTGCCCCCAACAGCACCGCTCAAGGCCTGCTGTGGGGTCTGGCCGGTTATGCGACGTTTGTCCTCGCACCGACCCTGGGCCTGCCACCTGAACTGCCGGGCACCGTTGCGGCGGATCTGGCGCAACGGCAGATCTGGTGGATCGGCACCGCTGCTTCCACCGCCGTCGGGATCGCGCTGATCGTGTTCAGCCATCACTGGCTGATGAAAGTGCTGGGCGTGGCAATTCTGGCCGTTCCGCACGTGATCGGCGCACCACAACCGGAAGTGCATTCGATGCTTGCACCGGAAGCCCTGGAAGCTCAATTCAAAATCGCTTCGCAGCTGACCAACGTGGCGTTCTGGCTGGCCTTGGGCCTGATCAGTGCCTGGTTGTTCCGCCGCAAAAGCGATGGCCAATACCCCGCATGACCGATGCCAGCACGGCGCCGACGCTAGTGGTCGGCCTGGGCTGCCAACGCGGCTGCCCCGCCAGCACGCTGCGGGCATTGCTTGATCAGGCATTGCAGGCTCATCAAATAGGGCTTCACGAAATAACGGCACTCGCCAGCATTGACCTGAAGCGCGATGAGCCTGGCCTGATTGAACTCGCGGAACAACTCGCACTGCCGTTGATGTTCTTCAACAGTGAACAATTGGCCGGATATTCCCCCAGACTCAGCCATCATTCGCAGATCGCGTTTGAACGCACCGGTTGCTACGGCGTCGCGGAAAGTGCCGCCCTGGCACTCGCCGAACAGCTGGCTCAGGCGCCGGCAAAACTACTGATCCCCCGACAAAAATATGCGCAAGCAACTCTGGCGTTGGCCGGCGCTGCGTAAAATCCCCGATAATCGCGCTTTCGATCATGAGCAATCTTCATCTGAAGTGTTGCCCAGCCCCTTTTTTCACAGGAAACGACGATGACCGTCTACTTCATTGGCGCAGGTCCCGGCGACCCGGAACTGATCACGGTCAAAGGCCAGCGATTGATTCGCACCTGCCCTGTGATCATCTATGCCGGCTCCCTAGTGCCGGCAGCCGTGTTGGAAGGCCATCGCGCCGATCAGGTGGTCAACAGCGCCGAATTGCACCTGGAACAGATCATAGATCTGATCAAAAACGCTCACGCAAACGGCCAGGACGTGGCGCGGGTGCACTCTGGTGATCCGAGTCTGTATGGCGCGATTGGCGAGCAGATTCGCTACCTGCGCGAGTTGGATATTCCGTTTGAAATCATTCCGGGCGTTACGGCGACGGCGGCGTGTGCGGCGCTTTTAGGCGCGGAGCTGACCTTGCCGGACATTTCACAGAGCGTGATTTTGACCCGCTACGCCGACAAAACCGCCATGCCGGCGGGCGAAGAACTGGGCAGCCTGGCGCAGCATGGGGCGACCATGGCCATTCATTTGGGTGTGAATCATCTGGAGAAAATCCTTGCTGAACTGCTGCCGCATTACGGCGCGGACTGTCCGATTGCGGTGATTCACCGGGCGACGTGGCCGGATCAGGATTGGGTGGTGGGGACGATTGAGGATATTGCCGGGAAGGTTGAAGCCAAAGGGTTTCGGCGCACGGCGTTGATTCTGGTGGGACGGGTGTTGGGGAGTGATCAATTTAGTGAGTCTTCGCTATATCGCGCGGGGCATGCGCATCTCTATCGCCCATAGGGCCTCTTCGCGAGCAAGCCCGCTCCCACATTGAATCCCCTGCGAATACACATGCTGTGTACGACAAAGATCAAATGTGGGAGCGGGCTTGCTCGCGAAGAGGCCGGTGAATTTCACCCATAAAAAAACGGCACTCACGGGTGCCGTTTTTTCATTTCGCAGCGAACACCTTAGTAGTAGGCGTTTTCTTTCTGCGTGTGGTCAGTCACGTCACGTACTCCCTTGAGCTCAGGAATGCGCTCAAGCAACGTGCGCTCGATGCCTTCCCTCAGGGTCACGTCTGCCTGGCCGCAGCCCTGGCAACCACCACCGAACTTCAGCACGGCAATGCCGTCTTCGACCACATCGATCAGGCTGACCTGACCGCCGTGGCTCGCCAGCCCCGGGTTGATCTCGGTTTGCAGGTAGTAGTTGATGCGCTCGTTGACCGGGCTGTCGGCGTTGACCATCGGTACTTTGGCGTTGGGCGCCCTGATGGTCAGCTGGCCGCCCATGCGGTCGGTGGCGTAGTCGACTACCGCGTCGTCCAGGAAGGCTTCGCTGAACGAGTCGATGTAAGCGGTGAAGCTTTTGAGCCCCAGCGCCGTGTCTTCAGGTTTTTCTTCGCCCGGCTTGCAGTAGGCAATGCAGGTTTCGGCGTACTGGGTGCCAGGCTGGGTGATAAAGACGCGGATGCCGATACCCGGGGTGTTCTGCTTGGAGAGCAGGTCAGCCAGGTAATCGTGGGCGGCGTCGGTAATGGTTATAGCGGTCATGGAAACTCCTCGCAGGCTTGGGCGCAGTTTACGCCAATCAACGCGCCGCACAAAGTCCTAGTATTTTTGTCGGGAAAGAAACACTGATCCCTTGTGGGAGCGGGCTTGCTCGCGAAGGCGTCAGATCAATCAACATATTTGCTGAATGTGACGCCCCCTTCGCGAGCAAGCCCGCTTGTGTCTTGCGCAGGAATTAGACTGGTGATGAGAGCGGTGAGTGGCAAGCTGAACGCCCGGAGTGCTTAAAGCACGTGTGGGAGCCCACGCTGCCATTCACCCCTCCACTCTGGTTATTGAGCCCGAACAGTTGAACGAGCCTACCTCGAACAGTTACAAGCGTGGAGCCCAGCCAGAGCGCTCTCACCTTTGAGTGTAAGAGGGTTTGGCTATGTTTTCCTGCGCAGGCATCGACGTTTCTAAAGACAACCTTGAAATCCGGATCAATCCGCAAG
>NZ_RCZE01000002.1 GCF_006438915.1 Pseudomonas arsenicoxydans | reverse complement strand
TGCGGATTGATCCGGATTTCAAGGTTGTCTTTAGAAACGTCGATGCCTGCGCAGGAAAACATAGCCAAACCCTCTTACACTCAAAGGTGAGAGCGCTCTGGCTGGGCTCCACGCTTGTAACTGTTCGAGGTAGGCTCGTTCAACTGTTCGGGCTCAATAACCAGAGTGGAGGGGTGAATGGCAGCGTGGGCTCCCACACGTGCTTTAAGCACTCCGGGCGTTCAGCTTGCCACTCACCGCTCTCATCACCAGTCTAATTCCTGCGCAAGACACAAGCGGGCTTGCTCGCGAAGGCGGCTGAACAGTCACCACAAATGCCAGATTTTTATTCAGGCTTCTGATAACTCTCAATCACTTCCTGCGCAGCCCGAAACGCATCAATCGCCGCCGGCGCACCGGCATACACCGCGCAATGCAGCAGCGTTTCACGAATCTCTTCCACGGTGCAGCCGTTGTTCAGAGCGCCACGCACATGGCCTTTCAATTCCTGTGGGCACTTCAGCGCCGTCAGCGCGGCGAGGGTGATCAGGCTGCGGGTTTTCAGTTCCAGGCCCTCGCGGTTCCACACAGCGCCCCAGGCGTGTTCATTGACGAAGTCCTGCAACGGCTGGGTGAACTCGGTGGCATTGCCCAGTGCACGGTCGACGAAAGCGTCGCCCATCACTTGGCGGCGGACTTCAACGCCAGGTTTTTTATTGTCGGTCATGGCACATCCCTCTTGTGGTGTTGGCGACGCCAGGCGAGCAGCGACGTGAGCAGCAGAAACGCCACCAGCGCCGGCAGGACGAAAAACAGCATCAAATGTTCAAGCTTGCCGGCCAGTGGCATGCCGGTGGTGAACGACACCACGTGCAGCCCATACGCCAGGTACAAACACAGGCACAGCAAACCTTCGGCCCGGGTCACCCGGTAGCCGGTGTAGAACAGCGGCAGGCAAAATACCGCGACGCCGAGCATTACCGGCAAGTCGAAATCCAGGGCGTTAGGTGACACCGACAGCGGCGAAGGCGCGATCAACGCCGTCACGCCGAGCACGCCCAACAGGTTGAACAGGTTGCTGCCGATCACGTTGCCCACGGCGATGTCGCGCTGACCGCGCAGGGCGGCGATCAAGGAGGTGGCGAGTTCCGGCAGGGAGGTGCTGATGGCGACGATGGTCAGGCCGATGATTCGTTCCGACAATCCAAGGTCGGTTGCCACTACAACGGCCGCGCCCAGCAGCAGGTGTCCGGCGTAAACCAGCATTGCCAACCCGACCACGATCATCAGCAGGCTGCTGAACCAGGGCGCGGCCTGACTGTGCGGATCACTCGATGGCGGACGGGCCGAGTGCCGCGACTGGCGCAGTAGCAAGCCCAGGTACAGCGCCAGCGCCGCCAGCAGGATCATGCCATCGGTGCGGGTCAGTTGTTCATTCCACGCCAGCACGAACACCAGCAGGCTGGCGCCGATCATCAGCGGAATATCCAGGCGCACCAGTTGCCGCGAAACCCGCAGCGGAATGATCAGCGCCGAGAGCCCGAGGGTGACGAGAATGTTGAAGATGCTGCTGCCGATCACACTGCCGACGGCAATGTCGGCATTGTCCGCCAGGGTGGCTTGCAGGCTGACGGCCATCTGTGGCGCACTGCTGCCGAGGGCGACGATGGTCAGGCCGATGATCAGTGGCCGTACGTGCCATCGGGCCGCGAGGCGCACGGCGGCACGCACCATCAGCTCAGCGCCGAAGATCAGTAGAACCAGGCCGCTGAGCAGTTCTATCACGCTGATCAGGGGTATATCGGCAAGTCCGAAAATGGTCGGTGCTCCGTCTGTCAGTCGTCGAGGGCTTGCACGCGAACCTTGGCGGTACCGCTGCTGATCATGCCCAGGCGTTCGGCGGCTGCATGGGACAGATCGATCAGGCGCCCGCGGGTATGCGGCCCACGGTCGTTGATGCGGACCACGCAAGATTTGTCGTTGTTCAGGTTGGTGACCTTCACCCGCGTGCCGAAAGGCAACTGGCGGTGGGCGGCGGTCATGGAATTCTTGTCGAAATGCTCGCCACTGGCGGTGCGTTTGCCTTGGTGCTTGGCGCCGTAATAGGACGCCGTGCCGGTCTTGTCGTAGCCGTGTGGATCGATGACATCGTTACTGGCGCAACCGGCCAGCAGAGCGAGCAGGGCGCAGGCACCGAGTAGACGCTTCATTTAAGAGTTTCCACAAACAAATGTGGGAGCGGGCTTGCTCGCGAAAGCGGTCTGACAGTAGACATTTATATCGACTGATACGACGCTTTCGCGAGCAAGCCCGCTCCCACAGGGATTTGAGCCAGGCTTTGAAACTGGCTCCATGCTCATCAGCCTTCGAGCTTGCTTTTCAGCAGTTCGTTGACCTGTTGCGGGTTGGCCTTGCCTTTGGAGGCTTTCATGGCCTGGCCGACGAAGAAGCCGAACATCTTGCCGCGTTTGGCTTCGTCTGCCGCACGGTACTGTTCAACCTGTTCGGCGTTGGCCGCGAGCATTTCGTCCAGCACCGCCGAGATCGCACCGGTGTCGGTCACTTGCTTCAGGCCGCGCTTGTCGATGATCTCGTCCGCGCTGCCTTCGCCGCTGGCCATCGCTTCAAACACCACCTTGGCGATCTTGCCGGAGATGGTGTTGTCCTTGATGCGCAGCAGCATGCCGCCCAGTTGCTCGGCTGAAACCGGCGAGTCTTCGATGTCCAGGCCTTGCTTGTTGAGCAGGCTGCCCAACTCGACCATCACCCAGTTCGCCGCCAGTTTGGCGTCGCCGCCGATGCTTGCGACTTTCTCGAAATAATCGGCTTGCTCGCGACTGGTCGCCAACACGCTGGCGTCGTAGACCGACAGACCGAATTGCTCCTGGAAACGCTCGCGCTTTTGCGGTGGCAATTCCGGCAGGGTCGCGCGCACGTCGTCGAGGAACGAGTCTTCGATGACCACGGGCAGCAGGTCCGGATCGGGGAAGTAACGGTAGTCGTTGGCTTCCTCTTTGCTGCGCATCGGACGGGTTTCGTCCTTGTTCGGATCGTACAGGCGGGTCTGCTGGATCACTTTGCCGCCGTCTTCGATCAGCTCGATCTGGCGCTGCACTTCGCTGTTGATCGCTTTTTCGATAAAGCGGAACGAGTTGACGTTCTTGATCTCGCAGCGAGTACCGAACTCAACCTGACCTTTCGGACGGATCGACACGTTGCAGTCGCAACGAAGCGAGCCTTCGGCCATGTTGCCGTCGCAGATGCCGAGGTAACGTACCAGCGCGTGGACGGTCTTGACGTAAGCCACGGCTTCCTTGGCGCTGCGCATGTCCGGCTCGGAGACGATTTCCAGCAGCGGCGTGCCGGCACGGTTCAGGTCGATGCCAGTGGCACCGTTGAACTCTTCGTGCAGGCTTTTACCGGCGTCTTCTTCCAGGTGCGCACGGGTCACGCCGACACGTTTGATCGTGCCGTCTTCCATGGCGATGTCCAGGTGGCCCTTGCCGACGATCGGCAATTCCATCTGGCTGATCTGGTAGCCCTTCGGCAAGTCCGGGTAGAAATAGTTTTTACGGGCGAACACGTTGTGCTGACCGATTTCGGCGTCAATCGCCAGACCGAACATCACCGCCATGCGCACCGCTTCCTGGTTCAGCACCGGCAGCACGCCGGGCATGCCCAGGTCGACGAGGCTGGCCTGGGTGTTCGGCTCGGAACCGAACGTGGTGGAACTACCGGAAAAGATTTTCGACCGGGTGGTGAGCTGGGTATGAATCTCCAGCCCGATCACGACTTCCCATTGCATGTGTGTCTCCTCAGAAGCCGGTTGGGGTGCGGGTGTGCCAGTCAGTGTTTAACTGATACTGGTGCGCAACGTTGAGCAAACGGCCTTCCTGGAAATAGGGAGCGAGCAACTGCACGCCCACCGGCAGACCGTCGACAAAACCGGCGGGCATGGACAAGCCCGGCAGGCCAGCGAGGTTGGCGGTGATGGTGTAGACGTCTTCCAGATAAGCAGCGACCGGGTCGCTGTTCTTGGCGCCGAGCTTCCAGGCCGGGTTCGGCGTGGTTGGGCCGAGGATGATGTCGACCTCTTTGAAGGCAGCCATGAAGTCGTTCTTGATCAAGCGACGGATCTTCTGGGCCTTCAGGTAGTAGGCGTCGTAGTAACCGGCGGACAGCGCGTAGGCACCGACCATGATCCGGCGCTGTACTTCCGGGCCGAACCCTTCGCCACGAGAGCGCTTGTACAGGTCGATCAGGTCTTTCGGGTTCTCGCAGCGATGGCCAAAGCGTACGCCGTCGAAACGCGACAGGTTGGACGAGGCTTCTGCCGGGGCGATCACGTAGTACGCAGGAATCGCGTGCTGCATGTTCGGCAGGCTGATTTCCTTGATCACGGCGCCGAGTTTTTCCAGCTCCTTGACGCTGTTGTGGATCAGCTCGGCAATGCGCGGGTCGAGACCGGCGCTGAAATACTCTTTCGGCACGCCAATGCGCAGACCTTGTAGCGAACCGTTGAGGCTGGCGCTGTAATCAGGCACTGGCTCGTCGATGCTGGTGGAGTCGTTCGGGTCGAAACCGGCCATGCCTTGCAGCAAGATCGCGCAGTCTTCGGCGGTGCGGGCCAGAGGACCGCCCTGATCGAGGCTGGAGGCGTAGGCGATCATGCCCCAGCGCGAAACGCGACCGTACGTCGGTTTCAGGCCGGTGAGGTTGGTCAGTGCGGCGGGCTGCCGGATCGAGCCGCCCGTGTCAGTGCCGGTGGCCGCAGGCAGCAGGCGCGCGGCAACCGCGGCCGCCGAACCGCCTGACGAACCGCCAGGCACGTGTTCCAGGTTCCACGGGTTTTTCACCGGGCCGTAGTAGCTCGACTCGTTGGCCGACCCCATGGCGAATTCGTCCATGTTGGTCTTGCCCAGGGTCACGGTCCCGGCAGCGGCCAGCTTGGCGACGACAGTGGCGTCGTACGGCGCTTTAAAGTTGTCGAGCATCTTCGAGCCGCAGCTGGTGCGGATGCCCTGGGTGCAGAACAGGTCTTTGTGGGCAATCGGCGCGCCGAGCAGGGCGCCGCTCTCACCATTGGCCCGGCGTGCGTCAGCGGCTTTCGCCTGCTGGAGCGCCAGGTCTTCGGTGAGGCTGATGAAACTGTTGAGCTGAGGATCAAGCAGGGCGATACGCGCCAGCAGGGTCTTGGTCAGCTCTTCGGAAGAAAACTTTTTTTCGGCGAGTCCGCGGGCGATCTCGGCCAGAGTCATGTGATGCATTGCAGGCTCTTTCCCTTTAGTCGATGACTTTCGGAACCAGGTACAGGCCGTTTTCGACCGCTGGTGCGATGGACTGATAGGCCTCGCGATGATTGGTCTCGGTCACGACGTCTGCACGCAGGCGCTGGCTGGCTTCCAATGGGTGGGCCAGCGGCTCGATACCGTCGGTATTGACCGCCTGCATTTCGTCGACCAGGCCCAGAATGCTGTTCAGGGCCGAAGTGATGTGTGGAAGATCGGCATCATTAAGGCCCAGGCAGGCCAAATGAGCGATTTTTTCCACGTCGGAGCGTTCAAGCGCCATTGCGATTCTCCAGTGGAATACAGAACGGACGGCGTCCGTGTGTTAGATTGTCGGAACACTACCGCATTTCTACGGTCATAAGGCCGCGATTGTGGGGGTTGGTGCACAGAAAAGCGGCCAATTTAACATATTGGCGCCTTGCCCAAAATCCCTGTCGTTGTTAGAGTTTGCCGCACTTTTTTACCCACGCGTTGCCTAGGGTCCCTTTCCCATGTTCAAGAAACTGCGTGGCATGTTTTCCAGCGATCTTTCCATTGACCTGGGCACTGCCAACACCCTTATTTACGTGCGCGAGCGCGGTATCGTCCTGAATGAGCCATCGGTTGTGGCTATTCGGACACACGGTAACCAGAAAAGTGTCGTAGCTGTCGGCACCGAGGCGAAGCGCATGCTCGGCCGAACGCCGGGCAACATTGCTGCCATTCGTCCGATGAAGGACGGCGTGATTGCCGACTTCAGCGTTTGCGAAAAGATGCTGCAATACTTTATCAACAAGGTTCACGAAAACAGCTTCCTGCAGCCTAGCCCTCGTGTGCTGATCTGCGTTCCGTGCAAATCCACTCAGGTTGAGCGTCGAGCCATCCGTGAATCGGCCCTTGGTGCCGGTGCTCGTGAAGTGTTCCTGATCGAAGAGCCAATGGCTGCTGCGATCGGTGCCGGCCTGCCGGTTGAAGAAGCACGCGGTTCGATGGTGGTCGATATTGGTGGTGGTACTACCGAAATCGCCCTGATCTCCCTGAACGGTGTGGTTTACGCCGAATCCGTACGGGTTGGCGGCGACCGCTTCGACGAAGCAATTATCACCTACGTGCGTCGTAACTACGGCAGCCTGATCGGCGAATCTACCGCCGAGCGCATCAAGCAGGAAATCGGCACAGCCTACCCGGGCGGCGAAGTTCGCGAAGTCGATGTTCGTGGTCGTAACCTGGCCGAAGGCGTTCCACGTGCGTTCACCCTGAACTCCAATGAAGTGCTGGAAGCTCTGCAAGAGTCTCTGGCCACCATCGTTCAGGCTGTGAAAAGCGCACTGGAGCAATCGCCTCCGGAGCTGGCGTCCGATATCGCCGAGCGCGGTCTGGTACTGACCGGTGGTGGCGCCTTGCTGCGTGACCTCGACAAGTTGCTGGCCCAGGAAACAGGTCTACCGGTGATCGTTGCCGAAGACCCGCTGACCTGCGTTGCTCGCGGCGGTGGCCGTGCCTTGGAAATGATGGATAAACACACCATGGACCTGCTCTCCAGCGAATAAGTCGCCGGATTGCCTCTATGCTGTTGAGCGCGCAGGCGGCACTTTGCAGTGCTGCCTGTTGGCGTTTATCTTCTGTCAGTCTGCATCCAGGCCGGTTTGATGCCGTATGAGTAAAGAGAACATTTGCCTGGGAGGAGCGGCTTATTAAACCGCTTTTTTCCAAAGGTCCTTCACTGGGCGTGCGCTTATTGGTGCTGGTCGTGCTTTCGATCGCGCTGATGGTGGTCGATGCCCGCTTCACACTGCTCAAGCCAGTGCGTAGCCAAATGTCGCTGGTGCTGATGCAGTCTTACTGGATCACCGACCTGCCGCAGCGGCTATGGCAGGGTGTGGCCAGCCAATTTGGCAGCCGGACCGAGCTCGTCGCCGAAAACGAAAAACTCAAGACCGAAAACCTGCTGTTGCAGGGGCGCATGCAGAAGCTTGCCGCCCTCACCGAGCAGAACGTTCGGCTGCGCGAGTTGCTCAACTCTTCCGCACTGGTCAACGAGAAGGTCGAAGTGGCCGAGTTGATCGGCATGGACCCGAACCCCTTCACCCATCGCATCATCATCAACAAGGGTGAACGCGACGGTGTGATCCTCGGTCAGCCGGTGCTCGATGCCCGCGGCCTGATGGGACAGGTGGTCGAGTTGATGCCTTACACCTCCCGTGTTTTGCTGCTGACCGACACGACCCACAGCATTCCGGTGCAGGTGAACCGTAACGGGCTGCGGGCGATTGCCAGCGGCACCGGCAACCCGGAGCGCCTTGAACTGCGTCACGTAGCGGACACCGCCGACATCAAGGAAGGTGATCTGCTGGTCAGCTCCGGCCTGGGTCAGCGGTTCCCGGCGGGTTACCCGGTGGCGACGGTCAAGGAAGTGATTCACGATTCCGGCCAGCCATTTGCCATTGTGCGCGCCGTGCCAACCGCTGCGCTGAACCGCAGTCGTTATCTGCTGCTGGTGTTCAGCGATGGCCGCACCGCCGAAGAACGCGCCAACGATGCGGCCCAGGCACAAGAGGCACTGGACCAGCACGGCGGCGGCCCGATCATTCCGGCCACCGTACCGAAACCGGTTCCTGCGGCCGCTGTGGCCCCTGCTGCACCTGTCACCAGCCCGGCGCCCGCTGCACCGGCCCCAGCAACTGCGGCGCCTGCAACCCCGGCCAAACCGGCCAAGCCCGCCGCTGCCAAGCCGCCTGCCGCCAGTAAACCGCCGGCCGCGAAGCCTGCTGCCAAACCGCCTGTCCCCGAACCGGCTGCCACTGGGAGACAAGAATAATGGTCGGCGTCAAAGCCTCCCGAAACGGCTGGATTGTCTGGTTGACGTTCGCTATCGGCCTGTTGCTCAGCGTTTCACCGCTGCCGCAATTCATGGAAATCCTCCGCCCGTTGTGGCTGGCGTTGCTGCTCGCGTTCTGGGCGCTGACCCTGCCGCAAAAAGTCGGCATGGTCACCGCCTGGTGCCTGGGGCTGGCCGAAGATGTGCTGTACGGCACGTTGCTTGGCCAGAATGCGTTGATCCTGACCTTGATCACCTTCCTGGTGCTGTCGCTGCAACAGCGCTTGCGCATGTTTCCGATGTGGCAACAGAGCTTGGTCATCCTGGTGATCTTCGGCCTCGCGCAGCTTGTTCAGTTGTGGCTGAGTGCCTTGACCGGTAACCGGCAGCCAACCTTGGCGCTGGTGCTGCCGGCACTGGTCAGCGCGTTGTTGTGGCCTTGGGTCAGCTACGGTTTGCGTGGGCTGCGTCGGCGCTACAAAATCAATTAATTCGGTCAGGCATTGGCCCGCACTAGACAGGGAGATGTCTTGATGAAACAGCTATACCTCGCCTCAGCCTCGCCGCGTCGGCGTGAACTGCTCACGCAGATCGGCGTGCCGTTCTGCGCCATCAGCGCGGACATCGATGAAACCCCCTTGATTCAAGAATCCCCGTCGGCCTATGTCGAGCGCCTTGCGCGCGGTAAAGCCGAGGCCGGTCGCGGGTTAGTCGTGTCCGACACCGATTTTTGCGTACTGGGCGCCGACACCGCCGTGGTGCTGGAAGGCAAAATTCTTGGCAAACCGGTGGACGAAGCTGACGCGTGCGCCATGCTTATGCTGTTGGCCGGTCGTGAACATGAAGTGCTGACCGCCATCGCCGTACTCGACGCCGAGCGCTGCGAGTCTCGGGTGGTGCGCAGTCTGGTGCGGTTTCGCAACATCAGTCGCGAAGAAGCGGCAGCCTACTGGGTCAGCCGCGAGCCTCGCGACAAGGCGGGTGGCTACGGCATTCAGGGCCTGGGTGCAGTCTTTGTTGCTGGGCTCAACGGCAGTTATTCGGCGGTGGTCGGGTTGCCGCTGTGCGAAACCGCAGAACTGCTCGGCCATTTCGGCATACCCTGTTGGCAAACACTTAACGCGCGCTGAGCGTCGTACTGACAAGATGCAGCCATTATCGTGAACATGCCTGAACGAGACCCTGCCATGAGTGAAGAGATTCTGATCAACATCACGCCGATGGAATCGCGCGTGGCGGTGGTCGAAAACGGTGTTCTGCAAGAGGTCCACGTCGAGCGTACGCAAAAGCGCGGGATCGTCGGCAACATCTATAAAGGCAAGGTCGTACGGGTTTTGCCAGGCATGCAGGCGGCGTTCGTCGACATCGGCCTGGACCGTGCGGCATTCATTCACGCCTCGGAAATTTCCCTGCGCGAAGGTCCTGCGGTCGAAAGCATCAGCGCTCTGGTCCATGAAGGCCAGAGCCTGGTGGTCCAGGTCACCAAGGACCCGATCGGTTCCAAAGGCGCACGCCTGACGACGCAGCTGTCGATTCCATCGCGCTATCTGGTGTACATGCCGCGCACGGCTCACGTCGGTATTTCACTGAAGATCGAAGATGAGGCCGAGCGCGAGCGCCTCAAGCAAGTGGTCACCGATTGTGTGGCCAAAGAAGGCATCAAGGAGGCCGGCGGTTTCATTTTGCGCACCGCTGCCGAAGGGGCGGGCGCCGATGAGATCCTCATGGACATCCGCTACCTGCGCCGTCTCTGGGACCAGATCAACGAACAGATCAAAACCATCAGCGCACCGAGTGTGATCTACGAAGACCTCGGCCTCGCGTTACGCACCCTGCGTGACCTGGTGAGCCCTAAGATCGAGAAGATCCGCATCGATTCCCGGGAAACCTTCCAGAAAACCACGCAGTTCGTCGCCGAACTGATGCCGGAAATCGCCGATCGTCTGGAGCATTATCCGGGCGAGCGGCCTATTTTCGATTTGTATGGCGTCGAAGACGAAATCCAGAAAGCCCTGGAGCGCAAAGTCCCGCTCAAGTCCGGCGGTTATCTGGTGGTCGATCCGGCGGAAGCCATGAGCACCATCGACGTCAACACCGGGGCCTTCGTCGGCCATCGCAACCTTGAAGAAACCATCTTCAAGACGAACCTTGAAGCCGCCACCGCCATTGCCCGTCAACTGCGCCTGCGCAATCTGGGCGGGATCATCATCATCGACTTCATTGACATGGAAGACGAGGAACACCAGCGCCAGGTATTGCGCACGCTCGAGAAGCAGCTGGAACGCGACCACGCCAAGACCAACATCATCGGCATCACCGAGTTGGGCCTGGTGCAGATGACCCGCAAGCGCACCCGCGAAAGTCTTGAACAAGTGCTGTGCGAACCGTGCAGCAGCTGTCAGGGCCGGGGCAAGTTGAAGACGCCGGAAACGGTCTGCTACGAAATTTTCCGCGAAATCCTCCGCGAAGCGCGCGCCTATCAAGCGGAAGGCTATCGTGTATTGGCGAACCAGAAAGTCGTCGACCGTTTGCTCGACGAAGAGTCAGGCAACGTTGCCGAGCTGGAAGGGTTTATCGGACGCACGATCCGATTCCAGGTGGAAACCATGTATTCCCAGGAACAATACGACGTGGTGTTGCTCTGAATCGCTTTGTTTCAACCTTACTAGAACAGCTGGCCTCAGCTTTTTGCAGTATTTTTGCCATGGGAGCCACCTGACATGGAACGTCTGACACGCATTTTGGTTGCATTGACCCGCTGGGGTCTGGGCCTGTGCGCGTTGGTACTGGTGTTGATGGCGTTGTACGTCAGCCTCGGCCGAGAGCTGACGCCTCTGGTGGCCGAATACCGTGTCGACGTCGAAACCAAAGCCACCGAGGCTTTGGGCATGCCGCTGCAAATCGGCAAGCTGGAAGGCAACTGGAGTGGTTTTGCGCCGATCCTGCTGGCTCATGACGTGACCGTCGGCGAAGGTGCCAATGCCCTGCACCTGGATCAGGTGCGTGCGGTGCCGGACATTTGGGAAAGCCTATTGGCCCGCCAGGTGCGCATCGCTCATCTGGAGTTGAACGGCCTGAAGATCAGCCTCAAGGAAGGCGACGACGGCCAGTGGACGCTGGAAGGTTTGCCGGTGCAGAAGGATCAGCCGCTTGATCCGGAACAACTGCTCAACCGCATGCAAATGGTCCAACAGCTCTCGGTGATCGACAGTCAAGTGACCTTGCAGCCCTTGGACCAACCGCCGCTGACCTTGACCTATGTCGGCTTCAATCTGAAAACCGGTACTTCTCGCCAACGCCTCGATGCGCGAATGACCTTGCCCGATGGCCAGCCAGTGGCCATGAGCCTGCGCACCCGCATCCAGGCCAGTCAGTGGCGGGACGGTGAAGCCGAGGCTTACTTGAGCCTGCCGCAAAGCGACTGGTCGAAATGGCTGCCCGGGCGCCTCACCCAACAATGGAGTTTTTCCGAGATCAAGGCCGGTGGCGAGCTCTGGATCAATTGGGGCAAGGGCGAACTGCAATCCGCGGCCATTCGCTTGAACGCCCCGCAAGTCAAAGGCGCCTACGCCGAACGCAAGCCGATCCAGATCAACAATCTGGCGCTCAATGGCTATTTCCAGCGCAGCACAGAAGGCGTGGTGGTGACGCTGGATTCCCTGGCCATGAACTTCGGCGAGACGCGCTGGGAATCGCATCTGCAACTCACACAAACCTCAGCCACCGACAAGGTCGAAGAACTCTGGCACCTGCAAGCCGACCGCGTCGACCTCACCCCGCTCACGCCGTTGCTGAACGCCCTGGGCCCGCTGCCCGAAGGTGTCGCCACGGCGGTCGAAAAACTCAAGGTGACTGGTGGGCTGCGCAATGTACTGATCGACTTGCGCCCCAATGCCACCGACGACAGCAAGTTCAGCTTCGCCGCGAACCTCGACCGGGTAGGTTTTGATGCCTATCACGGCGCTCCGGCGGCACGAAATGTCAGCGGTAGCATCAGCGGTGACCTCGGCAAGGGTGAATTGCGCATGGACAGCAAGGACTTTGTCCTGCACCTGGCCCCGATTTTTGCCAAGCCATGGCAATACCTCCAGGCCAACGCGACGCTGACCTGGAAGCTCGACAAAGAAGGTTTCACCCTGATCGCGCCGTACCTCAAGGTGCTCGGCGAAGAGGGCAAGATTGCCGGTGACTTCCTGATCCGCCTGCATTTCGATCACACCCAGGAAGACTACATGGACCTGCGGGTCGGCATGGTCGAGGGAGACGGTCGCTACACTGCCAAGTACCTGCCGAGCATGCTCAGCCCGGCGCTCGACGAATGGTTGCGTACGGCCATTCTAAAGGGCGCGGTAGACGAAGGTTTCTTCCAGTATCAGGGCTCGCTGAACCATGGTGCGGCCGATACCGCCCGCAGCATCAGCCTGTTCTTCAAGGTGCACGATGCCGAACTGGCGTTTCAGCCGGGCTGGCCGCATGTCAGCAAGGTCACCGGTGATGTGTTTGTGGAAGACAGTGGCGTGCGGGTTCTGGCTAGCAAGGGCCAGTTGCTCGACACCCAGGTGCGCGACATTTACGTCAATATTCCCCATGTCCCCGATGGCAAAAACGTCCATCTGTTCCTCGACGGTGGATTCGCCGGCGGCTTGGGCGATGGCCTGAAAATTCTGCAGGAAGCGCCGATCGGCACCGCTGAGACGTTCGCCAAATGGGAAGGCGAGGGCGAGCTGCAAGGCAAGTTGAATCTGGATATCCCGCTGGCCAAAGGCGAGCAACCGAAGATTCTCGTCGACTTCAAGACTGCCAAGGCACGCCTGAAACTGGCCGACCCCGCGCTGGAGTTGACGCAACTCAAGGGTGATTTCCGCTTTGACAGCACCAAGGGATTAAGCGGACAGAACATCAGGGCCCGCGCTTTTGACAAGCCTGTCACCGCGCGGATTTTCGCCGATGGCAATGCGGGCAACATCAAGACACGCGTCACGGCTTCCGGTCAGGTCGAGGTCAAGAAACTCACGGACTGGTTGAGCGTTACTCAGCCATTGCCGGTTTCCGGGGTGATCCCGTATCAGTTGCAACTGAACCTGGCTGGCGGCGACAGTCAGTTGATGGTCAATTCCAACCTCAAGGGTGTGAAGGTCGATCTGCCGGCCCCGTTCGGCATGACGGCCGAAGACAGCCGTGACACGACGTTCCGCATGACCCTGCAGGGGCCGGAACGGCGCTACTGGGTCAATTATGGTCAGTTGGCAAACTTCACGTTTGCAGCACCGAGCGGCAATTTTGCCGAAGGCCGCGGTGAGCTGTTCCTCGGTGGTGGCGATGCGATATTGCCCGGCGCCAAAGGCCTGCGGGTACGCGGTGTGCTGTCGGAGCTGGATGTCGGTCCCTGGCAGGACTTGGTGGGCAAGTACGCCGGTCAGGATCCTGGTGGCAGTGCCAAGCAGTTTTTCAGCGGTGCAGACTTACAGATTGGCAAGCTCAGTGCGCTGGGCACGACCCTCGATCAGGCTTCCGTACAGGTGAATCGAAAGCCCGCCAGTTGGGCGTTGCAACTCGATAGCCAGCAGGTCAAGGGCACCGTCGGTGTTCCCGATGCGAAAGCCGCACCGATCACGGTCAATCTGCAATACGTGCGGCTGCCCGCGGCGGATCCCAAGGTGGTGGCCGACGAGAACTCGCCCGATCCACTGGCTACGGTCGACCCGACAAAGATTCCGGCACTGGACATCACCATCAACCAGCTGTTCCTGGGGCCGGATCTGGTGGGCGGTTGGTCGCTCAAAGTCCGTCCGACCGCCAAGGGCATTGCGCTCAACTCCCTGGACATGGGCCTCAAAGGAATTCTGTTACAAGGCAGTGGCGGCTGGGAAGGTGTGCCCGGTAGTTCCAGCAGTTGGTACAAGGGGCGGATCAGCGGCAAGAATCTCGCCGATGTCCTCAAAGGCTGGGGCTTTGCGCCGAGTGTCACGAGTGAGTCATTTCATATGGACGTTGACGGTCGCTGGCCCGGTTCGCCGGCCTGGCTGGCCAGCAAGCGTTTCTCCGGCACCCTTGATGCAACCCTTACCAAGGGCGAAATTGTTGAGGTCGATGCCAGTGCCCAGGCCCTGAAAGTTTTCGGCCTGCTTAATTTCAACTCCATCGGTCGACGTTTGCGCCTGGACTTTTCCGACTTGTTTGGCAAAGGCCTGAGTTATGACCGGGTCAAAGGATTGCTGGTCGGCACCAATGGCGTTTACGTCACCCGTGAACCGATCCGAATGACCGGTCCGTCCACGAACATTGAACTTAATGGCACCTTGAACCTGGTCGGTGACCGGATAGATGCCAAGTTGCTGGTGTCGTTGCCGGTGGCCACTAACTTGCCGATCGCGGCATTGATCGTTGGCGCGCCCGCTGTCGGCGGCGCGCTGTTCCTGATCGACCGACTGATAGGTGACCGCATGTCTCGTTTTGCCAGTGTGCAATACACCGTCAAAGGTCCCTGGAAAGATCCGAAATTCACCTTTGACAAGCCTTTTTGAAAAGCCACGTCTTAGCCGATGGAGTAGCATGACGAAGGTCTCGTAGCAGCCTTCCGCGGTTGCTACAGGTGGCTGACACTTCTCAAGTAAGGAAAGACCATGTCGGTAGCGGTTATTCAAATGGTCAGCCAGAGCGACGTACTGGCCAACCTGACCCAGGCCCGCCGGCTGCTTGAGCAGGCAGCGGCCGGTGGTGCGCAACTCGCCGTATTGCCGGAAAACTTCGCCGCCATGGGCCGCCGCGACATCGCCGACATCGGCCGCGCCGAGGCATTGGGTGACGGCCCGATCCTGCCATGGTTGAAACAGACCGCACTCGACCTCAAGTTATGGATAGTCGCCGGCACATTGCCGTTGCCGCCAGTGGATCAACCGACGGCGAAGGTGCATGCCTGCTCGTTGTTGGTGAATGATCATGGCGAGACGGTAGCGCGCTACGACAAGCTGCACTTGTTCGATGTCGACGTGGCAGATAATCGAGGGCGTTATCGCGAGTCCGATGACTATGCTTATGGCAGTGGGATAGTCGTGGCGGATACGCCGGTCGGTCGAGTCGGCCTGACGGTGTGTTACGACCTGCGCTTCCCGGAGCTGTACAGCGAATTACGTGCTGCCGGGGCGGAGTTGATTACCGCGCCGTCGGCGTTTACGGCGGTGACCGGCGCGGCACATTGGGATGTACTGATTCGCGCCCGGGCCATCGAGACTCAATGTTATGTGCTGGCGGCCGCTCAGGGTGGAACGCATCCGGGGCCGCGAGAAACCTGGGGGCATGCCGCAATCGTCGACCCCTGGGGCCGGGTGCTGGCACAACAGGATCAAGGCGAGGCCGTGCTGCTGGCCGAACGCGATAGCAGCGAACAGGCGTCCATCAGGGCGCGGATGCCGGTGTCCAGTCACCGGCGCTTTTTCTCGCAGGGCGCTCAGCGACCTGCCTCAGAACGATGAATTTAAGGCGTAAAGCATATGAGCGAGTTGTTGTCCTCAGTCAGTGAACACCTCCTGGCGCCCGGCGGCGTAACAATCGAGAGCCTGCAAGGCGTGCTCGGTGATCTGGCCGGCCCGGGCATCGATGCCGCCGACCTGTATTTCCAGGGGCAGATTTCCGAGTCCTGGGCACTGGAAGACGGGATCGTCAAGGAAGGCAGTTTCAACCTCGACCAAGGCGTCGGTGTGCGTGCGCAATCGGGTGAAAAAACCGGTTTTGCCTACAGCAATGCCATCACTCTGGAAGCCCTGGGTGCTGCGGCTCGTGCTGCGCGTTCGATCTCCCGCGCCGGGCAGAACGGCACGGTGCAGGCGTTCACCACCCAGGACGTCGCCCAGTTATACGGACCGGACAACCCGCTGGAAGTGATCTCCCGCGCCGAGAAAGTCGAACTGCTCAAGCGCATCGATGCGGCCACCCGTGCCCTCGATCCACGGATTCAGCAAGTGACCGTGAGCATGGCCGGTGTCTGGGAGCGCATCCTCGTTGCCTCCACCGATGGCAGCCTGGCCGCCGATGTACGGCCGCTGGTGCGCTTCAATGTGAGCGTGATCGTCGAGCAAAACGGTCGCCGCGAGCGCGGTGGTCATGGCGGTGGCGGGCGTACCGATTACCGCTATTTCCTCAGTGATGACCGCGCCATGGGCTACGCCCGTGAAGCGTTGCGTCAGGCACTGGTCAACCTTGAAGCCATTCCGGCGCCGGCCGGCACGTTACCGGTGGTGTTGGGTTCCGGCTGGTCCGGCGTGCTGCTGCACGAAGCCGTCGGCCACGGTCTGGAAGGTGACTTCAACCGCAAGGGCAGTTCGGCCTACAGCGGGCGCATGGGCGAGATGGTTGCCTCCAAGCTGTGCACCATCGTCGATGACGGCACGCTGGCCGGCCGTCGTGGCTCCCTGAGCGTCGACGACGAAGGCACCCCGACCGAGTGCACCACGCTGATCGAAAACGGCGTACTCAAAGGCTACATGCAGGACAAGCTCAACGCGCGGCTGATGGGCGTGGCCCGTACCGGTAACGGTCGCCGCGAATCCTACGCGCACCTGCCGATGCCGCGCATGACCAATACCTACATGCTGGCGGGCGAAAGCGATCCGGCGGAAATCATCGCTTCGGTGAAACGCGGCATCTACTGCGCCAACCTCGGCGGCGGCCAGGTGGACATCACCAGCGGCAAGTTCGTGTTCTCCACCAGCGAGGCGTACCTGATCGAAGACGGCAAGATTACCGCCCCGGTCAAAGGCGCGACGTTGATCGGCAACGGTCCGGAAGCCATGAGCAAGGTGTCGATGGTCGGTAACGATCTGGCGCTGGACAGTGGCGTGGGGACGTGTGGCAAGGATGGGCAGTCGGTGCCGGTGGGTGTCGGCCAGCCAACGCTGAAAATCGATGCGATCACTGTGGGTGGCACAGGATCGTAAGCAGGTAAGTGGCTATTGAAAAAAGTGAAGCTTCGGGTGAGCCGCGTGCGGCTCACCCGAGAAGGGACTTAACGCAGACCGCGTTGAGTCTCGTCCAGCTCACGGATGTACTTGAAGATTTTACGGCTCGATGCCGGTGGCTTGTTGGTCGCCAGTTCGTGCTGGGCCTGACGGATCAGGGAGCGCAATTGCTGACGATCAGCCTCCGGGTAATCGAGCACGAACTTCTCCAGGACTGCATCGTCGCCCGCGATCAAGCGATCGCGCCAGCGTTCCAGGCCATGGAAACGTTCGTTGTACTGCCGGGTGGAGGCATCGAGTTGATCGAGCAACATCAGAATCGCGTCAGTGTCCTGATCGCGCATCAGTTTGCCGATGAACATAAGGTGCCGTTTACGCGCGATATTCGCGGTGTGCTTGGGCGCATCGGCCAGGGCCCGGCGCATAGCGTCGGTCAACGGCAGTTTTGCCAGCAAGTCAGGCTTGAGTGTTGTAAGGCGCTCGCCAAGGTCAACCAGAGCATGAAGCTCGCGTTTAACCTGGGATTTGCTTTTTTCTCCCGTATCGAGGGAGTCGTCGTAAGAATCAACCATGGTGGCCGTCCGCAAAGAAACGCCGCCATGATAACCAGTCGGGGGCCGCTTGTCCGGCCCGGTCGCTCGAAGGCCTTACCGAAAGCAGAATTTGAGTGGAGAACAGCATGAGTGCAGTTGAAAGCGTCGGCCCACAAGCGTTGCCGGCACTGCAAGAACAAGTCGAGCAGATCATCGCTGAAGCCAAGCGCCAGGGTGCCAGTGCCTGTGAAGTGGCGGTGTCGCTGGAGCAGGGTCTGTCCACGTCGGTCCGTCAGCGCGAGGTCGAAACCGTCGAATTCAACCGCGATCAGGGCTTTGGCATTACCTTGTACGTCGGTCAGCGCAAAGGCTCGGCCAGTACCTCGGCGAGTGGCCCTGAGGCCATTCGCGAAACCGTCGCGGCGGCGCTGGCCATCGCCAAGCACACCTCCGAAGACGAAGCCTCGGGCCTGGCTGATGCCGCGCTGATGGCCCGCGACCTGCAGGATTTCGACCTGTTCCACCAATGGGACATCACCCCGGAACAAGCCATCGAACAAGCGCTGGCCTGCGAAGCCGCCGCGTTTGCCACTGACAGCCGGATCAAGAATGCCGATGGCACCACCCTCAGCACCCATCAGGGTTGCCGCGTGTACGGCAACAGCCACGGGTTTATCGGTGGTTACGCATCGACCCGTCACAGCTTGAGCTGCGTGATGATCGCCGAGGCCGATGGCCAGATGCAGCGTGATTACTGGTATGACGTGAACCGTCAGGGCAATTTGCTGGCCGACCCGGTAAGCATCGGCCAGCGTGCTGCGCAACGGGCGGCGAGCCGTTTGGGTGCGCGTCCGGTGCCGACCTGCGAAGTGCCGGTACTGTTTTCCGCCGAGTTGGCGGGTGGTCTGTTCGGCAGCTTCCTGTCGGCGATTTCCGGCGGCAGTCTGTACCGCAAATCCTCGTTCCTCGAAGGCACCCTGGGTCAGAAGCTGTTCCCGGAATGGTTGACCATTGATGAGCGTCCGCACTTGATGCGCGCCATGGGCAGCTCGGCGTTCGATGGCGATGGCCTGGCGACCTACGCCAAACCGTTCGTCGAAAAGGGTGAGTTGGTGTCCTACATCCTCGGCACGTACTCCGGGCGCAAACTCGGCATGCCGAGCACCGCCAATGCCGGCGGCGTGCATAACCTGTTCGTCACCCATGGCGATGAAAATCAGGCGGCGTTGCTGCGTCGCATGGGTCGTGGCCTGCTGGTCACGGAGCTGATGGGCCAGGGCCTGAACATGGTCACCGGCGATTACTCCCGTGGGGCGGCGGGTTACTGGGTCGAGAACGGCGAAATCCAGTTCGCGGTGCAGGAAGTGACCATCGCCGGCAACATGCGCGATATGTTCAAGCAGATCATTGCAGTCGGTAATGACCTGGAGCTGCGCAGCAACATTCGCACCGGTTCAGTGCTGATCGAGCGGATGACGGTGGCGGGTAGCTAAACTTTACCGCTAGACAAAAGGCGCGCCATCCAATCGGGTGGCGCGCCTTTTTTATGCGCCTTGCATCGCCCTTGAATGTTTGGACTTGAAGGCGGGCGGGCTAGCAAAGGGGCATGCGAAGGATTGAGGTTTACTCGCCTTCGTCGAAGAAGTCATTGATCAACTTCACCAGTGCGTCCAGCGCTTCCTGTTCTTGCTCGCCTTCGGTACTCAGGTGGATTGTGGTGCCCTTGCCGGCCGCGAGCATCATCATGGCCATGATGCTTTTACCGTCGACCATCGATTCTGGCGTCCGCCCGGCTCTGATCTGGCACGGATACTGACCCGCCACTCCAACGAATTTTGCAGAAGCACGGGCATGCAGGCCCAGCTTGTTGATGATTTCGATTTCCAGAGCAGGCATCGCGGTGTGAATCCTTTAGCTGAGGTCGCGGTGGCGGACCTGGACGTTCTTCAGGGATTGTTGCAGAACCTGGCCCAGACGTTCGGTCAGGTAGACGGAGCGGTGATGCCCGCCGGTGCAGCCAATGGCGATGGTGACATAAGCACGATTGCTGGCGGCAAAGCGCGGCAACCACTTGAGCAGATACGACGATATGTCCTGGAACATTTCTTCGACGTCCGGTTGAGCGGCCAGGTATTCGGCCACCGGTTGA
Organism: Pseudomonas arsenicoxydans; assembly: GCF_006438915.1. Lineage (GTDB taxonomy): Bacteria > Pseudomonadota > Gammaproteobacteria > Pseudomonadales > Pseudomonadaceae > Aquipseudomonas > Aquipseudomonas arsenicoxydans_A. Next base: position 648,907 of record NZ_RCZE01000002.1, on the reverse strand, counting down.
TCGAGCCCGGATTGCGCGCGCAGCTCCGGTTTCCAGTAAGGGTTGGGCAGGCAACGCACGTCGAACACCAGGTCCGCGTCCACCGGCATGCCACGCTTGAATCCGAAAGACTCGACCAGAAATGCAGTACCGGCTTCCGGCTGGTTCAGCAGGCGCAGCTTGATGGTGTCGCGCAACTGGTACAGGTTCAGATTCGTGGTATTGATCTTGAGGTCGGCCAGATCGACGATCGGACCCAGCAGATTGCTTTCGTCCTCGATCGCCTCGGCCAACGAACGGTTGGCGGTGCTCAGCGGGTGACGACGACGGGTTTCGGAAAAGCGCTTGAGCAGGGTTTCTTCGTCGGCGTCCAGGTACAGCACATCGCACTTGATATGCCGGCTACGGACTTCTTCGAGCAGCTCGGGAAAGCGTGACAGGTGGCTCGGCAGGTTGCGCGCATCGATGGACACGGCGACCAGCGGCTGTGCCAGTTCGGTATGAATCAGTGCACGTTCGGCCAATTCCGGCAGCAAGCCGGCGGGCAGGTTGTCGATGCAGTAGTAGCCGTTGTCCTCGAGAACATCGAGTACGGTACTTTTACCTGAGCCGGAACGGCCACTGACGATGATCAAGCGCATGGTTACGGACCGTTTTGCTCGTCCAGGACAACCTGATACAAGGCTTCGTTGCTCGGGGCGCTGCGAAGACGATCGCGGACTTCCTTGCGATCGAGCATGCTGGCGATCTGGCGGAGCAGTTCAAGGTGCGCATCGGTAGCCGCTTGCGGGACCAGCAGTACGAACAGCAGGTCAACCGGAGCGCCGTCGATGGCGTCGAAATCGATAGGGGCGTCGAGGTGCATCAAGGCGCTGATGGGCGACTCGCAACCCTTTAGACGGCAGTGGGGGATGGCGATGCCGTTGCCAAAACCGGTCGAGCCTAGTTTTTCACGGGCAACCAAAGCCTCGAAGACATCTTGCATCTCCAGATCCGGCACTTCCCGGGCAATCAGGTTGGCAATTTGCTCGAGGGCTTTCTTTTTACTGCCGCCCGGCACGTTCACGAGGGAACGGCCGGGGGTCAGGATGTTTTCAAGTCGGATCATGGGTTGGGAGTGTTAACGACCGGTTGCACCCTGGAGGAGGCTCTGGGTCTTTTCCTTATGCTTTTTGAGTTGTTTATCCAGCTTGTCGGTCAGTGAGTCGATCGCCGCGTACATATCGGTATGTTCCGCGTTGGCGACCACTTCACTGCCGGGAATATGCAAGGTGGCTTCAATTTTCTGCTTCAGCTTTTCGACGCACATCGTGACTTGCACGTTGGTGATCTTGTCGAAATGTCCTTCGAGCTTCTTGAGTTTGAGCTCGATGTAGTCGCGCAGAGGTTGGGTCACTTCCAGTTGGTGTCCACTGATGTTGACTTGCATACAGCTTCTCCTTCGTTGCCAGTGCATAAAGCGGTAGATCAGATGATCTACCACTGGAACGCTGTGGCGTGGCTCTACATCAACCGCTTGCGTTCGCTCGAAGGCGCGATCCCTAAGGATTCGCGGTACTTGGCGACGGTGCGGCGAGCCACCTGAATGCCTTGTGCCTCCAGTAAACCAGCGATCTTGCTGTCACTCAACGGCTTTTTCTGATTTTCCGCGGCAACCAGTTTTTTGATGATCGCGCGGATCGCCGTGGACGAGCATTCGCCGCCTTCGGAGGTGCTGACGTGACTGGAGAAAAAGTATTTCAACTCATAAATACCACGAGGGGTATGCATGAATTTTTGCGTGGTCACCCGTGAAATCGTCGATTCGTGCATGCCCACCGCTTCGGCGATGTCATGCAGGACCAGCGGCTTCATGGCTTCGTCGCCGTATTCGAGGAAGCCGCGCTGATGCTCGACGATCTGGGTGGCGACTTTCATCAGGGTTTCATTGCGACTTTGCAGACTCTTGATGAACCAGCGAGCCTCTTGCAATTGATTGCGCATGAAGGTGTTGTCGGCGCTGGTGTCGGCGCGACGAACAAACCCGGCGTATTGGGCGTTGACCCGCAGCCTTGGCACCGACTCCTGGTTCAGTTCCACCAGCCAGCGTTCGTTGTCCTTGCGCACGATCACGTCCGGAACGACGTACTCGGCTTCGCTGGATTCGATCTGCGAGCCTGGGCGCGGGTTGAGGCTCTGGACCAGTTCGATGACCTGGCGCAGTTCATCTTCCTTGAGCTTCATGCGGCGCATCAACTGGCTGTAGTCGCGACTGCCGAGCAAATCGATGTAGTCGGTGACCAGGCGTTTGGCTTCGGCCAGCCAAGGCGTCTTGGCAGGCAATTGGCGCAGTTGCAGCAGCAGGCATTCGCCCAGGTTGCGCGCGCCGATGCCGGCCGGTTCGAATTGCTGGATGCGGTGCAGGACGGCTTCGATTTCGTCCAGTTCGATGTCCAGTTCCGGATCGAAGGCTTCGAGGATCTCCTCGAGGGTTTCATCCAGGTAACCCTGATTGTTGATGCAGTCGATCAGGGTCACGGCGATCAGGCGATCGGTGTCGGACATCGGGGCCAGGTTCAGTTGCCAGAGCAGGTGGCTTTGCAGGCTCTCGCCAGCCGAAGTGCGAGTGGTGAAGTCCCATTCGTCGTCATCGTTGCTCGGCAGGCTGCTGGCGCTGGTCTGGTAGACGTCTTCCCACGCGGTGTCGACGGGCAGTTCATTGGGAATGCGCTCGTTCCAGTCGCCTTCCTCGAGGTTGTCCACCGTCGGGGCAGTTTCCTGGTAGGAGGGTTCCGAAACATCGGCATTGGGTTGCTGTTCGGCTTTGTCGGCCAAGGGGTCGGCGTTGTCGAAGTCGTCGCCTTCTTCCTGGCGTTCGAGCATCGGATTGGACTCCAGGGCCTCCTGGATTTCCTGTTGCAGGTCCAGGGTCGACAATTGGAGCAGGCGGATGGCCTGTTGCAGCTGCGGTGTCATCGTCAGCTGCTGGCCCATTCTCAAGACTAGCGATGGTTTCATGGCAGGGGCTTAACACCTTATTCGCCGGCGCACATGCGCCATCCACTACAGGGCGCCGGAGCGCCAAACATAAGCAAATTATATGCCTGAATCTGAAGTGTTTGCCTAGAGCGCTGTAACAATAAAAACCTGTTGATTTTTATCGTAGAAAGCGCTCAGTCGACTAGTCAGACACCTCAACGCTTACAGGCGGAACTCATGGCCCAGATAGACTTCTTTAACCAGGTCGTTGGCCAGGATAGTGGCGGAGTCGCCTTCGGCGATCAGCTGGCCATCGTTGACGATGTAGGCGGTTTCGCAAATATCCAGGGTTTCACGGACGTTGTGGTCAGTGATCAGCACGCCAATGCCCTTGGCCTTGAGGTGGTAGATGATCTGCTTGATGTCTCCGACCGAAATCGGGTCCACGCCGGCGAAAGGTTCGTCGAGCAGGATGAATTTCGGATTGGTGGCCAGTGCGCGAGCGATTTCCACGCGGCGACGCTCACCACCGGACAGGCTCATGCCGAGGTTGTCGCGGATGTGGCTGATGTGGAATTCCTGCAGCAGGCTTTCCAGCTCTTTGCGACGCCCGGCCTTGTCGAGCTCCTTGCGGGTCTCGAGGATGGCCATGATGTTGTCGGCTACCGAGAGTTTGCGGAAGATCGACGCTTCTTGCGGCAGATAGCCGATACCGGCCTTGGCACGACCGTGCATTGGCTGGTGGCTGACGTCCAGATCATCGATCAGCACGCGGCCCTGATCGGCCTGCACCAGGCCGACAATCATGTAGAAGCAGGTGGTCTTGCCGGCGCCGTTGGGACCCAGCAGGCCGACGATTTGACCGCTGTCGATCGACAGGCTGACGTCGCGCACGACCTGGCGGCTCTTGTAGCTCTTGGCCAGATGCTGAGCTTTCAGAGTTGCCATTACTGGGCCTTCTGCTCGTCGGTTTTCTTCTTCGGCTGGATCACCATGTCAATGCGTGGGCGCGCCTCAGTGACCTTGTTGCCTGTCGCACGGCCAGCGCTGGCAAGCTTCTTGACTGTGTCGTAGACGATTTTCTCGCCCAGGGTGGTGTTGTTGTCTTTGTCGACAACTTTTGCCTTGTCGATCAGCACGACGCGGTTTTGCGCAGCGTGGTACTGGATGGTGACACCCCAGCCCTGGACAGGCTTGGTATCGCCGGCGGTCTGCAGTTGCTCGAAGTAGGCGAGGTTGCCCACCGAGGTCACAACGTCGATCTGACCGTCCGTGGTGCGGGTGATGGTCACGGTATTGCCGGTGACCTTCATCGAGCCCTGGGTAATGATCACGTCACCTTTATAGGTGGCAACGCCATTCTTGTCGTCCAGTTGGGCATCGTCGGCCTGAATGCGGATAGGCTGCTCTTGATCGTTCGGCAGAGCCCAGGCGCTCACGCTTCCCAGTGCTGCGCCCAGACTGAGCAAAATAGGGAGGGTTTTAACGAGCCTCATACTGTCCTCTTACGTTAGATAGCAGGTGTATCCTGCTTTCTTTCAAGTACGCTTTCATTCCGTTGCCTGTCGATACACCGCCAGCGCCGTCGATTCTAACGGGTTGGTCGGTCTGCGCATATTGTTGCTGCGGGAACACAGTCATACGGGTGGTGGTAATCAGGGTCTTGCGGTTTTTTTCGTCGAAACGGGTAATGCGTACCGAATCGATCAGCTCGACCTGGGTCCCGTCCGGATTGACTTCGCCGCGCTCGCTCTGGACGTGCCAGGGAAACTGGGTGCCGCGAAACATGTTCAGGTCAGGATTGGTCAGCAACGTGACTTCGGACGCTTTCAGGTGCTCGACCTTGTCGGACGTCATTTCATACTGCAATTTGCCGTCCGGCAGGTACTGCACGCTGTGGGCGTTGAGTGCGTAGTAGTCGATCGCGCTTTCGTCGACAGCTGCAACTGTCTTGTCGAGGAAGCGCTCCGGGCTGATGTTCCAGTAGCCGACCGCAGCGAACAGCGCCGCGATGCAACTGAACAGCAGGATGTTACGAAACTTTTTGTTCAGCATAATGGGCTCACAGGTACGCGGCGTTGGCCGCATCGAGGCGGCCCTGGGCGCGCAGGATCAATTCGCAGAATTCGCGAGCGGCACCTTCGCCACCACGGGCGACGGTAATGCCATGGGCATTTTCACGCACGAAGCTGGCAGCGTTGGCTACCGCCATGCCCAGGCCGACGCGGCGAATCACCGGCAGGTCCGGCAGGTCGTCACCGAGGTAGGCCACTTGCTCATAGCTTAGGTTGAGTTGGGCCAGAAGTTCGTCCAGCACCACCAGTTTGTCTTCGCGACCTTGATAAAGGTGCGGGATGCCGAGGTTTTTTGCTCGCCGTTCGACCACCGGGGTCTTGCGACCGCTGATGATAGCTGTCTGTACGCCCGCCGCCATCAACATCTTGATGCCTTGACCGTCGAGGGTATTGAACGTCTTGAACTCACTGCCGTCTTCGAGGAAGTACAGGCGCCCGTCAGTCAGCACGCCGTCGACGTCGAACACGGCGAGTTTGATCTGTTTGCCGCGTTGCAGCAGGTCGGAACTCATTACATTACTCCTGCACGCAGCAAGTCGTGCATGTTCAAGGCGCCGACCGGACGGTCTTCGCTGTCGACCACGACCAGCGCGTTGATTTTGTGGTCTTCCATGATTTTCAGAGCCTCGGCGGCGAGCATTTCGGCCCGTGCTGTCTTGCCGTGAGCGGTCATGACCTGGTCGATGGTGGCGCTGTGGATGTCGATGCTGCGATCCAGTGTCCGGCGCAGATCACCGTCAGTGAAGATCCCTGCCAGTTTGCCGTCGGCTTCCAGAATGACGGTCATGCCCAGGCCCTTGCGGGTCATTTCCATCAGCGCGTCCTTGAGCAAGGTGGCGCGTTGAACCTGCGGCAGCTCTTGCCCGGCGTGCATGACGTTTTCCACTTTCAGCAGCAGGCGTCGGCCCAGCGCACCACCGGGGTGGGAAAAGGCGAAGTCTTCAGCCGTAAAACCGCGCGCTTCCAGCAACGCAACGGCCAGGGCGTCGCCCATCACCAAGGCTGCAGTGGTGGAGGAGGTCGGTGCCAGGTTCAGCGGGCAGGCTTCGTGTTCGACGTGAACGTTGAGGTTGACCTCGGCAGCCTTGGCCAGCGGTGAATCCGGGTTGCCGGTCACGCTGATCAACTGAATGCCCAGACGCTTGATCAGGGGCAGCAGGGTGACGATTTCGTTGGTGGAGCCGGAGTTCGACAGGGCCAGGATGATGTCGTCCCGCGTGATCATGCCCATGTCGCCGTGGCTGGCTTCGGCCGGGTGCACGAAAAAAGCCGTGGTGCCGGTGCTGGCCAGGGTCGCGGCGATCTTGTTGCCGATGTGCCCGGATTTACCCATGCCGACTACTACCACGCGGCCTTTGCTGGCCAGAATCATCTCGCAAGCGCGTACGAAATCAGCGTCGATGTGGGGCAGCAAGCCTTCTACGGCTTCCAGTTCGAGGCGGATGGTGCGTTGTGCTGATTGAATCAGGTCGCTGGATTGGCTCATGTCAGAAATCGTATAGCCTGATGAAAAGGCGGCGATTATAGCGGTAATGATCAAAACCCTCACGCTAGTTCGTCACGCTTTGTCATTCCCTGTACCCGAATCCTCTCTAAACGAGGCTTTTTGCCTGTCAAGTTACTGAACATGGTCGGGCTTGGGCCTTGGGCGCCAGACCTTTGCAGTGATATAGTTCGCCGCCAGTTCGGCCTGCCCGGGGAGGTATGTGCTTTCGTCAGAGAGCCAGGCGTCCGAGTGAGAGGCTGCATCGCAAGGAGTTTAGATGAGTGCCGATAACGCCTACGCGGTCGAGCTGAAGGGACTGTCCTTCAAGCGCGGTACGCGCAGCATTTTCAATAACGTCGATATCCGTATCCCGCGCGGGAAAGTCACCGGCATCATGGGGCCTTCCGGGTGTGGCAAAACCACGCTGTTGCGATTGATGGGCGCACAATTGCGTCCATCAAAGGGCGAAGTCTGGGTTAACGGCCAGAACCTGCCCAAGTTGTCGCGCAGTGATCTGTTCGATGCGCGCAAGCACATGGGGGTGTTGTTCCAGAGCGGCGCCCTGTTCACCGACCTCGATGTGTTCGAGAACGTCGCGTTCCCGCTGCGCGTTCATACCGAGCTGCCGGAAGAAATGATCCGCGACATCGTCCTGCTTAAATTGCAGGCCGTGGGCTTGCGTGGCGCCATCGACCTGATGCCTGACGAGTTGTCCGGCGGCATGAAGCGTCGTGTTGCACTGGCCCGGGCGATTGCCCTTGATCCGCAGATCCTCATGTACGACGAGCCCTTTGTTGGCCAGGACCCCATTGCCATGGGCGTACTGGTGCGCTTGATTCGCCTGCTCAACGATGCCCTGGGTATCACCAGTATCGTGGTGTCCCACGATCTGGCCGAAACCGCGAGCATCGCCGATTACATCTATGTCGTCGGCGAAGGTCAGGTGTTGGGGCAGGGGACTCCCGAGGAATTGATGAACTCGCAGGAGCCACGGATCCGTCAATTCATGACCGGCGAACCCGACGGTCCGGTCGCATACCACTTTCCAGCGACGGATTACCGCGCAGATCTTCTGGGGAAGCGTTGATGCGCAAGATTTCATTAATAGAGCGCGTGCGCCGGTTTGGCCATGCCGCCATCGACGTGCTGGCGGTGTTCGGCCGCTCGACGATTTTCCTGTTCCATGCCTTGCTCGGTCGCGGTGGCATTGGTGGTGGCTTTGGCCTACTGATCAAACAGCTGCATTCAGTTGGCGTGATGTCCCTGGTGATCATTGTCGTCTCCGGCGTGTTCATCGGGATGGTGCTGGCGCTGCAAGGCTTCAACATTCTGTCCAGCTACGGCTCGGAACAGGCGGTCGGGCAGATGGTGGCGCTGACGCTACTGCGTGAACTGGGGCCTGTGGTGACGGCATTGCTGTTTGCCGGGCGTGCCGGTTCGGCGCTGACAGCGGAAATCGGCAACATGAAATCCACCGAACAGTTGTCCAGTCTGGAAATGATTGGTGTCGACCCGCTCAAATATATCGTTGCCCCGCGCCTGTGGGCCGGCTTCATTTCCCTGCCGGTGCTGGCGATGATTTTCAGCGTGGTGGGTATCTGGGGCGGTTCGTGGGTGGCCGTCGACTGGCTTGGTGTGTATGAAGGTTCGTACTGGTCAAACATGCAAAACAGCGTGACGTTCACTGATGATGTGCTCAATGGCATCATCAAAAGCATCGTTTTCGCCTTCGTAGTGACCTGGATCGCCGTATTCCAAGGCTATGACTGTGAGCCCACTTCCGAGGGGATCAGTCGTGCCACTACCAAGACCGTGGTGTATGCCTCTTTGGCTGTACTCGGCCTGGACTTTATTCTGACCGCCTTGATGTTTGGAGATTTCTGATGCAAAACCGCACCCTGGAAATCGGTGTCGGCCTTTTCTTGCTGGCTGGCATCCTGGCTTTATTGCTGCTGGCGTTGCGGGTGAGTGGTCTGTCCCCGAGCCCGAACACTGACACTTATAAACTTTATGCGTACTTCGACAATATCGCCGGTTTGACGGTCAGAGCTAAAGTGACCATGGCCGGTGTGACCATCGGCAAGGTCACGGCGATCGATCTGGACCGCGACAGCTTCACCGGCCGGGTGACCATGCAACTGGAAAAGCGCGTAGATAACCTGCCGACTGACTCCACTGCATCTATCCTCACCGCTGGCCTGTTGGGCGAGAAGTACATCGGTATCAGCGTGGGCGGCGAAGAAGCCTTGCTCAAGGATGGTGGGACCATCCACGACACCCAGTCGTCGCTGGTGCTCGAGGACCTGATCGGTAAATTCCTGCTCAATACCGTTAGCAAAGACGCCAAATGAGGAGCTTTTGAATGATCTCTACCTTGCGACGTGGCCTGTTGGTTGTACTCGCGGCACTGCCGTTGATGGCTAACGCCGTGGCGGCGCCTTCCGCGCACGATCTGGTACAGGACACCACCAACCGGATGCTGGCCGATCTGTCGGCTAATAAAGAGAAGTACAAGCAGGACCCGCAGGACTTCTATACGGCGTTGAACACGATCGTCGGGCCTGTAGTGGATGCCGAGGGCATCTCCAAAAGCATCATGACGGTCAAGTATTCGAAGAAAGCCACACCGGCACAGATGAAAACCTTTGAAGAAAACTTCAAGAAGGGCCTGTTCCAGTTTTATGGCAATGCGTTGCTCGAGTACAACAACCAGGGCATCACCGTTGACCCGGCCAAAGACGAATCGGGCGATCGCACCAGCGTTGGCATGACCGTCAAGGGCAGCAATGGCGCGATTTACCCCGTGCAGTACACACTCGAGAAGATCAATGGCGAGTGGAAACTGCGCAACGTAATCATCAACGGCATCAACATCGGCAAGCTGTTCCGTGATCAGTTCGCTGATGCGATGCAGCGCAATGGTAACGACCTGGACAAGACCATCAATGGTTGGGCCGGGGAAGTCGCCAAGGCCAAGGAAAAAGCCCCGGATGCCGCTGGGAAGCAAGCACAATGAGTGTGTCGGCCATTCGCATGAGCGAGTCCGGCGAACTTCGGCTTAGCGGCATGCTGGACTACCGCACCGGCCCGGGTCTGCGCAAGCAGGGGCAGGCGTTGATCAAGTCCAGCACCGCGACTGAACTGGTGGTCGACTGCTCGGCAGTGTTGAAATCGAGCAGCGTCGGCTTGTCGCTGCTGCTGTGCTTCATGCGTGATGCAGAGGCGGCCGGCAAGGCGCTGAGCATCCGCGGGATGCCCGAAGACATGCGTGAAATCGCTCAGGTCAGCGAATTGACCGAGCTGTTGGCGCACCCCTGACCGCATCTATAAAGAAGCCCCCCGTCAGAGTCCTGCTTAGCGGGGTTCGCAGGCGCGGGGCTTTTTTGTATGATGTCCGACCCGTGCGCACAGGGCGCCGATTGAGGTTGAGCATGCAGGCCGTAGAAGTGAAGAGCTTCCTTGAAGGAAAGCTGCCCGGAACGTTGGTAGAAGTTGAGGGCGAAGGCTGCAATTTCCAGCTGAACGTGATTAGCGATGAACTGGCGGCGTTGAGCCCGGTGAAGCGTCAGCAGCAGATCTATGCCCATTTGAACCCATGGATCACCGATGGCAGCATCCATGCGGTCACTATGAAATTTTTCAGCAGCGCGGCCTGGGCCGAGCGCACCTGAGCCCAAGGGCGTCGAGATTCTTATGGATAAATTGATTATTACCGGTGGCGTTCGTCTTGATGGCGAAATCCGCATCTCCGGGGCAAAGAACTCTGCCCTGCCGATCCTGGCTGCCACCCTGCTGTGTGATGGCCCGGTGACCGTGGCCAACCTGCCGCACCTGCACGACATCACCACGATGATCGAGCTGTTCGGTCGCATGGGCATCGAGCCGGTGATCGACGAGAAGCTCAGCGTCGAAATCGACCCGCGCACCATCAAGACCCTGATCGCCCCGTACGAACTGGTTAAAACCATGCGTGCGTCGATCCTGGTGCTGGGCCCAATGGTTGCTCGTTTCGGTGAAGCCGAAGTCGCACTGCCTGGCGGTTGCGCCATCGGTTCGCGTCCGGTTGACCTGCACATCCGCGGCCTCGAAGCCATGGGTGCGGTCATCGACGTCGAAGGCGGCTACATCAAGGCCAAGGCGCCTGAAGGTGGCCTGCGTGGCGCGCACTTCTTCTTCGACACCGTCAGCGTGACCGGTACCGAAAACATCATGATGGCGGCCGCTCTGGCCAAGGGCCGCAGCGTGTTGCAGAACGCCGCTCGCGAACCTGAAGTCATCGACCTGGCGAACTTCTTGATCGCCATGGGTGCCAAGATCACTGGCGCCGGCACTGACACCATCACCATTGATGGCGTTGAGCGTCTGCACCCGACCACCTACAAAGTGATGCCCGACCGCATTGAAACCGGCACCTACCTGGTGGCGGCTGCCGTGACTGGCGGTCGTGTGAAGGTCAAGGACACTGATCCGACCATTCTTGAAGCCGTTCTGGAAAAACTCCGCGAGTCGGGTGCCGAAATCACCTGCGGCGAAGACTGGATCGAGCTGAACATGCACGGCAAGCGGCCAAAAGCCGTCAACGTGCGGACCGCTCCATACCCGGCGTTCCCGACCGACATGCAAGCGCAGTTCATTTCCCTCAACGCCATCGCCGAAGGCACGGGCGCTGTGATCGAGACGATCTTCGAAAACCGCTTCATGCACGTTTACGAACTGCACCGCATGGGCGCCAAGATTCAGGTCGAAGGCAACACGGCCATCGTTACCGGCACCGAGACGCTCAAAGGCGCGCCAGTCATGGCCACCGACCTGCGTGCTTCGGCCAGCCTGGTGATCTCGGCACTGATCGCTGAAGGCGACACCCTGATCGACCGCATCTACCACATCGACCGTGGTTACGAGTGCATCGAAGAGAAACTGCAGATGCTCGGCGCCAAGATCCGCCGCGTACCGGGCTAGTTTCAGCTGCATGGGCATAAGGACATGCCCGTTGAACTGTTTAAGTCGAGCCGGTTTCCGGCTCGATGTGTGTCCGGCGCCGTTTGCGACCGGGCATGAGTACCTTGATAAGGACTGACGTTTCCCATGTTGACCATCGCACTGTCCAAGGGCCGCATCCTTGACGACACCCTGCCGCTTCTGGCTGAAGCGGGCATCGTGCCGACCGAGAATCCGGACAAGAGCCGCAAGCTGATCATTCCCACGACCCAGCCTGACGTACGTCTGCTGATCGTGCGCGCCACCGACGTGCCGACGTATGTCGAGCATGGTGCCGCGGACCTCGGTGTCGCCGGTAAAGATGTGTTGATGGAATATGGCGGCCAGGGCCTGTACGAGCCTCTGGACCTGCGCATTGCCCTCTGCAAGCTGATGACCGCCGGCCGTGTCGGTGATGTCGAGCCCAAGGGCCGCCTGCGGGTCGCCACCAAGTTCGTCAACGTTGCCAAGCGTTACTACGCCGAGCAGGGTCGTCAGGTCGACATCATCAAGCTGTACGGCTCGATGGAGCTGGCGCCGCTGATCGGACTGGCGGACAAGATCATCGACGTGGTCGACACCGGCAACACCCTGCGCGCCAATGGCCTGGAGCCCCAGGATTTCATTGCCGACATCAGCTCCCGGCTGATCGTCAACAAAGCTTCGATGAAAATGCAGCACGCCCGTATCCAGGCGTTGATCGACACCCTGCGCAAGGCAGTGGAGTCTCGACACCGCGGCTGATTCACCTGCGCGACGTCAAGTCGCGCCGTCTATCCGCCTCATAGCCAGAATTCTCAGGTGCCCAAGCGGATCGAATGTTAGCTTCGGGCGCCTGAGTTTTTTGCCATTCCTATGAGGCTCTCGCTATGACCGCACCGACTGCAATTCGCCGACTCAACGCTGCTGACCCGGATTTCGCACATCATCTGGATCATCTGCTGAGCTGGGAAAGTGTGTCTGACGACTCGGTCAATCAGCGGGTGCTGGACATCATCAAAGCCGTGCGCGAGCGTGGCGATGCGGCGCTGGTGGAATTCACCCAGAAGTTCGACGGCCTGCAGGTCGCTTCGATGGCCGACCTGATCCTGCCGCGTGAGCGCCTGGAACTGGCCTTGACACGGATCACCGTGCCGCAACGCGAAGCCCTGGAAAAAGCCGCGTGTCGGGTACGCAGTTACCACGAAAAGCAAAAACAGGATTCCTGGAGCTACACCGAAGCCGACGGCACGGTGCTGGGCCAGAAGGTCACGCCACTGGATCGCGCCGGTCTGTATGTACCAGGCGGTAAAGCGTCGTACCCGTCTTCGGTGCTGATGAACGCGATCCCGGCCAAGGTGGCGGGCGTGACCGAAGTGGTCATGGTGGTGCCGACCCCGCGCGGTGAAATCAACGAACTGGTGCTGGCTGCCGCCTGCATCGCCGGTGTGGACCGGGTGTTTACCATCGGTGGTGCCCAAGCGGTTGCCGCGCTGGCTTACGGCACCGAAAGCGTGCCGAAGGTCGACAAAGTGGTGGGCCCGGGCAACATCTATGTCGCCACCGCCAAACGTCATGTGTTTGGTCAGGTCGGTATCGACATGATCGCCGGCCCGTCCGAGATTCTCGTGGTATGCGACGGCCAGACCGATCCGGACTGGATCGCCATGGACCTGTTCTCCCAGGCCGAGCACGATGAAGACGCCCAGGCGATTCTGGTCAGCCCGGACGCCGAGTTCCTCGACAAGGTCGCCGCGAGCATTGCCAAGCTGCTGCCAACCATGGAGCGTGCCGAGATCATCGAAACTTCGATCAATGGCCGTGGTGCGTTGATCAAGGTCCGCGACATGGAACAAGCCATTGAAGTGGCCAACCGCATCGCGCCGGAGCACCTTGAGTTGTCGGTCGCTGATCCGCAGGCCTGGTTGCCGCAGATCCGTCACGCGGGCGCGATCTTCATGGGCCGTCACACCTCCGAAGCCTTGGGCGACTACTGCGCCGGTCCGAACCACGTGTTGCCGACGTCTGGCACCGCGCGTTTCTCCTCGCCGCTGGGTGTGTACGATTTCCAGAAACGCTCCTCGATCATCTTCTGTTCCGAGCAAGGTGCCTCCGAGTTGGGCAAGACCGCTTCCGTACTGGCCCGTGGCGAGTCGCTGACCGCCCACGCCCGCAGCGCCGAATACCGCATCATCGAAGACAAGCAGGGGAACTGAGCATGAGTAAATTCTGGAGCCCCTTCGTCAAGAGCCTGGTGCCTTACGTGCCGGGCGAGCAGCCGAAATTGACGAAACTGGTGAAGCTCAACACCAACGAAAACCCTTACGGGCCATCGCCTAAAGCCCTGGCCGCGATGCAGACCGAACTGAACGACAATTTGCGTTTGTACCCGGACCCGAACAGCGACTTGCTCAAACAAGCTGTCGCCAGGTACTACGGCGTGCAAGGCAATCAGGTGTTCCTCGGCAACGGTTCCGATGAAGTCCTGGCGCACATCTTCCACGGTTTGCTGCAACACGATCAGCCGCTGCTGTTCCCGGACATCAGCTACAGCTTCTATCCGGTTTACTGCGGGTTGTATGGCATCAAGTTCGATGCCGTACCGCTGGACGAGCAGTTCCAGATCAACCCGGCCGACTACGCCAAACCGAACGGCGGGATCATCTTCCCGAACCCGAACGCACCGACCGGTTGCCTGCTGGCGCTGGACGCCGTTGAGCAGATCCTCAAGGCCAGCCCGGATTCAGTGGTCGTGGTAGATGAGGCCTACATCGACTTCGGCGGTGAGACGGCAATCACGTTGGTGGACCGTTATCCGAACCTGCTTGTAACTCAGACTCTGTCCAAATCCCGTTCACTGGCCGGCCTGCGAGTTGGCCTGGCGGTGGGACATCCGGACTTGATCGAGGCGCTGGAGCGGATCAAGAACAGCTTCAACTCTTATCCGTTGGATCGTCTGGCGATTGTCGGGGCTGCCGCTGCGTTCGAAGATCGCGAGTACTTCGACAAGACCTGTCAGCTTGTAATCGAGAGTCGCGACAAGGTCGTCGGGCAACTGCAGGCGAAGGGATTTGAGGTGTTGCCGTCGGCAGCGAACTTTATTTTTGCCCGTCATCCCCAGCACGATGCAGCAGGGTTGGCGGCGAAGTTGCGTGAGCAAGGCGTGATCGTTCGGCACTTCAAGCAGGAACGGATTGCCCAGTTCCTGCGGATCTCCATCGGCACACCTGAGCAGAATCAGGCGCTGATCGACGGCCTCGGCGACCTCTAAACCACCACCTCGACCCTGTGGGAGCGTGGCTTGCCCGCGATGAACGATAACGCGGTGTACCTGATACACCGCGGTGTTCCCATCGCGGGCAAGCCACGCTCCCACAGTTTTTTGGGATGTCTGCTTACTCTTCTTCTTTCTCTTTGACTGGCGCAGGTGGCGGGCGCAGGCCGATCTCGGCGGTGAGCTTGAGCTCCTTGCCATTGCGCATCACCTGAACCGTGACCTTGTCCGTCGGCTTGATCCGCGCGACCTGGTTCATCGAACGGCGACCATCGCCGGCCGGCTCGCCGTCAATGCTGAGGATCACATCCCCCAGTTGCAGGCCGGCCTTCTGCGCCGGACCGTCACGGAAAATCCCCGCGACCACAATCCCCGGACGTCCCGACAGACCGAAAGACTCCGCCAGTTCCTGGCTCAACGGCTGCACTTCAATGCCCAACCAGCCGCGAATCACCTGGCCGTGTTCGATGATCGACTTCATCACTTCCATCGCCAGCTTGACCGGGATCGCAAAACCGATGCCTTGCGAGCCGCCGGACTTGGAGAAAATCGCGGTGTTGATGCCGGTCAGGTTGCCATTGGCGTCCACCAGCGCACCGCCGGAGTTACCGGGGTTGATCGCGGCGTCGGTCTGGATGAAATCTTCGTAGTTGTTCAGGCCCAGCTGGTTGCGGCCGGTGGCGCTGATGATGCCCATGGTCACGGTCTGGCCGACACCGAACGGGTTGCCGATGGCCAGCGCCACGTCGCCGATGCGGATGTTGTCGGAACGGCCGATGGTGATTGCCGGCAAGGTTTTCAGGTCGATCTTCAATACCGCGAGATCGGTTTCCGGGTCGCTGCCGATCACGCGGGCCAGGGTCTCACGGCCATCCTTGAGCGCCACGACAATCTGGTCTGCACCGGTGGTGACGTGGTTATTGGTCAGGATGTAGCCTTCCGGGCTCATGATCACGCCGGACCCCAGGCTCGATTCCATGCGCTTCTGCTTGGGTGAGTTGTCACCGAAGAAGCGGCGGAATTGCGGGTCTTCGAACAGCGGATGATTCGGTTTGTTGATGACTTTGGTGGTGTACAGGTTGACTACCGCAGGTGCGGCGATAACCACGGCGTCGGCATAGGACACCGGTCCCTGTTGCACGCTGGTGGTTTGCGGCGCTTGCTGCAAGTTCACATCGAGGCTCGGAAGCCCGACCCACTGTGGGTAACGCTGAATTATCAAAAGAGCGATAAGCACGCCGGCCAACAGCGGCCAGCCGGAAAAACGCAGCGCCTTGAGCATTAAGCACTTCCTGAAAGGTTGCAGGCGGTATGAGACCGCCCATAATGTCGCGCATTATACGAGGCCAAGCGCGCCTCTGAACGGGATATTTAGGAGTCTTTTATGGCCGTCGCCCTGAGCACCCTGGTCGAAGAAGCCGACCGTTACCTCTCCAGTGCCAAAATTGCTGATTATTGCCCCAACGGCTTGCAGGTCGAGGGCCGGCCGCAAGTGATGCGCATTGTCAGTGGCGTCACGGCGAGCCAGGCACTGCTGGACGCTGCGGTCGAAGCCGAGGCCGATCTGGTGCTGGTGCATCACGGTTATTTCTGGAAAGGCGAGAACCCGTGCATCACCGGCATGAAGCAGCGTCGATTGAAAACCTTGCTCAAGCACGATATCAGCCTGCTGTCTTATCACTTGCCACTGGACCTGCACCCGGAAGTCGGCAATAACGTGCAACTGGCACGTCAGCTCGACATTACCGTCGAAGGTCCGCTGGATCCGGACAATTCTAAAGTTGTTGGCCTGGTTGGTTCGTTGAGCGAACCGGTGACGCCGCGTGATTTCGCCCGTCGCGTCCAGGAAGTCATGGGCCGCGAGCCGCTGCTGATCGAAGGCAGCGAGATGATTCGCCGGGTCGGTTGGTGCACGGGCGGCGGTCAGGGTTACATCGATCAGGCGGTGTTGGCCGGTGTCGATCTGTATCTCAGTGGTGAAGCCTCGGAGCAGACCTTTCACAGCGCCCGGGAAAACGACATCAGCTTCATCGCCGCCGGCCATCACGCCACCGAGCGTTATGGTGTCCAGGCCTTAGGCGATTATCTGGCGCGCCGGTTTGCCCTCGAACATATCTTCATTGATTGCCCGAATCCGATCTGAGATCCACCACTGATCAAAATGTGGGAGCGGGCTTGCTCGCGAATGCTGGCTCACATTCAACATATTTATCGACTGACACACCGCTTTCGCGAGCAAGCCCGCTCCCACAAGGGGCCGTGTAGCCCAAACGAGGGGGTATATTCATATGCCCTTTCGATCTAGTTGGCGTCCTGATTAGAAGAGGTCGCTGTGCTAGGATTCCTCGCTCGAACACGGCCCGCTGGCCGTCCATAAGATCGTTTTCGTGAGTAGCCATGGTCGACAAACTGACGCATCTGAAACAGCTGGAGGCCGAAAGCATCCACATCATCCGCGAGGTCGCCGCCGAGTTCGATAACCCGGTGATGCTGTACTCCGTCGGTAAAGATTCCGCCGTGATGCTGCACCTTGCGCGCAAGGCATTCTTCCCGGGCAAGCTGCCGTTCCCGGTGATGCACGTTGACACCCGGTGGAAGTTCAAGGAAATGTACGCGTTCCGCGACCGTATGGTTGAAGAACTCGGCCTTGACCTGCTGGTGCACGTCAACCCTGATGGTGTTGCACAGGGCATCAACCCGCTGACCCACGGCAGTGCCAAGCACACCGATATCATGAAAACCGAAGGCCTCAAGCAGGCCCTCGACAAGTATGGTTTCGACGCCGCTTTCGGTGGCGCCCGTCGTGACGAAGAGAAATCCCGCGCCAAAGAACGCGTGTATTCCTTCCGCGACACCAAGCACCGCTGGGACCCGAAAAACCAGCGTCCAGAGCTGTGGAACGTCTACAACGGCAACGTCAACAAGGGCGAATCCATTCGTGTGTTCCCTTTGTCGAACTGGACCGAACTGGACATCTGGCAGTACATCTACCTCGAAGGCATCCCGATTGTGCCGCTGTATTTCGCCGCCGAGCGCGACGTCATCGAGATGAATGGCACCTGGATCATGATCGACGACGAACGCCTGCTCAATCACCTGAGCGATGAAGACAAGGCGCGCATCGTCAAGAAGAAGGTCCGTTTCCGTACGCTGGGTGACTACCCGCTGACCGGTGCGGTCGAGTCCGAGGCTGTCACGCTGACCGACATCATTCAGGAAATGCTCCTGACGCGAACTTCCGAACGCCAGGGCCGGGTCATCGACCACGATGGCGCAGGCTCGATGGAAGAAAAGAAACGTCAGGGTTATTTCTAAGGGGTTGTCATGTCGCACGTATCTGATTTGATCAGCGAGGACATCCTCGCCTACCTGGGCCAGCACGAACGCAAGGAAATGCTGCGCTTTCTGACCTGTGGCAACGTCGACGACGGCAAGAGCACCCTGATCGGGCGCCTGCTGCACGACTCCAAGATGATCTACGAAGATCACCTGGAAGCCATTACCCGCGACTCGAAAAAAGTCGGCACCACCGGCGATGACATCGACCTGGCATTGCTGGTCGACGGCTTGCAGGCCGAGCGTGAGCAGGGCATCACCATCGATGTCGCTTACCGCTATTTCTCCACCGCCAAGCGCAAATTCATCATTGCCGACACCCCCGGCCATGAGCAGTACACCCGCAACATGGCCACCGGTGCTTCTACCTGTGACCTGGCGATCATCCTGATCGACGCCCGTTACGGCGTGCAGACTCAGACCCGTCGCCATAGCTTCATCGCCTCGTTGCTGGGCATCAAACACATCGTGGTGGCCGTCAACAAGATGGACATCAATGGATTTGACCAAAGCGTGTTTGAGTCGATCAAGGCCGATTACCTGAAGTTCGCCGAAGGCATCGCGTTCAAGCCGACCACCATGGCCTTCGTGCCGATGTCGGCGTTGAAAGGCGACAACGTGGTGAACAAGTCCGAGCGCTCGCCGTGGTACACCGGCCAGTCGCTGATGGAAATTCTGGAAACCGTCGAAATCGCCAGCGACCGCAACTACACCGACCTGCGTTTCCCGGTGCAGTACGTCAACCGTCCGAACCTGAACTTCCGTGGTTTTGCCGGCACCCTGGCCAGCGGCATTGTGCACAAGGGCGACGAAGTCGTTGTGCTGCCGTCGGGCAAGAGCAGCCGCGTGAAATCCATCGTCACCTTCGAAGGTGAACTGGAGCACGCAGGTCCGGGTCAGGCTGTGACGCTGACCATGGAAGACGAGATCGACATCTCCCGCGGCGATTTGCTGGTACACGCCGACAACCTGCCGCAAGTGACCGACGCCTTCGACGCCATGCTGGTGTGGATGGCCGAAGAGCCGATGCTGCCGGGCAAGAAATACGACATCAAGCGCGCGACCTCGTATGTGCCGGGTTCGATCACCAGCATCGTCAACCGCGTTGACGTCAACACGCTGGAAGAAGGCCCGGCCAGCGCCTTGCAGTTGAACGAGATCGGTCGGGTCAAGATCAGCCTCGACGCGGCCATCGCGCTGGACGGTTACGCGAGCAACCGCACCACCGGTTCGTTCATCGTCATTGACCGTTTGACCAATGGCACCGTCGCGGCCGGCATGATCATCGCTCAGCCAGTGGCCCATGGCAGCGCTACGCATCATGGCAAACTCGCTCACGTCGCCACCGAAGAACGCGCCCAGCGCTTCGGCCAGCAACCGGCCACCGTGTTATTCAGCGGCCTGTCGGGCGCAGGCAAAAGCACCTTGGCCTACGCGGTTGAACGCAAGCTGTTCGACATGGGCCGCGCAGTGTTTGTGCTTGATGGCCAGAACCTGCGTCACGACCTGAACAAAGGTCTGCCACAGGATCGCGCCGGACGTACCGAGAACTGGCGTCGTGCGGCACACGTTGCGCGTCAGTTCAACGAAGCCGGTTTGCTGACGCTGGCAGCGTTTGTTGCGCCGAGTGCTGAAGGTCGTGAGCAGGCCAGGGAACTGATCGGCAAAGAGCGTTTGCTGACCGTTTACGTCCAGGCCTCGCCGGCGGTCTGTGCCGAGCGTGACCCGCAAGGTCTGTATGCGGCGGCCGGGGATAACATCCCGGGCGATTCCTTCCCGTTCGATGTGCCGTTGGATGCTGACCTTGTGGTCGACACCCAGTCGCTGTCGCTGGAAGAAAGCGTCAAGCAAGTGCTGGATCTGCTGCGTAGCCGCGGCGCGATCTAAGCATTAGCCGCCAATAAAAAACCCGCCGATGAGTGATCATCGGCGGGTTTTTTTGTGTCTGGGAGGACGCCTTCGCGAGCAAGCCCGCTCCCACATTCAATCTCTGGCGTTCGCGAAACCTGTGTTCACTGAAGATCTAATGTGGGAGCGGGCTTGCTCGCGAATAGGCCGGTACAGGCGACTCAAACCTTGGCGGGATACTCCCGATGCATCTGCCCCAGCAACGCATCCTTATCCAGCCACAACTGATTGATCCACCCCTGAAACTGCAACCGATACTCGCCATCCTGGTCGTAGTTCTTGCCGATAAACTGCGGCGGAATCTTCAGCTCCTGAAAATGCACGACCACGTCGTTCACATTCCCGCAGAGCAAATCCCAATACCCCGGACGCCCGCCCGGATAGTGAATCGTCACGTTGACGATGGATTCCAGCTGCTCGCCCATCGCATCCAGCACAAACGCAATGCCACCGGCCTTGGGTTTGAGCAAATACTTGAACGGTGATTTCTGCTGCGCGTGTTTACCTTCGGTGAAGCGAGTGCCCTCAACGAAGTTGAAAATCCCCACCGGGCTGTTGCGAAACTTCGCGCAGGTCTTGCGCGTGGTTTCCAGGTCTTTGCCTTTCTTCTCCGGGTGCTTTTCCAGATACGCCTTGGAATAGCGCTTCATGAACGGAAAGCCCAGCGTCCACCAGGCCAGACCAATCACCGGCACCCAGATCAGCTCCTGTTTCAGAAAAAACTTCAGCGGCTGGATGCGGCGGTTGAGTACGTATTGCAGCACCATGATGTCGACCCAGCTCTGGTGGTTGCTGGTGATCAGGTACGAGTGCTGATAGTCCAGGCCTTCCAGGCCGCTGAGGTGCCAGCGGGTACGGCAGACCAGGTTCATCCACGCTTTGTTGTTGCTGATCCAGGCTTCATGGGTGTGGCTCATCAGCCAGCGTGTGAAGCGTTGGGTGATGGCGAACGGGAGCACCTTGAAAATCGCCACGAAGAACAGAAACGAGCACAGCAGAAGGGTATTGAGGGCCAGCAACAACGAAGCAATCACACCGCGCACGGCGGCAGGCAGGGAATCCAGCATTTAAACATCCATAGGTCGGTTGGCAGCCTGAATCGCGGTCAACGCGATGGTGTAGACGATGTCATCGACTTGCGCGCCGCGCGGCAGGTCGTTCACCGGTTTGCGCAGGCCTTGCAGCATCGGTCCGAGACTCACGCAGTCGGCGCTGCGTTGCACGGCTTTGTGGGTGGTGTTGCCGGTATTCAGGTCGGGGAACACGAACACCGTGGCGCGACCGGCGACCTGGCTATTCGGCGCCAGTTGCTTGGCCACCGTTTCGTTGGCCGCGGCGTCGTATTGCAACGGACCATCGATCAGCAGCGAGTTTTGCTGTTCGTGGGCGAGCAATGTCGCTTCGCGAACTTTCTCGACCTCTTCGCCGCTGGCGGACTCACCGCTGGAATAGCTGATCATCGCCACGCGTGGCGTGATGCCGAACGCGGCCGCCGAGTCGGCGCTTTGCAGGGCGATCTCGGCCAGTTCGCTGGCGCTCGGGTGCGGGTTCATCACGCAATCGCCGTAGACCAGCACTTCTTCCGGAAACAGCATGAAGAACACCGACGACACCAAGGTGCAGCCCGGTGCCGTTTTAATCAGCTGCAGGGCAGGGCGGATGGTGTTGGCGGTGGAGTGGATGACGCCGGAGACGAGGCCATCGACTTCATCCAGCGCCAGCATCATGGTGCCGATCACCACGGTGTCTTCCAGTTGCTGCTCGGCCATCGGCGCGTTGAGACTTTTACTTTTGCGCAGCGCAACCATCGGCTCGACGTAGCGTTCGCGGATCAGATCCGGGTCGAGGATCTCCAGCCCCGGCGGCAGCTCGATGCCTTGAGCGCGAGCCACGGCTTCGACGTCCGCCGGCTTCGCCAGCAACACGCAACGGGCAATGCCACGAGCCTGGCAGATCGCCGCGGCTTGCACGGTCAACGGCTCACTGCCTTCTGGCAGCACGATACGTTTGTTCGCCGCCTGGGCGCGTTGGATCAATTGGTAGCGGAACACAGCGGGCGACAGGCGCATCTCACGCGGGGTGCCGCAGCGCTGGTGCAGCCAGTTGGCATCGAGGTGGCTGGCGACGAAGTCGGTGATGATCTCCGCACGCTCGCGGTCGTCGATGGGGATTTCCTTGTTCAAGCCGTTCAATTGGTTGGCGGTGTCGTAGGAGCCCGTGCTCACCGACAACACCGGCAAACCCGCCTGCAACGCGCCACGGCACAAGTCCATGATGCGCGGGTCGGGCAGGGTGTCGCTGGTCAGCAGCAGGCCGGCCAGCGGCACGCCGTTCATGGCCGCGAGGCTGACGGCGAGGATGATGTCGTCGCGATCACCGGGTGTCACCACCAGCACGCCGGGCTTGAGCAGCTCCACGGTGTTGCGCATGGTGCGGGCGCAGATGATGATGTTGGTCATGCGCCGTGTTTCGTAATCGCCGGCATTGAGGATTTGTGCGCCCATCAGGTCGGCGACGTCACGGGTGCGCGGGGCATTCAATTCCGGCCGGAACGGGATGCAGCCCAGCAAACGGAAATCTCCGCTGCGCAGCAACGGCGAGTGCTCCTTCAAGCGCGAGGCGTAGACGTCCATGCTTTCGTCGGTCTTGACCTTATTGAGGATCACACCGAGGACTTTCGGGTCTTTCGGCCCGCCGAACAGTTGCGCCTGCAATTCCACGCGGCCAGAGAGTTCTGACAGGGCTTCGCTTTCCGGCGCCGAGACCAGAATCACATCGGCATCCAGGCTCTTGGCCAAATGCAGGTTGACCCGTGCTGCGTAGCTGGCGCTGCGGGTCGGGACCATGCCTTCGACGACCAGCACGTCCTTGCCGACAGCGGCTTGCTGATAAAGGGTGATGATTTCTTCGAGCAGTTCATCCAGCTGACCATCGCCGAGCATGCGCTCGACGTGCGCCAGGCCCAGTGGCTGCGGCGGCCGCAAGCCGTGGGTGCGGGCCACCAGTTCGGTGGAACGTTCCGGGCCGGTGTCACCCGGATGGGGCTGGGCAATCGGTTTGAAAAAGCCGACTTTGAGGCCAGCGCGCTCAAGCGTGCGCACCAGCCCGAGGCTGATGGAGGTCAGACCCACACCAAAATCGGTGGGTGCGATAAAAAAAGTTTGCATGCGGATTCTCTAAGGGAGCATGGCAAAGGCGATCGTTTATACCTGACGATCTACCGAAATTCAGTCGCCAAGGTTATCGCTAACCGGGCCTTGTGCGCACCAACCGCAGTCAAAGGGCTGGCCTATTTTTTCAATACGTTGCGCAGGGTCCAGGACCCAGGCACGCGATTGCCACGGTGGCTGGTGGCGCAGGTGCTGGCTGTGGCCACAGGAAAGCTCGGCCACCCAATGACCGTCCTCATCCTGATGGAAGCCTGTGACCGTTGCGCCTGGCGTCGCCAACCTTCCGTCCGGGTTGTGTTCGCTTTCGGGCGATGGCTTCGCTAAACTTGGCCTTTCTTCATTCTTATGCAAAAGGTCTCGCCCCATGCTGATCGCCGCCAATAAGGCTGTCTCCATCGACTATACCCTGACCAACGACGCTGGTGAGGTCATCGACAGCTCCGCCGGTGGCGCGCCGCTGGTCTACCTGCAAGGCGCAGGTAACATCATCCCGGGCCTGGAAAAGGCTCTGGAAGGCAAAGCTGTCGGCGACGAGCTGACCGTAGCCGTTGAACCTGAAGATGCCTACGGCGAGTACGCTGCCGAACTGGTCAGCACCCTGAGCCGCAGCATGTTCGAAGGCGTCGACGAACTGGAAGTGGGCATGCAGTTCCACGCTTCCGCTCCGGATGGCCAAATGCAGATCGTCACCATTCGCGATCTGGACGGCGACGAAGTCACCGTCGACGGCAACCACCCGTTGGCCGGCCAGCGCCTGAATTTCCAGGTCAAGATCATCGACATCCGTGACGCCAGCCAGGAAGAAATCGCTCATGGTCACGTCCATGGCGAAGGTGGCCATCACCACTGATTTTCTGCGCTAAGCTCAGAGAACTGGAGAGGCGCCCGAGGGCGCCTTTTTAGTCGGCGGCTGTCCTTGGGGGCACCGCCAAGTGGCTGTTTCGAGAAGAACACGGGAATTTGGAGTTCGTCATGAGTGCTTTTCACGAGCTTAAGTTGACAGCCCTGGATGGACAGGAGCTACCGCTGGCGCCATTCAAAGGGCAAGTCGTGCTGGTGGTCAACGTCGCCTCCAAATGTGGCTTGACCCCACAGTACGCGGCGCTGGAAAACCTCTACCAGCAATTCAAAGGTAAGGGTTTCAGCGTACTCGGCTTGCCTTGCAATCAGTTTGCCGGGCAGGAGCCGGGTTCCGAGCAGGAAATCCAGGAGTTTTGCAGCCTCAACTATGGCGTGACCTTTCCGTTGTCCAGCAAGCTGGAAGTCAACGGACATGAGCGTCATCAGCTCTACCGCCTGCTGGCGGGCGAGGGCGCGGAATTCCCGGGTGACATTACCTGGAACTTCGAAAAGTTCCTGCTGGGCAAGGACGGTCGTGTGCTGGCGCGGTTTTCCCCGCGTACGGCGCCGGATGATCCAACGATCGTGCATGCGATTGAAAAAGCGCTGAGCTGAACCCCAAAAAATCGCAGCCCTCGGGCTGCGATTTTTTATGCCTGCCTTTTGACCCTTAATCACCCAGATCAATAGTGCTGGGCAGCGCTTTGAACTGCGCATATTATCGCCGTCATAAAATTCCATCCCGTCGATATCGTTTTCGTGGAGTGCCTCATGCCCGTTAAAGCCCTGTTTAAACCGTTCCACCTCGGCACCCTCGAACTGCCGACCCGCGTCGTCATGGCGCCGATGACCCGCTCGTTTTCGCCGGGTGGCGTGCCTAATTCCAAAGTGATCGAGTACTACCGTCGTCGCGCCGCCGCAGGCGTGGGCTTGATCATCACCGAAGGCACCACCATCGGTCACAAGGCGTCGAACGGCTACCCGAACGTGCCGCATTTCTACGGTGAAGCCGCACTGGCCGGCTGGAAGAAAGTCGTCGATGCGGTTCACGCTGAGGGCGGCAAGATCGTTCCACAGCTGTGGCATGTCGGCAGCGTGCGCCGTATCGGCACCGAACCGGATGCGAGCGTCCCGGGTTACGGCCCGTCGGAAAAATTGAAGGACGGTCAGGTCGTGGTTCACGGCATGACTAAACAAGACATCCAGGACGTGATCGCCGCGTTCGCCCAGGCCGCCAAGGATGCCCAGAGCATTGGCATGGACGGCGTTGAAATCCACGGTGCCCACGGTTATCTGGTCGATCAGTTCTTCTGGGAAGGCAGCAACCAGCGCACCGACGAATACGGTGGCGACCTGGCTGGCCGTTCGCGTTTTGCCATTGAGTTGATCCAGGCCGTGCGTGCCGCGGTCGGCGAAGGCTTCCCGATCATCTTCCGTTTCTCGCAGTGGAAACAGCAGGATTACACCGCGCGTCTGGTGCAAACGCCGGAAGCGCTGGGCGAGTTCCTCAAGCCGTTGTCCGACGCCGGCGTGGATATTTTCCACTGCTCGACGCGCCGTTTCTGGGAGCCGGAATTCGATGGCTCCGAACTGAACCTGGCCGGTTGGACTCGCAAGCTCACCGGTAAGCCGACCATCACCGTGGGCAGTGTGGGTCTGGATGGCGAGTTCCTGCAGTTCATGGTCAACACTGACAAGATCGCGCAGCCAGCCAGCCTGGAAAAACTGCTGGAGCGCCTGAACAATGACGAGTTCGACCTGGTGGCGGTAGGGCGTGCGCTGCTGGTGGATCCGGACTGGGCGCAGAAAGTGCGCGACGGGCGTGAGGAAGACATCCTGCCGTTCAGCCGTGAGGCGTTGATGACCTTGGTTTAAATTGTCTGCAAGGTCTTCTTCGCGAGCAAGCCCGCTCCCACATTTGATCGCGTTTCTGCGAAAAAACGCGGTCTAATGTGGGAGCGGGCTTGCTCGCGAAGACGGATTCAATGTCACCATGCAGTCAGGATAAGGTCTGTGCCCCAGGAACCACCACTTCCCCCACACAAGCCCCCCGCAACTGCCCCTCGAACTGCTCGATAATCGCCGCCCAACCCTGCCGGCTAGCATGCTGACGGGCATTCAAGCGCACGCAGCGCAATGTCTCGCGCTCTTCCAGCAGCCACGCTGCCGCGTCGCAAAACGCCTCTTCATCCCCCGGCATCGCCAGCACGCCGTTATAGCCATGTCGGATATGTTGAGCGGCGGCCGCCTGATCGTAAGCCACCACACCCAACCCCGAGGCCAATGCCTCAAGCACCACGTTGCCGAAGGTTTCGGTCATGCTCGGAAACAGGAACACATCACCGGATGCGTAGTGACTGGCCAACGCTTCGCCACGTTGTGAACCGCAGAAAACCGCCTCGGGCAGTTCCTGCTCCAGCACCGCTCGTTGCGGGCCGTCACCGATCACGATCAAACGCAGGTTGCGCTGTGGATAAGTGGCCTTCAGTGCGTCGAAACTGCGCTTGAGCAATCCGAGGTTTTTCTCCGGGGCCAAGCGCCCGACATGAATGATCGCGATGTCGTTCTCGGTCAGTCCCCACTGTTCGCGCAGCGATGCCAGCCTTTTGCTCGGATGAAACAATTGGCTGTCGACCCCCCGGGAGAGCAAGGCCAGGCGTTCGAAGCTGCGACGCTCAAGCTCCATCCGCTGGCTGGGGCTCGGCACCAGGGTCAGAGTCGACCGGTTGTGGAACCAGCGCAGGTAGTGAGTGAGCATTCGCGTCAGCAATCCCAGCCCGTATTGGCTCGAGTACTGCTGAAAGTTGGTGTGAAAACCGCTGACCACCGAAATTCCCAGGCGCCGTGCCGCGCGTAACGCAGACAAGCCCAGTGGCCCTTCGGTTGCGATGTACAGCACGTCCGGTCGATGCCGGGTCCAGCGCCTGAGCAACTTGTGCATCGACGACTGGCCCCATTGCAGGCCGGGATAGCCCGGCAGCGGCCAGCCACGACACAACAGCAAATCATCGTCACCGCTTATCTGCTGATCACACAGTTGGCGTGGCCGGACCAATTCCACCTGGTGCCCGCGCGCGCGCAAACCGTCGCACAAGCGGCCAAGGGTATTGGCCACGCCGTTGATTTCCGGTGGGAAGGTTTCGGTGATCAGAGTGATATGCAGAGCTGTCGTCATGACCTCAGTGTCGGCTGAGGCCATGTCGTCATTGTTGCGTTTCGATGATGGATTTATGACGCGGAGGCCCTTAGGGGCGGCAGATACGGCCAGTCATCAACGTTCCGGTGGCGCGAAGGCAACCGAACGGGTAATCGGTTGCACCTCCTTCATGGTGTTGGCCGCGTGCGGTGATCCCCATGAACGTTGCCCGATGGGTTGCATCCATAGAATCAGATGCGACCAGATTTTCTCAGCTGACAGGTAATCGGGTTCATCGGCCCATATTTGTATGCCTCCCCCTTTCATCGCAGGGTGGACTGAATCGATGATCGTCACGCTTTGACCGGCCTTGTCCATGAAATGGTTGGGGCGCCAGAAATCGTAAAGTCCATAAGGCGAATGCTTGCGATCCACCAGATTGCTCCAGTCGGATCGGATGACAAAGTAGAAGTCGCCGTGGGCATTGAGCACGGTGTACCCGGCATCGATCAGCGCTTGTACGTTTTTCTCACTGCGAACGCTGCCCCAGATACTCCAGCAAAGTATTTCAACGGCGGTATCGACCTGGATCACTTGATTGTCTTGAACGACGGCAT
The DNA here is from genome assembly GCF_006438915.1 of Pseudomonas arsenicoxydans. Lineage (GTDB taxonomy): Bacteria > Pseudomonadota > Gammaproteobacteria > Pseudomonadales > Pseudomonadaceae > Aquipseudomonas > Aquipseudomonas arsenicoxydans_A. The sequence goes on along the minus strand of NZ_RCZE01000002.1, from coordinate 621,172 downwards.
CGTTCCATATGCGTGCAGTCTTGCCATTCTCGCGCACGAAACCCGCCAGCTCATTGACGAATTGTCGGACGCCATCGCGCGAGTTGGCGCCTGGTTTTCCCGAAGCCTGCCGTGCGTATTCAGCCAGTTTTGGCGTGTTGTAGGGGGTGATCGGAGCGAGGAAATACTCGTCGGCTTCCAGATTGACATGGGTGCAGTCTGGAAACATGTGGAACACATCCTTGAGGAGCTCTTTGACAAAGCGGCGTGCGGCCGGAAGGCTGAAATCCAGCGCTTTGGGCACAACGGTGCCATCGCTCAGGTGCAGTTGAAATTCGGGCTTGTTGCGCAGTATGAAATTCATATGCCCAGGCGATTCAATCCCGGGAATGACGTTGATGTGGTACGAGGCAGCGGTGTCGAGTATCTCTTTGAGTTCCTCTACGCTCCAGGCATCCGCACTGGATAGGTCTGGATGAGAAGGAAACACGATCCGAACACCCTCATTGTCGGTGAGGTGAAGATACAGCGTGTTGAGCTGGTTCCACGCCATCTCGCGCAGCAGGTTTTTGATCCATTCAGGGCTGTAATACTTGCGCCCGACATCAAGCAGAACGGAGCGCTCGGCATAAGCAGGAGCGTCAATGACCACTCCTGGGGCAAGTGTGGCGCAAACCAGTGCTGCTTTATGCAAGGTCGTCAATGCCCGGGCCATGGCTTCCGGGTTTTTTGCGGTGACGCGAATGGCGTCGGTAATATCGATGCGGTAGGCCTCGTTCAGGCCTTTGGCGGGTATCGGGACTTGCGCCGTATCAGGCGCAGACATATTCAACACGACATCCCCCCGACTCTGCGGCGGACTGCCTGAGGCGAGCATTACGGCGGGTGGTTTGCTGAGACCGGCGGCAACGGCGAGCCCGAATGCCAATCGTGTCGCCAACGGGCGGATGCGCTCATCGTCGATGAGAATACGCGTGCTTTCGTTGAGGGTGCAGGCGACCCCGGCAACAGGCTGTGCATAGCGTACTGCCGGACTCAGGCCGGCCCAGGCAAAGCGCTCGCCGGGAGTATTTCCGGTCGTGTGGATTGTCGTTGCGGCAGAGGCGAGGGGGGGAGCGGGTAATGGCATTGAATAAAATCTCCATAAATTGAGGTCACGTCTCTTCCTTGATGCATGAGAATTCTCATGCAGGTGGACCTCATGATTTATTGGATACGTCATTCCTGATATTGGCTACTGTCAGCAATAGCCGGTTATAAATATTCACCAAGAGATACGGATGTTCAGGCGGTGCTTCGTTCCAGCGTGTCAGCTCCACGCTCCCTCACCCAAAACAATGTTGCCCCCGCCACAGCCGCCGGCATCATCAAAATGTTGACCACCGGAATCAGCAGCACCAGATAGACGATCCCGCCAAAGCTCATGCTCTGCCAGCGCTTCTGCCGCAACCAGGCGAGCATTTCGTTCCAGCCCAGCTTGTGGTTATCCGCGGGGTAGTCGATGTATTGGATCGCCATCATCCACACCCCGAACAGCAGCCACAGCGGCGCGGCGATGATGTTCACCACGGGGATGAAGGAGAGAATGAACAGCCCGAGCGCCCGGGGCAGGAAGTAGCCGAGTTTGCGCATCTCCCGGGACAGGGTGCGCGGGATCATGGCGATCAGTTCGCCCCAGCTGAAGGACGGGAAATCGTCGGTGCCGCGTACCACCACTTCGACTTTCTCCGCGAGGAAGCCGTTGAAGGGGGCGGCGATGACGTTGGCGAGCATGGTGAAGGTGAAAAACACCATCAGCACCACCAGCACCACAAAAATCGGCCAGAGAATGTAACTGAGAAAACTCAGCCAGTCGGGGAGGGTGGGCATCAGCGTATCGACCCACAGACTAAATTGATGGCCGGCCAGGTAAATCAATCCGACGAACAGCACCAGGTTGATGGCCAGCGGCAACAACACGAATAAACGCAGGCTGGGGCTGAGGACCAACTTGAGGCCTTCGCGCAAGTATTGCGGTCCAGACAGGACGGGTGCGGGCATAACGTGCTCCGGGCAGAGGGAAACGCGCCGACCTTACCGGCTTTGCCGAAAGGGCGAAAGCGCGGCAGCGGTATCGACATTCACTGTAACAAAGACGCCTATATAGTCGCCGCAGTGGGATAGAGACCACCTATGAGCTGGATTGTTAATCCGTATTTCCTTAATCTTCGCCCCCTCGATACGCTGCACCCAATCTTTTTGCAGGACTGTCGTACTCAAGCCTTCCCCAAGGTCAACCACGGTCCTTTTTTATTCCCGCCGGCAACCCGGCGTTCCGCGCCCGGTGTCCAGGGCCGGTCAACAGGAGCAGGTCATGTCTGAAGTCCGTCATTCGCGAGTGATTATTCTCGGTTCCGGCCCTGCCGGTTACAGCGCTGCGGTCTATGCCGCCCGTGCCAACCTCAAGCCGTTGTTGATCACCGGCATGCAAGCCGGCGGTCAACTGACCACCACCACCGAAGTCGACAACTGGCCGGGCGACGTCCACGGTCTGACCGGCCCGGCGTTGATGGAACGCATGAAAGAGCACGCCGAGCGTTTTGAAACCGAGATCGTTTTCGATCACATCAATGCCGTGGACTTTGCTTCCAAGCCGTACACCCTGATCGGCGACAGCGCGAAGTACACCTGCGACGCGCTGATCATCGCGACCGGCGCCAGCGCTCGTTACTTGGGCCTGCCGTCCGAAGAAGCGTTCATGGGCAAAGGCGTGTCGGCCTGCGCGACCTGCGACGGTTTCTTCTATCGCAACAAGCCAGTGGCTGTGGTTGGCGGTGGCAACACCGCGGTTGAAGAAGCCCTGTACCTGGCCAACATCGCCAGCAAGGTGACCCTGATCCACCGTCGCGAAACCTTCCGCGCCGAGAAGATCCTGATCGACAAGCTGAATGCCCGGGTTGCCGAAGGCAAGATCGAGCTGAAACTGAACTCGAACCTGGACGAAGTCCTGGGCGACAACATGGGCGTGACCGGTGCTCGCCTGAAGAACAACGACGGCAGCTTCGACGAGCTCAAAGTCGACGGCGTGTTCATCGCCATCGGCCACACCCCGAACACTTCGTTGTTCGAAGGTCAGCTGACGTTGAAAGACGGCTATCTGGTAGTGCAGGGCGGCCGTGAAGGCAACGCCACGGCGACCAGCGTCGAAGGTATCTTTGCCGCCGGTGACGTGGCTGACCACGTTTACCGTCAGGCCATTACCTCGGCCGGCGCTGGCTGCATGGCGGCACTGGACACCGAGCGTTACCTGGACGACCTGCAGAACGCCAAGTTCTGAGATCGTTGAAATGAAAAAACCGGCCTCGGCCGGTTTTTTTTTCCTCGATTTTGGGTTCAGTCCAGTTTTTTCAGGCAGGCCTCAAGGATGTCCAGCCCTTCCTCCAGCACCGAGGCTTCGGTGGTCAGCGGCGCCAGCAGGCGGATGATGTGGCGCGACTTGCCGCTGGGCATCAGCAGCAAGCCTGCCTCCCGGGCTAACGCCAGCAGTTGCGTCAACTGGGCCGGCGCCGGTGTGCCATCGGCATTGGCCAGTTCAATGCCGCGCATCGCGCCAACGCCGGTCAAGCGCCCCAGGTAAGGTGAAAGTTTGCTGTCATGCCAGGCGTGGTAACGGCTGACGATCGCTTCTTCCTGTTGCGCGCCCCAGGCTTGCAGGTTGGCATCCGTCATTTCGTCCAGTGTCGCCAGCCCGGCGGCGCAGGCGATGGGATTGCCCGAGTAAGTCCCGCCCAGACCGCCCTTGGGCAACGTGTCGAGCAATGCCTTGCGCCCGACCACCGCACCCAGCGGCACGCCACCGGCAATGCTTTTGCCCAGCAGGATCAAATCCGGCTCAATGCCCAGCCGCGAAAACGCAAAGCGCTCGCCGGTGCGGCCGAAGCCAGACTGGATTTCATCGACGATCAGCAGGATGTTCTTTTCATCACAGAACGTGCGCAGCGCTTGGGCGAACTCGACGTCCATCGCCAGGAAGCCTGCTTCACCCTGCACCGGTTCAACAATAAAACACGCCACGTCTTCAACGTCGATCTCGACGCTGAACAGTCGGTCCATGGCCTTCAGCGCTTCGGCGCAGGTCACGCCGTTGTCCTTGCTCGGGTAGGGCAAGTGAAACACCGGGCCGGGAAGCACGCCGACTTTCTGTTTGTAGGGGGCGACCTTGCCGTTGAGGTTGAGGGTGGCGAGGGTGCGGCCGTGGAAGGCGCTGTCGAAGGCGATCACGGCGGTGCGGCCGGTGGCGCCACGGACGATCTTCAGGGCGTTTTCCGCCGCTTCCGCGCCGCTGTTGGTGAGCATGCCGCTGACCGGGTAATTCACCGGGATGAACGCGGTCAGGCGTTCCATCAGTTCGAGGTAGGGCACATGCGGGGCGGCGTTGAACGCGTAGTGGGTCAGGCGGGTGGCTTGTTCGCGAATGGCGTCGACGATGCGCGGGTGGCAATGGCCGAGGTTCAGCACGCCGATGCCACCGACGAAGTCGATGTAGCGTTTGCCATCGGTGTCCCAGACCTCGGCATTTTTGCCGTGGCTGAGCGTGACAGGATGAACGATGTTGATCGACCGGCTGATGGATTCGCTGCTCATGGATGACCGACTCTGAAGAAGGGATGCTTCTTTTTATCTAAGCCGTGAGCAGCGGTGCCCGGCAAACGAAATAAAGTCGCCGGGTCAATCTTAAAAGTCGGGATGTGTGCGAACAGGAGATGGGCAGGTGAAGCGCGGCCTGTGGCGAGGGAGCTTGCTCCCGCTGGGTCGCGCAGCGGCCCCAAAAAAAGAGGGACCGCTACGCAGTCCAGCGGGAGCAAGCTCCCTCGCCACAGGTTTCGTATCAGCCGTAAATCAGCGGCGAGTCAGTGGTTGCTGAGTGAACTTCACGCCTGCCAACCCATGGGCAATCAGCGCGCGGATATTGCCGTGGTCGCTGCCTTCAGGCGTTGCCACCACCGAGCGGTAATGCTCGCCAAACGCCAGCAGCGCTTCTTCATCGTTCAGACCTTCCAGCAGCGCCAGACCCAGGGTCTTGCACGAACCTTCGTTCTGACCTGCGGCGTTTTCTACGCCACCGTTGTTGAAGGCTTGGGGCTGATAGTCGTAATTGGCGGCGATGAAGGCCAGGGTGTCGGCAAAGACGTGTTCGCCGCTCTTGAGGCTGGCGCGCAGGGTGTTCAAATCACTCATTGGGTTTTCCTTTGGCGAACGCCGCTTGTTGTTCGGCGCTGGCTTCTTGCTGGTATTGGGCTTTCCATTCGGCGTACGGCATGCCGTAAACCACTTCGCGGGCGTCATCGAGGCTGACGTCGATCTGGCGTTCGTCGGCCGCGGCCTTGTACCACTTGGACAGGCAGTTGCGGCAGAAACCGGAGAGGTTCATCAGGTCAATGTTCTGTACATCCTTGCGGCTGTCCAGATGGGCCACCAGCCGGCGAAAGGCGGCGGCTTCAAGTTCCAGGCGTTGTTGATCGTTCATGGCGGGCTCTGTGCGGTCAAATCGTGACGCGGATGATAAAAGTCTGACGACCAATGCGCCAGACGCGGTCAGCGGCTCGCCGCCAGGGTAATCGACACCGATTCGGCGAATCGCAGGGCGTGAGGTTTATCGACTTCAACCTCGGCGTACAGCACCGACGTGTTGGCCATGACCAGATCGAGGATTTCCTGGGTCAGGCGTTCCAGCAGCGCAAAGCGATTGCCTTCAACATGGGCGATGATTGCCTTGGTGATGGTGCGGTAGTTCAGCGCGTGATCGATGTCGTTATCGCGCACCGCTTCCTGGGCCGCATACAGGATGGTCAGGTTGATCAGTACATCCTGCTTGTTGAGGATTTCATCCTCGTTGATTCCGATGAAGGTCCGCAGGCACAGGTCCTTGACCCGGATGCGTGCCATGCCTGGTTGAAGTTGTGGCATTACGACGTGCTCCGTCCAATCAATTGCAAGAACTCCTGACGGGTGTTGCTCGACTCGCGGAAGGCGCCGAGCATCACCGAGGTGTTCATGGTTGAATTCTGTTTCTCGACACCGCGCATCATCATGCACATGTGTTTGGCTTCGATGACCACCGCGACGCCTGCCGCGCCGGTCACCTGTTGCACCGCATCGGCGATTTGCCGGGTGAGGTTTTCCTGGATTTGCAGGCGACGGGCAAACATGTCCACCAGCCGCGCAATTTTCGACAGGCCCAGCACCTTGCCGGTTGGAATATAAGCCACATGGGCCTTGCCGATGAAGGGCAGCAGGTGATGTTCGCAGAGCGAGTACAGCTCGATGTTGTCGACGATGACCATTTCATCGTTGTCAGAGGCGAACAGCGCGCCGTTGACGATCTCGTCGACACTTTGTTCGTAACCATGGCAGAGGTACTGCATGGCTTTGGCCGCGCGCGCCGGGGTGTCGATCAGGCCTTCGCGATCCGGGTTTTCACCGAGACCGATGAGGATCTCGCGGTAGCTTTGGGACAGCGCGTTCTGGGGCAGGATTAGCGTCATGGAACATCCTCGCGGGGCATCTTATTTGATGTGCCTTCCGCCATTGACGGTCAGGGTGGTGCCGGTGACATAGGGGTTGTCGAGCAAGTAGCGCAGGCTCTGGTAAATCACTTCGCTGCCAGGCTCGATGCCCAGCGCGGACTTGGCCAGCGCCTTGGCGCGGTAAGCCGCGTCGTCCTCGGGGTTGAACATTAGCAGGGCGGGCGCGATACCGTTGACCTTGATTGTCGGCGCGTATTTCGCGGCGAAGGACAGGGTCAGGCTGTCGAGCCCGGCTTTGCTGGCGCAGTAGGCGATGTGCCGGCTGCTGCCCTTGCGGGTCACGTCATCGCTGATGTGCACAATGTCCGCCGGGTGTGAGCGTTGCAGCAAGTCGGCACAGTGCAGGTTGATCAGGTAGGGCGCAAGCATGTGCACGCTGAACATGCGGGTGAAGGCGGCGGCGTCGTTGTCCGGCGTTTCGCTCAGCCATTCGGAGGCGTTGTGGACAATCGCCCGCAGGCTGTCGGTGTGGGTTTTCAGATCGGCAATGAACGCGAGGATTCCAGTCTCAGTGGAAAAATCAGCAAACACTGCGATAGCGCCCAGATCGCGCAATGCCTGGACGCCGGGGCGTTCGCTGCGGTAGCTGAAGATGACCCGATGGCCGTCTTCAATCAAACGCTGCGCACAATGCAGGCCGACACGCTGGCCGGCACCGGTGATGAGGATTGGGGCTGCGGAAGAGGTCATGAACGGCTCGCGTCGCGGTAAGGGCAAAACTATACCAGCGACGGGAGGCGTGTACCTAGGTTGGTGACGGCTTAGCGGTTCTGTGTGGAAGGCTGGACGGTCAATGGTCGTGCCGGCGTGCTGTTCAGCCAGTTGGCCAGCAGACGGGTCGACAAAGGAATGAAGAAGTAGACCATCAACGGCGTCAGGCACAGCGTGCTGACAAGCACCCGTGGCAGCAGGCTCACTTCGTTCAGCAAAGGCCCCAGGACAAAGTTGAACAACAGGGACACCGGAAAGAAAGCCAACCAGATCGCCACGGCCTGTTTCCAGCGTGGCGGGCGCTGACCGACTGCGCCGAACCAGCCTTCGATGCCGCTGACGCGATGTTCCGTCTTGTGGGCAAACAAGTCGCTGCCGCGCGCCAGCCAGGCCGTGCGCGAGGCAGAGTGTTCCCAGGCGTGCATGGTCTGCTCATTGGCAAAGCGGAAAATAATCTGGAATTCGTCATCGTCGGGCGGCGGAGCGAGCACGCCAGAGCCGAGATAACCGGGAAAATCGGTGGCCAGTTGTTCGCCTTCGCGCAACCAGAGCATTAAGTCCTGATAGCGCCCTTCGGCAACGCGGCGCGCAACCATCAGCGTGACGGGTGAGGTAGACATCATGTATCTCCGTAGACGTTTGCGTTACACCGGGTAGGCGTTTCGCCAGGCACAGCACCGGGGTGGTGGGCTGCGACTTGAGACAAGCAAGGATTATTCCTGATTATGAATATTTCACCAGAGGCGTCTGTCTATTATTAACTCCTTGAACAGTCGGGGGGGAGGAGAGTTAAAATGGGATCCAATTTGCTTGTGGACGTCGACGATCCGATGCCTGTCCAGACTGACGCTACTTCTGTCCCGCAATCGAATGTTTCCCTGGATCGGGAAGAACTCTTTCCTATTCGCGAGGTGGCGCGGCTGACAGGTATCAATCCGGTTACGCTGCGGGCCTGGGAGCGGCGTTATGGTCTGATCCAGCCCACGCGCACTGAAAGTGGGCACCGCTTGTACTCGATGGCCGATATCGAGCGCGTTCGCAGCATCCTTGGCTGGGTCGAGCGCGGCGTCGCGGTCAGCAAGGTTGGCAAGATTCTGGCCAAGATCGAACCGCTCAAGACGCTGGCACATATCATCCCCAACGAACTCGTTCACGCTGACTATGAGCAATGGCAGGAACAAGTCCTGGCCGCGGTGAAGGCCTTTGACGAGGTTCAGCTGGAGCAGGTTTATGGGCAGATCTTCTCCAGCTACCCGCTCTCAGTGGTGTTCGAGGACATATTGCTGCCGCTCTGGAAGCAATTGCTGCACCACAATGAAGCCTTCGGCCTGACCAGCAAATGGCTATTTCTGGACGGCTTTCTGCGTTCTCGCGTGTTGCAACGGCTGCTGCTGGTGCGTGTCATGCAGCCGCGTCGGATCATCGTCTGCGCCTTGGCCGACCAGGCCCGTGAACTGGAAATTCTGGTCACCGCGTTGTACTTGAGCAGCGTTGATTCGGCGATTCAGTTGCTGGCGATTGGTCAGCCCTTCGATGAGTTGACTCTGATCTGTGAGCGGGTCAAACCCCAGGCCTTGGTGTTGGTGTCCAATCACGCGCCGACCGCAGAATTGCCTCGGCTGCTAAATCGTCTGGCCATGAGCCTGGATTGTCAGTTGTTGCTCGCCGGTGATGCGTCGGAACTGGCTCAGGAAAGCCTGGCCGGGTCGTCGATCGGTTGTCTGGGGAATCAGGGGACGGTGATGCGCCAGCGTCTGAAACAGTTCCTGGCGGGAAATCTGGATACCTGAGATTCAGGTATGTAGGGCGGGGTGTGTCAGGCGATGTTGCTGAAGGATGTACTGGCGCAGACGTTCGGTTTCATCCTTGTCAGACTGACTCAACTCGTAGGCGTAGAAACCCTGTTCGGTTTCACGCTCAAAGGTGCCGCGCAATGCGATCCGTTCATAGCCTGACGGGCTGAACCACAAGGCGAAATGCTTGGGTGGCTTGGTCTTGTTGCGCACTTCCAGTAATACGCCCTTGAACGACACTTCATGTACAAACATTGTGCCTGGCTGGCCTTTGGCGTTTTCCAGCGCCACCGGCTCTTCAAGGACCAGGCGCCAAGGACGGACCATCGGCCCGTCTTCATAAATGCTTGGCACGCCCAGACGCAAATGCAGCGCATGAAACTCGTCTTCCACCAGGTGCAAGGGGAAGGTCATTTGCTGGTTTTCGAAGTTGGCCTGGATGGTAACTTGCTCATGAGCCGCGAGGCGTGTGAGCAAATCACGTATCTGCGAACCACCGTTGACAAGCAGGCTCGACGTCGCATCCCGCACATTGAGCTGCGGGTTGTGTTGCATGGTCTGGATAAAATCCAGCTCATCCTGAGTGAGGAGTGCGTCGCGCTGCATGGCTTGCTCGAAAGATATAGTTACAAAATCATTGGTGATTGTAGTTAATGACACTTAATTCGCAGTTTTGTTTGCGCCGTTCGTCGCTTTCAGCGCAGATAGTTCGGCGAGCGCCTCGGCCAACTGTGTTTCCAGTTGCGCAACGCGTTGCTGCGCTTTGACTTGCGTGGTGACGTCCTTTTGCACGCCGACGAAATAAGTCTGCCCGTCGCTCGGGTTTTTCACCGTCGACAGTGAGAGTTCATTCCAGAAAGGTGTGCCGTCCTTGCGGTAGTTCCTGAGGATTTCCCGGCAGGATCCCTCGTTGTTCAAGGCCGCGCGAATGATTGGAAGTGCTTCCTGATCCCGGTCGCCCGACTGCAAGAAACGACAATCCTGATAGAGGATTTCTTCGCTGGTGTAACCCGTCAGTCGCTCGAACGCCGGGTTGACGTAAATGAGGATGTTGTCCTGCTCGCCTTCCTTTTCGGCAATCACGATGCCGTCGTTGGAGGCGTTGATCACCATTTGCAGCAGTTGGGCATTGATCATCGGAGAATCCTTTCCGGTGTGAGGGTGTGTTGCATTCTAAAAGAACAATGCAAGTCCTGCTGTTAATATCCGGTCTTTCGCTCAGTTTCAGGATCAGATTGATGAAAGTTGCCATCCTTTCCGGCTCGGTGTACGGCACGGCTGAAGAAGTCGCCCGTCACGCCTCGAATATTTTGAAAGCCGCCGGTTTCGAAACCCTGCACAACTCGCGCGCGTCACTGGCCGATGTCCTGGCTTTCGAACCGCAAGCGTTTCTGGCCGTGACGTCGACCACCGGCATGGGTGAATTGCCCGACAACCTGCAACCGTTGTATTCGATGATTCGCGATCAACTGCCTGCCGCCTGGCGCGGTCTGCCGGGAGCGGTCATCGCCTTGGGTGATGCGAGCTATGGCGATACGTTCTGTGGCGGCGGCGAACAAATGCGCGAATTGTTCGGTGAACTGGGCCTGCGCGAAGCACTGCCGATGCTGCGCCTGGACGCCAGCGAAACAGTGACCCCGGAAACCGATGCCGAGCCGTGGCTGGCGGAATTGGTCAGCGTTTTGCGCTGAAGATGAGGCTCGTCATACTTCTGACGAGCTCGCTGAGTCTGGTCACTGCAGGGTTACTGGCGTCGGTCCTTTGACATGGATCCAGGCTCATTGCGCCACTGACTCGCTAGGCCATCAAGCTGGCTGCCAATGCTACTACACGAAAACCGGGGGCTGACTAGACTGCTATTACGACAGCAAAACAATAAGAACAGGAGGTCTTGCCGTGAATGTTGCCCCCGTCCAGTCACCCCACAGTGTCAAAGGTCAGGTCAGCGCCGCCGAGTGGCAAACCCGCGTCGATCTGGCGGCCTGTTATCGCTTGGTTGCCGCGCATGGCTGGGACGATCTGATCTTTACGCACATCTCGGCCAAAGTGCCGGGCACCGAAGATTTTCTGATCAACCCGTTCGGGCTGATGTTTCACGAAATCACCGCGTCCAGTCTGGTCAAGGTCGATCAGGCTGGCAACAAGCTGATGGACAGTCCTTACGAGATCAACCCGGCGGGCTACACCATTCACAGTGCCGTGCATGAAGTTCGCCACGATGTGGTTTGCGTATTGCACACCCACACCGCTGCCGGCGTCGCGGTTTCGGCGCAAAAGCAGGGCATTCTGCCAATCAGCCAGCAATCCTTGTTTGTCCTGTCCAGCCTGGCTTACCACGCTTACGAAGGCGTTGCGCTGAACCATGAAGAAAAAGCGCGCCTGCAAGCCGACCTTGGTGAAAACAACTTCCTGATGCTGCACAACCACGGTCTGCTGACCTGTGGCGGCACCATCGCCGACACGTTCCTGATGATGTTTACCTTCCAGCGCGCCTGCGATATCCAGGTGCTGGCACAGAATGGCGGCGCCGAATTGATCTCCATCGAACCGCAGATTCTGGCGGGCGCCAAAGCGATGATCGCCGGCGTGACCAAAAGTGCTCAAGGGATGGGTGGCGCGCTGGCCTGGCCGGCGCTGCTACGCAAACTCGATCAACAAGACCCGAGTTATAAACTCTAATGGAACTTGCCGAGATCCCCCTGTGTGTCTGGCGCAAACGCGGCCAGATGTTCGTATTCCGTGGCCAGACCATTCGCTATTGGACGGCGGGGCAGGGTGAGCCGCTGTTGCTCATCCATGGTTTTCCGACCGCCAGTTGGGATTGGCATTACTTGTGGCAACCACTGGCGCAGCGCTATCGGGTGATTGCCTGCGACATGCTCGGCTTTGGTGACTCCGCCAAGCCGGTGGACCACGAATACAGCCTGCTCGAACAGGCCGACTTGCAACAGGCGTTGCTGGCGCATTTGAGTGTCACGCAACCGGTGCACGTACTGGCTCACGACTATGGCGACAGCGTGGCGCAGGAACTGTTGGCCCGGCACTACGAAACCCGCATTCACCTCGCCAGTTGTGTGTTTCTCAACGGTGGCCTGTTTCCCGAAACCCATCGTCCGCTGCTGGCGCAAAAACTGCTGCTCAGCCCCTTGGGCTGGATGATTGGCCGCGCCTTCACGCGTGACGCGCTGGTGAAGAGTTTTCGGCAGATTTTCGGGCGGATGACCCGACCGACTGAAAGTGAAATGGATGATTTCTGGGGGTTGATCGATAGCAATCACGGCCAGCGGATCATGCATAAACTCATCACCTACATTCCCGAACGGCGTGTCCATCGCGATCGATGGGTCAGCGCCATGCAGCGCGGTGAAGTGCCGCTGCGCGTGATTGATGGCGAAGTTGATCCGATTTCCGGTGCGCACATGGTCGCGCGCTATCGGGAGTTGATCCCCAACCCGGACACAGTCCTGCTGGCCGAGATTGGCCATTACCCACAGACCGAAGCCCCGGCGCAGGTGCTCAAGCATTACCTGGATTTTCGTGATCGGCTGATTTTGCCGCCGCGCAGGTTCGCGTACTCCTGATTATCCCCCTGCCTTATCGGGCACCATTCAGCCTCTCCCCTGTTCATTGTGACCAGCAGCGTCGTGCCTGACACTCGGGCTTATTGTCCCTGGCCTGCTGGAGTTCCCCCCCATGAATGAGTCTGTGCGCTTCGAAGATAAAGTCGTGATCGTCACCGGTGCAGGCGGCGGCCTGGGCCGGGCACATGCGCTGCTGTTCGCCAAACAGGGCGCCAAAGTGCTGGTCAACGATCTCGGCGGTTCGGCGCAAGGCGAGGGCGCCAACGCGTCCGCAGCAGACCGTGTGGTAGCCGAGATTCGTGAGGCGGGCGGCATCGCCGAAGCCAACCATGATTCCGTCACCGATGGCGACAAAATCGTCCAGCACGCACTCGACGTTTTCGGCCGTGTCGATGTGGTGGTCAACAATGCCGGAATCCTGCGCGACAAGACTTTCCACAAAATGGACGACGCCGACTGGGACCTGGTTTACCGCGTTCACGTCGAAGGCGCCTACAAAGTCACCCGCGCTGCCTGGCCACATATGCGTGAGCAAAACTATGGCCGCGTGATCTTCACCGCATCGACCTCCGGCATCTACGGCAACTTCGGCCAGTCCAACTACGGCATGGCCAAACTCGGCCTCTATGGCCTGACTCGCACACTGGCCATCGAAGGCCGCAAGAACAACATCCTGGTCAACGCCATCGCGCCGACTGGCGGCACCCGCATGACCGAGGGCCTGATCCCGCCGCAAGTGTTCGAACAGCTCAAACCGGAACTGGTCAGCCCGCTGGTGGTGTATCTGGCCAGTGAAAACTGCAAAGAAACGTCCGGATTGTTTGAAGTCGGTGGCGGCTGGATGGGCAAGGTGCGCTGGGAACGCAGCCTGGGTGCCGGGTTCGATCCGCGGGTGGGCTTTTCACCGGAAGATGTGGCGGCGCAGTGGGAGCAGATTTGTGACTTTGAAGGGGCGGCGCATCCGAAGGACAATATTGAAGCGCTGAAGGAAATGATGGGCAATTTGCAGAAGTTTTCCCTCTGAACGAGATGCACCCCTGCGCAGGGCTTGCCTGAGTCGTGCGTTCTTCCCGCCGGTTCTCATCCTCACAAAACCATCGCCCATAAAAAAGGCCGCTGCAAACGCAGCGGCCAAGTAAGACGTTGGATCAGGAGCTACAAATCAACGTCTGTGTACACGGGGCGATCAATCGAAAATGCGTCGATTCATCTGAATTCTGTCGCCGATGGCGTGGGTTGATCACACCCCATGGCTTCGTGCTGCCCGGCGGATCACCGTGAAAGCCCGGCAAGAATAAGCCGTTGAGCCCTAAGGAAAAATAGCGATTCGCAACATGCAGTGTTGCAGCATGAGTAACAGTCCCGGCACACCACACCCATGCGTCTGACTGATAACCCTCTATCCAGCCCATCCATGCCCCGCGCAAACCCGCGCCCTGTCTGACCATTCATCCTTTAGAGGTACACCGCGAATACCTCCTTGGTGCGCTTATCGCTCCCCGGTTGCGGCAGTAGGGTGGGGCCTTCTGTCACTCACCGGGGAAGACGCATGACAAAAACAACAATGCGCGCCATCTTCAAACCGCACGCGCTGGCCGCTGCGGTGGCCTTGGGTTGCTGTGCCCAGGCGCAGGCTGTTTCATTCAATATCGGCGAGATCGAGGGCACGTTTGACTCCTCGCTGTCCGTCGGCGCGAGTTGGGGCATGCGCGATGCCGAGAAATCTTTGGTGGGCACCGTCAACGGCGGGACCGGGCAGTCGTCGACCGGTGATGACGGGAGGCAGAACTTCGGGAAGGGCGAAACCTTTTCCAAAATCGTCAAAGGCATCCACGACCTCGAATTGAAGTATGGCGACACCGGTGTGTTCGTGCGGGGCAAGTACTGGTACGACTTCGAATTGGAGGACGAAGATCGCCCGTTCAAGCAAATCAGCGACCACGGCCGCAAGGAAGGCGCCAAGTCTGCCGGCGCGCAAATTCTCGACGCTTTCGTTTATCACAACTACGCCATCGCCGACCTGCCGGGCAGCGTGCGCGCCGGTAAGCAGGTGGTGAGCTGGGGCGAAAGTACCTTCATCGGCAACTCGATCAACAGCATCAACCCGATCGACGTTTCTGCATTTCGCCGTCCCGGTGCAGAGATCAAGGAAGGCCTGATTCCGGTGAACATGCTGTACGTCTCCCAAGGCCTGACGGATCAGCTCTCGGTCGACGGGTTCTACCAACTGGAATGGGACCAGACTGTTCTCGATAACTGCGGCACCTTCTTCGCTGTCGACGTGGCGGCGGACGGTTGCAACAACAACTACACCGTCGGCAGCCCGGCGATTGCTCCGCTGGCGCCGCTGGCAGCCGCGTTTGGCCAACCTATCCTGGTGACCCGCGAAGGGGTGGTGGTTCCCCGTGGTGGCGACCGCGATGCTCGGGATTCCGGGCAGTGGGGCACCGCGTTGCGCTGGCTCGGTGATGACACCGAGTACGGCTTGTACTTCATGAACTACCACAGCCGCACACCGACGGTGGGCACCGTCACGGCCGGCGCGTCGACACTGGCGAGCCTGCCGGGCATGGTCGGTATCGCCAACCGCCTGGCACCCGGTAGCGGTGCGGGGCTGGCGCAAAGTGTGATGTTGGGTCGCGGCCAGTATTACCTCGACTACCCCGAAGACATTCGTCTCTACGGCGCGAGCTTCTCCACCACCTTGCCGACCGGCACGGCGTGGAGCGGCGAGATCAGCTATCGCCCGAATGCTCCGGTGCAGGTCAACACCAACGACCTGACCCTGGCCTTGATCAACCCGATTGCCGGCGGTGCCGCCTCGCCCATCGCGACGACGCCTGGCGCCGACAACAAAGGCTACCGTCGCAAGGAAGTCACGCAGATCCAGAGCACCCTGACGCAGTTCTTCGATCAGGTTCTGGGCGCGCAACGACTGACCGTGGTCGGTGAAGCGGCGGTGGTTCACGTCGGTGGGCTGGAGGGGCGCAGCCAACTGCGTTACGGCCGCGACTCGGTCTATGGCCAGTACGGTTTCGGTGGCGACACCGAAGGCTTTGTCACCTCGACCTCGTGGGGCTACCGCGCCCGGGCGATCCTCGATTACGCCGACGTGTTCGCCGGGGTCAACCTCAAACCCAACCTGTCCTGGTCGCATGACGTTGCCGGTTACGGTCCCAACGGGCTGTTCAACGAAGGCGTCAAGGCGGTCAGCGTCGGTGTCGATGCCGACTATCGCAACACCTATACCGCGAGCCTCAGTTACACCGACTTCTTTGGTGGTGACTACAACGTCCTCGAAGACCGCGACTTCGTGGCGCTGAGCTTCGGCGTGAACTTCTGATCTGGCTGAGAAGGATGATTTCAATGCGCAAGATGATTCTGCAATGCGGCGCCCTGGCCCTGAGCTTGCTGGCTGCCAACGTGATGGCGGCGGTGTCGCCGGAAGAAGCGAACAAACTCGGCACCAGCCTCACGCCGCTGGGGGCCGAGAAGGCCGGCAACGCCGACGGCTCGATCCCGGCCTGGACCGGTGGCATTCCAAAAAATGCTGGCGCGGTGGACAGCAAAGGCTTTCTCGCTGACCCGTTCGCCAGCGAAAAACCGCTGTTCGTGATCACCCCGGCAACCGTCGACAAGTACAAGGACAAATTGTCGGAAGGCCAGGTGGCGATGTTCAAGCGCTACCCTCAAACCTACAGGATCCCGGTCTACCCGACCCATCGCACCGTGGGCGTGCCGCCGGAAATCTACGAGTCGGCCAAGCGCAGTGCGCTGAACGTAAGCACCATCAACGACGGTAACGGCCTGGCCGGGTTCACCGGTAACCGCTACTACGCGTTCCCTATTCCCAAGAACGGTGTCGAAGTGATGTGGAACCACATCACCCGTTACCACGGCGGTAACCTCAAACGCATCATCACCCAAGTGACCCCGCAAACGAACGGCAGCTACACGCCGATCCGCTTCGAGGAAGAAATCGCCGTCCCGCAGCTGATGAAGGACCTGGACGCGGACAAATCCGCCAACGTGCTGACCTTCTTCAAACAGTCGGTCACCGCGCCGGCGCGTCTGGCGGGTAACGTGCTGCTGGTGCACGAAACCCTCGATCAGGTGAAGGAACCGCGTCTGGCGTGGATCTACAACGCCGGCCAGCGTCGCGTACGTCGCGCCCCGCAAGTGGCCTATGACGGCCCGGGCACCGCCGCTGACGGTCTGCGCACCTCCGACAACTTCGACATGTTCTCCGGTGCGCCGGATCGCTACGACTGGAAACTGATCGGCAAGAAGGAAATGTACATCCCGTACAACAGCTACAAACTCGACTCGCCGAGCCTCAAGTACGACGACATCGTCAAGGCCGGCCACATCAATCAGGACCTGACCCGTTATGAGCTGCACCGCGTCTGGGAAGTGGTCGGCACGGTCAAGCCAAGCGAGCGTCACATCTACGCCAAGCGCCACATGTACATCGACGAAGACAGCTGGCAAGTGGCATTGGCGGATCACTACGACGGTCGCGGGCAACTGTGGCGAGTGGCCGAAGGGCATGCGCAGTATTACTACGATCACCAGGCTCAGGCGTACACGCTGGAAGCGCTCTACGACATCATTGCCGGCCGGTACATCGCCCTGGGGATGAAGAACGAAGAGAAGCACAGTTTCGAGTTTGGTTTCGACGCCAAGATTGCCGACTACACGCCATCGGCGCTGCGTGCAGAGGGGGTTCGGTAAGGGCTTAACCCACTCACCGTGCAAAAGGCGACCGACGGGTCGCCTTTTTTATGGCTGTCGATCAACGTCCTGAATACTTCTCAACAAGCGGGTTAGACAGGTCTAGGGTGGCCGCACAACTATAAAAAGGCACGCTGCAATGACCGCCATGACCCCGTGTCTGGACCGTTCCGGATTCCTGCCCCGTCTGTCCTCACATCACCTGTCGCGTGAACGCTTGAGCGAGCCGTTGCTGGCGTCGAACGCACGGGTGAAATTGATCTGCGCACCTGCCGGCAGTGGCAAGTCGGCGTTGCTTGCCGACTGTCTGTTGCAAGCGCCGCCGCAGTATCGGGTGTGTTGGTTGCCGTTGTCGGGCACAGCCATGAACGTGGAGGATTTTCGTCAGCGCGTGGCTGAGGCATTGGGATTGGCGTCATCGGAGGAAACCGCGCTGCTCGGCTCGCTGGCTCGTTTGCAATCGCCGACCTGGTTGTTTCTTGACGATTTTTGCCGTGTCCCGAACCCCGAACTCGACCTGCTGCTGGACCGCATGCTGGCTGTCAGCAGCCCGATGTTGACCTGGTGGCTGGGGACTCGCCGTCGCCCGCAATGCAACTGGCCACGGTTGCTGCTCGATGATGAACTGTACGAGTGTGAGCGCTCGACGCTGGCCTTCAAGCAAACTGAAATTGCCTCGCTGTTGCGCCACCTGACGCCGGCCGATGCCAACACCGCCGCCAGCAAGATCATTCAGGGCAGTGGCGGTTGGTGCGCCGGGGTGCGCGTGGCATTGCTGCAAAAATGCGACTGGTCACGCAGCGACACACTTCACGGTCGACCGGACACATTGCTCGATTACCTCGAACACGAACTGTTCACCAGCCTGACCCCTGAGTTGACGGAGGCCTGGCGGGTACTCGCGCATTTGCCTCGCTTCAATGCATGTCTGTGCGATCACCTGTTTGGCGCAGGGGAGGGCGCGCAATGCCTGAAGACGTTGCAGGATCTGGGGTGCTTTATCGAGCCTTGGCAGGACTCGGCCGACTGGCTGCAGATCTTCCCTCCACTCATGCAATTGATGCGTGATGAACAATGGCCGGCCGGACGTTCCTGGCATCGCCGCGCCTGTCAGTGGTTCGCCGCTGAGCAGGACTGGAAAGCGGCGTTCGAACAGGCCTTGCTGGCTGAAGAATCTGAGGTCGCGGTGAGTCTGTTGCAGCACTTCAGTTTCGAGCATTTGTTCGAGGCGCAGACGGTCGTGCTGTTGTTGCGTTTGTATGAGCATCAAGGCGCAGAGCTGATGTTCGGCTCACCGCAATTGGTCGGCTTGATCACCGCGGCATTGTTGTTTGCCGGGCGATTCGAACAAGCCGCCGTTTGCATCGAACAGTTGTCGCGCTTTACCCCGCAACCCTCGGCGGTACAGCAGCGGCAACTGATCGCACGGTGGCAGGCGCAACAGGGTTGGTTGCTGCATTTGCAGGGACGTATGGAAGGCTCGCGTGCGCATTTTCTGGACGCGCTCAGCGAGCTCTGCCCTGACCTGTGGACCGTGCGCTTGATGTGCCTGTCGGGTCTGACGCAACAGGCCCTTCTGCGGGGCGAACTCGATGTGGCGCAGGCGTTGAATCGCGAGGCGCTGTGCCTGGCGCGTGCGCAGGGCTCGCTGGTGTTCGAAGGGCTGCTGGAACTCGATCATGCGCAATTGCTTGAACAGCGTGGCGCTCCCCAGCGTGCCGAAAGCCTGCTCGCGAACATCCATGAATTGCTCAATCAACCCGTCGAGCGACCTGTGCCGTTGCTGGGTCGAATCGCGCTGCGTCGTGGTCGGCTCGCACTCTGCCAGGGCGACGATGAGCGCGCCGAAGTGTTCTTTCAAACCGGCCTGGAACAGTGCTTGTGCAACCACGACAAACGCGTGCTGTACGGCTTTCTGGGTCTTGCGCAACTGGCGGCTAATCAGCGCGACTATGCCCAGGCGTTCGTCTTGCTGCGCGATGCCGAGAGACTGATGCAGCAACGGCATATTCCGGACACGGTCTACCGCAGCGTCCTGCTGCAAGTCAGCAGCCATTTCTGGTTGCAACAGGGACGTGCCGAACGGGTGTGCGAAGCGTTGAGTCGTGTGCTCAAGCACTATCGCGGTCCGCAGGCGCGGCAGGCACCCCCGGCCACGCTTGAGCTGATCCCGCGTATCGAATACCTGTTGATCATCGCAAGGTTTCGGACCGAGCCGGATACGGGCGAGGCGGCGGCACAACTTGAGTCATTGATGAAGCAGGCGCAGACCCAGGGCATGTGGTTGCTCGCGACTGAATTGCAATTGGCCCTGGCTGAAGTGCTGTGGCTCGAAGGCCAAGCCACGAAGGCTATTGATGTATTGCAGGAGGGCTTGCGCAACGTTACACGGTATCAGGCGCATCAAGTACTCAATGAATTGCGCCAGCGTCAGCCGTTATTGTTTGTCGACGAACAGGCTTCTCCAGGGGCGTGTCATCAGCCATGCAGTCGTTTAGATACCGTGGAAACCTTGAGCCAGCGTGAACTGCAAGTATTGAAGCTGGTGGCCCTCGGTCATTCCAATCAGGAGATTGCAGATACGCTGTTTATTTCTTTGCATACGGTCAAAACCCACACCCGGCGTATACATGGAAAGTTGCGGGTCGAAAGACGCACGCAAGCCGTGGCGAAGGCCAAAGCGTTGGGGTTGTGGGGTTGAAACCGAATGTAAGTTAGAGGGCTTGCTTGATAGATAAAATCCACCCGTTACACCGTGTTTGAGTTGTAAATAGTTGGTATTGCTTAAGCGCTTTGGTGGTGCGTGCTCCTTGGATAATTTGACGAGGCAGATTTCCTGGCTTTGTGTTTATTTTCTGAGGGCATTTAGATGAACGTAATGAACAAGTACCTACCTGTTGATAACGGTAACCGTCCGCAATGGCTCGAGCGCGCCAGTAGTCGGGAACAACTTGATTATGGCGAACTGGAGCAACAGTTAATCGCCAGCCAGGCTGAACTGGATAAGCAATTGGGCGCGTATGTCAGTCTGCGGACCTTCGCAAAAAACTTTGCCAGTCAACTGCTACAGCTGGAATTTGGTATCACCCTGGATCCTGACAGTCTGATGACCACCCGCCGTTATCTCTTCGATGTAGCCGGGCGTCGGGTCACCCAGGAGGACAAGCGTTGCCTCACGGATTTGCTACTGTGCGGCCTGCACGATGAAGGTGGGCGGGGATGGGTCACGTTTGTCGGTGAGCATCTACCCTCTGAACTGAACCAGCAATGGTTGGAAAAGGTGCTGACCGACGACGTGCGCGCTGCCTACGGTGTTGAAATTCGGGCTTTGTACCAGCGCAGTGAGGTGCTCGCCGCCATGACGCGCTTCAGCCGGGATGAATTGCTGCTGAGTGCCTTGGGCGCGAAGCTCCGCAGGCATCTGGACGACAGCGATTTTCAGCGGGTTCAACGCGCGGTGAACGGCGATGCGAACCTGATGATTGCGCCATTACAGCTGCGTGACGATACGCGCCCACTCTTGGGATTGGTTGCTGTCGGCAGCCGCACGCCCGGCAACGAGGACTGGCTGCTGTATGCGCCGGATTCGCCTGGCGGGCAGGACTGGTACCCATTGCCATCCCTCAGGCGCCTGAGCCTTGATATCGGCGCCTGGACGGCTACGCCGCAGGGCCGCGATTACCTGCTCTGGCGCTCCCATGCGCTGGATCGCGAGGCCATCAGTGGTTATTTGAAACAAGTCTTCAAACTACCCGGCCTATGGCGTGGCGTGGAGCTAGCCCCTACCCCATACACAGGAACCGAGGTACTAAACCCGCTTGTTTATAATCATCGAGCCTGGTTGGTCGCACAGGAAGAAAGCCACACGCCTTACGGCTATCGCACGGCGACTGATCAGCAGCGCCAGACGTTTACCCGGATCAATTGCGAACTCCGCGCGCTGAAAACGATTGAAGTGCGTGAGGGCGGGTTTGTCAGCTATGAGCGCTTTTGCCATCAATTAATCAAACAACGAATAGAAGCCTACCTTCTGACCTTCGGCGAACCTGTCGAGATCAATCCTGATCATATACACGTGGAAATTACGCCTGAAGAAAAGATGACGCTGACGCAGTTGATTGTTCGCGAAGTGGTTTTTTACGCGGATAATGAAAAGTCCAAATATCCGCGCTTTACTGTGAAGGCTGGCCACCCCTCAATCAGTAATCTCCATATTAACGATCTCGCCCTACACACGAGAGTGTTGCGTCCTGGCGAAAAATACATCGACATGCTGCGCGCACATTATATCGACCGCTCCAAAGGGTATTTCAGGCAACAGTTATACATGGGGATCCTGCAACGCCAGATGCGCGTGTCCATCCTGCAGGCGCTGTTTAAAGGCCGAGTGTCGAAGGAACACTTCGAAGAACTGATGAAGGTTGTCGAGGCGTTCGATCATCCGCAAGCGAGCAGCCCGGTGGGCGAGGCGCCTGACCGGGTGGGTCACAGTGCGCTGTTCAAACTTCATTTAAGGGGGCGACTGGTCGTCGGTGCGTTCGTCTTCAGGCTGCATGTTGCCGGGAAGATTGTGGAGTATCTGTATACCCCGCAGGCTCCGGATGGACGCGAGCTGAGGCCGTTCGAGGACTTCGTGGCCGCGGTGAAAACCCGCGGACTTGGCGACTATTTCTACGAACGGGTATTTGGGAAATACCAGTCGCAAGTCGGTACTTATCTGACGGATCTTGAGCAGCTTGCCAACTTCACCGAGGCGCCGACACTGGAGCGTAATAGTCGGATCACGGATTTGTACTGGTGCTATTACGACGTGTTGACCAAGGTCATTTCTGATGTCGACGAAAAGACCCAAAGCCTTGAAGAGATCATCACCGGCCTTGTGTACAACGCCGTAGTTTCAGCGGTGAGCGTCATCGCCATTGTCTACGCGCCCGTCGGTATCGCATTGAGCGTCGCCTTGCTGACTCAGAATCTGGTGCAAGGTGTTCACGCCTTTACCGAGGGCAATCGGTCCAAGGCCCTGAGTCATTTCAAGGATGCGGTAATTGAGTTGGCAGTCCTGGGCAAGGCAGGTCTGGGAAAGTCGGGGGCCACTGCCGTGCAGAAAACCCTGATTGGATTACTGGGGGATGTGTACACCGTCGAGAAACTGTTTGCCGATGTAACCGGGCAACCCCGATTGCATGAGCGGGCGCTGGAAGTTATTCAGGACATTCTCGACGACCCCGAGAGCATCACCAGCAAAACCACCCTCAGCTAACGGCAATGACGGATCGCCGATGTTGCCTCTGGCTCAGCGACTGACATCGTCGGCTTGATAGCCCATTCGCCAACTCACGGCCCGTGTCGCCGCCAGCAATCGCTGCGCCGCCGGGCCGTTTTCGTCGGCGTGAAACAACGAGGTCGGGCCGACAATGGTCATGACCGCCGCGACGTTTCCGACCGCATTGAAAACAGGGGCGGACAAGGCGTCGACACCGGGCATCAGCAAACCATGCACATGGTGCAAGCCGCGTTCGCGGATCTGTTCGCACAAGCTCGCGTAGGCCTGATCGTCCGCCAAAATGTGATCGGCGGCGTTTTGCAGTTCCTGGTCGCGCAAATCCACCGTTTCGCGCTTGGGCAGAAACGCGCCAAACACCAGACCGGTGGATGAACTGAGCAGCGGCAACACCGAACCCAACTGCGTCACCACCGTCACCGCGCGCACCGCCGGCTCGATATGCACCACGGTCGCCCCCTGATTGCCCCACACCGCCAGAAAGCAGGTTTCATTCAGTTCATCGCGCAGCTCGGCCAGGGGCAGGGCGCCGACTTTCAGCACGTCCATACTGTTGAGTGCTGCGAGCCCCACACGCAAGGCTTCACGGCCGAGGCCGTAATGGTTGGTGGCCGGGTTTTGCTCGGCAAAGCCGCTGGCGATCAGCGCCTGCAAATAGCGGTGAACCTTGCTCGCCGGCATCTGCACGTGTTCGGCCAGGCGCGAAAGCGAAGTCGAGGGCGACAACTCGGCCAAGGCCTTGAGGATGTCAGTGCCGACCTCGGCCGAGCGGACTTTCTGTTTGTCGTTGTTGCGCGGCGTTTCCATGAAGGCGGTCTGATCCCGGGACGAATGGGCGTCTTTATAGCTTGACGGTCAATACCAATCAAATTACGTTATGCGTAATCAGATTACGATAAAAATAACCCCGGCGTGCCGAACCTCTGCAACAGAGTGACAGGCCATCGCCTAGTCCCCGTTCAGGAGGCTCCATGAACCCTGATTCAACCGCGCCAGCACTGGCTTATCAGTCCGGCTTCGGCAACGAATTCAGCAGTGAAGCGTTGCCCGGCGCACTGCCCGTCGGCCAGAACTCCCCGCAAAAAGCCCCGTATGGCCTCTACACCGAATTGTTCTCCGGCACCGCGTTCACCATGCCTCGCAGTGAAGCGCGGCGTACCTGGATGTACCGCATTCAGCCATCGGCCAATCATCCGGCGTTCGTCAAACTGGATCGGCAACTGGCCGGCGGCCCGCTGGGTGAAGTGACCCCCAATCGACTGCGTTGGAACCCATTGGACATCCCGACCGAGCCGACTGATTTCATCGATGGACTGGTGAGCATGGCCGCCAACTCGGGCGCGGAAAAACCGGCCGGGATCAGCATCCATAGCTATCGCGCCAATCGCTCCATGGAGCGCGTGTTCTTCAACGCTGACGGCGAAATGTTGCTGGTGCCTGAGCTTGGCCGTTTGCGCATTGCCACTGAACTTGGCGTGCTGGAGCTGGAGCCGCTGGAGATTGCTGTGCTGCCGCGCGGGCTGAAATTTCGCGTTGAATTGCTTGACCCGCAAGCGCGCGGTTACATCGCCGAAAACCACGGCGCGCCACTGCGCCTGCCGGACCTTGGGCCAATCGGCAGCAACGGTCTGGCTAACGCTCGGGACTTCCTGACGCCGGTTGCGCACTACGAACACCTCAAGCAACCGACCACTCTGGTGCAGAAATTCCTCGGTCAGTTGTGGGGGTGTGAGCTCGATCATTCGCCGCTCAACGTGGTCGCCTGGCATGGCAATAACGTGCCATACAAATATGACCTGCGCCGTTTCAACACCATCGGCACGGTCAGTTTTGATCATCCGGATCCATCGATCTTCACCGTCCTGACTTCGCCCACCAGCGTGCACGGTTTGGCCAACCTGGACTTCGTGATCTTCCCGCCGCGCTGGATGGTCGCCGAGAAAACCTTCCGTCCGCCGTGGTTCCACCGCAACCTGATGAACGAATTCATGGGCCTGATCCAGGGCGCCTACGATGCCAAGGCCGAAGGCTTCGTGCCCGGCGGTGCGTCCTTGCACAGCTGCATGAGCGCTCACGGCCCGGACGGCGAAACCTGCACCAAGGCAATCAATGCTGAGCTGGCGCCGGCGAAAATCGACAACACCATGGCGTTCATGTTCGAGACTAGCCAGGTGCTGCGCCCGAGCCGTTTTGCCCTCGACTGTCCGCAACTGCAAACCAACTACGATGCCTGCTGGGCCACGCTGCCCGCCACTTTCGACCCGACCCGGAGATAACCCATGACTCAGACTTCCATCACTCGTAGCTGGGTTGCCTCCGCCAACGGCCATACCGATTTCCCGCTGCAAAACCTGCCCCTGGGCGTGTTCAGCGTGAACGGTTCGGCCCCGCGTAGCGGCGTGGCGATTGGCGACCATATCTTTGATCTGGAAGCGGCACTGGACGCCGGCCTGTTCGACGGCGCAGCCAAAGCCGCTGTTGAAGCGACCCGTGGCGGTCAGTTGAATGCTTTTTTCGAACTCGGTCGCGACGCTCGTGTTGCCCTGCGTGAACGCTTGATCGAACTGTTCAAGGAAGGCAGCACGCTGCACGGCAAGGTCGAAGCCCAAGGCGCAAAACTGCTGCCATTGGCGGCTCAATGCACGATGCATCTGCCGGCGAAAATCAACGATTACACCGACTTTTATGTAGGCATCGAGCACGCGCAAAACGTCGGCAAACTGTTCCGCCCCGACAACCCGCTGTTGCCGAACTACAAGTACGTGCCGATCGGCTATCACGGTCGCGCCTCGACCATTCGCCCGTCCGGGACTGACGTTCGTCGTCCGAAAGGGCAGACCTTGCCGGCCGGTCAGACCGAGCCAACGTTTGGCCCGTGCGCACGTCTGGATTACGAACTGGAGCTGGGCATCTGGATTGGCCAGGGCAATGAGATGGGCGACTCGATCGCCATCGGTGACGCCGCCGATCACATTGCCGGTTTCTGTCTGCTCAATGATTGGTCGGCGCGTGACATTCAAGCCTGGGAATACCAGCCGTTGGGGCCGTTCCTGTCGAAAAGCTTCATCACCAGCATCTCGCCGTGGGTCGTGACGGCCGAAGCGCTGGAGCCGTTCCGTCGCGCCCAGCCTGCGCGCCCTGAAGGCGATCCGCAGCCGTTGCCGTACCTGCTCGACAAGCGCGATCAAGCCGCTGGCGGTTTCGACATCGAGCTGGAAGTGCTGCTGCTCACCGAAGGCCTGCGCGAGCAAAACCTGCCGGCCCATCGCCTGACGCTCAGCAACACCCAACACATGTACTGGACGGTGGCGCAAATGGTTGCGCACCACAGCGTCAACGGCTGCCAGTTGCAGGCCGGCGACCTGTTCGGTTCGGGCACCTTGTCCGGTCCGCAAAACGGTCAGTTCGGCAGCCTGCTGGAAATCACTGAGGGCGGTAAAAAGCCAATCGAACTGGCGTCGGGCGAGGTGCGTAAATTCCTTGAGGACGGCGACGAGATCATCCTGCGTGCCCGTTGCAACCGTGAGGGTTACGCATCCATCGGCTTCGGCGAATGCCGCGGCAAAGTACTGCCGGCGCGTTAAGAGGATCGGGTCATGGAACTCTATACCTACTACCGTTCGACCTCGTCGTATCGGGTGCGTATCGCGTTGGCGCTCAAGGGCCTGGATTACCAGGCGCTGCCGATCAATTTGATTGCGCCGCCTGTTGGCGAACATCGCCAACCGGCGTACCTGGGCATTAACCCGCAAGGCCGTGTGCCGGCGTTGCGCACGGATGAAGGCGACCTGTTGATTCAGTCGCCAGCGATCATTGAATACCTCGAAGAACGTTATCCACAGGTGCCACTGCTGGCCAAAGACCTTGCCGCCCGCGCGCACGAGCGCGGTGTGGCGGCAGTGATCGGTTGCGATGTGCATCCATTGCACAACGTCAGCGTGCTCAACAAGCTTCGCCAGTTGGGCCATGACGAACCGCAAGTGGTGGAGTGGATCGGGCACTGGATCAGCCAGGGGTTGGCGACGGTGGAGCAGTTGATCGGGGATGAGGGTTATTGCTTTGGCGATGAACCGGGATTGGCGGATGTCTACCTGATCCCTCAACTGTACGCGGCGGAGCGATTCAACATCTCCCTCGAAGCGTATCCGCGGATTCGCCGAGTGGCAGCGTTAGCAGCCACGCATCCAGCGTTCATCAAGGCCCACCCGGCCAACCAGCCAGACACCCCATAAAGCCTCACTCGATCGAAATGTGGGAGCGGGCTTGCTCGCGAAGGCGGTGTGTCAGTCAAGTAGCGGTCGACTGATACACCGCCTTCGCGAGCAGGCTCGCTCCCACATGGGGTCAGTGGACGATCGAGTTGGGCGGCAGGTGCCCCAGGCGTTCTGTCAGGCGAATTCGCTGGATCGGGTCGTCGCTGAGCAACAGTGCATGCTCCAGGTCGAAACGCTCGGCATTCGGGCAGTCCAGGCGTTGATAAAGGCTGGCCCGGGCCAGGTAATCGGCGGCGCTGGCGTTGCCCAGCTCCAGCACACGCTCGGCATCGATCAGGGCGCCGATGTAGTCATCATGGGAGAGGTGCAGTTGACGCAGGTTTCGCGACAGGCGTTGCAGCATCTGCACCGGATCCGCCGTCAGTAAATGTTCGGCACCGAGTTTCATGTTCGGGCCGTACTGGCGTTGCAGAAGCTCCCGGCAGTCATTGGGGTACAACCGGCGGCCGCCACAAGGGTCCAGCAGGTGATCGGCACCCGGAACCCGTAGCAGGAAGTGCCCGGGGAAATTGACCCCCACCAGCGGGATCTCCAGACGCTTGGCCAATTCCAGCGCAATCAACCCAAGGGACAGCGGCTGGCCGCGCCGCAGTTCCAGCACCTTATTGAGCAAGGCCACTTGTGGGCGCAGCGGCGTGAAGTCGTCCTGCGCGAACCCCAGGTCATTCATCCGCCGCAACAACGGTTGGGCCAGTTCGCTGACCGGTAACATCGGCAGGCCGTAGCTGACATGCTGTGTCAGGTCGTTGAAGTCGGCCAGCACGGCCTCGGGATTCAGCCGTGAGTCGTGTTCGACCGCCATCCACAGCGCCGCTTCGAACAGCGCGGGCGGTGAACGTTGCAGGCAATCGAAGAAGCGTTGGCGGGGCGTCATCAAAATCTCCGGCGGATGCCTCGTTTTAGCCCCGTCTCCGACATTCGTCCAGTGCTGCACACATCCGGTTTCAGGTTATGTCCAAAAGCCTGCAAGGTCGTGCCGCTTATTCCGGTGCGCTTCTGCAATTTTTGGGCGCACGCCTATACTGGCGACTACAAGAAGTGATTCGGGAGCCCCACGATGTTCGCTCTCATGCAAAGCACTCGCCTTGAATCGCTGCATCTGAGCGTCGACCCGGTCACCGGGTTGAAGGCGGTCATTGCCATTCATAACAGCCGGCTCGGGCCTGCCCTGGGTGGTTGTCGTTACCTTGCCTACCCCAGCGACGAATCCGCGGTCGAGGATGCCATGCGCCTGGCGCAAGGCATGAGTTACAAGGCGGCACTGGCCGGGCTCGCCCAGGGCGGTGGCGTGGCAGTCATTGTTCGCCCGATCCATGT
Source organism: Pseudomonas arsenicoxydans (assembly GCF_006438915.1). Lineage (GTDB taxonomy): Bacteria > Pseudomonadota > Gammaproteobacteria > Pseudomonadales > Pseudomonadaceae > Aquipseudomonas > Aquipseudomonas arsenicoxydans_A. The sequence continues at coordinate 592,936 of NZ_RCZE01000002.1, read as the reverse complement.
GGAAAATCGCGCCGCGCTGTTCGAAGCGTTCGGACGCTGTATCGATCAGCTCGACGGCCGCTACATCACCGCCATCGACAGCGGCACCTCGGTGGCGGACATGGATTGCATCGCTCAACAGACCCAACACGTCACCAGCACCACATCGGCAGGCGACCCTGCGCCGCATGCCGCCATGGGCGTGTTCACCGGTATTCGAGCGACCGCGATGGCCCGTCTGGGCAGCGATAACCTGGAAGGCCTGCGGGTGGCCATCCAGGGGTTGGGCAACGTCGGTTATGCGCTCGCCGAACAACTGCACGCAGCGGGCGCGGAACTGCTGGTCAGCGATATCGATCACGGCAAGGTGCAATTGGCGATGGAGCAATTGGGGGCTCACCCGATTGCCAACGAAGCACTGCTCAGTACACCGTGCGACATCCTCGCGCCGTGCGGCCTGGGTGGCGTGCTCAACAGTCACACCGTGACACAACTGCGCTGCTCGGCGGTGGCTGGCTCTGCGAACAACCAATTGACGCACCTGGACGTCGCGGATCAACTGGAGCGGCGGGGCATCTTGTATGCGCCGGACTATGTGATCAATTCCGGGGGGCTGATCTACGTTTCGCTCAAACATCGCGGCGAAGAGCTGACGACCATCACCGCGCACCTGTCGAAAATCGCCTCACGGCTGACCGAAGTCTTCGCCCATGCCCAAGCGGAAAAACGTTCGCCTGCGCGGGTGGCGGACGAGTTGGCAGAGAAAGTGTTGTACCGCTGAGCGATTCTTTTATCCCGGACATGAAAAAGGCCCTGAGTCCTTCGACTCAGGGCCTATTCAATTCGGGCGTTACTTACTTCGGCGTCTTGGTCGCTTTGGCGGGCTTGGCCGGCGCCGGCTCAGCGGTTTCCTCCGACTCGGCAGGTTCAGCCTGTGCAACCACTTCAACCGGTGCATTCAGCAGTTCGGACAACGCATCCGGCTGGCTCTTGAATGCCTTGGCGAACACATCGCGATTCTTCGCCATGTAGATCCCGGCTTCTTCCACTTGCTGTTCGGTCAGGGACGGAACGGCTTTTTGCAACACTTCAGCCAGCAATTCAGCCAGTTCGAGCATTTTGTCATGACGGTCAGCTTCGGCTTTATCCATGAACAAGCGCTCCAGATCTCGGCTGCTGCGGTATACCACTTCGACGGCCATTCACCACCTCACATGCCTTCACATTAGTTGTCTGTTTCGACCACTGTATTTATATACAGCTAAAAGGATAAGCGAATCCCTGCGCTTTGGGTAGTGGCTTTTTAATGTAGACCGAAATTGGCGTTTGTCAGGTGAACCGTGTTGTCCCTAATCGCGAGCAAGCTCCCACAGTGGTTTTTTGAACGCCACAGATCCCCTGTGGGAGCCGGGCTAGCCCGCGATGGCGTCAATGAAGACACCACAAAAGTGTCCAGCAACAACTCGTCAACATCTTACCGAGAGCCACTGGCCTTTTTTCTGCATGCAGAACAACCGTCACGTCAATCCAGCATCATCCGCTCAAACCGAGCTAAGGAAGCATCATCGTGAAAATCAACTGGGCCGAGAACCTGCGGCAGAACGTCCACCAACTGGCCGAGTCACTGGGCAACCTGTTCGTCGAGACGTTCCACTACCTGGCGCTGTTCGCCATCGGTGCCGTGACCGCGTACGCCGCGGTGATGGAATTCCTGCAGATGATCGAAGCCGGGCACATCAAGATCGACGATATCTTGCTGCTGTTCATCTACCTCGAGCTGGGGGCGATGGTCGGGATTTATTTCAAGACCAATCACATGCCAGTGCGATTCCTGATCTACGTGGCGATCACCGCGCTGACGCGGCTGCTGATCTCCAACGTCTCGCACCACAATCCGCCCGATGTCGGCATCATTTACTTGTGCGGCGGGATTCTGCTGCTGGCGTTTTCGATTCTGGTGGTGCGATATGCCTCGTCGCAATTCCCTTCGGTGAAGATCGAGCACCCGCAACGCAAGGCCGGTGCGGGCTCCAGTGAGCATCTCGAAGTGGAGAAGGGCGAGCTTTAAAGCCGAATCGCAGGGCGGGGCTGGCCTTTGACCGAAGGGGGTGGCAGGGAGCGACTGTCGCCGTCGGTCATGGCTTCGAGGATGGTCATGGCACTATGGCCCTGCTCGATGGCGATGCCGAACTGAATGCTTTGCACCAGGCGCTTCAGGCGCTTGGGGTCATTGCGTTGTTCGGCACTGATCATCCGTTTTGCAACCACGCGGCCGCTGTTGGAGAGGGTCAGCATGATGCTGCCGTCCAGACCCTGAATGCTCAGGTTGATCTGGTAATCCGGCGCAAAGGCATCGGTAATGACTTGAAAGGGATTGTCCATGATGCGTCACCGCTTGATTGAACGTGCAGTTGTTGACCGGCCATGTTCGGGTTGGTTCGCACCACCGGACCATCGGCCGATCGCTCGCTGAGGTTTCAAAAGTCCTTTTGCCTCAGAGGTGACGTAGCAAGGGGCATGCCGGAAAAATTGTCGGACAATGATCACGGCAAAAAACAGGCGGGCGCCCCGGAAATCAGGCAGCCCGCGTTCTTTTTGCCTGCCCGTTTCAGGGCATGAATGCGTCGATGACCGCAGACAGTGCAATCAACACTCCACCCAGCTCACCGCCAGGCCTCCCCGTGAAGTCTCTTTGTATTTGTCATGCATGTCGGCGCCGGTATCGCGCATGGTGCGGATCACCCGGTCCAGGGAGATGAAATGTTTGCCGTCGCCGCGCAGGGCCATTTGCGTGGCGTTGATCGCTTTCACCGCGGCAATCGCGTTGCGTTCGATGCACGGCACTTGGACCAGGCCACCGACCGGGTCGCAGGTCAGGCCGAGGTTGTGTTCCAGGCCAATTTCGGCGGCGTTTTCCAGTTGCTCCGGGGTGGCACCGAGCACGTCGGCCAGACCGGCGGCGGCCATCGCGCAGGCCGAACCGACTTCGCCTTGACAGCCGACTTCCGCGCCGGAGATCGAGGCGTTTTTCTTGCACAAAATGCCGACTGCCGCCGCGCCCAGAAAGAACGCGACCACGTCATCGTCTGACGCGTCCGGGTTGAACTTCATGTAGTAATGCAGCACCGCCGGAATGATCCCCGCCGCACCGTTGGTCGGTGCCGTGACCATGCGTCCGCCTGCGGCGTTTTCTTCGTTCACGGCGAGGGCAAACAGGTTGACCCACTCCATGGCCGACAGGGTGGACGTGATGACATTCGGCTTGCCGATTTCCAGCAGGCTGCGGTGCAGTTTCGCCGCACGACGCGGCACGTTCAGGCCACCCGGCAAAATGCCTTCATGACGCAAACCCTGTTCGACACACTCGCGCATCACCGACCAGATGTGCAGCAAGCCCTGGCGGATCTCGGCTTCGCTGCGCCAGGCCAATTCATTGGCCATCATCAATTCGGAAACCCGCAGCCCGTGCTGGTTGCAGAGCCGGAGCAATTCGGCGGCGCTGGAGAAATCGTAGGGCAGCACCACATCGCTGGCAGGCGCAATGCCGGACTCGGCTTGGGCTGCTTCAATGATGAAACCGCCGCCGATCGAGTAGTAAGTCTGTTCATAGAGTTCGCCGGTTTCGCTGAAGGCTGTCAGTGACATCGCGTTGGGGTGGTAGGGCAGGCTCTCGTCCAGCAGCAGGAGATCGCGCTGCCAGTTGAAGGCAATGGTCGTTTTGCCGGCGAGGGACAATTCACCGATTTCGCGCAACGTCTGGATACGGCTGTCGATGGACGTGGGATCGATGCTGTCCGGCCATTCGCCCATCAGGCCCATGACGCAGGCGCGGTCGGTCGCGTGGCCGACGCCGGTGGCGGAAAGGGAGCCATATAAGCGGATTTCTACCCGACGTACGGCGTCCAGCACATGCTGGTCAATCAGCGCCTGGGCGAAGGTTGCGGCGGCGCGCATCGGGCCGACGGTGTGGGAACTGGACGGACCGATGCCGACTTTGAAAAGATCGAAAACACTGATAGCCATGCTAAAGCCTATACACGCAATGGAAGAGAAATCGCTGCCATTTTTGTAGGACAAGCGCAATGTCGGCGATACTGCCAACCTCGGTCCACAGTGACCAACGAAACTTCCTAAGACAGCCTTTAGCAGGACTAAACGATGAGTCGTCAACTGCATGCCCAGACTTACGTCTGGCTGCACGTGTTTTCCTGTGCCGCGCGGCACTTGTCGTTCACCCGTTGCGCTGAAGAACTGCACATCACGCCGGGTGCGGTCAGTCAGCAAATCCGGCAACTGGAAGAGCGTTTGGGTTTCCGTCTGTTTCACCGTCGTGCGCGAGGTGTGGAACTGAGCGCTGAAGGCCAGCGCCTGGCCATTACCGTCAACGAGGCTTATGGCAGCATCGATGCGGAATTGCGCCGACTGGACGCCGGAATGATCAGCGGAACGTTGCGGCTGCGCTCGATTCCGTCATTCCTGAGCAAATGGCTGACCCCTCGTCTGCCACGTTTGCAGCAGCGCTTTCCGGACATCCAGTTGCGCCTGGTGGCCGAGGACAGCAGCGTGCCGCTGCACGAAGGTGATTTCGATCTGGCCATCGACCTGAACGACGGCAGCTACCCCGGCCTGTTATCCACAGCCTTGCTCGACGAGCAGATCTTCCCGGTCTGCGCCCCCGGCCTGCTGCGAGGCCGACCGCCGCTGCATGGCCCGGCGGACCTGGTGCATTTCCCGTTGTTGCACGACATCACGGCCTGGCGCGGCAGCTATGAATATGCGGAATGGGAGTTCTACCTGAATGCCATCGGCTTCGAGGGCGCCGACGTACGGCGCGGGCACACCTTCAATCGCAATCACCTGACCATCGAAGCGGCCATTGCCGGGATGGGCGTGGCGATTGCGCGGCGCACGTTGCTTAACGATGAGCTGGAGCGGGGGACATTGATTGTGCCATTCGGGCTGGCGGTGCCCAATCACAAGCGCTACATGCTGCTGTATGCGCCGGGGGCCTTGAGCCATCCGGGCGTGCGCGCGGTGCATGACTGGCTGGTGGAGGAGGCGGGGATCTTTCGAAGTTTGCACCCGCTGGCAGAGCAGCAAATGTGAGCAATTATGACAAAGAAGCGTGTCGACCCAACTCCTGACCTTAACAGCGCTTTTACCCGTTGTCCGGGTTTTTTTGCGAATCCAAAATTATCTTTTTTTAGGGGTTGAATTGTTCTGCGCGCAGACCGATTGTGTAAGTAAGAGGTCACGGTGATGACGCCCAAGGGCTAGCCGAAAGGCCTCTCGCGAGCTAGCTGAAATAAGGGATGAACTATGCAAATCCAAGTCAACAGCGACAACCATATTCAAAGCAGCATCCGACTGGAGGAGTGGGTACGTACTACCATTGAGAGCACGCTCGAACGTTATGCAGAGGACCTGACCCGCGTTGAGGTCCACCTGTCAGACGAAAACGGCGACAAGCCCGGACCGCACGACATGCGCTGCCAGCTGGAAGCGCGGCCAAAAGGCCACCAACCGATTTCTGTCACTCACAAAGCCGATAACCTGGAACTGGCGATCGACGGTGCGGCCGAAAAACTCGAACATGCGCTGGAACACCTGTTCGGCAAACTGCGAGGCAAACCACGTGCCGCTGTGGTGCCGTTCGAACGAGTTGCAGCCGATGAGCTGCTTGAGGAAGAATTTCTCGAGAACGAGCAAGCCGCGCAAAACGGCTGACAGCTGATTCGATTTTTACCTTTCCACCCCTGAAAACGGGCCTGCTGATGCAGGCCCGTTCTTGTTTCTGGGTCCACAGCCTGCATGGGATCCCTGTGGCGAGGGGGCTTGCTGTGGCGAGGGGGCTTGCCCCCGTTCGGCTGCGAAGCAGTCGCAAAACCTGCTATGAGGTTTTGGCTGACACAACTCATTGGATGGTTCTGGGACCGCTTCGCAGTCCAACGGGGGCAAGCCCCCTCGCCACAGGGGTGTAACCCCTCAGAAATGTCACCGGCCGGCAATCGGATCTCTTTGTGTATGAGAATATTTATCATTACTATTGCGCCCTCGCTGGCCCCATGACTTTCACGCGGCCTTACCGTTTCAAGGTCGCACCATGAAAGACACCACCACCCTCCCACCCGAATCACACGACGAGGAACATCGCGGGGCGCGCGCGCATTTCCTGCAGGTGTTTCTTTCCCAGCGTTCGCAGATGGAAGCCTTGGTGAACCGGCGCGTGGGGTGTCGGGCGACGGCGGCGGATCTGGTGCAGGACTTGTTTCTGCGTTTCTGGCGTCGGCCATTGGTGCAGGTCGAGGAGCTCAGCACTTACCTGCTGCGTAGCGCCGGCAACATCGCCATTGACCATTTGCGCAGCGAAGGCACGCGGGTGCGGGTCAATGAAGGCTGGATGCCGGACGCGCCAGACAGCCACGGCAGTGAGCCGCAAGCCGCCCTGGAAGCCGGCAACGATTTGCGTCACGTCGAAGCGGCGCTGCGTGCCTTGCCGGAGCGCACGCGGCAGATCTTCCTGCTTAACCGCATTCACGGTCGCAAATACGCCGAAATCGCCAAGGCCATGGGCCTGTCCCAAAGCGCCGTGGAAAAACATATGATGCGCGCCCTCGATGCCTGCAAGGCCAGCCTGCGGGAATCGCCCACGCGCACGCCAGGGAAAGCACCGTGAATCAGCTCGATCGCGTCACCCCGACGCCCGCTCAGGAACAGGCCGCCTTCGCGTGGCTGTGCTTGCTGCACGACCAGCCCAGCAGTGGCGATCAACTCACCTTCAGTCATTGGTTGCAGGCTGATCCGGCGCACGCCGAGGCTTATGCACAGGCGCAGGTGCTGTGGGAATTGAGCGAATCGCCGGCGCGAACTTTGGCAGATGAAGACGCTTTCGCCTTGCAGGGATATCTCAATGCCATGAATCAAACGCGCCGCCACAGCGTGCGGCGCTGGTCGGGCGCGCTGGCCATGGCGGCGTGCCTGCTGTTGATGATCAGTCTCGGCGCGGGTTGGCAGCCGGCACGATGGATTGACGACCTGGGGGCGGACTATGTCTCGGCGCCGGGGGAAATCCGCACCGTGACCCTGGCGGATCAGTCGCAAGTCACGCTGGATGCCGACAGCGCCATTGCCGTGGATTTCAGTCGCGGTGAGCGGCACGTCCAGTTGCGGCGCGGCGCCGGGTTTTTCAGCGTGACGCATACGGGCGATCCGTTTGTGGTCGACGCTGAACAGGGCCAGGCGAAAGTGCTGGGCACGCAGTTTGAGGTGCGCCTGCAACCGCAGGGTGCTCAGGTGACGGTGTTGTCCGGACGGGTCGGCGTGACAGCGAAGAAGTACGCCGAGCCACAAATCCTGACCGCCGGCCAGCAAGTGGCCTATGGCGAGGGCACGGCGGAGAAACTGCAGGCTGTCGACAGCGAGACGCAGTTGGCCTGGCGTCAGGGCTGGCTCAATTACTACAAGGCGACGTTGGCGGAGGTGGTGCAAGACCTCGGGCGCTATTACCCGGGGCGGATCGTGTTGCTCAACGATGAACTGGCGGCGCGGCGAATCAGTGGCAGCTTTCCGAGCAAGGATCCTCAGGCTGTACTGAGTTCATTGCAGGGGGTGTTGGGGTTTGAGCAGCACAGTGTTTTTGGGCATCTGATTATTTTGCGTTGAGGCTACTGGCCCCTTCGCGAGCAAGCCCGCTCCCACATTCGACCGAGTTCTCACATAGGAATGCGGTCGAATGTGGGAGCGGGCTTGCTCGCGAAGGCGTCCGATCAGCCAACACATAACCTCAAAACAAAAAATAATTTCAAAATTCTAGTGAGGTAAACCCAACCCCCATTCGTGTAGTGACTGAAACTGCGAGTCATTCGCATCCGTAGCGGTTCTACACAGGTCATGAGCAATGAAGTCCAGGGCAAAATCGGGTTCGGTCAAACAGTGGTTAGGTGCTTCGGCACTGAGTATGTCGGCGCTGGCCTTGCTGCCATCGAGCATCGCCTCGGCGGCTGAAGCCAACAACACGCAACAGCGCGCCCCGTTCAGTTTCGCCATCGTCGCCAAACCGCTGCCCCAGGCCCTGAGCGACTTCAGCCGGGTCACCGGCATTAGCGTGGTCTACACCGATGAAGCGCCGTACGGCCTCACCGCCCCGGCGATCAATGGCCAGTTCAGCGCCGAGCAAGCCATGCAACGATTGCTCAGCGGCTCGGGCTTCACCTTCCGCCGCACCGATGCGCACACCCTGATACTTGAACCCGTGCCCACGGCCGGCACCTTGAACCTGGGCGCGACCACCATCACCTCGGTCGCCGATCAATCCATGAGCTATCAGCCGCCGCCCACCAGTTCAGTGATGCGCTCATCGGCCTTACTCCAGGAAATCCCGCAGACCGTTAACGTCGTCCCGGCCCAGGTCATTCGCGATCAGTTGCCGCGTAATCTGGATGACGCGCTGGCCAACGTCAGCGGCATCACCCAGGGCAACACGCTGGCGAGCACTCAGGATTCGGTGATGACTCGCGGTTTCGGTGACAACCGTAACGGCTCGATCATGCGCGACGGCATGCCGATCGTGCAGGGCCGCGGCATGAATGAAAGTGTCGATCGTGTCGAAGTGCTCAAGGGCCCGGCCTCGCTGCTGTACGGCATTCAGGACCCGGGCGGGGTGGTCAACCTGGTCAGCAAGAAGCCGGAACTTGAGCAATACAATGCCCTGACCCTGCGCGGTTCGACCTATGGCGATGGCAAAAACGGCAGCGGTGGCAGCCTCGACAGCACCGGCGCACTCGGCACCTCCGGCCTCGCTTATCGCATGGTGCTGGACCACGAAGATGAAGATTACTGGCGCAATTTCGGCACCCACCGCGAGTCGCTGGTGGCGCCGTCGCTGGCCTGGTTCGGCGAAAGCACCAAGCTGCTGTTTTCCTACGAACACCGCGAGTTCCTGACCCCGTTCGATCGGGGCACGATCATCGATCCGCGTACCAACCACCCGCTGGACATCTCGCGCAACGAGCGCCTCGACGAGCCGTTCAACAACATGGAAGGCCGTTCGGACCTGTACCACTTCGAGGCCGATCACGAACTCAACGACAACTGGACCGCGCATTTTGGCTACAGCTGGAACCGTGAAACCTACGACGCCAGCCAAGTGCGCGTCACCGCCATCGACACCAAAAAAGGCACGCTGACCCGCAGCATGGACGGCACGCAGAATGCGATCAGCACCGACCGCTTCACCACCGCCAGCCTCGAAGGCAATGTTGAGTTCGCCGGGATGAAACACGACCTGGTGTTCGGTGTCGATGACGAGTACCGCAAGATCTACCGTGAAGACCTGATCCGCCAGAAAAGCCTGAGCACCTTCAGCTACGTCAACCCGGTCTACGGCCGCGAAGTCGCCGGCACCACCGTCAGCCCGGCGGACAGCGCACAAACCGATGAACTGCGCAGCGATTCGATCTTCCTGCAGGACTCGATTCACCTCTCCGATAAGTGGATTTTCGTCGTGGGCGGGCGTTTCCAGGAATACGACCAATACGCCGGCAAAGGCGTGCCGTTCCAGGCCAACACCGACAGCAACGGCCAAAAGTGGGTGCCGCGCGCGGGCCTGGTATATCGCTACACCGATGAACTGTCGTTCTACGGCAGCTACACCGAATCGTTCAAACCCAACTCGACCATCGCGCCCTTGAGCGGCAGCAGCACCGTGCTCGACGGCAGCATCGCGCCGGAAGAAGCCAAGGCCTGGGAAATCGGCGCCAAGTTCGACCTGCCGGGGCGCATCACCGGTGACATCGCGCTGTTCGACATCAAGAAACGCAACGTGCTGGTGGCCAACTCCGAAGGCCCGGTGACGGTCTACAGCGCCGCCGGCGAAGTGCGTTCCCGTGGCCTGGAAGTGGACGTGACCGGCCAGCTGACGGATCGCTGGAGCATGATCGGCAGCTACGCCTACACCGATGCCGAAGTCACCGAAGACCCGGACTACAAAGGCAAGCAGCTGCAAAACGTCGCCAGGAACAGCGGCTCGCTGTCGGCAGTCTATGACTTCGGCACGATCGTCGGTGGCGATCAGTTGCGGGTTGGCGCCGGGGCGCGTTACGTCGGTGAGCGAGCGGGTAACGCCGTGAACGATTTCGACCTGCCGAGCTACACCGTGGCCGATGCGTTCGCCACGTATGACACCCAGGTTGAAGGGCAGCGGGTCAAGTTTCAGTTCAACGTGAAGAACCTGTTTGACCGCACGTACTACACCTCGGCGGCGAGCCGGTTCTTTGTGTCGATGGGGGATTCGCGGCAGATTCTATTGTCGAGCACATTGGAGTTCTGATCGAAGACCGCGTCATCGTTCTTCGCGAGCAAGCCCGCTCCCACATTTGATAGCGTTCCCATATGAGAACTCGGTCAAATGTGGGAGCGGGCTTGCTCGCGAAGGCGGCCTGACAAGCACCGACTATCTTGGGGCTTACCGCAAAAACGCCTGCCGATATTCCCCAGGCGTCCCACCCAACGCCTGCCGGAACCGATTGGTGAAATGACTCGCACTGGCAAACCCGCAGGCCAATGCAATCTCGCCCAACGGCTGTGACGTCGAGCGCAATAACGCCTGCGCCCGGGTCAGCCGGCGAGCTAATACATACTGATGCGGCGGCAAACCAAAGCTCTCGCGAAACATCCGCGCAAAGTGATATTCCGACAGCGCACACAGCGCAGCCAGTTGCCCAAGGCTGATGGCCTCGGCCAACTGGTGATCGATGAACTCCGCCAACTGCCGCCGCTGATGCGCCGCCAATCCACCCTTGAGCCGCAACCCCTCGCGCATGCCGACTTGGCCCAGCAACACGTGGCTGAGCATTTCGTGGGCCAGGCTGCTGGTCAGCAAACGTTCGCCGGGTTCGTCCCAGTTGAGGGTGAGCATCTGCCGAAAGCGCAGGGCTTGCGCCGGGTCGTCGAGGAACGTGGCTTCGCGTAATTGCAGTTCACGCGGTTCGCGGTCCAGCAGCGTGACGCAGCCGAGGGCGAATTGTTCGGGGCTGAAATACACGTGGGCCAGGCGAATGTCGCCGTTGATCACCCAACCGGACTGGTGATCCGCCGGCAGAATGCACAGCTTGTCCGGGCCGCCCTTGGTGCCGGGCTGGTCGCGACGAAACGTGCCGGTGCCGCCGGCGATGTAGCACGACAGCGTGTGATGGCTCGGCGCTTCGTAGTCCTGGGCGTCGTGATGGTTGCTCCACAAGGCTGCAGCCATGCCGTCACCGAGCTCGGCGCTGTGCTCGAGGCGAGCATTGGGCGAGCGGTTGAGGGCTTGAAAGACTTGCAACGTTTCCAGTGCGGGCATGATCGGTTCTCTCCAACGCCTTGCATCCTACTCCGTAGACGTTGGCCTGCCAGCCTCTGCACTGACAAAAGCGCAAGTTTATGCAAGTGCATGCACGTTTGGCGCAGCACACTGGATCCCTAATCAGGCAGTGGTGCTGGCTAGTACGAAATCTGTGGCGAGAGAGCTTTTGTGGCGAGGGGGCTTGCCCCCGCTTGAGTGCGAAGCGCTCACAAGATTCGCAACGAGTGCCAGGATTTTGGGGCCGCTTCGCAGCCCAACGGGGGCAAGCCCCCTCACCACAAAGCGCCTTTGCCACAAAAGATCGCCGTGCCGCCCCATCCAGGAGTGTTTGCCATGAACCTGTCGTTGTACTTGCTGACCGTGCTGATCTGGGGCACCACCTGGATTGCCTTGAAATGGCAATTGGGCGTGGTCGCGATTCCCGTGTCGATCGTCTATCGCTTCGGCCTTGCGGCGCTGGTGTTGTTTGCGCTGCTGCTGTTGAGTCGACGTCTGCAAGTGATGAACCGTCGCGGGCACTTGATCTGTCTGGCGCAGGGACTGTGCCTGTTCTGCGTCAACTTCATGTGTTTCCTGACGGCCAGCCAGTGGATTCCCAGCGGCCTGGTCGCCGTGGTGTTTTCCACCGCCACGTTGTGGAACGCCCTGAATGCGCGGGTGTTCTTCGGCCAGAAAATCGCCCGCAATGTGCTGATGGGCGGGGCGTTAGGCTTGTTCGGGCTTGGCCTGCTGTTCTGGCCTGAGCTGGCGGGCCATACCGCAAGCCCGCAAACCTTGCTCGGCCTGGGCCTGGCGTTGCTCGGAACCCTGTGCTTCTCGGCCGGCAACATGCTGTCGAGCCTGCAACAGAAGGCCGGTCTGAAACCGTTGACCACCAACGCCTGGGGCATGGCCTATGGCGCGGCGATGTTGTCGGTGTGGTGCCTGGTCAAAGGCATTCCGTTCGACATCGAGTGGAGCACGCGCTACATCGGCTCGTTGTTGTACCTGGTCATTCCCGGTTCCGTGATCGGTTTTACCGCTTACCTGACATTGGTCGGCCGCATGGGGCCAGAACGCGCGGCCTATTGCACCGTGTTGTTCCCGGTGGTGGCGTTGAACGTGTCGGCGTTTGTCGAAGGCTATCAATGGACTGCACCGGCCTTGGTGGGCCTGGTGTTGGTGATGCTGGGCAACGTATTGGTGTTTCGTAAACCCAAGCCACCCGTGGTCCGGGCAACCGGCAAACTGGCGTGACGTTCATAAAGATCGAGCGTTCAGCGCTCGATCTTTAACGTTATATAAATTAACAACGGCAACATGAAGTCAACGATGTGCCGGGCCCAGTCCTTGGCGTTCCATGTTTGTGATTTGTCCATGTTGAACCATTCAGCGCCGACAACTTGCAGGCAAACGTAATAGATAAACAGGCCGATCATCAATCCGATGATCGAGCATTTTTTGGCCTCGTGGAATGCCTTGGCTGACGCGTTGATATTTCGAAGCAGGTGATAAGTGCCCATCAGGCAGAACACGGTGTACGTCACCTCGAGGGTGATGATAAGCCAGTAGATACGGTGATGGAGCAGAGGGGAAGTGATTGCCCGGTAGCTGGTGTTTTCGCTGTTCTGCGTGGTGTCCATGCTCAGGATGTGGCCGACATATTCGTAGTTGGTGGCATAGTCCGTAACGTTGCCATACATCACCAACAGTCCAAATAAACTTATATAGGCCATCAGTATTACTTTGCTGTATCTGATGATTTGTGCGGTGTTAAGCGTGTGCAAGGCAAGGGTTCTCCATAACCGTTAGTCCGTGGGGTCGGGCAGTAGTGGAGAGTCTATAGCGGGGTTTTATCTTTCGCCGGTTGACTGAATTGCAAGTTGTGTAGAGGGGCGGGCAGACGATTAAAACCGTCTGCCCGTTTAGTCAGCCTTTCCAGACTTGCGGGTTGACCAGATCCTGCGGGCGCTCGCCCAGCAAGGCGCTGCGCAAGTTGGCCAATGCACGGTTGGCCATGGCTTCACGGGTTTCGTGGGTGGCGGAACCGATGTGCGGCAATGTCACCGCGTTTTTCAGCTGGAACAGCGGCGACTCGGCCAGCGGTTCTTTTTCGTAGACGTCCAGGCCTGCGCCGCGAATGCGGTTGTTTTGCAGCGCTTCGATCAGGGCCGGCTCATCGACCACCGGGCCTCGCGAGATGTTCACCAGAATCGCACTTGGCTTCATCAGTGCCAGTTCACGGTGGCTGATCAGGTGCCTGGTTTTGTCGCTGAGTGGCACCACCAGGCAGACGAAATCGGCTTCGGCCAGCAGTTGATCCAGCGTGCGGAACTGCGCGCCGAACTCTTGTTCCAGCTCGGTCTTGCGGCTGTTGCCGCTGTAAATGATCGGCATGTTGAAGCCCAGGCGACCGCGACGGGCAATGGCCGCGCCGATGTTGCCCATGCCGACGATGCCCAGGGTTTTGCCGTGTACATCGGTGCCGAACAACGGCGCGCCGACGGTGGCTTGCCATTGGCCGGCCTTGGTCCAGGCGTCCAGCTCGGCGACGCGGCGGGCGCTGCTCATCAGCAGGGAAAACGCGAGGTCGGCGGTGCTTTCGGTGAGCACGTCCGGGGTGTTGGTGAGCATGATCCCGCGTTCGTTGAAGTAGGCGACGTCGTAGTTGTCGTAGCCGACCGAGACGCTGGACACCACTTCCAGTTTGGCGGCGTTTTCCAGCTGCGCACGCCCGAGTTTGCGACCGACACCGATCAGGCCGTGGGCGTGGGGCAGGGCTTCGTTGAACTGGGCATTGATGTCGCCGTTTTTCGGGTTCGGCACAATCACGTCGAAGTCTTGTTGCAGGCGTTCAACCATTTCCGGCGTGACGCGGCTGAAGGCGAGGACAGTCTTTTTCATGGGAGGAGGGCTCGTCGGGCGTGGAGAATGCCAAGCACGCTAACATTCTTCCCCGACATTGTGCGAGTCCCCGGGCATCGGATATGCGCTACTTCAAACTGTAGGAGTGAGCCTGCTCACGATGGCGTCCTGAGAGACGACCATTCTCCATCAGATGTACCCAGATCAAACTGTGGGAGCCTGGCTTGCCAGCGATGGCGGCCTGACAGACGACCATTCTCTTCCTCGGTGTACATATCCATTCCTGCGGTAACGGCCACTAATGGTTCCGCCCTTACGGCGTGTCACTTTGGCAAACGCCCCAAAGTAACCAAAGGTCTCGCCCCGAGCGTCCGGCCCCTCGCCTAGGCTCGGCGTTCCTTCGCTCCGGTATCCATCCGGGGACACTGCCCTCCGGTCTGCTTCGCTACGACCTACATGCAGCGTGTTCGACTGCGTCGAACGGCGCTGCGCGCCACTCCCCGGATGAACACCTCCACTCAGCCTTCCGAGGGGGCGGGCAGATCAAAAGCTGCAGGCGAGCTAACGCTCGGCCTGTTGAGTGGTGAGAAGCAACGGCTGTACGCCGATTTATTGTAGGAGCCTGGCTTGCCAGCGATGGCGGCCTGACAGCCGACCATTCTCCATCAGATGTACCCAGATCAAACTGTGGGAGCTGGCTTGCCAGCGATAGCGGCCTAACAGCCAACCAATCCCTAGCAGATGTACCCCATCCAATTGTAGGAGTGAGCCTGCTCGCGATAGCGGACTCACATTCAACAGTGAAGCCGACTGACTCACCGTCATCGCGAGCAGGCTCACTCCTACAGGGGGATGGATTTCTGCCGGGGAGTTAGCGGTGCGTCGTGGGTTTTGGCAGTTCGAGGTTATCCATCATCCGGTTCGCTGCCTGCTCCGCCAGCATGACGATCTGCTTGATCGCCATCGCCTTGTGCCGATGAAATGCCAGCGACCCACAAGACCTACCCATTTCCGTCTGCCCCAACAACCGACAGAACCCGTCGGAAACATTCCCCAAAAATCACCGCGTCTGTAGGAGGGTGAAATCAGTTCAGCAGCCGCCCACCCCGCACCTGTTTCGTTTTCATATACTCCATGCCGGCACCATTCTTGATCTGGCCAGTACTTTCAGTGATTTCGCCGTTAAAACCGAAACTGAATTGGGCATTCAAAATACCGTTAACGCTGTCGAAATCGATATCGATATATCCGACGTCAGGGTTAGAGATAAATGGGCGGAAAGCGTTTCCGTTATTCCATACTCGAGCAAGAAGTGGCGGCGAGATCAAGCCCGTTTTGGTGAAGTCGTAACGTCCATTTTCAATATCGAAGGGGAACTCGAAGTGTACATGGCTGTATATGCCTAACTCAGTTTCCTGTCTGGCAGAAAACAAAACCAACTGCTTATTGGTTACAAATCGAAAAGCAGACGCTTCAAGTGGTCCGATTCCAGAAAGGGGCACAGTAGTTAGGGTGCCAGACACGGCGTTGGGGTTTTCCCATCGATGTTCTTCATTCATTTGCGCGTTCCTTCAGCGTTAATTTAGAGCCTGCATATCAAATTCTCCATCTCCAGGGGTAGGGCGTCTACTGTCATAACTGGCAGGTTTTTATAATGGATTGAAATATAAAAGGCGTTAGATCAGTTGGTTTGACTTTTTATATACTGAGTTTCAGGTGCTTTTGGTGGGAGCTTGCCCGCGATTGCGGCGTTTTGGGCGACATCAATGTCGGCTGACACAGAACTATCGCGAGCAGGCTCGCTCCCCCAGGGGATTGGTTTTTTACTGGGGGCAGCGGTGGGGTGTGGGTTTGGGCAGTTCCAGGTTGTCCATCATCCGGTTCGCGGCCAGTTCGGCGAGCATGACGATTTGCTGGATGGCCATGGCGGTGTTGCGGTGCGGGCCTTCCAGGTAGGCGGCAAAATCGCCGGCCATTACGCTGGCCTGGGCCAGGGACTCGCAGGTGTGGGCCAGCAGGTCTTCGTCTTTGAGGTCCGGTGCAAGGAGAAACATGGTGCTGGGTTTACGGGTGGGCGGTGACTTCAGGGCCGCGGGGTTGAGGTAGTGATTCAGCGCGCGTTCGGCGGCGTCGTGGAATTTTTTGGAATCGACGGATTCGTAAGGGGAAACGTCGTCGGTATCTGGAGGGTTCGGGGTTTCTTTGATCATTCGGGCGTTACTCATTGGCGTATTTATTGGAGCCGCCATTTTTCGCTTCCAGACGAAAGGGTGGCAGCCGTGCGCAGGCTGGAAAACCGGATAAATCCGCCAAAACCCGGCAGACCCGAAGGTCTCCCGCGCACAGCCGCCATAACAAAGAAATGCGTGCAGAAAAAGCGCCGCAGTATGCCATGAGCTGTTGACGTATTTATCAGGTTTCCAGGCCTGATCGCTGAAGTGCCAGCGACAACCAAAGCCTACCCATTTCCCGTCTGACCCAACAACCGACAGAACGCGTCGGAATCCTTCCCCAAAATCAGCGCGTCTGTAGGACCGTGAGATCAGTTCGCCACCCGAACCCCGCCCAAACTCCCGCTCAATTCATACGCCGCCAATTCCGCCTGATGCGCCGCCAGAATCTCCGGCAACGAGCCGCGCAAGTACTCGACCCACGTCTTGATCTTCGCGTCGAGATATTGCCGAGAAGGGTAGATCGCATACAGATTCAGTTCTTGCGAGCGGTAGTTCGGCATCACCCGCACCAGCGAGCCGTTGCGCAAGCCTTCAATCGCCGCATACACCGGCAGCACGCCAACACCCATGCCGCTGGTGATCGCGGTTTTCATCGCGTCCGCCGAGTTCACCAGAAACGGTGAACTGTTGATGGTCACGGTCTCCTGGCCTTCCGGGCCGTCGAAGGCCCATTTCTCCAGCGGGATCACCGGGCTTACCAGGCGCAGGCACATGTGGTTCAGCAAATCGCTGGGCTTTTGCGCGCAACCGTTGGCTTTCACGTACGCCGGCGAGGCGCAGACGATGCTGTAAGTGATGCCCAGCCGCTGAGACACGAAGCCCGAGTCCGGCAGTTCGCTGGCGAGGACGATGGACACGTCGTAGCCCTCGTCGAGCAGGTCCGGCACGCGGTTGGCCATGGTCAGGTCGAAGGTCACGTCCGGGTGCGTCTTGCGATAACGGGCGATGGCGTCGATCACGAAGTGCTGGCCGATGCCGGTCATGGTGTGCACCTTGAGCTGCCCGGCCGGCCGCGCGTGGGCGTCGCTGGCCTCGGCTTCGGCTTCTTCGACGTACGCGAGGATCTGCTCGCAGCGCAACAGGTAGCGCTTGCCGGCTTCGGTCAGGGCGATGCGGCGGGTGGTGCGGTTGAGCAGGCGGGTTTGCAGGTGGGCTTCCAGGTTGGAGACCGCGCGCGAGACGTTGGCGGTGGTGGTGTCCAGTTGCACGGCGGCGGCGGTGAAGCTGCCGGCCTCGGCCACGTAACTGAAGGCGCGCATGTTTTGCAAAGTGTCCATGGGGTGCTCTCAAGGGAGATGGCAAATTGTGACACAAGGTTTCAAGGTCTGAGACCCCGACCAAGGGATTATCGCGCTAACGGTAACAAAGATTCACAAGAATCCCAGCTTATCGCCGTACAGGCCGGCCCCTAGAATTGCGCCACTGTAGGAGCCGGGCTCCTGTGGCGAGGGGGCTTGCCCCCGTTCGGCTGCGAAGCAGTCGTAAAGAAGTCGCCGCATTCTGATTGAAGAACGCAGTGACCGGATTTAGGGTCGCTTCGCAACCCAACGGGGGCAAGCCTCCTCGCCACAAAAGCCCGGCTCCTACAGGATTTCGTACTTCCCCTATTTCAGGAAATCTCAGCAGTGCCGCGTCGCATCAGCAGAGCGCTTCAGACGCTCAGTGTTTTGGCTTTAACCCTGGCAATCAGCGGCTGCATCGGTACCGCAGGCATTGCCCCGCAGGGCAAGGCACTGGAGGCCGATTCCCTGGCCACCGACGAAGCCATTCAACACGCGGCGCAAGACGCGCACTGGCCCACCGCTCAATGGTGGCAGGCCTATGGCGACCCGCAACTGAACCGCTGGATCGACCTCGCCGTGCAAGGCAGCCCGAGCATGGCCATGGCGGCGGCGCGGGTGCGTCAGGCCAAATCGATGGCCGGCATTGCCGAGTCCGCCGAGTCATTGCAGATCAATGGCGAATCCACCCTCAAGCGCCACAACTGGCCCACCGATCAGTTCTACGGGCCGGGCGAGTTGGCCAACACGACCACTTGGGACAACAACGCCGCGCTGGGCTTCCGCTATGCGCTGGACCTCTGGGGCCGCGAAAGCAATGCCACCGAGCGTGCCGTGGACATGGCGCACATGAGCGCCGCCGAAGCGCGTCTGGCGCAGCTCGAATTGCAGAACAACATCGTGCGCGCCTACATCGAACTGTCGTTGCATTACGCCCAGCGCGACATCGTCGAGGCGACGCTGCAGCAGCAACAGCAGATTCTCGACCTCGCACAGAAGCGTCTGAACGGTGGCATCGGCACGCACTTTGAAGTCAGTCAGGCACAAACGCCGTTGCCGGAAACCCATCGCCAGATCGATGCACTGGACGAAGAAATCGCCCTCAGCCGCAACCAGCTCGCGGCCCTCGCCGGCAAGGGGCCGGGCGAGGGCGCGCAATTGCAGCGGCCAACGCTGTCGTTGGGCGCGGCACTGAAACTGCCGTCGTCATTGCCTGCGCAGTTGCTCGGACAACGCCCGGACGTGGTTGCCAGTCGCTGGCAGGTGGCGGCGCAGGCGCGGGGCATCGATGTCGCCCACGCCGGTTTTTATCCCAACGTCGACCTGGTCGGCAGTCTCGGCTACATGGCCACCGGCGGTGGCGCGCTGGAGTTTTTGACCGGCAAGAAACTCAACTACAGCGTTGGCCCCGCGATCTCGTTGCCGATCTTCGATGGCGGGCGTTTGCGCTCGGAGTTGGGCGAAGCGTCGGCGGGGTATGACATCGCCGTCGCCAAGTACAACCAGACGCTGGTCAATGCACTGAAAAGCATCTCCGACCAGTTGATCCGCCGCGAGTCCATGGACAAGCAGCAGGCCTTCGCCGCCGAGTCCGTGGCCACGGCGCAGAAGACCTATGACATTGCAATGATCGCCTATCAACGCGGGCTGACTGACTACCTCAATGTGCTGAACGCGCAGACGTTGTTGTTCAAGCAACAGCAGGTGCAGCAGCAGGTGCAGGCGGCGCGGTTGAGTGCTCATGCCGAACTGGTGACGGCGTTGGGTGGCGGGCTGGGTGCGGGTAATGATGTGCCGACCGCCATACAAACCCAGGCCCCGAAAACCCCGAGCCTCCTCAAGTGACCAAGATCTGTCAGGCACGCCCATATTTGTGGCGAGGGAGCTTGCTCCCGCTTGAGTGCGCAGCACTCACAAAATCAGCAATGGTTGTCAGAATTTTGGGGCCGCTTCGCAGCCCAGCGCGAGCAAGCTCGCTCGCCACAGAATCTCTTTTTCCACACATTCTTCCAGGATGATGATGACGCCCTTGCCCGCACCTTTGCGCTGGCTGTACTCCCTTGAATGGCGCCGGGGCTTGTTCGACTGGGCCCGCAGCGACGGCGTGACCTGGGTCTACATCTTCAAGGTGTTGTTCGCTGCCTTCCTGACCTTGTGGCTGGCGATGCGCCTGGAGTTGCCGCAACCGCGCACGGCGATGATCACCGTGTTCATTGTCATGCAGCCGCAAAGTGGTCAGGTGTTCGCCAAGAGTTTTTACCGCTTTCTCGGCACCTTGACCGGCTCGGCGGTGATGGTCGCGCTGATTGCCTTGTTCGCGCAAAACACTGAACTGTTCCTCGGCTCGCTGGCGATCTGGGTCGGTATCTGCTCGGCGGGTGCGACGCGGTATCGCAACTTTCGCGCCTACGGTTTTGTGTTGGCCGGGTACACCGCGGCGATGGTCGGTTTGCCAGCGCTGGCGCACCCGGACGGCGCGTTCATGGCCGCCGTTTGGCGTGTGCTGGAAATCTCCCTGGGTATTCTCTGCTCGACGCTGGTCAGCGCTGCGATCCTGCCGCAAACCGCCAGCGCGGCGATGCGCAACGCCTTATATCAGCGCTTCGGCGTGTTCGCCTTGTTCGTCACCGATGGCTTGCGCGGTCGCAGCAAACGGGAGGCTTTTGAAGCGAGCAACGTGCGCTTCATCGCTGAGGCGGTGGGGCTGGAAGGCTTGCGCAGCGTGACCGTGTTCGAAGACCCACACATGCGTCGGCGCAACGGTCGGCTCAATCGTTTGAACAGCGAGTTCATGGGCATCACCACCCGCTTCAACGCCTTGCATCAGTTGCTCGAACGCTTGCGCAGCTGCGGTGCCGAGCCTGCGGTCGCTGCGATCAAACCGGGTTTGCAGGACCTGGCGCAAGTGCTCGACGGTTTCAGTGGACGCGCCCTGACCGACGCAGACGCGGCACGTTTGGTCGTCGAGTTGAGCGCTTATAAAGAAGGCTTGCCGGCGCGGGTTCGCCGCTTGCGGGCGACCTTTCAGGAGAGCAACCCGAGCGACGCCGAGCTGCTGGATTTCCACACCGCGTACGAGTTGCTTTATCGCTTCGTCGACGACCTGCACAGTTACGCACAGACCCACGCTTCGCTGGCCGATCACAGCCATGCGCGCGAGCAATGGGACGAGCCGTTCACCCCGCAAACCAACTGGATGGCCTCGGCGGCGTCGGGGATTCGGGCGGCGTTCATTCTGGTGGTGCTCGGCAGCTATTGGGTGGCGACCGCATGGCCCAGCGGCGCGACGATGACCTTGATTGCGGCGGCAACTGTCGGCCTTTCCGCCGCCACGCCGAACCCGAAGCGCATGGCATTTCAGATGGCCTGCGGGACGTTCCTTGGCGCACTGATCGGTTTCGTCGAGATGTTTTTCATCTTCCCGTGGATCGACGGTTTTCCACTGCTGTGCGTGATGCTCGCGCCGGTGATCGTGCTCGGTTCGTTCCTCACGTCACGCCCGCAATACGCCGGTGTCGGCCTCGGCTTGCTGATCTTTTTCAGCACCGGTTCGGTGCCGGACAACCTCACGGTCTACAACCCTTACGCCTTCATCAACGACTACATCGCCATGGTGCTCGGCATGCTGGTGTGCGCGGCGGCCGGGGCGATCATTCTGCCGCCGAACAGCCGCTGGTTGTGGCGACGGCTGGAGCAGGACCTGCGCGGGCAAGTGGTGTACGCGATCAGCGGCAAACTCAAGGGTTTGGCGTCGAGTTTTGAGAGCCGCACGCGGGACTTGCTGCATCAGGCGTACGGCCTCGCGGCGGGACAGCCGCAAGTACAGCGGAACTTGCTGCGCTGGATGTTCGTGGTACTGGAAGTCGGCCACGCGATCATCGAGTTGCGCAAGGAACAGGCGATTCTGCCAGTGCATCCGGCCTACGTCGAATCGCAACCGTGGCGCCAGGCGATCCGCGTGATGGGTCGCTCGCTGGTGCGGCTGTTCCTGCAACCGAGCCAGAACAATCTGGAGCGCAGTTTGATTGCGGTCGACCATGCAATCAGCCGTGTGCAAGCCACCGACGAACCTTTCGCACCGCACTTCGACACCTCGGCCTTGCGCCGGGTGAAGAGCTACCTGCACTTCATTCGCACCTCGTTGCTGGACCCGCAATCACCGCTCGCGGCCTACACGAAAACCGCGCCGCAAGGACTTGAACATGCCTCGTGAAATCGCCTTCCACGGCGTATACATGCCGACCATGACGCTGATGTTTTTCATTGCCGCCGCACTGGCCTGGGCGCTGGACCGGTTCTTGTCCGGGTTCGACCTGTACCGCTTCTTCTGGCACCCGGCGCTGCTGCGCCTGAGCCTGTTTACCTGTCTGTTCGGCGCGCTGGCGCTGACCGTTTACCGTTGACTCTCGATCACTGACTCTCTATCTCTGAAGAAGGCCCTGATGAAAAAGCTTTTCAGCCTGCTCGCCACCCTGCTGGTGCTGGCCCTCGCGCTATGGATCGGCCGGACCTTGTGGGTGCACTACATGGACACCCCGTGGACCCGCGACGGCCGGGTGCGCGCCGACATCATCAACGTCGCCGCCGACGTCACCGGGGAAGTGGTGGACGTGCCGGTGCGCGACAACCAACAAGTGAAGAAGGGCGACTTGCTGATGCAGATCGACCCCGAGCACTACCGCATCGCGGTCAAGCAGGCGCAGTCGCTGGTCGCCTCACGCAAGGCCACGTGGGAGATGCGCAAGGTCAACGCCCGTCGCCGTGCCGACATGGACAACCTGGTAATCTCCAGGGAAAACCGCGACGACGCCAGCAACATCGCCGACTCGGCACTGGCCGATTATCAACACGCTCAGGCGCAACTCGAAGCCGCCGAACTCAACCTCAAACGCACCGAAGTGCGGGCGGCGGTGGACGGGTACGTGACCAACCTCAACGTGCATCGCGGCGACTACGCGCGCATCGGCGAAGCGAAAATGGCCGTGGTCGATATGAACTCGTTCTGGGTCTATGGCTTCTTCGAAGAAACCAAATTGCCGCATGTGCGCGTGGGCGATAAGGCCGACATGCAATTGATGAGCGGCGAGGTGTTGAAGGGGCATGTGGAGAGCATTTCTCGCGGCATCTACGACCGGGATAACCCGCAAAGCCGCGAGCTGATTGCCGATGTGAACCCGACGTTCAACTGGGTACGACTGGCGCAGCGAGTGCCGGTGCGGATTCACATTGATGAAGTGCCGGAGGGTGTGCTGTTGGCGGCGGGGATTACGTGCACGGTGGTGGTTAACTAGGCGTTGGCGAGTAACCCTGTGGCGAGGGAGCTTGCTCCCGTTGGACTGCGCAGCAGTCCCATACTTTTTGGGGCCGCTTCGCAGCCCAGCGGGAGCAAGCTCCCTCGCCACAAGAGCGTTCGAGTCAACCCTTGCAAAACGTCTCATGCAAGTGCCGCCAGATCAGCCTGCCATCGGCGCCTTTCTCAAACACCACGGTCGAACGCCGATCCGAATGCAGCCCGGTGGCATCGGTCTGTTGCTCGCGATAACTCACCACCGCGCCGCCGTCATACAGCGCGATACCGCGTAATTCACTGAGCTCGATCCTGAACCCGAGCTTCTTCCCGCCTGCCATCTGGAACAACTCGCTCAAGGCCTCGAAATCCAGCACCCGGCCCAATGGCGAGATCATGGAAAACTGTGGTGAAAACCGGCTCAGCAGTTGTTCAAGTTCCGAGTCGTCTCGTTCTTCGGCCAGCCATTGTTCGATGGCGACGTGGGCCTGGATGACTTCGTCGAAGTAGTCGGTGTAGTCGGTCATAGTGTTTCCTGAATTTTTTCAATGTTTGTTCTGACGCCTTCGCGAGCAAGCCCGCTCCCACATTTGAAATGCATTTCCCTGTGGGAGCGGGCTTGCTCGCGAAGGGGTCGACCCGGTCTCAGAGCTGCCCACGCAACCCGAACCGCTTCATCAACCCCGATTCCAGCAACCCTTTAGGCAGCAACCCCGCCAACAACGGCAACGCCCGGCTGCCATTGCCCAATCGAATCAAACGTGGCGGCTTGCCCTGCTGCACAGCCTTGAGCAAACCCTCTGCAAACTCCTTGGCAGGCGTCGGCTTGTCCTGAGACGCTTTGGCCCGCGCACGTATGCCTTCGCGCAGGGGAAACCACGGCGATTGTTCGGTGATCAATTGTTCAGCCTCATGACCGGCATTCTTGGCGAAACTCGATTCGATGGCGCCCGGCTGGACTTCCATCACGCGAATACCGAACGGCGCCAGTTCCATGCGCAGCGCATCGCTCAACGCATGAACGGCTGCTTTCGAGGCGCAATAGGCACCGGCGAATGGCGTGACCAAAACCCCCGAAACGCTGCCGATGTTCACCACCAATCCCTTGGCGCGACGCAGCACCGGGAACAGTGCGCGGGTGACGCCGACGACCGAGAACACATTGGTTTCGAATTGCCGCTGCATCGCTGGCACACCGCCGTCGAGCAGCGGCCCCATCGCGCCATAACCGGCGTTGTTAATCAGCACGTCGAGGCCGCCATGTTGCTGATTGATCTGTTCAGCGAGCCGTTCGAGTGCGGCGCCGTCATTGACGTCCAGTTGCACGGGGGTGAAACCGGCGGCGGCTAACGCGGCCACGTCTTCAGCCTTGCGGGCGCTGGCCCAGACTTCGTAGCCGGCATTTTTGAACACCTCGGCGAGGGCGCGGCCAATGCCGCTGGAGCAACCGGTAATCAACGCAACGGGCATGGCGCGGTCCTTGTGCAAAAGTGAGAAAGGGGATCAGTCGGAGAAACTACCTTGCAAATGCTCGGCGCGAAACTCCAGCGTCTGCGGGCGATAACCCGGGCGAAGCGGCGGCAGGGGCAAGCAGTCTTCCCAGTTTGCGCCGGCCTGCAGTTCGCCGGGGCCGCGATAGCGCGGTGCGGCGTATTGATTGTCGGCCAGATTGACCGTATCGCCCGGCGCATAGGCCGCGATGCGCCAGCGCAGCTCGGTCAGTGGCACGTCGTTGCCGTTGTTCATTTTCAGTTGCAGCGGGCGGTCTGCCGGGCATCGTTCGGGCGCATAAGTGATGCGCAATTCAAGGCGCGCCAGTTGTTTGACCTCGCGGTTGTCCAGCCAGATCACCCACGTCGCCACCAGGCCCAAACCGACGGCGGCCGCCACGGACACGGGAAACGCCTTGGACGGGTAGCGCAGCAGCAGGATCAGCCAGGTAATGACCAGCAGGACGCCGATGAACATGTGTGTACGCTCCTTGAACTCATGACCTCCATCCTACCGAAGGGCTGCCGGAATGGACATTCGCCGATCCACCGCGATCACCATTGGTCGGTACTGTAATTTCTGACAGTAGCGATGCCTGACCACGAACGGTTAGATAAGCGCAGGCAAACAGGGACGGACCGGCATGCAGGCCTCACCGTTGGGAATGCACCACAAAACACCCAGAGTGTTCGTCTTCGATCCTCGAGGGCTGCCGATCCGTTCGGTGGATTACTGGCGCGAGGTTGAAGGTGCCCCGGCTCAGGCTCGCATCAACCGCACCTTGCACAATGCCGCCGGGGTGGCGGTAAAACAGTGGGATCCACGGCTCTGGCGGCTACAGCAACAAGATCCTATGACGGCCGCCAATCTCACGACCGTGCATTCGCTGACCGGTCATCCCGTCTGCACGGTCAGTGTCGATGCCGGCTCTCAGACCCACCTTCTCGGTCCGGCCAATGAAGTGCTGCAAGGCTGGGACAGTCGCGCTACCCGACGCGAGATTCGCTACGACGACCGGCTTCGTCCCGTGGCGGTGTTTGAACACGTCGCTACGCAGCCACCCCAATGTGCCGAACGTATGGAATACGGTGGCGCCGATCCGGTTAACCGCGATCATAATCAATGCGGGCAGTTGATTCGTCAGGACAGCCCCGGCGGTACCGTACTGTTTGAGGCGTTTGCGATCACCGGCCAATGCACCCGACGCATTAAGCACTTCACCCTCGACGCCGTTCCACCGGATTGGCCGGAGCCGATAGCCGATCGACAAACACTGCTGGAGCCGGGCGAGGGTGCCGTTTCGGCGTGGCGTTACGGTCCGCTGGGGAATGTGCTGGAAACGGTCGATGCCCGGCAGAATTGCCAGGCCTTCGTCTTCACCCTGGATGGCCGGCTGCACCAAAGCACCTTGAAGCTGGCCGGCAAAACCACTTGGCAAACACTGGTCAGCGAGATCGAGTACAACGCCGACGGACAGCCCCTTAAAGAAGTGGCGGGCAACGACGTACGAACAACGCTCACGTATGGCCCCGAGGATGGCCGGCTGATGGAGCGACGAGCGGATAGTGATCGCAACGATTTGCTGCAACACCTGCTCTACACCTACGACCGAATGGGCAATGTGCTGAGTATCGAAGACAAGGCGTTGCCGGTGCGTTACTTCAACAACCAACGCATCGACCCTCTCAGTCGCTTTATCTACGACAGTCTTTCCCAATTGATCGAAGCCACCGGTTGGGAGGCGGGCGCTCCCAACCAGGGGCCGGAGTCCGTGGGTCGTACTGATCCGGCGGCGGTCAGCAATTACCAGCAGACCTACCGCTACGACGAGGGCGGCAACCTGCGGAAGTTGACGCATGTGGGCACACAAAACCCTGGCCGTGAACTGACCGCCGCGCGTTACAGCAATCGCTGCCTGCCCTGGCGCAACGGTGTGCCACCGACGGAAGAGGACATCGCCGCTGCATTCGATGCCAACGGCAATTTGACGGAGCTGGATCAAGGGCGGTTTCTGACCTGGAATCTGCGTAATGAACTGGCGTCGGTCTGCCCGGTGGAGCGCGATTCCGGGCGCAATGACTGTGAGCACTATCTCTACGATGGCGGCGGTCAACGGTTGCGCAAAATTCGTTCGTTGCAGACCAATGCCCGAACCGTGACCGCCGAAGTGCGTTACTTGCCGGGGCTGGAACTTCGTACCGACAGCGGCACCGGGGAGGTGCTGCACGTCATCACCGCACAGGCCGGCCTCAATACCGTGCGGGTGTTGCATTGGGAAAGCGCTCCACCAACCGGCATCAATGATCAATACCGCTACACCTTGGTCGATCGCCTCAACTCCTGCACCGTGGAACTGACCGACGATGCGCAGATCATCAGCCAGGAAGTCTTCTATCCCTTCGGTGAGACGGCCTGGTACGCCGGCCCGGATGTGATTGACGTCGACTATAAAACCACTCGTTATTCGGGCAAGGAGCGGGATGCGACGAGGCTTTATTACTACGGTTTTCGGTACTACGTGCCGTGGTTGTTCCGTTGGCTGAATCCGGATCCGGCGGGGGATGTGGATGGACTGAATCTGTATTGGATGACCCGAAACAACCCGGTCAGCTTTATTGATGACAGTGGAGCCATTTCGAAAGAGCCCTTGAGTAACGGCCTACGGACACCGGTCATAGCGGTGGGTAATGAGCGCAACGTGCCGGGTGCCAAGCCCGTTGATGCGGGAAAACCTATCCACATGGTGCCATTCACGGGGCAGTCAGCGGATATCCTCAAGGCATTATCGATACCTGAATTTAGCCGTGTGGGGGTTAACACCGACTTGCTGATGTCAACGAAAGTCGCTTATTCACCGCAGGTCAGCTCGCAACTGGTGAATAAAGAAGGCGCCAGTTTTATATTTTCAATGCAGCGGATGACGTATTCCGGCGCGGCGAAGGGTGAGTTCAATGCTCTCAAGGTTGTCGATATCGCTGCCGGTGAAATTCCTGAACAATCCAGCGCAGTCTCCGGCTATTGGGCTGCGCAGGGAGGGTATGTAGACATACCTGTCCATCCCCAAGGCACGGACCCCGAGTTTGTCTTTACGCCGGGTTTCAGTGGTTGTTCGCTGACGGTCGATCAGCTCAACAAGAATGTATTGCGGGTGAGGCACGTAGAGGGTTCAAAAGAAGATGCGCAATACAACACGTTACCTTCCGCTGAGCACGGAATGGGGCTCAGCGCAGCGATGGAATATACCGATTATGGATTTGATGTTGATGAAAACAACAATGTGATCACACAGACAACCGGGTTCGCCTTCATGAGGTACGACCGAAAAATAAAGGCGTGGGACATTCATTATCAAACCCTTCAAGGTGCAGCGACCATCGGAAAGTATTCCCCGGCCGAGCGAGGTTTTTTTGGCGCAGCGAAGTCTTCTGTGAATGTGTTCGAGCGTACCAAGGTCAGAAACACCATGAACAAAAAGGTTGTCACCGCCAGGCAGTAAATCGACGGGACAAAAAAAGCCCCCGCCCAACCCGCTGCGGGAATAGACATTCAAGGATCAGCTGCGATCACCGTTGGTCAGGACTGTAATTTATGACAGTAGCCAGCCCTGAACATGCGGAGTTAGATAAGCGCAGGCAAACAGGGACGAATCGGCATGCAGGCTGCGGCAGTGGGAATGCACTACAACACCCCCCGATTGTTCACCGTCGATCCGCGAGGGCTGCCGGTTCGTTCGGTTGATTATTGGCGCGAAGACGAAAGTGCCACCGCGCTGGCGCGCATCAATCGCACCTCCTACGATGCCGCAGGTTTTGCAAGGAGACAGTGGGATCCGCGGCTGTGGGCGTTGCAAAAGGACGATCCCTCCACTCCTGCCAATCTCACGACCGTGCATTCGCTGACCGGTCATCCCGTCTGCACGGTCAGTGTCGATGCCGGCTCACAGACCCACCTGCTCGGCCCGGCCAATGAAATGCTGCAAGGCTGGGACAGTCGCGCTACCCGACGCGAGATTCGCTACGACGACCGGCTTCGTCCCGTGGTGGTGTTTGAGTACGTCGCCACGCAGCCACCCCGATGTGCCGAACGTATGGAATACGGTGGCGCCGATCCGGTTAACCGCGATCGTAATCAATGCGGGCAGTTGATTCGTCAGGACAGCCCCGGCGGTACCGTACTGTTTGAGGCGTTTGCGATCACCGGCGAATGCACAAAGCACGTTCAACACTTCACGCTGGATGCCGATGCGCCTGACTGGCCCGAGCGGACCGCTGATCGCAATTGTTTGTTGGAGCACGGCGATGGAGCAGTCTCGACGTCGCGATTCGGTCCGCTCGGGAATGTGCTGGAGTCGGTTGATGCCAGGCTGAACTGTCAGACCTTTGGTTTCACCCTTGATGGCCGACTCCGCCACAGTGTCTTGAAACTGGCAGGCAAGCCGTCCGGGCAAACACTGGTGAGTGAAATCGAATACAACGCCCAAGGACAGATCACTCGCGAAGTGGCGGGTAACAACGTACAGACGATCCTCAAGTATTCTGCGGAAGACGGACTTCTGATCGAGCGCCAGGCGCACAGCGAGCACACCGGCTTGCTGCAACATCTGTTCTACACCTACGACCGAATGGGCAATGTGCTGAGTATCGAAGACAAGGCATTGCCGGTGCGTTACTTCAACAACCAGCGTATTGATCCCGTCAGTCGCTTTATCTACGACAGTCTTTCCCAATTGATCGAAGCCACCGGTTGGGAGGCGGGCGCTCCCAGCCAGGGGCCGGAGTCTGTGGGGCGTACTGATCCGGCGGCGGTCAGCAATTACCAGCAAACCTACCGCTACGACGAGGGCGGCAACCTGCGGAAGTTGGCGCATGTGGGCACACAAAACCCGGGCCGTGAACTGACCGCCGCGCGTTACAGCAATCGCTGCCTGCCCTGGCGCAACGGTGTGCCACCGACGGAAGAGGATATCGCTGCTGCATTCGATGCCAGGGGTAATTTGCTGGAGCTGGACCCGGGGCGGTTTCTGACCTGGGATCTGCGCAATCAATTGCAGTCAGTCAGCCCGGTGGAGCGCGATTCCGGGCGCAATGACTGTGAGCACTATCTCTACGATGGCGGCGGTCAACGGGTACGCAAAATCCGTTCGTTGCAGACCAATGCCCGAACCGTGACCGCCGAAGTGCGTTACTTGCCGGGGCTGGAGCTTCGTACCGACAACGGCACCGGGGAGGTGCTGCACGTCATCACCGCACAGGCCGGTCTCAACACCGTGCGGGTGTTGCATTGGGAAAGCGCTCCACCGTCAGGTGTCAACGATCAGTGCCGCTACACCTTGGTCGATCGCCTCAACTCCTGCACCGTGGAACTGACCGACGATGCGCAGATCATCAGCCAGGAAGTCTTCTATCCCTTCGGTGAGACCGCCTGGTTTGCCGGTACGGACGTGATTGACGTCGCCTATAAAACCCTTCGTTATTCGGGCAAGGAGCGGGATGCGACGAGGCTTTATTACTACGGTTTCAGGTACTACGTGCCGTGGTTGTTCCGTTGGCTGAATCCGGATCCGGCGGGGGATGTGGATGGATTGAATTTCTATGCGATGGTCATTAATAACCCAATGACGTTTTCGGATACCAATGGACTCACCCGTATCGGAAACTATGAAGTGAGCGTGGGGCTAAAGGAGAAAGTAGCGCTGAAATTGGCGAAATTGAAGAAGATTAGCGTGCTTGATAACGTGTCCGGGAAATACAAAGATACCGATGAGTTTAAGGTTGTGGAGGTGGAGTCGGATAGCAAATACCTGGTGGGACGTGACGAGGTAAAGGAAAATTTGAAGCGCTACAAGGCTATTTATAGCGTCCGTTCGCAAACTACCTCGCTGATGGAGGAGGGAAAAGTGGAATCTAATGACAGCCTTGGAGAAAGTGTTTCGGGTTACATGTTGCGTAGCGCAAATGACACCTTTGTAGACGACTCGAACACGTTGGACTCACCAAACAGGCATCCTGATATTTCCGTTGAACGACGATTTTTTGTTGTTTTGAAAAGAGCGGATAAGAATAAGTTGCCTGAGCAACGAGAGATATACGGTCTCACCGAGCTGAGTACTTTTACGCAAAAAGGAAAGACTGAGGCAACGGTCGTTCAGACAGTCGTCCACCCTTATACGCAAGGTGCAGAAGAGCAGTCGGGAGGAAAGTCCGGGAACGCCAGCGCAGCGCGAAATCTACCCCATATGCGAGGGATAGGCACGTATTTGACAGTGCAGTCTCTGGCGATAGTGTCGAAAAGGATGAACCTCACAAGAGTTATTACCGAGGCGATCAATCCACGGTCAGCCAAAATCGCACTTAAATTCGGTGCCAAATTGGTCAAGTAAAGAAAAAGCCCCCGCCCAACCCACTGCGGATAGGGAACGCAGCGGGCTGGACGGGGGCTTTTTGTTTTAACGCTTATTGCGCGATGGTTTTCACCGACACGCCGCGTTCGATCGGGGTGGAGCGACCGTAGATATCTTCAAACCGCTCGATATCGTCTTCACCCAGGTAGCTGCCCGATTGCACTTCGATGATCTCGAGTGGAATCTTGCCTGGGTTGCGCAGACGGTGGACCGAGGCGATCGGGATGTAGGTCGACTGGTTTTCGCACAACAGAAACACGTTGTCGTCGCAAGTCACTTCGGCGGTGCCGCTGACCACGATCCAGTGTTCGGCGCGGTGGTGGTGCATTTGCAGTGACAGGCACGCGCCCGGCTTGACCGAGATGTGCTTGACCTGGAAGCGACCGCCCATGTCCACCGAGTCGTAGGAGCCCCACGGACGATAGACTTCGCAGTGGTTCTGGGTTTCGCTGCGACCCTGTTCGTTGAGGGTGTTGACCATTTGTTTCACGCCTTGGACGGCGTCCTTGTGCGCAATCATCATGGCGTCCTTGGTTTCGACCACCACGATGTTCTCCAGGCCGATCACCGACACCAGTTTGCCGTTGCCGTGGATCATGCAGTTCTTGCTGTCCTGAATCACCACGTCGCCTTTGGTGACGTTGCCGTTGGCGTCTTTTTCATTGACTTCCCACAGCGACGCCCAGCACCCGACATCGCTCCAGCCAGCGGTCAGCGGCACGACGCAGGCGCGCTGGGTTTTTTCCATCACCGCGTAGTCGATGGAGTTGTCCGGGCAGCAGGCGAAGGTGGCTTCGTCGAAGGTGATGGTGTCGGCATCTTGCTCGCTGCGTTCGAGGGTCAGCAGGCAGGTGTCGTAGATGTCCGGGTCGTGCTTTTTCAGCTCTTCGAGGAAGCGGCTGGCGCGGAACAGGAACATGCCGCTGTTCCAGAAATAACCACCGGACTCGACATATTCGGTGGCGCGTTTGACGTCAGGTTTTTCGACGAAGTGCGAAACGCGGCTGACGCCTTCGGGCAGCAGCGAATCATTGGTCGACTTGATGTAGCCATAACCGGTTTCCGGTTTGGTGGCCGGCACGCCGAACAGCACCATTTCGCCGTTTTCCGCCGCGACGGTGGCCAGGGCCAGGGCGCGTTGCAGGGCTTTCTGGTCTTCCAGCACGTGGTCGGCCGGCAGCACCAGCATCAACTCGTCGCGACCTTCATTGACCAGCATCATCGCGGTCAGGGCCACGGCCGGCGCGGTATTGCGACCGAACGGTTCCATCAGGATGCGTTGGGCTTCCAGTTTGCGGTTGCTCAACTGCTCGTTGACGATGAAGCGGTGGTCCTTGTTGCACACCACGATCGGGGTGTCCATGCCTTCGAACACCAGGCGCTCCAGGGTTTGCTGGAACAGCGTGTGTTCGCCGGTCAGGGCGAGGAATTGCTTGGGAAACTGTTTACGCGAAAGCGGCCAAAGACGTGAGCCGCTACCACCTGACAAGATCACCGGAATCATGTTGTTACTCCTTTAAAATCGATTGGTTAGAGCTACGAACGTTCTGTCGTTTCACTCTTGTTCTTGTTCCGTGTCCTGACTGAGGGCTCGGTCTAGTGTGGGAGCGGGCTTGCTCGCGAAAGCGGTGGGTCAGTCAACATCATCGTTGAATGTAAAACCGCATTCGCGAGCAAGCCCGCTCCCACAGGGAAGATGTGTCAGTCAGGCAAATTGATTAGCGTGTCGACACCGGGCGTTTTACCCAGACTGGCGACAGGCTGCTGCCGTTGCCGGTGACGTACAGCACCGCCGCTTCACCGCGCTCCAGGGCAACCGGTTTGACGTCGCCGACTTTTTTGTCGCCTTCAAACAGCGCCAGGCTGACCTTTACCGGATTGATCTCACGCTCGCCACGGCCCTTGGCGGCCACGCTTGGCACCACGTCAGTCTTGCCGTCGGCAGTCTTCAGGGTCAGGGCCTTGTCGCTCAGGTTCTGCAGACGCACCAGGGACTTCTGCTTGTTCTTGAACGGTGGTTCTTCGATCAGTTGCGGTGCACCGCTGGCGTTGTTGACCAAGGTGTAATAGTGGTCACCGGCCAGTTTCACCGGCAGGGATTGGCTGCCGACCTTGGCGCTGTAGTCGCCGCCCGGCATGAAGCTGAAGTCGGTGCTGGACAGCGGTGCAACGTCGCTCAGGGCGGTGGTGCCGACGGTGGCGCTGACTTCAGCGTTACCGGCGT
This sequence comes from Pseudomonas arsenicoxydans, assembly GCF_006438915.1. Classification (GTDB taxonomy): domain Bacteria; phylum Pseudomonadota; class Gammaproteobacteria; order Pseudomonadales; family Pseudomonadaceae; genus Aquipseudomonas; species Aquipseudomonas arsenicoxydans_A. The sequence continues at coordinate 559,856 of NZ_RCZE01000002.1, read as the reverse complement.
TGTAGACCCGTACGAAGCTCGAGCCTTTTGGTGCGGTCGGGCCGTAGAGTGCGGCGTCGCCACCGGCGAAGGCGTTCATCGACAACACGCTGAAGGTCGCGGCCAAAGCAACTGCTTTTACGGAGCGAGCGGCGAGACGGCGAGGAGTAGTAGTGAAAGTCATGGAAGTACCTCTCTCTTTCAGTTTTGCGCCCGGTCGGGCGTCTCGGATTTAGTGTTTGCGGCTACGTTTTGTTGGCGGGCGCCGGCTTCTTTGAGCTCTGCGACCCACTGCGGGTCGGCGTCGCCGATTTCGTTGTTCACAGGCAGATAGCGTTCAGGAAACTCCCAGATCAGCACCTGTGGCGGGCTGTTCTTGAAAGCATCGCTTTTCAGGTAGCTGAGCATTGGCAGGATCGGGCCGTGGCCGTCTTCGGCGTAATTGACCACGTCGCTGCGCAGCGCTTGTTTCAGTGCGCCGACGAAGTTCCAGTTCGGGTTGGCGCTGTAGCTGGTGCCGATCAGCGCCACCGGCACTTCGGTGTTGGCGAACAGGGCGTCGTCACCGGTCGGCTGATCACCAGCCGCCACGGTGTTGCGCTTTTGCAGCGGTTCTTGTGCCGGCATCAGGTTTTCGAACAGCGGGTCCAGCGGCAGGAACAGGCGCAGGTCGCCCTTGTGCGTAACTTTCTCCGCAGGTGTGGTGACGAAGTTTTGCGGCTCGCCGCTCAGCGGGAGTTTGTCGGCGATGGTTTTGGCCAGGGTCTCGGCGGCGACTTGTGCGCCTTCCGGGGTCCAGTGGGTGTCGGTGCGCAGGAACACTTGCTGACCGTTCTGCTTGGCCTTTTGCAACGGGCCGAGCAGGTCGGGGGCGAGGATCTTGTCGGCCGCCACACGAGCGTGGAAGTCCTTGTAGAGGTTGGCGTGAATGCTCGAAGGCTTCACCTCACCCAGGTGTTCCGGGTACAGGCGCGTCTTGGCCGGCACGATCGCCATCACCAGTTGCACACCTTGCTCTTTCAAGGTCTGGCGCACGCCTTCGACCAGCGCATAGTTGCCTTGCAGGTTCAGCTCTTCGTTGACGATCGGGTTGAACTCTTCGTCGCTGTAGAGCCACTGATCGCGGCCGAGCACGACGCCCGGACGACCTTCGTTGAACAGTTTGAAATCCAGCGCGGCCCAGAGGTTGGTGCCCAGGCGCTTGATCGGAAACTCGTCGTCGTAGTGCGTCTCCACGGCTTTAGTCCAGCGGCCGTTGAGCACCGTGGTGTCGGCACTGGTGCTGAAACCAAAGAAGCTGCGCGTGGACCACAGGCCCAAGACCAACAGGGTCAACAGGAACAGGGCGATGTAGAAGATGCGTAATGAGCGGGTCATGGTCAGATCCCTCAGAACTGGAAGTAAAGGAACGGCGAGAAGCTTTGCGCCGAGAGTTTGAAAATCGAAGCGATGAACAGCACCAGTACCAGCGTGCGCATCACGTAACGCGACCAGTCAGCGGTCCAGTAGGCCGGTTGCACGGTGGCTTCAACGCCGACGGTGTAACCCGGTTGGTGGATGCTGGCCGGGTTGTCGCCCGGTACCGCTTTGATCGTTCCAGGGATCGCAGCGGCAGGACCGTCGGTCTCGACGTTGACGGCAGGCTTGGTCTTCTCAGGCGGACGGTTGGTGTAGAAATCACGGATGCCGAAGAACGCCAGCGTCACGTAAGCCACCACCAGTGTCGCTATTTGCAGGCCGGTGAGGCTGGCCTGGTTGAGTTCCGACAGCGACCATTCGCCGAAGCTGAACATCGCGCCGTACATACGGCCGGCGACGTGCAGGTTTTCCGAGCGGAAGATCACCCAGCCCATCACCACCAGCAAGAACGTCAGCGCCCAGCGGATCGGGTTGATGCTGCGCGGCGAGGTGTTCAGGCCCAGCGCTTTTTCAATCGCCAGCCACATGCCGTGCCACGCGCCCCAGACGATGTAGGTGATGTTCGCGCCGTGCCACAGACCACCGAGCAACATGGTCAGGAACAGGTTGCGATAGGTCATCAGCGTGCCTTTGCGGTTACCGCCCAGCGTGATGTACAGGTAGTCACGCAACCAGGTGGAGAGGCTGATGTGCCAGCGACGCCAGAACTCGGTGATCGACTGGCTGATGTACGGCTGCTTGAAGTTTTCCATGAAGCGGAAACCCATCATCAAGCCCAGGCCGATGGCCATGTCGCTGTAGCCGGAGAAGTCGAAATACAGTTGCGCGGTGTAAGCCAGCGCGCCAAGCCAGGCATCGCCCGTGGTCGGGTTTTGCAGCGCGAAGCAATGGTCCGCGACGACGGCGAGGGTGTCGGCGATGAAGACTTTCTTGATGAAACCCTGCATGAACCGCGTGCAGCCCTCGGAGAACTTATCGAGGGTGTGGGTGCGGTTGTTGAACTGGTCGGCGAGGTCGCGGAAACGCAACACCGGGCCGGCAATCAAGTGCGGGAAGATCGCCACGAACGCCGCAAAGTCGATCAGGTTGCGCGTTGCCGGGGTGTCACCACGGTAGACGTCGATGATGTAGCTGATGGACTCGAAGATGTAGAACGAGATCCCGATCGGCAACAGCACGTGGGTCAGGATGAACGGCGACAGGCCAACCGACGTCATCATCGCGTTGATGCTGTCGACGCCGAAGTTGGCGTATTTGAAGTAGCCGAGGATGCACAGGTCGACGGCGACGCCGAGCAGCAGCCAGCGCTGGGCCGGTTTGGTCCTAACACCAGCGGCACCGACTTTGAGGCCAATCCAGTAGTTCCACAGCGTCACGGCGGCGAACAGCGCAAGGAAGTCCACACGCCACCAGGCATAGAACACGTAGCTGGCGATCAGCAGCAGCAGGTTGCGATAGCGTATTCCGCTCAAGTAGTACAAGCCGAGAAAGATCGGCAAGAACAGAAACAGGAACACATTGGATGAAAATACCATCCCGATCTCTCCATGTTTAACCAACAGTCAAGGGCCAACGGCCCCCCCAAACCCCCCACCGAAAACCGGGGGGCATCACACAAAACTCAAACCATGCACTGGCCCATGTGGGAGCGGGCTTGCTCGCGAAAGCGGTGGAACAGTCGACATCATCGGTGAATGTCAGACCGCATTCGCGAGCAAGCCCGCTCCCACATTGGGTATGTGTTTGACTTACGAACCCTTGTTGCCTTTTTCATTGGCCGGGTCGAAGACCTTGGTCAAATCCCCACCGAGGCGGAAGGTCTTGAACGGCTGCATTTTGTGTTTCTGTTGCAGCACATCCGGCGCGCAGGTGTAGAGCGTGCAGAACGGTTCAAGCCAGGCGAATTTCGAGTCGATCTTGAGATCGGTCATGTCCTGTTCCTTGCCGTTCTTCTTCTCGAAGATGTCCGGGTCTTTCACCCCGGCCAGCACCTGATCACCCAGGCGTTTCAGCGCGCCGTTGTTTTCCTGGCGCACGTCCACCCCGTTGACTTGCGCGAAACTGGCGATCATCGCCAAGGGCGGCAAGGCGTAGTTGTGATAGGCGAGGGCGCGTTGCTGGCGCTTGAGTTCGTTGGGCAGGAAACCCTGCGCGTCGACCTGATTGGCGCCGACCTTGTATTCCTTCACGGCCCAGTCAAACAGGTCGCGGCGGTTGGTCGCGACCGACGTCGCCATCACCGACCAGGCAGCCCAGTACGAGTGATTGTTGGTTTGCTCAAGCGGCAGGTTGTCCCAGTCACTGACCACCTGATCGGCCATTTTGCTGAACCAGGCTTCGATCAACTGCGACTCTTGCTGATGGTTGGCCAGCGGATGCGAGTCAGAGAACTTCAGGCGGATGTACGACGACGCCATGCTGCCCAGCGCCCATTTGCGCATGGACTTGCCGGTGTGGTTGAAGTCCTTGGACATCAACGCATCGGCCTTGGCCCAGGCGGTCAGCCAGGTCAGCGTGCATTCGAGTTGTTCCGGGCGACCGTCACGCATGAACTGCATCACGCGCTTGCTGGTGCCGCGTTCGATCTTGGTGATGTCGGCGGTGCTGTCGCGGAAGGCTTTTTCCGATTGCACGTTCAGGGTCGAACGGGCCTTGTCGGAGCCTTCGTATTTGCTGCGAAATTGCAGCGAGCCGGTGTACGGCGTCGGCATTGCATCGCAGCCTTCATTGCTGTCGCCGGTCTTGAGTTTTTCGATCGGCGCGAAGTAACCCTGTGGCGGACGCAGAGGGGCGGCGGCCTGGGTGGCACCGGCAAACATCGCCAGGGTCAGCAACGATGGCGCGAGCAGATTTTTCAACGTTCGGTTTCGCATGGCAGACCTCATTGCCCGGCCTGAGCAGTTCGCTGCTCAGCACTCGGGAACACGTTGCGTTTGCAGATTTTCGCTTCGACTTTTTGCGGCGCGGCACCGGCTTCAGGGCCCTGGACTTCGACGGCCAGCAGATTCTGCGAGGCCCAGTCTTCGTCCGTGCGCAACTCAAAGGCGAAACGCCCGTCGGTGTCGGAGGTTTCCGGTTTGTCGATCTTGATGTCCTCGTGGCGACCGTTCATGTACCAGAGGGTGGCGTGCAGGGTTTTCACCGACGGATCGGCGAAGCGGATGTCGACCTGGTGGCTGCTGTTTTGCAGGTCCAGGTTTTTGCTGTTGACCATCAATTCGTTCTTGCCCGTTTTCAGCGTGGTGCTGCCGGACATTTGTGCATCCTTGCCTTCGCAACCGTTGTCCAGCAGCGCCATCATCTGGCGGTAGATGGTTTCCTGGTCGAGGCGATAGAGCGGCGAAAATTCCCAGATCAGAATCTTTGGCGGCTTGGTCTGGAACTCTTCGCTGCCCAGGTATTGCAGCATCGAACCTTCCAGGCCACCGCCGGGGAACGCCACGTTGAGGATGTCGGCGCCGATGGCCTCTTCGAGGAAACCGGCGAAGTTGTAGTTCTTGCCACTGTGGCTCGTGCCTACCAGGGTGATCTCCGGATTGCCGGCGTCGCTGAACAGATCGCCGTCGGCGGCTTCGCCCTTGGGCTCGGTGGTGAATTGATCCATGTACTGGATCGCGTAGCTGGTGCCACAGAGTTGACCCGCCATGTTGTGCAATGTTCCGGTCTTACCCATGCGACCCGACCTGTGGGTCTCGAATTCACGTTTCGCAATGCCGGCAAACGCTGGAATCTGCTTGACCTTTTCCGCGACGATTTTCGCCGTGCGTTGGGCGCCGTACGGCGTCCAGTGCTGGTCGCCACGGAAGTAGAAATCGTGGGCGGGCAGGGTGTCGGGAAGCGATTCGTTGGTCAGCGGCGACAGGTCCGGGACCACGTAACCCATGGCGGCGAAACGCCCGAGCATGGTCTTGTAGTTTTTCAGTGCCTTGTCGAAATCGTACTGGGCTTTTTCTTCCGGGTTGAGCTTGTTGCGGTTCACCAGGCCACGAGTGGGTTGATAAACAACAACGAGCTCCACGCCTTTGCTCTTGAACGCATCGTGCAGTTCTTTCAGGCGTTTGTAGCCGGCGGGGGAGGTGTCAAATTCGGTGCGCAAGTCTTCTTGCGTACGGAACAGCCAGTCGCCTTGCGCCTGCACCAGGGTGGTGAAGTTCTGCTGATAACGCGTGGTGTAGTTCTTTGCGTCATGGGCTTCGGGGCACAGGTTGCAGCACGGATCAGCCGTGAACTTGGGTGCCTGGGCCTCATCGGCGCGAACACCGCCGCTGGCCGCGAGAATGCCGGCGGTCAGGGCCGACAGGCTGAGTAATTTGATCAAGTGTGGGTGCATAAAATTATCCTCAGTCCCGCATTTCGGTCTGGCGTTCGACAGGGTCGATCAGCACGGCTTTCTGCTGGCGCACCAGCAGGTCGAGAATTTCATCCTGACGCTCGCCCAGAATCCCGCTGAAGCTGATCCCGCTGGATTTGGTCGGGGCGAGCATGGACACGCGATACAACTCGACGCTCAACGGCGAGTCGATGGACAGCGGGCCACTGCCGTTGCCGGCCAGTTCACCGCCGACCACGATCAGCGAGACTTCGGCGTCGAACGGGTCGAGCTTGATGTCGCGGTCGGTGTCGCTCAGGTCTTTGATGTGGCCGTAGACACCGGTCAGGCCGTTGGCCAGGGACAGGTTTTCGTAGAGGCGAATGTTCACGCTGTTACGAATACGTATGCCGTGGCGTTTGTTGCTGATCACCTTGTTGCCGTAGATCAGGTTGTCGGCACTCTCGTAGAGGGTGATGCCGTCGGTGTGGTTCTTGTAGATCTCGTTATAGGCGATCAGGTTGTTCACGCTGTTACGGTCGATTACCAGCCCCGAAAGGTGGTTGTCGTAGCTGCGGTTGTTGAAGATGAAGCTGTCGTTGACCTCACGGGAAATAATGATCCCGTGCTTCTTCTTGGTCCCGTAGACGGTGTTGTCGGCAATGATCAGACCGTGCGAACGGTCGTGCGGGTCGATGCCGTAGACGATGTTGTCTTTGTAGGTATTGCCCTTGACCACGAAGTCGCGGGTTTCGTAGCAGTAGAAGCCGTACCACATGTCCGAGAACTCGGAGCCGACGATCCAGCCAGTTGGTTCCGGGCGCTTCAAGACCTTGGCCATGTTCGGCGTGTACTGGGAAATACTCACGCCGTAGGACTTACTGTTGGCGTAGCCGAAACTGGCGATCTTGCTATTGGCGATGTAGGTCTCGGTGCCACCCCAGGACAGCAGGAACGGACGGAATTCCTTCGGCGAGGTGAACGTCGCCGGGCCGTTGTCCTTCTCGCGCCAGCCGGTGATTTTGGTGTCACGCACAAACAGCTGGCCGTCGTTGACCAGGAACGACCCGGCCTCTTGCGACAGGCGCAACTCCTGGGTCTGTTTGTCGATTTCGAGGATGCCGTGACGGCCGACCACGATCGGCAACTTCGCCAGGAATACGCCCGGCGAGGTTTCGCTGAAGTACTGCTTGGGCAGCTTTTTCGCCAGGTCCTTGAGGTTCATGTAGCCGTCGTCGACAAAGATTGCCTGCGGGATACCGTGCTGACGCACCACCCACTCGGCCATCTTGTTGTCGCCGCCGATGAAGTCCTTCAGGGCGTCTTCCTGCATCATCCGGCGCACGCTGATCTTGCCGGGCTTGGACCGCACGATTTTTGCGGCAATGGCTTCGGCGGTGTAGCCCGAAGTGTCCGGCAGTTTCGGCTTGGCCAGCTCCAGCGGACCGGTCGGCGCGCTGCTGACGGTGTAGGTCTTGGCCTGTTGCAAACCTTTGGCAACGGTCTCCGGTTGCCCTTTCTGCACGGGCACGACCGGTTCCACATTGGCGAAGGCAGCCGCGCTGGCCAGCAGCATCGCGCCGGCCAGCAAGGAGATCGAACCTCGCTTCGAATTGTTCATGTCGGGCACTCCCTTCGCAGTTCGCATCAGAAGCGCCAGATCACGTCGATGAATGCGCGGTGCATGTACGAATCGACTTCCTTGCCGTATGCATCACCCGGCTTGAACACACCACCGCGGAAACGCACGAGGGCCGAAGGCTCGTCGATCGACTGACTCAACGCCGCCGGCAACAGGCCTTGCTTGAAGTACTTGGTGACGACCAGGTCCATCTCTTGACCGAGGTCTTTTTCGCCATCGTTCAGCGGCAGGGACGTGGTGGACAGGATCGCGCCGGTGGCGTCGTCGGTATTGTTCTCGACCGCGTTGATGCCGTTGCTGCCGATCGGCTTGTTGCCGTCGACGCGCCAGAACTTGTGGTAGATCAGGCTGGCGTCATATTCGTCGTTGAGCATCCACGAACCGAACAGGGTCGCGGTCTGCATGTTCTGCATTTCGCCACGGAAGGCTTCGCCGAAACGGGACACCCGCGAGCGCGTACCGGTGTAGTTCGAACGGTTGCTTTCCAGGCCGTTCTGTTCGTACTCGGCGCTGGCGCGGGCATAGGCGGCACCAACTTGCCATTGCGGATCGAGGCGCAGACGCACGCCGACGTCCGTGGCCCAGCCGTTGAGGTCCTGGCCGCGTTTGGCTTCGGTCGGAGGCGTGCCGTTGGCGTTCAGCGGGTTGACCGTGTCGGTGTCGCCGCTCATGCCGGTGATGCTGCCCCAGTAATTGACAGTGTTGGTGTTGCGCCAGTTGTAGGCGTCGCTGTCGGCGGTCAGGCCCAGCCAGGTGAGGTCACCGTTCTGTTGCTTGTCCAGCGAATCGCTGGGCACGCCCGGCTGCGGGTAGTCGAGCTTGCCGTCATCGTGGGCGTGATGAGCGCGAACGCCCGCCCAGTGCCCCGGTGTCCACTGATACTCGGCATCGGCGTAGACGTGCAGGCGATCCTTGTCCTTGGGGGCCAGCTCCGTGAGGTCGGTGCGGTACTCGCTGAAGCGTTCGGCGACACCCATGTTGGCGCGCAACAGGGTGGTGTCGAAAGTCCAGTTCAGGGCTTCGATGTTGGTATCGCGCCATTCGCCATCGGCGTTGTGCAGGCGTTGGCGACCGAGCTTGAGCATCTCGCCCGGATACGGCGTGAGGCCGCTGTAGCCGACCCAGAATTCACGCATCGCCAAGTAGTTTTTCTTGGTCTTGCGATCATCGTTGGTGGTCGGCGTGGTGCCATCGCCGGCGGTCCCTTGCAAGGTGTCCGTTTCGATGATGTCGGTGGCGGTCACGGCTTGGCCCATGGCGTAGGCGCTCCACGCGCCGCTCTCGCCATAGATCCATGGACGCAGGTCGAGGCCGACACCGTTGACGTCGCCGCCGCTCTGGGTGCCGAGGTCGCTGTCGGCTTCGGACTGGCCGGTGATTTTCACGTCAAGGCCGTAGTTCTTGGTTTCGGTCAATGCCGCCAGGGTCGGACACGACCACAACAAGGCGAATGTCAGGCCAATACCGGCCTGAACGAATGGATTCAACTTCATAGGGATTCCTCGCCGTCTTCTTCTTGCAGGGCATGCAGTTCCAGCGTGTTCTGGCTCAAGGACCCACGAACGGCCTGTTCTTGTTTCAACAGGCGTTGGGCCTCGGCGAGCTGGGCAGGCGGCAGTTGTGCTTCGAGTGTTTGCGCAAGCTCGGTGGCTTGCGGGGTGTCTTGAGCTTTGGCCAACTGGCTGAAGACGTAAGCGTTAAGCGGGTTGGGCTTGGTGCCCTTGCCTTGGGAAAACAGCTGGGCGATGGCGAAGTCGGCGCTGTTCTGGCCGTTGCGCGCAGCGGTCAGCAAGTGATCCAGGGCTTTCTGCGAATAGACTTTGCCCAGGTAGCCACGGCGGTAGATCTGGCCGAGGTAGTAATCGGCGGCGACTTCGCGGCCGACGGCTTTCTGGAAATGTTCTTCGGCGACTTTGGCGTCGGCCGGGACCATTTTGCCCTCGTAGTAGAGCTTGCCCAGCAACAGTTCGGCGCGCGGCTGGTCGGCGGCGCGACCGTTGTCCAGGTACTTCATCATCTGGTCGACGTCACCCAGTTCAGGGAAGTCGTAGATCAATTGCGCGAGGGTGACCCACGACGCCGGGTAGCCCGGAGCGATGGGTTCGAGCAGCGACTGCGCGGTTTTCTCGTCAGTCTTGCCCAGAGTCGGATCAGCGAGTACACGGGCAACGCTGTCCACCCGCTGCGCGGAGACGGTGCCGCGAGCGTGCGCAGCTTGCATCTGCTTGATCAGCTCGGCCTGTTGTTCTGGCTTGGCCTGTTTCTGATAAACCGTGGCCAGTTCGACGTAGCAGATGTCGGTGGTGTTCAGCGCGGCTTTGCAGATACTGGCGACTTCGTCCAGGTGCTGGTCGTAAGTGCCTTGGGTGCGATAGAGCAACACTTGCGCCAGACCCGCTTCCGGTTTGCCTTCGGCGCGCCATTGGCTGATCTGCTTCTGCGCATCGATGTTGGGGAAACTGTGTGGGTATTGCAGGTACAGCATGGCCAGCGGGATCAGGGTATTGCCTTCGCCATTGGCCGAGGCTTTTTTCAACAGTCCTTCGGCTTCATGCTGTTCGGCTTCGGTGGAACCCGGCTTGGCCACCAGCAGGCGACCCAGACGAGCTTGAGCGCGCGGCGAGACGTCGGCCGCGGCGCGGTAAGTCGCCTCGGCCTGCTTGATCTGCGCCGGGTCACGGCTGTCGACCTGGATATCGGCCAGGCCTACTTGCGCCTCGCTGTAGCCGAGGTCGGCGAGTTGCTTGTAGTTCTGCTGCGCGAGCGCGGTGTCGCCACGCTTGAGGGCTTCGTTGGCCAGACGCTGGTCGGGCAGGCCGGCGCAACCGGCCAGGCTGACTGCCAGTGCCAGCGAACAGAACGCGTAACCCATGTGGGAGCGGGCTTGCTCGCGAAGCAGGCGCTGCGGTGCATCAGGCAGACCGCGTTGTTCCCTTCGCGAGCAAGCCCGCTCCCACAGGGAACTCGGTGTTTTCAGGAAACTGATAATCGTCACGGGCATGTCCTCGACTTAAAGACCGGCGGCCATGGCTTTGTCGATCAGCCAGTTCAGGTTCGGGCCACGATCGCTATTCACTTCCACCGGGCGACCGGCGAGGCTGCTGTCCAGGGCTTCGTCAGGCTGGATCAGCACGCGGATGTCGGACGACAGGTCGGCGCTTTTCAGGCTGGTGCTGCTGACGATCTTGCCGGTGCGGGTTTTGTCTTCGCCGGCGATCTGGAAGCTGACCGCAGTACCCGGACGCACGTCGCGGAACTGGCGATAAGAGAAGCGCGCTTCGACATTGGCTTCGCTGTTGCGCGGCACCAGTTGGAAGATCACGTCGCCCTTGCTGGCGTACTGACCGTTGGCAACCAGTTGCTGGGCCACGGTGCAATCGCACGGCGAGGTCAGGGTGCCGGTCATTTGCTTGCCAAACAGTTCTTCAACCTTGGCCGGCTGCAGTTGGTCTTCGTCCAGATGCCCTTTGAGCACGTCGAGCATGCTGGTGCTGAACGTGGCGAGCGGGGCGCCTTTGGCGGCCACGCCGTCAGCCTTGATCAGGCTTTGTACAGTGCCGTCGCGTGGCATGGTGATGTTCATGCCCGGCACGCTGACCAGACCGGCCTGCGCATGGCTGACGAAGTACATGCCGTACACCGATTTGAAAACGAAACCGAATGCCGCGAGGCCGACGATGAAAATCCCTAGGCTGAAGGTCACCGCACGCAGACGACCGAACGCGGTCATGCCGTGGCCGCCGTCCTTGACCTTGCGCGCCTTGGTGAAATTGTCGCGCTGCAAGGTCGCCAGCACTTCACCCATGCTGACGATGTCGCCGGCCAGGTGAGAGGTGATCAGGTGGCGCAGGGTCGAGATGTCTTGCGGTTCGAGGTTCTGGAACTGGCAACCGGCACGGCCGGTCTGGCGGTCGAAGGAGCGAACCTGCAACTCCACGTCCATGGCCAGGCCGAGGTTGTCGATGACGAATTGCAGGCGAGCCTTGTACACATCACCGATCTTCAGCGGCAACTGACCGGCGTTGAACGCCAGGCCGCCAGCGGAAAGGTCGATCACACGGGCTTCAACCGGCGTCCGGTCCGGACCGAAGAAACGCAGCTTGGCCGGGATTTTCACTCGGGCGTGTTGGCGCTGGGCTTCGGATTCATGCACTACGTTGGCGTTGACGGCGGTATTCATAGGGGCGATTTCCTTGTTAATTCAATAGGGGCGGGTCAGACCATCATCAGCAGCACGGCGACAAAAATGCTGCCGGCGGAGAAGGTCATGGTCCGAGACGACCAGGTGTTGAACCAACGTTGAAAGCTGGCGAGATCACGGGTCAGAGAAGTGGGCTGGCGAGTCCAGGACTGTTGATCGAGGCGGAAGAACACGTAGATCTTCACCAACGCGCCGACGATCTGGTTGTAATAGAGAATCACTGGGTAAGCCGGGCCGATCCGGTGACCGGAAAGGGACAGCAGCACGGCCAGGATCAGGCGGGTAATGCCGATCCACAGCAGGTAAACCAGGATGAACGCAGTGCCATATTTGAAGCTGGCAATCAGCGCGACCGTCAGGCCCAGCAACGACGTCCACATCGACACACGCTGATCGAACAGGACCACCGAGGTGAATAGACCGAGGCGTTTCATCCCCAGGCCCAAGGCGCGGGAGTTCTGGCGCAGGTTGTTGCCATACCAGCGGAACATCAGCTTGCGGCTGGCCTTGATGAAGCTCTTTTCCGGCGGGTGTTCCACGGTGTTGATCGCGGCGTCCGGCACGTAGAAAGTGTCGTAACCCAGGCGCATCAGGCTGAACCAGCTCGACTTGTCGTCACCGGTCAGGAACTTGAAACGACCCAGGCGCCAATGTTGCAGCGAGTCGCTTTCCACGTCGGCAATGAATTCCGGGTTGGTGACGACCGTGGCACGGAACACCGACATCCGGCCGGTCATGGTTAATACGCGCTTGGACAGGGCCATCGAGCACATGTTGATGTGACGCTGGGCGAAACGCAGCTTGTGCCATTCGCTCATGATGTAGCCGCCGCGCACTTCGCAGAACTCGTTGGTGGTCAGGCCGCCGACGTTGCCGAATAGTTGGAACCACGGCACGGTCTTGCGCACTGTGCCTTCGCCGAGCACGGTGTCGCCATCGATCACGGCGACCACGGCGCGGTCGTCCGGCAAGTGGCGGGAGATGGCGCGGAAACCATAAGCCAGGCCGTCGCGCTTGCCGGTGCCGGGAATGCGCACGAAGTCGAGCTTGACCCGGTCCGGCGGATTCATCCGCGACCAGAGGCTCTTCACCAGCTTCTCATCGGACATTTCCACGATGGAGCAGACCATGGTGGTCGGCAGGCCGCAGTCGATCGCTTCACGAATCACCGAGGCGTAGACCTGCGCGGTGGTCAGCGCGTCGATACGGAAACTGGTGACCATCAAAAACACATGGGACGGGTCTGCCGCTTTGCCCAGCTTGCGCACTTTGCGCCGCAGGTGCGGGTAGACCACGTACAGGAACAGCATGCCGCGCAGAAAGTGCGTGGCGCCCATCGAGTAGCGCCAGATCCCGATGAAGCCGATCAGGAAGATGAAGTCCTTCGACTCGGAGTCGAACGTGGACGCAGGCAACGCCATGGCGATGCCCATCAATAAACTTAGGTAAAACAGCCAACCGGCGGCCTGAAGCAGGCCGTGCTTTAGCCTGTGCATAATCGGAATCCTAAAGTCAGTTGCAAGCCCCGCGCCCCCGTTGGAGCACGGCTTGCCGGCGATGGCGATGTCAAGTACGTCATCGCCGGCAAGCCGTGCTCCAACGGGTGTTTCATCCGCGAAAGCGCGGTTTCAGAGACGGGATTCCGTATTACCAGCAGATGCCTTCGGTGCGGCCGCTGACACTGGTGGCTTTGGTCATGAAGCCCACCAGGTCGACCACTTGCTTGCCGTGCGGGGCGTTCTGCGCCAGGGCGCGGAATTTCTCGTCACGGTTGCCGAGGATGATCACGTCGGAGTTGTTGATCACGTCGTCGAAGTCGGAGTTGAGCAAGGACGAGACGTGAGGGATTTTCGACTCGATGTAATCCTTGTTCGCGCCGTGAACGCGGGCGTATTCGACGTTGCTGTCGTAGATGCTCAGGTCGTAACCCTTGCCGATCAGCATTTCCGCCAGATCCACCAGCGGGCTTTCGCGCAGGTCATCGGTGCCGGCCTTGAAGCTCAGGCCCAGCAGGGCGACTTTGCGTTTGTCGTGGCTGGAAACGATGTCGAAGGCGTTCTGCACCTGTGATTCGTTGCTTCGCATCAGCGAGTTCAACAGCGGTGCTTCCACGTCCAGGGAACCTGCGCGGTAGGTCAGGGCACGCACGTCTTTTGGCAGGCAAGAGCCGCCGAACGCGAAGCCTGGGCGCATGTAGTACTGGGACAGGTTCAGGGTTTTGTCCTGGCAGACCACTTCCATCACTTCACGACCATCGACGCCGACCGCCTTGGCGATGTTGCCGATTTCGTTGGCGAAGGTGACCTTGGTGGCGTGCCACACGTTGCAGGTGTACTTGATCATCTCGGCAACGGCGATGTCCTTGCGGATGATCGGCGCGTCGAGTTCTTCGTACAGCGATTGCAGAACGTCGCCCGACGCTTTGTCGAACTCGCCGATGACGGTCATTGGCGGCAGGTCGTAGTCGGCGATCGCGGTGCTTTCACGCAGGAACTCAGGGTTCACTGCAACGCCGAAGTCGACGCCTGCTTTCTTGCCGGAGCAATCTTCGAGGATCGGGATTACAACGTTGGCCACGGTGCCTGGCAGCACGGTGCTGCGAACCACGATGGTGTGGCGGGTGGTCTTGTCACGCAGGACAAAACCGATTTCGCGGCACACGGCTTCGATGTAGTTCAGTTCCAGGTCGCCGTTTTTCTTGCTTGGCGTACCGACGCAGATCATCGACAGGTCGGTGTCACGAATCGCCTCGGCGAAGTTGGTCGTGCCACGCAGTTTGCCGGTATCGATACCCTTGCGCAGAAGCTCGCCCAGGCCCGGTTCAACAATCGGCGATTTGCCGGCATTGATCATATCGATCTTGTCTTTGGCCACATCGACGCCAACGACGTCATGGCCCCGTGCAGACAGGCAACCGGCACAGACAGCGCCGACGTAACCCAAACCAAATATGCTGATGCGCATCGCAATTACCTCACTGTTATCAAGACTGTATTCACAAGCCATTAGATGGCCGGAGTTAAAGGTGTTTAGCGGTCATAGTGCACTCGAAAGTGCGGCTTACAGGCGCCACAATGCCGTGTGCAGGCATACTGAGTTCCGAGTGTCTAAATAAGTGCACTCAAGATGTGCGCAACTAGGCCTTATTATTATGACGTGCCCTGTTATGCAGCCGGTCCTCTGGCCTGAGGACGCTCGTGCAAGGATCTTGCGCGCTCAATGTCAGGCGATAGGCCTGTAAATCAAGCGGTTGGGTGCTCGGGAGAGCACGTTTATAGGGGCGCTGCCTTGGCCTTGTAGGGGATATTAATGGTGCGTATCTCCTGTCCTTCATGTGTTGCCCAAATAAGCGACTCATGTTCGGAAGTTAATGTGACAACTTCGCTACGTGAATGGCTTGTCTGCGTAAGTTATCTCGTACAAGCACGTTGATAATCGTTACCGGTGGTATGAACTACGCATTTGGACATAGTTCCAGTCCGCCGATCACGAAATCTGAAATTTCTTGAAATATTAAGAAAGATGGCACTACTTTCATATTGATGGCACTTGGTGTTTCACCCTTGATACATAGGGGGCTAACCGAGTTCGATAGTTTTATGCCACTATCGATAAAAATTTTCGGTGCCACTACTGAAAAAAAACACCAAAGTCGAGTGAAACAAAAGTTAGAAAAAATGGTGATGTTTTATTGGCGTCAATAAGTCGACGAAATGGGGTGGGATTGTTCGACGAACGGGCGTCGGCGCACGACGAGGATTAAAAGAGTCGTGCGCCTGTCTGGTGCTTTTATTCGGGAGCGTGATCGCGCAGGAAAACCAGGTTGTCCGGTTTGGACTGTTCGGCGCTGTAGCGGTAACCCTGAACGTCAAATTGCTTGAGGTCGGCAGGGTTGTTGATGCGCTCTTCGATGACGAAGCGGCTCATCATGCCGCGGGCTTTTTTCGCGTAGAAACTGATGATCTTGTACTGGCCGTTCTTCAGGTCCTTGAAGTCGGTATTGATGATGCGCGCGTTCAAGGCGTTGCGTTTGACGGCCGAGAAGTACTCGTTGGACGCCAGGTTCAGCAGCACGTCATCGCCTTGATCGGCCAGCGCTTCGTTCAGCCATTCGCTGATGCGCGTGCCCCAGAAGGCATACAGGTCCTTGCCACGGGCATTCGCCAGTTTGGTGCCCATCTCCAGTCGATACGGTTGCATCAGGTCCAGCGGGCGCAGCAGGCCATACAGGCCGGACAGCATGCGCAAGTGCTGTTGGGCGTAATCGAAATCGGCTTCGCTGAAGGTTTGTGCATTAAGGCCGGTATAGACGTCACCTTTAAAGGCCAGCAGCGCCTGCTTGGCGTTTTCCGGGGTGAACGCCGGTGTCCAGCTGCCGAAGCGCGCGGCGTTAAGGCCGCCGATTTTGTCCGAGACGTGCATCAATTCGCTGATTTGCGCCGGCGTCAGGTCGCGCAGCTGCATGATCAGCTCTTGGGAATGATCGAGGTACTGCGGCTGGGTAAAGCGCTGGGTCGCCGGCGGTGTTTCGTAATCGAGGGTCTTGGCGGGGGAAATCACCATCAGCATGAAGTCGTCTCCTTTAATCGTGGGCGCGATTCTAGGGGGTTGAGCCGGATGACTCCAGCTATCAAGGCGATAGGTGATCGGTGGCGAGGTATTTGACTGAATTGGCTTTTGTGGCGAGGGAGCTTGCTCCCGCTGGGTTGCGCAGCAGCCCTGATACTTTCAACGCATTTCTACAGGTAAATCAGTGGCGCCGATTTGCGACCGTTGCGCGCTCGAGCGGGAGCAAGCTCCCTCGCCACAATGAGTTCTGTGTTGCTGCGGGAGTTGGGGGCTGGATCGGCTATAGTGCGCCGCGGGTTTTGTTATGGAGACATCCCATTGCGTATCGTTTTTCTATTCTCGGCCTGGCTATTGAGCTTTGGCGCCCTGGCGGCGCCCGGTGATCTGGCGACACTGGATCGAAGCACCTGGCCTGAGAAACTCAGCAGCCCGACCCTGTTCGACGTGGCGTCGCGGGCTGAAATCCTCACGTTTGCGCGCGTGCTGCTGGCCAGCGAATCGCTGGATGAGCCCGCCCTGGCACAGCGCCTGGGATTGCGCAAAATCAATTTGGAAGCGGTCAATCAACTGCGCGAGCGCCTGTGGCAGCGCTTGTTGACGAACTACAACTTCGCCCAGCAAAGCTGCGATCAGGATGCGTCTTTCTGTTTCCTGGTCGAAGACATGGAGACCTTGCGCGGGCAAGCCGTCAAGTTCCAGGTCAGCGACGACAGCTACTACATCAAGTGGGCCGAACCGAGCCGGCTGTTCCACGCGCAGTACCTGGACGAGCAACTGCGCAAGGCCGCCCTGTTTCCGCAGACCAGCAGCGAAGTCGATCGTTTTGGCGACTATGAGCGCAACGGCGATGCCATGCATGACCGGCTGTTTTTGCTGACTTTCGACAGCGCCGCCAACATCGCGCCAGACAACACCGGTTGGGCCGCCGAGTACCTGCGCAAGTCGAACATGGGCGGCACGTTCTTCGTCCTCGGCAAGGACATTCAGGCACGTCTGGCCGCCGGCTCGGTGGCCAGCCTGCAAGCCATGTATTCACAGCAATGCATTGGCGTGCAGGGCTGGGAATTTCGCTCGCACAGCCACTGGCAGGATTGGCAGGACTCGGTGCGACGTAGCGTCGAACTGGTCAAGACCAAGTTGCCGGAGAACTACGTGCCACTGTTTCGTCCACCCGATGGTCAACGTCGCTCCGATGCCGAGGGCTTCTTCAATGCTCAGGGCTTGCAGGTGGCGTTGTGGGACATCGATGCCCAGGACGGGGCGGGCAAACTCAAAGGCAACGCGAGCGCACAACGGGTGTTGACGCTGATGCTGCTATGGCGCCATGGCGTGATCAATTTCAATGTGAAGCAGGACGCGGTGAAAACGGCGATGCCTTGGCTCATCACGCAAACGGCGCAAAGCGGGATCGGTTGGGAAGACTGTCAGGACGGTTTTCGCTGAAACGCGCTAATTGGCACAAGTGCCGTAAACATTGGGTTTTGGGCGTTTTTGAGCGGGATTTCGATGCAGGCGGACTTCCGACTTTAACGGGGTAGTGGCAGTCCGCCAAGTGCTATTGGTCATTCTGAAAAATAAACTTCAAAAAAGCGTCAAAGTACTTTTTTCTGTCACACGTTTTGGAGTATTACGAAGACAGACCGCCGAAACCTGCAACACAGGTGGCGTCTTCCAAGACCCGTTTGTTTGCAGTCACTTGACTCTCCGCAGGTGAGATTCGGCAGTCACTTCGAGGCGCAGCACCGCCCAGGTATTGCGTCTACTGGCTCCCACAAAGGTGACCGAGTATGGATGATCACGGACGTAGCTCTTCTTCCAACCAGCCAATCCTTTATGTACTCGATACCAACGTATTGATTCACGATCCAAACGCGCTGCTCAACTTCGAAGAACACCACGTTGCCATCCCGATGACCGTCCTTGAAGAGCTCGACAAGCTCAAGAGCGGGCATCACAGCGTGGCTGCGGAATGCCGTCAGGCCATTCGCCTGATCGACAAGACGCTGGGCGATGCCAGTCCTGAAGATGTAGAGCTGGGTGTGCCGATTCAGCGTGGAAAAAGTGGGCCCAAGGGTTTGCTGTCAATTCTGATGAGCAAACGCACCGAACCGAACATCATTCTTCCCGAACACCTGAACGACAACATCATCATCAACCAGTTGATCGACCTGCATGCGCGCGAGCCCAAGCTGCCTGTCGTGCTGGTCACCAAAGACATCAACATGCGCCTCAAGGCCCGAGCGTGCGGGATTGCGGCCGAGGACTACAGCACCGACCAACTGGTTGACGACGTTTCGTTACTGCCTAACGGCTACCACAACATGACCGGGTCATTCTGGGACCTCGTCAAGAATGTCGAAACCCGCCAGGATCACGGCCGCACCTGGCACCAGGTGAGAATGATCGACAACCTGCCGGCTGTGCACATCAACGAGTTCATCATCGACGAACAGGGCTTTGTCGGCTGGATCAAGGAAATTGACGAAGACAAGCTGCTGATCCTCGACCTGCACCAGGAACCGCTGCTGCATCAGGAGGCCTGGGGCCTGAAACCGCGTGACATCTATCAGAGCCTGGCGCTGTACGCCTTGCTCGATCCGGATATCCACCTGGTCAACCTGTCCGGTGCAGCCGGTTCGGGTAAAACCATCCTGGCACTGGCTGCGGCAATCGAGCAGACCATGGTCAGCAAACGCTATCGCCGGATCATCGCGACCCGTAGCGTGCAGGGCCTGGACCAGGAAATCGGCTTCCTGCCCGGCACCGAAGCAGAAAAAATGGAGCCTTGGCTGGGCGCCATCACCGACAACCTCGAAGCCTTGCACATGGATGATGAAAACACCCATGGCAGCGTCGACTACATCCTCAGCAAAGTGCCGTTGCAGTTCAAATCCCTCAACTACATTCGAGGCCGCAGCTTCCAGCAAAGCCTGATTTTGATCGATGAATGCCAGAACCTGACACCGCACCAGATGAAAACCATCATCACCCGTGCCGGCGCCGGTTCCAAAGTGGTGTGCCTGGGCAACCTGGCACAGATCGACACCCCTTACCTGTCCGCGACCAGCTCCGGGCTGACGTACCTGACCGAACGCTTCAAAGACTTCCCCAACGGTGTGCACATCACCCTGCAAGGGGTGCCTCGTTCGATTCTGGCCGAATACGCCGAATCGCATTTGTAATTGCTTTACCAGAACCGGGCGGCCTCAAAGCCGCCCGGTTTTTTTATATCCAACACAAATCAAATGTGGGAGCGGGCTTGCTCGTGAATGCGGTGTATCAGTCAATACAAATGTCGACTGACACTACGCCTTCGCGAGCAAGCCCGCTCCCACAGGGGATTGTGGTCAAGCAATAATCAAACGTGCGGAAAATTGACCCGCAGGTTTACAATCGACGCTCCTGATAAGGAGTAACCCTGTGCTGACTCATCTCGATTCCCAAGGTCGCGCCAACATGGTCGACGTCACTGAAAAAGCCGTGACGTTCCGTGAAGCGACGGCCCAAGCGCTGGTGCGCATGTTGCCCGACACCCTGAAGATGATCGTCAGCGGCGGTCACCCCAAGGGTGATGTGTTCGCCGTGGCGCGTATCGCCGGCATTCAGGCGGCGAAGAAAACCAGCGATCTGATTCCCCTGTGCCATCCGCTGATGCTGACCGGCGTCAAAGTCGAGCTCAGTGCCGAAGGTGTCGACACCGTGCGCATCGTCGCGCGCTGCAAGTTGTCCGGGCAGACCGGCGTCGAGATGGAAGCGCTGACCGCTGCCAGCGTGGCGGCATTGACCATCTATGACATGTGCAAGGCTGTGGATCGCGGCATGACCATCGAAAGCGTGCGCCTGCTGGAGAAGGTCGGCGGCAAGAGCGGGCATTTCCAGGCGGATCAGCCATGAACGTTACCGTGAAGTTTTTCGCGCGTTACCGTGAAGCGCTTGGCGTGGACTCGGTCAAGGTTGAGGGTGATTTCGCCACGGTCGACGACGTGCGTGCGCTGCTGGCTCAGCGCGATGGTGCCGAGGTGTTGAGCGAACAGAACCTGATGTGCGCGCGCAATGAAGACCTTTGCCAACTCGACGAACCGCTGAGCGATGGCGATGAAGTGGCGTTCTTTCCGACCGTGACCGGGGGCTGATCCATGGTGATTCGCGTGCAGTCCACGGCGTTCGATCCCGGTGCTGAAGTCAACGCCATGCACGCTGCCAATGTCGGCGTGGGCGCGGTAGTAAGTTTTGTCGGCTACGTGCGCGACTTCAATGACGGGCTCGATGTAGCGGGGATGTTTCTTGAGCACTACCCGGGCATGACCGAAAAGGCCCTCGGCAAGATTGCCCTCGAGGCCGAGCAGCGCTGGCCGCTGTTGAAGCTGGAAGTGCTGCACCGCATCGGCGCCCTGGAACCGGGCGAACCGATCGTCTTCGTCGGCGCCGCCAGCGCCCACCGCCAGGCCGCGTTCGATGCCTGCGCCTTTGTCATGGACTACCTGAAAACCCGTGCGCCGTTCTGGAAAAAGGAAAACACCAGCGATGGCCCGCGCTGGGTTGAGGGGCGTGACAGTGATCATGCGGCGGCGGATCGCTGGAAGAAGTAAACACCCTGTTGTTTCTTTGTTGTCGGCAATGCCGCCTTCGCGAGCAAGCCCGCTCCCACATTTAACCGAGTTCTCCCAGAAAAACGCGGTCGAATGTGGGAGCGGGCTTGCTCGCGAAAGGGCCGCCAGCCTCACCGCATAATTTCCCTGACTCACCACCCGACCATCGGCCGGGCATGATCCCGCTCGCCCGATTGACGATTAATACATAAAAGTCCAGTATGGAATTATAAGTACAAAAAAGGTGTTCCCTGTTTCTGCTCTTTCTTCTGTCTTGCCAAACCAACAACAACCCGCGAGAGAACGAACATGAAGAAATTCCCCCTCATTACCGGTCTGGCCCTGAGCCTGTTGGCGTGCAGCAGCGTGTTTGCCGCCGAGAAAGCCCTGCGCATTGGTATCGAAGCCGCTTACCCGCCGTTCGCCTCGAAAACCGACGAGGGCAAGATTGTCGGTTTCGACTACGACATCGGCAACGCCCTGTGCGCGCAAATGAAGGTCGAGTGTGTGTGGGTCGAAGGCGAATTCGACGGTCTGATTCCTTCCCTGAAAGTGAAGAAAATCGACATGGCGCTGTCGTCCATGACCATCAATGAAGACCGCAAGAAGTCAGTGGATTTCACCCACAAGTATTACTTCACTTCGTCGCGCCTGGTGATGAAGGACGGCGCGGTGGTCGATGACCAGTACGCCAGCCTCAAAGGCAAGACCGTTGGCGTGCAGCGCGCGACCACCACCGACCGTTACGCCACCGAGGTGTTCGAACCCAAGGGCATCAACGTCAAGCGCTACGGCAACAACGAAGAAATCTACATGGACCTGGCAGCCGGTCGCCTCGATGCGATTTTTGCTGACACCATTCCGTTGAATGACTTCCTGTCGATGCCGCGTGGCAAGGGCTACGCGTTTGCCGGGCCGGAGCTGAAGGATCCGAAATACGTGGGCGAGGGCGCGGGGATTGCGGTGCGCAAGGGCAACACTGAATTGG
The DNA here is from genome assembly GCF_006438915.1 of Pseudomonas arsenicoxydans. Taxonomy (GTDB): domain Bacteria; phylum Pseudomonadota; class Gammaproteobacteria; order Pseudomonadales; family Pseudomonadaceae; genus Aquipseudomonas; species Aquipseudomonas arsenicoxydans_A. Next base: position 538,160 of record NZ_RCZE01000002.1, on the reverse strand, counting down.
TCAGTGAACTGAATGCGGCCATTGATGGCATTCGGGCGAGTGGCGAGTATCAGAAGATTTCGGATAAGTACTTCAAGTCAGACATCTACGGCGACTGATAAATCGCCTTCGCGAGCAAGCCCGCTCCCACACTAGATCTGCGACTTATGGAGATCAAATGTGGGAGCGGGCTTGCTCGCGAAGAGGCCGGATCAAGCAACACAAATCTCAGATCCTAGCCCTTCAATTCCTTCAAATGCTTGTAGACCGTCGCCCGTCCCATGTTCAGCACATTGGCCACGTAGTTCGACGCGCTTTTGCCTTTAAAAGCGCCTTCGGCGTGCAGTGCCAGCACCAGTTCACGTTTGTGGTCGCGTGTCAGCAGGTTCAGGCTCAGTTGCCGTTCACGCAGCCAGGCATGCAGGAAAGTATTGATCCGTTCCTGCCAGTCATCGCGAAAAAGTGAGTCTGGTTGTGGGATCAGCTTGCTCGGCGAGAGGAACAGGTCGAGCGCAGCCTTGGCATTCTCGAACAGCGAGATGTTCAGGTTGACGCACAACACTGCCAGCGGATGACCTTCGCCATCGCGCAATACTGTGCTCAAGCTGCGAATCTTCTGACCATCCCAATTGAGTTTTTCGTACGGCCCGATGTTGGTCTCACTGACATCGTCGCTGAGCATGTCCTCCAGCGCCGCGTCATCGCCGATTTCCCGTTTTGACAGGTTGTTGGCGATGTAGTCGATCTTCTGCGTGCGCAGGTCGTGCAGCACCACCTCGGCATGAGGAAAGAACAGCGTGGCGATGGCATCGGCGATCGCTCGGTAATTGTCCAGCGCCGGGTCTTTTTCAGGTGCGTTCATACAGTGGAGCTCCAGGCAGCGTCAGCGCCCTGTAAAAACGGGCGCTGGAAGTTTGCCGCAATCGTGGCGACACGTCACCTGAACAGGCAATCAGCCGAGGCGGGCGAGGGATAGCATGTCGGCGTTCAGGCCGAAACGCGTGAGTTGCTCGGGCAAGCGTTCACCGCGTACCAGCGCTGCGCTGGCCTGGCCCATGGCCGGCGAAGTCTGGATGCCATAGCCACCCTGTGCCGCCACCCAGAACAGGCCCGGGACCAGCGGATCGAAGCCAGACAGTAAATCGCCGTCGCTGACAAAGCTGCGCAACCCGGCCCAGGTGCGTGTCGGGCGGCGAATGGTCAGGGTGGTGGCCTCTTCGATCTGGTAAATGCCCATGGCGATGTCGAGTTCTTCCGGCTGTACGTCGTGCGGTTCCACTGGGTCGGCGTTGGCCGGCGAGCCGAGGAACATGCCAGCGTCCGGCTTCATGTAGAAGGACTCGTCGAGGCTGACCAGCATCGGCCAATGGTGGATGTCCACACCCTCTGGCCCGGCGAAGATGAAGGCCGCCCGCCGTTTCGGTTGCAGACCCAGCGGTTTGGCGCCGGCCAGTTGACCGATTTTGTCAGCCCAGGCACCGGCAGCATTGATGATGACGGGGGCGCTGAAGGCCTGGCCATTGGTGGTGACTTGCCACACGCCTTCGGCATCGCGGGTCAGGCTTAGCACTTCGGTGTCGGTAATGACTTCGCCTTTGTTGCGTCGGATGCCGCGCAAGTAACCCTGGTGCAGGGCATCGGTGTCGATGTCGCTGGCGGTCGGGTCGTAGATCGCGCCATGGACTTTTTCCCGGCGCAGGATCGGCAGGCGCGCGCAGGCTTCATCGGCGCTGAGCCGTTGCATTTCGGGCACCGTGGCTTTAGCGCTGAGGTACTGATTGTCCAGCTCGGTCGGGTCGCCGGTGAAGTCCACGGTCATCTCGCCGCGCGGTGTCAGTAGCGGGTGTTCGCAGAAGCCGGCAGGCGGCGCGTCGAAAAAGTCGCGACTGGCTTGGGTGAGCGCGCGAACCTGGGGTGTGCCGTAGGCGGCGGTGTAGAGCGCGGCGGAGCGTCCGGTGGAGTGATAAGCCGGATGGGATTCGCGTTCGAGCACAATCACCCTGGCCTGCTGCGACAGCCAAAAACCGGTGGAAGCCCCGGCAATCCCGCCGCCGATGATGATGAAGTCTGCCTGGCTCATAAACGTCTCCTGTGGGGCGCAAATGCCGAAATTGTGGAGATCCCTGTGGGGGCGAGTTGTGGTGAGGGGGCTTGCCCCCGTTGGGTGGCGAAGCCGCCCCAAAGTCAGGCTCCCACAGGGATTGATGGTGTTAGTGCTGCAGTTGGTAGATGGCATTGGCCAATGCGATGTCTTCCAGCCCCAGGCCGATGGAGCGGAAGAACACCGTCCGGTCGTAGTCAGGGCGTTGTACCTTGCCGCTCAGCAGCTCGGGCAGGTCGCCGACTATCAAGCGTTTATCCCAGCCATGTTGCTCGCTCGCAATCAGCATCTCGCCCGCCGAGCCCGGTGTGGTCAGACGGTAATCGCAGAATACTTGCATGTCATTGAGGCTCTGCGGCGGCACTTCGTGGGCGCGTGGGGCGTTGGTGCTGATGGAGGTGATCAGCGCCGGTTTGCTCAAGATAGCCGGGTCGATCACCGGACCCGCGGACGAGGTGCACAACATGATCACGTCGGCGTCCTGAATCGCCGCTTCACGACTGTCGACGATGGTCAGACGAGGATCGAGACGCTGGAGCTGCGCCAATGCTTCGGGATTTTGCTCGCTCAGGCTCGGCGAGTAGAGGCTGATGCTCTGCCAGTCGCGCAGACCCTTGACGTAGTGCAAGTGCGACTGGGCGACTTTGCCGCTGCCGATGATCGCCAGACGTTGCGCGGTTACCGGGGCGAGGGCATCGACTGCCACCGCGGTGGTTGCGGCCGTGCGGGCGGTGGTCAATTCACCTGCATCGCACAGCAACAGCGGCTGGCCGGTCTGCATCGACATCAGCAGCGTCCAGGCCGTCACCAGCGGGCCTAGTTCACGCACGATGTACGGAGAGGTTTTCACCCCGTAGACACCGTCCTGCGCCAGTACCCCGAGGTAATTGATGAAGTCACCGGCACCCTGAGGGAATTCCACCAGTTGCTGCGCCGGTTGCACCGCTTGCCCGGCGGCCAGGTCACGGAACAGCTTGCGCAGGATCTGCGGCACGTCGACCTTCGCCAGCAGTTCGCGGGCCTGAGGCTGGGTGATCACATAAGGCGTACTGGACATGGTCGGCTCCGGAAGCTGCAAGTAAACTAATTTGTCCATTATGGACTTTTAGTTGTGTTGAGCAAGCGCTTGTAAAAAAGCGAGGCGAAAAAAAAGCGCAGTCCGTTTCCGGCTGCGCCTCTTCCTGCAGGTTCCCGGTTACGGGCGTTTGCGCTCAACCGCCCGCAGTAGATGCGTCGGTGGTGTTTCACAGCTGATCTTGCGACCCAGCAACGCCTCGATGGACGGTAACTGGTAAGAGTCATCTTCACCGGCAAAGCTGATGGACACGCCATCAGCCCCGGCGCGACCGGTACGACCGATACGGTGTACGTAGTCGTCCGGAACTTCCGGCAGGGTGAAGTTGATCACGTGGCTGATGCCATCGATGTGAATGCCGCGACCGGCAACATCGGTGGCAACCAGCACGCGAATCTTGCCTTCGCGGAACCCTTCCAGTGTCTTGATGCGCTTGTGTTGCGGCACATCACCGGACAGTTGCGCGGCATTGACGCCATCGCGCACCAGGCGTTCTTCAATGCGGCGCACTTCATCCTTGCGGTTGGCAAACACCATCACCCGCTCCCAACCGTTGTCGTTGACCAGGTTGTAGAGCAGTTTGTATTTGTCGGCACCGGCCACCGCGTAGATGTGCTGCTCGACGTTTTCGCTGGCCACGTTCTGCGACTCGATCTCGACGATCGACGGGTCGGTGGTCCATTGCTTGGCGAGGTTCATCACGTCTTCGGTGAAGGTCGCGGAGAACAGCAGTGTCTGACGCTCGTTCTTCGGCGGCGTCTGGCGAATGATCTGACGCACTTGTGGGATGAAACCCATGTCGAGCATCCGGTCGGCTTCGTCCAGCACCATCACTTCGACCATGTCCAGGTGCACGTCGCCGCGCTGGTTGAAGTCGAGCAGGCGGCCCGGGGTGGCCACGAGGATGTCGCAGTGGCGGGCTTCGAGGTGCTTGAGCTGCTTGTCGAAGTCCATGCCGCCGACAAACGTCATGACGTTGAGGCCGGTGTATTTGGTCAGGTCGGCTGCATCCTTGGCGATCTGCACCACCAGTTCGCGGGTTGGCGCGATGATCAGTGCCCGCGGTTCACCCATGTAGCGCTCTTTCGGCGGCGGGGTTTCCAGCAGTTGGGTGATGATCGAAATCAGGAACGCGGCGGTTTTGCCGGTGCCGGTCTGGGCGCGACCGATGGCGTCTTTGCCCGCCAGGGTGAAGCCCAGCACTTGCGCCTGGATCGGCGTGCAGTACGGGAAGCCCAGGTCCTGGATGGCGTGCATCAGTTCGGGGGCGAGTTTGAAGTCGTGGAAGCGGGTTTTGCCTTCCAGGGGTTCGACAGCGAAGTCTTCGAGTTTCCAGGGGATAACCGGCGCTTTTGGCTTCGGTTCACGACGTGGTTTTGCAGGTTTTGGGGCTTCGCTGAGCGGTTGTTCCGCTGCGATGACCTCGACAGGAGGGGCGGCCGGTGTGGTCACGGGCTCGTGTTTCGGTGCCGCTACGGCAGCGGTCCGGCCAGGCTGATGACCGTCGGTGCGGTGGCTGGGGATGTGAGACGGAGCGCTGGCGACTGGGGCGAGCTGCTCAGCCTCGCTTTTACCGAACATCTTTTTGAGTGCTTTGAGCACGGTCATCTCATCAATTGGTTAAGGAATGTACGCCGGCCAGTGTAATGCAAGAAACGGGCGCGGCGTAGCGGGATGATCAAAGGAAGGCTTTTAACGCAGGCGCTCGGCGAGCCAGGTGCCGATATCGCGAATTTCTTCGGGTAACACTTCGTGGCCCATTGGGTATTCCTGCCATGTCACGGTGACACCACGCTGCTTTAAATGCTCATACGCAGAGCGGCCCATGGCGTTTTGCACCACGTCATCGTACTGGCCGTGCAAAGACAGCACGGGAATACGCTGCTGGCTGGCGGAAAGCTCAAGTGCATCGCTGAACGTCGGCGCGTAGGTGGAGAGGGCAAGTACGCCACCCAGCGCCCCCTGCCACTTCAGGAAAGCGGTGTGTAACACCACGGCGCCGCCCTGTGAAAAGCCTGCGAGAAAAATCCGCGAGGCGTCTATTCCAACGGCTCGCTGCACTTCGATCAATTTAATGACCCGCTGCGCTGACTCTTCCAGCTGCTCGCGGTTGATCGCGCGCGCCGGACTCATGGCCAATATGTCGTACCAGCTCGGCATCTCGTAGCCACCATTAATGGTGACGGCGCAGGTGGGTGCCTGGGGCAGAACGAAGCGGGTGGTCAGCAGGCTTTCCTGCAGTGCTTCGGCCACCGGCAGGAAGTCGTAACGGTCGGCGCCCAGGCCGTGCAGCCAGATAACGCAAGCGTCTACGGGCTTTACGGGTTCAAGAATCAGGGGCTCGGTCATGGCTGCTCCATTGTTGTGCGTGCGCTCTCATTGGGTGCGAGACCTGAGTGCGCTTCAGGTTGATCAGTTAAGAAGATGTCGCAAGGCTACAAGTTTTGCTATTGACCTGTCGCGCAAACGGTTCAGCGAGCGGTCTGGTACGGGCTTTGCTATGGGAAAGCGGTGCAACCCATCTCGCCCCTTGCGGTAACACTATCAGTGTACTGCTGACGGCGGGATAGCAAAGAATCCGGTGATGGATGTTCGCCAGTGGCCGTTACGGGCTTCGCGAACGTGAAAGGGCTACAGCCCGTTCGGCCGATTGGTGAGAAGTGAGTTATCCATGATGTGGATTTTCTCCTACTAGACTCATAGCGCAGGTCCTACGTCGGTTGACCCCAAAAAAAGCCAACTCGGGTCGATTACGCCTCAAAAGGGTGCGGCAGGACTCAAGCTCCGACACAACAAGAGCAAAACTGGAGGTTTGAATGAAGATGTTGAAATCCACCCTGGCTATCGTGACTGCAGCCGCAGTACTCGGTATCAGTGGGTTCGCTCAGGCGGGTGCAACCCTGGATGCAGTGCAGAAAAAAGGTTTCGTACAGTGCGGTGTCAGTGATGGTCTGCCGGGCTTCTCGGTTCCGGACTCCACTGGCAAGATCGTTGGTATCGATGCTGACTACTGCCGCGCCGTGGCTGCTGCAGTGTTTGGCGATGCAAACAAAGTCAAATTCAGCCAGTTGAATGCCAAGGAGCGTTTCACCGCTCTGCAATCCGGCGAAATCGACATGCTGTCGCGCAACTCCACCATGACCAGCTCCCGTGACGCGGGCATGGGCCTGAAGTTTCCTGGTTTCATCACTTACTACGACGGCGTGGGCTTCCTGGCCAACAGCAAGCTGGGCGTGAAAAGTGCCAAGGAACTGGACGGTGCAACCATCTGCATTCAAGCCGGTACCACCACCGAGCTGAACGTGTCCGACTACTTCCGTGCCAACAACCTGAAGTACACCCCGATCACTTTCGACACCTCCGATGAAAGCGCCAAGTCGCTGGAATCCGGTCGTTGCGACGTGCTGACCTCCGACAAATCCCAGCTCTACGCACAGCGCAGCAAGCTGGCTTCGCCGAAAGACTACGTGGTTCTGCCGGAAACCATTTCCAAAGAACCTCTGGGTCCAGTCGTGCGTAACGGCGATGACGAGTGGCTGGCCATCGTTCGTTGGGTTGGCTACGCCATGCTCAACGCCGAAGAGGCGGGCGTGACGTCCAAAAACGTGGTTGAACAAGCCAAGTCGACTAAAAACCCTGACGTTGCCCGTCTGCTCGGCGCTGATGGTGAGTACGGCAAGGACCTGAAACTGCCGAAGGACTGGGTCGTCAAGATCGTCAGCCAGGTCGGCAACTACGGTGAAGTCTTCGAGAAAAACCTCGGCAAGAGCACTCCGCTGGAAATCGACCGTGGCATGAACGCCCTGTGGACCAACGGCGGCATTCAATACGCACCACCAGTGCGCTGATGGTTCTATCACCCGGTGGGCCAACCACCGGGTGATGTTCTGTTCCATTACATCCGGGGCACTTCATGCAAAATTCAATCGGCGCACCAAAGCAGAGGCTCAGCCTCAGCGATCCCAAAGTGCGTGCGTGGCTGTTTCAGATCATCACCATTGTGGCGGTGGTCTCGATGGGCTGGTATCTGTTCGATAACACGCAGACCAACCTTCAACACCGGGGTATTACCTCCGGTTTCAGTTTTCTGGAGCGCAGTGCCGGTTTCGGCATCGCTCAACACCTGATCGACTACACCGAATCGGACAGCTATGCCCGGGTGTTTGTCATCGGCCTGCTCAACACGCTGCTGGTGACCTTCATTGGCGTGATCCTGGCGACGATCCTCGGGTTCATTGTCGGCGTGTCACGACTGTCGAAGAACTGGATCATCAGCAAACTGGCGACTGTTTATGTGGAAGTCTTCCGCAACATTCCGCCGCTGCTACAAATCCTGTTCTGGTACTTCGCGGTATTCCTGACCATGCCGGGGCCGCGCAACAGCCATAACTTCGGCGATACCTTTTTCGTCAGCAGCCGTGGCCTGAACATGCCGGCCGCGTTGACGGCGGACGGGTTCTGGCCGTTTGTGGCGAGCATTGTCGTGGCCATTGTCGCCATCGTGCTGATGAACCGCTGGGCCACCAAACGCTTCGAAGAGACCGGCGTCCCGTTCCACAAGTTCTGGGTTGGCCTGGCGCTATTCCTGGTGATCCCGGCGCTGTGCGCCTTGATCTTCGGCGCGCCACTGCACTGGGAATTGCCGGAGCTCAAGGGCTTCAACTTCGTTGGTGGCTGGGTGCTGATCCCGGAACTGCTGGCATTGACCCTGGCCCTGACGGTGTACACCGCGGCGTTCATCGCCGAGATCGTACGTTCGGGCATCAAGTCGGTCAGCCACGGCCAGACCGAAGCGGCGCACTCGCTCGGGCTACGCAACGGTCCGACCTTGCGCAAGGTGATCATCCCGCAAGCCCTGCGCGTGATCATTCCACCGCTCACCAGCCAATACCTGAACCTGGCGAAGAACTCCTCGCTGGCGGCCGGTATCGGTTACCCGGAAATGGTGTCGTTGTTTGCCGGTACGGTGCTGAACCAGACCGGGCAGGCGATCGAAGTGATTGCGATCACCATGAGCGTGTACCTGGCGATCAGTATCAGCATTTCCCTGCTGATGAACTGGTACAACAAGCGCATTGCGCTGATCGAGCGGTAAGGAATAGCGCATGAGTACTCATACTTTCAAACCTGACATGCCTCCACCGAGCAGTAGCATCGGTGTGATTGCATGGATGCGCGCGAACATGTTCTCCAGCTGGCTCAATACCCTGCTGACCCTGTTCGCGTTCTATCTGATTTACCTGGTGGTGCCGCCGATCCTGCATTGGGCGATCCTGGACGCCAACTGGGTCGGCACCACGCGCGCCGACTGCACGAAGGAGGGCGCCTGCTGGGTGTTCATCCAGCAGCGTTTCGGCCAGTTCATGTACGGCTACTACCCGCCGGAACTGCGCTGGCGCGTCGACCTGACCGTGTGGCTGGCGGTCATCGGTATCGCACCGTTATTCATCTCGCGCTTTCACCGCAAAGCGGTGTACGGCCTGAGCTTCCTGGTGCTGTACCCGATCATTGCCTACTTCCTGTTGCATGGCGGCGTCTTCGGCCTGACCAGCGTGGCAACCAGCCAATGGGGCGGCTTGATGCTGACCCTGGTGATCGCCACCGTCGGTATCGCTGGTGCTTTGCCGCTGGGTATCGTCCTGGCGCTGGGGCGTCGTTCGAACATGCCGGCGATTCGGGTGGTCTGCGTGACCTTCATCGAATTCTGGCGCGGCGTGCCGTTGATCACGGTGCTGTTTATGTCGTCGGTGATGCTGCCGTTGTTCCTGCCCGAAGGCATGAGCTTCGACAAGCTGCTGCGGGCACTGATCGGCGTAATCCTGTTCCAGTCGGCCTACGTCGCTGAAGTGGTGCGCGGTGGTCTGCAAGCGATTCCAAAAGGTCAGTACGAAGCGGCTGCCGCGATGGGTCTCGGTTACTGGCGCAGCATGGGCCTGGTGATCCTGCCGCAAGCCCTGAAGCTGGTCATCCCCGGCATCGTCAACACCTTCATTGCGCTGTTCAAGGACACCAGCCTGGTGATCATCATCGGCCTGTTCGACCTGCTCAACAGTGTCAAACAAGCCGCCGCCGACCCGAAATGGTTGGGCATGGCCACTGAAGGTTATGTGTTCGCGGCCCTGGTGTTCTGGATTTTCTGTTTTGGTATGTCGCGCTATTCCATGCATCTGGAACGCAAGCTCGACACTGGCCACAAGCGTTAGGAGTTCTGTAATGAGCGAAGCAATCAAAAAGCCTGTGAGCCCTGAAGGCATTATTCAGATGCAGGGCGTGAACAAGTGGTACGGCCAGTTTCACGTATTGAAAGACATCAACCTGAACGTGAAACAGGGCGAGCGTATCGTGTTGTGTGGCCCTTCGGGTTCCGGCAAATCCACCACGATCCGTTGCCTCAATCGTCTGGAAGAACACCAGCAGGGTCGCATCGTGGTCGATGGCGTGGAACTGACCAACGACCTCAAGCAGATCGAATCGGTGCGCCGTGAAGTCGGCATGGTGTTCCAGCACTTCAACCTGTTTCCGCACCTGACCATCCTGCAGAACTGCACCCTGGCGCCAATGTGGGTGCGCAAAATGCCCAAGCGCCAGGCCGAGGAAATCGCCATGCATTACCTGGAGCGCGTACGCATTCCGGAGCAGGCGCACAAATTCCCGGGGCAACTGTCCGGTGGCCAGCAACAGCGTGTAGCGATTGCCCGCGCGCTGTGCATGAAACCGAAAATCATGTTGTTCGACGAACCGACTTCGGCACTCGACCCCGAGATGGTGAAAGAGGTGCTGGACACCATGATCGGTCTGGCTGAAGACGGCATGACCATGCTCTGCGTAACCCACGAAATGGGCTTCGCCCGTACCGTGGCCAACCGTGTGATCTTCATGGACAAGGGCGAGATCGTCGAACAGGCTGCGCCGAACGACTTCTTCGATAATCCGCAGAATGAGCGAACCAAGATGTTCCTGAGCCAGATCCTGCATTGATCCAAGCCAGGCAGTGAAATAAACCCGGACAGTGTTCCGGGTTTATTTTTGCCTGGGATTTGAGGATCAGGACGCCAGTGCGGCTTGGGTCAAAGGGTCATCGCCAGGGAGGTGCTGCGTTCGATCGGCGTCAACAGCCTGTGTTTATCGTCAGGCGTTTTGATGGGCTGATACACGTTCATAGGCGAGAATCGCCGCAGCGAGATCCTCAATGGACGCGCCTACGGATTTGAACAGGGTCATGGCGCTGTCAGGATTCTCCAGTTGCGCTCGACCTCTGTGGGTGCCTGCGCACAGCTCAGTGAATTCAGCCAGGATGTCGCTGGTGGTCAGCTTGCCATTGCTCATCGGAATGATGAGGTCGCCAGATTCCGCCAAAGCACCGGCGCGGGTGTCGACGAAGACGTCGCAACGTTGAACGGCGACATCATCGGCTTCGCGCATGGTAGGCGTAAAACTGCCAATCAGATCCAAATGAACGCCCGGTTGTAGCCAATCCCCGTAAATCAGCGGTTCGGTGGAGAGCGTGGCGCAACTGATAATGTCGGCATTGGCGGTCGCCTGCTCCAGCTGATCCAGGCTGATGGCGTTCGCCTGCAGGCCGGTGCTGCGAAGTTCTTCGGCAAATTTTTGCGCCGAAGCCAAGGACAGATCCGTTACCGTGACCTGTGTGATATTGCGAACCGAGCAATGGGCGGGTACCAGATAGCGTGCCATGCGCCCACTACCGACCATCAACAGTCGACTGGCATCAGGACGCGACAAATATCGGGAAGCCAATGCGGACGCTGCGGCAGTGCGGCGCGCGGTCAGTTCATTTCCTTCAAGCTGGGCCAGCGGCTGGCCTGTCTTGCCACAGCTGAGCAGATAGTTGCTGCTCAAGGCCGGCAGGCCTGAAGCGTTGTTGCCTGGAAACACATTGACCTGCTTCACCCCAAGGTATTGCCCTTCAATCCAGGCTGGCATCAACAACATCATCGCGGCGGGCGCATCCGGCAAGTCAATACGATGGTGATGACGCACTGGCGAATGCACAGGCTGAGTGAAGATGTGCGACAACGAATCGATCAAAGCGGGCCAAGGGAGGGCAGCGGCGACTTTCTGAGCGTCTAAATACATGGGTGATGTCTCGACAGGTTTGGTTGTAATGACTCATGCCGTGGGAGCGGAGCGGCAGTGAGTCGGTTGTTCTCAGGGCAATAAGTTGTATGGGACAAGCGCAACAGCGCTTGTCCGCAATAGAGAGGCGTCTTGAACGTTGATGATCAGACGCCTCCGTCAGAGGGCACTGATGGCCGATTATTGTTTGCGTGCTTGTTCTCGGATTTGCGTCAGGCTCATCCGTGGTGTCAGGGCCTCAGGATCGATCCTGACTTCAATCAAGGAAGCGCCGGATGCTTTCACGCAGCGTTCGAACGCGGGTGCGAACTCGTCGGTGTGGGTGACGACTTCGCCGTGGAGCCCATAGGCCTGTGCAAGTGCTGAGAAATCCGGGTTATGCAATTCGGTTCCTGAAACCCGTCCAGGATAGTTGCGTTCCTGGTGCATTCTGATGGTTCCGTACATACCGTTATTGATCACAATAAAGATCACGTTGGCGCCATATTGTGCGGCGGTTGCTATTTCCTGGCCGTTCATCAAGAAACAGCCATCCCCGGAAAATGAAACCACCAGTCGATCCGGGCAAGTCAGTTTTGCCGCCACCGCAGCGGGTACGCCATAACCCATAGAGCCATTGGTAGGTCCTAGCTGAGTGCGGTAATGGCGGAACTGATAAAAGCGTTGGAGCCATACGGCATAGTTGCCAGCGCCGTTGGTAAGGATGGCGTCATCGGGAAGGCGCCGATTTAGCCAGTTTATGATTTCGGCCAGTTGAACATCGCCAGGGGAGGTAGGGCACTGGAGGTTGCGTTGATAGTTTTCATTCAGTGAGCGCGTCCATTCACTGTGTCGTTCAGACGTGTCGGGCTTCAGCTTCGCTGCCCCTGTTGCGAAACTCGACATACTGCTGTTGATCGCCAGTGTGGGCTGGTACACCCGCCCCAGTTCCTCAATACCCTGGTGTACGTGGATCAGGCTTTGTTTGGGGACGGGGATGTCCAATGCCGCGTATCCACCCGTCGATACTTCCCCCATTCGAGAACCCACAACCAGCAGAAGATCAGCGTCTTTCACTGCTGCGCTGAGTTGGGCGGACGCTGCGAACCCAAGGTCGCCGGCGTAGTTGGGGTGACGATTGTCGAACAGGTCCTGGCAACGGAAGGAGGCCGCCACCGGGAGGTTCTGCTGTTCAGCAAAACACTGGATGTTGTGCACGGACTCGGTATCCCAACCACTGCCTCCCAACACCATCAATGGACGTTCGGCTTGCTGAAGCAGTTGCTCCATCTCGGCCATTTGTTCGACTGCCGGTGTCATGACGACTCGCTTGAACGGCCCGGCATCACTGACTTCCACCCTCTCGGTCAGCATGTCTTCTGGCAGGGCGACCACTACAGGCCCGGGTCTGCCATTGACCGCTCGATGGAACGCCTGACTTATCAGCTCGGGAATCCTGCGGGTGTCCTCTATTTGCACGACCCATTTCGCGAGGGGGCCAAACATCTGGCGGAAATCAACTTCCTGAAACGCTTCGCGATACTGTTGATCGCGAGCGACTTGGCCGATGAACAGAATCATGGGAGATGAGTCTTGAAACGCGGTGTGAACGCCAATAGAGGCGTTTGTAGCGCCCGGGCCTCGGGTCACGAAGCAGATGCCCGGCTCTCCGGTCAGCTTGCCATAGGCTTCTGCCATATAGGCTGCACCGCCTTCCTGGCGGCAGACGACCAAGTCGATTTCTTCGCGCACGTCATGCAGAGCATCAAGGACTGCCAGATAACTTTCGCCAGGCACGCAAAAGGCTCTTTTGACGCCATGGATGCGCAACGCATCCACCAAAATCTGACCTCCGCTACGACGAGAAATGTTTTTATTCATTGTTATCTCCTGAGTCGAATGGGGTGATGTGAGCGTTGAGTCGTTCAATGGCAGGCAGGTGCCGACCCGATCAATTTAGAAGAGCAACGGCAAAGCGCTGTTTGCCGTTGTGCAGCCTTCCACTAGACGAGGGGAGGGACCACCAGAATAGTTGAGCATTCGAGCAAGGAGCGGCGTTGGGTATCGGCATACAGAGTGAGCTCGTTGATCACCTTGCAACCCAAGTCCTTCTCAAACTCCTCCTGGTTGGAGCTGCCGGCGTAATGATTTTGCGATTCATCACCCAGGTTGGACTGAAAGATCCCCGCTGCGCTGACAGGGAGGAAGTCTTCATACACCAGCGGCTCGTATTGAATATGTCCTTGAGCAATCAGTTCTTCCCGAGAATTTGGCCGGTAGGCATTGCTACGCGATGCAATGCCCAGCGGTGACGGGAAGTAACGGAAATAGACCAGGCCCTGCTTGCGCAGATCGGCGTAGTTATCCGGGAATTCCTTGAAGTGCTGCTCCAGCAGCGCAGAGTAGCGTTCAGCGTTGGCTTCGTTGGGGAACTCACCCAATTCGTCCCGAGCGGCATTTAGCAGGGTGTCATACAAGGCGCGACCTTTTGGTGTCAGCGCTGCCCCGCGCTGTTCGATCTCACCAAAACGAGCGGTATGGCTACCGCAAGCGTTGTTATTTTGATCGGTGAAAGCAACGGTCTCCTGAAGCGCTTTGAAGCTGGTTTGGCGCAGCAGGATAGGGCACTCGCGACGCGGGGGGCCTTCGATGACCGCTTTTGGCGTGATGCCTTTATCGGGCATGCCCAACTGAATCTGGTCGATGTCCAGCGTCCGAGGGGTGAGATGGTTGATATGCGGGCCTTTGAACGCCACAACGTCGGCGATCAGTCGATGCTGGTCGTGCAGGCGCTTATATTCTTCAGCGGTCACCGTCGCCTCCCGGTGCCAGCGGAACGTCTCCAAGGCCTGCTGAATAAAGTCCTCGGCATCCTCGGAATCAAGGGCGCCATTGGCTTCGAATTTCTCGATCAGCTTCAAAGCTTTCGGTGTGAAGATCTGACGTTTTTTCAGGATCGTCTGCACCAGATGCCGCAGTTCCTGGTTATCGATCAGGTCCAGGCGAAGCAGGGAGGTGAAGACGCGAAATGGGCTGGCCTGCAGCGATTTCTCATGCACGGCGCGAAATGCCGTGGAGTGCACTGGGACGCCGGCGGTGGTGAGGTCGTAGTATCCCACCGGTTGCATGCCCATTACGGCAAATAGCCGAGCAATTGTTGCCAGCTCCTCTGGCGTGCCGACGCGGATGGCGCCGTGGCGCTCCATGTCTAAACGCTCAATCTCGCCAGTACGGTTCAGATAATCCGCAACAGTTTTGTTCGACGTCAACACCTGTTGGTTGGTCTGCGAGACCAGTTCCATGAGCGTGCCGTAGAGCGGTACCTCGTCCTTGTACATGTCGGACATGGCGCGAGAAAACCGGGTGCGAATTTCGTCCGGACTGACGAAACCTGGGGTGTTCATCAAAAGAACTCCTTGCTGGATATCTACGTGTGACATGGGCTTTCGAGCTCGAAACAGTGAGTGCATATCAGAAATTTTTGCGCACTATTGGGGTGCTGTACAAACGAAGAATCCTCAGCACTTCATTCCTTGAACTAATGAATTTAAGTAGAAGATCAACAGGAGGCTATAAGGGCCTGATAGTGGCGCGTGTAACCGTCGGCGGCTCAGCATAAGCATTCCTGTCGCTAATGAAGTCAGGAGTTAAATGCAGGGCCGTCGTGCAATCATTGCAACGTGAGGGTGCGGGTTTGAAGGGCTGCGATTGAGAAGCGCCTCCCCGCTGTTTCAGGATTTCATATGGGCGAGTAGTACTTGAAGAGGATGATTGATTTGTTCGCCCCCAAATCGCTTTACTTGGCTGCGGCAAGAATAGCCGTTGGCCAGAAGCGTACCGTTGCCTGTGTGTTGTTCAACAATCGGTTGCCAGGATATTCCGTAGATTTTCTTTGAGGTCTCGTAGTTTCTATCTTCATGGCCATAGGTGCCGGACATTCCACAGCAACCTGTGGCTACGACAGTGAGTTTCAAACCGAACTTTTCAAATACCGGCTGCCACAGTGCAGTGCTTGCAGGCGTATTTGTTTTTTCGGTGCAATGAGCCATCAACTTGTAGGGAGGCGGGGACGGGGCGCGGTTGTTTATGACCGGCGATCCAACCTCGAAAATTTTGGCCAGCCATTCCTGTGGCAGAAAGACCATGGGGCAGGGGCTATCAGCCGACAGTTTCGAATACTCCTGGCGGTACACGAGTGTCATCGCCGGATCCAGTCCTACCAATGGAATCCCGAAATTGCCGAGTTCACTCAGCTTGGCTGAGCTTTTTCGCGCTGTTTTTTCGAACGCGCCCAGAAAACCCAATACTTGGAGCGGCTTTCCGTTTGGGGAAAATGGCGCCAGGTAAATGTGGTAACCAATCCTGGAAATCAGCTCGATCCAGTCGGACACCACTTGGGTCTCGAAATATCGGGTAAAGGCGTCCTGCACCAGGATAACGCTGCGCTTGCGCTCGCTATCGGAGAGTGAGGACAGTATTTGAGGCGTAGCAACTTTAACCTTGGCTTTTTTGAGTGCGGCAGAGAGGCTGATGTTGCTGAGCAATGGGCTATCGACCATCCCACCGTATTTCTTCAGGAACAGGCTGATTGGCTTCGCACTCATAAGGGCGTTATAGAGCCAAGGCACTCTTGCAAAATACGGGATCGTGAACTCCAGTGAGCCAATCAAGTAGTCCTTGAGAGGGCGGAAGAAGCGGGTATGGTAAAGCTCCAAAAAGCGCGATCGGAACTCGGGTACGTTGACCTTTACAGGGCACTGCCCGGCGCAAGACTTACAGGCCAGACAACCCGACATTGCGTCGAAAACCTGATGAGAAAAGTCCTTATCGGAGTTTCGCGATGTCAGGCTGACCTTCAGCTTTCTAAACAGGCTGGTGAAAGCGTTTGTATCCCTGGCACGCTGCGCAACGCCAAGAACGTCAATGCCGGCATTGCCCTGGATTCTCAGCCATTCACGAATCAGGGATGCGCGCCCTTTTGGTGAATGGACCCGTTCCCGCGTGGCTTTCCAGGATGGGCACATTGCATCATTTGGATCGAAGTTGTAGCAGGCGCCGTTGCCGTTGCAATGCACGGCACTCTCAAAGCTTTGCCAGACGCGCTCGTCGATTTGCCGGTCGTACTCACCTCGCATGGGCACTTCATCAACTTTCAGCAGGTGTTCATCGCTATTCAGGGGTGTCGCGATTTTTCCTGGATTGAGTTGATTGTGCGGGTCGAAGGCTGCCTTTAACTGTTGCAGCGCCGGGTAGAGTTTGCCAAAGAATTTGGGCGCATATTCAGACCGAACACCTTTACCGTGCTCACCCCACAACAAACCACCGTACTTGTGGGTCAGTTGCGCCACACCGTCAGAAACAGTTCGAACAAGGGAGGCCTGGATCGGGTCTTTCATATCGAGAGCGGGTCGTACATGGAGTACACCGGCATCGACATGACCGAACATTCCATATTGCAGGTTGTGTGAATCGAGCAGTGCCCGAAACTCGGCAATGAAGTCCGGCAAATGCTCTGGTGGTACTGCAGTGTCCTCTACAAAGGGTTGAGGACGAACCTCACCTTTGACGTTACCAAGCAGTCCGACTGCCCGCTTGCGCATCGAGTAAACCCGAGAAATGGCCTGCGCTCCTTTGGCCAGCGTGTGTCCAATACGCTCAACACTTTTGTCGGACGATAGATGTGCAAGGAATGCGTTGACGATGACGTCCAGCGCTGCGAGATCATCGCCACTGAATTCGATCAGATTGATGCCTAGCGTTGGGCGGCTCTCGTTATGAGGAAAATATTCGGCCACGTCATGCCAAACAATGTCCTGCATTGCCAAGCCCAATACTTTGGAATCGACGGTCTCAATCGATAGTGGTTTGAGTGCCATCAACGCACGAGCATCTTGCAAGGCTTCCATGAAGCTTGCGTACGAAACGTTGATCAATACGGAATGCTTCGGGATCGGCAAAACGTTGAGTTTGGCCTCTACAACGAAGCCGAGCGATCCTTCAGAGCCGCATAAAATGTTGTTCAGGTTGACCTGGCCACGCTCGTCACGGATGTGCGCCAAATCATAGCCAGTCAAGCATCGATTGAGCTTTGGGAAGGTCTGGTCAATCAGCTCTCGGTGTTCTGCGTGAATGGCTGTTACGCATCGATGCACCTCACCGATAATCCCCTGTTCAGCGCTGAACTGTTGCAACTCGATGTCATTGAGTGGCCTGCTATTCAGCGGATGGCCACCCATGAGAATGCTCTTGAGCTCCAGGACATGGTCTCTGGTTTTGCCATACGTGCAGCTGCCTTGCCCGCTGGCATCGGTGTTGATCATGCCGCCGATGGTGGCTCTGTTGGAGGTCGAAAGCTCCGGGGCAAAGAACAGACCATGTGGCTTCAATGCCGCATTGAGCTGGTCTTTGACAACACCCGCCTGGACGCGAACCCAACGTTCTTCGACGTTGATTTCAATGATCCGGTTTAGATGTTTTGACAGATCCACGACCAGGCCGTGCGTTAACGATTGCCCATTGGTGCCAGTACCGCCGCCGCGCGGGGTAATAACGATTTGCCGAAATTCTTTCTGTACAACAAGTCGAGTCAGTATCTGGATGTCATCGACATCGCGGGGAAACAGCGCCGCTTGTGGCAGGCGCTGATAGATCGAGTTGTCGGTCGCGAGTACCGTGCAGTTGGCATGGTCAGGGGTAATTTCTCCCTTGAATCCTTGCGCACTGAGTGCCTCTAGAAAAGTACGGTAGAGCTTGGTCAGTTCTACCGGTGCAGCAATCTGGGCGATCATGTGTTTAGCGAATTCCAGCCAGGCAGCTCTCGAAAATATCGAGACCTTCATTCAAGATTTCGGGTTCGATAGTCAGCGGGGGCAGCAGTCGAATGATGTGACGGGACTTCCCGCTAGGCATCAACAGCAGACCGTTTTTTCTGGCGCTCTCAAGTAGCTGAGCAAGTACTGAAGTCGCTGGCGATCCTTCAGGTGTCATCAGCTCAATACCTCTCATGGCACCTACACCGGTCAATTTTCCGAGGTAGGGAGAGAGCTTGTTTTGCTGCCATGCCTGATACCGGCTGACGATGGCCTTCTCCTGAATTTCGCCCCAGCAAGAAAGGTTGGCGTCGGTCATTTCATCCAGCGTGGCAAGCGCCGCTGCGCAAGCAATCGGGTTGCCCGAGTAAGTACCTCCCAAACCACCTTTGGGCAGCGTGTCGAGCAACGGTTTTTTGCCCACCACCGCGCCGAGGGGCAGGCCGCCAGCGATGCTTTTACCCAGCAGTATCAAATCCGGTTCGATGCCCAGACGTGTGAACGCAAAGCGCTCACCGGTGCGACCGAACCCTGACTGGATTTCATCGACAATCAGCAAGATGCCGTTTTCGTCGCAGAACTTGCGCAATGCTTGGGCGAATTGAGGGTCGAGGGCGAGGAAGCCACCTTCGCCTTGTACCGGTTCCAGAATGAAACAAGCGATTTCATTTACGTCAATCTCGACGCTAAACAGGCGATCCATTGCTTTGAGTGCTTCTTGCGTCGTAACGCCAGTGTCCTTGCTAGGGTAGGGCAGGTGATAAACAGGGCCAGGCAAGTTGCCTACTCGCTGCTTGTACGGCGCCACTTTGCCGTTGAGATTCAGGGTGGCCAGGGTTCGCCCATGAAAGCCACCATCGAAGGCGATGACTGCGGTACGACCTGTCGCAGCGCGTACGATTTTCAGCGCATTCTCTGCGGCCTCGGCGCCGCTGTTGGTCAGCATGCCACTGACCGGATAGGAAACTGGAATGAACTTGGCCAGTCGATCCATCAGTTGCTTATAGGGCGCATGAGGGGCCGCATTAAAGGCGTAATGCGTCAGTTTGGAGGCCTGATTGCACACGGCTTCAACCACTCGAGGATGGCAATGACCCAGGTTCAAAACGCCAATCCCGCCGACGAAATCGATGAAGCGTTTGCCTTCCGTGTCCCACACTTGAGCGTTGCTGCCGTGGCTCAACGTGATGGGATGGACGACGGCGATAGACTCGCTGATGGAGGACTGTGTCATGACGGCACGTTCTCCATAACTTGAGCTGACACGTTTCCATTACCGTTTTTCTTGCGTTGTGAAACGCAAGATTCCCCGCGGAAGGGGGATGCCCATTGGTAGTTGTTTGTGGAACGCATTGGCATTTTTGTGTCCTGGCTGCATAGATATATTTTCTATGTAAGCGAGGAATGCAGGGTCGCGACAAGCGAAAAGAAATTACAGCTTCATTCCTTAAACTCTTAAAGCACTCATAGTTCGTGTTTTCCGAGCTTCGCTTGTTGCAGTATCCATTCAACAAAATTACCCACCTTCGGTATTTCTGCCGCGTGCTCTGCGCAGGCCATGAAATGTGATCCAGTGCTACGCACAGAGTAGTCCCAGGCAACCGCCAATTTCTTCTCGGCAATCTCGTCTTCGACCAGGAATTTCGGGACCAGGGCGACCCCGCAGCCTGCCTGGGCTGCGCGTATGCACATGTAAAACGTGTCGAAGCGTGGGCCGTGATAGCTGTTTTCCGTGTGCAAATCCTGTTCGAGAAACCATTCATGCCAGGCTTCCGGGCGAGACGTGCATTGCAGGAGAACAAGGTCAGTCAGGTCGGCGGCACTCTTGATTGATCTGTTGGCAAGAACATCCGGAGAGCAAACGGGTACCACGTCTTCTTCGAAAAGCTTGGTGCAGATGGCTCCTGGCCAGGAGCCCTGACCGAAGAAGAAGACCACGTCAGCCTTTGCCTTGAGCAGATCAAAGGGCTCCAGTTCGCTGCGGATGTCCAGGTGGATGTTGGGGAACCGCTTACCGAAACCTTTTAAATTAGGGATCAGCCAGCGTGCGCCAAAGGTGGGCTGGGTGGCCACTCGCAGGACTTCGGTTTCGCCACCATAGGAAAGAATGTACCGGCTCGATATATCAACCTGGGTCAATATTTTATCGACCTCAGCGAGATACAGCTCTCCCGCAGGTGTCAGCTGCAGCCGTCGGCGTATTCGATGAAAGAGATGATGACGCAGCATTTCCTCCAACTGGGCGACCTGTTTGCTCACGGCGCTCTGTGTCAGGTGGAGCTCTTCGGCGGCGCGAGTAAAACTCAAATGACGAGCCGCTGCTTCGAAGCACTGAAGGGCTGCCATGGAGGGAGCAAGGCGTTTGTACATGTCTCTCACTCTACTGACGGCTAATCAACGTCATTCATTGGGGGAATGATGTGCTGAGGAAACGTCGTTTGTTGATCCGTGGGTTCAGATTAATAATGACCCAGATCAATAATTTCAACCACCATCAGAGTCAGGAGAAAAAAATGGTTGATGGACTGCTTAAAGGCCTTGGCGTTTCTGAGGCTGCTTTCACGAATGGCGGCTATCCCATTCATACCCCTATCGATGGTAGTCAGATTGCTTCTGTAACTTTAGAGAGCAAAGCAACCGTTGCGCAGAAGATTGATCTCGCTCATCAGGCCTTTTTGGCCTGGCGCGACGTACCAGCCCCACGTCGTGGTGAACTGGTCCGTGTGTTCGGTGAAGTCCTGCGTAAAAACAAAGAGCAGCTAGGCGAACTGGTGTCGGTAGAGACCGGCAAAATTTTCCAGGAAGGCCTGGGCGAAGTTCAAGAGATGATCGATATCTGCGACTTCGCTGTCGGACTGTCTCGCCAATTGTATGGTTTGACTATTGCGTCTGAGCGCCCGGGTCACCACATGCGTGAAACGTGGCAGCCACTCGGTGTTGTAGGGGTTATCAGTGCCTTTAACTTCCCGGCCGCCGTATGGGCCTGGAACACCACCCTGGCCCTGGTTTGCGGTAACTCCGTGCTGTGGAAACCGTCTGAAAAAACACCACTGACGGCACTGGCGTGTCAGGCATTGTTTGAACAGGCAATAAAAATCTTTGGTAGCGCTCCTGAAGGGCTTAGCCAACTGATCATCGGTGATCGTGAGGCGGGCGAGGTGCTTGTCGACGATCCGCGTATTCCTTTGATTAGTGCTACCGGTAGTACTCGTATGGGCCGTGAAGTGGGTCCGCGTGTAGCTGCTCGTTTTGGTCGTACTATCCTGGAGCTCGGCGGCAATAACGCGATGATCCTGGCGCCAAGTGCTGACCTCGATTTGGCTGTACGTGGCATCCTGTTCAGCGCCGTTGGTACGGCCGGTCAGCGTTGCACTACGCTGCGCCGCTTGATCGTGCATCGTTCGATCAAAGATGAAGTTGTCGCTCGAGTGAAAGCTGCATACGCGAAGGTGCGTATCGGTGATCCACGCAAGGACAATCTGATCGGACCGCTGATTGACAAACAGGCTTTCGAATCGATGCAAGGTGCTCTGAGCAAGGCACGTGACGAAGGTGGTCAGGTGTTTGGTGGTGAGCGTCAATTGAAGGAACAGTACCCAAACGCTTATTACGTTGCGCCGGCCATTGTTGAGATGCCTGGCCAATCCGAAGTCGTTCGTCATGAAACTTTCGCACCGATTTTGTACGTGTTGACCTATGACGATTTCGAGCAAGCGCTGCGCCTGAACAACGAAGTGCCTCAGGGGCTGTCGTCCTGCATTTTCACCCTGGACGTACGAGAAGCCGAGCGTTTCCAAAGCGCATCCGGCAGCGACTGCGGCATTGCCAACGTCAACATCGGCACCAGCGGCGCCGAAATCGGCGGGGCATTCGGTGGCGAGAAGGAAACGGGTGGCGGACGCGAATCCGGTTCCGACTCCTGGAAGGCTTACATGCGTCGTCAGACTAATACAGTGAACTATTCCCGCGAGCTGCCTCTGGCTCAGGGCATTGTATTCGATTGATGAAGTCGCTCCCTGTATCGGTTTTTTCGATGCGGGGAGTGCCGTCTTCGGGCGCAAAATTATTCGCTGAAGGATTTAAAACAGCAGTGATAGGTCGGCGCTCACCGAGTGCTCGCCTGAATGAAGTAATTGGCTGACAAGCAGTAGTAATAATAAAAGGCCAACGCCATGTTTGTGATACTTGAATCTTTCATCCTGTTTGTAAGAGGGGCTCAACTTTGAACACTGAAAAAGTGACGAAGGCCAGTACTCCATTCTGGATGACAGTCGCTATGCTGTTGGTCACCTCCCTGATTTTAATAGTGCCGTTGTATTGTGTCGGCATTTACACTTCGTCAGTTCTGCTGGCGTTTGGCATCTTGCTCGTAACTGTTATATCCCTGGGCGCTGTTTATGGGGTCGGTCAGTCGCTGATCCGCTCTTCCTTCGAATCCACGACGCTCATATCCAATGTTTGGATGATGAGTGAGTGTTATGAGTTCGCCCTTCCTGAACCCTTGGTTCTATAAACATATGTGTTCCACTGCGGTTTGGCGGTCGAGAGGTTGATGTATATGGTTGAGTTACGTAGAGAGTGTCTCTGGGAGCATATAACGCCGAAACAGGTGTCGACTGTTGCTCTGAAAAGCACTGTCAAAGTCGACGTCTGTATTATTGGCGGCGGTATAACCGGGCTCTCTGCTGCATTGAACTTGCTTGAGAAAGGCAAGAGTGTGGCGCTGCTTGAGGCGCATCAGATCGGTCACGGCGGTTCAGGGCGTAACGTAGGGTTGGTGAATGCGGGAACCTGGATCCGCCCTGACGATGTTGAGTCCACTTTGGGAACCAAAGCAGGTAGCCGTCTTAACAAGGTTCTGGGGGAAGCCCCGAGTCAGGTTTTTTCGACGATCAAAAGACTGGGCATCGAGTGCCAGGCTCGTAACGATGGCACGCTTCATATGGCTCATAACGCCTCAGGCGCTGCCGACTTACAAGCTCGCCATGACCAGTGGAAGCGGCGAGGCGCCGATGTCGAGTTGCTCAGCGGAGCCCGATGCCAGGAATATTGTGGCACCGATAGAATTTCATCGGCCTTGCTGGATCGTCGAGCTGGAACGATCAATCCAATGGGTTACACCACGGGTCTGGCTGACGCAGTCAAGCGCCTGGGTGGACGGTTGTTTGAGCATTCACCCGTCACCCAATTGGAAAAACAGGGGCGAGGTTGGCTGGTTAAGTCCACTGAGGGTGCGGTGAGCTGTGACAAGGTCGTCATATCGACAGGTGCCTACACCGAAGGTGATTGGTCCGAACTGCAAAAGAATTATTTCCGCGGTTATTACTATCAAGTGGCGTCGACGCCTTTGGTAGGGGCTGCGGCCGACAATGTCTTGAAGCATGGCCAAGGCTCTTGGGACACCCGTATGGTGTTGAGCAGTATTCGTCGAGATGCGGAGGGCCGGTTGTTGCTCGGCAGTATGGGGCGAACAGACAACAAGCCAGCCTGGTTCATTAAAAGTTGGGCCGACCGAATTCAGAGCCACTATTTTCCAACGTTGGGCAAGATTGAGTGGGAGATGCATTGGACCGGATGCATTGACTTCACTCCCGATCACTTGATGCGTTTGTTTGAACCGGCTGCCGGGATTGTTGCAGTGACAGGTTATAACGGGCGCGGAAACACCACGGGTACCGTCATTGGTAAGGCATTGGCCGATTACTTGATGAATGATAAACCGGATGACTTGCCGTTACCGTTCACCCCCATGAAGCCGCTTTATACGGCTGGTTTGCGAAGTGCTCTCTATGAAGGCGGATTCTCCCTTTATCATGCTGGTCAGTGCATGAGAGTAATACTTTAAAGCAGGGTGAATGTCATTTGAGTTATTCGCTGTGCTCGTGATCGAGTGCGGTTGTGGTGGGTTGTATTGCCTGTGGTTCAGTATTTTTTGCGACTGTTTGATGTTGAAAACAGTGATGTAACTAATGAGATTGATGTTTTTCGTTAAAACAAGAAGAGAGGAAGACATGAAAACCAATAATTTTAAAATCAAGGCTCTCGGCTTGGCGCTTACAGCCGCCATGGGACTTTCGACTCAAGTCTATGCCGACATTAAAATCGGCGTGGCCGGCCCCCACACTGGCGCTAACGCCACCTACGGGGATCAACTCTGGAGAGGCGCTTCCCAAGCCGCAGAGGACATCAACGCCAAGGGTGGCATCAACGGTGAAAAAATCGTCTTGGTGAAAGGTGATGATGCTTGTGAGCCCAAGCAAGCGATCGCTGTCGCTAACCGCCTGGTTGATTCCGATAAGGTCAGCGCAGTCATTGGCCACTTCTGTTCTTCTTCCAGCATTCCGGCAACCGAAATCTATGAGGAAGCCGGCGTCATCTCGATCACCCCGGGTTCTACCAATCCCAAGTTGACAGATCGCGGCTACAGCACTGTTTTCCGGATATGTGGTCGTGACGATCAACAGGGCATTGTCGCGGGTAACTACATTGTTGATGTCTTGAAAGCCACCAAGGTCGCAATCATTCACGACAAAGATACGTACGGTCAGGGCGTGGCCCAGGCCACTCGTGATCAGTTGCACGCACGTGGTGTCCAGGAGGTGATTTTTGAGGGGCTGACGCGCGGCGAGAAAGATTTCAATTCGCTGGTATCGAAGATCGGCGCCTCAGGCGCTGACGTGGTCTATTTCGGTGGTCTTCATTCCGAAGCAGGCCCTTTGGTTCGACAAATGCGTGAGCAGGGTCTGAAGGCAAAGTTCGTCTCTGACGATGGCATCGTGACCGACGAACTGGTGACCACAGCAGGTGGAGCACAGTACACCGATGGCGTCCTGATGAGCTTTGTGGTCGATCCTCGCGGCCTTCCGCAAGGGCAGGAGGTGGTCAAACATTTCCGCGACAAAGGTTACGAGCCGGAAGGTTACACACTGTTTTCTTATGCTGCTCTGCAGACACTGGCTGCTGCCTATAAAGCCACCGGCGGTACCGATAACGAGAAAGCCGGCGCTTGGATTAAATCCCATCCTGTGGACACGGTAATGGGCAGTAAAGAATGGGATGAGAAGGGCGATCTGAAAACCTCCCCTTATGTCATGTATCGCTGGGATGCCGCCGGTAAATATAAGCAGATTTGATTTATCAAGTCGCTCAATGCCCATGCCGTTATCGGTATGGGTTGAACTACTTTAACTAGGAGAGTCAA
Source organism: Pseudomonas arsenicoxydans (assembly GCF_006438915.1). Classification (GTDB taxonomy): domain Bacteria; phylum Pseudomonadota; class Gammaproteobacteria; order Pseudomonadales; family Pseudomonadaceae; genus Aquipseudomonas; species Aquipseudomonas arsenicoxydans_A. The sequence goes on along the minus strand of NZ_RCZE01000002.1, from coordinate 512,919 downwards.
TGTGGACGCTCTGTTCCTCCAACAAATGGTCAATGGATTGACGTTGGGGTCGGTTTACGGACTGATCGCAATTGGTTATACCATGGTGTATGGAATCATCGGCATGATTAACTTCGCGCATGGCGAGGTTTATATGATTTCCGCTTACCTTTCTGCTATTACGTTGGCTCTCTTGGCATTTTTTGGTCTGCATTCGTTTCCGCTGTTAATACTCGGCACACTCATCATAACTGTCGCTATTACGTGTGCCTATGGTTGGGTCATTGAGCGCGTGGCCTATAAACCGCTGCGCAACTCAACTCGCCTTGCACCACTGATATCTGCCATCGGGATTTCATTGATTCTGCAAAACTATGTCCAGCTAACCCAGGGCGCTCGACAGCAAGGTATTCCAACCCTGTTGGAAGGTGCTGCACGTTTGGATTTTGCCGGTGGTTTCGTTCAAATCACTTACACAAAAATTTTTATTTTGTTGGCTTCCTTTATAGGCATGGGCGTGTTGACTTACATCATCAAGTGCACCCGCTTGGGGAGAATGTGCCGAGCGACACAGCAAGATCGCAAGATGGCATCGATATTGGGCATCAATACAGATCGGGTTATTTCCTATGTGTTTGTTATTGGTGCAGCCATGGCTGCTTTGGCAGGCGTTCTGATTACAATGAACTACGGTACCTTTGATTTTTATGCAGGGTTCATCATTGGTATTAAGGCTTTCACGGCGGCCGTATTAGGGGGTATCGGTTCATTACCGGGTGCGATGCTGGGTGGGCTCATTCTCGGTATTGCGGAAGCTCAATTTTCGAGTGTCATAAACTCGGATTACAAAGACGTGTTTTCGTTTGCGTTGCTCGTAGTAATTTTGATCTTCCGTCCGCAAGGCCTCTTGGGGCGTCCAAAAGTAACGAAGGTGTAACATGAGTGCTCAATCGTCATCTATCGACTTGAAAAAAAGTCTCCTGGATACGTTGCTTGCGGGATTGCTGGCGTTAGTTATATTCGGGCCAATTGTTGGCGTCGTTCTGGATGGCTACAGCTTCAATTTCCATGCTGATCGTGTTGTTTGGTCTGTTGCTGTGGTGATGGCGGGACGCTTCCTCGTCAGTGCTTTTTTGCAAACATCTCATGGTAAAAAATTCAGTTCACGTTTTGATTTGACCGGTAGTGGGGTGACTGTGCTCCCGCCTGGCTATAAATCGAATATGCGCTGGATTCTGCTTCTGGTTGTATTAGTTGCCGCAGTTCTACCGTTTGTGGCGAATAAGTACATTCTCACTGTGGTCATCCTCGGGCTCATTTATGTGCTTCTTGGGTTGGGACTAAACATTGTTGTTGGTTTGGCCGGCTTGCTCGATCTGGGGTATGTGGCCTTTTATGCAATCGGTGCCTATGGCTTGGCCCTCGGATACGAACATCTGGGGTTGGGATTTTGGTCGGCGATTCCATTGGCAGCTCTGTTAGCGGCTTTTGCGGGTGCGATTTTGGGTTTTCCGGTCTTGCGCATGCATGGTGACTACCTGGCAATCGTGACCTTGGGGTTCGGGGAGATCATTCGACTGGTGCTGAATAACTGGTCGTCCCTCACCGGTGGCCCTAATGGCATGGCTGTACCTTCGCCTACTTTTCTAGGACTGGAATTCGGGCGCAAGGCCAAGGACGGTGGTATTCCGTTTCATGAGTTCTTCGGAATCGCCTATAACCCTAATTTGAAATACATCTTCATATACACCGTCCTTTTCATCGTAGTGATGACGGTGCTTTATCTAAAACATCGCCTGACTCGCATGCCTCTGGGCCGCGCCTGGGAAGCCCTTCGCGAAGATGAAATCGCGTGCAGGGCCATGGGACTCAATCATGTGTTGGTGAAACTGTCGGCCTTCATGATTGGTGCGTCGACCGCGGGTATTGCTGGCGTTTTCTTCGCCAGTTACCAGGGGTTCGTTAACCCGACATCCTTCACCTTCTTTGAATCCGCACTGATCCTGGCAATTGTCGTGTTGGGTGGGATGGGCTCAACCGTCGGGGTAGTGATTGCAGCCTTCGTGCTCACGGTAGTACCGGAGCTGCTGCGTAATTTTGCCGACTACCGCGTGCTGCTCTTTGGGGTACTGATGGTGGTGATGATGATTTGGAAGCCGCGAGGATTGATCCGTATCAACCGGATTGGTATTGCAGTTCCGGAAGGGGTCGCGAAATGAAAGACGCCATTCTGCGTGTAGAAAATCTCATGATGCACTTCGGTGGTATCAAGGCCCTGAAGGACGTTAATCTCGAGGTCGAGCGGTCTTCCATTACCGCATTGATAGGCCCCAACGGTGCCGGCAAGACTACCGTTTTCAACTGCCTGACTGGTTTCTACAAACCCTCGGGGGGGCGGATCCAGCTCAATACGCGTAAGCGCGATACCAACATCATCAAGATCCTCGGCGAGCCATTTCAGATGACGGATTTCGTCAATCCGTTGAAATTTGCTTCTCGGCTCTGGTTCAAGATGTTCGGCGGCACGCACTTGGTGAATCGTGCCGGGTTGGCGCGCACCTTTCAGAACATTCGACTGTTCAAAGAAATGTCAGTGATTGAGAACTTGTTGGTGGTTCAGCACATGGAGGCCAATCGCAATTTGTTGGCGGGTGCGTTCAATACGCCAGGTTACCGCCGCACCGAAAAGGAACTGATCAAGAACGCATTTCGCTGGCTGGAGTTCGTCGATCTTGGCGAATTTGCAAATCGCCTGGCAGGTGAGTTGTCCTACGGGCAGCAGCGTCGTCTTGAGATTGCCCGTGCGATGTGCACTAACCCGGAGTTGGTGTGTCTCGATGAACCCGCCGCGGGTTTGAACCCGGCAGAAACGCTGAAGCTCACCACCATTATTCGGGACTTGCGCGATATTCATGGTGTCACTGTGCTGCTGATCGAGCACGATATGGGCATGGTCATGAGCATCTCCGATCACATCATTGTGCTTGAACACGGTGACGTTATTGCCCGGGGTGGGCCCGAGCATATCCGTTCCAACGAACGTGTCATTGCCGCTTACCTGGGTGCCACTGATGAGAAGGAGGTCGCATGAAGGTGCCAATCCTGGAGTTACGCAATGTCGACGTTTTTTATGGGCCTATTCAGGCACTGCGTGATGTCTCGCTAGAGATCCATGAAGGCGAAACGGTCTCGCTGATCGGTGCAAACGGCGCCGGCAAGTCAACGCTCCTGATGTCCATTTTCGGCCAACCCCGTGCTGGCGGCGGGGAGATTCTTTACCGAGGGGAGGACATCAGCAAGAAGTCATCTCACTACATCGCCTCCAATGGCATTGCCCAGTCGCCAGAAGGGCGCCGGGTCTTTCCGGATATGACGGTTGAAGAGAATCTGTTGATGGGAACCATCCCCATCGGCATGACGCACGCCGAGGAAGACTTGCAGCGGATGTTCGAGCTCTTTCCGCGTCTGAAGGAACGGCGAAATCAGCGGGCAATGACGATGTCTGGTGGTGAGCAACAGATGCTCGCTATTGCGCGTGCCCTGATGAGCCGTCCCAAGATTCTGTTGCTGGATGAGCCTAGCCTTGGATTGGCGCCGATAGTCGTCAAGCATATCTTCCAGACCCTTCGCGAACTGGCTAAAGGGGGGATGACGATTTTCCTGGTTGAGCAAAATGCCAATCATGCGCTCAAGCTCAGTGACCGGGCCTATGTCATGGTCAACGGGCAGATTCGCATGTCAGGCACTGGCCGGGAGCTTCTAGAGGATCCGCAAGTGCGAGAGGCCTATCTCGGCGGGCACTGATCCTCAACCAAGCCGCTCTCGGCGGATGCTGAGGGCGGTATCCCGATTCTTCCCATCCCGCCGCATTTCACCCCGAACCTTTGCCTCCTCTAAAACCCTGGCCCGTTGCCCACCCGGACGAATCTGACAAACATGTCAGAAAATTCATCCTATGATTGGATGAAAGGGCGAATTCCATGTCAGACATTTCTCCATTGACCAAGCGATCCTTGGTCGACCAAGCGCTGGATCAGCTACGTCTGCGCATCACGCAAGGCATCTGGGTCGTCGGCCAACGTTTACCTACCGAGCCAGAACTGGCGACCGAACTGGGCATCAGCCGCAACACCGTGCGGGAAGCCATGCGCGTGTTGGCGTTTTCCGGATTGATCGAAATCCGTCAGGGTGACGGCAGCTACCTGCGGGCCGTCATCGATCCGCTGGACACCATGAAGGCGTTGTCGCGCTGCTCCCACGAGCAGGCCCGTGAGACGCGGCACATCCTTGAAGTCGAAGCCATCGGCCTCGCGGCACTGCGCCGAACAGACGAAGACCTGGTGGCCTTGCGCGAAGCGCTCGGTGTCAGCGGCAGCCACTACCACGGCGATCTCGACAGCTACATCGCCTGCGACCTGGTGTTCCACCGCCGTCTGGTGGACGCCGCGCACAACCCGACGCTCAGCGAGTTGTATCGCTATTTTTCCAGCGTCATCGGCGCACAGTTGCGCCAGACCCTGAACATCACCCCGCGACGCCAGGAAGTGTTCGACCTGCACATCGAACTGCTGGACGCCGTCGAGCAACGCGACCCGGAACGGGCCAAAGCCCTGTCGAGGCAGTTGATCAATGAACCTTGAAACCGAGAAATCCATGTCCAGTAGTGATAGCCATCTCACGCAACCCAAGCGCACGGCGGAGCTCGAAGAGTTGCTGATCGACGCCGAGGCCGATGACGAACACGTCCAGCAAACTCCCCCGATCCTGCGCCGACCATGGCTGTTACTACTGGGCTTGATCCTGGTGGCGTTGAACTTGCGTCCAGCGCTGTCGAGCATGGCACCCATGCTCAGCGAGGTGTCGAAGACCCTTGGGTTGTCGGCGGCCAAGGCCGGTTTGCTGACGACATTGCCGGTGCTCTGCCTCGGCCTTTTCGCCCCTCTGGCACCGGTGCTGGCGCGACGTTTTGGCGCCGAGCGAGTGGTGTTGGGGATTCTGCTGACACTGGCGGGCGGGATCATTCTGCGCAGTTCATTTGGCGAGATCGGCTTGTTTGCCGGTAGCGTGCTGGCGGGGGCGAGCATCGGTGTGATCGGTGTGTTGTTGCCGGGCATCGTCAAGCGCGACTTCCCGAAACAGGCCGGGGCCATGACCGGTGTCTACACCATGGCGTTGTGCCTGGGCGCCGCGATGGCCGCCGGCGCCACCGTGCCGTTGAGTGAGCATTTCGACCAGAGCTGGGCCATGGGCCTGGGCTTCTGGGTGCTGCCGGCGCTGGTCGCGGCGATCTTCTGGCTGCCGCAAGTGGGTGGCCAGAAGCACGGCGCACACAACGTCGCGTATCGGGTTCGCGGACTGTTGCGTGATCCGCTGGCCTGGCAAGTGACGTTGTACATGGGCCTGCAATCGTCCCTGGCGTACATCGTATTCGGCTGGTTGCCGTCGATCCTGATCGGTCGCGGGCTGACACCGACCCAGGCCGGTCTGGTGCTGTCAGGATCGGTGATCGTCCAGTTGGCCAGTTCTCTCGCGGCGCCTTGGCTGGCAACGCGCGGCAAGGATCAGCGACTGGCCATTGTAGTGGTGATGCTGATGACCCTCGGCGGTCTGTTCGGCTGTCTCTACGCTCCGATTGAAGGCCTGTGGGGCTGGGCGATTCTGCTCGGCCTGGGGCAGGGCGCTACGTTCAGCCTGGCGTTGACCCTGATCGTGCTGCGCTCGCGGGATTCGCATGTCGCGGCCAACCTGTCGAGCATGGCCCAGGGGTTCGGTTACACCCTGGCATCGATGGGGCCGTTCGCGGTCGGTATCGTGCATGACTGGACCGGCGGCTGGACGGCGCTGGGCTGGATCTTCGGTGTCATTGGTCTCGGTGCAATCGTCGCCGGCCTCGGCGCCGGGCGTTCGCTGTACGTGCAGGTGGTCAGCGAAAAGGTCTGAGCTACAGGTAAACAACTTCCAGGGTCGCCGAACCGTCGAGTTGCACCTCGCTGCTCAGGTCCAGCTCGGAGGTGGGCGCGATGACCGTTTCGACCGTCACCCGGCTGGTCAGGTTGCGGATGGCTATCGGACCGGCGCTGCTGCCTGCGCTGTCGGTAAAGCCGAGATAGCTTCGGGAGCCAATCGGGATGGCCTGGCTGTTCGACGAACTCCAGGCTTTGCCGCCCGTGGTGGAGTCGGTTCTATAGACCTGCGTCAGGTCGTCCACCACCGTGCTGGCCGGATCGAAATTCAGCGAATACAAGCCGATTTTATTGTTGCTGTGGTCGTGGTTCAGGCCGTAGTAAATCTCGCTGTTGACGATGGCCGAGCCGTCGCGATTGTCGCGCATCAGCAGGGCAAAACGCGTGGGCGCATTGCACTGAATGTCGAGGTCGAGTGTCTGGTCGCGCAGTCGTGTGCGTTTGTCGATGCTGAGGTCTTGCCGGGAGATTTTTCCGTAGTCGACGAGGCCGCTGTTGGACAGCATCGGGGTGCAGGCGAGTGGGGTGATGAGGCCAGTGACCGTCAGTTCTGTCGACGAGGCGGCGAAGGTGAGCGGCGCCGTCAGGACGATGAACGTCATGGTCAGAGCGTGTGGAATTTTTGTCATGGAACAGTTTCGCTTTGTCGGGTGAGCGGAATCAGTCCTTGCCCGAAGCAGGACCTCGGGCAAGGTGCACGGCTTACAGGTACTTCATTTCAAATGTGGCTGAACCGTCGATAGCAACATCGTCGGTTAAGGTGAGGCTGTCGGCGCGGGCAATGACGGTTTGAACCGTCAGTTCCACAGTGAGGTCCTTCACGGCGATTGGAATGAGAGTGCCAACAACGCTTGTCGATGTGAGGCTTTTCTTAAGAATCTGATAGATGCGGTGCCAACTCGCACCGTTATCAATCGATCTGATCGAGTGTGCAGGCTGTCCGTCCGCAAGCGCGCTTCGGATCAATGGCGTGAAGTAACCAATTTTTTCATTATTGCTGGTCAGGCCCAATCCGAAATACAAGTCGGACGATGATGTCCCGGCTTTGTTATCTATACCGTTTAGTGCAAATAGAGTTGACGCATCACACGCAACCGTCAATTGCATCGGTTGTCTGCCGACTACTGTGTACTGTGTTGGATTGAGGTCTTTTACCTCCACCTTGCCGACGTCGACCAGTCCCCCGTCGGACAACGAAGGGGTACAAGCATTTGGGGTGATAAGACCCGTCACCGTCAAATCAGTGCTTGAGGCCGCCAGTGCATAAGGCGCAACGCCAATCAGCGCAGTGGCGGAGAGTGCTGCAAAGTACTTTTTAATCATTGTTTACTCACTTCTCAGGTTGTGCCCTGTCTGCCCCGAGACGCTCGAGTGCGCCCAGGATCCAGCAGGAACGGGTTGGGTGTTACAGGTAAATAATCTCGATCGTCCCCGCGCCATCGAGCTCGATGGCGCTGCTCAGGTCGAGGCTATTGGTGGGGGCGATGACGGCGTCGACGGTCACCGTGGTGCTGAGGTTCTGGATCAGCACCGGGCCGGCGCCGCTGCCGGCGTTGTCGGTGAACGCCAGATAACGGCTTTTGCCGATGGCGACCGGGTTGGCGCTGCCGGTGCTCCAGGCCGTGCCGGCGGTGCTGGACTCGGTTCGATAAAGGCGGGCGAAGCTGTCGGCATGGGCGTCGGCCGGGTCCACGAGCAGTGAAAAACGGCCAATCCTGTTGCCGCGGCTGTCCTTGCCCAGGCCGTAGTCGATCTCGCTGTCGAGCGTCGCCGAGCCTGAGCGGTTGTCATGCATGATCAAGGCGAAGGACGTCGGCGCGTCGCAGCCGACCATCAGCGTCAACGACTTGGGCGGCAGGTGTGTGTCCTTGTCTGCGTGCAGGTCTTTTTTCGACAGGGTGCCGAAGTCGACCACACCACCGTTGGACAGCACCGGTTCGCAGGCCGCCGGAGCGAAGCGGGCACGCAAGGTCGCCTCGCGGGTGAGTCCGGCGGCGTCGAATACCCCGAAGGCTTCCCAGGTCACCGCGTCACGCACCTGCATGCCTTGCTCTTGAACCCAGGCCGTCAGCTCAAGCTGCGCCGAGAAACTGCGACCCTGCACCGGCACGCCGGCCTGCACCGGGACGACCCCGTACTCGGGTCGCCAGATCAGGCTCGACGCCGATTCTGCCGGCGGTTGTCCGACCCCGGCAATCAACCCGATATCGACCGATTGGCCATCGAGCACGGCATCGCGAATTCGCATCTGATAGCTGCCGCGTTCAGCAAAGTGAAAGCGTCCGGCGGTCGCGGCCATCGCCCGGTAGAACAGGCTCATGTCGATGGGCTGCGCACAGCTCAGGGTCAGGCTGAGCTGGCGTTCACCGAGGTTGCGCTCCGGTGCGGCATCGGGCCGTATCGCCCGGTTCATCAGCCCGTAATCGAGCACCGACTGGCTCAGGTTGAAATGGCAGTCGTCCATGGACGCCTTGGCCTGCGGGATGAATCCGCTCAATGCCAGGGGCGCGAGGGTCAGCAGCAGATAGCGAGACAGGGTCATGCAGTCATCCTCAGAGTGGTTGGCACTTGGCAGGGGCGGTTTCGTAGTACGCGTCGGCGTCGGCGTCGGTGGGCAGTTCGAAGCGCAGTTCGCAGCGCTCGAGCCCCGGCGCGCTTATCCACAACGCGCGGCGGTCGAGAACGTTGGGCAAAAACACCAGGCCGCCGTCCTGCACCAGGGTCACGAACTCGCCATCCGCGGTGTTCACGGAGGCACCGCGCGGCAGGGGCGTGCCGTTGGCGGTGGTGGCCTTGAGCAAGGCCCGTCGGGTCAGCGTGATGCCGAATTCAACGTTGTCGACGGCGCCGCGACCGGCCGAAATCACCGCCAGCCCGTTGTGAATGTCGGCGTTGCGGGGCAGGGTTTTGGTGTCGACTTCCACCGGGCTTTTGCCGTAAGCCGTCACTTGCGGGATCACCGCCTGACCTTGCCAGTCGGTCCACACCGGACCGCTGGGCGTCGACACTTTGATGGAAGCCATGTCACCGACCGACAGCAACGCAAAGGTGTCGCTCACCGGGTACGGCGACAGCGTCACGCCACCGCCGTGCAGCACTGCGCCACCGCGAGCGCTGGCCTGGTAGCTGGAGCGCTCGGCATCGGCGCGGGTGTAATTGAGATCGAGCTGGGTGTAGCGCGGCAGCAGCGAAACACCGGCCGTGGATTGCACCTGTTTGTTGTGCGTATCGTGTTCGACGCCAACCCGGTAACCCAGTTGATCGTTGACCCGTTCACTCAAGCCCACGCCGCTGCGCAATTCGCCGGCGGAACTGCGTACCCAGCTGCGTGCCCGGCGGTTTTCGCCCAGCGGAATGCTGAGGTTCAGGTAGACGCTGTCATCGTTGCCGTTCGAACCGCTGAGCTGCCATTCGGCGGTCGCCGAGATGGACATGCCAGCGATGTTGGTGCCCCAGGAAGCGAGGGCGCGGCTGCTGCTTTGACCGTCGAACGAACTGGACCGGCTGAAGCCGCTGCTGAAGGCGCCTAGCCATGGATGCGACCATGACAGGGCCGCGCTTTGCTGATCGCGGTAAAGGGATTGGCTGTTGTCGGACGTGTTGGCGAACACCGCATCTTCCAGTTCCCGGTAGCCCGGGGTTCGGTAAGAACTGCCGGCATTGAGCGCCCACTGCTCGTTCAAGCGATGCGAGACGCTCAGGTCAGCTTGAAGCCCCTGACTGGCTTGTCTGCCGCTGGCGTCCGCGCCGGTCAGCGTGGCTTGCAGCTGGGTGACAGGCGAGGGCAACAGGCCGACGCCGGCACCCGCCGCGCGATAGTCGGCGGCACCGGTGAGGCCGGCGCTGAGCAACACTTGCGGGGTGAGTGCACCGCTCCAGCCGCCGCTGATGACCCAGGGATCGCCACCCTGCACGTCACCGACATTGCGCAACTGACCGGCGCCCAGCGAATATCCGGGCGCTGGCAAGCCGACCCCTAACATCGTGGCCGGCACGGTAAAACGGCGCTCGCTGCCATCGGTCTCCTTGATCGTGACTTCCACGTCGGAGCGCGTGTTGAGCCGCCGTACGTTGGTGAGCGCGAACGGGCCGGCGGGTACCACCGTGGAATGGATCAGTGAACCGTTTTGCCGGACCTCGACTTGGGCCTGACTGTTGGCGATCCCTTCAATGACCGCGCTTTGCCCTTCGACCTGCAGTGCTTGTTCATTCAGCACTTGCATGCCGGTGATCTGCGCACCGGCAAGCACTGGGTTGTAGAGGTTGATCTGACCCCCCTGCAGCACCGCTTCCTGGCTGGCGAAAGTACGCTGGGCGTATGCCGCAATATGAGTCGTTGTGGACACGTCGTCCTGCCAGGTCTGCACCTGACGGCTGCGCACGATCCAGTCACCGGCATTGAGGCCGAGTTCGGTGTTGGCCGAGGCGAATCGGCTGGTGCTGTCGGCAGAACGACTGTGCAAACCGGTGACGTCGTAGTTGATCAAACCGGCGACACCACCGGTTTGATAGCCGGAAAAATCCCGGGCACTGGGGCGTATCGCGTCGGTGGGCACAATCAACGACAGGGTAAGGCTCGCGGGATCGGGTTCGATGACGGTCTGCGAAGCGCTGCCAAGAAAATCGTGGCAGGGGCCATCGTCCAGCAAATGATCGGGCACCTTCAGGTTCGCTGCATCGAGCAGCGCGCGATCGAAGCACAACGCACCTTCGCGATCGAACGTGATATCGGCCCGGCCATGACGCTGGCCGTTGACGATGAGCGTGACCGGGTGGCGGCCGGCCGTGAACTGCGGCGCCTGCATCAGCAACGTCGCCAGCGCCGGATCGATGCCGCGCTGCAGTAACGTGTCTTTGTCGAACGAGGCGGACATCGACACTTCACCGTAGGCGTCGAGCATCATCAGCGCGTTGCTCAGCAGTAACGCCAATGTGCTTCGTTGCCATGGATGAGGGAGAGCGCCGTCCCTTATAACGGGCACGGCTTCGCCATCACGGTAATTCGATACTGTGTTCATCGGGATCACTTGGGTTATTGCTGCGTGCGGTTACAGGCGCGGCTGTGGCAACGGCCAAGTGGTCGTCGCCTTGAAACATTGGCGCTCATCGTTCCTTGATGACGCCGTCAGGGTGGTTCAGGACTGGATGGGCGCCTCGTAATGCGGCACTGCAAAGCCGTAGACCGTCGCCGGTTGGAAACGCACCCGCGTGGCGGCACCCTCGACGACCTTGATACTGATGTGCTCACCGGGCAGCACATAGGTTTTCGGCAGCATCGCGTTGCCCGCCGCTGGTAACAATTGCACTTCCTGGCCCAGACGCACCACATAAGGCGTGTCGTTGCGCACGGTCAGTTGACCGTCCTTCAGCGACCATTGCAGGTCGGTCCATGGCGTGCGATTGGGGGCCAGGCCTTTGGGGTGCAGGATCACCGGCAAATTCTGCCGCACAGTCACGCCGACCCGTGCCTGACCGGCCTCGGTGGGGGCTTTGCCCTGGGGGATGCCTTCGAAGATCACCCGCTTCAAACGCTGAGTGAGCAGAGGTTTTTCCGTTTGCAGAATGAACCGCACCAATTGGGTTTTGCCCGCCTCGACGCGCGACAGTGGTGGCGTGACGAACACCAGGGACTCACGGTCTTCGGCAATGTCTTCGAGGGTGACGTGCATCAACGCCAGGTTGGTGTCGGTGTTGGTCACGGACACGGACACTTCGCCGTCGGCCTCGTTGACGATGACCACCGAAGTGTTCGGCACCATGCCGTCGGCCTCGGCGTGTGCGGTCAGCAGCAGGGCGAATGCGCCGATGACCGAATGGAACAGATGACGGGTGACTTTGGAAAACATCGTCATGACGTGTCTCGTTGAATGTTCGAAAAAATGGAACCGGGCACACCGGTCGATCAGTAGTTCAGTTGCACGGTGATGTGCCCGTCGATGGGGATTTCATCGGTCAGCGTCAGATCATTTGCGCGCACGATGGTGGTGAACGCCGTGAGCCGTGCGCTCAAATCCATGATGGCGATCGGAGTGCCGAGGTCGTTCAATGCCGCGAACGCGGTGCGGCCAGCGTGTCCCAGGTAGGAGGACACTCGCCAGGTGGCTCCGTCGTTGAGGGAAACGATGGTCTTCACCGCCACTCCATCGGCCACCGTATCGAACAGGCGCAGTGCAACGCTGCCCAGCTTCTGGTCGTCATTGATGACGCCCAGCCCGTGACTATTGGGGTGGAAGGCGGAAGTGCCTGAGCGGTTGTCGATCGTCGTCAGGGTAAACGGGGTGGCGCCACCGCAATTCACCTGCAGATACAGCGTGCCGTTTTCCAGGGCCGTGGGCTGGTCCGGTCTCAGGTCTTTCACCGACACTTTGCCGTGGTCTACGATGCCGCCGCCGGACAGGCTGGGTGTGCAGGCGCTCGGGGTGATCAGGCCGGTGACACTCAACTCTGTGCTGCTGGAGGCGAAGGCCACGGGGGCGCAGGCGATCAACAGTGGAGCCAATAGAGCGAAGGAGCATCTTTCCATGATGGGTCGTCCTTTGAGTGGGCGGGCAACGCCCTGTGTCGGGCGTGCCCGTTGATGACGGTGGGTTACAGGTACTTGATCTGGAGGGTTGCTGAGCCGTCGAGTGTGACTTCATCGGTCAGGGTCAGGCTGTTGGTGGGGGCGATGCCGGTACGCACACGTAAATCAAGGCTCAAATCCTTCATCGCGATTGGCGCAATGTCGGCACCCAGGGCACCGACACTCCAGATGTTGTTGACCCCCCAGAATGCTGTCGCCCCTTCCTTGAGCCAGGTCTCGCCGCCATCAGTGGAGAGAATGGCTTGAGCGTGGGTGCCGTCCGCCATCACATTGCGTGGAATAACGCGAAAGTTGCCCAGTTTTTCGTTGGTATTGATCAGCCCCAGGCCAAAGTAAGTGCCCGCAGTGCCTGTGCCTGCACGGTTATCAATCGGGTTTATGGCAAACGACGTGGCCGCATCGCAGCTCACTGTCATTTGCATGACTATTTCAGGCAAGTAAGTGTGTTTGTCGGGATTGAGGTCTTGTACGGAAAACTTGCCGTGATCGGCGATGCCGCCACCGGCCAATACTGGCGTACATGCATTCGGAGTGATCAGGCCTTTCACCGTCAGGTCCGTGCTGGAGGCGGCAAAAGCGGAGGAGGCACCGGTCAGCAGCAAAGCTGCGGTCAGGAGGGATAAACGGTTGTTCATGTGCTGGCTCTTCCTTGATGAAAGATTGTTGGGTATTTGCCCTGTACGGACAGGGCGCAATCTATCGGTCGAAGTAGCTTGGCGGAATGCAACTAATACGAAAACGGAGGGGCTGGTGTATGAAAGCGCGTTGCGGGCTACAAATCGCTCTACTGCATCGCGTTATCTGTAGTCCTTCTGTGTGGCCGATGTAGCTTGAAAATGTAGGGCGATTCTTTTTGTTGCATAGGAGAAAGACCAGTCCCCCGATTACATTGGGTGAGGTGGTTCTACGCTCGGGAAAGGGCGTTGTGGTAAGGCCCGGACAGCGCTATTTTTCGCGCATTCCGGCCACCCAACAGGATAAATCCGACAATGCGCGTAATCATTGCTGACGACCATCCGGTCGTTCGTATCGGCATGCGAATGCTCGTCGATCTGAACCGGACATGTGTGGTGGTAGGGGAGGCGGATGGTCCCGACAGTCTGTTGAGTCTGCTGTGCACGACGTCTTGTGATCTGTTGATCACCGACTTTTGCATGCCGGGCAACTTGCAGGCCGATGGGCTGAAAATGCTGAGCCGGGTGCGACGTGGCTACCCGACGATGCCGATCATTGTGGTCACGATGTTTGCCAGCGTCACCACGCTGAGGGCGGCATTCGCGCTGGGCGTGGTGGCGATCATCGACAAAGGCGCGTCGGCAAAGGAACTGCCCCTGGCGATCAAATCGGTGGGTGAAGGGCGCCGTTATATCAGCGAATCGTTGCGCCCCGCGCTGCTTCAGGCAGACGCGCAGGGGCAGTCGAGTTCCGCTGTGCTTTCCGCAAAAGAGCACGAGGTGGTCAGAATGCTCGCCAGTGGCATGACCGTCAGTGAGATCGCTGGTCACTTCAAACGCAGCGTTTCGACCATCAGCAAACAGAAAAGCATGGCGATGCAGCGGCTGGGCATTTCCACGGATGTGGACCTTTTTGCCTATGCCCGTGAGAGTGGCATGGTGCATTAGGTTCGCAATGCACTCGGGCAGTCCCGCAATATTCCCGCCACGAATGCCCATGGTCTTGCCCCTGTTTGCAGACTATCGTGCAGGCAATCCTTCAAACGTCCGGAGTCTGCCCATGAGTGAAGTCCACAGCGCATTGATCACCCGGTTCTACCAGGCTTTCCAGCGTCTGGATGCCGAGGCCATGAGCGCCTGCTACACCGACGACGTGGTGTTCAGTGATCCGGCATTCGGCGAACTGCGCGGTCGTGATGCCGGCGACATGTGGCGCATGCTCACCACTCGGGCCAAGGACTTTTCCCTGACCTTCGACAACGTGCGGGCCGACGAGCGCACCGGTGGCGCGCACTGGGTCGCGACGTATCTGTTCAGCCAGACCGGCAACATTGTGGTCAACGACATTCAGGCACGCTTCGTGTTTCGCGACGGCAAGATTTGCGAGCACCACGATAGCTTCGACCTGTGGGCCTGGTCGCGGCAGGCGCTGGGTTTCAAAGGGCTGATTCTGGGCTGGACGCCTCTGGTCAGAAACGCCGTTCGTGCTCAAGCCCTCAAGGGGCTGAAGGCATTTCAGGCCAGTCGCTGATAAGATCGCGGCTTGTTTCCTACAAGCCAAGATCGTCACGTGAGCACCCTCAGCGAATCTTCCGACATTGCCGCCGAACCGGTGCTGCCCGTTAGCAAACCCTGGTTCGTCTACCTCGTTCGCGTGGCCAATGGTTCGCTTTACTGCGGCATCAGCGACGACCCTGTGCGACGCTTCGCCACTCACCAGAGCGGCAAGGGCGCCCGGTTTTTCCTCTCCAGCCCTGCCGTGGCGCTGGTCTACACAGAAGTCTGTCGCGATAAAAGCGAAGCGCTACGGCAGGAACGGCTGATCAAAAAACTCAGGAAAAGCGCCAAGGAATGTCTGGTCGCGAGCGCCGCTGTGGGTTTATCAACCTGATTGATAAGTGCCTATCAGGCAGATCTGTAGGCCGCTTGTCGATTGCGCGCTAAGCTGCGGATCCCTTATCCGTGCGGCGGAGCCGAGCATGTCCGAGTTAATTCTGCATCATTACCCGACGTCCCCTTTTGCCGAAAAGGCCCGCCTGCTGTTGGGCTTCAAGGGGTTGTCCTGGCGCTCGGTGAACATCTCGCCGGTGATGCCAAAACCCGATCTTACTGCGCTGACCGGTGGCTACCGCCGGACGCCGGTGTTGCAGATTGGCGCGGATATCTATTGCGATACATCGTTGATCGCTCGTCGTCTAGAGCAGGAAAAAGCCCTGCCGGCGTTCTTCCCGGAAGGTCAGGAAATGATCACTGCCAGCTTTGCAACCTGGGCTGATTCAGTGGTTTTCCAGCATGCAGTCAGCCTGGTCTTTCAGCCGGAATCGATAGCAGTACGCTTCGGCAAGTTGCCGCCGGAAGCGATCAAGGCATTCCTCGCCGACCGCGCCGGGTTGTTCAGCGGTGGCAGCGCTTCCAGGCTGTCCGCCGAGCAGGCGAAACATCAATGGCCGACGATCATGGCGCGGCTGGAGCAACAGCTGCAGCGCGAGCAGGGTGATTTCCTGTTTGGCGAACCGTCGATTGCCGACTTTGCCCTGGCCCATTCCCTGTGGTTCCTCAAGGCGACGCCGGTCACTTCCCCGCTGGTTGATGTTTATCCCGCTGTGTCGGCCTGGTTTGGGCGGGTGACCGGATTCGGGCATGGTGCGTCCAGCGAGATGACATCCGTCGAGGCGCTGGAGGTAGCGCGCAATGCCACGCCAGCAGCGTTGCCGGATGAGCAGTTCGAAGAACCGAACGGGTTTGAACCTGGCCAGCAGGTGAAGATCGCCGCCATCGATTACGGCGTTGATCCGGTGGTGGGGGAGTTGCTGTTTGCGGGCAGCGAGGAATTGATCCTGCGCCGTGAAGACGAACGTGGCGGCGTGGTGCATGTGCACTTTCCGCGCTTTGGGTTTCGCATCGAAAAACACTGAACCCCCCTTCTTCCCTGTGGCGAGGGGGCTTGCCCCCGTTCGGCTGCGCAGCAGTCGTAAATCCTAATGGTGAGGTTTAGCCATTGGAATGCTGGGGCCGCTTCGCAGCCCAACGGGGCGATGCGGCGTTCCGACAAGCCCCCCTCGCCACAGGGATTGGGTAAGTTATTTCAGGGCGGCGAGGATAGCGTCCGGGTCATACCCGCGAATCAGTGTCCCGTTCACATCGATAATCGGGATCCCGCCACCACCCAACGCCTCATACGCCGTGCGCGCCTGGGCATCTTTCTCGATATCGAATTCCTTGTACGCAATGCCGTTCTGATCGAGAAAACGCCGGGTCAGTTTGCAGTAACCGCACCAGTCGGTGGCATAGAGCACGACGTTGGCCTTGGCCTGAGTCTGCTCCGACACCACTTGCGAAGGGTTGAACACCCGCTCGATCTTGCCCCAGTTCTGGTAAACGACGACCACCAGCAGGATCAGCAGGAATTTCTTCAGGATGGCGTTCAGCATCAATTGCGTCGCTTGAGCTGGTCGGTCAACTGAGTCGGCAGGCCCTTGATGATCAGCGTGCCGGCTTCTTCGTCGTACTCGATCTTCGAGCCCAACAGGTGTGCTTCAAAGCTGATGGACAAGCCTTCCGCGCGGCCGGTGAAGCGGCGGAATTGATTCAGGGTGCGTTTATCTGCCGGAATCTCCGGCGACAGACCGTAATCCTTGTTGCGGATGTGATCGTAGAACGCTTTCGGGCGTTCTTCGTCGATCAGCTCCGAGAGTTCTTCCAGGCCCATCGGTTCGCCGAGCTTGGCCTGGCTGCTGGCGTAGTCGACCAGAGTCTTGGTCTTTTCGCGGGCGGACTCTTCCGGCAAATCTTCGCTTTCCACGAAGTCACTGAACGCCTTGAGCAGGGTGCGGGTTTCGCCCGGGCCGTCGACGCCTTCCTGGCAGCCGATAAAGTCGCGGAAATATTCCGAAACCTTTTTCCCGTTCTTGCCTTTGATGAACGAAATGTACTGCTTGGACTGTTTGTTGTTCTGCCACTCGGACACGTTGATCCGCGCGGCCAGGTGCAATTGGCCCAGGTCCAGGTGGCGGGACGGGGTCACGTCCAGCTGATCGGTCACTGCAACGCCTTCACTGTGGTGTAGCAGCGCGATCGCCAGGTAATCGGTCATGCCTTGCTGGTAATGCGCGAACAGCACGTGGCCGCCCACTGAGAGGTTCGACTCTTCCATCAGCTTTTGCAGATGTTCCACCGCCACCCGGCTGAACGCCGTGAAGTCCTTGCCACCCTCGAAGTATTCCTTCAGCCAGCCGCTGAACGGGTGCGCGCCGGATTCGGCATGGAAGAAACCCCAGGCCTTGCCTTGTTTGGCGTTATAGCTCTCGTTGAGGTCGGCAAGCATGTTCTCGATCGCGCTCGACTCGGCAAGTTCAGAGTCGCGGGCGTGAAGAACTGCTGGTGTGCCGTCGGGTTTTTTGTCGATCAGGTGGACGATGCAATGACGGATCGGCATGGGCTTCTCGGCTGATTGAAGAGAGGAGGGCGTGCTCCCCGAAAAAGTGCCAAGTGTACCGCAACCACTGGTTTTGGCGCGGCATGAAGGGCAAATCCGGGGCGACCGGCGGCGCTTATGGGTTTTTTTCCCGTTTTAGAGCAATAAAGCTGACCAAATGGGTAGCTAGAGGCGGATATTTCCCCGTCTCTGTGCTAGTTTTGCCCCGTCTTGCGCGAAGTAACTGCGTTAAGCGTGCATTCAGCATTTGTCAGGTCGAACCAAACCCTGATTTCGGTATCTATAACCCCGATCCAGTGGTTATTGGCCGAGGGTGCCAGATCCAGAAGATCGGGCTCGATGGCTGACACTGCACTCTGCAATCCATATGAATTTGATAGGGAAGGAACACTACATGGCTCTTACTAAAGACCAACTGATCGCCGACATCGCTGAAGCTATCGACGCGCCAAAAACCACCGCGCGTAACGCTCTGGACCAACTGGGCCAAATCGTTGCTGATCAGCTGGAAAACGGCGGCGAAATCACTCTGCCAGGTATCGGCAAACTGAAAGTGACTGAGCGTCCTGCCCGTACTGGCCGTAACCCTTCGACTGGCGCTGCCATCGAAATCGCTGCCAAGAAAGTTATCAAGCTGGTTGTGGCCAAAGGCCTGACCGACGCTGTTAACAAGTAAGACGCAGTAAAAAAAGCCGTGCTCCGGAGCAATCCGGGCACGGCTTTTTTGTGTCTGCGATTTGCCACCAGCACCGCTAAACCAATGTAGGAGCGGGCTTGCTCGCGAATGCGGTGGGTCAGTCACCATTAAAGTCGACTGACCTACCGCATTCGCGAGCAAGCCCGCTCCCACATTTGATTTGTATCGGTCAGGTAATCAGCTTTTTTTAACCCAGCGCTCGCGCCAGACCTGCTGCTCGGACTTGGTCTGGAAGGTCCAGGCAACGAAGCGGCTCTGCTTCTGACCCTGGGACATTTCCACCACCTGGCTTTCCAGGACGCCGGCCTTTTTCAAAGCTGTCTGGATCGCAGGCAGGTTAGAGGCCTTCGAGACCAGCGTGCTGAACCACAACACTTTGTGCTGAAAGCTCGCACTTTCGGCGATCAATTGCGTCACAAACCGCGCTTCGCCACCTTCACACCACAGCTCAGCCGATTGACCGCCGAAGTTCAGCACCGGCAATTTACGTTTTGGGTCGGCACGGCCCAGCGCACGCCATTTACGTTCGCTGCCCTTGGTCGCTTCGTCCATCGAGGCGTGGAACGGCGGGTTGCACATGGTCAGGTCAAAGCGTTCACCCGGCTCCAGCAGGCCCAGCAGGATGTGCTTGGGATTGCTTTGCTGGCGCAACTGAATGGCTTTGTTCAGACCGTTGGACTGCACGATGGCTTTGGCGGCGGCGACAGCCGTCGGGTCGATTTCCGAACCGAGGAAGTGCCAGCGGTAGTCGCTGTAGCCGATCAACGGATAGACGCAGTTGGCGCCCATGCCGATGTCGAGCACCTTGACCGGCGCACCGCGCGGGATTTCGCCGTCGTTGACGCTGGCCAACAGGTCTGCGAGGAAGTGCACGTAGTCGGCACGACCCGGAACCGGTGGGCACAGGTAATCGGCCGGGATGTCCCAATGCGCGATGCCGTAAAACGACTTGAGCAACGCCCGGTTGAACACGCGCACCGCGTCCGGGCTGGCGAAGTCGATGCTTTCCTTGCCGTACGGGTTGATGATCACGAACTTTGCCAGTTCTGGCGTGGTTTTGATCAGCGCCGGGAAGTCGTAACGACCCTGATGGCGATTGCGCGGGTGCAGGCTGGCTTTTTCACGCGGCTCCACGGCTTTGGCCGGGGTGGCGGAATCAGGCTTCTTGCGCGCAGGGCGGGGTGTGCGGGGGGCGTTCATGGGCGTGGTCGATTCGGGTATGGCTGAAAGTGGCGGGCATTGTCCCACATCGGCTCGGTATTGATGACAAAAGTGCGGACAACGCCGATCAAATGTGGGAGCGGGCTTGCTCGCGAAGGCGGCGTAACATTCAACATTGATGTCGACTGACACCCCGCCTTCGCGAGCAAGCCCGCTCCCACATTGGATTTTCGGTGTATAGGAGACAGTTGCAGGCACAAAAAAGGGAGGCCGTTGCGGGCCTCCCTCTTTCATCACGCTTTGCCGTTACAAACTGGCAATCCGCGCATGCTGCTCGGCCAGCTTGCCCAAGGCCTGTTCGGCTTCGGCCAGTTTGGCGCGTTCTTTCTCGATGACTTCAGCCGGGGCCTTGTCGACGAAACCGGCGTTGGACAACTTGCCACCCACGCGCTGGACTTCACCCTGCAAACGCAGGATTTCCTTGTCCAGACGCGCCAGTTCGGCGTCCTTGTCGATCAGACCAGCCATCGGTACCAGCACTTCCATCTCGCCAACCAGTGCGGTGGCGGACAGCGGTGCTTCTTCGCCGGCAGCCAATACCGTGATCGATTCCAGGCGAGCCAGCTTCTTCAGCAGGGCTTCGTTCTCGGTGAGGCGGCGCTGGTCTTCGGCGCTGACATTCTTCAGGTAGATCGGCAGCGGTTTGCCAGGACCAATGTTCATTTCGCCACGGATGTTGCGCGTGCCGAGCATCAGTTCCTTGAGCCATTCGATGTCGTCTTCGGCAGCCGGATCGATGCGCTCTTCGTTAGCCACTGGCCACGCTTGCAGCATGATCGTCTTGCCCTGAATACCGGCCAACGGCGCGATGCGCTGCCAGATTTCTTCGGTGATGAACGGCATGAACGGGTGCGCCAGACGCAACGCCACTTCCAGGACGCGAACCAGCGTACGGCGGGTGCCGCGCTGACGCTCGACCGGGGCGTTTTCGTCCCACAGCACAGGCTTGGACAGTTCCAGGTACCAGTCGCAATACTGGTTCCAGATGAACTCGTACAAGGCTTGTGCCGCCAGGTCGAAACGGAACTGGTCGAGTTGACGGGTCACTTCGGCTTCGGTGCGTTGCAGCTGCGAGATGATCCAGCGATCCGCCAGGGACAGCTCGTAGGCTTCACCGTTCTGGCCGCAGTCTTCGCCCTTGTCCAGAACATAACGCGCGGCGTTCCAGATCTTGTTGCAGAAGTTGCGATAGCCTTCGACGCGGCCCATGTCGAACTTGATGTCACGGCCAGTGGACGCCAGCGAGCAGAAGGTGAAGCGCAGTGCGTCGGTACCATAGCTGGCGATGCCGTCAGCGAACTCGTCGCGGGTCTGCTTCTCGATCTTCTTCGCCAGTTTCGGCTGCATCAGGCCGGAGGTGCGTTTCTGCACCAGGTCTTCCAGTTCGATGCCGTCGATGATGTCCAGCGGGTCCAGGACGTTGCCTTTGGACTTGGACATTTTCTGGCCTTGGCCATCACGCACCAGGCCATGCACATAAACGGTCTTGAACGGAACCTGCGGCGTGCCGTCTTCGTTTTTCACCAGGTGCATGGTGAGCATGATCATCCGGGCAACCCAGAAGAAAATGATGTCGAAGCCGGTCACCAGCACATCGGTGGAGTGGAATTTCTTGAGGAATTCGGTCTGCTCAGGCCAGCCGAGCGTGGAGAAGGTCCACAGGCCCGAACTGAACCAGGTGTCGAGAACGTCGTTGTCCTGTTGCAGCGCAATGTCCGGACCGAGATTGTTCTTGGCGCGCACTTCAGCTTCGTCGCGACCGACGTAGACTTTGCCCGACTCGTCGTACCAGGCCGGAATCCGGTGGCCCCACCACAATTGACGGCTGATGCACCAATCCTGGATGTCGCGCATCCACGAGAAGTACATGTTTTCGTATTGCTTAGGCACGAACTGGATGCGACCGTCTTCAACGGCGGCAATGGCAGGCTCGGCCAACGGCTTGGTCGACACGTACCACTGGTCGGTCAGCCACGGCTCGATGATCGTGCCAGAGCGGTCGCCTTTAGGCACTTTCAGCGCGTGATCATTGACGCTGACCAGCAGGCCGGCGGCGTCGAATGCAGCAACGATTTGCTTGCGGGCTTCGAAACGGTCGAGGCCGGCGTATTCGGCCGGGATCTTGCCATCGATGCTTTCGTTCAGCGTGCCGTCCAGGTTGAACACCTGACAGGCCGGCAGTACGGCGGCGTTCTTGTCGAAGATGTTCAGCAGCGGCAGGTTGTGGCGCTTGCCGACTTCGTAGTCGTTGAAATCGTGGGCCGGGGTGATTTTCACGCAGCCGGTGCCGAATTCAGGGTCGCAGTAATCGTCGGCGATGATCGGGATGCGGCGGCCGACCAGCGGCAGCTCGACGAATTTGCCGATCAGGGCTTTGTAGCGTTCATCGTTCGGGTTAACCGCGACGGCGGAGTCGCCGAGCATGGTTTCCGGGCGAGTGGTCGCGACGATCAGGTAATCATTGCCTTCCGCGGTTTTGACGCCGTCGGCCAGCGGGTACTTCAGGTTCCACAGGAAACCTTTCTCGTCGTGGTTTTCCACTTCGAGGTCGGAAATCGCCGTGTGCAACTTGGTGTCCCAGTTGACCAGACGCTTGCCGCGGTAGATCAGGCCATCTTCATGCAGGCGCACGAAGGCTTCTTTCACCGATTCCGAGAGGCCGTCATCCATGGTGAAGCGCTCGCGGCTCCAGTCGACGGACGAGCCGAGGCGACGGATCTGACGGCTGATGTTGCCGCCGGATTCATCCTTCCATTCCCAGATTTTCTCGAGAAACTTCTCGCGACCCAGGTCGTGGCGGCTCTGGCCTTTGGCTTCAAGTTGACGCTCCACCAGCATCTGCGTGGCGATACCGGCATGGTCGGTGCCCGGCTGCCACAGGGTGTTGCGACCCTGCATGCGGCGGAAACGGATCAGGGCGTCCATGATCGCATTGTTGAAACCGTGGCCCATGTGCAGGCTGCCGGTGACGTTCGGCGGCGGGATCATGATGGTGTAGGACTCGCCCGCGCCTTGCGGGGCGAAGTAATTCTCAGACTCCCAGGTGTTGTACCAGGAAGTTTCAATGGCGTGCGGCTGGTAGGTCTTATCCATGCGCGGCGGGACCCTATTGGCATTTATTCAGGAAAAGCCGGCAAGTATAGCGGGGCATGGGGCGTAGGGCGAGTTGATCGCGGGATGAACCTGACCATCAGCAACACCATAGATCCAATGTGGGAGCGGGCTTGCTCGCGAATACGGTCTTCCAGTCAGCAACGATGTTGAATGTGAAACCGCTTTCGCGAGCAAGCCCGCTCCCACATTGGAATGGTGGTGTTATTCGTATTGGCTGAGCAGCCGTTCCATCCGCGCTTCAAGCCGACGCTTGATCTCGGTTTCAATGTGCGGGGCGAAGTCGTCGATCACGTCTTGCATGATCAGCATCGCTGCAGCGCGCAGTTCGCTGTCCAGATGCAACAGGGCGTCGGGGCCTTTGCCGGTGTTCGGCGTCGGTTGCGCAGCAGGGGCGGGCGGTGGTGTCGGTTCGACGGGCTGCGGCGCATTGCCGACAGATTCGAACAACATGGGAATCTGTTCCTGATCACCGTCGATGACCGTGTCGGTCAGCAGTGGTGGTTGCAGGTTGTCATCGCCGAGCAATTGGCGGATCGACTCGAGGTCGTCCAGCAGGTGCGCGGACTTTTGCTGCGGTTTCGGAGTGTCCATCGGAATGCTCAGAGTCGCTGTAAACGGTGGTCTTGCAGAGGATAGCCCTGTTCGCGGTAGAAACGGAAACTCTCCCGCGCAGCCGCACGTATCGTCGGATCTTCCACCACCACTTCCGCCACACGGGCGAATTTGTTGGCGAATACCGGCGCTTTCAGGTCGAGATTGACCAGCAGATCCTGGTGCTGACCGCAGTCATCACCCAACCCCAGCACAATCAAACCGTCCGGTTCACTGTCGGCAGGACCATGAGGGACGAAGCTTTCGCCCTTGAAGGCCCACAAGCGGGCATCGAGATCCTCGCGCTGAGCGGCATCGCTGCAATGCAGGTAAATGCGGTGGCCCATGCGCCAGGCTTTTTCGGTGAGCTTGCAGGCGAAATCCAGCCGTGCCGAAGGATCGGCGCTGGGCAGGATATAGAAGTCGACTTTGGTCATTGCGGTTCCTGAGCCAAGCACGGCGTCACCTGAAAGTGACGCCGCCCCGGGTCAACGGTTTCAGGCTTTGGCGCGGTCCAGCAGGTATTGGGTCAGCAATGGAACCGGACGGCCAGTGGCGCCCTTGTCCTTGCCACCGCTGGTCCATGCGGTGCCGGCGATGTCCAGGTGCGCCCAGTTCAGGTTCTTGGTGAAGCGCGACAGGAAGCAGGCAGCGGTGATGGTCCCGGCTTTCGGCCCGCCAATGTTGGCGATGTCGGCGAACGGGCTGTCCAGTTGCTCCTGGTACTCATCGAACAGCGGCAGTTGCCAGGCGCGGTCGTCAGCCGTCTGGCCGGCGCTCAGCAGTTGGCCGATCAATTCGTCGTTGTTGCCCAGCAGGCCCGAGGTGTGGGCGCCCAGGGCAACCACGCAAGCACCGGTCAGGGTCGCGATGTCGATCACGGCTTGCGGCTTGAAGCGTTCCGAGTAGGTCAGGGCATCGCACAGCACCAAGCGGCCTTCAGCGTCAGTGTTGAGGATTTCCACAGTCTGGCCGCTCATGGTGGTGACGATGTCGCCCGGGCGCGAAGCGTTGCCGCTCGGCATGTTCTCGGCGCACGCCAGGATGCACACCAGGTTGATCGGCAGTTTCAGCTCAAGCACGGCACGCAGGGTGCCGAACACGCTGGCAGCGCCGCCCATGTCGTACTTCATTTCATCCATGCCCAGGCCCGGCTTCAGGCTGATGCCGCCGGTGTCAAAGGTGATGCCTTTGCCGACCAGGGCGTACGGCTTCTCGGATTTCTTGCCGCCGTTGTACTGCATGACGATCAGGCGCGGAGGCTGGGCGCTGCCCTGGCCCACGGCGTAGAACGAACCCATGCCCAGTTCCTTGATCTTCTTCTCATCAAGGACTTCAACTTTCAGGGTTTTGAATTCTTTGCCAAGGTTCTTGGCTTGCTCGCCAAGGAACGTCGGGTGGCAGATGTTCGGCGGCAGGTTGCCCAGGTTACGGGTGAAAGCCATGCCGTTGGCGATAGCGGTGGCGTGGGCCACGGCGCGCTCGACTTCAGCCTGTGCAGCCTTGATGGTCAGCAGGGTGACTTTCTTCAGGGCGCGTGGTTCGGCTTTCTGGCTCTTGAACTGGTCGAAGGTGTATTCGCCGTCCACCAGGGTTTCAGCCAGCAGGCGGGTCTTGCCATAGCTGTCGCGGCCCTTGACCATGATTTCGTCCAGCGCCAGCACGGCGTCGGTGCCGCCCAGGCCTTTCAGGGTGTTGAGTACGCCGGCAATGATTTTGCGGAACGGGCGGTCGCCCAGCTCTTCGTCCTTGCCCACGCCTACCAGCAGAACACGGTCCGCCTTTAGATTCGGCAGGCTGTGCAGCAACAGGCTCTGGCCAACTTTGCCAGCGAGGTCGCCGCGCTTGAGCACAGCGCTGATGGCGCCGCCAGTCAGTTCGTCCAGCTGTTTGGCCACGGCGCCGAGCTTGCGGCCTTCACCGACGGCGACGACCAGCGTGGCGGTCTTCAACGTTTCTGGGCTAACGCTTTTTACAACCAGTTCCATGTCCGGGTCCCTGAATAATGGTCAACGTGCGTGGGCAAAACGGCGACGCACAGACGCTTGCTTATATAGATGGAAAGACGCAGGTCACGGCCCGCGACAAAGGCCGCAGTTTGAACCTCGCTCCCTGCGCCTGACAACCCTCGGTTGTACGATCTTCAACGCATTAAGCGCCAGCTTGAGCATGCGCAGTGACAGGCGCACTCAATCACAGGATAATGCGCCATCTTTTTCGGCGGCTCTGCCCTGCGGGCTGTCTGATACGTTTGCTTGTTTGGCCGCCTTAGCCTGACAACCCTGGAGTGTCTGGTTTGATTGTCTTCCGTTATCTGTCCCGCGAAGTCCTGTTGACCTTGAGCGCTGTCAGCGCCGTGCTGCTAGTCATCATCATGAGCGGTCGCTTCATCAAATACCTCGCTCAGGCGGCCTCGGGCCTGCTGGATCCGGGCTCGCTATTCCTGATCATGGGCTTCCGCCTGCCGGGCTTCCTGCAGCTGATCCTGCCGCTAGGCCTGTTTCTCGGGATCCTGCTGGCGTACGGCCGCCTGTACCTCGAAAGCGAAATGACCGTGCTGTCGGCCACCGGCATGAGCCAGCAGCGTCTGTTTGTCATTACCCTGTTTCCGGCCACGCTGGTGGCGCTGGTCGTGGCCTGGTTGAGCCTGAGCCTGGCGCCACAAGGTGCCAATCAGTTCCAGCTGCTGCTGAACAAACAGGATGCGCTGACCGAGTTCGACACCCTCGAACCTGGTCGCTTCCAGGCCCTGCGTGACGGAACTCGGGTGACCTATACCGAGCAGCTGACCGATGATCGCGTCAATCTGGCGGGTGTGTTCATTTCGCAAAAGAACACCAGCTCCGACCAGAATGATCGCGGGATTTCCGTGCTGGTGGCCGAGAAGGGGCGCCAGGAAATCCGCCCGGACGGCAACCGCTACCTGATTCTCGACAACGGCTATCGCTACGACGGTAATCCGGGGCAGGCCGACTATCGCGCGATCAAGTACGACGAGTACGGCGTATTGCTGCCCAAACCGGACGTCAGTGACGAAGTGACTGATCGTGATGCAATGACCACCCGCGCCTTGATCGGCAGCGAAGACACGCGCCTGCGCGCGGAACTGCAATGGCGTCTGTCCCTGCCGCTGCTGGTGTTCATCGTGACCTTGATGGCGGTGCCGCTGTCACGGGTCAACCCACGCCAGGGGCGTTTCCTCAAGCTGTTGCCGGCGATTCTTCTCTACATGGCTTACCTGACTATTCTGATTGCCGCCCGCGGTGCTCTCGACAAGGGCAAGATCCCGCCTGCCTTGGGGTTATGGTGGGTTCACGGGTTGTTCCTGATCATCGGTCTCGGGCTGCTTTACTGGGAGCCGTTGCGCTTGAAGATGGCGAGTCGCCGTAGCGCGCTGGAGGTGGCTCGTGGTTAAGCTCGATCGCTACATTGGTAGCAGCGTGTTCATGGCAATCCTGGCCGTACTGGGGATCATTCTCGGCTTGGCGACGCTGTTCGCCTTCATAGATGAGATGGGGGAAATCAGCGATACCTACACGTTGCTGGACGCAACCAGCTACATCTTGCTGACGGCGCCACGCCGTCTTTACGACATGTTGCCAATGGCGGCACTGATCGGGTGCCTGATTGGCCTCGGCAGTCTGGCCAGCAACAGTGAGTTGACCATCATGCGCGCCGCTGGCGTGTCGATCGGTCGGATCGTCTGGGCGGTCATGAAGCCGATGCTGATCCTGATGGTCGTGGGTGTAGTGATCGGGGAATACGTTGCGCCTGCTACCGAGGTCACGGCGCAGGCCAATCGCTCGCTCGCCCAGGGCAGCGGTGATGCGCAAAGCGCCAAACACGGCTTGTGGCACCGCCAGGGTGACGAGTTCATCCACGTCAACTCCGTGCAACCCAACGGTGTTCTGTACGGCGTGACTCGTTATCGCTTCGATAAAGAACGGCACATGTTGTCGGCAAGCTTCGCCAAGCGTGGCGAATTCGACAAGGATCACTGGCAACTCAGCGATGTCACGACCACGGTGTTCCACGACAAGAGCACTGAAGTGGTTACCACCCCCGTCGAGCGCTGGGAAATTGCCCTTAGTCCTCAATTGCTGGACACCGTGGTCATGGCGCCCGAGTCGCTGTCGATCAGCGGGTTGTGGGGTTACATCCACTATCTGGCGGATCAGGGCCTGAGCAATGGCCGCTACTGGCTGGCTTTTTGGGTCAAGGTGTTGCAGCCCCTGGTGACGGCGGCGCTGGTACTGATGGCGATTTCCTTCATCTTCGGTCCTCTGCGTTCGGTGACCCTCGGCCAGCGTGTGTTCACCGGCGTTCTGGTGGGCTTCACCTTCCGTATTGTCCAGGATTTGCTGGGGCCTTCGAGCCTGGTGTTCGGTTTCTCTCCTCTGTTTGCGGTGCTGATTCCGGCCGGTGTCTGTGCCTTGGCCGGTGTCTGGTTGTTGCGCCGGGCCGGTTGATCGAGGTTTTTTCCTGACATCGTCGCCATCTGAAACGCCCCTGTCGCAAGACCGGGGCGTTTTTGTACATGCCGTCTGACCTGCGAACGTGACGCTTGCGCCGTGGATCAGGTACAATTCCCGGCTATTTTTCGGCGGGCTATGCCTGCAGCCTTTTTGAGTGTTGATCCGTGAGTGATTTGAGTCATATCCGCAATTTCTCCATCATCGCCCACATTGACCATGGCAAGTCGACGCTGGCTGATCGATTCATCCAGATGTGCGGCGGCCTTGCCGAGCGCGAAATGGAAGCCCAGGTGCTGGACTCCATGGACCTGGAGCGTGAACGCGGGATCACCATCAAGGCCCACAGCGTCACCCTTTATTACACCGCTCGCGATGGCATCAAGTACCAGTTGAACTTCATTGACACCCCCGGCCACGTTGACTTCACCTATGAAGTCAGCCGGTCGCTGGCGGCCTGTGAAGGTGCGTTGCTGGTGGTCGATGCCGGTCAGGGCGTTGAAGCGCAGTCGGTTGCCAACTGCTACACGGCGATCGAGCAGGGCCTGGAAGTCATGCCGGTCCTGAACAAGATCGACCTGCCACAGGCCGATCCGGACCGCGTCAAAGAAGAAATCGAAAAAATCATCGGTATCGATGCCACCGATGCGGTCGAGTGCTCGGCCAAGACCGGTCTGGGCGTCGACGAGGTGCTCGAGCGTCTGGTCGCCACTATTCCGCCGCCGACCGGCAACTATGAAGATCCGCTTCAAGCGTTGATCATCGACTCCTGGTTCGACAACTACCTGGGCGTTGTTTCCCTGGTACGCGTACGCCACGGTCGTGTGAAGAAGGGCGACAAGATCCTGGTCAAATCCACCGGCAAGATCCATCTTGTGGACAGCGTCGGTGTTTTCAACCCGAAACACACCCCAACCGTTGACCTGAAGGCCGGTGAAGTGGGCTTCATCATTGCCAGCATCAAGGACATTCACGGTGCGCCAGTGGGCGACACCCTGACCTTGAGCTCGACGCCAGACGTCGACGTGCTGCCAGGTTTCAAACGCATTCAGCCGCAGGTCTACGCCGGCCTGTTCCCGGTCAGCTCCGACGACTTCGAAGATTTCCGTGAAGCCCTGCAAAAGCTCACGCTCAACGACTCGTCCCTGCAGTACACCCCGGAAAGCTCCGACGCGCTGGGCTTCGGCTTCCGTTGCGGGTTCCTCGGCATGCTGCACATGGAAATCATCCAGGAGCGCCTGGAGCGCGAGTACGACCTGGACCTGATCACCACGGCGCCGACGGTAATTTTCGAGCTGTTGCTGAAAACCGGTGAAACGATTTACGTCGATAACCCGTCGAAGCTTCCGGACCTGTCCTCGATCGAAGACATGCGTGAGCCGATCGTGCGGGCCAACATTCTTGTGCCGCAAGAACACCTGGGCAACGTCATTACCCTGTGTATCGAAAAACGTGGCGTGCAACACGACATGTTATTCCTCGGTTCCCAGGTCCAGGTGACCTACGATTTGCCGATGAACGAAGTGGTCCTGGACTTCTTCGATCGTCTGAAGTCGACCAGCCGCGGTTATGCGTCGCTGGATTACCATTTCGATCGTTATCAATCGGCTAGTCTGGTGAAACTGGATGTGCTGATCAACGGTGACAAGGTCGACGCCCTGGCGCTGATCGTGCACAAGGATAACGCGCACTACAAAGGTCGCCAGTTGACCGAGAAGATGAAAGAACTGATTCCGCGCCAGATGTTCGACGTCGCGATCCAGGCCGCCATTGGCGGGCAGATCATTGCGCGAACCTCCGTCAAGGCACTCAGAAAGAACGTATTGGCCAAATGCTACGGCGGTGACGTTAGCCGTAAGAAGAAACTGCTTGAAAAGCAAAAGGCCGGTAAAAAACGCATGAAGCAAGTCGGCAACGTGGAAATTCCACAAGAAGCCTTCCTTGCAGTGCTCAGGTTGGATAGTTAGGTCCTATGTCACTAAATTTCCCGCTGTTGCTGGTCATCGCCGTGTTCGTCTGCGGCCTGTTGGCGTTGCTCGATCTGGTTTTTCTGGCGCCGCGTCGGCGTGCTGCCATTGCCTCCTATCAGGGCAGCGTCAGCCAGCCTGATGGGGTGGTGATCGAGAAACTGAACAAAGAGCCGCTGCTGGTCGAATACGGCAAGTCGTTCTTCCCGGTGTTGTTCATCGTGCTGGTCCTGCGTTCGTTCCTGGTGGAACCGTTCCAGATTCCGTCCGGCTCGATGAAACCAACCCTGGACGTGGGCGACTTCATTCTGGTGAACAAGTTTTCTTACGGGATCCGCCTGCCGGTGATCGACAAGAAAGTCATCGAAGTCGGTGATCCGCAGCGCGGCGATGTGATGGTGTTCCGTTACCCGAGCGATCCGAACGTCAACTACATCAAGCGTGTAGTGGGCCTGCCGGGCGACACGATTCGCTACACCGCGGACAAGCGTCTGTTCGTCAACGGTGAGTCGATCGCCGAGCAGCTGGTCGGCTCCGAGCCGGGCACGCTGGGCAGCGCTGAGCTCTACAAGGAAAAACTCGGCGTTGCTGAGCACCTGATCCGCAAGGAAATGAGCCGTTATCGCGCCACGCCGGACCATTCGTGGACCGTGCCCGCCGGGCACTATTTCATGATGGGCGACAACCGCGACAACTCCAACGACAGTCGCTACTGGGATGATCCAAGTATTCCCAAGGATCTGCTGGGCATGGTTCCCGACAAGAATATCGTCGGCAAGGCCTTCGCAGTCTGGATGAGCTGGCCGGAACCTAAACTCAGTCACCTGCCGAATTTCTCGCGGGTTGGCCTGATCAAGTAATCACACACGGCGCTGTTGAACACAGCGCCGAATGCTTTTCTGGAGTCGGCACAATCGGCCCCGGCAGCATGAAGCCAATGATATTCAGGACGTTATTTTTGAACACAGCGTTAATTGTCCCAGGCCTGCGCCGTATCACGGCGATGGCGGTGGAAACCAACCACGAACTCAGCGTGGGTAAACCGTGAGCGTCTCCTTAAGTCGTCTAGAGCGTCAGCTCGGCTACACCTTCAAGGACCAGGAACTGATGGTTCTGGCCCTGACTCACCGCAGCTTTGCCGGGCGTAACAACGAACGTCTGGAGTTCCTCGGTGATGCCATCCTTAACTTCGTCGCTGGCGAGGCGCTGTTCGATCGCTTCCCGCTGGCCCGCGAAGGCCAGTTGTCGCGTTTGCGCGCACGCCTGGTGAAAGGTGAGACGCTGGCCGTACTGGCTCGCGGTTTCGATCTGGGCGACTACCTGCGCCTGGGCTCCGGTGAACTGAAAAGCGGCGGCTTCCGTCGCGAGTCGATTCTGGCCGATGCCCTGGAAGCGCTGATCGGTGCGATCTACCTCGACGCCGGCATGGACATGGCGCGCGAGCGTGTGTTGGCCTGGCTGGCCGGTGAGTTCGAAGGCCTGACACTGGTCGACACCAATAAAGATCCAAAAACCCGCCTGCAGGAATTCCTGCAATCGCGTGGTTGTGAGCTGCCACGTTACGAAGTGGTGGATATCCAGGGTGAGCCGCATTGCCGGACGTTCTTCGTCGAATGTGAAATCACCTTACTGAATGAAAAAAGCCGAGGTCAGGGTGTGAGTCGTCGTATTGCCGAACAGGTAGCGGCCGCCGCAGCACTGATTGCCCTGGGTGTGGAGAATGGCAATGACTGATACAAACGCAACTCGCTGTGGCTATGTTGCCATCGTCGGCCGTCCCAACGTGGGCAAGTCCACGCTGCTGAACCACATCCTGGGTCAGAAGCTGGCGATCACCTCGCGCAAGCCGCAAACCACCCGCCACAACATGCTCGGCATCAAGACCGAAGGTGCCGTGCAGGCGATCTACGTCGACACCCCAGGCATGCACAAGGGTGGCGAAAAGGCGCTGAACCGCTACATGAACAAGACCGCTTCAGCGGCGTTGAAAGACGTCGACGTGGTGATCTTCGTGGTTGACCGCACCAAGTGGACCGACGAAGACCAGATGGTCCTCGAGCGCGTCCAGTACGTGACCGGTCCGCTGATCGTGGCGCTGAACAAGACCGACCGCATCGAAGACAAAGCCGAGCTGATGCCGCACCTGAGCTGGTTGCAGGAACAGCTGCCGAACGCGCAGATCATGCCGATCTCGGCCCAGCACGGGCACAACCTCGAAGCGCTGGAGCGTGTGATCGCCGGTTACCTGCCGGAAAACGATCACTTCTTCCCGGAAGACCAGATCACCGACCGCAGCAGCCGCTTCCTCGCCGCTGAACTGGTGCGCGAGAAAATCATGCGCCAGATGGGCGCCGAGCTGCCGTACCAGATCACCGTGGAAATCGAAGAGTTCAAGCAGCAGGGCAAAACCCTGCACATTCACGCTTTGATCCTCGTTGAACGTGACGGTCAGAAGAAAATCATCATTGGTGACAAGGGTGAGCGTATCAAGCGTATCGGCACCGAGGCGCGCAAGGACATGGAGCTGCTGTTCGACTCCAAGATCATGCTCAACCTCTGGGTGAAAGTGAAAGGCGGCTGGTCCGATGACGAGCGCGCGTTGCGTTCGCTGGGTTACGGCGACCTGTAATCGCTTAACTCCGGATACACAAAGATCGAATGTGGGAGCGGGCTTGCTCGCGAATGCGATGTGACAGACAACGAAGATGTTGAATGTTAAGCCGCCTTCGCGAGCAAGCCCGCTCCCACATTGGTTAGCGCTGTTTTCACTGGCTGTATTCTCCCTCTAGAGATACTCGACGCCCATGTCCCAAACCCCACCCATCGGCCAACCCGCCTACGTGCTCCACTCCCGCGCCTACCGCGAAAACAGTGCGTTGGTGGACTTCCTCACGCCGCAAGGTCGGCTGCGGGCGGTGTTGCGCAGTGCGCGGGGCAAGGCGGGGACGTTGGCGCGGCCGTTCGTGCCGCTGGAAGTCGAGTTTCGCGGACGTGGCGAGCTGAAGAACGTCGGGCGGATGGAGGCCGCCGGTGTTTCAACCTGGCTTAGCGGTGAGGCGTTGTTTAGCGGCCTCTACCTCAATGAACTGTTGATCCGACTATTGCCCTCCGAAGACCCCCACCCGGGGGTATTCGATCACTACGCCGCGACCCTGCTCGCGCTGGCCGAAGGCCGTCCGTTGGAGCCGTTGTTGCGCTCTTTCGAATGGCGCCTGCTGGATGATCTCGGTTACGGATTTGCACTGACCACGGACATCCACGGCGAGCCCGTTGCCCCGGACGGTCTCTACCGCCTACAGGTGGATGCGGGTCTGGAGCAGGTCTATCTGCTGCAACCCGGTTTGTTCAATGGCACCGAACTGTTGGCCATGGCCGATGCCGACTGGACCGCGCCCGGCGCGCTGTCCGCTGCCAAGCGTCTGATGCGCCAAGCGTTGGCGGTTCATCTGGGCGGTCGTCCACTGGTCAGCCGCGAGCTGTTTCGCAAGCCGTAGTCTCCCCGTATGCTGTGCGCCGAATCTTTAAATTCAGGAGCGCTTCCGTGACCACCAGCAATCGCATTCTTCTTGGCGTGAACATCGACCACGTTGCCACCCTCCGTCAGGCCCGGGGCACTCGCTATCCGGATCCGGTCAAGGCGGCACTGGACGCGGAAGAGGCGGGCGCTGACGGCATCACCGTGCATTTGCGCGAAGACCGCCGGCACATCCAGGAACGCGACGTTCTGCTGCTCAAGGACGTGCTGCAAACCCGCATGAACTTTGAGATGGGCGTCACCGAAGAAATGATGCTGTTCGCCGAGCACATTCGTCCGGCGCACATTTGCCTGGTCCCGGAAACCCGCCAGGAACTGACCACTGAAGGTGGTTTGGACGTGGCAGGGCAAGAAGCTCGGATCAAAGCTGCCGTGGATCGCTTGTCGAAGATCGGCTGCGAAGTGTCGTTGTTCATCGACGCTGATGAGCGCCAGATTGAAGCCTCCCGTCGCGTGGGTGCGCCGGCGATCGAACTGCACACCGGGCGTTACGCCGATGCCGAGACGCCGACTGACGTGGCAGAAGAGCTCAAGCGCGTGGCAGACGGCGTGGCCTTTGGCCTTGCTCAAGGGTTGATCGTCAACGCCGGGCACGGTTTGCACTACCACAACGTAGAAGCCGTGGCGGCGATCAAAGGCATCAACGAGCTGAACATTGGCCACGCGCTGGTGGCGCATGCTTTGTTTGTTGGCTTCAAGTCGGCGGTATCTGAAATGAAAGCGCTGATCCTGGCCGCCGCAAAAGCCTAAGCCAAACAAAAAATCAAAATGTGGGAGCGGCGGTGCGACGATTCGACTTGCTCGCGAAAGCGGTGTGACAGTCGACATAAACGTTGAATGTTGAACCGCATTCGCGAGCAAGCCCTCTCCCACATTTGATCTGTGATGTCAGTGTTAGAGCGGCGAGGGTTCTTGAGCCGGCTTGGTCTTGTCGATCCCCGGCACATGCAGATTGCCTTCCGCCACCTGGTCACCCTCAAGCTGTGGCTGCGTGACCCACGTCAGGATGTCGTAATAACGACGGATGTTCGCCACGAAATGCACCGGCTCGCCGCCCCGGGCGTAGCCATAGCGCGTCTTGCTGTACCACTTTTTCTCTGACAGGCGCGGCAGGATTTTCTTCACGTCCAGCCACTTGTCCGGGTTCAGCCCTTCCTTCGCCGCCAGTTTTCGCGCGTCATCCAGGTGACCACTGCCAACGTTGTAAGCCGCCAGGGCAAACCAGGTGCGGTCTGGCTCCTGAATCGATTCGTCCAGCTGATCCTTCATATACGCCAGGTACTTGGCGCCGCCCATGATGCTCTGCTTGGGGTCGAGGCGGTTGGACACGCCCATGGCTTGCGCGGTGTTCTGGGTCAGCATCATCAGGCCGCGCACGCCGGTCTTGGACGTGACCGCCGGTTGCCACAACGACTCCTGATAACCGATTGCGGCCAGCAGGCGCCAGTCGACCTGTTCCTTCTTGGCGTAAGCCTTGAAGTGCTGTTCGTACTTGGGCAGCCGCTGCTGCAAATGCTGGGCAAACGTGGTGGCGCCCATGTAGCCGAGGACGTCGACATGTCCGTAATAGCGATCCTTGAGGCGCTGCAGGGTGCCGTTTTTCTGCACCTTGTCGAGGTAGGCGTTGATTTCGTTGAGCAGGCTGTTGTCTTCGCCCGCGGCCACGGCCCAGCTCTGGTTGCTGGCGTCACCGAGGTCAAAGGCGACCCGTATGTTGGTGAAGTACACCTGGTTCATCGCGACTTCGTTGGAGTCGACCAGGGTCAGGTCGATCTGGCCTTCATCGACCATGCGCAGCAGGTCGACGACTTCAACCGCGTCGGATTCTTCGTATTCAATGCCGGGGTATTTCTTTTTCAGCTCTGCCAGCTGTTCGGCGTGGGTGCTGCCCTTGAGCACCATGATCTTCTTGCCGACCAGGTCGCCCGCATCGGTTGGCCGTGACTGGCCGTTGCGGTAGATGATCTGTGGGGTGACTTCCAGGTAGGAGTGGGAAAACCGCACCTGCTTTTTACGTTCCTCGCTGCTGACCAGACCGGCAGCAGCCAGCACCGGGCCGTTAGGCTTGCCCACCTGATTGAACAGGTCGTCGAGGTTGTCGGCGGTCTCGATCTTGAGTTCCACCCCCAGATCGTCGGCGAAGCGCTTCACCAGCTCGTATTCGAAGCCGGTTTCACCGTTACGATCCTGAAAGTAGGTGGCGGGGCTGTTCCGGGTAACCACCCGCAGCACGCCATCCTCCTTTACGCGCTCCAGCGTGTTGGGTTTATCAACACAGCCACTGAGCATCAGGAAGAGTCCGGTTGCGATCAGCCATTTGGCGTACCGCGGACGCAAAGCCGTTGGGGAAAACATCTGCGCAGTATACGCAAAGGACCACGGCCGCCATATCTCGACAGAGAAGGGCTTGTCTGCTAGGCAATTGAAAACCGCTCCGGAGCCCGCAGGAATGGGCCCGAACAGGATTTTGTGACAGAAAAAATAACCCTTTTTGAGCGCCATTCTCAGGCCCGGATCCCCAGTCCGACACTTGGGTGTAGCCGCCTGTACCGTTTCGGGTGATGTCGCGGGCGGTTTAGGCTAGAATGCACGGCCTCAAAGCACACCCCTCCCGAGGCTGTCCCGAAGATGTTGATCCTGCGCGGCGCTCCTGCCCTTTCTGCCTTTCGCCACAGCAAACTCCTTGAGCAACTGAGCCAGAAGGTCCCGGCTGTCAGCGGCCTGTATGCTGAATTCGCTCACTTCGCCGAAGTGACCGGCGTCCTGACCGGCGACGAACAGCAGGTGCTCGCGCGCCTTCTGAAGTACGGCCCAAGTGTTCCGGTACAAGAGCCGACCGGTCGTCTGTTTCTGGTGTTGCCGCGTTTCGGCACCATCTCGCCGTGGTCCAGTAAAGCCAGCGACATCGCTCGCAACTGCGGCCTGAGCAAGATCCAGCGCCTGGAGCGCGGCATCGCGTTCTACGTGGCCGGCCAGTTCAGCGACGCCGAAGCACAGCTGATTGAAGGCGCCCTGCACGACCGCATGACGCAAATCGTTCTGGCCAACCTCGAACAGGCCGCCGGCCTGTTCAGCCACGCCGAACCGAAGCCGCTGACCGCGATCGACGTGCTGGGTGGCGGCCGTGCCGCGCTGGAAAAAGCCAACACCGAGCTGGGCCTGGCCCTGGCCGAAGACGAAATCGACTACCTGGTCAACGCCTTCGTCGGCCTCAAGCGCAACCCGCACGACATTGAACTGATGATGTTCGCGCAGGCGAACTCCGAGCACTGCCGTCACAAGATCTTCAACGCCAGTTGGGACATCGACGGTCAGAGCCAGGAAAAAAGCCTGTTCGGCATGATCAAGAACACCTACGTGATGCACAGCGAAGGCGTTCTGTCGGCTTATAAGGACAACGCCTCGGTGATCGTCGGCAACGTCGCCGGCCGTTTCTTCCCGGACCCTGAAACCCGTCAGTACGGCGCGGTGCAGGAACCGGTGCACATCCTGATGAAAGTCGAAACCCACAACCACCCGACCGCGATTGCCCCGTTCCCGGGCGCATCCACCGGCAGTGGCGGTGAGATTCGTGACGAAGGCGCGACTGGCCGTGGCGCCAAGCCAAAGGCCGGCCTGACCGGTTTCACCGTGTCCAACCTGCAAATCCCGGGCTTCGAACAGCCGTGGGAAGTGCCGTACGGCAAGCCTGAGCGCATCGTGACCGCGCTGGACATCATGATCGAAGGCCCACTGGGTGGCGCCGCGTTCAACAACGAATTCGGTCGTCCGGCCCTGACCGGTTATTTCCGTACCTTCGAACAGTCGATCACCACCCCGCGTGGCGACGAAGTTCGCGGTTACCACAAGCCGATCATGCTGGCCGGCGGCATGGGTAACATCCGTGCCGAACACGTACAGAAAGGCGAGATCACCGTTGGCTCCAAGCTGATCGTGCTCGGCGGCCCGGCGATGCTGATCGGTCTGGGCGGCGGTGCTGCTTCCTCCATGGCCACCGGCACCAGCTCGGCTGACCTGGACTTCGCTTCCGTGCAGCGCGAAAACCCTGAGATGGAACGCCGCTGCCAGGAAGTCATTGACCGTTGCTGGCAGTTGGGTGACAAAAACCCGATCAGCTTCATCCATGACGTCGGCGCGGGCGGTCTGTCCAACGCCTTCCCGGAACTGGTCAACGACGGCAACCGCGGTGGCCGCTTCGAACTGCGCAACATTCCAAACGACGAGCCGGGCATGGCCCCGCACGAAATCTGGAGTAACGAATCCCAGGAACGCTATGTGTTGGCGGTCGGCCCGGCCGATTTCGAACGCTTCCAGGCGATCTGCGAACGTGAGCGCTGCCCGTTCGCCGTCGTTGGCGAAGCCACTGCCGAGCCGCAACTGACCGTCACCGACAGTCACTTCGGCAACAGCCCGGTGGACATGCCACTCGAAGTGCTGCTGGGCAAAGCCCCGCGCATGCACCGTTCGGCCGTTCGCGAAAACGAACTGGGTGACGATTTCGATCCGTCGACGCTTGAGATTGCAGACTGCGTAGAGCGCGTCCTGCATCACCCGGCCGTGGCGAGCAAAAGCTTCCTGATCACCATCGGCGACCGCACCATCACCGGCCTCGTGGCCCGTGACCAAATGGTCGGCCCGTGGCAGGTTCCGGTGGCCGACGTTGCCGTCACCGCCACCAGCTTCGACGTCTACACCGGTGAAGCCATGGCGATGGGCGAGCGCACTCCGCTGGCGCTGCTGGACGCTCCGGCGTCGGGCCGCATGGCCATCGGCGAAACCCTGACCAACATTGCCGCTTCGCGCATCAACAAGATCTCCGACATCAAACTGTCGGCGAACTGGATGTCCGCTGCCGGCCACCCGGGTGAAGACGCGCGTCTGTACGACACCGTGAAAGCGGTCGGCATGGAGCTGTGCCCTGAGCTGGGCATCACCATTCCGGTGGGCAAGGACTCCATGTCCATGGCCACACGCTGGAGCGACGAAGGCGTCGACAAGACCGTCACGTCGCCAATGTCCCTGATCGTGACCGGTTTCGCGCCAGTGGCTGACATCCGTCAGACCCTGACCCCGGAACTGCGCATGAACAAGGGCACCACCGACCTGATCCTGATCGATCTGGGCCGTGGC
This sequence comes from Pseudomonas arsenicoxydans, assembly GCF_006438915.1. Classification (GTDB taxonomy): domain Bacteria; phylum Pseudomonadota; class Gammaproteobacteria; order Pseudomonadales; family Pseudomonadaceae; genus Aquipseudomonas; species Aquipseudomonas arsenicoxydans_A. The sequence continues at coordinate 474,558 of NZ_RCZE01000002.1, read as the reverse complement.
CAGAACCGCATGGGCGCCTCGATCCTGGCCCAGGTGCACGGCAAGCTCGGCTCGCAAGCGCCGGACGTTGACGATTCCGAAGACCTCAAGGCCTTCTTCGCCGTGATCCAGGGCCTGAATGCCGACGGTCACCTGCTGGCGTACCACGACCGTTCCGACGGTGGTCTGCTGACCAGCGTGGTGGAAATGGCCTTCGCCGGCCATTGCGGTCTGAGCCTGAACCTCGATGGCCTGGCAGAAACTTCCGCCGACATCGCGGCGATCCTGTTCAACGAAGAATTGGGTGCCGTAATCCAGGTTCGTCAGGACGCCACTCCGGACATTCTCGCGCAGTTCAGCGCGGCCGGTCTGGGCGACTGCGTGTCGGTGATCGGTCAGCCGATGAACAATGGCCAGATCAACATCACCTTCAACGGCGAAACCGTGTTTGAGGGTCAGCGTCGTCTGCTGCAACGTCAGTGGGCCGAAACCAGCTATCAGATCCAGCGTCTGCGTGATAACGCCGACTGCGCCGAACAAGAGTTCGACGTGCTGCTGGAAGAAGACAACCCGGGCCTGAGCGTCAAGCTCAGCTTCGACGTCAATCAGGACGTCGCCGCGCCTTACATCAAAAAAGGCATTCGCCCACAGGTTGCCGTACTGCGTGAGCAGGGCGTCAACGGTCAGGTGGAAATGGCTGCCGCCTTCGACCGCGCCGGTTTCAACGCAATCGACGTGCACATGAGCGATATTCTGGCCGGCCGTGTCGACCTGAACGAGTTCAAAGGCCTGGTGGCGTGTGGTGGTTTCTCCTACGGCGACGTTCTCGGTGCCGGCGAAGGCTGGGCCAAGTCCGCGCTGTTCAACAGCCGCGCTCGCGATGCGTTCCAGGGTTTCTTTGAACGTACCGACAGCTTCACCCTCGGCGTGTGCAACGGTTGCCAGATGATGTCCAACCTGCACGAGCTGATCCCGGGCAGCGAATTCTGGCCACACTTCGTACGCAACCGCTCCGAGCAGTTTGAAGCGCGCGTGGCGATGGTTCAGGTCCAGGAGTCGAACTCGATCTTCCTGCAGGGCATGGCCGGTTCGCGCATGCCGATCGCCATCGCTCACGGTGAAGGCCATGCCGAGTTCGCCAGCGAAGAAGCGTTGCTGGAAGCGGATCTGTCGGGTTGCGTGGCGATGCGTTTCGTCGACAACCACGGCAAGGTCACCGAAAAATACCCGGCCAACCCGAACGGCTCGCCGCGCGGGATCACCGGATTGACCAGCCGCGACGGTCGCGTAACGATCATGATGCCGCACCCGGAGCGTGTGTTCCGCGCGGTGCAGAACTCGTGGCGTTCGGAAGAGTGGACCGAAGACGCACCCTGGATGCGTATGTTCCGTAATGCTCGCGTCTGGGTGAACTAAGCGTCGTGTACAAGCTGAGTTTTTTTGTTCCGGCCAGTCATGTGGAACAGGTCAAGAGTGCCGTTTTTGCCGCCGGTGGCGGACGGATCGGTGCTTATGACCATTGCGCGTGGCAGGTGCTCGGTCTTGGTCAGTTTCGCCCGTTGGATGGCAGTCAGCCGTTTATTGGGGAAGCGGGGCAGGTTGAGCAGGTTGAGGAATGGAAGGTTGAGCTGGTGGTCAGCGATGAGTTGATTCGGGCGGTGGTGGTGGCTTTGAAAGAGAGCCATCCCTATGAGACGCCGGCCTATGAGGTGTGGCGGTTGGAGGATTTTTGATCTTCTGGCTGCTGAAATGAGGAACCCGCTGATGAAGATCAGCGGGTTTTTTATTGTTCGAGATTTGAACTGATGTACACAGCTCCGACTGTGGAGCTGGCTAGAAGGTAATGACGGCCGGATCTCCGTCCATTTTCATCGATGTGTGGATACCCATTCTTGCGGCAATGGCTACGTCGCTTGAGGAAAAATCAGACAGCCTTTTCAGGTTGTCCGTCGGAAGTGCCAAGTCCAGCCTTTGTCCATCACAAACACTTCAATCCACTTGAGGTTCAAAGATGGAATTGCCGGACATAATTACTCCCAGGATTAATTCGAACAGCTCGCTTGGGCAGGCGCTGATTTCGATGTTCAAATCCGTCGAATTAGAACTAGTCGCTGAGTGCGCAGAGCCAGGGGCGTTCAAGATAATCGTGTTCGGAGGGTGCGCAGTTCACCTCTACACCCATCACCGCGTGTCAACTGATGTTGACGCTGAGATCTATTATGCAAACCTCCCACAGGGTCTTCACCTACAGACCTTGCTCGCAGAAGTACCTGAACAATTCGTTGATGAGCAATCCGGTCGGTTGATGGAGCTGAACTACGACCTTCAATACAACACCAGCTTCGGTCCCATTCATGAAGACTACTGGGAGCGTAGTCTTCCCCTTGCAGATTTCTCCTTAGCGTCACCGCTGCATGTCCATATTGCTGCTCCTGTGGACATTGCAATATCCAAACTGGGTAGAGCGACAGAGCAGGATGTTGGCGACGTCATAGCGCTGCTCCGTGCGGGTTTCGTACTGACGACGGAACTCCGTCGTCTGGCAATGCAGGCAATTGATGTATATGTTGGCAACAAAGAGCCACCCACCACCGTTCTCACCAATATCTTGCAAGATTACCTGGAGACTACAGATGGCGACGCCACATAGCGGCCACGTCCTCTCATCCGCTTTGGACACCTTGGTCAAAAAACCTTTGAATCAAGCAGACGACGCTGCGCTGGTCAACGCTGCCAAAGCTGTTTGGTACTCTGGTTTGAATCTTGAGAGTGAAGTAACTGCTTTTTTGAACTGCCACACTGATGAGGTAGAAGTTCGGCGTGCAGGCTATTTACTCGAACGGTTTACTCGTTTTGCGTGCGTGTCCGATAGCCGCGTGTTGGAAACCCTCAATGCTCTTGAGCTTTTTGCGTACTCGACTTCCAAGCAAGGGGAGGCGCCCTATGCAGTCGTACCCCTTCGTAGGCGCCGTGATGTACTTGCCGTTTCTTGGGGGCTGAATGAAGGCCTCGGCCTGAAGGCTCAAGCTCTCATGCCATTCCAGACTCGGCATTACGAGGCAGAGCAGCGCGCAACGTCTGCTTGAGCCTAAGTGGGCGGCATCCCGATCTGCTGGGGTAGTTGAAATGAACAAGCCCGCAGGGCCGGTCATGGTCTGCGGGTGTTGAGTCCCAGGCGTTACTTAGGGCCTCATCGCGAGCAAGCTCGCGATGACGGACTGCCAGGCGCCATCGATTCAGACCTTCGCACTCACCTCACTACGATTCACCAACACCTCCAGCGCATTACTCAAACTCGATGCCTTGTCACCAATCAGCAGGTGCCAAACACCACCTTCCAGCTGACTAACACCCTGACACCCAAGCGCCTTCAAATCACATTCTGACAACGCCTTGCCATCCGCCAGCACCAACCGAATCCGGGTCATGGCGATGCAGTCCATCTGCAATACATTGTCTCCGCCGCCCAAGGCATTCAGCCATTGCTGCGCCTCTGAAGTCGCCACAGCAGCGGGTGCAGGGGCATCGATAACAGCAGGAGGAGAGGACACAATCGCCCGCCCCAGTGCCGGCATTGCCAGGCGAATCTCATCAGCAATGCTGTCCGCCATCGGCCCGACCACCACCTGCAAACTCCCACCTTTACCTGGACGCACAACCGCCATCGCCCCCAGCGCTTTCAACTCGGCATCGTTGGCCTTGCTGCGATCCACCATGTCCAGGCGCAACCGCGTGGTGCATGCACCCACGGTGATCAAGTTGGCCGCACCGCCCAGTGCCTTGATGTAGGCCCCGGCGCGTTCATTTTCCGCGACGACAACCTTCTCACCAGAAACAACCTCTTCACGCCCCGGCGTCTTGAGGTTGAAACGACGGATACAGAAATCAAACACCACGTAGTAGATCACCGCATACGCCAACCCCACCGGAATCACCAACCAGCCATTGGTGGATTTTCCCCAGCCAAGAATCATGTCGATGAAGCCGCCAGAGAACGTGAACCCAAGGTGGATGTTCAGCGCGTTGGTGATCGCCATCGACAACCCCGTCAACAGCGCATGCAGCAAATACAGAAATGGTGCGAGGAACATGAAGGCGAATTCGATCGGCTCGGTCACGCCGGTCAGAAACGATGTCAGGGCCATCGACAGGAAGATCCCGCCCATGACCTTGCGCCGTTCCGGCAGCGCGTTGCGGTACATCGCCAGGCAGGCGGCCGGCAGGCCGAAAATCATCATCGGGAACATGCCGGTCATGAACTGGCCGCCTTTCGGGTCACCGGCGAAGTAGCGTGACAGGTCGCCAGTGACCATGGCGCCCGTGGTCGGGTCGGTGAAGTTGCCGAAGACGAACCACGCCATGTTGTTGAGGATGTGGTGCAGGCCGGTGACGATCAGCAGGCGGTTGAACACGCCGAAGACGAAAGCGCCGAAGCTGCCGCTCTCCATCATCAAGGTGCCGAAGCTGTTGATGCCTTGCTGGATCGGGGGCCAGATCAAGCCGAAGATCACCCCCAGGCCGACAGCGGCAAACCCGGTGACAATCGGCACAAAGCGCCGACCGCCAAAGAACGCCAAGTACTCCGGCAGCTTGATGTCTTTGAAGCGGTTGTACAGCGCGCCGGCCATCAAGCCACTGACGATCCCGGCGAGCATGCCCATGTTGATGCTTGCATCCAGCACCTTGAGGGTGGAGATCATCACCAGGTAACCAATCACCCCGGCAAGGCCTGCGGTGCCGTTGTTGTCCTTGGCGAACCCAACCGCAATGCCGATGGCGAAGATCATCGCCAGGTTGGCGAAGATCACCTGGCCGGCGTCGTGGATGATCGCGATGTTCAGCAAATCGGTGTCGCCCAGGCGCAGCAGCAATCCGGCAATCGGCAGGATCGCGATCGGCAGCATCAGTGCGCGGCCGAGGCGTTGCAGGCCTTCGATGAAGTATTGGTACATGGCGTAGCTCCCTGGATTCTTGTTGTAGTTGTTCAGCTCAGAGGCCAATGCTGATGACAGGCGTGACGCACTGCGCCGGCGCTGCTCAGCTTGAGCAGGCCGTGGCTGATGCGTCGGCATTGCGCGGCGTCGAGGTGGCGCACGCGGTCTTTGATTTCGCCGATTTGCACCGGGCTCACCGATAACTCGCTGACGCCCAGGCCGATCAACACAGGCGTCGCCAGCGGGTCGGAGGCGAGTGCACCGCAGACGCCAACCCAGCGGTTATGCACCGCCGCACCCGCGCAGGTTTGGGCGATCAATCGCAGCAGCGCCGGGTGCATGGCGTCGACGCGTGAAGCGAGGCCCGCGTGGTCGCGGTCCATGGCCAGGGTGTATTGCGACAAGTCGTTGGTGCCGATGGACAGAAAGTCTGCGTGTTCGGCCAAGTGCTCGGCCATTAATGCGGCGGCCGGAACTTCGATCATCACGCCCAACTCCGGGCGTTCACTCACGCCGAGTTCAGAGCACAACGCCTCGAGGCGCTTGCGAATGTGCAGCAGTTCGTCGACCTCGGTGACCATCGGCAAAAGAATCCGGCAGCGCGACAGCGGGCTGACGTGCAGCAGTGCGCGCAGTTGCTGATCGAGCAGTTCCGGGCGCACTTGAGCCAGGCGAATGCCGCGCAAGCCAAGCACCGGATTGGCCTCGGCCGGCAGGGGCAGGTAGTCGAGTTGCTTGTCGCCGCCGACGTCGATGGTGCGGATGATCACCGATTTGTCGCCCATCGCATCGAGCACGGCCTGGTAGGCGAGGCGCTGTTCCTGTTCATCCGGCGCGGTGTTGCGATCCACGAACAGAAACTCGGTGCGCAGCAGACCGATGCCATCGGCGCCGTTAGCCAGCGCGTCGACCGCTTCAGCGCTGGAGGCGACATTGGCGGCCACCTCGATGTGCAAGCCATCGAGTGTCAGTGCGCGGGTGTGTGCTTGAGATTGTTGAAGCGCGCGACGTTTCTGTTGATCGAGTTGCGCCTGATGCACATTGGCCAGGCGTTCGGCGGTCGGTGCCAGTTCGAGACGACCACCATCAGCGTCCAGCACCACCGATTGACCTTGCTCAAGGTTCAGCAGCGTCGAACCCAGTGCAACCATGCAAGGCAAGCCTTTGCCGCGCGCCAGAATCGCCACGTGGGACGTCGCTCCGCCCTCGGCCATGCACAACCCGGCGACACCTTGCTGGCTGAGTTGCAACAGGTCGGACGGGGTCAGTTCCTGCGCCGCGACAATGGCGCCCGCCGGCACGTCGTAATGCCAGGCTTCGCCGAGCAAGGCGCGCAACACGCGTTGTTTGAGGTCGCGCAGATCATTGGCGCGCTCGGCCAGCAACGGGCTGCCGAGTTGTTGCAGGACTTCGCACTGGGCGTCGATTGATTGGCTCCAGGCGTGGGTCGCGGCGATGCCTTGGTCGATGGACACGTTCGCAGCGACCAGCAGTGCCGGATCTTCCAGCAGCGCCAAGTGCGCTGCAAAAATCGCTTCTTCGTCGGTGTTCTTGTGCTTTTTGGCCTGGGCCAGGGTGTGGGCGATTTCGCTGCGCACGAGGGTCAGCGCGGTATCGAGCGCATGCCGTTGTTGCTCGGAATCATGACCGCCGGCATCAACCGGCAGGCTGATGGCGTTCAATCGAAACAGTGGCCCACCCAATAGGCCCGGCGCGGCACAAACACCGTGCAACACTCCCGCTTCGGCGGGGCGATTGCGTTGGGCAATCGGCGTTGGCGCGGCGGCGTGGGTGTCCTCAGCCAGGGCGGTGGACAGTGTGGTCAACAAAGCTTGCAACGCCGCTTCGGCGTCCGCGCCCTGGCAACTGACTTGAACTTCGTCCTGCTCGCCGATCGCCAGGCCCATTAATCCGATCAAGCTGTCACAGGTCGCCGATTTACCGCCGAAATGCAGCTGCGATTTGCTTTTGAAACCTTGCGCGGTCTGACGAATCAGCGCCGCAGGGCGCGCGTGTAAACCGCCGCGAAAGGCGACGTGAACATGTCCGTGAACTTCGATACCCGAGGCGTCGGTTTCGACCTGCGCGCCGGTCGCCTGTCGGCGAATAATGTGCAGCAACGGCTCGCCGACCTTGACCGATTTGAGGGTGATCGGCCGCGCTTGAAAATCCCCGCTATTGGTCAGGATCATCAGGCTGACCAGGCTTTTGCACTGCTGCGCAACCTTGTCCAGGTCATAGCGCAACAGCGGCTGGCCATTGCTTACCCGCGCGCCTTCCTTGACCAGCATCGAGAAGCCTTCGCCCTGCAACTCGACTGTGTCGAGGCCCAGATGCAGCAGCAGTTCGGCGCCGTTGTCGGCGCGCAAGGTAATCGCGTGCCCGGTTCTGGCGACGTGGACGATGACGCCGGCGCAAGGGGCATGAAGGGTGTCGTTCAGTGGGTCGATGGCGATCCCGTCGCCCATGGCGCCGCTGGCGAACACCGGGTCCGGGACCTTGGCGAGCGTGAGCACCGGGCCGCTGAGCGGGGCGCTGAGGGTCAGCTCTTTATTGTTGTTATGCATGGCTCGGTCTCATGAATAAATAATGACGATTCGGATCAATGGGTGCGCGTGACTTTGCTCAGATGACGCGGTTGGTCCGGGTCCATGCCACGGGCCACAGCCAAGCCGGCGGCCATGACGTAGAAACTCTGGATCGCCAGGATCGGATCAAGGGCCGGGTGTGCGGCGCGGGTCAGGGTGAGGTCGCGTTCGGCAATGTCATCGGGCGCGGCCAGCAATACGCGGGCACCGCGTTGACGCATGTCGGCGGCCAGGCTCAACAGGCCGGACTGCTCGGCACCGCGTGGGGCGAAGATCAGCAGTGGATAATTTTCGTCGATCAAGGCCATCGGGCCGTGGCGGACTTCGGCGCTGCTGAACGCTTCCGCCTGAATCGCCGAGGTTTCCTTGAATTTCAGCGCCGCTTCCTGGGCGATGGCGAACCCGGCGCCGCGACCGATCACCATCAGGCGTTGGCAATCGCGTAGGGCGTCGATGGCCACGCTCCAATCCTGTTGCGCGGCGTCACGCAGACCTTCCGGCAGGGCGTTGCCGGCTTCGAGCATTTCCAGGTCTTCGTTCCAGTGCGCGATCAGACGGGCGCTGGCGCTGAGCGTGGCGATAAAACTCTTGGTCGCGGCGACACTGCTTTCGGTGCCTGCCAACAACGGCAGGCTGAATTCACATGCCGCCTCCAGTGGTGAACCTTCGGCATTGACCATGGAAATGCTCAAGGCGCCACGCTTGCGCAGCAGGCGCAGGCTGTTCACCAGATCCGGACTTTGCCCGGACTGCGAGAAGGCAAACGCCACCTGGCCGCTGACCTTTAATGGCGCTTGCTGCATGGTCACCACCGACATCGGCAACGACGCCACCGGAATGCCCAGCAGTTGCATGGTCAGGTAGGCGAAGTAACTGGCGGCATGGTCGGAGCTGCCACGGGCGACAGTCATCACCACTTGCGGTGGCTGGCGGCGCAGGCGTCCGGCGATCTCGATCATCGGCGGATCGAGCTTTTGCAATTGGGCCTGCACGGCCTCGAACGAGGACAGCGCCTCTTCAAGCATTTTTGAAGTCAATGTCTTCTCCTTCGACCATGACGGCGGTCAGTGTGAGAGAGCGATCCAGCCGCACGCAGTCGGCCCAGCTGCCCGGTGTGAGGCGCCCGCGTTCTTCAAGGCCGAGGTAATCGGCGGGGAATTGCGAAAGACGTTGCGAGGCCTCGGCAATCGGCAAACCGATCTTCACCAGATTGCGCAACGCTTGATCCATGGTCAGGGTGCTGCCGGCCAGCGTGCCGTCGGGCAAGCGCACGCCGCCCAGGCATTTGGTCACGGTGTGGCTGCCGAGCTTGTACTCACCGTCGGGCATGCCGGCGGCGGCGGTGGAGTCGGTGACGCAGTACAGGCACGGGATCGCGCGCAGGGCCACGCGGATGGCGCCGGGGTGTACGTGCAGCAGGTCCGGAATCAGCTCGGCGTATTTGGCGTGGGCCAGTGCTGCGCCGACGATGCCCGGCTCGCGATGATGCAGCGGGCTCATGGCGTTGTAGAGGTGAGTGAAACTGCTTGCACCGGCCGCCAGCGCCGCGACGCCTTCCTCGTAGCTGCCGAGGGTATGGCCGATCTGCATGCGCACGCCGCGAGCGCTGAGGGTGCGGATCAAGGCATCATGGCCGGCGATTTCCGGGGCGATGGTGATCACACGGATCGGCGCCAGCGCCAGGTATTCCTCGACTTCGGCCATCAACGCGGTGTGCGCGAAGTTCGGTTGTGCGCCGAGTTTGCCGGGGTTGATGTACGGGCCTTCGAGGTGCACGCCGAGTACCCGGGCGCTGCCTTTGGGGCGGGTCTCGCAGAACTCGCCGACCGCTTTGAGTACGCTGGAAATCTCTTCGCTCGGCGCGGTCATGGTGGTCGCCAGCAGCGACGTCGTACCGAAGCGCACGTGGGTTCGGGTGATGGTCTCGAAGGCCGTTGCGCCTTCCATGATGTCTTTGCCACCGCCGCCGTGAACGTGCAGGTCGATGAAACCCGGCAGCAGATAAGGCAGGTCATTGTCCGCCGGATCGCAGGGCACGCCTTCGATCGACACGACTTTGCCGTGTTCGTGAATCAGCCGGCCGCGAACCCAGCCGTGGGCGGTGAGGATGTTGTCTTCGGTCATGATCGTTTTCCTGGTGCTTAGCGGCGAAGCTCTGCAACAAAGTCGTAGTAGTCGTTGCGGCAATAGGTGTCGGTGACTTCGATGGGCGTGTTGTCTTCCAGATAACCGACCCGGGTCATCAGCAACATGGCGGTGCCGGGGGCGATGCCGACCAGGGCGGCGAACTCGTCCGAGGCGTTGATCGCCTGGATGTGTTGCAGTGCGCGCACGACCGGTTTGCCGATGCCGTCGAGGTATTCGTAGAGGGAGTCGCCCACGGCTTGCGGCTTGGGAATGATCGAGGCGGGCAGGGTGCTCATCTCGATCGCCATCACGGTGTCGTCGGCTTTGCGCAGGCGTTTGAGCCTCGCGACCTTGTCGTTCGGCGAGAGGCCGAGGCGGATCAATTCTTCGTGGGTTGGCGGGGTGATTTCCCGTTCCAGCCATTGCGACCCCGGAACGAAGCCCTTGAGTCGCAGCATTTCGCTGAAGCCCGAGAGGCGCGACAGCGGTTGTTCCAGACGTGGGGTGATGAACGTGCCGGAACCCTGGTTGCGGCGAATCAGGCCTTGATCGAATAACACCTCTAACGCCTTGCGTGCGGTGACACGGGAGATGCCGAGCGTTTCGCTGAGGCTGCGCTCTGACGGCATGGCTTGTTCAGCCTTCCACTGGCCGGCATGGATGGCCGCTTCCAGATTGCGCGCCAGTTGCAGGTACAACGGCGTGGGTTGGGTGTCGTCGGGGCGCAGGGCCTGGAGATCGTTCATGTCAGAAGTCCGGGGCGGATATTGGAATGTTGTCGCCCGTGAATGGTCTGAAATTAATACCACTTGAATACCATGTCAATGCCAGTGCTTTGTGGTGGGCGTGGGAAAGCCAGCTCCGTTGGGGGAGTCGTAAGGCGTTTGATTTGAAGTGGTATTAGAGGCGGGGGTGTTGGAAGCAAAGATCGCAGGTTGCGACAGCGTCTAAAGGTGGGAAAGGTATCTGCACTACGGACGTTGCTGCGGGCTGCAATTTTTTTGAATTTATTTTTTGGAGGTCGACCGAAGGTAGCGACTGAAGACAAAATTCGGGGCGACGCGACGCCCCTGTGGCGAGGGAGCTTGCTCCCGTTGGGGCGCGAAGCGGCCCTGAAATCAGTGAGTACGGTACCGGATCAAAGTGGGGTGGGGCTGCTACGCAGCCCAGCGGGAGCGAGCTCCCTCGCCACAGTTACGGGCGGATTTCGATCATCGTGCCGTCCGGCACCAGGCTCCAGACTTCGCGCATGTCCATGTTGCGCATGGCGATGCAGCCGTCGGTCCAGTCCAGGGTGTGGAACAGGTCTTCAGGGGTATCTTCCGTGTCCGGGGTGCCGTGGATCATGATCATGCCACCGGGATCGACACCTTCTCGCCGCGAACGGGCGGAGTCGCTGATGTTCGGGTAGGAGATGTGCATGGCCAGGTTGAAGCGGTCGCTGACCTTGCGCCAGTCCACCCAGTAGAAACCTTCAGGCGTGCGTTTGTCGCCCTCCATCAGCTTCGGCCCTTTGGGGTGTTTGCCCAGGGAAATGCGATAGGTCTTGAGCGGCTTGCCGTCATTGATCAATTGCAATTGGTGGGCGGACTTGAGAATCAGGACTTTTTCGATGGCTTTGCCGTCCAGGGTTTCCACGACGGAAGCCTGTGACATAGCGACGAACGACAAGCAAAACACGGCAAGCAACCAGCGCATTGAAACGATATCCCTAGAGGTGTCGGCTATTTTAATTATGGATGTTTTAAGTGATGGCAAGCTGAGCAAGCGGCGGGATCGACTCGGACCGCACAGGGTAATCCTCGGTCCGCCGGTCAGCGAAGAAGCATTCTAAGGTACGGCCCACGGTGCGGAAAGCCAGCTCGGACCAAGGGATGTCGGCTTCTTCGAAAAGCTGCACTTCCAGGCTCTCGGGACCGGCTGAAAAGTCCAGGTCCGCCAGCTCCGCACGAAAGAACACATGCACCTGGCTGATGTGCGGCACATCGATCAGCGTATAGATGCTCAGGTTGCGTACCCGGGCGCAGGCTTCTTCGGCTGTCTCGCGAATGGCCGCCTGCTCGATGGTTTCACCGTTTTCCATGAAACCGGCCGGCAGGGTCCAGTAACCGAGCCGTGGCTCGATGGCGCGTCGACACAGCAACACTTTCGAACCCCAGGTCGCGACACAGCCGGCGACGATATTGGGGTTCTGGTAATGAATCGTATCGCAGCTGTCACAGACAAATCGCAGGCGCGAATCGCCTTCGGGAATGCGCTGGGACACCGGGTTGCCGCACTGACTGCAAAATTTCATGCTTGGGTTCCTGAATGCTGCGCCTATCTTGGCGTGCGGCGGTGTCTGTCGGCAAGTTGTCGTTTAGCGACATGCAGTGGTTATGGGGTTGGGCGGTCGGTTCGATTGGTGCATGATGCGGGGTAAGGCACAGATCGAGAGCACTCATGCTGGACGAGCTACTTCATCGGGTAAGCAACCACACGCCGACAACGCTGGAAACCGATAAACGTTTCCCCGAAGCTGCGGTCCTGGTGCCCATCACCCGCAGTGATGCACCTGAACTTTTGCTGACCCTGCGCGCCAGCGGGCTCTCGACCCATGGCGGGGAAGTCGCCTTCCCCGGCGGTCGCCGCGACCCCGAAGACCCCGACCTGATTTTCACCGCGCTACGTGAGGCCGAAGAAGAAATCGGCCTGCCGCCGGGCCTGGTTGAAGTCATCGGCCCGCTCAGCCCGCTGATCTCCCTGCACGGCATCAAGGTCACGCCCTATGTCGGCGTGATCCCGGACTTCGTCGAATACCGGGCCAATGATGCCGAAATCGCCGCCGTCTTCAGCGTGCCGCTCGAATTCTTCCGCAAAGACCCGCGCGAACACACCCACCGCATCGATTACCAGGGCCGTAGCTGGTACGTGCCGAGTTATCGTTATGGCGAATACAAGATCTGGGGCCTGACGGCGATTATGATCGTCGAGTTGATCAACCTGCTCTATGACGCCAAAATCAGCCTGCATCAACCTCCCAAGAGTTTTATCAACACCTGAAGCCATCGTTCGTATGGCGTGAACCGAGCCTGCCTGGCCTTGAGGACAACAAGATGAAATATCGCCTGGGCGACGCCCGCGTCGAAACCCATCCGCAGAGCTGGGTCGCACCCAATGCCGTGCTGGTGGGCAAGGTCAAACTGGAAGAAGGCGCCAACGTCTGGTTCAACGCCGTGCTGCGCGGCGACAACGAACTGATCCTGATCGGCAAGAACAGTAACGTTCAGGACGGCACCGTGATGCACACCGACATGGGCTATCCGCTGACCATTGGCACCGGCGTGACCATTGGCCACAACGCCATGCTGCATGGTTGCACCGTGGGCGATTACAGTTTGATCGGTATTAATGCGGTGATTCTGAACGGTGCGAAGATTGGCAAGAACTGCATCATCGGCGCCAATTCGCTAATCGGCGAAGGAAAGGAAATCCCGGACGGTTCGCTGGTCATGGGCTCGCCGGGCAAAGTGGTGCGGGAATTGACCGAGCCGCAGAAAAAGATGCTGGAGGCCAGCGCTGCCCACTATGTTCATAACTCGCAGCGCTACGCCCGCGATCTGGTCGAGCAGGAAGAATGAGCGCTACAGAACGACCGGTGCTCTCGCCCTGCGTGAATATTTGCGCGTTGGACGACGATGACATCTGCACCGGGTGCCAGCGCACGGTGGAAGAGATCACCCGCTGGAGCCGGATGACCAACGACGAGCGCCGCGCGGTGTTGGGGTTGTGTCATGAGCGGGCCAAATCCAGCGGCCTGGTCTGGATGTTGCCCTCAAAACCCGATTCCTGAGCCGAAGGTGCTTATGTGGCGAGGGAGCTTGCTCCCGCTGGGCTGCGAAGCAGACCCAAAACCGACAAATAGACTTCATCTGACACACCGAGTCTGCTGATTTCAGGGCCGCTTCGCAGCCCAACGGGAGCAAGCTCCCTCGCCACAGTTATCGGCGTGCGCTGGATCTAGTACCCTGTGCGCCAAATTGACAGGTATCCCCACGCCCCATGCTCTTCCTGATCGCCTACATCAGCAGCGTTGTGCTGATCAACTACGCCTTTTCCACCGCCCCGCACCTGGACATCATCTGGTCAGCGTGGGGTGGTCTGGTGTTCATATTGCGCGACATGGTGCAAACCCGCTTCGGTCACGGCGCCATTGCCGCGATGCTGGCCGCGCTGGTGCTGTCCTACGTCACTTCCGATCCGTCCATCGCATTGGCCAGCGCCACGGCGTTCGCGGTGTCCGAGTGCATCGACTGGCTGGTGTTCAGCATCACCAAGCGCCCGTTGCACGATCGTCTGTGGATAAGTTCGGCGCTGAGCATTCCTCTCGATACCTTCATCTTCTTCGGCATGATCGACGCCTTCACCCCGGGCGTGATCCTCACCGCCATGGGCTCGAAGTTCGCCGGCGTGACCGCCGTGTGGCTGATCATGGCCTGGCGCTTGCGCAAACAGGCCGTCGTCAGCTGAAGCCAAACCCTGCGGTTCATGTAAAATGCCGCGCTTTCTCCCCATGGGAAGCGCGCATGTAGCCTGTACGGCCAGTTCGTTAGTTCAAGTTCGGATGCAGGAAGTCCATAGCCAAGGTGCTGTGACGAGTCATAGCTTGCTATGGCGAGGAACAGCAACGCAGGAAATGGGCTTCCTGCGCCGAAATTGACTAACAGAACTGGCCACACAGGCTACTTTCGTCGCGTCCCTCGATGATCCGCTTCTTGAGGACCTGAGATGACCCGTATCGGAACTCCATTGTCGCCAACCGCGACCCGCGTATTGCTGTGTGGCTGTGGTGAGTTGGGCAAGGAAGTGGTGATCGAACTGCAACGCCTGGGCGTTGAAGTGATTGCCGTCGACCGTTACGCCAACGCGCCGGCCATGCAAGTTGCCCATCGCAGCCACGTGATCAACATGCTCGACGGCGCCGCCCTGCGTGCCGTGATCGAAGCCGAGAAGCCGCACTTCATCGTGCCGGAAATCGAAGCCATCGCCACCGCCACCCTGGTCGAACTGGAAGCCGAAGGCTTCACCGTGATCCCGACCGCGCGCGCTGCACAGCTGACCATGAACCGCGAAGGCATCCGTCGCCTGGCCGCTGAAGAGCTGGACCTGCCGACGTCGCCGTACCACTTCGCCGACACCTTCGAGGACTACAGCAAAGCGGTTGAAGACCTCGGTTTCCCGTGTGTGGTCAAGCCAGTGATGAGTTCGTCGGGCAAGGGCCAGAGCCTGTTGCGCAGCGCCGATGACGTCAAAACCGCGTGGGACTACGCACAAGAAGGCGGTCGCGCCGGCAAAGGTCGCGTGATCGTGGAAGGCTTTATCGACTTCGACTACGAAATCACCCTGCTTACCGTACGCCATGTGGGTGGCACCACGTTCTGCGCGCCGGTCGGTCACCGTCAGGAGAAGGGCGACTATCAGGAATCCTGGCAGCCGCAAGCCATGAGCCCGGTTGCTCTGGCTGAGTCCGAGCGCGTGGCCAAAGCGGTCACCGAAGCCTTGGGTGGTCGTGGTCTGTTTGGCGTTGAATTGTTTATCAAAGGGGATCAGGTGTGGTTCAGCGAAGTTTCGCCGCGTCCGCATGACACGGGCCTGGTGACCCTGATTTCTCAGGACCTGTCGCAATTTGCACTGCATGCGCGGGCGATTCTGGGCCTGCCGATCCCGTTGATCCGTCAGTTCGGGCCTTCGGCTTCGGCGGTGATTCTGGTGGAAGGGCAGTCGACCCAGACCGCTTTCGCTAACCTGGGTGCTGCGTTGAGCGAGCCGGACACGGCGTTGCGTCTATTCGGCAAGCCTGAAGTGAATGGTCAGCGCCGGATGGGTGTGGCGTTGGCGCGGGATGAGTCGATTGAATTGGCTCGGGCTAAAGCGACCCGTGCTGCTCAGGCTGTTGTAGTCGAGCTGTAAGCGAGGCGCGGCCTTCGCGAGCAAGCCCGCTCCCACATTTGATTATCGGCGAGCACAGATTTTGTGTTCACCAAAGATTAAGTGTGGGAGCGGGCTTGCTCGCGAAGGCGGTCTATCAGGCCACCCGATTCAGATCGTTATGCCGCGTCTCCTTCAGGCACAACACCGCAATCAAGCTCAGCACCGCCGCCCCCGACACATACCCTCCGACATAACTCAATCCACCCATGGCCACTAGTTTCTGCGCAAAGAACGGCGCCGCTGAGGCCCCGACGATCCCGCCCAGGTTGTAGGCCGCCGAGGCACCGGTATAGCGAACGTGAGTCGGGAACAGCTCCGGCAGCAACGCACCCATCGGCGCAAACGTCACGCCCATCAGAAACAGTTCGATGCACAGGAACAGCGCCACACCCCAGGTCGTGCCGTGAGTCAGCAGCGGTTCCATCAAGAACCCGGACAGTATCGCCAACACGCCACCGATGATCAGTACCGGTTTACGTCCGTAACGGTCGCTGGCCCATGCCGACAGCGGCGTTGCGGCGGCCATGAACAGCACGGCGAAGCACAGCAGGGCGAGGAAGGTTTCCCGGGTATAACCGAGAGTCGACACGCCATAACTCAGCGAAAACACCGTCGAGATGTAGAACAGCGCGTAGCACACCACCATCGACCCGGCGCCCAGCAGCATCGGTGCCCAGTATTGGCTGAGCAGCTCGATCAGCGGGATTTTCACCCGTTCCTCACGGGCCATGGCATTGGCGAACACCGGGGTTTCGTGGAGCTTGAGGCGCACGTACAACCCGACCATCACCAGTGCGGCGCTGAGCAGGAATGGAATTCGCCAGCCCCACGAGCGGAATTGTTCGTCATTCAGGGTCATGGCCAGGGTCAGGAACAGACCGTTTGCTGCCAGAAAACCAATCGAAGGGCCAAGCTGCGGGAACATGCCGAACCAGGCGCGTTTGCCCTTGGGCGCATTCTCCGTCGCCAGCAACGCCGCGCCGCCCCATTCGCCGCCCAACCCCAGGCCCTGGCCAAAGCGCAGCACGCACAGCAGGATCGGCGCCCAGGCGCCAATGCTGTCGTAACCCGGCAACACGCCGATCAACGTGGTGCAGACGCCCATCAGCAGCAGCGAGGCCACGAGGGTCGATTTGCGCCCGATACGGTCACCGAAATGGCCGAACAACGCTGAGCCCAGTGGTCGCGCAAGAAAGGCGATGCCGAAGGTGAGGAACGCCGACAGCATCTGGGCGGTGCCGGAGGTCTGCGGAAAGAATACCGGCCCGATCACCAGTGCAGCGGCAGTGGCGTAGACGTAGAAGTCGTAAAACTCGATGGCGGTGCCGATGAAACTCGCGGTGGCCACGCGGGTGGCGGAGTTCGTCGGTTGCGCAGGCGTGGTTTCGGTATAAGTCGTGCTGGTCGTCATGCGGTTATCCCTGACAGTCATGTGCCCCAGTGGAGCGAATTATTATGGTCGAACACCCAGGGATGTGGGTTTTATTGCGGAGTGCGGGTAGCACGGGGGTGGGGCGGGGCTTGGGTAAGCGTCCCGATTATAGGAAGGCGCCTAACGATTCAACAAGGGCCTTGGCGCGGACATTGTGGCGAGGGGGCTTGCCCCCGTTCGGGCGCGCAGCGGCCGCAAATGGTTGGATGCGTTCTTTCAGCAATAATCGAAGCGTTTTTGATCGGGACCGCTTCGCAGTCCAGCGGGAGCAAGTTCCCTCGCCACAGGGCATGTGTCGGCTTTAGATGGGGGCTGGCACCGAGCTGGTATGCCAGATCAGCACCCGTGTGACGCGGTTATCTTCGGTTTCCAGAATCTCCAGCCGGTAGCGCCCGATCTTCAGGCAGACCGCGCTGTCCGGAATGGTTTCCAGGGCTTCGGTCACCAACCCGTTAAGGGTTTTCGGGCCGTCGCTAGGAAGATGCCAGCCCAGGCTCTTGTTCAGATCGCGAATCGACGCCGCACCATCGATCACCAGGCGCCCGTCGGCGAGGGGATGGATGTGCGGATTGTCCAGGCTGTGCTGGCTTTCGAACTCGCCGACGATTTCTTCCAGAATGTCTTCCAGGGTGACGATGCCGAGTACTTCGCCGTACTCGTCCACCACCATGCCCAAGCGCCGCTGCTGCTTGTGGAAATTCAGCAGCTGCAGTTGCAGCGGCGTGCTTTCCGGGACGAAATAAGGATCATGGCTGGCCGCCATCAGCGCCTCCATGGTCAGGCTGGCATCCGGCAGCAAATGACGAATGTGCCGGGTATTGAGCACCGCTTCGACCTGGTTGATGTCGCTGTGGAACACCGGCAGGCGCGTGCGCTTGTTGTGGCGCAATTGCTCGATGATTTCTTCAATCGGGTCATCGAGGTTGATGCCGTCGACGTCACTGCGCGGCACCAGAATGTCGTTGACTGTAATGTTGTCCAGTGCGTGGATGCCGGACAGCGGGTGCGGGCGGCAGACACTGTGGTCGTGATCGTCGTGCCGATCCCCCGGCATTTCGTCTTCGCTCTGCTGCACCACTTTGGCTTTGCGGGCGAACGGTCGCATCAGCAACTGGCTAAGGCCATTGAGCAGCCAGGCGGCCGGGTAGATGATTTTCAGTGGAACACCGAGCAAGGTGTTGCCCAGGTTCAGCACGGCGTCAGGGTAGCGAGTGGCGAAGGTGCGCGGCAGGTAGTCGGCGAATATCAGCAGTGCGGCGCCAGCGCCGATGCAGGCAGCCCACGGACCATTGGCCGACCAGGTGAAGATCGCCAGCAAGGTGCTGATGACCATGACCAGCGCCCGGCACAAGGTATTGCAGAAGATCAGGCTGTTGAGCGGGAAGCTCAGCTTCGCCACCGGTTTGTCGCTCGAACGCGAGGCGGTGCGCTGGGCCAGCAAATGCTGTTGTGCCACTTCAATGGCGGTAAACAGCCCCGACCATAAAATCAGCAGGACCAATACCGCGAGCATCGGCCCTATGGGCAAGTCGTCCATTAATGCCGCTCGTCAGATATGCAGGATGTATTCACGAACCAGCTTGCTGCCGAAATACGCCAGCATCAGCAGGCAGAAACCGGCGAGGGTCCAGCGAATCGCCTTGTGTCCACGCCAGCCGAGGCGGTTACGGCCCCACAACAGCACGCTGAAGACAATCCAGGCCAGGCACGCCAGCAACGTTTTATGCACCAGATGCTGGGCGAACAGGTTGTCGACAAACAGCCAGCCGGAGATCAATGACAACGATAGCAGGGTCCAGCCGGCCCACAGGAAACCGAACAACAGGCTTTCCATGGTTTGCAGCGGCGGGAAGTTCTTGATCAGTCCTGACGGATGCTTGTGCTTGAGCTGGTGGTCTTGAACCAGCAGCAGCAACGCCTGGAACACCGCGATGGTGAACATGCCGTAAGCGAGGATCGACAAGAGGATATGGGCGAGGATGCCCGGTTCTTCGTCGATGACCTGCACGGTGCCGGCCGGGGCGAACTGCGCCAGCAGCACGGTCGCGGCCCCCAGTGGGAACAGCAATACGAGCAGGTTTTCCACCGGGATCCGCGAGCAGGCCAGCAGCGTCAGTGCAATGACCGCGGCGGCGATCAGGCTGGCGGCGCTGAAAAAGTCCAGGCCCAGGCCAATCGGCGTCAGGAGGTGGGTGAGCAGGCTGGCGCTGTGGGCCAGTACGGCCAGCACTCCGAGCGTGACCAGCAGGCGCTTGTTCGCCTTGGCGCCGGTGGCCAGACGAGAGCCCTGATAAAGAGTCGCAGCGGCATATAAGCAGGCGGCGGCGAGGGTGGTAAGCAAACTGGGTGACAAGGGGAGCATAAATCCTGTTAGGCAAGCCCGAAAGGCGCTGAGTTTGGCATAGAACCCCCGTCGCACGAAAGTGTGAGGTGTCCGCCAGACGCAGTCTTCGCTATAATCCGCGACCTGCCCACGCCGCAGGCTCGCCGAGCACATGTTTATTCCGGTCTGGGCCGCCATTATCCCGGTCTACACAGGGCCTGAAAGGATCGCGCAATGTTTGAAAACTTAACCGACCGTCTCTCGCAGACGCTGCGCCATGTCACCGGCAAGGCCAAGCTGACCGAGGACAACATCAAAGACACCTTGCGCGAAGTGCGCATGGCGTTGCTCGAAGCCGACGTCGCCTTGCCAGTGGTCAAAGACTTCGTCAATTCGGTCAAGGAGCGCGCTGTCGGCACCGAGGTGTCGCGCAGCCTGACGCCGGGCCAGGCCTTTGTGAAGATCGTCCAGGCCGAGCTCGAAAGCCTGATGGGCGCGGCCAACGAAGACCTGAACCTGAGCGCCGTTCCACCTGCCGTGATCCTGATGGCCGGTTTGCAGGGTGCGGGTAAAACCACCACCGCCGGCAAGCTGGCGCGCTTCCTTAAAGAGCGCAAGAAGAAATCGGTCATGGTCGTGTCCGCGGACGTTTACCGTCCAGCGGCGATCAAACAGCTGGAAATGCTTGCCGGTGAAGTCGGTGTGACCTTCTTCCCGTCCGACCTGAGCCAGAAGCCGGTGGACATCGCGCAAGCGGCTATAAAAGAAGCAAAGCTTAAGTTTATTGATGTGGTCATCGTCGATACCGCCGGTCGACTGCACATCGACGAAGAGATGATGGGCGAGATCAAGGCGCTGCACGCCGCGATCAACCCGGTCGAAACCCTGTTCGTGGTTGACGCCATGACCGGCCAGGACGCCGCCAACACCGCCAAGGCGTTTGGTGATGCACTGCCGCTGACCGGCGTGATCCTGACCAAGGTCGACGGCGATGCCCGTGGCGGTGCCGCCCTGTCGGTTCGCGCCATCACCGGCAAACCGATCAAGTTCATCGGTATGGGCGAGAAGAGCGACGCGCTCGATCCGTTCCACCCTGAGCGTATTGCTTCGCGCATCCTCGGCATGGGCGACGTGCTCAGCCTGATCGAACAGGCCGAAGCGACCCTCGACAAGGACAAGGCCGACAAACTGGCCAAGAAACTGAAGAAGGGCAAGGGCTTCGACCTCGAAGACTTCCGCGATCAGTTGCAACAAATGAAGAACATGGGCGGCCTCGGTGGCCTCATGGACAAACTGCCGAACATCGGCGGTGTGAACCTGGCGCAGATGGGCAATGCCCAGGGCGCCGCAGAAAAGCAATTCAAGCAGATGGAAGCCATCATCAACTCCATGACCCCGGCCGAGCGCCGCGACCCTGATGTGATCAGTGGTTCGCGCAAGCGCCGGATTGCCATGGGTTCCGGCACTCAGGTGCAGGACATTGGTCGCTTGATCAAGCAACACAAGCAGATGCAGAAGATGATGAAGAAATTCTCCGTCAAAGGCGGAATGGCCAAAATGATGCGCGGCATGGGCGGTATGTTGCCCGGCGGCGGCATGCCAAAGATGTAAAGAATTCGCGCAAGGGCTTGCTCTTGCGCACCCCACACGGAAGTGGGATCTCCAGCAAACCCGCACTTGGCGGGAGCTGACTGGCCGTTTTCAACGACGGCTCTATAGCAAATCTGGATGGCGTCCGATAGGCCGCCGGAAAAAGACATTTGCAAAAGTCCGGATATTCCTTAGAATATGCGGCCTTTCGGGCACCTATGCCCGCTGTGCCTTTAGATTTGCAGCACCGACTACAGGAACGATGTTCACATGCTAACAATCCGTCTTGCCCTTGGCGGCTCCAAAAAGCGCCCGTTTTACCACTTGACCGTAACCGACAGCCGCAACCCGCGCGACGGTTCGCACAAGGAACAGGTTGGTTTCTTCAACCCTGTTGCTCGTGGTCAAGAAGTCCGTCTGTCCGTGAACCAAGAGCGCGTAGCCTACTGGCTGAGCGTTGGTGCACAACCTTCTGAGCGTGTTGCTCAGTTGTTGAAGGACTCGGCTAAGGCTGCGGCCTGAGCAATATGAACGCGACGCCAGCTGTTGCTGATGATTTGATCGTTATCGGCAAAATTTATTCGGTTCATGGCGTTCGCGGCGAAGTGAAGGTGTATTCCTTTACTGATCCGACAGAAAACCTGTTGCAGTACAAAACCTGGACGCTCAAGCGCGAGGGTAATGTGAAGCAGGTTGAGCTGGTCAGCGGACGTGGGAACGACAAGTTCCTGGTCGCGAAGCTCAAGGGTCTTGATGATCGTGAAGAAGCTCGTCTTCTGGCCGGTTACGAGATCTGTGTGCCGCGCAACCTGTTCCCTGAATTGACCGACGGCGAGTACTACTGGTACCAGCTGGAAGGTCTGAAGGTTGTTGATCAACTCGGGCAATTGCTCGGGAAAATCGATCATCTTCTGGAAACCGGCGCCAATGATGTAATGGTGGTCAAGCCTTGCGCTGGCAGCCTGGATGATCGCGAACGCCTGTTGCCCTATACGGAGCAATGCGTGTTGGCAGTCGACCTGGCGGCAGGCGAGATGAAGGTGGAATGGGATGCGGACTTCTAAGCGTGGCTAACTTGCGCGTAGAAGTGATCAGTTTGTTTCCCGAGATGTTCTCCGCCATCAGCGAGTACGGCATCACCAGTCGGGCGGTGAAACAGGGGCTCTTGCAGCTCACCTGTTGGAACCCGCGAGACTACACGACGGATCGACATCACACTGTGGATGATCGCCCATTTGGCGGTGGTCCGGGCATGGTGATGAAGATCAAGCCCCTGGAAGATGCTCTGGTTCAGGCCAAGGCAGCAGCCGGGGAGGCGGCGAAGGTAATTTACCTGTCCCCCCAAGGCCGTCAACTGACTCAGTCGGCGGTGCGCGAGTTGGCGAATCTGGATGCATTGATCCTGATTGCCGGTCGCTATGAAGGCATTGACGAGCGATTTATTGAAGCTCATGTCGATGAAGAGTGGTCGATTGGCGACTACGTACTGTCTGGCGGCGAGCTGCCGGCGATGGTCCTGATCGATGCGGTTACACGACTGCTGCCTGGAGCTTTAGGGCATGCGGACTCCGCCGAGGAAGATTCCTTTACGGATGGTTTGCTGGATTGCCCGCACTACACCCGACCGGAGGTGTATGCGGATCAGCGTGTTCCCGACGTGTTGCTTAGTGGCAATCACGCGCATATCCGGCGTTGGCGTTTACAGCAGTCCCTTGGTAGGACCTTTGAACGACGCGCCGATCTTCTGGAAAGCCGCTCGCTTTCTGGAGAAGAGAAGAAGCTGCTCGAGGAATACATCCGCGAGCGGGACGATAGTTAACAACGTATCGATGGTAGATCCGACGATTTACCTTAGGAGCACAGCATGACTAACAAAATCATCCTTGCACTCGAAGCAGAGCAGATGACCAAAGAGATCCCTACCTTTGCCCCGGGCGACACCATTGTCGTTCAGGTGAAAGTGAAGGAAGGCGACCGTTCGCGTCTGCAAGCGTTCGAAGGTGTTGTTATCGCCAAGCGTAACCGCGGCGTAAACAGTGCATTCACCGTTCGTAAAATCTCCAACGGTGTTGGCGTAGAGCGTACTTTCCAGACCTACAGTCCGCAAATCGACAGCATGGCCGTTAAACGTCGCGGTGACGTACGTAAAGCCAAGCTGTACTACCTGCGTGACCTGTCCGGTAAAGCAGCTCGCATCAAGGAAAAACTGGCTTAAGTCCAGCTTCCGATGCAGAAAAAAGCAGCCTTCGGGCTGCTTTTTTGTTGCCTGCGATTTACGCCGCCGCGCTATCTTCAGGCTGAATCAATGCCAACACCGTCCACCCCGCCGAAGGCCTGAGCGCACTGTCCGGCGTCACCACATGCACCCAGCCACTGTCATCGCGAGCAAACAACAACGTCGCTCGCTCTCCATGCAACGCCTGATAATCCTCCCAGCCAAATCCCTCGGTCAGATGCGTGCTGTACAGCTCCGCCCCCTGATGCAGCTGATTGGCCAGTTTTACGTAAGTTAACTCCTCATTGCCCAGCAAACGCCCGCGATGTTCATGGCTGGCGCGATGCTTGTCGGTGCGTCGGCTCTCCTGGCCGCTGGCCAGCCCGAACAGGCGTTGATGACCAAAGTCATGGCGAAAGCGCATCGACGCCAGTGTGTTCAGTTCACCGGACGGCGACAGCGTCAGCAAATGTCCCAGCCCCACCAGGTCCAGGTGCGCATCCGCATGCTGCGACGCCGGATTGCCGAAGTACGTCGGCAAACCGTCCATGCGTGCCGCCCGAATATTCTCCCAGCTCGAGTCTGTCAGCAGCACCCGACTGCCCAGTTGCTGCAAGGCTTTGCCCAAGGTTCGCGCCGGAGCGTTGGCCCCGACGATCAGGAAACCGCTGGGCGCCGGTTCAGCCACTTTCAGCAACTGCGCCAAGGGCCGCGCCGTGGCACTTTGCAGCACCACGGTGCCTATGATCACGGCAAACGTCAGCGGCACCAGCAGCAACGCACCCTGGTGACCGGCCTCGTGCAGGCGAATCGCGAAAATCGCTGACACGGCCGCCGCGACGATCCCGCGCGGGGCTATCCACGACAGCAGTGCCCGTTCGCGCCAGCTCAAATTCGAACCCAGGGTAGACAGCATCACGTTCAAGGGGCGGGCGATAAATTGAATGATCAGCAGCAGAATCAGCACCAGCGGCCCGAGGCCGATCATAGCGTTCAGATCGAGGCGCGCCGCCAGCAAGATGAACAGCCCCGAAATCAGGAGCACGCTGAGGTTTTCCTTGAAGTGCAGGATATGTCGCACATCCACGCCTTTCATGTTGGCCAGCCACATGCCCATCAAGGTCACGGCCAGCAGACCGGATTCGTGCATCACCTCGTTGGCGGTGATGAAAATACCCAGCACCGCGGCCAGCGCGGCCAGGTTGTGCAGGTACTCCGGCAGCCACTGGCGCCGAATGATCATGCCGAGCATCCAGCCACCGGCAATCCCGAATACGCTGCCGCACAGAATCACACCGCCGAAGGTCAGCAGGCTATGGCTCAAGCCTTCACCCGCTGCACTGGCGATGATGAAGCTGTAGACCACCACAGCGAGCAGGGCGCCAATCGGGTCGATGACGATGCCTTCCCAGCGCAGGATGTTGGCGATCGAGGCTTTCGGTCGCACCACGCGCAACATCGGCACGATCACCGTGGGGCCGGTGACCAGCGTCAGGCTGCCGAACAGGATGGCGAGCAACCAGTCGAAACCCAGCAGGTAATGGGTAGCGACGGCGATGACCACCCAGGTCGAGAGCGCGCCGAGGGTGACCAGTCGATGCACCACGCTGCCAATCTCGCGCCATTCCGACAGATGCAGCGTCAGGCTGCCTTCAAACAGGATCAGTGCCACCGCCAGCGACACCAGCGGCATCAATAGCGGCCCGAACATGGCTTGCGGGTCGAGCCAGCCCAGAATCGGCCCCACCAGAATGCCGGTCAGCAGCAGGAAAAGAATTGCCGGCAATTTCAGGCGCCACGCCAGCCACTGACAACCCAGCGCCGCTGCACCGATACCGCCAATTGCCAACAGAATCTGCTGTTCGTTCATTGAAGCTCCTGTTCCTTGAAGTAGCGGGCTATGAAAGACTAGCGGCCATTAATTCCGTTCACCCTTTTTCGCATGCCGTCTCAAGACGGCGTGTCTAGAGCGATCATGCCTGCTATCGATCATCCCCTGATAGACCAATTCCTCGACGCCCTGTGGCTGGAGAAAGGTCTCTCCGACAACACCCGCGACGCCTATCGCAGTGACCTGGCCCTGTTCAACGGCTGGCTGCAGGAGAAGGGACTGGAGTTGGTCAATGCCGGTCGCGAGTTGATCCTCGATCACCTGGCCTGGCGTCTGGAGCAGAACTACAAACCCCGTTCCACCGCGCGATTCCTCTCGGGTGTGCGTGGCTTTTATCGCTACCTGCTGCGGGAAAAGTTGATTGCCGTCGACCCGACCTTGCGTGTTGATATGCCTCAGTTGGGTAGGCCTTTGCCTAAATCCCTGTCGGAAGCCGACGTCGAAGCCTTGCTCAAGGCGCCTGATCTCAGCGAAGCCATCGGCCAGCGAGACCGCGCCATGCTTGAAGTGCTTTACGCCTGTGGCTTGCGCGTGACTGAGCTGATCAGCCTGACGCTGGAGCAGGTCAACTTGCGCCAGGGTGTGCTCAGGGTGATGGGCAAGGGCAGCAAGGAGCGACTGGTGCCGATGGGGGAGGAGGCGATTGTCTGGGTCGAGCGTTACATGCGTGATGGTCGCCAGGAACTGCTTGGCGGCCGCCCCAGCGATGTCATGTTTCCCAGCCAGCGCGGCGAGCAGATGACCCGCCAGACCTTCTGGCACCGCATCAAGCACCAGGCCAAGGTCGCCGGGATCGGCAAGTCGCTGTCGCCCCATACCTTGCGCCACGCCTTCGCCACGCACTTGCTCAACCACGGCGCTGATTTGCGGGTGGTGCAAATGCTGCTTGGCCATAGCGATTTGTCGACGACCCAGATCTACACCCACGTCGCCCGCGCGCGCTTGCAAGACCTGCACGCCAAACATCACCCGCGGGGTTGATGAGTATTCATGGATGAATAGCACTTGTGGCGAGGGAGCTTGCTCCCGCTTGAGTGCGCAGCACTCACAAAATCTTCGCCGTTCGTAGGATTTTGGGTCCGCTTCGCAGCCCAGCGGGAGCAAGCTCCCTCGCCACAATGTCTTGTGTCAGCTCCATTCGGCCACAACGACCTTATGTGGTAGGCTTTGCCGGTTTGCACGATGGGCGGTTATGACCCGGTGTTTCGGCACGGGCGTTCTGATCGTCCCATTTGTCCGCCTTCAGGAGTTCTCATGCGTCTGACCCAGATTTTCGCCGCCGCCGCCATTGCGTTGGTCAGCACCTTTGCCGTCGCCGATGACGCGGCCGACAAAGCCATTCGTAAAAGCCTGGAAAACCTCCAGCTCGACGTGCCCGTCGAAACCATCACCGCCAGCCCGCTGCCCGGGATGTACGAAGTCAAACTCAAGGGCAGCCGCGTGCTGTACGCCAGTGCCGACGGCCAGTATGTCGTTCAGGGCTATCTGTTCCAGCTCAAGGATGGCAAGCCGGTCAACCTGACCGAGAAAACCGAACGCCTGGGCATTTCCAAACTGGTCAACGAGATACCGGTCGCGGAAACCGTGGTTTACCCGGCCATCGGCGAAACCAAATCGCACATCACCGTGTTCACCGACACGACGTGCCCGTACTGCCACAAACTGCATGCCGAAGTGCCTGAGCTGAACAAGCGCGGCATCGAAGTGCGCTACGTCGCGTTCCCGCGCCAGGGCTTGGGCTCGCCGGGTGACGAGCAGCTGCAAGCGGTCTGGTGCTCGAAAGACAAGAAAGCAGCCATGGATAAAATGGTCGACGGCAAGGAAATCAAGGCCGCCAAGTGCGATAACCCGGTTTCCAAGCAGTTCGCCCTCGGTCAGTCGATCGGCGTGAACGGCACACCGGCCATCGTTTTGGCCGATGGTCAGGTCATTCCGGGCTACCAGCCTGCGCCACAAGTCGCCAAACTGGCACTGGGCGCGAAGTAAATTCGCATCGTCACGGTCAGCCATTGACGATCGTGGTCCGGCAGCGTTATCGCCGGGCCATTAATAGAGAACCGCGAGTACGCGGTTGTTTTCACGGCCGACCTTGAGTCGGCCGTTTTATGGGGAGTTCACAGTGAAACCGGTCAAAGTAGGCATCTGTGGGTTAGGAACCGTCGGTGGCGGTACCTTCAACGTACTTCAGCGCAACGCCGAGGAAATTGCTCGTCGTGCCGGGCGTGGAATCGAAGTGGCACAAATTGCCATGCGCACGCCAAAGCCTCAGTTCCAGACGACCGGTATTGCGATTACCAACGATGTCTTCGAAGTGGCCACGAACCCTGAGATCGACATCGTTATAGAGCTGATGGGCGGCTACACCGTTGCCCGCGAGCTGGTACTCAAGGCCATCGAGAATGGCAAGCATGTGGTCACCGCGAACAAGGCATTGATTGCCGTTCACGGTAATGAAATTTTCGCCAAGGCTCGTGAGAAAGGCGTGATCGTGGCGTTCGAAGCGGCTGTGGCCGGTGGCATTCCGGTGATCAAGGCGATCCGTGAAGGCCTGTCCGCCAACCGCATCAATTGGGTTGCCGGCATCATCAACGGCACCGGCAACTTCATTCTCACCGAAATGCGTGAGAAAGGTCGCACCTTCGAAGACGTGCTGGCCGAGGCGCAGGCCTTGGGCTACGCCGAAGCCGATCCGACCTTCGACGTTGAAGGCATCGACGCCGCCCACAAGCTGACGATCCTGGCGTCCATCGCGTTCGGTATCCCGCTGCAGTTCGACAAGGCCTACACGGAAGGCATCACCAAGCTGACCACCGCTGACGTGAACTACGCCGAAGCGCTGGGCTACCGCATCAAGCACCTCGGCGTGGCTCGCAGTACTGCGGCCGGTATCGAATTACGCGTACACCCGACGCTGATTCCGGCTGATCGTTTGATCGCCAACGTCAACGGCGTGATGAACGCGGTGATGGTCAACGGCGATGCGGCCGGTTCGACGCTGTTCTACGGCGCTGGCGCTGGCATGGAGCCAACCGCTTCGTCGGTGATCGCCGACCTGGTGGACGTGGTTCGCGCCATGACCTGCGACCCGGAAAACCGCGTACCGCACCTGGCCTTCCAGCCGGATTCGCTGTCGGCGCACCCGATCCTGCCGATCGAAGCCTGCGAAAGCGCCTACTACCTGCGCATTCAGGCCAAGGACCATCCGGGCGTATTGGCCCAGGTGGCAAGCATCCTGTCGGAGCGCGGCATCAACATCGAATCGATCATGCAGAAAGAAGTCGAAGAGCATGACGGTCTGGTGCCGATGATCCTGCTGACGCACCGTGTGCTGGAACAGCACATGAACGACGCGATTGCCGCGCTGGAAGCGTTGACCGGCGTGGTCGGTCCGGTTGTACGGATCCGCGTCGAGCACCTGAACTAAGCCGTTATCGTTCACTGGGCCTGCGTGCGGGCCCGGGTTTGCGAACACTGTCTATTGGAGCCAGTCATGCGTTATATCAGTACCCGCGGCCAGGCACCGGCCCTGAATTTCGAAGACGTCCTGCTGGCCGGTCTCGCCACCGACGGCGGTCTGTACGTCCCGGAAAACCTGCCACGTTTCACCCAGGAAGAAATCGCTTCGTGGGCCGGCCTGCCGTACCACGAACTGGCCTTCCGGGTCATGCGCCCATTTGTGACGGGCAGCATCCCTGATGCCGATTTCAAAAAGATTCTTGAAGAAACCTACGGTGTGTTCTCGCACAACGCCGTAGCGCCACTGCGCCAATTGAACGGCAACGAATGGGTGCTTGAGCTGTTCCACGGTCCGACCCTGGCGTTTAAAGACTTCGCCCTGCAACTGCTCGGTCGTTTGCTCGACTACGTGCTGGAAAAGCGCGGTGAGCGCGTGGTGATTGTCGGCGCTACGTCCGGCGACACCGGTTCGGCCGCCATCGAAGGCTGCAAGCACTGCGAAAACGTCGACATCTTCATCCTGCACCCGCACAACCGTGTGTCCGAAGTGCAGCGTCGTCAGATGACTACCATCTTCGGCGAGAACATCCACAACATCGCCATCGAAGGCAACTTCGACGACTGCCAGGAAATGGTCAAGGCGAGCTTCGCCGACCAGAGCTTCCTCAAAGGCACGCGCCTGGTCGCGGTGAACTCGATCAACTGGGCGCGGATCATGGCCCAGATCGTTTACTACTTCCACGCCTCGCTGCAATTGGGTGGCCCGGCGCGTTCGGTGTCGTTCTCGGTGCCGACCGGCAACTTCGGCGACATCTTCGCCGGTTACCTGGCGCGCAACATGGGCTTGCCGATCAATCAGTTGATCGTCGCCACCAACCGCAACGACATCCTGCATCGCTTCATGAGCGGCAACCAGTACGTCAAGGAAACCCTGCACGCCACGCTGTCGCCATCGATGGACATCATGGTGTCTTCGAACTTCGAGCGCCTGCTGTTCGACCTCCACGGTCGCAACGGCGCAGCGATTGCCGGGCTGATGGACAGCTTCAAGCAGGGTGGCGGTTTCAGCGTCGAACAGGAACGCTGGACCGAAGCCCGCAAGCTGTTCGATTCCCTGGCCGTGGATGACGCACAGACCTGCGAAACCATCGCCGAAGTGTACGAACAAACCGGCGAGCTGCTGGACCCGCACACGGCCATCGGCGTGAAGGCTGCGCGCGAGTGCCGTCGCAGTCTGGACATTCCAATGGTTATCCTCGGTACGGCCCATCCGGTCAAATTCCCGGATGCCGTGCAGAAAGCCGGTGTAGGAAAAGCGCTTGAACTCCCTACACATCTTTCTGATTTGTTTGAGAGAGATGAGCGTTGCACCGTGTTGCCAAACGACCTGAAAGCCGTGCAGGCCTTTGTCAGTCAGCATGGCAACCGTGGCAAGCCGTTGTAACCGGTAAAAGCTGTCACATTTTGAAGCCCGTCTCCTGACGGGCTTTCTCATTTCTGCGTGCCACACTTGTTGCGTTTTCGCCCCATGAAGGACGGGCGAGCTGATCGCGAAGGAAGTGGTAATGCAGTTTTTCATAAGACTCAAACCAGCGATGTGCTGGATGTTTTTAGTCGGTGTCATGGGCTTTGCCCCAGTGCCGCTGGCGGCGCAATTGGTGACATCCACTGCGCAGGAGACGGTTGTTGACGTGGCAATCGAACTCTCCGCCGAAGAGTTGCGGTGGATTGCCGAGCATCCGCAAGTCATCGTTGCATCCGTGCAGTACCCGTTGTATCTGTTCAAGGATGAGCACGGTCAATGGAGCGGTTTGAACAACGATCTGCTCAATCGCATCAGTGCCATGACGGGCTTGAATTTTGTTCACGAAGAATCGTTTTCCACTGATCAGATGCTCGGGCGTCTGGAAAGCGGCGCGGCGGACATGAGCACGACACTGGCGGTGAATGACGAGCGCAAAGGGTTTCTGGATTTCAGTCATGCATTCGGTGGTGCTGGCTGGGTGTTTGTCGGGCGCGCAGAAGAGCCGGTCGTGCAGTCCCTCGATCAGTTGTCGAACCGAGTCCTGGTGTTGCCGACCCGGCATGCACTCGAAGGTACGATTCGCCACGACTATCCGGCGATCGAACTGCGCTCGGTCAAAACCTATCCCGAAGCCAGGGCGTTGGTTGAAGGTGGTGAAGCCTTCGCCACCATCGAAAATGAAATCGGGGCGCAGCTTTATCCGCTGGGGCGACTCAAGGTCGGGCATGCCGTGGAGGGCAAATGGGAGGCTGATCATTTGGCGGTACGCAAAGGTCAGTCGCCGTTGCTGAGTATCCTCAACAAGGCGCTTGAGGCCTTTCCACCCGCCGAGTTGCGTGCCATTCGCTTGAAGTGGCTCAGCGGAATCGGCTCAATGAAGTCTCCCTCCCTCTGGCAGCGCCTTACCCATTGGGGGTGTTGGGGAATGGTTTTCATCAGCCTTTTCGGTCTGCTTTCATTGTTCTGGAACAGACGCCTCGCCAGCTTGAACCAGCAACACCTGAACGATGAGAAAAACCTCAACGATCAACTCGCCTTCCAGCACGCCTTGATGGATGCCATGCCCGATCCGGTGTTTGTGCGTGATCTGCAAGGGCGTTTGATCATGTGCAACAAAAGTTATGAAGAGAGTCTGGCGACCCGTTTCGACCAGATTCAGGGGCGACAGTTGATCGAACTCGATCTCCTGCCCAAAGCGACGGCAGAGAGCTTGCATGCTGAGTTCATCACCCAATTGAATACACGCAAGCCCCGGTTCATTGAACGTCAATTGGAGTTCAATAACGGTGTCAGGGATATCTATCAGTGGACGGTGCCGTTCTACAGCGCCGATGGGCAATTGCGCGGTTTGCTGGGAGGCTGGACGGATAGAGACCGACAGCGGGGCGAGTGATGCGACTGTTTTTTCCCTGTCATCTTTGCCGTGCATGCTCTATCAACCAGAGGCGCCGACGCGCCTGCACCTGGAAATCCAGAACTTTCTTCTCGGGCCAGTGGTCATTTACTGTAAGCACGCCCCAGGCACTTTGTTTTCGGACTATTGAGTGGTGATCGAGATGGAAAGTATCAGTCTATTGCTCGGTGAGGCGCTGAGCCCGTATCAGGTCACGCTGACCCCGTCGGGTGCCCATGGCGAATGCCTGGTGACGTTGAAGAATGCGACGGGCGCGATGGTGGTGGAACGCGTCTTCAATCAGGCTCAGTTGACCGACAAGCGTCTGCTGACCGATGTCGTCGACGGTTTGCACCGCGACGTGCTCATCGCCGAAGGACGGCTGGAGCCCTGTGTCATCGCGGCGTTGCGTAATGCAGCCCAGGAAAAAATGCTGGCTCGCAGAAATTGACGTGATTGTTGTGGGAACCTTCCTGCGCTTAGGTCAGTCAGACCATGTAACAGCAGGATCAAGCATTGTGCTCCGGTGCTTGTAGCTTGCTGCTACGGGTCTTTATGTAGGCCACGTTTAGCCCCGAGTCGTCTCCCCACTTCTCGGGGTTTCTTTTTGCCCGCAATTTGTCAGTGCTCGGCCTGATGCTCGAAAAACGCCTTGGTTTCTGTCAGGTAATCCTTTCGCCTTTCGGGATCGAGCCAGTCGGCGTACAGCTGATCCAGCCGCTCATGAGGCAGTGTGCGCAATAGCTGGTTTATTTCGCTGATCGCCTTTCTGCCCTGGGCTGTATTGGAGCAACCAATGTGCCCGGACAGGAATTTGCCCGTGCCCTTGATCGGAAAAAACTCCAGCTCGTCATCGGACATGTGTTCTTGACGAGCCAGGTAGCGAATTTCTGGCCAGTAGCCCAGCACCACCTGCAATCGTCCCAGACGTTGCATCTGCAACAGACTGCCGAGCGCATCGTTACCGTAGTGAGGCATCAGAGCACCGACCGGTGCCTGTTTTAGCAATGCATCGAGGACTTGCCCGTAACTGCGCTCGGCCACCACACCGACTTTCTTGCCACTGCCGGCCAGCAACGCTGCCAGATCGACTTCACCGTCGATCAAAAAGGGTTCCAGCACTGATCGATCTTCCTTGCGGACGACAAGGCCATTGCTCACGGCGCGGAAGGCAGGAATCGAAAACGCGATCGACTGTTCCCGCTCCTTGGTCCAGACCAGCGAGGGATCGCAGGTAAACGACGGTTCGTGAAGCATCTGCATGCCGCGGGCGCGGTTGATCCGCATCAGGGTGTGCTCGTACTGCGGCATGCCGGCGATCAACAGCGGCAGCATCTGATCGATGATCCCCTGACCTTTTTTCGGCCCCTCGAAGATCATCGTTGGTGGTAAATCGCGCAACAACCAGATCAGCGTCTCTTTGGCGTGCGCCGAAATCGGTGAGGCCAACCCGACCAAAAGCCCGAAAGCCGCCACTGCGCACCCGTTGCGGGGGGCATGGAGGGCTGATGAAAACAGGCGCTTCAGTTTAGATGGCCCCGTCTTCACGCAGCTTTGCGATCTGTTCCATGTCGTAACCAAGATCGTTCAGTACCTGCGCATTGTGTTCGCCCAACTGCGGCCCGACCCATTCCGAAGTGCCGGGTGTCTCTGAGAGTTTCGGCACAATGCCCGGCATCTTGAAATCTTTACCGTCCGGAAGCTTGGCCTGCAGGAACATTTCCCGGGCCAGGTACTGCGGATCGCTGAACATGTCTTCGGCACTGAAGATTCGGCTGGCCGGTACGTCAGCCTGATTCAGCCGTTCGATCACCGTGTCCAGTGGCAGTGAATTGACCCAGCGATCGATCACGCCGTAGATCTCGTCGCGACGGCTGTCGCGGCCATCGTTGCTGGCCAGTGCCGGATCGTTGGCCAGGTCGTCGCGACCGATGATCAGCATGAACCGCTTGAAGATCGCATCGCCATTGGCGCCGATCTGCACATGCTTGCCGTCGGCGCTGGTGTGGATCGAGGAAGGCGTGATGCCCGGCATGATGTTGCCGGTGCGTTCGCGAATGAAACCAAACACATCGAACTC
This sequence comes from Pseudomonas arsenicoxydans, assembly GCF_006438915.1. Lineage (GTDB taxonomy): Bacteria > Pseudomonadota > Gammaproteobacteria > Pseudomonadales > Pseudomonadaceae > Aquipseudomonas > Aquipseudomonas arsenicoxydans_A. The sequence continues at coordinate 441,055 of NZ_RCZE01000002.1, read as the reverse complement.
CGGCACCATGCTTTCCATCATGGCGAAGATCGCTTCGTAGAGCGCCACGTCGACCACTTGGCCGAGTCCGCCGTTCACTTCTCGATGACGCAGGGCCATCAGCGCGCCGATCACGCCCCAGAGCGCTGCAATCGAGTCGCCGATGGAAATCCCGGTGCGCACCGGCGGGCGGTCCTCGAAACCGGTGATGTAGCGCAGGCCGCCCATGGATTCACCGACCGCGCCGAAACCTGGCTGGTCTTTCATCGGCCCGGTCTGACCAAAACCGGAGAGACGCACCATCACCAGTTTCGGGTTCAATGCGTGCAGGACGTCCCAGCCCAGGCCAAGTTTTTCCAGCACTCCGGGGCGAAAATTCTCGATCAGGATGTCCGCTTCAGCGAGCAGTTTTTTCAGAATCGCCAGGCCGTCCGGGTGTTTCAGGTTCAGGGTCAGCGACTTTTTGTTGCGCGCCTGGACGAACCACCACAGCGAAGTGCCTTCGTACAGTTTTCGCCATTTGCGCAATGGATCGCCGCCGTCGGGGGATTCGATCTTGATCACGTCGGCGCCAAACTCACCGCAAATGCGCGAGGCAAACGGCCCCGCGATCAACGTACCCAATTCGATGACTTTCAGACCTGAGAGCGGTTTTCCGGTGAGCGGCATGCGGGATCCTGTAGGACAAAGGCTGAGCAGAGATAGCGTTTTAACATAGCCGAACGTCAGACCACCAAGCTCAATTGCCTTGAATTCGTTGATTGCCTGCAGCATCGGTTAGACTTGCCGCCTTTCCTCGTATCAAGAAGCCCGTTCATGGCCCAGCCGTCCACGACCTACAAGTTTGAACTGAACCTCACCGACCTCGACCGCAGCATCTACGAGACCGTGAAGCAGACCATCGCCCGTCACCCTTCGGAAACCGAAGAGCGCATGACCGTGCGGCTGTTGGCCTACGCCTTCTGGTACAACGAGCAGCTGTCATTCGGTCGTGGTCTGTCAGACGTGGATGAACCTGCCCTGTGGGAAAAAAGTCTGGACGACCGCGTCCTGCACTGGATCGAAGTCGGCCAGCCAGACGCCGATCGCCTGACCTGGTGCTCGCGTCGCACCGAACGCACCAGCCTGTTGGCGTACGGCAGCCTGCGCGTCTGGGAAACCAAAGTGATCCCCGCGATCAAAAACCTGAAGAATGTGCACATTGCCGCCGTGCCTCAGGAAATCCTGGAAACCCTGGCCAAAGACATGCCACGGGTGATCAAGTGGGACGTGATGATCAGCGAAGGGACGATTTTTGTTACCGACGACCGTGGTCAGCATGAAGTCCAGTTGCAATGGCTGCAAGGTGAGCGCGGCTAATCCTGCGCTGGCAACAGACCAATCCCACGTATTCAAGAGAAGCTTCCGTCACCCCATGCGCATCGAACCTCGCCTGTTGCCCGACACCCTGCCATTTCTCGGTGATCTGCCGCCGCTGCTGACCCGTCTGTACGCGGCGCGGGGTGTGCTGAGCGAGGCTGAACTGGACAAGAGCCTCGCGCGGCTGATTCCATTCCAGCAGCTCAAAGGCATCGATGCCGCCGTGGATTTGCTGGTGACGGCGCTGGAACAGCGCCAGCGCATTCTGATCGTCGGTGACTTTGACGCCGATGGTGCAACGGCCAGTACCGTGGGGGTGTTGGGCTTGCGCCTGCTGGGCGCGGCTCACGTCGACTATCTGGTGCCGAACCGGTTTGAGTACGGCTACGGCCTGACGCCGGAAATCGTTGAAGTGGCGCTGACCAGAACGCCGCAATTGCTGATCACCGTGGACAACGGTATTTCCAGTGTCGAAGGCGTGGCAGCGGCGAAAAAGGCCGGCCTCAACGTGCTGGTCACCGACCACCACTTGCCCGGCGATGAACTGCCGCTGGCCGATGCCATCGTCAATCCGAACCAGCCAGGGTGCGATTTCCCGAGCAAGGCACTGGCCGGTGTCGGCGTTATTTTCTATGTGCTGATGGCGCTTCGCGCGCGTCTGCGCAGCCTCGGCTGGTACGAGAGCAAGCCACAACCGAACATTGGTGAATTGCTGGACCTGGTGGCGCTGGGCAGCGTCGCCGACGTGGTGCCACTGGATGCCAACAACCGGATTCTGGTCCATCAAGGTCTGGAGCGGATTCGTGCCGGGCGTGCGCGGCCGGGGATCAAGGCGATTCTCGAAGTCGCCAAGCGTGAGCCGGCGCGCATCACCTCTACCGATCTGGGTTTCATTGTCGGCCCGCGCCTTAACGCGGCGGGGCGGCTGGACGACATGAGCCTGGGCATCGAATGCCTGCTCACCGACGACGCGGGGCTGGCGCGGGAAATGGCCGTGCAACTCGACGGCATGAACCAGGACCGCAAATCCATCGAACAGGGCATGCAGCGTGAAGCGCTGGCGCAACTGAAGGATTTGCCGGTCGAGTCGATGCCATTCGGTTTGTGCCTGTTCGATCCCGAGTGGCACCAGGGTGTCATCGGCATCCTTGCTTCGCGGATGAAAGAGCGCTATTTCCGCCCGACCATCGCCTTTGCCGATGCCGGCGATGGTTTGCTCAAGGGCTCGGGGCGTTCGGTTCAGGGTTTCCACATTCGCGACGCGCTGAGCGTGGTGGCGGCGCAGCATCCCAACCTGATCAGCAAATACGGCGGCCACGCCATGGCGGCAGGGCTGACGTTGCCGGAAGCGAATTTCCCGCTGTTTGCCGAGGCCTTTGATGCGGAAGTGCGTCGGCAATTGCGCGAAGAAGACCTGACTGGGCGTCTACTGTCGGACGGCACGCTGGCGGTCGAAGAATTCCACCTCGAACTGGCGCGAGCCCTGCGTCATGCCGGTCCTTGGGGGCAGCACTTCCCTGAGCCGCTGTTCCATGGCGTGTTCCAACTGGTTGAGCAGCGCGTCGTCGGTGAACGGCACCTGAAAGTGGTACTGAAAAGCGAATGCGGCTCGGTGAAACTGGACGGTATTGCCTTTGGTATCGACCGCGATATCTGGCCGAACCCGACCATCAAGTGGGTGGAACTGGCCTACAAACTCGACCTCAACGAGTTTCGCGGTAATGAGACTGTGCAGCTGATGATCGCCCACATCGAACCGCGTTGACCTATCGCGGGCAAGCCTTGCTCCTACAGATTGCGCCCAACCTGTAGGAGCATGGCTTGCCAGCGATAGCGATATCCCTGACGCCAAATATCCCAGGAACCCTCCCTCATCCCCCGATGTCGACTAGGCTCTAAGCACTGCTTGATTATCCTTGTGACGTCTTGTCGAATTTTTTGCCCGCGGGGGCGGGTGCTGCGCCTTTTTCCTGTCACTCGTCGACTTTTCAAACAGAACCCTGGAGCCTGCCCACTGATTCGAGAGGTGCCCCATGAGTCTGCTGCTTGAACCCTATACCTTGCGTCAATTGACCCTGCTCAACCGTATCGCGGTCTCCCCGATGTGCCAGTACTCCAGCGTCGATGGGCTGGCCAATGACTGGCACCTTGTCCACCTCGGCAGTCGTGCGGTCGGCGGCGCCGGCCTGGTGTTTACCGAAGCCACGGCGGTCGCCGCCGACGGGCGAATCACCGCCCAGGACCTCGGCCTGTGGGCTGACGAACAGATTGAACCCCTGCAACGCATTACTCGCTTCATCGCCGCTCAGGGCGCTGTGGCCGGCATCCAGTTGGCACACGCCGGGCGCAAGGCCAGCACTCATCGGCCGTGGCTCGGCAAACATGGCAGCGTTAAACCCGAAGACGGCGGCTGGGTGCCGGTCGGCCCGTCGACGATTGCTTTTGACCCGCAGCACACTCACCCACGGCAACTCGAAGAAAGCGAAATCGCTGAGGTCGTCCAGGCGTTTGTTGCTGCTGCCCAGCGTGCCCTGACGGCCGGGTTCAAAGTGGTCGAAATCCACGCCGCCCACGGTTACCTGTTACATCAATTTCTTTCGCCTCTGAGCAATCAGCGGCGCGATCAATATGGCGGTTCGTTCGAGAACCGCATCCGGCTGGTGCTGCAAGTCACTGAAGCGGTGCGTGCGGTGTGGCCTGAGGAGTTGCCGTTGTTCGTGCGGGTGTCGGCCACCGATTGGGTGGAAGATGGCTGGAACCCGGACGAAACCGTGGAGCTGGCGCGTCGCCTGAAAGCGTTGGGCGTAGACCTTATCGACGTTTCCTCGGGCGGTACGGCGGCCAATGCCGAAATTCCTACTGGCCCCGGTTATCAAACACGCTTCGCCGAGCGCGTGCGCAAGGAGTCGGGCATTGCCACCGGCACGGTCGGCATGATCACCGAGCCGGCTCAGGCTGAACACATCTTGCGCACCTGCCAGGCGGACATCATCTTCCTGGCGCGAGAACTGCTGCGCGATCCGTATTGGCCGCTGCATGCCGATGATGATCTGGGCGGGCGTAAGGCTGTCTGGCCCGCGCAGTATCAGCGGGCGACGCACCGGGATCAGCCGATACATGAGTCGGATTTGCGAGACTGAGTGAGGCTGAGAAAACAAAAAGCCCCGATTGTTGTGATCGGGGCTTTTGTCTTTCTGTGCAGGTATTTTTGTTGTCTGTCAGGCCGCCTTCGCGAGCAAGCCCGCTCCCACATTCGATCTCCGCTGGACACAGATTATGTGTATGACCAAGTTCAAATGTGGGAGCGGGCTTGCTCGCGAAGGGGCCAGCCCATACACCCAATTACCCTCAGGTGTACTTACGCTTATCCGGCGCCGGCGGAAAATACTGATACAACCAGGTCTCACTCAACGTCCGGTCATTGGTCCGGATGAACAATCGCAGCTCCACCGGCTCCACGCTGTCGTTGGTCGGGTACCAGTCAAAGGTAATGCGGTAACCCTTGATGTCATCCAGCACCAACACGTTGAAATCCTTCACCTGCCCGTTCGAGCACGTCACCACCGGCTCGATCCCGGCGCCTTCCGGCAAGCGATCCAGACCGCCACCGGTGAAGTCCACGGCAAAGCGCCGCGCCCACACCTCTGGGTAGTGCTCGCCCGGCGCCCAGCCCTCGGTGAAGCCGCCCATGCCCGAACGGGTCGCGTTGACCCGCGCCAGCGGCGTGCCGACCGGTGGCAGCGCGCTCCAGTAGAGCTTGTAGCCGTAATTCAGGGAATCACCGGCCGCGACCGGTTTTTTGGGGGTCCAGAACGCGACGATGTTATCCAGCGTTTCGCCGGTCGTAGGTATTTCCAACAGATCGATAGAGCCTTCGCCCCACGCCGTTGTCGGTTCTACCCACAGGCTCGGACGCTTGCTGTACCAATCGACGGTGTCCTGATAGCTGGCGAACTCATGGTCGGTCTGCACCAGGCCGAAACCTTTCGGATCGGTGTCGGCGAAGGCATTGAATTGCAGGGTCGCCGGGTTGTTCAGCGGGCGGCAGATCCACTCGCCGTTGCCGCGCCACATTGCCAGGCGATCCGAGTCGTGGATCTGCGGGTGAATGGTGTCGCACATGCGCCGCTCATGGGTGCCGCAGCTGAACATGCTGGTCATCGGCGCGACACCCAGTTGCTCGATGGCGGTACGCGCGTTGATGTGGGCATCGACGGCCATGACTACCTGACTGGCCTGGCAATCGATGTCGAATCGGTAAGCACCGGTGGCGCTCGGCGAATCCAGCAGTGCGTAGACCACGAAACGCGTGCTGTCCTTGTCCGGAGTCTCGAACCAGAACTTGGTGAAGTCCGGAAATTCCTCGCGCTTCTTGGCATACGTATCAATCGCCAGCCCGCGCGCTGACAGACCGTACTGGCCGGTGGCGTCGACCGCACGGAAATAACTCGCGCCGAGGAAAGACAACACGTCATGGCGGTCCAACTCCGGGGCCTTGAACAGCTTGAACCCGGAAAATCCCAGGTCGCCCGTCAGCTGCTGGGTATCGACCGTGGTTTTTTCATAGTTGAAGAGGGAAGGGTGGAAATGCACCTCCCGCGCCTGACGCGTCTTGGGATCGACGCTGTACATGCGCACCGGCTGCTTGAACCCCATGCCGACGTGGAAAAACTGCACGTCCAGCTGACCGTTCAAGTCCTTCCACAGCGAGTGATTGGCGTCATAGCGAATGGCATTGAAGTTCTGCGGCGTCATGGTCGCCAGCGTCGGCGGCAACACCTGCTTGGTGTCCTGATAACGGCTGCCGGCGAGCTGTTTGGCCTGAATCTTCAGCGCTTCAAAATCGAACGCCTGGGCCTCGCCATCCGCCGTACCATTGCCCGCCCAGGCACGGGCGGCCAGCAGACCGGTGGCCGACAAACCGGTGTAGGCCGCGATGGCCATGGACGCTTTGAGCAAATTCCTGCGATGCATAAGTACAACCTGTCGTGAGCAATCCCGCGCCGTTCCTGGCACGTGCTGGATCAAAAATTACGGTTCGGACATGCCTTCGACCAAACGCAACGGACTTTAAACAGATGCCAAATAGCTTAAACCGTTCGGTTGTAGACAAAAATTCATAGACAGCACTTTGGCAGAGCGGCAATGAAACAAGAAATTTCGGTTAACTTTTCCGACAGTACTTTCTGATTTATAGGGCATTTCTGCTTTTTTTGACTAATTACTCTAAAAACCGCTTTTCAGCGCCGGGAATGTTCCTATTCTGTGCTCATGACCGGCTTCAGCCCTTAAGGCCGGCGACAAACAAAAAGGAGAGGGCGATGCGGTTTTTGAAGTTTTCTCGGACGTATAAAAGGACATCGTCGATGACAAAAGTACAAGGCATCACCGAAATGTTGGGAATCCTTCCTTGCCTGGCAAGCGGCCGGCGAAGGCGCCGTCTCAGCCCGGACGAAATGAAGTTGTTGGAACGGTATCGAGAGCTGTCGGAGAGCGACCGGATTGCGATGCGGTATCTGGTGGATGCGATGCGGACTGTTTCGCGGTTTTAAGGGTTGGAGATTAAGTCTTGTTGGAAAGCCAAGGGGCGGACTGTGAAGTCTGCCCCTTTTTCATCTTTTACCCTGCCTTCAACTGCAAGTGCCCATGATCTTGAATGGTCGTTGTGCTTGCATCAGTTCAGGCATGTCCCGCCATTTGATCCAGGCTTGATGCTGCCAGTGCAAAAGCGGTACGGAGATTCCGGCCCACTGCAATGAACTCAGACTTGGAATGTTATCCACAGCCACTGTCGACTCACGCAGGGTAGGTATGACTTCGTTGCTTAGCCATTGGCGCAGGTTTCGGTTTTCCGGGACGAAATGGTGGACCAGCAGGGCGTACATTCCTGATTCGCTGACCATCAGCGATTCGGCGGTTTTGCCGTCCTTCAGCAACCAGACGTATCGGCGTTGATCGGGGTCGAGCTTGAGGGTGAGGCGTTGATCCAGAGGGCGGCCCATCAAGCGACCGAGGTCCTGGACGCAGAACCAGGCTTGATTGTCCTGCATGAAGGCATGGAGGAAGCGGTTGTGACGGGTAAAGACGGCAGGGATGAAATGAGGATGGGTTTCAGACGGATTTAGCGTGTAATTAAGCATTTTTTCGACTCCATGTTGAAAAAAAGAGCCGCCACTAATCCTTCGACAGATTATGGGTGGCGGACCGTGCGGCGTTCGAAGTCGGGACATTCTCGATCAACATGTAAGCCAAGAGGCCCGCGCCACACGGCCCACCATAAAACGAAACTGAAAGGCAAAAATTGCCCCAGTTCATATGGGGGCGCGGATGCGCCATGTTGATAGTGTTCCGGCTTCGACCCCGGGTCGCTGATTTGGCAGCGACGGAATAAAGCCTATCTCTCAGGCGCTCGCGCGCCAAGTCTACTCTGGCGCCGCGTGTTGTAGGAATTGGAGCTTTTGCTGGAAGGTTCGGTCTGTAGGAATTTCCTGTTTTTGCATGCAGCGTCAGCGCCACAAGGCGTTCGACTGGAATCGCTGTTTTTCATTGCCTATGGTCAAAAAGCGCCAAGGAAATTTCGGGCTTAACGGACAGGCCAATTTACGTCACGGCATTAACTTGGAAATGAGATAGATGACAACTGTATTTATTGCGGGCTCTATTAATATCAAGAACCTTGATCCGAAGGTTAAAGAGCGCATCAATAATATTGTTGAATCAGAGTTTGATGTTGTGGTTGGCGACGCAGGCGGAGCCGATACATCTATTCAAGAATATTTGTTAAGCCTGCCTCGATCTAAAACTACTATTTATTGCAGCGGAGGGTTCCGCGAAATAACCTTGGAGAATGGCCGGCTAGAACGGTGGAGACCAAGCACTCCAAAGGGTCGAGGGCTTTTTTTACGGCGAAGGACGTTGTCATGGCCGAAGCAGCGGATTACGGCTTAATGATATGGGATGCCAAAAGCACTGGAACATTGAGTAACGTTATTGAACTGTTGTCTAGAAAGAAAAAGTCGCTCGTTTTTGTTAATAAAGAAAAGGCCTTCAAGGTAGTCGGTAATGTGAGCCAGCTTGAGGAGCTTATTGCGTTTATGTCGGATCACGCTAAACAGAAGGCAAATGAGAAAATCAAGCTTTTTGATCGTATATCTTTGCTGAGGCACGATCAAACTGAGCTGTTGCTTTGATGGTTTTTCGCTTATTTCAAAAGCAGTCACTAACTCCCCTTTCTCCTTGAGTGTGAGAAAGGGGATATTCAGCGCTGGCAACACTAACGGTGCCGAGTGGGCAAAAAACCTTACCGACTAACCTTCCAAGCATCCCCCGCAGGCGCAGTCCCGTGGTCATACGGCTTGGCCATCCACATGTACAACAACCCCAACCCAATCACGATCGCGGTGCTCAGCACCATGGCGTAGTTGATGTACCACGCCGCGTCCGGCGTGCGTGGCCAGGCCATGTTGATGATGGCGCCGACGCCGTAGACCAGCGCGCCGATGTTGACCAGCCAGCCCCAGGCACCGAGGGTGAATTTACCGCTCGGTTTCCAGCCTTTCATGCGGGCATAGAGGGCCCCGAGGACGATCATCTGGAAGGCTAGGTAGATGCCGATCGCCGCGAAGCTGACGATGGTTGCCACCGCATCCTGCAGGAAGAAGCCGAGGATGATGATCAGCGCCGGCAGGACGCCGGAGACGAACAGTGCCGCGACTGGTACCTGAGTGGTTGGTGAGATTTTCTTCAGCAGGGAGCTGCCGATGACCATTTCATCGCGAGCGTAGGAATACAGCAGACGACTCGCCGCCGCTTGCAGGCTGATGACGCAGGAGATGAAGGAAATCATCACCACGCCCATCACCACTTTCGAACCGACCGGGCCGAAGGCGTTGTTGAGGATGGTGGTGACCGGGTCCTTGTCGGTGCCGTTGATCACGGCTTGCATGTCCGGCAAGGCGAGGATCAGCGCCAGGCAGGCGAACATCGCGGCGATGCCGCCGATGTAGATGGTCATGCGCATGGCCACCGGGATTTTTTTGCTCGGGTTCGGGGTTTCTTCGGCCACATCGCCGCAGGCCTCGAAGCCGTAGTACAGGAACATCCCCGCCAGCGAAGCGGTGAGGAAGGCTGGCAAGTACGAGCCGTCGACGCTGATGTCGAAGGTGTTGAACAACACGCTGAGCGGTTGATGACGCTCGAACACCAGCAGGTAGACGCCGACGATCACCGCACCGACCAGTTCGCACAGGAAGCCGAACATGGCGATGCGTGCCAGCACCTTGGTGCCGCTGAGGTTGACCAGGGTGGCGAACAGCGTCAGGAACAGGGCGATGACGATGTTGGTGTTGTTGCTCGGTTCGAAGCCCATCATGGCGGCCAGGTACGGACCGGCACCCACGGCGACGGCGGCAATGGTGACGCACAGGGCGATGGAGTAGATCCAGCCGACCATCCACGCCCAGCGTTTGCCCACCAAGCGACGGGCCCACGGGTAGACGCCACCGGAAATCGGGAACTGCGACACCACTTCACCGAAGATCAGGCACACCAGCAACTGGCCGCAACCGACCAGCAAGTAGGCCCAGAACATTGGTGGCCCGCCCGCGGCGAGGCACAGGCCGAAGAGGGTATAAACCCCTACGACCGGCGAAAGGTAAGTGAAGCCCAGGGCGAAGTTTTCCCACAAGCTCATGCTGCGATTGAAGTTCGACGTGTAACCCAGTTTGCGTAACTGCTCGGCGTCGCTGTCGGCGACGGCTGCAGCGAGTTCGGGTGTTGTACTCATAGTGTGTCAGCTCCGGAAAATCGGCAGATTTCGGATGTCCGAAACCGTGGCGGGGCCGTGAGGCGCTGCCCGGATCGGTGGTTATTGTTGTGTTTGTCTGGATTTGAACCCTGGTGGTACGTAATACCGGTTTCGACCTTGAAACCGAGGTGACGCCTTCGCGAGCAAGCCCGCTCCCACAGGGGAATGCGGTCAAATGTGGGAGCGGTCTTGCTCGCGAAGCTTTTAGTGCTTGAACATCACATGCCGAACGACGGTGTAGTCCTCCAGCCCGTACATCGACATGTCCTTCCCGTAACCAGACAGTTTCTGACCGCCATGCGGCATTTCGCTGACCAGCATGAAGTGCGTGTTCACCCACGTGCAGCCGTACTGCAAGCGAGCAGACATCCGATGCGCGCGACCGACGTCCGCGGTCCAGACCGACGACGCCAGGCCGTAATCCGAATCGTTGGCCCAGCCCAACACCTGCGCCTCATCAGTGAACTGGGTCACCGACACCACCGGCCCGAACACTTCGCGGCGAACGATTTCGTCATCCTGCTGCGCATCGGCCAACACGGTCGGTTCGAAGAAGAACCCGTTGCCGTCCACCGCCTTGCCACCGGTGATCAAGCGAATGTGCGGTTGCGCGATGGCGCGTTCGACAAACCCGGCCACACGGTCGCGGTGTTGTGCGGTGATCAGCGGCCCCAGTTCGGTCGACGGATCATCCTGTAAACCGTACTTGATGCTGCTGACCGCCTCGCCGAGTTTCTCGACGAATTTTTCATAGATGCCTGCCTGCGCATAGATGCGGCACGCGGCGGTGCAGTCCTGACCAGCGTTGTAGAAACCGAAGGTGCGGATGCCTTCCACGGCGGCGTCGATGTCGGCGTCGTCGAAGATGATCACCGGGGCTTTGCCACCCAGTTCCATGTGCATGCGTTTGACGCTGTCGGCGGTGCTGGAAATGATGTTCGAGCCGGTGGCAATCGAGCCGGTCAGCGACACCATGCGTACTTTCGGGTGGGTGACCAAAGGACTGCCCACGCTAGGACCACGACCAAACACCAGGTTGAGTACGCCGGCCGGGAAGATGTCCGACGCCAGTTCCGCCAGACGCAGGGCAGTCAGCGGGGTTTGTTCCGACGGCTTGAGCACCACGGTATTACCGGCGGCCAGGGCCGGGGCGATTTTCCAGGCGACCATCATCAGTGGGTAGTTCCACGGCGCGATGGAGGCGATTACACCGACCGGGTCACGGCGGATCATCGAGGTGTGGCCCGGCAGGTATTCACCGCCCGCCGAACCGCTCATGCAACGGCTGGCGCCAGCGAAGAATCGGAACACGTCGGCAATCGCCGGGATCTCGTCGTTCAGCGCGGCGCTGTAAGGTTTGCCGCAGTTATCGGATTCGAGTTTTGCCAGTTCTTCGCCGTGGGCTTCGATGGCGTCGGCGAGTTTAAGCAGCAGCAGCGAGCGATCTTTCGGCGGGGTCTGCGACCAGCTGTCGAAGGCCGCATCGGCGGCGCGCACGGCGGCATCGACCTGGGCTTCGCTCGCTTCATTGATCTCCACCAATACACGACCGAGGGCCGGGTTGAACACGGGTTGGGCGGGGCCTTCGCCGTCGAGCAGTTGGCCGTTGATCAAGAGTTTGGTTTGCATGGTTCTGTCCTCTTCGGAACTGTTGTTTTTCTTCTGTGGGAACCGGATCAAATGTGGGAGCGGGCTTGCTCGCGAAAGCGGTGTGTCAGTCACCATCAATGTTGAATGTGATGGCCTCTTCGCGAGCAAGCCCGCTCCCACATTAAATTCGGTTTCCACAGTGAGTAAGGGTTGTTATTTATTTCCCGCCGCTACCGGCAACGCTTTCGCCACCCCGGGTCAGGTAATAAGCGCCAAGGATCGGCAGCATGGTCACCATCATCACCAGCATCGCGACGACGTTGGTCACCGGCACGTCCCGTGGGCGGCTGAGCTGGTTGAGCAGCCACAGCGGCAGGGTGCGTTCATGGCCGGCGGTGAAGGTGGTGACGATGATTTCGTCGAACGACAGGGCAAACGCGAGCATGCCGCCGGCCAGCAACGCCGAGCCGAGGTTCGGCAGGACGATGTAACGGAAGGTCTGCCAGCCATCGGCACCGAGGTCCATCGAGGCTTCGATCAAACTGTGCGAAGTGCGGCGCAAACGGGCGATGACGTTGTTGTAGACGATCACCACGCAGAAGGTTGCGTGGCCGATGATGATGGTGAACATCCCCGGCTCGATCCCCAATGTCTTGAAGGTTGCCAGCAACGCGATCCCGGTGATGATCCCCGGCAACGCAATCGGCAGGATCAGCATCAGCGAGATCCCTTGCTTGCCGAAGAAATCCCGGCGGTACAACGCCGCGGAAGCGAGGGTGCCAAGGACCATGGCAATCAAGGTCGCGACGGAGGCAATCTGCAGCGAGAGCTTGATCGCTTCCAGTACGTCCGGCCGCGAAAACGCCACGCTGATCCACTTCAGGGTGAAGCCCTTGGGTGGAAAGCTGAACGCTGCGTCTTCAGTGTTGAAGGCGTAGAGGAAGATGATCAGGATCGGAAAGTGCAGAAACACCAACCCGCCCCAGGCTGCGATTTTCAGACCCAAAGAGGCTTTGTCAGAGTGCATCGAAGGCCCCCAGTCGTTTGACGATAGTCAGGTAAATGGCGATCAACACAATCGGCACCAGCGTGAAAGCCGCGGCCATCGGCATGTTGCCGATCGCGCCTTGCTGGGCGTACACCATGCTGCCGACGAAGTAGCCCGGCGGGCCGACCAGTTGCGGCACGATGAAGTCGCCCAGGGTCAGGGAAAAGGTGAAGATCGAACCGGCCGCGATGCCCGGAATCGACAGCGGCAGAATCACTTGCATGAACGTCTGGCGCGGCTTGGCGCCCAGGTCGGCCGATGCTTGCAGCAAGGATGGCGGCAGACGCTCCAGCGAGGCCTGGATCGGCAGAATCATGAACGGCAGCCAGATGTAGACGAACACCATGAAGCGGCCCAGGTGCGAGGTCGACAAGGTGCTGCCGCCCACGCCCGGAATGCCCAGCACAAACTGCAAAACCGGCTCCAGCCCCAAGTGCTGAACGAACCACTGCGCGACGCCGCCCTTGGCCAGCAACAGGGTCCAGGCGTACGCCTTGACGATGTAACTGGCCCACATCGGCATCATCACCGCGATGTAGAAAAACGCCTTGGTCTTGCCGGTGGTGTAGCGCGCCATGTAGTAGGCAATCGGGAACGCGACGATGGCGCTGGCGATGGACACGACGACGGCCATGCTCAAGGTGCGCAGGATGATGTCGAAGTTCGATGGCTGGAACAGTGCCGCGAAGTTCGCCAGGGTCAGGTCGGGTGTGACCGCCATGGTGAAGTCATCGAAGGTGTAGAAACCTTGCCACAGCAGCACCAGCAACGAGCCGAGATAAATCGCGCCGAACCACAGCAGCGGCGGTACCAGCAGCATCGACAGATACAGGTTCGGTCGGCGATACAGCAGGTTGGAAAACCTGCGCAACGGCGAACCGCGCGCCGGGGTTTGAGGGATAGCCACGGTGTTCATCTCACACCCCGCCGACAACGGTGTCGTGCAGCGGGATCATCGCTTCCCGTGCCCAGCGAGCGCTGATGCGTTGCCCGGTCTGGTGTTGGGCGCTGATGTCCAGCCATTGGTTGTTGGCCTGGCTGATGTTCAGGGTCTGGCCGTTTTCCAGTTTCATCTCGTAGCGCGTGGCGCTGCCCTGATACTGGATGTCGTGGAGCAAACCGCTGACTTCGATCTCGTGGCTGGCCAGCGGACCTTCGGCAAATCGCACGTGTTCCGGGCGAATCGAAAACGGCTGCGGATTGCCGCTCAACTGCTTTGCCAGATCGCCGCGAATCACGTTCGAGGTGCCGACGAATTCCGCGACAAAAGTCGTTGCCGGTTTCATGTAGAGGTTGCGCGGCGTGTCGACTTGCTCGATGCGCCCCTTGTTGAACACGGCCACGCGGTCAGACATTGACAGCGCTTCGGTCTGGTCGTGGGTGACGAAGATGAAGGTGATGCCGAGTTGGCGTTGCAGTTTCTTCAGCTCGCTTTGCATCTGCTCGCGCAGCTTCAAGTCGAGGGCGCCCAGAGGCTCGTCAAGCAGCAACACGCGCGGGCGATTGACCAAGGCTCGGGCCAGGGCGACACGCTGGCGCTGACCGCCGGACAGTTGCACCGGTTTGCGCTCTCCGTAACCGCCGAGGGCGACCATGTCGAGGGCTTCTTCGGCGCGTTTCTGGCGCTCGGCTTTGCCAACCCCTTTGACTTTCAAACCGTAGGCGACGTTGTCGAGGACGTTCATGTGCGGAAACAGGGCGTAGTCCTGAAACACGGTGTTGACGTCACGCTCATACGGCGGCAGCCCGGCGGCTTCTTCGCCATGAATGCGGATCGAGCCTGCGCTTGGTTGTTCGAAACCGGCGATCAGGCGCAAACAGGTAGTTTTGCCCGAGCCGGAAGGGCCCAGCATGGAGAAAAACTCGCCGTCCTGGATGTCGATGGAAACCCGGTCTACGGCTTTCACTTCGCCGAAGAGTCGGGAAACGTTGGTGAACTGGACTGCAAGCGTCATGGTGCGGTGCTCCAAAAAGGCGAGGGCCGTCGCAGCGGCCCTGCCTGGACTTCTGAAAAATCTGAATCGAATACGATCTGCCAGTGATGGAGATCGAATGTGGGAGCGGGCTTGCTCGCGAATGCGGTGTGCCAGGCAGCATCAATGTTGAATGTGATGGCCTCTTCGCGAGCAAGCCCGCTCCCACAAGGGGACGGTGTCACGTCAAAGACTAGCGGCCGCCCATGATCGCGATGTAGTCCTGGGTCCAGCGGCTGTATGGCACGAACTTGCCGCCTTCAGCTTGCGGGGTTTTCCAGAAGGCGATTTTCTCGAACTGGTCGAAACCGTTGGTCTTGCAGCCCTCGGCGCCGAGCAATTCGCTGCCGGTGCACGCCGCAGGCACCGCTGGCAACGAACCAAACCACGCCGCCACGTCACCCTGGACTTTCGGGTTCAACGACCAGTCCATCCACTTGTAAGCGCAGTTCGGGTGCTTGGCTTCGGCGTGCAACATAGTGGTGTCGGCCCAACCGGTGGCGCCTTCTTTCGGGATGGTCGAAGCAATCGGCTGCTTCTCGTTCATCAGGCCGTTGACCTGATACGGCCAGGCACCGGAGGCAACCACGCCTTCGTTTTTGAAGTCACTCATCTGCACGGTGGTGTCATGCCAGTAGCGGTGGATCAGCGGCTGCTGGGCGCGCAGTAGATCGAGCACGGCTTTGTACTGGGCTTCGGTCAGTTCATACGGGTTCTGGATACCCAATTCCGGCTTGGCGGTTTTCAGGTACAGCGCGGCGTCGGCGATGTAGATCGGGCCGTCATAGGCCTGCACGCGCCCCTTGTTCGGCTTGCCGTCCGGCAGGTTTTCGGCGTTGAACAGCACGCCCCAACTGGTTGGCGCGGTCTTGAACACGTTGGTGTTGTACATCAACACGTTCGGGCCCCACTGATACGGGGTGCCATATACCTGCTTGTTGACCACGTACCACGGCGCATCTTTGAGGCGCGGGTCGATGTTTTTCCAGTTCGGGATCAACGCTGTGTTGATCGGTTGTACGCGCTTGCCACCGATCAACCGCAGCGAGGCATCGCCCGACGCGGTCACCAAATCGTAGCCACCCTTGGCCATCAGGCTGACCATTTCATCGGAAGTGGCCGCAGTCTTCACGTTCACCTTGCAGCCGGTTTCCTTCTCGAAACCGGTCACCCAGTCGTAGGCCTTGTCGCTTTCGCCACGTTCGATGTAGCCCGGCCAAGCCACAATATCCAGCTGACCTTCGCCGGCACCGACCGCTTTCAGCGGTTCGGCGGCCTGGAGGCTGGCACTCGCCAGCAGCGCGGTGGTGATTGCACTGAACAGTGCGGTCTTGTGCACGAACATGGGAATTCCCTCTTCTTTAATTATGGTCGGGGCAGTTGTGAACGTGGTGAAGCATGCCGTTAGCGGCTTGTTATTAGCGTAGTCAGAGATGCTGGCCGTGGCGCGCCATGATGTGCCGCACCACGCTGTAGTCCTGAAGCGAATCGCTGGATAGGTCTTTGCCGTAGCCCGAACGTTTCAGGCCGCCATGGGGCATTTCGCTGACCAGCATAAAATGGCTGTTGATCCAGGTGCAGCCGTACTGCAAGCGCGCCGCGACCTGCATCGCCTTGTCCAGGTTCTGAGTCCAGACCGACGAGGCAAGGCCGTATTCAGAGTCGTTGGCCCAATCCACGGCTTGTTCGAGCTCGTCGAAGCGGGTCACGGTGACCACCGGCCCGAACACTTCGCGCTGGACGATCTCATCGCTCTGTTTGCAACCGGCCAGCAAGGTCGGCTGGTAATAGAAGCCGGCGCCAGAGTGCACCGCAGCGCCAGTCACGCGTTCGATGTGCGGCTGGCCGAGGGCGCGTTCGACGAAACTGGCCACGCGATCACGCTGGCGAGTGCTGATCAGCGGGCCGATTTCGTTGTCGGCATCGCGTTTACCGGCGAAACGCAGGCTGCTGACCGCCGCGCCAAGCTCGGCCACCAAACGGTCATGAATCCCGGCCTGTGCATAAATCCGGCACGCGGCGGTGCAATCCTGACCGGCGTTGTAATAACCGTAGGTGCGCACGCCTTCGACGACCGCCTGAATGTCCGCATCGTTGCAGACGATCACCGGCGCTTTGCCACCGAGCTCGAGGTGGGTGCGTTTCAAGGTTTTGGCGGCGGCCTGAAGGATTTTTTGCCCGGTGACGATATCGCCGGTCAACGACACCATGCGCACTTTAGGATGACTGACTAAATGGCTGCCGACGCCTTCACCGCCGCCACAGACAATGTTGATCACGCCGCGTGGCAGAATCTCCGCCAGCGCTGGCGCCAGGGCCAGGATCGACAGCGGCGTGTGTTCGGATGGCTTGAACACCAGCGTGTTGCCGGCGGCGAGGGCCGGGGCGATTTTCCACGCGGCCATCATGATCGGGTAGTTCCACGGCGCGATGGACGCGACGACCCCGATAGGATCGCGGCGCACCATGCTGGTGTAGCCCGGCAGGTATTCGCCGCTGAGCTGGCCGGTCTGGCAACGCACGGCGCCAGCGAAGAAGCGGAACACGTCTACCGTCGCACTCAAGTCGTCCTGACGGGCCAGGTGCAATGGCTTGCCGCAGTTCAGCGATTCGAGGCGGGCGAGGAGGTCGGCTTGTTTTTCGATGGCGTTGGCGATGTCCAGCAACAAGCTTGAACGCTGCTGCGGTGTGGTCCGCGACCAACTGGCAAATGCGTGGTGGGCGGCGAGAATCGCGGCTTCGACTTGCTCGGTGCTGGCTTCGGCGATGTGGGTCAGCACTTCCCCGGTGGCGGGGTTGAGGATCGGTTCGACAAAACCCTGGCCTGCGACCAATTCGCCATCGATCAACAACGCGGTAAACAACGGGGTCTGCGCGCCAGCCATTTTGCGGGTTCTCTTTTCTTGTGTGGCCATGCTGCTCCCTGTGACTGGGGCCCGGCCGTCTTATATAGATGCAGCAAGACTAGTGCGCGGACCCGAGGTCGACAAATACTAAATACTGAAGGCTGCGTTCGATTAAATAGATGGCTTGCGGCCACCGTGGGGTTGCTCGCGGGCGACGGTCAAGAACGGGTCGACCAACGCCGGGCGCGCGGTACCGCGGCGCCAGGCCAGGCCAACGTCCAGGGTCTGGCTCAGGTCGGCAATCGGTCGGGCTTCGATGATGTCGCCCTCCAGGGACCATGGGCGATAGGTCATGTCGGGCTGGATCGACACGCCCAATCCTGCGGCGACCAGACTTCGGACCGCCTCCGTTGAAGCCGTCCGCAGTGTGATGCGCGGTTGCAAGGAGGCCGCCGACCACATCCGCTGGGCGTTGCGGTCCATTTCATCGACGTTCAACTGAATCAACGGTTCCCGGGCCACGTCGGCGAGGTTGATGCTGTCGTGTTCCAGCAGCGGGTGTTGGGCCGGCAACCACAGGCGATGAGGCGAATGAGTCAGCACTTCAGTCTGCAAGGCGTGACGATCTTCGAGGTTGGACAGGATCAGCACGCCGACATCGATTTCGCCGCTGACCAGCAAATGCTCGATGTAGGGCCGCTCGTCTTCCATCACCCGGATCTCGACATTGGGGTAGGCGCGCTGGAAACGGGTGAGTAAATCCGCCAGGTAGTAACCGGCAACGAGGCTGGTCACACCGATGATCAACTGGCCGGCAACCTGGTCGGTGCTTTGTTGCAGGCTGCGTTTGGCGTTGTCCACGGTGGCCAGAATCAAGTGCGCCTGGCGCAGGAATTGGTGGCCCTGGTGGGTCAGGCTCATGCCCTTGGCGTGTCGGTTAAACAGGCCGACGCCGATCTCCTCTTCCAGTTGCTGGATGGCCAGGGTCAATGTCGATTGGGAGATGAACGCGGTTTGCGCGGCGGCGGAGATCGAACCGGTCTCGGCCACGGCGATGAAGTGACGGATCTGACGCAAGGTCATCATGGGGAATTACCCGGTGGGCGGTTTTTATAGATTTGCTGGAGTGTATATCTTTTTAATCGAAGGGCCCGTGGGCGTTACAAGAGAGCAGCAACATCTGGAAGCACACTCTCCGAGAGACGCCCGGCACTTTCGATCTAGGCTGGTGGCCGGTTACCCCTTTCGTGGAGGCGACAAAATGAATACGCGTGGTTTGCTCGATCAACTGCTCAAGTCCGGTCAGGATCTGTTGCAGAACAAGGCCGGTGGCAATCAGAACAAGGCGTCCAGCGGTGGCCTCAGCGGTTTACTCTCGGGCGCGAGTGGCGGCGCTTTGGCGGCGGGCGCCATGGGCCTGTTGCTCGGCAGCAAAAAGGCCCGCAGCGTCGGCGGCAAAGTCGCCCTCTATGGCGGCCTCGCCGCATTAGGGGTAGTTGCCTACAAAGCCTTTGGCAATTGGCAGGCTCAGCAAGGCTCGGCGCCGAACACTGAACCGCAAACCCTCGATCGCTTGCCCCCGGCGCAAGTCGAGCTGCACAGCCAGGCGATTCTCAAGGCGTTGGTCGCTGCCGCCAAAGCCGATGGCCACGTTGATGATCGCGAGCGCGCGTTGATCGAAGGCGAATTCACCAAGCTCGACAACGATCAGGAGTTGCAGCAGTGGCTACATGCCGAACTCGGCAAACCACTGGACCCGACCGAAGTTGCCCGGGCTGCCAGCACGCCGGAAATGGCCGCCGAAATGTACATCGCCAGCGTGATGATGGTGGATGAGCAGAGCTTCATGGAGAAGTCCTACCTGGATGAACTGGCACGGCAATTGAAACTGGAGCCTGGGTTGAAGGCGGAGTTGGAGAAACAGGTGCGTCAGGCTTCCCTGTAAGTCCTGGATTGAGAACCGCCGCACACCGTCTTATAAATGAAACACCGCCCTCGGCTATACTCCCCAGCATTTGAACCGCCCCGAGGACTGACTGTGAAGAACTGGACGTTGCGCCAACGCATCTTGGCGAGTTTTGCGGTGATCATCGCCATCATGCTGTTGATGGTTGTCGTCTCGTATTCGCGGCTGTTGAAAATCGAGGCCAGCGAAGCCAGCGTTCGTGATGACGCGCTGCCCGGGGTGTATTACAGCTCGATGATTCGCGGCGCCTGGTCCGAAAGTTTTCTCCAGACCCAGGAGCTCCTGGGCTTGAAGCAAGGGCAGGGCATCAGCGCTGGGGATGTCGAAGATTACAAAAATTTCGAAGCGAAGCTGCAAGAGGAGATGAACAGCTACCGCACAACCATCACCACGGAGGAAGACAAGGTTGAGTACGCTGTGTTTGAAAAGCTCCACACGGACTACAACAAGGCACTGACGAACGTGCTCGATTTGTACAAGGGCAATCAGGTTGCGGAGGCCATCAAGCAATTCAATGATCAGCTGATTCCAGCCTGGAGCGCCGGTCGCGCGAAGCTCAATGACATCATTCACGAAAACAAAGTGGTGGCCGACCAGGACATCGCGAACATCGACGACGCCGTGTTGACCGCCAAAATCATCATGGGCGTTTCCTTGCTGGTCGCTGTACTGGCAGCCGGCCTCTGCGGTCTGCTGTTGATGCGCGCGATCATGGCGCCGATGAACCGTATCGTGAAAATCCTCGAAATCATGCGCACAGGTGATCTCAGTAGCCGGTTGAATCTGGAGCGCAAAGACGAGTTCAACGCCGTTGAAACCGGCTTCAACGACATGATGACCGAGCTCACCTCGCTCGTATCTCAAGCCCAACGCTCGTCGGTGCAGGTCACCACTTCGGTCACCGAGATCGCCGCCACCTCTAAGCAGCAGCAAGCCACCGCCACCGAAACCGCAGCCACCACCACCGAAATCGGCGCGACGTCCCGTGAAATCGCGGCCACTTCCCGTGATCTGGTGCGCACCATGACTGAAGTGTCCACCGCGGCTGACCAGGCCTCGGTGCTCGCCGGTTCCGGTCAGCAAGGCTTGGCGCGCATGGAGGACACCATGCACTCGGTGATGGGGGCGGCGGATCTGGTCAACGCCAAACTGGCGATCCTCAACGAGAAGGCCGGCAACATCAATCAAGTGGTCGTGACCATCGTCAAGGTGGCCGACCAGACCAACCTGCTGTCGCTGAACGCCGCCATCGAGGCCGAGAAGGCCGGTGAATACGGTCGCGGTTTCGCCGTGGTTGCCACTGAAGTGCGACGTCTGGCGGACCAGACTGCCGTTGCCACTTACGACATTGAGCAGATGGTGCGGGAGATCCAGTCGGCCGTGTCGGCCGGGGTCATGGGCATGGACAAGTTCTCCGAAGAAGTGCGCCGAGGCATGTCCGAAGTGCAGCAGGTTGGCGAGCAGCTGTCGCAGATCATCCACCAGGTACAGGCGCTGGCGCCGCGAGTGTTGATGGTCAACGAAGGCATGCAGGCCCAGGCCACCGGCGCCGAGCAGATCAACCACGCGCTGGTGCAGTTGGGCGATGCCAGCAGCCAGACCGTCGAGTCATTGCGTCAGGCCAGTTTTGCCATCGACGAGCTGAGCCAGGTGGCCGTCGGCCTGCGCAGTGGCGTTTCGCGATTCAAAGTCTGATGAGCGAACTCGCGGCCAAACGCGGCGCCGGGGTGCCGGTCAAGCAATCGTTGTTCCTGGTGTTTCGCATCGGCAGCGAGCGCTATGCCTTGCAGGCCATCGAGGTGGCGGAGGTGTTGCCGCGTCTGCCGTTGAAGCCGATTGCCCAGTCGCCGCACTGGATCGCCGGGGTATTTGCGTATCGCGGCACGGTGGTGCCGGTGATCGACCTCAGTGCGCTGACCTTCGGTCAACCGGCTCAGGCCCGCACCAGCACGCGGTTGGTGCTGGTCAATTACCGCCCAAATGAATCAACCCCGACGCAATGGCTGGGGCTGATTCTGGAGCAGGCGACGGACACGCTGCGTTGCAACCCTGCGGACTTTAAACCCTATGGCCTGGACAATCGTCAGGCGCCGTACTTGGGGCCGGTGCGCGAAGATGCGCAAGGTTTGCTGCAATGGGTGCGGGTCGCCGATTTGCTCGATAATCAGGTGCGCGCCCTGTTGTTCCCGTCGCCGCCACTCGATCCGGCGCTGCTTGAGGAGCGGCCATGAGCAGCGATCAACGATTTTTCGATTTCCTCAAGGAGCGCATCGGCCTCGACGTGACGTCGGTTGGCCCGGCGATCATCGAGCGCGCGGTGCGCCAGCGCAGCATTGCCTCTCATGCGCTGACGGCTGACGAATATTGGCACACGCTGCTAGGCTCGCAGGATGAGCAGCAGGCGCTGATCGAAGCAGTGATCGTGCCAGAGACTTGGTTTTTCCGTTACCCGGAATCGTTCGCGACGCTAGCGAAACTGGCCAGCAAACGCCTGGCCGAGATCAACAACATGCGCGCGCTGCGGATTCTCAGCCTGCCGTGTTCCACCGGTGAAGAACCGTATTCCATCGCCATGGCGTTGCTCGATGCCGGGCTCAAGCCGCATCAATTCAAGGTGGAAGGCATGGACGTCAGCCCGTTGTCGGTGGAAAAAGCCCGGCGCGCGCTGTACGGCAAAAACTCGTTTCGCGGTCAGGACATTGCCTTTCGTGACCGGCATTTCAGCGCCGAAGGCGACGTCTATCGCCTCAGTGATCGCGTGTTGGAACAGGTGCGTTTGCAGGTTGGCAACCTGCTCGATCCGGCGTTGTTGGCGAGCGAGCCGCCGTATGATTTTGTGTTCTGTCGCAACTTGCTGATCTATTTCGATCAGCCGACTCAGCAGCAAGTATTTGAAGTGCTGAAGCGCCTGACCCATGTCGACGGTGTGCTGTTTATCGGCCCGGCCGAGGGTGGTTTGCTGGGGCGATTTGGCATGCGTTCGATTGGCATTGCGCAGTCGTTTGCGTTCAGCCGTCAGCGTGTGCCGGAGCCTGAACCGTTTCCTGTGTTCGTGCCGGCCCCGCTGCCGATGCGCCAACCGACGCACAGCGCGCCACCGGCTCCGGTGCGCAATCGACCGTTTGCCACCGTGACACCGTCACGCGCCACGACGAAAGCCTCGGACGCCGCGGCCTTGCTGGCGAACATAGCCGTGCTGGCCAACGAAGGCAAAAGTGTTGAAGCGCGCATCGCGTGCGAACAGTATTTGCGCGGCCACGAACCTGTCGCCCAGGTGTTTTATTGGCTGGGACTGCTCAGTGATGTCAGCGGCAACGCCTTTGAAGCCCAGGGTTTTTATCGCAAGGCGTTGTACCTTGAACCGCAACATCCCGACGCGTTGATGCACCTGGCAGCCTTGCTGCAATCTCAGGGCGATGCGGCGGGTGCCAGACGATTGCAAGACCGCGCCGCCCGCAGCGCACGCGCCGACAGTGAGCGTAAACGATGAACGCCTCCGACACCTTGAACGTCACCCACGAAGATGCCCAGGCCATCGACGATTGCTGGAACCGTATCGGCATCCACGGCGACAAGTCCTGCCCGCTGCTGACCGAGCACATTCACTGCCGCAACTGTGCGGTTTACTCGGCGGCCGCTACACGCTTGCTCGATCGCTACGCGTTGCAGCAGGACGACCGCGTGCAACACTCGGCGACGGTCGAAACGGACATAAAAACCCGTTCGCTGCTGATGTTCCGGCTCGGCGAAGAATGGATGGCGCTGGCCACTCGCAGCCTTGTGGAAGTGGCGCCGTTGCAAGCCATTCACTCCCTGCCGCATCAGCGTTCCCGGGCCTTGCTCGGCGTGGCGAATGTGCGCGGCGCATTGGTCGCGTGCCTTTCACTGGTGGAATTGCTCGGGCTCGACGTCACCAATAATGTAGTGTCCGGCGCGCGGGTCATGCCGCGCCTGTTGATCATCGCCGCGCACGGTGGGCCGGTGGTGGTGCCGGTGGACGAGGTCGACGGGATTCATGCCATCGACGAGCGCATTCTCGAGGCCGCCTCACAATCGGGCACCCAGGCCAGCGGCAAGTACACCCGAGGCGTGTTGCCCTTCAAAGGTCGTAGTTTGCGTTGGCTGGATGAAGAACAATTGCTGTCCGCTGTGACCCGGAGCCTCACATGACCCCCGAACAAATGCGCGACGCCTCGTTGCTGGAGCTGTTCAGCCTTGAAGCCGAGGCCCAGACCCAGGTGCTGAGCGCAGGCCTGTTGGCCTTGGAGCGCAATCCGACCCAGGCCGATCAACTCGAATCCTGCATGCGCGCGGCGCATTCGCTCAAGGGCGCGGCCCGGATCGTCGGTGTCGACGCCGGGGTCAGCGTCGCGCATGTGATGGAAGACTGTCTGGTCAGTGCTCAGGAAGGGCGCCTGTACCTGAGTCCCGAGCACATCGATGCATTGTTGCAAGGCACCGACCTGCTGATGCGCATCGCCACGCCTGACAACAATCCCGACGCCGGGGACATTGAGGGTTACGTCGCTCTGATGGCGCGGTTGCTGGATCCGCTGGCGCTTGCCGCACCGATCAGCACACCCATCGCGCCGTTCATGACGGAGTCTTCGGCGCAGGTGCCTGAGGTCGAACTGCCCGTTCCAGTTGTCGAGCCGATACCGGCAACACCTGTTGAACCTGCACGCCAGACCAAACGCACCACCGAAAACGGTGAGCGCGTACTGCGCGTGACGGCCGAACGCTTGAACAGCCTGCTCGACCTGTCGAGCAAATCCCTGGTGGAAACCCAGCGCCTCAAGCCGCATCTGGCGACCATGCAACGCCTCAAGCGCATGCAGAATAACGGTCTGCGGGCCCTGGAAAACCTCAACGTCCATCTCAAGGATCACACCCTGAGTCTGGAAGCCCAGGAAGCGCTCGAAGATGCGCGGCGGTTGCTGGCGGAATCCCAGCAATTGCTGGTCGAGAAAAACGCCGAGCTGGATGAATTTGCCTGGCATGCCAGTCAGCGCGCGCAGGTGTTGTACGACACCGCGCTGGCCTGTCGCATGCGCCCGTTTGCCGATGTGTTAACCGGGCAGGTGCGTATGGTGCGTGATCTGGGCCGGGACCTGGGCAAACAGGTACGACTTGAAATCGAAGGCGAGAAAACCCAGGTTGACCGCGACGTCCTGGAAAAACTCGAAGCGCCGCTGACGCACTTGCTGCGCAACGCCGTGGATCATGGCATCGAATCCCCGGAGCAGCGGCTGCTGGCCGGTAAACCGGCGGAAGGTGTAATTCGCCTGCGCGCCTCGCATCAGGCCGGACTGCTGGTATTGGAATTGAGTGATGACGGCCATGGCGTCGATCTGGAAAAGGTCCGCCGCACCGTCATCGAGCGGCAGTTATCCCCAGCGCAAACCGCCGCTCAACTCAGCGAACAAGAGCTGCTGACGTTTTTATTCTTGCCGGGTTTCAGCCTGCGCGGCACGGTCACCGAAGTGTCGGGGCGCGGCGTGGGGCTGGATGCGGTGCAGCACATGGTCCGCCAATTGCGCGGTGCGGTGGTGCTGGAGCAGACGGCGGGCGAGGGCAGTCGTTTCCACCTTGAAGTGCCGCTGACGCTGTCGGTGGTCCGCAGCCTGGTGGTGGAGGTCGGTGAGGAGGCCTATGCGTTTCCGCTGGCCCACATCGAACGCATGTGCGACCTCGAGCCGCAAGACATTGTGCAGGTCGAAGGGCGTCAGCACTTCTGGCACGAAGGGCGGCATGTCGGGTTGGTGGCGGCCAGTCAACTGTTGCAGCGCCCGATCAACCCGAATAACCAGCAAACCCTCAAGGTCGTGGTCATCCGCGAGCGCGATGCGATTTATGGCGTAGCGGTCGAGCGTTTTGTCGGCGAGCGGACCTTGGTCGTATTGCCGCTGGACGAACGTCTGGGCAAGGTGCAGGACATCTCCGCCGGGGCGTTGCTCGACGACGGTTCAGTGGTGCTGATCGTCGATGTCGAAGACATGCTGCGCTCGGTGGATAAACTGCTCAATACCGGGCGCCTGGAGCGCATTGCCCGCCACAGCAATCAGCCGGTCGAAGCGGCGCGCAAGCGGATACTGGTGGTCGACGATTCGCTGACGGTTCGCGAGCTGCAACGCAAGCTGCTGCTCAATCGCGGCTACGAGGTGGCGGTGGCGGTCGACGGTATGGATGGTTGGAACGCCTTGCGTTCGGAGGATTTCGATCTGCTGATTACTGACATTGATATGCCGCGCATGGACGGTATCGAATTGGTGTCGTTGTTGCGCCGCGACACTCGCCTGCAATCGCTGCCGGTGATGGTGGTGTCGTACAAGGACCGTGAAGAGGACCGCCGTCGTGGACTGGACGCCGGGGCCGACTATTATCTAGCCAAAGCCAGTTTTCATGACGATGCCCTGCTTGATGCAGTGGCTGAGCTCATCGGAGGAGCACGGGCATGAAAATCGCAATCGTCAACGACATGCCCATGGCGGTGGAGGCCTTGCGCCGCGCCCTGGCGTTTGAGCCGGCGCACCAGGTCATCTGGGTCGCCAGTGATGGCAAGGAAGCGGTGCAAAAGTGCGCCGAACAGACACCGGACCTGATCCTGATGGATTTGATCATGCCGGTGATGGACGGGGTCGAGGCCACTCGGCGGATCATGGCCGAAACGCCGTGCGCCATTGTGATCGTCACCGTCGATCGCCAGCAGAACGTGCACCGGGTATTCGAGGCCATGGGCCATGGCGCGCTGGATGTGGTCGACACCCCGGCGCTCGGTGCCGGCAACGCCCAGGAAGCGGCGGCGCCGTTGTTGCGCAAGATCATGAACATTGGCTGGCTGATCGGCGAGCGCGGTAATCAGGAACGCTCGGTGCCGAGCCCGCTGCGCAGTTGCGCCTCGCGCCAACGGCTGATCGCCATCGGTTCATCCGCCGGCGGCCCGGCAGCACTGGAAATCCTGCTCAAGGGCTTGCCGCGAGATTTTCCGGCGGCCATCGTGCTGGTCCAACATGTCGACCAGGTGTTCGCCGCCGGCATGGCCGAATGGCTCGGCAGCGCCAGCGGCTTGAACGTGCGTCTGGCCGTTGAGGGCGAAGCGCCTCAGGCGGGTACGGTGTTGCTCGCCGGCACCAATCACCATATCCGATTGTTGAAAAACGGCACGCTGGCCTACACGGCCGAACCGGTCAATGAAATCTACCGGCCCTCGATCGATGTGTTTTTCGAGAGCGTGGCCAATTACTGGAACGGCGACGCCGTAGGGGTTTTGTTGACGGGCATGGGGCGCGATGGTGCGCAGGGGCTTAAACTCATGCGCCAACAAGGTTACCTGACCATCGCTCAGGACCAGAAAAGCAGTGCGGTATACGGAATGCCCAAAGCGGCCGCGGCCATCGACGCCGCCATGGAAATTCGCCCGCTGGACAAGATAGCGCCACGATTGCTGGAGATATTCGCGAAATGACCGCCATTAGCAGCAATCCTGGCCCAGGTAGTACTCAGGTGACCGCCCATGAATGACTTACAGCTCGACGACTTCAAAACCACCGACGAAAACGCCGCCATGGTGTTGTTGGTGGACGATCAGGCGATGATCGGTGAAGCGGTGCGCCGGGGGTTGTCGACCGAAGACAATATCGACTTCCACTTCTGCGCCGACCCGCACCAGGCCATCGCGCAGGCGATCCGCATCAAGCCGACGGTGATTCTTCAGGACCTGGTAATGCCCGGTCTGGACGGCTTGAGCCTAGTGCGCGAGTACCGCAATCATCCGGCGACCAAGGACATTCCGATCATTGTCCTGTCAACCAAGGAAGACCCGCTGATCAAGAGCGCGGCGTTTGCGGCCGGGGCCAATGATTATCTGGTCAAGCTGCCGGACAACATCGAGCTGGTCGCGCGGATTCGCTATCACTCTCGCTCCTACATGACGCTGTTGCAGCGCGATGCGGCGTACCGCGCGTTGCGGGTCAGCCAGCAGCAATTGCTCGACACCAATCTGGTGCTGCAGCGGCTGATGAACTCCGATGGCCTGACCGGGCTGTCGAACCGTCGGCATTTCGATGAATACCTGGAGCTGGAATGGCGCCGTTCGCTGCGTGACCAGAGTCAGCTGTCGCTGCTGATGATCGATGTGGATTATTTCAAAGACTTTAACGATAGCTTCGGTCATCTGGAGGGCGATGAAGCCTTGCGCAAGGTGGCCACGGCGATTCGCGAGGCGAGCGCTCGCCCGTCCGACCTGCCGGCCCGTTATGGTGGCGAGGAGTTTGCGTTGGTGCTGCCCAATACCACGCCGGGCGGTGCACGCCTGGTGGCGGAAAAACTGCGCCAGACCGTGGCGGCGCTGAAGATCCCGCATATTTCACCGGCCGAAGGCTCCAGCCTGACCATCAGCATTGGCCTCTCCACCATGGTCCCGCAACCGGGCAGCGATTGCCGCCAGTTGATCTCGGCGGCGGACAAGGGGCTGTACCTGGCGAAGAACAATGGGCGTAATCAGGTTGGGATCGAGTAGTTTTCCTGCCTGACGGGACCCTGTGGCGAGGGAGCTTGCTCCCGCTGGACTGCGCAGCAGTCCCATTTGTTGGGCGCGCTTCGCGCCCCAGCGGGAGCAAGCTCCCTCGCCACACCAAAACCATTCACCCCTAAGCCGCCAGGCGGACTGCCGTTTCAGGCCGTTTGCCGTTATACTCGCCGGCTTTCAAAAGTTCGCCAACGAGTGCTGCCCGCCATGGAAATCAACCCGATCCTTAACAGTATCAAGGACCTGTCCGAGCGCTCCGAAACTATTCGGGGGTATCTTTGACTACGATCAAAAGCATGAGCGTCTGACTGAAGTCAATCGCGAGCTTGAAGATCCGTCTGTCTGGAACAACCCGTCGTACGCTCAGGAACTGGGCCGCGAGCGGTCCCTGCTGGCGCAGATCGTCGAAACCCTCGACGAAATGCACTCCGGCCTGGCCGACGCCAAAGACCTGCTGCTGATGTCCGCCGAAGAAGAAGACCAGGCCGCCGTCGATGACGTCGCTGCCGAAGTCGAGCGCCTGCGCGAGTCGCTGGAAAAACTCGAATTCCGCCGCATGTTCAGCGGTGAAATGGATGCCAACAACGCCTACCTGGACATCCAGGCCGGCTCCGGCGGCACCGAGGCCCAGGACTGGGCCAACATCCTGCTGCGCATGTACCTGCGCTGGGCTGACAAGCGCGGTTTCGACGCGACCATCATGGAACTGTCCGCCGGTGAAGTCGCCGGGATCAAGGGCGCCACCGTGCACATCAAGGGTGAATACGCCTTTGGCTGGTTGCGCACCGAGATCGGCGTGCACCGTCTGGTGCGCAAAAGCCCGTTCGACTCCGGCAACCGTCGCCACACCTCGTTCTCGGCCGTGTTCGTGTCGCCGGAAATCGATGACAACATCGAAATCGACATCAACCCGTCGGACCTGCGCATTGACACCTACCGCTCCTCCGGTGCCGGTGGTCAGCACGTAAACACCACCGACTCGGCCGTACGTATTACGCACGTACCGACCAACACCGTGGTCAGCTGCCAGAACGAACGCTCCCAGCACGCCAACAAAGACACCGCGATGAAAATGTTGCGGGCGCGCTTGTACGAGCAGGAAGTGCAAAAACGCAACGCCGCCTCCCAGGCCCTGGAAGACACCAAGTCCGACATCGGCTGGGGTCACCAGATCCGCTCGTATGTACTCGATGCGTCGCGAATCAAGGATTTGCGCACTAACATCGAACGCAGCGACTGCGACAAGGTGCTCGACGGCGACATCGACGAATACCTGGTGGCCAGCCTGAAACAAGGCTTGTAACCCGATCCCCCTGTAGGAGCCGGCTTGCTGGCGATCCCCGGCCAACGGCCGGGGACAATGAACCTGATGGAATATTTAAAGACATGAGCGACCTAGAACTCGACCCGCAAGCCCTGCAACAGGAAGAAAACTCCCTGATCGCCCTGCGCAAGGAAAAGCTTGCTGCCGAGCGCGCCAAGGGCAATGCCTTCCCGAACGACTTCCGCCGCGACAACTACTGCAATGACTTGCAGAAACAGTACGCGGACAAGACCAAGGAAGAGCTGGCAGAGGCTGCAATCCCGGTCAAGGTTGCCGGTCGCATCATGCTCAACCGTGGCTCGTTCATGGTGATCCAGGACATGACCGGTCGCATCCAGGTCTACGTCAACCGTAAAACCCTGTCCGAAGACACCCTGGCCGCGGTGAAAACCTGGGACATGGGCGACATCATTGCCGCCGAAGGCACCCTGGCGCGTTCCGGCAAGGGCGACCTGTACGTCGAAATGACCACCGTACGCCTGCTGACCAAGTCGCTGCGCCCGCTGCCGGACAAGCACCACGGCCTGACCGACACCGAACAGCGCTACCGTCAGCGTTACGTTGACCTGATCGTCAACGAAGAAGTGCGCCAGACGTTCCGCGTCCGTTCGCAAGTCATCGCGCACATCCGCAGCTTCCTGATGCAGCGTGACTTCCTCGAAGTTGAAACGCCGATGCTGCAAACCATCCCGGGTGGCGCAGCGGCCAAGCCGTTCGAGACTCACCACAACGCGCTGGACATGGAAATGTTCCTGCGTATCGCGCCTGAGTTGTACCTCAAGCGTTTGGTGGTTGGCGGTTTCGAGAAAGTGTTCGAGATCAACCGCAACTTCCGTAACGAGGGCGTTTCGACTCGTCACAACCCTGAGTTCACCATGTTGGAGTTCTACCAGGCGTACGCCGACTACGAAGACAACATGGACCTGACCGAAGAACTGTTCCGCGAACTGGCGCAGCTGGTTCTGGGCAGCACCGACGTGCCTTACGGCGACAAAGTGTTCCACTTCGGCGAACCGTTCGTGCGTCTGTCGGTGTTCGACTCGATCCTCAAGTACAACCCTGAGCTGACCGCAGACGACCTGACCGATATCGACAAAGCGCGTGCCATCGCCAAGAAGGCCGGCGCCAAGGTGCTGGGCTTCGAAGGTCTGGGCAAACTGCAGGTGATGATTTTCGAAGAGCTGGTCGAGCACAAGCTGGAACAGCCGCACTTCATTACCCAGTACCCGTTCGAAGTGTCGCCGCTGGCCCGTCGCAACGATGACAACCCGAACGTCACCGACCGTTTCGAACTGTTCATCGGCGGCCGTGAAATCGCCAACGCCTACTCCGAGTTGAACGACGCGGAAGACCAGGCCGAGCGCTTCATGGCTCAGGTCGCGGACAAGGACGCGGGCGACGACGAAGCCATGCATTACGACGCCGACTTCGTTCGTGCGCTGGAATACGGCATGCCGCCAACCGCCGGTGAAGGTATCGGTATCGACCGTCTGGTGATGCTGCTGACCAACTCCCCGTCGATCCGCGACGTGATCCTGTTCCCGCACATGCGGCCGCAAGCGTAAGTGTTTCAATTAAAAAGCCGCCTTTTCAGGCGGCTTTTTATTGCCTGTCTGGTACAAACGTATCAATTTGTTGCTTTCATCTGAGAGGAAAGACCTGTCGTGAATCGTGCAATGGCTCAAGAAGGTGCAGCGGGTATCGCCACTGCGGTCGCTGAAAGTGTTCAGTACCAGGGCCGCAAGGCCAGCCGACAGGGCAGCGAGCAGCGTCGACAGGACATTCTCGATGCGGCGATGCGCATTGTCGTGCGCGATGGCGTGCGGGCCGTACGCCACCGTGCGGTGGCGGCCGAGGCCGGTGTGCCGTTGTCGGCCACTACCTACTATTTCAAGGACATCGATGACTTGCTCACCGATACCTTCGCCCAATACGTGGAACGCAGCGCGGCGTTCATGGCCAAGTTGTGGGTGAACAACGAAGGCTTGCTGCGCGAGATGGTGGTCAGCGGCGATGGCAGCCCCGAGGCGCGCTCGCAGTTGGCGGACGACATTGCACGGTTGATGACGGACTATGTTCACCGGCAATTGATCAACCGTCGCGAACACTTGATGGCTGAACAGGCGTTCCGTCAGGAGGCCCTGTTGAACCCGCGTCTGGCGGAACTGGTGCGCTCGCATCAGCAAATTCTTCTCCAGGGCACCTGCCAGCTTTTCGAAGTGTTGGGTTCGCGTGAGCCCCAAGAGGATGCCAAAGTGTTGACGGCGATTATCGGACGGATGGAATATCAGGGCCTGCTCAACGACACCGAGCCTGCGGGTGAAGAAGAAATGCTTGGTATCCTCAATCGCTACATGCACTTGGTACTCGCGTCGGTGTAACCCCCAGTGGGACTGCGATCCTGTGGGAGCGGGCTTGCTCGCGAATGCGGTTGAACATTCAGCATCTGTGTTGACTGGTACACCGCATTCGCGAGCAAGCCCGCTCCCACATTAAGACAGTGTTCACTTGGGACCGTGTGTTCATAGGGAGTGTTGAATGAAAGCCTGGCGCGTCATCGTGATCGCCTTGTCGTTCCTGCTGCTCAGTGGCTGTCTGGTGACCTTCAAGGAGCCGCTGCCCGCCAGCGACCCCGCGCCCAAAGGTTTGCTCGGCAAATGGACCAGCACCAACGCCTGGGGCGAGCCGATGAACCTGGAGCTGACGCGTATCGGCGACCATCGCTATCAGGCAGTCAGCTACTTCAAGGCCAAACCCGGCGAACGCGAAGCCTATCCCTTCACCGTCTCGCGCCATGGCAGCCGCTGGTACCTGTCGGCGAAGGTGCCCGCCAAGTACGGCGGCCATTTCACCATTGCCGGTTTCGAGCTCACGGACAAACACGAATTGGTGGTCTACAACCTCGACCCCGAGCAGATCAACCAGGCCCTCGGACAAAAAGTCCTGAGCGGCGAAGGCTTCCAGACCGACGACGGCGACGGCGTATTGGTCGACAACGCAATGGATCAAGTCTTCACCTACCTCGACGATCCGGCCAATTCCGATGTCTTCGTCGAAGCGGTGCGATATCAGCGCCAGGCCAAAAGCAAATAGACTCAGCACATAACGGTTTTTCTACAGGAGTTTCGGGTGGACGATTACCAGCAGACGATACGCATTTTGTCCGATCGCATTGTGCTGGCGCAGACGCCGATTCGCGTCCTCGATGCGGTCAAGTGGGACGACAACATCCGCAAGGGATTCCTCAAGGCCAAGGGCAAGGAAATGCCGGCGGTGGACCGCGATTACTACCTCAACCGCCCACTGTCCTTTGACTCCAGCAAAGTGAAATTGGAATTCCAGAACATCGAGCGCGACATCACCCGTCAACTCGGCCAGTTCAACCCGGTCGGCCAGATCATGCGCCGCATGTGCAAGGAATACCGGATGGTGGTGCGCATGCTGGAAGCGCGCGGCACCGAGGATTTCGGCCTGATCTCGCAAGAGTTGTATGGCGCTGCATCCGACGCGTTCCATGCCGGCGACCCGACCCTGGCTGACCTGGGGCTGATGCTGTCCGATTACCTGAACAACATCGACGGCCGTGGCGATCTCAAGGATGAGCCAAAAATCCTCACGGCCAAGGAAGCCGTGCACCTGCTGCAAACCCGCTTGAACAAGGTGTTTGGCGAGGCTGAAGAAACCATTCGGGTGTTCGAGTCCGACGGGATCGTCGCCGATGCGGCGGCCGGCGCCGACTACATCAAGATTCGCGCCGATGCGATGTTCAACGACCGTGACGTGCGTGCCCTGGAAGTCCACGAAGGGCTGGTGCATGTCGGCACCACGCTCAACGGGTTGAACCAGCCGATCTGCACCTTCCTGTCCAAGGGCCCGCCGTCGTCGACAGTGACCCAGGAAGGCCTGGCGATCCTGATGGAAATCATCACCTTTGCCTCCTACCCGAGTCGCCTGCGCAAACTCACCAACCGCACCCGCGCCATTCACATGGTGGAGGAGGGCGCAGACTTCCTGCAGATCTACGAGTTCTTCCGCGAGCAAGGTTTCGAAATGGCGGAAAGCTACGGCAACGCCAGCCGGGTGTTCCGTGGTTCGGTGCCCAACGGCCTGCCATTTACCAAAGACTTGTCCTACCTCAAGGGCTTCATCATGGTTTACAACTACATTCAGTTGGCCGTGCGCAAAGGCAAGCTTGAGCAGATCCCGCTGCTGTTTTGCGGCAAGACCACGCTGGAAGACATGCGCACGCTGCGCCAGTTGGTGGATGAAGGGTTGGTGGTGCCGCCGAAGTATTTGCCGGATCAGTTCCGTGATTTGAACGCGCTGTCGGCATGGATGTGCTTCTCCAACTTCCTCAATCACCTGAGCCTGGACCGGATTGAAGCGGATTACTCCAACATCCTCTAACGATCACACGGTCAAAATGTGGGAGCGGGCTTGCTCGCGAAAGCGGTCTGATATTCAACATTTTAGTTGTCTGACACACCGCCTTCGCGAGCAAGCCCGCTCCCACATTTGATCTATATTTCAATCCATTTTTGCGAGGTTTCAACGGATGAGATTCCTCGGCATGGTTTGCCTGCTTCTGACCTTGAGCGGTTGCAGCTCCCTGCTGTTCTACCCCGACCCCGGCCAGGTGTTCACCCCGGAAAAAGCTCATCTCGAATACCGCACCGTCACCCTCGTCACCGCCGACGGCCTCAAGCTCAACGCCTGGTGGTTACCCGCGAAAAAAGGTGTCGACGTCAAAGGCACGGTGCTGCACCTGCACGGCAACGGCGGCAACCTGCCGATGCACCTGGGCGGGAGCTGGTGGCTGCCCAAGGAAGGCTATCAAGTGCTGCTGATCGACTATCGCGGCTACGGTTTATCCGAAGGGAAACCGAGCCTGCCGGCGATCTATCAGGACATCGACGCCGCGTTCAAATGGCTCGATCAGGCCCCCGAGGTCAAAGGCAAACCGCTGATCCTGCTCGGCCAAAGCCTCGGTGGCTCGATGGCCGTGCACTACCTGGTTCAACACCCCGAGCGAGAGAAACAGCTCACCGCCCTGATCCTCGACGGAGCGCCCGCCAGCTATCGCAGTGTCGGCCAGTTTGCCTTGAGCAACTCGTGGCTGACCTGGCCGTTCCAGGTGCCGTTGTCCTGGCTGGTGCCGGATAGCGACAGCGCGATCAACTCGATGCCGCAGCTCAAAAGCGTGCCGAAACTGCTCTACCACAGCATCGACGATCCGATCGTGCCCCTTTCCAACGGCATCCGTCTGTATCAAGCTGCGCCGCCGCCGCGCGTGCTGCAACTGACCCGAGGCGGTCATGTGCAGACCTTCGCCGATCCGGTCTGGCGAAAAGTCATGTTGCGTTATCTCGACGATCCGCAGCATTTCAACGGCCTGCGCCGCCTGGGTGAAATCCCCAATTACCCGGCCCCCCCGAATTCAGAAGATGAACCACCAGAGAGTCCGCAATGAGTGAAGAACGTAACGCCATCCCGCTGATCATCACCGGTATCTGCAGCATCCTCGGCACTGTGGGTGCCTTGTGGTTCTACGGTTACCTGCATTTCGCCAAGCCGGAGGATGCGTTGCTGCTCAACGAATTCACCATGCTCAAGACCGTACCGGGCGAGGACTACAAAGTCTCCCTGGAGCCCGCCGCGCAAGTGGCGCAGTGCATTGATGGCGTGTTGGTGATGTTTGATACCGAGCAAAAAGGCCTGACCGGTGTCTTGGTCGACAGCAAGAAAAAAGCGGTGCGTTGCATGGGGCAAGAAACGCCGCAAAAATTACAACCGTAGTGCACTTCTATTTGCAACCGGGATCATCTGTGAAAGCGAGTGATCGCCAGATACAAGAAGGCCCGTCTGACTTGGTCGGACGGGCCTTCTTGTTTGGGACTTCACGAACCCTGTACTTATTGAAGAGCTAACTGTTTTTACAGAATGCGAAAACAAAGCACTGGGTCTCATTAGCGTTAATTTTTTGAACCTGTTTCTGTTGACCCGTAGGCTTCGAACCCGACGGTCATGGTGCCTTTTCCTGATATGACCGCTTGTATTCGGTGGCTTCCTTCTTGCAAATCTATGGCGGAGGAAACGGACCATTGTCCTTGTGCGTCGGTAACAGTGGCGACAATAAGTTCTCCATACTGGTCGATCACTGCTACAGGCGTGTGAGCGAACAAGGATAAGCCGGAATAGATTGGACGGGGACCGGTAGTAGACCCATTTTTTGGAGTTCTTATAAAGAAAGGTGTGAAAAGCATGGCTTTATCTGTAACGGGTTCCAACTGTCCTCCGGCGACCAATATTTCGCCAGTTTGGAGCTGAGTTGCTGAGACACCGAGACCGCGGGGGTACAGAACGTGAGTCTCTTCAATAGGTTCAAACTCTCCCGTCTCTGGATCAAAGAGCTCAACTTCACGAGTAGGGCCAATTACATCATTGGCGCCGCCAATGAAAAGTATTTTGCCGTCTTTCATCCTGGTTGCCGTAGTGGCGGCGTGCCCCGTTTGCATGGACATCACCCTCCAGCTACCTGTCTCAGGATTATAGAATTCGGCCGTACCTTCGAGGTTGGTTATCCCCCCAGCAACCATTATGTGACCACTTGGCAGCAGGAACGCACTGCATCTAACGCGGGCGTGCAGCATAGGCGCTATAGGCGTCCACACTCCGGTCTCCAGATCCAGCTCCTCCACCGAATTCGTCTTTCCCCCCGCGTCGGAATTGCCACCGGCGACCAACACTTTGCCGTCTCCCATAAGGGTCATTGAGAAAGTGTTCCGGCCAACGTTCATGTCAGCGATTCGCTCCCAGACGCGAGACTTCGGGTCGTAGATTTCCACCGCTTTGACGAATCCAATGGCCACATCGTACCCACCAGCGAGTAGCACTCTTCCATCAGGTAGGGATATCGATGCGCAAGTTGCACCATGTTGAGCGTTCAACACACCGGTGTTCGTCCATGCGTCAGTCTTCGGGTCGTAGATTTCCGACACGTCAATGCCGTGCGTATGGCCCGCGCCTGCGGTCACTAACACTGTTCCATCCGTCAGCAAGATCGCCTGGGCTCCATAGCGGCCAGTGTTCATATCAGCGACTTGCGTCCACCGGGCAGTCTCTGGGTCGTAGATTTCCACTGAGTTGTAGATTATCGAACCCCCGAATTCGTGGTCGGCGCCTGCAGCAACCAGCACTTTTCCATCTTGCAGCAGGGTCGCGGAAAAATCCTGGCGGGCCTGATTCAATGAACCGGTAAGTGACCAGGAACTTGTGGCCGGTATCCTGGTTTCTGTTCCTTCACTTGAGATTAATGTCATGGTTGTCGCTTCCTTCGCAAAGTTGTCGAAGGAATAGCAAACCCCATACATCGGGTCTTTTTCTACTGTCAAAAATGACAGTTTCGACCGTCGGTCATTGTATCCGAGTGCAAAAAAGCCCCGCCTGATCTGATCAGGCCGGGCTTTGTGGTTACCGCGTGACGCTTAGTTCGAGCTGACAGCCGAACGCGGAATCACCGGCTGGTTGTCATTGGAAATGGTCACTTCAACCCGACGATTCTGTGCCCGGCCCGACACGCTGGAATTCTCCGCGACCGGATATTCCTTGCCATAACCCTGAGCAACGATGCGCGCTGGATCAACGCCCATCTTCACCAGCGCCGTGCGCACGGAACCAGCTCGACGCTCCGACAACGACTGGTTATGGCCCTCGGTGCCGGTGCTGTCGGTGTAACCCTCGACGATCACTTTGCGATCCGGATTTTCCGAGAGGAACTGCGCCAGTTTGTTGATGTTCGCCATACCGCTTGACTTCAGGTCAGCGCGATCGGTGGCAAACAACACATCACCAAACGTCACCAAGGTGCCGCGATCGGTTTGCTTGGCGTTCAGGCTGTTCTGCAGTTGTTTGATCTGTGCATCGCGCGCATCCAGACGCGCCTGGGCACGTTGTGCCGAGACGTTTTTCAGGTTGGCTTCGGCGGTGCGCAGGGCGATGGTCTGCTTGGCCACTTCAACGCGCTGAGTGGTCAGGTAAGCCAGTTGATCGACCTTGGCCGGGTCTTGCTTGTCGCGATACGCCTGATCGGCTTTGTCCAGGTAATCACTGGCGTCTTTGGTTTCCAGTGCCGCGACTTTGCTCGCTTGCGGGTTGGCTTGCAGGCCGCTGTAGTTGGTGCGCGCCTGTTCCAGGTTCGCGTTAGGCGGGGTGGAGCAGGCGGCCAGGGCAACGCTGACGGCGAGGAGAGCGGGGATCATCAATTGTGTACGCATAATCATTCGTCCTTTTAATCGGTAAGAGCTTCAGGTCCGGGGTCTGGATGCGCGCTTACTGCACGGTGCGCTGACTTTCCTGACGCAGTTCCTGAACACCTTGCTGAGAGTCCTTCAGTGTCTGTTGAGCTTTCATCGCCTGAGCCTTGCGTTCCGCCACACGAGCGTCCCATTCGGCTTGTTCGGCGAGCATCCGCGCCTCGTCATACTTTTTGTCGTGCATGGCGATTTCGGCTTGTTTGAATTTGTCCTGCGCGGACTTCATTTCCACGGCCGCAAACTCGGTGCCGCCAGCACTGACCGCGTCATTGACGGCGGATTGGGTGACCGCGTATTGCTCGGTCGGCGGATGACCGGCGCAACCGGCCAGAATGAAACTGCTGCCGATGGCCAGGGCAGCCAGTTTCAGGCCACGCAAGTGAGTGGATGAGGTGGTTTTCATGGTCTTCAACTCCATTGGGATAACTCCTGTAAAACTTCAAAATCCATCCTGGTATGGAGCCGTAACCGACTGACTAAATGCGCGATATGAAACGACCGTACCAGGCGTGGTTACTGGGTACGACCGTAGGCATTTTTTAAAAGTTCAGAGAAATTCACGCAGCCTGCGAAAAACCACGAAAGGCTCTAAATCGGGAACTTTGGCGGCGATAGGTGGTATTCCTGGGCTTTTTTTTGCTCAGGCACACACGATTTTGATGGATATTATTTCCCCTGTAGGAGTGAGCCTGCTCGCGATAGCGGTCTGCCATTCGACACTTTTGTCGTCTGACACACCGCTATCGCGAGCAGGCTCACTCCTACAGTTTTACATCGGCAGGATCAGTGTTTTTGCTTCTCGCTACCGGTCGCTAAATCGTGCAAATGACGCCGCGACAACGCGAGAAAACGCGGTGTAGGACCGACGTCTTCGTACAGCGGATCACCTTCTTCGTCAGTCGCCACAACGGTTGAGCCCTTCACGTAGGGAAAGCTTTTCTCCAGCTCTTCCAAGGCGGCACCGATCAGCTCGCCGAGCAGCTCTTCAGGTTGGCGTTTGGGGTACATTTCGGTA
Source organism: Pseudomonas arsenicoxydans (assembly GCF_006438915.1). Classification (GTDB taxonomy): domain Bacteria; phylum Pseudomonadota; class Gammaproteobacteria; order Pseudomonadales; family Pseudomonadaceae; genus Aquipseudomonas; species Aquipseudomonas arsenicoxydans_A. Next base: position 402,310 of record NZ_RCZE01000002.1, on the reverse strand, counting down.
ATGGCCGCCAGCCGTGCGGCGGCTTCCACGTCCAGGTGAATCGTGTAGCCCGTCTCGGTCAGGCGACCCTTGGCGTTTTCTTCCCAATGCTGGGCAAGCTCGCGAATTTTCATAGTGACCTCAATGCGTTCCTGCTCGTGGCAGGCCGTGACAGTGTCCGGCAATGGCCGGCGAAAGCCGTTGTGCGGCTTCCTCTTCAGACTAGCTTCTGCGCGCCGGGTTTAAAGTCCCTTCGTCGTTTGCTTGTAAGAACGGCTTTACGGCGGCACTCTTGGGGTCAAAGCATGATGTTCATGGCCGCCCGGATTTTTTGCTGGAGAACTGCTGATGACCGATATTGATGCACGCTTGCGCGAAGACGTTCACCTGTTGGGGGAGTTGCTGGGCAACACCATTCGTGAACAGTACGGCGATGGGTTTCTCGACAAGATCGAGCAGATCCGCAAGGGCGCCAAGGCCGATCGACGCGGCTCGATGGACGCCGAACTGAGCGCCAGCCTCAACCAATTGAGCGAGGACGAGTTGCTGCCGGTGGCGCGGGCGTTCAACCAGTTTCTCAACCTGGCCAACATCGCCGAGCAATATCAGCTGATTCACCGCCGCGAAGCCTCGCAGCCCGCGCCGTTCGAGGCGCGCGTGTTGCCGGAACTGCTCGCTCGCCTGCGCGCCGAAGGCCACAGCGCCGACGCGCTGGCCCGGCAATTGGGGCGACTGGAGATCGAGCTGGTGCTGACCGCGCACCCGACCGAAGTGGCGCGCCGCACGTTGATCCAGAAGTACGACGCGATTGCCGCGCAACTGGCGGCGCAAGACCACCGTGACCTGACCCCGGCTGAACGCGAGCAAATCCAGGCGAAATTACAGCGCCTGATCGCCGAAGCCTGGCACACCGAAGAAATTCGCCGCACTCGCCCGACACCTGTCGATGAAGCCAAATGGGGCTTCGCGGTGATCGAGCATTCGCTGTGGCAGGCGATCCCCAATTACCTGCGCAAGGCCGATAAAGCCCTGTTTGACGCAACCGGCCTGCACCTGCCACTGGAGGCCGCGCCGATTCGGTTCGCCTCGTGGATGGGCGGCGATCGCGACGGCAACCCCAACGTGACCGCGGCCGTGACTCGTGAAGTGTTGCTGCTGGCGCGCTGGATGGCCGCCGATTTGTACGTGCGCGACATCGATCATCTGGCGGCGGAATTATCGATGCAACAGGCTAGCGAGGCCTTGAAAGCCAAGGCTGGGGACAGCGCCGAACCGTATCGCGCGGTGCTGAAACAACTGCGTGAACGTCTGCGGGCGACGCGTAATTGGGCGCACGCATCCTTGACGATGACCACCCCGGCGCCGGCCGATGTGCTGCAAAACAACCGCGACTTGCTCGATCCGCTGGAGCTCTGCTACCAGTCGCTGCATGAGTGCGGCATGGGCGTGATCGCCGACGGCCCGTTGCTCGATTGCCTGCGGCGGGCGGTGACTTTCGGTCTGTTCCTGGTGCGCCTCGATGTGCGTCAGGATTCCTCGCGGCATACCGCCGCCATGACCGAAATCACCGATTACCTGGGCCTCGGTCGCTACGAAGACTGGAGCGAGGAGGAGCGCATCGCCTTCCTGATGCGCGAGCAGAACAACCGGCGACCGTTGCTGCCGGCGTATTTCAAACCGTCGGCCGACACCGCCGAAGTGCTGGCGACCTGCCGGGAAATCGCCGCCGCCCCTGGCGCTTCACTGGGCTCATATGTGATCTCCATGGCCGGTGCCGCCTCCGACGTGCTCGCCGTGCAACTGCTGCTCAAAGAGGCTGGCGTACTGCGGCCGATGCGTGTGGTGCCGCTGTTCGAAACCCTCGCGGACCTCGACAACGCCGGCCCGGTGATCGAAAAGCTGTTGCTGCTGCCCGGCTATCGTTCGCGCTTGCAGGGGCCGCAGGAAGTGATGATCGGCTACTCCGACTCGGCCAAGGATGCCGGCACGACAGCGGCGGCCTGGGCGCAGTATCGGGCGCAGGAACGCTTGGTCGACATCTGCCGCGAGCAGCAAGTGGAGCTGCTGTTGTTCCACGGTCGCGGTGGCACCGTAGGGCGTGGCGGCGGTCCGGCGCACGCGGCGATTCTGTCGCAGCCGCCGGGTTCGGTCGCCGGGCGTTTCCGCACCACTGAGCAAGGGGAAATGATTCGTTTCAAATTCGGCCTGCCGGACATCGCCGAGCAAAACCTTAATCTGTACCTGGCCGCGGTGCTGGAAGCGACCTTGCTGCCACCGCCGCCACCAGAGCCCGCGTGGCGGCATTTGATGGACGAATTGGCCGCCGATGGGGTCAAGGCCTACCGCGCCGTGGTGCGTGAGAACCCGCAATTCGTCGAGTATTTCCGCCAGTCAACGCCGGAACAGGAACTGGGGCGCTTGCCGCTGGGCAGTCGTCCGGCCAAGCGCCGCGCCGGCGGGATCGAGAGCCTGCGCGCGATTCCGTGGATCTTCGGCTGGACGCAAACGCGCCTGATGTTGCCGGCCTGGCTGGGTTGGGAGGCTGCGTTGAGCAAGGCTCTGGAACGCGGTGAAGGCGAACTCCTGGGGCAGATGCGCGAGCAATGGCCGTTCTTCCGCACGCGCATCGACATGCTGGAAATGGTCCTGGCCAAAGCGGACGCTGACATCGCCCAATCCTACGATGAGCGTCTGGTCGAGCCGGATTTGCTTCCTTTAGGTGTGCACTTACGCGACCTATTGTCGCAGGCGTGCGCCGTGGTCCTTGGATTGACTGGTCAGTCGCAGCTACTGGCACATAGCCCGGAGACCCTTGAATTCATCCGGTTGCGCAACACCTACCTCGACCCGCTTCATCTATTGCAGGCGGAGTTGCTGGCGCGTTCGCGACAACAGGATGTCGCGCAGGGTAGCCCGGTAGAACAGGCGTTGCTGGTGTCTGTGGCGGGGATTGCCGCCGGTTTGCGAAATACCGGCTAAGGTTTTTGCTGTGGGGCAAGGCACTCGGCGCGGGCGTCGGGTGCCTGTGGGCGAAGGCCGGAAAAGGTCGGTCAGGCGACAGTTAATGATGGGGTTGCGACTTGGGGCACTCCATCAAAAGGTCACGTCAGGCAGCGGTTTCTCCGACTTTCGGCGGCTTGTGTGGTCCGGGCCTGCTGTGTATCTTGGTCAGCCTCTGGCCGTTTGGGCGGCCACGACCCTATTTTTGAGATTGGCCCCACGAGGCGAATCTGACGTTATCCATATAAAAAATTGAGGAGCACATCGATGCGCGTCATTCTGCTGGGAGCTCCCGGGGCCGGTAAAGGTACTCAGGCTAAGTTCATCACCGAGAAATTCGGCATTCCGCAAATCTCCACTGGCGACATGTTGCGTGCAGCCGTCAAGGCCGGCACCGAGTTGGGCCTGATCGCCAAGAGCGTCATGGACAGCGGCGGTCTGGTCTCCGATGACCTGATCATCAACCTGGTCAAGGAACGCATCAGCCAGGCCGATTGCGCCAACGGTTTCCTGTTCGACGGTTTCCCGCGCACCATTCCTCAGGCTGAAGCCCTGGTGAAGGCCGGCGTCGAGCTGGACCACGTGCTGGAGATCGACGTCAAAGACGAAGACATCGTCCAGCGTATCGCCGGTCGTCGTGTTCACGAGGCAAGCGGCCGCGTGTACCACATCGTCTACAACCCGCCGAAAATTGCCGGTAAAGACGACATCACCGGCGACGAGCTGGTACAGCGCAAAGACGACACCGAAGAAACCGTGCGTCATCGCCTGTCGGTCTACCACGCCCAGACCGAGCCTCTGGTGAAGTTTTACCAGGAGCTGTCCGCCGCTCAAGGCAAACCGAAGTACAGCCACGTCGAAGGTGTTGGCTCGGTTGAAGCAATCACCGGCAAAGTGCTTGAAGCACTGAGCTAAAAAACGCTTCATCTTCTACGGCCCGCTTGCGGGCCGTAGTTGTTTATACTGGCGCACTTTTTCTGACCTCTCTTACGGAAACATCGATGAGCACCTTGCTGGCCCTGGACACCGCGACTGAAGCTTGCTCCGTTGCCTTGCTGCATGACGGCAAAGTCACGAGCCATTACGAGGTGATCCCGCGCCTGCATGCGCAGAAGCTATTGCCGATGATCCAGCAATTGCTCGCTGATGCCGGAACCACACTGCAAGCGGTCGATGCCATCGCGTTTGGTCGTGGGCCGGGTGCGTTTACTGGCGTACGGATCGCCATTGGTGTGGTCCAGGGCCTGGCGTTTGCGCTGGATCGCCCGGTGTTGCCGGTGTCGAACCTGGCGGTGCTGGCGCAACGTGCGTATCGGGAGCACGGGGTGAGCCAGGTGGCGTCGGCTATTGATGCTCGGATGGATGAAGTGTATTGGGGCTGCTACCGCGAAACGGCGGGGGAGATGCTCCTGGTGGGCAATGAAGCCGTGTTGTCGCCGGAAGTGGCGGCGTTGCCGGCGGATGCCAGCGGCGTGTGGTTTGGTGCGGGCACGGGTTGGGGGTATGCCGAGCGCATTGCCGTGAACCTGACCGGGCATGATGCCGGTATGTTGCCGCATGCCGAAGACCTGCTGACGCTCGCGCGGTTTGCCTGGGCACGGGGTGAGGCGATTGTGGCGGATGAGGCTCAACCGGTTTATCTGCGCGATAAAGTGGCGACGCCGAAAGCCCGGTAATCCAGAGGGCTTTTGTGGCGAGGGGGCAAGCCCCCTCGCCACAATAGATGCTCCACTGCCTGCCAATCGTCGATTTATACCCCCGGCTTTTAAACCTTTTCCCGATTCTGTGTTCTAGTTATCACCAAGCGGTTTGCGAAGCGGCCATTGCGCCACTAAACTGCCATCATTGATACCGGACATGTACTCATGCGTATAGACGGCCTTTCCTCTCAGTCCTACCCCATCAAGCGCAAGGCTCGCAAAGGCCCTGTGGCGGAAGACGATTACGTCGATATCGACGGTGAGCTGGAAATCCCCTCGGAAGAGCAAATGGCTGCCCGTGCCGCCAAAGCCTCGGCGCAACGCCTGAGCAATCTGCCGGCGCGTCAGCAAGACATGATCTACCACCGCGCCATGAGCAAAAGCGTCGCCACCGCGCTCGCCAGCTATCTGAGCACGGCCACTTTTGTCGATTGGGATACGGATGTGCTGGGCCTCGACCTGTACATCTGATGCGGCTGCCTTACTACCTCGGCTGCCCGTCCTGGAGTGAAAACGCCTGGCGCGATTACCTCTACCCGCCAGACGCGAAATCCTCCGAATTTCTAACGCTCTATACCCAAGTATTCAATGCCGTAGAAGGCAATACGACCTTCTACGCGAGCCCGGCTGCCACCACTGTCGAGCGGTGGGCCGAGGCCATGCCCGAGCACTTTCGTTTCACCGCCAAGTTTCCAGGCGATATCAGCCACGGCGGTGACCTGCGCGAGCAACTGACCGCCGCCGAAACCTTCGTGCAATTGCTCAGCCCCTTGGGTGAGCGGGTTTCGCCGTTGTGGCTGCAATTGTCGAAAAGCTTCACGCCGCAGCGATTGCCCGAATTGGCCGCGTTCATTGATGCGCTGCAACGACCGCTGGCCGTCGAAGTGCGACACGATGCGTTCTTCGCCAAGGGTGATGCCGAGCGCATGCTCAATCGCCTGCTGCTGGATCGCGGTGTCGAACGCATCTGCCTGGATCCGCGTGCGCTGTTCAGCTGCACGTCGACCGATCCCTCGGTGCTCCACGCCCAATCGAAAAAGCCCAAAGTGCCGCCACGCCCGGCGGCATTCACCCAGTTCCCGCAGGTGCGTTTCATCGGCCATCCACAGCTGGAAGCCAACGATCCGTTTCTGCTGCCATGGGTCGAAAAAATCGCCGCGTGGATCGAAGAGGGGCGTACGCCCTACATCTTCCTGCACACCGCCGATAACTTGCTGGCCGCCAAACTCGCGCAACGTTTTCACGCGCAACTGATGCTGCGTTTGCCTGGCCTGCCGCCGCTGCCTGAGCTATACAGAGAACCCGCAGCGGAGCAACTTGGCTTGCTCTGAGGCGGATTCTTTCCCCTTTTCAGGAGCCTGCCCAATGGATGCGCAAACCCTTCGAGCCCAGGCGTTCAAAGCATTGCACGAACGCGACGGGGCTTTTGTCATTCCCAACCCGTGGGACGCCGGCTCGGCGAAGATGCTCGCCAGCCTCGGTTTTGAGGCGCTGGCAACCACCAGTGCCGGCTACGCCTTTTCCAATGCACGCCCCGATGGCGCGTTGAGCCTCGACGATACGCTGGCGAATGTACGGGCGATTGTCGCGGCCACTGATCTGCCGGTGGCGGTGGATCTGGAAAACGGTTTTGCCGATGACCCCGCCGAGTGCGCCCAGAGCATTTTGCGCGCGGCGGAGGCCGGTGCGGTTGGCGGTTCTATCGAAGATGCCACGGGCCGTGAAGCGGCGCCGATCTACTGCTTCGAGCATGCCGTGGCGCGGGTTGAAGCGGCGGTGGCGGTAGCGCGCAGTTTGCCGTTCCCCTTCATGCTGACTGCGCGCGCGGAGAATTTCCTGCACGGCAATCCCGATCTCGCCGACACCCTTCGCCGCTTGCAGGCGTTCGCCGAAGCGGGCGCAGACGTGCTCTACGCGCCGGGACTGCGCAGCGCTGAAGACGTGTTGGCGGTGGTCCGTGCGGTGGCGCCAAAACCGGTCAATGTGTTGATGTCCGGCGGGCTCAAGTTGACGGTCGAGCAGTTGAGCGAAATGGGCGTCAAGCGCATCAGCGTTGGATCGGCACTCGCGCTGGCGGCGTATGGCGAGTTTTTCCGTGCGGCTGAAGAAATCAAGACTTCGGGCACGTTCGGATTTACCTCGCGCTCCATGCCGTACGCGAAGGCTAACCAACTGTTCAAAGGTTGAGGCTGCGGTTTTTCTGAGAGCCTGTTATTGAAGGTCAGGCGGCGATGCGCAGGTTTTGCAGAACGATCGGGCGAGCCCAGCCGTTATCGAAATCGAGTTGTTTCTGTTGTTCCACCAGTTCATCTGGGGAGAACGGCGGGAACGGCTTGTCCAGCAGGTCCATTTCAAATTCGGCGATGGGCAGGTGCAGCGGACGCGGTTGTGGCGCCGGGCCGGCTTCCGGCACGGGTTGACCGGCGGTGAGCACGATAGGGCGAACCCAGCCGCTTTCGAAGTCCTGTTGTTTCTGCTGAGCGACGATTTCTTCCCGCGGGAACGGTGGGGCCGGTTTGTCGGCCAGGTCCATTTCGAACTCGGCAATCGGCAAAAACAGTGGCTCCGGTGGGCGGACCACGGTATCCGTCACGTTGCATTCGCGCTGGGAGACGATGTGTGCCAGCAGATCGCTGCCGACGGTGGGCTCGACCGGGCTGTCGAGATCGACCGGTGGAAACTTGAGCGACTCGGGAACCCCATCACCCGGCTGATCGGCCAACGCCCGGGCAAAAAAATCTTGCCACAGGTGACTGACACCGCCCAACGCCTGGGTGTTTCGCAGGTTGTAATCGCCGTAGGGCGAGATAAAACCTGTGATTGTGGGTTGAAAGTCTGACATTTCTCTCGGTCGACGCTCAGCTCTGGCAAAATGCCCGTTAGTTTTGTTATCGGCCGTTTTTGCCGATCATTAATTTTTTGAGCGTGTTTTCCGATGATTGATCAACCGGCGGTTTGCCGCATCCATGTCGAGGCCCTGGGCACGACCTTTCAGCCCCAGGCCGAGCAATGGGCCGAGCGCCTGGGCTTGCCGTTGCAGGTGGATGACGGCGACTTTGCCTTGCAGGTCGGTGAGGAGGGTTTACAGCTGCAACAGCTCGGGGCGGATGCGCCGGGGCCGGTGCGGGTGGACTTCGTCGAAGGCGGGGCGGCGCATCGCCGGTTGTTCGGTGGCGGCACGGGGCAGATGATCGCCAAGGCTGTTGGCATTGCGCAGGGCGTGCGTCCGCGTGTTCTGGATGCCACGGCGGGGTTGGGCAAGGATGCGTTCGTGCTGGCGAGCCTGGGCTGCGAGATGAGCCTGATCGAGCGTCAGCCGCTGATCGGCGCCTTGCTGGAGGATGGTCTGGCGCGGGGCGCTGAAGATTTCGACGTGGCGCCCATCGTCGCGCGCATGCGTTTGCTCAAGGGCAACTCGATTGAAGTGATGCGCAATTGGGAAGGTGAGCCGCCGCAGGTGATCTACCTCGACCCGATGTTTCCCCATCGCGAGAAAACCGCGTTGGTGAAGAAAGAAATGCGCTTGTTCCGGCCGTTGGTGGGGGATGACCCGGATGCGCCAGCGTTGCTGGAAGCCGCATTGGCATTGGCCAGTCACCGGGTGGTGGTCAAGCGGCCGCGCAAGGCACCGTGTATTGCCGGGCCCAAGCCGAGTCATGCGCTGGACGGGAAATCCAGCCGGTATGACATTTATCCGAAGAAAGCGCTCAAACCCTGATACCGAGTTGCCTGCTTCGCGAGCAAGCCCGCTCCCACATTCAACCGCATTCCCATGAGGGGACTCGATCAAATGTGGGAGCGGGCTTGCTCGCGAAGGGGCCAGTGCAGGCGGTCGAATCCTGTCAGGCTGTCTAGGGCCGATAAGCCCGCATAAACAACTCCACCACTTCCTGCACATGTTCCTCGGCCGCCTCCCCGGTCACTGGCCCGCCGCAGCCATACAGCAACCGAAAATTGCCCCCGCCCTTGAGCAAGCAGAAGAAATGCTCAGCCGCATTACGCGGTTTTTCAATGCTCAACACACCGCTTTGATCCACCTGGGTCAGCAACCGCTCCATGCCATCGAGCATGCGTTGCGGGCCGGCTTCGAAAAAGATCAGCGAGAGTTTCGGGTCCTGGCTGCCGAGGGTGATCATCAAGCGGTGCAGGTTCACCGATTCGTCGCTGTTGATCAGCTGATGAAAGCCGTGTGCGATGTTCAGCAGCACGGTTTCTACCGCAACCCCATCCGCCAGTTCGAAAAACAGCGGTGGCAGTTGCTCTTCGCACTTGGCGACCACGGCAGCGGAGAACAGCGTCTCCTTGTCGTTGAAGTGGCTATAGACAGTCAGCTTGGACACGCCAGCCTCCGCCGCCACGGCATCCATGCTGGTGTTCGCGTAACCCTTGCTCACAAACAGAATTTTCGCCGCATCGAGGATGGCCTGGCGCTTGGCCAGATCCTTGGGGCGGCCCGGACCGTTGGGTGCTGAAAGATTGTTCGGCATATTCGCTTTTATTACTGGACTGGTGAGTTTGCTATTAATAACATACTCGCCAGTATAATTATTCCAAGCACCATTAGCGAAAGGTCGTTCACCATGTTCCGCTATGCCTTGCCCCTCGCGTTGCCAGCAACTCTGGCGTTTTTATTGACTGCGTGTGGTCACGAAGAGGCGCCTCAAGTCACCCTTCGCCCGGCCATGGTGGTGCAGCCAGAGCCTTCGGCGCAGGCGATGGAAAGCTATCCCGGTGAAGTGCGGGCGCGGTATGAGCCGGACCTGGCGTTTCGCATTGGTGGCAAAGTCAGCCGACGACTGGTCGAGGAAGGGCAGCGCGTCAAGGCTGACCAGCCTCTGGCGGAGCTCGACCCACAAGACGTACGCCTGCAACTGGAAGCCACCCGCGCCCAGGTCGCCGCCGCCGAGGCCAATCTCAGCCTGGTGCGCGCCGAGCGGGATCGCTACAAGACCCTGATGGACCGTCAGATGGTCAGCCATTCGCAATACGACAATGCGGAAAACCTTTACCGATCCGGTGAAGCCCGCCTCAAGCAAATCAAAGCTGAATTCAATGTCTCGACCAATCAGGCGAGCTACGCGGTACTGCGCGCGCCTCAGGATGGCGTCGTGTCCAAGCGGGCCGTGGAAGTCGGGCAAGTGGTGGCAGCCGGGCAAACCGTTTTCACCATTGCCACCGATGGCGAGCGTGAGGTGTTGATCAGCCTGCCGGAGCAGAGTTTCGGCCGCTTCAAGGTGGGTCAGCCGGTATCGGTAGAACTCTGGACCCAACCTGATCAACGCTTCGCCGGCCGCATCCGCGAACTGTCGCCTGCCGCCGATCCAAAATCGCGCACCTTCGCCGCCCGCATCGCGTTCACCGCCGGCAAAGTCCCGGCGGAGCTCGGCCAAAGCGCCCGGGTGTTCATCCAGACGGCGGAAACCATTGCACTGTCGGTGCCGTTATCAGCCGTCACCGCGGAAAACGGTGCGACCTACGTGTGGGTGCTCGGCGCCAACAACACCTTGAAAAAAGCCCCGGTGCGGGTCGGTCCGTTCGGCGAGAAAACCGTACCAGTGCTCGAAGGCCTTAACGCCAGCGACTGGGTGGTGGCCGCCGGTGTTCATGTGCTGCATGACGGGCAACAAGTGCGTCCGGTGGATCGCTCCAACCGCGTGGTCAATCTGGCGGACAAGGAGTAATTCCCGATGCGCTTCAACCTTTCCGAATGGGCGCTGCGTAATCGCCAGATCGTACTGTTCCTGATGCTCTTGCTGGCCGTCGTCGGTGCGCTTTCCTACACCAAACTCGGACAGAGCGAAGACCCGCCGTTTACCTTCAAGGCCATGGTGATTCGCACCAACTGGCCGGGGGCCACGGCCCAGGAAGTGTCGCGCCAGGTCACCGAACGCATCGAGAAGAAACTCATGGAAACCGGCGAGTACGAGCGCATCGTCTCGTTCTCCCGTCCGGGTGAATCCCAGGTGACGTTTATCGCGCGCGATGCCATGGATTCGAAGGAAATCCCCGAGCTCTGGTATCAGGTCCGCAAGAAGATCAGCGACATCCGCCATACCTTGCCACCGGGCATTCAGGGGCCGTTTTTCAACGATGAGTTCGGCACCACTTTCGGCAACATCTACGCCCTGACCGGCGACGGTTTTGATTACGCGGTGTTGAAGGACTACGCCGACCGCATCCAGATCCAGCTGCAACGGGTCAAGGATGTGGGCAAGGTTGATCTGCTCGGACTGCAGGACGAGAAAATCTGGATCGAGCTGTCCAACGTCAAACTCGCCACTCTTGGCCTGCCGTTGGCCGCCGTGCAACAAGCGCTTGAAGAGCAGAACGCGGTGTCGACGGCCGGGTTCTTCGAAACCACCAGTGAGCGATTGCAGCTACGGGTCTCGGGGAATTTTCAGACCGTCGATGAGATCAAGAACTTCCCGATCCGCGTTGGTGATCGTACGTTCCGCATTTCCGATGTGGCCGACGTTCGCCGTGGTTTTAACGATCCTCCTGCACCGCGTATGCGCTTCATGGCCGAAAACGCTATCGGTCTGGCCGTGGCGATGAAGGACGGCGGCGACATCCTGGTGCTGGGCAAGGCGCTGGAAGTCGAGTTCGACCGCATCCAGAACAACCTCCCGGCCGGCATGCAATTGCGCAAGGTGTCGGATCAGCCCGCCGCAGTGAAAACCAGCGTCGGCGAATTCGTTCAGGTGCTGGTGGAGGCCTTGGCGATTGTGTTGCTGGTGAGCTTCTTCTCACTGGGCATGCGCACCGGCATGGTGGTGGCGCTGGCGATTCCGCTGGTGCTGGCGATGACGTTTGCCTGCATGTATTACCTCGGCATCGGCCTGCACAAGATTTCCCTCGGCGCGTTGGTGCTGGCGCTGGGGTTGCTGGTGGATGACGCGATCATCGCCGTGGAAATGATGGCGATCAAAATGGAGCAGGGCTTCGACCGCGTCAAGGCGGCCAGTTATGCCTGGACCAGCACGGCATTCCCGATGCTCACCGGTACGTTGATCACCGCCGCCGGCTTCCTGCCGATTGCCACCGCGCAATCGAGCACCGGCGAATACACCCGCTCGATCTTCCAGGTGGTGACCATCGCGTTGCTGGCCTCATGGGTGGCCGCGGTGGTGTTTGTGCCGTACCTGGGGGAAAAACTCCTGCCGGACCTGGCGAAAATTCATGCGGCGAAACACGGCACGGATCAGCCCGACCCTTACGGCACGCCGTTCTATCAGCGGGTCAGACGTCTGGTGGAATGGTGCGTACGGCGACGCAAAACGGTGATCGTGCTGACGATCCTGATGTTTGTTGCTTCAGTGATGTTATTCCGCTTCGTGCCGCAACAGTTCTTCCCGGCGTCGGGTCGGCTGGAGCTGATGATCGATTTGAAACTGGCCGAAGGCGCGTCCTTGAGCAACACCGCCGACGAAGTCAAACGCCTGGAAGCCATGCTGAAGGATCGCGCCGGTATCGACAATTACGTGGCCTACGTCGGCACCGGCTCACCGCGTTTCTACCTGCCACTGGATCAACAACTGCCAGCGGCAAGCTTCGCCCAGGTAGTGGTCCTGGCCAAGACCATCGAGGATCGCGAAAGCCTGCGCACGTGGCTGATCGAAACCCTCAACGAACAATTCCCGGCCTTGCGGGGGCGTGTCACGCGTCTTGAAAACGGACCGCCAGTGGGCTATCCGGTGCAGTTCCGGGTGACCGGTGAGCACATCGACGAAGTCCGCGCGCTGGCACGTAAAGTGGCGGCCAAGGTTCGCGAGAATCCGCACGTGGCCAACGTCCACCTGGATTGGGAAGAACCGAGCAAAGTGGTGTACCTGAACGTCGATCAGGACCGCGCCCGAGCCTTGGGCGTGAGCACGGCGAACTTGTCGAAGTTCCTTCAAAGTTCCCTGACCGGTTCCAGCGTCAGCCAGTACCGCGAAGACAATGAGTTGATCGAAATCCTGCTGCGCGGCACCTTGCACGAACGCACCGAGCTGTCGTTGCTGCCAAGCCTGGCCGTGCCGACCGACAACGGTCGCAGCGTGGCGCTGTCGCAGATCGCGACGCTGGAATACGGCTTCGAAGAAGGCATCATCTGGCACCGTAATCGCCTGCCAAACGTCACCGTTCGTGCCGACATCTACGGCAAGGAGCAACCCGCCACGCTGGTGCAGCAGATCATGCCGACACTTGATCCGATTCGCGCCGAATTGCCAGACGGCTACTTGCTGGACGTCGGCGGCACAGTCGAAGATTCCGCCCGCGGGCAGAACTCGGTGAAGGCCGGTGTGCCGCTGTTCATCGTGGTGGTGTTGACGTTGCTGATGCTGCAACTGCGCAGCTTCTCGCGCACGGTGATGGTGTTCCTCACCGCGCCGCTGGGGCTGATCGGCGTGACCTTGTTCCTGTTGGTGTTCCGGCAACCGTTCGGTTTTGTCGCGATGCTGGGGACCATCGCGCTGTCCGGGATGATCATGCGTAACTCGGTGATTCTGGTGGACCAGATCGAGCAAGACATCTTGGCAGGCCTCAAGCCCTGGCAGGCGATCATCGAGGCGACCGTGCGCCGCTTCCGCCCGATTGTATTGACCGCGCTGGCCGCGGTGCTGGCGATGATTCCGTTGTCTCGCAGCGTGTTCTTCGGGCCGATGGCGGTGGCGATCATGGGCGGGTTAATTGTGGCAACGGCGTTGACGTTGTTGTTCTTGCCGGCGTTGTATGCGGCTTGGTTCCGGGTGAAGAAAGAGCCGGTCTGACTTCCTACATGTATTTCAGAATCCTCCGATATTGAGTCAGAGGACTCTGAATGCCGTACTCATGTCTCAGTTTTACGAGTTTTGAGACAGTCGTCATGAAGAAGCCACCGGTTGTAACGGGCAGGACCGATCCGGTGTTCGACCTGTTGATGAAATCCCCCCACAAGGAACGCCTCCCGGATTACCTGGCCCTGCTGAAACCGCTGGATGATCAGGGGCGTTACCTCCCATTTGATGAATTGCGTTACCGCTGGGCGTCGGGGCTGGATTCAAGAGTGTGCTGGGCCTTGGTCAAAAAGGCCCGGACAGCACAGTATTCCTGCCTTCTGCCCTTGGGCGAGCCGGCCCAGTGGGGCAACTTCGTGCTGACGCCATTGGCGCAGAAAGCCATTTCGGCAGTCGATCGGCAAACCACCACCGCCGCACTGGAATACATGACCAGCCAGATCGGTGAGCGTGCGCATTTCAGCTATCTGCTCAATGACCTGATCGAAGACGAAGCCATCAGCAGCAGCCAACTCGAAGGCGCTGCAACCACCACGCGGGTGGCCAAGGACATGCTCAAGCGCCATCGCCTGCCGCGAACGCCCGACGAGCGAATGGTCATTGGCAACTACCAGATGATGAACTTTGCCTGGGAACAGCGTTATGAACTGCTGAGTGTGGAGCTCATCACAGCGATGCATCGTGTTGGCGTCGAGGGTATTGATGACGCGCAGTATTCGCCGGGCGAATTCAGAGGCAACGATGATGTGGTGGTGCAGGACGGCGAGGGCAACACCGTGCATACACCGCCGCCCGCCGCGGGGCTGGTGTCACGCTTGCAGGTGCTGTCGAAGTGGATCAATCAGTCCCACGACGATATCAATCGTGAGGACTACCTCCATCCGCTGGTGAAAGGCATCGCGCTGCATTTTGCCTTGGGTTACGAGCATCCTTTCCGCGATGGCAATGGTCGTGTCGCGCGGGCACTGTTTTACTGGTTCATGTTCAAGAATGACTTCTCGGCGTTTCGCTACATTGCGATCAGCGTATTGCTGCGCAACGCACCCTTGAAATACGGGCGTTCGTATTTGAACACCGAGGCCGATGAACTGGACCTGACCTACTTCATCGATTTCCAGTGTTCGGTGATCCTGCGGGCCGTCAGTGGTTTTATCGAGGTCTATCGGAACAGACTGACCCAGGGCGCACCCGTGGCCTCATCCATCATGGAGGCCGTTTAAATAAAAAGCCCGCTGAACCCGTAAAGGTCAGCGGGCTTTTTAATGGGGTTCAGTCGCTCGGAATTACAACGTGCCAAACACCTTCTTCGCCAGACTGGTCGCAGCCGCCGCAGGGTTCTGTCGGATGGTTTCTTCCTGTTTGCCGATCATCTCGAACAAACCGTTCAGGGCCTGTTCGGTGACATAGCTTTCGACGTTGGCATTCTTGGTATCCAGCACACCCATGGTCGCTGCCTGACCGGCGAACGTGTTGTATTGCTTGGCCAGGCCGACCTGATCAGTGGCCTGCTTCACAATCGGCAGGAACTTGACTCGGATCTGTTCGCGACTGGTTTTGTTCAGGTATTGAGTGGCCGAGTCGTTGCCGCCGCTGAGGATGGCCTTGGCATCTTCCACACTCATTTTCTTCACCGCGTCTACGAGGATTGGCTGAGCCTGGGTCACGGCAGTTTCAGCCGCCTTGTTCATGCTGGCTTCCAGTTCGTCGACCTGATCGCCCATGCCGAATTGCTTCATCTTGCCGGCGACCTTACCGAGTTTGCCCGGCAAACCGATTTTCACCTCAGGGTTGTTGCTGAAGCCACCCGGTGTACCGAGTTGTTTGACCGCCAGTTGCGCACCTTGGGTCAGGGCATCCTTGAGGCCCCCCGTGGCGTCTTTTTGCGACAGGTCGCTGAGTGACAGCGCCAGTGCGCTGGCAGAGATCATCAAGCCTGCGCAGAGGCCGGCGAAGCGAAGGGTAGGGCGGAACATGACAGCTTCCTTGTTCGGATTGAGGAGGAACGGATGCTGACAGCCGTTTCGCCGGTTTATTGTGGGCGTGAAGGTTATCAGGCTTTGCTGAAGGGTTTTAATACAACAGAGCCGGGATAGACTTCGATTGAATTTCGGTATTCATTTTCAGTCGCCGTCAGGGTATAGCGTTTACCCGGCACAACAGTGTCCGGATCGTACTCCAGATAAAACGCCTCTGCCATTTGTTCACTGACATGCACTTGAGTCAGTTGCACCGTCGCGTTGTCGTATTCATGGGCAACGATGGTCACTGCGTGTTCGGGTTCTACCGCTTGAGGTTCTTGCGCCTGGATGTAGAGGCGACCGATCGGGCTCAGGTGCAGTATTTGGCGGTGAGGGGTACGGTGGACAACGATGAAGTGGTCCAGGTCAATCAGCAGTGGCACACCGTTGTGGGTCATGCTGACATTCACACGGTATTTGACGCTGACATCGGAATAACGGTGTGCAAATGAAAAGTTCCAGCGACCGCTGTACAGCATCGGATTACGCGATTGCGCTACTTTAATGGGAGACTGAGTATTTGCCGTATAAACGCTGATATAAGTCTCGGCCTCGCCGTCGGTGGGAGGCATAAAGTCTTCAGGCAAACTAAATGTAAGGGTGATGTAGTGGCTGGTGTTATCTACTGAGTTCATCGCGATATCCATATCGTGGCGGGTTAATTGGAGTGATCCATTAATCCATAATCGGACAACTATAAGAACGTCCCTGTTCTTTTAGTTGTTGTCAGAAAGTTACTGGCAATAACTAAGCCTGATCCGCCGCATCTTCACTGCGATGCAACGCCACCTGACGGATCGACAAGCGGATCTCCGCCGGCAACACCCGTTTGGCCGCGCCTTCGGCCAGTTCGCCGAGCAATTCGTGATAGCTCAACTTGCCGGCTTCGTCGCGCTTGAGCACGTCGAGGTCCAACATCGTTTGAATGAAATGACGGAACAGGCTCTTGTCGAAGAATTCCGGGGCATTCAGGCCATGGAGGATCGACAGGCGCTGGGCCATGACCGTGCACAAGTCTTCCAGCTCCTCGGCGCTGATACTGTTCTGGCCGCTGTTGAGCAGCAAAGAGACGGTCATGTAGAAGCGCTGCAAGGTCTGGGCGATGCTCTTCGACAGTAAGGTCAGCAGCACGAAATGCCGCGAGCTTGGCGCCGGACGCAGGTAAACGTTGTTTTCAAAGCGCAGCAGGCCTTGCTCGACGAACGCTTCCAGCCATTGGTCGATCACGGTGTCGAGTTCATCCATGGACCAGCGAATGAACAGTTCCGATTGCAGGTACGGATACAACGCGCGGGTGTAGCGCAGGATCTGGTCGCGGTTCATGCGCGAAGCGCTTTGGAAGAAACTTGCGAGCAGCGCCGGCAAGGCAAAAATGTGCAGCACGTTGTTGCGGTAGTACGTCATCAGGACGGCGTTCTGCTCGTCCAGGTAAAGAATCTTGCCCAGCGCATCGCTCTGCTCGGACAACAGGTCCATGTCCTTCACATGCTCGATCAGTGCACGACCGTCACCTTCCGGCAGCGTGGTGTGCGGTGAATACGGAACCTTGCGCAGCAGCGCCAGATATAGATCGAGCACCCGCGCCATGGCGCGATCATCCAGCGCCAGACGGCTGGTGGACAGCAGCGCCAGGGCCACCAGGTTGACCGGGTTGATCGCGGCCGCTTCGTTCAAATGCTGTGCGACTTTTTCGCCGAGGCGGTTAGTTGTTTCGTTGAGCCAGGCCGGTTTGAATTGCGGGCCGAGTTCCTGTTGGCGCCAGTCCGGCTGTTCGCTGTCGAGGAACTCCGCCAGTTTGATCGGCTCGCCGAAGTTCACCGCCACCTGGCCGAAGCGCTGCTTGAGCGCGCCGATGACTTTGAAAATGTCGAAAATCGACTCTTTCTTTTTCGTGGCGCCACGCAGTTCGCCGAGGTAGGTCCGGCCTTCCAATACGCGCTCGTAACCGATGTACACCGGCACAAACACGATGGGCACGCGCGATGAACGCAGGAAGCTGCGCAGGGTAATGGCCAGCATCCCGGTTTTCGGTTGCAGCATGCGGCCGGTGCGCGAACGTCCGCCCTCGACGAAGTATTCGACCGGGAAGCCTTTGGTGAACAGGGTGTGCAGGTATTCGTTGAACACCGAGGTGTACAGCGGGTTGCCCTTGAAGGTACGGCGCATGAAGAATGCACCGCCGCGACGCAGCAGGCCGCCGATCCCCGGCATGTTGAGGTTGATCCCGGCGGCGATGTGCGGCGGGGTCAGGCCGTTGCGAAACAGCAGATAGGACAGCAGCAGGTAGTCGATGTGGCTGCGGTGGCAGGGTACGTAGATCACTTCGTAACCCGGGGCGACGTTTTGCACGCCTTCGATGTTGTTGACCTTGATGCCGTCGTAGATCTTGTTCCAGAACCAGCTCAGCACCACTTCCATAAAACGGATCGCGGTGTAGGTGTAGTCGGAGGCGATCTCGTTGCCGTAGCGCAGGGCCTGGGCCTTGGCTTTCTCCGGGGCGATGTTTTCGCGCTCGGCTTCGTCGAGGATCGCTTGTTTGACCAGCGGCTGGTTGAGCAAACCCTTGACCAGATTGCGTCGGTGGGAAATGTCCGGGCCGATGACGGCGGCTTTGAGGTTGCGGAAGTGTACCCGCAGGATCCGTTGGGCCATGCGCACGGTGCGCTCGTGTCCCTTGTTGTGATCGATCAGTTCACGCAAGTGGATCGGTGCGGAGAACTGCACGCGGGTCTTGCGTCCCAGCACGATGATGCTGAGCAAGCGGCGCAGACGCCCGGTCACCGCCCAGCTGTCGGCGAAGAGCAATTTCCACGGGCTCGATTCGCTGTCCGGCGACTGGCCCCAGAACACGCTGACCGGAATGATCTGCGCATCTTCGGCGGCATTCTGGCTCAGGGCGCTGACCAGGCGGGTCAAGGTGGGCGGCGCGCCGCGTTTGTCCTGGCGGCCAAGCCAGTCGGGCTCGGGTGTCAGGTAAAAGAACGCGGCGGGTTCCAACAGATTACCCACTGAAACCGGCAACACCGGGCGGGGCAGGCCGGCCTTGCTGCATTCGGTGTCGACCACGGCGAGGTCGGTCAGTGATGGATTTTGCAGGACGTAGAACACCGGGCGACTGCGGTCGAGGTTGAGGGTGAACGACGACTGATTGATCGTCTCCGAGCGAACCCAGAGATACAACAGTCGGCGCAGGGTGCCAAACACAAGACGGCGGAACGGGGAACGGGTCATACGGCTTCTGCGTGAGTGGTTAAAACCGAGCGATTGCTAGGGCGGTCGATAGTGTGCCGTATTCACCGAAAATCGGCAAAAAAGCGCCTAAGTAAAGTGAGTTGAGAGTTTTGACGGCTGTCATATACTCGGCCGTTCAAAATAAAAACAAGGGGGGTACTGATTCATGGCTACGCGCGAAACCGGCAACGTGAAGTGGTTCAACGACGCCAAGGGCTACGGCTTTATTCAACGCGAGGATGGGGTGGACGTGTTCGTGCATTACCGCGCGATTCGCGGCGAAGGGCACCGTTCGCTGGCTGAAGGTCAGCAGGTTGAATATGCCGTGGTGACAGGCGAGAAAGGCTTGCAGGCTGAGGATGTGGTGGGGCTCTAAACCCACTGTTCAGATCACACAAAATCAATGTGGGCGGGCTTGCTCGCGAATGCGGTGTGTCAGTCCAGGTTTATGTCGACTGATACACCGCATTCGCGAGCAAGCCCGCTCCCACATTTGATCAGCGTCGTTTTTTAAACAGTTTTCCAGGTGATTTCTTCTTCACCATCAGCGCTGATGCGCATCCAGCGATCCGCTGTCTCTTCACCTTCTTCTTCGATCCACGTCCCCGGCGCGCAACGCACTTCGACGTTCAGCGCGGCAAAGGCTGCGCGGGCGCAGGCGATGTCGTCTTCCCATGGGGTCTGGTCGCTGTCCAGGAACAAGCTGTTCCACTTGCCTACGGCTTTCGGCAGCCAGGTGACAGGCACGTTGCCGGCCTTGCACTTGTACGTCTGGCCCTTCTGAACCCAGTCGGTGCACGGGCCCAAAGCAGTGCCGAGCCAGGCCGCGATGGCCTTGTAGTCGACGTCGGCGTCTTTCAGGTAAATCTCGATATCGGGTTGGCGCATGGATGTCCTCACTGCGGTCTGAAAAATCCATTCGCGGATTTAGCCGGCCTCAAGCCATTGCTCAAGACCAAAAAATTAAGGGTTATTGAAGAACGAAGTAATCGTAGCGCATCGACACAGTGACCTCGAACGGCTCGGCCTGTTCGATGACCGCTGCGCGGCGTTCGGCACTGGCGCGCCAACCGTGAGGCGTCATGGCCAACAGGTTCGCGCGATCCTGACCCTCTGCGAGCGTCAGTCTGAATTCCAGGGTTTCACTGTGCGCCAATGCCATGCCGTCCGGCACCAGGGCCAGGTGCTTGTCGTCGGTGTATTCGCGGACTTCGTCGTACAGCCGCTCGCGCAATTCCATTAAATGGCCGCTGGTCGGCCCGACTTTCATCAAGCCGCCACCGGGGCTGAGCAGGCGTTTGGCTTCTTCCCAATCCAATGGGCTGAAGACGCTGGCGAGAAACTGACAACTGCCCGAGGCCAACGGCACCCGCGCCATGCTGGCGATCAACCAGGTCAGCTGCGGGTTGCGTTTGCAGGCGCGTTTGACCGCTTCACGGGAGATGTCCAGCGCGTAACCGTCGGCGTTGGGCAAGGCCTCGGCGATTTGCGCGGTGTAGTAACCCTCGCCACAGCCGATGTCGAGCCAGCGTTGCGGCGCGTATTGCGCCGCCAGTTCCGCCAGACGCTTGGCCACCGGCGCGTAATGGCCTGCGTTCAAGAAATCGCGGCGGGCCTCGACCATGGCCAGGTTATCCCCAGGGTCGCGGCTGTTTTTGTGCTGCACTGGCAGCAGGTTCAGGTAACCCTGGCGCGCGCGGTCGAAACGATGCCCAGCGGGGCAGGCCACGCCGTTTTCCACCGCGTTCAGCGGTTCACTGCAGATCGGGCAAGCGAGCATCAGGCGAGCAACTTGATCAGGGTCTGGTAGTAGATTTCGGTCAGCACGTCGAGGTCGGCGGCCAGTACACGCTCGTTGACCTGGTGGATCGTTGCGTTAACCGGACCGAGTTCAACTACCTGCGTGCCCATGGTCGCGATGAAGCGCCCGTCGGAGGTGCCACCGCTGGTGGAGGCCTTGGTGTCGCGACCGGTGATGTCCTTGATGCTCGACGCCACGGCATCCAGCAACGCACCCGGCTCGGTCAGGAACGGCAGACCGGACAACGCCCAGTCGATGTGCCAGTCCAAGCCATGCTTGTCGACAATGTCGGCGACGCGTTTTTGCAGGCCTTCAACCGTGGATTCGGTGGAGAAACGGAAGTTGAACACCGCCACCAGGTCGCCCGGGATCACGTTGGTCGCGCCGGTACCGGAGTTGACGTTGGAGATCTGGAAACTGGTCGGCGGGAAGAAATCATTGCCGTGGTCCCAATGCTCGGCGGCCAGTTCGGCCAGGGCCGGGGCGGCGAGGTGAATCGGGTTCTTGGCGAGGTGCGGATAGGCCACGTGGCCCTGTACACCGCGAACGGTCAGCTTGGCGCCGAGGGAGCCGCGACGGCCGTTCTTGACCACGTCGCCTACCAAGGTGGTGCTCGACGGTTCGCCGACGATGCACCAGTCCAGACGCTCCTTACGGGCGGCAAGGCGTTCGATCACAGCTTTGGTGCCGTGGTGAGCCGGGCCTTCTTCGTCGCTGGTGATCAGGAAAGCGACCTTGCCCTTGTGATCCGGGTAGTCGGCGACAAAGCGCTCGGCGGCCACGGTCATCGACGCCAGGCTGCCTTTCATGTCTGCTGCGCCACGGCCGCAGAGCATGCCGTGTTCGTCGATCAGTGCGTTGAACGGGTCGATCTGCCAGGCCGTCACCGGACCGGTCGGCACCACGTCGGTGTGACCGGCGAAGCACAGCACCGGGCCGTCGTGTTTACCGTGGGTCGCCCAGAAGTTATCCACATCTTCGATGCGCATTGGTTCCAGCATGAAACCGGCATCGCCCAGGCGCTGCATCATCTGCTTCTGGCAATCGGCGTCGACCGGCGTCACGGACGGACGGCGGATCAGGTCGATGGCGAGTTGAAGGGTCGGCGAAAGGTCGGCGTGGGCCGTCATGGAAAACTCCGGAAGCTAATTGTGTAGGAACAAAGCTTGCTCGCGATGAACGATGATGAGGTCTTTCTGTTACACCGAGTGGCATCAATCGCGAGCAAGCTTTGCTCCTACAGGAATTGGTGCTGGGCGCGCAAAATGGCGGTTATCTTAAAGCAAAACGGCGGCCATTGGCCGCCGTTTAGTGCATCTCTACGGATTTAGACGGCCGGTGCTGGCTCAGGCTCGGCTACCGGTTTCGGCAGCGAAGACAGGAACGCCATGATCAGCGCCGCCAGGTATGGCAGCGATTGCACCAGCAACATGGTCACCCAGAAGCGCATGTCGTTGCTCGGCAAGCCGTTGACCAGGAAGATCCCCAGCGCCGCGCCCCACAACAGCAGCATGATGAACATCTCTTCACGCGCCTCCGAAATCGCCACCCAGAAGCCGTGGTTATCGGCGTTTTTCGGCGTGCGGAAGAACGGAATGCTGCTGGTGAAGAAGCCGTACAGCACCGCTTTGGCGATGGTGTGCGACAACGCCAGTCCGGCCAGTGCTGCACAGAACGCATCTTTGAGGTTCACGCCGACGGCGCGGCGATACAGGAAGATGATCTTGCCGACCTTGAACACGAACAGCGCCAACGGCGGGATCGCGAAAATCAGCAACGGCGGATCGACCCGCTGCGGCACGATGATCATCGCCGCCGACCACAACAACGCGCCGACGGTGAAGAAGATGTTCATGCCATCCGCGACCCACGGCAACCAGCCCGCGAGGAAGTGGTAACGCTGGCCACGGGTCAGTTCGGTGTCCTTGCCGCGCAGCAGGCTGGCGGTGTGACGTTTGATGATCTGAATCGCCCCGTAGGCCCAGCGGAAACGCTGTTTCTTGAAGTCGATAAAGGTATCGGGCATCAGGCCTTTGCCGTAGCTGGTGTGGTAATACGCCGCCGACAGGCCTTTTTCGAACACGCGCAAACCCAACTCGGCGTCTTCACAGATGCACCAGTCGGCCCAGCCAAGTTCTTCCAAAACAGAGCGACGGGTCATGGTCATGGTGCCGTGCTGGATGATCGCGTCACGGTCGTTACGGGTGACCATGCCGATGTGGAAGAAGCCTTTGTATTCCGCGTAGCAGAGCTTTTTGAAGGTGCTTTCGTTCTGATCGCGGTAATCCTGCGGCGACTGCACCACCGCGATTTTCGGATCGGCGAAGTGCGGCACCATGTGCTTGAGCCAGTTCGGGTCGACGCAATAGTCCGAGTCGATCACCGCGATCACTTCGGCATCCTTGGCGGTGTGCGGGATCAGATAATTCAGCGCGCCGCCCTTGAAGCCGGCCAGCGGGGCAACGTGGAAGAACTTGAAGCGCGGGCCGAGGGTTTCGCAGTAATCGCGCACCGGTTCCCAGACCGCCGGGTCCTTGGTGTTGTTGTCGATGATCAGGACTTCGAAGTCCGGGTAGTCGAGGTTGGCCAGGGCGTTGAGGGTCTGTTTGACCATCTCCGGCGGCTCGTTGTAGCAGGGCACGTGGATCGAGACTTTCGGTCTGTAGTCCGAATCGCCCACCACCGGCAGGAATTCACGACGACGCTTGTGGGTCCAGACTGCTTCGGCCAGTTCATGCGCCTCGGTCAGCAGAACAATAAAGACCCCGAGCGCACCGAGCGCCAAGAGGAATCCGACTGTCAGGCTGAACCAGGTGCTGTATTGCTGGCTGTAGTCGTAACCGATCCACACCAACACCGAACCGCACAGAAACGCGATGAAGGTCAGGAAGGTACGGCCACGCTGGCGCAGGGCCGAGCCGTCGATCATCAGTAGGGTCAGGGACAGCAACGCCAATACGGCCGAGCCGATCGCCAGCACCCGCCATTGCGGGATCGCGACCACCGGGCCTTCGAAGTTGAATTTCTGCTGGCGCGCGGCGTTGAACACGCCCCAATAGGCGCCCACCGACCCTTCGTCGCTGGCCTTCCACGGCTGGTCAAACGCTTCGATCACGAAGTAGTTGAAGCCCTGGCGGTTGAGTTTGTTGACCAGGGTGCGCAGGTAGATCGCCTGATCTGCCGGGCTGGCATCGGTGCCGCCACGCATACGGCCGTTGCTCGGCCAGCCAACCTCCGAGAGCAGCAGCGGTTTTTTCGGGAACAATTTTTTCAGGTCGCGGGCGCGGTCGAGGACGAACTGACCGGCCTTGTCCACCGGGATGAATTCCCAGTAAGGCAGAACGTGGGCGGCGATCAGGTCGACGTGCTTGGCCAGTTCCGGGTGTTCTTCCCAGACGTGCCACTGCTCGGACGTGGTCACCGGCACCTTCACGGCGGCGCGGACGCGATCGAGGATCACGCTCAGTTCGGCGGCGGTAATTTCCTTACGGAAGATCGCCTCGTTGCCTACAACCACGCGAACCACGCTGCGCGAGGTGTTGGCAATTTCGATGGCGCGGGTGATTTCGCGCTCATTGCGCTCCTGGTCCGGGCTGATCCAGATCCCCAGGGTCACGCGCAGGCCGAATTCCTCGGCGAGCTTGGGAATGTCTTCCAGGGTGCCGTCGACCGAGTAAGTACGGATGTTGTCCGTCAGCTTGCTCATGATCTCCAGGTCGCGACGCATTTGATCGTCGGTCGGGTACTGCTCTTTCTGCGGGTACTGGCCTTGCTGAAACGGCGAGTACGAAAAGCCGGAGATCTGTTCAGGCCAGTTGGGGGCGGTGACTGGGCGGTTGATCAGCGCCCAGAAGCCGGTAAACAAGGCTGCGATGGCGAGCACCACGACCAGGTTGAGTCCAAATTTGCGGGATGACATAGCTATTTCAGGTTCCAAAGACTGTGGAACGAAGGAACGGTTGGCGGTCGCCAAGGGGCGCGCATCCTACACCGGGCATTCTCTTTTCGTACAGCGGACAGGGAATTGCCGGACATTGGGCAATTTGCTTTCACATAAGTTCTTACACTTGTAGCCGGAAGGTTAAAAGTTCTCGCGCAGTGGCCCTATAATGCGCGCCGGTTTTTGGGGTATTGGTCATGAGCACAGAAGATCCGCGGTTTGCAGGCATCGCCCGTTTGTATGGCATCGAGGGGCTGGAGCGCCTGCGCGCGGCGCATGTGGCGATCGTTGGCGTCGGTGGCGTCGGTTCCTGGGCGGCGGAAGCCATCGCCCGGTGTGGCGTGGGCGAGATTTCGCTGTTTGACCTCGACGACGTCTGCGTCAGTAACGCCAATCGTCAGTTACACGCTCTGGACAGCACCGTCGGCAAGCCCAAGGTCGAAGTGATGGCCGAGCGCCTGCGCGGGATCAACCCGGACTGCACGGTGCACGCGGTGGCGGATTTTGTCACCCGCGAGACCATGGCCGAGTACATCACGCCGAACATTGACTGCGTGATCGACTGCATCGACAGCGTTAACGCCAAGGCGGCGCTTATTGCGTGGTGCAAGCGGCGCAAGATCCAGATCATTACCACTGGCGGTGCGGGTGGTCAGATTGATCCGACGCTGATTCAAGTGTGCGACTTGAACCGCACGTTCAATGACCCGCTGGCGTCGAAAGTGCGCTCGACCTTGCGTCGCGACTACGGCTTCTCTCGCACCGTGACTCGCCATTACAGCGTGCCGTGTGTATTTTCCACTGAACAACTGCGCTACCCGAAACCGGATGGCAGCATCTGTTTGCAGAAGAGTTTTGTCGGCGATGGCGTGAAGCTGGACTGCGCGGGCGGGTTTGGTGCGGTGATGATGGTGACGGCGACGTTCGGGATGGTGGCGGCGACCAAGGCTGTGGACAAGATTGTGGCGGGTGTTCGGCGGCCTTCGGATCGGGTCAAGCCTGAGGTTTGATGGGTGTGGTTGATGGCCCCTTCGCGAGCAAGCCCGCTCCCACACTTCGACCGGGTTCTCTCAGGGGAATGCGGTCGAAGTGTGGGAGCGGGCTTGCTCGCGAAGGCGATTAGCCAGCCAACTCGTTCATCCGCTGGAGCACGGCATTCAGGCCATTACTGCGCGAGGGCGACAGTTGCCGCGAAAGCCCAAGCTGATCGAACCACCCCGGCAAATCCACCTGTCGCAACTCAGCCGCCGACAACCCGTTGACCCGCGCCAGCAGCAACGCTACCAAGCCGCGAATCAACCGCGCATCGCTGCTCGCCGCAAACTGCCAATGGCCATCCTGCAACGCAGCCACCAACCAGACCTGGCTTTCACAGCCATGCACCCGGTTGGCATCCACCTTATCCACATCACTCAGTGCAGGCAGGCGATCGCCCCATTGCATCAGCAATCGCGCACGCTGTTCCCAGCCGGCAGCGTTCTGGAACGTCTCCAGCGCCGTCACCGCATCGGCAGGCAGACTCATCGCAACAGCTCCAGGGCCTGATCCAGCGCTTCAAAGAACCGCTCCAGGTCTTCGGAGTCGTTGTACAGCGCCAATGACACCCGAATCGCCCCGGCCAGTTCGAAGCTTTTGAGCAGCGGCATCGCGCAGTGATGCCCGGCGCGAACGGCAATCCCCTGTTCGGTCAGCAAATGCGCCAGATCCGAGTTATGCACACCCTCGACGACAAAACTCGCCAGGGCCAGTTGCGGTTTGCCCAGCAACCGAATGCCGTTTCGGGCCTCAAGCCCCTTCAGCAAATAATCATGCAGTGCGGCTTCATGGGCGTTAACGGCGTCTTGATCGAGCCCGGTGAGGTAATCCAGCGTCGCGCCCAGACCAATCACAGCGGCAATTGGCGGCGTTCCGGCCTCGAAACCCAGCGGGGCAGGGCGGAAGCGTGCGTGGTGGTAATCCGCATCCAGCACCATTTCACCGCCGAATTGCCAGTGACGCAGTTGCTTGAGCGCTTCGTTGCGGCCGAACAGCACGCCGAGGCCATCGGGGCCGTAGAGCTTGTGGCTGGAAAACACATAGAAGTCGCAACCCAGCGCCTGCACATCGTGCCGGCCATGCACCACGCCTTGAGCGCCGTCGACCACGGTCAATGCATCGTACGCCTTGGCCATCGCCAATAAGGCCGGCAGCGGTTGCCAGACGCCGAGCACGTTGGACAGCTGACTGACCGCCAACAAACGGGTTTGCGGACCCATCAACTGTGCAGCGGCATCCAGATCGATCAAGCCGTTTGCATCCAGCGGCAGGATCACCAGTTTCAGCTCGCGCCGCTGCGCCAGTTGCTGCCACGGCAGCAGATTGGCGTGATGCTCCAGGGCGCTGATGACGATCTCATCGCCCGGATTGAAAAGATGCTCCAGGCCATAGGCCAGGAGGTTCAGCGCAGAGGTCGCGCCGTGGGTAAAGATGATCTGCCCGCTATCGCCGGCGTTCAACCATTGGGCGACTTTGCTGCGGCTGGCCTCGAACGCCTGGGTGGCGTGGGCGCCGGGCAAGTGTTGCGCCCGATGTACATTGGCTGCGCCGTTAGCGTAGTAATGCGTCAGGGCATCCAGCAGGGCTTGAGGCTTTTGCGTGGTGGCGGCGTTGTCCAGATAGGTCTGGTCTTGCCGTTGCAGAGCGGCGATGGCCGGAAAATCGGCGCGCCAGGGAGAGGGGATCATCATGTTATTCGGCCCTGGTAAACATGGGCGGGTGTACGCCAAACCCGTAGGAGCAAAGCTTGTGTGGCGAGGGAGCTTGCTCCCGCTGGGGCGCGAAGCGGCCCCAAAAGCTTTGCGACTGCTTCGCAGCCGAGCGGGAGCAAGCTCCCTCGCCACACAAGCCCGCTCCCACAGGTGCCTGCGGCACTTAGTTGTGAGCGTGCAGCGCTTCGTTCAGTTCGATGGCCGATTTGTGGGTTTTGCATTCCACGGCACCGGTCTCCGAATTGCGACGGAACAACAGGTCAGGTTGACCTGCCAGTTCACGCGCCTTGACGACTTTGACCAGTTTGTTGTGCTCGTCCAGCAGCGCCACTTTGGTGCCAGCGGTCACGTACAGGCCCGACTCAACGGTGTTGCGGTCGCCCAGCGGGATGCCGATACCGGCGTTCGCGCCGATCAGGCAGCCTTCGCCGACCTTGATCACAATGTTGCCGCCACCCGACAGGGTGCCCATGGTCGAGCAACCGCCGCCCAGGTCCGAACCCTTGCCGACAAACACGCCAGCCGACACACGGCCTTCGATCATGCCCGGGCCTTCGGTGCCTGCGTTGAAGTTGACGAAACCTTCGTGCATCACGGTGGTGCCTTCGCCCACGTAAGCGCCCAGACGAATACGCGCCGCGTCAGCGATACGCACGCCGGCCGGTACCACGTAGTCGGTCATTTTCGGGAACTTGTCCACCGAGAACACTTCCAGCAGCTCGCCACGCAGGCGGGCTTCCAGTTGATGCTCAGCCAGTTCGGACAGGTCGATGGCGCCCTGGCTGGTCCAGGCCACGTTCGGCAGCAGCGGGAACACACCGGCCAGGTTCAGGCCGTGCGGCTTGACCAGGCGATGAGACAGCAGGTGCAGCTTGAGGTAAGCCTCTGGCGTGGAGGTCAGTTGAGCGTCTTCGGCCAGGATGGTCGCGACCAGCGGCTTGTGGCTCTCGGCCAGACGGGTCAACAGCGCGGCTTGTGCAGCGTCGACACCTTTCAGCGCTTCAGCCAGTTGCGACGCCTGAGCGGTGCTGAAAGCGATGGCCTGATTGCCTTCGGTGTAACCCAGAATCGGTGCGATGGCGGCAATGACTTCAGCCGATGGATGCAGGACAGGGGCGGCGTAGAACACTTCCAGCCATGCGCCTTGACGGTTTTGAGTGCCGACACCAAAGGCCAGGCTGAACAGGGAATTGGACATGTGAATACCTCTACAAAATTGAACGGGCTGCTTACTTGAGCGCTGCCGCGTAGATATCTGGCTTGAAGCCAATCAGGGTTCGGTCACCGAGATCAAGCACTGGGCGCTTGATCATCGAGGGTTGTGCGAGCATCAGTTCGATGGCTTTGCGCTGGTCGAGATCGGCTTTGCGTTCGTCGTCGAGCTTGCGAAAGGTCGTGCCTGCACGGTTCAACACCACTTGCCAGCCGTGCTCGTCGCACCATTGGGTCAGGTGTTCACGGTCGATTCCGGCCGTTTTGTAATCATGAAAGTCATAGCTGACAGCGTGTTCATCGAGCCAGGTGCGCGCCTTTTTCATGGTGTCGCAGGCTTTGATGCCGAAAAGGTGCAACGTTTTGCTTGAAACGGTCAAGGAATTGCCCCCTTTGCAGGTGCTGGAAAAAAAAGGTGACGGATTATGCCATGACCCTTGAGTTAAAACCCAAAACCCTGTGGGCGCGAGCTTGCTGCCGCAGAGTAGTATTGGTCGGTCGCGGCAGCGTACGACATTGGTGCAACGGCCAGCCGGCAGTCTAAGCGGCTAATATGGCACTTCAATGCTGTCGATTGCCTGGGAACCCGCGCTTTATGCAAACCGCCTACACCGTCCTGATCCTATTGATGCTGGTCGGCGTTTCACGCCTGATCGGGCGGCTGCTACCGCTGCCATTGCCTCTGGTACAGATTGGCGCGGGTGCGTTGCTGGCTTGGCCGACACTGGGTCTGCATGTGGCCCTGGATCCCGAACTGTTCCTCTTCCTGTTTCTGCCGCCGCTGTTGTTTTCCGATGGCTGGCGGATGCCCAAGCGTGAACTTTGGCGCCTGCGCGGGCCGATCCTGACACTGGCGGTGGGGTTGGTGCTGTTCACCGTGGTCGGCGCCGGCTATTTCATTCATTGGTTGTTACCCGGCATTCCGTTACCGGTGGCGTTTGCCTTGGCGGCGGTGTTGTCGCCCACGGATGCCGTGGCCGTCTCGGCAATCTCCCGGGATCGTCTGCCGACGCCGCTGATGCACATGTTGCAGGGGGAGGCGTTGATGAACGATGCCTCAGGCCTGGTGACGTTCAAATTCGCGTTGGCGGCAGCGGTGACGGGCGTTTTCTCGCTGGCCAACGCCAGCGTGACCTTCGTGTTGGTGGCGGTTGGCGGCCTGGCCGTCGGCGTCGCATTGAGTTGGCTGGTGGGACGTTTGCGCTCATGGATGATCGCTCGCGGCTGGGATGATCCTGCGACTCATGTGGTGTTCATGTTGCTGCTGCCGTTCGCCGCTTATGTGGTGGCTGAACGTCTCGGTGCATCCGGCATTTTGTCCGCCGTGGCGGCGGGGATGATGCAGAGCTGGCTCGATCTGCTTCCGCGCCAGACCAGCACCCGATTGCTCAATCGCAGCGTCTGGTCGCTGTTGGAGTTTGCCTTCAACGGGTTGATCTTCCTGCTGCTGGGCTTGCAACTGCCGGACATCATCAAGGCCGTGGCCAGCCATGAAACATCATTGTGGCCGACGCTGCTCTACCGTTGTCTGGATGTGCTCGCCATCTTTCTGGTGTTGCTGGTGTTGCGCTTCGTCTGGGTGCAGAGCATCTGGCGCTTGTCTGTTCTGTTGCGACGCTGGCGCGGCAGGGGCGAAATGACACAAGTGCCGACCGCGCGTTCCTGCTGGTTGCTGACGGTCGGCGGAGTGCGCGGGGCCGTGACGCTGGCGGGCATACTGTCGGTACCATTGCTGTTGGAAGGCAATGCGTTTCCCGAGCGCGATCTGCTGATCTTCATCGCCGCCGGCGTGATTCTGCTGTCGCTGATTGCCGCGTGCATCGCCTTGCCCCTGTTGCTGCGCGGCATCGAGAAAAGTCCCGACGACAAGCGCCGCAATGAAGTACGTGACGCCTGGCGCAAGACCGCTGAAGCGGCAATCCATGCACTGGAAATCGAAGAGATCAATCCGCAGGACGCCGCGCAGGCAGCACTGGCTACCGAACTGAAGGCGCGGATCATGTCCGAGTATCGGCATCAGCTGGATGTGTTCAACGATTCGGCGGAAGCCCAGGCGCTGGCGTTTCAGATGGACTTGCTGGAGCGGCGGTTGCGCTTGAAGGCGCTGCGTGCGCAGCGCCTGGAGTTGTATAGCCTCAGCCGCCATCACCAGATCGGTGATGACGTGCTGCGAGAGGTGCTGGGGGAACTGGATTTGAGTGAGGCCAATCTGGGATCGGTCAAGTAGGCTTTCATGGCGAATGGTAGCGTCACCAGAAGATGCTTAGTCTGTGCGTTCGCTGGACTTAGTCAGCGTCGATCGATGGCTATTTTGGGTAGGCTTTGCGCATAACTCGCCTGTCCAGCATGCTGATTTTGGTGTTGATACCCACTTCCCAATCCCCTGTCGTCAGTTCGTTCGGAACGGGGTAATGCATGATCGAATCCTTGTCGTAGCTGCCCCATAGATGGTCGCTGCCTCCAAGAGGCGTCAGGACGTAAAGATCCGTGTCTTGCTCGGTCCACCCAAAGTGGGTTTTATAAAATTCGTAAACCTTCGGCTTGTCCCAGGGAATGTTCGCTTTTGGATGCTGCTGCTCGTGCTGCAGACCCAATGCGTGACCGAACTCATGCAGTACGGTTGCTTCAAATTCTGGATGGTCGATTTCAATATTCAAATTCAGCGTTGGTACATGTTGTTCGTACAACAACGCATCAGTGCCTACTGCGGAGTCGTTTGTCGCGCTGGATGTTGAAATCCTGATCTCGCTTTCACCGTGGTCAACAAATTCGAAATGCACGTTCACAGAGGGTTGCCATTGCTTGATCAACGCTTGGATGGCAAGCCGTTTCATTTGAGTCGGCGTATCCACGAACGCGATTCTTAACGTCCGGCCATTGCCCCAGAATTTGCTCCAGGTGCCAATGGCGCGCTTGGAACGTCGGCCCGTGGAAGAGCGTTGGGCGTTGTCGGGGTTTTCCAGGATGGCTGCGTCGTAAGAGGCAAGTTCATCAATAGCGCGGATCATTTTGCAGGGAGTAATAATGTTCATAATTGATTGGCTTATAGTGTGCGTGTAGTCGTGTTGATATCGGCAGTGCTCGTCCGTTTGTTTTCAATGACGATGCTCCTGTTCTCGATCGTTAAAAAGAATAAAGTTTTAGCGCTTGGGGTAGAGCAGTTTCATTAAACGCTTGTCTTTTTTACTGATCTTTCGGTTGATTGGATTTTCCCAGTCACCCAGTGTCAGGGTGTTCGCCACGGGATGGTGCATGATCGACTTTCTGTCGTAGGGCGTATAAATCGCGTCGATGGTATCGAAGGGCTGAAACAGGTTCCTGTCGACTTGTTCCTTGGTCAATGGGTTCATTTCCCGATTCTGGTAGAACTCATAAACTTTCGGTTTATCCCAGGGGATAGTGGCCTCAGGGTGTTGGTGTTCATGCATGGCGCCTAAAGCATGTCCAAACTCATGAGTCACGATCACGTCGAAGTCTGCATCTTCAGGTTTGACACCCAGGTCCATGGTCTGCCAGTCAGGATGAATCAACAGCGCATCGGTGCCGAGCATTGAACTGTTGGCATTGTTTTTCGTTGCGATCCGGATATCCCCTTCAAGTCCATCGACAAAATCGAAGCTCAGATTGATATAGGGCAGCCATTGGCTGGCGGCGTCGATGACCTTCTGTTTGTGCGCATCATCAGGGTCGTCGATGAAGGCGATTTTGAGCGTTCGTCCGTTAGCCCAAAGCTTTGAGTAATTGATCAGCGAGCGCTTGCGGCGAGTACTGCTGGAGGTGTTTGCGTTTGCGGGATTTTCGTTGATGGCAGCATCATAGGATTGCTGATCATCAGGCCATTGAATAAGAGAACAGTTTTCAATGCAATTCATTCGTTACTTCTTCCGTGAAGTGGATGTAATGTCTTATTTGGGAGCACAGTTATGTGCTGCATGAGAGTAAGGGGAACGCAGCAGTGTGGTGAGTTTTAATAGTGAACGAAATGTAACTGACTTTATAAGAGTGCCTGCACTGCGTTGCACAGTGCAGGCAGGCATATTTACTTATTGCGGATAATAAAGTCGCGAATTCTCTTCGCTGCTTCTACACACTCAGCCAACGGCGCAACCAATGCCATGCGCACGCGCCCGGCGCCCGGATTGAAGCCATCAACTTCGCGAGACAGATAAGAGCCCGGCACCACAGTCACATGTTCTTGCACAAACAGATCACGGCAAAACGCTTCATCGTCGCCTTCAACGTTCGGCCACAGGTAGAACCCGCCATCCGGACGCTGCACATCCATCACCGGGCCAAGGATTTCCAGCACCGCATCGTATTTCTCGCGATACAGCGCACGATTGGCACGCACATGCACTTCGTCGTTCCATGCCGCAACGCTGGCCAACTGGGTCTGAACCGGCATTGCGCAGCCATGGTAGGTGCGATAGAGCAGAAAGCCCTTGAGGATCTCGGCATCACCGGCCACAAAGCCCGAACGCAGGCCTGGCAGGTTGGAGCGCTTGGACAGGCTGTGAAACACCACGCAACGCTTGAAATCCTTGCGACCCAGTTCGACGCAGGCGCTGAGCAAGCCGGCCGGCGGTGTTTGCTCGTCGAAATACAGTTCGCTGTAGCACTCGTCCGCCGCGATAACGAAGTCGTATTCGTCGGCCAAGGCGATCAGCTTCTTCAAGGTATCGACCGGGATCAGTGCGCCAGTCGGGTTGCCTGGGGAACACAAGAACAGGATCTGGCAGCGCTTCCAAATGTCTGGCGATACGGCATCGAAATCCGGGTTGAAACCGTTTTCGTCCAGGCACGGCAGGTAGTGCGGCTTGGCCCCGGCGAGGAACGCCGCGCCTTCATAGATCTGATAGAACGGATTCGGGCTGACCACCAAGGCGTCGTCGCCACGGTTGACCACGGTCTGGGTGAAGGCGAATAGCGCTTCACGGGTGCCATTGACCGGCAGCACGTTGCGCGCCGGGTCGAGCCAGCCGCTCGGGACGCTGAAACGGCGTTCACACCAGGCGGCAATGGCTTCACGCAGGGCCGGGATGCCGAGGGTGGTCGGGTACACCGCCATCTGGTCCAGGTTGCTGGTCAGCGCTTCGGCGACAAAGCTTGGCGAACGGTGCTTTGGCTCGCCGATCGACAACGCAATGGCGCGCTTGTCCGGGCTTGGCGTGACGCTGCCGAGCAGAGCGCGGAGCTTCTCGAACGGGTAGGGCTGCAACTGGTTCAGAGCGTTGTTCATCGGTAGATCTCGTTCGGTGTGGGAGCTGGCTTTTGTAGGCGTCGGGTTTGCCCGCGATGCAGGCGCCTCGGTTTGTCAGGTGCGCCGAGGTGATGCTATCGCGGGCAAGCCCGACTCCTACATAAGCGCTTTCCCACAGGGAAAGTTGGTTTATTCAGATGCTAATGCGGGAAATTTTGATATCGGGTTCGTGGCCGACGCTCAGCTGTTCAACGATTGCATCCTGCAAGCGGCTGCACAGCAGCGGGTCCGACAATTGCTGGTTGTTTGCGTCGGTAATGAAGAACACGTCCTCCACACGCTCGCCCAGCGTGGCAATCTTGGCGTTTTGCAGCGACAGGTCGAACTCCAGGAAGATCGTACCGATCCGTGCCAGCAGGCCCGGGCGATCGGGAGCCGTGAGTTCCAGTACGGTCACGGGGCGTTGGGCGTCGTTGTGGATCGTCACTTGCGGCGCGAAGGCGAAATGCTTGAGTTGGCGCGGCACCCGGCGCTGGATGATGGTCGGGTAGTCGTCCGGGTTGCGCAGGGCTTCGGTCAGGCCGTCGCGGATCTGTTTGACCCGCGCCGGGTTATCGCCAATCGAGTCGCCGTCCGTGTCGAGCACGATGTAGGTGTCGAGGGTGAACTGGCTGCTGGAGGTGATGACTCGGGCGTCGTGAATGTTCAGGTTGAGCTGGTCCATTGCGGCCACGGTCACGGCGAAGAAATCGTGTTGGTCCGGCGCATAGATGAAGATCTGCGTGCCGCCCTCGAACTCGCGCTGAGTGGTTTCCTTGATCAGCACCAGCGGCCCGCCGTCAGCCGGCTGCTGGAGAATCGCGTCGCTGTGCCAGGCCACGTCGCCGGCGGTGTGACGCAAGAAGTAGTCATCGCCGAGCTGCGCCCACAGCTGTTCGACGTCGTCCGGGTCGGTGCCGCCGCGCACGAGGATGTCCAATGCCGCGCTCTGGGTCTGGCGGATCTGCTCTTCGCGATCGACCGGGTTTTCCAGGCCGCGGCGCAAAGCGCGCTTGGTCTCTGTATAGAGCTGGCGCAACAGGCTGGCGCGCCAGGAATTCCACAGCGTCGGGTTGGTGGCGTTGATGTCGGCGACAGTCAGCACGTACAGGTAATCGAGGCGGGTTTCGTCGCCGACGGCCTGGGCGAAATCGTGGATCACCTGCGGGTCGGACAAGTCCTTGCGCTGGGCCGTGGTCGACATCACCAGGTGGTTTTGCACCAGCCAGACGATCAGGCGACTGTCCCATACCGGCAGCTGATGGCGCTGGCAAAAGGCTTCGGCATCCACCGCGCCGATTTCCGAGTGGTCGCCATGCCGGCCCTTGCCGATGTCGTGGTAAAGCCCGGCCATATAGATCAGCTCGGGCTTGGGCAGCTTGCCCATGAGCTTGGCGGCCAGCGGGAATTTTTCCGACACTTGTGAGTACTGCAACTTACGCAAGTGTTTAATCAGGTTCAGGGTGTGCGCATCGACCGTATAGATGTGGAACAGGTCGTGTTGCATCTGGCCGACGATGAAGCCGAACTCCGGCAAATAGCGCCCGAGGATGCCGTAACGATTCATCCGGCGCAGGTTGCGGTGGATGCCGATCTTGCACTTGAACAGCTCGATAAACAGGCTGGTATTGCGAATGTCGTTACGGAACTCGTCGTCGATCAGGTGCCGATGTTCGCGCAGCAGGCGGATGGTATCGGCGCGAACACCTTTGATTTCCGGCTGCTGTGCCATCAGCACGAAGATTTCGAGCATGGCGAACGGCGTGCGACGGAACACGTTGTCGTTGCGCGCTTCGATGTAGCCGTCGTGCAACTGGAACCGCGAATTGATCGGTTGCGGTGGCGCTTCGTCTTCCGGGGCGAGAATGACTTCTTCGAAGTGCTGGATGATCAGGTCGCTGAGCTGGGCGATGCTCATGACCACCCGGTAATACTGCTGCATGAAGTTTTCGATGGCTTGCTTGGCGTCATCGCCGACAAACCCCAGCAGTCCGGCAATCGAGCGCTGATGATCGAACAGCAAGCGATCCTCGGAGCGACCAGCGAGCATGTGCAGCGCGTAACGGACTTTCCAGAGGAACTCCTGGGAAGAGGCCAGCAGGGCGTTTTCGCTCTCTACCAGAAAGCCTTCGCCGGCCAGTGCACGCAGGTTCAGGGTGCCGTATTCGCGACGGGCCACCCATAGAATCGTCTGGATATCGCGCAGGCCGCCGGGCGAGCCTTTGACGTTGGGTTCCAGGTTGTATTCGGTGTCGTTGTATTTGTGGTGACGGGCCTTCTGCTCGGCGCGCTTGGCCAGAAAGAATTCCTTGCTTGGCCACATATGCGCAGTGCTGGTGACATCCAGCATGCGCTGGCGCAGGCGCTCGGGACCGCAGATGGTGCGGCTTTCCATCAAGTTGGTGACGACCGTCAGGTCTGCGCGGGCTTCAACGGCGCATTCATCCACCGAACGAACGCTCTGACCGACTTCCAGGCCGATGTCCCACAACAGCGTCAGAAAACGCTCGATGGAATCGCGGAAAACTTCGTGATCGGCGCTGTCCAGCAGGATCAGCAGATCGATGTCGGAATAGGGGTGCAACTCACCACGACCATAGCCGCCGACCGCGACGAGCGCGATGTCGGCGTCTTCACTCCAGTTGAACTGCTCCCAGGCCTTTTGCAGGATGTTATCGACGAACCAGGCGCGATCCTCGATCAGCCGGCGAATGTCGCGGCCGCTGCGAAAGCGCCCGTCGAGCACCTCGCGGGCCTGGCGAATCGCCTTCTTGAAGGCCGCGATCGGGCTTGCCTTCAGGGCCAGTTCAGCCTGGAACTGGCCGCGGTCGAAGAGTTCGGGATCCACCTGCGGCATCGATTGGCTTTCCTGTCTATCTATAAGGCTGAGAGCGGTGCGGTGCGGATCAGGCCGAAACGCGCGCGATGGTGTCGTCGGCGCGCAGGGTGAAGATCTCGTAACCGGTGTCGGTGACCAGCAGGGTGTGCTCCCACTGGGCCGACAACTTGCGGTCCTTGGTGATTGCGGTCCAGCCATCGCCCAACACCTTGGTGTCGGCCTTGCCCTGGTTGATCATCGGCTCGATGGTGAAGGTCATGCCCGCTTTCAGCTCCATGCCGGTGCCGGCGCGGCCGTAATGCAGGATCTGCGGCTCTTCGTGGAACACTTTGCCGATACCGTGACCGCAGAACTCGCGAACCACCGAGAAGCCGTTCTTTTCCGCGTGCTTCTGGATGATTTCGCCGATGTCGCCGAGGCGGCAGCCAGGTTTGACGATTTCAATCGCCTTGTACATGCATTCCTGGGTCACTTGCGACAGGCGCTCGGCCCAGACCGGCACGGTGCCGACGTGGAACATGCGGCTGGTGTCGCCGTGGTAACCGTCCTTGATGACGGTGACGTCGATGTTCAGGGTGTCGCCATCTTTCAACGGCTTCTCGTTCGGAATGCCGTGGCAGACCACGTGGTTGATCGAGGTGCAGATCGACTTCGGGTAGCCTTTATAGTTGAGCGGGGCAGGAATGGCTTTCTGCTCGTTGACGATGTAGTCGTGGCAGATGCGGTCCAGCTCTTCGGTGGTGATGCCCGGTTTGACATGTTCGGCAATCATTTCCAGCACATCGGCGGCCAGTTTGCCGGCGATGCGCATTTTTGCGATGTCCTCTGGGGTTTTGAGGGTGACGGTCATACAGGCTCTCTCTGCGCTCGATGGCGCTTGTCGAAACGAAATGGGCGGTGTGCGATTGATCTTCGCGGCCCTGAAAAACCCGATTCTATCAGACGATCAACGCAAATCTGAGCCTCTGTGCGTCGCATCTCTCTATAGATAGGCGCATTCTTGAACGATTCCACGGGGCAATTGAGGGCTCGCGTCAGGATTTGAGAATCCGGGTTCCGTTTTTTTCAGCCTTGTGGTATAAAATGCGCCGCTTTCCGGGGATACCCCGAAAGGCTTAAATCCACACACGTGTCGACACGATGACCTGGGTGCCTTCAGCTGATGCTGCTGGTTGGTCATTGGGATACGTGGAGGCCAAACCCGACTTATTAAGGAACTATCATGTCCCAAGTCAACATGCGCGATATGCTGAAGGCCGGTGTGCACTTCGGTCACCAAACCCGTTACTGGAACCCGAAAATGGGTAAGTACATTTTCGGCGCGCGTAACAAGATTCACATCATCAACCTTGAAAAAACCCTGCCAATGTTCAACGAAGCTCTGACTTTCGTAGAGCGCCTGGCCCAGGGCAAAAACAAGATTCTGTTCGTCGGTACCAAGCGTTCCGCTGGCAAGATCGTTGCTGAAGAAGCAGCACGTTGCGGTTCGCCGTACGTCGATCACCGCTGGTTGGGCGGCATGCTGACCAACTTCAAAACCATCCGTGCTTCCATCAAGCGTCTGCGTGACCTTGAAGTGCAAGCCGAAGACGGTACTTTCGCCAAGCTGACCAAGAAAGAGGCGCTGATGCGCACTCGCGACCTGGAAAAGCTGGATCGTTCCCTGGGTGGTATCAAGGACATGGGCGGTCTGCCAGACGCTCTGTTCGTTATCGACGTTGATCACGAGCGCATCGCGATCACCGAAGCCAACAAGCTGGGCATCCCGGTTATCGGCGTAGTCGATACCAACAGCAGCCCGGAAGGCGTTGACTACATCATCCCAGGCAACGATGACGCAATCCGCGCTATCCAGCTGTACATGGGTTCGATGGCTGACGCTGTAATCCGCGGTCGCAACCACGTTGCTGGCGGCACCGAGCAGTTCGTTGAAGAAGCTCCGGTAGCAGCAGCTGAGTAATTGACGCCTTGGCGTTGACTCAGTAAGCAAAAAGGGGGCTTGGCCCCCTTTTTGCCACCTCGAAAACCGTTTGTCGGCCCCGCACTGGCAGAGCTGTAACGTGCAGCGGCTTACAACGGTGGTTCGGGAAGAATTGATCGCCCGTTCGATCGGGTGGAATGGTTGAAAACCTATCCAAGAGGATTTTGAAAATGGCAGCAATTACTGCAGCGTTGGTTAAAGAACTGCGTGAGCGTACCGGCGAAGGCATGATGGATTGCAAGAAAGCCCTGGAAAAGGCTGACGGCGACATCGAAAAAGCCATTGATGACATGCGTGCTTCCGGCGCAATCAAGGCTGCCAAGAAAGCAGGCAACGTGGCTGCTGAAGGCGCTATCGCTCTGAAAGAAGACGGCAAATCTGCTGTTCTGCTGGAAGTGAACTCGCAGACTGACTTCCTGGCCCTGCAGGACGACTTCAAGGCATTTGTTGCTGCTAGCGTTGAAAAAGCGTTCGCCGACAAACTGACTGACGTCGCTCCGCTGATCGCCGCTCAAGAAGCTGATCGCCTGGTACTGGTTGGCAAGGTTGGCGAAAACGTCAACATCCGTCGCCTGGCACGCGTTGAAGGTGATGTTGTTGGTGGTTACCTGCACGGCAACAAGATCGGTGTTGCAGTTGTCCTGAAAGGCGGCAACGTTGAACTGGCCAAAGACATCGCTATGCACGTAGCGGCCAGCAACCCAGAGTTCCTGCTGCCTTCGGAAGTTTCTGCCGAAGCGATCGAGCGTGAAAAAGCTGTGTTCCTGCAGCTGAACGAAGAAAAAATCAAAGGCAAGCCAGAAAATATTGTTGAAAATATGGTCAAAGGCCGTATCAGCAAGTTCCTGGCTGAGGCTTCCCTGGTTGAGCAGGCGTTCGTCAAGAACCCTGAAATCAAGGTTGGCGAACTGGCCAAGAAAGCCGGTGCTGAAATCGTTTCTTTCACCTACTTCAAAGTAGGCGAAGGCATCGAGAAGCCAGTAGACAACTTCGCTGAAGAAGTTGCTGCCCAGCTGGCTGCTGCCAAGTCGTAAGACGGTTTTTTTAACTGTCGCCCTGAAGAGGCTGCCCGCTTACGCGCGCAGCCTCTTTTCAGATGGGCCGCCAATTTTTAATTGGTTTCCCGTTGGAACTGGCTTACAAAGCCATGTTCCGATGGCGCTGAAGCAGCGCCAAGCTAGAGTGAACGCAGCTGTAAACAGCTCGCAAAGAATTTTTTAAAATACGCCGCAGGAGAGATTCGCAATGGCTCAGCAGGGCAGTGGTTATCAGGCTCGCTATAAACGCATTCTACTCAAGCTTAGCGGCGAGGCCCTGATGGGCTCGGAAGAGTTCGGGATCGATCCGAAAGTTCTGGATCGCATGGCGCTGGAAGTCGGCCAACTGGTCGGTATCGGCGTTCAGGTCGGTCTGGTGATCGGTGGTGGCAACCTGTTCCGCGGTGCAGCGCTGAGCGCGGCCGGCATGGATCGGGTGACGGGCGACCACATGGGCATGCTGGCCACTGTGATGAACGCCCTGGCCATGCGCGATGCGCTGGAACGTGCCAATATCTCGGCCATCGTGATGTCGGCCATTTCCATGGTAGGCGTGACCGATCACTATGATCGTCGCAAAGCCATGCGCCACCTGAACGCCAAGGAAGTCGTGATTTTTGCGGCGGGTACCGGTAATCCATTCTTCACCACGGATTCGGCGGCCTGCTTGCGTGCAATCGAAATCGATGCCGATGTCGTGCTCAAGGCCACCAAGGTCGATGGCGTCTACACCGCTGACCCATTCAAAGACCCGCATGCCGAGAAGTTCGATCATCTGACTTACGATGAAGTGCTGGATCGCAAGCTGGGCGTGATGGATCTGACGGCCATTTGCCTGTGCCGCGACCACAAGATGCCGTTGCGCGTCTTTAACATGAACAAGCCCGGCGCCCTGCTGAATATCGTGCATGGCGGCGCTGAAGGGACCCTGATCGAGGAAGGCCAACAATGATCAACGAAATCAAGAAAGACGCTCAAGAGCGCATGCAGAAATCCCTGGACTCTCTGAACCATGCATTTGGTCAGATTCGTACCGGCAAGGCCCACCCAAGCATTCTGGGTAGCGTGATGGTGCCGTACTACGGCACGGACACTTCCATTACCCAGGTGGCCAACATCACGGTAAAAGACTCCCGGACCCTGCAGGTCGTCGCGTTCGAGCGCAACATGCTCGCGGCCGTTGACAAGGCAATCCAGAGTGCAGGCCTGAACCTCAACCCGACCAACCTGGGTGAGTTGCTGCTGATTTCCATGCCTGCACTGACTGAAGAAACCCGCAAGGGCTTCACCAAGCAGGCGCGCAGTGCAGCTGAAGATGCGCGTGTTGCCGTGCGGAACATTCGTCGCGATGCCCTGGGTGACCTTAAGAAACTGGTCAAGGACAAGGAGATAAGCGAAGACGAAGAGCGTCGTGCTGTCGCTGATATCGATAAATTGACCAAAGATGCCGAGGCCCAGATCACAAAGGCCACGGAAGACAAAGAAAAGGACCTGATGGCCGTATAAGGGGTCAGGACGTTTTCATGGAAAAGACCAAGCAGACTGCGCCGTCCGCGGTGCCGCGCCATGTCGCGATCATCATGGATGGTAATAATCGCTGGGCGAAGAAGCGCTTTATGCCGGGTGTCGCCGGGCATAAAGCGGGCGTTGATGCGGTTCGTGCAGTGATCGAAGTGTGCGCTGAAGCCGGGGTCGAGGTGCTGACCCTGTTTGCCTTCTCCAGTGAAAACTGGCAGCGCCCTGCAGATGAAGTCAGTGCCTTGATGGATTTGTTCTTCAAGGCGTTGCGTCGCGAGGCCAAGCGCCTCAATGACAACAACATCAGTCTGCGCATCATCGGTGATCGCTCACGCTTTCATCCCGAGCTTCAGGCTGCCATGCGTGAAGCTGAGGCGATGACTGCCGGTGCCAACCGCTTTATCCTGCAGATCGCCGCCAATTACGGCGGTCAGTGGGACATTGCGCAGGCCGCTCAGCGCCTGGCGCGGGAAGTTCAGGCCGGGCATCTGCGTCCGGAAGACATCACCCCTGAGTTGCTGCAAACCTGTCTGGCCACCGGCGATCTGCCGTTGCCGGATTTGTGCATTCGTACCGGTGGCGAACACCGCATCAGCAACTTCCTGCTGTGGCAACTGGCTTACGCCGAGTTGTACTTCTCCGACCTGTTCTGGCCGGACTTCAAACACGACGCCATGCGAAATGCGCTGGCCGATTTCGCTTCTCGCCAGCGCCGCTTCGGTAAAACGAGCGAGCAGGTCGAGGCTGGAGCCCGGGTTTAATGCTTAAACAACGAATCATCACCGCACTGATCCTGCTACCGATCGCTTTGTGCGGGTTTTTCCTGCTCGAGGGTTCCGGCTTTGCGCTGTTCATCGGGCTGGTCGTGTCGCTCGGTGCTTGGGAGTGGGCGCGACTGGCCGGTTTTACCGCCCAGCCGATTCGCGTTGCCTATGCCGCAGTGGTCGCGTTGATGCTGTTTGTCATGCATATCCTGCCGGGGCTTGCGCCTTGGGTGCTGGGCGCTTCGGTGCTCTGGTGGGGCGTGGCGACGTATCTGGTGCTGACCTATCCACGTTCCAGTGAACACTGGGCCAGTGCCGCCTGCAAGCTGGTGATCGGTTTACTGATTCTGTTGCCGGCCTGGCAAGGTCTGGTCCAGATCAAACAGGAGCCCTTGGGGAACTGGCTGATCATGGCCGTGATGGTGCTGGTCTGGGGGGCTGATATCGGCGCGTACTTCTCCGGTCGTGCCTTCGGCAAGCGCAAGCTTGCGCCACAGGTCAGTCCCGGCAAGAGCTGGGAAGGCGTTTACGGTGGCCTGGTGCTCAGCCTGGTCATCACGGCGATCGTCGGCCTGGCGCGCGACTGGAGTTTCGCCCAGGTGCTGATGGGGTTGATTGGCGCGGCAGTGATTGTTTTCATTTCGGTGGTGGGCGACCTCACCGAAAGCATGTTCAAGCGTCAATCGGGCATCAAGGACAGCAGTAACCTGCTGCCGGGGCATGGCGGCGTGCTGGATCGAATCGACAGCCTGACGGCTGCGATCCCAGTGTTCGCCGTACTGTTGTGGATGGCTGCACCGTGAGCCGCCCTCAACAGATTACTGT
Organism: Pseudomonas arsenicoxydans; assembly: GCF_006438915.1. Classification (GTDB taxonomy): domain Bacteria; phylum Pseudomonadota; class Gammaproteobacteria; order Pseudomonadales; family Pseudomonadaceae; genus Aquipseudomonas; species Aquipseudomonas arsenicoxydans_A. The sequence continues at coordinate 359,720 of NZ_RCZE01000002.1, read as the reverse complement.
GCTGGGGGCGACCGGTTCGATTGGTCTGAGCACTCTCGATGTGATTGCTCGTCATCCGTCGCGTTATCAGGTGTTCGCCTTGAGCGGGTTCACTCGCCTCAGTGAGTTGTTGGCATTGTGCGTGCGTCATACGCCGCGCTTTGCGGTCGTGCCGCAAGCCGACGCTGCCCGAACCCTGCAGGACGACTTGCGCGCGGCCGGCCTGTCGACCCGTGTGTTGGTAGGGGAGGAAGGGCTGTGTCAGGTTGCTTCCGATCCTGAAGTCGATGCCGTCATGGCGGCCATCGTTGGCGCGGCGGGCTTGCGTCCGACGCTGGCGGCGGTCGAGGCGGGCAAAAAGATTCTGCTGGCGAACAAGGAGGCGCTGGTCATGTCCGGCGCCCTGTTCATGCAAGCCGTGCGCAAAAGCGGCTCGGTGCTGCTGCCGATCGACAGCGAGCACAACGCGATTTTCCAATGCATGCCGCAGGATTTCGCTCGTGGTCTGGGTGTGGTTGGCGTGCGTCGGATTCTTCTCACAGCCTCTGGCGGTCCGTTCCGACAGACACCTTTGGCTGAACTGGCGCATGTTACCCCCGACCAGGCGTGCGCTCATCCAAACTGGTCCATGGGTCGCAAGATTTCGGTCGATTCGGCCAGCATGATGAACAAGGGGCTCGAGTTAATTGAGGCCTGCTGGCTGTTCGATGCCAAACCGTCGCAGGTCGAAGTGGTGATTCACCCTCAGAGCGTGATTCATTCTCTGGTCGACTACGTCGATGGCTCGGTGTTGGCCCAGTTGGGTAATCCGGACATGCGCACACCAATCGCCAATGCCCTGGCCTGGCCTGAGCGTATCGACTCGGGCGTGGCGCCGCTGGACCTGTTTGCCATTGCGCGCCTGGACTTCCATGCGCCCGATGAAGAACGTTTCCCTTGTCTGCGCCTGGCGCGGCAGGCTGCCGAAGCCGGTAATAGCGCACCGGCGATGCTTAATGCGGCGAATGAAGTGGCTGTCGCGGCGTTTCTCGACGGGCGGGTTCGCTACCCGGAAATCGCGAGTATCATCGAGGAAGTGTTGAACCTCGAGCCGGTAGTGGCGGTAGATGATCTCGAGGCCGTGTTCACGGCTGACGCGAAAGCGCGAGTACTGGCCGGACAATGGTTGAGTCGTCACGGGCGGTAAGTGCTGCAGTACGTTGGTCCATGCAGCACCGGATAGGATTGCGGAGAAAGTAGATGAGCGCGCTCTATATGATTGTCGGCACCCTGGTGGCTTTGGGCGTGCTGGTTACCTTCCACGAATTCGGCCATTTCTGGGTCGCGCGTCGCTGTGGGGTCAAAGTGCTGCGTTTCTCCGTAGGCTTCGGCATGCCGTTGCTGCGCTGGCACGACAAGAAAGGCACGGAGTTCGTAGTGGCCGCCATCCCGTTGGGCGGCTACGTGAAAATGCTCGATGAGCGTGAAGGCGAAGTGCCGGCCGATCAGCTCGATCATTCTTTTAATCGCAAATCTGTCCGCCAGCGTATCGCAATCGTGGCTGCCGGCCCGATTGCAAACTTTTTGCTGGCCATGGTGTTTTTCTGGGTCTTGGCAATGCTCGGCAGCGAGCAGGTGCGGCCAGTCATCGGCGCGGTCGAGTCCGGCAGCATTGCCGCCAAGGCCGGTTTGACTGCGGGTCAGGAAATTGTTGCCATCGATGGCGAGCCAACGACTGGCTGGGCGTCAGTGAATCTGCAACTGGTTCGTCGTCTTGGCGAGAGCGGTTCACTTCAATTGTTGGTGCGTGAGCAGGGCTCCACCACGGACTCTCCTCGTGAGCTGATGCTGGATAAGTGGCTCAAGGGCGCTGACGAGCCGGATCCGATCCGTTCTCTGGGTATTCGTCCTTGGCGTCCGGCGTTGCCGCCCGTGTTGGCCGAACTCGATCCGAAAGGACCGGCGCAGGCGGCGGGCCTGAAGACTGGTGATCGCTTGCTGGCTCTGGATGGAAGGGCGCTGGACGACTGGCAGCAAGTGGTCGACACCGTCCGTATGCATCCGGATACCAAAATCATGCTGCGCGTCGAGCGCGATGGTGCTCAAATCGACGTCCCTGTGACGCTGGCCGCTCGCGGCGAGAGCAAGGCGCCCACCGGTTATATGGGGGCAGGAGTGAAAGCGGTCGATTGGCCACCAGAGATGATTCGCGAAGTCAGTTACGGTCCTGTGGCCGCGATTGGGGAGGGTGCCCGACGCACCTGGACCATGAGTGTGCTGACCCTCGATTCGCTCAAGAAAATGTTGTTCGGTGAGCTCTCGGTAAAAAACTTGAGTGGACCGATAACCATTGCTAAAGTGGCGGGCGCTTCTGCCCAGTCGGGCGTTGCTGATTTCCTGAATTTCCTTGCTTATCTGAGTATTAGCCTGGGAGTTCTGAATTTGTTGCCCATTCCTGTACTGGATGGGGGGCATTTGTTGTTTTATCTGATCGAGTGGGCGCGTGGTCGTCCCTTGTCGGATCGGGTGCAGGGTTGGGGGATACAGATCGGTATCAGTTTGGTGGTCGGGGTGATGTTGCTTGCTCTGGTCAATGATTTGGGCCGTCTGTAACACTTCGCTGAATTGCGAATCTGCCGCATTTTGCGGCAGTTTGTTTATTGCCAGTTGGAATAAGAAAGGACTTCATGAAACGTCTGCTGCTAACTGCGGTTCTCACCGTATTGATGATCGCCGAAGTTCACGCCGAGTCCTTCACTATCTCTGATATTCGCGTCAATGGCCTCCAGCGGGTCTCCGCGGGTAGCGTCTTTGGTGCTTTGCCGTTGAACGTCGGCGAACAGGCGGACGATCGTCGCCTGGTGGAATCCACTCGTGCTTTGTTCAAAACCGGGTTCTTTCAAGATATCCAGCTGGGCCGCGATGGCAACGTCCTGGTCATCACGGTAGTCGAGCGCCCATCGGTCGCCAGTATCGAGATCGAGGGTAACAAGGCGATCTCCACTGAAGACCTGATGAAGGGCCTCAAACAATCCGGTCTGGCCGAAGGCGAGATCTTTCAGCGTGCCACGCTCGAAGGTGTGCGTAACGAACTGCAGCGCCAATACGTCGCTCAGGGTCGCTACTCGGCCACCGTCGATACCGAAGTGGTACCGCAGCCACGTAACCGCGTCGGCTTGAAGGTCAACATCAACGAAGGCACTGTCGCTGCTATCCAGCACATCAACGTGGTGGGTAACACCGTCTTCCCTGACGAAGACCTGATCGACCTGTTCGAATTGAAGACCACCAACTGGCTGTCTTTCTTCAAGAACGACGACAAGTACGCCCGTGAAAAACTCTCCGGTGACCTGGAGCGTCTGCGCTCCTACTACCTGGACCGTGGCTATATCAATATGGATATCGCTTCGACCCAGGTGTCGATTACTCCGGACAAGAAACACGTCTACATCACCGTCAACGTCAACGAGGGTGAGAAGTACACCGTTCGTGACGTCAAGCTGAGCGGCGACCTGAAAGTCCCTGAAGACCAGGTCAAGTCCCTGCTGCTGGTTCAGAAGGGACAGGTGTTCTCGCGCAAGCTGATGACCACCACCTCGGAATTGATCACTCGCCGCCTGGGTAACGAGGGTTACACCTTCGCCAACGTCAGCGGCGTGCCTCAGCCTCATGATGAAGATCACACCGTTGACATCACCTTCGCTGTCGATCCGGGCAAACGTGCGTACGTTAACCGTATCAACTTCCGTGGCAACACCAAGTCGGAAGACGAAGTGCTGCGCCGTGAAATGCGTCAGATGGAAGGTGGCTGGGCTTCGACCTACCTGATCGATCAATCCAAGACCCGTCTAGAACGTCTGGGCTTCTTCAAGGAAGTGAACGTCGAAACGCCTGCTGTACCGGGCGTCGATGACCAGGTTGACGTGAACTACAGTGTTGAAGAGCAGGCTTCCGGTTCGATCACTGCCAGTATTGGTTTCGCTCAAAGTGCCGGCCTGATCCTCGGTGGTTCGATCACCCAGAACAACTTCCTGGGTACTGGTAACAAAGTCAGCATCGGCCTGACCAAAAGCCAATACCAGACCCGCTACAACTTCGGTTATGTCGACCCGTACTGGACTGCTGACGGTGTGAGCCTGGGTTACAACGCGTTCTATCGCACCACCGACTACAAAGACCTTGATGTCAACGTAGCAAGCTATGCCGTAGACAGCCTGGGTGCTGGCGTGAGCGTCGGTTATCCGATCAGCGAGACATCGCGTCTGACCTTCGGCCTGACTGCACAGCAAGACAAGATCAAGACCGGTCAATACACCGTCGACGAGATTTTCGACTTTGTTAACCGTGACGGTGATCAGTACCTGAACGTCAAGGCGTCGGCTGGCTGGTCCGAGTCCACCCTGAACAAAGGCGTATTGGCGACCCGTGGACATTCCCAAAGCCTGACCGCGGAAGCCACTGTGCCGGGCAGCGACCTGTCATTCTTCAAGCTCGATTACCGTGGCCAGTTGTTCCAGCCATTGTCTGAAAACTACACCATGCGCCTGCACACCGAATTGGGTTATGGCGATGGTTACGGTTCGACCGATGGCTTGCCATTCTATGAAAACTACTATGCTGGTGGTTTCAACTCGGTTCGTGGCTTCAAGGACAGTACGCTGGGCCCGCGCAGTACGCCTAGCCGTGGTCAGCCTGTTACGGGTAACAACGGCACGCTTGCCGACCCGGACCAGGATCCACTGCCGTTCGGTGGTAACGTCCTGATTCAAGGTGGCGCAGAGATTCTGTTCCCGCTGCCGTTCGTCAAGGATCAACGTTCGCTGCGTACCTCGGTATTCTGGGATGTGGGTAACGTGTTCGACTCCAAGTGCACGCAGACCACCAACACCAATCCTGCGTCGAAGTCCAATACGCAGTGCAACGAGGTCAGCTTCAGCAACATGGCCAGTTCCGTCGGTGTAGGTGTGACATGGGTCACTGCGCTGGGTCCGCTGAGTTTCGCGCTGGCGATGCCAGTAAAAGAACCGGATAACGCTGAAACTCAAGTGTTCCAATTCTCTCTTGGTCAGACGTTCTAAGCGTCTGCCTCAAAATAATGACAATGGATTTTGTAGGGGTGCATCGTGCGTAAGTTGACTCAATTGGTTCTCCTCGCCACCGTACTGGTCGCAGGCCCGGCTTTTGCCGACATGAAAATCGCCGTCCTGAACTATCAGATGGCCCTGCTGGAATCCGACGCGGCCAAGAAGTACGCCGTGGATGCCGAGAAGAAGTTCGGCCCGCAACTGACCAAGCTCAAGACACTGGAAAGCAGTGCCAAAGGCATTCAGGACCGTCTGATGGCCGGTGGCGACAAGATGCAGCAAGGCGAGCGTGAGCGTCTTGAACTGGAATTCAAGCAAAAGGCACGTGACTTCCAGTTCCAGTCCAAGGAGCTGAACGAAGCCAAAGCGGTTGCCGACCGTGAAATGCTGAAGCAGCTCAAGCCGAAACTGGACAGCGCTGTGGAAGAAGTCATCAAGAAAGGTGCTTTTGACCTGGTCTTCGAGCGTGGCGCAGTGATTGATGTCAAACCTCAGTACGACATCACTCGCCAGGTTATCGAGCGCATGAATCAGCTGAAGTAACTATGACAGCGACTATAAAGCTCGGCCAATTGGCCGAGTTCCTCGGCGCCACGCTACGTGGCGACCCGGAGAAAGAAATCACTGGGCTAGCCACTTTGCAAGAGGCTGGCCCATCTCAGTTGAGCTTTCTCGCAAACCCTCAATACCGTAAATACCTGGCAGACAGCCGGGCCGCAGCCCTGTTGCTGAAGGCTGCTGATGCCGAAGGTTTTGCCGGTAACGCACTGGTGGTGCCTGATCCGTATCTGGCCTACGCGCGTATTTCCCACCTGTTCGATCCAAAACCGAAAGCAGCTGCCGGTATTCATCCGACAGCCGTTGTGGCCGAGGACGCGGTGGTTGACCCGGCTGCGAGTATTGGTGCTTTTGCGGTGATTGAAAGCGCGGCACGCATTGCTGCTGGCGTGACTATCGGTGCGCATTGCTTCATCGGCGCCCGTTGCGAAATCGGCGAAGGCGGCTGGCTGGCCCCGCGGGTCACGCTGTATCACGACGTGCGCATCGGCAAGCGTGTGGTGATTCAGTCGGGTGCCGTACTCGGTGGTGAAGGCTTCGGCTTTGCCAACGAGAAAGGTGTCTGGCAGAAAATTGCCCAGATCGGTGGTGTGCTGGTCGGCGATGATGTGGAGATTGGCGTGAATACCGCTATCGACCGCGGCGCATTGGCCGATACCGTTCTCGGTAACGGCGTGAAGCTCGACAACCAGATCCAGATCGCGCACAACGTTCAGGTCGGTGATCACACCGCCATGGCAGCCTGTGTCGGGATCTCCGGCAGCACCAAAATCGGCAAGCACTGCATGCTCGCTGGCGGTGTTGGGCTGGTGGGACATATCGAAATTTGCGACAACGTTTTCATCACAGGGATGACCATGGTGACCCACTCGATTACCGAAAAGGGTTCCTATTCTTCCGGTACGGCCATGCAGCCAGCAGCCGAATGGCGCAAAAGCGCGGCTCGCATCCGTCAGCTCGATGACATCGCGCGGCGTCTGCGACAGCTGGAAAAGCGTGTAGGGGAAGTGACCCCTGACGGTAATGCTTCATCAGATGGCTGATACCATTTCCATATCAAGTGTGCACAGCCGTTAGACTGCCTGCTTGATTTGCTAGAGGGGCGCGCGTCAGTCGCCCGCTCCCAATCTTTACATAGGCTTCCCCCCGAAATGATGGACATCAACGAGATTCGCGAATACCTGCCTCACCGTTACCCGTTCCTGCTGGTGGACCGGGTCGTGGATCTGGATGTGGAAGGCAAGCGCATTCGCGCCTACAAGAATGTCAGCATCAACGAACCGTTCTTCAATGGTCACTTCCCTGCGCATCCAATCATGCCGGGCGTACTGATCATCGAGGCGATGGCTCAGGCTGCCGGGATCCTTGGTTTCAAAATGCTCGACGTGAAACCAGCGGACGGCACCCTTTACTACTTCGTGGGCTCCGACAAGTTGCGCTTCCGTCAGCCTGTACTGCCGGGCGATCAGTTGATCCTTGAAGCCAAGTTCCTGAGCTGCAAGCGTCAGATCTGGAAGTTCGAATGCCAGGCTTCGGTCGACGGCAAGCCAGTCTGCTCCGCAGAAATCATCTGCGCGGAACGCAAACTATGAGTTTGATTGACCCTCGCGCAATCATCGATCCGACGGCCATTCTGGCCGACGACGTCGAGGTCGGCCCGTGGTCGATCGTCGGCGCAGGTGTGGAAATCGGCGAGGGAACAGTGATCGGGCCGCACGTGATTCTCAAAGGCCCGACCCGAATCGGTAAGCACAACCGCATCTACCAGTTTTCGTCGGTAGGTGAGGACACGCCCGATCTGAAGTACAAAGGTGAAGAAACCCGTCTGGTCATCGGTGACCACAACGTCATCCGTGAAGGCGTGACGATTCACCGCGGGACCGTACAGGACCGTTCGGAAACGACCCTGGGCGATCACAATCTGATCATGGCCTATGCCCACATCGGTCATGACAGCGTCATCGGCAACCACTGCATCCTGGTCAACAACACGGCGTTGGCCGGCCATGTGCACGTTGAAGACTGGGCGATCCTCTCCGGTTTTACCCTGGTTCACCAGTATTGCCACATTGGCGCCCACAGTTTTTCCGGCATGGGCACGGCCATCGGCAAGGACGTTCCAGCGTATGTCACAGTGTTTGGCAACCCTGCCGAAGCGCGCAGCATGAACTTCGAAGGCATGCGTCGTCGTGGTTTCAGCGAAGACGCGATCCACGCGCTGCGTCGTGCCTACAAGGTGGTTTATCGCCAAGGCCTGACGGTCGAGCAAGCGCTCATCGAGCTGGCCGAACCCTCGGACCAGTTCCCGGAAGTCGCGGTGTTCCGTGACTCCATCCAGTCTTCGACTCGCGGCATCACCCGTTAATCATGGCTAATCTGCGTATCGCGCTGGTAGCGGGTGAGGCTTCCGGTGACATTCTGGGCGCGGGCCTCATGCGCGCACTCAAGGCTCAGCATCCGGCGGTGGAGTTCATCGGTGTCGGTGGTCCGCTGATGCAAGCCGAGGGGCTGACCTCGTATTTCCCGATGGAACGTCTTTCGGTCATGGGCCTGGTGGAAGTGCTGGGCCGATTGCGCGAGTTGATGGCGCGGCGCAAGAAGCTGATCGCCGACCTGATCGCCGAGAAGCCGGACGTGTTCATCGGTATCGATGCCCCGGACTTCAATCTCAATATCGAACTCAAGCTGCGTCAGGCCGGAATCAAGACCGTGCATTACGTCAGCCCGTCGGTGTGGGCGTGGCGGCAGAAGCGCGTGCTGAAGATTCGCGAAGGCTGCGACCTGATGCTGACGCTGTTCCCGTTCGAAGCGAAATTTTACGAAGAGAAGGGTGTGCCGGTGCGCTTTGTCGGGCACTCCCTGGCCGATGCGATTCCGCTTGAGGCTGATCGCGCTGCCGCGCGGGCTGAACTTGATTTGCCGGACGGTCCGCTGGTTGCACTGATGCCCGGCAGTCGTGGCGGTGAAGTGGGCCGGCTCGGTGCATTGTTCCTCGACACCGCCCAGCGTCTGCGTGCCCTGCGTCCTGGCGTGCGCTTCGTCATGCCGTGCGCCAGCCCCGAACGCCGCGCACAGCTTGAAGAACTGCTGGCCGGTCGCGATCTGCCGCTGACCTTGCTCGATGGCAAATCCCATCTGGCCCTCGCAGCCTGTGATGCAGTGCTTATCGCTTCCGGTACGGCGACCCTTGAAGCGTTGCTGTACAAGCGGCCGATGGTGGTGGCGTATCGACTGGCGCCCCTGACGTTCTGGATTCTCAAGCGGATGGTGAAAAGTCCATACGTGTCCTTGCCGAACCTGCTGGCCCAGCGCCTGTTGGTGCCCGAGTTGCTGCAGGACGACGCAACGGTCGAAGCACTTGCTCAAACGCTTTCACCCTTGATCGAAGGTGGCGAGGAACAGACTCGCGGCTTTGACGAAATTCACCGTACCTTGCGTCTGGATGCCTCCAATCAGGCGGCGGATGCAGTACTGAACCTGATCGGCAAAACACAATGAGCAAAACCAGCATTCAGATGGGCCTGGACTTCACCCTGGTCGCCGAAGTCGAAGACCTCGTGGCCGGTGTCGACGAAGTCGGTCGCGGCCCACTCTGCGGTGCCGTGGTCACGGCAGCGGTGATCCTTGATCCAAACCGGCCGATCCTCGGTCTCAACGATTCAAAGAAACTTACCGAAGCCCGCCGCGAAAAGCTCTACGACGAAATCTGCGAAAAAGCCCTGAGCTGGTGCATCGCCCGGGCCGAAGTTGAAGAAATCGACGAACTGAACATTCTGCACGCCACCATGCTGGCGATGCAGCGCGCGGTCGAAGGTCTGCACATCCAGCCGAAACTGGCGATGATCGACGGCAATCGTTGCCCGAAGTTGTCGATGCGCGCCGAAGCAGTGGTGCAGGGCGACGGCAAGGTTCCGGCGATTGCCGCGGCATCGATTCTGGCCAAGGTCAGCCGCGATCGCGAGATGGCGGCATTCGAACTGATTTACCCGGGTTACGGCATTGGTGGCCACAAAGGCTACCCAACGCCCGTTCATCTGGAAGCGCTAGCTCGCCTGGGGCCGACGCCGATTCACCGCCGCTCGTTCGCCCCGGTACGCCTAGCGTACGAGGCGCGGGAAAGTCTGATCGAGAGTTAGTCGCAAGGCTGATGTTTTTGCCAAGGCCCGGTACAATCCGGGCCTTGTTGTCTTCACGTTTCTAGACAGGATCACTATGCCGGCTTCATTCGTTCACCTACGCCTGCACACTGAATATTCCCTGGTCGACGGTCTGGTGCGGATCAAACCGCTGGTCAAGACCCTGGTCGGCATGAACATGCCTGCCGTAGCGGTCACCGACCAGAACAACATGTGTTCCCTGGTCAAATTCTACAAAGCCGCCATGGGTGCCGGGATCAAGCCGATCTGCGGCGCTGACTTGTGGCTGTCGAACAAGGATCCGGACAACGCCCTGAGCCGGATCAGCCTGCTGGCCATGAACGCTGTCGGCTATCGCAACCTGACCGAACTGATTTCCCGTGGCTTCATCGACGGCCAGCGCAATGGCTCGGTGATCATCGAACGCGAATGGGTCGCCGAAGCCAGCGAAGGCTTGATCATGCTGTCGGCAGCGAAAGAGGGCGAGATCGGCCTGGCCATGCTCAGTGGCAACCCGGCCGAGGCAGAAAACCTCGCTCGCGAATGGATGGCGGTGTTCCCGGATCGTTTCTACCTGGAAATCCAGCGCACCAGTCGCCCCAACGACGAAGAACAGCTGCACGGCGCCGTGGCCCTGGCCGAAAAAATCGGTGCGCCGCTGGTCGCGACCAACGACGTGCGCTTCATCAAGCAGGAAGACTTCGCCGCTCACGAAACTCGCGTTTGCATCGGTGAGGGCCGCGCCCTCGACGATCCGCGGCGTTCGAAGAATTACAGCGATCAGCAATACCTCAAAAGCGCCGAGGAAATGGCCGAGTTGTTCAGTGACCTCCCCGAGGCACTGGAAAACACCGTCGAGATCGCCAAGCGCTGCAACATCGAAGTGAAGCTCGGCAAACACTTCCTGCCCAACTTCCCGATTCCCGATGGCATGACCATCGACGAATATTTCCGCAAGGTGTCCTTCGATGGTCTGGAAGATCGCCTGACCGTTCTGCTGCCCAAGGACACCACGCAAGACTATGAGGCCAAGCGTCAGGTCTACGTCGACCGGCTGAATTTCGAGCTGGATATCATCATCCAGATGGGGTTCCCCGGTTACTTCCTGATCGTGATGGACTTTATCCAGTGGGCCAAGAGCAACGGCGTGCCGGTAGGCCCGGGCCGGGGGTCGGGTGCCGGGTCCCTGGTGGCCTACGTACAGAAAATCACCGACCTCGATCCACTGGAATATGACCTGCTGTTCGAACGTTTCCTTAACCCGGAACGGGTATCGATGCCCGACTTCGACGTCGACTTCTGCATGGACGGTCGCGATCGGGTAATTGAATACGTGGCCGAGAAATACGGTCGCAACGCGGTAAGCCAGATCATCACCTTCGGTTCCATGGCGGCCAAGGCTGTGGTTCGGGACGTGGCGCGGGTGCAGGGCAAGTCCTACGGCCTGGCGGATCGTCTGTCGAAGATGATTCCGTTCGAAGTCGGCATGACCCTGGAAAAGGCTTATGAGCAGGAAGAGATCCTGCGTGACTTCATCAAGGTCGATGAAGAAGCCGCCGAAATCTGGGAAATGGCGCGCAAGCTTGAAGGCGTTGTGCGTAACGTCGGTAAACACGCCGGTGGTGTGGTTATTGCGCCGACCAAACTGACCGACTTCTCGCCGATTTATTGCGACGAGGCCGGTGACGGCCTGGTGACCCAGTTCGACAAGGATGACGTTGAGGCCGCCGGTCTGGTGAAGTTCGACTTCCTCGGTCTGCGAACCCTGACGGTTATCGACTGGGCGCTGAAAACCATCAACCGCGACCGCGCCAAGGTCGATCAGCCGCCGCTGGACATCGCGTTCATTCCGCTGGACGACAAGCCGACCTATACGCTGCTGCAAAAAGCCGAAACCACGGCGGTGTTCCAGCTTGAATCCCGCGGCATGAAGGAGCTGATCAAGAAGCTCAAGCCCGACTGCCTGGAAGACTTGATCGCACTGGTGGCCCTGTTCCGTCCAGGCCCGTTGCAATCGGGCATGGTGGACGACTTCATCAACCGTAAGCACGGTCGCGCCGAACTCGCGTACCCGCACTCGGATTACCAGTACGAAGGCCTCAAGCCGGTACTGGCACCGACTTACGGCATCATCCTGTATCAGGAGCAGGTGATGCAGATTGCTCAGGTCATGGCCGGTTACACCCTCGGTGGTGCGGACATGTTGCGTCGCGCCATGGGTAAGAAAAAACCCGAAGAAATGGCCAAGCAGCGCGGCGGCTTCATTGAAGGTTGCGCGTCCAACAATATCGATGCCGACCTTGCCGGTAACATTTTCGACCTGGTAGAGAAATTCGCCGGTTACGGCTTCAACAAATCCCACTCCGCGGCGTACGGCCTGGTGTCGTACCAGACCGCGTGGCTGAAAACGCATTACCCCGCGCCGTTCATGGCGGCGGTGCTGTCGGCGGACATGCACAACACCGACAAGGTCGTGACCTTGATCGAGGAAATTCGCAGCATGAAGCTGCGTCTCGACGCGCCGGATGTGAATGCCTCCGAGTTCAAGTTCACGGTGAATGACGAAGGCCGGATCATTTACGGCCTCGGTGCGATCAAGGGTGTGGGTGAAGGCCCGGTGGAAGCGATCACCGAGGCACGCCAGGACGGGCCGTTCAAGGATCTGTTCGATTTCTGCGCCCGTGTCGATCTCAAGCGTATTAACAAGCGGACGCTGGACGGTTTGATCCGCAGCGGTGCGCTGGATCGTCTGGGGCCTTATTTCCATGACGAACCGAAAGCCTATCAAGCGAGCATCGACCAGAACCGCGCGGTGCTGCTGGCGGCAATGGAAGGGGCGATCAAGGCGGCCGAACAAACTGCACGCACCCAGGACAGTGGCCATGCCGACCTGTTTGGCGGGCTGTTCGTCGAGGAAGATGCAGACGTCTACGCCAGCCATCGCAAGGCCAAGGAGCTGACGCTCAAGGAACGGCTGAAGGGAGAGAAAGACACCCTGGGCCTGTACCTGACCGGTCACCCGATTGACGAATACGAAGGTGAAATCCGTCGTTTTGCCCGTCAGCGCATCATCGACCTGAAGCCGGCACGCGATACCCAGACCGTCGCTGGCATGATCATCGCCCTGCGCGTGATGAAAAACAAAAAGGGCGACAAGATGGGCTTCATCACCCTCGATGACCGCTCCGGACGGATCGAGGCGTCGCTGTTTGCCGAGGCATTCCATACCGCGCAGTCGTTGTTGCAGACGGATGCGATGGTGGTGGTCGAAGGCGAGGTCAGCAATGACGACTTCTCGGGTGGCCTGAAGCTGCGGGTCAAGCGCGTGATGAGCATGGAAGATGCGCGTACCAACCTTGCCGAAAGCCTGCGCCTGAAGCTGCAGACCAAGGATTTGAAGGGCGATCAGCTGCGCTGGCTGGGTGAATTGTTCAAACGTCACCGCGGCGCGTGCCCGATCACCATGGAGTACACGAGCCCCGATGCAAAGGCCTTGCTGCAGTTTGGCGAGACCTGGCGAATCGATCCGGCGGATGCGTTGATTCAAGCCCTGCGTGACCAGTTCGGGCGAGACAACGTCTTCCTCCAATACCGTTGACGGTCAGGTGCCTTCTGTACTCCCTGATCTCGACCTGAATTTTTAATCTCGACCTGAACGCGCCTCTCCCTTAAGGTAGGGCGCGAATAGACAACCGGCCGGCCCAAGCTCTCTTGGACGTCGACCCAAGACGGACGCCTATGAACCCGAATTTTCTAGATTTCGAACAGCCGATCGCCGACCTGCAAGCCAAGATCGAAGAGTTGCGCTTGGTCGGTAACGACAATTCGCTGAATATCGGCGATGAGATCTCCCGCCTGCAGGACAAAAGCAGCACGCTGACCGAAGACATCTTCGGCAAGCTGACCAGCTGGCAGATCGCACGTCTGGCGCGTCACCCGAAACGTCCTTATACCCTGGACTACATCGAACACATCTTCACCGAGTTCGACGAGCTGCACGGTGACCGTCACTTCTCTGATGACGCTGCCATCGTCGGCGGCATTGCCCGTCTGGACGACCAGCCGGTGATGATCATCGGTCACCAGAAAGGCCGTGAAGTGCGCGAGAAAGTTCGCCGCAACTTCGGCATGCCGCGTCCGGAAGGCTACCGCAAAGCGTGCCGCCTGATGGAAATGGCCGAACGCTTCAAGATGCCGATCCTGACCTTTATCGACACCCCGGGCGCCTACCCTGGTATCGACGCTGAAGAGCGTAACCAGAGCGAAGCGATCGCCTGGAACCTGCGTGTCATGTCGCGTCTGAAAACCCCAATCATCGCCACCGTGATCGGTGAAGGTGGTTCCGGTGGTGCGTTGGCGATTGGCGTTTGCGATCAGTTGAACATGCTGCAGTACTCGACCTACGCGGTGATTTCGCCGGAAGGTTGCGCTTCGATTCTGTGGAAAACCGCCGAGAAAGCGCCGGACGCCGCTGAAGCCATGGGCATTACCGCCGAGCGCCTGAAAGGCTTGGGTATTGTGGACAAGGTGATCGGCGAGCCATTGGGCGGCGCACACCGTGACCCGGCTGCAGCGGCTGCCTCGATCCGCGCCGAGCTGAGCTCGCAACTGGCGATGCTGAAAAAGTTCGACAACGATGCGCTGCTGGCCCGTCGTTACGCGCGACTGATGAGCTACGGTCTCTGATCTGACCTCGGCCTCAATGTGGGAGCGGGCTTGCTCGCGAAGACGGTTTGTCAGTCAACGATGATGTTGAATGTGATGGCCTCTTCGCGAGCAAGCCCGCTCCCACATTTGATTTGTGCAAAGGGAAAGTTATGGACCGGCTCACGGTTGATTTGCCCATCAGGCTTTTGCTGAATCTGAAACCGTGGCGCAACGCTACGGCCTGGCGCATCGCTTTCAGTGGTGGGCTCGACTCCACCGTCCTCCTGCACCTGCTTGCCCACCTCGCAAAAGCTCAATCCGTGCCCGCGCTCAGCGCCATCCATGTCCATCACGGCCTTCAGCCTGCGGCTGATGCGTGGCCGGCACACTGCCGATCCGTCTGTGATGCCTTGGGTGTACCGCTACAGGTGGTTCACGTTCAGGTTCAGCCTGGCGCCAGCCTTGAGCGTGCCGCCCGGGATGCGCGCTATGGCGTATTCGTTGAAGCCACTCAGGCCAATGAACTGCTGCTGACCGCCCAGCACCGTGACGATCAGGCGGAAACCCTGTTGTTTCGGCTGTTGCGCGGGGCCGGGGTGAGAGGTTTGTCGGGGATGCCGAGCACTCGTCCGTTGGGCCGGGGCCATCTGCTGCGACCGTTGCTGGACGTCAGTCGCGCCGAACTTGAAGCCTATGCCGCAGAACATCAACTGAGCTGGATCGAAGACCCTTCGAACCAGGATCGGCAGTTTTCGCGCAACTACTTGCGGCATCAGGTGTTCCCGGTATTGACCGAGCGCTGGCCGCAAGCGATGGCGACCATGGCTCGCAGCGCCGCGCACTTGAGCGAAGCGCAGGCCTTGCTGGATGAGCTGGCGCAAATCGATCTGGTCGAAGCGACGACGGTCAATGATTTCGACTGGCTGGGCGTGCCCTCTCTGGAGCTCGCTCCTCTTTTACAACGATCCGCCGCTCGCCAACGCAATGCGCTAAGCCATTGGCTCGCAGCGCTGACCCGTTTGCCGGACAGCGACCATTGGTCGGGTTGGGAAAATTTGCGCGACGCCACCGGTGATGCGCGTCCGGTCTGGCGGCTGGCGGATGGCGAAATGCATCGCTCGGCGGGGCGTATCTGGTGGCTGTCGGGCTGTTGGCTGCGCAATCCGCCGCCTGCCGTGCAATGGACCGATCCCTCGCAGTCGCTGACGTTACCGAAAAATGGAGTGCTCACGCTCACCGGGCGAACCCCCGATGGCCCGCTGCAAATCCGCTATCGTGAGGGAGGTGAGGTCATGCATTTGCCTGAGCGCGGCCACCGCGACCTCAAGCGTTTGCTCAATGAACGCGGGGTTCCAGGCTTCGCCCGTGGCAGATTGCCGCTGCTCTTTCGCGGCGAGCAATTGCTGGCAGTGGCCAATGTACAGGGCTTGAATGGCAGTGGGCAGGAAGGGTGGCATTTGCATTGGCAGCCACCGGGCGAAGATCAAGGTTTGAGCTGAAAGGGGCTTTCCGGTAGACTACGCTCCCTTCTTGATACAACTTCTGTGGATTCGCCTGAATTGCAGGAGTTGCCGATTACCAAGCAGTCTTTGCTGGGCGATTCCAAAAAATGTGTAGCGAGCAACGTACCGGTGTTTCATCTGCCGGTCTGTCCCAACGCGGCGGTTTTTTTGAAAGGTGCACTGTGATTAATGCAGGTGATCGGGGGCTTCGGCCTTCCTTCGCTTTCCCCGGCGGCTCGGACCGCTTTAACGCAGACTTCTAGGGTTTTTCATGACGCGCTACATATTCGTCACGGGCGGTGTTGTTTCTTCATTGGGGAAAGGCATCGCATCGGCTTCATTGGCGGCCATCCTGGAGGCGCGGGGACTTAAGGTCACCATGCTGAAGCTGGACCCGTACATCAACGTTGACCCGGGCACCATGAGCCCGTTCCAGCACGGTGAAGTGTTCGTCACCCACGACGGCGCCGAGACCGACCTGGACCTGGGCCACTACGAGCGGTTCATCCGCACGACCATGACCCAGAACAACAACTTCACCACCGGCCGTGTCTACGAACACGTGCTGCGCAAAGAGCGCCGTGGTGACTACCTGGGTGCAACCATCCAGGTGATTCCGCACATCACCGACGAAATCAAGCGCCGGATCATCAAGGGCGCCGGCGATGCCGACGTGGCGATGGTCGAGATCGGTGGCACCGTGGGTGACATCGAGTCGCAACCGTTCCTGGAAGCGATCCGCCAATTGCGTTTTGAAGTCGGCGCCAAGCGCGCGATGCTGATGCACCTGACACTGGTGCCGTACATCGCCACGGCCGGCGAAACCAAAACCAAGCCGACCCAGCACTCGGTCAAGGAACTGCGTTCCATTGGCCTGCAGCCGGACGTGCTGGTTTGCCGCTCTGATCACCCGATCGACATCTCTTCGCGCCGCAAGATCGCGCAGTTCACCAACGTTGAAGAACGTGCGGTGATCGCGCTGGAAGACGCCGACACCATCTACAAGATCCCGGGCATTCTGCACTCCCAGGGCCTGGATGATTTCGTCGTCGAGCGTTTCGGCCTGCAATGCGGCAGCGCTGACCTGTCCGAGTGGGAAGCGGTGGTTGACGCCAAGCTGAACCCGGAACACGAAGTGACCATCGCGATGGTCGGCAAGTACATGGAACTGCTGGACGCCTACAAGTCGCTGATCGAAGCGATGAGTCACGCCGGCATCAGCAACCGCACCAAGGTCAACCTGCGCTACATCGATTCCGAAGACATCGAAAACCAGGGCACCGCGCTGCTGGAAGGTGTTGACGCGATCCTCGTACCGGGCGGCTTCGGTCTGCGTGGCGTGGAAGGCAAGATCACCGCCGTTCAGTACGCTCGCGAAAACAAGGTTCCGTACCTGGGCATCTGCCTGGGCATGCAAGTGGCCGTGATCGAGTTCGCTCGTAACGTGCTGGGCTGGAAAGACGCCAACTCCACCGAGTTTGATCGTGCCAGCGGCCATCCGGTCGTGGGCCTGATCACCGAGTGGGAAGATGCTACCGGCGCGGTCGAAACCCGTACCGAATCGTCCGACCTGGGTGGCACCATGCGCCTCGGCGCTCAGGACTGCCTGCTGGAGCCGGGTTCGCTGGTGCACGACTGCTACGCCAAAGACGTCATCGTCGAGCGTCACCGTCACCGCTACGAAGTGAACAACAACCTGCTGCCGCAGATCATGGAAGCCGGCCTGAAAATCTCCGGTCGTTCCGGTGATGGCGCGCTCGTTGAAGTGGTCGAAGCCCCGGATCATCCATGGTTCGTCGCTTGCCAGTTCCACCCTGAGTTCACCTCGACGCCACGCGACGGTCACCCGTTGTTCAGCGGTTTCGTTAAAGCTGCATTGATTCAACACCAGAAGAAGGCATAAATCTGATGGCGCAGAAGATCATCCGCGTAGGCGATATCGAGATTGCCAACGACAAGCCAATGGTGCTTTTCGGTGGCATGAACGTGCTGGAAAGCCGCGACATGGCGATGCAGGTCTGCGAAGAGTATGTGAAGGTCACCGAGAAACTCGGTATCCCTTATGTATTCAAGGCCAGCTTCGACAAGGCCAACCGTTCCTCCGTGACCTCCTACCGTGGCCCCGGCCTGGAAGAAGGCATGCGGATTTTCCAGGACATCAAGCAAGCCTTCGGCGTGCCGATCATCACCGACGTCCACGAGCCTGACCAGGCCGCGGTCGTCGCTGAAGTCTGCGACATCATTCAATTGCCGGCCTTCCTGTCGCGCCAGACCGACCTCGTGGTCGCTATGGCCAAGACGGGTGCGGTGATCAACATCAAGAAAGCCCAGTTCCTCGCACCGCACGAGATGAAACACATCCTGAGCAAGTGCGTGGAAGCGGGTAACGATCAGTTGATTCTCTGCGAGCGCGGTTCGAGCTTTGGCTACAACAACCTGGTCGTCGACATGCTCGGCTTCGGCATCATGAAGCAGTTCGAATACCCGGTATTTTTCGACGTGACCCACGCGCTGCAAATGCCCGGTGGTCGTTCCGATTCAGCCGGTGGTCGTCGTGCCCAGGTGACCGATCTGGCCAAGGCAGGCATGAGCCAGTCGCTGGCCGGCCTGTTTCTCGAAGCCCACCCGGACCCGGACAACGCCAAATGCGACGGCCCTTGCGCCTTGCGTCTGGACAAACTGGAGCCATTCCTGGCCCAGCTCAAAGCGTTGGACGAACTGGTGAAGAGTTTTCCGACGGTAGAAACCGCGTAATCCTCAATTCTCCGGTAAAGTACCGCACGATTTGTTGCTCAGGCCCTCGGGCCTGAGCCTTATCGTCCGCAAGTCTGCCCGCTGCACCTCACTTGCCGACGGTAAAAGATTTCCTCTAGCTGCGTCGTTTTCGTCAACTTTGGAGTGTTTACAACAATGGCAAAAATCGTCGACATCAAAGGTCGTGAAGTTCTCGACTCCCGTGGCAATCCCACCGTGGAAGCGGACGTGCTTCTCGATAACGGCATCATCGGCAGCGCCTGCGCGCCGTCCGGTGCTTCCACTGGCTCGCGTGAAGCACTCGAGCTGCGTGATGGCGACAAGAGCCGTTACCTGGGCAAAGGCGTTCTGAAGGCCGTGGCCAACATCAACGGTCCGATCCGTGACCTGTTGAAAGGCATGGACCCAAGCGACCAGAAAGCGCTGGATCACGCGATGATCAAGCTCGACGGTACTGAAAACAAAGGCTCCCTGGGCGCCAACGCGATCCTCGCCGTTTCCCTGGCCGCGGCCAAGGCAGCAGCACAGGACCAGGACCTGCCGCTGTACGCTCACATCGCCAACCTGAACGGCACCCCGGGTGTTTACTCGATGCCGGTTCCGATGATGAACATCATCAACGGTGGCGAGCACGCCGATAACAACGTCGACATCCAGGAATTCATGGTTCAGCCGGTTGGCGCCAAGTCTTTCTCGGAAGGCCTGCGCATGGGCACCGAAATTTTCCATCACCTCAAAGCTGTGCTGAAGGCCCGTGGCCTGAGCACTGCTGTCGGTGACGAAGGTGGTTTCGCGCCGAACCTGGCTTCCAACGAAGACGCTTTGAAAGTGATCTCCGAAGCGGTGGCCAACGCCGGTTACAAGCTGGGCTCCGACGTGACCCTGGCACTGGACTGTGCCGCTAGCGAATTCTACGAAGACGGTAAATACAACCTGTCCGGCGAAGGCCAGGTGTTCACCGCTGAAGGTTTCGCTGACTACCTCAAAGGCCTGACCGAGCGTTATCCGATCATCTCGATCGAAGATGGCCTGGACGAGTCCGACTGGGCTGGCTGGAAAATCCTCACCGACAAAATCGGCGAGAAAGTCCAACTGGTTGGCGACGACCTGTTCGTGACCAACACCAAGATCCTGAAAGAAGGCATCGATAAAAAGATCGCCAACTCGATCCTGATCAAGTTCAACCAGATCGGCACACTGACCGAAACCCTGGAAGCCATCCAGATGGCCAAGGCCGCTGGTTACACCGCCGTGATCTCGCACCGCTCCGGCGAAACCGAAGATTCGACCATCGCCGACCTGGCTGTGGGCACCTCGGCTGGCCAGATCAAGACCGGTTCCCTGTGCCGTTCCGACCGCGTATCCAAGTACAACCAACTGCTGCGTATCGAAGAGCAGTTGAATGGCAAAGCCAAGTACAACGGTCGCGCCGAGTTCCGCGGTTGAGCGATTGCTGGTAAAAAGACACCGGATTGTGTCGGAAAAGTCGCTACAGCGATGAATTTGCCACTAATCTGATGCCTTATAAGCACAAGCCTGGATTTTCCAGGCTTCGTGCTATCAGAAGCTTCAATGTTTTTGCATGGCTGTCTTTTTTCACTGGAAACCTGATATTCGATGCGCAGTCCCAATTGGTTGTTCCTCGTCTTGCTCTTGTTGCTGGCTGGCCTGCAATACCGCCTGTGGGTGGGTAATGGCAGTCTGGCGCAAGTGGCTGAGCTGACTCAGCAGATCAAGGATCAACAGGCCGAGAACGAAGGGTTGCTCGAGCGCAATCGGGTCATGGACGCCGAAGTCGGTGAGTTGAAAAAAGGCATGGAGACCGTTGAAGAGCGGGCTCGCCATGAGTTGGGCATGGTCAAGGACGGTGAAACCCTTTACCAGTTGGCTCGATGAATTCCCCGTTACCGGCCTTCTGGGCCGTGATTCCTGCCGCGGGCGTTGGTGCCCGTATGGCCGCCGACCGTCCCAAGCAATACTTGCAACTGGGCGGGCGCACTATTCTCGAACACAGCCTCGGCTGTTTCCTTGATCATCCTTCCCTGAAAGGGTTAGTGGTCAGTCTTGCTGTTGATGATCCTTATTGGCCGAACCTGGCGTGTGCTGTCGATGCGCGAATTCAGCGGGTTGACGGCGGTGCCGAGCGTTCCGGGTCGGTGCTGAATGCGTTGCTGCATTTGCATGCATTGGGTGCTGATGATGAAGATTGGGTGTTGGTGCACGATGCTGCGCGGCCGAATCTGAGTCGTGCTGATCTGGACAAGTTGCTGAGTGAATTGGCAGATGATCCGGTCGGCGGGTTGCTGGCGGTTCCGGCGCGCGACACGCTCAAGCGGGTCGACAAGCATGGGCGTGTGGTTGAAACCGTGGATCGCAGCGTGATCTGGCAGGCTTATACGCCGCAGATGTTTCGCCTTGGCGCCTTGCATCGGGCGCTGGCTGACAGTCTGGTGGCGGATGCGGTGATCACTGATGAAGCGTCGGCGATGGAGTGGTCAGGTCTGGCGCCGCGTCTGATTGAAGGCCGATCCGATAATCTCAAGGTTACGCGTCCTGAAGATCTTGAATGGTTGCGTCAGCGTTGGGCGAATCGCCGCTGACTGCTGTGGTGTCTGGTAGATTGCTTTCGCGAGCAAGCCCGCTCCCACATTCGACCGCATTCTTTCTGAAGACACTCGGTTAAATGTGGGAGCGGGCTTGCTCGCGAAAGCGGTGGCTCAGTCAACAAAGCTGGCACTGAAACAACTTTAGCTCCGATACTCCGGCCGCTCAGCCAACCCTTCCTTCAAATAATCCACCAGTTTGCGCACCTTCGGCGACAGATGCCGCTGCTGCGGATAAAGCGCCCACACCGCCGTGTTGGGCGGTTGATGCGCATCCAGCAACGAAATCAATGCGCCGCTTTTCAAATGTTCCAGCACGTAATAGTCCGGCAACTGACACAACCCCACGCCCTGCAACGCCGCATCCAGCACCGCTTGCCCACTGTTGCAGCGCCAGTTTCCCTGGACCCGCTGTGAAAATTCCCGCCCGTTCTGTTCCAGTTGCCACATGTCCGAGCTGCCAATGAGGCAGTTGTGGCGGCTCAGTTCCGACAAGCTGTGCGGCCGGCCATAGCGTTCCAGGTAAGACGGCGATGCGCACAGGTACATGCGTCGTGGTGCCAGACGGGTAGCGACCAGCCTTGAGTCTTGCAAACGACCGAGTCGGATCGCCAGATCCAGGCCTTCATGCACCAGGTCCAGCGGACGGTTGCTCAGTTCGATGTCGACACGCAGCTGTGGGTAAAGCCCCATGAAGCGCGTCACCAGCGGCACGATGAAGCGCTCGCCGTACGCCACGGCGCAGGTCATGCGCAGCATGCCTTTGGGTTCGCTGGTCAAATCGCCCACTGCGCGCAAGGCTTCTTCGCGACCGTCTTGCAGGCGTTGGCAATGCTGCAGGAAGGTTTGCCCGGCTTCGGTCAGCGTGACCCGGCGGGTGCTGCGGTAGAGCAAACGCGTTTGCAGGCGCTCTTCAAGGCGTACGATTTGTCGACTGATATGGGAAGAAGAAACCCCGAGACGTTCCGCTGCGGCCGTAAATTGACTGCATTCAGCCACGGCGACGAATTCGTCGATCCCTTCCCAGCGGCTTTCGGCCATCGTTGATTATCCCTGTATGGCAATAATGTTTTGCTTTTGTCCTGATTATTCACTGTAAGGCCGTGTATTACACTCTTCGTCTCGTTTTTATCCACTGGAGAAACCACATGATCAAGTCGCGCGCTGCCGTTGCCTTCGAGGCCAAGAAACCCCTCGAGATCGTCGAAGTCGATGTCGCCATGCCCAAGGCCGGTGAAGTTCTGCTGCGTGTGGTTGCCTCCGGTGTCTGCCATACCGACGCCTACACGCTGTCTGGTGCTGATCCGGAAGGTATCTTCCCGTCGATCCTCGGTCACGAAGGTGGCGCGGTGGTTGAAGCGATCGGCGAGGGCGTGACCTCGGTGGCAGTCGGCGATCATGTGATTCCGCTGTACACCCCGGAATGCCGCCAGTGCAAATTCTGCCTGTCGGGCAAAACCAACCTGTGTCAGGCGATTCGCGCGACTCAGGGCAAAGGCCTGATGCCGGATGGCACTTCGCGCTTTTCCTACAAGGGCCAGCCGATTTTCCACTACATGGGCACTTCGACGTTTTCCGAATACACCGTGTTGCCGGAAATTTCTGTCGCCAAAATTGCTAAAGAAGCGCCACTGGAAAAAGTCTGCCTGCTGGGCTGCGGTGTCACCACCGGCATCGGCGCGGTGCTGAATACGGCCAAGGTGAAACCGGGTGATACCGTGGCCATTTTCGGCCTCGGCGGGATTGGTCTGTCGGCGGTGATTGGCGCGGTAAAAGCCAAGGCTGCACGCATCATTGCGATCGACATCAACCCGGCCAAATTTGAGATCGCCAAGCAACTGGGTGCAACCGACTGCGTGAACCCGAAAGACTTCGACCGTCCGATCCAGGAAGTCATCGTCGACATGACCGATGGTGGCGTCGACTTCTCATTCGAGTGCATCGGCAATGTGCAATTGATGCGCGCCGCCCTTGAGTGCTGCCACAAAGGCTGGGGCGAGTCGGTGATCATCGGTGTCGCCGGTGCCGGCCAGGAAATCTCGACCCGTCCCTTCCAGCTGGTCACCGGTCGCGTCTGGCGCGGTTCCGCGTTCGGCGGCGTGCGTGGCCGTACCGAGTTGCCAAGCTACGTCGAAATGGCCGAGACCGGCGAAATTCCGCTGGACACGTTCATCACTCACACCATGGGCCTGGAAGATATCAACAAGGCGTTCGACCTGATGCATGAAGGCAAGAGCATCCGTTCCGTCATCCATTTCTGAGGTCGGCCATGAGCCTGGAAAATATCTCCTGCCAGAAAAGCTTCGGCGGCTGGCACAAACGTTACCGGCACCGCTCCGACGTGCTCGGCTGCGACATGGTTTTTGCCGTGTACCTGCCGCCGCAAGCGGAGCAGGGTGGCAAGCTGCCGGTGCTGTACTGGTTGTCCGGCCTGACCTGCACCGACGAAAACTTCATGCACAAGGCCGGCGCACTGCGCATGGCTGCCGAACTGGGTTTGATCATCGTCGCGCCGGACACCAGCCCGCGTGGTCCTGATGTACCGGGTGACCCGGATGGCGCCTGGGACTTCGGTCTCGGTGCCGGTTTTTATCTGAATGCCACGCAGGAACCCTGGTCGCGTCACTATCGGATGCATGACTATGTCGTGCAGGAATTGCCGGCATTGGTTGAAGCTCATTTCCCGGCGTCGGACAAGCGCGGCATTAGCGGTCACTCCATGGGTGGCCACGGTGCGCTGGTTTGTGCGTTGCGTAATCCGGGGCGTTATCAGTCGGTGTCGGCGTTCTCGCCGATCAACAATCCGATGGACTGCCCGTGGGGTCAGAAGGCCTTTTCTCGTTACCTGGGCGAAGACCGTTCGAAGTGGCGCGAATGGGATGCATGCGCGCTGATCGCCGAGGCTGACGAGAAGCTGCCGTTGCTGGTCGACCAAGGTGATCGCGACGATTTCCTCGCCACCCAGCTCAAGCCTGAAGCCTTGCAACAGGCGGCAAAATTGGCCGCTCATCCGCTGACGTTGCGTCTGCAACCGGGCTACGACCACAGCTATTTCTTCATCGCCAGTTTCATCGACGAACACTTGCAACATCATGCGCGCGCTCTAGGCGCCTAATGTTCGACAAAGCAGGTAGAATCACGCCCTGACAAAAATCGGGGCGTTTTTTTATGCGTATTGGCCACGGCTATGATGTGCACCGTTTCGCTGAAGGCGATTTCATTACTCTGGGCGGCGTGCGCATTGCACACGGCTTCGGGCTGCTCGCTCACTCCGACGGTGACGTCCTGCTGCACGCCTTGAGCGATGCCTTGCTCGGCGCGGCCGCGTTGGGTGATATCGGCAAACATTTCCCGGACACCGACCCGACATTCAAGGGCGCCGACAGCCGCGTGCTGTTGCGTCACGTCGTCGCATTGATCCACGCCAAGGGCTGGAAAGTCGGCAACGTCGATAACACCATCGTCGCCCAGGCGCCGAAAATGGCCCCGCATATCGAATCGATGCGCGCGCTGATTGCCGCGGATCTTCAAGTTGAGTTGGATCAAGTGAACGTGAAAGCTACCACCACCGAAAAGCTTGGCTTTGTCGGTCGCGAAGAAGGCATTGCTGTGCACTCCGTTGCCTTGTTGCTGCGCGCATGAACGAATCGCAATTGCTGGGCCCGCGGGCCTATGGTGACGCTCTCGGCACCGCTGTTCTGAAAGCCACGGCAGAAGATTTTCAGGTCGATGAAGTGCTCAACATCCCCCTCAGCGGTGATGGCGAGCATTTGTGGATCTGGGTGGAAAAGCGCGGGCTGAATACCGAGGAAGCGGCACGGCGGATTGCCAAGGCAGCGGGCGTGCCATTGCGTACGGTCAGCTATGCCGGGCTCAAGGACCGTCAGGCGCTGACGCGCCAATGGTTCAGCGTGCAGTTGCCGGGCAAGGCTGATCCGGATTTGTCGGCAGCGGAAAACGACACGCTGAAGATCCTCAAGACTGGTCGGCACAAACGCAAGCTGCAACGTGGCGCTCACTCGGCCAATGGCTTCACGTTGCGACTGACGCAATTCGCTGGCGACAAAGCCGCGATTGAAGAGCGACTGCAACTGATCGCCAAGCAAGGTATTCCCAATTATTTCGGCGCCCAGCGTTTCGGTTTTGACGGCGGCAACGTGGTCGATGCCCGTGCCTGGGCGGCACGCAAGGCGTTGCCGGAGCAGCGCAACGTGCGTTCGCGCCTGCTTTCGACGGCGCGCAGTTTTCTGTTCAATCAGGTGTTGGCGGCGCGTGTCGCCGACGGAACGTGGCAGCAAGCCTTGGTCGGCGATCTGCTGGCCTTCACCGACAGCCGCAGCTTTTTCCCGGCCGGTGAAGCGGAGTGCAGCGACCCGCGACTGGCGATTCTCGACTTGCATCCGACCGGCCCGCAGTGGGGCGAAGGTGACTCGCCGGCGACCGGCGTTGTCCATGCACTGGAGCAGGACATCGCCGCTCGCGAAGCGGACTTGCGAGATTGGTTGATTAACGCCGGTATGAGCCACGAACGTCGCATCCTGCGGCTGCCCATTGGCGGGTTGACGTGGCATTATCCCGAGCCTGACATTCTGCAACTGGAATTCGTCCTCCCGGCCGGATGCTTTGCCACCGTATTGGTGCGCGAGCTTGTTGATCTGGTGCCGGTGGGGCAGACGGACAGCCCATGCGTATTCTGATTTCTAACGACGATGGGGTAACCGCACCCGGTCTCGCCGCGCTTTATGCTGCGCTGGCGGATTACACCGAATGCGTGGTTATCGCCCCGGACCAGGACAAAAGCGGCGCCAGCAGCTCGCTGACGCTCGACCGTCCGTTGCACCCGCAAACCCTGGCCAACGGCTTTATCAGCCTGAACGGCACACCCACTGATTGCGTGCACCTGGGCCTCAATGGCTTGCTTGAACGCCAGCCGGACATGGTCGTCTCGGGGATCAACCTGGGCGCCAACCTGGGCGATGACGTGTTGTATTCCGGCACCGTGGCAGCAGCCCTTGAAGGGCGTTTCCTCGAGCGGCCGTCATTTGCCTTTTCGTTGGTCTCACGACAAGTAGAGAACCTTCCCACAGCTGCCTACTTTGCACGCAAGCTGGTCGAAGCCCATGGCGATCTCGACCTGCCGCCACGCACGGTGCTGAATGTGAATATTCCCAATTTGCCACTGGACCATATCCGCGGCATCCAGCTGACACGGCTCGGGCATCGCGCCCGTGCGGCGGCGCCGATGAAAGTGGTCGATCCGCGTGGCAAATCCGGTTACTGGATCGCCGCCGCCGGGGATGCTGAAGATGGCGGCCCGGGCACCGATTTCCATGCGGTCATGCAGGGCTATGTTTCGATCACTCCGCTGCAACTGGATCGCACCTTCAACGATGCCTTCGGAAGTCTCGATGGCTGGCTGGAGGGACTGCGCTAATGTCTCGTGAACAAGACGATATGCTGCGCCGTGGCATCGGCATGACTTCTCAGCGGACCCGCGAGCGCCTCATTCAGCGTCTATATGAAGAAGGCGTATCCAACGCGAAGGTGTTGGAGGTCATTCGCCGTACACCGCGTCACTTGTTCGTCGACGAGGCGCTGGCGCATCGCGCTTACGAAGACACGGCACTGCCTATCGGACACAACCAGACCATCTCCCAGCCTTACATGGTGGCTCGCATGAGCGAGTTGCTGCTGGAAGCAGGTCCGTTGGACAAGGTGATGGAAATCGGCACCGGCTCGGGCTACCAGACGGCCGTGCTGTCGCAGTTGGTCGAGCGGGTATTCTCGGTGGAGCGCATCAAGGTTTTGCAGGATCGGGCCAAGGAACGCCTGGTGGAGCTGAACCTGCGCAACGTGGTGTTTCGTTGGGGCGATGGTTGGGAGGGCTGGCCGGCACTGGCGCCTTACAACGGCATTATCGTCACGGCAGTGGCCACTGATGTGCCGCAGGCATTGCTCGATCAATTGGCTCCGGGAGGGCGCCTGGTCATCCCGGTCGGCTCCGGCGAGGTGCAGCAATTGATGCTGATCATTCGTGAAGAGCAAGGCTTTTCCCGACGTGTTCTGGGGGCGGTTCGATTCGTGCCATTACTCAACGGGCCACTGGCCTGAGCATTTGTTTTGGCGCGCTGAATTCTCTTCGATTAGCTGTGTCTTACAGCGGCATCGATTGGTTAAACGGTATTTATCGTCAGTCAGCAAACGTGTGCGCGGAGCGAATTCGCTTCATTAAAGGTAAAGCCTGTTCGGCCCGTTATACTTGCGACATCTCGAGCCGGAACACGGCAATCCACAATTTCAGCCACCACAAAGGGAGCGGCGGGTGAGTCTCACAGTCATTGCGCAGCGTATGAGTACAACGAGCTTTCAGCGCCTGGTGACTGGCCTTGTCTTGAGCACCTTGCTGGTCGGTTGCTCCAGCACCAAATCGAGTAGCGTAGGCGTCGTCGATCGCAACAACGCGGCCCCCCAACGTCCGGCAACGACGACGGGCCAGTATGTGGTTCGGCCAAAAGACACGCTGTTCTCGATCGCTTTTCGCTACGGCTGGGACTACAAAGCCCTCGCCGCACGGAACAACATTCCTACACCCTATACGATCCATCCGGGTCAGATAATTCGCTTTGATGGTCGCACCGGATCAACGCCGACAGCGGTCGCGAGTACCACCGATTCAACGCCTTCGTCGTCGCTGAAAACCACGGTAATCCGGCGCCAGCCGAATGGCGCAACTACCAGTACCACGGTGGTTGCACCGTCCGTCGCCAACAAACCTGCACCCGCTCCACTGCCTCCTGCCGGCCCGGCCCCGACCGGCTGGGGATGGCCATCTAATGGCATTCTGATTGGAAAATTCTCCTCAAACGGCAGTTTGAATAAAGGAATTGATATCGCCGGAGATTTGGGACAGCCTGTTTTAGCTGCGTCTGATGGGACGGTGGTATACGCCGGGAGTGGCTTAAGGGGCTACGGCGAATTAGTCATCATCAAACACAGCGAAACCTACGTCAGTGCCTACGGACATAACCGCAGGTTGTTGGTTCGGGAGGGGCAGCAGGTCAAAGTCGGACAGACAATTGCCGAAATGGGGTCAACGGGTACAGACCGGGTGAAACTGCATTTTGAGATTCGCCGCCAAGGTAAACCTGTAGATCCGCTGCAATTCCTGCCACGTCGTTGATTTGTTAGCCAGCCTGTTCCGTCACGTAGAGGGGACAGGCTCCAGCGTTGCCAAGGATAAAGGCGCCGCTTGAGCTTGAGGTCGAACTCACCAAAAGGACTATAACAATGGCTCTCAGTAAAGAAGTGCCGGAGTTTGACATCGACGATGAGGTTCTCCTGATGGAGACCGGCATCGCCACGGATTCGATGTCGAATGATGAAGGGGCAGCTCCACCTTCCGTTCGTGCTAAATCCAAACACTCCGCTTCGTTAAAACAGCACAAATACATTGATTACACGCGGGCACTTGATGCGACGCAGCTGTACCTCAATGAAATCGGCTTTTCCCCATTGCTCTCCCCGGAAGAAGAAGTTCATTTTGCGCGCTTGTCGCAAAGTGGCGATCCGGCCGGGCGCAAGCGCATGATTGAAAGCAACCTGCGGCTGGTGGTGAAAATCGCCCGGCGTTACGTCAATCGTGGGCTGTCGCTGCTGGACCTGATCGAAGAGGGCAACCTCGGCCTGATCCGGGCAGTGGAGAAGTTCGACCCCGAACGCGGCTTCCGTTTTTCGACCTACGCAACCTGGTGGATTCGTCAGACCATCGAGCGCGCGATCATGAATCAGACCCGGACCATCCGGTTGCCGATCCATGTGGTCAAGGAGTTGAACGTGTACCTGCGGGCGGCACGGGAGCTGACGCAAAAACTCGATCATGAACCCTCACCCGAAGAAATCGCCAACCTGCTGGAAAAACCAGTGGGCGAGGTCAAGCGCATGCTCGGCTTGAACGAGCGGGTTTCTTCGGTCGACGTCTCGCTCGGTCCGGATTCGGATAAAACCCTGCTGGACACCCTGACTGATGACCGTCCAACCGACCCTTGTGAGCTGCTGCAGGACGACGACCTGTCCCAAAGCATTGATCAGTGGCTGTCGGAGTTGACCGACAAGCAACGCGAAGTGGTTATACGTCGCTTCGGCTTGCGCGGTCACGAAAGCAGCACGCTTGAAGACGTTGGCCTGGAGATTGGCCTTACCCGGGAACGGGTCAGACAGATTCAGGTGGAAGGCCTGAAGCGTCTTCGGGAGATTCTCGAGAAAAATGGCCTGTCGAGCGAGTCGCTGTTTCAATAAGCGATCGGCCCAACTGGTAGTAAAAAACCTCGACTGACTCGGGGTTTTTTATTGCCTGCAAGGTGGGCGGGGATTGCGGAGGGTTTGTAGTCTCGCGCTGTAAGTCATTGCTTACTCTTTCGTAGGTGTTCGTTATTTTTACACGGCAGTCGTCGTCCATCTTCTTACGTGAAAAACTCTATCTTCATGATTTATATACATATTTGTTTTTGTTAAAAGCATATGACAAACGTTTTTGACGATCCCGGTCAATTGCACCTGACAGGGAACCCTCTAGTATCTGAACTGTGTCGACGGACAGACACGCCCTTCAAGGAAGAGGGGAACGGACATCGCAGGAGCGATTCATCAGGACGATGAAAAGGAATACAGGGAATAGGGAAAAAATGTGGGCGGGTCAAACCGCCCCTTTTTTTGCCTGTAGAAAAGCAAAAAGGCCCGCTAGGGGCCTTTTCGGGAACGCGCGGAAAATCAGCGTTCGAGGTCTTTGATCTTGCCTTTGACGCCATCCCACTCTTCAGCGTCTGGCATCGATTCTTTCTTCTCAGTGATGTTGGGCCAGATTTCGGCCAGTTCAACGTTCAGCTGAATGAATTCCTGCATTTCTGCTGGCACTTCATCTTCGGAGAAGATGGCCACGGCCGGGCATTCTGGTTCGCACAGTGCGCAGTCAATGCACTCATCCGGGTGAATCACCAGGAAGTTCGGGCCTTCGTAAAAGCAGTCCACCGGACACACTTCTACGCAGTCGGTGTACTTGCACTTGATGCAGTTGTCGGTGACGACGAAGGTCATTTCTAATTTTCTCCTCAGGCGGCGGCAGCGGAGCCCCTTCACGTTGGGGTCGCCAGGTTCGGGAGCGATAGTCTGCTGGCCAGGCTATTAGCCAGCAGCATCCCAAACCGCGCGAGATTCTAACAGCTTGCAGGCAAGTGCGTTAGATCCGGTTCTTTAGTGTATAGAGCATTTCGAGCGCACGGCGCGGCGTCATGTCATCCAGATTGAGCTTGGTCAATTCATCCAGCACCGGGTGCGGCAGGCTGGCGAACATGTCGCTTTGCTGCGGCGCGGCCGGTTTGCCCTTCGCAGGCGCAGGAACTTCATGGGGCAGGGCAGTGGCTTCCAGGCGACCCAAATGCTCGCGAGCCCGCACAATCACTTCACTGGGCACGCCGGCCAGTTGCGCTACAGCCAAGCCGTAACTCTGGCTGGCTGGCCCAGGCAGCACATGGTGGAGGAACACGATGCGTTCGTTGTGCTCGGTGGCATTGAGGTGAACGTTGGCCACCAGCGGTTGCGCCTCCGGTAACACCGTCAGTTCAAAATAGTGGGTGGCGAACAGCGTGTAAGCGCGCAGGTGTGCCAGTCGCTCGGCAGCTGCCCAGGCCAGGGACAGGCCGTCGAAGGTGCTGGTGCCGCGACCGACTTCGTCCATCAGCACCAGGCTGCGTTCGGTGGCGTTGTGCAAAATGTTCGCGGTTTCGCTCATTTCAACCATGAAAGTCGAGCGGCCGCCCGCCAGGTCATCGCTGGAACCGATCCGGGTGAAGATCCGGTCGACCAGGGACAGTTCGCAACTGGCCGCCGGCACGAAGCTGCCGATATGCGCGAGCAACACGATTAACGCGGTCTGACGCATGTAGGTGGATTTACCGCCCATGTTCGGACCGGTGATCACCAGCATGCGCGTGTTGTCGTCGAGGCTCAGGTCGTTGGCCACGAAGGGCGTGCTCAGCACTTGCTCGACCACCGGGTGACGACCCTGGGTGATGCGCATGCAGGGCTCGTCGACGAAACGTGGGCAGTTCAGGTCGAGGTTCAGCGCCCGTTCGGCGAGGTTGCTCAGTACGTCCAGTTCGGCGAGCGCAGCGGCGGTGTCCTGCAGCGGTGGCAACTGGGCGATCAGGTCTTCGAGCAGGGCTTCGTAGAGCATTTTTTCGCGGGCCAGGGCACGGCTCTTGGCCGACAGGGCCTTGTCCTCGAACGCCTTGAGTTCCGGGGTAATGAAACGCTCGGCTCCCTTCAACGTCTGGCGGCGGATGTAGTCTGCGGGCGCGGACTCGGCCTGTTTGCTCGGCAACTCAATGAAGTAGCCATGAATGCGGTTGTAACCGACCTTCAGGTGCGACAGGCCGGTGCGGGCTTTCTCGCGTGCTTCCAGATCAATCAGGAACTGCCCGGCGTTTTCGCTGAGCGATTGCAGATCGTCGAGTTCGCTGTCGTAACCGGTCTTCAACACGCCGCCGTCACGGATCACCGCAGGCGGGTTGTCGATGATGGCTTTTTCCAGCAGCGCCGCCAGTTCCGGGTAGGTGCTGGTGGTCTTGGCCAGTTGAATAATGTGCGGCGCTTCCAGCTCAGTCATCGCCACTTGCAATTCAGGTAAGGCACCCAGCGCATCGCGCAGACGAGCGAGGTCGCGAGGGCGGGCGTTGCGCAGGCCGATCCGCGCCAGAATCCGCTCGATGTCGCCGATTTCCTTGAGCTGCGGTTGCAGCTTTTCAAAGCGGTAGCCGTCGAGCAGGCAGGTGATCGAAGTCTGACGCGCCAGCAACACGGTCAGGTCCCGCAGCGGGCGGTTCAACCAACGGGTCAGCAAGCGGCTGCCCATGGCGGTCTGACAGCGATCGACCACCGATTGCAGGGTGTTGTCGCGGCCACCGGCCAGGTTGGTGTCCAGTTCCAGGTTGCGACGGCTCGCGCCGTCCAGCACCACAGTGTCATCCAGACGCTCATGACGCAGGCTGCGCAAATGCGGCAGGGCGGTGCGCTGGGTTTCCTTGGCGTAGCTGAGCAGGCAACCGGCAGCGCCGATGGCCAGAGTCAGGTTCTCGCAACCAAAACCTTTAAGGTCCTGGGTGGAAAACTGCTGGCACAGACTTTTCAGCGCCGAGTCGCGCTCGAAATCCCACGGCGCGCGGCGACGAACCCCACGACGTTTTTCCGCCGGCAGGTCTTTTGGCCAATCGTCCGGGATCATCAACTCGACCGGATTGACCCGCTCCAGCTCCGCCAGCAAATTTTCCCAACCCTTGATTTCCAGCACCGTGAAATTGCCGCTGGTGATGTCCAGCACGGCCAGGCCGAACAGGCGCTCGTCACCCAGCACCGCAGCAATCAAGTTGTCCCGACGCTCATCCAGCAGCGCTTCATCACTGACCGTACCCGGCGTGATGATCCGCACTACCTGACGATCCACCGGCCCTTTACTGGTCGCCGGATCACCGACCTGCTCGCAAATCACCACCGACTCGCCGAGCTTGACCAGTTTCGCCAGGTAACCTTCCGCGGCGTGGTAAGGAATCCCACACATCGGAATCGCCTGACCCGCCGACTGCCCGCGGGCGGTCAGGGTGATGTCCAGCAGTTTGGCGGCTTTCTTCGCGTCTTCGTAGAAGATTTCGTAGAAATCGCCCATGCGGTAGAACATCAACTGGTCAGGGTGCTGGTTCTTCAGGCGCCAGTACTGCTGCATCATTGGCGTGTGGGAAGACAGATCGGAGATGGCTTTATTCATCGGAAATTCAGGAAAACTCGTTGAAAGGTGTAGGGCAAAAGGAGGGGCATCGGCCCGGCTTTTCCGCGATGGGCGCAAGATTACCATGGGCGGTCCGCCCGACGCAGGCATGAAAGCCCTGCGGCACACTTCCGCAGGATATGCACGGATTATGCAATACAGCATTTGTCATCGGCGAAAAGAACAAGCACTATGCGCGTTATGCAAAAACGCAACGTTTCTACCGTCTTAAGAGCACTGCTTGATCAACACGGGATCTCCCCCACGGAGCTTCACCGTCGCACCGGCGTGCCTCAATCCACGCTCTCGCGGATCCTCAGCGGGAAGATCGTCGATCCTTCGGATAAACACATCTCGAAGATCGCCGAGTACTTCACCGTGAGCACTGATCAGTTGCGCGGCCGTACGGATGTGTCGGCGACTGCCACTGCCGGGCGCAATCAATCACATTCCGAACTCAAGGACATAAGTCTGTGGGACGACGATACACCCGTCGATGACGACGAGGTGTCGGTTCCCTTTCTTCGCGAGGTTGAATTGGCTGCTGGATCAGGGAGATTCGTCATCGAAGAGAGCGAGCGCTCTAGCCTGCGCTTCGGCAAGCGCAGCTTGCGCCACAACGGCGTGCAGTTCGACCAGGCCAAATGCGTGACGGTGCGCGGCAACAGCATGTTGCCGGTGCTGCGCGATGGCGCCACCGTAGGCGTGAACGCCGGCAAGTGCGGGATTGGCGACATTGTTGATGGCGACCTTTATGCAATCAATCATAACGGCCAGTTGCGGGTGAAACAGCTCTATCGCCTGCCGACCGGCATTCGCCTGCGCAGCTTCAATCGCGATGAACACCCGGACGAGGACTACACCTTCCAGGAAATCCAGGAAGAGCAGATCGTCATCCTTGGTCACGTCTTCTGGTGGGGCATGTACGCCCGTTAACCTCGCCACCGTCAGATAAAACCCGCCATCGAGCGGGTTTTTTTCGCCTGCCAAAAACCACCGGAGCCTTTGATTGCGGGGATTTAATGCATCAGTGCATTAAATGTGTACATATAAATGCATTTGCGCATTGACTGTATATGCATCAATGCATATTCTTTGTCTCAAGCCACTCAACAAAGCGGCTCGACACGAAGTTTTCAATTCCATCACAAAGGCAGCGATGAACCGGCCTCAACAGTTCAGAGGGTTGGCAACTGACCCGGGTGTGCAGCGTAAAGCACCAGAAGCAGTTATCCGGCGGGCAGAGACCGCGGTCGGACAAACACTATGAATGGACTTCTGCCTTCCATCAGGCACTTCAAGAAAACACCGTTTTAGAGAACCCCTCATCAATCAGTCCCGGAGGCGTGACATGACAAACGAGCAATTAGCGTTGCTGGACATGCCGATCTGGCTCGTCATCGTCCTTGCCCTGGTGGGCGGGGTGTCCGGCGAAATGTGGCGCGCCGACAAGGACGGCGCTCGCGGCTGGTCACTGCTGCGACGCCTGGCCCTGCGTTCCGGGGCCTGCATGGTCTGCGGGGTCTCGGCCATCATGCTGCTGTACGCCGCCGGCGTGTCGATCTGGGCGGCTTGCGCCTTTGGCTGTCTGACAGCGATGGCCGGAGCCGACGTGTCCATCGGGCTTTACGAGCGCTGGGCTGCGAAGCGCATTGATGTGTGCGATGTGCCCCCGCGTGACACCCGTCAAGATCGCTGAAACTCAAGACCAATGGATTGGCGAACAGTGGTGCCGACCGGCATCCGACCTGCAAGGACGCAGGTCTCCCACGGCCAGTGCCGTTCATTCAAACCCACCATAAACGGTTTATTGACCGAGGACCTTTTATGCCGCTAACCGATGGGCAACTGCTAACAATCATGCCCAACGCCCGCGTCCAAGCGGGCGTTTTCATTTCTGCTCTCAATACCGCTATGGCTCGTTTCAACATCAATACCCCGAAGCGTATTGCCGTCTTTCTCGCTCAAGTCGGCCATGAGTCCGGGCAGTTGCAATACGTACGTGAACTTGGCAGTGAGCAATATTTGAGCAAATACGACACCGGTGCCTTGGCTGCTCGCTTGGGTAACACTCCTGCGCAGGAGGGTGATGGTCAAAAGTACCGCGGCCGAGGCTTGATCCAGATCACTGGCCGCGATAACTACCGCCAATGCAGTCTTGGACTGTTCGGCGATGATCGCTTGCTGTTTATTCCGCAGCTGTTGGAAAAACCCCAGTGGGCCGCCGAATCCGCGGCCTGGTACTGGGCGCAGAACGGCCTTAACGAACTCGCCGATCACGACCAGTTCAACAGCATCACCCGGCGCATCAATGGCGGGCTGAACGGTTTGCAGGATCGTCTGCAACTGTGGCTGCGGGCGAGGGCGGTGTTATGCCCGACACCGGGGACCGTGGACTGATTGCCTTGCAGGCTTGTCAGGCCTGTATCAGAGCTCTTGCGCCCTCACATTTTGATTGATCTTGCGCCTTGCAAGCGCGATCTGCTCGTGTACGGTAGTTCTCATTCGCTTCCGCTCGCTCAGGAGATGACCGTGAAAGAAATTACCCAACTGGCCGCTGAACTGGGCCGACGTTTGCAGGTGCTCAACGCCCATGTCACGGCCGCCGAGTCTTGCACGGGCGGGGGGATCAGCGAGGCGATCACCCGTATTCCGGGGAGTTCGGCGTGGTTCGAGGCTGGCTATGTCACTTACTCCAATCGACAGAAAACCCAGCAATTGAACGTGCCCGTCGAGTTGTTTTCGACGGTGGGGGCGGTCAGTCGCGAGGTGGTCGAGGCAATGGTCCGCGGCGCCCAGGAACTGAGCCGGGCACATTTTGCCGTGGCGGTCAGCGGTGTGGCGGGGCCGGATGGCGGCTCTGCGAGCAAGCCGGTGGGCACGGTCTGGCTGGCTTGGGGCGTCGGTGAGCAGGTGTTCAGCGAGGTGCAGCACTTCCCTGGCAACCGCGATGAAGTCCGCCGACAAACGGTGAAGGCCGCGCTAGAGGGGCTGCTGCGCCATGCCGCCACAGAAATCTCAAATCAGGGGTAGGCGATCCTGAATCGCTGTGGAATAATACTGGCTACTTATACAGGTGTTGGCCGTCAGGCCTTATTGATTACGTGAGGACTTTAATGGACGACAACAAGAAGAAAGCCTTGGCTGCGGCCCTGGGTCAGATCGAACGTCAATTCGGCAAGGGTGCCGTAATGCGTATGGGCGATCAGGACCGTCAGGCGATCCCGGCTATTTCCACTGGCTCTCTGGGTCTGGACATCGCGCTCGGCATTGGCGGTCTGCCAAAAGGCCGTATCGTTGAAATCTACGGTCCTGAATCCTCCGGTAAAACCACACTGACACTGTCCGTGATCGCCCAGGCTCAAAAAGCCGGCGCGACCTGTGCATTCGTCGATGCTGAACACGCCCTTGACCCTGAGTACGCTGGCAAACTGGGCGTCAACGTTGACGACCTGCTGGTTTCGCAGCCGGACACCGGCGAGCAGGCCCTGGAAATCACCGACATGCTGGTGCGTTCCAACGCCGTTGACGTGATCATCGTCGACTCCGTGGCCGCTCTGGTGCCAAAAGCAGAAATCGAAGGCGAAATGGGCGACATGCACGTCGGCCTGCAAGCCCGTCTGATGTCCCAGGCACTGCGTAAAATCACCGGTAACATCAAGAACGCCAACTGCCTGGTGATCTTCATCAACCAGATCCGTATGAAAATCGGCGTGATGTTCGGCAGCCCGGAAACCACCACCGGTGGTAACGCGCTGAAGTTCTACGCTTCG
Organism: Pseudomonas arsenicoxydans; assembly: GCF_006438915.1. GTDB lineage: Bacteria > Pseudomonadota > Gammaproteobacteria > Pseudomonadales > Pseudomonadaceae > Aquipseudomonas > Aquipseudomonas arsenicoxydans_A. The sequence goes on along the minus strand of NZ_RCZE01000002.1, from coordinate 322,893 downwards.
GTTCGTCTGGACATTCGTCGTACTGGCGCGGTGAAAGAAGGTGATGAAGTCGTCGGCAGTGAAACCCGCGTCAAAGTCGTGAAGAACAAGGTGGCTTCGCCGTTCCGTCAGGCCGAGTTCCAGATTCTTTACGGCAAGGGCATCTACCTCAACGGCGAGATGATCGACCTGGGCGTGCTTCACGGTTTCGTCGAGAAGTCCGGTGCCTGGTATGCCTATGAAGGCACCAAGATCGGTCAGGGCAAGGCCAACTCGGCCAAGTTCCTGGCAGACAATCCGGAAATCGCCGCCAAGCTCGAGAAGCAACTGCGCGACAAGCTGCTGACTCCAGCGCCGGACGTCAAAGCATCGCCAGTCAAAGAGACTGCTGATGACCTGGCTGATGCTGATATCTGATTGATCCGATGACCGCCGTACTCGATACACTCGTCGCGGTGCGGCGAACCGCCATGGACCTGCTCGCACGACGCGAGCACGGTCGAGTCGAGCTGACGCGTAAACTGCGTCAGCGCGGCGCCCTCCCTGAGATGATCGACACAGCACTCGACCGCTTGACGGAAGAGGGCCTACTGTCCGAATCCCGTTACCTCGAAAGCTTTGTTTCCTACCGCGCCCGCTCCGGTTATGGCCCTTTGCGTATTCGCGAGGAGCTTGGCCAACGTGGCCTGCAACGTACCGATATCGAACTGGCGTTACGCGAGAGCGGTATCAACTGGCAGGAGCAACTGGAGGATACCTGGCGGCGTAAATTTTCCGGGCATCTGCCGATAGATGCTCGGGAGCGCGCCAAGCAAGGGCGCTTCCTGAGTTATCGCGGATACTCCATGGAGATGATCAGCCGCTTGTTCAGTGGCCGGGGAATGGATGATTAATAAAAAAATGGCCCGCTATTTCGATAGCGGGCCATTTTTTTTGCCTCACGTTACCTTGGAGGGTTTGCGCATGCGCTGCTGCGTTTGGGGGGGGGACTGCGCCCAATTTTCCGGCAGGTTGATGTAGTCCACCAGTTCACGCAGGCGACCATGATCACGCGCGTTGAAGTTAAAGGCCAGTCGCGCCAGGTGGCTGAACTGCGCTTCATCGTGCTCTTCGCCGCTGTAGGCGTGCTGATGGAAGCGATCGCTCAGGCACAGGTCGGCAAATGCTTCCTGCATGTGGTCGAGCGCTTGCTCACTGAGAGGGTGGTTCATGCGAATCACAAACTGATGTTTGAGCCAGCGGGTGGAGTGGAAGTTGCTGTAGAACTGATTGATCTGTTCCACCGCCTCCTCGGCGCTGTAGACCAGGCTCACGAGCTTCATGTCGGTAGGCAGGATGTAGCGGTTTTCCTCCAGCTGATGGTGAATGAAGTCCAGCGCGCCTTGCCAGAATTTGCCGCCCGGCGCATCCAGTAATACCACCGGCACCAATGGGCTTTTGCCGGTCTGAATCAGTGTCAGTACTTCCAGCGCCTCATCCAATGTGCCGAAACCGCCTGGGCACAGGACCAGCGCATCGGCTTCTTTGACGAAGAACAGCTTGCGGGTAAAGAAGAAGTGGAAGGGCAGCAGGTTGGCACTGCCCTGCATGGTGGGGTTGGCGTGCTGCTCGAAGGGCAGGGTGATGTTGAAGCCCAGGCTGTGTTCCCGGCCGGCACCTTCGTGTGCTGCCGCCATGATGCCGCCGCCAGCGCCGGTGATGACCATCAGGTCCGAGCGCGCCAGCGCGGCGCCCAGTTCTCGGGCCAGACCATACAACGGGTGTTCAATGGGTGTTCGGGCAGAGCCAAACACGGTGACTTTGCGCCGACCGCGAAACTGCTCGAGTACACGGAAGGCGTGCTCCAGTTCGCGCAGGGCTTGAAGGGTGATCTTGGCATTCCAGCGGTTGTGGTCTTCCTGGGCCATGCGCAGCACGGTCAGGATCATGTCACGGTAAATGGGGATGTTGGGGCTGTTGGGTGACACCAGATTGAGTTGTTCTTCGACCTTGCTGGTGAGGTCGTGTCCGCTTTCTTCAAAATGACGGCTTAGCAGGTCATTCGGTTGGTAAGGCATCAAGTTCTCCTTCCATACAGGCTGTGTTTTCCCTTGATTGCAGGAAACATTCGCACAATTGGCACAACAAGACGCGTCGCGGGCGGCCCCTTCCCGACCCGGAAAAGTGAATGGGAACACTATGAATCTAGACCCTCGCAGAGGTTTACGCTGGCTTGATCATTGCGCCGCAAAGTCTTTCCTGGCAACCGCTTATTGACGATTTGCAAGGTGATTTCACCGTTCGTCCGAACGTGCGCCGAGTGTCTGGTGCTCTGATTTACTAAGCTACAGATGCGACACGACTACTTTGCGTCAACGGCAGGACGCGCGGTTCAAAGAGTTGAAGGATTTTTCGCTCACGCAGGGCGAGGAGCAGGGAGGCGGGATGTTATGGCCAGAGTGATTCTGGAGATCGATACGCAACTGTATCGATTGCTCAAGTCATCAGCCGAGACTCATCATTTGAGTCTCGAAGAGGAGTGCTGCCGACGCCTGGAGGGAACAGAGCGACGGTCACATTACTTGCAGGCGTTGCTGGCAGAACTGCGCGCCGAGGATGAACAGCGGCGCGCCAAATCCGGGTGATTACTTTTTCTTCTTGGCCGCCGGTTGCAGGCAATCCGATTCCTTGAAGCGTTCGCTGGCCACCGGACGGTTGGTTTTAACCTCGGTGAACTCGTAGCGCATGGTCGCGCCCTTGGCCATCAGCTTGCGAAAGCCCGGGTTGTTGCACACGGTCGAACCCAGTTGGAAGTAAACCGCTTTGGGGTCGGCACGCATCTTGTCAGCGTGGCTGCTCTGGACGCTGAGGTGGTTGATCAGTTCGGTGCCTTCAACGGTGTAACCCTGATCGAGAATATCTTCGTTGATCGCCCGTGGCGTGCCGACACTGCTCTGGGCGGCTACGTTTTGCAGCATTTTGTTCAGTTCCGTGTCTTTCAGGGACGCAGCCTGAGCGCTGAAGGACGACGCCAGCAGAATGGCAGCGGTGGGGACGATAAGGCGCAGCATGAAACTCTCCTGGTTCAGTGACTGGTGCTTCGACCCGTCACATGACTGTGCGTTCAGTGGCGGCGAATTATAGGGGACGCGCTCCGGACGGTACAGGCTTGCGCCGGATGCTCTGATAAACTGGCGGCACTTTTTGCCCTGCCGAGTGCTTTTCGTGTCGATTTTCTCCTCCTGCCGGCGCTGCCTGCGATGAACCCTGCCATTCCGCCCTTTGCCGCCAACGCCGTGGCCCGCTTGCGCGATTCGCGAGAAGAAGAGGGGATCAAGCCGATTCAGGCCCGAGGCTGGAGGGCGCCGCGTTGCCGTGCCTGCCGCGTCATCGAGAGTCATTGTCTGTGCGCCTGGCGCCCGCAAGTCGAGGCGCGCTCCGGTGTGTGCCTGATCATGACCAACAAGGAAGTGTTCAAACCGAGCAACACCGGTTGGCTGATTGCCGATGTGGTACGCGACAACCATGCGTTTATCTGGTCGCGCACCGAGGTTGATGAGCAACTGCTGGCGCTGCTTGCCGACCCGCAGTGGCAGCCATACTTGGTGTTTCCGGGGGAATACGTCGAACCCGAGCGTGTTACCAATTGCGTCGACACGGAGAGTTCGAAGCGTCCCCTGTTTATTCTGCTGGACGCCACGTGGACAGAAGCCCGAAAGATTTTCCGCAAAAGCCCTTACTTTGATCGCTTGCCAATCCTGAGCTTGCTGCCCGAGAAACTGTCTCGATATCGCTTGCGCAGGTCGACCCGCAGCGAGCATTTGTGCACCGCCGAAGTGGCCGCACTGTGCCTCGATCTGGCAGGGGATACCGCAGCGGCATCGGCGCTGGACGCTTATTTCGACGTATTCAGCCAGCATTACCTGGACGCGAAACGTCAGCTGGACATGAACATTGCAACGCCCGCTCATGCCGAACTGATGCCCTTCGTGCAAAACACCGCGCCGACCATCGGCCCGGAGTCACCCATACTGTAGAAACTGTGGGCCTTGGGTATGAGGCCGCGCAGCTTGACCACCCAGTCTTCGCTGGGCATGCTTGGCGCCGATTGGGGCGCGGCCAGGTTTGATACGCCGTTTTTAGCTGTTATTGGCGTTGAACGTGCCCCATTGGTGCAGCTCCGTGGCTGTGCCTGAGTCGTTTGAAAAACAGGATCATTTGAAAAATGGCCACATACGAAATCCTGATTGCCGATGATCACCCGCTGTTTCGTAGCGCGCTGCATCAGGCCGTGACCTTGGGCCTGGGCCCGGATGTACGTCTGGTGGAAGTGGCGAGCATTGCCGAACTGGAAGCCCGCCTGGATGAAAAGTCCGATTGGGATCTGGTGCTGCTGGACCTGAACATGCCCGGGGCCTACGGTTTTTCCGGGCTCGTGCTGTTGCGCGGTCAGTACCCGCAAATTCCGGTGGTGATGGTGTCCGCACAGGAAGAAGCGTCGATCATGGTCAAGTCCCGTGAGTTCGGCGCCAGTGGGTTCATTCCTAAATCCAGCGACCTGAGCGTGATCCAGAAAGCGGTCCGTGCCGTTCTGAACGGTGACGTATTCTGGCCACCGCAAGCATTTGAAGCGGTCAGCGTTTCCGCCGAAGCCAAGGCCGCCAGCGAAGGCCTTGCGAGCCTGACACCCCAGCAATTCCGGGTGTTGACCATGGTCTGTGAAGGCTTGCTGAACAAACAGATTGCTTATGAGCTGAGTGTTTCTGAAGCAACGATTAAAGCCCATGTCACGGCGATTTTCCGCAAGCTGAATGTGCGGACGCGGACCCAGGCTGCGCTGCTCTTGCAACAACTTGAGTCAATTGCGAGCCACTAAACGGCTACATGTTCACGCTTTTTTGACTTTGCTTAATCTAGCGTTCCCATTCCTATCTGGTCAGTTGCCCACTCTATGTCACCTTTCAAAGGCCAAACCGGCCTCAAACGCATCCTCAATGCCTCCGGTTATTCCCTGGACGGTCTACGCGCAGCCTTCACCGGGGAAGCGGCTTTTCGCCAACTGGTGTTGCTCAACGTCATCCTGATTCCGCTTTCGTTCTTCCTGAACGTCAGCCGCGTCGAGCAAGCGCTGCTGATCGCCGTCTGCCTGTTGGCGTTAATCGTCGAATTGCTGAACTCGGCGGTGGAAGCGGCTATCGATCGTATTTCCCTGGAATTGCACCCGCTGTCCAAGAACGCCAAAGACATGGGCAGCGCGGCTCAATTCGTGGCGTTGAGCATGATCGCGCTGGTCTGGGCCGTCATTCTGCTTTAAGCGATGTTCGGCAGAACGATCTCGTCGCTGCGCTGAACCCCTGCGGTGAAAGCGCGGCACAGGTCGAGGAACTCGCGCATCGCCGACGTTTGATACTTCTGTTTGTGCCAGATGAAATAGAACTGCCGCGCCAGGTCCAGGTCCGGTGTTTCCACTGGCACCAGGCTGCCACGGCGGAACGCATCGCGCAGTGCCAGCCGTGAAATACAACCAATCCCCAATCCTGATTCCACCGCGCGCTTGATCGCTTCGGTGTGCTCCAGTTCGAGCCGGATATTCAGCGAGCTGCGATGGTGACGCATGGCCTGGTCGAAGGTCAGCCGTGTGCCAGAGCCTTGCTCGCGCAATATCCACGCCTCCTGACTAAGCTCTTCCATGGTCGCGATGCCGCGTTTGGCCAATGGATGCTGCGGTGCGCAGAACACCACCAACTCATCCTCGACCCAACTCTGCACTTCGATGTCCGGATGACTGCAGTCGCCTTCGATTAGACCCAGATCAATTTCGTAGTGGGCGACTTGTTGCACGATATTGGCAGTGTTCTGCACGTGCAGCTTCACCTGGCTTTCCGGGTGGCGCTGCATGAAGCTGCCGATCAGCAGGGTGGCCAGGTAATTGCCGATGGTCAGGGTCGCGCCGACCGCCAGTGAACCGAATCCGGACTTGCCGTTGAGCAGGTCTTCGATTTCCTTGGACTGATCGAGCAGGGCCACGGCTTGAGGCAGCAGCTGTTTGCCGAGGGCATTAAGGCTCAGCCGTTTGCCGGCGCGGTCGAACAGCTGGCAGCTGGACTGGCGCTCCAGTTCGGTGATTGAGGTGCTCGCCGCCGATTGCGACAGGTTGAGCAGGCCCGCAGCACGGGATACGCTTTCCTGCTGGGCGACGGCGACGAATACTTGAAGTTGACGGAGAGTAAATCGCATATCTATATAACCGATAACCCTTATCTTAATAATCCATTTAACAGATATTGTCTCTGCCTTTAGAATGCGATGCAATTGCGCACATCAGCGGCGCAGGCAAAATCTCCAGGAGTCCCACGTACATGAGCAACATGAACCACGAGCGTGTCCTCAGTGTTCATCACTGGAACGACACTCTGTTCAGCTTCAAGTGCACCCGTGATCCGGGCCTGCGCTTCGAGAACGGTCAGTTCGTGATGATCGGCCTGCAACAGCCCAACGGCCGCCCGCTTATGCGCGCTTACTCGATTGCCAGCCCGAATTGGGAAGAGCATCTCGAGTTCTTCAGCATCAAAGTGCCTGATGGCCCGCTGACTTCCCAGTTGCAGCACCTGAAGGAAGGCGACGAGATCATCATCAGCAAGAAGCCTACCGGCACCCTGGTGCTGGATGACTTGAAGCCTGGCAAACATTTGTACCTGCTCAGCACCGGTACCGGTCTGGCGCCGTTCATGAGCGTCATCCAGGACCCGGAAACCTACGAGCGTTTCGAAAAAGTGATCCTGTGCCACGGCGTACGTTACGTCAACGAAGTCGCTTACCGCGAGTTCATCACCGAGCACCTGCCGCAGAACGAGTTCTTCGGCGATGCCCTGCGTGACAAGTTGATCTACTACCCGACCGTGACCCGCGAGCCGTTCGAGAACGAAGGTCGCCTGACCGACCTGATGCGCAGCGGCAAGCTGTTCAGCGATATCGGCCTGCCACCAATCAACCCGCAGGACGACCGCGCCATGCTGTGCGGCAGCCCGAGCATGCTCGACGAGACCAGCGAAGTGTTGAACAGCTTCGGCCTGAAAGTGTCGCCGCGGATGCGCGAGCCGGGTGATTACTTGATCGAGCGAGCGTTCGTCGAGAAGTAAGCAAATGCATCACTGAAAAGCCCCATTGCCCTAGCAGGCAATGGGGCTTTTTTATGCCCGACGCAATCCCTGTAGGAGCACGGCTTGCCGGCGATGGCGTCCTTGAGTTCGCCATCGCGAGCAAGCTTTGCTCCTACAAATCAGGTACGGGAATGACTTCCAGGACGCGGATAACCCCGGCCTCGGGATAATGCCAACGCACATCCAGGTCCCAGAACTGCGCGCCATATTCCCGCTCGGGTGTAGGAATCTGGTAAGCCGGGCGTGGGTCTTGTGCCAGACATTGCTCGATCAACGCCACCAAGGGCTCTTCAAGGCGCTGAGCATGGCCATGAGCCTGTTGCAGCGCGGCATCCGTCCACTGCACGGGAATCAGCTGCGGCGCGGCGCTGGCGATGCTGTTGGAGGCGTTGTCGATGATATCGGCGTAAGGCACGTAGGGTTTGATGTCGAGAATCGGTGTGCCGTCCAGCAAGTCGATGCCGGATATCCACAGGCGATTGGCTTCTACCTTGTCCAGCTTGACTACCGATTGACCGATGCCATTGGGCCGATGTGTGGCGCGGGTGGCAAACACCCCCATGGATTTGTTGCCGCCCAGGCGAGGCGGGCGAACCTTCAAACGCGGCTTTTTTTCCAGTGCCTGATGAAACAGGAACAGCAACCAGACGTGGCTGACCTGCTCCAGGCCTTGCACTGCGTCACCCTGATCAAACGGTGCGACCAACTCCAGAACACCGCGAGCGGCCGGGGCCAGTTGCGGTTGGCGCGGAATGGCAAACTTCTCCTTGAAGCAGGAGCGCACGAAGCCGATGGGGGAAACGCTGTAGGTCATGGTCTGGGTCGGAGCGGGGAGAGGGTGGGCATCATAACCTGATCGTCCCTGGATCTGTGGTGCCTACAAGGGACCCTTCGCGAGCAAGCCCGCTCCCACATTTGACCGAGTTCGTCCGGGCAATTCGGTCAAATGTGGGAGCGGGCTTGCTCGCGAAGGCCGCGCCGCGAATCTCAGAGACTGAACCCACCATCCAAAGGAATAATATTCCCGGTCATATACGCCCCCGCCGTACTCGCCAGGCTGATCGCCAGCGCCGCCATCTCTTCCTCCCGACCCCAGCGCTTCATCGGAATCAGCGCCGTATCCTGCGCCAACGCCTGTTCATCATTGCCGATGTGCTGGGTCATTTTGCTCGGGAAACGCCCCGGGGCAATCACATTGACGTTGATGTGCTGGCTCACCAACTCCCGCGCCAGAATTCGCGACAATTGGTGTAAGGCTGCTTTACTCGGCCCGTAGGCATACGCTTGCTCACCAAAGGACGAAATCCCGGCCACAGAGCCGATGTTAATGATCCGCGCCGGATTGGCTTCGGAGCCGGCTTTGCGCAACAGCGGCAAAAACTGCTGAATGCAGTTGAACACCGACGTCACGTTGAGCTGCATGACCTTTTCCCAGCCCTTGACCGGGTAGCTTTCCAGCGGAGCCCCCCAGGTGGTGCCAGCGTTGTTCACCAGAATATCTAGGTGAGTGATCTGCTCGCCCAATCGCGTGGCCAATTGCAGCACACCTTCTTCGGTGGCCAGATTGGCCGCCACCCCATGGCAGCGCCCGAATGCGCTCAATTCGTCAGCGGTTTGCTGGCAGGCTTCAGCATCCCGAGCGCAGACGTACACGGTAGCGCCAGCTTCGACATAAGCCTTGGCGATCATTTTGCCGATACCACGGGTGCCGCCGGTCACCAGTGCGGTGCGGCCTTGCAGGGAAAAGTACGGGTGCATGGCGAATCCTGAGAACTGAGGGTCAATACACCCTAGTCGTCAGCCGCCGTCAGCGGAGCCACTATTTTTGCTAGGAATGAGGGTCCATTCGGCCCAGGCTGCGTCCGCCACTGTAGGAGCACAGCTTGCTGGCGATGGCGATCTTCAAAACGCCATCGCCAGCAAGCTGTGCTCCTACAGGGGATAGGCGCTTACTGCGGGCGAACGCGCAGGGTCAGGCCTTTGAGGAAGTTGCGCAGCAACTGGTCGCCACACGTGCGGTAGTTGGTGTGGCCGAACTTGCGGAACAGCGCGCTCAGCTCAGGCTTGGACACCGGGAACTCGGCAGCCTTGAGGATCGCGTGCATGTCGTCTTCTTTCAGTTCGAAGGCCACGCGCAGCTTCTTCAGGATGATGTTGTTGGTCACCGGGATTTCGATCGGCTGCGGCGGACGGCTTTCGTCCTTGCCGCGCTTGAAGATCACCAGGCCATCAAGGAAGTGCGCCATGACTTCATCCGGGCAGCGGACGAAACCTTCTTCGTCTTCTTCTTTCTTGTCGAGGTACGTCAGCAGGTCTTCCATGGACACGTCCATGCCGCCGAGCTTGATGATCTCGATGACTTTCTTGTCGCTGATATCCAGCATGTAGCGAACGCTGCGCAATACGTCGTTATGAATCATGGTGTGCAATCCTGATATTCAGCAGTGGGCGCCGCAGCAAACAGCGGCGCCGGAATGTGTGGCGGCGGGAGAAGCCTTAAAACTTCTCTTTGCCGGACAGGTAGCGCCATTGTCCCAGCGGCACTTTGCCGATGGACACGCCGCCGATGCGGATACGGCGGATGGCGACGACCTTCAGGCCGACGGCCTGGCAAAACAGGGCGATCACGCCCGGTTGCGGGTTCTTCATCGCAAAGCGCAGGCGGTTTTCGTTCTGCCAACTGGCCTTGACCGGCGGCAGTTCCTTGCCCTTGTACGTCAGGCCGTGGTTCAGGCGGTTGAGGCCGTGAGCCACCATGTCGCCTTCAACCTCGACCACATACTCCTGCTCGATCTTGCTGGCATCGGCAGTGAGTTTGCGCAAGATCTTCCAGTCCTGGGTGAACACCAGCAAACCGCTGGCGTTGGCCTGCAGGTCGGTGCTGGCGGTCAGGCGCAGGAAATGGCCCTTGAGCGGACGTTTGCTGAAGCGGTGTTCTTCGCTCAGGGTCTCGGCGCTCAGGGTGGCCATCGCGGTGTCCGCGTCCATGCCCACCGGCACGTTCAACAAGATAGTCACCGGTTCTGGCGCGGTGGCCTTGGCCTCTGGATCGAGCTCGACTTTTTGCGTGTCGACCTTGAACTGCGGCTCGTCGATGACTTGACCGTCCACGGTCACCCAGCCGCCCTCGATGAACAGCTCAGCCTCCCGACGGGAACAGCCGACGAGTTCGATGAGGCGTTTGGAGAGACGAATCGGGTCAGTCATGACAGGGCCGTAACAAAAAAGGGGTGGGCATTGTACCTGCCTGGCGCCGGTTAATCCCGGCTCCATTTGCGCCGTGTGGCTTTTTGTGGGAGCGGGCTTGCTCGCGAAAGCGGTTTATCAGTCGACATTGATGTTGAAAGTGATGGCCCTTTCGCGAGCAAGCCCGCTCCCACATTTTGTTCTGTGTTGTGTCAGCCGTGTTGTGAGACCTGCTGATTTTGGCGAAAACGCATGTGCAACAGCGGATAAGGCTGGCCCATGCCGTCAAACTCGGAGCGGCCAACCACTTCGAAGCCTTGTTTGAAGTAGAACCCCAGCGCTTGTGGATTCTGTTCGTTGACGTCCAGTTCATCGGCATTCAGGTGTTCCATGGCATAGCGTAGCAACTGTTTGCCCAGGCCTTGGCCGCGATGAGCCGGATCGATGAAGAGCATTTCGATCTTGCCGGCGGCGACGCCGGCGAATCCGGTGATGCGCTGGCGCGCGTCCTTGGTGCAAATCAGCATCACCGCATCGAGGTAGCGCGTCAGTACCAGATCCTTGAGCAACAGGATGTAACTGTTCGGCAGAAAGTCATGGGTGGCGCGCACCGAGGCTTCCCAGACTCGGGTGAGTTCTTCGTAGTCACTGTGTTTCGGGGTGTGGATGACCGAATGATGGCGCATGGCCGGATGCCCTATGTGCAGTGGAGTGTGCGAGTCCTTTCTTCCACAAAACGATAGACGTAAAAAAGCCCCGCATCTCGTCAAGAGAGCAGGGCTTTTCGTATTTTTTGCGTTTAGATCTGTTCAGCCCACAGGTCGTATTCGTCGGCGTCGGTCACTTTGCACCAGACTTTGTCGCCTGGCTTCAAGTTGCTGCCGTTGTCGATGAATACGTTACCGTCGATTTCCGGGGCATCGAAGAAGCAACGGCCAACCGCGCCTTGCTCGTCGACTTCATCGACCAGCACTTCGATTTCACGGCCAACGCGCATTTGCAGACGAGCCGAGCTGATTGCCTGCTGGTGCGCCATGAAGCGGTCCCAACGGTCTTGCTTGACGTCGTCCGGCACGATGGCCGCGTCCAGCAGGTTGGCCGGTGCGCCTTCGACTGGCGAGTACTGGAAGCAGCCGACACGGTCCAGTTGGGCTTCGGTCAGCCAGTTCAGCAGGTACTGGAAGTCTTCTTCGGTTTCGCCGGGGAAGCCCACGATGAAGGTCGAGCGGATGATCAGGTCCGGGCAGATTTCGCGCCAGTTCTTGATGCGGGCCAGGGTCTTGTCTTCGAAGGCCGGGCGTTTCATGGCTTTCAGGATTTTCGGGCTGGCGTGCTGGAACGGGATGTCCAGGTACGGCAGGATTTTCCCGGCGGCCATCAGGGGGATCAGCTCGTCGACGTGCGGGTACGGGTAAACATAGTGCAGACGAACCCAGACACCGAGGGTGCTCAGGGCTTCGCAGAGTTCGGTCATGCGGGTTTTCACCGGCGCGCCGTTCCAGAAACCGGTGCGGTATTTCACGTCGACGCCGTAGGCGCTGGTGTCTTGCGAGATCACCAGCAGCTCTTTGACGCCGGCCTTGACCAGGCGCTGGGCCTCGTCGAGCACATCACCGACCGGACGGCTGACCAGTTTGCCGCGCATCGACGGGATGATGCAGAAGCTGCAGCTGTGGTTGCAGCCTTCGGAAATCTTCAGGTAGGCGTAGTGGCGCGGGGTCAGCTTGATGCCTTGCGGTGGCACCAGGTCGATCAGCGGGTTGTGATCCTGACGTGGCGGCACGGCGTCGTGCACGGCGTTGACCACCTGCTCATATTGCTGCGGACCGGTTACAGCCAGCACGCTCGGGTGAACCTTGCGAATGGCACCTTCTTCGACGCCCATGCAGCCGGTCACGATGACCTTGCCGTTTTCCTTGATGGCTTCGCCGATCACTTCCAGCGATTCAGCCTTGGCCGAGTCGATGAAACCGCAGGTGTTGACCACCACGACATCGGCGTCCTCGTAAGTGGACACAACGTCATAGCCTTCCATGCGCAGCTGGGTAAGGATGCGCTCAGAGTCGACCAGTGCTTTGGGGCAACCTAGGGATACGAAGCCAACCTTTGGATTGGCCGGCGCAGGAGTGGTGGACATGTCTAACCTCGGTATTTGTGACGCCTCCAGCCGAGTCGGCAAGGCGACAAACGGGCGCTTTGTTGCGCCTCTGATCAAAAAGTGCGCAATTCTAGCGATCAGTTGTTCACTTGACCAGCTTTATGCAGGGAAATACGACGAGTGCTGCGCTATGCTTCGCGCCGTTAGGCTTTACCGAATATTTACAGTCAACATATCGTCTGTAACCTGAAGTAAAACAGCGCATGCTGCGTGGCAAAGCATAGTGCTTCTTCCAAAGAAGTCCGTTCTGGGTAGTAGGAGTGGTGGATGGGTCAGGCAAGTAGTCAGGCAGCGAGCGCCGGGCATTCGGCGGCGAAGCCGATCGGCATGCTGGTGGCGGCGGTCGGGGTGGTTTACGGCGATATCGGCACAAGCCCGCTGTACACCCTCAAAGAAGTGTTTTCCGGTGGCTACGGCGTGCCGGTCAACCATGACGGCGTGCTGGGAATACTGGCGCTGATCTTCTGGTCGCTGATCTGGGTCGTTTCGATCAAGTACATGATGTTCGTGCTGCGCGCCGACAACCAGGGCGAAGGCGGGATCATGGCCCTGACGGCACTGGCTCGTCGCGCAGCGTCGGGGTATCCCAAATTGCGAGGGTTGCTGGTGGTCTGCGGGCTGATCGGTGCGGCGCTGTTCTACGGCGACAGCATGATCACCCCGGCGATTTCCGTCCTGTCGGCCATTGAAGGTCTTGGCTTGGCGTTCGATGGCATCGACCATTGGGTCGTGCCGCTGTCGTTGGTCGTGCTGGTGGCGCTGTTCCTGATCCAGAGCCACGGCACGGCGCGGATCGGCATTCTGTTCGGGCCAATCATGGTCACCTGGTTTGTGGTGCTGGGCGCGCTGGGCGTCTACGGCATCCTGCAGCACCCGGAAGTGTTGCAGGCGATGAACCCGGTGTGGGGCGTGCGCTTCTTTGTCGCGCACCCTGGAATGGGTGTGACCATTCTTGGCGCGGTGGTGCTGGCATTGACCGGCGCGGAAGCGCTGTACGCCGACATGGGCCACTTCGGTCGCAAGCCGATTGCCCGCGCCTGGTTCATCCTCGTGTTGCCGGCGCTGGTGTTGAACTATTTCGGCCAAGGCGCGCTGCTGCTGGGCGACCCGGAAGCCGCGCGTAACCCGTTCTACCTGTTGGCGCCAAGCTGGGCGTTGATCCCGTTGGTGGGCTTGTCGACCCTGGCCACGGTGATCGCCTCGCAAGCGGTGATTTCCGGTGCGTTCTCCCTGACCCGTCAGGCGATCCAGCTCGGCTACATTCCGCGCATGCACATCCGCCACACCTCCAGCGCCGAACAAGGTCAGATTTATATCGGTGCAGTGAACTGGGCGCTGATGGTCGGCGTGATCCTGCTGGTGCTGGGCTTCGAATCCTCGGGTGCCTTAGCTTCGGCCTACGGCGTGGCGGTAACCGGCACGATGCTGATGACCACCATCCTGGTGTCGGCGGTGATGTTGCTGCTGTGGAAATGGCCACCGCTTCTCGCGGTGCCGGTATTGATCGGCTTCCTGCTGGTGGACGGCCTGTACTTCGCCGCCAACGTACCGAAAATCGTCCAGGGCGGGGCCTTCCCGGTGATCGCCGGTATTGCGCTGTTCGTGCTGATGACCACCTGGAAACGCGGCAAGCAACTGCTGGTCGAGCGTATGGACGAGGGTGGCTTGCCCCTGCCGATTTTCATCAGCAGTATCGCCGTGCAACCGCCGCATCGCGTGCAGGGCACCGCCGTGTTCCTGACCGCGCGCCCGGACGCCGTACCTCACGCGCTGTTGCACAACCTGCTGCATAACCAGGTGCTGCACGAGCAAGTGGTGCTGCTGACCGTGGTGTACGAAGACATCCCGCGCGTACCGCCGACCCGACGCTTCGAAGTCGATTCCTACGGCGAAGGGTTCTTCCGGGTGATCCTGCACTTTGGCTTCGTCGACGAACCGGACGTGCCACAAGCGCTGAAACTGTGTCACCTCGGTGACCTGGACTTCAGCCCGATGCGCACCACCTACTTCCTCAGCCGTGAGACGGTCATCGCCTCCAAGCTCGAAGGCATGGCCCGTTGGCGAGAGGGGTTGTTTGCGTTCATGTTGAAGAATGCCAATGGCAACTTGCGGTTCTTCAATCTGCCGTTGAACCGGGTGATTGAGCTGGGTACTCAGGTCGAGATGTAAGCGCCCTCAAAAAGCCCCCGTTGCCGTGAAGGTAGCGGGGGCTTTTTTGTGTCCGAACACATAATTTGAAGCCGACGGAGACTCAATGTGGGAGCGGGCTTGCTCGCGAAGGCGGTGTGTCAGTCTCTGTATGTATTGACTGATATACCGCCTTCGCGAGCAAGCCCGCTCCCACAGGGGATTTGCGGTGTTATTTGCTCTGGGGCAGTTCTTTTTCGGATTCGGTCTTTGTTCGGGCCGGTCTAGAGGTCAGGATCTATCGAACGGTATTGACTGCTCGATTTTTCCAATAACACTTGGACTTTCTAGCTTGATGAAGAGTCAAGACATTGAGGAAAATGGAGTCGGGGTCGAATTCGACATACCGTCTACTAGCTGAAAGCGCTTCACATCTGCACATGTAAAAAAGCCCCCGCAACCAAACAGCTGCGGGGGCTTTTTTGTGCGCGACGCTCAGATCACTCCTGCGCCGCCGCCTCTTCCTTGGCCTGTCGCTTGACGATGATGTCCACCAAACGCTGGGCCAGTGCCGGGTAGTTTTCGTCGAAGTGGTGGCCGCCAGGCAGTTTGACCGCTTCGCCCACGGCGGTCTTGTCGGTGCAGCCGCTTTCGTCGACTTCTTCTTCACCGTAGATGCACACCACTTTTTCCGCTGGCAACTTGGCCATTTCCGGGCCGGTGGCGGCTTCTTTGCCAGCGTTGCCGAGCCAGCCTTCGACTTCGATTTCGAAGCTGCCGGTGCGGGCGAAGGCCAACAGGATGATGGCGTCGACGCGTTGCTGTTCCGATTCGGCCAGGCGGTTGTAGATCGCCGGCAGTACGTCAGCGCCGAACGAGTAACCGGTCAGGATGAAGCGCTTGGTGCCCCATTTCTGCCGGTAGTGCTGCATCAGTTCGGCGAGGTCCAGGGCGCTTTGCTCCGGGCTCTTGTGCTGCCAGTAGTAGCGCAGGGTGTCGATGCCGACCACCGGGTAGCCGATCTTGGCCATCTCGCCCGCTACGTCGCGGTCAAGGTCACGCCAGCCGCCGTCGCCGGAGAGGAACAGGGTGACGGTGTCCTTGGCCTGGCCGGCCGGTACTTCAACAACAGGGATCTGCAGGCCACCGGCGGCTTTGTCGCCACCGACGAGGATTTTGCGCAGTTCGTTGTTCAGCACTTGCGGCAGGTTGATGTCGTAGTCGCTGATGCTGGTTTCGGCGTTGGGTTGATCGCGCACGAAGCCGGCGCTGGTGTCGTCCGGGTTGTCGTTCCACGCCACCAGCCAGTGGCCGTGAGCGGCGCTCTTCGGCAGCAGATGGGTGCAGCCCGGTTTTTCCAGGGCCAGGTCGACGGAAACGGCCTGAGCCTTGTCACTCTTCTGTTCGGACAGCCAGCGCCACGCCAGCACGGCGCCAGGGCCGATACCGCTGACCAGCGTCGCCGGGCCTTTGAGTTCTCTCAGGCCCGATTGCAGGGCGCGGCTTTGCAGGAGGCAGTCTTTGGGCAGGATAACCTGGACAATCTGCGCCGAACTGGAGCGGCTCAGGGTCATCAGCTGCTGGTCGCTGAGCTTCTGTTCTTCATTGACCGCCACCAGCACCTGCGCTTTCGGGGTGGTGCCGGGAATCACGCGGGTCATCGCGGCGCCATCGGCGGGCGTCAACAGTTCGAGCGTCGGAGCCGGTGCCGGGCGTTTCAGGTACCAGTAACCGCCACCGAGAATCAGGGCCAGCACTACCAGTGTGGCCAGTACGTACCGCAAGGAGCGTTGAATCATCAGCGTTTCACCAATCCAGTCAAGCCACCCGCAATCAGGGCAGCAGTATCGGCCAGGGCAACCAGCGGATCGAGTCCGGCGGGCACGGCCATATAACGGGGTTCCCAGTCAGGCTGGAACTTGTCTTTGAAGCGGCGCAAGCCTTGGAAGTTGTAGAGCTGCTCACCACGGCGGAAAACCATCGAGCCCAGACGCTGGGTCAGCGGTGCGCCACGACGGGGTTGCAACCCCGACAACGGCACCATGCCCAGGCTGAAGCGCGCGTATCCATGATTTTTATAATGTTGAATCAGGCCGACCATCATGAACTCCATGGTCAGTTTTGGCGCGTCCGGGTGCGCACGCATCAGGTCGAGGCTGGCCAGATCATGGCCATAAGTCTCGAGCAAGTTGGCGAACGCTACCGGGCGACCTTCGAAACGGATCACCGCAATGCGGAAGTGTTTGAGGTAATCATCGCTGAAACGGCCCAGCGAGAAGCCTTTCTCGCGCACGTTTTTGCCGGTCAGCCACGCATCGGAAATCACCTTGAGCTCGTCCATCGGCGCGTGGCCCGGCTCAAAGATCTCCAGCGACAAGCCATCGCGGGTGCCACGGTTCCAGGTGTAGCGCAGGTCTTTCATCTCTTTGCCCTTGGCTTCGAGATCAAAGCGATGCAGATCGACCCGGGCTTCTTCGCCGAGTTTGATCGCGGTCAGGCCGATGTCCATGTAGTACGGCAGGTTCTCGGCGCGCACCTGATAGAACACAGGGCGGGCGTGGTGGACGTCGCAGAGGTCGCGAAACTGCCAGATCATCTCGGCGCGTTGCTGCGTCGGGCCGATCGGGTCGTACAGCGCCACCAGGCTGCGCCCACGGCGGGCGTACATCAGAAACGCCTCGTCGTTAGGGTGGAACAGCAGCGCCTTGTCACCGGTCAGGGCGAGGCCGCCATCCGGTTGGGCGGAACTCATGAGGATCTTTACCGCGCGGTCCAGTTCATCCGGAGTCGGCAAGTGAATGACCGGGCGGGCGGTGCGCAGCAGCCACGTCAGGGACACCACGACCAGCAGCACGGCGGCGCCCAGCAGCGAGCGCAAGCCACGCGGTGCATCGGCGTCGAGGGTGAACTGCCACCAGAGTTGATGGCTGTAGGGAACGTCCTGATACGCAAACAGCAGCAACCAGATCGAGGCACCCAGCACGCACAGGCTGGACACCAGATACAGCGGCGAGAACGGCAGTTCGGTGAGGCGGCTCGGGCGATAGAACGAGCGACGGAACACCCCCAGCAAGCTGGCGATGAAGGTCATCAGGCAGGCTTCTTCCCAGTCAAACCCCTTGAGCAGGGAGAGCAGGGCGCCAACCAACAGCAAAATCGTGGTCAGCATCCAGGCCGCAGACAGCCGCCGACGCAAGCCTTGCGCGAGCAACAGGCACAGCACGCCCACCAGGCTGGCGCCGAAGTGCGAGGCATCGACCAGGCGATGCGGGATCAGGAAACCGATGTGTTCCAGGCGGGTATCGATTTCCGGAGTCACGCCGGAAAACAGCAGCACCACGCCGGACAGGAACACCAGAACCGCGAGAATCGGTGCGGCGAGGCCGGACGCTGCGCGCAGGGACTGACGCGACTGAAACAGTCGCTGGCCTTCGTTGATCAGCAGGAAGATGCAGGCCACCAACAAGGGCAACACCACATAAATCAGTCGATACAGCAGCAGGGCAGCAGCCAGTGGCGCCGCGCCGAGGGAATCGGCAAAGGCAGCCAGCAGGATCGCTTCGAATACGCCGACCCCGCCCGGCACGTGGCTGAGCACACCCGCGGCCAATGCCAGCAAGTACACCAGCAGGAAGGCGCCGAAAGGCGGAGCTTCTGGCAGCAACAGATAGAGCACGGTCGCCGCGGCGGCCACGTCCAGCGCGGTGATGATCAGTTGCAGGAAGGTCAGGCGACGACCGGGCAGGCGCAAGGTTCGACGGCCGACTTTGACCAGCAGGTTGTCCGGTGATGGTTGTTCAGGCAGGCGCCGGCGGTAGATGCCGATGGCCAGCACGCTGAACAGCAGCAGGACCGCTGCGGCAATCGCGCCGAGCAATGTCTCGGACAGACCCAGGGCGGTGGAGGCGGCCGGCAGGTTACTGAGGGTGGCCAGCGCGGCCAGCGGTGGCAGGGCGCAACCGAGCGACAGGCTGGCAAACAGCGTCATGTGGGCGACTTCTGAAGCACCCAGACCATGCCGTGCATATAAACGGTAGCGAACCGAGCCGCCCGAAAGCATCGAAAGGCCGATGGCGTTGCCGATGGCAAAGGCCGTGAAGCCTCCGAGCGCGAGGACTCGCGGCGCCAGCGTTACACCCGCATAGCGGCTGGCCGACCATTCGTAGCCCAGCAGAATGATGAAGCCGACGATAGTCGCGCCCAATGCGCCGAGCAGGGCCGGTTTCGGGACTTCCAGGATCGAGTCGTGCAAAGCGTACAGATCGAGTTCGCTCAGCAGGTGACGACAGGCAATCAGCGCGATCGCGAACAACAACAGCGTGACCGCCAGGCCAATGGGCTGACGGTATTTGCTGACCAGATCGAGCAGGTGCAAACGCCCGGCCTTGATCGGTTGTGTCGCTGTGACGGTGTCTTGTGGATCAGACGAGTTGGCGCGCATCAATCACCTCTTGGATTGTGCGCGACAGGATGGAGGTATCGAGCCAAGTTACCAATCCCTGTAGAAAAAAATAATCACGAATATTAACGCCTCTCACCGGTTTGCGGCGATGGCCGGTCCTGAGTCGTAGAGGGTGCTGCCTGAGTTCCAGCATAGTCTGAACTCGGCAATTTGATGATCCCCGACGCTTCACAACACTGTGACAGATCATTGTTGCGAAAGGACTTTTTCTGCAGATACAAAAAAGGCCACTCTTTCGAGTAGCCTTTTTTGATGTTTGGTTGCGGGAGCCGGATTTGAACCGACGACCTTCGGGTTATGAGCCCGACGAGCTACCAGACTGCTCCATCCCGCGTCTGTGTGGCGGCATTCTATAGAGTATCGCCTTGGTGTCAACCGTTAATCCAGATATGGGCCAAATAAGGGTAAATGAGTGGCGAACGGTAGTAGGGGAGAGCTAAGTTTCGGAATCAGAACGATTTCTCATTTCGGGCCCCAATTGTCTAAAGACTCCATTCCTTCGCTCGCACCTACAAAACAAGCGCGCACAAAAAAGGCCACTCTTTCGAGTAGCCTTTTTTGATGTTTGGTTGCGGGAGCCGGATTTGAACCGACGACCTTCGGGTTATGAGCCCGACGAGCTACCAGACTGCTCCATCCCGCGTCTGTGTGTTGGCATTCTACAGAGGATCGCAGGGGTGTCAACCGCCAATTATGGAAAAACCTGTTCCTGTTCAACCGCTTAGCTTGAAAATTGGGTCTGGATAACGGCTGAGAGGCACGTCCGGCAAGGCTTGCAGCTCTATTGGCTGCTCTCGGTCGATTGATAAAATAAATGCACGACGTACTTTCCTACGTGTGAAAAAGAACATTCAGACTACTGGTGCTATATACAGGTGCCAGTGAGATACTGCTTATCCGACACGCCAACACGCCCTTTCTTCGTCATGAACTGCGCTTTTATATGAATCAGCGAAAAATCATCCACGTCGATTGTGACTGCTTTTACGCCGCCATCGAGATGCGTGACGACCCGCGCCTGGCCGGAAAACCGTTAGCAGTGGGTGGTTCGGCGGATCGGCGGGGTGTGATTGCGACCTGTAACTATGAAGCGCGAGCCTATGGCGTGCGTTCGGCCATGTCTTCCGGGCATGCGTTGAAGCTGTGCCCGGACCTGACCATCGTCAAGCCGCGCATGGATGCCTATAGAGAGGCGTCGAAGGAAATTCACACGATCTTTCGCGATTACACCGACATGATCGAGCCGCTGTCCCTCGATGAGGCCTACCTCGATGTGTCGGACAGCGCGCATTTCGGTGGCAGCGCGACGCGTATCGCCCAGGACATCCGTCGGCGGGTGTCCAATCAATTGCATATCACCGTGTCGGCTGGCGTGGCGCCGAACAAGTTTCTGGCCAAAATCGCCAGTGACTGGAAAAAGCCCAACGGCTTGTTTGTCATCACGCCGGATCAAGTGGAAGACTTTGTCAGCGGTTTGCCGGTGAGCAAGTTGCACGGCGTGGGTAAGGTCACGGCCGATAAGCTGGGCAGGCTTGGCATCGTCGATTGCTCGCATTTACGTGAGTGGGACAAGTTGGCGCTGGTGCGCGAATTCGGCAGCTTTGGCGAACGACTCTGGAGCCTTGCTCGTGGGATCGATGACCGTTTGGTCCATAACGACAGTCGGCGGCAGTCAATCAGTGTTGAAAACACCTACGACGTCGACTTGCCTGACCTGGTGAGTTGCCTGGATAAATTGCCCGAGCTGCTGGAAACCCTGGCGGGTCGCATGGCGCGTATCGATAGCAGCTATCGGCCGGGCAAACCGTTCGTCAAAGTGAAATTCCATGACTTTACCCAGACCACGCTGGAGCAGGCCGGGGCAGGGCGGGATCTGGGGAGTTATCAGCTTTTACTGACCCAGGCGTTCAATCGCGGCGGGAAACCGGTGCGGTTGTTGGGGGTTGGGGTGCGGCTTGAGGATTTGCGGGGCGGGTTTGAGCAGATGGAGTTGTTTGAGCGGTAGTGGCAGGTTTTGATGTCTCGGTGAATGTCAGGCCGCCTTCGCGAGCAAGCCCGCTCCCACATTTGATCGGGTTCATCCAGATGGAATGCGATTAAATGTGGGAGCGGGCTTGCTCGCGAAGCTTTTGACTTTTGCTTTTAGTTCGGTCCCGGATCCGCGACCAAACGCCCGGCATCCTTGGTCAACGACTTGAGGAATTCAGCCTGCAACTCAGGATCATTGCGCGTTAGTTCGATCAGGCTTTGTTCCAGTTCGCTGGCTTCTTCTTCCAGACCCAAATCCGACAGACGCTTGACCCGGTGTACCCACTGGTTCACTTCGTCGTCTTCGAGGTCGTCGTAAATCAGCCCGTGGGCTTCGAGCAGCTTGCCGCGCAAAGAACTGCTGATCGCCAGGGACGAGTCTGTATGTACATCATCCTGGCCATCTTCGACACTGATCAACAGGCGGCTCAAATGATTGATGTCATGTTCGGCGAACGGGCTGTCCAGCAGATTCAGGCGCAGAACACCGTTTTTGTCGGTGCTCAGCTCGAACGTTTCCTTGCCAGCCTTGACCTCTACCGGGCGCTCGCTCCAGGGCAGGCTCGAGTATTCGGTGCGTTTGTCGCGCTGAACCTCGTCAATACCGGCCAGGTTTTGCTGCGCGCGACCGTGGGATTGCACGTTCATGAACGGGTTGAGCCCGGCAAAACCGTAGCTCAGCCAATCCTTGGTCACGCTGTCTGGCAGGTTGCCGAGGGCAAACACGTTGACCACGTTCGCGCCGACACCGGCCACGACGGCCACGGCGCCCAGCGGGATCTCATAGACCTCCCGCCAAGGTTGGTAGGGCGTGTAGCGATCGTAGTGGCGCGTGACTTCGAATTCGGTGACTTCGAAGGTCTTCTGCTCGTGGATTTTCACCCGACGTTGCGGCAGATCAAGCACCTTGGGCTCGCCGACATCGATCTGCAGGCTGTGATCGAGCAATTTGCGCTCGACTCGTTCCTCGTGCTCGCTGCGTTGCGACATGTGATTGGCGCAGCCGCTGACCAGCAGGGTGCCGCACAGGGCGGCGCCACCGAGGCCTAAGGTGTTTCGCTTGAACATGACTTCTCTATCTGGTGTCAGCGGCGGATACGGGCCTGGAGGAAAGACAGCACGTCAGCGACCGGCAGCGCTTGCGCTTCAGGTTCGGTGCGGCTCTTGTATTCCAGATTGCCTTCGGCAAGGCCGCGGTCACTGACCACGATCCGGTGAGGAATGCCGATCAGCTCCATGTCCGCGAACTTGATGCCCGGGCTGGTTTTCTTGTCGCGGTCGTCCAGCAGGACTTCGAAGCCGGCGGCAGTCAGTTCTGCGTACAGCTTGTCGGTCGCTTCGCGAACCTGCTCGTTATCGTAGCGCAGCGGTACCAGGGCAATCTGGAACGGCGCCAGTGTGTCGCTCCAGATGATCCCGTTGGCGTCGTTGTTCTGCTCGATGGCCGCAGCCACCACGCGGGAAACGCCGATGCCGTAGCAACCCATTTCCAGGGTGACCGGCTTGCCGTTGTCGCCCAGCACCTCGCACTTCATCGCCTTGCTGTACTTGTTGCCCAACTGGAAGATATGCCCGACTTCGATGCCGCGCTTGATTTCCAGGGTGCCCTTGCCATCCGGGCTTGGGTCACCGGCGACCACGTTACGCAGGTCGGCAACGGTCGGAACCGGCAGATCACGCTCCCAGTTCACACCGAAGTAGTGCTTGTCGTCGATGTTGGCACCGATGCCGAAGTCGCTCATCAGCTCGACCGAACGGTCGATGATGATCGGCAGGGGCAGGTTCAGCGGGCCGAGAGAACCGGCGCCGGCGCCAATGGCGTCGCGCAGTTCGCTTTCGGACGCCATCACCAGCGGGCTGGCAACGCCAGGCTGGTTGGCGGCCTTGATTTCGTTCAGCTCGTGGTCGCCACGGATGATCAGGGCAATCAGCTTGCCTGCTTCTTCAGCGTGAACCACGAGGGTCTTGATGGTTTTTTCGATCGGCAGATTGAATTTTTCCACCAGTGCGGCAATGGTCTTGGTGTCAGGCGTATCGACCAGACGCAATTCTTCGGCCGGTGCCGGGCGCGACGTTTCGCGCGGCACGGCTTCGGCTTTCTCGATGTTCGCCGCGTAGTCGGAACCGTTGCTGAAGACGATGTCGTCTTCGCCGGATTCGGCCAGTACGTGGAACTCGTGGGAACCGGCACCGCCGATGGAGCCGTTGTCGGCTTCTACAGGGCGGAATTTCAGGCCCAGACGGGTGAACACGTTGCAGTACGCCTGGTGCATGCGGTCGTAGGTGACCTGCAGCGAAGGCTGGTCTGCGTGGAACGAGTAGGCGTCCTTCATGATGAATTCACGGCCGCGCATCAAGCCGAAGCGTGGGCGGATTTCATCACGGAATTTGGTCTGGATCTGGTACAGGTTGATTGGCAGCTGTTTGTAGCTGCTCAACTCGTTGCGCATCAGATCGGTGATGACTTCTTCGTGGGTCGGGCCGGCGCAGAAATCGCGACCGTGACGATCCTTGAAGCGCAGCAATTCAGGGCCATATTCTTCCCAGCGACCGGATTCCTGCCACAGCTCAGCCGGTTGTGTGCTCGGCATCAACACTTCAAGAGAGCCCGCGGCGTTCATTTCTTCACGAACGACGGCTTCGACCTTGCGCATGACTCGCAAGCCCATCGGCAGCCAGGTGTAGAGGCCCGAGGCAAGTTTGCGGATCATGCCGGCGCGCAGCATCAGCTGATGGCTGATCACGACCGCGTCGGAAGGCGTTTCTTTCTGTGTGGCGAGCAAAAATTGACTGGTGCGCATGGTTGGCCGTTGTCGGTTGCTGATGACGAGAAATGACGGAGCATTGTACGGGCGAGATCCGCTGGCGTACAGGCGTGCGGTCGGTGGTGTGGCAGTAGGGCGGGATTCACACCGCCCTTTGCGATGCTTCCTACGATTCTTCCACGATCTGGGTCGGCACCGGTTCCGGCTTCGGCGTCGGACCGGCGCGACGGCTCTCCTGGAACCAGTGCAGGGCGATCAATAGCAGTGTCGGAACGCCGAGCAGGGCGGTGATCAGGAAGAAATTGTGATAGCCGAACTTCTCGACCATAACCCCCGAATAGCCACCGATCAGCCGTGGCAACAGCAGCATGATCGAACTGAGCAAGGCGTACTGGGTGGCGGAGAACTTGAGGTTGGTCAAGCTCGACAAGTAAGCGACGAACGCTGATGTCGCCAGGCCAGAACTGAAGTTGTCCAGGGAAATGGTCAGGATCAGCATGTCCAGGTTGGCGCCCATGTCGGCGAGCATCAGGAACAGCAGATTGGTGCCGGCCGACGCGATGCCGCCGATCAGCAGGATCGGCAGAATGCCGAAGCGCACAATCAGCAAGCCGCCCATGCCTGCGCCGACCAGAGTCATGATCAGGCCGAAAATCTTGCTGACACCGGCAATCTGATCCTTGGTGAAACCCTGGTCGATATAGAACACGTTGGCCATGACGCCCATGACCGTATCGGACATCCGGTAGGTGGCGATCAAGCCCAGCAGCAGGAACGCTTGCCAGCGATACCGCGTAATGAAGTCGTTGACCGGTGTCAGCACCGGCGCCAGGCCGCGGCGGCCCATGGTCGACAGGCACAGGGCGGTGAGCGTGGTGTAGAGGATCGCCCGCAGCAGCGCCCGGTCTTCGAGGACCAGATCGAGCAGGCTTACGCCGCCGAACAGCACGCTGGAAAAGTCAGTGTTATAGAGCTGGGTGAACATGGCAGGTACAGACACCAGCAGCACGATCAGCACAAACACCGATGCCAGTTGATGCACAAAGCTGTAGCGGCCGGCCTGAAGCTGGGTGCGCAGTGGCACGGGTGGTTCGCGCATGAATATCGAGGTGAGCAGCGCCGGGATCATCAAGGCGCCGAACAGCACGTAGGTGCCGGCCCAGGCCGAATGCTGATAGTTGAAACCGGTGGAGCCAAAGCCCTCGGCGAAGAACAGTGCGCCGGCGGTCGCCAGCAACGCGGCGATCCGATAACCGGACATATAGCTGGCGGCGAGGGCAGCCTGGCGACTGTCTTCGGCAATTTCCAGGCGATAGGCGTCTACCGCGATGTCTTGCGTCGCCGAAGCGAAGGCAACGACCACCGCAATAGCAATCAACCAGGACAAATGTTTTTGTGGGTCGCAAAAACCCATGCCGATCAGGCCGAGGATCACCAGCGATTGCGAAAGCACCAGCCACGAGCGTCGTCGCCCCAGCTTGCCGAGAAATGGCAGGCGCCATTGGTCCAGCAACGGGGACCACACCCATTTAAAGGCGTAGGCCAAGCCGATCAGGCTTGCATAACCGATGGTTTCGCGGGCTACACCGGCCTCGCGAAGCCAGACGGAAAGCGTTGAAAACACCAGCATGTAGGGGAGGCCGGCGGCGAAACCAAGCAACAACAACACGAGCGTCGAGGGGCTGGCATAGGCGGCGAGCGCGGCGCGCCAGGTTTTACGGGGCATGGGCTGGAGTCTGCCTCAAGAAATACGGAAACAAAGGGCGCACTCTAACCGCTGTGCTCTACCGGACGCCAGCCATGGCGCTGAATATCAACACGATTATTCAGGACGCTAATGCCTTCAGAGCGCAATCGCGCGCGCTGCTCGTCCCCCGAAGGGCTGCCCACGGGCAGGCTGATCCGACCACCGGCACCCAGCACTCGGTGCCAAGGCAATTTCGTGTCACCCGGCAATTGGCTCAGTGTGCGTCCGACCCAGCGGGCGGCGCGACCGAGTCCGGCCAGCTCTGCCAATTGACCATAGCTCACGACTTTCCCCTCAGGCACTTGAGCCAGGGTCAGGTAGAGTGCCGTGCGTCTGATTTGCGCCGGGCTTTGCGTTTCAGAGGTGGGGTTGATCACGTTCGGGGTTCCTGAAGAAGTTCGCATTGCCGTCTGTAGGGTAAGTCGTGGATCACTGATTGAGAAATGAACTCAATAGAAATAGTCGGGTCAGTCCTTGCTAGGGCCTTATTCGTGAGGATAATGCCGACTTTTTTCGCACTCTTGAGCCTGTATTTGCTTATGTTGTCCAGAACCTTGCTCTGCCTCGCTATTGCCAGTGCCTCCTCACCTTTGCTCGCCGATACCGTGTGGTTGAAGAATGGTGACAAGCTGAGCGGCAAGATCACGCTGTTCGATGGCGGCAAATTGCTGATCCAGACCGAGTACGCCGGTGCGGTTCCGATCGACTGGAAACAGGTCAAAACCCTGGAGAGTGATCAGGAGTTGTTGGTCAAGCAGGATGCCTACACCGGTGAGAAGGCCAAGTCGCTGCATGCGGCAGACGATGGCAAGGTGACGCTGCAAAATGGCGAGGCGCCGAAAACGGTCGAATTGGCCAGTATCCAGCAGATTCTCAAGCCCAAGCCGGTCGTGGAAGATCTGGTGTGGAAGGGCAATATCGATGCAGCGCTGGATTACCAACGGGCGGAAAACGATACCGATGACTACGACATCGACTTCAAGACCACTGCACGCCATGGCAAATGGCGGCACACGGCGGAAGGCGAGTACAACCGTGAATTCCAGGATGGCGTGGTGTCGACTGACAACTGGCGGGCTGAATACTCGCTTGACCGCTTCCTGACCGAGAAATGGTTCTGGCAAGGACGGGCCGTTTATAAGCGCGACAAAGTCGAAGAGCTTTCCCGTCAGCGCACCGTCGGTACCGGTCCGGGTTACCAGTTCTGGGACAACGAATTGGGCGCATTCTCGCTGGGCTCGCTGGTCAACCGAACGGATTACGAGTTCACCGACGGCAGCAAGCAAAACTTCTACGCCCTGGCGATGACGTGGAATTACAACCAATACCTGATCGGCAAGAAGGTCGAGTTTTTCACTAATGGAGAGCTTGGCAAGCCGTTGTCTGGCGTGGCGGATTACGCGCTGGATTCCGA
Source organism: Pseudomonas arsenicoxydans (assembly GCF_006438915.1). Taxonomy (GTDB): domain Bacteria; phylum Pseudomonadota; class Gammaproteobacteria; order Pseudomonadales; family Pseudomonadaceae; genus Aquipseudomonas; species Aquipseudomonas arsenicoxydans_A. The sequence continues at coordinate 295,888 of NZ_RCZE01000002.1, read as the reverse complement.
AATTGGCTTGCGCTACAAAGTGACCGAGTGGGCGTCGCTTAACCTGAAGGCCGAGCGGGATATCATCAGCGGTTCCGATGAGGCTGATCTGGACAAGACGCGCTACACCGCAGGGTTTGGCGTGGCTTGGTAAGGCGCCAAAGAAAAATCGCAGCCGCGGGCTGCGATTTTTTTGTGCCTGCAAAAACATACAGGCACAAAAAAGCCCCGCTTTTGAGGGCGGGGCTTTTTACTAAAGCAAGTACAAGTTAGATAACTTGAACTTCTTCAGCTTGCATGCCTTTCTGACCGCGGGTAGCGATGAAAGAAACCTGTTGGCCTTCTTTCAGGCTTTTGAAGCCGTCGGATTGGATAGCTTTGAAGTGAACGAACAGGTCGTCACCGGATTGTGGGGTGATGAAGCCGAAGCCTTTTTCATCGTTGAACCACTTAACGGTACCGGTTTGGCGATTAGACATGGTGTAACTCCTTGAACAAAGATAACTGCGACTCAGGAAGAACCCTGGCCGAGACTGAGTGCAAAGAGCAGGAAAAATTCTTGTAGATGGTTGGATCGAAATTCAACATATCGTGTAGAGATTCTCAGTGACACAAGCAGCACAGTGGCGCCACCTTAACCCTTTTTCCGGGACGTGCCAATGCTTCTTGCGAAGGTTTCTCTGTTTTCAGGACTGACGGTCCATTGAATAACAGGAAAGGCCCCGAATTCACGGGGGATCAGCGAGAATTGTGCCCCGGACTTTGAACCCGGAGCGCGCGCCCGGTAAGATGCCGGACAGAATTTTTCTACCTCGCTATTCAGGACACCCGCCATGAGCATCAAATCGGACAAGTGGATTCGCCGCATGGCGCAAGAGCACGGGATGATCGAACCTTTCGTTGAGCGCCAGGTGCGCGGCAGCGACGATAGCCGTGTGATCTCGTACGGCGTGTCCAGCTACGGCTACGATGTGCGTTGCACCAATCACTTCAAGGTGTTTACCAACATCAATTCGGCGATCGTCGACCCGAAAAACTTCGATGCGGGCAGCTTTGTCGATATCCACAGCGATGTCTGCATCATTCCGCCGAACTCCTTTGCCTTGGCCAGCACCGTCGAATATTTCCGCATTCCGCGCAATGTATTGACCATCTGCCTGGGTAAAAGCACCTACGCGCGCTGCGGCATCATCGTTAACGTCACGCCGCTCGAACCAGAGTGGGAAGGCCACGTGACCCTGGAGTTCTCCAACACCACCAATCTGCCGGCGAAAATCTACGCAAACGAAGGTGTGGCGCAGATGCTGTTCCTTGAGTCTGACGAAGAGTGCGAAGTCTCCTACAAGGACCGTGGCGGCAAGTATCAGGGGCAGCGTGGAGTGACTTTGCCGCGCACCTGATCCGTTCATCTGGCCAGTCAGCGGGAATTCTTGAGCGGGTAGACACTCTATTGGGTGTACTGCCCGGTTCGCGCACAGCGGACGGGGCCTTCGCTCAGGAGTGCTATATGAAGATCGATCCGCGAATAAGTGCCGAACTGGCAAGGCTTGAGCCCAATCAGATTGGCGTTTTGGCCTGGTCCTTGTTGGCACATCCACCCGTCAGCATGGCGGGGGGCATCCCCGGTCAACCCGACCCCGATACCCCGAACGAACAGCCTACGGAACCCGGTGAACCCACGTTGCCGGACGAGCCACCGCCCGCGCCTGTCGCGTGATCTGCTATTGAAAATGAATGGCCAGTCAGCTGATGTCCTCAAAGACTTCAGCTAACTGGCCATATTTCGTTGTCGCCGATCACAAAGATCCTGCAGCTGTCGTCCCGCTCGACCTGATACCCACCGGTAAACGCCCCAAAGGCCGGTAGCAGGCTGACGCCTTCTCCCAGCCTGAAACATGCCAATCGCAGACTTTGCCGACCCCTGCCTCTTAATCGATAAACGGGATGGACGTGTCCGGCAAGCACATGGCGATCAGGATGAGGGTCGGGTTCATGCTGCAAGGCGAATGGCCCCAGTAGCAACGGCTCAGGCACTACCCGGATGTTCAGCGAGGCAGGTGGATCGCCCGCTCGCTTGTCGTGGTTGCCGCGAATCAGCGTCATCGGCAAATCAGCATGCCGAGCCCGCCATTCGGCCAGCGCGCCCAACGTGGCCGCGGCATGGGAGCCGGGCCCGTGTAGAAAATCACCGAGAAAAATCAGCTGCCGACAGGGCAGGGCCGCGAGCAACCCGTCCAGCACCGCGATATTGCTGGCGGTCGTGCCATGAGGCACCGGTTGGCCCAGGCTGCGATACGCCGCCGCTTTACCGAAATGCACATCGGCAATCAGCAGGGCTTGTTGCGCCGGCCAATAGAGGGCTTTTTCCGGCAGCAGCCACATGTCTTCACCCGCCAGACGTACCGGATAGGGCGTACTCATCAGCTTTTCCCGGTTTCGGCGGTTTTCTCGAGGTCGGTGACCATGCGCCGGATACGGTCTGCGAGTTTTTCCGAGCTCATGCTTTCGCGCATACGCTCAACTAACAATGGAAACCCCAGCGGTGTAGGACGTTTGAGCTGATGCAGGTCCAGTTGCAGGCGGTTGATACGCTCCAGCGTCCGTTCCAGACGCTGAATATCCAGTTCTTCTCGTAGGACTTCTTCCCCAGCCTGCGCCAGCAACAGATTTCCGGCGTCGTACTGTTTAAACACTTCAAAGAACAACCCGCTTGACGCCTGAACCTGACGTGTACTTTTCGGCGCGCCCGGATAACCGGCAAACACCAGCCCGGCGATCCGCGCGATTTCCCGAAAACGGCGAAGTGCCAGTTCACCGGCGTTCAGACTGGCGAGCACGTCTTCCAGCAGGTGCTCCGGGCTCAACAGTCCGGGACTCAGAACTTGTGGCCAGTCCACAGGCGTGGCGCTGAGCAACTCCAGCCCATAATCATTCACCGCGATGGAAAACGTTACAGACTGCTGCTGACTCACGCGCCACGCCAACACACTCGCCAGCCCCAGATGCACCTGGCGCCCGGCAAAGGGATACAGGAACAGATGCCAGCCTTCGCGAGACTTGAGCGCTTCGGCCAGCAACGTTGTCGAGGTCGGCAAACCCGACCAGCGTTGCTGCACTGCTACGAGAGGCCGCAGTGCGCGCATTTCCGGGCCGACAAATTCGCCCTGCGCCGCCGCACTGAAACGTTCGACCACCGCTTGCGCGAGCTCATTGGAAAGCGGCATCCGTCCGCCATTCCAGCGTGGCACCGCGGCTTTTTTCGCGGTGCTGCGTTTGACATAAGCGGTCATGTTTTCCACCCGGACCAATTCCAGCAGGCGCCCGGCAAACAGAAAACCGTCGCCCGGTTTCAATCGCGCAATAAACCCTTCCTCGACGCTGCCCAATTGCTTGCCGCCGCCACCCTTGCTCCAGAACTTCAGCTGGATACTCGCATCGCTGACAATGGTGCCGATGCTCATGCGATGTCGCCGCGCCAGTCGCGCATCGGGCACGTGCCACACGCCGTGTTCATCCGGTTCAACCCGGCGGTAGTCCGGATAGGCTGTCAGAGACAACCCGCCATGGCGTACGAACGCCAGTGCCCAGCTCCAATCCGCCAGGGTGAGGTTGCGATACGCCCAGGCACCGCGTACTTCTTCATACAGCTCATCGGGCACAAACCCTCCGCCCAGCGCCATGCTGACCAGGTGCTGAACCAGCACATCCAGCGGTTTATTCGGTGACTCGCGGGGCTCGATGCGCCGTTGCGCCACGGCGTCTTGGGCGGCGGCCGCTTCAATCAACTCCAGACTGTGGGTGGGCACCAGCGTCACCCGTGAAGTTCGTCCGGGTGCATGTCCGGAACGGCCGGCTCGCTGCATCAGCCGCGCCACGCCTTTGGCCGAGCCGATTTGCAGTACCCGCTCCACCGGTAAGAAATCCACGCCCAAGTCCAGACTTGAGGTGCAGACCACCGCTTTGAGTTGACCTTCCTTGAGTGCTCGCTCGACCCAGTCACGGGTATCCCGTGACAGTGAGCTGTGATGCAAGGCGATCAGCCCGGCCCAGTCGGGGCGAGCTTCCAGTAGCGCCTGATACCAGATTTCGGACTGGGCACGCGTATTGGTGAAGACCAGGCTGCCGGGACTGGACTCCAGCTCCGCCACGACTTGCGGCAACATCTTCAAACCGATATGCCCGGCCCAGGGAAAGCGTTCGATGGCGGGCGGTAGCAGCGTGTCCACGAGCAGCGCCTTGGACGTCTGGCCCTGAACGCTGATGCCGCCCCCTTGTGGGATAAGTACCTCTTCAGCGTGAGCCTGATTACCCAGCGTCGCGGAAACCCCCCATACGATCAGCGCCGGATTCCAGCGGCGCAGACGGGCCAGGGCCAGTTGCAATTGCACGCCGCGCTTGTTGCCCAGCAACTCGTGCCACTCGTCCACCACCACCATGCGCAGGGTTGCCAGCGCCGTTTGCGCATCGGCGCGGGCGAGCATCAGCGTCAGGCTTTCAGGCGTGGTGATCAGCGTGGTGGGCAGGCGCCGGCTCTGTCGTGCCCGCTCGCTGCTGCTGGTATCGCCGGTGCGCAGGCCGACACTCCATGGAATCTGCAGGTCGAGCAATGGCGTTTCCAGGGCGCGAGCGGTGTCGGCCGCCAGTGCGCGCATAGGGGTTATCCACAGGACTGTCAGCGGTTGGGCGACCGGTTTTCGTTTACGAGAGGTTTCAACGGCTGTGACAGACGAGGCAAAGCGATTGAGCGCAGCAAACCAGACCGCATAGGTTTTGCCGGCGCCGGTGCTGGCGTGCAGCAATCCGGACTCGCCGCGTTTAACCGCCGTCCATACCTGTTTCTGGAAGGCGAACGGCTTCCATCCGCGGGCGGTGAACCATAGCTTTGCGTAGTCGGGGGAGGTTCCCATGCCGGCGGTGTGCGCTCTGAAAGTCTTCTTTCAGTGACCGTGCAGGGATGCGAAAGGTTTAATGAAACAACGAGACCCTGTAGGAGCACGGCTTGCCGGCGATGGCGGTCTCAAGGATGCTATCGCCGGCAAGCCGTGGTCCTGCAGGGAGGCGTGTTACTTCAGGTTGCCGCTGAGGAACTGCTTCAGTCGTTCGCTCTTCGGATTGCCCAGCACGTCGTCTGGCGCACCTTGTTCTTCCACCAGCCCTTGGTGCAGGAACAGCACCTGGCTTGAAACTTTGCGGGCGAAGCTCATTTCGTGCGTCACCATGATCATGGTCCGGCCTTCTTCAGCCAGGCCCTGGATCACGCGAAGTACTTCACCCACCAGTTCCGGGTCGAGTGCCGAGGTCGGTTCGTCAAACAGCATGACTTCCGGTTCCATCGCCAATGCGCGAGCAATCGCGACACGTTGCTGCTGACCGCCGGACAGGAACGCCGGGTACTGGTCGGCGACGCGCGCGGCCAGGCCCACCTTGTCCAGATAACGCCGGGCACGGTCTTCGGCTTCTTCCTTGCTGCAACCCAACACCCGGCGCGGGGCCATGGTGATGTTTTCCAGCACCGTCATGTGGCTCCACAGGTTGAAGTGCTGGAACACCATGGCCAGGCGCGTGCGGATCTTTTGCAGTTCATTGGCATCGGCCACGTGCATGCCGTGGCGATCCTTGATCATGCGGATGTTCTGCCCGTCCAGGCTCATCGCGCCGTCGTTGGGTTGTTCGAGAAAGTTGATGCAACGCAGAAAGGTACTTTTACCCGAGCCGCTGGCGCCGATCAGGCTGATGACGTCGCCGGTGTTGGCCTTGAGCGAAACGCCTTTGAGGACTTCATGATCGCCGTAGCTTTTATGCAGGCCTTCGATGGTCAGTTTGTACATGGGGCAGACATCCTCAAGGCGAAAGTAGGTAGCCGCTGCGATAGGCTTCGGCGCCCGCGACATGCGCGATCACCATGCCGGCAGTGGCCATGCGCCGTAGCGAGCGGGCGTACATCAACCCGGCGGCGGTGCAATGAACGGGGGTGACACGATCGTTGATCGGGTCAATGATTTCGGCGATCAGTTGCCCGGCCTCCAGGTATTCCCCCGGCAGTGCGGTGAACACCAGCAGCCCGCCGACCGGCGTTTCCACAGGTTCGACGCCGGCCAGCGGCGTGGCCGGGTAGGGCAGCTCGGGCAGTGGCGCCGGTTCGCCGGCGATGGCGCCGAAGTGAATCAGGTAATCGATCAGCGCCTGGCAATCGAGGCTGGCCAGCGGATGATTGACGTCACCCTGGCCGCGCAATTCGACGGTTACCGAGAAACTGCCCAGCGGAATGTCGAAGCGTTCACCGAAGCGCTCCTTCAACTGCCACCAGAGCAGGGTGAAACATTCATCGAACGACTGGCCGCCGGAATCGGTGGCCAGCAAACTTGCTTCGGCACCGATGTAGCGCGCCAGCGGCTCGACCTGCGGCCAGGCTTCGGGCGTGGTGTAGAGGTGCGCGACGGCTTCGAAATCGCAATGCAGGTCCAGCACCATGTCCGCGTCGCAGGCAAGCCGTTGCAGGGTCAGGCGCTGGGATTGCAGTTGGGTGCTGGCGGTTTGTCGGGCGAGGGCGTTGCGCAAACTGTCGCGGATCAGCCCCAGATTGCGCTGCGGATCGTCACTGAGTTGGGCGTCGATCTCATTGCCGACCGTTTCGCTGACATCGACGAACCAGCGGTTGAAGTTTTGGCCGCTTTCGAGCTCGTAACGGCCCAGTGGCACATCCATCACCACTTGCTCCAGACCCACTGGGTTGGCCACGGGGACCAAGACGATTTCGCTGCGCAGCCGGCCGCTGGCTTCAAGTTCCGCCAGGCGTTGCTTGAGGTGCCAGGCCACGAGCATGCCGGGCATTTCGTCGGCGTGCAGGGACGACTGAATGTAGATCTTGCCTTGGGCCGACGTCGGGCCGTAATGAAAACTGTGAATCTGTCGTGCGGTCCCCGGCAGCGGGGCCAGCAGGTCATGAATCTGGTGGCGCATGTCTCTTTATTCCTAAAGCGGGTCCTAGTGGGTCGGCCCGAGGAAGGCCAGCCAGCGGCGTTCGGCGAGACGGAACAGGCCGACCAGCGCGAAGGTCACGGTCAGGTAGATCAGCGCGGCAATGCCGAACGACTGAAAGGTCAGGAAGGTCGCCGAGTTGGCGTCCCGAGCGACTTTCAAGATGTCCGGGATGGTCGCGGTGAACGCCACGGTGGTCGAGTGCAGCATCAGAATCACTTCGTTGCTGTAATAAGGCAACGAACGACGCAGGGCCGACGGCATGATCACGTAGGCATACAGCTTCCAGCCGGTCAGGCCGTAGGCTTTGGCGGCTTCGACTTCACCGTGGTTCATGCTGCGAATCGCCCCGGCGAAAATCTCCGTGGTGTAGGCGCAGGTGTTGAGGGCGAAGGCGAGGATGGTGCAGTTCATCGCATCGCGAAAGAACGCGTCCAGTACCGGTTGTGCACGGATGGCGGCCAGGCTGTAGATGCCGGTGTAGCAAATCAGCAGCTGGATATACAGCGGCGTCCCGCGAAACAGGTAAGTGTAGAACTGCACCGGCCAGCGGATGTAGAAGTGCGGCGAGACCCGGGCGATGGACAGCGGGATCGATACCAGAAAACCGATGAAGATCGAGGCGCTGAGCAGCCACAGGGTCATGGCCAGGCCGGTGATGTTCTGGCCGTCGGTATAAAGGAAGGGTTTCCAGTATTCCTGCAAGAGTTCGATCATCGTACGGCCTCCCGGGAGCCGGCGGCGTAGCGGCGTTCGAGCCAGCGCAGGACGAAGTTGGAAGCGCTGGTAATCAGCAGGTAAATCACCGCGGCCAGCACCAGGAAATAGAACAGTTGATAGGTGCTTTTGCCAGCGTCCTGTGCGGCTTTGACCAGGTCGGCGAGGCCGATGATCGACACCAGCGCAGTGGCCTTGAGCATCACCATCCAGTTATTGCCGATCCCCGGCAGGGCAAAACGCATCATTTGCGGGAACACCACGATCCAGAAACGCTGGCCACGCTTGAGGCCATAGGCGGTTGCGGCTTCGACCTGGCCACGCGGGACCGCGAGAATCGCGCCACGGAAGGTTTCGGTGAAGTACGCGCCATAGATGAAGCCCAGGGTGATGACCCCGGCGCTGAACGGGTTGATCTCGATGTATTCCCATTCCATGAAGTCGGTGAACGACGTCAGCCAGGTTTGCAGGCTGTAGAAAATCAACAGCATCAGCACCAGGTCCGGTACGCCACGAATCAGCGTGGTGTAGACCTGCGCCGGCACGCGCACCAGTTTGACTTTGGACAGCTTGGCACTGGCGCCTAGCAAGCCGAGCAAGACGGCCACCAACAGCGACAACGCCGATAATTTGATGGTCATCCAGGTGCCTTCCATCAGCAACGGACCGAAGCCCTTGAGGCTGAAGGCTGAGAGCCCCAGATTTTGTAATAGGTTTTCGAACATAAATCAGCAACCTGATCGGATGAAAAAAGCGCCCATCGCGAGATGGGCGCCGGGCATTATTTGCCGCTGTACAGATTCAGATCGCCAAAGTGTTTCTTTTGAATCTCGGCGTATTTGCCATCATCGTGTAACGCTTTGATACCTTTATCCAAAAGCGCTTTCAGCTCGGTGTTACCTTTCTTAATACCGACAGCCGTTTTGGCCGGCAACAAAGCGTTGTCGACTGGCTTGGTGACATCGTAATCGGCGCCCTGTGGCGACTTCAGGAAGCCCAGTTCGGCTTGCAGCATGTCCTGAATCCCTGCGTCGAGACGGCCGGAAGTCAAGTCGGCATAGACCTGATCCTGGTTGGCGTAGGCCTGAGTTTTAACGCCGGCCTTGTCCAGAACGGCTTTGGCATAGGCTTCCTGGATGGTGCCTTGTTCGTAGCCGACGGTCTTGCCCTTGAGCGAAGCGACGTCTGCGGTGACGCCAGAACCTTTTTTGAACACGTAGGCGGTCGGGCCGGAGAACAGCTCGCTGGAGAAGTCGATGACTTTTTCGCGGGCTTCAGTGACGGTCATCGAAGAGATCACACCGTCGAATTTATTGGCCTTGAGGCCTGGAATCATGCCGTCGAAATCGCTTTCGACCCATTTGCACTTGACCTTCAACTCGGCGCAGATCGCGTTCCCCAGATCGATGTCGAAGCCTACCAGGCTGCCGTCGGCCGCTTTCGACTCGAACGGTGCGTAGGAAGGGTCAACGCCAAAACGCAGTTCCTTGTATTCCTTTGCCATGGCGGAACCAGCAGCCATGCACAACGCCAGTGCAGAAAGGGTCAGCAATGCTTTTTTCATTATTCAATCCCTAAGAACCAATATGAGCGCTTGTGGCGCAGAATTATTGTTACTGGTAAGCGTAAGACCCATTGAAAGTAGCAATTTCCGAACCAGAGTCCCGAACAAGCGTTTTAAAAGGTCATACAAGAAGTGACTGCGCGGGAATTGTGCACGAAAACGGGCGCGGTGGAAGTGCTGCACCAAGATGAATCAGGCTGCCCCTAATTAATGTAGGAGCCGAGCTTGCTCGCGATGGCGGTTTGTCAGGCACCAAAGGGTGGCTGACACACCGCTATCGCGAGCAAGCTCGGCTCCTACAAGGGGATCGGGTTAACCGAGCAAGTTTTGTAATGTGCCGAGGTTGTCTGCCTCGTCGACTGACTTGTCCTGACGCCAGCGCAGCATCCGCGGAAAACGCACGGCGATCCCGCTCTTGTGGCGTTTTGACAGGGCAATCCCTTCGAAACCCAGTTCGAACACCAGGCTTGGTTTCACGCTGCTTACCGGGCCAAATTTCTCCACCGTGGTTTTGCGCACGATGCTGTCGACCTGGCGCATTTCTTCGTCGGTGAGTCCTGAATAAGCCTTGGCGAACGGCACCAGCGTGCGTTCGCTGGCGTCGGGCGGGCCATCCCAGACCGCGAAGGTGTAATCGCTGTAGAGACTGGCCCGCCGTCCGTGGCCTCGTTGGGCATAGATCAGCACCGCATCGACGCTGAACGGGTCGACTTTCCACTTCCACCACACGCCCATGTCCTTGGTCCGGCCGACGCCGTACAGCGCATCCCGCGCCTTGAGCATCATGCCCTCGACGCCGAGACGGCGGGAGGCTTCCCGTTGCCGGGCGAGGTCGAACCAGTCGTCGCCGGTCAGCATCGGGGAGAGCAGTAACACCGGGTCGTGGCAGGCGGCGATCACCTGCTCCAATTGAGTGCGACGCCTGGCCTGCGGCTGCGTGCGCAAGTCCTCGCCGGCCCACTCCAGCAGGTCGTAGGCGAGAATGATCACCGGCACCTCATCGAGGATTTTCTTGCCGAGGGTTTTACGTCCGATGCGCTGCTGCAACAGGGCAAACGGTTGCACGGAGGGGGCGGCGGGTGAGGCTGGATCGAAGGCATCTTCGGTGTCGGGGCGGGCGCTTTTCCAGGCGACGATTTCGCCATCGATCACGGTGCCGTCAGGTAAGCCGTGTACCAGATGATCAAACTCGGGAAAGCGTTCGGTGACCAATTCTTCACCCCGGGACCAGATCCACAAACGCCCGCCGCGCTTGACCAATTGGGCGCGGATGCCGTCCCACTTCCATTCCACCAGCCATTGGCTGGCGGGGCCAAGCAATCCTTCAAATTGCTCGACCGGTTGCGACAGTGCATGAGCCAGAAAAAAAGGATAGGGCTGACCACCCCGTTCAGCGTGTTCACCCGCAGATTCGGCGGCGATCAGTTTCAGGTAACTCGCCGCTTTTGGACGATGTGTCAGGTCGGTATAACCGACCATGCGTTGAGCCACTCGTTTGCTGTCGAGCCCGGCCATGGCCGCCAGCGCACGGGTCACCAGCAACTTGGAGACGCCAACGCGGAAGCTGCCGGTGATCAGTTTGATGCACAGCATCAGACTGGCGCGATCCAGTTTCGCCCAGAGTTCGGGCAGGCGCTCCGCAAGCACTTCGGGTGACTCGCCGCGCAGTGGCAGCAGCTTGTCTTCAATCCATACTGCCAACCCGTCGGTGGAACGGTAGGGTGATTCGGGCAACACCAGCGAGATGGTTTCCGCCAGATCGCCCACAGCTTGATAACTCTCTTCAAAAAGCCAGGGCTCGAGGCCGGAAAACGCCACCGCCAACTCTCGCAGAGCGCGCACCGGCACCAATTGCCGAGGCCGACCACCGGATAAGAAGTACACCGCCCACGCCGCATCTTCCGGCGAGGCCTGGGCAAAGTAGTGTTGCATCGCGGCCAGCTTGGCATTACTCGACGTGGTGGCGTCGAGTTCGGCATACAGCTCGGCGAATGCTTTCATGCCAGCACCTTGTCTGTCTCAGGTTCGATTCCGGCGTTTTCTTCCTCGTCATCCCCGTACTCGGTGGTGAAACCCTGCGCATCCAGTCCCTTTTCACGCAGATGGCGTACCAGCACGCCGACCGAACCGTGGGTCACCATGACCCGCTCGGCACCGGTCTGTTCAATCGCCCACAGCAGGCCCGGCCAATCGGCATGGTCGGACAGGACAAATCCGCGGTCGACTCCGCGCCGGCGGCGGGTACCACGCAAACGCATCCAGCCGCTGGCGAAGCCGTCGCTGTACTCGCCGAAACGACGCATCCAGGTGCTGGCGCCCGCTGACGGCGGGGCGATGATCAGGGCTTTGCGCATCATCGGGTCGCTTTTTTTGACGTCGCCGGCATAGATCGTGGGCGGCAGATAAACGCCGCTCTGGCGATACACCTGGTTGAGTGGCTCCACGGCACCATGCACCAGAATGGGGCCGAGGCTGGCGTCGATGCCGTGGAGAATGCGCTGGGCTTTGCCGAACGAGTAGCAGAACAGCACGCTGGCGATGTCGGCGGCTGCATTGGCCTGCCACCACTGATTGATCTCGGCAAATACCTCTGCCTGAGGCTGCCAGCGATAGATCGGCAGGCCGAAGGTCGATTCGGTGATGAAGGTTTGGCACCGCACTGGTTCGAAGGGCTCGCAGGTGCCGTCGGCTTCCGTCTTGTAATCCCCCGAAGCGACCCAGACCTCACCCCCGTATTCCAGACGCACCTGGGCCGAGCCGAGCACGTGGCCGGCGGGGTGAAAACTGAGGGTGACGCCATGATGTTGGAGGGGCTGACCGTAAGGCAGGGTTTGCAGGTTGATGTCTGCACCGAGGCGAGCACGCAGGATGCCTTCGCCGGCTGACGCGGCCAGGTAATGTCGATTGCCGCCACGGGCATGGTCGCTGTGAGCGTGGGTGATGATCGCACGCTCGACCGGCCGCCACGGGTCGATGTAGAAATCCCCGGCCGGGCAGTACAAACCTTCAGGACGCGCGATAACAAGTTCCATGTCGTTACCAAAATGGACGGACTTGTTAGCTATGAGGTTGGCGTGAAGCCAGAAGTTCTATCGAGATTTCACTGACAAGAAACATTCCAATGTGGGAGCGGGCTTGCTCGCGAAAGCGATCTGACATTCAACGACGATGCTGAATGTCAGATCGCTTTCGCGAGCAAGCCCGCTCCCACATTTGCTCGGTGGTGAGCCTTACTTTCCGGGTGTCAGGGTCAACTGCGTCTTGCCATACACCTTGTCAAAGTTCTGTGGCTGCATCGGCAGGCTCATGTATTGCCCTTTGAGCCAAGGATCGATGCTGTTCAGATAGTTCGGGCTGGCAGGGTTGCCCGACTGACCGGTGCCGTTCTGGCCCATCAGCGGCTCGGCCTGGCCGAAGTCGACGATGAAGCGCATGGCCGGTGCCAGTGTGGTGTTGAAGTCCTGACCCCAGGCGAACGCCGCCGTGTTCAGCGTGGTGTGGTCCCCGCCTGCCGCGATCGGGCCGCGAACGGTCTGGCCATTGGCGTTTTTCCATTCGTAGCGGTGCAGTTTGCCCCACTGCCAGGCTTTGTGATCGCCACCCAACTGGCTGTCGCCGGCACTGATCGCTGCTGCCAGGCTGCGGGCGAGGATCGCCGGTTTGTCTTCTTTCTGCGGTGTGCGTGCGTCATCCCAGAACGGGCTGTCTTCGCGCGCCAGCAAATGATCGGCCTGCGCCGCGTAGGACAACTTGCCGTTGGCCACGAAGGCTTTCCACGTCGGGCTGCTTTGCGGACCCAGCTCGTCGAGAAAGATTTGCTTCATGCTTTCCTGCAGGAACAATTCGTAAATCGCTGCGTCAGCCGAGGTCGAACTGAGTTTGCCGTCAAACGCCATCAGGCGCGTATACGCCTCCTGAGCCTTGCCGCGATCGGCAACCGGCAGCGCTTCAATCGCCTGCTTGAGCGGCTGGGACATGCCCGGTGCTTCAAACATTTTCTTCAGTTTGGCGGCGAAGGTGGTGGTTTGGTCGTATTGCATCGCGATCACGCTGCGCGTGTCGTGTTTGCCGGCGCCCGCCAGTTCGGCCAGGCGTTCGCCACGCTCCGGCGCTGCCCAGGAATTGGACAGTTGCATGCCGTAGCCATGGGGAATGACGCGCTGGTTGGCGGTGCCGAGCCAGCCTTGGGCCGGGTCCTGGTCGTAGGGGTGCAGCATCGGGTCGGCGTAACCGTCCCAATCGTAGCGACCTTCCCAGCCCGGCGACGGCAGCAGGCCTTCGCCTTCGCGACGGTTGGGGTAGCGGCCGGTGACTTGCCAGCCAATGTTGCTCGCATCGGCGAACACCAGATTCAGGGCGATGGCGCGGATTTCGCGGCTGGCGTCCGAGGCTTTCTCGACGGTCTGGGCCCGGGACAGGTCGAAAAACGCGTCCAGGGTTTTGTCGTCGGTGAAGTTGGGCATTTGCAGGGCCAGGCCGAAACCGTTCGCCAGCGTGGTGCCTTGGGCGCTGTTGAGCAGCGGACCGTGACGGGTTTCGTACACCGCTTCGCGAATCGGCCGCTGGCCTTTGACGAAGTAGGTTTCATTGCGCACGACGGCGGGCTGCCATTTGCCGGCCACTTCGTACGTGAGGCCGTTGCCCCGGCGTTTGATTTTTTCCAGGAACAGGTCCTGGTTGTCGCCCATGACCGTGGTCATGCTCCAGGCCACTTTGCCGTTGAAACCACCGAGCACCATCGGCAAACCGGCAATGGTCACGCCCGCCGCCTGATATTTCGGCGCGCGGATCTGCACATAGCTGAACAGCGACGGCACGCCCAACGGGCCATGGCTGTCACTGGCCAGAATGCTTTTGCCAGTGCGGCTGCGTTGCGGGCCGATCGCCCAGTTGTTCGATGAGGTGGCGCCCAACAGATTCAGGTCGGACAGTTGTCCCGTGGCTTTGCTGATTTCGGCCAGGCCTGGGATCGCGCCGTTGAGTTTGATGCCTTGCAGTTTGTCAGCTTCGCCCTGGGGCAGTTTTTCATCGGGCGCGGACGGCGTCAGCCAGGCGAGTTTGTCGGTAGTGACGGTCTGGGCCAGCATCAACGAGGAAATTTCTTCCGGCAGGTTGGCCGACTGGCTGAAGTTCAGCAGGCAGAAAATCAGCGCCGAATCTTCCGGTTTCCAGTATTCAGGCTTGTAACCGGTGGCCGCGAGGTCCGCTGGCAGCTTGTCGCGGTAGCGGAACAAGTAGGCGTTGACGCCGCGCGCATAGACTTCGAAGAAGCGTTTGAGGCGCGGCGAAGAGGCTTTGTACAACTCGCCGGCGCTTTTCTTCAGATTGACCGCACGCATGTAGCGGTCGGCGTCCAGCAGGTCGGCGCCGGACATTTCTGCCAGACGGCCTTCGGCCAGCAGGCGCAGGGTAACCATTTGCGTGATGCGGTCGCTGGCGTGGACGTAACCCAGGGCGAACAACGCGTCATGGAAGCTGTTGCTTTCGATCAACGGCATGCCCATGGCATTGCGGCGCACCGAAACGTTCTGCGCCAAGCCCTTGAGCGGCTGCACACCGGAGGTCGGCGGGAGGGTGTCCTGAGCGTCCCAGGTCTGACAACCGGACAGGCTCAAGACACCGGCCACTGCTGCGGCAACGCCGAACCGGGGAAGAAAATGTGTAAGGGCTGGCGAGGCCATGGCAAAGCTCCTGCGGGGGTAAAGGCGCAATAAAGGCGCTACGTTAGTGAGCAGGAGGAGGGCGCGCAAGCGGCGGGCGGGGTTATTTCAAGATTTGTCTGATAAACCACAACTTCGGGGGAATGTTGGCCCTTGTGGCGAGGGAGCTTGCTCCCGCTGGTCTGCGAAGCAGACCCAAAACCAGTCACCGCGTTTTAAGCGTCAAATTGCGGTTGCCGGGTTTGCGACTGCTGCGCAGTCGAGCGGGAGCAAGCTCCCTCGCCACAGGAGGAGACGTTGTCTTCAGGATTTTGGTGGGTTGATTTTGGCCACCAGGGCATACGCTTTCACGGTCGCAGGGCGATTCTGGATGTGGTTGAACCAGCGCAGCACGTTCGGGAAGTCTTCCAGATTCTGGCTCTGCCACTTATGGGAAACGATCCACGGGTAAATCGCCATGTCGGCAATGCTGTATTCGCTGCCGGCGACAAACTCATTGTTCGCCAGTTGCTTGTCCAGCACGCCGTACAGGCGCGCGGTCTCATCGATGTAGCGCTTGATCGCGTAGGGGATTTTTTCCGGTGCGAACTGGCTGAAGTGATGGTTTTGCCCGGCCATCGGCCCCAAACCGCCCATTTGCCAGAACAACCATTGCAGCGCCAACTGACGACCGCGCAGGTCCTTGGGCAGGAACCGACCGGTTTTTTCCGCGAGGTACAGCAAGATCGCCCCCGACTCGAACACCGACAACGGTTCACCGCCATCCACCGGCTCATGATCGACGATGGCCGGGATTCTGTTGTTCGGCGAGATTTTCAGGAACGCGGGTTTGAACTGCTCGTTCTGGCTGATGTTGATCGGGTGAACGTTGTAGGGCAGGCCGGCCTCTTCCAGGAATATCGAGATTTTGTGGCCGTTGGGGGTGGTCCAGTAATAAAGGTCGATCATGCAGTGCTCCACATCAGGATGGTGTCAGGTGGGACAGCAACCGCGGGCATCAGGTCGTCCTGTTTGCGTTCGATGGCTTGCCTGTTATTGGAGGTGATGCTGAAGTGGGTGAAATTCAATGACCCCGCAGGAGAAAAAACCGGCATGGAGCTCAAGTCCCGCGCAGCACTGATCATCATCGATCAACAAAAAGGCATTCTGCATCCCCGACTCGGTCGCCGGAATAATCTTCAGGCCGAGGAGCGAATCCTTGATCTGTTGGCGTTTTGGCGCCGAACCGGGCATCCGGTGATTCACGTGCAACACCTATCCCACTCACCGGATTCAGTGTTCTGGCCGCAGCAGTCGGGCGTGGAATTTCAGGAGCGATTCCAGCCAATGGCCAGCGAGCAGCTGATTCAGAAACAGGTGCCAGATGCCTTTTGTGCGACGGGGCTGGAGGCGAGTTTGCGTGAGGCGGGGATTGAGCAGTTGGTGATTGTCGGTGTGGCCACTAACAACTCGGTGGAGTCCACGGCACGAACGGCCGGGAATCTGGGGTTTGAAACGTGGGTGGCGGAGGATGCGTGCTTTACCTTCGACAAGGCGGATTATTTTGGAAATGCGCGTTCAGCGGAGGACGTGCATGCGATGTCACTGGGGAATTTGCACGGGGAGTATGCGACGGTCGTCAGTACTGCGCAGATTCTGACTGGAGAGTGACCTTGGCGGCCTCTTCGCGAGCAAGCCCGCTCCCACATTTAACCGAGATCTTCCAGGAAGAATGCGATCGAATGTGGGAGCGGCGGTGCGACGATTCGACTTGCTCGCGAAGGCGATTCAACAGGCAAAGAAGTTCTTCGCCCGAAGCATCAAGCGCCGTGGCACTTCTTGAATTTCTTGCCGTTGCCGCACGGGCAAGGGTCGTTGCGGCCGACGTCTTTCAGGGCGTTGCGCACCGGTTCCTGGTGAGCGTGGCCGCAGTTCGGGCCGTGAACATGGCCATGGTCGTGATCATGGTGGTCGTGATGCTCGTGATGGTCATGATCGTGGTTGCAGTCAGGGCCATGGACGTGGGGTTGCTGGGTCATCGGGTGTGCTCCGGAATTAAATCGGCGGGGATTATCACGCCATTGCGCGCAAGGTGCACGTCATGCGCGATGAATAAACCGGTTTCCAGTACACCTTCCAGACGATAGGGGATGGGTTGGTCGGGTTTTTTCAGCATTTTCACCAGATCGCGGACCTTGGGCCACAGGTTGGTACGGATCGGCACCTTAAAGTAGGCACTGTGCTTGGGGCTCACCGTAAACCAGTGATCGTACTCACCTTCGGTCAGCAAGATGTCACCCAAATGAATCCGGTATTCGAGGCTGCGCACGGTCAAGTCGCTGTCGTTGGGGTTGTCGATGCGAAAGTGCAGGATGAATTTCTGCTCCAACAGTTTTGCCCGCACCACTTCGACCTTGACCAGATGCACCTCGGGGTCCGGCTCGTCGTCATCGAACCACGACGCACAGCCCGCGAGCCCCAGAAACAGGAGCAGGCTGAGCATATTAAGTGCGTGTCGCCGGGTGATCATGGTCGTGTATCTCCCTTGAACCTGTCGCTCACCTCAACTGTTGAAATATCCCGCGCAACATTTCTTGAATTTCTGCCCGCTGGCGCACGGGCAGGCGTCATTGCGCCCGGCCTTGAGTTGCACTGTCGGGTCGATGAAGTACCAGTGGCCGGCGTTCTGCACGAAGGACGAGCGCTCGCGGTGGCTGTGTTCGCCGCTGCCATCGTGCCAGCGCGCGGTGAAGGTCACGAAGGCGTGTTCCGGCTGGCCGCCGAAGACTTCTGAGCTTTCCACCTCCAGGCCCAGCCAGGTGCTCTGCGCGCTCCAGTCGCTGATCGATTGGCGATTGAGGCCGGCCTGTTGCGCGGGCAGAGTGGTCGCCACCAGATAATCGATCAGCCCCAACACATAGGCGCTGTAGCGCGAACGCATCAAGGCTTCGGCACACGGCGCCGGATGCCCTGCGTGGTAATGACCGCAGCAGGCATCGAGCAGGGTGCCGCTGCCGCAAGGGCAAATGGATGTACTCATTGCATTACCACCAATATTTCCCGAAGTTTTCCGGATTGGCCCAAAAGCGTGAGTTGAGCCAGTCGGGTACTTGTTTGTAGTCAAGCAGATCATAGGTGAACAGGGTCAACACTTGTTCATCGCGCTGGAAGCGCTCGCTGGCTTGCAGGGCCAGGGAGAAAAAATCCGTCTCCTGCCAGCCGCTCGCCGACAAGTCCGCCAGTACCGCAATGCGGCTGGCGTTGAGGTTGCGAATCCCGCCGAGCAGGTTCAGTCCATCGCGCTTGGGCAAATGTTCGAGGCAATCGACCGCCAGCGCCAGATCGAACCGGCGCGCCGCCAGTTGTGCCGGCAACGGTCCCGGTGCCGCATGGGCCACACACGAATCCGGGTGGGCCAGCTTGAATGCTTCGAGGGCGGGGAACTCACTGGCACCGATCAGCAACAGCTGCGCGGGGGCGTAACGGTCGAGCAAAGCGGCCAGCGCCTGTTGCGGCGTGCGCGAAGAAATAGCTGCAGTCATCAAAGATCCTCAATCAGAGCACCAAGACTAGCCTGCCCAAACGTCCGGGCCTAGAGCGGGTTTAGCGCAAATGCGCCAATCCGACGTGTACACAAGATGAAACAGCAATGGCCTATTGCTGGCGGAGTTTAATAGTCGGGTCTTTACTACCAGAATCGGTTCTAAGCCGATCCATCAGGAGAAAACTAGATGAGCATAGTTCGGACAGCATTACCCTTGGTTCTGCTCACCAGTGTGTTGACTGGTTGCGCAGGTTTGCAGAAAACCGACTGGCCGACCTGCGCGGCTGTCGGTGGTGTCGTGGGTGCGGGTCTCGGCGCGACCGAGAGCTCCGCATGGGCAGGCTATGGTGCGCTGCTCGTCGGCGGCACGGCAGCGGCCTATTGCTGGGTTCACGGTGATGGGGACGAAGACGGTGATGGTGTACCGGATAGCCGCGACAAGTGCCCGGGCACACCGCACGGCGTGAAAGTCGATGCCAACGGTTGCCCTCCACCTGCACCGGTGGTTGAAGAGGCTGTAGTGGTCAAGGAAGAAACCATCGTCATCCGCGATGTTCACTTCCAGTTTGACAAAGCCACACTCACACCATCCGACAAGCAGGTTCTAGACAAGATTGCCACTAAGTTGAAGGCGGAAGCGCCTACCGCTCAACTGACCGTTACGGGCCATACCGACAGCGTGGGCAGCGATGCCTACAACCAGAAACTGTCGGATAAACGCGCTCACTCGGTGGTTGAATACCTCATCGCGCAAGGCGTACCACGCAGCAGCTTCGTGTCTGTGGTCGGTGCCGGTGAAAGCCAGCCGGTCGCCGATAACAAAACTGCTGACGGCCGCGCGCAGAACCGTCGTACGGAAATCCATATCCAGCGCTAAGTCCCTCCGCTCCGCGGCTTGTGTAGTCGCGGATGCGGGTCTTTACTCCTGTGTAACCGGTATGGGCCGGTAACACAGGAGCTTTCAATATGAGCGTTCTCACAAGGACCGTCCTACCGGTTCTGCTGCTTGGCAGCCTGTTGACCGGTTGCGCAACTCACAGTGATGGCACTGCCCCCCTCAATCAACGCACCTGGCCGATCTGCAGCGTCATTGGCGGACTGGTCGGCGGCGGCTTGGGCGCCATCGAAAGTGGCGGCTGGGCGGCCGGAGGAGCAGCGCTTGGAATCCTGACTGGCGGCTTGATCTGTTACGCCCAGGATGGCGACGAAGATGGCGACGGCATTTTCGATCGACGTGATCGTTGCCCCGATACCCCGGCCAATACCCCGGTCGATCACCGTGGTTGTCCGCTGCCGCAATACCCGGCCAGCGTGAAACCCGCCGAACCTGTACCCGAGGAAGTCATCACCCTCAACGATGCGGGCGATGTGCTGTTCGCGTTCAATAAATCCGACGTGACCCCGGCGGCGCAAAATCAGCTGAATGCGCTGATGCCGAAATTGCAAAGCGCCGATGTGGTGAGTATCAAAGTGGTCGGCTATACCGACAGTGTCGGTTCCGATACCTACAACCAATTTTTGTCGGAACGTCGCGCCACCAGCGTGGCGGCTTATCTGATGAACCAGGGTCTGGACCCGAACAAACTCACCAGTGAAGGCAAGGGCGAAAGTCAGCCCATCGCCGATAACTCGACTGACGAAGGCCGTTCGAAAAATCGTCGCGTGGAATTGCACATTAATCGCTAAGCCTCGAAATAGAGCCATCGGCACACCAAACCGGTGATGTCGATGGCCATTCGGCGGTCTTCATGAAGAATTTTCCGTTGCCCTCTGGCGCATCCCGCGTGGAAGCCGTTACTGTGCCCCCAAAGAATAATGATCAACGGGGGAGCGTATGAAGGTGTTTTGGGGGCTGGGGAAGTTATTGACCCTGCTGTTCTGGTTGGTGGTGCTGGTCAATCTGCTCACGCCGTTTGTTTATCCGCTGCACCCGTTGGTCAAACTGGCCGGGGGCCTGCTGGCACTATTTCATGTGCTGGAACTGGTGTTCTGCAACCGCAGCCTCAAAGGCCGCGCCCACCCTTGGCGTGACCGTCTGCAGATTGCCATTTTCGGCGTCTTCCATCTTCAAACCATTCCAGCTCCCTCCGCACCGAAGGCTTCCCATGCGTAATCTCTGTCTGCTCGCCGCATTTATCAGTCCATTGGCCTGCGCTCAGGTTGTCAGTGTCGAAGCCAACTCGCTGATGCGCTTGCCCAACACGGCCAGCACCTTGCAATTGGAGCGGCTGGAAGTCGCCGATTACGGCACTTTGCTGATTCCCTCGAACGTCACCGAAGTGACGGTGGGCGAATTGCACCTGGGGCGTGAGGCGCGAATTGCGATCGTGCCGGGTGAACAACCGCTGGAATTTAAAGTGCACCGTGCCGAGTTGTCGGAAGGCAGCCAGATCACCGCGCGGGGCGCGCCGGGGAGCTTCCAGAAGGCGGCACGCTCGGGGCGCAACCTGACTTTGCAGATCAAGGCGTTGAACGCACCGCAATTGTTGGTAGATGCTCGCGGCGGCGCGGGCGCACCGGGGTTTTTCGGTCTTGACGGCGCCAATGGCCAGGACCCGGGTTGTACGTATGGTCAGGCCGGTCGCGGTGCCGATGGCAGCGATGGCAGTGATGGTCAGCCGGGGGCTGCGGGCGCGCTGGTAAAGCTGGAAGTGCCGCTCGATTACCCGGCGGATAAAATCAAGGTGCAGGTCGCTGGCGGTGCCGGAGGTCTTGCCGGTTCTGGTGGCAAACCGGGGGCGGGTGGCCAGTCCAAAGGCTGTCTGGTGTACAAGGCCGATGGCGGCAAAAGTGGCCGTCCGGGTGCGGATGGCCAGCCTGGGCCTACTGGTGCGGCGGGTTCTGTAACCATTCAGCGTCTATAAAACCGACCGGGACCCTTTGTGGCGAGGGGGCTTGCTCCCGCTGGGTTGCGAAGCAGCCCCAAGTGCGTGAGCGTTTCCGAGATTTTGCCAGTGCTGCGCACTGGAGCGGGAGCAAGCTCCCTCGCCACAAGGAGTGAACGACTCAGAACATCGGCCGGGCCGCAGCAATCGCTACCAGCAACAGACCCACCAGCAGATTAATGCCCACCAACCGCCGAATCTTCCCGAGCACCGCAGCACCCGCCGGCCAATCCTGCGCCGTCACCGCTGTGCGCAACTCCGGCAGTATCAACGCCTGGATCCGGATAAACAGCGCCGTCATCACTATGTACAACCCCATCATCACCTGCACATAACGCGGCGCGGTCTCGAACCCGATGTGTTGCAGATGAATCATGCCGACCCCGCTGATCGGCAGCAGCACCACCGCGACCCAGACCCAGCGGAAAAATCCTTGAAACACTTCCACCCACAGCTTCAAGCGGGCCGGGCCTTCCAGCGCTTTCATGGCAGCGGGGCGCAAGACCATCCAGGCGAAAAACATGCCGCCCACCCACACCAGGGCGGACAGGACATGCAGGGTATAAACGATGCCAAAAGGTGTCATTGGGGTACTCCGTTCTGCGCGGGATTCATTAGCGGGGTATGATAGCCGCCGAACTGAACTACTGAAAATTTATCCAGCGTTTTTAGCGCCCGACAATCCATGATCAGCACCGAACTCAAAACCACGATCCAGGGCGCCTATTCGCGTTTTCTCGAAGCCAAGAGCCTCAAGCCGCGCTACGGCCAACGCCTGATGATCGCCGAAATTGCCAAGGTCCTCGGGGATATCGACACCGACGACGAAGGCCGGCGCAGTGGCGACCCCGCGATTGTTGCGGTGGAAGCCGGCACCGGTACCGGCAAAACCGTGGCCTACAGCCTGGCGGCGATCCCGACCGCCAAGGCGGCCGGCAAACGCCTGGTGATCGCCACGGCCACCGTCGCCCTGCAAGAGCAGATCGTCTACAAGGATTTGCCCGACCTGATGCGCAACAGCGGGCTGAATTTCAGCTTCGCGTTGGCCAAGGGCCGTGGGCGCTACATGTGCCTGTCCAAGCTCGACATGTTGCTGCAGGAAGGCCACGCACAAACGGCCACGGCGCAGTTGTTCGAAGAAGAAGGCTTCAAGATCGAGGTCGACGAGGCCAGTCAGAAGCTGTTCACCAGCATGATCGAAAAACTCGCCGGCAATAAATGGGACGGCGACCGCGACAGTTGGTCCACGGCGCTGGAAGATGCCGACTGGGCGCGTCTGACCACCGATCACAGCCAGTGCACCAACCGCCATTGCCCGAACTTCGGCCAGTGCGCCTTTTATAAGGCCCGCGAAGGCATGGGCAAGGTTGACGTCATCGTCACCAACCACGACATGGTGCTGGCCGACCTCGCCTTGGGCGGCGGTGCCGTGCTGCCGGACCCGCGCGACACTATCTACGTGTTCGACGAAGGCCATCACCTGCCGGACAAGGCCATCGGCCACTTCGCCCATTACACGCGCCTGCGTTCGACCGCCGATTGGCTGGAAACCACCGCGAAAAACCTCACCAAACTGCTGGCCCAGCACCCGCTGCCCGGCGATTTGGGCAAGTTGATCGAGCAAGTGCCGGAGTTGGCCCGCGAGATCAAGACCCAGCAACAATTCATGTTCACCGCCTGCGAGCAGGTCGCCGACTTCAAACCCGGCGAAGACGTTGAAGGTCGCGAGCGGCCGCGACACCGCTTCGTCGGCGGGGTGATTCCCGAGCACATGCGCGAGATGGGTGTCGAGTTGAAGAAGGGCTTTGCCCGGCTCACCGACCTGTTCACCCGGCTCACCGAGTTGCTCAAGGAAGGCATGGACGGCGAGGTGAACATCGGCATCGCCAGTAATCAGGCTGAAGAGTGGTATCCGCTGTTTGGCAGCCTGTTGTCCCGTTCCTCGGGCAACTGGGAGTTGTGGGTGGCATTCACCGCTGAAGACCCGGAAGACAACCCGCCCATGGCCCGTTGGCTGACGTTGGCCGAAAGCGGTTCGCTGTTCGACATCGAGGTAAACGCCAGCCCGATCCTTGCGGCGGAAATGCTCCGGCGCAACCTGTGGAACGTGGCTTACGGCGCGTTGGTAACGTCGGCAACCCTGACGGCCCTCGGCACGTTCGACCGTTTCCGCATGCGTGCCGGTCTGCCGAAAAAAGCCGTGACCGCCGTGGTCCCGAGCCCGTTTCACCACGCCGATGCCGGCGTGCTGCGAGTGCCGGACCTGAAGGCCGATCCGCGGGATGCACCGGCCCACACCGCGGCGATCATTCGTGATCTGCCGCAACTGGTTGAAGGCTCCCGGGGCACGCTGGTGCTGTTCTCTTCGCGCAAACAGATGCAGGACGTGTTCGACGGCCTCGACCGCGACTGGCGCAAGCAAGTTTTCATTCAAGGCAACCTGTCGAAGCAGGAAACCTTGAACAAGCACAAGGCGCGCGTCGATGGCGGGGATTCGAGTGTGCTGTTCGGCCTCGCGAGTTTTGCCGAAGGGGTCGACTTGCCGGGTGCGTACTGCGAGCACGTGGTGATCGCGAAGATTCCGTTCTCGGTGCCGGATGATCCCGTCGAAGCAGCGCTGGCGGAATGGATCGAGGCCCGTGGCGGCAATCCGTTCATGGAGATCTCCGTGCCGGATGCCTCGCTGAAGCTGGTCCAGGCCTGCGGTCGCTTGCTGCGTACCGAAGAGGATCGCGGCACCATCACCTTGCTCGATCGACGTCTGGTCACCCAGCGTTACGGCAAAGCCATCCTTAATGCGCTGCCGCCGTTCCGTCGCGAAATTTCCTGATACACCGGTGGGCACATTTGCCCACCGCGTTGTCTATCTCTCTACCATCGCTTTTCCACTGACCATTGAAGGTCGTTAGGGAGAAACACGTTCCTATGATTCGCCGTTCGTTGCCCGCCGTATTTGCCCTGATGTTCGCAGCCCCTTTGCTGGCGGCCCCCGCCGGCCAACAGACGCTGTTCAACTTTGTTCGCCCCGCTGATGTGGTCCAGGTGGCGACTCAGGACGCCAACCTGCCGCAATCCAATGCGGAGCAAACAGCCGAAGGCGAAGTGTTGCGTCGGGTGACATTCAACCCGGTGGCCCAGCCGAGTTTGCGTTTGACTCCGCAAACCGGTGCCTGGGACTGGTCACAGTCGGGCGTCATGAGCCTGCGAATCCAGAGCGCAATGGATTGGGCCGTGACCCTGTACGTGAAAATCCAGAGCAATGACGGCAAGACGCTGGTCAGTCGCGTCGATTTGCCGGCCGGTCCTGCGCAGACCTTGCTGGTACCGTTGGTGGCAAGTTCATCGTTGAGCCAGGGCATGAAAGCCGGGCCGCCGATGCCGATGATGGTCGATGGCCAGCGCATTTTGCTGGCCAGCAGTGCCGGTGAACTGGATCGCCGCCAGGTGGTGTCGGTGACCTTGTCGATGGATCAACCGAAAGTGGCCCAGAACATCTTGCTCGAACGCTTTGGCGTGCAGGACGGTGAGGCCGTGACCCACGCCGTTTATGGCGGGCTGGTGGATGCTTACGGTCAGTCGACCCGGGCCAAATGGCCGGAAAAGATCAGCAGCGATGAACAACTGAAAAGCGCCGCCGCCAAGGAACAGCAACAACTGAAAACCTGGCTGGCCGAGCGTGAGAAATCCTCTCTGGACACCTTCGGTGGCTGGACCAAAGGCCCGACGTTCAAGGCCAGCGGCTTTTTCCGCACTGAAAAGCGCGACGGTCGCTGGTACCTGGTGACCCCGCAAGGGCATCCGTTCTATTCGCTTGGGGTCAACACCGTGACCCCGGACGTCAACCAGACCTACGTCGCCGGCCGTGAGTGGATGTTCGAGTCCCTGCCGAAACCCGACGAAGCGCTGGCCAGCCATTTTGGCGAAGGTGACAACCGTGGCGGTAACGGTGCCGATCAGGGCCGAGGTTACAACGCCGGTCGCTGGTACGATTTTTACGGTGCCAACTTGCAGCGCCTGTATGGCGAACCGTGTGCGCTGGGCAGCGACACCAAGGCCGGCGTTGCCGAAGCGGCCAAGGCCGGTGCGGTCGAAGCGACGGTCGAGAAGGCTGCCGAGCAACCGCTAACCCCTACGACCGCCGAAGCCGGAGTTGCCGAAGCCGCCAAGACCGGCGCGGCCGATGCAACCGTTGCGAAAACGGCTGAGCAGAAACCCTCCGAACCCTGCAAAGCAGTGGTCGATGAGCAACGCTGGACCGGCCACACCCTGGATCGCCTGCAAGCCTGGGGCTTCAATACTATCGGCAACTGGAGCGCCCCGGCGCTCGGCGATGCTGATCGCGTGCCGTACACCTTACCGCTGTCGATCGTCGGCGATTACGCCAGCATCAGCACCGGCACCGACTGGTGGGGCGGCATGCCCGACCCGTTCGATCCACGTTTCGCCATGGCCACCGAACGCGCCGTGGCCATTGCCGCCCGTGATCATCGCGACGATCCATGGCTGATCGGCTACTACGCCGATAACGAATTGGCCTGGGCCGGTCCCGGTGATGACCCGAAAGCACGTTACGCCTTGGCTTACGGCACCTTGAAAATGACCACCGACGTGCCGGCCAAACGGGCGTTCCTCAAGCAACTGCGCGACAAATATCGCAATCAGGCGGGGCTGTCCAAAGCGTGGGGCATCGACTTGCCAGCTTGGGAGTTGATGGAAGACCCGGGCTTCGTGCCGCCGCTGCCTAGCGCTGACCACCCGGAAATCGAGGCCGACTTCACATACTTCCAGAAGGTCTTCGCTGATACCTACTTCAAGACCATTTCCGACTCGCTGAAGTGGCACGCGCCGAACCAGCTGTTGCTGGGCGGTCGTTTCGCCATCAGCACCCCGGAAGCCGTGGACTCCTGCGCGCAGTATTGCGACGTGTTGAGCTTCAACATGTACACCCTGCAACCGCAGGACGGTTACGACTTCGCCAAGCTGCGCAGCCTCGACAAACCGGTGCTGATCACCGAATTCAACGTTGGCTCGGCGGATCGCGGTCCGTTCTGGGGCGGCGTGACGCAACTGGCCAAGGAAGAAGACCGTGGGCCGGCGTACGCGAACTTCCTCAAGCAGGCGCTGAGTGAACCTTCGATTGTCGGCGTGCATTGGTTCCAGTACCTGGACCAACCCGTGACCGGGCGTTTGCTGGACGGTGAGAATGGTCACTTTGGTCTGGTGGGGATTACGGACCTGCCGTTCCAGGGGTTTGTGGAGTCCGTGCGCAAGAGCAACCTAGCGGCTGTCGATCAGTTAGGCAAAGAGGCCGCGAAAGCGGCGGCCGAGGCAGACAAGGCCAGTCACGATGCCGAAGGCGGCAGAAAGGCCGAGGCTGGCAAAGGCCCGGGCAGGGGAGCTGGTGGGCATTCTGGCCAGGGGCACTGAGTCCTGAAATACCGCGTCAACGTTCTTCGCGAGCAAGTCGAATCGTCGCACCGCCGCTCCCACATTTAACCAAGTTCTTCCAGAAAGAATGCGATCGAATGTGGGAGCGGGCTTGCTCGCGAAGGCGTCATCAGCATCAGCAATATGTTCAGGCAAGCAGATAACCTGCCGACCGCCCAGCCCAACCCTGTTCCCAAATCCCTCTAGGGCTGGAACAATGCGGGCCACTTTGTATAGCGATTATCCGGGAGCAATGCGGGTGCAGATTCAGGGTCATTACGAGCTCAAGTTCGAAGCCGTGCGCGAAGCTTTTGCGGCACTGTTCGACGATACTCAGGAACGTGGCGCAGCCTTGTGCATCCAGGTCGGCGGTGAAACCGTCCTCGACCTCTGGGCCGGCACCGCCGACAAGGATGGCAGCGAAGCCTGGCACAGCGACACCATCGCCAACCTGTTCTCCTGCACCAAGACGTTCACCGCGGTCACGGCCCTGCAATTGGTGGCTGAAGGCAAGCTGCAACTGGACGCCCCGGTTGCCCTTTATTGGCCCGAATTTGCCGCCGCCGGCAAAGAATCCGTGACTTTGCGTCAATTACTCTGCCATCAGGCAGGCTTGCCGGCGTTACGCGAATTGCTGGCCCCGGAAGCCCTTTACGACTGGCAAACCATGGTCGACGCCCTCGCGGCCGAAGCGCCGTGGTGGACGCCGGGCCAAGGCCACGGCTACGCCGCGATCACTTACGGCTGGCTGGTGGGCGAGTTGCTGCGCCGCGCCGACGGTCGTGGGCCGGGCGAATCCATCGTCGCTCGCGTCGCCAAGCCATTGGGCCTGGATTTCCATGTCGGTCTGGCCGATGAAGAATTCCATCGCGTGGCGCACATTGCGCGTGGCAAAGGCAACGTCGGCGATGCCGCCGCCCAGCGCCTGCTGCAAGTGACCCTGCGTGAACCGACTGCCATGACCACCCGGGCCTTCACCAATCCGCCGTCGATCATGACCAGTACTAACAAACCCGAGTGGCGGCGCATGCAGCAACCCGCCGCCAACGGCCATGGCAATGCGCGCAGCCTGGCCGGGTTCTACGCCGGCCTGCTGGATGGCAGTTTGCTGGAAGGCGAAATGCTCAATGAGCTGACCCGTGAACACAGTCTCGGCGACGACAAGACTTTATTGACCCGGACCCGATTCGGTCTGGGTTGCATGCTCGATCAACCGGACGTTCCCAACGCCACCTACGGCCTCGGCCCGCGTGCGTTCGGCCATCCGGGCGCTGGCGGCTCCATCGGTTTTGCTGACCCGGAACACGATGTCGCCTTCGGTTTTGTGACAAATACACTGGGGCCGTACGTCTTGATGGATCCACGCGCGCAAAAGCTTGCGCGAGTATTGGCCACTTGTCTGTAAAACCCGCTCAAGGGTTCCAGTACTGGAACCCGGCAGCCTTTTCAGTTTCAAATCGTCAGTTTGTGCGGGCCGCTTCGGTCTGATTTTTCATTACTTCATATTTCGTGGATATCCAATGTCATCCAAACCAACGCTCGCCCTGGCCCTGTGCTTTGCTATCACCGGTTGTGCACAGACCCCAAAAAGTGATTCCGATGGTGGCAGCTGGTGGCCGTTCGGTTCGTCCGACAAAATCGCCGCTAAAGAACCGACCCCAGCCCCGGCCCCGGCACCGCTCAAAGCCGCTGCCACCGCACCTGTTGCCAAAAGTGAGAGCGCCAGCCCTTGGTACTGGCCGTTCGGTTCCGATGATGCCGCTGCCAAGCCTGAAGTAAAACCCGAAGCCAAACCGGTCCCGGTCGCCAAAGCTGATGCCGACGCGGGTAGCCCTTGGTACTGGCCGTTCGGCGGCAAGGATCAGAGCGCTCCCAAGGTTGCGCCAATCGACCCGAAAGTCACCCAGGCCTGGCTCGACGACTACGAGCCGCGTCTGCGCGAAGCGATCAAGGACAGCAATCTGCAACTTGAACGCCGTGAAAACGTGTTAGTGGTGACGGCGCCGGTAGAAGGCTCGTTCAACCCGGATCGTCCAGCCATGCTGTTGCCGGTCACCCTCGGTCCGTTCACCCGTGTCGCGAAAATCCTTGAAGTCGATCCGAAAACGGCCGTGCTGGTACTCGGTCACAGTGATACGACGGGTGCCGCACCGGCCAACGTGAAACTGAGCCAGGAGCGTGCACAAGCCGTCGCCGCCATCTTCCGCCTCAGCGGTTTGCAGCGAGATCGCCTGATGCTCCGCGGCATGGGCGGTGACGCCCCGCGTGCGGCCAACGACAGTGTTGAAGGTCGTGCCTTGAACCGTCGCGTGGAATTGCTGGTAACCCCGCAAAACACCATGGTGGCGTTGTTGGCCAAGTACAACATGCCGGCTCCGGCGCCAGTGACTATGATCGCGTCCAAGGACATCAAGCCAGTGGCCACACCGGTCACCCCGGCACCTGCGGCGAAGAAAGCGGCTGTGCCGGCGACGAAAAAGGCCCCGGCGAACAAAGCCACCGCCAAGAAAGCGCCTGCTAAAGCCGCAACACCGGCGAAAAAGACTGCGCCGGCCAAAGCGACTGCAGACACCAAGAAAGTCGACGTCGCGGCTGACGTCACCAAGAAGTGATTCGTTAACCAAAAGGAATGCGCCATGACCCAGGGCCTGGCTGATATGCGTCGTGACTACACCCGTGATGGTCTGACCGAGGCGCAAGCTCCGGAAGAGCCGTTCGGGCTGTTCCACCAGTGGTTTGCCGACGCGGTGAAAACCGAGCAACCGCCGGTGGAGGCCAATGCCATGACCCTGGCCACGGTCGATCAGGACGGTCGGCCACATTGCCGCATTCTGCTGCTCAAGGGCCTGGACGAGGAGGGCTTCACCTTCTTCACCAACTACGACAGCGCCAAAGGCCAGCATCTGGCGGCGAACCCGTTCGCTGCCATGACGTTCTTCTGGCCGACCCTGGAACGTCAGGTGCGCATCGAAGGGCGGGTGGTGAAGGTCACGGCTGAAGAGTCCGACGCTTATTTTCAGGTCCGACCGCTGGGCAGCCGTCTCGGTGCCTGGGCATCACCGCAGAGCCGGGTGATTGCCGATCGTGCCGAACTGGAAGCGCTGCTCAAGAACACCGAGCAACGTTTCAGCGATACAGCGCCACACTGCCCGGATCACTGGGGCGGTTATCGTTTGCTACCAGAGCGCATCGAGTTCTGGCAGGGGCGTGCCAGCCGTCTGCATGATCGCCTCAACTACCGCCTACAGGGCGCCGACTGGATTCTTGAACGCCTGGCACCCTAGGCAGTCTATCGTTCGGGATACCCTGCTGCAGCGGCCTCAAGCCACTGGGGCAGGTCCCGACGCTTGATTTTCTGTGCGTGAGCGTTCGCCAGTTGCTGGAGCATGAAAGCTTTTTTCTGTTCGTCCTTCCCAGCCAAAGCCAATGCCAGGTCGCGGTCCATCCAGCGTTTTATCCGAACGTACAGCCACCCATGGAAGTACAGACCGGCGACGGTAGTGATGAAAACGATGAAGTAATCCATGACAAGCCTTGG
Organism: Pseudomonas arsenicoxydans; assembly: GCF_006438915.1. Taxonomy (GTDB): domain Bacteria; phylum Pseudomonadota; class Gammaproteobacteria; order Pseudomonadales; family Pseudomonadaceae; genus Aquipseudomonas; species Aquipseudomonas arsenicoxydans_A. Next base: position 265,617 of record NZ_RCZE01000002.1, on the reverse strand, counting down.
GGCGTGAATGTGTTGTGGCGCCTGTACCTGGCCTGAATCAAAACATTTTTATCCCGGCGATGCCGTGACAGGCGTCAAGCTGCGGGGTTTAATGAATACCTGTCCTTTGGAGTTGATGCTATGCGTAAGTCTGTTTTGTTGGTTGCTTCCTTTTCCACGATGGCGATGTTGCTCACTGGCTGCCAATCCAGCCTGACCGGTGACTCCTACTCCCGTGATGAAGCGCGTCGTGTGCAAACGATTCGTATGGGCACCATCGAAGCGCTGCGCCCAGTGAAAATCGAAGGCACTAAAACCCCAATCGGCGGCATCGCCGGTGCTGCGGTCGGCGGTGTTGGCGGTAGCACCATCGGCGGCGGCAAAGGCAGCATCGTTGCCGCAGTCATCGGCGCAGTCGCCGGCGGCCTGGTAGGTTCGGCGGCCGAAGAAGGCCTGACCCGCACTCAAGGCGTCGAAATCACCGTCCGCGAAGACGACGGCAGCATGCGCGCCTATGTTCAGCAAGTTCAGGAGAATGAAGTGTTCCGCGTTGGCGAGCGGGTGCGGATTGCTACTGTAGATGGCACGAGCCGCGTATCGCACTAAGCGGGAATGGATAAAGAAGAACCCCGATCAGGTGACTGATTGGGGTTTTGTCGTCAGATATCCCAGATTCAATATTGTCAGTCGTTGCTACAGAGACCCATGTAGAACGTCAGGTCTTCTCTTAAGGGGTCACCCACCAAGTCCATAATCACACGGGCTTGATCGGGAGAGATTGTGTGCTCACCCATAGGTACATCCCACAAGGTTGACCAGCCCATGACCTTCAGTACGGCTGTCTCTAAGGCTGGTGGAACATCCTTTTCATATTGCAATGAATTGTCGGGATTCGGCTCGGGTAAAAATCCGGTGATTGCGATAAATATCATTCTTGTCCCTCATCATTACTTTGTTGATGTCCGTCTTTCAGGTTTGCCTTCTCCGGTCTGTTCGCCAGTTTTTGCATCGAACTCCCCTAAGTGATCCCCTGCCCAGTTGTACACTTCGACGGCGCCATGTTGGTAGTCCCATTCATAAATGCGTCTCTTACTTTCCCAGCGTTTTCGACTTCCTTTAGTCTGAACAGGGATCGCATCGGGGAATGCCGACAGCGTCTTTGGCGGAGGATGGTAACTGTGGTCGCCACTAACAGGCCTTGCCACTACCACGTATAAAGGCTTCACCCCCGACCCCACCGGAAACACAAGAATGAAATCCTTGTACTCAGGCGGATACACCGGGTTCACGATAATGCTGGCCGCCGCCGGCGTTGGCGGATACACCCAGATATGCGGCGCCTGCGGGGCGGCCTCCAGCGCTGGAATGCCGAGGATGTCCGAGCCATCCACTGCTGGCGTCCAGATCAGTTCCACACCCTCCCCGAGATCCGCCACCTGCTGGCTGCCGCGCAGTGTGAACTGCACGACATCGACCATTTCCCAGTCGCGGTTCTTGCCGGTATAGAACCCATAGCCCTTGAGACTGCCATCAGCCTGTTGCTCGACCTGAAGCCGAACGCGAGTTCGCGCCTGTTTCAGGGCACGCAGTTGTTCATCGGTATAGAGCGCGCTATCACCCAGGCTCGGCGTCCAGAACAAGGCGACGACACCGGCCAAAGTGGCGGCAGTGGCAGCCTCAAGTGCCAACAAAGGCACAGCGAGCGACGGGGCTCTAAGTGCCAGTCGACCAATGCCGAGCGAGACGGTACTGCCACTGATGGTTTCGAGATTCAGCAGCCCGGCATCGTCTGCACCACGAGCGCCGAGCCAGGCGATTTCGCCGTAATCCTTGAGGCTGTCGGTCGGAACCACACCCGAAGGATTCGAGTAATCGATGATGGCGTCCGGCAGGTTGCAGGACTTGGCAAAGACGCATCCCGCGCGAGGGATTTCGGGTTTTTTCGTCGAGGCCTGAAGCCGATCTTCAAACGCCTGCTGCCGGGCGAGCATGGCGTCGTAAGCGCTTTGTCGCGCATCGCGCTGAGCCAGTTCCGTGGCCGTCATGAAGCGGTAGGTGACGTGATGGCCGTCACCGGAGGGTGGGTTTTTAACCCTGGGAACTTCCTTGTTGCCAGCCACTGATCTTCCTTGTATTCGTCCGTCGACAGCTCCGATAAAGGAGCTGTGCGACGTTAACGAACGAGGTGGATCGTGGCTGTAGGACGAATCCTTGATGCGGTTAGGAGCGTTCTCTTTCGCTCAGGATTGCAGCACGGCGCTCTTGCGACTCGCCATCGCTGTCACCGCATAACCGATCAATGCCGCGAGAATCGAACCGGTCAGAATCCCCATCCGGTCCATCCCGGCGTAGTCGCTGACGCCAGGCTCAAATGCCAGGGAGCCGACAAACAGGCTCATCGTGAAACCAATCCCGCAGAGGATTGCTACACCCAGCACATGGCCCCAGTTGGCGCCTTGGGGCAGGGCGGCGATGCCAATTTTAACTGCCAGCCAGGTAAGGCCAAACACCCCGACGGTTTTACCCAGCAGCAGACCGGCCGCAATGCCCATCGGTACATGGTGGGTGAAGCTTTCAACGGTGACACCGCTCAGGGACAGACCGGCGTTGGCGAAGGCGAACAGCGGCAGGATGCCGTAAGCCACCCACGGGTGCAGGGCGTGTTCAAGGGTCAGCAGTGGCGAGGATTCGGCGTTTTTGGTACGCAGCGGAATGCAGAACGCCAGGGTCACACCGGCCAACGTGGCGTGGACGCCGCTCTTGAGCACGCACACCCAGAGGATCAAGCCGATGATCATGTACGGTCCGAGCTTCACCACGCCGAGCCGGTTCATGGCGATCAGCGCGATGATGCAGGCGCCCGCCAGTGCCAGCGACAGCGTAGACAGGGTGCCGGAATAGAAGATCGCGATGACAATGATTGCGCCCAGGTCGTCAATGATCGCCAGGGTCATCAAAAACAGCTTCAGCGATACCGGTACGCGCTTGCCCAGCAAGGCGAGTACACCGAGGGCGAAGGCGATGTCGGTGGCCATCGGGATGGCCCAGCCGCCCAGTGCTGTCGGGTCGTCACGGTTCAAGAACCAGTAGACCAGCGCCGGCACGACCATGCCGCCAATCGCCGCAGCACCAGGCAGGACGATTTGCGAGGGTTTGGACAACTGGCCGTCGAGAACTTCGCGCTTCACTTCCAGGCCGATCAGCAGGAAGAACATCGCCATCAAGCCGTCGTTGATCCACAGCAGCAACGGCTTGGCGATTTTCAGCGCGCCGATCTGCGCGACGACAGGGGTGTCCAGCAGCCCGTTGTAGAGCCACGACAGGGACGAGTTGTTGATGATTAAAGCCAGGGCTGCCGCAGCGATCAGTAACAGACCGCTGGCAGCTTCCAACTGAAAGAAACGCGTGAAAGTGCTACGCAGAGGCAAGGTCGCTCTCCATCGATGAATTCAAAAGGTGGCACACCCTAACCCGTACTGTTAGTTGTTAAAACAAAAGTTATATTCTTTTTTGTTATATGCCGTAACAACGTGAAGGAAGGGACCGGACTTGAGCCTAGCAGTTGCCGGCCGTATTGAACGTCAGCTGTACCTGTGCGTGCTGTAGGTTTTTTCCTAAGCTTGAAGGCTGAGCCTTAAAAAAAGGCCGACTCAACGAGAAAACCATCATGAGCGACAACCGACAGTGGGCCCGCGAAGCCATCCGGATCATCGAAGCGGACTTCCAGCGCAGCGCCGATACCCATCTGATCCCTTTGGCGCTGCCGGGTTTTCCGGGCATCGAATTGTATTTCAAGGATGAATCCAGCCACCCCACCGGCAGCCTCAAGCACCGCCTGGCGCGCTCGTTGTTTCTGTATGCGCTGTGTAACGGTTGGCTCAAACCCGGTGCGCCGGTGATCGAGGCGTCCAGCGGTTCGACGGCAATTTCCGAGGCGTACTTCGCCAACTTGCTGGATTTGCCCTTTATTGCAGTGATGCCGGCGACCACCTCGAAAGAGAAGATCGCGCAAATTGCTTTCTATGGCGGCAAGAGTCATCTGGTCGACGATCCGACCCAGATCTACGCCGAATCCGACCGGCTGGCCCGCGAGCATGACGGTCATTTCATCGACCAGTTCACCTACGCCGAACGCGCCACCGACTGGCGGGCGAACAACAACATCGCCGAATCGATCTTCCATCAGATGCGTTTCGAAAAGCACCCTGAGCCGAGCTGGCTGATCTCCAGCCCCGGCACCGGCGGCACCACCGCGACGCTGGGGCGTTACGTGCGTTATCGCCAGCATTGCACCCGCGTGTTGTGCGCCGATGCCGAGCGTTCGGTGTTTTTCGATTACTACCAGACCGGCGATGCCAGCCTGCGCCTGGAGTGCGGTTCGCGGATCGAAGGGATCGGCCGGCCACGGGTGGAAGCATCGTTCCTGCCCAAGGTGATTGATGCCATGGTCAAAGTGCCGGACGCGTTGTCCCTGGCGGCCATGCACTATCTGGCGCAGCGGTTGGGGCGGCGGGTGGGCGGATCGAGCGGGACCAACCTGGTCGGTGCCTTGATGGCGGCTCAGCAGATGGCGGCGGCGGGGGAGTCGGGGTCGATCGTGGCGATTCTGTGTGATGGCGGCGAACGTTATGCCACCACCTATTACGATCAGGATTGGCTCAAGGGCCAGGGGTATGAGTTGAGTGGTTTTATGGACGCGGTGGCGGCGAGTGTCGAGCGTGGTGAGGGGCTGCCACCGACGGTACTGCGCGCTAACATCTGACACACCGAAGATCAAATGTGGGAGCGGGCTTGCTCGCGAAAGCGGTGGATCAGTCAACATCTCTGTTGAATGTGAAACCGCTTTCGCGAGCAAGCCCGCTCCCACTTTTAGTTTGTGTCAGGCATCGAGGCCGAGGATGTCGCGGGCTACGGCTTCGGCGATCCGAATACCATCCACACCCGCCGACAGAATCCCGCCCGCATATCCCGCGCCTTCACCTGCCGGGAACAAGCCCTTCACGTTCAGGCTCTGCATCGACTCATTACGCGTAATGCGCAGCGGCGACGAGGTGCGTGTCTCGATCCCGGTCAATACCGCATCATGCAGCGAGTAACCGCGAATCTGCTTCTCGAACGCCGGCAACGCTTCTCGAATCGCTTCAATGGCAAACGCAGGCAAGGCCAACGCCAAGTCACCCAATGCAACGCCCGGCTTGTAGGACGGTTCAACACTGCCCAACTCGGTAGACGGCTTGCCGGCAATGAAGTCGCCGACCAGTTGCGCTGGCGCTTCATAGTTGCTGCCGCCCAGCACAAAGGCATGGGATTCCAGGCGTTCCTGCAATTCGATGCCGGCCAGCGGGCCGCCCGGGTAATCGACTTCCGGGGTGATGCCGACGACGATCCCGGAGTTGGCGTTGCGCTCGTTACGCGAGTACTGGCTCATGCCGTTGGTGACGACGCGGTTCGGCTCGGACGTCGCCGCGACCACGGTGCCGCCCGGGCACATGCAGAAGCTGTAGACCGAACGACCGTTCTTGGCGTGGTGAACCAGTTTGTAGTCGGCCGCCCCGAGTTTCGGGTGGCCGGCGTACTTGCCCAACCGTGCGCGATCGATCAAAGACTGCGGGTGTTCAATGCGGAAACCCACCGAAAACGGCTTGGCTTCCATAAACACGCCACGGCCGTGGAGCATACGGAACGTGTCCCGGGCACTGTGGCCGAGGGCAAGAACCACGTGTTTCGAATGGATCTGCTCGCCACCATTGAGCTCGACGCCGACCAGTTGGCCATCCTCGATCAACACATCGGTGACGCGTTGCTGGAAGCGGACTTCGCCGCCCAGTGCGCGAATCTGCTCACGCATGTTTTCCACTACACCGGTCAGACGGAACGTACCGATGTGCGGTTTGCTGACGTAGAGAATTTCGTCCGGAGCACCGGCCTTGACGAACTCGTGCAGGACTTTGCGGCCGATGAATTTCGGGTCCTTGATCTGGCTGTACAGCTTGCCGTCGGAGAAAGTCCCCGCGCCGCCTTCGCCGAACTGCACGTTCGATTCCGGGTTCAGCACGTTTTTACGCCACAAGCCCCAGGTGTCCTTGGTGCGCTGCCGCACTTCGGTGCCGCGCTCGAGGATGATCGGCTTGAAGCCCATTTGCGCGAGCAGCAGCCCGGCGAAAATCCCGCACGGCCCGAAACCGACGACAACCGGGCGTTGCTGCAGATCGGCCGGTGCGTGGCCGACCACTTTGTAGCTGACATCCGGCGCCACGTTGACGTTACGGTCATCGGCGAACTTGTGCAGTATCGCGGCCTCATCCTTGGCGGTGAGGTCGATGGTGTAGATGAAGCACAGTTCGGAGGACTTTTTGCGCGCATCGTAGCTGCGCTTGAACAAGGTGAAATCGAGCAGGTCATCGCTGGCGATGCCCAGGCGCTGCACGATGGCAGGGCGCAGGTCTTCTTCGGGATGGTCGATCGGCAACTTCAGTTCAGTGATTCGTAACATGGCAGGACCCGGTTCGCGGGGCGCACAACTGCGCCAAGGCGTTGGAAACCGGTGATTATAAGCCCCAAAGACGGATTCCGTGAGGCCTAAACGATCAGTCGTTACGCGCACCACCGAAATACGCGCAACCACGCTGTACCTGGCCATTGATGCGCAGTTCGGCGCTCATGTGCTGGACGCTGCCGGTGGTGTTGTCGGTGCAGCGTTGCGGCGCAACCCACAGTTCAATGTGCTGGTTATTGGCTTCTGTGCTGAGGTTGAAACGGCCGTCGCCCAGCTGTTCTTCCACATAGGGGACGGCCAATGGCGGTTGACCGGCACGATCGATCACCATGCCTTTGCCGCTGACCTTGACGTTCCACTCAGGTGAGTGACCGGCCGCGCGCAGGATCTGCAGTTTGAAATTGGGATCGTCGCACGCCGTGCCCGAACGCTCGACGCGGTACAGCTGCTCGAGATCGAGGCGGCTATCGACGATGCGACCGCGCACATCGGCAAACAACTTGCCCTTGGTATCGGCCAGAGACGCAGCCTGTTGCAGCACGCTGGTGCCGCCGGTGTCGTTGATCACATAGCTGCTGGTCGCATTGCAGGGCTGGAACAGCAATTTGCCGTCCGCCGCCGTCAATTGGCCTTGCATGCGGGTCTGGCCCACGAGGGAAGAGCTTTCACGCGGGCCATCAAACAACTGACAGGCGGCAAACAGCGGCAGCAGGGCAACGACGACTAAGGAACGGGCAACACGCATCTTTGGCTCTCCAGACAAGTGCCGCCACGTTACTCAGGCACGCTCGTGATCACAAGGCTTGTGTGTCAGGGATTGAGTTGCCGGGTTCGTCCCAGCATAGTGGCGCCCTTGTCCAGGATCGGGCCCACTTGCGCATGAACCAACACCTGTCTGTTTTTCCCAAACGGTTGTACGCACTGGATGCGCTGCGCGGTATCGCGGCGTTGGCGGTGGTGTTCTGGCATTGGCAGCACTTCTTTTTTCAAGGGGCGTTGCCTGGCCCGCTGCAAACCGAACAGCAACCGTTCTTCAGCATGTTTGCCTTGTTTTATCGACACGGTGGCGATGCGGTCGCGTTGTTCTTCAGCTTGTCCGGGTTCATCTTTTTCTGGTTGTTCGGTCACGCCGTGGCGCGAGGGGATCTGACCGCAAGACAGTTCTTCGTCGAGCGTTTCAGCCGCATCTATCCGCTGCATCTGGCGACCTTCGCCGCTGTTGCGCTGTTGCAGATGGCCTACACACGGTACACGGGCAACGCCTTTGTTTATCCGTTCAACGATCTCTATCACGGCGTGTTGAACGTGTTTCTCGCCCCAGCCTGGGGATTGGAACAAGGTTGGTCATTCAACGCCCCGGCCTGGTCGATTTCGGTTGAGGTGCTGCTCTACGCGGCGTTTTTCCTGCTGTGGCGCTATTCGCCCCTGCCCATGCTGACCAGCCTTTTCTTGATCGCCGTGGCCGCTTACGTGTTTCCTGCGCAGTACAAAATCACGCTGGGCGTGTTCAGTTTTTTCTGCGGTGGCGTTGGCTATGTGTGGGTGGCGTGGCTGCTGCATCGGTTGCCCCCGCGCTGGGTGGGAACGGGGTTGACGATCGGGTGTGTGGCGGGGTGGTGGTTGTTCGGCGCTGATCAGCCGTTGATCAAGTTTGCATTGTTGTTCCCGCTGACGATCATGGCCATTGCAGCCTGTCATCAGGTACTGGAACCCGTTGCCCGACGCTTGGCGTGGCTAGGGGATATCAGCTACGCCTCCTATTTGCTGCATTTCCCGCTGCAAATTATCGCCGCGCTGTTGGCCGATAAATTCTTTCCAGGGCGAAGCGTCTTTTACCAGCCGTGGACGTTGCTGCTGTTCTTTGTGGTGCTGATCGGTGCCAGCCTGATCTGCCATCGCTGGTTCGAACGGCCAATGCAACAGTGGCTGCGCCAATTTGGGGGCAAGCGTCTGGCGAGCGGCGTGATCGCTCGCCAGTAACGCCCGTCAGAAAGGACGGTCAGCCGACGTGAAAGGTCTGACCTGTCTGCAAGCCTTCTACGCTTTTGGCGTAGGCCAATGCCACATCGGCTGCGGGAACCGGTTTGAATCCACGGAAGTAAGGCGCGTATTTGCCCATGGCTTCCAGCAGCACATTCGGGCTGATCGAGTTCACGCGCAGGCCGCGAGGCAGTTCGATGGCGGCGGCGCGCACGAAGCTATCCAATGCACCGTTGACCAACGCTGCCGAGGCGCCGCTGCGAATCGGGTCGTGGCTGAGCACGCCGGTGGTGAAGGTGAACGAGGCGCCGTCATTGGCGAACTCGCGACCGATCAGCAACAAATTGACCTGGCCCATCAGTTTGTCCTTGAGGCCCAGGGCGAAGCTGTCTCCGGTCATTTCATCCAGCGGGGCGAAGGTCACGTTACCCGCCGCGCAGATCAGGGCATCGAACTTGCCGGTCTGTTCGAACAGCTTGCGGATCGAGCTGCTGTCGCTGATATCCACTTGAAAGTCGCCACTGCTGCGGCCGATGCGGATGATCTCGTGACGCTGGGACAGTTCCTTGTCGACGGCCGAGCCGATGGTGCCGCTTGCGCCTATCAATAGAATTTTCATCGTGCTGATTCTCGATTGGTTGAAAGTGATCTCAGTCTAGAGTGGTTTTTTCCGTTGATAAGCGCACTAATAGGCAACCTTTGGTTTTCAAATGGAAACAATCCATGAGCGAAATGGATGACCTGGCGGCGTTCGCGGTCTTGATCGAAGCGGGCAGTTTTACCTTGGCCGCGCAGCAACTGGGTTGCAGCAAGGGCCAATTGTCCAAGCGCATCAGCTTGCTGGAAACACGGTTTTCGGTGGTGTTGCTGCAACGCACTACGCGCCGTTTAAGTCTGACGGCGGCAGGCGCGGCGCTGTTGCCACAAGCTCAGGCGCTTGTCGTCCAGGTCGAAAGGGCGCGTCAGGCATTGGCGCGGTTGAAGGACGACATGGCCGGGCCGGTGCGCATGACCGTTCCGGTTTCGCTGGGGGAAACCTTCTTCGATGGTTTGTTGCTGGAGTTTTCCGGCAAGTATCCGCAGGTGCAGATCGAACTCGATCTGAACAACAACTTTCACGACCTGTCCCGGGATGGCTTCGATCTGGCGATTCGCTCCGAGGTGGGCAAGGACGAGCGTCTGGTAGCCCGGCCGCTGTTGGCCTGGCACGAGATGACCTGCGCCAGTCCGGCTTATCTAGAACAGTATGGTGAGCCGCTGGCGCCACAGGCCCTGGCCGAACACCGTTGTCTGCTTAACAGCCATTACAGCGGTCGTGAAGAATGGCTCTATCACCAGCAACATGAGTTGCTGCGCGTGCGGGTGTCGGGGCCGTTTGCCAGTAACCACTACAGCTTGCTGAAAAAAGCCGCACTGGCCGGCGCTGGCATTGCGCGTCTGCCGTCGTATTTGCTGCAAGCGGAATTGGCAGACGGGCGATTGCGCTGGCTGCTGCGTGATTATCAGACGCGGCGCATGCCGATGTACCTGGTTCACCCGTATCAGGGCGGTTTACCGAAACGCACGCAAGTGCTGGCGGATTACCTGATTGGCTGGTTCAAACGCAGCGGCGAGGCGCTGGATCGCCTTCAGCGTTAGATTTTAGGTTCGTACACAAATTAAATGTGGGAGCGGGCTTGCTCGCGAAAGCGATGTGTCAGTCAGTATAAATTCTGAATATTGCACCGCTTTCGCGAGCAAGCCCGCTCCCACATTAGATCTTCATCGCCGGAAGTTTTCGGGGTGTTATCAGCGGACGAAGCGTCGGGCGATCAGGTGATCAATAGAGAGTTTCCCCGGCCCGGTCGCCATCAAATACAGCAACGCCGCCGCCCAGGTGCCGTGAGTCGGGTAGGCATCCGGGTACACGAACAGTTGAATCGTCAGGGTCATGCCCAGCAAGGCCAGCGCCGAAAACCGCGTGGCAAAGCCAATCAATATCAGCACCGGAAAAAAGTGTTCGGCGAATGCGGCCATGTGCGCAGCAATTTCTGGCGACAGAAGTGGCACGTGGTACTCACTCTTAAACAATGGAATGGTCGAGTCGGCCAGGCGCGGCCAGCCGAACTGGAACGTGCCGTCGATCAAATCAATGGCGAGGCCTTCGACCTTGGTTTGTCCGGACTTCCAGAACACCGCCGCGATGGAGAACCGCGCAATCAAGGCGATCAGGCTCTGTGGAATCATCTCCAGCAGCGCGATGGCGCGGCTGATCGGGTTCTGAGTGTTCATGGCGATACCTTGTTGTGGTGTAGGTGAGTAATGGCGTTGTGGCTGATCAGTTGGGCCAGGGTTTGGCCGAGGTCGAACGCGGGGGCGGATTCCGCGGCCTGAATCAGCGGCTGGCCGTTTTGCAGGTTCTGAATGAAGGCGCTGGCGCCGGGTTCGATGACGAAGACTTCAACATCCAGACCGTTGCGCAGGATCAACGCGTGTTGCCCGTGGTCCAGATCAATCCCGGCCAATGTTGAATTGTGCTGATGGGCGGCCCAGATCGAGACCACGGCGAAGGCCGACGTCAGCAGTTTGAGCGAGGGGTGAAGTTCGACGGTCAGCTCGCTCAGGGTTTGCGGGTCAGCGAGCGTTGCGCCGATCTGTTCAGGGCTCAACGGCTGGGCGTCGGCCGCGTGATAAGCGAGGGTGCGCAGGCGTTCCAGCCGCGCGACATCGGCCAGATACGGCACGCTGCCCGCCGGTTCGAAGCTTTGGATAAAGTCCGCAAAATCGTGGCCGTAATCCTTGATCAATGGGCTCTGAGGTGCATTGCCGAGCAAATAGATCGCGGCCATGGCACGGAAAAATTCATCGCCAACCAATTGCCCGACCACGGGGTAGCTGTGCGCCAAGGCGTTGATCAGCGAGCTCTGTACGTTATTGCGATACACCGCGAACCGGCTGTCGGGATCGGCGCCGTTGGTACTGAACAAACCCTTGGGACAGTTCAGTCGGGGATCAAGCAGGGCCGCAGCAAATGCGGCTTGCGTGCTCATGACCGACCTCGCGCAAACTGCAACAGTTCATCGGCCTGACGCGCCTCGGCGTGCAAGACGCTGAAGGCCGGCAACTGATTGTCGCGCTCGATCAGGGTCGCTATCGGGCCCGTTCGCTCCAGCACGTGCTGGTACAACGCCCAGACGGCGTGATCGATGGGGGCGCCGTGATCATCGATCAGCAGACGGTCACCGAGGCTGTCGGTGTCTTCGGCGAAGCCGGCCAGATGAATCTCGCCGACGGTATGGAGGGGCAGGGCGTCTATGTAGGCTAACGGATCGCCCTGATGATTGATGCTCGAGACGTAGACGTTGTTCACGTCCAGCAACAGACCGCAGCCCGTACGGCGGATGACTTCGCTGATGAAGTCCGCCTCATCGAACGTCGAGCGTTCAAACGCCAGATACGTCGCCGGGTTCTCTAGCAGCATCGGGCGTTTGAGGGTGCTTTGGACTTGATCAATGTGTTCGCAGACGCGGCTCAGCGTCGGCGTGTCATAGGCCAGGGGCAGCAGGTCATTCAGAAACACCGGGCCATGGCTGGACCAGGCCAGGTGTTCGGAAAAGGATTGGGGTTGATAGCGCTCGATCAGTGCGCCGAGGCGCTTGAGGTGCTGAGAGTCCAGCGGACCCTGGGACCCAATCGACAAGCCGACGCCATGCAGCGACAGCGGATACTGCTCGCGTATCAAACCCAGGTAGTGATGAAACGGGCCGCCGGCCACCATGTAGTTTTCGGCGTGGACTTCGAAGAAACCGATGTCCGGTTGCGAACCGAGCACTTCGCGAAAGTGCTCGGTCTTGAGCCCCAGCCCGGCGCGGGGCGGGAGCCCGAACGGTAGATTGTTCATGGTCGACACTCGGGCGGGGTTGGGATCAGGCTTTGGCTTTGAAGGCTTCCATTTGCCCGAAACCGGTCGGCGAGGTCGTGCTTTCGGTGGTGGCGCAGGTGCCTTTAGGGACCAGTTTCCAGGCGTTAGGCTGGAAGTCGGTTTTCGACGTGGCGGCGCAGGTGGTGCCGGCGCCTGCTGCGCAATCGTTGTGACCTTTCATGGCCACGCCGAAGCATTTTTCCATGTCGTCGGCCGCGTGGGCGGTGGACACGGCGGCCATGCTCAAGGCCGAACCAAGGGCCAGAACCAAGGCAGTGGCGGACAGGGTGCGGGTGGTAGCAGTCATGATGTTTCTCCGGTTTTTGAGGTTTGGGTCAGCAGCGTTTGTGCTGGCTTACCCCTCTAGAGAAAGGTCATGGCGATGCGTTACAGCCGTGCCCAAAACTTTTGAAAAAACTTCAAAACTCCACCAATCTACTGTGGGAGCGGGCTTGCTCGCGAAGGCGTAGGGTCAGTCAGTATGTACGTTGAATGACACACCGCCTTCGCGAGCAAGCCCGCTCCCACAAGGGATCTCCGTTGTCTGGAAGGTTTGTGGCAGGCACAAAAAAACGGCCCGAAGGCCGTTTTTTGTTTACCGCAAAGACTTAACCACCCAGATACGCTTCACGCACTTTCGGGTCAGTCAGCAGGGCTTCACCGGTGCCTTGCATCACCACCCGGCCGTTCTCGAGAACGTACGCGCGGTCGGCAATTTTCAGCGCCTGGTTGGCGTTCTGCTCGACCAGGAACACGGTCACGCCATCCTTGCGCAGTTGTTCGATGATGTCGAAGATCTGCTGGATGATGATCGGTGCCAGGCCCAACGAAGGTTCGTCGAGCAGCAGCAGCTTGGGTTTGCTCATCAGCGCACGGCCGATGGCGAGCATTTGCTGTTCGCCGCCGGACATGGTGCCGCCGCGTTGGGCAAAGCGTTCTTTCAGGCGTGGAAAAAGTTCGAGAACCTTGTCCATCTGTTCCTGATAATCGCCCTTGTCGGTGAAGAAGCCACCCATGGCGAGGTTTTCTTCCACGGTCAGGCGGGAGAACACCCGGCGACCTTCCGGGACCACGGCAATGCTCTTGCGCATAATCTGCGACGAGCTTTGACCGACCAGTTCCTCACCCATGTAGCGGATGCTGCCGCTGTGGGCCTGCGGCGAACCGCAGAGCGTCATCAGCAGGGTCGACTTGCCGGCACCGTTGGCGCCGATCAGGGTCACGATTTCGCCCTGGCGGACTTCCACGTTGACGCTGTGCAGGGCCTGGATCTTGCCGTAGAAGGTGGAAACGTTTTCGAATTGCAGCATTTACGCTTCCCCCAGGTAGGCTTTGATCACTTCGGGATTGTCGCGGATCTGTTCCGGCGTGCCGTTGGCCAGGGGCGTGCCCTGGTTGATCACGACGATGTGGTCGGAAATGCTCATGACCAGTTTCATGTCGTGCTCGATCAGCAGCACGGTCACGTTGTGCTCTTCACGCAGCACGCTGATCAGCGCCTTGAGGTCTTCGGTTTCCTTCGGGTTCAGACCGGCAGCCGGTTCGTCGAGCATGAGGATCCGCGGACGGGTCATCATGCAGCGAGCGATTTCCAGACGACGTTGCTGACCATAAGCCAGGGTGCCGGCTGGACGGTTGGCGAAAGCCTTGAGATTGACCTTTTCCAGCCAGTACTCGGCGAACTCCATGGCTTCGCGTTCGCTTTTGCGAAAGCCCGGGGTCTTGAACAGGCCGGCCAGGAAGTTGGTGTTCAGGTGACGGTGCTGGGCGATCAAGAGGTTCTCGACCGCGGTCATGTCCTTGAACAACCGCACGTTCTGGAAGGTCCGCACCACGCCTTTGAGGGCGATCTTGTGACCCGGCAGGCCTTCAATCGGCTCGCCGTCCAGCAAGATGCTGCCGCCACTCGGCTTGTAGAAACCGGTCAGGCAGTTGAACACGGTGGTCTTGCCGGCGCCGTTGGGGCCGATCAGTGCCACGACCTGTTTTTCCTTCACGGTCAGGGCGACGCCGTTGACCGCCAGCAAGCCGCCGAAGCGCATGCTCAGATTTTCGACTTTAAGGATCTCGCGGCTCATTTGCGCAGCTCCATGTGAGGACGTTGCATGGGCAGCAGGCCTTGAGGGCGCCAGATCATCATCAGCACCATCAAGGCGCCGAACATCAACATGCGGTATTCACTGAACTCACGCATCATTTCCGGCAACAGGATCATCACCGTGGCCGCCAGCACGACGCCCAGTTGCGAGCCCATGCCGCCCAGCACCACGATGGCGAGGATGGTCGCCGACTCGATGAAGGTGAAGGACTCCGGAGTCACCAGGCCCTGACGCGCGGCGAAGAAGCTGCCGGCGAAACCGGCGAAGCACGCACCCAGGGTGAACGCAGAAAGCTTGATCGCCGTCGGGTTCAGACCCAGCGCCCGGCAGGCGATTTCGTCTTCACGCAGCGCTTCCCAGGCACGGCCCAGAGGCATGCGCAGCAAGCGGTTGATGACGAACAGGGCGAACAGCGACAACAACACCGCGATCAGGTAAAGGAAAATCACCTTGTTCACCGGGTTGTAGACCAGGCCGAAGTATTCGTGGAACGTCTGCATCCCCTCTGCGGCGGTTTTATCGAAGGTCAGTCCGAACAGCGTTGGCTTGGGAATGTTGCTGATGCCGTTCGGGCCACCGGTGATGTCGGTCAGGTTCCGCAGGAACAGACGGATGATTTCACCGAAGCCCAGGGTCACGATCGCCAGGTAGTCACCGCGCAAACGCAACACCGGGAAGCCCAGCAGGAAGCCGAACGTGGCCGCCATCAGGCCGGCAATCGGCAGGCAGATCCAGAAGCTCAGGCCGTAGTAATGCGACAGCAGCGCATAACTGTAGGCGCCAACGGCATAGAAACCGACGTAGCCGAGGTCGAGCAGACCGGCCAGGCCGACCACGATGTTCAGGCCAAGGCCGAGCATCACGTAGATCAGCACCAGCGTGGCGATGTCCACCGCGCCGCGCGAGCCGAAGAACGGCCACACCAGCGCACCGATGATCAGCGCAATGATGATCCAGCGCTGGGTGGTCGGCAGGGTCAGGAAGTTACTGGCCTTGGCCGGCATGCCCGGCATGCTTGGCGAGGATTTCCAGGCCGCGCTGATCGACTTGTCGAACAACACCCGCAGGAACATCAGCACCGAGCAGACGGCGATGATGAGCAGCGTGGTATTGCTGGTGCCATGGACTTCCAGGTTGATGCCGACGATGGTCAACTTCAGCCCGAGTACCGGATACGCCACAGCCCAAACTAACAGTGCGCTGAACAACGCCTGTCTAAGATTCCTAGTCATACTTTTTCAACCTCCGGACGGCCCAACAGGCCGGTTGGCCGGAACAACAACACCAGAACCAATAGACCGAAAGCCACGACGTCCTTGTACTGGTCGCCGAAGATGTCGGCACCAAAGGCTTCCGCTACCCCCAGCACGATCCCGCCGAGCATGGCGCCGGGGATGCTGCCGATACCGCCCAATACCGCTGCGGTGAAGGCCTTGAGGCCGACGAGGAAACCGGCGTTCGGGTTGATCACGCCATACTGCATGCTCAGGAGCACGGCCGCGATGGCCGCCAGTGCAGCACCGATGACGAAGGTCAGGGCGATGATGTTGTTGGTGTTGATACCCAGCAGGTTGGCCATCTTGATGTCTTCGGCACAGGCACGGCAGGCGCGACCCAGGCGAGAGCGGGAGATGAACATTGTCAGGCCGAGCATGGCGACGAAGGTCACCACGAACACCACGATTTGCATGTAGGAAATCAGCACTTCATGTGCGCCACCTGGCCCGATGGTGAAGTTCCCAGGGATCAGGTTGGGGATGGATTTGTCCTTGGAGTCTTGCGCCAGCAGAACCGTGTTCTGCAGGAAGATCGACATGCCGATGGCGGAAATCAGCGGAATCAGACGGTTGCTGCCGCGCAAGGGGCGGTAGGCGATCCGTTCGATGCTGTAGCCGTAGGCACTGGTCACGACGATGGTCGCGAGGAAAGCGGCAGTCATCAACAGCGGAACGCTGTCGAGTCCCATCATGGACAGGCCCGCGATGGCGATGAACGCCACGTAGGAACCAATCATGTACACCTCGCCGTGGGCGAAGTTGATCATTCCAATGATGCCGTAAACCATCGTATAGCCGATGGCGATCAGGGCATACGTGCTGCCAATGGTCAGGCCATTAACCAGCTGTTGGAAAAAGTGATAGATGTCAGGCATTACAGCGCTCCTAAAAACCTGATACGCATTTCACTGGTGGAGTCATTTTCCCGCTCGAGCCCCGTGGATCTGCATCCACTTCGAACGCGAGGTTTGCCAGCGAACCGCTGATGACGGTTTTGAGATTTTCAGGTGGGGAGACTGGCGGATCACGCCAGCGCGGCCCAAAACGTTCGTAAAACAAAGCCCACGGCACGCCGTGGGCTTTGTTGGCAGTCAGTCAGGCAAGGCCTTACTGAGGCGAAGCTTCAGTTTTTGGTTTGCCGAAGTGCCACTCGTAAACCACAAATTTGAAGTCTTTCAAGTCGCCCTTGGCGTCGAACTGCAGATCGCCAGTCGGGGTCTTGAAGGTGCCAGCGTGGATGGCAGCAGCCACTTTGGCTGTGTCTTCGCTCTTGGCGGCTTCGATACCACCGGCAATTACTTCAACAGCCGAGTAGGCCGGGAACACGAACGGACCGCTCGGGTCTTCTTTCTTCGCCTTGAACGCGTCAGCCAGGGCAACGTTGGCCGGATCCTGGTCGAAGGATTTCGGCAGGGTTACCAGCAGACCTTCGGAAGCGTCTTTGGCGATCTGCGAAATGGAGTCGTTACCCACGCCTTCCGGACCCATGAACTTGGCTTTCAGGCCTTTTTCCTGGGATTGACGCAGGATCAGACCCAGCTCCGGGTGGTAGCCGCCGTAGTAGACGAAGTCGACGTTGGCTTGCTTGAGCTTGGCGATGATCGAGGAGAAGTCCTTGTCGCCGGCGTTGATGCCTTCGAACACGGCAACCTTGACGCCTTTGCCTTCCAGGGTTTTCTTCACGGCGGTGGCGATGCCTTCACCGTATTGCTGTTTGTCGTGCAGAACAGCAACGATTTTCGGTTTGACGTGATCAGCGATGTAGTTACCGGCGGCAGGGCCCTGGGCGCTGTCCAGACCGATGGTGCGGAACACCATTTTGTAACCACGAGCGGTGATGTCCGGGCTGGTGGCAGCCGGGGTGATCATGATCACGCCTTCGTCTTCGTAGATGTCCGAAGCCGGTTGAGTGGAGCTGGAGCACAGGTGACCGACCACGAACTTGACGCCGTCGTTGACGACTTTGTTCGCGACCGCTACCGCTTGTTTCGGATCACAGGCGTCATCGTATTCAACGGCTTCGAGTTTCTTGCCGTCTACGCCACCTTTGGCGTTGATTTGTTCGATGGCCATTTTGGCGCCACTGAACTGCATGTCGCCGTATTGGGCTACAGGACCGGTCTTAGGGCCGGCGATGCCGATCTTGATGGTGTCAGCTGCGAACGAATGGCTGGCAACCCCGGCCAGAACCATAGCGGCAAACAGTTTGGAAATCTGCTTAGTAGCCTTAGTCATAGTGCTCCACTCTTACTGTTGTAGTTTTTATAGTCCTGGCGCCGTAGCAGCAGAACCGGGTCAGATATCTTCGATATCCTCCGGAAAATGCCCCCGGCAACTGTACCGGTACAGTGTAGAGCGCCAATTGTTAGCCTGGGAAGCTAGCGCCGGGGGGCAAAACCTGAGGGTGTCGCTTTTTTGAAAGAAAAAGACAGAATAGCGGCGGGATGTTAGCTGGCTAATTGCTTGATTCAGCGGCATTCCTTGGCTTTTCTGCTCTTTTCAATCGGTGACTCAATTGCAACCGGGTTTTTCTGGCGGACCACCGACGTTATCATTCGCGTCGATTTCTTTTCCGGACAGGACCCATGACTCAAGAACCTAGCACCCTCTATGCCAAGCTGCTTGGTGAAACCGCATCTATTACCTGGAAAGAGTTGGAGCCGTTCTTCGCCAGGGGTGCCCTATTGTGGGTCGACCCCGGTCTGGATTTGATTGCTGCTGCCGAGGCTGTGGCTACTGACGAAGGCGAGAAAGTGGCCGCCTGGCTGGCTGCCGACCAGGTCGCCAAGCTGTCTGAAACGCGGGCGCTGGATCTTTTTGAGCGTGACCCGCAGCTGTGGGCCGTGGTGGTTTCGCCGTGGATTCTGATCCAGGAAAGGGCGACGAGCTGAATCGCTGCGCCTTCTTGGTGCGTCGAGCGGGCAGGGAAAAGTGTGTAGGTGAGTAGCGTGATGGCATGTTGCCGTAGAGAAAGGCCACAGGCGTGGCCAGCATCACGGTGACGTAAACGTAACGGGAACAGTTTGTCGGGCGGCCTGGGAGCTGCTTAATTGTTTCTGGATGTTGGATTTGTGTTGAATCTGATGCCGCCTTCGCGAGCAAGCCCGCTCCCACATTCGACCGCATTCCTTCAGGAGGAACTCGGTTAAATGTGGGAGCGGGCTTGCTTGCGAATGGGGCGATGCGGTATCGGATCAGACAGTAAACGTCTTGCCCGTATGGTTATTCAGCGAAATAACCTTGGTCTTGCCAATGCGGTGACGGTAGATCTCACGCAAGTACTTGACCGCTTTCTTCACGCAATCACGCGACAGGCGAATGTCGTTGATCGAGACAAACTTGTCCTTGTCGTTGATCAGCTCGCGGTACTTCTTCTCGTACATCGGTTTGATCGCGTACCAGTTGGTATCGAGGATCTTCGCCGGGTTCTCGAATTCGTTGAGCAATTCGTCGATGCGGTCTTCGTCGAATTCTTCATTGATGATGAAGTCGAGGATCGAGTTATCCAGCGTCTCGTCGAAGCGGTACGGGTTCTTCGCGAAGCAGCGCTTGATGAACGCGACGATCAGCGTCAGGAAATCGTCCGACAGGCACGGGCTCTTGGCGATCAGGGTGGTCAGCGACAAGTTGGCCGAGGCGCCGATCACCAGTGCGTAACGCTTGAGCGTGGTGTTCGGGAACAGGCTGTTGAGGTGAGTCTTCAACCGGTTCAAGTCCATGTAGGACAACTTGTAGTCTTTGGGCAACGAAACGATCGACACCACCGACGAGCAGTTCTTGAAGAAGTGCAGGTCGTGCAACGCGGCCGCGTCGTAGCCGGAATTCTTGTACTGCTCAAGCGAGGCACGATAGCGCTTGGACTCGATCGGCAGCAGGCTGATGCCTTCGATCGCCTGGGTCACTTTGTTGAAGTGCGGCAGGTCGATGGAGCGGAAGAACAAATCATCGATGTTCAGGCGCTGCGGCTCTTTCTCGAACACCTTGAACTTGTCGCTGCTTGGCGGCGGGGTTTCCGGCACCACGGACTCGGCGTAGGCAATCGCCACCGGACCGGCCAGGCTCATGAACAGGTCGTTGGCGTCCAGGCGAATGGTTTCGCCGATGTCGATGCCGGCGCGACGGAAATAGTTCTGGTCGTAATCGGTCGTGACCGCCTGCGCCGTCAGAATGTTGAAGATCTGCTGCGAGATGTATTGGTTGGCGTGTTTTTCCATCGCATTGACGTCAATGTTCTGGATGTTGCCGTCATCGCTTTCTTCGGCATAACGCATGATGTCGTTGGAGATCAGCATCATGGCGTTCCATGGGCGGATACGGCCCATGACGCTGGCTTCGCTGCTGTCTTCGTTGTCGAAGTTGTAGGAGAAGTCCCACTCTTCCGACAGGTATTTACACAGCAGGCGACCGGCATTGATGTGCAGCGCCTCGGACATTTCGCTGCGGTGATCGGAAATGTTCGGCAGTACGCAAATGCCGCTGGTGAAAATCGGCTCGAAAACGAAGGAATGACCGCTCTTGCCGTCATGTTCGTCCATCGGCTTGGTGTCGAACGTCTTGTTCATGTACGAGTGCTGCTGGGCCAGGCCGAATTCCGAGGCCATGCCCGAACCGGTACCGCCGCCGGCACTGAAGATCGAGAAATACAGGCGCGACTGGTTGGCCTTGATCCCGCAGCTGTCGATCAGGTACGAGTGAATCATCTTCCAGTCAGGGCTGGAGAAACGCTGGGTGTCCTTGTTCAGGATGATCTTGGCCAGGTACTGACCGAGAATCGGCGCGTTACCGGCACCACCGGCGTGGACTTCCGACAAGTCCATGATTTTCATTTTGCTGTAGTCGCGCAGGAAACCGCTTTTTTCGCCCTTGCGCGAGAAACGGATGCGACCGGCAATGTCTTTGTCGAGGTCACCAAGCATCACCAGCGGTTCCACCAGGAACACCGGTTTGGCGCCCTTGTTGCTGCCCAGGCGCAGGTTGTTACGAATCCATTGCGCCGGGCTGTAGCCCTTTTCCGCAAAGCGTTTGTCCGGCGACAGACGGTCTTCGTTATTGAATTCATTGAGGTAGAACTTGCGGGCGTTGTACACCAGCTCCGCGACGTCCAGGGCAATGTTCGAGCCGCAACGACCGAGACCGATCAGGCACACCGACGGGAATTCCTGGTCGTTGTGCTGTTCGCTGGCGCCTTCCAGATGGGGCGGGCGCGGGAACACCATGTCGCGCAGGCCATCGAGGTTATCGAGGATACGGTCAGTATTGGTTTCAGTGAAATACAGGTATTGCTGAGTGGCCAGCGGGCGCGTCGGGGTCAATGGCTTCGACGATGAGGGGCTGTTCGCCGCGGGGCTCAGAGTCAGATCGGAGACCGTAGCGGCCGGGTTATTTTTAGAAGTCATTGGGCGCCATCTACCTGGACTGGTTGGCTGAGCGACAACTGTCGTCAAACCTTCACGGAATGGGATCTCGCGTCTTTTTTTTGCGCGTATTTGGCCAAAGTCTCAGGGACTCGCCTGAGCAGCAGTGGGTGGAATCCTTTCCTTAGTCATGATGGATCGGCCAATATTCGGCGATCTTTAATCAAAAGGAGGCTAAATGATGTCAACGCTACCTTCGTTGGGGTTCGCCGGAATTGGCCTGATGGGCCTGCCCATGTGTCGGCGCCTGCTGGCCGCGGGCTATCCGTTGACCGTGTGGAACCGCAACCCGGCCAAGTGCGCGCCGTTGGTGGAGGCCGGTGCCCGACAAGTGGCAACCCCTGCTGAGTTGTGCCAGCACGCCGACATCGTCCTGCTGTGCCTGGCGGACACCGCGGTGGTGCGTGAGGTGGTGTTTGGCCCGGCCGGGGTGGCCTCTGGGGCGAAAAGCGCGCAGTTGCTGGTGGATTTTTCCAGCCTGGAACCCAGCGCTACACGCGAAATGGCCAAACAACTGATCGACAGCACCGGCATGAGTTGGCTGGATGCACCGGTGTCCGGCGGCGTGGTCGGCGCCGAGGCTGGCAGCCTGGCGATCATGGTGGGTGGCGAAGCCGCGGATCTGCAGCGAGTGCGTCCGCTGTTGCTGACCCTGGGCCAGCGAGTCACCCACATGGGCGGCGTCGGGGCCGGGCAGGTGACCAAGGCGTGCAATCAGATGATCGTGGCGTGCAATGCGCTGGTTATTGCCGAAGTGGTGGCGTTGGCCGAGAGTTCCGGGGTGGATGCCCGTTTGATCGCCGAAGCGCTGGCCGGTGGGTTTGCCGATTCAAAACCGTTGCAGATCCTCGCCCCGCAAATGGCGAATAGCCAATTTGAACCGGTGAAATGGCATGTGCGCACGCTGCTCAAAGACCTCGACACCGCCGTGAAATTTTCCCGCGAACAGGGTTCGGCCACGCCACTCAGCGGGTTGGCTGCGCAACTGATGCGACTGCATGGGAGCCAGGGCTTCCTGGAAAAAGATCCATCGACGTTAGTGCAGATGTACCGCGAGCCAGGCTCAACGGTGTGACGTTGCACGAATGCCGGCGCTGGTTGATTTCGTTCAGCACCGGACGCAAATCGGCCAGCGGCACCGGACGACTGAGCAGGTAGCCCTGAACAAAGTCACAGCCCAGGCGTTCGAGAAAATCGTACTGCTCAAAGGTTTCGACGCCTTCGGTGACCACCTGCAAATGCAGGCTGTGGGCCATGACGATAATGGCCTGGACGATCTCCATGTCCTGGGCCGCTTTGGGAATGTCCTGGATAAACGAGCGGTCGATCTTCAGCGTGTTCAGCGGCAGGCGCTTGAGGTAGGCCAGGGACGAATAACCGGTACCGAAGTCATCGATCGACAACGAGACCCCGAGGGCACGAATCTGCCGCAGCAGCACCAACGTGTTGGCGAGGTTGCCCATCAGCGCATTTTCGGTGACTTCCAGCTCCAGCCGATGTGGCGCTACACCGGAGGCGCGCAGTGCAAGTTCGATTTCGTCGGCCAGCTCTTCACGCGCAAGGTTCAGCGGTGAGCAGTTCACGGCGATCTTCAGTTCTTCGCAGCCGTGGCGGGACAGTTCACCCAGGTCTTCGCAGGCTTTGCGCAGCACCCAGTTGTCGAGTTCGCGGATAAGGCCGTTCGCCTCGGCAATGGCGATAAACCGATCAGGCGCCAGCAAACCGTGAACCGGGTGTTGCCAGCGAACCAGGGCTTCGAGCTTGCTGACCTGGCCGGTTTTCAGGTCGAAGATCGGCTGGTAATACAACATCAACTCATTGTCTTTACGCAACGCGTGCCGCAGTTCCTCTTCGAGTTGCAGCTCCATCGTGGCGCGGGTTTTGAGAATGGAGCTGAAAAAATTCAGGCCGTTGCGGCCATCGTCCTTGGACTGGTACAGCGCCAGGTCGGCGTTCTTCAATAGTTCTTCACAGGTCCTGCCATCTTGGGGGAACAGGCTGATGCCGATACTGGTGGTCATGACCATGTTGCGCCCGGAGAGCTCGATGGGCTCCTTCATTTTCAGCATGATGCGCTGGGCCATGTGCTGCGCTTCTTCGGGATCGTTCAGGCCGATGAGAATGCAGAATTCGTCACCGCCAAATCGGGCCACGACATCGTTGTGGCTGCGCACCGAACTCTTGATATGTCCGGCCAGCACCTTGAGCAGCTCATCGCCCGCGTCGTGGCCAAGGCTGTCGTTGATGCGCTTGAAGTGGTCGATGTCGAGGAACATCACCGCGAGCATGCCGCCTTCATTGGTCTTCTCGATCAGTTTCTCAGCGAATATCTGATTGAAGCCGCGACGGTTGATCAGGTTGGTCAAGGCGTCGTAATGCGCCACTTGTTGCAGCGACAGGCGCGCCTGATCCAGTTGGCTGAGCAGCGAATTGACCCGCTGCAGATCACGCTCCTTGTGTTGCAGCTTCTTGTCCGCCAGTGCCGCGCTGATGCTGCTGCCGATGATCAGCAGCGTCATGACCGCCACCGTCAACGCCAGTTGCAGATGACTGTGTTCACCGGCCGGCGCCATGACGCTATCGCGGGGCACCACCAGATTGAAGGCAGCCATGCCGGTGAAGTGCATGCTCAGGATGCCGGCGCCAAGGAGGAGGCTGGCGCTGTATTTAAGTAGCTGGTGAAACATTCCGGTGCCGTCACGCAAATAGCGCGACAGCAACAGCGCCGAGAGGCTGGCGCCAATCGCGATGACGATGGACAAGGCGAACAATGCCGGCTGGTAGTAGGCCGTGGCACTCGAATGCATCGAAGCCATGCCCACGTAGTGCATGGCGGTAATGCCCAGCCCGACCCACACGGAAGCCTTGAGGCAATGCCGGACATTCAGGTCGGGGAGACTCAGGGTGTGCATCACCAGCCACGCCGCACACAGGGCGATTGACAGTGAAATCAGAGTGACGGGGAGTTGGTAGTGAATATCGACAGGTGCCTGGAACGCCAGCATGCCGATAAAGTGCATGGCCCAGATGCCGCCCGCCAGGCACCCGCTGCCGACCCAGCGCCAACGGCGTTGCGAGGCCGGGTTTTCCGCATGCGCCACACGCTCTGCCATGTCCAGCGTGGCAAAGCAGCCAACACACGCCACCACATAAGCCAGCAGCACCAGAAAAGGGTCATGCGCGCAATTGAGTATGAATTGCCCGCTCTCTGGTAGCTCGGTAATGAAATGCAGACCAAGCCACTCCATAGCACGCCCCGTCGTTGTCATCCAGGCCGGCACAATGAGCGCTGGCGAATGTCATCGAGTATAGAGGCCTTGCCTGGAGTGCAAGGGGTGATGGCAAAATGGCTCCATATGTTTTTGGCATCACACTAATCGCGTTTGGTACTAAGCCTCAGGCAATTTGTTCGTAAGGTATTTCGAACCCCGGTTGCAAGGGCGCAAGGCCAAATGCCGCCCGGGCAGCATCGCAATCCACGTTGGCCTGACCATTTTCCCAGGACGCCTCAAACTCCCGGCAGGGGCTGGAACGTTCGTTGTAAATCGAGCATTTGACCTCGCTGCCGACTGTTCCCACAAGGCTGATGCAGCGGGCGGGTTTGCAGTCGGTGCCGAGCATCGCCACACGACTGGGGCTGATCGACGCGACCAGATCATCCGGTACCGTCCCCCCGGAAGAGGCGCATTCACCCCAGAAAAAAGACACACGGAAATAGGAACAGCAGGCACCGCAATTCAGACACGGACTGACTTCGGACATGGTCGATTATCTACGCAGGAGGGGGTACGCAGGGGAGCGGACAGGGGGGCTATTCTAGGCTTCGCAACGGGCTTTGGAAGGGGGTATGAAAGGTATTTTTCAGCGACGGACGGCACCGTGAAAATAGCGGCCGGATCCCCGTGAATCCTGGGCCTGGCGATCAGCCCGTCTGCGTGAATGCCATGGCCTGATATCAGCCTTGTAAATAATGACAGACAGTGTGGGTGGGCCTGTCTAGATTGACGATTCCGGGGACAGTGAGGCCCCAATAACAATAAAAGAGACGGACCCCATGCAGAACTCGACCCAAGCGGCGAATGCCTGGCGCATTCTGTTCCTGTTGTTCCTGGCCAACCTGTTCAACTTCTTCGACCGCACCATTCCCGCCATCATCATCGAACCGATCCGCATGGAATGGCACCTCAGCGACTTTCAGCTGGGGATCATCGGCACCGCTTTCACCCTGGTTTACGCAATTGCCGGCCTGCCGCTGGGGCGGATGGCCGATACCGGTTCGCGCAGCAAGTTGATGGGCTGGGGCCTGGCGGTCTGGAGCGGGTTGACGGCAGTCAATGGGCTGGTGGGCAGCTTCTGGAGTTTCCTGATCGTGCGCATGGGCATCGGCATCGGTGAAGCCAGTTACGCACCGGCCGCCAACTCGCTGATCGGTGATTTGTTTCCGGCGCATCGCCGGGCACGGGCGATGGGCATCTTCATGCTGGGTCTGCCGCTGGGGCTGTTGCTGGCGTTCTTCACCATCGGCGCGATGGTCAAGGCATTCGATAGCTGGCGTGCGCCTTTCTTTATCGCGGCGGTGCCGGGGCTGATCCTGGCGATCTTCATGTTTTTCATCAAAGAGCCGAAACGCGGCGCAGCTGAAACCGTGCAGGTGTCGCAGGAGCGCGTGGACCGGCCGATCCGCCGGGTGCTGGCGGTGCCGACGTTCCTGTGGCTGGTGATGGCGGGGCTGTGTTTCAACTTCGCGACCTACGCCTGCAACTCATTCCTGGTGCCGATGTTGCAGCGCTACTTCCTGATGCCGTTGCAGGAGGCTGCGGTGGCAACGGGCGTAATCGTCGGCGTGACCGGTTTGTTCGGCCTGACACTCGGCGGCTGGGTCGCCGACAAGATCCACCAGAGAGTGGCCAATGGTCGGCTGTTGTTTGCAGCGTTCAGCCTGATTATCTCGACCGTATGCACGGCGTGGGCGCTGCACTCCGGACGTATCGAAATTGGCGTGTTTGTCGCGATCTTCAGTGTGGGTTGGTTGTTTGCCTATAACTTCTATACCTGCGTCTACACCGCGATTCAGGACGTGGTCGAGCCGCGTTTGCGCGCGACGGCGATGGCGTTGTTCTTTGCCGGGCTGTATTTGCTCGGCGGTGGATTGGGGCCCGTGGTGGTGGGCGGTTTGTCCGATCACTTTGCGCACACAGCAATGCTGGCGGCGGGTGCCGAACAGATGACCGAGGCGTTCAAGGCCGTCGGGCTGCATGACGCGATGTACCTGATTCCGGTGGCGTTGTTCTTCACCATGGTGTTTCTGTTTATGGCGTCGCGGTGTTTTGTGCGGGATGCGAAGCGGATGAAGGAAGGGTTGGTGGCGGTGGTTGAGCCTGGGGTTTCTGTGGCGACTGCCTGATCGCCTTCGCGAGCAAGCCCGCTCCCACATTTGACCGAGTTCTTTCAGGAGAAATGCGGTCGAATGTGGGAGCGGGCTTGCTCGCGAAGAGGCCTTCTGCATCACCATTACCATCAGCAGCCAAAAAAAAGGCCCGCATCACTGCGGGCCTTCTTTATTTCGCCGGGTAGAGCAGGGGATTTAACCCGCCACCAACACCCGAATCGCTTCCAGCCGCAACGCAGCCTTTTCAAGCATGGCCAACCCTTGCTCGCGCTGTTTACGCAGGGCAACCAGTTCGCTGTCGCGCACGGTCGGGTTCACGGCTTGCAACGCTGTCAGGCGCGCTAGTTCTTCATCGGTATCCGCTGCCAGACGACGCTGCGCCTCGGCCACACGCTCGGCATGACGCGGCAGGATCTTCTCTTCGCCGGCGTTGATCCGTGGCGTCAGCTGATCACGCTGAGCCTGGATAAACTTGTTGGCGCTGGCACGCGGGACGCTTTCCAGTTGATCGTTCAAGGTCTCGAACGACACCCGGGCCGACAGGTCATTGCCGTTGGCATCGAGCAGGCAGCGCAGGGCGGCCGGCGGCAGGTAACGGCCCAGTTGAAGTGAGCGCGGGGCCACCACTTCGCTGACGTAGAGCAGTTCCAGCAACACGGTGCCAGGCTTGAGCGCCTTGTTCTTGATCAGCGCAACGGCGGTGTTGCCCATCGAGCCGGACAAGACCAGGTCCATGCCGCCCTGAACCATCGGGTGCTCCCAGGTGATGAACTGCATGTCTTCGCGAGACAGCGCCTGGTTGCGGTCGTAGGTGATGGTCACGCCTTCGTCGTCGCCCAGCGGGAAGCTGGCGTCGAGCATTTTTTCGCTCGGCTTGAGGATCAGGGCGTTTTCCGAATGGTCTTCGCTGTCGATACCGAAGGCGTCGAACAGGGTTTCCATGTAGATCGGCAGGGTGAACTGATCGTCCTGCTCAAGAATGTCTTCGACCAGCGCATCGCCTTCGCCAGCGCCGCCGGAATTGAGTTCCAGCAAGCGGTCACGGCCGGTGTGCAAGTCGGCTTCCAGACGCTCACGCTCGGTGCGGGCTTCGTCGATCAGCGCTTGCCACTCGCCGTCGTCGGCCTCTTCCAGCAGCGGCAGCAGGCGCGGGCCAAACTGATGCTGCAAGGCGTTGCCGGTCGGGCAGGTGTTGAGGAACGCGTTCAGCGCTTCGTGGTACCACTGGAACAGACGCTCTTGCGGGCTGGTTTCCAGGTACGGCACGTGCAGCTCGATGATGTGCTTCTGGCCGATCCGGTCCAGACGACCGATACGCTGCTCCAGCAGGTCCGGGTGTGCCGGCAGATCGAACAGCACCAGGTGGTGCGAGAACTGGAAGTTGCGACCTTCACTGCCGATTTCCGAGCAGATCAGCACTTGTGCACCGAATTCTTCGTCGGCGAAGTAAGCAGCGGCGCGGTCACGTTCGAGGATGTTCATGCCTTCGTGGAACACCGTGGCAGGGATGCCGGAACGCACGCGCAGGGCGTCTTCCAGGTCCATGGCGGTTTCCGCGTGGGCGCAGATCACCAGCACTTTGGTGCGCTTGAGCATCTTCAGGGTGTCGATCAGCCACTCGACGCGCGGGTCGAATTTCCACCAGCGTTCTTCTTCGTTTGCGTCCGGCTGAGCCTGGAAGCTGACTTCCGGGTACAGCTCGGCGTGATCACCCAATGGCAGTTCGAGGTATTCGTCGGGGCATGGCAACGGGTACGGATGCAGTTTGCGCTCCGGGAAACCCTGCACGGCGGCGCGGGTATTACGGAACAGCACGCGGCCGGTGCCGTGGCGATCCAGCAGTTCACGCACGAGGCGCGCGCTGGCTTCTGTGTCGCCATCGTTCACGGCGGTCAGCAAGGCTTCGCCTTCGTTGCCGAGGAAACCGTGAATGGTCTTGTGTGCTTCCGGCGACAGGCGCCCCTTGTCCAGCAGCTCCTGAACGGCTTCAGCCACCGGGCGATAGTTTTCGCTCTCGGCGCGGAAGGCGGCCAGGTCATGGAAACGGTTCGGGTCGAGCAGGCGCAGACGAGCGAAGTGGCTGTCCTGGCCCAGTTGTTCCGGGGTCGCGGTCAGCAGCAGCACGCCGGGAATAGTCTCGGCGAGTTGTTCAACCAGGGTGTATTCCGCGCTGGCCTTGTCTTCATGCCACACCAAGTGGTGGGCTTCGTCGACGACCATCAGGTCCCAACCGGCGGCAAACAGTGCGTCCTGGGCTTTCTCGTCTTCGACCAGCCACTCCAGCGCAACCAGCGCGAGCTGGGTGTCTTCGAAGGGGTTGGTGGCATCGCTTTCGATGAAGCGCTCTTCGTCGAACAATGCGACTTGCAGGTTGAAGCGACGGCGCATCTCGACCAGCCACTGGTGCTGCAGGTTCTCGGGAACCAGGATCAGCACGCGGTTGGCGCGGCCCGAGAGCAGTTGGCGATGGATCACCAGACCGGCTTCGATGGTTTTACCCAGGCCGACTTCGTCGGCCAGCAGAACACGCGGCGCAATGCGGTCGGCGACTTCGCGGGCGATGTGCAGTTGGTGCGCGATCGGTTGTGCACGCACGCCACCGAGGCCCCACAGCGCGGACTGCAACTGGAGGCTGGTGTGTTCCAGGGTGTTGTAACGCAGGGAGAACCAGGCCAGTGGGTCGATCTGCCCGGCGAACAAACGGTCGCTGGCTAGACGGAACTGAATGAAGTTCGACAGTTGGGTTTCCGGCAGCGTCACGCTTTCGTTCTGCGCGTTGAGACCGTGGTAGACCAACAGGCCATCGACGTCGTCGACTTCCTGGACCGTCAGCTTCCAGCCTTCGAAGTGAGTGATCGAGTCACCGGGCGAAAACCGCACGCGGGTGAGGGGCGCATTCCGTAGCGCGTACTGGCGAGTCTCGCCAGTGGCCGGGTAGAGCACGGTCAACAAGCGGCCGTCCTGTGCCAGAACGGTGCCTAAACCCAGCTCGGCTTCGCTGTCACTGATCCAGCGTTGCCCCGGTTGATACTGCTGCGCCATGCTGCCTGACTCCCACCTTGAAAAAGCGGGCTATCTTAACGGAAGGAGGCCCTCAGGGCCAAAGGACTCTCATAAAAACTCGCAGTCTTACGTTAGCCCAATGAGGTCGCGCTTGCCGGACAGGGCACCTAATCGTGCCAAACGGGTCACAGTTTGCGACCGATGGCTAAAGTCGTCATCCCCGCAGCCGACAGCCTGCTGACAGGAGACTAAAAATTATGCTGCTACCGATGCTCCCCTTGAGTGCCGTGCCGATCACCTCACAGCACGACCCGATTCGCCAGCGCCCGGATATTCCGCCGGTGGTGCCGGTGCAGGAAAGCTCGAACGAAAGCACGATCGACCTGCAGCAGCGCGATCCCGAAGAAGCGGCTTTTCAGCTGCGCGAGGAACAACGCCGCAAGCTCGAGCGCGAGCGTCGCCGCCGCGAGGCCGATGAAGACCCTGAGGAGCACCTGGCCATTCCCGGTGACGAACTGAATGCCGATAACACCGTGCCGGTGGCGCCGCTGATGGAAGATCAGCCGCGTCAGGGTTTGTGGGTTGATATTCAAATTTGAGTTGTGGCGGGTCAGACCGCATTATTGCGATATACCTGTCAAACGATGCCCTGAGCACCATGAGCCAAGACGATAAGCTGATTGATCTCAACTCTGAACGCGCCAAGCGGGTTCACGACCTTAATGAAAAACGTTTGAACGAAGTTCGTCAGGCGTTTGAGCAGGCAATGCCTTTGGGCAAAGCCAAGAAGAAACCGAAGAACAAACCGAAAAAGCGTTGAAACCTCCTGCATCTTTTGATGCAGGTCAGTTATTACCCCGCCTTTACGCCCGGTCTCGGGCGACATTGATCCAGGTCAATTTTCTCTTCTGCCTGTTTGGTTAACTTAGCCCTATCGCAACAGGGCAAGCCCAGGAGGCCAGTCATGTTTTTCGACAACGTGGTGATCGCCGGAGTGCTGACTGTCGGCCTCATGGTTATGTTTTTCGCAGGGTTTGGATTTTTTATCTGGAAGGATTCGCACAAGCGCAAACCGTAGTTCTTTCTGGATGTAATGAGCACGCAAGGCATTTTGGGCAACTTCGGTTGCCTTTTTTTTGCCTGCAATTCTTATGGGTAAACAGAGATTAAATGTGGGAGCGGGCTTGCTCGCGAAGGCGGACTGAGCGCCAACAAGGATGTTGAATGTTATGGCCTCTTCGCGAGCAAGCCCGCTCCCACAGGGGATTTGTAGTGATTGATCGATTGCAGATGCAAAAAAGGCGCGAACCTCACGGAACGCGCCTTTTTATTGAGCAGCGATGTATCAGCTACCCAGCGCCTTCGACGCCAGCCAGAACAGGCCGGCCGACAGGCCCACCGTCGCAGGCAGGGTCAGGATCCAGGCCAGCAGGATGGTTTTCACCGTGCCGCCTTGCAGACCGCTTTTGTTCGCGACCATGGTCCCGGCCACGCCCGAGGACAGCACGTGGGTGGTGGAGACCGGCAGGCTGAAGATGTTGGCCAAGCCGATCATGCACGCAGTCGTGATCTGCGCCGACATGCCTTGGGCGTAAGTCATGCCTTGCTTGCCGATCTTCTCGCCGATGGTCAGTACCACGCGTTTCCAGCCCACCATGGTGCCCAGGCCCAGTGCCAGTGCGACCGCCAGAATCACCCAGAACGGCGCGTATTCGGTGGTGGTGGTCAGGTCTTTGCGCAGTTTGTCCAGGTCAGCCTTTTCACGGGCATTGAGGCTAGGCAACTTGCCGACTTTCTTCGCCGTGTCATCCAGGCAGAGCAGGTAGCGACGCACTTCGATGCGGCTTTCCGACGACAACGAGTGGTAGTCCGATACACCTTTAAGCGTGCCGAGCAGGGCAGTGATGGTCGGTTCGGTCTGTTGCGGGTTGCAACGGAATTTCTCCGGCAGATCACCTTCGATGCTTTTGCCCAGTGCCAGGTATTCACCCAGAGTGTCGGCGTTGCGCTTGTAGAACTGGCTCAGGTGCAGGGTCGCATCGCGGGTCCGTTCGATCTGGTACGTCGTACTGCCCAGGTCGAGGACGAACTGCGCCGGCACGATACCGATCAGCACCAGCATGATCAGGCCGATACCTTTCTGGCCATCGTTGGAGCCGTGCACGAAGCTCACGGCCATGGCCGAGATCACCAGGACCAGACGGTTCCAGAACGGTGGGTGCTTCTTGTCATCGAGCTTGCGACGCTGATCCGGTGTCTTGTGCATCTTCGACAGTGGACGCCACCATTTAAGGCCGATCAACACCAGTGCCGCGACGAGGAAGCCGGCCATTGGCGAGAACACCAGGGAGGCACCGATGTCGATCGCCTTCTGCCAGTTCACGCCATCGGCCAACGGAATGTCGTTGATCAAGGCGTTGGCCAGGCCGACACCGAGGATCGAACCGATCAGGGTGTGGGAGCTGGAGGCCGGGATACCGAAGTACCAGGTGCCCAGGTTCCAGGTGATGGCGGCAGCGAGCAGCGAGAACACCATGGCCAGTCCGTGACCGGTGTTCACATTGATCAGCAGTTCTACCGGCAGCAGGTGGACGATGGCATACGCCACGCCAACACCGCCCAGCAGCACGCCGAGGAAGTTGAACACCCCGGAAAAGAACACCGCCAGATGGGGCGGCATGGCTTTGGTGTAGATAACAGTGGCCACCGCGTTTGCGGTGTCATGAAAGCCGTTGATGAACTCGAAGGCGAGGACAAAGGCCAGGGCGAGCAAGAGGCTCACAAGCACCCAAGCATCCAGTCCGCTGAATAAATCGATCATGAAGGTTTTCTGACCCGGTCGTAAGGGGGCGCGATTATGCCAGAAAAGACTGCTAATCAATGCACTTGCTGCTCATCGGTAACATTCTTCAACGAATTAATTGGCAAGGGACGCCAATCTCCCAGCGTTTTACCGGGTTTTGTAAGTCGTTGAATTATCTTGAAAATACCGCAGGCGCAAGGGTTTCTCTCGTGCACTCGAGAGGCTTGAACGCTTGTGTGAAATATCTGAGAAGAGGGTCAGAAACGAGCCATTTGCCTCATCCGAGGGGTGAGGTGGCCGCTGCCCGCTTGTAGCGGGCACGAAAGGCTTGATCGATGCCACACGCTTTTTAGCGGGAGCCGACGCAGACCCCTGAAAGAATTCAGGCCGAGGCGGTCAAGGCTCTTCGGCTTTGAGTTCCTTTTCCATCTTCTGCAGTTCTTGGGTGAACGCCTGGTCCTGAACGGTGGCGCGTTTACGCCAGGGTTTACGTTCCGGTTCGGGCTGGGCGGCGTAGGTGGTGACTTCCCCGCCGTAAACTTCCTTGTAACGTTGTTCCTGGCGCTCAAGTTCCGCGCGCAGTTCGTCTTTCGTCACAGTGCTACCTGTATGAGTTGGGATAATTTCCGGTGAAACGCGCTGCATCGAGTCGATTGACCACGCTCGTAGAAAGGGAAATGCCTGAGAAGGCAACCTTTTGACGGCATGTGAACAATACTTCCATGTTGCAGGCGGCCACGACACCAGAGAAAAACAGCTGACGCAGCATCAGGTTCCTGTTTCAGCGAGCGCATTGGCGGAGCATATAAAATGAACGTCAAGCGCTTGCTGCGGGCAACGACAATGGGACATCGCGCTGCCGGGTGACAGAGTCGGTGGATAAAAAACCGTTTCGCCACTGGATTGCATTATAGCGGTCGATTCGAAGAACACTATCACCGAGGCGTTAAAAGTAGTTCGTCATGTGTGATTGTTTTGTTACTGACAAGTGTTAACGGCAACTAGGATGCCGATGATGTCATTGTGCAGCGATGTCTTTCTGGCGCCATTAAGGTGAACAACTTAAACCCGTTACATCGACCTTTAAGAAGTCGATCAGACAAAAATAAAAACCGGTAGTTAATGGCGTGAGTCGCATCAGGCTCTGTATGGCATCGATTGCGATTATCGGCCTGTCGTCCGATAATCGCCCAATCTTGGCGGTCCCGGTCTTGTGTGCAGGAGCAGGGGCCGCGTGTAATAGCCGCTGATCCGCCTCGGAAAGGTCCTGTCATGAACGATCAAATGCGCAACTCTTTCACTTCAGTGGCGCCGCCGATCGTCGCCTCACCCGCGAAGCGAATCCAGGCCCTGACCGGCGACCCTGACTTCATGACCTCCCTGGCGCGTGGCCTGGCGGTGGTGCAAGCGTTTCAAGAGCGCAAGCGTCACCTGACGATCGCCCAGATCAGCCACCGCACGGAAATTCCCCGCGCCGCCGTGCGCCGTTGCCTGCACACCTTGATCAAACTCGGCTACGCCACCACCGACGGCCGCACCTATTCGCTGCTGCCCAAGGTGTTGACCCTGGGCCATGCCTATTTGTCTTCGACGCCGCTGGCAGTGTCGGCCCAGCCGTACCTGGACCGTATGAGCGAGCAACTTCATGAGGCGTGCAACATGGCCACGCTGGAAGGCGATGACATTTTGTACATCGCGCGCTCGGCGACCACGCAGCGTCTGATTTCGGTCGATCTTTCAGTGGGCGGCCGCTTGCCGGCGTATTGCACTTCGATGGGGCGGATTCTTCTCGCCGCGCTGGACGACACTTCGCTGCGAGAATACCTCGATCACGCAGAGCTGCAAGCCAAGACCAGCCGCACCCTGCACACGCCCGAGGCGTTGCTCGAATGCCTGCAAGAAGTACGGCAACAAGGCTGGTGCATCGTCGATCAGGAACTGGAACAGGGCCTGCGTTCGATTGCCGTGCCGGTGTACGACGCGTCCGGCCAGGTGGTGGCCGCCTTGAACGTCAGCACCCACGCCGGCCGTGTCAGTCGCAACGAACTGGAGCAACGCTTCCTGCCCGGACTGCTCAGCGCCAGCCGCGACCTCAGCGCACAGCTCTTCGCCTGAGCTTCTGTCTAAGCTGTTCGATAAACGCACAGACTTGCGTTTATCGAATTGACGCTCTTTCCCTTGGATCATTACTGTCGCGGCAGCGCCAGCTCAGGCTGGCACCTGTCCGACTGCGTTCTTGCGTGGAATAAAAATAATGAACCAGCCCCAGTCTGCTGTAGGTAACTGCCTCGACGTGCAGTCCTTCATCAATGCTCAACCCATTTCGCGCTATCAGTGGCGAGTGGTGATCCTGTGTTTCCTGATTGTCTTCCTCGATGGCCTCGACACCGCGGCCATGGGTTTTATCGCGCCTGCGTTGTCGCAGGATTGGGGGATCGACCGCGCCAGTCTCGGCCCGGTCATGAGTGCTGCGCTGATCGGCATGGTCTTCGGCGCACTGGGTTCCGGCCCGTTGGCTGACCGCTTCGGGCGAAAAGTCGTACTGGTTGGCGCGGTGTTTTTGTTTGGTGCATTCAGTCTGGCGTCGGCCTACAGCTCCAATGTCGATCAATTGTTGGTGCTGCGTTTTCTCACCGGCCTGGGCCTTGGCGCCGGCATGCCGAATGCCACCACGCTGCTGTCGGAGTACACCCCGGAACGCAAGAAGTCCTTGCTGGTGACCAGCATGTTCTGCGGCTTCAACCTCGGCATGGCCGGCGGCGGGTTTATCTCGGCCAAGCTGATCCCGGCGTTTGGTTGGCACAGTTTGCTGTTGATCGGCGGGATTCTGCCGCTGATCCTCACCGTCGTGCTGCTGTTCTGGCTGCCGGAATCGGCGCGTTACCTTGTAGTCCGCAACCGCGGCACCGACAAAGTACGCAAGACTCTGGCGCCCATCGACCCGACCGTCGTCGCCCAAGCCTCAAGCTTCAGCGTGCCGGAACAGAAAACCGTGAAGGCGCGTAACGTGTTCGCGGTGATCTTCTCCGGCACCTACAGCACCGGCACCTTGCTGCTGTGGCTGACCTATTTCATGGGCCTGGTGATCGTGTACCTGCTGACCAGTTGGCTGCCGACACTGATGCGCGACAGTGGCGCGAGCATGGAGCAGGCCGCGTTCATTGGCGCGCTGTTCCAGTTTGGCGGGGTGCTGAGTGCGGTGGGTGTAGGCTGGGCGATGGACCGGTTCAATCCGCACAAGGTCATCGGTATTTTCTACCTGCTGGCCGGGGTGTTTGCCTACGCGGTGGGGCAGAGCCTGGGCAACATCACGCTGTTGGCGACGTTGGTGCTGGTAGCGGGGATGTGCGTCAACGGTGCGCAATCGGCGATGCCTTCCTTGGCGGCGCGGTTTTATCCGACACAAGGGCGGGCGACCGGGGTGTCGTGGATGCTCGGGATTGGCCGGTTTGGCGCGATTCTCGGGGCGTGGATGGGCGCGACGTTGCTCGGGTTGGGCTGGAATTTTGAGCAAGTGCTGACGGCGCTGGTGATTCCGGCGGCGTTGGCGACTACGGCGGTGGTGATCAAGGGCATGGTCAGTCATGCGGATGCGACCTGACAGCATGATCCGGAATATCGAGTGGTTTTGAAGGCCCCTTCGCGAGCAAGCCCGCTCCCACATTAGAACGCGGTCAACTGTGGGAGCGGGCTTGCTCGCGAAGCTTTTGATCTTCAATAAGCAGCCAACAATCTGTTCGATAAACGAACACATAGTCGATTATCGGATTGTTTGGTGTTTTGCACAGGCTTAACCTTCAGTCATTCCGGCGCTGCGCATCGCGCCTTTTTCATCCACTGTCGGTTGATAACAAAACGGGAGCCTGCCCCATGGCTGAAATCCTTTCGCTGCACGACGCGGTGAAGCAATTCGTAAACGACGGCGATACGGTCGCGCTCGAAGGCTTTACCCATCTGATCCCTACGGCGGCGGGTCATGAAATTATTCGTCAGGGCAAGAAAGACCTGACGCTGGTGCGCATGACCCCGGACCTGATCTACGACCAGTTGATCGGCGCCGGTTGTGCTCGCAAATTGATTTTCTCTTGGGGTGGCAACCCGGGTGTAGGTTCGCTGCACCGTCTGCGTGATGCCGTTGAGAAGCAGTGGCCGCATCCACTGGAGATCGAAGAGCACAGCCACGCCGACCTGGCCAATGCCTACGTCGCCGGCGCCTCCGGCCTACCGTTCGCGGTGCTGCGGGCCTACGCCGGTTCCGACCTGCCGAAAGTCAATCCACTGATCAAAACCGTCACCTGCCCGTTCACCGGTGAAGTGTTGGCGGCCGTGCCGTCGGTGCGTCCGGATATCACCGTGATTCACGCGCAGAAGGCCGACCGCAAAGGCAACGTGCTGCTGTGGGGCATTCTTGGTGTGCAGAAAGAAGCCGCACTGGCCGCCAAGCGTTGCATCGTTACCGTCGAAGAAATCGTTGACGACCTCAATGCACCAATGAACTCCTGCGTCCTACCGACCTGGGCCTTGAGCGCGGTTTGTCACGTCCCTGGCGGCGCGCATCCGTCCTACGCCCACGGTTACAACGAGCGTGACAACCGCTTCTACCAAGCCTGGGACCCGATTGCCCGCGACCGTGAAACCTTCACCGCGTGGATCAACGAATACATCCACGGCTGCGCTGACTTCAGCGAGTTCCAGGCCAAGCTGGCCGCTGCTTCGGAGGCCAAGTAATGACTTACACCACCAATGAAATGATGACCGTCGCCGCCGCTCGCCGTTTGAAGAACGGTTCGGTGTGCTTCGTCGGCATCGGCCTGCCGTCGAAAGCGGCCAACCTGGCGCGACTTACTTCTTCGCCAGACGTCGTCCTGATCTACGAATCGGGTCCGATTGGCGCCAAGCCAAGCGTACTGCCGCTGTCGATTGGTGACGGTGAGCTGGCGGAAACCGCCGACACCGTGGTCCCGACGGGTGAGATTTTTCGCTATTGGTTGCAGGGCGGGCGCATCGACGTCGGTTTCCTCGGCGCTGCGCAAGTCGACCGTTTCGGCAACATCAACACCACCGTGGTCGGCGACTACTTCTCGCCGAAGGTCCGCCTGCCGGGTGCCGGTGGCGCGCCGGAAATTGCCGGTTCGGCCAAAAGTGTGTTGATCATCCTCAAGCAGTCGGCGCGTTCGTTTGTCGACAAACTCGACTTCATTACCTCGGTCGGCCATGGCGAGGGCGGTGATTCGCGTAAGCGTCTTGGTCTGCCGGGCGCAGGGCCAGTCGGCATCATTACCGACTTGTGCATCATGGAACCGGAAGCCGGCACCCATGAATTTGTGGTCACCGCGCTGCACCCGGGTGTGACCCGTGAGCAAGTGGTCGCCGCCACCGGTTGGCCGATTCGTTTCGCTGACACGGTTGAAAACACCGCCGAGCCCACCGACGTCGAACTGACCGCACTGCGCGACCTCGAAGCCCGCACCGCCGCCGCCCACGGCCAAGCACCCGGAGAAGCCTGATGCGTGACGTTTATATCTGCGACGCCATTCGCACCCCCATCGGCCGTTTCGGCGGCGGTCTGTCCGCCGTTCGTGCGGACGACTTGGCCGCTGTGCCGATCAAGGCGCTGATGGAACGCAACCCGTCGGTGGACTGGACGGCGGTGGACGAGGTGTTCCTCGGCTGCGCCAACCAGGCCGGCGAAGACAACCGTAACGTGGCGCGCATGGCATTGCTGCTGGCCGGGCTGCCGGAAAGTATTCCCGGTGTCACGCTCAATCGCCTGTGCGCGTCGGGCATGGACGCCATCGGCACGGCGTTCCGCGCCATCGCCAGCGGTGAAATGGAGTTGGCGATTGCCGGCGGCGTCGAGTCGATGTCCCGCGCACCGTTCGTAATGGGCAAGGCTGACGCGGCGTTCTCGCGCAACATGAAGCTGGAAGACACCACCATCGGCTGGCGTTTCATCAACCCGTTGATGAAAGCGCAATACGGTGTGGATGCGATGCCGCAGACCGCCGACAACGTCGCCGACGATTACGAAGTGTCCCGCGAGGATCAGGACGCGTTCGCGCTGCGCAGCCAGCAGCGCACAGCCGCCGCGCAGGCCGCCGGATTTTTCGCTGAAGAAATCGTCGAAGTGCGGATTGCCCACAAGAAGGGTGAAACGGTCGTGACGCAGGATGAGCATCCGCGCGCCGACACCACTCTGGAAATGCTGGCCAAACTCAAACCGATCAATGGCCCCGACAAAACCGTCACCGCCGGCAATGCTTCGGGCGTCAACGACGGTGCGGCAGCGTTGATTCTGGCCTCGGCCGAAGCGGTGAAAAAACACGGCCTCACTGCCCGCGCTAAAGTGCTGGGCATGGCGAGCGCTGGTGTCGCTCCACGGGTGATGGGCATCGGCCCGGTCCCGGCGGTGCGCAAACTGACCGAGCGTCTAGGCGTGGCGGTCAGCGATTTCGACGTGATCGAACTCAACGAAGCCTTCGCCAGTCAAGGCCTGGCGGTGCTGCGCGAACTGGGCATTGCCGACGACGCGGCCCAGGTCAACCCGAACGGTGGCGCCATTGCCTTGGGCCATCCGCTGGGCATGAGCGGTGCGCGCCTGGTCCTGACCGCGTTGCATCAATTGGAAAAAACCGGCGGCAAGAAAGGCCTGGCGACCATGTGTGTCGGTGTCGGCCAAGGTCTGGCGCTGGCGATCGAACGCGTCTGACACGCCGCGTCGACAAATAAGAACAGAGGAAAGCGCAATGACTGACAAGCCTGGTTACCGTCGTCCGCAGGAAGGCACTCAGCCGGAATACCTGCACCCGACGTATCAATCCACCAACCTTCGCTCGCCGTCCAAACCGTTGGTGTTTCTGCCGCACTCGCTGTCGGAAATCACCGGCCCGACCATCGGCGCCGAACGCGTCAACGAGAAGGACAACGACCTGACCGTTCAGCACAAGGGCGAGCCACTGGGTGAGCGCATCATCATTCACGGCCGCGTGCTGGATGAAAACGGTCTGCCGGTGCCGGGGATTCTGGTGGAGATCTGGCAGGCCAACGCCGCCGGCCGCTACAACCATGCCCGCGACCTGCACGATGCGCCGCTGGACCCGAACTTCACCGGCACCGGCCGCACCGTGACCGATGCCGATGGCTGGTATCAATTCCAGACCATCAAGCCCGGCGCCTACCCATGGGGCAACCACCACAACGCGTGGCGCCCGGCGCACATCCATTTCTCGCTGTTCGGGCCAAGCATTCTGACGCGGCTGGTCACGCAGATGTATTTCCCCGGCGATCCGCTGCTGGCTTATGACCCGATCTACAACTGCGTGCCCGACACCCGCGCCAAAGAGCGCTTGATCGCCACGTTTGATCTGGAAAAAACAGTCCCTTCCTATGCCCTCGGTTATCGCTGGGACATCGTCTTGCGCGGCCGCGACGCCACGCCGATGGAGAAATAAGATGACGCTGAACGCGACCACATCCCACACCGTCGGGCCGTATTACCACATCGGCCTGACCTGGCTGAACCGCGAAGACCTGACCGTTGCGCAAACCCTTGGCGAACGCGTGGCGATCACCGGGCAAGTCATCGACGGCAACGGCGATGTCGTCAACGACGCGATGCTGGAAGTCTGGCAAGCCAACGCCGCCGGCAAGTACGACCACCCGGAAGACGATCAGGACAAACCGCTGGACCCGAACTTCGAAGGCTTTGGCCGGGTGCCGGTGGATGCGCAAGGGCGCTTTCGTTTCACCACCATCAAGCCGGGCACGGTCGAAGGCCTGAAAGGCTCGACCCAGGCGCCGCATTTGGTGGTGCTGGTGTTTGCGCGCGGGTTGGTGAAGCATTTGCTGACGCGGATTTACTTTGACGGTGAAGCGGCGAATGTGTCGGATCCACTGCTGGAGTGCGTACCGGCCGAGCGTCGCAGCACGTTGCTGGCGAAGCAGGATGCGTCGGGTGTTTACCAGTGGAATGTGATTCTGCAAGGCACTGATGCCGAGACGGTGTTCTTCGATTATTGAATGAACAACGCCAATCCCATGTGGGAGCGGGCTTGCTCGCGAAAGCGGTGTGTCAGGCAACGTTTACATCGACTGACACGCCGCTTTCGCGAGCAAGCCCGCTCCCACAAGGGATCATCTCCAACAGGGGGATCTGCGTTGGTAATGCATCTGGGGAACAGGACTGTTGCGAAGTGTGTCTAGACTCTCACTGTCCCCATTGAGTGAAAAACAATGACAACGACCGCTGCTTCAACAGAACACTACACCGGCGAAGAGCGCAGCAAGCGTATCTTCGCCATTGTCGGCGCCTCGTCCGGCAACCTCGTGGAATGGTTCGACTTCTACGTCTACGCCTTTTGCGCGATCTATTTCGCCCCGGCCTTTTTCCCCTCCGACAACCCCACGGTGCAGTTGGTCAACACCGCTGGCGTGTTCGCCGCCGGGTTCCTGATGCGCCCCATTGGCGGCTGGATTTTCGGTCGGGTGGCGGACAAGCACGGGCGCAAGAACTCGATGATGATCTCGATTCTGATGATGTGCTTCGGTTCGTTGCTGATCGCGTTCCTGCCGACCTACAAGGACATCGGTGTCTGGGCGCCGTTGCTGTTGCTGTTCGCGCGTTTGATTCAAGGGTTGTCGGTGGGCGGCGAGTACGGCACCACCGCCACCTACATGAGTGAAGTGGCGCTCAAGGGCCAGCGCGGTTTCTTCGCTTCGTTCCAGTACGTGACGCTGATTGGCGGACAATTGCTGGCGGTGTCACTGGTGGTGATCCTGCAACAGTTCCTCAGTGAAGATGAGCTGCGTGCCTACGGCTGGCGGATTCCGTTTGTGGTCGGTGCGGCGGCCGCGCTGATTTCGCTGTTCCTGCGCCGTTCGCTGAAAGAAACCAGCAGCAAGGAAATGCGCGAAAACAAGGACGCCGGCAGTATCGCAGCACTGTTCCGCGACCATAAAGCCGCGTTCATCACCGTGCTCGGTTACACCGCCGGTGGCTCGCTGATTTTCTACACCTTCACCACGTACATGCAGAAATACCTGGTGAACACCGCCGGCATGCAGGCCAAGACCGCCAGCTACATCATGACCGGCGCGCTGTTCCTTTATATGTGCATGCAACCGTTGTTCGGCATGCTCGCCGACAAGATCGGCCGCCGGAACTCGATGCTCTGGTTCGGCGCCCTCGGGACGTTGTGCACCGTGCCGATTCTGTTGAGCCTGAAAAGCGTCAGCAGTCCGTTCCTGGCCTTTGTGCTGATTACCGTGGCGCTGGCGATCGTGAGTTTCTACACCTCGATCAGTGGTTTGGTGAAAGCCGAGATGTTCCCTCCGGAAGTGCGCGCCCTCGGCGTTGGTCTTGCCTACGCGGTGGCCAATGCGATCTTCGGTGGTTCGGCG
Source organism: Pseudomonas arsenicoxydans (assembly GCF_006438915.1). Lineage (GTDB taxonomy): Bacteria > Pseudomonadota > Gammaproteobacteria > Pseudomonadales > Pseudomonadaceae > Aquipseudomonas > Aquipseudomonas arsenicoxydans_A. The sequence goes on along the minus strand of NZ_RCZE01000002.1, from coordinate 223,877 downwards.
GAATACGTGGCCCTGAGTCTGAAAGCCGTGGGCATGGAAAACTCCTTCTACTGGTACGTTACGGTGATGATGGCGGTGGCGTTCCTGTTCAGTCTGCGTCTGCCCAAGCAGGCTAAGTATTTGCACCACGACCTTTGATCTTTCCGCGCGGGCCTGAGCGGCCCGCGCCTTCAAGGACTGTTTATGAACGATCGACCGGGCAATCAATTGTTCGATGCCTATTTCACTGCCCGCGATATGCGTGAAGTGTTCTGCGATCAGGGCCGCGTGCAGGCCATGCTCGACTTCGAATCGGCGCTGGCCCGGGCCGAGGCGCGTGTCGGGCTGATTCCGCAAACCGCTGTCGCGCCCATTGAAGCGGCGTGTCAGGCCGGGCATTACGATTTCGCTGCCCTCGGTGAGGCGATTGCCACGGCGGGCAATTCAGCCATTCCATTGGTCAAGGCATTGGGCAAGCAGATCGCGGCCAATGATGCCGAAGCCGAGCGCTATGTGCATTTGGGCGCGACCAGTCAGGATGTGATGGACACCGGTCTGGTGTTGCAACTGCGTCAGGCACTGGCCTTGATCGAAAGCGATCTCGCGCAACTGGGCGACACCCTCGCCACTCAAGCCAAGCGTTATGTCGCCACGCCGCTGGCCGGGCGCACCTGGTTGCAACACGCCACACCGGTCACCCTCGGCATGAAAATCGCCGGGTGGCTGGGCGCAGTCACCCGCAGCCGCCAGCGTTTACAAGAGCTCAAACCGCGTCTGCTGGTGCTGCAATTCGGCGGTGCCTCCGGAACCCTGGCCGCCCTCGGCGCGCAAGCGATGCCGATTGCCGAAGCGCTGGCCGGGGAGTTGCAACTGACCTTGCCGGATCAGCCTTGGCACACCCAACGTGATCGTCTGGTGGAGTTCGGTTCGGTGCTGGGATTGATCGCCGGCAGCCTCGGCAAACTCGGCCGTGACATCAGCCTGTTGATGCAGACCGAAGCCGGTGAAGTGTTCGAACCGTCGGCGCCGGGCAAGGGCGGTTCTTCGACCATGCCGCACAAGCGCAACCCGGTGGGTGCTGCGGTGCTGATCGGTGCGGCGACGCGCGTTCCCGGTTTGCTCTCGACGCTGTTCAGCGCCATGCCGCAGGAGCACGAGCGCAGCCTCGGTCTGTGGCATGCCGAATGGGAAACCTTGCCAGAGATTTGCTGCCTGGTGTCCGGCAGCCTCAAGCAAGCCCTGCTGGTGGCGCAGGGGCTGGAGGTGGATGCGGCTCGCATGGCGCGCAACCTCGATTTGACCCAAGGCCTGGTGCTGGCCGAAGCGGTGAGCATCGTCCTCGCCCAACGGGTCGGCCGTGACACCGCGCATCATCTATTGGAGCTCTGCTGCAAACGTGCGGTGGCTGAACAGCGGCATCTGCGCGCTGTTCTCGGCGACGAGCCGCAAGTGACCGCCGAGCTTTCGGCGGCTGAACTCGATCATTTGCTGGACCCCGCCCATTACCTCGGCCAGGCCCAGACCTGGGTCGAGCGGGCGGTGGCTGAACATTCTGCGTTGACTGCCTGAAGGAGATTGCTGTGGCTTTTGTACAACTCGCCGAGGGCGAACTGCACTACCTAATTGAAGGGCCGCAAATAGGCGGGCCTGAAGATGCGCCGGTACTGGTGCTATCCAACTCGCTGGGCACCGACCTGCACATGTGGGACGCGCAGATAGCTGCGTTCACTGAACACTTCCGGGTGCTGCGTTTCGACACCCGTGGCCACGGTCAATCGCTGGTGACGCCGGGGCCGTACAGCATCGAGCAATTGGGCCATGACGTGTTGGCGCTTCTGGATGCCTTGCACATTGAGCGTGCGCATTTCTGCGGTTTGTCCATGGGCGGTTTGATCGGCCAGTGGCTGGGAATCAACGCCGGTGATCGACTGAACAAACTGGTGGTGTGCAACACCGCGGCGAAAATCGGCGATCCGTCGATCTGGAACCCGCGCATTGAAACGGTGCTGCGTGACGGTCCGGCCGCGATGGTCGCGCTGCGCGATGCCTCGATTGCCCGCTGGTTTACCCCTGACTTTGCCGAAGCCAATCCAGCTGCCGCCAAGCGAATCACCGACATGCTGGCCGCCACGTCGCCTGAAGGCTATGCAGCCAATTGCGCCGCGGTGCGGGATGCCGATTTCCGTGATCAGTTGTCGTCGATCAAGGCGCCGCTGCTGGTGATTGCCGGCACCGAAGACGCAGTGACACCGCCGTCCGGTGGGCACTTCATTCAAGAGCACGTGCCGGGCGCCGAATACGCCGAGTTCCACGCCGCGCACTTGTCCAACGTCCAGGCCGGCGCCGCGTTCAGCGAGCGGGTGTTGGCGTTTTTGAACGCTCATTAAGGGGATGGTTGTGGACGAAAAACAACGTTACGACGAGGGCATGAAAGTCCGTCGCGCAGTACTCGGCGACGCTCACGTCGACCGCAGCCTGACCACCCTGACCGAGTTCAACTCGGAATTTCAGGAGATGATCACCCGCCACGCCTGGGGTGATATCTGGACCCGCCCGGGCCTGCCGCGTCACACCCGCAGCCTGATCACCATTTCCATGCTGATCGGCATGAACCGCAACGAAGAACTGAAACTGCACCTGCGCGCCGCCGCCAATAACGGCGTGACCCGTGGCGAGATCAAGGAAGTGATCATGCAGAGCGCGATCTACTGCGGCATCCCGGCGGCGAATGCGACGTTCCATTTGGCGGAGTCGGTTTGGGATGAGTTGGGGGTTGAATCGCGGGAGTAAAATTCGGTTATTTTGGTGTCTGTGCTGACGCCTTCGCGAGCAAGCTCCACATTCGAGCGCATTCTCCCTGAGGGAACTCGGTTAAATGTGGGAGCGGGCTTGCTCGCGAAGGCGGTGTATCAGTCGACATGGTTATTGAATGACACACCGCAATCGCGAGCCGGCTCACTCCAGGTGTTTACAGCAAGCTGATCGGATAGCTGACGATCAACCGGTTCTCGTCGAATTCGTTGTTGCTGAAATCGCGGCGGATGGTCGAGTTGCGCCATTTGACGTTGAAGTCCTTTAGCGCGCCGCTTTGCACGGTGTAGCCCAGTTCCGATTCGCGGCCCCATTCCTTGCCGTCGGTGATGGTGCCGGTGTGGACGTTGTCGCCGCTGATGTAGCGGTTCATCAGGGTCAGACCCGGAATTCCGAGGGCGACGAAATTGTAGTCGTGGCGTACCTGCCAGGATTTTTCCTGCGCGTTGTCATAACTGGCGTTGTAGCTGTCGTTGGCCAGGGTGCCGCCGCTGGTGCCGTTGACGCGCATCCAGGCGCTGTCACCGGTGAGTTTTTGCAGGCCGACGTAGAAGGTGTTGCCGCCGTATTTGGCTGAGAACAGGCCGGACCAGGTCTTGTTGTCGAGATCACCGGCGCGGGCGCTGCCGTCATCCTTGCCGTAGAAAAAACCGAGATTCGCGCCCAGGGTCCAGTCGCCCAGTGGCTGGCTGTGGATCAGGTTGACGAATTGCTGGCTGTAGATGTCCTTGAGTTCGGCATTCCAAAGGCCGATCTGAGTGCGCTTGTCGTTGAAGGTGTATTCGCCGCCCTCGAAGTTGAATCGGTCGGAGGTGAAGGCCGGTTTACCGTTCATAAACATGTCGCTCATGCTGCTGTCGTCGCGCGGGCTGTTGGCGCGGAACTGGCCGCCGTAGAGCGTCAGGCCGGCGATTTCCTTCGAGGTGATCTGGCCTCCACGGAAAGTTTGTGGCAGCGAGCGACCATCGTCCGAACGCAGGATCGGGAGCACCGGCATCCATTCACCGACTTTCACCTCGGTCTGGGACAACTTGGCCTTGAACGCGACGTTGGTGCGACCGAAGTTGTCCGCCGGGCGACCGTCATGGTCCAGCGGCAGCAACTGTGTACCACCCGTGCCTTTGCCGCCGTCGAGCTTCACCGAGTACAAACCCAACACATCCATACCGAAACCGACAGTGCCGTGGGTGAATCCGGATTTGGCGTCGAGGATGAAGTTTTGCGTCCACTCTTCAGCCTTGCCCTGGGCCTTGGTCGGGTTGGTGAAATTGCGGTTGATGTAAAAGTTGCGCAGGTTCAGGTTGACCTTGGCGCCGTCGATGAAACCCGCTTCCTCGGCCTGGGCGGGCAGGGCCGCGCCGGCCACTGCAATGGCCAGAAAGCCGGGGAAGAAATACTGCGCGGTGGAAGGCGTCATGGGCTCGGGTCTCTCTAATTGTTGGGGATGAAACGGGGTGATGCCGCAACCGTGGGGTGCAGACAAAGATTTGATCGATTGAAAAAAACGCAGCGCAATCAACCGGACATGGCAGGGCGCGGGGGCATGACGTTGAACCTGATGTTGTTGGTCTTGTGCGAAGAATGGTGCGGGTAATGTACTGGATGGTTCAATTGCTGAAAGCGGGTTTTGGGCGATTATCGAACGTAAGATCACCCATGATTTATGTTGCTGGTGCTGGCCCCTTCGCGAGCAAGCCCGCTCCCACATTTGACCGCATCCTTCTGCAGGAACCTCATTAAATGTGGGAGCGGGCTTGCTCGCGAAGGGGCCAGTGAACACACCACACATTTTCCCGCACCCAACAAAAAGCCCACCAAAAGGTGGGCTTCCTGTTTGTCACAGCGCTATCAGAACATCTTCATCTTCGGCGCTTCTTCTTTCAGCGGTTCGACCTTGGCGGTCTGCTCGTTCCAGCCACCACCCAGTGCCTTGTACAGATTGACCGCGCTGACCAACTGCGCCAGACGGTCGGTGATCAGCACTTGTTGCGCGTTGAACAGCTGACGCTGGGCATCGAGGAAGGTCAGGTTGCTGTCGACACCAATGCGGTAACGACGCTCGGCTAGGCGGTAGTACTCCTGGTTGGCGGTGACGTTGTCACGTTGCGCCTGCAACTGCTCGGTGTAAGTTTTACGGGCGGCCAGGCCATCGGCGACTTCCTGGAAGGCCGTTTGAATGGACTTCTCGTAGTTCGCCACGCCGATGTCTTTCTGGATTTTCGAGTAATCCAGGCTGGCGCTCAGGCTGCCGGCGTTGAAGATTGGCAGGTTGATCTGCGGCGAGAACAGCCAGGTGCCCGAACCGCCCTTGAACAGACCGGACAAGTCCGGGCTCAGGGTGCCGGCGTTGGCCGTCAGGCTGATGCTCGGGAAGAACGCAGCCCGTGCCGCGCCGATGTTGGCGTTGGCAGCTTTGAGGTTGTATTCGGCCTGGAGGATGTCTGGACGACGTTGCAGCAAGTCTGATGGCAGACCGGCGGGCACGTCGCTCAGCAAGTCGTCAGACAGCGGTTTGGCGGCTTGCAGGTTGGCCGGGATACCGGTGCCGAGCAGCAGCACCAGGCTGTTTTGATCCTGAGCGACCTGGCGGGTGTACTTCGCCAGTTGAACCCGGGCGGTTTCCACCGAGGTGCGCGACTGGGCGAGGTCCAGCGCCGAGGCTACACCGACTTCGGCACTGCGCGCGGTGAGCTTGTAGCTCTCCTCGAACGCACCGAGGGTGTCCTGGGTGACTTTCAGCAGTTCCTTGTCAGCCTGCCAGGCCAGATAGGCGTTGGCCACGCTGGCCACCAGGCTGAGCTGAGTGCTGCGTCGACCTTCTTCAGTGGCGAAGTATTGCTGCAGCGCTTCTTCGCTGAGGCTACGAACCCGACCGAACAGGTCGAGTTCATAGGCACTGATGCCGACCGTGGCCGAGTAGGAGCTGGTGATGCCCGCCTGACCGGTCTGCGAAGCGTCAGCCGGAACGCGCTGACGGCTGCCGGTGCCATTGGCCGAAACGGCCGGGTACAGGTCGGCACGCTGGATGCGGTACTGAGCCGCAAAGGCGTCGATGTTCAGCGCCGCGACACGTAGGTCACGGTTGTTTTCCAGTGCGACCTGGATCAGCTGTTGCAGGGCCGGGTCATGGAAAAACTGCTTCCAGCCTTGCTCCGCCGCCGCCTGGCTTGGCGCCTGGGCCGGCGAATACGCCGGGCCCTGCGGGTATTGGGCTGCCACCGGTGCTGCGGGCTGCTGATAATCGGGTATCAGCGAGCAACCACCGAGCACAAACGCGGCAACGGCTAGGGAGAGTAGCGACTTGCTCATTGGCCAGCCTCTTTAGGAGTTTCAGTGGCGTCATCCTGGTCGACTTTTTTGCGCTGACCGATGGACGACACAGTGACGAAGAACAGTGGGACCCAGAAGATCGCCAGAACGGTGGCGGTGATCATACCGCCAATCACCCCGGTGCCGATGGCATGCTGGCTACCCGAACCTGCACCGGTGGAAATCGCCAGGGGTACCACGCCGAGAACGAAGGCGAGCGAGGTCATGATGATCGGTCGCAGACGCATCCGGCAGGCTTCAATCGCCGCATCGCGCAGGCTACGCCCTTGTTCATGCAGTTCCTTTGCAAATTCGACAATCAGAATGGCGTTTTTCGCCGCCAGACCGATGGTCGTCAACAGACCCACCTGGAAGTACACGTCGTTGGACAGGCCACGCAGGCTGGTCGCCATCAGTGCACCGATGATCCCCAGCGGCACCACCAGCATCACCGCAATCGGGATCGACCAGCTTTCATACAGCGCCGCCAGACACAGGAACACCATCAGCAGCGACAGGGCGTACAGCGCTGGCGCTTGAGAACCGGACAAGCGTTCCTCGTACGACAGGCCGGTCCAGGAAATACCGACACCTGCCGGCAGCTTCGCGGCAAGGGCTTCGACTTCGGCCATGGCTTCACCGGTGGAGTAGCCCGGTGCCGGAGAACCGAGGATTTCCATCGCCTCCACGCCGTTGTAACGGGCCAGCTTCGGCGAGCCGTAAATCCATTCACCCTTGGCAAACGCCGAGAACGGAACCATGGTGCCGGCGCTGTTGCGCACATACCATTTCTTCAGGTCTTCCGGGCTCATACGCGAACCAGGCTGGCCTTGCACGTACACCTTCTTCACTCGACCACGGTCGATGAAGTCGTTGACGTAGCTACTGCCCAGCGCGATCGACAGGGTGTTGTTGATATCGGCGATGGTGATGCCCAGAGCACTGGCCTTCTCGTCATCGATTTCCAGTTGGTATTGCGGTTCGTCATTCAGGCCGTTCGGACGCACCTGAGTCAGAATCTTGCTTTGCGCTGCCATGCCGAGGAACTGGTTGCGTGCTTGCATCAGTTTTTCGTGACCGATACCGGCGCGGTCCTGAAGGAACACGTCGAAACCGGTGGCGTTACCCAGCTCCAGGACCGCCGGTGGCGCAAAGGCAAACACCATGGCATCGCGGAAGGTGAAGAAGTGCTGTTGGGCACGGGCCGCGACTTTGAACACATTGTTGTCGGCGTTACGTTCGTCCCATGGCCGAAGCATGATGAACGCCATACCCGAGCTCTGGCCACGACCGGCGAAGTTGAAGCCGGTCACGGTAAACACCGAGTTCACCGCATCGCCTTCACCGCCATCCTTGCCCGGACGCAGCAGGAATTCACGCATCTCGTCCACGACCACCTGGGTCCGCTGGGCGGTAGAACCGGCCGGCGTCTGCACCTGGGCGAACAGTACGCCCTGGTCTTCTTCGGGCAGGAACGCCGTCGGAATCCGGGTGAACAACCAGATCATGCCGACAATGATGAGGAGATAGGCCAGCAGGTACGGGGCCTTGCGCGAGAGCATGCTGCCCACGCCGCGCTCATAGCTTCTTACGCCACGGTCGAAATTACGGTTGAACCAGCCGAAGAAGCCACGCTTGGGTGTGCCGTGCTCACCCTTCGGAATGGCCTTGAGCATGGTGGCGCAAAGCGCCGGCGTGAAGATCAGTGCAACCAGTACCGACAAGGCCATGGCCGAAACGATGGTGATCGAAAACTGCTTGTAGATCACGCCGGTGGAGCCGCTGAAGAACGCCATGGGCAGCAGTACCGCCGACAGCACCATGGCGATACCGACCAGTGCGCCCTGGATCTGCCCCATGGATTTTTTGGTGGCCTCCTTGGGTGACAGGCCTTCTTCACTCATGACCCGTTCGACGTTTTCCACCACGACGATCGCGTCGTCCACCAGCAAGCCGATGGCCAGGACCATACCGAACATGGTCAGGGTGTTGATGCTGAAACCGGCGGCCGCGAGGATGCCGAACGTACCCAACAACACCACCGGCACCGTCATCGTGGTGATGATGGTGGCGCGGAAGTTTTGCAGGAACAGGAACATCACCAGGAACACCAGCACGACGGCTTCGACCAGGGTGTGAACCACGCCTTTGATCGACTCGGTCACCACTGGAGTAGTGTCATACGGGAACACCACTTCCATCCCTTGCGGGAAGAACGGCTTGAGGTCGTCGATGGTCTTGCGCAGGGCTGTGGCGGTATCCAGGGCGTTGGCGCCAGTGGCCAGCTTCACGGCCAGGCCGGACGCCGGAGCGCCGTTGAACTGGGCGTTGATGCTGTAGTTTTCACCACCCAAACCAACGTCGGCGACATCTTTCAAGCGAACCTGGGAACCGTCCTTGTTGACCTTGAGCAGGATTTTATTGAACTGCTCAGCGGTCTGCAGACGCGTCTTGCCAATGATCGTTGCGTTCAGCTGTGTGCCGGGCAGGGCTGGCAAACCACCGAGTTGACCGGACGAGACCTGCACGTTTTGCGCGGCGATGGCGGTTTTGACGTCAACCGGAGTCAGGTTGAAGTTGTTCAACTTGGCCGGGTCGAGCCAGATACGCATGGCGTACTGGGAACCGAACACCTGGAAGTCACCGACACCGGCGGTCCGCGAGATCGGGTCCTGCATGTTCGACACGATGTAGTTGGACAGGTCGTCCTTGGTCATGCTGCCGTCACGCGAGACCACGCCGATGACCAACAGGAAGTTCTTCACCGCCTTGGTCACGCGGATACCTTGCTGCTGCACTTCTTGCGGCAGCAATGGGGTGGCCAGGTTCAGCTTGTTCTGGACCTGAACCTGCGCGGTATCGGAGTTGGTGCCTTGTTCGAAGGTCGCGGTAATGGTCATGGTGCCGTCGGAGTTACTTTCCGAAGACACATAACGCAAATGGTCGATACCGTTGAGCTGTTGCTCGATCACCTGTACCACGGTGTCCTGCACCGTTTGTGCCGAAGCACCCGGATAGGCCACAGAGATGGCGATCGCCGGAGGCGCAATGCTCGGGTACTGGTTGATCGGCAGCTTGAGGATCGATAGTGCCCCGACCAGCATGATCACCAGGGCAATTACCCAGGCGAAAATCGGACGGTCGATAAAAAATTTCGACATGGTTTACTCCCCTTTGCCGCTGGAAGCCTTATCAGCTGCCTGTGCGGGGGCCGGGTTCTTAACGCCAACGTTAGTCGCTTCAGTGGCTTTGACTTCAATGCCAGGCTTGACGAATTGCAGCCCTTCGGTGATCAGGCGATCGCCTGCTTTCAGACCGTCCTCGATCAGCCATTGGCTGCCGACGGTGCGGCTGGCCTTGAGCTGACGCAGCTCGACCTTGTTGTCAGCACCGACGACCAGGGCGGTCGGGGTGCCTTTCAGGTCACGGGTCACGCCTTGTTGCGGGGCCAGAATCGCTGCTGCGTTGACACCGGACTGCAACTGGGCGTGCACGAACATGCCCGGCAGCAGGGTGTGTTCCGGGTTCGGGAACACGGCGCGCAGGGTCACGGAACCGGTAGTCTGGTCAACCGAGACTTCGGAGAATTCGAGCTTGCCGTCCTGCTTGTACTGGCTGCCGTCTTCGAGGGTCAGTTTGACAGTCGCCGCGTTGTCGCCAGCCTTTTGCAGGCGACCGCTTTCCAGTTCGCGGCGCAGTTGCAGCAATTCCACCGAGGACTGCGTCACGTCGACGTAGATCGGGTCTATTTGCTGGATCACTGCCATCGGATCGGCCTGGCCGCTGGTGACCAGCGCGCCTTCGGTCACGTTCGAGCGGCCGATACGACCGGACAGCGGCGCGTAGACCTTGGTGTAGCGTACGTTGATCTGGGCTGTTTGCAGGGCAGCTTCCGATTGCAGACGGTTGGCCACTGCCGTGTCGTATTCCTGACGGCTGACGGCTTGTTCGTTGACCAGTTGCTTGTAGCGGTCGGAGATCGACTTGGTCTGTTGCAGGTTGGCTTCGGCACTTTTCAGTGTGGCGTCATACACCGACGAATCGATCTGATAGAGCTGTTGGCCAAGCTTGACGTCGCCGCCTTCCTTGAACATGCGCTTGAGAATGATGCCGTTCACCTGAGGGCGCACTTCGGCGATGCGATATGCGCTGGTACGGCCCGGCAGATCGGATGTCAGCGTAAACGTTTGCGGTTGCAGGGTAACGACGCCGACCTGAGGAGGCGGTGCGGCTGGTGCTGCCTCTTCCTTTTTGCATCCGCTGAGCAGCGTTGCCAAAGCGACGGCAGTGACCAGAGCGGTAACAGCTGGCTTAAATTGCATGAAAATCCTCGGGTCAGGCGCGCAAAGTGCGCACTAGAAAGGTGGAAAGGTAAAAATAGGGTGCTAAGTGGATAAGTAGCTTGCTAAGGAATATACTTACGTTCATGGTTGTTTGTAAACACCTTGGCTGCGTACCCGATTCGCTACAAAAGCCGTTCGAAGGTTTTAATTCTAAGACGGGGACGGCGCCCAAGAGCGATCGCCCCACTTTTATTCAGCTGATGTTCAGACATCACTGAAGCATCCAGATTGAGGTTTTACTGCCATGGTCCGTCGCACCAAAGAGGAAGCTCAAGAAACCCGCGCCCAGATACTCGAAGCGGCAGAGAAAGCCTTTTATGAAAGGGGCGTGGCGCGCACGACGCTGGCGGACATCGCGACCCTGGCCGGCGTGACTCGCGGTGCGATCTATTGGCATTTCAGCAACAAGGCCGATCTGGTGCAGGCCATGCTGGATACCTTGCATGAGCCACTGGATGAAATGGCCAGGGCCAGTGAAAGCGAAGAGGAACTCGATCCGCTCGGCTGCATGCGCAAACTGCTGATTCATTTGTTTCATCAAGTTGCACTGGACCCGAAAACCCGACGCATTAATGAGATTTTGTTTCATAAGTGCGAATTCACCGATGAAATGTGCGATCTGCGCCAACAGCGCCTGACGGCCAGCCTTGATTGCAAGGTGCGAATCGGCCTGGCCCTGAGTAATGCCGTGAATCGAGGGCAAATGCCCGCAGACCTCGACACGGCGCGCGCAGCCATCAGCCTGCACGCTTACATCGACGGTATTCTGTACCAGTGGCTGCTGGCCCCCGACAGCTTTCAATTGCACGCCGAAGCGGAACGTTGGGTCGAGACCGGACTGGACATGCTGCGCTTGAGCCCAAGCCTGCGCAAATGAAACAAAATGCGTAATTGGCTTCGCGAACGTCAACTTTCGAGGCGGGTGCCGATTCCATGGGGTGCTTTTATATACTCACGCTCGCCAGGATGACAGGTAGCGAGCACCGTATTTTGTAGGGATTTTGTGTCTTGGGTGTGAATGTGTGTGATCACGCCACCTTAAAAACAAAAAGCCCCGGCTCTCACGAGTCGGGGCTTTTTGCAGTTCAGTGACTGATGCTTACAGCGCCGGGTAGTCGATGTAACCGACCGGGCCTTTTGCATAGAACAGTTCTGGACGTGCTTCGTTCAGCGGCGCATCGGCCTTCAAACGGGCCGGCAAGTCCGGATTGGCAATGAACGGCACGCCGAAGGCGACCGCATCAGCCTTGCCGCTGGCCAGCCAGGCGTTGGCGCTGTCTTTGGTGAAGCGTTCGTTGGCGATGTACGGGCCGCCGAAGGCTTCTTTCAGTTGTGGGCCGAGGCTGTCGCCGGCTTCTTTTTCGCGGGAGCAGATGAAGGCGATGCCACGCTTGCCCAGTTCGCGAGCGACGTAGGTGAAAGTTTCCGCCAGGTTGTCGTCGCCCATGTCATGGGAGTCAGCGCGCGGTGCCAGGTGCACACCCACGCGGCCGGCGCCCCAGACTTCGATGGCAGCGTCGGTCACTTCCAGCAGCAGGCGCGCACGGTTTTCCAGGGAACCGCCATAGTTGTCGGTGCGCTGGTTAGTGCTGCTTTGCAGGAACTGGTCGAGCAGGTAACCGTTGGCGCCGTGGATTTCCACACCGTCAAAACCCGCGGCCTTGGCGTTCTCGGCACCGGTGCGGTAAGCGTCGATGATGTCGGCGATCTCGGCGGTTTCCAGGGCACGCGGCGTTGGATAGTCGGCCAATGGGCGAACCAGGCTGACGTGACCTTTTGGCTGGATGGCGCTCGGTGCGACCGGTGCCTCACCGTTCAGGTACGACGTGTGGGACACCCGGCCGACGTGCCACAGTTGCAGGAAGATTTTGCCACCCGCGCCGTGGATCGCTTTGGTCACGTTAGCCCAGCCGCGGACCTGGTCGTTGGACCAGATGCCCGGGGTATCCGGGTAGCCGACGCCCATTGGCGTGACCGACGTGGCTTCGCTGAGGATCAGGCCGGCGGAAGCGCGCTGGACGTAGTACTCAGCCATCAATGCGTTCGGCACGCGGCCTTCGTCGGCGCGGCAACGGGTCAGCGGCGCCATGATGATGCGGTTGGCCAACTCGATGTCGCCCAGTTTGATCGGATCGAAAATAGTCGTCATGAAAGCACCCTAGTGAGGTTTAAGTGGATTAGCGAGTCGCTGGAGCCAGTTCGGGATTGCCGCTCTGGCGGAAAGTAATCAGGGTCACCAGCAGGGCGAGTACCGCCAGTGCGGCAGCCGCGAGAGGTACGCTGGTCAGGCCGAAGCCGTGGGCGATGACGCTGCCGCCGACCCAGGCACCCAGTGCGTTGCCGATGTTGAAAGCGCCGATGTTCAAGGTCGACACCAGGTTCGGTGCCGCTTTGCCAAAGGTCACCACGTTCACTTGCAGGGCAGGCACGGCGGCAAAACACGCGGTGGCCCAGAGGAACAGGGTGATTTCGGTCGGGATCAGCGCAACGCTGGTCCACGTCAGTACGGTGGAGACCACGGCCATGCTGATGAACACGCCGATCAACGTCGCGGCCATGCCTTTGTCCGCCAGTTTGCCGCCGATGATGTTGCCAACCGTCAGGCCCAGGCCGATGAGCATCAGGGTCCAGGTCACGCCACGTGGCGAGACACCGGTGACTTCGCCCAGCAGCGGCGCGACGTAAGTGAAGAGGGTGAAGACTGACGCGGCGAACAGCGCGGTCATGCTCAGGGACAACCAGATGCCGGCGCCCTTGAGCGCGGCCAGTTCGGCGCGCATGTCGAGTTTTTCTTCATCGCGCTTGGCCGGCAGGAAGCGGATCAGGCCAATCAGGGCGATCACACCAATCACCGTCACGGCCCAGAAGGTCGAACGCCAGCCAGCCTGTTGACCGAGCGCGGTGCCCAGTGGCACGCCGAGCACGTTGGCCAGGGTCAGGCCGGTGAACATCAAGGCCACGGCCGAAGCGCGTTTGTTGGCGGGCACCAAACCTGCTGCCACCACCGAACCGATACCGAAGAAGGCACCGTGGCAGAGGGCTGTGACGACGCGTGCAAACATCAACACGTTGTAGTCACCGGCGAGGGCGCAGAGCAAGTTACCGATGATGAAGATCCCCATCAACGCCACCAGTGCGGCCTTGCGCGGCAGTCGGGCGGTGGCCAGCGCCATGAACGGCGCCCCGATGGCCACGCCCAAGGCGTAACCGGTCACCAGCCAGCCGGCGCCGGGGATCGACACACCGAGGTCCGCCGCCACGTCGGGCAACAAGCCCATGATGACGAACTCGGTGGTGCCGATGGCGAAGGCGCTCAAGGCCAGAATGAGGAGCGAGAGGGGCATTGTTTAATTCCTTTTCGGCTGACTGACGTAAAGGGTCAGAGCTCGTTGCTGAAGGTCTTGAGGAATGCCTGGATGGTTTCCTCATTACGTTTGAAAAAATGCCACTGGCCGACTTTGCGGCTGCTGATCAGGCCGGCGCGTTGCAGGGTCGCCAGGTGCGCGGATACCGTGGACTGCGACAAGCCGCAACGTTGATCGATCTGCCCGGCGCAAACACCGTGCTCATTGCTGTGTGACTGGTCCGGGAATTCAACGGTCGGGTCTTTGAGCCAGTGCAGGATTTCTCGCCGTACTGGGTGTGCCAGGGCTTTTATTATTTCGTCGAGATTAATGGTCATGGGGGTGAGCTCGTGATGGTTAAAACGCTATATCGCGATAAGGCGAACTTTAAATCGGTATTTCGCGATATACAAATATGATTTGGCTCTGAGCCGCTAACAATTCGGTATATCGGGTTATAACGATACGTGGGGTGTAAAGATCCAAAGGTGCAGTGCTAAGCTGCGCCCATGAACTATCTCGCACATCTTCATCTCGGTGGCCAGCGTCCCGGCCAATGGCTCGGCAGTCTCTATGGCGATTTCGTCAAAGGACAGCTGCAAGGGCAATTCGCGCCGGAGATCGAAGCGGCCATCCAGCTGCATCGCAGCATCGATGTGTTTACCGACCGTCATCCGCTGGTGGATATTTCGTTGTCGCGGTTCTCCACCACGCGCCGGCGTTACGCCGGGATCGTGCTCGACGTGTTTTTCGACCACTGCCTGGCACGGGACTGGACGTTGTACGCCGACCGGCCACTGGAACTGTTCACGTCGGATGTGTACAGGGTGCTGGCGGCCGAGCCGCAGTTGCCGGAACGCCTGGCGAGAATCGCGCCGCACATGGTGGCGAATGACTGGTTGGGGTCGTATCAGGAGTTCGAGGTGCTGGAACAGGTGCTGCGGGGGATTTCCCGACGGTTGACCCGGCCGGAGGAACTGGCGGGGGCCATGCAGGAATTGCGGATGCTGTATGAACCGTTGAGTGAAGACTTCAGGTTGTTCTACCCGCAGCTTCAGACCTTCGCCCAAAACTACCCAACAACATAGAACTAATGTGGGAGCGGGCTTGCTCGCGAAAGCGGTGTGTCATTCAACATTAATGTCGACTGATGTACCACTTTCGCGAGCAAGCCCGCTCCCACATTAGACAGGTGTTTAAGCAGCGATAGCGGGTCGCATCGGGATTTGTTGCTTCTCCGGAGTCGCCCCAAACAACGCTTTCTGCACCGCTTGCTGCGCTTCGAACGCCAGCGCCGCACGCTCGCGTCCTTCGCAAGCAATCGGCTTGAGCAGGTGAATCTCCACATCCCCCCGGTCATTGGCAAACAAGCGCATCAAGTGCGACAGCAGATCATCATCGCCAATGAACGGTGCCAGGGTGTCGAGCTGACCGTCACGCAGGTAACGAATCGCCACCGGTTGTAGTTGCACCTCTGAATCAATCGCCGCCGACAGCAAGCGCCCATGAAACGTGCGCAACGAACGGCCATCGGTGGTGGTGCCTTCCGGGAACATCAGCAGCGGATGCTCCTGTTCTAGGTGGCGGGTCATTTGTTTGCGGATCAGCTGACTGTCGCCCGACCCACGACGGATAAACAGACTGCCAGCCTTTGCCGCCAACCAGCCTGCGACCGGCCAGGTGCGCACTTCGGCCTTGGACAGGAATGACAGCGGCGTGAGCATGCCCAGAAGCGGGATGTCGGTCCAGGACACGTGATTGCTGACCCAGAGCATCGGTTGCTTGGGTAGTTCACCGTGAACGGTGACCTGGAAGGGCAGGGCATTGCTCAACCGCGCCATGAAAAACCGCGACCAGCGTTGGCGGCGGACCATCGAGTGGGCGATGCCCGTGCGCTCGAACAGCCCGAACAGGCTGGCCATGCTCAAACCGAATGCGACCACCACCAATACTCGCGCAATCCGCGCGTACACCCGCAAGCGGCTCATCACATGGCCGCCTTGAAGTGCTTGGCGTAACGCGGGCAGAGCTCGTCGCGCTTGAGCAGGATGAACACGTCGGCCACCTGGAAATCTTCGTCCCAGCACGGCTCGCCGCAGATCTTCGCGCCGAGGCGCATGTAGGCCTTGAGCAGCGGCGGCATTTCGGCGATCACGTTGGAAGGGATATCCAGGGTCGGCAGCGGCTTTTTCGGCTCGGCGCGCAGGTGTTCGGTGCACAGGTAGCGTTCGCGCAGGCGCTGCATGATCGCGTGGGCCTGAATGCCGCCGTCCTGCATCGGGATGCTCGCGCAGCCCATCAAATAGCTGTAGCCGCCCTCATTCAATACTTCGGCCAGCTCACCCCAAAGCACGGCGATGGTGCCGCCGTTGCGGTAGGCCGGGTCGACGCAGGTGCGGCCGATTTCCAGGATCGGGCCTTTGAGATGTACCAGGCCGTGCAGGCTGAATTCTTCTTCGCTGTAGAACTTGCCCAGGCTGCCGGCCGCCGTGTGATCGAGCAAACGGGTGGTCGCCACCAGGCGCCCGGTATTCAAGTCACGCACGCCGATGTGGGCGCAATGAACATCATAGTCATCCATGTCCAGACCCAGCTCAGCGCCCTTCAGCTTGGCGTTGAACTCGCCGCTGAACACGTTGAAGCGCAAGGCCTGGGCTTCCTGCAAGGCTTGGCTGCCGATCAGGCGTTCGGCTTGCAGTCGGCGGTCGTTGCCGGTGTCGCGGATGCGGGCGATCTGAGTCATGGCGATTCTCCGTGCGGGCTGCTCACCCGTCTTGGGTTACAGCGGATCGACTTTCTTTATGCAGCCGTTTTGTGCAAGGTCAGGCTATGTAGCCCCGGTGTCATCGCCATTAAGCTTTGGTGATGCTTATATGACAGCCTACGAGGAGCCTCTTATGCCCTGGCAAAACCTGTTGAACCGCCACGAACGCCTGCCCGCCAACGCAGATCTGGCGGAAGGTTTCGTGACCTTATTGCACCAGTTGGGCATGGTGACGCCGTTTGAACTGGCCGTGGCTGGCGGGCGTTTGATGGCCACGCCGGGGCTGGCGTTTCTGGTGGGGTATCAGGCGGCGTTGCGCATGCTCTGGCCGAGCGCACCGCTGAGCCTCGGCGCGCTGTGTGCGACTGAACAGCGCAGCCTGCGACCGGCGGACATGCACACCCGCCTCACCGATTTACGCCTGAGCGGGCGCAAGGATTTCGTCACCGCCGGTGATGCCGCCGAATGGCTGCTAATCGCGGCCCGCAGTGAAGCGCCCGGAGACCCTGTACGCCTGAGCCTGGCGGTGGTCTATCCCGGTGAGCCCGGAGTGCGTCTGGAAAAACTGCCGGCGATCGCGCTGATGCCGGACATCAGTCATGGTCGGTTATTTCTCGACAATGCCCAGTGCGAGTTGTTGGCGGGGGATGGCTGGGATGCTTACGTCAAACCGTTCCGCACCCTTGAAGATGTGTACGTATTGAGCGCGATGACGGCGTGGTTGTATGGCATTGGACAGGACAGTGACTGGCCGCAAGCATTGCAGTTGCGGATACTGGCGTTGCTGGCCGGGTGCGCGGAAGTCAGCCGGCAGGCGCCGAACAATGCGGCCGGGCATGTGTTGCTGGGTGGGTTGTTTGCGCAGTTCGAGGGGCTCAAGGTCGAGATCGATCAGGCGCTGGCCGATGGGTCGCCGCATTGGGCGGCGATGTGGCAGCGGGATCAGGCGGTGATGGAGTTGGCGGCGGGGGCCCGGGGGAAGCGGTTGGCCAAGGCATTAGCGGGATCTTCATTGAGTTGACTGGCCCCTTCGCGAGCAAGCCCGCTCCCACATTAGATTTGTAGATGACGCAGATCTAATGTGGGAGCGGGCTTGCTCGCGAAGGCGGCCTCCAGAGCAACACAAACCCAAAAACTGTCATCAACCTCAACTAGGCTCAGCAAGTTAATCCTCCCGAGCCCACGCCATGTTCAAAGGCTTGTCCCTGATTGTCATGCTGCTGCTCAGCCACCCGGCCCACGCCGAAAACTGGCCAGCCGAGCAATGGTCAACCGGCCCGGTCATCACCGGGCCAGCGCTTCAAGCCCTGGAAACCTATGCCTTTCCACCCCGCGACGACAGCACCCGAACAGGCATCCGCACCGACGCCTTGCTGGTGATTCGCGACGGACAATTGATCTACGAACGCTACGCCGGCCCGACCACCGCCGACACGCCGCACCTGACCTGGTCCATCAGCAAAAGCTTGATGGCCACGGTGCTGGGAGTGGCGTATGGCGAAGGACTGTTCAAACTCCAGGACCCGGTGCAGACGTTTTATCCGCCGATGAAAAAACACCCCGACGTGACGATGGCTGACCTGCTGCATTGGGCTTCGGGGCTGGATTGGCAGGAAGACTATGAATACGCCCCGTTAAAATCTTCGGTGGTGGCGATGCTCTACACCCGTGGACATCAGGACATGGCCGCGTTCACCGCCGAGCATGCCGAGTACGCCAAGCCCGATCAGGCTTTTCGTTACTCCAGTGGTGACAGTGGTCTGCTGGCTGCCGCCCTCAAAACCATCGTCGGTCCGAAACGTTATCCGGACTATCCCTGGACCGCGCTGTTCGACCCCTTGGGCATTCACCACGCCGTCTGGGAAACCGATGCCACCGGTGTTTTCGTCGCGTCGTCTTACGCCTACCTGACGGCTCGGGATCTGGCGCGAGTCGGTCTGTTGATGGCGCGCGACGGTCGCTGGCAGGGTCGTCAATTGCTGCCTGAAGACTGGGTCGCCTTCAATCGCCAGCCGTTTGCTCACTACAAAGCCCATCAGGATGACGCCGTTCCCGGCGGTCAATGGTGGCTCAATCGCGCGGTGGATGGCGCCGCGCAACCCTGGCCCGATGCTCCCGCCGATACCTACGCCGCACTGGGCCATTGGGGCCAGGCGATGTACGTGATCCCCAGCGAAAACCTGGTGATCGTGCGCTATGGCGATGATCGCGACGAGAGCTACCAGCACAACGATTTGCTCAGACTCGCGCTCAAGGCTTTTGCTCAGAAGGTGCAGCCATGAGTTTTCTTCGGAGTAGACCGTTCAGCGCATTGTTCCTGGTATTGCTGCTCGCGCTGCTCGGCTGGATCTGGCAGGAGCGCGTGGCGCTGTGGGCGTTCCCCGACATCATCAGCGCCTACACTGCCAAGGAATATTGCTCGTGTCGGTATGTGATGAACAACGAGGCCCGGTATTGCCACAGCTACGTAAAGCAGTGGCTGCCCACCAGCCGCTTTGTCGATGACGCCTCCAGCAAACGCGTCACGGTCAGCGGCATGGGCCGCAGCAACAGTGCTGTGTGGATGGGTGAACGCCAAGGCTGCCGCCTGCAATAGTGATTGCGCTGCAGCTTTCTGTGGCGAGGGGGCTTTTGTGGCGAGGGAGCTTGCTCCCGCTGGAGTGCGAAGCGCTCCCAAAATCATCAAACTGGTTTCTCCAGTCAGAAAGCGGATGCTGGTTTTGCGGCTGCTTCGCAGCCGAGCGGGAGCAAGCCCCCTCGCCACAAATGCTCAGTGGCAGTGACGGACAGTTTGCATCTTGCTCACGGGCGGTTAAGGTTCGTGCAGGTTTATCTGCAAATGAGTCTCTATGTTCAACCGCTCCCTCTGTAAAACCCTCGCGTTCCTGCTGTTGGCCTGTGCCACGCTGTCGGCCCATGCCGATTGGTATCTGGACGGCGAGTCCTCGCGGTTGTCGTTCATCAGCACCAAAAACGCCAACCTCTCCGAAGTGCAGCGTTTTCTGGTGCTGCACGGCAAGGTCGACGCCAAAGGCCTGGCCGAGGTGGAAGTCGAGCTGGAGTCGGTGAACAGTGGCATCCCGTTGCGCGATGAACGCATGCGCAAGGAGCTTTTCGAGATCCAGACCTTTCCCGAAGCGTTGATCACCGCACAGATTGATCTGCGCCCGATCAACGACCTCGCGCCCGGCGCACAGTTGGAGTTGCGCTTGCCGCTGACCGTCAACCTGCATGGCAAGCACCATCAATACAACGCCGAACTGTTGGCGACGCGTCTCGATGACCGACGCTTTCAAGTGGTAACGCTGGAGCCGCTGGTGATCAATGCCGAAGATTTTGATCTGGCCCCCGGGCTGGAAGTGTTGCGCAAGGTCGCCGATTTGTCGGCCATCAGCCTGTCGGTACCGGTGGGTGCGGTACTGATTTTCACGGCGCGCTGACCATGGCCGGCGCAATCTTTCCCTGGCGTGAAGGTAACCACTTTGAGCTGCTGATCGACGGTCCGCAGTTTTTCCCACGCATGCTGGTCGCGATTGCCCGCGCCGAAGAACAGGTCGAGTTGGAGTTGTATCTGGTGGAGGCGGGCGCCTGCGCCGAAGCCATGGTGCAAGCCCTGGTGTCGGCAGCCGAGCGCGGTGTGCGCGTGCGCTGCCTGTTCGATGACTATGGCAGCCTGGCGTTCACCCTGACCTTGCGTCAGCGCCTGACGGCGGCCGGGGTCGAACTGCGTTTCTACAATCGCCTGAACTGGCGGCGTTGGGTCGGCAACTTCTACCGCGATCACCGCAAGCTGTTGCTGGTCGATCAAAGTCTGGCGGTGGTCGGTGGCACGGGGGTCACTGATGAGTTCTGGACGCCGGGTGAAGACACCAGTGAATGGCACGAAGTGATGGTGGAAATCACCGGGCCTTTGGTCATTGACTGGCAGTTGCTATTCGACCGCCAATGGATCGCCAACCGCCATCGGCGCGCCTGGAAACCGGCTTCGCATTTCGGTTTGCCGCGCCTGCCGCGAGTACCGTCGGTGGGTGAAGGCATGGGCCGGGTGGCCTATGCGGACGCCCGCCAGCACCGTGACATTCTGCAATCGCTGGTTCGCGCGTTGAACAGCGGCCAGCAACGTATCTGGCTGGCGACGCCGTACTTCCTGCCGACCTGGAAAGTCCGCCGCTCGTTGCGCCGAGCCGCCGCCCGGGGTGTTGACGTACGCCTGTTGTTGACCGGGCCACGCACCGATCACCCGTCAGTGCGCTACGCCGGACATCGCTACTACCCGCGACTGCTCAAGGCCGGGGTCAAAATCTTCGAGTACCAGCCGTGTTTCCTGCACCTGAAAATGGTCCTGATCGATGATTGGGTGAGCATCGGCTCGTGCAATTTCGATCACTGGAACCTGCGCTTCAACCTGGAAGCCAACCTTGAAGCGCTGGACCCAGGGCTGACGCTGGCAGTGGCGGGGAGTTTTGAACGGGACTTTGCGCAGAGCCAGGAAGTGAGCCTGGAGGCATGGCAGCGCCGACCGCTGTGGCGGCGGGTCAAGCAACGGGTCTGGGGATGGGTGGATCGGCTGGTGGTGAATCTGCTGGATCGCCGCGGATAGCCACCACACCGCAAAACCCCTGTAGGAGCCGAGCTTGCTCGCGCAGGGGTACAGCGGCGATTACAAAGTTTGTATGCAACCCCAATCAAATGTGGGAGCGGGCTTGCTCGCGAAGGGGGCGTGTCAGTCAACGATGATGTCGACTGACACTCCGCTTTCGCGAGCAAGCCCGCTCCCACATTGGGTATGCGTTGCCTGGGGGATTACAGCAATTCAAAGCTCTGCTGCGTCACGTCCTGGGAGTCCAGGCCGATCTGCACGTTGAACTTGCCCGGCTCGGCAGCGAACTTGAGCTGGGTGTTATAGAACTTCAGGTCGTCCTCGGTGATGGTGAAGTGCACGACTTTCTGTTCGCCGGCCTTGAGCATGACTTTCTGGAAGTTCTTCAGTTCCTTGAGCGGCCGGATCATCGAGCCGGTCACGTCCTGGATGTACAACTGCACCACGGTTTCTCCGTCACGCTTGCCGGTGTTTTTCAGCGTGACGATGGCGTCGAGCTTGCCAGTCTTGTTCAGCGTGGTCGACGACAGGGCCATGTCGCTCAGGCTGAAATCGGTGTAGCTCAAACCGAAACCAAACGGGAACAGGGGACCTGTGGTGTCATCGAAATACTGCGAGGTGTAGTTGCCCGGTTTGCCCGGCGTGAACGGCCGGCCAATGCTCAGGTGATTGTAGTAGGTCGGAATCTGACCCACCGAGCGCGGGATGGTGATCGGCAGTTTGCCCGACGGGTTGTAGTCGCCGAACAGCACGTCGGCGATGGCGTTGCCGCCTTCTGTGCCGGTGAACCAGGTTTCCAGAATCGCGTCAGCCTGTTCTTTCTCTTCGAGAATCGACAGCGGACGGCCGTTCATCAACACCAGCACCAGTGGCTTGCCGGTGGCTTTCAAGGCGCGGATCAGTTCGCGCTGGTTTTGCGGAATGTTGATGTCCGTGCGGCTCGACGATTCGTGCGACATGCCACGGGATTCGCCAACCGCTGCCACCACTATGTCAGCGTCCTTGGCCGCTTTCACCGCTTCGTCGATCAACACGTTGGCCGGACGCGGATCATCCACCACTTCCGGGGCGTCGAAGTTGAGGAAGTTCAGGTAATCCAGCATCTTCTTGTCGCTGGTGATGTTGGCGCCACGGGCGTAGATCAGCGCCGATTGCGAACCCAGTGCAGCGGTCATGCCGTCGAACAGCGTGACCGATTGCGCAGGGCGACCGTTGGCGGCCCAACTGCCCATCATGTCGATCGGTGCCTTGGCCAGTGGACCGACCAAGGCGATTTTTGCGGTTTTCTTCAGCGGCAGGGTTTCGCCCTGGTTCTTCAGCAACACCATGCTGCGGCGCGCGACATCGCGGGCCTCGGCGCGGTGCAGACGACTATCGGCGTTGGTGTCGGCCGGATCATCTTCAGCCTTGCCGATGCGCAGGTACGGGTCCTTGAACAGGCCCATGTCGTACTTGGCGGCGAGCACTTCACGCACGGCGTTGTCGATGTCGCTTTGCTCGATCTCGCCTGCCTTCAACAGCCCCGGCAGCTCTTTGCCGTACAGGGTGTCGTTCATGCTCATGTCGATGCCGGCCTTGATCGCCAGCTTCGCGGCTTCGCGACCGTCAGCGGCCACACCGTGTTTGATCAGCTCGAAAATCGCCCCGTGGTCGCTGACCGCCAGGCCTTTGAAGCCCCACTCCTTGCGCAACAGGTCATTCATCAGCCAGGTATTGGCGGTGGCCGGCACGCCGTTGATCGAGTTCAGGGCAACCATCACCCCGCCGGCACCGGCGTCAATCGCCGCGCGGTACGGAGGCAGGTAGTCCTGGTACATCTTGACCGGGCTCATGTCGACGACGTTGTAGTCGCGACCGCCCTCGACCGCGCCGTACAAGGCAAAGTGCTTGACGCTGGCCATGATGCTGTCGGCCGAGTTGGCGCCTGAGCCCTGGAAAGCTCTGACCATCACGCCGGCAATGCGCGACACCAGATAAGTGTCCTCACCGAAGCCTTCTGACGTACGGCCCCAACGCGGATCGCGGGAGATGTCGACCATCGGCGCGAAGGTGAGGTCGACGCCGTCCGATGAGGCTTCCTTGGCGGCGATGCGCCCGGACAGGCCAATGGCGTCCATGTCCCAGCTCGAGGCCAGGGCCAGCGGGATCGGGAAAATGGTGCGGTGGCCGTGGATCACGTCGTAGGCGAAGAACATCGGGATCTTCAACCGGCTGCGCATGGCCGCGTCCTGCATCGGACGGTTTTCCGGGCGGGTGATCGAGTTGAACGTGCCGCCGATGTTGCCGGCCGCGATTTCCTTGCGGATCAGTTCGCGTGGCATTTCCGGGCCGATGCTGATCAGGCGCAATTGGCCGATCTTTTCATCGAGGGTCATCTGCTTCATCAGGTTGCTGATGAAGGCGTCCTTGTTCTCCAGAGGTGCGGGCGTCGTGGCGGCCAATACGTTATGACTGGCCAGGCTGACGAACAGGCCCAGCAAACACAGCTTCTTCATGAATAGTTTTCTCAAAAGCCTAAACGGCCGTGAATACGCGCCGGTCAGCCAAAAGTTAGGGAGCGACTATTGTTGTTCAGGTAAATGCAGCACACTTCTGCGTGTTTTTTGTGCAGGGGCATCTTTTAGCCCATTGGCTCGATGCAATCCAGTGGCGGCGACAGATTATGCCCCAAGTGCCCGGTCAGAAGGGTGTGATTGGTTTTTCAACGGAATGTGCCAGGGGAGTGACCCAGATGAATGCAAGACACCACTATCGCTCGAGCCTGCAGGTTGCAGCCTTGATGTTGCTGACCACGTTGCTCGCGGGCTGCGGCATCAACACGATTCCGACCCTCGACGAGCAGGCCAAGGCCGCGTGGGGCCAGGTGCAGAACCAGTACCAGCGCCGCGCCGACTTGATCCCCAACCTGGTGGAAACCGTCAAAGGCTATGCCAAGCATGAAGAAGAAACCCTGACCGCGGTGATCGAAGCACGGGCCAAGGCAACGTCGATTCAGGTGGACGCCAAGACCCTGGATAACCCGGAAAAGCTCAAACAGTTCCAGCAGGCCCAGGATCAACTGACCGGCGCCTTGAGCCGTTTGATGGTGGTCTCCGAGCGTTATCCGGACCTCAAGGCTAACCAGAACTTCCTCGCCTTGCAGTCGCAACTTGAAGGCACCGAGAATCGCATCGCCGTGGCCCGTCGTGATTTCATCCTTGCGGTGCAAAAGTACAACACCGAGATTCGTACCTTTCCCGGTCGCCTGTGGCACAGCGTGATGTACAGCGATTTGCCGATTCGCGAAACCTTCGAGGCGACCACTCCGGATGCCGATAAGGCGCCTCAGGTAAAGTTCTGACCGGCTAAAAGCATCACCACGGATGAGGTTGCCAATGCGCGTGTTGAAAGTGGGGCTGATGCTGTTGCTCTGGGTGTGTGCCCTGACGGCGCAGGCCGAGTTGAAGTTTCCGCCGTTGACCGGGCGGGTGGTCGATAACGCCCAGATGATCGAGCCGTCGGTGCGCGAGCAACTGACACAGCAACTTCAGGCCCATGAAAGCGCCACCGGCGAGCAGTTGGTGGTGGTCACGTTGCCGGACTTGCAAGGCACCGATATCGCGGACTTCGGCTACCAACTGGGGCGTGCCTGGGGCATTGGCCAGAAGGATAAAAATAACGGCGCGCTGCTGATCGTCGCGCGCGATGAGCGTAAATTGCGCATCGAAGTCGGCTATGGCCTCGAAGATCGCCTGACCGACGCGCAAAGTTCGGTGATCATCAATCAAGTGATCACCCCGGCGTTCAAGGCTGGCAACTTCAGCAAAGGCATCAGCGACGGGGTCGCGGCGATGCTGGTGGTGTTGGGCGGCAGTCCGCTGGATGAACCCTCGACGGTCTATGAGCCGCGAGGGAATGAGGACAGCGACTTCGTGGCGCGCCATCCCGGCGTCTTCGTGTTTCTGGTGATGCTGTTCATCCTGACGATTTTTGTGTTGCAGATGCTCGGGCTTCTGCCCGCCGGCCGAGGGGGCTCGGGCGGATCGGGCGGTGGTTTCGGCGGTGGTGGTTTTGGTGGCGGCGGTGGAGGCGGGGGCTTCAGCGGCGGCGGGGGCAGTTTCGGGGGCGGCGGTTCGTCGGGCGGCTGGTGATAACAATAATGAGCAGGCACTTTTCAACATGGCATTACTGACTGAACACGAACAACGCAAAGTCGCCGAGGCGATTGCCCGGGTCGAGCGCGATACCGACGCCGAACTGGTGACCGTGCTCGCCGCCCGCGCCGATGACTATGCGTACATTCCACTGCTGTGGGCCAGCCTGCTGGCGCTGATGGTGCCGGGGATCGTGCATTACCTCAGCGGCTGGCTGACCTTGCACAGTCTGCTGCTGGTGCAATGGATCACCTTCATCGTGCTGTGTCTGGTGTTCCGCCTCCCGAAAGTCACCACGCACCTGGTCCCGCGCTCAGTACGGCACTGGCGCGCCTCGAACCTGGCGCGCCGGCAATTCCTGGAGCAGAACCTGCACCACACAGTCGGTAGCACCGGGATGCTGATTTTTGTCTGCGAAGCGGAGCGCTATGTGGAAATCCTGGTGGATGAAGGGATTTCCAAACGGCTGGACAACAAGAACTGGGATTCGATTGTGGCGGCGTTCACCCAGCAGGTGAAACAGGGACAGACGTTGCAAGGGTTCGTGACCTGCATTGAGGCGTGTGGCGAGTTGCTCAAAGTGCACGTGCCGGTGACGCAGGTGCGCAATGAACTGCCGAACCGGTTGGTGGTGTTGGGCTGACCAGGCTTCATCAGTCAATCTGACACACTCATTGTGGCGAGGGAGCTTGCTCCCGCTCGACTGCGCAGCAGTCGCAAAACCGTCCACTCTGTTTGTCTGACAGACCGCAGCTGCTGGTTTTGGGGCCGCTTCGCGACCCAGCGGGAGCAAGCTCCCTCGCCACAAAAGCCTACCCGGCACTTATGTAGTCTTGCCCAGCATTCGTGCCGTTCGGGAAATTACCCGTGCCCTGCATCGACATCCCCCCTAAAATACCCGCCATTCCCCGATTCGCTCCGCCCGAGGCCGTTTTGCCCATGTCCGTCACCGCCACTCCCGCCAGCCTCGCGCCGGATCACCACGCGCAGTTCATCGACCTGCTGCAAACCAGCCTCGACGCCAATGCCTTCATCAAACTGGTGCTGGCCAAGTACGTCGGCACCGAAGCGGATTTGCAGCGCCTGATCATCAAGCAGCTGACGGTCAAGGATCAGCCTTGCCTGTCCTTCGTCTACCGCTACAAAACCCGCGACATCACCAAGAACCTGCCGCTGGCCGAAGGCGTCGCGACCCTCGCCGCGCTGCTGCCGGCTTCGTTCAAAAATGCGCATTTGCTGTCATTGACCGACGAAGCCCAGCTCGAATACAGCAAAAAGGGCAAGTCTTCACTGTTCAAGAGCAAACCTCAGCAATTGCGTGAAGTGCCGTCCGCCGAGCACAACCGCGAGAAAAACCGTTTCCTCGATTTGAGCCGGCCATTCCTCGCCGACCTTGGCGTGACCAACAGCAAGCACGAGCTGATCCCGGCGATGTCGCGCAAGTGGAAGCAGATCAACAAGTTCATCGAAGTCTTCAGCCATGCGCTGACCACCTCACCGCTGGCGCTGGACAAGCCGGTGCAGGTAGCGGATTTCGGTTCGGGCAAGGGTTATCTGACGTTCGCCATCCACGACTACCTGCGCAACACCTTGAACGCCGAAGGCGTGGTGACGGGTGTCGAGCTGCGCGAAGAAATGGTCAACCTGTGCAACGCCGCTGCGGCAAAACTCGAGCACCCGGGGCTGGTGTTCAAGTGCGGTGACGTGCGCAGCGTGGCGCCGAGCGAGCTGGACGTGATGATTGCGCTGCATGCCTGCGACATCGCCACCGACTATGCAATCCACACCGGCATCCGCTCCGGCGCTTCGATCATCATGTGCTCGCCGTGCTGCCACAAACAGATCCGCCTGCAGATCCAGAGCCCGGCACTGCTCAAGCCGATGCTGCAATACGGTTTGCATTTGGGCCAGCAAGCGGAAATGGTCACCGACAGCTTGCGCGCGTTGTTCCTCGAAGCCTGCGGTTATGAAACCAAGGTGTTTGAGTTCATCTCGCTGGACCACACCAACAAGAACAAGATGATCCTGGCGGTCAAACGCGCCGAGCCGGTGGACCCGGCCCAGCTGTTGGTGAAGATTCAGGAGCTGAAAGCGTTCTATCAGATCACTGAACACTGCCTCGAAACCCTGCTGCGGGCTGACGGCTACCTCTGATCCTTGTAGGAGCCCGGCTTGCCGGCGATGGCGATTTCAAAGGCGCCATCGCCAGCAAGCTGTGCTACTACGGATTAGGCTGTGGCCACTCGCGCTGGTTTGACTGTGGTCTTGCGGCCCAGCATCACCGTCACGATCACCCCGGCAGCAAACAGCCAGGTGATCGGCTCGATGTGTTCACCAAAGAACAACGCCGAAAACGCAATCGTGAAGAAAATCTGCAACAACTGAATTTGGCTGACCCGGGCTATGCCGCCCATCGCCAGACCGGCGTACCAGGCAAAGAAGCCGATGAACTGCGAAAACAGCGAGACATAACCAAACGCCCACCAGGTCTTCGCCGAAATCTCGCCTTGATGTTGCAGCGCCAGATACACCACCGGCCCTATCAACAGCGGCGTCGACAGCACCAATGCCCAGCAGATCACCTGCCAACCGCCCATCTCCTTGGCCAATCGACCGCCCTCGGCATAACCCAGCCCCCCCACCGCAATCGCCCCGAGCATCAACAAGTCACCGGCCTGAATGCTGCCGGCACCGCTGATCAGCGCGTAACCCAACACCAACGCACTGCCCAACGCGGCGCAGGCCCAGAAGGCTTTCGACGGTCGCTCATGGGAAAGCCATGCGGCGTACAGCGCCACGCACAGCGGTTGCAGGCCGTTGACCAAGGCACCGTGGGACGCCGGCAAGGTTTGCATGGCCCACGCCGACAACACCGGAAAACCAAGAATGACCCCGGCGATCACCAGCGTCAGGCCTTTGACCTGTTTCCAGGTCGGCCATTTCTCCCGTCGCCACAGCAACAGGATCGCCGCTGGCACCGCCGCGAACAGCGCCCGGCCGAGGCCATTGAGCAGGGGATGCAGTTCCTGCACGACGATCCGAGTGAAGGGCAGGGTGAGGCTGAAAATCACAACGCCGAGCAGGCCGAGGGCCATGCCGGTGTTTTCGCGCGAGGACATGATGGGGGACCAGAATTCAGGGTGGTGGGAAGAGTCTTCATCTAGCCACAAACCGCGGCGGCTGCGCTGTTACAGCTAGGCGCAGAGTTATCCGTACAGTTTGAAGGCCCCTTCGCGAGCAAGCCCGCTCCCACATTCAACCGCAGTCCACTTGGAGGAACGCGGTTGAATGTGGGAGCGGGCTTGCTCGCGAAGAACGATAACGCGGTAGTAGCTGGTTATTACCCGACCCTCAGGATAAGGACTACCTTGAATACTCCTGCCAATGTTCCCCCAAAGGAGTCCTCTCCATGGCTGCCAAGAAAATCCTGATGCTGGTCGGCGATTACGTCGAAGACTATGAAGTGATGGTGCCGTTCCAGGCGCTGCTGATGGTCGGTCACACCGTCCACGCCGTGTGCCCGGACAAAACCGCTGGCCAGACTGTGCGTACGGCGATCCACGATTTCGAAGGCGACCAGACCTACAGCGAAAAACCCGGCCACCTGTTCGCCCTGAACTTCGACTTCGCCAAAGTCGCTGAGTCTGACTACGACGCGCTGCTGATCCCCGGCGGCCGTGCGCCGGAATACCTGCGCCTGAACGAAAAAGTCCTGGACCTGGTTCGCGCCTTCGACAAGGCTGGCAAGCCGATTGCCGCCGTGTGTCATGGCGCGCAATTGCTGGCAGCGGCTGGCGTTCTGGAAGGCCGCGAGTGCAGCGCTTACCCGGCCTGTGCACCGGAAGTGCGACTGGCCGGCGGTACGTTCATCGACATCCCGGTGACGCAGGGCCATGTTCAAGGCAATCTGGCCACTGCCCCGGCATGGCCGGCGCACCCGAACTGGCTCGCCGGTTTCCTCGGGTTGCTGGGCACCAAAATCACGCTGTAACGAGGGACCTGTCCATGTGCGAGCTTTACGTCAAAGCCGATCCGATCCTCTACGAATCGCGCTCCCGCTCGCTGCGCATCTGCGGGGTGGTCACCACCCTGCGGCTGGAGAATCAGTTCTGGGACATCCTCAGCGAAATCGCCGAAGTCGATGGCATGACCACCAACCAGCTGATCGCCAAGCTGTATGAAGAGGTGATGGACTACCGGGGGGAAGTGGTGAATTTCGCGTCGTTTTTGCGGGTGAGCTGTATGCGGTATCTGAGTCAGCGGCGGGTGGCTGCGCCGGAGTTGTCGGTGGTTCGGGCGGTGGCTAAGTAGCGAATACCGCGTCGACTCATTCGCGAGCAAGCCCGCTCCCACATTTAATCGCATTCTCATGAGCGACTCGGTCAAGTGTGGGAGCGGGCTTGCTCGCGAAGGGGCCGCTACAGGCGACAGAATCAGCAGGCTGGTCTTTACTCTGAAGCGCGAAACCTCTCAATCGCCAAGGAGAAAGAGCATGTCCGGATGGTACGAAGTGAGCAAAAGCAGCAGTGGCCAGTTCAGGTTTGTCCTCAAGGCCGCCAACGCCGAAACCATTCTGACCAGCGAGCTGTACACCACCCGCGCTGCTGCCGACAAAGGCATTGCATCGGTTCAATCCAACAGCCCGCTGGATGAACACTACGAGAAAAAGACCACCAAGGATGGCCATCCTTACTTCAACCTCAAGGCCGGTAACCACGAGATTATCGGCGGCAGCGAGTCTTACTCCTCCGCTTCCGCGATGGAAAAGGGCATCGCCAGTGTGAAAGCCAACGGGCCGACCACGGTGATCAAGGACAAGACCTTGCCGGTGCTCTAACTAGCGCCGACAACCAAATGTGGGAGCGGGCTTGCTCGCGAAGGCGGCTTAATATTCAACGATGATGTTGAATGTCAAACCGCTTTCGCGAGCAAGCCCGCTCCCACATTTGACCGCGTTTGATCCGAAGGAACGCGATTGAATGTGGGAGCGAGCTTGCTCACGAAGGCGTCAGCCGCCTCGCAGCTAAACCTCAACGGGAACCGTAAGCTTCGGATTCCCCAACGCATGCGTCTTCGAATCAAAAAACCGCAGCTCTGATCCCGTCCCCTCGAACACCTTCGAGTAATGCCGCTTCTGATGCTGGATAAACGCCTTGCTGCGTGGATTAATCGAGATCGCCACCACCGACGGTTTCGCCTGGCGCAACGCGTGAACGATATGGCTGTCCTGCTCACCCAGCGCATGACCAAAGACGCACAACCCATCGCCATGCCCCAACAACTGGTCATAACAAAACGACAGGTAATCCGAGCTGCGAATGGTCTTGAGCTTGTCCTGCGCCGGCCCTTCGTTCACGAACAGCGGCACGTCATCCAGGGTCTTGATCGTGTTGTTGATCGCGAAACTGCCGAGCAGCGTGCCCTCGGTCGACATCAGCTTGCGCGCCGTGCCGTCCTGATTGCGCACCAGGTGCAAACCACCGTGCAGGTACAGCAAACGGGTTTTATCGGTCGCCGTGGCACTCAAGTCAAAGCCCGGCTCGGCGCCCTGGAACAGGTCGGTGATCGCGTCCGGCTGATGCTGAATCGACCAGTAGTTGAGCAAGTCATAGTTGGTGGTAAACACCGTCCGATAGTTGCCCAGTTCCGAACGGATGGTCGCCAGCGTCGAAGGCACCACCAGCCGCCACGGAATATGCACCGCGTGCACGGTGTTGATCAGCGCTTCCTTGATCGCGTAGTAGCGATTGCGCGGTGCGGCGGAGCTGACGGCCAACGCCTTGTTCACGCGGCTGGTGGTTTTCAGCGCGCTCAGCACCTGTTCGAAACTGCGCGTCTGCATCGCCTCGAACACACTTAGCTCGGACTGGCTCAGCGGTTTTTCTTCGACGGTGCGCGCATTCTCGAACAGCGAGTCGTAACCAAAATCGTCCCACACCGCCCGGCTGGCGCCGTTGCCGACCAGCAGGCCGCTGAACGAGGCGGTGGCGCGCAAGGCGTTCCAGTCTTCAAGTTGGGCATCAACATCCTGGAAATCGGTCATTGCGGTCAAAGTCTCAAAGCAAAAGGTCTGATGGGCGGCGACTTTATCACGACCATGACTTGAGCCAGATCAAGTTACGGCGTGAGCGAAGGGTCGATGCTGTGGGCGTCCCGCTGGATCGGCGTCGCCGATTCGGCCCAGCCAGGAGAATCGCTCATGAGCAGCACGTTTTTCATTCCCGCCGTGAACATCATGGGTACGGGTTGCCTCGACGAAGCCATGGACGCCATTGGCAAGTACGGCTTTCGTAAAGCGCTGATTGTCACCGATGTTGGGCTGGCCAAAGCCGGCGTAGCGAAAATGATTTCGGGAAAACTGGCGATGCAGGACATCGACTCGGTGATCTTCGACGGCGCCAAACCCAACCCGAACATGGCCAACGTCGAGCTCGGCCTGGGCTTGTTGAAGGAAAGTCGCTGCGATTTTGTGGTGTCTCTCGGGGGTGGTTCGCCCCACGACTGCGCCAAGGGCATCGCGTTATGTGCGACCAATGGCGGGCAGATCCGCGATTATGAAGGTGTCGATCAATCGAGCAAACCACAGCTGCCGCTGATCGCGATCAACACCACCGCCGGCACCGCCAGCGAAATGACACGTTTTTGCATCATCACCGACGAATCGCGCCACGTGAAAATGGCCATTGTCGATCGCAACGTCACGCCGCTGCTGTCGGTCAACGACCCGGCGCTGATGGTCGCCATGCCTCATGGGCTGACGGCAGCCACCGGCATGGACGCATTGACCCACGCCATCGAAGCGTACGTCTCCACGGCCGCTAACCCGATCACAGATGCCTGCGCACTGAAGGCGATCACGTTGATCAGCAACAACCTGCGGCTGGCCGTGCGCGACGGCAGTGACATGGCTGCGCGGGAAAACATGGCCTACGCGCAATTCCTGGCTGGCATGGCGTTCAATAACGCGTCCCTGGGTTATGTTCACGCCATGGCTCACCAATTGGGCGGGTTCTACGATTTGCCTCATGGCGTCTGCAACGCGGTACTGCTGCCCCACGTTCAAAGCTTCAACGCTCAGGTTTGCGCCCCGCGCCTGACCGACGTGGCTCATGCGATGGGCGCCGATATTCGTGGCCTCAGCCCTGAAGAGGGAGCTCAAGCGGCTATTGCGGCGATCCGTCGACTGTCCAGTGATGTGGACATCCCTGCCGGATTGCGTGAGCTCGGCGCCAGACTCAACGACGTCCCCATGCTTGCCACCAATGCGCTGAAAGACGCCTGCGGTTTTACCAATCCGCGGGCGGCGGATCAGCGCCAGATCGAGGAGATTTTCCGTAACGCCTTTTAGGCCGTTTTGCGAGCGGGCGCGAGCATGACACACAGCATCGCGCCCAACGCCAGCAAGGTGCAGAGCAACGACAACGGCCATGCCTGCTGACTGGCGATCAGGCTGGCGATACCGCCGATAACGGCAGCCATCAATTGGTGGATGAAGCCGCTCAACGCCATCGCATAAGCTCCGCCAACCGGTGAACCGTCGTTGGCCAGCGACAGGCTGATCGGGTACGTCAACGACTGCCCGAACACCGCCACGCAATAGGGCAGCCAGAACAGCAGCGCGATGGCGGTGCCGACGATGCTGCCCAGCAACATCACCGCACTCCCTGTCAGCACTAAAGCGACGCCCGCCGTCATCAGACGGCGCTGTCCGGTGCGCAGTACCAAGGCATTGACCCCCAGCGCCCCCAGAAAATACGCCGCGCTGATCGGCCAGCCCAGCAAGCCGTATTCCACGGCCGACCAGTTGAACGGGCCTTGCAGAATCAGCGGTGCGGCGGTGTTGAAGGCGATGATCACCCCATAACCGAGGCCACCTGTGAGGGCCGGCAGCAAGAAGGCACGATCGCGCAGAATGCGCCAGTAACTGGGCCACGCAGACGACTGAATGTTGTCCTCGGTCAGCACCGCGAAAGAAACCCGTGCCACGACTGTCGCCATCAACAGGCTCGTGCCACCCAGCAGATAGAAAATCGCCGACCAGCCCAGCGCCACCTGGATCACCGACCCCAGGTACTGGCCGATGCCCAGCGCAATCACGAACGAAATCGAAATCCACGACAACGCCTTGGCCAGAAGGTCACCGCGGAAACTGTCGCGGATCAACACCCGTGCCATGACTGAAATCCCGCTGGCACCAATGCCTTGAAGTAGCCGAAAAAACAGAAACGCTTCAAGCGTCTGGCCCAGCGGCAGTGAAAGGTTGGCCAAGCCATAAATGCTTAGCGCCGCGAGCAGCACCGGTTTGCGGCCGATGCGCTGGCCGAGGCTGCCCCAGAACAACATCGGCAGCGCCATACCGATCAGATACACCGCCAGTCCCCAGGACACCTGCGAAGCGTCGGCAGACAGATGCCGAGCCATCTCCGGCAGCGCCGGCAGGTAAATGCTCATGCCTAACTGCGCGAGAAAAACCGTGCTGCAGGTGACGAGGAGGGTGGTGCTGCTCTTCATGGAATCATCCCTGGATGTCTAGCGGGCGTCCCCGGTGCATGTGCGCAAAAGCTCGGTGACGAGTTCACAAAAATGTCGAATCAGCGTCGGCTCCATGTCGGCGCGCAGCGTGATTCTGATGGCGGCCTTGCCTTGTGCAACCACGGGGAAAAACACGGCCCAGGTAAAGAAGCCGAGGTTGGATAACTCGATTGCAATGCGGTTGGCCAGCCTCGCTTCACCGCAGTGGATCAAGCGAATCGCCATGTTGCTGCCGTATTGTGCGGTTCGAATCAGGCTGTCGAAGAGGCGGATATTAACCTGAAGTTTTTCCTGTAACGCAGTAAATGCAGGCGTGTGATGCAGCTGGATGGACGCTCTACCCGCACCGATGGACGCGCTGTTCAGGCTTTGCGACCAGTTGCTGGGGCCGCCGTAGCGTTGAATGAGCTTTTTCTGCCGTTCATTGCCCAGCATCACCAGCCCGCCGCTGGCGCCAAATGACTTGGCCAATGAGGCGACAATCAAGGCGTCATCCGCCAGGGACTGCAACCTGGGGCGCACGAGGCCCGCACCGAAAGTGCCAACAGCGGACAACGCGTGGGAGTCGTCGAGGTAAAGAAACAGGCCATAGCGGTCCTTCAGGTACATCAGGCTGTCCAGGTCGGCGACCCCGCCCATGCTGTACGCGCCGTCGGCCACATACGCGACCCTGGTATGTTGCTGGCACTGCGTTTCCAGAAAATCCATGTCGTTGTGCGGGCTGGTCACGACCCTGGTTTCGTCGGCGCAGGCGGCTTTGAGGTGACTCATCGAATAGTGCGCCAAGCGGTCGAATACCATCACCGGCGGCCGGTTTTCGGTGAACACGCCGCTGGCCAGCAGCGGCAGGATGCCGGCACTCGCCGCGCTGCACGACAAGG
Organism: Pseudomonas arsenicoxydans; assembly: GCF_006438915.1. Lineage (GTDB taxonomy): Bacteria > Pseudomonadota > Gammaproteobacteria > Pseudomonadales > Pseudomonadaceae > Aquipseudomonas > Aquipseudomonas arsenicoxydans_A. The sequence continues at coordinate 189,181 of NZ_RCZE01000002.1, read as the reverse complement.
TGCTCAGGCACGTGGCGCCGAACAACGCTGACAGCTCGGTTTCGTACTGATCGAGGATCGCCAGTTTGCAGCGGTTTTTCGAGTTGGCGATGCGCAGGGTGCCGGTTTCCCACAAGGTGGTCATGGCGCCGTCGAGCAGGTCGGGATGGTGATCCAGGCCTAGATAGGAAGTGGTGCAGAAGTGATGAAAGGCGCGTCCGTGCTGGTCAACCATGCGGTTGCTGCTTCTGATGTCGACATTCAGTCCCGCGACCTTTCCGGCTTCCGCGGTTTCCCAGTCGTGATCGGCCAGCGAGATCAGTTTTCGATAGTTGGTGAAGGTGTTGGCGGCGTTTGTTGTCTGGTCCATGTGACGTGTCTGTCCTTGAGTGATGAAACTGTCCGTGTGTTTCCAGACTTTACAGCGTGCGGCGTGGGCGCTGAATCGGCCGTTTCCTGTTCGGTTGAGTGTTACAAGAGATTTACGTGTAGGGCGATGGCGTGTGAGGTTGTGGGCCAAAACCGGGCTATCCTGCCGACTCAGCCGAACTGAAGTCATCGAGCCCTCCATGCTGCAAAAAAGCCTGATCCGCCGTCTCGACCTGATCACCCTCCAATTGTTCGTCGCCGTCCACGAAGAAGGCACGCTGACCCGCGCGGCTACTCGTGAAGCGATTGCAGTGTCGGCGGCCAGCAAACGCTTGATGGAACTGGAAGAGGCACTGGGGATCAGTCTGTTCGTGCGCCAGGCCAAAGGCATGACCCCGACACCGGCAGGTGAAACGCTGCTGCACCATGCCCGACAGATGCTGTTCAACGTTGAGAAAATGGGCCTGGAGCTGGGTGAGCACAGCCACGGCATTCGCGGTTATGTGCGGATGCTCGCCAACCTGTCGGCGATCATTCAGTTTTTGCCCGAGGACTTGCGGGACTTTTCCGAGCGCCATCCGCAGGTCAAGACTGACCTCGAAGAACGCCCCAGCAGCGGGGTGATCCAGGGGGTGCTGGATGGGGTGGCGGACTTGGGCATTTGCTCCATCGACAGCGACATCAAGGGTTTGCACAGCGTGCTGTACCGTCAGGACAAGTTGATGGTGTTGATGCTGCCCGATCATCCGTTGGCCCGCCGTTCGAGCCTGGCGTTTGCGGACACGCTGGACAGCGATTACGTGGGGCTGCATTCAGCCAGTTCGATCAACATGCGCACCCATGCGGCGGCGCGTCAGGCGGGCAAAGTGTTGCGGCTGCGCATTCATGTGCCGGGTTTTGATGCGATGTGCCGGATGGTCCAGGCCAACATGGGCATCGGGATTTTGCCGCAGAAGGCTTATGAATTATTTGGCCGGGCGTTGGGGCTGCATGCGGTGCCGTTGACGGATGAGTGGTCGGATCGGGCGTTGATCATTGTGGTGCGGGATGAGGCGGGGTTGTCGCCGGTGAGCCGGATGTTGTTTGAGCAGTTGCGTGGGGTGGTCTGATGTTTCTTTAGTGGCTGTGCCGGCCCCTTCGCGAGCAAGCCCGCTCCCACATTCAACCGCATTCTCATGGAGGAACTCGGTTAAATGTGGGAGCGGGCTTGCTCGCGAAGGCGGTCCTCAGGTCGTGGCAATCCCGGGAGCGTTCGCGTTTCACGAACGCCCGTTGCCAACTGAAGGTTGGATTCCTTAACCCCGGCTCCTCTAGCCTTGGCGCCTATTCCAAGAACAAGAGGTATCCGCGATGACTGCCCCGTTAAGTGCAATCAAAGTGATCGAGATCGGCACGTTGATCGCCGCCCCCTTCGCCGCGCGCATGCTCGCCGAGTTCGGCGCCGACGTGATCAAGATCGAAGCCATGGGCCAGGGCGATCCCCTGCGCAAATGGCGCAAGCTGCACGAAGGCACGTCGTTGTGGTGGTACCTGCAATCGCGCAATAAGAAGTCCCTGGCACTCAATCTCAAATCCCCCGAAGGCATCGAACTGGTCAAGCAACTGGCGACCAGCGCCGACGTGCTGATCGAAAACCTGCGCCCCGGCGCCCTGGAAAAACTCGGGTTGGGCTGGGACGTGTTGCACGCCCTCAATCCCAACCTGACGCTGGTACGGATTTCCGGTTACGGCCAGACCGGCCCCTACCGAGATCGCCCGGGATTCGGCGCCATCGGCGAGGCCATGGGCGGGATTCGCTACACCACCGGCACCCCCGGCTCACCGCCAGCGCGGGTGGGCGTCAGCCTCGGCGACTCCCTCGCCTCGCTGCACGCAGTGATCGGTGCCTTGATGTCGTTGCTGCGGGTCAAGACCGGGCAGGGCGGCGGGCAAGTGGTCGATGTATCACTGGCCGAAAGCGTATTCAACGTCATGGAAAGCCTGGTGCCGGAATACGACATGCTCGGCCATGTCCGTGAGCGCAGCGGCGGTGCCTTGCCGGGCATCGCCCCGTCCAATACCTATCTGACGGCCGATGGCGCTTACGTGGTGATCGCCGGCAACAGCGACCCGATCTACAAGCGCTTGATGGAGGTCATCGGCCGGCGCGATCTGGCGGATGCGCCGGAATTTGCGCATAACGACGGCCGTGCCTTGAAAAGCAATGTGCTCGACGCCGCGATTACCCACTGGACTAGCAGCCTGCCGATCGACGCTGTGCTGTCGGCGCTGGAAGCCGCAGAAGTCCCCGCCGGGCGCATCTATTCGGTGGCCGACATCGTCGCCGACCCGCATTATCAGGCGCGGGAGATGTTGCTCAGCGCCGACCTGCCGGGCGGCGCAACAGTGAAAATGCCGGGCATCGTGCCGAAACTCTCGGAAACCCCGGGTGGCGTGAACTGGTCGGGGCCGAGTCTGGGCCAGCACACCGACGGGATTCTCGCCGGGCTGGGCCTGACGGACGCTGATATCGAACGCCTGAAAACTGAAGGGGTGGTGCAATGATCACTGATTTTTCCCAGACCCTGATCGTTCAGGAAGTCTCGCCGCGCGACGGTTTGCAGATCGAGCCGACGTGGGTTGAAACCGTCGACAAGATTGCCCTGATCGATCAATTGTCGCTGGCCGGGTTCAGCCGTATCGAGGCCGGTTCGTTTGTCTCGCCCAAGGCTATTCCGGCGTTGCGCGATGGCGAGTCGGTGTTCAAGGGCATCACCCGCCAACCGGGGGTGATCTACGTCGCGTTGATCCCCAACCTCAAGGGCGCGCAACGGGCGTTGGCGACGCGGGCCGATGAGCTGAACCTGGTAATGTCCGCCAGCCAGACCCATAACCTGGCGAACATGCGCATGCGCTGCGAAGACTCGCTGGCCGCGTTCGGCGAGATCGTGCACTACGCCGGCGGCACGCAGGTGCGGCTCAACGGCAGCATCGCCACCACGTTTGGTTGCCCGTTCGAAGGCAGGATTGATGAGGATCGCGTGCTGCAAATCGTTGAGGCCTATCAAGAACTCGGGATTCAAGGCATTACCCTGGCCGATACCACTGGCATGGCCAATCCGCGACAGGTCGACAGGTTGGTACGACGGGTGTTGCAACGGGTTTCGCCCGCGGATTTGACCCTGCATTTCCACAACACCCGCGGCCTCGGCTTGTGCAACGTGCTGGCCGCTTATGAGGCCGGTGCCCGACGCTTTGATGCCGCGCTCGGCGGGCTTGGCGGTTGCCCGTTTGCGCCGGGTGCCTCGGGCAATATCTGTACCGAAGACTTGGTCAACCTGTGCGATGAAATCGGCATTCACACCGGCATCGACCTGCCGCTGCTGCTGCGATTGTCCCGAGGGTTGCCCGCGCTGCTGGGCCACGAAGTGCCGGGTCAACTGGCCAAGGCCGGCCGCAATTGCGACCTGCATCCGACGCCTTCCTGACCCACCCAAAATCCCCATGTGGGAGCGGGCTTGCTCGCGAATGCGGTCTGACATTCAGCATTGTTGTCGACTGACACACCGCCTTCGCGAGCAAGCCCGCTCCCACAGTAAAGCTCCTCTACAGTCCCACTCAACCAGACAACAAAAACAATCGGACACCCACGGGAAGTCCGCCTGGAGAACCACCATGAGCCTCAATGTATTGGAGGCGGGCGCGAGCCCGTCCGTTAGCCACGACGAAGAAAAAGCCCTGGTCAGCAAGGTCGCCTGGCGCGTGATGCCGCTGATCATGGTTTGCTACCTGTTCGCGTTTTTCGACCGTATCAACATCAGTTTCGCCAAGTTCCAGCTACAGACCGACCTGAGCCTGAGTGACACCGCCTACGGCCTCGGCGCCGGGCTGTTTGTGGTTGGCTACGTGCTGTTCGAAGTGCCGAGCAACATGATGCTGTACAAGGTCGGCGCGCGGCGCTGGATCGCCCGGATCATGATGTCCTGGGGGCTCGCCACTGCGGCCATGGTCTTCGTCAATAGCGAATGGCAGTTCTATGCGCTGCGCTTTGTGATCGGTGCGATGGAAGCCGGTTTTGCACCGGGCGTGTTGTATTACCTGACGCTGTGGTTTCCGCAGCACTTTCGCGGCCGGATCACCTCGATGCTGTTTCTGTCGTCGGCGTTTGCCGGTCTGGTCGGCGCGCCTTTCTCCGGGCTGGTGCTGCAACACCTCGACGGTTTCCTCGACATGCGCGGCTGGCACTGGTTGTTCCTGCTGGGCGGCGTGCCGTGCATCGGCCTCGGTTTGCTGGTGCTGACCTTGCTCAAGGACCGCATTGAAGACGCCCATTGGCTGACCGCTTCCGAGAAGACTCTGCTGGCTAGCCGCATTGCTATTCATGAACCGCACAAAAGTGGTGGCTCGTTGCTCGCGGCGCTGCGCATTCCGGGATTCCTGACACTGGGGCTGATCTACTTCCTGATTCAAGTGGCGTCCTACGGCTTGAATTTCTGGGCCCCGCAACTGATCCGCAGTGCCGGCACCGAAAGCCCGGTGATGATCGGTTTGCTCACCGCCATTCCTTACATTTGCGGCGCGATCAGCATGGTGGTGATCGGGCGCTTGTCCGACTCGACCGGTGAGCGGCGCAAGTTTGTCGCCGGCTTGGTGGCGGTGGGCGCGGTAGGGTTCTTCTGCGCCGGGATCTTCGCTGATCACACGACCTTCCTGATTGTTGCGCTGGGCTTGCTTGGCGCCGGGATCATCGCGTCGATCCCGAGCTTCTGGACCCTGCCGCCAAAACTCCTGGCCGGTGCCGGCGCAGGGGCGGCGGGCGGGATTGCGGTGATCAACACCCTGGGCCAGTTTGGCGGGATCGTCAGCCCGGTGATGGTGGGGCGGATCAAGGACCTGACCGGCAGTACCACACCGGCGCTGTATGTGATCGGTGTCTGCGCGCTGATCGCCGTTGCGCTGCTGATGTGGGGGTTGCCGCAGAAGCTGCGTACGCTCGACAAGTTCTAAAATCTGCGTCGTTGGATAGGCCGCTTTCGCGAGCAAGCCCGCTCCCACATTTGATCGAAGTCGTACACAAATACAGTGCACCCTGGAGATCAAATGTGGGAGCGGGCTTGCTCGCGAAGACGGAATGACATGCACTGAATATCTTCCATATGACACATCAATCCGCCGCCACTAAGCCCTTTGCGGGCAAAGCCCCAAACTGAATCAACGCCACCCCCGCCACCAACAACACCGCCCCCAACACCCGCGGCAAGGTCATGTGCCGCTCCACCAACCCAAACAACCCGAAGTGATCCAGCACCAGTGACGCCACCACTTGCCCCGCCAACGCCAGCGCAATAAACCCCGATGCCCCAAGCTTCGGTACCAGCATCAACGCCAACGCAACAAAACACACCCCAAACGCCCCACCGGCCCACATCCACAGGGGCGCCTTGCTGATAAACCCCATCGATGGCAACGGCAATCTCAGCGCCAACATAACCGGCAACAGCACCACAATACTCACCAGCAACGACGCCAGCGTCGCCCACAACGGATGCCCCAGACCGCGCGTGAGGTTGGCATTGATCGCGCTCTGAAAAGGCACCACCGCCCCTGCAATCACGGCCAGTAGCAATACCCCGGCCCAGTGCAATGTACTCATGATCAATCTCCAACAGGTTTTGCTGGACTCTAGAGTATTCGTCGCGCAGATTTAAATTCCAAATTGCTATCCAGAACATGCATCAGATGAATGATCTACGGCGCATCGACCTCAACCTGCTGGTGATCCTCGACGCCTTGCTTAGCGAGCAGCACGTGACTCGCGCCGCCGAGCGCCTGCACCTCAGTCAGCCCGCGGTCAGCCACGCCCTGGCTCGGTTGCGCGACATGCTCGGCGATCCATTGCTGGTGCGCGCGGGCGCGGGGCTGGTCGCCACGCCGCGAGCGCTGGAGTTAATGGCACCACTGGCCGAAGCGCTGGCCCAGGTGCAATCGCTGCTGGCACCAAACGCGTTCGATCCGGCCACCGCCAAGCGCACCTTTCGCCTGGCGATGTCGGACTACGGCGCCGCTATTGTCTTGCCAGGGCTGATTCGAACCTTGCGCCGGGAAGCGCCGGGGATCGACCTCCAAGTCTCCCACGCCAGCCGCGAAGGCATGCTCGATGGCGTGCTCAACGGTGACATCGACGTGGCGGCGGGAGTATTCCCGGAAATGCCGAACGACCTGCGCAGCACCCCGTTGTTCGAAGAGCACTACGCCTGCCTGATCGACCGCAACAGCCTGCCCGCCAACGGCACCCTCGACCTGCCAACCTACCTCGCCCGCCCGCATGTCCTGCTGGAAATGCGCGGCAGCGGCACCCCGGAAATCGAACGGGCCCTGACCGCGTTGCGAGAGCGCCGCCGAGTGGCCGTCAGCCTGCCGCACTGGAGCGTTGCGCCAGAGTTCATCAGTGGTACGGATTTGATTTTGACGGTGGCTTCGCGAGGTTTGCTCAACATCGATCAGCAGTCGCTGATCGTCGTCCCGCCACCGTTTCATATCCCGTCGTTTACGTTCGTGTTGGTGTGGCACAAACGGCGGGGAGGGGATCAGGCGTTGAATTGGTTGAATGGGCGGATTGAGGACGCAATAGCGCGCGGTTAATCGTGATGTTCCTGCACGCTGAGTATTGTGGTCGAGACGAGCAATACGATTTTGAGATTCCTTTATCAGCTGATATCAGTTACCCATTTGCCAACTACTGCTTTCAGTTCTTTTGGGCTAGCGAAATCACCATTGTCCGCTTCACTCAGGGCTCGCTGAATGTCGTCGATCATCAGGGCCTCGTGCGCCGAGTGCGCGCGGGCCGGTCCTGGCGATGGCGTTTCGCTAAGATTTTTTGGGTTTGGCCTTTTCCATTGGTGTTGCGCTCCAGATACTGACATTCAGAACATACCCGCGAGGTAACGAAATTGCTAACCGGCCTCAACCACCTCACCCTCGCCGTCACAGACCTGAATCGCAGCGTGGCGTTCTACCAAAAACGCCTGCAACTGCGCCTCGAAGCGACGTGGGACACCGGCGCCTACCTCTCGCTCCCCGGACTCTGGTTGTGCCTTTCCCTCGACCCTCTGCGCAAATCCGAACCCACCGCCGACTACACCCACTACGCCTTCAGCCTGGACGCAGCAGATTTCGCCACGTTCGTCGAGCGCCTGCGATCCGCCAACGTTCAGGAATGGCGCGACAACCGCAGCGAAGGCGCATCGTTCTATTTCCTCGACCCGGACGGCCACAAGCTTGAAGCCCATGTTGGCGATCTGGCGTCACGGCTGGCGGCCTGTCGGCAGCGGCCCTATGCCGGAATGAAGTTCTTCGACGATCAGTAAGTCCGCGCGCAAGGACCTGAGATAGACTGGCGCCCATTCACCAGACAGTTCAATAGGATTTCCTGATGACCCCATCGCTGCTAATGGCTGTTCTCGCCTCGGGCTTTATCTACGGCATCACGCCGGGACCGGGTGTGTTGGCGGTGTTCGGCATTGGTGCGGCGCGCGGTAGGCGGGCTGGGGCGGGGTTCTTGTGCGGGCATCTGCTGGGCGATGTGGTCTGGTGCAGCACCGCATTGATTGCGATTGTCGGCGCGCGGGAAATCGGCAGCACAGCCTTCGATGTCTTGGGCGTGTTCAGCGGGTTGTATTTGTTCTGGCTCGGTTTGCGTGCCGTGCGGGCGAAACGCAGCAGTGCCGAGGCACCTCAAGGCACGGCTCGCCAACCGTTCTGGCACGGCATTCTGTTCGGCCTGACCAATCCCAAGGCTTACCCGGTGGCGGTGGCTACGTTCACGGCGCTGCTGTCGAGCCGCGCGGAGTTGCTGCACTGGTCGATGCTGCCGTGGCTGATTGTCCTGAGCTTCGTTGGTGGCCTGATCGCCTACGCTATTCTCATCGGAATCGTCGGTGCGCGGCAGGTTCGCAACTTGTATCAGCGCCATGAACTGGCGATCACCCGTTTGTGCGGGGTCATGTTTATCGGTTTTGCCATTAATGCCCTGGCGCATGCGTTGCCGGGGCTGGTCACGAATAAGGCTTGAGGCCATAAGCAGGACACCATGGCATCCAGAAATTCCGCGCCGTTGGCGAGCTACATCGACCTGTTGCTGGACGCCGTTTGTGCGGTCGATAAACAAGGTCGCTTCGTTTTTGTCAGCGCGGCCTGTGAGCGCATTTTCGGCTACACCGTCGACGAACTGATCGGCCAGCCGATGATCGACATGGTGCATCCCGGCGACCGCCAGCGCACCCTCGACGCCGCGCGTGAAATCATGGGCGGCGAGCCCAAACTCAATTTCGAAAACCGCTACCTGCGCAAGGACGGTCAGGTGGTGCACATCCTCTGGTCGGCGCGCTGGTCGGAAGTCGATCAGTTGCGCATTGCCGTGGCCCGGGACATCACCGAACGCAAGCAGGCCGAGTCCCGGCAAGCGGCGTTGTATGCGATTTCCGAGGCGGCCCACGCGGCTGAAGATTTGCTGGCGCTGTTCAAACACATCCACTTGATCATCGGCGAATGGCTGCCCGCGCTGAATTTCTCCGTGGCGCTGTATGACGAACACTGCGCGCAGTTGAATTTTCCCTATCACGTCAACGACGACGAACTGCAACCCGAGCAGCCAGGCACCATCACCGGGCGCCTGTGTGCGGAAGTGATCCGCAGCGGTTTGCCAATTTTGCTGACCCCGGACCAGGGCCTTTCGCCCGCAGGCTTTGAAATGTTGGTCGAGGGCCCGAATTCACCCTGCTGGCTGGGCGTGCCCCTGAACTCGCAAAACGGCACCATTGGCGCGCTCATCGTCAAAAGCGTTCCAGGTGGCGAGCGCTACACCGAGCGGGACAAGGAGCTGTTGCAATACGTCTGCGCCCAGGTCGCGACCGCTATCGAGCGCAAGCAATTGCATGCCCGATTGCAGCGAATGGCGCAGTACGACCAGCTGACTCAACTGCCTAATCGCGAGCTGCTGCGTGATCGTCTCAAGGCCTCACTGGCGCTGGCTCGGGCCGATGGCGGGCGCATGGCGTTGCTGTACGTCGACCTCGACCGCTTCAAGGACGTCAACGACACCCACGGTCATGCGGTGGGCGACATGCTGTTGCAAGCGGTGGCCAATCGGATCAAGGGGTGCGTGCGTGAAACCGACACCGTGGCGCGTATCGGCGGGGACGAGTTTGTGGTGTTGTTGCACAGCATCCACGGCCTGGAAGACGCTGACAGCGTGGCGGAAAAAATCCTTCAGGTCCTGGCTCAGCCGCTGCGTCTGGACGGGCATAACCTGAACATCCACACCAGTATCGGCGTCGCTCATTACCCCGAGCATGGCACCGAAGAAAAGCAGTTGTTCAGGCATGCCGACGAGGCCATGTACGCTGCCAAACGCCAGCATCATCTACGACTCGAAATCTGAAATCTCGCCGCCGTTCGTCGCGGCGTTTTCAGGTTTTCTAAACCTTTTGGGGTTCGTTCATTCTGAATTTATGCGAGCTGTTGCTCGCCTGGATCATTTACCAAGAGGTAGAGAATCATGCCTAACTCAAGAAACTCGAACTCGGGAAACTTCGCCAACGATCGAACGAAGGCGTCTGAAGCCGGTCGCAAAGGTGGGAAAACCACCACAACGACTGTTGATAAAGACTCTACGAAACCCGAAATGGGCCGCAAAGGTCCTCAGAAGTCCAAGTAGTGATTGAAGGTGGTTTTGATCGAGAGGCGGGGGCGCAAGCTCCCGCTTGAATTTTTTCAGAAGGAGGGCGCGACCATGAGCCGGATGGCCACCCGAATACGTCATGCAGGTTTTGCCACGCTGCTGGGATTGTGCGCCAGCAGTGCCTTTGCCCAGTCCCCCGCCGAATTCATCAACGATGCCTCGGCCCAAGGCATGGCCGACATCGAAGCCAGTCGCCTGGCGCACCAGAAAACCGAATCCAAAGAGGTCAAGGACTACACCATCGTCGTCATCAACGACCGCACCACCGCCAACCAGCATCTGGCAAAAATTGCCAAACAACTGGATCTGCCGGTGGCCCCGCGCGAAGAGGTGGTCGACAAGGCAAAAGCCTTGATGCCGCAAGCGATGGACGGTGCAACCTTTGATCAGGCCTACGCCGCCAGTCAGGTGAAAACCACTCAGGAAGCCATCGAGCAACTTCAGCAAGAAGCGCAAACCACGGACATCCCGCAAATTAAAGCGTTCGCTGAAGAAACCCTGCCCAAACTGCAAAACCATCTGCAAATGGCCAGGGCGTTGCAGGCCGGTCTATAACCCGGTTTTTTACGACGTCTAAAGCAAACGGCGCGTGATTCACATCACGCGCCGTTTTGATTGTGTTCAGCACTTGTTCAAACCCTGTTTGCGCTGGCTCGTCGTCGCCAGCCCCGCCAGGTCATGCACATCTTTTTCGCCCATGGCCCGATAGTGCCTGCGCAGCGCCTCCAGTTGCTTGAGGTCCAGCAATTCCAGCCCCAGCATCGCGTTCTGCGCCTCTTTGTTCACCCGCAGCAACTCATCGATTTTCAAATGCAGGATGTCGGTGTCGCGGTTCTGCGTGTTCTGGATCAGGAACACCATCAGGAACGTGATGATCGTGGTTGAGGTATTGATGACCAGTTGCCAGGTGTCGTTGAAACCAAAAATCGGCCCGCTCAGGGCCCACAAAACTATAAGAGTCAGTGCGCCCATAAACGTCATGGGACTGCCGGCCCACAGGGCGAGTTTCTGCGAGATTTTTGCGAATTTCATTGCCGTGTTCCTTATTGGGATGCGCCTGAATGTGTGACAGCGCGGGCAGGATGAAAATTCTTTCGGGTTTTTCGTATTCATTGAAACCCGTATTGCACTGGCTTCGGATGTAAGAAAACTCTGTATTTCGCAAATCCTGATCGGAATCTTTCTTTGTGGTGGTTTGTGTCTAGTATCAAGGGCAGTCAATTTGCCAGCATGCAAGCACACGGATCGAAACCAGCTAAGAGGTCACTCATGGAATTCTTCGAAAAGTTAGCAAGTCTAGCCGCCAAAGTTCGTTTGCAGAGCGCTGCAATTCAGACGGAGGAAGCGACCAAAAACGCTTTTGTCATGCCCTTTATCAGCACAGTGCTGGGCTACGATGTCTTCGATCCGACTGAAGTGACTCCCGAATTCGTTTGCGATATCGGCACGAAAAAAGGAGAAAAAATTGATTACGCAATCATGAAGGGTGGAGAAGTTCAGATCCTTATCGAGTGCAAAAAAATAGGCGAGCCTCTCCACATCAATCACGCGTCTCAGTTGTTTCGTTATTTCCATGTCACCAGTGCTCGGATCTCCATCCTTACCAACGGTCAGGTCTATAAATTTTTCACTGACCTGGACGCGCCCAACAAGATGGATGAGAAGCCGTTCCTTGAACTCGACCTGCTGGACATCGATGAGTATTCCGTCCCGGAATTGGTAAAACTCACCAAATCAGCTTTCGATGTGGATTCGATCATCAGCGCCGCCGGTGAGTTGAAGTATGTCAGCCAAATCAAAAAGGTCATTGCGGCTCAAGTCAGCAAACCCGATGACGACTTCGTCAAAGTGTTCGCTTCGCGCGTCTACGACGGTGTAATTACTCAAAAGGTCCGCGAGCAGTTTCATGAACTGACTAGAAAAGCGGTCGTGCAATTTCTCAATGACCAAATCAACGAAAGGCTCAAGTCCGCAATGAGCGGCGCCATACAACCTGCGTTGGCCTCTTTGCCAGTTTCGTCCAGTGGGGCTGAGCAACCGGATGTGCGGGACGAGTCAGAGGACAAAGTCCTGACGACATTGGAAGAACTGGAGGGTTATCACATCGTTCGTGCCGTGGTCCGGTCTGTGGTCGATGCAAAGCGGATTGTTCAGCGCGACACTCAGAGTTACTTCGGTATTCTGCTCGACGACAACAACCGTAAACCAATCTGCCGGCTGCACTTCAATCGTTCACAGAAGTACATCGGCATTTTTGACGAAGAGAAGAATGAAACCCGACACGCGATAAATTCGATAGACGATATCTACGAGTATTCGGATCATTTGAAGAAGACAGTTGGGTATTACGCCTAGCATCGATTGCCGTAAACCAGAAAAGCTTGGCCCATACAGCCAATGCTGGTTAAGGATGATGCATATCTTGTGGCGAGGGAGCAAGCTCCCTCGCCACAGGTTTCTTATCGCTTGTGCTTTATCCGGCATAAGCCCATGCGGTCGGTTTTTTGTGGCTGTTGTTTGCTACTTCAGCTTCACGTCAACCGCCCAACTGAAGTAACCCAACGCCTCGCAGCTTGTACTGATCAGCATAAAGTTTAGCTCACACGCCTCCACCCCGGAGGATATTTGCGTGCATTCCCAATAATGATCGTCAGCCTGGTGGGTACCCGGCTCGGTCGGATTTTCCGGGTCTGGCGCAGGTACCGTCAGGTTGCTATGGACCACCAATCTGGGCGCTGACAGTACGCCGGCATCGCCCACGGACATCTCGTAAAACACCACGCTGTGTTCGGCGAGCAAGCTGACGGTTCTTCCACGGATATGGAACGCTGTCCCGTTATCTGCGTTCAACGTCATATTGCTGTCATTAATGTTACTTTTGTGTCCGCCAATGACAAGGATAAAACCGTCCTCAATCACCGTCGGCAGTTGCGGTTTGAGGCTGGGTTGCGGATAGCGTGAGAGTAGCGATTCGGCATCGACAATCAGCAATACATTGTTCGCGGTCCCGACGCTGGAGGACGGGGGTTTGATCGGTTCTGAAGTCATCATGGATTCCTTTCATGATGTTGGCACATGACGGCAGCCGCTTCGGTTCATGCAAGACATCCCGTTCCTGTCGAGGCGGCAACTGGTGTGGCAAGCCCCTTGTTGCCAAGGGGCCAGTCTCTCGTCAATTACGGATGGTAATAAACGGGTCCCACGAACAGCAGCCGACGATCTGGCAATCGCGGTTCACAATCAGGAAGTGGAAGTGATAGGTCACGCTGCCGGTAGAAAGTGTTTCCGAAGACCAGTAATGGTTATCGACTTTCTGGCAGCTTGGCACTGAAGGGTTGTTGGTGTTAGGGACGGCGACGCAAGCTGTGGCCTTGCGCGGCGTGGGTGTTGAGATCAAATCGTTGCCGACGTTGCCAATGAATTTGTAGAAAATTACGGCGGTTTCGAAGCTCTGCGACAGGCTGGTTTCACGCCAGCGAATCAAGTCGCCCACCTGGGCTTTCAAGTTGAGTTCGCCACCGGCCTGGCCATTGATCACGTTGTCATGGTTGGTGACCATGTACACATGATTGACGTCAATCAGCGTCGGCGAGGCAGGGTTTTTGCTGATGTTTGGGTAGTTTTTCAGGATGGTTTCGGTGTCGATTGAAACCAGTACATCCGTGACTCGAGACATAGTAAAGCTCCTTCTTCATAGTGAATGCCTGGCATCTTTCCAGGCACAACAACGCTTGCTTGCCTTGCGGTCGTTGCGCAAACACTACGGGCGGAACCCACCTGTCACGAACATGAGCTGGCCTTGCTCCTTGCGTGCAAACTAACGGGTTCGGGTTCCTTCCGACGGGCCGCGATTGGACTATAGATCCGAAATATTGGCTGTCAAAATTGATTGGCCTATGGCTCGACGAGCGGTCAACTCGTTGCGTTGGACAAAGGTCGGGATAGGGCCGCACACACGTGTCGAGGTATCGTATCGGACCGGTTGTCTGCTTCTGGCCCACAACAACGCACCGACAGGAGAACGCAATGAGTTGGTCCGCCAAACAATACGTCGCTTTTGAAGATGAACGCACCCGCCCGGCGCGGGACCTGCTCGCAGCCATCCCACCGGTGGACGCGCGGTCAGCCATCGACATCGGGTGCGGTCCCGGCAATTCGACCGAGTTGCTGGTCGAGCGCTTCAGCGGCGCTACGGTGCGTGGCGTCGACAGCTCGACCGACATGATCGAGGCCGCTCGCAAGCGCTTGCCAAACGTGCAGTTCGACACCGTTGATATCGGAACCTGGAACGATAGCGGCCCGTTCGACGTGATCTTCGCCAACGCCGTGTTGCAATGGCTGCCCGATCACGCGACGTTACTGCCGTCGCTGGCCGCCCGACTGACCGAGGGCGGCAGCCTGGCCATTCAAATGCCCGACAATCTCAACGAACCGTCCCATCGCCTGATGCGCGAAGTGGCGGCCGAAGGCCCACGGTCCAGTAAATTGGCGGACGCCGCCGGGCAACGTACAGAGATGGCCAGTGCCAGTGATTACTACTCAATGCTGCGGCCACACTGCGCGCGCGTCGATGTGTGGCGCACCACTTACCATCATCCGCTGGCAAGTGGCGCGTCGGGTGTGGTCGAGTGGTTCAAGGGCAGTGGTTTGCGGCCGTTTCTCGAACCGCTGGATGATGCGGAAAAGGCGCAATACTTAAAGCAATACCTCACCGCGATCGAGCAGGTTTATCCGACGTTGAGCGATGGTTCGGTGCTCTTGCCGTTTCCGCGGTTGTTTATTGTCGCGACTCGGTAAAAGGGTATAACAACCTGTGGCGAGGGAGCTTTCTCCCGATGGACTGCGCAGCAGTCCCCTTCTTTTTTGGTGAAGAGGGGGTGCTCCGCACCCCAGCGGGAGCAAGCTCCCTCGCCACAGGGTATCCATCGTTACGGCAATCAGTGCTCGACCGCTACCAGCAACATCATCGGCCGTTCCCGCTCTTCGGCCAGCGCCGGTTGCGCCGCCACCTCGGCGTCGCTCGGCCCCCATTCGTTGACATGCTGAATGCTGAAACCCGCGCCAATCAGCGTATTGAACAGCGTGCCAAGGGTTCGGTGCTGCTTGATCACGCCTTCTGCCAGCCAGTTCGTCACCCGCTCGCCTTCCCGTTGATAACTGTCCACCGGCCACCGCTTGCGGCCCTCGCCGTCGACCAGCCAACCCGGATTGCGCGGGGCCATGAAGATCGGATGTTCGATGGAAAACACAAAGCGCGAAGCAGGTTTAAGAGCCGCGTGAATCGAGGCGAACAACCCGGGCAGGTCCTTGATGTAATGCAGCGCCAGTGAGCTGTAGGCCAAATCGAAATTGGCTTTGGGTAAATCAAGTTGTTCCAGATCTGCCCATGAATACTGAATATTGCCCGCCGACGTGGTTTTGCGAGCCTGCTCCAGCATCTTCTCCGAGACGTCCAGACCGAGCACGCTGTCAGCACCTTGCTCACTGGCCCAACGGCTGAACCAGCCGTAACCGCAGCCGAGGTCCACAACCTTCAAGCCTTTCATCGGCGGCAGCATAGATTTGAGTGCCGGCCATTCCGGTGCTGCGTCGAGGCCGCCGATGGAACGGCCCATTTGGCTGTAGCCGTGGAAAAACTCCGGATCGTCGTAGATGTTTTGAGTCATGTCGGGTTGCTCTGTTGAGATCGTTCACGGGCGGCACTTAGGGCACGCCGATTGGTTTCCCTCGAAGCGTTGTGCGCGTGTTCGTTGATGGCCGCGCGGGGGGAGGGGGCGTTGGAGATGGTGAAAATGCGAGAGTATCCCGAAGAAACAAGGGTCAACAAGACGATCAACTGACCGAAAAACAGTTAACGCTCTTTCATGCGCAGCTCTCGGATTTTGCCTACAACCTAAGCGGGAATCACCCGCTATCCACTGGTGGGTAGATAGGAAATAGTGCTCCGCAGAATGGACCGCACGATGGGTGATGAGTGATTGACGTCCGACAGATTTTGCCGGCTTCGCAGAAAGCGACGCTCAGGTTGGCGGCTAAAAGCCGAGAAGGATGATCAATGCACCAGAACGACCGCGAAAATTTAGAACTCGATAAACTATTGGTCGAAACCCGAAAATTGTTGGCTGAGACTCGCAAGCTCGTAGCTGAAGAAACGAAGCTGAAACACGAAGCCCTCTGGTACCCATACGCAGTAGGGGCGGGGGTAGTGACCGCGATTGTCGCCATTGTGGGCTTCTGGATTAAAATCTGAGCACTGGTGCGCCACAACATGCCGATACTCAACATACATCGCTGGTACTTGAGCTTTGCAATCACACGGCTCACATTGTCAGGAACGGTTCACGGACTCAACACGGTCCGTGAGAGGAGAAAGAAACATGTCCACTCATCGTAGTAATCGAGCAAGCATCGAGCAATTGCATCGTGAGATGGAGGCTTTAGCTGAAGAGATGAGACGCCCGGCCCCGACCAAAATCCGCACTACGTTGTTGCCGTTCAGCATCGGTGCTGCATTCGCGCTGACCCTGTTTGTCGCCGTCGCTTTTGTCGCAAAGCATCTTTAATTCTCTGTCGGCTCGGATACCTTCTTTCGTACTATCGGAGGCGCTGAATCAAAGCTCATCGCTGTGCCCTCCCTGGCAACCTCCCACCCACTAGCGCTTGTCGGCTATCTACCGTCCACGACTGATCAGCGGTGTCGTATCCCTCACGGCTAAATTGATCGGCAGGCGTTGACTGGCAGTACCGGCCGAAGAGTCAGTGCTCCACACAAATCCCGCCCATAAAAAAACCGGCCACTCAGGACCGGTTTTTCTTTATATCTACAGCCCCCGTCAAAACAACCTCAACGTGAGACCAAAATTCGATTGGAGCGGGTGAAGGGAATCGAACCCTCGTTATCAGCTTGGGAAGCTGGAGTAATGCCATTATACGACACCCGCTCAGAGCGGCTGACTTTGTACCAGATGTGCGCGTGGAAATGAAGTTTTTCTTTGTGCTGGATAGCTTTAGCGTAGATGTAGCAAGGCACACACCGCAAAAACGGTCTATCGCGGGCAAGCCTCGCGCCTACAGGAATGCGTTCAACTACTGTAGGGCGATGCATGCTCGCGAGGACGCTGTTTCAGATTGCCAGTGCATGGTGATCCTGGACGTAGTGGTAACGCGTTCGGCTGGCGTGTGGTTCAGGTTTCAGGAACCCCAGCAGGGCATTGCGGCTGTCTCGGCAGGCGGCTTTGTGTTCCATGTCCAGAAAGTGACCGGTGGCTTCCAGTGTGGTAAAGGTGGCGTGTTGCACGTGGTTGGCGAACAATCGCGCGCCATCGGCGGCGGTGTATTCGTCCCATTCGCCGTTCATGAACAGTACCGGCACGTTGATTTTTTCCGCAGCCTTCAGGAAGCACTGGCGATCACTGTGCAGCAGGTCGCTGATGTGGAAGTGCATCTGCCCGTATTCGTGATCGGCCAGGCTGCTGACGTGCCGGTAGTTGAAGCGCTTGAACAGGGTCGGCAAATGTTTGCCAATGGTGCTGTTCACCAGGTTGCCGACCCGGTCGCCGTCGCGGCTGCCGAGGTAGTCGACGCCGCGCTCGAGGTAATCGAGCATATGCGCGTTGATCTCCGGGGAGAACGAGCTGATCACGGCTTTTTCGATCCGGCGTGGCCGGTGGGCGAGGGCGACCAGGGTTGCGGCGCCGCCCCAGGAAAACGACAGCACGTGTTCGGCGCCGAAGTGGTCGATCAGCTCCAGGAGGATCTGCCCTTCGATTTCCTTGGTCAGCGATTTCTCGTGCACGTTGTGGGCCTTGGACTTGCCCGCGTAGGGCTGGTCGTAGCAGACCACATTGAACTGCGGATGAAGGTTTTTCACGGTTTGTGCAAACGACGCAGTCGTGGCCATCGAGCCGTTGACCAAGATAATGGTCTTCTCTGCGGCGTCTGCGCGATAGAACTCCGTGTAAACCCGATACTGACCCTGTATATCCAGCACAGCGATTTCTGGCCTCATGTCATCAGACTCCTGGCAAGCGGGTATGCGCGCAAATGAGATTGCACGAGCTTTGTGACAGGTAGGCATTCGCCTGGAATTTGGAGGCCCATGTCGATCCGTACAGCAGGTCGACGGGTATTATTATTGGCGGGCAGTCTGCCGGTCTGAGGCGGAACCTTGGGGTTCTCTAACCGACAAAAAGTTTCTTAGAAGTATGTTGTGACTCGTCAGTCACATTTCGGCTGACGACCTGATTCAAGCAGGGGCGGCGTCATCGCGCAAGTGTCATTGGTGAATTGTTCGACAACTTCTGCTGAGCGGTCGCCTGCTTAGAACAATTGAATCTCTTCGGTGCGCAATGCGCGGTACTCGCCCGGTTTTAGCGCGTTATCCAGCTGCAACGGGCCCATGCGTTCGCGGTGCAGGCGCAGGACCTTGTTGTCGAAATGGCCGAACATGCGCTTCACCTGGTGGTACCGGCCTTCGACAATGCTCAGCCGCGCCGATTTCGGCCCCAGCAGCACCAGCTCGGCGGGTTGGGTGGTGAGGTCTTCAAAGGCGAAGTACAGACCTTCAGTAAACTTCAACGCGTATTCCGGGCCGATGTCCTGCTCGGTCTCGACGTAGTAGACCTTGGGCAGTTTGGTTTGCGGTTGGGTCAGGCGTCGCGACCAGCTGCCGTCATTGGTGATCAGCATCAGACCGGTGGTGTTGAAGTCGAGGCGACCGGCGATGTGCAACTCGTCCTTGTCCGGCTCGTGGATCAGATCGAGGACCGTCGGGTGCTCGGGGTCGCGGGTGGCGCTGACGCAGCCAGGTGGCTTGTGCAGCATGAAGTAGCGCGCGGGTTTGCCGACTTGCAGGACCTCGTCATCGACTTCGACGCGGCTGAACTCGAGCACCTCGGCGTGCGGGTCGCTGACGATGTTGCCGTCGATCCGCACGCGTTTTTCCACCAGCAACAGGCGCACCTGCTTACGGTTGAAGCGCGGCAGGTTACTGAGGAAACGGTCAACGCGCATGGCAAGGGTTCGGTGGGAAAAGGGCCGCGTATCTTACGTGATCGGCTGGGCGCTTGCTTACAGCTGCGCCTCGACCTGCGCGCAGCGTGGGCACAGGCAGGATTTGTCGCGCAGTTCCGGTGGCAGCGCTTCGAGCACGGCCGGGTCGATGCTGACGCCGTAGCACCAACAGGCGCGATCAGCGGTTTTCGGATCGGCCAGGGTGCAGTCGTTGGACGCACCGCAGGCCGGGCAGAAATCAGGCTTGTTCATGGATTATTCATAGCTGGAGTGAGACTTTTCCACGCAGGTGCGGTTACGGCCGGATTGCTTGGCCCGGTACATCGCATGATCGGCGCGAGAGAGCAGGGTGTGCAAGGTGTCATCCGGTTGCAAGGTGGTCAAGCCGATACTGACGGTCAGCTGCAAGGCCTGATCGTTGTAGGCATAACGCTGTGTTTGCACATGCTGGCGAATTTTCTCGGCGACTTTCAGACCGGTCTCACCGTCGGTGTCCTTAAGCAATACGATGAACTCTTCACCGCCCCAGCGGCAGACGATGTCGGCGTGCCGCAGGCAACTCTGCAGATCCCGGGCGAAGCCGATCAGCACCTGATCGCCGGCCAGATGGCCGTAGGTGTCGTTCAACACCTTGAAGTGGTCCAGATCCAGCAGCAACGCGGTCAGCGGTTTCGGCTCGCGCTGGGCTTCGTGCATGGCTTGCGCGGCCAGCAGGTCGAAGCCGCGACGGTTCGGTAATTCGGTCAGGGTGTCGAGAGTGGCCTGGGCCTGGATCTTGTCCTGATATCGCTTGATCACCCGGTTCAGCAGGGCCAGCACAATCAGCGTGACGAGCAGGCAGATCAGCAGGTTGAGGTACAGCGACTGACGGATTTCACTGAGCGCACCGTCTTCGCGCTTGTCGACGAACAGGTACCAGTTCAGCTCCGGAATGAACCGCACGTTGAGGAAATGGCCCTGGCCCTGCACGGAATATTCGTAGCTGCCGCTGTGGGGTTTGGGCAGTTGGCTGACCAGGGTTTTCATGCTGTCGAGCTCAGCGAGGCTCTGCCCGATCTTCGCGCCTTGCGGGCCGCCCTCGGCGCCAGTGAGCACCAGGCGCCCGAAGTTGTCGACGAAATACACACTGCGCTGATAGCGCTGCTGATACTTGTCGATCAGCTTGATCACCGCATCGACTGTCAGGCCGACGCCCGCGGCGCCGATGAAACGGTCGTTGTAGTCGTAGACTTTGTAGTTGATGAAGAAGGTCAGGTTGTCCTTGTTGGCCATGTCCGGGTCGACATTGATTTCGTACGGTTCGGCCATGTCCCGCACGCGGAAATACCAGGTGTCCCGGGGCTCAGTGGCCTTGATCTGTTTGAGCACGCCTTTGGCGTGGTAGTAGGTCAGGGTGCTGTTGGAGACGAAAAACGCGGTGTAGGCGCCGTAGTGGGTCATGACCTCGTTAAGGTAACGGGTCATTTTTTCCGGGTCGTGCTCGCCGTTGACCACCCAGTCCCGCATGAAGGTGTCGCGGGACATCATCGAGGAAATCAGGATTGGCCTGACCAGGTCTTTCTGGATTTCCGAGTAGACCGTGTCCGAAGTCAGCGGCAATTCGGTGTTGACGATGTTGTCGCGAATCGACGCTCGCGAGGCGTAGTAACTGAGGAAGGACGTGGCGAGGAAGCCTGCGCCCAGTAGCGCAATCAGTGTGAGGACCAACGAACGTTGCGAATACAGCGGCGAGCGAAGCGGCATGACGATTCCGTTGGCAGTGACCCGATGGCAGGCATTCTAATGGCACTGCCGGGAAATAACTGCTCTATGCGAATGATCGTTCCCACGCTCTGCGTGGGAACGCATCCTGTGACGCTCTGCGTCACGACCGCAAAGGGACGCGGAGCGTCCCGGGCGGCATTCCCACGCAGAGCGTGGGAACGATCTCACGATCTCAGGCAAGGGATTGCAGGTAGGCGCGCCAGCCGCCTAGATGGCTGATATCCACCGCGCCTTCCAATCCATATGCCTCGCAGATAAACCCGCTCTCCCAACGTCCGTCGGCTAGTTGCACTTTGCCCAATCCGAGCGGTGCCGGGATGCCGGTTAAAAACGAACCCAACTCGCTGCTCGGCAGTTCCCAAACCTCCACCGCAATCGCCACGCCGCCATCCTTCACCCGGACCATCCCCGGACGAAACGGCGGGCCGCCGGCCAAGGCATGCAGTTGATAGTCCGGCGAACTGAACGTCGTCTCGACCAACCGGGCCCCGCGGCGTTTCAATTGCCAGTTCAGCGCCAAACCGTCCAGATGCGCGCCACACACCACCAACCGCGCCCGGTCATTACGCGCCACCGTTGTTGACGCCGCAGTGGTCAGGCCTTGCTGGCGCTGGAAAGCATCCGCCACGCTTAGCAAATATTGATCGGTAAACGCCCGGCCAAACAATGTCACGCCCCATGGCAGGCCATTGCCCATAAAGCTGCTGGGCACGGCGACGGCGGCGTAGTCGAGCAGGTTCATGAAGTTGGTGTAGTAACCCAGTTCCGAATTGCGCAGCACCGGTTCGGCGTCCAGTTGCGCCAGTGTCACCGGGCGGCCGATGGTCGGCGTGAGCACACAATCGAGTGCTTCGAGCGCCTTGTCGCACAGCGCTTTCAAGGCTTGCAGTCGATACTGCGCGCGAAAGGTTTGCACACCTGTCACCGCCGGCGCCTTGGCCAGCACTGCACGAATCACCGGCAGCACCGCTTGTGGATTTTGCTCCATCAGTTCCCCGGCGACGCTGTAGCGCTCGGCCACCCACGGTCCTTCGTAGAGCAAACGGGCCGCTTCGAGAAACGGCGACATGTCCAGTTCGACCGCTTCACCGCCCAACGCCTTGAGCCGGTCGATGGCATTTCCAAACAACAGCGGGCCTTCGGCGCAGCCGAAGAATTCCAGGTCCTGCGCGCGCGGCACACCGAAGCGGAAAGGGCGCGGCGTACCGAATGCCGCACCGTCATTCCACTGCGGGTTGCTGCGGCTGTATTCATCTCGCGGGTCGAGGTGGGCGGTGAGCGCGAGCAACTGGCTGGCCTCGCGAGCGGTCGCGGTGAAGGTCGTGACGCAATCGAGCGTGCGACAGGCCGGCACCACACCCGCCGTGGAGATCAAGCCTTTGGTGGCTTTCAATCCCACCAGATTGTTCAAACCAGCCGGTACGCGCCCCGATCCCGCCGTGTCGGTGCCCAACGAAAAACTCGCCACGCCGAGCGCTACCGCCAGCGAAGAACCGGCGCTGGAACCGCCCGACGGATACTCCGGCAACATACTGTTCGGGCACGCGCCATACGGTGAGCGGCTGCCGTTGAGGCCTGTGGCGAATTGATCAAGGTTAGTCTTGCCCAACGGAATCGCCCCCAGCGCCAGTAACTGCTCGACGATGGTCGCCGATTGCTCCGGCACATAGGCAAAGTCGGGGCACGCCGCGGTGGTCGGAATGCCGGCCAGGTCGATGTTGTCCTTGATCGCAAACGGCACGCCGTACAGCGGCAGGCTGTCGATGTCGCGGCCGTCGAGGGCGGCGAGGTACGGTTCCAGTTCTTCGACACTGAGCAAGTGGATGAACAGGTGATAGTCCGGGTTAAGGGCCGCGGCTTTGTCGCGCAGACTCAGCAGCAATTGACGGGGCGTGATGTTGCCGAGGCGATAAGCACTGCGCAGGGCGTCGAGTTGCAGATTGATGTTCATGGCGTTAATCCTTTTCGAAATGGGTTCAGTCGCGTTCAAGCACCACGACGCGCTGTCCGGCGCGCACGGCGGAACCGGGCTGCACACGAATCTCACGCACCACGCCAGCGGTCGGCGCGAGCAGCGGAATTTCCATCTTCATCGACTCCAGAATCACCAGTACATCACCGGCTTCCACGCGACTGCCGGTCTCCACCTGAACCTGCCAGAGGTTGCCGGCAATGTGGCTGTCGACGCTTATTTCACCGCTGGCGAGGGCGGCATCTTCGGTCGCTTCCGGGACCAGTTCTTCGCTGTCGAAATGCGCCTGGCCGCTGGCAATCCAGCGTTCGCGTTCAGCGTTGAATGCACCTTGCTGCTGATCGCGAAACGCAGCGATGGTCTCGGCTTCTTTCGCCAGGAATGCCTGGTAATCCGCCAGGTTCAACTGGCTGTGTTCGATGTTCAGCTCGAAACGCCCGAGCGGGAAGTCCTTGCGGATGCGCAGCAGTTCATCGGCGCTCACCGGGTAGAAACGGATCTGGTCGAAGAAGCGCAGCAACCACGGTTTGCCATCGAACGCAGCGACTTCGCGGTAGCGGTTCCACATCTGCAGCGTGCGCCCGACAAACTGATAACCGCCGGGGCCTTCCATGCCGTAGACGCACATGTAGGCGCCGCCGATGCCCACCGAGTTTTCGGCGGTCCAGGTGCGGGCCGGGTTGTATTTGGTGGTCACAAGGCGATGGCGCGGATCGAGTGGAGTGGCGACGGGAGCACCGAGGTAGACGTCGCCCAGGCCCATCACCAGGTAGCTGGCGTCGAACACCGTGCGCTGCACTTCGTCGAGGTTGGGCAGGTCGTTGATGCGGCGGATGAACTCCAGATTGCTGGGGCACCACGGCGCGTCCTTGCGCACGGTGGTCATGTATTTCTCGATGGCGAGCTGGCAGGCCGGATCATTCCAGGACAGCGGTAAATGCACGATGCGCGAGGGCACTTGCAGGTCCTTGGCGGCGCACACGGCATCCCACTCACCGGCGACGATACCGAGCAGGTCGGCCAGCGGCAGTTGCTCGGGTTGGTAGTGCACTTGCAGCGAACGGATGCCGGGGGTGAGGTCGATCACGCCGTGCAGGTGTTTGCTTTCCAGGGCTTGCATGAGGGCGTGGGCGCGGAAGCGCAGGACGAGGTCCAGTTCCGGCGCGCCGATTTCGAGCAGCAGGTGAGTGTCCCCGGAAAGGCGTGCAACCAGCCGCGTATCGCCCTGACCCAAATCCAACACCACGGGCGACACAACCCCCGGTGGGAGCGGGCTTGCTCGCGAAGAGGGCGTGTCAGTCGAAATAGATGTGTCTGATACACCGCTTTCGCGAGCAAGCCCGCTCCCACATTGACTCCATTTCAAGGCGAGGGTGCGGGCGGTCTGAATATCGACGGGGAGGAACTGCACTTTGTCCCCTGCCTTGAGCTGCCCAAGCTGCCAAAGGTCCGCCTCGATCACCGTCACCGGGCACACAAACCCGCCAAGACTCGGACCGTCCGGCCCCAGAATTACCGGCATATCCCCGGTAAAATCCACCGCACCAATGGCATACGGATTGTCATGAATGTTCGACGGATGCAGCCCCGCTTCACCGCCGTCGGCACGCACCCACTCCGGCTTCGGCCCGATCAGGCGCACGCCGGTTCGGCTGGAGTTGAAATGCACTTCCCACTGGGTCGCGAAGAACGTGCCGATGTAGTTTTCGGTGAAGTATTCGGGGGCGCCATGCGGGCCGTAGATCACGCGAATTTTTCGTACGGCGGGCAACTCGGCGATTTCAGACAGTTCGGCACCGACACTACGGTCACTCAACCCCGGCACATGCAACACATCACCCGCCCGCAACGCACGACCGCCATGCCCACCAAACTGACCGAGGGTGAAGGTGCTTTTACTCCCCAGATAATCCGGAACCTGCAAGCCACCGCGCACGCACAGATAGCTGCGCGCACCCGCACCGGACATCGTACCGAGGCTCAACGTGGCGCCGGCCGGAATCAACAGCGTGGTGTTCATCGCGACGCTTTCACCGTTCAGCGTCAGCGGAATTACCGCCCCCGTCACCGCTATCACCGCATCACAATTGAAGCGCAGCAACGGCCCGCTCATGGTGATTTCCAGCGCGGCGGCACCTTCTTCATTGCCCAGTAAAAGATTGCCCAGACGCAACGCGCGACTGTCCATCGGCCCCGACGGCGGCACGCCTACGGCCCAATAACCGAGGCGGCCTGGATGGTCCTGAACGCTGGTCTGCGTCCCGGCGCTGAGCACTTCAAAGGTGTTGGCCTGATACACCAGACCTTCCAGGCAACGCGTCCACGGCTGGCCGCTGGCGAAAGGCGCATCCAGCAAAATCTGCCGCAGGTAATCGCGGTTGGTTTCCACGCCATAGAGCAGGCTGTCACCCAATGCCTGATGCAGATCGGCGCGTGCTTCTTCGCGGGTTGGTGCCCAACTGATGACCTTGGCGATCATCGGATCGAAGTACGGCGGGATCTCGCAACCGGCCTCGACCCAGGTGTCGATGCGCAGCTGGATGCCGTTGGCGACCGGGAAATTCACGGCGGTGAGCAAGCCGGGGCTTGGCTGGAAATCACGACCCGGATCCTCGGCATACAACCGCGCTTGAATCGCATGCCCCTCGGCTTTCAGCCCTTGGCTCAACTCACGCAGCGACGGCAAATCACCCGCCGCGAGTTCGACCATCCAGCGCACTAGATCGACGCCCCAGACTTGTTCGGTAACGCCGTGTTCGACCTGCAAACGGGTGTTCACTTCAAGGAAGTAGAAGCGCTGGTCTTCGCTGTCGAAGACAAATTCCACGGTGCCGGCGCTGCGGTAGCTCACCGCTTTAGCCAGTTTGATCGCCGCTGCGCACAGGTCGTCGGCCATGCCTTCGGGCAGGTTCGGCGCCGGGGTTTCTTCGAGGACTTTCTGGTTGCGGCGCTGTACCGAGCAGTCGCGCACGCCGAGGGCAATCACCTCGCCGCGACCATCGCCGAACACCTGGACTTCCAGGTGCCGCGCACGCTGGATGTACTTTTCGATGAACACGCCGGCATCGCTGAAGTTGTTCTGGCCGAGGCGTTTCACGGCTTCAAAGGATTCGCTCAGTTCAGCCGCGCTGCGGCACACGCGCATGCCGATCCCGCCACCGCCGGCCGTGCTTTTGAGCATCACCGGGTAGCCGACCTGTTCGCCGGCGATCAGGGCGGCGTCGAGGCTGTCGAGCAGTTCGGTGCCTTCGAGCATCGGTACGCCGTGTTGCTTGGCCAAGGCGCGGGCGGTGTGCTTGAGGCCGAACACGCGCAGCTGTTCCGGAGTCGGGCCGATGAAGGCGATGTTGGCGGCTTCGCAGGCTTCGGCGAACGCGGCGTTTTCCGAGAGGAAACCGTAGCCGGGATGAATCGCCGTGGCCCCGGTGGCTTTGGCGATGGCGAGGATCTTGTCGACCGCCAGATAGGTGCCGGCGGCCGCGCCTTCTCCGAGGCTGTGGGCCTCGTCGGCTTGCAGGAGATGCAGGCTGGCGGCATCGGCTTCGGAATACACGGCGACGCCTTTGACCTGCAAATCACGCAGGGTGCGCAGGATGCGGCAGGCAATGGCGCCACGGTTGGCAATCAGGACTTTTTCGAACATGGCATAACCCCCGGAGGCGATTGCGCATCAGCCTCGACCTGGGATGCGGGCCGTCCCGCAGTTTTTCTTGATGCACCAGGGCCGTCCCCGGTGAAAAAACAGTTCATTCCAAACACCACTGATCAAATGTGGGAGCGGGCTTGCTCGCGAAGGGGTCGTCACATCCAGCATTGATGTCGACTGACACTCCGCTTTCGCGAGCAAGCCCGCCTCCCACATTTGAGTTGCGGTGTTTTTACTTTTTCAGGCACTGGCCGGATCGGGCCTGGCACAGGGTGAACAACCATTTACGCAACCGCGCGATTTTCAGTTCCATACCAGTAACTCCGCAGGTGTCGGGTTGTAGGCGTTGCACGGGTTGTTCAATTGCGGGCAATTGGAGATCAGCACGATCACGTCCATTTCCGCCCGCAGGTCGACGTACTTACCCGGCGCCGAAATCCCGTCTTCAAAGGTCAGTCCGCCGTCCGCCGTGACCGGCACGTTCATGAAGAAGTTGATGTTCGGCCCGATGTCGCCCTTGCCCAGGCGCCCGTCGTGGACGCAGGCGCGCAAGTAGTTGTCGCGGCAGCTGTGCATGTAGCGTTTTTCCAGGGCGTAGCGCACGGTGTTGCTCTCTTGCGCGCAGGCGCCGCCGAGGGTGTCGTGACGGCCGCAGGTGTCGGCAACGATGGTCAGCATCGGTTTGCCGAGGTTGGAATACAGGACGCTGCCGGTGCTCAGGTACACGCTGTTTTGCCGACGCAGCGTGCGTTGCACGTCGTAGCGTTCTTTCGGATTGGCCACGCTGTAGAACAACGTATCGACGGCTTGATTGCCTTCCAGATCGAGGATACGCAACGTCTGGCCGGCCTTGACCTCCATCAGCCACGGTTCACCGGCCGGGATGGTTGCACGGTAGATCGCGGTGTCGGGTTGTCTGCTGGTGTGAACGGCAGCGGTAGCGATTGCAAGTGACATGGCAGCGATCCTCAGGCGAACAAACGGTCGGTGTTGATGAAGCCGCGCTCGTTTTCCGGGCGCGAAGTGCGGCAGTGTTCGGCGACGCTGGCGTCGGCGTTCATCCAGCTGAGCTTCAGCGGTTTTGGCGCGTAGTCGGGCGACGGGTCCATCGGGTGTTGCAGGGCGGTGAGCACCACCAGTGTGTCCATCGGCGCGTACAACTCGATGTAATCGCCAGCCCGCGAATTGCCTTCGACGAAGTGGAAACGCCCGGCTTCGTCGACGTCGACGCGGCTGAACAGGTTCAGGGTCATCAGCAAGTCCGACAGGCCTAATCCCCACTTGCCGAGTTCCACCAACAGGTTGTCGGTGCCATTGCGGAAGAAGCCGTTGCGCAGTTCTTGATAGCGGCCGGCACCGTATTTTTCCGCGACCTCTTCAGCGCAGAGCACGCCGCCGAGGCTGTCGCTCCAGCCGCAGGTGTCGGCGGTGATTGCGGCCAGTACGCGGCCCATGTCCGAATACAGGCAATGGCCGCGGGTGAGCTTGGCGGTGTGTTGGCATTTGAGGCTGTCGGGCAGGTTCAGGCGTTCGGTTTTTTCATGGGCGTTAAGCAGCGTCAGGCTGACGTTGGCGCCGCCGCGCAGGTCGGTCAGGCGCAGCAGTTGGCCGCGCTTCAGCACGAATGAACGATGGCCGCCACCGGGCAGCAATTCTTCGGCGAAGGGTGTGAACAGTTGGGTCGAATCAGTCATGTGCAGAGTCCTCTAAGCGATACGAAGCGTGCCTGCCATTGGCATCGGCAAGGCGTCGACGGCGGCACGGGTGGTGCGGCGGTCGCTGTTCAAAGGGATGTCGTAGGTGATGCGCGCGCCATAGGCACCGGG
This sequence comes from Pseudomonas arsenicoxydans, assembly GCF_006438915.1. Taxonomy (GTDB): domain Bacteria; phylum Pseudomonadota; class Gammaproteobacteria; order Pseudomonadales; family Pseudomonadaceae; genus Aquipseudomonas; species Aquipseudomonas arsenicoxydans_A. Next base: position 160,895 of record NZ_RCZE01000002.1, on the reverse strand, counting down.
GGCATGCGGGTCGACGCGAACCTTGTCGAACACCAGCAGACGCGTGCCGAGGCTGAAACCTTCGGACAGGTCGTGGGTGACCATGAAAACGGTCAGTTGCGTCTCGCGCCACAGCTCCAGCAGCAAAGCGTGCATGTCTTTGCGGATACCCGGATCAAGCGCGCCGAAGGGTTCGTCGAGCAGCAACACGCGGGGTTTCATGATCAGCGCCTGGGCGATGGCCAGCCGTTGCTGCATGCCGCCGGACAGCTGCGCCGGGTATTTGTCCAGCGAGTGACCGAGGCCGACTTTGTGCAGCAACACCGACGCCTGTTCCCGCGCGTCACGCTTGGCGCTGCCGAACAGGCGTCCGAGCAACGGCGAGCGCGGCAGTTCGAGGCCGAGGGCGACGTTGTCCAGCACCGTCAAATGAGGGAACACCGAGTAGCGCTGGAACACCACGCCACGGCTCGAATCCGGCTCGCCGGCCAGCGCCTGGCCATCGAGCAGAATTTCGCCGCGACTGGCGCGTTCCTGGCCGAGCAGCAAGCGCAGGAACGTCGATTTGCCACAACCGGAGGCACCGACGAGTGTGCAGAACTCACCCTCGTTGACGTTCAGGTTCAGGCCCTCAAGCACCACCTGATCTCCATACTGCTGCCAGACGTTTTTCACCGTGATGAAGCTCATGCGCGCGCTCCTTCATACCAAGGGAAAGCACGTTGGGTCAGGCGCTTCAGGCCCCAGTCCATCAGCCAGGCGAGGAGGGTAATCCACACCACGTACGGCAGGATCACATCCATCGCCAAGTAGCGGCGCACCAGGAAAATCCGGTAGCCGAGGCCGTCGGTCGAGGCGATGGCTTCGGCGGCAATCAAGAACAGCCACGCCGAACCGAGCATCAGCCGCAACGAGATCAGCAGACGTGGCAACAGTTGCGGCAGCACTACGCGCAGCATCAAGGTCCAGGTCGAGGCACCGAGGGTCTGGGCCTTGATCAGCAACTCGACCGGAATTTCCCGGGCGCGCTGTTCCAGATCACGGGCCAGGGCCGGGGTGATGCCGATCACGATCAGCATCACTTTCGACAACTCCCCAAGGCCGAACACGATGAACAGAATCGGCAGGATCGCCAGCGGCGGCACCATCGACAGCACCGTCAGCAAGGGTGACAACGGCGCGCCGAACAGCGGCAACGTCCCGGCCGCCATGCCCAGGCACAACCCTGCCAATGCGCTGATGCCAAGGCCGATCGCCAAGCGCCGCAGGCTCGAAGCGCTGTCCTGCCAGAGCAGGTATTCACCGGTACGGGAGTCGGCGACGAAGGCCAGGCGTTTCACCGCGTCGGTCATCTGCACGGCGCTCGGCAGCAGCTTGTCGTTGGGGTTATCCGTCAGCCGCTCGGCCGAGCCCATGAAGTAGGCGAACAGCACCAGGGCGAACGGCAGGATCACCAGCAACAGGCGACTCGGGCGATCCGGGTGGCGATTGATCAGGCGCATGGCCAGCTCCTCGTGATTACAGCTTGGCGTCGGCCGCCATCTGCACGTAAGTCGGATCGAAGCGCAGCTTGAGGTTGGACTTGTCGCCGCTGGTCACGCCATTGGCGAACGCCATGCCGACCGCACTGGTGTCCTTGGCGCCTTCGCCGAGCAAGCCATGCTGGAGCGAAAACTCGGCGACTTTGCGCATGGTTTCCGGCAGTTGCTTGCTGGTGGAGAAGTCCAGGGCTTCTTTAGGCGTGGCGAACAGTTTGGTGGTGTCGAGTTGCGCCTGGAAACCCGGCAGGTCGGTGCCGGACGCCTTGGCCATGTGTTCAAGCGCGGCTTTGCTGGCGGCATTTTTCGCGTTCATCAACTCGACCACTTCGAACCAGGCGCCGGTCAGCGCTTTACCCAGGGCCGGGTTGTCTTTGAGGGTGGCGCTGTTGACCACCATCATGTCCATGATTTCACCGGGGATCTGGCTGGAGTTGAACACTTCGGTCACGTCCGGCTTGGCCTTGATGTCCGAGAGCATCGGGTTCCAGGTGGTGACGGCGTTGACCTGTTCGGTGTTGAAGGCGGCCGAGATGTCAGCGTCGGAGGTGTTGACCACTTTCAGGTCTTTCTCGGTGAGGTCGACCGAATCCAGCGCGCGGGCCAGCAGGTAGTGGGAAACCGAGAGCTCGACCAGGTTGACGTCCATGCCCTTGAGGTCGGTGATTTTCTTGCCGTCACCCTTGAGCACGATGCCGTCATTGCCGTTGGAGAAGTCGCTGACGATCAGCGCGGTGCTGTCGACGCCGCCGGCGGCCGGAATGGTCAGCGCGTCCATGTTGGTCATGGTGCAACCGTCGAACTGGCCAGCGGTGTATTGATTGATCGATTCGACGTAATCGTTGAGCTGCACCACATCAATCTTGATGCCGTACTTCTTCGCCCATTTGTCGACGATGCCTTGGCTGCCGGCGTATTCCCACGGCATCCAACCGGCGTAGATGGTCCAGCAGACGCTGAAGTGGTCTTTCTGAGCGGCCTGGGACGAGAAACTCACGAAGGCTGCGAACGCAGCGGCGAGCAGGGCGGGTAAACGAAGCTGGGACATGGTGATTCTCCAGTTGATCAGGGGCGGGCAGGAGTCAACGCGGCACCGCGAACGGTGGCTTGTCTCCCGGGCTTTTGTCCCGCCGTGTAACCTCAACTGGAGGTCGCCAACTCTCGGACCAGCCACTCGCTCAAGCGAGCCGGAACCCTAGTCAGCCATTGCAAATTGTGGTGCCGCGAACCTGTGATGAACTCCTGCACACTGTTACTAAAGCGAGAGGCGTGCCAAGTCCATGCGGGCGCTCTAGCGCGGGGGCGGACATGCGGACTGGTGCCGGAAGAGTAGGCGGGTTGCCTTCTGATGGTGCGCGCCTGCACCGCAATGGGACGGGCGGGTCACGGATCGCGTTATTACGGCGGTGGATATCACGGCTGGCACCATTAATCAGCGTGTGAATAGATGAAAAACCTTTCATCGGGCAGATGTTTCAATGTGTTTCATGGGCGCACCAGATTTCGAAATCGATGTCTGATCTATCGACAGTCACCGAATAATTGACTGTCGCTCGCCAGCGTCGCTGGTGTGGCTCACTCGCGGTCCAGGAGGCCGCCATGAACTGTCGAAAACAGCTCAGCCGAATTCTTCTGATTGCTCTGTCCGGATTGTCGCTGGGTGCGTGCGTGCCCTATTCCGATGGAGGAGACAGCTACTACAGTTCCGAGGTCTATACCTCGCCAGCGCCCACCTATTACGCCGGTGGCAGTTCTTACTATTCCGGTGGCGGCGGTTACTACTCACCGCCACCCCGGTACTACTCACCGCCAGCGCGGTATTACCAGCCGACACCGCGCTATTACTCTCAACCAAGGGTGTATCAACCGGCCCCGCGTTATTACCAATCGCGGGGTGATTACCGGGGCCATCAGAATCAAGGGTGGGACGGTCGTAACCGAGGCAGTTGGAACAATGACTACCGGGGTGGCGGCGGACGCAACAACAACCACGGGGGACGCGGGGACCACAATGGTCGTGGTGATCACGATGGCCACCGTTAATTCGAACTAAATACAAAACCTGTGGGAGCAAGCGCGCTCCCACATTTTTGTTCAGTATTCCGACAAATCCGCCAATGGATGCCGGCCTTCCCAAGCCTTCTGGAAGTGCGCCTCCACCACCGCATCCGGCACATTATTGATGTCCGGCCAATGCCAATGCGGTTTCTGGTCCTTATCAATCAACCGTGCCCGCACCCCCTCGCTGAATTCCGGATGACGGCAGCAGTTGAGGCTCAGGGTGTATTCCATCTGAAAAACCTGAGCCAGCGACATGTGCCGGGCCCGAACGATTTGTTCCCAGACCAGATGCGCGGTCAGCGGCGAGCCTTCGCTCATGGTTTTTGCCGCACGGCTGAGGAGCGGGTCGGCGCTGTCGCGTTGCAGGCTGATGGTCTTCCAGGCGCAACTCACATCACTGACATCCAGCAGTTCATCGATGTGCTGGCGCCGTGGCAGCCACTGGGCTTCGGGCATTTGCGCAACCGCTTCCTGCTGCAAAGCCTTGAGCAAACTGTTGAGCTGCATCGGCGTTTGCTCCTGCCAGTTCAGCTGCAGCAACCCTTGGATCAGTTCCTCTTGCTGTTCATCGAGCAGGAAACGGTCGGCCAGGCCCAGGTCGATGGCATCGCGTCCGTTCATGTGAGCGCCGGTAAGGCCCAGAAACAGGCCGAGTTTGCCGGGCAGTCGCGAGAGGAACCAACTGGCGCCAACGTCCGGGTACAGGCCAATACTGATCTCTGGCATCGCCAGTCGACTGCTCGGCGTGACAATCCGGATGCTCGCGCCTTGCAACAACCCCATCCCGCCGCCGAGCACATAACCATGACCCCAGCAGATCAACGGTTTCGGGTAGGTGTGCAGTTTGAAGTCCAGGCGATATTCCGCTGCAAAGAAGTGCGCGGCCAGCGGCGGCACCTCCCCGGGATGCGCGCGACAGGCTTCCACCAGGCTGCGCACTTCGCCGCCGGCACAGAAGGCCTTGGCGCCGTTGCCGCGCAGTAACACGCAGACTATTTGCGGGTCCTTGGCCCAGGCGTCCATTTGATCGCTCAAGGCGTTGATCATCGGCAAGGACAGGGCATTGAGAGACTTTTCGGCATCGAGGCTGGCGATGCCGATGCGTGCGCCGTCGGTGCCGGTGAGTTCTTCGAAGTGCAGATTCATCGTGACCTCGATCGGGAATTTGAGCGTTCAGTATGATCGCTGTTGAGGAAAGTGCCGGATGTGCGTCAGATCAATTGACAAGCGTGATGGGCTTTCCTAGGGTTCGCCCCATTGTTTTTGCCGGATGTAACCATGACTGCTGACGACCGTATCAAACTCGAACCGAGCTGGAAGGAGGCACTGCGTGCCGAATTCGACCAGCCCTATATGGCGCAGTTGCGTGAATTCCTGCAACAGGAGCGTGCGGCGGGCAAGGAGATCTATCCACCGGGCCCGATGATCTTCAACGCACTCAACTCCACGCCGCTGGACAAGGTCAAGGTCGTCATCCTCGGTCAGGACCCGTATCACGGCCCGGGCCAGGCCCATGGCTTGTGCTTCTCGGTGCAACCGGGTGTGCCGGCGCCGCCGTCACTGGTGAACATCTATAAAGAGTTGAAGCGCGACCTGAATATCGATATTCCCAACCATGGCTATTTGCAGAGCTGGGCCGATCAGGGCGTGCTGATGCTCAACACCACCATGACGGTTGAGCGCGCCAATGCCAACGCGCACAAGGACAAGGGCTGGCAGTTTTTCACCGACCGGATCATAGAGGTTGTCAGTCAGCAGCAGCCGCACCTGGTGTTCATGCTGTGGGGCGCGCATGCCCAGAGCAAGCAGAAACTGATCGACGCGACCAAGCACCTGGTGTTGACGTCGGTGCATCCGTCGCCCTTGTCCGCGTATCGCGGATTTCTGGGATGCGGGCACTTTAGCCGCACCAACAAGTTTCTTGAGCAGAATGGTGAAACGCCGATTGAGTGGCGGTTGCCGCCGGTTTGATGCGTTGGCGGTGACGGCCTCTTCGCGAGCAAGCCCGCTCCCACACTTAACCGAATTGGCCGGACGAACTCGGTCAAATGTGGGAGCGGGCTTGCTCGCGAAGGCGGAGACTCGGTTTATCGCCTAATCCGGCATCCGGTTCCAATACTTGAACAACGGCTCCGCCAGAAACAGCACAAACAACAACCGCATCACCTGCATCGCGGTCACCAGCGGCACCGACAATTGCAGCGTCTCCGCCGTCAGGCTCATCTCCGCAATCCCGCCGGGCATCATGCCCAGGGTCAGCGAGCGCAGATCCAGATGGGTCAACGCACTCAACCCCAGCGCCGCTGCCGTGGCGATCAACATGGTCAACACCGTGCCGATCAAGGTCCGGCCCATGAACGAAGGCGCACGCCGGAAAAACTGTCGGTTGAAGTGACAGCCCAGGCCGCTGCCAATCAGCCATTGGCCAATCTGACTGCCGCCATGTGGCAAACCGATGTGCAAATCCCAACCGATGCTCACCGCCGCACTCACCAGCAACGGCCCGAACAGCCACGGATTGGGTTGACGAAGACGCTCCCAGAGCCACGCCGCCAGGGCGCCCGCCGGGAACAAAAGGGCCAGCCACCACCAATTAATGGCTGTCGGATGAACAACCGGCGCACCGTCCCCCAACAAATACTTGAACGCCGCCGGCACACACAGCACCACCACCAGCACCCGCAGACTTTGCCCCGCCGCCACGCGGCTGAGCACTGCACCGTTGCGGGCGCCGAGATTGACCATCTCCCCTGAGCCGCCGGGCATGCTGGAAAAAAATGCAGTGGCGCGATCCTCACCGGTACGGCGCATCAACCAGACACCGACCACGGCCGACAGGCTGGTGATCAACGCACCGAAGAAGATCAAACCGAAATGACTCAACACCTGCTCCATCACCACCGGGGTGAAGTGCAGGCCGATGCCGATACCGACAATCCACTGGCCGCACTTGCGGCCGCCAGGGATTTCCGCCAATTGCCACGGCGTTAGACAACGCACGAGGATGATCGCCAGCAACGAGCCGACCATCCACGGCAACGGCCAGCCGATCTGGCTGGCGAGGTAACCGCCTAACAGACCGACCAGCGGTGTTCCCCACCAGGCGTTGAGCGGTGTTCGATCAGACATCGGCAATCGCGCGCTGAGCGGCCGAACGCTTGCGCCAGATGCGGATAATCGGCATCAACAGCATGATCGCGGTCAATACCCAGACACCGAAGGTGATCGGACTCGACCAGAGGATTTCCAGCGCGCCGTTGGAGATCGACAGGGCGCGACGCAGGTTCTGCTCCATCAGGCCGCCGAGGATGAAACCCAGCAAGACCGGCGACAACGGGAAGTCCAGCTTGCGCAGGATGTAGCCGAAGATACCGATGCCAATCATCAGGAACAGGTCGAACGTGGTGGCGTGCACTGCGTAGACGCCGATCCCGGTGATGATGGCGATTACTGGCACCAGTGCCCAATTCGGCACGGCGAGGATGCGGGTGAAGATGCGGATCATCGGAATGTTGAGGATCACCAGCATGATGTTGGCGACGAACAACGAGGCGATCAGACCCCAGACGATGTCGGGTTGCTGTTGGAACAGCAGCGGCCCCGGTGTGATGTTGTACAGCGACAAGGCGCCGATCATCACCGCCGTGGTGCCCGAACCCGGAACACCGAGGGTCAGCATCGGCACGAGTGCGCCGCACGCAGCGCCGCCGATGGCGGTTTCCGGTGCCGCCAGGCCACGCATGTCGCCTTGGCCGAAGGTGCCTTTGGCGCCGGCGATACGTTTTTCGGTCATGTAGGCCACGGCGCTGGCGAGGGTCGCGCCGGCGCCCGGCAACACGCCCATGATGAAGCCCAGCACACCGCAACGAATGTTCACCACGAACACCGCCGACGCTTCCTTGAAGTTGAACATCATGCGTCCGGTGGCTTTCACCGCTTCCTGGCCGTGATGGGTTTTTTCCAGCAACAGGAGAATTTCACTGATGGAGAACAGCCCCAGCACCAGCACGACAAATTGAATGCCGTCAGTCAGGTGGATGTTGTCCCCGGTGAAGCGGTACACGCCGCTGTTGGCGTCGATGCCGACGGTCGACAAAAACAGGCCGATCAACGCTGCAATAAACGTCTTCAGCGGTCGGTCACCCGCCATGCCGCCAAGGCAGACGATGGCGAATACCATCAGCACGAAATATTCCGCCGGGCCAAAGGCAATCGCCCATTTCGCCAGTAGCGGGGCGAACAGCACCATGCCACAGGTGGCGATGAACGCACCGATGAACGAACTCCATGCCGACAACGACAGCGCGACACCGGCCAGGCCTTTGCGGGCCATCGGGTAACCGTCGAGGGTGGTCATGACGGTGGAGGCTTCACCGGGAATGTTCAGCAGGATCGAGCTGATTCGCCCGCCGTATTCGCAACCCAGGTACACCGCCGCCAGCAGGATCAATGCCGATTCCGGTGGCAGCCCCAAGGCAAACGCGATCGGGATCAACAGCGCCACGCCGTTGATCGGGCCCAGGCCCGGCAACAGGCCGACCACGGTGCCGATCAGGGTGCCGCACAAAGCGGTCACCAGGTTGTACGGGCTCAGCGCGACGCCGAAACCCTGACCCAAATAGCCAAGCGTATCCATATCAGTTCTCCAGAACGTCGAGCACGCCCAAGGGCAGCGGGACATCCATCACCTTGTCGAACAGCAGATAAAGGCCGACGGCCATTAGCGTGATGATCACAATGCTGGGCACCCAGCGACCGCCGTACAGGCGCGCCATCGGAATGCCGATCAGGATGCTGGCGACGATGAAACCAAGGGGTTCGAAGGTGCCCGCGAACACCAGCAACAGCACCACGCAGATGCCGATTTTGGTCAGGGTCTCGCGGTCCATCGGGGGTTCGTCAGCGTCGTGCTTGATCGGTGCGGGACGAAACACCATGTACATCAGCGCAAGGCCCATCAGCCCGAGCATCAGCAGCGGAAAGGCTCGCGGCCCTACCGGTTCGTAGGAAAAAGCCGCTTGATACGGCCACGCCATTAGCGCCAGGCCAACACAGGCCAGTAGCAGCACCGAAGCAAAAATGCGTTGTAAGAGCATGGGAAACTCCTGTGCCGCAGCCCCGCGAAACGGGGCTGCAGCCGCTAGACAGAGGCGATCACTGGATCAGGCCGAACTCTTTGGCCAGCACTTTGTAGTCCGCTACCTGCTTCTTCACGTAGGTGTCCAGCTCCGGACCGGTCATGGCGAACGGGAACAGTTCACGCTGATCGCGCAGTTTGGCGAAGTCTTCGGAAGCCAGAAGCTTGTCGAAGGCCGCTTTCCACCAGGCGTAGTCTTCGTCGCTGACTTTTGGCCCGAGGTAGAAGCCACGAACCACCGGCCAGACGATGTCGTAGCCTTGCTCTTTGGCGGTCGGGATGTCTTTCATTTCCGGCTCATTCAGACGCTTGTCGGCGAACACCGCCAATAAGCGCATGTCGCCGCTCATGATGTGCGGCATGGAGTCGGAGATGTCGGTACTGCCGACCTGGATGTGGCCGCCGAGCAGGGCAGTGGCGATTTCACCGCCGCCTTCTAGGGCGACGTAACGCAGGTCACGCGGGTTGATCCCCGCGGCCTTGGCGATCAGCGCGGTTTGCATCCAGTCTTGACTGCCCACAGTGCCGCCGGAGCCGATCACCACTTTGCTCGGGTCTTTTTTCAGCGCCTGAACCAGATCGTCCAGGTTCTTGTAAGGCGAATCACTTTTCACTGCGATGGCGCCGTAGCTGGTGCCGACAGCGGCCAGCCAGCGAACGTTGGTTTCATCGAAACGTCCGAACTTGCCTTGGGCCAGGTTCAGCAACGAACCGCTGGACCATGCCACCAGCGTGCCGGCGTCGGCCGGGCGCTGAGCGACCACTGCGTTGTAGGCCACAGCGCCGACACCGCCGGGCATGTAGGTCACGCGCATTGGTTTGGTCAGCAGTTTTTCATTCACCAGCGCGCTCTGCGCCAGTTTGCAGGTGAGGTCGAAACCACCACCCGGTGACGCCGGGGCAATACATTCCGGACGTTTTGGTTCGGCCATGAGTTGGCCGGCGAACAGCATGCAGCTGGCGGCGAGGGCGAAACGGCGCAGTGAACGATTCATTTTTTGTCTCCACGGGAGTTTTTGTTTTTGGGGATGTTTCAGGCGCGGCAGTTTCGCGCCGTGCAGCCGGCAACGGCGCGGACAAGCGAGAACAATGGGAATCGGATGAAAGGGTGGGGGATGTAGGCCTGAAGCGGTATGCGCAGCATGGTGCAGTACCTCAGTTTATTGTTCTTATTGGCGAAAACGCGTCGTGGCGTTTTTCGGGAGCTACATTTCAAAGCACGATTGGAAGGTCGGCAGTCGAGACCATCCGTGTGCGGACTCTAACGGCCCAACCTTTCACTAACCTTTCAGCAGGCTTTCACGGTTTTCGGGCTTCACAGCAGCGGATGCGGCTGTAAACTCCGCGCCAAAGAATGGCGTTGACCATCCCCAGAATGAGGTAAAGATTCATGCGCGTTCTGCTCGTCGAAGACCATTTACAGCTGGCCGAAAGTGTCGCTCAGGCGCTCAAGAGCACCGGGCTGACCGTGGACGTGCTGCACGATGGCGTGGCCGCAGACCTGGCCTTGAGCAGCGAGGAATACGCGATGGCCATTCTCGATGTCGGCCTGCCGCGCATGGACGGTTTTGAAGTGCTCGCGAGATTGCGTTCCCGGGGGAAAAACCTGCCGGTGCTGATGCTGACCGCGCGCAGCGACGTCAAGGATCGGGTCCATGGCCTGAACCTTGGCGCTGACGATTACCTCGCCAAACCCTTTGAACTGACCGAACTCGAAGCGCGGGTCAAAGCCTTGCTGCGCCGCAGTGTGCTGGGCGGTGAACGTCAGCAGCGCTGCGGCGTGCTGGTCTACGATCTGGACACCCGGCGCTTCACCCTTGGCGAAGAACTGCTGACCCTGACCTCCCGCGAACAGGCCGTTCTCGAGGCACTGATCGCCCGGCCCGGTCGGGTGATGAGCAAAGAACAACTGGCCTCCCAGGTGTTCGGCCTGGACGAAGAAGCCAGCCCTGACGCCATCGAAATCTACGTGCATCGCTTGCGCAAAAAACTGGATGGTCAACCGGTCGCAATCGTGACTTTCCGGGGTCTTGGCTATTTGCTGGAAAGCCGCGATGCATAAGCCCAGCAGCCTGCGCTGGCGGTTGCTGTGGAACCTCGCGCTGTTGCTGGTGGTGTTAATGCTGGCCAGTGGTTTGAGCGCTTACTGGAATGGTCGCGAAGCCGCTGACACGGCGTATGACCGCACCTTGCTGGCGTCGGCGCGGACCATTGCGGCGGGGGTATCCCAGCGTGACGGCACGCTCAGTGCCGACGTGCCTTACGTGGCGCTGGATACGTTTGCCTATGACAGCGCCGGGCGGATTTTTTACCTGGTCAATGACATCCACCAGAATCTGATTTCCGGTTACGAAAACCTCCCTGCGCCCCCGCCGGGAACGCCGCGCACCGATGACTACCCGGCGCTGGCACGCTTTTACAACGCTACGTACCGCGGACAGAACGTGCGGGTGGTCAGCTTGCTCAAGCCGGTCAGCGAGCCGAACATGAATGGCATGGCGGAAATTCGCGTGGCGGAAACGGATGAGGCACGGGTCAGCATGGCGCGCAGTCTGGCGGCGGACACGTTGCTGCGGCTGGGCATGCTGGCGATTGGCGCGTTGTTGTTGGTGTGGTTCGCGGTGAGTGCGGCGTTACGTCCGCTGGAACGCTTGCGCACGGCGGTGGAAGAACGTCAGTCGGATGATCTGCGACCATTGCCGCTGGTGGAAGTGCAGCGCGAGCTGTGGCCGCTGGTACGGGCGCTCAATCACTTTACCGAGCGGCTGCGTGGGCAATTCGAACGTCAGGCGCAGTTCATCGCCGATGCTGCCCATGAACTACGTACGCCCTTGGCAGCGCTCAAGGCGCGGCTGGAACTTGGCCTGCGGGCGAGTGAACCCGAAACTTGGCGCAGCACTCTGGAAACGGCAGCCCAGGGCACGGATAGATTGACGCACCTGGCCAATCAATTGTTGTCGCTGGCACGGGTCGAAAACGGTGCCCGGGCCATTGCCGAGGGCGGCGCGCAGTTACTGGATTTGAGTCAGTTGGCGCGGGAGTTGGGCATGGCCATGGCGCCACTGGCCCACGCGCGCGGCGTGGCCCTGGCACTGGAAGCGGATGAGCCGGTGTGGCTGCGTGGTGAGCCGACGTTGCTGAACGAGCTGCTGAGTAACCTGGTGGATAACGCGTTGGCCCATACACCGTCGGGCGGCAATGTGATTTTGCGGGTCACGGCACCGGCGGTACTGGAGGTCGAGGATGACGGGCCGGGGATTCCGGTGGATGAGCGGGATCGGGTGTTTGAGCGCTTTTATCGGCGTAATCAACAGGTGGCCGGGTCGGGGCTGGGGCTGGCGATCGTGGGCGAGATCTGCCGCGCGCATCTGGCGCAGATCAGTTTGCATGATGGTGAGACGAAGGGGTTGAAGGTGCGGGTGAGTTTTATTGCCGGGTAGTTTTGTATTGTCTGGACTGGCCTCTTCGCGAGCAAGCCCGCTCCCACATTTGACCGCAATCCTTCTGGAGGAACCCGATTAAATGTGGGAGCGGCGGTGCGACGATTCGACTTGCTCGCGAAGGGCGCGCTGCGGTCTCGCCTAGTAAAACATCGACCGCGACTCTTCCAGATCCTTGATCACCGAATCATTCTCCAGATCAATCCCAAGCTTCTTGAATGAAGGCACGCTGGTCAGGTCGAAACGGGCCAACGGGTGTTCGCTGTCCTTGTGGCAATACAGACTGGCCACTTGCACCAGATCCACATAATCAATCCGCTCAGACTCACGCTTGAAGTCCAGATATTGCCCCGGAACCTTCACCAGCTTCTCCGGAAACTCCCAGACCCTGAGCAGTTTGTCGCCGATCAAGGGGTGAATGTGGTCGATCACATGGTTGAGGCTGACCGGGTCGGACAGCAGCTCATAGTGATCTTCGGCGTAGGTCAGAATCGGCAACACGCCAATCTGATGCACCAGACCGCCGAGGGCGGCCTGATCGGGCTTGAGTTGCGTGTAACTGCGGCACAGCGCATAGCTGACCCCGGCGATTTCCAGGCTTTTGCGCCAGACATCGTGCATCTTCTGCTGCACCACCTCGGAGCGGGCGTGGAAAATCTGTTCCATCACCAGGCCGATTGCCAGATTGCTGCTGTAGTTGACGCCCAGACGCGTGATCGCCGTGTGCAGGTCGGTGACTTCTTGAGTCGCGCGCAGCAGTGGACTATTGACCACTTTAATCAGGCGCGCCGACAACGCCGTATCGCGGCCGATCACTTTGCTCAGGGTGCTGACACTGATTTCCGGGTCTTCGGCGGCCTTGCGAATCTGCATGGCCACTTCCGGTAATGTTGGCAGAACCAGGTCATCGTTATCGATGGCCTCAACCAAATCCTGTTGGACCTTTTCCGCCAGATCGCTCATTTCGTTTCTCTAGGTGTTGCAACAGATGCTGCGGTTAACGCTGGATTTCGCGATCGCGGTCCAGTGAATAAGGCAGGTCGAGCAAGTTTAAGGCGGGTCCTTCCAGGGTGCCGAGATGAATGTCGCCACCCTCAGCTGCTTCGGCTTGCAGCACAGCAAGGAGTTCAATGTTTTGTTCCGCGTTGGCCGCCAGCACCACTTCGCCGATGGAACTGCCATGGCTCGGGGAAAACAGCGGCGTGCCGGGGGCGGGCAATTCGCTGGCGTCCAGAGTCAGACGGTACAAGCGGCGCTTGAGTTTGCCCAGGTACTGCATGCGCGCGACGATTTCCTGGCCGGTGTAGCAGCCTTTCTTGAAGCTCACGCCACCGACGGCTTGCAGATTGAGCATCTGCGGGATGAACAGCTCGCGTGTTTCTGGCATGACCTGGCCGATCCCTGCGCGGATCTGGCCCAGCAACCATTGATTCAGACTGCCTTCGGCCAGCAGGGCGGACAACTTGCCCTTGATGGCGTCAGCCTGATCGGCGGCGACCCACAGTTCAGCGCGATCCGGCGAGACGCGGATGGCGATCAGACCTTCAAGACGCACGACACTGTCGGTATCAGCCGGCAATTGCAAACCGAGGCTGCTCAGCGCGGCGTCGCCATGATCGAGTCCGAAGCGGACCCAAGCGGCGCTTTCGTCGGTCAATTTGGATTTGGAGAACACGGCGTATTTTTTCAGGTCCGCCAGTTGCGGCTCCAGCAGTTCGGTGGCCATGGCCATCACCACGCCGTCACCTTCCAGCAGAATGCGGAAACTCGACTGCATCCGGCCTTTTTGCGTACAGCGCGCGCCCAGGCTGGCTTGGGTTTCACTCAGGTAATTGAGGTTGCAGGTCAATTGGCCTTGCAGGAATTTGCCGGCATCCGCGCCGCGGACCGCGAGAACGCCTTCGTGAGACAGGGTGCAGAAAAAAGCAGAATCGGCCATGGGTCATCGCAGGGTAAAGAGTCTGGGGGACATCATAAGGTGGCGCCCGTGAAATGGGTAGTTCACAAAAGGTCGACAGTGCCCGACCAAAGCCGACTGTTCGACGGGGCGCGGGGCTGTATACTTGCCGCCTATTTGAGGAGCGCTCCATGGTCGAAGATGTTGAACTGAATCGCCTCTACTGGCACAGCCGCCGCGGCATGCTTGAGCTGGACGTATTGCTGGTGCCGTTTGTAAAAGAAGTCTACCCGCACCTCAATGATGTCGACCGCGATTGCTACCGCAAGCTGCTCGAGTGCGAAGATCAGGACATGTTCGGCTGGTTCATGGAACGCGCCGAATCGGAAGATCCGGAGCTTCAGCGCATGGTTCGCATGATCCTGGACCGTGTCCAGCCCAAGTAATACGTTCGAATGCCGCTGGCATGCCTCGCGGCAGTTGCTGGCGGCGTATCTACTGGCCCAGTTGTTTGCACTGGGTTCGTTGTTTCTTCTCTCTATACCGATCTGGGCCAGTCTGCTCGGCGCTTTTTGCTGTCTGGCGCATGGCGTTTGGGCATTGCCCCGTCAGATTCTGCTGACACACCCGCAGGCATTTCGCGGCTTGCGTCGCGATGCCGAAGGCTGGCAGTTGTGGAATCAGGCGCGGGGTTGGCAACCGGTGCAGTTGCGACCGGACAGTCTTGCGCTGCCATTGATCGTAGTGCTGCGGTTTCGCCTGCGCGGTGAACGACGGGTCAGATCGATCTGCGTGCCTCGCGACTCGCAGGCGACGGATGTGCACCGACGCCTGCGGGTTCGACTGACGTTCAGTCGACGTAGGTGGGCGGCACCAGAATAGTGTCCAGGGCAACCGGGAGCATATTCGGATAGTCGAGTGTGTAATGCAGGCCCCGGCTTTCCTTGCGCTCCATCGCTGACTGGATCATCAGTTCTGCCACCTGAGCCAGGTTACGCAATTCGATCAAGTCGCGGCTGACCTTATAGTTGCTGTAAAACTCGTCGATCTCGTCCAGCAACAGCCGCACGCGGTGCTGGGCCCGCTGCAGGCGTTTGTTGGTGCGCACGATACCGACGTAGTCCCACATGAATCGGCGCAGTTCATCCCAGTTGTGCGCGATGATCACGTCTTCGTCGGAATCGGTGACCTGGCTCGCATCCCAGATG
Source organism: Pseudomonas arsenicoxydans (assembly GCF_006438915.1). Classification (GTDB taxonomy): domain Bacteria; phylum Pseudomonadota; class Gammaproteobacteria; order Pseudomonadales; family Pseudomonadaceae; genus Aquipseudomonas; species Aquipseudomonas arsenicoxydans_A. The sequence goes on along the minus strand of NZ_RCZE01000002.1, from coordinate 145,635 downwards.
GGCAGGGCGGCTGGAATCGACACGTGCGGCAGCTGTTCAAGAATATCCGCCGCCGCCGAACGGGCGTAAACGAAACACTCCAGCAGTGAGTTGCTGGCCATGCGGTTGGCGCCGTGCAGGCCGGTGAAGCTGGTTTCGCCAATGGCATACAGCCCCGGCACGTCGGTGCGGCCGTTCTGATCGACCATCACGCCACCGCAGGTGTAGTGCGCCGCCGGAACCACCGGGATCGGCTGCTTGGTGATGTCGATGGAAAACTCGAGGCAGCGTTCGTACACCGTCGGAAAGTGCGTCTTGATGAACGCTTCGGGCTTGTGGCTGATGTCCAGATAGACGCAGTCGACCCCCAGGCGCTTCATTTCATGATCGATGGCCCGGGCAACAATGTCCCGTGGCGCCAATTCCGCGCGCGGGTCGAAGCGCTGCATGAAACGTTCGCCGTTAGGTAGTTTCAGGTGCGCACCTTCGCCGCGCAGGGCTTCAGTGATCAGGAAGCTTTTTGCCTGCGGGTGGTATAGGCAAGTGGGATGAAACTGGTTGAACTCAAGGTTCGCCACCCGGCAGCCGGAACGCCAAGCCATGGCGATGCCATCACCGCAGGCGCCGTCGGGGTTGCTGGTGTAGAGGTAGACTTTGGCAGCGCCACCGGACGCGAGGATGACGAAGCGTGCGCCGTAGGTGTCGACTTCGCCGGTCCCGCGATTGAGTACGTAGGCCCCGAGGCAGCGGTCGCCTTCCAGGCCGAGGCGTTTTTCGGTGATCAGATCGACTGCGACGCGCTGTTCCAGCAGTTCGATGTTGGGCCGTTGTCTGGCCTGAGCCAGCAGCGTTCTGAATATCGCGGCGCCTGTGGCATCGGCAGCATGAATGATGCGCCGATGGCTGTGGCCGCCTTCGCGGGTCAGGTGAAACTCGAATCCGCCGTCTTCGGTGCCAGATTGTTCATCGCGGGTAAACGGTACGCCTTGGTCGATCAGCCATTGGATCGCCTCTTTACTGTGCTCGACGGTGAAGCGCACAGCGTCTTCATGGCACAGGCCGCCGCCGGCGTTGAGGGTGTCATCGACGTGGGACTCGACGGTGTCGGAGTCATCCAGCACGGCAGCGACGCCGCCTTGGGCCCAGAATGTCGAGCCGTTGGCGAGGTCGCCTTTGCTCAGTACCGCGATGCGCAAGTGACCGGGCAAGGTCAGCGCAAGACTCAAACCGGCAGCGCCGCTGCCAATCACCAGAACATCGTGTTGAAACTGTTGGCTCATTTCAGGATTCCGCTCAAAGCGACCCGGGTCGGGGTTGGCGCAAGACTGCTGGAACGGCGAGTCGAGTCGGCCACACAGCCCACTAGTATATAGAGGGGGGGAGCGGCACAATACCCGAGCGCATATGGCATTGTGAAACTACTGTGACAGGAAATACCCGACGCTTCGTCGGATGGTTTTTTGACCGAATCAACGACAAGACGACTGTATCGTGGATTTAACAGTATTTTTCCATTCACGGTTGCACAATGTCGGTGCCGTCTGGTTATAAATAATGGAACTTTTGCCAAAGGCCCAAGATCAATAGACGGTTGCCTGATTCAAGGAACAGTGTCGGCTTCAGGGCAGGATCTGCAGTTTGATCCTTGCTGGCGAATCCGACGACAAGATTATTCGCGCAGCCGGGTAACCCGCGCTGCGCTTTTCGTGCGTGCCAAATCAGAGCCCGCAGGAAACTTGCTTGGAGGGGGAGAACTTTTGCGAAAAGCCCGAGTCTATGTTTGCAAGTCTGGTCGTTTAGTTCTGCAAGTCTCCTCTGAGCTTATCGAGGAGTGTTCATGCTAACCCAGGAAGAGGATCAGCAGCTGGTCGAGCGCGTTCAACGTGGCGACAAGCGAGCTTTCGATCTGCTAGTGCTGAAATACCAGCACAAAATTCTCGGGTTGATCGTGCGTTTCGTGCACGACACCCATGAAGCCCAGGATGTGGCTCAGGAAGCCTTTATCAAGGCGTACCGAGCCCTTGGAAATTTTCGCGGAGACAGTGCGTTTTATACGTGGCTTTACCGCATCGCCATTAACACGGCGAAAAACTATCTGGTTTCACGCGGCCGCCGGCCGCCGGATAGCGATGTCAGTTCCGAGGATGCAGAGTTCTACGATGGCGATCATGGCCTCAAGGATCTCGAGTCGCCAGAACGAGCATTGCTGCGGGATGAGATCGAAGGCACCGTCCATCGGACCATCCAGCAACTGCCAGAAGATTTGCGTACGGCTTTAACTTTACGTGAATTCGATGGTCTGAGTTACGAGGACATTGCGGCCGTCATGCAATGTCCGGTGGGTACCGTGCGCTCCCGGATTTTCCGCGCCCGGGAGGCCATCGATAAAGCCCTGCAGCCGTTGTTGCAGGAAAACTGAGACAGCGGCGATAGCCAAGAGAGGAACGCCATGAGTCGTGAAGCCCTGCAGGAATCGCTGTCCGCAGTGATGGATAACGAAGCGGACGAACTGGAATTGCGTCGGGTATTAAATGCCTTTGACGATGTAGAAACCCGTGAAACCTGGGCTCGTTATCAAATCGCTCGGGCAGTCATGCACAAGGACTTGCTGCTTCCACGCCTGGATATCGCTGCGGCAGTGTCTGCTGCGTTGGCCGATGAAGCCGTACCGGCAAAAGCCACCCGTGGTCCATGGCGCAGCCTGGGTCGCCTGGCAGTAGCCGCCTCGGTAACACTGGCTGTACTGGCCGGCGTTCGTTTGTACAACCAGGACGAGATCGCTGGTGTCGAACTGGCTCAGCAATCCAATCAACCGGGTCTGACCGTTCCTCAGGTTAAAGGCCCAGCTGTATTGGCAGGCTACAATGAGAGTTCGGATGCCACTGGCCCTATGGCCAGCGGTGTATTGCAAGGTCAGCCAGGCTGGCACGATCAGCGTCTGCCAAGCTACTTGCGCCAACATGCTCAACAAGCTGCATTGAAAGGCACTGAAAGTGCTCTGCCTTACGCTCGTGCAGCAAGCCTGGAAAACCGTTAAGGAGGATCATGCGCGCCATACCTCTACTTTCGCTTCTGCTCGCAGGCTGGTTTGTCGTACCAGCCCACGCTGATGAAGCCCAGGACTGGTTGACCCGTCTGGGCCAGGCCGAGCAACAGCAAAGCTTTTTCGGTACATTCGTTTACGAGCGTAACGGTAGTTTTTCTACCCATAACATCTGGCATCGCGTCCAGGATGGCAAAGTCCGAGAGCGTTTACTCCAGCTCGACGGATCCGCACAGGAAGTCGTGCGCATTGATGGGCATACTCAATGCGTTAGCGGCACCCTGATAGCAGGACTGGGTGACTCACCCAATTCCGCTGCTCGTGCACTGGATCCACAGAAGTTAAAGAATTGGTATGACCTTGCTGTCATCGGCAAGTCGCGTGTGGCTGGGCGTGCGGCAGTGATTGTTTCGCTGACGCCACGCGATCAGCATCGATACGGTTTTGAGCTTCATCTGGATAAAGAAACCGGCCTGCCACTCAAGTCATTGCTGCTTAATGACAAAGGGCAGTTGCTGGAGCGATTCCAGTTCACACGACTGGATACCGCCGACGTGCCGTCTGACAAAGACTTGCAGGCGGGCGACGATTGCAAGGCTGTCACTCTCGACAGTGACAAAGCTTCCGCCATCAAGGCCGCACAGGTTTGGCATTCGGACTGGCTACCACCCGGTTTCGAATTGACCAGCAGCAGCGCTCGCAAAGACCCGGAGACCAAAACGCTGGTGAACAGTCTGATGTATGACGACGGCCTGGCACGTTTCTCGGTATTCCTTGAACCTTTGAATGGCGCAACCGTGACGGACACCCGCACGCAGTTGGGCCCCACCGTTGCTGTATCCCGCCGTCTGACTACGCCTCAGGGTGAAGTTATGGTGACGGTGGTCGGTGAGATCCCGATCGGTACTGCTGAACGGATTGCGCTGTCCATGCGCACCGATGCCACTGCGACCAAATAGTGGGCCACTACCGAAATGTTTGGTGAGCATTTCAATTTGCAAAAAATCCTTAATCTTTCTATAGGTCAGAGCCTCACGGCTCTGGCCTTGTTTTTTTGTTCCTGGAACAAAAATACCGGCGTATTGTTCCCGGTGTTCCTTGCTCCATATCGCTTAACCATGCTCGTCGTAACGGGAGCCGTATGTCGATACCACGCTTGAAGTCTTACCTTTCCATTGTTGCCACCGTGCTGGTGCTCGGTCAGGCGGTCACTGCGCAAGCGGTTGAACTGCCTGATTTTACCCAGTTGGTCGAGCAGGCCTCGCCTGCCGTGGTGAACATCAGTACCACCCAGAAATTACCGGACCGCAAAGTCTCCGGGCAAATGCCGGACCTTGAAGGACTGCCGCCACAGCTGCGCGAGTTTTTCGAGCGGGGCATGCCTCAACCGCGTTCACCTCGCGGTGATCGTCAGCGTGAAGCCCAGTCGCTGGGTTCGGGTTTCATCATATCGCCGGATGGTTACATCCTGACCAACAACCATGTGATTGCCGATGCCGATGAAATCCTCGTGCGTCTTGCCGATCGCAGTGAGCTGAAAGCCAAGCTGGTCGGCACTGATCCACGTTCCGACGTGGCGCTGTTGAAGATTGAAGGCAAGGACCTGCCAGTGCTTAAACTCGGCAAATCCCAAGACCTGAAAGCCGGTCAGTGGGTGGTTGCCATCGGTTCGCCGTTCGGTTTTGACCACACCGTGACCCAAGGCATCGTCAGCGCCATCGGGCGTAGCCTGCCGAACGAAAACTATGTGCCGTTCATCCAGACCGACGTGCCGATCAACCCGGGTAACTCCGGTGGTCCGCTGTTCAACCTGAACGGCGAAGTGGTCGGGATCAACTCGCAGATCTACACCCGCTCCGGGGGCTTTATGGGCGTATCGTTCGCGATCCCTATTGATGTTGCCATGGACGTTTCCAATCAGCTCAAAGACGGTGGCAAAGTCAGCCGTGGCTGGTTAGGTGTGGTGATTCAGGAAGTGAATAAGGACCTGGCCGAGTCGTTTGGTCTTGAGAAACCGGCCGGTGCGCTGGTCGCTCAGATCCAGGACGACGGCCCTGCGGCGAAGGGTGGTCTGCAAGTGGGCGACGTGATTCTGAGCATGAACGGTCAACCGATCGTCATGTCAGCTGACTTGCCACATCTGGTGGGCGCGCTGAAGGCGGGCGCCAAAGCCAATCTGGAAGTTATTCGCGAAGGCAAGCGCAAGAACGTCGAACTGACGGTCGGCGCGATTCCTGACGAAGGCAAAGAACTGGATTCGATGCCTAAGTCGGGCGTTGAAATCAGCAGCAATCGTCTGGGTGTCTCCGTCGCCGAACTGTCCGATGAACAGAAGAAAACCTACGACCTCAAAGGTGGTGTGGTGATCAAGGAAGTTCAGGACGGCCCTGCCTCGCTGATTGGCTTGCAACCAGGTGACATCATCACTCACCTGAACAACCAGGCCATCGGCTCCAGCAAGGAGTTCACCGAGATTGCCAAGGCGCTGCCGAAGAACCGTTCGGTCTCGATGCGGGTTCTGCGTTCGGGTCGTGCCAGCTTCATCACCTTCAAACTGGCTGAATAAACCGGTTGTTGGCTGAATAAAAAAACCGCCTCGAAAGAGGCGGTTTTTTTGTACCCGGAATTTACAGCTGAACCGTTAGCCCATCATGTCCTTGATCATGCGCTCCTGCTCCATCAACTCACGCTGGCGTGCATCGATTCGCGAAGACAACGGGAAGTTGCTGCCAGCCTTACGCTTGGCGAAATCCAGTTGCTGAATGGCCTGGCGATAGTCGCCGACCAGCGCAAAGTACTCTGCGCGAGCCTGATGCAGGCCGATGATGTTGCCCGACAGGCCGCGAGTTTCGGCCACCTGATACCACACGTCCGGATCGTCCGGCCGCGACTTGAGCAGGCCTTCCAGCGCCTTTTCAGCATCGGCGGTGCGGTTCTGTTTCAACAGCAGATCGACACGCACCTGATTTAGCGGATAGTTACCGGGGTATTGCGTGAGCATCCGGTCGACGCGTGATTGAGCATCCGGCAGGCGATTATTGGTAATGTCCAGGTCGATCTCAGCCAGGTTATAGATGATCTCGTTCGGCGCCTTGGCCAACAGCGGCTTGAGGTTCTCCCGAGCTTCATTCAACTGGCCACCCTTGATCTGGGCGATTGCCAGGCCATAACGCGCGACGTCGTTTTTCGGGTTTTCTTCAAGCAAGGCACGAAAGCGCTTGGCGCCCAAGCCTGGGGTTTCTTCATAGAACAACTGCACGCGCGCGCGAATCAACTGATAACGCAGGGTGTCTTCGATGCCGCCCTGTGGGGCCTGTTCGGCGCGGTTGCGGGTGTCGGCGATCCGCGATTCGGTAACCGGGTGAGTCAGCAGAAACTCCGGCGGCTTGGCATCGAAGCGGTACTGACGCCCCAAGCGCTCGAACATGCTCGGCATAGAACGTGGGTCGTAACCGGCTTTTTCCAGATTGACGATGCCGATGCGGTCGGCTTCCTGTTCGTTCTGGCGCGAGAATCGCCGCTGCTCCTGAATCGCCGCCGCTTGCGTACTTGCAATGGCCGCAATCCCGGCATCGCCGGCGCCGGCTGCCGCAATCACGATCCCGGCCAGCAAGGCGGCCATCATCGGCACCTGCATGCGCTGCTGCGCTTCAATGCCCCGGGCGAAGTGGCGTTGCGACAAGTGAGCCAATTCGTGAGCCAGCACCGAGGCGTATTCGCCTTCGGTCTGCGCATAGAGGAACAAGCCGCCGTTGACCCCGACAATCCCGCCCGGCGCAGCAAAGGCGTTGAGCTGTGGGCTGTTGATCAGGATGAACTCCAGGCGCCGGTCATTGACCTGGCTGGTTTCCACCAGTCGGTAAACGCTGGATTCGACGTAATCCTTGAGCTGCGGGTCGTTGAGCTGCGCAACCTGGCTGCGCAACAGCGCCAGCCAGGCACGGCCCAACTGGTATTCCTGTTGCGGCGAGACGATGGCAGAACTGGCGTCGCCGAGTGACGGCAGGTCGTCGGCAAAGCCCGGTGAGGCGAGCAGGCAAGCGAGCGTCAGCAGGGTAGGGCGCAAAAAAGTCATGCACAAAGCCTTAGTCGACAAAGACCTTACTGTAGCCGGACACTGGGCTTGGGACCAGATATTCTAGGCAACTCAACCACGTGCCCCGGAGTGAAACAATGACCGACGCTGTAGCCCATGACGCCGAACTGGACGCCAGCGGCCTGAATTGTCCGTTGCCGTTGCTCAAGGCCAAGTTGGAACTCAATCGTCTTGCCAGCGGCGCGGTGCTCAAGGTGATCGCCACGGATGCGGGGTCTCAGCGCGACTTCCGCACCTTTGCCCGATTGGCCGGTCATACGCTGCTTCGTGAAGAAGATGAGGCGGGTGTTTACCGCTACTGGTTAAAAAAAGCCTGACAGCTGCTGCGTTCGTTGCTAAGGAATATTGATGTTCAAGGTGTTACGCGACTGGATTCAGCGCTACTTTTCCGATGAAGAAGCCGTGGTGCTGGCGGTGCTGCTGGTCCTGGCATTTACCGCCGTGCTCACCTTGGGCGGCATGCTCGCGCCGGTACTGGCCGGGATGGTGCTGGCGTACCTCATGCAAGGCCTGGTGGCCACCCTCGAACGCCTGCGCATGCCCGGCGGCGTGGCAGTGGGGCTGGTCTTTGCGTTATTCATGGGGGCGCTGCTGGTCTTCATGATTGTGGTGGTGCCATTGCTATGGCATCAGCTGATTACGCTGTTCAACGAGTTGCCCGGCATGCTCGCCAAGTGGCAGTCGCTGTTATTGCTGCTGCCCGAGCGCTACCCGCATCTGGTGTCCGACGAGCAGGTATTGCAGGCCATCGAAGTGGCGCGAGGCGAGATCGGTAAATTCGGCCAGTGGGCGCTGACGTTCTCGCTGTCGAGTCTGCCGCTGCTGGTGAACATCATGATCTACCTGGTCCTGGTGCCGATCCTGGTGTTCTTTTTCCTCAAGGACCGGGAGATGATCGGCCAGTGGGTGCGCGGTTATCTGCCCCGTGAACGGGCGCTGATTACCCGCGTCGCTCACGAAATGAACCGGCAGATCGCCAATTACATTCGCGGCAAGGTCATCGAGATCTTCATCTGCGGCGGCGTGACCTACATCGGATTTGTCGTACTGGGACTCAACTACGCGGCACTGCTGGCATTGCTGGTGGGCGTGTCGGTGGTGGTGCCATACGTCGGCGCCGTGGTGGTGACCGTGCCGGTCATGCTGATTGCGCTGTTCCAATGGGGCTGGAGTGACCAGTTCATCTATTTGATGGCGGTCTACGGGATCATTCAGACGCTGGACGGCAACGTGCTGGTGCCGTTGCTGTTCTCGGAGGCGGTCAACCTGCACCCGGTTGCGATCATTTGCGCGGTGCTGTTGTTTGGCGGGTTGTGGGGGTTCTGGGGCGTGTTCTTTGCGATTCCGCTGGCAACGCTGTTCAAGGCCGTGCTGGATGCGTGGCCGCGTAAGGAGCCGGAAGTCGCGCCATTGCTTTGAGTCTTCAGTGAGGCTGATGGCCTCTTCGCGAGCAAGCCCGCCCCCACATTTGATCGCATTCCTTCAGGAAAAACCCGGTCTAATGTGGGGGCGGGCTTGCTCGCGAAGGCGCCCGAACAGGCGCCAAAAAATCAGGCCTTGTTCAACGCCTGAGCAGCCGCCAACACCGCATCCACATGCCCCGGCACCTTCACACCACGCCATTCCTGACGCAGCACACCGTTCTTGTCGATCAGGAACGTGCTGCGATCGACGCCCATGTATTCCTTGCCATACAGCTTCTTCAGTTTGATCACATCAAACAGCTGGCAAAGCGCTTCTTCCTTGTCGCTGATCAGCTCGAAGGTGAACGCCTGCTTGGCCTTGAAGTTCTCGTGGGACTTGAGGCTGTCACGCGACACGCCGAACACTTCGGTGTTGGCCGCTTTAAACGCGTCAAGCTGATCGCGAAAACCCTGGCCTTGAGTGGTGCAACCCGGCGTGCTGTCCTTCGGGTAGAAGTAAATCACCACTTGCTTGCCTTTAAGGCCCGCGAGGCTGACGGTCTGTCCATTGGTGGCGGGTGCTTCGAAGTCGGCAACCGGTTGGTCGATGGCAACGGCCATGAAAGCTTCCTTACATTGGGTTTTGTGGGCGCCACGGTTCGATCAGCGCATCCAGGTTCAGCGCGTCGGCGAAATCCAGGAACTGATCGCGCAGCCAGCTGATTTGCACGCCGGCCGGCAACGTCACGGTAAACGTGGCATTGAGCATGGTGCCGCCGGTTTGTGGCGCCTGATAGGTGTCACAGGTCAGGTTTTCCAACTCGACGTTGTGGTCCATGAAGAACTGGCACAGCTCATTGATGATGTCCGAGCGGTACGCCGAGCTGACATAAGCCACGTAAGGCAGTGCCTGAGGACGGTTCTCCAGGGCCGCGCTGCGCACCACATTGACGGTGAACGCATGCTTTTTGGAGAGGCTCGGCAAGCTGCCTTCCAGACGCGCCAGGGCGTCCCAGCTACCGGAAATCTCGAGGATCAACGCACTGCACTCGCCATGACGGGTCAGGCGGGAAGTAACCACGGCGCAGCGATTTTCATGGCTGGCGCGGCACAGGACGTTAGTCAGCTCCATGGGGTTGGCGCCGAGGGCACTGATGACAAGGAATTGTTCGCGAACTGTGGGGGTGGACATGCAGCATTCCTAAAGCGATGAGCGGTCGGTACGACTAAGGGCTTTTTCCTGGAACAAGCCTGCGGATGCGAATTCAGAAAACCCGAGCCACAAGTTGCAACGTGCTCCAGTGAGGCAGGAGCGAGGGGTGGCAACGCTGGATCGGGGCTTGTGATGCCGTAAATGGAGGCTGGAACCTGGCGTACGAGCTTATCAGTACCGATCAAAGTCTGAAGGGTAGCGAAAAGCAACGCCAAGGGGAATGGCGGCAGCGCAGTACTTTGCTTGTGCAAGCATCTTGGCGCCAGTACCATTACCGCTCTCTTTTTCCGGCAGGAGCGGTTTCATGATTGCGGGCAGTATGGTGGCACTGGTCACACCCATGGATGCACAAGGGCGTCTTGACTGGGACAGCCTCAGCAAACTCGTGGACTTCCACCTTGAAAACGGCACCCATGCCATTGTCGCGGTCGGTACTACCGGCGAGTCGGCAACCCTCGATGTCGACGAGCACATCGCGGTCATCAAGGCCGTGGTCAAGCAGGTCAATGGCCGTATTCCGGTGATCGCCGGTACCGGCGCCAATTCGACCCGCGAAGCCGTCGAACTGACCCGCAACGCCAAAGCGGCCGGCGCCGATGCCTGCCTGCTGGTCGTTCCGTACTACAACAAGCCGACTCAGGAAGGCTTGTACCTGCACTTCAAGCACATCGCTGAAGCGGTCGACATTCCACAGATCCTCTACAACGTTCCTGGCCGCACCTCCTGCGACATGCAGGCCGAGACCGTGATTCGCCTGTCCACCGTGCCGAACATCATCGGTATCAAGGAAGCCACCGGCGACCTGAAGCGTGCCAAGGCAATCATTGATGGCGTGAGCAAGGACTTCATCGTGCTGTCCGGCGATGATCCGACCGCGGTCGAGCTGATCCTGATGGGCGGCAAGGGCAACATCTCCGTCACCGCCAACGTCGCCCCGCGCGAAATGGCCGACCTGTGCGAGGCCGCGCTCAAGGGCGACGCCGAGACTGCACGGGCCATCAACGAAAAATTGATGCCGCTGCACAAGGACCTGTTCATCGAAGCCAACCCGATTCCGGTGAAGTGGGCTTTGGTCGAAATGGGCCTGATGCATGAAGGCATTCGCCTGCCGCTGACCTGGCTGAGCACACCTTGTCATGAAACGCTTCGCTCGGCCCTGCGCCAGTGCAGTGTCCTGGTTTAATTGAGGAAGTACAACGCATGAAGCGAATGGCCGGACTTTCCGCACTTGCCTTGATTATCTCCAGCACCAGTGGCTGTGGATGGGTCTGGGGCCCGGAAGGTTATTTCCGTGACCGTGGTAGCGACTACCTGGAAGCGCAACAGACTGCACCCATGCAATTGCCACCGGATGTCACCACTGCCAAACGTCTGGATCCGCTGCTGCCGATCCCGCGTAACGTGGCCGATGACACCGCCAAGGGCGAATACGTCGTTCCTCGTCCGCAGCCGTTGTCGGCGTCGGCCGATGCCAGTGCCTACTCCCTGCAGAAAGTCGGCGATTCGCGTTCGATCCTGGCGCAGAACCCTCCGGCCGAAGCCTGGCCTGTGGCTGTGCAGTTCTTCCAGGACAACGGTTTCCGTCTGGATGAACAGAAGCCACAGACTGGTGAATTCACCACGACCTGGCAGCATTCCGACGAACTGTCTGCAGCGATGGCTAAACGCCTGAGCGCAGCCGGCGTCAGCACCGACAGCGAAACCCGCGTGCGAGTTCGGATCGAGCCGGGCGTGCAGCGCAACACCAGTGAAATCTATGTGGTCAGCGCCGAGCGTCCTGCCGGCAGCACCGCCGATGTGGACTTCACCAACCGTTCGGTCAACACCGGCCTGGACGCAGCACTGGTCGACGACATGCTCGCGAGCATGAGCCGCATTTCGGAGAAGGGCGGTTCGGTCTCCATGCTGGCTTCGCGTGATTTCGATACGCCAAGTCGTATCAGCCTGAGCGAAGACGGCAGCGGCAACCCGGTTCTGAACGTCGGCAACGACCTGGACCGTGCCTGGTCGAGCGTCGGTCGTGCGCTGGAACAGGGCGAATGGCGCGTTGAAGACATCAACCGCAGCCTGGGCCTGTACTACATCAACCTGTCCGAAAAAGCCGAGAAGAAAGACGAGAAGCCTGGCTTCCTCAGCGGCCTGTTCGGCAGTGCGCCGAGCAAGGAAGAAGTTGAAGCCCGTGCCGAGCGTTATCAGGTTCGCCTGAGCAAGGTCGGTGAAAACGTCCAGGTCACCGTCGAGAAAAACATCAACACCGTGGCGCCAGCAGACGTGGCGCGTAAAGTGTTGAGTGAGATTCAGGACAAACTGGGCTGATCACATGCGTTTTGCCGTTCTCGGCAGCGGTAGCCAAGGGAACGGCACGCTGGTAGCCAGCGATGACACGTACGTGCTGGTGGATTGTGGTTTCTCCCTGCGAGAAACCGAAAAACGCCTGCTGCGCCTGGGTGTGAACCCTGCGCAGTTGAGCGCGATACTCGTGACCCACGAACATGCCGACCACGTGCATGGCGTGGGTTTGCTGTCTCGGCGCTACAATCTGCCTGTCTACCTCAGTCGCGGGACCCTGCGCGGGATGCGCAAACCGATTGAACCGGCTGGCCTTCTGGCTGGCGGCGAGCAACTGCAGATCGGCGCTCTGAGCATCGGTGTCATTGCCGTGGCCCACGATGCGCAGGAGCCGACGCAATACGTCTTCAGCGACGGCGAGCGGCGCTTCGGCCTGCTGACCGACCTGGGCTCGTATTGCAACACGGTGCTGGACGGCTATCGGGACCTCGATGCGTTGATGATCGAGTCCAACCATTGCCGTGACATGCTGGCTCGCGGTCACTACCCGTACTTTCTCAAGCAGCGGGTGGGCGGTGAACTGGGACATTTGAACAACCACCAGGCGGCATTCCTGGTGTCCGAGTTGGGCTGGCAAGGCCTGCAACATCTGGTCCTGGCCCATCTGAGCAGCAAGAACAACCTGCCGCAGCTGGCCCGGCAATGTTTTGTCGACACCCTCGGGTGCGACCCCGACTGGCTGCAACTGGCCGATCAAGATTCAGGGCTCGACTGGCGACACATCGCCTAGCCCACCTACTTAGCAAGCGGAGCCCATCATGGAAAAACGTGAAGAACTCTACCGCGGCAAAGCCAAATCGGTTTACAAGACCGACGACGCTAACCGCTTGATCCTGCTGTTTCGCAACGACACCTCGGCGTTCGACGGCAAGCGCATCGAGCAGCTCGACCGCAAAGGCATGGTGAACAACAAGTTCAACGCCTTCATCATGCAGAAACTCGAAGCCGCCGGCGTGCCGACCCAATTCGACAAACTGCTGGGCGACAACGAATGTCTGGTGAAAAAGCTCGACATGATCCCGGTCGAGTGCGTCGTGCGTAACTACGCCGCCGGCAGCCTGGTCAAGCGTCTGGGCGTCGAAGAAGGCATGAAGCTCAACCCTTACACCTTCGAACTGTTCCTGAAGGACGACGCCAAGGGCGACCCGTTCATCAACGAATCCCACGTCGTGGCGTTCGGTTGGGGCACCGCCGAGCAACTGGTTCGCATGAAAGAACTGTCGCTCAAGGTCAACGAAGTCCTGAGCAAACTGTTCGACGACGCCGGCCTGCTGCTGGTCGACTTCAAACTCGAATTCGGCGTATTCCACGACGGCTCCATCGTCCTGGGCGACGAATTCAGCCCGGACGGCTGCCGCCTGTGGGACAAGGCCACCGGCAAGAAAATGGACAAGGACCGCTTCCGTCAGGGCCTCGGTGACGTCATCGAAGCCTACGAAGAAGTCGCCAATCGTCTGGGCGTACCGCTTTAATCGACGCAAGCATCTGATAGCACAGAATTATTTTGCTTAGGGGGGTTCGCTTCCGGCAAAAGTGTTGTTATGATGCGCGCCGTTGGAGAGATGCCAGAGTGGCCGAATGGGACGGATTCGAAATCCGTTGTACCTTCACCGGTACCTAGGGTTCGAATCCCTATCTCTCCGCCATTATTGAATAAGACTAAGCCCCCGTAATCGTTGAAGATTACGGGGGCTTTTTCGTTTATGGTGTTTCGTTTAAGGCAAATTTAGGGCAAAACACCCTCGTACTAACCCGGCCATTACCTCTCAGTGCCTTAACACACACCTCAATCTGAGACTCTCCAAGTTGCTGTGCTATGGGGAAAGGGAGAGTAAAAAGAATGAGTTACGACGCTAAGGTTTTCAAGTGATGGTCGGCTTGACTTGGGGACGTCGTCGATGAAAGGTTCTCCATAGCCAGCGCGATGAGTTCCGAGAGAGATAATCCGCTCCTGACGGAAATAGAGTAGGGCTGTTGGTCAAACCAATAATGAATGACGCAAATGAAATAGAGGAACCCGGCCTAGTGCCGGGTTTTTTGTTTGTCTACCGGCGTGCGTCGTCTTTCTGGAGCCTTTCGAAACGCCCGGTGGTACATTGCTGCCCTCATTAAGCGTAACCAGAAAGGAATCTGAAATGGCAAAGCCTGCCGCCCGAATTACTGACCCTACCGCGTGTCCCTTGCCTGGGCATGGTACAAACCCCATCGTTTCCGGCTCCCCCGATGTTTTTTTTGACGGTTTGGCCGCGGCCAGAAAAACTGATCAGAGCGCATGCGGAAGCCCCATAGTCGGTGAGTTTTCCACCACTGTATTTATCAACGGTTAAATGCCGCGACCGTGGGGAGCATTGGAGCTCATGGGAACACCGTCACAGCGGGTTCGAGCACCATCATTATTGGAAGCAGTCACACACCCGCACCTTTCATTCCTCCGTTGCCGTTGCCGTTGTCGATTCAAAAAGTATTCGGGCAGACGTTCAGTGTTAGTGATAGCGAAACTGGGCAGCCTTTGGCTTTACGGGAATTTGTCGCCACTGTTGATGGTGTGCAAATCCCGGGCGTGACCGATGCGAACGGTATCGCCCACGTGAAGGCACCTTCACCCGACTCTAAAATATCCCTGCATATTAAATTCAGCGCCCCCGCGCGCACCCTTCACGAAATGACGGAGGGCATTTGAATGGGTGCCAAATTTGCTACAGAGGCGACCGCCCAGGAAATCAAGCCGGGCGAATTCATGTGCCCTGTTCCAATCACCATCAATGACCGTGCTGCCACTCGCGAGGCGATTATTAAAACGGTGCAGTCACTTGGGCACACCTTCACGGAGCGCTCAGCGTGGGGCGCCGTGAAAGGAAAGCCGGACATGGTGAAGGACTGGGACTACACCATGATCGCGTTACACCATGCTGGCCGGTCATACGAATGCACGCCCGGTGGAGTCAAACAGATGCAAGGCGTTCAAGCCCATCACATGGGGAATAAATACGACGACATCGGCTATCACTACGGCATCGCCTGCGACGGCACCGTTTTAGAAGGCCGTGATATTCGGTTGCAGGCATCCAGCGTCAAGCTATTCAACACAGGTGTTATCGGCATCGTCCTTCTGGAAAATCTGACAACCGCAGAAGAGGGCGGAGACATGGTTGCCAAAGGTCGTGAAACCCTTGAGTACCTGGGCTACAACACAACGAATGTGATACCTGCGCCGCAAATAGACGCATTGCTGCACCTGGTGGAAGCTCTGAAAAGTGTATTTGTCATTGAGCGCTTTGGTGGGCACAGAGAATTTCCGGGCCAGGACAGAGACGGCAAGATTTGTCCGGGGAATATCGGTATGGAACTGGTCAGAAACATCCGCACGAAAACACAGCTTCTGCCACCCCCTCGGCCGGCCGCAGAATGAAGTACGTCCTATTAGCAGGCGTGCTTGCATTGCTGGTGGTGCTAAATATTGGCTATTACAACGAGGTTTCAGACGGTGAGGTCAACACCATCTTCTTCGTGAAAAGAACACCGACGTTGAGAATGAAGTTTTTCAACATACACGCCAACGACGGTGACTACCGAAAGGTAGAGACCCTGAGCGATGAGTTACGCCAGGACATCATCGACTACTGCAAATACAGATTGGGCATTGAAACGGAAGTGAAGACGCAGTCTGATGTTGAGATGTGCGCGAAAATGTAGGTGCGTTGCGGCGGGTAGGTTCGTTGCTCATGCACAGCGTCAATTGTTCAGAGGCCCCGACATGGTCGGGGCAAACATCTGGAATGAATAGTCGCTATTTTGCGACTTTCATACTCGGTCTAACAGGTCGTGGCGAAACAGCCTTCACCACATCATCGATCAGCGCTTTTCCCATCGAAGTCAAATAGTGCGCAGCCCAAGCATGACGGTCGGTGTCTTTTGCATAAGCAGCATCCTCTGTTAGCGCCTTGGCCAGGAACAGGAAATCAGAGGCCTGTTCCAATGCAACACTGATGGGCACACCCGCGCTGACGTGGAACATTGCGTTGTCTGAGCAATAGATAGGGGTAAAGCCGATCGTTTTTGCTTCTGCAGGCTCGGTCATTTTCCACCTCCAGTGAAGGGGCGGTTTTGGAAGAGGTCGAGCGATGGAGCATTACGCAACATGGCGTCGCGCGGAGAGAAAAGACCAAATTTGTACGTATTTACAGTGTGCATTTGTCCAACTCCTTGACATAAGGAGCTGCCACTTTCGTTACCAAGCGAATGGGTGGCAGCTGCGCGCAGGTTGGTAAACCGGGAGTCAAGGAAACCGGCACGCCAGAAGGCGTCCCACGCACAGCCGCCATAACACAAGGTCCGCAGGCGTAAGACTGCCAGAAAGTGTGAAGGAAGCGCTGTTGCGTAACTCGACGGGTTACCAAGCCCGATCGCTGAATGTTCAGCGACGTCTGGAGAGTATCCCGCCGAATATATGGCCAACAAGGTGGCAACCTGCTCAAAAGCACAGCAAGCGTACCCCCTTACGCAACTCTCGGATTTTGCCTACAACTTCATCAAGAGTCACTCGGATAGTCAGCTAACCGTGCAACACAAAACCTGAAGCGACTGCTCGAAGGCAAATCCCTGTCATTAGCTATCATGCAATACACAACAAATATCCGCATGACGGAGGACGCATGAACAGATGGCAACGGCTTTGGTTGTCTGTGAAGCTGATAGCAGCCGTAGCGGCCTGTGTGGCCGCGGGTGTTCAGGCCTTCTTTTACATGATGGACAGCTCTGACGCTTCCCGAATACACCCGTTGAGTATTCTGGTCGCGGGGCTGATTTTCGGCTTCGTCACCTTTGGCCTCCTCACATCGATTGAAAGAGGTATACGGCGACTATTAGCCCCATTGTTCACCGCCAAACCCCAACCTCAAGCGCACGCTGACACCGATTCAGAGCTGGCCGCGCAGCCGCCGCTCATGCTGTCTGTTGACGAGCCAGCTCAACAGAAAAGTCTCTGAGCGAATATCCAACCCTCAAAACGTAGGCGGCGTCACCACCCAAATCACCACCGCATCCACCTCCCCAGGATTTCCATAACGATGCGGTTCCTGGCTGGAAAAACTAAAACTATCCCCTTCACCCAGCAAAAAATGCCGCTCCCCGACCCACAGCTCAAAACTCCCCGACAGCAAATACCCAGCTTCTTCGCCTTCATGGCTATAACTCTGCTGACTGTAAGCCCCCGGCGGAAAACGCGAGTGCAGCATTTCCAATTGCCGATTCGGCTGTGGCGTCAGCAGATGATCCACAATGCCATCTTCGTAATGCACGCTCATCCGGGTGTTTTTACGCACGACAATGCCGTCATCTTCCGGCGCCGTTTGCGTTTCGCTGGCGAAGAACCATTGAATGGTCACGCCCAGGCTCCGGGCGATGTTGAACAGGGCCGGGATGGAAGGGTAGGCGAGGTTGCGTTCGAGCTGGCTGATGTAGCCCGCGGTCAATTCGCTCATCTGCGCCAGTTCGGCCAGGGTCATGCCGCGGCGCTTGCGCAGGCCTCGAATCCGAGTACCGAGAAAATGCGGTTCCGCCGAAGGCGTGGCGCTGTCCTGTGTGGGCGCGCCGGTGGCAGGCTGCATCTTGCTGCTGTTGCTCATGGCGTGCTCCAAACCGGGGTTCGCAAAACCCCGGAGTATAAACAGCCTTAAAGCTCCCAGGCGACTTTCAAACCCTCGTAGATGGCTTCTTCGGCGGTGCGTGGGGCGAGGCAGTCGCCGATGCGGCGAAACTCCACCAGGCCTTGCAGTTCTGCGCCGAGGGTGTCGACGGGTTGATGGCCTTGGCAGAGCACCAGGGTGTCGATGTTTTCGAACAGCATTGGTTCGCCGCTGGCGGTGTGTTGCAGGTAGACGGTGTTGTCGTCGCAGCCATACAGGCGGGCGTAGGGGGTGATCGGGATGCCAAGTTTGTGCAGTTCGCCGGCCAGTTGATCGCGCACGTACAGCGGTAGGTTTTCGCCGCAATGGGTGCCGTTGACGGCCAGTTGCACTTGATGCCCGGCGCGGACCAGGCGTTCGGCGATGCCGGGGCCGATCCAATCGCAGCGCCAGTCGACCACCACCACCGAACGACCGATTTGTACCTCGTCGCGCAGCACTTGCCAGGCGTCGACCACCTGCAATTCACCGCCGCGCTCGAACGCCGGCCAATACGGTTCGGCGCCGGTGGCGACGATCACCATGTCCGGCCGTTCGCGTTCCACCAGTGCCCGGTCGACGCGGGTGTTGCGCACCACGCGCACGCCGGCCAGTTCCATTTCCCGTTGCAGGTTGGTGCTGGCACCGCCGAATTCAGCGCGCTTCGGTAAAAGTTGCGCGAGCAAAACCTGGCCGCCGAGTTGCGAGCTGGCCTCGTAGAGGGTCACGTCGTGTCCGCGCTGGGCGGCGACGGCGGCGGCTTTCATGCCGGCGGGACCACCGCCCGCGATCATGATGCGTTTGCGTTGCTTCGCCGGTTGCCGTTGGCCGAAGATCAGCTCGCGCCCGGTTTCCGGATGCTGGATGCAGGAAATCGGCAAACCTTTGTGGAAGTGGCCGATGCACGCCTGATTGCAGGCGATGCAGGCGCGCACATCTTCGACGTGGCCAGTGTCGGTCTTGTTGGGCATTTGCGGGTCGCAGATCAGCGCGCGGGTCATGCCGCAGACATCGGCCTGACCGCGCGACAGAATCAATTCGGCTTCCTGTGGCTGGTTGATGCGCCCGGTGACGAACAATGGAATCGACAGGCTGGCCTTGAACGTGCCGGCCTCCTTTGCCAGGTACGCGGCTTCGATCGCCATCGGCGGCACGATGTGCACTGCGCCGCCCAAGGAAGCGGAGGTGCCCGCGACGATGTGCACGTAATCCAGCAACGGTTGCAGCGATTGCACGGCCGACAAGGACTCGTCTTCGGTCAGCCCTTCGGGATCGCGTTCGTCGGCGGAGATGCGCAAGCCAATGATGAAGTGTTCATCGGTGTTGGCGCGCACGGCGGCGATCACTTCGCGCAGAAAACGCAGACGCTGTTCGAGCTCGCCGTTGTAGCCATCGGTGCGACGGTTGACCCGTGGATTGATGAATTGCGCGGGCAAGTAACCATGGCTGGCGACCACTTCCACGCCATCGATTCCGGCCTGATACAAGCGCCGGGCGGCCGCCCCGTAGCCGGCGATGATCTCGTCGATCATCGTTTGATCCAGCGCTCGCGGCATCACCCGGAAGCGTTCGTTGGGCACCGCCGACGGTGAATACGCGACGGCTAGCAGGCCATCGCTGGACTCCATGATTTCGCGGCCCGGGTGGAAAATCTGCGACAGCACCACGGTCCCGTGAGCATGGCAACTGTCAGCGATTTTCCGATAACCCTCGATGCAGGCGTCATCGGTCGCCATCAGCACATGCGAGGTGTACCGCGCGCTGTCATGCACCCCGGCCACTTGCAGCACGATCAGCCCGACACCGCCTTCGGCGCGCGCGGTGTGATAGGCGATCAGTTGTTCGTTGACCAGGTTGTCGGTGGGCATCGACGTATCGTGACCGCTGGACATGATGCGGTTTTTCAGGCGTTTGCCCCGCAGCTGCAAGGGTTCGAACAGGTGTGCAAAAGCGGCGGAAGAGGACGGCATGGTGCAGGTACTCCAGGCAGGCTGAAGCCGAAAGGCCGGGTTTTCGGCGTTGTTATTATTTGCCTATAGAAATTTACCTTCAGTAAAAAATCAACTTGTTTTTTTACTGGCGCTCGCAGTAGATTCATTTGGCGCCCGCACCAGGGGCGAACCTCACAACAATAAAAATGGGTCACGGCGGCGTTGAGTCGCGTGGCACCTGCAAGAGGAACCACTGATGAAATCGAACACACTCAAGCACGGTTTTTATCCCTTGATGCTGTCGCTGGCCATGGGCCTGGGCAGCGCTCAGGCAGCACCGGACATGGTGGTGGTAGGTTACGGCGGCGCCGGCCAGAAAGCCCAGGATGTGGCGTTTTTCCAGCCGTTCAGCGTCGCGGATCACAGCAAGCTGATCCAGAGCGAATACAACGGCGAGATGGCCCGGATCAAAGTGATGGTCGACACCGGCAACGCCGATTGGGACGTGGTGCAGATCGAAGGCCCGGACCTGATGCGCGGCTGCGACGAAGGCATGTACGAGAAACTCGACTGGACCAAACTCGGTCACGCCGACCAACTGATACCCGATGCGGCACAGGCGTGCGGTTCGGCGGCGCTGGTGTGGAGCGTGGCGATTGCCTACGACACGCAGAAACTGGCGCAGGCCCCGACGTCATGGGCAGACTTCTGGGACGTACAGAAAATCCCCGGCAAGCGCGGCCTGCGGAAACGCGCGGTGTACAACCTGGAATTCGCCTTGCTGGCCGACGGCGTGAAGGTCGAGGACGTGTATTCCGTGCTGAACACTCCGCAAGGTGTCGACCGCGCCTTCGCCAAACTCACCCAGCTCAAGCCGTATATCCAGTGGTGGGAAGCCGGCGCGCAACCGGCGCAATGGCTGACGGCCGGGGATGTGGTGATGACCTCGACCTACAGCGGACGTGTGGCCGCTGCCGCGCAAAGCGGTAGTCACCTCGGGCTGGTCTGGCCGGGCAGTCTGTATGGCATGGATTACTGGGCGATCATCAAAGGCTCGAAACATGTCGATCAGGCCAAGCGCTTTATCGCCTTCGCCAATCAACCGGAGGCTCAGGTCAAGTACGTCGAGCAGATCCCGTACGGCCCGACCAATACCGAAGCTGCCGCGAAACTGGACAGCAAGCTCGCGCAATGGGTGCCCACCGCGCCGCAAAACCTGAAGGGTGCGCTGTCGATGGACGTGGCGTTCTGGGTTGATCACGGCGAAGAGCTTGAAGAGCGATTCAACGCCTGGGCCAGCAAGTAGTCGCAAACGGCTGGACGTGGCAGCGCGTCCAGCCTTACTGTTTCGCCCAGTCGATCAGCCTGGAGACCTAGAACAATGAACGAGATCGCCACGTTTTCTCAGCGCAGCGCCACCGAGCAACGCCTGCGTGAGGAGTTGGCCGCCTGTTACCGATTGATCGCGCATTTTCGCATGACCGATCTGATCTTCACCCACATCTCGGTGCGCATACCGGGGCCTGAGCATCATTTCCTGATCAATCCGTATGGGTTGATGTTCGATGAAATCACCGCGTCCAATTTGGTGAAAATCGGCCTGGATGGCCGGGCGGTGGAGGCGTCGCCGTACCCGGTGAATCCGGCGGGGTTTGTGATTCACAGTGCGATTCACGGGGCTCGTGAGGATGCGCAGTGCGTGCTGCACACCCACACCAAATCCGGTTGCGCGGTCGCGGCGTTGAAGTGCGGGTTGTTGCCGGTGAACCAGATCTCGATGGAGTTCTATGGCCGGGTTGCGTACCACGATTACGAAGGTGTGGCGCTGGACCTGAGTGAGCAGGAACGTCTGGTGCAGGACCTCGGCGATAAGCCGGTGTTGATGCTGCGTAACCATGGTTTGTTGACCGTTGGGGAGACCGTCAGCCAGGCGTTTTTGCGGATGTATTACCTGGAGAAAGCTTGCGAAATACAGCTTGCTGCGCAGGCAGCGGGGGAGTTGGTTTTGCCGCCGGCGGAGGTTTGTGAACACACCGAGCGTCAGTTCAATGATCCGGGCCGGCCGCTGGAAGATGGTGAGTTGAGCGACCCGGATGCCATGCAATTGGCTTGGGCTGCGATGCTGCGATTGCTTGATCGGGTGGCGCCGGGTTATCGGGATTGACTGATGTTCCTGTATTAATCGGCGGGCCCCATCGCGGGCAAGCCACGCTCCCACAGGGTTTTGTGTCTGGCACAAAATAGCCGGTTTACACAGATCAAATGTGGGAGCGTGGCTTGCCCGCGATGGGCGCGACACGGTCTCAGCCCCATGCAACCGACTAGAGACTTTCCACCCTCTTGCTGTACAGTCGTTCAGCGCGCGGATTAACCCACCGCGTCCCTAACGATTGATCCACGGAGAGTGTCGCGCATGAGTCAGGAAGCCCGTTTTTCCCGCATGGAGCCGGAGCTGCGCAAGGCCAATCTGATCGAGGCGACGCTGGTGTGCCTCAAGCGCCACGGTTTCCAGGGCGCCTCGATCCGCAAGATTTCCGCCGAAGCCGGTGTCTCGGTCGGGCTGATCAGCCATCACTATTCCGGCAAGGATGAACTGGTGGCCGAAGCCTACCGGGCGATCACCGGCCGGGTCATGAGCTTGCTCCGCGACGCCATGGCCCACGCCGCCCCCAACGCCCGCGAACGTCTGTCGGCGTTCTTCCGCGGTTCGTTTTCCGCCGAATTGCTCGATCCGCAATTGATCGACGCCTGGCTGGCATTCTGGGGCGCGGTGCGCACGGCCGAGTCGATCAACCTCGCGCACGAGCATTCCTATGGCGAGTACCGCGGCATCCTGCGCAAGGTCCTGACCGACCTGGCACAGGAAGAAAACTGGGAAAATTTCGACGCTGATCTCGCCGCCATCAGCCTCAGCGCCTTGCTCGACGGTTTATGGCTGGAGTCGGGCCTCAACCCCGGCACTTTCACCCCGGAGCAGGGCATCCAGATTTGCGAAGCCTGGGTCGACGGATTGCAGGCGGGCGGCCGCCAGCGGTTTTGCGTCCAGACGACGGGCTGTTGATCAGTCGTTCAGCAGTCGATACTCTCTGGCGCCACAGCAACAAAACACTCTAATAAGAAACACGCCTTCGGGCACACGCGGGACACCATGCGATGACTCCTCGGGTATTGATCGTCGACGACGATCCGCTGATTCGCGAACTGCTGCAGGCCTACTTGTCCCAGGAAGGTTACGAGGTGCATTGCGCCGCCACAGCGGAGCTGGCCGAGACTTTCCTGGCGAGCCAGACGGTCGATCTGGTGATGCTCGATATCCGCCTGCCGGGCAAGGACGGCCTGACCCTGACCCGGGAGTTGCGGGTGCGTTCGGAAGTCGGGATCATTCTGATCACCGGGCGCAACGACGAAATCGACCGCATCGTCGGCCTTGAATGCGGCGCCGATGACTACGTGATCAAACCGCTCAATCCACGCGAACTGGTGTCCCGGGCGAAAAACCTGATACGCCGGGTGCGTCACGCGCAAACGCCGCAACCGGCAGCGGCCATCGCCAAACCGGTCAAACAGTTCGCCGACTGGGCGCTGGACACCGACCGCCGCCGGCTGATCGACCAGACAGGCGCCGAAACCCTACTGACCCACGGTGAATACCAATTGCTCAGCGTGTTCCTGCGCAACAGCGGCCACACCTTGAGCCGCGATCAATTGATGGACCAGATCCGCAACCGCGAATGGGTGCCTAACGATCGCTCCATCGACGTGCTGGTCGGACGCTTGCGCCGCAAGTTGCACGACGACCCGGCCGAGCCGCAATTGATCATCACCATTCACGGCGCCGGTTACCTGTTCACCGCCAGCGTGGCGGCCTGAGCCTGATGTGGCGGGTGTTTGGCCTGCTGTTGGCGTTGTTCGCGAACAGCTTGATGGCCGCGGAAAAAGTTCGCTACTGCGACTACCCGGTGTACCCACCGATCTCCTGGAGTGACGGCAGACACGTGCGCGGCCTGGCCCCGAGCGTGGTGAAAAACCTCTTCGGTCGTTTGGGCTACGACGTCGACATCGTCGTGCTCGGCAACTGGAAACGCTGCCTGCTCGACGCCGCCGAAGGTCGGGTCGATGTGGTGTTGGCCTACAGCACCGCGCAACGCGAGCAGAGCATGGTTTTTTCGACGGTGCCGGTGTTGCGCGAGGAGGTTGCGTTGTTCATCAATCGTCAGCACCCGGTGAAATTCGAGCGTCTGGAGGACCTGGCCAACTACCGTGGCGGGTTGCTGTTCGGTGAAAGTTACGGCGTGGGTTTCGACCGTTTGGTTGCCGAACACCAGAACATCGAATGGGTCTCCGACAGCGGCCAGAACTTCGGCAAACTGATTCGCGGGCGCATCGATTTCATCACCTCGGAACGGCGCACCGGTCAGCTTTACGTCGAGAACCTGCCGGGCGCGCAAGACATCGTCGCGCTGCCCCATGCCTTGAGCGTCGACTATTTGCGCGTGGCCGTCTCACGCCAATCCCCTTTGGCCACTCGCATGCCGGAGATCGATACGCAACTCAAACGCATGGTCAAGTCCGGGGAGGTCGACCGTCTGTTGAATGAAAGCGAAGTCACCTACCGCGACATGATCAACTTGCCGGCGAACTCCAAATGATCCGCGCGCGTCCGGGTGGCCTGTTGCGGCGCTTGCTGCTGTTCATTCTGTTGTTCAGCCTGTGTTTCACCGTGCTGGCGAGCACCGTGCAGCTGTACTTCGAATACCGCCGCGAAATGCGCGACATCGACTCGCGCATGGAGCTGATTCGGGCCGGTTACCTGGCCAGTCTGGAGCGCAGTCTCTGGGACTTGAACCAGGAACAACTGAACGTGCAGTTGCGCGGGCTGGTGGATTTTTCCGATGTGGCGCGGGTGCACCTGATCAGCCCCGATTTCGATTTGCTGCAAGGCAATGCCGAGCCGGTCGGGCCGTTACGCATCGAGCGTTTTGAATTGGATTATCAGCCGCCGACCGGGCCGCAACGGCACTTGGGCCAGTTGGAAGTCAGCACCGATCTGGGTGCGGTGCATCAGCGCCTGTTCGCCACCGGTTTGACCAGCCTGCTGTGGATGAGCGTGTTTCTGTGCGGTCTGGCCGTGGCGTTGTCGGGGCTGTTCTACCGCTTGGTCACCCGACACCTGCAAGTCATGGCCGAGTTTGCCCGACGCATCGCTGCCGGTGACTGGCACGAGCCGTTGCATCTGGACAAGCGCCGCCACGCCCACGAAGACGAAATCGACACCGTGGCCCATGCGCTGGACGACATGCGCCGAGCGATTCTCAGTGACATTGACCGCCGTGAAACCGATCGGCTGGCCCTGCAAGACAACCGCGATGAACTGCTCCGGCTGGTCGAGCGTCGCACCGCCAGCCTGATGCGCGCCAAGGACGAAGCCGAGGCCGCCAACCTCGCCAAGTCGCGTTTTCTGGCGACCATGAGTCATGAGTTGCGAACACCGCTCAACGGCATTCTCGGCATGGCCGAACTGCTGCGCGACGCACGTCTGGATGAGCGTGACGGTAAACGTCTGGATGCGCTGTACAAGGCGGGAGAAGGGCTGCTGTCGATTCTCAATGAAGTGCTGTATTTCGCTCGATTGGAGGAGGGCGTCAGCCATCCGGAACCGGTCGATTTCTCGATCCGGCAACTGCTCGATGAGGTGCTGACCCTGCTGGAACCGCGCGCGCTGAGCAACGACACGACGCTGCACTGTCGAATCGATCCACGGGTCGCCGAGCGGCATCATGGGGCCGAGCAATTCTTGCGTCAGGTGCTGAGTAACTTGCTGGCCAACGCGATCAAGTTCACCGAAGGCGGCAAGGTTGAGGTCGACGTCGCGCTGCTTGCTCAAGGTCCGGAACAGACCGGACAACGGCTGCGCGTGAGCGTGACGGACAACGGCATCGGCATCGCTGCGGCCATGCAGGAAAAGATTTTCGAGCGCTTCACCCAGGCCAGCGAAGAGGTGGCGCAACGCTTTGGTGGAACCGGGCTAGGGCTGGCGATCAGCAAACACCTGGTCGAGCAATTGGGCGGACGGATCGGTGTTGAAAGTGAAGTCGGGCGGGGCAGTTGTTTCTGGTTCGAACTGACCTTGCAGGCGTCTACCGGCATCACCACGGTCGCGCAGAGCAGCGAATCCGTGCAGGCGCTGAAGGTGCTGGTGGTCGAGGATGTGGCGCTGAACCGCGAGGTGGTCAGCGGTTTGTTGCAGCGCGACGGGCATCAGGTCTGGCTAGCCGAAGAAGGCGAACAGGCGCTGGCGCACTGTGCCGGGCAGGCCTTCGATTTGATCCTGCTCGATGTGCACCTGCCGGGCATCAGCGGCGTCGAGCTGTGCAAACTGATCCGCCACAACCAAGGCCCGAACCGTCGGACGCGGATCTTCGCTTTGACCGCCAGCGTGCAGCCGACCTTGATGCGCGGTTATCTGGAGGCCGGGATGGATGGCATTCTCGCCAAGCCGCTGAAGCTCGAAAACCTGCGAAAAGCGCTGGCCGGGCAATTGCCGGTGTCCACGCCACAACCGGATGACGAGGCGATGGATTGGCCGCTGCTGGACACCCATCGCGCCTTGCTCGGTGAACAGAAACTTCAGGGCTTGCTGGCGGTGTTGCGCGACTCGATCAATCAGCATCGCGACGCACTCACTGAAGCCATCGAGGCCGACGACTGCACTGAAGTCGCCCACCTGGCGCATCGACTGGCCGGTAGCAGCGACTCACTGGGCTTTCGCGGTTTGGCCAATGTGTTGCGCGCGTTGGAAGAGGCCGCGATGGTCAACGACGAGTCGGCATTGCGGGCGCTGGCGCCTAAGGTTCAGGAGCAACTGAGAGTCTCGCAGCAGACGCTGGCGGACCTTTTGCGCCGCTGAGATACAAGTTCGTTACGACTTTTTACAACTTCGATCTTTACGGTCAACCAGACCTTACATGCGCTTCCAATAATCGAGGCAACCGCCACAGCGCGGTCTTCGAAGCTTATTGGAGATAATAATAATGAACTGCCGTAAAGCTGAACCTTCCCCGCGCCATGCCGCATCCCTTGCTGATTATTGAGGTGCGGACATGAACGAATCTACCGAAACCAAAGGCATCCAACTCACCCGCGCCCTGAAAAGCCGGCACATTTTCATGTTGTCGCTGGGCGGCGTGATCGGCACCGGGCTGTTCATGGGCTCCGGCGTGACGATCAACCAGGGCGGGCCGGTGGGGGCGATTCTGGCGTATCTGGTCGCCGGTTTTCTGATGTACCTGGTGATGGTCTGCCTGGGCGAACTGTCCGTGCAAATGCCGGTGTCCGGCTCGTTCCAGACCCACGCGACCAAATTCATCGGGCCGGCCACCGGCTTCATGATCGGTTGGGTGTACTGGATGAGCTGGGCGACCACCGTGGGTCTGGAGTTCACGGCGGCGGGCATGTTGATGACGCGCTGGTTTCCGGCGGTGCCGATCTGGTATTGGTCGGCGCTGTTCGTGGTGGTGCTGTTCGGTTTGAACGCACTGGCGACCCGCGCCTTCGGTGAAGCGGAATACTGGTTCTCCGGAATCAAGGTCGCGGCGATCCTTGGCTTTATCGTCGTCGGCGTGCTGGTGATCTTCGGCGCCATCCCGCTGACCAGCGGTGCACCGGCGCCGATGACGAGCAACCTGATCGGCGACTCACTGTTCCCCAACGGCCTGTCAGCAGTGTTCGCGGTGATGATGACCGTGGTCTACGCGTTTCAGGGCTGCGAAATCATGGGCGTGGCCGCTGGCGAAACCGATCAGCCGGAGAAAAGCATCCCGCGCGCAGTGCGCAACGTGGTGTTTCGCGTGTTGATTTTCTATGTGCTGGCGATTGTGGTGTTGTCGGCAATTGTGCCGTGGCAGCAGGCCGGGTTGATGGAAAGTCCGTTCGTGCAGGTGTTCGACATGGTCGGCATTCCTTATGCCGCTGACCTGATGAACTTCGTGATTCTCACGGCGATTTTGTCGGTGGGCAACTCCGGCCTGTATGCCTCTACGCGCATTCTGTGGGCGATGTCGAAGACCGGCATGGCGCCGAAAAGCCTGTCGCCCTTGAGCAAGCGCGGCGTTCCACTGCGGGCGCTGAGCATCACCTTGTGCTTTGCGCTGGTGTCGCTGATGACCAGTTTTGTCGCGGCGGACACGCTGTTCATGGTGTTGATGGCGGTGAGTGGTATGTCTGGCACGGTGACCTGGATTGTGATTGCGCTGGCGCAGTACAAATTTCGCAGGGCCTATCTGCGTGATGGCGGCAAGCTCAGCGACCTGAAATACCGCGCGCCGTGGTTCCCGCTGCTGCCGCTGACGTGCATCGCGTTGTGCTGCTCGCTGTTTGTGTTCCTGGCGCTGGATGAAACGCAACGGCCTTCGCTGTACTGGGGCTTTGGATTTATTGCGCTGTGTTATGGCGCGTACTTCCTGATTCATCGCAAGCGCGAAGCGGTGCTGGCGCCGAGTTTGCCCACCGTTTAATTCCCTGATTCAAAACGCATTACCTGTGGGAGCGGGTTTGCTCGCGGAGAGGGCCTGTCAGTTGACATCAATGTTGACTGACAGGCCCTCTTCGCGAGCAAGCCCGCTCCCACAGTTGTTTTGCGGCGGGCTGTAGGCAGTTGTTCGAAGTTGTAACAGCGTCATCCTCATGGCGCCGACTGAATAAAATAAATCCGTTAAATTCAAACAGATAGACAGATTTTTAAGCTGTTACAGCTAATTTTCCTGCCGATTGCCGCCTTACTGAACACTCGTTTAGTATGGCTTCAAGTCGCACCACCTCAGACCAATCACAATAATTCGAGGATTCGCATGACTACTCAATCTTCTCTGCTCAGTCAGGTCGAAGCCGGCATTGCCTGGATCACCCTCAATCGCACCGCCCAGCGCAATGCGCTGGACATCCCGACCCTGAAAAACCTCCACGCCTTGCTGGACCAATTCAACGCCGACCCCGCCGTGCGCGTCGTTGTGTTGACCGGCAGCGGTCGCAGCTTCTGTGCCGGTGCCGACCTCGCCGAGTGGGCCGAAGCGGAAGCCCGTGGCGCCCTCGAAACCTACGGCTGGACCGAAACCGCTCACGCTTTGATGAGCCGTTTGTACAGCCTGGAAAAACCGACCATTGCCGCCATCAACGGCACCGCCGTCGGCGCCGGCATGGACCTGACGCTGTGCTGCGACTTGCGCATCGCTGCGCAATCGGCGCGCTTCAAGGCCGGTTACACCAGCATGGCCTACTCGCCGGACGCCGGTGCCAGTTGGCATCTGCCACGGCTGATCGGCACCGAACAAGCCAAACGCCTGCTGTTCCTCGACGAATTGTGGGGTGCTGATCGTGCTCTGGCCGCCGGCCTGGTCGGCGAAGTCTGCGGGGATGAGCAACTGTTCGACGTCGCCACCGAACTGGCCACCCGCCTGGCCAATGGCCCGACCTTCGCGTTCGCCCAGACCAAAAAACTCATGCGTGAAGGCGCCCAGCGCAGCCTGCCCGAGCAACTGCAAGCCGAACTCGCCGCCGGCCTGTTGTGCGGTCGCAGCGAAGACGGCAACGAAGCCCTGCGCGCCTCCATCGAAAAACGCCCGGCCCGATTCATCGGTCGCTAAGCCCCGACACCACCTCCAGCACACGAACAACAGGTAGCCCCATGAATTTCCAACTGACCCAAGAACAAGAAATGTTGGTGGACGCGGTACGCAGTTTTGTCGCCAAGGAACTGTTGCCCCATGAGGAAGCGGTCGACCGTGCCGACGAAGTCTCCCCGGAGCTGGCGGCGCAGATTCGCGGCAAGGCCATCGCCGCCGGTTTCTATGCTTTCAACATGCCGGAAGAAGTCGGTGGCGGTGGTCTGGACTACCTGTCGCAGGCATTGATCGAACGTGAACTGTCGAAGGTCTCATGGGCGCTGCATGTGTTCGTCGCACGGCCGTCGAAAATCCTCATGGCCTGCACGGGTGATCAGATCAACGACTACCTGTTGCCGTGCATCCAGGGTGAGAAAATCGACTGCTTCGCGCTGACCGAACCGGGTGCCGGTTCCGATGCGAACGCGATCAAGACCCGTGCCGTCCGCGACGGTGATGACTTCATTTTGAATGGCAGCAAACACTTCATCAGCCACGCCGGCCACGCCGATTTCGCCATTGTCTTCGCGGTCACCGACACCTACGAACACAACGGCCGCCAACGCAATGCCGTGACCTCGTTCCTGGTCGACCGCAACACGCCGGGCATGACCATCCGCCGTGGTCCGAAGTGCGTGAGCAACCGTGGCTACCACACCTACGAAATGTTCTTCGACGACTGCCGCGTCCCCGCTTCCAAAGTGCTCGGTGAAGTCGGCAAGGGCTGGGACGTGGCCAACGCCTGGCTGACCGCCGGGCGCGTCATGGTTGCCGCCAACTGCGTCGGTCAGGCGCAACGGGCACTGGATGTGTCGCTGCAATGGGCGGCGGATCGCAAGCAGTTCGGCCAGCCGATCGGTACCTATCAAGGTGTCTCGTTCAAGCTCGCCGACATGGTCACGCAGATCCGCGCGGCCGAACTGCTGACCTTGCACACCGCGTGGAAAATGGACCAGGGCACCATGACCGATGGCGAGGCCGGCATGGCCAAACTGTTCGCCAGTGAAGTGCTCGGCAAGGTCGCCGATGAGGCGGTGCAGATTTTCGGCGGCATGGGCCTGATGGATGAATGCCCGGTGGAACGCATCTGGCGTAACGCGCGGATCGAGCGGGTCTGGGAAGGCACCTCGGAGATCCAGCGCCACATCATTTCCCGCGAATTACTGCGGCCGCTGTTGCGCTGATCGGCCCGGAGAATTTTTATGTCGCAGACGATTCGTGACAACCTTAAACGCCTGCTCGCACCGCGCCATCTGGCGTTTGTCGGTGGCCGCAGCATGGCTCGCGCGCTCAAGCGCTGCGCCGAAGGTGGCTACCAAGGCGAGATGTGGCTGGTCAATCCGCAGCACGACACACTTGAAGGCGTGCCGTGTGTACGCAGCATCGCCGAACTGCCGTGCGGCCCGGACGCGGTGTTCATCGCGACCAACCGTGAACTGACCCTGACCTGCGTCGCCGAACTGGCGGCCAAGGGCGCAGGCGGAGCGATTTGCTATGCCTCCGGGTTTGCCGAAACCGGCGCTGAAGGCCAGGCCTTGCAGCAACAATTACTCAAAGCCGCTGGCAACATGGCGTTGCTCGGCCCCAACTGCTACGGCTTGCTCGACTACTTGCACAGCTCCGCGCTGTGGCCGGTGGCTCATGGCGGCAAACCGGTGGAGAAGGGCGTCGCCGTGCTGACCCAGAGCGGCAACTTCGCCTACAACCTGTCGATGAGCGACCGTTCGTTGCCAGTGGCCTACATGGCGTCCGTCGGCAATCAGGCGCAATTGGGCATCGCTGAATTGATGGACGTGTTGCTCGATGAGCCGCGCGTCACGGCCATCGGCTTGCACCTCGAAGGCCTGAAAAACGTGCCGGGATTCGCCCGCGCCGCCCACAAGGCGCTGGAGAAAGGCATCCCGATCATCGCCCTGAAAACCGGCGTGTCGCAGATCGGTGCCGAACTGGCGCTCAGTCACACCAGTTCGCTGTCCGGCTCCGATGCGCTGTACGACAGTTTGTTTGCGCGCCTCGGCGTGATCCGCGTCAGTGGCCCAGTGAGTTTTGTCGAAACCCTGAAAGCCGCGGCGTGCGGCCAGTTGCCGGCGGGCAACAGCCTGATCGCGTTGGCCTGTTCCGGTGGTGATGCCGGGTTGATTGCCGACTACGCCGAACGCAATGACTTGAGCCTGCCCAAGCTCGACGAAGGCCAGGTCGGAGAACTGGCGCAGGTGCTGCCCACCTACGCCAACCTGGTCAATCCGCTGGACTTCACCACGGCGATCTGGGGCGACGGCGAAGCCTTGAACCGCATGCTCGACAGCGCCCTGCGCACCGAAGCCGACGCCGCGATGCTGGTGCTCGATTACCCGGCTGAGTTCACCGGTGAGCGCAAGGAATGCGACCTACTGCTGGAGCTGTATTGCGCCGCATTGGTACGCCACGGCAAGACCGGTTTCGTCACCTCGGCGTTTCCCGAATTGCTGCCGGTCCACGCCCGTGAACGTCTGCATGTGCAGGGCGTGGCAGCGCTGCAAGGCGTTGAGGATGGCTTGGCGGCGTGGGGGCGAATCGCCGGTTATCAGCGCAATCGTCAGGCGCTGCTGGCGCTCGGTGAATCGGCGCTGGTGCCGCACTGTCCGCACGCTTTGGTCGGCGAAGGACGCCTGCTCAACGAGTGGGAGTCGAAAAAAGCATTGCGCGCCTTTGGCCTGCCGACGCCCAACGGCGTCTTGAGCACGCCGGACAACGCGCTGAGTAACGCCAACGTGTTGGGTTATCCGCTGGTTCTGAAGGCGGTCAGCACGCAACTTCCACACAAAACCGAAGCCGGCGCCGTGACGTTGAATATCAAGGACGCCACCGCCCTGAGCGCCGCCCTGGAAAAAATGCGCGCAAGCATTGCCGAGTACGCACCGCAGGTGCCGTTCGATCAAGTGCTGCTGGAGCCGATGGCCAAGCCGCCGCTGGCTGAATTGATCGTCGGCATCAAGCGCGAAAACGACTTTGGCCTGGCCCTGGTCATCGGCGCTGGCGGGATTCTGGTGGAGTTGCTCAAGGACAGTCGCAGCCTGCTGTTGCCGACCACCGACGGCGCCATCCGCAAGGCTGTTTTGAGCCTGCGCAGTGCCGCATTGCTGCAAGGCTTTCGCGGTCGCGAAGCGGCGGACCTGGATTCGCTGGTCGCGGCGATCCGTGCGGTGGCCGACTACGCCTGCGAGAACGCCGGGCAGTTGCTGGAACTCGATGTGAACCCATTGTTGGTCGGTGCCGCTGGCACGACTGCGGTCGATGCGTTGATTCGCCTTGGCCACGAGTGAGGATGTGAACATGCAAACCACAACATTGACCGGCGGCCAGGCCCTGGTGCGTCTGCTGGCCAACTACGGCGTCGACACCGTGTTCGGGATTCCCGGCGTGCACACGCTGGAGTTGTATCGCGGCCTGCCCGGCAGCGGCATTCGCCACGTCCTGACCCGCCACGAGCAAGGCGCCAGTTTCATGGCCGACGGCTACGCACGGGTCAGTGGCAAACCGGGCGTGTGCTTCATCATCACCGGCCCCGGCGTGACCAATGCCGCGACTGGCATCGGCCAGGCCTATGCCGACTCGATTCCGATGCTGGTGATTTCCAGCGTCAACCACACCGCCAGCCTCGGCAAGGGTTGGGGGTGCCTGCACGAAACCCAGGACCAGCGCTCGATCACCGCGCCGATCACCGCCTTCTCGGCGGTCGCGTTGAGCGCCGAAGACCTGCCCGAGTTGATCGCCCGCGCCTACGCGGTGTTCGACAGCGAGCGTCCGCGCCCGGTGCACATCTCGGTGCCGCTGGACGTGTTGTCCGCAAAAATCAGCCGCGACTGGAGCAACGACGTGGTCCGTCGCCCGGGTCGTGGCGCCGCCTCAACCACAGCGCTGGACGAGGCCGTGGCCAAGCTGCAAAACGCCAAGCGGCCGATGATCATTGCCGGTGGTGGCGCGTTGAATGCGCAGCAAGCACTGCAAGATATCAGCACCCGACTGGCCGCGCCGCTGTTCACCAGCGTCGCCGGCAAAGGTTTGTTGCCACCGGATGCACCGCTGAACGCGGGCTCGACCCTGTGCGTCGAACCTGGCTGGAACCTGATCGCCGAGGCCGACGTGGTGCTGGCGGTCGGCACCGAAATGGCCGACACCGATTTCTGGCGCGAACGTTTGCCGCTGAATGCCGAACTGCTGCGCGTGGACATCGACCCGCGCAAGTTCAACGACTTCTACCCGTGCGCGGTGGCGTTGCACGGCGATGCGCAACACACCCTCGCCGCGTTGCTGGAACGTCTGCCGTCCACCGCGCGTGATGCCAGCGCGGCGATGGCTGCCGTCGCGGCCTTGCGTGACGCCGTGACCAGCGGCCACGGCCCATTACAGTCGATCCACCAGGCAATTCTCGACCGGATCGCCGCCGAGTTGCCGACCGATGCGTTCATCAGCACCGACATGACCCAACTGGCCTACACCGGCAACTACGCCTTCAACAGTCTGGCACCGCGCAGTTGGTTGCACCCCACCGGCTACGGCACGTTGGGGTATGGCTTGCCGGCGGGCATCGGCGCCAAGTTCGGCGCGCCGCAGCGGCCGGGTCTGGTGTTGGTCGGCGACGGTGGTTTCCTCTACACCGCGCAAGAATTGGCGACCGCTGTCGAAGAGCTCGACAGCCCGCTGGTGGTGCTGTTGTGGAACAACGACGCGCTGGGGCAGATTCGCGACGACATGCTCGGGCTCGACATCGAACCGATTGGCGTACTGCCACGCAACCCGGATTTCGCTGCCCTCGGTCGTGCGTTCGGCTGCACCGTGAACCAGCCGCAAAGCCTGGCCGAGCTGCAGACCGATCTGCGCCACGGCTTCAAGCGCAACGGCGTGACACTGATCGAACTCAAGCATGCGTGCGCGCACTGATTTTCATTTTCTGGCAGAGGTATCGCCATGCGCTTTTCCGATCTGACTCAACGCATCGCCGGTGACGGCGCTGCCGCGTGGGACATTCATTACCGCGCACTCGCGCTGCAAGAGCAGGGTGAAGACATTCTGCTGCTGTCGGTCGGCGACCCGGATTTTGACACCCCGGCGCCGATCGTGCAGGCGGCCATCGACAGCCTGTTGTCCGGCAACACCCACTACGCCGACGTGCGTGGCAAACGCGCCTTGCGTGAAAGCATCGCCAGACACTACGGACGGCGCAGCGGACAACAGGTTTCGGCCGAGCAGGTCATCGTCCTGGCTGGCGCGCAATGCGCGTTGTTCAGCGTCGCCCAATGCGTGCTTAACCCCGGCGATGAAGTGATCGTCGCCGAGCCGATGTACGTGACCTATGAAGCGGTGTTCGGTGCCTGTGGCGCCGTGGTGATTCCAGTGCCCGTGCGTTCTGAAAACGGTTTCCGCGTGCTGCCCGAAGACGTCGCTGCCCGCATTACGCCGCGCACTCGGGCATTGGCGCTGAACAGTCCACACAACCCGTCGGGCGCCAGTTTGTCCCGAGCCACCTGGCAGGCGTTGGCCGACCTGTGCATCGCCCACGATCTGTGGCTGATTTCCGATGAGGTCTACAGCGAACTGTTGTTCGACGGCGAGCACGTCAGCCCGGCCAGTTTGCCGGGCATGGCCGAGCGCACCGCGACGCTCAACAGCCTGTCGAAATCCCACGCCATGACCGGCTGGCGCATCGGTTGGGCGGTGGCACCACCGGCGCTCGCGGCACACCTGGAAAACCTCGCACTGTGCATGCTCTACGGCTTGCCGGACTTCGTGCAGGACGCCGCCGTCGTCGCCCTCGAAAGCCACTTGCCCGAGCTGGAGGCGATGCGCGAAGCCTATCGCCAACGCCGTGATCTGGTCTGCGAATGCCTGGCCGATTGCCCCGGTGTGCGTGCCTTGAAACCCGATGGCGGGATGTTCGTGATGGTCGATATCCGCGGCACCGGACTCAGCGCCCAGGCGTTTGCCGACCGCTTGCTCGACCGCCACGGTGTGTCGGTGTTGGCCGGTGAAGCTTTCGGTCCGAGCGCCGCCGGGCACATTCGCCTGGGGCTGGTGTTGGGCGCGCAACCGTTGCGTGACGCCTGCCAGCGCATCACCCGTTGCGCCACTGAGTTGTTGGAGTCTCAGGTTTATGCATAACCATAAAGCGCTGTTTATCGATGGCCGCTGGCAAACCCCGTCAGGCCAGGGCATCGCCGAAGTGATCAACCCGGCTACTGAAGAAGTCGCAGGCTCGGTGCCGCTGGGCGATGAGCGCGATGTCGACAACGCGGTGGCCGCCGCACGCAAGGCGTTCAGTTCATGGTCGCGCACGCCGTCGAGTGTGCGTGCCGGTTACATCCGCGCCCTCGCCGAGCAGTTACGTGCGCGGGCTGACGAGATGGCGTCGGTCATCACCGCTGAACTGGGCATGCCGGTGCAATGGTGTCACTCCGTGCAAGTCGACGGCCCGATCACCGGACTGGAGCAGTACGTCGAATTGGCCGGCCTGATGGACGAAGTGCGTGAGGTCGGCAACTCGCTGGTGATTCGCGAAGCGGTGGGCGTGTGCGCCTTTATCAACCCGTGGAATTACCCGCTGCATCAACTGATCGGCAAGCTCGCCCCAGCGCTGGCCGCCGGTTGCACGGTGGTGGTCAAACCGAGCCAGGAAACTCCGCTGCACGCCTTTTTGCTGGCGCAGATGATTGAAGCCATCGGCTTGCCGGCCGGTGTGTTCAACCTGGTCAGCGGGCCGGGTTCCAAGGTCGGTGAAGCGCTGGCCAGGCACCCGGACGTCGACATGGTGTCGTTCACCGGCTCCACCGGCGCCGGGGTTCGCGTGGCACAAGCCGCCGCGCCGTCGGTGAAGCGCGTGTGCCTGGAACTGGGCGGCAAGTCGCCGCTGCTGATTGCCGAAGACGCCGACTTCGCCGCCGCCGTACGCTACGGCGTGCAAGACGTGATGATCAACTCCGGGCAGACCTGCACCGCGCTGACCCGCATGCTGCTGCCGGCCAATCGTTACGCCGAAGCCGTGGAACTGGCCATCGCCGAAACCCAAAGCCTGCGCATGGGCGATCCGCTGGACCCGCAAAGCTTCCTCGGGCCGATGTGTTCGGCGGCGCAACGGCGCACCGTGCGTGACTACATTCAGGTCGGCCAACAGGAGGGCGCAAGGCTGGTGTGCGGCGGCGACACGGCCGAGACCTTCGAGCGTGGTTTCTACGTCCGCCCGACGCTGTTCGCCGATGTCGATAACCGGATGCGCATCGCCCAGGAAGAAATCTTCGGCCCGGTGCTGTGCCTGATTCCCTACACCGATGAAGCGCAGGCGATTCAGCTCGCCAACGATTCGCCGTTCGGCCTGTCCAGCGGTGTCTGGGCCGGCAACGCCGAGCGCGCGTTGCATCTGGGGCGGCAATTGCGTGCCGGGCAGTGTTTCCTCAACGGCGCAGCGTTCAATTATCAGGCGCCGTTCGGCGGCTACAAACAATCGGGCAATGGCCGGGAGTGGGGAGAAGAGGGACTTAACGAGTTCGTTGAAGTGAAGGCGATTCAGGTGTGACCGTTCGTTGGATGTGCGCGCGTTACCGACTTCAAACTCAACGCTGGTCAATGTTTAAGGAATTGTCATGAAAGTACTGATCGTCCACGCTCACCCGGAGCCGAAATCCTTCACCGCTGCCCTGCGTGACCAAGCTGTCACGACACTTGAAGCCCAAGGACATGAGGTTCAGGTCAGCGACTTGTACGCGATGAACTGGAACCCGGTAGCCAGTGCGGATGACTTTTCTTCGAGAGAAAACCCGCAGTACCTGGTGTATGCGCTGGAGCAACGGCTGGGTGTGAAAAGCCAGTCGCTGGCGCCGGACATCCGGCAGGAACTCGACAAGTTGCTGTGGGCGGACCTGCTGATCCTCAATTTCCCGATTTTCTGGTTCTCGGCGCCGGCGATGCTCAAGGGCTGGATCGATCGGGTGCTGGTGTCGGGGATTTGCTACGGCGGCAAGCGCTTTTACGATCAGGGCGGCTTGAGCGGCAAGAAGGCACTGGTGACCGTCACCTTGGGCGGGCGCGAGCACATGTTCGGGGACGGCGCGATTCATGGTCCGCTGGAAGACATGCTGCGGCCGATCCTGCGCGGCACGCTGGCGTATGTCGGTTTCGACGTCCTGGAACCGTTCGTGGCCTGGCATGTGCCGTACATCAGCGACGAGGCGCGCAAGGAATTCCTGACGAGCTATCAGCAACGTCTGGAACACTTGAACGATGACCAGCCTATGCAGTTTCCGCGGTTGGCGCAGTTTGATGAGGCGTTGTATCCGTTGCCGGTCTGAGCCGGCGATGTACCTGACATTTTGATGTTGCTCTTTTGGGCCCCTTCGCGAGCAAGCCCGCTCCCACATTAAACCGAGTTCTTCCTGGAAGAATGCGATCTAATGTGGGAGCGGGCTTGCTCGCGAAGGGGCCAGTGAGTTCAACCCAAGAATCGGGTGCAGGACTGGTTTAAATCTCCTTCACCGGCGTCTCACCCTCAACCCCTTTGATCAACCCGATGGCATGCAGGCAATCGGCCTTGTTCACATACGACTCGCCACTGGCGATGGTCTCGTGATTCCCCGCCCTCAACCGCCAGCGCCATTGTCCTTTGCCGGTGCTCGGGGTGCCCCTGGATTGCCTGTAAATCTCGAAATACATACTGCTCGCTCCATGCGATGGGTTATTGCGACAACCTGTGTGACGCGTCGGGGGCAAGCCTAGCGGAGCTGGCTTTTTTGGCCACCGGGCATTTGTTTCCAGGCATTTGAAAATATTTCCGCCCACCGTATCGGGCCGGTGGAAATGGCCAAAATCCCCTCGGATTCGCCCTTGCATCACCACCCTCGGTCCTGCTTAATACGACTCGGCTCATGGCGTCGAGAAACCGGCGGCGACCCCGGATTGTAGAAAAACCACTATAAAAAAAGAGCAATCAATGACTCATCAGCACGGAACGCAACTGGCCGGGCCTCTGGCGTTATCGCTCGTCATCCCGGTGTTCAATGAAGCCGCCACCGTCGATTTGTTCCTCGCGCGGATCAATGACGTCTTTCAGGATGAGGCGCTGATCAGTCTGGAGATGGTGTTCGTCAATGACGGCAGCACCGACACGACGCTGGACCTGTTGCTGGAGCGCCAGTTGACGGACCCGCGCCTGCGTATCGTTGATCTGAGCCGTAATTTCGGCAAGGAAGCAGCGTTGACCGCGGGTTTGCAGGCCGCGACCGGCCAGGTCGTGGTGCCGATCGACGTTGATTTGCAGGACCCGCCCGAGGTCATCCTCGAGATGATTGCCCGTTGGCGTGAAGGCTTTGAAGTGGTGCTGGGCCATCGTGTGAGTCGTAAAACCGATTCCTGGGCCAAGCAGACCTCAGCCAGCTGGTTCTACCGCCTGCACAACAACATCGCCGAGCAACACCTGCCGGAGAACGTCGGTGATTTCCGCCTCATGGATCGCTGCGTAATCGATGCCTTGCAGACCCTGCCCGAGTCACGACGCTTCATGAAAGGCTTGTTCGCCTGGGTCGGGTTCCGCACCACCCACGTCGACTACGAACGCCCGGAGCGGGCCGCCGGAGCGAGCAAGTTCAATGGCTGGCGCTTGTGGAACTTCGCTTTGGAGGGCATCACCAGTTTCAGCACTGAACCGCTGCGGGTCTGGACCTACCTTGGGCTGCTCGTGTCGCTGATTTCCTTCTCGTTCGCCATCTTCATCATCGTGCGCACCTTGATTTCCGGTATCGACCTTCCGGGCTATGCCTCGCTGATGGTCGCCGTGACCTTTCTGGGTGGCCTGCAATTGATCGGTATCGGTGTGCTGGGTGAATACCTGGGCCGAACTTACATCGAATCCAAACGCCGGCCGGTGTACCTGGTGCGGCGTGTCTATGACCCCAAGGACTGAACTGTGGATCTCAAGGAAACCGACATTCTCGGTTCAAGTATCGATCAGCATTGGTATTACGCCTCCAAAGCGGCGGCGACCACGCGGTTGCTCGGCAGCACCCCGTTCAAGAAAATTCTCGATGTGGGCGCAGGCTCCGGGTTCTTTACTCACCATCTTCTGAGTCATACCTCGGCCAGCGAAGCGTGGTGTGTGGACATCAGCTACGACGCCGACACGGACGCCAGCACCGCCGGCAAACCGGTGCATTACCGTCGCGCAATCGACACGGTGGACGCCGACCTGGTGTTGCTGATGGACGTGCTGGAGCATGTCGACGATGACATCGGGTTGCTCAAGGCTTATGTCGACAAAGTCCCCTCCGGCAGCCGGTTCCTGATGACGGTGCCGGCGTTCCGGTTTCTCTGGAGCGGGCACGATGATTTTCTCGAGCACAAACGCCGCTACACCTTGGCGCAACTGGAAACCGTGGCCCGGGACGCCGGATTGACGGTGCAGCAGGGCGCCTATTATTTCGGCCTGGTGTTCCCGATTGCCGCCACGTTGCGATTGCTGCCCAAGGGCGCGCAACCTTCGCCACCGCGTTCGCAACTCAAGCAACACCACCCGTTGGTGAACACAGTGTTGAAGACCTTGTGCAGCATCGAGTTGCCGTTCATGAACGCCAATCGTCTGGCCGGGTTGACGGTGTTTGTCCTGGCGCAGAAGCCGTGACGTCAGCTGAAAAATCCGCCCTGATCAAGCGTGGCCTGCGTTTTGCGGTCACCGGGTTTTTTGTCACCGCCCTGCATGCGCTGGTGGCGGTGCTGTTCATCAACTACGTGTCGACGTTGCCGCCGCTGGCCAATGGCGTGGCGTTTGCCGTGGCGACCGTGGTGTCCTACGTGATCAATACCACCTGGAGTTTTTCCGCGCGATTGCACGGAC
Source organism: Pseudomonas arsenicoxydans (assembly GCF_006438915.1). Classification (GTDB taxonomy): domain Bacteria; phylum Pseudomonadota; class Gammaproteobacteria; order Pseudomonadales; family Pseudomonadaceae; genus Aquipseudomonas; species Aquipseudomonas arsenicoxydans_A. Next base: position 105,450 of record NZ_RCZE01000002.1, on the reverse strand, counting down.
GGACGCTGCTGCGTTTCATGACGGTGTCCGGTGCCGGTTTTCTGCTGGCGATGCTGGTGGCCTGGGCCGCGCAGATGGCCGGGCTGCATTACTTGCTGGGGATTGGCGCCGTGGCGCTGACGATTCCGGCCTTCACCTTTGTACTGCATAACTTCTGGACGTATCGATGAAGGATCTTGTCAAACGCCTGCCGCTCAACCTGTTGCCCTTGTTGATCGGTGTTGTGGCTTTTTTCATTGTGGTCGGGCCGAGGGCGCTGAATCCGCAAAACATTGCGTGGCTAGGAAACGGTGATCCGGCGACGCATTATCTGGGCTGGGCGTTTTTCCGTCAGTCGCCGTGGTCCTTTCCCGTCGGGCTGAATCCGTCCTACGGGCTGGAACTGGGCAATGGCATCATTTTCTCTGATTCCAATCCGCTGCTGGCTTTCTTGTTCAAACCGTTCGCTTCGCTGTTGCCGATGCCTTTCCAGTATTTCGGGTTGTGGTTCCTCGCCTGTTTTGTCTTACAGGCCTGGTTCGCGTGGAAACTGTTGGGGCTAGTGTCTTCCCATGTGGGTGTCCGTGCCGTGGGGACGGCGCTGTTTGTCTTCGCGCCACCGATGATCATGCGCATGCCGTTCCATCTGTCCCTCGGTGGTCATTTTTTGGTATTGGCTTCGTTGTACTTGGGGCTGCACCCCAATTTGCGCCGTCGACGACTGGCCTGGGGCGCATTGCTGGCGGCGGCCGCGTTGATCCATGCGTATTTTCTGGCAATGGTGGCCGTGATCTGGCTCGCCGATCTCACGGCCGGTTATTTCAGGAAAAAACTGACGCTGCAGTCTGCTGCCATCGAATTGATCGGGCTGTTTGCGCTGGTCAGTTTTTGCTGTTGGCAGGCGGGCTATTTTTCGGTGGGCAGTGGCGCGGTATCGGATGGTTTTGGCATGTACGCCATGAACCTGCTGTCATTGATCGATCCGGGGCAGTGGTCCTATGTATTGAAGGATTTACCCGGTGTTCAAGGGTTTGGTGACGGCGAAGGATTTGTGTTTCTCGGTCTTGGGCTGGTCACGCTTGGCATCTGTGCCGTGGTGGGCTTGCTGCAGGGGAAAACCGGTTTTCGCCAACGACTGGGGCGGCAACCGCTGCTGTTTTTGGCGCTGGCAGGGCTTACCCTGTTTTCGCTTTCAAACCATGTGGCGATGGGCTCGTTCGAATTCACCTATCCGTTGCCCCCGGCAGTGATCTCTATCGCCAATGTTTTCCGTGCATCCGGACGGATGTTCTGGCCGGTCTACTACGCGATTATCTTCACCATTCTTTTCCTGGTGATCCGGGCCAACACGCCTCGAACCGCCGTGTGCCTGATGTCGCTGGCGTTGCTGATTCAGGTTCTGGACACCCACGCGGGCTGGGAGGGGGTACGCAAGCAGTTGATGGTGGCGCCGGCCGCGAAGTGGGCCTCGCCCATGGTTGACCCATTCTGGGAAAGCGCCGCAGCCCGCTACAAGAATGTCCGCTGGATTGTTCCGCAGAACCTCTCCCCGCACTGGATGGCGGTGGCTGATTTTGCCGGCGCCCATGGCCTGGCGACGAATGCCGTTTACCTTGGGCGGATGGACACGGTCAACTGGATCAAATCCGAGCAGGAGACCGCACGTCAAATGGCGTCGGGCAAATATGACGCCGATTCGTTGTACCTGCTCGATGAGCGTGCGCTGCTCCAGGCTGTGACGAATGTTGATACCCAATCGGACCTGTTTACCCGGATTGACGGCTTTACGGTGCTGGCGCCGGGCTGGAAACGCTGCAGCACTTGCTTGCAGGCCACACCGCAAGTCAACCCGCTGGAACTGATTCCCTCCCTCGATTCCGGACAAAAAACCGTATTTGCGTATGGCAGCCAGGGGCGTGCGATGCTGGCCTGGGGCTGGTCCGATTCGGAGCTCTGGGGCACCTGGTCCGAAGGTCCCGAGGCTGTAGTTATGTTCCGGGTTCCGGCGCCTGTGCATTCCTTGCGTCTGGAGGCCACGGCGTTTCTACCACCAGGGCATGCAGGGCAAAGTATCGTCATCAGCATCAATGGCATGCCGGCGCTGAATACCCGGCTTGAGCAGGCCGATGGCAACATTATCGACGTGCCGATCACGCATGAGATGCAGCAACGGGTATCGAGTCAGGGGGTATTGAGGCTGCAATTTCAGTTTGCCGATGCCGTCACCCCTAAACAGTTCGGGATAGGGCAGGACGCACGGATACTCGCACTCGGATTGAAGTCCTTGACCGTCAATTGATGTCCGCTGGACATAGACGCCTCCCTCGGGCCTTTCTACACTGCCTCACGTGTCGGGGAACGGGGGGCAAGGAATGAATCGTAATGAACTGCGCAAGGCGGACATCAACCTGATGGTGGTGTTCGAAACGTTGATGCTCGAGCGCAACGTGACGCGGGTGGCTGAGAAGCTGTTTCTCGGCCAGCCGACCATCAGCTCGGCGCTCAACCGCTTGCGGGCGATGTTCAACGATCCGCTGTTCATCCGCGTCGGCCACCGCATGGAGCCGACGGCCCGCGCCGAGGAATTGATTCAATACCTGTCGCCGGCGCTGGATTCGTTGTCGGTGGCGTTGAGCCTGACCCACAGTTTCGACCCGGCCAGCAGCACCATGACCTTTCGCATCGGGCTGTCGGATGACGTTGAGTTCGGGCTGCTGCCACCGTTGCTGCGCGCCTTGCGCCAGGAAGCGCCGAAAGTGGTGTTCGTGGTTCAGCATGTCGATTACTGGCGCATACCGGATTTGCTGGCGTCCGGCGACATCACGGTCGGCATCAGCCAGACCCGCGGTCTGCCGGCCAACGCCAAGCGCAAATTGTTGCGGCACATTCAGCCGAGCATCCTGCGCGCCGATGCGTCCGACGCACCGCTGACGCTCGATGAATATTGCTCACGCCCTCATGTGCTGGTTTCCCACACCGCGAACGTCAGTGGTTACGCCGATGAGTGGCTGGCCGAGATTGGCCGGACACGCCAGGTGGTCCTGTCCGTGCCGCAATACAGCTCGTTACCGGCTTTGCTTGCGGGCACCGATCTGATTGCCAGCCTGCCGGATTACACGGCCGACGCCATGGCTGCCACCGGTTTGCTGTTCAAGGAGCCGTTCCCGTTCAAGACCCCGACCCTGGACCTGTCGATGGTCTGGCTCAGCCATGTCGATACCGACCCTGCCGAACGCTGGTTGCGTTCGCGCCTGGAGGTGTTCATGAGTGAACGTCCACCTTTGCCTCTGCCGGAGTGAGTCAGATAGCGCTGTGTTATACGTAGGATCTTTCTGCCCACTACCTGGAGTCGCCTCATGCCACACCTGCACATGGAATACACCGCCAACCTGCCCGGCCTGAACGCCGACGTGGCGTTGATACGGCTCAATAATGCCTTGGTGGCTTCCGGTCAGTTCGCGGCGGAATTCGACATCAAGAGCCGAGCGCTGAAAGTCGAAACCTTCAAAGTCGGCACCGCGTTGAATGAGCGGGCGTTTGTGCATGTAAAACTGGCGCTACTGAGCGGTCGCTCACCGCAGATCAAACAGCAGCTGTCGGAAAGCTTGCTGGCGGTGGTGCAGGACCTGTGTGAATGGCCAACCGGCGTCGAAGTGCAGCTGTGCGTGGAAATCCTCGATATCGATCGAGAGTCCTACACCAAGACCGCCATCAACCTCTGAATCTCAGGCCGGTGCCTGCTCGGCACAGACGTCGATCACCTGCTCGCGCAGCCAGGTGTTGGCGCTGTCCTGATCGGCGCTTTGACTCCACTGCATGTCCAGGGTGAAACCCGGCAGGCCGTTGGGCGCTTCGCAATGATTGAAGATGGCCTCGTTGGCCAATAATTGCTGGAGGCGGCGGGGCAAGGTCAGGATGTAGTCGGTGCCTGTGATCATCTTCAGTGCCGCGCTGTAGCTGTTGGCCCGCGCGACAATCTGTCGTTTGTGCGCCTGTTGCGCCAGCCAGCCGTCGACCATGTTGGAGCTGGACGTCCACGGGGTTGGAAACACATGCCGGCGTTGCACAAAGGCTTGCAGGCTTAAGCGCGGCTCCAGCGGCGTGGCACGCTTGTCGAACACGCAGACCAGGTCATCTTCCAGTAACAGCCGGGATTTGAAGTCAGTGTGGCTGCGATGGAAATTCGGGCCGAAACAGATCACCAGGTCGAGTCGGCCATCGCGCAGCTCGTCGACCGGAATGTCGGTTTCGAACTTGTGCATATTGACCATCACTGGCAGGTCGGCGAAATCGAAGCGCTTGAGCAGACGCGGCAGAATCAGCTGCTCGAAATACTCCGGCGCGCAGATATTGAACGTTATCGCTTGCACCTTCGGGTCGAACGCCTGGGCGCCGGCGTGGCACAGGTTGATGCTTTCGAGGATTTTCAGCACATGCGCGTACATAGTGCTGGCTTTGTAGGTGGGGCGCATGCCGGTGCGGGTATTGATGAACAACTCGTCTTCAAAACTGGTCCGCAGCTTTTTCAGGCAGTAACTCACCGTGGACTGACTGACGCAGAGCGCCTCCGACACACTGGTGACGCTGCTTTGCTCGTACACGGCGACAAACACCATGAGGTCCTGCATGTCGAGCTTTCTAAGCAAATTACTGTTCAGCATCCGTTCTGTCTCGCTGTGTTCCGTGCGCGATCAGTGCGCAAGCGTGTGCGAAAGATCCTAACGGAACGATGGTGCCAGGAGAATGCCTTGTAGGAAGTTTCTGCGCAGATCAGTCGATGTGTTGGTGGTAATGCCGCGGGTTGAAGCGCAGGACCATCAGGATCATCAACCCCACGACCCCGGTCAGCGCCCACCAGGCCCATTCGAAACTGCCCAGTTGATCGCGGATCATTCCAGCGATCAGCGGGGAGAGGCCGGCAATCAGGTAACCGATGCCTTGCACGAACGCCGTCAGTGCGCCGGCGCGCTGAGGGTCATCGAGGTGATCCAGCGACACAATCAGGCTCATCGGGAACAGCCCGCCGATACCCAGGCCCAACAGGCACGGCCAGAGCAGGCTCAGTTGTTGCGGGCAGAGAATCAGCCCGCAGAAACCGGCCATGATCAACGCCAGCAACACCACCAGCACCAAGCGTCGGTCACGGCTGCGATTGGCAATGGCAGGCGTCACCAGCCCCGACAACACTTCCATGGCCGTCAAAAAGCCCAGCAGCAACCCGGCGTTCTGTTCGCTCCAGCCCTGTTCTACGTAGTACGGCGCGAGCCACGCCAGCACACAGGTGTAGGACGCAGTGCCCAGACCGAAGAAGATGGCGAGTAACCAGGCGCGGGAATTGGCAAAGAAGCTCGGTTGGCGGGTTGATTGTGTCGGGCGTGACGTTGATCCGCTGCACTGGCCAGACCACATCAGCAAGGCCACCACGGCCAGCGCCGCCCAGATCCCCAGACCGACGCGCCAACTGCCGCTCTGATTCATGACCAGCGGCGCAAACGAGGCCGCAATCGCCGCGCCGCCCATGATCGACGTGACATAGAGCCCCATGCACAGGGCGACGTTGTCACTGAACCGGGCTTTGATCAGCGCCGGCATCAGGGCCTGGATCAGTGCTATACCGATTCCGGCCAGCACCGCACTGAGGATCAGTTCGGCGGCCGAATCGAGAAACAGCCGCGACGCAGTGGCCACGCCAATGATCAACAGCGACAGCACCACCGTACGCGGCTCGCCGAAGCGTTGGCTGACCCGCAAACCGAAGAACATCGCCAGCCCCATGGCCATGACCGGCAGCATCGTCAGCAACGAGGCCATGCTGAAACTCAACGGGATGTGCGCGCGAATCGACGACAGCAAAGGCCCGACCGCCGCCATTGACGGACGCAGGTTAAGGGCGACGAGCATGATGCTCAACATCAGCCAAAGGGCAGGGCGGGTCGTTGCGCGAATGTTTTCCATCAAACAGGCCTTCCAAAACAAGGCCCCGATTAGGCGCGCCAGGGTTGGCGGCCGCAAATCAGATAATCCGCAGCACTATTTAAAAATTAAATACCTTCGCCGCACCTCAAATCTAATGTGGGAGCGGGCTTGCTCGCGAAGGCGTCGTGTCAGTTACCTTATGTATCGACTGTCACACCGCCTTCGCGAGCAAGCCCGCTCCCACATTGGATGTAGGTTGTTTGGGGATGATTGTTTAGTCCATCCGCAACCAAGGTTCTTCAAATCCCGATTTAAAGACCTGACTGCCCGTGTGACGCTGCCACTCATCTGTCCTCTACGGTTTGACCTATGGGCGATTGTCCCGTCGCACTTCCCTCCGAGTTGGCCTTCTGGGCGCTGTGGCATTGCCGTCACGCGCGCCCACCGGATTCCTGCATTTCCCGTTGATTGTTCTGACAGGTCCCGCGCCAAGCGCTGGATCAATTTGGTGACGCCTGCGCGTTTGCCTGACGCGGAAAAAAGAGAATTCCCATGAGTTGTGCCACGACCTCGTTCGCCTCCCCGCAAGAAGCCCTGACCTTTCTCGAACAGAACCCGGACATTGAAATGTTCGAGCTGTTCATCCTCGACAACAACGGCGTGCCTCGGGGCAAGTTGCTGCATCGCGATGAACTGTTGGCGGTGTACGAAAGCGGCCGGCCGCTGCCGAGCACCATTCTGGGCCTGACCATTAATGGCGACGACGTGGAAAACTCCGGGCTGGTCTGGGACGTTGGCGACATTGACTGCCGTGCTTACCCGATCAGCGGCAGTCTGACGCGCATGCCGTGGCGGTTGATTCCGACCGCGGCGGTGCAAGTCAGCATGCACCCCAAAGAAGGCATGCCGGCGACGATCGCCGATCCCCGGCACCTGTTGGCGAAAGTGATCGAAGGCTTGCAGGCCGACGGTTATTACCCGGTGATGGCGGCGGAGCTGGAGTTTTATCTGCTGGATCAGCAGCGTGACAGCAACGGGCGGCCGCAACCGGCGCGGGATGTCGATGGCGGGCGGCCGCGCACAACGCAAGTCTATGGCTTGCGTGAACTGGAGCAGATCGAACCGTTTCTGGCCGATCTCTACAGCGCCTGCAAGCTGCAAGGCATCCCGGCACGCACGGCGATTTCCGAATATGCGCCGGGGCAAGTGGAAATTACCCTCGAGCACCGCACCGATGCCCTACAGGCGATGGACGAAGCCGTGCGTTACAAACGGCTGGTCAAGGGCGTGGCCCACAAGCACGGGATGACGGCCTGCTTCATGGCCAAACCCTTCGATGATCTGGCCGGCACCGGGATGCACATGCATGTCAGCCTGGCGGACAGAGAGGGCAGCAACCTGTTTGCCAGCGAAGCCTCGGACGGGACGCCGCTGCTCCGGCACGCGGTCGGCGGCATGCTCAGTACCTTGCTCGATTCGTTGCTGCTGTTCTGCCCGAACGCCAACTCCTACCGTCGATTCCAGACCAACAGCTACGCGCCTCTGGCGGCGACCTGGGGTGTGGACAACCGCACAGTGAGTTTGCGCGTGCCTGGCGGGCCGGCGTTTTCCCGGCATATCGAACACCGTATTTGCGGGGCTGATGCCAACCCGTACCTGGCCGCCGCGGCGATCCTGGCCGGTATTCATCGCGGTATCCGCGAACAACTCGACCCAGGTGCGCCGGTGGAGGGCAACGGTTACGCCCAGGCGACGGAGTTGTTACCGACCGATTGGCTGACCACGTTACGTGCGCTGGAAGGTTCGACCTGGGCACGTGAAGCGTTCGGGCAACCCTTCCTCGGCGTCTACCTGGCCGTGAAACGCGCCGAGTACCGACAGTTCATGGGCGAGGTTGGTGAGCAGGATTGGCGCTGGTATCTGAACCAGGCCTGAATCATTCTCAAATAATCCAAACGTTGGTCGCCGGTTTTGATAGCCAACTAATCGTTGGCTTCTTTTTCACAAAAAATTGATGGTTGGGTGCTTAACATCAGTGTTGTCACGGTCAATGAAATTTTCACATTGGCCGTAGGCACTTCTTTTCAGGAACAGCCGATCACCATGTTGAAGATTAAAGCCGTGCGCCCGGAATGGGTGACACTGATTGCCAGTGCCTTTTTGTTGACTGCGTTCAATTTTGTGCTGTGGCAGCACCTGTTTGAAATCACCGCGGCCGACGGTAAAGGCATCGTCATGCGCGCGGCCTTCGGGGCGATGATTCTGGCAGCTTTCAACATTGTGCTGACCTTGCTGGCGTTCAAGCGTGTGCTCAAGCCGGTCCTGACGCTGATCTTCATGATTAGCGCCGGGGTGGCCTACTTCATGAGCCAATACGGTGTACTGATTGACACCGGCATGTTGCGTAACTTCGCGCAAACCAATGCGACGGAAGTTCGAGACTTACTCTCGTTGAAGTTGTTGGCTTATATCTTGTTCCTGGGTGTTTTGCCGTCGTGGCTATTGTGGAAAACACCGATCAATTATCGTCGCTGGCACCATGAGTTATTAAGCAAGGTGTTGGTGAGTGTTGTGTCCGCGGCCGTCATCGGCGGCGTGGCACTGATTAACTATCAGGGCTTGTCCTCTTTGTTTCGTAATCACCATGAGTTGCGCCTGATGGTCGTGCCGAGCAACTACATCGGTGCCTCTGCTGGTTACTTGCGTGAACAGGTCGCTTCCGCCCATCAGCCTTTTGTCAAAATCGGCGAAGACGCGCAGAAGAATCCGGTATGGCAATCTCATGGCCGTAAATCACTGACGGTGTTGGTGGTCGGCGAAAGTGCCCGGGCCGAGAACTTCGGCATCCTGGGGTACGAACGCAATACCACCCCGAAACTGAGCAAAGAAGCCGGTTTGATTGCGTTCAGTGATGTGCATTCATGCGGCACGGAAACCGCCGTGTCGGTGCCGTGCATGTTCTCCAACATGGGCCGCAAGGATTACAACGCCAGCAAGGCGAAGAATGAAGAAGGCCTGCTGGACGTGCTTAAGCGGGCCGGTCTGGACGTGATCTGGCGTGACAATCAGTCGGGCTGCAAAGGCACGTGCGATCGGGTCACCCTTGATGACGTGAGCAACCTGAAAGACCCGGTGCTGTGCGCCAACAGCGAATGCCGCGATGAAATCCTGCTGCAAGGATTGCAACATTTTATCGACACGCTCGATAAAGACACTGTGCTGGTCTTGCATCAAATGGGCAGTCACGGCCCTGAATACTTCAAGCGCTACCCGAAAGAATTCGAGCATTTCACCCCGGTTTGTGAAAGTAACGCGCTGAACAATTGCAGTCGCGAAAGTATCGTTAATGGTTATGACAACACGCTGGTATACACCGACCACGTGCTCTCGACCCTGATCGATCTGTTGCGCAAGAACCAGGAAAAAGTCGACACCGCGATGCTGTACCTGTCTGACCACGGCGAATCCTTGGGCGAATACAATCTGTTCCTGCACGGCACGCCTTACATGCTGGCGCCGGAACAACAGAAGCACGTGGCCATGTTGGCGTGGTTCTCCGACAGTTATCAGAAGTCGTTCTCGGTGGACACTCACTGCCTGCAACAGACTCGTGACAAGCCATTAAGCCAGGACAACCTGTTCCATTCGATGCTGGGTCTGCTGGAAGTCAACAGCAAGGTCTACAACCAGAATCTGGATATGTTTGCCGGCTGTCGCGGTGCGGCGGTCGACGGCGTGTTGGCCAAGGATTGAACGCTTCAACTTTTTCAGGCACTGGCCGCTAACGTGCGGCCGCAAGAGTCATCACCAAGGGTCAATTGCACATGTCTGCGCAACCCACAACCGCCATCGAGCTTGAGTTCGCCCGGCGCTACGATCAGGAACACGCCCGCGTCTGCCGTCAGCCGCAACCGCGTAGCCTGATGGGGCGCCTGGCGTTCTGGCGCGAGGAAAACCTGGTGCGCAAAGCGCTCAAGGTGGCGGGCGAACCGGGGTTGATCCTTGACGTGGCGTGTGGCGCGGGGCGCTTCTGGCCGGTGCTGGCCGAGCACGCAAACCGCGTGATCCTCGCGTCTGACCCGTCCCAGGACATGCTCAATCATGCGCAGACTCACCATCCGCAGAGCCTGCTCAAGCGGATCAAGACCTTTCAGAGCTCAGCCTTTAGCCTTGGCTTGTCCGTCAACGCCGTGGACTGCATTTTTTGCATGCAGCTGTTTCAGCACATCACCTGCGCCGAACATCGTTTGGCCATGCTCCAGGAATTCCACCGGGTCAGCCGAGATACCGTGATCGTGGCGGCTCGGGTCGAAGGCTATTTCAATCTGCGCCGACCTGAGACGGAGGCCGTTCACGCCCCGCAGCCGGTCAGCAAGGCCGAGATTGAAGCGGACTTCAAGCAAGCCGGTTTCCGGGTGCTGAGCCATCAGGACGTCCTGCCGGGCTGCACGTGGATGCGGGTCTACGTACTCAGTAAGACCAGTTAGTCTCCGCTTGTCAGGCATTTCTTGCTGTCGGGCAGGTCTTTTCGCTAAAGCTCTTGTTCAGTGACGCGCGGAAATCGCCGGGGGCGATATATACTGCGCGCCATTCTTCAAGGGAGAGCCGTGTGGCCATCGATATTCACTGGATTCGCGACAACGATAGCCTCGGTCAGTTTTGCGCCGAGTGGCAGCAGCTGCCATTCGTTGCCCTCGACACCGAATTCATGCGGGTCGACACCTTTTACCCGATTGCCGGCCTGCTGCAGATCGGCGATGGCGTACGCGCTTACCTGATAGATCCGCTGACCATCGATAACTGGCAGCCCTTGGCCGCGTTGCTGGAAAACCCGGCGGTGATCAAAGTCGTCCATGCGTGCAGTGAAGACCTCGAGGTCCTGCTGCGCCTGACCGGCAGCCTGCCGGCGCCACTGTTCGACACGCAACTGGCGGCCGCCTACCTGAACCTGGGTTTCTCCATGGGTTACTCGCGATTGGTGCAAGCGGTGCTCGGCATCGACCTGCCCAAGGGCGAAACCCGTTCCGACTGGTTGCAACGTCCGCTGTCCGACACCCAAATCAGCTACGCCGCCGAAGATGCTCTGCACCTGGCGGAAGTTTTCGTACAGCTTCGTCCGCAGCTGTCTGAGGACAAATACAACTGGGTTCTGGACGACGGCGCTGAGCTGGTGGCCAATCTGCGCCGCGAGGTCGACCCGTACGAGGTTTACCGCGAGGCCAAACTGGCCTGGAAGCTGTCCCGCGCCCAACTCGCCGTGTTGCGTGAGCTTTGCGCGTGGCGTGAGCGCGAAGCCCGTGCCCGTGATCTGCCGCGCAACCGCATCGTCCGCGAACATTCGCTGTGGCCGCTGGCGCGGACTCAGCCGGACAACCTCGGCGCGCTGGCGAAAATCGAAGACATGCACCCGCGCACCGTGCGTCAGGATGGCGAGTTTCTACTGGATCTGATCAAGCGCGCCGGCAGTGTGTCGCCCGATCAATGGCCGCCCGCCGTGCCGGAGCCGCTGCCGGTGGATGCTGCCGTGCTGGTCAAACAGCTGCGCGCCATTGGCCAGGCCGAAGCCGAGCGATTGAACATCGCGCCGGAACTGATGCTGCGCAAGAAAACCCTGGAGGCCCTGCTCAAGAGCGGCTTCCCCAATGGTCCTTACCAATTGCCTGATTCGCTGCGTGGCTGGCGCCGCGAATTGATGGGCCAGGCGTTGCTCGACAGCCTGGCCACCGCCGGAGAACAGCCTTGAAACGTATTTGCTCGATCTACCGAAGCCTGAAGAAAAACGAGATGTACCTCTATGTGCTCAAAAGCGATGCACTGGAGCGCGTCCCGGAATCATTGATGGCGGCCTTCGGCAAACCGCACCACGCCTTCGACCTGGTGCTGACCCCCGAGCGCAAGCTGTCGCGCGAGGACATCACCGTGGTCCTGGAAAACCTTGAAAAGCAGGGCTACCACCTGCAGATGCCACCGGCCGAAGACGAATACATCGAACACTTGCCGGAAGAACTGCTGCGCCGCAACGACCCGATGTAAGCGCCAGACAGGCTCTGTTCAGAGTCGGTGTGAAACACTGGAATGATTTTTGGCGACGACCGCGACGAGGGAGCCATACTCGCTAGGCGGTCGTCTGCACGGTTTTTGAAAGGTTTGAGACATGCGCGTTCTGATTGCTGAACACGACCACCCGGTGTATGCACAATTGCTGCGTCAGGCGGCGCCTGAGCTGGAAGTGCTCACCAGTGGCGACTCCGCTGAACTGGCCCGTCTGGCGGCTGATTGCCCGGTCTGGCTGGGTCAACCGGATCTGCTGGCCACCCTGTTGCGTCAGGGCCATGAGCCGCAATGGCTGCAATCGACCTGGGCGGGCATCACGCCGCTGCTCGCCGAAGGTTTGCCACGTCACTATCGCCTGACCCGCGCGGTCGGCATTTTCGGTCAGGTCATGGCCGAATTCGTGCTGACCTACATGCTCGGCCACGAACGCGAAGTGCTGGCGCGGCTGGTCAGCCAGGTCGAACGCAAATGGGACAGCCGCCACGGCCAAAGCCTGGCAGGTCGCAAAGTGTTGATCGTCGGCACCGGCGACATCGGCCAGACCGTGGCGAAGTTTTTGCTGCCGTTTGGCGTCGAGTTGTACGGCGTAGCCAGCGAAGCTCGCGAGCAGGCACCGTTTGTCGAAGTCGGCGCGCTGGCGGACTTGCCGCGCCTGGTCGGCGAAGTGGATTACGTGATCAATCTGCTGCCGAACACCCCGAATACCCACGACTTGTACGACGCGGCACTGTTCAAGCAGTTCAAGCCGACCGGGTTGTTCATCAACGTCGGTCGTGGTGTGGCGGTGGTCGACGCCGACCTGGTCGAAGCCTTGAAAGAAGGGCATCTGGCGGGCGCGGTGATTGATGTCTGCCGTCAGGAGCCGCTGCCGCAACGTCATCCGTTCTGGACCGCCTGGGGCTTGCTGCTGACCGGCCACAGCTCGGCACCTACGTCGCCATCGATGATGGTGAACCTGTTTATCGAGAATCTGCGGGCGTATGAGGCGGGTGAAGCGTTGCGCGGGGAAGTGGATTTCGAGCGCGGGTACTGAGTTCACCCTCAATCAAATGTGGGAGCGGCGGTGCGACGATTCGACTTGCTCGCGAAGGCGGTATGTCAGTTGGTATAGGTGTTGACTGATACACCGCCTTCGCGAGCAAGCCCGCTCCCACATTGGTTTTGCGGTGTTGCTTAGAGGGTGAAGTCACCTTCGGCGGCCAGTTCGCTCAACGGGCGACGCGGGCTCGGTTCTTCACGCGCTTGCAGGTAATCTGCCAGCGTCGCCTTATCCCCCAGTTTGCCCACTGCCACGGCTGCATGCAGTGCATAACCTTCGGGAATGTTCAGCGCCTTGCGGGTCAGCTCCTGATCGAAACCGGCCATGCCGTGGGTGTGCCAGCCGCTGAGGCTCGCTTGCAACGCCAGGTGGCCCCACGCCGAACCGGTGTCGAAGGTGTGCCACAGCGCCGGCGTTTCTTCGGTCGCGCCCGGCGCAGTGAAGGTGGTTTTCGAGATCACGATCACCAGCGCCGAGGCGTGTTGTGCCCAGCTGCGGTTGAATTCGTTCAACAGTCCCAGGTAACGCTCCCAGTTTGGCGTGTCGCGACGCGCGTAGAGAAACCGCCAAGGCTGCGAGTTATAGGCCGACGGAGCCCAGCGCGCGGCTTCGAAGAAGCTCAACAACGTCTCTTCAGGAATCGCTTCGCCGGAGAACGCGCGGGGCGACCAGCGATCGGTAAACTGCGGGTGGATGGCATAGTCGGCAACGCGTGGATTAGCACTCATCGAGAGATCCTTGCTACGTTTTAAGTGAGGGAGCGACGCGAAACCCTACTGGGCGGCGCAAAAACTGACAAGTCCGTTCTACCGGCAGTCGCCAATGCTTGGCCCACAAGGGCCTTGGCACTAGACTGGCGGCCTTTTCACCACCTGATGTTGATGCTTGAGCCATGGCCGCCAAAGTTGAACCGTTCTGGATACGCAAAACCCTCGATCAACTGAATCAAGAGGAATGGGAGTCGCTGTGCGATGGCTGTGGCCTGTGCTGCCTGCAAAAACTCGAAGATGAAGACGACAACAGCGTCTATTACACGCGCATCGCCTGCAAACTGCTCGACCTGAAAACCTGCCAGTGCACCGATTACCCCAACCGGCGTGACTTCGTCCCGGACTGCATCCAGCTCACGCCTGGCAAGGCCGACGAGTTCAAATGGCTGCCTCCGACCTGCGGCTATCGCCTGGTCAGTGAAGGCAAGGACCTGCCGCTCTGGCACCACCTGGTGTGCGGCGACCGCGATGAGGTGCACCGCCAACGAATTTCACAATCCGGGCGCATGCTCGCCGAAGGCAGCGTGCCAGAAGATGACTGGGAAGATCACCTGATATTCCGCGCGGGTTAATTCCGGCTGATGTTTTACTCTGTGGCGAGGGAGCTTGCTCCCGCTTGAGTGCGTAGCACTCACAAAACAGGCGGTGATGACAAAAATCCAGGGCTGCCTTGCAGCCCGGCGCGAGCAAGCTCGCTCGCCACAAGGAGTGTGTATGGCTGTGGGATGGCGGCTGGCGTTGTCAGTGGGGCTACTGGCCCTGAGTTCGTCCGTGTGGGCGGCGAAGAAAGTCGATCTGGATTACCACGTGCGCCTGTTGCCGCAAAGCGATCAGGCGGAGGTGCGCTTGACGTTGGCGCAGGGCTCGGCGGTGCGCAGCCTGGATTTTGACTTGGGTGACGGCAGCCGCTACAGCGACTTCAAGGCCGACGGCCAATGGCAAATGACACCGGGCAAATCGGCGCGGGGGGTCTGGCGTCCAGCCGCCGACAAGGCCAGCCTGACCTACCGCGTGCGCATCAGCCATGAGCGCAAGAGCGGCAGTTTCGATACGCGCATGACGCCGACCTGGGCGTTGATGCGAGGTGATGATCTGGTGCCAGCCGCCAAACTCGATCAAGAGGACGGCATCGAGCTGGTGTCACGCCTTGAGTTCGAGTTGCCCAACGGCTGGAAAAGCGTCGAAACCGCCTGGCCTCGGATCGGCAAGAACAAATTCCGCATCGACAACGTGTCCCGACTGTTCGACCGGCCTACCGGCTGGATGCTCGCCGGCCACCTTGGCAGCCGTCGCACGCGGCTGGGGGAGACCGAAGTCACGGTCTCATCGCCTCAGGGCCAGGGCATGCGTCGCATGGACGTGCTGACGCTTTTGACCTTCGTCTGGCCGCAAGTGCAAGCCGTGTTTCCGCGTCATCCAGGCAAGCTGCTGATTGTCGGCGCCAACGACCCGGTGTGGCGCGGCAGCCTTGCCGCGCACGATTCGATCTACCTGAACACGCGTCTGCCTCTGGTCAGCGAAAGCGGCAGCAGTGCGCTGGTGCGTGAGTTGGCGCAGGTGTTCGCACGGATCAATGATAAACAGCGCAGCGATTGGATCACTGAAGGGTTTGCCGAGTTTTACGCCATCGAACTGGTGCGCCGTGCTGGCGGTATGAGCGATGAACGCTATGAGAGCTTGCATGGCAAGCTGGTCAAGGACAGCCAGAAGGTCACGACCTTGCGTGGTGACCAGATCAACCCTGCGCAGGTGTCGAAAGCGGTGGTGTTGTTACAGGAACTGGACCGCGAGATCCGCTTGAAGACGCGCAACAAACGTTCGCTGGATGATGTGTTGCGCGGGGCGATGCATCTGGAAAGTGTCGATACCAAGGCGTTTGTTCAACTCGCGGAAAGCGTCATTGGCGAGCCTTCCAAAGTCCTCGATACCGAGTTGCTTCAGTAACACCGCCTTCGCGAGCAAGCCCGCTCCCACATTCGACCCCATTCTCCTGAAGGAACTCGGTCGAATGTGGGAGCGGGCTTGCTCGCGAAGAGGCCCTAAGCCTCACTAAATTCTTCGGATCAAACCCCAGTCTTCGGCGACTTCAACGAATCATTCCCCGTCACCGTAGCGGTGTTGGTCGCCGCCTCGGCATTCGCCTTCAGCTTGCTCAACTCCGCCCCGGCCCGCTCAATCTTCGCCCGCACGTTATCCATGTCCTGGCGGCTCTTCTCGATCATGCTTTTGACCGAACTGTGCCCGGTAATCCCGCGGGCCAGGACCACACCGCCGATCGCCAGTTGAATCAAGCCGAAAATCCCGCCGCGACGCAGGCCCTTGCCCATCATCACCACGCCACCGGCCACGGAGCCGGCGCGCTCCCAACCGTAAACGTTGTGCTCGGTACGGGTCTGGAACGGGGTGGATTCGATGCGTTCTACGCGTTTGAGTTCGCTCATGATTTTTCTCCTGGCAGGAAAGCTGCTTCAGTCGTGGATAGTTAAGCTGACTGCCGAAGCGGGCGGCTTGTTCCATCGGATGTGCATCGAATCAGCGAAATTTCGCCCCGGAACGGGTGTTGAGCCCTTTGGACATGCGGTCGTAGAGCACAACGTTGACGGTGGCCGCCAGGTTCATGCAACCGGTGGTCGGGATATAGACTACGTCTTCGCACCAGTCGCGAATCTCTTTATCCAGCGAACCGTCTTCCGGGCCGAAGATGTAGAGCGCGCGATCCGGATGGGTGTATTCCGGCAGGGAGCGCGCGCCTTCGACCAGTTCCACGGCCACCGGCACGCAGCCCAGCGGCAGGATTTTTTTCAGGTCGTCGATGCCGATCAGCGGGATGTCGTAGTGGACACGCTTGGTGTCGGTGACGAAGTCGGCGGCGCGTTCATAACGCTTGCCGGTGTAGAACACGGACGCCACGCCATAGCAGCCGGCGGCACGCATGACCGAACCGACGTTTTCCGGTGATTTGGGGTTATACAAACCAATGCAGCTGTACCGTTTGTCTGCCACGAGCGGGGTGCCTTCGGGGAAAAAACGGCGATTATACGGGGATTGGGGGAGGGGTGTTCAGTTTGAGATTGGTGGTGTCCGGGCAATTGCCTTCGCGAGCAAGCCCGCTCCCACATTCAACCGTATACTCCTGAAGGAACTCGTTCGAATGTGGGAGCGGGCTTGCTCGCGAAGGGGCCAGCCCGGTCACTGAAGATATTCAGTCTTCTTTCTTCATCAACCCAGCCAACGCCGCAAACGGGTTATGCGTCGCCTTGGCGATTTTCGGCGTGCTCAGCGAGCCTTCGTGGAAATACTGCTGGTCGGTATACCGTGAATGTTCATTGTCGTGGCAGTACAGGCACAACAGTTCCCAGTTCGAGCCGTCTTGCGGGTTGTTGTCGTGGTTGTGGTCACGGTGGTGCACGGTGAGTTCACTCAGGCGCTTGCCGGAAAACTCACGGGCGCAGCGGCCGCACACGTGCGGGTACATCTTCAGGGCTTTGTCGCGATAGCCCATTTCCTTGTCGCGCTGGTTGTCGGCGAGAATGCGGTCCAGCTTCGAAGTATTGGTCGGGGTGGACGAACTCATGGGTTCACCTTTGTAAAAAGACTAATGACGGTTATGACGGGAGTTTAGCTCAGCCCTTGAGCTTCTCGGCAATCCAGATGGTGTGACGTGTGCCCTTGTTGCCATGGGCGAAGACCTGGACTTCCTCGGCCTTGAAACCGGCCTTCTTCAATTTTTCGGAAAACTGCTTGTCGGCGCTGGCCGACCACACCGCCAGTACGCCTTTTGGCCGCAGGGCCTTGGCGCAGGCGCTCAGGCCACCGGCGGAATAGAGCCAGCTATTGGCTCGTTGGGTCAGGCCTTCGGGGCCGTTGTCGACGTCGAGCATGATCGCGTCGAAGCCTTGGGGCTCGGCTTGCAACACTTTGGCCACGTCTTCCATGCGGATCACGGTGCGCGGGTCGAGCAACGGGTTGCCGGCTTTCTCGCCCAGCGGTCCACGGTTCCACTCCACCACGCCCGGTACCAGCTCGGCGACCACCACTTCGGCGGTCTTGCCCAAATGCTTGAGCGCCGAGGCGAGGGTAAAGCCCATGCCCAGGCCGCCGATCAGCACCCGCGAATTCGGCCGGCCGGCGACTTTGCGGCACGGAATCTCCGCCAATGCGTCCTCGGAGCCGTGCATGCGAGTGTTCATCAGTTGCCCGCCGTCGCCACCCTGGATCTTGATGACGAAATCCTCACCGTATTCGAACAGGCACAGGGCACCGCCGTTTTCAGGGATAGGGGCAGTGTCGAGCAGAACGAAACGTTTCATGGGGCTCTCTTGAGAAGGATTGGCATAAACGGTGAGGGCAAACGGACGCCGTTGGGAGTAGCCTGAAAGTGACAACAAGGCCAACGGAGCCATTGATGAAGCGCACTATTCTAACGGCCATTGCTCTGGCCGCGCTCTCGATTACTGCTGTGCAGGCGCAAATGCTGCAACCCATCCCCGTCAGCCCCGTGCCCACGTCTGGTACGCCCGGCACCGCGACACCGACGCCGTATCCGCAAATCAACGTGCGTTCCTTGCCCAAAGCCGGGCCGGGTAGCGGTGGTCCGCCATTGGTGCCGATTGAAATGCCCAGCCCGCCAACCAAGGACCAGCCCGTGCCGGGGATCGAATCCAACACCTCGAAGGCCAAGTCGCCGGGCGGTTAAACCTGCTGCGAAAGCAGTTGCCCGTCGGCCATGCGCAAGCGTTTGGAAAGGGAAACGGCAAGGGCGCGAATGATCTTGGCGGCGATTTTCGGCGCGTCGTTGATCATCTTTTCCAGCGAGTCCTTGCCCAGGTTCAGCAGCTGGCAGTTGCTCGCGGCAACGCAACTGGCCGAGCGGCGCTCTCCGTCCAGCACGGCCATCTCGCCGAACGAGCGACCGCTGCGCAACGTCGCCATGGTCACCAGTTGCCCGTCACCGTTGGTTTTTTGTACCGCCACCTGGCCGGTGTGAATGATGCACATGAAGCTGCCGGCATCACCCTCGTGGAAAATCTCCTCGCCCTGCGCCACGGTGCTGATGCTGAAATAGCCCGAGGCCGCCGCGAAGTCGGCGGGCAGCAGTTGGTCGAACAGGCCGCAGTCCATCAGCCAGTCGCGAATTTCGTTGTTCAGTAAGGTCGGTTCTGACATGTCGTCACGGTCTTTTTCTTGTGTCTGATTCAGGTTTTCGGCATGTTCCCAACCCCTTGTAGGAGCCTGGCTTGCCAGCGATTGCGGTGTCACAGTCAATGATGATGTTGAATGTGATGGCCTCATCGCTGGCAAGCCAGGCTCCTACAGGGGTTGTGTGTGCTTTTGGGCCCGGGGTCTGGTGTTAAGACCGGAACGCCGGGCCAAGTTCCTCAGGCAATCCGCAAAACCTTGAACAAAAATGCGTATTCGAGCGCTACGTCACGCAATCCCTGATATCGACCGCTCATCCCGCCATGCCCGGCACCCAGTTCGGTCTTGAGCAGTAGGATGTTGCTATCGATTTTGGTCGCGCGCAATTTCGCCACCCACTTGGCCGCTTCCCAATACTGCACACGGCTGTCGTTGTAGCCGGCGATCACCAGGGTCGCCGGATAGGCTTGCGCGGTGACGTTTTCGTACGGGGCGTAGGCCTTGATCCGATCATAAACGTCCGGCTCTTCAGGATTGCCCCATTCGTCGTATTCCGTGACGGTCAGCGGCAGGTCCGGGTCGAGCATGGTGTTGAGCACGTCGACGAACGGCACTTCGGCAATCGCCGCGCCAAACAACTCCGGCCGTTGATTGAGCACCGCGCCAATCAGCAAGCCACCGGCGCTGCCGCCGCTGATCGCCAGTTTCGGCGCGGTGGTGAAGCCGTTGGCAATCAGATGTTCGGCACAGGCAATGAAGTCACTGAAGGTGTTGTGCTTGTGTTCCTGCTTGCCGGCGCGATACCAGGCCTCGCCCAGTTCGCCGCCGCCGCGCACGTGCGCGATGGCGAAAGCCATGCCGCGGTCCAGCAAGCTCAGGCGGGCGTGGGAGAACCACGGGTCGAGGCTTTCGCCGTAAGCGCCGTAGCCGTAGAGATACAACGGCACGGGTTGGCCCAGGTGCTCGCGTTTGACCACCAGGCTGATCGGCACTTGTGTGCCGTCCGGCGCAGTCGCCCACAGGCGCTGACTGACGTAGGCATCGGCGTCGAACGGGCCGAGCACGGGGGTTTCCTTGAGCACTTTCTGCTCGCCGTTGCTCAGTTCCAGCTGGCGGATTTGCGCCGGACGGTTAAGGGCTTCGTAGCGCAGGCGGATCCTGTCGCTGACGAACTCCAGGCTGTTCTGGACGTGCAGGCTGTAGGCCGCGTCCGGCAATTGCACGCGATAAGGCGCCAGGCCTTGTGGGTGGACTTCGATAATCGGCAAGCCGCCTTCGCGCAGGCTCAGGGTCATGGCGCCGGTGTTCAGGCTCATGCCCTCGATCATCACACTGTCGCTGTGGGGGATCAGGTTCTGCCAGTCGGCTTCGGTCGGCGCCACGTCGGTATCGACGGCGCTGTACAGGGCAAAGTTGATGCCGTCGCGGTTGGTGCGAATGAACCAGGCCCATTGGCCGTCGAGGGCACCGTGATCGACGTCGTACTCATGGTCCTCGACCCGTGGCGCCAGGCAGGTGAAGGCCTGATGCGGCAGGGCTGCGTCAAGCGCCCAGACTTCGCTGGTGGTCTTGCTGCCCAGGGACAGCAGCAGTTGCAATTCGGAGCTGGAGCGGTAGCAATGCAGGAAGAAGCGTCCATCCGGTTCATGGAACACTTCTTCGGCGGCCGTGCCGTCCAGCCGATAACGGAACAGTTTGTGCGGGCGATGGGTGTCGTCAAGTTCGCCGAAAAACAGGGTCAGGCTGTCATTGGCCCAGGTCATGCTGCCGTCACAATCCTGGAACTCCAGTTCGCTGACGCGACCGTTGGACAGTTCCTTCACGAACAGCGTGTAAATCTCATCGCCCGTGGCGTCGATGCTGTACGCCAGACGCTGGTGGTCGGGGCTGATGCTGAACGCCCCCAATGAAAAGAAGCCACCGTTGGCCAGTTCATTCGGGTCCAGCAGCAGTTGTTCCTGGCTTTCGTCAAGTTGCAGGCTGTCATCGAGCGGACGCGGGCAGCGGTAGTGCCGGGCGTACTCGTCGCCGGCGGTGGTCCGCGTGTAATACAGGTACGGGCCCCAAGGGGAGGGCAGTGACAGGTCGGTTTCGAGAATCCGGCCCTTGATCTCTTCGAACAGGGTTTCGCGCAGGCCGGCCTGATCGGCGGTCAACGCCTCTTGATAGCTGTTTTCAGCCTTGAGGTAGTCGAGCACCGCGTCGGTGTCGCGCTCCTGCAGCCAGGCATACGGGTCATCGCCTTCGGCCTTGTGGGCAATCGGAGCGGCGGAAACGTTGGCGGATAAGGGCATGGATGGCTCTCGAACGTTGTACGAATTTTTGGGGGACACACCTGTGCGAGCGAGCTGTGGCGAGGGGGCTTGCCCCCGTTCGGCTGCGAAGCAGACGCAAACCAGTCACCGCGATATTGACTCAATATCGCGGTGACTGTTTTAGGATCGCTTCGCGACCCAACGGGGGCAAGCCCCCTCGCCACATAGGCTCACTGCCACAAGGGCAAGCCTGATGGGCGAAAAGTCGTTACTATAAGCGCCTCTTTGCCTGCCTTGCCATGGACACCATGACCGAGAACGACTATCTGATCGCTTGGGGCTTCTACGCCTTTGCCGCTTTTGGCTGCCTGTTGGTGTGGATGCGCTTGACCCGCTGGATGTGGCGCTGGCTGCGCGAGCCGCTGCGGCTGCTGGTGGCTGTCTTGCTATTCAGCCCGACCATCATCGATCCAGTGAAAGATAAAGTCGCGCCGGCCATCGCCATCACGGCGCTCGACCTGTTGTTCAAGGTCGGCAACAACGCCTGGCGGGCGATTTCCGACCTGCTCATGTACGGCATGATTGCCTTCGGCCTTTATCTGGTCATGGTGGCGATCCGCTTCCCCATCGAGCGTGCCTCCAACGCTCGCAAGGAACAGGCGGCTGCCGCCAAGGCTGCGGCCAAGGTCGAAGAGCCGGATGACGACCAACCCTTCGGCGGTGCCGGCGATGATCGTTACGGTCGCCCACCGGTGCCGAGTAATCCGCAGCGACTGCGGGTCGAGCCGCGTTTGTAACCTTGCCCCTGCCTTTTCATCGAGAATCCGAGCATGTGTGAGTTATTGGGCATGAGCGCCAATGTGCCGACCGATATCGTGTTCAGCTTCACCGGGCTGATGCAGCGCGGCGGCCGTACCGGTCCGCACCGTGATGGCTGGG
Organism: Pseudomonas arsenicoxydans; assembly: GCF_006438915.1. GTDB lineage: Bacteria > Pseudomonadota > Gammaproteobacteria > Pseudomonadales > Pseudomonadaceae > Aquipseudomonas > Aquipseudomonas arsenicoxydans_A. The sequence goes on along the minus strand of NZ_RCZE01000002.1, from coordinate 83,359 downwards.
GGATCGCGTTCTATGAAGGTCGCGGCCTGCGCCTGTTTCAGGACCCGGCCGCCAGTTGCGAGTCTGAAGTCGCGAACCTGGTGCAGCGCTATCCGATCAAAAGTGAAGTGGTGATCGGGCACATCCGCCAGGCCAATGTCGGCAAGGTCTGCCTGTCCAACACGCACCCGTTCGTGCGCGAGCTGTGGGGGCGCAACTGGTGTTTCGCCCACAACGGCCAACTCGCGGACTTTCAACCGACCGCCAGTTTCTACCGTCCCGTCGGCGATACCGACAGCGAGGCGGCGTTCTGCGATTTACTCAACCGCGTGCGCGCCGCGTTCCCGGAGCCGGTCGAAGTTGAAAAGCTGCTGCCAGACCTGGTGGCGGCCTGCGCCGAATACCGAAGCAAAGGCGTGTTCAACTGCCTGCTCAGCGACGGTGACTGGCTGTTCTGCTATTGCTCGACCAAATTGGCCCAGATCACCCGCCGAGCGCCGTTCGGCCCGGCGCGCTTGAAGGATGTCGATGTGATCGTCGACTTCCAGGCCGAAACCACGCCGAACGACGTGGTGACGGTGATTGCCACCGAACCCCTGACCGAAAACGAAACCTGGACCCGCTACGAACCGGGCCAATGGAGCCTCTGGCGACGCGGCGAATGCGTCAGCCAGGGCAAGACCGAATAAGGATCTCCCTCGATGTTGCTCAGTTATCTACGGCTGGTGTTGTTTGCGGCGGGCCTGTTGATCGGTGTCCAGGTGCCGGGTTTTATCAATGATTACGCCAAGCGGGTCGAGGCGCACCTGATTGAGGCGCAGACCGGTTTGAGCGGTTTCCAGGGGACGGCCAACGAGTTCTTCAAGGGCGACATGCAGGCGCTGGTCGCCCATTATCGGGCCAGCGAAGACCCGATCTTCCGCAGCGATGCCGACAGCCTGAGCAACTTGCTGACCCGCCAACTGGCGTTGGACAAGCAATTCCAGGCCATGCAAGGTCCGTGGTACATCCGCTTCCTGCAAGTGGTGCTGGCCGCCGACCCGGACATCCGCAAGGAAACCTGGAATGGCTACAGCTATCAAATTCTGCTGACCCCGGAAGCGATGATCTGGGGCATGAGCGGCGCCATGCTGCTGTCGTTCGGCATTGAATGCCTGTTCCGTTTGATCGACTGGGTGGTGCTGGGCGGCAAACGCCTGCGCCAGAGCCGGCCGATTGAAGACCGGGATGTGCGCGGCCTGTAACCCTGTAGCCGGTTTGCCGGCGATTGCCGCGACAGGTATGTCTGGCTGATCGCATCGCTGACAAGCCGGCTCCTGCTTTTACCAGTCGACCGAGTAGCTCATGCTCAGCGTGCGGCCTTCGGCGTTGGCGAACGGCATTCTGGCGTTGGCCTGGGTGAACAGGTTTACGTACGTGCGATTCGTCAGATTAAACACCCCGCCTTCAAGACGACCGACCGGCAGTTGCACGGAACCGAGCAGGTCCAGCAGCGTATAACCGTCGATGTCGCGTCCGTTATTGTCCTTGGCGGCGGCGTCATAGCTGGCCAAATGCATGCCTTGCAGGCGCAGGTTGTAATCGTCTTCGATATAACCGACGAACAGTGTGGTCTTGGCCGGTGAGATGCGCGTGGCCGGCAGATCGATCCATTTGCCGTTCTGCTCGGTCTCGCCTTTGGCCCAGGCGTAAGTGCCACCCACCGACCATTGATCGGTCACGCGATAGGTCAGGTTGTTTTCGATGCCGCGAACGCGCTCTTTCTGATTGATCAGACGCAATACGCGATCATTGGCATCGTAGAACTGGGTCACGTCCGAGGTGTTTTCGTACACGGTGACGTCGGCCTGCCATTGGTCCCAGTTACCGCGCCAGCCCAGCTCGTAACTGTTGACCTTGATGGCCTGGGCGTTGAGGCTCTGGATGTCAAAGGTGCTGTTGACGTCACGCATGAAGCGCTGGATATCCGGCAGCGAAAACCCCTGGCTGAAATTGGCGAATACGTCCTGACTATCACTCAGGTGATAAACCGCCCCCAGGTTGTACAGTGTGGCGTCGTATTTGAGGGTATCGCCGGGCAGCGTTGCGCGTACGCCGGTCTGGACAATCTCACCATAAGCGATGCTGTCGGAGACGTCACTTTCGATCCATTCACGGCGTACACCGCCACGCAAGGTCCAGTCATCGATGTCCCATGACATCTGCCCGAACAGCGATTTGGTGGTGGTTTCGATGTCCGGGCCCAGCTCGTAGGCGGTGCCGGTCTTGGTGTAGTTCAGACCATTGAGCGTGTATTGATCACCTCGTTGGCGGGAGCGCTCATTATCATAGTCGGTGCCCCAGACCAGGTTGCCCGTGGCACTCCCGATGGCCGGCAGCGGCGTGTCGATCGCTGCGCGCAGGCCGTAGACATCCTGCACGCTGTTGTTGTTGGAGATACCGGCCTTGCCCCGCGACAGGTCAGGGAAAAACAGTGCATCGGCGCGGCGCCAGTAACTTTCCAATTGCAGTCCTTGACCGTAGAAGTCCTGGTCGGTGTAGTTGAGGTTGACTGCCTGGTTGTGGGTATAGGGTTGCTCATCCAGTTTCAAACCCTTGACTGCCACGGCTTGCTGCAGGTTTTTCGGGTCTTTGGTGTAACCCGTGTCCTGCTGATCCTTGTAGTCCTGCAGTGACAGGCTGAGTTTTTTGTCGGCATCCAGTTCGTAACCGAAACGACCTTGCAAGTCATAGGTTTCGGTGTCCATGCTGCTGCCCTGAGAGGTGTCCTGAGGGATGCGGTTGCCGTTGCCGTCGTACATATCGTTACGCTGGATCAGGTCGGCGGAGACGTACCAGTCCAGGGCATCCTTGCGCCCGGTCGCGCTCTGAAAAGCTTCGTAGGCGAAGCCTTTGCTGTTGAGGTTGTTGCCGCTGGTCAGGCCCAGTTTGCTGCTGTAGGCAATGTCCTGACCCTGATTGCGCTTGGTGATGATATTGATGATGCCGCCTGAAGCACCGGCGCCATAGAGGCTGCTGGCGCCAGAGACTACTTCGATACGTTCGACGCTTGCCGGGGTGACGCTGTTGAGCTGGCGGAAGTTGTCTCGTGTGGCGTTCTGCGATACGCCGTCAATCAATACCAGCATGTTGCGCCCGCGCAGGGTCTGGCCGAAGTTGCTCATCCCGCCGCTGGACGGCGCAAGACCGGGGACCAATTGCCCGAGGATGTCGGAGATCCGGCGACCCGCGCCGCTTTGCTCGCGGACCTGCTGTTCATCGATCACCAGGACCGAGCCTGGAATCGAGGCAATGGTCGCTTCGCTGCGAGTAGCGGAGACGACGGTGGCTTGCATGTTCAAAGTGCCGGGCTGCTGCTCGGTATCCTCGGCCCAGGATTGGGCGCTGAAGGTCCCGAGCAACGGGATCAGCAGGGGGAGTTTGATTCGAGTCATGATAAGGACTTTTTAGTTGTGATAAGTGTGGATGGATACGTTTGAGCGGTCAGGTGTGGCGCTGAATGACCGCACACAGCGGATGCCGATGGCGGCTACGACGTAGGTCAGCGCCACCAGCCAGAAACTGTGGGCCAATCCGACCAGCCCCATGCCGACTCCGCCGAGAACGGCACCGAGCAGAGCACCAGCCTTGGCCGCGCTGTTGCCGAGGCCGAGCGCAAAGCCTTGTTGGTGGGCGGATACGCTGTTGGCGATAAGGGCATAAGCCACTGGCAGCAGGGCGCCTTGCCAGATGCCCCAGACGAGTCGACTGACGAGAAATCCCAGCCATTCGTTGGCCAATGCCGTGGCCGCCAGCGTCAGGGCACACAGCCAGGCCACGCCTTCGATGACGCGCAAGGTGTAGGCCGGCTGCCAGCGGTCGAACAGACGTCCCCATAGCGGTGCGGAAATGGCCAGGGTCGCGGCGCTCGCCGCGTAGGTGGCGCCGATCAGCCAGCCAGGAGCGTGCAGAACGTTCGCGACGTACAGCGCGTAGAACGGTTGCGGCATCATCTTCGCGGCCTGAATCAGCACGATCACGAACAGGATTCCAACGAGCCAGCCTTTGGGCAGCGCCACGGGTTCAACAGGTTTTTTATTCGAGGCTTGAGCCTTGTCGGCCGGCAGGAAAAAACTCCCAAAGGCGCACAGCAGGCAAATCGACGCCGCGCCATAACAGAGCAGCGCAAATCCCGAGACGTCCATCAGCCAGCCGCCCAGTACCGGGCCGAACAACGAGCCGACCGCGGTCGCCGATTGCAGGCGGGCCAGGGTGTGACCCCGTCTGGAACTGTCGCAGCAGGCCAAGGCATAGGCTTGCGCGGCGGCGAGAAACCCGGCCAGCGCGCCTTGCATCACGCGAATACCCACCAGCAGCCACGGGTCCAGAGTGATAGCCGCCAACCCTTGGCATAGCGCAAGTGCCAGCAACGCCCGAACAATCATCGGTTTGTGTCCGGTGCGATCACCCAACCGGCCCCACATGGGCGTCAGGAGCATGGCGGCCAGCATTGGACCGGCATACACCAACGCTGATAACAGCCCGGTGTAGCCGGCGCCCTCCGGCTCGAGCAGATGCTGGATCTGCAGCGGCCAGAACGGGCCGCTCATTTCCATCGCGCCCATGGAGACAAACTGGATAACGATCAGCAGTCGCAGGGCGCGACCGTCAGCGAGCATGGCTGATGGACCGCAGCGGGTTACTCAGGCGTCTGACGATGTCGGCATGACTGTCGAGCAGGCGCATGCGCATGAACGATTTGGCCGGCCAATCCTGTTCCAGCAACGCTTTGCGCTCACTTTCCCAACGTGCCGGTTCAACGCGCTCGCGCAAGGTCTCGAAACACCGTGCAACGTGCGCTGCCAGTCGCTCCCAAAGGATGTTTTCCGGCACATTCCAATGGCGGGCACAGAGCAACGTCAATTCGCCAAGGTGGCACATGAACGTGGTGTGCAGGAGTTTGTCGCGGACAAAACCGGCGTCGTCATACAGGGTCATTTTCGGATCGTGCAGCTCGATGTCCAGGCCCTTGGCGTGCAGGGTTTTGCGATCGATACGCACGTCGCCAAAGTCACGCAATAGCAACCGATTCAACTGCCCGTCAGCGCCCATCACCATGAAACTGTTTTGCTGGTGCGCTTCGAACGCCACGCCATACATCAGGTAGATGCCCAACAGACTCGGTACCGCAATCGACAGGTAATCATCGAAGAACGCCAGCATGGCTTCGCTGTCGTCACGACCCTGAGCCAGTCTTACCCAATCACGCAGCAATGGTTGTTCGAATTCGTTGACGGCAAACAGGCTGCCGACCGGCACCGCCAACTCGCCTTCTTGCAGCAGGGTCAGCGGGTTGTCGCGATACAGCACGGCGGCATGTCGGGAGCGTTCGTCATCGGCCGGTTGCGGCGCGTAGTGCACGCCGATGCGCTCCGGAACAATGTTCAGAAGACGCTGAATCTGCGGCTCCTGATCGAGGATCTTCAGTATCAGTTGGCTGATGCGCGGCCCCATCCGGGCCGAGCGCGGCGACACGGTGCGCTGCACACTGGTCAGGCGCAAGGCCACCGGCAGTTTGACCATCGGCGCGACGCGGCTGGCGTTCGGCAGGACCGTGCGGAAGGACATGGTCGGGTGGCCGGTAAAAGCGACGACGTTTGTGACGATCAGCAGGTTGTCGGCGATCTCGTTGGCGAACGAATCCGGCAATTCTTCATGGGCTTGCCATGGGTGCGAGGGGAGCGGGAGGTAGTCCTTTACGTCCAGGCCCAGCTGCTGCAAATGGCGCTGCAATTGTGCGGCGGCCTGCGGGAAGTGACCTTGCCACCAATCCCAGTAATCGACGGTTCCCGCCAGCGCTTCGACGTGCGCGTACTGGCGGTGCAGAGCGCACAGAACAATCGGAAAACTCGCTTCGAATTCAGGCGAGAAAGCGATGACCTGAGCGGCGCTCAAACCCAGTTTGGTCTTGTAGTTCGGATGCCACGGATGGCCAAGAGTGCCCCACTGTTCGAGCAGTGACGTAGGGTTCTGATGACTGGCGCCGGCTTTGAGCCAGGCGAGTAGGTTGTCGTCGTACCCGGTGTCGATCTGTTCTCTCAGGCGCTCGGTCCATCCATGGTGAAACGCCAGGCAAAGGGTGTCGTTGCTGAAGCTGTCATCCAGCTCCAGGGCCAGACGTTCGAGTACCTGCGGTGAGGCTGGCGGGTTGAGCCGAGTGCTGAGGTGAGCGAGCAATTCGCTGGGTAGCTGGATTTTATGGGGCAGTCTGTCGGGGGTATGCAGGACGATGCTGCCGCGCACGTCCCAGCTGTTCATTCGGGTGCCGGACAGGTGCTCGAAGCACAGCTGGGCACCCTCGCCAAGCGGCAGCCAGCAATGGCTTTCGTCGTCGTATTCGCAAGCGTCGGGGTTGATCAGACCTTCACGAAACAGCGCCTGGATCAGGCGTTGGAAGCAGCGTTGCGCGGCGGGCTCCAGCGCGTTGCTCAAATGGTCGAGGGTGATACGGTTGGCCTGAAAAGCCGGAGTGCCGAGGGCTTCGCTCCAATGAGCGAGCAATAGCTGCTGTTTTTGCGTGTAGGCGCGCATCAAGTCCGGTTCCTTGTGGACAGTTGGTTAGCTGAAAGCGCGCCGAGAATACCTTTTTGAAAAATTAATGCAAATGATAGTGGTTCATATTTAGAGTTCGGGAAATTTCCTTCAGATTCTGACTGTGGTTTTGCTCAAGACGATGTAGTGCTTGCCCACTTTCTGCGCATAGCGCTCCACGACGTGCTGACACAACGCCACAATCTCCTCGACCCACTCAACGCCTGTGCGCCACGACACCACCACCTGCAAATTCGGTGGTCGTTGCTCAATGTCCAGCAGGGTCAGTTCCCCACGCGCCAGTTCCTCGGCCACCAGCACTGGCGGCAGCGCGCTGATGCCGAAACCATCGCGCAACAAGCGGGTAATCGCCGACACAGAGTTCACGCAGTTTAGGCGAGGTGTCATCACGCCATTGGCCTGCATCAGGGCGAGCACCTCCTGATGCGGATGCGAGTTTTTCGAGTAGGTAATGATCCGCTCGCGCGCCAGATCGGCGATGCCCGAGTACTCGCGGTTGTAGAGGGAATTGCTCGCCGCGATCCAGCCCATGGGATGGCTGGCCAGTTCGAGGCTGCGCACGCTTTCCTGGCGCATCAGGTCGGTTTGCAGGATCAGATCGAGAAAGCCTTTTTGCAGCTGATCGCAGAGGTTGAGCGAGGTATCGGCCACCAGTTCGATTTCCACCAACGGGTAGAGGTCCGTCATCTGCGCCACCAACGGGCTCAACCAGGTATGGATCACCGTGTCCATGACGCCGATCCGCAACCGTCCGACCTTGCTCGAACGGGTCTCGATCGACTGTTTGAGCGCTTGCATGGTGTCCATCATCTGCTCGGCATAGTCGAGCACTTTCAAGCCTTCGGGCGTCAGGCTGACGCCGCGTGAATCGCGCAAAAACAGTTTCACCCCCAGCTCGCTTTCGAGCACGGCGATGCGGCTGGATATCGAGGCCTGGGTGGTGAAGAGCTTGTCGGCGGTCAGGCGAAAACTCTTGAGTCGGGCGACCCAGACAAAGGTCTCGAGAAACTTCAGATTCATGGGATCAACTTTTTCTTATGTCTGGAGCGGGTTTTTATTAGTTGGACGCAGCAGGGCCAGGAACCCAAAAATCGGCGCATCCGGTTCCCACGATAGGCGTCGTCGGGGCTCAGAACAATACCAATAAAAACTAGCGCGGAGATTTGCCATGAGTGCGCCCGACACGCTCGACATCCCCAAAACCACGGCTCGGCCGGGACCTTTCGACTGGTACCGCAACATCAATCAGCAGGAACGCCGCACCTTCTGGAGCTGCAAGATCGGCTATGGCTTGGACGGCATGGACACCCAGATGCTCAGCTTCGTGGTGCCGACCCTGATTGCCATGTGGGGCATCACCACCGGCGAAGCCGGGCTGATTCACACCAGCACGCTGATCGCTTCAGCCATCGGTGGTTGGGTGGCGGGGATACTTTCGGACCGAATCGGTCGCGTGCGCACCTTGCAACTGACTGTGCTGTGGTTCGCCTTCTTCACCTTCCTCTGCGGATTCGCGCAAAACTACGAGCAACTGCTGATCAGCCGCACCCTGATGGGCTTCGGTTTCGGCGGTGAATGGACCGCCGGCGCGGTGCTGATGGGCGAAGTGATTCGCGCCAAGGACCGTGGCAAAGCGGTGGGCATGGTGCAATCGGGCTGGGCGCTGGGGTGGGGGCTGACAGCGATTCTGTATGCGCTGCTGTTCTCGGTGTTGCCACCGGAAGACGCCTGGCGTGCGCTGTTCATTCTCGGCATCGTGCCGGCCATTTTTGTGATCTTCGTGCGGCGCCTGGTCAAGGACCCGGAGATCTATCGCGAGGCCAAGGCCAGGCAGGAACCGAGTAACCCGGCGAAGTTCTACGAGATTTTTGCCCCCGGCATCCTCTTCACCACCCTTCGCGCTTCGGTGCTGACCACCGGCGCACTGGGTGGCTACTACGCGATCACGTCATGGCTGCCGACGTTTCTGAAGAATGAGCGAGGCTTGAGCGTACTCGGCACGGGCGGTTATCTGGCGATGGTGATCGTCGGCTCCTACGTCGGTTACGTCATCAGCGCGTATTTGACGGACATCCTTGGTCGCAAGAGGAACTTCATTTTGTTCGCGGTCGGCTCGTTCACCATCGTGTTGCTCTACACCCAACTGCCGGTCAGCAATGGCGTGATGCTCTGGCTGGGCTTCCCGCTGGGTTTCTTCGCTTCGGGGATTTTCAGTGGCATGGGCGCGTTTTTGACCGAGCTGTTCCCAACTCGGATTCGTGGCTCGGGCCAGGGTTTTTGCTACAACATCGGCCGCGCGCTGGCGGCATTGTTTCCGCTGCTGATCGGCTTGCTCAGCCAGACGGTGCCATTGAGCGTAGGCATCGGGGCATTTGCGGCAGTGTCCTACGGCGTGGTGATCCTTGCCGCACTGAGCCTGCCAGAAACCCGTGGCAAACAACTGGATGCGCAGTAATCTGCCTACATCTGACAAGAACAATGCCTACAGGAGTGTTCACCGTGAGCCGCCTGCTATTGAACTGCGACATCGGCGAGAGTTTCGGCAACTGGACCATGGGTCTGGACGCCGAGGTCATGCCATTCATTGATTGCGCCAACATCGCCTGCGGCTTTCACGCTGGCGACCCGAGCATTATGCGCAAGACCGTCAGCCTGGCGCTGAGCAACGGCGTGCAGATCGGCGCGCACCCGGCCTATCAGGATCTGGTCGGTTTTGGCCGGCGCTCCATGGCGTACGCCGCCCAGGAACTCCAGGACATCTTGCATTACCAGATCGGCGCCCTCGACGGTGTTTGCCGGGCTCAGGGCGGGCGTGTCAGCTACGTCAAACCCCACGGCGCGATGTACAACGACATGATGGCCAACCCGGCGCAATTGCGTGCGGTGCTTCAGGCCGTGGCGGCGTACGACCGCAGCTTGCCGCTGATGTTGATGGCCACCCGTGACAACAGCGCCGCGCAGCAACTGGGCGATGAGTATGGCGTGACCTTGTGGTTCGAAGCCTTCGCCGACCGTGCCTACGACAGTGCGGGCATGTTGGTTTCGCGGCAACTGTCGGGCGCGGTGCATCATGATCCCGAGAAAATCATCGGACAGGCGCTGACCATTGCCCGTGGCGACCACCTCACCGCCAACGACGGCAGCGCGTTGTACTTGCAGGCCAACACCCTCTGCGTGCACGGCGACAACGCCAGTTCGGTCGCCGCCGTGCGACGGATTCGCGAGGCCCTTGATCAGCAGAGCGCACCATGAAACTGCGAGTGGAAGTGGTGGCGCTGGATTGCCTGATGGTGCGTCTGTTCGATGAGATCAGCGAGGCCAACATGCCGTGGATGCTGGCCGCCAGCGAAAATCTGCGGGCTACGTTTGGTGCGCATCTCATCGATCTGGTGCCGTCTTACACGACGTTGATGGTGCATTACGATTTGATCGCGCTGAACCCGGCGCAGGCTCGGGAATTGATCGCTCAGGCGTTGATTGATCTGTCGCCCAATACCCGCACCGGCGGTCAATGCCATGTGCTGCCGGTGTGGTATGACCTGAGTGTCGGCCCGGAGCTGAGCCTGTTGTCGCAGCGCAGCGGGTTGGCGGTGGAGGAGGTGATCCGTCGTCATAGCGGGCGCGAGTATCAGGTGTTTGCCTTGGGTTTTGCACCGGGTTTCGCCTTCATGGGGTTGGTCGAGGAAGTGCTCGCCGCGCCACGCCTGAACACCCCGCGAAAAAAAGTTGCGGCGGGCAGTGTCGGCATTGCCGAGCGCCAAACCGCCGCCTATCCGGTGGTGTCCCCCGGCGGCTGGAACTTGATCGGTCGTACGCCGGCCAAACTGTTCGACCGTGAACGCGACGGCTACAGCCTGATGCAACCGGGCGACACGGTGCGTTTTGAAGCGGTCAGCCATGCTGAGTTCATCCATCTGGGTGGTGACGACACACCATTGGAGGCGCAGGCATGAGCCGCTTATCAATAGAGGCAAGTACACCGCTGTGCCTGTTGCAGGACTCCGGTCGCTTTGGCGTGCGGCATCTGGGCGTGACCCAGGGGGGCGGGCTGGATTGGCGTTCAATGTCCTGGGCCAATTGGCTGTTGGGCAATGACCTGAATGCGCCGGTGATTGAAATTACCCTCGGCGGGTTCGCGGTGGTGGCCGAAGAGGATTGCGTGCTGGCGCTGGCCGGGGCGGATCTGGGGGCTCAAGTCGAAGGCGAGGCGCTCGCGCCATGGCGCAGTTTCAGGCTGCAAAAAGGGCAGCGATTGAAGTTTACGCGGCCGCTGCTTGGGGCTCGGGCCTATCTCGCAGCGCCGGGCGGGTTTGAGGCGCCAAGCGTCCTGGGCAGCCGTTCGACCGTGGTCCGTGAGGAGCTGGGCGGTCTGGATGGCCGGGGCCGGGCGTTAGCCAACGGTGCGCAGTTGAGTTATGCCGGGAGTGCGTTGCTCCTGTTGCGGGAGTTACCGGCGGAACATCGTCCGGACTTCACCGACGTTTCGCCGCTGGATCTGGTGCTGGGTGCACAGATCGGCGAGTTCAGCGGACAGAGTGCGTTCGACGCGTTCAACAGTGTGTGGACCCTCGACAGCCGCGCCGACCGGATGGGTATTCGTCTGCTGGGCACGGCGTTGCAATACCAGGGAAAACCGATGATTTCCGAAGGCATTCCACTCGGTGCGGTTCAGGTGCCGCCGGACGGGCAGCCGATTGTGTTACTCAATGATCGGCAGACCATTGGCGGCTATCCGCGACTGGGGGCGTTGACGCCATTGGCGTTAGCGCGGCTGGCACAGTGCCTGCCGGGGGCGAAGGTGCGATTGCGGCCGGTGGTGCAGGAGGTGGCGCATCGGGAGCAGGTCGAGTATCTGGGTAGGTTTTCAAATAGCTAAAAGCTTCGCGAGCAAGCCCGCTCCCACATTTGATCTCCAGTGGACACATACTTGTGTACGACAAAGATAAAGTGTGGGAGCGGGCTTGCTCGCGAAGAGGCCATCACTGGCAGCGAAAATTACTTGGAAAGAAACCGCATCCCTTCCTCCAACCCCCGAAGGGTCAGCGGATACATCTGGTCATCGATCAAGTCCCGCACAATATTGGTCGACGAGGTATAGCCCCACGTATCTTTCGGATACGGGTTAATCCAGATGAGCTTCTTGTACTTCTCCTTGAACCGCTGCATCCACACATAACCGGCTTCTTCGTTCCAGTGCTCGACACTGCCGCCCGCCTGGGTGATTTCATAAGGCGCCATGGCGGCGTCACCGATGAAGATCACTTTGTAGTCGGCGCCGTACTTGTGCAGCAAGTCCTGGGTCGATGTACGTTCAGAAGTGCGACGCATGTTGTTCTTCCACACCGATTCATAAATGAAGTTGTGGAAGTAGAAGTACTCCAGGTGCTTGAACTCGGTCTTGCAGGCCGAGAACAATTCCTCGCAAATCTTCACATGCGCGTCCATCGAGCCACCGATGTCGAACAGCAGCAACAACTTGACGGTATTGCGCCGCTCCGGCCGCATCTGGATGTTCAGCAGGCCCGCGTCTTTGGCGGTGTGGTCGATGGTGCCGTCGATGTCCAGCTCTTCGGCTGCACCCTGACGGGCAAACTTGCGCAAGCGGCGCAGGGCCACCTTGATGTTGCGCGTGCCCAGTTCCACCGAATCGTCGAGGTTCTTGTACTCGCGCTGGTCCCAGACCTTGACTGCTTTACCCTGACGTTTTCCGGCATCGCCGACCCGAATGCCCTCCGGGTTGAAGCCGCCGGAGCCGAACGGGCTGGTGCCGCCGGTGCCGATCCACTTGTTGCCACCGGCATGGCGTTCTTTCTGTTCTTCGAGGCGTTTCTTGAACTCCTCAATCAGTTTGTCCAGACCGCCAAGGGACTGGATCGCCGCGCGCTCTTCGTCAGTCAGGGACCGTTCGAACTCCTTGCGCAGCCAGTCTTCAGGAATCAGTGCCTGAAGGTGATCGTCGAGTTTTTCCAGGCCATTGAAGTAAGCCCCGAACGCCCGATCGAACTTGTCGAAATGCTTTTCGTCCTTCACCAGAATCGCTCGGGACAAATAGTAAAACTCGTCCATGTCGGCGAAGGTCACGCGTTGTTTCAGCGCGTTGATCAGGTCCAGCAGCTCGCGCACCGAGACCGGCACCTTGGCGGCGCGCATTTCATTGAACAGGTTGAGCAGCATGGCATCAGCCTCTTAGCGGGTGCCGCGACGGCTCATGAACGCCAGGCGCTCAAGCAATTGCACGTCCTGTTCGTTCTTCACCAGCGCACCGGCCAGCGGCGGAATGGCCTTGGTCGGATCGCGTTCGCGCAGTACCGCTTCGCCAATGTTGTCGGCCATCAGCAGCTTGAGCCAGTCCACCAGTTCGGAAGTCGATGGTTTTTTCTTCAGCCCCGGCACCTTGCGCACGTCGAAGAACACGTCCAGCGCTTCGCTGACCAGGTCTTTCTTGATGTTCGGGTAGTGCACGTCGACGATCTTTTGCAGCGTGACGCGGTCCGGGAAGGCGATGTAGTGGAAGAAGCAGCGACGCAGGAAGGCGTCCGGCAGCTCTTTCTCGTTGTTGGAGGTAATGATGATGATCGGGCGCTTCTTGGCCTTGATGGTCTCGTCGATCTCGTAAACGTAGAACTCCATCTTGTCGAGTTCTTGCAGCAGGTCGTTTGGGAACTCGATGTCGGCCTTGTCGATCTCGTCGATCAGCAGAATCACCCGCTCTTCGGATTCGAACGCTTCCCAGAGCTTGCCCTTTTTCAGGTAGTTGCGAACGTCGTGGACCTTTTCCGTGCCCAGTTGCGAGTCACGCAGGCGGCTGACTGCGTCGTACTCGTACAGGCCCTGATGTGCCTTGGTAGTGGACTTGATGTGCCAGGTGATCAGCTTGGCGCCGAAGGACTCGGCCAGTTGCTCGGCCAGCATGGTCTTACCCGTCCCCGGCTCGCCCTTGACCAGCAGTGGACGCTCCAGGGTAATGGCGGCGTTGACCGCCAGCTTAAGGTCATCGGTGGCGACGTAGGCCTGGGTGCCTTCGAACTTCATCTGCTAATCCTCGAACGGTGACGCCGACCTGAACGGGGCAGGGCGGGACGCAATAATGGTGATGCCCGACTATACCGCGCTGCCCGGTCGACTGTGAACGCAGACGACTTATTCAGTCTCTGAATGGAGCGTCACATCTTGACTCGGTTTCGGCTGCTTGCAGACTTAACCCGCCTCCGGCTTCGGCCGCTCATACCGAGCGTTGAACGCCTGGATGAAACCATTGCGCAAGATCTGCAAAAACGCCTGGAACGCGCTGATGTCCTGGCGATGCACGTTGCCACTCAGTTCCACTCGGGTTGCGAACTGGTTTTTGGCTTGGTTTTTCAGCACCGTCTCGGAGCCGCCGACGATGGCCTCCCAAATGGATCGGAAAATCCCCTTGTCCTTGTTTTCCACATCTTGATGCCAGTTGAACACCTCAACGTCCTTCAGCAGCGGTTTGATGTAGCCGGTCAATTGGGCTTTTTTGGCTTGCGCTTCAATGACCACGTCGCCGTGACCCGCATTGAAGTCGAATTTTCCGTACGCCGACGCGAAGTCGTTCATGCGTTTGAGTTCGATGTCTTTGGCCCGCAGGCGGAATTCAAAGTCTTCGAAGTTGCTTAAGGGGTCGAATGTTGCAGTGGTTTCCAGTGGCGCATGCCCAAGTAACAGGGCCTTGCCTTCGAAGCGAGCGTCACGCTTGCCTTGTTTGTCGACCACATTGGTCAGGTTATAAATGCTGGCATTGACCTGGGTGGCGTTCATGTTCACGGGAGGCTTGGAGTTGAAGTTGCGAAAACTGAGTTTGCCGTCGTAGATCCGCACTTCGTCCAAGGTGACGGGGGCCAACTTACCCAGTTGAGAACGCCAGTCAGTGCCCTGACCGGTTTGTGAGTTTTGCTTGTTGGCGCCGCCGTCGACGAAATTCACCTCGGGATTGAAGAATTGCATTCGGGCCACCACTGCATGGTCGTACCACAGCGAATGCCAACTGACTGAGAGATCGATCAGCGGTGCATTGACGAACGGTACCGGCACCTTGCCGTCGACCTTGACGATTTTCAGTCCGTTGATTTTGTAGGCGCCGCGCCACAGGGCCAAGTCCACATCGGTGACCTGGCCGCGATAATCACCCATGTTTGCCAGTTTGTCGTTGAGGTAGTCGCGCACCATGTAGGGCAGGGCGATGTGCAGAGCAATCAGCAGCACAACGATTCCGGCGAGGGTCCACAGGGGCCAGCTGTATCGACGCTTCATGGTGGCAATTCTCTGGCTATGTAAAGCCATTGACTGCGCCTGATTCAGGACGTTCGGTCGAACTGGACGACCACCGGCAACAGGCATACCTTTGTGGGCTTATTCAATGCTGTACAAGGACCCAGCCATGAGCCGTATTTTCGCTGACAACGCCCACTCCATCGGCAATACACCGTTGGTGCAGATCAACCGCATCGCCCCGCGCGGCGTGACCATCCTGGCCAAGATCGAAGGGCGCAACCCCGGTTATTCGGTCAAGTGCCGGATCGGCGCGAACATGATCTGGGACGCCGAAAGCACCGGCAAACTCAAGCCTGGCATGACCATTGTCGAACCGACCTCGGGCAATACCGGGATCGGCCTGGCGTTTGTCGCCGCTGCCCGTGGTTACAAGTTGATGCTGACCATGCCGGCATCCATGAGTATCGAACGCCGCAAAGTGCTCAAGGCGCTGGGCGCCGAACTGGTACTGACCGAGCCGGCCAAGGGCATGAAAGGCGCGATAGAAAAAGCCGGCGACATCGTGGCCAGCGACCCGGCCAAGTACTTCATGCCAGCGCAGTTCGACAATCCGGCCAACCCGGCCATCCACGAAAAAACCACTGGTCCGGAAATCTGGAACGATACTGATGGCGCTGTCGATGTGTTGGTGGCGGGTGTCGGAACAGGTGGAACCATCACCGGTATTTCGCGGTATATCAAGAATACACAGGGCAAACCGATTATCTCGGTGGCCGTTGAGCCTGCGGTTTCCCCAGTGATCACTCAGGCCATCGCGGGTGAAGAGATCAAACCGAGCCCGCACAAGATCCAGGGCATCGGTGCCGGTTTTGTACCGAAGAATCTGGATTTGGCGATGGTTGATCGGGTCGAACTGGTCACCGACGACGAGTCCAAGGCCATGGCCCTGCGCTTGATGCAGGAGGAAGGGATTTTGTGCGGTATTTCGTGTGGCGCTGCCATGGCCGTCGCGGTTCGCCTGGCAGAAACCCCGGAAATGCAGGGCAAGACCATTGTGGTGATCCTGCCGGACTCCGGCGAACGCTACCTGTCGAGCATGTTGTTCAGTGATCTGTTTACCGAACAGGAGAATCAGCAGTAAGCCTGACTGTGGCCACGTGTGCGTAGAGGGGTCGACGGGGCCGATTCAGGTCAGCCCCCGTTCAGGAACTTTATGTTAAGAAGTGCTTTGTTGCGCAATCCTTAATACTGAATGTTGTGTCAGGCGGGTTTTTCCCGAGGCCGGTAATGTTTATCATGGCCGACTGCCACGTCGGGTAAATGGCGTTGCGCAATGAGCCTAAATCTCAAGGAGTCGTTGATGAGCTTTTCCTTTGCCGCGAAAGCGTCGCTGTTGCTGCTGTTTCTCGGCAGCACGCTTTATGTCCATTTGCGCGGCAAGGCGCGATTGCCGGTATTGCGGCAATTCGTCAATCACTCGGCGCTGTTCGCGCCCTACAACGCCCTGATGTACCTGTTCTCCAGTGTCCCGTCCAAACCCTATCTGGACCGCAGCAAGTTTCCGGAACTGGACGTGCTCAAGGACAACTGGAAAGTTATCCGCGACGAAGCGATGCACTTGTTCGACGAGGGCTATATCCGCGCTGCCGAGAAGAACAACGACGCCGGTTTCGGTTCGTTCTTCAAGAAAGGCTGGAAGCGTTTTTACCTCAAGTGGTACGACAAGGCATTGCCCTCGGCAGAAGCCCTGTGCCCGAAGACCGTGGAACTGGTCAACAGCATTCCCAACGTAAAGGGTGCGATGTTTGCGTTACTGCCTGGTGACAGCCACCTCAATCCGCACCGTGATCCGTTTGCCGGTTCCTTGCGTTACCACTTGGGTCTGTCGACACCCAACTCCGATGATTGCCGCATCTTCGTTGACGGTCAGGTCTACGCCTGGCGCGATGGCGAAGACGTGATGTTCGATGAGACCTATGTGCATTGGGTCAAGAACGAAACCGGGACAACCCGGGTAATTCTGTTCTGCGACATTGAGCGTCCGCTGAGTAATCGCATCATGACGGGCATCAACCGCTGGATCAGCGGCTGGCTCGGTCGTGCCACGGCACCGCAAAACCTTGATGATGAGCGCGTTGGCGGGATCAATCGGGCTTATGCCTGGAGCAAGAACTCCAGCGACAAGTTCAGTGGGGTGGTTAAACAGTGGAAACGTCGTCATCCCAAGGCTTACCGCGTGCTGCGGCCGGTATTGGCGGTGTTGGTGCTGACGTTGTTGGGGTATTGGCTGTTTGGGTGAGACAAGTCTAGAAATGAAAAACCGCTCCTGGAGCGGTTTTTTTTCGCCGTTTTCAAGGGCGTCCGGCGAGCAGGCTTGGTTCGTCGGCTTCGGTGCCCGTGACAAGTATTTGCAAAAGACGCCGCTGACTGGCGGTCAGTTCTACAGCGATGGTCTTGTCTTGCGTAGTGCGCGAGCTTTTCCTCGAAGAGGATCTCTTGATTACTTTGCGCATATTCCCTCCGCTGCTGGTCACTAATTGAACAATTGTCACAATACAAGGTGCTCCAATGTTTTGACAAGCCGGCCTTTTGTATCGAAGTCAAAGCCAAGCTCTTTATAAATTGATACCGCGCCTTCCTGAGGTTCCTGAACTTCGAGGAACCGACTTCCGATGATGTGTGCGTAGTGTTCAATTGCAATCATCGCCAGCGTCGCAATACGGTTTTTCAATGGATGTGCTTCCTTTGGACGCCCCTCCAGTCGAACGATGCGGATTCGCAGCCGACTTTTGTTTGGATTCGCGAAGCACATTCCACAGAGTTCGTCGTCGAACCAGATGGCAATATCCAGAGCCAATGGCTCTCGTGCTTTCCATTCAACAACGTCGCCCCACGAAAAATGTGGATGATCCCAAAGCTCGAAAGCACTCAGTGCCTGTGAGGTGATCGCCTCGAAGCGCACCCTGGATAAATCGAGGGCGTTTGAGCCGGCTAGTTCCAGTTCGTATTGAAGTTGGGAAGTACTATCGGCAGCCAGCTTTCGAGCCCTTGATCTGTACAACTGATACCGCAGACACGTCCGTTCCCTTGGCATGTGATCTCTTGCATTCCCTGTCCTCCCAACGCGGGCGATTCCCTTTCACTCAGAGTAAGCAGCAATGCTCCGGCTGTCGTTACTGGCCCTTTGTCCAAGTCATTGCAATCCATGTCACCCGCTGGTTATAGTCGGCGCACGGTGATTTCCAACCCACCGTCCACCTCATCAAAAAAGATCAGCCCATGCCTGCATCCCACATCAACGCGGTAGTCGATTCAGCGGTCAACGCTGTCGGGGCTCCGTGCGGGATTCAGCAGCCTGCGCAGATCAGTCATTACCCTCCACCTGTCCGTAGCACGCCGGTGTACGCAGTCGTATCACCGCCGGGTGTTGGCATTTCGGGCTGATCAGCTGCTCTTTGCTGTTGCCCTTTGCCCGTCTGAAAAACTACTGAATTTCAGCTTCGGCTGAGTTGGCTTTTGCCTGACTACAGGTGGTAATCATGTTTGTCCTTTCGAAACAATCCGCGCTCGCGGCGGCGTCCACGAGCCTGTTCGTCCTGCTGTGGAGCAGTGGGGCGATCTTCTCCAAATGGGGCCTGGCGCACGCGTCGCCCTTTGCTTTTCTGCTGGTGCGCTTCGCCATCGCCTTGTGCGGTCTGGTGCTGCTGGTGCCGTTGCTCAAGCTCAAGTTGCCCAAGGGCGGCAAGCCGATGCTGTATGCGATGGCCACGGGCGTGGTGTTGCTGGGGGCTTACCAGATTTTCTATCTGCTGGCCCTGGACCTGAAAGTCACCCCGGGTGTGATGGCGACGATCATGGGCGTGCAGCCGATCCTCACCGTGGTGCTGATGGAGCGTCAGCGCTCCCTCAGCCGGATGTTCGGTCTGGCGCTGGGTCTGGCCGGATTGATCATGGTGGTATATCAGGGTATTGGCTTGGCCGGCATGTCGATGGCGGGCATGCTCTTCGGTTTGCTGGCGCTGGCGAGCATGACGTTCGGCTCGATCATGCAGAAACGCATCACCGACAATCCCCTCGGTACGCTGCCGGTGCAATACCTCGCGGGGCTGTTGCTGTGTGGGATCTTCGTGCCGTTCCAGCCATTTCATTTTGAACACAGCACCGGATTTATCGTGCCGGTGTTGTGGATGGGACTGGTGGTGTCGGTGCTGGCGACGTTGTTGCTGTACCGCTTGATCGCCCGAGGCAATTTGGTGAATGTCACCAGCCTGTTTTACCTGGTGCCGGCGGTGACGGCGGTGATGGACTATCTGATTTTCGGCAACAAGCTGGCGGCGTTGAGCTTGCTGGGGATGGTGCTGATCATCGTCGGACTGGTGTTTGTTTTCCGTAAGACAGGGTAGGAAAGGGTTGGGGGCATATCCGTTGTTTTGGTAACGGCGGCTATTGGTTCCGCCCTTACGGCGGGTTACTTGGAAGAGCGCCAAGTAACCAAGCGCCAGCGCCCCTGACGTACGGTGGCTCGCCTAGGCTCGCCATACCCTCACTCCGGTCCTGCTTCGTGGGCCCGCCGCCATCGGCCATCCATGGCCGGGGGCGGCTAACCCGGCATCCATGCCGGGTTGCCCACTGCGCAGAACCTGCGCTCGGCCTTCCGACGGGGCAGATCAAGATCAAAAGCCCAAAGCGAGGCGGCCTGATAGCCGACCTGTTGTCCGTCAAACAGTGATCACCAGTGTCATGCCCGCAAAAAAATCCCCTGTGGGCGAGCCTGCTCGCGAAAGCGGACTTACATTCATCGATAGACACACCCCCTTCGCGAGCAGGCTCGCACACAGGGAGAATGCGTACGATCAAAGAGCCAGGCCGGCCGGTAGGCCGCCTCGCGGTGCTGTGGCGGTAGACGCCCCCTCGAGAGGCCGAGTGGAGGTTCTGCGCAGTGGGCACCGCGGCAAGGATGCCGCGGTAGCCGCCCCCGGCCATGGATGGCCGATGGCGGCGTGCCCACGGAGCAGGACCGGAGCGAGGGCACCCTGAGCCTAGGCGAAGGGCCGAACGAAAGGGGCAAAAGCGCTTGGTTACTTGGCGCTTCTCCAAGTGACCCGCCGTAAGGGCGGAACCAATAGCCGCCGTTACCCAAAAAACGGATATGTACCCCAACCCAAAAAAGCATGTTATTTGTCCAGCGCATGCTCGGCCCGCACCGAATTCATGAACGCCTGCATCGCCGACGATTGAATGCGATGGCGCCGGGTGATCAGCCCATAAGGCGGCAGCCGTGCTTCGAACTTGATCGGCAAAATCGCCAGCAAATCCCGCCCCGGATAGTCTTCCACCACCGACACCGGCGTGACGCCGAGCATGTCGGTCTGCTGCACCAACGAAAGCAAGGTCATGATCGACGTGGTTTCGACAATGCTGCTGGGGATGTCGACCCGCGCGTTGTGGAACACCTGATTGATGATGGCGCGCATCGGGCTGGGATGCTGTTGCAGCACCCAGGTCATGTGCTGCAGTTCCGCCCAACTCAGCTGCTTTTCCTGCGCCAGCGGATTGTTCGCCCCGGCGATCACGCACAAGGCTTCTTCGCCGAGGCTGTCAAACAGCAACTCTTCGGCCCGCGCCCCGGCCGGAATCCGCCCCAAGACGATATCCAGTTGATCCTGCAACAGCGCCTGCACCAGCACGTCGCTGGTGTCGACCTGGATGCTCATGGACAAGCGCGGATGGCTTTGTTTCAAGGTCGCGATGGTGCGGGTCAACAGCCCCGAGGCCAGTGCCGGAATCGCACCAACCGCGACGCGACCAAGGTTGCCGGACTCCAGCGCCACCAGTTCTTCACGCATGCCGCTGAGTTCGGCGAACACCATGCGCGCGTAGTAAATGACGGTTTCACCGAACGGGGTAGAACGCATGCCTCGAGGCAGGCGTTCGAAGAGTTCGACGCCGAGCAAGTCCTCGGCTTCGTGGAGCATTTTGGTCGCGGCCGGTTGGGTCATGCCGATGTGGTCGGCAGCGCGGCGCAACGAACCGAACTCCTGCAACGCCAGCATCAGCCGCAGTTGGCGCAGGCGCAGTCGACTGTGGATCACATTGGCAGCAGGAATTCGGGTCATGGGCCGTGGCTCGCAAGGAAGTCTGCGGCAAGCCTGACAACAAATGTCAGGCGTTGCCAGCATTGCCGTGTCACAGCACCGATTTGGGTTTGGCGACGTGGGGTTTGCGCAAGCCCATCAGGCCACCCAGCGCCTTGGAAATCAGCGGCCAGAACAGCATCAGCAGCGCCGCCGTGGTCAAGCTGCCCACCAACGGGTTGGACCAGAAGATCCCTAAATGACCGTCGGAAAACAGCATCGACTGACGGAACGCATCTTCAGCCTTGTCGCCCAACACCGCCGCCAGCACCAGCGGTGCAATCGGATAACCGAGTTTCTTGAACAGATAACCCAGCGCGCCAAAGCCCAGCATCAGCACCACGTCGAAGAACGAGTTGTGCACCGAGTAGGCACCGATGGCGCAGACCATGATGATGATCGGCGCGATGATCGAAAACGGAATCCGCAGGATCGAGGCAAACAGCGGCACGGTGGCCAACACCACGATCAGGCTGACCACGTTGCCCAGGTACATGCTGGCGATCAGGCCCCAGACAAAATCATGCTGCTCGACGAACAACGTCGGGCCAGGGTGCAGGCCCCAGATCATCAGGCCGCCAAGCATCACCGCCGCCGTGGCCGAACCGGGAATGCCCAGGGTCAGCATCGGCAGCAGGGCGCTGGTGCCGGCCGCGTGGTCGGCGGTTTCCGGGGCAATCACGCCTTCGAGTTCACCTTTGCCAAAATTCTCGCGGTTCTTCGAGAATCGCCGCGCCAGGCTGTAGCTCATGAACGAGGCCGCAGTCGGCCCGCCCGGCGTGATACCCATCCAGCAACCAACCAGTGTGCTGCGCACAATCGTCCACCAGTAGCGCGGCAACTTGGCCCAGGTGCGCAGGATGATCATCGGGGTGATACGCGCATGCTCGCCGCGAAACACCAGGCCTTCCTCCACGGTGCAGAGGATTTCACCGATCCCGAACAGACCGATCACCGCCACTTCGAAACTGATGCCCGTCATCAAGGTCGGCTGGTCGAACGTCAGGCGCAGGTTGCCGGACACTGTGTCCATGCCGACCGCCGCCATGGCGAAACCAATCATCATCGCCACCACGGTTTTCAGCGGCGGGTTCTTGCTCATGCCAACGAAGGTGCAGAACGCCAACAGGTACACCGCGAAGAACTCCGGCGAACTGAATGACATGGCGAACGCGGCAATCCGGGTCGAAAGGAATGTCAGCAACAACACCCCGGCCAGTGCGCCGATCAATGCCGAACTGAACGCCGCCGTAAGGGCCTCGGCGGCGCGACCTTCGCGGGCCATCGGGTAACCGTCGAACGTCGTCGCCACCGATGAGGGCTCACCGGGGATGTTGAACAGAATCGAGGTGATCGAGCCGCCGAACAGCGCGCCCCAATACATGCACGACAGCAGAATGATCGCCGACACCGGCGACATGGTGAATGTCAGCGGCAGCAGCAACGCCACGCCGTTGGGGGCGCCGAGGCCGGGCAACACGCCGACCAGAATGCCCAGCAGCACGCCGATCACCATCAGGCCGATATGGCCCGGGGTCAGGATCAGGTTCATGCCTTGCAGCAGGGAATCGAACTCGCTCATTTGAAATGTCTCCCGGCCAGGGCAATCCAGTCGCCCATCGGGCCGGCATCCAGCGGGACCTTGAACCACAGCGCGAAAATCAGGTAGCTGGCGAGCACCGCGCCCAGCGACACCGTGCCGATCATCAACTTGCCATAGGGTTTGACACGGACCTTGTCCCGCCACATGAACCAGGCGATGAAACAGGCCGAGGCCACGTAGATGCCGGTGAACGGCATGGCGCCGACAAACAGCGCAATCGGGATGAACACCGACAGCACTTGCTTGAACGCGCTGCGGCTGACGAATGAAACGCTCAGGGCTTGCCAGCGCACCACGGTCAACACGCCATTGCCGACACTGGCGGCGCTCAACAGCAGGCCGATGTAGAAGGGGAAGTAACCCGGCTCGGGGCCGGAATCGCCCCAGCCGATACCTTGTTCGACGCTGCCGAACATCACCACCGCGCCGATCAGCGTGGTGAAGAGTGTCAGACCGAGTTCGACCCAGCGGGTGCCGACCAGCGCCGGTGAATCCGAAGATTGGGACATGAAACACCTCCAGCAGGTGACGGCCGCGCGCGGGCAAACGGCCGTTGGCGACTCAGTTTTTCAACCAGCCGGCTTCTTTGAACACCGGTGTCACACGGGCGGTGTCTTTCTCAATGTAGGCGGTCAGCGGCTCACCTTCGAGGAAGGTCGGCACCAGCGCGTTCTGTTTCACGTAAGCCTTGAACTCCGGCGTCTCGGTGACTTTGCGCATCAGCTCGACATAGAACGCCCGCTGTTCGGCAGTGACGTCGCCGGGCATGAACACGGTGCGCGGGAAGCGATACTGGTCGATACCCAGGCCTTCTTCGTGACAGGTCGGTACGTCGGCCCAGGATTTATCCCCGGCGACTTTCTCGGTGTAGTTCATGCGCTCCTTGCTGAAAACGCACAATGGCTCGACCTGATCGCCACGCCATTGGCTGATGCTTTCGCTGGGGTTGTTGACGTTGGCGGCGATGTGTTTACCGGCCAGTTGGGTCGCGGCTTCACTGCCGCTTTTGAACGGGATGTAGACGAGTTTGGCGTCGTTGGTCTGATTCAGCAGCAGGGTCAGGGTCTGGTCGACATCCTTGGACTGGCTGCCGCCCATGCGCAGGTTCGAAGGGTCAGCCTTGACCGCGGCGTAGAAGCCCTTGGCGTCCTTCCACGGCGCGTCTTTGTAGCTCCAGAGAATGAAGTCATCCTCGGCCACGGCGGCGACGGGCGTCAGCTCCTGCCATTGGTAACCAAGCTTGGACACCAGCGGCAACAGGTAGATGTTGTTGGTGCCGATCACCAGTTTTTCCGGGTCACCCTTGTTCATCTTCAGGTCGAGAAAGGCTTCGGCACCATTGCCACCGCCCTTGTTCAGGACGATGGTATTCACATCGAGAAACTTGTGGGTGGTGATGATCGACTGGATCAGGCGACCGAGCTGGTCAGTGCCGCCACCGGGACCACCGGCGACGACGATTTCGACGTTCTTGTCCGGCTGCCAGGCAGCGTGAGCGAGAGCGGGAAGGGCGCCAGCGGCGATCAGTGTGCAGCCAAGAAACAGACGGGAAGTGCGACGGACGAATGCATTTCGCATGATGGAAGAGCCTCGTTTTTGTGTTTTTTGTAATTGTTATGAGCGGCTTGTCGATGCGGTAAAGCTGCAAGCCTGGCCTGAGTGTGTGAAGCCGGCGGCTCCGCGTCTAGTCAAAACAATACATACACCGATAGCCTGGGGTTATAGGTCTGGGCAGTGAAAGTGGCAGCTGACGCGCCAAGCATTGCGCCAGAGCCGTTTTCGAGGAAAACCGAAAGGGCTGCTATCCGTTGAAAGCTGCCTGAAAGCAGGGCATGCCATAACTCGAGGCTATCGCCTGATTTCAAGTTTTGATTAGACGGTTATCACTGAGCCTTCGATAGTGCTCACCAACGCCGCCAAGCAGCGGCAATGTCGTCACCACAAGAATAATAAATCGAGGTACGCACCATGGCTCGTCCCAGTGCTTCCCTGCATCTGCCAAGCGCAGGTGTTCAATCAACGGCAGCGGCTATCCCGCTCTCCGGTGCGACCAAAGCCAGCAGCGTGCGCTGGCGGATTTTCGCGATCATCTTTGCGTTGACCATGGTCAACCTGATCGATCGCGTGTCGCTGTCGATTGCGATGCCGACCATCGCCCATGAATTCTCCCTGTCGCCGAGCCTGCAAGGGCTGATCCTCAGCAGCTTCTTCTGGGCCTATGCGCTGTTGCAGATTCCCGGCGGCTGGCTGATTGACCGTTTCGGTCCGCACCGGGTGATCAGTTGGTCCACGGGGTTGTGGGGGACTTTTCAGGTCATCGCGGCTTTTGCCACGGGCGGTGTGTCACTGCTGTTCGCCCGCGTCGCACTCGGTGCTGCCGAGGCGCCCTTGTTTCCGTCCGGCGGCAAGCTGATTTCCCTGTGGCTGGCGCCGAGCGAACGCAGTCGCGGCGCGGTGCTGATGGACAGTGGCAGCCCGTTGGGCGTGGCAGTGGGCGGGTTGATCATTGCCTACCTGATCGCTTCGCTGGATTCGTGGCGCCTGGCGTTCGTGATCGCCGGGATCGCAACGCTGGTACTGGCATGGCTGGCGCGGCGTTACCTGCGCGATGACCCGGCCACGCATCCGCAAGTGAATGCCCAGGAGCTGGAGAAGATCAACGCCGGACGCGCCACGCCGGCTGCCGAAGCCGCCCGTGCGCCGGTCAAGGGCCTGGGCATCGCGGCCCGTTCATTGACGGGTTTGCTGATCGGTCGTGCGAGTTGGGCGATGGTCTATTTCGGCTTGCTGACCTGGGGCCCGAGTTATCTGTCGCAGGCTCGCGGCTTCGACATCAAGGGCATTGGCGCGGCGACGTTCGTGATTTTCATCTGCGGTGCGCTGGGTTCGCTGACCGGTGGTTTTCTCTGCGATGGCCTGATCCGTAAAGGTGTGAGCCGCGGTGTGGCGGTCAAGAGTCTGCTGGCGTTTTCCGGTGTCGTGGCGTTGGGCGCGTTCCTGCTGCTGCCGACCCTGAGCGATCCGTTTGCGGCGGTGGCGTTGTTGGCCATGACCGCGTTTTTCCTGATGTGGGGCAGCCTCTACTGGAGCTTCCCGGCGTTGCTGGCGGCGCCGGCGCGGGTCGGTTTGATCGGCGGCGTGATGAACATGGCCGGCAGCACGGGCGGTATCGCGGTGCCGATTCTGGTGGGCGTCATTGTGCAAATGGCCGGTGGTTTTGCACCGGTGCTGGGGTTCTTTGCGGCGTGCTCGGCAGTCTTCGTGTTGGCCACATTGTTTATCAGCCTGGATGAGGTGCGTCATGACTAAGTTGTGGGACGGCCCGATCGTAGACGCCCATCACCATTTCTGGGACCCGGCGATCAATGACCATCCGTGGCTCGCGCCCGAGGCCAACATTCCGTTTCGCTACGGTGATTACAGCGCGATCAAGCGGCGCTATTTTCCTGATGACTACTTCGCCGATGCCGGTGCCCATAACGTCGTGCAAACGGTGTATGTCGAGACCGAATGGAACCCGCACGACCCGATTGGCGAAACCCGTTTCATCGAGGGGCTGGCTGCTCGCTACGGCGTGCCGAACGCTATCGTCGCGCAAGCCTGGCTCGATCATCCGGACGCCATCGCAGTCCTGACCGAGCAAGCCAGTTTCAAGTACGTGCGCAGCGTGCGCCACAAACCCGGCGGCCCGATTGCGCCGGAGCAGGTCGGGCACATCCGCAGCCTGATGAGCAACGAACATTGGCGGCGCAGTTACGCCGCGCTTGAAGGCCTGGGTTTGCATTTCGACCTGCAGACGCCCTGGTGGAATTTGCACGAAGCCGAACGTCTGGCCCGGGACTTTCCCGGCACCACGCTGATTCTCAACCACGCGGGATTACCCAATGACCGCAGTGCCGACGGCCTGGCGGGTTGGCGGCTGGCGATGGCGCGGCTGGCGCAGTGGCCGAACGTGCGGGTGAAGATTTCCGGCCTGGGCCAGGGCGGTCAACGCTGGCGCGCCAAGGACAACGCATGGATCGTGCGCGAAGTCATCGCCATGTTCGGCAGCGACCGGGCGATGTTCGCCAGCAACTTCCCCGTGGACAGTCTGTGCGGCTCGTTCGACGACATCTACAGCGGTTTCAAATCCATCGTTGCCGATTTTCCGAGTGCCGATCAGGAACGACTTTTCTACAGCAACGCGCAGCGGGTTTATCGCTGCGAGCCTTGCGCCATTGACCGGGCGCGGCCTGAATCCTTGAGGAGTGAAGCATGAACAAAACCACCATCGCGATGGTCTTGGGTGACCCCGCCGGCATCGGCCCGGAACTGATCGCACGCCTGCTCGCCGAGCCCGAGGTGCGCCGTCAGGCCCATGTGATTTTGATTGCCGACGAGGCGGAAATGCGTCGCGGCATGCGCATCGCCGGAGCGGAGTTTCCCTACCGTCGCGTCGAGTCGCTGGAGCACCTGTCATTCGTTGATGACACGCCGCTGTTCTATGACTTTCGCGGCGATACGATTGGCGAGTTTGCGCGCAATGAAGCCAGCATCATCGGCGGCCGCTACAGCCTCGACACCCTGGAAAAAGCCCTGCGCCTGACCGAGGCCGGCATCACCGACTCCGTGCTGTTCGGACCGCTGAACAAGACCTCGCTGCACATGGCTGGCATGGCGCATAACGATGAGCTGCACTGGTTCGCCGAGTTGCTGGATTTCCACGGGCCGTTCTGCGAGTTCAACGTGCTCGATAACCTGTGGACGTCGCGGGTGACTTCCCACGTGGCGCTGGCTGAAGTGCCGGGCATGCTGACTCAGGCGCGGGTGGTGGAGGCGATCCAGTTGATCGACACCGCGCTCAAGCGAAACGGCCTGGCCAAACCGCGTATCGGCGTGTGTGGGCTCAACCCGCACAACGGCGACAACGGCTCGTTTGGTCGCGAGGAACTGGACATCATCGGCCCCGCCGTACGCTCCGCCCAGGCGTTGGGGATTGCGGCGGAAGGGCCGTACCCGGGGGACACGATTTTCCTCAAGGTACAGGGCGACGCCAGTGCCTTCGACGCGGTGGTCACGATGTATCACGACCAGGGCCAGATCGCGATCAAGTTGATGGGCTTCTCCCGCGGCGTGACGGTTCAGGGCGGCTTGCCGATCCCGATTACCACCCCGGCGCACGGCACCGCTTTCGACATTGCGGGGCAGGGCAAGGCGAATGTCGGGGCGATCCGCCAGGCGTTCGAAATCGCCTGCCGAATGGGCACCAACAACTACTGATCCACAGTCGCCAAATCAACATAAATCCCCTGTGGGAGCGGGCTTGCTCGCGAAAGCGGTGTGTCAGACAGCATTAATGTCGACTGACCCACCGCTTTCGCGAGCAAGCCCGCTCCCACATTTGTTTTGTATGAGGGCTGATAACCCGATCTGCCTGATATCCCGTTTTTGCGATCACCCCAGGTTATCGCCGGATACGCATAAGTGATTATCCCCCCCCCCGCGCGCTGGCTAAAGTCGCTCCATCGAATGCCGGAACCCGCCACCCGAGCGGTTCTGTGCAGCGACCCTACAACTACAAGAAGCCGGCAGCGCAAGGAATTGTATTCATGAAAATCAAAGCCATCCGTACCCGCGTTTTTGAGTGGAAAGGCAAAGTCGTTCCGCCTCAAGCGCACTTCTGCACCAACGCCAGCGACATTCTGTTCGAGCGTGGCGACGCCATGGGCTCGTTCCGTTTTCACGGCTGGCTGGTGGTGGAAGTCGAGACCGATACCGGCCTCGTCGGCATCGGTAACTGCGCCCTGGCGCCGCGTGTGGCCAAGGAAATCATCGACACCTACCTGGCGCCGATCGCCATCGGCGAAGACCCGTTCGACAACGAATACATCTGGCAGAAGATGTACCGCCAGAGCCACGCCTGGGGCCGCAAAGGCATCGGCATGGCGGCGATCTCGGCGATCGACATCGCGATCTGGGACATCATGGGCAAAGCCGTGAACAAGCCGGTGTTCAAACTGCTCGGCGGGCGGACCAAAGAAAAAATCTGGACCTACGCCTCCAAGCTCTACGCCAACGACAACCTCGACCTGTTCCTCGAAGAAGCCCAGGGTTATCTCAACCAAGGTTTCACCGCGCTAAAAATGCGTTTCGGCTACGGCCCGAAAGACGGCCCGGCGGGCATGCGCAAGAACATCGAGCAAGTGCGCGCTTTGCGTAATCTGGCCGGCCCGGACATCGACATCATGCTCGAGTGCTACATGGGCTGGACGCTGGAATACGCCCGGCGCATGTTGCCCAAACTCGCCGAGTTCGAACCGCGCTGGCTCGAAGAGCCGGTGATCGCCGATGACATCGAAGGCTACATCGAGCTGAAAAAAATGGGGATCATGCCGATCTCCGGCGGTGAGCACGAGTTCACCTCCTACGGCTTCAAGGACTTGCTGGAGCGCCGCGCCGTCGACGTGATCCAGTACGACACCAACCGCGTCGGCGGCATCACCGCCGCGCGCAAGATCAACGCCATGGCCGAAGCCTGGTCGGTGCCGGTGATTCCTCACGCCGGGCAGATGCACAACTACCACCTGACCATGTCCACCACCGCCTCGCCAATGGCCGAGTTCTTCCCGGTGTTCGACGTCGAGGTCGGTAACGAACTCTTCTACTACGTGTTCAAGGGCGAGCCGCAACCGGTCAACGGCTACATCCAGCTCGACGACAACACACCGGGCCTGGGCCTGGAAATCTCCGATGAGTACCTGAGCGACTTCAACATCATCGAGTGACCCTGTGGCGGCGCCTGCGGGCGGCGCCATCCCCGATTTTCTGGAGGCCGTCATGCGCCTGATTCAATTTGAAAATACTGCCGGCGAGCGCCAGGTCGGCCTCGTCGAGGGTGCACAGGTGCAGGTGCTCAAAGGCACCACCAGCACCCGTGAACTGGCCCTCACGGCAATCCGCGCCCAGCGCAGTCTGCAAGACGAAGTCGCCCGACGCGGCACCGAGCCAGGTCCCGATTACGCGCAACTGTTACAGCAAGGCAAAGTCCTGCCCCCACTGGACCACGAAGATCCTGCTCATTGCCTGATCAGCGGCACTGGCCTGACCCATCTGGGCAGTGCCTCTGCGCGGGACAAAATGCACCAACAGGACGGCGCCGTCGAAGCCGGCATGACCGACACCATGCGCATCTTCAAGTGGGGCCTGGAGGGAGGCAAACCGGAGGCCGGGCAGGTCGGCGCGCAGCCGGAATGGTTCTACAAGGGCGACGGCAGCATCGTCGTGCGTCCCGGCGCGGACTTTCCAGTGCCGCCGTTTGCCGAAGACGCCGGTGAAGAACCCGAGTTGACCGGCCTTTATGTCATCGGCGACGACGGCCAGCCGTATCGCCTCGGTTATGCGTTGGGCAACGAGTTCTCCGACCATGTGATGGAGCGGCGCAATTACCTGTACCTGGCGCATTCGAAATTGCGTTTTTGCTCCTATGGTCCCGAGCTGCGTGTCGGTGAATTGCCCCGGCATCTGGCCGGCACCAGTCGCATCACGCGCAACGGCGAAACCATCTGGGAGAAAGAGTTTCTCAGCGGCGAAGACAACATGTGCCACAGCCTCGCCAACCTCGAGTTCCATCACTTCAAATACGCGCAGTTCTTGCGCCCCGGTGATGTCCATGTGCACTACTTCGGCACCGCCACGCTGTCGTTTGCCGACGGAGTGAAAACCCAGCCGGGCGATCACTTCCAGATCAGCCTCGATGAATTTGGTGCGCCATTGGTGAACGGTATTGGCGAAAGCGCCCAGCCTTTGCCTATTGGTCAGGTGCGTGCGCTTTAAGCCTTCTAAAGGAAACCCTCATGACATTGCCACTGGGACACAATTACATCGGCGGTCGCCGCAGCGCCAACGGCACGTTGCAACTGCAAAGCCTTGATGCGACAACAGGCGAACCGCTGCCGGGCACATTCTTTCAGGCGTCCGAAGCCGAAGTGGATGCCGCTGCCAAAGCCGCGGCCGCCGCTTACCCGGTCTACCGCAACCTGAGCGCGGAAAAGCGCGCCCGCTTCCTCGACGCCATCGCCGATGAAATCGATGCCCTCGGCGATGAGTTCGTCGCCACCGTGTGCCGCGAAACCGCGCTGCCGGCCGGGCGAATTCAGGGGGAGCGGGGGCGCACCAGCGGTCAGATGCGTTTGTTCGCCAAGGTCCTGCGTCGCGGGGATTTCTACTGTGCGCGGATTGATCGGGCGCTGCCGGAGCGCCAGCCATTGCCGCGTCCGGACCTGCGTCAGTACCGCATCGGTTTAGGGCCGGTCGCGGTGTTTGGTGCGAGTAACTTTCCGCTGGCGTTCTCCACGGCCGGTGGCGATACCGCGTCGGCCCTGGCCGCCGGTTGCCCGGTGGTGTTCAAGGCGCACAGCGGTCATATGGCGACGGCCGAGTGGGTGGCGGACGCGATCATCCGTGCCGCCGAACGCACGGAAATGCCGGCCGGCGTGTTCAATATGATCTACGGCGGGGGCGTCGGTGAGTGGCTGGTCAAGCACCCGGCGATTCAGGCGGTGGGCTTCACCGGTTCGCTCAAGGGCGGCAATGCCCTGAGCCACATGGCCGCGACCCGGCCGCAGCCGATCCCGGTGTTTGCCGAGATGTCGAGCATCAACCCGGTGTTCCTGTTGCCCGAAGCGCTGGCGGTACGCGGCGAGCAAATCGCTGCACAATTGGCCGGATCGGTGACCTTGGGGTGCGGTCAGTTCTGCACCAATCCCGGCCTGATCATTGGCCTGCGTTCGCCGCAGTTCAGCACCTTCCTGGAAACCTTCTGCGCCAGCATGAACCAGCAACCGGCGCAAACCATGCTCAACGCCAGTGCGCTGGTCAGCTACAGCCGGGGCCTTGGCGAATTGCACGAACATCCGGGGCTGACGCATCTGGCGGGCCGGCCGCAGCAGGGCAATCAAGCACAACCGCAGGTGTTCCAGGCCGATGTCAGCCTGTTGCTCAAGGGTGATGAACTGCTTCAGGAAGAAGTTTTCGGGCCGACCACCATCGTTGTAGAAGTCGAGAGCCTTGCGCAGTTGGCGGAGGCGCTGCAGGGGTTGCGCGGGCAATTGACGGCGACGTTGATTGGCGAGGACGAGGAACTGCTGGAGTACCGCTGGCTGGCGGAAATGCTTCAGGAGAAGGTCGGACGGATTCTGCTCAACGGCTATCCGACCGGGGTCGAGGTGTGCGAGGCGATGGTGCATGGCGGGCCGTATCCGGCGACGTCCGACTCGCGGGGGACATCGGTGGGGACGCTGGCAATCGATCGGTTCCTGCGGCCGGTGTGTTTCCAGAATTATCCGGATGCGTTGCTGCCCGAGGCGTTGCAGAACGCTAATCCGCTGGGGATTCGGCGGTTGGTGGATGGCGAGGTGAGTCAGTCAGGTTTGTAGTGCCTGGGCGATCGCCTTCGCGAGCAAGCCCGCTCCCACATTCGACCGCATTCCAACTGAAGGAATCGGGCCAAATGTGGGAGCGGGCTTGCTCGCGAAGGCGTCATCAGCAACACCGCCAAACTACTTGGCAGTCACCTCAGCCACTTTCACCACCGCTGGCTTCAGCACCAGCCACAACGCCGCCGCAATCAACACGCCGCCATAGATATGCGCCATGGACATCGGCTCATCCAGCAACAACGCCCCCCACAACACCCCGAACGGCGGGATCAGGAAGGTCGTGGTCATCGACCGCACCGGCCCGACCGAGCTGAGCAAGCGGAAGTAAATGATGTACGCCAGCGCGGTACACACCAGCCCCAACCCCAGCAACGACAACCAGACATTCCAGCCACCCCAGCTCGCGGGCGGTTGGCTGATCACGCTGTAGCCAAACAACGGCAACAGAAACAACGTCGCCCCGAGCATGCTGCCCAGCGCGGACAAACGGCTGTCGAGACCGCCGGCCTGATCCAGCCAGCGGCGGGCAAGGAAACCGGCGAAGCCGTAACACGTCGTGGCCATCAGGCAGGCGAGGGCGCCCATCAGCAATTGCAGGTCGAACGCGACCGGACCCGCGCGGGTCAGCACGCCCACACCAAACAATCCAAGGAATACCCCGCCAAGCTTGGCGGCGGTGAGTCGTTCATGGAAGAACAACCCGCCAATCAATACGCCCATCAGGGGTGTGGTGGCGTTGAAGATCGCCGAGTATCCGGCCGGCAGCACTTGGGCGGCCACGGAGTACAAGGTCGCCGGAATCCCGGAGTTGATCACCCCGAGCAGCATCACGGTCTTGAGTTTGCCTTTGAAATCCCAGCTGATGCGCATCAGCCCGAGAATAATCAGCAGGCCGGTCGCAGCAATCGACACGCGGAAAAACGCGGTGGGGATTGTGCCAATCACTGGGGCGATGATGCGCATGAACAGAAAACTCGCACCCCAAATGGCCGCCAGTGACAGTAAACGGACGATATCGACGGGGTTCACGCTGCTCTCCTTCCTTGCTGGGGACGAGAGTGTTGCCGAGTGCCTGATTGATGGCAACCGAAAAACGGGCAAATAACTGCAGCGAAAAATTACGCTTCTCCTGCACCCGGTTCACTGGCTAAGCTCAGGGCTCACGAATTCCCGCAGAGGTCTCACCATGCCGCAGCAATGGCCAGCCGCCGATATCGCCCGAATGATCCTCGATGGCTTTGACGATTACCGCGAGCATTTCCGTCAGATCACCGATGGCGCGCGAGCCCGCTTCGAGCAGGCCCAGTGGCAGGAGACGCAAGTCGCGTCCGCCGCGCGGATCAATCTCTATGAAGAAAAAGTCAGTGAAACCGTCGAGCGACTGCGTGTCGCGTTCGACAGCGACACGTTGGACGTGAGCTGCTGGCCGCTGGTCAAAAGCGCCTACATCACGCTGATCGACCTGCGTTTCGACGATGAACTGTCCGAGACCTGGTACAACTCGATTTTCTGCGGATTGTTCAGCCACGACCTGATCAGCGACGGCTGCATGTTCATCCATACCACCCGCCCGAGCCTGCGCCGGGCCCGCGCCGCACAAACCCGTACGTACAAACCTCAGGGGCAGTTGTCCGGCATGCTCGCGAGCATTTTTGCCGACTACCGCTTCAGTGAGGATTACGCCGACCTGGCTGGCGACCTGAGCCGCCTCGAAGCGCAACTGCGCGAGAACCTGCCGGACTGGGTGTGCAAGGACCCGGAGTTGAGCGTCGAACTGTTTTCCTCGGTGCTCTACCGCAATAAAGGCGCGTACCTGGTCGGGCGCATCTACACCCGCGACGAGCAATGGCCGCTGGTGATTCCGCTGCTGCACCGCGAAGGTCGCGGAATTCAGATCGATGCGCTGATCACCGATGAAGCGGACGTGTCGATCATCTTCTCGTTCACCCGCTCGTATTTCATGGTCGACGTGCCGGTGCCGGCGGAGTTCATCGGTTTCCTCAAGCGCATCCTGCCGGGCAAGCACATCGCCGAGCTGTACACCTCGATCGGTTTCTACAAACACGGCAAGTCCGAGTTCTATCGGGCGTTGATCAATCACCTGGCCAGCACCGACGACCAGTTCATCATGGCCCCCGGCGTGCGCGGCATGGTCATGAGCGTGTTTACCCTGCCGGGTTTCAACACCGTGTTCAAAATCATCAAGGATCGCTTCTCGCCGTCGAAGAACGTCGACCGCGCCACGGTGATCGAGAAATACCGCTTGGTCAAAAGCGTCGACCGAGTCGGACGCATGGCCGACACCCAGGAGTTCGCCGATTTCCGTTTCCCGTTGAGCAAGTTCGATCCGGCGTGCCTGGAAGAATTACTCGAAGTAGCCGCGTCCACCGTGTCGGTGGAAGGTGACACGGTGTTGATTCGCCACTGCTGGACTGAACGGCGGATGACGCCGTTGAACCTGTACCTGGAAAACGCCAACGAGGCTCAGGTGCATGAGGCGCTGGAGGATTACGGCCTGGCGATCAAGCAACTGGCGGCGGCGAATATCTTTCCTGGCGACATGCTGCTGAAAAACTTCGGCGTCACCCGCCACGGTCGCGTGGTGTTTTATGACTATGACGAAATCTGCTTTTTGACCGAGGCCAACTTCCGCCACATCCCGCAACCGCGTACGCCGGAAGACGAGATGGCGTCGGAGCCTTGGTATTCGATCGGGCCGCTGGATGTGTTTCCCGAGGAGTTTCCACCGTTTTTGTTTGCCGATTCCGGGCAGCGCAAGTTGTTCGATCAGTTACATGGCGAGTTATACAACGCCGATTACTGGAAAAGCCTGCAGGAGGCGATTCGGGCGGGGAAGATCATCGACGTGTTCCCGTATCGGCGCAAAGGCTTCGATAACGAATAACACCCCAGATTGAGCACCCGGGGCGAGGGGCTTTTGTGGCGAGGGAGCTTGCTCCCGCTGGAGTGCGAAGCGCTCCCGAATCGGCAATCGCGGTTTAACTGATTAATCGCATCAGCTTGACTGCGACTGCTGCGCAGTCGAGCGGGAGCAAGCTCCCTCGCCACAAAAGCAGGTTGCATTCGTCGTCGTGTACCCAAATCTGCGACAATCGCCACCCTGCGCCACTAGACGACTGAATTGCGTACCCGATGACCGACGAATCGCCCTCCATCGACAAACTGCTGAAAAACCTCGATCACGCCATGCTCGCCGACCGCCACCGGCTGCGACGGCAGTTGCTTGAGCTGCGCAAGAAACCCGACGAGGCCAAGCTGGCCCTGTGGGTGACGCGTATGCAGGCGTCCTGTGATCAGGTGTTGGCGCGGCGCGCCAGCCTGCCGGTGATTCGTTACGACGACAGTTTGCCAATCGCCGCCAAGCGCGACGAAATCAAAGAAGCGCTCCTCAAACATCAGGTGCTGATCATTGCCGGTGAGACCGGCTCGGGTAAAACCACCCAGTTGCCGAAGATCTGCCTGGAAATCGGTCGCGGCCAGCATGGCCTGATCGGCCACACCCAGCCCCGTCGAATCGCTGCGCGCAGCGTGGCCAGCCGGGTGGCTGACGAACTGGCGACGCCATTGGGCGCGCTGGTCGGCTATCAGGTGCGGTTCGAGGATCAGAGCGATTCCAACACCCTGATCAAACTGATGACCGACGGCATCCTGCTGGCGGAAACCCAGAACGACCGATACCTCGAACGCTACGACACGATCATCGTCGACGAAGCCCACGAACGCAGCCTGAACATCGACTTCCTGCTCGGTTACCTGAAAACCCTGC
Source organism: Pseudomonas arsenicoxydans (assembly GCF_006438915.1). Classification (GTDB taxonomy): domain Bacteria; phylum Pseudomonadota; class Gammaproteobacteria; order Pseudomonadales; family Pseudomonadaceae; genus Aquipseudomonas; species Aquipseudomonas arsenicoxydans_A. Next base: position 47,614 of record NZ_RCZE01000002.1, on the reverse strand, counting down.
TGCCGCGTCGCCCGGACCTGAAAGTCATCATCACCTCGGCGACCATCGACCTGGAGCGCTTTTCCAAGCACTTCGACGATGCGCCGATTGTCGAAGTCTCCGGTCGCACCTTCCCGGTGGACACCTGGTATCGCCCGCTGACCCTGGAGCAAGACGAAGAGGGCAACCGCGTCGAGGATGACTTGACTGTTGATCAGGCGATTCTCGCCACCCTCGACGAAATCGCCGCGTTCGAACGCAGCGAACGCAAGAGTCCCGGCGATGTTCTGGTGTTCCTGCCCGGCGAGCGCGAGATTCGCGACGCGGCGGACATGCTGCGCAAGGCCCAGCTCAAGCACACCGAGATTCTGCCGCTCTACGCACGACTGTCGCCGGCCGAACAGCAGCGGATTTTCCAGTCACACCCAGGCCGCCGCGTGGTGTTGGCGACCAACGTCGCGGAAACCTCGCTGACGGTGCCGGGCATTCGTTACGTGATCGACAGCGGCACCGCGCGCATCAGCCGTTACAGCTACCGCGCCAAGGTCCAGCGCCTGCCCATCGAAGCCATTTCCCAGGCCAGCGCCAACCAGCGTAAAGGTCGCTGCGGGCGGGTCGAGCCCGGCATCTGCATCCGCCTCTACGGTGAAGACGATTTCATGGGGCGCCCGGAATTTACCGACCCGGAGATCCTGCGCACCAACCTCGCCGCTGTTATTTTGCAGATGCTGCACCTGCGCCTCGGCGAGATTACCGATTTCCCGTTTATCGAACCGCCGGACGGCAAGGCCATCAGCGACGGTTTCAACCTGCTGCAAGAGCTCTCGGCGGTGGACCGCAACAGTCAGCTAACCCCGCTGGGGCGCAATCTGGCGCGTTTGCCGGTGGACCCGCGCATGGGTCGCATGCTGCTGGAAGCGGCAAAACTCGGCAGCTTGCAGGAAGTGCTGATCGTCGCCAGTGCCATGTCGATTCAAGACCCGCGTGAACGTCCGCCGGAGCGTCAGCAAGCGGCGGATCAGGCCCATGCACAATGGAAAGACGTGGACTCGGACTTCGCCGGGCTGGTCAATCTGTGGCGCGGTTTTGAAGAACAGCGTCAGGCGCTGACGGCCAGTCCGTTGCGCAATTGGTGCCGCAAGAATTTCCTAAATTACCTGCGATTGCGCGAATGGCGCGACTCGCACCGCCAGTTGAGTCTGATCTGCCGCGACATGCAGCTGACCCTCAACAAAGAGCCGGCGGATTACCCGAAACTGCACAAAGCCGTGCTCTCGGGCCTGCTCAGTCAGATCGGCCAGAAAACCGATGAAGGCGATTACCTGGGCGCCCGTCAGCGGCGTTTCTGGATTCACCCGTCATCCGGTTTGGGCAAGAAGCGTCCGCAATGGCTGATGACCGCCGAACTGGTGGAAACCACCAAACTCTATGCGCGCATGGTCGCGAAGATCGACGCCGACTGGATCGAGCCGCTGGCCGGGCACCTGATCAAGAAAAACCACTTCGAGCCGCATTGGGAGAAGAAGCGCGGTCAGGTCGTGGCGTTCGAGCAGATCACGTTGTTCGGGCTGATCGTGGTCGGTCGCCGGCCGGTGCATTACGGGCCGATTGATCCGGTGGTGTCCCGTGAGTTTTTCATTCGTGAAGGCCTGGTGCGCGGCGAGATTCAATCCAAGGCGAAATGCCTGACGGCTAACGCGCAACTGCTGGAACAACTCGACGAACTGGAAGCCAAGGCCCGTCGCCGTGACATTCTCGCGGACGAAGAAACCCTGTTCGCCTTCTACGATGCGCGATTGCCTGCGGAGATTCACCAGACTGCGACGTTCGACAGCTGGTACCGGGTCAACAGCCAGAAAGACCCACAGCTGTTGATCATGCGCGAAGAAGACGTGCTGGCCCGCGAGGCCAGCGAAGTCACTGCGCTGCATTACCCGGACACCTTGCACATTGGCGATCTGGAACTGTCGTTGAGTTACCACTTCGAGCCTAACCACCCACGCGATGGCGTGACCCTGCGCGTGCCGGCGCCGTTGCTGCCGATGCTGCCACCGGAACGTCTGGAGTGGCTGGTGCCGGGGGTGATCGAAGCCAAGTGCATCGCGCTGGTGCGCAACCTGCCCAAGGCCTTGCGCAAGAATTTCGTGCCGGTGCCGGACTTCGTCAAAGCCGCGCTACAGCGCATGACCTTTGCCGAGGGCTCGTTGCCACAAGCGCTGGGCCGCGAATTACTGCGCATGACCGGCGCGCGGGTCAGCGATGAAGCATGGGCGGAAGCGGCGCAGCAGGTCGACAGTCATTTGCGGATGAACCTGGAAATCGTCGACGGCCAGGGCAAGTTCCTGGGCGAAGGGCGTGATCTGGCCGAGCTGACCGCGCGTTTTGCCGAAGCCAGCCAGGCGGCGTTGGCGGTTCCGCAAACCGCGAAAAGCCAACAACCGGTGGAAGCCAAAGTCTTTGCCGCGGTCGCCGAGAAAACCCAGCAGAAGATCGCCGGGCTGTCGATGACGGTCTATCCGGCGCTGGTGGAAGAGGGCGGCACGGTCAAGGAAGGGCGTTTCTCGACGCCGGCCGAGGCCGAGTTCCAGCATCGTCGCGCGTTGCAGCGTTTGCTGATGCAGCAACTGGCGGAACCGGCGAAATTCCTGCGCGGCAAATTGCCGGGGCTGACCGAACTGGGCCTGATGTACCGCGACATGGGCCGCGTCGACAGTCTGGTGGAAGACATTCTGCTGGCCAGTCTCGACAGCTGCATTCTCGATGGTGAAGACCCTTTGCCGCGCGATGGTGCCGGGCTGGCGGCGTTGGCCGAGCGCAAGCGTGGCGGCTGGACTGAGCACGCCGAGCGTCTGGCGAAGCTGACCCTGGAAATTCTCAAGCTGTGGCATGGCCTGCAAAAACGCTTCAAGGGCAAGATCGACCTGGCCCAAGCCGTGGCTTTGAACGACATCAAGCAGCAGCTCAGTCACTTGGTGTATCCCGGTTTTGTCCGTGAAACGCCGATGGCGTGGCTCAAGGAATTGCCGCGTTACCTGAAAGCGGTCGAGCAGCGTTTCGAGAAAATCGCTGCTCAGGTGCAACGTGATCGGGTGTGGAGCGGCGAATTGTCCGGCCTCTGGACCCAATACCAGACCCGCGCCGGCAAACATGCCCAGGAAGGCAAGCGCGATCCGCAACTGGAGCTGTATCGCTGGTGGCTGGAGGAATACCGGGTTTCGCTGTTCGCCCAGCAATTGGGGACCAAGGTACCGATCTCCGATAAACGCCTGAACAAACAGTGGACTCAGGTCGAACCCTAGAACCGGGGCTCACCACAAACCCTTGTGGGAGCGGGCTTCTGTGGCGAGGGGGCTTGTCGGAACGCCGCATCGCCCCGTCCGGCTGCGTAGCAGTCGTAAACCTGCTCACTCAGTACAACTGATAAACCGGGGTCCCGTAACGGGGCGGCTTCGCCACCCAACGGGGGCAAGCCCCCTCGCCACACTGGCTCCCACATTCGACAGGCGCTTTATCCAGCAAAAGGCGCCAAAATCTAACGTTTATGGCAAACTTCGCGCCTATAAACGCCGGCCCCGCGGTTTTGAGCCTTTCAAGGTCCGGGCGCAACGGAATAAAGCGATGCCTGGTTGGCTTCCCGTGACGGGAACGGACCCTTTGTGTGTTGGTACGTCGGTGCCAATGCTTTCTGCCTGAACAGATTAGAGAAACGACCATGCATAACGTCGTCATCAGCGGCACCGGCCTGTACACCCCGGCCAACAGCATCTCCAACGAAGAGCTGGTGCAGTCTTTCAACGCCTACGTCGCGATATTCAACGCCGACAACGCCGAGGCCATTGCCCGTGGCGAAATCGAAGCGTTGACCGAGTCCAGCGCGGCGTTTATCGAAAAAGCCTCCGGCATCAAAAGCCGCTTTGTCATGGACAAGGACGGCATTCTCGACCCGCATCGCATGGCGCCACGCCTGCCGGAGCGCTCGAACGACGAATGGTCGGTGCTCTGCCAAATGGCCATCGGCGCTGCCGAACAAGCCTTGCTGCGCGCCGGCAAGACCGCCGCGGACATCGACGGCGTGATCGTCGCCTGCTCCAACCTGCAACGCGCCTACCCGGCCATCGCCATCGAAGTCCAGGAAGCGCTGGGCATCCACGGCTTCGGTTTCGACATGAACGTCGCCTGCTCCTCGGCAACCTTCGGTATCCAGGCCGCCACCAACAGCGTGCAACTGGGCCAGGCCCGGGCGATCCTGATGGTCAACCCGGAAGTCTGCACCGGTCACCTGAACTTCCGCGACCGAGACAGCCACTTCATCTTCGGTGACGCGGCCACCGCCGTGATCATCGAACGTGCGGACCTGGCGACGTCCCAGTACCAGTTCGACATCGTCAGCACCAAGCTGCTGACCAAGTTCTCCAACAACATCCGCAACAACTTCGGCTTCCTCAACCGCGCGGCGGAAGAGGGCGTCGGTGCCAAGGACAAACTGTTCGTGCAGGAAGGCCGCAAGGTGTTCCGCGACGTCTGCCCGATGGTCGCCGAGCTGATCGCCACGCACCTGGATGAGAACACGCTCAACATCAGCGACGTGAAGCGCTTCTGGCTGCACCAGGCCAACCTCAGCATGAACCACCTGATCGTCAAGAAACTGCTGGGTCGCGAGGCCACCGAAGAAGAAGCACCGGTGATTCTCGACACCTACGCCAACACCAGCTCTGCCGGTTCGGTGATTGCGTTTCACAAAAACCAGGATGATCTGGCCGCCGGTTCGCTGGCCGTGCTCAGTTCGTTTGGCGCCGGTTATTCGATTGGCAGCGTGATTCTGCGCAAGCGTTGAGCCAAACCTTTTTCCGTTGGATAGTGAGGACGTTTCCTACAGTCGAAACCGTCAGGACACTGTAATTTTCGGGAATGACGGCAGGACTGCGCCGCGGGCGAAGTCCTGCCGTCGTCATTTTCGACGTCTGAACAAGGGGATGGATTGATGGCGGCTGACGATTCGCAACTACTTGAGCGATTACTGGCCGGAGAGCAAAAGGCTTTCAAAGAATTAGTCAGCACCTACCAGAGCGCCATGCGCGCGGTGGCCTATGCGATTGTGGGCAGCCGGCATGCCGACGAAATCGTCCAGGATGCGTGGCTATCGGTGGTGCGTAACCTGAGCAAATTCGAGGCGCGTTCGAGCCTCAAGACCTGGTTGCTGACCATTACCGCCAATGCGGCAAAAGGTCGATACAAACAAAACCGTCGTGAAGTGCTCCTCGATGACCTGCCGTCACCCCATGGCACCATCGATGATGATCGTTTCTCGTCCGGTGATGGTCATTGGCTGGTGGCGCCGTTTGCCTGGCATCAGGACACCCCGGAAGCGCTGCTGACCGAAAACGAGCTGCGCGAATGCCTGGAACACACGCTACTCAGCCTGTCGGAACTGCAAAGCAGTGTGTTATTACTTCGCGAGCGTCAGGGGCTGGAGTTGGAAGAGATCTGTAATCTTCTGGAAATCTCGCTCTCCAATGTTCGTGTGCTGCTGCATCGGGCACGGTTGAAGGTCTTCGCGACCGTAGAACATTTTGAGGAAACCGGCGAATGTTGACCTGTAAGGAACAAGTGGCCCGTTCCAGCGATTATCTCGATGGCCAGTTAAGCTTTCGCGAGAAGTTGATGGTGCGCCATCACTTGATGTTCTGCCCTAATTGCCGGCGGTTCATTCGTCAGATGCGGGTGATGCAGGCGACATTGCGCGCCATGCCTGAAGACGCTGTGCCGGACGCTGATACGTTGGCCGAACGTCTGGCTGCCGAACGTCGCAAGGACATTCCGTAGCAGAGAGGATTGATGGCAGGGCAAGAAACAGGCTCGCGTGGATGAGTCAAACGGATGATGGGGATCAACCCATCCACGCCAGTCTGTAAAAGCAACCCGGGCTTCCTTGCCCGAGTCGTATTGCGCGGTAAATCAGAACTTCGCTTCAGCATCCAGTTGCAGGGTGTTGATGTCCGAATCTTTCTTGTTGATGCTGGCGTTGGTCTGGTCAGACGTCGCCATGTAGTACGTCGCGCCCAGGTTGAAGTTTTTGTCCAACTCGTAGCTCACTTTCAGCTTGCTGCCGCGCGAACCGGTAAAACCGTTGGCGAAGTCGGAGTCGGTGAAGGCGCCAACCACCGAATTCTGCTGTACATCCCGGTAGTTGTAGTCCACTGCGAAGCCGTAGAGCTTTGTCTTGACGCCGGTCAACCAGCCCGTGTCCTGGTCGTTGCTCGCGTCTTTGTTGTTGACGTACTGACCGTAGAACGAGAGCGGTACTGGCAGGTTGTTGATGTCGAGCTGACCAAAGCCTTCATACAGTTTGAAGCGTTCGTTCGGGCTGTTGCCGTTGACGGCCAGGGCGCATGGCGCGGTGACGGTGCCTGTGGTCGGGCAGGCACTGTTCGCGTCGTTGTCGTACGAATAGATACTGCCGCCCAAGGTCATTTTCAGGCTGTCGGTGATGGCAAAGCGCGCACCCAACTGGCCAGCGTACAGACGCAAGTCGTGTTTGAACTGCACTCCTTCGCCGTCGACGTTGTCCTTGAGGGTGTAGTGACCGGCACTGCCGAACAGTTCGGTGCTGCCGCTCAGCGGGTACTTGTAGGACGCTGACAGGCCTTCCGGGTTGATGTCGCTATCCCAGATGATGTCGCCCATGCTCACCCATTGTTGTGGCATCTTGCCGCCAACGAGGTGCAGGTTTTTGATCGCGTCCGGGTGGTAATCGACGTAACCCTGGTCCAGCCAGATCTGCTTCTTGTCGAAGTAGTTGTTCAGGTCCTGGTTGGTGGAGCGAGCGTCGTCGTTGCTGCCGGTGGCGATACGGATACCGGTGTCGACTTGCGGGTTGATTTCGCTGTAGGCACCCAGGCGGGCACGAATGCGCTGACGGTTCTGGTCTTTGTTGTTGGGAACGCCATCGTTCTGGACAGTTTCCTGCCGGAAGCGAACGTCACCCTTGAATTGGGTCTTGGCTGCCCATGCGAGTTTCTGGTCGAAGGCGCTCAGTGTGTCGGTTTTCTTCGCAGTTGCTGCGATCTGCTCGTTTGTCTCTTGCTGAGCCTGACGGGCGATTTGCTGGTCTTTCTGATCCCGGGCCAGTTCGGCTTGCAGTTCGCCGTACTGTGCGTTGGTAATCGAGCCGTTAGCCTTGAGCATGTCGAGCAGTTTGGCGTCGACTGCGGCGCTGGCCGGAACGCTCATGGCCAGCAGTAGCCCGCCACACAGGGCCGCCGCAGTTTTCGTGGAAGCAAGACGCATATCAATCTCCGAAGATGAGAGTGGATGACTGAGCCATCCAGGGCACAACCGACCATTGATGGACGAAAACAGTGGCCGGGTAATAACCAGGCGCTCTAAAAACAGGCGCCAGTATCGCGATGGTTTATGACAGAGCAGTGGCTAAGTGATGGCGTCTTGATGACGATCCAAAGGCTGTTTGAACTTTTCCTTCGCGGGTCTGACGGCGAAACACGGGTGTGGAATGGATGGCGATAGGCGATACTCGCGAGGCTTTCACGCAAGAAGTGGAGATGAAGTTGATGCCGCTGCAACGTTTGGAAAATCTGTCCGAAATCGCCCCGCACATCTGGGATGCACTCGTTCCCGAGCGCCAGCCGTTTCTGCGCCATGCCTTCCTCAGTGCCTTGGAGGACAGCGGCAGTGTCGGCCCGCATTCCGGTTGGCAGCCCGAGCATTTGCTGCACATCGAGGGTGATCGGTTGATCGCCGCGCTGCCCAGTTATCGCAAGTGGCATTCCTATGGTGAGTACGTGTTCGATCACGCCTGGGCCGATGCCTGCGAGCGGGCCGGCATCGACTATTACCCCAAATTATTGACCGCCGTGCCCTTCAGTCCGGTCAGCGGCCCACGCTTGCTGGCGGCCAGCGTCGAGGACGGTTTCGAGCTGCTCAACAGCCTGCCGGGCTACCTTGAGATCGAAGGACTGTCCAGTGCGCACATCAACTTCACGGACCCGTTTACCGACGCTGCGTTGAGCGAACAGCCCGGTTGGCTACAGCGAATTGGCTGTCAGTATCACTGGCAGAATCGCGGCTATCGGGATTTTCAGGATTTCCTCGACGCGCTCAGTTCACGCAAGCGCAAGCAGATGCGCAAAGAGCGCGAGCAAGTGGCGGGGCAGGGCATTGATTTCGAATGGCTTGAAGGTCGGCAACTGGATCAGGCGCAGTGGGATTTCGTCTATGCCTGCTACGCCAATACCTACGCGGTGCGTCGGCAAAGGCCTTATCTGACGCGCGAATTCTTCAGCCTGCTGGCCGAACGCATGCCGGAATCGATTCGCGTGGTACTGGCCAAACAGGGCTCACGGCCGGTGGCCATGGCCTTCAGCCTGGTGGGCGGCGACAGTTTTTATGGTCGTTACTGGGGCTGCCTGGCGGAGTTTGATCGCCTGCACTTCGAGACCTGTTTCTATCAGGGTATGGATTATGCGATTGCCAACGGCTTTCAGCGATTCGACGCCGGAGCGCAGGGCGAGCACAAGTTGATTCGCGGCTTTGAACCGGTGATTACTCATTCCTGGCACTACCTGCGCCACTCCGGGCTGAAGGCGGCGGTGAAAGACTTTCTGCAGCAAGAGCGTGTCGGGGTGCTGGCCTATGCCGAAGAGGCGAGGACCGCCCTGCCTTATCGGCAAGACTGATCCTCGTCCGGGACCTTAAGTGTCTTCTTTGCCCAGCCAGCGATAAACCACGCCACCAATGACTGCACCCAGCAGCGGTGCGACCCAGAACATCCACAGTTGTTGAATCGCCCAGCCTCCGACAATCAGGGCCGGGCCGGTGCTGCGCGCCGGGTTGACGGAGGTGTTGGTGACCGGGATCGAGATCAGGTGGATCAGGGTCAGTCCCAGGCCGATGGCGATAGGGGCAAGCCCGGCCGGGGCGCGCTTGTCGGTGGCACCGAGGATAATCAGGATGAACATCGCCGTCATCACCAGTTCACAGACAAACCCGGCCGCCATGGAATAGCCGCCGGGGGAGTGGTCGCCGTAGCCGTTGGACGCCAGGCCCCCGGCCAGGTCGAAACCGGGTTTGCCGCTGGCAATGAAGTACAGCAACGCGGCTGCAATCACCCCGCCAATCACCTGCGCAATGATGTAGGCCGGCAGTTCCTTGGCCGGGAACCGTCCGCCGACCACCAGTCCCAGCGACACTGCCGGGTTGAGGTGACAACCGGAGATATGGCCGATGGCGAATGCCATGGTCAGTACCGTCAAACCAAACGCCAGGGACACCCCCAGCAAACCGATTCCCACATTCGGGAAGGCAGCGGCCAGCACCGCACTACCACAACCCCCCAACACCAGCCAGAACGTGCCTACTAACTCTGTCGCAGAACGTTTGAATAGAGACATGAGAGCGTGTCCTTTCGAGGTTTTACTGCCTATCGCATCCAGTAGATGGACTGCAGAACCATCTCCAGAACCTTGGCTGAGTACAGCAGGGTTTTTTGAGAATTCCAGTGCCCTAAAAAAACCGCCAGAGCCCGTGATTGAGAGGCTGTGGCGGTTTTTTGGAATGTTGAAGGTCTCCCGGCGGGAGATGAACGCCTGTGGAGCGAGCTCTGTGGCGAGGGGGCTTGCCCCCGTTCGGCTGCGAAGCAGTCGTAGCGGATTTTGGGGCCGCTTCGCGACCCAACGGGGGCAAGCCCCCTCGCCACAGAATCTCCCACATGGGGTTGGGGTGATTTTGGGTTAATCGATTCCTACAAAACCGCCGGTCTGGTGCTGCCACAGCCGTGCATACAACCCGCCATGGGCCAGCAGTTCGGCGTGGGTGCCGGTTTCGGCGATTCTGCCGTTTTCCAGCACCACCAACCGGTCCATCCGGGCAATGGTTGAAAGCCGGTGGGCTATGGCGATCACGGTTTTGCCCTGCATCAGGGTTTCCAGGCTCTCCTGGATCGCCGCTTCCACTTCCGAGTCGAGGGCCGACGTGGCCTCGTCCATGATCAGGATCGGCGCATCCTTGAGCAGCACGCGGGCAATCGCGACCCGCTGACGCTGACCGCCAGACAGTTTCACCCCGCGCTCACCGACATGCGCATCAAAACCGGTGCGGCCTTCGGCGTCGGACAGTAACGGAATGAACTCGTCGGCACGCGCCTTGTGTGCCGCTTCCCAGAGCTCGGCGTCGGTGGCGTCGGGTTTTCCGTACAGCAAATTGTCGCGGATCGAACGGTGCAGCAGCGACGTGTCCTGGGTGATCATGCCGATGCGCTCGCGCAGGCTTTCCTGGCCAACGTCGGCAATGTTCTGGCCGTCGATGAGGATTCGCCCTCCTTCTACGTCATACAGGCGCAGCAGCAGATTGACCAGGGTCGATTTGCCGGCGCCGGAGGGACCGATCAGGCCGATCTTTTCACCAGCCTTGATGTTCAGGTTGAGGTCGCCAATGATCCCGCTCTTCTTGCCGTAGTGGAAATCCACGTGCTCGAAACGCACTTCACCACGAGCAACGGCCAGCGGTTTGGCCTCGTCGCGATCGGTCACGCTGACCGGTTGCGAAATGCTCTGCAAGCCATCCTGAACCATGCCGATGTTTTCGAAGATGCCGGTGACCACCCACATGATCCAGCCGGACATGTTGACGATGCGGATCACCAGGCCCGTGGCCAGGGCAATCGCCCCAACAGTGATCAGCGACTGCGTCCACAGCCACAGGGCCAGGCCGGTGGTGGTGACGATCAGCAGGCCGTTCATGCTGGTGATGACCACGTCCATGCTGGTGACCACGCGGCCAGCCAGTTGGGCCTTCACTGTCTGCTCCTCAATGGCTTCCTTGGCGTATTGCTGTTCGAAATTGGTGTGGGCGAACAGCTTCAGCGTGGTGATGTTGGTGTAGCCGTCGACGATCCGCCCCATGAGTTTGGAGCGTGCATCGGACGACACCACTGAACGCTCCTTGACCCGTGGCACGAAGTAATAGAGCGCGCCCATGTACGCGGCGATCCAGCTCAGCAACGGGATCATCAGGCGCCAGTCGGCCTCGGCAAACAGCACCAGCGAACTGATCGCGTAGATCAGCACGTGCCATAGCGCGTCCACCGCCTGGACTGCCGAATCGCGCAACGAGTTGCCGGTCTGCATGATGCGCTGGGCAATGCGCCCGGCGAAGTCGTTCTGGAAGAAATTGAGGCTCTGTTTGAGCACGTAACTGTGGTTCTGCCAGCGGATCATGCTGGTCATGCTGGGGCTCAAGGTCTGGTGCACCAGCAGGTCATGCAGGCCGACGAACACCGGCCGCAGGATCAGCGCCACCACCGCCATCCAGGCCAGTTCGATGCCGTGTTCCTGGAATAAATTGACGTTGGGCGTGCCCTGGGCGAGGTCGATGATGCGGCTCAGGTAGCTGAACAGCGCGACTTCGATCAGCGCACCAAACAGGCCGACGATCAGCAGGGCGGCGAAACTCGGCCAGACCTGCTTCAGGTAATAGGTATAGAAAGGGAGAACCCGATCCGGCGGAGCCGCCGTCGGTGCATCACGAAAGACGTCGATCAGTTTTTCAAAACGGCGATAAAGCATCAGTTCTCCGCCCGCGCACGGGCTCTCCTTTGAACAAAGTGAGCGGTGCCGCAGGCCGGCAACCGCTCAAGACTTCCTGTGTAGCTTAGTCGATGACCTTGGCCGACTTGATGAATACAGGATCGGCGGGCACGTCTTTCATGCCGCCGCGCGTGGTGGTTGGCGAGTTGACGATGATGTCCACCACGTCCATGCCTTTCACGACTTTACCGAATACGGCGTAGCCGTCACCTTGATCAAGGAAATCGTTGTCCTTGACGTTGATGAAGAACTGGCTGGTGGCCGAGTCAGGTGCCGAAGTGCGTGCCATAGACAAGGTGCCACGAACGTTGACCAAGCCGTTCTTGTGTTCGTTTTTGATCGCGTCCTTGGTTACTTTTTGTTCCATTTGTTGGGTGAAGCCGCCGCCCTGGACCATGAAGCCCGGGATCACTCGGTGGAAAATCGTGTTGTTGTAGAAGCCGCTGTTAACGTAATCAAGAAAGTTCTTGGTACTGATCGGCGCTTTGACCGGGTCCAGTTCGATTTCGATCTGGCCGTTGGTGGTCTCCAGCAAAACGTGCGGCGCCTTGGCAGGTGTTGCAGCCATCAGGTTGGCGGCAAACAGAACGGAACCGGCGACGAGGGCGATTTTTTTCAGCATGGGTCAGTGATCCTGATTGGGGTGGTGTCGACTGCGGTGAGAAACTCGAGCAGTGTTTGGTTGAAGCGTTCGGGTTGATCCAGTGGGGTGGCGTGACGCGAATCGGCGATCACCACCAGCCGCGCATCGGGCAGCAGTTTTACATAGGTTTCCTTCAGCGCCACCGGCGTGTAATCACGGTCGGCGCTGACGATGAGGGTTGGACAGGTGACTTTCGAAAGTCGTTCCTGTACACCCCAGCCAACGATGGCATCGAAGCTGGCGAGATAAGCATGTTTGTCGTTTTTTGCCCAGCGCTCGGCCATCTTTTGACGCAAATCAGCTTGATCCGGATTCGGGAACAGCTTGCCGCCGAGGGCCTTGCCAATGGTGCCCAGGCTGAGGACGCGCATCAGACTCCAGCGTTTGAACCACTGCCAATAATCGTCGCGACTGCGCAGCTTGACCTCTGGCGCGCTGTTGACGATGGTCAGGCTTTTGAGCAATTGCGGCTGGTCCACGGCCAGTTGAAAGCCGATCATGCCGCCCATCGACAGCCCCACGTAATGCACCGGGCCGAGGTTCAAATGCTCGATCAGCGCGATCAGGTCGGCACTGAAGCCGGCAATGCTGTAGCGCTCGCGGGGTTTGTCGGAACGACCGTGGCCGCGTACATCCGGGACGATCACCCGGTAGCGCGTGGACAGCGCCGGGATCTGCATTTCCCAGTCCAGCGTGCTGGACCCCAATCCGTGAACCAGGAGCAATGGCGTGCCATGGCCATATTCCTCGTAGTGCAGGTTGCAACCTTCATGTTCGAAATAGGCCATGCATTCACTCCTTGTCAGGCTTGTTCAGGGGCGGCGAAAGGCGCGTCCAGCGGTGCGGTGTCGAAGGTGCGCAGCAGTTCGATGAGAATCTGCGTTGCCGGTCCCAAGGGTTTGTCCTTGTTCGAATACAGGTAAAAACTCGGGTTGCGGCTACCGCCCTGGTCCAACGGTAGCAGCTTGAGCGTGCCTTCCTTGAGTTCCCGTTCAATCATGTGCCGTGGCAGCCAGGCAAACCCCAATCCGCTGCTGACAAACGTCGCGGCGGTGGCCAGGCTGCCGACGGTCCAGCGCTGTTCAGCGCCGAGCCAGCCGACGTCGCGCGGCTGCTGGCGACCGGAGTCGCGGATGACCACTTGCATCTGGCTTTCCAGGTCCTGAAAATTCAGTTCGCGGTTGAGACGATGCAGCGCATGGTCGGGATGGGCGACCGCGACGAATTCGACGTCGCTCAATTCCGCGCCCAAATAGCCTGGAATGCTAAAACCGGTGATCGCGAGGTCGGCCACGCCTTCGAGCAGGACTTCCTCCACCCCCGACAGCACCTCTTCACGCAGGCGAACCCGGCAGCCGCGGCTTTGCGGCATGAACGCGGTCAGGGCGCGGACGAGGCGGGCGCTTGGATAGGCGGCGTCGACCACCAGCCGCACTTCGGCTTCCCAGCCTTGCTCCATGTGATGGGCCAGGTCTTCCAGTTGGCTGGCCTGTTTCACCAGTTGCCGCGAGCGGCGCAGCAATACGCCACCGGCTTCGGTGAGCACGGCTTTGCGACCGTCGATGCGCAACAGCGGCACGCCGAGCTGGTCCTGCATGCGCGCCACGGTGTAGCTCACCGACGATTGCGAACGGTGCAGCGCTTCGGCGGCCTGGGCGAAACCACCGTGGTCGACCACGGCCTGCAATGTTCGCCATTGATCAAGGGTCACACGGGGCGCTTTCATGAATAGCTCCTCTTGTCCTAAGCTGGCAGCCCTTTATGGAGACTGCTGAATGAATAAATTCTGTTGTGTGCTGCTGGCGATGCTGCCGCTGACGGCATTTGCTTATCCGATCGATGTGCAGAAAAACCTCAACGGCTTGAAAGTCGACTACGAGACCTTCGACACGGATAACGACATCGGCTCCATCCGGGTGGCTAACTACGGCGACGTCGATGTCAGCTGCAAGGCCGTGTTCATCAATGGCCCGGAAGCGCCACGTACCCGCAAGATCGATGTGCTGGCGGGCAAACATAAAAATGCCACCGCCAAGTTCACCCGCAGCATTATCAAGCTGCGTATCGAGCTGACCTGCACCCCGAAATGAATTCAACTCCTTGTAGGCGCTGAGCTTGCTCGCGATAGCGGTGTGTCATTTAACTTGATCTCAGCTGACCCACCGCTATCGCGAGCAAGCTCAGCTCCTGCAGGTGTATGCTCTGCTTATAAACGAATTTATTGATGGGTTATAGCAGTTATTTGCGCTTTTTCATCGATATGACTCTGTTTAACCTTCACTCCATCGCCTTACAGCATTCTCAGATGGAGCCTACATCCCATGTCACGCGTTCTGATCATCGAAAGCAGCGCCCGTCAGCAAGACTCGGTCTCCCGTCAACTGACCCAGACCTTCATCAGCCAATGGAAAGCCGCGCATCCGGCCGATCAGATCACCGTGCGTGACCTGGCCGTCAATCCGGTGCCGCACCTGGACATCAACCTGCTGGGCGGCTGGATGAAACCGGCCGAGCAACGCAGCGACATCGAACAGGCTTCGCTGGAACGCTCCAACCAGTTGACCGATGAGCTGCTGGCCGCCGACGTGCTGGTCATGGCCGCACCGATGTACAACTTTGCCATCCCCAGCACGCTCAAAGCCTGGCTCGACCATGTGCTGCGTGCCGGCGTGACCTTCAAGTACACCGACACCGGCCCGCAAGGTCTGCTCAGCGGCAAGCGTGCCTACGTGCTGACCGCTCGCGGCGGGATCTACGCCGGTAGCACGGCGGATCACCAGGAACCGTACCTGCGTCAGGTCATGGCATTCATCGGCATCCACGACGTGACCTTTATTCACGCCGAAGGCATGAACCTGGGTGGCGACTTCCAGGAGAAGGGCCTCAACCAGGCCAACGCCAAGCTTGCCCAGGTCGCCTGAGCCTTTAATCGCCAGATAATCCCTTGATGTTCAAGTGACCTGGCGCAACCCCTTCAAGGCTTTACGCGCAACGAACCTCCCTTTGCACTTGTTGCTCCTGAGTGCTGTCGCCCGATTGAACGCTTTAGCGAGATCGGGCTTTTTTTTGCCTGCGATTTCATCAACACCTCAAATCCCCCTGTGTGTACGGACCTGTGGCGAGGGGGCTTGTCGGAACGCCGCATCGCCCCGTTCGGCTGCGGAGCAGTCGTAAAACATTGCACGCGCCTACCTGAGAGACTGCGATTGCTGGATTTGGGGCCGCTTCGCGACCCAACGGGGGCAAGCCCCCTCGCCACAGGTCCGCTCCCAATGGTTTTGTGTGTTGCCGGGTATTCGCGATAAAAAGCAAAACCCGCTATCGTCGCCGCCATTCAAAACGAGGCGAGCATGGGCTATCTACTTTTTGTCACGCTGATCCAGGCGTTTTCCTTCAGTTTGATCGGCGAGTACCTGGCCGGTCACGTCGACAGCTATTTCGCGGTGCTGGTGCGCGTGGTGTTGGCTGGGCTGGTGTTCATCCCCCTGACGCGCTGGCGCTCGGTGGAGCCAGCGTTCATGCGCGGCATGCTGTTGATCGGTGCGTTGCAATTCGGCGTGACGTACGTGTGCCTGTACCTGAGCTTCCGGGTGCTGACGGTGCCGGAAGTGTTGCTGTTCACCATCCTCACGCCGTTGCACGTGACCTTGATCGAAGACGCTCTGAACCGGCGTTTCAATCCGTGGGCATTGATTGCCGCGTTGGTGGCGGTGATGGGCGCGGCGGTAATTCGCTACGACCGGATCAACCCGGATTTCTTCATGGGCTTCCTGCTGCTGCAACTGGCCAACTTCACCTACGCCGCCGGGCAGGTGCTGTATAAACACCTGGTGGCGCGCCACCCGAGCGATCTGCCGCATTACCGGCGTTTCGGCTACTTCTACCTCGGCGCATTGGCGGTGGCATTGCCGGCATTCCTGCTCTTCGGCAAACAGAACTTCCTGCCCGAAGCGCCGCTGCAATGGGGCGTGCTGGTGTTCCTTGGCCTGGTCTCGACCGCGCTGGGGTTGTATTGGTGGAACAAGGGCGCGTGCATGGTGAATGGCGGAACGCTGGCGGTGATGAACAACCTGCATGTGCCTGTGGGGTTGTTGATCAATCTGTTGATCTGGAATCAGCATGAGGAACTGGGGCGGTTGTTCCTTGGTGGGGCGGTAATTCTTATGGCTGTGTGGATCAGTCGGTTAGGCATCAAACGACAAGTTCAGCCCGTGCAGGAACGACCATGACGGACCTTCCACACGACCTGGTCGCCGCCATCGAGCAGGTGTACAAACCAGCAGGCATGACATTGACGCATGAGGTTCAACGCGAGCCGGAGAGTGGCGAGTACGAAGCCTGCCGCCTTGGCCTCGATGACCGGATTGTGGTCTTTCGTGTGGCTAAAACCACGCCGACCAAGATTGGCCAATTCGTTACGCTATGGAAGCGGCCGACGTCGACCCGCGAGATTGCACCGTTCGACACCGGCGATGGCGTCGCTTTTGTGGTGGTGAGCGTTGCTGATGACACGCACTGCGGTCAGTTTGTGTTCGATCAGAAAATTCTGGCCGCCAAAGGGGTCATGTCGGTTGACGGTATTGGTGGCAAGCGTGCAATGCGCGTCTACCCACCTTGGACCAGACCTGTCGCAAAGCAGGCGATCAGGACGCAGCAATGGCAGCTGAAATATTTCCTAGCGATTGAGCCGGGCGGCGCAAACGTGGATCGGGTGTGCCGACTGTTCGGAAAATAGACACCTACAAGGGATCTGCGCTATTTCTCTGCCAGTTGCTCTACCAAAAACTCAATAAACGTCCGGGTCTTCTGCGGGACCCGACGTGCCGAAGGGTACACCGCGTTGATCGTGATCGCGGGTGCCTGCCATTCACACATCACCGGCACCAGGCGGCCAGCCGCCAGCGCATCCTCGACAATAAAATTGGGCAACAAGGCGATGCCCATTCCGGCTTCGGCAGCCTGAGCAAGCAAGTCACCATTGTTGGCGTGCAATGGGCCGGTCACGTTGACCCGTTGAGTTTCCGTGCCATTACACAGCTGCAGGCTGACGCCACTTTGCAAATACCCATAGTTGAGGCACTGATGGGCACGCAAGTCTTGCGGGGTCTTCGGTATGCCGGCGCGTGCCAGATACGCCGGGGACGCCACCATGATGCGCGGGGCCGGCGCCAGTTGCCGGGCGATCATTGTCGAGTCCGGCAGGCTGGCAATGCGGATGGTC
The DNA here is from genome assembly GCF_006438915.1 of Pseudomonas arsenicoxydans. Lineage (GTDB taxonomy): Bacteria > Pseudomonadota > Gammaproteobacteria > Pseudomonadales > Pseudomonadaceae > Aquipseudomonas > Aquipseudomonas arsenicoxydans_A. The sequence goes on along the minus strand of NZ_RCZE01000002.1, from coordinate 30,171 downwards.
ACATCGAAACCACCGCGCACCGGATCCACCTGCTGGTCGCTGAGCACCAGTTGCAACTCGATGTTCGGGTGCTGTTCATGAAACAGCGGGATCAGCGGCCCCAGTCGGCGCAAGCCAAAGGACATCGGCGCATTGACCCGCAGCACTCCACGCAACTCGCCAATACCGTTACGCGCACGCTGTTCAGCCTCGTCCAGCGCGGCCAGCACTTCGCGCGCGGCGTCGAAGTATTCGGCGCCAGCCTCGGTCAGGTGCAGGCTGCGGGTGGTGCGCTGCAGCAATTGAACGCCGATGGCTTCCTCCAGCGCCTGAATCTGTTTACTGACTTTTGATCGCGGCACATCCATTGCCCGTGCAGCGGCGGCGAAACCGTTCTCGCCGACCGTGACGACAAAGGCGCGCATGCATTCGATGCGATCCATGATTGTCCCTATTTTAGAATCAATGATTCTCTATTTTATGGAATTGTCCCTTTGTTTGCTAGCGTCTAAAGTTACATCCAAGCCGACGACAACGCCGCTGAAGGCAACGCCGACTCACCCATTTCTCACCTGAATATCGACATCAAAAGGAACGCGCCATGTCTATCCGTGAACTGCTCAACCCAACCAACTCCGCCCTGATCCTGATCGACCACCAGCCACAAATGGCGTTCGGCGTGCAGTCGATCGACCGTCAGACGCTGAAGAACAATACGGTAGGCCTGGCCAAGGCCGCCAAAATTTTCAACGTGCCGACCATCTACACCTCGGTGGAAACTGAAAGCTTCAGTGGTTACATCTGGCCTGAATTGCTGGCGGTTCACCCGGAGCAAAAACCGATCGAGCGCACCTCGATGAATTCCTGGGAAGACAAGGCACTGGTTGACGCAGTGAAAGCCACCGGCCGCAAGAAGCTGATCATTGCAGCGCTGTGGACCGAGGTCTGCCTGACCTTTCCGGCACTGGAAGCCCTGGCGGAAGGCTACGAGGTGTACATCGTGACGGACGCTTCCGGCGGCACCACCAAAGAAGCGCACGACATGTCGGTGCAGCGGATGATTCAGGCGGGTGCGGTGCCGGTGACCTGGCAACAGGTGCTGCTTGAGTACCAACGCGACTGGGCACACAAGGACACTTACGAAGCGGTGATGGAGTTGGTGCTGGAACACAGCGGCGCATATGGCATGGGCGTGGATTACGCTTACACCATGGTGCACAAGGCACCGCAGCGGCAGGTCAAGTAATTCCGATCGCAATTACTTGGGAAAATAATTGTGGCGAGGGGGCTTGCCCCCGTTGGGTCGCGAAGCGGCCCCCAATCAGAAGATTGGGGACTGCTGCGCAGTCCAACGGGGGCAAGCCCCCTCGCCACAAAGGCTCACTCCTACGGGGTTTTGTGGTGTTTACATGACGTGTTTTTCGGCGTCGGGAATGTGACTTGCGCCCAACATCGCCGGCAGCAACCCCGCACGCAAATCCGTGCCACTCGGCTGCTGATAAAGACTCAAGCCAAACTCCGGCAGCACCGCCAGCAAGCAGTCGAAAATATCCCCCAGAATCCGCTCGTAATCCGCCCACGCCGTGGTGCTGGTGAAGCAGTAGATTTCCAGTGGGATACCTGCGCTGTGGTCTGCATCTGGCGGCCGGTGAATCCTTCGGTCGTAATTTCCCTCGCTTGAGATTGACCGCAAGCTTGCTTCGACGTTAACTGTATGCATATACAGTTTAGGTTAAAGCACCATTCATGAGCGTCACCATTCTCGGCCCAATGGCAGAAGGGGGAGTTCAGCTTCCCTTTTATTCGTTCAAAGTTCCTGCAGGCTTTCCATCGCCTGCGGCTGATCACCTTGAGCAACACATCTCCATTGACGAGCTCCTGGACATTCGAGCCCCGCACATTTACCTGGTGCGCATCGAAGGAAGCAGCATGGAAGGTGCTGGAATATTCGATGGTGATATGGCTGTGGTGGATCGCTCGATCACAGCTGAGCACGGACACATAGTGATTGCGGCGGTGAACTGCGAGCCGGTCTGCAAACGACTGTGCAAGCGTGGGCCTAACATCATCTTGATGTCCGAGAACGTAGGTTACCCGCCGCGATACATTCTGGAAGGCGATGAACTGATCATCTGGGGTGTGGTGACATTCAGTGTGCGTGCTCATGATCCGAAAGCCTGATCCAGTCTTCGCCCTGATCGATTGCAACTCGTTTTATGCGAGCTGTGAGCGCGTCTTTCGCCCAGACCTGGCCAAGACCCCCATCGTGGTGTTGTCGAACAACGACGGCTGCGTGATCGCCCGCAGCGCGGACAGCAAGCCGTTCATAAAGATGGGCGAGCCGTACTTCCAGATCAAGCACAAACTAAAGCAGCACGGGATCGTGGCCTTCTCGTCGAACTATGCGTTGTATGGGGACATGAGTGAGCGCGTGATGAGTGTGATCGAGTCCCTGGTACCCGCCGTTGAGGTTTACAGCATCGATGAAGCGTTTGCAGATTTGGCAGGCGTGCCAGGTGATATAGAGATGCTCGGGCGGCGTATCCGTGCTCAAGTTTATCGGAGTACCGGCATCCCAGTCGGGGTGGGTATCGCCGGCACGAAAACCCTTAGCAAGCTTGCCAATCACGCGGCGAAAAAGTGGCAAGCTCAGAGTGGTGGAGTGGTCGACCTTCGTGACCAGATCAAGCGCGATTGGGTTTTGAAGAAGTGCTCGGTTTCTGACGTTTGGGGTATCGGACGCAAGATGACACTTCACTTGGAGGGCATGGGCATCAAGTCAGCTTGGGATCTCTCCAACGCTGATGCATGGATGCTGCGCAAGAAATTCAGTGTGGTGATTGAGAAGACAGCCCGTGAGTTGGCGGGTACGCCGTGTCTTGAGCTTGATGAGCCAGATCCACCGAAGCAGGAGATTTGCTGTTCCCGGATGTTCGGTAAGCGCCTCACCGAGATTGCTCCGATCAAAGAGGCCGTCGCCACTTATATGATGCGAGCTACGGAGAAACTCCGGGCACAGCAGTCTCTGTGCAAGAAAATCCGGGTGAGCATTCGAACCGGCATGTTTAACCCGGAGGAAGCGAAGTATGCCAACGGTGTACTGGTTGAACTGCCTTACCCAACCGACGATGTGCGATTGATGACAAAGGCCGCAGTGGAAGCGGTGGATCGGGTTTATCGGCCGGGATTCAAGTACAGCAAAGCCGAGGTGCTCTTGGTAAACCTTTTCCAAAAGGGCGAGTACACCGAAGATCTTTTCTCGATCTCTCAGTCGGAAGCGACCGAGAAAGTGATGGGCGTTTTGGATGCCATCAATGGTAGGTGGGGCAGGGGGACGATGCGTCTTGCGGGTGTGCCGGCCGACCCGGATTGGGGCATGCGAAGAGAGCTTTTGAGTCAAAGCTTCACGACACGGGTTGATCAGCTTTGGACAGTGTATTGCAGGTGACTAGGGGCAGTTTATGCGTTTAGCCATTTGCAACCGCGAATTGAGTTTTCGGTAAGCTTTCGCGCAGCTCATCAATCGATATCGAGCCCCCCTCTCCGATAGGGTATTCGAAGTTTCGGTGACTAAGTCATCGATGATGTGAGCGTCCAGCGCGGCCGAACAAGTGTTGTGACCTTGGCATCTATTACTACGCCAAGTTCACAATGCGGATCAGTCATGCGTTCAAAAACACCGACAGGGTGAACAGCTGCAGCGCCACAGCTGTCCTTTGACTACAAAGTATCGATCGTCAGAAGTCACTGGATTCATCTCTGCATCTCCAAGGGGCTAAGTTCAGCACCCCCAAGCTCGTGGTATCGCGCAGCTGCATTTTAGTGAGGGATTCTCCCAGGTGGGACTGGTTTGGCGACCGCTTACCCCAATCCAGTCATTAAAAAAAGCCACCCTTACTCCCAGATATCATGATTTTTCACAAGCATGAGCCTTCCTTATAGTCCTCCCAAGCCCACTTGGAACACGGTTGTGTTTCCCTTGATGCGAGACAGTTTTATGGAAAATAAGAAATGCGCCGTCCAAGCTTCAGAGGTTGGGATGGGGACTCGAGTCGTATGGGGAGGAGAGCAAGTTCAGCATCCTTACAATGCGACCCAGACACCTATCGTGGTCAGTGCCGCCTATGGCTATGACGATATCGATAAGTGGTATGACGTGGCATTGGGAAAGCAGCCCGGCTTCATTTACAGCCGGATGAGCAATCCCACCGTATCTGTCTTGGAAAATAAACTCTGTGAGCTCGAAAACGCAGAGTCGGCTGTAGCTTTTAGTACCGGAATGGCCGCAATCAGCGGTGTACTACACACCTTCCTATCCTATGGGCAGCGTGTGATATCTACACGTGACAGCTACGGTGGTACGAACAAAATTTTTGAGGAGTTTCTTCCACGCATGGGTGTGGAAGTATCCCTTTGCGATACCCTCGACACGGTGGCACTTGAGCAGGAGATCGCTAAAGGCTGCAGCGTCTTGTACCTGGAAACACCTACGAACCCAACGCTGAAAATCGTTGATATTCGGCGTGTTGTGGCAGCGGCGAAACGAGTGGGCGCTTTGGTTGTTGCGGACAATACATTCGCGACGCCTCTGAATCAGAATCCGCTCGCTTTAGGCGTTGATGTGGTTGTGCACAGCGCGACTAAATTCCTGTCCGGCCATGGTGATGTACTCGGTGGTGTGGTTTGCGGCGCTGAGCATTTGATGTCTCAAGTTCGCCATTACCGTGAAATCAATGGTGCCTCGCTGGATCCTTTTTCGGCGTATCTAATCATCCGAGGTATCAAGACTCTGGCTCTGCGTCTTCGCCAGCAACAGGCGAGCGCGCAACTTTTGGCCGAGTACCTCTGTACCGAACCGCTGGTCGAGACGGTGAACTATCCGGGGTTGCCTCAACATGCAGGTCATGACATCGCTCGTTCGCAAATGAACGGATTCGGAGCCATTGTCAGCTTCGTGCTGAAAGGAGGCATGGAAACAGTTACTCGTTTGCTACCGCTGCTCAGATATGCGCATCGGGCGGGTAATTTGGGTGCTGTCGAGACGATCTATGGGCCGGCTCGGACGACCAGTCACGTGGAAAATACCTTGGAAGAACGTCAGGCACTTGGAATTTCCGAAGGTTTGGTTCGAGTGTCCGTAGGCATTGAAGATTCAGTCGATTTATTGGCTGATCTAAAGCAAGCCTTCGCTCTAGTGCGAAGTAAGCAAGATGATGCAAGCGCTCACGCTGACAGTACCCAACGTTTCATTGAGGTAGGAGCCTGAATACGGGCAGGACTTTCGATATTCATCTTAAGCCCTTCATGAAGAATGAAAATAATAAAATCCAGCGACAACAAAATTGTACTGCCCAAAAGCCAGTTACAAGACGCTTGTCCGAACATTTCATGAGAATACAACTATGACCACACAGATAGAACATAATCAGCCCGATCCAAACTCGCATTTCAAAAAGGAAATGCAAACCCGCCACATCGTTATGTTGGCGTTGGGCGGTGTGATCGGTACGGGGTTATTCCTTACTTCCGGTTACACGGTTAATCAGGCAGGGCCACTCGGTGCAGTGATCGCTTACATGATCGGTGCAGTGATGGTGTACTTAGTCATGGTGTGTCTCGGTGAGTTGGCTGTACAGATGCCAGAAACCGGATCGTTCAGTAGCTACGCAACGCGATACCTGGGCCCAGGCACAGGCTATACAGTGGCCTGGCTTTACTGGCTCACTTGGGCAGTAGCTATCGGTTCAGAATTTACAGCGGCAGGCATACTGATGGTTCGGTGGTTTCCTGACACACCGGTCTGGATTTGGAGTGCGCTGTTTGCCATTGCAGTCTTCTTAAGCAATGTTGTCTCTGTTCGGTTGTTTGCGGAAACTGAATTTTGGCTTTCGCTGATTAAAGTTGTGACCGTTATCACGTTCATTGTGATCGGCGGAGCGGCCATTTTCGGTCTTTTTCAAGTACAGAATCTGCAGGGTGCGGGACTTTCCAACTTCACACGTGAGGGGCTTTTTCCCACCGGGTTCTTACCCATTGCAATGACTCTCCTGGCTGTTTCCTTTGCATTTTCCGGAACTGAGCTGATCGGAATTGCGGCAGGTGAAGCGCAAGACCCACACACTAGCGTGCCCAAGGCAATCCGCACGACAGTGGTACGTTTGGCTCTGTTCTTCGTGGGGACAATTTTCGTCCTTGCGACGTTACTGCCACGAGAACAAGCGGGGCTCGTAGAAAGTCCATTTGTCATGGTGTTTGAGTTGATTGGCATCCCATATTCTGCCGATATTATGAACTTCGTCATTCTCACGGCACTGATTTCCGCCGCTAACTCGGGACTGTATGCAGCGTCGCGCATGCTGTGGACATTGAGCGATCAAGGACATATGCCTAAGCGCTACGCCAGGCTCTCCAGTCGGGGCACACCAGTGAACGCCATTGTTCTTAGTATGGCGGGTGCAGTGGCTTCTCTGCTCAGCAGTGTGTTTGCCCCTGATACGGTTTACTTGGCTTTGGTGTCCATTTCCGGTCTGGCGGTCGTAGTCGTGTGGATGAGCATTGCTGCAAGCCAGATCGCGTTCCGTCGTCAATACGTCGCTAATGGCGGACGAGTTGAAGACCTGCATTTCCGTGTACGTGGCTATCCATGGGTGCCTATCGGTGCAATCTCGTGTTGTCTGCTGGCCTGTGTGGGTATCGCTTTTGATCCTGAGCAGCGAGTGGCGCTTTACTTCGGCCTCCCCTTTATCGCGTGGTGTTATTTCGTTTATTGGATCACTCGAAACAAGAGAGCAGAGCGGTTGGCGTTAGCCGCAGCTGTTCATTCCTCTAGCACCGCGTGAATTTCTCAGGCAATGATTGAGCATAGATAAAGTCCTGATGAGGTTGCGCCGATGAGTCAAAAGTCACTACCACCCTTGAATTGGTTGAGGGCATTCGAAGTATCGGCGCGTTATTTGAACTTTACCCACGCGGCGCAAGAGCTTCATTTGACGCAAGGGGCTGTGAGTCAGCAGATCCGTCAATTAGAAAGTCACCTCGGGGTGGCGCTGTTCAAGCGCTTGCCTCGAGGGCTTGGCTTGACCGAGGAGGGGCAGTCGTACCTGCCTGTCGTACAAGACGCGATCAGTCGCCTTGCAGTCGGCACAAACGAGATTTTCGGCCAGCACAATCGAAGACATTTGAAGGTGCGTGGCAGCCTTTCCTTTCTTCACTATTGGTTGGCCCCCCGGCTCGCAGATTTTTGTCGGGAGTATCCCCAGATTGATATTCGATATATCAGCAATATTTGGGTGAAAGAACCGGACGGCGAGGATGACCTGGAGATTCGCTGGGGATGCGGTGAGTGGTCAGGCTTGCATGCTCAGCGATTGACTTGGGACATCCTTCAACCTGTTTGCTCCCCAAAGCTCATGGCCAGCTCACCCATACATGAGCCTCGCGACTTGATGAACCATTCCCTGCTTCACGTGTTGGGTTACGAAGAAGGGTGGGGTTACTGGTTGAAGCGAGTTGGAGCAGACGACGTCGACTATTCCCGTGGCCTTCAGTTTGACACGCTGATATCCACGATCCGCATGGCCGAATTGGGACAGGGCGTTGCGCTAGCACGGTCATCCGTGGTCGAGGATTTGCTTAAGAGTGGGCAATTGGTTGCGCCATTCAGTCACCGAATCGAGGCAAGCGAATCCTTTTATCTGGTGCACGAACAGAGCGAAGTGCTATCGCCTGATGCCGCAAATTTTTCTACTTGGCTGGTGGCTCAAGCTCACCGCCTTTTGTAATACCGATTGGGAGTGGTCATGGATTACGTAAGCACACGCGGCGGTGACATGCGGGCGGATTTTCGCGGTGTGGTTCTGTCGGGGCTCGCCGAAAATGGTGGCCTGTATGTCCCAACCAGTTTGCCGGTATTCACTGAACAACAAATCACCAGCTGGTCATGGCTGCCGTTCGATGAGCTGGTATGGCGGGTAATCTCGCCCTTTGTTGGCTCGTCCATGGACGAAAGCACCCTCCGTGCCTTGCTCAGCGACAGTTATAAACAATTCAAGCACCGCGCTATTACGCCGCTTGAGCAGATCGGGCATCACGAGTGGATACTCCAGCTGTTTCATGGCCCGACCCATTCTTCCAAGGATTTCGCCGCGCAGTTGCAGGCGCGCCTGGTCGAGCATTTTCTGGGGGAGGTTGGTAAAGAAGCGTTGGTGGTCGGAGCAACTAATGGTGATACCGGCCTCGCTGCGCTTGAAGCCTTTGCTAACTGCCCGGCCGCCCGCATGGCGATACTGTATCCGCGCGACGGGCTTGCGCCTGAGCACCTCAGTGCCTTGCAGGCCGCCGACCCACAACGGGTTCAGCTGTTTGCCGTTGACGGTAATTTCGATGATTGCCAAACGCTGGTCTCCCGACTCTTGCGTGAGTGGCCGTTGGATGGAGTGATTCCGGTCTGTTTCAACTCGACCAATTGGATCGGCGTCCTGGCTCAGATAGTTTTTTACTTCCACGCGGCGTTGCAACTGGGCGGTGGCTCGCGTCCGGTTGGCTTTAGCGTTCCAGCTGCCAGCTCGGCCGAGATCTACGCCGGCTACATTGCGCAGAAAATGGGATTACCCATCAATCAGGTGATCATTTCCACCAACAGCAATGATGCCCTGCACCAGTTTTTTCATTGCAATCGCTACTCCACCCGCGTGACTAATCGAACAGTATCGCCGGCGATGGACTTCTCGTTGTTTTCCAACCTGGAGCGGTTTATTTGGGAGATTTACGAGCACGATGGCTGCTCGACAAAAGCGCTGATGGAGCATTTTGAAAGTTGCGGAGAAATGAGCATCGGCAATCAGCAATGGCTGCGCGCCCGAGTACTCTTCGATTCCTATGCGGTAGACGAATCCCAGGTGCGCGATGAGGTGGTCGAACTATTCCGAGAGACAGGCTCGGCCATCGATCCTCACACCGCTGTCGGTGTACTGGCCGGCCGACTTCATCGACGCAGCCTGGGGGCGCCAATGGTCACCTTCGGACAAATTGCGCCGGCCAAGTCGGCGGCACTTTTGGCAGAGCTGGGCGTTTGGCAAGCAAGTGTTCCGAGCATTGTCGAGGTTCGCGCGCAGCCACCGTACCTGGCCAAGGACGATCTGGAGGGGCTGTGCCAGGCTCTTCATGTGGCGCAGCAGAGGTTTTCATGAAGCGCATTCTGGATCCGCTGGACGAACGCATACTGGCCGAACTTACCGCTAATGCGCGAATAGCCCATATCGAACTGGGTGCCAAGATCAACTTGTCGCGCAATGCTGTGCGCCAGCGCATCGAGCGTCTTGAGCGCGACGGCGCGATCCAGGGCTATACGGTACTTCTCGGTGAGTCGCGTCGGCCTACGTCGCTTATCAGCGCGGTGATCTTTGTCTACCGCTACGACCGTATGCGTGGTGATGAAGTACTGGCTGCGTTGCGCTCCATTCCCGAAGTCGCGCAGTGTGAAGTACTCAGTGGTGAGTTCGATTTAATGCTGCGCGTGAATGCCGCCACACCTGAACGTGTCCATCTTGTGTGGAAGGAAATCGCGGCCATGCCAGGGGTGGAAAACACCGTGACATCGTTCGTCCTTTCTGCGGTGTTTTAAAAAACGCGCTTGGGCAAAATGCCCAACTAATACAGCAGACTGCCATATTCAACTGCCAAAGCCCGACTCTTAGGATGTTCCTATCGAACAACATCAATAAAGGAACAGCTTTCATGACTGAGTACAAAATTGCCTTGGTAGGGTTTGGTGGCGTGAACCGTGGCTTCGCCCAATTGGTCGCCGATCGTAATGCCGAGTGGAAAGAGTCCCTGGGCTTCACTGTTAAAATTGTCGGTGTCACCGATCTGTTCCTCGGCTCCATCGTTGCTAAAGACGGTCTGGATGCAAAGCAGTTGGTCGCGCTGCCGATTGAGAAAGGCGCACTCGCTCAACTGCCCGGCGGCAATGCTGAAGCCTTCAACGAAACCGTGATCAAGCATTGCGGTGCAGACATCATCGCCGAGGCCACTTTCACCAATCCGGTGGATGGCGAGCCCGCAACTACCTTTTGCCGTTGGGCCCTGGAAAGTGGCATTCATGTAGTGACCACCAATAAGGGGCCTATTGCGCTGCACGGTGCCGAGCTCAAGGCGTTGGCCCGTCGCAACCAGGTGGCTTTCGAATACGAGGGGGCGGTGATGAGTGGCACCCCCGTGATTCGTCTGGCCAAGCAGGCCTTGGCGGGTGCCAACGTACAAGGCTTCGAAGGCATCCTGAACGGCACTTCCAACTACGTGCTCACCCAAATGAAAGACGGCCTGGCGTTCAACGATGCCGTCCTACAAGCGCAACGGCTCGGCTACGCCGAGGCAGATCCAACCGCCGATGTGGAAGGGTTTGACGTACGCCTCAAGGTGGTGATCCTGGCCAACGAACTGCTCAATGCACGACTGAATGTCAGCGATGTAGCCTGTTCGGGTATCAGCAATATCAGCGCGCAAGATATTGCTCAGGCAAGTGCCAATGGCGCGAGTTGGAAACTGATTGGCTCAGCCGATCGTGAAGCCGATGGCTCGGTTCGAGCGAGTGTCGAGGCCCGGCTGCTGCCGAATTCGCACCCTCTGGCAGGTATTGCCGGCGCCACGAATGCAGTGTCATTCAATACCGAACTGCTGGGCGCTGTCACGGTGTCCGGGCCTGGGGCAGGGCGTATCGAGACGGCCTTCGCATTACTGTCGGACATCGTCGCCATCCACACCGTCCACGGCAAATAACAGGAGAGAGTCATGAGCGTATCCAGCATGGCCAGTATCGAGCTTGTTGAAGCCAAACAGATTGATGTGTTCAGTCCATTCGATGGTCGTTTGGTAGGGAGCGTACCTTGCCTCGATGCAGCCGCAGTTCCTGGCTTGCTGGAGCGTGCGCGAATCGGCGTGCGCGAGAGTGCGGCAATGCCTCGTCACCTGCGCGCGCGCATTCTTGAGGATGCCGCCCGGTGTGTGGAGCTTGAGTCTCATGCATTTGCCAAGCTGATCGTTGCAGAGGCGGGAAAAACGCTGCGACAAGCAGAGAAGGAAGTGAGGCGTTGCGTGAACACGTTGAAGCTATCGGCGGAAGAGGCGCGCCGTAACGCCGGGGAAGTGATTCCATTTGGGGCTTATGAAGGATCGGAGTCGCGTCAAGGTTGGTTCACTCGGGAACCTTTGGGACTTATCGTCGCAATCACGCCCTATAACGATCCGCTGAATTTGGTCGCCCATAAACTCGGCCCGGCAATCGCCGGTGGCAATGCCGTGATTTTGAAACCCTCGGAACTTGCGCCGCTGTCTGCTCTCAAGCTCGTTGAGTGCTTGGTGAAAGCGGGTCTTCCACCCTCTGTGATTACCCCGGCTACTGGTGGCGTCGACTTGGGTAAAGCATTGGTGGAGGTTCGCGAAGTTCGGATGATTTCTTTTACGGGTGGTTTCGCCACGGGCGAGGCCATTGCTCGTAGCGCTGGGTTGAAGAAGTTAGCAATGGATCTCGGAGGAAATGCCCCGGTTCTTGTGCTTGAAGATTGTGATATCGAACCGACCGTGGAGTCCTGTGTTTCTGGTGCCTTTTGGGCAGCAGGGCAGAATTGTATCGGCACTCAGCGCATTCTTATACATAGTGCAATTTATGAGGACTTCCGTGAGCGTTTTGTCAGCCAAACGCGAGCCTTGGTAACGGGTGATCCTGACCAGCGAGCTACGGATGTAGGCCCGATGATTACGGAACAGGCGGCCCGTCGTACCGAACAACTGGTAAATGAAGCACTGGCCGAGGGGGCCGTTCTTTTGTGTGGGCACCATCGCCAAGTGGGAAACTATGCGCCAACCGTGCTTGAGCACGTGAGCCATAGCAGTACGATTTGGAAGCAGGAAGTCTTCGCCCCGGTGGTTATCCTGGAGCCTTTTGACCATCTGGAAGACGCTATTGCTCTGGCCAACGCAACTGAGTACAGCTTGCATGCAGGTCTTTTTACACGTGATATTTCCAAAGCGTTGAAACTAGCGCGTCAGATTGAAGCGGGTGGCGTGATGATCAATGATTCTTCCGATTATCGTTTCGATGCCATGCCTTTCGGTGGCTTTAAGTACGGAAGTTTGGGGCGCGAAGGTGTTCGATTTGCGTATGAGGACATGACGCAGCCTAAAGTGGTATGCATCAGCGAGTTGGATTAAACCAACGAAGTAAATTGCCATCGACTCACATCGGGTGGACGCTTTTTTCTGACGCCCGATGTCCCTGCACTAAAAATTGGACATGGATGGGAAACTACACAGAAGTGCGCGCCCGATGCTTTGTGAGATATCCTGACCTCAACTGTAAAGCGGTGAGCGGACAACTTCTTTGGTTCACCCTGTCTCACATTTGCATGCAAACATTCACGAGGTTAGCTATGTCCAAGCTCGCAGAATTCCGCCAACTCGAAAAAAACTTAGCCGAACAGCTCCAAGCCCTCGAAGCGCTGAAAGGTGATGTTGGTCTCAAGAAAGAAATTGAATTTGAAACCAAGCTACGTGCGCTTCTCGCAGAGTACGGTTACAGCCTACCGAACGTGATTAACTTGTTTGATTCTAATGCTGGCCGTCGTGCACCAGCTGCTGAGTCCAAAGCAGGCACTCGCAAGCCCCGCCAAATGAAGGTCTACAAGAACCCTCACACCGGCGAAGTCGTCGAAACCAAAGGTGGCAACCACAAAACTCTGAAAGAGTGGAAAGCAGAACACGGCTCCGCGACCGTCGAGTCTTGGCTGACCAAGTGATTTTTGTTTGAGTACAAAAAGGTCCATCAAGGGCCTTTTTTGTTATCGATTTTTCGTCAGTCTGAGGGTGTCGGCATTTCCAGTCCTCACTTTAGATCGATTAAAGCGCTGCCTCCGGATTGCGCCCGACCCCGCGGCTATAGTCGATCTTCCGAGTCTGTTTTGGTAAATTTCCCAGTCAGTTACGATTGTACGCATCGTTGCAGGAGTCGCTAAAGTTCGGGCGTCTTGCGCACTGCAAACTCACGGGCGGGATGCAACCTCATCCAAGTGCTGCAGCAGTGCCAGCGGATCCTCGTAGACCCGGAGTGCACCTGCACGTTCAAGCTCACCTGTGTCGTATCCACCGGAAAGCAATCCTATACCGGTAGCCTTACAACGTCTTGCGGCGAGCATGTCCCAGATGGCATCGCCAATCACCAGGCATTCTTCGATGGGCACAGCAAGCTTGCGGGCACCCGCGAGGAACAGGTCTGGATCAGGCTTGCCATATTTGACGTCATCGCGGGTGATGAGATTGACGTTCGCGATGTCGAGCCCGAGTGCCTTGAGATTTATTGCTGCGGTTTCCATCCCTCCGCTGGTAGCAATGCACCACTTGAGCTGGTCGCGGTCCAGGGCTTCTAGAAGATCAACGGCTCCCGGGAGAGCGGTGATCTGGCCCCGAAGATCCTTATAGGCCTTAGCATGTTTATCACTGAGCCTTTTAGCTTGGTCTGGATTGATCTCCAGCCCGGTTTCACGGGCTAACGTCTTAAGCATCAGCCCACCGCTCATACCGATCTTTCTGTGGATTCGCCACATGGCCAACGAAATGTTTTCTGAATCCAACGCAGTTTTCCACGCAAAGACGTTCTGGTAAACGCTATCAGTCAATGTGCCATCCAGATCAAATATGAACGAGGTTTGCTGGCGCATGCGTGTCATCTCCCTGGAGTAAAGTTCAAGCGGTAGATGTCGTATTTCGAAAGGTTTGTGGAACCGCAGAGCACGAGTGACACTGCGGTTTTTATCGCCTTTTACTTGCGTTTTTTCGCTGACGGTTTTTTCAACTCGAACATCAGAACCGAACGCCCGGTGACCTGGTACTGATCACCAAAGGCAAACGATTCACCTGGATCGAAATCCGGCTGGTTGGTATCCAATTGCAGGGCCCACTGTTTGCCCTGTGGCACCTCGGGCAGTGTGAAGCTCACAATGTCATGGTGCGCGTTGACGACGATCAGGAGCGAATGATCCACACCTTCCCGGCGAATGCCGCTTGTCTGAGTACGACCATCGAGCAGGATCCCCATGCAGCGGTTGCTGCCGTCTTGCCATTGCTCCATACCCATTTCTTCACCACTTGGCTGGATCCAGCTCACGTCCTTCACGCCCAGGCTTTCGTCATACTCCCCGGTGAAAAAGCGGTTGCGACGAAGCAGTGGGTAGCGATTTCGCAGGTCGATCAGGTACCTGACAAATTCCTGAAGTTCGCTACTTTTTTCACTCACGTTCCAATCGACCCAACCGATCTCACTGTCCTGACAATAGGCATTGTTGCTACCACCCTGGGTTCGAGCGAATTCGTCGCCAGCCAAAAGCATCGGCGTGCCTTGTGAAAGTAATAATGTGGCAAGAAGATTGCGCATCTGCCGATAGCGCAGCTCGATGATGGCGGGGTCTTCGGTCGGCCCCTCGACACCACAGTTCCACGACCTGTTGTCGGAATGCCCGTCACGGTTGTCTTCACCATTGGCCTCGTTGTGTTTGTCGTTGTACGAGACGAGGTCGTTCAGCGTAAAGCCATCGTGCGCAGTAATGAAGTTGACGGATGACGCAGGCTTACGGCCACGGCGATTAAACTGGTCACCGGAGCCCAAAAATATCTTGGCGAAGTCACCTAGCATTTCGTCATCGCCCTTCCAGAAGGCACGAGAGATGTCCCTGAACTTGTCGTTCCACTCCATCCAGCCTGGCGGAAAATTACCCACCTGATAGCCACCAGGGCCGCAGTCCCAAGGCTCAGCAACAAGTTTCACTTTGGCCAGAACCGGATCTTGGCGACAGGCATCAAGGAAACCTCCGCCCTCGCTGAATCCGTCAGGTTCACGACCCAGTATCGTGGCCAGGTCGAATCGGAATCCATCCACGCCCATCTCCGAACTCCAATACCTCAAGGAGTCGGTCACCATTTGCAATACGCAGGGATGGCTCATATTGAGTGTGTTGCCGGTACCTGTGTCGTTGATGTAATAACGGGCATCGTCAGGCATCAATCGATAGTAGTTGGCGTTGTCGATCCCTTTGAGGGAGAGAGTAGGGCCCATCTCATTGCCCTCGGCGGTGTGGTTGTAAACCACATCAAGGATCACCTCCAATCCTGCCTTGTGAAAGCGCGAGACCATGACCTTGAATTCGCCGATGGACTGTCCTGCCATGTAGCGCGCGTGTGGGGCAAAAAAGCCGAGGGTGTTGTACCCCCAGAAGTTACGGAGTCCTTTTTCCAGGAGATGATTGTCATCCAGGAAGTAATGCACCGGCATCAGCTCTACAGACGTCACGCCAAGCGAGCGAATGTATTCCACGACATCGTATTGATGGAAGGCCGCAAAGGTTCCGCGTTCGAACTCAGGTACCGAAGGGTGGCGCATGGTAAAGCCGCGCACATGTGTCTCGTAAAAAATAGTGTTTTCCCAAGGCACGTTCGGCTTTGCAGTATTGCCCCAGGTGAAAGCGGGATCGATAACTCTGCAGCGAGGCATGAAAGGTGCGCTGTCACGTTCGTCAAACGACAAATCGCCGTCTTCATGTCCGACGGTGTAGCCGAACAAGGCATCATCCCATTGCAGTTCACCTGAGATCTGCTTGGCATAGGGATCAATCAGCAGTTTGTTGTGATTAAAACGGTGACCATTGGCCGGATCGTATGGGCCGTGCACTCGATACCCATACAAGGTGCCTGGCCGAGCGTCGGGAAGGTATCCATGCCAAATCTCATTGGTGAATTCCGGTAGCGCAATGCGCTCAATTTCTTTCTTACCTTCCGCATCGAATAGGCACAGTTCCACCTTCGTGGCATTCGCCGAAAAAATTGCAAAGTTGACACCCGAACCGTCCCACGTGGCGCCTAACGGATAGGGTAGGCCCTCGCTGACGCGGCTGGCGGGACGGTCTTGGCCTGATGCACTGTCGCTCGTTGTTTGATCAGACATGATCAAGCACTCCAGAAGATTTGGGTTGGAATGACCAACGCGGTCTATCGATAGAAGTCTGGGGCGCGTAACAGTTCAGGATATTTGCAGCTTCATCGGTATACCCAATGCGGCCGATCATTCCCGGCTTTTGACTTGCCGTTTAAAGGGACGGGGAAATGAAATATTTTGAAACATCTAGGGTGGCAGGGAAGTCAACAGAGCTCATTCCCTAAAGAATTCCTCATGAAAACCCCTCGTCCTTCCGCGCGACTAGAGCCACTCTCCCAGCTTAGAAATTTGAAAATGGCCAGATCCGCACATGCCTATGTTCGAGGTAGCACGGTGCAGTTTTATGAATGGCTGCATTCCCAGTCCGGGCGTCGTCTTCCCAATGGGCCACCCGTTTGGATTTGCGGTGACTGCCACGCCGGAAACCTTGGGCCAACGGGTGATCTAAAGGGACGGATTGACATCCACATTCGCGACCTTGATCAGACCGTCATTGGCAATCCTGCGCATGACCTGGTCAGATTGGCTCTGTCGTTGGCTACAGCAGCTCGGGGATCGGATTTGCCCGGAGTTGCGACCGCGCGAATGCTTGAAGAGATGATGCGAGGGTATGAGCAAGCGTTCAAAGACGATGTTGATGAAGAGCCCCCTCGACCTGCTCAGGTAAAGGCAGGCATGCGAAGCGCAGTGCAAAGGACGTGGAAGCATTTGGCCAAAGAGCGCATTGAAGACACCCGCCCAACGATTCCCTTGGGTAAGAGTTTTTGGTCACTCTCTAGACCGGAGCGCGTAGCGCTGAAAGCGCTTTGTTCCACCTCTGAAATCCATACCCTGGTGACTTCGCTCAAAGGCAGGTCAAAGGATGACAAGGTGGAAATGCTCGATTCGGCTTATTGGGTGAAAGGCTGCAGCTCGCTAGGTTTGAAGCGCTACGCGGTGCTGTTGGGTGTGGGTGCCGAGGATGACCAAGAATACTGCCTGCTCGATATCAAGGAAGCGGTCAGTGCCGCTGCCCCTCGCGTGGCAAGAGCGGCGATGCCGAGAGATAACGGTAAAAGGGTTGTGGAGGGAGCTCGCTCACTGTCACCAAGTCTTGGTAATCGAATGCTGGCAACACGTGTACTTGATCATGGGTTCTTCATTCGCGAACTGCTGCCTCAGGACATGAAGCTTGAGCTGGATCAACTGAGCCAACGTGACGCGATGCTGGCGGCCGGGTATCTGGCGAGAGTGGTTGGGATTGCTCATGCAAGGCAGATGGACATGGCAACTCGGGCGTCCTGGATGAGTGACTTGCAGGCCTGCAGATCCAAGACGCTGGATGCGCCTTCGTGGCTTTGGTCGAGTGTCGTGCAGTTGGTAGGAAACCATGAAAGGGGCTATTTGGAGCACTGTCGTCGTTATGCCCTTGAACATTAAAAAGAGGGCAAGGGGGTTGCGAAAGAGACTTGGCAACTGCGGTCCTGCGTCACCTCGACGTTCCATTAGAAATGTCCGAGATCTGGCGTCCACACTAGCCAGTTGCTGGTGAGCCAGGTCGCTACCGACTCAGCCACTAATCCGCTTGGGCCAAATGGATGCAGTCAGGTCTGATAGTTCCAATGCCGATGCAGCGCGCCATTTACGCCTAGCACCGGGTCTCGATCTGGAAACGGCAGATTTGTAAGGTTCAACAGTTGCTCCGGACTCGGCGCTTCGCGACAAATGTCGCCGTTCTGACCAGGTGGGTAAGCACCGACCACCATAAAGTCGTCACTGGAGGCGATATTGCAGTGACCCGTGCCGGCGGGTAAGAGTAAAACGTCGCCAGCGCTGACTTCCAGCAACCGACTATCCGGGCCGCCAAGCATCAAGCGAGCGAAGCCGCTGGTTACACCAAGCACCTCATGGCCTTCGGTATGGTAATGGTGAAAGTCATAAACCCCATCACGCCATTGAGGCGGCCAGCCATTGGCACTGAAGGTTTTCTCAAATAAAGCCGCAGGATCGCTACCTTGAATTGCAATTGCCTTGATGTAAATGAGCACTGGTAGGCGAGGGTTGTTGGGCACCCAGCCGTTGGGTGCCAGTAACAGGGGTTGTATCGGAGCATGTACAGCTTCTGACTTGACCATTAGCAAGCCTCCGAAATTAGCTACGCCAACTTCATGAATAGCAACGCTAGAACCTGGCAACCTGGCTTTTGCGAAAGTCGTTCATATGAATGGCCATGGATGTGTGTAGCGGTAGATGCCCATCAGATTTACGAAGTTCGTCGCAAAGGATGTACGGTTACAAAAAGTGGACTTCACTATGAAAACTGCATTGAGGAAGGAGCCAGGAAGCAACCCTCCAGAGCGTGGGTAACCAAGCCTGAAATTTTACGGGTATTTAAAGCTATCGCAGGCAACACAGCCTGAGGAAGCTAGGGCGTAAAGCCCTAGCAAATCGCAGATGTCACTTTTTCTTTTTCGCCGACTTGTCTGACTTCTCTGATTTTTTAGCCTGCGCAGGCTTGCTATCAGCTTTTTTTGCAGATTTCTTTGGTTCGGCATCTTTTTTCTTGTCTTTCTTTTCGGAAGATTTCGAAAGAGCCGACGCCGCAGCTGATTTCTTTGTCGATGCTGACTTTTTGTCTTTCAATTCCTTGCTGGTTTTCGAAGCATCACCTTTGGTTTTCTTCTCGTCTTTAGCCACGATGCGCACCTCTCGAACTGTGCCGGTATTGGCAAGTTGCCCGTGGGAATATCCACAAGCTGATCATTAGGCGAGCGCGTCCTGAAGCGGTTCAATTTTTTTGAAGCAGCGAGATGGCTTTGGATGAAGCACCTATATGTAGCGATGCGCATGCTTTTCATTGGAAACTCTTGATGGCTGCTTGCCGTAGGCTCAGTGGGATGCCGTAGAGGCAGGCTGAGCAAACGAGTCAGTTGATTAGCAGATATTTTCAAAACTCGTTGCGACTTCAGAGGTCAACCATTCATCACAGCGCAAGTGCGCCGCAACGCGCGCGGAGAATGGATGGATAACTATCACATCACCAAAATTTGTGTAATCCCGTCAGAGCCTTGAGGGCATGGACGCCTTTGATTCGGCGCTGATTGCTGCGCGCGCCCAGTTTGCAATCACCATCAGTTTTCATATTGTGTTGGCCGCGCTTACCATCGGATTGGCCAACTTTCTGATGGTGCTGGAAGGACTTTGGCTGTGGCGCGGACAAAAAATCTATCTGGATGTTTACCTCTACTGGCTGAAGATATTTGCCCTCAACGTGGCCGTGGGGACGGCATCGGGTCTGATTCTGGAGTACCAGTTCGGACTCAACTGGTCGCGGCTGTCCACCCAAGCGGGCGATATCCTGGGCCCGTTGATGTTCTACGAAGTACTCGCCGCCTTTTTTCTGGAGGCGGGCTTCGTCGGCATCATGCTGTTTGGTCTGAAGAAGGTCGGCCCTCGTCTGCATTTCTTCGCCACTTGTGCGGTAGCCATTGGCTCGTTCATCAGTGCGTTTTGGATCTTGTCGGCCAATTCCTGGATGCAGACTCCCACCGGGTACGCCATCGGTACCGACGGCCGTTTCATGGCCGAGGATTGGTGGGCGATCATTTTCAATCCATCATTTCCCTATCGTCTGACCCATATGACGCTGGCGGCGTTTCTAGGCACCGCCACCCTGGTGACCGGCATTAGCGCCTGGCAACTATTGCGGCAGCCGCAAAATCCCAGAGCACGACTTCAATTTTCCATGGCGTTGTGGATGATCGTCGTGCTCACACCTCTGCAAATCTTGGTGGGTGATCTACACGGTCAGCACAGCCTCAAGGTTCAACCGCTGAAGGTTGCTGCTATTGAAGGCTCGTGGACGCGTCCTCCTGAACGTGCGGGTGAACCGCTACGTTTGTTTGCCATTCCCGACATGGCCGAACGGCGCAATCGTTGGGAAGTGGCGATTCCACACGTTGGCTCACTGTACCTGCGGCACGACCTGACAGGCACGATCCCCGCGCTGGACGAATTCCCTCCCGAAGACCTTCCGCCGGTGCCGATTGTGTTTTTCGCGTTTCGCTTCATGGTGGGTCTAGGGCTGTTGATGGTGGGACAGGGAATGACCAGTATGGTGTTGCGGAGGCGGCATCGGTTGTACACCGCACGTTGGATGCTGCGAGGGTGTGTGCTGATGGCTCCGGCTGGATTCCTCGCGATGCTTTGTGGCTGGGTAGTGACAGAGGTAGGTCGCCAGCCTTTCACCATCTATGGCTTGCTGCGCACAGCGGACAGTCTGTCCTCGGTGTCGCGCCAGCAGGTGATCGGCGCAACCTGGACGATCCTGGTGTTCTACCTGCTGATCTTCGGTATCGGCCTCTGGGTGCTGCTGCGGATAACTCGTGAGCCACCGCGCACGGATGAAGCGGGGCCGCAACCGACGCTGGCGGATGAGACAGGGGAATCCTGAGGAGTTGAATCCATGTTGGACAGTGACTGGATTGTCCTGCTATCAGCCGGAGCCCTGGCATTCTCGGTGATGAACTATGTGTTGCTCGATGGCACGGATCTGGGCGTTGGGGTGCTGATGGGGCTGACGCATTGCGGCAAGGATCGGCGGGCCATGGCCGTGACAATTTTGCCGATCTGGGATGCCAACGAAACGTGGCTCGTGCTGGGAGGTGGCGGTCTGCTGGCGCTGTTCCCGTTGGCCTACGCCATCCTGCTCCCGGCGCTCTATTCGCCATTTATCTTGATGTTTCTGGCGCTGATTCTTCGCGCGGTTGCATTGGAGTTTCGTGATTACGCGCCGGGTCATCGTACCAAGCGCGTAGTAGATGGATTACTGCTGTGCGGTTCAGTGCTCGCCGGCGGAACACAGGGAATCGTCTTGGGAACCCTCGTACTAGGTGTACCTAATCATGCCGGCCAATACAGTGGTGATGGCGCGGAGTGGCTCAACGCGTTCCCCGTGTTCTGTGGTGCAGTGCTCGTGGTGGGATACACATGGTTGGGTGCTTGCTGGCTCTATTGGCGCACTGTCGGCGAACTCCAGCGGCGATCTGGTCTGCAGGCGAAGATGCTGGCTATCGTGACCGTAGTGTTGTTGATCGTGTTGGTTGTCTGGACGGCGACACTGGACACTCGCTATGCACAACGGCTTACAGATCGCCTTGTGTGGATGCCGGCAGTCATGTTGCTCGCTGCGCTGCTGATTGGCTTTGCTTTGGGGTTTCGGAGCCGTCGTCACTTTCTTCCACTGTTTTGCGCATTGGGCGTTTTCATAGTGGCGTTTGCCTTGATGATCGCGGCGCTCTTTCCAATGATTGTTCCGCCGCAGCTGACCTTGCAGGCTGCGGCCTCAAGTCCCAATAGCCAGATTTTCATGTTGGTCGGTTTCGCCGTTCTGATCCCGATAACGCTCATCTACAACACCTATGGCTTCAGCGTCTTTAGCGGGAAGGTTCGAGTTAGTCGTGACTGATATCCGGCAGAACTTCGGTCTGCACTTGGGTGTCCAGACGCTACACGTTCGGACGGGATGTTCTGTCCGAACTGCTCGATGCTCCGGATGAAGGCGAGGAACGACATGACGACAACAGTTGGCGACTTTCTGATTGAGCGGCTCAGCGAATGGGGTGTGACTCGAATCTTTGGTTATCCAGGGGACGGCATTAATGGCGTGTTTGGAGCGCTGAGCCGGGCCAAGGGAAAGATTGAATTCGTTCAGGCCAGGCACGAAGAAATGGCCGCCTTCATGGCGTCGGCACATGCAAAGTTCACCGGTGAGTTGGGAGTTTGTATTGCCACTTCGGGCCCCGGCGCGTCGCACCTGATCACCGGACTGTACGACGCCCGGATGGATCACATGCCGGTGCTGGCCATCGTCGGCCAGCAGGCGCGCACCGCGCTGGGCAGCCACTACCAGCAGGAGCTCGATCTGGTGTCGATGTTCAAGGATGTCGCTGGAGCCTTCGTGCAGCAGGCGTCGGTACCGTCTCAGGTACGACACTTGCTCGACCGGGCGGTACGCATCGCCATCGGCGAGCGGCGCGTGACGGCAATCATTCTCCCCAATGATCTGCAAGATCTTGAATATGAGGCGCCGGCGAGGGCACATGGCACCGCACATTCGGGGGTTGGTTACAGCAAGCCTAAAGTGGTGCCTTACGAGGCGGATCTGCAGCGCGCGGCAGACGTTTTGAATGCGGGACAAAAGGTTGCGATCCTGGTCGGCGCCGGCGCGTTACAGGCCACCGATCAAGTCATTGCCGTATCGGAAAAGCTTGGCGCCGGGGTGGCGAAGGCCTTGCTCGGTAAAGCCGCAATGCCCGACGATTTACCGTGGGTCACCGGCAGTATCGGTTTGCTCGGCACCGAGCCCAGTTATAGGCTGATGACAGAATGCGACACCTTGCTAATGATCGGTTCGGGATTCCCGTATTCCGAGTTCTTGCCCAAAGAAGGGCAGGCGCGGGGCGTGCAGATCGACTTGCAACCGGACATGCTCAGTCTGCGCTATCCCATGGAGGTCAATCTGGTCGGTGATGCTGCAGAAACATTGGCCGAATTGCTGCCGCTGCTCGAACATAAAACCGAGCGCAAATGGCGGAAAAAAGTTGAAGGCTGGCACGGCAGTTGGGAGAAGACCCTGGAAAAACGCGCCATGGCCAAAGCCAATCCGATCAACCCCCAGCGCGTGGTCTACGAACTGTCCCCTCGTTTGCCGGAGCAGGCGATCATCACCAGTGACTCAGGTTCGTGCGCCAATTGGTTCGCCCGCGACCTGAAAATTCGTCGCGGTATGAAGTGTTCGCTTTCCGGCGGATTGGCCTCTATGGGTGCCGCCGTGCCATATGCGATTGCAGCGAAATTCGCGTTTCCCGAGCGCCAGGTAATTGCGCTGGTGGGTGACGGCGCCATGCAGATGAACAACATGGCCGAGTTAATTACCGTCGCCAAGTATTGGCGCCAGTGGGAAAGCCCGAAATGGATCTGCGCGGTATTCAACAACGAAGATCTGAATCAGGTCACCTGGGAGCAGCGGGTGATGGAAGGTGATCCGAAATTTGAGGCCTCGCAAAGTATCCCGGACGTGCCGTATCACCTCTTTGCCATTTCGATTGGGCTCAAAGGTATTTTCGTTGAGCGCGAGGAAGATGTAGCCGCGGCGTGGGAGCAGGCTCTTGACTCGGATGTTCCGGTGCTGATCGAGTTCAAGACCGACCCCGACGTGCCGCCGCTACCGCCGCATATCAAGCTCGAACAGGCGAAGAAGTTTGCCACGACTTTGCTTAGGGGTGATCCGAACGAGGCAGGGGTTATTTTGCAAACCGCCAAACAGGTATTGGGAACGGTACTACCGCACAAAAAATAAAGTGGTGCCAGCCATTGAACCGATGCTTCTTCCTAACGCGCGACTTAGGTAAGTGGAGGAAAGTTTCGATGCACAAAATCATCAGTGCCCTTGACTTGAACATCGACATGGAAAGCGCGAACGAGCAGGGCTTGTTCAAATGGCTGGTCGCCAGTTTTTTAATGGGCAAAAGAATACAGGCAAAGATTGCCGCCGAAGCTTATCGAGTGATTGTCGTTAAGCACCAGCTTGACACTCCCCGCAAGCTCGCCCTTAGCACCCACCGTGAACTCGTTGCGATGTTGGGAGAGGCGCACTACGTGCGCTACGACGAAACAACTGCTGCGCGTCTGTTGGCTTTGGCCCACAAGATCAACAATGAATATGCAGGGAGGGTCAGCAACATCCTAGAAGCAAGTACTGACCGCCGGGATTTTGAGAGTCGGCTTACCGCATTTGAAGGCGTTGGCCCCAAAACCGTCGAAATTTTTATGCGGGAGGGGGGCTGATTTATGGACTCATCGGTTAGGCATACGTCGAGCAGGAGGCTTCCACCTGGTGAATGCAAACCCTAGCGTCATTCCCTCGCTGGTTGCGCAAACCCATATTCCGGTGAGATTGTCGGTACCAAGCGACAGAGCCGCACAGAACAGTTCCACCCCGTCTTGGTGTAAAGACAATGGGGATGACAGCCGCACTTCTTTTCATCGAGGGACATAAATATGTGCAAATTCGTCTTGGAATACCTGTTCAACAGGGAGCCCCGTACACACATATTCGAACTCGAGCAGACTCGGTTGACTTCACATGAAGCGGCGATGCACCTGCTCCAGCTGCATTTTGGGGACGCAGAGAACAGCCTGATGATGCCCAATGCAGACGCGACTCCGGAGGAGATTTTAGAGCACGCTGAGGTGGTTGGGCTAACACAGATTAAGGTCGTCAATCCATCCAGTTGAGGCCAAGTGCAGCGACCGGGAAGGCACGCCTAGGCAGCTCGAGTAGCCGCTTTGGACAGATGCCAATGCTCTTTTGCTAGCCAAAAACCGTAACCGGTGTAGCAATAGGCGTAAGGGTGATGGGCGGTAGGTGCAAGTACAGTCTGAGGTTGTGATCTAGTCAATCTCAGTGTTGATACGGCTTGCAAGTCGTGTCTTCGAATTGAATGGACTACTCCTTTGCATCACGTGTCAGCGTCGATGGCGGGCGGAAATGTCAGCGAACCTTTCCTTCTCAGGACTAGCGAGTCCATGCCAGCTGTCCCGATCCGGGAGTGAGGAGGGCGTTCCGATTATCCACCACTGACTTTCCAGTGTTTGACATCGTCTGCAAACATCATTTGCTTCATCTCATGCGCAATCCCGTATGCCAGAGACTCGTGTGCAGCGATAACTTTTTCTTCCGCTGAAAGGCAATGAAAAATATCGAGCTTGGTCTCTGCGTCAGCAGTTTCGAGTGTGAAAATTTGCACGTAACGTGCGAGGTCGTTGTCGAGGCTCGATAGGTATTCACGCAGGCGTTGATGGTCGACTGATTTTTGACTGAAGTACCAATTCATCGGGTGAATCAGGAAGCGTGAGTGGGGCGAGGTAATGCGGCGGCCTGCCGCCAAAAACATAATGATGCCCATTGACTCAATGTTGCCCGCATTGATCGCGCATAGCGGTACCGGCAGTGACTTCAGGAACGTGTAGAGGGTGAAGCCAAAGTTGGTGCTACCTCCGCTTGTAGAAAGATTGAGAAGCAAGGAGGAGGCGCCTTGATCAATGGCTTCAAGGCAGCAGTCCCTGAAGCGCTCAGTCGTTCCCTGATCGATCTGGCAATGAAAATGCACGATGTGTTCGGTCATCGATTGACCACCTGATTGTGATGGATGCAGGGCTTCTTCGAATTATTAAGTCTAGTAAACATCGATCCTTTTGATCTGAAATCCGACGTGAGTTGTTCGTTTATTGGAGATAGCCGTCCATCGAATTCACGCTTTTTCAATGGAACCAAGTCCCCCAATCCACTCGTCGCAAGCCCCATATTTCCGTTCAAACTTTTGGTTTTTAGCGTCCTCCGAATTAGACGAGCCTATGCTCGTGCCAACGATGTAGAGGTGAATAAAAATGGCCAATACAGGAAACAAAAATCCAGGCAATTTATCTGACCGCGACAAGGCTTCCGAAGCTGGTAACAAAGGTGGAGAAGGCTCAGGCGGAAATTTTGCCAACGATCCACAACGCGCGTCTGAAGCGGGCCAAAAAGGTGGCCAAGCTTCTGGCGGACAATCGCGGGATAGTGATCGCATGTCCGGAGGTGGACAGGGTACGAATCGCGGAGGCGAATTTGCCGACGATAAAGAAAGCATGTCCAAACCAGGCCAAAAAGGAGGCCAGGCTTCAGGTGGACAACAAACCAACAAAGCTGATCAATCGTCCAGTGGTGGACAAGGAAGCGGACGCGGCAGCAATCTTGCCGATGACGACAAATCTTCTGAAATGGGACGCAAGGACGGTGGGGTGAGCGGAGGTGGAGGGCGTAAACCCTGATGCCGTGTGACCCCATCAAGCCCCGAATCTTTCGGGGCTTGATTTTGATATCGGAGGAGTGTCGGCGCAGGTCCATGGAGTAGCACATGCCCGATCCAGCACATGCTCAATTAATTATCGCCTACACCGCAACTGGAGCTTGAGGACTGATCGCTTTAAAAGCCCGTCAGTCCTGCAAATTCGTCGTTTGTTTAGGTTATTCAATAAACCTGGTTGCGGTGTGTCAGCATCAGTTTCACTCTGGTTTTGTAAGCAATCTTGCCTCCGGTATCCGAAAAGACGTGGTCGATGTCCACGACTCGATATTCCTCTTCTTCGGAGGCCGTTTCTCCCCATGCAGCGCCAAGGCCTTGATGATTGAAACGGTCACCTATCGACACAGCGGGGAAAGGCGTTATTGCTTCGATGCTCCAAACAGGGGCATTAGTGAAAGACTCCTTGTAGACTTCGAAATAGTACTCAATTTGCTGAGCGCTCATAAAACCTCCTAATACAGGTGTGCTCACGAAAAATAAGCAGTTCATCAGTATCAGATTATTGCCTGAATCGGATCGTTCAGTTCGAAGCCAAAATACAGACTTTATTCCTGGATTTTTGTGTACAGCAAAACGCTCACACGCATTCAGGCAGGGCCAGTTGGCACCTACTCGCGCCACGAGCCTGTCTGCACGCAGGGCGCCGCTTGCGCCGAGCCGGATCGACAGCCCCAGTCCAGCCGGCCGTCGATCTTGGAATCAGCTTATCCCATGAATATATGAACCTAATGCAAAATCTAACTGAATTTAGTTTTGTGCATGCCCTATAAAGCTCGGTGTAGGAGAAGTTCTGGGAAACCACGAGCGGTTCCGGTCACCGTCGAGTCTGGGCTGACCAAGTGATTTCGGATTGAGTACAAAAGGGCCCTGAAGAGGCCATTTTTATTGGTAACCGTCTGGTAAACACGCCTGTCTGACGCTATCGCTTATGTCCACTTAGGAGACCAGTGGAAAGCCTGGGTTTAGTGATTCAGCGCCGACAACTGACGATTTCAAACGGTTCCCTCATTCGGTGGGCCTCTAATTATCCTACCCAATCGACGGAAGCAGGCGGCTGGTCAACTGTTCAGATTCCGCTCCTCGCTAGACACCTCAATCTTAAGCCCACACACTATCCCCCCCCCCAAAAAACTAAGGATGGATATATGAGGCCGATGTACATCGTCGCGCTTTTGCTACTCGCGCTNGTAACCGTCTGGTAAACACGCCTGTCTGACGCTATCGCTTATGTCCACTTAGGAGACCAGTGGAAAGCCTGGGTTTAGTGATTCAGCGCCGACAACTGACGATTTCAAACGGTTCCCTCATTCGGTGGGCCTCTAATTATCCTACCCAATCGACGGAAGCAGGCGGCTGGTCAACTGTTCAGATTCCGCTCCTCGCTAGACACCTCAATCTTAAGCCCACACACTATCCCCCCCCCCAAAAAACTAAGGATGGATATATGAGGCCGATGTACATCGTCGCGCTTTTGCTACTCGCGCTCGTGGGATGCACTACAGTGACCAGTGATCGCGTGCCGGATGGCCTTTGGTATGCTAAGAGCGAAGAACCCGATCAATTTCACTATCACGTTTACGTGTTGTTTCTGGACGATAGCCACTTCACATGGTGGCGCACCAAAGAGACGTACGACGTGGTCATGAAACGATGGGCGTACTACACCCACGATCATCCGGGGGTCAAGATCCTGACCAACTACACCCGAGAGGGCGATCAGTTGACCGGCGAGCGACGCATAAGCGACAAGGGCGGCCCGAGCATGAAAGCTAACACGTTCATCCAAACTTTCACCGGGCGCTTTAACGGCGACGCGCTCGACATGACGGTGGAAGCGCACACGACCTACGACGATGGCCCCCCTTCGCCGACGGTGGTTGTCCGATGGCCCCTGAGGCATTTAAGTCACCCGCCCGTGGAATGAGCCCGTGGTTTAACGTTTGGCTAGCACGCATTGCGTTGTTAAACGGGCACCCACTTATGCGGCAGCAGTTCGCTAATTTCACTTGCCCGCTGTGTAGGCAGGCGCGTGAGAACGTCCTTCAAGTAGGCGTACGGATCATGCCCGTTGAGTCGTGCAGACTGGACCAAACTCATGATCGCAGCCGCGCGTTTTCCGCTGCGTAACGAACCTGCAAACAGCCAGTTTGAACGCCCAAGTGCCCACGGGCGGATTTGATTTTCGCACCAGTTATTATCAATGGGCACAGCACCATCATCGAGATAGCGCGTCAGCGCTATCCAGCGATTGAGACTGTAATCCAAGGCTTTGGCGATGGCCGATCCCTCAGGCACAAGCTGCCTTTGGGCAATCATCCAGGCATGAAGTACGTCGATAATTGGCGCTGTTTTCTCTCGCCGTATTCGCTGCCGGTCGCCTGGCTCCAGATCGCGAACTTCTCGCTCAACTTCGTACAAGGCCGCGATGTAGTGCAATGCCTTTTCGGCGATCTGGCTCTTGTTGGTCGCGTGCAAGTCGAAGAACTTGCGCCGTGCATGGGCCATGCAGCCGATCTCCGTAACACCCAGTTCAAATCCTGCTTTGTAGCCAGCGAAGTCATCGCACACCAGCTTGCCGTTCCAGTGACCTAGGAAGTTCCGGGCATGCTCGCCAGCGCGGCTCGGGCTGAAGTCGTAAACGACCGCCGCCATATCGGAGAACTGGCTGGTGGCATAGGCCCAGACGTAAGCGCGATGAGTTTTCTTCGCGCCTGGCGTCAGCATTTGTACCGGGGTTTCGTCGGCGTGGACGACACCATGCGTCAGCACGGCTTCACGCAGCGCGTCCACCAGCGGCTGTAATTGCACGCCGCAGTTGCCCACCCATTGCGCCAAGGTCGAGCGAGCAATAGGTAGGCCGGCGCGGCCGAAGATTTTCTCCTGCCGATACAGCGGCAGATGATCGGCAAACTTGGCCACCATGACGTGGGCCAGCAGGCCAGCTGTCGGTATGCCTTTGTCGATGACGTGCGCCGGTACCGGCGCCTGGATCAACGTTTCGCACTGTTCACAGGCCCATTTCCCACGGATGTGGCGCTCGACAGTGAAGACGCCCGGTGTGTAGTCGAGCTTTTCGCTGGCATCTTGGCCGATACGCTTGAGAGCGCAGCCGCATTGGCAGTGGCTGTTTTCCGGTTCGTGATGGATCAGTGTGCGAGGGAACTGTGGCGGCAGCGCAGCGCGCTTGGGTTGCTGGCGTACTTTGCCTTCAACGGGTTCCGGTTGCAGCGCTTCAAGCTCAGCTTCGATGGCGGCGATATCGGTGTCGATCAAGCCGTCGAGCAAGCTTGCTTGATCCGGACTTAGTTGCTCGCTGCGCTTGGCAAACTTGAAGCGTTTGAGCAACGCGATCTCGTGGGCCAGCTTCTCGTTGACCGACTTGTGATGAGTAATTTGCTTGTCCATCGTCTCGACACGCTGGATCAACTGCGCCGCCAAGGCACGCAGTTCTTCAGGGTTTAATTGATCGAGATTCGGATGCGAAGTCATGCCGCCGATTTTGCCAGAGCGGGCTAGTGGCGGCGATAGACTGATGGGCTAATTGCGTTGGCAAGCGCGCCATTGCAGACGAGTTAGAGCACCGTGATAGCGCCTCCAGAACCGACGCGTTGCCAAGGTAAACCGAGCACCAAGGCTTGAAGTTGCTCTGCATCTAACTCGACTTCAGAACCATACCGCACGCCCGGCCAAAAGAAACGTCCCTGATTCAAGCGCCGAGCGGCGAGCCAAATCCCTACACCGTCATGCACCAACACTTTCATACGATTGGCGCGGCGATTGGCGAACAGATAAGCACAGTGCGGCTTCGCCGCACCGAACACCGCCACGACCCGCGCCAGCGCGGTTTCAGTGCCGGCGCGCATGTCCATGGGCTCGGTGGCGAGCCAGATGGTGTCGATGCGGATCATCGCGTTAGTCCCCGGACGAACCGCGCACAACCCTCAGGATCGTTAATCGGCCAAGTCACGACAAGCTGTCCTTTCCCGCATGGCACATCAATTTTGATCGTGGGATCGGCACGCGTTTGGGCGTTCGGATCTAACGTCAATGGGATGAAAGCTGGCAGGTTTTTACCGCCTAGGTCACGGTAAAGCGGTATCCATTTGCGCACCAGATTGGCGTTGATGCCGTGGCCCAGCGCGACGCTTGCGATGGACGCACCGGGCTGCAAACATTCCTGGACGACCTGGGCTTTGAAGGATTTGGGGTAAGAGTGTCGTTGTTGCATGGCAATCCGCTTGATGGGCTAGAAATGGTGTCCACTTAAATAGGTGTCCACCATCGCCCTAAGCGTTGGGGTCAGGAAGGTGTGTTGGCCGGACGCATACT
>NZ_RCZE01000019.1 GCF_006438915.1 Pseudomonas arsenicoxydans | reverse complement strand
TGATAATCTTGTTGACTATCAGTCTGACTCCACAAGCACCCACACGAATTGCTTGATTCAGTTGTTAAAGAGCGGTTGGTTAAGATCTTTCGTCTCAACCGAGGCGCGCATTCTACAGCAGCCTCTGTTGCTGTCAAGCGGTTATTTTCAGAAGTTTTCAAAGTTTCGCTTGGAAATCTTTAACAACTTCAACCACTTGCGCTTCCGATCACTCGGTAGCGGGAGGCGAATTCTACAGCGTTACACGCTGCTGTCAACACCTCTTTTTCAACTCCTTTCGCGCTTCGATGACCTGAAGTCGCTTGCTGCCGAAAACTGCGTAACTCTTTGTTTACCAAGGAGTTTTCCGTTTCGACTGCGCCGGAAGTGGGGCGAATTATAGACATCCAAAATCTGCCGTCAAGCACTGTTTGCAGCTTTACTCGGATTTCAGCGTGATACGCGCAAATGACTTCTTACCAGCCTGGCAAACGTGCGTCGCACCCAGTGCGTATATAAAGGTGCGATCAACCACTTCACCATCTATACGCACACCGCCAGCATTCAACAGGTCGCGCGCCACTGCCGAATTCTTCACCAACCCCGCCTTATTCAGGACAGCCGCAATCGGCATATCTTCAGCAGCAGTCAATTCGATCTCAGGCAGATCATCCGGCAGCTCGCCTTCCTTCATACGATTGCCTGCACCACGGTGAGCATTGGCCGCAGCCTCCTCTCCATGGAAACGAGCAACGATCTCTTCAGCCAGCTTGATCTTGATGTCACGCGGGTTCGCACCAGCCTCGACATCAGCACGGAATGCATTGATCTCATCCATGGAGCGGAAGCTGAGCAATTCGAAGTAACGCCACATCAGCGCATCCGGAATGGAAACCAGCTTGCTGTACATGACACCCGGCGCTTCCTGGATACCGACGTAATTGCCCAGGGACTTGGACATCTTCTTCACGCCATCCAGACCCTCGAGCAACGGCATGGTCAAAATGCACTGCGGCTCTTGGCCGTACCCGCGCTGGAGCTCGCGCCCCATCAACAGGTTGAATTTTTGGTCGGTACCGCCCAACTCGATATCTGCGCGCAACGCGACCGAGTCATAACCCTGTACCAGCGGATAGAGGAACTCATGAATGGCGATGGGCTGATTGGTTGTATAGCGCTTATCGAAATCGTCGCGCTCGAGCATGCGCGCAACTGTGTACTGCGAAGTCAGGCGAATGAAGTCGGCCGGCCCCATCTGGTCCATCCAGGTGGAGTTGAACGCAACTTCGGTTTTGGCCGGATCAAGAATCTTGAAGACCTGGATCTTGTAGGTCTCGGCATTCTCGAGAACCTGCTCACGGGTGAGCGGCGGACGTGTCGCACTCTTTCCGCTCGGATCACCGATCATCCCGGTGAAGTCACCGATAAGGAAGATCACCTGATGCCCCAGTTCCTGGAACTGGCGCAGCTTATTAATAAGCACGGTATGACCCAGATGCAGATCCGGCGCAGTCGGATCGAAGCCAGCCTTAATACGTAGCGGTTGGCCACGTTTGAGCTTCTCGATCAGCTCGGACTCGACCAACAGTTCTTCCGCACCACGTTTAATCAGCGCTAGCTGCTCTTCAACCGACTTCATAACAGACCCGCAAGGCTCGAATTCAAAGGGGACCAACCATACAAGATCACGCGTCAAATACAAAGTTTGGCCGGCGCAATGACGCCAATCCGCCGGCAGAGTGTCGGCGGACTTGCTTCAGAGATGATTTGGTTATATTTTATACAGTTATTTCATCTTCATCATGTCATTCATCTTTTCCAATTCATCTTTTTTCAAAGTCAAAAAATCACTTATGACCAAAGAATCGTCTAAAGCGCCACCGCTTTACCCGAAGACCCACCTGCTCGCAGCAAGTGGCATCGCCGCTCTGCTGAGCCTGGCGCTTCTGGTATTCCCTTCCAGCGATGTTGAAGCCAAAAAGACCACCCTGAGTCTTGAACTGGAAAGCCCTGCTGAACAACTGTCACAAGAACAAGACGCTGCTGACGCCGCCCAAGCCACAAATGAACCAGTGGCCTCGCCTTTCGCGCACATCGAAAACGCCACCGAAGAACCGCAGGAAACCGCTCAGGCCGCGCCTGTGGTCGAAGAAAAGAAGGCTCCAAACCACAGAGAAGTGATCGTTTCCAAAGGCGATACGCTCTCCACCCTGTTTGAGAAAGTCGGCCTCCCGGCCGCTTCGGTGCATGAAATCCTGGCCAGCGACAAGCAAGCCAAGCAGTTCAGCCAGCTTAAACATGGGCAGAAGCTCGAATTCGAACTGAGCCCTGAAGGCCAACTGACCAACCTGCACAGCAAGATCAGCGACCTCGAAAGCATTACCCTGACCAAGAATGACAAGGGTTATGCGTTCAACCGTATCACTGCCAAGCCCACCGTGCGCTCCGCCTACGTTCATGGCGTGATCAACAGTTCGTTGTCGCAATCCGCCGCTCGCGCCGGCCTGTCCCACAGCTTGACCATGGACATGGCCAGCGTATTTGGTTACGACGTCGACTTCGCCCAGGATATTCGCCAGGGTGACGAGTTCGATGTGATCTACGAGCAGAAAGTCGTCAACGGCAAGGCTGTCGGTAACGGCCCGATCCTTTCCGCACGCTTCACCAACCGCGGCAAGACCTACACCGCTGTGCGTTACATCAACAAACAAGGCAACAGCAGCTACTACACGGCTGACGGCAACAGCATGCGCAAAGCGTTTATCCGTACCCCGGTTGATTTCGCCCGCATCAGTTCGAAATTCTCCATGGGCCGCAAGCACCCGATCCTGAACAAGATCCGCGCCCACAAAGGCGTTGACTATGCAGCACCACGTGGCACGCCAATCAAGGCTGCCGGCGACGGTAAGGTATTGTTGGCCGGTCGCCGCGGCGGCTATGGCAACACCGTGATCATCCAGCACGGCGCCACCTACACCACGCTGTATGGCCACATGCAAGGCTTTGCCAAAGGCGTAAAAACCGGCGGCACGGTTAAACAGGGCCAGGTGATCGGCTTCATCGGCACCACCGGGCTCTCCACCGGCCCGCACTTGCACTATGAATTCCAGGTCAATGGCGTTCACGTCGACCCGCTGGGCCAGAAGCTGCCAATGGCCGATCCGATTGCCAAGGCTGAACGCTCGCGCTTCCTCGCGCAAAGCCAACCGCTGATGGCGCGCATGGATCAAGAGAAGGCCACCCTGCTGGCTTCGAGCAAGCGCTAAGCCATGACGCTCTATATAGGTGTGATGTCCGGAACCAGTCTCGATGGCCTGGACATCGCGCTGGTTGAGCTCTCCCCGACGATCAAGCTGATCGCCACGCACTACATCCCCATGCCGGAATCCCTGCGCACCGAGCTGCTTGGCTTGTGCGCCAGCGGTCCGGACGAGATAGCCCGCTCCGCCATCGCCCAACAGAACTGGGTAAAACTGGCGGCCCAGGGCATTCACTCCCTACTTGAACAACAAAACCTTAAGCCCGCGGACATTCGCGCGATTGGCAGCCACGGCCAGACCATTCGGCATGAACCGGCGCGCGGCTTTACGGTGCAGATCGGCAACCCCGCCCTGCTGACGGAATTGACCGGCATCACCGTAGTCAGTGACTTCCGCAGCCGCGATGTGGCCGCAGGCGGTCAAGGTGCTCCGCTGGTTCCCGCCTTCCACGAAGCCTTGTTTGATGAAAGCGCAGGTCATCGCGCGGTGTTGAATGTGGGCGGATTTAGCAACCTCAGCCTGATTGAACCTGGCAAACCGGTTGCGGGTTTCGACTGCGGCCCGGGCAATGTGCTGCTGGATGCCTGGATTCACCAGCAGCGCGGCGACAACTTCGATCGCGATGGCCAATGGGCCGCCAGCGGCAACGTCGAGCCGGATCTGCTGAATGAATTGCTCAGCGATCCCTTCTTCGTGACCAAAGGCCCCAAAAGTACCGGCCGCGAAGTGTTTAACCTGCCCTGGCTGACACAGCATTTGTCGAAACTGCCTGCTTTCGCCGCCGAAGACGTGCAAGCCACCCTGCTCGAACTCACCGCGCTGACCATCGTTGAGTCACTGCAACACGCCCAGTTGAACACTCAAGAACTGCTGGTCTGTGGTGGCGGCGCGCACAACGCTACGCTGATGAAGCGCTTGGCCGGCTTACTGCCAAATGCGAAAGTCAGCAGTACCGCCACTCACGGTGTAGACCCCGACTGGGTTGAAGCCATGGCCTTCGCCTGGCTGGCCCATTGCTGCCTCGAAGGCATCGCGGCCAACCGCCCAAGTGTCACCGGTGCCCGCGGCCTACGCGTACTCGGCGCGATTTACCCCCCATAAAAACCCCAGACAGCAAAACGCCGCATAACCCATAAGGTTCTGCGGCGTTTTACAGTGTGCTGAAGGTGCGATCAGATCGAGAACGAAGAGCCGCAGCCACAGGTAGTGCTGGCGTTCGGGTTCTTGATCACGAAGCGCGAACCTTCCAGACCTTCCTGATAATCCACCTCGGCGCCTGCCAGGTACTGGAAGCTCATCGGGTCGACGACCAGGCTCACGCCTTCGCGCTCGACGATCGTGTCGTCATCGGCCACTTCTTCATCGAAGGTGAAGCCGTACTGAAAACCTGAACAACCGCCGCCCGTAACGAATACGCGCAGCTTCAAGCGATCATTCCCCTCTTCATCGACCAGGCTCTTCACCTTGTGCGCGGCACCGTGGGTGAATTGCAAAGCCGTGGGGGTGAAGGATTCGACGCTCATGCTGACTATCTCCCGGCGTTACGCCGCCATAATGCGTGATGACGCGCATTATCCGCTTCTCCTAGAAAATTGGTCAACTATTGTTACGGTATATCAATCAAGCAAACTGTCTGACCAGAATGCAAAAAGGCCCATTCAATGGGCCTTTTTGCTGTCCGCAATTGAGCCTTACGGCAGCATGCCCGCGTGAGACAAACCGAAGCGCTCATCCAGGCCGAACAGTATGTTCATGTTCTGCACCGCCTGACCCGACGCGCCTTTGACCAGGTTGTCGATCACCGACAACACCACAACCAGATCACCATCCTGCGGACGATGCACGGCAATACGGCACACATTGGCACCGCGCACGCTGCGGGTTTCCGGATGGCTGCCGGCTGGCATTACATCGACGAACGGCTCGTTGGCGTAACGCTTTTCAAACAACGCTTGCAGATCGACCGAACGATCCACAACGGTCGCGTAAAGCGTCGAGTGAATGCCGCGGATCATTGGCGTCAGGTGCGGAACGAAGGTCAGGCCGACGTCCTTGCCTGCTGCGCGACGCAGCCCCTGGCGGATTTCCGGCAAGTGACGGTGACCTTTGACCGAATAAGCCTTCATGCTTTCCGACGTTTCGGAGTACAGCGACCCTACAGAGGCGCCACGCCCGGCACCGCTGACACCGGATTTGCAGTCAGCGATCAAGCGAGTGGTATCCGCCAGGCCCGCTTCGAGCAGCGGCAGGAAACCCAATTGCGTAGCGGTCGGGTAGCAACCCGGCACAGCAATCAGGCGAGCCTCCTTGATCTGCTCACGATTGACTTCCGGCAAGCCGTAAACCGCCTCTTCCAGCAGTTCCGGAGCGCCGTGCGGCTGGCCGTACCACTTGGCCCACTCAACAGAGTCCTGCAGACGGAAGTCTGCCGACAGGTCGATGACCTTGGTACCAGCGGCCAGCAGTTCGCCGGCCAGCGCATGGGCAACGCCGTGAGGGGTGGCGAAGAACACCACATCACAGGCGCCCAGCGTCTTGATGTCCGGAACGCTGAACGCCAGGCCCTCGTAATGGCCTCGCAGGTTCGGGTACATGTCGGCCACGGCCAGGCCAGCCTCGGATCGGGAAGTGATCACCACCACTTCAGCTTGCGGATGCTGTGCCAACAGACGCAGCAGTTCGACACCGGTGTAACCCGTGCCGCCGACGATACCGACCTTGACCATAAACCTGCCCTCAACGAACCCACTGGAAAGCCGTCGATAATAGGGTGCGTATCGTCCTGCGACAACCGGCAAGGTGACGTGCGGCCGCTCAAGCCTCTACTATCCGGGCTACCGTGAACCTGGGAATAACTAAAAATGCTCTATTTGTGGCTCAAAGCGTTTCATATCGTCAGCATGGTCTGCTGGTTTGCCGGCCTGTTCTACCTGCCGCGCCTGTTCGTCTATCACGCGCAGAGTGAAGACACCGTCAGCAAGGAACGCTTCAGCGTCATGGAACGCAAGCTGTACCGAGGCATCATGGGCCCGGCGATGATCGCCACCCTGATTTTCGGCATTGCGCTGATCGCCCTCAATCCGAGTATCTTCAGTCAGGGCGCGTGGATTCACGCCAAACTGACCCTGGTGGTCATCCTGATCGGCTACCACCACATGTGCGGCGCGCAGGTGAAGCGCTTTGCCCGTGGCGAAAATACCCGCAGCCATGTCTTTTATCGCTGGTTCAATGAAGTCCCGGTTCTGATATTGCTGGCTATCGTAATTCTGGTCGTGGTTCGACCGTTCTGACTTCAATAAGCACAACTCACCGGGGTACTTCCATGTCGCTGCCCGCTCTGCTCGAACAACGTTTGCGTTTGCCCGTGGTGGCTGCGCCGATGTTCCTGATTTCCAACCCGCAATTGGTGCTCGCCTGCTGCCGTAATGGCGTGGTGGGCAGCTTCCCCGCGTTGAACCAACGCGAGAGCAGCGGGTTCAAGGCCTGGCTGGAAGAGATCGAAGCAGGTCTGGCGACACTGGAGGACCCGGCCCCTTATGCGGTCAACCTGATCGTCCACAGCAGCAACCCACGGCTGCAAGCAGACTTGGCGATCTGCATCGAGCACAAAGTGCCGGTTGTGATCACCAGCCTCGGCGCTGTGAAAGAAGTGGTCGACGCCGTGCACAGTTATGGAGGCCTGGTGTTCCACGACGTGACGACTCGCCGTCATGCGGAAAAAGCTGCCGAGGCCGGTGTGGACGGTTTGATCGCCGTGGCCGCGGGCGCCGGTGGGCACGCGGGCACCTGGAGCCCGTTCTCGCTGATCGCCGAAATTCGTCAGTTCTTCGACAAAACCCTGCTGCTGGCCGGCTGCCTGAACCATGGCCACGAGATTCTCGCTGCGCAATTGCTCGGTGCGGATTTGGCCTACTTCGGTACGCGATTTATCGGCACCACTGAAAGTCATGCGCCTGACGCTTACAAGGAGATGTTGCTGGCTTCCAGAGCGGCGGACATCGTCCATACTCCAGCGGTGTCCGGCATACCGGCGAGTTTCATGCGCCAAAGCCTGGAAGCCGCCGGTTTCGACATGACCGCCTTGCAAAACCAGGGTGAGGTCAACTTCGGTTCCAAACTGAAACCGGTCAGCGATGAAGCCAAGGCCTGGAAAACCGTGTGGTCGGCGGGTCAGGGCGTAGGGGAAATCGATGATTTGCCGAGTGTCGATCAATTGGTCGCGCGGCTGGACGCGGAATACCGCAAGGCGCTGGAGTTGGCGGCACAATTGCCAAAACGCTGGCCGCGCTGAGAGGAAAATTTTGGCCAGCCCAACCCGGCTGGCCTTACACTCTGTCGCTGTAACACTTTCTAACTCAAACACTCGCGACAAGGATGCCTCGCAATGAGCGAAAACCGTTTCAAGATCGTATTCGACGGCGCTCTGCTGCCAGGCGTCGACCTCACGACCGCCAAGCAGAATCTCGCCGCACTGTACAAAAGCGAAGTCGCTGCGGTTGAACGGCTGTTCACCGGCAAGACCGTCACGCTCAAGCAGGATCTGTCGCACGCCGACGCACAAATCTACCTTCAAGCACTGACGAAAACCGGCATCAAGGCACGGATCGAAAGCGAATCGTCTATCGAGCTGAACCTGGCCGACGCTCACGAACACGTTCCCGCCAGGCCCCAGCCTGTCTTCGCCGAACCGGTATCCCCCTACGCTCCGCCTCAGGCCAGTGTCGGCGAAAGCCTGCCGGCGTTCGCCACCCTCAAGCCATTCAGTGTCGAAGGGCGTATTGGCCGCTTGCGTTACCTGGCCTGGACGATGGCCCTGACTCTGGTCTTGCTCCCCGTCGTTTCGGTCCTGGCCATCCTGGCGTTCGCGATTATCAGTGCCGATTCGACGGCCGGCTTGATCATCGGCGGTCTGGTTGCATTCATTCTGTTCATCGCGATCGCGGTCGTCGGCATCCAGTTCAGTGTTCAACGCTTGCACGACATTGGCTGGTCCGGCTGGCTCTGGCTGTTGAACCTCGTCCCGTTCGTGGGCAGTTTCTTCCCGCTGGTGATCATGGTCGCTCCCGGCACCAACATCGCCAATCGCTACGGCCCGCCACCTCCGCCCAATAGCACCGCGGTCAAAGTGCTGTCTTCGTTGTGGGTCGTGTTTATCGCCATCGTCATCGTGGGGATGCTGGCCGGCGGTTACAGTGCAATTCAGCAAGAATACGAAAGCACCGCGGCAAGCAGCTACGACAGCGGCTCGGTGACAACCGAAGACGTTGAAGTCGAGCCGGCCGAAGTAGCCGAACCCGCACCGGATTCTGCAGACGATGAAGCCGAACAAGCCCCAGCCCCTGTAGACTCTGCGAAAGAATAAACAGCGCTCCCCGCCCGTGACACCTGCGTCGCGGCGCGGAGCTGTTGCGATGGAGAACTGCATGACCCGTTACGCTCTGATCACTGGCGCTTCCAGCGGCATCGGCCTGGCGATGGCCGAAGCGCTGGCCCGCCGTGGCCGCAGCCTGATTCTGGTGGCCCGACAGCGTGATCAGCTGGAAAGTATTGCGATTGAACTGACTCAACGTTTTGGCGTGGAAGTGCTGTTCCGTGCCTGTGACCTTGGCGAGCCGCTACGCCTGTCGGGCTTTCTGCTGGAACTGGAGGAAGGTGACCGTCAGATCGATCTGCTGGTCAACTGCGCCGGCATGGGCACCTGCGGTCCCTTTCTCGCTCAAGACTGGATGACCGAGCAGGACCTGATCGAAGTGAACATCCTGGCGCTCACCCGCCTCTGCCACGCCATCGGAAATTCCATGGCCTTGCAGGGTGGCGGGCAGATCCTCAATGTGGCCTCGGTCGCCGCGTTCCTGCCCGGCCCGTGGATGAGCACCTACTACGCGAGCAAGGCGTACGTGCTGCATTTTTCCGAAGGCTTGCGCGTCGAACTGAAGAAATGCGCGGTCAAGGTCTCGGTGCTGTGCCCCGGTCCGACGCGCACCGGTTTCTTCCGTACCGCGCAGTTGGACACGGGCAAACTGATCGACAGCAAAATGCTCATGAGTCCCGAAGAAGTAGCGCTCTACACCGTACGCGCCCTGGAGAAAAATCGCGCAATCATCATCCCGGGCCGACGCAACCGTTGGCGCGCCTTTCTGCCACGGCTCGGCTCGCGCTGGTTGAATCGGACAATCGCCGGCATGGTCAACAAGGTTTACTGCCCTCGCTGAATGGTCCTACGGTAAAACCATGGGTACACTCAGGCCAGCCAAAACAACGGAGAAAACAGCTGTGGATACTCTGTTCACCAAGATCATCAACCGGGAAATCCCGGCCAAGATCATTTACGAGGACGACCAGGTACTGGCCTTCCACGATATCGCCCCACAGGCACCGGTACATTTTCTGGTGATCCCGAAAAAACCCGTGCGCACCCTGAACGACCTCACCGAGGACGACAAGGCATTGGCTGGGCATATTCTGTTCACTGCGCAGCGCCTGGCGCTGGAACTGGGTTGCGAAAAAGGTTTCCGCGTTGTCATGAACTGCAATGAAGAAGGTGGGCAGACTGTCTATCACATTCATATGCACGTGCTGGGTCAGCGTCAGATGCACTGGCCGCCGGGCTGATTCATTACCCTTCGTTGTAGAAGCACAGCTTGCTGGCGATGGCGTCATTGAAATCGCCGTCGCCAGCAAGCTGTGCTCCTACAGAAGAAGCCTGCGTCGCAATGACCCAGCTCAAACCTTCCCCGGCCGATTGGGTTAAACTGGCCACCGAGATTTTTCCCGGAGGTCAGCATGACTACCCAACGTCACTACTCGCCGATTGACCGTCTTCTGCTGCAAGCCGATGCCGCGATGCGCACCCTGCTGCCCTTCAGTGGCCAGCCTTACCGTCCGTCGCCGGCCATCGTCCAGCCCGATGCAAAATTGAGCGACGAGGACACCCGGCACGTTGCAGGTCTGATGCGTATCAACCATACCGGTGAAGTCTGCGCCCAGGCGTTGTATCAAGGGCAAGCCCTGACCGCCAAGCTCCCGCATGTACGCGCCGCCATGGAGCATGCTGCCGAAGAAGAAATCGACCATCTGGTCTGGTGCGAGCAACGCATTCATCAGTTGGGCAGCCATACCAGCATTCTCAATCCGCTGTTCTACGGCATGTCCTTCGGGATTGGCGCGGTGGCAGGCTTGATCAGCGACAAAGTCAGCCTGGGCTTCGTTGCCGCCACCGAACATCAAGTGTGCAAGCACTTGAATGAACACCTTGAGCAATTGCCGGCGGAAGATGAAAAGTCCCGGGCGATTCTTGAGCAGATGCGCATTGATGAAGAACATCATGCGGAAAGTGCGCTGGATGCCGGAGGGTTCCGTTTTCCGGCACCGGTGAAGTTCGGGATGAGCTTGTTGGCCAAGGTGATGACCAAGAGTACCTATCGGATCTGACCCTAGGAGCATGGCTTGCCCGCGATGGCGATCTCGAGGACGCTATCGCGGGCAAGCCTTGCTCATACAAAGGTTTTGCGACAGACATAAAAAAGGCGACTGCCGTGAGGGAGTCGCCTTTTTCGTGTTCGAGAATCTTATGCCATGTTGCGTGCGTAGAAGATTTCGAGCATTTCGTGTTTCACACGATCGGTCACCTGGGCACGTTGCTCAGAGGACAGGTTGCTGGTGGCGTCACCGAAC
Organism: Pseudomonas arsenicoxydans; assembly: GCF_006438915.1. Classification (GTDB taxonomy): domain Bacteria; phylum Pseudomonadota; class Gammaproteobacteria; order Pseudomonadales; family Pseudomonadaceae; genus Aquipseudomonas; species Aquipseudomonas arsenicoxydans_A. Next base: position 108,938 of record NZ_RCZE01000019.1, on the reverse strand, counting down.
AGGTAATTATCCAGTTCGAAGTTCTTCAGCAGCATTTTGGTGTGAAACAGGTTTTCCTGGTACACGTTCACGTCGGTCATCTGGTACGCGTCGCGGGTGTCGTCGGACAGGTAGTTCTGGATCGAATTGATCTCGTGGTCGATGAAGTGCTTTTTGCCTTCAACGTCACGGGTGAAACCGCGCACACGATAATCCACGGTCACGATGTCCGAATCGAACTGGTGAATCAGGAAGTTGAGTGCTTTCAACGGTGAGATGACACCACAGGTCGACACGTCAATGTCCACACGGAAAGTTGCAATACCGTCCACCGGATGGATTTCAGGGTAGGTGTGCACCGTGATGTGGCTCTTGTCGAGGTGGGCCAGGATAATTTCAGGCAGCGGGCCCGGGGACTCTTCGATCTGGCTGTCGGTCGGGGTTACCGGCTCTTCAGAGATCAGAATCGTGACGCTGGCGCCCTGAGGTTCGTAGTCCTGACTGGCGATGTTCAGGATGTTGGCACCAATGATATCGACAACTTCCGTGAGGATCTGCGTCAGGCGTTTCGCGTTGTACTCTTTATTGATGTACTCAACGTAAGCCTGTTGGTCTTGCGGGGTTTCCGCGTAGCAGATGTCATAGATGTTGAAGCTCAAGGTCTTTGTCAGGTTATTGAACCCGTGGAGCTTGAGTTTGCTTTTCACCGTTAAAAACTCTCTATGTATTGCGGCCCGGCCGCGTGATCAAGCATGCCCGTCAAATGCGAACAACGCACCTGCGTAGGACGGTTAACACCTCTTCGCGATGGCGATTTTGGTTGTCTGTTCGGGGGCGCGGCCTGTCGGTTGACGGACCACTACCCTGAAAAAAGTGGCGCATTATGCAGACGTCAGCTTGGGTTCGCCAGAGTCTGCACCGCTTTTATGATAGTTGAATGTCGGCTCAACCGAGTTCGATGATCTCGTAGTCGTGGGTAATCGCCACGCCAGCTGCGCCGAGCATGATCGAGGCCGAGCAATACTTCTCCGCCGACAGCTCGATGGCGCGCTTGACCTGGGCTTCTTTCAGCCCGCGACCCTTGACCACGAAGTGCATGTGAATCTTGGTGAAGACCTTGGGGTCCTCGGTCGCACGCTCGGCTTCGAGGAAGGCTTCGCAGCTTTCGACGGCCTGACGGGACTTCTTGAGGATGCTGACCACGTCGAAATTGCTGCAACCGCCGACACCGAGCAGGAGCATTTCCATTGGCCGGACACCCAGGTTGCGACCGCCGGCATCGGGCGGACCGTCCATGACCACGACATGACCGCTGCCGGATTCACCGAGGAACATGGCTTCGCCAGCCCATTGGATGCGTGCCTTCATCGCCAAGACTCCACTGTCTAAAAAAGGGTCGCCAGCTTAGCACAGGGCCCTTGATTGACGGTGCCTCGCCTTCCTAGGACGCAAGCCTCTGCGCTGTAGGTAAATTCTCGAATATTGCAGGAAGTGTCTGTTAAGCTGACGCCAATTCGCTGGCGCATAGCCAGCTTTGCTTGGCCATTGTCGGCGACTCATAAGAAAATCAAACACACACCGTGACGTCTTTTCGGGATACAACCATGGTTGCTATTACCCCAATACCCAAAATCAAAAACCTCGACAAGTTGTTGATGCATTGCCAGCGCCGTCGCTATGCGGCCAAGAGCAACATCATTTGTGCGGGCGATCGCTCGGAAACCCTGTTCTTCATCATCAAAGGCTCGGTCACGATCCTGATCGAGGATGACGATGGTCGTGAAATGATCATCGCCTACCTGAACGCCGGGGACTTTTTCGGTGAGTTGGGTCTGTTCGAACAAGCTGGCCTGGAACAGGCACGCAGCGCCTGGGTGCGCGCCAAGATCGAATGCGAAGTCGCGGAAATCAGCTACGCGAAATTCCGCGAGCTGTCCCAGCAAGATCCGGACATTCTTTACGTCCTCAGCGGACAAATCGCACAGCGCCTGCGCAACACCACGCGCAAGGTCGGTGACCTGGCGTTCTTCGACGTGACAGGTCGTGTCGCTCGTTGCCTGCTGGAACTGTGCAAGCAGCCGGACGCGATGACCCACCCCGACGGCATGCAGATCAAAGTGACCCGTCAGGAAATCGGCCGGATTGTCGGATGTTCGCGTGAGATGGTCGGTCGCGTGCTCAAGGATCTGGAAGAACGCAACCTGGTGGACGTCAAAGGCAAGACCATGGTGGTCTTCGGTACGCGCTAAACCTTGAACATATCCGCCAGCAACTGGCGATAAAGTGTGTCAAGCCGCCCGAGCGCATCGGGCGCGGCGAACTTCTCATGCAGGGCGATGTGGCTTTCTGCGCGAACCCGCTGTTCCAGGCCGCAGGCTTCATTGAAACGATTTACCGCATCAACCATCGATTCCCGCTCGTTATCCAGTAACAGCGCACCGTGCACCAATCCGACCGGACGCGTGCCGCCCTTGCTCTGGCGCCAGCGTTGAGCGGTGCCGACCATTTTTCGGCCATCTAGGTTGACGTTGAAACGGCCATCGCAGAACGCACCTTCGATTTCGCCGAGGGACGACACGCCGCCCAGCTCATCCAGCAACTGGCAGATCGGATCGCAGAGCCGGTGATAGGCGGTTTCGATGCGATTTTGGTCGCCTTCGCTGCGTGGCGGTGCGTAGACCAATGCGATGTTTATAGTGGACGCCGATTGCGGCACTGGCTCACCGCCAGTCTCACGCAACAGCACGGGCCAACCGGCAGCCGCCGAGACCTCGCAGGCTGCTTCAAAACCGGGTAGACGATTCAGGCGTCGGGGCATGACCAGGGCGCGGTCATTGGGTTGCCAGAACAGCAGACCAAATTCAGCGTCGCCGGCACAGACCGACGCCAGCAGATCCTGTTCGGCTTGCAGGCCGACTTCGATTGTCAGATTGGTCGGCTGGGTCATTGAGTACTCCGCAAAGTTTGAAATTTTTGGAAATGTTGAGGGCCTCTTCGCGAGCAAGCCCGCTCCCACATTAGTCCGCGTTCAATTGAACAACACCAGTCAAATGTGGGAGCGGGCTTGCTCGCGAAGGGCGCACCACGGTTTTCCTGTCGGAAATCAGTCGAGTGTAGAACCACTCACCGCGGTACCGCGCTCCGGAAAGAACAGACGCTGCAACTCGGTCCCCGGGCTTTCGGCGCGCATGAACGCCTCGCCGACCAGAAACGCATACACGTCGCTGATTTCCATCAGCTCGACATCCGCGCGGTGAAGAATGCCGCTTTCGGTAATCACCAAGCGATCACGAGGGATGCGCGGCAACAGGTCGAGGGTGGTTTCCAGGCTGACATCAAATGTGTGCAGGTTGCGGTTATTGATGCCGACCAGCGGAGTGTCGAGGGTTTTCAAGGCCCGCTCCAACTCGTCGCCGTCGTGAACTTCCACCAGCACATCGAGGCCGATACTTTTTGCCACGGCAGCCAGTTCGGCCATTTTCACGTCATCCAGCGCGGAGACGATCAACAACACGCAATCGGCGCCCAGCGCCCGCGCTTCGACGATCTGGTAAGGATCGATCATGAAGTCCTTGCGGATCACCGGCAGTTTGCACGCCGCCCGGGCCTGTTGCAGATACGCATCGGCGCCCTGGAAGTAATCGATATCGGTCAGCACCGACAAACATGTCGCCCCGCCCTTCTCGTAGCTCTTGGCGATGTCGGCGGGAACGAAGTTCTCGCGAATCACGCCCTTGCTCGGCGAAGCTTTCTTGATTTCGGCAATTACCGCTGGCTGTTTGAGCTTGGCCTGCGCCAACAATGCCTTGGCAAAACCACGGGGTGCATCGGCCGCCTTGGCCAGACTTTCCAGCTCGGCCAGGCTCACACGAGCGCTACGCTCGGCGACTTCCTGGACCTTGCGCGCCAGAATGTTTTCCAGAACCGTCGGTACACTCATCCCTCATTCTCCACTTTGAATACCGCGGTAAATGCACCCAACTCCTCCAGTTTCTCCCGAGCGAGGCCTGTGTGCAGCGCATCGTGCGCCAGGGCAACGCCTTCTTTCAAACTGGTTGCATGGTCGGCGGCGTACAACGCGGCACCGGCATTGAGCATAATCATTTCGGCGGCTTTCTGACCGCTTTCGGTTTTGCGTTTGCCCAAGGCATCGCGAATCAGCTCCAGCGAGGCCGCCGGGCTTTCCACGGCCAGACCGTGCAGGCTCTGGCTCTTCATACCCAGGTCTTCGGGCTCGACCCAATATTCGGTGATCTGGTTGTTCTTCAATTCCGCCACGAAGGTCGGCGCAGCCAGGCTGAATTCGTCCAGGCCATCTTTCGAATGCACCACCAGCACATGTTTGCTGCCCAGACGTTGCAGAACTTCGGCCAATGGCCGGCACAACGCCTGACTGAACACGCCCACCACCTGATGTTTCACGCCGGCCGGATTCGTAAGCGGGCCGAGCATGTTGAACAGGGTACGCAGGCCAAGCTCCTTGCGCGGACCGGCGGCATACTTCATGGCACTGTGGTGAGTTTGGGCGAACATGAAACCGATGCCGACGTTGTCGATGCAGCGTGCGACTTGAACCGGCGTCAGGTTCAGGTAGATGCCCGCCGCTTCCAACAGATCCGCGCTGCCGCTTTTGCCCGACACCGCACGGTTACCGTGCTTGGCCACGGTGCAACCGGCTGCTGCGACGACGAACGACGATGCGGTCGATACGTTGAAAATATTCGCACCGTCACCGCCGGTGCCGACCACATCGACCACGCCGTCGAGGGTCTTGAGTTCGACCTTGTCCGCCAGCTCACGCATGACCGACACGGCGCCGACGATTTCGTCGATGCTCTCGCTCTTCATGCGCATCGCCATCATGAAGGCGCCGATCTGTGCATCCGTGCATTGGCCGGTCATGATTTCGCGCATTACATCGCGCATCTCATCGGTGCTGAGGTCGAGGTGATCGACGATACGGCCCAGGGCTGTCTTGATGTTCATGAAAAGTCCTTAGCGCGTGCCGCCGGTTTGTTTGAGGAAGTTGGCGAACAGTTCGTGGCCCTGCTCGGTGAGGATCGATTCGGGGTGAAACTGCACGCCTTCGATATTCAGGGTCTTGTGGCGCAGGCCCATGATCTCGTCGACCGAACCGTCTTCAAGTTGGGTCCAGGCGGTCAGCTCCAGGCAGTCGGGCAAGGTTTCACGTTTGACGATCAGCGAATGATAGCGGGTAACCGTCAATGGGCGATTCAAGCCTTCAAATACGCCCTTGTCCTCATGGAATACCGGGCTAGTCTTACCGTGCATCACTTGACGGGCGCGAACCACATCACCGCCAAAGGCCTGGCCGATGGACTGGTGGCCGAGGCAGACGCCAAGAATCGGCAGTTTGCCGGCGAAATGCTTGATCGCTTCAATCGAGATCCCGGCTTCGGTCGGGGTGCAAGGACCGGGGGATACCACGATGCGCTCTGGGTTGAGGGCTTCGATTTCAGCGATGGTCAGCTCATCGTTGCGCACGACTTTGACCTGGGAGCCGAGCTCACCGAGGTACTGCACAACGTTGTAGGTAAAGGAGTCGTAGTTATCGATCATCAGCAACATGGCGTTTTTGAACCTCTTGAATTCACTGACTTTAAAGACAGCCTTCGAATGATTGACCCGCAGAGCGCTGCGCTTTGTCAGGTGCCGGGGTAGCGCCAGCAAAGCGGCATTTCAAACAGGTAACGAAGGCAAAGCGGTACAGGTCCGGCGAGGCCGGCAAAAGAATTCAGGCGCGCCAACGCCAGCGGGCGTGTGCCTTGATGACTTGATCCAGGAGTTTACTGATGATCAACACGGGGAAGGTCTCATTCATACGTCTCGGCACAGTAACTTAGCTGGGCAGAGCGTGCAATATGGCCGGGGCTGCCGCTCGCGAAACTCTCAAAGGCTTCGCGACGGATGGCAAAAGGCCGAAAGTTTTTGGTACTGTCGTTTCGTTTTCCTAAAACAATAAATAAACGGACTTGCTCATGATCAAACAGACGTTGTTTGTACCGCTCGCAGGATGCTTGCTCGCCATGGCCTGCGCTCAGGCGTACGCCGCACCGAATCCCTACACCAATTTCGTCGTCTTCGGCGACAGCCTCAACGATGCGGGTACTTTTGCCGACACCGGTGGGCCTGCTGGTTCCACTCAGCGTTACACCAACCGGACGGGGCCGGTTTACCTGGATGGCAGCGGCGAAGTCCGCTCGCTCAACTCCACGCAAATACTGGGTGGAAAACTGGGGTACACCGCAGACCAGACCGCGTCATCGAATTCGGCAGTGCGCGCCAGCAATGGCCAGCCCGATGGCAACAACTGGGCCGTCGGCGGTTATCGCACCGATCAGATTCTCGATTCGATCACCACCACGTCCGACACCGGTGATCGCGTGCGTTCCGGGTACCTGCCGTCGAACAACTTCCGCGCTGACCCGAACGCGCTGTATTACCTGTCGGGTGGCGGTAACGACTTCCTGCAGGGCCGCGTCACCAGCCTGCCGCAGGCCAGTGCCGCCGCCGACCGATTGGCTGATAGCGTACAGACGCTGCAAACCGCTGGCGCAAAATACGTCATGGTCTGGCTGCTGCCGGATATCGGCTTCACCCCAGCGTTCAACGGCTCCCCGCTGCAAGCGTTCACCTCCCAGCTCAGCGCCCAGTTCAACACTGAGTTGGTCAGCCGACTGCAGAACATCAATGCAGAAATCATCCCGCTCAATATTCCGGTGCTTCTCAAAGAGGCGTTCGCCAACCCGGCGCAGTTCGGCCTGGCGACCGACCAGAACCTGACCGCCACCTGCTTCAGCGGCAGCGGCTGCACCGAGAACGCCCGTTACGGGATCAACAGCGCCACTCCCGACCCGACCAAGCTGATCTACAACGACTCGGTCCACCCGACCGAAGCCGGGCAACGCCTGATTGCCGATTACGCCTATTCGCTGTTGTCAGCGCCGTGGGAGATGACGCTGCTGCCGCAAATGGCCCAAGGCACCTTGCGCGCGCACCAGGATGAACTGCGCAACCAATGGCTGGCCGACTGGGAGAATTGGCAGGACGTTGGTCAGTGGCGCGCCATTGTTTCCGGCGGTGGCCAGCATCAGGACTTTGATGGTCAGGACAGCGTCACGAGCGCCGACGGCAATGGTTACAACCTGAACATTGGCGGCAGCTATCGCCTCGACGATGCCTGGCGCGTGGGCGTAGCGGCCGGTTTCTATAACCAGAAACTCGAAGCCGGGACTAACGACTCCGACTACAAGCTCAACACTTACCTGGGTACCGCATTCGCCCAGTACCAACAAAACCGCATCTGGGCGGACATGGCGTTGACCGCCGGACACCTGGATTACGACAGCCTCAAGCGTAAATTCCAGCTGGGCGCCAATGAACGCAGCGAAAAAGGCGACACCAGTGGCTTCGTCGAAGCCTTCAGCGCTCGCATCGGTTACGACATTGCACAGCAAGCCAGCAGCCCTTGGCACCTGTCGCCGTTTGTCAGCGCTGACTTCTCCAAGGTGAAAGTCGATGGTTATACAGAGGACGGCAATGATTCTACTGCGCTGACTTTTGGCGATCAGGAAAGTATTTCCCGTCGATTGGGCATTGGTTTGCAGGGTAAATACCAGATCACCCCACAAACCCAGGTATTTGGCGAAGTGGCCCACGAACGTGAGTACAACGACGACACCCAGGACGTGGCGATCAACCTCAACAGCCTGCCAAACAACCAGTTCACGCTGGAAGGCTACACCCCGCAAACCAACCTGAACCGGGTGAACCTGGGGGTGAGCCACAACCTCACCAAGGAACTGGCACTGCGCGCCAGCTACAACATTCGCAAGGATGACGACTTTACCCAGCAGGGGATCAACTTAGGGGTTGCGTTGGACTTCTAAATCGATCGGCCATAAAAAACGCGGTGCCTTCACAGGCACCGCGTTTTTTATGGTGCTGAATACTTAACTGTGGCGAGGGGGCTTGCCCCCGTTGGGTCGCGGAGCGGCCCCTCGCACTCTTACAGATTTATCGAGTCGCCTGGTTTTACGACTGCTGCGCAGCCGAACGGGGGCAAGCCCCCTCGCCACAAAGGCTCGCTCCCACAGGTTCAGGTGTCCGGGGTTTGTTCGGCCAGGGCCACGGCACGGAACATCGCGCGGCGTTTGTTCAGGGTTTCTTCCCATTCCAGCGCCGGTACGGAGTCGGCCACGATGCCGCCACCGGCCTGCACGTGCAGTTCACCGTTTTTGATCACCGCGGTGCGGATCGCAATCGCGGTGTCCATGTTGCCGTTCCAGGCAAAGTATCCGACCGCACCGCCGTAGACGCCGCGTTTCACCGGTTCCAGTTCGTCGATGATTTCCATTGCGCGAATCTTCGGCGCACCGGACAACGTACCCGCCGGCAGGATCGCCCGCAACGCGTCCATCGCCGTCAGCCCGGCCTTCAATTGCCCGGTGACGTTGGACACGATGTGCATCACGTTGGAATAACGCTCGATGACCATTTTCTCGGTGAGCTTCACCGAACCGATTTCCGAGACCCGACCGGTGTCGTTACGGCCGAGGTCGATCAGCATCAAGTGCTCGGCGATTTCCTTGTCATCGGACAGCAGGTCTTTTTCCAGCGCCAGGTCGGCCTCTTCGTTGGCCCCGCGTGGACGGGTGCCGGCAATCGGGCGCACGGTGATCAGGTTGTCTTCGACCCGCACCAGCACTTCCGGTGAACTGCCGACGACATGGAAGTCGCCGAAGTTGAAGAAGTACATGTAAGGGGTCGGGTTGAAGCAGCGCAGCGCCCGGTACAGATCGATCGGTGCAGCCTTGAAGTCGATCGACATGCGCTGGGACGGCACGACCTGCATGCAGTCGCCGGCCAGGATGTATTCCTTGATGGTGTCGACGGCTTTTTCGTAATCGTCCTGGGTGAAACTCGAACGGAATACCGGATCAGCCGACTGTTGCTTGCTGAAATCCAGGCCACGGCGCGGCGTGATCGGCTGGCGGAGTTTTTCCAGCAGTTCTTCCAGACGTTCCAGGCCTTGTTCGAAAGCGCCGGCCTGCGCCGGGTCGGCCAGCACAATCGCGTGCATCTTGCCGGCGAGGTTGTCGAACACCACCACCGCGTCGGAGACCATCAGCAGAATGTCCGGCACGCCCAGTGGATCCGGGTTCGGGCATTTGCCCAGGCGCTTCTCCACATACCGAACGCAGTCATAACCGAAATACCCCACCAGGCCGCCGTTGAAACGCGGCAGGCCGGCGATGGTCGGCACGTTGTAACGGGCCTTGAAGGTTTCGACGAACGCCAGTGGGTCTTCGACATCGTGGCTTTCAGTTTCGATGCCGTCGACGGTCACACTGACGTGATGGTCATGCACCCGCAACACGGTGCGGCATGGCAGGCCGATAATCGAGTAACGGCCCCACTTCTCCCCGCCCTGAACCGATTCCAGCAGGTAGGAGTTTGGCTCGTCGGCCAGTTTCAGGTAAATCGACAGCGGCGTGTCGAAGTCAGCCAGGGTTTCGCAGGCAAGCGGGATGCGGTTGTAGCCGGCAGCGGCCAAACGCAGGAATTCTTCGCGGATCATGGGGTAGCCTCGTGGCTTGAGGGTCTAACAGTCAGGTATGCAAACGCGCCGGTACGCCGGCCAGGAACAAGTCAGGCGCGCCAACGCCAGCGGGCCAGGGCCTTGATGACTTTCATCCAGAGTTTGCGAGTGACCACCACGATGGCGTTTCCAGCAGGGGGTTGAACAGCGTCGGGCAACGTTATCTCAGCGGCCGGATCCAGGCAACCGGGAATTAGTTTGCGCAGGTCGTCGATCACCAGCGCCGGCGATTCCTCGGCAATCGGCCGACCATGGTTGTAGCCATAACTGAGCGCCACACACTTGACCCCCGCCGCTTTCGCCGCCAGCACATCGCTGCGCGAATCGCCGACGAACAAGGATTGCGAAGCCGGAATGTTGGCCATTTTCATCACGAAAAACAGCGCGGCCGGGTCAGGTTTCTGCTGCGGCAAGGTATCGCCGCCGATGATCCATTTGAAGTAGCGGCCGATTTTCATCTGATCCAGCAGCGGCGCAACGAAGCGTTCCGGCTTGTTGGTGATCAGCGCCATTTCCACGCCTTGCTTGTGCAGCCACTTCAAGGTGTCACGCACACCGGGGTAAACCACGGTCAGCTCATGGCTCGCACCATAGGCCTGCATGAAAATCTCCAGCGCGTGTTCAGCCTCGACGTCGTCGACCGCCGAGTGCTCGATGCCACCCGCCAGCGCACGGCGCACCAATATCGGTGCGCCGTTACCGACCCATTCCCGTACCGACTCGATGCCGGCGGGTTTGCGGCCCAGCTTGAGCAGCATGTGATCCACGGCCGCTGCGAGGTCCGGGACCGAATCGATCAGCGTGCCATCCAGATCGAACATCACCAGCCGCGGCAGACGCCCCGGGAACAGCTGCTCAAAACCACTCATGGGCGAGCCAGCGCCAGTTCGGCGCGCATCTTCTCGATCACTTCCTGATAGTTCGGCGCATTGAAAATCGCCGAGCCCGCCACGAAGGTGTCCGCGCCCGCCGCAGCGATTTCACGAATATTGTTCACGTTCACGCCGCCGTCGATTTCCAGGCGGATGTCACGCCCGGACGCATCGATCAAGGCCCGCGCCTGACGCAGTTTGTCGAGGGTGCCGGGGATGAATTTCTGCCCGCCGAAGCCCGGGTTGACGCTCATCAGCAAGATCATGTCGACCTTGTCCATCACGTATTCGAGCACGCTCAGCGGGGTCGCCGGGTTGAACACCAGGCCCGACTTGCAACCGCCCTCGCGGATCAGTTGCAGGGAACGGTCGACGTGCTGCGAGGCTTCCGGGTGGAAGGTGATGTAGGTCGCGCCGGCTTCGATGAAGTCACCGACGATGCGGTCCACCGGGCTGACCATCAGGTGCGCGTCGATCGGCGCGGTCACGCCGTACTTGCGCAGCGCCGCGCACACCATCGGGCCGATGGTCAGGTTCGGCACGTAGTGGTTGTCCATGACATCGAAGTGCACGAAGTCGGCACCGGCGGCCAGGACGTTGTCCACTTCTTCACCCAGGCGGGCGAAGTCGGCGGAGAGAATCGACGGAGCAATGACGAAGGGCTGCATGACGCACCTTTTTTGAGCAGAATCACGATGGCGCGCATTGTATACCTCATAGTTTGGCGCGCGCACTGTGACCGCGATGATTGGGGCTGCCTTCGATCAATTTGCGCTGGCAGCGCTCTAGTACGCCGCCCGGTAGATTTTCTCGATATCGACGGCGCTCAATTTGCGTGGGTTGTTGCGCATCAGACGTTCGATCCCCGCCGCTTCTGCGGCCATGGCCGGGATGGCGTCTTCGGGAACACCGAAACTGCGCAAGCCCAACGGGATTTCTACCGCTGCACACAGAGCGGTCATCGCCTCCACGGCTTTGTCCGCCGCTTCGTTGGCGCTCAAATGAGCGGTCTTCACCCCCATGGCCTCGGCAATATCCTGCATGCGCTCGACACAGGCCATCTTGTTCCAGGTCATGACATAGGGCAGCAGCAAGGCGTTGCTGACACCGTGGGCGATGTTGAAACGTCCGCCCAGCGGATACGCCAGCGCATGCACCGCGCCGACCCCGGCATTGCCGAACGCCATGCCCGCCATCAGGCTGGCGGTGGCCATGTCTTCGCGGGCTTGCAGGTTGGACGGATTGGCATAGGCCTTGGGCAGCGCCTTGGCGATCAGCTTGATGGCGCCGATGGCCAGGGCGTCGGTGATCGGCGAGGCGTTGACCGACAGGTAGGATTCGATGGCGTGCACCAGCGCGTCGACGCCACTGGCGGCGGTGACACTGCGCGGACAGGTCAGGGTCATTTGCGGACTGACCAGCGCCACGTCCGGCAATAGATAGTCGCTGACGATGCCTTTTTTCAACTGCGCGACCTTGTCGGAAAGGATCGCCACGTTGGTGACTTCAGAGCCGGTGCCAGCGGTGGTCGGAATCGCGATCAGCGGCGGACCTTTGCGCGGCACCTGATTGATGCCAAACAAATCTTCCAGCGCACCGTGGTAACCGGCATACGCCGCCACGCTCTTGGCGATGTCGATGGCACTGCCGCCGCCCAGACCGATCAAGCCGTCATGCCCGCCGTCGCGATACACCCGCATGCAGTCTTCGACGATGGCGATTTCCGGGTCCGGCAGCACCCGGTCGAAAATCTCGTAACTCCGGTCTCCCAGATGCGCCAGCGCCAGTTCGACCGTGCCGGACTTGACCAGCGCTGCGTCGGTCACGATCAGCGGGTTATCGACATCCAGACGGGTCAGTTCAGCGGCGAGCTGCTCGATGGCACCTGCGCCGGTGATCAGTTTGTGAGCAATTTTGAAAGAGGAAAGACTCATCGTGCGCAGCCTCTTATAGGTAGGGGAGCTGGGCACAATAGTAGCTGGGGATTGGGGTTTGTCTGCTATTCAGGCAATGAATGAACGCAGATCCCGAAAACACCATAAATCTCATGTGGGAGCGGGCTTGCTCGCGAAGGGGCCTTTACAGCCAACATTGGTGTTGAATGTCAGACCGCTTTCGCGAGCAAGCCAGCTCCCACATTTCTACTGTGTGTGGCTTAGACCTGGGCGGTGCGCAGTTTTTCGCTGCGACCGCGCAGCCATTCCAGGGTCAGCAGCAGGATCACCGAGAAGGCGATCAGCAATGTCGCTGCAGCGGCGATGGTCGGGCTGAGGTTTTCGCGGATCCCGCTGAACATCTGCCGAGGCAAGGTCGCTTGCTCTGGACCGGCGAGGAACAAGGTCACCACCACTTCATCGAACGACGTCGCGAAGGCAAACAGCGCCCCCGAAATCACGCCCGGCGCAATCAGCGGCAAGGTCACCCGGCGAAACGCGGTCAGTGGCGATGCACCCAGGCTTGCCGCGGCGCGCACCAGGTTATGGTTGAAGCCCTGCAAGGTCGCCGACACCGTGATGATCACAAACGGCACACCCAGCACCGCGTGCACCACGATCAGCGAGAAGAAGCTGTTGCCCAACCCCAACGGGGCAAAGAACAGATAACTCGCCACACCGATGATCACCACCGGCACCACCATCGGCGAAATCACCAGCGCCATGACCAGCGCCTTGCCAGGAAAATCACCACGGGTCAGGCCAATCGCCGCCAGCGTACCGAAGACCATCGCCAACACCGTCGCCGCCGGGGCGACGATGATGCTGTTCTTCAGGGCGCGCATCCATTCGGCCGAGGCGAAGAAGTCCTGGTACCAGTGCAACGAAAAACCTTGCAACGGGTACACGAGAAAACTACCCGAGTTGAACGACAACGGAATAATCACCAGCACCGGCAGAATCAGGAACAACAGGATCAAGCCGCAGAGAATCCGCAAGCTGTAGAACCACACCCGCTCAACGGGCGACATATAAGGACTCAGCATTTCGTTCTCCCCTTAGCTCAGGCGCAGGCGACTGGCGCCCACCAGCCAGCTGTAAATCAGATAAAGCACCACGGTCGCCAACAGCAACAGCCCACCGAGCGCGGTCGCCATGCCCCAGTTGATGCTGGTATTGGTGTAGAAGGCGACGAAGTAGCTGACCATCTGATCGTTCGGGCTGCCCAGCAAGGCCGGGGTGATGTAGTAGCCGATGGCGAGGATGAACACCAACAGGCAACCGGCGCCGACACCAGCATAGGTCTGCGGGAAGTACACCCGCCAGAAGCTGGCGAACGGGTGGCAGCCGAGGGAAATCGCGGCGCGCATGTAGGTCGGCGAGATGCCTTTCATGACGCTGTAGATCGGCAGAATCATGAACGGCAGCAGGATGTGCACCATGGAGATGTAGACGCCGGTACGGTTGAACACCAGCTCCAGCGGTTTATCGATGATGCCCATGGCCATCAGGCCGCTATTGATCAGCCCGCCCGATTGCAGCAACACGATCCACGCGGCGACACGCACCAGGATCGAGGTCCAGAACGGCAGCAGGACCAGGATCATCAACAGGTTGCTTTGACGCGATGGCAGGTTCGCCAGCAGGTAAGCCAACGGATACGCCAGCAGCAGGCAGATCACGGTAATGATCAAGCCCATCCAGAAGGTCCGGGCGAAGATGTCGAGGTAGATCGCCTGGTCAGGTGTGGCCGGGGCGATTTCGCCGAGGTCATCGATACGATGATCGACCGCCGCCAGCAGGTAGTAAGGCGTGATGCTGCTGACGTTGCGGCGTACCGCTTGCCAGTAGGCCGGATCGCCCCAGCGCTCATCGAGACCTTCCAGCGCTTCCTTATAAGAAGCCGGCTCGGTGGCGAACGGCAATGCGCGGGCGGTTTTGGTCAGCAGGCTGCGGTAGCCGGCCAACTCCATGTTCAGGCGCTTGGACAAATCGCCCAGGGTTTGATTCTTGCGGGCTTCGGCGAGGTCTTCGCTGGCCGCTTTGTAAACCGGTTCAGCGGGCAGGCCTCGGCCGTCCCAACTGGCGATGGCCGAGACAGTGCGCGGCATGCCGCCGACCACTTCCGGGTTACCCACGCTTTTGTAGAGCAGCGCCACGATGGGCACCAGGAACACCAGCAACAGAAACAGCACCAGCGGCGCGATCAAGGCCTGGGCCTTCCAGCGGTTGATCCGCTCGGCGTGCCTGAGTCGCTGCTTCAAGGTGGGGTCAGTGCCCGCGTTCAGGGGAATGGCGGTGGCCATGGCGTACTCCGGAAATCTTTAAACGATCATTAAAGTGGGAGCGAACTTTTGTGGCGAGCGAGCTTGCTCGCGCTGGGCTGCGAAGCGGCCCCAAAATTCTGCTGACAACTTCCAATTTTGTGAGTGCTGCGCACTCAAGCGGGAGCAAGCCCCCTCGCCACAAAAGCTCGCCCTCACAAGAGGGCGAGCCCTCTGGTTACTTCGCAGCCCAGGAATTGAAGCGCTGCTCCAGTTGCTCGCCGTTGTCAGCCCAGAAGCTGACGTCGATCTGCACCTGGTTGGCGATGTTTTCCGGGGTGGTCGGCATGTCTTTCAGCACGTCCTTGGACAGCAACGGTACGGCCAGGGTGTTGGCCGGGCCGTAAGCGATGTTTTCCGAGTAGGTCTTCTGCTGCTGCGGCATCACCGAGAACGCGATGAATTTCTTCGCCGCTTCAGCGCGTGCCTTGTCCAGACCTTTTGGGATCGCCCATGCGTCGAAGTCGTAGATGCCGCCGTTCCACACCACTTTCAGATTGCTTTCTTTCTGCACGGCAGCGATCCGGCCGTTGTAGGCCGAGCTCATGACCACGTCACCGGAGGCGAGGTACTGCGGCGGTTGTGCACCGGCTTCCCACCACTGGATGTTTGGCTTCAGCTCATCAAGTTTCTTGAATGCGCGGTCCTGACCATCTTTGCCAGCCAGCACTTTGTAGACGTCTTTGGGCGCCACGCCGTCGGCCATCAGAGCGAATTCCAGGGTGTACTTGGCGCCTTTACGCAGGCCACGCTTGCCCGGGAATTTCTTGGTGTCCCAGAAATCCACCCAGCTGGTTGGCGCGGAAGCCAGTTTGTCGGCGTTGTAGGCCAGCACGGTCGACCACACGAAGAAACCCACGCCGCACGGCTGGATAGCGCCTTTGACGTAGTCTTCGGTTTTGCCGAACAGCTTCGGATCCAGCTGCTCGAACATGTCTTCGTCGCAACCACGGGACAGTTCTGGCGATTCAACTTCTACCAGGTCCCAGGACACGCTCTTGGTGTCGACCATGGCTTTGACCTTGGCCATTTCGCCGTTGTACTCGCCCGCCACGATCTTGCCGTTGCCTGCCGCTTCCCACGGTGCGTAGAAGGCTTTGACCTGCGCAGCCTTGTTCGCCCCGCCAAAGGACACCACGGTCAGGTCCGGGCCCGCCGCCATCGCATGTGCCGCACCGATCATGCCCATGACCAGGGCGGTGAATTTCAGGGATCTCAACATTTATTGTTCTCTCCACGTGCAGGGTTGGTGTTGGTATTGCCGGGGCGATTAATGCGCCTCTAGAAGTGGATCGAGCGCGCGAACGTGTTCGACCTGCCAGCCAAGCGGTACCACGTCGCCGACAGCCAGCGCGGGATCGAGCTCGGCAATCGGTTGTTTCACAAAGAAGTCGGTCTTGCCGCAGACTTCCAGGCGAACCCGGACGTGATCGCCCAGATAGATAAATTCCGCCACCCTCCCTGAGAAGCGGTTGACGCATGACTCGCTGGAACCGTTGAGGCTGATGCGCTCGGGACGAATCGACAGCGTGACCGGCTCACCGGTCTTGCCGACATTGACCGCCAACGCTTCAACTTTTTCACCGCGACTCAGTTCAACGATGCAGCGATCACCGGTCTGGCTGTGCAGGCGCCCATTGAGGCGGTTGTTCTCGCCGATGAAGTTGGCGACGAAGGTGTTTTTCGGTTCTTCGTAGAGGGTGCGCGGCGGTGCGATCTGCTGGATCTCGCCCTGGTGGAACACGGCAACGCGGTCGGACATGGTCAGGGCTTCGCCCTGGTCGTGTGTCACATAGACCACGGTCACGCCCAGGCGCTGGTGCAGGTGTTTGATTTCCATCTGCATGTGTTCGCGCAGTTGCTTGTCGAGTGCGCCGAGGGGTTCGTCCATCAGCACCAGCTGCGGCTCGAACACCAATGCACGGGCCAGGGCCACACGCTGTTGCTGGCCGCCGGACAGTTGTGCCGGATAGCGCTGCGCAAAGGCATCGAGCTGGACCATGCTCAGGACTTTTTTGACCTTGTCGCTGACGTCGCTCTTGTTCAGGCCGCGCACGGTCAGCGGGAACGCGAGGTTCTCGGCGACGGTCATGTGCGGGAACAACGCGTAGTTCTGGAACACCATGCCGATGTCACGCTTGTGTGGCGGCACGTTGTTGATCGAACGCCCGGCCAGCAGAATTTCGCCTGCGGTCGGTGTTTCGAAGCCGGCGAGCATCATCAGGCTGGTGGTCTTGCCGGAGCCGGACGGCCCGAGCAAAGTGAGGAATTCGCCTTTGCGAATGTCCAGGTTGAGGTCTTTGACGATCAGGTTCTCGCCGTCGTAGCTTTTCTGCACTCCACGAAAGCTGACCAGAATGTCACTGGCCCCTGCGTTTGAATCGACCTGGCTCATACCCACACCTTTGTTGTTGATGACTGCTGTGGACTAAGCCTAGTGGACACTGCCGACCACGCAAATCGGGGCGCAAGAGAGAATCGCCTCAGCGGGATGGAAGGTTTGGGGTAGGGATTGCCCTACAAGGATGGCGGGGATGGATATGTGGATCGGGTATTGCGACAGGCGGCGGGCTGCAAGCCGCAGGAACCGGTGACCACGGAGTTAGTGGATGTCGCAAACAGACAAGCCACCAAAAAACCTGTGGGAGCGGGCTTGCTCGCGAAAGCGGTGGATCAGGCGAAATTGATGTCGACTGACATGGCCCCTTCGCGAGCAAGTCGAATCGTCGCACCGCCGCTCCCACATTGGACAGTGGTGGGTTTTAGAGGAGTTTGTGTTCCATCGCGTACTTCACCAGTTCAGCCAGCGAGGTGATGTTGAGCTTCTGCATCAGCCGCGCCTTGTGAGTGCTGATGGTTTTGCTGCTCAGGGCCAGTTGCTGGGCGATGTCATTGACGTTGACGCCTTGGGCCAGGCGTTCGAACACCGAAAACTCTCGTTCCGACAACAATGAGTGCAACGGTCGGGAGTCGGTCAGGCCGACTTCGAAGACCATGCGGTCAGCGAGGTCCGGGTCGATGTAGCGCCCGCCTGCCGCCACTTTACGAATCGCGGTCAGCAGCAGCGCCGGATCACTGTCCTTGGTCGCGTAACCCGCTGCGCCGACCTTCAACGCCCGCGCGGCCATTTGCGCTTCGTCGTGCATCGACAACACGAGGATGGCGGGCGGATTGTTCAGCGCACGAATCCGCGGGATCGCTTCCAGGCCATTGACGCCTGGCATGGAGATGTCGAGCAATACCACCTCGCACGGCACATGCCGCAAGGTTTCGAGCAACTGCTCACCATTGCTCGCCTCCCCCACCACCAGCAGGTCCTTGGCCAGGCCGATCAACTGTTTGATGCCTTCACGGACGATGGTGTGGTCTTCGGCTACCAGTACACGGATCACGTTCTTCTCCATTCTTTTTATTTCAGAGCCAAGCTCTATCGCGAGCAAAGGCGCTACAAAAAATCAGACTGCATCCAGCGGCACCCGCACACTCAGGGTCGTGCCCTCCCCCGGCTCACTCTCAAGCGACAACCGCCCACCCATGATCAACACCCGCTCACGCATGCCCACGACCCCAAAGGAGGTCGGCCTTCCCGTCGCGGGAACAAATCCTACGCCATCATCACTGACCGTCAGACACAACTCGTCGCCCTCCAGCGCCAGCGACAGTTCAACAGTATGCGCCTGGGCATGGCGCATGACGTTGGTCAGGGCTTCCTGAAGGATCCGGAACAAGCCAATCGCCTTGGCATCGCTGAGCACCGGCAGATTCTCCGGCACCTGCACCAGACACGGAATCTGCGTGCGCGCCTCGAAACGCCGAGCCTGCCACTCGATGGCGGAAGCGATGCCGGCATCGAGAATCGGTGGTCGCAACGCCGTGGCCACATCGCGCACCAACTGGAACAGCTGAGCGATCAAGCGCTTCATGCTGTTCAAGCGTTCGTGCAGGCCTGGGTCGAGTTGGGCGTAGGCCAGTTCGCACATGGACGTTTCCAGTTTGAGTACGGTCAGCATCTGGCCCAGTTCGTCATGAACCTCCCTGGCGATGCGCCCCTTTTCCTCTTCCCGCACGCTTTCCAGGTGCGCCGACAATTCACGCAACTGTTCACGGGAGCTGGCCAGTTCCAGTTCAATGCGCTTGCTCTCGCTGATGTCCCAGACGATACCGTCCCAGACGTAAGCGCCATCATCAAGCCTACGGGTGATGGCCTTGATCTCGGCCCAGCGTTGTTCGCCCGAACGGGTCAGTATCCGGCCTTGCCACGACCAGTCGCTGTCGGTGTCCAGAGCACGGTCCTGCGTCTGGTGATAGCTGGCCTTGTCGTCCGGGTGCACCAGACTGCGCAGGCCTTTGTCGCGATGGGCCAGGGTGGCCGGCGAGTAACCGACCAGGGTTTCACTGCCTTCACTGATGTAGGCAAAGTCGATCTGTCCCGTCACCGGCGCGCGCTCCAGGCGAAAGACCAGTCCCGGAACGTTGGCCGCGATCCCCTGTAACCGCGCCTCGCTTTCCTGCAACGCGGCCAGTGCGCGACGGCGTTCGGTGACGTCGTTGAGGTAGACCACCAGGTATTCACCCTCACGAAAGCGCATGAAGCTCAACGAGACATCCGTCGGCAAAATGCTGCCATCGGCCCGCACGCAGTGGGTTTCGAAACTTTGCGGTCCGTCGTCACTGGCCCGTGCGCGTTTCCACAGATTCAACCAGCGGTCCATGTGCAGGCCGGGTTCGAAGTCGATCAGCGGCCGATCGATGATTCCGCCTGGCGCATAGCCGAGCATGTTTTCGGCGGCACGGTTGGCGTAGCGCACATGGCTGTCCCAGTTGACCCAGAGAATGCCGACGGTGCTCTGATCGATGGAAAACTGCGTCAGGCGCAGCGCCTCTTCGCTGGCCTCGCGCAACGCAATGTCTTCACGCGCGGCCAACAGACGCGCCTCCAGACTGTGTTGCTGACGCCGCTGCCAAAACACGATGGCCATGCTGCTCAACAGCATGACGGCGAACAGCAGGCACAGGTTTTGCCAGAACCCCGGGGATTCGGTCAGTCTCGGATACTTGGGTTGTAGCCAATGGTTGTGCAGTTGTTCCAGGTCCTTGGCCGGGATTGCCCGTAGCGCGCTTTCGACAATACCGGCCAGTTCCGGCCAATCCCGGCGAGTAGCCACGCGCAGCAATTGCGGCAGGCCGATGTCGCCCACCACGACCAGCCCGGCGAACTCCGGTTCGGCGGACAAACGCCCCAGTTGCGCCTCGTCGACCACGGCGTACCCGGCTTGCTGACTGAGCAACAATTGCAGCGCCTGGCGCTCGATGGGGACGCCTTGCAGGTTCAGATGCGGAAAGTTGCTGCGCAGATAATCGGCGGTCGCACTGGGCATACGCACCGCGACGCGGGTCTGGCTGTCGAGTTTCTCCAGCTCCACGACACCGGTGCCCTTTTCATCACTGACCACCAGTTGCGGAACCCGCATGTACGGGTCGGTAAATTGCCACAGGCGCAAACCGGCCGGGGTTTGCGTCAGGCCGACGGCGATGTCGATTTCACCCTCGCGCGCGGCGTCTTCCAGTTGCGCGACGTCCGGGAAATTGCGCCAGCTGAGCTCGACCTTGAGCGCACTGGCCAGCCACTTCATCAGCTCGACGTTGACTCCGGACAAACGCTGCAAGCGGCGATCGTATTGAGCATAAGGCGCCTGCAACACCACGCCGACGCGCAATTCGTCATGGGCGGCGAGCCATTGTTGTTGCTCAGGTGACAAGGCCGCGGCATGCCCCGGTGGCGCGGACGCCGCCCACCCCATCAAGGGAAACCACAACCAGCCGATAACCCACAGGCAGCGAAAACGCATCATCGAAGTCTCACACACTGACAAACACTGACTAACCCATTAGGCTGCCGGAATCACTTCTGGCCTGGAATATCCGATGCCCCCTGTCTACCGCCTGGCACTGCCAGCATTGTGCCTGTCGCTGATCCTGCCTTGTGCCTTTTCTGTCGAGGCCGCCGACCCGGCCCCTGCCGCGGCAGAAAAACCCGCCGAAGAAAAACCGGTCGAACGCCAGCCATTGCCTGAGCGTAGTCAGGAAGAAGCGACCGCACTTGAGCGAAAAGTCCCTGTTCAGGAGCAGCAACAACTGCAAGCCGGCACCGACACTTTTCTCGCTTTGTGGAAGCCGGCCAACACCGCCGAGCCCAAGGGCGCGGTGATTATCATCCCGGGCGCTGGTGAAACTGTTGACTGGCCGCAAGCAATCGGTCCTTTGCGCCGTCAATTGCCGGACGCCAAATGGAGCAGCCTGAGTATCACCTTGCCGGACCTGCAAAGCGACGCCATTGCACCACGCATCGTCGAAGTCGCGCCGGCGCCTAAAGCGCCGGAGACCGGCAGCAAGGATTCCACCACCGCGGCGCCCATCGAGCAGGCCGCCGGCGGCGAAGCGGAAGTGGCTGACAAGGCCATCGCCGAAACAACCGAAGAACACGCCAAGGTCGACGCCGAGCGCATCTTCGCGCGAATCGACGCCGCCATCACTTATGCCGAACAGCAAAGTGCTCGCAGCATTGTCGTGCTGGGCCATGGTACTGGCGCTTACTGGGCG
This sequence comes from Pseudomonas arsenicoxydans, assembly GCF_006438915.1. Lineage (GTDB taxonomy): Bacteria > Pseudomonadota > Gammaproteobacteria > Pseudomonadales > Pseudomonadaceae > Aquipseudomonas > Aquipseudomonas arsenicoxydans_A. Next base: position 87,607 of record NZ_RCZE01000019.1, on the reverse strand, counting down.
GCGCGTTATCTGAGCGAGAGACAACCCTCGCAGGTGGAAAAGTTTGTGATGGTCGCCGCTCAGACACCGGTGACGGCAAAGCCTGAACTGGCCGAACTGACGCCGACATTGAAGCTGCCGACTGCCGACCTTTTCTATGTGGATAAGCCGCTGGATCGCAAAGCGGCGCTGGAGCGCATGCAGGCCAGCAAACGGTTGAAGGCCTCGGCGTTTAGTCAGGTGGCGCTCAAGGCACTGCCGGGTGATGCCAAGGCTGAGCAGGAGCAATTGGTGCGCCGGGTGCGCGGCTGGTTGAACCCGCAGAACGCTGCGGACTGATAGACCGAGTCGCCCCGTTCGCGAGCAAGCCCGCTCCCACATTTAATCTTCAGTCGGCACAGAATCTGCGTGCGACGAAGATCAAATGTGGGAGCGGCGGTGCGACGATTCGACTTGCTCGCGAAGGCGGCATCCCGGGCGATACAACTCTTACCAGCTAGCGAAAATCCCGCCGCTCACGAATCAACGTATAAGCCGCGTGCAATTCACGCGTCTTGTCCGTTGCCTCCCGCACCTGCAACGCCGTCGCCCCGCTGCCGGCGATCTTGTCCGGATGATGACGACTCAGCAGGCGCCTATAAGCGCGCTTGATCTGCGCCGGCTCGCTGGTTGCCGACACCCCCAAAAGCCGCAACGCATCCTGATAGGTGATCGCGCTGCTCACCTGCGGACGCTTGTGTTGCTCGTAATCGGCGGCCAGCGCCTGAACCTGACGCGGCGTCCAGCCCAGCCACTTACCCCATTGGGCAATCAACTCGCGTTCATGACTGCCGGCACGACCATCGGCCCAAACCATCCGCCAGCAGGCACGCAACACACCTTCCGCCGCGTGCGGTTGAGCGCTCAAGCGCCGCAGATAGCCGCGTAGCCGGTCATTGCCGGACTTGCCGCGATTGAACGCCGCAATGGCACGACGCTGCGCCGAGTCCGTCATTTCCAGCGCACGCATTTCCTGGCGGGCTTGCTGGATATGGCCATCCACCACTCGCCCGTCACTCTTGGCCAAGCGCCCCAACAACACGAACAGCAGCTCATCATTGCGCAGCATCGGACGACCGCCGAGCTTTTCAAGCAAGTGCCCGAAGCTTTGCAGGTGCAAGCGCCGATCCAGCGCCTGCCCCAACAAGGCGCCGAGCATGGCCCCCGGAATGCTGGCTATGGCAAAGCCTGCTCCGGCTCCGATCAGAGTCCCTGGCCACAGCACCTCAGCGGCTCGCTTCTATCAGGGTTTCAACGTCGGCCAGGCGTTCGTGCGTACCGACATCCACCCAATGGCCTTTCAGGCGCTCCCCCGTCACTTGCCCGTCGGCCATGGCTTTGCGCAACAGCGGCGCAAGCTTGAAGGCCCCGTCCGAACAGCCGTCGAACAGTTGCGGATGCAGCACCGCGATGCCGCTATACGTCAGGGTCGCTGTCTCCGGCCGACCGTCGCGCACGTGCCCGTCGAGCAAGGTGAAATCGCCCGTCGGGTGATGGGCCGGGTTATCCGCCAGCACCAGGTGAGCCAGCCCGTTGATGGGTTGATGCAACACGCTGAAGTCGTAGTCGGTCCAGATGTCGCCATTGACCACCACAAACGCCTCATCCCCCAGCAACGGCAATGCGCGAAAAATCCCACCACCGGTTTCCAGCGGCTCGCCTTCCGGCGAGTACTGAATGCTGAGGCCATAGCGCGAACCGTCGCCCAGATAGTCTTCGATCTGCTGACCGAGCCAGGCGTGGTTGATCACGATCTCGTTGAACCCGGCCGCCGCGAGGGCGCGCAGGTGGTACTCGATCAATGGCACGCCGCCGGCGCGAACCAGCGGTTTGGGGGTGGTCAGGGTCAACGGGCGCATGCGCTCGCCCTTACCGGCAGCCAGAATCATTGCCTTCATGCATTCGCTCCGGCACGCAGGCTCAGCAGCAACACATCCAGCTCGGCCAGTTCAGGGCGGCGGGCAATCACAGCTTCTATATAGGCGAAGAAGCGCGGCACGTCAGCGAGGTAGCGCGGTTTGCCGTCGCGATGGCAGATGCGGGCGAAGATGCCGATGACTTTCAGATGACGCTGCACGCCCATCAAGTCGCTGGCACGCAAGAACTCTTCGAAGTCCGGTTGAACCGGAATGTCGAGCTCGCCGGCTCGCTGCCAGTACAGTTCGAGCCAGCCGCGCACACGCTCTTCGGGCCAGCTGAGGAAGGCGTCCTTGAACAGGCAGGTCACGTCGTAGGTCACGGGACCGTACACCGCGTCCTGAAAATCCAGCACGCCCGGATTCGGTTCGCTGAGCATCAGGTTGCGTGGCATGTAGTCGCGGTGCACCAGGATTTTGGGCTGGGCCAGAGCGCTATCGATCAACAGATCGGTGACGTTCTGCCAGAGCATTTTCTGCGCCGCGTCGAACTCGATGCCCAACTCGTGTTTCACATACCAGTCGGGGAACAGTTCCAGTTCGCGACGCAACAGTGCGACGTCATAACTCGGCAATGGCGCAACCATCGGCAACTGCTGAAAAGCCAACAGTGCCTGCAGGGCATCGTTGAACAAATCATCGGCATTTTCGCTGTCGATCACGTCAAGGTAAGTCTTGTTGCCCAGGTCATTGAGCAAGAGAAAACCGCGTTCGAGGTCTTCGGCATAAATTTTCGGCACATTTATTCCGGATTTCGCCAGCAAAAAAGCGATATCCACGAAGGGTTTGCAGTTTTCCTGGGGCGGCGGAGCGTCCATTACGATGAAGCTTTTGCCCTCGCCTTCCCAGCGAAAATAGCGCCGAAAACTCGCGTCACTACTCGCCGCAGTCAACGTGGCCGGGGGTACGGCGCCCCAGCCCTGTTCTGCAAAGAGAATTGCCAACTGCTCATCGAGCCAAACTTTCAGGTGTTGCAAACGTACATCTTGGTCAGGCATTGCAAGGGTCTCCGACGGCGCTAGCCGTCAAGCGGGTCATGCTTTATTATCCAGCATCTTTTTCAGACCATCGAGAGGCGTGCGGCCCACACCGCGGGCAGATGGCACGCAGGAAGCCCGGACTAATAAGATGGCATTGAAATCCCCCGCGTTTCGTAAAAAATTTCCGTTGTTGGTTACCGGCAGTCTGCTGGCCCTGCAACCCCTAGCCACTTCATTCGTGGTCGCCGCGGAACAGTATGACTGCTCAGTCTCTGCTTCGGGTGCCTGGGACTGTGCGCCAAAATCGCCAGCGGCGGCATTGCCACCGCGCCCCGCCCATGACGGTGCGGTCACTGCCGTTGACGACGCAGAAGCCGAGAGCGGTTCCGCCGCCAAGCCTGCACTCGTTACCGAGTCCAAGGGCCGTGGCATGAAGTCGCGTAGTGCAGACTACAGTCACCTCGACTGGGTTCCACGCGAGAGCCTCACTGCCGCGCAATTGGCCGAAACCGGTCCTTACTGCTCTGGTTCCTATATCGAACCGATTCGTCCTGGCATGAATGACAAGACGAATAAAAGTGACGCACCGACCTTTATCGGCGCCAAGGCCTCTCGTTACAACACCGAAGATCAAGTCGGCACGCTGGCAGGTGACGTTGTATTGCGTCAAGGCAGCATGCAGGTCGAGTCCGACGAAGCCAGCCTGTATCAGGCCGAAAGCCGCGCCGAACTCAATGGCGACGTGCGCATCCGCGACAACGGCGCACTGATCGTCGGCGACCATGCCGACGTGCAGCTCGACACCGGTGAAGCCAAGGTCGACAACGCCGAATACGTGATGCACAAATCGCGCATCCGTGGTAACGCGCTGTACGCCAAGCGTGCCGAAAACGCGATCATCCGCCTCAAGGATGGTACGTACACCACGTGCGAACCGAACAGCAACGCCTGGCAGCTCAAGGGTAACAACATCACCCTGAACCCGGCGACCGGCTTCGGCACCGCGACCAACGTGACACTGCGGGTCAAGGACATTCCTGTCCTGTACACGCCGTACATCTACTTCCCGATCGACGACCGTCGCCAGTCGGGCTTCCTGCCGCCGACTATCGGCACCGGCAGCGATACCGGCTTCATGCTGGTCACCCCGTATTACTTCAACCTGGCACCGAACTACGATGCCACGTTGTACCCACGTTACATGGAAAAGCATGGCTTGTTGATGGAAGGCGAATTCCGCTACCTGACCAAGTCCAGCGAAGGTCAGTTCGGTGCGGCGTACCTCAATGACGAGGACACCCAACGCGACAAGCAGACCGACTTCCAGAAAGAACGCTACATGTATAACTGGCAGCACAAGGGTGGTCTCGATGAGCGTGTCCTCACGCAAGTCGACTACACCAAGCTCAGCGATCCTTATTACTTCCAGGATCTGCAGACTGACCAGATTGGCGTGAAAAGCGCTGACTTCGTGAACCAGCAGGGTTCCGTCACCTACCGTGGTGACGACTATGCCGCCACTGTCAACGCCCAGGCGTTTCAGCTGGCGACTGTTGCCTCCATCACGCCGTATGATCGCTTGCCGCAGATCACCTTCAACGGTGAGCTGCCGGATCATCCAGGTGGTCTGGATTTCAGTTACAGCACTGAAATCGTGCGGTTCGAACGAGACCTGCTTAACGGTACGTACACGGACGAAGACGGCAACGTGTCCCCACGTCTGGACACCAACGTTCAAGGCCTGGCCCGTGCCAACGGCGATCGCCTCAACCTGGCGCCAGCCGTCAGCCTGCCGCTGGACTGGACTTATGGCTTCGTGAAGCCGAAGCTCAAGTACCAATACACCCAGTACCAACTGGACCTGGACAGCATCGGCAAGAACCAGATCGTGTCTCAGGATCAAGCCGCCGCTGCCGCCGGGACTAAAAACTTCAACGGCAATTTCGGCAGCAACCAGAACCGTGGCGTGCCGATTGCCAGCATTGACAGTGGTCTGTACTTCGATCGCGACACCCAATGGTTTGGCAAGAACTACCGCCAGACACTGGAGCCGCGCCTGTACTACCTCTATGTACCAGAGGAAGACCAGACAGACATTCCTGTGTTCGACACCAGTGAATACACCTTCAACTATGCATCGCTGTTCCGGGACAACCGCTTCTCTGGCTCCGACCGTGTCGGCGACGAGAACAAACTGTCGCTGGGCATCACCAACCGCTGGATCGAAGAAGATGGCTTTGAACGCCAACGCTTCAGCGTAGGTCAGGCCTTGTTCTTCAAGGACCGCGAAGTCCAGTTGCCCGGTGTCAATCCAAAAACCCGTGCCGATGCGCAAACCAGCAATTCGCCCTATGCACTGGAATACGAATATCACTGGAACCGCGACTGGTATAACACCACCGACTTCAACTGGGATCCGAACAGCCGCAGCACTCGCTCGGGCAGCACGATGTTCCACTACCAGCCTGAAGACAATCCGAACAAGGTCATCAACGCCGGCTATCGCTATCGTAACGACCAGGTGATCTACAACCAGAACACCGGTCAATGGCAATTCGGCGGTGACTACGGCACCCCTGGCACGCCTGATTTCGTGAAGGACTACTACAAGATCGAACAGCATGACTTCTCGGTGATCTGGCCGATCGTACCGCAATGGAATCTCATTAGCCGCTGGCAATATGACTACAACCAAAACCGGACCCTTGAAGCCTTCGGTGGTTTCGAATACGACAACTGCTGCTGGAAGCTGCGCGTGATCAACCGTTACTTCATTAATTTCGACGAGTTCAGTCAACAAGCGCCACAAAACGAAAAAGGCGACCACGGCGTCTTCCTACAAATCGTTCTGAAAGGTCTCGGCGGCCTCACCGGCGCCAAAGTAGAGAGCTTCCTCGACAAAGGCATCCAAGGTTATCGTGAACGTGAAGACCAAGCTTTCTGATTGTCTGCGCCCGCTGCTGCTGGGCGCGCTGTTCCTGGGTACCGCGGCTAACGCCGCCGTACAGTCCATCGACAAAGTGGTGGCCATCGTCGACAACGACGTGGTCATGCAGAGCCAACTGGACCAACGCGTTCATGAAGTTCAGGCAACCATTGCCAAGCGTGGCTCCGCCGTGCCGCCAGCCAGCGTGCTGGAGCAGCAGGTGCTTGAGCGCCTGATCGTCGAAAACCTGCAATTGCAGATCGGCGAGCGTTCGGGCATCCGCATTACCGATGAAGAACTGAACCAGGCGGTGGGCACCATTGCCCAGCGTAACAACATGTCGGTAGATCAATTCCGCGCCGCGCTGGCTCACGACGGTCTGTCTTACGACGACGCCCGTGAACAGATTCGCCGTGAAATGGTCATCAGCCGAGTGCGTCAACGCCGCGTGGCCGAGCGCATCCAGGTGTCTGAGCAGGAAGTGAAGAACTTCCTCGCCTCCGACCTTGGCAAGATGCAATTGTCCGAAGAGTTCCGCCTGGCCAACATCCTGATTCCTACGCCGGAAAGCGCCAACTCCGACGCGATTCAGAATGCTGCCAAACAGGCCGACGCGGTTTACCAGCAGCTCAAGCAAGGCGCTGACTTCGGTCAGTTGGCCATCGCCAAGTCTGCCAGCGAAACGGCACTGGAAGGCGGCGATATGGGCTGGCGTAAAGCCGCTCAACTGCCACCTCCGTTCGATCGCATGTTGAGCACCATGACCGTTGGCGAAGTTACCCAACCAATGCGCACACCGGGTGGCTTCATCATCCTGAAGATCCTGGACAAGCGTGGCGGTGCAACCCAGACGCGAGATGAGGTGCACGTGCGCCACATCCTGGTCAAACCAAGCCCGATCCGTGACGAAGAGAAAACCAAGGCCCTGGCCCAGTCGCTCTACACGCGTATCGAAGCTGGTGAAGACTTCAGCGAACTGGCCAAAAGCTATTCGGAAGACCCGGGTTCTGCCCTCAACGGCGGCGACTTGAACTGGATCGACCCGAACGCACTGGTGCCTGAGTTCCGCGAAGTAATGGCCAAGACCCCGCAAGGTCAGTTGTCCAAGCCATTCAAGACCCAGTACGGCTGGCACGTCCTGGAAGTGTTGGGCCGTCGCGCCACCGACAGCACCGCCCAGGCACGCGAGCAACAGGCGATGACCGTATTGCGTAACCGCAAATACGACGAAGAGCTGCAAACCTGGCTGCGTCAAATCCGTGACGAAGCGTACGTAGAAATCAAACTCCCTGGTGCAAGCCAGGCAGCGCAGTGAAACCCAAGCGTTTCGCGCTGACACCCGGCGAACCGGCCGGCATAGGTCCTGACCTGTGCCTGCTGCTCGCCTCGCACGCCCAGCCACACCCCCTGATTGCCATTACCAGCTGCGACCTGCTCCTTGAGCGGGCCGCGCAGCTGGGTGTGGTTGTCGATCTGCTGCCGGTAACGCCGGACAGTTGGCCGGATGTTCCTGCGCCTGCAAACAGTCTGTATGTCTGGGATACTCCGCTCAATGCGCCAGTCACCGCCGGCCATCTGAACAAGGCCAATGCCGCTTTTGTCCTGGAAACCCTGACCCGTGCGGGCCAGGGCTGCCTGGACGGGTACTTTGCCGGGATGATCACCGCGCCTGTGCACAAGGGTGTGATCAACGAATCCGGGATCGCCTTCTCCGGCCATACGGAATTTCTGGCTGACCTGACCCATACCGCCCAAGTGGTGATGATGTTGGCCACGCGTGGATTGCGCGTAGCGCTGGTCACCACTCACCTGCCTCTTCGCGAGATTGCCGATGCAATCACACCGGAGCGCCTGGAGCGGGTCACACGAATTCTGTACGCCGACCTGCAAGAAAAATTCGGCATCGCCCAGCCACGCATCCTCGTGTGTGGGCTCAACCCCCATGCCGGCGAAGGCGGACACCTGGGCCATGAAGAAATCGACATCATCGAACCTACATTAGAGCGCCTGCGCGGTGAAGGCATGGACCTTCGTGGCCCCCTGCCCGCCGACACTCTGTTTACCCCCAAATATCTGGAGCACTGCGACGCAGTGCTGGCGATGTATCACGACCAGGGCCTGCCCGTGCTGAAATACAAAGGCTTCGGCGCGGCAGTCAACGTGACTCTCGGCTTGCCGATCATCCGCACCTCGGTCGACCACGGCACCGCCCTGGATCTGGCCGGCAGCGGAAAAATCGACACCGGCAGCCTGCAAGTCGCCCTGGAAACCGCCTACCAGATGGCCGAGACCCGTTTATGACCGAGCATTACCAACACAAGGCGCGCAAACGCTTTGGCCAGAACTTCCTGCACGATGCAGGGGTTATCGACAAAATCCTGCGCTCCATCCATGCCAAGGCCGAAGACCGCGTGCTGGAAATCGGCCCGGGCCAGGGTGCCCTTACTCAAGGCCTGCTCAATAGCGGCGCGCAGCTGGACGTGGTGGAGCTGGACAAGGACCTGGTCCCGATCCTCAATCAGCAGTTCGCCGGACGGAGCAACTTCAGCCTGCATCAGGGCGATGCGCTGAAGTTCGACTTCACCAGCCTGAATGCTGCGCCGGGCAGCCTGCGCGTGGTCGGCAACCTGCCGTACAACATCTCTACACCGCTGATTTTTCACCTGCTGCATAACGCCAGCCTGATCCGCGACATGCACTTCATGCTGCAAAAAGAAGTGGTAGAGCGCATGGCGGCGGGTCCTGGCGGTGGTGACTGGGGTCGCCTGTCGATCATGGTCCAGTACCACTGCCGCGTCGAACATCTGTTCAATGTCGGCCCGGGCGCGTTCAATCCGCCGCCAAAAGTTGATTCGGCCATCGTGCGCCTGGTGCCTCACGCGGTTCTGCCACACCCGGCCAAAGACCATAAATTGCTGGAGCGCGTGGTTCGCGAAGCCTTTAACCAGCGCCGCAAGACCCTGCGCAACACCCTCAAGTTGCTGCTGAGCAATGCCGAAATCGAAGCCGCTGGCGTCGATGGCAGCTTGCGTCCCGAGCAGCTCGACCTGGCCGCCTTCGTGCGCCTGGCCGACAAGCTCAGCGAGCAAGTCCTGAACCCGCCCGCCGCCGACTGACAGGTGACGAGCGTTATCGGGTAGGACGCCAGACGCGATGTCTGGTTTACTACCCGGTACTTGGCCTAGACTGAACTCCATCAGCTACGCCCCGCGTCCCGCTTCGTTTTTAAGGCCTCTTGCATGTCCGATCCTCGTTATCAGGTCGACGTCAGCGTCGTCACCCGCTATCTGGCAGAACAATCGCAACCCGAGCAAAGCCGCTTTGCCTTCGCGTACACCATCACCGTGCACAACAAAGGCAGGCTACCGGCCAAACTGTTGTCGCGGCACTGGGTGATCACCGACGGTGACGGGCATGTCGAGGAGGTTCGCGGAGCCGGTGTGGTTGGCCAGCAGCCGTTGATCGAGGTGGGAGAGAGTCACACCTATAGCAGCGGCACGGTCATGACCAGCAAAGTCGGCACCATGCAGGGCACTTACCAGATGATTGCCGACGACGGTAAGCATTTCGACGCCATCATCGCTCCATTCCGTCTGGCGGTGCCCGGAGCCTTGCACTGATGGCAACGTACGCCGTCGGAGACTTGCAGGGCTGCCTCGAGCCCCTGCAATGCCTGCTTGAGCGGGTCGCTTTCGACCCGGCAAAAGATCGCCTCTGGCTGGTCGGCGACCTGGTCAACCGCGGTCCGCAGTCGCTGGCAACCTTGCGTTTTCTCTATGGCATTCGTGAATCGCTGGTGTGCGTACTCGGCAACCATGACCTGCATCTGCTGGCCGCCGGACGCAACATCGAACGCCTGAAGAAAGCCGACACCCTGCGCGAGATCCTCGAAGCGCCCGATTGTGCGGACCTGCTGGAGTGGCTGCGCCAGCAAAAGCTCGTGCACTACGACGAACAGCGCGACATCGCACTGGTGCACGCCGGCATTCCACCGCAGTGGTCGCTGCGCAAAGCCTTGAAGTGCGCCGCCGAAGTTGAAGAAGCCCTGCGCGACGACAATCGCATCGCCCCGTACCTGGACGGCATGTACGGCAACGAACCGGTGAAATGGGATAGCGACCTCAAGGGCGTGACCCGCCTGCGCGTCATCACCAATTATTTCACCCGCATGCGGTTCTGCACCAGCGAGGGCAAACTCGACCTCAAGAGCAAGGAAGGCGTCGGCACAGCGCAACCGGGCTACAAGCCATGGTTCACGTACAAGGAACGCAAGACCAAGGGCCTCAAGATCATCTTCGGCCATTGGGCGGCCCTCGAAGGCCACTGTGACGAACCGGGAATCTTCGCGCTCGACACCGGTTGTGTCTGGGGCGGGGCCATGACCCTGATGAACGTCGATACCTTCGAGCGTCTGCAGTGCCAATGCAACGATCAGGGCCACAGCGAACCCGCCGTCGCCCCAACCATTACCGAACAAACCCCAGCCAGCGCCCCGCGCTAGGCTGCGCTATCAGCCGAGCCACAGGAGCCCGCCATGAGCGAATTCAAACGTATCCCCCCGGAACAGGCACAGGCCCTGCGCGAAAAAGGCGCTGTGGTCGTCGACGTCCGCGATCCTGCCACCTTCGCTGCGCTGCACATCAGCGGCTCGAAGCACCTGGACAATGTCTCCATCTCTGACTTCATCCGCGCCGCCGACCTTGATGCACCGACGGTAGTGGTCTGCTATCACGGCAATTCAAGTCAAAGCGCTGCGGCGTACCTGATCAGCCAGGGTTTCTCCGACGTCTACAGCATGGACGGCGGTTTTGAGCTGTGGCGCACGACTTACCCTGCGGAAACTGCGCAAGGCACCTCCGAATAATTTTTTTGTAACCTGCGAGCCCCCGGCCCCCGCGGGCTCGCGCGGTGGCAGACGAACGGTCTGCCACAACTAATTACGTATCTCGCCTTTACCTCCCGAATTCCCAACTATCCTTAAGCGCAGGCCATCCAAAACAGGGGAGAGCCGGTACACCGGCGCGCGGGTCATCGGGAGTAGCTTTCGGAGTAGTCAGCTCCGTTAGAGTTCTGGGGGGTAAACAGCAACCGCCTGTTCGGTTGCTGCCAGCATCGACTGAGTGATCCGGCGTCGGCTCCACGTATCGAGCGAGGTGACGTCATGAGTATCTTTAGCCACTTCCAACAACGCTTCGAGTCCACACGCCAGGAAGAACTCTCGCTGCAAGAGTATCTTGAGCTGTGCAAACAGGACCGCAGCGCCTACGCCTCCGCCGCCGAGCGTCTATTGCTGGCCATCGGAGAACCGGAGCTGCTCGACACCTCGGCCAACTCGAGACTGTCGCGAATCTTTTCCAACAAGGTGATCCGCCGCTACCCGGCCTTTGAAGACTTCCACGGGATGGAAGAATGCATTGACCAGATCGTGTCGTATTTCCGCCATGCCGCTCAGGGCCTGGAAGAAAAGAAACAAATCCTTTATCTGCTAGGCCCCGTCGGCGGCGGTAAATCGTCCCTGGCCGAGAAGCTGAAACAGTTGATCGAGAAAGTCCCCTTCTACGCAATCAAGGGCTCGCCTGTATTCGAGTCGCCACTGGGCCTGTTCAACGCCACCGAAGATGGCGCGATCCTCGAAGAAGACTTCGGCATCCCGCGGCGCTACCTCAACACCATCATGTCGCCATGGGCCACCAAGCGCCTGGCCGAATTCGGCGGCGACATCAGCCAGTTCCGCGTAGTGAAACTCTATCCGTCGATCCTCAATCAGATCGCCGTGGCCAAAACCGAGCCGGGTGACGAGAACAACCAGGACATTTCGGCCTTGGTGGGCAAGGTCGATATCCGCAAACTGGAAGAGTACCCACAGAACGACGCCGATGCTTATAGCTACTCGGGCGCACTGTGCCGGGCCAACCAGGGCCTGATGGAATTCGTCGAAATGTTCAAGGCGCCGATCAAGGTGCTGCACCCATTGCTGACGGCCACCCAGGAAGGCAACTACAACAGTACCGAAGGCCTCGGCGCGATTCCGTTTACCGGGATCCTGCTGGCCCACTCCAACGAATCTGAATGGCACACCTTCCGTAACAACAAGAACAACGAAGCGTTCATCGACCGGATCTACATCGTCAAAGTGCCGTACTGCCTGCGGGTCAGCGACGAAGTGAAGATCTACGACAAGCTGCTGTTCAACAGTTCTCTGGCCAAGGCCCATTGCGCGCCCGACACCTTGAAGATGCTCGCCCAGTTCACCGTGCTCTCACGCCTCAAGGAGCCGGAAAACTCGAACATCTATTCCAAGATGCGCGTGTACGACGGTGAAAACCTCAAGGACACCGATCCGAAGGCCAAGTCGATTCAGGAATACCGCGACAACGCCGGTGTTGACGAAGGCATGAACGGCCTGTCTACCCGCTTCGCGTTCAAGATTCTGTCGAAGGTCTTCAACTTCGATCCGCACGAAATCGCCGCCAACCCGGTGCACTTGCTGTACGTGCTGGAACAACAGATCGAACAGGAACAGTTCCAGGCCGAAACCCGCGAACGCTACCTGCGATTCCTCAAGGAATACCTGGCACCGCGCTACATCGAGTTCATCGGCAAAGAGATCCAGACCGCCTACCTCGAGTCGTACAGCGAGTACGGCCAGAACATCTTCGATCGCTACGTGCTGTACGCCGACTTCTGGATCCAGGACCAGGAATACCGCGACCCGGAAACCGGCGAAATCCTCAACCGCGTGGCCCTGAACGAAGAACTGGAGAAAATCGAAAAACCGGCCGGCATCAGCAATCCGAAGGATTTCCGCAACGAAATCGTCAACTTCGTACTGCGCGCCCGGGCCAACAACAACGGCAAAAACCCGACCTGGCTCAGTTACGAAAAACTGCGGGTGGTCATCGAGAAGAAAATGTTCTCCAACACCGAGGACCTGTTGCCGGTCATCAGCTTCAATGCCAAGGCCAGCAAAGAGGACCAGCAGAAGCACAACGACTTCGTCACACGGATGGTCGAGCGCGGCTACACCGACAAACAGGTACGGCTTCTTTCCGAATGGTACCTACGGGTCCGGAAGTCGCAGTGAAGCAGCTGCAAGCTTCTAGCTACAAGCTGCAAGAGAAAAGCGGGTAACTCCCGATTCCGGGAACTGGCGGCGCTTTCGCTTGCAGCTTGAAGCTTACGACTTGAAGCTCCCCGGAGGGGCCTATGAGCTATGTGATCGACCGACGTCTCAATGGCAAGAACAAGAGCACGGTGAACCGCCAGCGGTTTCTGCGACGCTACCGTGATCACATCAAAAAGGCTGTCGAAGAGGCGGTCAGCCGGCGCTCCATCACCGATATGGAACACGGCGAACAGATCAGCATTCCCGGCCGCGACATCGACGAGCCGGTGCTTCATCACGGCCGTGGCGGCAAACAAACCGTCGTGCACCCCGGTAACAAGGAATTCACCAGCGGCGAGCACATTGCCCGTCCGCCCGGTGGTGGAGGTGGCAGGGGCCCTGGCAAGGCAGGCAACTCGGGCGAAGGGATGGACGAATTCGTCTTCCAGATCACCCAGGAGGAATTCCTCGAATTCATGTTCGAGGACCTCGAGCTGCCAAACCTGGTCAAGCGCAACCTGACCGGCACCGACACCTTCAAAACCGTACGTGCCGGGATCAGCAACGAAGGCAACCCGTCGCGCATCAACATCATCCGCACCTTGCGCTCGGCCCACGCGCGGCGCATCGCCCTGTCCGGCAGCAGCCGCGCCAAGTTACGTGAGGCCAAAGAGGAACTGCTGCGACTCAAGCAGGAAGAACCAGACAATTTCGGCGATATCCAGAAAATCGAAGCCGAAATCGAAAAACTCAGTGCACGCATTCATCGCGTGCCGTTTCTTGATACGTTCGACCTCAAGTACAACCTGCTGATCAAGCAGCCCAACCCCAGCTCCAAGGCAGTGATGTTCTGCCTGATGGACGTGTCCGGCTCCATGACGCAGGCGACCAAGGACATCGCCAAGCGCTTCTTCATCCTGCTGTACCTGTTTCTCAAGCGTAATTACGACAAGATTGACGTCGTGTTCATCCGCCACCACACCAGCGCCCGTGAAGTGGACGAAGAAGAGTTCTTCTACTCGCGCGAAACCGGCGGCACCATTGTCTCCAGTGCCTTGAAATTGATGCAGGAGATCATGGCCGAGCGCTATCCGAGCAACGAGTGGAACATCTATGCGGCTCAGGCGTCCGACGGCGATAACTGGAACGACGATTCACCGATCTGCCGCGACATTCTGATCAACCAGATCATGCCGTTCGTGCAGTACTACACTTACGTTGAGATCACCCCGCGCGAACATCAGGCCCTGTGGTTCGAGTACGAACGCATCGCCGAAGCCTTCTCTGACACTTTTGCCCAGCAGCAACTGGTCTCGGCCGGGGATATCTACCCGGTCTTCCGTGAACTCTTCCAGCGCAGGTTAGTGACATGACCGCCAAAGAGCAGAAGCGCCAACCCATTTCCACCGGCTCCGAATGGACATTCGAGCTGATCCAGGCCTACGACAAAGAAATCAGTCGCCTGGCGGCTCGTTACGCCCTCGATACCTACCCTAACCAGATCGAAGTGATCACCGCCGAGCAGATGATGGACGCCTACGCCTCTGTCGGCATGCCGTTGGGCTATCACCATTGGTCTTACGGCAAACACTTCCTCAGCACCGAGAAATCCTACAGCCGTGGGCAGATGGGGCTGGCCTACGAGATCGTAATCAACTCCGACCCGTGCATCGCTTACCTGATGGAAGAAAACACCATCTGCATGCAAGCGCTGGTCGTGGCGCATGCATGCTACGGGCACAACAGCTTTTTCAAAGGCAATTACCTGTTCCGAACCTGGACTGACGCCAGTTCGATCATCGATTACCTGGTGTTCGCCAAGCAGTACATCATGCAGTGCGAGGAACGCCACGGCATCGACGCCGTGGAGGACTTGCTCGACTCCTGCCATGCGCTTATGAACTACGGCGTCGACCGCTACAAACGCCCCTACCCGATTTCCGCCGAAGAAGAACGGCGTCGGCAAAAGGATCGGGAAGAGCATCTGCAGAAACAGATCAATGATCTGTGGCGCACCATTCCCAAAGGCGCAGACAAGTACAGCGACAAGGACAATGCGCGCTTCCCCGCCGAACCTCAGGAAAACATCCTGTACTTCATCGAAAAACACGCGCCGCTACTGGAGCCGTGGCAGCGGGAAATCGTGCGGATCGTGCGCAAGATCGCCCAGTACTTTTATCCACAGCGTCAGACCCAGGTGATGAACGAAGGCTGGGCCACGTTCTGGCACTACACGCTGATGAACGACCTGTACGACGAAGGCCTGGTCACCGACGGCTTCATGATGGAGTTCCTGACATCCCACACCAGCGTTGTGTTTCAACCCGGTTTTGACAGCCCTTACTACAGCGGAATCAACCCTTACACCCTCGGGTTTGCCATGTACCGGGACATCCGGCGCATGTGCGAGGAACCCACCGATGAAGATCGCCACTGGTTCCCGGAAATTGCCGGCACCGACTGGCTGTCGACCATCAAGTTCGCCATGAGCAGCTTCAAGGATGAGAGTTTTATCCTGCAGTACCTGTCACCGAAAGTGATCCGCGACCTGAAGCTGTTCAGCATTCTCGATGACGACCAAAAGGACGACCTGCTCGTACCCGCGATCCACGATGAAGAAGGCTACCGCACCATCCGTGAAACCCTGGCGGCGCAGTACAACCTGGGCAATCGCGAGCCTAACGTGCAGATTTACAGCATCGACCGGCGTGGCGACCGCTCCCTGACCCTGCGTCATCAGCAACACGACCGCAAGCCGCTGGGCGAATCCACCGAGGAGGTGCTCAAACACCTGCACCGGTTGTGGGGCTTCGATATTCACCTGGAAACCCTGCAAGGGGATCAGGTGATGAAAACCCATCATGTTCCACCCAGAAGCGAGCACAGCGAAGGGGATTACGGGCGGCTGGACTTGGCCGTCATTCATCTTTGAGCCTGTTTGAACCTCCGCAAGTTCGACGCAACGGTTATTCTGTCGAGCTAACGGAGGTTTTTTATGCAGATTTATAAAGTCGGCGGTGCGGTACGTGATCGCCTGCTCGGCAAACCTGTCACCGATATCGACTGGGTGGTGGTGGGTGCAACGACCGAAGAAATGCTCGCCAAGGGTTTTCGCCCGGTGGGTGCAGACTTTCCGGTGTTCCTACATCCGAAAAGCGGCGAGGAATACGCCCTCGCCCGCACCGAACGCAAAAGCGGGCGCGGTTATGGCGGCTTTACTTTTCACGCCAGCCCCGAAGTCACCCTCGAAGAAGACCTGATTCGCCGCGACCTGACGATCAATGCGATGGCCGAAGACGATCAGCAAAACCTGACCGACCCTTACCATGGTCAGCGTGATCTTGAAGCGCGCTTGCTGCGTCACGTTTCCCCCGCGTTCGCCGAAGATCCTCTCCGTGTCCTGCGCGTTGCCCGCTTTGCTGCGCGCTATGCGACGCTGGGTTTTACGGTCGCTCCCGAGACGCTTGGATTGATGCGAGAACTCAGCGAATCCGGCGAACTGCAAGCCCTGACCGCTGAACGCAGCTGGAAAGAAATCTCTCGCGCATTGATGGAAGATCAGCCGCAGGTGTTCATTGAAGTGCTGCGCGAGTGCGGCGCATTGAAGGTGCTGATGCCTGAAGTCGACGCGCTGTTTGGCGTTCCACAGCCCGAAGCTCACCACCCGGAAATCGACACCGGCGTGCACACATTGAGCGTGCTTGAGCAATCGGCGCAGCACAAACAACCGCTGACCGTGCGCTGGGCCTGCCTGCTGCACGACCTCGGCAAAGGACTGACGCCCGAGGAAGAATGGCCGCGCCATATTGCACACGAGCACACCGGCCTGAAGCTGATCAAAGCGGTCAACGAACGCTTCAAGGCGCCGAAAGACTGTCAGGAACTGGCGCTGCTGGTCGGCCAATATCACACCCATGGCCATCGCGCCCTGGAGCTGAAACCTTCGACCTTGCTGGAGTTGCTGCAAAGCTTTGACGTTTACCGTCGGCCTCAGCGCTTTGAAGAGTTCATTAGCGCGTGCGAGATGGACGCTCGCGGGCGCAAAGGGCTGGAGCAGAGAAGTTATCCACAGGCGGATTATTTGCGCGGGGCGGCGACGGCAGCACGGAGCGTCGCAGTTCAGCCGTTGCTGGAGAAAGGATTCAAGGGGCCGGAGCTGGGCGAGGCGATCAAACGTGAGCGACTCAAAGCGCTGAAAGCTTACAAAGAGGCGGCGTCTGCCTGAAAAAGCTTCGCGAGCAAGCCCGCTCCCACATTGCATCTGCGTCGTACACACATCAAATGTGGGAGCGGGCTTGCTCGCGAAGGCGTCATCCGCATCACAACAACTCTAAAGGGGTCAACTGCTCGCCGCGCCACTCAAACGCCACCGGCGCCAACACCTGATCAATCTGCGCTTCACTCCACAAGGTCGCAAAGCTTTTGCCTACACCCGGATGCACACGATCCGGCGCAATCAGCGACAAAGGCCACAACACAAAAGCATTCTTCAGAATCTCTGCCCGCGGCAGGATCAAACCATCGAAATTGCCCACCAGTTCACCAAACAACAGGACGTCGATGTCCAGCGGCAAACCCTTGCGGTCCGGCGCATAACGACCATTGTCCGCCTCGATGAATTTCAATCGACGGTCCAACTCGATCAGTGGCAGATCGGTGTATGCCGACACCACAAAATTGAAGAATGGCCCGCTCTTGATGCCCACTGGCTGGCTTTCGAACACAGCCGAGCAGCGGATATCCACCAAAAACGCCGCCAAGGCCTCAAGCCCCGCCTGCAAATGGGTTTCACGCTCGATATTGCTACCGAGCCCGAGGTACACCTGAGTCAGCGACATCCGCGCTCGATCTCCACGCCCACACCGCCCTTGGCAGCCGGGACAGCGCCAGGCTTGGTCAGCTTGAGACGCACCCAGGTGATCTTGAACTCACTCATCAGCACTTCGACCAGGCGCTCGGCAAAGGTCTCGACCAGCTGATACTGCGCCTGCTCGGCAAACGCCTGGATGCGCGACGAAACGCTCGCGTAATCGAGCGCCAGGGTCAGGTCATCACCGGCGGCGGCTGGGCGATTATCCCAGGCGAAGCTCAGATCAAGACGCAGGCACTGTCGGATGCCTCGCTCCCAGTCGTAGGCACCGATCACGGTGTCGACTTCCAGGCCCTCGATAAACACTCTGTCCAAGCACTTTTCTCCGCTGCACGACAAGGGCGCAATGCGCCGTTAGAATCAGGGCGTCCTCGCCCGGAATAGTTAGCATGTTTTGGTTATTGGCGATCCTCGCCTACCTGCTCGGCTCTCTGTCCTTTGCCATTTTGCTCAGCCGCCTGACCGGGAACCCCGATCCGCGAATGAGTGGCTCGGGCAATGCCGGTGCCACCAACATGTTGCGCCTGGCCGGCAAAAAACTCGCCGTCCTGACCTTGCTCGGCGACCTCTGCAAAGGCTTGCTGCCGGTGCTGATCGCCGGCCTTGCGGGCCTTTCGCTGCAAGAACAGGCCTGGATCGGCATCTGCGCCGTCATCGGCCATCTGTTTCCAGTGTACTTCCGCTTTCGCGGCGGCAAAGGTGTCGCCACCGCTGCCGGCATGCTGCTGGGGCTTTACCCGCCGGCGGCACTGCTAGCGATCTGCGCCTGGCTGCTGACGTTCTACCTGACCCGCACCAGCTCACTCGCTGCACTGATCGCCACACCGCTGACCCTACCGTTGCTTGCCTGGCAGGAACCGGCGGCCTTGCTGCCCATGAGCGTGCTCACCGGGCTGATTGTCTGGCGTCATCGCGGCAATCTACGCGACCTGTTTGCCGGGCGCGAACGGCATTTCTAAATACCGGACGTGAGCGCGGCTCATCGCAGCGCCGACAATTGCTCCATCGGCCAACGCGCCTGCACGCTGATCGCCAGACTTTCATGCTGACCGGCCTGCAAGCGCTGGCATCCGGCAAACGCGATCATCGCTCCATTGTCGGTGCAGAACTCCGGACGGGCGTAAAACACATCGCCCTTCATGTCACCGAGCATTTTTTCCAGCGAGGTGCGCAGGGCCTTGTTGGCGCTGACGCCCCCAGCGATGACCAGGCGCTTCATGCCCGCCTGCTTGAGGGCTCGCTTGCACTTGATGGTCAAAGTCTCCACCACGGCCTGCTGGAACGCCAGAGAGATGTCGCAACGGGCTTGCTCGCTGTCGTCCCCGGCGCTGACGCTTTGCTGCCAGGTGTTCAACGCAAAGGTTTTCAAGCCGCTGAAGCTGAACGCCAGGCCCGGGCGATCGCACATCGGACGCGGAAACGTGAAACGCCCCGATACGCCTTGCTCGGCCAGGCGCGCGATTTCCGGGCCGCCCGGGTAATTGAGCCCCATCATTTTCGCGGTCTTGTCGAAAGCCTCACCGGCGGCATCGTCCAGGGTCTCGCCCAGCAGCGTGTATTGGCCGATTCCGTCGACCTGAACCAGCTGCGTATGGCCGCCGGACACCAACAAAGCGACGAACGGGAATTCTGGCGGTTGCGCCTCCAGCATCGGCGCCAGCAAGTGGCCTTCCATGTGGTGCACGCCCAAGGCCGGAATGCCCCAGGCGAAGGCCAGCGCCTGGGCGCAGGAAGCGCCCACCAGCAACGCCCCGACCAGGCCAGGACCCGCGGTATAAGCGATGGCGTCTATCTCGGTCGGCACGCAGCCAGCTTCGGCCAACACCTGACGAATCAAGGGCAGCATGCGTTTGACGTGGTCGCGCGAGGCCAGCTCCGGCACCACGCCACCATAGGCACGGTGCAGGTCGATCTGGCTGAACAGTGCGTCGGCCAACAGCCCGCGTTCACTGTCATATAATGCGACACCGGTTTCGTCGCAGGAGGTTTCTAATCCCAGTACTAGCATGGGTTTACGCCTTGTTTAGGCTGAATTCGAAGGCGCGCATAATAGTCGCCACGTGATGCCCCGACCAGCGGTTTTCGATCAGAGGCTTTGCATTCCGAGCGATGAGGAGTTAACATCCGCAACCCTTAAAAACCGACGTCTTCAAGTGCTCTTTTGCCGCGAGGATGTTGACCCCGGTAATGAATGAAGGTAGCTCTGGATGCCAGCCGTCAAAGTAAAAGAGAACGAACCCTTCGACGTAGCTCTGCGTCGTTTCAAGCGCTCCTGCGAAAAAGCCGGTGTACTGGCTGAAGTTCGTAGCCGCGAATTTTACGAGAAGCCAACTTCTGAGCGTAAGCGCAAAGCAGCAGCCGCTGTTAAGCGTCACGCGAAGAAAGTTCAGCGCGAACAGCGCCGCGCCGTTCGTCTGTACTAATACACAGACGATCGTAGCAAGCTTCTGCCAAGCCCGGCTCCAAGCCGGGCTAATGGCATTTGCGTAAAACGCTTGATGCTTCACCGTCGAAGCCGCAGACGCGACCAAGACAAACCCGCTTCACAGCGTCAGACCTGGCTCTTTTGCCAGCGGTGCACGTCTTTTCTGACGAGCCTTCCAAGGCTACTGACGAGCACACCCACTGATTCCTCTCACGACGATCAGCCCAAGGCACCTGCTTGCGTGCCCGCTTATTGAGCTATCCGAGGCCATCGACAGGCCGTAGCGGATTCAGCGCAACACTTTCAAACAGTCGATTACTGATTGGTATTAACGTCAGTGGATTTTCGGCAGATACACTCCCCGATAGCGATTACGCAGACGACACCGGTCGAGCCGCATCTTTTGCGCGCCTCAAACAACGACCCGCGTTCGGCCGCACTTCGTTATAGGTCCCTTTCAGCGCAGATGACGAGAACGCCATGGCCGGGCTAATTCCCCAGAGCTTCATTGACGACCTTCTGAACCGCACCGACATCGTCGATGTGGTCAGCTCGCGCCTGCAAATGAAAAAGGCCGGCAAGAACTACACCGCTTGCTGCCCGTTTCACAAAGAGAAAACCCCGTCTTTCAGCGTCAGCCCTGACAAACAGTTCTATTACTGCTTCGGTTGCGGTGCTGGCGGTAACGCCCTCGGCTTCATGATGGACCACGACAACCTGGATTTCGTCCAGGCCGTGGAGGAACTGGCCAAAGCCGCGGGCATGGAAATCCCCCGCGAAGAAAGCGGCCGACCGCACAAACCGCGGCAACCGACCGATTCGCCGTTGTATCCGCTGCTCACCGCCGCCGCCGACTTTTACCGTCAGGCACTGAAAAGCCATCCATCGCGCAAAGCCGCTGTGGATTACTTGAAAGGTCGCGGACTGACCGGCGAGATCGCTCGCGACTTCGGCCTCGGCTTTGCTCCGCCGGGCTGGGACAACCTGTTCAAACACCTGAGCAGCGACACACTGCAACAAAAAGCCATGGTCGATGCCGGCCTGCTGATCGAGAACGCCGAAACCGGCAAACGCTATGACCGCTTCCGCGATCGCGTGATGTTCCCGATTCGCGACAGCCGCGGGCGCATCATCGCTTTCGGTGGCCGGGTATTGGGCGACGACAAGCCGAAATACTTGAACTCACCGGAAACCCCGGTATTCCATAAAGGCCAGGAACTCTATGGCCTTTATGAAGCACGCAAGAACAACCGCAACCTCGACGAAATCATCGTCGTCGAAGGCTATATGGACGTCATCGCCCTCGCCCAGCAAGGCCTGCGCAATGCCGTGGCGACCCTGGGCACCGCCACCAGCGAAGAGCACTTGAAGCGACTGTTTCGCGTCGTGCCCAACGTGCTGTTCTGTTTTGACGGTGACCAGGCGGGCCGCAATGCTGCCTGGCGAGCACTGGAGGCGACGCTGCCCTGCTTGCAAGACGGACGGCGTGCACGCTTTCTGTTCCTCCCGGAAGGTGAAGACCCGGATACGCTGGTCCGCTCCGAAGGCACGGATGCTTTCCGCGCCCGAATCAACCAGCACGCCCAGCCATTGGCGGATTATTTCTTCCAGCAACTGACCGAAGAGTCGGACCCGCGCTCGCTGGAGGGCAAGGCCCACATGGCCACCCTCGCCGCGCCGCTCATCGACAAAGTCCCAGGTGCCAACCTGCGCATCCTGATGCGTCAGCGCCTGACCGAAATCACCGGCCTCAGCGGCGAAGCAGTGAGCCAACTGGTGCAAAGCGCCCCTCAGAACGCGCCACCGGCTTACGATCCAGGCATGGATTACGACGCCATGCCGGACTACAGCGACTACCATCAGCCGCAGTCACAAGAAATGTATGTGCCGCAGCAGGAGTGGACGCCGAAGAAACCCGGCGCTGGCGGCAAGAAGTGGGACAAGAAACCGTGGGACAAGAACGGCAAGCGCGGCGGCGATCGCGATCAACCGAGCGCCCCGCGCACACCGATTGCGGTAGAGGCACCCACCCTGATCGCGCTGCGCACCCTTATTCATCATCCGGATCTGGCTGGCCGGGTAGAAACCGCCAACCATTTTGCCAATGAGAGCAACACCTACGCACAACTGCTCGTGGCTCTGATCGAGGCGGTGCAAAAAAATCCTAAGCTAAACTCAATTCAGTTAATGGCACGCTGGCACGGTACCGAACAGGGACGACTGCTCAAGGCATTGGCAGAAAAGGAATGGCTGATTGCAGGCGATAACCTTGAACAACAGTTTTTAGACACCATTACTAGGTTATCGGCCGCTCAACACACGGATAGCCTGGAAGTACTTATCAGGAAAGCCAGACAGCCGGGATTGACCCCGGAGGAAGCAAATCAGATCGCAAATCAGATGCGCGACCTATTAAAACGCAATATGGCTGTATCAAACCCGACCTCAACTGGCGCGTGAGGTCATAGCTCAGGTATAATCCTCGGCTTGTTTTTTGCCCGCCAAGACCTTCAGTGGATAGGGTGTTATGTCCGGAAAAGCGCAACAGCAGTCTCGTATCAAAGAGTTGATCACACTTGGTCGTGAGCAGGGTTACCTGACTTACGCGGAGGTCAACGACCACCTGCCGGAGGATATTTCAGATCCGGAACAGGTGGAAGACATCATCCGCATGATCAACGACATGGGGATCAACGTATTCGAGGTTGCGCCAGATAAGGATTCCCTTATGCTGGCCGACGCCGATACCGACGAAGCCGCGGCCGAAGAGGCAGCAGCAGCGTTGGCAGCGGTCGAGACCGACATTGGTCGCACCACCGACCCAGTGCGCATGTACATGCGCGAAATGGGTACGGTAGAGCTCCTCACACGTGAAGGCGAAATCGAAATCGCCAAACGTATTGAAGAGGGCATCCGTGAAGTGATGGGCGCAATTGCGCACTTCCCTGGCACGGTTGATCATATTCTGTCCGAGTACACTCGCGTCACCACCGAAGGTGGCCGCCTGTCCGACGTCCTGAGCGGTTATATCGACCCGGACGACGGCATTGCGCCGCCTGCTGCAGAAGTGCCGCCGCCGATCGATCCGAAAGCCGTGAAAGCGGATGACGACACCGACGACGATGAAGCTGAAGCCAGCACCGACGACGAAGAAGAAGCCGAAAGCGGTCCGGATCCGGTCATCGCAGCCCAGCGTTTTGGCGCTGTCTCCGATCAGATGGAAATCACCCGCAAGGCGCTGAAAAAGCACGGTCGTAGCAATAAGCTGGCAATCGCCGAGCTGTTGATACTGGCTGAGCTGTTCATGCCGATCAAACTGGTTCCGAAGCAATTCGAAGGCCTGGTCGAGCGTGTTCGCAGCGCCCTGGATCGCCTGCGTCAGCAAGAGCGCGCGATCATGCAGCTCTGCGTTCGTGATGCGCGCATGCCGCGTGCCGACTTCCTGCGCCAGTTCCCGGGCAACGAAGTTGACGAAAGCTGGACCGATGCACTGGCCAAGGGCAAAAGCAAATACGCTGAAGCCATTGGTCGCCTGCAACCGGACATCGTTCGTTGCCAGCAGAAGCTGACCGCGCTGCAAACCGAAACCGGTTTGACGATCGCCGAGATCAAGGACATCAACCGTCGCATGTCGATCGGTGAGGCCAAGGCCCGCCGCGCGAAGAAAGAGATGGTTGAAGCGAACTTGCGTCTGGTGATCTCCATCGCCAAGAAGTACACCAACCGCGGCCTGCAATTCCTCGATCTGATCCAGGAAGGCAACATCGGTTTGATGAAAGCGGTAGACAAGTTCGAATACCGCCGCGGCTACAAATTCTCGACTTATGCCACCTGGTGGATCCGTCAGGCGATCACTCGCTCGATCGCCGACCAGGCCCGCACCATCCGTATTCCGGTGCACATGATCGAGACGATCAACAAGCTCAACCGTATTTCCCGGCAGATGTTGCAGGAAATGGGTCGCGAACCGACCCCGGAAGAGCTGGGCGAACGCATGGAAATGCCTGAGGACAAGATCCGCAAGGTATTGAAGATCGCTAAAGAGCCGATCTCCATGGAAACCCCGATCGGTGATGACGAAGACTCCCACTTGGGTGACTTCATCGAAGACTCGACCATGCAGTCGCCAATCGATGTCGCCACCGTTGAGAGCCTTAAAGAAGCGACTCGCGAAGTTCTGTCCGGCCTCACTGCCCGTGAAGCCAAGGTTCTGCGCATGCGCTTCGGTATCGACATGAATACCGACCACACCCTTGAGGAGGTTGGTAAGCAGTTCGACGTGACCCGTGAGCGGATTCGTCAGATCGAAGCCAAGGCACTGCGCAAGCTGCGCCACCCGACGAGAAGCGAGCATTTGCGCTCCTTCCTCGACGAGTAATAACAGAACCCCCGGCCCAGGCCGGGGGTTTTGCTTTATGCAGATTAAATCCCTCGCACCTCCCCCCCGCCGCCTAGCCCGTCTACACTCGAAACATTCCCCCGAGCCATAACGAGACCGTTATGCCCAGACTGCCGACCGTGTTTTTTTTGCTGTCGCTGATGACCTGGACCGCAACGGCTGGCGCGCTGACTCTGACCGACGACGAACGTAGCTGGCTGAGCGCACACCCGGATTTGCGCCTGGGCGTGGACGCGTCCTGGCCGCCGTTTGAGTTTCGCGATGAACAGGGCCGCTATCAGGGCCTTGCTGCGGACTACATCAACGTGATCCGTCAACGGCTGGCCATCAAGCTCACGCCCATCGAACCGGTCAGCTGGACGGTCGTGCTGGAACAGGCCAAGCAAGGCAAGCTGGACGTTTTACCGGGCATCATGTCGACCCCGGAGCGCCAGTCCTACCTGTCGTTTACTCGCCCGTATCTTGACTTTCCAATTGTCATTCTGGCCCATGTCGGCGGCGCCCAACCGCACAAACTCGAAGACCTGTACGGGCTGAAGATCGCCGTGGTGGAAAACTATGCGCCCCATGAGCTGCTGCGCACCCACCACCCGGACCTGAATCTCGTGCCGATGTCCAGTGTGAGCTCGGCCTTGCAGGCATTGGCCACCGACGAAGTGGACGCCGTGGTGGGCGATCTCGCTTCCAGTGTCTGGAGCCTTCGCCAGCTCAAGCTCGAAGGGCTGTATGTCAGCGGCGAAACCCCCTACCGCTATCAACTGGCAATGGCTGTGCCTCCCGGCAACAAGGTTCTGGTCGGCATTCTGGACAAAGTGCTGGCGGACATGAGCCCCAGTGAAATCAGCGCCATTCAGGAACACTGGGTGGGCAATGTCCTGGAACATCGCACCTTCTGGTCGGACTTGCTGGTCTACGGCTTGCCGGGGTTGCTGTTTCTGACGGTCATGTTGGCCGTGGTGATCCGGATCAACCGACGCCTGAGCTCTGAAATTGCGCGCCGGGTCGACCTGGAGCAGGAACTGCGCAGCAGCGAGTACCACTATCGCGGGCTCGTCGAAAGTTTGTCGGCCATCGCCTGGGAAGCACGGATCAGCGATTTCACCTACAGCTACGTCTCACCCCATGCCGAAGACCTCCTCGGTTATCCCCTGTCTCATTGGCTGATTCCAGGCTTCTGGCGCAACATCATCCACCCCGCAGACCTGACCCGGGCACAGTCTTTTTGTGATCACGAAGTGCTGGCCGGGCGCGATCACAGCGTCGATTACAGGGTTATCACCGCCGACGGTCGCTGCCTGTGGGTGCGCGATATAGTCAGCCTGATCGAGCACGGTCATGAACCGATCATGCGCGGGCTGATGATCGATATCAGTGATGCCAAACGCACTGAAGAAGCGTTGAGTCTGTCCGAGCAAAAATTTGCTTCGGTCTTCCAGCAATGCCCGGACATTCTGGTGATCGCGCGACTGTCCGACGGTTGCCTACTGGAGGTGAACAAAGCCTTCGAAGAGCAAATCGGCCTCAGGGCTGAAGACGTCATCGGCCAGACCGCCACCGACCTCAACATCTGGGGCATCCCCGGCGTCGGGCCGGGTCTGTTGCAGCGATTGCAGGCTGGCAGCATCCGCAACCTGGAGATGCCTTTTCGCCGCAGTAACGGCCACGTGTTCACCGGCCTGATTTCCGCCGAGCCTTTTGATTTGAACACAACACCTGCCTTGGTGGTGGTGGTGCGTGATATCAGCCAGCTCAAAGAAACCCAGCAACAACTGCAAACGTCCGAAGAGAAATTCGCCAAGGCCTTCCACGCGTCCCCGGACGGTTTGTTGCTGTCGCGCCAGAGCGACGGATTGCTGCTGGAGGTCAATGAAGGTTTCAGCCGCATTACCGGCTTCAACAGCGCGATGTCCGTTGATCGATCGTCCCTGGACCTGGGGATATGGGTCAACCTCAACGAACGCAAACAGATGCTTGACCTGCTGCACCGGGATGGTTTCGTCCGCGACTTCAGTTGCCACATCCGCCGCAGCGACGGGCAGATTCGCCTCTGCGAGGTGTCGAGCCGCCCATTACCTATCGGTGATGACGACTGCATGTTGACCATCGCCCGGGACATCACCGAGCGGCACCTGATGCAGGAAAAGCTGCAACAGGCCGCCACCGTGTTCGAAAGCACGGCCGAAGGCGTGCTGATCACCGACACCCAGCAGCACATCAGCGCGGTCAACCGCGCGTTTACCGAGATTACCGGCTACAGCGAGAGCGAAGCACTGGGCCACACCCCTCGCCTGCTTGCCTCTGGCCTTCATGACAGCGCGTTTTATGCGGCGATGTGGCACCAGTTGACTGCAGAAGGTCATTGGCAAGGCGAAATCTCCAACCGCCGCAAAAATGGCGAACTCTACCCGAGCTGGCTGACCATCAGCGCCGTGCGTAACCGGGACAAGTTCATCACCCACTTTGTGGCGGTGTTCGCCGACATTTCCAGCCTCAAACACGCTCAGGCCAAACTCGACTACCAGGCGCACCACGACCCGCTGACCGGCTTGCCAAACCGCACACTGTTCGAGAGTCGACTGCAGACCGCGCTCAACACCCAACAGGAAAATGGTGGCCAAGGCGCCGTGCTGTTCCTCGACCTGGACCGCTTCAAACACATCAACGACAGCCTCGGCCACCCGGTCGGCGACCTGCTGCTCAAAGGCATCGCGGTGCGCCTCAAGGAGCAGCTACGCGACATCGATACCGTTGCGCGCCTGGGCGGTGACGAATTCATCATCCTGCTGCCGGGCCTGCAACAGAACAGCGATGCCGACAATATCGCGACCAAACTGCTCAACTGCTTCGGGGCGCCGTTCCAGGCCGGTGAACACGAGTTTTTCATCAGCGCCAGTATCGGCACCAGCCTGTACCCCAAGGACGGCTGCGACGTCGCCACGCTGGTCAAGAACGCCGATGCCGCGATGTACCGTTCCAAGGCGAAGGGGCGCAACCGGGTCGAAAGCTACACCCGCGACCTCACCGCCCAGGCCAGCGAGCGCGTGGCGCTGGAACACGAATTGCGCCGCGCCATCGAGCGCAACGAACTGTTCCTGCACTACCAGCCAAAAATCAGCCTCGACGACCATCGACTGGTCGGCGCCGAGGCACTGATTCGTTGGCATCACCCGACCTTTGGCATGGTGCCGCCAGAACACTTCATTCCCCTGGCCGAAGAAAACGGCATGATTCTGCAAATCGGCGACTGGGTCCTTGAAACCGCCTGCCGGCAAATGAACGAGTGGAATCAGGTGTATGAATGCCTCGGCCCGCTATCGGTCAACCTCGCTGGCGCCCAATTGCGTCAACCCAATCTGTTGGGGCGAATCGAACAATTGCTCAAGGACAGCCATCTCCAGCCCGGATTTTTGCAACTGGAGATTACCGAAAACTTCATCATGAGCCAGGCCGAAGAAGCGCTGGCGGTGCTGCACCAGCTCAAACAACTGGGCGTGCAGTTAGCCATCGATGACTTTGGTACTGGCTACTCGTCATTGAGCTATCTCAAGCGCCTGCCACTGGACATTCTCAAGATCGATCAGTCGTTCGTCCGCGGCCTGCCTGACGATCCGCATGATGCCGCCATCGTTCGCGCGATCATCGCCCTGGGCCGCAGCATGCAATTCACCGTCATCGCCGAGGGTGTGGAGACCCTGGCGCAACAGGAATTCCTCGCCGCCGAAGGCTGCGAACAGATCCAGGGTTACATCGTGAGCCCGCCTCTTCCCGCCGACGAATTCGCCGCGACGTTTCTTCGTATAGCCGTATCGGATTTTTCGGATAGCACAGCCGAGAAACCGTCGCTATAATCCGCGGCCTACTGAGGGCCTATAGCTCAGTTGGTTAGAGCAGAGGACTCATAATCCTTTGGTCCACGGTTCAAGTCCGTGTGGGCCCACCAAACAAAAAAGCCGCGCATTGCGCGGCTTTTTCGTGTCCGGCGTTCAGGCTCCCCAAGCTTTTTTCTTCAAAAGGCAGCTTAGTGTCGGCGTGGGCTTGCCACCTCAGTGGCGTCATTCCTAGACATACAATTGAATTTGACAAGCTAGCCTTGAACTTTAGGATGACTCAACCTATAAATACTATAGAAAACTAATGAGCCTCCTACTGCCTTTTCCACTGCCAAAAAAGAAAGCTCTCGAAATAATACGTGGGCTTTCGGAGGTATCGGAACGCATCTTCTACTCTCCGCATGCCAAGGCAAGGATGATTGAGCGAGGTGTGAGCATGCCGGATGTGATGGATTGTCTGGGCAAGGGGCAGATCACTGAAGGGCCGTTTCAGCAACCAGGGGGTGATTGGAGGTTTACTATTTCCTGGTTTAGAGCTGGGTCACCTCTCCAGGTCGTCGGCGCAATCGACGTTGATGACGACGGGACATTTCTCGTCATAGTGACCACGATACAAAAAAAGGGGTGAATTTTATGTACCACTACGTAGAGAGCGGCCTGCCAAATGTATGGCTTAGCAATGGCTTCGTGGTGAAAGAGACCGCGTATGGCGAGTCCGTCGCCATCACCGATGTGAAAGGCTTACATGACGTTATCGGCAAGGCCATCGCCGAGAAGACATCTGTGTTGACAGGGGCTGAGTTCCGATTTCTCAGGAAAGAGCTTGGGCTGTCTCAAGAAAGTCTCGCTGAGATCGTTGGTTTGACGAGCCAGGCTGTAGCAATCTGGGAAAAGACCGACAAAATCCCAATGGTGAACGACCGCTACTTGAGGGGCCTTTATCTCGAAGCCAAAACTGGCGAAGCGGATTTGATGGCAGCTATCAATACCATCAACAAATTGGACCACGACCTCTACAAACTGAATTTGGAGTTTGAAGGCGGATGGCATAACCAAGGTAATGCATGCGCTTGAATATGAATGCTGCGATAAAGCCCGGCGAAAATGCCGGGCTTTTTGTGTGCGAATGGCACAGCTTTGTCGTACTTGCGATTCACCCCCTACTTGGGCAACGCATACGCAATCACATAATCCCCACGATCCGTCGACTGACGCGCACCACCTACCGTCAGCAAGATGTACTGCTTGCCAGTCTTGGGCGAAACGTACGTCATCGGCCCTGACTGGCTACCCACCGGCAAACGCGCCTTCCAGATCTCATTGCCATTGCCGGTATCGAACGCACGCAGATAAAAATCCTGTGTCCCGGCGAAGAACAACAGCCCCGACTGGGTCGCCAGCGAAGCCCCCAGCGTTGGCATACCGATCGGGATCTGCAAGTGCATGCGAATACCCAACGGGCCGGTGTCTTGCACAGTGCCAACCGGAACCTGCCACATCAATTTGTGGGTCTTGAGGTCGATGGCGGACATGGTGCCAAACGGTGGTTTTTGACATGGAATGCCGGCCGCCGAGAGGAAGCGTTCGCGCATCGCACCGAACGGCGTGCCTTCCTGTGGCACAACACCCATTTCAATACCACTGGCCCCGGCGGCGATCTTGTTGCGCGGGATCATGTAGTTGGCGAGGCCGAGGCGCATGTCGTTGACGAACATGTAATTCGTGTTCGGGTCCACCGAAACACTGCCCCAGTTCATGCCACCCAACGAGCCGGGGAACTGCAACGCGCGATCAAGACCTGGTGGCGTGTAGACGCCTTCGTGGCGCATGCCTTTGAACTGGATGCGGCACATCAGTTGATCGAACGGCGTGGCGCCCCACATGTCGGACTCGGTCAATGTCTTGTTGCCGATTGACGGCATGTCCACCGAGAACGGCTGGGTCGGCGAATAACGTTCGCCGGGGACATTGCCTTGTGGCACCGGACGCTCTTCGACGCGGGCGATCGGTACGCCGGTTTCGCGGTTGAGCAGGAAGATCTCGCCCTGCTTGGTCACTTGCGCCAAGGCTGGCTGCAGGCCGCCCTTGTCGTCCGGCACGTCGTACAGCAGCGGTTGGGCGGGCAGGTCGAAGTCCCAGAGGTCGTGGTGAGTGGTCTGGAAGTGCCAGCGCACCTGACCGGTCTTCACGTCGATAGCGACGACGGACGAATTCCATTTGTCATCAAATGCCGTGCGCTGGCCACCAAAGAAGTCCGGGGTGGCGTTGCCGGTTGGCAGGTACACCAGACCGAGCTTGGCGTCGTAGGACATGGCCGACCAAACGTTCGGCGTGCCACGGGTATAGGTCTCCCCGGCAGGTGGGCGTTTGGTCGTGTTCGGATTGCCCGGATCCCAAGCCCACACCAGTTCGCCACTGCGCACGTCATAGGCGCGGACCACACCTGGCGGCTCGCCGGTGGAGTAGTTATCAGCCACGCGGCCGCCGACGATCACCACATTACCGGCGACCAACGGGGTCGAGGTTTGTTGGTAATAGCCCGGTTTCACTTCGCCCATGTCGGTCTTCAGGTCGACAGTGCCTTTATCGCCAAACTCTTCGCAGGGTTTGCCCGTGTCGGCATTGATGGCGATCAGGCGGGCATCGCCGGTCGGCAGAAACAGACGCTTCGTACAGGCAGTGGGCTGGGTATCCGAGGACGGCAGAGTTTCGGAGTAACCCAAGCCACGGCAGCGCTGCCAGTTCGGCGCAGTGCCTTGCGGGTCGAACTTCCAGCGCTGGGCGCCGGTGTCGGCATCCAGGGCGAAGACTTTGCCATAGGCGGTGCAGGTGTAGACCGTGTCGCCGATTTGCAGCGGGGTGTTCTGGTCTTCAGCGCCGGCACCGGTACTTTGCGGGACGTCGCCTGTGTGGAAGGTCCACGCGACTTGCAGCTTGTCGATGTTGCCTTTGTTGATCTGGTCCAGCGCGGCAAAGCGATTGCCGGCCGTGGTGTTGCCCCAATGCGCCCAGTCTTTCTGCTCAGTGCCCGGCGTCACCGGCGTTACCGCCGGTTCGATGGAGGCCTTGACCACATGCGTCGGCACAAACATGTAGGCCATCGTTGCGACGACGCCGACACCCAGGATACCGGCCAGGCCATATGCACCGCGGCCCACCGTCGCGCCTGAAGCACGCACCAGTGTCGGATACATCAACGCAACGACCAGACCGATCACGGCGAACGTCAACACTCGCGACACCAGCGGCCAGTAGTCGAAACCGGCATCCCATACTGCCCACATCGCAGTCAGGAACAACGCCAGACCATACAGCCACGCGCCTTGCGGCTTGCAACGGGCAATCATCAGGCCGGATACCAACATCGCCAGGCCCATCAGCAAGAAGTAAGCGCTGCCGCCCAGCGCAATCAGATAGCCGCCGCCACCTGCGAGGCCGAGCCCGATCAAGGCAATCAAAACACCCAGACCGCGCACCAGCCATTTGCCGCCGACGGCAGCCCCAGAATTATTCATGTCGGAAGTTTTCCCATTTGTGACAAGCGCGGAATGATGTACTACCTAGTTACTTATGGCAATTTGTCGCAATTGCAAATGTTCTGAACGGTACAAATACCCGTTCGAATATCGCCCACAAGCGTCCTGTCAAACGAGCCTGTAACATGCTCAGCCATTG
The DNA here is from genome assembly GCF_006438915.1 of Pseudomonas arsenicoxydans. Lineage (GTDB taxonomy): Bacteria > Pseudomonadota > Gammaproteobacteria > Pseudomonadales > Pseudomonadaceae > Aquipseudomonas > Aquipseudomonas arsenicoxydans_A. The sequence goes on along the minus strand of NZ_RCZE01000019.1, from coordinate 55,463 downwards.
TTCCACGCCACTGGAGACGCCCCTTGCCTGATACACGCCCACCGGTTCTTGACGAGATCGACCGCCAGTTGATCGCCGCCCTGCAGATCAACGCCCGCGAGAGCGTGGCCATGCTGGCCCGCCAATTGGGCATCGCTCGCACGACCGTCACCTCGCGTCTGGCGCGCCTGGAAAAGGCCCGGGTCATCACCGGTTACGGTGTGCGCCTCGGTCAGCGTGTGGTGGATGGCGGCTTGCAGGCGTACGTCGGGATTACCGTACAACCGCGCTCGGGCAAGGAAGTGCTGCGCCGGCTTAGTGCGATGGCGCAAGTTCAACAGTTGTGCGCAGTGAGTGGTGAATTTGATTATGTGGCGTGGCTGCGGACTGACTCGCCAGAGCAGCTGGATCAGTTGCTGGATCAGATCGGCAGTGTGGATGGGGTGGAGAAGACGACGACCTCTATTATTTTGAGTAGCAAGATTGATCGTGGGCAGCCGGTTTAGGTGCCAGGCTCGAGTTAATGGGTGGCTGATAGGGCCTCATCGCGAGCAGGCTCACTCCTACAGGGATCGGGTTTCGTCAGATTGAAATTCTCTGTCGTCATAATGATTGGTTTATTAGCAAAACGACGACACATTGCGTCTTATTAACGTGTTCTACGCTCACTAGAATGGCTGCCATCTTTTCCTATACTCAGACGCGCATCCCGCGTCGGGTCGCCAGCAAGGTCAGCCATGAACAAGAACAATCGCCATCCTGCAGACGGTAAGAAACCAGTCACCATTTTCGGCCCGGACTTTCCTTTCGCCTTCGACGACTGGATCGAACACCCGGCTGGCCTGGGCAGCATTCCTGCGCACAACCACGGTGCCGAGGTGGCGATTGTCGGCGCTGGCATCGCAGGCTTGGTGGCGGCTTATGAGCTGATGAAACTAGGCTTGAAACCCGTCGTATACGAAGCCTCGAAGATGGGCGGTCGCCTGCGCTCCCAGGCGTTCAACGGGACCGATGGAATCGTCGCCGAATTGGGCGGGATGCGCTTCCCGGTATCGTCTACCGCGTTCTATCACTACGTCGACAAACTCGGCCTGCAGACCAAGCCTTTTCCGAACCCGCTGACGCCCGCGTCGGGCAGCACGGTGATCGACATCGAAGGCAAAACCCATTACGCACAGAAACTGGCGGATCTTCCTGCACTGTTCCAGGAAGTGGCTGACGCCTGGGCAGATGCACTGGAAGCCGGTTCACAGTTCGCCGATATCCAGCAAGCGATCCGTGACCGTGACGTGCCGCGCCTCAAAGAATTGTGGAACACCCTGGTTCCGCTGTGGGACGACCGCACCTTCTACGACTTCGTCGCGACCTCAAAAGCCTTCGCCAAACTGTCGTTCCATCACCGCGAAGTGTTCGGTCAGGTTGGCTTCGGCACCGGCGGCTGGGACTCTGACTTCCCGAACTCGATGCTGGAAATTTTCCGGGTGGTGATGACCAACTGCGATGATCACCAGCACCTGGTCGTCGGCGGCGTCGAACAAGTCCCGCAAGGCATTTGGCGCCATGTGCCAGAACGCTGCGTGCACTGGCCCGAAGGCACCAGTCTCAAGTCTTTGCACCGAGGCGCGCCGCGCTCCGGGGTTAAAAAAATCGCCCACGCCGCTGAAGGCCGTTTTGCGGTCACCGACAACAACGGCGACACCCGCGAATACGCCGCTGTACTGACCACGTGCCAGAGCTGGCTGCTGACCACCCAGATCGAATGCGATGAAACCCTGTTCTCGCAAAAGATGTGGATGGCCCTCGACCGCACCCGCTACATGCAGTCGTCGAAGACTTTCGTGATGGTCGACCGCCCGTTCTGGAAGGACAAGGACCCGGAAACCGGCCGCGACCTGATGAGCATGACCCTCACCGACCGCCTGACCCGTGGCACTTATCTGTTCGATAACGGCGACGACAAGCCCGGCGTGATTTGCCTGTCGTACTCGTGGATGAGCGACGCGCTGAAGATGCTCCCGCACCCAGTGGAAAAACGCGTGAAGCTGGCATTGGACGCGTTGAAAAAGATCTACCCGAAAGTCGACATCGCCGCGCGCATCATCGGTGATCCGATCACCGTGTCGTGGGAAGCCGACCCGCATTTCCTCGGTGCTTTCAAAGGCGCCCTGCCCGGCCACTACCGCTACAACCAGCGCATGTATGCGCACTTCATGCAGGACGACATGCCGGCCGAGCAACGCGGGATTTTCATCGCCGGCGACGACGTATCGTGGACGCCAGCATGGGTTGAAGGCGCGGTGCAGACCTCGCTCAACGCGGTGTGGGGCATCATGAAACACTTCGGCGGTGAAACTCACGCCGAGAACCCGGGTCCAGGTGATGTGTTCAACGAGATCGGTCCGATCGCCCTGCCCGAGTAAGAGGAATCCGAAATGCGCGTAGCCCTTTACCAATGTCCACCGCTGCCCCTGGACGTCGCCGGCAATCTGCAACGCCTGCATCAGCTTGCACTGGAAGCGAAAGGCGCCGATCTGTTGGTGGTGCCGGAGATGTTCCTGACCGGCTACAACATCGGCGTCGATGCGGTCAGCGTCCTCGCCGAGGTGCACAACGGTGAGTCGGCGCAGCAGATTGCGCGCATTGCCAAGACGGCCGGGATTGCCATTTTGTATGGCTATCCGGAGCGCACCGAGGACGGGCAGATTTACAACGCCGTGCAGTTGATCGACGCCCACGGCGAGCGGTTGTGCAACTACCGCAAGACGCACTTGTTCGGCGACCTCGATCACTCGATGTTCAGCGCCGGGCAGGATGATTTTCCGCTGGTGGAGCTCAATGGCTGGAAACTTGGCTTCCTGATTTGCTACGACATGGAGTTCCCGGAAAACGCCCGGCGTCTGGCCCTGGCCGGCGCCGAGCTGATCCTGGTGCCGACGGCGAACATGATTCCCTTCGACTTCGTCGCCGACGTCACGGTCCGCGCCCGCGCTTTCGAGAATCAGTGCTACGTGGCCTACGCCAATTACTGCGGCCATGAAGGCGAGATCCACTACTGCGGCCAGAGCAGCATCGCCGCACCGGATGGCAGTCGCATCGCTCAGGCCGGCCTGGATGAAGCGCTGATTGTCGGCGAACTGGATCGTCAGTTGATGGCCGACTCCCGCGCCGCCAATCGCTACTTGATCGATCGCCGTCCCGAGCTTTACGGCGACCTTAACAAGCGCTGATCCCCTGTAATCCGCTAGCATTAGCGCTTCTCTGTACTGGAAGTGCTCATGCCTGCGCTGAATCACCCTCGCCCCGACACTGAAACCTTGGCCAATGGCTTGCGGGTGACGCTGCGTCATGCCCCGAATTTGAAGCGCTGCGCGGCGGTGCTGCGCGTTGCGGCGGGCAGTCACGATGTGCCGCTGGCGTGGCCCGGTATGGCGCATTTTCTGGAGCATTTGCTGTTTCTGGGGACGGAGCGCTTTCCTGCCGGGCAAGGGCTGATGGCCTACGTTCAGGGTCATGGCGGTCAGGTAAACGCACGAACCAATGAGCGCACGACCGACTTTTTTTTCGAGCTGCCGCCTCAGATGCTGGCCGATGGGCTGGAGCGTCTGTCAGACATGCTCGCTCATCCACGTATGAATCCGGACGATCAGTTGCGGGAACGGGAAGTGCTGCACGCGGAATTCGTCGCCTGGTCGAAGGATGCGGTGGCGCAACAGCAATTGGCCTTGTTCGATGGGCTTTCATCGACCCATCCCTTGCGCGGGTTTCATGCCGGCAACCGTGACAGCCTGCCAGTGCCGCAACCTGAGTTTCAGCAAGCGTTGCAGGATTTCCATCAGCGGTTTTATCAGACCGGGCAGATGACACTGAGCCTGGCCGGACCGCAGACTCTCGATGAGCTGCGTGAGATGGCTCAGCGTTTCAGCAAAGAGATTCCCGCTGGGCAACGAGTCCCGCAACAAGCGCCTGAGGCGCTGATGAACGCTTCGGAAACAACTTTTCAACAGACTGGCGAACGCCGGCTGGATCTTCTGTTCGCGTTCGAAACGTTACCTGAGTCATCGCCTGAGGCTCTGGCGTTTCTGTGCCATTGGCTGAACGCCGCGAAACCCGGCGGACTGGTGGCGACACTGCGAGAACAAGGCCTGGCTGACAGCCTGAAAGCTGCGCCGCTGTATCAATTCGCCGGGCAAGCCTTGCTGCACATTGAGTTCATCACCACTCAATCGGAAAGCGTGATTCGCCAACCGCTTCTCGACTGGCTGGGTTTTTTTGCCTCTCATCAAGACTGGGCCGGCTTGCGCGAAGAATACGCCGCCCTGCTGCAACGCCAGCAGCAAGTCAGCGGTGCCTTGCAGTTGGCCCAACGGGACAGTGAGCAACTGGAAACCGGGTTATCCGCGCAGGGCGTCGTAGCGCTGAAAGACATCCTGAACAAAATCGGCGCTGTGGATAACTTCAGCGGCGAATGGCAACTGCCGCCGCCAAATCCGTTTTTACGCAGCGAAGCGCCCGCGGCCAATGCCGGGCTGATTCGCGGCCAGACCAGCAAACACCGTGGCCTGCGCACGTTTGCCCAGGACCGCTCGCGCAGTCGTCGCGAAAACTCCCCGATGCAGTTCAGTTCGGTGCTGCCTGATAACACCGATGAAGGCGCGATTTATTTGCGCTGGCGACTCGACTTCACGCCTCTTGCCAGTCTTCAGTCGACATTGGAAAACCAGTTGAAGCCATTACGCGAAGATGCGCGTCAGGCGGGTATCGACTTTTCCTTCAGCGCATCAGGCAATGAATGGCTGCTGAAGATGACGGGGCTACAGGCATCGATGGCAACGGTCCTCGAACACGCTTTGAAAGAGCTGACAACACGTGGACTCTCACAGGATGAACCGCCAAGCGCCCCATTGATGCCGATCAAGCAACTGCTTAAGACGCTGCCTGGTCTTTGCCTTGAACCCGCCGCTGACTCAGGGGATTTGCAGCAGCTTTGGGCGGGCGCGCGTTGGGAAGGCCTGGCCGTTGGCCTGTCGTCGCAGACACAAGCAGCGATGGGTTTGGCGCTGAGCCGCGTGCCCGGCGTTGCGGATCGACCATCGTCGCCGCCCTCGATCAACTCGCAGCACCTGTGGACAACTGTCGACACCGGCTCCAGCGAACACGCGCTGTTGCTGTTCTGTCCGACGGCCACGCCGGACATCACCGACGAAGCCGCCTGGCGGCTGCTCGCGCACCTGTGCCAGACGCCGTTCTATCAGCGTCTGCGGGTCGAATTACAACTGGGTTATGCCGTGTTCAGCGCATTGCGCCAGATCCATGGGCAGACCGGGATTCTGTTCGGCGTGCAATCACCGAGCGTTGCACCGGCAGGCTTGCTGGAACACATCGAACACTTCCTAAGCGACTTGCCAGGCATGATCGCAGGCATGGAAGAGGTGGCGTTCACCGTCCAACGTCAATCCCTGGCAGACCAAATCGACCTGAACACCTTGCCCGTCCCTCAGGCCGCCGAACTGCTCTGGCAGGGCAAACTGGCTGGCCACTCGTCGGATTATCTGGAGCGCCTGACTGAAACACTTCTGCTGATCGACCGCGACGCATTACTGGCCGCAACACAGCGATTGAATCAGGCGCTCGGCGGATGGCGCTGCCTGGCCAGCGGCCCAAGGCCGAGCGCGGTTTGGCAAGTGACAAAATGATCATTACAGGCGCTGCAATTAGCTTTCTCAAAGATTCACGGGCAACCGCGCTGTAATTTTGAGTAACATAGCAACCTAACTATCTGAACATCTCCAGCTGGAGGTGGACTATATGTATAGATCTCAACTGTCCCATCACCTGAAGGAGCGCTCCCATGTCCTGGTCCAAACCCGCTTACACCGACCTGCGTATCGGCTTTGAAGTCACCATGTACTTCGCAAGCCGCTAATCTTTTTGTATCGCAGTGCCAACGCCTCGGCTCGCCGAGGCGTTTTTATTTTCAGTTTTCGAATGATGGAGCGGCCATGTTTGTCCAGATTCTAGGTTCCGCCGCCGGCGGCGGTTTCCCCCAGTGGAACTGCAACTGCGTGAACTGCGCCGGCTTTCGCGATGGCAGCCTGAATGCCAAGGCGCGGACCCAATCGTCTATCGCAATTTCCGATGATGGCGTGAACTGGGTGCTGTGCAACGCTTCGCCAGACATTCGCGCCCAACTCCAGAGTTTCGCCCCGATGCAACCGGGCCGGGCCCTGCGCGACACCGGCATCAGCGCGATCATTCTGATGGACAGCCAGATCGACCACACCACCGGCCTGCTCAGCCTGCGCGAAGGGTGTCCGCATCAGGTCTGGTGCACCGACATGGTCCATGAAGATTTGAGCAGCGGTTTTCCGCTGTTCACCATGCTGACCCACTGGAATGGCGGGCTGGATTGGAACCGGATCGAACTGGATCGCAGTTTCACCATTGCGGCCTGCCCGAACCTGCGTTTCACCCCGCTGCCACTGCGTAGCGCCGCGCCACCTTATTCACCGCACCGCTTCGACCCGCACCCCGGCGATAACATCGGCCTGATCGTTGAAGACCTGAGCACCGGCGGCAAGCTGTTCTATGCGCCGGGGCTGGGCAAGGTCGACGCGCCTTTGCTGGAGATCATGGCCGGCAGCGATTGCTTGCTAGTGGACGGCACGATGTGGGACGACGACGAAATGCAGCGCCGTGGCGTCGGCACCCGCACCGGTCGGGAAATGGGCCATCTGGCGCAGAACGGCCCTGGTGGCATGCTGGAAGTGCTGGAGCAATTGCCCAAGCAGCGCAAGGTGCTTATCCACATCAACAACACCAATCCGATTCTGGATGAGGATTCGCCGGAGCGGGCCGAGCTGGCTCGGCGGGGTGTTGAAGTGGCGTATGACGGCATGAGTATTGTGTTGTAGCCAATGGCCTCTTCGCGAGCAAGCCCGCTCCCACATTGAAATGCATTTCAATGTGGGAGCGGGCTTGCTCGCGAAGGCGTCAGACCAGACACCAAAGAATCCACCGGTTGTTTTCCGGAGAACCGCAATGACTGACACCCCAATGTCCCGCGCTGAATTCGAAGCCGCCCTACGCGCCAAAGGCGCCTATTACCACATCCATCACCCCTACCATGTGGCGATGTATGACGGTCGGGCAACTCGTGAGCAGATCCAGGGCTGGGTCGCCAACCGTTTCTACTATCAGGTGAACATCCCCCTGAAAGACGCCGCGATCCTCGCCAATTGCCCGGATCGCGAAATCCGCCGCGAGTGGATTCAGCGCCTGCTCGACCACGACGGCGCCCCCGGCGAAGACGGCGGCATCGAAGCCTGGCTGCGTCTCGGTCAGGCAGTAGGCCTCGACCCGGATCAACTGCGCTCCCAGGAACTGGTCCTGCCCGGCGTGCGTTTCGCCGTCGATGCCTACGTCAACTTCGCCCGTCGAGCCAGTTGGCAGGAAGCCGCCAGCAGTTCGCTGACCGAACTGTTCGCTCCGCAGATCCACCAATCGCGCCTGGACAGCTGGCCACAGCATTACCCGTGGATCGACCCGACCGGCTACGAGTATTTCCGCACTCGCCTGGGCCAGGCGCGCCGTGACGTGGAACACGGTCTGGCCATTACTTTGCAGCACTACACGACGCGAGAAGGCCAGGAGCGCATGCTGGAAATTCTCCAGTTCAAACTGGACATTCTTTGGAGCATGCTCGATGCCATGAGCATGGCCTACGAACTGAAACGCCCGCCGTATCACAGCGTGACCGAACAACGGGTCTGGCACAAAGGAATCACCTTATGAGTTTCGACCGCAGCAAGACCCCGACCTGGCGTACCGGCTACCGTTTCCAGTACGAACCGGCGCAGAAAGGCCATGTGCTGCTGTACCCGGAAGGCATGATCAAACTCAATGAAAGCGCCGCGCTGATTGGCGGTTTGATCGACGGCGAACGCGATGTCGCAGCGATCATTGCCGAACTGGACGCGCAGTTCCCCGGCGTGCCCGAGCTCGGTGAAGACATCGAGCAATTCATGGAGGTCGCCCGTGCTCAGCACTGGATCGAACTTGCCTGATTCTGCGTCAGACACGTTACCGCCCAAACCGGAAATCGGCCTGCCGCTGTGGTTGCTGGCCGAACTGACGTATCGCTGCCCGCTGCAATGCCCGTACTGCTCCAATCCGCTGGACTTCGCCGAGCAAGGCAAAGAACTGAGCACCGAGCAGTGGATCAAAGTGTTCCGCGAAGCGCGGGAGATGGGCGCGGCGCAGTTGGGTTTTTCCGGTGGTGAGCCGCTGGTGCGCCAGGACCTCGCCGAGTTGATCGCCGAGGCGCGCAAGCTGGGTTTCTACACCAACCTGATCACCTCCGGCATAGGCCTGACCGAGCAGAAAATCAGTGACTTCAAGAAGGCCGGACTGGACCACATCCAGATCAGCTTCCAGGCCAGCGATGAGCAGGTGAACAACTTATTGGCCGGTTCGAAAAAGGCCTTTGCACAGAAGCTGGAAATGGCCCGGGCGGTGAAGGCTCATGGCTATCCGATGGTGCTGAACTTCGTCACCCATCGGCACAACATCGACCAGATCGACCGCATCATCGAGCTGTGCATCGCCCTTGAGGCAGACTTCGTCGAACTCGCCACCTGTCAGTTTTACGGTTGGGCGCAGCTCAATCGGGTCGGTCTTTTACCGACCAAGGAACAACTGGTCCGCGCCGAACGCATCACCAATGAATACCGCGCCAAGCTCGAAGCCGAAGGGCATCCGTGCAAGCTGATTTTCGTCACGCCGGACTATTACGAAGAGCGCCCGAAAGCCTGCATGAATGGCTGGGGCAGCATCTTCCTGACGGTCACGCCGGACGGCACCGCCCTGCCCTGCCACGGCGCCCGACAGATGCCGGTGCAGTTTCCCAACGTGCGCGACCACAGCATGCAGCACATCTGGTACGACTCGTTTGGCTTCAACCGCTTTCGCGGTTACGACTGGATGCCCGAGCCTTGCCGCTCTTGTGACGAGAAAGAAAAGGACTTCGGCGGCTGCCGCTGCCAGGCGTTCATGCTTACGGGCGATGCGAGCAATGCCGACCCGGTGTGCAGCAAATCCGAACATCACGGCGTGATCCTCAAAGCCCGCGAAGAAGCCGAGCACGCCACCCAGACCATCGAACAACTGGCCTTTCGCAATGAACGAAACTCACGCCTCATCGCAAAAAGCTGAGCCCTTCAGCGCCGCTAAAGCGGTCGCGGCCGGTGTCGACTTTGCCGAGTTGCAGGTCGGTCGCAATGGCCTGTTCTGGAACGAATACCGGCCTGAAGACGCCGCCTGCCGGATCTGGCATTGGCGCGATGGCCAGGCACACTGCCTGACACCCGCGGGTTTCAGTGTGCGCAGTCGGGTCTACGAATATGGCGGTGGGGCGTTTTGTCTGACGGATGACGGGATCGTTTTCGTCAACGAGGCAGACCAGCAGTTGTATCGGCAATCGCTCACAGGCGAGCCTGTGGTACTGACTTCGGGTCAGTGCCGATATGGCGATCTGCAATCCGCCAACGGACAGGTTTTGGCGGTTGAAGAGAACCGCGACCGGCATCGATTGGTGGCGATTGATGGGAAGGACGGCACGCGTCATCTGCTGGCAGAGGGTGCCGACTTCTACGCAGCACCGACCCTGAGCCCAGACTCGCAACGCCTCGCGTGGATCGAGTGGAGCCGGCCGGAACAGCCCTGGACCGCGACGCGGCTGATGGTTGCCGAGCGCCAGAGCGAGGGTAAGTTTGCGGTGCCACGCTGCGTGGCTGGTGAGGATGTTCAGGAATCACTGCAACAACCTCGATTCGATGACAGCGGTCGATTGCTTTGTCTGACGGACCGTGGCGGTTTTTGGCAGCCATGGGCGGAGTCATCAGACGGTTTGAGCCCGTTGCCCTGTGCCGCGGCCGATCATGGGCCGGCACCGTGGCAACTTGGAGGCTGCACCTGGCTGCCTTTGGGTGAAGACAAATACCTGGCCAGTTGGACGAAAGAAGGTTTTGGCCGACTGGGTCTTTGCGGTGAGACCTCCGAAGATTTCACCGGCGCCTACAGTCGCTTCCGCTATCTGGCGCTGGATGAGCAATTTATTTATTGCATCGCCGCATCGCCGGTCAGTTCGTCGGCGGTGATCGCCATCGACCGCCATAGCCGACAGGTCAAGGTATTAGCCGGCGGCGTTGCGCCGTTACCCACCGAGCAGATCAGCGTCCCGCAAACCCTGCGCTACCCGAGCGGCTCAGGTGAAGCCCACGGTTTCTTCTATCCAGCGATGACCGGTGCTGCAAAGCCGCCGCTGGTGGTGTTCATCCACGGCGGTCCGACGTCGGCGTGCTACCCGATGCTCGATCCGCGCATTCAATACTGGGCGCAACGCGGCTTTGCCGTGGCCGATCTCAATTATCGCGGTAGCAGCGGCTATGGCCGGGCTTATCGTCAGGCACTGCATTTGAGTTGGGGTGACGTGGATGTGGAGGACGCCTGCGCAGTGGTCGCCCATCTCGCCGAACGTGGATTGATCGATGGTGGAAAAGCGTTTATTCGCGGCGGTAGCGCTGGCGGCTACACCACTCTTTGCGCGCTGGCGTTTCAGAAGGTTTTCCGCGCCGGTGCCAGTTTGTACGGTGTCAGCGATCCCGTGGCATTGGGGCGCGCAACGCACAAATTCGAAGGCGATTATCTGGACTGGCTGATCGGCGATCCGCTACAGGACGCCGAGCGCTACGCTGCGCGCACACCGCTGCTGCATGCGAGCAACATCAGCGTGCCGGTGATTTTCTTTCAAGGGGAACTGGACGCAGTGGTCGTGCCGCAGCAGACCCGGGACATGGTTACGGCGCTGCAGGACAACGGTATTTTGGTTGAAGCGCATTACTACGCCGACGAACGCCATGGCTTTCGCAAGGCGGGCAATCAGGCGCATGCGCTGGAGCAGGAGTGGTTGTTTTATCGGCGGGTGATGGAGCTTGGGGACTGAAGTCTGCGCTCGTACTGAAATTGCGGCGCCACCTTCGCGAGCAAGCCCGCTCCCACATTTGATCTCAGGTGTTCGTAGATAACGTGTTCACTGAAGATCTAGTGTGGGAGCGGGCTTGCTCGCGAAAGCGGTCTACCTGACGACGCTAAGTTCAGCGCTTGGCAATGATATAAACCGCATGCACGATCCCCGGAATGTAACCGCACAACGTCAGCAAAATATTCAGCCAGAACGCCCCGGCGAAACCGACTTGCAGAAACACACCCAATGGCGGCAACAGAATGGCGATGATGATTCGAATAAAGTCCATGGGGGCAGCTCCTGATTGGAAGTGGCTCGTGTGAGCCCTACAGTTAATCGACCTGTGCCGTTCGTCAGGGTTCAGTGCATTGCCTCAGGCCAGTATTTCCAGGCCATGTTTTTGAACGATGCTCAGCAGCTTCAGCGCCATGCCACTGGGGTGCTTATCCCCCGCCTCCCATTGCTTCACCGTCGAAGCGCTGGTGTTCAAATAACGGGCGAATACGGGCTGGCTGACGTTGTTGCGTTCACGTAGCGCTTTTATTTGCTCTGCATCAATAGCCTCAGGTACCGGAGCCAGACAAAGGTCTTCGAACTCGCGCAAGGTGGTCTTGCTGATTGCACCGATGGAAAACAAGGCATTGGCAGATTCGTAAATGGATTCTGACGCCTCACTTCTGAATTTCTTACTCATAAAATATCTCCACAAACTCCTTGATATCCAGGAAGTGCTGGACTTGCGAATCCGAAAGCCCCTCGTAGATCTTCGACATTTTCCGAAAAGCGATCAGGTCTGTCTGACAAATATTGTTCTGGTCCTTCTTGGCATACAGAAACTGATAAACGTAGTAATTGCCTCCCTGGCCAGGACAATCGAACGATGCCGGTTGGCATTCAAGCGTTTTTCCAGACCCCGCCGCCAAGATTGTCCGCCTGGCCATTAAGCATTCCAGTGAATGCCTCTCGAAGCTCCTCGTCACCGATCCATGCTTTTGCGGCTTGCGTCGCAAAGCGTTTTGCCTTGAATAACCTTGGTGACATTGGCATCCCTTCCAAAAACATACCACCCAGTGGTATAGATTTCAAAACCAGTTTTTTAATAAAACTGTTTCATTGGCACCGGCATTCCTTGCCGGTCCTTTTAAAAAGCCACTTATCCGGTCACCACTCAAGCGGTGAATGCATTCGGCAAAACGCAGAGATAAAAAAACGCCCCACGCGAAAAGAATCAAACGTGGGGCGATGCGTTATTACCGCGAGACGGTTCTGGAATGTGCGTGGGAAAGGTCTGATCAGACCGCAATCCCTTTGCGGCACTGCAATTGCGCGGTGCGCACACGGGAGAAGGCGCGGGTCAGGCGCAGAAGCATTTCGTCGATGTTGGCGTTGCTGACCGTCAGTGCGGGGGTAAAGCGCAGGCAGTCGGGTTGCGGAGCGCTGAGCAACAGGCCTTCGTACAGCGCGGCACGGACCACGGCGTGGGCAGAATCGTCCGACAGCGTCAGCCCCAAAAGCAGACCTTGCCCACGCAATTCGCCGTGGCCGTAACGATGAGCCAAGCGCCCGAGGCCTTCACGCAGGTGCTGCCCGGTTTCCCTGACATGCACGAGAAAACCCCTGTCCTGCACGCTGTCGAGTACCGCCAGCCCGGCAGCCGTCATCAGGGCATTGCCATGATGAATACCGCTTAGGTCACCCACGTCGAAACAGCAGGCCTTGCCTCGCGCCAGTAACGCAGCGAGCGGCACGCCACCACCCAGCCCTTCGCCGAGGACAACGATATCTGCCCGAACGCCGTAGGACTGTTCCGCGATCAATGTGCCGCAACGCCCGATACCGGTTTGTACTTCGTCGAGAATCAGCAGAATCCCCAGCTCACGACACAGGCGTTCAACACCCTTGAGGTAATGCTCGGCGGCCGGGTTCACTCCCGCTGCGTTCTGGATCGGTTCAAGCATGATGGCTACGGTCCGGGCGTCGACCGCTGCATGCATGGCTGCAAGATCATTGAAGGCAACCTGGTGCAAATCCGCCATCGTTTCGAAACGACGGTCAAGGCAGCCGTTGCCGGCAACGATGATGCGCGAAGCTCCGCCGCGATAGCGTTGACCCCACTTACACGCCAGTTTGATCGCCGCGTCACACGCTTCGCGGCCACTGTTGAGCAGGTACGCCTGATCACTGCCAGTGGCGGTGCAGAGGCGCCCGGCAAGGTTGAGCATGCCGCGATTGTGCAGGGCAAATCCGGGATTGATCAGTGATTGAGCCTGTTGCGAAATCGCCTGCACCAGCACCGAAGGACTGTGCCCCAGGCTGTTGGTCCCGCCTGCTTGAGTGAAATCCAGGTAAGCGCGGTCATCGCTGTCCCACAACCAGGAGCCTTGGCCACGCACGAAAATCTGTTTCGGCCGCTCGACGCTGGGCATCAGATACTCGCTGGAAAAGTGGTCGCGGTGGGACGGCTGGAATGTGTCCGAAGCAAGGTCATCAAGACTCGGCGGATTACGCCGTAAATTGAACAGATTCATCCGAAAAAACCCCGATTGAGGTTTTTTGCCTTACCTATGTAAATACCTTCGGCGCAAACGATATTCATCGCGTTCTATGGCCCTGTAAGCCTTGTGAATGCGGTTAGACTAGGCGCTTGCCTGGCCTTGAGCCATTTCGATTTTCCAGCATTTTCGATAATCATCCCTTATGGATTTCAAGCAACTGCGTTATTTCGTCGCGGTCTACGAAGAAGGCCACGTAGGCCGGGCTGCCGAGCGGCTTTCAATCTCTCAGCCGGCGTTGTCCCAGCAAATCCGCCATCTCGAACAGAACCTCGATGTGAGCCTGTTTGAGCGCAGCAGCAAACGTCTGCTGCCCACCCTGGCTGCTCACACCTTGTACAACCACGCAGTGCCACTGCTCGATGGCATGCAGCGGGCGCGCGAGGCATTGGGCAATTTCAAGGGACAGGCGATGCGCACATTGGCCATCGGTGTACTGCAAACCGTGCACACCAGCCTGGTGCCGCAGATGCTTGAGCGGGTACGCAAGGCTCAACCGCACCTGGTGGTGCAGATCTACGAACTGACCGGGCTGGAAATCGAGCGACGACTGCTTAACGGCTCGCTGGACATTGGCATCAGCTACCTGCCGCCGCGTCAGCCAGGGTTGCACGGCGTGATGCTGTACGAAGATGAACTGACCCTGGTCATCCCCGCCGATCACCCGTTGCGCGAATTCAAGAAAGTCTCCATGAGTCAGGCCGCCGAGTTACCGATGCTGTTGTTGGGAGAAGAGTTCCAGATCCGCCAGATCTGGCAGACGCAACTGGCCAGTCTCGGCAGGCGCCCACAGGTGCAGGCGGAGTTGAACAACATGGCGGGGATCCTCGACAGCCTGCCACATACCCGACTGGCGACGGTGCTGCCCGGACGCTCGCAAAAGGCGCTCGGCAACAACGAACTGCTGTGGAAACCACTGACCGAGCCGCGGGTGCCGCTGAAAGTCGGATTGGTGTGCCGCGACGTACAGCGCCAACAGACCTCGCTGGCCTTGTTACGCACGCTGCTGGAGGAGGTGATTAACGGGCCCGATGAACGTCTGAACAACTCGAAAACCCTTGATGGGCTGAGCTAGAAACTTTTCTGCCGGTAAAAGAAAACCCCGCCGAAGCGGGGCTTTGCAGACTGTTTCCCTGACATCCATTTCACTCCGCCGTCCTGGCAGAATCCTACGTGTCCGTGTTGTTGCTTTGCGCTTCCTGCGCGACGTCCATGTGAAGTAGATTAGCTGTGGATCCAATCTACGCCTATGGGAAAACAGCAGCACGCTATGTAAGAGAATGCTTACATAACGTCACATTTGTCAGAACTGCGCAGCTTCCAGCAAGAACAGCGACTCGCTGCCGGCTTTCACCGACGCGCTCAACGAGTGAATACGCGGCAGCAGGCGGGCGAAGTAGAAGCGCGCCGTGCCGAGTTTGCTCGCGTAGAAATCGTCCTGCGCTTCTTTGCCCAAAGCAGCCTTGGCCATCAACGCCCACATGTAGGCGTACGCCACATAACCAAAGGTTTGCAGGTACTCGACCGACGCCGCGCCGATTTCATTCGGGTTGTTTTTGGCGCGGTCCAGCAACCACGCGGTCAGCTCGTCAAGGGTGGTCACGGCGTCATTCAGCGGCTTGGTGAACTCCGCCAGATCAGCGCTGGCAGTCGCGGTGAAATGACGGATCTCGTCAGCGAACAGGTTATAGAACGCCCCGCCCGTGCCGACGATCTTGCGTCCGACCAGGTCCAGCGCCTGAATGCCGTTGGTGCCTTCGTAGATCTGAGTGATGCGC
Organism: Pseudomonas arsenicoxydans; assembly: GCF_006438915.1. Lineage (GTDB taxonomy): Bacteria > Pseudomonadota > Gammaproteobacteria > Pseudomonadales > Pseudomonadaceae > Aquipseudomonas > Aquipseudomonas arsenicoxydans_A. The sequence goes on along the minus strand of NZ_RCZE01000019.1, from coordinate 40,134 downwards.
ACGTCGCGCACCAGTTGTTCCTGGCCCCACTCACGGATGTAACCGTGGCCGCCGAACACCTGCTGACCGTGAACGGTGGTTTCCAGGCCAAGATCGGTCAGGAATGCCTTGGCTACCGGGGTCAGCAACGCCACCAGATCTTCAGCGCGTTTGCGGGTGGTCGCGTCTTCGCTGAATTTGGCGGTGTCCAGTTGCATGGCCACGTAAGTCGAGAAGGCACGGCCGCCTTCGTTCGAGGCTTTCATGGTCAGCAGCATGCGACGCACGTCCGGGTGGACGATGATCGGGTCGGCGACTTTGTCTTTGTTCTGCGCGCCGGTCGGCGAACGGCTTTGCAGACGATCGCGAGCGTATTCGACGGCGTTCTGGTAGGAGCGCTCACCGGTAGCCAGGCCCTGGATACCCACACCCAGACGCTCGTAGTTCATCATGGTGAACATCGCCGCCAGGCCTTTGTTCGGCTCGCCAACCAGGTAACCGATGGCTTCGTCGAAGTTCATCACGCAAGTCGCGGATGCCTGAATGCCCATCTTGTGTTCGATCGAACCGCAGTTCGCCGGGTTGCGCGCGCCCAGGCTGCCGTCGGCGTTGACCATGAACTTCGGCACCAGGAACAGCGAAATACCCTTCGGACCGGCCGGTGCATCCGGCAGTTTGGCCAACACCAGGTGAATGATGTTTTCGGTCAGGTCGTGCTCACCACCGGTGATGAAGATCTTGGTGCCGCTGACTTTGTAGGAACCGTCGGCCTGAGGTTCGGCCTTGGTGCGGATGATCCCCAGGTCAGTACCGGCGTGTGGCTCGGTCAGGCACATGGAACCGGCCCAGACGCCGGCGTACATGTTCGGCAGGTACGCGGCTTTCAGCTCTTCGCTGGCGTGGGCGTTGATCGACAGGCAGGCGCCGGCGGTCAGCATCGGGTACAGACCGAACGACAGGCTGGCGGAGTTGACCATTTCTTCGACCTGAGCCGAAACAGCCTTGGGCATGCCCATGCCGCCGTAGGCCGGATCACCGCCCACGCCAACCCAGCCGCCTTCAGCGTAAGTCTGATAAGCCTGTGGGAAACCTGCCGGCGTGGTGACGGCACCGTCCGCCCAATGGCAACCTTCTTCGTCAGCCGCACGGCTCAGAGGCGCGATGCTTTTACTGGTGACCTTGCCGGCTTCTTCAAGAATGGCTTCGACGGTTTCCGCATCGACGGTCTCGGCCAACGCAGGCAGCTCGGCCCAGAGTTTGGAGACCTCGAAAACTTCATTGAGAACGAAGCGCATATCGCGCAGGGGCGCTTTGTAGTCAGCCATGGCAAACCTCGCAAGATCTAATCGGGTGATTCATAGGAGTGGTGCATTCGTTGGGGCCGAGTGTAACCCAACAACTTTTACGACACATAGGGTCAGCCCATGACCGTTTTGTAATGATTAGTCACTGACCATTTGGTCATAAAAAAAGCCCGCAGTGACGCGAGCTTCCTTTGTTGCTCATTTTAAAAGACTAAAGCGCAAACAACTCCGCTGGAAGTTTCATCAGGCAATCACTTCCCGCCTCGATGGCCGCCCGATGAGCGGCAGTGCGCGGAAGCAATCGCTTGAAGTAAAACTCGTTGGTCGCGAGTTTGCCCTGGCAATAATCGGCATCACCGCTACCCGCATCGAGCTGCGCCTGAGCCACCAGCGCCATGCGCAGCCACAGATAGCCGAGAATGATGTAACCGCTGTACATCAGGTAATCCACCGACGCAGCCCCGACTTCGTCCGCATTCTTCATCGCGGCCATGCCGACCTGGGTGGTCAATTCGCCCCACTGCTGATTCAGCGTGTTGAGCTGCGTCACGTAGCTGCCGAGCTGCGGGTGCTCAGCGTTCGCCGCGCAGAATTTATGGACGATTTTGGTAAAGCCACGCAGCAACTTGCCCTGACTGCCGAGCACCTTGCGCCCAAGCAAGTCCAGCGCCTGAATACCATTGGTGCCTTCGTAGATCGGCGCAATCCGGCAGTCGCGCACCAACTGCTCCATACCCCATTCACGAATGAACCCGTGCCCGCCAAACACCTGCATGCCATGGTTGGTCACTTCCAGCCCGGTGTCGGTCATGAAGGCTTTGCAGATCGGCGTCAGGAAGGCCAGCAGGTCCTCGGCGTCCTGGCGTGCGCTTTCATCCGGACTCAAGTGCGCCACATCCAGCAACTGCGCAGTGAAGTACGTCAGCGCGCGGTTGCCTTCATTGAAGGCTTTCATGGTCAGCAACATCCGGCGCACGTCTGGATGGACGATGATCGGGTCGGCGGCTTTCTCTGGCGCTTTCGGGCCGGTCAGGGAGCGCATTTGCAAGCGGTCGTTGGCGTATTTGATCGCGCCCTGAAAGCTCGCTTCGCCCAGACACAAACCCTGCATCCCGGTGCCGAGGCGTGCGTGGTTCATCATGGTGAACATGCAGTTCAGGCCTTTGTTCGGCTCTCCGATCAGGAAACCCTTGGCGCCATCGAAGTTCAGGACGCACGTCGCCGACGCCTTGATGCCCATTTTGTGTTCGATCGAACCGCAGGCAACGCCATTGCGCTCGCCCGCCTCCCCCGCGGCATCGGGCAGGAACTTTGGAACGATAAACAGCGAGATGCCCCGGGTGCCAGCCGGCGCGTCCGGCAGTTTCGCCAGCACCAGGTGAATGATGTTGTCACTCATGTCGTGCTCGCCGGCCGAGATGAAAATCTTGCTGCCGGAGATCGCGTAGCTGCCATCGGCCTCAGGCACGGCGCGGGTCTTAATGATGCCCAGGTCGGTGCCGCAATGGGCTTCGGTCAGGCACATGGTGCCGGTCCATTGGCCCGCGGTGAGTTTGCTCAGGTAGGTGTTTTTCTGTTCTTCGGTGCCGTGGGCGTGGATCGCCGACATCGCGCCGTGGGTCAGCCCCGGGTACATGCCCCACGAGGTGTTGCTGGAGCCGACCATTTCGCTGATCACCAGCCCCAACGAACTCGGCAGGCCCTGGCCACCGTACGCGGGGTCCGCCGCCAGACCATGCCAGCCGCCTTCGACGTATTGTGCGAAAGCTTGCTTGAAGCCTGTAGGCGTCGTCACCACGCCATTGTCGAAATGGCAGCCCTCTTCGTCACCGCTGCGATTCAACGGGGCCAGAACGTTCTCACAGAACTTCGCGCCCTCTTCAAGGATCGCGTTGATCATGTCCGGGCTGGCCTCGGTAGCGCCGAGCGCAGCGTAGTTGCTGTGGAAGTCGAAGACGTGGTCGATCAGAAAGCGCATATCGCGCAGGGGAGCTTTGTACGCAGGCATGGTCGTTTCTCCGTCAGCAGATGCTTCAAACCTACTGCCGGCCACCACGCCTCACAATCACAGTCCAGACGCTGAATGCGCCATCATCACTCAACCCGCAGCGGCGTCCATTCGCACGGCGCCACGACGGGTCTGACCGAACGCCACCACGCAGTTCCGCCCGGCGCCCTTGGCGCTGTAGAGCGCTTCGTCCGCTGACTTGAGGACCTTTTCAGGGGTGCGCTGCTCCACACGTTCGGCGACGCCGATGCTGACGGTGACTGACACACTTGAAGCACCCGGACCCGAGCGGCGCTGACGACCTTGCTGGTCGTCCTGGGGCCGGTTGTCCTGATTGCGCAGCTGAATATTGTAGGTGGCGATGGATTCGCGGATGACTTCCAGGTGCGGCATGCACTCTTCGAGCGTCTTGCCTGCGAACACCAGCGCAAATTCCTCACCGCCGTAGCGATACGCCCTACCGCCGCCGCCGATTTTCGACAGCTTGCTGGCAACCAGTCGCAGCACCTGGTCGCCGACATCGTGACCGTGGGTGTCGTTGAATTTCTTGAAGTGATCGACGTCGCTCATGGCCAGCACGTAATTGCGCCCCAGGCGCTGCATCCGCTCGTTTAAGGCGCGACGGCCCGGCAGACCGGTGAGCTCGTCGCGGAAAGCCATTTGGTACGCTTCATGGGCAACCGCCGCGGCAATCATCAGCATCACCTGACTGCACATGATATTGAGGGTAAACGGAAGAATGAAGGTTTTCGGCAGCGCCCAGAACAACCCGAGCAACCCCACCAGTTGAGCGGCGTGCAACGGACGCGGGTTGCGCCAGTATTGCCAGCTCAGCAAGAGGAACGAAGCGATGAACACTGGATAAGACAGCTGGATCAGGCTCATCCAGGCACCATGCAGCGCCGGCCAGCGGATTTCCGACAGCCACATCAGCAAGGCCTGTGGGTAACTTTGCTCCAGCCCCAACGCAACACTGCCGACGGCCAGCAACACAGCGAAGCGCGCCACCATGTCTTGAAACAGGTGCGTGCGCTCCTGCCAGGCCGCGAATACACCGAATAACAGCGGCAGCAACAGGCAACACAGATGGAAAACCACGGCGGCGTCTTCACGGACTTTGCCGTTGTCGCGGTAATAGTCGGTCTGGGTGTCGAGCAAAAAGTAGGCGATGTACACCGTGACCATCAGAAACAGCTCGCGCTGACGTCGGTAAACCGCGCAATACGCACCGCCGAGCAACAGCACCAACGTCGGCAGGACGTTGAACAGCGAGGTGAAGAAAACGTTCAGATCCTCGATGTAGGCAGCCGCAAGCCCCGCAAGTAAAAGCAGTAACGACGGTAGGAAATGGCTGAAATGTACAGCGGAAGAACGCGGCAAGGGTAAAGCTCCGACCGTCATGGCAATAGATGGCATTGTGCCCACCTACTGTAACGGCAGAAACGTCGACTTACTGAGCGAAATGTCAGGTTTTTTTAGCGGGTGCGTGACTGGCCGCAAACAGCGAGGCCAGTCACATCAGTCCATCAGAGATCGTTGTAGAACGGCAACAGTGGCCCTTCCGTAGCCGGGTGCCCTTCCGCACCCACCGGTTTGAGTGTAATCAGCGCGTCTGCCGCTTGTCGGGTGGTGATTTTCGGGCTGACGGGCTTCAACGTCACGGCGTTTTCATCACCTATATGGCCTTGTGGAATGACCAGAGACGGATGATCAAAAGGCGCCTGCTCCCAGGCCACCCGCGGATCGGTCAACCCGACTTCCATGAACTTGACCAGTGCATCCACTTCATCAGGTGTCAGGTTCAGGGCGGTCATGTCCGGATCAAGGTTGGAGGTGTTGTGCTGATTCACACTCGGATGATCGAAGCCACTGGTGTTGTTCGCTTCCGAGCCGCGCCGGTCGCCACCGCGGTTGTAGAACTCGACAACCTGCTTGAGTGTCGAGCGGCTGCCGTTATGGAAGTACGGCCCGGTCAGCGCGATGTTGCGCAGCGTCGGGGTTTTGAAGGCCCCATCCACCGCATCGTGGAAGCCCACATTGGGTTTGAGCGTCGCGTCGCACGGCAATCCCGCGCTCAGCAGCGCTTCGAAGGTGCACACATCCACCTCCAGCGGATCGGGCACATTGATGCCCTGCAGTTGGGTGTTGTATTCGCGGGTGAACGACAGCGGGTTGCCCCATGCGTCGGATCCGCCGAGCGCCAGGTCTTCCGACGTCGGGCGCACACCCGTGTTGTAGAAGCCGTTGTCGTAAAGCGCGGTGAGGTTGTCAGCCATCAGCATCCGTTCGATCCGCTCACGGGGATGGAACAGCAACCGGCTGGCGGCGTTGGTCAGTTCTGCACCGCCGTGACAACTGATGCACTTGCCTTTGCCAAGGAATAGATTCATCCCCTGGACCTGCTGCGCATTCATCGCCTGCTGATTGCCTTGCAAGTAAGCATCCACGGGGGCCTGGTCGGAGATCAGGGTGGATTCATACATCTGAATCGCCAGCCCGAAGAACAGCGGGAAGTTGGCCTCCATCTGGGTATAGGGCGCGCCACCGAGCGCAACCTGCTGTGTGGCGTTCCACAGCCGAGGCTGGAAAGCGGCCTTGATCAACTCTCTGTAGGTCGGGCGACGGGCGCCTGAAACGGGGCCCAGTACAGAGTCGGTGGAGGAAATCCGTTGCTGCTTGAGCATCAGCGTATCGAGCATGCGTCGGCCGATGTCGGCGAACGTGCGCCCGCCGCAGGACATTTCGACCGGACTGCCTGGTGGGCCCACGGCCTGCGAGGCGGCAGAAGCATCGTTGAGTGCCAGCCGAACCTTGGTGGCCACCCCGCTGCGATCGCTGGTGACGAAAATCCCGGCATCGGGATCGCGATTACCGAACGGCGAAAAACCGTTGAACACGTTATTGGCCCGACCGTCCCAGAAATTGCGTACGTTGAACGCAGCATTAATCACCGTCGGGGCATTGCGCCCGGTGCTGCGCCGCACGTTGATACCGCCGACCTGGAACACGCCGTCCGGTTGCTGCGTGCACTTGTCGAAGCGCGGTTGATTCGGCTTGACGAAGTTGGCGTCGAATACCCCTTGTGAGCCGACCACATCGTCGGTCGAGTAGACAATCGGCGAGTTGCGATCCAGTGGATCGGCCAGCACGTGAGTCGGGAAGTCGGTTTTTTTCAGCGTGTAGTTCGGGCCGCCCTTGCCGGCGGACAAGGTCGCGTAGGAAGGGACGTCGCCTGGAATATCGGAGGCTACAAACGGTTTGTTGAAGATCGACGATACGTTGGCATGGGTGCTGGCCTGGCCCGGGTTGATCTGGTTGGTGATCCGGTGATCGACACCCGCGTGAAAGTGGCAGGACGCGCACGCCGTCGAACCATCGCTGCCGATCTCCATGTCCCAGAACAGTGCCTTGCCCAGCAGAATCGCCGCCGAGCGATTGAGTACATAGTCGGTCATCAGGTCGACTTTGCGCCCGCCTTCGGTGCCGGAAGGGTCAGGGGGTGTCATGCCGTGCAGCGATTGCAGGGAAGGTACATCCACTACCGGCGCGACAACCTCTGGTGCTGATGCGGCGACAGCGCCCTCGCACGCCAGACCGAGTGCAATCAGGCCGCCCGTGATCGCGCAGGCCCTGCGGATAGTGAAAAGGTAATTCAAGGGCTTCACCATGATGTCTTTCTCGATTAAGTACGGAGTAGCCAAGCTCCGGAGTTATCCTGTTGCGAGATGAACTCATGGCCATGAATCTTGCTACTCGCGCACATAACCACACCAACTCGAAGTTGGCCCAGGCGAGAAGAAGCCTAACTGGCAAAGTACACTCTTGGCTCAGGTTTGATAGAAACACTTTTTTGTCGCGCCGGTGAGAGCGCTTAACTTCACTCTAGCTGTAACAAAAAATTTCAAAAGCGGAAACGAATATTTTTTTCTGTCAGGTGTTAGCTATTTTTTGTTAATAGCACCACCTCTCAAGTGCGACTAAAACCCTCCTCAACTTTGGTGTACTTCCACCCCCACCTCTGGGTTATATCCCCCAACACCAATCCAAATATCATCAACCAAAAAAAATAATGTCAATAATTACAGTAACTTATATATAAAAACCTTCTATGCAAAACCCTGGCAAAGTAATTGCTAACTCAGTAGCTAATGGCGCCCGCAATTTAATTTCGCGGCACACCAGGCCCACTTACTCAGCACCTACATGATAAACCCCCACTTCACGCGTGTACTAGCTGCACTGCGTGAGCTATGTATTTTATTTAACATCAATACAAAAATGCTTATGACTAACACCCTCCACACATTTCTCTTGCATTGCTATTCCGCCCGGAGTAGATATAGACAATATTTCTCATTCAGCACTTATGATAAAACTCAGCCAGTGACTAACTGCACGACACTTAACACACTCCCAAACTTGGGTATATGTCCCCCCCTATGCCGGGGGTATTAATTCGATAGTGTTATTCGCACTACCATCCTTGGCCGCGCAGCCCGCATTCTGAGTGCGTCGGCGACTGTTTGTGTCTAATTGTTTCAAAACAGGCACGACAACTGCTTTGTACTCCTCAGGCTCAAGGAAATGTCTCTCGCGTTTGCGTCCATAACCGGCCGACGCACGCAGGTGAAAGCATCCGAACGGCAAGTGTCGACCGCACACAGGCACTTTTCCCGCTGGATCGAGCCAGAATTCGACACTCACGGCTTTGCGTTTTTCTTGCGCAGGATTCAGCGCATCTGCAGATCTACGGGCTCGATTGGCCGGCATTTGGTCTTGCAAGATACTGGAGTGAGCCATGAGCTTATCTTTGTACGAAAAAACGCTCGCCATACCGCCGCTGCCTCAAAAACGATTCAACGGCATCTTCAGTCGCCAGGCACTGCTCGCCAGTGCCGTCGCTGTCGCACTGACCATTGGTGGTGGCGGAGTTGCTTTTGCTAAAAACGGTGGTGGCGGGACTGCCAAGCCCCCGGGTGTGCCCTCGCCGTTCACGACACCCACGCTGCCCGACCCGGTTTTTACAAACCCGACTGCGATTCATGGGTTTGACGTAACCGGTTTTATCCAGAACATGACGCTGGACTCCACCAATGCAAATTGCCCCAATACCAGCGACCCGGGCCGCTTTGGGGGGACCGTCCAATTAAACGGCGTCACGATTACTGTTCCTTGCAACACCGTCATGCAGATGCCGGCCAACACCCTGACCTGGGCCGACTTCGTCAGGGGTGGAACCCTGGCGCTCGGAAAGTCAGCTACAGCCTATCCCTCGTTCGAGATTCATGTGGTAGGCAATAGCATCTCCAACAAGCAGATTGCCGGGCTGATCTTTGTCTCCCAGCAATCAACCAACGCGGGTAGCGGTTTCATCACCCGGATCGACTACACCAACGGCAACCTCGAAGTTGACAGCGGGAACCCGACACAACCCACGATTATTCAGATCAACGACCCGAGCGGACGTTTTGGCCGTCCCCAAAGCCCCGACCCACGCTTCTCCGTCGATGATGCCAACCCGACCATCCATGCCGCAACCGGCTACCCGATGTGCGTGCCGCGCACGATTTCCGGGGACGATGCATTCTGCCCACAGAAAAACCGGCCAAAAGTGGTCACCCCGACCACGACCAACAACTGCCGCAATTTCAGTCAGGCAGGTGTCACGCCTCCGACCAGTGGGGAGCTCTCGGGTCCAGCGGTGGGGCAGGTCTATTGCAGCCAGTACGTCATGAAGAGATTCAGCGATGCTAGCCGCACCGCGACGGACCCCGACCCGACGCAACAGGCCCCCTTCGAAGTCGGCGACTTCATCAGTTGGTCCGGTACCCTATTCAAGTCAACAACAACGGGCCTCCCGGACTTCATCTCTGCACACACGATCGAGGCGAACATCGGGATCTACACTCAGCCTGGTTCGCAGCCCAGCTACCTGTCTATCGGGGAATTTGGCGTCGGCACGGCCGACCCGGCTGCAACGGCCATCAACGGAGTAGCCCAGGAGACGCAGGACCGGATTTTCCTTGAGGCCTCGACCACCGACATCAAGACCCCGGTCGACATCTATCTGATAGATGTCAATCCATCGACAGGTGTGCAAACCAATCGCTGGGTTACACCCTATGAAATGACGGGTGAATGCAACCCTGCGCTGGGCCTTGCGACCAGTTGCCTGGGAGCCTCGGGTGGTATTACCACACAGAACACAGGTCCTCAGCCACAACGCGCCAGATTACGTGCGACCAAAGCGCCCGCTGGGCTTCTTAGCCAGCCGACACGCACCTTGCGCGTCGTTGCGCGGTCACTTTGCGTTCCACAGCAGAGCTTGTCCCAGACCGCCGTGGACAGTTGCCTCCAAAATGCGGGCAGGCTGACCGTCGCCAATGGACTGATTGCCGGCCAGTATGTGGCGCCGGTGTTTGAGTTCATCTTTCCGGAAGGCGTCAAGCCTGGCGATCCTGTAGTGCCTAACGACTTCTGGCATCTGCCGTTCATACGTAATGGCGAAGGCGTGAGCACCCCGACTGGCGTCGGCCCCCTGGATCCGACGCCATGGTGATCAAGGCCTGACCTCAGCGCAAAAAAAACCGCCGCTCCCGGAGGAAGCGGCGGTTTTTTTGAAGGACCGCGTGAAGGCTTAGTAGCCCAGGTCGAAGTTTTCTTCTTTCATGTCCATCAGGTTGTTGGCGCCCGACAGCATGGTTACAACGTGAGTGCGGGTACGCGGCAGGATGCGCTGGAAGTAGAAGCGCGCAGTCTGCAGCTTGGCGGTGTAGAACGCCTCTTCGGAAGTGCCGGCAGCCAGTTTCTCGGCAGCCAGACGCGCCATGTCAGCCCAAAAATAGGCCAGGCAGGCGTAACCGGAGTACATCAGGTAGTCCACGGAAGCCGCGCCGACTTCTTCGCGATCCTTCATGGCGGCCATACCGACCTTCATGGTCAGCTCGCCCCATTCCTTGTTCAGTGCAGCCAGCGGTGCGACGAACTCTTGAACCGCTTCGTTGCCTTCGTTGGTCTGGCAGAACTTGTGGACGATCTTGGTGAAGCCTTTCAGGGCCTCGCCTTGGGTCATCAGCACTTTACGGCCCAACAGGTCGAGTGCCTGGATACCAGTGGTGCCTTCGTACAGCATCGAAATGCGGCTGTCGCGAACGTTCTGCTCCATGCCCCACTCGGCGATGAAGCCGTGGCCGCCGTAGATTTGCACGCCGTGGTTGGCGGATTCGAAACCGACTTCAGTCATGAAGGCTTTAGCGATTGGCGTCATGAAGGCCAGCAGTGCGTCGGCTTTCTTCTTCTCTTCTTCATCCACGCCGTACTTGACGATGTCGACTTGCTTGGCGGTGAAGTAAACCATTGCACGGTTGCCTTCGGCGAATGCCTTCATGGTCAACAGCATGCGACGTACGTCTGGGTGAACGATGATCGGGTCAGCGGCTTTTTCCGGCGCTTTCGGGCCAGTCAGCGAACGCATTTGCAGGCGATCACGCGCGTATTTCAGGCCGCCCTGGAAGCCGATCTCGGCGTGTGCCAGACCTTGCAGCGCGGTGCCCAGACGTGCGGTGTTCATAAAGGTGAACATGCAGTTCAGGCCTTTGTTCGCCGGGCCGATCAGGAAACCGGTGGCCGCGTCGAAGTTCATCACGCAAGTGGCGTTGCCGTGGATGCCCATCTTGTGTTCCAGGGAACCACAGCTCACTGCGTTGCGAGCGCCGATCGAACCGTTCGCGTTCGGCATGAACTTCGGCACGATGAACAGCGAAATGCCTTTGGTGCCAGCCGGTGCGTCCGGCAGGCGGGCCAGTACGATGTGGACGATGTTGTCGGCCATGTCGTGTTCACCGGCCGAGATGAAGATCTTGGTGCCGGAGACTTTGTAGGAACCGTCGGCCTGAGGTTCAGCCTTGGTGCGCAACATGCCCAGGTCGGTGCCGCAGTGCGGTTCGGTCAGGCACATGGTGCCGGTCCATTCGCCGGATACCAGCTTGGTCAGGTACGCGTCTTGTTGCTCAGGCGTGCCGTGTTCGGAAATGGTGTTCATCGCGCCATGGGACAGGCCTGGGTACATGCCCCACGACCAGTTGGCCTCGCCAACCATTTCGCTGACAGCCAGACCCAAAGACTCCGGCAGGCCTTGGCCACCGTGCTCTACGTCGTGCGCCAGGCTAGGCCAGCCGCCTTCAACGAATTGTTTGTAGGCTTCTTTGAAACCCGTCGGGGTTTTAACGCCGGACTCGCTCCAGGTGCAGCCTTCGGTGTCACCCACGCGGTTCAGCGGGGCCAGTACCTGCTCACAAAACTTGGCGCCTTCCTCGAGAATGGCGTCAACCATGTCCGGAGTTGCGTCCGCACAAGCCGGAAGGCTCTGATAGTGCGCTTCGTAGCCGAGCAGTTCGTCACGAACGAAGCGAATATCACGCAAGGGGGCCTTGTAGTCAGGCATAGCGATAAACCTCTGCTGATGTAACCGGGAATGAACGACCGCGTGGATTTGTTGTGGCGGTCAAACAGTTGTTTGAAACATACGTTTACGCCCAAATCTTGTCAAGCGTCGATCTTTGGCCGTTTGTCCTCGACTCTTCAATTTGCCGGGCACGCAGCAGCGCACCACCGATGCTCAAGCAAAGGTGCCGTGTAGAAAAGATTAGTTGAGGGAGAAGGACTTACGCAGAAAAACGCCGCGAAAAGTCGCGGCGTTCAAGAAGCGGATTCAGCGAGGGATCAGGCGAATGTATCGATCAACGTACCGAGCATTTCGTCTGAAGCCTTGGCGACTTTAGCGCCCGCTTCCACCTGAAATTTGCCTTGAACCATCTCGACGACATTACTGGTCAGGTCGGATCGCTGACTGCGATCAACCGAGAGCAGGCGATCCACCTGAACCTCGGAAGACTGGCTGGTCACCGAACGCTCAATGGTGTTGTTGGCAATCTGTCCGGCAGCTTGATCGACACGGTTCTGCCCGGTCTGAATGGTGCTCAGACCCGCATAAAAAGCAGTGTTACCTGAAATCTGCATGGGAGAACTCGTCCGGCAAGGGGATCAATAGCGGGCATTGAATCAGACATGATGGCAAAACGCCCGACAAAAACACTAATGGCACAGTGCCTTGTGATAGCTAAAACCTAGTCCAGCAAATCCAGCTGCAAATGCTCCGCCACCGATTCAGCCGTGACCGACTTGAGTTTCGGCACCCGCCCAAGACACGGTGCGGGGATACGCTCGGCGAGTGTCGCGAGGTTCTCCTCCAGCCGCGAGGTTTTGGGATCAATGATATTGGCCACCCAACCCGCCAGCTGCAATCCATCCAGGGCAATCGCTTCGGCCGTCAACAGCGCATGATTGATACAGCCCAGGCGCACACCGACCACCAGAATGACCGGCAAACCCAGCGCCATCGCCAGGTCAGACAGATTGTCCTGATCCGCCAACGGCACACGCCAGCCGCCCGCCCCTTCAATCAGGGTGAAATCGGCCTGCATATCGAGAATCTCGCGCATGGGCGTCAACAGCGATTGCACCGTCAGCGCCACGCCAGCTTCCCGCGCGGCCAGGTGCGGCGCGATGGCTGGCTCGAACGCCACCGGGTTGACCTGTGCATACGTCAACGGCAACGAGCACTCGGCCAACAGCGCCAGCGCATCGGCGTTACGCAACCCCTTGGGCGTCACGTCGCAACCCGAGGCAACCGGTTTTCCCGCCGCAGTGCTCAAGCCTGCCGACCGCGCGGCATGCAGTAATCCGGCGGCAACGGTGGTCTTGCCGACGTCAGTGTCAGTGCCGGTGATGAAATAGGCTGCGCTCATAAAGGCTTCTCCAATACGGCATAGACCACCTGGTAAGTCGCCGGCAAACCTTCCGCCTGACGAAACTGCTCATACGCCTCGATCAAACCGAGGATCCGCGCCCGGCCAGTCAAACCACCCGGCCGCCCAGGGTTCAAGTTGTGCGCACCCAATGCCTTGAGTTCATGGGTCAGGCTGCGCACATCCGGGTAATGCAACACATGAGGACGGGTTTGCAGGCTGACGGTTTTCAAGCCGCTGGCTGCACACAGTTGCTGATAAACACCCAGCTCGCGGAACCGGTTGACATGGACCATGCCATCGACCTGACGCCAACTGTCACGCAGCTCAAACAACGTCCCTACACAAAGACTAGCAAACGCGAAAATCGCGCCCGGTTTCAGCACCCGATACGCTTCACTGAGCACCGATTCAAAGTCTGCGCACCACTGCACAGCAAGGCTGGAGAAGATCAGATCGCAGGTCGAATCCTGCAGTGGCAACCGCTCCGCATCGCCGGCGATGAAATGGGTGGCACCGCCCAATGGCCGGGCGTGATTGAGCATGCCTTCGGCAATGTCGAGGGCGACACCCTGACCGGCCGGAAAACGCTCACCCAGCGCCCGACTGAAATACCCGGTGCCGCAGCCCAGGTCGAGCCAGCGACCTGGGACAAAATCTGCGGACAAGCGGCTCAACAACTGGCTGCCAACATCACGCTGCAATTCAGCCACGCTGTCGTAGCTCGCCGCAGCGCGAGAAAAAGAGGCTGCCACCTGGCGCTTGTCGGGCAAACCGCCGGACAGGTTGTGAAGGGATAAATCAGTCATCACCAGACTCGTGCAAAAAGGCCTGAATCGCCCCCGCCACACCGTGGGGGTCTTCCAGAAGAAACGCGTGGCCGGCCTGTTCAATCAGACCGATTTCGACATCCGGCAGCAGTGCCAGCAAGTCCCCCGCCGCTTCGGCCGGGACCAGGCCGTCGAGGCCGGCGAACACATGCAGTTGCGGACCGCGGAATGCCTGCAAAGCCTGACGGGTATCCAGTTGTGCGAGGACTTCCAGACCACTCATCAATATCGATGCAGAAGCGTTTGGCGCGCCACCCAGCAGCAATCTCGACAACCCGCGCGGGTCCTCGGCGCCTTGCGCGCACAGCAACGAAAAGCGTTTCAACGTCATGCGCGGATCAGCCTTGCAGCCAGCCAGGAACGCATCGAACGTCTCGCCAGACATCGCATTCGGCCATTGCTCATGGGCGACAAACGAAGGATTACTCGCCAGGGTCAGCAAGCCGCAGCAACGATCACCACGACGTGCCGCCAATTCTGCCGCCAACATGCCACCCAAAGACCAGCCGCCGAGCCACGCATCCTGCGGCACTGTGGAATCGAGCTCATCGAGCCACTCCTCCAGATCGCTCGACTCCAGGTCCGGCAACGGCTCGATCTCGACGCGCAGGTGTTCATCCAGCCCCTGCAAGGCCGCCGCCAAAGGTTCCAATGGCGAAATCCCGAGGCCCCAGCCGGGCAGCAGAATCAGTCGATCACGCATGGCTTGGCTCCGGTTTCAGTTGGGCAAAACAATCGGCCAGTCCGTTTAACAATAGTTGTACCTGTGCCTCGCTGTGAGCGGCGGTCAGGGTCACCCGCAAACGGGCGCTGCCAGCCGGCACAGTCGGAGGACGGATCGCGGTCACCATCAAACCGCGCTCGCGCAGCATCTGCGACAGTCGAACCGCACGCCCGGCATCGCCAATCATGATCGGTTGAATCGGCGTGAAGCTGTCCATCAGCTCCAGGCCGATTTGCTCGGCGCCTCGGCGGAACTGGCGGATCAACGTCTTCAGATGCTCACGTCGCCAGTGTTCGGTGCGCAGCAGTTCGAGGCTTTTAAGTGTCGCGCAGGCTAGCGCCGGTGGTTGGCTGGTGGTGTAAATGTAGGGGCGGGCGAACTGGATCAGGCTCTCGATCAACTCCTCGCTACCCGCAACAAAGGCCCCGGCCGTACCGAAAGCCTTGCCCAGCGTACCGACCAACACCGGCACATCGTCCTGACTCAGGCCGAAATGCTCGACGATCCCGCCGCCATTGGCACCCAGCGGGCCAAACCCGTGAGCGTCATCGACCATCAACCACGCGCCCTTGGCCTTGGCTTCGCGGGCCAGCGCCGGCAGGTCGGCAATGTCGCCGTCCATGCTGAACACGCCGTCGGTGACCACCAGCGTATTGCCGGTGGCTTTCTCCAGGCGCTTGGCCAGGCTGACCGCGTCGTTGTGCAGGTAGCGATTGAAGCGCGCACCGGACAGAAGACCGGCATCCAGCAGCGAAGCATGATTGAGCCGGTCTTCAAGCACCGTATCGCCCTGTCCGACCAGCGCGGTGACTGCGCCGAGATTGGCCATGTAACCGGTGGTGAACAGCAACGCACGCGGGCGCCCGGTCAGATCAGCCAAGGCTTCTTCCAGTTCATGGTGCGGCGTGCTGTGACCGATGACCAAATGCGACGCCCCGCCACCCACGCCCCAACGAGCAGCGCCGGCGCGCCAGGCTTCGATCACTTGCGGGTGATTGGCCAGGCCCAGGTAATCGTTGTTGCAGAACGCCAGCAACGGCTGGCCATCGACCACCACTTCCGGTCCTTGAGGACTGTCGAGCAACGGACGCTGGCGGTAGAGGTTTTCGGCACGACGGGCAGCAAGGCGTGCGGCGAGATCGAAAGACATGCAGGCCTCGGGCGGTCAGTTCACAGAGTGCGAAAGTTACACAATCAATGTGGGAGCGGGCTTGCTCGCGAAGGCGTCTGCACAGTCGACATCAATGTTGAATGTCACTCCGTCTTCGCGAGCAAGCCCGCTCCCACATTGGATTTGTGTCGGGTCAAACAGCGGCGTTATAGAACTGCTCGCTGCTCTTCTGCTCAACCAGTGCCTGCTCAATAGCCGCCTGATGCACCTCGTCCGCGTGCTCTTCGCGCGCTTCCGGCAGAATCCCCAGGCGCGAGAACAGTTGCATGTCCTTGTCAGCTTGCGGGTTGGCGGTGGTCAGCAGTTTTTCGCCGTAGAAAATCGAGTTCGCACCAGCGAAGAACGCCAGGGCCTGCATCTGCTCGTTCATCGCTTCGCGGCCAGCGGACAGGCGCACGTGGGATTGCGGCATCAGGATGCGTGCGACGGCGAGCATGCGGATGAAGTCGAACGGATCGATGTCTTCGGCATTTTCCAGCGGCGTGCCGGCAACTTTCACCAGCATGTTGATGGGCACCGACTCCGGATGCTCCGGCAGGTTGGCCAGCTGGATCAGCAGATTGGCGCGGTCGTCGAGGGACTCGCCCATGCCGAGAATACCGCCGGAGCAGATCTTCATCCCCGATTCACGCACGTAAGCCAGGGTTTGCAGGCGCTCGCCGTAGGTGCGGGTGGTGATGATGCTGCCGTAGAACTCAGGCGACGTATCGAGGTTGTGGTTGTAGTAGTCGAGGCCGGCGTCGGCCAGTGCAACGGTCTGGTCCTGATCGAGACGGCCGAGGGTCATGCAGGTTTCCAGGCCCATGGCCTTCACACCTTTGACCATTTCCAGCACGTACGGCATGTCTTTGGCCGACGGGTGTTTCCACGCCGCGCCCATGCAGAAACGGGTCGAGCCGATGGCCTTGGCCCGAGCGGCCTCTTCGAGGACCTTCTGCACTTCCATCAGTTTTTCTTTTTCCAGGCCGGTGTTGTAGTGACCGGACTGTGGGCAATATTTGCAGTCTTCCGGGCAGGCGCCGGTCTTGATCGAGAGCAGTGTGGAAACCTGGACGCGGTTGGCATCGAAATGCGCGCGGTGCACCGTCTGTGCCTGGAATAACAGGTCGTTGAATGGCTGAACGAAGAGTGCTTTGACTTCGGCCAAAGACCAGTCATGACGCAGGGTTGCAGAGGTGCTGGCGCTCATGGGCGTTTCCTTTGTTTTATGCTTGGCAAGCGGCTGGGGGGACGGAATACCCACAGACGCGACACGGATGTTCGGCATATTTAAGGAAGACTCATGCGCTGTCAACCACAATACGATGGACCGGTTTACATCTGGTTAAAAAACATACAGCGCTGTTTGCTCTGTGCTGAACCGGCCGAGGAGCACATCCCGATCTGCATGGCCTGCGAAACGGAACTGCCCTGGCTTGGCGATCACTGCCAGACCTGCGCCCTGCCCTTGCCCGGCACAGGCTTGACCTGCGGCCAGTGTCTGAAACAACCGCCCGCCTTCGAACAAGTCGCCGCACCATGGTCGTACAGCTTTCCGCTGGACACGCTGATCACACGCTTCAAGCATTCGGCAAAGTGGCCGTTTGGCCGCCTGCTCGCCGATCTTCTCGCGCAATACCTGCAACATCGCTTCGACGAAGACCTGAATCGACCCGACGCACTGGTCCCGGTGCCGCTGGCCGCTAAACGACTGCGTCAACGGGGTTTCAATCAAGCCGCGATGCTCGCCCGCTGGCTCGGCGCCCATCTGGACATTCCTTGCGACGAAACGCTGCTGCTGAGGATTCAAGACACCAGCGCACAGCAGGATTTGAATGCCGAGGCCCGCAAAAAGAACCTGCGCAACGCGTTCTCCCTGACACCCGGCGCGCAGATCAAGGGCCGCCATTTGGCGTTGGTGGATGACGTGCTGACCACCGGCGCCACGGCGCAAGCCCTTGCCCGGCTGCTGATGGACGCAGGGGCCGCGCGAGTCGACGTCTACTGCCTGGCCCGTACACCCAAACCGGGTGACGGCTGACTGAATGCTTTCCAGTGTGGGAGCGGGCTTGCTCGCGAAGAGGCCGTCACATTCAACGTCAATGTGACTGACCCACCGCCTTCGCGAGCAAGCCCGCTCCCACAGGGTTTTGCGCCTGACTTGACTACCGAGTTGCAAGCGGCCAACGTCTTCATCATTGTCACCATCCAAAGCACCTCGCCATGTCCTTGCCTACGTTGTTGTCCCAGCACATTGTCCGTCGTCCGCAGCGCATCGCGTTGCTGCAACACATCGCCGAACAAGGCTCGATCACCCGTGCCGCGAAAAGCGCGGGCCTGAGCTACAAAGCGGCGTGGGACGCCATCGACGAGCTGAACAACCTGGCGCAGAAGCCGCTGGTGGAACGTAGCGTCGGCGGCAAGGGCGGCGGTGGCGCAAAACTTTCCAGCGAAGGACTGCGCGTGTTGCGCCTTTATCAAAAGCTGCAAGTCCTCCAGACCCAAGTGCTGGAGGCAGCCGAAGATGCCAGCGATCTGGACCTGCTCGGTCGCCTGATGCTCCGGACCAGCGCGCGCAATCAACTGCACGGCAAGGTTGTCGAGATTGAAACTCAGGGGCGCAACGACCGGATCCGCCTCGAGCTGGCCGAAGGGTTGAATATTGATGCGCAGATCACCCACGACAGCACCCTGCGCCTGGAGCTGGAAACCGGCACCGAGGTGGTCGCCTTGATCAAGGCCGGTTGGCTGGACGTGCTGGCTATCGAGCAACACGCAACACCCGGCAACAATTGCCTCGCCGGCGTTATCGAAGAAATTCTCGACGCCGAAGACGGGCCTAGCGAAGTACGCATCAGCCTGCCCAATGGCCAGACGCTGTGCGCCTTGGCCGAACCGCTGCACTTGCACACCCACGGGCTGACCGCTGACAAACCGGTGCTGGTGCAGTTTTCGCCCTCCAACGTCCTGCTGGGCACTCCGCTCTGAAACAAAAGCGTCATGTCGGCTCACTAAGGTGACTGCAAAAACCCGCAGGGAGCCTGATGTGAGCCTATTAGAAGAAAACCAGTCCACCGACCTCGAAAAAATGGTCGGCCTCAGCCGCCGTGGCTTCATCAGCGCCGGCGCCCTTTGCGGTGCCGCCATGTTCCTCGGGGGCAACCTGCTGAGCCGCAGCGTCATGGCCGCGAGCGTCAGCGCCGGCACCAGCAAACTGTTGGGTTTCGACAGCATCCCCGCCGCCACCAGCGACGCCATTACTTTGCCGGCCGGTTACAAATCCTCGGTGCTGATCAGCTGGGGCCAGCCGCTGCAAAAGAACGGTCCAGCCTTCGACCCGAGTGGCAATGCCACGGCCGAGCATCAGGAAGTCCAGTTCGGTGACAACAACGACGGCATGAGCCTGTTCGAGTTTCCCGGTGAAAAAGACCGGGCGCTGATGGCGATCAATAACGAATACACCAACTATCGCTACCTCTACGCGCATGGCGGCATGCCGCAATCGGCCGAAGAAGTGCGCAAGGCGCTGGCCTGCGAAGGCGTGTCGGTGATCGAAGTGCAGCGCAAGAATGGCCAATGGCAGTTCGTCCAGGGCTCGCGCTACAACCGTCGTATTCACGGCAACGCGCCGATCAGCCTGAGCGGACCGGCCGCCGGCCATGAACTGCTGAAAACCAGCACCGACCCGCACGGCAAGAATGTCCTCGGCACCTTCCAGAACTGCGCCAACGGCAAGACGCCGTGGGGTACGTACCTGACCTGCGAAGAAAACTTCACCGACTGCTTCGGCAGCAGTAACGCAGAACAGAAATTCGACGCAGCACAAAAACGCTACGGCGCGGTGGCGGCCAGTAAAGAGATCAACTGGCACCAGCACGACGAGCGTTTCGACCTGGCGAAGAACCCGAACGAACTCAACCGTCACGGCTGGGTGGTGGAAATCGACCCGTTTGATCCGCAATCAACCCCGGTCAAGCGCACGGCCCTGGGCCGCTTCAAGCATGAAAACGCCGCCCTGGCAGAAACCCATGACGGCCACGCCGTGGTGTACATGGGCGACGATGAACGCGGCGAGTTCATCTACAAGTTCGTCAGCCGCGACAAGATCAACCATAAAAACCCCAAGGCCAACCGCGACCTGCTCGACCACGGCACCTTGTACGTAGCGCGCTTCGACGCCGGCGACGGCCATGCCGATCATCCGAAAGGCCAAGGTGAGTGGGTCGAGCTGACCCATGGCAAAAACGGCATCGACGCCAGCAGCGGTTTTGCCGATCAGGCCGAAGTGCTGATCCACGCACGCCTCGCCGCCAGCGTGGTGAAAGCCACACGCATGGACCGTCCGGAATGGATCGTGGTCAGCCCCAAGGACGGCCAGGTCTATTGCACCCTGACCAACAACGCCAAGCGCGGCGAGGATGGCCAACCGGTGGGCGGGCCAAACCCGCGCGAGAAGAACGTCTACGGGCAGATCCTGCGCTGGCGCACCGACCGCGATGATCACGGCTCGAAAAGCTTTGCCTGGGACCTGTTTGTGGTCGCCGGCAACCCAGGTGTCCACGCCGACACGCCGAAGGGTGGTTCGGCAAACATCACGCCGCAGAACATGTTCAACAGCCCGGATGGCTTGGGCTTCGACAAGGCCGGGCGGTTGTGGATTCTCACCGATGGCGACTCGAGCAATGCCGGTGATTTTGCCGGCATGGGTAACAACCAGATGCTGTGTGCGGACCCGGTGACCGGGGAGATCCGTCGGTTCATGGTCGGGCCGATTGGTTGTGAAGTGACCGGGATCAGTTTCTCGCCGGATCAGAAGACGTTGTTTGTCGGGATTCAGCACCCGGGGGAGAACGGCGGGTCGACGTTCCCGGAGCATCTGCCGAATGGCAAGCCGAGGTCTTCGGTGATGGCGATTTCCCGTGAAGATGGCGGGGTCGTCGGCGCCTGATCTGGCTTCTTCGCGAGCAAGCCCGCTCCCACATTGGACCTTGTTGTTCACACTATTTGTGACACACCCTCGATCAAATGTGGGAGCGGGCTTGCTCGCGAAGGCGGCCTCCCAAACACCACTCATCTCAAGCCCACCCCCTAAAGCCCCCCCGTCTGCGCTACCATGCTTGGCCGGACGCGGCAGCCTGCTGCGCGCAGGAGTCAGCATGGCCCACCCGTTTGCAACCCTCACCCCAGACCTCGTACTCGATGCCGTCGAAAGCATCGGCTTTCTCAGCGACGCGCGCATTCTGGCGCTCAACAGCTACGAGAACCGCGTCTATCAAGTCGGCATCGAAGACTCCGAGCCGCTGATCGCCAAGTTCTACCGCCCGCAGCGCTGGACCAACGAAGCAATTCTCGAAGAACACCAGTTCACCTTCGAACTCGCCGAATGCGACGTGCCCGTGGTCGCGCCGATGATTCACAACGGCGCCAGCCTGCACGAACACAACGGCTTTCGTTTCACCCTGTTCCCGCGCCGTGGTGGCCGTGCGCCGGAGCCGGGCAATCTCGATCAACTCTATCGCCTGGGCCAGTTGCTCGGTCGCCTGCACGCCGTGGGTTCCACCAAACCGTTCGAGCACCGTGAGGCGCTGGGCGTGAAGAACTTCGGTCACGACTCGCTGACCACCCTGCTCGAAGGCAACTTTGTCCCCAAGAGTTTGCTACCCGCCTACGAGTCCGTGGCCCGCGATCTGCTTAAGCGAGTCGAAGAGGTCTACAAGGCCACGCCGCACCAGAACATCCGCATGCACGGCGACTGCCACCCCGGCAACATGATGTGCCGCGACGAAATGTTCCACATCGTCGACCTCGATGACTGCCGCATGGGCCCGGCAGTGCAGGACATTTGGATGATGCTGGCTGGTGACCGCCAGGAATGCCTCGGCCAATTGTCGGAATTGATGGACGGCTACAACGAGTTTCACGATTTCGATCCACGAGAACTGGCGTTGATCGAACCGCTGCGCGCCTTGCGCCTGATGCACTACAGCGCCTGGCTCGCCCGTCGCTGGGACGATCCGGCGTTCCCGCACAGCTTTCCGTGGTTCGGCAGTGAACGGTATTGGGGTGACCAGGTGCTGGCGTTGCGTGAGCAACTTGCAGCACTCAACGAAGAACCACTCAAACTTTTCTGACAACCACAGATCCCCTGTGGGAGCGGGCTTGCTCGCGAAGACGGACGGTCATTCACCGATGATGTCGACTGTACTGACGCCTTCGCGAGCAAGCCCGCTCCCACATTGGTCCGCGACCATTCCTGGAAATCTCCTTACAATCCCCCTCTTTGTTAGCTGCCTAAGCAAGGATTCTGCATGCAAGCTGCCAACCCGCGTCGCGGGTACATTCTGGGCCTGAGTGCCTACATCATCTGGGGACTGTTCCCGCTCTATTTCAAAGCCATCGCCAGCGTGCCCGCCGTGGAGATCATCATCCACCGCGTGCTCTGGTCCGCGTTGTTCGGCGCCCTGTTGCTGATGGTGTGGAAACATCCCGGCTGGTGGCGCGAGTTGCGTGACAACCCGAAACGCTTGGCGATCCTGGCCCTGAGCGGCACGCTGATCGCGGCCAACTGGCTGACTTATGTGTGGTCGGTGAACAACGGGCGGATGCTTGAGGCCAGCCTCGGTTACTACATCAACCCGTTGGTGAACGTGTTGCTGGGGATGTTGATCCTCGGCGAACGGCTGCGGCGCATGCAGTGGCTGGCGGTGGGTCTGGCGGCGGTCGGCGTGGCGCAACAGGTGTGGCAAGTCGGCAGCCTGCCATGGGTGTCGCTGGTGCTGGCGTTGACGTTTGGTTTCTATGGATTGATCCGCAAACAGGCACCGGTCAAAGCACTGCCCGGGCTGGTAGTGGAAACGTGGATGCTGGTGCCGATTGCGGTCGCATGGCTGCTGTTCAACCCGACGGCGGCCAGTGCGCAACCGGAGTTCTGGACCACCTCCGAAGCCTGGTGGCTGGTCGCCGCTGGCCCGGTCACGCTGGTGCCGCTGATCTGTTTCAACGCCGCCGCGCGGCATATACCCTACACAACCTTGGGATTCCTCCAGTACCTGGCGCCAACACTGGTGCTGCTGCAAGCCGTTCTGCTGTTCGACGAACACTTGAATTCCAGCACACTGGTCGCGTTCATCTTTATTTGGGCAGGCCTGGCGGTTTACAGCGTTGATGCGTGGATAAGTCTGCGCCGTCGCAGCTGATCAAAAAACACACAAAACTCTACAGACCACGTTCCTCGTGGCCTGCATCGATCCTTCCCAAGGTTATCCACAGCGTGATCCCCGGCGTTTGTGCGCAACTCGTTGAAACTGATGGTTTTTTGATCAGATCCTGAAGAGGCCCGGCCGGCGTGGGCTGGCGGGCTGTCTCTACAGGTTATCCACAGGCAGGTGCACGTTTATCTTGGATAAGCCTGTCAAGGCTCGCTGCGCAACACCAGTTCGACCATTAAATCGTCCGCCAGGGTTTCCAGGCGCGACTGCAAGACGTCCAGCGACAAGGTCAGTGGCACGGCGAGAATCGCCTCGGCATGGAACAGCGGCTCGCTGCTCATCGGCGCCGGCCGCACTTCAGTCACCAGCCTTTCCAGGTTCACCCCTTGCTCGCTGAGCAGACGGGTGATGTCGCGCACGATCCCCGGACGATCGTTGCCCACCAGTTCCATTGCGATCGGCTTCCAGGTGCAGGACTGTTCGATGCCGCTTTCGGCAATCAGGACGCGAATGCCTTGAGCGGACAATGCCTGTAGGGCATCGACCAATTCATCGTAGGCCTCGGCCGGCACCCCCACCCGAAGAATCCCGGCGAACTGCCCGGCCATGCGCGACATACGGCTTTCCAGCCAGTTGCCGCCGTGCTCGGCAATGCACTGGGCGATGCGCTCGACCTGCCCAGCCTTGTCCGGAGCAAACACTGTGAGTACGAGGTGGTCCATGGCGCAGCCCTCTTTTGTTATAGAAACAGAAGTATAGGCAAGGGGAACATTGTGGCGAGGGGGCTTGCCCCCGTTGGGGCGCGAAGCGACCCCCTGCATTTATCCAGATACACCTGACGACTGCTGCGCAGCCGAACGGGGGCAAGCCCCCTCGCCACAAAAGGTCAGCGTTCAGCCAACAAATTCAAAGCGCCATAGCAGCGCCACGAAGATTATGTGTACAAGTTTTTATATTTAACTGGAACAATCCAATGGTTTTTTGAGAACATCCCGCCCCCCGACATGACTGCAATGCGTCATGGGGTCGCAGAACGACGTAATTAGTCTAATTTTCACAAGCGCAATTCATCATGTAGTATGCCGCAGCGCGCACTACATAACGTTGGATCGATGTCTGCCACCGGCACACTCGCAACCCTGAAAAGCCCTGTCAGCAAGGCCTCCAAGCCGTTGATCGGACCGAACCCAGCCGCCCGCAAGGGCATGTACTGGCGGACGGGTTTGTGGTTTAAATGGCCAGAGGCTTCATTGTCAAAATTGAAGAGCTGAAAAGCGAAATAGCTGAGCAGAGTGAGGCAAGCAATGACTGAACACGTTCAAGTCGGTGGCCTGCAGGTCGCCAAAGTCCTGTTCGACTTCGTGAACAACGAAGCCATTCCCGGTACCGGCCTCACCGCCGATAAGTTCTGGGCCGGTGCTGACAAGGTCATTCATGACCTGGCGCCGAAGAACAAAGCCCTACTCGCCAAACGCGATGATTTCCAGGCTCGTATCGACGGCTGGCACCAATCCCGTTCCGGTCAACCGCACGACGCCGTGGCCTATAAAGCCTTCCTGCAAGACATCGGTTATCTGCTGCCAGAAGCGGCCGATTTCCAGGCAACGACGCAAAACGTCGATGACGAAATCGCCCGCATGGCCGGCCCACAGCTCGTGGTCCCGGTCATGAATGCCCGTTTCGCACTGAACGCCTCGAACGCCCGCTGGGGTTCGCTGTACGACGCGCTCTACGGCACCGACGCCATCAGCGAAGCTGACGGCGCGGAAAAAGGCAAAGGCTACAACAAGGTTCGCGGCGACAAAGTGATCGCCTTCGCCCGCGCCTTCCTCGACGAAGCCGCGCCATTGGCGGCCGGCTCCCACGTCGATTCTACCGGCTACAAAATCGTTGATGGAAAACTGGTGGTCGCCCTTAGAGGCGGCAGCAACACCGGCCTGCGCAACGACGCTCAGCTGATCGGCTTCCACGGCGACGCCAGCGCGCCGACCGCGATCCTGCTGAAGAACAACGGCCTGCACTTCGAAATCCAGATCGATGCCAGCACCCCGGTCGGCCAGACCGATGCTGCCGGCGTCAAAGACATCCTGATGGAAGCCGCGCTGACCACCATCATGGACTGCGAAGACTCCGTCGCCGCCGTTGATGCCAATGACAAAGTGGTGATCTACCGTAACTGGCTCGGCCTGATGAAGGGCGACCTGTCAGAAGAAGTCTCCAAGGGTGGTCAGACCTTTACCCGAACCATGAACGCCGACCGCACCTACACCGGTGTCGATGGCAACGAACTGAGCCTGCACGGTCGTTCGCTGCTGTTCGTGCGTAACGTTGGCCACTTGATGACCATCGACGCCATCGTCGACAAAGACGGCAACGAAGTGCCGGAAGGCATTCTCGACGGTCTGGTGACCAGCCTTGCCGCGATCCACAGCCTGAACGGCAACAGCTCGCGCAAGAACAGCCGCACCGGTTCGGTCTACATCGTGAAACCGAAGATGCACGGCCCGGAAGAAGCCGCGTTCACCAACGAGCTGTTCGGTCGCATCGAAGACGTACTCGGTCTGCCGCGCAACACGCTGAAAGTCGGGATCATGGACGAGGAGCGCCGCACCACGGTCAACCTCAAAGCCTGCATCAAGGCGGCCAGCGAACGCGTAGTGTTCATCAATACCGGTTTCCTCGACCGTACGGGCGATGAAATCCACACCTCCATGGAAGCCGGCCCGATGGTGCGCAAGGCCGACATGAAGGCCGAAAAATGGATCGGTGCCTACGAGAACTGGAA
Organism: Pseudomonas arsenicoxydans; assembly: GCF_006438915.1. Classification (GTDB taxonomy): domain Bacteria; phylum Pseudomonadota; class Gammaproteobacteria; order Pseudomonadales; family Pseudomonadaceae; genus Aquipseudomonas; species Aquipseudomonas arsenicoxydans_A. The sequence continues at coordinate 14,340 of NZ_RCZE01000019.1, read as the reverse complement.
CGTCGATATCGGTTTGAGCACCGGCCTGCAAGGTCGCGCGCAGATCGGTAAAGGCATGTGGGCGATGCCCGACCTGATGGCGGCGATGCTCGAACAGAAAATCGCCCACCCACTGGCCGGCGCGAACACTGCCTGGGTTCCATCGCCGACCGCCGCAGCGCTGCACGCGTTGCACTACCACAAGGTCGACGTGTTCGCCCGGCAGGCTGAACTGGCCAAACGTGCGCGCGCCTCGGTGGACGACATCCTGACCATTCCGTTGGCAGTCAACCCGCAGTGGACTGCAGAACAGATCAAGAACGAACTGGACAACAACAGCCAGGGCATTCTCGGTTATGTGGTGCGCTGGATCGACCAGGGTGTGGGTTGCTCGAAAGTGCCGGACATCAACGACGTCGGCCTGATGGAAGACCGTGCAACGCTGCGTATTTCCAGCCAGCACATCGCCAACTGGCTGCGTCACGGCATCGTCACCGAAGCGCAAGTGATGGAAAGCCTCAAGCGCATGGCGCCGGTGGTTGACCGTCAGAACGCCAATGACGCGCTGTACCGCCCTCTGGCCCCGAACTTCGACAGCAACATCGCCTTCCAGGCGGCGGTCGAACTGGTGGTTGAAGGCACGAAACAGCCGAACGGCTACACCGAGCCGGTTCTGCACCGTCGTCGTCGCGAGTTCAAGGCTGCCAATGGCCTGTAACTAGTCGCTGACGCGGGACAAAAAAAAGGCCCTGATCGAAAGATCAGGGCCTTTTTATTTGCAAATTCGATTCCTTGTAGGAGTGAGCCTGCTCGCGATGGCGGTGTGTCAGTAAACATTTATATCGACTGGTACGGCCTCATCGCGAGCAGGCTCACCCCTACAGGGGGGATGTGTGATTCAAGGCTCGATTCCCAGCTCACGCTTGACCAGCCCCAACAACATCTCGGTGTCGATAGGCTTGAGCAGAAAATCCACCACGCTCAAATGCATCGCCGCAATGGCGTCTTTCACGTCTGCATCGCCGGAAACAATGATGATGGGCAAGGCCGCACGAACCGACTCTCGCACCTGACGGATAAGGTCCAGGCCATCGACATTGCCCATGCGCAAGTCGGTGATCACCAGACCGATTGAAGGCTTTTTCACTTCCTCTTCCGCAACCAGCAACTTGAGTGCGCTTTCACCACTGGCAGCGGTCATGCAGCGAATACCGACCAGTCCAAGAATCTGCGACAACAACTCGCGTGCATCTTTATCGTCGTCGACGATCAGCACTCGCTGCGGCGGCAAATCGGGTTCGAGCATGACGGCACTCAGCGCCTCGCGCTCGGCATCACTCAAAATATCTTGGTCGGACATGGCGTTCTCTACAGTTTCAATTCAATCCCCTAGCTCAATCGTCAGACACCGCTAAGCAGACCATCAATGTGCACTTCGTCGGAAAATTTTCCTATACCCAATGTAGGGTTTTTTTCGCGCAAATGTGTCAGACATTTCCTAACTTCCGACACCCGCATCGCCTACCTAGACTTACGTCCAATGGGCACTCCGCACGCAGGGGCGGACGATGGCAGCGTCATCCGACAACAACAATTCAAAAAGACTGCGGTAATGGTTATGAGTAAAGCGGACGCCTTCACACAGGCAGGGAAAACCGCCGTATTGCAAAACATCCAGGGCACTTTGCAATTCCTTCAGCGTTTCCCGCCCTTCAATCAGATGGAACACGCTCACCTGGCGTACCTGGTTGAACAATGTCAGCTGCGTTTTTATGCCCCCGGCGACAGCATCATCAAGCCCGCCGATGGCCCGGTTGAACATTTCTACATCGTCAAACAGGGCCGTGTCGTTGGCGAACGCCCGCACACGGCCAAGGGTGGCACCGAAACCACGTTTGAAATCACCACGGGGGAATGCTTCCCCTTGGCCGCGTTGCTGGGTGAACGGGCGACCCGAACTGAGCACTTGGCCGCCGAAGACACGTTTTGCCTTCAACTGAACAAATTGGCGTTCATCAAACTGTTCGCGCTTTCCAGCACCTTTCGCGACTTTGCCCTGCGCGGCGTCAGTAGCTTGCTTGACCAGGTCAACCAGCAAGTCCAGCAAAAAGCCGTGGAAACCCTCGGCACGCAGTACTCGCTGAACACGCGCCTGGGCGAATTGGCCATGCGCCACCCGGTGACCTGCAACCCGGCGACGCCGCTGCGTGAAGCGGTGACGCTGATGCACGAGCAACAGGTCGGCAGCATCGTCGTGGTCGATGAACACAAAGCCCCGCTGGGGATCTTCACCCTACGCGACCTGCGCCATGTGGTGGCGGCCGGCACCAACGACTTCAACGAAGCCATCGAGCGGCACATGACCCAGGCGCCGTTTTTCCTGTCGCCGGACCACAGCGCCTTCGACGCGGCCATCGCCATGACCGAGCGGCACATCGCTCACGTCTGCCTGGTGAAAGATCAGCGCCTGTGCGGTGTGGTCTCGGAACGCGACCTGTTTTCCCTGCAACGGGTGGATCTGGTGCACCTGGCGCGGACGATTCGCAGTGCCCAGCGCATAGAAAACCTGGTGCTGATGCGCGGCGAGATCGGCCAACTGGTCGAACGAATGCTGGCCCATGGCGCGTCGTCGACGCAGATCACCCACATTATTACCCTGCTCAACGACCACACCGTGTGCCGGGTGATCGAGCTGACCCTCGCCGACAAAGGCGACCCCGGCGTGCCGTTCAGTTGGTTGTGCTTCGGCAGCGAAGGCCGCCGTGAGCAAACGCTGCACACCGATCAGGATAACGGCATTCTGTTCGAGGCCCGGGACGCCGCGCATGCCGCCGAGATTCGCGGCAAGCTGTTGCCGATTGCCCAGCAGATCAACCAGAGCCTGGCGCTCTGCGGCTTCACGTTGTGCAAGGGCAACATCATGGCCGGCAACCCGGAGTTGTGTTTGTCGCGGGCCGAATGGGCGCGACGGTTTGCGGCGTTTATCCGCGAAGCGACACCGGAGAGCCTGCTGGGTTCGAGCATTTACTTCGACCTGCGCGTGGTCTGGGGCGACGAGCAAGGGTGCGAGCAACTGCGTCGCGGGATCCTTGATCAGGTCGGTGCTAACCGGCTGTTCCAGCGGATGCTGGCCGAGAACGCCTTGCGCAATCGGCCGCCGGTGGGGCGTTTCCGTGAGTTCGTGCTGGCGCGCAAGAACGGTGAAAAAGCCACGCTGGACCTCAAGGTGCAGGGGCTGACACCGTTCGTCGATGGCGCACGTTTGCTGGCATTGGCCCACGGAATCGAGACCAACAATACCCTGGAGCGATTTCGCCAACTGGTGGCCAAGGAAATCATTCAGCCGCTGGACGGGGCCGCCTATGAAGAGGCGTATCACTTCATCCAGCAAACCCGCATGCAGCAGCATCAACTGCAAACGCGGGAGAACTTGCCCTACTCCAACCGGGTCGATCCGGACAGCCTCAATCATCTGGACCGACGGATCCTGCGCGAATCCCTGCGCCAGGCTCAACGTCTGCAAAGCAGCCTGACCCTGCGGTATCAGTTATGAGCCTGTTTTCATGGCTGCGCCCGGCCACCCCGCTGTTGACGGAGGAGTTGCAGCAACGACTCAAGCGCTTGCCGGTGGTGGCCGAGCTGGGTGAATGCAGCCTGCGTGAACAGCGCTGGGTGGTGCTCGACCTGGAAACCACCGGGCTGAACCTGAACAGAGATCGGGTGTTGTCCATTGGTGCCGTGGTGATCGAGGACGGCGCCATCGACTTCAGCCAGCAGTTCGAACGCACGCTGCAATGCGCTGACATGAAGCTGGCGCCCAGTGTGCTGATTCATGGCCTCGGCCCCAGCGCCATTGCGGCCGGCAGCGACCCGGCGCAGGCCTTGCTCGATTTCATGGAGTTCCTCGGCGACAGCCCGGTGTTGGCGTTTCATGCACCGTTCGATCAGCACATGCTGGGCCGCGCGCTGAAAGACCACTTGGGCTACAAGTTGGCCCATCCGTTTCTGGATGTCGCAGACATCGCCCCGCTGCTATGCCCGCAGGCGCAGATTCGCGAGGCCGGGCTGGATGAGTGGATCGACTGGTTCAAGCTGGAAGTGTTCGAGCGGCATAACGCCAGTGCCGACGCGTTGGCGACGGCGGAGTTGGCGTTGATCCTGTTCAGTCGCGCGCGGCAGCAGCAGATTCATAGCCCGTTGAACTTGCAGCAGCGGGTGAGCCAGTGGAAACGCCGGCAGCATGCGCCTTCCTTCTAACAATGCAGTGATTGTTCTGGCCCCATCGCGGGCAAGCCATGCTCCTACAGATCAACCGCCCCCCACCGTAGGCGCATGGCTTGCCCGCGATGAACGATAACGCCGTCGAACTGGATACTTAACGCCCCATCCACCCGACCAGCGCCAATTGCTTACCTTCCCCGCCTCTGCCACAATCGCGAACAATTCTCGTTAGTTAACACTTCCCAATCGGTGATGCTGCGTGTCGTCAATCCAAAGCCCCCACAGTGAGCTCGTTGGTGCGTTATATCGCGACCATCGAGGTTGGCTATTGGCCTGGCTGCGACGCAACGTAGCGTGCCCGCAACGTGCCGAAGACCTGAGCCAGGACACCTTTGTGCGGTTGCTGGGCCGCGATGAGCTGAAAGAACCTCGCGAGCCGCGGGCGTTCCTGGTAGCGATTGCCAAGGGCCTGCTGTTCGACTACTTCCGCCGCGCCGCGCTGGAACAGGCCTACCTCACCGAACTGATGCTGATCCCTGAAGGCGAACAACCGTCGGTCGAGGAGCAGCAGTTGATCCTCGAAGACCTCAAAGCCATCGACCGCTTGCTGGGTCAGCTGTCGAGCAAGGCTCGCGCCGCGTTTCTCTATAACCGCCTCGACGGCCTCACCCATGCCGAAATCGCCGAACGACTCGGCGTCTCGGTGCCGCGTGTCCGGCAATACCTGGCCCAAGGGATTCGTCAATGCTACATCGCCTTGTACGGTGAGCCGGTATGAGCCCGGTCAGTTCCAAACCGGTGTCGGCCAAAGTGCTGGACGCGGCGATTGCCTGGCAATTATCCCTGGATTCCGGCAGCCCGGTGGAGCGCGAAGCATTCAGCCAATGGCACGCAGCCCACGAGGAACATGCCCGCGCCTGGCGCCAATTGGGCATGCTCGACCAGCGCTTCAGCGTTGCCAACGGCCCGGCCCGTACGGCGTTGCTGCAATCGCGTGAAAGCATTCGCCGACGCGTTCGCAAACTGGGCAGCGGCGTCGCCAGTGTTGTCGCGGTGATCGGGCTGGCCCTGTTCGCTGGTGATCGATATCTGCCCGTCAACTATTGGCTGGCCGACCAGCGCACCGCCACCGGTGAGCAACGTACCCTGCGCCTGGCGGACGGCACGCTGCTCAACCTCAATACCCACAGCGCCGTGGACATCCGTTTCGATGAGAAGCAACGGCGAATCGTCCTTCAGGAAGGCGAAATCCTCGTCGAGACCGGTCACGGCGATGCCCGGCCGTTTATCGTCGAAACCCGCGAAGGCAGCATGCGCGCACTCGGGACGCTGTTCCTGGTCAAGCGCGAGGAAGAAGGCACGCGCCTGAGCGTGTTGAAGTCCGCTGTCGCGGCGCATCCCGAGTCGAGTCCTGAAGAACAGATTCTGCACGAAGGCCAGCAAGTGCTGATGCGCGGCAATGGTCTGGGGCCGATTGTTGCCGTCAATGCCGGCGCCGATGCGTGGACTCGCGGCATGCTGGTGGTCGACAACGCCCGCCTGGAAGACTTGGTGCATGAACTCGGTCGTTATCGGCGCGGGCACCTGGGGATTGCCCCCGAGATTGCCGACCTGCGGATCACAGGGAGCTTCCCGCTGCATGACACCGATAAAGCCTTGAGCGCCCTGTTGCCAACGCTGCCGGTGCAGATCGAACAGCACACACCGTGGTGGGTGACGGTGGCGAAGGCTGATGCCAAGCCTTAAGTCCTGCGGTGTCTGAGCGGTCGCCTTCGCGAGCAAGCCCGCTCCCACATGAGTTCTCCAGTGTTCACAAGATATGTAGTCACAGGAGATCAAATGTGGGAGCGGGCTTGCTCGCGAAGAGGCCGGCAGCCTCAATCAATTACTGAATCGAAATTATTTTCATCCAGCCCTATCACTTTTCAATTCTCGTCCGGCACCTAAGCAATTGAGAAATATTTCCATTCAGGAGCCGCCGTATGTCCCGTTCGCTAGACACCTTGTTGCGCCCCAGTTTGCTGGCAATCGCCATTGCCCTTTGCACCCCTCTGGCCAGCACTCAGCTGATCGCCGCTGAACAAGCCTCCAGCGTTCACGCCTACAACCTGCCGGCCGCGCCATTGGCCAGCACCCTGAACCAGATCGCCAGTCAGGCCGGCCTGGCGCTGTCGCTGAATCCATCCCTGGCCGCAGGCAAGACCTCGGCGCCGGTGAAAGGTCAGTTCGACGCGGCCGCCGCCCTGCGTGAAGCCTTGCGCGGCACCGGTCTGCAACTGGAACAAAGCAGCGCCGGCACCTACAGCCTGGTGGCCATTCCCGAGGGCACACTGGCCCTGCCGGAAACCGCCGTGATCGGTGTGGAAAATACCGAAAGCGCCTGGGGCCCGGTAGACGGCTACCTCGCCAAACGCACCGCCGCCGGCACCAAGACCGACACCGCGCTGGTCGAAGCACCGCGCTCGATTTCCGTCGTGACTCGCGAGCAAATGGACGACCGCAACGTCCAGAACCTCGATGACGCCGTGCGCTACATGCCCGGCACCACCGCCAGCAGCTACGGCAGCGACACCCGCGCAGACTGGTTGCGGGTGCGCGGTTTTGAACCGACTCAGTTCCTCGACGGCCTGCCACTGCCCAAAGGCGTGTATGCCAACCCGAAACAGGAAACCTGGAACCTAGATCGCCTCTCCGTGCTGCGCGGTCCGGCGTCATCGGTGTACGGCCAGACCCCGCCGGGAGGCTTGCTCGACATGGTCAGCCGCCGTCCGACGGCCGTGGATAGCCATGAGATCGAGGTGCAATACGGCAGCGACAATCAGCGTCAGATCAACTTCGCCAGTACCGGCAAGATCGATGACGAAGGTCAGTTTCTCTATGGCCTGAGCGGTGTGGTGCGCGACAGCGACACGCAGATCGACCACGTCGAGAACAAGCGTTACAACATCGCGCCGAGCCTGACCTGGAACATCGACGAAGACACCCGGTTCACCTTGCTCACTCAGTTCACCCGTGACGATACCGGCATCACCAGCCAGTTCCTGCCGGTGCAAGGCACCAAAATCGACATGCCATTCGGCGATATTTCCCATCACAAGAACCTCGGTGATCCGGACTGGGAATATTACGATCGCACCTACTACGCGCTGGGTTATGCGTTTGAACATGGCCTGAACGACGTCTGGCAATTCCGGCAGAACCTGCGTTACACCAAGTCGGACCTGTCGTTCCAGGCCATCACCGTCGGTTCGTATCCATTCTTCCAGGTGGATGACGCCGGCAACGTCGACCGCACCACCACCAGCGTCGATGAAGACATCAGCCAGTTCGCCGTGGACAACAACTTCCAGGCCGACTTCGCGACCGGTGAAGTGAATCACACCGTGCTGCTGGGTCTTGACCACCAGCGCAGCAACACCAACTACACCTCGATCTTCGGCAGCGCGCCGCCGATCAACGTCAACAACCCGATCCATGGCTTGCCGATCGAGCGTCCGGCGCGTTCCACCGCGTTCTACGATTACGACCAGAAGACCTACCAGACCGGCCTGTACGTGCAGGATCAAATGGCCCTCGACCAATGGCGCCTGACCCTCGGCGGCCGTGAAGACTGGGTGCACACCGGCACCAAGTTCTTCAACAAGGGCGATGCCACCAACACCGAGCGCGACAAGAACTTCAGCGGCAACGCGGCGATCAGCTACGTATTCGACTCGGGCTTTGTGCCGTACCTGTCGTACGCCGAATCCTTCCAGCCGACCACCGGTGCAGCGGCCTCGTCCACTGAATCGTTCAAACCCACCGAAGGCAAGCAGTGGGAACTGGGCATCAAGTACCAGCCGCCTGGCAGCAACACCCTGCTGACCGCTGCCATCTACGACCTGACCCAGAAAAACGTCTCGGTCACCACCACCGTCGGCGCCACGCCGATCACCAGCCAGACCGGTGAAGTCAACGTCAAAGGCCTGGAACTGGAAGCGATTTCCGACGTGACGGAAAACCTCAAGCTCATCGCCGCGTACACCCTGGCCAAATCCGAAGTGCAGGATGGCGACTTCAAGGGCAATCGCTTGCAACTGATGCCTAACCAACAGGCCTCGCTGTGGACTGACTACACCTGGCACAACGGCGTGCTGGACGGCTTCGGCGTTGGTGCCGGCGTTCGCTACACCGGCAATACCTACGGCGACCAGGCCAACACCGAACTGGGCAAGGCCGATGCCTACACCGTGTTCGACGCCGCCGTTCATTACGACCTCGGCCGCCTGGACAACACCCTGAAAGGCGCGTCCCTGGCCCTGAACGCTACCAACCTGTTCGACAAGGACTACATCTCCACGTGCGACAGTTTCTACTGCTACTACGGCGACCAACGCAGCGTCGTCGCCAGTGCAACCTACAAATGGTAATCGTCTGACCTGACATGCCCCAAAACCAGGCCGTCCTCTTCAGGACGGCTTTGGTCTTTCTGAAGGCCTGGAAATGAAAAGTAAAACAATTCGCCGCTGGTCCTTTGTCCACACCTGGACCAGCCTGATCTGCACGGTCTTTTTGCTGATCTTGGCACTGACCGGATTGCCGTTGATCTTCCACCACGAGATCGACCACCTGCTGGGCGATGCTGCCGAGTTGAAGTCGATGCCGGCGGACACACCGAGGCTGGATTTGCAGCAGTTGGTTCAGGTGGCTGAAAAACATCGCCCTGGCGAGGTCATGCAGTATTTCGGTTTTGAAGACGATGAGCCCAACGGCGCCGTTACGATCATGGCGGCAACCGCCGGCACCGAGCCGAACTCGTCGCACACCTTCATGCTCGACACCCGCACCGGCGAAGCCGTGGAAATGCCCTCGGCCAACGGCGGTTTCATGATGGTCATGCTGCGCCTGCACGTGGACATGTTTGCCGGTCTGCCGGGCAAGTTGTTGCTGGCGTTCATGGGGCTGATGTTTGTGGCCGCCATCGTTTCCGGGACCGTGCTGTATTTGCCGTTCATGCGCCGCTTGAAGTTCGCCACCGTGCGCCAGGACAAATCCACCCGCCTGCGCTGGCTGGATCTGCACAACCTGATCGGTGTGGTGACGCTGACCTGGGCGCTGGTTGTCGGCGTGACAGGCGTCATCAGTGCCTGCGCCGACCTGCTGATCGCCGCCTGGCGCAACGACAGCCTGACCGCGATGGTCGCACCGTACCGCGACGCACCACCGCTGACGCACCTCGCTCCGGCGAGCCGTTTGCTCGACATCGCCGAAGAAGTTGCGCCAGACATGACGCCTGACTTCATCGCCTTCCCCGGCACGCGGTTTTCCAGCGAACACCATTACGCGGTGTTCATGAAAGGCAGCACCCACCTGACGTCGCACTTGCTGACACCGGTTCTGATCGACGCCAGCACCCTGCAAGTCACCGCCGTGGCTGAACGGCCGTGGTACATGGACGCCATGGGTATGTCGCAGCCGCTGCACTTCGGCGATTACGGCGGCATGCCGATGAAGATCCTGTGGGCGACGCTCGATGTGCTGACCATCATCGTGCTCGGCAGCGGGGTTTACCTGTGGGTGGTGCGGCGCAAAGCAGCAAAACCTGTGCTAGAACCCACCGAGGCTCAAGCATGAAGCCACGGCAATCGAACTTCTGGAAAGTCTTCAGCACCCCCACAGTGATCGCCCTGCTCAGCGCCGCCGGGTTGTTCGCTGCGCTTTTGGGTGATGGCGTGTGGGATGCCCTGAGCTGGCTCGGCCTGGGCGTGCCCGCCTTCTTCGCCCTGCGCGGCCTCTTGCAACGCCACTGATCTGTGTAGGAGTGAGCCTGCTCGCGATGGCATCACCTCGGTTTATCTGAAAGACCGCGTTGCCCGCATCGCGAGCAGGCTCACTCCTACAGGCTAGGCTTACTCACTTAGTCATACGATGACGCCCTCTCCCTCCCGCCGCTTCTCCCTTCACAACCCCTGACATATTTGTTGACAGTTTTACCCTTGCGCTCCTATAAAGGCGCATGTTGTACGACAACCTACAACAAATGACTCAACACCAAAATCCAAAAATAATCCTGGTGAAGCAATGAAAGTCAAAGGCATCCGCTGGTGGATGGTCGGTCTGGTGACGGCCGGCCTGATGGTCAACTACCTGGCTCGCAATACCCTCTCAGTGGCCGCCCCGACCCTGATGAGCGAAATGAACATCTCCACCGAGCAGTACTCGCACATCGTCGTCGCCTGGCAGGTGTGCTATGCGCTGATGCAACCGGTGGCCGGCTACATCATCGACGCCATCGGCACCAAAATGGGCTTCGCGATTTTCGCTTTCGCGTGGTCGATTGCCTGTGCACTCGCCGCGCTGGCCTCTGGTTGGCAAGGACTGGCATTTGTCCGGGGCCTGCTCGGTCTGACAGAAGCGGCAGGCTTGCCCGCAGCGGTCAAAACCTCCACCGAATGGTTCCCGGCCAAAGAGCGCTCGGTGGCGATCGGCTGGTTCAACATCGGCTCATCGTTTGGCGCCTTGCTGGCGCCGCCTCTGGTGGTCTGGGCGATTCTGCACAGCGGCTGGCAACTGGCGTTCCTGATTGTCGGCGGCCTGGGCGTGGCCTGGACCTTTCTGTGGATGATCCTCTACAAGCACCCACGAGACCAAAAGCTCCTGAGTGACACCGAGCGCGACTACATCCTCAGCGGCCAGGAAGATCACTTCAAAGAAGCGACCCCGAAAAAAGGCAGCTGGAAGAAGATCATCGGCAGCCGCAACTTCTACGCCATCGCCAGCGCCAGGATGCTCTCCGAGCCGGCCTGGCAGACATTCAACGCGTGGATCCCGCTGTACCTGATGACCGAACGCCACATGAACATCAAAGAGATCGCGATGTTCGCCTGGCTACCGTTCCTGGCGGCCGACCTGGGTTGCGTACTCGGCGGTTACCTAAGCCCGTTCTTCCACAAGCACCTCAAGGTGTCGCTGTTTACCTCGCGCAAAATGGTCATGTTGTTCGGCTGTTTGTGCATGATCGGCCCGGCCTGCATCGGCCTGGTGGCCAGCCCGTACACTGCCATTGCGCTGCTGTGCATCGGTGGTTTTGCGCACCAGACACTGTCCGGCGCGTTGTATGCGATCACCTCCGATTCGTTCGGCAAAAATGAAGTGGCCACGGCCACCGGCATGGGCGGGATGTTTGGTTACCTTGGCGCTGCGGCGTTTACCCTGGTGTTTGGCGTGATGGTGACCAAGATCGGCTACAGCCCGCTGTTCGTGGTGCTGGCGATTTTCGACATCGTGGCGGCGTTCATCGTCTGGACCGTGGCCCGTGAACTCAAGTCTCAGGCCGCTCCTGGCCCACAAGGCACATTGCAACCTGCTGCCTGAATTCGCCCTCCTTGTGGGAGCGGGCTTGCTCGCGAAAGCGGTGTGTCAGTCGCCGATGTACTGACTGACAGATTGCATTCGCGAGCAAACCCGCTCCCACAGGGTTAGGGTGAACTTGAGCTATCGGGTCAACGCGCTATGCTGCCCGACACTGCCACCGACCGAGACGTTGCCATGTCCGCCCCCAGCATGACCCTTTACCACAACGCGTTATCGCCCTTCGTTCGTAAAGTCATGGTGCTGCTGCACGAGACCGGTCAGACCGGCCGCGTGGCGCTGCAGGACTGCGTGCTCACGCCGGTCAACCCGGACCTGTCACTCAACGAAGACAACCCGCTGGGCAAAATCCCCGCCCTGCGCCTGGCCGATGGCAACGTCATCCATGACAGCCGGGTGATCCTCGATTACCTCGATCACCAGCACGTCGGCAACCCGCTGATTCCGCGCGAAGGCTCGGCCCGCTGGCGGCGCCTGACCCTGGCCTCTTTGGCCGACGGGATCATGGACGCGTCGGTGTTGGTTCGTTACGAGATGGTCCTGCGCGACCCGCAGAAGCATTGGGTCGAGTATCTGGATGCCCAGCGCGACAAGATTCGTCGCGGCTTGGCGTTGCTGGAAAAAGACGCGATTGCCGAGCTGACCAGCCATTTCGATGTCGCGGCGATCAGCGTTGCCTGTGCGTTGGGCTACATCGACTCGCGCCATCCGGATCTGGAATGGCGCGAGGCGAATCCGCAGTTGGCGGCTTGGTACTTTGAGGCGAGTCAGCGGCCTTCGATGTTGGCGACGATGCCTAAGGTTTAGGTCTTCGCTGACTGTCAGGGCCCCTTCGCGAGCAAGCCCGCTCCCACATTTGATCGTCCGTGCCTGCAATTTTTGCGCTCACTGGAGATCTAGTGTGGGAGCGGCGGTGCGACGATTCGACTTGCTCGCGAATGGACCACACCGGATCCACTGTAAACAACACCGCAATCAGCGTCGCCAAAACCTCCCCCTGACGCTGATCCTCACGCAACCCTATCGACCGGCTCATTCCACCGCCCCCAGATCAAACGCCAGAGGCTTAGCACTCTTCTGCCCAATCCCGTACCAGTCCAGCTTGCGGGTCAACACCATGAACACCCCGAGCAACCCGAACAGCAACAACGAACCCATCAACAGCGCGTAATCCTCGGCACTCAACAAGCCGTAGAGCAAGCCGTACAACGCCGCCAACCCCGCCGAAAAACTCAGGCCATGCCGCACGCTGCGCAGCACGTGGCAGACATAAAATCCGATCAACAACACACAACCCGCCGACGACAACAGATACGCCAAGGCAAAGCCGATGTGTTCAGACAGCGACAGCAACAACAAATAGAAAAACGCCAAGGCCACGCCAACCAGCGCGTATTGCACCGGGTGTACCGCCAGGCTTTTCAGCACTTCGAACAGGAAAAAGCCAGCGAAGGTCAGGACGATGAACAGCAAGGCATATTTGATCGCCCGATCACTCTTCAGATACTGATCCACCGGATCGATAAAGCTCACGCCGAAGCTGCGCCCGTTGTACGCCTCGCAACCACCGCCGGACACGCAACTGCTCAGCGCTTCTTGCAGGTTGGTGGAGAAGAATGAGGTCTGCCAGTTGGCCGTAAAACCTTGATCGGTGACTTCACGCTGGGCCGGCAGGAAGTTGCCGATGAAGCTCGGATGCGGCCAGTTCGCGCTCAGCGAAACTTTGCTGGTCTTGCCCACCGGCAAAATCTGCAACTGCCCGGTGCCCTGCAACCGCAGGTCAAAACCGAAGGCCAGCTCCGTGATTTGTTTTGTGTCCAGCGCTGGCAACGTCACGTGCACGCCTTCACCCAGCCAGCCCACCTGACTGCCCGGAACGAAGTCCAGAGCCTGGCCGTTCAGGTCCAGTTTCAACGCATTTTCGATGCCCCGAATGTCGCTGATGCCCACCGCAAGGAACGGCTGGTCGAACCGGTAATCCGCGAAGTCTTCCTTGATGCCCAATTGCGCCGGAACCGAGAAATGCCCGCTGATATGGTTTTCTGCGTGGAACAGGCGCGCCTCATAAATGCCTCGCGAACGCAGTTCAGTCTGGATCTGGCCATCGAGCTCGAAACGTTCTGGAAGGAAGTACAAACGACCGCGCTCTTCACCGACGTCCTGGTAGCGCTGGTTGGTTTTCTCGTTGAGCTTCCAGGTGCGCACCACTTTGCGATACGGCACCACCATCAGCGGGCCGCTCAGTTGCTGGCTGAAGCTGGAACTGCGGGCGATGTCTTCGAGCACCCCGTCACGCAGTAGCTGACGGTCCTGGATGATGCCGTTGATCATCAAGAGCGGGATCAGTAACAACAGAATCAGAAGGGCAATGGCCCCGAGTTTAATGGTCAGGCTGCGGTTCATGGGACTCTCCCTGTTTGGATGGGGAGAGTCTGGGAGGGCCGTGTGGGGGATTTATGGGGGGAATGTGGAGATTATGTGGAGACTGGACCGGCCCCTTCGCGAGCAAGCCCGCTTGTGTCTTGCGCAGGAATTAGACTGGTGATGAGAGCGGTGAGTGGCAAGCTGAACGCCCGGAGTGCTTAAAGCACGTGTGGGAGCCCACGCTGCCATTCACCCCTCCACTCTGGTTATTGAGCCCGAACAGTTGAACGAGCCTACCTCGAACAGTTACAAGCGTGGAGCCCAGCCAGAGCGCTCTCACCTTTGAGTGTAAGAGGGTTTGGCTATGTTTTCCTGCGCAGGCATCGACGTTTCTAAAGACAACCTTGAAATCCGGATCAATCCGCA
>NZ_RCZE01000018.1 GCF_006438915.1 Pseudomonas arsenicoxydans | reverse complement strand
GGTGGCGGGTGGCATCTGGCAACAAACCATTGCCATTGCCGACAAATACTACAAGCCCGGCAAGTTCACGACCTTCGTCGCTTATGAATGGACCTCGGCCCCTCACAATCAAAACATGCACCGCAACGTGTTTTTCCGCGATTCGAAAAAGGTCCCCGCCCTGCCCTTTACGGCGCTTGACTCGAACAAGCCGGAGGATCTCTGGGGCTGGATGGACGATCAGCGCAAACAAGGCAATGAGGTGCTGGCGATCTCGCACAACGCCAACCTCAGCAACGGCATCATGTTTCCAGTGGACGTCGATGACCGTGGCCGGCCCATCGATGCCGCCTGGGCTGAAACACGGATGCGCAACGAGTCCCTGACCGAGATCCACCAGGTCAAAGGCACCTCGGAAACCTACCCCGACCTTTCGCCGAATGATGAATTTGCCAACTACGAAATCATGAGTTTCCTGATTGGCCTCGACAACAGCACGTCCAAAATCAATGGCAGTTACGTGCGCCAGGCCTGGCAAAACGGGATGGCCTTGCAAGAAGCCAAGGGCTTCAACCCCTACAAGATGGGCGTAGTCGCCGCCAGCGATTCGCACAACGGGGTAATTCCGTACGCGCAAAACAACAACTTCGGCTCCCACGGCTTTACCGACAACACCCCTGAGCTGCGCCTTTCCGGCAAAAAGAACTCGGGCATGGCTGCTTTACAAACCAGCACCTCCGGCCTGGCCGGGGTCTGGGCGGAAGAAAACACCCGTGAGTCGATCTTTGATGCGATGAAACGCAAAGAAGTGTATGGCACCAGCGGTGTGCGCATTCCCGTGCGCCTGTTTGGCGGCTGGGGCTTCGACAGCACGTTGTGGAACGAGAAAGACTGGGTGCATGCCGCCTACGCCAAGGGGGTGTCCATGGGCGGCGACTTGCCGGCAAAACCGGGCAAAGAGGCGCCGAGCTTCGTGGTGTGGGCAGTCAAGGATGCCGATGACGGCAACCTCGACCGGATCCAGATCATCAAGGGCTGGACCAAAAACGGGCAGACCTTCGAGAAGATCTACGACGTGGCCTGGTCTGGTGATCGTCAGCCGGACCCGGCCACAGGCAAAGTGCCGGCGGTGGGCTCCACGGTCGACATTTCCAAGGCCACTTACACCAACACCATCGGTGCCACCGAGCTGAAAAAAGTCTGGGTCGACCCGGATTTCGATCCGGCCCAGCACGCGTTCTACTACGCCCGCGTGCTACAAATCCCGACACCCCGCTGGAGCACCTATGACGCGGCCAAGTTGCAAGTGCCGCCGCCTGCCGATGTCTCGGCCACTGTGCAGGAACGCGCCTGGACCTCGCCAATCTGGTACTCGCCGAACGCCGAGGACGGCAAATTGACGGCGCGTGGTAAAACCATTGACGACCTCAAAACCGAAGGCGCCAAGGCGCTCACCAACGAGCAGTTGCAAGCCTACGTGGTGGGTAAAACGATCAAGGTGCGCAACACCGTCACCGGCCAGACCTTTGAAATTGTCTACGGCAACGACGGCCAGCGCTCGGTGATCAGTGTCGACGGCAAACCGCCTTCAGACGGTGAATACCTGAACATGCTGCACGGCGGCCAGTTCGGCGTTCCGGCCAGCTACGAAATCAAGGACGGGCATCTGGTCACGACCCTCGGCGGTTCACCCTTCGAGGCCACCGTCTTCGAGCAAAACGGCAAATACGTGGCGGCTCGCAGCAGTGAGTTCGGCTACGTGAACTATGAGGTGGAAGCGGTCAAATAATGGTGAGGTTGACGTCGATGGACATGCATTGGCATGACCCATTTGATTCGCTTCGCTGATGCTTCGGTAACTCAAGACGGACGCTTTCTGCGGGTGGGCTTCACATCCCCGTCCGCACATATGCGCTGAATCGCGACATTTTCCGACGCTGATAAATGCGCAATGCTCGCGCAAGGTGGGCTAAAACATCGACTGGAGTACATCAATGGATGTGATTTCTCGGGTGACGATTGGCGCTTTTCCGCAATGCTTAAGATGGACCTCCGAAGGGGACAGAGGCAAACATGAGTCGACCCTTTCAGCGAATTCCACTGGCGCTGACGATGTCGACAGGTCGATAGGGACGAACACTTCAATTGCCCTGAGGTGGCGGCTCACACAACCCATAGTGATGACCGTGACGACAATTTTTCTTGTCGAGATGCTTTGGGCACCCGCACAGGCAGTCACGATTGATGGTGGGACCGTTGTTACTGTGCCCGGCACGTTTGCGAGCCCATGGAATGCCGGGGTAGGCCTGGTCGTGGGAAGCACCAGCCTGGGGGGAACCCTGATCATCAACAGTGCAGGTCAGGTACTCACCGGCACAGGAACGCCTACATCAGCCAGCGTCGCCGCAGGCACTAACAGTGTCGGCGTTGTCACCGTGACAGGCCCCGGCTCGCGCTGGAGCGCAAACGGTGAACTTCACTTCGCAGAGGCCAATGGCGCTAACGCTACGGTAAACATCCTTGACGGTGGCGTGATCGCAACGGGTGGGGGCAGCGGCGGGATCCGTATGGGTTACGGCACTGGCGTGGCCAACGTCACCGTGGATGGTGCCGGCTCGCTACTGTCATCCTCTACGTCGATAGACGTAGGCGAAAGCGGTCGGTCAACGCTGACCTTGTCCAATGGCGGCCGGGCTAACGCCAACTCCATACGCGTAGGTCTCCTCGCCGGAGCCAGGGGCGTGGTAAACATTGGTGCAGCCGTGGGCGCCGCTGCCGTGGCGCCGGGTATCCTGGGCACAACAAGCGTGATTCTGAATGCGGGAATCAACTCGTTACTGGTTTTGAATCACACCGATGTCAGCGGCGGTTATGTGCTCTCACCACTGATCAGCGGCACGGGGCAAGTCCAGGTTTATAGCGGCACCACCGTTGTGAGCCGTGCCAATACCTATACCGGCGGGACTGCGCTCAACGGTGGCGTGCTACAGGTATCGAGCGACGCGAACCTCGGCGCCGCTGCCGGGACGCTGAGTTTCAACGGCGGCACGCTCAGGAGCACGGCGGGCTTTAGCATGGCACGCAGTACGACCCTCAATGCCTCAGGTGGCATCTTTGAGACGCAGACTGGCATCCTGCCCCTGATCCAGAACGGTCTCATTGCGGGCGTTGGCGCCTTGACCAAGACCGGGGCCGGCACGCTGAACCTGACAGCCGCCAATACCTACACCGGTGGCACCGCAATCAATGGCGGCGTGCTGCAGATTTCGAGCGACAGTAACCTGGGAGCGCCGGCAGCAGTGCTCAGTCTCGACGGCGGTACCTTGCGCACTACGGCCAATATCGCCATGGCCCGCGACACGACGCTGGGCAGCGCCGGTGGGACCTTCGAAACGCAGACCAGCAACCTGACCCAAAACAGCTCAATCGCCGGCGTCGGCGCCTTGACCAAGGCCGGTTCAGGCACGCTGACCCTCACCTCTGCCAATACCTACACAGGCGGCACCACGATCTCCGCCGGCACCCTGCAACTGGGCAATGGCGGCACCAGTGGCAGTATCGTCGGCAATGTCACCGACAATGCGGCGCTGGTCTTCAACCGCTCAGACAGTGTCACCGTCGCCAGCAATATTTCGGGCAGCGGCACCGTGTCCCAGATCGGCACCGGCACCACCGTGCTGACCGGCACCAACACTTACACGGGAGGCACCACAATCTCGGCCGGCACCCTGCAACTGGGTAATGGCGGCACGAGCGGCAGTGTCGTGGGAAATATCACCGACAATGCGACCCTGGCCTTTGATCGCTCGGACACTTTTAACCTCGCCGGGGTCATTTCAGGCAGTGGTTCGGTTTCTCAGATCGGCACAGGCAGCACCGTGCTGAGCGGTGCCAATACCTACGTCGGGGCGACGACAGTGTCGGCAGGTACCCTGTACGTCGACGGCAATCAGTCGGCCGCGACCGGCCTGACCAGCGTCGCGTCCGGCGCAACATTGGGCGGTAGCGGAACGATCGGTGGCAGTGTCAACATCGCCGACGGCGGTACCCTCTCGCCAGGGGATCAGGCGGCCCCCGGCCGGCTCGGCATCAACGGCGATCTGGGGCTCAGCACCGGATCGCTGCTGAACTACCGATTCGGCCAGGCCGGTGTCGTGGGCGGCCCGCTGAACGACCTCACCGTGGTCGGCGGCAATCTCACCCTCGATGGCACACTCAACGTCACCACCTCGCCCGGTGGCACCTTCACACCAGGCGTCTACCGCGTCATCAGTTATGGCGGCACGCTGACCAACAACGGACTGCTGCTCGGCACGACCCCGTCGGGCACGACCCTGGGTGTGCAAACCTCGGTCGCCAACCAGGTCAATCTCGTCAATACGACGGGGCTGACCCTGAACTTCTGGGATGGCAACGCGGGGCCGAAGAACGACGCAACGGTCAATGGCGGCAATGGTGTCTGGCAAAACAACAGCGGCAACGACAATTGGACTGACAGCAATGGCACAGTGAATGCGCCCTTCAGCAATGGCTCCTTTGCGGTGTTCATGGCGCAGCCGGGGACGGTGAGCATCGATAACAGCCTGGGCCAGGTCAATGTGTCCGGAATGCAGTTTGCCAGTGACGGCTACGTC
The DNA here is from genome assembly GCF_006438915.1 of Pseudomonas arsenicoxydans. Lineage (GTDB taxonomy): Bacteria > Pseudomonadota > Gammaproteobacteria > Pseudomonadales > Pseudomonadaceae > Aquipseudomonas > Aquipseudomonas arsenicoxydans_A. Next base: position 133,262 of record NZ_RCZE01000018.1, on the reverse strand, counting down.
ATCAGTGGTGGGCCGCTTGAGCTGATCGGGTCGCCGACCAGTATCATTCGTGTCGGTGATGGCACCGCGAGCGGCGCTGCTGACACGGCGACAATCAATTCCGTGCTGACGGGGAGTTCGTCGATTCAGAAAGAAGACCTGGGCACCTTGGTCCTGACGGCCAATAACACCTACACCGGTGGCACCGCGATCAATGGCGGCGTGCTGCAAATTTCGAGCGACAACAACCTGGGCACGCCGGCAGCAGCGCTCAGTCTGGACGGCGGTACGCTGCGCACGACGGCCGATATGACCATGGCCCGCGACACGACGCTGGGCAGCGCCGGTGGGACCTTCGAAACGCAGGCCAGCATCCTGACCCAAAACAGTTCCATCGCCGGCGTCGGCGCTTTGACCAAGGCCGGGACCGGCACGCTGACCCTCACCTCAGCCAACACTTATTCAGGTGGCACCACGATCTCCGCCGGCACTCTGCAGCTGGGCGATGGCGGCACCAGCGGCAGTATCGTCGGGGATGTCACCGACAATGCGGCGCTGGCCTTCAACCGTTCAGACAGTGTCACCGTCGCCAGCAATATTTCGGGCAGCGGCACCGTGTCCCAGATTGGCGCCGGCACAACCGTGCTGACCGGCACCAGCACTTACACAGGCGGCACCACGATCTCCGCCGGCACCCTGCAGCTGGGCAATGGCGGCACGAGCGGCAGTATCGTCGGAAATGTCACCGACAATGCGGCGCTAGCCTTCGATCGCTCAGACACACTAACCCTCGCCGGGGTCATTTCAGGCAGCGGTTCAGTGTTTCAGATCGGCACAGGCAGCACCGTGCTAAGCGGTGCCAATGCTTACGCCGGGGCGACGACCGTGGCGGCAGGCGCTCTTTACGTCGACGGCAATCAGTCGGCCGCGACCGGCCTGGCCAGTGTCGCGTCAGGCGCAACACTGGGCGGTAGCGGCACCCTCGGTGGCAATGTGGACATCGCCGACGGCGGCACCCTCTCGCCGGGCGACCCGGGAAGCGTCCCCGGCCGACTCACCATCAACGGTGACCTGGGGCTCAGTACCGGATCGCTGCTGGACTACCGTTTCGGCCAGGCCGGTATCGTGGGGGGGGCGTTGAACGACCTCACCGTGGTCGGCGGCAATCTCACCCTCGATGGCTCGCTCAATGTCACCACCCCGCCCGGCGGCACCTTCATCCCTGGCATCTACCGAGTGATCAGTTATGGCGGCACGCTGGCCAACAACGGACTGGCGCTCGGCACGACCCCGTTGGGCACGACCCTGAACGTGCAGACCTCGGTCGCCAACCAGGTCAATCTCGTCAACTCGACGGGGCTGACGCTGAGATTCTGGGATGGTGTTGCAGGACCGAAGAACGACGGCGCCGTCAATGGCGGCAACGGCCTCTGGCAAAACGTCAATGGCAACGATAACTGGACCGACGCCGATGGCGCGGTGAATGCGCCCTTCACCGATGCCGCCTTTGCGGTGTTTATGGCTCAACCGGGGGCCGTGAGCGTGGATAACAGCCTTGGCCAGGTCAATGTGTCCGGTATGCAGTTTGCCAGCGACGGCTACGTCATCAGCGGTGGGTCGCTTGCGCTGGTCGGCTCGCCGACCAGCATCATTCGTGTCGGCGATGGCACCGCGAGCGGCGCCGCTGACACCGCGACGATCAATTCCGTGCTGACAGGCAGTTCGTCGATTCAGAAAGAAGACCTGGGCACCTTGGTCCTGACGGCCAATAACACCTACACCGGTGGTAACGCGATCAACGGCGGCGTGCTGCAGGTATCGAGCAACAACAACCTGGGCGCGTCGGCAGCAGCGCTCAGCCTTGACGGCGGTACGTTGCGCACCACAGCCGATATCACCATGGCCCGCGACACGACGCTGGGCAGCGCCGGTGGGGCCTTCGAAACGCAGGCCAGCAAGCTGACCCAAAACAGCTCAATCGCCGGCATCGGCGCCTTGACCAAGGCTGGTTCTGGCACGCTGACCCTCACCTCAGCCAATACCTACACAGGCGGCACCACGATCTCCGCCGGCACCCTGCAACTGGGCAATGGCGGCACCGGCGGCAGTATCGTCGGGAATGTCACCAACAATGCGGCCCTGGCGTTCGATCGCTCGGACATAAACAACTTCGCGGGTGTGATTTCGGGGACGGGCTCAGTCGCTCAGATCGGCACAGGCACCACCTTGCTATCGGGCACGAACACCTACATAGGGCTCACGACGGTGGCGACCGGCACCTTGCAGGCCGGCGCGAGCAACGCCTTTAGTGCCGCCTCGATGCATACCGTGCAGGCGGGCGCCACGCTCGACACCGCCGGGTTCAACCAGACCGTGGCGGCGCTGCAAAACAATGGAACGGTCAGCCTGGTGAGCGCCATTCCGGGCAGCACGCTGACGGTCAATGGACCCTACGTGGGCAACAACGCCACGCTGCGACTCGGTACAGATCTGGGCGGTGATGCCAGTTTGAGCGACCGACTGGTGCTCAATGGTCCAACTGCCAATGCAAGTGGCAGCACCACCCTTCAGATCGCCAACCTGGGCGGCCTCGGCGCGCTGACCAGCGGCAATGGCATCGAGGTGGTGAGCGCACTCAATGGCGCGACAACTACTGCGCAGACGACCAAGAACGCCTTCAGCCTGGCCAACGGCCATGTGGATGCTGGCGCCTATGAGTATCGTCTCTATGCGGCCGACGCCACGGGCTCGGGGGAAAACTGGTACCTGCGTTCGAGTTCGCCCGTGACGACGCCAGGATCCCCCCCGCTTTCGCCAGCGGTGCCCACCTACCGATCCGAAGTGCCGTTACTCGCGGCATTACCCGCCCAGTCCAGGCAGGCAGACCTCGCGATGCTGGGCAATCTGCATCGCCGCGTCGGTGACGAGTTCAATCAAGGAGACTCCGCCGCGCCAACATCGGATGCGCAGGCCCTTCGCTCCTGGGGACGCGCCGTGTACACCGACCTCGATATCCAACAACCGGGTGATGCTGATGCCCACAGCCAAGGCCACGTGAGTGGTTGGCAGGTAGGCAACGACCTCTTCGTCAGTGATAACTGGCGTTCCGGCTTCTATGTAGGTTTCCTCGATGGCAACGCCGACGTTTCAGGCAATGCGCATGGGGTAACGGGGCGCGTGGGTAACAACAAACTGCAAACGCGCTATTTGGGCGCCTATGCGACATGGATGGATTCGAGTGGTACCTATGTCGACAGCGTGCTGCAAGGCGGGAGCCAGGACTATACGGTGCGACCGGACGGCAACCAGAATATATCCGGCAATTACCACAGCTTCGCCGCGTCGGTGGAGACCGGCAAAACCTTCACCCTGACCGAGCAATGGAGTCTTGAACCCCAGGCGCAGTTGATCTTCCAGCAGCAGAACCAAGACGACTTGACGCTCGGCGGGGCGCAGGTCAACCAAAACGCAGAAAATGCCTGGATTGCCCGCTTGGGCGCGCGCGTGAAGGGCGAGTTCGTGACCGGTGCCGGAAAGTTACTGCCCTATGCAAGGGTGAATCTTTACCACTCAAGCGCAGGTAACGATGACGTGACTTTCAGCACTCCTACGGCCTCGACGAAGATCGAGAGTCCAAGCGGCTACAGTGCCGCTGAGGCAGAAGTCGGTGGGACCCTGGCACTGACGTCCGACACGAGTCTCTATGGCGAAATCGGGCAGCTTTGGAATATAGGCGGCGACGCGACCATCAAGTCCTCTGTGCAGGCCTCGCTTGGCCTGAAGATGCGTTGGTAACCACCTTAAGAGAAGCGTCCGATGTTTGACATCTGCGCACTCCGCTCTCTTCCGACGAAAGTCTGCACCGCCACGTTCAGCTTGAATATGTCGGCGTACGCTGCCCCCCCAATCATGGGGGGCGGCCAACACGGGTTCTCTCCCTAGCCTCTGGCATTGGAATCGCAGCGATCCGCTGAGCGGTCCGAACGCAGCCTGCCACCATGTCTACCCACGAAACCCCGCCCCAGGGCCTGCATCTGATGGCCAAGCCCGTCGGGCCGATCTGCAACCTCGATTGCAGTTACTGTTTCTATCTGGAAAAAGAACAGCTGTACCCGCCCCGGGAACGCTTCAGCATGACTGACGAGGTGTTGCGCTTATATGTGCAGCGCTACATCGACGCCCAGACCACACCCGAAGTCGAATTCACCTGGCAAGGCGGCGAGCCGACGCTGCTCGGCCTGGATTTCTTTGAACGTGCGATCGCGTATCAACGTCAGTTCGCGGGGACGAAAGTCATTCGTAATACGCTGCAGACCAACGGCACCTTGCTCAGTGATGATTGGTGCGAGTTCCTGGCTCGCGAACGTTTCATGGTTGGGATCAGTCTCGATGGTCCACGTTTCGTCCACGACCTGTATCGCCCCGACAAGCGCGGCCGCTCAAGTTTCGACGAAGTCATGCGTGGGCTCGGACTGCTTAAACAACACGGCGTCGATTTCAATGTGCTGGTGACCGTAGCCCGGGATGTCGCCCGATACCCTTTGGAAATCTACCGTTTTCTGAAAGCTGAAGGCGTCCGGCATATCCAGTTCAACCCGGTGGTGGAACGCCAGCCGGATGCGCCCCAAGTCAGTCAGGGCCTGCACTTCGCGGTTCCGCCGGAGTTGCGCTTGCACGCGGTGCCCGAACCAGCCGTTGTGACCGAGCACACCGTTGGCGCAGAAGCGTACGGTGACTTCCTGATCAAGATCTTCGACGAGTGGGTGCGCCAGGATGTCGGGGAGGTTCATGTCATGAACTTCGAATGGGCACTGGCCTCATGGTGTCAGTTGCCGGCCTCGGTGTGCCTGTTCAGCCCGCGCTGCGGCAAAGCGGCAATCGTCGAGCATGACGGCAATGTCTATTCCTGCGATCACTACATGTACCCCGAGTACTTATTGGGCAACCTGAAGACTGATGATCCTGCCGTACTGCTCGCCTCTCCTGCGCAACAAGCCTTTGGCGCAGCCAAGGAAGAGACACTGCCAACGTATTGCCAGCAGTGCGATTATCGCTTTGCCTGCCATGGCGAATGCCCGAAAAACCGCTTCACAAATGCGCCCAACGGCGAGCCGGGGCTCAATTACCTTTGCCCGAGCTACAAGAAATACTTCCGCCACCTGACGCCCTACATGAATGCCATGGCCCAACTGGTGAGCCACAAGCAACCGGCGGCACTGATCATGCAGGCGTTTGCCGGCCCGTTGATTGTGCCGCTGGATAAATAACCGTCAGGTTTGGCACTCCCCCCTGTGGCGAGGGAGCTCGCTCCCGCTGGACTGCGCAGCAGTCCCTCTCCTGGGGCCGCGTCGCGACCCAACGGGAGCAAGCTCCCTCGCCACAGTGATTCCTCGTTCTCTTAATCCTGAAAGCGGAAATCACGGAACTGCTCCCGCAGCTTCATCTTTTGCAACTTGCCGGTGGCGGTGTGCGGCAATGCCTCGACAAAGACGACATCGTCCGGCAGCCACCACTTCGCCACACGGCTTTGTAGCACTTTCAGCAGATCATCCTTGCTCGCTGTCTTGCCGGGTTTGAGCACCACCACCAGCAATGGACGTTCCTGCCATTTCGGATGAGGGATGCCAATCACAGCGGCTTCAGCAACGGCGGGATGACTGACGGCGGCGTTTTCCAGGTCAATCGAGGAAATCCACTCGCCACCCGACTTGATCACGTCCTTGGCGCGGTCGGTAATCTGCATGTAGCCATCGGCATCGATGGTTGCAATGTCGCCCGTATCGAGCCAGCCCTCGCCATTCAGAATCTGCCCGCCCTCGCCGCCGTAATACTGGCTGGCGATCCACGGCCCCTTGACCAGCAGCAGACCTGAAGCCTTGCCATCGCGTGGCAGTTCAGCGCCCTCATCATCAACAATCTTCATCGACACACCAAACAGCGCACGCCCCTGTTTGGCCTGCAAATCGAGCACTTCATTGAGCGGTGCGCCGCGGTGCTTGGGCAACGGAATGCAGAGGGTGCCCAGTGGCGACATCTCGGTCATGCCCCACGCATGCAAGACACGCGCGTCGAAGATCGTCTCAAACGTCTCGACCTGGCTTCGAGGGGCGGCGGCCCCGCCGATCACTACCCGGTTCAGGCACAACTCGGCAGCCGGTTGCAGTCCCTGCGCCTCGACGTGTTGCTGCAACGTCATCCACACCGTCGGCACACCAAGCGCCAGGGTGACTTGCTCATCGCGCATCAGCGTGTAGAGACTCTCACCATCCAGCGCGGCGCCCGGCAATACCAGTTTGGCGCCACACATGGCAGCGGCGTAAGGCATTCCCCATGCATTGACATGGAACATCGGCACGACCAGCAACGCCGAATCCGCCGCCGACAAACCAAAGCCATCCGAGGTGCAAAGGGCCAACGAATGCAGAATCGAAGAACGGTGTGAATACAGCACGCCCTTCGGATTACCGGTGGTACCTGAGGTGTAGCACATCGATGACGCGGTGCGCTCATCGAACTCCGGCCAGCTGAAATCACTGCTCTGTTCGGCGATCAGGTCTTCATAGCAGATCAGGTTGAGCACATTGATCGCCGGCATTTGCTCACGGTCACACAGGGCAATGAAGCCCTTGACGGTTTTCAGATGCGGTGCGATTTGCTCGACCAAGGCCGCGAACGACAGATCGAACATCAAATACTGATCCTCGGCGTGATTGGCGATGAACTCGATCTGCTCGGCGAACAACCGTGGGTTGATCGTATGCAACACCGCGCCAATGCCCGACACGCCGAAGTACAGCTCCATGTGCCGGTAACCATTCCAGGCCAAGGTGCCGATTCGGTCACCGGGCTGAACATCAAGCGCAACCAGCGCATTGGCCACCTGTTTGGCACGGCGCCCGATGTCGGCATACGTGCAGTGATGGACCGAGCCGTCTGCGGTGCGCGAGGCAATTTCGGTGCGTGGATGCGCCTTCAGCGCGTGTTCGAGAACGTTGGAAATCAACAACGGTTGATCTTGCATCAAGCCCAGCATGGTTATGTGTTCCTTTTATTCTTGTACGAGTTCGGTATTACAGGCGTGACGGCGGATTACAGGTAGCCGACCTTGCGCGCGTCGTTGAGGATCACCCGGCGGATCAGGCCAATGGAAAGACGCTTCACGTGAAAAATCAGTTTGGCGAACGGCCCGACCAGCACCAGGTCCTGACCTTTCTGCACGGCGCGAACCATCGCCTCGGCAACCAGTTCCGGTTCACAGCCTTTGGCTTTGTAGTAGGCCTGCAGTCGCTCGATCTGCGCTTCAGTGATAGAAGGTGAAACAGCGCTGCGGGACTGGGTGATGGCGGTATTGATAATGCCGGGACAGACCGTGGTGATGCTGACGTTGGAGTTGGCCAGTTCCATCTTCAAGACTTCGCTGAAACCGAATACGGCATGTTTAGAGGCTGCGTATGCACCCATGGTCGGTGATGGATAGATGCCCGCCACCGAGGCCACGTTGAGCACATGGCGCACCCCGCCGGCCTGGAGCATTTGCGGGATGAAGTAAAAGCAGCCATGGACCACGCCCATGAGGTTGATGTCCATGACCCGCCGCCAGTGGGTCAGGTCGCTCTGGAGCAACTGGCCCAGATAACCTATTCCGGCGTTGTTGATCAGCACATCAATTGGCCGCGATTTCATGTACGGATGCTCGGCGAACGCCTGCATCTCATCGCTATTCGAAACGTCGAGTTGATGGATCATGCAAATGGCTCCCTGCGCGACGAGGTCGACCTGAAGCCGTTTCAATGCCTGAGAATCAATATCCGTGGCGATGATGTGCGCGCCACGGCGAGCGAATGCAAACGCCGCCGCACGACCGATGCCAGAGGCGGCCCCCGTGATCATGACTTTCTTGTTTTTGAGTTCTGGAATGGCCATACGGGTATCCATCGTGAATGAAGGGATTGCATCGGCAATGCTCGATGCCTGATTACTTCAGATGTTCCAGCGGCGGCGCAGTCCATTTCCCCGACAACGCCTGCTCGGCCGGCCGATACAAGCGCATGTACATGGCAAATGGGCCCTTTGGTGCGGGCAACCAGTTAGCCTCTTTATCCTTGCCCGGGGATTCATGCTGGATGTACAACGTCACGCCACCGTCCACATCGCGCTTGAGCTGTGACAGCATCGGCGAGTTGATCAGGTAACGATTGAGAGGATTGTCGACCAGCCAGCTGCCTGGCAGTTCGTACATCGTCAGCGACCAAAACGCATTGACGGGGGGCAACTGATCAGGTGCAAAGCGCAGGCTGTAGCGCTGGCTTCCATCTAGTTTCTGCTTGTCGGCATCGACACGATAAAACGGATAAATCGCCTCTTGCCTGGAGGCGCCATAAATACCAATCGTCCCGAGCATGCGGTTCAGGTAGTTGTTCTTCATGGCCTCGCGCGAGCCGAGAATATCGCCCGATGTCAGCGTGCCCTCATTCAACTGCTTGACGCCACCAGCAAAGGCATCCCAGGCATCGGCCATGCCTTGCTCGATGGCGGTCTTCATCTCTGGGCTGAGTTTGGCAGGGTCGAAGTCTTTTCCGGCACCGATGCCGATCTTGGCAAAGCGCGCCATCAGTTCTTTTTCGGAAGGATCGGTCGGGCAAAATTGCAGCAGGAAGTTCATGATGCTGAACAGCTGAAGGGAGGTCTTTTGCTCCTCATGGCTAAGCGGTTTGACGAAATCAATGGGCGGTGCGGCTTTCGCCGGGGTGCTACCCAAGAACGCCGACAGCGTCTGCACTTTGTAGCCAGCCTGAACCTTCTTCACCTTCTCGATATCGCCTGGATTGAACAGTTGCGTGCGATAGATAGCGAGAGTCAGGTCTGTTTCAGCACGAAAGACTTTCTTGATGCCTTTGGGCGTATCACCTTTCCAGTTCGGTCCGACAATCAGGTAGCTACCGCCATCATTACCGGTGGTGCGGCTGCTGATGTAGTCGGAATTGAACGTGTAGAGATCAGTGAGCTGGACGCTGAAGTAACGATTTTTCTCGATGTGGGGAATCGTGAGGACGATGGGTTCGGCGCGCAAATCAAGGCCCGCCCATGAATAAGGCGTATCGGAGTTGGGCGTCTGGACGGCCTTGTCCGCGGGGGTATAGACACGAGGGGTGTTGTGAATCTGATTCCAGGGGCCTTTGTATTCGGGATTCTGATGATCCACGAAATACCCATACTGAATACGGTAGTTGTCCACCATCGGGTAGCCGTAGATGTAGGCTTCCTTGGCAATGGTACGCGCCTCTTCCGGGCTCACACCCGCCTGGGCCTGCACTGCCGGAAGGCCAACAAGCAGCGCCGCCGCGTACGCTAAAGCTTTCAACCGGATACTCATCGAGTTGTTTCCTATCATCGGAATGGATGGCAAAGCTCAGCCCGGCCCGCATTTTGAGCCGGGCTGAGCTTTGCGAAGTTTTAATGCGTGCGTTTGAGCAGAAAATGCGACAGCGCCGGGATCAATACCAACGCCCCGACCATGTTCCAGATGAACATGAAGGTCAGCAGGATGCCCATGTCGGCCTGGAACTTGATCGGCGACCAGGCCCAGGTGATGACGCCTGCCGCCAGCGTGATGCCGACCAGAGCCACCACCTTGCCGGTGAACGCGACGGAGTTTTTGTAGGCTTCGGTCAACGACAGACCGGCACGTTGTTGCGCCAACTGGACGCTAAGCAGGTACAGCGCGTAATCGACACCGATGCCGACGCCCAAGGCGATTACTGGCAGGGTCGCGACCTTCACGCCCATGCCGAGCCAGACCATCAATGCTTCGCAGAGAATCGAGGTCAGCATCAACGGCACCACCGCCACCACCACCGCGCGCCAGCTGCGGAAGGTGATGAAACACAGCACGATCACCGCGCCGTACACGTAGAACAGCATGGTGCGGTTGGCCTCGCGCACGACGATGTTGGTCGCGGCTTCGATCCCCGCGCTGCCGGCGGCGAGCATGAACTGGCGATCGTCGTTGCTGTGTTCGCGGGCGAACTGGTCGGCCACTTTCACCACATGATCGAGGGTTTCGGCCTTGTGATCGGAGAGATAAGCAATCACCGGCATCATCGAGCAATCGCTGTTGAACAGTTCCGGGTTGTTCACCGAAGCCTGCTGCGCGCCGTAATTGAGCACATTCTGATTACGGGCGATGGTCAGCATTTTCGGGTTGCCCTCATAGGAACCCGCCGTGATCTGCCGCACCGCATTGACCAGCGAAACGGTGGTCTGCACGCCCGGTTGTTGTTGCAGCAACCAGCCGAGGCGGTCGGCTTCCACCAGGGTTTCGTACTTCAGGCAACCTTCGCTGGCGGTTTTAACCATGACCGCGAACTGATCGCTGGACAGCGAGTAATTGGCGGTGATGTAGGCGTTGTCGCGGTTGTAGCGCGAGTCGGCACGCAGTTNGCCTGCTGCGCGCCGTAATTGAGCACATTCTGATTACGGGCGATGGTCAGCATTTTCGGGTTGCCCTCATAGGAACCCGCCGTGATCTGCCGCACCGCATTGACCAGCGAAACGGTGGTCTGCACGCCCGGTTGTTGTTGCAGCAACCAGCCGAGGCGGTCGGCTTCCACCAGGGTTTCGTACTTCAGGCAACCTTCGCTGGCGGTTTTAACCATGACCGCGAACTGATCGCTGGACAGCGAGTAATTGGCGGTGATGTAGGCGTTGTCGCGGTTGTAGCGCGAGTCGGCACGCAGTTCCGGCGCGCCCGGATCAAGGTCGCCGATCTTCAAATGCGTGCTGACCATAAAGCCACCGACCGCCAGCAGACCGGCCACCACCACCGCCACCGTCGCCCAGCGACGTTCAGTGAAGCGGTCAAGCAGACTCCACAAACTGCCCAGCCCTTTGCCTTTCAGCTCCTCGTTTTCCTGTCGCAAACTGCGCGCTGCCGCCTTTGGGCTCACACCAAAATAGGACAGCAGCACCGGCAACAGCACCAGGTTGGTGAAGATCAATACCGCTACACCAATGCTCGCGGTGACCGCCAGATCCTGGATCACCGGGATRTCGATCAACATCAGCACCGCAAAGCCCACCGCATCGGCCAGCAACGCGGTCAGGCCGGCGAGAAACAGGCGGCGAAAGGTGTAACGCGCGGCGATCAATTGATGGGTACCGCGWCCGACGTCCTGCATGATCCCGTTCATTTTCTGCGCGCCGTGGGACACGCCGATGGCGAACACCAGAAACGGCACAAGGATCGAAAACGGATCAAGTGCGTAGCCGAACAARGTAATCAAACCCAGTTGCCAGACCACGGCCACCACCGAGCACAGAATCACCAGCGCGGTGCTGCGCACACAACGGGTGAAGGCATAAATGATGGCGGTGGCGATCAGCGCGGCCGCGCCGAAGTACAGCATGATCAGCAGCAGGCCATCGATCAGATCGCCCACCAGTTTGGCGAAGCCGATCACGCGGATCTTGATCGGGCCTTTGCCCTCTTCGCCCGCCTTGTGTTCGGCGCTGGAGCCTGCAAATTCAAACTTGTTGCGCAGCTGTTCTTCGAGCAGGCGCGAGAACTGGTGATAGTCGATGGCAGCGCCGGTGACCGGGTCTTTCTCCAGCAGCGGCACCACGATCATGCTCGACTTGAAGTTGTTGCCGACCAGACTGCCGATGATTCCGGAACGGGCGATGTTCAAGCGCAGTTGCTCGACACCTGAAGCCGAACCGTCATAAGAGTCCGGCATCACTGGCCCGCCACGGAAGCCCTCTTCCGTGACTTCGGTCCAGCGCACGGCCGGTGTCCACAACGATTTCATCCATGCGCGGTCCACGCCGGGCGTCAGGAACAAGGCGTCGTTGACCTGTTTGAGKACGTCGAGGTACTTCGGGTCATAGATGTCGCCGTCGGTGTTCTCCACCACCACCCGCACCGTATTGCCCAGTCCGCGCAGTGACTGGCGATTTTCCAGATAGTTTTTGATGTACGGCTGACTCTGCGGAATCATCTTTTCGAAGCTGGCATTGAGCGTCAGTCGAGTGGCGGCGAAATAGCTCAGCAATAGCGTGACGAGCAGGCAGGTCAGGACCACCAACAGGCGGTTGTTGAAAATCAGGCGTTCAAGGAAGTTGCCGGAGCGTGCATCGAAGCCCTTGAGCTCTCGGATCACCGGCATCGTATCGAGGTTGTAGTTATTACCCATGACGTGGCTCGTCTCTTTTTATTCTGTGAAGTGGGCTTATTGGTACGGCAACTGCCGCAACCCCTGNGATAGTTTTTGATGTACGGCTGACTCTGCGGAATCATCTTTTCGAAGCTGGCATTGAGCGTCAGTCGAGTGGCGGCGAAATAGCTCAGCAATAGCGTGACGAGCAGGCAGGTCAGGACCACCAACAGGCGGTTGTTGAAAATCAGGCGTTCAAGGAAGTTGCCGGAGCGTGCATCGAAGCCCTTGAGCTCTCGGATCACCGGCATCGTATCGAGGTTGTAGTTATTACCCATGACGTGGCTCGTCTCTTTTTATTCTGTGAAGTGGGCTTATTGGTACGGCAACTGCCGCAACCCCTGAGCACCTGCGACCACCACGGAACCTGACCTGACGGCCTGTACCGCAGCGGCAGGCCCCAGGCGCTCTTGTGGTTTTTGCGTGAAACTTACGCCGTCGTCATCGCTGACCAGGACATGGCCGGCCTGGCTGACCAGAATGATTCGACCGTCTGCCGTGACCGTGCTCGCGGTGATGCTTGAGGACAGACCCAGCTCAACCTTTTCCCAATTCGCACCGTGATCGACGCTGCGGTACACATTGCCGCGCAGGCCGTATACGAGCACCGCGCCCGGTGTGCCGGTGAGGCCAAAATAGCTGCCGCTGTAGGGCGTCGGAACATTAACGAAGCGCTGGCTCGCGGGTTCCAGTTTCAACACCAGCCCTTGCTCGCCGACAATAAACAGGTCGTCGCCGATCGCACGCATCCCGTAGAGGTTCAGCGCTCCCGGATTGTCCGTGCGGTCCATCATCGGCAGCCAGGTCTGGCCACCATCCTCTGTACGGAAAATCAGGTTGAATGCGCCGACGATGTAACCGGTTTTCTCATTGGCAAACCACACATCCAGGAAGGGTTTGTCGGCCCCTTCATCGATCATTCGTTGAGCATCAGCCAATAACGCCTCATCCGTCACCGCTTGCTGGCGATAGTGTTCGAGCATGATATGCCCGACCTGACGGCCATCCAGCTGGCGTTTCCAGGTTTCACCCTTGTCGTCGCTGTGCAACACAACGCCGTCATGCCCGACAGCCCAGCCCTGCGTCGAGCTAGGGAACTGCACAGCCACCAGATCGGAACTGACCGGCACCTGAGCCTGATGCCAACGGACGCCATCGTCATCGGAATAGAAAATATGCCCTCGTTGCCCTACGGCAACCAGACGCTTACCGGCAGTGGCCAACCCGGTGAACATCCCCTTAATGGCCTTTTCACTTGGAACCGCCGGGCTCGACAGCGGGTCGACAAACTCCGCGGCGATCACCGTTCGGGTAAATGGCACGGCCAAGACCACGCCTAGCGCCGCCAGCGTTATCCATCTAAATGCATTCATGATGTTTACTCGGCAAAAAAGCCGCCGGGCAGCGAGGAGTCCACTGCCGGCGGCAAAAAAACACCTGCGTTATGGCTTAGCGAATGCCAGTGCCAGCCAATGACTCAGGTGCCCACTGCGCTTTCGAAAGCGGCTCGATGTACTTGACGCCGCCATACGGGCCATAGACGCCGGTGATGTTGTAGCTACCGGAAACGAAGTCATAAATCATGTGGTTGTCGGAGTTCGGCGCCTGCACGTCATAGCTGTAAGCCATGTGGGCGAAGGAACCGCGGTACAACTTGCCGCTGGCGTCGTACTCATCGGAAGCCAGGGCAATCCAGCTGTCTTCGTCGAGGTAAAAGGTGCGCTTGCTGTAGATGTGGCGTTTGCCCGGTTTCAGTGTGGCCTCGACCACCCACACGCGGTGCAGTTCCCAGCGCGTCAAGTCTGGATTGACGAAGTGCGGCGTGGTGATATCCGCGGCTTCCTTGTGATAGTTCAGCTTGTAGGTGTTGTACGGAACGATCATTTCCTTCTTGCCGACCAGCTTGAAGTCGTAACGGTCCATGGCACCGTTGAACACCCAGGCATCGTCATAGGTCGAGGCACCGGCCGAACCCGGGTTCGGTGTGTCATAGGCAATGTCCGGGGCCAGTTTTACACGACGCTGACCCGGCAGGTATTGCCAGCCACGGCGCTCCATTTTCAGCGGATTGACCGCATCCTGCACCAGGATGGCTTCGCCTGCGCGACGGGCCGGGGCCTGGTAGTAGAGCTTGGTTTTGAAGAACAGATCGGTCTCTTTTGCCGGTTCCGTGCGCTTCGGATCGTAGAGCGAATATTCCAGATAGGCGTTACCCGACGTGGCCAGAATCGCCGTGCCGGAACTGTCGACGTTCCAGGAATCGTATTTCAGATTGGTGGCGTACCCCTGATAGCGCAGCAGGTGGTTCCACATGGCCTCATAGCCATCTTTCGGGATCGGGAACGGTACGCCCGGCAGCACGTTTTCCAGTGCGACACCGCCCTCGAGGGTTTTAGCGCCGACGGCGTTTTTCGCGGTGTTGTCCAGCAAGCGCTGAGGCAATGCAACGCTGCGATGGGTCGGGAATACATCGACCCGGAACGTTGGGTAACGCTTGAGCAGTTCTTGCGTGGTCGCGGTCAGTTTGCCGGCGAATTGACCCACGTTTTTACCATCGACGACTGCACGCGGCTTGTCAGCCTCGTAAGGGTCCGGACGGAACGAGCTGCCGGCCTGGAAACTGGCCGGCGGTGTGGTGATACCACCGGTGTAAGCCGGGATGGTGTTGTCGGCGTTGCCGGCCTTTTCCGCGCCGACCGCGGTCAGGCTGTTGCCCAGTTTTGCGGCTTCATCAGGGGAAACTGCAGCGTGTGCCGTGCCAGCGATGGCTACGGTCAAGGCAGTGAATAAAAGCGTGTTGACGAACTTCATGGAGTGACTCCTGCTATCAAGCAAAGACTTCGATCAAATGGTCGTTTTAAAGGTAAACGTGACCATGCCCCGATCCTTGAGCTGAGATGGCGTGCCGCCGAAAGCAGTGGGCTGCCCCGGTACACAGTTGTATTGACCATTGGCCCCAGGTGCGGCGCCCGCACCTTGTGCACGCGCGCTACCGGCGGAATCGCAGGTGTCGAACGGACCAAAGTTGTCCACATACTTCAGGTCAAACCGGTACTGGTTGTGCACATCCATGCCAACGCCCACCGAGTAGCTGCCTGAATCTTTATTACCCCCCAATTGAACAGCAGAGTTGCCTGACAGCCCGACGTTGTAGGTGACCGGCAAGTACATATCGATGCCGGGGAACACCTGATACCAGGTCGGGTTGAAGTTGACGCCCAGGACGTAGTTGTCCTTGGTGACCTTGTCGACACCGTGATACCAATCTTCGCCTTTAAACAACTGCTTGTTTTCCGTCACGTCCAGCCAGCGGCTGTAGGCAAGCTCAACCAGCAAGCTCGAGCTGTCCCACACCGGGGTCGCTCCGAAAGTGGTCAAGCCGTTGACGACGGCATGCACGGTGTTGCCGCGAGCCACGCCATTATCACCGTCGAAACTGCTGATGAAGCCCGGCAAACCGGCAGCGCCTGCCGCCGGATTGACGGTTCCCGGCACGCTGGCCAGTGGCATGTTGTGGCGGTAGTTCACGTCGACGCCGACGCTGACGCCTTCGATGCTCTTCGACAGGCTGAGGCCGTAGACATCGATGTCATCGACGTAAAACTGGTTGTAGCTGCCGGCGTTACCCGAAATCAGCTGAGCAGGTCCAACCGCCACCGGTTGCAAGACCAGGTTCGGCAGGATGTCGGAGGTTTTGCGGTAGTAGACACCCAGCGTGCCCTCCAGCCATTCCGGGCTCCACTTGGCCATCAGGCCGAAGTCACCATGGTTGTCCGGGGTGTAGGTGTGGCCGTTGTTAAGACGCAAAAACTGGTTGGCACCCAACGGACCGGGCGTGCCAAAACGAGGGTTCTGTGCAGCGACCAGCGACAAGTTGTGTCCGCCATTCTGAATGCCGTCGTTGAACCCCAGGTAAGTGCCCGACTCCGGCAGGCGCGCCGCGTCCCAATCCAGGAAGTACTGCGCGGCTACAGTCAGTTCCGGGTTAAGCGTGAAACTGGCCGATAACTGATTGCGCGGAATGAACAGCTCTTTGGCTTCTGTTCCCGGGACCGCCAGCGCCTTGGAAATGTCCAGGCCCGACTGGCCGTAACTGTTGCCATGGGCAAAGGCAAGGATGGTTTCACCCCAGTAATTGGTGTGCTTGCCGAGCTTGCCGCTGAGCAGCGATTCATCGCCGACTTCGGTGCTGCCGAACACGAAGGCATCGAGAATTTCCGAGGAAGGACCGTTGTAATAACGATCGGTGTAACCGCTCTGATGACGGGAATCCGGCCGGCCGTTGTTGAGCTGGTTAGTCGACGCGTTATCGCTGCCGATGTCGTCATAGGCGTGGTCGTACCAGGAGTTGGCACTGACCCGGAAACCAGCCTTCTGTTTGTAAACCACGTCCAGTTCAGACAGCACGTCGAGCCGCTGAGAAACCGGACTACCGGAAGAGAAGTTGCGTTCCCCGTCGTTGTTGTTCCACGAATGAGCCAGCTTGCTGTTGGCTGCCTCTACCCGCTGGGCATAGTTGAACTTCACCGTGTTGTCGAAGCGCACCGCAAAGTCTTCATTCCCGGTGTTGATCTCGACGGCCTGCACGGGCGCAATGCCCAGGCCGGTGAGAATGGCGGAAGTCAACAAGCCCTTGCGAAGGTTTGCATGGCAGATCTTATTATTTTTGTTCATCAAACGTGCCACCTGCTCTATGGTTTACGAAAGGTCATGGGTTACATCACGGCGCACTGAGCCTCCTCTCATGTGCGCTGCAAAATGGTGATCGACACCGCCCGGCCCAAAGCGGTGCTGTGCTGGAGCGCCGTGCGAGCTCCCGCAATTTGCCGCCCTTTGGCCATGTCGCGCAGTTGCCAGACCAGCTCAACCAGTTGCGCCAGTCCGCTAGCCCCTGGAGCGTGCCCGCGTCCCAGCAAGCCACCTGACGGGTTCACTGCATTCTTCTGCCCCTTCAAGGGGCCGTGGAGTTGCACAAAACGGTCAATGTCGTCTTCTCGGCAAAAGCCCAGCGCGACACTATTGACCATGAAGTCACCGACGCTTTGGTCATGCAGTTCAGCCACGTCAATGTCCTCCGCGCCGAGCCCCGCTTGCTGATAGGCCTGCTGCGCCACACGCCGAGTGGTCGCTCGCCCAAGCACATCCAGCACGCAGCCCGATTCCTGCTCCGAGGTGCTGTCGCTGCCCCTGGCGCTTGCCAGCACGGTGACGTCCGCCCGAGCGCCGAAACGCTGAGCGAAGGCCGGGGTGCAGATCACCACCGCCGCAGCACCGCAGGCCGGCGGAGACAGATAAGGCGGGAGCCAGCCGTCGCGATCCGGCACACGATTCAATACGGCGTACGGGTTGAGTCCAGCTTGAGTTCGTGCCCGCTCCAACACTTGGTCGAAGCTGTTTTCGGCAACGCCCAACCGCGTCAGCAGCCAACTGGTTTGGGCCGCGAACAGCAGCGCCGGTTGCCGTCGACGCTCGATAAACGCGTTGGCACTGTCACCCTGTCCGACTGTAGGCGACTCATCGCGAGCCAGCTCTTTCAAGCCGAAGAACTCACGATTGGAAATGCGCGCAGGCATGCACTCGACACCTACCACCAACACACACTCAGCCTGGCCGCACAACACACTGTTGCGGGCCAACTGAAACGCGCTGCTGGCGGACGCACAACCATCGGCGAGACTGAAAACCGGCACACCGGAGTAGCCAATCTGCGACAGCATTTGCTCGGCGATACCGGATTCACCGTGGACGCAGGCAGTAAACACCTGGTCGATCAGGTCATAGTCGATTCGCGCATCGGCCAGCGCCGCACAAATGGCCTGTCCCGCCAACGCTGCATGACTGTCACAGCCACCCAGCGGCAGAAACGGCGCCATTCCCGCGCCGGCGACCAGCACTCTTTCAGACATAAACCCTGCTCCCCACCCACCGATGCGCGTCGCGCTCTTGTTGGGGCCAGACTATGGCGAAGCCGAACAGCACAACCCCCCATTGACAGGGGGGGTGGCCGGAAATCAGATGGGGGGAATTGAATGATGATCCGAACGGATCACCTTGAATCGCAGGCGGGTATCAGCCCGCCGTTTCGAGAATCCCCAGCATGTACGCGCGCGCGACAACATGCTGCCGGGTACCTGCCTGGAATTTTCCAAACAGGTTTTTCAGGTGCCACTTCACCGTTTCCTCGCCGACATTCAGGGCCAGGGCGATTTGCTTGTTGGAAAGATTACGGGCCAGCAGCTGCAACACCTCGCGCTCCTTGGGCGTCAGCAAACGACTGGCTGAGACGCTCGATGTTGCGGACTCCGGTCGCGAAACAGGCATCGGCGCGGAGGATTCTGCCGTTACCGCCGGGAGGGTTGGACGCTGGAGCGTCTGCACCCACTTGGTCAGATCGGGATGAGTGTCTTGCACCACGCGCTGCATATCATTCTCTTGTGCGAGGCTGACCGCTTCCAGTAAACAGGGGGTGCCCTCCTCGCCCGTCGCTTTGAGCGCCAAGGCCCTGAGCAGTTTGATCTGCACAATTTCCCGGCCACGGCGCAGGTGCTCGGCGGTTGCGCCAGCCTTGTCGAGTACAACCAGCATGGCTTCCCACTCACGCTTGGCCAGCAAGACATAAGCCTCAGCCACACCCGCCATCAACGCCAGTTCCGGACCGAGCAGCCCGGTTTGTTCGCGGGCAATGAGCGGTGTAACAGCCTCCAGACGCCGCCATAATGCCTGGCACGTGTCACTGCGCCCCTGCAATGCATGCAGACGAATCTGCTCGCCCAGCGATGCGATGCAAAACCGCGGAATGTCACGTTCTTCACCCAATGCGAATAGAGCCTCAAGAAGGTCCTGCCCGCGATGTCCATGTCCCTGCATCGAAGCCAGTCGAGATGCGGTGATATAGCCCAGCACAATCGCATCAGGCGAAGCGAGACGCTCAACCATGTCCATCCGGTTCGCCAAAACCGTGCTGGCTTCCTGAACTTCCCCTCGCTCCAGCATGACGGTTGCCAGGGCGCTGGCCATCATCACGGCAATCGGGCTGCGTCGACCAATATCTTGCTCGGCGAGCACCAGACTGGCGCGCAAGGCAGCTTGCGACGACAGCATCCGCCCCTCCCAAAGATACGTCAGGCCGACGACCCACTGGCCAAACCCCCGAATGGCATCCAGGCCAGGGCTCCACGTGTAATGCGGTGCACGCTGAAAAATGCGCCGGGCCTTCTCCGGCTGCCCCTGAGACAAGGTCAGACGAGCTATCTGGTTCGCCACAATCGCTTGCACCTTGATCGGGAACGTCGACAACCGGTCAACCCATGGCGTGATGAGGGCCAGCGACTCGTCAGGACGATCTGCAAAATAGGCGGCGGCGGTCTCGATGGCGGCGGCCTCGCAACGGGTTGCTTCATCGGCGGACGGGTGTTGCTCGATGGCGGTAATCAATCGCGCAGCTTCAGCCTGACGCTCGCCCATCGCCAGTGCCCAGGCAGCAGCCAGGCAAATGCGCGGGTGTGACAAAACGGCCTCGGGCTCAAGTTCTTCGACCCATTCCAGCACCCGACTGAACCGGCCCCGCAA
This sequence comes from Pseudomonas arsenicoxydans, assembly GCF_006438915.1. GTDB lineage: Bacteria > Pseudomonadota > Gammaproteobacteria > Pseudomonadales > Pseudomonadaceae > Aquipseudomonas > Aquipseudomonas arsenicoxydans_A. The sequence goes on along the minus strand of NZ_RCZE01000018.1, from coordinate 113,502 downwards.
CATTACGTCGTACAGGCATTTTTCGATCATTTCATAAGCGGGTCTTGGTAGCCCGGCCAAATGGTATTGGCGAGCTGCCTGTTCCAGGAACTCATGTTGTTGCAGCCACAAAGCGGCACGTTCATGAAAACCCTGACGCTGCTCTGGGGCCAATTTTTCAAACCGCCCCAGCAGGAAGTCTCGGGCCAATGGATGAATGCGCACCCAATCGCTATCGACACTTTCGACGAAAATGGGAGTCGAGACACACAGGTCCCGGAGCATTTCTGCCGCGCGCGGATTACCCGTTAATGCGATGCACAAGGAAGGCTGGACCATCTCCAGCAAGGCGATGCCCGTCAAGAACGTGACCTGCTCGTCGGGCAGGTGGGCCACCAGGCTGTCAACGAAATAGCGCTGAATATCGCCTGTGCATTTTGACAACTCAACGATTGCTGCACCCGGACTTGAACTTTTTTCCATCGCTGAAATAGCCAGCTGCAAACCCAGGGGCCAGCCCTCCGTAACCTCATACAGACGCACGCAAAGGTCGGCGTCGATCTTGGCACCAAAGCGTCCCGTGAGTATCGCGACAGCTTCCTCAACACCGAAACGCAAGGCCGCCGTGCTGACCGTTGCGTAGCGCCCCCTCGCCGCGAGGTCCGCCACTTGCAGATTCAAACGTGAGCGGGAGGCCATGATGATGCGTAAATTGGCTGGAGCGTTATGCAACAGATAGGTCAGGGAGTGACGAATAGTCGCGTCGGGCAAGGCGTCAGCTTCATCCAGGATCAGTACGGTCTCGCTGCCCAGATCGGCGACTTCCGCCAGCCACTGTGTCAGCCCTTCGAACTCGTCACGCCCAGGCCCCGGACCAGGCTCGAAGGTACGGGCAAAGGATGGCCGGCCACTGCCAATCGCCATGGCTGCTCCCAGTCCCTGGACAAATCGGGCACCATCATCATGCGCATCGAGCGTCAGCCAGGCCACGACGGCGCCGTGAGACAAACTCTCCCGTCGCCACTGGGTCAGCAAAAACGTCTTGCCGAAGCCGGCTGGCGCATGAACGGCAATCACCACCTTGTCGGTCAGTTCCGGAGTGTCGATCGCCAGCCGGCTGCGCATCCGGGCAGATTTCTGGCCCCGTGGCGGCGTGGTTTTAAGGATCAGTTGTGGCTCTAAGCGATCCATTTTTTCAAGCCTTATGCAAAACGTTGAGCGGCTCGGCCGAGGAACGATATCGATCAACCAATGGGAGGCAACTGGCCCAGGGCAAAGCGCAACTCGTATTTATAGGAGCCGTCAAGCTTGCGGTTTTCCTCGTCAGCGTTGTAGATAGGGTAGACCGCTTCTCCCTTCGAGTTGCCATAAATGCCGAGAACGGCAGCACCCATGCGGTAGAGATAGGCTTCCCTGGCAATGGCGCGGACTTCTTCGGGAGTAACGGATGGTTGTGCGTGCGCCATCGACAGGGCACTGCTCGCCAGTAGCGCCATTGCTGTGTACACCGATTTCAGGGGCGTGACCTTCATGATGTTTTCTCTTTTGTTATCGAAGGATTCGAGTGCTCAGGTGCTTCCTGCACAACCTCGAACTCACCCGGCAGTACGCTGGTCATGGCCTTGGTAGCCGCCTTGAAAGCATTCGCGGTTATCTGCTGACAGGATTTTCAGGTCTTGAATCCAGGTGTTGTCGAACTCGCCAGACGCACGATCGCCAGACAAGGATTTCTGCCGGTCGACGGGCCGGTCGCCCTTCCATACCGTTACCCAACTGAAGTTTAGATCGGTCACTTTGTCCAGCGTGTAAGCAAGGCCGGCGGCAAGGCGCCAGTCCGCCCCCATCGTTGTCGTAGCGTTGCGCCAGGCCGACATCGCCAAGGGACGCAAACCTGACAACCACTGATTATCGAGTTGATGACCGACGAAGAAACTGCCACCCGGTATTGGACCGCGTACATTGCCGCTGCCGATTCCAGAGGTGTTGGTTTCATCGTCCCCGTCGAACATGACGCCCCTCTCTAATGATGCTCAATCACTGTCGATCAAGTAACAGCGCAACCGGGCTCTTCATGGCGAGATGAAATGTTGCCAATGAGTCGACATTGCCCATTTGCGCCCTGTCATGCCCCCCCAATTGCCAATCGTGTTTTTCCGGACATACGGTGCATTAAAGAGTGTCGGACCACTTCACACCCCCCCAATCAAGAGGGGGGCGATTCAGTACATTTGAAACGAATTTTTTCTCGGCCATCGGGTCAGTCGGCAAGCACTAGCGGTGGCACCTGCCACTGGCCCTTGTTCATTTGCTCCTGCGGGCCGTAGATACGGAGCGCCAGGTAAACTGGACCGTCGGGCGCAGGCAGCCAGTTGCTTTCCTTGTCTTTGCCCGGAGAGTCTTTCTGGATATGAATGGTCAGCGAGCCGTCCGCGTTTTTCTGCATGTTTGGCAGCATTGGCGAATTGATCAGATAGCGCTGGATCGGGTTGGCAACCAGCAATTGGGTGGCGCCGTCGTACATCGTTACCGACCAGAATGCATCGGCTGGAGGTAGCTCGCCGGCAGCAAAGGTAAAGGTGTAATTGTGTTTGCTGGCGTCGAGAGTTTCGCCATTGGGCAGGGTACGGGTGAGCGCGTAGCGCGCTTCGGAGGCATCCAGGGCGTAAATACCTGCCTTGGCCACGGCCGCGCGTGCCTGCCAGTCGCCGTTGTAACGCTGGCGATTGCCGCCACCTTCGGTCATCAGGGTCCAGCCGTTGACGCTCTGACCGTGTTGGCTAATGCTCTGTGTGATCAACTTGTCACCGGCGGCGGCCCCGGCAGCAAGTTCCTCGCCATAAACGGCGGCAACGGCCTTGAAGTGGTCCATCTCGCCATTGCCGATACCAATACTCGCCAACTTTTCGCGTATGGCTTTTTCCTCAGGCGCGGCGGGTGCAAAGCGCAATGCAAAGTCCAGATACGCGAAGAAATTTTTCTTGATTGAATCTTTGTCGGCTGCCGGGAAGGTGACGGCTTGGGCTGCAGGGGGGGCAGGCTCCTTCAACCAGGTCGACAGCGGTTGCACCTTGTACCCGGCCTGGATCGCCTTGACGTTTTCAATATCTTGTGGCGAAAACAACTGCGTGCGATACCCGACCATCGAGAATTGCGTCGTCGAGCGGAACATTTTCTTGATGCCCTTGGGCATCTCCCCTTTCCAGTCAGGACCGACCACCAGGTAATCACCGGGGACACCTGCGGTGGCAATACTGCCAATCACGCCGTAATTGTAAGTGTTGCCATCACACAACATCTGCGAGTAGTAGCGCCCCTTTTCCACCGGCGGCACGCTTAACACCATGGGTTCGGCGCGCAAGTCCAGCCAAGCGAAGGAATAAGGAGTGTCACTGTTGGCCGTGACCACGGCCTTGTCCTCTGGAGTAAATACACGCGCAATATTGTGCAAGTGATTGAAGGGGGCTTTGTACTGTGGCGAGTCCTTATCGACTGCGTAGGAATACATCACGCCATAATTCATCACGATGGGCAGGCCGTAGATATAGGCTTCTTCGGCGATGTTCTGGATGCGCAAGGCTTCGACGGGGTTATGCTCCTGCGCAGGCGTTTGCGCAGCGGCCAGATTGGCCAGCAGCAAGACGGTGGCAGCAAGCGCACCGCGAAGCATGGTAGGGCGATGATTCATGGTGTGTTCTCAGTGGATAAGGGAAGTCGCGCTTTTTCCGATGCCGGCGCTTCAGGCGCTTGTCTCCCTGGAAACGGCGATTCCTGTCAGATTGACTGTTTCAGGAATGGGCGCCCCCCCCGCTGACGGGGGGGCGCAGAGCATTGAGGGAATATGAAGAGCGGGATTAGAAATTCTGGGTATCGGCGTGACTCCGTCAGGTATTGCTCATTCTCCGGCGCCGCAGGACCATGAATAAAACCTGAATCGCCACCGAATGATATGAACACTATGAATATCGCCTCCGTTGACCTCAACCTGCTCAAAGTCTTCGAAGCGCTGCATGAAGAGTCCAGCGCCAGCCGTGCGGCCCTGCGCCTAGGCGTAACGCAATCGGCGGTCAGTGCCGCGTTGCGCAGGCTGCGTGAGGTGTATGGCGATCAGTTGTTCGTGCGCACCGGTCGTGGCCTGGCACCGACGCTGAAGGCCAATCAATTGAAACCGGTAGTCAGCGATGCGCTGAACAAATGCCGCCAAAGCCTGGCGATGGTCGATCCGGCGGCTCATCAGTACGACGGCCGCTCAGTGTCGGTGGGGATGTCGGACGATTTCGAGATCGCCTATGGCCGGCGATTGATCGAAGAAATTGCGCGGACAGCGCCGAAGTTGCGGCTGATCTTCCGGCAAACCCACAGCCAGATCGTCGCCCACGCCTTGATGGAGCGCAGCATCGATCTGGCGATCACCGCCGGCGGATTTGCCGACCGCTTGCTCAGCCGTCAGGTGTTGGGAGAAGGCGGATACCTGTGCCTGGTGGATCGCGCCAGCTTGGCCGAAGACCAACAAATCATCAGCCTTGAAGAGTTCGTCGCTCGTGAACACATTCTGGTGTCGTCCGGCGGATTTATCGGCATCACCGATGAAGGACTGGCGGCGCTGGGGCTGAGCCGTCGGGTGTGTGCGTCGACCACCCATTTTGCTGCGTTGCCGCATTTGCTCAAGGGCAGTCAGGCGGTGGCGACCATTCCGGCGCATGCCGCGCAAAGCATCGCGACACTTAGTGGATTGGCACTTTTACCCTGCCCTCTGGGCTTGCCGCGCTACCCGATCGAACTGGGCTGGCGTACCAGCACGCAACTCGACCCGGTGGGGTTGAAAGTGCGCGAAGCGATTATCGCGTGTTTCGCCTGAATACCGGTCTTACTTGTTGGTAGCCATGATGCGGTTGACTTCACTGCGCACCATATTCGCGTATTCCGGCGGCGACATCGCGTCGAGTTCGGCACGAACCCATTCAGCCCACTTGCCTTTGCGCTTGGCGCGCTCCCCGAACAACCGCGCGGCTTCGCCCTTGGATTTGCCCAGGTTGCTTTGCCAGAGGTCGAACAGACGGGATTTTTCATCTTCCAGCGCAGCGCGCTCGGCGAGGGGTTTGTCGGCCAGATTGAAGCTCATGGGAATTTCCTGCTGCGTAAAATAGGCGACATCTTACACCGTAGGACGAAATGTCCGACTCAGGAATTTTCAACCCAGCGGGGCCGACGGAAAAATCCACTGCAACTTTTTCACCTGCGCGTGACTCCATTGTTCACTGCCTACTTACCTGCAAGGAGTACCTCAATGGCTCGGAAAACCGCTGCACAAGTCGCCGAAGACCAAATCAAGGATCTGGCATTCAGCGAGCTGACCACGCTGATCGAAGAGTCGGAAAAACTGCTGAACAGCAGCGCCGCACTGGTCGGCGAGGAAGCAGAGACCCTGCGCGAGCAAATTGCCCTGAAACTTCAGCAGGCACGGGATTCGGTCAGCAATGTGCGTGATCGGACAAAACCCGCCGTCGAAGCCACCGAAACGTACATTGGCGGTCATCCATGGCAAACCGTGGCCATCTCTGCCGGTTTTGGTCTGGTGGTCGGGTTGTTGCTGGGTCGTCGTTAAGCCTCTCCGCTTCGCACAGCCAAAAGGCGAGCCATTGGCTCGCCTTTTTCATGCCTGCTACCAGATTGTTGATTACTGCGCGAGTGCCCGCAAATTCGCCAGCGTCTCGGCGTCGAGCGTAATGCCTTGAGTAGCGGACTTGGCCCGCTGTGAATGGCGCCGATCACCCGGCAGGCGCTTGAGCCCCACGCCATGCATCTGCCGCACCAGTTCCTGGCTGCGCTCGGCAAAGTTTTGCCCGGCGGTCTTGCTTGGGTCGATCACAATCAGCAGTTGCCCGGTCCATGGGGTTTTCGCCCCTGGATGGTTCGACCAATCGAATTCGAAGGAAAAATTCCCACCGGTCAGCGCCGCCGCCAACAGTTCCACCATCATCGACAAGGCGGAACCCTTGTGCCCGCCAAAAGGCAGGAGTGCGCCGCCTTCGAGAATCGCTTTCGGGTCCTGCGTCGGCTGGCCAAGGCTGTCCACGCCCATGCCGGCCGGCAAGCGCTCGCCCTTGCGGGCCGCGATCTGCACATCGCCATGGGCAATTGCGCTCGTGGCCAGGTCAAAGACAATCGGCTCACCATCCGCGCGCGGGGCGGCGAAAGCGATCGGGTTGGTGCCGAACAGCGGACGATCGGCGCCGTGCGGCACCACGCAGGTCATGCTGTTGACCACGCTCAGCGCCACCAGCCCTTCGTAGGCAAAAGGCTCGACGTCCGGCCACAAGGCCGCAAAATGATGCGAGTTACGAATCGCCAGCACCGCAATACCGGCACTGCGAGCCTTTTCCACCAACAGGGCGCGTGCCGCTACAAGGGCCGGCTGGGCGAAACCATTAGCCGCATCGACCCGCACAAACCCCGAGGCGACGTCTTCAACCACCGGGACGGCCTGACCATTGACCCAACCGCTGTTTAATGTCGAGATATAACCGGGTATGCGGAACACACCATGACTGTGAGCACCGTCGCGCTCGGCGCCGGCGCAATTGAGGGCCAGGGTCCTGGCGACATCGGCAGAGGTGCCATGACGCAGAAAAATCTGTTCGAGCAGTTGAACGAGCGCGTCGAAATCGAGCGTTTGGGTGTTCAAACTGACGGCCATTTCGGGCGATACGGTCATCTGAAGCTCCAGTTTTATTATCGAGTACGGGCAACAGGGTGAAACAAGGTTGCAGGGCAACCCAAAGGAGTCGCCGATTAAGCGCTGTTCTACCGGCATTCTGTCAAGCCTGAGCCACACGACCGGCTCAAGCAATATGTACCGCACGCAAGCTTTTTAATGACCGTACCGTTTTTCCTCCACCCAATACATCGAGGAAAAACCATGACTGATCCACTAGCCCCCTATTTTTTCGACGAGGCAGAACGCGCCTCCACTGCACGGCAGCCCGGTGACCGCGAAAAAGCACTGAACTTCACCCTTGCCGACCTGAAATGGTTGAAGAACGTGTATTTGGCGACCGAAGTCGCCCGCACTACGCAAAAAGACCCCATGTACGTTTACCTGCTGTCACTGAACAGGCAGGGCACACCGGATATCCCATTGGCCGGCGCGTTTGCGATGAGCCGGCCGGAGGATGGCGAGGTCACGCTGTACACACCGTGGAAAGGCTTGACCAAGTTTGCGGACATGGACGACCTCAAAAGCAAACTCAAGGAGTGGCTGGCGTCGGACACCGACAAACAGGAGCTGTTGCGCTTTCTCTCTATCGAACAACGCTGCGCGCTATCTGCCAACGCGGATCCTGACATTTCCACTGCAGAAATCGCCGGCGCAGTGTTTCAGGATCAGCAGATCAGGCTTGAGCAGAATCAGGCACTGAACATCAACACGATGATGGGCGAATTGCTGAAAAAACCGACATTGCAATCAATGCTCGATGACACGCTGAAAGATGCATTGCGCAAGCCGTTTCCCGGTTTGGACCAACGTCTGACTCGACTGAAGAGTTTTGTCAGAACAGCGTCCCCCTTCACCGACGGTGAACACCATCACACGATTGCCGAGCGCTCACTCAGTGAAGCCCTCCTCCACTTCTACCTGACCAACCAGTGGCCTGCGGGCGACTCCAGGGTCTTTGCCCATCCAGGGCACGGCGTGAGCAGCGATGCCGATAATCTTGCTTGGGAAAGTGCGGTAAAAGACATCGCCCAAAGCTTCACACCGCACTTGCACAGCCAGCTCGACGTGTTCTGGAACGCGGCCATGAGCAATGGACTGTCACGCCGAGCGTTTTTCAGCGAGGGCTTGCGCGATTCGTTCCACCTCAAGCTTCTGCTTCAGCGCCAGGAGGGGACGTTAACGACGCAGGAATACCTGCAACTGATAAAAGTCAGCCGCATCCCCACGGACGCTGCGCTGCGCGTCGAAAAAGTGCGGGTCACCGCCCCCTTCAAGCACTACGTGGAACTGGCCTCTGCCTTGATGATTGGCGGCGCCGATACGTTGGGATTTTTGTACACCCCGTCTCGCGGCATCGAAGCCACCGACACGTTGCCTGCGATCAAGAAAATCGTGCTGCAAATGCTCAAAAGCGAAGGGCATGAAGACACGTTGCTCAACTTTATGTCGCTGGGTGAACGCAGCACCTTTCTGGGGTTGCCGCCCGATCAGTGCTCTATTGAAGGACGCCCCGTCACCGAGCCGGTATTTGAAGAAGTCATCGCCAGCATCCTCGGCAAGCAGCGGGGCAACCTCAGTCATGCGTTGAGTCGTTACCGTGAAAGCGAAGGCACGCTGTCCCCTCATGCCTTGATTGATAATGCGTTGGATGTCCGTGGTCTGTTCGACGACCGGCTGCTGGCCTGCGATGCCGCCGGCCGCTGGAGTACACGGGTTGATCAACGCTGGAGTGCGCAACCGGTGACCGTGCGAGCCGAGTCAGCAAAGGAAGGTCTGGTGCGCCTTGAGTCGGTTGAACAGGCGCTCGATCAACTGCTGGACAAGCACCCGGCCATTCCCCCAGGCCTAAGCACCCTGGCCCAGGCACACAGCCTGGTCAGTTCATCGGTGGCGAACCTGCAATCGAGTTTCGCCTATACCCTGTCAACGGCATTACGCACAGAACTGAAGTTGCGCACCGTCACACGGACCCTAGGGTCGACGGAACAGGCCATCATCAAAACCGTGCTCGACAGCCCGATTCACTTGCAACGAGCCGCGCTTAACGGTTTTTTGCCGGAGGTATTTTCCCTGGCGTTGCAGCCAGGCGACCTTACAGCCCCGTTAAAACTGGCCAGTTGTTTCGTTTTGACAGAACGAGGCGGCCTGGACCCGAAACATTCGGGCAAATCAGTCTTGTGGACGCCGGCGTCGGGATTTGAGGCCTTCGAGTCACTGTCACGATTACGCACCGCGCTTGATCATCGTCTGCAAGACCGCACGTTGCGGTTAACACTGCTGGAGAACCTCAGTCGTAGCGAGCGATTACCCGGCAGAAGTTACACGCTGGCACCGCTGCAACGGACCCACGGGCATTTTCTCGATCACCTTCAAAAGCCCTATGTTCATCTCGACCAGACGTGCCTCACTCGCGCATTGGCCACGTCGCTCCCCACCTCGCCATTGACTGACCTGCTGCACCTGGTGGCGCTACGGCAGCCGCTGACAGGATTACGCCGTGCGACGGATATTGCCCTGTCCCTGACGACTCAACAAAAACTTCCGACATGGTTGGCCAACGCCTCCATTCAAGACCTGGCGCTGCACGGGGAACTGCTGCAGCAATACCTCGATAACGTCAAAAACGACGAGGATTACCTGACGGGCCTGCGGTCACTGCAGCGCACGGCTCACGCCGAACTGGAAAAACAACTCAAGGCGGACACCTTCTACATCGACCCGGACAAGGTTCAGATCCAGCTCAGCGTACGGCCGACGTCACCGCCCAGTGTGCAAACCCTCACCGACTTTGCATTGACACCTTTCAAGGAACTGGACCAGGCCCGATTCAAACTGGCATCGCTTGATAGCACCGTGATTCCCGAAGAAATGGACGAAAGCTACATCAAAGACCTGATACGAAACCTGAAAACGGGGGAGCAACAGAAAAAAATACTGAGTGAGGCGCTTGCCGACACCCCGGGCAATGCGGATCGCAGAAAACGCTTCTACCGCCAACTGCCCTGGCAACTGATGCATTACGCCCACACAGAAAAATTGCAGGAACGCCTGAGCGAAACCGGGTTTGACCTGGTCCGGCAAATCATGGACATGCCCGACGCCATCGCTCGCGCGGCAGTCGATGGTGCCCATGCAATCATCCGCCCGCTTGAGTTCCTGGGCATCAAGGGCGCACACACGATCAAGGTGGCGGGTGTTTACCTGATCGGCTCAGCCGCCGATAGCACAGCGCCCCAAGTCCTTGTCGCGCCACACTGCCCAAGTCACGGGATAAAGGAATATGAAAACGAAGCCCAACTGCTGACCGAGTTGAAAGCGCAAGGGCCACTGCTCGACTGGGTACTCACACATTCACCCCTGGCGGACCGGTCCCTGCTGGAGCAACGAATAGCGAACACCAATAACCGCACGACCCGCGCAGCGCCGGTGTCTTCCGACGGACCCACCCGCGAGGTCACGCTGGCCTCCAATCCGATCAAAGGCCACCTGTTCAGCCAGTTGTTCAACGACAACGCTGCGCTGTTGGGCCGACTCCTGGGTTGTCAGGCCGACGAGAAAAACCACGCCGAATGGACAACCATCAAGCATGTGCTGGGCGAAGACTTGCACGAGGCCTATTCATTTTTCATCGGCAAACTTGCTTACCCCGTCACGGTTTGGCGCAGTTATCGCGATATCAAGCAATCCGCCGAGGACCTTCAGACACATAAGTGGGGGGCAGCCACAAGAGAATTCATCGAGGGCATTGCTGAACTCGCTACGTTACGCCAATCACTTGGCAATCATGCGCAGCCATCTTCAAACGCGAGTGCCACTGTTGCGCAGGCACCCACCCGTCGCTTCAGCTGGCATGACGTCGACACCACCGCGCCCGAACGCACGCAATTACAGCGCCACGAAAGCATCGATGTTGATCTGGGTTCGCTGACATCAGACTCGACACTCGGGCTATACACCCACCCAAAAACCAGGAAACGCTACGCCGCGGTTGAAGGGAAAGTGTTTCCGGTCAACAAGCACGGTACTCGTTGGCGCATTGCAAGCGCAAAAAACCGTGGCCCGTTGTTGCGCCAAAACCTGGCGAAACAATGGTGCCTGGACCGGGATTCGCGGCTGCCTGGCTTCAGCCTTCTCAACCGATTGCATACGGCAGTGTCGGTGTGGGGAGGTATGAACGTCGACGCCAGAGGAATGCCACGGATCCGTCGGCTGTTCCCGCACAAGGCCCGTCAGATCGAAGAAGCGCTGGACCAGGCCACCACCTATGCCTGGAACAGCTTTCGCAACCTGCAATTGCTCAAGGCTTGCGACGATACGCAGACCCCAGTGCATCAGCTCATCGCCGACTTTATGGGGGTCTCGCACGTATTGCCCGCGCATGTGGAGCAGCTTGAAAAAGTCGTGACCGAAATTTTTTCAGCCTTGCTCGACCCAACGCTCAGAAAGCCCGACTCCAATCGTTTTGTGGTCGGCAAGGTGATTGAGGGCGCGGAGCATACATTCGCCTTCATCATTCCCGGGGATGCAACGAGAAAAATTCACTTGGTCGATAAATTCTTCGCGCCCAATTACGACCATTACCGCCAATACCTTAGCGACGCGCACTTCCCTATTGGTGCCCATAGCAGAGCGATGACGATCATTCACGAACTTGCACACATCGTCTGTAACGCCGAAGACATCACTTACCTTGACCCCGGCCGCCCTTTCGCCGATCTGATCAGCACGTCAGACCCGATTGGCAATGCCCTCAAAAGTGCATTGACAACGGTACAAAGCACCGCACTTTCAATTGAGACGCCGTACACCCAGCTGTTCATGATTAATGACCCTGATACTGACGAGTGGGAGGAACTGGGCGATATCCTTCATGAGGATACTGAACGACTGAAAGATTATGTTTTAGAGCTGACCGGGGCAGAAAACCTGAGCGGGGCTCGCCATACATTCAAGAGAGACCCACTGATACGGCTCAAAGTACAACTGGGTAACGCCGACAGCATCGCGTGGCTGATTGGTAACCTGGGTCGACAATTGCACGCCAGTACGCCGTGAGCACAAAAAATAACGCCAATTGATGGTTAATTGCCATGACGGCTGTTCTCGCAGGCTTCCTCCCAAGGTTAGAATGCCGGAAATCAGGATGAGTCAATGACCGACAATTCTCTATCTCCAGACGACTATGACGCGATCACCGATGCCGCAGCGCATTGGTGCATGCGCTTGCATGCCGTCGACTGCACGACTGAAGAACGGGTAGCGTTCGAACGATGGCATGACGCCCATCCGCTGCATGCATTCGAATACGAGGCCATGCTGGAGATCTGGGAGGTTGCCGGGGATCTGCCGCGCCCTGAAGCCGTCAATCATGCTGCGCGCCTCAAACCTGCCACGCCCTGGCGCAGTGTCGGCATTGCCGCCGCCGTGTGCGCCCTGGCGTTGCCGCTGGCGGCATACAGTGGCTGGAGTTTGGGTTGGTTGCCCAACTCCTATCAACACTTTGAAGCCAGTGATACGGTCCGCCAGGTCACCCTGAGCGACGGCAGTCAGGTGGAACTGAATCTTGGCAGTGAGCTGACGTTCAGCAACTACAAGGATCAGCGCCGAGTCACGCTGAAAAAAGGCGAAGCCTTCTTCAGCGTCAGCCATGACACGACTCACCCTTTTGTCGTCAAGGCCGCCAGCGGCAGGATCCGGGTCACCGGGACCCGATTCAACGTCTGGATGTACGAGGACCAGGTCCGCGTAAACCTGATCGAAGGGTCGGTGCTGGTCACCAGCAACGACGACCTCCAAGGCGATGGTGTACGTCTCGGCCCCGCCATGCAGGCGCGCTTTAAACAGGGTGACTACACGCCACAAATCAGTCAGACCTACGCCAACGATAATTCGCTGGCCTGGCGCAGTGGAAAATTGGTGCTTGATAACCTGGCACTCAACGACGCCTTGCCATTGATCAATCGTTACCTGAGCAAACCCGTGATGGTGGCCGATCACAGCACCGGTCAGATCCGCCTCGGCGGTATCTACAACATCAAGGAGCTCAACAACCTGGTGGCGTCCTTGCCCAAGGTGCTGCCGGTTTACCTGACCCGCAACAAGGACGGCAATCCGGTCCTCAACTCCATTCCGCTTCAAACCCCTAAAAGCTGAAGGCCGCAACCCTTGTAGGGTGCGGCCTTGGTTTTTTGAACCCGGCGCCTTGGCGGTTACTGCGCAGCCACCGTCCCGGCTTTTCCATCCTGCTCGCGAATCGTCTGCGCCTGGTACTGCGGGTCTGCCGTGATCTGCTGCTCGGTAAACGGCAGCACACTCAAGTGCTTCTTCGAAAAAGCCAGCGTCTGGTCCCGGGCGTACTTCGAACCCGGATCGCTGGACAACGAGAACGCCAGCAAACCTTGAGCGTGCGGCCCCTCGTCATCGAAAGTCACTACCTGCAAGTAGCTCGTGCCGCTGACCACTTCAAGTTTGCCGTCTGTTCTCGGCACGCTTTGAATGGCGTTGTAGACGCCCAATGTGCCGGGGCCACCATGGATTGGCGTTTGCTGGCCGCCGCTGCTGACCACTTGAATATCACCCCAGCGTACGTCTGGCTTCAATCCTTGGGCTTTCACCTGTTTTACCGAAACGAGCATGGCCTCGCGAAGCGCCTTGGCGACATCCGCCCGGTCAATGGCCAGACCACGCGGAGTGTTTTGCGGATCTTTGGGATCAAATGCCACGCGCCAGATACCCGGGTTTTGCTGCAACGGCTCCATGATTTTCTGGAAGTGGACAAAGCCCAGACCGCTATCCAGATTCGCCCGGCGGTCCCACGCTTTTAAACTGCCGCACAGCGGCTTGAGCGCCGCGTCATCGGCCACCAGGTCACCGGCACAGAACTGCAGCAGATCCGGCATGACCTGGGCGGCCAGGTACACCTGATCGTCCATTACCATCCGTTGCAAATCCGCTGCCGTCAAAAGCCCGGACTTGTTCAGCGTGCTCAATCGATCCAGTGCAAAACGCGAGCGCATGCCCAACGGCTGGCCTTCCTGGCTGATCAGCGGCGAGAACCCGGTGAGCGGTTGCGCCGGGTTGGCCATCCAGGCGGAATCATTGGAGTGCTGCACAAAATCCTTGCGCGACAACTGCGGCAGATTGGCTGCTGCATAAATGCCTTTTTGCGCCGCTTGCGGGTCAATATCCCAGGCGCAGGCACTGTTGGAGCCGTCGAGCACGATCATTTGCAACCCTGCCCGGGGATCGCTGCACTTGGCCAGTTTTTCGGCATTGACGTTTGGCACCACCGACAGGTTCATGTAAAGCGTTTGCCCTTGATCATCCACGGCCAGGGTGTTGACCCACGGGATGCCCTGAAGGCTGTGCACCGAGGCCTGCAAATCCTTGAGGCTGTTCGCCTGGTTCATCGCATACCACTGCTGAAGGACCCGATCGTTATCCAGGTTGGCGTCGCGCAGGCTGTACGCGTATTGATGATCCCAATCGAGTTTTCCGGGCCATTGCACAATTGGGCCAAACTCCGAGCTGTACACCACGTGCTCGACCTGCGAGGTCTGACCATCGGGTTGCTGCACCTTCACCGTCAGGGTTTGTTTGTGCAATGGTTTGGACTTGCCGTCCAGCAGGTAGCGGGTCGGATCCTTGGGATCAAGTTGCAGCCGATACAGCGTGAAATGTTTGGACGAATCCACCGTGTGGGTCCAGGCCAGGTGCTGGTTGAACCCGATGTTTATCATCGGCAACCCTGGCAGCGCAGCGCCCATCACATCCAGTTTGCCGGGAATTGTCAGGTGCATCTGGTAGAAGCGCATTCCGCCGACCCAGGGGAAATGCGGATTGGCCAGCAGCATCCCGCGCCCGTTGAACGAGCGTTCGCTGCCGATGGCCACGGCGTTACTCCCGCGATCCAGCGCAAACCGCTGCATGCGCGAGGCCGCCACCTGGAAGGACGACGGCGCGGCGCTCACTTGCGTGACGGCTTGGGGCGGGGTGGCACCCGCCAACGCTTCGGCGAACTGCCCTACTCCACCTTCGACCAGCAGACGACGGGTCAGCTTGACCAGGTCCTGGGAAGTAATCTCGCGCACCCAGGCCCCCTGACACTGCGCAGGCAAACCCCGTGCACGGCGTTCTGCCAGCGAACGGTTGTAGCCGGCGACATAACCGTCAACGAGTTGTTGCACTTCGGGCGTTTGCGCCTGCCAGAAACCGGCGACCGCTTCTGGGGTGTTCAGCCAGGTGAAAAACAGGTCGCTGACCAGGTTCTCACGCTCTTCGACAGTCCGTTGTTGCGGACCGAAGTAGCGTGAGCGCTCACCATTGACGGTGACTATTTCGCTGGCCAGCAAACACAGGTTGTCCTGAGCGTAGGCGTAACCGATGCCATAACCGAGCCCCCGCTCATTGTCGGCACGAATGTGCGGCACGCCGAAACCGGTGCGGCGTATGTCAGCGCTCGCCTGCTCTGGCTGACTGCGGGCGTTTGCCGCAAGACTCAGCGCCACTAACAAACCCGCAAGGCTTAGCCTGGTTAACTGCCTGGAAATAATCACACTCGCTCCTGATCGAAAAGACAAACACCCTGCCTTCTCTCAGGAACGAAACAAAAGACAAAAATTTAGGCTCGCAAAGCCATTCCAATTGGCCTTCTCACATGCCGCTGACATGGCGCCGACAAATTTTCTACATTTGGGCCTTCATTATTTGTCGTGCTCGTTCGTCTAAATGACTGAGAGCCCCCTTTACATTTCCTGGCTGGCTCGGAAAAGGAGTTTTTGCATGTACAACTCGCAACTGCCAACGGACGGCAGCAATGCATCAACGGGCCCTGCCATGGGCTCCGGTATTTTCGAGCCGCGCGGCGAGCGCAATGGCAATGAGCGCATCCGATTGCTGCTCAAGAGCTTTGGCCTGCGCACCAGCCTGATTCGCCTCAAAGTCATTGACGCCTTGCTGGTCGCCGCCGAAAGCGACCGAAGCCTTGGCGTGCGCGGCGTGCACAGCCAGTTGCTGGACCTGGACATTCCCTTGTCCTTTCTCAGCGTGCGGGAAGTATTGAAACGCTTGTGCAGCGAAGGCGTGATCACGCTCAATCCGGACAAAAGCTACAGCCTGCATCCGCACGCCTTAGCCATGCTCCATCGCGGTTCATCCGTTCAAGAGGCGTCGCTCAAGGCTTGACCTTGCGACGCATCACGCCGTTGACCACCACCACGATCACCGCCACTCCGATGGCGATGTACTGAAACAGCTTCTCGCTGATGACACCTTCGTTTTGCAGATACGAAAGGCCGAACATGATCCCCAACACGACCAGGGAGATCAGAATCGAGTATTTCAAACGTTGCGATTGAGTCATTGCGAGTTCCTGAACCTGAAATGTATCCGCTTTGTATCCGAACGCATGCCAAACCCCTACCTTTCTACGGGGATGGCGCGCTGTAAACGGGGTCTCATGTTACAGCCGATGAAGAGATTTGGCTTCATAGCGGCGTTAACCATGAGGATTTCGAAATGTTTCGTCGAATCACACAGCTGATTCCCCTGATCGCAATTTTGGCCTTGAGTGGCTGCATCATTTTCCCCCACGGCGGTTGGCACGGGGATCACCACTACGACCGTGGCGGGCCGGGTTATTACCAGCATCGATAACGTTGGGCCGGTGTTCTCTCATAGGTAATTGAACATTCACTTGTAGGAAAACTCTCCAACCCAATAACAACTGAACAAATGCCCGCCCTGTCGCGGGCATTTTTCGTACAGCCTTATTCACCTTGCATTTAAGACTTAGCTGCACTTGGACATATCACGAAAACTGTTGAAGCTTTAAGTCTCAATCGTTCATTGGAACTGCACCGGCTCGCTGGATACTCTATCGCCACATCAATTTAACGCGATCATCAGGAATGTCATGGACAGGCCTTTAATAAAAATAAGCCTGTATCATCTACTTGGCTTTTGCTTTGCAATAACTCTTTTCGAACTGCTGACTTATATGGCCAGCGACATTATCATGCCGGCCATGTTGACCGTCACTCATGACTTGAATGTCAGCGCACAACATATTCCTTACGCTTTCACCCTGTATCTGGCGGGAGGGATACTGTTGCAATGGCTTATCGGGCCACTGTCCGATCACTTCGGCCGCCGTAAAATGTTACTGATCGGTTGCGCACTATTCGCCCTCGCCTGCGGTGCTGCATTCATTGCGCAAAACATTTATGTGTTCAATGGATTACGCCTGATACAGGGCATGGGATTGGGGTTTGTCATCGCCGTCAGCTACCCGGCATTGCAGGAAGTATTCTGCGAAGCGGACGCCATAAAAATCATGGCATTGCTGGGAAATGTCGCATTGCTTTCTCCGCTTCTTGGCCCACTGTTAGGCAGCCTGTTGCTGGAGTGGCTGACCTGGAGGGAGCTGTTTCTACTGTTGGGCATGAGCGGCTTGTTGGTCTGGCTGGCACTTTACGTGTACATGCCGGAAACCGTAGGCACGCTGCGCCACGACGGCCAGCGCCTGATGGCCGTGCCGTTTGAATGGGGCGGTACCGTACGCCGTTATGCCGCATTGCTCGGTAACCCGCGATTCCTCAGCGCCACTGTCGCGCTGGGCATCATGAGTTTGCCCTTGATTGCCTGGATCGGGTTGGCACCGCTGTTGCTGATGCACAATCTGGGGTTATCGCCGCTGGCGTATGGTCTGTGGCAAATCCCGGTGTTTGCGGCGGTCATTCTTGGCAATCTGATACTCAATCGATTGATCGCCAAGACCGAAATCCCCCAATTGATTCGATACGCACTGTGGCCTCTGTGCGGCGGGCTCATCGCATTGGTCATCCTCAGTGCCTACGGCGTCTCGACGCCCTTGCTGATCGGTTGCCTTGGTCTCTACGCCGTCGGACTTGGCATGAGCAATGCCGCACTCTACCGCCTCGCCTTGTTTACAAGCGACGACAGCAAAGGTTTGGTCTCGGCCATGATCGGCATGATCTCAATCGTCGTCATGGGGGGCGGTGGCTCGATTCTCGCGGCAGCCGGCGCCGGGAACAGCCATGAATCCTTCGCCCTGATGGCGGGCATCGCAGGGCTCCTGTGCCTGTTGCCCTTGCGGTTTGTTCTACGCCGCAACGCTGTCGCACTTACCGTCTGATCCCAAAGCGCAGGTCCATTGATGATCCATTTACCCCACACCGATGCGCTTTGCGCGTTAACAAAACCCTATTGCCTGGATTCAGTGCCAGATGGCCTGTTCAATCGGGCGATGAGCGAAATCAGCCTGTTCCATTACCAGCAAACACCGGGATATAAGCACTGGCTGAACGCCAACGGACTTGATGCCAAGGCGTTGGAGTCGATGGATGACTGGTCAAGGTTGCCGCCGATTTTCGCCAACTATTTCAAACGCCATTTACTGTCGAGCCCCTCGGGCGAAGGCGCGCTGGAGCTGACATCGTCAGGTACCAGCGGGCAAAAAAGTCGCATGCGCTACGACACCCGGAGCATGGCGGCCGCCCAAGGCATGGTGAGCCACATCTTCCGGCACTACGGCTGGGACACTCCAGACCGCCCCTGCAACTACTTGCTCCTGAGCTATGAACCCGAAGCAGCCATCAGCCTGGGGACCGCCTTCACCGATCAGTTTTTGTGCAGCTATGCGCCCGCCAACCGAGTCGCCTACGGATTGCGCCTGACCGGCAAAGGCCACGCGTTCGATGTGTTCGGGGTTGTCCACGCCTTGCAGGCATTCGCCGAAGAAGGTTTACCCGTGCGCATTCTTGGATTTCCAGCGTTTCTGTCCCAGGCGTTGCAACACATGGACGACACCGGTTGCGCGGACCTCAAGCTGCCGGCCGAGTCGTTGGTATTTCTCGGCGGAGGCTGGAAAACCCAGGCCGCGCAGGAGATCCCCCTGTCGCAGTTGTATCAACGGATCAACCGCCAACTGGGTATCGAACTGGCTCGCTGCCGGGATGGTTACGGAGCCGTAGAGCACGCCGTGCCTTACGTCCAATGTGCTCACCAGCATTTTCATGTGCCGGTTTATTCGAAGGTTTTCGTGCGCAATCCCGCCGACTTCAGCGTCCAGCCCTACGGCCGGCGTGGCTTGCTGGAATTCGTATCGCCCTACATTTCTTCAAGCCCGGCGCATGCCGTGGTGATGGGCGATCTGGCGACTCTGCATCCCGGCGCAAGCTGCGGGTGCGGCCTGACAACCGACTGGTTTGAACTGCATGGACGCGCCGGAACCACCGCCAGCCGAAGCTGCGCAATGGCCGCGTCCGAACTGATTGGAGAGGCATGAGATGTACTTGATTAATGGCCACCTGCGCGACGATGTCACTCTTGAGGCAACTCTTCAGGGACTGCATCAACAACTGCCACAGCTGCTGAGTGCACCGATCGACAGCGATACCGTGATCGAAACCGCCACTCGTTTTGCCCAGCAATTGCTGGCTCGAACACTGGATCTCCCTCTAGACGATGATCAACGCCAAGGGCTTGTCGACTTTTGCCAGCGCAACAGTCTCAACACCAAACTTGAGCGAGAGCTGGGCGAACAACCCCGCTCGCTGCGACGTATCGACTACCGGCAAGCGAGTTTTGAAAGCTGGCACCCGCTGGGACTGGTCGTGCATGTGACACCGGGCAACGCACCGATGCTGGCGTTCTGCGCAGTCGTCGAAAGCCTGCTCGCCGGCAACATCAACTGGCTTCGTCCCAGTTCCAGCGACGAAGGCGTGACCGCCCGGTTACTCGCGGCGCTGGTGCAGTGTGACATCAGCGGCAGGTTGGCGGATTTCGTCGCGGTGCTGCCTGTCAGCACGGCACAGATCCCTGAACTCTGCGCCCACGCCGATGGCGTGGCTGCCTGGGGGGGTGAAAAGGCGCTCAAAGCCATTCGTGACAACATCCCCGCCGGATGTCGCTGGATCGACTGGGGACACAGAATCAGTTTCGCTTACCTGTCGCCAGACGCGGCCTGTGCATCAACGCTGGATGCCCTGGTGGATGAAGTCTGTAGCCTGGATCAACAGGCCTGCTCCAGCCCGCAATGGTTGCTGGTCGACAGTGACGATCCGGCTGTGTTGCAGGATATGGGTGAGCGGCTGGTCGACGCCTTCAAACGTCGCGCCCCGCAGTGGCCGGCGCTGGTACCCACCGATCAGGAAGCTTCGGAAATCACCACTCGCTGCGCCATGGCACGACTGGACCTCTGCTTCGCGAACAAGACCGGCCGTGTCTGGAACGGCTCGGGGTGGCGGATCATTTGGGAGCACCATCAAACGCTCGCACCATCGCCACTGTTCCGCACGCTGATGCTCAAACCGGTACCGAATCACTTGATCGCCGAGACGTTACTGCCGTGGCGTACCGTGCTGCAAAGTTGCGCGCTGATCTGCACACCCCTGCAAACGCCGCAGCTGGTACGCACCTTGGTCAATGCCGGTGTCACGCGCATTGCGCCCTGCGGGTCCATTCATGACGGCTACACCGGTGAACCGCATGATGGTGTCTACGCGCTGTCCCGTCTGAGCCGCCGAATCTCGGTGAGTTTGCCGCAGGCGACCGTGACCGGGCGGGCAACACTCGACGCGCTACCTCCGCCTCCTCCTGTAGGCCAGGCGCCGATCATGGATAAAAACGCGTTCGTGAACCGGCCAATCAGTGGTGCAGCTCAGTTGTATTTTCGTTCGGGAGGAAGCAGCGGCACTCCGACGCTCTCGGGGTTCAGTTATCGCGATTTCGAGCGACAGATGCGCGCGGCGGCCGACGGCATGTTCGCCGCAGGCCTTGATTCTTCCACGGATCGGGTAATGAACCTGTTCTACGGCGGCAGCTTGTACGGCGGGTTTTCCAGCTTTACCAAGGTGCTTGAGCAGATGGGCATTACCCATTTTCCGATGGGGGCACCGCCAAATGACGACTTCAGTGAAATAGCCCGGATGATCGTGGATTACCGCGTCACCGTACTGATCGGCATGCCGAGCACCTTGCACCGCCTGTTTGCAAATGAACAGGACCCACTTCGTGCGTACGGCGGCATCAATAAGGTGTTTCTCGGTGGCGAGCACCCGGCAAAGGCCAGCGTGCGCCTGATGGAAAGCTGTGGTGTGCAGAAAATACGATCGGCGATCTATGGCTCGGTCGACGCAGGTCCTCTGGGGCATGCCTGCGCCGCGACGGCCGATGGCGTGTTCCATTTGATGTGCGATACCCAACACCTGGAAATCGTACACATTGAACAGGATGTGCCTGTTCAGGCCGACGAGATTGGCCGTTTGCTGTTCACATCCCGGGCACGGCAAGGCCAGGACGTGCGCCGGTATGACGTTGGCGACACCGGTCGCTGGGTAGCCGGAGCCTGCCCATGTGGGCTTGAATCACCTCGATTCCAGTTGCTTCAGCGCCACGGCAAGCTGCTGCGTGTAGGCACACAGTTCATTTCACCGTTGGCGCTGCAGGACAGCATCGGGATGCCAATTCAAATGGTCCTCGACCACACGCCGGACGGCATGGAGCGGTTGCGCGTTTTAGTGAGTTCAGACGCCGACAATGTTTACCAATGTTTATTGACCGATGAAGCACTGTCGAACGCAGTGAGCGATCGCTTTATAACGGTTGTCGTTCACGAGTGCGCCGAATCGGAGTTCGCAAGAAATAAACACAGCGGAAAAACACCTTTGGTCATTGATCATCGAGCATAAATAGATCGCCATTGAGCGACAGCATGTCTTTTAACCGTAGAAATGCCTGACAAAAGAGAAGCCCGTGAATTCAACTTATTCGCTTGAACAGTTTGTGTCTTATATAAGGCAACATTCGAACTACTATCGAAAACACCTGCAACACTTGCCGGCACTCCTCGAAGGCTCTTTAAACAAAGCCACTTTAAAAAATATACCGATCACCAACACCGCTGATTATTGGAAAGGCAGCAACAACTTGAATGATTGGCCCGTGCTGACAGGCCACGTCGATGATGGATTGGTATTTAAAACCGGTGGATCGACGAGCGACGGCAAACTGAGTGTCTATACCGCTCGGGAATGGCACACACTGGTCAGCACATTCGGCGCCAGCCTTGGTGCCCAATTGGAGAACGGCGACCGGGTCGCCAATCTGTTTTTTTCCGGCGATCTATACGCCAGCTTTGTGTTCATCCATGACTCACTGGCCCACGTCAAACTTCCCATTTGCGAGTTCCCGTTCACGGGCAACGTCGATATGCAGGTACTGGCCGACTCGGTTGATCAGTACCGAATCAACGTATTGGTTGGCGTGCCGGCGCAGTTACTGCGATTTGCCGCTTACCTGCACCAGCATCAACGGACGCTGTTGGGGGTGGATACCTTGCTGTACGGCGGCGAAAGCCTGTTCCCCACGCAAATAGCCATGCTCAAGACGGTGCTTCCCAATGTGCGCATTGCCTCTGCCGGCTATGCCAGCGTCGATGCCGGCCTGATCGGGGCCAGCAGCCGTGACTGTGCCTTGGGCGAGCATCGGGCATTTGAACCGCACAACTTGCTGGAAATCATCGATGAACTCACCGGGGAAGTCATTGAAGAGTGTGATCGTACCGGTTTGCTGGTGGTGACCAACCTGACACGTCGGCTGATGCCATTACTGCGTTATCCGGTGGGTGATCGCGCGTGCTGGCGTGAACCCAGCGCCACGCCGATGCGAAAGTTCGCGCTCAAGGGACGCAGCGCCCACAGCCAAAGGGTACGGGTAGGGTCATTGACGCTGCTGGTCGACGAAATCCTGTCGATCATGCAGCGCATTGCTCGCAGTGACCAATGGCAATTGATGATCGAACAAGAAGGCGTCAAGGACATCGTCAGTGTGAAGTGGGTGGTCGACGCCCCATCAAACGACACCGTCCTCCTCTGCGCAGCGTTGTATGAAGCACTGGTCGCCCACTACCGCGGCATCGGGGAGTTGAGTCGCGAGGGGTTGTTGGAGTTACGCGTGGTGCCCTGCGCGGCCACCGATCTGCAACTTCACCCGCGCTCCGGTAAACAGATGAGAGTCCTGGATCTGCGGGTATATGACACGTTTTCAATGGAGGCCGTGTGATGCCAAACATTGTTTATCGCCGCTATGAACCCGGTGATGCGCGCGCCGTCAGCCAGTTATTTCGGGTGGTCTACGGGGATCATTACGTTCAACCGGATGTTTATATGCCGAGCATGATCAACCAGCACAATGCCGACGGTAGCTGGGTTTCCATGCTGGCGGTAGATGGCGAACGCGTTCTGGGGCATGCCGCGTTATGCAACGCCACGCGGACAGTCACCCCGGAACTGGCACTCAGTGTGGTCCACCCCTGCGCGCAAGGGCAACGTATTGCCACGCACCTGAGTCGGGCAATACTGAGGGAGTCGAGTGCGTTGGGGTTCATCAGTGTCTTGATCAAACAAGTCACTCACCATCCCTACACACAACGCATGGCGCAAAACATTGGCTTCCACAGCACGGGGTTGCTCCCCGATTACGTACCGTCTCCTTTCGCAGAACCGCTGCCGGAAACCATCGTGGTCGGTTGTTACGCGGCCCAAGGGCATGCACGTCCCCTGCCCGACCTGCCGTGGCCCGAGAGTTGCCGTCGATTGATGCAGCGGTTGAGCGCTGTGTTCGGGACTTGTCAGGGCACGACATCGCCGTCTTCGATGGCATTGCAAATCAAGCAACACCATCAGCGTTACGCCATCGTCATTCACCGCTTGAACGACCGACTGCTGGATCAGCTCCGGCGGCTGCCACTTCATTGGCTTGTTTGCGCCAAAGTCACACTGTCACAGCACTTTGCCGAGGACCTGCGCCGTTTATCGATGCTGGGTTTCACCTTCACCGGATTGATGCCAGCCCCCCGTAGCCATGGATGGCTAGCCCTGTTTCATCGCGGGGTGCAGCCGCGCCACCTCAGCCTGGATTGCCCTGACATGCAACAGTTGCACGATGACCTGCAGCGCAACATCGGGGCACTGAACAGTGCGTGTTCAGCCGCTTGAATTGTTCCTGTAAACGTTAAGGCCCGGTTGCGCGCATAGCTCCACCAGCCAGTCGACAAACACCCTCACCCGCCGGGACAGCTGGCGGTGAGGCGGGTACAGCGCCGTCAACGGCATCACCGGTGGCGGCACGTTCCCCAGCACTTCGCACAAACGGCCTTCGTCAAGCTGGCGGGCAACGTGGTAATACGGGGTCTGAATCAGTCCATATCCCGCCTCACAGGCAGCCAGATAACCGTCGGCACTGTTGACTGCCACCTGTTTGGGCAGATCCAGGAGCTGAACGTCGTCATCAACCTGAAACTCCAGTCCAAAACGCTTACCGGTGGTGCCGGAGAAATATTCAACCATCCGGTGCCCTTCCAGATCTGCCAGACACTGAGGGATTCCATGGCGCCGCAAGTAGTCAGGGCTGGCGCAGGTGACCTGATCCAGCATGACCAGCGGCCGCGCTACCAATGACTCATCCAGCGCAGAGCCGCCGCGCAACACGCAATCAACGCCTTCACGGATCAGGTCGACGGGACGGTCATTGAGTCCGAGCTCCAGTTCGATCAAAGGATAACGGCGGGTGAACTCGGGCAACGCCGGAATCACGATCAAGCGCCCGATCCCTGCCGGCATGTCCACCCGCAGCAACCCTTTGGGGTTGTGTCGAGCGGCGGAAAACACCGCCTCAGTCTCCTCCAGGTCCGCCAACAGCCGCACACAACGGGGATAATAGGCCGCGCCGTCGAGGGTCAGGCTGATCTGGCGCGTGGTGCGTTGCAGCAGTTGTACCCCCAGATGCGCTTCAAGCTGTTTGATCAACACAGTGACCGATGCGCGGGGCAATTGCAGGCTGTCTGCCGCTTTGGCAAACCCGCCCAGCTCGACGATTCGGGTAAATACGCGCATGGCGTTAAAACGATCCATTGTGCTGGCGTTCCCGAGGATTATTTAGAAATGACGAACAGTGATAGCAGTTTTAGCCGGTTTATCTTGTTTCTGTCGAGGTCGACACTGTGCGCTCACACCACAGGGAGTTGATTTCATGCAAACACGTCAATTGGGCAAAAACGGCCCGCAGGTTTCCGCCATCGGCCTGGGCTGCATGGGCATGACCGATTTCTACACCACCGGCGTGGATACCCGCGAGGCCACCGCCACTTTGCATCGCGCACTCGAACTCGGGATCAACCTGCTCGACACCGCCGACATGTACGGCCCGCATACCAACGAGGAATTGATCGGCAAAGCCATTGCCGGCAAACGCGAGCAAGTGTTTCTGGCGAGCAAATTCGGCATCGTCCGCGATCCGTCGAACCCCACCGCACGGGGTGTCAATGGCCGACCGGAATACATTCGCGCCTCCATCGACGGCACACTCAAGCGTCTCGGCGTTGAAACCCTGGACTTGTATTACCAGCACCGGATAGATCCACAGGTGGCCATCGAAGAAACCGTCGGCGCCATGGCCGAGCTGGTGCAGGCCGGCAAGGTGCGTTACCTGGGCTTGAGCGAAGCGTCAGTCACTACCCTGGAACGGGCGCACAAGGTCCACCCCATCAGCGCGCTGCAAAGTGAGTATTCGTTGTGGAGCCGTGACCAGGAGGAGAACGGTTGCCTGGCGGCGTGTCGGCGGCTGGGCGTGGCGTTTGTGCCCTACAGCCCTCTGGGTCGTGGTTTTCTGACGGGAGCATTGAAAAGCCCGGACGACTTTGCGGCGGATGATTACCGTCGATTCAGTCCACGTTTTCAAGGGCAAAACTTTGCGAAGAATCTGCTGCTGGTGCACCAAGTACAGGCACTGGCCGCAGAAAAAGGCGTGACCGCGGGCCAATTGGCGTTGGCCTGGGTGCTGGCGCAAGGTGACTACCTGATCCCGATCCCCGGCACCAAACAGCGCAAATACCTGGAAGAAAACGTCGCGGCACTCGAGGTGAAACTCAGCGCAGATGAACTGAAAGCGCTGGAAGCGATTTTCCCCGCCAATGCCACCGCAGGCTTGCGTTACCCCGAGGAAGTCATGAAGTTGCTCGACCGCTAACCACAATGCCTGGCCCGCTCAACTCTGAGCGGGCCGGCAACCTGTTATGCCTTGGAGTTGACGCCCTTGTCCGTAGGGACGGTAGTGCCGTTGCCCTTGCCGTAACTGGCCAGGTTTTGCAGGACGTAGATGGCGGTCTTGTATTCCGGGATCAGGCCAACCGCGTATTTATCGCCCTTGATGCTGTTGTTCTGGATGGTGTCCAGTTGCGTGGCGAAATATTCCAGCGCATTGAACTTTGCATCCGGGTCATTCTGAACCCCGAACCGGTCAAACTTGTCCCCGGCGTTCATCAAGGTCATCGACGTAATATCGGAAATCAACCCTCTGCCGCGCAAGAACGCACTGAGGTTGCCCAGTTGTTTGGACGATACATTTTCCGGATCGAAGCCTTTAACGTTCCTGAATATTTTCTGCTCATCCATCCTCGCCGCATTCAGCGCATTAGGATTGGTGCCCACCAGCGCGAGCATTTGCTTGACTCTGGCGCTGTGCGTCACGGGCTTGCCGCCGCCAGTGTTCTGCACCAATAGACCCGCCTTGGCCGTCCACCCCCCTGCATTGCCGATCGTCATGACCGAGCTCCCGACTGCGTGCCCATAAATAGTTCCTTCTTGACCGGGTTTAGAGCGAGCGAGTATCGACTCTGGCCACTGGCCACTCCAACCACTATTTCCTGTTTTTTACAATTTCCGTACATTTCAGATACAAACTAGCAAGTGCCCGGCGTCATTGGTCTAGACAAACTTTTCGGGAGGGGTCTAGACAACTAATGAGGCACTTTGTACGTCTCGGTTAGTTTGTTTGTATCCGTTTCGATACCTGACGCCTGTTTCCGCGGATTCCTGTTCTTGGACGATCGTGCCTAAAGCTATCCCTGCCCAAGCCGATAGCCCGATGAAGCACCGATGCCTCATCCAAACCTAATAATAAAAGTGCTGCACACAAGGACCGGTCCCATGCCCACATTCCGTTCGATCCAGGCTCGCTACACGCTGTTTCTGGTCCTGTTTATCCTGTTGCTGTTCGTGCTGACGGTGGTCGGCATCAGCCAGTTGGTCGCGCCTAAACTGCGCCATACCGAAGAACAGGTGGCCCTCAACCGCATCGCCGACGTCGCCCGGCAAATCCAGGGTGAACTGAACAAGGTTCAGGCACAGCAACGCAGCATTACCCAAACCATTCCGTTGCTCGACAGCGCGGGCATCGACGCGGTGTTGCCAGGCCTCGTGGATCAGTACGGTGAGTTAAAAGTGTTCGGCGGCGGGATCTGGCCGCTGCCCGGCCAACGTGAAGCCGGGCGCAACAAATTCAGCACCTTCTGGCACCGTGACGCCTCGGGCAAACTGGCAGTCAATACGTTCTGGAACAGTGACGCTGCGCCGAACTACTACGACCAGGCCTGGTACAAGGGCGGCATGCAAACGCCACGTGGCCAATGTGCCTGGGCGGCGGCCTATAAAGATGACGCCAGTGCCGAGCCGCGCACCAACTGCGCCATGGCCATTCAGAAAAATGGTGTGGCGTACGGCGTGTCTACCATCGACGTGACGCTGGGCTTCTTCAATGACTTGATCGCGCAAAAGGAAAAAGACCTTGGCGCCGAGATGCTGATCGTCGAAGCCGACGGCAAGATCATCAGCAACAGTTCGCGCATCAGCGGGCCCATCGTGCTGAAAAACATCGGTGAACTGGCGGGCAACTCACCGTTCGCGAGCCAGGTGAAAGCCGGCCTGCAAAACCGTGACCAGTCGCAACGCGTCGAATTCGACAACAACGGCGAAGACAGCACGTTCTTCATGCGCCCCATCGAAGGCTCGCCGTGGTTCCTCGCCACCGCCCTGCCGAGCAAACTGATCACCGCCCAGCGTGATGACGTGCTCAGCACCTTGAGTCTGTTGCAAATCCCGATGGTCATTCTGCTGGCGCTGCTGCAGATCTACGCGATTCGCCAACTGGTCCAGCGTTTGAAAATCCTCAAGGCCAACATCGATGCGCTGTCTGCCGGCGACGCCGACCTGACCAAACGCATCACCATCCGCGCCGAAGATGAACTGGGCGCCATCGGCTACTCGGTCAACGCCTTTATCGTCTACTTGCAGAACATGATCGGTGAAGTGACCCAGGCCACTGGCGCCATGGCGTCGAGCCTGGACAACCTGCAACGCACCTCGGCCCATACCAGTCAGATTCTGGTGCGCCATGCTTCGGAAACCGATCAGACCGTCACCGCCATTACCGAGATGAGTTCGACCGCTGAAAGCGTCGCGCAAAATGCCGCCGAGACAGCGGCCTTCACCAAGCGCGCCAACGAAAACGCCGACCGTTCGCGGGTGGTGGTGGGCGAAGCGTCGAGCAGCGTGGTTGCGTTGATCGAGGAAGTGGCGAGCGCCACCCACAAAGTCGAAAGCATGCAGCAGGACGCCCAACGCATCACCGAGATTCTGGGGGTGATTGGCGCTATCGCCGGGCAAACCAATTTGCTCGCACTGAACGCAGCCATCGAAGCGGCCCGGGCCGGTGAACAAGGCCGAGGCTTTGCGGTGGTCGCCGATGAAGTCCGCGCCCTCGCCGGCCGCACCCAGGCCAGCACCTCGGAAATCAATGAAATGCTCACGCGCCTGACCCAAGGCGTCAGTTCGTCGGTCGCTGCGATGGAAAACACTCAGGCCAGTTGCCAGTCCGCCGCCGACGCGACAGCACGGGTCAACTCCGGCCTGGATGAAATGGCCGGTTCCGTCAGCCACATCAACGGCCTGAGCACTCAAATCGCAACCGCCGCCTCGCAGCAAAGTGCGGTGACCGAAGAGATCAACCGCAGCATGGTGCAGATCCGCCACATGGTGGATGAACTGGTGAAAAGCGGTCAGGCCAGCGAACTGAATACCCGGCAACTGGTGGACGCCAATGCGCGCGTCAGTTCGATCATGGGGCGGTTCAAGGTTCGGTAGCAGCCGAGCTTGTTCGCGATGGCGGTGTGTCATTTAACAATGATGCTGACTGACACCCCGCCATCGCGAGCAAGCTCGGCTCCTACAGGGTTCTTTTGCATTACTTGGAAACAATCTCATCGCTCATCCGTGGCTAAACTGGTCAAAATGCCTCTTTTTTTGACCGCCACCCGAGTCGAGACCTTCCCATGCGAACCCCTCTGCGTCTGATCGCCCTGAGCGTCCTCTTTATTTCCTCCCTGGCTCAGGCCGCCGACCTGATCCCCATCGAAGTGCACCGCGACGCCAATTGCGGCTGCTGCAAAAAATGGATCAGCCATCTCGAAGCCAACGGTTTCAAGGTTGAAGACCACGTCGAAACCAACATGAGCGAATTCAAGCAACAGCACGGTGTGCCACCGCGTCTGGCGTCGTGCCATACCGCGCTAATCAATGGCAAGTTTGTCGAAGGCCATGTCCCGGCAGACCAGGTGCTGGCGCTGAGCAAGCGTGACGACCTGCTGGGCGTTGCAGCGCCAGGTATGCCCATGGGCTCGCCCGGGATGGAAATGGATGGCATGAGCGATGCGTACCAAGTGATCGGCCTGAAAAAGGACGGCAGTGATGTGGTGGTGGCGGACTACCCCGCCCATTGATCTTCGGTGCTTACCTCGGGCTGTTTCTCGCCGCATTCGGTGCCGCGACGCTGCTGCCGCTACAGTCCGAGGCGGTGCTGGTCGGGTTGTTGCTCAGCGACAAATACTGGCTTTGGTCGCTGTTGGCCGTCGCCACCCTGGGCAACGTGCTGGGTTCGCTGGTGAACTGGTGGTTGGGACGCGGTATCGAACGGTTTCGCGACAGACGCTGGTTTCCGGTCAGCCCTCGTCATCTGGAACGCGCCCGACAGCACTATCAGCGTTACGGCCATTGGTCTTTGCTGCTGAGCTGGGTGCCGATTATCGGTGACCCGCTGACGCTGGTGGCCGGCGTCATGCGCGAACCTTTGGGACGATTCCTGCTGATTGTGACTCTGGCCAAGGCCGCCCGTTATGGCGTTCTGGTCCTGGCCACACTGGGCTGGATGGGTTGAACGATCGAGCGCGGCGATTGCCTGTGTTTAATGTCGCCCTAATCAGGCCGATCCAGCATCGGCAGGTTTTCCTTGGAGTTCACCCATGCCCCTCGCCCTCTCCCGCTGGCTGCCCAGCCTGTTGCTGACCGCCGCACTGCCCCTCGTCGCCCACGCCGACGGGCCGGAATATGGCCCTGAATTGCAGGGCTTCGATTACCCGTACACCGTCAAGCATTTCGCCTTCGAGTCCCAGGGCAAATCCTTGCAAATGGGTTACATGGACGTCGCCGCCCATGGCAAGGCCAATGGCCGCAGCGTGGTGCTGATGCACGGCAAGAACTTCTGCGGCGCGACCTGGGACAGTTCGATCAAAGCCCTAAGTGAGGCGGGCTACCGGGTTATCGCCCCCGACCAGATCGGTTTCTGCACCTCGAGCAAACCCGACAGTTATCAATACAGTTTCCAGCAACTGGCGACCAACACCCAGCAACTGCTCAAGACCCTGGGCATTCAGAAGGCCAGCCTTCTCGGTCACTCCACCGGTGGCATGCTCGCCACCCGCTATGCGCTGCAATACCCCGAACAGGTCGAACAACTGGCGCTGGTCAACCCCATTGGCCTGGAAGACTGGAAAGCCCTCGGCGTGCCCTACCGCACCGTCGATCAATGGTACGCGCGCGAGCTCAAACTCAACGCCGATGGCATCCGCACCTATGAGCGCAACACCTATTACGGTGGCCGCTGGAAGCCGGAATTCGATCGTTGGGTCGACATGCTCGCCGGCCTGAACAAAGGCCCGGGGCATACGCAGGTCGCGTGGAACTCGGCGCTGATCTACGACATGATCTTCACCCAACCGGTGTTTTACGAATTCAAAGACCTGAAGATGCCAACACTGTTGCTGATCGGGACCTCCGACACCACGGCCATCGGCAGTGACATCGCCACGCCCGAGGTCAAGGCGAAGCTCGGTCACTACGAGGTGCTCGGCAAACAAGTGGCAAAACTGATTCCACAGTCGACCCTGGTTGAATTCCCCGGCATGGGCCACGCGCCGCAGATGGAAGAACCGGCGCAATTCCACAAGGCCTTGCTCGACTGGCTGAACAAAACCAACCCCGTTCATTGATGAGGTAAGGCTGATGGCGGTGCAGATTGCGGTGATCGATGACTGGCAAGACGTCGCGCGCGACGTTGTGGACTGGTCGGTGCTGGACAGCGTTGGCGAGGTGAGTTTTGTCCATGACTACCCGGCCGACAACGAAACCCTGGCCGAGCGACTGGGTGCCTTCGAAGTGATTTGCGTGATGCGCGAACGCACCCGGTTCGATGAGGACCTGCTGCGTCGGCTGCCCAAACTCAAGCTGCTGGTGACTGGCGGCATGCGCAATGCGGCGCTGGATTTCAAAGCGGCCGCTGCGTTGGGAATCCAGGTCTGCGGCACCGACAGCTACAAACACGCTGCGCCGGAACTGACCTGGGCGCTGATCATGGCCGCCACCCGCAACCTCGTGGCCGAAGCCAACGCCTTGCGTGCGGGACTTTGGCAGCAGGGTCTGGGCGGTGATCTGCACGGCAAGACCCTGGCCATCCTCGGGCTCGGCAGCATCGGCAAGCGCGTCGCCCAGTTCGGGCAAGTGTTCGGCATGCGGGTGATTGCCTGGAGCGAGAACCTGACACCTGAAGCGGCTACCGAAGTGGGCGTGACCTATGTCGGCAAGCAGGAACTGTTCGAACAGGCCGACGTGTTGTCGGTGCATCTGGTGCTCAGCGACCGCAGCCGGGGCCTGGTCGACGCCCAGGCGCTGGACTGGATGAAACCCACGGCGCTGCTGGTCAATACCGCCCGGGGACCGATTGTGGACGAGGCGGCGCTGATCAAGGCGTTGCAGAAAAATCGTCTGGCCGGGGCGGCGCTGGATGTGTTTGAAGTGGAGCCGTTGCCTGAACATCATCCGTTCAGGACGCTGGAAAATGTGCTGGCGACGCCGCATGTTGGCTATGTGAGTCGGCAGAACTATCAGCTGTTCTTTTCGCAGATGATCGAAGACATTCAAGCGTGGTCGACGGGGAAGCCGATCCGGTTGTTGACCTGATACCGAGTTATCGTTCTTCGCGAGCAAGCCCGCTCCCACATTAGATCTCTGGTCTACTCAGGACCAATGTGGGAGCGGGCTTGCTCGCGAAGGGGCCACCAGCAACACCCCAACCTCTTCATCCAAACGCACCGCAACAGTGCACCATCCCCTCCCAACCCGCCCATTTTCGTGACTTACCAGTCCCGTTTTGACCCACCCCCAAAAATAAACCTGCACTTCGTCGGTGCGTTCCCCCCTTCCCCGCGCGGTTCTTTTACCCTCTGGAAACTGATTGTCGAACAATTTCACCAGATGACCCGCCCCGCTCTAGGATCTGGCCTAGACTCATTTTCGCGAGGTAAAACCGGTCGGTCATCTGGTTGTAAAAAACTCGAAACTTTCGGTCCTGGCTATGGGTCAGGTTAAAGGTAGGGCCAACGCGACTGGTGCATTCCTTGCAACGGCCCCTCCAACCCATCTGCTTCAACGCATTGGGCAGCATTTGCCACGATGCGTGCGCGTTTGCGCCCGGCCACAGGAATTGGCCACACCGTTTGTGCCAGACCTAAGCTTTAGATCAACACCACGGGAGATTCATATGATTAGTGCGGCTTTAGATATTCAGGGAGAGCGTGCTCATCAGCAGGTCGGCGAATCGAGCGCCGTCAATGCACCGAGCGCGCAATCCATCAGCGTCCCGGGAACCAAGACGCTGGCACCGGCTGCCAGTCAGAATCCAAATAGAAAGAAAGTGTTGTTCGTGACGTCCGAGATTGCCGATCTGGTCAAGACCGGCGGCCTGGGCGACGTCTCCGCCGCCCTGCCACGCGCCATGGCGCAGTTGCACGATGTGCGGGTGCTGATTCCCGGATACCCGCAAGTGCTGCACAGCGAAAACCCGATCCACATCATTGGTGAACTGGGTGGGCACGCCGCACTGCCGCCTTGCAAGATCGGCCGCATGGACATGCCGGACGGTCTGGTCATTTACGTGTTGATCTGCCCCGAACTCTACGAGCGCGAAGGTTCTCCCTACGGCGCCAACAACGGCCGCGACTGGCCGGACAACCACATTCGTTTCGCCCGCCTGGGCCTCGCCGCAGCCGATATCGCCGCCAATCTCGCACAAATTCATTGGTGCCCGGATCTGGTGCACGCCCATGACTGGCCTGCTGGCCTGGCGCCGGCCTACATGCACTGGCGTGGGCAGCGCACCCCGACGTTGTTCACCATCCATAACCTGGCCTACCAAGGCGTGACCAGCCTCGGCTCCTGCCCTGAACTGGGCATTCCGGCGCATGCCCTGCAACAGGAAGGCATGGAGTTCTACGGCAAGATGTCGTTCCTCAAGGCCGGTATGGCCTATTCGAGCCATATCACCACCGTCAGCGCCACTTACGCTCAGGAAATCACCACGCCGGCCTTCGGCTGTGGTCTCGACGGCTTTCTCGCCGCCAAGACCCAGCAAGGCCTGCTCAGCGGCATCCCGAACGGCATTGATGAAAGTTGGGACGCGGCCACGGATTCACACTTGTTCTGCCCGTTCAGCATCGGTGATTGGGACGGTAAAGCGGTGAACGCCGCGCACGTACGTGAATTGTTCGGCCTCGCCGATTCCGAAGGGCCGCTGTTTGCCGTGGTCTCGCGCCTGGTCTATCAGAAAGGCCTGGACCTGACCGAAGCGGTCTCCGAGTACATCGTCAAATCCGGCGGCCAGATTGCAATCATTGGCCGTGGCGAACCGGAAGAAGAACAAGCCATGCGTGAACTGGCCCTGCGTTTCCCGGGGCAGATCGGCGTGCGCATCGGCTTCAATGAAACCGACGCCCGCCGCATGTTCGCCGGCAGCGATTTCCTGCTGATGCCTTCGCGCTACGAACCCTGCGGCCTGAGCCAGATGTACGCCCAGCGCTTCGGCTCGTTGCCGGTCGCCCGCAACACTGGCGGTCTGGCTGACACCATTGAAAACGGCGTGACCGGTTTCCTTTTCGATGAATCCACCGTCGAGAGTTATCAGGAAGCCCTGAGCCGTGCGTTCAAGGTATTCGCCTTCCCCGACCTGCTGCATGCCATGCGGTGCCGGGCCATGGCCGCGCCGTTCAACTGGTGCAAGGCGGTGGAACCCTACGCCGAACTCTACGAACAACTTGTGGCCAAGGCCCTGGGTAAATCGGGCCGACAGTAAGAGGTTTTCAACGATGCCGTTACGGACCCTTGAGACCTGGCCCCACGGCGCGATCATGCTGGACGCAGAGCACACGCGTTTTGCCTTGTGGGCGCCGGATGCGTTTTACGTCAGTGTCGAACTGGAAAATGGACAATCCTTGCCGCTGTTGCCTCAGGTTGACGGCTGGTTCGTGATCAAGACCCGCTGTCCCGCGGGCACCCGCTACCGCTACAACATCGATGGCGAACTGGACGTGCCGGACCCGGCCTCCCGCGCACAGGCTGGGGACATCGGCAGCCACAGCGTGGTGGTCGATCCGCTGGCTTATCGATGGCAACACAACACCTGGCAAGGTCGGCCATGGAACGAGGCGATCATCTACGAGCTACACGTCGGTGTACTCGGCGGTTTCAGTGCCGTCGAGCAACATTTGTCGCGCCTGGTCGAACTGGGCATCACCGCGATTGAACTGATGCCGCTGGCGCAATTCCCCGGTGAGCGCAATTGGGGCTACGACGGCGTCTTGCCTTACGCGCCCCAGGCGTCCTATGGCTCGCCCGAGCAACTCAAGCACCTGATCGACACCGCCCACGGCCTTGGCCTGGCGGTGATTCTCGACGTGGTTTACAACCACTTCGGTCCGGACGGCAATTACCTGCACCGCTACGCCAAGGGCTTTTTCCGCGAGGACAAACACACCCCTTGGGGCGCGGCCATCGACTTCCGTCAGCGTGAAGTTCGGGATTTCTTCATCGACAACGCGTTGATGTGGTTGCTGGAGTATCGCTTCGACGGCTTGCGCCTGGACGCGGTGCACGCCATTGAAAGCCCGGACTTCCTTGAAGAGCTGGCGCAACGAGTTCGCCAGCAAACCGAACCCTCGCGCCATGTGTGGCTGATGGTGGAAAACGAGCACAACGAGGCGAGCCTGCTGGAAAAAGGCTTCGATGCGCAGTGGAACGATGACGGTCACAACGCCTTGCATGTGTTGCTGACCGGTGAAACCGATGCCTACTACGCCGATTACGCCGAGCAGCCCACCGAACAACTCGCTCGCTGCCTGAGCCAGGGTTTTGTGTTTCAGGGCCAGCTCAACCGCCACGGCACGCCGCGAGGTGAATCCAGTGGTCACTTGCCGCCGACCGCCTTCGTGCTGTTTCTGCAAAACCATGACCAGATTGGCAACCGTGCGTTGGGTGAGCGGCTGCATCAACTGGCTCACCCCGATGCGCTCTACGCGGCCACCGCACTGCTGCTGTTGTCGCCGATGATCCCGCTGATGTTCATGGGGGATGAATTCGCCGCGCAGGCGCCGTTTCTGTTTTTCACCAGCCACCACGGTGAACTTGCAGAGTTGGTGCGCGAAGGTCGACGCAACGAGTTTGCGGCGTTCAGCGCCTTTGCCGATCCGCACAAACGTGAACAGATTCCCGACCCGAATGCACCCCGGACCTTCGAAGCATCGCAACCGAAGCTGAACGCCAGTGCACTGCCAGCCATTCACGACCTGTATCGCCGCCTGTTGCAGTTGCGCCATCAGCATCTCATACCGCGGCTGCCCGGCACCCAGGCATTGGGCGCCGACGTGCTCGGCCACGCAGCCGTGACGGCGCGCTGGCGGCTGGGCGATGGCAGTGAGCTGCGCATTGACCTGAACCTCAGCGACACGCCAGTGGTCCACACCCCACAGGCCGACACTATCTTGCTGTTCGAACACCCGCCCCACTCGGCCGGCCTGTTGCACGAGGGCAAACTTGCCCCGTATTGCGCGCTAGTCAGTCTCACGGCCGCAGCCCCTTTGCTACCCCCGGATGGAGAGCGCCTATGAGCGATGCGCAACTTGAAATACTGGCCAGCCGCGCAGGGCTGGCTGTCGACTGGATCGACGCCAATGGTCGCCCGCAAAAAGTCGGCCCGTCGGTGCTGCGCGCCGTGCTCACCGGCCTCGGCCACCCGGCCGGCAGTGCCCAGGAAATCGACGCGAGCCTGCTGGAGCTGCAAGCCGTCCAGCAGACCCATCGCCTGCCGCCGCTGTTGACGGTCGATGTCGGTGCGGGCCTCGATCTGGCGCGTTACTTCGAGCCTGAAACCCCGTGCGACATTCACCTCGAAGACGGTTCGAAGATGTACCTGAAACTCGATGCACAAGCCGTGCTGCCGGGGCTGGTTCCAGTCGGCTACCAGCACGTCAGCATCGACAGACAATCCTTCACCCTGGCGGTAGCGCCCGAGCGCTGCTACAGCGTCGGCGACGCGGTCGACAATCCGATCCCGCGCACCTGGGGCCTGAGCGTGCAGCTGTACTCCCTACGACGTGCCGGCGATGGCGGTTTCGGCGACACCCAGGCCCTAGAAGATCTCGCACGGGTGGCCGGTGAGCGCGGCGCCGAGGCGCTGGCGATCAGTCCGTTGCACGCCATGTTCGGCAGCGACACGCAGCGCTACAGCCCTTACTCGCCCTCCAGCCGACTGTTTCTCAATAGCCTCTACGCCGCACCCGGTGCCATCCTCGGCGAGCGCGCGATGCGTGCGGCGATTGACGCCACGGGGCTGGCTGCAGAACTGCAAGCGCTTGAAGAACGCCCGCTGATTGACTGGCCCGTGGCCGCCCGAGCCAAACACCGAATTCTGCAGGCGTTGTACGAAGGCTTTGTCCACGGTGAGCATCCTCTGCATGAAGACTTCAGCAGCTTCCGCCATGCCTCGGGCGAAGCACTGGAAAACCATTGCCGCTTCGAAGCCCTGCAAGAGACCCGCGCCGCCAAAGGCGAAAGCCTCGACTGGCGCGAGTGGCCCGAGCAATGGCGCGACCCGCGCAGCGCCGCCTTGGCCGAATTCGCCGAAGAGAACGCCGCACGCATCGGTTTCTTCGCCTTCTGCCAGTGGTTGATCACCCGTTGCCTGGAGCGCGCGCAAACCGCCGCCCGCAGTGCCGGGATGAGCATCGGCCTGATCGCCGACCTCGCCGTGGGCGCCGACGGCGGTGGCAGTCAGGCCTGGAGCCGTCAGGACGAGTTGCTCGCCTCGCTGACGGTAGGCGCGCCGCCAGACATCCTCAACCGGGCCGGTCAGGGCTGGGGCATCTCTGCGTTTTCGCCCGAAGGTCTGGTGCGCAACGGGTTCCGTGCGTTTATCGAAATGCTCCGGGCCAATTTCGCCCACGCCGGCGGCCTGCGGATCGACCACATCATGGGCCTGCAACGTTTGTGGGTGATCCCCAACGGCGCGCCGCCCCGCGATGGTGCCTACCTGTACTACCCGGTCGACGACTTGTTGCGCTTGC
This sequence comes from Pseudomonas arsenicoxydans, assembly GCF_006438915.1. GTDB lineage: Bacteria > Pseudomonadota > Gammaproteobacteria > Pseudomonadales > Pseudomonadaceae > Aquipseudomonas > Aquipseudomonas arsenicoxydans_A. The sequence continues at coordinate 76,231 of NZ_RCZE01000018.1, read as the reverse complement.
TCACGCTCGAGTCCCACCGCCATCAAGCGATTGTGTTGGGCGAAGACCTCGGCACCGTGCCGGACGGCCTGCGGGAAAAACTCATCGCACGCTCGATCCTCGGCATGCGCGTGCTGTTGTTTGAACAGGACAACGCCCACTTCAAGCCGATCCTCGACTGGCCGGAAAATGCACTGGCGACCACCAGCACCCATGACTTGCCGACGCTCAATGGCTGGTGGCACGGCCGCGACATCGACTGGAACGCCCGGCTCGGCCTGACCGACGCCAGCGGTGAAATCGAGTGGCGCCAACACCGCGAACGCGAACGCGAAGGCCTGCGTCGGGTGTTGAGCCAGGACCCTCAGAATTTTCGCGAAGAGTCCCACGAAACCGATCAGGTGCTCGACGCCAGCGTCCGTTTCCTCGGGCACACCCGCGCGCCGTTGGTGTTGCTGCCGCTTGAAGATGCGTTGGGCATCGAACAGCAGGCCAACCTGCCCGGCACCATCGACACCCACCCCAACTGGTCACGACGCCTGCCCGGCGACAGCGAAAGTCTGCTTGATGACCCGGACGCGGCCCGACGCCTCGAATTGCTCGCCTGCGCGCGGCTTCAGGCGGGCGAGCGTGACCAATGACGGCGTCGATTATCCAACCACTGCGGGCGACCCTGCGGCTGCAATTTCATAAAGGCTTCACCCTTGATCAAGCGGTGCCGCTGGTGCCCTATTTCGCCCGTCTGGGCATCAGCCACGTCTATGCCTCGCCGCTACTGGCCGCCCGCGCCGGCTCCATGCATGGCTACGACGTGGTGGACCCGACCACCGTCAATCCCGAACTCGGAGGTGAAACCGCACTGCGGCGCTTGGTCGGTGCCCTGCGCGAACACGGGATGGGCCTGATCCTCGACATCGTCTCCAACCACATGGCCGTCGGTGGCGCGGATAACCCGTGGTGGCTGGACTTGCTGGAATGGGGGCGCCTGAGTCCGTTCGGCGAGTTTTTCGACATTCAATGGCATTCGCCGGACCCGTTGATGGAAGGTCAGTTATTGCTGCCGTTCCTCGGCAGCGACTACGGCATCGCCTTGCAGGACGGCACCCTGCCCTTGCACTTTGATGCGCAGAACGGCAGCTTTTATGTGCAGCATTACGACCACCGCTTCCCGATCTGCCCGATGAACTACGGCGAGTTGCTGCCCACCGAGGTCGAACCGCAGAAGTCGCTGGCGGAGCGCTTCACCACCTTGAGTTACCAGACCGACGCGCACAGCCTGGCGGTGCCGCTGAAAGCCGAATTGCGTGAACTGGCCAGCGATCCGGCGCTGCTCAAGTCCATCGAACAGCACCTCGGCGCTTACGACTCGCTCACTACCGATGGTTTCCAGCGCCTGCACAACTTGCTCGAACGCCAGAGCTATCGTCTGGCCAGTTGGCGCACGGCAGCGGATGACATCAACTGGCGGCGTTTTTTCGATGTCAACGAACTGGGCGGTTTGCGCGTCGAACGGCCGGCCGTGTTCGAAGCCACCCACGCGAAAATCTTCGAACTGGTGGCTCAAGGTCTGATCGACGGTCTGCGCATCGACCACATTGACGGCCTCGCTGATCCCCGTGGCTACTGCCGCAAACTGCGACGCCGGGTCGATAGCCTGTCACCGGGGCGGCACTTGCCGATCTACGTCGAGAAGATCCTTGGCAAAGGCGAAACCCTGCACCGCGACTGGTCGGTAGACGGCACCACCGGTTATGAATTCATGAACCAGCTGTCGCTGCTGCAACACGATCCGCAAGGCGCGCAAACCCTGGGCGAGCTCTGGCAGCGCCTCAGCGAACGGCCGGCCGACTTTCAGCAGGAAGCCCAATTGGCGCGGCAGCAGATCCTCAATGGCTCGCTGGCCGGTGATTTCGAAAGCGTCGCCCAGGCCTTGCTGCAAGTGGCCCGCGACGACCTGATGACCCGCGACCTGACCCTCGGTGCAATCCGCCGGGCGTTGCAGGAATTGATCGTGCACTTCCCTGTGTACCGCACCTACATCAGCCCCCGTGGCCGCTTCGCTGAAGACGACGTGTTTTTCCAGCAGGCCATGGACGGTGCACGGCAAACATTGAGCGAAGCCGATTGGCCGGTGCTCGATTGCCTGGCCGGCTGGCTCGGCGGCGAGCCGTGGCGCAAGCGTGCGGTGGGTCGCCAGCGCAAGATCCTCAAGCATGCCTGCGTACGCTTTCAGCAACTGACGTCACCGGCCGCCGCCAAAGCCGTTGAAGACACCGCGTTCTATCGCTCGGCCGTGTTGCTGTCGCGCAATGACGTGGGGTTCAGCACCGAACAGTTCAGCGCCCCGGTGTCGGACTTCCATGCGGTCTGCGCCCATCGCCTGGCCGAGTTCCCGGACAACCTGCTGGCCACCGCCACCCATGACCACAAACGCGGCGAAGACACTCGCGCACGCCTGGCCGTGTTGAGCGAACGTAGCGCGTGGTACGCCGAGCAAGTCCCGCTTTGGCGCACGCTCGCCCGCCCATTGCGCGACGACGACCACATGCCGTCGGCGGGCGATGAGTTGATCCTGTATCAGGCGATCCTAGGCAGTTGGCCGTTGACCCTGCACATCGACGATCAACCGGCGTTGGAGGACTACGCCAAACGCCTCTGGCAGTGGCAACAAAAAGCCCTGCGCGAAGCCAAACTGCAAAGCAGCTGGAGCGCGTCGAACGAACCGTATGAACAGGCGATGCAGGCGTTTATCGAGCGGCTGTTTCTGGCCCCCGAAGGTGAGCTGTTACGCGCAGCCCTCGGTAAAGCGGCCCAGGCCATCGCCCCTTCCGGCGCTATCAACAGCTTGGCGCAAACCTTGCTGCGCATGACCGTGCCGGGGGTGCCGGACCTCTATCAGGGCAACGACTTCTGGGATTTCAGCCTGGTCGATCCGGATAACCGCCGGCCGGTGGATTACGTCAGTCGTGAGCGAGCCCTTCAAGCAACACCGCAGGTGCCCGAACTGTTGTCGAACTGGCGTGACGGGCGCATCAAGCAGACGCTGATCGCCGAGGTGCTGAACCTGCGCGCCGAGCATGCCGAACTGTTTTCCCGAGGGCGCTATCAAGCCCTTGAAGTGATCGGCAGTCAGGCCCATCGGGTGCTGGCATTTGCCCGCGTACTGGAGGGAAAACGCGCCATCGTGATCGTCCCGATTCGCTGCGCCGAACTGCTGAAAAACAGTGCCCAACCACAGATTGATGCGCCGCTGTGGGGCGATACGCGGGTGAGATTACCGTTCGCCTCCTCGGATGAAAATCTGAAGGGACTTTTTTCCAGCGTCGCAGTCACAAAAAACAGGGAGCTGAACATCAGCGCCGCGCTGGGGGTTGTCCCGGTCAATCTCTTTATCCAACTCTTTACACAAGCTTGAGTTCAGTTCAGGAGCATTGCGATGAGTACCGACGATAAACGCGTTCGCGAATTTGCCTATCAGATTTGGGAATCAGAAGGAAAACCCGAGGGTCAGGAAGCGCGCCACTGGGAGATGGCACGCAAGCTCGCTGAAGCGGAAGCCCTGGCGCCGAAAAACTCACCGAAGGCCAGTGGCAGCAAAACCACTGCCAAGCCTGCGGCAGTCAAGGCCAATGGCGCTCTGGAGGGTAAAGCCAACGACGCCAAACCGAAGGCCAAGGCCAAACCCGCAGCGGCGTCGAAAGTGATACCGCCGGGCGAGAAAGCCGTCGAGAAGAAGCCGCGCGTGGCGAAAAAACCACCGATCACCTGACGGGCCAACCGAATTGTCCTGATCGAAAACGTGGCGAGCTCGCTCGCCACTGAGGGCGCGTTCGCCCCCGAAAAACAGCTGACCCTTTCTTGCAGGAGCACTTGATGACCACGCCAAAAAAATCCGCGCCAGAACCTCACGCCGAGGCGTCGCGAATCCGTGAAGGCTTGCCCTTCCCGTTGGGCGCAACCTGGGATGGTCTGGGGGTCAACTTTGCCTTGTTTTCCGCTAATGCCACCCGCGTCGAGTTGTGCATCTTCGATGACGCCGGCGAAGTCGAACTTGAACGAATCGAGCTGCCCGAATACACCGACGAGATCTACCACGGCTACTTGCCTGACGCCCACCCGGGCCTGATCTATGGTTATCGCGTCTACGGCCCGTACGACCCGGCCAACGGTCATCGTTTCAACCCCAACAAATTGCTGATCGACCCCTACGCCAAGCAATTGGTCGGCCAGTTGAAATGGTCCGAAGCTCTGTTTGGCTACACCATCGGCCACCCCGACGCCGACCTCAGTTTCGATGAGCGCGACAGCGCGCCCTTCGTGCCCAAATGCAAAGTCATCGACCCGGCGCACACCTGGGGCCACGACCATCGCGTCAGTGTGCCATGGGACAAAACGATCATTTACGAGACCCACGTGCGCGGCATCAGCATGCGTCACCCTTCCGTCCCCGAGAATGTGCGCGGCACCTTCGCCGGGTTGATGGTCGATGACGTGCTGGAACACATCCGCAAGCTCGGGGTGTCGTCGGTGGAATTGCTGCCGATCCACGCGTTCGTCAATGACCAGCACTTGCTGCACAAGGGCATGACCAACTATTGGGGCTACAACAGCATCGCCTTCTTCGCCCCGGATCCGCGTTACCTGGCCAGCGGCAAGATTGCCGAGTTCAAGGAAATGGTTGCGCACCTGCACGAAGCCAACCTGGAGGTGATCCTCGACGTGGTCTACAACCACACTGCCGAGGGCAACGAGCAAGGGCCGACGCTGTCCATGCGCGGTATCGACAACGCCTCGTACTACCGCTTGATGCCCGATGACAAACGCTTCTATATCAACGATTCCGGGACGGGCAACACCCTGGACCTGAGCCATCCGTGCGTCTTGCAAATGGTCACCGATTCCTTGCGCTATTGGGCGACGGAAATGCACGTCGACGGTTTCCGCTTCGACCTGGCGACCATTCTCGGGCGCTACCACGACGGTTTCGATGAGCGTCACAGCTTCCTCGTAGCCTGTCGTCAGGACCCGGTGCTGCGTCAGGTGAAGATGATTGCAGAACCGTGGGATTGCGGCCCCGGTGGTTATCAGGTCGGTAACTTCCCGCCGGGCTGGGTGGAATGGAACGACAAGTTCCGCGACACGGTGCGTGCGTTCTGGAAAGGAGATGACGGTCAGCTCGCCGATTTCGCCAGCCGCATGACTGCCTCCGGCGAGATGTTCAATCAGCGCGGCCGACGCCCCTATGCCTCGTTGAATTTCATCACCGCCCACGACGGTTTCACCCTCAATGACCTGGTGTCGTACAACGACAAGCACAACGAAGCCAACGACGAGAACAATCAGGACGGCAGTAACAACAACCTGTCCTGGAACCACGGCGTCGAAGGCCCGACCGACGATCCCGAGATCAACGAGTTGCGCCAGCGGCAAATGCGCAACTTCTTCGCCACGCTGCTGCTGTCCCAAGGCACGCCAATGCTGGTGGCCGGCGACGAATTCGCCCGCACTCAGGAAGGCAACAACAACGCCTATTGCCAGGACAGCGAGATCGGCTGGGTCAACTGGGACTTCAGCGAGGACGGCAAAGCCCTGCTCAAGTTCGTCAAGCGCCTGATCAAGTTGCGCCTGGCGTACCCGATCCTGCGTCGCGGCCGCTTCCTGGTGGGTAATTACAACGAGGACATCGGGGTCAAGGACGTGACCTGGCTTGCGCCTGACGGCAGTGAAATGTCCCAGGAACAATGGGGCGAGGCCCACGGTCGTTGTCTCGGGATTTTGCTCGACGGCCGCGCCCAGGAAACCGGCATCCGTCGTAAAGGCGCCGACGCAACTTTGTTGCTGGTGGTCAACGCGCACCACGACATCGTCAACTTCACATTGCCGGAAGTGCCGGACGGCGGGTTCTGGACCTGCATGATCGATACCAATCAACCATCGGTTCGTGGGCAGGAACGCTTTGAAATCGGCCACGAATATTCCGTGACGGGCCGTTCGCTGCTGCTGTTCGAATTGCAGCATGAGGAAGAAGAGTGAAATGGACCTTCAGGCGTTTCTGGCTCGTCGATCCGCGGAATACGCTGACACTCAGGCGTTAGGTCGTTGCCTGCGGGCGCTGGTGGAGGCGGGGCTGGATCAGCTTCCACTACCGGGCAGTGGCCGGACGCTGGAGCGTTTTCAGCGTTTGGCCGAGGTTGGCGGGCATGATCTGGGGTTGTGCAAGTTGTACGAAGGTCACACCGATGCACTGGCAATCATCGCGCAACTGGGTGGCGAGCCCACACCCGGCAGCACGTGGGGCATGTGGGCCGCCGAACCGCCGAATGCGCGGGTGCGGGTCAGTCGGCAAGGTTTAAGCGTGAGGCTGGATGGGCGCAAAGCCTGGTGCTCGGGCGCGACGGTGTTGAGCCATGCCCTGCTCACTGCGTGGGATGAAAACGACTGTCAGCAACTGGTCGCTGTGGCGCTGGATCAACCTGGCGTGAGCGTGACGGATCAAGGCTGGCAGGCCGTTGGCATGGGCGCCACCGGCAGCGTAGAGGTCCTGTTCGACAATGCTGACGCGCACCTCATTGGCCAACCCGGTGATTACCTGCAACGGCCGGGTTTCTGGCAGGGCGGCATCGGCATTGCTGCCTGCTGGTACGGCGCCGCATGTAGCCTCGCCGAACGCCTGCGCACTCACTGCGCGCAACGCGAAGAACCCCATGCCCTCGCCCATCTCGGCGCGGTCGACAGTGCTCTTTTCGCCGCCGCGCAGGTGTTGCGCGCCAGCGCCATGAGCATCGATGCCTCGCCGCTGGATAACGCCCAATTGCTGGCTCGTCGTGCCCGGGCGGTTGTCGAACAGGCCGCTGAACAGGTGATCCTCCACGTCGGCCACGCCCTCGGCGCCGGGCCTTATTGCAAGGACCGGCAGTTCGCCCGACTGATTGCCGACCTGCCGGTTTTCCTCAGGCAAAGCCATGCCGAGCGGGACCTCGCCGCGCTGGGCAAACATTCCCTCAACGGGACATGGACGTTATGAAAACCAACCCCATCGTCGGCCAGGGCACGCCCCTGCACCTGTGGCAAACCTCCCGTCATCTGGCGCAATTGCCGGTAATCGACATCCTCAGCCTGGTGCCCGAAGGCACTCGCGCGGTGATCATCGCGCCGCACCCGGATGACGAAGTGCTGGGCTGCGGTGGTTTCCTGCAAATCCTCGCGGCGCAGGGTCGGGCGCTGCAACTGATCTCGGTTACCGACGGCAGCGCCAGCCATCCCGGTTCCACACGTTGGCCCGTGGCGCGCCTGAGCGCCGTTCGCCCGCAAGAATCGGCTGAAGCGCTGCGCCGTCTCGGTCTGCCGCTGCACCAGCTGAAATGGCTGCGCGGCGGTTTCAGCGACAGCCAGGTTGCCGCACGCGAAAACGAGTTGAGCGCGTTCATCGAACAGCACCTGCGCCCCAACGATGTGGTGTTCACGACGTGGCGAGAAGACGGCCATTGCGATCATGAAGCCGTGGGCCGAGCCAGCGCCACCGCCGCCGGACGCGTTGGTGCGACTCTGCATGAGCTGCCTGTGTGGACTTGGCACTGGGCAACGCCGGAAGACGCGTTTGTGCCATGGCACCGGGCACGCAAAATCCTCCTGACGCCGCCGTTGATCGCGCGCAAACGCCATGCGATCCACGCCTTCGCCAGCCAATTGGAAGGAGATCCGCACATCGGCTTGCCGCCCGTGTTGGCGCCCTATGTGCTGGACCGCTTGTTGCAGCCGTTCGAGGTGGTGTTTCTATGAGTGTCGACGATCGTTATTTCGACGGTTTGTTTGCCGGTAACGATGATCCGTGGGCGTTTCGTCAGCGCTGGTACGAGCAGCGCAAACGCGCCATCACCCTCGCCGCCCTGCCCCGTGCGCATTACCGCGCGATCTTTGAACCCGGCTGCGCTAATGGCGAACTGAGCTTTGAGCTGGCCAGCCGTTGCGATCGCCTGCTGTGTTGCGACACCGCTGCCACAGCCGCTGCGTTGGCGCGCACCCGCCTCGGCCCGTTCGACCACGCCGAAGTGCGCCACTCACGCTTGCCTGCCGATTGGCCGGAGGAACAATTCGACCTGATCGTCCTCAGCGAAATCGGTTACTACCTCGACGCTGAGGACTTGAAACGCCTGATCCAGCGGGCCGAGCAGTCACTCACCGCCGACGGCCAACTGCTGGCCTGCCACTGGCGCCCGCCCATCGACGGCTGCCCGTTGAACGCACGACAAGTTCACGAGTTGCTCCACGAACAACTGCCGCTGGCGCGCCTGGTCCTGCATCAGGAAGCGGATTTCCTGCTGGAGCTCTGGAGTCGTGAACCGCGCTCGGTGGCAACACTTGAGGGCCTGCGATGATTGGCATTCTGATCCCCGCGCATAACGAAGAAGATTTGCTCGCCGAATGCCTGCAAGCCGCCCTGAACGCCGCGCAACATGAGTTGCTGCGCGGTGAAAGCGTCGCGGTGCTGGTGGTGCTCGACAGTTGCACCGATCGATCGGGCGAGATCGTCCAGCGTTACCCGGTCCACAGTCTGAGCATCGAGGCCCGCAATGTCGGCCAGGCGCGCGCGGTCGGGGCCAGTTTTCTGCTTGCATTGGGGGTGCGCTGGATTTCCTGCTCCGACGCTGATAGCCGTGTCGCGCAGGATTGGCTGGTGGCGCAGTTGTCCCTGGATGCGGACGCGGTGTGCGGCACAGTCACGGTCGATGCGTGGCATGAATCATTCAATGAATCGGCCCAGATTCGCTACCACCAGCATTACCAGGCCCGCGACGGCCATCGGCATATTCACGGAGCCAATCTGGGTATCAGCGCAGACGCCTATCGGCGCGCCGGGGGGTTCGAACCGCTGGCCTGCCATGAAGATGTGCAACTGGTGCGACAACTGGAGCGCTGCGGCGCGAACATTGCCTGGAGCCATCGCCCGCAAGTGCTCACCAGCGCTCGCCTGGACAGCCGCGCACGGGGTGGTTTCGGCGACTATTTGCACGATCTGGCACAGATCGATTAAAAAAAACCGGCTTAGCTGGAACCGTTACGCGACGAATAGGATTACTTGAGCAATACTCAGCACGCGACAATCCAGGGTACGGAGAAATCGCACATTGCTCTCAAACAGAACAAGGACGTAGCCCCGATGAAATCCGTCTCCATCATCGACAGCAGCCAGCCAGCACAAATCTGGAACAGCGCGCTGCAACTGGACAACATCCCCGTCATCAACACCCAGACCCTGGTCCCCGCCGGCGCCCGCGCCGTGGTGATCGCGCCGCATCCCGGCGATGAAGTGGTCACCTGTGGCGGTCTGCTGCAGTTGCTCTCGACCCTCGGTCATCCCCTGCAATTGATCTCGGTCACTGATGGCAGTGCCACTCAACCGGGCTCGCAGCAATGGTCTGAAAAACGTCTGAGCGTGTTTCGCGGCCAGGAAAGCGTCGAGGCCTTGCGCCGGCTCGGCTTGCCGATGCACAGCCTGAAATGGATTCGGGGTGGCTTCACTGATTTCGTCCTGGCTGAACACGAGACGCAACTGACTCGGTTCATCGCCCGCTATTTGCGTCCCGGCGACGTGGTGTTCAGCACCTGGCGCGAAGACGGCACGCCCGACCACGACGCCGTCGGCCGTGCCAGCGCCGCGGCTGCGGGCATGGTCGGTGCGACATTCCATGAACTGCCGATATGGGCCTGGCACTGGCCGGCTCGCGATCAGGGGCTGATGCCCTGGCACCGGGCCCGCAAAATACGCCTCGACACCTGGACCGTCGCGCGCAAAAGCCACGCCACCCATGCCTACGCCAGCCAGCTCGACGGCGAACCGGCGCTGGGCATTGCACCGCTGCTGCCCCGAGTGATCCTGGACCGTATGCGCTTGCCCTATGAAATCGTCTTCCTCTGAATCCCCAAATTTTCAACCCGACACACATCGGTGGTGAGCACACTTTCCCTGATTGCCACTGAACTGCCCGCCGCCTCATCAGTCGCATGCATAAGCAGCCACGATTCAGAGGAGCCTACGTGACCAGCGATCCCGAGCAGCGGGCCACCCTCAAGCCATCCCGGGCGATTCATCGCCTGCGGGTGCTGACGGTCAATACTCACAAGGGCTTCACCGCCCTCAACCGGCGTTTCATCCTCCCGGAGCTGCGCGAAGCGGTGCGCAGTACGTCGGCGGATCTTGTGTTCCTGCAAGAAGTGGTCGGCGAACACGATCGGCACTCTTCGCGTTATTACAACTGGCCGCAGACCTCGCAATACGAATTTCTCGCCGACAGCATGTGGAGCGATTTCGCCTATGGGCGCAATGCGGTCTACCCCGATGGTCACCACGGCAATGCCCTGCTGTCGAAATACCCGATCCGCGAATTTCGAAACCTTGATGTATCGATCACCGGCCCTGAACGGCGCGGGTTGTTGCATTGCGTGCTGGAGGTGCCGGGGCACGCCGAAGTGCATGCGATTTGCGTACACCTGAGCCTGCTGGAAAGTCATCGTCAGTTGCAGTTGCAGCTCCTCTGCCAACTGCTCGAGTCCCTGCCCGACGATGCCCCGGTGATCATCGCCGGTGATTTCAACGACTGGCAGTTGCAGGGCAACGCCGCCCTCGCCCGTCGTGACTACCTGCACGAAGTGTTCGAACGCCATAACGGACGACCCGCCAAAACCTACCCAGCGCGTTTTCCGTTGCTACGCCTCGACCGGATTTACCTGCGCAATGCCAGCAGTCATGAACCGCGAATCCTCGGCAATAAACCCTGGACGCACCTGTCGGATCACCTGCCGCTGGCGGTGGAGGTACACCTCTAGCAACCGAGTAAAAGCTCTGATTTACGGTTTTTTTGACGTTTTCTCGAACAAACAAGCGCTTAGATCTGCGTCGTAAATCAGTCACTTGCAACACCTAAAATACCCATACCATTTATCGGCCATTTTCTTGACGCGCCGTCCGTGGTCTTCTTAGCTACACCTTACTACCCCCGAAGTACCATCAGGGGGCAACCCCTCAGACACCCGCCAATCCGGGCGCCCAGCGGCTTGCCCTCAATCCATTCGGCCGCCCCTCATTCGGGGTAGGAGAGACGCCAAAGCGAGAGTACGCATGCGATTGCAAGGTAGACCCCCATGAGAACTTCATTCACCCAACAAGAGATAAAAGTCACTTTTTGCACTGTTTCGAGCTCTATCCTGCTGTGTTCGACCATGGAGATCCAGGCGGCCCCGCCGCAAGAAGAACCCCTTCCATGGTATCGCCAGGATGTTCCGATCCTCACCTTGCCTACCCCTGCGTTTACTGCAACCTACCCTGGCCATTTCAACGCGGCGTCCGATATCCGAAGTTCACAGCTGACCATTGAAGACCAGGCACCTTCAGCCTGGGATCAGATCTACGGAAAACCTTCGCGGCAGGCTCAAACCGATTACCTTTCACAGGCCTATTCGGTTCCCGGCAGTAACGGCGAATTCAAAGGGCCGGCGTTCCTCACCCTACAGAGCGCTAACGGCCATACGCAGCAAATCGGCTTGATCGGCGGCACTACCCAGTTACAAGGCAGCAGCAACGGCCTGCTGACCAGCCCGGCCCTGGCCAATCCCAAAAATGACACCCTCAACCTTCAAGGCGAAAGCCTGGGCGCCTACTGGAGTCTGATCGGCCCTCAAGGCTGGCACGTCGATTTGGTCGCCAGTGGCGGCCGTGTCACCGGCTACAGCCGTAATTTAGACGGCACTCGGCAAGCCACCGAAGGCAGCGCAATGACATTGTCGGTAGAAGGCGGGTTTCCGATTGGCCTGAGCGAGAACTGGGTAGTCGAACCCCAGGCGCAGTTGATCAATCAACGCATCACTCTGGATACGCCGTATGCCGGCTCGGGCAATGCGTCATCCAGCGATCTGACGTCCTGGAGCGGACGGGTCGGTGCGCGATTGAAAGGGAGTTACGACATCAACGGCCTGGGCGTCGAACCCTACGTGCGGACCAACTTGTGGCACACCGTGTACACCGGTAATACCGTCACCCTGGACCAGGTCGACAAGATCAGCAGCAGTCGCAATTCATCGACGGTTGAGGTGGGGTTGGGGCTGGTGGCCAGGGTTACGCCGGCGGTGAGTTTTTACGTCAGTGCGGATTACAGCAGTGATGTGGATGACAATGATTTGAATGGGTTGATCGGGAGTCTGGGGGTGCGGATGCGGTGGTGAGCGTTCAGTTCACTGGAAGTGTTGCCTAGCCTGGCCCCTTCGCGAGCAAGCCCGCTCCCACATTCGACCGCATTCTCATGGAAGAACTCGGTTAAATGTGGGAGCGGGCTTGCTCGTGAAGGCAGCACCTCGGTTCTGAATCAGCCCTCAGGCCGCAAGATCAACACCGCCAGCGGCGGCAAATTCAACACCAGTGACAGCGCCTGCCCATGGCTCGGTTCCTCCTCCGTAAATGCCCCGCCACTGTTGCCATAATTGGAGCCGGCATACATCGCCGCATCGCTGTTGATCACCTCGGTCCAGCGCCCGGCAATCGGTACACCGACGCGATAGCCCTCACGCGGCACCGGCGTAAAGTTGGCCACGACCAGCACCGGCCGCCCTTCTTTGCTCCAGCGCAACCACGCGTAGACGCTGTTGATCGCATCGTCGCCAATCAGCCACTGGAAGCCTTGCGGCGCATCGTCCTGCTCATGCAGCGCCGGCTCTTCGCGGTACAACCGATTGAGGTCGCCGACCAGTTTCTGCACGCCTTTGTGTTCAGGGTATTGCAGCAAGTACCAGTCGAGTTGCTGGTCGTGGTTCCACTCGCGCCACTGGCCGAATTCGCAGCCCATGAACAACAGTTTCTTGCCCGGGTGGGTCCACATGAAGCTCAAGTAGGCGCGCAGGTTGGCGAACTTCTGCCAGCGGTCGCCGGGCATCTTGTCGATCAGCGAATGCTTGCCGTGAACCACTTCATCGTGGGAAATCGGCAGGATGAAACGCTCGGACCAGGCGTACACCAGGCCAAAACTCAGTTCGTTGTGGTGATGGGCGCGGTACACCGGGTCCTGCTGGATGTAATGCAACGAATCGTGCATCCAGCCCATGTTCCATTTGTAGGCAAAGCCCAGACCGCCTTGTTGCGTGCTTTGGCTAACGCCCGGCCACGCAGTGGATTCTTCGGCGATGACCAGCGCACCCGGCGCCTCCAGCGCCACCACGTCGTTGAGGTGTCGCAAGAAGTCGATGGCTTCGAGGTTTTCCCGACCGCCGTGGCGGTTCGGCACCCATTCACCAGCCTTGCGCGAGTAATCGCGATAGAGCATCGACGCCACCGCATCGACGCGCAGGCCATCGACGTGAAAATGCTTGAGCCAGTGAAACCCCGAGGCCAGCATGTAGCCGTGAACTTCGGTGCGGCCGAGGTTGTAGATCAGCGTGTCCCAGTCCTGATGAAAACCTTCCTGCGGGTTGCCGTATTCATACAACGCCGTGCCATCGAATTGCGCCAGGCCGTGGGTATCGGTCGGAAAATGCGCCGGCACCCAATCGAGAATCACGCCGATTTCCGCCTGGTGGCAGGCGTTGACGAAGGCGGCAAAGTCATCCGGAGAACCGTAACGGGCGCTGGGGGCGAATTGCGACAGCAGTTGATAACCCCATGAGCCGCCGAACGGGTGCTCCATGATCGGCATCAGCTCGATATGGGTGAAACCCAAGTCTTTCACGTAAGGAATCAGCCGCTCACCCAACTCATGCCAGGTGTACTGGCGGGCGACTTCGCCCAAATCGTCCAGCTCACATTGCCAGGAACCGGCATGCAGTTCGTAGATCGACAGCGGCGCCGCAGGTCGCTGGCGTTCGCCACGCGACTCCATCCACGCCTGATCCTGCCAATCGATGTTCAGCGGCGAGGCAACCTTGGAGGCCGTGTCTGGCGGCAAAGTAGTGGCCAGCGCCATCGGGTCAGCCTTGAGCGGCAATATGCCTTGGCTGCCGAGGATTTCGTATTTGTACGCCTCGCCCGCACGCAGGCGCGGGATGAACAGCTCCCAGACTCCGGTCGGATGGCGCAGACGCATGGGATGGCGGCGACCGTCCCAGTTGTTGAAATCACCGACCACCGACACGCGCTTGGCGTTGGGCGCCCACACGGCGAAGCGCACGCCGTCGACGCCGTCGACCGTCTTCAACTGTGCGCCTAGGCAACTGCTCAGGTCGCGATGATTGCCTTCAGCGAACAGGTACAAATCCATCTCGCCGAGCAGCGGGCCAAAGCTGTAAGGGTCTTCGCTGACTTGCTCGCCGCCAGCCCAACGGGTGCGCAGCAGGTACGCCTGGGCGCGATCGAAATGCCCGACAAACAGCCCCGGCGTCTGGGTGGCTTCAAGGTTGCCGAGTTCTTCCCCGGAGTCCCTGGCCAACACTTGCACGCTCAAGGCGTCCGGCAGATAGGCACGAATGAATTGCCCACCGTGGCCATCGCCATGGGGGCCGAGAATTGCAAAGGGGTCGTGATGTTCGGCGCGTACCAGCGCGTCGATATCCCGCGATCTGGGCAGTAACGCCTCTTTAGCGTGACCCTGTTCCTTGTTCGAGAAACTCATGACTACTCTCCACCAAGATCGGAAAAGGGTTTAAGCCCACTCAATAATCCATACAAGCCGTGCAGTGGCACCGGCAGCCAAGTGGGGCGATTTTCGGCCTCATACGCCACTTCATAAGCCGCCTTCTCCAGACAGAACAACGCCAGCGCGGCGTCCTCGCCTTCCGGATCTTGCCACGCATGAGCAAGACTAGCTGCCGCCAGCCGATAAGCGTCGACAAATGCCTGTTTTGCTTCAATCAGGTACCGCTCGGCGACCCGTTGGCGCGCGACCTGAGCCTGCGCCGTGTTGTCGACGTTGTGCACATTGATCGTCATCGCGGCCGCGTAATCGAACGAACGCAACACACCGCTGACGTCTTTGTACGGACTGTGCTTGCCCCGCCGTTCATGCAGCGGCCGTGCCGGTTCGCCCTCGAAATCGATCAAGTAAGCATCGCCTTTGATCACCAGCACCTGGCCCAGGTGCAAATCGCCATGCACACGTATGCGCAAGCCACCGACGGCTTTCTTGCCCAGTTCCTGAACATGGCTGAGGATGGCTTTTTTGTCGTCCAGTAAACGACTGACCAAGGTTTGGTCCGCCGGGTTCAGTTGATTTTGATGCTGCTTGAGCAACTTGAGCGCGTGTTCCAGTTGCGCCGCCACGTCCTTGGCCGAGGCCTGTGCCTCTTTCTGTGAAGTCACCTGCGGCGCGAAGTCCTTGTCTTTGGTCGGGGCCGCCAGGGCCTGGTGCATTTCTCCCAGACGCTGGCCGAGCATACCGGCAAAATCCCTCAGCTCGCCGAGCGCGTTGTAGTGCTGTTCCTGCTCGGAGATCGCGTCAGCCAACTCGTCACGCAGCGCGCGTTCAAGGTTGTTCTGGGTCCATTCCCAGGCATCGCCCTGATTGTTCAGATAGCCCTGGGCAATCATCAACAAGGTGTCTTCGCCGTGTTCGTCGCGGCGCACCACCGAGCCCAGCAGTGGCGAGATGTTCTGGAACCCGGCATTGGTCAGGTAGGCGCTCATTTCGAGTTCGGGGTGCACGCCCGAGGCGAGTTTGCGGATCAGTTTGAGCACCAGGCTGTTGCCGATCACCACCGAACTGTTGGATTGCTCGGCGGACAGATACCGCACCGGCGACTCTTCCGTCAGCCCCAGTTTTGCCAGCTCCGCAGTCGGTTCGAAACGAATGTCCCCGGCGCTCGACGACAGCACGGTTTGGTTCTGCATGCCTTGCAACACGGTCCGGATAAAGTGTTCGAGGCTGAACGCATCGGTAATCAAGCCCACCTGCCGCCCACGTCGCACCCGCGACAAGGCCAACTGCTGAGGCAGCGCGGCGCCCACCTGATCTTCAGGGATAAAGCCGAATGGCAACTGGTAGCGGTGAGTCTGACCAGCGCTGGTGACTTCGATTTCGCTCAATAGCACCGGGTGCAACGGATCGCCGAAGCGCACACCGTAAGCCAGGTTGACCTGTTCGATGGCCGCGTCCTTGCCGGCAAACCAACGGCGGTTCTGTAGCCAGCTCGGCAGGATGCCTTGCTCCAGCGTGCCACGGGATGGCGTTTCGAGCAGTTCTTCCATGCGTTTCTTCAACACCAGCGTGGTGAAATCCGGCAGGCTTTGCGCCGGCTCCACGTGCCAGCTCGGCATCTGGTTCTCCGCCGCGAGCCCGAACCAATAGAAGCCGTATGGCGCCAGGGTCAGGAGGAAATTCAACTGGCCAATCGGCGGAAAGGCATTACCCCCGAGCATCTCCACCGGCACCATGCCGACGTACGCCGAGAGGTCGAGTTCCGCCGCCTGGGCACTGCGCGAAACGTTGGCCACGCAGAGGATGATTTCGTGCTTGCCATCTTCGCCCGTGAATTCCCGGGTGTAGGCCAGAATCCGCCGGTTGCTCGGCGAGAGCATTTTCAGCGTACCGCGCCCGAATGCCTTGGACTGTTTGCGCACGGCGAGCATGCGTCGGGTCCAGTTGAGCAGCGAATGCGGATCGCCGGCCTGGGTTTCGACGTTGACCGACAGGTAGCCGTATTGCGGGTCCATGATCGGTGGCAACACCAGGCTGGCCGGGTCGGCGCGGGAGAACCCGCCGTTACGGTCAATCGACCACTGCATCGGTGTGCGCACACCATCGCGGTCTCCGAGGTAAATGTTGTCGCCCATGCCGATTTCATCGCCGTAATACAGGGTTGGCGTGCCGGGCATCGACAGCAGCAGACTGTTGAGCAGCTCCACGCGACGCCGATCACGCTCCACCAGGGGCGCCAGTCGGCGGCGAATCCCCAGGTTGATCCGCGCCCGCCGGTCGGCCGCGTAGTAATTCCACAGGTAATCGCGTTCCTTGTCAGTGACCATTTCCAGGGTCAGCTCATCGTGGTTGCGCAGGAAAATCGCCCACTGACAGTTGGCCGGGATCTCCGGGGTCTGGCGCAGGATGTCGGTGATCGGGAAGCGATCTTCCTGGGCCAGCGCCATGTACATGCGCGGCATCAACGGGAAGTGAAAGGCCATGTGGCATTCATCGCCATTCAAGCCCTGGGCGTCGGTTTCACCGAAATACAACTGGGTGTCTTCCGGCCATTGATTGGCTTCGGCCAGCAGCATGCGGTCGGGGTAATTGGCGTCGATCTCGGCGCGGATCTGCTTGAGGACGTCGTGGGTCTCGGGGAGGTTTTCGTTGTTGGTGCCGTCCCGCTCGATCAGGTACGGGATGGCGTCCAGGCGCAGGCCGTCGATGCCCATGTCGAGCCAGTAGCGCATCACCGAGAGCACGGCTTTCATGACCTGCGGGTTATCGAAGTTCAGGTCCGGCTGGTGGGAATAGAAACGGTGCCAGAAGTATTGGCCGGCCACCGGATCCCAGGTCCAGTTGGATTTCTCGGTGTCGAGAAAAATGATGCGGGTGCCGTCGTACTTGTGGTCGTCATCGGACCAGACATAGAAGTCCCGCGCCGCCGAACCCGGTTTGGCCTTGCGGGCGCGCTGGAACCAGGCGTGTTGGTCCGAGGTGTGGTTGATGACCAGCTCGGTAATCACCCGCAAGCCGCGTTCATGGGCTTCGGAGATGAACCGTTTGGCGTCGGCCAGCGTGCCGTAGTCGGCGTGGACGCCACGGTACTCGGCGATGTCGTAGCCGTCGTCACGGCGGGGCGAGGGGTAGAACGGCAACAGCCAGATGGTGTTGACGCCAAGGTCGGCGATGTAGTCGAGTTTGGCGATCAGACCGGGAAAGTCGCCGATCCCGTCGTTGTTGGAATCGAAAAATGATTTGACGTGAACCTGGTAGATCACCGCGTCCTTGTACCAGAGCGGGTCCTTGATGAAGGTGGCTGCCTTGGGTTTCTTCGCCATTTGAAACTCCTGTTAAATCAGTGAAGCCGAGGGCTGACCACTCACCTTGATGAGACGCCCTGTGGCGAGGCGGGCTTGCCTGTGGCGAGGGGGCTTGCCCCCGTTCGACTGCGCAGCAGTCGTGAATCCGAATTGCGGGGTGCATCTGCAAGAAAGCAGGGGCCGCTTCGCGGCCCAACGGGGGCAAGCCCCCTCGCCACAGGCAAGCCCCCTCGCCACAGGGTTCGCGGTGTCTTCAAGAGGTGGTTATTCGCCAAATGCCGAACGGCTGATACGCCGGGTCGATACGCATAAACTGGTACTTGCCATACCAGGTCCAGCGATGCCCATTCATCAAGTCTTCGCCCTGGGTGCTGGCGTCGTCAGGCAAACCCATTTCCCACAGCGGCAATTCGAAACTCGCCTCCTGAACGTTATGCGGATCGAGACTCACCGCCACCAGAATGAAGTTGCTGCCGTCCGCGCTGCGCTTGCCGAAATACAGGATGTTGTCGTTCCACGCGTTGTAGACCTTCAGGCCCAAGTGCGTTTGCAACGCAGGGTTCTGCCGGCGGATGCGGTTGAGCTGGGCGATCTCGGCAATGATGTTGCCCGGCGCATTGAAGTCCCGCGGACGAATCTCGTACTTCTCGGAGTCGAGGTATTCCTCTTTGCCCGGGATCGGCGCCGACTCACACAACTCGAAACCCGAGTACATGCCCCACAGGCCAGAGCCCATGGTCGCCAGCGCCGCGCGAATCAGAAAACCGGCACGCCCGGACTCATGCAGAAAGAAGGGGTTGATGTCCGGCGTGTTGACGAAGAAGTTCGGCCGGTAGCATTCACGCCACGGCGATTCATTCAACTCGGTGAAATACGTCGCCAACTCATACTTGGAGTTGCGCCAGGTGAAATAGGTGTAGCTCTGCGAATAGCCGACCTTGCCCAGCCGCGCCATCATCGCCGGCGTGGTAAAGGCTTCCGCGAGAAAAATCACCTCGGGGTACAGCGCGCGCACATCGGCGATCAGCCATTGCCAGAACGGCAGCGGCTTGGTGTGCGGGTTGTCGACACGAAAGATCTTCACACCCTCCTCGACCCAACCGACCACGATGTCGCGCAGTTCGACCCACAGGCTGGGAATCGCCTCGGTCGCATAGAAATCGACGTTGACGATGTCCTGGTATTTCTTCGGCGGGTTCTCGGCGTATTTGATCGTGCCGTCCGGCCGCCAGTTGAACCAGCCAGGATGCTGCTGCAGCCATGGGTGATCCTGGGAACACTGAATCGCAAAGTCGAGGGCGATTTCCAGCCCGTAGTCCGCTGCAGTGGCGACCAGTCGGCGGAAGTCTTCGCGGGTACCCAGTTCTGAATGAATCGCCTCGTGCCCGCCCTCTTCGCTGCCAATCGCATAGGGGCTGCCGGGATCGTCGGGACCGGCGGTCAGGGAATTGTTCGGGCCTTTGCGGAAACTGCGGCCGATCGGGTGGATCGGCGGAAAGTACAGCACGTCGAAGCCCATGTCCTGAATCATCGGCAACCGCGAGTGCACATCATTGAAGGTGCCGTGACGGGCCGGATCGTCGGTGATCGAGCGCGGAAACAACTCATACCAACTGGCGAACTGCGCCAGCTCGCGCTCAACATCCAATGGGAATTCAGGGCTCAGACTGATGTAGGCGCGATGATCGGCCTGCGCCATCAGCTCGGCGCTACGTTGGTGCAGAAACAACGCCACCTGCTCGTTTTCGAGCAAGCCGGACAACTCGTGGTGCAGCGCCGCCAGTTGCTCGCTCAACTCGCCGTCGCTGCGTTCGGCCGCTTTCTGGACCTGAGTGCGCCCCTCCTGCAACTCAAGACTGACCGGGACTCGCGCCGCGTGCTTCTTCTCCAGCTCATAGCAGAAGCTGGCGAACTGATCGATCCAGGCTTCGATGCAGAACAGATAGCGGCCCTGACGCTCGACGCGGAACTGGCCTTGCCAGCCGTTGTTACCCAGCTCCGCCATGACTGCGCTTTGCCAGACATCGTCGCCTTCGCCACGCCAGCGCACTCGCACGGCCAGTTTGTCGTGACCGTCGGCAAACACCTTGCTGGTCACCACCACGTCCTGGCCGACCACGGCTTTGACGGCGAACTGTCCGCCATCAAGGCTCGGTTGGGTGTTTTCAATCGCGATGCGCGGCAGCAATAAAGCCTGCGACAGCGGCATGTGAGGGTTGTAGTTCAGTTCTGACGGTTTTTCAGCAGTCATCGAGCATCTCTCCTTTACGCCCCATGGACGCTCTTGTACCGGATGTTCCCTGAATTGATTCACTTAGGTTGGGAGCCACCGGCTGCGATAAAAGTTCAGAGGGAATTGCCCTGGCGTTTTGCGGGGAATCAATTCCCGCGTCAGGAGGTCAATCCACTTAAGCACGACTTACGCCATGTGCCACTGGAGGCTTGAACAATGAGTATTCCAATCCCTGCCGAAACACCTGATCCGAACATCGACAGCCCGGTCATTCCACCGACCGAGCCAGATCCTGTGCCCGAGCAAGACCCGCCAGGCACTCAACCGCCACCTCGGGAAGAACCTCCGAGCACGATGCCGCCGGTGATTGTGCAGCCCTAGTGTTACCACCATTTGATTGTTCCCACGCTCTGCGTGGGAACGCAGCTCGGGACGCTTCGCGTCCCACCCAGAGCCGAACGCGGAGCGTCCGTTGAGGCATTCCCACGCGGAGCATGGGAACGATCTACGGGGTGCGGTCCTTGTCGATCAGGCGCACGATCCTGGGCATCACGCTGAAAATCGCCAACGCCAGAAACGTACTGAGCACCGCCGTCGCCTCGCGCCCCAACCCGGCCGACACGCCGATGGCGGCGGTCATCCATAAGCCGGCGGCGGTGGTCAGGCCTTTGACGTGGCCCTCATCGCCCTCGTTGTTTTTCAGGATAGTCCCGGCGCCAAGAAAACCGATCCCGGCGATGACGCCCTGCACCACCCGGCTCATGGCGTCGGCCTCTGAGCCGGACATCTGCGGCACCAGCACAAACAGCGCCGCCCCCAGCGCCACCAGCATGTGGGTGCGCACCCCGGCGGCCTTACCCTTGTGCTCGCGCTCAAAACCGAGAATCCCGCCCAGCACCGCCGCTATCAGCAGGCGCACGGTAATGCGCGTCAATTGGGACGCGTCACCGATGTCGGCAAACTCCGCTTGCAGCGTCACCCAAACTTCATGCCACCAGGCGTTCATGCTGTGGTCCTTGTGCAAGTTGTTTGAGGATTGACCGCACCGACCATTAATCAGTTGCACCGAACGATGGCCAGCGAATGCGCCCTAACGGATAAGTACCCGCAGAAAAAAGGACACCACCATGACCGTGCGCATCGAAAACGAGACCTGTTTCTTCACCACCGAAAACGGCGAGGAAATTCGCCTGGGCCCCGACGTCACCATCGTCACTGACCCGGAAAAATCCATGTCAGCGGTGGATATCAATGGCCAGCATATCTACATCACCGAAGCAGAAGCCGATGCATTGACCGTAGCAGGCGCGGTGGACGGTCGCCGGCATTTGAAGGCCACAGACGGTGATTCGGTGATCTGACTGACGCCGATCAACAACCGCAGCGCAGGCTTGAGATAGGCGCCTGCGTCCTGCCGGGGCAGGTGCTTCAAGTTGTCGCTCAGGGCGGATCAGTGTTCATCTGATCCGCTTTTTATTGCAATACCTGAGTCTGTTATGCAAACAGATCGACGCTCATAGTGCGCTGGCCTGATGGAGGCTGATGAGCGACAGACCATGAGCGATAGAATCCCCGTCCGATTAGTTGAAAACACCCCAGCGGTACAGACGTTTGAGCCTTCGCGACCGAAGATGAAGGCCAAGTCCAGCGACAACCTGGTCCACACCCGAAGCTTCACCGGCCTGTTCCGCACCTTGCGATTGAGCGGTGCGGGATTTCTGTTTTTGCTGTTCTTCGGCACGGTGTGGCTGAACTGGGGCGACCGTCAGGCGGTGCTCTGGGACCTTTCCGAAAGCAAATTCCACATCTTCGGCGCGACCTTCTGGCCGCAGGATTTCATCCTGCTCTCGGCGCTGCTGATCATCGCCGCGTTCGGCCTGTTTGCGATCACCGTGTTCGCAGGCAGAGTCTGGTGCGGTTACACCTGCCCGCAGAGTTCCTGGACCTGGATCTTCATGTGGTGCGAGAAGATCACCGAAGGCGAGCGCAATCAGCGCATCAAACTGCAAGCCGCCCCGTGGAGCTTGAACAAACTGCTGCGCCGTTCCGCCAAGCACACGCTGTGGCTGGCAATCAGCCTGCTCACCGGCCTGACGTTTGTCGGCTATTTCACCCCAATCCGGCCCTTGGCCGAAGAACTGCTGACATGGCAAATGGGCGGTGTCAGCCTGTTCTGGGTGCTGTTCTTTACCGGCGCCACGTACATCAACGCCGGCTGGCTGCGCGAAGCCGTGTGCATGCACATGTGCCCGTATGCGCGGTTCCAGAGCGTAATGTTCGACAAAGACACCCTGACCATTTCCTATGACGCGGCCCGTGGCGAAAACCGTGGCCCGCGTAAACGTGAGGTGAAGCCGGCCGAGGCAGGCCTGGGTGATTGCATCGATTGCCAGCTGTGCGTGCAGGTCTGCCCGACTGGCATCGACATCCGCGACGGCTTGCAGATGGAATGCATCGGTTGTGCCGCGTGCATCGACGCCTGCGACTCGATCATGGACAAAATGGGCTATGCCCGTGGGCTGATCAGCTACACCTCGGAACATGAATTACAGGGCGGCAAGACGCACCTGTTGCGGCCACGGCTGATCGGTTATACGGCGGTGCTATTGGTGATGATCGGCGCCCTCGCTCTGGCGCTGGTGGAACGGCCGATGGTGTCGCTGGACGTGAGCAAGGACCGTGGATTGTTCCGCGAAAACAGCCAGGGGCAGATCGAAAACATCTACAGCCTCAAGGTCATCAATAAAACCCAGCGGCGCCAGGACTATCGTTTGAGCCTGGTGGAGGGCGACGACTTCCAGTTGCAAGGCAAGACGCAACTGAGCCTGGCGCCGGGCGAGATTGTCGATGTGCCGGTGTCGGTGGCGATGACAACGGAACGGCCGAGCAGCAGCTCGCAGACGATCCGGTTCAAGATTGAAGACAGCGATGAGCCGGGTATTTATAGCGAAGCGAAGAGCCGGTTTGTTGCGCCGATGAACCGTTAAGGCTTTAGACTGCGGTGCTCCATTCGCGAGCAAGCCCGCTCCCACATTAGATCTCCAGTGTTCACAGATCTAATGTGGGAGCGGGCTTGCTCGCGAAGAAGTCACCTCGATATTTCTGATTGAAATCAAATCCAGGCACTCGATGAAGCGCTACGAAAAATTCGCCGACGACATCGCTGAACTGATCCGCTCCGGAGTCCTCGGCCCCGGCCAGCGCGTGCCGTCGGTACGCTACGCCAGCCAGACCTATGGGGTGAGCCCCTCCACGGTGTTCCAGGCCTACTACCTGCTCGAACGCCGTGGCCTGATCCGCGCCCGCCCGCGTTCCGGCTACTTCGTCAACGTCCACGCACCGAGCCCGTTTTCGGAGCCGGTGATCAGCAGCCAGGTCAACGAGTCCACCGAAGTCGACGTCAGCGAACTGGTGTTCTCAGTGCTCGACTCGATCAAGGACCCGAACACCGTCCCGTTCGGTTCGGCCTTCCCCAGCCCGACCCTGTTCCCGTTGCAGCGCCTGTCGCGCTCGCTGGCCAGCGCCTCCCGGGAGATGGACCCGCGCATGGTCGTCACCGACATGTCGCCGGGCAACCCGCAATTGCGTCGGCAAATCGCCCTGCGCTACATGGTCGGCGGGCTGATGTTGCCGATGGAAGAGCTGCTGATCACCAATGGCGCCCTGGAAGCCTTGAACCTGTGCCTGCAAGCGGTCACCGAGCCCGGCGATCTGGTGGCGATTGAAGCGCCCGCGTTCTACGCCTGCCTGCAAATACTGGAACGGCTGAAACTCAAGGCCGTGGAAATTCCGGTGCATCCTCGCGACGGCATTGACCTGGGAGTGCTCGCCCAGACACTTGAGCGTCATCCCATCAAGGTCTGCTGGTGCATGACCAGCTTCCAGAACCCGATGGGCGCGACCATGCCCGAGGCGAAAAAACAGGAACTGGTGGAGTTGCTCCGTCGCCATCAAGTGCCGCTGATCGAAGACGACGTCTACGCCGAGCTGTATTACGGGCAGCAGGCGCCGAAACCGGCCAAGGCGTTTGATACCGAAGGGCTGGTGATGCACTGCGGCTCGTTCGCCAAAAGCCTCGCCCCCGGCTACCGCATTGGTTGGGTCGCGGCGGGACGTTACGCGCAGAAGATCGAACGCTTGAAACTGATGACCTCACTCTGCGCCTCAATGCCGGCGCAGGCGGCCATCGCCGATTACTTGCAACACGGCGGTTACGACCGGCATTTGCGTAAATTGCGTTACGCACTGGAAGAACAGCAAAGCGCCATGCTCGCCGCCATCGCTCGCTACTTCCCGGCACAGACCCGTGTCAGTCAGCCAGCCGGCGGCTACTTCTTGTGGCTGGAACTGCCGCCGCAGATGGATTCGCTGAAGTTGTTCCAGATGGCCTTGGCGCAAGGCATCAGCATCGCGCCGGGGCCGATTTTTTCGCCGACGCAGCGGTTTCGAAATTGTATCCGGCTGAATTATGGCAGCCCGTGGACCGAGGATTCGGAGAAGGCGATGGAGACGTTGGGGCGGATTGTGCGGTCGTTCTGAAAATATTGTGGCGTTTCGACTTACGCCTTCGCGAGCAAGCCCGCTCCCACATTTGATGTGTGAACGACACAAAATTAATGTGGGAGCGGGCTTGCTCGCGAAGAGGCCAGTACAGGCAATACAAATCTCAGCGATTAACGCCCACCGCCAAGATCAACAAACGTCCCGGTCGCATAAGAAGCCTTGTCAGACAGCAACCACACAATCGCTTCCGCCACTTCATCCGGCCTTCCACCGCGAGCCATCGGAATCGCCGACTCAAGCTTGCTGACCCGGTCCGGATCGCCGCTCAGCGCATGGAAGTCGGTGAAGATAAACCCTGGCCGCACGGCGTTGACGCGAATGCCCTCGCCCGCCACTTCCTTGGACAGACCAATGGTGAAGCTGTCCAAGGCACCTTTTGATGCGGCGTAATCCACGTACTCGTTGGGCGAGCCCAAACGCGAGGCCACCGAGGACACGTTGACGATGCTGCCACCCTGCCCGCCATGTTTGGGCGACATGCGCAGAACCGCGTGCTTGGCGCAGAGGATCGGCGCCAGGACGTTGGTCTTGAGAATTTTGAGAATGCGGAACTCGGACATTTCGTCGACACGGGACTTGTGCCCGACGGTGCCGGCATTGTTGACCAGTGCCGTGACCCGGCCCAGTTCGGTGTCCACGCGGCGGAACATGGCGATCACTTCATCTTCGATGCTGACATCGGCGCGCACCGCAATGGCTTGGGCGCCCAGTGCGCGGACTTGCTCCAGCACACTTTGCGCGGCGGACTCGTCAGACTGGTAGTTGATACAGATCCGATAGCCCTGTTCGGCGGCCAACAATGCGGTGGCGGCACCAATGCCGCGTCCGCCACCGGTGATGACGATGACTTTGTCCATGTTAGCGTTCCCCCAAAACCAAGCGTAAACAGTCGGGGTCAAGAATAACCGTCATTGCCGGCTTTTGCATGGACTCACATCAACAGATACCCCCCACACCACCGCCCATTCGGGGATTTTCAGGCTGTGGTCAGTTGTTCTGCGCGCAGAATGTCGACCATGAAGCGGTCGGCCGGCAGCGGGTGCCCCAACAGGTAACCCTGTAACGAATTACATCCCAGCTTGGTCAGGAAGTCTTGTTGCACGCCGGTTTCGACGCCTTCAGCAACGATCCGCAAGCCCAGCGCCTGACCGAGTGCGACGATCGCCGAGACAATCGCCGCGTCGTCGCTGTCGTGTTCCAGGTCGCGGACGAAACCGCGGTCGATCTTCAACTCGTTGGCCGGCAGGCGCTTGAGGTACATCAGGCTCGAATAGCCCGTCCCGAAGTCATCAATGGACAGGTCAACGCCCATGGCCGAGAGTTCCTGCAACACCGTCATGCTCGCATCGGCGTCGCTCATGGCGGTGGTTTCAGTAATTTCCAGGGTCAGGCTATTGGCCGGCAGCCGATGGGTGCTCAGGGCCTTGGCGACGCTTTGAACCAGCCCGGCATGGCAGAACTGCAACGCCGAGAGGTTCACCGCGATCCGCCAGTCGGTGTAGCCCAGCACATACCATTCGCGCATCTGGCGACAGGCTTCGTTGAGGACCCACTCGCCGATCGGAATGATCAGCCCGGTTTTTTCCGCCAGATCGATAAACGTGTCCGGCAGGATCATGCCCCGCGTCGGATGCTCCCAACGCAGCAGTGCTTCGGCCCCCACCGGCCGGCCATTAATCGCGTCAAACTTGGGCTGGTAATAGAGGCTGAACTGTTTCTGTTCGAGCGCATTGCGCAGGTCTTGCAACAATTGCAGCTGCTTGCGCGCGTTGCTGTTCATCGAAGCGTCGAAGAAGCTGTAGCCGTTTTTTCCGGCACCCTTGGCGTGATACATCGCTGCGTCGGCGTTCATCAGCAGGTCCTGGGCGGTCTGGCCGTTGCCCGGATACAGCGCGATGCCGACGCTGGCGGAAATCTGCAAGTCGTGTTCAGCCACCCGGAACGAGCGAGCAATCAAACCGACCTGACGCGCCGCCAGGCTCAGCGCGTCATCCGGCTCGGCGAGCCGCACCAGCAATACAAATTCATCACCACCGATGCGTGCCAATGTGTCCTGACTGCGCAAATCTTCACGCAGGCGCAGGCCGACTTCGCGCAACAACTGATCACCCATGTGGTGGCCAAAGGCGTCATTGACCGGTTTGAAGCCGTCCAGATCGATGAACATCAACGCGAAACAACCGCCCTGCTCCTTGACTTTGGACATCGCTTGTTCGATGCGATCGGCCAGCAAAACGCGATTGGGCAAACCGGTCAGAGGGTCGTGCAAGGCCAGTTGGGTCAGTTCGCGGTTCGCCTCGGTCAGCGAGCGCGCGAGGTCAGCGGTGCGCGCTTCCAGACGCGCGTCAAGCACCGACGTCAACAAGGCGATGCTCAACACCGCCAGCGTGGTGATCAGCACCAGATTGTCCAGGCCCTTGCCGTTCAGACCGCTGACGGCAGCGCCACAGAAACTGCCGTCCGCAAAGCGCGCTGCCGCCATACCGGTGTAGTGCATGCCGACAATGGCGATGCCCATGATCACCGCCGCACCGCCGCGGATCAGACCGACATACGGCGTGTGCTGACGCAGACGGAAGGCGATCCAGAGCGCCGCGCCCGAAGCGCCAATAGCGATCAGCAGCGAGGCGCCAAACAGCGTCGGGTCGTAATCAATGCCCGGTTGCATGCGCATGGCCGCCATGCCGGTGTAGTGCATCGCACTGATCCCGGCGCCCATCACCATCGCGCCAAACCCTAGTTGCCAGGCCGGCAACTTCGGCTGACTGACGAGCCACAGGGCAAATCCGCAAGAGAGGATGGCGGTCAACAGCGACAGGAAGGTGATCGTGAGGTCGTAGCCCAGGTCAATCGGCAATTTGAACGCGAGCATGCCGATGAAGTGCATCGACCACACGCCAATGCCCATGGCAAAGGCGCCGCCCGCCGTCCAGAAATGCACAGCCCGGCCTTTGGCCGTGGCAATTCGCCCGGTCAGGTCGAGCGCGGTATAGGACGCGAGAATCGCCACACAGAGCGAAATGATAACCAGGGTGGGTGAATAGCTACCGATCAGCATGAGACTTCTCGCGAGCGCCCGCCGTAGAGCGTCCTTACTCGGGGGGCAAATGCGGGCGATTGTACTGATTGCGCAAAAGAACGCACTGACAAAATAAGCAACTGGCCATCAACCCGATGAAACGCTTGTTTGATGTCAGGAAAAGAGGCCGGAAACACCTGATACCCGCCAATTCACACGCAACGCTGAACCTGTGGCGAGGGAGCTTGCTCCCGCTGGACTGCGCAGCAGGCCCCTCCTTTTTGGGGCCGCTTCGCTGCCCAGCGGGAGCAAGCTCCCTCGCCACAGAAAAGCGCCCGAGCACGGACCGAGCCTCACGTCAGCTGCTACAGGGTTATTTGTTTTCGCTGACCTGCAACGCCCCGTCCCAACCGCCGCCCAGCGCGGCGATCAATTGCACACTGGCAATCAATCGGCTCTGCAAGAGATCCAGCACACTGCGTTCATTGCTTAATGCCGTTGCCTGAACCACCACCACGTCCAGATAAGCAATCAAACCGGCCTTGTATTGATTCTGGGTCAGGCGCAACGAGATACGCGCTGCCTCCAGTGCTTCCTGGCGCACGCCGGCTTCCTGCTCCAGCACCTTGAGCTGCACCAGGTAGTTTTCCACTTCGCGGAAGCCGTCGAGCACGGTCTGGCGGTACTTGGCCACTGTCTCGTCGTAGGCCGCTTCACTGCGATCGACTTCTGCCGAGCGCTGTCCGCCATCAAACAAGGTCATGGCCAGTTGCGGCCCGACCGACCAAAAACGATTCGGCACGCTGATCCAGTTGGAATAGGTGCTGCTGCTATAACCACCGTTCAGGCTCAAGGTGAAATCCGGGTAATACGCGGCCTTGGCCACGCCGATATTGGCGTTGGCGGCCATCACCGAGCGTTCGGCGGAGGCAATGTCCGGACGGCGCTCCAGCAATTGCGAAGGCAGGCCCACTGGCACTTCGGGCAAGGTCGGGATGCTGGTGGTTTCTGCCAGGCTGAATTCGGCTGGAGGCAGCCCGATCAGCACGGCGATGGCGTTTTCGAACTGGGCACGCTCCCAGATCAGGTCAACCATGTCGGCCTGGGTGCTTTTGAGTTGAGTCTGCGCCTGCGCCACTGCGTCCCGGCCGGAAACACCGGCGCGGTATTGGTTTTCCGTCATGGTCAGCGAACGCTGATAAGCCTCGACCGTCGCTTCCAGCAAACGCTTCTGTTCGTCTATCACCCGCAATTGCAGGTAGTTCTGCACCAGCTCAGACTGCTGGCTCAGTCGCATCGCGGCCAGGTCGGCAAAGCTCGCCTGGGCATTGGCGGTGTCGGCCTCAAGACCTCGGCGCAGTTTGCCCCACACGTCCGCCTCCCAACTGACCCCGGCCTGCGCGGTGTAGGTGTCACGAATACCGCTGGAGGAACTGGTCAGGCTTGAGTTGCTGCTGCCGGTGCCCTGACTGGAGCGGTTTTTGCCCACGGTCAAATCCACCGTCGGAAAAAACGCCCCGCGTGCGCTGCGCACCAAGGCCTGGGCCTGACGGTATTGCGCCTCGGACTGGGCCACCGTCTGGTTGGAGCGGTTGAGTTGCTCAATCAGGCCATTGAGCTGCTGATCGCCATACAACTCCCACCAGGCACCGCGCGCCAGGGAGTCACTCGGACTGGCCTGACGCCAGCCGGCCGCTTCCTTGTATTGCACCGGCGCGGCAGCTTGTGGACGCTGATAGTCCGGGCCGACAGCACACGCGCTGAGCATCGCCACGCACAGCGCCAGACTCAGCAGACGCGAGCCTCGGGCGGCAGCCAGCGGGGCGGCCAGATTGATAAGCGAACGGTCAGTCATAGCGGAGTTTCCAAAGCAGCATCAGTACGCACCCCACGCCATTTATTGAAGCGATGGCGCAGTTTGTCGAGATAGAGGTAAACCACCGGGGTGGTGTAAAGGGTCAACACCTGGCTGAAGATCAGCCCGCCAATGATGGTCAGGCCCAGTGGCTGGCGCATTTCCGCCCCTTCCGCCCGGCTCAGCAGCAACGGTACGGCGCCGAGGATCGCCGCCAGGGTGGTCATCAGGATTGGGCGCAAACGTTGCAGACAGGCACTGCGAATTGACTCCAACGGCGCCAGGCCTTGTTGGCGTTCGAGTTGCAGTGCGAGGTCGATCATCAGAATGGCGTTTTTCTTCACCACGCCGATCAGCAAAAACAGCCCCAGCAACGAGATCAGGCTGAACTCGCCGCCCAGCGCATAGATCGACAGCAACGCGCCGACCCCGGCCGACGGCAAGGTCGACAGAATGGTCAACGGATGGATGTAGCTTTCATACAGCACACCCAACACCAGGTAGACCGCCACGAGCGCGCCGAGAATCATCCACGGCTGGCTCTTTTGGGTCGCGGCGAACGCATCGGCGGTGCCGGCCATTTTCGCGATCACGTCTTCAGGCAGCCCAACTTTGGCAATCGCCCGTTCGATGGCGGCAGTGCCCTGCTCCACCGTCACGCCTTCGGCCATGTCAAACGACAGGCTTTCGGAGGCAAACTGGCCTTCGTGGCTGACCCGGTCGTCTTCCAGGCTGTTTTCGTAGTGGGCGATGGTCGACAGAGGAATCCGCGCACCGTCGGCAGTGATCACCTGCACTTGTTTGAGCGTCACCGGATCCTGGGCGTATTTCGGATCGACTTCCATCACCACCTGATATTGGTTGAGGCTGTCGTAAATCGTCGAAATCTGCCGCTGGCTGTAGGCGTTGTTCAGCACGGCCGTGACCATGCTCATGTCGACACCCAGGCGCTTGGCCTGATCGCGGTCGACAATCAGCGTGACCTGTCGCGCACCACGACCTTCCCGAGCGTCAATCGCCGTCAATTCCGGCAACGCCTTGAGCGCGGCAACGACTTTCGGGTACCACTCGCGCAACGCGCCCAGGTCACCGCTTTGCAGAATGTAGGAATACTGCGACGAGGTCTGTTCGCGGCCACCGCCAAATTGCAGGTCCTGGTCCGCCATCAGCATCAGCTGCGCGCCGGGGACCTTGGGCATTTCCTTGCGCAGGCGCTCGATGACCTTCTGCGCGGAAATGCTGCGCTCCTTGATCGGCTTGAGCCGCACGATCATGACGGCATTGTTGGTGCCGTTCGTGCCTCCGATGAACCCTGCGACGCTTTCTACTGCCTCGTCCTTGAGCACGGCACGGCGGAAGGTTTCCATTTTGGGTTGCATCACGTTGAACGACAAACCGTCGTCGCCGCGAACAAAACCAATCAGCTGACCGGTATCTTGCTGCGGCAAGAATGTTTTAGGAACAACCACATACAGCGCAACGTTCACGCCAATTGTCACCAACAGGCTGAGCAAAGTCAGTCGACGATGACGCAATACCCAATCGAGGCTGGTCGCGTATTTGCCGACCATCCATTCGTTGGTGCGCTGGCTCCAGCGCTGCAAACGGTTTTCCTGTCCTGGCGTGTGCGGCTTCAGCCAACGGGCGCAGAGCATCGGCGTCAAGGTCAGCGAGACCACCAGCGACACCACGATGGACGCGGCCAGGGTGATGGAAAACTCGCGGAACAGACTTTCGATGATCCCGCCCATGAACAGGATCGACAGGAACACCGCCACCAGCGAGACGTTCATCGACAGCAAGGTAAAGCCGACTTCCTGAGCACCGAGGTACGCGGCCTTCATCGGCGGCACGCCTTTGTCGATGTGCCGGGAGATGTTCTCCAGTACCACGATGGCATCGTCGACCACCAGCCCGGTGGCCAGGATCAGCGCCATCAGCGACAGGTTGTTCAGTGAAAACCCGTAGAGGTACATCACGGCAAAGGTGCCCACCAGCGACACTGGCACCGCCAATGTCGGGATCAGCGAGGCGCGGAAATTACCGAGGAACAGGAACACCACCAGGATCACCAGCGTCACGGCGATCAACAGGGTCATTTCCGCTTCGTGCAAGGTTGCCTTGATCACCGGCGAACGGTCCATCGCCAGGTTCAGCTTGACGCTGGCCGGCAGCACCGCCTGTAACGCCGGCAACTGCGCCTTGATTTCATTGACCGTCTCGATGATGTTGGCACCGGCCTGACGGTTGATCACCAGCAACACCGCCGCGTCATCGTTGAAGAAGCCGCTGTTGTAGCGGTCTTCGACGCCGTCGCTGACCTTGGCCACATCCTTGAGGCGCAGGGCTGCACCGCCGTTGTAGTGGATGATCAGCGACTCGTAGTCCTTGGCTTTTTCCAGTTGATCGTTGGCCTGGACCTGCCACAATCGTTCGCCGTCTTCGACCGAGCCCTTCGGCCTGCGCACGTTGGCATTGGCTATGGTGTTGCGCACATCGTCCAGGGCCACGCCGTACTGGTTGAGGGCTTGCGGTTGGAGCTCGATACGCACCGCCGGCAACGAACTGCCGCCGATCTGCACTTCGCCTACGCCCTGCACCTGCGACAGGCTTTGGGACAGGATGGTCGAAGCCAAATCGTAGAGCTGGCCCTTTTCCAGCACATCCGAGGTCAGCGACAGCACCATGATCGGCGCCTGGGACGGGTTGATCTTCTTGTAGGTCGGCATGCTGCGCATCCCGCTCGGCAGCAGGTTGCGCGAGGCATTGATCGCCGCTTGCACTTCTCGCGCCGCGCCGTTGATGTCGCGGTCGAGGTCAAATTGCAGGATCACCCGGGTCGAGCCCTGGCTGGAGCGGCTGCTCATGGTGTTGACCCCGGCGATGGCGCCGAAGGAGCGTTCCAGCGGCGTGGCCACGGTCGAGGCCATGACCTCGGGGCTCGCGCCGGGCAGGCTGGCCTGCACCACGATCACCGGAAAATCCATCTGCGGCAACGGCGATACCGGCAACAGGCCGAAACTCACGCCGCCCAGCAGCATGATCGCCAGGCTCAGCAACATCGTTGCGACCGGGCGCTTGATGAAAGGTCCGGACAGATTCATGGCTGCTCTACCGTTTCCACGGCGTCAGACTTGTGGCCCCAGCGCCGACCGAGACGGTCGAAGTACAAATAGATGACGGGCGTAGTGAACAAGGTCAGCACCTGGCTCACCAGCAATCCACCGACCATCACCAGGCCCAGTGGTTGACGCAATTCCGCGCCGGAACCGGTGGCCAGCATCAGCGGCACCGCACCAAACAACGCTGCCAGCGTCGTCATCAGAATCGGCCGGAAACGCAGCAACGCGGCTTGATAGATCGCGGTTTGCGGGTCCATGCCCTGATTGCGCTCTGCGTCGAGGGCGAAGTCGATCATCATGATCGCGTTCTTTTTCACGATACCGATCAGCAAAATGATGCCGATGATCGCGATCATGCCCAGGTCATTGCCGCTCAGGATCAAGGCCAGCAAGGCGCCGACCGCCGCCGAGGGCAAGGTCGAGAGAATGGTGATTGGATGGATGTAGCTCTCGTACAGCACGCCGAGCACGATGTACATGGTCACCACCGCGGCCAGAATCAGCAGCAAGGTGCTCGACAGCGACGCCTGGAAAGCCTCGGCCGCGCCCTGAAACTGGGTCTGCACGCCAATCGGCATGCCGATGTCTTTCTGCACTTGATCGATGATCTCGACCGCATGCCCCAGCGCCACACCCGGCGCGAGATTGAACGACATCATTACCGCCGGGAACTGGCCGATGTGGGTGATTGCCAGTTGCGCCTGGCGCTCTTCGATGTGCGCCAGGCTGGACAGGCGAACCTGCCCGCCGTCGGTGGTTTTCACGTGAATCTGATTCAGCGCATCCGGACCGATCTTCTCCCCGGACTGCGATTGCAGGACCACGCGGTACTGGCTGGCCTGGGTGTAGATGGTCGAAATCTGCCGCTGACCAAAGGCGTCGTACAACGCATCGGTGATGTTCGAGACCGAGACCCCGACCCGTGAAGCGGCATCGCGGTCGATCACCAGATAAACCTGTAAGCCCTTGTCCTGCAAATCACTGGCGACGTCGGTCAGTTCTGTCCGATGGGACAGCGCATCGACCAGACGGCCGCTCCACAGGGCCAGCAATTCCGAGTCCGGTGACGACATGCTGAACTGGTATTGCGTACGGCTGACACGGTCTTCGATGGTCAGGTCCTGCACCGGCTGCATGAACAGGCGGATGCCGACCAACTTGTCCAGTTCCGGTTGCAGGCGGGCAATCACCTTGGTCGCGCTCAGGTCACGGTCGTTATGGGACTTGAGATTGATCAGCAGGCGACCGCTGTTCAGCGTCGAGTTGTCACCGTCCACACCGATGTAGGACGACAGGCTTTCCACCGCCGGGTCGGCGAGGATCACCTTGGCCAGCTCCTGCTGACGCTCGCTCATCGCGGCGAAGGAAATCGACTGCGGCGCCTCGGAAATACCCTGGATCACCCCGGTGTCCTGCACCGGGAAGAAGCCCTTGGGCACCACCATGTAGAGGAACACGGTCAGCGCCAGCGTGCCGATGGCCACCAGCAATGTCAGCGGCTGGTGCTTGAGCACCCACTGCAATTTGCGCCCGTAGGCCGCGATCATCCAGTCGATTGCTGCACCGCTGGCCCGGTAGAAACGCCCCTGCTCCTCTTCCTTGGGTTCACGCTTGAGCAACCGCGCGCACATCATCGGCGTCAGGGTCAGGGACACCACCAGCGAAATCAGGATCGCTACCGCCAGCGTAATCGCAAACTCGCGGAACAAGCGGCCTACCACGTCGGCCATAAACAGCAGCGGGATCAATACCGCGATCAGCGACAGGGTCAGGGAAATCAGGGTGAAGCCAATCTGCTTCGCGCCCTTGAGCGCGGCATTCAGGGGGGTGTCCCCTTCTTCGATAAACCTGGAAATGTTCTCCAGCATCACGATCGCATCGTCCACCACAAAACCGGTGGCGATGGTCAGGGCCATCAAGGTCAGGTTATTCACCGAGAACCCGGCGAGGTACATCACGCCAAACGTGCCGATCAATGACAACGGCACGGCAATCGATGGAATGATCGTCGCACTGGCGCGGCGCAGAAACAGGAAGGTGACCATCACCACCAAGGCAATGGCGATCAGCAACTCGTGTTGCACGTCTTTGACCGAGGCACGAATGGTCTGGGTGCGGTCGGTTAGTACCGTGACGTCGAGGCCGGCCGGCAGGTTGTCGGTGATGCTCGGGAGCAAGGCCTTGATCCGGTCGACCACCTCAATCACGTTGGCACCCGGCTGGCGTTGGATGTTCAGCAGCACGGCCTGGTTTTCATTGGCCCACGCCGCCAGACGTTCGTTTTCGGCGCCGTCGACGATTTCCGCCACGTCCTTGAGCCGCAATGGCGCGCCGTTGGCATAGGCCAGAATCAAGTTGGCGTAGTCCTTGGGCGAAGTCAGCTGATCGTTGGCATCGAGCATCGACACCCGGGTCGGACCGTCGAAGTTGCCCTTGGGCTGGTTGACGTTGGAAGCACCGATCAGCGTGCGCACGTCCGACAGGTTCAGGCCGTTGGCCGCCAGCGCCTCGGGATTGACCTTGATCCGCACCGCCTGACGCTGGCCGCCGGCAATGCTGACCATGCCGACGCCGCTGATCTGGGCGATTTTCTGCGCCATGCGCGTGTCGACCAGGTCATTGAGCTTGGGCAACAACATGGTTTTGGAGGTAATGGCCAGGGTCAGTACCGGGGTGTCCGCCGGGTTGACCTTGTTGTACACCGGCGGTGCCGGCAGGTCCTTGGGCAGCAAATTGGTCGCGGCGTTGATCGCGGCTTGCACCTGTTGTTCGGCGACGTCCATGTTGATGTCGAGGCTGAACCGCAAGGTGAGCACCGACGCGCCGCCCGAACTGGTCGACGCCATCTGGGTCAGGCCGGGCATCTGCCCGAACTGGCGCTCCAGTGGCGCGGTGACCGCGCTGGTCATGACATCCGGGCTGGCGCCGGGATAGAGCGTCATCACGCGAATCGTCGGGTAGTCGACTTGGGGCAACGCCGACACCGGCAGCAACCGATAGGCGATCAAACCGGCCAGTACAATGGCCAGCATGCTCAGGGTCGTGGCGACCGGGCGAAGGATGAACAGCCGCGAGATGTTCATGCGCCGCCCTTTTTCGCCTTGTCGGCGGCGGCCGCCTCAGAAGCATCCACCGCCGATTTGCCTTGCAAGTGCCCGGTCGGGGTGGTCGGTACGTCTTCAGGGCTATTGACCACTTCGACTTCGCTGCCGTCCTTCAAACGGTCGGTGCCTTCCAGTACCACACGATCCCCGGGCGCAAGGCCTTCAGTGATCACCGTGTTCAGCCCATCGCTGGCGCCGACTTTCAACTGACGGATCGTGACCTTTTTGTCGCCGTCCAGCGCATAGGCGAAGGTGCCGTTGGTGCCGAACTGAATCGCTGCCGACGGTGCGAGCACCACACCCTTGAGGGTGTCGGCGAGCAAGTGGACGTTGACGAACTGATTTGGGAACAGGGTTTGATCGCGGTTTTCGTAGCGCGCCTTGAATTTCAGGGTGCCGGTGGTGGTGTCGATCTGGTTGTCCAGGCTCTGCAAGACACCAGTGGCCTGCAATTTGGTGTCGCTGCGGTCCCAGGCTTCGGCGGGCAGTTTGGCGCCGGTGCGATAGCGGGCCAATACCACGTCAAGGCTGTTTTCCGGCAAGGTGAAGGCGACGCTGATCGGCTGGGTCTGGGTGATGATCGCCAGCGCCGTGGTGTCATTGGCGGCGACCAGGTTGCCGACGTCGAGCTGACGCAATCCGACACGCCCGGTAATCGGCGCGCGGATCCTGGTGAATTCGAGATTGAGCTTGGCGTCGTTGACCGCCGCCTGATTGGTCTTGACGGTGCCCAGGTACTGACCGACCAAGGCTTCGGCAGTGTCCAGGGTTTGCTTGGCGATACTGTCTTCCTTGAACAGCCCGCGATAACGCTCGACATCGACCTGGGCGTTTTTCAGTTGCGCCTGGTTCTGCAGCAACGTGCCTTCGGCCTGGAGCAAGGCGTTCTGGTACGGGCGCGGGTCGATTTCAGCCAGCAAATCGCCAGCCTTGACCATTTGCCCTTCCTCGAAGGAAATCTTGATCAGCTCACCGCCCACACGGCTGCGCACATTGATGGTGTTCAGTGCGGTAACGGTGCCCAACGCCTTGTAGTACAGCGGAAAGTCACCCTTGACCGCAGGCGCCACGCGAACAGGCACCGGACCGGTTGCCCCGCCGAAACCAGGGCGCATCCCCCCGGACTTGCCGGTATGGCCAGCCACGACTTTCGGCCCTGCGCCCTCCTTTTGAGCTGCGCCGGTGGGCCAGAATTTCCAGCACACGCCAGCGATGACCAACAGGACTAGCAGGCCGAACAGCCAGCGACGAGGACTACGGGAAGCGGAGGATTGCATTGAATGATCAACCATTGGGCGCGTGGGCTTCTTTTACATGAGGCTGAACGATAAGCACTGACGGCTATTAAGCAAAGCGGCTTTACCGGCAATTTACCTTCGGCTTACGTAACAGGAGATTTATCTAAAGCACTGAAGCACAAATGAAAACGGCCTGGACAGGGCCAGGCCGTTAACAATTGTAATGACGTCGCTTATTTCAGAACGGCGAGTGCAGCTTCGTAGTTCGGTTCTTCAGCGATTTCCTTGACCAGTTCGCTATGCAGCACGTTGTCGTTTTCGTCCAGCACAACAACCGCACGGGCGGTCAGGCCTTTGAGCGGGCCGTCAGCGATGGCAACACCGTAGTTCTCGATGAACTCGGCACCGCGCAGGGTCGACAGGTTCTGCACGTTTTCCAGGCCTTCGGCGCCGCAGAAGCGTGCCTGGGCGAACGGCAGGTCAGCGGAGATGCACAGCACAACGGTGTTGGCGACATCGTTGGCCTGGGCGTTGAACTTGCGAACCGAGGTCGCGCAGGTCGGGGTGTCGACGCTTGGGAAGATGTTCAGCACTTTGCGCTTGCCGGCGAAGCTCGCCAGGGTCACGTCGGACAGATTGCCGGCAACCAGGGAAAAGGCTGGCGCCTTGGAACCGGCTTGTGGCAGTTGGCCGTTGACTTGAACCGGGTTGCCTTTGAGAGTGACTTGAGCCATGAACGGAGTCCTTCTGAACGTTGTGGTAAAGAATCTCGGAAAGGCCAAAGTTAACCACGAAATTGGCTGGCGACCTATGGCCTGATACAAATCGTGAAGTGTTTTGGTCAACCCTAAATGCACATAAATCCTCGACGACCTGTCGAACTGCCCTGTCGCCATTCGACCATGTAGTGAATCCCCCCACCTCCACCGGAGATTACACCATGCGATTCATGATCATCATCAAAGCCAGTCAGGACTCCGAAGCCGGCGTGATGCCCACCGAAGAACTGCTGACCG
Source organism: Pseudomonas arsenicoxydans (assembly GCF_006438915.1). GTDB lineage: Bacteria > Pseudomonadota > Gammaproteobacteria > Pseudomonadales > Pseudomonadaceae > Aquipseudomonas > Aquipseudomonas arsenicoxydans_A. The sequence goes on along the minus strand of NZ_RCZE01000018.1, from coordinate 38,188 downwards.
CCATGGGCAACTACAACGAAGAACTGGTCAAAGCCGGCATCATGCTCGAAGGCGAAGGCCTGCACCCCAGCAGCAAAGGCGCACGCGTGCGTTTTTCGGGTGACAAACGTAGCGTCATCGATGGCCCCTTCGCCGAAACCAAGGAGCTGATTGCCGGCTATTGGATCTGGCAGGTGAAGTCGAAACAGGAGGCGATCGACTGGGTCAAGCGATGCCCGAACCCGATGCCGGGCACCGACGCAGAGATCGAGATTCGTCAGGTGTTCGAGGCGGAGGATTTTGGTGCCGAGTTCACCCCGGAACTGCGCCAGCAAGAAGAACGAATTCGCGCGGAGGCGAAAAAGCCCTGAGCCTCCCCTCGACTGGAAGACCTGCTGCACGCCTGCTAAGGCCGTGCGCCAGCCGAAGCCCAGGCGTTGAGGCAACTCAAGGATTCGTTGTCTACGCTGCATAGTCAGGCCAAACAACGGCAGCCTTGTCCGCCTTGGCACTACGGCCGTTAAACCCTGCTCACCAAAAGGATGTCCCATGACGAACCCGATATCGATCCGCCGCCGCTTTGGACTGACCCTGCTTTTCGCGCTGGCCCTGCCATTACTCGCGCAAGCCACCGAAGCGCTGCCCTCGTGGAACGACGGCCCGTCGAAGAAAAACATCATCGAGTTCGTCCAGGCTGTCACCGACCAATCCAGCAAGGACTTCGTCAAACCCGAAGACCGCATCGCCGTCTTCGACAATGACGGCACCCTGTGGAGCGAGCAGCCGATGTACTTCGAGATGCTGTTCGCCCTCGAAGAGGTCAAGCGCACCGCGCCGCAACACCCGGAATGGAAAACCACCCAACCGTTCCAGGCCGTGCTGGAAAACGACCACAAGGCGCTGGCGGCTTCCGGTCTGGAAGGCATGATGAAAATCTTCGGGGCAACCCACACCGGGATGACCAGCGAAGCGTTCGACGACTACGCCAAGACCTGGCTTAGCCAGGCCAAGCACCCGAAAACCGGCAAGCTGTACACCGAGATGGTGTTCCAGCCGATGCTGGAAATTCTCGACTACCTGCGCGAACAAAACTTCAAGACCTACATCGTCTCGGGTGGCGATACCGATTTCATACGCGCCTTCGCCGAGAAGGTCTACGGCGTCCCACCGGAACAAGTGATCGGTACTTCGTTTGTCACAACCTTCCAATACAAGGACGGCCAAGCCTCGATTCTGCGCACGCCGAAACTGGCCCACTACGATGACGGCCCGGGCAAACCGGAAAGCATCAATGCGATCATCGGCAAACGTCCGATCCTCGCCTTTGGCAACTCCGATGGCGACTTGCAGATGCTGCAATGGACCGCAGCCGGGCCGGGCAAACGATTCATGGGGCTGGTGCATCACACCGACGCCAAACGCGAATGGGCCTATGACCGCAAGTCCGACATCGGACGGCTGGACAAGGCCCTGGACGAAGCAAAAACACGTGACTGGACGGTCGTGGACATGGCTGCTGAATGGCGTCGCATCTATCCCTACGACGCCGCCACACCCGAGCAACAACAGTAAAAAAGCGTAACGCAGGACCGCAACAAACGTTTATTCCATCGCGAGCAGTCTCGCTTCCCCGAGTGGATTTGTGGTGTACACAGATCCAGTGTGGGAGCGAGCCCGTTCCGGGCGGCGTTCCAACGGTGAGGCCATTCGCCTCAGTGCATCACTTGGACTTGAGTTTCAAATACGACTGATTCAAATCCGACGCCCAGCCATCGATCACGCCTTTGACGTCATCCGCCTTCATCACCTGAGCGTCGTTTTCCAGCGGCTTGCCGGTGCCCTTGCGCACGACCTGGGCGATGACTTTGTTGGTGCTGCCATCGATAAACGCCGCTTCGGTGGCCAGGTCGGTTTCCTGATCACGGATACCACTGGCGGTGCTCACTGCCGCAGCGACCAGCGCAATCGGGATCACTTCGTAAGGCTTCAAGCCTTCGGTCTTGCTGCTGACCGCAGTAATGGCGGCACGCACCACAATCACACCCGGGCCAGGGCCGGCGGCCAATGGCAGCGACTTGGCCAGTTCACGCTTGAGCGCCTGGTCGTAATAACCGGTGATGCCACTGAGGGTGGCCTGAGGGATTTTCACGGTGGGCTGTGGCGCCGGGTAAAGCTGGGTCGGCTCGACATAAACGCTGGAGAACTTGCTGATATCCAGCGCAGGATCGACCCAGCGCATCACGGTTGCGCCGGACGGCGACTTGGCTTCTTCGAGCTGGCTGTAATCCTTGAGGAAGCCGGAATACTGCTCCGGCTCGACGACCTTGCTCGCACACCCAGTCACCGCGATTGTGGCGATGCACAACGTGCTCATCATTAACGCAAGCTTCATGCTTGAACTCCTGTTTTGAAGGGCGAACACCCTAGTGCAAAGGCGACTGGAGTTATAGGCATTTCGCGATAAAAACCTTAAAAAAATTACACATTTCATCTAACGCTGCGTGCCTTTTCACAACCGTCATTTGACAGGTGCCTGACATCCAGCAAAGCTGCACTCAGCGTGATCGCGCGCCTCAAGGCAAACGCACCTGGACTACGGAAGTCGCAATGCCGAAGCATAAAAACAAAGCAACAAACCCCAACCCTGATTCGTATCCGAACCTGATCAATCGCTACCTCTTTCCCGTGTCCATCGGCGCACTGCTGTTGGCGGTCGTCGCCATCGGCTGGTTTCTGTTCAGCAGCACGCCGGCACCGCTGAAGCCCGTTTTTGTCACTGCCCCAGTCGCACAACCGACCAAACCGCAACCGGTGGCGCTGGCCCCGGCGAAGATGGTCGATGAGCAACAATGTCAGGGCTGCCACAGCGAGCAGGTCAAGGACTGGAAAGGCTCCCATCACCAGTTGGCGATGCAGGCAGCCAATGCCGAGACGATGTTGGGCGACTTCAACAACGTCACCTTCAAAGCGGAGAACGAAACCACCGTTTTCTCGCGCAAGGACGACGGCTTCTGGGTCAACACGCCGGGTATCGATGGCAAGAACGCCGACTTCAAGGTGGCCTATACCTTTGGCATCGCGCCGTTGCAGCAATACCTGATCGACGTCGGCGAAGGTCGCCTGCAACCCTTGGGCGTGGCCTGGGATACCGAAAAACACCGCTGGTTTCACCTCTATCCGGGCCAGAGTGTGAACTTCAAGAACCCGCTGCACTGGAGCAAACCGAGCCAGAACGCCAACTTCATGTGCGTCGAGTGCCATACCACCGGCTACAAACGTAATTTCGATGCTGCGAAAAACACCTTCGACAGTCACTGGAACAGTCTCGGCGTTGGCTGCCAGGCGTGCCACGGCCCGGCTTCCAATCACCTGGAATGGACGGCGAAAAAAGGTGATGTGATTCACGCCGGTTTCGCGGTCGACCTTAAGGACAAGAACGCCACCGTCGAGATCGAAACCTGTGCCCGCTGCCATTCGCGCCGGGCACCGCTGAGCGATGGCTACACCGCCGGCAAACGCCTGATGGATGACTATTTGCCAAGTCCCCTGACCCGCGAGTTGTATGCGCTGGACGGCAAGATCAAGGACGAGGTGTTTGAACACGGCTCGTTCGCCCAAAGCAAAATGTTCGACAAGGGCGTGCGCTGCAGCAACTGCCACAACCCGCACAGCACCGAACTCAAGGCGCCGGGGAACGGCGTTTGCCTGCAATGCCACAACACCGCGGGTAAAACGCCGGTGGAAGGCGTCGACGGCAAAGGCCTGCAAGCGAAAAACTACGATTCCATCGAGCACACCCGCCACACCATGGGCCAGCCGGGCTCGCAGTGCGTGGATTGCCATATGCCCGGCAAGTTCTACATGGGCAATGACTTGCGGCATGACCACAGCTTCAGTATTCCCAACCCGGAACGGGCGAAAAAGCTTGGCACCCCGGACGCCTGTCTGACCTGTCACCAGGGCAAGGACGGCGACAAAGTCACCGAGCAATTCAAACTGTGGAACAGCGCACCGACCGCACAGGCCCCGCGTTATGACGAAAGCCTGTGGCTGATTCGCAACGGTCAACCCGGCGCGGCGCAGGCCCTGTATGAGCAGCTGCAACGCAGCAACCTGCCGGCGATTCAGCGAGCCACCTTGCTCGCCGAGTTGCCGCTGTACCCGAGTGAACAGGCGTTGAAACTGGCCACCAAGGACCTGAGCAATCCGGCGCCACAGGTGCGTGAAAGTGCCGTACGCGCCATCAGCGCGTTCCTGCCGCCACCTGAGTGGGCGCCGCTGTTGACGCCGTTGCTGACAGACCCGGTGATGGCGGTGCGAATTGCCGCAGCCCGGGACCTGCTGGGTGCCGCCCGTAGCGGTTTGGGCGCGGCCCAGGGCAACTGGAATGCGGCGATTGCCGAGTATGAAGCGGCACAGAAAAGCCTGCTGGAACGCGCCGAAGCCAACCTCAACCTGGCGATGCTCTACCAAGCCAGCGGCCGCAACGACGAGGTTGAACCGTACCTGCGCACGGCGCTCAAGCGCGATCCGGATTTCTACCCGGCACTTGTAACACTGGTGCAATGGCTGGAGGCCAATGGCCGTAGCCAGGAGGCGCAGTCACTGCTGGCGCAAGGCTTGAAAGACCACCCGGACGCCGCTTTGTTGCAGTACACCCAGGGCTTGTCGCTGGTGCGGGCGGGCAAATCGGACCAGGCCATGTCGGCGCTACGCAAAGCCGCGCAACTGGAACCGCAGAGCGCCCAATACGGCTACGTGCTGGCCGTGGCGTTGCATGACAGCGGCAAGGTTGAAGAGGCCTGCGAAGTGCTGGAGCGCTTGCTGAAAGTGCAACCGGCCAACCGCAATGCACGGCTGACGTTGATCCAGTACTACCTGGGCAATGGACAGGAACCCAAGGCGCAGGTGTTGTTGCAGGGCTGGAAGAAAATGAACATGAGTGATCCGGCATTGAAATAAATGTCTGGTTCCCCAATCAATGGGAGCCGGACACCCTGTGGCGAGGGAGCTTGCTCCCGCTCGGCTGCGCAGCAGTCGCAGCTTTCAGGGCCGCTTCGCGGCCCAACGGGAGCAAGCTCCCTCGCCACAGGTTATTTGCCAGTCCTCGCAGACCGCCCTCTTCCTACCACGAAGAACCACTCTTCAATGCCAGCTCCCGCCTACTGTTGGCCCGCATCGCCTTGATCAGCGACACCGTGCCCACCAGCAAAATCACCGCTGCAAACAAAAAATCGATTTTGTACAACTGAAAGTCATTCAGCGGCCCCACCAGCAACACCCGTATCGCCCCGATACTGACCAGCGTCGCCAAAAAGTCGATGCCCGGTTCATCGCGATAAAATACATGCAGCAACGGCAAGCCGATCACCAGCAGCAACATCAAGACGATCATCTTGAACGAGCCCTTGCGCTCGACGCTGAACGCACACTCATTGGCGGCATAAGGTTTGTAGTCTTCTTCACGCGCCAGCGCGTTTTTCTCGTTGATGTATTCCGCGCGGTTGTACTTCTGGATCGGTGTGAAGGTGTTCGACATCTCCATGCTGGTGGTGATGTGCCTGAACTTGAGGTCGATGCGATCGTTGCCCTTGAGGTAATACAGCACCGGTTTGTAGCCGTAGCGGTACGTATCGAACGGGAAGTCCGCCGCCCGCCCCTGCACGCCAATGGGGCGCGGTTCGAGTTCGGCATAGGCGCTCTTGTTCAGTGATGACAGGTTACGCGTCAGTGGCTGGACCTTGACCTGCTCAAGGAAAATCGGCGTGACGCCGTACGACCATTGCAAGGGCTCCAGACGCAGGCGCAGCTCGTTGCGGGCCAGGTCGTAGCGGTTGAACGTACGTTCGGAAACCACGACCGCGCCGCTGAGCATGAACTCGCCGCGCAGGTTGTTGGTGATCCGCAGGGTCAGTTGATCCTTGCCCAGCGCAGCGCCATCACTGGCCGGTGGCGTGCCGCACCAGGCGGTACTGTCGAAGGCGCCGCCCAACAGGCCGTCACGGTTATCCTTGAACACATAAACGTAACTGGCCCACAGGGCCAGCATCAGCATTAGCGATATCAACCCTAAAATCTTTTTGCCCGCACTCACACAAGACTCCTTTCTTCACTTGCTCCCTGACAAGCCGCGGACTTTACCAAAATGCCATCACTGCCCCAAGCAAAAACACACCCCGTAGCAACGTCGAGCCTGCAATGCGTTTGCTCGCAGCTGTCAGCACTGCGAGGCTGCGACGGGGTTGGCGGTATTTTTGAGGGGGGCGGCGCAATGCGTTACAGATTCAGATACACGAGCAAGCTCGGCTCCTACAGGGGGGTTGGGTCAGTCCGGGAGGACTTGGCCGCGATCACGCGGAATCAGGCTTTGCAACTGCTGCGCCAGAAAATTCGCATCGAACGCAAACGTGTCCGGATCTTTCAAGCCATTGGTCTTGCGCCACTGCCAGCTGGTCGACGGCGGCAGGCACACCAGCGAAACGCTGCCATAGCGCGCGGCCGTCAGGCCCATCACCGCCAGGGAAATCTGACCGCCCGCGCCCATCACGTCCGGCACGAACTCCACCGGTTTGCCGGCAATGACAATGGACAGTTTCTCGGTCTTGAACGGCGACGTCTCGACCGGCACGCTCGGCCCCGAAGCCACATACGTCTCGCGGCTTACTTCCAGCAGATGCGGCGCCTGGACCGGTTCCAGCCACTGCTGGATCTGATCGAACAGCTCACCGATACGCGTTGCCCAAAGCGCCGATTGCGACTCGAACGTCTGCTTTTTGTGCGCTTCGCTTTCTGCGTAGTGGCGAAGCATTTCGCCCAGTTGTTGTACGTCGTCCATTGCGGTGTTCCTTTGTTTGGAGCGGTGCTGCGGACATTGAGCATGGCAGAAGCAGGCCGCCGACGTACGACTAAAAGCGCGCGCGGTATTGGCTGGGGGTCATGGCCAGGTGTTTGCGAAAAACACTGCCCATGTGCGACTGATGGGCGAAACCGGCGTCCAGGGCGATGCTGGCCAGCGGCAGGTTGGTGTGTTCGATCATCCGTCGGGCGGCCTGCAGGCGCACCTCAACGAGATACGCATGCGGTGTCAGGCCCATAGTCCGGGTGAAGTCGCGTAAAAACCGCAGCTCGTTGTGCCCGTAAGTCGCGGCCAACTGGTCCAGCGTCAGCGGCTCATGGAACTGCTCGGCGATCTGATCCAGCACCGGGCCGAACGCTTTGGCATCCGGTCCGTATTTAGTCATCACGGGCGCCTGGTCAATCAGGCCCAGGGCGGCTTGTTCAAGCGCCATCAGATCAGGTTGCGGAGTGAGTATCAGGCGGCGGATCTCGCGTGCCAACGTCAGCACCTGTCGATCTCCGGCTGATTGGACGCGCTGGCTGACAGCGGGCAGAAACTGGCTGGCGAATGGCTTATCCAGGCGCATCAACAGGTATTCGCCACCGCTCGCCGATTCGGAAAACACCTCGACGCCCACCGGCGTAAACGCCAGTACACCGGGCAAGGTATCGAAATCCACCCGCCGGTCCGAGTCAATGGCGTGAACGCCTTGCTGGCGTTCCAGCGTCACCCCCAGGGTCAACGACTGCGCGGGATCGCAAACACTGTAAGCCGCACGGGGCAACAGTTGCAGGCAAACCCTGCCGCCCAGCACGTGCTGGTTCAGCACGCCGGGCATGTGAAATTTCCTGATAGATGACCGTAAGGATCCACGGGATACTCTCGCAAGGTTAGCCATTTCACAGGGAGCACCGCATGCGCACCATCGGCCTTATCGGCGGCATGAGCTGGGAGTCCAGCGCCGAATATTATCGCCTCATCAACCAGCAGGTTCGTAACCGGCTCGGGCCGTTGCGTTCGGCGCAGTTGCTAATGTACAGCGTCGACTTCGGGCCTGTCGAACAGGCCCAGCATGCTGGGCGCTGGGACGATGCGGCGGCGATTCTGGTGGATGCGGCGCGGCGGCTTGAGGCTGGCGGCGCCGAGTGTGTGGTGTTGTGTACCAACACCATGCACAAGGTGGCCGGGCAGATTCAGGCCGCGATCACGGTTCCGTTCCTGCACATCGCCGACCCGACCGGTCAGGCTGCCGTCGATGCCGGTGCGCTGAAAGTCGGGTTGCTCGGGACCGCGTTCACCATGGAACAGGACTTTCTCAAGGATCGTCTAAGCGCGATGGGTTTGACCGTGCTGGTGCCGGAAGCCGAGGAACGCAACGCCGTACACCGGATCATCTACGACGAGTTGTGCGTGGGGGTGATCAGCGAGACGTCGCGCAAGGTCTATCAGCAGGTGATCTCGTCGCTGACGCAGCGCGGCGCCCAGGCGATCATCCTGGGGTGTACGGAGATCGGCATGCTGATCAAACCCGAGCACAGCGCCCTGCCCCTGCTCGACACCACCGAACTGCATGCGCAGGCGGCGGTGGCGTTCGCATTGGGCGTCTGAGTCAATCGGCGTCAGGCGAGCGACGCAGGCGCGCCATGCTCAAGGTGTCGACCAGTCGGCCGTCACGCACGGCATAATCGCGGAACAGGCCTTCGGTCTCGAAACCGAACTTTTGGTACAGACCGATGGCCGCTTCGTTGTCGGCGTACACCGAAAGCTCGACCCGTCGCAGGTTCATCCAGTTGTCGGCGATGTCCAGCACCGCCGCCAACAGCGTCGAACCCACACCTTTTCCCTGCCACGCCACCGCGACGCCCATGCCGATGCTGCCGGCATGGCTGCGGCGGATTCGCGAGAACTGTTCCAAGCCAATGTTGCCGATAACGGTGCCCTGATGCAGCGCGACCAGTTTCACCAGCCGCTCATTATCCGAGGCCAGGCGCTGGCGCCAGATCTCGGTGGATTGAAACGGCATTTGCAGGACCTGACGGGTAATGGCCGGGTCGTTGTAGAGCGCGGTGACGCCGTCGATGTGGGCTTCGCTGAAACGTTCGAGGGTGATGACCGGTTCGGTGGCGGGCATGGGTGATTCATCCTTGATGCAGACATGGCCGCTTACTCTACAACGCATTCTTGCAGCATGGCGACATTCACTGTGGGAGCGGGCTTGCTCGCGAAGGCGGTGTGTCAGTCGCCATTAACGTTTAATGACACACTGCCTTCGCGAGCAAGCCCGCTCCCACATTTTGACCGCGTTCAGCTCTCGAACCACTCCCGGCGCTCGTTGAAGGTGTTGTGGATCAGCTCGACGAGCATCTGCACGTCTGCCTGACCTTGGGTTTCTGCATTCACCGCCATCCACACCTGACGTTGCATCGGCTGCTCGAACAGTTCAGGCAACGCAATCAAACCGCGGTCGAATTGGCTGATGTAGCGCGGCAACAGTCCGATACAGGCACTGCAGCGGATCATCTCCAGCATCAGTTCATAGGAATGCAACTGCACCACGCCGGCCAGACGCTGATCCACCACACTGTTCCATGGCCGAAAACTCTCGACCTGATGGTCATGCTGCCACTGCACGAGCATGAAGTCGGCCAGGTCATCGAGGCTGTCCGGCCGCGCCGCGACCCGTGAATAGCGTTTGGCGATGTGCGGCAGATACTCCAGACGCGCCAGTCGCTGTGGCTCGCTGACCGCAAAACTCGGCCCCGGCAGCGGCGACTCGGTGCCGGCCAGCCACAGCACCACATCGGCGCTGATCGCTTGCAGGCTCAGTTCGCTGTCGAGGGTAATGATGTCCAGGCGCACGCGGGCGTTACGGCGCAACAAGGCGACCAGGTCACGGCCCAGGATGTCGTGCAGGATCGACTCGGCCACCGCCAGGCGAATCAGCGGTTGTTCGATCACCGGCGCATCGCGCTCATGGGCCAACGCGATCAGTTGCGCCTGAAGCGCCATTCCTTCACGACTCAGGGCCAGGCCATTGTCCTGGTGATTGAACAGCGAACATTGCAATTGCGACTCAAGCTGCGCCAGGTGTTTGCGCAATTGCGTGGATTTGATATTGAGGCTGCGAGCCGCCTGCATGAAGCACCCGCAACGGGCGCTCACCCGGAAGGACTGCGCCAGTACCGGGTCGATGCCGGCCGCGCAGGTGGATTCCATCAATGACATCGGTGACTCCCTGTCGATCTATCCTTGAAAACCTCATCCTGCGCAGCCTGTATGAACCTGATGTGACACCGGGCGCGGATAATCGATTCAGCCGCCAGGGGTTTGCCGAAAACTCACTGCCAAGCGATTCCAGCTGTTGATGGTGGTCACGGCAACCGTTAAATCGACCAGTTCCGCTTCGCTGAATTGCTCCCTCGCCAGTACGAAAACGTCATCCGGCACGTGGCTTTCGGAGAGCAGCGTCACCGCTTCGGTCCAGGCCAGCGCCGCCCGTTCCCGAGGGTTGAAAAAGCCGCTGTCACGCCACACCACGATCGAATACAAGCGCCGATCGGTCTCGCCCAAGCGTCGTGCGTCCACCGAGTGCATGTCGGTGCAGAAAGCGCAGCCGTTGAGCTGCGAAGCGCGGATCTTGATCAAGTGCAACAACGCAGGCTCGATACTGAGGTTGCTGGTCAAGGCTTCCATGGCAATCATCGCTTTCATCGCTTTGGGCGACGCGCTGTAGTAATCCAGGCGGGAACTCATGGGGCGACCTCGTGGATCAGAGAGTGACCTCCACGTTAGGCGGTGATGCGCGCACGTTACAGTGCCAATTCGCCGAAAAAGCCAGGGACCACTCGGCAAACAGACCAATCGCAGGAATTTGGCCCACGCAACTTCTGCACGGCCGCGCATGCGGGTAATCTGGCGCGACGCACACGCGCCTCAACCGCTGCAGGAGCCTCGCCGGTATGGAACTTCATGTTGTCATCAACGGCCGCAAGGACCTGACGGGCCAGTTGTACAACCAGTTGCGCAGCGCCATCGAATCCGGGCGCCTCGCCGCCGGGACCCAGCTGCCGCCCAGCCGTTTACTGGCCGAACAGCTGGGGATTTCGCGCAAGACCATTTCCGACACCTACGCGCAACTGACCTACGAAAACTTCCTCACCGGGGTGATCGGCAAAGGCACTTACGTGAATGCCCGGCCCTCGAAAATCGCCCGCAAACAGAGCCATTCCGAGCTGGCGAGTTTTGAGGTCATCGAGTCCTGGCGCAAGTTGCCCGTGTTCCTGCGGCATCCGACGCTGGAAGGCTCGTTGCGCTACGACTTCATTGGCGGCGCCACCAGCAAGGGCCAGTTCCCGCAGGATGACTGGCGTCGCTGTACTTCCCACGCCTTGCGCCAGATTGCCGGTTCCAAAGGCTTCTACAGCTTGCCCGAGGGCTTGCCGGCGCTGCGCAACGCCATCGCCCGGCACATCGCGTTCTCGCGCGGGGTCAATTGCCAGGACGAAGACGTGGTGGTGTGCAACGGCGCGCAACAGGCGCTGGACCTGATTTCCCGGGTGATCACGCGCCCCGGCAGCATCGTCGCCATGGAAGACCCCGGTTACCCGCCGGCCCGCCTGTTGTTTGGCTCGCACGGTGCCACAGTGATCGGTGTGCCGGTGGACGCCGAAGGCATTCAGGTCGACAAAATCCCCCTCGGCACGCGGCTGATCTACGTCACACCCTCCCATCAGTTCCCGCTGGGCCTGCCGATGAGCCAGGAACGCCGGGTGGCAATGCTGGAACGCGCTTATGAACTGGGCGCGATCATCATCGAGGACGATTACGACAGCGAATTTCGCTACGAGGGCCGCCCTACCGATTCGCTGCAAAGCATGGATGAGCGCGGGATCGTCGCCTACGTCGGGACCTTCTCGAAAACCTTGCTGCCAGAGTTGCGCCTCGGCTATGCGATTTTGCCGCCGGCGATACTCGAAGCGGTGATCCGCGCCAAGCAACTCACTGACTTGCACACCTCGACGATGCCGCAATGGGCACTGGCCAAATTCATCGCCGAAGGCTGCCTGCTCAAGCATATCCGCCGCTGCCACACGATCTATGCCGGGCGTCGCGAGCGGATTCTGGCGCGCATGGCAGGCGATCTTTCGCCGTGGTTCGAGCCAGTGCCGACCACGGCCGGGTTCCATATGGTGGTGATGTGCAAAGTGCCTATCGATCTGGCCCTGGTGATTGAATTGGCGAAAAAAGTCGAAGTCGGGCTCTATTCGATCGAGGCCTTTTACTTCCAGCAAGCGCCTCAGGCCGGGCTTTTGCTGGGTTTTGGCGCCATTGACACGCTGGATATCGACACTGCCCTGGACCGTCTGCGCGACATCTTGCAGCAGGTGGCCTGACGGATTGGTCTGCGCCTTTAACGGGCGATTGGCTATTGGTGGTCCGGGGTTGCAGGCCTATCCTGCATAAGCGTTATCCCTCAATGAGCAGGATTCGTCCGGCCTGATTCAGGAGTGTGAGCAATGTCCAACGAAGTGATCAATACCGTACAGGTGCAGGCCGCCGCCGGCCGCTCGGATGAACTGGGCAAGCAACTGCAAAAGATTGTCGAAACCCTGCGCGAACTACCGGGCTGCGACTCCTATATGGTCGACCGCTGCCCCGAGGACACCAACCGCTGGACCGTCAGCGCGCGCTGGCAATCGGAAGCGGCCATGCATTTGCATTTCAACTGCCCGGAAGTCCAGGGCTTTATCGGCCTGATTGACAACCAACTGGCGAATGCCGTGGATTTCAACAGCTTCCCGATCCGCTAGAACACCCACGTACCCTGTGGCGAGCGAGCTTGCTCGCGCTGGGCTGCGCAGCGGCCCCACAATTTTGTGAGCGCTGCGCACTCAAGCGCGAGCAAGCTCGCTCGCCACAGGACTTCATCGATTGGGCTGGATTGGTCCCCTCACCTTCCCGAATATTGGCTGTTTGATTGGCCCACCCTGCGGACTATCGTTGTTCCCGACGATAACCACCGCAGGTAATGAACCATGAAAGCTTTGCGTTTCCTTGCTGCCCCGCTCGCTGTCCTCGCCCTGACCGCTTCAGTCTCCGTGCTCGCCCACGAAGGCCCTTCAGAAAAGGTCACGGTGTTGCAGGACGAATTGCTGAAAAACGTCCCCGGCAAAAAAGCCATGATGATCGAAGTCGACTACAAACCTGGCCAATCCTCGATTGCCCATAAGCATGAAGGCACGGCCATGGCGTACGTCATTTCCGGCTCGATCACTTCCCAGGTGAAGGGAGAAAAAGCGATCACCTACAAGGCCGGCCAATACTGGTACGAGCCTGCAGGATCGGAACATCTGGTCTCGAAAAACGCCAGCGCCACCCAGCCTGCCAAACTGCTGGTGTTCATGGTGTTGTCGCCTGATGAGAAAGTGTTGATCCCATTGGAAAACTGATGGCTGAACGCACAGCTATAAATAAAAAGGCCCGAACTTCGATTTCGGGCCTTTTTATTTCTCGACGCAATCAACCGACCCTGTTTAAACCAAATAAAACTATTGGCCTGCCAATAAGCCCACTTATTGGTTATTTAATTCAGCGAAGACAGGTTTAGTCTGGAATCACCGCCGGGCAATACCGGCACTCAAACTTTCCGACTTCAAGTTGTTTCACGGGAGTAACACCATGAAACTTGCGCTTGTCAGTACCTTGACGATAACGGTTGTTTTAGCAGGCTGCTCGATACCCACCGCCCCCAGTGCGGTCTCTTCGCTGGACGGCATCTTTACCGCGCCTGTTGGCCGTAGCAACGCCACGAGCATTCCTAATGGCCATAACGTCTCGCTGGGTATCGTCTACAGCCGTAACACCCAAACCAATCGCGCCTACCTCCAGGACTACCAGGCCAATGCAGGCACAGGTTTCGGCCAGAGCCTGCTGGTTCATTCGATTCATGACGCTTTCGTGAACACGTCCAAACCCGACCTCGCCGTGGATTGGGTCAACGCGTCGTTGCAACGCCAGTTCGGCTCGGTCACGGTGTACCCGGACATGCAAAGCCTCAAGGCGGCGAAACCGGATGTGGTCGCGATTATCGACAGCCGCAGCCAGTTGATGACCTCGCGCAGTTCGGATTTAGCGGCGGATGTCAGTGCAGACTTTTACGACTCTAATCTCAATTATATTGGCACCGCACAAGGGCATGACGCGAAAACACTGACGCCTCTATGGGCGGACTTCAAACCCAGCCCAGAGATAGTGGCGGATATTAACGAGCAACAGGATGTACAAGTCAGGGCGCTGCAAAAGTTTGACCAGTCGCTCAGTAATTTATTGACCCGTCCGACAGATAAAGTGTCGATGCTGAATAATAATACCGGCCGGAAGTTGTATTAAGGCTATAGGCCTCTTCGCGAGCAAGCCCGCTCCCACATTTGAAATGCGTTCCAATGTGGGAGCGGGCTTGCTCGCGAAGGGGCCTGAACAAACACCCCATAATCATCAGATCGAGTAGGAGGCGGATTTACATCCGCCGTCCTCTCACACCACCGTACGTACGGTTCCGTATACGGCGGTTCAGGCTATGCGACTAAGCCGATTGATCGTATCCAGTATTGAGACCAGGCCCAGCGCATCCCATTGTTTCTTGGGCAGTGCCCGATTCATATGGGATGCTCCAGAGTTCCACCAAGGGCCTCGGCCATTGAAGGCCGAGTGACAGGCCCGGGCTTCGTTGAGTCCTGCACGCATCAAGTTGCGAGCCCTCGTAGAAGGCAGCTTCCAGTGGCGCCACACGACACAACGAAGTTTTCGGCGCACCCATCCATCAAGATTTTCAAGGGAGCCTTTGCTTTGACTGAGCCTGAAGTAACCGGCCCAGCCACGCAATACAGGGTTTAGTTGCTCGATGACATCTGACAACTTTCGACCCCGCGCTCCACGCTGCAGATCTCTGAGTCGGTCGCGTAAGCGACCCAGACTCATCGTCGCCACTCTTAACCTCGGCTGGCGATGCAAGCTCATCCCATAGCCCAAGTAATCACAGACCCAAGGCCGTGCCACGCGGCTCTTTTCCCGGTTCAACGTCAGTTTCAGGCGCTGGCTCAGGAAACGTTCAACACCAGCCATCACCCGTTCGCCAGCGCGACGACTACGCACATAAATGTTCGCATCATCGGCATAACGCACGAAGCGATGCCCCCGCCGCTCCAGCTCGCGGTCGAGTTCGTTGAGCAGGATGTTCGACAGCAACGGCGAGAGTGGGCCGCCTTGCGGCGTCCCTTCCTGCCGTCGGCTGACGAGTCCACCTGACATCGTTCCCGCTTCGAGATAACGACGGATCAGCGTGAGCACCCGCTTGTCTTCGATTTGACGCTCGATGTACGCCATCAATACATCGTGGTTGACCCGATCAAAGAATTTCTCCAGATCGAGTTCCACGCACCAGCGGTGACCCGCCGCCACATGGCCACGGGCAGCTTCGATGGCTTGGTGAGCGCTTCTACCTGGACGAAAACCGTAGCTGTAATCCGAGAACAGCGGGTCGAAGATCGGCGTGAGCTGTTGCAGCAGAGCCTGTTGGATCAGGCGATCCACAACGCAGGGAATACCCAGCTGTCGGGTGCCGCCTTTGGGTTTGGGGATGTCGACGGCGCGCACACCTTGCGGGTGATACTCGCCGGCCAGCAACCGAGTCTTGAGAATCGGCCAATACTGTTTCACGTAGTCCGCCAACTCGTCGACCGTCATGCCATCGGCACCCGGTGCGCCCTTGTTGCTGACTACGCGTTGATACGCACGCTTGAGGTTGGCCGGTGTAAGCACCCGCGCCATCAGCGTGTTCGGCTCCGCGTTCGTCCACGTCACAGACGCCGCTGATACCTGTGCGCTGTCAGCCGTCATCCTCGGATTCTGTCCGGGACTCGGAGTAACAGTCTTCTCTGGGAGAAATTTCTGCATTTCGGTATTCAACGAGACTTTGACGCCTATTGGCGGCATAATCTGTTCAGCCCTTGGTGACGTGGTTATTCGTCACTTACTACGGCCTCAGCTGACTTCTGCTCGTTCATCCCGTCGCCTCACGACGCTCGGTAGCACAATGGCAAACGGGGCAGATCTCCCAGGGTAATTCGCGCGACCTTCCTGCTTATGCCTGTCGGATCTACGTCGTAGCGTTCCGTGCAAGTATTGGGCTTTGACGATTTGCGCCGTCTTACCCCACTACGCCGCCTAATCCGCTTCCTGTTCGTCAGGCCAGCATTTTGCCTCGGGCTTCCTTCAGATTCGCGGTCACCCGCGACACCCTTGCCTCTGGCTAACACTTCCCCTTGCCGGGTGTGTAGAGGACTTGCACCTCCAAGTCACCAGCGTGGCCACCACAGCCAAGCTGGTTGCGCTTCGCGCAACGCGCCATGCCTGGCGCACGCAAAAAAAAAAACCCCGCATGTCTCCATGCGGGGTTTTTTCATTCAGCGCCTGATCAGGCCGCCGGCTCCAACTCTTCGCTGACGACAGTCGTGGTAGTCACCACCGCTTGCCCGCTCAATGCCAGGTCCAGCAACTCACGGTTGGCTACCGCGTACATGGCGTAGTCCGTGCCGCTGGCGGCACGGATTTCCACCAGCATGGCGCGCCAGCGTTCGATCATGCCTTCGTGCGATTCCATCCACAGCGCCAGGCGTGTTTCCACGTCCTGAGTGCCGTCGCCCTGTTGCAGGACGGAGATGGTGATCGCACGTTGCTGCCAGTCGACGTCATCACGGAACGCTTCACGGGCCAGGGCTTGCCAGTTGTTTTCAACCGGCAGAGCGCTGATCTGTTGCAGGTACCAGGTGATGTCCAGCCCGCTGCCGACGGCGAAGTAAGCCTTCGCGACGTCCGCTGCGTTCTGGCCGGTCACGTCCGACGCTTCGATGATGGGCAGCAAGGTGTACAGGTGAGTGGTGCCTGCAACCATGCGCGCCAGCAGCTCAGGTACGCCAGCGGCGACGTAAGCCTGATAGCGGGTCTGCCAGCCTTCGCGGGTCGGGCCTTCCAGCAGTTCGTCGAGCTTGAGGCCCAGCGCTGCCAGATGTGGACCGAAGTGCGCGACGTCACGAGCGGCGTTCTGCTCGTTACGACGGCTGCGCAGGAACCAGCGCGTAGCGCGGCGACCCAGACGCATCAGCTCGTCCATCAGCTCCAGTTGCACGTCAGCGGAAACCTGGTAGTCCAGGGCTTCGATCTGACGGAACCAGTGCGGGAGATGGAAAATGTCACGCACGATCACGTAGGCACCCGCCACGTTCGCCGGGCTCATGCCGGTCGACTCTTTGAGTCGTTGAACGAAGGTGATGCCCATGTGGTTGACCAGGTCGTTGGCGATCTGGGTGCTGACGATTTCGCGCTTCAGACGGTGACGGCGCATGGCTTCGGAGAACTTGCTCACCAGGGTCGGCGGGAAAGCGGTTTCCATGTCGCGGGTCAGGTAGTCGTCATCCGGCACCAGGGAGTTGAGCAACGCCTCCTTGAGGTCGATCTTGCTGTAGGAGATCAGCACCGACAGCTCGGCGCGAGTCAGGCCGTGGCCTTCTGCAACGCGCTCGTTGATCGCTTCCTCGTTCGGCAGAAACTCGATGGCGCGATCCAGCTTGCCGCGGCCTTCCAGATCGTTCATCAGACGCTTGTATTCAGCGATACGCGGCAAGGCACGACGCGCCGCCAGGGACAATGCCTGAGTCTGCTTGTAGTTGTTGCCCAGCACCAGGCTGCCGACTTCGTCGGTCATGCTCGCCAGCAACTGGTTACGTTGCTTGTCGGTCATGTCGCCCGCTTGAACCACTTCGTTCAGCAGGATCTTGATGTTGACTTCGTGGTCGGAGCAGTCCACACCACCGGCGTTGTCGATGAAGTCGGTGTTGGAACCGCCGCCATTGAGACCGAATTCGACACGACCCAATTGGGTCATCCCGAGGTTACCGCCCTCGCCCACGACTTTGCAGCGCAGTTCGTTGCCGTTCACGCGCAGTGCATCGTTGGCCTTGTCGCCGACATCGGCGTGGCTTTCGCTGCTGGCTTTGACGTAAGTACCGATACCGCCGTTCCACAACAGGTCTACCGGTGCCTTGAGCAAGGCATTGAGCAGTTCGGTCGGGGTCAGCTTGTCGGCCTGAATGTCGAAGCGCTCTTTCATCTGCGGGGAAATCGCGATGCTTTTCGCGCTACGGGAGAAGATCCCGCCGCCTTCGGACATGATGCTGGTGTCGTAATCCGACCAGGCCGAACGCGGCAGGTCGAACAGGCGCTGACGTTCGGCGAAGCTGTTCGCCGGCTGCGGGTTCGGGTCGATGAAGATGTGCAGGTGGTTGAAAGCAGCCACCAGTTGCAGCGTCTCGGACATCAACAGGCCGTTACCGAATACGTCGCCGGCCATGTCGCCGACACCGACCACGGTGATGCTGTCTTTCTGGACATTGATGCCGCGTTCGCGGAAGTGACGTTGAACGCCAACCCATGCGCCCTTGGCGGTGATGCCCATTTTCTTGTGGTCGTAACCGGCGGAACCGCCGGAAGCGAACGCGTCACCCAGCCAGAAGCCATAGTCAATGGCGATGCCGTTGGCGATGTCGGAGAAGGTCGCAGTGCCCTTGTCCGCTGCCACGACCAGGTACGGGTCATCGTCGTCATGACGCACGACGTTGGCCGGCGGAACCAGTGCGCCGTCCTTCAGGTTGTCGGTGATGTCCAACAGGCCCGAAATGAAGATGCGGTAGCAGGCGATGCCCTCGGCCGCGATCTCGTCACGGTTGCCGCCCAGTGGCAGGCGACGCGGCAGGAAGCCGCCCTTCGCGCCCACGGGCACGATGACCGAGTTCTTCACTTGCTGGGCTTTTACCAGGCCCAGGACTTCGGTGCGGTAGTCTTCTTCACGGTCGGACCAGCGCAGACCGCCACGCGCCACGTTGCCGAAGCGCAGGTGCACGCCTTCGACGCGAGGCGAGTAGACGAAGATTTCGAACTTCGGTACCGGCTTCGGCAGCTCTGGAATCTGGTGCGGGTTGAACTTGAAGCTGAAGTACGACTTGTTCTTGCCGTTCGCATCAGTCTGATAGAAGTTGGTGCGCAGGGTGGCCTTGATCAGGTCCAGGTAGCGACGCAGGATGCGGTCTTCGTTCAGCACCTGGACTTCGTCCAGAGCGGCGATGATCGCGTGTTCCAGGCGTTGCTGCTTGTCTTCCAGATCGTCGCCGGACAGCTTGCGCGCCAGGTAGAAACGGGTCTTGAACAACCGGGTCAACTCGCGAGCGATGTCGGTGTGGTTGTTCAGGGTGCTGGCGATGTAGCCCAGGTCGAAGCCCAGACGGATCTGCTTCATGTAGCGAGCGTAAGCACGCAGCAGCGCGACATCGCGCCACGGCAGGCCGGCGGTCAGCACCAGACGGTTGAATGCATCGTTCTCGGCATCGCCACGCACGATGTGGACGAAAGCGTCCTGCAGCGTGTCGTTGAGTTGCTGAATGTCGAGTTCCAGGCCTTCGGCAGCGGTGAACGCGAAATCGTGAATCCAGAACTCGCGGCCATTGGTGTGGCGCAGGCGATACGGAAATTCACCCAGTACGCGCAGGCCGAGGTTTTCCAGGATTGGCAACACGTCGGACAGCGCCAGCGGGGTATCGGCGTGATACAGCTTGCAGTGCAGCATGCGCTGGCCGGACACCTGGCCCAGTGGCTGATAAAAGCTCATCACCAGTGGGTTTTTTTCGTTCAGGCTCAGCAGGTGTTGCATGTCGACCACAGCCGAATGGGCCGCGAAACGCTCGCGGTAACCGGCCGGAAAGCCTTTCGGGAAGTCGGCCAGCACGTTGGTGCCATGGGCTTCACCGAAGCTTTCAACCACAAGGCTGGCGTAGTCGTCCTGCCAACTGCGGCAGGCTTGCACCACTTCTTTTTCCAGCAGAACCGGGTCGATGTCGAGGCGGTTCTTCGGATCGACGCGCAGGATCAGTTGCACGCGGGCCAGCACGGACTCGGAGAAGAACGTCCAGAATTCGCAATCCGAGGCTTTCAGGCGATCCATCAGCACTTGCTGGATCTTCTGGCGCACTTCGGTGGAGTAGATGTCACGTGGCACGTAGGCCAGGCAGTAGCAGAAACGGCCGTACGGGTCTTTGCGCAGGAACACGCGAATCTTGTTGCGTTCCTGGATCTGCACGATCGACATCACGGTGCTGAACAGTTCGTCGACCGGCGTCTGGAACAGGTCATCGCGCGGCAGAACTTCGACCACCTGCGCCAGTTCCTTGCCCAGGTGAGCCTTGGCCTGGAAGCCGGAACGGCGTTCGATTTCTTCGACCTTGCGGCGGATGTACGGGATGACCCGCACGCTCTCGCCATACACCGAGGAGGTGTACAGGCCCATGAAACGGCATTCCTTGATCACGTTGCCGTCGGCATCGATTTCACGGATCGACACGTAGTCCGGGTAAGCCGGACGGTGTACACGGCTTGGGTGCGCAGCCTTGGCGAACGACAGCAAGGTCGGTTCGCGCAGGTAGTTGACGGCGTAGTCTTCGATGCGCAGGTCATCGTAGGTCAGGCCGGTGCGCAGCAGTTTGGTCAGGCCGAGGAAGGAATCCTGGTCGTAGACGATGTGGCCGCCATCGGCTTCATCACGCACCACGAATTCTTCGTAGCCGAGGAACGTGAAGTGGTTGCCCACCAGCCATTCCAGGAAGCTTTTGATTTCGCCTTTTTCTTCAGGGTCGACCGCGTACTGGCTGTTGTCCAGACCGGTGAGGATTTCCTGGACCTTGGCTTTCATCGGTTCGAAATCGGCGACGGCGACGCGGACTTCACCAAGCACCTGCTCCAGCTCTTTGCTCAGGACATTGAGCTCGGCGGTGTTGGCGCAACGGTCGATTTCCAGGTACATCAGCGATTCTTGAAGAATGCCTTCGCCCTGGGTGCCTTTCGGCAGGATTTCCAGCAACTCGCCCTTGCTGCCGCGACGCACGCTCAGCACAGTGGTTTGCAGGGTATGAATGCTGTAGCCGCGACGGTTCAGCTCGGTACGCACCGAGTCCACCAGGAATGGCAGGTCGTGGTGCAGCACTTCGACCGCGGTGTGGGTCGACTGCCAGCCGTGGCGTTCGTAGTCGGGGTTGTAGACGCGCACTTGCGGTTGCGCGTGATCGAAGCGCTCAAGCAGGCGCCACGCAGAAAGGGTGCAGCCGGCGAGGTCGGACAACCGACGCTGGGTCAGCTCGTCCAGGGAAATGATGCCGAAGAATTGTTCAGCGAACAGCGCCACTTGTGGCAGTGCCTGTTCACTGATGTGCTGTGCCAGTGCCGCTTGCAGTTGGTGCTGGAAGTCGGCTTTGCTGGCTGCGGTGAAGAACGCCATCTGTGGTACTCCGCTTGGGCTTGTTATTGATGGAAGCGTCGCGTGCAAAACCCCTTTCGGGGCGATCCGTCACCCTGCTCCTGATTCTCGGGCAGAGGAAACA
Organism: Pseudomonas arsenicoxydans; assembly: GCF_006438915.1. Taxonomy (GTDB): domain Bacteria; phylum Pseudomonadota; class Gammaproteobacteria; order Pseudomonadales; family Pseudomonadaceae; genus Aquipseudomonas; species Aquipseudomonas arsenicoxydans_A. The sequence goes on along the minus strand of NZ_RCZE01000018.1, from coordinate 16,894 downwards.
GGGGACAGGTGGGTGAAGCTGGACGAGACACTCAGGTCACATTCACCTTCCATGAATGGGCATCTGCAAAACCGACTGGGCTGCGAACAGCGCAATGTCTTTACAGGTGCTCATCCGTTGCGCAGCTTAACGAGTGCGGCAAGGCCCGTGCTTGCGGTGCTGCGACATATTCGGTCATCGGTACGCAACTGGCGGCACACGCCTCGAACAACACTAGCAGCCGTGGGCAAAAACGGGCGTTTTATCCCCGGTTTTCCGGCACCTGCGTACCAGAAATGACCAGTAACACTCCAAGTGTCCACGCCCCTCCTCTGACACTCATCCGAGCAGAAATTCCGTCGGGCTGGCAGAATTGCGTTTTGTGCGTCTTCACCACGCTCGTCGAGCCAGGAATTTCCCATGCAAATGACCACCGCCCTCTTGATTGTGAACCCTTGCGATGACGAGGAAGACAACATGGCCATGCTCTGCTGCCACAGCGAGGCGGGCGACATGTTCCTGATGACCCGCTACCCGGACGAGGACGAACTGGAAATCACCCTCGACGGCGAGCCTTCGACGCTGGACGGCGTGAAAGTCACTCTCAGCACGACCCGTTTGCTGATCGAAATCGCGGCGGCGGATGCGGATGCGTTGAATGGGGATGATTCTTTGGAAATCATTCACAACACTGAGGCGGGGGATTTGGCGGAAGTCGAGGAAACGCTGAAAAATATTCTTGAAGGGACCGGGACTTATATAAGCCAGCTTTAGATCTCAGCGCTTGGACGGAAGCCTTCGCGAGCAAGCCCGCTCCCACATTCGACCGCATTCTCATGACAGAACTCGGTTGAATGTGGGAGCGGGCTTGCTCGCGAAGGGGCCCGAAAGAAAGGCACTACTTTCCAGCAGGGACAAAATTCAAACAATTTCGCCAACCATTTCCCGCACTTTGCACAAAATGCCGTTAGTCGCCGCCCCCCGCGATGGATTAAAGTAACGCCCCCAGCCCAAGCGTTATTCGAACGACTTCGGCCACCTTCTCCAGGAACAGTCATCGATGGAACATCGTGAAGCGCTGCTCGCGCTGCGAACCTTTCTTTCAACGCAGATTCTCGGCCAGGAAAAACTCATCGAGCGCTTGCTCATCGCTTTGCTTGCTGACGGCCACATGCTGGTCGAGGGCGCACCGGGCCTGGCCAAGACCAAGGCCATCAAAGAGCTTGCCGAAGGCATCGAAGCGCAGTTCCACCGCATCCAGTTCACCCCCGACCTGTTGCCGGCCGACATCACCGGCACCGAAATCTATCGCCCGGAAACCGGCAGCTTTGTCTTCCAGCAAGGCCCGATCTTCCACAACCTGGTGCTGGCGGACGAAATCAACCGCGCCCCGGCCAAGGTTCAGTCGGCGCTGCTCGAAGCCATGGCCGAGCGTCAGGTCAGTGTCGGGCGCAGCACCTATGAGCTGTCGCCGCTGTTTCTGGTGATGGCCACGCAAAACCCGATTGAGCAGGAAGGCACCTACCCGCTACCCGAAGCCCAGCTCGACCGCTTCCTGATGCACGTCAAAATCGGTTTCCCGGACGCCGCGGTTGAACGCAAGATCCTCCAGCAAGCCCGTGGCGAAGCCCTGAACGGCGAAACCAAGCCGGAACGCCGGGTCAGCCAGCAGGCGATTTTTGCCGCGCGTAAGGAAATCCTCGGTTTGTACATGGCCGACGCCGTGGAGGAATACCTCGTACAACTGGTCATGGCCACGCGTAACCCGGGCAAGTTCGATCCGGAAATGGCCGACTGGATTGCCTACGGCGCCAGCCCTCGCGGTTCCATTGCCCTCGACCGTTGCGCCCGGGCTCACGCCTGGCTGGCCGGTCGCGACTTCGTCAGCCCGGAAGACATCCAGGCGGTGCTGTTTGACGTGCTGCGCCATCGCATCATTCTGTCCTTTGAAGCCGAAGCGGCTGGCATCGACCAGGACCGGGTGGTCCAGCGGATTCTCGACGTCGTAGCCGTCGCTTGACCCCGATGAACGCCCTACTGCCGCCCGAACCGGGTATCCGTGTCAGCCTCGCCGAGCTGATCGACATGCGCCATCGCGTGCGTGAAGTGCAGTTGTTTTCCACGCCGAGCCAGCGCAGCCCGTTGATCGGCCTGCACCATTCGAAATTTCGCGGGCGTGGTGTCGACTTCGATCAGGTGCGGGTGTATCAGGCCGGCGACGATGTGCGCACCATCGACTGGCGCGTGACCGCGCGCACCCAGGAGCCCCACACCAAACTGTTCCATGAAGAACGCGAGCGGCCGATTTTCATCATGGTCGAGCAAAGTTGCCGGTTGTTTTTCGGTTCGGGCCTGATGTTCAAATCCGTACTCGCCGCCCAGGCCGCCAGCCTGATCGGCTGGGCCGCGCTGGGGCATAACGACCGGGTCGGCGGGTTGGTGTTCGGCGACAACGAGCATTACGAAATCAAGCCGCGGCGCAGCAAACAGAGCCTGTTGCAATTGCTCAACCGGCTGGTGCGGGTCAATCAATCGCTGCACACCGAAACCGAGCAGAACCGCGATTCCCTCAACCTGGCCCTGCGTCGGGCGCGGGAAGTTTTGCGGCCCGGTAGCCTGGTGATCGTGATCTGCGACGAGCGCGCCCTGACCGAAGGTTCGGAACAACAGTTGAGCCTGCTGTCGCGCCATTGCGACCTGTTGCTGCTGCCCCTCTCCGATCCGCTGGATCACGCCCTGCCCGCCGCCGGTTTGCTGCGTTTCGCCGAACGCGGTGCGCAACTGGAACTCGACACCCTGAATTTTGACCTGCGCCAGACTTATCGCGCGCAGGCCGAGGCGCGCATCGCCCGCTGGGAATTGCTCGCCCAGAAGCTGCGTGTGTTGCTGATGCCGTTGAGCACCCAAAGTGAAATGGTCGAACAACTGCGCGAATTCCTGAACCCACAGAAACCGGGGAAAGGTCGATGAGCAGCCTCGATCAATTGCAGCCGCTCATTACCCCGCCACCCATCGAATTCTGGCCGCCCGCGCCGGGCTGGTGGCTGTTGCTGTTATTGCTACCGCTGATCGGATTTGGCCTGTGGCGGATGCGCCACTTGGTCGTGCGCAAACGTCCCATCGTTCGCGCCGAACAACCGCTGGACCCGGTGCGCCTCGCCGCGCTGGCCGAACTGGCGCAAATGCCCAAACCCTACGACGGCGCACCGGCGGGCGCCTGGTTGCAACAGCTCAATGGCTTGCTCAAACGCCTGTGCCGCAATCACTACCCCTACAGCCAAAGCCACACCCTCAACGGACGCAAATGGCTGGCTTTTCTCGATAACCGCTGCCCGGCTGCCGGCCTGACGCGCTGGATGGTGCTGGTGGAAGGCGCCTACAAACCCGAATGCAAACTCGACGACAAGGCCATCGCCGGCCTGACCCAAGCCGTCGACACCTGGATTCGCAAACATGTTTGAGTTCGCCTGGCCGTGGATCTTTGCCTTGCTGCCCTTGCCGTGGCTGATGCGCGTCTTGCTGCCAGTGGCCGACAGCGGCGAGCCGGCCCTCAAAGTCAGCTTCCTCAATGACCTCGAAGGCCTGGCCCGACGCCGCGCCCGGGCGAATCTGCCAGCGTGGCGCCAACAGGCACCGTTCATGCTGCTGTGGCTGTTGCTGCTGATCGCCGCCGCGCGCCCGCAATGGCTCGGCGAACCGCTGCCGATTGCCGCCAGTGGCCGCGACTTGCTGGTGGCCGTGGACGTGTCCGGTTCGATGGATTTCCCTGACATGCAGTGGCAGGGCGAGGACGTCAGCCGCTTGAGCCTGGTGCAGCATTTGCTCGGTGATTTCCTCGAAAGCCGCAATGGTGATCGGGTCGGCCTGATCCTGTTCGGCAGTCAGGCCTATCTGCAAGCGCCGCTGACCTTCGACCGGCACACCGTGCGCGTGTGGCTCGACGAAGCGCGGATCGGCATCGCCGGCAAGAACACTGCCATCGGCGATGCCATCGGCCTGGCCCTTAAGCGCCTGCGCCTGCGTCCGGCACAGAGCCGTGTGTTAATTCTGGTGACTGACGGCGCCAACAACGGTGGCGAAATCGACCCATTGACGGCGGCGCGACTGGCGGCCAACGAAGGGGTGAAGATCTACCCCATCGGCATTGGTGCCAACCCGGAAGAAAGCGGCACGCTGGGCTTCCTCGGCGTCAACCCGAGCCTGGACCTCGATGAGCCGGCCCTGAAAGCCATCGCCGAAGCCACCGGCGGTCAGTACTTCCGCGCCCACGACGGCAACGAACTGCAGATCATCAAGGACACCCTCGACAAACTCGAGCCGGTCACGCAACAACCGACCCAGGCCCGTCCGGCACAGGCGTTGTATCACTGGCCGCTGGCCATGGCGCTGCTGTTGAGCATGCTGTTGGTGGTGCGCGAACGCTGGCCGGATAACCTGTTGCAACGCCTGTTTACCAAGAACCTGTTCTTGCAATCGCCCCTGCCGGATTGGCGCCAGCGCCTCAAACGCCTGCGCGTGCGGAGACGCCGATGAGCGCGCTCTGGCCTTTCTGGTTCCGCCCGTGGTGGCTGTTGCTGTTGCCCGTACTCGGCTGGCTGCTGTGGCAACTCTGGCACCGACAAAAACGCGCTGGACGCTGGCAGATGATTCTGCCGCCAGCCTTTCACGCTGCGCTGCTCAGCGGCGGTAACGGCCGCGACAGCAAACTGCCGTGGGTCGTGCTCGGCCTGGCCTGGGTGTTGACTGTGCTGGCGCTGCTCGGCCCGAGTTGGCAGCGGGTCGAACAAAACAGTCAGAAACCCGCCGACCCGCTGGTGGTGGTGCTTGAGCTGACCCCGGAAATGCTCGCCACCGACGTGGCGCCGAACCGGCTGGAGCAGGCGCGGCGCAAGCTGCTCGACCTGCTTGAGGGGCGCAGCGACGCGCAGACCGCCATCGTCGTCTACGCCGGCAGCGCCCACACGCTGGTGCCGCTGTCGGATGACCTGTCGACCAGCCGCAACCTGCTCGATGCGCTGAAACCGTCGCTGATGCCCGAGGCCGGCCATCGCGCCGATCTTGCGGTGAGCAAGGCCCTGGCTTTGCTGAGTCAGGGTGCTTTGGGTGATGGCCGGATCCTGCTGATCGGCTCGACCCTGACCGAACAGGAACGCCAAGGCATCCAAAAGGCGCTGGACGGTCACTCAACGGAGTTCTTGATGCTGGGCATCGGCACCGCAGAAGGTGCGCCGGTGGCTCAGGAGGACGGTAGCTTCCTCAAGGACAATGAGGGCGCGATTCTGGTGCCGCGCCTGGACAACTCAAGCCTCAAAGCCTTTGCCCATGATCTCGGCGGACGCTATCGCCAGGCGCAGCTGGACGATGCCGACCTGCGCGCACTCGGCCTGCTGGATGGCCCACGCCTGCTACGCAATGACGGGCAAATGTTGCGCCTCGATACCTGGGCCGACCAGGGTTACTGGCTGTTGCTGCCGCTGTTGCTGCTGGCGGCGTGCGCCGGGCGGCGCGGCTGGTTGTTCTGCCTGCCGTTGCTGTTGGCGCTGCCGCAACCGAGTTATGCCTTCGACTTCGAAGACTTGTGGCTGCGCCCCGATCAACGGGGCCTGCATCTGCTCAGGCAAGACCATCCGGCCAGGGCTGCGCAGTATTTTGAGGACCCGCAATGGCAAGGCGTGGCGTTGTATGAAGCCGGCGACTACAGTGGCGCCGCCCAGCGGTTTGCCCAGGGCAGTGACGCCCACGCCCACTACAATCGAGGCAATGCCTTGGCCAAGGGTGGTGAGCTGGAAGCCGCGTTGGATGCGTACGAACAGGCACTGGAACTGCAACCGGATTTGCGCCCGGCCCTGACCAACAAAGCGTTGGTGGAAAGTCTTCTCAAGCAGAAAAACACCCCGCCGCCGGTTGAGCCAGAGACCTCCGATGACAACGAGGCTCAATCCGCTGCGCAAGAATCGCAGCCCGGTGCCGCCACGCAACCGACGAGCAACGGCGAACCGCAAACCGACGTCCAACAGACCACACCGGACGCCGAACAACAGGCCACCTCGCCGCCGAAACCGGGCGCCAATGAAGTGCCGGGCAGCGAGTTGGGCGACGAGCAAAGCACCAAGCCGCCGCCGCGCCCGACCAGCGACACGATCGAAGGCGAACAGCTTCAGGCATTGGAGCAATGGCTGCGCAAGATCCCGGATGATCCGGGTGAACTGCTCCGACGCAAATTCTGGTACGAACAGCAACAACATCAGGATCAGGGAAAAACTCGATGACCCGCTTCACCCTCTTCATGCTTGCCCTTCTGTGCTGTGCCGTTCAGGCCCAGGCAGCGGGGCTGGTGGCCAGCGTTGACCGCAGTCGCCTGAACTCCGGCGAGACGGTCGAGCTGACCCTTGAGTCCGGCGACGTCACCCAGTTCGGCAAGCCGGACCTGAGCCCGTTGGAGCCGCTGTTCGAAGTGCGCGGCACCCGTCAGGTCAACCAGCTGAACACCCTCAGCGGCGACAACCGCGCGACCACGCGCTGGATCATTACCTTGCTGCCCAAGGAAAACGGCAGCGTGACCATTGCGCCGTTGCAACTGGGCGAAGCGCAGAGCCAGCCGATCACGCTGCAAGTGGTCGAGAGCGAAAACCAGGACACCGCGACTAAACTGGCCCCGGTGTTCATCGACGCCAGCCTCGACCAGAGCAGTGTGTACGTGCAGGCCCAGGCGATCCTGACCTTGCGCATCTACCATTCCGTGTCGCTGTACGACGACAGCAGCCTGACCCCGTTGCAGGTGCCCGATGCGCGCATCGAACAACTGGGCGACTCGCGCACCTATGAAAAAGTCATCAATGGTCTGCGCCACGGCGTGATCGAAATGCGCTACGCGATTTATCCGCAACACAGCGGCGAATTGGCGATTCCGGCGCAGATCTTCAGTGCGACCCTCGTCGATACTCAGCCGGCGCAGGACGCCGCCGCCCAGGTGCCGAAATCCGGCAAGCTGATGCGCGTCAGCTCCACGCAAATGTTGCTGACGGTCAAGGCCAAACCCATCACCTACCCTACCGACCTGCCTTGGTTGCCGGCCCGCAGCGTAACCCTGAGCGAAAGCTGGAACCCGGAACCGGACCACGCCCAGGTCGGCGACTCGCTGACCCGCAGCCTGATCCTCAAGGCAGAAGGCCTGGCCAGTTCGCAATTGCCGCCGCTGCCGGCCACCGACGTCAATGGCTTGCGGCGCTATCCGGATCAACCGGTGCTGGGCAACCAGAACAGCGAACGCGGCCTGATCGGCAGTCGCGAAGACCGTGAAGCCTTGGTGCCTGCGCGTAGCGGTGCCATCGAGTTGCCGGCGGTGGATGTGGTCTGGTGGAATACCTTCGAAGATCATCTGGAACGCAGCAGCCTGCCGGCGCGCACGCTGCAAGTCGCCAATAACCCGAGCATGCAGGTCGATACACCGGCCGGAATGCCTCAGGTCGGTTCCGCCGCGGACAGCGACACCCTGTGGCGCTGGAAACTCAGCACGCTGATCCTGACCTGCACCACCCTGCTGGGCTTCGGCCTCTGGTGGCGTGCGCGCTGGCAACCGGCGATCATGCGGGCAACGCAGACCGGCCCGAGCCCGCGCACCGTTCTCGACGACCTCAAGCGCGCCTGCCTGGCGAACGACTCACACGCCACCCGCCAGGCGCTCGACGCCTGGGCGCGGCAACAACCGGAAACCCTGGCCGACATGGCCGCCCGCTTCGTGCCCTTGTCCGATGCGCTGGACGGCTTGAACGGCGCGCTCTACAGCGAAACCGGCCAGTACTGGCAAGGCGAAGAACTGTGGCGCGCGATCAAGGCGATTCCGATTGCCGAGCGGGTTCAGGACCCGGTGGGTGATAGCGGCCTCCCTCCCCTATACCCCAAATAACCCCCCCTCCTGAAGTGACCGGGCTTTTGTGGCGAGGGAGCTTGCTCCCGCTCGGCTGCGCAGCAGTCGTAAACCGGCTGACGTGGCGCATCTGAAGAAACGGGTGCCTGGTTTTAGGGCCGCTTCGCAGCCCAGCGGGAGCAAGCTCCCTCGCCACAGGTCCGCGGTTTGATCACATCCACCGCGCGCCACGCTTTTTTTGCCAGTAAACTCCCTCCCCTTTAGCCGCCCTCATTCCTCACGCGGCCATCACCTTATTTACAACGGAGTCCGCCTTGCGTCTGTTCCACACCTCCGACTGGCACCTTGGACAGAATCTGCACGGCCAGGAACGCGATTTCGAGCACGCCTGTTTTCTCGAGTGGCTGTTGCGCCAGCTGAAGCTGGACCAGCCCGATGTGCTGCTGATCGCCGGCGATATCTTCGACACGGTCAACCCACCGGTCAAAGCCCAGGAGCGCCTTTACGACTTCATCGTCAGCGCCCACGAGCAGCAGCCATTGCTGACCATTGTGATGATCGCTGGTAACCACGATTCCGGCTCGCGGATCGAGCTGCCCGCACCATTAATGCGCCGCTTGCGCACCCACGCGCTCGGCCGCGTGTTGTGGCTGGATGACGGTCAACTGGATGCTGAACGCCTGTTATTGCCCCTGCCCGATGCCAGTGGCAAAACTGCCGCCTGGTGCCTGGCGCTGCCGTTCCTGCGCCCTGCCGAAGTCACCGGCGCGCAGTTGGGCGACAATTATTTGCGCGGGATTGGCCAGGTTCACGAATGGCTGATCGAAGCGGCCAACGCCAAGCGCACCCCCGGCCAAGCGCTGATCGCCATCAGCCACGCGCACATGGCCGGCGGTTCGGTGTCCGAAGATTCCGAGCGCAGCCTGATCATCGGCAACGCCGAAGCCCTGCCCGCCAGCCTGTTCGGTCCCACCATCAGTTACGTCGCCCTCGGTCATTTGCACAAGCCGCAGAAGGTCAACGGCGAAGAACGCATTCGCTACAGTGGCTCGCCGATACCGCTGTCGTTCTCCGAGATCGGTTATCAGCACCAGATTCTCGACGTCACTCTCGACGGCGAAACCCTGATCAGGGTCGAACCGAAACTGATTCCACGGGCGGTGAACCTGCAACGCATCGGCCCGGCGCCGCTGACAGAGCTCCTCTTGCAACTGGCGGACCTGCCCAACATCGATTTGCTCGCTGACATCCAGCGCCAACCGTGGCTGGAAGTCCGCGTGCGCCTCGACGAGCCGCAACCCGATCTGCGTCATCAGGTTGAAACCGCCCTGCAAGGCAAAGCCGTACGTCTGGTGCGCATCGCCGCTGAATACGCCGGCAACGGTAGCCGTGACAGCGTCGACGACGGCACCACGCTGGTCGAACTGGACCAGCTCACGCCTCAGGAATTGTTCAGTCGCGCCTGGCAGGACAGCTACGGCAGCGAGGTCGATGAGCAAACGCTGAAGGACTTTGCCGAGTTGCTGCAAGACGTGCAGATGGAGAGCGAACAGCCATGAAAATTCTCGCGATCCGCCTGAAAAACCTCGCCTCCCTGGCCGGCCCATTTGAGATCGACTTCACCGCTGAACCTTTGGCCAGTGCCGGTTTGTTCGCGATCACCGGGCCGACCGGCGCCGGCAAAAGCACCTTGCTCGATGCCTTGTGCCTTGCGCTGTTTGGCGCCGTGCCGCGCCTGAGCAATGCCCAAGTCTCGGCGAAAGCGCCGGATGCCGATGGCGAAATCAGCACCGGCGACCCGCGCACATTGCTGCGTCGTGGCACCGGCGAAGGCTACGCCGAAGTGGATTTCGTCGGTATCGACGGCCGTCGTTACCGCGCGCGCTGGGAAGCCAATCGCGCCCGGGAAAAAGCCGGCGGCAAGCTGCAAGCCAGTCGCCAAAGCTTGCGCGATATCGATCAGGATCAACTGCTGGCGAGCCAGAAAGTAGAGTTCAAAACCCAGCTCGAATCCGTATTGGGTCTGAACTTCGAGCAGTTCACCCGCGCCGTATTGCTTGCCCAGAGCGAATTCAGTGCCTTCCTCAAGGCCAACGATAACGAACGCAGCGAACTGCTGGAAAAACTCACCGACACCGCGCTGTACACCCAGCTCGGTCGCCGCGCCTTCGACAAGACCAAAGAGGCGCGTGAAGCGCACAAGCTGTTGCAGGACCAGGCCACTGGCGTAACCCCGCTGGCGCCTGAAGCCCGTGCCGAGCTGGATGAGCGCTTCAATGAAGCGCAGCAACAACTGAAGACGCAGCAGGCGCAGCTCAAGCAGCTTGAGCTCCAACACACCTGGCTCAAAGACCTGCGCCAGTTGCAGGACGAGCAACTGAGCGCCACTGAGCAATTGACCGGCGCGCAGCAGCACTGGGAAAGTCAGGTCGGTGAACGCCTGAAACTGACGCGCCTGGAGCAGTTGGCCCCACAACGGCACCAATTCGCCCGCAAAACCGAACTCACCGCCCAGCTCACACCGCTGGCCGCGCAGATTCAGCTGCACACGCAACAGCAACAGCAACTGACCGAGCGCCAGACGCTACTCGAACAGAGCCTGAGCAGTGCCCACACCGCGCTGTCCGAAGCGCAACATCAGCACACCCACAGTGCGCCGTTGCTGCGCCAGGCTTTCGAAGCACAAAGCACCCACGCCCGCCTGGTCAAGGACACGAGCCTCAGCGCCGATCTCAAGCAGCAAGCCGAACTGGCCTGCACACAGGGTCAGAGCACGATTCAAGGTTTGCTGGACCAGCAGAGACTCGTCGGCGAACGCCTGCAACGCATCGCCGGGGAGCTTGAACAAAACGCCGCTCTGGCGCCACTCAGCGAGGCATGGAATGCCTATCGCGATCGCCTGCAACAGCTGATGTTGATTGGCAATCGCTTGAACAAGGGCCAAGCCGAAATGGCCGCCCTGGAACTCAGCGCCACACGCGCAGCGGAAGAATTCGCCGCGCAAAAGCAGCAGCTGGAAGTGCTCTACAAAGAGGCGGGCGCCGAGCCCGAAGCCGTGGCTGAACAGATCCAGTTGCTCGGCAATCTGTTGCAGGACAACCGCAAGCAACTGCGCGCTTTCGAAGAGCTGACACGCCTATGGACCCAACAGCGAGAGCTGGACAGCCGTGGCGCGGAGCTTCAACAACGCCTGTCAACCGCTCAGCAGGAACGGGATCGACTGACCCAGGACGGGGTAAAAACCAAGAACGAACTGACGGTCGCCGAACAGACCCTGACCGTCACCCGCGAACTGCTGGAGCGTCAGCGTCTGGCCCGCAGCGCCAGCGTCGAAGAACTGCGTGAGCAGTTGCAGGACGATCAGCCGTGCCCGGTTTGTGGCAGCCCCGACCATCCCTATCATCAGCCGGAAGCGCTGCTGCAAAGCCTCGGTCGCCATGATCAAAGCGAACAGGCCAACGCGCAGAAAGCCGTCGACCAGCTGAAGGAAAAACTCACTGATTTGCGCGGGGAAGTCGGTGGACTGATCGCTCAGCAGAAAGAGCTGATACAACAGCAAGAGCAGCTCGCTACCCAGCAACAAGCCCTGACGCCAAGTCTGGAAGCCCACCCGTTGTCGGCGCAATTGCTTGCCCAGGACGCGAACAAGCGCGATGCCTGGCTGGCCCAGCAAAACAATCAATTGAACCAGAGCATCAGCCAGGACGAACAACGGCAAACCGCCCTGCTCACCTTGCAACAGGACGCCGCACGCCTTCAGCAACAACTGCGCAGTGCCGAAACGGCGAGCCAGCAAGCGGCGCAGCACTTGAGCACTCAGCAACGCGAGTTGAGTAGCGATCGCCAACGTCTGGATGAAGAACTGACCGCATTCAGCACCCTGCTCCCGACCGACACGCTGGAGGCGTTACGCAACGAACCTGCCGCGACGTTCATGCAACTCGACCGGCAGATTGCTCAACGTATTGAGCAGCTCGACCAGCAACGCGATGAACTCAGCGAACAACTGCAACGCCAGCAGACGCTGGAGAAAGAACAGGACCGCCAGCAGACGCGCCTTCAGCAACTGGAAGCTGCCCGGCAGCACTTCGATTCCCTTGCCGCGCAACAGCAAGCCTGTCAGCAGACCCTGACGCAATTGCTGGGCGCACACGCCAGTGCCGAGCAATGGCAGCAGCAACTCGATCAAGCGGTCGAACAGGCACGCACCGCAGAATCGACCGCCAATCAAGAACTGCAAACCGTGCGCACGCGCCTGGTGCAACTGGCGGCCGAACTCAAGGCCTTGCAGGAGCGCTCGCAGGCACTCGAAGCCGAAGACCGCGAGTTGAACAGCAAGATCGCCGATTGGCGCGCGCTGCATCCGGAACTGGATGACGGTGGTCTGGAAGCGCTGCTGAGCGTCGACGACCAACAGGTCAGCGAACTGCGCCAGCAATTGCAGCACAGCGAAAAAGCCATCGAACAGGCCAAGGTCTTGGTGCAGGAACGCGACAAGCGCCTGCTCAGCCATCAGGCGCAGCACAACGGCAATCTCGACGCTGAACAACTGGTCATCGCGCTCGGCGAACTGCAAAACCTGTTTGCCGCCAGCGAACATCGCTGCGCCGAACTGCGCGCCGAACAGGCCGAGGATCAGCGCCGGCAAAACGCCAATCAGGCGCTGGCACAGCAGATCGCCGATGCCTACACCGAGTATCAGCGCTGGGCGCGATTGAGTGCCCTGATCGGCTCGGCCACCGGCGATACCTTCCGCAAGATCGCCCAGGCGTACAACCTCGACCTGCTGGTGCATCACGCCAACGTGCAGTTGCGCCAATTGGTGCGCCGTTATCGGTTGAAGCGCGGCGGCAGCATGCTTGGATTGTTGGTGATGGACACCGAGATGGGTGATGAACTGCGCTCCGTGCATTCGTTGTCAGGCGGCGAGACGTTCCTGGTGTCGCTGGCGTTGGCCTTGGGCCTGGCGTCGATGGCCTCGAGCACGTTGAAAATCGAATCGCTGTTCATCGACGAAGGCTTCGGCAGCCTCGATCCGGAATCCCTGCAACTGGCCATGGACGCCCTCGATGGCTTGCAGGCTCAGGGTCGCAAAGTCGCGGTGATTTCCCACGTGCAGGAAATGCATGAACGGATTCCGGTGCAGATTCAGGTTCATCGCCAGGGCAACGGCCTGAGTACCTTGGAGGTGAAATGAATACGCTGTATTCCTTCCGCCGCTGCCCGTACGCCATGCGTGCTCGCATGGCCCTGCGCTATTGCGGGGTTGCGGTTGATATCGTCGAGGTCAGCCTCAAGGCCAAACCTGCCGAGATGCTCGCGCTGTCCAGTAAAGGCACGGTGCCGGTGCTGAACGCTGATGGCTGGGTGATTGATGAAAGCCTCGCGATCATGCACTGGGCGTTGGCGCAAAACGATCCGCAAGACTGGTTGCTCAAGGATGATCCCGCCGGACAGGCGCAGATCGCCGCTCTGATCGAAGCGAATGACCAAGTGTTCAAGGTGCATTTGAATCGCTACAAGTACGCCGAACGCTACCCCGAGCAGCCGATGGAGGTTTATCGGGCGCAAGGTGAGGTGTTTTTGCGTCAACTTGATGAATGGCTGGAGGGAAGCGCTTACTTGCTGGCCGAACATCCAAGCCTGGCGGACGTAGCGTTGATGCCGTTCGTACGGCAGTTCGCCCATGTCGATCGCGAGTGGTTTGCGCAGACGCCTTATGCGCGTTTGCAGCACTGGTTACAGCGGTTTCTGGAGTCAGAGCTGTTCAGCGGTGTGATGCAAAAGTGAGAACACCCCATAACCCGTGGCGAGGGAGCTTGCTCCCGCTCGGCTGCGCAGCAGTCGTAAATCCAGACAATTGGGTGGTTCAGAAGGATTGCAGGGGGCTGCTTCGCAACCCAGCGGGAGCAAGCTCCCTCGCCACAATGGATCGTGTTGGCAGTTGGATCAGGTAAACACTTCACACATCCGCAACACCGAGCAATCCACCTGGAACCGCCCGAAGAAGTCGACCTGGCGCTTGATCGGTGGATTGCCCGCCAACAGCCCCATCGCCTTCTGCGTTTCAATATTGCGTGAAAGGTTGTGATTGGCCTCTATCGACCGAGCCACGGAACCCGCCGAAGCCTGCCCGATACCCAGTAACGAAGAGCCGTTGGTGATGAATGCCAGAAAAGCGATTACCCAGAGTTTGCGCCCTTTCATGCCCCGAGCACTCCCGCCAATTCTGCGTGATCGACCACGCTGTCTTGAGCGCGGTGTTCGAACTGGATGGCGGGATAGGCGACCTGAATCGGTGCGTCTACGGTGTGTTGCGATTGAGCTGAAAGGCTGACCACCAGCACCATTGCGACGTAAAGACCGATGGCCAGGTAGGCGCCGTGTTTGGCAGAAGTGAGGATTGAGCTGGCCATGGTGTTCTCCGTGGGCATGTTTCGATGCCCACAGAATCAATCAAAAAAGCCGTGGTAACCACTCAGGGTTATCCATAGTGACCATCAGCTTGGTTGATCATTAAGCCAGTCTATTTCAGTCGTTGATAAAACTCATCATGCGCTCGCGGGCCGCGTCCGGCTCGTCTGGAACGGGCTGGGCGTCCGAAAGAATGGGGGTGGAATACAGAAAAAGAAGAACCACTGCCAGACGCATCGCCATGCTGTCGATCCTTGTTAATAGGAAGGAGTCAAAAACTCAGCGTCAAATCTAGACCCGTGGCCATGTGATATCAACTCGGGAGTTGATGGCAATATGATGCTTTCGTAAACGCGTTATGCAGGAGCGACATCACTCAGGTTTCTCAACGCTTTTCAGCTTGATCGACGCAAGTGACTTCGCTCCTGCATAAAAGGTGCAGGGATTGAAGCTCAGGCTTGGGTTTTGTGATCCAGAGCGGCGTAGAAGTTGGCGCTCTGTTGCAGGTATTTCTGGGTGTAGCTCTGGGCGTGGGATTTTTTCTCGCTGATTTCAACGTTGGCACTGGCTGGCAGAGCGACGCTGGCGGAGATGGCGGAAGCGGCGATTACAGAGAAGAGATTGAAGTTCATGGCGGTATTCCTCGGATTCAGTTGGCTTGCTTGCCCGGTGGGGCCGTGAAGCAAACTTACCTTCGAGGGTCCGCGTCTTGAAATGCTTTGTAGCATTAGCAGATATCAGCATCATTAATAGAAGGATGCAGGCCCCTTGTACCGGGGCCTGCGGCCTATTGACGCAGCATGAACTTGAGATCGCTCGGCGCGTCCATCGGCAGCTTTTGCACGGTTTTACCCAGCAGACCGGTCTTGGCATCGCGTTCGACGACGATAATCTGGTTGCTCTTCTGGTTGGCAATCAACACGAATTGGCCACTGGGGTCGAGGCTGAATTCGCGCGGATGGTCGCCTTCCACGGAGCGTCGTTGCAGTTCCTTGAGCTGGCCAGTCGCCGGGTCGATGGCAAACACCAGTAACTGATTGGCGGTGCCACGGTTGCTGACGTAGAGAAATTTGCCATCCGCGGAGGCATGCAGCGCCGCCGCAGCCTTATCAGACGCGGGCTGGCCCGCCGCGAGGTCAACCAGCTGCGTTTGCTCCAGTTTGCCGTCGTTGTAATCGAACACGGCCACCTGCGCACTCATTTCCATGGTCAGCCAGGCATGCTTGCCATCGGCGCTGAACAGCAGATGACGCGGCCCACTGCCCGGTGGCAGCTGCACCGAAGCCGGTTGGGCGGGCGTCAATGGCAGGTCCGGGTTGGCCTTGGGGTCGAAACGATAGACAAAAACCTTGTCGGCGCCCAGGTCATTGGAGAACACGTAACGACCGTCCGGCGAAGAGATCGTCGAATGCACGTGCGCCGACATCTGCCGCTCGGGATTGACCCGACTCGACGGATGACTGCTCATCTGCACCACGGTGTTGAGTTTTCCGTCCACGCCCACCGGCAACACCGCAAGGGTGCCGCCCGGATCTTGCGCCACCGAATAGTTGCTGATGAACAGATGACTGCCATCGCCGCTGAGGCTCGAATGAGTCGGCTCGTTGCCCAGGCTCTGCGCCTGATTGATCAGGCTCAGGGCATGGGTTTTGGGATCGATCGCATAACTGCTGACGCGCCCGACCGGATCTTTCTGCCCCGGACCGTTTTCGTTGACCACGAACAGCCGATGCTGATCCTTGGACAGGGTCAGCCAGGACGGGTTTTCACTCTTGATCACTTGCAGTGGCTTGGGGTTGATCTGCCCGGTTGAGCTGTCGAAGTTCAGGCGATAAATGCCCTGGCTCTGACCTGCCGTGTAGGAACCCACCAGCAGCTGATAGTCCTCGGCCGAGGCGGTCTGAACGCCCATCGCGCCGATACTGCCAGCCATCAACAGAGGCCAGATCTTACGCACCCTCATGCTCGTCGTCCTCGTCGTCACCACCGCCGAATGCGGTCAGGCACACCAACCGGTGTTCTCCGGAACTGCCGGTGATCAGCCAGCTTTGCAAGTCTGGATCGAAGGTCGCAGCCTCAACTTCGGCCGGGGTGAATTCCCAATGCTTGGATACACGACCGTCGATGCATTCGATGTGCAAGTTGTCGTCTTCATCGAGGGAGAATTCGAATGCGTGCAACCCGTCGATTTCCACCATGTCGCAGTGTTCGAGGGTGTTGAGCAAGGTGTCGGCTTGGGCAGTCATGGCAATCAATCTTTGAATGGGAAAGACGCAATGATAGCTCAATGTGCTCGCGGCCCGATGCCGAGCACAAAACTCCGACACAACACCGTACCAATGTGGGAGCAACTGTCTTGATGACTTTATTTTTAAGGCTTATCGGAAGACAGCTGAACTCCCACGGCTCCAGGCCATGCAAATTCCTTACAAAACACGCAGCCTGTTTAGGCTGCCTGTTCTCGCCACTCAGTTTTCTCTCGAATCATGGCATTCAGCCGTATCAACAACACTCGCATGCAGGCGATCAGCGCTACTTTGGCGCATTTACCTTTCTGGCGTAATGCTTGATACCGAGCCTTGAACTCAGGCTGTCGCCGGATCACCACCCAACAGGCCATGTACATCGCGCGAC
>NZ_RCZE01000017.1 GCF_006438915.1 Pseudomonas arsenicoxydans | reverse complement strand
GCGTCGCGCGATGTACATGGCCTGTTGGGTGGTGATCCGGCGACAGCCTGAGTTCAAGGCTCGGTATCAAGCATTACGCCAGAAAGGTAAATGCGCCAAAGTAGCGCTGATCGCCTGCATGCGAGTGTTGTTGATACGGCTGAATGCCATGATTCGAGAGAAAACTGAGTGGCGAGAACAGGCAGCCTAAACAGGCTGCGTGTTTTGTAAGGAATTTGCATGGCCTGGAGCCGTGGGAGTTCAGCTGTCTTCCGATAAGCCTTAAAAATAAAGTCATCAAGACAGTTGCTCCCACATTAGATCTCCAGTGAATTCAAAATTTGCAGGCGGCGGTGATCAAATGTGGGAGCGGGCTTGCTCGCGAATGCCGCGACTCGGTCCTAAGCCAGGCGCAGTCTCACTTCAACACCGCCTTCAGCATTGCCAATGCTCAACGAACCGCCATGCAACTTGACCACTTCTTCGACAAAATTAAGCCCCAACCCGGTACTTTTGCGCCCACTGTCCGGACGCGGCAGCGAGTAAAACCGCTCGCTCAACCTCGGCAGCGCATAGTCGGGAATCGCCTCCGCCTGGTTAAACAGCCTGAACTCAATCTGCTCCCCCATACGCTCGGCGCTGAAACGTAGCACCCCCTGAACCGGGGTGAAATCCAGCGCGTTCTCCAACAAATTCCCCAGCGCCTGACGCAACAGAAACGGCTCACCGGTTAGCGTCAGATCCGCCGAAATCCGTTGTTCAACGTGCAACTGCCTGCCCTCGATCCGCGCCGCCTGAGCCTTCAACAACTCATCCACCAACCCGGCCAACGGCACCGCCACCCGTTCCTCCAGACCTTGGCGTTGCTCCACCTGCGCCAGGTTCAACAGCCGTTCGATCAACTGCTGCATGCGCACGCTTTCGCTATTGATATTGCTGACGAACCGCTGCTGCTGCGCCAACGGCATCTCGCCCTGCAGCAATTCCGCCGCCCCGCGAATCGCCGCCAACGGGCTCTTCAACTCATGGGTCAGCGTGTGCACATAACGCTCGACGTAGGCCTTGCCTTCGAGTTGCGTGCGCATGTGCTCCACCGCTGTCGCCAGTTGCCCCAGTTCGCCGCCGCGATAGTGCGGCACCTCGACCCGTCGGCCGTCACTCACCGCTTGCGCATAAGCAGTCAACCGGCGCAGCGCCGCACTCAACCACCACGACAACAACGCACCGAACAACAGGCCAAGGCCAATCAGCCCGGCGCCATAGGCCAGCAATCTTCGTTCGGTGCGATCGACGTAAGGCTGCAACGAGCTGTTGGGCTTGGCCACGGTAACCACGCCGATGATCTGGCCGTTGTCGCGGATCGGTGCGCCAACGTGCATGACCGAAGAGTTGGCGTCATTCGGATCGCTGCGGGTGGAGCGTGCTCCGTATTCGCCGCGCAGGGTCAGGTAAACATCGTTCCAGCGCGAGTAATCCTGCCCCACCGCCGCGCCGCTGGAGTCCAGCACCACGATGCCTTTGGCGTCGGTGACGTAGATGCGGTGATTGACCTGATTCTTCGGCAAACCCCAGATACTTGCCTTGGGTTGCCGCTCGCCGTAGGCCTTGAGCAACTCGGGCCAGCGATTCTGGTTGAGGGTCCCAGCCTTAAAGTCGTCGCGCAGGATTTCGGCCATCAGGTTGGCCGTGTCGACCAGGGTTTCTTCGGTGGATTGGCGCACACCGGGGCGGATTTCTTCCATCACGGTGTTGAGCACGAAGTAACCGGTCAGGCCGATGAACAACACGTAGACCAGGAAAATCCGGATCCCCAGCGGCATCAGCTGTGCCCCGGGCTGTAGCTGTAGCCGAGGCCGCGATGGGTCTGGATGGGCTCGGCCTCTGCCCGTACCCGACGCAGTTTGGCGCGCACGCTCTTGATGTGGCTGTCGATGCTGCGCTCGTAACCGGCATCGGCGGCGATGCCCAGCGCATCGAGTAATTGCTCGCGGCTGAATACCCGCTCGGGTTGTTCCAACAGGCATTGCAGCAGGCGGAATTCGTGACGGGTCAGGCTCAGCGATTGACCGCGATAGCTGATCTGCACCCGATCGTTGTCGATCCGAAACAACGCCGATGAGGATTCGGCCACCGCCCTTGGCGCCATGCGTTTGAGAATGGCCCGCACCCGGGCGGCCACTTCACGCGGGCTGAACGGCTTGACCACGTAATCGTCGGCACCGATTTCCAGGCCCACCACACGATCGATTTCGGCATCGCGGGCACTGAGGAAGATCACTGGCACTTCGCTGAATCGGCGCAATTGCTTACAGGTCTCGAAGCCGCTGATGTCCGGCAAACCAATGTCGAGAATGATCAAATCGGCCGGCGTGACGCGCTGATGCTCCAGCGCTGCCGCGCCCAGGCTCAGCCAGGTCGTGGTGAAGCCCTCACCCTGCAACGCGAAAACCAGGGTGTCGGCAATCGCCGCTTCGTCTTCGACAATCAAGATATGAGGCATGGCGTCCTGGCCCGTTTATGAAGTGGGCGAACGGTGCCCCAAGGCTCACGTCACGTCAATGACACCCCTTGAATTCAGCAGTCGGGTTTGTCGGCGGTAAAACGACGTGCCGGGTTCACCGCCGCACCGAATTCACGCAAGGCTTTGGCGCCGATCAACAAAGGGTAGTTGAAGCTGCTGCGGTCGGTCAGGTTGACCTCGACGGTGCGCTTGACGTTGCCCAGGCACAGCTCCAGATCAACCACCGGACGCTTGGTGGGCTGGACCACTTCCTTGTCATCGTCCTCTTCCTCGGAACGGGTCTTGATCTTGCTGATCCGCGCGACTTTGTGTTCGTAGACCTTGTTGCTGGCGTCCTTGGTGGCAAGGCGGAAACGTACCCATTCTTCGCCGTCGCGGGTGAAGGTTTCGATGTCCTTGGCCGACAGCGACGCGGTCAGGGCGCCGGTGTCCATCTTGGCCTTGAGCACTTCGCCGCCGATTTCCGGCAGCGCGATGTATTCGTAACGCCCGTACAGGGTCGGCTCGGCGGCCAGGACTGGCAGGGCCACCAGGGAAAGCAGTGCGAGGATCGATTTCACGTAATGGGCATCCTTTGGAAATTGGGGCGCAGTGGCCGAACTCTAGACCGCAAACAACAACGATAGTTGGACGACCACATACCTTTGTGGCGAGGGAGCTTGCTCCCGCTGGGCTGCGAAGCGGCCCCAAAGCTATGTGAACTGGCTTGTCAGGAACACCGGGTTGAATGGATTTACGGCGGCTTCGCCGCCGAGCGGGAGCAAGCTCCCTCGCCACAGGGATCTCATCAGGCTGCAAGCATAACGATGTAAAGGTGAAACATTCGTCACCCCCGATTTGGCCTCCCGCCCGAAGCTGCTTATCATGGCGCGCCCAAATGCTTCCAAGAGTCACTTATGCGCCGCCTGCTCACCGGCTGTTTCGTCACCCTGCTGCTGTTGCTCAACACCCTGGTCCTGATCGGGCCGCTGATGGTGTTTGCCCTGCTCAAACTGGTCCTGCCCGGTCGCTATCGCGACTACGCCTCATGGGCCGTGATGTGGATCGCCGAGACCTGGGCCGAGATCGACAAGCTGATCTTCCGTCTATGCATCCCGACCCGTTGGGACATCCGCGGCGGCGAAGGCCTGCGGGTCGACACGTCCTATCTGGTGATCAGCAATCATCAATCCTGGGTCGATATCCCGGCATTGATCCAGACCCTGAATCGGCGCACGCCGTTCTTCAAGTTCTTCCTCAAAAAAGAGCTGATCTGGGTGCCGTTCCTGGGGCTGGCGTGGTGGGCGCTGGATTACCCGTTCATGAAACGCTACACCAAGGCCTACCTGGCCAAACATCCAGAGCTGGCCGGCAAGGATCTGGAAATCACCAAAGCGGCGTGCGAGTTGTTCAAGCGCCAGCCGGTGACAGTGGTCAACTACCTGGAAGGCACCCGCTACACCGCTGCGAAAAGTGCCCAGCAGCAATCACCCTTCACTCACCTGCTTCGGCCCAAGGCCGGTGGTGTGGCGTTTGTGCTGGCGGCGATGGGCGAGCAGCTGGACGCCGTGCTCGATGTGACAGTGGTGTATCCGCAACAGGCAATTCCGGGGTTCTGGGATTTGATCAGCGGTAACGTGCCGAGGGTCATCATCGACATCAAGACCCGCGAGCTAGACCCAGCGCTGTGGCAAGGCGATTACGAAAACGATCCGCTGTTTCGCGAAAAAATCCAGAACTGGGTCAACCAGCTCTGGATCGAAAAGGACCAGCGCATCGACGCATTGCGCGCCGAGTGCCGTTGAATCAAATGCCGGCGCCCCAGATGCTGCCAAGGCTGTTCAGCAACGAACCGCCAACGCCTTGCTGACCGAAGTATTGCAGGAGTACCGGGGCGAACTGGCCAATCATTCCGCCGTCCATCCCCAATGCGCTGAAAGCATCGTTCAAGTCATTAGTGTTCTTCACGTTGCCCAGGGCATTGTCCAGACCGGCAGCCTTACCCGACGAACCGAGCAAGCCCGCGAGGGCGCCCAGCTCACCACCGCCCGACAACATGTCGATTCCCGGTACGCTTTTGGCCAACTCCGAGTAATCAGTCGAACTCAATTGATTCTTGGCCAACCCGAGCATTGCCCCGGCGCCGCCAACCGCCTGTTCTGGCGTCACGTTCAATTCGGTCAACGCACCCAGCAGATCGGCCGTCTGTGGGGTGGGCGCGGCCGCTTTGGCGGCGTTTTCGCCCTGCATACCGGAGATGGCATTGGCCGCATCGTTCAGGCTGAACTGGGCAAAGACCGGGCTGGCCGCCAGACTCATCAGCGAAGCCAGTGCAAAACCGCGTGAAATCTTCATCCAGACATCCTCTTGTGCCATGAACACCACACCTCAATGGGCGGCGAAAAACTGTCCGTTGGACTGGAATCCCTGGGGATTGTTCCCAGCCCTGGCGGCGGCTTGATGGACAGTCGAAAAAAGAATTTAACCGTGCTGCATCCAGTCTACTTCCTGCCGCGTATATCAAGCACGGACAGGCATTCCTGGCCGATTCTCCCCCACAAGGACATCACCATGAAACGCACTTCGATCAAAACACCGTTGATTGTCAGCCTGCTGACCCTGGCCCTTGGCGGCAGTTTCATCCTGAGCACCGTCCAGGCAGCGGACATGAGTCACGACACCGTCATGGTCGGCGGGCAAAGCATGTTGCCCAGCAAAGACATCGTCGATAACGCGGTGAATTCCTCCGACCACACCACGCTAGTCGCCGCCGTAAAAGCCGCCGGCCTGGTCGACACCCTCAAAAGCAAAGGTCCGTTCACCGTATTCGCCCCGGTCAACTCGGCCTTCACCGCCCTGCCCGCCGGCACGGTCGATACGCTGCTCAAACCCGAGAACAAGGCAGCGCTGAGCAAACTCCTGACCTACCACGTAGTCGCCGGCAAACTCGACATGATGACCCTGGCCGAGAAGATCAAGGCCGGTGGCGGCAAGACCGAGCTCACCACCGTCGCCGGCGGCAAGCTGTGGGCGATGATGAACGGCCCGCACAACATCACCATCAAGGATGAAAAGGGTGACGTCGCCGACATCACCACCTACGACGTATTCCAGGCCAACGGTGTGATTCAGGTGATCGACAAAGTACTGATGCCGAAAAGTTGAGCCGAACCGCCGGCCCTTCGCATGGGGGCCGGCGGACTCTTGCGAGGTATCGGACCGTGAATGGAACTCCTGCGCGCCGTGAACTAACCTCTGCCTGCAACCGGCACCGCACGCAGCCCACCGTCGCTCCCCCGATTCTCTGGAGAACCGTTATTTCCATCGCCGACACCGATCAGCTCAGGCAGCTGTTGGCCCAATGTTCACTGGGCGACCGCCGCGCGTTCGAGACGCTTTACCGCAGCGTCGGCCCACGCCTGCATGGCGTGGCCCTGCGCCTCATGGGGCGCCCGGATCTGGCCGAAGAAGTGCTGCAGGAAAGCTTTGTGCGCATCTGGAACAACGCCTCGCGGTATGAGGCGCACCTGTCGGCACCGCTGACGTGGATGATCAACATCACGCGAAACCAGGCTATCGACCAACTGCGTAAACACCGCGACCGGCCACTGACCGACCTTGAAGAACAGGCACTGGTGGATGAAAGCCCCTCGGCCCACGAACAATTGACCCGCGCCCGTGAGGCCAACGCCTTGAACCGCTGCCTGGAAAGCCTTGAAGGCATGCAGCGTCAATCGATCACTGTCGCGTATTTTCAGGGCTTGTCCTGCTCTGAACTGGCCGAACATCTGGCCGCGCCACTGGGCTCGGTGAAATCCTGGATCCGCAGGGGCATGGAACGCCTGCGCAGGTGCCTTGAATCATGAATTACCAAACCCAGTCCCTGCGCCGCGCCCTCGCCGCCGACTACGCCATCGGTTTGATGCCCGCTGCTGCGCGTCGACGTTTTGAGCAGTTGTTGCGCGAAGACGCCGCGTTGCGCGCAGAACTGGCGCAGTGGCAGGAAAGCCTCGCCAGCCTGACCGACGCCTTGCCGGAGCAACCGGTGCCGGAGCGCGTATGGCACGGGATTACCGCGCGTATCGAACCGCAAGTGCTGCATGTGCCTGAGAAGCGTCCGTTCTGGAACTGGTTGCGAATGACGGCTGCGGTGTGTTCGCTGGTGGTCGCCGTGACTTTGGGCGTGATCTACAACCGCGACAGTGCGCGGTATAGCGCGACGCTGCTGACCGCCAACGCACAACCGGCACTGAAGGTTGAAGCGCATGAGGATTACCTGAACGTTGAACCGCTGACACTGGCGGCGGTGGATCCGGGTCGTAGCCTGGAGCTGTGGGCGATTCCGGCGGATGGAAAACCGGTGTCTCTGGGCGTGATCCCGGCAGGTGGCAAGGGCCGCGTGGTGTTGAGCGATACGCAGAAAGCGTTGATCGGAAAGCCGATTGCGCTGGCGGTAAGTCTTGAGCCCAAGGGTGGTTCGCCGACCGGGCAACCGACCGGGCCGGTCTTGTATCAAGGCGCGTTGGCCACCCTCTGAAAACACTGATGAGCTTTTGTGGCGAGGGGGCTTGCCCCCGTTCGGCTGCGAAGCAGTCGCAAGACCTGCAAATGCGGTGTATCTGTCAGATCGCGTTGGCAAAATTTGGGGCCGCTTCGCTGCCCAACGGGGGCAAGCCCCCTCGCCACAGGGTTTTGTGTAATGCCCAATAAAAACGGCGACCCGAAGGTCGCCGTTTTTTTTGCGTGAAGGCTTACGCCGCGCTGAACAATTTGTGCGGATCAATCACAAACTTCTTCGGCACGCCCGCATCGAACTCGCCGTAACCACGTGGCGCGTCATCCAGGCTGATGACCTCCACGCCAACGATGTCGGCAATATGAATGCGGTCCCACATGATCGCCTGCATCAGCTGGCGGTTGTACTTCATCACTGGCGTCTGGCCGGTGTGGAAGCTGTGGGATTTGGCCCAGCCCAGACCAAAGCGAATGCTCAGGCTGCCCATTTTCGCGGCGGCATCCACTGCACCCGGGTCTTCAGTCACGTAGAGGCCAGGGATACCGATTTTACCGGCCACGCGAACCACGCCCATCAGCGAGTTGAGCACGGTGGCCGGAGCCTCGTGTTTCACGCCGTCATGGCCGTGGCCGCGTGCTTCGAAGCCTACGGCGTCGACGGCGCAATCCACCTCCGGTTCGCCCAGCAGTGCGGCGATTTGTTCGTGCAAAGGCGTGTCGAGGGACAGGTCGGCGATTTCGAAACCTTGCGCTTTGGCGTGTGCCAGGCGAACGGTGTTGACGTCACCGATAATCACCACGGCCGCGCCCAACAGGCGAGCGGAAGCGGCAGCCGCCAGGCCAACCGGACCGGCACCCGCAATGTACACGGTGCTGCCTGGGCCAACACCCGCCGTCACGGCGCCGTGGTAACCGGTGGGCAGGATGTCGGAGAGGCAGGTCAGGTCGCGGATTTTTTCCATCGCGCGATCGCGATCAGGCAGTTTCAGCAAGTTGAAGTCGGCGTAAGGCACCATTGCGTATTCGGCCTGGCCGCCGGTCCAGTCGCCCATGTCGACGTAACCGTAGGCGCCGCCGGGACGGGCCGGGTTGACGCTCAGGCAGACACCGGTGTGCATCTCTTTGCAGGAACGGCAGCGCCCGCAAGCGACGTTGAACGGTACGGACACCAGGTCGCCGATTTGCAGGTTCTCGACGTCGCTGCCCTTCTCGATGACTTCGCCGGTGATCTCGTGGCCGAGCACCAGACCGGTCTGAGCGGTGGTACGGCCGCGCACCATGTGCTGGTCCGAACCACAGATGTTGGTGGAAACCACACGCAGGATGACAGCGTGATTGATCTTCCTGCCGCGCGGGTCCTGCATTTTCGGATAGTCGATTTTCTGTATTTCGACTTTGCCATTGCCGAGATACACCACACCACGATTGCCAGACATGCTTTCACCTCGCTGTTGTTTTTATGTAGCGGTCGCGTCGCCATGGAGCGGCGGCGCGTTGATTGCTCGGGTTATTGCCTGTGTCTTTTTGCGTTGTCTGTCAGGGCCTCTTCGCGAGCAAGCCCGCTCCCACATTGGATTTGTACCGTTCACAAATTCTGGTTACGCCCACGATCAAATGTGGGAGCGGGCTTGCTCGCGAAAGCGATCTAAAGAACGACGGTCCTGTTCGCGTTGAGGAAAACCCTGCGTTCAATGTGATACCCAACCGCCCGCGCCAACGTCAGCCCTTCAATATCCCGCCCCTTGGCGATCAGGTCTTCCGGGTAATGACTGTGGTCCACCGCCTCCACGCCCTGGGCAATGATCGGGCCCTCGTCCAGGTCGTTGTTGATGTAATGCGCCGTGGCGCCGACCAGTTTCACGCCCTTGTTGTAGGCCTGGTGATACGGCTTAGCGCCCTTGAAACCGGGCAGCAGGGAGTGATGGATATTGATCGCCTTGCCGTCGAGTTTGCGGCACAGCTCTGGCGAGAGGACTTGCATGTAGCGCGCAAGAATCACCAGTTCGGCGCCGGACTCTTCGATCACCTGCCACACCTGACGCTCCTGCGACGGCTTGTCATTGGGGTCCAGCGGGAAGTGGTAGTAGGGAATCTGGTGCCAGTCGGCCAGCGGCTTGAGGTCCGGGTGATTGGAGACCACGGCGGCCACGTCCATCGACAGCTGGCCGATGCGCTGGCGGTAGAGCAAGTCGTTGAGGCAGTGATCGGCCTTGGAGACCATGATCACCACCTTCGGGCGGTAATTCGGCGGAGTCAGTTCGAAGACCATGCCGAAATTGGCACCGCGCTCTTCGAGGCCGGCGCGGAAGGCTTGCTCGTCGAAACCGTCGGGTTGACGGAATTCCACACGAATGAAGAAACGGCCGGAAAGCCGGTCGTCAAAGGAATGGTGCTCGGTGACGTAGCAGCCCTGCTCGAACAAAAAGCGGGTCACCGCGTCCACGGTGCCGAGGACGCTGGGGCAGTCGGCGGTCAGAATCCATGTGTCTGGGGCGCGGCTCATAGTGCGGTGACTCCTGCTACAAAAACAGTAAACAGAGCGAACTCTGTGGCGAGGGAGCTTGCTCCCGCTGGGTTGCGAAGCGACCCCAAAATCAGCAACCGCGTTACTTCAGGAGGAACGCGGGATCAGGTTTTGCGACTGCTGCGCAGCCGAGCGGGAGCAAGCTCCCTCGCCACAAAAGCAGTCCCCCCACAACACTGAGTCAGGCTTGGACACTCAGGCCATACTCGGCAGAAGCATCCTGCAACCACAACCACCAGTAATCCGAGAAACTGCGGCGAATCAGCAGTTCCCAGGTGTCTTCAGCGGTATGGCGGATCACCAATTGCGACTTGGCGAACACCGTGCCCACCGCCTTGCCCACCGGGAAGCTGTTGGGGTGCACGTCGTAGCTGGTGGATTTCATCAGCACCTGGCGCACCTTCGGGCCGCTCAGTTCGAGGACCTGCTGGCCGCCGCTGACGTTGGTGATTGCGATGTGCAGGACGCCCAGCGCTTCACGGAGTTTTTGCTCGGCGGCGAATTCTTCACCGCTCGGCACGATCAGCAGCCACTCATCCGGCCCCATCCATTGCAGGCTGGTTTCGCCTTTGATGACGACGGTCAGCGCACCCGGCAATTCGATGCCGAGCGCCTTGTGTACGCCGGCGGCAAATGCGGCATCGTGGCCATCGCCACGGATGGTCAGGTGGCCGAGGAGTTTCTTCTCACGCACGGTCACGCCGGCGTTTTTGCGGCCCTTGCCCACCAGGCTTTGCAGGCCTGCGTGATGCAGCGACGACTCGGCCTTGGCCCCGTTGGTTGGGCGTTGTTGGTAAACGTTGGCTGCGGTCATAAAGCACCTTTCCTGAATTCTTGATCGTTCCCACGCTCTGCGTGGGAATGCCGCCATGGACGCTCTGCGTCCGCTCTTGGGACGCGGAGCGTCCCGGGATGCATTCCCACGCAGAGCGTGGGAACGATCAGTGTCAGATGTTCTGGCGATCGCCTTTCGGATCGAAGAACACCGAAGAAACAATTTCCGCCTCGATCACGCTGCCATCCGCCAGCGGTGCGAACACACGCTCACCGATGCGCTTCAACCCGCCTTTGACCACGCCCATGGCAAACGAATAGCCCAGAGAGTTGTGCAAGTAGCTGGAGGTCACGTGACCGACCATGGTCATCGGGATCGCTTGCTTGGTGTTGAACACCAGTTGCGCACCTTCCGGCAGCCATTTGGTCGGATCGATCGGCTTCAGGCCCACCAGTTGCTTGCGTTGATCACGCACGCAGTCTTCGCGGTTCATGCCACGCTGACCGATCCACGAGAACGGTTTGGTGCGACCCACACACCAGCCCATGTTCAAGTCATCCGGAGTCATCGAGCCGTCAGTGTCCTGACCAACAATGATGAAACCCTTCTCGGCCCGCAGAATGTGCATCGTTTCTGTGCCATACGGAGTCAGGTTGTACTTCTTGCCGGCCTCGGCGATTTTTTCGAGCACGCCCATGGCGTAGTCGGCCTGCACGTTGACTTCGTACGACAGCTCACCGGTAAACGAAATCCGGAAAATCCGCGCCGGCACACCGCCGACCAGAGCTTCTTTCCAGGTCATGAACGGGAAGGCTTCGTTGCTCAGATCGGCGTCGGTCACTTCGCTGAGCAGCTTGCGGCTGTTCGGCCCGGACAGGGTCATGGTTGCCCAGTGATCCGTCACGGAGGTGAAGTACACCTTCAGTTCCGGCCATTCGGTCTGGTGGTAGATTTCCAGCCATTGCAGCACGCGTGCAGCGCCGCCGGTGGTGGTGGTCATCACAAAATGGTTGTCGGCCAGGCATGCCGTCACGCCGTCGTCGAACACCATGCCGTCTTCTTTACACATCAGGCCGTAACGCGCCTTGCCCACATCGAGCTTGGTCCAGGCGTTGGTGTAGATGCGATTGAGGAACTCACGGCAATCCGGGCCCTGGATATCGATCTTGCCCAGGGTCGAGGCGTCCAGCAGGCCGACGCTGTCGCGCACGGCTTTGCATTCGCGCTTCACGGCGGCGTGAATGTCTTCACCGCTTTTCGGGAAGTACCACGGACGTTTCCACTGACCGACATCTTCAAACTCGGCGCCGTTCTTCACGTGCCAGTGATGCAGCGCGGTGTGACGGACTGGCTCGAAAATGTGCCCACAGTGACGACCGGCCACGGCGCCAAACGTCACCGGCGTGTAGTTCGGGCGGAACATGGTGGTGCCCATCTGCGGGATGGTCACGTTCAGCGAACGGGCGGCGATGGCCAGGCCGTTGACGTTGCCGAGCTTGCCCTGGTCGGTACCGAAACCCAGTGCGGTGTAGCGTTTGACGTGCTCGACCGACTCGAAGCCCTCGCGGGTCGCCAGTTCGATGGCGGCAGCGGTGACGTCGTTTTGCAGGTCGACGAATTGCTTCGGTGCACGGGCGGTGTTCTTTTCATGCGGCACCTGGAACAGCGCCAGCGTTGGCTCTTCCAGACGGCTCAGGGCTTTCGGCAATACGCCTTCGACCGTTTGGAACCCGGCTTCGGCAGCGGCGCGAGCGCCCCCTTCAAAACCGTCGGCCAGGGAATCACCGAGACCGTAGACGCCGTTGATGCCACCGACGCACACGCGTTTCTGCGGTGCTTCGCCCGGTACGAAACCGAGGATGTCTTCACGCCAGGTCGGCTTGCCGCCCAAGTGCGAGGCCAAGTGAACCACCGGGCTGTAACCGCCGGACGTCGCGACCAGGTCGCACTCCAGCCATTCGCCAGGACTGGTCACGGCGTGGGCTTTTACATCAATCGCGGCAATGCGAGCAGCGGTCACGCGCTTGGTGCCACGAGCCTCGATCACGGCGCTGCCGGTGAGGATGCGGATGCCTTTGGCGCGAGCTTCTTCCACCAGGGCACCGCGCGGGTTGCTGCGGGCGTCGGCGATGGCCACCACTTGCAGGCTGGCGTCGAGCCAGTCCAGCGCAACGCGGTAGGCGTGGTCGTTGTTGGTCGACAGCACCAGTTTTTTGCCCGGTGCCACGCCGTAACGGCGAACGTAAGTCGACACGGCGCCGGCAAGCATGTTGCCCGGCACGTCGTTGTTGCCGTAGACCAGTGGTCGCTCGCAAGCGCCGGTCGCCAGTACCACGCGCTTGGCGCGAACCCGGTGAATGCGCTGACGCACCTGGCCAATCGGAGCGCGGTCGCCGAGGTGATCGGTCAGCCGCTCGTGGATGGTCAGGAAGTTATGGTCGTGGTAACCGTTGACCGTGGCGCGCGGCAACAGCAGCACGTCCGGAGTGTCTTTCAGTTCGGCGATGACGCTGGCGATCCATTCGGCAGCAGGCTTGCCGTCGAGGCTTTCGCGGGAGTCGAGCAGGCTGCCGCCGAACTCTTCCTGTTCATCGGCCAGAATGACGCGGGCACCGCTGCGTGCAGCCGCCAGTGCAGCGGCCAGGCCAGCAGGGCCACCGCCGACGATCAGCACGTCGCAGTGCTGGTTCATGTAGTCGTAGGTGTCCGGATCGTTCTCGGTCGGCGAGCGGCCAAGACCGGCAGCCTTACGAATGTACTTCTCGTAAGTCATCCAGAACGATTGCGGGTACATGAAGGTTTTGTAGTAGAAGCCCGGCGGCATCAGCTTGCCGCCGACCTTGCCGAGAATCCCCATCATGTCGTTGTTCACGCTCGGCCAGCCGTTGGTGCTGGTGGCGACCAGGCCTTGGTACAGCGCTTGTTGCGTGGCGCGTACGTTAGGAATCTGCGTGGCTTCGGTCGCGCCGATCTGCAGCACGGCGTTTGGTTCTTCAGCGCCCGCAGCGAAGATGCCGCGCGGACGGGAATACTTGAAGCTGCGACCGATGATATCGACGCCGTTGGCCAGCAGCGCAGCAGCCAGCGAGTCGCCTTCAAAGCCTTTGTAGCTCTGGCCGTTGAAGGTGAAGTTCAGCACTTTGTTGCGGTCGATCCGTCCACCGTTGGACAGGCGATTGATCTGGCTCATACCTTAGCTCCCAGAGCCTGCGCGGCCGCTTTCGGACTTTCAGTCTTGTCGGTGAACTGCGGCTTGGTGCCGATCTTGTAGGTCTCGAGAATCTCGTAGGTCACGGTGTCGCGGGTGGCGTTGAAGTACTGACGGCAACCGGCAACGTGGTCCCACAGCTCGTGGTGCAGACCGCGAGGGTTATCGCGGAAGAACATGTAGTCGCCCCACTCCTCGTCGGTGCAGGTGGTCGGGTCCAGTGGACGCGGGATGTGCGCCTGGCCGGATGCGTGGAATTCCTCTTCGGAGCGCAGTTCGCCACAGTGAGGACAGAAGATATGCAACATGGGGATTTCTCCTGTTAGTGGGCAACCGCAGCAGCGCCGTGTTCATCGATCAACGCACCGTTGTGGAAACGGTCGATGGAGAAAGGTGCGGCCAATGGGTGCATTTCACCCTTGGCCAGGCTCGCGGCAAATACGTTGCCCGAGCCAGGTGTCGCCTTGAAGCCGCCGGTGCCCCAACCGCAGTTGAAGAACATGTTCGGCACCGGGGTTTTCGAGATGATCGGGCACGCATCCGGCGTGGTGTCGACGATGCCGCCCCACTGCCGGTTCATGCGTACGCGGGACAACACCGGGAACATCTCGACGATGGCCTGGATGGTGTGCTCGATCACCGGGTACGAACCACGCTGGCCATAGCCGTTGTAGCCGTCGATACCGGCGCCGATCACCAGGTCGCCCTTGTCGGACTGGCTGATGTAACCGTGTACGGCGTTGGACATGATCACGCTGTCGATAATCGGCTTGATCGGCTCGGACACCAGCGCTTGCAGCGGGTGCGATTCGATCGGCAGACGGAAACCGGCGAGCTTGGCCATGTGCCCGGAGTTACCGGCGGTGACCACGCCGACGCGCTTGGCGCCGATGAAGCCTTTGTTGGTCTCAACGCCGATGCACACACCGTTTTCCTTGCGGAAACCGATCACTTCGGTCTGTTGAATCAGGTCCACGCCCAAGGCGTCTGCCGCACGGGCAAAGCCCCACGCCACGGCATCGTGACGGGCCACGCCGCCGCGACGCTGAACGGTTGCGCCCATCACCGGGTAGCGGGTGTTCTTCGAGCAGTCGAGGTACGGAATCTCGTCGGCCACTTGTTTGGCATCGAGCAGTTCACCGTCCACGCCGTTGAGGCGGTTGGCGCTGACCCGACGCTCGGAATCACGAATGTCTTGCAGGGTGTGGCACAGGTTGTAAACGCCGCGCTGGGAGAACATCACGTTGTAGTTCAGGTCCTGGGACAGGCCTTCCCACAATTTCATCGCGTGTTCGTACAGGTGCGCCGACTCGTCCCACAGGTAGTTGGAGCGAACGATGGTGGTGTTGCGCGCGGTGTTACCGCCGCCCAGCCAGCCTTTTTCGACCACGGCCACGTTGGTGATGCCGTGTTCCTTGGCGAGGTAGTAGGCGGTCGCCAGACCATGCCCGCCACCGCCGACGATGACCACGTCATAGACCTTTTTAGGGGTCGGCGTGCGCCACATTTTCTGCCAGTTTTCGTGATGGCTGAGGGAGTGTTTGAAGAGGCCGAAGCCTGAGTAGCGTTGCATAGTCATTTACTCCAAAACCGCGCTCAGCGATAAACCGGGAAGTCCGCGCACAGGGCCGATACTTGCTGCGCAACATTGGCCTCGACATCGGCATCGCCGAGGTTATCGAGAATGTCGCAGATCCAGCCGGCCAGCGTGACGCACTGGGTCACCTTGAAGCCGCGCGTGGTCACCGCCGGGGTGCCGATGCGCAGGCCGGAGGTCACGAACGGCGACTGTGGATCGTTCGGGACAGCGTTCTTGTTCACGGTGATGTGGGCGCGACCGAGTGCTGCATCCGCGTCTTTGCCGGTGAGGCCCTGACGGATCAGGCTGACCAGGAACAGGTGGTTATCGGTACCGCCGGACACTACATCGTAGCCGCGTTTGATAAACACGCTGGCCATGGCCTGGGCGTTGTCGATCACTTGTTGTTGGTAAGCCTTGAAGCTCGGCTCCAGCGCTTCCTTGAAGCACACCGCTTTACCAGCGATCACGTGCATCAGCGGGCCGCCCTGGGCGCCCGGGAAAACGGCGGCGTTGAGCTTCTTCTCGATTTCTTCGTTGGACTTGGCCAGGATCAGGCCGCCACGCGGACCGCGCAGGGTTTTGTGGGTGGTGGTGGTGACCACGTCGGCGTACGGCAGCGGGTTCGGGTACAGGCCAGCGGCGACCAGACCGGCGACGTGCGCCATGTCGACGAACAGCAGCGCACCGACTTTGTCGGCGATCTGACGGAAGCGTGGGAAGTCGAGGGTCTTGGAGTAAGCCGAGAAGCCGGCAACGATCATCTTCGGCTTGCACTCGACGGCCAGGCGCTCGACTTCGTCGTAATCGATCAGCCCGGTCTTGGTGTCGATGCCGTACTGAACGGCGTTGTACAGCTTGCCCGAGGACGACACTTTGGCGCCGTGGGTCAGGTGACCACCGTGGGCCAGGCTCATGCCGAGGATGGTGTCGCCAGGCTGGATCAGGGCCAGATACACCGCGCTGTTGGCCGAAGAGCCGGAGTGCGGCTGCACGTTGGCGTAATCGGCACCAAACAGTTGCTTGGCGCGTTCGATGGCCAGGGCTTCGACCTTGTCGACGTGCTCGCAGCCACCGTAGTAGCGCTTGCCCGGATAGCCTTCGGCATATTTGTTGGTCAGGCCACTGCCTTGCGCTTCCATGACGCGTTTGCTGGTGTAGTTCTCTGACGCGATCAGCTCGATGTGATCTTCCTGGCGTTGCTCCTCGGCATTCATCGCCGCCAGCAGTGCATCGTCGTAACCCTGGATCTGGTCTTGCTTGCTGAACATCGCGTCTCTCCCAGCGGCATCTATGCGCCATTCGTCTCGGTAAGGCACTGGTGTTTCGACAGTGCCCTTTGGATGCGATGGTATGACCGGCGCAGACAGGCCAAATGCCTACGGACGCCACGCAAAGGTGCGTTTACGACATGACTGAAAAAGGTCGGTCGCAACCAGACCTTTGTGGCGAGGGAGCTTGCTCCCGCTCGACTGCGAAGCAGTCGCATAACCAGCCTGTGCGGTGTGTCTGGTGAGGCGCCTTGGGGCTGCTTCGCAACCCAGCGGGAGCAAGCTCCCTCGCCACAGGTGACGATGTCAGGCGATGAGGTGGCGCAGGGCCAGAAGTCCGAGGAAGTGCAGCGGATAAAGCGCATACGCCCAGCGACGCATCGGCCGTGGATGGATGCCTTTGGCATGTCGCAAAAGCAGCATTCCCAACAGTGGCGCAATCAGACAAGCGGCAATGCCGGGAATCGCAGCACTGTTGCCCAGCTTCGCGGCATACATCAGCACCCGCCATTCATTGGCCGCCAGACACACCAGCCCCGGCAGCAGCGCGAAATACCAGGGACGCCGGATCACCAGCAACATCGCCAGCGGCAACAACACCCCGAAGAAACCAAACATCAGTCGCTCCGGGAACACTGCTGCCAGCGTCAACGCTGCAACCGCCAGCAGTCGCGATTGCAGCGTCGCGTGCTGCCAGCCCCGCGCGACCAACAGCCCAAGCGCCAACGTGGGCAACACGTTCAACGTGTCGGGGTCAGGAATGTACAGCCTGTAAGGGACCTCGCTGATAGCGCTGAACAGGAGCAACCAACCCAGATACCGCCACTGATGTGTCACTTCCCATGTACGGGAAACATTCACTGCCATCGCCAGACAGAACCACGGAAACGCCAGCCGTCCCGGGACATACAGCAGATCGGCGGAGTAACCGACATATCGCAGGTGATCGAGCACCATGCTCAGCAACGCCAGCCACTTGAGCAGATCCAGTGCCCCATCCCGTTGCGTCATGTGCATAATTGCCCGTCGTCTTTGTATTTTTCTGTCAGACACATCGCGTGTGCTCCCCGGATGATCTTCGGTAAAGTGCGCACCATCATTGACCACGAGTCGCTTCACCATAGGCGACTCGACCACGGAAAGCAGGGCCATGACCGATAAGAGCCAACAATTCGCCAGCGACAACTATTCCGGTATCTGCCCTGAAGCCTGGGCCGCCATGGAACAGGCCAACCACGGCCACCAGCGCGCTTACGGCGACGATGAATGGACCGCTCGCGCGTCCGACGATTTCCGCAAACTGTTCGAAACCGACTGTGAAGTGTTCTTCGCCTTCAACGGCACCGCGGCCAACTCGCTGGCCCTGTCGTCGCTGTGCCAGAGTTACCACAGCGTGATCTGCTCGGAAACTGCCCACGTCGAAACCGACGAATGCGGCGCACCGGAATTCTTCTCCAACGGCTCCAAGCTGCTGATCGCCCGCACTGAAAACGGCAAGCTGACCCCGGAATCGATCCGCGAAGTCGCGCTCAAGCGCCAGGACATCCACTACCCAAAACCGCGCGTCGTGACCCTGACCCAGGCCACCGAAGTCGGCAGCGTCTACACCCCGGAAGAAATCCGCGCCATCAGCGCCACCTGCAAAGAGCTGGGCCTGAACCTGCACATGGACGGCGCGCGGTTCTCCAATGCGTGTGCGTTCCTCGGTTGCTCCCCGGCAGACCTGACCTGGAAGGCCGGCGTTGATGTGTTGTGCTTCGGCGGCACGAAAAACGGCATGGCGGTGGGTGAGGCGATTCTGTTCTTCAACCACAAACTGGCTGAAGACTTCGACTACCGCTGCAAACAGGCCGGTCAACTGGCCTCGAAGATGCGCTTCCTCTCGGCGCCGTGGGTCGGGATTCTGGAAAACGACGCCTGGCTCAAATACGCCCAGCACGCCAACCGCTGCGCGCAGTTGCTGGCCGAACTGGTGAGCGACATTCCGGGTGTGGAACTGATGTTCCCGGTGCAGGCCAATGGCGTGTTCCTGCAACTCTCGGAACCGGCCATCGCTGCCCTGACCGCCAAGGGCTGGCGCTTCTACACTTTCATCGGCAACGGCGGCGCACGCTTCATGTGCTCGTGGGACACCGAAGAAGAACGCGTACGCGAACTGGCCACCGACATCCGCGAAGTCATGTCCCGCTAAGCAGCAATCCGATCCCCTGTGGTGAGGGGGCTTGCCCCCGCTCGGCTGCGCAGCAGTCGTAAATCCATCCAATGCGGTCTGCCTGACAGACCGCATTTTCAGTATTTGGGGCCGCTTCGCAGCCCAGCGGGAGCAAGCTCCCTCGCCACAGTGAGCGCCTACCTGAAGACTTCGTCTACATTGTCTGCGAGCGGTATTGATCCGCTCACATAACAATAATCAGGAGCGCACGCATGTCCTTGAAAGGCAAAACCCTGTTCATCACTGGCGCCAGCCGGGGGATCGGTCGTGAGATCGCGCTGCGCGCGGCGCGTGACGGGGCCAACATTGTGATTGCAGCCAAAAGCGCCGAGCCACACCCGAAGTTGCCGGGCACGATTTTCAGCGTCGCGCAGGAAGTCGAAGCGGCGGGTGGCAAAGCGCTGGCCTTGCGGGTGGATGTGCGTGACGAAGATGCGGTACGAAATGCACTCGCCCAGGCCAACGAACATTTCGGCGGCATCGATGCGCTGATCAACAACGCTGGCGCCATCAAGCTGACCGGGGTTCAACACATCGAACTCAAGCGTTTCGACCTGATGCACCAGATCAACACACGCGCCGTATTGCTGTGCAGCCAGGCCGCCCTGCCCTATCTGAAAAAAACCGGCGGGCACATCCTCAACCTGTCGCCGCCGCTGAACCTGGCGACCCAATGGTTCGCCCAGTACAGCCCCTACACAGTGACCAAATACGGCATGAGCATGCTGACGATTGGCATGAGCGAGGAATTCAAGAATTACGGCATCAGCGTCAACTCGCTGTGGCCACAAACCATGATCGCCACCGCCGCTATCGAATTTCAGCTTGGCTCACGCGAATCGTTCAAGCATGCGCGTACGCCCGAAATCATGGCGGACGCTGCCCACGTCATTCTGGACAGCAGCGGCCGCAGCATCACCGGGCGATTGCTGATAGATGAGGAGATTCTGAGGGAGCACGGCGTAACGAATTTTGAGGGATATCGATTTGAACCGGATTCCACCGACAAGCTGATGCCAGACCTGTTTGTTGACTGAAATACGGACCTTGTGGGAGCGGGCTTGCTCGCGAAGGCGTACTGACATTCAACATTAATGTTGACTGATACGACGCCTTCGCGAGCAAGCCCGCTCCCACATTAGTTTTGCGGTGTTGCTTAGAACTCAATCCGCACGTCACCCTTCGGCACGCTGCAGCACGACAGGATGAACCCTTCGGCTTCGTCTTCTTCGGTGATCCCGCCGTTGTGGTCCATCTCGACCTCACCACCCAGCTTCATCACCTTGCACGTACCGCAAATCCCCATCCCGCACGCTTTGGGAATCAACAAACCAAGCTTGGCCGCAGCCGCGTGAACGGTTTCACCCGGTGCCACACGAATGCTTTTGCCCGACGCGGTGAACTCCACCTGATGCAGGTCCGCCACGTCGACTTCGGGGGCATCCGCCGCTTGCTCGGCTTGCTCCACGGCATCGGCGCGCGCTTCCGGTGGTGTCGCGCCGAATGATTCCTCGTGGTAACGCGACATGTCGAAACCGGCGGTCTCGAGCATGCGTTTCACCGCATTCATGTACGGCGTCGGGCCGCAGCAGAAGACTTCGCGTTCGAGGAAGTCCGGCGCCATCAATTCCAGCATCTTGTGGTTCAGGTAACCGCGATAACCGGCCCACGGTTCGCCCAGGCCATGCTTCTCACAGATCAGGTGCAGGCTGAAGTTGTCGATCCGCGACGCCATGTGTTCCAGCTCGCGGTGGTAAATGATGTCTTTGGGCGAGCGGGCGCTGTGGATAAACACCATGTCGACGTTGCCGTTGGTGTCGTAGAACCAGCGCGTCATGGACATCACCGGCGTGATGCCGACACCGCCGCTGAGGTAGAGCACCTTCGGCGCGGTGAAGTCCATGGCGTTGAACAGCCCGACCGGGCCATGCACCGCCAGTTCCTGACCTTCATGCAGGGTGTCGTGCAGCCAGTTCGAGACTTTGCCGCCGGGTACGCGCTTGATCGTCACCGAGAAGCTGTAAGGCACCGATGGCGAGCTGGAAATGGTGTAGGAGCGCATGATCGGCACGCCTTCGATTTCCAGCTCCAGGGTGACGAACTGCCCCGGCTTGAAAAAGAACAGGATCGGCTGGTCGGCCATAAAGCAGAACGTGCGCACATCCCAGGTTTCCTGGATGACTTTGACGCAACGGACGATGTGTCGACCATTGGCCCAGGTCTGGGTCGTTACCGGATTCAGGAAGCTGTTGGACATGCTGTTCTCCACCGCCGATGCTCGGCCTTATGTTGGCGATTCTGCGTAACGTGCGAACCGCCCATTTACCTATCTGCGACATTCACATACTTATCGCGACCAAGCCCCAACTACCGGGGGTTGCGCGTCGGGAACAGAGTGGGCCATGTCGCTCGTAGATAAGGTTCCGGGCAACGCCGGCCCCACACTCGCTCCATACCAAGACACAACCGTTACACCTTGCGTAGCAAACCTGATTAGCCACTTTCGCCGGCCTCACAGAAAGGCCTTGAGGATCACATCGATGGACGTCACCGCAAAAATCAGCCTGGGCGATCCGCTGGAACCCGCACGCAAGGCCACCGCACAGATGCTGCAAGAGCGCGAGCGTACTTACTCGCTGCCGCAGCCGTTTTACTCTGACGAGCGGCTGTTTGATATCGACATGCAGGAAATCTTCCAGAAAGAGTGGTTGATTGCCGGCATGACCTGCGAGATCCCGACCAAGGGCAACTTCCTGACCCTGGAAGTCGGCAAGAACCCGATCATCGTGATTCGCGGCGCCGACGGCGTGGTGCATGCGTTCCACAACGTCTGCCGCCATCGCGGTTCGCGGTTGTGCACCACTGAAAAAGGCAAAGTCGCCAAACTGGTTTGCCACTACCACCAGTGGACGTACGAACTGGACGGTCGCCTGCTGTTCGCCGGCACCGAAATGGGCGACGACTTCGACATGAAGCAGTACGGTCTCAAACCGGTCAACGTCAAGACTGCCGGTGGTTACATCTTCATCAGCCTGTCGGAGAACCCACCCGCCATTGATGACTTCCTGTCGACGCTGAGCCATTACATGGAACCGTATGACATGGAAAACACCAAGGTGGCCATCCAGACCACCTTGTTCGAAAAAGCCAACTGGAAACTGGTGCTGGAAAACAACCGCGAGTGCTACCACTGCAACGCTTCGCACCCGGCACTGCTGAAAACCCTGCTGGAGTGGGACGACGTTACCGACCCACGCGCCGACCAGGCGTTCAAAGACCACGTGGCCGCCTCTGCCGCTGCCTGGGAAGCCGAGAAGATTCCATACGCTCACGCCAGCTTCGGCCTGCGTAACCGCATCGTGCGCATGCCGCTGCTAAAGGGCACCGTGTCGATGACCCTGGACGGCAAGCAAGCTTGCAAGAAACTCATGGGCCGGATCCAGAACCCTGACCTGGGCTCGATGCGCATCCTGCACCTGCCGCACTCGTGGAACCATTGCATGGGCGACCACATCATCGTCTTTACCGTGTGGCCGATCAGTGCGCAGGAAACCATGGTCACCACCAAGTGGATCGTGCACAAGGACGCGGTCGAAGGCGTGGATTACGACGTAGAACGCATGCGTAAGGTTTGGGATGAAACCAACAACGAGGACCGTCGACTGGCGGAGGAAAACCAGCGCGGCATCAACTCCACCGCCTACCAGCCTGGGCCTTACTCCAAGACCTATGAGTTTGGCGTGGTGAACTTCGTGGATTGGTACAGCGAGCGTCTGCTGAACAACCTCGGGGCTGAGCCGGCACCGTACCTCAAAGGTGTTCCTGTACAAGGCTAAAAGAGCTAAAAGCTTCGCGAGCAAGCCCGCTCCCACATTAGATCGGTGGTGTTCACAGATATTGTGAACGACACGGTCGAGTGTGGGAGCGGGCTTGCTCGCGAAAGCGCCCTCCCAAACAACACATCCCTCCCCGGTATCCACCCGACTCAGAACTGTACGAAATATGACCTATTCCGTTCAGAGCTATACCCACCACACCTCCCAGCCTTCCACAAACAAGTTATCCACACTTCCACCCACAGCTATTGGGGACAAGTGTGGTTTTACACAAAAATTTCTCCACAGAAACCGAAGAAAATCCGTGACTTATCCAGAAGCCCGGTTTTGAACAGCCGCTGGTTGTTTTTTGATCGAAAGCCTACAGCACACGTTTTACGTGGCTTGCAGAGGATGGCAAACACCTTATCCACAGAAGCGCCAACAGACTTTGGGGGCAACTTCTGCGCATCTGTGGAAAACTGCTGAAAGCCGCGATAAATCGGGCATTGCGCGATGTTTACCTAGCCGAAACGTCGATTTGATCGTTTTCTAACCAGCCGCCTGAACAGCCCTGTTTATATGGCCTGTAGCGGTTAGCAAACATCTTATCCACAGAAGCGCCAACAGAGATTGGGGGCAAGTATTAGCGCGCATGAAACCTTATCCACCGCAAAAAGCCCGTAAAAACCATAAGTTAGGCTGGTTAATTTTTGTACGGTGCCTTGTAGCCCTTGATTTGTATGGGGTACAGCGAGGGGTGAACATGTTATCCACAGAAGCGCTAACAGGCTTTGTGGGTAAATCATATTTTATTCAGGCACGAGCGACCCGAAAGCGTTTCCAGGTTCAATTCATAATCATTGAATGCCCGCCACCCGAGCAAAATCGAAGGCACGTACTGCCCGGACACCAACGACGGAGGAATGGTGAAGCCTGGATAGTATTTGTAGGTGATTGCCCGGATGTCGCCAGACAAATCCAACTCGCCCTTGAACGTCTGGTGACGCGAGTTTTCGGCGACGTGAACAGGCAAGTCACCGGGCGACGCCGATGTAAGGTAATCCACATTTCCGGTATCCAGAATCGCCAGCGTTGCCCGACGATCCAGCCGTGCGGCAATGGTCAGTCGTTGATTGATGTCTGCACGCGAATAGGTAACGGGCGAATCGCATCGCGCGGGAGGTTGCGCGTTGAGCTCCAGAGTCTTTTTCGTGAGTTTCAAACGCCCCAACTTGCCGACCAGGTCCAGGCCCAACAAGTTATCCCGGTCACTGACAAACACCAGGACGTTCCTGAACTCGCTCCCGCCGACCTTCAACGATGGAAAGACTCCGAGTTTGGCCGACAGGTCATGCTCCCCATAAAACGTGCTGTAGCCGTAATGCGAGTCGGTTAACAGCGTGACGCCCATGCGCTTGGCGGTTTCGACGTTGACCCGGGTCTGCGGTGCGCCGGTGTCGACAATGAAGCGTGAGGAGACACCGTTGGCCGCTCTGACGTCGATGTAGGGCAACACTTCGTCCGTGACGTATCCCTCACTGGGGCGAGGATAAACCGTGAGCATTTCGTGCCGTTTGGTGCTGGACACTGAAAAGTCACCGGTCGCGCGCAGGGTCGCAATCGATTGACGGCCAAACATGGAGAACAGGACGTTGAGTTCGGGGTCACTCGCGATGGCCTGAGCATGGCGGCGCTTGATTGCCAGGTAGTAATCAGGCAATTGATTGGCGGCTTTGGCCTCGAACATTCGGGCGAACACGGACACTGAACAATTGAGGTTGTTCGTGGCGTCCACGACCTTGTCGCACTGCTGGCGCAGTTGGGCCAAGGATGCATTTTGCCCCTGGTCCGACTCCAGCCACTGATAAAAATCCTGGTCGGACTCAGGGTTGGCAGCCGCCATCAACCCGGCAGGCACGCACATCGCCACGCAGAGCAACCAGGCCGCACACCAACGCAACGCCTTCATGTTCAACCCACGTATAAAAACGGGTTTTATGACTCAGCGCTGAACATCTGAAAGCTCCGTGAACCGTGCTGCACCCTTAACCAGCGCACAGCAAAACTGTAGTTCACCGCGCGGTATGGCGGGAGGCAGCCCTACGGCCGGTACATCAGATAGGCTTCACCCGTGACCCGAATCATCGGGTGGGGCGTGATCTGGCAGGTGTCGACGATACGGAAGCCATGCCGCTCGTAAAACCGCCGGGCACCGGTGTTGGCGGCATAGTCGATCAGGCTCAGGCCATTGAGCCCTAATTGATTGGCCCGGTCGTAAGCATAGGCGAGGAATTGTTTGCCCAGGCCCTGGTTCCGCCAGCCCTCATGCAGCGCCAGGCTGGAAATGTAGAGGGTGTCGGGGATTTCCATGGTGGCATACGGCGCCAACACCGGGTCGGTGACGGGCGCTGCCATTGGGTCATGACGCATCACATAGCTGTGCATCATGCCGATGACGTTCCCGTTTGCCTCGGCGATCAGACAATTTTGATAGGAGAAGTCCACACCGTCGCGGGCATAGCGCAGGGCACCAACGTCCAACAGGTCCTGGCCTGGCTCGGCTATCTGGCTCCAGATGTAATCCGAAGCGCCCTCTGATGAAATCTGGAACAAACGAGCAATCTCCCGCGCATCCGCGCGCAGGGCCGAACGAAATTCAACGGTCATTATTTCCCCTTGTGGGAGCGGGCTTGCTCGCGAAAGGGGCCTGACATTCAACATTGATGTCAACTGAACCACCGCCTTCGCGAGCAAGCCCGCTCTCACATTAGATCTTCACTGGATGTGCGTTAGCGGACCACGCCTTCTTCGATCAGTAACTTGAGAATGGCCTCGGCCCCCGCTT
Organism: Pseudomonas arsenicoxydans; assembly: GCF_006438915.1. Lineage (GTDB taxonomy): Bacteria > Pseudomonadota > Gammaproteobacteria > Pseudomonadales > Pseudomonadaceae > Aquipseudomonas > Aquipseudomonas arsenicoxydans_A. The sequence goes on along the minus strand of NZ_RCZE01000017.1, from coordinate 115,571 downwards.
GCGCGGTCACGCCTTTGAGTACCTGCCCACCGCCGCCACTGGCCTTGGCCGTCGCCGCTTTCATCCGGTCTGCACCGCTTTTGGCCTTGATCACCTTGAGGCGCTTAGGCCGTGGCTTGGCCGGTTGCAACGTGGCGACCGCCAGCAGTTCATCGTCGATCACTTCAACTTCATCGGCTTGCAACACGCCACGCCGAGCCGGGCCGTATGCGCTTTGCCGAGGCTTCGGCGCAGCGTTATCCACCGTCGCGAGAAACGGCAAGCGCACTTTCAAGCGACGACGCTGACCTCGCGGCAACGCTTGCAGCACCAGCGCCGAATTGCCGTCGATGGATTCCACCTGCGCCAACCCGACCACCAGCGGCCAGCCGAGGCTTTCCGCCAGCAGGAACGGCAACATGCCCGAGCCTTCACCGGTTTCAGCCTGACTGCCGGTCAGCACGACTTGCGCCCCGGCGTCGCGCAAATAAGCGGTCAACGCTGGCAGTGCATCGGCACCTTCCGGCTGCTCAAGCACATGTAACTGTTCCAGACCCATGCCCAGATAAGCGCGCAGCGCCGGTTCCGCGACATCGCCGGCATGCAGCACTTGGAGGTTATCCCCAGCCAGTTGCAGGCCCAGTTCCACCGCCCGCGCATCCTGCTCCGCACGACGTGGCCGGCCGGAGGTCGGGTGGGCGCCGATGGACACCAGGCTGATGATTTTCGTGCTCATAACCCTTTCCTTCCCTTAAGCCGCATCGCGCTTGGCGTCGTTGCGGTAAGCCGCAATCGCATCGATCAAGGCTTGAAGAATCTCGGCGCTCTCGCCGATCACCGACAGATCGGCCCGTTTGATCATGTCGCAGCCAGGGTCGAGGTTGATCGCCACCACCTTGTCGCAGGCACCGATGCCTTGCAGGTGCTGGATCGCCCCGGAAATACCCACCGCCACATAAACCCGTGCGGTGACCCAGGTGCCGGACGCGCCGACCTGACGGTCGCGCGCCATGAAACCATCGTCCACCGCCACACGGGACGCGCCTTCGGTGGCGCCGAGCGCTTGGGCGGTGCTGTGGAAAAGTCCCCAGTCCTTGACCCCGTTGCCGCCGGAGAAGATGAACTCGGCTTCGGCCATCGGAATCGCCGCCGGGTCCACCGCCACCGCGCCCAAATCTTCGATGCGCGACAGGCTGCGAACCACGGCTGTGGATAACTCCACCGGCAGTGCTTCATGACGGGTTTCGCTGACTGGTTCGGCGCATTCGGCCGCGGCCAGAATCAAGCGTGCAACCGGGCGCGCGAGGTCTTGCAAACCGGCACCGGCGCGGCCGATGCATTCCTGATCCTTGACCTGCCAGACCCTTGTGGCCGGGCGTTCACCCAGTGCGGCGGCAAAGCGCCGGCCGAGTTCACCGCCACCGCTGCGGCTGTCCGGTAACAGCCAGTGACGCGGGCTGAACTGGTTATCCACAGTCCGCAGGCCCTGGACCCGTTGTTCCGGTGCATAACCGCTGAATTCATCACCTTCCAGCACCAGCAAGCGATCAACGCCCGCCGTCGCAAAAGCGTTTTCCTTGTGCTCGCCGAAGACCACGGCCAACACCGCACCGTCCTTGCCGGCCAACTGATGGGCCAGACCGAGCAAATCGCGGTCGTGGCTGCTCAAGCGGCCGCCGACCATGTCCGGCACCACGCTGATGTAGAACGCCGGTGCCGGCACTTGATGCAGCGGCAATTGCACTTCAACGGCAGCGGTGCGTTTGGTCGCCCCGCCCTGCTGAGCGCCGCTGCGGTCAATGCGCTTGATGCCGTTGGGGCCGATAAAACCGATGCCATGCAGATTCTTGCGGATGACGCCGTTCGGCCCCATCCAGCTGTGTTGCGCCGGTTGCATGGCCGCGTGCAACGGGTGCAAGCGGTTACGGGCAATCCATTCGGCGCGGGGGTCGCGGCGGATAATGTCGCTCATCAGTGGGCCTCCGCAGGTTCACGTTGGGCCGGTGCTGCCGGTTTGCTCGGTGCGGAATCTTCGAGCAACGCGTCGGCCACCAGTTCGGCGATGTCCTTGATCAGCGGACGCGGTTCGACCACGCCTTCGAGCATCGCGGTGCATTGTGGACAACCCACGGCCACCAGTTCGGCGCCGGTTTCGCGAATGTCTTCCATGCGCATGTCAGGGATCCGTTGCTTGCCCGGAATGTCGGTGATCGGCGCGCCGCCACCGCCGCCGCAGCAGCGCGAACGGAAACCGGAGCGTTGCATCTCTTTCACTTCGATACCGAGGGCGCGCAGCACTTCACGCGGTGCCTCGTATTCGCCGTTGTAGCGACCGAGGTAGCACGGGTCGTGATAAGTCACGCTGCTGCCTTTGTGCTGGCCGAGGTTCAGGGCACCAGCGCCGATGATTTCTGCCATGTAAGTACTGTGGTGCTGCACGAGGTAGTTGCCGTCGAAGGCGCCGTACTCGTTTTTCAGCACGTGGAAGCTGTGCGGGTCGCAGGTAACGATGCGGTTGAAGCTGTACTTGGCCAGGGTCTGGATGTTGCGTTTGGCCAACAACTGGAACGTTGCTTCGTCGCCCAGACGTCGGGCCACGTCACCGCTGTCGCGCTCTTCCAGACCGAGCACCGCGAAGTCGACCTTGGCCGCTTTCAGCACTTTGACGAAGGCGCGCAGGGTGCGCTGGTTGCGCATGTCGAAGGCACCGTCGCCGACCCAGAACAGCACGTCGACGGATTTCTTCTCGCTCATCAGCGTGAGGTTCAGGTCCGCCGCCCAGTTCATCCGCCCGCCCGGCGCAAAGCCGCCCGGGTTGTCGGTGGCGATCAGGTTTTCCAGGACTTCGGCGCCCTTGTTCGGGGTCGCGCCTTTTTCCAGGGTCAGATGGCGGCGCATGTCGACGATGGCGTCGACGTGCTCGATCATCATCGGGCATTCCTCGACGCAGGCGCGGCAGGTGGTGCAGGACCACAGGGTTTCGGCGTCCACCAGACCGTTGACGATCGGTTGATGAGGATTGCCGGCGTGTTCACCAATGGCTTTTCCTGGATACGGGCTGCCGGCGAACTTGGCATCGGTGCCGCCGGCCAGGCCGACGACCATGTCCTGAATCAGTTTTTTCGGGTTCAGCGGCTGACCGGCGGCATAGGCCGGGCACGCGGCTTCGCATTTACCGCACTGCACGCAGGCGTCGAAGCCGAGCAGTTGGTTCCAGGTGAAATCCTTGGGTTTTTCCACGCCCAGTGGCGCAGTTGGGTCGTTGAGGTCCAGCGGTTTCAAACCGGTGGAACGGCCGCCGTTAAAGCGCTCGGCGCGACGGTGCCAGGCCAAGTGCAGCGCACCGGCGAAGGCGTGCTTCATCGGCCCGCCCCAGGTCATGCCGAAGAACAGTTCACTGACGCCCCACAGCACACCGACGCCGAGGACCGCCGCCACCAGCCAACCACCGAAGTTTTCCGGAAGGATGCCGGCGACCGGCAGGGTCAACAGGAAGAACGATGCCGAGAACGCCAACAGGCTTTTCGGCAGGCGCATCCACGGGCCTTTCGACAAACGGGCCGGCGGGTTGAGCCGACGCAGGTAAACGAAGATCGCACCGACGAACATCACGGCCGTCATCAACAGCAACGCATAACCCAAGATGCGGTTATGCAGGCCGAAACCGTGCACCAGAATCGCCAGCACAATGGACGCCACCGCACCACCGGCCGTGGCAACGTGGGTGTTGGCGATGTATTTGTCCCGCGCGACGACATGGTGCAAATCGACCATGTAGCGCTTGGGCATGGCGAACAGGCCGCCGATCAGGTCGACCTTCGAGGCTCGACCCCGGCGCCACATGGCCACCCGCCGCAACGCGCCCAGGACAGACAGGCCCAGGGCAGCGAACAACAGGATTGGAAGAAGGGTGTTCAACATGGTGGAGCTCCCAAAGACCTCGGGGTCATGTGCGTGCCGATGAGAGCGACGCACCTACTTGTGGCGAGGGAGCTTGCTCCCGCTGGAGTGCGAAGCGCTCCCAAAACAGTCTCAGGTGTACACCTGATACACCTCGACTGCAGGTTTTTGGGCCGCTTCGCAGCCCAGCGGGAGCAAGCTCCCTCGCCACAGGTGATGGTGGTAAATCCGTTAGAAATCCTTGCACAACCGCAGCGCGTCATAGATCGCCGCGTGGGTGTTGCGTTGCGCCACGCAGTCGCCGATGCGGAACAGCAAATAGCCGTCGCCCGCCTGGCTCAGAGAAGGTTGTGGCTTGATCGCGAACAGGGCTTCGATGTCCATCTGGCCTTTGTTGCGCGAGCCTTCCTTGAGCGCGTAGTAGATTTCTTCGTCCGGACGCACGCCGTTTTCGACGACGACCTGGTCCACCACCCGCTCCTCTTTGGCGCCGGTGTATTCGTTTTCCAGCACCGCCACCAGTTTGTCGCCTTCGCGGTAGACCTTCTCCAGCATCATGTCCCCGGTCATGATCACTTCTTTCGGGTACATGCTGCGGTAGTACGTCGGGAACGACGTGCCGCCAATCGCCACGCCCGGCTTGATGTCGTCAGTGACGATCTCGACCTGGCTGCCCTTGTCGGCGAGGAAGTCGGCGGTCGACATCCCGGTGAACTCGCAAATGGTGTCGTAGACCAGCACGTTTTTGCCCGGCGCAACCTTGCCATCAAGGATGTCCCAGCTGCTGACCACCAGGCCTTCAGCCGCGCCCCAGTGTTCGTTTTGCTCCAGGAACGGATGGCCGCCAACAGCGAGCACCACCACGTCCGGACGCAGGTCGAGAATGGTCGCTGCATCGGCCGCCACGCCCAGGCGCAGGTCGACTTTCAGACGCGCCAGCTCCAGTTGGAACCAGCGAGTGATACCGGCAATCTGGTCCCGTTGCGGAGCTTTCGAGGCGGTAGTGATCTGCCCACCGATAAATTCTTTCTTCTCGAACAAGGTCACGTCGTGGCCACGTTCGGCGGACACGCGTGCAGCTTCCATCCCCGCAGGACCGGCACCGACCACCACAACCTTGCGTTTCACACCAGTCGACTTCTCGATGATGTGCGGCACGCCCATGTATTCACGAGAGGTCGCGGCGTTCTGGATGCATAGCACGTCCAGGCCCTGATACTGACGGTCGATGCAGTAGTTGGCGCCGACGCATTGCTTGATCTGGTCGACCTGGCCCATTTTGATCTTGGCGATCAGGTGCGGGTCCGCGATGTGGGCGCGGGTCATGCCGACCATGTCAACGTAACCGCCTTCCAGAATACGGGTCGCCTGGTTCGGGTCCTTGATGTTCTGCGCGTGCAGAATCGGCGCCTTCACCACTTCCTTGATACCGGCCGCCAAATGCAGGAATGGCTCCGGTGGATAACTCATGTTGGGGATAACGTTGGCCAGGGTGTTGTGGGTGTCGCAACCCGAGCCGACCACACCGATGAAGTCGATCATGCCGGTGTCGTCGTAGTACTTGGCGATCTGCTTCATATCTTCGTGAGACAAGCCGTCCGGGTGGAACTCGTCACCGCACAGACGGATGCCGACGCAGAAATCCGGCCCGACTTCAGCCCGCACGGCCTTCAATACTTCCAGGCCGAAACGCATACGGTTCTCGAAGCTGCCGCCCCATTCGTCGGTACGTTTGTTGACGCGAGGGCTCCAGAACTGGTCGATCATGTGCTGGTGCACGGCGGACAGTTCAACGCCGTCCAGGCCACCGGCCTTGGCGCGTGCCGCAGCGCTGGCGTAGTTGCCGATCACTCGCCAGATTTCTTCCGGCTCGATGGTTTTGCAGGTCGCACGGTGCACCGGTTCACGGATACCCGACGGCGACAGCAGGGTTGGCCAGTGCTCGCCGTCCCAGCGCGAACGACGGCCCATGTGGGTAATCTGGATCATGATCTTGGCGCCATGCTTGTGCATGGCATCGGCCAGGTTCTGGAAGTGCGGAATGATCCGATCGTCGGCCAGGTTGACCGATTTCCACCAGCCTTGCGGGCTGTCGATGGCCACACTGGAGGAACCGCCGCAAATCGCCAGGCCGATCCCGCCCTTGGCTTTCTCTTCGTAATACTTGACGTACCGGTCGGTGGTCATGCCGCCGTCGGTGGCATAGACCTCGGCGTGCGCGGTGCTGAGCACGCGGTTACGGATGGTCAGTTTGCCGATCTGGATCGGCTGGAACATTGCTTCGAAAGCCATGGCGGGGTCCTCGACTTACAACGGCTTGACGGTGAACAAACCGTCGTCGTGGCCTTCTTCGGAGCCACCGTAGACTTGCTCGGCAACCGTACGAATCTTGCTGCCACGAGCCTGCAGAATCTGATCCATGGCACCGGCAAACCAGCCGGTGAACATGTAGTCGACCTTACGCCCGACCTTGCCGTAGACGTAGACGAACGCCGAGTGTTCGAGCTTGACGCTGGCGGTGCCTTTGTCGAGGTCGATGTCCTGGATCTTGAACAGGCCCCAACCGCGTTGCGACAGGCGCTTCATGTAATGCTCGAACACCGCGACGCCTTCCAGGCCGTGGCATTCGGCTTCTTTTTCACACCAGTGCCAGGCGGATTTGTAGCCGGCCTTGTAGAGAATCTCGGCGTAGGCTTCGGCGCCCAATACTTCCTCGATGCCCATGTGGTTATTCACGAAGAAGTGACGTGGCACGTACAGCATTGGCAGGGCGTCGGAGGTCCAGACACCGGTTTCGCTGTCGACTTCGATTGGCAATTGCGGGGCGATCTTGGCCATGGAAACTTAACTCCAGAAAAATTTTGGTGTTGCCCCCGGCGCGGACGGCCGGGGGAAAGGATTCAGAGGTGCGGTGGCTTATTCGCCCCAGACGTCTTTGAGGACGTTCACCCAGTTCTCGCCCATGATCTTGCGCACCACGCGCTCGGAATGACCGCGCTTGAGCAAGGTTTCGGTCAGGTTCGGGAACTCGCCGACGGTGCGGATGCCCAGCGGGTTGATGATCTTGCCGAAGCTGGTCAGGCGGCGGGCGTAGCCCTTGTCATGGGTCAGGTATTCGAAGAAGTCCTGGCCATGGCCCTGGGTGAAGTCGGTGCCGATGCCGATGGCGTCTTCGCCGACAATGTTCATGGTGTATTCGATGGCTTCGGCGTAGTCGTCGATGGTCGAATCGATGCCCTTGGCCAGGAAAGGCGCGAACATGGTCACGCCGACGAAACCGCCGTGATCGGCGATGAACTTCAGTTCTTCATCGGACTTGTTGCGCGGGTGGATTTTCAGACCCGACGGCAGGCAGTGCGAGTAGCACACTGGCTTCTTCGATTCGAGGATGACTTCTTCGGAGGTTTTCGAGCCGACGTGGGACAGGTCGCACATGACGCCCACACGGTTCATCTCGGCGACGATTTCGCGACCGAAACCCGACAGGCCGCCATCGCGCTCGTAGCAACCGGTACCTACCAGGTTCTGGGTGTTGTAGCACATCTGCACGATGCCGACGCCGAGCTGCTTGAACACCTCGACATAGCCGATCTGGTCTTCAAACGCGTGAGCATTCTGGAAGCCGAACAGGATGCCGGTCTTGCCCTGCTCCTTGGCTTTACGGATGTCGGCGGTGGTGCGCACCGGAATCACCAGGTCGCTGTTCTCGCGGATCAGCTTCTGGCTGGCGGCAATGTTATTGACGGTGGCCTGGAAGCCCTCCCACACCGACACGGTGCAGTTGGCTGCGGTCAGACCGCCCTTGCGCATGTCTTCGAACAGTTCACGGTTCCACTTGGCGATAATCAGCCCGTCGATAACGATACTGTCGGCGTGCAATTCGGCTGGGCTCATCAGGCTGTCCCCTATTAGCAATTCATGCGCCGAATCGTGTGCCGGCGCTTTGGGGCCAGCATATGCCTGAGGGACGGGGCAGCCGGGTGCAAAAACGACAGGGGGTTTGCCGAAAGCGTCAATCCGCGACAAAGGGTCGCCGCCGGGCACGATTGCCCACCTGTTCAAGGGGCTGCGCATAGGCCAGAATTCGCGGCATTACTGAATGCACAACTGGATTGGGGCGGCGACGCAATGAAATCGATCTTTCTGGCTTTGGCACTGATAGCGACCGGCGTACACGCCGCTGAGGAATCCGACGACAACCCCTGCGACAACGTCGTAAACGACGTCCAGACGCTCGAATGCTCGACCTTCAGCCGAACCACTGCCGAAGACCTGCTCAAAGACAACTACAAGGGCCTGGCCGAACGCATGCAAACGGCCTACGGCAAGAACCCGTCCCAACTGGCCGACATCACCGCCAAACTCAAGGCCGCTCAGCAGCAGTGGCTGAAGACTCGGGATGCGGATTGCGCGGTGGAAGCGTTTCCCGCGACGAGTGGTAGCAAGGCGTTCACCATTGCGCAGAATGATTGCGTGGCGCGGATGAGTGATGAGCGGTCGGAGTTTTTGGAGTCGATTGGGCAGGAGTGAGGCTGATTAGTCGTCGGAAGCTGGCACCACCGCCAGCTTTCAACACCAAGTAGTTTCCTTTTCCCACAGCACTTGCATACCCCCCCTACAACTGTCTTTTTGTCCCATAAACAACCGCATCGACTATGCAACATGCCGACATTGTTCGTTTATTGGCGGCCTTGAAAATATAAGTAAATATTCGCAATTCTTATAAAAGACTTATATTCTCCCATGAACAGGATTCACTGGACTCGAAAGGCCGTTAAGCAGCTTCTGAAATTGCATTCCGCTCACCAGATCCAGGTCCGTGATGCCGTCACGGTGCTGACTGGCATGCCTGATATAGGCAATGTCAAAGCACTGGTCAGTCATGACTACGCCTATAGACTTCGAGTGGGCAACTATCGAGTCATGTTCGACTGGGATGGAGCAATCAAAGTGGTCAGTATTCAAGAGGTCAAAAAACGCGATGAACGCACCTACTGACGTTCAAATCATCAACGACGCGGAGGGCAACCCTGCTTTCGTGGTCATTCCCTACGCGCAATATGTGGCGCAAAAGATTGAGCCCGACCTGATTCCCCACGAAGTCGTCAGCCGCATCGTTGATGGCTCGACGCCGATTCGCGCTTGGCGCGAACACCTGAACCTTACCCAGGATGAAGTTGCCAAACGCATGGGTATTTCCCAACCGGCCTTCGCTCAGCAAGAGACGGTTGCGAAGCCGCGCAAGGGCACCCGCGAGAAGATTGCCGTGGCGCTTGGCATTACGGCCAATCAACTTGAGCTGTAGGCTGCAAACCACCATTTGTGAAAGGGATTGAAATGAAAATCTGCGGCATCGAAATCAAAGGCAGCGAAGCGATCATCGCCGTAGCCTCCCTCGACGGTCAGGCACTGAGCCACGTCGCCCTGGCCACCAAGAAAATCGCCCTCGACGATGATGACGAAGCCGCCAACGTCAAACTTTTTGCCGCTCTGGTGGCGTCGTTTGTGCGGGAGAATTCCATCGACCGGATCGCGATCAAGAAGCGCAGCAAGAAAGGTGAGTTTGCCGGTGGGCCGACCACGTTCAAGATTGAGGGCGTTTTTCAACTGCTGGAAAGTTGCGAGGTGACGTTGCTGTCGCCGCAGACCATTAATGCGCAGAACAAGAAGTTTGACTTTGCGCTGCCGGAGACGCTGAACAAGTATCAGCATGAAGCCTTCAAAGCCGCCTGTTCAATGTTGATGAAAAGCCGGTAGGCAGCGGTGTCCACCTGTAATTTCTGACAGTAGACGGGAACTTCGAATGAGGTAAGCATAGGTCTGGTTTCCAGTCAGGTGCTCCAGACCAATGATGAGCGATTCGACGGCCAACATTCATCACAATACCCCCCTGCTCTGGGGGAACGATCCGCGCGGCCTGACCATCAGGACCGTGGCTTATGAGCGTCGTGATTCCGGTCTCGCTCAGGCACGCATCTCTCGCCAGGAGTTCAATGCACACGGACGCTTGAATTCACAATGGGATTCCAGGCTTCTGGAAAACGGGGGGGGGCCGAACCTCTCGACCATTTTCACGTTGTCAGCCCAACCAATACTCACAAGAAGCGTTGATTGCGGCTGGCGCGTGCTGCTTCTGGGCCCCGCCCATCAACTCCTGCGCGCGTGGGATGGTCGTCATAGTCAGCAACAGATCAAGTACGACGGACTGCTGCGCCGAACTGAAGTGACAGAATACCTTCAAAATGAAGCGCCCTCTGTGACCGAGCGACTGATCTATGCCGATAGTCGCCCCGAACATGCTCGACACAATCAATGCGGTCAACTGATCAGCCAATTTGATTCAGCAGGACATCTTGAGATTGCGGAGTTCGACATACAGGGTCGGAGACTGAGCGAAACCAGACGTTTCTTGAGCGACTTGCAGACACCAGACTGGTCATCCAACCCGGATGAAAACACCCCAAGGCTCGAAATTGAATCAAACATCACTCGCAAGAAATACAACGCTCTGGGTGCCGTGGAGAATCAGACCGATGCGCGAAACAATCAGCAGATAAGGCTCTACGACATCGCAGGACAACTTCAAAAGGTTCAGCTAAAACGCCCGAATCTACCCGTCAAAACATTGCTTAGCCACATCACTTACAGCGCAACAGGCAAGGTAGAAAAGGAGACGACAGGTAACGGCGTACAGACGACTCGCCTGTATGAACCCGAATCCGACCGATTGATTCAATACACTGTCGCGGGTCCGGATCACGACTTTCAAAATTGTTTCTATCGCTACGACCGAGTTGGCAATATCTGCGAAATCCAGGACCTGGCACAACCGACGCGTTACTTCCGAAACCAGCGGACCGCGGCTGTCAGCACGTTCAAATACGACACCCGCTATCAACTGATCGAAGCTACAGGTCGCGAATCCGTACCCAATGCTCAGGGTCCGGCCCTTCCCGAATTGCATAAACCGACTATCGATCCCACTCGAATGGGCAACTACAAGCAGACATTTACCTACGACCCGGCGGGAAACCTGAAAACCCTTTGCCATGCAGGAAGTCACCCCTACTCCGTCGAAATGGCCATTGACCCCGCAAGCAATCGCAGCCTGAAAAAACCTGACGTGGGTGAACCTGATTTCACGGGCAGCTTCGACAGTAATGGCAACCTGCTGATGTTGTCGCCAGGGGCGGAAAAAATGCGATGGGACGCCCGTAATAGACTGACTGAAGTCATCCAAGTCGCGCGTCGACAAGACCAGAACGACACTGAATCCTATTGGTATGACAGCGACGGACAACGATTACGCAAAGTCATACATACCAAGACCAGCGCCTTGATGCGAACAGCCGAAGTTCGTTTTTTGCCGGGGCTGGATATTCATTACGACCCTGACGGAGAAACCCGTCATGTCGTCAATATCGAAGCGAGCCACAGCCGGGTTCAGTCGCTGCACTGGCTCACTGACCCGCCGGAAGGCATGGCTAATAATCAGATTCGCTACAACCTGGTTGACAATCAAGGTTCCTGCACTCTTGAGGTGGACGAAGATGCAGGCTTGCTGACGCAAGAAGGCTATTACGCGTTTGGCGGTACGGCGTGGTGGGCTGCCCGCAGTGACGTCGAGTCCAGGCACAAAAGTATTCACTACAGTGGTAAAACACGGGATAGCAGCGGGCTGGTCTACTACGGGTATCGGTACTACGCACCTTGGCTGTTTCGCTGGATTAATCCTGACCCTGCGGGGTCGGTCGACGGTCTGAACCACTTCCGGTTTTGTAGGAACAACCCCGTTACCTACAAAGACTTCACAGGGGCGCAATCGGTCATCAATGGCGATGGACCGGACGATATCAAGTTGCCGAGCGATATGACCCTCGAGCAAATCGAGACTATTCAATTATCCAAAGGCAAAGGGGCGATGTTAACGGGAACAATCGTGCATCAGATCAGCCTGCCCAAACAGTTCAAGCTCGATAACATGAGCCGCGAAACGTTCAAAAACGCCGGTCCTGGAACAGCATTTACGGCGATCGCCAATGTCTACACAGGAGATATTTACTTTTCCCCACTGGAGTCAAACGCTCGGAGCCTGCCGCCCACCAATCGAACCCGAACCGAATCCTTCGTCACCCACACTCGCCTGGGCAAAGTACCTAACCCGCCAATAGCACATCAGGGCGGTGGCGAGAACCCAAGTCATACGCAGCTGGCTCAACGTGTAGGTCTTGATCAAAAAGACGCGGTTGGTTTCGCCTTGAGTAGCGGTCTGAATCGCGGCATCTACAACATGACCTTCATGTCACGGTCCAGCCAAAACACTCCGCTTGTTGATGATGACTCGAATGACCGACTGAGTTATGTCGATCAAAAAGATCTGCAGAAATATAAATTCGTGACGGAAAGCAGCGGAGGAGTCCTCACCCGGACGCATCAAGTCAGCGTGCTGCCACCTAGGTGGGGGAATGCCATTTATGACTACTTGTCGGGTGAGTTGGGGGAAGACAGTCATGACCAGGACCCCAACGTGTTTACCAGAAAAACGCGCTCCGAACCGGCGGCGTTTGCGCCGCCACCGCCGCCTCCAATGTTAATGGCACAGAAACCGAGTCAGCCGTTACGTCCTCGGGTGGTGCATTAGAAAAAATGCCTATCCCGCACGCCTCAGGATTATTGAGGAGCCGCACGCGTGCCGAAGCCTAGGCTTGCGCTGCCGTTCCTCTACGATCCTCCCGCGGACACCGTTCAAACTTCGCCCGATAACTGCGGGTGAAATACGACGGCGATTCAAACCCGCACGCAATACTCACTTCCAGCACGCTCATGTCGGTCTGGCGCAGCAACTGCCGCGCCTTCTCCAACCTCAACCGCAGATAGAAATTGCTCGGTGTGTCGTTCAAGTGCAGCCGAAACAGGCGCTCCAGCTGCCGGCGCGTGACCTTGATCGATTCGGCCAGCGCAAGCGTGCTCAGCGGCGGTTCGCTGTGCTGCTCCATCTCCCCAATCACGTGAACCAGTTTCTTGTTACTGATGCCATAACGCGTGGCGACTTCCATGCGCTGGTGGTCTTTGCGCGGGCGAATGCGGCCGAGCACAAATTGCTCGCTGACCTGAATCGCCAGTTCCGGGCCGTGGGCTTGGCTAATGAGGTCAAGCATCAGGTCGATAGAGGCGGTGCCGCCGGCCGAAGTGATGCGTCGGCGGTCGATCTCGAACAGCTCCTGGGTGACGCTGAGCTGTGGATAGGATTCCTTGAAGGCGTCGATGGCTTCCCAGTGCAGGGTCAGACGATGGCCGTCGAGCAGGCCGGCCTCGGCGAGAATGAAACTGCCGGTGTCGATGGCGCCGAGGGTCACGCCTTCATTGTCGAGACGGCGCAACCAGTGCTCCAGTGCCGGCGTGGCGAATTTCAGCGGTTCGAAGCCGGCGACCACCAATAGCGTCGCGCCTTTCTTCAGCGGCTCCAGCGCCGCGTCGGCGTTGACCGACATGCCGTTGCTGGCCAGCACCGCCCCGCCATCGGCGCTCAATACGTGCCAGCGATACAGCTCGCCGCGGAAGCGATTGGCGACCCGCAGCGGCTCGATGGCCGAGATAAATCCAATCGCCGAGAAACCCGGCATCAACAAGAAGTAGAAATCCTGGGACATGGAGCGCACTCGATAGGCGGCGTGAAGATGTTGATACGCCACTTGCACGCGGCATTCAAGAGTGCAGGTCGCTGCAGTGCAAGAGCTGGTCGCCGTGGTGCGCTTTCACGGGCCTTGAGCTGCGTAACTTGGCATCACCGGCGCATCAGACACCGGAACCCACAATAAACGAACTGCCGAGGAACCTGAGATGAAACGACTGATCAGCAGCTGTGTTCTTGCACTCAGTGGTACCGCATTGCTGAGCGCCAGCGTCATGGCCGCCGAACCTGCATCGTGCCAGAACGTGCGCATGGGGGTAGTGAACTGGACTGACGTAATCGCCACCAGCGCCATGACCCAGGTCCTGCTCGATGGCCTCGGCTACAACACCAAACAAACCAGCGCTTCCCAGCAAATCATCTTCGCCGGGATCCGCGACCAGCGCCTGGACTTGTTCCTCGGCTACTGGAACCCGCTGATGACCCAGACCATCACCCCGTTCGTCGATGGCAACCAGGTCAAAGTGCTGCAAGCTCCAAGCCTGAAAGACGCCCGCGCGACCCTCGCCGTACCTACATACCTGGCCGACAAGGGCCTGAAAACCTTCGCCGACATCGCCAAGTTCGAGAAAGAACTGGGCGGCAAGATCTACGGCATAGAGCCAGGTTCAGGCGCCAACACTCAGATCAAGGCGATGATCGCCAAGAACCAGTTCGGCCTCGGCAAGTTCCAGCTGGTCGAGTCCAGCGAAGCCGGCATGCTGGCCGCAGTGGATCGCGCCGTGCGCCGCAACGAGGCCGTGGTGTTCTTCGGCTGGGCGCCGCACCCGATGAACGTCAACGTGAAAATGACCTACCTCACCGGCAGTGACGACGCCCTCGGCCCGAACGAAGGCATGGCCACGGTCTGGACTGTCACCGCGCCGAAATACGCCGAGCAGTGCCCGAACATCGGTCGCTTGCTGAGCAACCTGACTTACACCGCCGAAGACGAGAGCCGGATGATGCAGCCGCTGCTGGATCACAAGGACGCCTTCGAATCGGCCAAGCAATGGCTGAAAGATCACCCGCAAGACAAACAGCGCTGGCTCGAAGGCGTGACCACCTTCGATGGCAAACCGGCGGCTGAAAATCTGCAACTGACCAGTAAATAAAACCGGACCGAACCACCGATTCGCAGCCCGACCGGGCTGCGAACGGGGCCACTACGCCTGGCCTTTCTCCTGAAAAACACTTGCCTGTAAGGAACCGCCCAATGAACCACGACGTCATCATCACCTGCGCACTCACCGGTGCTGGCGACACGACCAGCAAGAGCCCACACGTGCCGGTCACCCCGAAACAAATCGCTGCCGCCGCCGTGGAAGCCGCCAAGGCCGGCGCCACCGTGGTCCACTGCCACGTGCGCAACCCCGAAACCGGCAAGTTCAGCCGCGACGTGGCGTTGTACCGTGAAGTGATGGAGCGGATCCGCGAGGCCGACGTCGACATCATCGTCAACCTCACCGCCGGCATGGGCGGCGACCTTGAAATCGGCGCCGGCGAGAACCCGATGGAGTTCGGCCCGAACACCGACCTGGTCGGCCCGCTGACCCGTCTGGCGCATGTCGAAGAACTGCTGCCGGAAATCTGCACCCTCGATTGCGGCACCCTGAACTTCGGCGACGGCGACACCATTTACGTGTCCACCCCGGCCCAGCTACGTGCCGGCGCCAAACGCATTCAAGAGCTGGGCGTGAAAGCCGAGCTGGAAATCTTCGACACCGGTCACCTGTGGTTCGCCAAACAGTTGATCAAGGAAGGCCTGCTCGACGACCCATTGTTCCAGCTGTGCCTGGGCATCCCATGGGGCGCACCGGCCGACACCACCACCATGAAAGCCATGGTCGACAACCTGCCAGCCAATGCGGTGTGGGCCGGGTTCGGCATCGGTCGCATGCAGATGCCGATGGCGGCGCAAGCGGTGCTGCTTGGCGGCAACGTGCGGGTCGGTCTGGAAGACAACATCTGGCTGGACAAGGGCGTACTGGCGACCAACGGCCAACTGGTCGAACGCGCCGGCGAAATCCTCAGCCGCCTCGGCGCCCGGGTTCTGACGCCGGCGGAAGGCCGGGCAAAAATGGGCCTGACCAAGCGCGGTTAACGGCTAACAATATTTTCCAACTGTGGGAGCGAGCTTTTGTGGCGAGGGGGCTTGCCCCCGTTGGGTCGCGAAGCGGCCCTAGAATCTCTGCGACTACTTCGCAGCCGAACGGGGGCAAGCCCCCTCGCCACAAAAGCCAGATTCCACAGGGGATCACCGAATTCTTTCAGGACGTCGCCATGACTTTTATCACCGAAATCAAAACTTTCGCAGCCCTGGGCAGCGGTGTCATCGGCAGCGGTTGGGTGTCTCGCGCCCTCGCCCACGGCCTTGACGTCATCGCCTGGGACCCGGCGCCCGGTGCCGAAGCCGCCCTGCGCAAACGCGTCGCCAACGCCTGGGGCGCACTGGAGAAACAGGGCCTGGCGCCTGGCGCTTCGCAGGATCGTCTGCGCTTTGTCGCGACGATTGAAGAATGCGTACGCGATGCGGATTTCATTCAGGAAAGCGCCCCTGAGCGCCTCGACCTGAAACTGGAACTGCACAGCAAAATCAGCGCGGCAGCCAAACCTAATGCCTTGATCGGCTCCAGTACTTCGGGCCTGTTGCCGAGCGAGTTCTACGAGAGCGCGACGCACCCGGAACGCTGCGTGGTCGGTCACCCGTTCAACCCGGTTTACCTGCTGCCGCTGGTGGAAGTGGTCGGTGGCAAAAACACCGCGCCAGAAGCCGTACAAGCGGCGATGAAAGTGTACGAATCCTTGGGCATGCGTCCGCTGCATGTGCGCAAGGAAGTACCCGGTTTTATCGCCGACCGCTTGCTCGAAGCGCTCTGGCGTGAGGCGCTGCACCTGGTGAACGACGGCGTGGCGACCACCGGTGAAATCGACGACGCGATTCGTTTTGGCGCGGGTTTGCGCTGGTCGTTCATGGGCACGTTCCTGACCTACACGCTGGCCGGCGGTGACGCGGGGATGCGCCACTTCATGGCGCAGTTCGGGCCGGCCTTGCAGTTGCCGTGGACCTATCTGCCTGCGCCGGAGTTGACCGACAAATTGATCGATGATGTGGTGGATGGCACCACTGATCAGTTGGGCACGCACAGCATTTCGGCGCTGGAGCGCTATCGTGATGATTGCCTGCTGGCGGTGCTGGAGGCGGTGAAGACCACCAAAGAGAAGCATGGGATGGCCTTCAGCGAATAACCCATCAGCAGGTCTGGCCCCTTCGCGAGCAAGCCCGCTCCCACATTGGTTCTGCGTTGTGAAATAGACAGTGTTCACACCACAAATCCCCTGTGGGAGCGGGCTTGCTCGCGAAGACGACGGTCCAGTCACCCTTAATTCTGGAACAGACATCATGCCCGCCCTAACCACCTACCAAACCCGCATCATCCCCGACTGGGTCGACTACAACGGCCACCTGCGCGACGCCTTCTACCTGCTGATCTTCAGCTACGCCACCGATGCGCTGATGGATCGCCTAGGGCTCGACAGCGACAACCGCGAAGCCAGCGGCCACTCGCTGTTCACCCTCGAACTGCACCTCAATTACCTGCACGAAGTGAAGCTCGACGCCGACGTCGAAGTGCACACGCAAATCATTGGCCACGACAGTAAACGCCTGCACCTCTACCACAGTCTGCATCGGGTCGGAGACGACAAGGAACTGGCCGGGAACGAGCAGATGTTGCTGCATGTCGACCTCGCCGGGCCGCGATCCGCGCCATTCAGTGAGTTGTCGCTGAGCAAGCTGCAAGCCATCGTCGCCGAACAAACCGACCTGTCCACCCCCGCGTACATTGGCCGAGTGATCGCTTTACCCTCAAAAAAATAAGAAGGAGATCGCCATTGAACACCGCCGCCGCTTTTGCCGACTTCCGTACCTACCCGTTGATCAGCGCGTTGACCGCCGTACAAACCCTGGCGGACCGAATTCAAGTGAACTGGGCAGACGGGCGTGTCAGCCCCTTCCATCATCAGTGGTTGCGCGACAACTGTCCCTGCCCGCAATGCGTCTACACCGTGACCCGCGAGCAAGTGCTGGAAATCGTCGATGTCGCCGAAACCCTGTTGCCGACCGACTCGCGCGTTGATGCTGAAGGTTGTCTGTGCGTTGATTGGCAGGACGGTCATCTCAGCCGCTTTGATCCGGGCTGGCTGCGCGCCCATGCCTATGACGATGAATCCCGCGCCGAACGTGAGGCCCGCAAACCCAAGGCCAGGCTTTGGCAGCAGGATTTGCAGTTGCCGGTGTTCGATTACCAGGCACTGATGAATGACAACGACGCCCTGCTGCAATGGCTGCTCGCGGTGCGAGATATCGGCCTGACGCAAGTGCGCGGCGTCCCCACTGAACCGGGTTCGCTGAAGTTGATCGCCCAGCGGATTTCCTTCATCCGCGAGAGCAATTTCGGCGTGCTGTTCAACGTGCAATCCAAAGCCGATGCCGACAGCAATGCCTACACCGCTTTCAACCTGCCGTTGCACAGCGATCTGCCGACCCGGGAGCTGCAACCGGGGCTGCAATTCCTGCACTGCCTGGTCAATGATGCCGACGGTGGCGAGAGTATTTTTGTCGACGGTTTTGCCATCGCCAATGCCTTGCGCAGCGAGGATCCCGAGGCGTTTAAAAGCCTTTGTGAAATCCCCGTGGAATTTCGCAACAAGGACCGTCACAGCGACTACCGCTGCCTGGCGCCAATCATCGCGCTGGATGCACGCGGGCAAGTGTCGGAAATCCGCATGGCGAATTTTCTGCGTGGGCCGTTTGATGCGTCCGTGGAGCAGATGCCCAAGCTGTATCACGCTTACCGTCGGTTCATTGCGATGACCCGGGAAGCGCGGTTTCGGCTGATGACGCGGCTGAATCCGGGTGAGCTGTGGTGCTTTGATAACCGTCGCACGCTGCATGCGCGCAATGCGTTTGATCCTGCCAGCGGTGCGCGGCATTTTCAGGGCTGCTATGTCGATCGTGATGAATTGTTGTCGCGGATTCTTGTATTGCAACGCTAAAACCGCGTCATCGTTCTTCGCGAGCAAGCCCGCTCCCACACTCGACCGTATTCTGCTGTTAGAACTCGGTTGAATGTGGGAGCGGGCTTGCTCGCGAAGGCGTCAGTCAATACACCTCAAATCTCCCTGATTCACAGGCAAAAAAAACCCCGATCAAGCCGTGACAGGATCGGAGCTGAGGAGGGTACTGTTGAGGAGCCGTTGCGCGAGGGTGACCAAACCTTCGTGTTGCCAGCTGAGTCCAGTGTGCCCACTCCCTTGATTCACAAGTTAGCCGAAAACGACCTGTTCATAGGTATTGCGGCCATTGCGACAAATCGCCCTTGCCGCCACTTCGTCCCCCTACCAGAATCGAGCCAAGACACCGTTCCCTGAAGAAGGATTGCGTCATGATGTACGCCGATTTGATTGACCAGGAGGATCTGTTGGGCCAGCTCAAGGCACTGGGCTTTGCAGTGCCCCCTGGCGCCACCGCCGAACAGGCCTGCGAATGCGCGGTACGGGGTTTGAACAACGAACGGGCAATGGAACTGCGGACCATGGTCAAGCAGATGTACACCAGCAGCGCGACCATCCTGCCGGCGGTGCGTCAGGCAATCGACAGGCAATTGCTGCCAGCGTTGGCGGAGTATCAGCAAAGTCCCCGAACTTGACAAACCGCCTTCGCGAGCAAGCCCGCTCCCACATTCAACCGCGCTCCCCTGAGAAAACTCGGTCGAATGTGGGAGCGGGCTTGCTCGCGAATGGGGCGCCTCGGTCTAGAGCCGTACGCTGGCGAAAGTCGACTCGTTGCGCGCCTGACTCAACGCCGACAACGGCCCGGACAACGGTGACAGCACCAGCGCCTGCGGCAGTGGCATCATCGCCACCTGTTGCGTGGTGTTGGAGCCTACGCGCTCGTCACGCGGTGGAATGCCGAAGTATTCGCGGTAGCACTTGGAGAAGTGCGGCGTGGACACGAAGCCACACACCGACGCCACTTCGATGATCGACATCGGCGTCTGCTTGAGCAACTGCCGGGCGCGGATCAGGCGCAGCTTCAGGTAGTAGCGCGATGGCGAGCAGTGCAGGTATTTCTGGAACAACCGCTCAAGCTGACGACGCGACACGGCGACGTACACCGCCAATTCGTCGAGGTCGATCGGTTCTTCGAGGTTGGCTTCCATCAGCGCCACGATTTCCTGCAACTTCGGCTGATTGGTCCCCAGCATGTGTTTCAGCGGCACGCGCTGGTGATCCTGCTCGTTGCGGATACGTTCGTAGACAAACATTTCCGAGATCGCGGCGGACAGTTCACGGCCGTGATCGCGGCTGATCAGGTGCAGCATCATGTCCAGTGGCGCGGTGCCGCCGGAGCTGGTGAAACGGTTACGGTCGAGGGTGAACAAGCGGGTGCTCATGGCCACACGCGGGAAGGCTTCCTGCATCGAGGCCAGGCATTCCCAGTGCACGCTGCAATCGAAACCGTCCAGCAGGCCGGCGCAGGCCAGGGCCCAGCTGCCGGTGCAGACCGCGCCGAGGCGACGGGACTGACGCGCCTGGCTTTGCAGCCATGACACGTGTTCACGGGTAACGGTGCGCTGGATGCCGATACCGCCGCAGACAATGATGGTGTCCAGTGGCGGGGCTTTGTGCATGGAGCAGTCGGGCGTGATCTGCAAACCGTCACTGGCCCAGACCTGGCCGCCATCGACGGTGAGTGTGGACCAGCGATACAGCTCGCGGCCGGACAATTGGTTGGCCATGCGCAGGGGTTCAACTGCGGAGGCCAGAGAAATAAGCGTGAAATTGTCCAACAGCAGAAAGCCGATGGATTGAGGCGCACGGTTCTGGGGTTGGGCCCCGGAGTTGGACGTCGTCATCGCGGTATCTCCTCACACAAAGCGGGTGATGGCCTCAGGCGGAGGCTCTTGTTATTGCCATCGTTCTCGCGTGGGAGACGGGCTTTGTAATGACAGAGCAATTGCCATGCCTAAATTGAATGCGCGTTCAATAACTCCTGAAAACGACGTCGCGACATGTCTATATAAGCCGCGCGGCGAAGGGGGGATATAAGTGCCATTATCGGCGATAGACGCCCTGCCCCGTTGGGCGTGAGCAAATCGGTAGCACTTGTGGGAACAGGGCTGCGAAGTGCCGGGAAAGAGTGTCACCGCAGGCACGGGTTACGAGTGGTCAGGGGTGGTTTGGATCCCTGTGATTCGGAACGGGGCTTATCTGTAAGCGACGCGCTAAAAGGTGGCGTGTTTGGGATCGGGTGTTCATTTAGCGCGCAATTTTGACTGGTCTTCTCTGGCAAATGAGTTTTTTGTGGCGAGGGAGCTTGCTCCCGCTGGACTGCGCAGCAGGCCCATTTGTTGGGGCCGCTTCGCGACCCAGCGGGAGCAAGCTCCCTCGCCACAGGGTCAACCCGGTATCAGCATTCAACCGCGCTAACCGCCAACCCACCCCGCGAAGTCTCTTTATATTTGTCATGCATGTCGGCGCCGGTATCGCGCATGGTGCGAATCACCCGGTCCAGCGAGATAAAGTGCTGACCATCCCCACGCAGCGCCATCTGCGCCGCGTTGATTGCCTTCACCGCCGCAATCGCATTGCGCTCGATGCACGGCACTTGCACCAGTCCGCCCACCGGGTCGCACGTCAGGCCGAGGTTGTGTTCCAGGCCGATTTCCGCCGCATTGCACAACTGCTCCGGCGTCGCACCGAGAATCTCCGCCAGCCCCGCTGCCGCCATCGCGCAGGCCGAACCCACTTCGCCCTGGCAACCGACTTCGGCGCCGGAGATCGAGGCGTTCTTCTTGCACAGAATCCCCACCGCCGCAGCACTGAGGAAATAGTCGACCACGTTGGCGTCTGTCACCGCCTCGCTGAACTTCATAAAGTAGTGCAACACCGCCGGAATGATTCCCGCCGCGCCATTGGTCGGCGCCGTGACCATGCGCCCACCCGCAGCGTTCTCTTCGTTGACCGCCAGGGCGAACAGGTTGACCCACTCCATGGCGCTCAAGGTCGAGCCGATCACGTTCGGCTTGCCCAGCTCCTGCAAGCTGCGGTGCAACTTCGCCGCGCGACGGCGCACGTTCAGGCCGCCGGGCAGGATGCCTTCGTGCTTGAGGCCCTGGTCGACGCAATCCTGCATGGCGCGCCACAACTTCATCAGGCCGGCGCGAATTTCTTCTTCGCTGCGCCAGACTTTCTCGTTGGCCATCATTAATTCAGCCACGCGCAGGTTGTGCGTCTGGCATAGGCTCAGCAGTTCGACGGCGCTGGAGAAGTCGTACGGCAACACGGTGCGGTCCAGATCGACCACGCCGCTGGAGGCCTGGGCCTCATCCACGACAAACCCACCGCCGACGGAATAGTAGGTGTCGCGATGCAGCTCACCGTGATCGCCTTCGACGATCAGGGTCATGGCATTAGGGTGGAACGGCAGGTTTTCGTCGATCAGGCGCATGTCCCGTGCCCAGATGAACGGCACCGACAAACGACCGTCGAGCAGCAACGTGTGGGTTTCGCGCAGGGTTTCGATGCGGATGCCGATTTGCGACGGATCGATCACGTCGGGCCACTCGCCCATCAGGCCCATGATCACCGCATTGTCGCTGCCGTGACCGATGCCGGTAGCCGACAGCGAACCATAAAGTTGAACTTCGACGCGTCGCACTTGTTCCAGTAGATGCTTGTCCCGTAGCGACTCGACAAACAGCGCGGCGGCCCGCATCGGCCCCACGGTGTGCGAACTGGAAGGGCCGATGCCGATTTTGAACAGGTCGAAAACACTGATAGCCATTACTGCCGAACTCCTGGATGTGCCGACTCCAGACGCAAAGGCGCCCAGTGGCGGAGCTGCTACGCTCAAGCTGCAATCCGCCGAGATGGCCGCATCATCAGGCTTTTGTCATGTCGTTCGACGTCTCACACCGACGCACTCATGCCCACTAACGCCGCAGGGCGGTGACGCAATGTTTTCGCCGTTTTTTAGCGGATCAGAGGGGGAAAGAGGGCTGAAAAAAGCTGTAAACGACGTCACCGACACTGGATGCGACCATCCCTGTACTGGTTACGACGCCCCCTGTAGGCGTCAGATTTTCACTGGTACATGATCGTATCGACTCGATTGCAAGGCGCCGTGGTAGAGCTGTCTCCAAAACGCCATCCAACCGCAACCTATAAGTGCGGTGGTCCAGTCGGAACACTGCCAAAAAAAACACCAAGGAGTCCATCCATGAAAGGTTCCCCGTCGTTGTTGTTGGCCGCCATGCTGAGTCTGCCGTTACTGGCTCAAGCTGCAGAACCCGCTCAGTGCAGTACCGTAAACTTCTCCGATGTCGGCTGGACCGACATTACCGCGACAACCGCTACCACCAGCGTCGTGCTCGACGCCCTCGGCTACAAGACCAAAACCACGATGATTTCCGTGCCGGTGACCTACAAGTCCCTGGCCGACGGCAAAAACATGGATGTCTTCCTGGGTAACTGGATGCCGACCATGGAAAACGACATCAAGGCTTACCGCGATGCCGGCACCGTCGACGTGGTGCGCACCAACCTGACCGGCGCCAAGTACACCCTCGCCGTGCCACAAGCGCTGTACGACAAAGGGCTGCATGACTTCGCCGACATCGCCAAATTCAAGAAAGAGCTCGACGGCAAGATCTACGGCATCGAACCTGGTAACGACGGTAATCGCCTGATCCAGAGTATGATCGACAAGAACGCCTTCGGCCTTAAAGACGCTGGTTTCAAAGTGGTCGAGTCCAGCGAAGCCGGCATGTTGTCGCAGGTCGATCGCGCGCAGAAGCGCGACACCGCCGTGGTCTTCCTCGGCTGGGCGCCACACCCGATGAACAAGCGCTTCAAGATTCAATACCTCACCGGTGGTGACGACTTCTTCGGCCCCGACTTCGGCGCCGCCACCGTGGCAACCAACACCCGCAAGGGTTACGCCCAGGAATGCAGCAACGTCGGCCAACTGCTAAAGAACCTGGAATTCAACGTCGACATGGAAAGCTCTCTGATGGGCAACATCCTGGAC
This sequence comes from Pseudomonas arsenicoxydans, assembly GCF_006438915.1. GTDB lineage: Bacteria > Pseudomonadota > Gammaproteobacteria > Pseudomonadales > Pseudomonadaceae > Aquipseudomonas > Aquipseudomonas arsenicoxydans_A. Next base: position 91,926 of record NZ_RCZE01000017.1, on the reverse strand, counting down.
GACAAGATGAAGCCTGACGCGGCCGCCAAGGCCTGGCTCAAAAAGAATCCACAGGTCCTCGATACCTGGCTCGCTGGCGTGACCACCATTGACGGTAAACCAGGCCTGGAGGCCGTGAAAGCCAAGCTCGCGCAGTAATCGCTTACGCCGGGCGGCTTCGGCCGTCCGGGCTGTTTATTTCCTTGCATGCGGACGTTCACTACCATGCTGATTGATCAGAAAATCCCTTTAGGCCAGTACATCGCGGGCTTCGTTGAATGGTTGACGCAACACGGCGCCAGCACCTTCGACGCAATCGCCGTGACACTGGAAACGATGATCCACGGCGTGACTTTTGCGCTGACCTGGTTCAACCCGCTGGCATTGATCGGCCTCATCGCGCTACTGGCACACTTCATTCAACGCAAGTGGGGACTGACCGTTTTCGTCATCGCCTCCTTCCTGCTGATCCTCAACCTGGGGTACTGGCAGGAAACCATGGAAACCCTCGCCCAGGTGTTGTTCGCCACCCTGGTCTGCGTGGTCATCGGCGTGCCGTTGGGCATCGTCGCCGCGCACAAACCGATGTTCTACACACTGATGCGTCCGGTGCTCGATCTGATGCAGACCGTACCGACGTTCGTGTACCTCATTCCTACCCTGACCCTCTTCGGTCTGGGTGTGGTCCCGGGCCTGATCTCGACGGTAGTGTTCGCGATTGCCGCGCCTATCCGCCTGACCTACCTGGGCATTCGCGATGTTCCGGAAGAATTGATGGACGCTGGCAAGGCCTTTGGCTGCTCGCGCCGTCAGCTGCTCTCACGGATTGAACTGCCCCACGCGATGCCAAGCATCGCAGCCGGCATCACCCAGTGCATCATGCTGTCGTTGTCGATGGTGGTGATCGCGGCACTGGTAGGCGCCGACGGCCTGGGCAAACCCGTGGTCAACGCACTGAACACTGCTGATATCGCCCTGGGCTTCGAAGCGGGCCTGGCGATCGTACTGCTGGCGATCATGCTCGACCGTATCTGCAAACAACCCGACGCCAAAGTAGGGGGTGACGCATGAGCATTATTCGCTTCGATAACGTCGACGTAATCTTCTCCAAGGATCCACGCGAGGCACTCAAGCTGCTGGATCAAGGCATGACGCGTAACGAGATCCTGAAAAAGACCGGGCAGATCGTGGGTGTGGAAAAGGCCAGCCTGGACGTCGAAAAAGGTGAAATCTGCGTACTGATGGGCCTGTCCGGCTCCGGCAAGTCCAGCCTGCTGCGCTGCATCAACGGCCTCAACACCGTCAGCCGTGGCAAGTTGTTTGTCGAGCACGAAGGCAAGCAGATCGACATCGCCTCCTGCACCCCGGCAGAACTGAAAATGATGCGCACCAAGCGCATTGCGATGGTGTTCCAGAAATTCGCCCTGATGCCTTGGTTGACCGTTCGCGAAAACATCAGTTTCGGCCTGGAGATGCAGGGTCGTCCCGAGAAGGAACGGCGCACACTGGTGGACGACAAGCTGGAACTGGTGGGCCTGACCCAATGGCGCAACAAGAAACCCAACGAGCTGTCCGGCGGTATGCAACAACGTGTGGGCCTGGCCCGCGCACTGGCGATGGACGCCGACATCCTGCTGATGGACGAACCGTTCTCGGCACTCGACCCGCTGATCCGCCAGGGCCTGCAAGACGAATTGCTGGAACTGCAACGCAAGCTGAGCAAGACCATCGTCTTCGTGAGTCACGACCTTGATGAAGCCCTGAAGCTCGGCAGCCGCATCGCGATCATGAAAGACGGCCGGATCATCCAGTACAGCAAGCCGGAAGAGATCGTGCTGAACCCGGCGGACGACTATGTGCGGACCTTCGTCGCGCACACCAACCCGCTGAACGTGTTGTGCGGCCGCAGCCTGATGCGCACGCTGGACAACTGCAAGCGCATCAACGGTTCGGTGTGCCTGGATCCAGGCGGCGATTCGTGGCTGGACCTGGCTGAAGGCAACACCATCAAGGGCGCTCGCCAGAACGGCGCGAGCCTGGACCTGCAGAACTGGATTCCAGGGCAAGCGGTGGAAGGTTTGGGCCGTCGGCCGACGCTGGTGGACTCGAACATCGGCATGCGCGATGCGCTGCAGATTCGTTATCAGACAGGCAACAAACTGGTGTTGCACGACAACAACAAAGTGGTCGGGATTCTCGGGGACAGCGAGCTGTATCACGCGCTGCTCGGCAAGAATCTGGGGTAAGGCAGCAGACACAAAAACGCCGCGAGAGGATCGCGGCGTTTTTGTTAGTGCAGACATCAGGTTTGGAATGCTGACAACTGTGGCGAGGGAGCTTGCTCCCGCTGGGTTGCGAAGCGACCCCAAGAACTTGTGAGCGCTACGCACTCAAGCGGGAGCAAGCTCCCTCGCCACAACAGCTTTACCGCATGACCTCAAGGTTTAGCTATAGACACGGCCAAGGAGCTGCCGATGGCTTTCAAACTGATCGAGCACGTCACGGGTGATCTGATCCTGGGTGAAGCCCATCAAGTCGTAATCCTGGCTGCCGTTGTGCAGGTACACCTCGGCGCGGTAGTAGCGTGCGCGCGGTTCATCAGCACTTTCAGCCGACGCCATGTCACTCGCCCCCGCCAGATAGCCGTCCAGGCTCACTTCGTAGACAAAAGGGTTGCCCTCTTCCATTTCGATCCGCACGCCCATGCAGCGTTTCGACTTGCCCAGCAACGTCTGCACCTCCAGACCCTGACCACGCAATTGCACCGCCGCATCTTCCAGCGCCGGGCTGACTTGCTTGTCCATGAAACGCTGAACAATCGACTGGTTCGGTTGCAGGTCCAGCTGAGTCAAACGCTCGCTGAAACCACGACGACCGCGCGCCGCCAACTCCGCTTGTTCCTGCTCGATCTGCACGTCCTGGCGCATGGCCTTGTGCAAGCCGAACATGAAGAACACCAACACCACCGAGAACGGCAGGCCGGCCAGCACCACCATGGTTTGCATGGCTTCGAAGTTACCGGCGAACAGCAGGCCGATGGTCACCAGGGTGATCACCGCCGACCAGAAGATCCGCAGCCAGTGCGGCGCATCTTCGTCGACATTGCCGCCCTTGCACGAAAGGTTGGCCATCATCACCGCGCCGGAATCCGCCGGGGTCAGGAACAGCACGAAACCGACAAAGATCGACACGCCGATCACAACTTTCGACGCCGGGTAATGCTCAAGCAATTGGTAGATCGCCATGGACGGCTGTTCGAGCGCCGTCTTTCCGAGCTCCACCGCCCCATGGTTCATCACCAGGTCCAGGGCCGAGTTACCGAAGATCGACAGCCACGCCAAGGTGAAACCCAGCGGAATCAGGAGCACGCCGGCCACCAGTTCACGCACCGTGCGACCACGGGAAATACGCGCGATGAACATGCCCACGAATGGTGCCCAGGAAATCCACCACGCCCAGTAAAACAGGGTCCACAGGCCCAACCAGCGGTCGGACTTCTCACTGTCGCCTTCGTACACATACAGGTCGAAGGTCTTCAGGACCACGCCGTTCAAGTAGTCACCGATGTTCTGCACGAAGCCGTTGAGCAGGTGCAGGGTCGGGCCGAACAGCAGGACGAAAATCAGCAGGCCGCTGAACAGCACGATGTTCAGGTTGGACAGACGACGGATACCGTTTTCCACACCGGACACGGCAGCAATGGTCGCCACGGTGCTCATCACGATGATTACGATCAGCAGGTTGGTGTTGCTGTGTTCCATGCCGAACAGGTTTTCAAGCCCCGACGACACCTGCAGCGAACCAATCCCCAGGTTCGTCACCAGCCCCAGCAGGGTCACGAACATGCCAAAGCCGTCCACCGCATGACCGGCTGCGCCTTTGACCCAGCGCTCGCCCACCAGCGGATACAGCGCCGAACGCAACGCCAACGGCTGGTTATGACGATAAGCAAAGTAAGCAACGGCCAGACCGACCAGTGCGTAAATCGCCCAGCCATGCAGGCCCCAGTGCAGGAACGTCAGTTGAACGGCCTGACGGGCGGCCATGTTGCTGGCGGCCACGCCTTCCGGCGGGTTGAAGTAGTGGTCCAGCGGCTCGGAAGCACCGAAATACAACAGCGAGATGCCGATACCCGACGAGAACAGCATCCCCGCCCAGGCGCCGTAGCTGAAGTCCGGGGTGTCGTCCTTGCTGCCCAGTTTCAGTTTGCCGTAGGAAGAAAACGCCAGACCGACCACGAACACCAGGTAGGCGGCGATCACCACCATGTAGTACCAGCCGAAGCTGCGGGACAACCAGGCCTGGGCAATGCCGAGCAATCTGCCGGCCTCTTGCGGGGCGATGATCAGAATGGCGGTCAACAACAGGATCAGCGCGGTAGAGGTGTAGAACACCCAACCGTTGACCGTCACCTTATCGGGTGGGGTCTTTATAAGAGAGGCAGAACTCATGGCACAGATGCTCCAGGCAGTGCGAGAGAAGAACACAAGGCAACGCGTTACCCGACCAATCGGTTAGTGGGCAGCCGACCGGCGGGTGATATAAAGACACCCCGAAAAAAGCCCGAAACCCCGGAAGCGCCAGTGCGCGTAGGTTTCGAGCATTTTCGGAAGTCGTTTTTTCCGCCACTGCGCGTAGGAAAAACCTGTAGGCAGCGACGATTTGTCGCAGATCTTATTCTTTGTTGATTGAACGTTCAATCAAAACAAAATAGACTGGCCCTCAATCCGGTAGCCGTTTGACGTCCACCGGAAGGCCTAAGGAGATGTGCAAGATGCCCAAGGTCGGTATGCAACCCATCCGCCGCCAGCAACTGATCGAAGCCACATTGCTGGCCGTCGACCAGGTCGGCATGGGGGACGCCAGCATTGCGCTGATCGCCCGTTTGGCCGGTGTCTCGAATGGCATCATCAGTCATTACTTTCAGGACAAGAACGGCCTGATCGCCGCCACGATGCGGTACCTGATGAGTGTCCTCAGCGAGAACGTCACCCTGCGCCGCCAAGCGCTGACAGATGAAAGCCCACGGGCACATCTGCAGGTGATCATCGAAGGCAACTTCGACGCCAGCCAGGTCAATGGACCGGCAATGAAAACCTGGCTGGCCTTCTGGGCCACCAGCATGCACCAGCCGTCTTTGCACAGGTTGCAGCGGATCAACGATCACCGTCTGTATTCCAACCTGTGTTGCCAGTTCCGCCGCGTATTGCCGCTCGATGATGCGCGCAGTGCAGCCCGTGGCCTGGCAGCGTTGATTGACGGTTTGTGGCTGCGCGGCGCGCTGTCGGGAGATGCTTTCGACACCGAGCAGGCGCAACAGATCGCTTACGAATACATGGATTTCCAACTGGCCAAGCGGGTGAGTTAGAGCACACACAGAACGCTCAACCCCCCGAACCGCCACTGAACAGCGTGCCAGCGCAACACGGTACGCCCAGTGGTCAACGCCAACCACTTATGCACTTGCGAGGACTTTATGGCCCGTTTCGAACTGCAAAAACTCTACATCGATGGCGGCTACAGTGACGCCAGCAGCGACGCCACTTTCGAAGCCATCAACCCGGCTAACGGTGAAGTCCTCGCAACCGTACAACGCGCGACCAAGGAAGACGTTGAGCGCGCTGTGGTCAGCGCCGAAAAGGGCCAGAAAATCTGGGCTGCAATGACCGCCATGGAGCGTTCGCGCATCCTGCGTCGCGCCGTCGACATCCTGCGCGAGCGCAACGATGAACTGGCTGCCCTGGAAACCCTGGACACCGGCAAGTCGTTCTCGGAAACCAAGTACGTCGACATCGTCACCGGTGCTGACGTGCTGGAGTACTACGCAGGTCTGGTCCCGGCCATCGAAGGCGAGCAAATTCCGCTGCGCACCACCTCGTTCGTCTACACCCGTCGCGAGCCGTTGGGCGTCGTCGCCGGTATTGGCGCGTGGAACTACCCGATCCAGATCGCCCTGTGGAAATCCGCGCCAGCCCTGGCCGCCGGTAACGCGATGATCTTCAAGCCAAGCGAAGTCACTTCCCTGACCACGCTGAAACTGGCCGAGATCTACACCGAAGCAGGCTTGCCAGCCGGCGTGTTCAACGTACTGACCGGCAGCGGCCGTGAAGTCGGCACCTGGTTGACCGAACACCCACGCATCGAAAAAATCTCCTTCACCGGCGGCACCGACACCGGCAAGAAGGTCATGGCCAGCGCTTCTGCCTCGTCGCTGAAAGACGTGACCATGGAACTGGGCGGCAAATCCCCGCTGATCATTTTCGACGACGCCGACCTTGATCGCGCCGCCGACACCGCGATGATGGCCAACTTCTACAGCTCTGGTCAGGTCTGCACCAACGGCACTCGCGTGTTCGTGCCGAGCCACCTGAAAGCCGCTTTCGAAGCCAAGATCGTTGAACGCGTTGCACGCATCCGCGTCGGCAACCCGGAAGACGAAAACACCAACTTCGGTCCTCTGGTCAGCTTCGCCCACATGGAAAGCGTGCTGGGCTACATCGCCAAAGGTAAGGAAGAAGGCGCTCGTGTGCTGTGCGGCGGTGGTCGTCTGACCGACGGCGAATTCGCCAAAGGCGCATTCGTGGCCCCGACCGTGTTCACCGACTGCACCGACGAGATGACCATCGTGCGCGAAGAAATCTTCGGCCCGGTTATGGCAATCCTGACTTACGAAACCGAAGAAGAAGTGATCCGTCGTGCCAACGACACCGATTTCGGCCTGGCCGCTGGTGTCGTGACCAAGGACCTGAACCGCGCGCACCGCGTGATTCATCAACTGGAAGCCGGTATCTGCTGGATCAACGCCTGGGGCGAGTCCGACGCGAAGATGCCGGTGGGTGGCTACAAGCAGTCGGGTGTTGGCCGTGAGAACGGCATCAGCTCGCTGAACAACTTCACCCGCATCAAATCGGTACAGGTCGAACTGGGCGATTACGCCTCGGTTTTCTGATCTGACGCGGAACCTGAGGCTGGGGCTTCTTGTGGCGAGGGAGCTTGCTCCCGCTGGGCTGCGAAGCGGCCCCGACTTCAGACTCCGCGCTCATTCAGACAGAACACGGTCGCTGACTTTGCGACTGCTGCGCAGCCGAGCGGGAGCAAGCTCCCTCGCCACAATCAAGCGGTGCATAGGCGATCGCGACCTGACCAAACATTAAGAGGGTGCATTCAATGTCCCAAGAATTCGATTACATCATCATCGGTGCCGGCTCGGCCGGTAACACCCTGGCGACCCGTCTGACTGAAGACGAAGGCGTCACCGTCCTGCTGCTCGAAGCGGGCGGCCCGGACTATCGTTTCGACTTCCGCACGCAAATGCCGGCCGCCCTGGCGTTCCCGCTGCAAGGCCGTCGCTACAACTGGGCGTACGAAACCGATCCAGAGCCACACATGGACGGTCGCCGGATGGAATGCGGTCGCGGCAAGGGCCTCGGTGGTTCTTCGCTGATCAACGGCATGTGCTACATCCGTGGCAACGCGATGGACTACGACAACTGGGCCAAGCTGCCAGGTCTGGAAGACTGGGACTACCTGAACTGCCTGCCGTATTTCCGCAAAGCCGAAACCCGCGACATCGGCCCGAACGATTATCACGGCGGCGAAGGTCCGGTCAGCGTGACCACGCCGAAAGCCGGCAACAACCCGCTGTTCCACGCCATGGTTGAAGCCGGCGTGCAAGCCGGTTACCCGCGCACTGAAGACCTCAACGGTTACCAGCAGGAAGGCTTCGGCCCGATGGACCGTACCGTGACGCCGAACGGCCGTCGCGCCAGCACCGCTCGCGGTTACCTGGACACGGCCAAGAAGCGTTCGACCCTGACCATCGTCACCCACGCCCTGACCGACAAGATCCTGTTTGAAGGCAAGCGTGCGGTCGGCGTGCGTTACCTGATCGGCGCTGCCGAAGAGCGCGTTGAAGCCCGCGCCCGCAAAGAAGTGCTGCTGTGCTCCGGCGCCATCGCTTCGCCGCAGATTCTGCAACGCTCCGGTGTCGGCCCGGCTGAACTGCTGAACAAGCTCGACATCCCGGTGGTCCATGACCTGCCAGGCGTCGGCGAAAACCTGCAGGATCACCTTGAGCTGTACCTGCAATACGCCTGCACCCAGCCGGTTTCGCTATACCCGTCGCTGCTCTGGTACAACCAGCCGGCCATCGGTGCAGAGTGGCTGTTCAACGGCACCGGCATCGGCGCCAGCAACCAGTTCGAAGCCGGCGGTTTCATTCGTACCCGTCCGGAATTCGATTGGCCGAACATCCAGTACCACTTCCTGCCGGTCGCGATTAACTACAACGGCAGCAACGGTGTGAAAGAGCACGGTTTCCAGGCGCACATGGGTTCCATGCGTTCGCCGAGCCGTGGCCGTATTCAAGCGAAGTCGAAAGACCCGCGCGAATACCCGAGCATCCTCTTCAACTACATGGCCACCGAGCAGGACTGGCAGGAATTCCGCGACGGCATCCGCCTGACCCGTGAAATCATGCAGCAGCCCGCACTGGACGCTTTCCGTGGCCGCGAAATCAGCCCGGGCATCGACGTGCAAACCGATGAGCAGCTCGACAAATTCATCCGCGAGCACGCCGAAACCGCGTTCCACCCGTCCTGCTCGTGCAAGATGGGCACCGATGAAATGGCCGTGGTTGATGGCGAAGGCCGTGTGCACGGCATGCAAGGTCTGCGTGTGGTCGATGCCTCGATCATGCCGATCATCACCACCGGCAACCTGAACGCGCCGACGATCATGATCGCCGAGAAAATCGCCGACAAGATTCGTGGCCGCCAGCCATTGCCGCGCAGCAAGGCTGCCTACTTCGTGGCCGGTGATGCACCGGTGCGGGGCAAGCCGTTGCGGGAAGTGAGCCTGACCGCGCAGTAAGACAGTTACACCGCGGTGCTGCCTTCGCGGGCAAGCCCGCTCCCACATTTGACCGAGTCGCCAGATAACGACGCGGTCAAATGTGGGAGCGGGCTTGCTCGCGAAGGGGCCCTTCATAACACCACACCTCTCCCGGTAATGTTTTCCTACACCGATCCAAGCTTGATCCCACCCCCCGCGCAGGCCTAATCTAGCGCCACGCAAACGTTTCACCTCCCCCTTCGCAACACCGCTGCACCGCCACTCCATACCAAGGAGGTTCCCGAATGTTCGATTTCCACCCCCAGCTCAAGCAGCGCTTCGCTGCCTTGCGTACGGGCGCTGAATTCTTTTCGCTGCGTTATGTGCGCGAGTCCGGCCAATACCTGTCGGTGCGCAAGAATGTCGCCGAACCTCCCAGCCTGAGCCGTGATGAAGGCGCGATGCTGACCGTGCGCGTCAACGGTGTCGAAGCCTACGCCGCCACCAACGACCTGTCGCAACAAGGCCTGCAATCGGCGCTGGACCGCGCCGAACAACAAGCCCGCCGACTCAAGCCCCACGCGTTGCTCGACCTGCGTGACCAGGCCGTCTCCAGCGACCGCGCCGACTATTTTTCGCCGAACCTCGACCAGCCCTTCCCGTCCCTGAGCGATTGCTACCAATTGCTCGGCGCCGAATCGGCGTCCGTGCCCAAGGACGAGCGGCTGGTGAACTGGCAGGTCAGCATCGGCCTCACCCACGTCGAGCAGATCTACCTCAACAGCGCCGGCGCCGAACTGCGCCAGGCCCAACGTTTTGTCTACCCGGGCCTCGACGTCACGGCCTACGACGGCAGCGACAGCCAGACCCGCAGCCTCGGTCGCGAGAACTTCGGCCAGCAGGGCGGCGCGGATGTGATTAGCCGTTGCGGCTTGATTGGAGCCGGCCCGCAAGTTGCCGATCAGGCGCTGCAATTGCTGCTGGCGCCGAATACCCCTCAAGGCCCGCGCGACCTGCTGCTGATGCCCGACCAGATGATGCTGCAGATCCACGAATCCATCGGTCACCCGCTGGAACTGGACCGCATCCTCGGTGATGAGCGCAATTACGCCGGCACCAGTTTCGTCAAGGCAGAAGACTTCGGTCACCTGCAATACGGCTCGAAGCTGCTCAACGTGACGTTCGACCCGGACATCCCGGAACAGCTCGCCAGCTATGGCCATGACGACGACGGCACGGCCGCGAGCAAACAATTTCTGATCAAGGAAGGATTGCTGCTGCGCCCATTGGGTGGCGCGCTCTCGCAATTCCGCGCTGGCATGAACGGCGTCGCCAACAGTCGCGCCTGTGGCTGGAACCGCCCGCCGATCGACCGCATGGCCAATCTCAACATCGAGCCCGGCGATCAACCGCTGGCGCAACTGATCGGCAACATCGAACGCGGCATCATGATGTCGACCAACCGTTCGTGGTCCATCGACGATGCGCGCAACAAGTTCCAGTTTGGCTGTGAATGGGCGCAGTTGATCGAAAACGGCGAGCTCAAGGGCGTGGTGAAAAACCCGAATTACCGGGCGATTTCCGCGCAGTTCTGGAAAAGCCTCAGCGCCGTCGGCGACGCCAACACCGTCAAGGTGTTGGGCACGCCGAACTGCGGCAAGGGCGAACCGAACCAGGTGATCCGCGTCGGCCATGCGTCGCCGGCCTGTGTGTTCAGCAACGTGGATGTGTTTGGGGGAGACGCCTGATGAGTACGTCGAAAAGTCAGGCCGATGCATTCAAGGCCTTGGTCAACTGGCTGCGCGAGGCGATTCGCGAGCCGGAACAATTCACCCTCAGCTACGCCGCCGAGTCATCGGCCTTCGTGCGTTTCAACCACGCCAAGGTGCGTCAGGCCGGCCAGGTGCAGCAAGCGAGCATCGGTTTCAAGCTGATCAACGATGGCCGGCATGCCGACCTCGATATCACGCTGGCCGGCGACCCCGAAGTGGACGTGCAGCGTCTCGCCGAAGGTCTGCAACAGTTGCGCGAAACCTTGCCGCTGCTGCCGCAGGATCCGTACCTGCTGCTCAACCACAACGGCTGGCAGAGCAAGAATGTGCAGGACCATCCTTTGCCAGACACCGAGCAAGTGGTCGCTGAAATCACTCGGGCCGCCGAAGGGCTGGACATGGTGGGCTTCTATGCGGCCGGGCCAATCAGTCGCGGTTTCGCCAGTTCCTCGGGAGCGTTCGGCTGGCATCAGGCCAACAGTTTCAACTTCGACTTCAGCCTGTTTCACGAAAACGGCCAAGCGGTGAAAGCCAGCTACGCCGGACATGACTGGAGCAGCGAAGGGTTTGCCAAGCGCTTCGCTCTGGCGCGTGAACAGTTGGCGTTTCTCGGTCGGCCGTTACGCACGCTGGCACCGGGTCAATACCGCGCCTACCTCGCACCGGCAGCCCTTGAAGAAATCATGGGCATGCTCGGCTGGGGCGGGTTTTCAGCGCAGTCGATTGCCAGCAAAACCAGCCCGCTGCAAAAGCTTTACGCAGGGGACAGTGCGTTCAGCCCGCAGGTGTCCATTGATGAAAAAGTCAGTGGTTCGTTGAGCCCGGCATTCTCCGGCGAAGGTTATCCGCGCAGTGATCTGGGGTTGATCGTCGCAGGCAAGGCCGGCGCGCAAATGGTCAGTTCCCGCAGCGCGGCCGAGTACGGCCTGACCGCCAACGGGGCCGGCGGCGGTGAAATGCCGAGTGCATTGAACATGGCGGCCGGGACGTTGCCTGAAGCCGAGATCCTCAAGCAACTGGGCACGGGGCTGTACATCAGCAATCTCTGGTACCTGAATTACTCCGACCAACCGGGGGCACGCATGACCGGGATGACGCGGTTTGCGACATTCTGGGTCGAAAACGGCGAGATTCAGGCACCGGTGAGCACCATGCGTTTTGATGACAGCGCCTACAGCTTGCTGGGTTCGCAACTGGAAGCGTTGACCGAGGAGCGGGAGTTGTTGCTGTCGGCGAGCACCTACAGTCAAAGGGCCACGGCTTCGGCGCTATTGCCGGGGGCGCTGATCAGCAAACTGACCTTGACGCTGTAAACACAAAGTCCAGGCAAACCCAGAACTTGTGGGAGCGGGCTTGCTCGCGAAGAGGCCATTAAATTCAACATCAATGTTGACTGATCTACCGCCTTCGCGAGCAAGCTCGCTCCCACATAGACCGTGAGACACAGTGATTTTGCGTTAACTCCAACCCGCAAGAGGTCCCATGCCCAACCGCCCGCCTCTCGACGCTGTCACCGCCCGCTGGATTCCGTGGGTCGTCGCCATTGCCTTCTTCATGCAATCCCTCGACGGCACCATCCTCAACACCGCCCTGCCGGCCATGGCCAAGGACTTGGCGGAGGACCCGTTGCGCATGCAGGGCGTGATCATTGCCTACATGCTCACCGTCGCCTTGCTGATCCCCGCCTCCGGCTGGATCGCCGACCGTTTCGGCACCAAGAAAATCTTCTTCAGCGCTATTCTTCTCTTCAGCCTAGGCTCGTTGCTCTGTGCATTGTCCAGCAGCCTGAGCATGCTGAACGGCGCCCGAGTGATTCAGGGCCTGGGCGGTGCGCTAATGTTGCCGGTCGGACGACTGGTGGTGCTGCGCGCCTACCCGCGTTCGGAACTGGTGCGGATCATGGGCTTCATCACCATTCCCGGGCTGCTCGGCCCCTTGATCGGCCCGACCATGGGCGGCTGGATGGTTGAATACCTGACCTGGCACTGGATCTTCCTGATCAACCTGCCCGTCGGGTTGGTCGGCTGCTACGCCGTGTGGAAATTCATCCCGGACCTGCGCGGCACCGAGCGCACCCGTTTCGATAGCCTCGGGTTCGTGCTGTTCGGCGCGGCGATGATTCTGATCACCGTCGCCATGGAAGGCCTGGGCGAACTGCGCCTGCCCCACCTGCGCGTCATGCTGCTGCTGTTTGCCGGCATGGCCTGCCTCGCGGCGTACTGGTTGCGCGCCGGGCATACTGAAAACCCGCTGTTCGCGCCGTCGCTGTTCAAGACCCGGACTTTCGCCGTGGGCATCCTCGGCAACCTGTTTGCCCGCCTCGGCAGCGGCGCCCTGCCCTTCCTCGTGCCGTTGCTGCTGCAAGTGGCGCTGGGTTATTCGCCGTCACAGGCGGGGATGAGCATGCTGCCGCTGGCCGCGGCGGCGATGATCGCCAAGTGGGTGGCGCGGCCGCTGATCGAACGGTTGGGCTATCGCATCGTATTGACCGGCAACACCCTGGCGCTGGGCATCATGCTCGCGAGCATGGGCCTGGTCAGCGAACAGACACCGTACTGGCTGCTGCTGTGCCTGCTGGCGATTCTCGGGGCGATCAACTCGCTGCAATTTACCGCGATGAACACCGTCACCCTGATCGACCTCGACGACGCCAGCGCCAGCAGCGGCAACAGCCTGCTGTCGGTGGTCGCGCAATTGTCCTTGAGCCTGGGCGTTGCCTGCGCCGGTGCGTTGCTCGGTGGCTTCACCGCAGAAATTGGCAATGATGGCGTCGACACGGTGTTGGGCGCGTTCCAGCTGACGTTTGTCACGGTCGGAATCATGGCCATGCTGGCGGCAACGATCTTCTCGCAGCTGTCAAAGGAAGACGGACGGCGCGTCAAACGTCCGGAAGAACACATCGAACCTTAGGGCCAATGGCCACGGGACTGATACACTGCGCGACATTTTGTTTTGCAGGCCAGTCCCGTGACCACCATTGCCACCGCTTTTAATACTTTGCCGCTGTCCGCCGCCATGCTGGCTAACCTCGACTCCCTCGGTTATGCCCAGATGACGCCGATCCAGGCGCAAAGCTTGCCGGTGATCCTCAAAGGGATGGACCTGATCGCCCAGGCCAAGACCGGCAGCGGCAAGACCGCCGCCTTCGGCATCGGCCTGCTGAACCCGATCAATCCGCGCTTCTTCGGTTGCCAGGCGCTGGTCATCTGCCCGACTCGCGAACTCGCGGATCAGGTCGCCAAGGAACTCCGTCGTCTGGCCCGCGCCGAAGACAACATCAAGATCCTGACCTTGTGCGGCGGCGTGTCCTTCGGCCCACAGATCGGCTCGCTGGAACACGGCGCGCACATCATCGTCGGCACCCCGGGACGCATCCAGCAGCACCTGCGCAAGGGTTCGCTGGTCCTTCACGGCTTGAACACGCTGATCCTCGACGAAGCTGACCGCATGCTCGACATGGGTTTCTACGATTCCATCGAAGAAATCATTGCCCAGACCCCGGAACGTCGCCAGACCTTGCTGTTCTCCGCCACGTACCCGTCGGGCATCAAGCAACTCGCCGCGAAGTTCATGCGCAATCCTCAGATCGTCAAGGCCGAGGCGTTCCATGACGACACGCAGATCGAGCAGCGCTTCTACGAAATTTCCCCAGAAGAGCGCATGAGCGTCGTGACAAAGGTCCTGGGCCACTTCCGCCCGGCGTCCTGCGTTGCCTTCTGCTACACCAAGCAACAGGTTCAGGAAACCGTCGATCACCTGACCGCCAAAGGCATCTCCGCCGTCGGCCTGCATGGCGATCTGGAACAGCGTGACCGTGACCAGGTGCTGGCGATGTTCGCCAACCGCAGCACTTCGGTCCTGGTGGCCACCGATGTCGCCGCTCGCGGTCTGGACATCGACTCGCTGGACATGGTGATCAACGTCGAACTGGCCCGTGATTCGGAAATTCACATCCACCGTGTCGGCCGTACCGGCCGCGCTGGCGAGAAAGGTATTGCGATCAGCCTGGTTGCACCGCCCGAAGCGCAGCGCGCCCAAGCCATCGAACACCTCCAGCAGACGCCGTTGACCTGGGATCTGGTGGACAACCTGACGTCCCAAGGCGGTGGCCCGCTGCTGCCGGTCATGAGCACGTTGTGCATCGGCGCTGGCCGTAAAGACAAGGTTCGTCCGGGTGACATCCTCGGTGCACTGACTGGCGATGCCGGCATTCCGGGCGCCCAGGTCGGCAAGATCGCGATTTTCGACTTCCAGGCGTATGTGGCCGTGGAACGCGGGATCGCCAAGCAAGCCTTGCAGCGCCTGAACGACGGCAAGATCAAAGGCCGTTCGCTGCGCGTTCGCATTTTGTAAACGATCTTCTGCCCGACAGAGATCAAATGTGGGAGCGGGCTTGCTCGCGAAGGCGGACTGACAGACAACATCTATGTTGAATGTACCGACCCCTTCGCGAGCAAGCCCGCTCCCACATTGGTTTGTCGTTGAATCTGAAATCTGTATGAGGACACCGTTTTGCGCTCTACCGAAGTCGTGATCATTGGCGCTGGCGCCGCAGGGTTGATGTGTGCGCTGACCGCCGCCGGGCGTGGGCGCAAAGTGATGTTGCTCGACCATGCGAACAAGGCCGGCAAAAAAATCCTGATGTCGGGCGGTGGCCGCTGCAATTTCACCAACATGTACACCGAACCGAGCAATTTCCTCTCGCAGAACGAACACTTCTGCAAATCCGCACTGGCGCGCTACACCCAGTGGGATTTCATCGGCATGGTCGCCAAACACGGCGTGCCGTATCACGAGAAAAAACTCGGGCAGCTGTTCTGCGATAACAAATCCAGCGACATCCTCGAGATGCTGCTCAACGAGTGCGATCAGGTTGGCGTCAGCCTGCACCTGGACACCTCGATCCAGACCATCGAAAAACTCGAAAGCGGTTACTTGCTGGACACCACGATGGGCCAGATCACCTGCGAGTCTCTGGTGATCGCCACGGGTGGACTGTCGATCCCGACGCTGGGCGCGACCGGTTTCGGTTATCAGGTCGCCAAACAGTTCGGCCATGAACTGCTGCCAACCCGCGCTGGCCTCGTGCCGTTCACCATCACCGATCAACTCAAAGAGCTTTGCACCGAACTGTCCGGCACGTCGGTGGATTGCCTGGTGAGCTGCAACGAGCAGAGTTTCCGCGAGAACATCCTGTTCACTCACCGTGGCCTCAGCGGGCCGGCGATTTTGCAGATTTCTTCGTTCTGGGAATCTGGCGACACGGTCGAGATCAACCTGATGCCGGACCACAACGCGCATGAGTGGCTGCAACAGCAGCAGGCCGAGCGCCCGAACAGCGAACTGAAAACCCTGCTGGGGGAAATCTTCACCAAGAAGATGGCCAACCTGCTGGCGGACAACTGGTTCGTGTCCAAACCGATGAAGCAGTACACCCACGCGGAAATTGCCGACATCGCCGAAAAACTGGCGAGCTGGAAAGTGGTACCGGCCGGCACTGAAGGCTATCGCACGGCGGAAGTGACCTTGGGCGGCGTCGACACCCACGAAGTGTCGTCCAAGACCATGGAATCGCTGAAAAGCCCTGGCCTGTACTTCATCGGCGAAGTGCTCGACGTGACCGGGCATCTGGGCGGCTTCAACTTCCAGTGGGCCTGGGCGTCAGGCTACGCCGCCGCGCAATACGCCTGATCAATGGTTGTACACAAATAAAATGTGGGAGCGGGCTTGCTCGCGAATGCAATCTGTCAGTCGACATAGATATTGACTGACACACCGCTTTCGCGAGCAAGCCCGCTCCCACATGGGTGACGTGGTGACCGGTAAAGGAACAGATTTTGCTGTCAGATGTGATCGACGCCATTGCGTCGGCGTCATTACTGGCTCAATTTAGCGTCATTGCCTCGGAAGGCCTTCGCACTTCATGTCATCGACTCCTCTCAGTCAGTCTCTGCGTCGCCTCTGGGCGCTGGATAAATTCAGCTACAGCGTGCGGGTGTTCATCGCCCTGACCGGCAGCATGGCGGTCTGTTGGTATCAGGATGAAATGGGTCTGCTGATCCCGTTGTTCCTGGGGATCATCGCCAGCGCCCTGGCCGAAACCGACGACAGTTGGCAGGGCCGCCTCAACGCGCTCGCCGTGACGCTGGTGTGCTTCAGCGTTGCCGCCTTCTCCGTCGAACTGCTGTTCCCCTACCCCTACATTTTTATCATCGCCCTGGCCCTCGCCAGTTTCGGCCTGACCATGCTCGGCGCCCTCGGCGAACGTTATGGCGCCATTGCCTCGGCGACACTGATTCTGTCGGTCTACACCATGATCGGCGTGGACCAGCGCGGCGGCGCGGTCACCGACTTCTGGCACGAACCGGTGCTGCTGGTGGCCGGTGCGGCCTGGTACGGTTTGCTGTCGGTGCTGTGGCAGGCGATGTTTTCCAACCAGCCGGTGCAGCAGAGCCTGGCGCGGTTGTTCCGTGAGTTGGGTTTCTACCTGAAACTCAAATCGTCGCTGTTCGAGCCGATCCGGCAGATGGACGTGGAAGCGCGGCGCCTGGAACTGGCCCAGCAGAACGGCCGTGTGGTGGCAGCATTGAACGCCGCCAAGGAAATTATTTTGCACCGCGTCGGCAACGGACGGCCGGGGTCGAAAGTCAGCCGCTACCTGAAACTGTACTTCCTCGCTCAGGACATCCACGAGCGCGCCAGTTCGTCGCACTACCCCTACAACGCACTGGCCGAGGCGTTTTTCCACAGCGACGTGCTGTTCCGCTGTCAGCGCCTGCTGCGTCAGCAAGGCAAGGCGTGCCGCGCCTTGGCCGAGTCGATCCAGATGCGCCAGCCGTTCGTCTACGACGCAAGCTTCGCCGAAGCCCTGGGCGACCTGAACGCCTCCATCGAACACCTGCGTATTCAGAGCAACCCGGCCTGGCGCGGCCTGTTGCGCTCGCTGCGGGCACTCACGGCCAACCTCTCGACACTCGACCGCTTGCTCAGCGACGCGAGCAACCCGGACGCCTTGGCCGATGCCACCGACAGCAGCCTGCTCGACCGTTCGCCGCGCAGCCTCAAAGATGTGTGGATGCGCTTGCGCACACAACTGACGCCGACATCGCTGCTGTTCCGCCATGCACTGCGCTTGCCCCTGGCGCTGAGCATCGGCTACGGCATGGTGCACTTGATTCACCCGTCGCAAGGCTACTGGATCATCCTCACCACGCTGTTCGTATGCCAGCCGAACTACGGCGCCACCCGACGCAAACTCGGTCAGCGGATCATCGGCACGGCGATCGGCCTGACCCTGGCGTGGGCACTGTTCGATCTGTTCCCGAATCCGTTGATCCAGTCGTGCTTCGCCATCGCCGCAGGCGTGGTGTTCTTTATCAACCGGACCACCCGCTACACCCTGGCCACGGCCGCGATCACCTTGATGGTGCTGTTCTGCTTCAACCAGGTCGGCGACGGTTACGGGCTGTTCCTGCCGCGACTGCTCGACACCTTGCTCGGCAGCCTGATCGCCGGGCTCGCGGTGTTCCTGTTCCTGCCGGACTGGCAGGGCCGACGCCTGAACAAAGTGCTGGCCAACACCCTGACCTGCAACAGCATTTACCTGCGCCAGATCATGCAGCAATACGCCGCCGGCAAAAGCGACGACCTGGCCTATCGACTGGCCCGACGCAACGCGCACAACGCCGACGCGGCGTTGTCGACGACGCTGGCCAATATGCTCATGGAGCCTGGGCACTTCCGTAAGGAAGCGGATGTAGGGTTTCGTTTTCTGGTGCTGTCGCACACGTTGCTCAGCTATTTGTCCGGGCTGGGAGCGCACCGTGAGACGCCGCTACCCGCGGATGTACGCGAGCAGTTGATTGAGGGTGCCGGCGTAAGCCTGGCGGCGAGCATCGACGAAATCGCCCAAGGTCTGGCGAGCAAAACGCCCGTGGCGATTCAGAGTGACGAGGAAGAGGCGCTGGCCAACTCGCTGGAGCAGATGCCCGATGAAATCGATGAAGGGCAGCGGCTGGTGCAGACGCAGTTGGCGTTGATTTGTCGGCAACTGGGGCCGCTGCGGACATTGGCGGCGCATTTGATCAAAGACACCGACGAGACTTGAGATGTATGTTGCCTGGGCCGACCCCTTCGCGAGCAAGCCCGCTCCCACATTTAACGGCGTCCCTCCAGAACAATACGGTCGAATGTGGGAGCGGGCTTGCTCGCGAAGGGGCCATCAACTACACCTAAGACATCGGATCAGCCTCACATCCCATGCTGCTTCATCAACCGCGCATAACTCCCATCAGCCTTCATCTCGGCAATCTCACGATCAAACCCGGCGACGATCTGCTCATGCTGCGGATTCTTCAAGCTGACCAATATATGCAGACTGTTCTCGCTCAACGGCTTGGGCAAAAACTCCACCGCATTACGCACTTTGGATGATTCACGCGCCAGGTAATAGCGGGCGACGTATTCATCTTCCAGCGTCAACTTGACCCGGTCCGCCGCGACCATGCGTACTGCCATCGAAAAATTATGCACCGGGACTTTCTGCAGCGACGCGTCATCATCGAATTCCGGCGAATAGGCGTAGCCGCGCACGATCGCAATCGGATACGTGTGCAGTTGCTGCAAGTTGTTGTATTCGATGGGCGCGTCTTTGCGTTTCAGAAAACGCACGCGGTTAAGCAGGTACTCACCGGAGAACTGGCCAAGCTTGGTCCGATCGTTGGTGTACCAGGCGTTGACCAATACGTCATAACGCCCCTCGCCCACGCCCAATAACGCTCGAGCCCAGGGCACCTGTTCAAAATCACTGGCATAGCCTGCGCGTGCCAGCGCGGTCGTGACGATGTCCGTCGCAAACCCGCCGTTGACCAGCGTGGCGTCGGTAAAAGGCGGCCAGGCGTCAGCGACCAGACGCAGCTTTTCCGCTGCCGCGCTCTGTGTCAGCAACAGCAATACGATCAAAGCGCAAGCTCGATGCAATCGCGGCATGCTAGAAAATCCTTAACGGGCGGGTGGCCCGACGTGTTTTTCAGCCCAAACTCCAAGACCCGTGTATCGGCAGCCAGTACTCAACATTAGCTCATTGAAGCCATTGCACAGCGCGTCATCGAAGATTACACAAAGAAGAAGGCGCCGCGCGAAATGAATGATGGCATTTTGGCCTTTGTCACAGATTTCCCCGCCATAAAGACAACGATCCTCAGGACGCTTAGTATCGGTGCGACGATGTTCAAGGAAAGTGAAAATGACAATTGACTGGATCTGCAAACACCACAGCGATTTGGGCAAAGAACAGCTGTACGCCATTCTGCAACTGCGCGCAGAGGTGTTCGTCGTCGAGCAGAAATGCGTCTATCAAGACATCGATGGCCAGGACCTGGAAGGTGACACCTGCCATTTGATGGCATGGGACGAGAATCGGCTGGTGGGTTACTTGCGATTACTCGACCCGCAGTTGCAGGGTGGTGATGTGGTGATTGGTCGGGTGATTGTTGCACCGTCGGCCCGTGGCGCCGGAATTGGGCACGAGCTGATGGCGCAGGCGTTGAAGCAGGCTGGGAAACACTGGCCGGACATGCCGGTTTACCTGTCGGCGCAGGCGCATTTGCAGGGGTATTACGGGAAGTACGGGCTTGTGGTGGCGGGTGAGGAGTATGTCGAGGACGGTATTCCGCACATTGGGATGCGTCGGCCTTAACGGCCCCATCGCGAGCAAGCCCGCTCCCACATTCGACCGTATTCTCTTGGAGGAACGCGGTTAAATGTGGGAGCGGGCTTGCTCGCGAAGGCGTCAGTCGCGGCACCGCAGAGATCAGGGGTACTCAAGCACCGCTTTGATCTGCCGCAAATTGCGCTCGATCCACCCCCGATCAATCGCCCCCCACTCCCGAATCCGATAACGCCCCGCATGATTGCGCGCGCCCTCTTCCTGCTCGAACTCGCAAATGATGTCCAGGTCCGCCAGCGCTGCAATCGTGTCCTGCGCCGTGCGCCGGGGCATGCCGGTGACTTCGGTCAAGGCCGGGACGCTGCTCGCCAGCCCGCTGTCGATCAAGTACGCCACGTACAACCGACGGTAAAAACTGCTCTTGGTCTTGCTGACTTCCATTCAAACACTCCCGACCGTTGATCCGTTATTGCATGTCCCGCCAGGTCAGGTACACCCGCAGGTCAAACTCCACCTGGTGATAGCCCGGCAGCATGTGTTCGCAGAGTTTGTAGAACGCCTTGTTGTGATCCGACTCTTTAAAGTGCGCCAGTTCATGCACCACGATCATTTTCAGAAACTCGGAAGGCGCTTCCTTGAACAGCGAGGCCACACGGATTTCTTTCTTGGACTTGAGTTTGCCGCCCTGCACCCGCGAGATCGTGGTGTGCAAGCCAAGGGCGCGATGCGTGAGGTCCAGACGGTTGTCGAACAGCACTTTGTCGATGGCCGGGGCGTTGCGCAGGTATTCCTGCTTGAGGTCCAGCGCGTAGGTGTACAGCGCCTTGTCGCTCTGCACACCGTGCTTTTCCGGATAGCGCTGGGTCAAGTAGTCGCCCAGCCGATCGTCGGCGATCAGCTGGCGCACTTGATCCTGCAATGCAGCAGGATAGGCCTGGAGGTATTTCAACGCGGTCATTGGGGCGGCAACGCGAATCACGAAAAGGTCGCCAGTGTAGCGAATTCAACTGCTCAGTGCGCTCCAGTCGAACGGCCGCACAAAGTCGCCGACGTCCTCGGCCATCATCGGCCGCGCCACCAGAAAACCTTGCACGTACTCACAGCCATTCGCTTGCAGCCATTGGTACTGGGCAACGGTTTCCACCCCTTCAGCGATCACCAGCATTCCATATTGCTTGCACAGGTCGATCACATTGCGCACCAACGCGGCATCCCGCGTGGAGTCAGGCAGGCGGGCAATCAAATGCCGGTCGAACTTAAGCGTGTCCAGTTCAAGGTCGCGCAGATGCGACAGCGAGCAGGGCCCGGAACCAAAATCATCCAGTGCCACCCGCACCCCAAGATTGCGCAGCAGACGCAGGGTCTTGAGGGTTTCTTCGGGGTTCTGCATCAGCGCTTCTTCCGTCACTTCGACTTCCAGATGCCGCGGTTGCAAGCCATGGCGCTCCAGCACCTGGCGCAACTCGGTGACCAGGTTGGGCATGCCGAACTGAGTGCTGCTCAAACTGACGCCAAGCACCAGGTCCTCGGCAAACAGGGTTTCCCAGGCCTTTCGCTGCCCGGCCCCACGATGGTAAATCCAGCTACCCAGCCGACTGATCAGTCGCGCTTCTTCCAGCAACGGCAAAAACAGCCCCGGCGGGACGTCGCCGACACTCGGGTGCTGCCAACGCAGCAACGCCTCGAAGCCGCGGACCTGCCCATTGGCAATGGACACTTGAGGCTGGTACACCAAATTGAAATCGCGGTTTTCGATGGCCGTGCGCACGCTCTCTTCGAGCATCAGCCGCGAGCGTGCCCGGCCGTTCATCTCGTGATCGTAGAAACGGTACTGCTGACGGCCCGCGCGCTTGGCTTCGTACATCGCAATGTCCGAGGCGCGCAACAAACCGTCGAGGTTGGCCCCGCAATCCGGAAACGTCGCAATCCCGATGCTGGCGCCCAAGGTGATTTCCAGGCCATCGATCTGCTGACAGATCGATACCCGCTCGATGAGTTTTTCCGCAATCTTCGCCGCCTGCTCGGGAAACTCCAGGTCCAGCAGCGCGGTAAATTCATCGCCGCCCATGCGCGCCAGAATGTCGAAGGGCCGCAAGCAGGCCTTCAACTGCTCGGACACCCAGCGCAGCACGCGGTCGCCGGCATCGTGGCCGAGGGAGTCATTGACCCGTTTGAAGCCGTCGAGGTCCAGGTACAGCAGCACCCAGGCGCTGTCGGTGCGTTCACCGCGCAGCAACAGGTTTTCCACAGTCTGGTAGAACCCCCGGCGATTGAGCAGGCCGGTCAAGGGATCGGTCACGGCCTGATATTCCAGCTGCTGATGCAGGTGGCGCACCACCGACATGTCCAGCACCGTCACCACCATGGCGCGCTGTTCAGCGGGCAATGGCGCGCACGACAGCGCCACCGGCACTTGCTGACCGGGCGCAGTACGCAACAGCGCATCATGCAGGCGCAAGGTTTCGCCACGTTTGTAACCGGTATAAATCTCGGATTCCAGCCAGAGCGGGATGTGCGGCTTTTGCAAGAAATCCAGAAAATCCTTGCCTTGCAGTTCCTGCACCGTGGCATTCAGCAGGCGCGATATGGCCGGGTTTGCAAAACGGATTACCCCTTCCTCACTCACCACCAGAATGCCTTCGGCTGCATTCTCCAGCACCGAGGCATTAAACGCGTGCGCGACTTCCAGGTCGTGGCTCAGGCGCTGCAACGACCGGCGATTGCGCTGATGCTCGAGCAACGCCTGAACTTTCGGCTTGAGAATTTGCGGATCGAAGGGCTTAAACAGGTAATCCACCGCACCACTGGCGTAGCCCTTGATCACGGCGTCCTGGGACTGTTCGTTGGCAGTGAGGAAGATGATGGGCGTGAGGCGGGTTCGCTGGCTGCCGCGCATCAGGCGCGCGACTTCAAAACCGTCCATGCCCGGCATTTGCACATCGAGCAGCACCAAGTCGACATCGTGTTCGAGCAAAAGGTTTAGCGCTTCAAAGCCGGAGGCGGCGGTCATCACCTGCCAGTCCTCGCGCTGGAGCAACGCGCGCATGCTGATCAGGTTTTCAGGGTAATCATCAACGATTAAAAGGATCGAGTGGCCTTCGACTGGCGTGGGTTGCGCGCATTCCATGCTGCTTCTCTTGTTCGGGGACGTCAGGCCGGTTTCTCGTGAAAACCGGACAATTACCAGGCCTTCACTCTAGACCGGGATCCACAAAAGCAGAAGCCATCAGAGCGCCATCATTTAACTAACGCGTTCATTTGCCGACTAACGGTCGGTCCTGAGAGCCCCGAAAACCGGGAAAGATGGCCTTTCGACAGGACGCTGACGCCAAATATCTGCCGGACGAGCATTAACAAAGGGGCCTCGTACGCTTATAAAGACCGCCCCCCGATGCGCGTGCCAGAGCTTCTGGCACGGGCGTGCAGCAAAAAATTTGTGGAAGCTTTGTCTATGATCGATCTCGCAACCTGGAACCTCAGCGTTCCCGTTGGCAATCCGCCGTACACCGTTGAAACCGCCAAACTGGTGAAAGGCTTCAAGGACCAATACTTCCACTCCGACACCGGCACCTTGTTTTTCTGGGCACCGGTTACCGGCTCCAAAACGGCCAATGCCAAATATCCCCGCACTGAACTTCGCGAAACCTACAGCAATGGCACCTTGCGTAATTGGCTTTATCCGGACGCTGACAACACCCTTCGCGCGACGCTGGCGGTGAATCAGGTGCCGAGTTCAGGGAAGATCGTTATCGGCCAGATTCATGCTTATGAAAGTCAAAAACCGCTGGTGAAGGTCGAGTATCAGTACAAGACCAGCACCTCTACGGGCAACATCGTCGCCAAAGTGCGGATGCATCCGGATGACGGTGAAGGTCGGGTGATCACCATCGCGACCGGCGTGAAGATGGATCAGGAGTTTTCCTACCTCATCCACCTCAGTCCTGGCGGTGCGCTGGGCATCAGCGCGGCAGGCTATCAGTGGGACACCAACATCAGCGCGACGTGGCGCGACAAGCCGCTGTATTTCAAGGCCGGGGTCTATGTGCAAGACCACACCGGGTACACCAGCGAGGGCGGCAAAGTGACGTTCAGCAAGCTGGATATTGATCACGATAAATAGCCTGACCGCGAACTTTAGATCTTTGGTTCCTGTGGCGAGGGAGCTTGCTCCTGCTGGGCTGCGAAGCAGCCCCACTCCCTGCCACCCCCACTCCCACAGACAAACCACAACACCCCATTTACGACGACTGCGCCGCCGAGCGGGAGCAAGCTCCCTCGCCACTAAAAACCGCGTTTTGGTCCTACACCCCGGTTGCAGCCATCAAAGTCGGCGCTTTTAGTTCACCCCGTCTGCTGGTTGCGGTCGGTGATAGGGTTCGTAGCCCTAAAGGCACGAGTGGCTCTACTGTTAGATCCAAAAGACTTACTTAAAGAACAAATGGGGAAGGCAGATCTAATTAGTCAAAAACAGTACTTCGCCCTCTATCTGTCAGCGATATTCACGCGGACTGTCACCCGCCTTCTTTACGCTTAACGAACAAGGCAAATATATTTTCTGGAAATCCTATAAACCACCCTTTAATCGAATAACAAAATTAAGAGTATCCTCTTCTTTAACATTGTAGTCCGCCAGTGTGCGCCCGTCCTCCATCTGCCTGCCCGCAAAAATCAAACGCAGCCGGTCCGGAGGAATTTGGGCTTCATCCTGAATCTTCTGTTTTACATTCTCAATTGAATCCGAAGCCCGAACATCTAATGTAAAAACTTTTTCGCTCTGATCCTTCATATAAATTTTCATTCCAGTCTCCTCTCACACAATAAAAAAGCGGACAAATCTATTTAATACACCTAACTCTATCTTCATGTGTAACGCATTAAACAATAGGTAACGCCCGGCATTAAATCACCTGTAATAGTTGACAGTTTTTAATATTTTTTTGCAGTAATACATATAACTAAAGATGCAATAGGCTCAGCGTGCGTGCTGTGCTACCAATCATCCGCATCGTGTCGTGTAACGAATCCACAACATGCAAGCTGCATTCACGGAGCCAAATGATGTGAAGTGCTACCTCGGAGATCTGAAAAAGTCGCCCACAAAAAACCCGCCTCTCGGCGGGTTTTTTATGTAACTCAAACACTAAAGGTCTTAGTTAACCTTAGCGTTCAACTCACCCTTCAAGTAACGCTGATACATCCCTTCCAACGAGATCGGCTTGATCTTCGAAGCGTTACCCGCCGTACCAAACGCTTCATAACGAGCGATACACACATCACGCATCGCCGTCACAGTCGCGCCGAAGAACTTACGCGGATCGAACTCGCTCGGGTTGGTGGCCATCAGGCGACGCATCGCACCGGTGGATGCCAGGCGCAGGTCAGTGTCGATGTTGACCTTGCGCACGCCGTGCTTGATGCCTTCGACGATTTCTTCAACCGGCACGCCGTAGGTTTCTTTGATGTCGCCGCCGTACTGGTTGATGATCGCCAGCCAGTCTTGTGGAACCGAAGAAGAACCGTGCATCACCAAGTGGGTGTTCGGGATGCGTTTGTGGATTTCCTTGATGCGGTCGATGGCCAGCACGTCGCCGGTAGGCGGCTTGGTGAACTTGTACGCGCCGTGGCTGGTGCCGATGGCGATGGCCAGGGCGTCGACCTGGGTGCGTTTGACGAAGTCAGCAGCTTCTTCCGGGTCGGTCAGCATCTGGCTGTGATCCAGAACGCCTTCGGCGCCGATGCCGTCTTCTTCACCGGCCATGCCGGTTTCCAGCGAACCCAGGCAGCCCAGCTCGCCTTCTACCGAAACGCCGCAGGCGTGAGCCATGGCCACGGTTTGTTGGGTGACGCGGATGTTGTAGTCGTAGTCGGTCGGGGTCTTGCCGTCTTCGCCCAGGGAACCGTCCATCATCACCGAGCTGAAGCCCAGTTGGATGGAGCGCTGGCAGACGTCAGGGCTGGTGCCGTGGTCCTGGTGCATGCACACCGGGATGTGCGGGAATTCTTCGATTGCCGCGAGGATCAGGTGACGCAGGAACGGAGCGCCGGCGTATTTGCGAGCACCGGCCGAGGCCTGGACGATCACCGGGGAGTCAGTCTTGTCAGCGGCTTCCATGATGGCGCGCATCTGCTCAAGGTTGTTGACGTTGAAGGCTGGAACGCCGTAGCCGAACTCGGCTGCGTGGTCCAACATCTGGCGCATGCTGATAAGTGCCATTGTGTGTGTCTCTCCCGGTTTGGGTCGTTAATCGTGCCAGCCTGCCGTAGCGGCGGCGGCTATTCAAGTTATTGCAGATCGGGGGTTGGCCCGGGCTGCGAATTCGGTGCTGCCAAAATCCTTGTAACGCGGAACCTTGTGGCGAGGGGGCTTGCCCCCGTTCGGCTGCGAAGCAGTCGCAAATCGAATGTCGCGGTTTAACTGATGTATCGCGTCCGCTGGCTTCGGGAGCGCTTCGCACTCCAACGGGGGCAAGCCCCCTCGCCACAAAAGCTCGCTTCCACATTAGGCCTGTGGTGTGTCAATTACTGCGCTTTACAACCGCGGCCAATCAAATCATTGGTGGCGACCCAGTACACCAGGCCTTCCTCACCTTTTACGTGAAACGCCAGCATGTCATTGCTGTACAGCGAACCTTCGGCGCCCGGCTCCTGCTTCAAGCGGTACACCTGATCAGCCCCGCCGAGGCGCACGTCGACTTCCTTGCGGCTGTCGTCGGTGTAGCGCCACAGCACTTTGGCCTGGCTGTCGCAGGTCCAGGTGGTCCAGTTATCCACAGGGGCGGACGACTGGAACAGGTTCAACTGAGCGCAACCGGCCAACAACGCCAACGCCATAACGGCGATAAAACCTTTCATCCATGTTCCTCGACTGACGGCGCACGCCGCCAGCCCTGAGTAATGAGTCAGACCCGTCAAGGACAACCATGTTCCTTGGCGGGTGTCTGTGTCTCGTATTTATCCAGGCCATCGGGTCCGGAACGCTTGTTGAGCACAGGATTGGTTTCCGCTTGCCAGTCGGCCTGGTAGCAGCCTTTTTCCTGCGATTGCGGCGCGGGCTCCGGCGTGGCTTTCGGGTTACTCCCGCAAGCCGCCAGCATGCCCGCTGCGATCAACAGCGTTAAGGTCTTGACCATGTAAACACTCCTTTGCCTGGTCAATGGGCGGCCTCAGGCCTTGGCCCGGCTTTCCAGGACTTCAACGGCTGGCAGCACTTTGCCTTCGACGAATTCGAGGAACGCGCCGCCGCCGGTAGAAATGTAGGAGATCTGATCGGCAACGCCATATTTATCGATGGCCGCCAGGGTGTCGCCGCCGCCAGCGATGGAGAATGCCGAGCTTTCTGCAATGGCCTGGGCCAGCACTTTGGTGCCGTTGCCGAACTGGTCGAATTCAAACACGCCGACCGGGCCGTTCCACAGAATGGTCTTGGACGACTTCAGCAGCTCGGCGAAATTGGCCGCGGTCTGCGGGCCGATGTCCAGGATCATGTCGTCGGCAGCCACGTCAGCGATCAGCTTGACGGTCGCAGTGGCGCTCTCGGCGAATTCCTTGGCAACCACAACGTCCACCGGCAGCGGCACGCTGACTTTGGCAGCGATAGCGCGAGCGGTGTCCAGCAGGTCCGGTTCGTACAGGGACTTGCCGACCGGGTGACCGGCAGCCGCGAGGAAGGTGTTGGCAATGCCGCCGCCAACGATCAACTGGTTGCAGATCTGGCTCAGGCTGTTCAACACGTCGAGCTTGGTCGACACCTTGGAACCGGCAACGATGGCCGCCATTGGCTGGGCCGGGGCGCCGAGGGCTTTGCCCAGTGCGTCCAGCTCGGCAGCCAGCAACGGGCCAGCGGCAGCGACTTTGGCGAACTTGGCCACGCCGTGGGTCGAACCCTCGGCACGGTGAGCGGTGCCGAAGGCGTCCATCACGAACACGTCGCACAGGGCGGCGTATTGCTGGGCCAGTTCGTCAGCGTTCTTTTTCTCGCCTTTGTTGAAGCGCACGTTTTCGAACAGCACGATGTCGCCGGCTTTCACGTCGACGCCGCCCAGGTAGTCAGCAACCAGCGGCACTTCGCGGCCCAGGGCCTTGCTCAGGTAGTCAGCCACTGGCTTGAGGCTGTTCTCGGCCGAGAATTCGCCTTCGGTCGGGCGGCCAAGGTGCGAGCAGACCATCACGGCCGCGCCTTTCTCCAGGGCCAGCTTGATGGTCGGCAGCGAGGCCAGGATTCGCGCATCGCTGGTGACAACACCGTCCTTGACTGGGACGTTGAGGTCTTCGCGGATCAGTACGCGCTTACCTTGCAGATCGAGGTCGGTCATCTTCAACACGGTCATGGGTCGCAATTCCTGAGTTACTGTTTTGGAGAAGCTGTTGGAGTAGCTGTTTGCAGATAGTGTTCTGCAACGTCCAGCATTCGGTTGGCAAACCCCCATTCGTTGTCGAACCAGGCCAGGATGTTCACCAGCCGCGGGCCGGAAACTCGAGTCTGACTGGCATCGACAATGGCCGAATGTGGGTCATGATTAAAATCACAGCTTGCGTGGGGAAGCTCGGTGTAGGCCAGCAAGCCTTTAAGCGGGCCACTGGTGGCGGCCTCGCGCAGAATCCGGTTGACCTCGGTGGCGTCGGTGTCGCTGACGGTCTGCATCGTAATGTCGAGGCAAGACACGTTAACCGTCGGCACCCGTACGGCTTTGGCCTGAATTCGCCCGGCAAGTTCCGGCAGCAGGCGTTCGATGCCGCGTGCCAGACCGGTGGACACCGGGATCACCGACTGGAACGCCGAACGGGTGCGGCGCAGGTCTTCGTGGTGATAGGCGTCGATCACTGGCTGATCGTTCATCGCCGAGTGAATGGTAGTGATCGACACGTATTCCAGGCCGATGGCCTGATCCAGCAAACGCAACAGCGGCACGCCGCAGTTGGTGGTGCAGGACGCGTTGGACACCAGCAGTTCGTCGCCGGTCAGGCAATCCTGGTTCACGCCGTAGACGATGGTGGCGTCGACATCCGCCTCGCTGGCCATCGGCTGGGAAAACAGCACACGCGGCGCTCCGGCGTCGAGGAAGCGCTGACCATCGGCACGCGTGTGATAAGCGCCGGAGCACTCCAGCACCAGATCGACGCCCAGCGACGCCCAATCGATGCCTTCGGGGGTGGCACTGCGCAGGACCTTCACGCAGTCACCATTAATATGCAGACAATCACCCTCAACCCGCACTTCGCCGGGAAAACGCCCGTGAGTGGAGTCGAAGCGTGTCAGGTATTCGATGCTGGCCATGTCCGCCAGATCGTTGATCGCGACAATTTCAAACCCGGCCTTTTCGCCTCGCTCAAACAACGCACGCAAGACGCAACGACCAATCCGGCCGTAGCCGTTGAGTGCAACTTTGTAAGGACGCGGTTGAGGCATGGGGTTCTCGATTACCGTGGTGAAACCGTTATTTCAGCGTTGGCCGGACCGACGCCTTCGCGAGCAAGTCGAACCGTCGCACCGCCGCTCCCACAGGGAAATGCATTCCGATGTGGGAGCGGGCTTGCTCGCGAAAGCGGCAGTCCAGACAAAGCAACTTCCGGATCAGTCTTCCAGCAGCTCTTCAGCCTGACCCAGGATGTTTTCCAGGGTGAAGCCGAACTCTTCGAACAAGGCAGGCGCAGGCGCCGACTCGCCGTAGGTGGTCATGCCGATCACGCGACCTTCCAGGCCCACGTACTTGTACCAGTAGTCCGCGTGAGCGGCTTCGATAGCGATACGGGCGCTGACCTGCAACGGCAGAACAGCCTGCTTGTAGTCGGCGTCCTGAGCATCGAACACGCTGGTGCAAGGCATCGAGACAACGCGCACTTTGCGACCCTGTTCGGTCAGCTTGTCGTACGCCTGAACGGTCAGGCCCACTTCGGAACCGGTGGAGATCAGGATCAGCTCAGGCTCGCCGTCGCAGTCCTTCAACACGTAACCGCCACGGGCGATGTCGGCGATTTGCAGGGCGTTGCGATCCTGGTGCTGCAGGTTCTGACGCGAGAAGATCAGCGCCGAAGGGCCGTCCTTGCGTTCCAGAGCCAGCTTCCAGCACACGGCCGATTCAACGGCGTCGGCTGGGCGCCAGGTGTCGAGGTTCGGCGTGCTGCGCAGGCTGGTCAGTTGCTCGATTGGCTGGTGAGTCGGGCCGTCTTCGCCCAGACCGATGGAGTCGTGGGTGTAGACGAACACCACGCGCTTCTTCATCAGCGAAGCCATGCGTACTGCGTTGCGCGCGTATTCCATGAACATCAGGAAAGTCGCGCCGTAAGGCACCAGACCGCCGTGCAGCGCCACGCCGTTCATGATCGCGCTCATGCCGAACTCGCGAACGCCGTAGTACATGTAGTTGCCGCTGGCGTCTTCAGCCGACACACCTTTGCAACCTTTCCACAGGGTCAGGTTGGAACCGGCGAGGTCAGCGGAGCCGCCCAGCAATTCAGGCAACAGCGGGCCGTAGGCATTCAGTGCGTTCTGGCTGGCTTTACGGCTGGCGATGGTTTCGCCCTTGGCCGCGACTTCAGCGATATAAGCCGACGCTTTTTCCGCGAAGTCAGCCGGCAGCTCGCCGCTCAGGCGACGGACCAGTTCATTGGCCAGCTCAGGGAACGCAGCGGAGTAAGCAGCGAAACGCTGATCCCACTCGGCTTCGGCCGCTTTGCCGGCTTCCTTGGCGTCCCACTCGGCGTAGATGTCAGCCGGGATTTCGAACGGACCGTGGTTCCAGTTCAGCGCCTTGCGGGTCAAGGCGATTTCCGCATCACCCAACGGGGCGCCGTGGCAGTCTTCTTTACCCTGCTTGTTCGGCGAACCGAAACCGATGGTGGTCTTGCAGCAGATCAAGGTTGGCAGCGGGCTTTTGCGCGCCGTCTCGATGGCGGTCTTGATCTCTTCAGGATCATGACCGTCGACATTGCGGATCACTTGCCAGTTGTAGGCTTCGAAACGCTTCGGGGTGTCGTCGGTGAACCAGCCTTCGACTTCGCCGTCGATGGAGATACCGTTGTCATCGTAGAAAGCGATTAGCTTGCCCAGGCCCAACGTACCGGCCAGGGAGCCGACTTCGTGGGAAATGCCTTCCATCATGCAGCCATCACCCAGGAACACGTAGGTGTGATGGTCGACAACGTTGTGGCCAGGACGGTTGAACTGCGCCGCCAGGACTTTTTCTGCCAGGGCAAAACCGACGGCGTTCGCCAGGCCTTGGCCCAGTGGACCGGTGGTGGTTTCAACGCCTGGGGTGTAGCCGAATTCCGGGTGACCCGGGGTGC
Source organism: Pseudomonas arsenicoxydans (assembly GCF_006438915.1). Lineage (GTDB taxonomy): Bacteria > Pseudomonadota > Gammaproteobacteria > Pseudomonadales > Pseudomonadaceae > Aquipseudomonas > Aquipseudomonas arsenicoxydans_A. The sequence continues at coordinate 60,393 of NZ_RCZE01000017.1, read as the reverse complement.
GGCTGTGCAGCTGGCGGAAGTTTTTCAGGTCATCAATCGACAGGTCGTAGCCGGTCAAGTGCAGCAGCGAGTAGATCAACATCGAGCCGTGGCCGTTGGACAGCACGAAGCGGTCACGGTCAGCGAACGATGGATTACTCGGGTTGTGCTTCAGGTAGTCACGCCAAAGTACTTCGGCGATATCCGCCATACCCATAGGGGCACCGGGATGGCCGCTGTTGGCTTTTTGCACGGCATCCATGCTGAGGGCACGAATGGCGTTGGCACGCTCACGACGGCTGGGCATCGCTGTTCTCCTGCGGATATTGAATCGAGAGTGAATAAAACGAATCGGAAAAAAGGCGAGCATTTTCCCTCACCGGGCCGCCTCGGGGCAATGACAGATAGTCATCTGGAGGCGTTTTTCCATGTGATAACGGCGGTTTCGACGGGTGAAACCTTTCCGCTGTCCGATTGTTGACTGAACCTAACGTCAAGAAGTGCCATCTATCGAGCAATATCAAAACTTTTTGATATTGCTCTTGCAGTGATTTCGACCCGTCACTAGACTGCTGGCCTTATGAATTTACGCGTGCCTTCCATTCAACATGACGATTGCGACGAGCTGGCGGCCCTCTGCAAGGCCGGCGGCGACCCTCTGCGTCTGAATGTATTGCGCGCCCTGGCCAACGATTCGTTCGGCGTACTGGAACTGGCGCAGATCTTCGGCATCGGCCAATCCGGCATGAGTCATCACCTCAAGGTATTGGCCCAGGCCGCCCTGGTGGCGACCCGCCGTGAAGGCAACGCGATTTTCTACCGTCGCGCCCTGCCTCACACCGACCTGCTGGGCGGCAAGCTGCACGCCGCCCTGCTGGAAGAAGTGGACAACCTGACCCTGCCTGCCGATGTGCAGTCGCGGATCGGTCAGGTGCACGGGCAGCGAGCGGCGGCCAGCCAGGACTTTTTCTCACGGGTTGCGGAGAAATTTCGCGCCCAGCAAGACCTGATCGCCGGCCTGCCGCAGTACCGCGAAAGCGTGGTGGCCTTGCTCGACAAGTTGAGTTTCGGCAAAGGCGCCACGGCTATTGAAGTCGGCCCCGGTGACGGCGAGTTTCTGCCGGAACTGGCGCGCCGCTTCACGGAAGTCACCGCGCTGGACAACAGCCCGGCGATGCTCGAACTGGCACGCCAGGTCTGCGAACGTGAAAAGCTGGCTAACGTCAGCCTGCAATTGGCCGATGCATTGAACGGTGTAAGCCTTCAGGCCGATTGCGTTGTACTGAACATGGTATTGCACCATTTTGCTGCGCCGGCCGAAGCACTCAAGCACATGGCCGACTTGCTGCAACCGGGCGGTAGCCTGCTCGTGACAGAGTTATGTAGCCACAACCAGAGTTGGGCCAGGGAGGCCTGCGGTGATCTCTGGTTGGGGTTTGAACAGGACGATTTGGCCCGTTGGGCCACCGCTGCGGGACTCGTTCCCGGGGAAAGCCTCTATGTAGGCTTACGCAATGGTTTCCAGATCCAGGTCCGCCATTTTCAGCGACCGGCTGGCGACACTCACCATCGGTAAATTCAGGAAAACATCGAGATGAGCGAATACTCCCTCTTCACCTCCGAGTCCGTGTCTGAAGGACATCCGGACAAAATCGCCGACCAGATTTCCGATGCGGTGCTGGACGCCATCATTGCTGAAGACAAGTTCGCCCGTGTGGCGTGCGAGACTCTGGTAAAAACCGGCGTTGCAATCATCGCCGGTGAAGTGACCACGTCGGCCTGGGTCGATCTGGAAGAAATCGTCCGTAACGTCATTCTGGACATCGGCTACAACAGCTCCGATGTCGGCTTCGACGGCGCCACTTGCGGTGTGATGAACATCATCGGCAAGCAATCCCCAGACATCAACCAGGGTGTTGACCGTGCCAAGCCTGAAGATCAGGGCGCCGGCGACCAGGGTCTGATGTTCGGCTACGCGAGCAACGAAACCGACGTGCTGATGCCAGCACCGATCACCTTCTCCCACCAGCTTGTGCAACGCCAAGCCGAAGCCCGTAAATCCGGCCTGCTGCCTTGGCTGCGCCCGGACGCCAAGTCGCAAGTGACTTGCCGTTACGAAGGCGGCAAGGTTGTTGGTATCGACGCCGTTGTACTGTCGACCCAGCACAACCCGGAAGTGTCGTACAAAGACCTGCGCGAAGGCGTGATGGAGCTGATCGTCAAGCACGTGCTGCCTGCCGAGTTGCTGACCAAAGACACCCAGTTCCACATCAACCCGACTGGCCAGTTCATCATCGGTGGCCCGGTTGGCGACTGCGGCCTGACCGGTCGCAAGATCATCGTCGACAGCTACGGCGGCATGGCCCGTCACGGCGGCGGCGCGTTCTCCGGTAAAGATCCATCGAAGGTTGACCGTTCGGCCGCCTACGCCGGTCGTTACGTGGCCAAGAACATCGTCGCTGCCGGCCTGGCCGAGCGCTGCGAGATTCAGGTTTCCTACGCAATCGGTGTTGCCGAGCCTACGTCGATCTCGTTGAACACCTTTGGCACCGGCAAAATCAGCGACGACAAAATCGTCAAACTGGTTCGCGAAGTGTTCGACCTGCGTCCATACGCAATCACCACCATGCTCGACCTGCTGCACCCGATGTACCAGGAAACCGCTGCGTACGGCCACTTCGGTCGCACCCCGGCCACCAAGACCGTGGGCGAAGACACCTTCACCACGTTCACCTGGGAAAAAACCGACCGCGCCGACGACCTGCGTCTGGCTGCTGGCCTGTAAGACTTCCCCGGCGGTACCCAAAGCCCTGCACGGTTCGCCGTGCGGGGCTTTTTATTGGGTTTTGCTTTGCACCGCGTACCTGTGGGAGCGAGCCTGCTCGCGAAGGGGCCCGCCTTGTCACCCGGAAACACCAGGCAAAACACCCACCCTTCCCGCCCGAAAATTTTGACTAGCCTTCAAACACCCCACTTGAGCAAGGACGCTCACGATGCTTCTGCGCCTGTTTTCCGTTTTCCTCCTGGCCTTGTTCAGCCTGAACTCGAACGCAACAGACTGCCCCGACTGGCCATCCGCCCGCGCCCTGGACGAAATCAACTCGCTGCAAAAACAGATCGACCTCTGGGACGACCACTACCACAGGGGAGGACGCTCACTGGTCGCCGACGAAATCTACGATCAGTCCCGCGCGCAACTGATCGAATGGCGCAAGTGCTTTGACTTGGGTCTCGCCCCCGAACCCTTGCGCACTGCCGGCGGCAAGATCGCCCACCCGATCGCCCACACCGGCCTCGACAAACTGCGCGATGGTCAGGCTGTGGAAAACTGGCTGCGCGATCGCAAGGACATCTGGATACAACCCAAAATCGATGGGGTGGCCGTGACGCTGACTTATCGCAACGGCTTGCTGCATCAGGCGATCAGCCGTGGCGATGGCATCAATGGCCAGGACTGGACGGCCTCGGCGCGACTGATCCCCGGCATCCCCCAAAAACTTGTGCAACCTGTAGACATGCTGGTGCAAGGCGAACTTTATTGGCAGTTGACCGACCACGTACAAGCCAAAGCCGGGAGCCAAAATGCCCGTTCCACCGTGGCCGGTCTAATGGGCCGCAAAACGCTCGCCCCTGAACACGCCACCAACATCAGGCTATTTGCCTGGGACTGGCCAGAAGGCCCCGCCGATCTGCCCGAACGTATCGCTGCCCTGGATGAGCTGGGTTTCCCGAGCGCTGCGCCTTACAGCCAACCTATACAGACATTGGCCGACGCCCAACGCTGGCGCGATCACTGGTATCGCTCGCCGCTGCCGTTTGCCAGTGACGGGGTCGTCCTTCGCCAAAGCCTGCGCCCCTCGGCCGAACGCTGGCAGGCGAAGTCACCCTACTGGGCCGTCGCCTGGAAATACCCTTTCGCGCAGGTACTGGCCGAGGTCCGAAAAGTCGACTTCAAGGTAGGACGTACCGGACGAATCACACCGGTGCTGAACCTGAAACCGGTGACGCTCGATGACCGGCAGGTCAAACGCGTAAGCGTCAGCTCCCTGCAACGCTGGGAGAAACTGGACATCCGCCCCGGCGATCAGGTGTCCATCAGCCTGGCCGGACTGACCATTCCCAGACTCGACAGCGTTGTGCATCGCAGCACCGAACGCCCCGAGCTGAAGATTCCGCTGGCAGCCGACTTCCATACTTTGAGTTGCTGGCAGCCGACGCCGGGGTGCGAGAGCCAATTCCTCGCACGACTAACCTGGCTCAGCGGCAAGCAGGGTCTGGCCTTGCCTCATGTCGGCCCCGGCACCTGGGAGAAACTTTTAGAAACAGGCCGTCTGAATAGCCTTCTGGATTGGTTGACCTTCGACGCTCAAGAGCTTGCTACCATTAACGGCTTCGGCGAACGCAGCAGTGCTCGTCTTTTAAACAGTTTCAACAGTGCTCGACAGCGCCCCTTCAGTCTTTGGCTGAAAGCCTTGGGTTTACCACCGACGGGGCAGGCGCAGCTTGCCGATTCATGGCAGGCACTTGTGAACCGAAACACCGAACAATGGCAGGCTGAAGCCGGTATCGGCCCCGGGCGCGCGGCGCAATTGAGCGCGTTTTTCCGCGACCCGCAGGTCCTGGCCTTGAGTGAAACATTGCGTGTTGCCGGGATTGACGGTTTCTAGATACCGGCAATCCACGGCAACCGGGAACCCCCAAGGGCCGATGCGCTCCAACGCCCATTGCCACACCGACCCGCTTGCCTTTGCACATGGAGCTTTTATGAAATTTCTTTCACCGCTCGCCCTGTTGACCCTTTGCAGTGTGCTGGCCGCTCCACTGATGGCGGCTGAAGAAGCACCGGAACTGACCGGCTGCGCCGCCAAGAAACAGGGCATCATCAACCAGATCGAACTGGCCAAGTCACACGGCAACGCCGATCAGCAAGCAGGCCTGGAAACCGCCTTGAGCGAAGTCACGGCGCATTGCACCGACGCCTCGCTGAAGAAAGAACGGGAAAACAAAGTCCTCGACGCCAAGCATGACGTCAGCAAGCGCCAGGCCGATCTCGACAAAGCCATGAAGAGCGGCGATCCCGACAAAATCAACAAGCGCAAAGACAAACTCGCCGAGTCCCGCAAGGAATTGCAGGACGCGCTCGACGAACTGGATAAGTAAGCCATCACTGAATCAGCGGTATACCTGTGGCGAGGGAGCTTGCTCCCGCTCGGCGGCGCAGCCGTCGTAAACCCGGCTAATGCGGTCTGCCTGAATAACCGCATTTGGGGCTGCTTCGCAGCCCAACGGGAGCAAGCTCCCTCGCCACAGTTGGGCAGCAGGTCCACTCAATCAATGATCCCGAAACTGTTTATGGCACGCACTGCAGGCATCTTCGACTTTCTGCACCGCCGGCCCCAGGTTGCTGGCCTTGTACGGCTGAACCTGACTGGCGATCACCAATTCACCGGTGGCCGCTTCAAGGTTGCGGGACATTTCCTGAAAACGTGCCTGCTGTTGCCAGACATTGTCCTTGGCACTGGTGTGATCTTCTTCGCGCACCTGTGGAAAATGTTTCCACGGTTCATGGGACAGCGCATCGAGTTTCACGGCGCCGTCGGCGAATTTCTGACCGTCAAACGGAATGCGGCCACGCAGCATGCCACCCAGGTCTTCGCCGGTCTTGAGCATCTGCTTGAAGATCGCCTTACGTTGACCCAGCGGCGAATTCGGATCGACGCCGCCGCAAGCGGACAACGTCAGGCAGGCCAGCAATACAACAGAAAGTCTTTTAAGAGTCATGGTGGCTTCAGGTCACGGGAAACGGCGGCCAGTATCCTCGCGTCATCGACAAAGACCAATAGCCCTATTATCAATACGGGTTGTTTGAGCGCATGGAGCGCTCAGGCGACCGGCAAAGGAATTACTCCATGAACAGCCGTTTCAAGGCATGGCGTCACCACCTCGCGTGGACTCTTCCAATGGTGGCCGTCCTCGCCGGCTGCACCGGCGGCGATAACAACAAACCAAAAACCCACGCACTCGCCACCTACTCCAGTGCCACTTGGGAAGCATTGCCGGCCGTGTCCGACAGCGATCTGGTCGCCGGCTTCGGTTCGTGGCGCAGCGCGTGCAACCGACTCAAGGCCGACCCGGTCTGGGGTTCGACCTGCACCGCTTCCGCCAACGTGCCGCAAACCGCCACCGATATTCGCGAGTTCCTCAAACAGAATCTGGACGTCTACGGCCTGCGCGCCGCCAATGACAATCCCAACGGCTTGATCACTGGCTACTACGAACCGGTCTACCCCGGCAGCCTGACGCAATCAGCAGCGGCGAACATCCCGGTGTACGGCGTGCCCGACGACATGATCATTGTCTCGCTGGACAGCCTCTATCCGGAACTCAAGGGCAAGCGCCTGCGCGGTCGACTGGAAGGGCGAGTGCTCAAGCCTTACGACGATGCGGCAACCATTGAGACCAAAGGGGTCAAGGCCCCGGTGGTGGCCTGGCTGACGGATCCGATGAACCTGCAATTCCTGCAAATCCAGGGCTCGGGGCGTATTCAGCTCGATGACGGGCGCCAGCTGCGCATCGCTTACGCCGACCAGAACGGCCATCCGTATCGCCCCATCGGTCGCTGGCTGGTGGAGCAAGGCGAGCTGAAGAAAGAAGACGTGACCATGGGCGCGATCAGCACCTGGGCCAAGGCCAACCCGACGCGTATTCCCGAACTGCTCGGCAGCAACCCCAGCTATGTATTTTTCACCCGTAACCCGGACAGCAACGAAGGACCGCGTGGCTCGTTGAACGTACCGTTGACCGCTGGATATAGCGCGGCTGTGGATCGCAAAGTGATTCCGCTCGGCAGTCTGTTGTGGTTATCGACCACCAAACCGGACGGCACTGCATTGGTTCGCCCGGTGGCGGCTCAAGACACCGGCGGCGCGATTGCCGGCGAAGTTCGGGCGGACCTGTTCTGGGGCACCGGCGAGGCTGCCGGGCAATTGGCCGGGGACATGAAGCAGCAAGGACAGATCTGGATGTTGTGGCCTAAAGGTGCCGCCTTGCCGCAAGTGCCTCAAGTGGCTGACGCGGCGAAGACGACTCCCTGACCTCTGCAGCGACTGACAGATAGCTTTCGCGAGCAAGCCTGCTCCCACATTTGACCTCAGTGAACACAGCATTTGTGTACAACCGAGATCCAGTGTGGGAGCGGGCTTGCTCGCGAAGGGGCCGGTAAAACCAACGAAGCTCTATCCGACCGACACCACAAAAAAACTCACAATCAACCCCATCCCCACAAACCACACCAACGACCGCAAAATCGCCCAGTCCGCCAGGTAGCAAATGATGTACAGCAACCGGCTGGTGATGAACAACACCGACAGCACATTGATCGTCACCAACTCGGCATTGCCGGCCAGGTGCGCCACGATCACCGCTGCCGCGAACGCCGGGGTCACTTCAAAACTGTTCAGTTGCGCCGCGTGCGCACGCCTGCCCAAACCATTGAGTGACTCGAGAAAGTCCCGGGGATCATGGTTGTCTTTCAGGTTATACCGACCACTGGCCTTGGCGATGCCAGTGCAGACGTAAGGCAGGATAATCGCGATCAAAATGCACCACAGCGCAACCGTCATAAAGCAGTCCTTTCTTCAGTTTGGAAATTCGGGTATCGATTAAAACTTCATCACCAGGATGCCGATCAGCACCAGCCCACAGGCTAAGAGCCGTGGTCGGCCGAAAGGTTCTTTCAGGTAGCGCATGCCGAACAGCACCACCAGGATCACGCTGATCTCACGCAACGCTGCCGCTTCGGCAATCGAGCCCAGCTGCATCGCCCACAGCACCAAAGCGTAGCTGAACAACACACAAAACCCGACCGCCAGCCCCAGCCGCCATTGCTCCCGCCAGAACAGCTTGAACGCCGGCCGCTTGCGCACCAGCGCCAGCAGCGGAAATGGCCAGGCACTCAGCAACGTGACCCACACCAGATAATCCAGCGGGTGCGACCAGCGCCGCAGCGCCTGACCATCGATGAACGTGTAGCAGCCAATGCACAGACCAATCAGCACCACCACCGGCAACATCGACCACGGCAAACGTGCGCCGCCCCCGCCCTGCCACAACAGGCACAGCATGCCGAACGGGATCAGCAGGATGCCGAAGATCTGCTGATTCGTCAGCACTTCCCCGGCGAAGATCAGTGTGAGGGCGAGCACCACCAACGGCGACAGCCCGCGCATCAACGGATAGACCAGCCCCAGGTCACCGACCCGATAGGCCTGAATCAGCAGGTAGCGATACAGCAATTCGAACGCCGCCGAGGCCAGGATCCACGGCCAGATGTCGAGGGGCGGCACATTCACAAACGGCAGCATCACGGCGACAAACAACATCGCCACGCTGTCCATGCAGGCCACCACCAACAGGCGTTCAGCACTGAATTTGATCAGGGTATTCCACGCTGCATGCAACAGCGCCGCTACTAACACCAGTGCTGTTGCAAGCACGGCCCACTCCTTAATTGTTTTTGTTTCCGGCGGGAAGCGTCCGGATATTTGATTCGCCATATGTCAGCAGCTGTTTATACTGCAAGCGACCACGCCGCACTCAGTTGCGCACAGACTAATTCCAATAATTTATGTCCATGCCCGCTCTCGCCGAGAACGGCCGTCGGCATGCGTATGCCTGATCACAGCGTCAAGACTACCGACAGAGACCTTGCGCATGCCACTCGCCTTGCTTGCCCTCGCTGTTGCCGCGTTCGGCATCGGCACCACTGAATTCGTCATCATGGGCTTGCTGCCCGACGTCGCTCGCGACCTCGCCGTCAGCATCCCGCACGCCGGTCTACTGATCACCGGCTACGCACTGGGCGTGGTGTTCGGCGCACCGATCCTTGCGGTCGGCACCGCCAATATGCCGCGCAAGGCGACTTTGCTGGGGATGACGCTGATGTTCATTCTCGGCAACGTCTTGTGTGCCCTGGCGCCGAACTACGCCACCCTGATGGCGGCTCGCGTGGTCACGGCGTTGTGCCACGGTGCGTTCTTCGGCATCGGCTCGGTGGTCGCGGCCGGCCTGGTCGCGCCGAACAAACGGGCGCAAGCCATTGCGATGATGTTCACCGGCCTGACACTGGCCAATGTGCTGGGCGTGCCATTGGGCACAGCACTCGGGCAGTACGCCGGCTGGCGCTCGACCTTCTGGGCGGTCTCGGTGATTGGTGTGATTGCCGCCATCGCGCAATGGCTCTGGCTGCCGAAGCACATCGCCATGGACAAGGCCAACCTCGCCAGCGAGCTCAAGGTGCTGGGCAAGGTCAATGTGTTGCTGGCGCTGGGCATGAGCGTGCTGGCGTCGACCAGTCTGTTCAGCGTGTTCACTTACATCGCCCCTATCCTGCAAGACATCACCGGCGTCAGCCCGCATGGCGTGACCATCATGCTGCTGTTGTTTGGTGTAGGTCTGACCGCAGGCAGCATGCTCGGCGGCCGACTGGCGGACAGTCGTTTACTGCCTTCGCTGGTAGGCATGGCGCTGGCCGTGCTGGTGGTGCTGGCGGCATTCACGCAGACCAGCCATTCGGTAATTCCGGCGGCGATCACGCTGGTGTTGTGGGGGATTTTTGCGTTCGCCCTGTGCCCGATCCTGCAATTGCTGATCATCGATCAGGCACACGAAGCGCCCAACCTCGGCTCGACGCTAAATCAGAGCGCGTTCAACCTCGGCAACGCGGCCGGCGCGTGGATCGGGGGGCTGGTGGTTGCCAGTGGCGCCGACCTCGCGGACTTGCCCTGGACCGGTGCGCTGGTCAGCGGTTTGACGGTGCTGACGGCGTTGTTCTTTATTTACCTGCAGCGTCGGAGTGCGGCTGCGGTGAATGTGTCCGGGTGATTAGCTGCATCGTTTCGCACACCGCTATCGCGAGCAGGCTCACTCCTACAGAGAACGCGCCACACCCTGGAGTGAGCCTGCTCGCGATGAAGTTGACTCGATTCACTCTTCTCCGCGCTCGCGTGAATCCGGCGCCTGATCCGCACTCTTCTTCGGTGGCCCGCTCTCGCTGCGAATCTGCGCATGGCTGATCAGCGCAAAGATGCAGCTGCCGCCGATGATATTCCCCGCCAGCGTCGGCCCGGCGAACACCAGCCAAAAATCCTTCCACGGCAATTCGCCAGCAAATACCAGGTACGACACCTCCGCCGAACCGACCACGATGTGGGTGAAATCACCCAGCGCCATGAGGTAGGTGATGAGGATGATGATCCACATCTTCGCGCTCTCCATGGACGGAATCATCCAGACCATGGTGGCGATCATCCAGCCCGAAACGATGCCCTTGGCGAACATCTGGCTGGCGTGGTTTTCCATGACTTTGCGCCCAATTTCGAGGAAGGCCAGGTCGGTTTTGCTGTCGAAAATCGGCAGGTTCAACATCACATAAGCCACCAGCAATGTGCCGCACAGGTTGCCCACCAGCACCACCGTCCACAGCCGCAGTAATCGGCCGAAGTTGTTCAGTGTGGGTTTGGTCATGACCGGCAACACGGCGGTCAGGGTGTTCTCGGTGAACAGTTGCTGACGGGCGAGGATCACCGCGAGAAAACCGGCGCAGTAGCCGAAACTGGCGATCACCGTGAAGTGCTCGCCGTCCGGCAGCCGTGAGTTGAGCAACCCCATGGCCATCAGCGACAGGCCCATGGTCAGGCCGGCGGCCAGCGCCGACCACCACAACGCAGCGATGCTGCGCTCGAGCTCCTGGTCGCCCTGGGTGCGGATGATTTCGTGCAGTACCGCCGCACGGGGCGGCTGGTTTTTGTCGACTTCGTGCCGTTCTTCAGCCGAGAGGTTCGGGGTCTTGCCGTCTTTTGGGGTGTCCATAGCGTTCCTGAACCAGTGGCGTGTCATGTAGGTACGACACGCGTGGTTCGGCGCTGTTCAGTGGTCCGCTAAATCATCATTGACGGTTAGGCCGCCTTCGCGAGCAAGCCCGCTCCCACATGAGATCTTCAGTGAGCACAGCTTTTGTGATCGACCGAGATTAAGTGTGGGAGCGGGCTTGCTCGCGAAGGGCGCACCACCGATGTCATTCGCTGGCCACATCATCCTGAAACTGGTCTTTGACGTACTTGATCTCGGTACGCCCGTGCGGTGCCGGCAAGCCGTCTTCGCCGAGGTTGACGAACACCATCTTCTCTACCGTCAGGATGCTTTTACGGGTGATCTTGTTGCGCACTTCGCAGGTCAGGCTGATCGACGTGCGACCGAACTCGGTCGCGGTGATGCCCAGCTCGATGATGTCGCCCTGGCGCGAAGCGCTGACGAAGTTGATTTCGGAAATGTACTTGGTGACGACGCGCTGGTTGCCCAGTTGAACGATGGCATAGATCGCCGCTTCTTCGTCGATCCAGCGCAACAGGCTGCCGCCGAACAGCGTGCCGTTGGGGTTGAGGTCTTCAGGTTTAACCCATTTGCGGGTGTGGAAATTCATATTCACTCCTGAGCGTCTTGCGAAATGATGGGGGGCATCATGGCAGAGCCCGGGCCAGAGCTCTATTACGCATAGGCTATGGTCTCGATTACCGTTCAGACATTGACCAATAGAAACGCTTTGGAAGTATCGCTCACACGGCTATAATCGCCACCGTTTCAAAACGGTAACGTTCCATTGCTACCGTTTTCCCGCCACCTGTCCGAGGGGCGCTGCAGCAGGTTCGACCTGTCAGGCTCGGATGGGGCGTTGCTTGACCGTTATCGGTCAGACACTAAACGCACAACGGCGCCCATTCGCATACATTACGAATGGAGGCTCATCATGAGCGCTGTTATCACGCCTGCAGATTTTAACGATTACAAAGTTGCCGACATGTCCCTGGCTGCCTGGGGCCGTCGCGAAACCATCATCGCCGAATCCGAAATGCCTGCCCTGATGGGTCTGCGCCGCAAATACGTCGGTGAGCAGCCGCTCAAAGGCGCGAAAATCCTCGGCTGCATCCACATGACCATTCAGACTGCCGTGCTGATCGAAACCCTGGTTGCCCTGGGTGCCGAAGTACGTTGGTCGTCCTGCAACATTTTCTCGACTCAAGACCAGGCCGCTGCCGCTATCGCTGCTGCCGGCATCCCGGTTTTCGCCTGGAAAGGCGAAACTGAAGAAGAGTACGAGTGGTGCCTGGAGCAAACCATCCTGAAAGATGGCGCGCCTTGGGATGCCAACATGATCCTCGACGACGGCGGCGACCTGACTCAGCTGCTGCACGACAAGTACCCACAGGTTCTGGACCGCGTCCACGGCGTGACCGAAGAAACCACCACTGGCGTTCACCGTCTGCTGGACATGCTGGCCAAGGGCGAGCTTAAAATCCCGGCCATCAACGTCAACGACTCGGTAACCAAGTCCAAGAACGACAATAAGTACGGCTGCCGTCACAGCCTGAACGACGCGATCAAGCGCGGTACCGACCACCTGCTGTCCGGCAAGCAAGCGCTGGTCATCGGTTACGGTGACGTGGGCAAGGGCTCCGCCCAGTCCCTGCGTCAGGAAGGCATGATCGTTAAAGTTTCCGAAGTCGATCCGATCTGCGCCATGCAAGCCTGCATGGACGGCTACGAGCTGGTTTCGCCGTTCATCGACGGCATCAACGACGGCACCGAAGCAAGCATCGACAAAGCGCTGCTGGGCAAGATCGACCTGATCGTGACCACCACCGGTAACGTCAATGTTTGCGACTCGAACATGCTCAAAGCCCTGAAGAAGCGCGCTGTTGTCTGCAACATCGGTCACTTCGACAACGAAATCGACACCGCTTTCATGCGCAAAAACTGGGCGTGGGAAGAAGTGAAGCCACAGGTTCACAAAATCCACCGCACCGGCCCGGGCGCTTTCGACGCTCAGAACGATGACTACCTGATTCTGCTGGCCGAAGGCCGTCTGGTTAACCTGGGTAACGCTACCGGTCACCCAAGCCGCATCATGGACGGTTCGTTCGCCAACCAGGTTCTGGCACAGATCTTCCTGTTCGGCCAGAAGTACGCCGACCTGTCGCCAGCCCAGAAAGCCGAGCGCCTGACCGTTGAAGTACTGCCGAAGAAACTCGACGAAGAAGTGGCCCTGGAAATGGTCCGCGGTTTCGGCGGCGTTGTGACTCAACTGACCAAGACCCAGGCCGACTACATCGGCGTGACCGTCGAAGGTCCGTTCAAGCCGCACGCTTACCGCTACTGATTGGAACTGCTGCCTGCTCTCCCTGTGGGAGCGGGCTTGCTCGCGAAGGCGGTTTATCATTCGACATTAATGCTGACTGACCCACCGCTTTCGCGAGCAAGCCCGCTCCCACATGGGATGTGCACGCCTCAAAGGCTTACGCGTTTTCAAGGGTATTCCCATGTCCCAAGACCGTCGCTACAGCTTCGAGTTCTTCCCTACGAAGACCGACGCTGGGCATGAAAAGCTGCTCGCCACTGCCCGTCAGCTGGCCACGTACAACCCCGATTTCTTCTCCTGCACCTATGGCGCTGGCGGTTCGACCCGTGATCGAACGCTCAACACCGTGTTGCAACTCGAAAGCGAAGTCAAAGTCCCTGCCGCCCCGCATCTGTCTTGCGTAGGCGACAGCAAGGACGACTTGCGCGGCCTGCTGGCCCAGTACAAGGCCGCCGGCATCAAACGTATCGTTGCCTTGCGCGGTGACCTGCCTTCGGGCATGGGCATGGCCAGCGGCGAAATGCGCCACGCCAATGACCTGGTCGAATTCATTCGTGAAGAGACCGGCAATCATTTCCACATCGAAGTCGCCGCTTACCCGGAAATGCACCCGCAAGCGCGCAACTTCGAAGACGATATCGCCAACTTCGTGCGCAAGGCCAACGCTGGCGCCGACAGCGCGATCACCCAGTACTTCTTCAACGCCGACAGCTACTTCTACTTCGTCGAGCGTGTACGGGCGGCGGGCGTGACCATCCCGATCGTGCCGGGGATCATGCCGATCACCAACTACAGCAAACTGGCGCGCTTCTCTGACGCCTGCGGCGCGGAAATCCCGCGCTGGATCCGTAAACAGCTGGAAGCCTACGGCGACGACACCCAAAGCATTCAAAGCTTTGGTGAGCAAGTCATCACCGAAATGTGTGAACGCCTGCTGCAAGGTGGTGCACCGGGCCTGCACTTCTACACACTGAATCAGGCTGAAGCGAGCCTGGCAGTGTGGAATAACCTGAAGTTGCCGCGCTGAAACAGTGCAAAACCCCGAAAAGGCTCTGGCGAAATCCAGGGCCTTTTTTATGGAATATGCCTTGTGCCAGAGCATCTGGATCCAGTTTCTGGCTCTTTATGAGTTCTCGTCGTAATCTCAAGCCATGCCCCTGATTTCGCAATTTTTGACAGTGTTGCTTTTTACTTGCCTGAGCTTCGCCGCCCGGGGCGAGAAGCTGCGCATTGTCACCGAACCGTGGGCGCCTTACGTCTACGAGGAAGACGGCAAAGCCCTGGGACTGGATTACGAAACCACGGCCATCGTCTTCAAACGCCTGGGGATCGAAGTGGATTGGCAATTCCTGCCGTGGAAACGCTGCCTGTCGATGCTCGAAACCGGCCAGGCGGACGGCGCGCTGGACATTTTCCACAGCGATGAACGTGACGCGACCCTGCTCTATCCCGTGGAGCCGCTTTCGGAAGTCGAATTCGTGATGTTCTACGCCAATGACAAACCGCATCCGTTTCGCACCCTCGACGACCTGAAAGGCCTGACCATCGGCACCTCGCCGGGCTATCTCTATAGCAAGGATTTCAGCGACTCAACCCTGTTCACTCGTGAACCGGCGCCAACCCATGAGGCCAACTTCGGCAAACTGTTACGCGGGCGAATCGACCTGTTGATCACGGATCGCCGGGTCGGCCAGCACCTGCTCGATGAATTGGGCATCCGCGGCAGGATCACTGAGAACCCGACCGTAATCAGCCATCAGAGTCAGTTTCTGGCGGTACGCAAAAATGCCGGCATGGACCTGCTGGTGCAGCGTTTTGGTGCCGAACTCAAGCGTTTCAAGCGCGAGCCCGCCTACGCGGAGTTGAGCGCCCGTTACGGTGCCGGTCCAAGTGCCGATGTGAGTGCCGATGCGAAAGCCGCCACCGCCACCACCGCCACCGTAAAAACCGTTGAGCAGCAGGAAAGCGGCGCGCAGTGATTGCTCTGTTATACTCCGGCCTTCCCGCCAGGCTCACGCCCGGACGCTCGGACTTGTTCAAGGCATCTCGACCCCGCTACAGCGCAGCTCTTCAGCCCGCGCGAGCGCTCCAGACGAGCTTTCAAGGCCCAGCAGGACCGGACGGGATTGCGTTCCTCTTAAACGCCATTCGCGCCAGGCAAGACTCCCATTGGGCCAAGCCCTAACTAAAACAGGATTACTCATGTCCTTTGCTTCCCTCGGTCTCTCCGAGGCTTTAGTCCGCGCCATCGAGGCAGCGGGCTATACCGAGCCTACTCCGGTGCAACAGCGGGCCATTCCCGCCGTGTTGCAAGGTCGCGACCTGATGGTTGCGGCTCAGACAGGTACTGGTAAAACCGGTGGCTTCGCCCTTCCGATCCTGGAACGGTTGTTCCCTAACGGTCACCCGGACAAATCCCAGCGTCACGGCCCGCGCCAACCGCGCGTCCTGGTCCTGACCCCTACTCGCGAACTCGCGGCTCAAGTCCACGAGAGCTTCAAGGTCTATGCCCGTGACCTGAAGTTCGTCAGCGCCTGCATCTTCGGCGGCGTCGGCATGAACCCGCAGGTTCAGGCCATGTCCCGTGGTGTTGACGTGCTGGTGGCCTGCCCTGGCCGCCTGCTCGACCTCGCCGGCCAAGGCAGCGTCGATTTGTCCCACGTGGAAATCCTCGTGCTGGACGAAGCCGACCGCATGCTCGACATGGGCTTTGTCCATGACGTGAAGAAGGTCCTGGCCCGCCTTCCGGCCAAACGGCAGAACCTGCTGTTCTCGGCGACGTTCTCCAAGGACATCACCGACCTCGCCGGCAAGCTGCTGCACAACCCGGAACGCATCGAAGTCACGCCGCCCAACACCACGGTCGAGCGTATCGAACAGCGCGTATTCCGCCTGCCAGCCAACCACAAGCGTTCGCTGCTGGCCCACCTGATCACCGCAGGCGCCTGGGAACAGGTGCTGGTGTTCACCCGCACCAAGCACGGCGCCAACCGCCTGGCCGAGTACCTGGACAAACACGGCCTCAGCGCCGTCGCGATCCACGGTAACAAGAGCCAGAACGCTCGCACCAAAGCCCTGGCCGACTTCAAGGCCGGTGAAGTGCGCATCCTGGTCGCCACCGACATCGCCGCTCGCGGCCTGGACATTGACCAGTTGCCACACGTGGTCAACTTCGAACTGCCGAACGTCGACGAAGACTACGTGCACCGTATCGGCCGTACTGGCCGTGCCGGTCGTTCGGGCGAGGCGATCTCGCTGGTCGCTCCGGACGAAGAGAAGCTGCTGAAAAGCATCGAACGCATGACCAAGCAGAAGATTGCCGATGGCAACCTGATGGGCTTCGACTCCAGCGCTGTAGAAGCCGAGAAGCCTGAAGTTCGCGAGCGTCCGGATGTGCGTAACCCGCGCAACCCACGTGGCCCACGCGGCGACGGCCCGAACGGCACCGGTGGTGGCGGCGGTCGCAAGGACAAAGGCAAGGACAAGGGCGGCAAGGAAAAACCGGCTGCCACTGGCCGTGGCGATCGCCCGGCCCGTGAACACAAGCCACGCGAAGGCACCCCGGCACGTGAACAACAACGTCCAGCGCCACGCGCTGCCGCTGCTGACCGTGCGCCGGACGAGTTCCTGGACGACGACGTGGATAACTTCGGTAACCGCGTTGATTACGTCCCTCAAGCCAAACCGGCTCAGGGCCGTGGTCGCCGTCCGGGTGCTCCGGCACAAGGCACGACGGCTGGCGCAGGTGCTCCACGCACCGGCGGCAAGCCTCAGGGTCGCCAAAGCGGTCCGCGCAGCAGCGACGGCGCCACCACCGGCACGCCACCGGCCAAGCGCAGCGGCCCACGCAACGGTGCGCCACGTGACGGTCAGGCCCGTCGCGAAGAGTCCCGCAACCGCCGTCCGGCCCGTGACGAGCAACCGCGCTCGGAACCGGCCGTGCAGAACCCGCGTGGCCCGGCACCAAAGATCATCCATAAAGAGTCGAAAACCGATCGGTTCCCGACTCCCGAGCAACTTGATCAACTGCCAGGCCGTCCACGCGGCGAAAAACCAGCGTTGCTGACCCGCAACCGCTAAGTTTTCGCCGCCATGAAAAATGCCCCGGATCTCACGATCCGGGGCATTTTTTCTGGACCACGCACAATTACCGATCTCACCAAAGATCAAATGTGGGAGCGGGCTTGCTCGCGAAAGCGGTGGATCATTCAACATTGATGTCGACTGACCTGGCGCCTTCGCGAGCAAGCCCGCTCCCACATTAGACGTGTAGCGCCTGTGCATTTTTGGTGGGCAATAAAAAACGCCCCCGACCATGAGGTCGGGGGCGTTCTTGTGTCTGCGGCGAAAATTACTTCGCTTTCACACCTTCAAAGGTGATGTACAGATCAACCGCGTCGGACTGTGGACCCAGGTCCATCATCTTGCCGAAATCAGAACGCTTGATGCTGGTGGTGCCTTCGAAGCCGGCACGGTAGCCGCCCCATGGATCCTTGCCTTCACCCAGGAACGTGGCCTTGACCACGACTGGCTTGGTGACACCGACAATGGTCAGGTCGCCAGCCACGTCGGCAGTGACTTTACCGTCAGCGTTTTTACCGGTGGTTTTAACGCTGGTGGACACGAATGTGGCTTTAGGGAAATCAGCTACTTTCAGGAAGTCTTTGCTGGAGATGTGCTTGTCACGCTCAGCGTTGTTGGTGAAAACGCTCGCCGTGTTCACGTTGAACTCGATCTTGCTGTCTTCTGGCTTGGCCGCATCAAAGCTGAACTTGCCGTCGATGTCCTTGAAAGTACCGGTGATGTAGCTGTAACCCAGGTGGCTGATCTTGAAGTCGACGAAGGCGTGCTGGCCCGTTTTGTCGACGACGTAGTCAGCGGCCATTACATTGGCGGACAACAGGGCGGAACCGATTGCCAGAGCGGCGAGAGTCTTTTTCAACATGTCTTGTATTCCTTGAGGGGCTAAGTTGAACGTCAGGCTTTGCGACCCAGCATTCGTTTCAGGGTCACATCACGGTCGATAAAGTGGTGCTTCAATGCTGCCAACGCATGGAGACCGGAAAAAATTACCAATGCCCACGCCAGGTAGAGATGAATCGCACCTGCGTTATCTGCCTGGTCCGGTAGCCCGGAAACCAGTGCAGGCACTTCAAACCAGTCAAACACCGGAATCCCGACACCCTCTGCGGTGGAAATCAGGTAACCGGCAATCATCACAGCGAACAAACAGAGATACAGAAAAGCATGCCCGAACTTGGCGCCAAGGCGCGTCATGCGGCTGTAGCTGGTCAGCGTTGGCGGCGGTGGGCTGATAAAGCGCCACAACACGCGTAACACCATGACAGCCAGCAGGATCAGACCGATGCTCTTGTGCAGATCCGGTCCTGCCTTGCGCCAAGGGTCGTAGTAGCCGAGACCGACCATCCACAGACCCAGACCGAATAAACCGAACACTGCCAGCGCTACGCCCCAGTGCATGAAGATGCTGACCCAGCCGTAGCGAGAGGTAGAGTTTCGTAGTTGCATTGCCGAGTCCCTGTAAGTGCTGGCCCAAGACTATCGAGTTATCTATCGAATTAAAGCGGAAAATTTCGCTTTGAAATATCGAGAAATACGATCAAGAGCTTGAAATAGGCGTGTTAAGGAAAGATTAAAGACCAATGCACGAGAAAAGTTGAAGCCCAACTAAAGAACACCTGCGCTCCAGGGTTTATTCGATACTTAGTACCGACTTTTCTTCAGGCATAAAAAACGCGGCATCTCTGCCGCGTTTTTTAGTCCAGGCGCTTACTGCGCCTTGGTATCCGTTGCCGGGGTTGCAGCCGGTTTAGCGGCTGGCTTTTTTGCCGGTTCGGTTTTCTTCACCGGGGCCTTTTTGGCTTCGGTTTTGGTTGCCGGTTTTTTCGCCGGGGTTTTGGCCGGTGCCTTTTTGGCAGGCTCGGCTTTCACTGGCGTTGCAGGTTTCGGTGCTTCCACTGGTGGCGCTACCGGAGCTGGCGCTGGATCCGGCGCCGGTGGCGTGTAAGGCGCAGGTGCCTTGACCGGTTCGGCCTTCTTGTCGTCATCCGAACCACCGAACAGGTTGCTGAAGAAGTTGCCTTTCTTCGCCGCAACTGCGCCGGCCGCCGCTGCCGGCACCACTTTCGCCGGTTCAAACGACTTGCCCGCCGCCAGGTCTTCTACCTGACTGGCCGCGCGCTGACCGGTGCGCAATGCGCCTTCCAGGGTGCCTGGGTACAAGTTGTCGGTGTGTTCGCCAGCAAAGGCTACACGCTGGATTGGACGTTCCCACAGGCGCCAGTACTTGCTGATCTGGCCCGGGCCGAAGGCCAGGTAAGCGCCGCCCATCGAAGGATCAGTGCTGTAGCGGCGGATTTCATAACCGGTGAACGAACCACGGGCCTGTGGATAAAAGGCGTGCAGGCGAATCAGCACCTGATCGACCATTTGCTTGTCGCCGAACGCCTGCATGACACGTGCGTTATCGCCGGACAGGTTGATCACCACGTTGGCGCCGCCCTTCAACGCAGGCTCGATCCACAGCATGCCGAGGCCGGTGTTGCTGAAAATCTCGCCGGACATACGCGCCTTGGATTCCCACACCGGCGTCTTGAACTTCAGCATGATCTGGTCGCGCCAACCGTAGTTGGTGCCTTTGATGGCGCCCATGTGCTGGGCATCCAGCGACGGGGTTATCTGGATCTTGTTCAGTGCGCGCAGCGGTACAGCCAACACCACGTAGTCAGCCTGATAACTGACCGAGCCGACTTTGACGGTCACGCCGTCCTTGTCCTGGGTAATCGAGGAGACCGGGGAGTTGGACTTGATGGTTTTCAACTGTTTAACGAAAGCCTGGGCCAGCACCGTGCTGCCGCCCACCAGTCGCGAAGCACGCAGGTCACGATCGGACGTGCCACGGTAAACACGGCTTTGCTGCGCGTAATACAGCAGCGACAGACGCGAAGGTTCGTCGTAGCGGGTGCGAATCTGCTGATTGATCAGCTGACGAGCCGTCGCTGGCAGGTTTTGTTTGTCGAGCCAGTTGGATACGTTGATCTGATCCAGCGTTTGCAAGGTGCTGGTAGCGAGCGGGTTCTGCGGATCGTCAATCGAGCGCGCCAAATCATCCAGGGTTTTTTCGTAGCGCTTGAGCGCGTCGGCGGTGGCCGGTTGCTTGGTCGCCAGATCAGCCGCGGAGAAGTACTCGCCGTCGATCAGATAGCCAGGTGTACGCACGAATTCAGGGGCTGGCGTGGTGTTCAGCTTGAAGGTCGACACGTATTTGTTCAGCACCGGCTGAGTCTTGTCGTTACCGATCCATTCGCTGGTGGCCATGCCGGAACGACCGCCCAAGCTCGGTTTGGCTTCCAGCAGGGTGACCTGCCAGCCTTTGTTCTGCAGCTCGTAAGCCGCCGTCAGGCCAGACAGCCCGCCGCCGATCACGATCGCGGTTTTATCCTTGGCCAGCGCAGACACGCTGAACAGCCCCAACATCACCAGCGCACAGGCGCGCAGCCAACCGACAGACATTCAGCGAACTCCGGAAATACATGAGGAAATAGCAGTTTTACGAGTCAGGCGACTCCAGGAACCGCGAAGGATACGTCAGGCTTCAGACGCCCGCCAGCAACGTCTATCGCCCCATACAAAGTAGCTCAATCGTCACAATGGGTTGTCCCGGCGCGACGCATTGCATAGGCTTGCGCGATTGATTACCCGCCTACGTCACGGGTAGCCTCGAGGAGACAGAAAATGGGCCTGAATAAACAGTGGATGGAACGCGATCTTGCGGTGTTGTGGCATCCCTGCACCCAGATGAAAGATCACGAACAACTGCCGCTGATCCCGATCAAGCGCGGTGAAGGCGTTTGGCTGGAAGACTTCGAAGGCAAGCGCTATCTCGACGCTGTCAGCTCTTGGTGGGTCAACGTGTTCGGCCACGCCAACCCGCGAATCAACCAGCGCATCAAGGATCAGGTTGATCAGCTTGAGCACGTGATCCTCGCCGGTTTCAGCCACCAGCCGGTGATCGAGCTGTCCGAGCGCCTGGTGAAGATGACCCCGGAAGGCCTGACCCGGTGCTTCTACGCCGATAACGGTTCTTCGTGCATCGAAGTCGCGCTGAAAATGAGCTTTCACTACTGGCTCAACCGCGGCCAGCCGAACAAGAATCGCTTCGTCACCCTGACCAACAGCTACCACGGCGAAACCATGGCGGCGATGTCGGTGGGCGACGTGCCGCTGTTCACCGAAACCTACAAGGCCCTGCTGCTGGACACCATCAAGGTGCCGAGCCCGGATTGCTACCTGCGCCCGGACGGCATGAGCTATGAAGAACATTCGCGCAATATGTTTGCGGCCATGGAACAGACCCTGGCAGAGAACCATGACACCGTCGCGGCAGTGATCGTCGAGCCGCTCATCCAGGGCGCTGGCGGCATGCGAATGTACCACCCGGTTTATCTCAAACTGCTGCGCGAAGTGTGCGACCGCTATGGCGTGCACCTGATCCACGACGAAATCGCCGTCGGCTTCGGCCGCACCGGCACGATGTTCGCCTGCGAACAGGCCGGCATCCGCCCGGACTTCCTCTGCCTGTCCAAGGCCCTGACCGGCGGCTACCTGCCGCTGGCGGCCTGCGTGACGACCGAAGACGTCTACAGCGCCTTCTACGACGACTACCCGACCCTGCGCGCCTTCCTGCATTCGCACAGCTACACCGGCAACCCGTTGGCGTGCGCAGCGGCCTTGGCGACGCTGGATATCTTCGAGGAAGACAACGTCATCGAGAACAACAAGGCCCTGGCTCAACGCATGGCGTCCTCTACTGCGCACCTGGCCGATCATCCGAACGTCTCGGAAGTGCGCCAGACCGGCATGGTGCTGGCGATCGAGATGGTCAAGGACAAGGCCACGAAAGAAGCCTATCCGTGGCAGGAACGTCGCGGCTTGAAGGTGTTCCAGCACGCACTGGAACGGGGTGCTTTACTTCGTCCGTTGGGCAGCGTGGTGTATTTCCTGCCGCCGTATGTGATTACGCCGGAGCAGATCGACTTTCTGGCCGAAGTGGCCAGCGAAGGGATCGATATCGCGACGCGCAACAGCGTCAGCGTGGCGGTGCCGAAGGACTTCCACCCCGGCTTCCGCGATCCGGGCTAGCAGTCACTGAGTACCCCCTGTGGCGAGGGAGCTTGTCTGTGGCGAGGGGGCTTGCCCCCGTTGGGTCGCGAAGCGGCCCTAAAACCGACACCCAATGCATCGCTATTTCTACGACTGCTTCGCAGCCGAACGGGGGCAAGCCCCCTCGCCACAAAAGCCAATTTTTCAGAGAACTCGCATGAGACTGTCCCGCTTCTTTATCGACGCCCCCCTGAGCACCGGCGAGCACGAGTTGCCTGAAGCCCAGGCCCATTACATCAGCCGCGTGCTGCGCATGGCCGAGGGTGATGCGTTGCAGCTGTTCGACGGCTCGGGCCACGAGTTTCGCGCCACGTTGGTGGAGGTCGGCAAGAAGCGCGTCGTGGTGCAGATCGATGAATCCTTCGCCGGGCAAGTCGAGTCGCCGCTGGCGATACATCTCGGCCAGGGCCTGTCCCGGGGCGAGCGCATGGACTGGGCGATTCAGAAAGCCACCGAACTGGGCGTCACCGAAATCACCCCGATTTTCAGCGACCGCTGCGAAGTCCGCCTCAAGGACGAGCGCGCCGACAAACGCCTGATGCACTGGCGCCAAGTGGCGATCAGTGCCTGTGAACAATGTGGGCGTTCACGAGTGCCGGTGATTCATCCGCCGCTGCTGCTGGCGGATTGGTTGAAGCAGACTGAAGCCGAGTTGAAACTGGTACTGCATCCGGTGGCCGAGCCGTTGGTGAGTCATGCAAAACCTTCAAGCCTGGCATTCCTGATCGGCCCGGAAGGCGGGCTGTCCGACGCCGAAGTCGAGCAGGCCAAAGCCGCCGGGTTCCATGCCGCCCGCCTCGGCCCGCGCGTGCTGCGCACCGAAACTGCGCCGGTGGTGGCGTTGGCGGTTGCCCAACAGCTTTGGGGTGACTTCTAGGGCCTCTTCGCGAGCAAGCCCGCTCCCACATTTGATCTTCAGCGAACACAGATTTTGTTCACGACCGAGATCGAATGTGGGAGCGGGCTTGCTCGCGAAGGCCGCGACGCGGTCTAGAGGACATAAAAGAAAATCGCCACAAAGTGCAGCAAGCTCCCGGCAATCACGAACAAATGCCAGATCCCGTGGGCATGCCGCAGCCGATGATCGAGGGCGAAAAAGATAATCCCCACGGTGTACAGAATCCCGCCCGCCGCCAGCCATGCAAACCCCGCAGCGCCCAACGCCGCCAGCAAGGGCTTGACCGCCACCAGCACGATCCAGCCCATCACCGCGTAAATCACGATCGACAGAATCCGCGCTTCCGAGCGCGGCTTGATCTCTTGCAGGATGCCGATCAGCGCCAGTCCCCAGACAATCCCGAACAACGTCCAGCCCCACGGCCCGCGCAGGGTCACCAGGCAGAACGGCGTGTAGCTGCCGGCGATCAGCAGGTAGATCGAAAAATGATCCACCTTCTGCATGATCGCTTTCTTGCGTCCGCGCACGCTGTGGTAAACGGTCGAGGCGCTGTACAAACCCAGCAAGGTGAAACCGTAAATCGCCACGCTGACGATCTTCCAGGGGCTGCCGTCCATGCTGGCGATCACCAGCATCCACACCACCCCGACCGTTGCCGCCACTGCCCCGACCAAATGCGTCCAGGCGTTCAATCGTTCCCCGTGATACATGCGTTGCTCACCTCAACATTCGTTGCAACATCGCGCAAGGCTCAGGCCTTGAAGGTAAAAGCGCAATGTTTCTGATTGTCGCGCCCCTAAATCCTTTGAGCCAAGGGCGGCCCAATTGGGCACAATCAGGTCATTCCAAAAAGAGTCTGCCTCATGCTGATCGATGAAGAATTGACCCTGAAAAAACTCGAGGTGTTCCTGGCCTTCATGCGCACCGGCAACCTGGCCCGTGCTGCTGCCGAGTTGCAGACCAGCAATGTCAGTGTGCACCGGGCGATCCACTCCCTGGAAAGTGCCCTGCGTTGCCCGTTGTTCAAACATGAGGGCCGTAACCTCACACCGCTGGAAAGCGCTTACGTGCTCGAAGAGCGAGCACAGAAGCTGATTCAGGACGTGGTCGAAACCGTGCGCCTGACCCGCGAAGCCGCCGGTTTTTCTGCGGAGCGCTTCAAGCTTGGCTCGCTGTATTCACTGACGGTGAAGACCGTGCCGCAGCTGATCATGGGCCTGAAGATCCGCCGCAGCGAACTCAACATCGACCTGATTCTCGGCTCCAATTTCGACCTGCTGTACAAGCTCAAGAACATGGAAGTCGATGCGATCCTGGTGTCGCTGGACGAGAGCGTCAACGACCCTGACTGCGAGCAAATCCCGCTGTTTTCCGACGACATTTTTCTCGCGACCCCAGCGGATTCGAAGTTTGCCCAACGCGCCGAAGTCGACCTGGCCGAAGTGCGCGACGAGACGTTCATTACCCTGACCCAGGGCTTTGCCACGCACCAGGACGGTAACCGGGTGTTCAAGCAAGCGGGGTTCGAGCCGAAAGTAGCGATGCAGGTCAACGACATCTTCACCCTGTTGAGCATGGTCAGTTCGGGGGTGGGTTATGCGTTGCTGCCAGGAAGGATTGCGGCGGTGTATGAGAACCGGGTGAAGCTGATTCCCTTGCAGGAACGCTATCGGTTGCAGCAGCACATTGGCGTGGTGTTCCTGAAGGCCAAGGAGCGCGATCCGAATTTGCTGGCGCTGTTGGCGGAGTGCCGGATGTACGCCAATCGCCAGATCTGAAACCGCGTCGCTCCCTTCGCGAGCAAGCCCGCTCCCACATTCTATTTGTGTCGTACCTGATATTTGACTACGACCATGAGCCAATGTGGGAGCGGGCTTGCTCGCGAAGGGGGCCGATCATTCAATAGAGGAACCAACCCCTAGCCCACAATCCCGCGAACAATGAAGTACAGCAGCGAAGGCCCCAGCAAACACCCAAGCCCGGTGTGGAACGTCGCCGTCAACGCGCCGTAAGGCACCAACCGCCGATCCGTCGCCGCCAGCCCCGCCGTCACGCCGCTGACCGTCCCGGCCAACCCGCCAAACACCATCGCCGAGCGCGGGTTATCCAGGCCCATCCAGCGCGCCGCCATCGGCGTACCGACCATCACCAGAATCGCCTTGATCAGCCCGGTGGCAATCGACAGCGCCACCACATCGGAACTGGCACCAATCGCCGCCCCGGTCACCGGCCCGACGATGTACGTCACCGCGCCCGCGCCAATAGTGGTCATGCTGATCGCATCGCGATACCCAAACGCCCAGGCCATGCTTGCGCCGACAATGAACGGCAGGATCGTGCCCAGCAGCAACGCGATCACACCAATCAGCCCGGCCTTTTTCGCTTCCGTGGCTTGCACTTCGAATGCCGTGGCAACAATGGCAAAGTCGCGCAACATCGCGCCGCCCATCAAACCGATGCCCGAGAACAACGACAGATCCGCCAGGCCTTTCTGCCCACCAGTCAGTGTGCCGCCGACCCAAGCCAATACCAGGCCGATGACGATGGCAATCGCCGAGCCGTGAATCCGTCCGTAGGTCAGGCGTTTGGACAACACCACCGACACCCACATGATCACGCCAACGAACGCGAACGCGGTGACCAGGCCATTAGCGGTCAAGCCTTTATCAATGACTTCCCACATATCAGCGACCTCCTACTGGAGTGCCGACCGGGGTCACTTCCACCGGTTCATCGGGCAAGGGTTCGCCTTTGTGGGTCCGGCTGATCAGGGCAATCGTGCAGCCGCAGATCACCACTGAACCAATCGCCGCGAGCACCGCGACCGGGCCGCCGTGCAGCGCGGTGACGACGTTCTGTTGCGCGGCCATCGCGACCACCACCGGAATGTACATGGCGCCCCAGAAGCCGACGCCCATCTCGCAATCCTTGGTCATGCCGCCGCGTTTCTGCATCCACAACCGCGCGCAAATCAGCAGGATCATCGCGATCCCGACCCCGCCAACGTTGGACTTGACGCCCAGCAACATGCCAAGCGCATCGCCCATGATCACCCCTGCCAGCGTACAGATCGCCAACAGCGCCACACCGTAAATAATCATTGTTGTAGTCCTCAAAGTGCATCGTCGAATGTTGTTTTTGTTGTTCGAAGGCCTGAGTCCGGGTCTAAAGTTGGCGGCTTCCCTCCTCACGTAACAGCGCCTGCAGGGTGTCGAGCCGCGCACCGTCGAAAGCGATCACGGTGCCCTGCTCGAACACCCGGCGCGCCAGCCCGGTGAGCACCGCACCGGGCGGCAGTTCAATCTGAAGTCTTACGCCGCGCTCGTAAGCGCTTTGCACCGTGCCGCGCCAATCAACAACGCGGCACATGTTGAACGCGAGGTCATCGCGCAAGGCGTCGGCGTTGATGACGGGCCGAGCGCGGCTGCCACTGAGGTAACCCAAGGTCGGCGTTTTCAGTGGCACGTTGGCGAATGCTTCCGCCAGAATTTTTGCTGGCCCCTCCAGTAGCGGGCAGTGCGAAGGCACGCTGACCGCCAGCCGTTTCGCCAGACCTGCACCCTGACCTTTCGCCAACGTCGCCAGCGCTTTCATGGCCTCGTCGCTGCCGGCAATCACCACTTGGTTATCGGCATTGATGTTGGCCAGGTAAACCGGTGTATCGGCGCTGTAAACCTGCGCCAGCAAACGTTCCACTGTGGATAATTCCAGACCGATGATCGCTGTCATGCCGTAGCCCTGTGGATAAGCCCGCTGCATCAATTCACCGCGCAGGCTGACCAGATGCAGCGCATCGCCGAAACTCAAGGCACCGGCCACCACCGCTGCCGGGTAAGCGCCGATGGACAATCCGGCCACGTAATCCGGCGCCATGGCTAATTGACGAGACGCCGCGACACCGGCGATCAACAGGCAAAGCTGAACCGCCCTTGTAGACTTCAACGCCTGCGCAGAATCGAGCAGCAAAACGTCTTCGCCCAGCACGTCACTCGCTTCGATCAGCGTCTCGCGAGGCAAACGCTGGAGCATGCCCGGCTGCTGCGCGCCTTGCCCTGGGAACACCAGCAAACTGCTCACGCGGCTTGCTCCTGCGGGTGCCACGGATCAATCACCAGACAGGCTTCACTGGCATTTTTGAGCAACACACGACGCGCCGAACCGGCCCACTCGCGCAGGGCCACAGCGCCGAACGGAGTCTGCAACTGTATGTCCACCTGGCAGTCGGCAGCCTCCAGAACCGTCAGCAGTGCCTGCGCCTCGGAACGACCCAACGCTTGCGGCGTGCGCAGGATCAAATCGAGATCGCTGCCCTCGTGCAACGCCGCAAACCCGCTGGCCAACTCAAACCCGGCACTGCCGCTGACACCCCACACCCAACCACAATCATCGAGCATCGGCCGCAGTTGATTGAGGGCGCGCACGGCCGGCAGATCCCGATTGATCGAGACCTGACAAAGGTCTTCCGGTTTGACCCGACGCTGAATCCCGTCAACCGGCATCAGCGTCGCAAAACGTTGTTCACGCAAGCGTCCACGCACGCCGACCGCGATGTGACCCGGCGCACTCACCGCACGCCGAACCACCACGGGCTGGCCCGCGCTCAGGGAGTCGATCACCCAAACAGGCGCATCCGCAGGCAACTGCTCCGGGGTCATGCCCCAGAGCAGATCGTGGGCCAGAAGCGAGTTCACCACTGCGCTCTCAGCAGTTGGCGAACCTTGCTTGACGCGGCACGGTTGCTTGCACCCAAGCGGCTGCTCAGATCGCGACCATGCGCAGCCACATCACCAATCGCCTGATTCAGGCATTCCGTCACCCGCGCCAGATCGGCCGTCGTCGGCTGCTCTATCTGTTCCACCGACAGGGTTTCCCACAGCAAACCAAGACTGGCGTAACTGTCGATGTCATAGGCCATCGGCGGCACGCTGGCGGCCAGCGCTTCAAGTTCTTCAACGCTGCGCAAGGTCACCCGCGCCGCCGACGCCTTGCCCATCGCATGCACCATCACCCCCGGATCGCGCAGGGCGATCAAACGATTGGCTTGATACCCGTGGGCCAGAAACGCGCCGGACATTGCCTTGCCCACCAGCAAACCAATCACCGCATGACCTGCCAAACGGGCGCGGGCATAACTGTCTGCCGCGCCGGCCAATGCCTGATGAATGCCGAGGGCTTCTTCGCGTCGGCCATACGCCTGACTCGGCACATCGACGATGGCGATCACGGCGCGCTTGTGCGGTTTATCCACATCAGCGGCGATCACTTCATCCACAGCTTTGGCCAAACTCCACCCTTCCAGCAAACCGACTTCACCGTTACGCGCACGGACAAAACGGTTCTCCGGATCCGCCACCACCGCGATAAACCGAACAGGCTGATTACCCAGCACGCCATCGGCCACTTTCAATGAAGCCGGCAAATCTTCGACCGGTTTTGCCCCGGCGCTCAAGGCGTTGAACCAGTTCAAACCTCTCAGCGAATAGGTGTTCATGAGTGCGCTCCCTGATACAGATCGCGAACCGTCGCCGGTTCGATTTGCGGCGCGGCGTCCAGACGGGCCAGCCGTTGCAGGTACAGATCGGCCTGACGACTGCGTTGTTGCGCCGGCAAACCCTGTTGCAGCAATTCACTGACGTGTTGCTGAATCTGCGCCACATCATCGGCGGTATAACGATCCACCAGACCACTGGCGAAACGCTGCTCGCCGCCGGTCAGGCTCCAGATAAAAGGACGATCGCGGGAGTCATATTCCTCAAGCCCGGCTTCCTGTTCGATGACTTGCGGGCCGTTCAGGCCCAGACGCGCCTCCTGGGTGACCACTAAATAACTGCACAACCCGGCGGCAATCGACATCCCGCCAAAGCAGCCGACGCTGCCGGCCACCACACCAATCACCGGTTGGTATTGGCGCAGGTCGACAATCGCCGCATGAATATCGGCAATCGCCGCCAACCCGAGGTTGGCTTCCTGCAAGCGCACACCGCCGGTTTCCAGCAGCAACACGGCGCGGGTCGGAATGCCATTGCGGTTGTCTTCAGCGGCCAGTTCCAGCGCGCCCGCCATCTTTGCCCCGCCAACTTCACCAAGGCTGCCGCCCTGGAAGGCACCTTCGATGGCAGCGATCACCACCGGCAAACCACCGATGCTGCCTTTGGCGATCACCACACCGTCATCGGCTTGCGGCACCACGCCCTGGCGCTCCAGCCACGGCGACATGATGCGTTGAAACGGGTCGAGCAGTTCGCGGAAGGTGCCGGGGTCGAGCAAGGCTTTCGCGCGTTGTCGGGCACCGAGTTCGATGAAGCTGTGTTTGTTAAGGAGATCAGTCATGGCCGATCTCCTCAAAGCCTTGTTCCAGACGCAGGCGCACCACACCCGGCGTCGCGCCGAAATCGTGGATGGCGATGTCCATCGCCGGCGGTGTCTGACCGTCAAACATCCGCGCGAACAGATGCTGCCAGCGCTGTTGCGCGCCATTGACCGAGGTCTGCACGTTGATGGTCAGCTTGCCGGCCTGACCCGGTTCGATCAGCACTTCCAGATCGCCCGAGCCGACACAGCCCACCAGCGTGCGACCGCGTGGCGGCTGCCCGGCGGGGAATTCAAAGGATAAGGTTTCCATCAAAAAGCTCCGGATTCGATGCGGTCGATGAACAGGCAAGCGGCGAGCAAATCAGCAGCACCGCCCGGCGAGGCATTCAACGCGATTAATTGTTCATCCAGCTCATGCAAACGGCGGCGGCCGGCAAGGCTGGCGCTGCCGCCCGCATCGATCACGGCTTGTGCGCCGAGTTGCATGGCGTGCAGGCCTGCTTCGCCAGCGCGGTAGAGCACGCAGGTGTCGGCCAGTCGGGTCATGATCGCCAGCAAGGCATCGAGCCGGGCGTTCTGTTCACCGTGACCGGCGGCGCGGCTGTGTTTGAGTTGCGGCAATGCCCGTTGCACCACCGAAGGAAAACCCAGCTGCGCTTCTTCACGGGCACCGCGGGCGCCGTAACGCTGGGCAACTTGGGCGCCATGGCTTAGCGGTCGTGGTGCGTAACGGTCGTCGAGTAACGCCAGGCGTGCGGCGCGCAAGGTGATGGAACCGGCGGCGTTGGATTCAGGCTCAAGCGCGGCAGCCGTGACCAACAGGCCCAAGGCCCAGATCGCCCCGCGATGGGTATTCACCCCGCCCGTGGTGGCGAGCATCGCTTGCTCCCCTTCCCGGCCAATCCGCCCCACCGCTTCGCGCAGCGGCAAACCGATTTCGCCGAGTTCGATAGCGGCTTCGGCCATTTCCTTGAACGCAGACCAGAGTGACAACGCCGAGGCGTGCATCAGCCCCAGGTGCAAATCGGTGTGCGCGCCGTTGCCACGACGGTCGACCAGCGCCGGTTTCGGCGACAGGTCTGCTTCGTCGATCAAAGCGTCCACCGCCAAATCGGCTAGCCGTTCCGCCAGGGTCAGGGTTTTCGGTTGCAGGTTGAGTGCGTGCATTACCAGCTCCTGAACTTGGCGGGCGGGTTGTAGAGACCACCGGACCACTCGACCAGATCCGCCACGCTTTTCGCGGCGAGCAGTTCGCGGGTGGCGTCGGTGCGGCGGATGCCGAGGTCTTCGGGCAAGGCGATCAAACCTTCGCGGCGCATGCGCGCGGTGTCTTTCTGGTTGTGACGCAGGCCAATGGCGGTGACCCCGGCGACGGCGGCGATCATCGCCTGGCGTTCTTCCAGCGAACGCGCCTTGTACAGATACGCGATGCCTTCTTCGGTCAGCAAATGGGTGACGTCGTCGCCGTAGACCATGATCGGCGCCAGCGGCATGCCGCTTTTCTTCGCCACGTCGATCGCGTCGAGGGTTTCGACGAAGGTCGGTTTGCCGCCCTCCTGGAACGTCTCGACCATTTGCACCACGAGTTTTTTGCCGCGTTCGAGCAAGGCTTCAGGCGCATCGTCGTGGCGCATGTCGAGCCAGGCCGGCGTACTGTGACGGCGACCGCGCGGGTCGTGGCCCATGTTCGGCGCGCCGCCGAATCCGGCGAGTCGCCCGCGGGTCACGGTGGAGGAATGACCGTCGCCGTCGACTTGCAGGGTCGCGCCGATAAACAGGTCCACCGCGTATTGCCCGGCCAGTTGGCAGAACATCCGGTTGGAGCGCAGCGAGCCGTCCCGCCCGGTGAAAAACACGTCCGGCCGTGCGGCGATGTAGTTTTCCATGCCCAGTTCGGTGCCGAAGCAATGCACGCTTTCGACCCAGCCACTTTCAATCGCCGGGATCAAGGTCGGGTGCGGATTGAGCGTCCAGTTGCGGCAGATTTTGCCCTTGAGGCCGAGGGATTCGCCGTAGGTCGGCAGGATCAATTCGATGGCGGCGGTGTTGAAACCGATGCCGTGATTGAGCGACTGCACGTTGTGTTTTTCGTAGATGCCACGGATCGCCATCATCGCCATCAAGATGTGCACAGGCTTGATGTGCCGTGGGTCGCGGGTGAACAGCGGTTCGATGTAGAACGGCTTGTCGGCCACCACCACGAAGTCGACCCAGGAAGCGGGGATGTCGACACGCGGCAAGTCGTTGACATCGTCGACCAACTGGTTGACCTGAACAATGACAATGCCGTCGCTGAACGCAGCCGGTTCGATCAATGCCGGGGTGTCTTCAGTGCTCGGCCCGGTGTAGATGTTGCCAGCACGGTCGGCCATGAAACCGGCGGAGAGCACGACGTTGGGAATCAGGTCGACCACCAGCCGCGCATAGAGCTCGATATAAGTGTGGATCGCGCCGATTTCCAGCAGACCGTCTTCCAGCAACTGGCTGATGCGCAGGCTTTGCGTACCGGCGAAGGAGAAGTCGAGCTTGCGGGCGATGCCGCGTTCGAACAGGTCCAGATGCTCGGCACGGCCAACGCTGGGCATGATCATGTGCAAGTCGTGGAGCTTGGCGGGATCGGCCTTGACCAGTGAACGGGAGAGGAAATCCGCCTGTTTCTGGTTATTGCCCTCCAGCACCACGCGGTCGCCGGGCAGGATCAAGGCTTCCAGCGCCGCGACGATGTTGTCGGTGGGCAGCACCACACCGTCGGCAAGATCCTTGACCAACGCCAGACGCCGCTGCTTTTCGCTGCGCCGCCGCGTCCATCGCGAGTCGGGGGATATTGTTGTTGTCATGACCACTCCACGGGTTCGCTGTCGTGGGAGTCACCTTAGGAGTGTTGGGTGGGGGCATCAATCAAGCTGAGCGGTGGATCGTTACGGTCAGAGTAATGGTTGTCTAGAGATATCTGCTGCCTGGACTGGCACCTTCGCGAGCAAGCCCGCTCCCACATTGAAACGCATTCCAATGTGGGAGCGGGCTTGCTCGCGAAGGCGCCGGAACAATCACCGCAGTTTCAACATTTCACCCAGTCATCATCTGCTGAACACGAACCAGCAACTGCTCAGCGCTTTCCAACAACTGCGCCAACAACGCCGGATCTTCATCCATGTAACCTTCGTACTCCGCCAGGTTGCGTCGCTCATGGCACAGCGCGAATAACCGAACCTGCACTTTGCCAATATCAGCGGTATGAACCAGGCACTGAAACACTAGATATCTCTTGTCTGAACGGTAACCACACAAACGAAGAGCCGTCAGAGCCAAGGCATGGGCAGCGTTGTAAGCCAGGTCAAAACGGCTCGCGAAGGAAAGCGAAGACGTTTGCGCATCTTTCAATCGATCCACTGCGGAACGCATCAGCCCTTCGCATTCCCTGCGATCCGGCGGCTCGGCTTTCAGTCCACCACTACGTAACAGGTTCTCCAGGTTCTCGTTGCTGCCCATCCTTGGACTCCAAAGGGTTTCCCCCCATCAGGGTGATCTTGTCCTGCTGCGCCACCCGCACGACAAAGCTGTTGTCAGCCGCCAGTTTTTCGGCCCAGTCGTCGGGGGTGTAGAGCGTCGGGTTGAGGACGCGGCCCAGTTGCTCTTCCAGAGGCATGAGCCGCTCCATCACGTCACTGTAGTGGAGGCTTTCGCCGATCAGCATGAGATCAATGTCACTGGATGCGTTTGCCGAATCCTTGGCGATGGAGCCGTACACAAATGCCCAGGTGATCTGTTCGGCAAAAGGTTGCAGCGCTTGGCGCAAAGGCTCGGCAATACCGAACGTCTTGCGGGCGATGCCCAACAGTTCGGCATAGATTGGGCATTGCGGATTGGCTTGATAGTGGGTCTGGTTGCCCTGACGGCTCAGGGTCAGAACGCCGGCCTGCTGCAACCGATCCAGCTCGCGCATGAGGCTGCCTTTACCCACTTGAGCCCAGCGGGCGATCTCGTTGGCGTAAAAACTGCGGTCGGGTTTGCCGAACA
The DNA here is from genome assembly GCF_006438915.1 of Pseudomonas arsenicoxydans. Taxonomy (GTDB): domain Bacteria; phylum Pseudomonadota; class Gammaproteobacteria; order Pseudomonadales; family Pseudomonadaceae; genus Aquipseudomonas; species Aquipseudomonas arsenicoxydans_A. Next base: position 26,812 of record NZ_RCZE01000017.1, on the reverse strand, counting down.
ACAAGCCCAGCACTTTTTGCTGAGTGGTCGTGAACAGGGCTTCGCTGAGGGAAAGGTTTTTCACAGAGTCGACCGAGGAGTCCCAAAAAGGGAACGATAGGTCCCTTTTTGGGACTTATCAACTTTTGCGACGATTGTGGTTTTGTGTTTAAAAGTTTGTAAGCAGGAAGGGTGTGAGGCTACGCAGTCTGGCGGCGATACCTACAGCAATGCCGGAAGCCGCTGAATGGTGGGGTTTTGCGTGGATCGTTATCGTTTATGGGTCGCGGCGAATTCTGCGACCGGGCCTGGAACCCCGAAGAGACGGAGAAAAAGCACCATTCATTACGAGTGGACCAACTCCAACCTGTAAGCGGAAACACATTATGTCCAAGGTTACGTCCAACCCAGCCGATAACACTGACACCGACGCCCAAGCATCCCTCGAAGCCGAAAAACTCAAAGAAGCCGCCGACCGCGCCTTCGCCCATTACTTCCCCCCTGCCAGCGGCAAACCCTCGGGACGCCGTAACAAGTCCCGGCTCTTCACTGTATGCCCCGACATCGATGCCGAAGCCCTGCTGGCCAACGCTTCCGAAGACATGCTGTCGATCAGCGCGATTGCGGCTGATCTGGCGGACGATGTGGAAGGCTCACGCCGCTCGGTCGCCTTGGCGATCAGTCGAATGGCGGATGGGGTGCAGTTGTTGGTGGAGCGGGCGTTGGATCATTACGAGGCGTTGCAGATGCAGATGCAGGCCAAGGCCTAACGCATAACCCCTGTGGCGAGGGAGCTTGCTCCCGTTCGGCTGCGCAGCAGTCGCAAAATAATCGGCTCGCTAGAGATTTTGGGGCTGCTTCGCAACCCAGCGGGAGCAAGCTCCCTCGCCACAGGATACGGGTCAAACCAACCCGGCACTCACCAGTAACTCCTCCAGCGCCAGCAAGTCCGGTACTTTGGCCACTTGCTCCCCCACCTGCACCGCCGCCTGCTCCAGCGAACACAACGGCACGTCGACATAACTCAACTGACTGTCGAGCTTGTACGACCGCGGAATTCCCTGCACCAGCAACGCAATGAATTTCAACCCTGGCCGCCCGCCCAGCGCATTGAGAATCACAATCCGCGCCCGTTCGCCGATGACGATTTTCTGACCGCACGCCGATTCAAAACTCAGCAACGGTATCTGTCGGTCCCGCCACTTCACCAGCCCCAGATACCACGGTGGCGTATCGAGATCGAACGCCCCCGGTTGATAGTCGATCAGCTCAGCCACCGCGACGTTGGGCACGATCAGGTTGCGGTCGGCCAGGGGCAGCAACAGGCCGGTGAGGTTACTGGTGCGATGCTCAAGCATGGGATTTGCTCCACAGGGCGATGCTTTCCAGCAGCACCGATTCCTGGTACGGCTTGCCGAGGTAGTCGTTGACGCCAATGGCCATCGCGCGGTCGCGGTGTTTCTGGCCGGTGCGTGAGGTGATCATGATGATCGGCAAATGCTGCAAACGTTCGTCGGCGCGCACCTGGGTCGCGACTTCGAAGCCGTCCATGCGCGGCATTTCGATGTCCAGCAGCATCACGTCCGGCATGTGTTCTTCGAGCAGCAACATGGCGTCGACCCCGTCCTTGGCGGTCAGCACGTTCATGCCGTGGCGTTCGAGCAAACGACTGGTGACCTTGCGCACGGTCACCGAGTCATCGACCACCAGCACCAGCAAGGGCTTGTGTGGCTCGACTTCGGTGTCCTGGTTCAGCGCCTGTTGCGGCGAAGGTGCCTGCATGGCGCGGATCGGCGCCAGCAAATCGAGAATCAGCACCACTCGACCATCGCCCAGAATCGTCGCCCCGGACAAACCCTGCACCGCGGCGAATTGCGGGCCGAGGCTTTTCACCACGATCTCGCGGGTGCCGGCCATGGAGTCGACCTGCACCGCAATGTGCCGCTCGTTGCATTGAACCAGCAACACCGGCAACGGCAGGCTCTGGCCGAGCAGCTTCGGGCGGGAGCTAGTTTTCAGCAGCTCGCCGAGGTAGCACAGTTCATAGTCCTGCCCGGCGTATTTGTACCGCGGAGGATCGAGTCGGTAATGCCCTTCAAGTTCGTTGGGCAGCACGCGGACGATGCCGTCGATGGTGTTCAGCGGGATCGCATATTGATCGTCAAAACACTGCACCATCAGCGCGCGGTTGACCGACACGGTGAACGGCAGGCGAATGCGGAAATGCACGCCCTGCCCCGGCACCGAGTCGATGACCATGGTGCCGCCGAGCTGGCGTACTTCTTCATGGACCACGTCCATGCCGACGCCCCGCCCGGAAATCTGGGTGATCTTCTCGGCCGTGGAAAACCCCGGTTGCAGGATGAACTGCAACACGTCGCGGTCGTTGATCTCGGCGTCTTCAGCGAGCAAACCGCGCTTGATCGCCTTGCGCCGTACGGCGTCCAGCGGCACGCCGGCACCGTCGTCGCGGATGTCGAAGATGATGTCGCCGCCCTCGCGGGACAAGTCGAGGGTGATCCGTCCCTTGGCCGGTTTGCCGGCGGCGATGCGCACCTCGGCCGATTCCAGCCCATGGTCCACGGCGTTGCGCAGCATGTGCTCCAGCGGTGGTGCCATGCGCTCGAGGACGTTGCGGTCCATCTCGCCTTCCGCGTTGCCGACAATGAATTCCACGTCCTTGCCCAGCTCGCTGGAGACCTGGCGAACGATGCGTTTCAAACGCGGCAACATCCGTTCGAACGGCACCATGCGCGTGCGCATCAAGCCTTCCTGCAACTCGGTATTGATGCGGCCCTGCTGTTGCAGCAGGTTCTCCGCGTCCTGATTGCGCCGGTCGAGGGTTTCCTTCAAATCCAGCAAGTCAGAGGCCGACTCGAACAGCGCCCGCGACAGTTGCTGCAATTGCGAGTGGCGGTCCATTTCCAGCGGGTCGAATTCTTCGTAGCCCGAGCGTTCGGCGTCGACTTGCTGGCGGCTGAGAATCCGGCCCTGGGTTTCGGTATCGAGCCTGCGCAATTGGTCGCGCATCCGTTCGATGGTGGTTTCCATCTCGCTCAGGGTGACCCGCGCATCGTTGACCTGCTGCTCGATACGGCCCCGGAAGATCGAGGTTTCACCGGCGAGGTTGACCAGGTCGTCGAGCAGCTCCGCCGAGACCTTGACCATGTCGGCGCCCGCGTCGGCTTGCAGCGCGGGGACCTCTGGCTTGGCGGCAACAGGGGCGACAGGGGCGACAACGGCCGGTTGCAGCACGGCCGGATGGCTGAAATTCCTGATGGCGTCGATCAGTCGGTCGGCCGGCGGCAAAGGCTGTTCGGCGCGGGTCGCATCGAGCATCTGCGCCAGGCGGTCGTGGCTGCTTTGCAGCAAGGTGAACAATGCCGCACTCGGTTGCAGGGTGCCCGCCGACAGGCTTTCGTAGAGAAATTCCAGTTCATGGGCCAGGTCGCCAATCGGGGCGATTTCGACCATGCGTGCGCCGCCCTTGAGCGTGTGCAGATCGCGCAGCAGGGTTTCGATTTCCTGCCGGTTCGACGGTTCGGCTTGCCAGCGCACGAGCGCGGCGCCGGAGTTTTCAATGATGTCGAAACCTTCCTCGAGGAAGATCTCCAACAACTCCGGATCATGCCCCGGCGAATCCTTGGCCGGCGCAGGCTCCGTCACTTCGGCGGCGTTGACATTGCCCTGACGAAACTCGCGAATCGCCTCGATCAGCTCGCTCGGCGATCCCAGCGATTGTTGATTCTGTAGCTGCTCCAGCAGCACCGCGAGCCGGTCATGGCTCTTTTGCAGCAACAGCGCCAGGGTTTCACTGTGGTTGTAACGGCGGTCCACCAAGCCTTCGTAAAGGGTTTCCAATTCATGGGCGAGGTCGCCGACCGGCTCGACTTCAGCCATCCGCGCCCCGCCTTTGAGCGTATGCAAATCGCGCTGCAAGGACGACAGCGGTGCGGCGTTGTCCGGGTCACTCAACCAGCGTTGCAGGGCTTGGCCGGCGCTTTCGAGGATATCCACCGCTTCTTCGAGGAAGATCGAAACGATTTCGTCATCCAGATCGACCTGGGTTGCCGATTGTTCCAGTTCGGCGGTGGCGCTGCCCAGCTCCCGAATGCTCAGGGTGCGGCTGCCATCACTGCGGATCAGGCCCATGGACGACGGATCAAGACTTTCATCGAGCAAACCGCGCAAGGCCCGAATGCGTTCCGGTTGCGGGCTGACTTCCTGGCCAGCAGCCAGTTCGTCGAGCATGTTGATCAGCGCTTCGTGGGCACTTTGCGCCTCATGGAAAAACCGCTCGCTGACCGCCAGGCTGCTCTCTTCCACCGCGCCATACAGGTCGAGCAAGGCTTCGCAGAGGGCGTCCACCGGATGCAGGTCGGCGAGGTGCGCGCCTTCGCCGAGGGTGGTCAGTTCATCGAGCAGCGCGGTCAGTTCCTGACGCTCGCCGGGATGCTGCTGCCAGCGCTGCAACAGGCTTTCGGCGTCCAGCAGGATGTCCATGCCCTGGGCCAGGAAGTTGTTGATCAACTGCGGATCGCGCTTGGTTCGCAGTGCGGTATTGGGCGTACTCAACAGCGATTGCAGACGTTCGGCGAGCAACGCCTGGGTGCGCTCGATCAATGAGCGGGCACCACGAATCTCGGCCAGCGGATCGGTCTTGAGCTGGCGCAAGCCGAGCCGAAACAGCCCTTCGGCTTCCAGCAACAGTTCGACTTCGTCCAGGTCCAGCGCGATCAAGTGCGCCTTGTATTCGCGAGCCAGTTGATCCAGTGCCGTCGCCAGTTCGGCGATCGGCAACACGCCGGCCATCGAGGCGCTGCCCTTGAGCGTGTGCAAGGCTCGTTGCAATTCGTCGCTGGCCTGTAACGGCACATGTTCGGCGGCCTGATCGAGAAAACGGTTGAGGCTGGCCAGGTGGGTTTCGGCTTCTTTGCGGAAGATCTCCAGCAACAGCGGATCGAGGGCCGCGACGTCCTGTGTGTCCTCATCGCTGGCCGGTGCATCGCCCTTGGCAAGGGCATGCGCGCGCGCCGCCAATTGGTCGACATCATTGCGCTGACGCTGGGCATTGCCGGCGAACTCGGCTACCAGGTCCGGCAGTAAATTCAGTGCATCGGTGAGCAGCTGTTGCACAGCGGCCCCCGGCGCGACGCTGTCTTCCAGCACGCGGTTGAGCAGGTTTTCCACCGCCCATGCCAGCTCTCCCAATACCAGCGCCCGGACCATCCGGCCACTGCCTTTCAATGTGTGAAAGGCGCGGCGCAGCTCACTCAGGGCGGATTTGTCGTCGGGGTTGGCGGCCCAGCGCGGCAAGAATTCATGGAGGATATCGAGGACTTCATCGGTCTCTTCGAGAAAGACTTCGCGCAGCTCATCGTCGACCGGTTCTTCACCGGCGGGGGGCGGTAACAGGCTGCCCGGCGTGGTCAGGGCCGGAGGATTGACCGAAGACACGGGACTGGCCAATACATCGGCCAGCGACTGCACGGTCGCGGGGTCATCGAGTTCCTGTTGGTCCTGCATAACCTGGGCTTCACTTGGGCTGAGCACATCATCGAGCATCGGCACGTGCGTTTCGCTGGGGAAAAACCCGAGCGATGCCAGGCTTTTTTCGGCGACATCGAGCAGCTTTTCGCCCGGTGCTTCGGGGTCGTCGCTCAGGCGTTCCAGGTAGTACTCGATGCTGGAAATCACGTCGGCCAGGCTGTCCAGTTCCTGCCAACCGGGCTGGTCCGGCTCCAGCAGCAAATGCTCGCGGATGAAGTGATTGCAGGTTTCGATCAGGCTCGCCGCACGGCTCAGCGGGATCATCGCCAACGCCCCACGCACCTGGGTGAGCAAGGCTGGCAACGCCTGCAAATGCTGACGATCCCAGTCGGCGTCGATGTAGTCGACGATCATGTCCTTGGCTTCTTGCAAGCAGATGCGCGCTTCGCGGATGACGATCTGGTGAATCTGCGTCAGGTCGGTGGTCGGCAGGCGGCTTTCTTCCCGGCTCTCGGGCTCCACGGTGCCGACCATGCCAGCCAGGGTGGCTTCGACATAGAGCAAGGCGCCCGCAACGTCCATCAGGATCGCGTCGTTGGGTTCGCGCTGGCCCTGAACCAGGCTCAGCACCACCGCCAGTTGATCGATGATGACTTTGCGCGGTTGACCAAACCCCAGCACCGCCAGGGTGTCGGCGATTTGCCGCAGTGGCGCCAACAGGCTGTCGAGGTCCGCGGTGTGCTGGCGGTCGCTGCGCACGAACAGGTCGAGGCGTTCCTTGACCCGCACCAGTTCTTCACAGAGCGCCGCCAGTACCGAGCGCATGGCATCGCGGTCGGGGCCGGCGAGCCGTGCCCGTTCTTCATCGACCATCGCGCTGTCGGGCAACGCATCGTCCAGTGAGTAGCGATCTTTCATGGTCAGCATCTGCCCGGTGGGATGGTCGGCCTTGGCAATGTAGAACAGCAAACTCTTGAGCAGCTCCGGCGGTGCCGGTTGATTGATGCCATGGATGCCCTGCTCAAGCAACCGCTTGAGCTCATGGTCAGCGTCCTTGAACAGGCTGCGCAACGCCGGACTGTTGGCGATCACCCCGGCGCGCATGCCTTCGACCAGCGCCGAGGCGACTTGCCACAGCGGGCTCATGGGCGCCCCCGCGCACAGCCCTTCGAGGCGTGAAAAAACCCTCGCCAGGTAATCGAGGTGGGTCTGGTCATCCTGTTCGCGCAGCAACCCGACCAGCGCCACCTGCAGCATCTGGCGTAATTTGCGCAACACGTTGGCGAAATCCGCGGGTTCCAGCCGTGTCAGCGAAGCTTCGTCCAACGCCGGCTGATCCGCCAGTTGCGGGCTGAACAGGCTGGTTTCCGAGAGCAGGGTTTCACCCCGGGCACTGCGCAAATCGTTGAGCAGCGGCAACACCACCAAGGGCAGGTCGCGGCGCGCACTTTGCACCCGGTCGAGGTAAATCGGCAGTTGCCCAAGGGCTTGCAGCAACAGGTGCAGCGCCTCCTCACGATGGCTGACGCGGTCGTGCTGCAAGGCGCTGGTCAACTGCTCCATCTCTTCGGCGAGCAGAGCCGCGCCGTAGAATTCGACCATCTGCAAACTGCCGTGAACCTGATGGATGTACGCCAGGCAATCGCTCAAGGCGTACAACGCCTGCGGGTCATCAAGCAGGGTTTCGATCGCTTGATGGGCCTGCTTCAGCGTTTCGGCAATCTCGCCTTTGACCCACTCAAGGGCCACATAGTCGTGCCGATCACCCATAACCACTCCAGTCCCTACGCCAATCAAAAATCATATGCCTGTGGACGGTTCACGCTTTGTCTGCCGCCTGCGCCTTGGCGGCCGGCAAGGTGAAGCCGGACACCGAACGCCGCAGCTGACTGGCCATTTTCGCCAGGTTGCCGATGCTCTCGGCGGTGGCCGTGGAGCCGGACGAGGTCTGCGAGGTGATCTGTTGAATCACATTCATCGTCAGGGAAATCTGCCCGGCCGAAGAGGTTTGTTGCTGCGCCGCGTTGGAAATACTCTGGATCAACGCGGCGAGGGTCTTCGATACCCCTTCGATTTCTTCCAGGGCCACACCGGCATCCTGCGCCAGCCGCGCGCCACGCACCACTTCGGTGGTGGTCTGTTCCATGGAAATAACCGCTTCGTTGGTGTCCGTCTGGATCGCCCGCACCAGGGTTTCGATTTGTCGGGTGGCGGCGGACGAGCGCTCGGCCAGGCGCTGCACCTCGTCGGCGACCACCGCAAATCCGCGACCGGCATCACCGGCCATCGACGCCTGAATAGCGGCGTTGAGCGCGAGGATGTTGGTCTGGTCGGCAATGTCATCGATCAGGCTGACGATGTCGCCAATTTCCTGGGAAGACTCACCCAGGCGCTTGATGCGCTTGGCGGTGTCCTGAATCTGTTCGCGAATGTTGTCCATGCCGTGGATGGTGTTGTGCACCACCTCGTTGCCCTTGTTGGCAATTTCCACCGAGCGCTCGGCCACCGCCGACGATTCGGCGGCGTTGGCCGATACCTGGTCGATGGACTGGGCCATGTCGTTAATGGCCGTGGAGGCCTCGGAAATCTGTTGCGCTTGATGCTCCGAGGCCTGCGCCAGGTGCATGGCGGTGGCCTGGGTTTCCTGCACGGCGGCGGCCACCTGGCCGGCGGTGAGGTTGATGGTCGCCACCAGGTCGCGCAATTGGTCGACGGAATAGTTGATCGAGTCGGCGATGGTCCCGGTGAAGTCTTCGGTCACCGAGGCGGTGACGGTCAAGTCGCCGTCGGCCAGGTCTTCGATTTCGTCCAGCAGGCGCATGATCGCGTTCTGGTTGCGTTCGTTTTTCTCGGCGGTTTCCTGAAGCTGACGGTTGGTTTCGCGAACCATCACCAGACCGATCAGGATGATCGACGTCAGCGCCAGCAGACCCAGCACGTAGCCGCCGATGGTGTCGGTGTTGCGCCCGCCGGCGAGGTTTTCGAAACCGGTGGCCAGGTGCGAGGCTTCGTCGAGCAGGGTTTGCGACAGGGTAAATATGTTAGTGGCCGACTCACGGACCTTGAACAGTTCGGGCGAGGTCTCGAGGATTTCATCCACCGAGCCCGAGACGAATTCGAACAGTTCGGAAATCTCGGTCAACCGGGCGCGAGCATCGCGGTCCTCGACCTGGCTGATGTGCAGGGCCACGTTGCCCTGAAGCATGCCATTGAGCACCTGGCCGAAACGCGCAGCGTCGCGACCGAAGGCGTCGGCGGCCTGCTGCGAGTTTTCGTCGCCGGACAGCACGGTGTTCACCGCGCCCAAAATACGCTCGGCCAGCAACGATTGACGCTGGGCCATCGCCACCTGCGCCGCCGGGGCCCCCCGTTGCAGGAGGATTTCGACGACTTTTTCGTACTCGACCTGCAACTGCGGCACGGTTTCGGCCAGGGTCGCGGCCACCTGATGCAGCGACAGCACGGTCTGCTCGCTGGAAAGGATGGCGTCGGTGTTCTTAAGCAGGCGTTCCCAATCGAGCTGCACGGCGCGCATTTCCGGGCGCACGGTGGACGGCGCGGGCGGCAGGCCGGTGGCCGGGTCGCCCTTCTTCAGGTAGCCCCAGCGCTGGGCGAAATCGTTGCGCGCATCGCTGAGCAGCTTGAACGCGGCCGCTTTGCCGGCAGCGGCCTCGGTGGCATTTTTGGCGATGCGCTGGGACAGCACGCGCAGCTCACCGGCGTGGCCGATGTACTGTTTGTCGTACGTGGCCTGGGTGTTGAGGTAAGCGAAATTGGCGAACAGCAGCATGATGAACACGATCAGCGCGATAAACAGCGCGATGATCTGCGAGCGGCTGCGCGATCCTTCTGGCTTGCCTGTTTTTGTTTTTATCATCGGTCCTCGCCTGTTAACCAACCTTTAGAACCCGCCGAGTAACCCTTGTGGGAGCGGGCTTGCTCGCGAAAGCGGTCTATCAATCGACATCTATGTTGAATGATCCACCGCTTTCGCGAGCAAGCCCGCTCCCACATTTAATAGGTGGCGAGCCAACTAGAGCGCCACGTGCATAAAGCCCTGCGACTGCGCCAGCGCAAACGGGCTGAATACTTGCCAGGCCTGCTCGCGCTGGAACCGGCCTTTGACGAACGCCGCCATCGGCCCGCTCGCCTGAACTGCCGGCTCCAGGCTGTCCTGAGCAAAATGCTGCAAGCCGAAAACCTCGTCGACGAGCAACCCGGCAAACACCTCGTTATGTTCCACCACCAACACCCGCCGCTGCTTGCGCGACGCCGAGACTTCGTGGCCAAAAAAACCGCACAGATCCATGACCGGCAGTAATCGCCCACGCAGGTTGGCCACCCCTTTGACCCAGGATTTGACCCCCGGCAACTGGGTGAAACGCGGTTCATGCAGGACTTCGCTGACTTCGCCCATCGGCGCGACGTACCAATCCTCGCCCATGCGAAAACCGATGCCGCTCCAGCTGTCCTGTCGGGTCGGCTGCGACGGCAGATCCGCCGCCAGCAAACGACAGCGCTGGTCGATCTGCAGCAGCAGTTCGAAAGCCGTCAGCGACTCGGTCATGGCCGGACGATCAACCGGCCAGTACGTTGTTGAGGGTTTTGATCAGGGTCTCTTCGTCGACCGGTTTGGTCAGGTAGTCCTTGGCGCCCTGGCGCGTGCCCCAGACCTTGTCGGTTTCCTGATCCTTGGTGGTGATGATGATCACCGGGATGTGCCCGGTGTCCGGGTCTTTGGTCAACTGGCGGGTCGCCTGGAAACCGTTGAGGCCGGGCATGACGATGTCCATCAGCACGGCGTCAGGTTTTTCCTGACGGGCCAGGGCCACGCCGTCGGCGCCGTTCTCGGCTTTCAACACTTCGTGACCGTGCTTTTCCAGCATGCCGGTCAGTTTGTACATTTCGGTCGGCGAATCATCGACGATCAGAATACGTGCCATGGTCTTCCCCATTCTTGTCGACGCCGGGCCCGCTGGCCGAGCGTCACTGTGCGTGTCCTACTGCGGCAAAACGGCGGCGAAGCCCGGAACATGGGCCTGGATCGCGTTCAGCAGCTCTTCCTTGCTGAAAGGCTTGGTCAAAAACTGATCGGAGCCGACGATGCGCCCCTTGGCCTTGTCGAACAGCCCGTCCTTGGACGACAGCATAATCACTGGCGTGGACTTGAACGCACTGTTGTTCTTGATTAAAGCGCAGGTCTGATAGCCATCCAGACGCGGCATCATGATGTCGACAAAGATGATGCCGGGATGGTTATCGGCAATCTTGGCCAGCGCATCGAAACCGTCGATGGCCGTAATGACTTCACAACCCACATTCTTCAACAGCGTTTCGGCGGTGCGACGAATCGTCTTCGAATCGTCGATCACCATGACCTTCAAGGCGCTGGAATGCTGATCCATAAATGCTCTACCGTCGCCTTTGCGAAACAAATTGTCCGTTTGGTGGCTGGAACCCTTGATGTTCAAGGGCCAGCACGGCATGGCAGCCTTTTTAGCACAGTCTCCAAATGCAATCTATCGGCCGGGCTTTGCGGTGGTTTTTCCTTGACCGGGAACACACTCAGCGCCACTCTGACGCCACTTTTTCATGTCCGTTCGGACCATCCATTTTCGAGGAAAAACCCATGAGCGTTCGCGTCGGGATTGTCATGGATCCTATTGCCAGCATCTCCTATAAAAAGGATAGCTCGCTGGCCATGCTGCTGGCCGCGCAGAAGCGCGGCTGGGAACTGTTCTATATGGAACAGCGCGATTTGTACCAGGGCGAAGGAGAAGCACGGGCGCGGATGCGCCCGCTGAAAGTCTTCGCCAACCCGGAGAAATGGTTCGAGCTGGAAGCCGAGACCGACGCGCTGCTGAGCGACCTGGACGTGATCCTGATGCGCAAGGATCCGCCGTTCGACATGGAGTTCGTGTACTCCACCTACCTGCTGGAACAGGCCGAGCGTGCTGGCGTGTTGGTGGTCAACAAGCCGCAGAGCCTGCGTGACTGCAACGAAAAGTTGTTCGCTACGCTGTTCCCGCAATGCACGCCGCCGACCGTGGTCAGCCGTCGCGCCGATGTGCTGCGTGAATTCGCCGCCAAACACGGCGACGTGATTCTCAAGCCGCTGGACGGCATGGGCGGCACGTCGATTTTCCGTCACCGTGCGGGCGACCCGAACCTGTCGGTGATTCTGGAAACCCTGACCGCGCTGGGCACCCAGCAGATCATGGGCCAGGCCTACCTGCCGGCAATCAAGGATGGCGACAAGCGCATCCTGATGATCGACGGCGAGCCGGTGGATTACTGCCTGGCGCGCATTCCTGCCGCTGGCGAAACCCGTGGCAACCTGGCGGCCGGCGGTCGTGGCGAAGCTCGCCCGTTGACCGACAAGGATCGCTGGATCGCCGCCCAAGTCGGCCCGACCCTTCGCGAGAAAGGCCTGCTGTTTGTAGGTCTGGACGTGATCGGTGAGCACCTGACCGAAATCAACGTCACCAGCCCGACGTGCATTCGCGAGATTGATAACGCGTTCGGCACCGACATCGGTGGCCTGCTGATGGATGCCATCGATCAGAAGCTCAAGGCTCGTTGATATAGAACAGCCAAGGCACGACCAACATTGCGTTATCATGCGCGGCCTGTGAAAAACGCGATGTTGGTTTTTTTGTCATGACACTTCCGTCCGATCTGCCCGTTGAACTCGCCCATCGTGGCGTGCGCCCGGCCGATCGCCTCGGTTTTACCCTGTTTCTGGCGGCGTTGATTCACCTGGCCTTGTTGTTGGGCGTCGGCTTTACGATGGTCGAGCCCAAACAGATCAGCAAAACCCTGGAAATCACCCTCGCCAGCTTCAAAAGCGAAAAGAAGCCCGAAAAAGCCGACTTCCTCGCCCAGGAAAATCAGCAAGGCAGCGGCACCCTGGATAAAAAGGCGATCCCCAAGACCACCGAGATCGCGCCGTTCCAGGACAACAAGGTGCAAAAAGTCACACCGCCACCCGCCGCCAAACCTGAAGTACAGGAAGCGCCGCCCAAGGCTGCCGTGACCACCATCGCACCGAAGCCGAAAAAAGCCCCGGCCAAGAACGAAGAGGTCAAACCGCAAACCAAAGCGGAAGTGGCCGCGCCGACGTTTGACAGCTCCCAGCTGTCCAGCGACATCGCCAGCCTCGAAGCGGAACTGGCCAACGAACAACAGCTGTACGCCAAACGCCCGCGCATCCACCGCCTAAGCGCTGCTTCGACCATGAAAGACAAAGGCGCCTGGTATAAGGACGAATGGCGTAAGAAGGTCGAGCGCATCGGCAACCTCAACTACCCCGACGAAGCTCGGCGCCAACAGATTTACGGCAATTTGCGCCTAATGGTCTCGATCAACCGCGATGGCTCGCTGTATGAAGTGCTGGTGCTGGAATCGTCGGGGCAGCCGTTGCTGGATCAGGCGGCGCAGCGGATCGTCAGGCTCGCGGCACCGTTTGCGCCGTTTACCGGTGACCTTTCGGACATCGACCGCCTGGAAATCATCCGCACGTGGAAGTTTGCCCGCGGCGACAGGTTGTCCAGTAACTGACCCACACAAATCCCCAGGGTGGAGGAAGAACCTGTGGCGAGGGAGCTTGCTCCCGCTGGGCTGCGAAGCAGCCCCCGACAAATGCGAGCGCTGCGCACTCGAGCGGGAGCAAGCCCCCTCGCCACAACAAGCCCGCTCCCACATTTAAGCGGTGTCGACTGCCAAATTGCGGCATCCCCAGCTTGTCAGTTTGCCCCTCCAACGCCACACTAGCGCTCATGAAGAACGTCAGCCCCAGCTACCTCAAGCATCACTTCCTGATCGCCATGCCGCACATGGCCGACCCGAACTTTGCGCACACCTTGACCTACATCGTCGAGCACACCGCCAATGGTGCCATGGGGTTGGTGGTCAACCGCCCGCAAGACCTGAATCTGGCCGACATCCTCGAGCAACTGCGCCCGGACATCGAGCCGCCAGCGTTGTGCCAGCATGTGCCGATTTTCATCGGTGGCCCGGTACAGACCGATCGTGGTTTTGTCCTGCATCCCAAGGGCCAGAGCTATCAGGCGACCGTTGATCTGGAAGACGAACTGGCTCTGTCCACTTCCCAGGACGTGCTGTTCGCCATCGCCGACGGCGTGGGCCCGGCGAAAAGCCTGATCGCCCTCGGTTACGCCGGCTGGGAAGCCGGGCAGCTGGATGCCGAACTGGCGCAGAACGCCTGGCTGACCTGCCCGTACGACGCCGACATCCTGTTCAACACCAGCAGCGAATTGCGCCTGGACGCGGCGGCCAAACACTTGGGCGTCAACCTCAGCCTGCTGACCAGCCAGGCGGGGCACGCCTGATGGCCCTGCGCCTGATTTTGGGGTTTGACTACGGCACCAAACAGATCGGTGTCGCGGTCGGCCAGGTGATTACCGGCCAGGCCCGCGAGCTGTGCACCTTGAAGGCGCAGAACGGCGTTCCCGACTGGAATCAGGTCGAAGCCCTGATTAAAGAGTGGAAGCCTGACGCGGTGGTGGTCGGCCTGCCTTTAAACATGGACGGCACTCCGAGCGACATGTGCCTGCGCGCGGAAAAGTTCGCCCGTCGCCTCAACGGTCGCTACAACTTGCCCTTCTATACCCACGATGAACGCCTGACCACGTTTGAAGCCAAAGGCGAGCGACGTGATCGCGGCGGGCAAAAAGGCAGTTACCGCGACAACCCGGTCGATGCCATCGCCGCCGCCCTGCTGCTGCAAGGCTGGCTCGACGAAAACAGCGCGCTGTTCGAGTCCTGAAGCAACGAATCCTCAAGAGCCGCTGCAAGCGACTCTCTATAGCGACAACCCGAGCCACCCTTCAAGCAGCATCCGGCTCGGGCCCAAGAAGGAGCAACCATGAGCCTGCCCAATCCCGCCGAACTGATCAGCCAGATGGCGATCCGTCTCAAGGCACACCTGGAACACCGTGGCATCAGCGAACCGCGTTACATCGGTATCCGTACCGGCGGCGTCTGGGTTGCCCAGGCGTTGCTCGAAGAACTGGGCAGCGATTCGCCGCTCGGCACCCTGGACGTGTCCTTCTACCGTGACGATTTCAGCCAGAACGGCCTGCACCCGCAGGTTCGCCCGTCGGCGCTGCCGTTCGAGATCGAAGGCCAGGACCTGGTGCTGATCGACGACGTACTCATGAGCGGCCGCACCATCCGCGCCGCCATGAACGAACTGTTCGACTACGGCCGCCCGGCCAGCGTAACGCTGGTCTGCCTGCTGGACCTCGACGCCGGCGAGTTGCCGATCAGCCCGAATGTGGTCGGCGCGACGCTGTCGCTGGCCGCCCATGAGCGGGTCAAGCTGTCCGGCCCCGAGCTCAAGCTTGAACTGCAAGACCTCGCCCTTTAATTCGCCCTATTGAGAGTCCCCCTCGCGATGACGCCTCTAGATACCAAGCGCCCGCTGCAGCTCAATGATCAGGGCCAGCTGCGCCACTTTCTCTCGCTCGACGGTTTGCGCCGCGAGCTGCTGACAGAAATCCTCGACACCGCCGACTCGTTCCTCGAAGTCGGCGCCCGGGCGGTGAAGAAAGTCCCGTTGCTGCGCGGCAAGACCGTGTGCAATGTGTTCTTCGAAAACTCCACCCGCACCCGCACCACCTTCGAACTGGCGGCCCAGCGGCTGTCGGCAGACGTGATCACCCTGAACGTGTCGACCTCGTCGGCCAGCAAGGGCGAAACCCTGCTCGACACCCTGCGCAACCTGGAAGCCATGGCTGCCGACATGTTTGTCGTGCGTCACGGTGACTCCGGCGCGGCGCACTTCATCGCCGAACATGTGTGCCCGCAAGTGGCGATCATCAACGGCGGAGACGGCCGGCACGCGCACCCGACGCAGGGCATGCTCGACATGCTGACGATCCGTCGACACAAGGGCGGCTTCGAAAACCTCTCGGTGGCCATCGTTGGCGACATCCTGCATTCGCGGGTGGCACGTTCGAACATGCTGGCGCTGAAAACCCTGGGTTGCCCGGACATCCGCGTGATCGCGCCGAAAACCCTGCTACCGATCGGCATCGAGCAATACGGCGTGAAGGTCTACACCGACATGACCGAAGGCCTGAAAGACGTCGACGTGGTGATCATGCTGCGCCTGCAACGCGAGCGCATGGCCGGTGGCCTGCTGCCGAGCGAGGGCGAGTTCTACCGCCTGTTCGGCCTGACCACCGCGCGCCTGGCCGGGGCCAAGCCGGATTGCATCGTCATGCATCCGGGGCCGATCAACCGTGGGGTGGAGATTGAGTCGGCGGTGGCCGACGGTCCGCACTCGGTGATCCTCAACCAGGTGACCTACGGTATTGCGATTCGTATGGCTGTGCTGTCCATGGCCATGAGCGGGCAGACTGCGCAACGTCAATTCGAGCAGGAGAACGCCCAGTGAAGCTCAGCATTCTCGGCGCACGCGTGATTGATCCAGCCTCTGGCCTGGATAAAGTGACTGACATCCACATTGAAGCCTGCAAGATCGTCGCCCTGGGCGCCGCGCCCGCCGGTTTTGTCGCCGTCGACACACTTGACGCCCAAGGCCTGGTGGCCGCCCCCGGGTTGGTTGACCTGAACGTCGCCCTGCGCGAGCCGGGCTACAGCCGCAAAGGTTCGATCATCAGCGAAACCCGCGCCGCGGCCGCCGGTGGCGTGACCAGCCTGTGCTGCCCGCCGAAAACCAAACCGGTGCTGGACACCTCGGCCGTGGCCGAACTGATTCTCGACCGCGCCCGTGAAGCCGGCAACGCCAAGGTCTTCCCGATCGGCGCCCTGAGCAAAGGCCTGGACGGCGAGCAGCTGGCAGAGCTCGTTGCCCTGCGCGATGCCGGCTGCGTGGCCTTCGGCAACGGCCTGGAGAGCTTCCGCAACACCCGCACCTTGTGCCGGGCGCTGGAATATGCGGCGACGTTCGACCTGACGGTGATTTTCAATTCGCAGGACCGCGATCTGGCCGAAGGTGGCCTGGCCCATGAAGGCCCGACCGCGAGCTTCCTCGGTTTGCCGGGCATTCCGGAAACGGCTGAAACCGTGGCCCTGGCCCGCGACCTGTTGCTGGTCGAGCAAAGCGGCGTGCGCGCGCACTTCAGCCAGCTCACCAGCGCTCGCGGTGTGGCCCTGATCGCTCAGGCCCAGGCCCGTGGGCTGCCGGTGACCGCCGATGTGGCGCTGTATCAGCTGATCCTGACGGATGAAGCCTTGATCGACTTCAGCAGCCTCTACCATGTCCAGCCGCCGCTGCGCACCCGCGCCGACCGCGACGGCCTGCGTGCGGCGGTGAAATCGGGCGTGATCTCGGCCATTTCCAGCCATCACCAACCGCATGAGCGGGATGCCAAACTGGCACCGTTCGGCGCGACAGAGCCGGGCATCAGCAGCGTTGAATTGCTGCTGCCGCTGGCGATGACGCTGGTGGAGGATGGTTTGCTGGACCTGCCGACGCTGCTGGCGCGCTTGAGTGCCGGGCCTGCCGAAGCGCTGCGTTTGCCGGCCGGTAAGCTGGCGGTGGGTGGGCCGGCGGATATCGTGCTGTTCGACCCTGCGGCGTCGACAGTGGCGGGTGAAACCTGGCTGTCCAAGGGTGAGAACTGCCCGTTCTTTGGGCACAGCCTGCCGGGCGTGGTGCGCTACACCTTGGTGGATGGCCGGATTAGCCACCAGGCGTAATACCGGGTTGCCTGCATTCGCGAGCAAGCCCGCTCCCACACTGGATTTGTGAACGACCAGATCAAATGTGGGAGCGGGCTTGCTCGCGAATGCTTACTGGAACGCGCCTCGATTCTGGGCGTTACGCACCGAAACCTGGTCATTCAGCGTCCAGAAGTCATACAGCACCCCGACAAAGAACAACCCGCCCGTCACCAAGTACAGCAAGCCGCTGATCCACTTCCCCTGATACATCCGATGTACACCGAACACCCCTAGAAACGTCAGCAGAATCCACGCCACGTTGTATTCGATCGGCCCCGCGGTGAACCGAAGGTCCGCTTCACGGTCCATTGCCGGGATCAGAAAAACGTCGATCAGCCAGCCGATTCCCAGCAAGCCAAAGGTGAAAAACCAGATCGTCCCGGTCACCGGCTTGCCGTAATAGAAGCGGTGAGCACCGGTAAAACCAAAAATCCACAGCAGATATCCGATCACTTTGCTGTGCGTATCTTGATGCGCGGCGGACTGTTGATAGCTGTTCATGGAGCACCTCGATTCACACGATAGATAAATATTCTTTAAATCTTTGTGACTTTTTTACAGGTTGCCGACGTATGGCAAATGCTACCTTGATGTCCGTCAAAGCCTTATAGCACCTGACTTCTGTCCGACAATTGCGTCCATTTGCCGCTTGTTTGGTTCCATTGACCACCAGGTTGAATCGACCAACGGCCTCGGAAGGTCAAAAAAAGCTGTTATAAAGTTGCGCGTTCACCTATTCGAGCCCTGCCTAATGCGTCCATTTTTCAAGACATGGCTAACCATTTGCCTTTTGATGCCACTGGCCGCCCACGCCACCAATCGTGAGCAACGTCTTCCAAACGTTAATGGTTACACCCCAAAATCCCATGTTTCTGCTCCTTCGAGCAAAAACAAACAAAATGCAAAACATTCGGCCCAGCTGAGTGACAACAGCAAACTTGTTCCGCCGATGTCGAGCAAGACCAGCAGCAACGTGCTGAGCCGCGCTGTAAACGTCCTCGGTACTCCTTACCGTTGGGGCGGCAGCAGCCCAAGTAAAGGGTTCGACTGCAGTGGCCTGGTGAAATATGCGTTCAACGACGCCACGTTTGACCTGCCGCGCACCTCCAACGCCATGGCCAGCGGTCATGGCGAGAAAGTCAATCGCAGCGATCTGAAGCCGGGCGACCTGATTTTCTTCAACATCAAGAGCCGCCGGGTCAATCACGTTGCCATCTACCTGGGCAACGACCGCTTCATCCACGCCCCACGTCGTGGCAAGTCGGTGACCATCGATACGCTGAAGAAGCCGTACTGGGAAAGCCACTACGTGGTTGCCAAGCGGGTTCTGCCGAAAGAACCGAATCAGATGCGCGTCGTTCAGCGCTGATCCGACACTGCCCACCTGAAAGCGGGCATCTGTGGCGAGGGAGCTTGCTCCCGCTGGAGTGCGCAGCGCTCCCGATTTTTTGGGGCTGCTTCGCACTCCAACGGGGGCAAGCCCCCTCGCCACAAGGCTGCATTCCAATCCTCAAAAGTTATCCGGCGACCGCGCCTTCTCCCGCGCATGCTCGCGGCTGATCAAGCCCTTGGTCACCAAGTCCTTCAAACACATATCCAGCGTCTGCATCCCCAGGTTTCCACCGGTCTGAATCGACGAGTACATCTGCGCGACCTTGTCTTCGCGGATCAGGTTACGAATCGCCGACGTGCCGAGCATGATCTCGTGCGCCGCAATCCGCCCGCCTCCAATTTTCTTCACCAGCGACTGCGACACCACTGCCAGCAACGACTCGGACAGCATCGAACGCACCATCGATTTCTCATCCCCCGGAAACACATCCACCACCCGGTCGATGGTTTTCGCCGCTGACGTGGTGTGCAGCGTGCCGAACACCAGATGCCCGGTCTCGGCGGCGGTCAGCGCCAGGCGAATGGTTTCCAGATCGCGCATCTCCCCCACCAAAATCACGTCCGGGTCCTCCCTCAGTGCCGAGCGCAGGGCAGTCGCAAAGCTACGCGTATCACGATGCACTTCGCGCTGGTTGATCAGGCATTTGCGCGATTCGTGGACGAACTCGATCGGGTCTTCGATGGTGAGGATGTGGTGATGGCGATGGTTGTTCAGGTAATCGATCATCGCCGCCAACGTGGTGGACTTGCCGGAGCCGGTCGGGCCCGTCACCAGCACCAGCCCCCGCGGCGCGTCGGTAATTTTGCGAAACACCTCGCCCATGCCGAGGTCGTCCATGCTCAGGACCTTCGACGGAATGGTCCGGAACACGGCGCCTGCACCACGGTTCTGGTTAAAGGCATTGACCCGGAAGCGCGCCACACCGGGCACTTCAAAGGAAAAATCGGTTTCCAGGTGTTTCTCGAAGTCCACCCGCTGGGTGTCGTTCATGATGTCGTAGATCAGCGCCAGCACCTGTTTATGGTCGAGGGCCGGCAGGTTGATGCGTCGCACATCGCCGTCGACACGGATCATCGGCGGCAGTCCGGCGGACAAGTGCAGGTCGGATGCGCCCTGTTTAGCGCTGAAAGCCAGCAGTTCAGTGATATCCATAGCGCCCCTCAATTCCAGTAGAATGCCGCGAACCTTCAGACCGCTGGCGCACATTGAATGTCCACGATAGCAGACAACATTGCTCAGGTTAGTTCACGCATCCGTGCTGCCGCCCTGGCCGCCCAGCGCGATGAGCACAGCGTTCAGCTGCTGGCCGTGAGCAAGACCAAACCCGCCGAAGCCCTGCGCGAAGCGTATGCCGCCGGCCTGCACGACTTTGGCGAGAACTACCTGCAGGAGGCGTTGGGCAAACAGCTCGAACTGGCCGACCTGCCCTTGATCTGGCACTTCATCGGCCCCATTCAATCGAACAAGACTCGCGCTATCGCCGAGCACTTCGCCTGGGTGCATTCCGTGGATCGTTTGAAAATCGCACAACGCCTGTCCGAACAACGTCCTGCCGATCTGCCGCCCCTGAACATCTGCATCCAGGTCAACGTCAGCGGTGAAGCCAGCAAATCCGGCTGCACCCCGACCGACCTGCCAGCGCTGGCCAAGGCCATCAACGAATTGCCGCGCCTTCATCTGCGCGGGTTGATGGCGATTCCCGAGCCGACGGATGATCGCGCTGAACAGGATGCCGCTTTTGCTGCCGTGCAAAGCCTGCAAGCCAGCCTGAACCTGCCGCTCGACACGCTTTCCATGGGCATGAGCCATGACCTCGAGTCGGCCATCGCCCAAGGCGCTACGTGGGTCCGTATCGGTACGGCCCTGTTCGGCGCCCGCGACTACAGCCAGCCTTGACCACTTTCTTTATTAAGGACCTGACATGAGCAAAACCCGTATTGCCTTTATCGGTGCCGGTAACATGGCCGCCAGCCTGATCGGCGGCCTGCGCGCCAAAGGTCTGGACGCCTCGCAAATCCGCGCCAGCGATCCGGGTGCTGAAACCCGCGCCAAGGTGGCTGCCGAACACGGTATCGAAGTCTTCGCCGACAACGCCGACGCTATCCGGGATGCCGACGTTGTCGTATTGGCGGTCAAACCCCAGGCGATGAAAACCGTATGCGAAGCGATTCGCCCGAGCCTGAAGCAAAATCAACTGGTGGTCTCGATTGCCGCTGGCATCACCTGCGCCAGCATGAACAACTGGCTCGGCGCCCAGCCGATCGTGCGCTGCATGCCCAACACCCCGGCGCTGCTGCGTCAGGGCGTGAGCGGCTTGTATGCCACCGCCGAAGTGAACGCCGATCAACGCCAGCAAGCGCAAGAACTGCTGTCGGCCGTGGGCATCGCCCTGTGGCTGAACGAAGAACAGCAACTGGACGCGGTCACCGCCGTTTCCGGCTCGGGCCCCGCGTACTTCTTCCTGCTGATCGAAGCCATGACCGCCGCCGGCGTGAAACTCGGCCTGCCGGCAGACATCGCCGCGCAACTGACCCTGCAAACCGCACTGGGCGCCGCACACATGGCGGTTGCCAGCGATGTCGATGCTGCCGAACTGCGTCGTCGTGTAACGTCGCCTGCGGGCACCACGGAAGCTGCGATCAAGTCATTCCAGGCCGGTGGCTTCGAAGCCCTGGTCGAAACAGCACTCGGCGCCGCCGCGCATCGCTCGGCCGAGATGGCTGAGCAACTCGGTCGCTAATCAGCTCTTACAAAGGAATCAAAGATGCTCGGACTCAATGACGCTGCCATTTTCATCATTAAAACCCTTGGCAGCCTGTACCTGCTGATCGTACTGATGCGTTTCATCCTGCAACTGGTTCGGGCGAACTTCTACAACCCGCTCTGCCAGTTCATCGTCAAAGCCACACAACCGCTGCTCAAGCCACTGCGCCGGGTGATCCCGAGCATGTTCGGGCTCGACATGTCGTCGCTGGTGCTGGCGCTGATCATCCAGATGCTGCTGATCGCCGTCATCCTCGCGCTCAAAGGCTTCATGGTCGACTGGTTGCTGTTGGTGCCATGGGCCCTGATTGCGCTGTTCTCGCTGTTTTTGAACATCCTGTTCTACGCCATGATCATCAGCGTGATCCTGTCCTGGGTCGCCCCGGGCAGCCACAATCCGGGCGCCGAGCTGGTCGCGCAGATTACTGAACCGGTGCTCGCGCCGTTCCGTAAGATCATCCCGAATCTGGGCGGTCTCGACATTTCGCCGATCTTCGCCTTCATCGTGATCCAGTTGCTGCAAAGCTGGCTGATCCCGCGCCTGGCGTACTTTGCCTTCATGCCGCAGGGGCTGCTCGGCCTGATTTGATCGGCAGGCTCACCGCGTCATCGTTCTTCGCGAGCAAGCCCGCTCCCACATTGGAATGCGTTCCCCTGTCTGAGCGTGGCTTGCCCGCGATGGCCGCGCCTCGGTCTGACAGGGAAAATCAGCTCAGCCCTTTGCTTGCCGCTAACCCCACCGGTCTTTAGACTTACGCCTCATTTCAACGAGAGCAGGGTCGATGCCAACTGCCTTTCCCGCCGATTCTGTTGGTCTGGTGACGCCGCAAGTGGCGCACTTCAGCGAACCCCTGGCCCTGGCCTGCGGGCGTTCGCTTCCAGCTTATGACCTGATCTACGAGACCTACGGCACGCTGAACGCCACGGCGAGCAACGCCGTGCTGATTTGCCATGCGTTGTCCGGTCATCATCACGCTGCCGGTTTTCACAGCACCGACGACCGTAAACCCGGTTGGTGGGACAGCTGCATCGGTCCCGGCAAACCGATCGACACCCGCAAATTTTTCGTCGTCAGCCTGAACAACCTCGGCGGTTGCAACGGCTCCACTGGCCCGAGCAGCATCAATCCGGAGACCGGCAAGCCGTTTGGCGCCGATTTCCCGGTGCTGACCGTGGAAGACTGGGTGCACAGCCAGGCGCGTCTGGCCGACCGCATCGGCGTCAGCCAATGGGCGGCCGTGATTGGTGGCAGCCTCGGCGGCATGCAGGCGATGCAATGGAGCATCACCTACCCGGAGCGCATTCGTCATTGCCTGGCCATCGCCTCGGCGCCCAAGCTGTCGGCACAGAACATCGCCTTCAACGAAGTGGCACGTCAGGCCATCCTCACCGATCCCGAGTTCCACGGCGGTTCGTTCCAGGAAGCGGGCGTAATTCCCAAGCGCGGCTTGATGCTGGCGCGGATGGTCGGGCACATCACCTACCTGTCCGATGACTCCATGGGCGAGAAATTCGGCCGCGGCCTGAAGAGTGAGAAGCTCAACTACGACTTCCACAGCGTCGAGTTCCAGGTCGAAAGCTACCTGCGTTATCAGGGTGAAGAGTTCTCCGGACGTTTCGACGCCAATACCTATCTGCTGATGACCAAGGCGCTGGATTACTTCGACCCGGCAGCGAACTTCGACGATGACCTGGCGAAAACCTTCGCCAATGCCCAGGCCAAGTTCTGCGTGATGTCCTTCACCACAGACTGGCGCTTCTCCCCTGCCCGCTCGCGCGAACTGGTGGACGCGCTGATGGCGGCCAAGAAAGACGTCTGCTACCTCGAGATCGACGCTCCGCAAGGCCACGACGCCTTCCTGATTCCGATCCCGCGCTATCTGCAGGCGTTCAGCAACTACATGAACCGAATCAAGTTGTGAGAAAGCCATGAGAGCTGATCTGGAAATCATCCAGGAATGGATCCCCGCCGGCAGCCGCGTGCTCGACCTCGGCTGCGGTGATGGCGAACTGCTGACCTGGCTGCGCGACCACAAGCAAGTCACCGGCTATGGCCTGGAAAACGACCCGGACAACATCGCCGAGTGCGTGGCCAAGGGCATCAACGTCATCGAGCAGGACCTGGACAAGGGCCTCGGCAATTTTGCCAGTAACAGCTTCGACGTCGTGGTCATGACCCAGGCGCTGCAAGCCGTGCATTACCCGGACAAGATCCTCGACGAAATGCTGCGCGTCGGTCGCCAGTGCATCATCACTTTCCCTAACTTCGGTCACTGGCGCTGCCGCTGGTACCTGGCGAGCAAGGGGCGGATGCCGGTTTCCGAGTTTCTGCCGTACACCTGGTACAACACGCCGAACATCCACTTCTGCACTTTCGAAGACTTTGAGGCGTTGTGTCGCGAACGTGAAGCCAAGGTCATTGATCGGCTTGCCGTGGATCAACAGCATCGGCACGGGTGGGCCAGTAAGCTATGGCCTAATCTGTTAGGTGAGATCGGTATTTACCGCGTCAGCAGCCCCGGGCTGCAGGATCACAAGGTCGCGGTCTGAGCCACGACATTCCAAGGAGAACGAACATGGGTCGTCTAGCGCTGTTTGTACTTACTGCCTGCCTGAGCGTCACCGCCATGGCCGCTGATGCCATCAAGGGCGAACGCCAGGAAACCTTTGGCGACACGACGGTGCACTACAACACCTTCAACTCCACGTACCTGACCCCGGACATCGCCAAAGCGGCAGAGCTGATCCGCAGCAAGAATCAGGGCGTGATTAATGTGTCCGTGATCAAGGACGGCAAGCCGTTAGTGGCTTCAGTGTCCGGCTCGGTCAAGGACCTGACCAGCCAGACCGTGCCGTTGAACTTCAAACAAATCACCGAACAGGGCGCGATTTACTACATCGCCCAATACCCGGTGGACCAGCAGGAAATCCGCACCTTCGAAATCAAGGTGCAGAACGGTGACAAAATCAACACCATCAATTTCAACCAAGAGCTTTTCCCCGGCGAATGATCAACTTCACGCAACTCGTACTGGCCAGCCATAACGCCGGCAAACTCAAGGAACTCCAGGCCATGCTCGGCGACTCGGTGCAACTGCGCTCGATCGGCGAGTTCAGCAGCGTCGAGCCGGAAGAAACCGGCCTGTCGTTCGTCGAAAACGCCATCCTCAAGGCCCGCAACGCCGCACGCATTTCCGGTTTGCCGGCACTGGCCGACGATTCAGGGCTGGCGGTGGATTTCCTCGGCGGTGCGCCAGGTATCTATTCGGCTCGTTATGCGGACGGCAAGGGCGATGCGGCGAACAACGCCAAATTGCTCGACGTCTTGAAAGACGTGCCGCAAGCCGAGCGCGGCGCGCAGTTCGTGTGTGTCCTCGCGCTGGTTCGCCACGCCGATGATCCGTTGCCGATCCTCTGCGAAGGCCTGTGGCACGGGCGTATCCTGCCGGCCGCCAGTGGCGAGCATGGTTTCGGTTATGACCCGCTGTTCTGGGTCCCGGAGCGCGAATGCTCCAGCGCCGAGCTGAGCCCGAGCGACAAGAACCAGATCAGCCACCGCGCCCGTGCAATGGATCTGCTGCGCCAGCGTCTGGGACTGAAATGACCCACGACTCATCCGCGTCACCGCTGATCTACGGCGGCGACGCCCAATCGCCACGGGCGGCACTGCCAGTGCTGCCGCCCTTGGCGCTGTACGTCCACATTCCGTGGTGTGTGCGCAAATGCCCTTATTGCGACTTCAACTCCCACACCGCCAGCCCGGTGCTGCCGGAAGAAGAGTATGTCGACGCCTTACTGGCCGACCTCGATCAGGACCTGCACGCGGTGTACGGCCGTGAGCTGAGCTCGATCTTCTTTGGCGGCGGCACGCCTAGCCTGTTCAGCGCCGAGGCCTTGGGCCGTTTGCTCAAAGGCGTCGAACAACGGATTCCGTTTGCCAGCGACATCGAAATCACCCTGGAAGCCAACCCGGGGACGTTCGAGCAAGACAAGTTCGTGGCGTACCGGAAACTGGGCATCAATCGCCTGTCGATTGGCATCCAGAGTTTTCAGGAAGAGAAACTCAAGGCGCTGGGACGGATTCACAACGGTGACGAAGCGGTGCGTGCCGCCGGCATGGCGCGTCAGGCCGGGTTCGATAACTTCAACCTGGACTTGATGCACGGCTTGCCCGATCAATCGCTGGAAGATGCCCTGAACGACCTGCGTACAGCCATCGCCCTGAAACCGACGCACCTGTCCTGGTATCAGCTGACGCTGGAGCCGAACACGGTGTTCTGGAACCAGCCGCCGACGCTGCCGGAAGACGACACGTTGTGGGACATTCAGGAAGCGGGTCAGGCGCTGCTCGCCGAACACGGTTACGCGCAATACGAAGTCTCGGCTTACGCGCAACCGGGTCGCCCGGCGCGGCATAACCTCAATTACTGGAGCTTCGGCGACTTCATCGGCATCGGCGCTGGCGCCCACGGCAAGCTCAGCCATCCGGACGGTCGCATCGTGCGCACCTGGAAGACCCGCTTGCCCAAGGACTACCTCAACCCGGCGAAAAGCTTCAAGGCCGGAGAGAAAGCGCTGACCAACGATGAGATGCCGTTCGAGTTCCTGATGAACGCGCTGCGCCTGACCGAGGGCGTCGAATCGCGGCTGTACCCGGAGCGCACCGGGATGACCCTGGAAAGCCTCGCCGAACACCGCCGTGAAGCCGAACAAAGTGGCTTGTTGCAGGTCGAACCGTCACGTCTGGCGGCCACCGAGCGCGGACAGCTGTTTCTCAATGACTTGCTGCAGACATTTCTGAGCTGATTTCAGCCTTAAGGGAAAACGAATGGATTTGATACTCGACCTGCTCGCCACCGTGTCCCGATGGAGCCGCAGTAACCTGTCGGAAATCGCCCTGGCCTTGGTGGGCTGTCTGCTGGTGCTGTTCGGTTCGGATTTCAAGACCTGGGTCGAGCAACGTCTGGGCAGCATTGCCGGCGCCCTGCGCGTTCCGCTGATGGCCCTGTTGTGCATGGTCGGCAGCGGCGCGGCGCTGATCTACGCCACGCCGTGGGTCGTTCGCGGCCTGAGCCAGTTCAACAACTACAGCCTGGCGCCGGTGTTGTTGGTGGTGCTGGTGCTGATTGGCGTAGTCGCCGACCGCCGCTAAATTTCGAACACACCACAAAACGAATGTGGGAGCAACTGTCTTGATGACTTTATTTTTAAGGCTTATCGGAAGACAGCTGAACTCCCACGGCTCCAGGCCATGCAAATTCCTTACAAAACACGCAGCCTGTTTAGGCTGCCTGTTCTCGCCACTCAGTTTTCTCTCGAATCATGGCATTCAGCCGTATCAACAACACTCGCATGCAGGCGATCAGCGCTACTTTGGCGCATTTACCTTTCTGGCGTAATGCTTGATACCGAGCCTTGAACTCAGGCTGTCGCCGGATCACCACCCAACAGGCCATGTACATCGCGCGACGC
>NZ_RCZE01000016.1 GCF_006438915.1 Pseudomonas arsenicoxydans | reverse complement strand
TGATAATCTTGTTGACTATCAGTCTGACTCCACAAGCACCCACACGAATTGCTTGATTCAGTTGTTAAAGAGCGGTTGGTTAAGATCTTTCGTCTCAACCGAGGCGCGCATTCTACAGCAGCCTCTGTTGCTGTCAAGCGGTTATTTTCAGAAGTTTTCAAAGTTTCGCTTGGAAATCTTTAACAACTTCAACCACTTGCGCTTCCGATCACTCGGTAGCGGGAGGCGAATTCTACAGCGTTACACGCTGCTGTCAACACCTCTTTTTCAACTCCTTTCGCGCTTCGATGACCTGAAGCCGCTTGCTGCCGAAAACTGCGTAACTCTTTGTTTACCAAGGAGTTTTCCGTTTCGACTGCGCCGGAAGTGGGGCGAATTATAGACATCCAGAATCTGTCGTCAAGCACTGATTTGGTTTTTCTATCGATCAATCCAAAATCACTGCTATATATAGACGCGCCCGCCATGAATGCGCACTATATTGCCCAACCGCACGACATCAATACTCTCGTTTCCAATTTCGGACGATGCCACGCAATGAATGATCAGCCCCGTAGCCTTGCCTCGACCTTGTTCTCGGTAGGCCTGCTAATAATAGCCATGGCCTCGATCCAGTCCGGAGCGTCTCTGGCCAAAAGCATGTTCCCGGTTATTGGTGCTCAAGGAACCACCACCCTGCGTCTGATGTTCGCCAGCGTGATCATGCTACTCATGCTTCGGCCATGGCGGGCGAAGCTCACTGCCAAATCCCTGCGCACCGTCATCATCTATGGTATGGCGCTGGGTGGCATGAACTTCCTCTTCTATATGTCGTTACGCACCGTCCCCTTGGGCATTGCCGTAGCCCTGGAGTTTACCGGGCCTCTAGCGGTGGCGATCTATGCATCGCGACGCGCGATCGACTTTTTGTGGATAGCACTCGCGGCTATCGGCTTGCTGCTCTTGATCCCTACAGGAGCGACAACTACCGGGATTGACCTTGAAGGTGCCGGCTATGCGTTAGGCGCAGGAGTCTGCTGGGCGCTATACATTCTTTTCGGGCAAAAGGCCGGCGCCGACAACGGTGTGCAGACCGCGGCATTGGGCGTGATGATTGCTGCATTGTTCGTAGCCCCTATTGGCATCGTCCATGCCGGTGCCGCGCTGCTGACTCCATCGCTGATCCCCGTGGCTATCGGCGTAGCCATTCTGTCCACCGCCCTGCCCTACACACTGGAGATGATCGCTCTCACCCGAATGCCAGCCCGCACGTTTGGCACATTAATGAGCATCGAACCTGCGATTGGCGCGCTGTCAGGCCTGTTGTTCCTCCACGAATACCTTTCACTGTCACAGTGGCTGGCTATCTTGTGCATCATTCTGGCTTCTGTGGGTGCGACCATGACCATGGGCAGCAGTGCCAAGCCAGCGGTTGCGGCAGATTGATACAGGATTTGACGCAGGTCTGGTAATTGCCGCTCAATTAGGCCATGTTTAGGCCCGCAACCCAGTGCCAGACATGGATTTTTTCAGGATAGGGACATCAGAACGCTTCAGCGAAAGCGAATGCAGCCAGACCCGGGCGCAAGACCCGGGAACGCTATAAGGACAGCAATGAAACGAATTTTGATATTGATCGCCGTACTTGCAGTTGCGGGCTGCGCAGCGACCTCGAAAACATCAGTCAAACATGGCAAGAAAGGGCTGCATATCAACTGTTCAGGGCTCTCATCCTCGTGGGACAAGTGCTACACCAGCGCCGCCAACTCGTGCGCACCCAAGGGGTACAAGGTCATCGCCAAGTCGGGGGACGCGGTGGAAGAACCAGGTGATTATCCGTTCGGCCTCAATCCCGCCGGCTACACCAGCCGCAGCATGATCGTCATTTGCAAGTAGGTTGCTGCCGCCCGGCAATCTGGCGGCCAATCTCATCGTAACTGGACTTCAATACATTACGCTGGATGTCTGGTGTCGCCAGCATCCGCGCGACCACCAAAGCTCCGATACATTGCGACAAAATGGCCCAAGCCAGGCTGTCGCTCTCCAGGATGCGCGCCCAACTCTCCTGTAGCTGACAAATCCAGCGCTCCGCCTTCTGACGAACCAGCACATCCGAACGAGCGATCTCTGCACCCAACGCGGGTAACGCGCAGCCGGATTCTGGATGCTCGACATGCGCCATGCTCAGGTAATGCTTGAGGCACCGCTCGAGCTTTTCGCGCCCCTGATCGGCGCTTAATCGCTCTAGGCTTTGGCACAGCTCACGCTCGACGATTGAGGCGAACAGTTCATCTTTCGACGAAAAATGACTGTAGAAAGCCCCGCCACTCAAGCCGATCGCCTTCATCAAACCGTCGACACCGACCGTGGAAAAACCTGACTTCTTGGCTGATAGCGCGCTGCTTTCCAGCAGTTTCTCTTTGGTTTCCAACTTGTGACTGGCCGAGTAGCGCATTGCCCTTTCCTCAGGATTGATCGTCTTGACGTGTGCCAAATCGTAGCATAACGTTCGTTCAGTTAACGATCGTTTAGCAAAGGGATCAACCCATGAATAACAAGAAGGTCGTACTGGTTGTCGGGGCGGGCGATGCCACCGGCGGCGCCATTGCCAAGCGTTTTGCCCAGGAAGGCTACGTCGCCTGTGTTACCCGTCGCAGCGCAGATAAACTTCAGCCGCTGGTCGACGCCATCAATGCCAATGGCGGCGACGCCCACGGTTTTGCCTGCGATGCGCGCAAGGAAGAGGAGGTGATTGCGTTAGTCGAACAGATCGAAAGTGAGATCGGGCCCATCGAAGCGTTTGTGTTCAATATCGGCGCGAATGTGCCCTGCAGCATTCTTGAAGAAACGGCCCGCAAGTATTTCAAGATTTGGGAAATGGCCTGTTTTTCAGGTTTTCTCAATGCTCGTGAAGTCGCCAAGCGCATGGCCAAGCGCCAACGGGGCACTATCCTGTTCACCGGAGCCACCGCGGGTATGCGCGGTGCCGCGGGATTTGCAGCATTCGCCGGCGCCAAGCACGGCATTCGAGCCCTGGCTCAAAGCATGGCGCGTGAACTCGGCCCCATGAACATTCATGTTGCTCACGTCGTCGTCGACGGCGCTATCGATACCGATTTCATCCGAGAGAGCTTTCCGGAAAAATACGCAACCAAGGATGAAGATGGCATTCTCAACCCCGAGCACATCGCCGAGAACTATTGGTACCTGCACAGCCAGCCACGGGACGCCTGGACGTTCGAGCTGGATTTACGGCCCTGGAGCGAACGCTGGTAAGCCCTCCCCTACAACAATAAACAGAGCGCACCGACCATGAGCAAAAACGTGGAGTTCTTTTTCGACCTCGGCAGCCCGGCCACCTACCTGGCGTATACCCAGCTCCCCAAAATCTGTGAGCAAACCGGCAGCCAACTGATTTACACGCCCATGCTGCTGGGTGGCGTCTTCAAAGCCACCGGCAATGCTTCGCCAGCGGTCATCCCGGCGAAGGGCCGCTATATGTTTCAAGACCTTGACCGCTATGCAAAACGCTATGGGGTGCCGCTGAAATTCAATCCGCATTTCCCCATCAACACCTTGATGCTCATGCGCGCAGTGACCGGGATTCAGTTACGTCAACCCGAGCGCTTCCTGGCGTTTATCGACTGTCTGTTTACGGCCCTCTGGGTCGAAGGCCGCAGCCTCGATGACCCGGCCACCGTCGCCGCCGTGTTGACACAAAACGGGTTTGACCCCGATGAAGTTCTCACCCTGACCGCCGACGAAGAGGTCAAAGCCGCCCTCAAGGACAATACCGAGAAAGCGGTACAGCGCGGAGTCTTCGGTGCGCCGAGCATGTTCGTCGGCAATCAGTTGTTCTTCGGCCAGGATCGGCTGGACTTCGTGGTTGAAGCCCTGAGTTAAATCTCGACCACCAACCGACCCTGCGCACCGCCCTCAACGAGCAACACATGAGCGGCCTCGGCAGTTTCCAGCGTGAACTGCCGAGGATCGAGCAGCGGTTTCAACTGACCCGCCTCAATCAATCGCATCGCGTCCTGAAGAATCTGGCCATGATGCTCATACCCTTTGCCGGTCAACAGCGGCAACAGCGTAAACACCCCGGAATAACTCGCCCCACGAAACGACAACGGCGCAAGGCTGTGTTGCCCCCATCCCAGACAACTCACCACATGCCCTTCATAAACCCGAACTGCCTTGAAGGAATCATCCAATACGCCACCGCCCACCGTGTCATAGACGACATCAAAGACCTCCCCCGAAGTGAACTCAGCCACATAGTCCTCCACCGAAGACGCACGATAATCGATGAACGTTGCACCGAAGCTTTCAATGATCCCCTTATGACCCGCTGAACCCGTCGCGAACACTTCTGCGCCGAAAGCGCGGGCAATTTGCACAGCCACGTGCCCGACGCCACCCGCGCCACCGTGAATAAGCACTTTTTGACCGGCCCGAACCCGAGCCCGATCAACCAGCCCTTCCCACGCCGTGATCAATACCAACGGCAACCCTGCGGCCTCGCGCATGCTCAGATTTTTCGGTTTGTACGCCAGAAGCCGCGAATCGACGACCGCGAACTCCGCGAGTGAGCCCTGCGCACCACCGATTCCGGTCGCCATCGCATAGACCTCATCCCCCGGCTGCCACTCGCTGACGCCCTCTCCTGTCGTCTCAACGATCCCCGCGAGGTCCATGCCCAACACAGTCGGCAAAGGCTGCCGTGCATGAGCCGCCTGTCCCGAACGAATCTTTGCATCCAGCGGATTCAGCCCGCTGGCCTTGATCCTCACCAGCACTTGGCCCGCCCCCGGCACCGGCCGCGACAGGGAAACCAAGCGTAAAGGGCCGTTGGCCGAGTCAACCATCAGAGCGCGCATTTCAAGTGAGTCAGTCATTTCGGCAAATTCCGTGAGAAGTGGATGTGGGATTTATCTTCTTCCTGTTCACTCATGCCGATAAGACGCTATATCGCTATAGTGATCATGCCCATACGGCATCAATGAGAACTCCCGTGGACACACTCAACGCAATGGCCACTTTCGTCCGGGTCGTCGAACGAGGCAGCTTCTCGGCCGTAGCCCGGGAAATGCAGACCAGCCAGCCGACCATCAGCAAACTGCTAAGGGCGCTGGAAACCAGACTGGGCGCCAAGCTGATTAGCCGCAGCACCCGCCAACTGTCTCTGACTGATGAAGGTCAGCGCTACTACAACGAATGTCGGCAGATCCTCGCCGCAGTGGACGCGGCGGAACAGCGATTTCGATCGGATCGCGAATCCGTCGCCGGCAACCTGAAAATCGGTTCTTCCGTGAGTTTTGGGCGCTTGCACATTGCACCGCGACTCCCTGAGTTTCTCAAAACGCACCCTCAGGTTCAGATTGACCTGCAACTCAGCGATCAAAATCAGGATTTGGTCAGTGAAGGGCTGGACGTGACGTTCAGAATCGGCGAGTTGATCGACAGTGGCCTGCTCGCGCGTCACATTGGCACCACCCACCGGATCACCGTTGCGGCACCGGACTACCTCAAACAACACGGCCAGCCGCACACCCCGGAAGAACTCGGCGCGCACAATTGCCTGCAATTCAATTTGCTGAACAGTCAGAACCTATGGCATTACGAAAGAGGCAACCAGCGCCACGAAGTGCGCATCAGGGGTAATGCGCAAAGCAACAACTCCGAGGCCATTCGCGAGATGGTGCTGGGGGGATTGGGAATTGCGCTGTCGCCGGTGTGGCTATTCAGCGACGATCTGAAGGCCGGTCGAGTGAAGGCGATTTTGCAAGACTACACCGCACAGTCGCTGCCGATTCATGCAGTGTCCCCGGCGAACCGTCGCCAATCCGCCAGGGTCAGAGCTTTTGTCGATTACATGAGTCAGGCGCTCGAACAAGCGCCTGAACTCCAACCCGTCAAATAGCCGCGGTGCGGGTATTCAACCACTCAAGGGCAGCGCCCTCGAGCAACGGGCTCAAGCGCTCGCGCACTTCGGCGTGGTAGGCGTTGAACCACTGCTTCTCTTCCAGGGTCAGCAGCGACGGCTCGAGGCATCGGGTGTCGATCGGGCACAGTGTCAGGGTTTCGAACTTCAGGAACTCACCAAATTCGCTGGAGCCCGCCTCACGGTTCAGCGCCAGGTTCTCGATCCGCACCCCCCAACGCCCTGGACGATAAGTGCCCGGCTCGATGGAGGTGATCATGCCCGGTTGCATCGCGGTCTGCGGAGTAGCAGCGGCCTGATAGGCGATGACTTGCGGGCCTTCGTGAACGTTGAGGAAGTAGCCAACGCCATGGCCGGTGCCGTGACCGTAGTCGACGCTTTCAGCCCAGATCGGCGCGCGAGCGATGGCGTCGAGCAAGGGCGACAGAATCCCCCGAGGGAATTGCGCGCGAGACAGCGCGATCACGCCTTTGAGCACGCGTGTGCAATCGCGTTTCTGTTCGTCCGTCGGAGTACCGACGGGCACCATTCGCGTGATGTCGGTGGTGCCACCGAGATACTGACCGCCGGAGTCGATCAACAACAGACCGTCACCCTCGATCACTGCGTGCTCTTCTTCGGTGGCGTGGTAGTGCGGCATCGCGCCATTGGCGTTGAACGCGGCAATGGTGTTGAAGCTCAGCGACACGTAGCCCGGACGTCGGGTGCGTGCGGCCGTGAGGTGTTCGTCGATGGTCAGTTCGGTGATGCGCTCACGACCCAGGGCCGAGTCCAGCCAGGTGAAGAATTCGCACAGGGCGGCGCCGTCCTGCTCCATGGCCTGACGAATATGCTCGGCATCGGCCAGGCTTTTTTGCGACTTGGCGAGCGTGGTCGGGTTCAGGCCTTCGACCAGTTTTACGCCGTTGTCGAGGTTGTCCAGCAAACCGGCGGTGACGCGCGCCGGATCGACTTGCAGGCTCGCGCCGCTTGGCACGGCGCGCAAGGCTGTGGCCACTTCACTGTAATCGCGCAGGGTCACGCCGTCCTGTTCAAGCACCGCACGCAGTTCGGCATCGACTTTGCTCAGGGCCACGAACAGGGTGGCCTGCTCCTGGCTGATCAAGGCGAAGGACACGAACACCGGGTTGAACGACACGTCGCCGCCGCGCAGATTGAACAACCAGGCGATGTCATCGAGGGTGGCGACAAAATGCCAGTCAGCGCCACGATCCTTCATCACCTTGCGCAGGTTCGCCAGTTTCTCGCCACGGCTGACCGTCGCCTGTGGTGGCAAATGCTGATAGATAGGCTCATTTGGCAGCGTCGGGCGATCGCTCCAGACTTCGCTCAACAGATCGATGTCGGTACGCAGGCGGGCGCCGCGATCTTCGAGTTTGCCACCCAGCGTACGCGCCGACGCCACGGCCATCACCGCACCGTCCACCGCGACGACGCCGCCTTCAGGGGTTTGCTCGGCCAGCCAATCCAATGGACCAGGTTGACCTGGTTGCAGCTTGACCAGTTCGATGCCGCTGCCCTTGAGTTCCTTGGTCGCTTGCTCCCAATAACGACTGTCTGCCCAGACGCCGGCAAAATCCGGGGTCACGATCAGTGTGCCGACCGAACCATGGAAACCCGACAACCACTGCCGTCCCTGCCAGTAGCCCGGCAAGTATTCCGACAGGTGCGGATCGGCCGACGGCACCAGCAAGGCATGAATGCCTTCACGGCTCATCAGTTCGCGGGTTTGCGCCAGGCGCTGTGGCACCGATCCATTGATCGAAGGCTGCGTACTCATCGTGTCTCCTGCTAATCACTTCAGCTTATTGTTGAGTGCCGATCTGAGTCGGCGCTTTAAGGCGCTACTGCCAGAATGCCGGGGCACTGGCGCAGGCCGCTTTGATCAGTTGTACCGCTTGGTCGATATCTTGTTCGGTGGTGAACCGGCCGAGACTCAAACGAATCGTACGGCTCGCCGAGCGGGCGTCATGCCCCAGGGCCAGCAGCACATGGGAAGGAACGTTGCTGGCGGAGTTGCAGGCCGACGTCGCAGAAAAGGCAATCGAATGGCTCAACGCCGCAGAATTGAACTCACCTTCACTGAAGGTCAGGCTCAGGGTATGGGGAATGCGCTGGGTCGGGCTGCCATTGAGGCGAACGCCAGGAAGGCTCAGCAGTTGCTCGAGCAAACGTTCGCGCAAGCACACGATCGTGGCCTTCTCTTCATCGAACACGTCGGCAGCCAATGCGAAGGCCGCGCCCATTGCTACGATCTGATGAGTCGCAAGGGTGCCGGAGCGCAACCCGCCTTCGTGACCACCGCCGTGAATCTGAGCCTGCAAGCGTTGCTGCGCGCGCGGGCCGACGTACAACGCACCGATGCCTTTGGGGCCGTAGATCTTGTGCGCGGAAAACGACATCAGGTCCACCGGCAGGCGTGCCAGATCAATGGCCACTTTGCCCGCGCCTTGAGCAGCGTCGACATGAAACAGCGCATCGCGTGCACGCACGACTTCACCGATAGCAGCGATATCGTTGACCGTGCCCAGTTCGTTGTTGACCAGCATCAGCGACACCAGAAAGGTGTCTTCGCGCATCGCTTCGCTGACCGCTTGCGCCGTGATCAGACCCTCGGCGTCGGGCACCAGATACGTCACTGCAACACCGGCGTCCTGCAATTGCTTCGCCGTGTCGAGAATCGCCTTGTGTTCGATCTGGCTGGTAATGATGTGCCCGCCGCTGATACCGCGGGCCTGGGCCACGCCCTTGAGCGCGAGGTTGTTGGATTCGGTGGCGCCGGAGGTCCAGACGATCTGCTGCGTCGTGGCGCCGACCAGTTCGGCGACTTGCTGCCGGGCGTGCTCGACCGACTGTCGGGCTTGCTGACCATAGGCATGGGAGCTGGACGCGGGGTTGCCGAAATTGCCGGTATAACCCAGACACTCGACCATGACCTTGATGACTCGCTCATCCACCGGCGTGGTGGCGGCGTAATCGAAATACAACGGACGCTTATTCATAAAAGACTCGCAGAGCGTGTTCCGGGATCAGGAAGCTCAAGACGGAAACGTCAAGGCGCAGCCTTGTGAGCTGCGCCGATATTTCAGCACGTTAGAAATACCTGATCGGAAGCCGTTAAAGAAGAACAACTTCATTTAAAAGTGCGTAGGAACGCTCCTGAAGTCGAGCTTAACAGGCATCGGGCAACCGGTTGAAGCAATGCGTCAGCTAAAGCTTTCAAGAAGTAACGGATACAGCGAAGCCACCAGCAGCGCCGCCATGCCCCAATTGAACAGGCGCAACCAGCGGCGATCTTTCAGCACATTGCGTAACAGTGTGCCGCAACCGGCCCAGACACTGACGCTCGGCAGGTTGATCACGGCAAACACCGCAGCAATGACAATCACATTGGTGAAATAGCCCTGCATCGGCGTGTAAGTGCTAATGGCACCGATGGCCATGATCCACGCCTTGGGATTGACCCATTGGAACGCCGCTGCGCCGAGGTAAGTGATGGGTTTGCTTTCGCCCTTCTCGCTCTCGGAGACCGGACCTGAACGGGCGATTTTCCATGCCAGATACAGCAAATACGCCGCGCCGACGTAGCGCAACACGGTGTAGAGCAAAGGATAGGTTTGAAACACGGCGCCGAGGCCGAATCCGACGGCGACCACCAGGACAAAGAAGCCGCAGGTGATGCCCAGCATGTGCGGGATGGTGCGGTTAAACCCGAAGTTCACGCCCGATGCCAGCAACATGGTGTTGTTGGGGCCGGGAGTGATCGAGGTGACGAGCGCAAACAGGGCGAAGCCCATCAGCAGATCGAGTGAGAGCGTCATGAGCGGCAGTCCATCAGGGTCGGTCGGGTGTTAAGACCCTATCGCACACCTTGCCGGAAACCCATGGACAGTTACGTGAAACTTCGAGCGGTACAGTTTTCGATCAGCTTGGTCGACCGTGTAGCTGTACAGCACGTTCGGCGTTCATCTCGCCCTGTTTGTCGAAGCTGAACGACTTTTGCGGTTGACCGAGCAATGCGGCTTTCTTCGCGTGGTACTCCTCGAAGGACAGACCACGACGGTTCAGATCCTCTAGCGCCAATTCCTTGGATTCTTCGGCGGTGTAGGGCCGTAATTCCGGCGAAACATGACTGGCACATCCGGCAAGAACAGCGATTGCCAGCAGCAAGGAAGTGGCGATTAGAGGTTTCATGGTTGGCGTCCTGCATCTGGGTTCGGGGGAATGAACACAGGCTACTCGCGCGGCTTCGCGGGCAGAAATCAACGCTTTCAATAGTGGCTATCGACTCAGGCAAACCCTCTCCTGCTACGCCCAGATATATTCATTTATGATCTATAAATATTTATTTAATGTCTTTTACGGAATATTGAACAGCCTTTATAACAACACCATCACTTCACGAACTGTTGCCGGAACAACTGTTTGCCAGGCAACAGTCATCCGGCAAACAGCCCCGAAAACAGTACTGCGCCAGCCAACAAACATGCTCAAGGCCCCGTAAACAGGGGCCCGAAGGATTTGGTACAGCTCTTGCTCAACCCAAGAACTACTCACTGCTCCCCGAGCAACTGTTGAAAAAGGAACTGATCATGTCCCGCGCGCTGAAAGTCGTCGCCCTGTCGGGCGGAACCTGGAGCCCGTCTCGCACCCTGGTGCTGACTCAGGCGCTTTTGAGCGAACTGTCGGAGCAATTGCCGATCGAGAGCAGGCTGATCGAACTCGGCGACATCGCTCGCGCCCTGGGTGCGGCACTCTCGCGACAAGAGTTGAGCGCCGAGATTGAAGCCCAGTTGCAAGCGATCGAGAACGCCGACCTGCTGATTGTTGCCGCGCCGGTGTATCGCGGCTCCTATCCGGGATTGCTCAAGCACTTGTTCGACCTGATCGACCTCAATGCCCTGATCGACACGCCGGTGTTGCTGGCGGCCACGGGTGGCAGCGAACGCCATGCGCTGGTCCTCGATCATCAATTGCGCCCACTGTTCAGTTTCTTCCAGGCCCTGACCCTGCCGATTGGCGTCTACGCCACCGAAGCCGATTTCTTCAACTACCAAATCACCAGTGAGCCCTTGAAGGCCCGCATTCGTCTTGCTGCAGAACGCGCCGCGCCGTTGTTCGGCGTGCACCGCAAAAATCTGCTGAAAATAGCTTAAGGATTTCTTCATGGATGTTTTCTGGTTCCTGCCCACTCACGGCGACGGCCATTACCTGGGCACCACCCAGGGCGCACGCCCGGTCACGCTCAACTACCTGAAGCAAGTGGCCCAGGCCGCCGACAGCCTTGGCTATCACGGTGTGCTGATTCCCACTGGGCGTTCCTGCGAGGACTCGTGGATGATTGCTTCGGCATTGGTGCCGCTGACCGAACGCCTGCGTTATCTGGTGGCCATCCGCCCGGGGATCATCTCGCCGACCGTCTCGGCGCGCATGGCGGCCACGCTGGATCGTCTGTCCAATGGCCGATTGCTGATCAATGTGGTGACCGGCGGCGACCCGGATGAAAACCGTGGTGACGGTATTTTTCTCGACCACAGCGAGCGCTACGAAGTCACCGATGAATTCCTGCAGATCTGGCGCCGGGTGCTGCAAGGCGAGTCGGTGGATTTCGAAGGCAAACACCTTCAGGTGCAAAACGCCAAGGCCCTGTATCCGCCGGTGCAAAAGCCCTACCCGCCGCTGTACTTCGGCGGATCTTCCGAAGCCGCCCATGAGTTGGCCGCCGAGCAGGTGGACGTCTACCTGACCTGGGGCGAACCTCCGGACGCCGTGGCGCAAAAACTGGCGAATGTGCGTGAACGTGCGGCGAGGAAGGGTCGCACCGTGAAGTTCGGGATTCGCTTGCATGTGATCGTGCGCGAGACCGCCGACGAGGCCTGGAAAGCGGCGGACAAACTCATCGAGCACATCAGCGATGAAACCATCGCGGCGGCGCAGAAGTCGTTCTCGAGGTTCGACTCCGAAGGTCAGCGACGCATGGCGGCGTTGCATGACGGACGTCGCGACAATCTGGAAATTGCCCCCAATCTCTGGGCCGGTGTCGGTCTGGTGCGGGGCGGTGCCGGGACGGCGTTGGTTGGTGATCCGCAGCAA
Organism: Pseudomonas arsenicoxydans; assembly: GCF_006438915.1. Taxonomy (GTDB): domain Bacteria; phylum Pseudomonadota; class Gammaproteobacteria; order Pseudomonadales; family Pseudomonadaceae; genus Aquipseudomonas; species Aquipseudomonas arsenicoxydans_A. The sequence continues at coordinate 142,451 of NZ_RCZE01000016.1, read as the reverse complement.
GTGGCGGCGCGGATCAAGGAGTACGCGGACCTGGGAATCGAAAGTTTCATCTTCTCCGGGTATCCGCATCTTGAAGAGGCTTATCGGTTTGCCGAGTGGGTGTTCCCGTTATTGCCGGAGCCGTACGCCAGCCTGGCGGGACGCGGCACCACCAACCTGACCGGGCCCTTTGGCGAAATGATTGCCAATGATGTGCTGCCCACCAAAGCCACGGCGTGACCAACACACCCCTCTTTGAGACTGGGAACTTTGTGGCGAGGGGGCTTACTCCCGCTGGACTGCGCAGCAGTCCCAAAACCAGCGGCCCTTGATTGCCCAACTCACGTTCACCCACATGTTCCTCGGCATCGCCGAAGGCGCCTTCGAAGAAGCGCGGAAATACACGCTCACCGAAACCCGGCCGTGGCACAAATCCACGGCTCACGAAGTGCGTCAGGATCCTTATGTCCTCGGCCATTACGGCGAATTCTGGGTCGCCCTCGAAGGCGTTCGATTGCTGGTGGAACGCGCCGCCGAACTGCTCGACAGAGCCTGGGCCAAAGGCCCGACTCTCAGCGCCGAAGAACGCGGACATCTGGCCACCGCCATCGCCACGGCGAAGGTCGCTGCCACGCGTAATGGTCTGGGGCTGTGCAGCCGACTGTTCGAAGTGACCGGTGCGCGCTCGACTCACGCGTCCCTGCGACTCGACCGTCGCTGGCGCAACCTGCGCACGCAAACCCTGCACGACCCGGTGGATTACAAACTCCATGAGCTGGGTGACTGGGCGCCGAACCAGGCCCTGCCCGTTCCGACTTTCTATTCATAGCCTTCTCTTCATGGAGCGAACCCCATGCAACTGCTGACCTTACCGCCTTCGCCCGCGCTGGCGACCTCGATCCGCGCCACCGCGCAGGTGTTCGAAGACCCGAAATCCCAAGCCTTGCTCGCCCATCTGCAGCAAGTCGCGCCCAGTGAAGCCAGCGTGCTGATCATCGGCGAAACCGGCACCGGCAAAGAGCTGGTCGCGCGGCACATTCACAACCTCAGCGCCCGGCGCAACCGGCCGTTCGTGGCGGTGAACTGCGGCGCCTTCTCCGAATCGCTGGTCGAGGCCGAACTGTTCGGCCACGAAAAAGGTGCCTTCACCGGCGCGTTGAGCGCCAAGGCCGGCTGGTTTGAGAGGCCGATGGCGGCACCTTGTTCCTCGATGAAATCGGCGATTTGCCGATGGCGATTCAGGTCAAGCTGCTGCGCGTGTTGCAGGAGCGCGAAGTGGTGCGGCTCGGTTCGCGCAAAAGCATTCCGATCGACGTGCGCGTACTGGCCGCGACCAACGTGCAACTGGAAAAAGCCATCAACGCCGGGCATTTTCGCGAAGACCTTTATTACCGCCTCGACGTCGTCAGCCTGGAGCTGAGCCCCTTGCGCGAGCGTCCCGGCGACATCCTGCCGCTGACCCGACATTTCGTCGACGCCTACAGCCGGCGCCTGGGCTACGGCAGCATCACCATCAGCAAAGAAGCCGAATTGAAACTGCGCAGCTACAGTTGGCCGGGCAACATCCGCGAGCTGGAAAACGTCATTCACCACACGCTGCTGATCTGCCGCAACGGCGTGATCGAACGCGATGATTTGCGCCTGTCCAACATGCGCATCGAGCGCCAGGACGACTGCCACACCAGCGTCGACGATTCACCGGAAACCCTGCTGGATCGAGCCTTTCAAAAACTCTTCGCAGAACAGGCCGGCGCGCTGCACGAAAAAGTCGAAGACGCCTTGTTGCGCGCGGCCTATCGCTTCTGCCATTACAACCAGGTGCACACCGCTGCCCTGCTGGGCCTGAGCCGAAACGTCACGCGCACGCGGCTGATCAAGATCGGCGAACTGGCCGTGAACAAGCGCCGGGTGATGGAGAATGTCCAGGGCGAGCGGGTGATGCAGCTGTCGATTTAGCCCACCAGGCGGCAGTGCAGCGCGTTGTCTCGGCTGAGCGCCAGGCTGTGCAGCACATGGAACGAGCCGAACGTCACGGTCTTCGCCTGATGGGCGCGGATCAGTTGCCAGAAATCCTGTTCGCCGCTTTCGAAACTGCGAAAGGCCGCCTCTCCCGCCGCGCGGGTTTGCCATTGCAGGTAGTTGAGCACGCGCCGGCCATCGTCGCTGGCCTGGATGCTGGCACTCAAAAAACCACTGAAATCCCGGGCCAGGCGCTCGGTCTGGTCAGACAAGGCCGACACCAGCGCAGGTTGCTGATGCGGTTCGATCTCGAACTCGATCAGTTGGGTGAAACTGCGATTGTTCTCTGACGGTTGCATGAATAGTCCCCCTCACATGTCAGGCGGATCTTGCGATCCGAAGGCCTGCAGGGTAAAACCTCTAGTTAACTAGAGGTCAAGCAGGATTTTTAAATGATCGCCCCGGAAAATCTGCACAAGGAACTCACCGTCGGCCAATTGGCCGCCCGCAGCGGTGTGGCGGTCACGGCGCTGCACTTTTATGAATCGAAGGGGTTGATCAAAAGCACGCGCAATCAGGGCAACCAGCGGCGCTATCCACGGGAAGTGTTGCGGCGGGTCGCGCTGATCAAAGTGGCCCAGCGCCTGGGGATTCCGTTGGCCGAGATTGGTGACGCGCTGAAGTCGCTACCAGATAATCGCGCGCCGACGGCGGCGGACTGGAAGGTGTTGTCGGCGCAGTGGAGCCGGGATCTGGACGAGCGGATCAATCAGCTGAGGTTGCTGCGGGACAAGCTGAATGGCTGCATCGGGTGTGGGTGTTTGTCGATGGAGGCGTGTCCGTTGCGCAATTTTGGCGATGTGCTGGGGGAACAGGGGCCGGGGGCGCAGCTGCTGGAGTCAGGGTCAAGTCCGAAATAGCGTCCTGTCAATCAACAAAGATTCTGAACCCCGGCGCAATCTGCCCTTTTTAGCGGGTCAGGATGAACTGCCGAACCTCATCCGAATTCAACGCCTTGGCCAGTTTCTGCAAACGTTTTTGATGAAGTAGCCGAGCAATCTGCTGCTGCACTGTTGATGGCTGAACGGCGAGGCTGCTCGTCGGCTACTCGGCTGCCTGCACGACACTGACCTATATTTATCCGGCCGGGAATCGGCGCAGGACACCTTTCCACCCACAACAACAAACAGGGAGATTCATCATGAGCGTCAAACCCATTCCAGAGGGTTATCACAGCATCACCCCGTATCTGGGCATTCAAAAAGCAGCAGAAGCGATCGAGTTCTACAAGAAGGCCTTTGGCGCCATCGAAGTCATGCGCCTGGCCATGCCCGATGGCGGTATCGGTCACGCCGAACTGCGGATCGGCGACTGCCCGATCATGCTTGGCACGCCGTGCGACCAGGGGCCGTTGAGCAATCCTGACAACTCGCCGTCAGTGGGCCTGCATCTGTATGTGACGGATGTGGACAAGTCCTATAAACAGGCTATTGATGCGGGCGGCACGGTGGTGTCCGAGGTCAAGGATCAGTTTTACGGCGACCGCTCCGGGACGCTGAAGGATCCGTATGGGCATTTGTGGTTCCTGGCCACGCGCAAGGAAGACCTGACTCAAGCGCAGATTGAGCAGCGGGCGAAGGAGATGTTTCAGCAGGGTTGAGCGCTTTGTCGCCGCTTCTGGCCCCTTCGCGAGCAAGCCCGCTCCCACATTTGATCTTCGCCGTGACATAGATCAAATGTGGGAGCGGGCTTGCTCGCGAAAGGGCCACCCCCAACACCGCAAATCTCCTTCTGTAACAACTACCCGCCAATAAGAAACATTTACTTTCATCTCCCCCTTCGGGATTTTCGATCCTCATCCGTCTTATAGAGATGCAGTCGGCGTGCGCACGCAGCAGCCACCGCCGGCCTTTTCATGGACCTCAACGCTGGGAAGCCCGCAGCAGAGGTTCTCTCATCGATACAAGACCTTTAATCATGTCGAAGAAATCCCGTTCCAAACTCTGGTTTCTGGTCCACAGCTGGCTGGCATTGCCGATCTGGTTTTTCGTGCTGATTGTCTGTGTCACCGGCACATTGGCGGTGATCAGTCAGGAAATCGTCTGGCTGGCCAACCCGCAAATGCGCGCCAGCCAACCTAGCGACGATGCGCCGTTGCTCAGCTATGACCAGATCATCGCGGCCATCAAAAGGGCCGAGCCGGACACGCTGGTCGAATCCATCAGCCGCCCCGATGAATCCCACTTCGCTCTCGACGTCAGCGTCAGCTATCCCGACGGTCGGTCGGTGACGGTGTACGTCGACCCGTACAGCGGCGTCATTCAGGGCACCGCCCCGGCCTTCGATTTCAAGGCGTTTACCCGAGCGCTGCACGGCTGGTGGCTGGTGCCGTTCACCAACGGTTACAGCTGGGGCTGGTACCTGGTGTCTTTCTTGAGCCTGCCGTTGCTCGCGTCGCTGGTCACCGGGCTGGTGGTCTACAAAAAATTCTGGAAAGGCTTTTTCCGACCAACCCTGCGCATTCGTCATGGCGCACGAATTTTTTGGGGCGACTTTCATCGCCTCAGCGGTATCTGGTCGATCTGGTTCATCGCGGTGATTTCCATCACCAGCACCTGGTTCCTGATTCAGGCATTCATGTTCGATAACCAGGTCTCGATTTCCACCGCGCCGGTGGCCCTGGTGGTGCCGCGTGAGAGCGTACCGGTGACCAGCGACGGCTCGCCCGCACCGACGATCAGCCTCGAAACCGCGATTGCCCAGGCCAAGGAACGCATTCCTGGCCTGGAAGACAGCTTCGTCAGCCTGCCCGCCAACGCCTACAGCTACCTCTCGGTGGGCGGGCGCAGCTGGTATCCGCTGATGTACCAGACGGCCGACATCAATCCGTACACCGGCGACGTCGCCGCCACGCGCCTGCTGTCGGACCGCACCGGCCTGGAGCTGGTGACCGAGTCCATGCGCCCCTTGCACACCGGTGATTTCGGCGGGATCTGGATCAAGCTGATCTGGTTCTTCTTCGGTTTGATCCTGAGCATGATGGTCCTCAGCGGCCTGCTGATCTGGACCAAACGCACCGCCCTCGCCACGGCCAACGCCCTCAAGCGCAGCAACAAACACGCACGGCTGCAAACCACCACGGAGGTCAGCCAATGAACACGCACGCCAAGCCAACACCGGACTCCACGCTGCGCCGCTTCTGGCTCAAATGGCGCTTCCACATCAACGTCCTGCTGTTGTTGGTGCCGCTGGGGTTCATGCCCAAATACTTCGCTGACGCGGCGCTGTTTCGCGGCGATACCGGGCTGGGAGAGCGAGAGATCGGAGACGTCCAGGTCGGTCCGTGGAGCCTGCGTCTGGCCGAGCTGCGCAATGAGGCCCCCACACTCGACGGACCGGCCGGCCATATGAAGAACTTCACCGCCGCGCTGTGCGACCGCTGCCGCGATCAGGTCAAGGCGACTTACCTGCGCATCGGCAAACCGCGCAGCCTGCGGGCCGCCGGGGTGATTTTCTTCGGCACGCCACATCGCATGGGCGCCATGCTGCCGATCCCTGAAAAGACCAAGGCTGACGCCGAGCTGTGGATCACCATGGAAGGCTGGGACGGTGCGATGCACCAGGCCGCCCTGCCCCTGAACCAGGCATCGCCGGCCACCGTCGCGTGGCTGAACCAACAAGGAGGCAAACCATGATTCGCGTTTTTCGCCCACTCCAAACCGTGTTGCTGGTGCTCTGCACCGGTTTCAGTGCCAGCGCGCTGGCGCACAACCCGATGTGCGAATGCAAAGCCGTCGATGCCGAACAGATCAAATGCACCGGCGGTTTCTCCGACGGCAGTGGCGCGCCGGGCGTGACCCTGGACGTGATCGGCTACGACGAAACCATTCTGGTGCCGGGCAAACTCGGCGCCGATTCCACGTTGACCTTCAAGAAACCCGGCGCGGAATTTTATGTGCTGTTCGACGCCGGTCCCGGCCACGTCGTCGAGATCGACCAAGCGGACATCGAAACCCCATGAGTACGCCCACCACACAGATCGTCCGCCCGGCCGGTGCCGGCCATGAAACCCTTTATGTGCTGCTGTTGTGCCTGATGATTCTGGCGGTGGCCGGTTCGGTGGTCGCCTGGCGCCACGAATCCCAGGCCGTGAGCAGCGTCGGCAGCCATCAACTGGATGCCCGCCGTGACTTGAGCGCGTCCGAGCAAGGGATCTACGCCGACCTGCGGGTGACGCTGGACGAGATTCACCTGCTGCAACAGGAACAGCAAACCCTGCCGACACCTGAAGCCCTCGCCGAAGAAGGCTTTGCACCGTTCGCCCAGGACGCCAGCTCCGTCAGCCGTGGCGCCCATGCCTGGCAATTGCTCGACGCCAAGGCGTACTTCGGCCAGAGCCAGACACCTGCCGTGGCCGGTTCGTTTTTGATGCGCCTGACCGCTGGCGACGACGCACCGGACATCTGGCTCAACCGCGCCGCCGACCTCAAAGCCCCGACTGACTTGACGGACGCCTCCCTCGAAAGCGCCGGCTGGCAACTGATCGTCGCGCAATTCGATGCCGGTGTGACCCGCCAGCACCGGCACTGAACCCTCGCCTTCACCCGAGAGAAGACCGCTTTCCCATGCCTATTTCATCTTTCCTGCGCCTGCTATCGGCCGGCTTGCTGGCCTGCCTGCTGACCCCACTGGCCCATGCCGACGACGGCAAACGCCTGCGCATCGGCATCACCTTGCATCCTTATTACAGCTACGTCGCCAACATCGTCGGCGACAAGGCCGATGTGGTACCGCTGATTCCGGCCGGGTTCAATCCGCACGCCTACGAGCCCCGCGCCGAAGACATCAAACGCATCAGCGGACTGGACGTGATCGTGCTCAATGGCGTCGGTCATGACGACTTCGCCGACCGCATGATTGCCGCCAGCGAAACCCCGAACATCCCGGTGATCGAAGCCAACGAAAACGTGCCGCTGCTGGCCGCCACCGGTGTCGCCGCACGTGGTGCCGGCAAGGTGGTCAACCCGCACACGTTCCTGTCGATCAGCGCCTCGATTGCCCAGGTCAACAACATTGCCCGGGAGCTGGGCAAGCTTGATCCGGCCAACGCCAAGACCTATACGCAAAACGCCCGCGCTTACGGCAAACGCCTGCGGCAGATGCGCGCCGACGCCCTGGCGAAACTGACTCAGGCGCCAAACGCCGAACTGCGCGTGGCCACTGTTCACGCGGCTTACGATTACCTGCTGCGTGAATTCGGCCTCGAAGTCACTGCGGTAGTTGAACCGGCCCACGGCATCGAACCGAGCCCGAGCCAGTTGAAAAAAACCATCGACCAACTGCGCGAACTGGACGTGAAAGTGATCTTCTCGGAGATGGATTTCCCCTCCACCTACGTCGACACCATTCAGCGTGAGTCCGGGGTGAAGCTGTACCCGCTGTCGCACATTTCCTATGGCGAATACACCGCTGACAAGTACGAAAAGGAAATGACCGGCAACCTCAACACCGTGGTCCGGGCGATACAGGAGTCGGGCCAATGACCGCTCAAGAAAACCTCTCGGTCCAAAGCACCGGCCCGACGCTGGATTTCGCGGAGGTCTGCCTGACCCTCGGACGCACAACGATCCTCGACAACGTGAGCTTTCAGGTCTCGCCCGGCAGCGTGCACGCGCTGGTCGGCCCCAACGGGGGTGGCAAGAGTTCGCTGATCAAGACCCTGCTCGGGCAGATGCCGCATCAGGGGCGCCTAAGCCTGCAATGGCCGGGCGCAGCTGGGACCATCGGCTATGTGCCGCAAGCGCTGGAGTTTGATCGCGGCCTGCCAATGACCGTCGACGATTTCATGGCGGCCATGTGCCAACGCCGCCCGGCGTTCCTCGGTTTGAGCAAACACTACGCCGCCGCGATTGGGGAAGCGCTGGAACGGGTCGGCATGCAGGACAAACGCAAACGGCGCATGGGTGCGTTGTCCGGCGGTGAGCGTCAACGGGTGTTGCTGGCTCAAGGGCTGATCCCGGCGCCGCAACTGCTGGTGCTCGACGAACCGATGTCGGCACTGGATGAAGCCGGTATTCAGGTGTTCGAACGGCTGCTCGGCGACTGGCGCCAAAGCGGCATCACCGTGTTGTGGATCGAGCACGATCTGGAGGCCGTCGGGCGTCTGGCGGATCACGTCACCGGGCTCAATCGCCGGGTGTTGTTCGATACCACGCCGAAACAGGCACTGACCCCGGAACGCTTGCTGACCCTGTTCTCCACCCAGCCACGGAGCGCTGCCTGATGAGTTATGAAGCCTTCCGTTTGATGGTTCAGGGCTGGGCGTCGTCGGGTTACCTGCCCGAGGCGCTGGCCTATGGTTTTGTGGTCAACGCGCTGCTCGCAGGCCTGTTGATCGGCCCGGTGCTGGGCGGTTTGGGCACATTGGTGGTGGTCAAGCGCTTCGCGTTTTTCTCCGAAGCAGTGGGCCACGCGGCGCTGACCGGCGTGGCCATCGGCATCCTGCTCGGCGAACCCTATACCGGGCCTTACGGCAGCCTGTTTGGTTACTGCCTGCTGTTCGGCATTTTGCTCAATTACCTGCGCAACCGCACCGGCCTGGCGCCGGACACCTTGATCGGCGTGTTCCTGTCGGTGTCGTTGGCATTGGGCGCGAGCCTGCTGCTGATTCTGGCGGGCAAGATCAACGTGCACATTCTGGAAAACGTGTTGTTCGGTTCGGTGTTGACCGTCAACGGCAATGACCTGGCGGTGTTGGCCATTGTCGGTTCGCTGGTCATGGCGTTGGCCTTGCCGTTGTACAACCGCATCATGCTGGCCAGTTTCAACCCGCAATTGGCGGCAGTGCGCGGGGTGGCGGTGAAGACTCTGGATTATCTGTTTGTGATTCTGGTAACGCTGATCACCGTGGCCGCGGTGAAGGTCATCGGCGCGATTCTGGTCGGCGCGCTGTTGGTGATTCCGGCAGCCGCCGCGCGCTTGCTCAGCCAATCACTGAAGGGCTTCTTCTGGTGCTCGGTGCTGATCGCCACGGTCAGCACGCTGTGCGGAATTCTCGCGCCGATTGTGTTCGACCTGCCGATCCCGTCCGGTGCCGCGATCATTCTGGTGGCCGGAATCGCTTTCGCCTTGTCCGCCATTGCGCGCGGTGTCGTCCCCAGCCTCAAAGGGAATCTCGGATAAATGTCTTTTTCTCTGCGTCAACTGACCCTGGCCGTAGCCCTCTGCGGGCTGGTCAACACTTCGTTTGCGGAGGACACCGCCAAACCGCTGCACGTGCTGGCGTCCTTGCCGATCACTTACGGCTTGGGTGAAGTCTTGCTCAAAGGCACTGACGTCAACCTTGAACGTGCCGCACCGGCGAACCTGCCCGGCAGCCGTCAGACCGCGTATTTCACCGGCCGTGGCGCCCCGGCGCTGGCCAAACTGGCGACCGACGCCGATGCAGTGATCGGCCTGCGCTCGCTGTGGCCGGATGATCCGCTGTACCCGATCTCCCGTCGCAGCAACATACGCATCGTTGAAGTCGACGCGGCGCGCCCGGTGGACGGCGCCCTGCCCGGCATCGCCGTGCAGCCAGACAACAAGGTCGAGGGTCTGAACAGCCAGCCGTGGTTGTCCAGCAACAACATGGGGCGGATGGCCGACGTGATGGCCGCCGACCTGGTTCGCCTGGCGCCGGATGCCAAACCTGCGATCGAGGCTAACCTGGCGGCGCTGAAACAGCGTTTGCTCAAGTTCAGTGCCGACAGCGAAGCGCGTCTGGCCAGTGCTGACACGCTCAGTGTGATGAGCCTCAGCGATCACTTCGGCTATTTGATTGGCGGGCTCAATCTGGAACTGATCGGGACCGATGCGCGCCCGGACGCCGAGTGGACGCCCGAAGCGCTCAAGCAATTGGGCGCGATGTTGAAGGACAATGAGGTGGCGGTGGTGTTGCATCATCGGCAGCCTTCGGACGTGGTGAAAGCGGTGATTGCCGAGGCCGGTAGCCGGTTGGTGGTGTTGAGTGTGGATGCGGTGGATCCGGTGGCCGAATTGGAAGGGAATGTGGATTTAGTGATCAAGGGGTTGAACGGAGCGTAACCCAGTTGGACCGCGTCATCGTTCTTCGCGAGCAAGCCTGCTCCCACATTCGATTTGTGTAACGCCTATCAAATGTGGGAGCGGGCTTGCTCGCGAAGGCGTCCTTAGAAACGCCACAACCTCCGGACATTAAAAAGCCCGCGGACCTTCTCGGTTCAGCGGGCTTTTCTTTGCTCGGTCAATCAGTGAGCTACTGCCGCCTGCTCTTCCATCTTGCGACGCAAACTCAGCGGACGCATGTCCGTCCAGGTTTCTTCAATGTAAGCCAGGCATTCCTTCTTCAAACCGCTCTTGCCCACGGTGCGCCAGCCCTCTGGCACGGCTTTGTAGTCAGGCCAGATCGAGTATTGCTCTTCGTGGTTGACCACGACCTGAAAGAGGATGTCCTCGCGGTCGAATACTGAAGTCATGGGCGTTTCTCCATCTCTGTAGGGTGGGGTGCGCGGCGTGCGCAGCCGTTATTTAGAAAGAACGTTCAGGGCGCCAAAAAATTTAGAGACTGGCGGTGGCCACGGCCATGGCCCGGCCGAAAATCCCGGCCACCTGATCGATCTCAGCGGCCGTGATCACCAGTGGCGGCAGGAAGCGCACCACACCGCCATGCCGGCCGCCCAACTCCAGAATCAACCCGCGCTTGAGGCATTCACGCTGTACCCGCGGCGCCAGTGCAGCAAATATCGGCGGATGGCCTTGAGCGTCCGGCGCACCGGTCGGGTCGACCAGTTCGACGCCGAGCATCAAGCCACGACCACGAATGTCGCCCATGTGCGGGAAGTCCCGCTGCAGGATGCGCAGGTGTTCGCTCAAGCGTTCACCCATGGCGGCCGCGTGCTCGCACACCTTGTGTTCGACCAGGTAACGCATCACCGCCGAACCGGCGGCCATAGCCATCTGATTGCCGCGGAAGGTCCCGGCATGCGCGCCCGGCAGCCAGGTGTCGAGCCAGTCGCGGTAAACCACCACCGCCAGCGGCAAGCTGCCGCCGATGGCTTTGGACATCACCACCACGTCCGGAATGATCCCGGCGTGTTCAAAGGCAAACATCTTGCCGGTGCGGGCAAATCCGCTCTGGATTTCATCGACGATCAGCGCCACTCCAGCCTTTTCGGTGATGCGACGCACACCACGCAGCCAGTCGAGATCCGCCGGAATCACCCCGCCTTCGCCCTGTACCACTTCCACAATCACGGCGGCCGGCAACTGCACGCCGGCTTCGGGATCGTTCAGCAGGTTTTCCAGGTAGCTCAGATTGACCTGCACGCCCTGCGCCCCACCGAGGCCAAACGGGCAACGGTAATCGTAGGGATACGGCATGAATTGCACACCGCTGCTGAGCAAGGCACCCAGAGGCTGTTTCGGCCCCAGGCTGCCCATCAGGCTCAATGCGCCCTGGCTCATGCCGTGATAACCGCCCTGGAACGACAACACGGTGCTGCGTCCGGTGGCGGTGCGCACCAGTTTCAACGCGGCTTCCACCGCGTCGGTGCCGGTCGGGCCACAGAACTGGATCTTCGCCTCGGCGGCCAATGCCGGCGGCAGCAGGCCGAACAGGTCCTGCACAAACTGGTCCTTGACTGGCGTGGTCAGGTCGAGGGTGTGCAGCGGCAGGCCATCGCTCAGTACTTGCTGGATCGCTTCGATCACCACCGGATGATTGTGCCCCAGCGCCAGCGTCCCGGCACCGGCCAGACAGTCGATGAAATGGCGACCTTCGACGTCCTCGACATAAATGCCCTTGGCGCGTTTCAGCGCCAGGGGAATGCGTCGCGGGTAGCTACGGGCATTGGATTCCTGCTGGTTTTGACGGGCCAGCAGCGGCGATTCATTGAACTGGTACAGCGTTTCAGCCGGCGTCGGGACAATCCGGGCCGGCTGATCTTCGATAAGGCTGGTAGCGACTGACATTTCTCGACCCCTCAATAAGGTTTCCTGTTCTGGAAACGCATCAGGGGCTCAAGGATTTAGACCGTCGACAACGCTTTGTGCATGGGAACCGCCTGAAGCCCCGCTACCGCGAAGGTGTCAGCACACGCCTGGTAACCCAGATGCCGGTAAAAGGCCTCGCCGGTTCGGGTGCTGTTGAGTCGTGCCAGGTGCACACCGTGATCGATCAACCAGCCTTCAAGGTCGCGCACCAGCGCCTGCCCGACACCGCGGCGGAACCATTCCGGCTGCACGTAACAGAACGCGACCTTGCCGCTGATGGCGGCCATCGCGACGCCGACCGGTTTGTCGTGCAACAGGGCGATGTTGAGGTACAACCGCTGGTCAGTCAGCCAGGGCTGGACGTGTGCGATGGTTTTGTTCTGGACCCAGGTGGCGACGGTACGTGGGTCATTGCGGTGATCCAGCGCACAGCCCACCCGAATGGAGCGCTCGACGATACGGCTGATGATGCCCGCGTCGGCGGAGGTTGCCTTGCAGATGTGAACCGATGCTTCCATGGCGCTGTTACCTCAATCCATTGAGAAAAAGCTGCCGGGGACGATAGCGCTGGCGGACGTCAGAAGGCCAATGAAGAGAAGTTACATTTGATGTGCAACACATATCTAATGTGGGAGCGGGCTTGCTCGCGAAAGCGCCGGTACAGTCAATATAGATGTTGAATGTTATGGCCCCTTCGCGAGCAAGCCCGCTCCCACACTTGCTCTGTGGTGTGGGTTAGAGGGTTTGCAGGGGCATGGTCAGCTCAACCCGCAACCCATCCGGTCGGCTGTCGAACCGCAACGTGCATCCGCAGCGCTGGACTATCGCTTGAACAATCGCCAGTCCCAAGCCGCAACCGGTGCTCTGGCCATTGCGCCAGAAGCGTTGGGTCAGGTGTTGCAAATCGTCTTCGGCAATCCCCGGTCCATGATCGCGAACCAGAAAACGCGCACGATTGCCGGTGGTTTCCAGGCTCAATTCCACGGCACCATCGCCAGGGGTATGGCGCAAAGCGTTGTCCAGCAGGTTGCGCAACGCGGCAATCGACAACACGGCAGGCATTTGCACCGGTGCACTGGAAAATTGACTCGGCATCTGCAATTTGATTCGTTGCCGATCCCCGCTGGCGGCGTCTTGAATAGCCAATTTCGCCACTTGCTCAGCGCTGCACTGCACGCCGTCATCAAACGACAAACTGCCCTCGACCCGCGCCAGCAACAGCAATTGCTCAAGAGTCCGGTGCATGCGGTCGGCGCCCTCCTCGGCACGGGCCAGGGATTGATCCCGTGCCGCGCCGTCGGTCATGCGCGCCACTTGCAGGTGGGTCTTGATCGCGGTCAACGGACTGCGCAGTTCGTGCGCCGCATCACCGGTCAGACGTCGCTCGCGTTCGATGGTCTTGCCGATGCGCTGGAACAGTTGGTTCTGGGTGTCCAGCAGCGGTTGCAGTTCGCTGGGCAGTGGCTGGATCTGCAACGGTTCGAGGGAATCGGCGCTGCGCCGCATCAGCGCATCACGCATCCGGTTGAGCGGCGCCAGCCCTTGGCCGATGCCCAGCCACAGCAGGCACAGACAGCCGAGCAGCGCCACACCCACCGGCACCGACGCGGCCAGCAGGATCGACATGTTCAGCGCCTCGCGCTCGATTTGCCGGTCGGCGGTGGTGATGCGCAGATCGCCGCGTGCCAGGGTGAAACTGCGCCACGGTGCGCCGTCGATCATTTGGTCGTGAAAGCCCATTTTCTCGGCTTCCAGGGTTTGCTGCGGATCGGTGTGACTGCGAGCGAGGATTTCGCCGCGCAATGAACTGACCTGACAGGCCATGCCGCCGGGAACGTTCAGTTGTTCCGCGCTGAAATGAGTGCCCTCGCCCTTGGTCGGCAACGCGGGCAATTGCTCCATCAGGCCGGCGACCATGCGCGCAGAAGCCACCAGTCGCTGGTCGAGGGAAAACATCATTTGGTTACGCAGGTCGCTGAGCATCCAGGCTGCGGCCAGGGCCCAGATCAAGGCAAAAGCGGCGCCGAGGGTCAAGCTCAGGCGCAAACGCAGGCTCATCACTTCGAAGATTCTCCGCCATCAGCCGGCCCCAGGCGATAGCCCAGGCCGCGCACGGTTTCGACGATGCCGTTACCGAGTTTACGCCGCAGGTGATGGATGTGAACGTTGAGGGCGTTGCTTTCCAGTTCGTCATTGAAACCGTAGACGCTGTCTTTGAGTTGCTCGGTGGAGAGCACGCGCCCGCGGTTATGCAGCAAGGCCTGCAACAACGCCTGCTCGCGACGCGACAGGTCCACCGGTTGACCGCCGAGCAGGGTTTCGCGGCTGCTAGGGTCGTAGGTCAGCGCACCATGTTCGATCAAGTTCACACTGCGCCCCGCCACCCGGCGCAGCAATGTGTGCAGACGCGCAGCCAGTTCGCGCAGATCGAACGGTTTGAGCAGGTAATCATCGGCGCCGGCTTGCAAGCCATCGACCCGATCCGTCACGGAATCGCGCGCGGTGAGAATCAGCACCGGAATCTCCAGGCCGTTGTGACGCAGTTGCTGCAACAGCTTCAGGCCATCTTCGTCGGGAAGGCCGAGGTCGAGCACCATGACGTCGAATTCAGCGACCTTGAGCATCGCGCGCGCAGACGACGCCGTGGCGACGTGTTCGACCGTCAGGCCCTGTGCGGTGAGGCCGGCAACAATGCCGCTGGCGATCAGCTCATCGTCTTCACAAACCAGTACGTGCATGGGCGCTCCCAGGAGTAAAAACGCGAGTCAAACAGGTGAGGATTAAGGCGCAATTATGGCAAGTGCGGCGGCTGACGAACAGTATCGATTTCTCTCACCGACTTCCTTCACCGACTCTTAACACTGCTTAGTTGCAAAGCGAAACAAACAACCCGAAAAAAAACATACTAATAAATACCCGCAAAACGATAAGCTTCATCTCGCAGCACAACTTAAACATTCAAAACCCAGCACAACTAAAACTCCCATCTAGAAAACAAAAAGTCTTCTACCTATTGAAAGGAATCAGCACATGCCCCAACTAAAAAACTTTGTCACTGTCGACTGGCGCTCCGGAAAAGACGGCATTCATTTCTTCTTTAAAGACATCAACAAATACTCTCGATACAGCAACAATGATGAAAATATTCCAGAGGGATACCCCAGCGCTATCTCTCAAGGCAACTGGGGTGACTTCCATTCTCATGCCAAAAATTTGCGCTTCGGCTTCACCACTACCGACCTGCCTGGTGAAACTGAAGGTTCTGACACCGATATTTCATGGCTGTTTTTTTATAAGGACAACACGCCGACCGTCTGTAAGTACAATCAAGACAGTGACAGCGCGAGTTACATCAAGCCAGTAAAAAACACAGTCTGGGCTGCTCTACTTCCCTATTTTGACCGCATTGTCGCTGGAACGTGGTGGGATGTAATCGGCAAATCGTTTGTGTTCAAATTTATACTGAGTGATGGCAATCACATAACTTTTGATTATAAGAAAAAACATTTGCACGAGGCAGCAATATCCAGCACTGCATGGAACGGTCTCACCCCCTATCTAAAACGTATTATTACCGGAGTACAAGAAGATCGAACATTCGCAGACAACTACTTCTACATCTTCCTGACCAACAACCAATACCTTGTCTATAACTTGCAGCTCAATACCGTGCAATCCGGCCCTCACGCGGTCAACGACACGTCGTGGCGAGGCTTGCAGCGCGGCTGAAGATTCACCGGCGTGCGGTTAATCATCGGTTAATCGCCGCCTCCCATTGTGCCTCTCACTTGCACAGGGATAAGGCTTACCCATGAGTCGTCTGTTTGTATTTTTTGTCCTCTTGATCTCGGGTCTGGCCCAGGCAGGGACTAATCCGTTCGATACCAAACCTGAATTCCTACCGGTGGAAAAAGCGTTCGCTTTCACGTCTGAACGCCTTGAGTCGGGTGAAACCCAGCTTTACTGGCAGATCACCGACGGTTATTACCTTTATCAAAAACGCCTGAAATTCGACGGCTTGCCTGCTGATCAGCATCCTGTCTTGCCGGAAGGCGAAGCGCACAGTGACGAGTTCTTTGGCGAACAACAGGTTTACCGCCAGGGTCTGGAACTGAAGATCCCGGCCGGTGCTACCGGTCAACTCAAGGTGGGCTTCCAGGGTTGCGCCGATGCCGGATTGTGCTATCCGCCGCAGACCCAGATCGTGGATTTGGGCGGTATCGCGTCGATTGTCGCAAACGAAGCACCGGATCAAGCCTTGGCCAGCGACCTGCAACAGAGGGCGCTGGGCTGGAGTTTGCTGGTGTTTTTCGGCTTGGGCCTGCTGCTGGCGTTCACGCCTTGCTCATTGCCGA
The DNA here is from genome assembly GCF_006438915.1 of Pseudomonas arsenicoxydans. Taxonomy (GTDB): domain Bacteria; phylum Pseudomonadota; class Gammaproteobacteria; order Pseudomonadales; family Pseudomonadaceae; genus Aquipseudomonas; species Aquipseudomonas arsenicoxydans_A. Next base: position 126,147 of record NZ_RCZE01000016.1, on the reverse strand, counting down.
TGCTGCCGATTCTGGCCGGTTTGATTGTGGGTAGCGGCGCCACCTCCAAGCGCGGGTTTGCTTTGGCAGGCAGCTACGTGGTGAGCATGGCGCTGGTGTACGCAGCGATGGGTGTCTTGGCCGCATTGCTTGGCGCGAACCTGCAAGCGTTGCTGCAAAACCCTTGGCTGTTGGGCAGTTTTGCGGCCGTGTTTGTTCTGCTGGCGTTGCCGATGTTCGGTTTCTTCGAGCTGCAACTGCCGGTGGCGGTTCGCGACCGCCTGGAAAACGTATCGCGCAATCAGCGTGGCGGCAGCCTGGTCGGTGCCGGTGCGCTGGGCGCCTTGTCTGGCTTGCTGGTCGGTCCGTGCATGACCGCACCGTTGGCCGGCGCCCTGCTCTACATTGCGCAAAGCGGTAACGCGCTGCATGGCGGGCTGATTCTGTTTGCCATGGGCATCGGCATCGGTGTACCGCTGCTGTTGCTGGTGACCATCGGTAATCGCTTCCTGCCCAAACCCGGCGCCTGGATGAACCTGCTCAAAGGCATCTTCGGCTTCCTGTTCCTCGCCACCGCGCTGCTGATGTTGCGCCCGGTGCTGGATGAGTCGCTATGGATCGGTCTGTGTGGCGCGCTGCTGTTGCTAGCGGCTTATAGCGCCTGGAGCCAGTCCAGCGGTTTCGGTCGAACAGCGCACGTTTTCGGCGCCAGCTCAATGCTGCTGGGTTTATGGGGCAGCCTGTTGGTGATCGGCGCCGCAGGTGGCAGTGACGATTTGTTTCAGCCACTGCAGGTGTATCGCGGTTCAACCACGGCCAGTGCCGCCGCACCGGTTGGCCACGAGGCCTTCACCACGATCAAAGACCCGCAAGCGCTGCAACGGGAACTGGATGCGGCGCAAGCGCAGGGCCAATGGGTGCTGCTGGACTACTACGCAGACTGGTGCACCTCGTGCAAAGTCATGGAAAAACGGGTCTTCGGCAAACCCAAAGTGATGCAAGCGTTGAGCGATGTGCGCTTGCTCCGGCTCGACGTGACCGCCGACAATGCCGCCAGCCGCGAACTGCTCGGCCGTTATAAAGTGCCGGGGCCACCGAGTTTCCTGTGGATCGGCGCCGACGGCGAAGAGCGTCGCAGCCAGCGCATCACCGGCGAGGTCGATGCCGACACCTTCCTGCAACGCTGGACCACAACCCGAGACGCCCGTTAATGCTGACTTTTACCCTCGGCACCTTTGCCATCGCGCTTAACCATTTGCTGCTGATCAGTGCCCTGGCGCTGGCGACGTTTGTCGGCTGGCGGGTGGCCAAACGGGGCGGCGAGAACCCCGAGTCGGTGCTGTTCAGCTTGTTCCTGATAGGCATGCTGGCGGCCCGGGTCAGTTTCGTCGCCGTTTACTGGGCGCACTATCGCAACGATCCGTGGCAAATCATCGACCTGCGCGACGGTGGTTTTCTGGCTTGGCCGGGGGTGATTGTGCTGCTGCTGGCCACGCTGTATCGCGGCTGGCGTCGGCCGGGGTTGCGCCGCCCTCTGGGATTCGGCGTGGGTAGCGGCCTGGCGTTCTGGCTGCTGGCAACCTTCTCCCTGAGCATTTACGAGCAAGGCACACGCCTGCCGGAAATCAGCTTGCGCAATGCTGCCGGTGAAACCGTGCAACTGGCCGATTACCGGGGCGGACCGTTGGTAATTAACCTCTGGGCCACTTGGTGCCCGCCGTGCCGTCGGGAGATGCCGGTACTGGAAAACGCCCAGCAACACCGCCCGGACCTGACGTTCCTGTTCGTCAATCAGGCCGAAAGCATGCAAAGCGTCGCCACGTTCCTCGAAACCCAGGGCCTGAGCCTGACCAACGTGCTGTTCGATGGCGGTGGGCGTCTGGGTCAAGCCGTGGGTTCCATGGCTTTGCCGACTACGCTGTTCTATAGCAATGACGGTCGCCTGTTGGCCAGCCATTTGGGTGAACTCTCGGAAGCCAGTCTGGCCCGCGCCCTGGAAAACTTCGACAGCCCTTCTTCTGCCGCACCGTCCACCTCTTCAAGGAAACTGCCATGCCCCGCCTCCGCCACCTGCTGACGCTGACCCTCGGCGCCGCCCTGCTGCACCTGCCGTCGGTGCAGGCCGCCGAAGAACTGCCTGACGCGATCAAGAAGATCGAAGCCAAGGGCGCAAAAATCGTCGGCCAGTTCGATGCCCCCGATGGCTTGCGCGGTTACGCAGCGCAATACCAGAACCGTGGCATGGCGCTGTACCTGACTCCGGATGGCAAGCACGTGTTGCTCGGCAATCTCTACGATGCCGAAGGCAATGACCTGACCACCGCGCCGTTGCAGAAACTGGTCTACGCGCCGATGTCCAAGGAAGTCTGGGGCAAGATGGAAGCCAGCAACTGGATCGGTGACGGCAAGAAAGACGCCCCGCGTGTCGTCTATCTGTTCAGCGATCCGAACTGCCCTTACTGCAACGTGTTCTGGGAACAGGCGCGGCCGTGGGTGAAGGCCGGCAAGGTGCAATTGCGGCACATCATGGTCGGGATCATTCGCGAAGACAGCCCGGGCAAATCAGCGGCATTGCTGGCGGCCAAGGATCCGAGCAAAGCGCTGGAAGAACACGAGAAGGCTGGCAAGGAGAGTTCGCTCAAGGCCCTCAAGGACGTGCCGCCGGCGATTCAGCTGAAACTGGCGGCGAACATGCAATTGATGGAAGACCTGGAGTTGCAGGCGACTCCAGCGATTTTCTATATGGATGACAAGGGTGAGCTGCAACAGCAGCAAGGTGCGCCTTCGCCGGACAAGTTGGCTAAAATTTTGGGACCTAAGTAGTCATTCCCGAAGGAGCTCCGGTGAATTCACCGACGCCTTCGCGAGCAAGCCCGCTCCCACATTTGTCCTGCGTACACAGGTTAAATGTGGGAGCGGGCTTGCTCGCGAAGAACGATTACACGGTCTTGCAGGTTCTCTCAGCCAAAAACTTCAGCAGCGCCTCAGTGACAAACCCTGGATTCTCCAGACTGGAAATATGCCCCGCCTCCGGCACCAGCACTGACGGACACCCAATCAGCTCAGCCATTTCCTTCGCTTCCGACGGCGGCCGCGGCTTGTCCTGATCGCCACACATCACCAGCGTGGTGTCAGGATTCAACGCCCCCAGACGCGGCAACAGATCATCCCGCGCAAACGTAATCCGCCCCATCGGCACCACGCTTTCACGCAGACGCTGCGGCGGCAGCGCAGCCAGCTTCGCGCGGAAATCCTGATACAGCGCCGACTGCGGATCGATGCCCGGACGGAAGAAGATCGGCACCACGATGTCGAGCAACGGCGTCGAGATCACGCCGGTGTCTTCGATCTGTTTGAACAACGAGAAATAGTACTGGCGAGTCGGTTCCGGCTCCACCCCGAGGTAGGTGTCCATCAGCACCAGACCGTTGATTCGCTGCGGTGCCGACAGTGCCAGCCGCGCGCCCCACATGCCACCGACAGACAGCCCGACCAGCGTGACGCGATCGATGTCCAGATGATCGAGCAACGCCAAGGCCTGACGCGCAATGTCGTCCAGCGATTGCGTGCCTGCGGGCAGCGGCCCGGATTCGCCGTGGCCCCACAGGTCCAAGGCGATGACCCGGTAGTGCGGTGACAGGGCAGCAATTTGTGGGGCCCACATGGCTTGATCCCACAGGTAGCTGCCGGCCAGCAGGACCGCCGGGCCGGTGCCTTGATCCAGGTAATAGAGGGGTTGACCATCAATCGTTGCGAAGGGCATTGACTGTTTCCTTGGTGAAAACTGGAACGGGGGAGACTGTGCCGCAGTGGACCCATAGTCAACACTTGGAGTGTCTGTACCGGCCCCTTCGCGAGCAAGCCCGCTCCCACATTTGTCCTGCGAACACAGGTCAAATGTGGGAGCGGGCTTGCTCGCGAAGAGGCCCTGACAGGCGCTAAAAAACTAGAACCCTTCCAACGCCGCCATCAGGTCATTCAGCCGATCAGCCTTCTCCTCGGTGATCTCATTCGCCGCCAATCCATCAATGTATGCAGCCAACTCCGCCACCGTGCTGCACTCGAACATTGCCCGCAGCGGCACATCCCGTTGCAGCACTTTCTGCACCCGCGACGCAATCTGCGTCGCCAGCAACGAATGCCCACCCAGTTCAAAGAAGTTGTCACGCACACCGACCTTCTCGACTTTCAACACTTCAGTCCAAATGTCCGCCAGCGCCTGCTCCAGCTCGTTACGCGGCGCCAGATAATCCTGACTCTGCGACTGGCCGATCTCCAGCGCCGGCAGCGCCTTGCGATCAAGTTTGCCGTTCGCGTTGAGCGGCATCCGATCCAGCCACAACCAGTGCAGCGGCACCATGTATTCCGGCAATTCGACACGCAGGCGTTGCTTGATCCGCTCCAGGCGTTCGGTCGGATTGAGCGCAGAATCAGCCGCGACCAAATAGCCGACCAGATGTTTGCCATTCACCCCTTCCTGCACCCCCACCGCGGCTTCGCGGATCTCCGGCTGTTCGTGCAGGCGCGCTTCGATTTCCCCCAGTTCAATGCGGTACCCGCGAATCTTCACTTGATGGTCGATACGACCGACGTACTCCAGCACTCCGTCACTGCGTCGACGGGCCAGGTCGCCAGTGCGATACAACCGCTCCCCCGGCGCCCCAAATGGGTTCGGCACAAACACCTGCGCAGTGCGTAACGGATCACTCACATAGCCGCGACCGACACCGGTGCCGGCCACGCACAACTCACCCACCGCGCCCAGTGGCACCAGTTCCAGCGCGCCATCGAGCAGGTACAAACGGTTGTTGTCGGTCGGCGTACCAATCGGCAAATAGCTGCCGCGCGTCGAGGCCAGGTCGACGCGGAAGAACGCCACGTCGTCCGAGCATTCCGCCGGGCCATAAGCGTTCACCAAACCGATCTGCGGGTAGCGCAACAGCCATTGGTGCGCCAGTTCCGGCGGCATCGCTTCACCGGTTGGCAGCATCCAGCGCAGACCATCGAGGCTCATGCGTTCGTGGGCGAGCATGCCCTGGATCAGCGAAGGCACGCTTTCCAGCACGGTAATGCCTTGCGCCGAAACATGCGCCAACAGCCCTTGCGGATCATGGGCGATGGTGTTCGGCACGATGTCCACCCGCGCACCGAACAAGGGCGCTGCAAGGAACTGCCAGACTGAAATGTCGAAGCTTTGCGAAGCGGTCTGGGCGATCACATCCGCATCGCTCAAGTTCAGGTACGGCACCTTGCTCAACTGGTTATTGAGCATGCCGCGCTGCTCGACCATCACGCCTTTGGGCAGACCAGTGGAACCCGAGGTGTAGATCACGTAGGCGAGGTTATCCGGCCCGCTGTAGCGGCCCGGATTGGCCACCGAAACAGCGCTCGCCTGCACCTCCTCCCAGACCAACAACTTGGACCGCCGGGCGCAACCGGACTCGTCCAGCAACGCCAGTGCCTGTTCGCGGCAGGCCTGAGTGCACACCAGCAACGGCGTACGGCTCAGATCGATGATCCGGCTCAAACGTTGACTCGGCAAACCCGGATCCAGCGGCAGGTAACCGGCACCGGCCTTGAAGCTGCCGATGATCATGCCGAGCAAATCGAGGTCACGTTCGGCCAGCAACGCCACCGGTTGATCCAGCCCGACACCGGCCGCGATCAGGGCGTGGCCGAGGCGGTTGCTGCGCTGGTTCAGCTCGACGTAGCTGTGTTGCTGATCGAGGCAGCTCGCGGCGATCCGTTGCGGATGCCGAGCGACTTGCGTTTCGAACAACGCGACATAGCTCTGTTCCAGCGGGTAGTCATGTTCGCTCTGGTTGCAGCCGTGGACCAGGAGGTCCTGCTCCTCGGTCCCCAGCAACGGCAAGTCGGCCATGTCGCCATGGAACCCTTCGACCAGCGCCAGCAGCAAACGCTTGAACTCACCAAGCATGCGCTCGATGGTCGACTCGTCGAAATAACGCTGGTCGTAAGACAGGTGCAAGCCCAGGTCATCGCCCGGATAACACACCGCCGTCAGCGGGAAGTTGGTGTGGGTGCGGCCCGAATCCGAGGTCGCGTTGAGGCTTTGCGCACGGTCCAGTACCGACATTTCCACCGGGGCGTTCTCGAACACGAACAGGCTGTCGAACAGCGGCTGACCTTTGGGCAGTTCACTATTTTCCTGAATGCTCACCAATGGCAGGTATTCGTACTCACGCAGCTGCATGTTGCTGTCAAGCAAACCGCTGAGCCATTGGCGCACGCTGCAACGCTGATCGTCTTCGGGCATTTTCACCCGCAACGCAATGCTGTTGATGAACAGCCCCACGGTGCGTTGCATCTGCGGCATGTCCACCGGGCGCCCGGCCACGGTGACGCCGAACAGCACGTCACGATCACCGCTCAAGCGCCGCAGCACCAGCGCCCACGCCGCTTGGGCGAAGGTGTTGATGGTCAACTGATGCGCCTGCGCCAATTCACGCAATTGCGCACCGTCATGGGCATCGAGCCGGGTGTAGCGGTCGCCGACGATCATGCCGCCGCTGTCGCCGGCGTGCTCACGCAGGAACGGTCGATCGCTCGGAATCGGCGTGGTCCGTTCGAAGCCTTGCAGGTTGGTTTTCCACCACTGCCGCGCTTCGGCCAGGCTCTGGCGTTGCAGCCAGCCGATGTAGTCGCGGTAACGCGGTGCGACGGCCAATTGCGCTTCGCGTCCTTCGCCGAGGGCGGTGTAGATGTCGAAGAAATCGTTCATCAATAGCGAACGGCACCAGGCATCGATCAGGATGTGGTGGTTGCTCATCATGAACCAGTAACGCGCCGCGCCGACCTTGATCAAACGCAGGTGAAACGGGGCCTGATTGAGCAGATCGAAGCCGGCCTCACGCTCGCTTTTCAGCAAGGCCTGCAACGTCGGTTCTTGCTCGGTTTCAGCCATCGCGCTCCAGTCGAGGTACTCGATCGGCGTGCTGCCCGGTTTGTGGATAACCTGCAGCATGTCTTCGCCGACGTTCCAGCAGAATGACGCACGCAAGGCTTCGTGACGGGCAATCACCGCTTGCCAGGCCTGGGCGAAACGCTGCGGATCGAGCTCGCTGTTGATGCGGTAGCGGTCCTGCATGTAATAGAGCCCGGTGCCCGGCTCCAGCAAGGTGTGCAACAGCATGCCTTCCTGCATCGGGGTCAGCGGGTAAACGTCTTCGATCACGGCGGCCGGAACCGGCAGCGCATCGAGTTGCGTCTGGGTCAGTTTCGCCAGCGGGAAGTCCGACGGGGTCAGGCCACCCGCGTCGTCTTGCAGGCAATGTTCGATCAGGCTGTGCAGTTCACGTACGTAAGCGTCAGCCAGGTCGGAGATCGTTTGCGGATCATGGCGTTCTGCACTGAAGGTCCAGCGCAGCACCAGTTCACCACCGTAGACCTGACTGTCGACGCTCAGCTCATTGGGCAGCGGCGCGTGCGGATCGTGGGCCGCGCCGACCGCTTCATCCAGCGGACGGAACAGGGCATCGGCGCCAAAGCTCTGGTCGAACTGACCGAGGTAGTTGAAGGTGATCGGCGCGACCGGCAGTGCGGCCATGGATTGGCGACAAAAGTCATCGGCCAGATAACGCAACACGCCATGCCCCAAACCTTTGTGCGGCACGGCACGCAGTTGCTCCTTGATCGCCTTGATCGAGTCGCCCTGCGCGCTCATCGGCGTCAGGCGCAGCGGATAGGCGCTGGTGAACCAGCCGACGGTGCGGGTCAGGTCGATTTCGTCGAACAGGGTTTCGCGGCCGTGGCCTTCCAGTTGAATCAGTGTCGATTGGTGGCCGCTCCAGCGGCACAGCACGCGGGCCAGTGCCGTCAAAAGCAAATCGTTAACCTGCGTGCGGTAAGCGCTCGGGGCCTGTTGCAGCAATTGCCGAGTGCGTTCGGCATCGAGGCGTACGCTGACGGTGTCGGCATGACGATTCTGCCGTTCGCCCTGCGGACGCTCGCAGGGCAACTCAACGCTTGGGCCGGCCAGTTGCGCCTGCCACCAGCTCAGTTCTTCGCGCAGGGATTCGCTGCCGGCATAGGCCTGCAAACGGGCCGCCCATTCTTTGAATGCACTGGTTTTCGCTGGCAGATTGACCGATTGCTGCGCGTCCAGTTGACGGTAAACCGTTTGCAGATCATCCAGCAGCACGCGCCACGAAACGCCGTCGACCACCAGGTGGTGAATGGCGATGAACAGCCGTTGTTGCTCCTCAGGTCCATCGACCAGCAGCGCACGCAGCAGCGGCCCTGCTTCGAGATCAAGGCTGCGCTGGGCATCGACGAACAGCGCCGTGCATTGGTCCATCGACGAAACATGGACTTGCGACACCACGGGGACATCAGACACCGGTTGGTGCTCGGCGCGCCATTGCGCATCGGTTTGGGTGAAGCGCAGGCGCAAGGCGTCGTGCTGTTCGATCACCGCCAGCAGCGCTTGCTCAAGACGATGAGGCTCCAACGCCACGGTCGGTTCCAGCAGCAAGGCCTGGTTCCAGTGTTGGCGCTCGGGGATGTCGGTATCGAAGAACCAGTGCTGAATCGGCGTCAGACGCGATTCACCGGTGAGCAGGCCCTGCTCGGCGATGACCTGTTCGGTAAGGGTCGCCACTGCGGCCAGCGTCTGCACAGTCTGGTGCTGGAACAGGTCACGCGGGCTGAAATGGATGCCCTGCTGCCGCGCCCGGCTGACCACCTGAATCGACAGAATCGAATCGCCGCCGAGTTCGAAGAAATTGTCATTGAGGCCGACCTGCGCGACGTTCAGCACTTCGCACCAGATCGCCGCCAGGGTCAGTTCAAGTGCACTGCTTGGCGCAACGTACTGCTGACGATTCAGCTCCGGGTCCGGTGCCGGCAATGCACGGCGGTCGAGTTTGCCGTTGGCGGTCAGCGGCATGCTGGCCAGCAGGATCAGGTGCGTGGGCACCATGTAATCCGGCAACTGGGATTTGAGGTGCGACTTGAGGGATTCGCGCAGTGCGGCGTGTAGCGCTTCGTCCTGCTCGGCGACCTCGGTGACCAGATAACCCACCAGTTGCTTGCCGCTCGGTGCGTCGAGGGCCAGCACCACGGCTTCACGGATCGACGCGTGTTCCAGCAGACGCGTTTCGATCTCGCCCAACTCGATGCGGAAACCGCGAATCTTCACTTGATGGTCGATGCGTCCGAGGTACTCCACCAACCCGTCGGCACGCTGACGAACCAGGTCGCCGGTGCGGTACAGGCGTCCGCCATTGTTGGCGAACGGATCGGCGACAAAGCGTTCGGCGGTCATGCCCGGACGCTGATGATAACCCTGCGCCAGACCCGCGCCGCCGACGTACAACTCGCCGGTCGCACCTTGTGGCACGAGCGCCAGATCGGCGTCGAGAATGTAAGCCACCCGCGCGCCGATCACGCTGCCAATCGGCACACTGCCAAGACCCTCTTCCAACTGTTCAGGTGCGAGACTGGCCAGCGGCATGACCACGGTTTCGGTCGGGCCGTAAGCATTGAAAAACAGGTTTGGCTTGAAGGCCGCGCGAATCCGCGCCAGGTGTTCGCCGGTCAGGGCCTCGCCACCGGTGATGCACATGCGCACCGGCAGGGTTTCATCCTGGGTCGCCAGCCATTGCGCCAACTGGCTGCCGTAGCTCGGGGTGAAGCCGAGGATGTTGATGTGATGTTGACGAATCAGCTCGCAGATTTCTTGCGCATTCCACTGCCCTTGCGCACGCAACACCACCTGCGCACCGCTCAGCAACGGCACCAGCAAACGCTCGGTCGCGGCGTCGAAGTTGATCGAATAGAAGTGCAGTTCGCAATCGTCCGGGCGCATGCCGAAGCGTTCGATCACCGCTTGGCAATGCATGGCGATTTCACCGTGAGACACCACCACCCCTTTCGGTTTGCCGGTGGAGCCGGAGGTGTAAATCAGGTAGGCCTGATGTTGCGGCAGGCTGGTGAACGGCAGCTCGGTGGTCGGGTAATTGACCAATCCGGCCGTGTCCTCTTCCAGGCACCAGCGCGCGACCGTTGCCGGCAACTCACCGAGGGCTTCGAGCATTGCCGCATCACTGAGCAATACACCGATGCCGCTGTCTTCGATCATGTAATGCAAACGGTCCAGCGGGTATTCCGGGTCCAGCGGCACATAGGCACCGCCGGCCTTGAGGATCGCCAGCAGGCCGATGACCATCTCCAGCGATCGCTCAAGCGCCAGGCCAACGCGCACCTGCGGGCCAACGCCACGCTCGCGAAGCATCCAGGCCAGTTGATTGGCGCGGCTGTCGAGTTCGGCGTAACTCAGGGTCTGCCCGGCAAAGGTCAGGGCCGGCGCATCCTTGCGCGCCAGCGCCTGCTCGCTGAACAGGTGATGAATGCACTGGTCGAGGCGATGCTCGCCCGGTTCGACGCCAAGGCTATCGAGCAATGCTTGCTGTTCGCGGGTGTCGAGCAACGGCAATTCACTGAGGCGCTGTCGCGGGTCGGCCAGCAACGCTTCCAGCAGATTGCGCCAGTGCCCGGCCATGCGCGCAATGCGCGGTTCATCGAACAGATCAGTGCTGTAGGTCAGGCAGCAACCGAGACGATGATCGAGGTCGGTGACTTCCAGGTTGAGGTCGAACTTGGTCGCCCGCGCATCGTTGGCCAGGTACTCGACGGTCATGCCGGCCAGGGTGCGGCTCTGCTGGAATTCCCAGCGTTGCACGTTGCACATCACTTGGAACAACGGGTTGTACGCGGCACTGCGCGGTGGCTGCAACGCTTCGACCAAGTGGTCGAACGGCAGGTCCTGATGGGACTGGCCTTCGATCACGGTGTGGCGCACCTGCTCGAACAACTCACCGACGGACATCTGCCCGTCGAGTTGGCAACGCAGCACTTGGGTGTTGAGGAACGCACCGATCAGCCCTTCGCTTTCCGGGCGGATCCGGTTGGCCACCGGCGCACCGATGCGCAGATCAGTCTGGCCGCTGTAGCGGTAAAGCAGCACGGCCAGCGCGGCGGTCATGGTCATGAACAGGGTCAAACCGTTTTGCGCATTGAAGGCGCGCACGCGTGCCGCCAGGTCATCGCTCAGGTCGAAACGGAACAGTTCGCCTTGGTGACTTTGCACCGGTGGACGCGGTCGGTCCGCCGGTAATTCCAGCAGCGGATGCTCACGACCCAGTTGGGCCGTCCAGTAATCGAGTTGGCGCTGACGCTCGCCGGACTCCAGCCACTGACGTTGCCACACACTGTAATCGAGGTATTGCACCGGCAACGGCGCCAGCGGTGATTCGCGGTCATCGACGAAGGCTTCGTAGAGCGCGCTCAGTTCCCGGGCAAAGATGTCCATCGCCCAGCCTTCGGTGACGATGTGGTGCAGGGTCAGCACCAGGTAATGTTCGTGTTCGGCGGTCTTGACCAGGCAGGCGCGCAGCAGCGGACCGGTTTCCAGATCGAACGGCATATGCGCCTCATCGTCAGCCAGTTGCTGGACACGTTGCTCGCGCTGGTCGACAGCCAGTGCGGAAAAATCCTTCCAGTCCATGCGCATTCCGGTTTGCCCATGCACCTGTTGCCGGGCCACGCCGCCGACGCTCGGGAACGTGGTGCGCAGGGTTTCGTGGCGCAGGATCAACGCTTGCAGCGCCGCTTCGAAACGCCCGGCATCGAGTACACCACGCAACCGCGCCATGCCACCGACGTTGTACGCCGGGCTGTCCGGTTCCATCTGCCAGAGGAACCACATGCGTTGCTGGGAGTAGGACAGCGGCACCGGTTGGCTGCGGTCGACTTTCTCTATGGGTGGCTGTTGGTTGGTTTTGCCGCTGACCTGAATCAACTGGACCTGATCGGCAAACGCGCCCAGTTCACTGTGCTCGAACAACGCACGCAACGGCAGTTCGACGTCGCAGGCCTGGCGGGTGCGGGAAATGATTTGTGTGGCCAGCAACGAGTGACCGCCGAGGGCGAAGAAGTCGTCACGCAGACCGATCTGCGTCTGGCCCAGCACTTCGCGCCAGATGCCGGCGATCTGTTGCTCAAGTGCGGTGGCCGGTTCGACGTGTTCGCGCTTTTGCCATTGCGGTTCGGGCAGCGCGCGACGATCAAGCTTGCCGCTTGGGCTCAGGGGCATTTGCTCCAGTCGCATCAGTTGCGCCGGGACCATGTATTCCGGCAGCTCGGACGCCAGCGCGGTGTTCAGGCGTGCACCTTGAGCGTCTTCGGTTTCGCTGGTTTCTGTGGCGGTGTAATAACCGATCAACTGCCCGCCGACCGCCGTCTCGCGCACCAGCACCACGGCTTGCGCGACGCCCTCCTGCGCCAGCAACCGCGCTTCAATCTCTTGCGGTTCGACGCGGAAGCCGCGCAGTTTGACCTGCTGATCGAGACGGCCGAGGTATTCGATCACGCCATCAGCAGACCAGCGCGCGCGGTCGCCGGTGCGGTACAGGCGTGCGCCCTGCTCGCCCAGCGGATCGACGACAAAGCGTTCAGCCGTCAGCCCCGGACGCCCCAGATAACCGCGCGCCAGCCCGATGCCGCTGATGCACAACTCACCGGGTACGCCGGCCGGTACAGGATTGAGGTCGCTGTCGAACACGCGGCAGATGACGTTGCCCAACGGACGGCCAATCGGCGAACGCTCGCCATCGGCCGTGGTGCACTGCCAGTGGGTGACGTTGATCGCGGTCTCGGTCGGGCCATAACGGTTGTGCAGTTGCACGGCGGGCAATTGTTCCAGCACAAGGTTGCGCAGTTCCGCCGGCAAGGCTTCGCCGCCGGAGAATACGCGGCGCAGGCTGGTGCATTGCGCGGCGAGCGGTTCGTCGATGAACAACGAAAGCAAGGGCGGTACGAAGTGCAGCGTGGTCACGCCGTACTGCTGTACCAACTGAGCAATGCGATGCGGATCGCGGTGTTCACCGGGACCGGCCATCAACAAACGGGCGCCGGTGATCAGCGGCCAGAAGCACTCCCACACCGACACGTCGAAGCTGATCGGCGCCTTTTGCATCAGCACGTCAGTGTCGTTCAGGCGATAGATGTCTTGCATCCATTGCAGTCGCTCGGCCAGCGCCGCGTGCGTATTGCCGACGCCCTTCGGCTGGCCGGTGGAGCCCGAGGTGTAGATCACGTAGGCAAGGTTGGCTCCGTGCAAATGCAGCCCCGGCGCATGGCTTGGCCAACAGTCGAGGTTGAGCGCGTCCATGGCAATCACGCTGACGCCCTCGGTGGCCGGCAGACGTTCAAGCAATCCGGTTTGGGTCAGCAGCAATTCGACGCCGCTGTCGTCGAGCATGTAGGCCAGGCGTTCGGCCGGGTAGTCCGGGTCCAGCGGCACATACGCGCCACCGGCCTTGATGATCGCCAACAGACCGATCAGCAATTGCGGCGAGCGATCCACGGCGATGGCCACGCACACGTCCGGGCCGACACCTTTGTCGCGCAGGTAATGCGCGAGGCGGTTGGCGAGGCTGTGCAGGTCGGCGAAGTCCATGGCGCCGCCGTCCCACATCAGGGCGGTGCGTTGCGGTGTCAGTTTCGCCTGTTCGTTGAGGCGTTGCGGCAGCCATTGGCTGGCCGGCGTGCAAGGTGCCGCGCTCCAGGCTGTTTGCTGAGCGTGCTCGCTCGACGTCAGCAGCGGCAGGTCGCCGATGGCGGTGTCGGGTTGTTCGCAAATGCCGCGCAGCAGGTTGCTGAAGTGTTCGGCCAGAAGCACGATGGTCGATGCGTCAAACAATTCGCTGGCGTAGTCGAAGGACAGGCTCAGGCGGCCCTTTTGGTCTTCCTCGCTGTGCAGTTGCAGGTCAAACTTGGCTTCGCGGCTGTGCCACGGCAACTCTTCGGCGAGCAATCCCGGCAGCCGGCGCAGAGCGCTCAAGTCCCGTTGCTGGTGGTTGAACATGACCTGGAACAGGCCTTGTTCGCGAGCTTGCGGGAAGGCTTCGAGCAGTTGCTCAAACGGCAGGTCCTGATGCGCCTGGGCGCCTAATGCGTGCTGACGGGTTTGCGCCAACAGCTCGACAAAAGGCTGTCGGGAGTCCACTTCGGCACGCAGCACCTGGGTGTTGATGAAGAAGCCGATCAACCCTTGGGTTTCCAGGCGTGGACGGTTGGCATTTGGCACGCCGATGCGAATGTCGCGCTGGCCGCTGTAGCGGTGCAACAGGCTCTGGAACGCGGCGAGCAGCAGCATGAACGGGGTTGATTCATGCGCCTGTGCGGTCCGGTGAATGGCATCGCTCAAGGTCGCGTCCAGCTTGACGCAATGACGGGCCGCGTTGTGAGTGTGCTGTGCCGAACGCGGGTGGTCGGTGGCCAGATTGAGCGTCGGATGCTCATCGCCCAACCGCGTTTTCCAGTAAGCCAGTTGGCGCTCACCCTCCCCTTGCGCCAGCCATTGGCGCTGCCAGCTGCCGTAGTCGGCGTATTGGGTCGGCAACGCGGGAAGCTTGGCTTTTTGTCCCTGAGAGGCGGCGGCGTACAGGCGCGAGAACTCGTCGATCAACACGTTCAGCGACCAACCGTCAGCGATGATGTGATGCATCGTCACCAGCAATTGGTGATCCTCATCATCGAGGCGCACCAGCGTCACCCACAGCAGCGGGCCTTTCTCCAGATCAAATTGGGTGCGCGCCTCGTCCTCACGGATGTGCTCGGCGCGGGCTTCACGCTCGGCGGCCGGCAAGTCGCTGATGTCGATCAATTGCAGGTTGAACCCGGCGGCGGCATCCACCTGTTGCAACGCCACGCCGTCACGTTCGAAAAACCGCGTGCGCAGAGACTCGTGGCGCTCGATCAGTTGCTGGAAACTGGCGCGCACTGCGTCTTCATCCAGCTCGCCATGCAAGCGTAACGCACCGGGAATGGTGTAGGCGCTGCTGTGCGGGTCGAGTTGCCAGGTGATCCACAGGCGGTTTTGCGCCAGGGATTGCGGCATGGCTTCGGTGCGCGATAACGGGGTGATCGCGCCTTGGGCGAGGCCGCCATCCTGTTGTTGCTGAGCCACAGCATTTGCGAATGCGCCAAGAGTCGGCGCTTCGAACAGCAGGCGCAGGTTCAGCTCCAGGCCGAGGGCTTCCCGCAGACGCGCAACCACTTGGGTGGCGACGATGGAGTTGCCGCCGAGCAGGAAGAAGTGGTCGTCGGCATGGATCTGTTTGACCTGTAATTGTTCGCACCAGATCTGGCCGATCAGGGTTTGCAACTCAGAACCGGACTCGGCGTTTGCTTCACGCTCGGCGAGCGCTGACGGAAACAGCGCATAGCGGTCGAGACTGCCATCCGCCAGACGATTGCGGCACGCCGAGCGTTGCAACTTGCCGCTCGACGTCTTGGGCAGCGCGCCCGGATTCAGCAGCAGCACCACGCCCGGCGCTTCTTGATACGCCTCGGCCACGGCTTGACGGATGGCTTTGATCAGCGCTTCGGGCGGCAGGATTTTCTGCACGCTGCGGCTGATTTCGGCGGCGATGCCAATACCTTCCTGCCCGTCGATGTTGACCGCGAATGCCGCGACGCGACCTTTGCGCACCACCTCCACTTCGCGCTCGATGGTCTGCTCGATGTCCTGCGGATAGAGGTTGTGCCCGCGAACAATCAGCAGGTCTTTCAGGCGCCCGGTGATGAACAGTTCGCCGTCGCGCATGAACCCCAGGTCGCCGGTGCGCAACCAGGTTTGGCCGTTGTGCTGGACGAACGTCTTGGCACTGGCCTCGGGGTTGCGCCAATAGCCGAGGGCGATACTCGGCCCGGTGGCCCAGACTTCACCGACAGCATTCTCAGCCTGCTCAGTGAGCGCAACCGGATCGACAATCAACACCGCGTGATCCGGTTGGCTGATACCACAACTCATGATCGCGCTGCCCTCGCCCGACTCCGCGCGGTTTTGCGCCAAGGCTTGATCGTCCACGCGCAGGTTGCCAATGCCTTGCCCACGAGGGCTGCCGGCCACGAACAGCGTCGCTTCAGCCAAGCCGTAGGACGCCATGAAACTGTCCGGGGTAAATCCGCACGGGGAGAATTTCTCGGCGAAGCGCTCCAGGGTGTCGAGACGAATCGGCTCGGAACCGGAGTACGCCACGCGCCAGCCGCTCAGGTCGAGCCGCTCCAACGCTGATTCACTGACTCGCTCGCTGCACAGCCGATAGGCAAAATCCGGCCCGCCGCTGATGGTGCCGCCGTACTCGCTGATCGCTTCCAGCCAGCGCAGCGGCCGGCCGAGGAAGTACGCCGGCGACATCAACACGCACGGCACGCCGCTGAAAATCGGTTGCAACAAACCGCCGATCAAACCCATGTCGTGGTACAGCGGCAGCCAACTGACGATCACGTCGTCCGGGTTCAGATCAATGCCAAAGCCGTGGCGAATCAGTAATTCGTTGGCCACCAGATTGCCGTGGCTGACTTGCACGCCCTTGGGCAACGCGGTGGAACCGGAGGTGTATTGCAGGAAGGCGATGTGGCTGTCTTCGAGGTTCGGTTCGGCCCAGCGATCCGCCAATGCAGCCTCGAGGGTGTCGACGCAGAGCAGCGGCGGCGCGCCTTCGATCTGCTGCAACGCGTCGCGCAGATCCGCGCTGGTCAGCAGCAAGCGCGGTTCGGCATCGCTGATGATCGACAGCAGACGTTCCTGGTGGTGACGCTTGGCCGACTCCGGCGGATAGGCCGGCACCGCAATCACCCCCGCATACAGGCAGCCGAAAAACGCGGCGACGTAATCCGGGCCACTGGGAAACAGCAACACCGCGCGATCGCCAAAATCCGCCTCGGCTTGCAATGCGCCAGCAATGGTTCGTGCACGCTGATCCAGTTCGCGATAGCTGAGGACTACCGCCTGATCCGGGGTGTCGGCAAGAAAACGCAAAGCCACCCGATCCGGCGTCAGGGCCGCGCGGCGCTGTAGGGCTTGGACCAGTGAGCTTGGGAGTTCGAACGCGTCGGTCATGAGGTTTCCTGCCTGATTTCGGCTTGCAAGTGGAATCGGTTTTCTGACGTCACGCCCCATGGGAAGGCGTGCAGGACGCGGTCTTCACCGACCGCGCAAGGCATTGGGAATGCGGCTGTGGCCGGGATTTGTCCAGCGCCTTTCACCAATGAGAACGGATGGCGTCTGCCAATAATTAGTCGACGGGCCGGATAGCCAACGTGGATGGAGGGGGCAAGCGAGAGTGTCGGCGTGCGGCAGTTCGCACTTTGCACCACTGAGGCGCATTACTTCTCTTTCTCAATTGACAATCATTATCATTAAGCCTAATTTGTCGCTCGACGTGTCGGGCGGCACCGGTTTCGTGCCGCCCCACCAACCTATTGGCAGCAGGGTGATTTCCATGACGGAACCAGTATCCACAAGCAGGTGCGATTCACCGCTACTTCAGGCCTTCGTCGACAATCGACTGATTCTGGTCAAGATTGCAGCCCGCATTACCGGTTGCAGGTCACGCGCTGAAGACGTGGTGCAGGATGCATTTTTCCGGCTGCAATCAGCACCGGCGATCACCTCCTCGTTCAAGGCTCAGCTCAGCTACCTGTTCCAGATCGTGCGCAACCTGGCGATCGACCACTACCGCAAGCAGGCGCTGGAGCAGAAGTATTCCGGCCCTGAAGAGGAAGGTCTGAACGTGGTGATCCAAGGCGCTTCACCTGAAACCTCGCACATCAACTTCTCGACCCTTGAGCACATTGCCGATGCGCTGACGGAGTTGCCGAGCCGCACCCGTTACGCCTTCGAGATGTACCGTCTGCACGGGGTGCCGCAGAAGGACATCGCCAAGGAACTCGGCGTATCGCCAACCCTGGTGAATTTCATGATTCGCGATGCGCTGGTGCATTGCCGCAAGGTGTCGGGGAGTCGGGCGGATACTTTTGCTCGTCGCTAGGACCTGATATCGGCGTCGCCCCATTCGCGAGCAAGCCCGCTCCCACATTTGATCTCTGGTACTCACAAATTATGTGGTCACAGGAGATCAAATGTGGGAGCGGGCTTGCTCGCGAAGGCGGACTCAAAACCGCTGCAGATCTTGAACCTTAAGCATCAAGCCAACGCACACCGATCAAAAAACCGCTCCCGCCCCACCACCATCAACGCCGCGCGCTTATGCGGGAAATCAAACTCCTTCTCGCAGTAAAAACCCCGCCCCTGCATATACCCGATCATCTTCGCGTTATCAGCGCGAGGCTCGGCCACCACCCGTTGCGTGCGCGGGTCGTCAAGAAACAGGTAATGCACCAGCGCCGATAACCAACTCGCCACTTTGTACGGCCCCCGGTGGTTTTCCTCACCCACCAGCATGTGGATGCCACGGTCGTAATCATCGACGTCATAGAACGGCGCGATGCGATCTTCCCTGGCCCAATACGCTTCGAAATAGGCAAACGGCTGATCATCGAAACAGCCGATCAGGGTCAGCGTGTGCGGGTCCACCGCCAGTTTGTCCAGGTAGTCTCGATGCTGGTCGAGACTGCCCTCCTCCTGCCAGAAACTCGCCACACGCGGGCTGTTCTGCCAGCGATTGAAACGCTCCAGGTCCAATTCAATGTTCACTGTGCGCAGGGAAACCCAGGCACCGAGGCGCACATCAAAGCGCCGATACACTTCGCCCTGCGGCTTCGGTGGTCGCAGCGGATGACGCTTGCCGTTGCTGATGACCCGATGCTGCGGATAACTGACGGTCTGCGATTCGCCCAGCCATGGCTGAGGTATTTGCCAGAACAGAGTACGCAAACAGTGATACTGGCCGACGATTTCGCTGGGAATCAGCAAGCCGCTGAGCAGTGCATCGGTGGGAATTTCGTCGAATTGCCAAGTCAGGCGCTGGCAAGCAGGATCACGGGCAAACAGCCAATAACAGGCGGTCCGGATGCCCTGTCCGAGAGGTTGGCCAAAGTGCTCTTCCACTTGCACCTGTAACTCGGGCTCACGGGTCAGGCGCAGCTGAATCAACGGCTGGCCTTGCAGGCTGAGGTGCAGGCGGTTTTCGGTTTCATCGGCTACAAGCGGCCCTTCGGTTGGCAGGGCCAGCACAGTCAGGTCATTCAAATCGGGCATGGGTCGGGCTCACGTTAATCGTCGACAGTTCAACGATGTGACGTGAGTCGGGGCCGGAAATTTAAGACAACTGTGTAAATACTGCTGTGTGATATCAGGTTCGCGGCACCGGCACCACGGCGATTTTGTACGGATCGAAAATCTTCAGCATCTGGCCGTTGTCGCGCAGTCCTTCCAGCAATTTGCTGAACGCTTCGCCCGTGATAGGCGCGGAGGGACGCAGGATGGCGTAGTGGTGATAGACCTGATCGATGCGCTGGGACACCAGCAGTTGATCGGCGACTTTCTCGTTACGCAGCAGGTAATCGCTCAGATAAGAGCGCGTCACCAGAGCAATGTCGGCCCGCCCGCGCAGCACCATCAGCAAGTTGCTGTCGTGGGAATAGGTCAGCGTCGCGTTGTAGTTTTGCGCGAGGAATTTCGGGTCGGCATTGAAGTTGGCGAATTCGTAGTGATAGCCGCTGAACAGGGCCAGGCGCTTGCCGGTGAGGTCGACAAAATAGTTCTGCTGTCGATCCGGCAGGCGTTGCGCGACGAAAATCTCGGCGTCTTCAAGCCCCATATCGACGCTGGTGTGAGGAATGTCCTTCCACCCCCAATCCGGGTTTTCGAAAATCGCCATGTCGACCCGGCCCTGCTTGAAATCACCAAAGCGCCGGGGAATGGAAGTGGGCACCAGGACAAACTGATAATCGCTTTGCTCGCGATTCAAAGCCTCGACCAACTGTGGCAGCAGGCCGGTGTCGACACCGGTTTCCGGGCGAATGGTGTAGGGCGGAAAATGCGCCGCACCCACTCGCACCAGTTGTGCAGCGTGGGACGGCAATACCCAGAGCGCCGCAAGCGACGTCAGCAAAAGCCGCGAAGCCGTCCTGATTGGCGAAGACATCAAAACAACCCACTCCCCAAAAAAATACGCATCAATGCAATCAAGCTAGGCGGTTTCGGCCACTTAGCCAGTTTCCTTAGATTGGCACAACCTTATTGTTTTTCTTCCAGTACGAGAATCAAGGCTTCCTCGGCCAATTGATCAAGGCTCATGCTGCCGCCAGCGCGAAACCAGGTGGTGGTCCAGGACAACGCGCCCGTGAGGAAACGCCGCGTGATGAACACATCGCCGCGAATGAAACCCGCATCCTTGGCTTCGCCCAACACCTGCAGCCAGAGCTCTTCATAAATATCCCGCAGTGCCAATACCTGCGCCTGCCCTTCTTCGGACAACGAGCGCCATTCATACACCAGCACCGCCATGGCCTCGCCGCTGCCGCCCATGATCGACTGCAACTCGCAACGAATCAGCGCCAGCACCCGTTCGCGGACGTTGCCGGACTCGGCCAGGGCCGCACGCATCAACGCGGTGTTGTAGCGGATGGTCTCTTCCATCACGGCGCGAAGGATTTCGTCCTTGCTTTTGAAGTGATGAAAAATGCTGCCTGACTGGATGCCCACGGCACCCGCCAGATCGCGCACGGTGGTGCGTTCATAACCTTTGTTGCGGAACAGGTGAGCCGCCACTTGCAGCAGTTTGCCGCGGGCGCTGTCCGGGTCGGTCAATTGGCCGATGTCGACCAATTCGCGCATGACCCTCAGGGCTTTTTGCTCGTCCACCCGTTCTCTCCTACAGTCGATCAATCAAATACGCCGCTCGCCGCCAAAACACGGGGGTTGCGCGGGCAATTTAAGCTGGCGAGGGCAACCAAGCAAGCGCTCGGGCAGAAGATATTTCAGGAGTTTACAAACCAAGCGCTTGCTTGGTAGTCTCGATTCACTTCAGTGGGAGGTGGCTATGCAGTTGACTGTGCCCAAAACGATTCGCATCGGCTGCGCCAGCGCCTTCTGGGGCGACACCTCGACCGCCGCCGCGCAACTGGTGGAAGGTGGACGCCTGGACTACCTGGTCTTCGACTATCTGGCTGAAATCACCCTGTCGATCATGGCCGGCGCACGGATGAAAGACCCACAGGCCGGCTATGCGGGGGACTTCATCGAAGTCCTCAGCCCATTGCTGGGGCAACTTGCCGAACAGAAGATTCGTGTCATCAGTAACGCCGGAGGGGTCAACCCGCTCGCCTGCGCCGCCGCCCTGCAAGCCGCCTGCAACAAGGCCGGCGTGGCGCTGAAAATCGCCGTGCTGCTGGGCGATGACCTGCAACCGCAATTCAAACAGCTGAGCAGCCTTGGCCTTCATGAAATGTTCAGCGGCGCGCCGTTACCGCCCCTGTGCGTATCGACCAACGCCTACCTCGGCGCACCGGGCATCGTCGAAGCCTTGCGCCTGGGCGCAGACATCGTCATCACCGGTCGCGTGGTCGACAGCGCCGTGGTCAGCGCGGCACTGGTGCATGAATTCGGCTGGTCCTGGCACGACTACGACAAACTGGCCCAAGCCGCGCTGGCCGGCCACATCATCGAATGCGGCGCCCAATGCACCGGCGGTAATTTCACCGACTGGCGCGAAGTGCCCGATTACGAACACATCGGCTTCCCCATCGTCGAAGTCAGCGCCGACAGCCAGTTCATCGTCAGCAAACCGGAAGGCTCCGGCGGCCTGGTCACGCCACTGACCGTCGGCGAGCAGATGCTCTATGAAATCGGCGATCCACGGGCTTACCTGCTGCCCGATGTGGTCTGCGATTTCACTCAAGTCAAACTTCAGCAACAGGGCAAAAATGCGGTCCAGGTACACGGCGCCAAAGGCTTGCCGCCGACCGGTCAGTACAAGGTCAGCGCGACGTACCCGGACGGTTTCCGTTGCACTGCCAGTTGCCTGATCGCGGGCATCGATGCGGTGGACAAGGCACGTCGGGTCAGCGAAGCGATCATCAACAAGACCTCGGACATTTTCCGCCAGCGCGGCTGGGCGCCCTACAGCGAAGTGAACATCGAACTGCTCGGCAGCGAGGCCACCTACGGCCCCCACGGCCAGCGCACGGACAGCCGCGAAGTGGTGATCAAACTCGCGGTGCGCCACCCGAGCAAACAGGCGTTGATCGTGTTCTCCCGGGAAATCGCCCAGGCCGCAACGGGCATGGCACCGGGGCTGACCGGCATCGTCGGCGGGCGGCCGACGGTGTATCCGCTGATCCGGCTGTTCTCCTTCCTTATCGACAAAACCGCCTGCACGCTGGACATTGATTTCAATGGCCAGCGCCACCCCTGCACCCCGCCCGCCGTCGATGTGCTCGACCCGGATGACTTGCCTGTCCCGTTCGACCCACCGCAGCCCACCGACCGCGCCGACGCCAGCGTGGCCCTGATCCAACTCGCGGTCGCCCGCTCCGGCGACAAGGGCAATCACAGCAACATCGGCGTCATGGCCCGCGAGCCCGAGTACCTGCCGTGGATCGCCGAAGCGCTGACACCGGAGGTCATGGTCGACTGGATGAGCCACGTCCTCGACCCCGTTCACGGGCGCGTGGAGCGCTGGTATTTGCCCGGAACCCACAGCCTGAATTTTCTCCTGGAGAACGCCCTCGGCGGCGGTGGCGTGGCCAGCCTGCGGATCGACCCGCAAGGCAAGGCCTTCGCCCAGCAGCTGTTGGAGATCCAGATTCCGGTGCCGCAACGCATCGCCGACCAGGTCAACTAGAGGACTGCCGCCATGGCTTACGATTCTATTTTCAAAGCCGACTTGTTTGCGGGACAAACCATCCTTGTCACCGGTGGCGGCAGCGGCATCGGCCGTTGCACCGCCCATGAATTGGCAGCACTGGGCGCGCATGTGCTGCTGGTCGGGCGCAAGGCCGACAAGTTGAAAAGCGTCGCCGCCGAGATTGCCGAAGACGGCGGCAAGGCGGATTGGGCCGCCTGCGATATTCGCGAGGAAGAAGCGGTCAAGCATCTGGTCAGCGAGTTGATTCGCAAATACGGGCCGATCCACGGGCTGGTCAACAATGCAGGCGGGCAGTTTCCTTCGCCACTGGCCTCGATCAATCAGAAAGGTTTCGAAACCGTGGTCCGCACCAATCTGGTGGGCGGTTTCCTGATGGCCAGGGAAGTGTTCAATCAATCCATGAGCAAGCATGGCGGCGCCATCGTCAACATGCTCGCCGACATGTGGGGCGGCATGCCCGGCATGGGGCACTCAGGCGCAGCGCGCGCGGGCATGGATAACCTGACCAAGACTGCTGCCTTCGAATGGGGTTACGCCGGGGTGCGGGTCAACGCGGTAGCGCCGGGGTGGGTGGCGTCCAGTGGCATGGACACTTACGAAGGCGCGTTCAAAGCAGTGATTCCGACCTTGCGCGAACACGTGCCGCTGAAGCGCATCGGGACCGAATCGGAAGTCAGCGCGGCGATTGTGTTCCTGCTCAGCCCGGCAGCGGCGTTTGTCAGTGGCAGCACCTTGCGCATCGACGGCGCTGCCAGCCTGGGCGGGCGGGCGTGGCCGATTCACAAGGCGACGAACAGTGAGTCGTATAACGGTTTTCACCGCGCCTACTTACCAGAAGTGCTCAGACCAGACGTACTCAAGGACAAGGAATAAGCCATGCCGGTGATTCAGTCGCAAGTGGACCCGTTCAGCGCGCAGTTCGCCCAGAACCGCGCCGCGATGCAGGCCGTGATCGAGCACGTGCGCCAGCTCGAACAGAACCTGTTGAACAAGGCGGCCGAAGCCAAGCCGAAATTCGACAAGCGTGGTCAACTGCTGCCGCGCGAACGCCTTAACCTGCTGCTCGACCCCGGCGCGCCGTTCCTCGAACTGGCGAGCCTGGCTGGCTACAAGCTGCACGATGACAAGGACGGCAGCGCGGCCGGTGGTGGTTTGATCGCCGGGATCGGTTACGTGTCCGGCGTGCGGGTGCTGGTGGTGGCGAACAACAGCGCGATCAAGGGCGGGACCATTTCCCCCAGCGGATTGAAAAAATCCCTGCGCCTGCAACAGATCGCCATGGAGAACAAACTGCCGGTGATCACCCTCGCCGAAAGCGGTGGCGCCAACCTGAATTACGCCGCGGACATTTTCGTCGAAGGCGCGCGCAGCTTTGCCAATCAGGCACGGATGTCAGCCATGGGATTGCCGCAGATTACCGTGGTGCATGGCTCGGCCACTGCGGGCGGCGCTTATCAGCCGGGATTGTCGGATTACGTGGTGGTCGTGCGCGGCAAGGCCAAGCTGTTTCTCGCCGGCCCGCCCCTGCTGAAAGCGGCAACCGGAGAAGTCGCCACGGACGAAGAACTCGGCGGCGCCGAGATGCACGCGCAAACCGCTGGCACCGCCGAGTACCTGGCCGAGAACGATGCCGACGGCGTGCGCCAGGTGCGCGAGATCGTCAGCCTGTTGCCTTGGAACGATCAGTTGCCCCGGCGCCCGGAACATCGCTGGGAGGAGCCGCTCTACCCCATCGACGAGCTGCTGGGCCTGATCCCGGACGACCCGAAAAAACCCTATGACGTGCGCGAGATCATCGCGCGTATTGCCGACGGTTCGAACTTCCTCGAACTCAAGGCGGAGTTCGATCAGCAGACCGTCTGCGGCCACCTGAAAATCCAGGGGCGTGCCTGCGGTTTCATCGGCAACAACGGCCCGATTACGCCCAAGGGGGCGAGCAAGGCCGCGCAGTTCATCCAGCTGTGCGACCAGGGCCAGACGCCCCTGCTGTTTTTCCACAACACCACCGGGTTTATGGTCGGCACAGAATCGGAACAGCAAGGCGTGATCAAGCACGGCGCGAAGATGATTCAAGCGGTGGCGAATGCGCGGGTGCCGAAACTGACGATTGTCGTCGGCGGCTCCTATGGCGCCGGCAACTACGCGATGTGCGGCCGTGGCCTTGATCCGCGGTTCATCTTCGCCTGGCCCAACAGTCGCACCGCTGTGATGGGTGGCGCTCAGGCCGGCAAAGTGCTGCGGATCGTCACCGAGGCCAAGCAGCTCAAGGAAGGTTTGGTGCCGGACCCGAAAATGCTCGACATGCTGGAGCAGGTCACCGCGCAGAAACTCGACAGCCAGTCCACCGCGCTCTACGGCAGTGCCAACCTGTGGGACGACGGGCTGCTCGATCCGCGGGACACGCGGACGTTGCTCGGTTACTTGCTGGATATCTGTCACGAGGCCGAGGTGCGGCCGCTGCAAGCCAACAGTTTTGGCGTCGCCAGGTTCTAGACCGGCCTTTAGGAGAACAATAAAAATGATCTTCACCCAGGAACACGAAGCACTGCGTCGCACCGTTCGCCAGTTCGTCGATCACGAGATCAACCCTCACGTCGAGGAATGGGAAAAGGCCGGTCGTTTTCCGATCCACGAGATCTTTCGCAAGGCCGGCGACCTTGGCCTGCTGGGGATTTCCAAACCGGAAAAATTCGGTGGCATGGGTCTGGACTACAGCTATTCGATCGTCGCTGCCGAAGAGTTCGGCACCATCCACTGCGGCGGCATTCCGATGTCCATCGGTGTGCAGACCGACATGTGCACGCCCGCCCTCGCCCGCTTCGGCTCCGATGAACTGCGTGAGCAATTCCTGCGCCCGGCGATTACCGGCGAACAGGTCGGCTGCATCGGCGTTTCCGAAGTCGGTGCCGGCTCCGACGTCGCCGGGCTAAAAACCACCGCCCGCAAGGACGGCGACGATTACGTGATCAATGGCAGCAAGATGTGGATCACCAACTCGCCCTGCGCTGATTTCATCTGCCTGCTGGCCAACACCTCGGACGACAAACCGCACATCAACAAGTCGCTGATCATGGTGCCGATGAACACACCCGGCATCAGCCTCAGTTCGCACTTGGACAAGCTCGGCATGCGCAGCTCGGAAACCGCCCAGGTGTTTTTCGACAATGTGCGTGTGCCGCAACGCAACCGCATCGGCCACGAAGGCGCCGGGTTCATGATGCAAATGCTGCAATTCCAGGAGGAACGCCTGTTCGGTGCGGCGAACATGATCAAGGGCCTGGAATACTGCGTCGACAGCACCATCGAGTACTGCAAGGAACGCAAAACCTTCGGCAATGCTCTGATTGACAACCAGGTGATCCACTTCCGTCTGGCGGAGCTGCAAACCGAAATCGAATGCCTGCGGGCGCTGGTCTATCAGGCCAGCGAGCAATACCTCAAAGGCCAGGACGTCACCCGCCTGGCCTCCATGGCCAAGCTCAAGGCCGGGCGTTTGGGCCGTGAAGTCAGCGACAGTTGCCTGCAATATTGGGGCGGCATGGGTTTCATGTGGGACAACCCGGTGGCCCGCGCTTACCGCGACGTGCGGCTGGTGTCGATTGGCGGTGGCGCCGATGAAATCATGCTGGGGATCATCTGCAAACTCATGGGTATTCTGCCGGGGAAAAAGAAATGAGCACCCTGCCCGATTGCCAGACGTTACTGCTGGAGCCGCATAACGGCGTACTGCACATCACCCTCAATCGCCCGGAAAGTCGCAACGCCATGAGTCTGCACATGGTCGCCGAACTGCGCGCGGTCCTTGCGGCGGTGCGTGATGATCGAGCGGTTCGGGCCTTGGTGATCGGCGGTGCCGGCGGGCATTTCTGTGCCGGTGGCGACATCAAGGACATGGCCAACGCACGTGCCCAAGGCCCGGACGCGTATCGCGAGTTGAACCGGGCGTTCGGCGCACTGCTGCAAGAGGTGCAACACGCGCCGCAAGTGGTGATTACGGTGCTGCAAGGCGCGGTATTGGGCGGTGGCCTGGGTCTGGCGTGCGTCAGTGACGTCGCCCTGGCCGATCACCTGGCTCAGTTCGGATTGCCGGAAACCAGCCTCGGCTTGTTGCCCGCGCAAATCGCCCCGTTTGTGGTCCAGCGCATCGGCCTGACCCAGGCCCGACGCCTGGCGCTGACCGCCGCACGTTTCGACGGCACACAGGCGCGGCGCATGGGCCTGGTGCATTTTGTCGAGCACGACGCGCAAGCGCTGGCCGAACGCCTCGATGAAATCCTAGCCCATGTGCTGTGCTGCGCGCCGGGGGCAAATGCGACGACTAAAAAACTGCTGCTGGCGAGTGCCGGGCAACCGTCGGATGCGTTGCTCGATGACGCTGCGCAGTGGTTTAGCGAAGCGGTGACGGGGGCGGAAGGCGTCGAAGGGACGATGGCTTTTGTGCAAAAAAGAAAACCGGGGTGGGCCAGTTAAAAGCTTCGCGAGCAAGCCCGCTCCCACATTCGAACGCATTTCAAATGTGGGAGCGGGCTTGCTCGCGAAGAGGCCATCACATCCACCGCAAACTCTAAGGGAAGCCTCGCATGCCCGGACTCAGAAAAATCCTGATCGCCAACCGCGCTGAAATCGCCTGCCGTATCCAGCGCACCGCCCAGGCCCTGGGCTATCGCACCGTCGCCATCTTCAGCGACGCCGACGCCGATGCCCTGCACGTACAAATGGCCGACGAAGCCGTCAACATCGGCCCGGCCCCGGTGCAGCAGTCTTATCTGAACATCCCGGCCATCATCGACGCCGCCCGGCGCACCGGTGCCGACGCGATCCACCCCGGCTACGGCTTCCTCTCGGAAAACGCTGGCTTCGCCCTCGCCTGCCGTGACGCTGGCATTACCTTCATCGGCCCCAGCCCCGAAGCCATTGAGCTGATGGGCAGCAAACGCCTGTCGAAAATCGCCATGATCGATGCGGGCGTACCCTGCGTTAAAGGTTATCAAGGCGCCGAACAGGACGACGCTACCCTGACCCGCGAAGCCGACCGCATCGGTTACCCACTGATGATCAAGGCCAGTGCGGGCGGGGGCGGACGTGGCATGCGCCTGGTACAGGATGCCAGCGAATTGCTGGAACAACTGCGCACCGCACGCTCCGAAGCGCAACATGGTTTCGGCAGCGACGAACTGATCCTCGAACAAGCCTTGATCGACCCGCGTCACGTCGAGATTCAGCTATTTGGCGATCAGCACGGCAACCTGATCTACCTCGGCGAACGCGACTGTTCGATCCAGCGCCGCCATCAAAAAGTCATCGAAGAAGCGCCGTGCCCGGTGATGACCAGCGTGTTGCGTCAGGCCATGGGCGAGGCCGCGCTCAAGGCCGGCCGGGCGGTGAATTACGTCGGCGCCGGCACGGTGGAATTTCTGCTGGATGCACGTGGGCAGTTCTACTTTCTGGAGATGAACACCCGGCTGCAAGTGGAACACCCGGTGACCGAACTGATCACCGGGTTGGACCTGGTGGCCTGGCAACTGCTCGTCGCCGAAGGACAACCGCTGCCATTGCGACAGGAGCAGGTTCAGCTCAACGGGCATGCCATGGAAGTGCGTTTGTACGCCGAAGATCCCGCTCACGACTTTCTACCGCAAACCGGTCAAGTCACGGCGTGGGAGCCTGCGTTGCAGAACGGTGTTCGGATTGATCATGGCCTGATTGAAGGCCAGGACATCAGTCCGTTCTACGACCCGATGCTGGGCAAAATCATCGCCCACGGCGCAACCCGCGAAGAGGCCCGGCGCAAGTTGCTGCGGGCGGTGCAGGACAGCGTGTTGCTGGGTGTACAGAGTAATCAGCGCCTGCTTGCCGGTCTGCTGCAACACCCGCAATTCATCAGCGGCGAGTTCAGCACCGGGTTCATCCCGACCTGCTTTGCTGACGATCCGTGCTTGCAGGCCCACGTCCCGAGCGCCTGTGAACTGGCCATCGCTGCTGCGCTGTTCTATCAAGCGTCGGCACAGGCTCACGCGGCACCACTGGCGGGCTGGCGCAATAATGCCAGCGTGCCGTTGCACTACCGCATCGGCCTGAATGACCAGGATTGGCCGGTGGAATTGAACGCCTTGCCTGACGAGGCGTTTCAGATCCACGTCGCCGGGCAACGGCTCAACTTGAAGATCATCCGTAGCGATGGGCGCTGGGCAATGCTGGAGATCGACGGCATCCACCAGCGTCATGCCTATCGTCTCGAGGCCGGGTACCTGTGGTTGTTCGCGCGCCCCGGCAGTTTGAAACTGCTGGATCGGACCCAGGCGTTGGTCAGCAGTCAGGCCAGCGTCAGTTCCGGCACGCTCAAGGCACCGATGGACGGCGCCATCGTCGACGTACTGGTCAGTGAGGGCAGCACCGTCAGCAAAGGCCAGCTATTGGTGGTGCTCGAAGCCATGAAAATGGAGCATCCGCTCAAGTCGGGCATCGACGGCGTGCTCAAACGCTTGCAGGTTCAGGTCGGCGATCAGGTCAAAAATCGTCAGATTTTGTTGGAGGTCGAATAAGCCGCTAGGCGGATCCGCCGGGTTTGGCTACGCTCAAGCCCTATCAGGACGCGGATACCAGGAAACCTGCGATGCCTCACTGGCTGGTGATAGATCTGGAAGCCACCACCGATGAAGGTGGCTGGCCAGTAACGGAAATGGAAATCATCGAAATCGGTGCCACCCTGGTGGACCGCAAAGGTCGCGAACTGGATCACTTCCAGCGTTTCGTGCGGCCGTTGCGTCGGCCTCTGCTGACACCGTTTTGCCGGGAGCTGACTCATATCACCCAAGGCAATATCGATTCCGCGCAACTGCTGACCGAGGTCTGGCCGGCCTTCGAGCGTTGGCTGGGCCAGCATCATTCACGCCTGGAAGGCTGGGCGAGCTGGGGCGACTACGATCGCAAACAGTTGGTTCAGGAATGGGAGCGCCTGCAACTCGACAGCGCCTTGAGCCGCGTGCCGCACATGAACCTCAAGCAGCGCTTTGCCAAGGCTAGACGCCTGGAGCGCCCGCTGGGGCTCAATGGCGCGCTGCAACTGGCAGGCATGCAGTTCACCGGGCAGCAACACCGGGCACTGGAAGATGCGCGCAATACAGCTCGCTTATTACCGCTGACTCTCCCCACCTAGAGAGGTGACGGCGTTCGAGGCCTTGTGCATACTGGCCGGCCCTTTTTAGCCCTTTTCGAGGAATCGCCCATGTTTAAAGTCAACGAGTACTTCGACGGCACCGTCAAGTCGATCGCCTTTGGCACCGCTGAAGGTCCTGCGACCATCGGCGTCATGGCTGCGGGCGAATACGAATTCGGTACCAGCCAGCGTGAAATCATGCACGTGGTCAGCGGCGCCCTGACGGTCAAACTGCCTGACAGCAGCGACTGGGAAACCTTCGCCGCCGGTAGCCAGTTCAACGTGCCTGCCAACAGCAAATTCCAGCTGAAAGTGGCCGTCGACACCGCTTACCTGTGTGAATACCGCGGCTAAACCCCCGGGGTTTCATCGCGATAAAAAAATGCCCGTGTCTTTGGACACGGGCATTTTTCATTCAAAGGGGTTTTATTCGAGAATCGTCACCGGCATTCCGACTTCGAGTCGACCGTTGCTGTCGTTGACCAGATTCTGTCCAAACATCGCACCGTCGGCCTCGGCACGGTACTTCTGCAACGTGGCCAGCGGTTCCCGATCACCGCTGCGCTCACCGGTTTGCGGATCGATGGTAGTCAGAATGCAGCGTGAGCAGGATTTGACCACCCGGAACTCGACATCACCGATGCGAATACGCTTCCAGCTGTCTTCGGCATAGGCTTCGCTGCCCTCGATCACCAGGTTCGGTCGAAAACGCATCATCTCCAAGGAACGTCCGACCTTTTGCGACAAATCTTCCAGGGACGCCTGCCCGATCAGTAACAGTGGATAACCATCGGCGAACGCCACCTGATCATCGTCCTTGCCGTAACCGGCCTCGGTCATGCGCGCTCGATCAAGGGGAACTTGCACCAGACGCGTCGGCTTGCCAATGAACTCACTGACCCAGGCACCCGCCTCGTCCCCCGCATCCGGCACGCGCAAGGTGTCGCGCCAAATAGTGACGCCACGCAGTTCAGCGTGGCTGGAGGGCAAGGCGATGTCGATCGGCGAGCGGCCCGGGGCGCTGAGGGTCAAGCCACCTTCGGCATTCCACAATGCCGACAACTGGCTCATGGACGCTACTGCGCGCTGGGTCAGGAAGCGTCCGCTGGCCTCATCTACCAGCATCCAGCGTCGATCACCGTCCAGCCCCAGTTTGTCGAGGCCGACTTGTTGCAAGGTTTCGCCCTTGCCGGATTTCAACGGATAACGGTAAAGCGCACTCAGACGCAACATGGCCAGCTCCCTGATGATCAAAAAAGGCCACCCTATACGAGCTTGGTCACCGAATCAAAGGCAGAAAACAGGACACTCCCACAGGTCCTGATCAGGCCGGGACTTCGTCGAGCATCAGGCGCTGGCGCACCACGTCGACGAGTTTGTCCGGCTGGAATTTGGAGAGGAAGTTGTCGCAGCCGACTTTCTTCACCATCGAGTCGTTGAAGCTGCCCGACAGGGAGGTGTGCAGGACCACATAAAGGCCACGCAGGCGTGGGTCATTACGGATTTCGGTGGTCAGGCGGTAGCCGTCCATTTCCGGCATTTCGGCGTCGGTGAACACCATCAACAGTTTATCGGTCATGGACACGCCCGTATCCGCCCAGGCCTTGAGCATGTTCAGCGCCTTGAGACCATCGCTGGCAATGTGCATTTTCACACCCAATTGACCCAGGGTGTCGCGCAATTGCGACAGCGCGACATTGGAGTCATCCACCAACAGCACTTCACGGCCACGGGCGCGTTCCAGTACTGGATCGTCGAGTTTTTCGCGCGAGACCTTGGCGTTGTACGGCACGATTTCGGCCAGCACTTTCTCGACGTCGATGATTTCCACCAACTGGTCATCGACTTTGCTGATCGCCGTGAGGTAATGCTGGCGACCGGCGCTGGTCGGCGGCGGCAGAATGGCTTCCCAGTTCATATTGACGATGCGGTCCACGCCGCCGACCAGGAACGCCTGCACCGAACGGTTGTACTCAGTAACGATGATCGTGCTGGTCGGGCTCGGGATCAGCGGACGCATGCCGATGGCCTGGGAGAGGTCAATCACGGGCAGCGTCTGGCCGCGCAGATTGACCACGCCGCAGACGAATGGATGCCGCTGGGGCATCAGGGTCAGCTTGGGCAGTTGCAGCACTTCCTGCACTTTAAAGACGTTGATTGCGAACAATTGCCGGCCGGCCAGGCGAAACATGAGAATTTCCAGGCGATTCTCACCCACCAGTTGCGTGCGTTGGTCTACCGTGTCGAGAATGCCGGCCATCAATGACTCCTGGGCTTGTTCTGATTAATTCACTTAAAGAGGGTTATCGGCCTTTATCGCCAGATCTTGACCCTGAGACAAAATGCCACGATCGAGCATTGATGTCACATTAACATCATGGTTTACTGCATCTGCGATTCATCTGCTTCACTCCCTGCCGCGCGACCACGGTTTGCACGATAGGTTCCCCCGCGTAAGGGATTCCCTTAGTAACAATCAGGCCCAACCTGATATTCGCAATATCCAATAGCCATTAATGTGACGCCATTCTCATTGCATGAACGGAGTCAGGCTTTTGTGTGCGATCGCAGGTAAGTGGCTTTCCACCCTCTCGAGTTCCCAAGCCTTCCATCAGGCCTGCAGGGGCGCGATCTCATGCCGGCATGGCAGCGTCGGGACGTTGGACGTCCTGATCGACATACGCGACATCCCCTCATTTGACATGACGTTGTGGAGATAAGCATGCCGAACAAACCCAAGCAGTGGGCTCAGCGTTTACCAGAGTTTCTTGTCGAGGCGGAAACCCTCCTGGCCAAATCGGAGGAGTGCCTGAGCCACCTGCAATTGATCAGCAATGACAAGGACGCAATCGATTGCATGCTCAGCAGCCTGCTCAAACTGGCGAGCCGGGCCGATGCCCTGGCGCTGGAAGCCGTGTCGGAATTTTCCCTGCATATTCACGGTTTGCTGAACCACGCCCACACCCACATTGACCTGCACCAGCAAGCCTTGGGCGCGCTGAAGGATTGCTTTACGTTAATGGCCTGGCAACTCGAACTCATCGATCAGACCACCGGTCAGCTCAGCCTGGATGACAGCGAACAGACTTCCCTGCTTGAAGCCTTTGCGGTCCAGGTCGGTCAGAGTCATTTTCAATTACCGGCCAACTCCAAACCGTTTACGCTCGTTTCCTATTCGGAACGGCAGGCTTGAATTAGTCAGACAACTACGCAGTGCGTATTCTTATTGCCATGGAGCCGCTCTAAAAATGAGTGGGATCATGTCGCGATTGAATATTTCATACCTGTCCGCGACAACTCGATATTAATCGTTACTCCCCCTTCATAAAACTTTTCCATAGTGGAACTATCGTCCACTGCGTTATTTCCTGACGCTATGGACATATATACCAAACGCGACCAACGGTATCTTAAGTGGTATTATGCCGACCATTAGTTGACGCCAATTAATGGCAAAGTGACTTCAGCTGTGAACAGGCCGATAAGGGCTGTAGTTCCAACACTGGAGCGCACTCTGTTCAAGACGAGTCACTACAGATTTTCAAACAGAGACCCGTCAGCCACTATGGCCGGTCTACCCGCAGCGAACATTCATTGGCTCCATCCGCTATGTACGCCAGCCTCAAGTCAGTCACCTCATGGCCACCTTCCCAGAAAAACGCTCGACGGCTCACGCTATTGCTGTGCACCTGCTCGGCACTTGGCAGCTTGTTGGTCTTCGGCCTCTCCACGCCTCTTGGGCTGGGCTTGCTGGTGCTTGATATCGCGGTATGGGCCTGCGTCTGGATGCAACCTCCCGTCTCGGGCACGTCGATAAAATTTGAACCGCAAGAGCTGGCGGACCGCCTGTTGGAAGTACAGGAAAATGAACGCCATCGCCTGAGTAGAGAATTGCACGACGATATTGGCCAGTTGCTGACCGCTGCAAAACTGCAAAGTGAATGGCTCAAGCGCCGGATGCCTGATGAAATGCAGGGCCAGTGCTCGGTGCTCTGCGACACTCTGGAAGAAACCCTCACCAAGGTTCGTGACGTCTCAGCCATCCTCAACCCCAGGCAATTGGCGAGCCTCGGGCTGGAAGCCAGCCTGCGTGCGCATCTGCTCAAGACCCTGGCCAACACCGCGGTGCACTGGAGCCTGGAATGCCATCAACGGTTGACCGGCATACCGGAAGAAATGGCGGTGGCAGCCTTTCGAATCACCCAGGAAGCAGTGACCAATATTTTGCGTCACGCTGAAGCGAAAAATCTTCTGGTGCGACTGCAACGCATGCCCCAAGGCCTGACACTATTGATCAGCGACGACGGCCAGGGTTTCGCACCCGCGGTTGATCCCGGTCGAGAGGGGCAGCGTGGGATGGCCGGGATGCGAGAACGGATCGATCAGTTGGGCGGGACCCTGGCCGTGACCAGCGAGCCCGGCAAAGGCACTCAAATCGAAGCACTCTTCCCCTGGGCGCCCCGTGCGCTCGAACGGGCCAGTACGAATAAGGTTTTGCATTGACTTGTAATTTACTTCTGGTGGACGACCACTCGCTGATCAGGGCAGGCGTACGCGCCCTGGTGCTGGATATCCCCGGCTATGCGGTAGTTGGCGAGGCCAATGACGGCTCGCAGCTGCTCGAAATGGTCGAGAAACTGTCCCCTGACATTGTTCTGCTGGACATCTCCATGAAGGAGACCAGCGGTCTTGAAGCCTTGCAGCGTCTCAAGCGGGTACGCCCGCAAAGCAAGGTGCTGATCCTGTCGATGCACACCGACCCCGCGCTCATCATGCAAGCACTAGAGTCCGGCGCTCATGGCTATTTACTAAAGGACACCACGGCCACCGAGCTGGAACATGCGCTGGATGCCCTGCGCAACAACGAACGCTACCTCAGCCCCGCCATCGCCCACACGGTCATCAATCAGGCGCTGATCCGGAACCAGAAACAGCAGTCGGAAACGCACGAATCACATAACCTGACGGCCCGGCAGCTGGAAATTCTGCGACTGATTGTTCGCGGAAAATCCACCCGGGAAATCGCCAATGGCCTGGGCCTCAGTATCAAGACCGTTGAAACCCACCGCTCGCAGATCATGAAGCGCCTGCAGATCTACGATGTCGCCGGCCTTGTCCTGTTTGCCGTACGCGAGCAAATCATCAGCCTGGACGATTAGCTGACTGCCGATGTACTCAAAAGCGGTGAGTTTTCCGGCAAATGCACGCGCAATGCCGCGGCACGCGCCGTAAAACGCAAGTTGTCGCCCTCCAGAGGTTCGCCATCAAGGTTGATGTGCAGACCTTCCGAGACCTTGATCTCGACCCAGGGCAAACGAGCGCGCACAAACATGTTGTCGATGCCAAAGCCATCGGCCAGCAGGTTTTTCAAGGTACCGACCACTTCCTGCGGCGCCGGTAAAATACTGATATCCAGCAGACCATCGTCAGCCAGCGCCTGCGGACATAGCACATGCCCACCTCCCGCCTGCCGACCATTGCCGATACCGAGCGCCAATAGCTCGCCGCGCCAATGAAAGTCCGGCCCCTGCAATTCGCCATAAGCCGCATGCAACTCGCTGAAGCGTGATAAGCCGGTAAACAGATACGCCGCGCCACCGAGGACTTTTTTGAGGTCTTCCGACGTATTGGCCGTGACCTGACTGCCGAAACCGCCCGTGGCCATGTTCAGAAAGACCTGCCCCCCGACTTCGCCCAGATCGATAGCGTGTGGCGCGGTCTCCAGTAGATCCAGTGCCAGCGCTGGCGCTAGCGGTATGCCAGCAGCGCGAGCAAAATCATTGGCGGTACCTAATGGCATCAAGACCAGGCTGGCCTGATTCGGGTGTGCCGCCAGGGCCTCGGCAATATCGCGCAACGTGCCATCGCCGCCACCGGCAATCAGTTGCGTGTAGCCGGCGCCCAACGCCTCTTCCACCCACCGCTGCGCGTCCCCCGCCTCCCAAGTCAGTCGGACCGCCAGCTCCCACCCCTGCTTGCGCTTGCCTTCGACGGCCGCGCGGACCTCCTCGTTGAGTGCCTGCTTGCCATGCAGAATCAACAGCGCCTTGCGTTCACTCATTGTTGTAGCTCCTGATTCGAATTCATTCAGGAAATGTTGACCTCACCGCCCCCTATAAAGGTCGCATGGCGTTGAGATTTTTCGAGGCGCGCAGGTTTGCGGTCCTACAGGTCGGGATATTTTCTTACGATATATGAGGAATCGGCTCAATTGACCCATCAGGGCGATTGGTACACCTTGATGTCGGCAGTTATCAGTCATCAAAAACAACTACACAGGGATGTGCAAGCAATGAGTAGACACTCATCAAGGGCCACAAAAGGCGCAAGCAATACGAGCTTCGGCAATTCACAGAGCTTTGATGCAAGGAGCGTCTTTCTCCATGCAAACTCATGACATCAAGTTGCCGATCAACCCGGTGAAGCCGTTCTCGGAAAATCGCGCCAATCCTCAGGCTGAATTCAATAACAACGCAAAACCTGCTGCAGGAGTTGACATGGAACCTCGCGTCATTGAACTGGAAACTCATCTGAAATACATCCGAAGAGACATGGATGAAGTGCGCAATGACGTCAAATCCATCAAGCACAGGCTTGCCTATTCGGCAGGCGGGGCAGCGGTCGTCCTCGGCCTGTTGGGTTGGGTTGCCAACAGCCGCTTCGATCAGGTCGTGACACTTCTGGTTCGTTAAGCGTTGGTCATGCACGCAAGTCCCGACAACTTTATCGGGCTTGCGGCAATGGGCACTACGGGATCAGTTCAGGACTTCGCTCAGAGGAATGAACATTACATATTCGCCCTCGATCAACGTGCGATCTTCCAACACCTCAACCAGGCCATCAGCCCAGGCGGCACTGCGAAGTACGCCGGAGCTCTGATTCTTGTAAATGATCGCCCGACCATTCTCCAGGCGTCCACGCAAGTATTCCCGTCGATTGCCCGCCTTTGGCCAGACAAACCCGGCCGGCACCTGGAACTTCAGCGGCTCAACCTCTTTTACACCCTGACGGCGCAAAAGATAGGGCTTTGCCAACAACGCAAAAGTGACCAGTGTCGACGCCGGGTTGCCGGGCAAACCAATTACGGGCACCCCGCGAAAATGCCCGAAGGTCAGCGGCTTGCCAGGTTTGATGGCGAGTTTCCACAGCGTCAACTCGCCCGCCTCACGCAAGGCCATGCCCAGGAAATCGGCTTCGCCTACCGACACCCCGCCCGTAGAGAGGATCAGATCAACATCCTTCAACTCGCCCAGACGGGCACGAGTGGTCAGCAAATCATCAGGAAGAATACCGGCATCAATGACTTCACAACCCAGGCGTTGCAACCAACTGCACAGCAACACGCGATTGCTGTTGTAGATTTGTCCCGGGCCCAAGGCCTGGCCCGGCTCAACCAATTCATCTCCGGTCGAGAGAACCGCAACACGGACCTTGCGAACAACATCGAGCTCAGCGCATCCCAGTGATGCCGCCAAGCCCTGTTCGATTGATCCAAGGCGCGTACCGGCCGGCAAAACAAGCTCGCCAACCGTTGTTTCCTGACCTTGAGGCCGGATGTTTTGACCTGGGGTCATGGGCTCGATGAAACGTACCCGATCATCCGCCTGAACCTCGGCATTTTCCTGCATTTCGACACAGTCAGCGCCTGCTGGCACCGGTGCACCGGTAAAGATTCGGGCGCAGGTACCGGGTTGCAGCGGTTCGGGCGCCTGACCTGCAAATATCTTCTGACTGACCACTAACGGTTCACCCGTCCAGTCAGCGACCCGCAGGGCGTAGCCGTCCATGGCACTGTTTGGCCAAGGTGGCAGATCAAGGGATGAAACCAGGTCATCGGCGAGCACGCGCCCCTGAACGTGTGCCACTGGCAAACGCTCACGCTCGCGGATGGGCGAAGCCTCTGCCATTTCCAGCAAGCGCGCCAGCGCCACCTCGACCGGCATCAGACTGCCGGTTTTACCTGGCTTACCCACGGGATTCACAGGGTGCCGCCTGCTTCAAATGAGCCACGAAATTGCAGGGACGATGCCGCGAATCCAGCTGTTCGGCGAGAATGCCATCCCAGCCAGTGCGCACGGCATTGGTTGAACCGGGCAAGCAGCAGACCAGCGTACCGTTGGCCAAACCGGCCAGCGCCCGGGACTGGACGGTCGAGGTACCAATGTCGGCAACGGAAATCTGCCGGAACAGCTCACCAAAACCATCGACCTGTTTGTCCAACAGGCAACTTACCGCCTCTGGTGTGCTGTCGCGCCCGGTGAACCCGGTACCACCAGTGATCAGAACCACCTGCACTACCTCATCGGCAATCCAGTTGGCGACTTGCGCGCGGATTTTGTAGAGATCATCTTTAAGCAACACCCGAACGGCCAGGTTGTGGCCGGCGGCACTCAAGCGATCGACGAACATCTGGCCTGACGTATCGGTTTCCAGGGTTCGGGTATCACTGACTGTCAGCACCGCGATGTTCAGCGGCGCGAAAGGTACATCAGCCTTGGCTTTCATAGGCTCGTCCAGTTGTAGGAAAAACAGCTCGGTGTTATATCACAGCGCTTCACTTTTTCAGCGCCCCATGGAGACCTGCCATGACCCCGAAACCAACATTGCCACCCTGCTCCATTCTGCTCCTGGCAGGTGGCCGCGGCCAACGCATGGGCGGTCAGGACAAAGGTTTGCTGGAATGGCACGGCAAGCCGTTGATCGCGCACCTGCATCACAAGACCCGCGACCTGAGCGATGACTTGATCATCTCGTGCAACAGGAACCTGGACACCTACGCGCCTTACGCTGATCAGTTGGTTCATGACGACGAAGGCGATTTCCCCGGTCCCCTCGCAGGGATTCGCGCCGGCCTCAAGGCTGCCCGTCATCCTTATTTGCTGGTGTTGCCGTGCGATGTGCCCCGCATCAACGCCGAGCTGCTGCACCGCATGCGCGAAACCGCCAGCCAGCATCCGGACAAACCGCTGATGCTGCGCCAGGGCGCACATTGGGAACCGTTGCTGTGCGTCATCCCTGTCGCACTCTGCGCCGCGTTCGACACGGCATGGAGTGAAGGTGAACGCAGCCCTGGACGCATCATGCGCAAACTGGAGGCAACCGCCCTGCAATGCGCAGACAACGACCCTCGACTGGCCAACCTCAACACCCCGCAATTGTTAAGCGCTCACACCGTGTCAGAATGACACTAGCCAAGGAACTTGCGTGCGTTGTATACGTCTACAAGCTCAGTAACCAAAAGAATTTTTATTCGGAGATACACTCATGACCCATCGGACCCTCGCCACTCTCATGCTCGCAGCAGGCATCGCGACCTTGGCGGGCTGCGCATCGCCGACAGTGATTACCTTGAATGACGGCCGCGAAATCCAGGCAGTCGACGCGCCAAAGTACGATGAAAAATCGGGCTTCTACGAATTCGAACAGCTGGATGGCAAGGAAACCCGCATCAACAAGGATCAGGTTCGTACCGTTAAAGAGTTGTAATCTTTACTGCACCTGACAGATAAGACGAAGCCCGCTTGATGCGGGCTTTTTCGTGGCCGGGATTTTTTCACCACTGCAAGGTGATAGTGCTTTCAAACGCTCTTTCCTGGCCTGTAACCGGATCCACAAACCGCAATCCCTGCGCGAGCAGTTTCAGCGGATTGGCGTAGTCATCTTCAACGTCCTTGAGCACCTGCGGGTAAAACGGATCGTTACAGATACTGGCGCCCAGCGCAGTCATGTGCACCCGCAATTGATGTTTCTTGCCCGTCACCGGGTAAAGCGCATACCGCCAGAGATCCCCGTTCTTTTCCCGAACCTCGACTGCGGTCTCGGTATTGCTGATACCCGGACCTTCCTGCATGCGGAAAAACGGCTCGCCATCAACGAGCCGGCTTTTATGCACCAAGGGAAAGGTCAGATCAGGCAATGCAGGGGCGATTGCCTCGTAGTACTTTTCAATCTGCCGTGTCGGAAACAACGACTGATAGGCTGAACGGCTCTGCGGGTTGGCGGAAAACAGCACAAGCCCCGCGGTATGCCGGTCAATGCGATGCAACGGCACCAGGTGTGGGTTATCCAGTCGACGGATCAATCTTCTCAGCAACGTTTGTTCAACGTACTCGCCTGCGGGAGTCACCGGCAGAAAATGCGGTTTGTCAGCGACCACCAGATGCTCGTCGGCATAGAGGATCGACTCGACCGCCGGGATCGGTTTTTCGTCCGCAACCTCACGAAAATAATGAATCCGCAGCCCTTCCTTGTACGGCAAATCCAGCGCGATCGGCATACCATGCCCGTCGAGCACTCGTCCGCGAGCCACCCTGTCCAGCCATTGTTCACGACCGATAGCACTGAAATGTTCGCACAGGCAATCGATAACGGTCAGCCACGAACCCGGCGGCAAGTAGAGTGTGCTGGCCTGGTTGTGTGCGGCGGAAAAAGATGAAGTGGACATACGAAAGCTCTGACCCTCAATACAGGGCAGCATTATCCAACAGTGGCCGGGGTGAACCTAGCAGAGAATCCTCACGCCGGGATCTGCGTGCGCGCTGCTGCATCGGTGAACTCCTTGAGCCAGCGCAACACATCGACGGCTGCCCAGCGAGCCGGGTCGTAAAGTGCATACAACAACCCCTGATAGCCCACGACATCCAGCTGCCGGTGGTAACCCGCACGCTGGAACAGCGCTTCGATCTCGGCAAAGCAGGTGTTGAAGTGCAGTTTGTTAAAGGGTGTTTTTCCTTCCGTTACCAGACCGTCCAGACGCAATTCTATGACAGCCTCGCGCACAACATCGACCGACATCCGGTTCACGCTGTTTTTCAATTGTTCGACATTGACCACGGTTAATCCCTCTCACGCCTGGAACTGCCTGCCCAACCCCGGAAACCCGGGACGGCAAGGCAGCACTACGAATAACTGTATACGCATACAGTATCCGAAGAACATCGGTGAAGCCAAGGGAATCAATCGCAAAGATCGACAGACGGGTCCATCTACAGCACAAAAACCGCTTAACTCAAGAACGCCACCACCTCGTCGGCACTGAATGGCCAACTTAGTTCAGCGCCGGTATCAACTCGTCGCAAGACCGGAATGCGCAGACTGTAGGCTGCGAACCAGGTTTCATTGTCAGCAATATCGACCAGTTCGACCATCAGACCGTGTTCAACCAAAGGCATCAGCTCTAATTCGGCCACTTCACAGAGATGGCACCCAAGGGTGCCGAACAGCTGACATTCAGGAGGCATGAGCGCTCAACCAAAAAAAAAACCAGATGACTATTCTAGGCCTGCCCCGAAAAACCGTCGAGCCGTCGAATTTTCTGCCCTGCGGCATGAATCGCAATGGTGGCGGAATAACCCTGACGCAAATCAGGCGTCGTTTGTGCCATTTAAGCAATGCTCACGTTTTTTTTGCTTCTACGCTTGAGTAGCCAGCGTCTGTCAGCGGAGCTTTACGTGTTTGCCAATCTCTTGATTATTCTCGTCTCCTCTCTAGTGGTCATAGCGTTGTTCCAGCGCCTGCGATTGCCCCCGGTCCTGGGCTACCTGTGCGTGGGGCTGATGATTGGCCCGACCGCCTTCAACTGGGTGAATGAGAGCGAAGGGTTGCCACACCTTGCCGAGTTGGGCGTGGTGTTCCTGCTGTTCTCTCTCGGCCTTGAGTTTTCCCTGACGAAAATGATCGCACTGCGTCATGTGGTGTTCGGTCTGGGCAGTTTGCAAGTGCTGGCTTGCGGACTGTTACTGGGTGTTCTGTTGATGTTGTTCGGGATGCCGGTCACCTCTGCGCTGTTGCTGGGCGCGGGGCTGGCGCTGTCGTCTACCGCCATTGTCAGCAAGGAGTTGACCAGCCTTGGCGAGATTTTCAGCAGTCATGGCCAAAACGCCATCGCCGTCTTGCTGTTCCAGGACGTGGTGGCCGTCTTGCTGCTGACCCTGGTGCCGGTGTTCGCCGGCAACGGTGATCAGGCCTGGTATTGGGCGCTGCCTCTGACACTGATCAAAACCGTGGTGTTGTTCGGCGGCTTGCTATTGGCCAGCCGCTGGTTGTTGCCAAGACTGTTCCATGAAATCGCCTCCGCCCGTTCCCCTGAACTGTTCGTCCTGCTGGCGCTGGTGATTGTCCTGCTGACGGCCTGGCTGACTCACTTGCTGGGTCTTTCCCCGGCCCTGGGCGCGTTTCTCGCCGGCATGCTGCTGGGCGAAAGTCATTACCGGCATCAGGTCGAGGCCGATATCCGCCCGTTTCGAGACATTCTGCTCGGGTTGTTTTTCGTCACCATCGGCATGCTGATCGACTTGAATCTGTTCGCCAGCCACACGCTGCTGATCCTTGGCCTGACCCTGGGATTGCTACTGATCAAGGGCACCGTGGTGGCGTTGCTGGTCAAATGGCGAGGCAGCGATGGCGAAACCGCCTGGCGCAGTGGCCTGGCACTGGCCCAGGGAGGTGAGTTCTGCTTTGCGCTGATGGCGCAGATGCAGCAAAGCGACCTGATGCCCGCGCAACTCGGCGGCCTTTTGCTGGCCGCGACGTTCTGTTCGATGCTGGTCACGCCACTGATGCTGCGCGCGGCCCCGTCTATCGCAAAGCGCCTGCATCGTAAATCCAACAAGGAGGCACAACTTGAAGAGATCAGCGCGCTGAACGCGGATCTGGACAAGCATGTAGTCATTTGTGGTTACGGGCGCGTCGGCCAGTCCATCGGGCGCTGCCTGAGTCATCAGCAACAACCTTACATTGCGCTGGACCACGATCCGGTCCGGGTCGAGGAGGCGGCCGTCAGCGAAAGCTGCGTGCACTATGGAGACTCGCGTCGAGGTGAATTACTGCTTGCCGTCGGACTGGCGCGCGCCAAGTTGCTGGTGATCGCCGTGGACCAGCCTGACGTCGCGCTGGAGATCCTCAAGGAGGCTCGCCGGATCAGTGCCAAAGTTCCGATTCTGGTTCGTACCCGCGACGATAGCCAAATGGCCGAACTGAAAGAAGCCGGCGCCAACGAAGTCGTACCCGAGTTGCTGGAGTCCAGCCTGATGCTCGCCTCCCATGCACTGATCATGCTGGGACTGCCCGCCCATCAGGTACAGGAGCGGGCCGATCAGATCCGGCATGATCGCTACCGGATGCTCCATGACTTTTATCCCGGAGCCGAAGATGCAGAAAAGTGATTCAGTCCTGACTGACGGCGCCGATCTTGTGCACCGACAAGTCCGCGCCGTAATACTCCTCTTCCTGGCTCAAGCGCAGCCCATGAAACGCCTTGATCGTTCCATAGACTGCAAAGCCACCGGCCAGCGCCACGACCACACCCAGCGAGGTGCCGATCAACTGGCTGATCAGACTTACACCGCCCAAACCGCCCAACGCAGTCTGGCCAAAAATGCCGCACGCAATTCCGCCCCACACTCCGCACAGACCGTGCAGAGGCCACACTCCCAGCACATCGTCGATATGCCATTTGCCCTGCGCAGCGGTAAAGCACCAGACAAACAGTGCCCCGGCGATGGCGCCGGTCACCAACGCGCCCACCGGGTGCATCAAGTCAGAGCCGGCGCAAATGGCCACAAGCCCAGCCAAGGGGCCGTTGTGCAGAAAGCCTGGGTCGTTGCGCCCGACGATCAGCGCCGCCACGGTGCCGCCGACCATGGCCATCAGCGAGTTCACCGCCACCAGCCCGCTCACGCCTTGCAGGGTCTGCGCGCTCATGACGTTGAAGCCAAACCAGCCGACGATCAGAATCCACGAGCCCAAGGCAAGGAAGGGAATGCTCGAGGGAGCAAACGCCACCAGGCGGCCGTCGCGATAACGGCCTTGTCGTGGCCCGAGCAACAACACCGCCGCGAGTGCCAGCCAGCCCCCCATGGCATGCACCACCACGGAACCGGCAAAGTCATGGAAGCTGGCACCGAATCGCGCAAGCAACCAGGCCTGCAAACCATAATTGCCGTTCCAGATCATCCCTTCGAAAAAGGGATAGATGAACGCCACAATCAGCGCAGTCGCGCACAGCTGGGGGACGAATCGGGCGCGCTCGGCAATACCGCCGGAAATGATTGCCGGGATAGCCGCTGCGAAAGTCAGCAGGAAAAAGAATTTCACCAGTCCATAACCATGGTCGGCGTTGATCACCGCCGCCGGTTGCAGGAACGTCACCCCGTAGGAAATCCAATAGCCTATAAAGAAGTAGGCCAGGGTCGAAATGGCGAAGTCGCTGAGAATCTTCGACAAGGCGTTGACCTGGTTCTTTTGCCGAACCGTGCCAACCTCAAGAAAGGCGAAACCGGCGTGCATGGCCAACACCATGACCGCGCCAATAAGGATGAACAATGTATTGGAGCTGTGGACCAGACTGTCCACAGCGCTTTGCAGATTTTCCATGGGTTGGCAGACCTTAAGACTAAAAAAGCACCAAAGCAGTTCACGCAGACCATCGACGCACCAAGTTGCAGCTTATGCGGATCGAATCACCGATCCCCATGAACCGCTTTGGCGCATCAGAGCGAAATCGTCGCGCGAGTTTTTATTGTTTGAGTCGAGGTTTTCCTGAAATCATGCCCGGCAACAGCGCATCGGCGCCGGCAAACGCACCACGACACAGCAAAAGTTGTACCAGTCATTTGTACTGAACCTTCGCGCAAGGCTCATACTCGAACCCATCAGAAGCCACTTACGGAGATCCACCCATGGCCAGCATCAAGGCAAAGACTGCTCAAGAAATCCTGATGAACGATTTTCAGACGCTTGTGAGCGACACCGAACGGTTGCTGGAGCACACCGCGACGCTGGCCGGAGATCAGGCGGACGAACTGCGCAACCAGATCCACGACAGTCTGTTGCGTGCCCGGGAAACCCTGAAGCTGACCGAAGACTCGTTGCGCGAACGCGGTCAGGCCGCCGTCACCGCGACCGAAGATTACGTGCAGGCCAACCCATGGCAATCGGTCGGGAT
The DNA here is from genome assembly GCF_006438915.1 of Pseudomonas arsenicoxydans. Classification (GTDB taxonomy): domain Bacteria; phylum Pseudomonadota; class Gammaproteobacteria; order Pseudomonadales; family Pseudomonadaceae; genus Aquipseudomonas; species Aquipseudomonas arsenicoxydans_A. The sequence continues at coordinate 81,425 of NZ_RCZE01000016.1, read as the reverse complement.
CGCCGCCGGGGTAGGCTTCCTCATTGGCCTGCTGGCTTCTCGGCGCTGATATGTCTATCGGCGAATCCAGCTCGTCCGCGACGGGCACAAGCGCTTCATCGCGGCGCCTGGGTGCCGCTTTTCTTGGACTGCTGCACAGCCATGTCGAACTGTTCGGCATCGAGTTGCAGGAACAAAAAGCACGCACCGTAAGCTTGCTGCTGTTTGCAGGCCTGGCGCTGGTCTTTGCATTGCTGCTGCTGGTGGGGTTGTCGACCCTGGTGTTGATTGTGTTTTGGGACACCTATCGCTTGGCCGCCATCATCGGGCTCTGCGTGTTCTATACCCTTGCCGCGATCTTCTGTGGATTGCGTTTGAAAGCAGCGGTTTTTGATGAGTCCTCGCCCTTCCATGGCACCTTGGAAGAATTGGCCAACGACCGGGAGCGCCTGCTGCCATGAGCCTTCCTCAACTGCCCAACAACAGCTCGCGCGCGGAAATGCGCAAGGCGCTGATTCGCCTGCGCATGGAAATGCATCGCCAGGAAATCCGCCTCGAGTCCCGGGAACTGCTGCAGCCCTTGCAGCGGATTCGCGGAATGAAGCAAGACCTGCAGGACGGTTTTGGCATCAAGCACGCCCCGCTCTGGGGCGTGGCGGCCGTCACCTTGCTCGGCTTTCTGACCGGCAAGAGTACGCGCAACGGCGGCGCCAGCAGCCTGACTCGCCTGGTTCGTCTGGGCACCAGCCTGGGGCCCTTGATCAAGCTGGTCCTGCAAAGCAACTCACGCAAAGACTAAATAGCCATCATCTGGCTGCATTCTTGCAATACCACCGGGATGAACCTCTCTATCGAGGGGTTCAATCCTGTGTGCCTATCCGGTGACCAGGCATCCAAAAACAAGACCTTAACCAAGGAGGCTTCGTGATCGACGGGCAACCGCTCGCCTGCTTTCAACCCTTCATCGATACCGCCACCGGCCGTATCGCGGGTGTCGAGGCATTGGGTCGACTGCAACAGGCCGCCGGTCAACTGGCCTCTGTGGGGCCGTTGTTCGCCGACCCAAGGACACCGGCCATCGCGTTGCGGCGTCTTGATCGCCAGATCCGCGACAACGCCCTGAGTCGTTTGCATGAAGCACCCTCGGACTGGTTTCTCAGCCTGAACATTTCCCCACGCTGGATCAATCGCCTGCGACCCGATCAAGAGTTGCCAAGCCTCAAACAGCTGCGCAAGCACAATGTTGACCCGCAACGCATCGTGTTCGAAATCACCGAACTGGGCGGCGACATTCAGCGCCTGGCTGACGTCGTGGCTCGCTACCGAGAAGCAGGCGCGCGAATTGCCATTGATGATTTCGGCGCCGGTTATTCTCAACTCGATCGTGTACTGGCCCTGCAACCGGACATCCTCAAGCTCGACATGCGCTTGTTCCAGGCAGCTGCGTTGGGTGGTCCGAGCAGCGATGTGGTGAAGGCGCTGGCCCAGATGGCCGAGAAAACCGGTTGCTGGATCATTGCCGAAGGCGTGGAAACTGAAGCTCAACTGAGTTTTGCCCTGGAGTGCGGCTCGCGGTACGTGCAGGGTTTTCTGTTTGCCAGGGCACAAGCCGACTTCTTCGCCGCTGACGCTTTTGTCGAGCGCTTCGCGCAACTGCGCCATCGCTATGTTCAACAAAAACTGGCTGAGCGTGGGCGGCTGATGATCATGCGCCAGCAACTCAGCGAGCTAATGACCCTGTTGCAGACATGGGCCCAAGCCCACGCACCGCTCAGCGCCCTGCCCCAACTGGACGCATTCCCCTGGCTGTTGCGTTTCTATCAATGCGACCGCCACGGCACGCAACTGACGCCCAACCTTGAATGGCGAAACAACGCCTGGGAGTCGGACGACCGCTACCTGGGTCACAACTGGTCGTGGCGCCCGTACTTCTATCACTTGCTGGCAGAGGGTTGGGACGAGCGTCGGCTCACGCTGTCCAGCACTTATCGCGATGCCACCAGCAATCAATACTGCCTCACCGCCGGGCAATTTTTCGACAATGGTGAGCGACTGCTGCTCATCGACATCGACGCCGCCGGGCTCTAGGCTAAGGCATCAGTCACCTGACGGAGAGACCAGCCTTGGATTGGCAAACCCTGCTTACCCGCGAACGCCTCGGAAAACCTCTGCACAGCCCGGAAGAACTCGGCCGCAGTCCTTTCCATAAAGACCATGACCGCATTATTTTCTCAGGTGCCTTTCGCCGACTGGGACGCAAGACCCAAGTCCATCCGGTCACCAGCAACGATCACATTCACACGCGCCTGACCCACTCGCTGGAAGTCAGTTGCGTCGGGCGCTCGTTGGGCATGCGCGTGGGTGAAACCATCCGCAGCGCGTTGCCGGAATGGTGCGAACCGAGTGACCTGGGGATGGTGGTGCAGTCGGCTTGCCTGGCCCACGACATCGGTAATCCTCCCTTCGGTCACTCCGGCGAAGACGCTATCCGTCACTGGTTCCAGCAGGCCGCAGGCCGTGGCTGGCTGGATGACATGAGCGAAGTCGAACGTAATGACTTCCTGAATTTCGAAGGCAATGCCCAAGGCTTTCGGGTGCTCACTCAATTGGAGTACCACCAGTTCGATGGTGGCACGCGGTTGACGTACGCCACGCTGGGTACGTACCTGAAGTATCCCTGGACGGCGAAGCACGCTGACTCGCTGGGCTACAAGAAGCACAAGTTCGGCTGTTATCAGAGCGAGCTGCCGTTGCTGGAACAGATCGCTCATAAACTCGGCCTGCCACAACTGGAGGAGCAGCGCTGGGCACGTCATCCATTGGTGTACCTGATGGAAGCCGCCGATGACATCTGCTACGCGCTGATCGACCTGGAAGACGGTCTGGAAATGGAGTTGCTGGAGTACACCGAAGTCGAGTCGTTACTGCTCAATCTGGTGGGCGACGATCTTCCGGAAACCTTTCGCCAACTGGGCCCACTGGATTCGCGCCGACGCAAATTGGCCATCCTGCGCGGCAAAGCCATCGAACACCTGACCAATGCCGCGGCTCGGGCCTTCGTCGAACAGCAGGATGCCCTGCTGGCCGGTACACTGCCCGGCGATTTGGTGGAGCACATGCATGGCCCTGCCAAGCGCTGTGTCTTGAACGCCAAAGACATGGCCAGAAAAAAAATCTTCCAGGACAAGCGCAAGACACTGCATGAAATCGGCGCCTACACCACGCTGGAGATTCTACTGAACGCTTTCTGCGGCGCGGCACTGGAACAACACAATGGTCGGACGCCGTCGTTCAAAAGTCGCCGCATCCTGGACTTGTTGGGCAACAATGCACCCGATCCTCACGGGCCTTTGCACACTTCATTCCTGCGCATGATCGACTTTATCGCCGGCATGACTGACAGCTACGCCAGTGAAATGGCCGTGGAAATGACCGGTGGCTCTAGTCGCTGATACCCCTCGCCTCGACCCGCTGCTCTGAGAGCGGGTCTGGAGCTGAAATGACCAGGCAATACTTCCAAGTAGTTTGACACCCGGCGAACCGGACGAACTTAAAAAAACCACCGACCAACAAGATCTACCGTTACCGCGCCACTTGATAAAACCATTAAAACAAACTTTGTAAATTTATTGACCCTGACTTACCCCTAAAAAACATCACACAACCATCAACTTAATACCTACAACACTTCCTTCGATCCTGACTCAAAATCGAACTGGAACGTAGTCCTATTCCTCTTCAATTGTAGGAATTGTCCTATATCACTGCTATCGACCCGTCAGTTCATGCGCCCCCTCAACTATCTGAGCTAAGGTGCGCGCTTTATTTGAGCTCGAATGGGATCTGATTATGAACTCCGTTTTTATTGTCGACGATCACCCCGTTATCCGTCTTGCCGTCCGAATGTTGCTCGAACATGAGGGTTATAAAGTCGTCGGCGAAACTGATAACGGGGTCGACGCCATGCAGATGGTCCGCGAATGCATGCCAGACCTGGTTATTCTCGACATCAGCATTCCCAAGCTGGATGGACTGGAAGTTCTATCCCGTTTTAATGCCATGTGTACTCCGTTAAAAACCCTGGTTTTAACGGCCCAGTGCCCTACCTTGTTCGGTATTCGCTGCATGCAGTCCGGCGCGTCGGGATATGTATGCAAACAGGAAGACCTCAGTGAACTGGTTAGTGCAATCAAAGCGGTGCTTTCAGGCTACAACTATTTTCCCAGCCAAGCGCTGAACCCCGTCCGTAGCGATGACACGCGATACGCCGACCTGGAACTCTTCAAGTCAGTCAACGACCGGGAATTGATGGTATTGCAACTGTTTGCACAAGGCCGCACCAACAAGGAAATTGCCAAGGGCATGTTCCTGAGCAACAAGACCGTCAGCACTTATAAAAAACGCTTGATGCAAAAACTCAAAGCCAAATCACTGGTTGAACTTATCGATATGGCAAAACGCAACGCCTTAGTGTGAGAGACCGGATGCCCAGTCGTTTAAAGGATTATCTGATACTGATCACCGCAGGCTTAAGCCTGAGCACCTCAGTGTCTGCGACACACTCCGCCAGCGAGCATTACTCCCTGCTCAGTCGCTCAATGGTCGGGCACATGGAAGTACAACTAGATACATCACAGCGACAATGGATCACAGACAAACGCGAATTGATTCTTGGCAGCTCAGCCCCCGATTACCCACCGTTCGACCTGACCAGCAGAGGCAGCGACTATGAAGGGTTCACCGCCGATTACGCGGGCATCCTTGGTAAGGCGACCGGCCTGCCAGTCAAGGTTCAGCGCTACGCTTCCCGAGAAGAGGCCATCGATGCGCTGGAAAACGGCGAGGTCGACATGCTGGGCAGCGCCAACGGCTTTGAGGCACGTAACGCCGACATTGTGCTGTCGACACCTTACGCCGCGGATCAACCGGTCCTGGTGACACGGGAAGGAGAAACTCGATCCCTGTCCGATGGACTGGCCGGATTGCGGTTGAGCATGGTGTACCACTATCTACCGATGGAAGAAGTCAAATCCCTGTATCCAAAGGCGATCATCACGGTCTACCCGTCTTACCAGAATGCAATAAACGCGGTCGCGTTCGACCAGGCTGATGTCTTTCTCGGTGACACCATTTCAACCCACTACTTGATCAACAAGGGTTATCTGAACAACGTCCGGATGGCCAACTTCGGTAAACACGAAGTCCACGGCTTCAGTTTTGCCGTGCACCGCAACAACCCGGAACTGCTTGGGATCATCAACGCGATACTGAAAGCCACGCCCACCCATGAGCGGGAAGATATCGCCAAACGCTGGAGTGCAGGCAGTGACATTCTTCTCACCGATCACAAACTGCAACTTACCACTCTCGAAGAACGCTGGTTGGCGCAACATCCGGTGGTTCGCGTGGTGGTCAATGAGGCGTTTGCGCCGCTGACATTTTTCGATAACGACGGCAACTTTCGGGGTGTTGCTGCCGATCTGCTCGAGCTGATCAGATTGCGCACCGGCTTGCGCTTCGAGATCCATCGCAGCCGAAGCGATGACGAGATGATCGAGCGCCTCAGTCAGCATCAGGCCGATCTGATTGCCGCCCTGCTGCCCAGCGCGCACCGTGAAATGCTGCTGAATTTCAGCCGTCCTTATCTGGAAAACTCTTTTGTCCTGCTGACGCGCAAAGTGACCGGCAGTCCGAACGACCTCACACAGTTTTCGGGTAAACGCCTGACGATTGCTCAGGGTAATCCGATGGTGGATTACCTGCGTCGCGAGTTCCCGAACCTCACTCTGATCGAAACCCCCGACACCTTCAGTGCCGTGCAACTGGTGGCAGAGGGCAAAGCTGAAGGCTCCGTAACCTCGCTGGTGATCGCCAACTACTTCATCTCATCCAGAGTCTTCGAGCAAACACTTCAGATCAGTTCCACCGTTGGCACGCAACAGGCTGCGTTCTCCCTGGCGACAGGGCGTGATGCCAAGGAACTGAGCGCCATCCTCGACAAGGCATTGCTGAGCATTACCCCGCAAGAGCTGGGCATTATCAATAGTCGCTGGCGGGGTTACTCCTCGACGTCACAAAACACCTGGCGCAACTATCACCGGCTGTTCTATCAGGTGGTCATCGGTGTTGGCGTGTTACTGCTGATCTCTGTGGCCTGGAATGCTTACATGCGTCGACAGATCAAACAGCGTCAGGCGGCCGAACTTGCATTGAATGACCAACTTGAGTTCATGCGATCACTGGTCAATGGCACACCACATCCGATCTACGTGCGTGACCGCCAGGGGTTGCTGCAAAGCTGCAACGACAGTTACCTGGAAGCCTTCAGCGCAAAGTACGAAGACGTGATTGGCAAAAGCGTCATTCAAGGCAAGCTGAGCAATGCGTTCGAGGCTCGGGAGTTTGAGGCCGACTATCAGCGAGTCGTAAATGAAGGTACCCCGTTGATTCTCGACCGCACGTTGCAAATCGGCAGTCGCCAGTTGACGATTTATCACTGGGTGTTGCCCTACCGGGACTCGAGCGGTGAAGTGCAGGGCATCATTGGCGGCTGGATCGACATCAGCGAGCGGCGACAACTGTTCGATGATCTTCGGGCGGCCAAGGAACGCGCCGACGAAGCGAACAGAGCCAAAAGCACTTTTCTGGCGACCATGAGCCATGAGATTCGCACCCCGATGAATGCAATCATCGGCATGCTGGAGCTGACCCTCAAACGTATCGAGCCGGCTCATCCGGACCGCCCCGCCATCGACGTCGCGTACAACTCGGCGAAAGACCTGCTGGAACTGATCGGGGACATTCTCGATATCGCGCGCATCGAATCCGGGCATTTGAGCCTGAACCCGGAGCGCGTCCATCTGGGTGAAACGGTCGCGTCGGTCGTCAGGATCTTCGACGGCCTCGCCCGACAGAAACACCTGCAACTGTTACTGGACTTGAGCCCCGCCCAATCGCCACCCGATGTGCTACTGGACCCGATGCGCTTCAAGCAGGTGCTTTCCAATCTGGTCAGCAACGCCATCAAGTTTACCGAACAGGGTCAGGTGCGGATTGTGGTTGATTGGCAGGCCACAGACGAGCCCGAGCGGGGGGTGCTGCGCGTGCAGGTTCGAGACAGCGGAATCGGCATCAGCGAGCAGGATCAACAGCGTTTGTTCGAGCCATTCGCTCAGGCAACACACAGCGCGCAGTCGACCCGAGGAGGCGCCGGGCTGGGCTTGGTGATCAGCCGTACTCTGTGCGAGATGATGGGAGGCAGTTTGCTATTGCGCAGCCAGGTCGGTGCCGGTACGCAGGTCGAGATAGCGCTGCACCTGACGACATTGCCGCCAGACCTGCGGCCGAAAACCGTCGAAGCGACGGTTCACCCTACCTCAACTCCGTTGAACGTCCTCGTGATCGACGATCACCCGGCCAATCGCTTGCTCATGTGCCAGCAACTGGTTTTTCTGGGGCACCACTACCGCGCTGAAACGGATGGTGAAACCGGGTTCCAGGCATGGAAGCATGGACGGTTCGACCTGGTGATTGTCGATTGCAACATGCCAGTCATGAATGGCTACGAACTGGCCCGCCTGATCCGCCAACACGAACAGCAACAGTTGTACCCGGCCTGTGTCCTGCTGGGCTTCACCGCCAACGCACAGCCGGAAGAAATACAACGCTGCAAACACGCTGGAATGGACGACTGTCTGTTCAAACCCCTCAGTCTGGCGGCGTTGAGACTATGGATCGAATGCGTCAAACCGATTGCCCGCGACCCGGCGTTCAGCCTCGAGGGGCTGCAGCTGCTTACCGGCGGCAATCCCAAGATGGATCAACGTCTGTTGCTCGAAGTGCTGAACAGCAATCGTCTGGACCGCCAGGAATTACTGGATTTGTCACAGAGCAAAGACCGCCAGTCATTCCTCGACATCGCTCACAAAATCAAGGGTGCAGCACGAATCGTCCAGGCGGGTCGATTGATCGACAGCTGCGAAGCACTCGAAAACGCCTGCCACGAAGTGTTCCACCCCGAAACCGTAACCGACTGCACCCAAGCCATCGAGCACGCCATGCTCGAACTGGAGCACGCTTTGCAACAACAAATAGGTCACAACGACAGAAGCAGAATGATGGAGCCTTAACTATGCTTGGGCGCTAAGCAGTGTGTTAACCATCACGGAGAGATCAGTAATGTCCAACCCACTGCGCCCCGATCAACGCAGGTTTCCGCTGCACGTCCATATCAGCGTGATGTTTACCTTCCTGCTGCTGCTCACGGGCGTGGTGCTGGGCATTTTCAATTATCGGCAAACCACGCAGATCATCCTGTCCAGCAGCGAAAAACTCTTCGACCGCGTCGAGCAGGATGTCCGGCTGGATCTGCAAGGCACCTATGCACCGATTCGCCACCTGCTGAGCCTGCTGGCGGACAACCCCGCGACCGAGGCGCACGCGCTGGAGCAACGACTCGCTCTACTGAAACCCTTTAGCCAGTCGCTCAAAGACAATCCCAACCTGGCCTCGCTCTACCTGGGATACGGCAATGGCGATTTTTTCATGGTGCGCCCCTTGCGCATCCCGGCCCTGAGAACGCTCACCAATGCCCCGGATACAGCGGCCTATCAGGTCTGGAGTATCGAACATCCGGCGGACGGTGAGAAGACTCGGTCCCAGTCGTTGTTTTTCGATCAAAACCTGGCGCTCGTCAGCCGCCAGGATAACCCTGAAGAAACCTACGATCCGCGCACTCGCGCCTGGTTTACCAGCGCTCGCAGCGATGAAGGCCAGATCACCACCGAACCCTACGTCTTTTTCTCCACTCACCATGTCGGGACGACGCTAGCCCGACGCAGCGGAGAAAACGCGGTGATGGGCGCCGACCTGACCCTCGCCGAACTGTCGGCGACGCTGGCCAAACATGTGGTGACGCCCCATACCGAAATCGTGCTGTTCGATGCCCAGGGCAATGCCGTTGCCTATCCCGACAGCAGCCGTCTGATCGTCGACGACCAGACCGCACGCCTGATCAAGGCGGCCGATCTGAATCCGGCACTGGGTGCCCTGCTCACCCATCCGCCTGAGGGAAATCGCCTGGACGCCGCCGGTCGTGAATGGATTGTGGCCCGCAGCAGCATGCAGGAAGGCGGGCCGCAAGGATTGCAGCTGGCGCTATTGGTCCCCGAAGATGAATTACTGGTCGATGCCTACCGCATGCGCTGGCAAGGGGCACTGATCACGCTGGCAACGTTGTTGTTGTGCCTGCCGCTGGGGTGGCTCACCTCCAGAATTCTGGTCAAACCCTTGCGCGCACTGGTGCAGGAAGCCGATGCGATCCGCAGTTTCAACTTCAATTTTCCCGTCAGCCGACGCTCGCCCGTGCTGGAAGTCGACCAACTGAGCATGTCGATGACGCGCATGAAGGACACCCTGGCGAGCTTTTTCCAGATATCCGACAGCCTGAGCGCCGAGACTCGTTTCGCACCGTTGCTGCAACGGGTGCTGTTCGAAACGGTGAAGATCGGGCAGGCCCAGGCGGGCCTGATTTACCTGCGCGAGCAGGACGGCGACCGCATGGAGCCCCATGGCCTGGTGATCAACGAGACCTCCCAGGCGTTGCCGACGTTTGGTATTCAAGGCTACGAACTCCAGGATTCACAGAGCCCTCAGTGGATGCAGCAGTTGTCCAACGCCGACAATGTGGTCACTAGCCTGGGCTTCGAAAACGCAGCCGATCTGCAAAAGGTGCTGCTGGCGCTGGAATGCCCACGGGTCCACCTGATTGGTATCCGGCTGCACAATCGGCATAACGAAACCGTCGGCCTGCTGGTCCTCTTGCTGGCCGACAGCGGCGCACAAAGCGATCTGGAAAAGCTGCGTCCGGACCGCATCGCGTTTCTCCAGGCGGTGTCTGGCGCGGCGGCGGTGAGTATTGAAAGCCAGCGATTGCAAGCCCGGCAGAAACAACTGCTGGACTCTTTCATTCAATTGCTGGCTGGCGCCATCGATGCCAAAAGCCCTTACACCGGCGGGCATTGTCAGAGAGTGCCGGAATTGACGCTGATGCTCGCCGAGGCTGCCGCGGCCAGTCAGGAGCCGGCCTTCAGCGGTTTTCACCCCACGGAAGATGAATGGGAAGCCCTGCACATAGCGGCGTGGCTGCACGACTGCGGCAAAGTCACCACCCCGGAGTATGTGGTCGACAAAGCCACCAAACTTGAAACCCTGAACGACCGCATCCACGAAATCCGCACGCGTTTCGAAGTGCTCAAACGCGATGCCTGGATCAATTACTGGCAGGCCATCGCCCACGGCGGTGACGAACATCATCTGGCCGAATTGCGTAACGCCAACCTGGCGGGGCTGGACGATGATTTCGCGTTCATTGCCCTCTGCAATCTGGGCGGCGAGGCCATGGCCGAAGCCGACCTGCAACGCTTGCGCGGCATTGCTCAACGCACCTGGACCCGCACCCTGGATGACCGACTTGGAGTTTCATGGGAAGAGCATCGCCGCCAGGCACGCACACCGGCCCCGGCGCTGCCGGTCAGCGAGCCGTTGCTGGCGGACAAACCCGAGCACCTGTTCGAACGCGCCGAAAGCGAGCTGATTCCGGCTGACAATCCATGGGGTTTCAAGCTCGATGTACCGCAGTACAAATACAATCGGGGCGAACTCTACAACCTGAGCATTACCCGAGGCACGCTGACTCGCGAAGAGCGCTACATCATCAATCACCACATGGTGCAGACGATCCTGATGCTCAGCCGCCTGCCCTTCCCCAGCCACCTCAACAACGTCGCCGAGATCGCGGGCGGCCATCACGAAAAAATGGACGGCACCGGTTATCCCAAACAGTTGAAGCGCGAAGAAATGAGCCTGCCGGCACGCATGATGGCGATTGCCGATATTTTCGAAGCGCTGACCGCCGCCGATCGCCCGTACAAGAAGGCCAAAACCTTGAGTGAGGCCTTGGGCATCATGGCCAACATGTGCCGTGACGCCCACATCGACCCGCAGCTGTTCGGGCTGTTCGTCCAGGCACGCATTTATCTGCAGTACGCAGAACGATTCCTCGATCCACAGCAGATTGACGCCGTCGACCCGAACAGCCTGCTGGCCAAGGCAGGCTTGAGTGCCTGATCAGCAATCGGTCAGGCGCAGGAAAATCGCCGCCAGGCGCTCGATGCCGGCTTGATCCTCTGCGGTAAATCGCGCCAGTTTCGGGCTGTCGAGGTCCAGCACACCGATCAGTCGACCGTCCTTGACCAGCGGCACAACCAGTTCGCTGTTCGATGCGCTGTCGCAGGCAATATGACCGGGAAATGCATGCACATCTTCAACCAATTGGGTCTGCAAGGTCGACGCCGCCGTCCCGCACACGCCGCGACCGAACGGAATCCGCACGCAGGCAATCTGCCCCTGGAACGGACCGAGCACCAGTTCTTCGTTGCGATTGAGGTAGAAACCGGCCCAGTTCAAATCATCGAGCTGATTGAACAGGAAGGCCGAGAACTGCGCAGCGTTGGCTATGAAATCACGCTCGTCCGCCAGCAACGATTCCAGCTGCGCCCACAACATGCCGTAACCATCCAGCCCTTGGCCGCTCTTCTGTAAATCAATCATGCTTTGTGCTCCAACAGCTTGAGCCCGACCCAATAGCGGGCAAATTGATAAGCGCAACGTCCATTGCGATTGCCACGGCCACCAGCCCAACGCACCGCGAGGATGTCCAGCTCTTCGTCACGCTGCCACTCAAGGCCGGCCTTGTCGGCCAGTTGACCGATCCAGTGTTCGACGACGTTAAGGAAATGCTCCTGAGTAAACGGATAAAACGACAGCCACAGGCCGAAGCGGTCCGACAGCGCAATCTTGTCTTCCACCGCCTCGCTTGGGTGCAGTTCACCATCGACGCGTTTCCAGTTTTCGTTATCGCTTTCCTTTTCCGGCACCAGGTGACGGCGGTTGGACGTGGCGTACAGCAGAACGTTGTCCGGCGCTTGCTCGAGGGAGCCGTCGAGCACGCTCTTGAGTACGCGATAATCGCCCTCGCCCGCCTCGAACGACAGGTCGTCGCAGAACAGCACAAAGCGCTGCGGCAACTTGGCGATTTGTTCGACCACGCGCGGCAGGTCCGCCAGGTGATCGCGCTCGATCTCGATCAGGCGCAAACCGGCCTGGGCGTGTTCGGCGAGCAAGGCACGCACCAGCGACGATTTACCGGTGCCGCGCGAGCCCCAGAGCAAGGCGTGGTTGGCCGGCATGCCGTCGAGGAACTGTTGAGTATTTCGCCCCAGTTGCTCCAGTTGCCGGTCGACGCCGATCAGGTCGGACAGGCGCATGTCGAGGCTGACGTGCAGCGGCAAGAGAAAACCGCTGCGACCCTCGCGCTGCCAGCGAGCGGCCAGGCATTGATTCCAGTCGATGGTCTGCCGAGGTGCGGGCAGCAGCGGCTCGATACGGGCCAAAACAGCATCGGCGCGTTCAAGAAAAGCATTCAATCGGGCGTCCACGTCTTCTCCTCGAGCAGGTTCACAGTGATGATGGCGATACAGCGACGAATACACAGCGTTCAGTGCCCGGTTCATCCCCTGCTCAGGGGTTCGCGAGAACATCGGAATCCATGCATGATCGACTATGCTTGAGCAGCGAAAGGAAACGGAAGTGGTTCAACACCCCATGGACATCAAATTCACCCACCGGCTCTCATACAAGCAAGCCAGGCTTACTGTGCTGGTGGGTTTCATTCTGGGCACGCTGCTCAGTCTGCTGCAAATAGGCATCGATTATGCCAGCGAAGACGCCTCCATCAACCGCGAAATACAGTCTTTGCTGGAAATCAGCCACAACCCCGCCTCACGCATCGCCTACAACATCGACGCCGAACTCGCTCAGGAACTGACCATGGGCCTGGTGCGCTCACCGGCGATCCTCAGCGCGAAACTCACCGACAACAACAATACAGTGCTGGCCAGCGTCAAACGCCCAAGCGCGCAAAGTGGCTATCGCGTGATCAGCGACTTCCTGTTCGGCGCCCATCGGCAGTTCGAAGACCGTCTCTTTCTCGATCACCTGCCCAACGAATCGCTCGGGACCTTGCAACTGGAAGTCGACACCTACGCCTTCGGCAGTCGCTTCCTGCGTCGAGCCGAGGTGACGCTGCTCAACGGCTTCGCCCGAAGCCTGATCCTGACAGGCATTCTGTTGGCGCTGTTCTACGTGATGCTGACCAAACCCTTGGTGCGGGTCATCCGCGAACTCAGTGGCCGCGATCCGCGCAGTGCAGAGCCGACCTGGCTGGAATACCCGGCGGGGCATGAAAACGATGAAATCGGTGTGCTGGTCAAAGTCGCCAATCAACAATTCGAAAACATCGCCACCGAAATCCAACAACGACGCAACGCCGAAAACCGCCTGACCGACTACCTCAGTCAACTGGAAAACATCGTTTCGGCACGCACAGCCGAACTCAAGGCGATCAATGCCAGGCTCAGCCAATCCAATCAGGAACTGGAAGTCGCGCGCACCACCGCCATCGAGATGGCCGAAGCACGCTCGGTGTTTCTGGCCAACATGAGCCACGAAATTCGCACGCCGCTCAACGGCCTGCTGGGGATGATCGCGCTGTCACTGGACGGCCCGCTCTCGGCCGAACAGCAGCAACAACTGTCGATCGCCCATGACTCGGGCAAAGTGCTGGTGGAACTGCTCAACGATATTCTCGACCTGTCGAAATTCGATGCGGGTCAACTGGAGCTCGAACACATTCCGTTCGACCTTGGCGCGCTGGTGGAAGACACCGCCAACCTGCTGTCACAGAATGCAGCGCCGAGCGTGGAGCTGACGTGCCTGATCGATCCGCAATTTCCGGCGCTGGTGCTGGGTGACCCGACCCGAGTGCGGCAAATCGTCAGTAACCTGTTGTCCAATGCGCTCAAATTCACCCGATTCGGTCGGGTCGACTTACGCCTGTCTGCGTTCGAAGAGGGCGTCAGAATCGAGGTCTGCGACACCGGTATCGGGATCGCCCACGATGCCCAAGTCAAAATTTTCCAGCCGTTTACCCAGGCCGGCGCAGGTATTACCCGGCAGTTTGGCGGTACCGGGCTGGGCCTGGCCCTGACCTATAACCTCTGCGAAGCCATGCAGGGAAGCCTGACGATCAGCTCGGAAGCCGGTTTTGGCAGTCAGTTTTGCGCCGACCTGCCGCTGCCTGCCCACACTCGCGCCATGTCCCCGGCACCGCTGCCCGGCAAGGTGCTTGCGATCACCGCTGCCAGCAGCGGTCTGGCCGAACTGCTGAAAACCCTGCTGCCGGCGTGGGGACTCGATTATCAACAGCGCTCCATCGATGACTCGCTGCTCGGGCTTGAGCCTGATGTCCTGATCACCGACTGCCCCGAATGCCTGTTTGGCCTGCGCCCCACGCTTGATGCGCCGATTCTGCTGGTGACCGCTTATGGCAACTTCATGCCCAGCGAACAGGTGAGCGCCCTCGCCCCCTTGCAGCAACAGGCACGACCGCTGGCACGCAACGCGCTGTACCAGACGTTGCGGCGGGTCTTGCAGCCAGAAATCACGACGATCAATGGCGCACGGATCGAAGCCCTTCCCCACCAGCGGCGCGGGCGGGTATTGCTGGTCGAGGACAACCCGGTCAATCAGTTGGTCGCCAAGGGCATGCTTGGCAAACTCGGCTGCGAGGTCATCGTCGCCGCTCACGGGGCCGAAGCGCTGGATCAACTGGAGCAAAGCGACTTCGACCTGGTGCTGATGGACTGCAACATGCCGGTGATGGACGGCTATGAAGCCAGTCGGCAAATTCGGCGCAGCGGACGCTGGCCGCAACTGCCCATCGTCGCGCTGACCGCCAACGCCATGTCCGAGGAGCGCGAACGCTGCCGCGCGGCGGGCATGAGCGACTACCTGGCCAAGCCTTTCCGCCGTGAAGAACTGGCCGCGCTGCTTGATCTATGGGTTCCGACTACGACAGTGCCTTGATCTGCCCCAGCAAATGATCGAGACCATTACGCAGATCACTCAGGCGATCCAGATCCACCCCACTGTCGCACAACAGGCGCGCCTTGAGCGGGCCGACCTGATCGCGCAATGCCTTGCCGGCAGCTGACAGACTCAGGTGCACCTCACGCTCATCGCGAGCCGAACGCTGACGCTGCACCAGCTGCAATTGCTCAAGTCGCTTGAGCAACGGCGTCAGGGTGCCGGAATCCAGCGCCAGGCGTTCGCCCAGCGCCTTTACAGTCGGCTGCTCGGGGGCGACCTCCTGCCATTCCCACAGCACCAGCATGGCCAGGTATTGCGGGTACGTCAGGCCGAGCTGGTCGAGCATTGGCTTGTACGCCCGGATCACCGCCCGGGAAGCCGCATAGAGCTTGAAGCAGAGCTGGCTGTCGAGCTTGAGCGAATCGACTGACAGGCTGTTCATTTGAGCAGAGCTTCGATCTCGCGGCTCAGGTCCTGCGGTTTGGTCGCCGGGGCGAAGCGCTTGACCAACTGACCGTCCTTGCCGATCAGGAACTTGGTGAAGTTCCACTTGATGCCCTGCGAACCCAGAACACCCGGTGCGCGTTTTTTCAACTGAACGAATAGCGGATGCGCGCCGGCACCGTTGACTTCGATTTTCTTGAACAGCGGGAAGCTGACACCGAAATTCAATTCGCAGAACTCGGAAATGGCGCCTTCATTGCCGGGCTCCTGCTTGCCGAACTGGTTGCACGGAAAGCCCAGCACCACCAGCCCCTGGTCCTTGTAGGTCTGCCACAACTCTTCCAGACCTTTGTATTGCGGAGTGAAGCCGCACTTGCTGGCGGTATTGACCACCAGTACGGCTTTGCCGGCGTAATCGGCCAGGGTCTTTTGCTCACCCTTGATGGTGGTACACGGGATGCTCAGCAGGTTGTCGGTCATGATTTGGACTCTTGATGAAAGAACATGGGCCAAACATAGCGAGCAATTGAATTGTGTGCAATTTAATAAATCAATAGGAGTACGACAAACCCTGTAGGAGCACGGCTTGCCGGCAATGACAGACTCAAGGACGCCATCGCCGGCAAGCCGTGCTCCTACAGGGCTCACATTATTCGCGCGGTACCAAATCCAGGCACACCGAGTTGATGCAATAACGCAGGCCGGTCGGCGGCGGACCGTCCGGGAACACGTGCCCCAGGTGTGCATCGCATTTGGCGCAGACCACTTCGGTGCGGATCATGCCGTGGCTGACGTCACGGATCTCGACCATGGCGCTGTCGCCGATCGGCGCGTAGAAGCTCGGCCAGCCGCAACCGGAGTCAAATTTCGTCTTGGAGTCGAACAGCGGCTCGTTGCAGCAGATGCAGTAGTAAACGCCGTCAGTCTTGGTGCCGTTGTATTTGCCGGAAAACGGCCGCTCGGTGCCCTTGAGGCGGCACACGTTGTACTGCTCCGGGTCGAGCATGGCCTTCCATTCTTCCAGGGTTTTTTCCAACTTTTCCATCATCACACCTCAGCAACTGAAAAAGCCCGATCTGTACCTTTTCCACGGATCGGGCGGCACGTATGATTGCGCCTCGTCAAACGCCAGTCTGGCAGCCAGACCACGCGCATTCAAACGGATTTATGGGTGCTGCATCTCAAGGCGTCAGGCCTGTGTGAATACGCAGGATTCCCAGTACGGTAGTTCATACACCGCCTGGATCGTTCATTTTCGGGAACACATCGCCATGCAGGTCAGCAAATCGAACAAGCTCGCCAACGTCTGCTACGACATTCGCGGCCCAGTGCTCAAGCACGCCAAACGCCTGGAAGAGGAAGGTCATCGCATCCTCAAGCTGAACATCGGCAACCCGGCGCCTTTTGGTTTCGAAGCGCCGGACGAAATCCTCCAGGACGTGATCCGCAACCTGCCGACCGCCCAGGGCTATAGCGATTCCAAAGGCCTGTTCAGCGCGCGCAAGGCCGTGATGCAGTACTACCAACAGAAGCAGGTTGAAGGTGTCGGCATCGAAGACATCTACCTGGGTAACGGCGTTTCCGAGCTGATCGTGATGTCGATGCAGGCCTTGCTCAACAATGGCGACGAAGTGCTGGTGCCGGCCCCGGACTATCCGCTGTGGACGGCCGCGGTCAGCCTGTCCGGCGGTAACCCGGTGCATTACCTGTGCGACGAGCAAGCCAACTGGTGGCCGGACCTGGCCGACATCAAGGCCAAGATCACGCCGAACACCAAGGCGCTGGTGATCATCAACCCGAACAACCCGACCGGTGCGGTGTATTCCAGGGAAGTGCTGCTGGGCATGCTCGAACTGGCGCGCCAGCACAATCTGGTGGTGTTCTCCGACGAAATCTACGACAAGATTCTGTACGACGACGCCGTGCACATTTGCACCGCGTCCCTGGCCCCGGACCTGCTGTGCCTGACCTTCAACGGTCTGTCCAAGTCCTATCGCGTGGCCGGCTTCCGTTCCGGCTGGATTGCCATCTCCGGCCCGAAACATCACGCGCAGAGCTACATCGAAGGCATCGACATGCTGGCCAACATGCGCCTGTGTGCCAACGTGCCGAGCCAGCACGCGATCCAGACCGCACTGGGCGGCTATCAGAGCATCAATGACCTGGTGCTGCCGCAGGGCCGCTTGCTGGAACAGCGCAATCGCACCTGGGAACTGCTCAACGACATTCCGGGCGTCACCTGCGTCAAGCCGATGGGCGCGCTGTATGCATTCCCGCGGATCGACCCGAAAGTCTGCCCGATCCACAACGACGAGAAGTTCGTGCTCGACCTGCTGCTCTCCGAGAAGCTGCTGGTGGTTCAGGGCACTGCCTTCAACTGGCCTTGGCCGGATCACTTCCGCGTGGTGACCCTGCCGCGCGTGGATGACCTGGAGATGGCCATCGGGCGGATCGGTAGCTTCCTCAAGTCCTATCGCCAGTAAAGGGTCGGTCACCGTGCGACTTTTTACGAAAGTCGCGCGGTGATTAATTCAGCAACACATCTCTGCGTCCTGCCGCACATCCTGGCTTCAAGTCATACCTGGTCACTGGTTGGGGGCTCGCGTCTAACAACTACGGGGCCCGCGCCGCGCTTCGCCTGTCAAACATTTACCATGCCCGCGTCGGAAAAGGGCTGCAAGCGGCTAGACTGTTGCCGTAGGACACAGTTTGAAATAGTCACTCGGTTGAATAGCCCGGTGCAGCACCTTATATACCCCGCAGTACGCTACATCTTTAGCACGAGGAGATTTCTACAACCATGATGCGCATCCTGCTGTTTTTGGCCACTAACCTGGCGGTCGTGCTGATTGCCAGCATCACCCTGAGCCTTTTCGGCTTCAACGGGTTCATGGCGGCCAACGGGGTTGATCTGAACCTCAATCAGCTGCTGATTTTCTGTGCGGTCTTTGGTTTTGCCGGTTCGCTGTTCTCGCTGTTCATCTCCAAGTGGATGGCGAAGATGAGCACCAGCACCCAGATCATCACCCAGCCACGCACCCGTCACGAGCAATGGCTGCTGCAAACCGTCGAGCAATTGTCCCGGGAAGCCGGGATCAAGATGCCTGAAGTCGGGATTTTCCCAGCCTACGAGGCGAACGCGTTCGCCACGGGCTGGAACAAGAACGACGCACTGGTCGCGGTCAGTCAGGGTCTGCTTGAGCGTTTCTCGCCTGATGAAGTAAAAGCTGTGCTGGCCCACGAAATTGGCCACGTGGCCAATGGCGACATGGTCACCCTGGCGCTGATTCAGGGCGTGGTGAACACCTTCGTGATGTTCTTCGCACGGATCATCGGCAACTTTGTCGACAAGGTGATCTTCAAGAATGAAGAAGGCCAGGGGATTGCCTACTACGTGGCAACCATCTTCGCCGAACTGGTGCTGGGCATTCTGGCCAGCTCCATCGTCATGTGGTTCTCGCGCAAGCGTGAATTCCGTGCCGACGAAGCCGGTGCACGCCTGGCCGGTACTGCCGCGATGATCGGCGCCCTGCAGCGCCTGCGCGCCGAACAAGGCCTGCCGGTGCACATGCCGGACACCCTGAACGCCTTTGGCATCAACGGTGGCATCAAGCAAGGGTTCGCCCGGATGTTCATGAGCCACCCGCCGCTGGAAGAACGTATCAACGCGCTGCATCGACTTCAGCGCTGATTGTTCAGCACCCAAAAAAGAAGGCCCGCAGTGATGCGGGCCTTTTTTTATTTGCTTGGTTGATGCAGTGCGCTTTAGTGCCCCTTCGCGAGCAAGTCGAAGGGGCCGGCAAACTCAACACACCTTACCGGCTGGAAACCCGATACACCCGCTCTTCAAGCCGGGTAACGCCCGCCTCCAGGAATTTACCGCTCGAACTCAGAACATCCTGATCCTCCAGAATCTTCAGCGCCCACGATCCACCAAACAACCGCTGCACCTCATCATCCAGCACAGCAAACGGCGGGCCGTCCATTTGCGCTTGGTCGTAATCCAGGGTGATCAGCAGCCCCAGCGAATCCTTCGGCAGAATCCGCTTCAGGTGCTCGGCGTATTGCTCACGCATCTTCGGTGGCAAGGCGATCAGCGCGGCGCGATCGTACAGCGCGCTGCAATCAGCCACATCGCCGGCGGTCAACGCGAAGAAATCGCCGCACCAGATCTCGATCGAACCCGCGCGATAAACCGTGAAAGGCCCCTGGTCGCTGACGTCCGGGTCGAATTGATGTTCATGGAAAAAGTCTTCCACCGCTTTCTCCGACAATTCGACGCCCAACACCTCGTGACCGCATTTGCCAAGCCACAGCAGATCCAGGCTTTTCCCACAGAGCGGCACCAGTACGCGCGAGCCCTCTTCCAGGCCCAGCTGCGGCCAGTACCGTTGCAGATAAGGATTCACTTCCGGCAGGTGAAAGCCGATCTGATTCGTCGTCCACCGCTTGTGCCAAAACTCCGGCTGCATAATTAATCCCGAAAATTCGATCAAAAGACGCTAAAACTTATATTAGATTTAGATCAATGATCTGACTGAAGATGACGCCATCTTACCCCTCAGGAGCTCTTTCATGTTCCCCAGCCTGTACATATCCCATGGTTCGCCCATGTTGGCACTGGAACCGGGGGCCAGTGGGCCGGCTCTCGCTCGATTGGCCGCCGAACTACCGAAACCCAAAGCCATCGTGATTGTATCGGCGCATTGGGAAAGCAATGAACTACTGGTCAGCGGCAATCCCCAGCCGGAAACCTGGCACGACTTCGGCGGCTTTCCGCAGGCGTTGTTCGACGTTCAGTACCCGGCGCCCGGCAATCCCCAATTGGCGGCGGAGGTGGTCGAGTTATTGAAAGCCGCCGATCTGCCTGCACGCATCGATGCCAAGCGGCCGTTCGACCACGGTGTCTGGGTGCCTTTGACGTTGATGTATCCGCAAGCCGATATTCCCATTGTGCAAGTCTCGCTGCCCACGCATGGCGGCCCTGCGCTGCAAACCCGCGTCGGACATGCCTTGGCCAGCCTGCGTGCGCACGGCGTGCTATTGATTGGCTCTGGCAGCATCACGCACAACCTGCGTGAACTGGATTGGCATGCGGGCCCGGAAAGCGTGGAGCCGTGGGCCAAATCCTTCCGCGACTGGATGATCGAGAAACTCGCGGCCGACGATGAAGCGACGCTGCACGATTATCGTCAGCAGGCGCCCAATGCCGTGCGCAATCACCCTAGTGATGAGCATCTGTTGCCTTTGTACTTTGCTCGCGGGGCTGGGGGTGAATTCAGCATTGCGCATCAGGGGTTCACAATGGGCGCGCTGGGGATGGATATCTACCGCTTCGGCTGACAGGTAGACCGAGTTAACCCCTTCGCGAGCAAGCCCGCTCCCACACTTGATCTTCGGCGAATTCAAATCTCATGCACGACGCAGATTAAGTGTGGGAGCGGGCTTGCTCGCGAATGAGGTCGTCCCGATCTCCAAGCCAAGCACAAACAGCAGGCAAAAAAAATCCCCGAACCAGTCGGGGATTTTTTATGTGCGATCAATCAGCTCAAGAGCGGATCAATCTTCGCGATAGCGACGCAGCTTCAACTGCTTACCGGCAACGCGAGTGTCCTTCAGTTTGGTCAGCAACTTCTCCAGACCATCTTCCGGCAGCTCGACGAGGCTGAAGCTGTCACGTACCTGGATGCGGCCGATGGCTTCACGAGCCAAACCGCCTTCATTCAGGATAGCGCCCAGCAGGTTCTTGGCAGCGATACCGTCACGCGCACCCAGCGCGGTACGGCAACGAGCACGACCTTCAGCCAACGGAACCGGAGCACGACGCTCACGATCACCACGGTCCGGACGATCACCGGTACGCTCTGGACGATCGCCACGCGGTGCGTTGTTCGGCACCAGTGGACGCTCTTTCTCAATCGCAGCCAGGGTCAACGCCTGAGCGTTGGTTGCCTTGCGCAGCAGTGCAGCGGCGAGTGCACGCGGAGTGCAACCGATGTCGGCAGTCAGACGATCCAGCAGATCACCGTGGGTCGACTCGGCATCAGCCACCAGCGGCGACAGGCTGTTGGTCAGTTTCTTGATGCGGGCATCGAGAACGGCCTGAGCGTCCGGCAGGCGAACTTCGGCAACCTTTTGACCGGTTACACGCTCGATCACTTGCAGCATGCGGCGCTCACGCGGAGTGACCAGCAGCAGTGCACGACCTTCGCGACCGGCACGGCCGGTACGGCCGATACGGTGAACGTAGGATTCCGGATCGTACGGCATGTCAACGTTGAACACGTGAGTGATGCGCGGAACGTCCAGGCCACGAGCAGCAACGTCGGTCGCCACAACGATGTCCAGACGGCCATCCTTGAGGGATTCGATCACGCGCTCACGCTGGTTCTGGGCAATGTCACCGTTCAGCGCAGCGGCTTTGTAGCCTTTGGCTTCCAGTGCACTGGCCAGGTCCAGGGTCGCTTGCTTGGTGCGCACGAACATGATCAGGGCGTCGAAATCTTCCACTTCCAGCAGGCTCAATACAGCCGAGGTCTTCTGGTCAGCGTGAACCAACAGGTGAGCCTGTTCGATCGCGGTAACGGTCTGAGTCTTGGTCTGTATCTTCACGTGTTGCGGATCGCGCAGATGGCGCTCGGCAATGGCACGGATCGACTGCGGCAGGGTGGCCGAGAACAATACGGTCTGACGGGTTGGAGGCAAGGCCTTGAAGATAACTTCGAGGTCGTCCATGAAACCCAGTTTGAGCATTTCGTCCGCTTCATCGAGAACCAGGTGGTTCACGGTCGACAGAACTTTTTCGTCGCGACGCAGGTGGTCGCACAGACGGCCCGGAGTGGCGACAACGATCTGTGCGCCATTACGGATTGCTTTCAGTTGTGGACCCATAGGGGCGCCGCCGTAAACGGCCACAACGGTAACGCCCGGCATTTGCTTGGCGTAGGTTTCGAAAGCGGTTGCTACTTGCAGCGCCAACTCACGGGTTGGCGCCAGGATCAGGGCTTGCGGCTCGCGCTTGGCAGGATCGATGCGATGCAGGATTGGCAGGGCGAACGCGGCGGTTTTACCGGTACCGGTTTGCGCTTGGCCAATCATGTCGTGGCCGGCCATGATGATCGGGATCGATTGCTGCTGAATAGCCGAAGGCTCTTCGTAGCCGGTCGCAATGACGGCTGCAAGGATATTCGGATTAAGATTAAAAGCGGCGAAGCCGCCGGTTTCCTGGGTCATGGGTCTGCCTCTAAGTGCATCCGCAAAGACCCATGCTCCAAAGCTGCGCATGCCGTGTAAGACTCAAGAGTCGCCCTGGCTGCTTTGTCGGCGGGGATTTGCGAAAACGAATGAATGAAAAAGATTCGTCAAGGGAGAGTCCGCTGTGCGGACGTGCAGCCGAAGCTGACTTCGGGGAATTGCGCTACCTAAACGCGGCCCGGTTAAAGGCCGGCGCGCACTATACCGGAATTCGCCCAAAAAGGGAGCATTATTTGTCGGAAAACTGACGGATACACCGTTGTGTCACAGGCTTTGCGGATAATCGTGCAACGGTCTATTTTTCAAAGGCCCGGCCCTGCTGGTGATGGCGCTAAAACGGTTCATCGTTGACAGGCAGACCTGCGGTCTGCCACACCCTTCCCGCCCGAGGAATTGCTCCATGAATCCGCCCGCTTGCAGTCGTGTCACCCGCGAACGACACGGTCATGTCCTGATGATCGGCCTGGATCGGGTGGCCAAGCGCAACGCCTTCGACCTTGAACTGCTCAACGAACTGAGCCTGGCCTACGGCGAATTCGAGACCGACAGCGAGGCGCGGGTCGCGGTGGTGTTCGGTCATGGCGAGCATTTCACCGCCGGGCTCGATCTGGTCAGTGCCAGCGCGGCGTTGGCCGAAGGCTGGCAGGCCCCGCCGGGTGGCTGCGATCCGTGGGGTGTTTTTGCCGGCCCCCGCGTCAGCAAACCGGTGATTGTTGCCGCGCAGGGCTACTGCCTGACCATCGGCATCGAATTGATGCTGGCCGCTGACATCAACCTGTGCGCCAGCAACACTCGATTCGCCCAGAAAGAAGTGCAGCGCGGGATTTTCCCGTTTGGTGGCGCGACATTGCGTCTGCATCAGGTCGCCGGATGGGGCAATGCCATGCGCTGGCTGCTGACCGGCGACGAGTTCGATGCGCATGATGCATTGCATCTGGGATTGGTGCAGGAAGTCATGGCCAGCGAGGATCTGCTGCCACGGGCGATTGAGTTGGCGGAACGGATTGCCCGGCAGGCGCCGCTGGGAGTTCAGGCGACGCTGATGTCGGCGCGGCAGGCGCGTTATGAAGGGGAAACCGCCGCGGCGCGGGGCTTGCCGCCACTGGTGAAGAAGTTGTTGGCGAGTGAGGATGCCAAAGAGGGGGTGCGGTCGATGGTCGAGAAGCGGCCCGGTATCTTTAAAGGGCTTTAATGATGTGTTGATTGTGCCGGCCCCTTCGCGAGCAAGCCCGCTCCCACATTAGACTGCGATCAAATGTGGGAGCGGGCTTGCTCGCGAAGGGGCCCGAACAGTCACCCCAACTAAGTCGCTGGGCGAATCGCCTTGATCAGCGACTGCAACGAATACCCCAATCGCGGCGCCAGCCCTTCAGCCCGGGCAATCAAACCGTCCATGTCGAGTTCCTGATCCAGCTCCGAAGGCACGATCAAAATCACATTGCCCTCCTTTACCGGCAGCTCCCAGTAATGCCGGTGATAGAGCCCACGCAGCAACGCCGCGCCCAACGGTTTGCCATCATCGGTGGCCCATTGGTTGATCACCAGCCAGCCACCCGGATTCAAGCGTTTTTGACAGTTTTCCAGAAAGCTCCACGCCAGATGCCCGACACCCGGCCCGACATCGGTATAAAGGTCGACGAAAATCAGGTCCGCCGGCTCAGCGGTATCGAGCAATTCCAGCGCATCACCGACACGGATATATAACCGAGGATCGTCATCCAGCCCCAGGTACTCAATGGCGAGACGCGGTACGTCCGGGCGTAATTCAATCGCTTCGACATCTTCAAGCGGCAGGAACTTCAGGCATGCCTGGGTCAGCGTGCCCGCGCCAAGCCCCAGAAACAGCGCGCTTTCCGGCTGCTCGTGGCACAGCGCGCCGATCAGCATCGCCCGGGTGTAGTCGTACTCAAGCCAGCTCGGATCAGCGGTGAAGACGCAGCTCTGCTCGATGGCATCGCCGAATTCCAGGAAACGGTAATCAGCCACTTCCAGCACGCGTATCACGCCGAACTCATCCTGTACCTCGGCGAGCAGATGCTCGACGCGCTCCTCAGTCATTTCGTCTCCTGATTGTTGCCGCGCCTGCCTGTCATAAACGGCGGCGCAATAAAACCGCGAGGGGGCGCGGCAAAGGCGCGATTGTCCGCGAAGCGACGGGAACAGGTCACGCACTAATTGCTGATAACATAACCGTCCGAGCGTAAAACACTAGAGAACGTGATGAGCCAACCCTGGAGCCCTGACAGCTGGCGCGCCCTGCCGATCCAGCAACAACCTCAATACCCCGACGCCGCGCATTTACAGCAGGTCGAGCAAACCCTGGCCAGTTATCCGCCGCTGGTGTTTGCCGGTGAGGCCCGGGAGTTGCGTCGTCAGTTTGCCGAAGTGACCCAGGGGCGCGCGTTCCTGTTGCAGGGTGGCGATTGCGCCGAGAGCTTTGCCGAGTTCTCCGCCGCGAAGATCCGCGACACGTTCAAAGTTTTGCTGCAAATGGCCATCGTCATGACCTTCGCTGCCGGCTGCCCGGTGGTCAAAGTCGGGCGCATGGCAGGTCAGTTTGCCAAGCCGCGCTCGGCCAACGACGAAACCATCGATGGCGTGACCCTGCCCGCCTACCGTGGCGACATCGTCAACGGCATCGGTTTCGACGAAAAAAGCCGCGTGCCGGACCCGGAGCGCCTGCTTCAGTCTTACCATCAGTCCACCGCCACCCTGAACTTGCTGCGCGCGTTCGCCCAGGGCGGGTTTGCCGATCTACATCAGGTGCACAAGTGGAACCTGGACTTCATCGCCAACTCGGCACTGGCGGAAAAATACAGCCACCTGGCCGACCGTATCGATGAAACCCTGGCGTTCATGCGCGCCTGCGGCATGGACACCTCGCCGCAGTTGCGCGAAACCAGTTTCTTCACCGCCCACGAAGCGCTGCTGCTGAACTACGAAGAAGCCTTTGTGCGGCGCGACAGCCTGACCAACGATTACTACGATTGCTCGGCGCACATGCTCTGGATCGGCGACCGCACCCGACAACTTGATGGTGCACACGTCGAGTTCCTGCGTGGCGTGAACAACCCGATCGGGGTCAAGGTCGGCCCGAGCATGAACCCTGAAGACCTGATTCGCCTGATCGACGTGCTGAACCCCGACAACGATCCGGGCCGTCTGAACCTGATTGCGCGGATGGGCGCAAATAAGGTCGGCGATCACCTGCCGCAACTGATTCGCGCCGTGCAGCGCGAAGGCAAGCAGGTGCTGTGGAGTTCCGATCCGATGCACGGCAACACTATCAAGGCGAGCAGCGGCTACAAAACCCGCGACTTCGCGCAGATCCTTGGCGAGGTGAAGCAGTTCTTCCAGGTTCACCAGGCGGAAGGCAGTTATGCCGGCGGTATCCATATCGAGATGACCGGGCAGAACGTGACCGAATGCATTGGTGGGGCGCGGCCGATTACTGAAGACGGGTTGTCGGATCGATATCACACCCATTGCGATCCGCGGATGAATGCTGATCAGTCGCTGGAATTGGCGTTTTTGATTGCTGAAACTTTGAAGCAAGTTCGGCGCTAGACCGCGTCACCCCCTTCGCGAGCAAACCCGCTCTCACATTTGATCTCGGTCTAATGTGGGAGCGGCGGTGCGACGATTCGACTTGCTCGCGAAGGCGTCGGTTCAATCACCTCCAATCTGTGCCAATGCCACTCTTAACCTGCCGGCACTCACCCGCTGACAATTCAACTGCACCCGCTCAAGCCCCAACCAGTCCGCCATCCGCCGCAAATTGACCGCCAGCGCCAGCATCCCTTCATCATCCAGCCCCGGTTCTTCTTCATGCACCGCATGCACCGCCAACCGCCCCAGCGCGCGCTCCGCCCGCAGATCCACCCGCGCGGCAATCCGTTCGTTGTGCAAAAACGGCAACACGTAATACCCGTAGACCCGCTTGTCCTGCGGCGTATAAATCTCCAGTCGATAGCGGAAATCAAACAACCGCTCGGTGCGACTGCGTTCCCAGATCAGCGAATCAAACGGTGAAAGCAATGCACTGGCCTCGACCTTGCGCGGCACTTTCGGCTCGGGCAGGCAATACGCCGGTTGCCGCCAGCCTTGCACTTCGCAGCTCAGCAACTCACCGGCCTCGACCAGTTCCGCCAGACGCGGGCGACTGTCTGCCGGGTTCAAACGAAAATAGTCCCGCAAATCCTTTTCCGTACCGACACCCAGAGCCGTCACTGCATGCAATAACAGTCCGCTCTGGGCCTCGGCCTCACTGAGTTCTGGCTGCTGCAAAATGGCCGAAGGAATCACCCGCTCCGGCAAATCATAAAGCCGTTCGAACCCACGGCGCCCCGCCACCGTCACTTCACCGGCGGCAAACAACCATTCCAGCGCGTGCTTTTCCGCGCTCCAGTCCCACCACGGCCCGGCTCGCTCCTCACGGGTCGACAGGCTTCCGGCACCCAAGGCACCGAGCTCTTCGACCGACGACAGCACCCGGCGGATCGTGTCCTGTTGTTCACGTCCGAAACGCGCCAGTTGCTGATAAATATCTTCGCCACGGGTCGCGCGCTGCATGCGCCACCGCATCAGGGGATACATCGACAACGGCAGCAACGAGGCTTCGTGCCCCCAATATTCAAACAACGTGCGACGTCGGCCCTGACTCCAGGCAGCCTGATCAAGCAAGTCGGATGAGTAATTACCGAGGCGGGAAAACAAAGGAAGGTAGTGCGAACGCACCAACGCATTGACCGAATCGATCTGCAGAATGCCCAGCCGTTCAATCAGCCGGTTGAGCTGAACCGGTTTGATCGTCGCTGGCGGCTGGCGCCCGTTGAACCCTTGGGCAGCCAGTGCCAGACGTCGAGCTTGCTTGTTGGAAAAGGACAGCGTTGCGGGCATGAATACCTCCGTGTCTGCTCGCAACCTACCTCACCAGAGAGGGGTTTGTGTAGCAATGGCCTCATCATTTATGCATCGGATCATCCCAGAACGGCCTGATCGATTCATGTTCGACATCGGCACGACTGACGCCGATGTCCTTCAATGCTTCATCGCTCAGACTCGCCAGCAGCTCGCGCTCACGATGAAGTTCGTACCAGCGGCTAAATTTGTGCAGCAGATCGGATACCGCATGAATGGAGAATCTTTCTGCCGTTACGTGTTGATGTTGACCTTTCATCTCGTTGTCCTCCGTTGGGGATGGCTCAAGTCTCGCCTGAGGGATAAGATCAATCCAACGAATGTTTCTGATGGTAACCATCTCGGAGATTGATGGATGTCAGCTTTCCCCAGTATTGATACGGATGTCCTGCGTACTTTTGTCGCCATCGCCGATCAGGGTGGTTTTACCCGTGCCGGTGAATTGGTCAATCGCACGCAGTCGGCGGTGAGCATGCAAATGAAACGTCTGGAAGAGGACGTGTTGCAGCGCCAACTGTTCGAACGTGACGGGCGACAGGTCAAACTGACCGCCGAAGGCCAGGTTTTGCTGGGGTATGCGAGACGCATCCTGAAACTCCACAGCGAAGTGTTCAACACATTGCGTGAGCCGCACATGGTCGGCACCGTGCGTATCGGCACGCCGGACGATTACGTGATGCGCTTTCTGCCGGGGATTTTGTCGCGCTTCGCCAAGAGCTATCCGCTGATTCAGATCGAGGTTCACTGCGAATCAACAAAACAATTGCTGCAACGTCAGGACCTGGACTTGTCCATCGTGACCCGCGAGCCCGGCACCGAGATTGGCCAGTTGTTGCGCAAGGAACGTTTCGTCTGGGCCGAGGCGCAATGTTTCAGCGCCCATGAGCAGACGCCGCTGCCTCTGGCGATGTTCAACAGTGATTGTTTCTGCCGGCTGTGGGCGTGTAACGCACTGGATGCGATGGGCCGTGATTACCGCATTGCCTACAACAGTTCGAGCCTGTCGGCATTGATGGCCGTGGTCAGCGCCGGGCTGGCGGTGACCGCGCAACTGGAAAGCCTGATCACCCCGGACATGCGCATCCTCGGTGAAGCAGAGGACCTGCCGCAATTACCGGAAGCCTGCATCATGCTCGTGCGCAATCTGCACAACCCGTCGCCGATCACCGAGTGCCTGGCCGAGCACATCGTCGAAGGCTTCAAACTTTAAACGCGAGCATCACCGCAGAGCACACCAGAAAACCGCAGAACAACCCGCGCAGCAGTCGCTCCGGCATGGCGTGGGCGATCTTCACGCCCCAACTGATGCTCATCAACCCGCCGATGGCCAATGGCACGCCAATCAGCCAGTCGACCTGGTGGTGCACCGCGTAAGTCACCAGCGTGACGCCGGTGCTGGGTAATGCCAGCGCCAGCGACAACCCTTGGGCCACCACTTGGCTGGTGCCAAACACGCTGGTCAACACCGGCGTCGCCACCACCGCCCCGCCTACACCAAACAAGCCGCCCATGGTTCCGGAGGCCGCGCCGAGCACGCCCAGCCATGGCCAGCCGTAATGCATCTGCGCCGAGGCCGGGGTGTTGGCGATGAACATTCGGATCAGGTTGTAGGCCGACAGCGCCACCAGGAACGCGACAAAGCCGATGCGCATGGTTTGAGCATCGATGCCGACCGCCCAGATCGAGCCGATCCACGCAAAACAGAACCCCATCGACGCCAAGGGCAACGCGTGACGCAACTCAATGCGATTGCGCTGGTGGTAGCGCCACAGCGCCAGCATGACGTTGGGTACAACCATCACCAGCGCGGTGCCTTGGGCGATCTGTTGATCGAGCCCGAACAGCACGCCCAGCAACGGGATCGCGATCAAACCGCCGCCGATGCCAAACAACCCGCCGAAGGTGCCGAGGGCCGCGCCAAACACCAGATACATCACAAACTCAATCACAGGCGAATCCTCTTTGTCAGGGTGTTCATGCTACGCAGTCCGCGATGGCGCGGAAATGCACAGCAACGCACAATGGCTATGCCAACTTCGCATAGCCGTGATCACCATGAACCCTAATCAATTGACCGAACAGCTTGGGCTGTTTCTGGATGTGCTGGAATCCGGGAGCTTCTCCGCGGCCTCCCGCCGCCATCCCCTGACCCCATCGGCCGTGGCGCGGCGCATCGATAGTCTGGAAAAGGCCGTCGGCAGCCAGTTGTTCAACCGCAGCACTCACACAGTGATGCCGACCCCGGCGGGCCTGGCCTTTGCCGAGCGCGCCCGACGAATTGTCGCAGAGCTTCGACTGGCCCGCGCCGAAGCGGTATCCCTGAGCAGCGCGCCGGAAGGCTTGATCAGAATCGATGCGCCCGCGGCGTTCGGGCGACGGCATCTGGCCCCGGTGATTGCCGACTTCCTGATGCTGTACCCCGGTCTCGACGTGCAACTGCACCTGATCGACAGCTTTGTCGACATGCAGGGCTTGAACCTGGGCAAGGTCGATCTGGTGCTGCGCGCCGGACAGATGGCCGACACCCGGCTGGTGGCCACGCCACTGGCGAGCTTGGTGCGCATTGCCTGCGCCAGCCCGGACTATTTACAACGCCGCGGCGTGCCGACCGAGCCCGCACAGTTAGTCGATCACGACGGTCTCGATTGGGATGGGCTCGCCCCGCCCTTCGCCTGGCGCTTTGAACGCGGCGGGCAGATTCATTTGCACCGCCCGGCGCGGATCCGCATGAGCGCCAACAATGCCGAGGCGTTGCTCTGTGGCGCGCTGGCCGGACTGGGCATCGCCCACCTGCCGACCTGGCTGGCCAGCGAATACCTGCTGCGCGGCGAACTGTTGCCGCTGTTCTGCGAAAACGGGCTGCCGAAACCGGAGAGCGCCGGCATCTATGCCTTGCGACTGGCGCAACAGCCCAATTCGCGCAGCCGGTTGTTGCTGGAATACCTCAAGACGCGCTTCAGCCCCATCCCGCCATGGGACCTGGCATTGCAAAACACGCTGGATCGCCATTAGTCGAAAATTATCTGGCGCATTAAAGATTCGCCCGCTAGATTCATGAAGATTACCGATCAAGGCTTTTGAGATGACCACCAAACGCGACACCCCGGATAACTGCGATCAGCTGCTGCTGGATAATCAGGCCTGTTTCGCCCTGCACTCGACTTCGCTGCTGATGACCAAGGTCTATAAACCGCTGCTGCAAGCGCTGGGCCTGACCTATCCGCAATACCTGGCGATGATGGTGCTGTGGGAACGCGATGGTTTGACCGTCGGTGAAATCAGCACACGCCTGCTGACCGATCCCGGCTCGCTGACGCCGTTGCTCAAACGCCTGGAAGTTGAGGGACTGCTCAGCCGTACACGCAGCCGCGAAGACGAACGGGTGGTGATCGTCGAACTCACCGAACAAGGCCACGCCTTGCGGGAAAAGGCACGCAGCATTCCACAATGCATCCTCGGCGCCAGCGGGATGACCGTGGAGCGACTGAACAAGCTGCAAGCGGAGCTGCAAGTGCTGCGCGGTAATTTGCAGGATAGCCTCTGATCCCCCAGCCAAAGTAGATCCCCTGTGGGAGCGGGCTTGCTCGCGAGTGCGGTGTGACATTCAGCATTGATGTTGGCTGACACACCGCATTCGCGAGCAAGCCCGCTCCCACATTTGTTTTGCGTCGTTCTTTCGATCTGTTTCAGCCCATCCTCAAAAAATTTTCACCTCTGAAATCCTGCCTCGACCGCTCTAGCCCAGCCCTTCACATCATCTGCCCCAATCTCAACCAAAACTTTCTCAAAAATTTATATTGCGCGATAAATACTTGCGCGATACATTCACCTCGCACTTACTTAGCGCACAAACATTTAGCGCAAAACATCCAAACCGAATGAGGCTCACACCATGCAAACTCTCTATACCGCAATCGCAACGTCCACCGGTGGCCGTGATGGTCGTGCCGTTTCCAGCGACAACATCCTCGACGTCAAACTCGCTACCCCGAAAGAACTCGGCGGTGCGGGCGGCGCAGCGACCAATCCTGAGCAACTGTTCGCAGCCGGTTACTCCGCCTGCTTCATCGGCGCCTTGAAATTCGTTGCCAGCCAGACCAAACGCAGCATCCCGAACGACGCCTCGATCACCGCCCATGTTGGTATCGGCCAAATCCCTGGCGGCTTCGGTCTGGACATCGACCTGCACATCAGCCTGCCAGGTCTTGAACAAGCCGATGCGCAAGCCTTGGTCGACGCTGCCCACCAGGTCTGCCCGTACTCCAACGCCACCCGTGGCAACGTCGATGTGCGCCTGCACGTCACCGTCTAACCGCTGAGCCCAAGGCCCGAACAGGAAACGAACATGAACACTTTCAGCAAAGTCTTGACCGGCACCCTTCTCGCCCTGTCCATCGGCAACGCGTTCGCAGGCGACGGTGTTGAACACAACACCCATGCCTTCCTCGACGTACTGAATGCCGGCACCGGCAAACCGATGGAGCAACTCACACCGAAAGATGCCCGCGCCGTTCTGACGGGCGCGCAAGCCTCGGTGAAACTGACGCTGCCCAAAGCGGATGTCAGCGAGAAGACCATTCAAGTCGATGGCCAACCGCTGCGCCTGACTATCGTCCGGCCGGCCGGGGTCAAGGGCGAACTGCCCGTGTTCATGTTCTTCCACGGTGGCGGCTGGGTGTTGGGCGACTTCCCGACCCACGAACGATTGGTGCGCGATCTGGTAACGGGCTCGGGGGCGGTTGCGGTGTTCGTCAATTACACCCCGTCGCCGGAAGCGCATTACCCGGTGGCGATTAACCAAGCGTATGCGGCAACCCAATGGGTAGCCGAGCACGGTAAAGAGATCGATGTCGACAGCAAACGCCTGGCCGTGGCCGGCAACAGCGTCGGTGGCAACATGGCGGCAGTGGTTGCGCTGATGGCCAAGGACAAGGGCACCCCGGCGATCAAGTTCCAGGTGCTGCTGTGGCCGGTGACGGACGCGAACTTCGACACCGCCTCATACAACCAGTTTGCCGAGAGGCACTTCCTCACCAAAAACATGATGAAGTGGTTCTGGGACAACTACACCACCGACGCCAACCAGCGTAACGAGATCTACGCCTCGCCGCTGCGGGCAACCACCGCCCAACTGAAGGGCTTGCCACCTGCACTGGTGCAGACGGCGGGCGCTGACGTTCTGCGCGATGAGGGTGAAGCCTATGCTCGCAAGCTTGATGAGGCTGGAGTGCCGGTGACGTCGGTTCGCTACAACGGGATGATCCACGACTACGGTTTGCTCAATGTGGTGAGCCAGGTGCCTGCGGTGCGTTCGGCGATGTTGCAAGCGTCTGAAGAACTGAAGCAACATCTGAAGAAATAACGCAGTACAAATGTGGGAGCGGGCTTGCTCGCGAAGGCGATACATCAGCCAACATTTTGTCGACTGACACACCGCTTTCGCGAGCAAGCCCGCTCCCACAGGGGATTTGCTGCGTTCACACGTAATGCGCAGACACAAAAAAGCCCGACTCACTGGTCGGGCTTTTTCATTACTCAAGCGGTGCTTATTTAGCACGGCCTTTGTAGGAACCGCCTTCGCGGGTATCGATTTCGATGCGATCACCGATTTCGATGAAGTCAGCAACTTGCAACTCGGTACCGTTGCTCAGCTTGGCAGGCTTCATGACTTTGCCGGAAGTGTCACCGCGAGCGGAACCTTCGGTGTAGTCAACTACGCGCACGATAGTGGTCGGCAGTTCTACGGAAACCAGACGCTCTTCGAAGAAGATCGCTTCGCAAACATCGGTCATGCCTTCTTCAACGAAAGGCAGAACGGCTTCGATGTCTTCAGCGTTCAGCTCGTACATGGTGTAGTCAGTGGTGTCCATGAACGTGTAGGTGTCGCCGCTGATGAAGGACAGGGTCGCTTCTTTGCGGTCGAGGATTACATCGTCCAGTTTGTCGTCAGCGCTGTAAACGATCTCGGTCTTGTAACCGGTCAGCAGGTTTTTCAGCTTGGTCTTCATGATCGCGCTGTTACGACCGGATTTGGTGAATTCAGCTTTCTGAACCAGCCAAGGATCGTTTTCGAGACGGATCACGGTACCGGGTTTCAGTTCTTTACCAGTTTTCATTGCGAATATCCGAATTTGGATGGGATTTACAAAAATCTAGGCCGCGTATCATATCCAATTTACATAAAACTGTACCAGCGCCGCGGCAAGATCGGCCTGCAAGGCTTGTTCCAGACACCACGCCTCGGCGTGTTTTTGCAGCTCTGGCCAGTGTTTGCAGGCCGTGCGCCAGTGGTCGGACATATCATGACCGGCATTCCAGGCGTGCCAAAGTCCGTTTATCGCGTGGCTGGCGGGCTCTGACAGGCCTTTTGTGTACAGCGCGAGGAACGCATCGAGCTTGTCCAGGTGGATGTGTTCCTCCTGCTGATAGATGTGCCAGAGCATCGGCCGACCTGCCCATTGGGCGCGGACGAAGGAATCTTCACCGCGCACAGCGTTGAAATCGCAGCACCAGAGCAGGTGATCGTATTGATCCTGTCGGACGAACGGCAGCACCTGGACGGTCAATCCGTTACGGACATGCAATGCCCCTGCGGCTAATCCTTCAACGCCGAGCCAGCGTTCGACATCGCCGAGAACCCGCCCTTCTGGCACCAGCAAATGGGTAGGTGTCGAATCGGCGGCGAGCACATTCAGCCAACTTGATAACCCGGCATTCTCATAGGCAAACAGCGAGATCAATTGCGCATCAGACGCACGATCTATCCCCAGCCCTTGAAGGAATATTCGCTGAGCCTCGGGACTTTGCTGAAACTGCCGTCGTCGCTCAAGCAGCCCACTCTCACGCAACAGGCCTCCGGTGCCCGGCTGGAATCCTGGAAAGAAGAAGTACTTCTGCACCGTTTTGTATTTGACTGACGGCAAACCGTGACAGCCGATCACCCAGTCCTCGGCGCTCAGGTAATCGAGGTTCATCCACAGCGGTGGCGTTACCCGCGCGGCCATGGCTTCCATGTAGGCACTCGGCAACTGGCAGGCAAACGCGGCGATGACCACATCCGCCGCTTCGGTGGCCAACCACTCGGTTGGCCATTGGCGCACTTCGACACCGGCCTGCCATTGCTGCGCGACATGGGTATCGATTTCGGGACATAGACGTTCGAAGGCGCGCAGGTCATCGACCCACAAGCGCACCTCCAGCCCGTGGTCGGCCACCAGTTGTCGAGCCAGGCGCCAGGTCACGCCGATGTCGCCAAAGTTGTCGACCACGGTGCAAAAAATATCCCAGCGCCAGCGGTTTTTCACTTGAGGCAGTTCAGGCATTCCAGATTCCCGTTGGCAAAGGCACCGATTGTCCGCATAAATTACCTCGTGCAGAAGAGCCGACGGCGATTAATCTTCGTGCGACAATCGCCACTCGCCCGCGACCATCCGCCAGGAGGCAGCCATGCCCTACCGTCCCAACCCGCGCCGTCCGTTGCCGATCCAGCTCAACGCCCTGCAATTGACCGGCAGCATCGCCCTCGGTTTGTGGCTGGGATTTCTCGCCATCGCGCTGACCTGCTGGCTCGTTTCGGCGGTGTTTTTCAAAGAGCAACTGGCACCGGTAGCCGCCGCGGTGGAGCAACTGGCCAAGCCGCCGGTTGTCGAACAGCCGAGGCCTGATATTCCACCGCAGAGCCCGTTGTTCGAGCAATACGAAGAGAACCTGCGCAAGGACGAGCAACAGGTCCGTATGGATCAGGCCCGTAGCAGCAGCCGCAATCTGTCCAACCCGAAATGCCAGTTCTGGCTGCAGCAGGACCATAACGCGCCGAGCGAAAAAAGCCGCGCCAATGTCCAGCAATTCTGCGACTGATCATGAACAAACAGACCGTCCACCAATTGATTCTCGACAAGCTGCGGATCGATCTCGACATCGCCGAGCGTGCCGCGCAAACCGCGTACGAAACCGCGACCCACGAAGAAAACATCGCCGAAAACAAGTACGACACCTTGGGGCTGGAGGCTTCTTATCTGGCAGCCGGCCAGGCCAAACGGGTCGAGGAAATCCGCCAGTCACTGACGCTGTGCCAGAACCTGGCCTTGCGCCCTTATGACGATCAGCGCGGCATCGAAGTCGGCGCGCTGCTCGGCCTGGAAGACGAGAAGGGTCGCGAACAATGGCTATTTCTGGCTCCCGACGCAGCCGGCCTGAAGGTCGATCTGGTGGGGCAACTGATTACCGTCATCACCCCCCGCTCGCCGCTGGGCAAAAGCCTGCTGGGCAAGTTCGAAGGGGATGAGGTGGAGATTCTGGTGGCGGGCGCTCGGCAACAGTTTTCTGTTACCGAGGTGGTCTAGCACCAATCAGTGGACCGGCAGTTCGACGCCGTCGAACAGTTCTTCCAGTTCCTGCTTGTTGTGGCACTGAATGGCTTTGGCCATCACTTCGCGGGTCAGGTGCGGGGCAAACTTCTCGATGAAGTCGCACATGAAACCACGCAAGAAAGTGCCGCGACGGAAACCGATTTTGGTGATGCTGGACTCGAACAAATCGCTTGCGTCGAGCATGACCAGATCGCTGTCGAGTTTGGCGTCGACCGCCATTTTCGCCACGATGCCCACGCCCAGACCCAAACGAACGTAAGTCTTGATCACGTCGGCGTCAGCGGCGGTGAACACCACTTTCGGCGTCAGGCCACGATGGCTGAACGCTTCGTCGAGCTTCGAGCGGCCGGTAAAACCGAACACGTAGGTCACGATCGGGTATTCGGCCAGGGCTTCGAGGGTCAGCTTCGACAGCTTGGTCAATGGGTGACCTTGTGGCACGACGACGCAGCGGTTCCAGCGGTAGCACGGCATCATCACCAGGTCGCCGAACAGCTCCAGCGCTTCGGTGGCAATGGCGAAATCGACGGTGCCGTCAGCGGCCATTTCAGCGATCTGCATCGGCGAACCCTGGTGCATGTGCAGAGCAACGTCGGGGTATTGCTTGATGAAGCTGCTGATCACCGGCGGCAACGCATAACGTGCCTGGGTGTGGGTGGTGGCGATCGACAGGGTGCCCTTTTTTTCGTTGGAGAATTCCTGGGCAATCTGCTTGATGCTTTCAACCTTGCGCAGGATTTCGCCGGCGGTGGTGATGATGCGTTCGCCGGCCGGGGTGACGCGGGTCAGGTGCTTGCCGCTGCGGGCAAACACCTCGACGCCCAATTCGTCTTCCAGCAGGCGGATCTGTTTACTGATACCCGGTTGCGAGGTGTAAAGGCTTTGGGCGGTAGCGGAAACGTTGAGGTCGTGGTGCGCCACTTCCCAGATGTAGCGCAGTTGTTGAAGCTTCATATGAATCCCTCAAAGCAGGTAGACGCCACGGGCATCAGCGACGGTATATAACTATATTAATGGCTTGAAGAATAAATCTAGAACTTTTTTGTCAAATTGCCACTATTTGTGTTCTAGCGATCTTCCTGACGGCGACGCTCTACCAGCGGCACCAGATAGACCGGCACCCGCGACAGCTGCAACACGCGCGCTGCGGTCCTGCCCAAGGGCGTTTCCGCGCCGGCACCATGGCTATGACTACCTACGATCAGCAAATCCACAGAGAGTTTCTGCGCCTGGTCGAGAATCACCTGCGACGGGTCCCCCTGAAGTACCCGCACCGCGCGGATTCGCGCCAGGTCCTGCTCCCCTTCATCCCCCAACTCTTCGCGAAAACTGTCGAGCACCCGCTGCTCGATATTGGCAATGACGGTACTCAAGCCCTGACTGTGAAACTCGTTCAAGGCCTGTTCATCCAGATAACTTTGAAGCACCGATTCGG
Source organism: Pseudomonas arsenicoxydans (assembly GCF_006438915.1). Taxonomy (GTDB): domain Bacteria; phylum Pseudomonadota; class Gammaproteobacteria; order Pseudomonadales; family Pseudomonadaceae; genus Aquipseudomonas; species Aquipseudomonas arsenicoxydans_A. The sequence goes on along the minus strand of NZ_RCZE01000016.1, from coordinate 44,036 downwards.
CAAACAACCCCATGGGCTCGACCGCGTGGACCACATACAAGTCGGCATTGAATGTCCGCGCCAGGGCCAAGGCATGTTGCATCACCAACGGTGCATATAGGCCAAGGTCAGTGGCATACAGCATCGACTGAATCATTAGGATCTCCTCGCAAGCCAACATGGCGGAGATTTGATTCAGCTTAGCAGTGCCTTGGCGAGTACGACGCTCTGCGTAACGCGTTGAACGGTGGGCTTAAACCTTTTGCTCGTTGCTTATGCCGTGCGGTACGTGACCGGTGGCGACGACTTCGCGGGCCAGTTCGCAATGGCCGGCCTGATCGTCGAAAAACACATCGGCTGCAAACGCTTCGAGAAACGCCGATTTAGTCAGGCCACCGAGAAACAGTGATTCGTCCAGGCGAATGTCCCATTCGCGCAACGTACGGATCACGCGCTCATGGGCCGGCGCCGAACGCGCCGTGACTAGCGCCGTACGGATCGGACAGTCGTCGTCAGGAAACTCACGCTGCAACAAATTGAGGGCGGCCAGGAAGCCTTTGAACGGCCCACCGCGCAACGGCTCACGGGCGGCTTCACGTTCGCTGGCCTGAAACGCTTCCAGGCCACCCGACTGGTAGACCCGCTCCGACTCGTCGGAAAACAGCACCGCATCGCCATCGAAGGCAATCCGCAATTCATCACTGGCCGCGCGGCTGGCACCGCCCGACAGAATGGTCGCCGCCGCGAAACCCGCCTCCAGTGCGCTGCGTACGTCTTCGGCATGCGTCGACAGAAACAGGTCACAGCCAAAGGCCTTGAGATACGGATAAGGACTGCGCCCGCCGACAAACGCCGCGCGGGAAATCGCCAGCCCGTAGTGATGAATCGAGTTAAACACCCGCAACCCGGTGTCGGCGCTGTTGCGCGACACCAGGATCACCTCGACCCGAGCACGGCCAAGAAGGGTATTGAGGTTCAGGAGTTTCTGCACCAGAGGGAAGGCATCGCCGGGTTCGAGGATTTCGTCCTCGTGCTCGATCTGGTATTGCCGGTAGGCCTCGACGCCACTCGACAGATACACCTTGTGGCTTTCGCTCAGGTCGAACAGTGCGCGCGAAGAAATCGCCAGCACCAGTTTGTCGTCGATAGTTTTGGCCATGCCCTTCCCCCCGGATTGATCGACTCAGTTATTTCGTCGATCGATAAAACTCAAACTGCGATACAACGCTTCGATCAGCGGCAATTCACACCCTGCCACTTTGGCGGCTGCCAGGGGACGCGCGTAGATCGCGGCCAGTTCCAGCGGTCGTTTGTGCAGGAAGTCGTGGTACATGCTCGGCCAATAGTCCGGCATTTTTTCGGTCACCATGAACAGATGGTCGGCGTAACCGGCCGGTATGTCGTGGCCACAGGCGATTGCGCCCTGCACCACTTCGGCCATCAATGCCTTGATCAGTTCCCGGCTGTCAGCATCAGCCATCAATGGTGTGGTGCTGGCCCCCAGCAGAACCGACAGGCCGTTGTACGGGACATTCCAGACCAGTTTTTGCCAACGTGCCTGATGCAGGTTCGGCATGGCCTGGGAATCGATGCCGGCGTTGCGGAACAGTCCGGCACCCTCTTCTACAATCGCCACGCGCGCAGCTTCATCGGCCGCGGGACCACTGTGATAGCCGATGTTGACGGCGCCGAGTGCTTGATGGGTAATTTCCCCGGGACCGGTGCGATGGACACAGATAAAACACAGCCCGCCGAGCAGGTGCAAAGAGCCAGGAAGCACCTCGCGCAGGCTGTCTTCGACGTCCAAGCCATTCTGCAAGACCAGCACTTTGGCGTTCGGAGCAGCCGCCTGAATGATGGCGGGGGCCAGGTCGGCATTGCTGGTAGTTTTGGCGCCGACCAGCAACCAGTCGCAGGCGGGCATGTCTTGCGCGGATGAATAGGCCTGAACCGGGTTCAACGTCAGCGCGCCATGCGCCGCGCTGTCGAGCCGCAACCCGCGCTCGGCCACCGCTGAAAATTCACTGCGCAGCAAAAAGTGCACATCGAAGCCGGCACGCGCCAGCATCATCCCGTAGAACCCGCCGATTGCGCCGGTCCCGATCACACCGATTGTCGGCCTGGTCACTGCCCCCATCATGGCAACTCCTCTGCTGTTTTCATCAGCGCCCGTCCGACCGCTTCATTGAGTTCGGTGCCGGTCAGGCGCGATTTTAATGCCCCGAAGAACTCACCGTCGCGCACTAAAAACAGCGCCGGCAAATGAAAAACCTGATAACGCTCGACCACCCCGCCATTGTTCCCGGCATCGATCCAGCACAGTCGATCGACTGCCAGATCGAGCCTTGGCAATTGCTCACGGGCGAATCGGCAACTGGCGCAGCCGACACTGGTGAAAATCACCAGGGAAACACCGGGCATTGCCAGCAGCCGTTGGTCGGCATCGAAATCGGTCAGTTCCAATTCGACCACTATACTGGGGGAAACAATGTCAGATGGCCGACACAGGGAGTCCGTGTTCATGGGACGTTTTATTCCTCATCCTGACGATGTGCCCGTCGAATTAACGTTGCTCACGCATGAGTGCATCTCGCGACAGCGCTTGCACACTATCAGCCTCGGGGGCATGGCTTGCAATTATCACCGGGCCTGGCGCCACGGCACGGCGCTGGAAGTGCGCATGCCGACCCTGAACCCCGACTTGCGCTACTTGGGCTATGTGGCTTGGTGCCTGCGGCGCAAACGCGGCTACCTGGTGGGCATTGCCTTTGTCGACGAGCAGATGCTGTTCAGTGCCCGAATGGGCGAGCAAGTGTGCCAGATCGAACGCTATTGTCGCCTGCATGACGCGCACGACGACTTGCAGGGTATTCAGGCGCTGGCCCTCGAATGGGTCCAGGCGCATGCCGACGAGTTCTCTCACGACACCGTGCGCAAGGCATTTGCACAGGCTGTGCTGGATTAAACAGGTGTGTGCCCATTGTCGAGCAGGCGCGTAACGCGCTAAGGTTCGGGTCCCCGACGCGCTTAATTTGCTGTGCTCCGCCGCGCGGGTTCGCTGGCGGCCGGCACCCGTGACCTGACGAGTAAACGATGGCTGATTTACCGATCAACGACCTAAACGTCGCCTCCAACGAGACGCTGATCACTCCTGATCAGCTCAAGCGTGACCTCCCCCTGAGCGACGCCGCCCTGCGCACCGTCACCAAGGGCCGCGAAGTCATTCGCAATATCCTGGATGGCACCGACCACCGCCTGTTCGTCGTCATCGGGCCTTGCTCGATCCACGACATCAAGGCTGCCCACGAATACGCCGAGCGCCTGAAGGCGCTCGCGGCAGAAGTGTCCGATACCCTGTATCTGGTCATGCGCGTGTATTTCGAGAAACCACGCACCACCGTCGGCTGGAAAGGCTTGATCAACGACCCGTACCTGGACGACTCGTTCAAGATTCAGGACGGCTTGCACATCGGTCGCCAGTTGCTGCTGGACCTGGCCGAAATGGGCCTGCCGACCGCAACCGAAGCCCTCGACCCGATCTCCCCGCAATACTTGCAGGACTTGATCAGCTGGTCGGCCATCGGCGCGCGCACCACCGAATCCCAGACGCACCGCGAAATGGCGTCCGGCCTGTCTTCGGCTGTCGGCTTCAAGAACGGCACCGACGGCGGCCTGACCGTGGCGATCAACGCCCTGCAATCGGTTTCCAGCCCGCACCGCTTCCTGGGCATCAACCAGGAAGGTGGCGTGTCGATCGTCACCACCAAGGGCAACGCCTACGGCCACGTGGTGCTGCGCGGTGGCAACGGTAAGCCGAACTACGATTCGGTCAGTGTCGCGCTCTGCGAGCAAGCGCTGAACAAGGCGAAGATCAAGCCGAACATCATGGTCGATTGCAGCCACGCCAACTCCAACAAGGACCCGGCCCTGCAACCGCTGGTGATGGAGAACGTCGCCAACCAGATCCTCGAAGGCAACCAGTCGATCATCGGCCTGATGGTCGAGAGTCACTTGAACTGGGGCTGCCAGGCGATTCCGAAAGACCTCGCCGACCTGCAATACGGCGTGTCGATCACCGATGCCTGTATCGATTGGTCCGCCACCGAAAACACCTTGCGCAGCATGCATGCCAAGCTCAAGGACGTGCTGCCCAAACGCGATCGCACCTGATCACCGTTTAGCGCACACAAAAACGCCAGGCTTAAACCTGGCGTTTTTTTATGCGTTCGTTTGGGTCACAGCTTGGCGGCGTGCCGCTGGTGACGCTCCATGTAGCGCTCAACGTAGGAGCACGATGGAATGACGGTGTAACCCATTTCGTCAGCGTACTCCAGCGCCTTCTCGGTCAATGCCGCAGCGATGCCGCGACCACGCAAAGCGTTGGGTACGAAGGTGCGATAGATATCCAGGGTCTGCTTTCCCAGATCCATATAGGTCAGGTAGGCACGATGACCGTCCACACTGGTCTCGAATTGATGACCAGCCTGGTCATGGTGGATGGACAACGCCTCGCTCATCACTACTCCTCGCGGGTCTTGAATTCTGACCCCTACCTTACCGATGTTTTTCCGGCGAAGGAACATCTACGCCACCCCGTGCCAATGGACACCGAGAAGAACTGCAGCGATCTCGCGCAACCGAGCACGTATCAAATAGTAGGCACCATTGGCAGAAATGCTCAAGGTGCGCTCGTCATCAGGCTCAGTCAGCGGGTGCAGCTCGGGGTTACGCAGGGACGGCTCGACCGACGGTCTTTGCGGGTCGGCAGCCTGAACATTGCCGGATATTGAGACATAAGACGAATCCGCGCTCTTAAAGTCACCTCTAGATGGATAAAGATTATGAGAGTCACTGCGCAAAATTCGAACAGAAGTATGGACGAACTCATTTAGCCAGACTTTAGCCAAGACGGAAAAAAAGCCCTGTGAGTGCGCGGAACTTTTTTTGAGCGGCTCGCTCATCTCGGGCCTCGCAGCTGGATATTTTTTAAACAATGCAGTTAAAAGTTGCTCGAAAAAGAATCAACGCCTACAATTTTTTTTGCTTCTTGCTTTACGTCAGTTTACTTACGAGTAGTAATGAGTAGTATGTACGCCGGCTATTTCCTCACTCTGAGGAGACAGCTAACTTAATAGAATGTCCTTGAAGGGGAACACGATGAACAACGTTCTGAAATTCTCTGCTCTGGCTCTGGCCGCAGTTCTGGCTACCGGTTGCAGCAGCGCATCGAAAGAAACCGAAGCACGTCTGACCGCTACTGAAGACGCAGCTGCTCGCTCCCAGGCTCGTGCAGACGAAGCTTACCGTAAAGCTGATGAAGCTCTGGCTGCTGCTCAAAAAGCACAACAGACTGCTGACGAAGCTAACGAGCGTGCTCTGCGCATGCTGGACAAAGCTAGCCGTAAGTAATAATCCCTCGGGATTGTTATCAAGCCGACCCATTTATGGGTCGGCTTTTTAATGCCTGATGTTTCCATCGGGCATTAAAAAAACCGCCGACGCGGCCTGCGTCGGCGGGTTTTTTTAGGCTTTACTGCAACGGATCGAGCGGCGTATTCGAGACCATCGGCGCGGAGCCATTGGGCACCGCGATTTCCACTGGCAGGCCATCTTCAGCGGCGACCACGTCCCGCACCACATCCCAGTTCATCCGCAGGTTGTTGGTGATGTCTTCACGCTTGAGCATCGCATTGATCACCGACGTGTGCTTGTCGACCACCGACGGGTTGCCCTTGTCATCCAGCGGGGTGTGCGCTTCGAGATACACCTTGCCGCCGCTTACGCCAAACTTGTACGGGTCGTTGATGATCCGTACCGATGTGCCGACCGGCACCATTTTCGCCATTTCCAGCACGTTATTGTTGAACATGCGGAAGCAGCCGTGACTGGTGCGCATACCAATGCCGAATTTCTTGTTCGAACCATGAATCAGGTAGCCCGGCGTGCCCAGGCTGAACTTGAACGGCCCCAGAGGGTTATCCGGGCCCGCTGGCACCACATTCGGCAGCGGATCACCATCGGCGGCGTGCTCTGCCTTGATCGACGCTGGAGGGGTCCAGGTCGGGTTAGGCGTTTTCGCGGTGATGGTGGTGTGGGCGATCGGCGATCCCCAACCCTCACGACCAATCCCCAACGGGAACGTGTACACCACGTTCTGGCCTTTGGGGTAGTAATAGAGGCGGTACTCGGCCAGGTTGATCACGATGCCTTCGCGCGGGCCCGGTGGCAGGATGAAACGGGTCGGCAGAATGACTTCAGTACCGGCGCCCGGCAACCATGCATCGACACCCGGGTTGGCCGCGATCATTTCCGTGTAGCCCAGGTCGTAAGCGGTACCAAGGTCGGCGAAGGTATCTTCGTACTTGGCCTTGATCACCTGCACCTGGCCGATGATGTCTTCACCGGGCGGTGGCAGGGGAAACTCCAATGCTGCAGCTGGACCGGCCATACAAAGGGCGGCAAGAGACAGGCAGCGGGTGACGGCAGGAAAACGCGGCAACATCCGGAAAGTCCTTCGCATGATCGACAAGGGTATAAAAACGGGATTGTACACCGCCGCCTGGAATTTCGGGGAGTTGGCCGATAGCACGCTATCTTTTAGGCGTCAGAGCTCGAAACGCAGTTCTGGCCAGATCGGCGAGGTGCCGCGTTTTTGCGATTCCAGGATGGCCCGGCACAGCGAGCACAGGCGCTGGTCCTGGAAAACCCGACGATCCACACTCGACCAGCGTGGCTGTGCTGGCAGCAGGCTGCCGCACAAGGTTCGGTCCGCCGAGCCGCCTAGTTCCAGTTGTCGGGTTACCAGATGCACCCGCACTTCCTGGCAGGCGAACAGATCCAGCTGTTCGTCAGGCTCGATCAGTTGGTAGGCAAAAAGTGACCAGGCAGGACGCGGCATCGGGGGCTCCAAATCGGGGGCCGCCACCTTAGCCGAAAGCCTGCGCCTAGAAAAGGGTCATAACAGCGGTTTTAGCGTAGGCCAGACATTATCCAGCAACTTGTCCTGAGCCCCGGCCGCCGGGTGTATGCCGTCAGCCTGCATCAAGTCCGGATGACCGCCGACACCGTCGAGGAAAAACGGCACCAGCGCGATGTTTTTCTCAGTGGCCAGCGTGCTGTAGACCCTGGCAAAGGCCTCGGTGTAACGCACACCGTAATTGGGCGGCAGTTGCATGCCCAATAGCAGAACCTTGGCACCGCTTGCGCGAGAGCTGTCGATCATTGCCGCAAGGTTTTGTTGCAATTGAGTCGGAAGCAATCCACGCAGTCCGTCATTGCCACCCAACTCGAGGATGACGAGTTGCGGCTTATGCTCTGCAAGCAGCGCAGGCAGGCGCGCCTGGCCTCCGGCACTGGTGTCGCCGCTGATGGAGGCATTGACCACTTTATCGTCGAAACCTTCGTGCTTGAGCCGTTGTTCGAGCAGCGAGACCCACCCCAACCGGGTATCCAGTCCGAAACCCGCGCTGATACTATCGCCAACGATCAGGACAGTACCCGCCGCTGCGTTCTGGGCCATGCACATCAAGGCCAGGCCAGCACTCAAAAACCACACACGCATCGGATTCTCCATGGGCGCAAGCATTCTCACCGCGAAGAACCTCAGCAAAGTGGTTCCCAGCGCGGAAGGTGAACTGACTATCCTGCACGAACTCAGCCTGGAACTGAACAAGGGTGACAGCCTGGCCATCGTCGGCGCCTCCGGTTCCGGCAAGTCCACCCTCCTCGGCCTGCTCGCCGGCCTCGACCTGCCCAGCAGCGGCGAAGTCACCCTCGCCGGGCAAGGGCTGAGCACCCTCGATGAAGATCAACGTGCGCGCATTCGGGCCGAGCATGTCGGTTTTGTATTTCAGTCCTTTCAGCTGCTCGACAGCCTCAACGCCCTGGAAAACGTCATGCTGCCGCTGGAACTCGATGGCCGCAAAGACGCTCGCGAACGTGCCACCGAGTTGCTGCAACGGGTCGGCCTGGGCCAGCGCCTGACCCACTCACCGCGCCAGCTCTCGGGGGGTGAACAGCAACGGGTGGCGATTGCCCGGGCGTTTGCCGCCGAGCCCGACGTGCTGTTCGCCGATGAACCCACCGGCAATCTCGACAGCCACACCGGTGAGCGCATCAGCGACTTGTTGTTCGAACTCAACAAGGAACGCGGCACGACGCTGGTACTGGTGACCCACGACGAACGCCTGGCACATCGCTGCCGGCGCCTGATCCGCCTTGAAGCCGGCCTGCTGGTCGCCCCATTGGAGCCTTGATGGCACGCCTGCCGCTGTTGCGTCTGTTCAGTCTTGCCATCCGCCAACTGCTGCGCGATGCCCGCGCCGGCGAATTGCGCGTGCTGTTCTTCGCCTTGCTGGTGGCCGTGGCGGCGAGTACCGCCATCGGCTACTTTGGCGCCCGCCTGAACGGCGCCATGATGTTGCGCGCCACCGAATTTCTCGGCGCCGACCTGTTGCTCGAAGGCAGCTCACCGGCACGCCCTGAACAGATCAAAAGCGGTACGGAGCTGGGGCTTGAACACGCTCAAGTGGTGGAGTTCTCCAGCGTCATCGCCACCGATAACAGCATCCAGCTGTCCAGTATCAAAGCGGCTGACGCGGTCTATCCACTGCGCGGCCAACTGAAAAGCGCCCCGGCGCCTTTTGCCCCGGAAGAACCCGGTGGAGGACCGAAATCCGGCGAGGCCTGGGTCGAGGCACGACTGCTGACGGCGCTGGATCTGAAGATCGGCGACAGCATCGACGTCGGCATGAAAACCCTGAAACTGGCGCGCGTCCTGACCTACGAACCCGACCGCGCCGGCAATTTCTACAGCCTTACGCCCCGGGTGCTGATCAACCTCAGCGACCTGGCCGCCACCGGTGTGGTGCAACCCGGAAGCCGGGTCAGCTACCGCGAACTCTGGCGCGGCAAGGCCGAGGCGCTGGAAACCTATCGCCAACTGATCAAGCCTGGCCTGGCCGCCAACCAGCGCCTGCAGGATGCCCGCGACGGCAACCGACAAATTGGCGGCGCGCTGGGCAAGGCCGAGCGTTACCTCAACATGGCAAGTCTGGTGGCAGTCCTGTTGTCCGGCGTGGCGGTAGCGCTGTCGGCCACGCGCTTCGCCACGCGCCGCTTCGATGCCAGTGCCCTGCTGCGTTGCCTTGGCCTGTCACGCCGGGAAACCATGGTGCTGTTCAGTTTGCAGCTGACGGTACTCGGGCTGCTCGCCAGCCTCAGTGGCGCCCTCCTCGGATGGCTGGCACAGCTGGGGCTGTTCGCGTTGTTGCATGATTTGCTGCCGACCGACGTGCCGCCGGGTGGTCTGCTGCCGGCCATCGCCGGGATCGGTACCGGTTTGGTGGCACTGGCCGGATTTGCCCTGCCACCGCTGGCCGCGCTCGGTCGCGTGCCACCCTTGCGCGTGTTGCGCCGAGACATGTTGCCGATACCGTCCAGCACCTGGATGGTCTATGGCGCCGCCCTCGGCGCGCTCGGCCTGATCATGTGGCGCCTAAGCCTCGACCTGGTGCTGACCTTCGCCTTGCTCGGCGGGGGCGTGATCGCCGCGCTGGTGCTCGGCGGCATGCTCTTGCTACTGCTCAAAAGCCTGCGCCGGCTGCTGGCCCGCGCTTCGCTGCCCTGGCGCCTCGGGCTGGGCCAGTTGCTGCGCCATCCACTAGCCGCAGCGGGACAAGCCTTGGCCTTCGGCCTGATTCTGCTGTCCATGGCGCTGATCGCGTTGCTCAGAGGTGAACTGCTGGACACCTGGCAGAACCAATTGCCGAAAAACGCGCCGAATTATTTTGCGCTGAACATTCTGCCGGCGGACAAACAGTCCTTTACGGATCGCCTGATTCAACTGTCGGCGCAGTCCGCGCCGCTCTACCCGGTGGTACCAGGTCGACTGATCAGCATTAATGGTGAACCGGTGCAGGACATCGTCAGCAAGGACTCGGCGGGGGATCGGGCGATCCAGCGCGACCTGAGCCTGACCTGGGCGGCGGACTTGCCGGCGGGCAACAAACTCACGGCGGGCAACTGGTGGACCGAGCAGGCACCCGACGAGGTACCCGGTGTGTCGGTTGAAGGCAAAGTGGCCGAAAGCCTGAAGCTCAAGCTCGGTGATCACCTGGTGTTTACCGTGGGCGGGGTCAATCGTGAAGCGACGGTCACCAGCTTGCGAGAGATCAACTGGGACAACTTCCAGCCGAACTTTTTCATGATCTTCCAGCCCGGCACCTTGAAGGATTTGCCGGCGACGTACCTGACCAGTTTCTATCTGGCGGCCGGTCACGATCAGCAGATTGTCGACCTCTCGCGCAGCTTCCCGGCGGTGACGATTCTGCAGGTCGAAGCCTTGCTGGAACAGCTGCGCAGCATCCTCGCCCAGGTCACGCTGGCGGTGGAATATGTGCTGTTGTTTGTACTCGCGGCGGGGATGGCGGTGTTGTTTTCCGGCCTGCAGGCGACGCTCGATGAACGCATTCGTCAGGGCGCCCTGTTGCGCGCGCTGGGAGCCGAACGGCAGTTACTGGTGAAGGCCCGGCGGATCGAGTTCGGTTTACTCGGCGCGGTCAGCGGTTTGTTGGCGGCACTCGGCTCGGAACTGGTGAGCCTGGTGCTTTACCGCTACGCTTTCGACCTGCCGTGGCATCCGCATCCGTGGTTGTTGGTGCTGCCCCTGATCGGTGCGGTGCTGATTGGCGGTGCCGGTGTGTTCGGTACGCGTCGTGCGTTGAACGCCAGCCCCCTGACAGTGTTGCGCGAGGGTTGATAGACTCGAACCTTGCCCATTACAAGAAGTAGCCATGAGCCGTTATCGTCCACCCCGCCCCGCTGGCACCGCGCTGATCACCCCTGAAGGTGAAGCACGGATGCGGGCCGAGTTTCATGAGCTTTGGCATGTACGGCGACCGCAGGTGACGCAGTCGGTGAGCGAGGCTGCGGCGCAGGGTGATCGTTCCGAGAACGCGGAATACACCTACGGCAAAAAAATGCTGCGTGAAATCGACAGCCGTGTGCGCTTTCTCACCAAACGGCTTGAAGCGTTGAAGGTGGTTAGCGAAAAGCCCAGCGATCCGAACAAGGTCTATTTTGGCGCCTGGGTCACGATTGAAGACGAAGACGGCAAAGAGTCGCGCTATCGCATTGTCGGTCCGGATGAGCTGGACCTGAAGTTGGGGCTGATCAGCATCGACTCACCCCTCGCCCGCGCACTGATCGGCAAGGCGCTGGACGCCGAAGTTCGGGTCCAGACACCGACCGGTGAGCAATGCGTGTACATCGTGGCGATTGAGTATCCGTAAACCTTAGCGCCGGGTAATCAACCCCTGTCGAGCAACGCGGGTCAGTTGCCTGATCACTTCCGGCGCGTCGTCGAGGTTCGGTGATTGAATCACCGCCAAGTCAAAACTGTCGCTGGCAAATCGAGCCAGCGATTCGCCGTCTTCAACAAACTGGATCAGGAAAGCTGCAGGCCCACCGGTACGACGTGGCCAGCCGTCGAGGTAACGCAGAAGCGTCGGCTGATGTTTACCGCCAAGCAGGATTTTTGGATTGCGCTGGGTGAGATGTGCCGTGATCGGCGCGGGACGTACTACGGGGCTAAGTGCGTTCATCGAGTCGTGTCTCTGCCTCAAAATTCTGCATGGCAGGTGAGAGGCAACACCGAACCAGCGCTTTAGCGGTATTTCGAAGCCTGTTTCAAGCTTCTATCGGCAACTGGATGAGTCACCTGGCGCCCCGCAAGTAGCTGTTTAAATCGGCGCATGGGCAACATCCTAGAGAAGCTGACCGGACAGTGTCAAGAATGACGCGCAACAAAAAGGCCCGCGCAATGCGGGCCTTTTCGTTGAGCCAGAGCGGTCAGTCGGTGATGGCGCGGTCCAGCGACATCTTGCCGGCACCTTCGATCAATACCGCAATGCTGCCACCGAGCAAGGCCAGGGCGAATTCATAACCGTTGTTGGCCATGAACAAGCCGTTATGGATATGCACCGAGAAAATCGCGACCAGCGAGAGGAAGGTCAGGCCCAGTGCAGCCGGACGTGTCAGCAGACCGATAATCAACGCCAGACCACCAAAGAATTCGGTACCACCCGCCAGAATCGCCATCAGGTGACCGGGTGCCAGGCCCAGGCTTTCCATGTACTGCGCGGTGCCGGCAATGCCGTAGCCACCAAACATACCGAAGAGCTTCTGCGCGCCATGAGCTGCGAAGATGACCCCGACGACAATCCGTATCGCGGTCAGGCCGAAACCGGCGCGGGTAAACAGTACCTTGTTGATCAGTGAGCTCATGCTGTGTCATCCATTGTGAGTGTGTGTTCGTTGGGCGCCATATTAATCGATAAAACAAATGTAAAAAGCGCAATAGTTGCGACATAACAATCAGTTTAGTCGATCATTTTCGAGAGACCACTTTTTGTCCCTGCGGCTCCAATGACTCCCTCTCACGATCGAACGCCAGGTAATACTTATTCACGCTATTAACATAGCTGACGGGCCCCATTCCCACCTGCTCCATGGCTATGCGCTCGACCTGGAAGAACCACTGATTGGGATTAAGGCCGCGTCGCCGGGCTTCGGCGCGCATGCCCTGAACCCGCTCGGGGCCAATGTTGTAGGCCGCCAGCACGAAGGCCATGCGCTCACGTTCGTTGAGCTTGGGGCTGGCGAAGAACTTGCGGCGGATCATGGCCAGGTACTTGGCCCCGGCCTGGACGTTGGCGTCGAGGTCTTGAATGTTATTGACCCCCACCCGCTGGGCGGCCGACGGGGTGATTTGCATCAGGCCGGTGGGGCCACCCCCGTTGCGGGCACTGGGTTGCAGCGCCGACTCTTTAAACGCCAGCGCCGCCAGGTTCAACCAGTCCATGCCTTGGGCATCGGCGTGCTTCTGCAGTACCGGGCGCAGTTTTTCCAGACGTTGGCGGTCGGACTTGGCCAGTGGATAGTGCACTTGATACAGCCGGCGATAGATCCGTAGAAACGCAACGTCCTGGTCCGATGGCTTCTTATACGTAGTCAGAAAACGATCAATGCTCGCCCGCAGCATCGAGGCATCGCGGCGCACAAACCAGAATTCTTCGCCCGGATCACTGATCAGCACCTGCTTGTCGAAACGCAATTTTGGCAGGATCTTGCCCCAGCGCTCGGCAATTGGTTGCTCGACGATGGTCAGGTGAAAGATCCCGCCCTGAACCATTTCCAGCACATCTTCGACGGCCAGACTGGGATCGACCCACTCGATCGTTATCGGTGCCAATTTGTGCAGGGCGAGTTTTGAATTTATCTGGCTCACGGCATCGCCGGCTGCGCTGCCGGTGGGTAACGCCAGGGTCTTGCCCGAGAGTTGTTCGACCCGCGTGTAACGTCGCTCGCCCTTGATCCCCACCAGCACCAACGGGATATTGCTGGCGATCGGTTCGCTGCTGCTGACCGCGTGGCCAGGTTGCAAATCGAGCAACTCCCCAGGCGCGACCAGATCCCCTTCCCCGCGCTGCAAGGCGCCGAGCAATTGATCCTTGGATTTGGGGATGATTTTGAGACTAACTTCCTGACCGTCGCGGGCGTGGCCGTTGAGGTATTGTTCAAAGGCGCGCAAGCGGTGGTATTCGACGCCGATGGCCTGGCCCTGGACTTCGCCGGAGCTGTTGCGGCTTTGATTGACCAGCACCCGCAACACGCGACTGCTGCGAATCTCCGCCAGGTCGCGCACTTTGGCGGCCGGCACGGCTTGCAGCGGCCCGGCCAGACGCGCAACCGCCGGCATCGGCAGCAGCAACGAACAGCACAGCAGTAGCAAAATCGAGGGACGTGTCATCCACTCTCCGGAAAGGATACTGGGCCGATTTCCAAAAAAAACACGAAATCGAACGTCAGAAACAGAGCGCCATGAGCGCTGGCAAAGTGCGAAAGACTGGCACAGTGATGGCACAATGACCACCCTGGCCTGTCTCGCGGCATCAAGAGACAGCTTTAACTCGTTGTAGTTCTTGGCTTTTCTTATAAATCTACAGCTCTGATATGCTTTCCGGCCTTTGGTCCGAGGTAGCACCATGCAACTCATCGATATCGGCGTCAACCTGACCAACCCCAGTTTTGCCGACAAACACCAGGCCGTACTCGACCGCGCGTACGCCGCCGGGGTTTGCCAATTGGTCCTGACCGGCACCAGCGTCGAGGGCAGCGAACAGGCACTGGAACTGTGCCAACAACTGGACGAAAGCGCTCAACGCCTGTTCGCCACGGCGGGCATTCATCCGCATGCGGCCAGCGACTGGAACGCTGACAGCGCCCAGCGTTTGCGCAGCTTGCTCAAGGAGCCGAATGTGGTGGCCGTGGGCGAATGCGGGCTGGATTTCAATCGTGACTTCTCGCCACGCCCACAGCAGGAAAAAGTCCTCGAAGAGCACCTGGCGATGGCAGTCGAGTTGCAATTACCGGTGTTCCTGCATGAACGCGATGCCAGTCAGAGACTGCTGGAAATCCTGCGTGATTACCGTGATCAATTGCCGGCCGCCGTTGTGCACTGCTTCACCGGCGAAAAGAAAGCCCTGTTCAGCTACCTCGATCTGGATTTGCACATCGGCATCACCGGCTGGATCTGCGACGAGCGCCGGGGCACGCATCTGCATCCATTGGTTAAAGAAATCAAACGCGGCCGCTTGATGTTGGAGAGCGATGCACCGTATCTGCTGCCACGAAGCTTGCGGCCCAAGCCGAAAAACGGTCGTAACGAGCCGGCGTATTTGACTGAAGTACTGCGGGAAGTGGCGTTGCATCGTGGGGAAACGGTGGAGGATCTGGCGGTTCACACCACAGCCTGCGCACGAGCATTCTTCGGTCTGCCCGCAATCCCCCAGTAACCACAACTCAAATGTGGGAGCGGGCTTGCTCGCGAAGCGTCGTATCAGTCGACATCTACATAGACTGGCACACCGCCTTCGCGAGCAAGCCCGCTCCCACATTTGGATTGTGGTGCATGTTGATCCACATCAAATTCAGAATTTCTCGATAGCGGCACAATGCTGGCACCTTGCCAATGCTGTTTCCGCTATCAGAGAAGACCTCCATGGGTGCCTGGCTTAGCAACATCTCGCTGAAATACAAATTCTGGGCAGTGAACGCGGTCGCCTTCTTCACCACCTTGTTGCTGGTGCTGTACGCCGTGCAGCTCGAACAACAGGCCCGCAGTCATGCTGCGCAAGCCTCCGCTCAAGCACAGGCGCGGTTGCTCAGCGCCTGGCCATCCGGGCAACCGTTGCCCAAGGCCGACAACCTGCTGACCTTCGACCGCGGGCAGGCCCCATTGCTGAACGGTCAGCCGCTGCTGGAGCTGACGGACAGCCAAGGCTGGATCGAGATCAACCCAATGCAGCTGTTCGGCGAAAATCCGTTAATGGGCGCCGAAGTGTTCACTCGTCCTGATGGCCTGCACGTCGCAGTGATTGCTTTTGGCCCGAGTCTGAGCCAAGTCTTCAGCGAGCGTTTCGCTCACTACGCGGTGGCCGTCTTTATCCTGATGCTGGCGATGCTTGGCGCTTCGCAACTGTTGATCCGCTTCCTGCTGAGTCAGCTCAACACCTTGAAAGACGTGATGCTCCATGTCGAGAAAACCGGCGACCTGTCGGCCCGTGTGCCGCTGGCCTGCAAAGACGAAGTCGGACAGATGGCCAATGCCTTCAACGCGATGCAGGCCGGTTACCAGCGGGTCGTCAACACCGTCGCCAGCACGGCACGGCAATTGGATGTCGGTGCTGCACGCCTCGCCTTAAACATGAACGAAGTCCGCCAGGGCATGCTCGGCCAGCAAAGCGAAACAGATCAGGCGGCCACGGCGATCAATGAAATGAGCGCCACCGTTTATCACATCGCCCAACACGCTGGCGCCACCCGCGACCTCTCGCAAACGGCAGACACGCTGGCGGGCAGTGGGCAGCAGGTGGTCAGTCGAGTGCAGATGTCGATTGCCGGGTTGTCCAGTGGTGTGCAGCAGACGGCCGAGATGATTCAGCGCCTGGCCGAGGACAGTCAGAAAATCAACGGCGTGGTCAGCGTGATTCACAGCATTGCCGAGCAAACCAACTTGCTGGCCTTGAATGCGGCCATCGAAGCGGCTCGCGCCGGTGAAATGGGCCGAGGCTTTGCGGTCGTCGCCGATGAAGTGCGTAACCTGGCCAAGCGCGTACAGACCTCCACCGACGAGATCACCCTGATGGTCTCGGCGTTACAGGCCGGGACTCGGGACGCGGTGGACTTCATGCAGGAAAGCGCCTTCAAGGCTGACGACTGCGTGAAGCAGGCTCAAGAGGCCGGCGCCGCGCTGGCTGAGATCACCAGCTCCGTGGCGCAGATGCGTGAAAGCAATACGCAGATTGCGGTGGCCGCCGAGCAGCAAAGCCAAGTGGCGGAGGAGATGAATCGGGCGGTGGTGAGCATTCGTGATGTGACCGAGAACACTGTGCAGCAGACCATTAATTCTGCGACTACCAGTCATGAGTTGGCGGCGTTGGCTGGGGAACTGAGTAAGGCGATTGGGCAGCTCAAGCTGTAAGGGCCCCATCGCGAGCAGGCTGACTCCTACAGTTGACCGAGTTCCTACAGATTAAATGTGGGGGCGAGCTTGCTCGCGATGGCGTCAGCCCGGCCAACATCAATCCCGACCTATCACCCCCATAGCCAACCTCGATTCGCCGACCGCCCTCCCCCCGCCTATTCTTCAAACATACGGTCAACACGGATTGAGGAGTTTCAACATGGGCAAACGTCACCCCAACCTACCCGCCTGGCAATGGCGCGCGTACCCGAACAATCACCAGCACCCGACCAACCTGGTATTGCACCTGATTGCCGTACCGCTGTTCATCGTCGCGTTTCTGCTGATTGTTTCCGGGGTGTTCAGCCCGAGCCTGTTGAACATCGCCATCGGCGTGATCGGCCTGCTCGCGGCGCTGGGTCTGCAACGTCACGGTCACAGCCTGGAGGCGCAAGCCTCCGAGCCGTTCAGTGATCGCAAAGACGCGGTGTCACGCTTGCTGGTCGAGCAGTTCCTGACCTTCCCGCGATTTTTCCTCAGCGGTGGCTGGTGGCGCGCCTGGCGTGAGCGCCACCGTCGGCACTGATCAGGCGAAAATCGTTACCGTCTGCCGGCTCATGGCGATCAATCGACCGTCTGCGCTCCACAGTTTCGCCGCCGCATGACCGTAGCCGTCTGCGGCATGCTCGGTTTCGACCAGGTATTTGCACCAGTCCAGCGTGCTCAGCTCCAGCAATGGCTGGACGAATTCGATGGTCCAGGTCAGCGTGCTGCCCATCGCGGTTTTTTTCAGGTGCGGCAGCAAGGACGGCGGCCAGGCATCCACTAGCGCGAGGATATGCGACTCGGTGACAGCCTCTTCCTTTACATCCCCACGCAACCGCACCCAACCGCCCATCTCGCGGGAAGTGTTGCCGGTGAACGGCATGCCGCCGACGGCCCAGCGCATTGCCAGATGGCGCATGAACTCCGGAATCACGCCGGGGATGAAGGGCAATTCCTGGCACTCGTCCCAGTGCTTCATTTGCGGAGCAGGTTCGGCCGTGATCGCTACTTCGGAAGGCCGCGAGGCACCGAAGCTGCCCTGGATCAATGTCACCACTTGCCCCTTCTGCATTGCCCGGCCCAGCACCTGGCTGACGGCTTTGCCTTCGCGCAACACCTCGACTTCAAAGCTGACGGGCACTTCAGGCTCGACCGGTCCGACAAAGGTGATCGCCAGCGAACGCACTGGCCGGTCTGCCGGGACTTTTGCGCGCATGGCTTCGTATTGCAACGCCGCCACCAGGCCACCAAAACTGGCTCGCCCCTGCGCCCATCCGGCCGGAATAGACAGCTCCAGCGGTTGCCGGCGGACGGCGTCGAGCAGATCGCAAAAGCGCATGAAGACCTCGGAAACGGGAAAAAGAAGAGAGGATCTTAACCAGCCAGCGAGGTGGATACAGCACCTGTTCCGGCCAAAAGTACTGACAGAAGAGCCGCATCCGAGATTCCATGCTCAACACAAAAACAATGTGGGAGCGGCGGTGCGACGATTCGACTTGCTCGCGAAGGCGGTGTGTCAAACGACATAAATGTTGAATGACACGCCGCCTTCGCGAGCAAGCCCGCTCCCACAGTTCGATCTGTGTGCTTTCAGGATTTGAAGCAGCGGGCGCTGAGTTTGTCGAGAACCCGGTCAGCGCGGGCTTCAGCGTTAGCCATGGTGGTTTTCCAGACGGCGACACAAGGCTGCAAATCTACCTCTTCTTGCGCCCTGACCAGCCATTGCCAACAGTCGTGCCAATCACCCAAGGCACCCTGCGCCGATTTCAATCGGGGCAAGGCAGGCTTAGGCAAACGGTCCAATTCGGGATACGCCTCGATGCCATAGCGCACACGCTTGATCAGCAGGCGCAAGCGATGACGGTCGTGGGCCGGGTCGTGCAGGGCAACGTCGAGTTTCTTCCACTGTTTGCCCAAGCGTTTTTCAATGCGCTTGTGCAAGCCCTTGAGCAAACCCTGACGCTGGGACGCGCGCAAAAAACGCGGAAAAGCATCCAGGATCATCAGCAACTGCGCCAGCTCGGGACTCACCGCCACCGCCGGATACGCTTCAGCCATCAGCGCCATGCGCCGGTGCGCGGCTTCGGGTTGACCGTGCTCGAGCAAGTACGCCGCCAGCACTTCACGATCGCGCAACGGCGTGGTCATCTCTCCGACCCGGGACGCCGCCGCTTCCACCTGCTCGACACCGGGCAGGCCACGCAGGGGCCGCAACAGACTGCGCAAACGGCGAACCGTGGTGCGCAACTCGTGCAACGCTTCAGGGTCAGTGCGGGCAGTCAAACGTGCCTGACAGGCCAACAAGCGGACTTCAAGGCCCAGGACATGAGCCACCAACCGATCAACCAAATCAGACATCGTTTACTCCCGGAATCGAGTGTCCCCTATACCACTGCTTCAACGACCGGCACGCGACTCACGAATGTAGAAGCGCGCTTTCTCGGCTTTGCTGGTGCAGCCTTCGTAGGCTTCGAATTGTTGCTGGGTCTTGGCGCCGGTCAGCAACGACAGGGCCTTGGAGTAGCTGACAGTCCCGGCGAAACCTTCGGCCTTGGCCAAGTCTAGCTCATGCCATGCGGCGTCAATCTGGCTACCGCAGCTCTCGCGGTAAGCCGTTTTACCCGCGCAACCGGCGAGCGCCAGCGCAATCAAAGGTACGCAAATCCAGGCTTTCATCAATACCACCTCAAGATAGGTCAACAGTCGTGCAGGTATGACGGCCCTGCGCGTGAAAAGTGCCTTGGCCGCACACAGCAAACTCACTACAGCGCGGGCAAGAATAGCCAAGTGCCGCCATGGAGTGTCGAAAAAACGACGCCCTCGGCCTATCGAGCGCCCTTGTGATTGAAGCCCGCCCCTTGAAGGGTGCATTGTTGAACCTTGTCAGACGAGGGCGATTCATGAAAAAGCGTATCGCACTGGTACTGGGCTCAGGTGGAGCCCGGGGCTACGCCCATATCGGTGTCATTGAAGAGCTCGAACGGCGCGGTTACGACATCGCCTGCATTGCCGGTTGTTCCATGGGCGCGGTGGTCGGCGGGATTTATGCAGCTGGCAAACTTGACGAGTATCGCAACTGGATCGAAAGCCTGGATTACCTCGATGTATTGCGTCTGGTGGACGTCAGCTTTCGGCTAGGCGCCATTCGCGGTGAGAAAGTCTTCGGGCAGATCCGCAAGATCGTCGGCGAGATCAATATCGAGGACTTGCGCATTCCCTACACGGCCGTGGCCACGGACCTGACCAACCAGCAGGAAATCTGGTTCCAGGAAGGTTGCCTGCACCAGGCGATGCGCGCCTCGGCGGCGATCCCCAGCCTCTTCACCCCGGTGATGCAGGGCAACCGAATGCTGGTGGATGGCGGCATCCTCAACCCTTTGCCGATCGTGCCGGTGGTGTCGAGTCATTGCGACCTGATCATCGCGGTCAACCTCAACTCCACCAACCAGCGCCACTATCAATTGCCAGTAATCCAGCGCCCGGCGGCGTTCAAGAGCCGTTTCGACAGCCTGATCAATTCACTCGGTTCGAAACTGCCATTCCGGCGCAAACAGGCCGAACAATTGCTGCTGCTGGAAAAGGAAGCGCTGATGGCCGAAGCGGCTGACATCAACCCCTGGATCGAATCAGCCCAACCCGAGGCGCAGCAACCTGCAGCCGCTCCCGAGCGCGAAGGCGCGCCGAAGTCGGCCACCGGTTCGTTCATCATCGATAACGTCGGGCCGGCGTCTTTGCTGGACTTGATCAACCAGAGTTTCGAGGTAATGCAGACGTCGTTGGCGCAGTACAAGATTGCCGGGTATCCGCCGGATATCCTGATCAACGTGCCGAAACGGGTATGCCGGTTTTTCGAGTTTTACAAGGCGCCGGAGTTGATCGCGCTGGGTAGGGAGATTGCGCGGGATACGCTGGATCGGTATGAGAGTGAGCGGGATTCCTGAAGTTCTCGAGTGAATCCAAGGGCCTCTTCGCGAGCAAGCCCGCTCCCACATTCGACCGCATTCTCATTTGAGGAACCCGATTTAATGTGGGAGCGGGCTTGCTCGCGAAGACGCCAGATCAGGCAAAGCAGAACTAAAGGCTACCCTCACTCAACAACCGATACCCAACCCCCGCCTCAGTCACGATAAACCGTGGCTGAGTCGGATCATCCGCCAGCTTCTGGCGCAAATGCCCGACCACAATCCGCAGGTAATGACTGTCCTCGGTATGGGTTGGCCCCCAGATATCCTTGAGCAGTTGCTGCTGGGTAATCACCCGCCCCGGATGCCGCGCCAGTTGCGCCAGCACCGCGTATTCCTTGCGCGTCAGCGCCACTTCGACGCCATCGAGCAGCACACGCCGATAAGCCAGGTCCACGGTCAACGGCCCAAACGTCAACGCCGCTTGCTGAGCTTCACCGACAGGCGCCTGGCGCAACAAGGCGCGCACCCGCGCCAGAAATTCCTGAATGCCAAAGGGTTTGGTCACGTAGTCATTGGCGCCGCCATCAAGTGCCTCGACTTTCTGCCCCTCGCTCGCACGCACCGACAGCACCAGCACCGGCACCGTCGACCATTCACGAAACTCGCGCAGCACTTGCTGGCCGTCCATGTCGGGTAAACCGAGGTCGAGCACCAGCAAATCCGGTTTGTTCAGCGCCGCTTGCGCCAGGCCTTCGGTACCGGTGCCGGCTTCCAGCACTTTGTAGCCTTGGGAGACCAGACTGATACGCAGGAATTTGCGGATTTGCGGTTCGTCATCGATGACCAAAATGGTCGCGGTCTGGCTCATGGTTTCTGATCGCGGCATGGAGATGTCCAAAGGGTATCAGGCTTCACTTCAGCGCTCACTTTCAAAGGCAGGTTGTTCCTGCAAGGGTAAGTGAAGCGTGATGCAGGTCCCGCGCCCTTCGATGCCATCGGCGACGCTGATCCGCCCGCCATGCGCACCGACCATGCCCTGACAGATCGCCAACCCCAGCCCGGTGCCCTGCCCGCCCCGATCACCGCGCGCGGCGGTGTAGAACATGTCGAAAATCTTCGCCCGTTCCTCCTCCGGAATCCCCGGCCCCTCATCGCTCACCGAGAAAAACAGCTCGCTATCATCGGCCCCCGCGCGCAATTGCAGGCGACCATGCACCGGTGAAAATCGCGCGGCGTTTTCCAGCACGTTGACCAGCGCCTGCTCGATCAGCGCCGCGTGGACAAACAGCAGCGGCAACTCCGGCGGCACGTCGGTGCTGACCTGCAACGGCGCCAGCACGGCGCGCAACCGGTTGAGTGAACTGCCGACGATGTCGGCCGGCGACACCCAATCACGCGCCAGCTTCAGTGCGCCGTGACCGAGGCGGGTCATGTCCAGCAGATTCTGGATGTAGCGATCCAGGCGTTCGGCTTCGTCACGCGTGCCTTCAAGCAGTTCGCGGCGATCCTCCAGCGGAATGGCTTCACCGAGGGCCAACAGGCTGTCGATGCTGCCGCGCATGGACGTCAGCGGCGTGCGCAAATCGTGGGAGACCGAAGCCAACAGTGCGCTGCGCAGTTGCTCGGTTTCGCCGTGCAGTCGCGCCGCTTCGAGGTCTTCAGCCAATTGCGCACGGGCCAGCGCCTGGGCCAGCGGTTGGCTCAACGCGGTCAACAAACGCCGACGCTGACCGCTTAAGGTCTGGCCTTCTTTGGCGCACACGCCCATCAATGCCAGTGGTCCGTCTTCCACCGATAACGGCCACCACCACCAACGCCCCAAAGGCAAAGTGCCGGTGCCTGCGCCCGCCGGTTGATCGTGTTGCCAGGCCCAATCGGCCGCCGCGCGTTCAGCTTCGGAAAACTCCAGCGGGCCGCCGGTTTCAACTTTCCAGCCACCCTGCCCGTCTTGATTGAGCAGGCACAGTTGCAAGTCACTCCAACCGTTGAGGTGCTGGGCGGCGGCGCTGACCACAGCTTGACGGTCGGTGGCCGCCGTCAGTTTGCGCGACAGGTCGAGCAACTCCGTGGTCTCTTCCTGAGTGTCTCGCAGTGCCTGCAATTGCCGGCGTTGACGCGCGGCGAGGTTGCCGGTGAGCGCCGCCATCAGCAGGAAGAACAGCAACGTCAGCACGTCTTCTTCGCGCTGAATGGCGAAGGAAAAATTCGGTGGGATGAACAGGAAGTCG
Organism: Pseudomonas arsenicoxydans; assembly: GCF_006438915.1. Lineage (GTDB taxonomy): Bacteria > Pseudomonadota > Gammaproteobacteria > Pseudomonadales > Pseudomonadaceae > Aquipseudomonas > Aquipseudomonas arsenicoxydans_A. Next base: position 21,354 of record NZ_RCZE01000016.1, on the reverse strand, counting down.
TAGGTCAGAAACGACAGCGCCGCACAGGCCAACGCCGGGCCGAGGCTACTGCGCACCGCCACCAGCAGCACCGCGGCGAGGAACACCAGCGAGATGTTGGGCAGCGGCAAAATACTCGCCACGCCCCAGGCCAACGCACTGGCCAAAACGGTCGCCACCAGCGCCAGCGCGTAGTCAAACCACACCAGCGCCTGGGCCGAACGCTGGCGCGGCTGCTGCGGTAAGTCATCGCTGTCGAGGACGTTGATTTCCAACCCGCGTGCATCGCGCAGCAGGCGTGACGCCAAGCCACCACCGAACAAGCGCCGACGCAAACGCTGCCGCGACTGGCCGACCAGCACCAGGCTCGCGCGGCGTTCCGCGGCGTGCTGAATCAGGGTTTTCGCGACTTCGCCGGCGCGCAGCAACACCACTTCGCCACCGAGGCGTTCGGCCAGTTGCTGGGCACTTTGCAGGCGCAGGCGCGATTGCTCGTCGCGCACACTGCCGTTGTCGACATGCACAAGGCTCCACGGCAGATGCCGACGCTGGGCGACACGACTGGCGTGACGCACCAGGCGCTCGGCCTGGGCATCGCCATCGACCCCCACCAACAGTCGACCGCGCACCGCTGGCGCTGCTTGACCGAGTTGGCGATACCCCTGGGCCAGGTCGTTGTCGACTTGAGCGGCGGCGGTTTGCATCGCCATTTCGCGCAGGGCGGTCAGGTTGGTCTGGGTGAAAAACGCGTCGATGGCCGCCCGCGCCTGCTCCGGCACGTAGACCTTGCCGTCGCGCAAACGCTCAAGCAGCTCACGCGGTGGCAGGTCGATCAGCAGCAGCTCGTAGGCTTCTTGCAGCACCCAGTCCGGCAGGGTTTCACGCACCTGCACACCGGTGATGCCGCGCACTTGATCGTTGAGACTTTCGAGGTGCTGGACGTTGACCGTGGTGAACACGTCGATGCCAGCGGCGAGCAATTCCTGAATGTCTTGCCAGCGTTTGGTATGGCGGCTGCCGGGGGCGTTGCTATGGGCCAGTTCATCGACCAGCACCAGTTTCGGCTTCGCGGTGAGCAAACCGTCGAGGTCCATTTCTTCGAGCATCACGCCACGGTATTCCGAGCGCACCAACGGCTGCTGCGGCAAGCCACCGAGCAGCGCTTCGGTTTCGGCGCGGCCATGGGTTTCGACCACGCCGGCAATGACTTTCACGCCTTGGCGCAGCTGGGTGTGAGCGGCTTGCAGCATGGCGTAGGTTTTGCCGACACCGGGCGCTGCGCCGAGGAAAACCTTGAGCCGACCACGGCCATCGCGGGGCAGGTCTGCTAACAACGCGTCGGCGCGGCCGGAATCGCTCATGCTTGAAGTTCTCTTCTTTCAGATGTTGATGTGTTGATTATTCGGCCGCCTTCGCGAGCAAGCCCGCTCCCACATTGGAATGCATTTCAACATGTGGGAGCGGGCTTGCTCGCGAAGGACGCCACCGCCGATCTAGAGTTTTTCCAGCGCGATGTTAAGCGCCAGCACATTCACTACCGGCGGCCCCACCAATGGCTGCTCGATATGCGCGTCCAGCAGTTGTTGCAGCGTAGACACCGGCAGGTTCCGGGCGGCAGCAACACGCGCCAGTTGATAGGCAATCGCGGCCGGTGGCAAGTGCGGATCGAGGCCGCTGCCGGAGGTGGTCACCATGGCCAACGGCACAGGCCCCTGACCCGGTACCAGCAGTTTGTTGGCATCGTCGATCACTCGGGTGGCCAGCGCCGGATTGCTCGGCGACAGGTTACTCGCGCTGCTCGACACGGTGGCAAACGCACCGGCGGAGGGGCGTGGATGGAACCAGGCGTCACCGACAAAATCCTGGGCAATCAGCGACGAGCCACGGACCTTGCCGTCGGCATCGCGCACCAGGCTGCCATTGGCTTGATCCGGGAACGCGACCTGGGCGACACCGGTGACCACCAAGGGGTAGGCGACGCCGGTGATCAGGGTCATCAGGACCAACAGGCTCAGGGCCGGACGTATCATTGTGGACATTTCAAAATCCTCGAATTCAGTGAAAACAGACACATCATCTGTGGCGAGGGAGCTTGCTCCCGTTCGGCTGCGAAGCAGTCGTCAGCGGTGTGTTTGAACACATTGCGGTGGCTGGGATAGGGGCTGCTTCGCAGCCCAGCGGGAGCAAGCTCCCTCGCCACAAAAAGCCCCTTAACCCCAGCACCTCATCGTCAAACCAGATGCAACGCCGTCAACAGCATGTCGATGGCCTTGATGCCCACGAATGGCACCACAATCCCGCCCAATCCATAGATCAGCAGATTGCGTCGCAGCAACGCCGCCGCACTCGCGGCTTGCACTCGCACGCCACGCAAGGCCAGCGGAATCAGCACGACGATGATCAAGGCGTTGAACACAATGGCCGAGAGAATCGCGCTCTGCGGGCTGGTCAAGTGCATGACGTTCAGCACGCCCAGTTGCGGGTAGATCGAGGCGAACAGCGCCGGTAAAATCGCGAAGTATTTGGCCACGTCGTTGGCGATGGAAAACGTCGTCAGCGCACCACGGGTCACCAGCAATTCCTTGCCGATCTGCACCACGTCCAGCAGCTTGGTCGGGTCGCTGTCGAGGTCGACCATGTTGGCCGCTTCGCGCGCCGCTTGGGTGCCGTCGTTCATCGCCATACCGACGTCCGCCTGGGCCAAGGCCGGGGCGTCGTTGGCGCCGTCGCCGCACATGGCAACCAGGCGACCGTCGTTTTGCTCATGACGGATGCGCGCCAGTTTTTTCTCCGGGGTGGCTTCGGCCAGGACATCATCGACGCCCGCTTCGGCGGCAATCGCGGCGGCGGTCAGCGGGTTGTCGCCGGTCACCATGACCGTGCGAATCCCCAGTTTGCGCAACTCGGCGAAACGCTCGCGGATGCCGGGTTTGACCACGTCCTTGAGGTGAATCACACCGAGCAGTTTGCCGTCAGCGCAGACCAGCAACGGGGTGCCGCCGCTTTGGGCGATCTTGTCGACTTCCCGGGACAGTGGCGCGGCCAGGTCAGCGCGCTTCAGGCCGACGAAGGCCAGCAACGAATCCACCGCGCCTTTGCGATACACGCGGCCCTGATAGTCGACACCGGACAGACGGGTTTCAGCGCTGAACGGTACCGCTGTCAGCAACTCAGCGGCAGGTTCGGGTTGTGGCTGAGTGCCGCGCAGGTACTCGACGATGGATTTGCCTTCAGCCGTGTCATCGGCCAGCGAGGCGAACAACGCGCCCTCGGCCAGTTCCTTGGCGGTGACGCCCGGTGCCGGATGCACTGCGGTGCAACGACGGTTACCGAAGGTGATGGTGCCAGTCTTGTCCAGCAGCAGGACGTGTACGTCCCCCGCCGCTTCCACGGCACGACCGGACTTGGCGATCACGTTCAAGCGCACCAGACGGTCCATCCCGGCGATACCGATGGCGGACAGCAAACCGCCAATGGTGGTCGGGATCAGCGTGACCAATAACGCCACCAGGAACACCAGCGGCAGGCTGCCATTGGCGAAGTGGGCGAACGGTTGCAGGGTCACCACCACCAGCAGGAAGATCAGGGTCAGGCCGATCAGCAGGATGTCGAGCGCCACTTCGTTCGGAGTTTTCTGGCGTTTGGCACCTTCGACCAGGGCGATCATGCGGTCCAGTGTCGACTCGCCGGGGTTGGCGGTGATCTTCACCAGCAGCCAGTCGGACACCAACCGGGTGTTGCCGGTGACGGCCGAGCGGTCGCCGCCGGACTCACGAATCACCGGCGCGGATTCACCGGTAATCGCCGCTTCGTTGACCGCCGCGATGCCTTCGATCACTTCGCCGTCACCGGGAATCATTTCCCCGGCTTCGACGCGCACCACATCGCCTTTTCGCAGACTCGTGGCCGGCACCACCTGAAAGGTGCCGTTGCTGGTTTTACGACGAGCGCTCAAGCCTTCGCTGCCGGCCTTGAGGCTGTCGGCGCGGGCCTTGCCGCGACCTTCAGCCAAGGCTTCGGCGAAGTTGGCGAACAGCACGGTGAACCACAGCCACAATGCGATTTGCGCGGCGACAAACGTCGGCACGGCGCTGTCGGGAATGAAGCACAGCACGGTGGTCAGTACGGCGGTCAGTTCGACCACCAGCATCACCGGCGCACGCTGCAATTGCCGTGGATCGAGCTTGACGAAGGCTTGCACCAGCGCCGGGCGCCAGAGGGCCGAGATCGCGGTTTTCGGTTGTTCCGGCGCCTTGACGACGGCGGTTTTAGTTACGGGCATATTCATCATTGACTCCTTAGAAGCCCATGCTCAAGTGTTCAGCGATTGGGCCCAACGCCAGGGTCGGCAGAAAGGTCAGGCCACCCACCAGCAAAATGGTCACGGTCAGCAGGGTCACAAACAGCGGGCCGTGGGTCGGGAAGCTGTTCTGGCCGATCGGTGCGGTTTTCTTCATCGCCAGGCTGCCGGCCAAGGCCAGTACCGGGAGGATGTAACCGAAGCGACCGATCAACATGCCAAGACCGAGCATCAGGTTGTGGAACGCGGTGTTGGCCCCGAAGCCGCCGAACGCCGAACCGTTGTTGGCACTGGCCGAGGTGTAGGCGTAAAGCAACTGACTGAAACCGTGAGGGCCGGGGTTGCTCACAGCAGCGACCGGACCTGGCAGGCTGGCCGCTATCGCACCGAGCACCAGTACGCCGACCGGCATCACCAGCAAGGTCACCACCAGCAATTGCACTTCTTTGGCTTGCAGTTTCTTGCCGAGGTACTCCGGCGTGCGGCCAATCATCAGGCCGGCGAGGAACACCGCGATCAACACGTTGAGCAACATGCCGTAGAGCCCGGCACCGACGCCGCCGAAGATCACTTCGCCGACCATCATGTTGACCAGCGCGACCATGCCGCTCAGCGGGTTAAGGCTGTCGTGCATGCCGTTGACCGAGCCGTTGGACGCCGCCGTGGTGGTCACCGACCACAGCACCGTGGCCGTGGTGCCGAAACGCGCTTCCTTGCCTTCCAGCGGCGCGGTCTGTTCGACGGCAACGTTGTTCAGGGTCGGGTTCGGTTGGTATTCCGCCCACAGCGAAGTCGCGCCGCCGATCAGGAACAGCGTCAGCATGCAGGCAATGATCGCGCGGCTCTGACGCAGGTCTTTGACGTAATGGCCGAAGGTGAACACCAGGGCGACCGGAATCAGAATGATCGAGCCAACTTCAAACAGGTTGCTCCACGCCGTCGGGTTCTCGAACGGGTGCGCCGAGTTGACGCCGAAGAAGCCACCACCGTTGGTGCCCAGTTGCTTGATCGCAATCTGGCTGGCAGCCGGGCCGAGCGGAATCACTTGATCGACGCCTTGCAGGGTCACCGCATTCACGTACTGGGCGAAGGTTTGTGGCACGCCCTGCCAGACCAGATACAGCGCCAGCAGCAGGCACAGCGGCAGCAAGCCGTAGAGGGTGGCGCGGGTCATGTCGACCCAGAAGTTGCCGAGGGTCTTGGTCGACTTGCGACCGATACCGCGACACAGCGCCACCAATACCGCCAGGCCGGTGGCGGCGCTGACGAAGTTTTGCACGGTGAGTCCGACCATCTGGCTCAGGTAGCTCAACGACGCTTCGCCGCTGTAGGCCTGCCAGTTGGTGTTGGTCATGAAGCTGACGGCGGTGTTGAACGCCAGCGTCCATTCCTGGCCCGGCAGGTTTTGCGGGTTCAGCGGCAGGTGGTCCTGAAACAACAGGATCGCGAACAACAGCAAGAAACCCGCGAGATTAAAGGCGAGCAAAGCCAGGGTGTATTTCTGCCAGCTCTGTTCGGCCTGCGGATCAACGCCGGCCACGCGATAACAGCCGCGCTCCACCGGCCCGAGAATCGGCGTCAGCCACGTGCGCTGACCTTCCATTACCTTGTAGTAGAAGCGCCCGAGGAACGGCGCCGGGACCAATACCACCGCGAAAAACGCGAGGATCAGCCAATAGTCATAACTGTGCATAGCCGCTCCTAGTTCCGGTCCGCGCGCAACAGCGCAACCAACAGATAAATGAACAGCCCCACTGCCAGTAGCAGTGACACTCCGTCCAGAACGCTCATGGAAGTTCTCCGTGTTACGGCGTATTGCCGCGTGTGGAGTCATTGTCGGCAGGGAGGCTGTAAAGGAACGAGATCGAGGGTGCGGGCGGGGCATAAAGAAAGCGTAAAGAGTGGGTTTATGCCTGCTTTACAGCGTGGTTTTGTGGGGATTTGGCTGGCCCCTTAGCGAGCAAGTCGAATCGTCGCACCGCCGCTCCCACACTCAATTGCATTCCATCGGGAGAAATGCGGTCAAATGTGGGAGCGGGCTTGCTCGCGAAGGCGGCATTACAGGCAACAACGCTCTGAACTGGCGCACAAATATGCGCACATCCAGCAGCAAACATCCCCGATACGACACCTTTTTACCCTTTACGACTGCCATCACAACGCTGGCACGTCCACTGCAAACGCCCTCCCCCGAGCAAATCAAACCGTTCAGGGAGCAAGCGCATGAACACACAACTCAAACCCACATTGGGCACATTGCACTTGTGGGGCATTGCCGTCGGGCTGGTGATTTCCGGTGAGTATTTCGGCTGGAGCTACGGCTGGGGCGTCGCGGGCACGTTGGGCTTTCTGGTGACCTCGTTCATGGTCGCCACCATGTACACCTGCTTCATCTTCAGTTTCACCGAACTGACCACAGCGATTCCCCATGCCGGCGGCCCCTTTGCCTACAGTCGCCGTGCCTTTGGCGAAAAAGGCGGATTGATCGCCGGGCTGGCGACGCTGATCGAATTCGTCTTCGCCCCGCCGGCCATTGCTTTGGCAATCGGCGCCTACCTCAACGTGCAGTTTCCCGCACTCGACCCGAAACACGCGGCAGTCGGCGCCTACATTGTGTTCATGGGCCTGAACATCCTCGGGGTGAAACTCGCGGCTACGTTTGAGCTGGTGGTTTGCGTGCTGGCGGTCGCCGAGTTGCTGGTATTCATGGGCGTGGTTGCGCCGGCGTTCAGCTTCAGCAACTTCGCGCTGAATGGCTGGGCCGGTTCAGATGTGTTTGGTGCCCCGGCGATTGCCGGGATGTTTGCGGCGATTCCGTTTGCGATCTGGTTTTTCCTTGCCATCGAAGGCGCCGCCATGGCTGCCGAAGAAGCCAAGGACCCGAAACGCACCATTCCCAAGGCTTACATCAGCGGCATCCTGACCCTGGTAGTGCTGGCCATGGGCGTGATGTTCTTCGCCGGCGGCGTGGGCGACTGGCGCGCCCTGTCGAACATCAACGACCCGCTGCCACAAGCGATGAAAACCGTGGTCGGTGAAAGCTCGGGCTGGTTGCACATGCTGGTGTGGATTGGCCTGTTCGGGCTGGTGGCGAGTTTCCACGGGATCATTCTCGGCTACTCGCGGCAGTTCTTTGCCCTGGCCCGGGCCGGTTACCTGCCAACCTCACTGGCCAAGCTGTCGCGCTTCCAGACGCCGCACCGGGCAATCATTGCCGGCGGTGTGATTGGCATCGCGGCAATTTACAGCGATGGTTTGATTAACCTCGGCGGCATGACACTGACCGCGGCGATGATCACCATGGCCGTATTCGGTGCGATCGTGATGTACATCATGAGCATGCTCAGCCTGTTCAAACTGCGTAAAACCGAACCAAACCTGGAGCGTACGTTCCGTGCGCCGTGCTATCCGCTGGTGCCAATGATCGCGCTGGTGTTGGCGGTGGTCTGCCTGGTGGCGATGGCCTGGTTCAATATGTTGATCGGGCTGATCTTCCTTGGTTTCATGGCGGCAGGTTTCGTGTACTTCCTGCTGACCGCGCAGTTGCGCGCGGATGCACCGGCGGACGCTATGTTGACCGGGCTGTAAACGGTTCAGGTGCAGTTGGCTTATCAGGCATAGAATGGAACCACTGCGAAAATCCATCGCTCAAAGTGGTATGCACGATCGATTGGCGACCTCCGCCAATTGGCCTGCCCTCAAGGAGAGCCCTATGCCCTGGTATGCCTGGTTGATTCTGGTCGTTGCAATCGGCTCGATCGTTGGTGGCTTGATGATGTTGCGAGACACCGCCACCAAGGTCGACCTGACCGAAGAGCAACGTAAACGCGTCGCTGAACGCAATGCGGAAATGGATGCCAAGGAAGCACAGGACCGCTAACGAAAAAGCCCCTGTCGTTCTCAGTGAATGACAGGGGCTTTGCTTTTATTGTTCCCAGTCGGCTTTGGCGATGTGCAAGCCGTGCATGCCTTTGTACGCCGCACGCTCCGGCTGGCTCCAGCCTTCCAGCAACGACTCTTCCAGCCGATAAATCTCCACGCCCAGCGGTCGACATACGGTCAGCGGATCCTGCGCATCCGGCCCCCACATGGCCAGCGACAGGTCACCACCAGGACAGGTCGAGAGCGCGCACAGCAAATCGATCTCGGCAAAGAACTCCAGGTAATCGCCCTTCTGCGCCGGACAGGCTTTCATGAAGTACAAATCATCGTGGTTCAGGCCGGTGCACTGGAAAATGTTCAGCACATCATGCACATCGAACTCGGTCAGGCCATGGGGCAACACGGCGCGCGTCAGGTTGGAGTGGCAGTGATGATGAAAATCCTCGCCGGTGAGCATTTTGTTCACATAAGGATCGCAGCGGGTGCCAAGTAAATCGTGCAAGCGACCGCCGTGTTCGTCGATGCCATAACTGGCCAGGCTGTCGTCGGTAATAGTCACCAGCGGCCGCAGAAAGGGCAGGTTTGACCAGAGCCGGTCGTGGGTGCTGACGTGGGCGCCCTGCAATTGACGGGTGCGCGCTGCCCACAAACGCTCCCGTGGGTCGTGGGCATTCCAGACGTTGAAATCCCCCACTTGCGGCCCGACCGGTGTAGTGACTCGGAACACATGGCCTGCCGGCACGTTCCAGGCGCGGCCGGTGCGGATCGGTACTTCGAACTGCTCGATCAGCGTGCGCCCGTCCTTCGCATCCCGAATCCGTTCGTAGAAGGCTGTATCCACCTGCAACGCCGAGCCTTTGCTGACTTGATAGGCCGCCGGATAGTCTTTGTACATGGCACGAATCCTCAATCAGTGATGGGAAGAAGGGGTACATATCTGCAACAGGAGGTGTTCCGAATCATCCAGGTAAAGGCTCATGGCATCCGCAGCGGCGCGGATGTCACCCTCGGCCAGCAAGGCATGGATCTGCCGGTCACGCGCCAGCCACGGCGCCTGAAAACGTGATTCATCGGGGGCGGTGGAGAACACCAGGCGCAATTGCGCGACAACGTTGGTGAAGAACTCATCAAACAACGGACTGCGCAGCAACCCGACTATGTGTTGATGAAAGGCCAGGCTGTGAGTACCGACGGCACGCCAGTCCTCGCGTTCCGTGGCCAGTTCGGTGGCTTCCAGGGCCTGGAGCATCCGCTCGGATTGATCGTCGCGCAGCGGCTGGCTGGCGTTGATGGCGTGCAACTCGAGGGTGCGCCGGACCTTAAACAGGTCCCGCACGTCCACGACACCTAGCCTGCGCACACTCACACCTTTGTTGCGGACATACACGGTCAAGCCTTCCTGGCCCAAGCGGTGCAAGGCCTCGCGGATCGTGTTGCGAGAAGCGTTATAGGCAGACACCAGATCGTTTTCCACCAACGCCATGCCGGGCACCAATCGGCCGCCAATGATGTCGGCACGCAATTCCAGTGTGATGTGGTCCGCCAGGGATTGCCCGTTGCTCATGCGCTTCGCCTTATGATTGTTCAACAATCTCCAGCCAATGAGTAATCACTATCCGTGCCAGATCGCGTCGTGTTCAGGACGGAGTCGGACGCATCCGCATGCTTTATAGAAGTAGAAGTACAGTCACCATCCCATTTTCATTGGTTAAGATGGCGCATTGTTGCGGAGATTTCAGATGCGTTACTCGCAGGACCATAAAGCCCAGACCCACCAGCGCATTATCAAGGAAGCGTCAGCGCGATTCCGCCGCGACGGTATTGGTGCGACCGGCCTGCAACCGCTGATGAAAGCGCTGGGGTTGACCCATGGCGGCTTTTACTCGCACTTCACGTCCAAAGACGAACTGGTTGAAGAGGCATTGCAAGCGGCTGGCGATCAGTGCGATGTGGTGTGTGCCGAGCTGTTCGCCCAGGATCGACCGCTGGAAGCGTTTATCGACACCTATTTGTCGGAATGGCACCAGACGTCGCCGCATGAAGGATGCCCGTTGCCGACCATGTCTTCGGAGCTCGGCTTACGCGGGCAACCAAGCCCGACATCGGACGTGGTGCTGAACGCACGGCTCCAACAAATAGGAAACACCCTTGAAGGCGAAAATGCCGCTGACCAGAGCGTCTTTATCATGTCCGCCCTGGTCGGCGCATTGTTGCTATCGCGCAGTGTCGAGAGTCCGGAACTGGCTCAGCGGATTCTCGACGTAACCCGCGCTTTTCTTAAACAGCCCCAGGATTAATCCTGCCAGCGCTTGAACAACACGCTGGCATTGACCCCGCCAAACCCGAAGCCGTTGGACAGCGCATACTCGATAGCCATTGGCCGCGCCTGACCATGGACGATGTCCACACCTTGCGCCGCCGGGTCAGGGTTCTCGAAATTCAAGGTGGCCGGCACGATCTGATCGCGAATCGCCAACAGCGTGAAGATCGCCTCAATCCCGCCAGCGGCACCGAGCAAATGCCCGGTCGCCGATTTGGTCGACGTGACTGCCACCTTGTTGTCTGAACCGAACAACGACTTGATCGCCGCCAACTCGCCGAGGTCGCCCACCGGCGTCGACGTGGCGTGCGCATTGAGATGTTGAACCTGGGCCGCTGAAACACCGGCCTGCGCCAACGCCAGCGACATCGCCCGGCGCGCACCATTGCCATCTTCCGGGCCCGCCGTCAGATGGTAGGCGTCGGCGCTGGTGCCGTAGCCGACCAACTCGGCTAACGGTTGAGCCCCGCGCGCCAAGGCATGCTCCAGGGATTCAATCACCAGAAGGCCCGCGCCCTCGCCCATCACAAAGCCGTCACGATCACTGTCGAACGGCCGGGAAGCACGCTCCGGGGTTTCGTTGAAACCGCTGGACAAGGCACGTGCCGCCGCGAACCCGGCAAGACTGACCCGATCGATCGACGCCTCCGCGCCGCCGCACACGGCAATGTCCGCTTCGCCACAACGAATCAGCCGCGCCGCATCACCAATCGCTTGAACCCCCGCCGCACACGCCGTCACCGGAGCGCCCAACGGCCCTTTGAAACCGTGCTGGATCGACACATGACCCGCAGCGAGGTTGACCAGGAACGAAGGAATGGTGAAAGGCGACAGTCGCCTTGGGCCACGGCTGTCGGTGGTGCGCACTGCATCGGCAATGGCACCGAATCCGCCGACGCCTGAACCGATGATGGTTGCGGTACGTTCCTGGGCTTGCGCATCCAGCGCCTGCCAACCCGCCTGCTCCAATGCCTGCCGCGCGGCTTCCATGGCAAACAGAATGAAGCGGTCCATCTTCTTCTGCTCTTTGGGTGGCGTCGCCCGATTCGGGTCAAAACCCGCCTCGGCATCCTCCTCGACAGTCGGCACCACGCCGCCCACTTTCGCGGGTAAATCGGCGACCACCTCGTCCGGCAAATTTCGCAACCCGGAACGCCCGGCCAGCAGACGCTCCCAGACAGCTTCTACACCGCTACCCAATGGAGACACCAGGCCCATGCCGGTGACAACTACTCGACGATCAGTCATGCCGTAATTACCTCAATACGATTGAAGGTGTTTCATTTGTAACGTGCAGCGGCGGTACTTTTGGAAAGATTCGGCGCCATGACCAGGCGGGCCTTTACAAAGTCCTCCCACTCGGAGGCGTTTGGCAACGATGGAATGGTGATCAGCTCACCTTGGTCCAGGCCGGATAACGCCGCATCAACCATTTCACCTGCGTCCATGACCATGTCCGCCGGAATCTGGCTGGCGTCGATACCGGAGCGCTCCCAAATCTCGGTGCGCGTGACGCCTGGCAAAACGGCCTGGACCTTGACCCCGGTGCCGTCCAGTTCGGCATTCAAGGATTGGGTCAGGCTTAACACATAAGCTTTACTGGCGCTGTAGGTCGCGTTGAAGCGCTCAGGGAACAGCGCGACTACCGACGCGATATTGATGATCGAACCACGGCCTGCCTTGGCAAAACTGGCGGCTGCCGCCGATGCCAGGCGTGTGACCGTGGTGACGTTCAGTTGAATCAGTTTTTCAAGCTGTTCCATATCGGCATTCGCCAGAAGGCCATCCGCCGCAACACCAGCATTGTTCAGCAACAGGCTGATACTCGAATCGCTGCGCAGTCGTTGTTCGATCTTCAGCACATCATCCTTCTGTGTCAGGTCTGCCTTGAGCACTTCCACCTGAACACCGTGCTCGGCGCGCAACTTACTCGCTGCTGCCTCAAGCCGCTGCTCGTCGCGAGCGACCAACAGCAAATCAAAACCACGCGCTGCCAACCGCTCAGCGTAAATCGCACCGATACCGGAAGATGCACCGGTGACAAGGGCCGTACCTTGGGACTGGGTGGACGTCATGACTGTGCTCCAGGGAAATACTTGAGGAAAGTGAGCGTCTGAACATCAGTACGCTTCAGCGGCACGCGAGTGAATTATAGGCATAATATTAGATGCATATGATAGCCATAATTTTTTATCAGCCGATGAAAGGCGCTTCACAATCCCTATTGCCAGAAAACAAAAAGGCCGGTCAATGACCGGCCCCTGGCGTTGAGTTACAAGCTTAGTTCACCTGAAGCTTTTCGCGGTTCTTGTCCAGAATCGCTTTGCCTATTCCCTTCACTTCCAGCAGTTCGTCTACGGACGAAAATGGCCCATTACTCTCGCGATAAGCAACAATCGCCTTGGCTTTGGCCTCACCGATACCGGACAGCTCACGCTGCAACGTCGGTGCATCGACTTGATTGAGATCGACTTTGCCGGCCTGCATCTTAGGGGAAACTTCCAGCACCACAGGTGCGTTGCCCACTTCGGGTTTCGCCGCAGGTGCAGCAATTGTGGCAACAGAAGCGCTGGTGAGCAGGGCAAAAACCAGAGAGTAGAAATAGCCAGTACGCATAGATGAAGCTCCATAACATCGTTTGAGAAAGCAGCTTTTCCGAAGCTGCCTTCCAAACTTAGGCTATGTAGTGGAGCTGTCAAAAGTGTGTCTGTTGCAGGATGTGAAACAATCAGGGATCGAGGCGGAGCTGTTGATGAATTCAGTTAACGACTTCACCAGATTGACCCAAGAATCGGGGGCAACGGAAAAGAGACTGACTGCCGACAACCACGCCGCTTCAGCTCCAGCTCCGAGACTCTCCCGGCGGCGCGCACAAGTCGATTAAGGTAGCGCCAGGAGAATTTCCTGCGCACCAGACTTGGCGATCATCTATTGGATGCGTTTGGATTTGTCGACTTAGAGGCCGGCAATCGCCCGATCCGCGATGCATGGGTCATCACCAATAAAGGCTACGGAACGTATGGCCCGGCCCATGGGAAGAGCCGCAACAAGCCGATTGCCGACTAAGCCGGCACTATAAATAGCAACCGTGGTGAGGCCCTCAACTCGATTACTGAACGGTACGTGCTGAGCACCGGCGAACCAGTCATCCATAAAGTAATGGCGCATTCACAGTCGCAGACCGCCGATAATGGCGCGGTTGAGCCGCCAGTGGTTGAAGATGATTGTGCGAGGGATTGCAGCTTCATGGTTGACATATTATCGATGCCAAGGCGAACGATAAATGCGAACCGAACAGCGCCTCTGACTAGAAAAACATTTGTGGCAACTTGAATCCGTCGTTCTTGCCTGCGCTAAACCTAACAAAAGGCGTGTGTTTAATCTATAAACATCAAACGATCAGCCCTGTTATCTGAAGACAATGAGCCGGCATTATACGAAACAACCCAAAGCCGCTCTAGATTGATCTAAATGGAAAGTGCTTAACGGTCAACACTGCAATTTCCCCGCTTTATATCTATCGGCGGTTACCAGCAATAGGATGTAGGTCTTTATTACCCCTATTCAGCCAAAAATCGGCCACGTAAAGTGCATGGGGCAACAACCAGAACACATTGGTCAAGGCCACCTTAGTTCCACTGGTAAATGCCGACCCTACCGACGCGAGGCGTGCAGCTCCCTGGCAGCAAAGCCTCGAAGCCTTCTACGCTCGAGGCTTGTGACTGATCCAGTTGCTGGCCAGGTAGCTGATAACTTTGCCCGGGGCACTTTGCGCCGTCACTTGTGGATAGATTTTCTCGAGCTATGTTTGCAACTGCGCCAACATCAGCAGGCTGCTTTGCTGTCGGCTTTCGTGGCGATGTTCATCGCCGATTTCTTTTAAATCTTGCTGGATACCATACAACTGGTTCATCAGATTCAGGGCGATATCGGAACGGCCGGTTTACCTTTGGGCTGCACTTTTTGCGCATTGACAAACTTGCATCGCGCTTAGGTCCAACAGCCTAAACGTTCGACACCGAATTGTATGTCCAAGGCGTTATAACCAGCTAAATCATCGATCATCAAGTAGTCGCGACAAACTTCGAGCAGGTGCGACCGAACCTCCTGTGCCCGGCTAGTCGAGTAGTCAAAAAGGATCACAGACTGATTCGAAGGCCCGCCGGTTTGCCCCCACATGCAGGATTGGTTGGTGGGCACTCGATCTAGCTCTTTTATCACCTGTACACGCGTTTCGTCGCAGTGGATTACGCGACTTTCCAGCGGTCGATACCCCATCAAATTCAGCAACGGTTGCAGGCTTTCGCCGCACTGGATCACCCAGCGCTCAACCAGTTGCTTGAGCAACAGGGCCGTCAGGAAGGTCTTTGCGCATGGCGTCTCCGCGGCGATGGTCACGAGAAAGCTGTACAAAAACCGGTGAACATCGACCCTCAGGAATAGACCGTTCAGCACATCGCGAGAATGCTTACCGCGATGCGGAATCATGCGTGCCGCCTCAAGGATCTGTAGAATACAATACCTGTGATCATGCCAGACGATCCGTAACGCTGTGCCCTGTCCGTAAATTTAGTAGCCATTTTTTCCGTATAAAAATGTGCCGTTCGTGGTATTTATCCGCGCAAATAAATGCCTGCAGGCCAATTTTTAATTTCCTCTGTAGTTTCTTGGAACTCCTATGAAAGACATTTCTCTTTTCTCTGCTGCAAAGGCAAATGCGGGCCTTGACTTTGTCACCCCTTTGAAAGCGGTTCTGGACAGTCATTGGTACGTCTTGGGCAACGAAGTAAAATTGTTTGAAGAAGAGTTTGCCAGCTACGTTGGTGTTGGCCACTGCGTCAGCGTCGCCAATGGCTCGGATGCTCTTGAACTCGCGCTTAAGGGGTTGGGTGTAGAGCCTGGCCATCGCGTGGTGGCGGTCGCCAATGCCGGGTTCTATGGCAGTACTGCGATTCATGCGGTTGGTGCCCAGCCTGAATATATCGACGTCGATCCGGCGACCTTGACCCTTTGCCCGAAGGCATTGGCTGCAATGGTTGAAAGCAAACCTGCAGCAATTATTGTTACTCATCTGTATGGGCAGCTTGCAAATATCGAGGAAATTGTTCGTATCGCTTCAGCGGCAGGCGTACCCGTCCTGGAAGATTGCGCACAATCCCATGGCGCACATCGCAATGGTAAACAGGCGGGCAGCTTTGGCACCATTGCCTGCTTTAGCTTCTACCCGACCAAAAACCTGGGGGCCTTGGGCGATGGTGGCGCAGTAGTCACCAATGATGGCGTACTTGCTGCTCGTATTCGTCAGTTGCGCCAGTATGGCTGGTCGCAGAAATACCACGTGGCTATCCCTGGTGGACGCAATAGCCGTCTGGATGAAATGCAAGCCGCTATTCTGCGTATTAAGCTGCCTCACTTGGACACCTGGAATGAACTGCGGCGATCCATCGCCAAACGCTACAACGCGGCGTTTGCTAACCTGGACATGCAACTGCCTTGGTCTACTGGTGACGACTATGTTGCTCACCTTTACGTAGTTCGGGTCAAAAACCGAGTCGACTTTTCTGCGGCACTGAAAGAGAAGATGATCGGCACAGATATTCATTACCCGATAGCAGATCACCACCAACCTGCCTACGCAGTCGAGCAAGCACGCGCACTTGTTGTCACAGAGCTTGCTTGCGAAACCGTTATTTCGCTGCCTTGCTTCCCTGGTTTGACCGACGAAGAAGTAGAGCGTGTGATCGAGGCAGTCACTGCTTACTTCTCCCGGGAGATATAACTTGTTGACGCTGGTCATTCCCGTATATCGAAACGAAGGTAATCTTGCTGATTTACTAGTCGCCGTTGCTGGTTTGAATGTGCAGTTGGAGAACACACTGGAAGTGGTCTTTGTCGTGGACGGCAGTCCCGACCGTTGTTACGAAATACTGCGTGACCAGCTGCCTTCCCAGCCTTTTCGATCAAAATTGGTTCTGCTGTCCAGAAACTTTGGCTCGTTCATGGCGATCAGAACCGGCCTACAGCATGGCTGCGGCGAACGATTTGCGGTAATGGCGGCGGATCTTCAAGAGCCACCAGAACTGGTGCTGGAAATGAATCGAGTACTGGCGTGCCAGGATATCGATGTCGTAGTGGGAGTGCGCGAGAGCCGCCAGGACCCATGGCCTAGTCGGATGGCCTCGAAGATATTCTGGGGTCTTTACCGACGCTATGTCATTCCTGAAATTCCTCCGGGTGGCGTCGACATGTTCGCGTGCAGCAAAGCATTCCGAGACACGCTACTCACCCTTGAAGAGCGCCACAGTTCGCTGATCTCTCAAATTTTCTGGCTGGGTTATCGTCGTGAGATAGTGACCTATACACGCCAAGAAAGGATCCACGGGAAATCTGCCTGGACCTTCCGCAAGAAGGTCAACTATTTGATGGACAGTATTTTCTCCTTCACTGACCTGCCCATCAGGCTGGTGACTAGAGTTGGCGCCTTTGGTTCTGGCCTGGCAGCGTTGTTCGGCATTTTCACGCTCATTGCCAAACTTAACGGCCTGATCGAGGTACCCGGATACGCGATGATCATGCTGACGCTCACCTTCCTCGGTTGTTTGAATCTACTGGGGCTGGGCATTGTCGGCTCCTATGCGTGGCGGACTTACGAAAATACAAAAAATCGACCGCTAGCGATCCCGATGCGGGTCGAAGGTTTTGGAGACATGAATGAGCAGTGATAAAGAGTTTTTTGTTCATAGCCACGCGTTGTGCGAATCGGAAAGTATCGGCAAAGATACCCGCGTCTGGGCGTTCGCTCATATCCTGCCGGGAGCACGGTTGGGTGCCGAATGCAACGTTTGCGACCACGTATTCATTGAAAACGATGTGCTGATTGGTGATCGGGTCACCTTGAAGTGCGGTGTTCAGGTTTGGGATGGCATTACTATAGAAGACGATGTATTCATCGGCCCCAACGCCACGTTTACCAACGATCTGTTTCCACGCAGTAAGGTTTATCCGGAAAACTTTGCTCGGACTATTATCAGAAATGGTGCTTCGCTTGGTGCGAATAGCACTATTTTGCCTGGTGTGACCATCGGTACGAACGCAATGGTTGGCGCCGGTGCCGTAGTCACGCGGTCTATTCCCCCGAACGCTATTGTCGTAGGAAATCCCGCCAAGATTATTGGGTATGTAGACGCCAAGCCGGGCAGTAATGGACGCGAAAGCCTTCAGCGTTCGGTCATACGTGGCGTGGTTGAAACATCGGTAAAGGACGTGACCCTTCACACTATGCACGAGGTCGCTGACATAAGGGGCAGTTTGTCTGTAGGTGAGTTCGAGCGCTCCGTGCCGTTCAAGACACAACGCTATTTTATTGTTTACGACGTGCCAACTGCGGAAACCCGGGGCGAGCACGCTCACCGCACTTGCCATCAGTTTTTGGTCGCGGTAAAAGGCTGTGTACATGTCGTGGCTGATGACGGTAAAACTCGAGAGGAGTTCGTACTCGACAAGCCAAACCAAGGCATTTATCTGCCACCTATGACTTGGGGCATTCAGTACCGCTATTCGAATGACGCAGTACTGATAGTGTTCGCTTCGCACTATTACGATGCCGCAGACTACATTCGGAACTATGACGAGTTCAAATCCATCATTGAAAGCGCCGAATGACAGCTTTATGATGAATCAGTCATTTTCCAGGTTGCTCAAGCAGGATTTCGCCAAATTCTTGATCTCGGGTGGCTTCAATACCGCCCTGACATACGGAGTATATTTACTCCTGCTGATGTTTCTACCCTACACAGCGAGCTACACGATTTCGTATATCACTGGTATCGCGCTCGCTTATCTGTTGAATCGCTTCTTCGTATTCAAAAGCCATCAAGGCATTAAATCAGTTGCCCTGTTGCCTCTCGTTTATCTGATTCAATACATGGTAAGTATGCTGATTTTGTGGTGCTGGGTTGAAAAACTCGGATTTGCTGATCGTCTGGCTCCGCTGGCGGCCATCATTATAACGATCCCCATCACCTATATGCTTTCGAAATTCGTGTTCTCAAAATGACCGACCTAGAGGGGCTTAGAAAATTTGAGGCGGTTCACTACGTGACTCATTACCCGAATGGAAGAACCAAGAGATTTCATTGCTTAATTTTCTTAAAATATTTACATAAAGAGTTAAAGACTTGACTACTTCAAACAAAACAAAGCTATTGCAGAAACATCCATGGTTTTGGCGGGTAGTTGCTTTTTTTACTGCCGGGCTCATCATGAGTTTTATTTTATTTTATTTGCCTGCTAGCGGAACATCGCTGGTGATTGATATGAACTCAAAAATAGCAGGTTCATCTCAAATATTTTTTGGTAAAAAGGGACTGTATTCAGCGACAAATAGCACCTGGTATCATATTGCTCCTGGCAGGAATAAATTAACATTTCCACTGAGCGGCTTATACTCATCTGTTCGATGGGACCCCCTAACTGCAGGAGGGACAATTGACGTTAATGAAATATATGTATCTATTCTTGGGGCAAGATTGGATGTAGGTAATATTTTATTGAAGCCCTTATTCGACATTGAGAAAATACAATCATCCGAAGGCAAAGTTATCGTCGTAATGAAAAATGGTTCTACTGACCCCCAATTGGGTATTGAACTTAATTTCAAGGAGCTTCATAGGAAACTCGCTTTTTTTAGCACCCTATTAGGGTTCGTTATAGCGATTTTTATGGCTGGGCTACTATTTTTTAAGAAAAAAATAAAACGTGCATTAACCTTTGTCGATTGTTCACTGGATTATTTGTTTGAAAAGGTGCGCAATGATGGATTTAATTTTAGGGAAATAGGGGTTCTGGTAGCCATTGGCTCCATATTGTATGTTTATTTTTTATCAACATTTTCATTTTCAATTGACGATGAGATGGCATCTACTCGTCAAAACCCATCCGACTGGGTTTCTCAAGGACGTTGGTTTGTTTATCTAGTAGAGAGGTATATCTTCCCTCAGCCATCTATTCCTTTCGCACCGTATATTTTTTTGGTTTTTTCTCTTTCTGTTTCTTATGCATTAATCTTAAGAGCTCACGGCTACGCGCCGAGCTGGAAAACATATGCGTCGTATCCTATTTTTTGCGCATTCCCAACATGGTGGTTTATATCTGAGTTCTACTCAAATGTTCCTGCCTTAGGGTTTGGTGTTTTTTTTATAAGTTTAAGTTCTTACTTAGTATTTAGAAAAGCTGATGATGATGCCTTAAGCAATGGCGGCTTGATCTTTGTAAACTCTATAATAGTTCTCGCTCTTGCGTGCGCAATAGCTGCATATCAGTCTTTGTTGCTTTTGTTCATGTGCATTGTCTTTGGTGCTTTACTTATCAGATGCCTACGCAGTGATGATACTGGTCGCGAGCTACTTAAGTACATAGCAATGATGCTATCCAAAATCTTGTTGCTGACCTTGATTGCATTGATTCTCTATTTTTCCATAAATTTCGCGGCTCAGAAAATCATTGCCAGTGATAGTGGATACATAGACGGTTTCATAAATTACAGCGCTATTTTAAAGGACCCTTTGGGCGTTGTTTTTCTAGTCATCAATGAGATGACATCTATATATTCAGGAAGCTCACTGCGGTATGGTGCAAGTATATACATATCGGGCCTTGCTATATTGCTGGCAACTTTAAAGATCCTGTCTATAGATTTTGAAAAAACAATTATAAGATTGTTTTTATGGAGTGGGGTTTTAGTCGCTCCATTTGCGTTCCATTTTATATCGGGAGGGATGCCTCTTCCAATGCGGACCATGTTGGCCGTGGCTTACGTTAGCTGGCTGTCAAGTGCTATTTTACTTTCTGATAAGCGGTCGTCATTCGTTCTTGCCGGGGTGATCATTGTTGGTTTATATCAGATCCAGATTTTTAGTATTACATCACAATATATGGCTTCAGCGACCATTACACAATCACATGACCGGATGCTTGCGGCCGACATATACAGACGAATCGGTGAACTAAGTGGTGATTTCGACCGAAATACGTTTTCGAAAATTGATGTTTATGGTAAAAAAACTTTAAATACAGTGTATGCAAAAGGTTGGTCGTCGGCTACACAAGGCTCTTTCTTTTCATGGGATGACGGAAATATCCTTCGCATGGTTACCTATATGAAAGTTATGGGATATGAAAATATCTATATAGCTAATAATGATGAGCGAATTGCTATGACACCATTTTTCAAAGAGATGCCTGTCTGGCCTGCAGCTGGCTCAGTGAGAAAAGTTGGTGATTGTTATCTTGTCAGGCTCAGCAAAGAGCCAGATTCGACACATGCACAATTTAAACAATAAGTACCTGAGGAAGAGCTGTAGCACTCCATAATCTATGGTCACCCCCTACACCCTGCGAGAGCTACGTTTTCGCAGGGTGTTTTATTGTAAGCGATCCATGAACCCCCATTGAAAGTGCCTAGCTGATCCCGGATGCGGTTCTCCCGATCCCCTCAGGAGCAAGCTCGTCATGATGCGACAATGCGACCCGACGCTAAAGTCGAAAAAGCCTATCTCTACCCCAAGCCCGTCGACTTGTAAGCGCTCCATAAACCCCACATTCAAAGCGCTTAGCTGATCCCGGATGCTGTGCTCCCGATTCCCTCAGGAGCCAGCTCGCCATGATGCGACCCGATGCTAAAGTCGAAAAAGTGTATCTGTACCCCAAGCCGGTCGACTTCCGAAAATCCATCGACGGCTTGGCTGCGCTGGTCGAGCTGGATATTAAAGTCGCAGTATTTGACCCCGTGCTTTTCGTTTTCCTCAACAAGCCCCGCAACCGAGTGAAGATTTTATATTGGGAGCGCAACGGCTTCTGCCTTTGGCTCAAGCGA
>NZ_RCZE01000015.1 GCF_006438915.1 Pseudomonas arsenicoxydans | reverse complement strand
CGCGATGTACATGGCCTGTTGGGTGGTGATCCGGCGACAGCCTGAGTTCAAGGCTCGGTATCAAGCATTACGCCAGAAAGGTAAATGCGCCAAAGTAGCGCTGATCGCCTGCATGCGAGTGTTGTTGATACGGCTGAATGCCATGATTCGAGAGAAAACTGAGTGGCGAGAACAGGCAGCCTAAACAGGCTGCGTGTTTTGTAAGGAATTTGCATGGCCTGGAGCCGTGGGAGTTCAGCTGTCTTCCGATAAGCCTTAAAAATAAAGTCATCAAGACAGTTGCTCCCACATTTGATCGGATTTCTCCAAGCCCACTCGGGCACCTGTGGGAGCGGGCATGCTCGCGAAGGCGTCAGCCGCAACACCGCAGAAGCTGAGGCTAAAACACAAACCGCCCATCAAACACCGGCTCATCATCCAGCGCCAACACGCCACTGGAGAAGATCAAGTCCAGATGATGGCTGCCCTTGGCGCCTCCGCCCAACCCAAGATGCAGTCCGCAATGGCGCTCCTCAAACCCGGCATTGCGCGCATACAAGGCTTTCACCCCCTCGTTGGTGCCAATCCCCAGCTCCTCAATCCTTCGATTCGATGGATTGGCCTCCAGGTATTTATTGAAGTCATGTTCCAGTCCTGGCACCTCGGTGGCGATTTTGCGGATAGTCGAGTTCTCGATCCATAACTCCAGTGGTGATTCCAATACTCCATATTTGCGGGCAAATGGAATCGTACCGAGAAAAGTCCCCATGAACTTCACCTGCCCATTAATCGCTTCGCTGTGCGTGGCGATTTCACCGGGTGCCAGATCAAAGTTGCCGACACCGTTGATGTCAGTCCACTTTTTAATGCTGTTCAGCGGAGCGTCAAACCAGGAGCCGTGTTCATCTTTGAAACTTAACGTCGTGGCCTGGGACAGGCGCTGGATCAAGTGGCTGTTCAACCCGGCAATGCGTTGCGGGGTGACGCTGAAGGTGTCGTAGAAGTAATCGCCGTAATCCTTGAACAGCAGCGACTTCTTCCAATTCTCGGCCATCACGCCTTGCAGCGCGCGGACAAATTCCGGGCCTTCGGGGCGTGGGTTGGGCAGCGTGGAGGAGTCGTAGAAAAAAATGTACAGATCGCTGTCGGTAATCGCCTGGGCCAGCAAAGCCGTGGGTTCCAGATCAAGGCGTAGCGTGTTGAAGCGGAAGGGTTGGCGCCCGCCGGCGTGTTCGGCAATGGCGCCGGTCAGCGCTTCGTAATCAGCGGTGTGGCCAAGCAAGACCTTCGCCGGGTTAATGCCGGCAAGGGCAGGGTGCTGTTCGAGGTAGTAAAGAAAATGCGTGATGGCGCGATGCTTATCCATGCTGTCCTCCGTGACGAACCGGGAAAAAGTGGCAGGCACAACCGGCCGGATTACGCCTGCCGGGAGGTCTTACAGAGGCCACATCGCCGTGCCGAACGGAACTACCGCGTCGGCTTGCATCATTTCTACGGCGGCTTCATGGGTCGGTGCTTCAAACCAATCGTCCAGTTGCAGTTCAGTTTCCAAGTCTTTATCCAGTGCTTGCATGGTGAAACTCCTTAATGACTTCTGAGTAGAAACAACTTGCCGGTCGATGCGGCTCGGCAAGTCGCTGCAAACCTAGTTGAGGGATTTTTATAATGCAAAAAAATAATCAAATAAGATTTTCACTGAACTGTTTAGTTTGTTTTTTTAATGATTATTTATTAATAGAAAACAAAAACTAACTCGGCTTTTTCCTTAGGAAGCTTCCTATCGTCAATTTGCAGTCGTCCTACAGATAAATCCGATTCGGAAAAGAATCGTTACGCCTTGTAAAGAAATGCTGACGAAATATCGCCTGAAACCCCGTCGGTTGACGCTTACGGCACGGGTGTAAGGAAAACCTGCCGAAATCAATCCGCTCAGCCATCGCCCAAGGCTCTGGCCCGCTTGTTTCAGCGGCGCAGGAAGGGTCAGATGCGCCCCATGCCTGTCGTGCAGGTGCATAACAAGAAGGAGGCGCAATGTACGCCGTGATTCAAACCCATCTCTCCCCGTGGGGCGATTTTTCATTCGTTCCCGTCGATGACCCGCAAGGGTCAGACTCTCTATTTGCAGCCGCCCGGGACACTCGGGGCGGACCCAGGCAATCCCGGCTTACAACACGCTGATCCAGCGGGTCTGGCAGCAGGGGGTTAGCGGTGTACAATGCGCCGCGTTTTACCTGTGACCTCCTGCGCAAATGCGCAAACCTCAAGGCTATCCGCCTTGTTCATTCCGCCACGCCACGAGTGTGCCGGGTTCGATTTCGTCACAGATAAAAACAAACAGGTGACGCATGAACGTTGTAACGATGCAGAACGTGAGACCCTTTTCATGAGTGGACAAAACTCGCAGTCAGGCGAGCTGAAGCGCGGCCTGAAAAATCGCCACATTCAATTGATCGCCCTTGGTGGCGCGATCGGTACCGGTTTGTTCCTCGGCTCGGCCGGGGTTCTGAAATCCGCTGGCCCGTCGATGATCCTCGGCTACGCCATCTGCGGCTTCATCGCGTTCATGATCATGCGCCAGCTCGGCGAAATGATTGTTGAAGAGCCGGTCGCCGGTTCCTTCAGCCACTTCGCGCACAAATACTGGGGTGGTTTCGCCGGCTTCCTGTCGGGCTGGAACTGCTGGATCCTGTACATCCTGGTGGGCATGTCGGAGCTGACCGCGGTCGGCAAATACATCCACTACTGGGCGCCGGACATCCCGACCTGGGTCTCGGCAGCCGGCTTCTTCGTCCTGATCAACCTGATCAACCTGGCCAACGTCAAAGTCTTTGGCGAGGCCGAGTTCTGGTTCGCGATCATCAAGGTGGTGGCCATCGTCGGCATGATTGCCCTGGGCAGCTATTTGCTGGTCAGCGGTAACGGCGGCCCGCATGCGTCGGTCAGCAACCTGTGGGCTCACGGTGGTTTCTTCCCGAACGGCGTCAGCGGTCTGGTGATGGCCATGGCGATCATCATGTTCTCCTTCGGCGGCCTGGAAATGCTCGGTTTCACCGCTGCAGAAGCCGACAAACCGAAAACCGTGATCCCGAAAGCCATCAACCAGGTGATCTACCGAATCCTGATTTTCTACATCGGCGCGTTGGTCATTCTGTTGTCGCTGACGCCATGGGACAGCCTGCTGGCGACCCTGAACGCGTCCGGTGACTCCTACAGCGGCAGCCCGTTCGTGCAAGTGTTCTCGATGCTCGGCAGCAACACCGCCGCGCATATTCTCAACTTCGTGGTACTGACCGCGGCGTTGTCGGTGTACAACAGCGGCACCTACTGCAACAGCCGCATGCTGCTGGGCATGGCCGAGCAAGGCGATGCGCCAAAGGCCTTGTCGAAGATCGACAAGCGCGGCGTGCCGGTGCGTTCGATCCTCGCTTCGGCGGCGGTCACGCTGATTGCGGTGCTGTTGAACTACCTGATCCCGCAAAACGCGTTGGAACTGTTGATGTCGCTGGTGGTTGCGACCCTGGTGATCAACTGGGCGATGATCAGCTTCTCGCACTTCAAGTTCCGTCAACACATGAACAAGACCAGGCAAACGCCGCTGTTCAAGGCGCTGTGGTACCCGTACGGGAACTACATCTGCCTGGCGTTCGTGGTGTTCATCCTGTGCGTGATGCTGCTGATTCCAGGGATCCAGATCTCGGTGTACGCGATTCCGGTGTGGGTCGTGTTCATGTGGATCTGCTACGGCATCAAGAACAAGCGCAGTGCGCAGCATGCGTTGCAGGCTTCAGTGAAGTAACGCCGTACGCAGAAACAACAAACCCGGCCACTGTGCCGGGTTTGTTGTTTTCAGTTTCACACAAGCCCCCTGTAGGAGCATTGCACCGGTCCATTCGCGGTATCCTGCGCACTCTGAATTCGGACGCTTTTCCATGCTGGTGATTTCCAACAACGTTCATCTGCCAGATGCCGAGATCGAGTTGACAGCCATTCGCGCGCAAGGCGCCGGGGGGCAGAACGTCAACAAGGTCTCCAGCGCCATGCACTTGCGCTTCGACATTCCGGCCTCGTCCTTGCCTGAGTTCTACAAGGAGCGATTGCTTGCGCTGCGTGACAGTCGCATCACCAGCGAAGGTGTGTTGATCATCAAGGCCCAGCAATACCGCACGCAGGAGGCTAATCGCGCCGACGCGCTGGAGCGCTTGACCGAGCTGATCCTCAGCGCGACCAAGGTCGAAAAGAAGCGTCGCCCGACCAAGCCAACGCTGGGTTCAAAAAAGCGTCGACTGGAATCCAAGACCAAGCGCGGCAGCATCAAGGCCGGGCGCGGCAAGGTCGATTTTTAGCGGGATTCCCGCGCCTCGCGTTGCTTGGGGGCTTGCCGGTACAAGTAAACGCTCAATGCCAAACCGCTCAGCGCGGCAATGGCAGCGAACAGGAATATCGACGCAAAACCAAACCCGGCCGCAATGGCACCGGCCAACGGCCCGGTAATCCCCAGCGACAAATCAATGAACAGCGAATACGCCCCAACTGCCGCGCCACGACTGGATGCGGGTACAAGGTTGACCGCCTCCACGCCGAGCGCCGGAAACACCAGCGAAAATCCGAAACCGCTCAGCGCCGCACCGGCCAATGCCCAATGGGCATCAGGCGCCAGCCACAACATCAGCAACCCCAAAGTTTCCACGGACAGGCAGGCAATCGCCACACGGAATCCGCCGAGGCGGTTGATCAGGTTGCCAAACAGCAGGCGCGCACCGATGAAGCTGGCGCCGAACAAACTCAGGCACAACACCGCGTTGTCCCAGTGTTGAGTGGCGTAGTACAAGGTAATGAAGGTGGCGATGGTGCCGAAACCGATGGAGCCCAGCGCCAGGCCGCAACCGTGTGGCAGCACCCGACCCAGTACATGCATGAACGGCAGGCGTTCACCGACCACAATCGGCGCGGCGGTTTTTGGCCACGCCAGTGCCAGTCCCAGCACGGCCAGCAACACGATGCTCACGCCCATGCTCCACAAACCCAATTGATGAACCAGCAGCACCCCCAGCGGCGCGCCGACGGCCAGTGCGCCGTAGCTGGCGATGCCGTTCCAGGAAATCACCTTGGCGGTGTTCGCC
Organism: Pseudomonas arsenicoxydans; assembly: GCF_006438915.1. GTDB lineage: Bacteria > Pseudomonadota > Gammaproteobacteria > Pseudomonadales > Pseudomonadaceae > Aquipseudomonas > Aquipseudomonas arsenicoxydans_A. The sequence continues at coordinate 169,569 of NZ_RCZE01000015.1, read as the reverse complement.
GCGCCGACCCGGCCGATACCCCACCCAATCGATCCCGAGCCAACCAGGCTTTCCGCGCTGCCGAGAACAAGACGACCGATCAACAGGCTGATCAGACTGACTGTCGGCACGCTTTGCGTCCAGGCCGATACCAGCATGAACACACCACTCAAACCGCAACCGGCCAGACCGTACATCACCGCCAGTTTGCTGCCCTTGTTGTCGATGATTTTTCCGGCATAAGGCCGACTGAGCAGGGTGGCGAGGTATTGCACGCTGATCACCAGACCGGCGATGACCGCGCCGAAACCCAGGTCGCTGTGAACGTAACCGGGCAATACGGCCAGGGGAATGCCGATATTCAGGTAGCCGATGAAGGTAAACAGAACGATGGAAACGACTTGCAGCGTGACCGCCAGGGGGCGCTGGTTTTCAGACATGGGTAAAGATCCACGGGGAAAGCAGGATAGATAGGCTGCTTATGATAACGGCGCGAGTGCTCGCGGGTCGTGGAAAAAGTAAAACTATTTGCCGGGCGGCGTGGATCAGGGCTTGGCGGGGGCAACCAGTTGCGTCGTGACCAGGGCAGCCAGCGCGTTTTCCTGGGTGCCGAAGCGGGCGAGCAGGGCGGCTTGTTTTTCGGGGGAGAGGCGGTTCCAGATGTCGATCATCTTCTCGGCGGTGCCGATCAGGACGCTGGCCTGGGTCTCATTAAATTCGTCGGTCATGGTGTGTAGCTCAAGGGTTCAGGCGGTGTGGAAAGCGCATGTTAGCGCTTTCCACACGGTCTGGCATTGCAGGTGTTTCAGTCTTCGCTGTCGGCCTGGCGGCGTTCAGTGGCTTCTTTCGGCTCGGGCTGTTGGGCGCCGGCTTGTTGCGTGGTTGTCTGCTCAGTTTCGTGCAGGCTTGGGAAGGGGAGATTAGGGATCTCGTGCATGGTTCGCGCTCCTCGCAAAGTCTGTTGATAGATCTGGTAGATCCGCGCTTATACAAAGCTTGGGCAGGATACAGCACTGAAAATGACAAATAGACTTTTATATCCATTTGTTTCGACGGATGGGATTGTCTAGACAGGTCTGCAGCAGTGACACAAATCAAATGTGGGAGCGGGCTTGCTCGCGAAAGCGGTGGATCAGTCAATGTTGATGTCGACTGATACACCGCCTTCGCGAGCAAGCCCGCTCCCACATTTAATGGTGTGAAGGCTGGGGTTATTTGCAGACGTCAGCAATCGCCTCAGCCAGCAAATCCAGGCGCGTCGCATCAATCCCCGCCACGTTGGCCCGGCCGGAGTTGACCATGTACACGCTGTGATGATCGCGCAGCTGTTTAACCTGCGCCGCCGTCAAACCGGTGTACGAGAACATCCCGCGTTGCACACCAATGTGCGCAAAGCGCTCCCGCAAACCATAGGGTTCCAGCGCTTCAACCAGGCCACTGCGCAATTGCGCGATGCGCAAACGCATGGCTTCCACTTCGTCGGCCCAGAGGCTTTTCAGGTCCGGGTCGCCAAGAATCGTTGCGACCACGGCAGCACCGTGATCCGGCGGCGTTGACCACAGGTTGCGGGCGATGTTGGCCAGCTGGCTGCGGATGTCCACCAGCTTGTCAGCGGTTTTCGCGCAAACAATCAACGCGCCGGTGCGGTCGCGGTACAAGCCGAAATTCTTCGAGCAGGAACTGGTGATCAGCACTTCCGGCAGCGCGTCGGCGAACAGACGGGTCGACCAGGCATCCTGTTCCAGGCCATCGCCGAAGCCCTGGTAAGCGAAGTCGATCAGCGGCACCAGATCGCGACTGCGCACCACGTCCAGCACTCGGCGCCAGTCGTCATGGGACAGATCGAACCCGGTCGGGTTGTGGCAGCAGGCGTGCAGCAACACCACGTCGCCCTTCGGCGCTTCGCTCAGTACCGCGAGCATCGCGTCGACGTCGAGGCGGTTGTCGCTGCCCACGTACGGGTAATGACTGACCTTGACCCCGGCGGCCGCGAAAATCGTCTCGTGGATCGGCCAGGTCGGGTTGCTCAACCACACGCCACGGCCCGGCAGGCACTGGGCGATGAAGTCTGCACCCAAGCGCAATGCGCCGGTGCCGCCCGGTGTCTGGGTCGCCCCGGCGCGTTGCCCGGCGATCAGCGCGGAGTCCGCACCGAGCACCAGCTCACTGATGGCTTTGCCGAAGGCCGGTTCGCCGTGACCACCGATGTAGGTCTTGGTGGTCTGGCGATCCACCAGACGCTGCTCAGCCAGCTTCACCGACTGTGGAATCGGCGTCAGGCCCTGGGCGTCTTTATAGACGCCCACGCCGAGGTCGAATTTGCGCGGGTTCGGATCCTGCGCATAGGCTTCCATCAAGCCGAGAATCGGATCACCGGGAACTCGACCTATGGCGTCGAAATGCATTATTTGCGGCCCTCGGCGTTCTTGGCCACTTCGTCAGTGCGTGCGGCCATGATGAAGTCGTTGCGGTGCAGGCCCTTGATGGAATGGCTCCACCAGGTCACGGTGACTTTGCCCCATTCGGTCAGCAGGCCCGGGTGGTGACCTTCAGCCTCGGAGATTTCACCGACAGCGTTGGTGAACGCCAGTGCGTGTTTGAAGTTTTTGAACAGGAACAGCTTTTCCAGCTGCATCACGCCGTCGCGGACTTCGATGTTCCAGTCCGGGATCTGCTTGATCAGGATCGGCAACTCTTCGTCGCTGACCTGAGGGGCATCGGCTTGGCAGGCTTCGCAGTGGGCTTGGTTCAATGTGGACATGTTGAATTCCTGAAATCGAATAATTGGAAATCGGCCGTCAGTGACACCACGCTAAACCAAAGCGTCGGTTCCTGACAGGCTCACGTGTTTCTAAAAGCAGCGGATCACGCAGCCTTTGGCGGAAATTTCGGGGTGTGCAAGCCCAGCTGCATGCCTTGTTTGACCATGCTCATGATGTCTTCATGGGCCACATCAAACAGACGCTTGAGGTTCGGCAGGACAAAGTACAGCGGCTGCAGGATGTCAATGCGATACGGCGTGCGCATACATTCCAGCGGATCGAACGCCTGGTGTTCAGGTTCGTTCGACAGGCAGTAAACGGTTTCTTTTGGAGAGGAAAGAATGCCGCCGCCGTAAATCCGCAGGCCATCAGCGGTATCGACCAGGCCGAACTCGATGGTCATCCAGTACAGGCGCGCCAGGTACACGCGTTCTTCCTTGGTCGCTTGCAGGCCAAGTTTGCCGTAAGTGTGGGTGAATTCAGCAAACCAGGGATTGGTCAGCAGCGGACAGTGGCCAAAGATCTCGTGGAAAATGTCCGGCTCTTGCAGGTAATCCAGCTCTTCACGGGTACGAATAAACGTCGCCACCGGAAACTGTTTGTTTGCCAGCAATTCGAAAAACGTCTGGAAGGGGATCAGCGCCGGGACTCGGGCCACTTGCCAACCGGTGGTTTCACCGAGGACTTTGTTGATTTCACCGAGTTGCGGAATGCGGTCGTGGGGCAGACCGAGTTTTTCGATACCGTCCAGGTATTCCTGGCACGCACGGCCCTCGATCACTTTCAGCTGACGAGTGATCAGCGTGTTCCACACCGCATGTTCTTCAGCGGGGTAGTCGATAAAACCTTGCGCGTCGGGCTCGCGAGCCACGTACTGCGTCTGCTTCATGCTGCTCTCCTGCGAGGGGATTCGTTCTTGTTATGTGCTGCTATGGACCTAGAAATACTCCAAGGCGTGCGGCGTTGCAGCAGGTGTTCGGCGCTCGATGTAGGAAAAATCGCCGTGTTTCGTAAAGAATTCGTTACGGATTGGCCGCTATGGCGCAGCTATTGAGATTTGCGGGTTTGAAATGGTGTCCGGGTGTCACATAATCTTGACGACTAACTTGACCTCTGCGCAGAAAAATCCTTGCGTGGGGCCTCGATTCCCCTTTCTTCGGGCCTTTATATGCGTATCAAAGTCCACTGCCAGAACCGCATCGGTATCCTGCGCGACATTCTTAACTTGCTGGTGGAATACGGGATCAACGTTGCCCGTGGCGAGGTCGGTGGAGAGCATGGCAACGCGATCTACCTGCATTGCCCGAACCTGATCAACATTCAGTTCCAGGCCCTGCGTCCGAAATTCGAATCGATTGCCGGGGTATTCGGCGTCAAGCGTGTAGGACTGATGCCCAGCGAACGTCGGCATATGGAGCTGAATGCCTTGCTTGGCGCCTTGGAGTTTCCAGTGTTGTCGATCGACATGGGCGGCTCCATCGTTGCGGCCAACCGGGCGGCGGCGCAGTTGCTCGGGGTGCGGGTGGATGAAGTGCCGGGAATTCCGCTGTCGCGTTATGCCGAGGATTTTGATTTGCCGGAACTGGTGCGTGCCAACAAGTCGCGCATCAACGGACTGCGGGTCAAGGTCAAGGGTGACGTGTTTCTGGCCGACATCGCGCCATTGCAATCGGAGCATGACGACAGCGAAGCCATGGCCGGCGCGGTCCTGACGCTGCACCGCGCCGACCGGGTGGGGGAGCGCATCTACAACGTGCGCAAACAGGAACTGCGTGGGTTCGACAGTATCTTCCAAAGCTCGAAAGTCATGGCCGCGGTGGTGCGCGAAGCCCGGCGTATGGCACCGCTGGATGCGCCGCTATTGATAGAAGGCGAAACCGGCACCGGCAAAGAGTTGTTGGCGCGAGCCTGTCACCTGGCCAGCCCACGCGGGCAATCTCCATTAATGGCGCTGAACTGCGCCGGTCTGCCGGAATCGATGGCCGAGACCGAATTGTTTGGCTACGGCCCCGGCGCCTTCGAAGGCGCACGCGCCGAAGGCAAGCTCGGGCTGCTGGAACTGACGGCGGGCGGTACGCTGTTTCTGGATGGCGTCGGGGAAATGAGCCCGCGCTTGCAGGTGAAATTGCTGCGCTTTTTGCAGGACGGTTGCTTCCGCCGCGTAGGCAGTGATGAAGAGGTGTATCTGGATGTGCGGGTAATCTGCGCCACCCAGGTGGATTTGTCGGAGCTGTGCGCCCGCGGTGAGTTTCGCCAGGATTTGTATCACCGCTTGAACGTGCTGTCGCTGCACATCCCGCCACTGCGCGAATGCCTCGACGGTTTGACGCCGCTGGTGGAGCACTTCCTCGACCAGGCCAGTCGGCAGATCGGTTGCCCATTGCCCAAACTGGCGCCGGCGGCGATGGAGCGGCTCAGTCATTACCATTGGCCAGGCAACGTTCGTCAGTTGGAAAACGTGTTGTTCCAGGCGGTTTCGCTGTGTGAGGGCGGGACGGTCAAGGTTGAACATATTCGTCTGCCGGATTACGGCGTGCGTCAGCCACTTGGCGATTTCTCGCTGGAGGGCGGGCTGGATGCGATTGTCGGGCGCTTCGAGAAAGCGGTGCTGGAGCGGTTGTATTCCGAGCATCCGAGCAGTCGGCAACTGGGCAAGCGGTTGGGGGTTTCGCATACGACCATTGCCAACAAGTTGCGTGAGTACGATGTCGGCAAAGAACCCGGCGCATAAGCAGTGGTCATGACCAGTTTGTGGCGAGGGAGCTTGCTCCCGCTCGGGCGCGAAGCGGCCGCATAACCATCCAATGCTTCCTGTCTGCCAGAACTCGGTTGTCCTTTTGGGGTTGCTTCGCAGCCCAACGGGAGCAAGCTCCCTCGCCACAGGTTGCCAAGCGCCAGTCATGAAGGCCGACACTTGCCACCCACCGGCATAACACCGCCGGTTTTTCGACTTTGACACAATCCCCCATTCCCCTCTGAAACCCCTCAAGTCCTTTGTTTGCCGGGCCCGGCGCCGCCAAAAGAAAGTTGGTCTGCAAATTGCTTAACGCTCATCAGTACAGCGGTGGGCGGCAAACGTCCGGCATGCAGAGGAAAGAGTGTGGACAAGTACCTTTATGTGGCAATGACCGGCGCCAGCCAGAATGCACTGGCGCAGAAGGCTCATGCCAACAACCTGGCAAACATCTCCACCAACGGTTTTCAGAAGGACCTGGAACAGGCCCGTTCGATGCCGGTGTTTGGTGACAGCTTTCCGGCACGTGCGTTTGCAATGACTGAACGCCCGGCCACCGACTTCTCCCCTGGTTCGCTGGTCGAGACCGGTCGTGACCTCGACGTCGCGGTGCAAGGCAACGGCTGGATTGCCGTGCAGACTCCCGATGGCGCTGAAAGCTACGTGCGCACCGGCAGCCTGAACGTGGATGCCCTCGGCGTTCTGCGTGCCGGCAACGGCATGCCCGTGATGGGCAATGGCGGTCCGATCGCCGTGCCGCCCGAGCAGCAGATCGAAGTCGGCGAAGACGGCACCATCAGCATTCGAGCGATGGGCGAAGGCCCGCGCGTGATGGCTGAGGTCGACCGCATCAAGCTGGTCAACCCTGACCTCAAGAACATGACCAAAGGCCTGGATGGTTCGATCCACACCAAGGACGGCAAGCCGGCGCAAGCCGACTCCGGCGTCAAACTGGTGTCCGGGTTCCTCGAGTCGAGCAACGTCAACGCCGTGGAAGAAATGACCTCGGTGCTGGCTCTGTCGAAGCAGTTCGAACTGCACATCAAGATGATGAACACCGCCAAAGACGATGACCAGGCCATGGCTCGGGTCTTGCAGATCAGCTAATTATCAGAACGTCGCGCCGTAAAACAGGCGCACGAGGAGAATCGAATGCTTCCGGCTCTATGGGTTGCCAAAACAGGTCTGTCCGCCCAGGACACCAACCTGACCACTATTTCCAACAACCTGGCCAACGTGTCGACCACGGGTTTCAAACGTGACCGCGCCGAGTTCCAGGACTTGCTCTATCAGATCAAACGCCAGCCAGGCGCCCAGTCGACCCAAGACAGCGAACTGCCGTCGGGTCTGCAAGTGGGTACCGGTGTGCGCATCGTCGGCACCCAGAAAAACTTCACCGCCGGTAGCCTGCAAACCACCGAGCAGCCACTTGACCTGGCAGTCGACGGTCGCGGTTTCTTCCAGATCCTGCAGCCGGACGGCACCACGTCTTACACTCGTGACGGTACCTTCCACCTCGACTCCAACGGTCAGGTTGTCAACGCCAGCGGCTTCGCCCTGGAACCGGCCATTGTGATTCCCAACAACGCGCAGACCTTCACGGTCGGTCGCGACGGCACCGTGTCCATCACCGTTCCGGGTAACCCGGCCAACCAGGTGATCGGCAACCTGCAAACCGCCGACTTCATCAACCCGGCCGGCCTGCAGGCCGTGGGTAACAACCTGTTCCTGGAAACCGCCGCATCCGGTGCGCCGCAAGTCGGTACCCCGGGCCTGAATGGCTTCGGCACCACGCTGCAGAACACCCTGGAAACGTCCAACGTCAGCACCGTTGAAGAGATGGTCAACATGATCACCACTCAGCGCGCCTACGAGATGAACTCCAAGGTGATCTCCACCGCCGACCAGATGCTCTCGTTCGTAACGCAGAATCTGTAATCAAGTCTATGAGGCGACCATGAGGTCGCCTGCAACACCGTGAGGTAGGGTCATGAATCGCTTTGTATCTGTTCTGGCACTGAGTGGGGCTGTTGTGCTCGCAGGCTGCGTCCCCACGACGCCCAAGCCCAATGACCCGTATTACGCGCCGGTGTTGCCGCGTACGCCGTTGCCGGCTGCCGCGAACAATGGCTCGATTTATCAGGCCGGTTTTGAACAGAACCTGTACGGCGACCGCAAGGCGTTCCGGGTCGGTGACATCATCACCATCACCCTGAACGAGAAGACCCAGGCGAGCAAAAACGCCAACTCGCAGATTGGCAAGAACAGCAAGGCCAGCATCGGCCTGACGTCGCTGTTCGGTTCCACGCCCAGCGTCAACGACCCGTTTGGCAGTGGTGACCTGAGTCTGAACGCTGCCTATGAAGGCGACCGCGCGACCAAGGGCGACAGCAAAGCGGCGCAGGGCAACACCCTCGTCGGCTCGATCACCGTCACCGTGGCTGATGTGCTGCCCAACGGCATCATCGCGGTACGTGGCGAGAAGTGGATGACCCTCAACACTGGCGACGAGCTGGTGCGGATTGCCGGTCTGGTGCGCGCCGATGACATCGCCACCGACAACACCGTGTCGTCGACCCGTGTCGCCGATGCACGCATCACCTACTCGGGCACCGGTTCGTTTGCCGATGCGAGTCAGCCAGGCTGGTTCGACCGTTTCTTCCTCAGCCCGCTGTTCCCTTTCTAGGTGGCCAGTTTGAATCTTAAACACCTCATGGTGGCCGCCCTGATGCTGTCCGCCGCGTTCAGCGCGCAGGCCGAGCGGCTGAAGGATATCGCCAGTATTTCCGGCGTACGTTCCAACCAATTGATCGGCTACGGCCTGGTGGTCGGGCTTAACGGCACCGGTGACCAGACGACGCAAACGCCTTTCACCCTGCAGACTTTTAACAACATGCTCTCGCAGTTCGGCATCAAGGTACCGCCGGGTTCGGGTAACGTGCAGTTGAAGAACGTTGCTGCGGTGTCGATCAGTGCGGACCTGCCGGCGTTTGCCAAGCCGGGTCAACAGATCGACATCACCGTTTCCTCCATTGGTAACTCCAAGAGCCTGCGCGGCGGCACCTTGCTGCTGACGCCGCTCAAAGGTATCGATGGCAATGTCTATGCGGTCGCTCAGGGCAACCTCGTGGTGGGTGGTTTTGATGCGGAAGGTCGTGACGGTTCGAAGATCACCGTCAACGTTCCGTCGGCCGGTCGTATCCCCGGCGGTGCGTCGGTGGAGCGTTCGGTGCCGAGTGGTTTCAATCAGGGTAATAGCCTGACGCTGAACCTCAACCGTTCGGACTTCACCACCGCCAAGCGCATCGTCGACAAGATCAACAACATGCTCGGCCCGGGCGTCGCCCAGGCCATTGATGGCGGCTCGGTTCGCGTGAGCGCACCCCTCGATCCAAGTCAGCGCGTCGAATACCTGTCGATCCTGGAAAACCTTGAGGTCGACCCGGGTCAGGCGGTGGCGAAAGTCATCATCAACTCGCGCACCGGCACCATCGTGATCGGCCAGAACGTCAAGGTGTCACCAGCCGCCGTGACCCACGGCAGCCTGACCGTGACCATCACCGAAGACCCGATCGTCAGCCAGCCGGGCCCTCTGTCCAATGGTCAGACGGCCGTCGTGCCGCGCTCGCGGGTTAACGCGCAACAAGAAGCCAAACCAATGTTCAAGTTCGGCCCGGGCACCACCCTCGACGAGATCGTCCGAGCGGTGAACCAGGTCGGCGCAGCACCGGGTGACTTGATGGCGATCCTCGAAGCACTGAAACAGGCTGGCGCGTTGCAAGCCGACCTGATCGTGATCTGAGGACGGCTGTCATGGATATGCGCAAGAGCGGTCTGGTCAGTAGCAGCGACTCCGGTTCTTATTCGGACTTGAATCGCTTGAACCAGCTCAAGGTGGGCGACAAGAACAGCGACGGCAACATGCGCAAAGTGGCGCAGGAGTTCGAATCGCTGTTCCTCGGTGAGATGCTCAAGTCCATGCGTTCGGCCACCGAGGCGCTGGGCAAGGACAACCCGCTCAACACGCCGGCGGCCAAGCAGTACCAGGAAATGTACGACCAGCAGTTGGCCATTTCCATGTCCCGCGAAGGCGGTGGCATTGGTCTGGCGGACGTGCTGATGCGGCAGATGTCGAAGAACAAACCGCTCGCGCCGGGCGAGGCGGCGGCCATGTCCGCGGCCAAGCAGGAAGCGGCGAAAGCCGCCGTGCCAACGCCGATTGCGGCCGGTACCGTGGCCACTGACGGCCCGCTGTCGCGGCTCAATGGTCAGCGTCCGTTGTGGGCGTCGCGTTCGGTGAAAGCGCCGGCAGGCGAGGGCACGCATCACAATGATATGGAGATGATCAACCAGCGCCGTCTGGCCTTGCCGCCGAAACTGGCGGATCGCTTGCTCGCCGGTCTGGTGCCTTCAGCCACCACGACTGCCGCTGCGACGCCGAACAAAACCCTGTTGCCTGAACGCGCTACGACGACGGCCACGGCCGGTGCCGGCCCGCTGTTCAACGGCGATTGGCTGGCCTCGCAAACGGACAATAAGTCCCGCGGGCAGATGCAGATTTACGGCCGTGCGATGGCGCAGATTCCTCTCGCGCCGCCGAAGAAAGCCTTCAGCTCCGCCGACGAATTCGTCAACACCATGCTGCCGATGGCCAAGGAAGCCGCCGAGCGCATTGGCGTCGATCCGCGTTACCTGGTGGCCCAGGCTGCACTGGAAACCGGTTGGGGTAAATCGGTCATGCGTGCCCAGGATGGCAGCAGCAGCCACAACCTGTTCGGCATCAAGGCCGGCACCAGTTGGAAGGGTGATTCGGCGCGAGCAATCACCAGCGAATTCAGGAATGGCGAGATGGTCAAGGAGACGGCCGAGTTCCGTTCCTACGACTCGTACAAAGACAGCTTCCATGACCTCGTGACTTTGCTGCAAACCAATAATCGCTATCAAGATGTTGTGAAGTCGGCCGATAACCCAGAACAGTTTGTTAGAGAGTTGCAGAAAGCCGGGTATGCAACCGACCCGGATTACGCAAGCAAGATCTCGCAGATAGCCAAGCAGATGACGAGTTATCAAAACTACGCTGCGACGGGCGCTTCCACCACGCCGCTATAGGCACAAGGCATAAGGTCTGAACCATGAGTTTGCTCAATATCGGGATGTCGGGTCTGGCCGCTGGCCAATCCTCGTTGATGACTACCGGCAATAACATTGCCAACGCCGACACCGCCGGTTATTCACGCCAGCAAACCGTGCAGGGCACCAAAGCCTCGAATCAGTTCGGCAACGTCTACATCGGCACCGGCACGACCCTGGCCGATGTGCGTCGCGTCTACAACAGCTACCTCGATGCGCAATTGCAGACCACCACTTCGCTCAATAGCGATGCGGCCGCCTACGCCGGGCAGATCAGCCCGCTCGACGCCTTGCTGTCGGACAGCGGCACCGGCCTCAACGGCGCACTGACCAAGTTCTTCGCCTCGGTGCAGAACGTCAACGCCAAGCCGGGTGACGATGCGTCCCGTCAATTGCTGCTCAGCGATGCCCAGGCCTTGAGCAACCGCTTCAACTCAGTGTCCGCCCAGTTGACCGCGCAGAACGCGAACATCAACGGCAACCTGACGAACATGGCCGATCAGGTCAACAAACTGGCCGCCACCGTGGCGCAGTTGAACCAGAAGATTTCCGAAGTTTCCAAGGCCGGCGGCATGCCGAACGAGCTGCTGGATGCGCGTAACGAAACCGTGCGTCAGCTCTCCACCTTCACCGGCGCGCAAGTCATCGAGCGCGACGGTAACCTTGATGTGTACCTGGGCAGCGGCCAGCCGCTGGTCATGGGCGGCACCGCCAGCACCCTGCAAGTGGTGCCGAGCCTGGCCGATCCGTCGCGCATGGGCATTCAGCTCAACCGTGGTTCGAGCACCGTCGACATTACTTCGGTAATGACCGGTGGCGAGATGGGCGGTCTGCTTCGCTATCGCAGCACCGTGCTGGACCCGGCCATGAACGAACTGGGGCGCGTGGCCCTGGTTGTTGCCGACCAGATGAACAGCCTTCAGGCTCAGGGCATCGACAAGAACGGTGCGTTCGGCTCCAACCTGTTCAACAGTGTCAACAGCGCCGCACAGATGGCCGACCGCAGTGTCGCCACCGTCGGCAACAGCGCCGGTTCCGGCAACTTTGATGTCAGCATCGAAGACAGCGGCAAGCTGACCATCAACGATTACAAAGTCACCTTCACCAGCGCCACCAACTACACCGTGCAGCGCCTGCCGGACGGTACTTCGATGGGGGGGCCGTTCAACACCGCCACCACGCCTGCGCCAGTGATCGACGGTTTCTCGTTGAAGCTCAGCGGCGGTACGGCTGCCGCCGGTGACACCTTCAAGATCACGCCGACCCGCAACGCGGCGACGAACATCAAGACCGAGATGACCGACTCCAAGCGTCTGGCGATCGCGGCACCGTTGAGCGCGGCGATTGCGCCGGGCGGCAGCGGCACCCTGACCATCTCGTCCAGCGGTCAGCCAACCCTGACCACGAAGTTCGACATCTACGACACGGCCACGACTGCCCTTATCCAGACCGGCATGAGCACCTCCATGCCAGTCAAAGTGGTGTTCGGTGCCGCAGCGGCCGACGGTTCCAGCCAGCCTTACCAGTTGCTCGATGCCAAAGGCGTGCAGATCAGCACTGGCACCATCAAGCCGAACCAGAACAACACGATGAGCCTGACCGTGCCTCTCAAGGACGGCACGGGTGCGCCGATCATGGACCCGGGCCCGCCCGCCGTGCAGCGTACCGTCAGCTTCGACATGACCGTGGCCGGCTCGCCAGGCACGGGCACTGCGATCGATATCAACATCGCGCAGCCAGGCACCCTGGACAACCGTAACGGCACCGCACTGGCCGGCTTGCAGACCAAGCAAGTAGTGGACACCGGCACCGCCAGCAAGGGCATTTCCCTGACCGACGCCTACGGCAAACTGGTTGAAGGTGTTGGCGCCAAGGCGGCCCAGGGCAAGCTCGACAGCGCGGCGACCGGCGCGATTCTGGACAACGCCAAGAATGCCCGCGACTCGCTGTCCGGTGTCGACCTCGATGAGGAAACCGGCAACCTGGTGAAGTACCAGCAGTACTACACCGCCTCTTCGCAGATCATCAAGGCTGCGCAAGAAATCTTCAGCACACTGATCAACAGTCTTTAAGGAGTCGTAGCCCATGCGCATTTCTACCGCCCAGTTTTACGAGTCCTCTGCTGCCAACTATCAGAAGAACTTTTCCAACGTGGTCAAGAGCAGCGAAGAGGCGAGCAGCCTGGTTCGCGTCAACACCGCGGCCGATGATCCGGTCGGTGCTTCGCGCCTGCTGCAATTGGGTCAACAGGCTTCGATGCTTGATCAGTACAAAGCCAACACCAACACCCTCAAGGCGACCCTGGGCCAGACCGAGTCGGTCATGACCAGCATCACCAACGTGCTGCAGCGCGCCCAGGAACTGGCCATCGGTGCCGGCAACGCCGGTTACACCGACGCCGACCGTCAGGCCAACGCTTCGGAGCTGGGCGAGATCGAAGGTCAGTTGCTGAGCCTGATGAACAGCAAGGACGAGAACGGCAAGTACATCTTCGCCGGTTCCAAGGGCGACACCGTTCCGTTCACGCAAAATGCCGACGGCACCTACAGCTACAACGGTGACCAGGTGACACTCGATCTGGCGGTCGGCGACACCATGTCGATGGCCACCAACAGCACCGGTTGGGAAGTGTTCCAGCAGGCGATCAACACCAGCCGCAGCCAGGTCACCATGACCGCACCGGCGGTGGATGACGGTCGCGTGGTCCTGTCCAACGGTCAGGTGTCGTCGAGCGTGACCTACAACAACAAGTTCCGCGCAGGCGAGCCGTACACCGTCGATTTCGTCAGCGGCACCCAGTTGAAAATCACCGATTCGGGCGGCAACGACGTGACCGCCGAAGCGAGCCAGGGCGGTGCGTTCGACCCAACCACCAAAACCGGCCAGACCGTGTCGTTCCGTGGTGTCGACCTGAACCTGAACATCAACCTGGCGGCCGGTGATACCGCTGCCACCGTGTTGCCGGGCCACACCTTTACCCTGGCGGCCAAGCCTGACACCTTTACGGCGACCCGCAGCCCGGGCAACCCGACCGCGACTCAGGTCACTGCCAGCAACATCACCAACCCGGCGAATTACCACGCCAGTTTCCCGACCGGTTCGGCGGTGATGAAGTTCACCAGCGCCACCGCGTTCGACCTGTATGCCGCACCGTTGACGCCTAACAGCCAGCCTGTGTCTTCCGGCACTGTGGTTGCTGGTGTCGCCACCGCCTCGGGCGTGAGCTTCACCCTGGCCGGTACGCCGGGCGCGGGCGATCAGTTCAGCGTGGCCGTGAATACTCACGAAACCCAGAACATTCTGGACACCGTGAACCAGCTGAAAACCGCACTGAACACGCCAATCGCTGGCAACCCGATCGCAATCCAGAAGTTTCAGGCAGCACTGGCCTCGGGTATCGGCAACCTGGCGAGCGGCGCCGATCAGCTGTCGACCTCTCTGAGTTCGGTGGGCGGTCGCGGTTCAGCCCTGGACACCCAGAGCGAAACCAACCAGAGCCTGGTCCTGGCCAACACGCAGACCCAGTCGGCAATCCGCGATTCCGATCCGGCCGAAGTGATGACCCGCCTGACCTTGCAGCAAACCATGTTGCAAGCGTCGCAACTGGCCTTCAGCAAGATTGCTCAGCTGGGCTTGTTCAACAAGATCTGAGTCTGTGTCTGTCGAGCTACCAACCGTCTTTTCCTAAGCGGTTCCGCAGCCTCTGCCTGAAAGGGCAGAGGCTCGCCGCTCGAGAGTTCTGTCGTGAATCAACGCCCTCTAGTCAGCATCGTCATCCCCGCCTTCAACCCGCGCTTCTTCAGTCAGGCGCTGGAAAGCTCGCTCGCTCAAAGCTATGAGAACGTTGAAATCGTCATCTGTGACGATTCGTCCTCCGACGAGATCCACAAGATCGTCAAGTCGTTTGCCGACCCTGCGCACCCAGTTCGTTACCTGCGTAACCCCAAGCGTCTGGGCCTGTCAAAAAACGTGCTGCGTTGCGTCAACGAAGCACGCGGCGAGTTCATCAAAGTGTTGTGCGATGACGACCGGCTGTTCACGCCGAGCATCGCGATGCAAGCCCAGGCGCTGATCGACTATCCCGAGGCCACGCTGGTATGCGGCCTGCGCATGATGAGCGACGCGAACAATTTCATCTTGCCGCCACGCATCGATAACTGCCGTTTTTCGCCCCTTGATGCGTTGCTCAAGGGCGATGACATGCTGGCGATTTTCGAGAACACGCCGAAGAACTTCATCGGCAACTTCAGCTCGACCCTGATGCGCCGCGCCGATGTCCTCGAGTTGTTGCCGGCACTGACTCAGGAAGGTACCGGCTTTGTCGCGATGCTCGATTTCGCCTTGTTCGTGTGCCTGTTGCGCCGTGGCAACATGGCGGTGCTGAACACGGTGCTGAGCACCGAACGCCTGTACCCGGAACGCCTGAGCAAGACCACGGAAATGACCCGGGCCGCCGTGCAGGAATGGGAATGGCTGATGCAAATGCTGACCTCGCGCGGTGGCGAATCGGCCCCTGCGTCAGGGTGGGTGCGCTGCGTCGAACTGAGAAAGGCCCTTGAAGAGCCGCGCCAGTGGGAAGAGTTGTGCGTGGTGCGCGTGCTCGGCAGCCGCAACACCGTGGTCAACGGCCGCGTGGGCGGAAACAGCGACAGCTATGCCGAGTTCTATCGCGAGTGGTTGGCAAGCCGCCAATTCACTCCGGCGGAAACCCGGCACATGCCGGGAACGATCAGCCGCTGGGCCGTGCGCCCGAACCTGGTGCCGATCATCATCGACACCGAGTCTGACAGCGTCGCCCTGAACGCCACGCTGGCCAGCCTTGCCACGCAACTGTATGCCCCGCAAGCGCTGGTGGTGCTGTCCAACGCAGACTGCGATGGCGCCGATAACGTGCTGCAATTGCCGCTTCAGGACAACTGGGCGCACCAACTCAATGGCGTGATACCGCAACTGGAAGGCGCGCATTGGTTCTACCTGCTGCGCGCAGGCGACACCTTGCGCGAGTCGTCGTTGCTGGTGCTGGCCGAGCGCATTGCCGGCACGCCGGGCATGCTCTGCGCCTACAGCGATGAAGGCGCACTGGTGGAAGGTGAGTCCGCCGAGCCGGTGTTCAAGCCTGGCTTCAACCTCGACCTCATGCGCTCCTACCCCTACGTCGGCCGGACCCTCGCATTCGAGCGTCAGCGCTTTTTGGCGGTGGGCGGTTTCGATTCGGCTCACGGCGAATTGGCCCCGCATGATCTGCTCTGGCGTCTGGCGGAAGAAGCCGGGTTGCACACCATCGAGCACATCGCCGAGATTCAGGTGGAGTCGACGCAGACCTACGCCGATTGGCTGTCGTTGCCTGAGGTGATCGAGGGCAGCGAAGCGGTGGTCAGCGCGCACCTCGACCGCATCGGTCTGGAACACCGGATTCGCGATGGTGAGTTGCCGCTGCTCAAGCGTATCGACTATCTGCACGCACACCGGCCGGTGGTCTCGATCATCATAGGCGCGGGCACCTCGCTGGGCGCTTTGCAGCGCTGCACCGAAAGCCTGATCGAGCAGACCTCGTACACCGAGTACGAAATCCTGATTGTCGATGAAGGACGCGGTGATGCGGCGATGGCCGAATGGTTGGGCGCGATGTCTCAGCTGGGCGCCGCCATGCTGCGCGTCCTGCGTTTTGACGGGCGTACCGGCGAGGCCGCGCTGGTCAACTTCGCGGCTAGCCACGCGCGGGGCGAGTATCTGTTGATGCTCAGCCCGCGCAGTGTGATTTACGCGGGCGACTGGCTGGCCGAAATGCTCAATCATGCTCAGCGTCCGGAAGTCGGCGTGGTCGGCGCACGGCAGATGAACGCCAACGGCGCGATTGTTTCCGCCGGTTTGATCCTGGGCATGGCCGGACCTGCAACTTCGCCGTTTCTCGGCGAGCACGTCAGTTCGCGTGGCTACATGCAGCGCCTGCAAGTGGCGCAGAACTGGAGCGCGGTCAGCAGCGATTGCCTGATGGTGCGAAAAGAGGTTTTCGACAGCCTCGGTCAGCTGGATGAGACTCAATTCAACTTCGGGCTCGGGGGTGTTGACCTGTGCCTGAAGGCGGATAAAAACGGTTACCTGATCGTCTGGACGCCGTTCGCGACCGTGATGATCGGCGAAGACAGTGCGCCAGCCCTGACGCAGGTCGATGTGCAGGCGCAGCAGGCCGAGCAGGAAAGCTTCTACCTGAAGTGGCTGCCGAAGATTTCCCGTGACCCGGCGTACAACCCGGCGCTGACACTCGGGGTCGCGAGCTTCAGCCTGGAGCCTTCGCTGCGTCACAACTGGAATCCGTTCTGCCATCGCGATCTGCCGCTGATCCTCGGCCTGCCGGTCAACGAATCGGCGATCGGGCATTACCGCGTGACCGCGCCGCTGGCGGAGCTTGAGGCGGCCGGCCGGGTCATTTCTCGGGTGGCCTACGAGTCGCCATCGACGGTGGAAATCGAGCGCCTGTCGCCGGACACCATTATTTTGCAGGGGCGCTACAGCGAAGGTTCGGCGGCCGACATTCTGCGGATGAAGAAGTACTCCAATGCGCTGCGGATTTTCGAGCTGGATGACTACATTGTCAGCACGCCGAAAAAGAACAGCCACGCGCGTAACAAGCCGGCCAACACTGAGCAGATGTTGCGTGAGGGTATTGGTCTGTGTGATCGGGTGGTGGTGACTACTCAGGCGTTGGCTGATGTGTTGTCGAGCATGCACAGCGAGATTCGTGTGGTGCCCAATATGTTGCCACCGGAGCCGTGGGCGACGTTGACCAGTCAGCGCCGTACCTCGAAAAAGCCGCGGGTTGGCTGGGGTGGTGGTACGAGTCATACCGGCGACCTGGAGATCATCGCCGACGTGGTTCGTGAGTTGGCGAACGAGGTGGATTGGGTGTTCTTTGGCATGTGTCCGGAGGCTTTGCGTCCATACATTCATGAGTTCCATGGCACGATCGATCTGCAAAGTTATCCGTACAAGCTGGCGAGCCTGAATCTTGATTTGGCGTTGGCGCCGTTGGAGTTTCATATCTTCAACGACTGCAAGAGTAATTTGCGGTTGCTGGAGTATGGGGCTTGTGGGTATCCGGTGATCTGTACGGATACTCGTGCGTATGACGGGTTTCTGCCTTGCACCAAGATTCTGAGCAATAGCACGGAGGAGTGGTTGCAGGCGATTCGCATGCACCTGGCGGATCCGGATGCGAGTTATCGCATGGGGGATCAACTGCGTGAGGCGGTGCATCGGGATTTCATGTTGCGCGGGGATAATCTTCAGCACTGGTTGTGGGGGTGGTTGCCGGACTGACTTGGGTTTGGGCTGGTGTACATATCCGTTTCTTCGGTAACGGCTACTTCAGGTTCCACCCTTACGGCGGGTCACTTTGAAAAGCGCAAAGTAACCAAACGCTTTCGCCCCTGACGTCCGGTGCCTCGCCTAGGCTCGGCATACCCTCGCTCCGGTCCTGCTCCGTGGGCCCGCCGCCATCGGCCATCCATGGCCGGGGGCGGCTAACCCGGCATCCATGCCGGGTTGCCCACTGCGCAGAACCTCCACTCGGCCTCCCGACGGGGCAGATCAAAATCAAAAGCTGCAGGCGAGCTAACGCTCGGCCTGATGAGTGGTGGGAAGCCAAAGCGTATGCCTGTGCGACTCACTTGCCTGCGATGGCGGCCTGACAACCGACCAATTTCTTGCAAATACATATCATTTTTGTGGGAGCGGGCCTGCCAGCGAAGGCGGCCTGTCAGCAAACCAATCCATCAGGGATGCACCCTGTCCAAATGTGGGAGCGGGCTTGCTCGCGAAGCTGTTGATCTTGCCGTTGCCGTTGCAGTTGCTTCGGCTTTTGATCTTGATCCTGATCTTGATCTGTTGCCCCTTTCCCAGAGGCCGAACGCAGGCGTTGCGTAGGGGGCACCGCGGCAAGGATGCCGCGGTAGCCGCCCCCGGCCATGGATGGCCGATGGCGGCGGGCCCCCGGAGCAATGCCGGAGTGAGGGCATGCCGAGCCACAGCGAGGCACCGAATGGAGGGGCAAAGCCTTTTGCTTACTTTTCGGCGTTTGGAAAAGTGAGTCGCTGTAAGAGCGAAACCGCCAGCAGCCGTTACCGCAGAAATGGATATGTACGCAAATCCCTAACCACAACACCCACTCCCCATCAGTCGCCGACCCCTAGCAATTGGCTCACTTCCTGCAAGTCCCCCACATATCGCCATAAATCCTTCACCTCAACAGGCGTGAAGGCCCCACTGGCTGCGGGTTAATGATGTGCATCTGACGGTTCGCCAACCCTGACGGGGCTGGCCAAACCGCGCGAAGAGCAAGAGGACAGCGATGAAGGCAGTAATTCTGGCGGGTGGTCTCGGTACGCGGATCAGCGAAGAGTCGCACCTCAAGCCCAAGCCAATGATCGAAATCGGCGGCAAGCCAATTCTTTGGCACATCATGAAACAGTACTCCGCCCACGGCATTCACGACTTCGTGATCTGCCTTGGCTACAAGGGCTACGCGATCAAGGATTTCTTCGCCAACTACTTCCTGCACACCTCAGACGTCACGTTCGACATGTCCAACAACCGCATGGACGTTCACCAGAACTACAGCGAGCCGTGGCGCGTGACCCTGATCGACACCGGTGAAGACACCATGACCGGTGGCCGCCTGCGTCGCGCCGCCCGTTACCTGGAAGGCGAACAGGCGTTCTGCTTCACCTACGGCGACGGCGTTTCGGACCTGAACATAGGTGCTCTGGTGGACTTCCACCTGACCCATGGCAAGCTCGCGACCGTGACCGCCGTGCAGCCACCGGGACGTTACGGCGCCCTGGAACGCGACGGTGACAGCGTCAAAGGTTTCATTGAAAAACCACGCGGTGACGGCGGCTGGATCAACGGCGGTTTCTTCGTGTTGTCGCCCAAAGTCCTGCCCTACATCGCTGACGACCAAACCTCCTGGGAAGCAGAGCCGTTGGCCGCGCTGGCCAACGAGCAGCAGTTGCAAGCGTTCCAGCACGACGGCTTCTGGCACCCGATGGACACCCTGCGCGACAAAAACCACCTTGAGCAGCTGTGGCTGAGCGGGGAGGCCCCATGGAAGCAATGGGACTGAGTCAGGAGTTCTGGCGCGGCAAGCGGGTTCTGCTGACCGGCCATACCGGCTTCAAAGGCAGTTGGTTGACGTTGTGGCTGCAAAGCCTCGGTGCCGAGGTCAGCGGTTTTTCGCTGGACCCGTCCACCGAACCGAGCCTGTTTGAACTGGCGCGCGTGCACGAAGGCATCAACGATCAGCGCGGCGATTTGCGTGACCTCGGCGCTTTGCTGGAGTTGATCGCCGAGACCCAGCCGGAAATCGTCCTGCACCTGGCGGCCCAGCCGTTGGTGCGCGAAGGTTATCGCGACCCGCTGGGGACTTACTCCAGCAACGTCATGGGCACCCTCAATCTGCTCGAAGCGATCCGCCAGGTCGGCGGCGTGCGTGCGTGCGTGCTGGTGACCACCGACAAGGTCTACGCTAATCAGGAATGGCTGTGGCCGTACCGCGAAAACGAAGCCCTCGGTGGCCACGATCCTTACAGCAGCAGCAAAGCCTGTTGCGAGTTGCTGGCGCAGTCTTACGCGGCGTCGTTCTTCCCGGCTGAAAAGTACGCCGAGCACGGTCTGGCCCTGGCCACCGCCCGCGCCGGCAACGTACTTGGCGGCGGTGATTTTGCACCTGAGAGGTTGATTCCAGACGTGCTCAAGGCCTGGTCCGCCGACGAACCGGTGACCTTGCGCTACCCGCAAGCCGTGCGCCCATGGCAGCACGCGCTGGAGCCGCTGGCCGGTTACCTGCAACTGGCAGCCGGTCTGTATGAACAAGGTCCCGAGTTTGCCGGTGCGTGGAACTTCGGCCCAAGTGAAGCGGACATGTGCAGCGTCGGCGAAGTCGTCGAATTGCTTGCCAGCCGCTGGCCGCAAGCCCGTGGCTTGCGCATCGAACCGAGTGAGCTGCATGAAGCCGGACTGTTGCGCCTGGACAGTAGCCGCGCCCGTCAACTGTTGGCCTGGCAACCGCGCTGGTCGTTGCAACAATGCCTGACCCAGACGCTGGACTGGCACCTGGCCTGGCAAAACGGCGATGACATGCGCGCCGTCACCTTGGGCCAGTTGAACCTGTACCGAGGCGCGTTGTGAGTGAGTTTTCGTTAATGCCGTTGCCGCTAAACGGCTTGTTCAGCGTGCAGCACAAACGCTTCGAAGATGAGCGCGGGTATTTCGCGCGCCTGTTCTGTGAAGGCAGCCTGAGCGCCTTTGGCGAGCCGTTTCAAATCCGGCAGATCAACCATTCCTGCACCCGTGAGCGGGGCAGTGTGCGTGGTCTGCATTATCAAAATGCGAGCGCGCCGGAAGCCAAATTAATCACCTGCCTGCGCGGCGAAGTCTGGGACGTGGCGGTGGATTTGCGCCCGGAATCCGAGACCTTCCTGCACTGGCACGCCGAGTACCTGCGTGCCGGTGACGGTCGCAGCCTGTTGATCCCGGCCGGGTTCGCCCATGGCTTCCAGACCCTGACCGACGACGCCGAATTGCTCTACCTGCACAGCGCGGACTACACGCCGGTGCACGAAGGTGGTTTGAGCGTGAACGATCCACGGCTGGCGATTGCCTGGCCGTTGCCTGTCAATAATCTGTCGGCGCGGGATTCCAGCCATCCCTTGATCGATGACCAATTCGCTGGAGTGCGTGTATGAATTGCCGTGGTTGCGGGACTTCCCTGGCCTTGCCGCTGATCGACCTCGGCACCTCGCCGCCTTCCAACGCTTATGTGCGCGTCGATCAACTGGAGCAAGCCGAGCAATGGGTGCCGCTCAAAGTGGCGGTGTGTCAGCAATGCTGGCTGGTGCAGACCGAGGATTACACCAGCGCCGACAGCCTGTTCGACGCCGAGTATGCGTATTTCAGTTCGTTCTCCAGCACCTGGTTGGCCCATGCCGAACGTTACGTCGCCGAGATGACCGAGCGCTTCGGCCTGACCGCCGACAGCCGCGTGGTGGAAATCGCGGCCAACGACGGTTACCTGTTGCAGTACGTCGCCGGGCGCGGCATTCCGTGCCTGGGCGTTGAGCCAACGCGCAGCACTGCGCAAGCGGCACGGGACAAAGGCCTGGAGATTCGTGAACTGTTCTTCGGCCGCGACACCGCAGCGCAACTGGTCAGCGAAGGCTGGTCCGCCGACCTGATGGCCGCCAACAACGTGCTGGCCCACGTGCCGGACATCAATGATTTCCTTGGTGGTTTTGCCACCTTGCTCAAGCCGACCGGCGTGGCGACGTTCGAGTTTCCGCAACTGCTGACGCTGATGGCCGGCCAGCAGTTCGACACGCTCTACCACGAGCACTATTCCTACCTGTCGCTGACCGCTGTGCAGACCTTGTGCGAGCGCAACGGTTTGCAGGTGTTCGACGTCGCTCAGTTGCCGACCCATGGCGGTTCGCTGCGGGTTTTTGTCCAGCGTGCCGACGGCGTGCGCCGCGATGTGCAAGCCTCGGTTGCTCAGCAATTGCAGGCCGAACTCGCCGCTGGGGTGAAAACTACCGAGTACTACGCGACCCTCGCGCCTGCCGCCGAACGCATCAAGCACGAACTGCTGCGATTCCTGTTGCAGGCCAAGGCCGATGGCAAGCGCGTGGTCGGATACGGAGCTGCGGCCAAGGGCAACACCCTGCTCAACTACGCTGGGGTCAAACCTGACCTGTTGGCCTGGGTCGCCGATGCCAACCCGCACAAGCAGGGCAAGTATTTGCCGGGTAGCCGCATTCCGATTGTGTCGCCGGCGCAGATCGACCTCGAGAAACCCGATTACGTCCTGGTGCTGCCGTGGAACCTGCTGCACGAAGTCAGTCAGCAATTGGCCCAGGTGCGTCAGTGGGACGGCCGCTTCGTGATCGCCGTGCCTGAGTTGACCGTCCTGTGAAAGTGCTCGTGACCGGTGCCACCGGGTTTGTCGGCCGCCATCTGGTCGACGCCTTGCTCGCCCGTGGCTGCGAAGTCCGGGCCGTGGCGCGCAATGCCGAGACTGCCGCGACCCTGCCGTGGATCAATGCCGTGGAATTCATCGCGTCGGATATTCACGCCGACGATCTGAACATTGCCGCGTTGACCGACGGTGTCGACGCGTTGGCGCATCTGGCCTGGCCAGGGCTGCCGAACTACCGGGCGCTGTTCCACTTCGAGCACAACCTGATGGCCGACTACCGGTTTATCAAGGGCGCGGTAGAGGCGGGCGTCTCGCACGTGTTGGTCACCGGCACCTGTTTCGAATACGGCCTGCAGAGTGGCCCGCTCAGCGAGCACACCGCGCCGCAGCCGAGCAACCCGTACGGGTTGGCGAAAAATACGCTGCGCCTGTTTCTGCAAAACCTGCAGCAGGTTCAACCGTTCACCCTGCAATGGGCGCGGTTGTTTTACCTGCATGGCGAAGGGCAAAACCCGAACAGTTTGCTCGCCGCGCTGGACCGCGCCATCGATGCGGGCAATGACAGTTTCAACATGTCGGCCGGTGAGCAGTTGCGGGATTACCTGGCGATTGAAACCGCGGCCGGTTACCTCGCGGCCATCGTGCAACAGCGCGAATTCGATGGCGTGATCAATTGCGCCAGCGGCCAGCCGGTTTCGGTGCGGGCGCTGGTCGAGCAACGGCTGCGTGAACGCGGCGCGTCGATTCATTTGAACCTCGGTCACTACCCATACCCGACCCACGAACCGATGGCGTTCTGGGGCGTGGCGGACCGTTTGCAACAGCTACTGGGAGCATCGCATGAGGCATGAGTTGTATCGGGTCGCCGACCTGCCGGTGTTGCAGAACCGCACCTTTGCCGATCCCGAATCGGCCAAGGCTTCGGCGTGCGCCGACATGGTCCTGGTGCAGGATGAAAAGAGCGGGTTGATCTTCAACCAGGCCTTCGATGCCGACAAGCTGAGCTACGACGCTGACTACCAGAACGAGCAGGCGCATTCGGGCCAGTTCCAGAAGCACCTGGGTGATGTCGAGGGCATCATTGCTCGCCACTTCAAGGGCCGGGAACTGATCGAAGTCGGCTGCGGCAAGGGCTACTTCCTCGAACTGCTCAAGGGCCTGGGCTACGCCATCACCGGCATCGACCCGGCCTACGAAGGCGACAATGCCGACGTGATCAAGGCGCCGTTCACCCGTGGCCTCGGCCTGGCGGCCGACGCCATCGTGCTGCGCCATGTGCTGGAACACATTCAGGACCCGGTGAGTTTTCTCGCCGAAATCGCTGACGCCAATCAGGGCGGGCAGATCTACATCGAAGTGCCGTGCTTCGACTGGATCCTCGAGCACAAAGCGTGGTTCGACCTGTTCTACGAGCACGTCAATTATTTCCGCCTCGATGACCTGCGCCGGATGTTCGGCACCGTGCACGAGGCCGGCCACCTGTTCGGCGGCCAGTACCTGTACATCGTTGCCGACCTTTCGACCTTGCGCCTGACCCCGGAACAACCGGTGCCACGCCTGGACCTGCCTGAAGGTTTCACCGCGAGCCTTGCGCGCGCAGTGCAGATCATCCAGACCGCGCCCGAGCAGGGTTCGGCGATTTGGGGCGCGTCGTCCAAAGGCGTGATCTATTCCCTGT
This sequence comes from Pseudomonas arsenicoxydans, assembly GCF_006438915.1. GTDB lineage: Bacteria > Pseudomonadota > Gammaproteobacteria > Pseudomonadales > Pseudomonadaceae > Aquipseudomonas > Aquipseudomonas arsenicoxydans_A. Next base: position 145,318 of record NZ_RCZE01000015.1, on the reverse strand, counting down.
TCCTGCAAAGGGCCGGTGTGGCGGTGGATCGCGTGGTCGATATCAACCCGGCCAAACAAGGGCGTTATCTGCCGCTGAGCGGCGCGCGGGTGTCCTCGCCGCAGGAGGCCATGGACGCGCTGCCCGAAGGCGCCAACCTGTTTGTAATGAATTCCAACTACCTCGAAGAAATCAAGCGGATGACCGATGGACGCTACGTCTATCACGCCGTCGACAGCGCTTCGTTCCAGTGACTATTGAGATTAGAAAAATGACTGACAACACCATCAATAAAGCCTTCGAAGCAGAATGCGCAGAACAAATCGCAGCTCAGGGCGACGACCAGAAACTCACAGGTCTGGCCCAGGATTTCTTCAACCAGTCGGCCAAGCACAAGTACAGCTACCACTTCTCGTGGATGGGCCGCCCTATCATCCAGCTGCCACAAGACATGATGGCCATGCAGGAAATCATCTGGCAGGTCAAACCCGACCTGGTGATTGAATGCGGCATCGCCCATGGCGGTTCGATCATCTACTACGCCTCGTTGCTGGAGCTGCAAGGCCACGGCGAAGTGCTGGGCATCGACCTCGACATTCGCCCGCACAACCGCGAAGCCATCGAAAGCCACCCGATGAGCAAGCGCATCAAAATGATCGAAGGCTCGAGCATCGACGAGGCCATCGCCGCACAAGTCCGCGCTGCCGCCGAAGGCAAGAAAGTCATCCTCGTACTCGACTCCAACCACACCCACGATCACGTGCTGGAAGAGCTGCGCCTGTACGCACCGCTGGTGTCGGTGGACAGCTACTGCGTGGTCATGGACACCGTGGTTGAAGACATGCCGGCCGATTTCTTCCCGGACCGTCCATGGGGCCCGGGCGACAACCCGAAAACCGCCGTGTGGAAATATCTGGAAGAAAACGCTGACTTCGAAATCGACCGTCAGTTGCAGAACAAGCTGCTGATCACCGTGGCGCCGGATGGCTATCTGCGTCGCGTTCGTTAATCACTCTTGAATTGAATGTAGGTTCTCGGCTTCTGGCCGGTTGTGGGGATAGAAATATGCGCGTTCAAAACACTGCTCGAAACGATGTGGCACCGCTGAATGAACGGTTGACGGTGGTGGTGATTTCCCACAACCGCAACGCCTACCTGCGGCGCACCTTGCAGTATTACAGCAGCTATCCCTGCACGATTCTGGTCCTGGACTCTTCGCTGAAAAGCGACGACAACATCGCCCGTGATTACCCGATGGTCGATTACCGGCACTTGCCGCAATTCACCTACACCGGGTTGCAGGAAAAACTCGCCTATGGCGTGAATCAGGTGACCACGCCGTACATGGTGCTGGCCGCCGACGATGATTTCCTGCTGCACGATGCGATCACCGAGTCGCTGGAGTTTCTCGAAGACAATGCCGACTACGGCATGTGCCACGGCTACGGGATCATGTACCTGGCGCGCGCCACGGAAGTGAATTACTTCCGCCGCGACCGCAAGGGGCCGGAAGACTATTGCTCGGAGTCGGCCGAAGAACGCCTGACGCAATTCATGGGGCACTTCCTGCCGCCGTTCTACGCGGTGAGCCGTACCGAGTTGCTGCAGGACTGGCACAACGCGTTACTGCCGGGCACCAGTTTCGAGTGGCAGGAAATCGGCCATGCCTATTACATGCTCGCGCGCGCCAAGGCGCGGATCTTGCCGATCCCGTTCGCCGTGCGGGAAATTCCTTACGGTGCCTCGGAGCACAACACCAACGTGCTGACGGTGTTGACGCTCAAGGACGCGAAAACCGTGGCCGACCGCGAGCGCTTTGCCGAGTTTCTGGCGTCGCTGCCAACCGGCATGGCCCACAAAACACTGGACGAAGGCAAGCAGGTCGCGCTGGACAGTTTCGCCACCATGGCCGACTGCCTGACCAACCTGCGTTCGTTGCAGGGCACGATGATTTTTACCTCGACCTGGCTACAGGCCGGCAAAGAGCCTTCGCGTTTGTTTGGTCAGATGCAGTTTGTCGAGATGCCGTTCTACAACCAACCGGTTTTTGATTTGCTGACCGAGTTCGAATTCCTGCTGCACACCATGCCGGCCGGCAAGTTGCAGCTGCAGGAACTGGAAGGCCTCTTGCTCAAGCAGCATGACCTGCTGCGCGTGCATCCCAACGACAACGAGCGCACCTTGCGCAGCCGTTTGTGGGAAGCCCTGAGCCTGTATGCGTTCAACCGCACGGTGGTGTCGCGTCTGGTCGAGTTGTTGAAGGATTCCGATGAGGCCGAAGAAGGCCTCAAGCTGCAAGCCTGGGCCGAGCGCCTGGCGTCGGTGCCGGCACAGGACGAGCAATCGTTGTTCGAAAACATGCCGTCCGGGCGTTTGCTGAACTGGCTTGATGCACGCAACCCGGATGCCAAGCAGCTTAAAGTGATTGAGGCGCAGCTGCGTAAACGCAATGGCGGCCCGCAGTTCGGCATCATGCTGTTGGACCTCGACGCCGACATGGTCAAGTTGCAGGCTACCTTCGACAGCCTGGTCGCTGGTCACTGCAAGGCGTTCAAAGTCGTGGTGTTCACCACCGGTGATTTGCCGGCGACCACCACACCGCGTGACACCGTGCACTTCGTCAAAGTCACCGCGACCAATTACGTTGAGCGCATCAACCAGAGCGTCAACCAGTCCACCGCCGACTGGCTGGTACTGGCCGAAGCCGGTGATCAGTTCACCGGCAGCGGTCTGCTGCGCGCCAGCCTTGAACTGATGGGCGCCGAAGGCATTCGTGCCGTGGCGATGGACGAAATCCAGCGTCAGGAAAACGGTTCCCTGGCGGATGTGTTCCGTCCGGGCGTCAACCTTGATCTGCTGCAAACCGTGCCGTCGCTGATGGCCCGCCACTGGCTGATCCAGCGTGACGTGTTGGTGAACGCGGGTGGCTACTCGGCTGAATACCTGTCGGCGCTGGAGTTCGACCTGTTGTTGCGTTTGATCGAAGACGGCGGCCTGGGTGGCCTGGCGCATCTGGCGGAGCCGCTGCTGATCTGCAACGCGTCGTCCGTCGAGGAAAACCCTCACGAACGTCAAACCCTGACCCGTCACCTGACGGCCCGCGGCTATCGCGGTCAGGTCAGCTCCGCGCTGCCTCACACCTGGCAGATTGATTACCAGCACGCCGCGCGGCCAAAGGTTTCGATCATCCTGCACAGTCAGGACAATCTGGAGCACTTGCAACGCGCGGTGGTCAGCGTGCTGCAACGGACTCGCTACCAGCAGCATGAAATCCTGATCGCCGATAATCACAGCCAGTCCGAAGAACTGACGACCTGGCTGACCAGCCTGGAAGGCAAGGGCGATCGCCTGCGCGTCTTGCGCACCGGTAAACGCTTGAGCGCCTCGGCGCTGCATAACTTTGCCGTGAGCGAGGCCAAGGGCGCCTATGTGGTGTTGATGTCGGCCGAAGCCGAAGTGGTCAATTCCAACTGGCTCGACAGCCTGCTCAATCAGGCCCAGCGTCCGGAAGTCGGGATTGTCGGCGGCAAGCTGATGAACATCCGTGGAGCGACCACACAAGCGGGCCTGGTGTTGGGCTTCAACGGCGTGGTCGGTTCGGTGTTTATCGATGAGCGCAAAGATGCCAAGGGCTACATGAACGGTCACCAGGTCGAGCAGAACTACTCGGCGGTGTCGGGCGCTTGCATGATGGTGCGAAAAGAGTTGTACGAGGCCGTTGGCGGTCTGGACGAAGAGCATTTCGACGAAGCGTTTGCCGACATCGACCTGTGCCTGAAAGCCGCCGACGCCGGTTACCTGATCGTCTGGTGCCCACAAGCGCAGATGCTGCACCCGGGCTTGTTGCCGGATGCGCCGCAAACGGCCGCCGCCCTGCAAGACAAGTGGCGCGCGCGCTTCGCTCAAGACGCAGCGTACAACCAGAACCTGGCCTTGACCGGCAAGGGCTTTACCCTCGGCGCAGCCTCCAGTGTGAACTGGATGCAGTTGCTCGCTTAAGCCTGGCTGACAGGTACAAGGACTCAAGGCATGTTTAACGGCAAATCGATTTTCATCTCCGGTGGCACCGGCTCGTTCGGGCGCAACTTCATTCGTCGGCTGCTGGAGCAATACCAGCCAAAGCGCGTCGTCGTGTTCTCGCGCGACGAGCTTAAGCAGTACGAAATGCAGCAGACGTTCAACGCCCCGTGCATGCGTTACTTTTTGGGCGATGTGCGCGACGCGGAGCGTTTGCGTCAGGCCATGCGCGGCATCGATTACGTGGTGCATGCCGCCGCCCTGAAGCAAGTGCCGGCGGCAGAATACAACCCGACCGAATGCATTCGTACCAACGTCAATGGCGCCGAAAACATCATCGCCGCGGCCATCGACAACGGCGTGAAAAAAGTCGTCGCGCTGTCCACCGACAAAGCGGCCAGCCCGATCAACCTGTACGGCGCGACCAAGTTGCTGTCGGATAAGTTGTTCGTCGCCGCCAACAACATTGCCGGCGAGCAGCAGACCCGGTTTGCCGTGGTTCGCTACGGCAACGTCGCCGGTTCTCGGGGCTCGGTGGTGCCGTTCTTCAGCAAGCTGATCAGCGAAGGTGCCAGCGAACTGCCGATCACCGATGAACGCATGACGCGCTTCTGGATCACCCTCGATCATGGTGTGCAATTCGTGCTCGACAGCTTTGCGCGCATGCACGGTGGTGAAGTGTTCGTGCCGAAGATTCCATCGATTCGCATCGTCGATCTGGCGCTGGGCATGGCTGAACACCTGCCGCACAAGAATGTCGGGATTCGCCCGGGTGAAAAACTCCATGAGTTGATGGTGCCGCTGGACGACGCGCGGATGACTCTGGAGTTCGCCGATCACTACACCATTCAACCGTCGATCCGCTTCACCAGTGTCGACGTGGATTTTGCCGTAGATAACCTGGGCGAGCAGGGGCGCACCGTGAGCGAGGACTTCGAGTACCGTTCCGACACCAATCCTCACTTCCTGTCGGTCGGTCAGATCGCTGACCTGCACGCCGAGTTGTCGGCATGATTCCTTACGGTCGGCAAAGCCTCGATCAGGCAGACATCGATGCGGTGGTTGCCGTGTTGCAGTCTGACTGGCTCACGCAAGGGCCGACCATCGAGCGTTTCGAGCAGGCCATGGCCGAACGTTGCCAGGCCGGTTTCGCCGTGGCGGTGTGCAACGCCACGGCGGCGCTGCACATTGCTTGCCTGGCAGCCGGGCTTGGGCCGGGCGATCGTTTGTGGACCACGCCGAACACCTTTTTGGCCTCGGCCAACTGTGGTCGTTATTGCGGCGCCGACGTGGATTTCGTCGACATCGATCCGCTGACCTGGAACCTCGATGCCCACGCCCTGAAAGCGAAACTGCAAGCGGCCGAAGACAGCGGCACGCTGCCCAAAGTGCTGGTAGCGGTGGCCTTCTCTGGACAAAGCTGTGACATGCGCATGATCGCCGGACTGGCCGAGCGCTATGGCTTCACGGTCATCGAAGACGCTTCCCATGCGGTTGGCGCGTCCTACGCCGGCCGGCCAGTGGGTTGTGGCGAATTCGCCGCCATGACGGTCTTCAGTTTCCACCCGGTGAAGATCATCACCAGTGCCGAAGGTGGCATGGTGCTGACCAATAGCCCGCACCTGGCTGAACGCTTGCAACGTCTGCGTAGCCACGGCATGACCCGCGACCCGCAGCACATGACCGAACCCAGCCACGGCTCCTGGTATTACCAACAAGTGGAATTGGGCTTCAATTACCGCATCACTGACCTGCAAGCAGCCCTTGGGTTGTCACAGCTGGGTAAACTCGACGGGTTTATCGAACGTCGTCGTGAACTGGTGGCGCGTTATGACCGGTTGCTGGCGTACTTGCCGTTGACCTTGCCGAGCATTCAGCCTGAGGCCGAATCGGCGTGGCACCTATACGTGGTGCGGTTGCAGACGGAACGGATCAGCCTCAGTCATCGACAGGTGTTCGAAGAGTTGCGAGCGGCCGGGGTCGGGGTGAACCTGCACTATATTCCGGTGCATTTGCAGCCGTATTATCGTGATCTGGGATTCTCCGAGGGGGACTTCCCGCAAGCGGAGCGTTACTACGCCGAGGCCATCAGCCTGCCGCTGTTTCCTTTGCTGAGCGATGAACAACAGGATTATGTGGTCGAGCAGTTGCGACGGCTGGTCCTTGAGGAGTAGTACCTTGAGCAGCGTTGCGATCATTCCTGCCCGAGGTGGCAGCAAGCGCATCCCCCGCAAGAACCTCAAGCCGTTCGACGGCGTGCCGATGATCGTCCGTTCGATTCGTACGGCGCTGGATTCGGCGCTGTTCGACCAGGTGGTTGTCAGCACCGACGATGAAGAAATTGCCGAGGTTGCCCAGGCGCATGGGGCTCACGTGCCGTTCATGCGTCCGGCGTCGTTGGCTGATGATTTCACCGGCACGGCGGCGGTGATGGTTCATGCCTTGAATGAACTGCCCGCGTTCGACTTTGCCTGCTGCATCTACGCGACCGCGCCGCTGTTGCAAGCGCGGTATCTGCGCCAGGGGCTGGACGTGCTGGAGCGGCATCCAGACAAATCGTTTACGTTCTCCGTCGCCAGTTTTGGCTTCCCGGTGCAACGTGCCTTGACCCTCGACGAAGAGGGCGCCTTGATCTCGCTTTACCCGGAATTTCGCACTACTCGCTCCCAGGACTTGCCCGAGGCCTTTCAGGACGCGGGCCAGTTTTATTGGGGCCGTAGCGAAGCCTGGTTGCGCGGCGATGTACTGTTTTCCCCGGCGAGCCTGCCGGTGATTCTGCCGCGGTATCTGGTGCAAGACATCGACACCGTTGAAGACTGGAAGCGCGCCGAATATTTGTACGCCGCATTGAAAACCGGCGGTGAAGTGCAATGAGAGTGCTTATTCGTTCCGACGCCTCACCGACCATTGGCAGCGGCCATATCGCGCGCTTGTTGCCACTGGCCAGAACCTTGCGCAAGCAGGGTTCGTACGTGGCGTTTGCCTGTCGCCTGTTGCCAGGGCATCGACTGGACGCTTTGGCGGGGGAGGGCTTCGAAACCTTTGCGCTGCCCGATCGTTATCCCGATGAAGACCCGCAACAAGCGATTGAATCGATGCTGCCGTGGCAAGCGGACATCGACGCGTTGGCACAGGCGCTGGAAGGCCGGCCGGCGTTCGACTGGATCATCGTCGACCACTATGGCCTCGACCATCACTGGCAAACTGCAGCCAGGCGCTGGGCGCCCCGGATCGCCGTGGTGGATGATCTCGCGACGCGCACCTACGACGCTGATCTGCTGCTGAATCAGAATCTCTCCGGTACGCCTGAGGTTTATGCCTCGCTGCTGCCACCGGATTGCCAGACCTTGCTCGGCCCGCGTTTTGCGATGCTGCGCGATGAGTTCAACTGCGCGGCCGTCGAGATCAAACCGCAGGCCAAACGGGTGCTGGTGAACTTCGGCGGCTTCGATGCGGCGATGCAGACTCACCATGCGATGTTGGCGATGGCGGACTTGCGTGACTTGGACGTCGATTTTGTCGCCGGTGCCGACAATCCGGCCTGGGAGCAGATGCAAGTGTTGGCGGCGGATCGTCCGAATTGGCGTTTGCACAGTTTTGTCAGCGACTTCTACCGATTGATGACCGAGGCCGACCTGTTTGTCGGTGCCGGTGGCGGTACCAGCTGGGAGCGGGCGGCTCTGGGGCTGCCGACGATTTGCATTGCCGTGTCGAATAATCAGCAGGCCAATGGCGTAGTCATGGCGACCGCGGGGGCTCATGTCTACCTTGGTCCACGTGAACAGGTCAGTGTTGAACAGCTGCGTCAGGCCGTGAGTTTTGTCGCGGACAATCAAGGGTTGCGCCAGAGTCTAGCCGAACACTCCCGGCGATTGGTTGATGGCCGCGGCGCGCAGCGTGTGGCGGCTGCATTGGCCGGAGCGGTTCTACAGATACGCCCGGCGACCCTGGCCGATTCGACGCTGTTGTTCGAGGGGCGCAACGCCGAGGCCGTGCGGCGCTGGTCGCTGGAGACCGGCGTCATTGACCGGCAAGCCCATCAAAACTGGCTGACCGCCAGCCTGAGCAATGACCACCGTTTGTTATTGATCGCCGAGGCGGATGACGGCCCGGTAGGGGTGTTGCGTTATGACCGGCGTGGCGTTGAAGCCGAAGTGTCGATTTATCTGTTCGAAGACCGTTTCGGGTTGGGCTGGGGCAGGGCGCTGCTGGCGCGTGGCGAGGCCTTCGTCACCCGTCATTGGCCACAACTGACCGCCATCACCGCTCTGGTTTTGCCGTCCAACCAGCCGTCGCTGAAGGTCTTTCGCGAAGCCGGTTTCACTCAGAGTGCCTGCGCGTTCACGCGCGTATTGAAGGATCACCGCAATGACTAGTTTCAAGATCGGCAACCGCTTGATCGGTGCTGACGCGCCGCCCTTCATCATTGCCGAGATGAGTGGCAACCATAACCAGTCGCTGGATATGGCGCTGCGAATTGTCGAAGCGGCGGCCAAGGCCGGCGCCCATGCCTTGAAACTGCAAACCTACACTGCCGAGACCATGACCCTGGACCTGTCCGAAGGTGAGTTCTTCATCAAGGACCCCAAGAGTCTATGGGCGGGCACATCGCTGTATGCCTTGTACGAAAAAGCGCATACGCCGTGGGAGTGGCATGCGCCGATTTTCGCCCGGGCCAAAGAACTGGGGATGCTGGCATTCTCCACGCCGTTCGATGACAGCGCCGTCGACTTCCTTGAAAGCCTCGACGTGCCGGCCTACAAGATCGCCAGTTTCGAGAACACCGACCTGCCGCTGATTCGCCGGGTCGCCGCCACGGGCAAGCCGTTGATCATCTCCACCGGCATGGCCAGCATCGCCGAGCTCGACGAAACCGTGCGCGCGGCCCGTGAGGCCGGGTGCAAGGAGCTGGTATTGCTCAAGTGCACCAGCACGTATCCCGCGACCCCGGCCAATAGCAATGTGCGCACGATTCCTCATCTGCGTGAATTGTTTGGTTGCCAGGTCGGTTTGTCCGATCACTCCATGGGTGTCGGCGTTTCCGTGGCAGCGGTGGCGCTGGGGGCGACGGTGGTGGAGAAGCATTTCACCCTCGACCGCGCGGCCGGTGGTGTGGACGCCAGTTTCTCGCTGGAACCGGCGGAGCTTGCCAGCCTGGTCGTGGAGACCGAGCGTGCCTGGCAGGCGATGGGCCAGGTGCATTACGGCGTGACTGAAGCCGAGCGTAAATCCCTGGTGTACCGTCGCTCGCTCTATGTCACCCAGGACATGGCTGCCGGTGAGCCCTTCACCACGGCCAATCTGCGCGCCATACGTCCGGGTCTGGGGCTGGCCCCCAAGCACGCTGAAACCCTTCTGGGCCGCCGCGCTCGCCACGCCATCACGCGTGGAACCCCGCTCGACTGGTCGCTGGTCGAATAACGCCTTATCGGGTTGATTCGGCAAAATAGAGTGACCTGTGAGTCATAACGCGCATCTTCACTGTATTGTATAAATCGGGAAGGTGGCGCCTGGCCTGTTTCTGGCCCAGTGATAGCCTTTTATTCTTCCCGCCGTCGCCGCTTCGGGACGACGTTTTCTCTGTTTGTCGGCGCCCTCGAATCCTTGCGAGCGGTGGTATTGGGCTGTTTATTATTGGGAAGCCGTAATGATTGGCATAAAAAGCATTGCGAGCTACGTTCCTGTAGCCGGCATAGACAATTACGCACAAGGTGCAAAATTCGAGAAGGATGAAGAATTCATCCTCGGCAAGATCGGTTCCGCTTTCCTGCCACGTAAAGACGATGAGCAGGAAACCTCGGACCTGTGCGTCGAAGCAGCCAATGCGCTGTTCGCCAACAACCCTGATTTGAAACGTGAAGCGGTCGATGTGCTGATCGTGGTCACCCAGAACGGTGACGAAGAAGGCCTGCCACACACTGCTGCCATTGTTCAGGACAAGCTCGGCCTGCCCACCACCGTGGCAGCGTTCGATATTTCCCTGGGCTGCTCCGGCTACGTCTATGGAATCTACGCAATCAAGGGCTTCATGGAAGCCGCCGGTCTGAAGAATGGCTTGCTGATCACGGCCGACCCGTACTCCAAGATCGTCGACCCCGAAGACCGCAACACCACTATGCTGTTCGGCGATGCTGCCACCGCCACCTGGATGGGCGAAAACGCTCCGTGGCAGTTGGGCAAGGCCAAGTTCGGCACCGACGGTTCTGGCGCGCCGCACCTGAAAGTGACCGATGGTGTGTTCTTTATGAACGGTCGTCAGGTGTTCAACTTTGCGTTGCTCAAAGTCCCGGCGCATTTGCATGAGCTGCTGGCCGATTCGCAACTCACGGCTGACGACGTCGATGCCTTCTGCATTCACCAAGGCAGTGCGGCCATCGTTGATGCTGTGGCCCGACGCTTCGAAGGCGAGCCGGAGAAGTTTCTCAAGGACATGGTCGAGACCGGTAATACCGTGTCATCGAGCATTCCTTTGCTGCTGGAAAAACACGTACTGGACTCCAGCTGGAAGCGAGTTGCACTGAGTGGTTTCGGCGTTGGCTTGTCGTGGGGGTCTGCGATCATCTATCGCCCATAACGGCAACGCATCAGTCAAAGAAAGCCAGACACAAAAAAAGCGCTCAAGGTGTAATCTTGAGCGCTATTTTTTTGCCCGGACAATAAGCGAGGCGGCATGAGCGAGTTCTTTGAGCACAACGTCGATGTCATCCAGCAGCGCTGGCCGGCATTGGCTGTGCGCTTGCTGGTGGAAGTCACGAGCCTGTTGCAGGCGGATCTGGTGGAAGGCCTGGGCTCGACGTTGAGCATCAACGGCATTCAATTGACCAGCCGCCATGATCGCAGCCGCGAGGCCAGGGTCCAGGCCGACAGCTTGCCGCTCGGCAGCCCGGTGTTGCATGTGTACGGTACGGGGCTTGGCGATCTGCAAACGGTGTTGCTTGAGCGCGTCGGGCTTGAGCGCTTGTACGTGCACATTCTCAACGGTGCGGTATTCAACCTGGTGCTGCAATTGCTTGATCAGCAGCCGTGGCTCAGCGATCCGCGAGTCGAGTTGCTGTATGCCGGTGATCTTGCGGAAATCAGGTTACCGTTTTTTGCCTTGCCGTCTGAACTGGTCCTGGCCGATGACTTCACCGCGAAGATTCGGGATCGCCTGATCAGCGAAACTCACCTGGCCTTCAACAACCGAGAGTTCGACCCGCAGTCGCCTGAGATTATCGAGCGCTTGCAGGCGTGTCTGGCACTGGTGCAAACCGATCCTGACGTGGTTGAGTTGTTCGGTACTCGTCCCGGCCAGGAGGTGTTTGTCATTGCCACCGGCCCGAGCCTTGAACTGCATTTCGAGACTTTGCGCACAATTCGCAGCCAGGCTGAGCGGCCTTTGTTCATCTGCGTCGACACCGCTTTTCGGCCGTTGCTCAAACATGGCATTCGTCCCGACGTGGTGGTCAGCATCGATCAGCGCATTTCAGCCCGGCATTTGCCGCCTGAAGACACCCCCGACATCACGCTGGTGTACATGCCCATGCTTGATCCGTTGGTGCTCGAAGCCTGGCAAGGGACGCGTCATTGCAGTTACTCCGCCAGCCCTATCTATCAGTCGTTGCGTGCGCAATTGCCCAGGGGCGAGTTGTATGTCGGCGGTAGCGTGATTCACCCGGCCGCCGACCTGGCGGTGAAGATGGGCGCGGCGCAGATCACCCTGTTCGGTGCCGACTTCGCTTTCCCGGGCGACAAGACCCACGCTGGCTGGAGCGATGGCGACTTGGGGCCGCAACTGGGCGCCGCCAAACATTGGGTGCTGGATGGTCATGGACAGCGCATCAAGACTCAGCTCAATTTCCGCAGCTATCTGTGTGAACTGGAGCGGTTTATCGCCGGCCATCCGCAGGTGCGCTTCTATAACAGCAGCCGGGCGGGGGCGATGATCGCCGGGACCGTCTTTCATCCGGAGTTCGCTTCATGAGTGCTAGTGAGTCTTTTATCGGCGAAGCGCAGCACTGCGCCACCTTGTTCCGTTTGGGGCGCGATGTAGAAGCGGGGCTGGCGATGACCGAGCTGGTCGCTGCGGTTCACCCGACGTTTGATTCAAAGACGCTGGACGTACAGCAGCAATGGACGTTTGTGCTCGGTCAAATGTTTACGTGTCAGGAGGCGCAGAACTGGCTCGCCCTGGCGGATTATCTGGAATACGAACTGGTCGAGTTGCTGACCGACAGCCTGTCCCTTTAAGCAATATTTCTTCTGTCGGTGCTGGCGAGTCCTCGCCAACCCTGTCATCGACAGTTCCCTGACGTCAGTTTTTCGCTGCTATCACGCTGCCAACCCCTTGATTTACGGGGGGTGGCAACGTGATGGCAAATATTTTTGAAAATCCCCTAAAGCAAGTTGCATTGGCGACGATAACTATTACGAAGGTTCTCTAGGCCATACCCGGCGGTTGCCAGGGCCGGAAGCCGCAGTACCCAACCAACGAGGAATTCGTCATGGCTTTAACAGTAAACACCAACGTCACATCGTTGAACGTTCAGAAGAACCTCAACCGTGCTTCCGACGCTCTGTCGACTTCGATGTCTCGCCTGTCTTCCGGCCTGAAAATCAACAGCGCTAAAGACGACGCCGCCGGCCTGCAGATCGCTACCCGTATGACCTCGCAAATCCGCGGTCAGACCATGGCTATCAAAAACGCCAACGACGGTATCTCGATCGCTCAGACCGCTGAAGGCGCGATGCAGGAATCGACCAACATTCTGCAGCGTATGCGTGAACTGGCTGTTCAGGCACGAAACGACTCGAACGGTACTCAAGACCGCGTCGCTTTGAACAAAGAATTCGCGGCAATGTCGGACGAGCTGACTCGTATCGCCAAGTCGACCAACCTGAACGGCAAAAACCTGATCGACGGTACTGCTGGCACCATGACCTTCCAGGTGGGTTCCAACACCGGTTCGGCTAACCAGATCACTCTGACCCTGGCTTCCGGCTTCGACGCCGTAACCCTGTCCGTTGACTCGGCTACCCTGCAGATCACTGGTAACAGCTCGGCAACTGCTCAGGCTTCGTTCTCCGCTGCCCTGACCAAAATCGACTTGGCTCTGCAAACCATCAACACCAGCCGTGCCGACCTGGGTGCTGCACAAAACCGTCTGACCAGCACCATCTCCAACCTGCAGAACATCAACGAAAACGCCGCTGCTGCACTGGGTCGCGTACAAGATACCGACTTCGCTGCTGAAACTGCACAGCTGACCAAGCAACAAACTCTGCAACAAGCTTCCACCGCAGTTCTGGCTCAGGCCAACCAACTGCCATCCGCTGTACTGAAACTGCTTCAGTAATAGCTGATTGAGTTTTGGCGAGGGGTGTGCGCTGGTCGTGCCCTCTCGCTTTTTTACTTTTAGAGGTGATGGACATGGATATGAGCGTGAAGCTGAACTTGTCTTATCCGGCGGCCAAGCACGCGACTCCGGTTGCCGACAAGGCTGCGGAAAAGCCTCAAGCGGCGCCCGCGAAAGTGGTCGACGTCAAGGAAGCGCGCAAGACTGCCCAAACTGAACAGGACAAGCTGAAAATGGCGGTCCAGGAAATTGAAAAATTCGTTCAGTCGGTCAAGCGTAACCTGGAGTTCTCGATTGATGAGCCTTCGGGACAAGTCGTAGTAAAAGTCATTGCCAGTGAGTCGGGTGAGGTGGTTCGCCAGATCCCCAACGAAGAAGTCTTGAAACTGGCCAATAGTTTGAATGATGCAAGCAGCTTGTTGTTCAGCGCGAAAGCCTGACGGCTGGCACGAATTTTGTTGCTATGTTCTTTTGGGCGTTGTAGTGGTCAAAAGACCGGCGACACACTGAAGGGAGTTCCACATGGCTAGTCCAATTTTACCGGGCACGGGTTTAGGCTCAGGCCTTGATACCGGTGCTATCGTCAAGGCCTTGGTCAACGCTGACAAAGCGGCCAAACAAGGTCAGATCGACCGTGGGACCACAACCAACACGGCGAGCATCTCCGGGATTGGTACGCTGAAGTCGCTGCTGGCCACGTTCCAGAAAGCACTCACCGATCTGGGCAGCACGACCACCCCTCAGTTCACGGGTTATTCTGCTACGTCCTCGGACCCCAAAGTACTGACCTCCACGTCCAGCAACACCGCTGTTGCCGGCAATTACGTGGTCAAAGTCACCAGCCTTGCGACCTCGTCGAAAGTTGCCTCCGCGGCCTTTGCTGGCGGCGCAACCAGTCCGATCACGGCAGGCACGCTGACCATCACCCAGAACGGCACCAGCTACCCGGTGACCGTCGGTGCGGGCGCCACCCTGCAATCGGTGCGTGATTCGATCAACACTCAGTACCAGGCCAGCGGCCTGAGCGCGAACATCGTGACCGACAGCTTCGGTTCGCGCCTGGTGTTGGGTTCGACCACGACCGGTGCAGGTTCTGATATCTCCGCCACCGGCATCCCTGAGCTGACCATCGACGGCACAGCCCCAATGGCCGGCACACCGACTGCAACTTCTTCGGGTGCGATTGGTGGCCTGGCTGCGGATGCGGTGTTCTCGGTGGATGGTCTGGCGATGACCAGCAAGTCCAACACCGTTGACAAGACGATCTCCGGCCTGAGCCTGGTCCTGACTGGCGCCGGTACATCGACGGTTAACGTCGCGACCAACAACGATGGCCTGAAAGCATCGATCCAGAAGTTCGTTGACGCCTACAACGCCATTGCCAACGCAGTGACGTCCTTGACCAAACCGTCCCTGGACGACGATGGCAAGCCGACCGTTTCGGCCGCGTTGACCGGTGACCCGCTGCCACGTTCGCTGTTGGCCGCCATTCGTGCTCCGTTGTCCCAGACCGGTGCTGGCGACAAACTGACTGTGCTTTCCCAGTTGGGGATCACTACGGATCAAAAAACCGGTGCGCTGAACTTCGACGGCACCAAGTTCACTGCTGCGATGAACGACAAGAAGCTCGGTGGCGAAGTCCAGACCCTGTTTACCGGCACTAACGGTCTGCTCGAACGCATGAATAATGTGATCAAGCCGTACACCGATACCGGTGGCATCCTTGACACTCGCACCACCAACCTGAATGTGACCAAAACCAAGCTGACCGCTGATCAGGCTGCCTTGGATCGTCGGGTCGAAACACTGACCGCGGTACTGACCAAAAAGTACAACGACATGGATACCCTCGTGGGTAAGTTGAAGGCAACTGCCAGCAACATTACCGGGATGTTCGAGGCCATGGCCGCGCAGCAGAAGAACTCGTAACACGCATAACGCCAAAAGCCCGGCAGCGTTTTCAAGCGCTCCGGGCTTTTTGCATTTGAATCTAAAGTTTTTTGACGCGTCGTCGATACACTGGTTAGACGAACTACAGAATTTTGATGAGGTACAACATGAATCCAATGTTAGCCCTTCGCCAATACCAGAAGATTGGCGCTCAAGCGCAAACTTCCGAAGCCAGCCCTCATCGACTGGTACAGATGCTCATGGAAGGTGGCCTGGACCGTATTGCCCAGGCAAAAGGCGCGATGGAGCGTAAAGATATTCCGAACAAGGGTGTTCTGATCGGCAAGGCCATCGGCATCATTGGTGGTTTGCGTGAAGGCCTGGACCTCGAGAACTCCATCGAAACCGTCGGTGAGTTGGACAATCTTTACGCCTACATGATGAAGCGTCTGGCTGAAGCCAACATCAAGACCGACCCGAAGATTCTCGACGAAGTCGCTGATTTGCTTCGTACAGTCAAAGACGGTTGGGATGGTATTGCCGCACCGGGTCCGCAGTTTTAAGGAGATCACCATGAGTCTTGTATTGCAGCGAATCGAACACACCCGCGAAGCCCTGGTCGGTGCATTGGCCGAGCGCAATTGGGAAGCCATCGGTGAGTTGGACCTGGCGTGCCGATCCTGCATGGAAGACGTTTTAAGTGAGGCTTCGGTGGATGAGGCTGCGTTGCGCGACAATCTTGAGGAGTTGCTGGGGGTGTACAAGCAGCTGCTTGAGGCCGCGACGGGGGAGAGGCAAGCGATAGTCGACGAGATGTCGCAGATCCATCAAGCACAGAACGCGGCAAAGGTTTACCATCTGTTTGGTTAATTAATCCTCGGTTAATCCAAACATAGTGCGCCATAAATTTGACTGTGCACGGTTTTTTGACTTAACTAGTGGCTGGTTACAGATTTCAGGCGTGTACAGGCAGAATGTGTCTGCAAGCGTCTAGCTTGCCCCATCATTTTTGGGCATTGAGTTGACTAGGGAAGTTGCTATTGCATGTGGCGTGAAACCAAAATTCTGCTGATTGATGACGATAGCGTCCGCCGCCGCGACCTGGCGGTGATTTTAAATTTTCTCGGTGAAGAAAATTTACCCTGCGGAAGCCATGACTGGCAGCAGGCTGTCGGCTCTTTGTCATCAAGTCGTGAAGTGATCTGTGTCCTGATCGGGACGGTCAATGCTCCTGGCGCACTTACGGGCTTGTTAAAGACACTCGCAACCTGGGATGAGTTCCTTCCGGTTTTGTTAATGGGCGATAATTCTTCCATTGACCTGCCAGAAGACCAGCGTCGCCGAGTGCTTTCGACCCTCGAAATGCCACCCAGCTACAGCAAGCTGCTCGACTCCCTGCACCGTGCCCAGGTCTATCGCGAGATGTACGACCAGGCCCGCGAGCGCGGTCGTCACCGTGAACCCAATCTGTTCCGCAGCCTTGTCGGCACCAGCCGGGCGATTCAACACGTCCGTCAGATGATGCAGCAAGTGGCCGACACCGACGCCAGCGTGCTGATCCTCGGTGAGTCCGGCACAGGGAAGGAAGTGGTTGCGCGCAACTTGCACTACCACTCCAAGCGTCGTGACGCGCCATTCGTGCCTGTCAACTGCGGGGCGATCCCGGCCGAGTTGCTGGAAAGCGAATTGTTCGGCCACGAGAAGGGCGCCTTTACCGGGGCGATCACCAGCCGTGCCGGACGTTTCGAACTGGCTAATGGCGGTACGCTGTTTCTCGATGAGATCGGCGACATGCCGTTGCCGATGCAGGTCAAGCTGCTGCGCGTACTGCAGGAGCGCACCTTCGAGCGTGTGGGCAGCAACAAGACCCAAAGCGTCGACGTGCGCATCATTGCCGCGACCCACAAGAATCTCGAAAGCATGATCGAGATCGGCACCTTCCGCGAAGACTTGTACTACCGCCTGAACGTGTTCCCGATCGAGATGGCGCCGCTGCGCGAGCGCGTCGAAGACATCCCGTTGCTGATGAACGAATTGATCTCGCGCATGGAGCACGAGAAGCGCGGTTCGATCCGTTTCAACTCCGCCGCGATCATGTCGCTGTGCCGTCACGGCTGGCCGGGCAACGTTCGCGAACTCGCCAACCTGGTCGAGCGCATGGCGATCATGCACCCGTACGGGGTGATCGGCGTGGTCGAATTGCCGAAGAAATTCCGCTACGTCGACGACGAAGACGAGCAACTGGTCGACAGCCTGCGCAGCGATCTGGAAGAGCGGGTGGCCATCAACGGTCACACCCCGGACTTCACCGCCAGCGCCATGCTGCCGCCCGAAGGCCTGGACCTGAAAGACTACCTCGGTGGTCTGGAGCAGGGCCTGATTCAGCAGGCGCTGGATGATGCCAATGGCATCGTCGCACGCGCCGCTGAACGCCTGCGGATTCGTCGCACCACGCTGGTGGAAAAGATGCGCAAGTACGGCATGAGCCGTCGCGATGGTGATGAACAGGCGGATGATTGACGCCTGTTTTTCAAGTCCTTAATTTCTGGGCGGTTTTTTTTAGGCACGGGTATTGCTAAGTCCCTCGCAACGTTCCGTTTAACTGACGGTCAGCCAAGCGAGAGAGCACGATGCCCCAAGCCGCCCAGATGTCTCCTGTCCCTGACGCTTCGGGACAACCGTCGTCCGTAGAGCAGGCAAGCCGGCTTGGCCTTGAGCAGGCGTTTGCGCTGTTCAGCCAGATGTCGAGTCAACTGACCGATTCCTACAGCATGCTTGAAGCGCGGGTCACCGAGCTCAAGGGCGAATTGGCCGTGGTCAGTGCCCAGCGCATGCAAGAGCTGGCGGAAAAAGAACGCCTGGCCAATCGTCTGCAAAATCTCCTCGACCTGTTGCCCGGCGGCGTTATCGTTATCGATGCCCAAGGCATCGTGCGCGAAGCCAATCCGGCGGCGTGTGAGTTGCTCGGGCTGCCGCTCGAAGGCGAACTCTGGCGTCACGTCATCGCTCGATGTTTTGCGCCTCGCAAAGACGACGGACACGAAATCTCGCTCAAGGACGGTCGGCGTCTGTCGATCGCCACTCGCTCGCTGGACGCCGAACCGGGTCAGTTGGTGCTGCTCAACGACCTGACTGAAACCCGTCATCTGCAAGATCAGCTGGCCCGTCACGAACGCTTGTCTTCCCTCGGCCGAATGGTCGCCTCGTTGGCGCATCAGATTCGCACGCCGCTGTCGGCTGCTTTGCTGTACGCCAGTCACTTGACCGAGCAGGAATTGCCGGTCGCCACGCAACAGCGTTTTGCCGGTCGATTGAAAGAACGTCTGCATGAGCTGGAACATCAGGTTCGCGACATGCTGGTGTTCGCTCGCGGCGAGCTACCGCTGACCGATCGCGTGACGCCCAAGCATCTGATGCAATCGCTGCAAGCGGCGGCACTGACGCAGGTCCAGGACCTGCCAGTGCGTTGGCAGTGCGACAGTCATGCCGGCGAGTTGCTGTGCAATCGCGACACGCTGATCGGGGCGATCCTCAACCTGATCGAGAATGCGATTCAGGCGAGTGCCGGTGATGTCCGTTTGAAGGTTCACTTGTATACCCGAGATCACAACCTGCGTGTGTGCGTCAGCGACAACGGCAGCGGCATAGACAGCACCGTGCTGGCGCGTCTGGGTGAGCCGTTTTTCACCACCAAGACCACCGGCACCGGCTTGGGCCTGACCGTGGTCAAGGCCGTGGCCCGTGCGCATCAGGGTGAATTGCAGCTGCGCTCGCGGCCGGGTCGCGGTACGTGTGCGCTGGTGGTCCTGCCGCTTTTTTCGGGTGACAAATCCGGCGCTCAGGGAGCGGAATGAAAGGCATGGCAATCAAGGTTCTACTGGTCGAGGATGACCGCGCGCTACGCGAGGCCCTGGCCGATACGCTGATGCTGGCGGGGCATGATTTCAAGGCAGTGGGTTCGGCAGAGGAAGCGTTGGCGACCGTGGCCGTCGAGGCGTTCAATCTGGTGATCAGTGACGTCAATATGCCGGGCATGGACGGGCACCAGTTGCTCGGCTTGTTGCGGGCGCGTCAGCCGCAATTGCCGGTGTTGCTGATGACGGCCCATGGCGCCGTCGAGCGCGCAGTCGATGCGATGCGCCAGGGCGCAGCGGATTATCTGGTCAAGCCGTTCGAGCCCAAGGCCTTGCTGGATTTGGTCGCGCGTCACGCGTTGGGCAATCTCGGTACGTCGGAGGGCGAAGGTCCGGTGGCGTTCGAGCCGGCCAGCGCGCAATTGCTGGAGTTGGCCGCGCGAGTGGCGCGCAGTGATTCCACGGTGCTGATCTCTGGCGAGTCCGGCACCGGCAAGGAAGTATTGGCCCGCTACATTCATCAGCATTCCCATCGCGCCAGTCAGCCGTTTATTGCGATCAACTGCGCCGCGATCCCCGACAACATGCTGGAAGCCACGTTGTTCGGTCACGAAAAAGGCTCTTTCACCGGCGCCATCGCTGCGCAGGCCGGCAAGTTCGAACAAGCCGACGGCGGCACGATCCTGCTCGACGAAATTTCCGAAATGCCCCTCGGGCTACAGGCCAAGTTGCTGCGGGTGTTGCAGGAGCGTGAAGTCGAGCGCGTTGGCGCACGCAAAACCA
The DNA here is from genome assembly GCF_006438915.1 of Pseudomonas arsenicoxydans. Classification (GTDB taxonomy): domain Bacteria; phylum Pseudomonadota; class Gammaproteobacteria; order Pseudomonadales; family Pseudomonadaceae; genus Aquipseudomonas; species Aquipseudomonas arsenicoxydans_A. Next base: position 125,460 of record NZ_RCZE01000015.1, on the reverse strand, counting down.
TCACCCTGGACATTCGGGTCGTGGCCACGACTAACCGCGATTTGGCCGGTGAAGTGGCGGCGGGGCGTTTTCGTGAAGATCTTTATTATCGACTGTCGGTGTTTCCGTTGGCCTGGCGTCCGCTGCGCGAGCGCACCGCCGACATCCTGCCGCTGGCCGAGCGACTGCTGACCAAACACGTCAATAAAATGAAGCACGCGGCAGCGAAGCTGTCGCCCGAGGCCCAGGCGTGCCTGATCGGTTATCCATGGCCGGGCAACGTGCGAGAGCTGGACAACGCAATCCAGCGAGCCTTGATTCTGCAGCAGGGTGGTTTGATCCAGCCGCAGGATTTCTGTCTGTCCGGGCCGGTTGCCTGTGCGCCGTTGCCGACATTGGTGGTTGCACCGTTGCGAGCCGTCGAGGTTGACGCCGAATCGGCTGGCGCACTGGGCGATGACCTGCGGCGCCGTGAATTCCAGATGATCATCGACACCTTGCGCTCCGAGCGGGGTCGTCGCAAAGAGGCCGCCGAGCGACTGGGCATCAGCCCGCGCACCTTGCGCTACAAGCTGGCGCAGATGCGCGACGCAGGAATGGACGTGGAAGCGTATCTGTTCGCCACCTGAAAGTTGACGCACCTGACACCGATCTAAATGTGGGAGCGAGCTTCTGTGGCGAGGGGGCTTGCCCCCGTTGGAGCGCGAAGCGGTCCCTGTTGAATTCAGTCTCAGCAAATGGCCAGAGTTTGCGACTGCTGCGCAGCCGAACGGGGCGGTGCGGCGGTCCGACAAGCCCCCTCGCCACAAAAGCTCGCTACCGCAATGGTTTTGTGGTGAGCCATGGATCGGAGGGCTTTTGTGTAGGGCAATCGCGGAGCTGGCACCCTTGTTGCTAACACCTCAGTACCCGCCGAGTGAGTGTCAAAAAATTGCGGGTCGCTAACGACGTAGCTTCGTCAAAGAGAGAAATCATGAGCCAAGGTATTGAATTTAATCGGTTGATGCTGGATATGCGTTCCATGCAAATGGATGCCATGTCTGCGTCGAAATCGACTGCCGCAGTCCCTGAATTGGGTGGCAGCAGCTTTTCCGACATGCTCGGTCAAGCCGTCAATAAAGTGAACGACACTCAGCAGGCATCCAATCAGCTGGCCAGTGCCTTCGAGATCGGCAAGAGCGGCGTCGACCTGACGGACGTGATGATTTCCTCGCAGAAGGCCAGCGTGTCTTTCCAGGCGTTGACGCAAGTGCGCAACAAACTGGTTCAGGCTTACCAAGACATCATGCAGATGCCGGTTTAAGGACGAATTGAGTCATGGCAGAAGCAGTCGCCGATAACCTTCCGGCCAAGGCCACCCCAATAGACGGCAAACCGCCGCTGTTCGGGTTGTCCTTCCTGGAAAACCTCTCCGAGATGACCATGCTGCGTCAGGTAGGCCTGTTGGTCGGCCTGGCTGCGAGCGTGGCGATTGGTTTTGCCGTGGTGCTGTGGTCGCAGCAGCCGGACTACCGGCCTCTGTACGGCAGCCTTGCCGGTATGGACGCCAAGCAGGTCATGGACACCCTGGCCTCCGCCGATATTCCTTACACCGTTGAACCGAACTCCGGTGCCTTGCTGGTCAAGGCCGATGATTTGTCCCGTGCGCGCCTGAAACTCGCGGCGGCTGGTGTCACTCCCAGCGACGGCAACATCGGTTTCGAAATCCTCGACAAGGACCAGGGCCTCGGGACCAGCCAGTTCATGGAAGCGACCCGTTATCGTCGCGGCCTCGAAGGCGAACTGGCGCGGACCATTTCCAGCCTGAACAACGTCAAGGGTGCCCGCGTGCACCTGGCCATTCCGAAAAGCTCGGTGTTCGTGCGTGATGAGCGCAAGCCAAGTGCTTCGATTCTGGTTGAACTGTATTCCGGCCGCTCCCTGGAGCCAGGCCAGGTACTGGCGATCATCAACCTGGTGGCCACCAGTGTTCCTGAGCTGAGCAAATCGCAGATCACCGTCGTCGACCAGAAGGGCAACCTGCTGTCGGATCAGGCGGAGAACTCCGAACTGACCATGGCTGGCAAGCAGTTCGATTACAGCCGTCGCATGGAAACCATGCTGACCCAGCGCGTGCACAACATCCTGCAACCGGTGCTGGGCAACGATCGCTATAAAGCCGAAGTGTCTGCCGATGTCGATTTCAGCGCCGTCGAGTCGACCTCCGAGCAGTTCAACCCGGACCAGCCGGCGTTGCGCAGCGAGCAGTCGGTCAACGAACAACGCACTGCCAGCAATGGCCCGCAAGGTGTGCCGGGTGCCTTGAGCAACCAGCCGCCGTCGCCGGCCTCGGCACCGCAAACCACTGGCGGCTCAACCGCCTCGGCCGGCATGGTGCAGCCAGGCCAGCCGTTGATCGATGCCAACGGTCAGCAAATCATGGACCCGGCCACCGGTCAGCCAATGCTGGCGCCGTACCCGGCGGACAAGCGTCAACAATCCACCAAGAACTTCGAGCTCGACCGTTCCATCAGCCACACCAAGCAACAGCAGGGCCGATTGAATCGCCTGTCGGTGTCGGTGGTGGTCGACGATCAGGTCAAGGTCAGCGCGGCCAACGGCGAAACCACCCGTGCGCCGTGGAGCGCCGACGAATTGGCGCGCTTCACTCGCCTGGTGCAGGACGCGGTCGGTTTCGACGCCAGCCGTGGCGACAGCGTCAGCGTGATCAACATGCCGTTCTCCGCAGAACGCGGTGAAGTGATTGCCGACATTCCGTTCTACTCGCAGCCGTGGTTCTGGGACATCGTCAAGCAAGTGATGGGCGTATTGTTCATCCTGGTGCTGGTGTTCGGCGTGCTGCGTCCGGTGCTCAACAACATCACCGGTGGCGGCAAAGACAAGCAACTTCTTGGCTTGGGCAGCGACGGGGAACTCGGTGGCATGGGCGGCCTGGACGGCGAACTGGCCAACGACCGTGTCAGCCTCGGCGGGCCGCAAAGCATCCTGCTGCCGAGCCCGAGCGAAGGCTATGACGCACAGTTGAATGCAATCAAGAGTCTGGTGGCAGAAGACCCGGGTCGCGTGGCCCAGGTCGTGAAAGAGTGGATTAACGCAGATGAGTGATAACCGAGCCGTTGCCGCCAAACTGACCAAGGTCGACAAAGCCGCGATTCTGCTGCTGTCCCTCGGTTCGACCGATGCTGCCCAGGTGTTGCGCCACATGGGGCCTAAAGAGGTCCAGCGCGTGGGTGTGGCGATGGCCCAGATGGGCAACGTCCACCGCGAGCAAGTCGAACAGGTCATGAGCGAGTTCGTCGACATCGTCGGCGACCAGACCAGCCTGGGCGTCGGCTCCGACGACTACGTGCGCAAAATGCTCACCCAGGCATTGGGCGAAGACAAGGCCAACGGCCTGATCGACCGCATCCTGCTGGGCGGCAACACCAGCGGCCTCGACAGCCTGAAGTGGATGGAACCGCGCGCCGTCGCCGACGTGATCCGTTACGAGCACCCACAGATTCAGGCCATCGTGGTCGCGTACCTCGACCCGGATCAGGCCGGCGAAGTGCTCGGCAACTTCGACCACAAGGTGCGCCTGGACATCATTCTGCGGGTCTCCTCGCTGAACACTGTGCAGCCGGCGGCTCTGAAAGAGCTCAACCAGATTCTCGAGAAGCAGTTCTCCGGCAACTCGAATGCCTCGCGCACCACCCTGGGTGGCATCAAGCGCGCGGCCGATATCATGAACTTCCTCGACAGCTCGATCGAAGGTCAGCTGATGGACTCGATCCGCGAAGTCGACGAAGACCTGTCCGGTCAGATCGAAGACCTCATGTTCGTGTTCAACAACCTGTCCGATGTCGACGACCGCGGGATTCAGGCGTTGCTGCGCGAAGTGTCTTCCGACGTGCTGGTACTGGCCCTCAAGGGTTCGGACGAAGGCGTCAAGGAAAAGATCTTCAAGAACATGTCCAAACGAGCGGCCGAACTGTTGCGCGACGACCTCGAGGCCAAAGGCCCGGTGCGTGTCAGCGACGTGGAAACCGCGCAGAAAGAAATCCTCACCATTGCCCGCCGTATGGCCGAAGCCGGAGAAATCGTTCTCGGCGGGAAGGGCGGCGAAGAGATGATCTAAGGTCACTATGTCGTCCAAACATGATGAGTCCCAGACCGACCTGATTCGCGGCAAGCACGTTGCCGGCTTCGACGTCTGGGCGCTGCCCAGTTTCGACCCTTTCGTCCCGGAACCCGAGCCAGAACCTGAGCCCGAGCCGCCGGAGATGGAAGAAGTGCCGCTGGACGAAGTCCAGCCACTGACCCTCGAAGAACTCGAAGCGATCCGCCAGGAAGCCTACAACGAAGGCTTCGCCGTGGGCGAGAAAGAAGGTTTCCACAGCACCACGCTCAAGGTTCGCCAGGAAGCCGAAGCGGCGCTGGCGCCGAAGATTGCCGGTCTTGAGCAACTGATGGTCAACCTCTTCGAGCCTATCGCCGAGCAGGACACGTTCATTGAGCGATCCATGATCGACCTCGTGCAGCACATCACCAAACAGGTGATCCAGCGCGAATTGGCCATCGACTCGACGCAGATCGAACACGTCATGCGTGAAGCGCTCAAGCTCCTGCCGTTGGGCGCGGGCAATGTGCGCCTGTACATCAATCCGCAGGACTTCGAACAAGTCAAAGCCCTGCGCGAACGCCACGAAGAAACCTGGCGCATCGTCGAGGACGAGTCGCTGTTGCCGGGCGGTTGCCGGGTAGAAACCGAACACAGCCGTATCGACGCCACCGTCGAAACCCGTATCGCCCAAGTCATGGCCAAGCTGCTCGATCAGTTGCACGATCAGGCGCTGCACCCAGCAGCAGCGGATCTGCACCTGGAACTGCCGGTTGACGAAAAGCCTGCTGTTACGTCGGTCGACGCGGAACTGGACGTCCCTGATGCGCCTTGATCGCACCAGCTTCGCCAAACGCCTGGGCGGTTACGCCGAGGCCACGGAACTGGCCGGCGCACCGATCCTTGAAGGGCGCTTGCTGCGTATGGTCGGCCTGACCCTCGAAGCCGAAGGCTTGCGTGCGGCCATGGGCAGTCGCTGCATGGTCATCAACGACGACAGCTATCACCCGGTACAGGTCGAAGCCGAGGTCATGGGCTTCTCCGGCAGCAAAGTGTTCCTGATGCCCGTCGGCAGCGTTGCGGGCATCGCGCCCGGTGCCCGCGTGGTTCCGCTGGCCGATACCGGTCGCTTGCCAATGGGCATGAGCATGCTCGGTCGAGTGCTCGATGGTGCCGGTCGTGCGCTGGACGGCAAGGGCGGGATGAAAGCCGAAGACTGGGTGCCGATGGACGGCCCCACCATCAACCCGCTCAAGCGCGAACCGATCAGCGAGCCGCTGGACGTCGGCATTCGTACGATCAACGGGTTGTTGACGGTCGGTCGCGGCCAGCGGCTCGGGCTGTTCGCCGGTACCGGTGTGGGTAAATCGGTGCTGCTGGGCATGATGACGCGCTTCACCGAGGCCGACATTATCGTCGTCGGCCTGATCGGTGAGCGGGGTCGTGAAGTTAAGGAGTTCATCGAGCACATCCTCGGTGAAGAAGGGCTCAAGCGTTCCGTGGTCGTGGCGTCGCCGGCGGACGATGCGCCGTTGATGCGTCTGCGCGCGGCGATGTACTGCACGCGTATCGCCGAATATTTTCGCGACAAGGGCAAGAACGTCCTGTTGCTCATGGATTCCCTGACCCGTTTCGCCCAGGCCCAGCGGGAAATCGCCCTGGCCATCGGCGAACCGCCGGCCACCAAGGGTTATCCGCCGTCGGTATTCGCCAAGTTGCCAAAACTGGTGGAGCGCGCCGGTAACGCCGAGAAGGGCGGTGGTTCGATCACGGCGTTTTATACCGTGTTGTCCGAAGGCGATGACCAGCAGGATCCGATTGCCGATGCCGCGCGAGGCGTGCTCGACGGCCACATCGTGTTGTCCCGGCGCCTGGCGGAAGAAGGTCATTACCCGGCCATCGACATCGAAGCGTCCATCAGCCGGGTCATGCCATCGGTGGTCAGCCCTGAGCACATGGCCCGCGCGCAGATGTTCAAGCAGTACTGGTCACGCTATCAGCAGAGTCGCGACTTGATCAGCGTCGGTGCGTATGTACCGGGCGGTGATCGTGAGACCGACACCGCGATCTCCCTCCAGCCAGCCATGGTCACTTACCTGCGTCAGGGTTTGAACGACAACATCGGCATGGGCGCCAGCGTCAACCATCTCGCTTCCATCTTCGCTCCTGCCGCGGGCGGCTAACCGGCCATGGCACTGAGCCGAGCCGCGCGCCTGGCACCCGTGGTGGAAATGGCTGAAAAGGCCGAGAAAGCCGCAGTCATGCGCCTCGGGCATTTTCAGGGCCAGGTGCGAGTGGCGGAAAGTAAGCTCGCCGACCTTGAAGCCTTCCGCCTCGAATACCAGGAACAATGGATCGTACGCGGCAGCAGTGGTGTTTCCGGCCAGTGGTTGCTGGGGTATCAGGGCTTCCTGGCGCAACTCGGTACGGCCATCGATCAGCAGCGACAGAGCCTGAACTGGCATCAAAACAACCTGAACAAGGCGCGCGATACCTGGCAGCAGGCGTTCGCCCGTGTCGAAGGCCTGCGAAAACTTGTACAACGCTACATGGACGAGGCACGGCAGCTGGAAGACAAGCGCGAGCAGAAATTGCTCGATGAGTTGTCGCAGCGCTTGCCCAGACATGATCCGTATTGAATCAGTGGTTCCGTGTCATCGTTCTTCGCGGGCAAGCCACGCTCCCACAGGTCTGGTGTCGATCGCATTTACTTTGCACGACACGAATACTGCGGGAGCGTGGCTTGCCCGCGAAGGCGTACTCGAAGACACTGCAACTTATCAATCTTGCTCCCCTTCCAACCAAGTGCTAAACCTTGTACAGCACGTTAGCCAATGACAAGGAAGCCGTTAAATGTCAGTCATTTCAGAAGTGTCCCAAGATGGGCAAAAACTGACGATTTCGGTCAAGGGACGATTCGATTTCGCCAAGCATCAGGAATTTCGTGAGTCGTACGAAAATCTTGAGCCAAAACCCGAGTCCTTCGAAGTCAATCTGAAGGACGCCACCTATCTCGACAGTTCGGCGCTCGGCATGCTGTTGCTGTTGCGAGATCACGCTGGCGGCGAGAATGCGGAAATCAAGTTGACCAACGCGAATTCCGATGTGCGAAAAATTCTCGCCATCTCCAACTTTGAACAGATTTTCGACGTAGCGTGACCGCTATGTCTCCATCGCTCGAACCCCTGACGATCCTCATCGCCGAAGACAGCGCGGCCGATCGCATGCTGCTGTCGAGCATCGTCCGCCGTCAGGGCCATAACGTGCTGACCGCCGCCAATGGTGCCGAGGCGGTCGAGACGTTTCGTCAACAACGACCACACCTGGTGTTGATGGACGCGATGATGCCGGTGATGGACGGTTTCGAGGCGGCGCGGCAGATCAAGCTGCTCGCCGGGGAAACCCTGGTGCCGATCATCTTCCTGACCTCGCTCACCGAGAGCGAAGCCCTGGCCCGATGCCTGGAGGCTGGCGGCGACGACTTTCTGGCAAAGCCCTATAACCCGGTGATTCTCGCCGCCAAGATCAAGGCGATGGATCGCCTGCGGCGCTTGCAGGCCACCGTATTGCAGCAACGCGATCTGATCGCCAGGCACCACGACTATTTACTCAACGAGCAACGGGTGGCCAAGGCAGTGTTCGACAAGGTCGCGCATTCGGGCTGCCTGAATGCACCAAACATCCGCTATCTGCAATCGCCTTATGCGCTGTTCAACGGTGATCTGCTGTTGGCTGCCTTTACCCCGGCGGGGGACATGCACGTGCTGCTGGGGGATTTCACCGGTCACGGTTTACCCGCGGCGGTGGGCGCCATGCCGCTGGCTGAAGTCTTCTACGGCATGACCGCGAAGGGCTACGGCCTGTCCGAAACCCTGCGCGAGATGAACGCCAAGCTCAAACGCATCCTGCCGGTGGATATGTTCTGCTGCGCAACCTTGCTGTGTCTGAGCTTTCAGCGACGCTCGGTGGAGGTCTGGAATGGCGGAATGCCGGACGGTTATCTGCACACCATCGCCACGGGGGAGCGTAAGCCGCTGACTGCCCGTCACTTGCCTTTGGGGGTGCTGAGCCCGCAAACCTTCAATGACCGCACCGAAGTGTTCCCGATGGCCCTCGGGGATCGAGTGTTCCTGTTGTCCGACGGGGTCATCGACACCTGCGATGGCAACGAGCAATTGTTTGGCGTGGACCGGTTGCAGCGGGTGTTTGCAGCCAATCGTCAGCCTGACGCGCTGTTTGGGGAAATCGGGCAGGCCCTGCGCGATTTTGGCGGTGAGGCCCGCGATGATGTGAGCATGGTCGAGGTCAGTCTGCTGGAGGCGACGCAACTGACCCCTCCGGCGCTGGTGTACTCCGACAGCGGCCAGTCCTGCCCGCTGGACTGGTCGGTGAATTTCGAATTTCGCGCCGAGACCCTCAAGCGCTTTAATCCGCTGCCGTACCTTTTGCAGTTGTTGCTTGAGGTCCACGGGTTGCGGGCTCAAAGCGGCGCGCTCTACAGTGTGCTCGCCGAGCTGTATTCCAATGCGCTGGAACACGGCGTGCTGGGGCTGGACTCAAGCCTCAAGCGCGATGCGTTGGGTTTTGCTCGCTATTACCAGCAACGCAATGACCGGTTGGAGGCGTTGCAGGACGGTTATGTGCGGGTGCATTTGCAGGTCGCGCCGCAAGGCAAGGGCGGCTGCCTGGTCGTCCGGGTTGAAGACAGTGGCAAGGGGTTCGACGTGGCGCGAGTGCTGGAACGCCCCCTTGATGGCGTCCGTCTGTCGGGTCGTGGTGTCAGTCTTGTCCGCCAGTTGGGCCGTAACGCGAGCTGGTCTGACGAGGGGCGTAGTGCGCGCGTGGAGTTTTTCTGGGAGGCTCTGGCATAATTCACCCATTCTTGATCAAGGAGTGAGCAAGTGGCTGACACACATTTGGACCAAAACGTGCTGAGCGCGTTGCAGGAAGTGATGGAGGATGAGTATCCGGAGCTGCTGGATACGTTCATTCGCGATTCCGAAGAGCGTTTGCATCTTCTGCAAAATTCTGCCGATGCCATGCAACTCATGGAGGCTGCCCACAGTTTCAAAGGCAGCAGCAGCAACATGGGGGCCGTTCGGCTCGCTGAGTTGTGCCATGAACTGGAGCAGCGCGCCAAGCAAAAAAGCCCCACGGGTATTGAAAAGCTGGTGGGGGAAATCGACGGCGAATTCGCCATCGTCCGACCGCTTTACGAGGCGGAAAAACAGCGCTCTCTCTCCGAGTAATCTGACCATTCGGCACTTTTAGTACTGGACTGGTAAAACTGGCTCGACCCTTGCAATCATCTCGTTCAACTGTACCTACGATCCCAGTGCAGCGGAGACCGTTTTATGCCCGTTACCCCCAATTCACTTCTTCAGGCCAGCACAGCGGCCAAGACGCTGGCCGCGTCCGCCAATACCCCGGCGGTGGCTGCCGAGCCCGGGGACAAGGCGTCCAGCTTCGCTGAGGTTTACGCCAATCAGGCTCAGGACAAGCCTGTTGCTGTCGCTGATAAGTCGGCCAAGCCGGCGACTGACAATGCGTCGAAAGGTACTGCAAAAAAAGACGTCAGCAGCGACAAAGCTGCCGCCCCGAAACCTGCGGTTGCCGATAGCGGCAATTCCTTGCCCGCCGATAAACCGGCGCCGGCTGAGGATGCGACTGCCGACGATGTTGCACCGGATACCACTGAGACGCCGGTAGTCGACACCGCGCCTATCGACCCAAGCCTTGATCCGTCCCTTGATCCTGCCTTGATGGCGGCCGTGCAGCCGGTGATCGCGGCGCCAGTCGAGCCCGCTGCGCCGGTTGTCGCTACCGCGCAACCGCAAGTCGCGACTTCCGTGGCCGTGGCTGCCGCGCCTGCGCAGGTTGTGCCTGCGCCTGTCGCTGCTACCGCCGACAGTGATTTCGATCCTGAAGCCGATCCACTCGATGCCCTGCCGGCAGTGCGCCTGGCCATGGAACAAAGTGGCCACGTTTCCGCGTCCAGCCAGTCCCAGCCCAAAGCCTCCTCGGCCCAAGCCCAGGCTGACGGCGAACTGACCTCGGCGCAGAACTTTACCGCCGGCATGGCGAGCATGCTCGACGTGCAAGCCGACAAGGACGGCACCAGTCAGGGGGGTGAGAAAGCATTCAGCGGTCTGATCGATGACGGCCTGAAAGACTTGAAATCCGCCAGCAGCGATACCCGTGTCGATGACTTCGCCAACCGTCTGGCGGCGTTGACTCAAGCGGCCACGCCGAAAACAGCCAATGCATTGCCGGTGAATCAGCCGATCGCCATGCACCAGAGTGGCTGGACCGAAGAAGTGGTCAACCGGGTCATGTACCTCTCCAGCGCCAATCTGAAGGCGGCAGACATTCAGTTGCAACCGGCCGAACTGGGGCGTCTGGATATTCGGGTGAACATGGTTCCGGATCAGCAGACCCAAGTCACCTTCATGAGTGCCCATCCAAGCGTCCGCGAAGCGCTGGACAGCCAGATGCATCGCCTGCGTGACATGTTTACGCAGCAGGGAATGGGACAGGTCGACGTCAACGTGTCCGACCAGTCGCGTGGCTGGCAAGGTCAGGGCCAGGAACAGGCGCAACAGGGGCAGGGTGGTCGCACCAATGCCGCGGGTGGTCGTGTCGACTCAATTGATGAGGAGCTTGCACCGACGGTGGCTGACGTGGCAGAAGCCGCTACCAGTGTGATTGGCTCCAGCGCCGTCGACTACTACGCCTGATAAAACGCGAAACCCTTGTGGGAGCGGGCTTGCTCGCGAATACGGTCTGGAATTCAACATTAATGTTGACTGACACACCGCTTTCGCGAGCAAGCCCGCTCCCACATTGGTTTGTTGTGCCCTGTGAGTCCCGGCCTGAACCCCTCCTGACACTTCTGGCATAACACTTGCTCTTGCCTTGTCGTGCGACTGTGAAAACCCGAATAGTGACGGATTATTGGCATGGCGAAGAGCGAAGCAGTAGTAAAAGACCCCGCAACCAAAGGCAAGATCAAGCTGATTGTTTTGATCGTGGTGGCCTTGCTGCTGGCGATCGGCATGTCCGTGGGGGCGACCTGGTTCTTCATGCACAGCGCCCAGAGCAAGCCTGCCGCGGTAGAAACCGCAGTAGTCGGCAAGCAGCCCGCGATTTTCGAGCCCATGGCGCCGGCCTTCGTGGCCAACTACAACCAGAATGGTCGTCAGCGCTACATGCAGGTGAGCATCACCATGCAGGGTCGCAATCAGGCCGATCTGGAAGCGCTCAAAGTGCACATGCCGGTGATCCGCAACAACCTGGTCATGCTGTTCTCCGGCCAGGATTTCACCGCCCTGGCGACGCCGGTTGGCCAGGAAATGTTGCGTCAGAAGGCGACGGCCAGCGTGCAGGAAGTGGCGCAGAAAGAACTCGGCAAAGTGGTTATCGAACAGTTGCTTTTCACTAATTTCGTACTGCAGTAGGAACACGACATGGCCGTGCAGGACCTGCTGTCCCAGGATGAGATCGATGCGCTGTTGCATGGCGTCGACGATGGTCTGGTACAGACCGATAACGTTGCTGAACCCGGCAGCGTCAAAAGCTACGACCTGACCAGCCAGGATCGCATCGTCCGCGGACGCATGCCGACCCTGGAAATGATCAACGAGCGTTTCGCCCGCTACACCCGCATCAGCATGTTCAACATGCTGCGCCGCTCGGCGGACGTTGCCGTCGGTGGTGTGCAGGTGATGAAGTTCGGCGAATACGTGCACTCGCTTTACGTACCGACCAGCCTCAACCTGGTCAAGATCAAGCCGTTGCGCGGCACCGCGCTGTTCATCCTCGACGCCAAGCTGGTGTTCAAGCTGGTGGACAACTTCTTCGGCGGCGACGGCCGTCACGCCAAGATCGAAGGGCGTGAATTCACCCCGACCGAACTGCGCGTGGTGCGCATGGTGCTGGAACAGGCCTTTGTCGATCTGAAGGAAGCCTGGCAGGCGATCATGGAAGTGAACTTCGAGTACATCAACTCGGAAGTGAACCCGGCCATGGCCAACATCGTCGGCCCGAGTGAAGCGGTGGTGGTGTCGACCTTCCACATCGAACTCGATGGCGGTGGCGGTGACCTGCACGTGACCATGCCGTACTCGATGATCGAGCCGGTGCGCGAAATGCTCGATGCCGGTTTCCAGTCAGACCTCGACGACCAGGACGAGCGCTGGGTCAACGCCCTGCGTCAGGACGTGCTGGATGTCGACGTGCCGATCGGCGCCACGGTTGCCCGTCGCCAGTTGCGCTTGCGCGACATCCTGCACATGCAGCCGGGGGACATCATCCCGGTCGAGATGCCGGAAGAAATGATCATGCGCGCCAATGGCGTGCCTGCGTTCAAGGTCAAGATGGGCTCGCACAAAGGCAACCTCGCGTTGCAGGTGATCGAACCGATCGAGCGCCGCTGACCGGCGCTCAAACCTCCTTGTTTTAACAGACTGCTACTAACCGAATTTTTGCCCGCCGAGGACAAATGATGAACGACGATATGAACGCGCAAGACGACCAGGCGCTGGCTGATGAATGGGCTGCGGCCCTGGAAGAAACCGGTGACGCCGGTCAGGACGATATCGACGCCTTGCTGGCTGCCGATACCGCTGGCTCGTCGTCCAATCGTCTGCCGATGGAAGAGTTTGGCAGCGTGGCGAAAAACAACGATCCGGTGAGCCTGGAAGGTCCGAACCTGGACGTGATCCTCGATATCCCGGTATCGATTTCCATGGAAGTGGGCAGCACCGACATCAACATCCGTAACCTGCTGCAACTCAACCAGGGTTCGGTGATCGAGCTCGATCGTCTGGCCGGCGAGCCGCTGGACGTGCTGGTCAACGGCACGTTGATCGCTCACGGTGAAGTGGTTGTGGTCAACGAGAAGTTCGGCATCCGCCTGACCGACGTGATCAGCCCAAGCGAACGCATCAAGAAGCTGCGCTAAGTGAAAAAAGTTCTGGGGTTTGTACTGGCGATGCCGTTCAGTGTTCTGGCTGCCGAGCCGATAGCGACCGCTGCGACCGCGGCCGCTCCGGCGGTCAGCAGCGGCGTGGCCGGGCAATTGACGCAGTTGGTGTTCGGCTTGCTGCTGGTGCTGGGGTTGATCTTCTTCCTCGCCTGGCTGTTGCGCCGGGTCCAGCAGGCGGGTCCGGCCGGCAAAGGGCAGGTGATCGAGCTGATCGGTTCCCGCGCACTCGGTCCCCGTGACCGTTTGATGCTGGTGCAGGTCGGCAACGAGCAGATCCTGCTTGGCCTCAGCCCCGGCACCATCACCGCGTTGCATGTGCTCAAAGAGCCGGTGCAAGTGCCAGGCGTGACTGAAAAAGCGACCCCGGAGTTTGCCCAGCGTCTTTTGGAGATGCTCGGCAAGGATCAAAAGGATAAGAAGTAATGGGTGCGTTACGCATCGTCTTGACGCTGGCCCTGATGCTGGCTGCGCCGCTGGCGTTCGCCGCCGATCCGTTGTCGATCCCGGCGATCACCCTGGGCACCAACGCCAATGGCGCTCAGGAATATTCGGTCAGCCTGCAAATCCTGCTGATCATGACTGCGCTGAGTTTCATCCCGGCGTTCGTCATGCTGATGACCAGCTTCACGCGGATCATCATTGTCTTTTCGATTTTGCGTCAGGCCCTGGGCCTGCAACAGACACCGTCGAACCAGATCCTCACGGGCATGGCGCTGTTTCTGACGCTGTTCATCATGGCGCCAGTATTTGATCGGGTGAATCAGGACGCCTTGCAGCCGTATCTGGCGGAAAAACTTACCGCTCAGGATGCCGTCGCCAAGGCTCAGGTACCGATCAAGGACTTCATGCTGGCGCAGACGCGCAGCAGCGATCTTGAGCTGTTCATGCGCCTGTCCAAGCGTACCGACATCGCATCGCCGGATCAGGCGCCGCTGACCATTCTGGTGCCGGCGTTTGTCACCTCGGAGCTTAAAACCGCGTTCCAGATCGGCTTCATGATCTTCATTCCGTTCCTGATCATCGACCTGGTCGTGGCCAGTGTGCTGATGGCGATGGGTATGATGATGCTCTCGCCGCTGATCATTTCCCTGCCGTTCAAGATCATGCTGTTCGTGCTGGTGGATGGCTGGGCGTTGATCATCGGTACGTTGGCGAGCAGCTTCGGTGGTGTGTCGCCATGACGCCGGAAGTCGCGGTAGACATCTTTCGCGAAGCGCTGTGGCTGACCACCATGATGGTTGCCGTGCTGGTAATCCCGAGTCTGCTGGTCGGCCTGTTGGTGGCGATGTTCCAGGCCGCCACGCAGATCAACGAACAGACCCTGAGCTTCCTCCCGCGTTTGCTGGTCATGCTGGTGACGCTGATCGTTGCCGGCCCATGGCTGGTGCAGACGTTCATGGAATACATCCTGCAGTTGTACGGCAGCATTCCTCAGGTCATTGGCTAAACCATGCCGTCGCTGTTGCAGCTGACCGACACCCAGATCAGTACTTGGGTGGCGACCTTCATGTTGCCGTTGTTTCGTATCGGTTCGCTGCTGATGGTCATGCCCGTGTTTGGCACGTCCCTGGTACCCAAGCGCGTGCGACTGTACTTCGCATTGGCGATCACCGTGGTGATTGCGCCGGGCCTGCCACCGATGCCGCCGGTCAATGCCCTGGACTTGAGCGGATTGCTGCTGATTGCCGAGCAGATCCTGATTGGCGCGATTCTGGGTTTTTCCTTGCAGCTGTTCTTTCAGGCCTTCGTGGTCGCCGGGCAGATCGTCTCGATTCAGATGGGCATGGGCTTCGCGTCGATGGTCGATCCCACCAACGGTGTTTCGGTGGCGGTGATCGGGCAATTCTTTACCATGCTGGTGACGCTGCTGTTTCTGTCCATGAACGGGCATCTGGTGGTGTTCGAAGTCCTGACGGAAAGCTTCACTACCCTGCCGGTGGGCAGCGGGTTGTTGGTCAATCATTTCTGGGAGCTGGCCGGAAAGCTCGGCTGGGTCCTCGGGGCTGCGTTGTTGCTGGTGCTGCCGGCGATCACGGCGCTGCTGGTGGTCAACATCGCGTTCGGCGTGATGACCCGGGCCGCGCCGCAGCTGAATATCTTCTCTATCGGTTTTCCGCTGACCCTGGTGCTCGGGCTGTTCATCGTCTGGGTCGGGCTGGCGGACATCATCAATCAGTATCAACCGCTGGCCACCGAGGCCCTGCAGTTTTTACGCGATCTGGCACGGGCTCGCTGAGTCATGGCTGAGAGCGAAAGCGGTCAGGACAAAACAGAAGACCCCACGGAGAAACGCAAAAAGGACTCCCGGGACAAGGGCGAAATTGCGCGCTCCAAGGAGCTCAATACCCTCGCGATCATGCTCGCCGGCGCCGGCGGCCTGCTGATTTTCGGCGGCGCCCTGGCGCAGGAAATGATGGAGCTGATGCGGATGAACTTCACGCTGTCGCGGGAAGTGATTCTGGATCAACGCAACATGGGCACCTTTCTCCTGCATTCGGGGCAAATTGCACTGGTGGCGATCCAGCCGGTGATGATCACCTTGCTGCTGGCCTCATTGATCGGCCCGATTGCCCTCGGTGGCTGGTTGTTCGCGGCGGGTTCGATGGCGCCGAAATTCAGTCGCATGAACCCCGCTGCCGGGTTGAAGCGGATGTTCTCGCCCAAGGCGCTCGTCGAGCTGCTCAAGGCGCTGGCAAAGTTTCTGATCGTGCTGTTCGTGGCGCTGGCGGTGTTGTCCTCCGATATCGACGACTTGATGCGCATCGCGCACGAACCGTTGGAGATGGCCGTCATCCACAGCTTGCAAGTGGTGGGTTGGAGCACCCTGTGGATGGCCTGCGGGCTGATCGTCATCGCCGCCGTCGACGTCCCGGTGCAACTGTGGGAAAGCCACAAGAAACTGCTGATGACCAAGCAGGAAGTGCGCGACGAGCACAAGGATCAGGAAGGGCGGCCGGAGGTCAAACAGCGCATTCGTCAATTGCAGCGCGAGATGTCGCAGCGGCGGATGATGGCGGCTATTCCTGAGGCCGATGTGGTCATCACCAACCCGACGCACTATGCCGTGGCGCTCAAATACGACCCGGACAAAGGTAGCGCGCCGGTGCTGCTGGCCAAGGGCAGCGACTTCCTGGCTTTGAAAATCCGCGAAATCGCCGTGGCCAACAATGTGCTGCTGCTCGAATCGCCTGCCTTGGCGCGTTCGATCTATTACTCCACCGAGCTGGAGCAGGAAATTCCCGGTGGGCTGTATCTGGCAGTCGCCCAGGTATTGGCCTACGTCTACCAGATCCGCCAGCACCGCGCCGGCAAGGGCAAACCGCCTGAGCCGCTCAACGACGACCTGCCGATTCCACCGGATTTGCGACGCGATTCTTGAGTTTCGTGCTGTCGCCGAGCGCCACTTCGACTTGCTCGCGAAAGCGCCGGACTAGTTGCCCGTTGTCGGGCGTGTGAGGCTATGCTCGAGCCGGAGAACATCCTCAATGTTGATTATCGGTAGGCAGGCATCGCCGTATGCGAAATCGTAGGAGCGGTGATATGAGAGGAAGGCGGAGTAACCCCGCCTTTTACTCAATCCGATAACGGATTTTTTTTTGGGGGCTAATTTCTGTACAGCACGTACATGCCGTTATCAGGTTTAGCAAGAACTTCCCTCAGTTCGTTCTTCTCAGTGTTAAAAAAACTTACAGCCGCCAGGCTTTCTGCATCCAAAATCCAAACGAACGGTGATGTTTGTGTAGTGACGTAGAGGTGTTTGCCGTCGGCACTCACCACTATGTGATTCGGAAATCGCTGGCTCTGGACAGCTCCGATGATTTTATGGGTCGCCGTATCAATCATCAAAATTGTACTGGCCGTAAAATCAGCCACGTACAGACGTTGATTGTCAGCGCTCAGGGCCATTGAGTAGGCAAATCCAGGGACCAAAATTCTTGCGACAGTCTTTAAATTTTGGGTATCAATGACGTCGATTGCGGTTGGGTCGGAATCGGACTGCGCGTCGCCCACATTAGCCAGATACAAATGCGAGCCGGTGGGATTGATTGCGATGCCATAAGGCCATGGTTCGATTGTCCGGGACTGGACAACTGTCTGGGTGGATGCATCGATTACCTTCAGATAGCCCTTTGTAAAGTCCACTGTGCCACAGGCAAAGAGGCGTTCGCCGGTTGGGCTCATCACCATATAGTTGACGCCGTACGCGAGGTCGGCGCCTTTATTGACGTAATGGGTTTGAGTGTTGGCATCCCAGATGTAATTCGAGCGGGGACTGTTGATATAGGCGTGGGTGCCGTCCGGGAGGAGACCGCTTAACCTTTCGCCTCCAACTTCTGGGGAGTAGCTATGGACAATCGTCTGAGTGCGGGTATCCATAGCGCGAACATAGCTGACACTGTCTTTCGCTTGGACGAAATATAGGAGAGTGGCATCCCGGCTTAAATTGAGACCCTGTATGCCTTGAACCATTGTGATGTTTTCATTTGCCAGCGTCGTCGAGGAGGCGGCACTTTTTTCATCTTTTGGATAGCTGATGTTGATCTGCGCAAACAGACCGCTGTGGGTGGAGGGCGCCTTGCCCAAGTGCAGGTCTGTCTGCGATTTGAGTGCAACGTGAATTGCTGCGGGTTGCTCGCATGTTTCATATGGCTGGCCTTTTTTTTTGAATCGATAGGTCACTTCATGTGGACCTTCGGTCAGCTCCGCCGTATTCATCGTAAAAGGTGCACCCGCATCTGTGGTCGTGACGATGTGTCGCCCAATTACTTCGTTGTCGAGCAAAAGTTCCAGTTCGTCGTTTGGCGTCATGCTCGTGTTGGTGATGTTTACAGTCAGTCCGTTGTTTGGGAAGAAACCCTCTCGGGACGCCAGTCTCACGGCGTGGTCCCTTAAATTCAGCGTATCAAGTCTGACCGACACTGCGGGGGCGGTCAGTGGCGCAACGGTGTTTGAACAAGGCGTGTTCATGAGTCTGTTCCTGTTGCTGAGATGAGTCTCCCATTGGGCATCAAGTTGCTGCGCACAACTACTGTCAGATCTAACAGGTACGAGCGTATTTCGGATTAGTGGTCGCAAGTGGGCGCTCGTTCTTCGAAGGTGTATTTGCGCCTTCTGCAAAAGTTGGAAGGCTTCTTGCAATAGCCGCTTTGCGCCAGCTTCAGGCGTCAAAAGTTTGCTTTAAAGGAACGGGGAAAACCGTGGATCGCTCTCAGTTATTCAACAGTGCTCGCACAAACGTTGCCGACTTAAGTCGGGGCAATCTGGGCGTGCCGTTGTTGCTGCTGGTCATGCTGGCCATGATGATGCTGCCGGTGCCGCCGTTCCTGCTGGACGTGTTCTTCACGTTCAACATTGCGCTATCGATCGTTGTGCTGCTGGTTTGCGTTTATGCCTTGCGGCCGCTGGACTTCGCGGTGTTCCCGACGATTCTGCTGGTCGCGACGCTGATGCGCCTGGCGCTGAACGTGGCGTCCACGCGGGTGGTGATGCTCCACGGCCAGGAAGGGCATGCCGCCGCCGGTAAGGTGATCCAGGCCTTCGGTGAGGTGGTGATCGGCGGTAACTACGTGGTCGGTATCGTGGTCTTCGCGATTTTGATGATCATCAACTTCGTCGTAGTGACCAAGGGTGCCGGGCGGATTTCCGAGGTGAGCGCGCGCTTCACCCTCGATGCGATGCCAGGCAAGCAAATGGCAATCGACGCCGATTTGAACGCCGGCCTGATCGACCAGAACCAGGCCAAGCTGCGCCGGATGGAAGTCGCCCAGGAAGCCGAGTTCTACGGTTCCATGGACGGTGCCAGCAAGTTTGTGCGCGGTGACGCCATCGCCGGCCTGCTGATTCTGTTCATCAACCTGATCGGCGGCATGGCAGTCGGCATCTTCCAGCACGGCATGAGCTTCGGTGACGCCGGCAAGGTATACGCGTTGTTGACCATCGGTGACGGTTTGGTGGCGCAGTTGCCATCACTGTTGTTATCAACAGCGGCCGCGATCATGGTGACCCGTGCTTCCGGCTCGGAAGACATGGGCAAGCAGATCGGTCGCCAGATGTTCGCCTCGCCTAAAGCCTTGGCCGTAGCGGCGGGTCTGATGGCGGTGATGGGCCTGGTGCCCGGCATGCCGCACTTTTCCTTCCTGAGCATGGCTGCGGTCGCCGCCGGTGGCGCGTACCTGTTCTGGAAGAAGCAAAACGTGGTCAAGGTCCAGGCCCTGCAAGAGGTCAAGCGTCAGCAGGAACTGCTGCCTTCGCCGGCCCGCGCGATGGAAACCAAAGAACTTGGCTGGGATGACGTCACGCCTATCGACATGATTGGCCTGGAGGTCGGCTACCGCCTGATTCCGCTGGTGGACCGCAATCAGGGTGGCCAGTTGCTGGCGCGGATCAAGGGCGTGCGCAAGAAGCTGTCCCAGGACCTGGGCTTCTTGATGCCGACTGTGCATATCCGTGACAACCTCGACCTGGCGCCGAGTGCCTATCGCCTCACGCTGATGGGCGTGATCCTGGCGGAAGCGGAGATTTACCCGGATCGCGAATTGGCGATCAACCCGGGGCAGGTCTACGGTACGCTTAATGGCATAACCGCCAAAGATCCGGCTTTTGGGTTGGAGGCGGTCTGGATCGAAATCAGCCAGCGCGCCCAAGCGCAGTCACTCGGTTACACCGTGGTTGATGCCAGTACCGTGGTTGCCACGCACTTGAACCAGATCCTGTACAAGCACTCCAGCGAACTGATCGGTCACGAAGAAGTCCAGCAACTCATGCAATTGCTGGCCAAAAGCTCGCCTAAACTGGCTGAGGAGCTGGTGCCAGGGGTGGTTTCGCTGTCGCAACTGCTCAAGGTATTGCAGGCGCTGCTGGCCGAACAGGTGCCTGTGCGCGACATTCGCAGCATCGCCGAGGCGATCGCCAACAATGCCGCCAAGAGTCAAGATACTGCCGCTTTGGTGGCTGCTGTGCGGGTCGGCGTATCCCGCGCAATCGTCCAAAGCATTGTAGGCACTGACTCCGAGCTACCAGTGATCACCCTGGAGCCAAGGTTGGAACAGATATTGCTCAATAGTCTTCAGAAGGCAGGACAAGGCTCGGAAGAGGGCGTTCTGCTGGAGCCAAGCATGGCAGAGAAGCTGCAGCGCTCGTTGATCGATGCGGCGCAGCGTCAGGAAATGCAAGGTCAACCGGTGATTCTGCTGGTGGCCGGCCCGGTTCGCGCCATGTTGTCGCGATTTGGCCGACTGGCAGTCCCGGGTTTGCATGTGTTGGCTTATCAGGAAATCCCTGACAACAAGCAAGTGACCATTGTTGCGACAGTAGGGCCCAACGGCTGAGGTAGTGGTTTATGCAAGTTAAGCGTTTTTTCGCCGCCGATATGCGTCAGGCCATGAAACTGGTTCGTGATGAGCTGGGCGCCGATGCCGCCATTATTGGCAATCGCCGGATCGCCGGTGGTGTCGAGTTGACGGCTGCGCTGGATTACAAATTGTCGGCGCTGGCCCCGCGTGTTCCGAACATGGAACTCGAGGATGAGCTGCGCAAGACCCAATCGCGCATCGTCACTGCCCAGGCCGAATTGAGCCTGCGTGGCGATGGCGAGACCGAAGGCGACAAGACCACCAATCGCCAGTTGTTCGCCGGCCTGCCACTCACCGCTGCCGAGCCGCTGATCGAACCGACCTACGCCGAACCGCGTCGCTCGGCGCCTGCTCCGGCACCTGCCGCTGGCGGCGTCGATCCACGTGCGTTCGACTCGATGCGTTTCGAACTCAACAGCCTGCGCGAACTGATGGAAGTGCAGCTCGGCTCGCTGGCCTGGAATCAGCTGCAAGGCAGCCGTCCGGCCCAGGCCAACCTGTGGCGTCGCCTGCAACGCATCGGCCTGTCCGGCCCGTTGTCGCGCGATCTGCTGGCGATGATCGGCGATATCGATGAGCCCCGTCAGGCCTGGCGCATGTTGCTGGCGCACCTGGCGCGGATGATCGCCACACCGGAAGTCGAACCGCTGGAAGAGGGCGGCGTGATCGCCATGGTCGGTCCTGCCGGCATGGGCAAGACCACCACGCTGGCCAAGCTTGCGGCCCGTTACGTGCTCAAGTACGGCGCGCAGAACATCGCGCTGGTGAGCATGGACAGCTTTCGCATTGGCGCCCAGGAGCAGCTCAAGACGCTGGGGCGGATTCTCAATGTGTCGGTGACCCACGTCGATCCGGGCCAATCGCTGGTTCAGGCGCTGGAGCCACTGCTGCGCAAACGCGTGGTGCTGATCGATACCGCAGGCCTTCAGGCCAGCGATCCGGCCCTGCGCATGCAGCTCGAAAGCCTGGCCGGACGAGGCATCAAATCAAAAAATTACCTGGTGCTCGCAACCACCAGCCAGAAACAGGTTCTAACAGCCGCTTATCATAGTTACAAGCGCTGCGGGCTCGCTGGCTGCATCCTGACTAAACTGGATGAAACGGCAAGTCTGGGCGAGGTGCTGAGCCTGGCGATCAGTCATGATTTGCCGGTGGCGTACCTGACCGATGGCCCGCGGATTCCGGATGATTTGCATCTGCCGCGCCGTCATCAGTTGGTCAGTCGCGCCGTGAGCGTGCAAATGCAGGAAGAACCCAGCGAAGAAGCCATGGCTGACATGTTCGCTGATATTTACCACAGCCCGACCAAGCAGGTTGGCTAAGGTAGTCATGAACCGTTTTTGTACCTACATCGATGGTCTGCCATGCATTGTTCCATTCGCGAACGCGCAGCCAGTAATGTGGCCTCCGTCTATGCAAGACAAGGTAAAGAAATAACATGGGCAGCATGCATCCCGTACAGGTGATCGCGGTGACCGGCGGCAAAGGTGGCGTCGGCAAGACTAACGTGTCAGTGAATTTGTCGCTGGCCCTGGCTGAGCTCGGCCGTCGCGTCATGCTGTTGGACGCTGACCTGGGCCTGGCGAACGTCGACGTCCTGCTGGGACTGACGCCCAAACGTACCCTCGCCGACGTGATCGAAGGCCGCTGCGAGCTGCGCGACGTTCTATTGCAGGGGCCGGGCGGTATTCGAATTGTCCCGGCCGCGTCCGGCACCCAGAGCATGGTTCACTTGAGCCCGGCTCAACACGCCGGCCTGATCCAGGCGTTCAGCGACATCGGCGACAACCTCGACGTTTTGGTGATCGACACCGCTGCGGGTATAGGTGACTCGGTAGTCAGTTTTGTTCGCGCGGCGCAGGAAGTCTTGCTGGTGGTCTGCGACGAGCCGACCTCGATCACCGACGCCTACGCGCTGATCAAGCTGCTTAACCGCGATTACGGCATGAACCGCTTCCGCGTCCTGGCCAACATGGCCCAGAGCCCGCAAGAAGGTCGCAATCTGTTCGCCAAGTTGACCAAGGTCACCGACCGCTTTCTCGACGTTGCCTTGCAATACGTCGGCGCGGTGCCTTACGACGAAAGCGTGCGCAAGGCTGTGCAGAAACAACGTGCCGTGTATGAAGCCTTCCCGCGTTCCAAGTGCGCCCTGGCGTTCAAGGCCATCGCGCAGAAAGTTGATACCTGGCCGCTGCCTGCCAACCCACGCGGGCACCTTGAATTTTTCGTCGAGCGCCTCGTGCAACAGACCGCAGGACCCGTCCTATGACAGCCAGTGGCTACAACCTCTACAAGAAGTCGGCACGTGACGCGCAGTACGAGCTGATCGAGCGTTACGCGCCACTGGTCAAACGCATTGCTTACCACTTGCTGGCCCGTCTGCCGGCCAGTGTCCAGGTTGAAGACCTGATCCAGGCCGGGATGATCGGCCTGCTTGAAGTGTCGACCAAATACGACGCCAGCAAAGGCGCAAGTTTCGAGACGTACGCGGGCATACGAATCCGCGGCGCCATGCTCGATGAAGTACGCAAGGGGGACTGGGCGCCACGCTCGGTCCACCGAAATACCCGTATGGTCAGTGACGCAATTCGCTCTATTGAAGCTAAAACCGGCCGTGACGCTAAAGATCACGAGGTTGCGGCCGAACTCCAATTGAGTCTCGACGATTATTACGGGATTTTGAACGACACCCTGGGCAGCCGCTTATTCAGCTTCGACGATCTGTTGCAGGACGGCGAACACGAAGGGCTGCACGAGGATGGCGCGAGTGCTCATCTCGAGCCGTCACGCGATCTGGAAGATGAACGCTTCCAGGCGGCGCTGGCGGACGCGATTGCCAATTTGCCGGAGCGCGAGCGACTGGTGTTGGCGCTGTACTACGACGAAGAGTTGAATCTCAAGGAAATCGGTGAGGTCCTGGGGGTCAGCGAATCGCGGGTCAGCCAGTTACATAGCCAGTGCGCGGCCCGTTTGCGGGGGCGTTTGGGGGAGTGGCGAGCGCGCTGAAGGCAGTGTGGGGACACTGCGAACGTGGCTGGTGCGGATTTGAACGGCACCGGTCGCGATCTGTTGTGCTCCAGACAGTCATCGAGTGAATTGCCGAATTGATTGAAATGGCGTGTCCAGGTGCTGGGCGCGTTTAAGACTGCTTGGAGGTCGAATTGGACAAGAACATGAAAATCCTCATCGTTGATGACTTCTCAACGATGCGGCGGATCATAAAAAACCTGTTGCGTGACCTTGGGTTCACCAACACGGTCGAGGCCGACGATGGCACTACTGCCATTCCGGTTCTCAACAGCGGGAGCATCGACTTTCTGGTAACGGACTGGAACATGCCTGGCATGACCGGTATCGATCTGCTGCGCCACGTGCGCGCCGATGAAAAGCTCAAGCACCTGCCAGTGCTGATGGTGACCGCAGAAGCCAAGCGCGAACAGATCATCGAAGCAGCCCAGGCCGGTGTAAACGGCTATGTGGTCAAACCTTTCACGGCCCAGGCGTTGAAAGACAAAATCGAGAAGATTTTCGAACGCATCGGTTGATCCACTGCGCCACGGGGGAGCTATGGAGCATAAAGAATCTTCACAGGGCGATTTTGAATCGACCCTGAAAAAACATGCCGTCGAACTGGTCGCCAGCCTTGAAAAAGGCAGGTTCGGCGAGGCTGTGCAACTGATCCATGAGCTCAATCAGACCCGTGACCGTGGCCTGTATCAGGAAGTGGGCAAGCTCACTCGCGAGCTGCACAGCGCGATCGTCAATTTCCAGATTGACCCGAACATGCCGCAAGCCGAGGAAGTGTCGCAAATTACGGACGCCACCGAGCGCCTGGGGTATGTGGTCAAGCTGACCGAGGCCGCGGCCAACCGCACCATGGACCTGGTGGAAAGCGCCACGCCGCTGGTCAACAGCCTGAGCGAAGAAGCCCATGCGTTGAGCACGGACTGGAGCCGGTTCATGCGCCGCGAAGTCGGGGCTGAAGAGTTCCGTGAGCTGGCCCGCCGCGTCGACGGTTTCCTGACACGCAGCACCCAGGACAACCGCACGGTGTCGAGCAACCTCAACGACATTCTGCTGGCTCAGGATTACCAGGACCTCACCGGTCAGGTGATCAAGCGCGTGACCCAATTGGTCACCGAAGTTGAAAGTAATTTGCTCAAGCTCGTACTCATGGCCAGCCAGGTAGACCGCTTTGCGGGTATCGAACATGACCGTGAATCGATGCTGGCCGAAAAAGATCCACAAAAACATCTCTCTCAGGGTGAAGGTCCGCAGATTCATGCCGATAAAAGAGAAGACGTTGTGTCCGGTCAGGACGATGTGGACGATTTGCTATCCAGCCTGGGATTTTAGCGTTTTAGCATTCTAGGTTTTTTAGGTTTTTAGACCTGTAGGAGCACCCCCTTAATGAGCTTCGGCGCCGATGAAGAGATCCTTCAGGATTTCCTGGTTGAGGCCGGCGAGATTCTAGAGCAACTGTCCGAACAACTGGTCGAGCTGGAAAGCCGACCGGATGATGCGGATTTGCTCAATGCAATTTTTCGCGGTTTTCACACTGTAAAAGGGGGCGCCGGCTTCCTCCAGCTCAACGAGCTGGTGGAGTGCTGCCACATCGCCGAGAACGTGTTCGACATCCTGCGCAAGGGTGAGCGTCGCGTCGACTCGGAACTGATGGACGTGGTCCTCGAAGCGCTGGACGCGGTGAACAGCATGTTCGGCGAAGTCCGCGAGCGCAGCCCGGTCACGGCTGCCACACCTGAATTGCTAGAGGCCCTGGCCCGTCTGGCCGAGCCGCAAACGGCTGATGAAGCTGCACCGGTTGCTCACGTGGCTGAAGAACCTGCCGCCGAAAGCGAATCGGGCGACATCACCGATAACGAATTCGAACAACTGCTGGACTCGCTGAACGCCGTCAAGGCTCAGGCCGAGGCACCCGTGGTTGTACCAACGCCTGTCAGCGATGCCGCTGCCGGCGACGAAATCACCGATGCCGAGTTCGAGTCGTTGCTCGATCAACTGCACGGCAAAGGCCAGTTCGCCGTCGATGCCGTGGCCCCTGCGCCAGCGGCACCGGCTGCGCCGAAAGCGGCGGGCGACAGCTCCGACATTACCGACGACGAATTTGAAGCACTGCTCGACCAGTTGCACGGCAAAGGCAACTTTGCGGTAGACGCGCTGGAGTCGGCCATTGCTTCGGTACCGGCTACACCTGCGCCAACTGCAGCGGCGGTGGGTGGGGATCTGATCTCCGATCACGAGTTCGAATCGCTGCTCGACGAATTGCACGGTAAAGGCAAGTTCACCGACGTGGCGACAGGCACTGTCGTCACTGCCCCGGCGCCCGTTGCCAAGGCAGCGGCACCCGTGGCCAAGGCGCCAGAACCGAAAGCCGAGGCACCGAAACCGGCTGCCGCTGCTGCACCGGCCCCGGCCCGTGCTCCGGCCGCGCCGCCACCGGAAAAACCGGCCAGCGAAGCCGAGACCACCGTGCGGGTCGATACCGCGCGTCTCGACGAAATCATGAACATGGTCGGCGAATTGGTACTGGTGCGTAACCGCCTGGTTCGCCTGGGTGCCAACAGCGCCGACGAAGCCATGTCCAAGGCGGTGTCGAACCTCGACGTGGTCACGGCTGATTTGCAAACCGCGGTCATGAAGACCCGGATGCAACCGATCAAGAAAGTTTTCGGGCGCTTCCCGCGCCTGGTTCGCGACCTGGCTCGCCAGCTCAAGAAAGAGATCAACCTGGAACTGGTCGGCGAAGAAACCGACCTCGACAAGAACCTCGTCGAGGCCCTGGCCGACCCGCTGGTCCACTTGGTGCGCAACGCGGTCGACCACGGCATCGAGTCGCCGGAAGAACGCGAAGCCTCGGGCAAGTCCCGTGGCGGTCGAGTCGTCCTTGCGGCGGAACAGGAAGGCGACCACATCCTGCTGTCGATCTCCGATGACGGCAAAGGCATGGACCCGCACGTCTTGCGTTCCATCGCGGTAAAACGCGGTGTGATGGACAAGGATGCGGCGGATCGCTTGAGCGACACCGAGTGCTACAACCTGATTTTCGCACCAGGGTTCTCGACCAAGACCGAAATCTCCGACGTGTCGGGTCGTGGCGTGGGCATGGACGTGGTGAAGACCAAGATTTCCCAGCTCAACGGTTCGATCAACATCTACTCGACCAAGGGCCAGGGCTCGAAGATCGTCATCAAGGTCCCGTTGACCCTGGCGATCATGCCGACGCTGATGGTCATGCTCGGCAACCAGGCGTTTGCGTTCCCGCTGGTCAACGTCAACGAAATTTTCCACCTCGACCTGTCGACCACCAACGTGGTGGACGGCCAGGAAGTGGTGATCGTGCGCGACAAGGCGCTGCCACTGTTCTACCTCAAGCGCTGGCTGGTCAGCTCCGCCGCTCACGAAGAGCAGCGCGAAGGCCATGTGGTGATCCTTTCGGTGGGTACGCAACGAATCGGCTTTGTCGTCGATCAGTTGGTGGGCCAGGAAGAAGTGGTCATCAAGCCATTGGGCAAAATGCTCCAGGGAACCCCAGGCATGTCGGGCGCCACCATCACCGGTGACGGCCGCATTGCGCTGATTCTCGATGTTCCGAGCATGCTCAAGCGTTACGCCACGCGGCGTATTTGATTCTGGTGGAGCGGGGCGACTGAGCCTCGCTCCGTCTAACGGAGTGTTTATGGCAGTCAAAGTCCTGGTGGTGGACGATTCGGGGTTTTTCCGCCGCCGCGTCTCGGAAATTCTTTCAGCGGATTCGAATATCCAGGTCGTCGGCACGGCGACCAACGGAAAAGAGGCGATCGATCAGGCCCTGGCCCTCAAGCCGGACGTGATCACGATGGACTACGAAATGCCCATGATGGACGGCATCACCGCCGTGCGACACATCATGCAGCGCTGCCCGACGCCGGTGTTAATGTTCTCCTCGCTGACACACGAAGGCGCCCGGGTCACCCTCGATGCGCTGGACGCCGGCGCCGTGGATTTCCTGCCGAAGAATTTCGAAGACATCTCCCGTAACCCGGAGAAGGTCAAGCAACTGCTGTGCGAAAAGATCCTGAGCATTTCGCGCAGTAACCGTCGCGCCAATACCTACAGCGCACCGGCTCCGGTCGCCGCGCCAGCCCCGACGCCTGCGCCTGCAAGCGTCAGCAGCTACGGCAGCCACACACCGTCGCGTCCAGCGCCAGCGCCAGCTCCGATTCCGGCACGCACCCATGCGCCTGTGTCGTCCGGCCCATCGTCGCCTGCACCGAAACGCAAAGCCTACAAACTGGTGGCCATCGGCACGTCCACGGGCGGTCCGGTTGCGCTGCAACGGGTCCTGACCCAGTTGCCGGCCAACTTCCCGGCACCGCTGGTGTTGATCCAGCACATGCCGGCGGCGTTCACCAAGGCCTTCGCTGAACGCCTGGACAAGCTCTGCCGCATCAGCGTCAAGGAAGCCGAGGATGGCGACATCTTGCGTCCTGGCCTGGCGCTGCTGGCACCGGGTGGCAAGCAAATGATGATCGATGGCCGTGGCGCGGTGAAAATCCTGCCAGGCGACGAGCGCCTGAATTACAAACCAAGCGTGGACATCACCTTCGGTTCAGCCGCCAAGTCCTACGGCGACAAAGTTCTGGCGGTCGTGCTGACCGGCATGGGCGCCGACGGTCGTGAAGGGGCTCGCCTGCTCAAGCAGAGCGGCAGCGCGATCTGGGCTCAGGATGAAGCCAGTTGCGTGATCTACGGCATGCCGATGGCCATCGTCAAAGCCGATCTCGCCGATGCGATCTATGGGCTGGAAGATATTGGCAAGCACCTGGTCGAGGCGTGTATCTGATGGATGTTTTAAGCCTGATTGGCATCATCATGGCGTTCGTCGCCATCATTGGCGGCAACTACCTTGAAGGTGGCCACCTCGGCGCGCTGGCCAACGGCCCGGCCGCCCTGATCGTTTTGGGTGGGACCATCGGCGCAGCCTTGCTGCAATCGCCGATGAGCGCTTTCAAGCGTGCCATGCAAATTCTTGGCTGGATTCTGTTTCCGCCGCGCGTTGACCTGGCCGGTGGCATTGATCGCGTGGTGAACTGGAGCCTGACGGCCCGCAAGGAAGGTCTGCTCGGTCTGGAAGGGGTGGCCGATGCCGAACCCGACAGCTATTCGCGCAAAGGCCTGCAACTGCTGGTTGACGGTGCCGAGCCGGAAGCGATTCGCAGCATTCTGGAAGTGGATTTCTACACCCAGGAAAGCCGCGACATCGAAGCCGCCAAAGTCTTCGAAAGCATGGGCGGCTACGCGCCGACCATCGGGATTATCGGTGCGGTGATGGGCCTGATCCATGTCATGGGCAACCTGGCCGATCCGACCCAACTGGGCAGCGGCATTGCCGTGGCCTTCGTCGCGACCATCTATGGTGTGGCCAGTGCCAACCTGGTGTTGCTGCCGATTGCCTCCAAGCTCAAGTCCGTGGCCTTGCGTCAGTCGCGTTATCGCGAAATGTTGCTGGAAGGGATCCTGTCGATCGCCGAAGGTGAAAACCCTCGCTCTATTGAGTTGAAGCTTCAGGGCTTCATGGATTGATGGGAGTAATGGACTATGGCTCGTCGCCGGCAACCTGAAGAACATGTAAACCATGAACGCTGGCTTGTTTCCTATGCCGACTTCATCACCTTGCTGTTTGCGTTCTTCGTGGTCATGTACTCGATCTCTTCGATCAACGAAGGCAAGTACAAAGTCATCTCGCAAGCGTTGATCGGGGTCTTCACCGACGCCGATCGCTCGCTCAAGCCAATCCCGGTCGGAGAAGAACGACCGATGACCGTGACCCCTGCCAAGCCGTTGGTGAAAGACAGCGAACAGGTCGATGCCGGTGTTGCCGGTTCCAGTGACCCGCTGAAAAGCATCGCCGATGACATCAGCGCGGCGTTCGGTGACCTGATCAGCTCCAACCAGATGACCGTGCGCGGTAACGAGTTGTGGGTCGAGATCGAACTCAATTCCAGCCTGTTGTTTGGCAGCGGCGATGCCATGCCCAGCGACATCGCGTTCAACATCATCGACAAGGTCGCCCGGATTCTGAAGCCGTTCGACAACCCGATCCACGTCGAAGGCTTTACTGACGATCAACCGATTCGTACCGCGCAGTACCCGACCAACTGGGAACTGTCCTCGGCCCGTTCGGCGAGCATTGTGCGAATTCTGGCGATGCAGGGCGTGAACCCTGCCCGTATGGCGTCCGTGGGCTACGGCGAATTCCAGCCGGTGGCCAACAACGCCACCGCTGAAGGCCGCGCACGCAACCGTCGAGTGGTGATGGTGGTGTCGCGCAATCTCGATGTGCGCCGCAGCCTGACCGGCACCGGTACCGCTCATGCACAACCGGACGCCGCGTTGAAGCGTGCTGGCACACAAACTGCACCGACCCCGGTCAAGTCGCCGGTACGAGAGAGCGCCGTCAATTCTCCGTCACCCGTATTAACACGTTGAGCTATTTCTCGGTCGACCCTGTCGACCGGGCGGAACCCTTCGAATGAGAGTCTGGGCAGTTGCCAATCAAAAGGGTGGTGTTGGTAAAACCACTTCCTCTATCGCTTTAGCCGGTTTACTGGCCGAGGCGGGCAAGCGCGTGGTTGTGGTCGATCTCGACCCGCACGGCTCCATGACCAGCTACTTCGGCTACGACCCCGACACCCTGGAACACAGCAGTTACGACTTGTTCCTGCACAAGGGCAGCGTGCCGCAAGGCTTGCCCGGTCAGTTGCTGTTGCCCACCAGCCACGAAAGCATTTCCCTGTTGCCCTCCAGTACCGCGCTGGCCACGCTTGAGCGCCAGTCGCCGGGGCAGAGCGGTTTGGGCCTGGTGATCGCCAAGAGCCTCGCGCAGTTGTGGCAGGACTTCGATTACGCGGTGATCGACAGCCCGCCGTTGCTCGGCGTGCTGATGGTCAATGCCTTGGCGGCGAGCCAGCAGTTGGTGATCCCGGTGCAGACCGAGCACCTGGCCGTCAAAGGTCTGGAACGCATGGTCAACACCTTGGCGATGATCAACCGCTCACGCAAACAGGCGCTGCCGTTCACCATCATCCCGACCTTGTTTGACCGCCGCACCCAGGCGTCCCTCGGAACCCTGCGCGTGCTGCGCGACATGTACCCTGAAGAAATCTGGCAAGGCTACATCCCGGTCGATACTCGTCTGCGTGACGCCAGCCGGGCCGGGCTCACGCCTTCGCAGTTCGACGGCAAGAGCCGTGGCGTTCTGGCTTACCGCGCGCTGCTCAAGCATTTGCTGGCGCAGCAATCCGTTGCGCAGGTGGCGTGAGATGAACCTTCCTTGCGTGGTGCTTAAATGAATCGGCCGGTGAAAGTCACCTCTCGCCCGCAACTCGCGCTCCAGAGTTATCTGGACAGCTTGCTTCAGGACGCGACCGAGGAACTGGCGCCTGTCATCGAAGCGCCCATCGAAGTGATTGAACCTGAAAGTGCCCTCGACGAGTTTCAGTTGGCGGTGCTCGAAGAACAGGCGCGTGATGCACGGCCGGCGCCGGTGATTGCACCCGTGGTTGCGCCTGCAGTGAAAGAAACAGCACCAGCACCAGCACCTGTCATGGAAGCACCGGCACCGATCCTCGCGCCGGTATCGACTATCGCACCGCTGCTGCAAACGCTGGTGCCGCCGCTCGTCGAAGTTCATCTCCCACCGAGCAACACGCCGCCTCCGGTCGAAACCGACGGGCGTCCATCGTGGGCCGCCGAGCCCTTCGAATGCCTGTTGTTCGACGTGGCCGGCCTGACGCTGGCGGTGCCGCTGGTATGCCTCGGTTCGATTTATTCATTGGCTGGTCACGAGCTGACACCGCTGTTCGGTCAGCCGGAATGGTTCCTCGGGATTCTTCCGAGCCAGGCCGGCAACCTGAAAGTTCTCGATACCGCGCGTTGGGTCATGCCCGACCGCTACCGCGATGACTTCCGCCAGGGCCTGCAATACGTCATTTCGGTTCAGGGCTATGAGTGGGGGCTGGCGGTGCATCAGGTCAGCCGCTCGTTGCGCCTGGACCCCAACGAAATCAAATGGCGCAGCCACCGTGGTCAACGACCGTGGCTGGCGGGCACCGTGATTGAACACATGTGTGCCTTGCTCGACGTTTCCGCGCTGGCCGATCTGATCGCCAGCGGCGGGGCAAAGCACCTGAGCAGTATCAAGAAACCGGCTCACAAACCAACATAAAAAACACGCAACGGCAGTGACTGCCGGCGCACAGAACACACACCGCCAGGGCGGTTTTTCGAGGGGTCAGGTATGAGTAATCAAGCGACAAATGCAAAGGGTTCCGAAGATCCGATCCTGCAATGGGTAACTTTCAAGCTGGACAACGAAACCTACGGCATCAACGTGATGCGCGTTCAGGAAGTCCTGCGCTACACCGAAATCGCCCCGGTCCCGGGTGCCCCGTCCTACGTGCTGGGCATCATCAACCTGCGCGGTAACGTGGTCACCGTGATCGACACCCGTCAGCGCTTCGGCCTGATGAATGCCGAGATCAGCGACAACACCCGTATCGTCATCATCGAAGCCGACAAGCAAGTGGTCGGGATCATGGTCGACAGCGTTGCCGAAGTGGTTTACCTGCGTCAGTCGGAAATCGAAACCGCGCCAAACGTCGGTAACGAAGAATCCGCCAAGTTCATTCAAGGCGTGTGCAACAAGAATAACGAACTGCTGATCCTGGTCGAGCTGGACAAGATGATGAGCGAAGAAGAATGGTCGGATCTGGAGAATATTTGATTGATTCTTGAGGTAGCGGTCATTGTCCTGTTCCTTTTCTGGGCAGGCACGCTGGCGATGTTTCTGGCGTACATACGCGGTCAACGACTGATCGCCGCGCAACAGGCTCAGGGCGATGCGCTGCGGGATCAGCGCATCAAGGACCTGGGCAAACGCGTGGACGACTATCAGCGCGGCAACGTGCGCATGGGTGAAGACCTGCACGAGCTGCGCGCGGTGGTCGGCCCGCTGCCGGACAAACTGGCGCAACTGGAACAGCGCGACCCGTCGAGCCTGTCGTTTGCCCAAGCGGCGCGACTGGTCGGAATGGGCGCTACAGTGGATGAACTGACTCAGTCCTGCGGGTTGACCCAGGCTGAGGCGGAGTTGATGCGCAAGCTTCACAAGAACTGACACCTGTCAGAGATCGTTCCCACGCTCCGCGTGGGAATGCCTCTGGGGACGCTCCGCGTTCAGCTGTTGAATCTGACGCAGAGCGTCACGTGCTTCATTCCCACGCAGAGCGTGGGAACGATCAGTAGTCATCCCCGCGATCAGTAATGTCCTTCTCCAGCATGACCGCCTCCGCATCATGCCCCGCCGGAAACTTGCCCTTCAGATTCCACGCAAACGCAATAATTTCGGCGATCGTGCGGTACAACTCCTCCGGAATACTCTCGCCCAAATCCATCCGCGCCAGCAGTTTCACCAGTTCGGCGTTTTCGTAGATCGGCACTTCGTAGTCGCGGGCGATCCGCAGTATCTCTTCCGCTAGCGCTTCGTCACCCTTGGCCGTGAGGGTAGGGGCGTGGCTGCCGTCGTATTTGAGGGCGATGGCCTGGCGTGGGGCGTTGGGATTTCTCATGCGGTTTCGTCGACCCAGCGTTGTTCGAGACGGGTTTGCGGGCCTTGCGGCGGTTTGCCGAGGTGGCAATCCAGATCGCCGACGTTCAGGCCCGAGGCCAGCAGGCGTTCACGCAGCCCGGCCAGGTTGCTTTCGATCAGGCTCGCGGTGTAGGGGCGTTCAGCCCAGAGTTGGCTGGACAGGCTGCCCTTGATCAACTGCGCCTGAATCTGCAAGGGGCCTAGCGGCTCCATGTCGAACGCCAGGTCGACGCGCCACAATTGTTGCTTGGGCTCACGTTCGTCGCGACGTTCGTGCGGTTGTTCTTTCTCGGGGGCTTCTTCGCGCTGGAACTTGACCTGTAACGGCACGATGTCCTGCAGGTTGCGCATCGGAATTTCCAGTTGCCAGGTGCTGACCAGCCGCCCATCGTCTGTCAGACCGGTTTGCTCCAGGCTCGACAGTTGATGGCTTTGCAGGCGCGAAACCGCCGCCGCAGCCAAACGCAGCAAGTGCTCCAGATCACCTTCACCGTCCTGGCTTTGCAGCAGACGCTCGGGCAGCGGGAAGCTGGTCGGCAGCGGTTTGGCGCTGACCTGGCCGAGCATGCCGAGTGCGCTGCGCACAAAGCTTGGCATCGCCTGCACCAATGTGTTGGCGGCGATGATTGCATTGAGGTTGGTGTTAGCCGGCAGCCCCGGCGTCAGTTGCGCGATCAGCTTGAGCAAATCGCCCTTCATGTCTGGAGTCAGCGTCGGGTTCTGTCCGGTGAGCAGTTTCGCTTCGAGGAACAGACCACTGTTGGCCAGCGCCTGAGCCAGACCCTTTGGCGTACTCAATTGCTGAACATCCGGCAAACCAGCGAGGAGTTTTTCTACGGCAGCGCGCAAGTCGTTGGAAGTCTGGTCTGCGGACGCGGACGCGGACGGCAAGGGCAGGTTTTGCAGGGCCTTGATCAAGCCATCCAGCGAGCCCTGGCGACTTTGCTGGCTGACCAGTTGCTGTGTCACCGCCAATTGTTCCTGGCGGCTGCTTAACGGGACGAACTTCAGCGTCTGGGTGTCTTGCACCATGGCGCTCAACAACGTGCCGATGCGCAGCGGCGTCGGGCTGTCGATGCTCAAGGTGCTGCCGCTCAGCACGGTGTTCAACAAGCTCACCATCGAGCGAAACACCGTCGGTTGCCCCGGCACCTGCGGCAGCACCTGCGAGGTCAACACTTTGCCTTGCAGCAAGGTGCCGACCGGTAGTTGCGCCGTGTCGATGCGGGTGAGGGTGGCGATGCTGGAAGCGATGGCTTGTTGCACGGTGATTGCCAGATTGCTCGCCGACGGCTGCGTGATCGCCAGGCTGGTGCCTTGGGGCAGCGGTTGCGTGCTGGTGGCCTGCACGGTGGTCTGGCGACCGCTGTCGAGGGTGACTTTGAGCAGCAGTTGAAAAGTCTGATCCGTCTGCTTGAGCGACAGTACTTCAGCCTTGGCGGTCTGCCCGACGTCGATCAGGCCCTCCATTGGCTTGAGCAACTGCAGCAGATCGCCACTCACCACCAGTGGCCGCGAAGTCGCGGGCGTGGTCTGGGGTAGCGGAAGGATGTTCATTTCGCCTGTCATACGCGGTCACAACCTGAGGAAAATGCACTCTTTAGAGTAGGGCATGGCATGTATAATGCCGCCCGTCTTTCGGGGAGTGGCGAAAACATTGCAATTGTTTGACGCAGCTCTCTAGAACAGGCCGCCAATGCATCTATGCTGCATCTCTTTAGCGGCCGCTTCGCCGCCGACTTGAACCGCAAAAGGCCCGTAATCCCTTGACCAGCCCAGTCCTGCAAACCGTTGCCCTCGCTTGTGAGCGAGACCTTCGGCTGCTCTTCGAAAATCTCGATTTGAGACTGGCCAGTGGCGAAATGTTGCAAATCAGCGGCCCCAACGGCAGTGGCAAGACCAGCCTGTTGCGCCTGCTGTGTGGCCTGATGCAGCCGACCGCCGGTCAGGTGCTGCTCAACGGCCAGCCGCTCAATGAGCAACGTTTCGAGCTGGCGCGCAACCTGCTGTGGATCGGTCATGCCGCCGGTATCAAGGAGTTGCTGACCCCTGAGGAAAACCTCAGCTGGCTCTGTGCCCTGCATCACCCGGCTTCCCATGAAGCGATCTGGGAGGCGCTGGCTGCGGTGGGGCTGCGCGGTTTCGAGGATGTTCCCTGCCACATCTTGTCGGCTGGCCAACATCGTCGCGTGGCGCTGGCGCGGTTGTACCTGGACAGCCCGCCGCTGTGGATTCTCGATGAACCGTTCACCGCGCTCGATAAACAAGGCGTGGCGCAACTTGAAGAACACCTGGCCGCGCACTGCGAGCGCGGCGGCATGGTCGTGTTGACTACGCACCACACGCTGAGCCGGATGCCGGCCGGCTATCGCGACATTGACCTGGGGAATTG
The DNA here is from genome assembly GCF_006438915.1 of Pseudomonas arsenicoxydans. Lineage (GTDB taxonomy): Bacteria > Pseudomonadota > Gammaproteobacteria > Pseudomonadales > Pseudomonadaceae > Aquipseudomonas > Aquipseudomonas arsenicoxydans_A. The sequence goes on along the minus strand of NZ_RCZE01000015.1, from coordinate 90,003 downwards.
GGCCGTATGAGTGTTTTCGGCCTGTTGGTCGCCCGTGAGGCCCGTTTATTGTTTCGCCGTCCTGCGGAACTGGCTAATCCGCTGGTGTTCTTCGCCATCGTGGTGGCGTTGTTCCCGCTGGCGGTCGGCCCCGAGGCTCAATTGTTGCAAACCTTGTCTCCGGGACTGGTCTGGGTGGCCGCGCTTTTATCGGTTCTGCTCTCGCTGGACGGGCTTTTTCGCAGTGATTTTGAAGACGGTTCGCTTGAACAGTGGGTCCTTTCGTCGCACCCCCTGCCTCTTCTGGTTTTGGCCAAGGTACTGGCACACTGGGCCTTCTCTGGCCTGGCACTGGTTTTGCTCGCTCCACTGCTGGCGTTGATGCTCGGTTTGCCTGCCGCTTGTCTGCCGGTGTTGCTGCTTTCCTTATTGCTGGGTACACCGGTGCTGAGCCTGCTCGGTGCGGTGGGCGCAGCTCTGACGGTCGGATTGAAGCGCGGTGGCCTGTTGCTGGCGCTGCTGATTTTGCCGCTGTACATCCCGGTGTTGATTCTCGGCAGTGGCGCCTTGCAGGCAGCCTTGCAGGGCATGCCGGCGACCGGTTATCTCTTGTGGCTTGGTAGCCTGACCGCCCTGGCGATAACCCTGACACCTTTTGCAATAGCTGCTGGCCTGAAGATCAGCGTCGGCGAATAATGAGGTCTGGTTAAAATTTAACCAGTAAAGACCCAGCCCTTCACAGCGAAGGGCAACCGTGATGGAAACAGTATGAACTGGACGTGGTTTCACAAGCTCGGCTCGCCCAAATGGTTTTACGGCATCAGCGGCAAACTGCTGCCCTGGCTGAGCGTCGCGGCGTTGCTGCTGATCGGCGTCGGTGTCGTTTGGGGCCTGGCCTTCGCGCCGCCCGATTACCAGCAAGGCAACAGCTTTCGCATCATCTATATCCATGTTCCGGCCGCCATGCTGGCGCAGTCCTGCTATGTGATGCTGGCCGTGTGCGGGATCGTCGGGCTGGTCTGGAAGATGAAACTGGCCGACGTCGCCCTGCAATGCGCGGCGCCCATCGGTGCCTGGATGACCGCTGTGGCGCTGGTCACTGGCGCGATCTGGGGCAAACCGACCTGGGGTTCGTGGTGGGTCTGGGATGCGCGACTGACGTCCATGCTGATTCTGCTGTTTCTGTACTTCGGTCTTATTGCGCTGGGCAACGCCATCAGCAATCGTGACAGCGCCGCCAAGGCCTGTGCGGTGCTGGCGATTGTCGGCGTGATCAATATCCCGATCATCAAGTACTCGGTGGAGTGGTGGAACACCCTGCACCAGGGCGCGACCTTCACCCTCACCGAAAAACCGGCGATGCCGGCCGAGATGTGGCTGCCTCTGCTGCTGACGGTGCTGGGTTTCTACTGTTTCTTCGGCGCGGTCCTGTTGCTGCGCATGCGCCTTGAAGTGCTCAAGCGCGAAGCGCGGGCCAGTTGGGTCAAGGCCGAAGTACAGAACAGTCTGGAGGCCGCTCGATGAGTTTTGCTTCATTCGGCGACTTCCTCGCCATGGGCCATCACGCCCTGTATGTCTGGTCCGCCTATGGCATCTGCCTGGCGGTGCTGGCCCTCAACGTGGCGGCGCCGATCCTGGCCCGCAAGCGGTATCTGCAACAAGAGGCGCGTCGTCTGCGCCGGGAGAACGGCAAGTGAATCCGCTGCGCAAAAAGCGTCTTATCATCATTCTCGCGATCCTGGTGGGGGTCGGCGCAGCCGTCGGCCTGGCCCTGAGCGCCCTGCAGCAGAACATCAATCTGTTTTACACCCCGACCCAGATCGCCAACGGCGAAGCGCCGCAAGACACGCGTATTCGGGCGGGTGGCATGGTCGAGAAAGGTTCGCTGCAACGTTCCGGCGATTCGCTGGACGTCAAATTCGTCGTCACTGACTTCAACAAATCCGTGACCATCACCTATCGCGGCATTCTTCCGGACCTGTTCCGTGAAGGGCAGGGCATTGTCGCCCTGGGCAAAATCAACGCCGACGGCGTGGTGGTGGCCGACGAAGTGCTGGCCAAGCACGACGAGAAATACATGCCGCCGGAAGTGACCAAGGCCCTGAAAGACAGCGGCATGTCGGCACCTACTCCTGCGAAAGAGGGTTAATAGATGACTTCTGCAATCTTTATCCCGGAGCTGGGTCATCTGGCTATGATTCTGGCGTTGTGTTTCGCGCTGGTTCAAGCCGTGGTGCCGTTGCTCGGTGCCTGGCGCGGTGACCGCTTGTGGATGAGCCTTGCTCTACCCGCTGCCTGGGGCCAGTTCACCTTTCTTGTATTCGCCTTCGGGTGCTTGACCTACGCGTTCATGACCGACGACTTCTCGGTCGGCTACGTCGCCAGCAACTCCAACAGCGCCTTGCCGTGGTACTACAAATTCAGTGCAGTGTGGGGCGCACACGAAGGGTCATTGCTGTTGTGGGCATTGATCCTCGGCGGCTGGACCTTCGCAGTATCAGTATTCTCCCGGCAATTGCCGCAGGTCATGCTGGCCCGTGTGCTGGCGGTGATGGGCATGATCAGCACCGGTTTCCTGCTGTTCCTGATCCTCACGTCCAACCCGTTCAAGCGCATCCTGCCGCAAGTGCCGAGTGATGGCGCCGACCTCAATCCGTTGCTGCAAGACATCGGCCTGATCGTTCACCCGCCGATGCTGTACATGGGTTATGTCGGTTTCTCGGTGGCCTTCGCCTTCGCCATTGCGGCGCTGATGGGCGGTCGCCTCGATGCGGCGTGGGCACGCTGGTCGCGCCCGTGGACCATCGTCGCCTGGGCCTTCCTCGGTATTGGTATCACCCTCGGTTCCTGGTGGGCTTATTACGAACTCGGCTGGGGCGGCTGGTGGTTCTGGGACCCGGTGGAAAACGCCTCCTTCATGCCTTGGCTGGTCGGTACGGCGCTGATTCACTCGTTGGCGGTCACGGAAAAACGTGGCGTGTTCAAGAGCTGGACCGTGTTGCTGGCCATCGCCGCGTTCTCGCTGAGCTTGCTCGGTACGTTCCTCGTGCGTTCCGGCGTACTGACCTCGGTTCACGCGTTTGCGTCCGACCCTGAGCGCGGTGTGTTCATCCTGATTTTCCTGCTGTTTGTGGTCGGCGGTTCGCTGACGCTGTTCGCCCTGCGGGCACCGGTGGTCAAGAGCCAGGTCGGCTTCAACCTCTGGTCCCGGGAAACCCTGCTGCTGGGGAACAACCTGGTGCTGGTGGTGGCGGCTTCGATGATCCTGCTCGGCACCTTGTACCCGCTGATTCTCGACGCGATGACCGGCGCCAAACTGTCCGTCGGCCCGCCGTACTTCAACGCGCTGTTCATTCCGTTGATGGCGTTGCTGATGGTGGTGATGGCCGTCGGGATGCTGGTGCGCTGGAAAGACACCCCGGTCAAATGGCTGATGAGCATGCTGACCCCGGTATTGCTGGGGAGCGCTGCGTTGGCCGTGATCGCCGGCGTCGCTTATGGCGATTTCAACTGGGCGGTGATCGCGACCTTCATGCTCGCGGCCTGGGTATTGCTCGCCGGTGTCCGGGATATTCTCGACAAGACCCGTCACAAAGGCCTGATCAAAGGCCTGCCGACCCTGACTCGCAGCTATTGGGGCATGCAGGTTGCTCACCTCGGCATTGCCGTGTGCGCGCTGGGTGTCGTGTTGTCGAGCCAGAACAGTGCCGAGCGCGACTTGCGCCTGGCGCCGGGCGAGTCCATGGACCTGGCCGGTTATCACTTCGTGTTCGAAGGAGCCAAGCACTTCGAAGGCCCGAACTTCACCTCCGACAAGGGCACCATTCGGGTGATCCGCGACGGCAAGGAAGTCAGCGTGCTGCACCCGGAAAAACGCCTGTACACCGTGCAGAATTCGGTGATGACCGAAGCCGGGATCGACGCCGGTTTCACCCGCGACCTCTACGTCGCCCTCGGCGAACCGCTGGGTGATGGCGCCTGGGCCGTGCGCGTTCACGTCAAACCGTTCGTGCGCTGGATCTGGTTCGGTGGCTTGCTGACTGGTTTCGGTGGGTTACTGGCGGCGCTGGATCGGCGTTATCGGGTCAAGGTGAAAAGCCGGGTGCGTGAAGCACTGGGCATGAAGGGAGCCACTGCATGAGACGTTGGTTGATGCTGTTGCCACTGATTATTTTTCTGGTGGTGGCTGTTTTCCTGTATCGCGGGTTGTACCTCGACCCGGCCGAGTTGCCTTCGGCGATGATCAACAAGCCGTTCCCGGAGTTTTCCCTGCCATCGGTGCAAGGTGACAAGACCTTGACCAAGGCAGACATCGTGGGCAAACCGGCGCTGGTCAACGTCTGGGGCACCTGGTGCATTTCCTGCCGGGTCGAGCACCCGGTGCTGAACAAACTGGCCCAGCAGGGCGTGGTGATCTACGGCATCAATTACAAGGACGTCAACGCCGACGCCTTGAAGTGGCTGGTGGAATTCCACAACCCGTATCAACTGAACATCCGTGACGACGCCGGCACCCTGGGCCTGAACCTGGGTGTGTATGGCGCGCCGGAAACCTTTTTCATCGACGCCAAGGGCATCATCCGCGACAAGTTCGTCGGCGTGATCGACGAGCAGGTCTGGCGTGAAAAACTGGCCGCCAAGTATCAGGCGCTGGTCGATGAGGCCAAGCCATGAAGCGCTGGATAGCTGCAGCGGTACTGGGTTTGAGCATGGCCGGCGTGGCACACGCGGCCATCGACACCTACGAGTTCGCCAAAGAGGGTGATCGCGAGCGTTTTCGCGAGCTGACCAAAGAGCTGCGTTGCCCCAAGTGCCAGAATCAGGACATCGCCGACTCCAACGCCCCGATTGCCGCCGACCTGCGCAAAGAGATTTTTCGCATGCTCGGCGAGGGCAAGGACAACCAGCAGATCATCGACTTCATGGTCGACCGCTACGGTGATTTCGTCCGCTACAAACCGGCTCTCAACGCCAAGACTGCACTGCTCTGGTTCGGCCCGGCCGGCCTGCTGCTGGGCGGTTTCGTGATCATCGCCGTGATCGTCCGCCGTCGTCGTGCGCAACGCGCCGAAACCCCGGACGCGCTTTCTGCCGAGGAGCGTGAGCGCCTCGACCACCTGTTGGATAAAAACCAAGAATGATTGATTTCTGGCTCGCTGCAGGTCTGCTACTTCTGGTTGCCCTGAGTTTTCTGTTGATCCCAGTTTTGCGCGTTCGTCGCGCTCAACTTGAAGAGGATCGTACCGCCCTGAACGTCGCACTGTACCAAGAGCGCGTGGCTGAGTTGCAGACTCAGCAGGAAGAGGGCGTGCTCGACGCCGGGCAAATGGACACCGGCCGTGCCGAAGCAGCCCGTGAGCTGCTCGCCGATACCGAAGGCGTTGCGGCGCCGCGTGTGGGCCGCTTGGGCAAGCCGTTGCCGTTGCTGGCGGCGGTACTGGTTCCGGTGCTCGGCCTGGGGTTGTACCTGCATTTCGGCGCCAGCGACAAAGTCGAACTGACCCGCGAGTTTTCCCAGGCGCCACAGTCGATGGAAGAGATGACCCGTCGCCTGGAACGCGCCGTCGCGGCTCAGCCGGAATCGGCTGAAGGCCTGTATTTCCTCGGTCGCACCTACATGGCTCAAGACCGTCCGGGCGATGCGGCGAAGATCTTCGAACGCACGGTGAACCTGGCCGGTCGTCAACCGGAGCTGCTCGGCCAATGGGCGCAGGCCCAATACTTTGCCGATGGCAAAAAGTGGTCTGACAAGATTCAGGCGCTGACCGATGAAGCGCTGAAAGCCGATCCGAAAGAAGTCACCAGCCTTGGCTTGCTGGGCATCGCGGCGTTCGAAGCGCAGCGTTACCAGGACGCCATTGACTATTGGAATCGCCTGCTGGCGCAGCTGCCGCCCGAGGACAGCTCCCGCGCCGCCCTGCAAGGCGGTATCGCCCGGGCCACCGAGAAGCTGGAAGCCAGCGGCGGCAAGGTTGCCCAGGCACCTGCGGCGAAGACTGCAGCGTTGCTGAAAGTCACCGTAGACCTGGCGCCAGCGCTCAAAGCCAAGGTCCAGCCGGGTGACAGCGTCTTCATCTTCGCCCGCGCCACCTCAGGCCCACCTGCGCCGTTGGCCGCCAAACGCCTGACCGTGGCCGACTTGCCGGTGACCGTCGAACTGGGTGATGCCGACGCAATGATGCCGCAGTTGAAACTGTCGAACTTCCCTGAAGTCCAACTGGTTGCGCGCGTCTCCCGTGCCGGCCAGCCGACTGCCGGTGAATGGGTCGGTCGCAGCCAGCCTCTGGCCAGCAGCACCACCGCGACGCAGACACTGACCATCGACAGCCCGGACAAATAACAGGAAAACGCCCATGACCGCCATCGCTCGAATCACCCTGCTCAGTCTGGTTTTGGGGTTGAGTGCATGTGCGGTCCAGCCGCCGGAGCGCGAGTCGCCGCAGCCGATTCCGCCCTCGCAGCCAAAACCTACACCGTCGACATCACCTTCGCCGAGTAAACCGGGCATCCCCGCCAAGCCGGCCAAACCGATGCCGCGCACCTCCGCCAGCTTCGCACCGCCACCGGGTGGCAACAGCCATTGGGATGCCAAGCTTGGCGTCTATGTGCTTGATGATCAGCCAAACACCTTCTACCGTCAGCGCACCTATTACCGCTGGAACAATGGCTGGAGCCGGTCGATCAGTCCGAACGGGCCGTGGGAAGAGACCAATATCCATGGCGTGCCGGGTGGGTTGGGGCGTCAATTCGGGGAATAACGCACAAGGCGACTTTCGAGTCGCCTTTTTTGTGGGCGCTGGAAAAGAAAGATGCGGTTTTCGATGGTGTACATATCCGTTTCTGCGGTAATGGCCGCCTATTGGTTCCGCCCTTACGGCTGGTGACTTTGAAAAGCGCAAAGTAACCAAACGCTTTCGCCCCTGACGTCCGGTGCCTCGCCCAGGCTCGGCATGCCCTCGCTCCGGTCCTGCTCCGTGGGCCCGCCGCCATCGGCCATCCATGGCCGGGGGCGGCTACCGCGGCTTCCTTGCCGCGGTGCCCACTGCGCAGAACCTCCGCTCGGCCTTCCGACGGGGCAGATCAAGATCAAAATCCAAAGCTAAAGCAAAAGCGACGCGGCCGAACGGCCTGTTCTTAAAAGTACAAAACACAGGCGTCATATACAGCGGTGAAAGTGGAATGCCTCACTCGTATCCTGTCCTTAACGCTTGTGCCTGCTCCGCGAGAAGCGTCATTGCTTGCTCGCTGGCAGTGTCGCGCCGGTTTTTATAGTCCATCAAATCGGCGAAGCGCACACGTCGGTGCTTGCCGGTTTTGTGGTAGGACAAGTCGCCGGATTCGAGCAGTTTGATCAGGTGCGGACGTGAGACGTTGAGCAGGTCGACGGCTTCCTGGGGGGTGAGTTCGGCGTGAACCGGAACCACTTTGACGGCGTTGCCCGCCGCGAGCTTCGAATTAATCGAAAATCGAAAATCGAAAATCGAAAATCGAAAATCGAAAATCGAAACGTCAGGCTCCTTTCACCAACAACCCCTGCACATACCCCACAAACGCCCGAGCCTTTGCGCTGGCCATTCTTCCAGTAGGAAACACCGCCCACAAATCCTGGTTCGGCAATGTCCAGTCCGTCATCACTTCCCTGACGGCGCCACTGGCCAGCTCCGGGGCAAACATCCATTCGGAGGCCATGGTCAGCCCGAGATGGGCGAAGACCGCTTCGCGCAATCCTTCGGCGGCGCTGACGCGAATTCGGCCGTTGATGATCACTGACTGTTCTTCATTCGCGTTGCGAAATTGCCAGTTGGCGCCACCGCCCAGGGCGTAGACCACAGCCTGGTGTTTGCACAGGTCAGCGGGGCAGGTGGGTTCGCCGTGTTTTTCGAAGTAGGCCGGCGTGGCGAGCACCACGCGTCGGCATTCGGCGATCTTGCGGGCGGTGAGGCCGGAGTCGCTCAGGGCGCCCATGCGCAGCGCGATGTCGACGCCTTCTTCGACCAGATTGAGGTTGCGGTCGTCGAGCAGCAGGTCGATGTTCAGGTCCGGGTTCTGTTCGAGGAACCGCCCGAGGTGCGGCACGATATGTATTCGGCCGAAGGTCACAGCGGCGCAAATGCGCAGGTTGCCGGTCAGCCCGCTGGCGGCACCGCGCGCGGCGTTGTCGGCCTCATCGGATTCTTCGATGGCACGCTTGGCGCGCTCGAAAAACGCCAGGCCGGCCTCGGTGGGCGTCAGGCCTCGGGTCGAGCGCAACAGCAGTCGCACGGCCAGGCGTGATTCGAGTTGAGCAATGGCTTTCGACACGGCGGGCTGGCCGATATTCAGACGCCGGGCGGCGGCGGAAAACGAGCCGGTTTCCACGACGTAGACGAAGGTTTCCATTGCGGCGAGGCGGTCCATTCGAAACCCTTGTGCAGTCTGATGCCTTCAGGAAGCCCCCTGTAGGAGCTCAGCTCCTACGGGGTTTTGTGTTGTTGGTTAGAACGCGGCTTTGCCGATGGAGGAGCCGCCGTCGACAAACAGCGTTTGCCCGGTGATAAAACCGCTTTGCTCGGACAGCAAAAACGCAATCGCCGCCGCAATCTCTTGCGGCTGCCCTAAACGCCCCATCGGCACGCCTGCCAGATACCGCGCTTCACCCTCACTGCCCGGCGGATTATTGGTACGGAACAATTCGGTTTCGGTTGGCCCCGGTGCCACGGCGTTCACTGTCACGCCAGTTTTCGCCAGCTCCAGCGCCCACGATCGCGTGAAGCTGATCAGCGCCGCTTTCGCCGCCGCATACGCCGTGCGTTGGGTGATCCCGAGCACAGTCAAACTGGAAATATTCACCACCCGACCCCAGCCTTTGGCGCGCATGTTCGGCAACAGTGCCTGGGTGGCCTGCAACGCCGAATGAAGGTTGACCCGCATCACATCGTCGAACGTATCCAGATCTATCTCGCCCAACACTTGCGGGCGTACCAGACCGACATTGTTCACCAGCCCATCAAACTCGTAGGTCCTGGCCAGATCCGCGATGACTTCCTGCGTCAGCGCCCGGTCGCTCAAATCCAGCGGAAACAGAATGCCGGGGAACGTCAGGTCAGGGGTTCGGGCAATCCCGACCACCCGGTGCCCGGCGCGGTCCAGATGCTCGGCCACCGCGCGACCGATGCCTTTGCTGGCGCCAGTGATGAGAAAAGTACGACGGGTCATTTCACACTCCTTGAAAAAAACCTGCCGCCGGGGCGGGCGGCAGTAAAAGGGTCAGCCGCGAATCGCATCCAGCATCGCTTCAGGCTCAGGACGCTGAGTGTAATCCGGGTTGACCTCGGCGTAACGAATCACGCCATCCTGACCGATCACATAACGCGCCGGCATTGGCAGCGTCCACGAAGGATCATCGTTGAAAGTCGGCAAGTCGTTGCGCAGATTCTTGTACAGCTCAATCAGATAATCCGGCAACTCAAAACGTAAACCGAAGGCGTGCGCCACCTCATTGTGGGTATCACTGAGGATCGGGAATTCCAGGCCGTTGGTGCGCACAGACTTGCGGCTGTTGGCAGCAATTTGCGGCGAAATCGCCACCAGAGTTGCGCCGGCTTCGCGCAGCGTCGGCAGGAATTCCTGCAATGCTTGCAGCTCCATGTTGCAGTACGGGCACCACACGCCACGGTAGAACGTCAGCACCAACGGACCTTTGGCCACTAGATCGGCGGAAGACACCGGATGCCCGTCGGGGTCCTTGAGCGTGAACAGCGGCGCCTTGTCTCCCACTTTTAACGCCTTGCTTGCCGCACTGGAAGCAATCAGTTCAGCGGTAGCCCGCTCCATGATCGGGTGGATTTCAGCGGGCGCGTTGTAGGGCGGCTTGCCCGCTTTGAAATCAGCTTTGAACGCATCGAGTTTTGCTTGCAGGGTCATGATCGTAGTCCTGGGTGAGGAAGCCGGTTGGCTGGGATCGATAGTGACCTTGGGGCGGGGAGGGCGGAACGCAGGTGGGGGGCATAGGATTCATTCTTGGGGGGAATGAGGGCACGTTAAATCACACCCTGTAAAACAACCGAGCGTCGCGATCCGCATTTTTGTGCTTGAGTAAATATAACTCTAGGGTTACTTTTGTTTGGGCTTGAGCAAGGAGGCTATTGGTGCAGAGCAGGCTATTGATCAAGGAATTGGAGGAGGCCGGCTGGGTTCTGGATCGGATTACCGGAAGCCACCACCTCTTTAAACATCGATACAACCCTTACACGATTCCCGTCCCTCACCCGAAAAAGGATTTGCCGGTCGGGACGGCCAAGAGCATCAGGAGGCGCGCCGGGCTGTACTGCCCGGGAGCCAGTTACGCAGGAGATCCATAATGCAATATCCAATCTGTATCGAGTGGGGCGACGAGAACACCGCCATCGGTATTCAGATCCCCGATATTCCAGGCGCCGCAACGGCCGGGGATACGTTTGAAGATGCCTACAATGCGGCAGTCGAGATAGCGCACATCCTGCTTCAGGAGATTGCAGCGGACGGGGAGTCGATTCCCATGCCTACCTCTGCGGCTACTCACCGTGGGAATCCGGACTTCGCGGATATGGGCTGGGGAATGCTCGAGTTGGACATTTCGCCGTACATGGGCAAAACCGAGAAGGTCAACGTGACTCTGCCTGGCTATGTGATTCAGCGCATTGATCGATATGTGCGTGAGCACAATGTGAAAAGCCGCTCTTCTTTTCTGGCGGATGCGGCAATGGAGAAGCTGGTTCGACACTGAGTGACTTGATATGCATCTGGCGGGCAAGCTCGACTCTGGAGCTTGCCCGCCAGACTTTTAGACTGCTTAAGCCGTCGCCAACGAAGTCTTCTGCGAAGCACTCAAAAACCGCAACAACGCCAATAGCGGAAACGCACTCCCCACCATCACGATCCACAACCAGCCACCGTGTTCATACACTGCGCTGGCCACCGACGAACCGAATGCGCCACCGATGAAGATACTGGTCATGTACAGCGCATTCAGGCGGCTGCGGCTCTTGGCGTCGAGGGCGTAGACCGCGCGTTGGCCGAGGACCATATTCATCTGTACGCAGAAGTCGAGCACCACGCCGGTCACGGCCAGGCCGATGACGCTGTAGAGCGGATGGATGAACGCCGGCAGGAAGCTCAGGCTGGCGAATATCAGGGCCAGCAACGACGCGATGCGCGTGTGGCCGGCATCGGCCAGGCGACCGGCGATGGGGGCGGCGATGGCGCCGATGGCACCGACCAGGGCGAAGATCGCGATCTGGGTTTGCGACAGGCCGTGATTGCGGGCGAGTTCCAGCGGCACGGCGGTCCAGAACAGGCTGAACGTGGCGAACATGCAACCCTGATAAAACGCACGCTGACGCAAGACCGGTTGTTGGCGCAACAGCGTCCACAACGAGCCCAGCAACTGCCCGTAAGACGCACTGTGATCAGGCTGGCGCTTGGGAATGGTCAGCGCGAGCACGATGCTGATCGCTGCCATCAACGCGGCCGCAATCATGAACATCGCGCGCCAGCCGAAGTGGTCAGCTACCACACTGGACACCGGTCGTGCCAACAGAATGCCCAGCAGCAAACCACCCATGATCCCGCCGACCACGCGGCCGCGAGATTCTTCCGGTGCGAGGTGCGCCGCCAGTGGAATCAGGATTTGCACCGACACCGAGCTGAACCCAACCAGCAACGAGATCAGCAAAAACACATTGGGTTGATCGGTGAACGCAGCGCCCAGCAAGCTGGCGATCGCCACCACGGTGGTGATGATCATCAATCGACGGTTTTCCAGCAAATCACCCAGTGGCACCAGGAAGAACAACCCCAGCGCATAGCCAATCTGCGTCAACGAAACGATCAGGCTGGCCATGGTACTGGTGAGGCCGATGTCCGGCGCGATCAGGCCAATGATCGGCTGGGCATAGTAAATATTGGCCACGATGGCGCCGCAGCAGAAGGCGAAGAGCAGCACCATGCCTTTGGTCATTGTCGCGGCACCGTGGGGCGCCTGGGTCACTGGTTTCATAACGGGTCTCGCTGGACAAAAGGGAATGCGCGAAGGCTAAGCGGCAAGCCCAAACGGCGGAAGAGAGGTTGAGGTGATAGTAATCATTCCATTGCGGAATGAGTGGCGCCGGCCATGTGCTGTTTGCCGATGCACCTTGCGTCCAAAAAATGTGAGGTCCGATGATACATTCACTTACATCCTGTTCGATAGCGTGCTTATGTTCTCTCTCACGTTTCATAACTGGAAGGCACTGCCATGAATGCGATGATTCGCCACCTGATTCGCGGCGCTTCAGCCCTGACACTGATGACCTTGTTTACTACTGGCCTGGCCCAGGCCGCCGACGCGCCGGGCTTGCGCATCGGTGTGCGTGGCGAGATCACCGGGGTCAGCCCTGATGTGTTGAAAGTCCACGCCAACAGCGGAGAAAACGTGGTCATCAACCTGACCAATGACACCAAAATCCGCGCCGTCACCCTGGCCAACATCGAAGACATCAAACCCGGCAGCTACATCGGCTCGGCGGCCATTCCTCAGGACGATGGCACCCTCAAAGCGCTGGAAGTCCACGTCTTCCCGCCGGAACTGGCCGGCAGTGGCGACGGGCATCGGCCGTTTGATCTGGTCAAGGGCAGCAGCATGACCAATGGCAGCGTCGGCGATCTGGTGGTCAGCAATGGCCGGGTGTTGACGGTTAACTACAAGGGCGGGCAGCAGAAGATCCTGGTGCCGATGGACGTGCCGATTGTGAACCTGATGCCGGGGGATCGCAGTTTGCTCAAGGTGGGGGTGAAGATCGTGACGTTTGTGACGCAGAGTGCGGATGGCACGCTGACGGCGCAGTCGATCTCGGCGGGCAAGGATGGCGTGACACCGCCGATGTAATGGCAAGGCAAAATCCTGTGGGAGCGGGCTTGCTCGCGAATGCGGGGTGTCATTCAATAATGATGTCGACTGACACCGCCTCTTCGCGAGCAAGCCCGCTCCCACAAGGGATCTTCAGTAAATTTGGGTTTGTGTTCAGGCACAAAAAAGGCGACCTGCTCAGGTCGCCTTTTTCATTTCGCTCAGGAATTACTGACCGGTGTAAATCTGATCAAAAATCCCGCCATCATTGAAGTGGGTCTTCTGCACCGTGCGCCAGTCACCAAAGGTCTTCTCAACCGACAGGAAGTCCACTTTCGGGAAACGGTCGGTGTACTTGGCCAACACCGATGGATCACGCGGACGCAGGTAGTTCGCCGCCGCAATCTCCTGACCTTCCGGCGACCACAGGTACTTCAAGTATTCCTCGGCTGCCGCGCGAGTGCCTTTCTTGTCGACCACTTTGTCGACCACCGACACGGGTGGCTCAGCTTCGGCAGAAACGCTTGGGTAGATCACTTCAAACTGGTCACGACCAAACTCGCGGGCAATCATCTCCGCTTCGTTTTCGAAGGTCACCAGTACGTCGCCGATCTGGTTGGTCATGAACGTGGTGGTGGCTGCACGGCCACCGGTGTCGAGCACAGGGGCTTGTTTGAACAGCTTGCCAACGAACTCTTTGGCCTTGTTCTCGTCACCGCCATTCTTCAGCACATAGCCCCAGGCCGACAGGTAGGTGTAGCGACCGTTACCCGAGGTTTTCGGGTTCGGCACGATCACCTGAACGCCGTCTTTGAGCAGGTCGGGCCAGTCTTTCAGGGCTTTCGGGTTGCCTTTACGGACGATGAATACAGTGGCGGAAGTAAACGGCGCGCTGTTGTTCGGCAGGCGCGTGACCCAATTCTCCGGCACCAGTTTGCCGTTGTCCGCCAGGGCGTTGATGTCGGTCGCCATGTTCATGGTGATGACATCAGCCGGCAGGCCGTCGATCACCGAGCGAGCCTGTTTGCTGGAGCCGCCGAAGGACATCTGCAGGGTGATGTTTTCGTTGTGCTCGGCTTGCCAGTGTTTCTGGAAGGCAGTGTTGTAATCCTTGTAGAAATCGCGCATCACGTCGTAGGAAACGTTGAGCAGGGTGGGCGCGGCCTGAGCCACGCTGGTCAATGCCAGGCCAGCGGCCAGAAGTGAGGCGCCAAAGAGTTTTTTCACTGCGCAGTCCTTGTTCTAATTTAAAAGTGAGGCAATTTGCCAGCGACTATAGCCGGGCTCGCATAGGCCTTTAAAGATTAAAAAGCTCTTTGCTTATTCCAGTTTCTTAAACAGAGCGTTGCCGCATTGCGAGCAGAATGCTGCACCGTGTTCGTGGCTGTTTTTCTTGCACACCGGGCAGTCGTGTTGCAGCTGTTCGCCACGCATCGCGTTAGCCAGCTCGGCGGTGAAAATCCCGGTGGGCACGGCGATGATCGAGTAACCAGTGATCATCACCAGCGACGAAATCACCTGGCCCAGCGGCGTCTTCGGCACGATGTCGCCGAAGCCCACGGTGGTCAGCGTGACAATCGCCCAGTAAATGCCTTTGGGGATGCTGGTGAAGCCGTGCTCCGGACCTTCGATCACGTACATCAAGGTGCCGAACACCGTCACCAATGTGCAGACGCTGACCAGAAACACCACGATTTTCTGTTTGCTGCCGCGCAACGCCGACATCAGGTAGTTGGCTTGCTTGAGGTACGGGCTGAGCTTGAGCACGCGGAAAATCCGCAGCATCCGAATGATCCGGATGATCAGCAGGTACTGCGCATCGGCGTAATACAGCGCGAGGATGCCGGGCACGATGGCCAGCAAATCCACCAGACCGTAGAAGCTGAACGCGTAGCGCAACGGCTTGGGTGAGCAATACAACCGCAGGATGTATTCGACGGCGAAAACGAAGGTGAAGCCCCACTCGATATACGCCAGCAGATCGGCGTAGTTCTGGTGAACCGCGTCGATGCTGTCGAGCATCACGATGACGATGCTGGCGAGGATGATCAACAACAGGATGCCGTCGAAACGTCGCCCGGCCTTGGTGTCGCTCTGGAAAACCATGACGTAAAGCTCTTCACGCCAGTTTTTGCTGCTGTCCATGAATACCGCCTGAACCAATGATCAGCGCAGCCTAGGTTGATTCTCCCCAGGAGCGCAAGGCGCAGTGGTCCGCGTGGCTTTGCCGAGCACTTGAGCGGTCGCACGGATCAGCCAGCATCCGAGGATGAACGGCGCTGTCAATGTGGGCAGTCCAATAGCCGAAAACACGGGTGTCAGCAGCAGCGCGAATGCGATACCGATCGGTGGCAGCCATGGTTGTTGGCGCTGCGAACTGAAGGCGAGGGCGGCAAGCACGGCGTTATAACCGCCGAGGCCGAGCAGGGCGGTGTAGAAATCGTGGTGCAGCAGGCTCCAGCCCATGCCCGCGACAGACGCCAACATCGCCCAGCAGAAGGCGCGACGGTCAGCGATCAGCAACCCTGCGGCGATCAGCGCACCGGCCAGCGGATGACCGAGGAATATCACCTGACCGAGGCCTTTGAAGGGGGCGGCCAGCATGTTCAGGGCGTTGACTTCGATCAGGTGCGCCTGGGTCGACGGCGTGGCAAAGCACAGCAGCAACCAGCCCAACACCACGAAGGGCGCGGTGTAGGCGGGCAGGTATTGGCTGAACCGGGAGCGTTTGAGCCATTGTTGAGTCAGCATCGCGCTCAGGCCACCGCAGGCGATGATCATCAGCGGCAGCATGGCGGACCAGGGGAAATAGAGGCTCAGCAGCAAGCCGAGCAAGACACCGTTGTAGCTGAACAGTCCAGCCTGACGATCTTCCTTGGCGTAGTTGCGACGTTGCGCGGTAAGCAATCCGGCGACACCGCCCAGCAGCGCGCCGCCGAGCAGGGTGGGCGCGGTAAACAGAATGGCCAACAGGCACAGCAGGCCGCACAGCGGATTTCGCTGGAGGAAGATCTGACTGAAACCGTTGAGCAGGGCAGTCGCCCAGTCGGGGCAGTGGGTGTTGAAGTGATTGGCAGGCATGAAGGAGTCTGTGGGGTGTCTGGAGGACCGAGTTGCCTGCTTCGCGAACAAGCCCGCTCCCACACTGAATCTGTGTTCAGTTTTAAATTTGTGATCAACACAAATCTAATGTGGGAGCGGGCTTGCTCGCGAAGAGGCCAGTACAGGCGCTAAATCAGGGTTTCGATGCGCAATGAGTTAGTCGACCCCGGCTGCCCAAACGGCACACCCGCGGTGATCAATAACGTGTCGCCCCGCTGAGCCATGCCCTGGGCCTGGGCAATCTCCAGCGCCGTCGAACACACTTCATCCACCTGCCGCAGCCGATCATTGACCACCGAGTGCACGCCCCACGCCACGGTCAGGCGGCGAGCGGTCTGCAGGTTCGGCGTCAGGTTGAGAATCGGCACCGTCGGCCGTTCCCTCGCTGCGCGCAAACTCGAGGTGCCGGACTCGCTGTAGTTCACCAGCACGGCCACCGGCAGCACATTGCTGATACGCCGAATCGCACAGCTGATCGCGTCAGACACCGTGGCCTCGGCTTTCGGCCGGCTCACGTCCAATTGCGCCTGATAGTCCGGGCCGTTTTCCACCTGGCGGATGATCTTGCTCATCATCTGCACGGCTTCCAGCGGGTATTCGCCCGAGGCGGTTTCCGCCGACAGCATCACCGCATCCGCACCTTCAGCCACGGCGTTGGCCACGTCGGTGACCTCGGCGCGGGTCGGTGCCGGGGAGAAGCGCATCGATTCCAGCATCTGCGTCGCCACCACTACTGGTTTGCCGAGCTCACGGCAGAGGGTGATGATGTTTTTCTGAATCTGCGGCACGCTTTCGGCCGGCACTTCCACGCCCAGATCACCGCGAGCGACCATGATCGCGTCGCTCAATTCAGCGATTTCCCGTAGCTGAGTCACCGCCGACGGTTTCTCGATCTTGGCCATCAAGAACGCCTTGTCGCCGATCAACTCGCGAGCTTCGCGAATGTCTTCCGGACGTTGCACAAACGACAGCGCGACCCAGTCCACACCGAGCTCCAGGCCGAAGCTCAAATCACGGCGATCCTTGGCAGTCAGCGGGCTCAGTTCCAGCACCGCTTGCGGCACGTTCACGCCTTTGCGGTCCGACAGTTCCCCGCCATTGAGCACGGTGGTGTCGATGGCGTCGGCGTACGTGGTCACCACGCGCAGACGCAGCTTGCCGTCGTCCAGCAGCAAGTCCATGCCCGGCTCGAGCGCGGCGATGATTTCCGGGTGAGGCAGGTTAACGCGGCGCTCGTCGCCCGGCGTCGGGTCCAGGTCCAGGCGCAAGGCCTGACCGCGATGCAGTTGCACCTTGCCTTCGGCGAACTTGCCGACCCGCAGTTTCGGGCCTTGCAGGTCCATCAGAATGCCCAGCGGGTAATTCAGCTGGCGCTCGACTTCACGAATCCACTGGTAGCGCTGAGCGTGGTCGGCGTGATCACCGTGGCTGAAGTTCAGGCGGAAAATGTTGACCCCGGCCTGCACCAGTTCGCGGATGTCGTCGATACCGTCGGTGGCAGGGCCGAGGGTGGCGAGGATTTTAACCTTCTTGTCAGGCGTCATTTTTAGGGCTCTCGAGAATCAGGATGGCACGGAAGTCGTTGACGTTGGTGCGGGTCGGCTCGGTGACGATCAGCGCGTCCAGCGCCTCGAAATAGCCGTAGCCATTGTTGTTGTCCAACTCGTCGCTGGCGCTCAGACCGAGTGCGACCGCGCGGGCGTAGCTGTCCGGGGTCATGATCGCGCCGGCGTTGTCTTCGGAGCCGTCGATGCCGTCGGTGTCCCCGGCCAGGGCGAACACGCCGGGCAGGCCTTTGAGGCTATCGGTCAGGCTCAATAGGAATTCGGCGTTGCGCCCGCCACGGCCATTGCCGCGCACGGTCACGGTGGTTTCACCGCCCGAGAGGATCACGCAAGGCGCCGCCAATGGTTGGCCGTGCAGCACGACCTGACGGGCGATACCAGCATGCACCTTGGCCACTTCGCGGGATTCGCCTTCCAGATCGCCGAGGATCAGCGGGCTGAAACCGGCCTGACGGCACTTCACCGCGGCGGCTTCAAGCGATTGCTGTGGACGGGCGATCAGCTGGAAGTGACTGCGTGCCAAGCCAGGGTCGCCGGGTTTGACCGTCTCCGATTCCGGGCTTTGCAGCCAGTTACGCACCGAGGCCGGTACGTCGATGCCATAGCGCTTGAGGATCGCCAGCGCTTCGGCGGAGGTGCTTGGGTCGGCCACGGTCGGGCCGGAAGCGATGACCGTGGCGAGGTCGCCCGGCACATCGGAAATCGCGTAGGTATAAACAGTGGCCGGCCAGCAGGCTTTGCCGAGGCGGCCGCCCTTGATCGCCGAGAGGTGCTTGCGCACGCAGTTCATCTCGCCGATGGTTGCGCCGGATTTGAGCAGGGCTTTGTTGATCGATTGCTTGTCGGCGAGGGTGATGCCGGCCGCTGGCAATGCCAGCAGAGCAGAGCCGCCACCCGAGAGCAGGAAGATCACGCGGTCGTCTTCGCTCAGGTTGCTGACCAGTTCAAAGACTCGCTTGGCGACAGCTTGGCCGGCAGCGTCCGGCACCGGATGCGCCGCTTCGACCACTTCGATTTTTTCGCATGGGGCGCCGTGACCGTAACGCGTCACCACCAGACCGGACACTTCACCCTGCCAGCACCGCTCGACCACTTGCGCCATGGCGGCCGCGGCTTTGCCGGCGCCGATGACGATCACCCGACCGCTGCGGTCTTTGGGTAAATGGGCTTCGAGGACTTGCTGCGGATGAGCGGCGTCGATGGCTGTGGCGAACAGCTCGCGCAGGAATTGTTGCGGATCGACCGACATGGCGGGCTCCCGGAATTCTTGTTATTGGAGAACGACTCAGGTCCCTGTGGGAGCGACTTGTGGCGAGGGGGCTTGCCCCCGTTGGGCTGCGAAGCAGCCCCAAAATCTGTGATGCGACAACGATCTTGTGAGTGCTTCGCACTCAAACGGGGGCAAGCCCTCTCGCCACAGGCCCGCTCCCACAGGGTTTTGTGCAGGGCTTACTTATCGCGAATCGAGAAATTCGCCATGTGTTCCAGGCCCTTGATCAGCGCCGAGTGGTCCCAGTTGCTGCCACCGATGGCCGCACAGGTGCTGAACACTTGCTGGGTGTTGGCGGTGTTCGGCAGGTTGATGTTCAGCTCCTTGGCGCCTTGCAGGGCCAGGTTCAGGTCTTTCTGGTGCAGGCTGATGCGGAAGCCTGGATCGAAGGTGCCTTTGATCATGCGCTCGCCGTGCACTTCAAGAATCTTCGAGGAAGCGAAACCGCCCATCAGTGCTTCACGAACCTTGGCTGGATCGGCACCGTTTTTCGAGGCGAACAGCAGGGCTTCGGCCACCGCCTGGATATTCAGCGCAACGATGATCTGGTTGGCCACTTTCGCGGTTTGACCGTCGCCGTTACCGCCGACCAGGGTGATGTTCTTGCCCATCGCCTGGAACAGCGGCAGGGCGCGTTCGAAGGCATCGGCATCGCCGCCGACCATGATGCTCAGGCTCGCGGCTTTAGCGCCGACTTCACCGCCAGACACCGGCGCGTCGAGGTACTGCGCACCTTTCTCATTGATTTTGGCTGCGAAGGCTTTGGTCGCGGTGGGCGAGATCGAGCTCATGTCGATGACGACTTTGCCTTTGCCCACGCCGGCTGCAACGCCGTCGGCGCGGAACAGCACGTCGTCTACCTGTGGGGTATCCGGCACCATGACAATGATGAATTCGGCTTCTTGCGCGACTTCTTTCGGGTTGGCCAGGGCAACGGCGCCAGCAGCAATCAGGTCAGCAGGCGCGGCGTCGTGGTGCGCCGACAGGAACAGGCTGTGACCGGCTTTCTGCAGGTTCAACGCCATTGGGTGGCCCATGATGCCGGTGCCGATAAATCCGATTTTAGCCATGAGAAATTCCTCTTGTTTTTGTCTTGCCAAATAATGTGCGCGATACACCTGTGGCGAGGGAGCTTGCTCCCGCTGGGGCGCGAAGCGGCCCCAAATCAGCCAGCGCGGTATATCAAGTAAATCTGGTTTGCAGGTTTTACGACTGCTTCGCAGCCGAGCGGGAGCAAGCTCCCTCGCCACAGTGGTTACGTGTCAGATCAGATCGCGTTATGGGTTTTCAACCAGCCCAGGCCCGCTTCGGTGGTGGTCAGCGGCTTGTATTCACAGCCAACCCACCCCTGATAACCGATCCGGTCCAGGTGTTCGAACAGGAAGCGGTAGTTGATTTCACCGGTGCCCGGTTCGTTGCGCCCTGGGTTATCGGCCAACTGGATGTGGTTGATCTCGCCCAAGTGCGCGGCCATGGTGCGGGCCAGGTCGCCTTCCATGATTTGCATGTGGTAGATGTCGTATTGCAGGAACAGATTGGCGCTGCCCACCTGCTCGCGAATCGACAGGGCTTGCGCCGTGTTGTTCAGGTAGAAGCCCGGGATGTCGCGGGTGTTGATCGCTTCCATCACCAGCTTGATGCCCGCCGCTTGCAGTTTTTCGGCCGCGTATTTGAGGTTGGCGACGAAGGTTTTTTCCACGGTGGCATCGTCGACGCCTTGTGGACGAATACCCGCCAGGCAGTTGACCTGGGTGTTGCCCAGCACTTGCGCGTAGGCGATAGCCAGGTTGACACCGGCGCGGAATTCTTCAACTCGGTCCGGCAGGCACGCAATACCGCGTTCGCCCTTGGCCCAGTCACCGGCCGGCAGGTTGAACAGCACCTGGGTCAGACCGTTGGCATCGAGCTTGGCCTTGATCTCGGCGGAGCTGAAGTCGTAAGGGAACAGGTACTCGACACCACTGAAACCGGCCTTGGCGGCCGCTTCAAAACGGGCAAGAAAATCCTGCTCAGTGAACAGCATGGACAGGTTGGCTGCGAAACGCGGCATGGTGGTCTCCTGAATGTGTATGAGGTCCCCTGTGGGAGCGGGCTTGCTCGCGAAAGCGGTGGGTCAGTCAACATCTTTGTTGGATGTGAAGCCGTCTTCGCGAGCAAGCCCGCTCCCACAGTGGGAACGATCAGCAGTTAATCAAGCAACGAAATCGCCGTCGGTGCGTCGTTGCCGACCAGCGCCAGGTCTTCGAATTCGTTGACGGCGTTGATCTCGGTGCCCATGGAAATGTTGGTCACGCGCTCCAGAATAATCTCGACGATCACCGGCACCTTGAACTCTTCGATCAGTTCCTGAGCCTTGCGCAGGGCAGGCTGGATCTGGCTTGGTTCAAACACACGCAGTGCCTTGCAGCCGAGGCCTTCGGCGACCGCGACGTGGTCGACACCGTAACCATTGAGCTCCGGAGCGTTCAGGTTATCGAAGGACAGCTGCACGCAGTAGTCCATGTCGAAACCGCGCTGGGCCTGACGAATCAGCCCCAGGTACGAGTTGTTTACCACAACGTGGATGTACGGCAGTTTGAACTGCGCACCCACCGCCAATTCTTCGATCATGAACTGGAAATCATAGTCGCCCGACAGCGCCACGACCTTGCGAGTCGGATCAGCCTTGACCACGCCCAGTGCCGCTGGAATGGTCCAGCCCAACGGGCCGGCCTGGCCGCAGTTGATCCAGTGACGCGGCTTGTAGACGTGCAGGAACTGCGCGCCGGCAATTTGCGACAGACCGATGGTGCTGACGTAGCAGGTGTCTTTGCCGAACACCTGGTTCATCTCTTCGTAAACGCGTTGCGGCTTGACCGGCACGTTGTCGAAGTGCGTCTTGCGTTGCAGGCTGGCTTTACGTTGCTGGCAGTCTTGCAGCCAGGCGCTGCGGTTTTTCAGCTTGCCGGCGGCTTGCCATTCACGGGCGACTTCGATGAACACGGTCAGTGCGGCAGCGGCGTCGGAGACGATGCCCAGGTCCGGGTTGAACACACGGCCAATCTGGGTCGGCTCGATATCAACGTGAATGAACTTGCGGCCTTCGGTGTAGACGTCGATCGAGCCGGTGTGGCGGTTGGCCCAACGGTTACCCACGCCCAACACTACGTCGGATTTGAGCATCGTCGCGTTGCCGTAGCGGTGCGAGGTTTGCAGGCCAACCATGCCGACCATCAACGGGTGATCGTCCGGAATGGTGCCCCAGCCCATCAGGGTCGGGATGACTGGAATGCCGGTCAGTTCGGCGAACTCGACCAGCAAGTCGCTGGCGTCAGCATTGATGATGCCGCCACCGGCCACCAACAGTGGACGCTCGGCCTGATCGAGCATGGCCAGGGCCTTCTCGATTTGCACGCGGTTCGCGGTGGGCTTGGCCAGCGGCAGCGGTTGGTAAGCGTCGATGTCGAATTCGATTTCCGCCATCTGCACGTCGAACGGCAGGTCGATCAGCACGGGACCTGGACGGCCGGAGCGCATTTCGTAGAAGGCTTTCTGGAACGCGTAAGGCACCTGGCCCGGTTCCATGACGGTGGTTGCCCACTTGGTCACTGGCTTGACGATGGCAGTGATGTCGACAGCCTGGAAGTCTTCCTTATGCATACGGGCGCGGGGGGCCTGGCCGGTAATGCAGAGAATCGGGATCGAGTCGGCCGAGGCGCTGTAGAGCCCGGTGACCATGTCAGTACCGGCAGGGCCGGAGGTGCCGATGCACACGCCGATGTTGCCGGCCTTGGTGCGGGTGTAACCCTCGGCCATGTGCGAGGCGCCTTCAACGTGGCGAGCGAGGACGTGATCGATGCCACCGACCTTCTGCAAGGCGGAGTACAGCGGGTTGATCGCGGCGCCCGGGATGCCAAAAGCGGTATCAACCCCTTCACGGCGCATCACCAGAACGGCGGCTTCGATTGCTCTCATTTTGCTCATGGTTTTGTGCCTCTTACGTTTTGTAATTGTATACAAGTGGCTTTGCGCAGAGTGTATTCACGGCGGACGGCGCAGGTCAATCCATTTTCTCAAGCGAGCGTTTCATTCGTCGAAAGCCTTATCTAGTGTGGCTTTTCGTCGCATGTGGCGCTTTTCGATAATTATTGTATACAAAAAAATAACTCATTGTGTTCTATTTGTTGCATCGGCCTGCGGCACAACGGCGCAGCCCAACGCCTTTCCGAAAAACAAAATGAGGACGGCACCATGAGCGCTTTAACCTTGAAAGTTGCAGTCAACCTGATCAACCAGGCCATCTCTGCAGGGCGTGCAATCTCGGCAGCACCCTTGACCATCGCGGTACTGGATGCCGGCGGTCACCTGATCACCCTGCAACGCGAAGACGGCGCGAGCCTGCTACGCCCGCAGGTCGCCATCGGCAAAGCCTGGGGCGCGATCGCACTGGGCAAAGGCTCGCGCCTGCTGGCGCTGGACGCGCAACAGCGTCCGGCGTTTATTGCCGCCCTTAATAGCCTGGGGCAGGGCAGCGTGGTGCCGGCACCGGGTGGTGTGCTGATTCGGGATCAGGACGGCAACGTGCTGGGGGCGGTGGGGATCAGCGGGGATCTTTCGGATGTGGATGAGCAGTGTGCGATCACCGCCATTGAGGCGCTGGGGTTGACGGCGGATGCTGGGGTTACGGCTTGATAAGTGGGTGATTGAGCTACCGCTTTCGCGAGCACGCTCTCTCCCACACTGGATTTGTGTACGACGCAGATCAAATGTGGGAGCGGGCTTGCTTGCGAAGGCGGCCTCACAGACACATCCAGCTAAAAGTCTGCCCTACCTTCAGGCATTCATCGGTCTAGCCTTCTCATTCCTGATTCATGAGGAGGGCAAAGGAATGCCTGAACTGTCTGCTTCACATCGCCTGCGCATCGGCCGCTATGCCGAACAAAACCGCATCTATCATTTGACTGCAAACACACTCAAACGGGAGCCTGTCTTCAGGGGCTATGTCTTGGGCAGGAAGGTTGCGCACCAATTCAGGAAAGTGCAGGAGCAAGGCTTCGCCGATACCTTGGCTTTCGTCGTGATGCCTGACCATTTTCACTGGTTAATACAACTGCACCGAGGTTCACTCGGGGAGTTGATGTGCCAGACCAAGTCGTTGAGTGCGCGATCAATCAATGCGGCGACGGGTAGAACGGGAAGCCTCTGGCAGCAGGGTTTTCATGATCATTCACTGCGACAGGAAGAAAGCCTGGTCAGGATTGCGCGGTATGTCGTTGCTAACCCATTGCGGGCGAGACTGGTAGAGAAGTTGGGCGACTATCCGCTGTGGGATGCGATCTGGGTTTGATTTGAAACGTGTCGGCCCCTTCGCGAGCAAGCCCGCTCCCACATTTAACCGGGTTTCAAATTGAGAACGCGGTCGAGTGTGGGAGCGGCGGTGCGACGATTCGACTTGCTCGCGAAGGGCGCACCGCGGTCTATCGATCCGGCTCACACCCTTTAAGCACCAACCGAATGATCGTCTGCGCCGCCGCCTCATAATCCGCCTCATCCAGCTTGGCTTTGCCGGTAATCGCCGTAATCTGCCAGTCAAAGTCAGCATAGGTCTGGGTCGCGGCCCAGATGCTGAACATCAGGTGGTTGGGGTCGATGGCGGCGATCTGGCCGCGGTCGATCCAGGTCTGGATGCAGTCGATGTTGTGCCTGGCCTGACTGTTGAGCTGTTCGACCAGGTCGGCGCTCAGGTGCGGGGCGCCGTGCATGATTTCGCTGGCGAACACTTTCGAGGCGAACGGCAAGTCGCGGGAGATGCGGATTTTCGAGCGAATATAGCCGCTCAGTACTTCGCTGGGCTGACCTTCAGGATTGAACGGGGTCGAGGCCTGCAGAATAGGCTCGATGATGCTTTCCAGGACCTCGCGGTAGAGGTTTTCCTTGGATTTGAAGTAGTAGTAGACGTTGGGCTTGGGCAATCCCGCCTTGGCTGCAATGTCACTGGTTTTGGTCGCAGCGAAGCCCTTGTCGGCAAATTCTTCACTGGCGGCACGCAGGATCAGTTCTTTGTTGCGCTCGCGGATAGTGCTCATAAACCAGGGGGTTCCTTGCCTGTTCTGGCGGTTGCGCATGGTATCACCGGGCTCGCGCGGCGCTCAAGAATGCCCCGTGTGGCACTCGGCCGCGCTATGCTGCGCGGCATTCATTCAAGAAGGAAACCTGATTCATGGCAGGAAGCAGTTTGCTGGTGCTGATCGACGACATCGCCGCGGTACTCGACGATGTGGCATTGATGACCAAAATGGCCGCCAAGAAGACCGCCGGCGTGCTCGGCGACGATCTGGCGCTCAATGCCCAGCAAGTCAGCGGCGTGCGGGCCGAGCGGGAAATCCCGGTGGTCTGGGCCGTGGCCAAGGGCTCGTTTCGCAACAAGCTGATCCTGGTGCCATCGGCATTGGCTATCAGCGCGTTTATTCCGTGGCTGGTGACGCCGTTGTTGATGGTCGGCGGCGCTTACCTGTGTTTCGAAGGTTTCGAGAAACTCGCGCACACATTCCTGCACAGCAAGGCTGAAGACCAGGCCGAACATGCGGAACTGGTCGAGGCGGTCGCCGATCCGGCGGTGGATCTGGTGGCTTTCGAACAGGACAAGATCAAAGGCGCGGTACGCACCGACTTCATCCTGTCAGCAGAAATCATCGCCATCACCCTCGGCATCGTGGCGGAGGCTTCGCTGACCCAGCAAGTGATCGTGCTGTCGGGCATTGCCATCGTCATGACCGTCGGTGTGTATGGCTTGGTGGCGGGCATCGTCAAACTCGACGACCTCGGTTTGTGGCTGACCCAAAAGCCTGGGCAGATGGCAAAAAGCATCGGCGGCGGTATTTTGCGAGCAGCGCCTTACATGATGAAAAGCCTGTCGGTGATCGGTACGGCGGCGATGTTCCTGGTCGGTGGCGGGATCCTGACTCACGGCGTGCCGGTGGTTCATCACTGGATCGAAAGCGTCAGCGCCGCGGCGGGTGGTGCCGGGTTTATCGTGCCGACGCTGCTGAACGCGGTGGCGGGGATTGTCGCGGGTGCGGTGGTGTTGGCGGGTGTGATGGTTGCCAGCAAGATCTGGAAAGCGCTCAAAGGCTAAAGCTAAACGCTGTCCAACTGTAGGAGCTGAGCTTGCTCGCGATGAGGGTGCCACATTCAACATGGATGTCGGCTGATACACCGCATCGCGAGCAAGCTCGGCTCCTACTGGGGGGTGTGGTGCGGCGGGAATGTAAAAAGGCCATTCGACTCGCATCGAATGGCCTTTTTTGTGGCTGCCGAATTTACTCGGCGATCTGCAACTTGCGCGCCTCGGTATACACGAAGCGCACTTTGTCGTACTCAAACGGGGAGTTCAACTGGCCATAACGGAAGTTGGTCTGGTTGCGTTTGTCGATGCCCCGCAGGATCCAGACTTCAGGATGGTTGGAGCTGACTTCAGCCACGTTCAGGTAATTGATTGCGTCCTCTACGGTGAAATCGACCGCGAGGCCGCTCGTGTCGCGCAGGTTGGAAGGGCCGAGGATTGGCAAGACCAGATAGGCGCCTCCCGGTACACCGTAGAAGCCCAGGGTCTGACCGAAGTCTTCGTTCTGGCGCGGCAGACCCATGGCGGTAGCCGGGTCCCACAGGCCGGCGATGCCAATGGTGGTATTGAGCAACAGGCGCGCCGAGGTTTCCATCGAACGCTTGCCCTTGAGTTGCAGCAGGCTGTTCACCAGGTTCGGCACGTCGCCGAGGTTGTTGAAGAAGTTGCTCACGCCGGTACGCAGAAAGCTTGGCGTGACGTAGCGATAGCCGTCGACCACGGGCAGGAACACCCATTGGTCGAAGCGGTAGTTGAAGTGATACACCCGACGGTTCCACTCTTCCAGCGGGTCATAGACGGACAGCGCGCTGAGCGTCGAGCGTTCGAACTCGCGCTGGTCCAGCCCCGGGTTGAACTTGAGTTTGCTCAGCGGCTCTTTGAAGCCGTCACTGTCGACCACAACGGGGGCGTTGGCTTTGCTGTTGTCGGCATTGGCGACGCCTGCACAGAGTAACGCAGCGATTAGCAGGAGATATTTAGCCACGGAAGAACTCCAGCATGGCGTCGCTGTTGACGCGGTAGTTAAGGTTGCCGCAATGGCCGCCGAGTGGATAAACGGTCAAGCGATCGCCGAAGGTCTTGCGCAGGAAACCGAGGTCGCCCGGGCCCAGGATCACGTCGTCGGCGTTATGCATCACAGCGATTTTCGGGCTGTCGTGCAGGTAGTCCTTGAGGGCATAAAGACTGACCTGGTCGACCAGTTGCAACAGGCTGCCGCCGTCGGTGCGGGCGCG
Organism: Pseudomonas arsenicoxydans; assembly: GCF_006438915.1. Taxonomy (GTDB): domain Bacteria; phylum Pseudomonadota; class Gammaproteobacteria; order Pseudomonadales; family Pseudomonadaceae; genus Aquipseudomonas; species Aquipseudomonas arsenicoxydans_A. The sequence goes on along the minus strand of NZ_RCZE01000015.1, from coordinate 62,906 downwards.
CCACATCGGGATGACCTGTTCAGTGATGTAGCAGTCGAAGTCGCACTGCAGCGCACGCCTGAGGAACGGCGTGAGGCTGGTGCCTTCGGTGATCGGGAATTTCGGCGGGGTGATCAGGCCGCGGCGGTTGATCAGGTCCGAGGTGAAGGCAATGTCGGCCGCCGAGAAGCGGAACGAGGTGCCGATCAGCATGGCCATCTGTTCGTTGGTCAGGTGCTGCTTGGACTGCTGGAAGTCATAAAGCAGGGCATCGTTGAGGTCGATGTAGCCTTTCTGCTGGAAGTAGCGGGTCAGTTTGTTCAACACCAGTTCATAAAACGTCGTGCTGCTGTTGATGCCCTTGACCTCGGTCTGGACCAGCTTGTCCAGGTTGGTAATTGAGGTGTACAGGTTGACCGGCGGGTTCAGCAGCAAGACTTTCTTGAAGTTGAAGCTACGGCGCGTCTCGTCCAGGTGTGCGACGAAGGCTGCATCCAGTGCGCCCAGGCTGTAACCGGTGAGGTAGTAGTCGGTCACCGGCAGTTTCGGGTTTTGTGCGCGCACGGCCTGCATCACCCGGTACATGTCTTCGGCGTCTTCTTTGCTCACGCCTGGTGTGGCGAAGCGGGAGGCGGCGCTCATGAAGTCAAAACTGGTCGGCGACGACAGTTGCACCACGTGGTAGCCGGCCTGGTAGTAGAGCTTTTTCAGGTACTCGTTAAGGCTGCTGTCATAGCGTGCGCCCGTGCCGGCGATCAAAAAAATCAGGGGGGCCGGTTTATCTTGTGTAGCGATTCGGTAAGTGAGCTTCTTCACTGCCCAGAAGTTGTCCGGTAGTTCGAATTCACGCTCCGGGCGCAGCGTGAGGCTGCGGTCCTTCTGGTTGATGTCTTCGTCCAGCGGCAACGTCGGACGCAGGTCTGGCGGTGTCGTGGCGATGGTGGCCTCGAACGGGTTGGTCAAGGGGTAGCCATAACTGGCGGCGTCGATATCGACCGCCAGTGCGGACGCACTCAATATAAGGCCGCCAAAGAGGGCGGCGAAGCGCAAGAAGCGGAGCATGACTAGATCCCTTGGAAGAAGGTGCCGAATGAAGTTCGCAGGCTATGACCACAGGTGTTGCGCCAAAGTGCCACGCATCGGCACCAAACAGGCTTATTTTCGGATAATAGTAGCTGGACGATACACTTTGCAGCGATTTCGTGACCAGTTTTCTGTTACCCGCGTTTGCATCCCGCTGGCAGGGGATTAAGCTGGCCGCCGTTTTCGCCTATTGGAGTGTTTCATGTCCCGCCGTCTGCCCGTGATTTTGCTGCTCGTTTTGCTGCCCTTATGGCTGGCCGCCAGTTACGGCGCGCGTTATGGCTTCATGGAGGATGCGCAGTGGGTCGGCATCTGCGTGGACGAGGCGAGCCGTTGGGAATGTGGGGTTCGCTCCAACCTGGGCTTGATGATTCACTTCGGAGTGTTGGGTTGGGCGGCGATTGCTGCAGCGGTGATCGGCTTCGTCCTGCCGGGCCGGGCAGGGTGGTGGCTTGCGGTGCTGGCGCTGGTGTTCGGGTTTCCGGCGTTGGCGTTGTACAACACGACTTTGGCGGTTTTTGCGGTGGTGATTGCTGGGTTGCGGTTGGTCAGGGCGTCTCGTAGCGCCTGATAAATCGCCTTCGCGAGCAAGCCCGCTCCCACATTTAACCGCATTTCCCTGAAAGAGCTCGGTCGAATGTGGGAGCGGGCTTGCTCGCGAAGAGGCCGTCAAGGCCGCTGAAGATTTAAGCTTTGCGAACCCGCAAACTGCGCCACAACGCAGCAACCATCAGCAAACTCACCAGCGCCCATCCCCAGGCCTGCTGGTTCTGCAAACCTTCACGGAACAGCTGCGGCGCAATGCCTGCACCGATGATGAAGGTCAGCAACGCAATTTCCCGACGTGGCACACTCACCGGGCGGCACAGGTAAACCAGTGCCGGCAGGATGAATGCCACGCTCGGGAAGCTGCGATAACGCGGATCGAACACCAGTTCCAGCATCATCACCGCCGCGGCAAACCCTGCGGCCGCGAGCAACCAGCCCGCCCGACGTTCCAGCACATTGAATGCCCGCTCACGCCAACCGGTGCGAGCGCTCAACGTTAGCGCGGCGTGGGCCAGCACCAACAGGTTCACCGCCGTCAGCAGCGCCACCCATAACCATTCGCTGGCAAATCGCGTGGTGACACGAGCCAGATCACCCCAAGCGCCAATCGAGCACGCTGCCAATGCGCCGAGCAGTGGCAGCACCAGCGCCGCGCGGGTGCTGCGAACGCGGCCGCCAAGCATCAGTGTCACAAGAAAAATCACGCCGCCCACGGCCAACCATTGCGACCAGTACGGCACGTTCGACACCGGTCCTGCCAGCACGCCCTTGTCCTGGCGGTCCGCGTCAAACAGCCCCCAGTAACCGCCGACCGCACCTTCGCTGGCACGCTTCCACGGCTGGTCGAACGCTTCGATCAGGTTGTAGTGCCAGCCTTGTTGCTCGGCCATGATCACAAAAGAACGAATGAACTTGGCTTCATTGACCCGGCTCGGCAGGGCGGTTTCACGTTGACGGCCTTCGCTCGGCCAGCCAGTTTCGCCAATCATCACGTCCTTGGGGGCGAACTTGTTGCCGAACACCTGGCGCACTTCGGCCACATGTTGCAGGGCCGCGTCGATGTTCGAGGGATCATCTTCCCAGTACGGCAGCAAGTGGATGGTCAGGAAGTCCACCGCCGGGGCGATTTCCGGGTGCTTGAGCCAGAACTCCCAGACATCGGCGTAAGTGACAGGCTGCTTGACCTGGCTTTTGACCTTGTTAATAAGCTTGGCCAGTTGCGCGCCGGTGACCTCTTTACGCAGCAAGGTCTCATTGCCGACGATGACCGCGGTCACCACGTCGGCGTTGGCATTCGCCGAGGCGATCAGCAGGTCGACTTCTTTCTCGGTATCGACCGGGTTGCTGTTGACCCAGGCACCGATCATCAGCTTCAAACCATGCTTGCGCGCCAGATCAGGCAGCGCCTCCAGGCCGGTCATGGAATAGGTGCGGATGCATTCGAAGCTTTTGGCCAGCAGCGCGAGGTCGGCGTCCATGCGCTCGGGGCGCAATTTGAACGGCTGATCGAACGGCGATTGATCCTTGTCGAACGGGGTGTAGGAGGCGCATTGCAGCTTGTGCGTCGCGCTGGCCACGTCCGGCAGAATTACCGGCTTGCCGAGGCCGTACCAGAAGCCGCCGAAGGCAAACAGCCCCAGCAGGCAGGCGAATAGATAGGCAAAAAAAGGAAAGCGAGATGTCGCGGGCATGGTCAGGCCGTCTGGGAGCAAAGCCGCGCATGTTACCTGCATTTGCTCCGGGTCAGGAGGCCTGCACAATTTTGACATGCAAAGTTCGGGCGGACTGGCGGGGGCGTTTTGACGACTCAAGATTAATGGCGTTCTGATGTCGTTTCTCGATGCCTTGAGGTCGCTGACAGAGCAGGTCGCGGTTGTCGTCAGGTTGATTATCGACGCATCAGTGCACCCATAGATAAATCACGCTGATGGTCGGACGAGTTTGCGGTGGGCGTGATGGGGGCGCTGTGCACCATAACAATACGTTGACGCGACTCGGCATCCGTCGAGCGCAGCACTTTCGGGGAAGTAACGATGAAGATGCGACGACTTTTAGGCGCAGGTGCCGCACTGGTGCTTGCGATTGGCTCCACCATGGCCAGCGCCGAGAGCAAGACCCTGAGCATCGGTTACGTTGACGGCTGGTCCGACAGCGTCGCGACCACTCACGTAGCGGCCGAAGTGATCAAACAGAAACTCGGTTATGACGTGAAGCTGCAAGCCGTCGCCACCGGGATCATGTGGCAAGGCGTGGCCACCGGCAAACTCGACGCCATGCTGTCGGCCTGGCTGCCAGTAACGCACGGTGATTACTGGGCCAAGAACAAGGACCAGGTCGTCGATTACGGTCCGAACTTCAAAGATGCAAAAATTGGTCTGATCGTGCCGGAGTACGTGAAAGCCAAGACCATCGACGATCTGAAAACCGACGACAGCTTCAAAAAACGCATCGTCGGCATCGACGCCGGTTCAGGTGTGATGCTCAAGACCGAACAGGCCATCAAGGATTACGACCTGACCGGGTATCAACTCAAGGCCAGTTCCGGTGCTGGCATGATTGCCGAGCTGACCCGTGCCGAGAAGAAAAACGAATCCATTGCCGTGACCGGTTGGGTGCCGCACTGGATGTTCGCGAAGTGGAAACTGCGCTTCCTGGACGATCCGAAAGGCGTTTATGGCGCTGCTGAAACTGTAAACAGCATCGGCAGCAAAGAGCTCGCCACCAAGGCACCGGAAGTGGCCAAGTTCCTGAAGAACTTCCAGTGGGCGTCGAAAGACGAAATCGGCGAAGTCATGTTAGCGATCCAGGATGGTGCCAAGCCGGAAGCCGCGGCGAAAGATTGGGTGGCCAAACACCCGGAGCGTGTTGCCGAATGGACCAAATGATTTGAGCTGATGCGTCTGGTCAGCACCTCTGAAGGCCGCTTGGTATAACCGCCAAGCGGCCTTTTGCTTTTCCTTGTGGGCGTGTCTGCTGGAAAATGGCGATTCTGTCATGTCGTTCTAATACTAAGGTCGTCTGGAACCTGTTCCGCAGCCGCATAGAGTGGATAACGTTCCAACTTTAATCTGTGCTGCGAGGATAAAAACAATGAACGACAGCATTTACCTCTCGATTCAAAACAGCCCGCGCTTCAAGGAGCTGGTTAGCAAGCGAGAAAAGTTCGCCTGGATACTCTCCGCGATCATGCTTGGGCTTTACTCCGGATTCATCCTTTTGATTGCTTACGGGCCGCATATTCTGGGAGCGAAAATCAGCCCTGAATCTTCGATTACCTGGGGGATACCGATTGGTGTCGGGCTGATTCTCTCGGCCTTTATCCTGACTGCAATTTACGTGCGACGCGCCAATGGCGAATTCGACGACCTGAACAATGCGATTCTCAAGGAGGCTCAGCAATGATCCGGCGTCTAATGGCTCTATTGAGCATCGCGGCCTTCGCGCCGGGTGCGTGGGCGGCTGAAGCCCTGACGGGTGAAGTGCATAAACAACCGCTCAACGTTTCCGCGATCCTGATGTTCGTGGCGTTCGTCGGTTTGACCCTGTGTATCACTTACTGGGCTTCCAAGCGCAACAACTCGGCCGCTGACTACTATGCAGCGGGCGGCAAGATCACCGGCTTCCAGAACGGTCTGGCGATTGCCGGTGACTACATGTCCGCGGCGTCCTTCCTGGGTATTTCCGCCCTGGTGTTCTCCTCTGGCTACGACGGCCTGATCTACTCGATCGGCTTCCTGGTGGGCTGGCCGATCATTCTGTTCCTGATCGCCGAGCGCCTGCGTAACCTGGGTAAATACACCTTTGCCGACGTGGCGTCCTACCGCCTTGGGCAAACCCAGATCCGCACGTTGTCCGCTTGCGGTTCGCTGGTGGTGGTGGCGTTCTACCTGATCGCGCAAATGGTCGGCGCCGGCAAGCTGATCCAGCTGCTGTTCGGTCTCGACTACTACGTTGCAGTGATTCTGGTCGGTATCCTGATGTGCATGTACGTGTTGTTCGGCGGCATGCTGGCAACCACTTGGGTGCAGATCATCAAGGCTGTGTTGTTGCTGTCCGGTGCCTCGTTCATGGCGCTGATGGTGATGAAGCACGTCAACTTCGACTTCAACATGCTGTTTTCCGAGGCGATCAAGGTTCACCCTAAAGGTGAAGCGATCATGAGCCCCGGCGGTCTGGTGAAAGACCCGATCTCGGCGTTCTCCCTAGGGCTTGCGCTGATGTTCGGTACCGCTGGCTTGCCGCACATTCTGATGCGCTTCTTCACTGTGAGTGACGCAAAAGAAGCTCGCAAAAGCGTGCTGTATGCAACCGGCTTCATTGGTTACTTCTACATCCTGACCTTCATCATCGGCTTCGGCGCGATTCTGCTGGTCAGCACCAACCCGGCCTTCAAAGATGCGGCTGGCGCGCTGTTGGGTGGTAACAATATGGCGGCGGTGCATCTGGCTAACGCGGTCGGTGGCAGTATTTTCCTGGGCTTCATCTCGGCGGTAGCGTTCGCGACCATCCTGGCGGTTGTGGCGGGTCTGACATTGGCCGGTGCTTCAGCGGTGTCTCACGATCTGTATGCCAGCGTGATCAAGAAGGGCAAGGCTAACGACAAGGATGAGATCCGCGTGTCGAAAATCACCACGATCGCTCTGGCGGTGCTGGCGATTGGTCTGGGCATTCTGTTCGAAAGCCAAAACATCGCGTTCATGGTGGGCCTGGCGTTCTCCATCGCGGCAAGCTGTAACTTCCCGGTGCTGCTGCTTTCCATGTACTGGAAGAAGCTGACCACACGCGGTGCGATGATCGGCGGCTGGTTGGGGCTGATCAGTGCTGTTGGCTTGATGATCCTTGGGCCAACCATCTGGGTGCAGATCCTGCATCACGAGAAGGCGATCTTCCCGTATGAATACCCTGCGTTGTTCTCGATGGCGATTGCCTTTGTCGGTATCTGGTTCTTCTCGATCACTGATAAGTCGACTGCGGGTGCCAACGAGCGCGCGCTGTTCTTCCCTCAGTTTGTGCGTTCGCAGACAGGTTTGGGGGCGAGTGGGGCGGTTTCGCACTAAGGCTTCAAGTTTGGTTATGTAAGCTGCGTTAAACAGAAATGCCCCGGTCGAGAGATCGGGGCATTTTTTTGTTGAGCGGTTTGATTGTGTACATATCCATTGCTGCGGTAACGGCTGATTATGGTTTCGCTTTTACAGCGAGTCCCTTTTTCAAACGCCAAAAAGGAACCAAAAGGCTTCGCCCCGGCGTACGGCACTTCGCTAAAGCTCAGTGTTCCCTCGCTACGGTATCCATCAGGGGACATCGCCTACGGTCTGCTTCGCTACGACCTCCTCTCGATGTGTTCGGCTTCGCCGAACGGCGCTACGCGCCTGATCCCCTGATGAACACCTACGCTCGGCCTGCCGAAGGGGCGAAAGATCAAAAGCAGGATCAACATCAAAAGCCAAAGCCAGATCAACAGCCCGCCGCTCACTGGTCGTTCCCACGCTCCGGTTCATCGCACAAACAAAAACGGCCTCTATATAAATAGAGGCCGTTTCCGGTGCAGCTTAAGACGTTATCGCAAGACAGGTCTTATTTGCGGTCTTCCAGCTTGGTGATGTCACGCGACTCGTAGCCGGTGTACAGCTGGCGCGGGCGGCCAATCTTGTACGGGCTGGAGAGCATTTCTTTCCAGTGGGAGATCCAGCCCACGGTCCGCGCCAGAGCGAAGATCACGGTGAACATGCTGGTTGGAATGCCGATCGCCTTGAGGATGATCCCCGAGTAGAAGTCGACGTTCGGGTACAGCGAGCGTTCGATAAAGTACGGGTCGGTCAGGGCGATCTCTTCCAGGCGCATGGCCAGTTCGAGTTGTTTGTCGTTCTTGATGCCCAGTTCTTTCAGTACTTCGTCGCACGTCTGCTTCATGACGGTAGCGCGTGGGTCGCGGTTTTTGTAAACCCGGTGACCGAAGCCCATCAGTTTGAACGGATCGTTTTTGTCCTTGGCCTTGGCGATGTACTTGTCGATGTTCGAGACATCGCCAATTTCATCGAGCATGGTCAGAACGGCTTCGTTCGCACCGCCGTGGGCAGGGCCCCACAGTGCAGCGATGCCGGCGGCGATACAGGCGAACGGGTTGGCACCCGAAGAGCCGGCCAGACGAACGGTTGACGTCGATGCGTTCTGCTCGTGGTCGGCATGGAGGATGAAGATCCGGTCCATGGCCTTGGCGAGTACCGGGCTGATCGGTTTGATCTCGCACGGGGTGTTGAACATCATGTGCAGGAAGTTTTCCGCGTACGTCAGGTCGTTGCGCGGGTACATCATGGGTTGGCCCATGGAGTACTTGTAAACCATCGCTGCCAGGGTCGGCATCTTGGCAACCAGGCGGATCGCGGAGATTTCGCGATGCTGCGGGTTATTGATGTCCAGGGAGTCGTGGTAGAAGGCCGAGAGGGCGCCGACTACGCCGCACATGACGGCCATCGGGTGGGCGTCGCGACGGAAGCCGTTGAAGAAGGTCTTCAGCTGCTCGTGAACCATGGTGTGGTTCTTGACGGTGCTGACGAACTGGGCCTTCTGTTCTGCGGTCGGCAATTCGCCGTTCAGCAGCAGATAGCAGGTTTCCAGGTAGTCCGACTTTTCAGCCAGCTGTTCGATCGGGTAACCGCGGTGCAACAGAATGCCGTTGTCGCCGTCGATATAGGTGATCTTCGACTCGCAGGAAGCTGTCGACATGAAACCAGGGTCAAAGGTGAAACGGCCCGTGGCCGTCAGGCCCCGAACATCGATAACATCGGGACCAACGGTGCCGGTTAAAATGGGCAGCTCGACGGGGGCTGCGCCCTCGATGATCAACTGCGCTTTTTTGTCAGCCATGTGGCCTCCTATTTATGCTTGAAATCATCAGACAGACCCCCCACGCAGGGCCCGCACCACTATAGTGAGATAAATTCGAATGTCAATTTGCCTAAAGTCTTGCTCCAGAAGGCTTTAACCGGACTTTTTCCTCGAAATTGACTGCCATTTACGCCTTTTATCCAACTTGTGCAATCAGCTATTAGGGGAAGGTGAACGCGTTGTCATTAGTAGCCTAACTGTCTATACTCGGCCTCCGACCGCCAGGGGCTTTTGGGCCTGCTTTATTGGGGGTCGCACTCCCTGGGTGGTGGGTACCTGACCAGTGCACTCCCCAACAACTTTGCCCTGATTGTTAGGGGCTCTTCAGTGTGAAAAAAAGCCGTGAATAGCCAACGACCTGTAAACCTAGACCTAAGGACCATCAAACTCCCAGTCACTGCTTACACGTCCATTCTTCACCGGATCTCTGGAATCATTCTCTTTGTCAGCCTGGCCATCATGCTTTACGCATTGGACAAGTCGCTGAGCTCGGAAGAAGGTTTCGGCCAGGTGAAAGCGTGTCTGACCAGTCCGCTAGCCAAGCTAGTGATTTGGGGAATCCTGTCCGCCTTGCTGTATCACCTGGTAGCCGGTGTGCGCCATTTGATCATGGACATGGGCATCGGCGAGTCGCTTGAAGGCGGCAAACTGGGCTCGAAAATCGTTATCGCCGTTTCCATGGTGGTAATCGTTCTGGCAGGAGTTTGGATATGGTAACTAACGTCACGAACCTGTCGCGTTCGGGCCTCTATGACTGGATGGCACAACGTGTGTCTGCGGTCGTTCTCGCGGCTTATTTCATTTTCCTGATCGGATACGTCGTTGCCCATCCTGGCATCGGCTACGCCCAATGGCATGAACTGTTCGCAAGCAACTGGATGCGTATTTTCAGTCTCCTGGCTCTCGTTGCCCTCGGCGCCCACGCCTGGGTCGGCATGTGGACCATCGCGACCGACTACCTGACGCCAATGGCGTTCGGCAAGTCCGCGACTGCAGTACGTTTCCTCTTCCAGGCAGTATGCGGCGTCGCGATGTTCGCCTACTTCGTCTGGGGTGTGCAGATTCTTTGGGGTATCTGATTCATGTCTACTACAGTTAATACGCTTTCGTTCGACGCCATCATCATTGGTGGCGGCGGTGCTGGTATGCGCGCTGCTCTGCAGTTGGCGCAAGGTGGTCACAAGACTGCCGTAGTTACCAAGGTTTTCCCGACTCGTTCGCACACTGTATCCGCCCAGGGTGGCATCACCTGCGCCATCGCCTCGGCAGACCCGAACGATGACTGGCGCTGGCACATGTACGATACCGTCAAGGGTTCCGACTACATCGGTGACCAGGACGCTATCGAATACATGTGTTCCGTAGGTCCGGAAGCGGTGTTCGAGCTCGAGCACATGGGCTTGCCGTTCTCCCGTACCGAACAGGGCCGCATCTACCAGCGTCCGTTCGGCGGTCAGTCGAAAGACTTCGGTAAAGGTGGCCAGGCTGCCCGTACATGCGCCGCTGCGGACCGTACCGGTCACGCGCTGCTGCACACCCTGTACCAGGCCAACCTGAAGGCCGGCACCGTATTCCTCAACGAATACTACGGCGTCGACCTGGTGAAGAACGAAGACGGTGCCTTTGTCGGCATGATCGTCATCTGCATCGAAACCGGCGAAACCTCCTACGTTCGCGCTAACGCCACCGTTCTGGCGACTGGCGGTGCAGGTCGTATCTACTCGTCCACCACCAATGCCCTGATCAACACCGGTGACGGCGTCGGCATGGCTCTGCGTGCTGGCGTGCCGGTACAAGACATCGAAATGTGGCAGTTCCACCCGACCGGCATCGCCGGCGCCGGTGTACTGGTGACTGAAGGCTGCCGTGGTGAAGGCGGTTACCTGATCAACAAGCACGGCGAGCGTTTCATGGAGCGTTATGCTCCGAACGCGAAAGACCTTGCTGGTCGTGACGTGGTTGCCCGTTCGATGGTTAAAGAAATCATCGCCGGCAACGGTTGCGGTCCGGATGGCGACCACGTAATGCTGAAACTCGATCACCTCGGTGAAGAAGTTCTGCACAGCCGTCTGCCAGGCATCATGGAACTGTCCAAGACCTTCGCACACGTCGATCCAGCCGTGGCGCCGATCCCGGTCGTTCCAACCTGCCACTATATGATGGGCGGCGTGCCGACCAACATTCATGGCCAGGCAATCACTCAGGACGCCGAAGGCGTTGACCAGATCATTCCTGGTCTGTTCGCTGTAGGCGAAGTGGCGTGCGTATCGGTTCACGGTGCCAACCGTCTGGGCGGCAACTCGCTGCTCGACCTGGTGGTATTCGGCCGTGCTGCCGGCCTGTTCCTTGAGCAGACCCTGAAAGAAGGCGTCGACTACGCTCGCCCTCGGCAGTCTGACATCGACGCAGCCTTGGCTCGTCTCGATGGCCTGAACTCGCGTACCGAAGGTGAAGACGTCGCCACCCTGCGTAAAGAACTGCAAAGCTGCATGCAGAACTACTTCGGTGTGTTCCGTACCGGCGAATACATGCAGAAGGGTATCGCCCAGCTCGCTGACCTGCGTGGCCGTATCGCCAACGTCAAGATCAACGACAAGAGCCAGGCATTCAACACCGCTCGTATCGAAGCGCTGGAACTGCAGAACCTGCTGGAAGTGGCCGAAGCCACCGCCATCGCTGCAGAGATCCGCAAAGAGTCCCGCGGCGCTCACGCCCGTGAAGACTACGAAGACCGCGACGACGAAAACTGGTTGTGCCACACCCTGTACTTCCCGGGTGACAAGCGCGTGACCAAGCGTGCTGTGAACTTCTCGCCGAAGACTGTTCCGACTTTTGAACCTAAGATTCGGACTTATTAAGGGTGGCCGCCATGTTGCAAGTCAGTGTTTATCGCTACAACCCTGATCAGGACGCCGCGCCGTTCATGCAGGAATTTACGGTCGATACCGGTGGTAAAGACCTGATGGTGCTGGACGTGCTGGCCCTGATCAAAGAGCAGGACGAAGGTTTCTCCTATCGTCGCTCTTGCCGTGAAGGTGTTTGCGGTTCCGACGGCATGAACATCAACGGCAAAAACGGCCTGGCGTGCGTCACGCCGCTGTCCGCTGTCGTAAAAGGTAACAAACTGATCGTTCGTCCTCTGCCAGGTTTGCCGGTTATCCGTGACCTGGTCGTCGATATGAGCATCTTCTACAAGCAATACGAGAAGGTGAAGCCATACCTGCAGAACGACACGCCGGCTCCGGCCATCGAACGTCTGCAGTCCCCTGAAGAGCGTGAAAAGCTCGATGGTCTGTACGAGTGCATCCTGTGCGCTTGCTGCTCGACCTCTTGCCCGTCCTTCTGGTGGAACCCGGACAAGTTCCTGGGTCCAGCTGCTCTGCTGCAAGCGTATCGCTTCCTGGCAGACAGCCGCGACACCAAGACTGCCGAGCGTCTGGCTTCGCTGGATGACCCGTTCAGCGTATTCCGCTGCCGCGGGATCATGAACTGCGTCAACGTCTGTCCGAAAGGCCTGAACCCGACTAAGGCCATCGGTCACGTACGTAACATGCTGCTGCAAAGCGGCGTGTGATTCAGCTGCTGTAACTGCAAGACCGTTTTACCGAAGATGCTACGGCGCAGGCTTCAACCGGCGCCGTAGTCTTAACCTGAGCAGCAGCCCATAAAGCTGCGGCTCTTATTTTGAAGAAATGAGACAAGCAGGGGCATCCGGGCTGGTACCCGGACTATCAGCGTGATCCTAAGTGGCTTGTTTTGGTCGCTGCATTCGGACTTCTGCAAGTTTGCTCGGTGTCGACGCCGGTGGTGTTCCCCTAACCGAGGGTGACCAAGCATGCAAGAAAGCGTGATGCAGCGCATGTGGAACAGCGCCTACCTATCCGGTAGTAACGCTGCCTATGTGGAAGAGCTCTACGAGCTCTACCTGCACGACCCTAACGCTGTGCCAGAAGAGTGGCGCACCTACTTCCAGAAGTTGCCGGCTGACGGCAACACTGCCACCGATGTTTCGCACTCCACAATTCGCGATCATTTCGTCTTGCTGGCAAAGAACCAGCGCCGCGCACAACCGGTTTCCGCCGGCAGCGTGAGCAGTGAGCACGAGAAGAAGCAAGTTGAAGTGCTGCGATTGATCCAGGCCTACCGTATGCGTGGCCACCAGGCAGCCCAGCTTGATCCGCTGGGGCTGTGGCAGCGTCCTGCACCTGCAGACCTGTCAATCAATCATTACGGCTTGACCAATGCCGATCTTGATACGACCTTCCGTGCCGGCGACCTGTTCATCGGCAAAGAGGAGGCGAGCCTACGCGAAATTCACGAAGCGTTGCAGCAGACATATTGCCGCACCATCGGCGCTGAATTTACGCACATCACCGATTCCGAGCAGCGCCATTGGTTCCAGCAGCGTCTGGAAAGCGTGCGTGGCCGTCCGACGTACTCCGCTGACATCAAGAGCCACCTGCTCGAGCGCGTCACTGCCGGCGAAGGTCTGGAAAAGTACCTGGGCACCAAATACCCGGGTACCAAGCGTTTCGGCCTGGAAGGTGGCGAGAGCCTGATTCCGATGCTCGACGAGCTGATCCAGCGTTCCGGCTCCTACGGCACCAAGGAAATCGTGATCGGCATGGCCCACCGTGGTCGTCTGAACGTGTTGGTCAACACCTTCGGCAAGAACCCGCGCGAGCTGTTCGACGAGTTCGAAGGCAAGAAGAAGGTCGAGCTGGGTTCCGGTGACGTTAAATATCACCAGGGCTTCTCGTCCAACGTCATGACCACCGGCGGTGAAGTTCACCTGGCCATGGCCTTCAACCCGTCCCACCTGGAAATCGTTTCTCCAGTGGTCGAGGGTTCGGTTCGCGCCCGTCAGGATCGTCGTAACGACCCTACCGGTGAAAAGGTTCTGCCGATCTCCATCCACGGTGATGCTGCTTTCGCGGGTCAGGGTGTGGTCATGGAAACTTTCCAGATGTCGCAGACCCGCGGTTTCAAGACCGGCGGCACTGTGCACATCGTGATCAACAACCAGGTCGGTTTCACTATCAGCAACCCCGAAGACTCGCGCTCCACCGAGTACGCGACCGACGTTGCGAAAATGATCCAGGCGCCGATCCTCCATGTGAATGGTGATGATCCGGAAGCCGTATTGTTCGTGACTCAGCTGGCCATCGATTACCGCATGCAGTTCAAGCGTGACGTAGTGATCGATATGTTCTGCTACCGTCGTCGCGGCCACAACGAGGCCGACGAGCCAAGTGGTACTCAGCCACTGATGTATCAGCAAATCGCCAAGCAGCGCACTACCCGTGAGCTGTACGCCGAGCGTCTGATCCAGGGCAATGTGGTTGACGATGCCCGCGTTCAAGCCAAGATCGACGAATACCGCAACGCGCTCGACAACGGTCTGCACGTTGTAAAAAGCCTGGTCAAAGAGCCGAACAAAGAGTTGTTCGTGGACTGGCGTCCGTATCTGGGCCACGCCTGGACCGCACGTCACGACACTCGCTTCGACCTGAAAACCTTGCAGGAACTGTCCGCCAAGCTGCTGGAAATTCCGGAAGGCTTCGTGGTTCAGCGCCAAGTCTCGAAAATCTACGAAGACCGTCAGAAAATGCAAGCCGGCGGCCTGCCGATCAACTGGGGTTACGCCGAAACCATGGCGTACGCGACCCTGGCGTTCGAAGGTCACCCGATTCGCATGACGGGTCAGGACATCGGTCGCGGTACGTTCTCGCACCGTCACGCTGTCTTGCACAACCAGAAAGACGCGGGCACCTACGTCCCGCTGCAAAATCTGTACAAGGGCCAGCCACGTTTCGACCTGTTCGATTCGTTCCTGTCCGAAGAAGCCGTACTGGCGTTCGAATACGGTTACTCGACTACCACGCCTGAGGCGCTGGTGATCTGGGAAGCCCAGTTCGGCGACTTCGCCAACGGTGCCCAGGTGGTTATCGACCAGTTCATCACCAGTGGCGAGCACAAGTGGGGCCGTCTCTGCGGTCTGACCATGCTGCTGCCGCACGGTTATGAAGGTCAGGGCCCGGAGCACTCCTCGGCTCGTCTGGAGCGTTACCTGCAACTGTGCGCCGAGCACAACATTCAGGTAGCCGTACCGACCACCCCGGCTCAGATCTACCACTTGCTGCGTCGTCAGGTGATTCGCCCGCTGCGCAAGCCATTGATCGTTCTGACTCCGAAGTCGCTGCTGCGTCACAAACTGGCAATTTCGACCCTGGAAGATCTGGCCGAAGGTTCGTTCCAGACCGTGATCCCGGAAATCGATGCCCAAGACCCGTCCAAGGTCGAGCGCATTGTTCTGTGTAGCGGCAAGGTCTACTACGACCTGCTGGAAAAACGCCGTACTGAAGGTCGTGACGACATCGCCGTCGTGCGTATCGAGCAGCTGTACCCATTCCCTGAGGACGACTTGAAAGAAGTCCTGGCTCCTTACACCAACGCCAAACATGCCGTTTGGTGTCAGGAAGAGCCGATGAACCAGGGTGCCTGGTACTGCAGCCAACACCACTTGCGTCGTAGCATCAGCAATCTCAACAAGTCTCTCGTACTCGAGTACGCGGGCCGTGAGGCTTCTGCTGCACCTGCTTGTGGTTATGCGTCGATGCACGCTGAGCAGCAGGAAAAACTGCTGCAAGACGCCTTTACTGTTTAACGCCTTCGCGCACCTGAAACCGAATTTAAGGACCCACAGATAATGGCTATCGAAATCAAAGCCCCCACCTTCCCGGAATCGGTTGCCGATGGCACCGTTGCCACCTGGCACAAAAAACCGGGCGACGCTGTAAAGCGTGATGACCTGATTGTCGACATCGAAACCGACAAGGTTGTGCTGGAAGTGTTGGCGACTGCTGACGGCGTACTGGGCGCTATCGTCAAGAACGAAGGCGACACCGTTCTGTCCGACGAAGTCCTGGGCTCCATCGAAGCGGGCGGCGCTGCTGCTGCCCC
The DNA here is from genome assembly GCF_006438915.1 of Pseudomonas arsenicoxydans. Taxonomy (GTDB): domain Bacteria; phylum Pseudomonadota; class Gammaproteobacteria; order Pseudomonadales; family Pseudomonadaceae; genus Aquipseudomonas; species Aquipseudomonas arsenicoxydans_A. The sequence continues at coordinate 47,447 of NZ_RCZE01000015.1, read as the reverse complement.
GGCTGCCGCTGCTGCTCCGGCCGCTGCACAAGCTGCTGCTCCAGCCGCTGAAGGCGAAGACGATCCTGTTGCTGCACCGGCTGCTCGCAAGCTGGCTGAAGAAAACGGCATCAACATCGCTTCCGTTGCCGGCACTGGCAAAGGCGGTCGTGTGACCAAGGAAGACGTGGTTGCAGCGGTTGCTGCCAAGAAAGCCGCTCCGGCTGCCGCGCCTGCCAAGGCTGCTGCTCCTGCCGCCGCCGCTCCTGTGTTCGCCGCTGGCGACCGCATCGAGAAGCGCGTTCCGATGACCCGCGTTCGCGCTACCGTGGCCAAGCGCCTGGTAGAAGCTCAGTCGAACATGGCGATGCTGACCACTTTCAACGAAGTCGACATGACCGAAGTCATGGCCCTGCGTTCGAAGTACAAGGACCTGTTCGAGAAGTCCCACAACGGCGTACGCCTGGGCTTCATGTCGTTCTTCGTGAAAGCGGCCACCGAAGCGCTGAAACGCTTCCCGGCTGTCAACGCGTCGATCGACGGTGCTGACATCGTTTACCACGGCTACGCCGACGTTGGTGTTGCTGTTTCCAGCGACCGTGGTCTGGTGGTACCGGTTCTGCGTAACGCCGAACTGATGAGCCTGGCTGAAATCGAAGGCGGCATCGCAACCTTTGGCAAGAAAGCCCGTGACGGCAAACTGTCGATGGACGAAATGACCGGCGGCACGTTCACCATCACCAACGGTGGTACCTTCGGTTCGATGATGTCGACCCCGATCGTCAACCCGCCGCAAGCGGCTATCCTGGGCATGCACAACATTCTGCAGCGCCCGATGGCGATCAACGGTCAGGTCGTTATCCGTCCGATGATGTACCTGGCTCTGTCCTACGATCACCGTCTGATCGATGGCAAAGAAGCTGTGACCTTCCTGGTTACCATCAAGAACCTGCTGGAAGACCCGGCTCGTTTGTTGCTGGATATCTGATAGAAGCGGCCGCAGGTTTCAAGCGCCAGTCTGCGCGAAAGTGCAGTCTGGCTAGAGGCTTGCGGCTTCAAGCTTGCAAAAAAGAGGATTTTTTGAATGTCGCAGAAATTTGACGTAGTAGTAATCGGCGCGGGCCCTGGCGGCTACGTAGCTGCCATCAAAGCAGCTCAGCTGGGTCTCACCACCGCCTGCATCGAGAAGTACACCGACAAAGAGGGCAAGCTGGCCCTTGGTGGTACTTGCCTGAACGTCGGCTGCATTCCATCCAAGGCGCTGCTGGACAGCTCCTGGAAATACAAGGAAGCCAAAGAAGGCTTCGCGATCCACGGTATCAATCACGCTGGCGTGACCATGGACGTGGCGGCAATGGTTGGCCGTAAAGCCAACATCGTCAAAGGCCTGACCTCGGGTGTTGCCACCCTGTTCAAAGCCAACGGTGTGACCTCGATCGAGGGTCACGGCAAGCTGCTGGCCGGCAAGAAAGTCGAAGTCACCAAGCCTGACGGTTCGGTAGAAATCATTGAAGCCGAGAACGTGATTCTGGCTCCAGGTTCGCGTCCGATCGACATTCCCCCCGCTCCGGTTGACCAGAATGTGATCGTCGATTCGACTGGCGCACTGGAATTCCAATCCGTACCTAAGCGTCTGGGCGTGATTGGCGCTGGCGTTATCGGTCTGGAACTGGGTTCGGTCTGGTCCCGTCTGGGTGCAGAAGTGACCGTTCTTGAAGCACTGGATACCTTCCTGATGGCCGCTGACGCTGCCGTTTCCAAGGAAGCGCTGAAAACCCTGACCAAACAGGGCCTGGACATCAAGCTGGGCGCTCGTGTGACCGGTTCCAAAGTGAACGGCGACGAAGTCGTTGTGAACTACACCGATGCCAACGGCGAACAGAACATTACTTTCGACAAGCTGATCGTAGCCGTTGGTCGCCGTCCGGTGACCACTGATCTGCTGTCCGCTGATTGCGGCGTGACCCTGGACGAGCGCGGTTTTGTGCACGTTGATGATCACTGCGCCACCACCGTACCGGGCGTCTACGCCATCGGCGACGTGGTTCGCGGCATGATGCTGGCACACAAGGCCTCGGAAGAGGGCATCATGGTCGTCGAGCGCATCAAGGGCCACAAAGCCCAGATGAACTATGATTTGATCCCTTCGGTTATTTATACTCATCCGGAAATCGCGTGGGTGGGTAAAACCGAGCAGGCCTTGAAGGCTGAAGGCGTTGAAGTTAACGTTGGCACCTTCCCGTTCGCAGCCAGTGGCCGTGCCATGGCAGCCAACGACACCGGCGGTTTCGTCAAAGTCATTGCCGATGCCAAGACTGACCGCGTATTGGGCGTCCACGTAATTGGCCCGAGCGCTGCAGAACTGGTTCAGCAAGGCGCGATCGGCATGGAATTCGGCACCAGTGCTGAAGACCTGGGCATGATGGTTTTCTCCCATCCGACCCTGTCTGAAGCCTTGCACGAAGCTGCTCTGGCAGTGAATGGCGGCGCCATTCACATCGCCAACCGCAAGAAGCGTTAAGACAATAAGAAACCACGGCGGTATGGCCCGTCGTGAGCCTTGCATGCAAGACTCACCGCGGAATATCCGCTGGACGCAGTCTTGCGTAGCTGCACCGGTTGTCCGGAAAGGCTACGCAAGCAGCAGTCACAGGTGGTGCGGCACTTGAACAAGTGCAGCACCGAATGCGCAGTACCTAACGAAGACGGTAATAAGCATGAATCTTCACGAGTATCAGGGTAAGCAGCTGTTCGCTGAATACGGCCTGCCAGTTTCCACCGGTTACGCAGTAGACACCCCGGAAGCAGCAGCAGAAGCTTGCGACAAAATCGGCGGCACCGAGTGGGTTGTCAAAGCCCAGGTTCACGCTGGTGGTCGCGGTAAAGCGGGCGGCGTTAAGCTGGTTCGCAGCAAAGAAGACGCTAAGGCATTCGCACAGCAGTGGCTGGGCAAGCGTCTGGTGACTTACCAGACTGACGCCAATGGTCAGCCAGTCACCAAGATCCTGGTTGAATCGTGCACTGATATCGCTAAAGAGCTGTACCTGGGCGCTGTCGTTGACCGTTCGAGCCGTCGTATCGTGTTCATGGCTTCCACCGAAGGTGGCGTGGACATCGAGAAAATCGCTCACGACACTCCAGAAAAAATCCTGAAAGCCACTATCGATCCACTGGTTGGCGCTCAGCCATTCCAGGGTCGCGAGCTGGCATTCCAGCTGGGTCTGGAAGGCAAGCAAGTTGCTCAGTTCGCCAAGATCTTCGTAGGTCTGGCCAAGCTGTTCAAGGATCACGACCTGGCTCTGCTGGAAGTGAACCCGCTGGTGATCAAGGCTGACGGCGATCTGCATTGCCTCGACGCCAAGATCAACATCGACGCCAACGCCATGTACCGTCAGCCTAAGCTGAAGACTTTCCACGATCCGTCGCAAGACGATCCGCGCGAAGCGCACGCTGCCAAGTTCGAACTGAACTACGTAGCGCTGGAAGGCAACATCGGTTGCATGGTCAACGGTGCTGGCCTGGCCATGGGTACCATGGACATCGTCAACCTGCATGGCGGCAAACCAGCCAACTTCCTCGACGTGGGCGGCGGTGCTACCAAAGAACGCGTTACCGAAGCGTTCAAGATCATCCTGTCCGACACTAACGTCGCTGCAGTATTGGTCAACATCTTCGGCGGCATCGTTCGTTGCGACATGATTGCCGAAGGCATCATCGGCGCTGTGAAAGAAGTCGGCGTGAAAATCCCGGTTGTTGTTCGCCTTGAAGGCAACAACGCTGAGCTGGGCGCTAAAGTACTGGCAGAAAGCGGTTTGAACATCATCGCTGCTACCAGCCTGACCGACGCTGCTCAACAAGTCGTTAAAGCTGCGGAGGGCAAATAATGAGCGTCCTGATCAATAAAGACACCAAAGTTATCTGCCAGGGTATTACCGGTTCGCAAGGTAGTTTCCACACCCAGCAAGCTCTGGAATACGGCACCAAGATGGTTGGCGGCGTAACGCCGGGCAAAGGCGGCACCGAGCACCTGGGTCTGCCAGTGTTCAACACCGTGAAAGACGCTGTAGCTGCCACTGGCGCCACCGCCAGCGTGATCTACGTTCCAGCTCCTTTCTGCAAGGACTCCATCCTGGAAGCAGCTTTCGGCGGCATCAAGCTGATCGTTTGCATCACTGAAGGCATTCCTACCCTGGACATGCTGGATGCCAAGGTCAAGTGCGACGAGCTGGGCGTAGTCCTGATCGGCCCTAACTGCCCAGGCGTGATCACTCCAGGCGAATGCAAGATCGGCATCATGCCAGGTCACATTCACTTGCCAGGCAAGGTCGGTATCGTTTCCCGTTCCGGCACCCTGACCTACGAAGCTGTTAAGCAGACTACTGACGCCGGTTTCGGTCAGTCGACTTGCGTCGGCATCGGCGGTGACCCGATCCCGGGTTCGAACTTCATCGACATCCTGAAGCTGTTCCAGGAAGACCCGAAGACCGAAGCGATCGTGATGATCGGCGAGATCGGCGGTTCGGCTGAAGAAGAAGCGGCTGCCTACATCAAGGCACACGTGACCAAGCCGGTTGTTTCCTACATCGCTGGTGTGACTGCCCCTGCGGGCAAGCGCATGGGCCATGCTGGCGCAATCATCTCTGGCGGCAAGGGCACTGCAGACGAGAAGTTTGCTGCCCTGGAAGACGCAGGCGTTAAAACCGTGCGTTCGCTGGCAGACATCGGCAAGGCTTTGTCCGAGCTGACCGGTTGGGCGATGAAGTAAGCCTCGCGCTTAATTCACGCTTCACCAAACAAAGGCCACCTTCGGGTGGCCTTTGTCGTTTCCGGGATTCGCGGTGATCTTGCGGACCTCTTCGCGAGCAAGCCCGCTCCCACATTTGACCGCATTCTAATGTGGGAGCGGGCCTGCTCGCGAAGACGGACTTACAGACGACAACCATTTACATGCAAAAACGCGACACAGAAACGTCGTGTATCGGATAGTTTGCCCTCTAACAGTGCGTTTCCAAGCCAGATTAGTTAGGCTAGCCGCCATTTTTGCGTCCGCGACCCACAAGGCTGCTACGCGCTAAAGGGTCAGTCCTATACGGACCGACAGCATTTCCCTCACCCCACAGGGAAATCCCTCTCTAAATTCCGATTCAGTAGTGTGGTATTTCCTTAATGAAAGTGTTGAAAGGCCAGGACATCCTGGCACTTGGTTTTATGACGTTTGCCCTGTTTGTCGGGGCCGGCAACATCATCTTCCCGCCTATCGTCGGTTTGCAGTCCGGGCCTAATGTCTGGATGGCGGCGCTGGGCTTCCTGATCACTGCGGTCGGTTTGCCTGTGATCACTGTGGTAGCGCTGGCGAAGGTCGGTGGCACGATGGATGCGTTGAGCAGCCCGATCGGCAAAATCGCCGGTGGCCTGCTGGCCGCTGCGTGTTACCTCACCGTTGGACCGCTGTTCGCGACGCCGCGCACTGCGACCGTATCGTTCGAAGTCGGTCTGGCGCCATTGACCGGCGAAAGCCCGCTGGCGCTGTTCCTCTACAGCTCGGTGTATTTCCTGCTGGTGTTTTTCATCTCGCTGTATCCAGGCCGTTTGCTGGACACCGTCGGACGTTTCCTCGCGCCATTGAAGATCATTGCCCTGGCCGCACTCGGCATTGCCGCGTTCATGCTGCCGGCCGGTGATATTGGCGTGGCCACACCTGAATATGTAGCGGCACCGTTCTCCCAAGGATTCATCAATGGTTACCTGACCATGGATACCCTGGGCGCGCTGGTGTTCGGCATCGTCATCGTCAATGCGATCCGCTCGCGTGGTGTCGAGTCGCCAGCGCTGATTACCCGTTACGCGATCATTGCCGGGCTGATTGCCGGCGTGGGCCTGGCGCTGGTTTACGTCAGCCTGTTTCGCCTCGGTTCGGGCAGCCATGAAGTGGCCGCCGGTGCAACCAACGGCGCGGCGGTCTTGCACGCCTACGTTCAGCACACCTTCGGTTCGTTGGGCAGCGGTTTCCTCGCGGTGCTGATCTCCCTGGCCTGTCTGGTGACGGCGGTCGGCCTGACCTGCGCCTGCGCCGAATACTTTAGCCGCGTGCTGCCACTGTCCTACAAGACCTTGGTGATCATCCTGGCGGTGTTCTCCTTGTTTGTGTCCAACCTGGGCCTGACCAAGCTGATTGCGTTCTCGATCCCGGTACTGACGGCGATTTACCCGCCGTGCATCGCCTTGGTGGCCCTGAGCTTCTGCAAGGACTTCTGGCATGAGCAGGGCCGCATCGTCGGTCCGGTGATGCTGGTGTCTTTCATCTTCGGCATGATCGACGCGCTCAAGGGCGCAGGTCTGGCGGACTGGATGCCGACTCAGTTGTCCCACCTGCCGCTGAGCGAGCAGGGCCTGGCGTGGCTGGTGCCGTCGGTCATGACCCTGGTGGTCGCAGTGGTTTGCGACCGTCTGCTGGGCAAGCGCGCCGAAGCCCTGGCTTAAACCAGACCGCCCGCCACAAGCGGGCGCAGGCCAAAACAGAAATGCCCCGTATCAATCGATACGGGGCATTTTTTATGGGCGTGAGGCAGTGTCTTTTTCCTTGAGCTAACGTCGAAGCAATGCAAAACCCACTTCTGGGGGCGAACCTTTGTGGCGAGGGGGGCTTGCCCCCGTTGGGGCGCGCAGCGGCCCTGCGCGTTTCGGGGACTGCTGCGCAGTCCAACGGGGGCAAGCCCCCTCGCCACAAAAGCCCGCTCCCACAGGTTTTCGGTTTTCCGCACCTACATCACAAGGACCTGCATGTCGTTCATCCACGCCAACCTGATCCACATCCTCGCCGCGCTCTGGTTTGTCATCTGCTGGGGCGGTTACACCCGGTATGCCTCATGGAAGGGCCGCGACACCGCGTGCCTGGCCAGCGTGTTGCACCTCTACCGCGAAGACTGGATGCGCCGCATGCTGCTGCGCGACAACCGCATCGCTGACGCCAGTGTGATCGGCAACCTGGAGCGCAACGCCTCGTTCTTCGCCTCCAGCACCTTGATTATCCTCGCCGGCATTCTTACGGTGCTCGGTGCTTCCGAAAGGGCAGTGTCGTTGCTGGCGGACATCCCGATGGTGCAGCAGGCGTCCCAAGGCATGTCGGAGATCAAGTTGCTGTGCCTGGCGCTGGTGTTTGTCTACGCGTTTTTCACGTTCAGCTGGTGCATGCGCCAGTACAACTTCGCGGCGATTCTGATTGGCTCGGCGCCGATGGTGGGTGAGCGCCATGTATCCGAACAGGAACGCAAAGCCTTCGCGGCCCGCGCGGCTCGGGTCATCTCGATGGCAGCCAACCAGTTCAACTTCGGCCTGCGTTCCTATTATTTCGGCATGACCATGCTGGCCTGGTTCGTCAGTCCGTGGCTGTTCATGCTGATGAGTGCGGGGGTAGTGCTGGTGTTGTATCGCCGGGAGTTTCATTCCGACGTTCTCGACGTGATGGTCTATACCCCTACAGAGGCACCCTTGCCCGAGGCGAACAGAGAGGCCGTTTGATGAGTATCCCGTTCTGGTGTGTGTTTATCAGTGCATTACTGATTTACGTGGCCCGCATGCCGGTGGCCAAGGCGATGAAAGAGCAGGGCGGTTACAACAATCACGCCCCACGCGAGCAACAGGCGCACCTCACTGGCTTCGGCGCCCGTGCCGTGGCCGCGCACCAGAACTGTTTCGAGGCCTTTATAGTGTTTGCGGTGGGGGTGTTGATGGCGCACACCACGCAAACAGCGGGGTGGCTGATTGACTTGCTGGCGATCATTTTTGTGATCTCGCGCGTTATTTACTTACTGTGTTACTGGGGCGATTTGCCCTGGCAGCGCAGTCTCGTCTGGGTTATTGGTTTCGTCTGTTCATTGTTATTGATGATTAGTCCGACTTTTAGAACCGTTTTGCTCTAACGACGCAAATCGCAGGCAAAAGAAAACCCGCACTTGGCGGGTTTTCTTTAACACGCTAAAAACTGATTTAGTTCTTAGGTGCTTCTTTTGCGGCGGCTTCGTTCGATTCAGCCTGAGCTTTGGCAGCTTCGGCGTTTTCTTTCGCAGCGTCGTTCACTTTATCCTGAGCTTTGTTCATGTCTTGCTGAGCTTGCTCAGCATGTTTAGTAGCATCTTGAGCTTTGTCCTCGGATTTTTTATCGCAGGCAGCGAGACCGAGGGAAGCGGTCAACATCAAGGCAATAGCTAAAGTCTTACGCATGGGGTGTTTCTCCTTATGGAAATAACTACTGGCCTTTCGAGCACAGCCCTCAGCGTTAAGTTCCTCAATTCGTTCAGATATATAAGTTTGTGATGCGATGGAACTTTTGCTCGCAGGCGAGCTACTTTGATCGAACATTAAGAAGAGTTTTTTGAAATGGCCGAAAACCCCGTTTTTGAGCGTGCGACGCGATTCATGTCGGCGTTGCGTCATTGTCAGGTCCTCGGGCTGCGGGTTCACAGCGCCAGTAATGACGGACTAACGGTCATCTTGCCGTACGGTCCTCAAATCGTTGGCAACCCGCAAACTGGCGTGATCCACGGAGGCGCACTGACCACTCTGATGGACACCGCGTGCGGCATGTCGACCCTGTGCGTGCTGCCCGAATTCGAAGTCTGTCCGACCCTCGATTTGCGCATCGATTACATGCATGCCGCCGAGCCGCATAAGGACGTCTACGGCTTCGCCCAATGCTATCGGGTCACCACTGACGTGATCTTCGCCCGTGGTTTTGCCTATCAGGATGATCCCGAGCACCCCATCGCCCACGTTGTCGGCACGTTCATGCGCATGGGCAAAGCCATCAAAGGCACCAAAGGCTTTGGCGGCGTCATCGCCGGAGGTGCGCAATGACCGATTTCTTCAAGGAACAACTGCAGCAGGCCCACGAGAAAGGCGACTATGCCTCGCTGTTGCACCTGATTCCCTACGCAAAACTGATCGGCGTCGAATGTTCGCGGGTCGGGGACGATCTGCTGTTCCGCCTGCCGGCCAACAAGGACAACATTGGTAACCCTTTATTGCCGGCAATTCATGGCGGCGTGATCGCCGGGTTCATGGAGCTCTCGGCGGCGCTGCATCTGCTGATTTGCACCGGTTCTCCGGGTGTGCCGAAAATCATCGACTTCTCCCTCGACTACCTGCGGGCCGGGCAGTTTCGCGATACCTGGGCCAAATGTCAGGTGTGCCGACAGGGGCGCCGAGTCGCCAACGTGGCCGTTACCGCCTGGCAAAGCACCGAAGCCGAGCCCATTGCGACGGCCCGCGGCCATTTCAAAATTGAAGAGCCCTTGAAATCCTGAACTCAGCCCCCAACTTTGATGACAACCCGCCGCCGACCCTTCAGGTCGCGGCCACTGCCATCTGATTGGAGTTTGATGACCATGAGTGTGGAAACTCAAAAGGAAACCCTGGGCTTCCAGACCGAGGTGAAGCAACTGCTGCACCTCATGATCCATTCGCTGTATTCCAACAAGGAAATTTTCCTTCGCGAATTGATCTCGAACGCCTCTGACGCTGTCGACAAATTACGTTTCGAAGCCCTGTCCAAGCCTGAGTTGCTGGAAGGTGGCGCCGAACTGAAAATCCGTGTGAGCTTCGACAAGGACGCCAAAACCGTCACCCTCGAAGACAACGGCATCGGCATGAACCGTGAAGAAGCGATCACCCACCTGGGTACCATCGCCAAATCCGGCACTGCCGATTTCATGAAACACCTGTCGGGCGATCAGAAGAAAGATTCGCACCTGATCGGTCAGTTCGGTGTGGGTTTCTATTCTGCCTTCATCGTCGCCGACAAAGTCGACGTGTTCAGCCGTCGTGCCGGTGATTCGGCCAGCGAAGGCGTGCACTGGTCGTCCAAGGGCGAAGGCGATTTCGAAGTCGCCACCGTTGAGAAAGCCGAGCGTGGCACTCGCATCGTCCTGCACCTGAAGTCCGGTGAAGACGAGTTCGCCGATGGCTGGCGTCTGCGCAACATCATCAAGAAGTACTCCGACCACATCGCCCTGCCGATCGAGTTGCCAAAAGAAGTGGCCGCTGCCGAAGGTGAAGAGCAGCCTGCCGCCGAATGGGAAACCGTTAACCGCGCCAGCGCCCTGTGGACCCGTCCTCGCACTGAAGTGAAGGACGAGGAATACCAGGAGTTCTACAAGCACGTTGCTCACGATTTCGAGAACCCGCTGAGCTGGAGCCACAACAAGGTCGAAGGCAAGCTCGAATACAGCTCGCTGCTGTACGTGCCGGCCCGTGCTCCGTTCGACCTGTACCAGCGTGAAGCGCCGAAAGGCCTGAAGCTGTACGTCCAGCGTGTGTTCGTGATGGACCAGGCCGAATCGTTCCTGCCGCTGTACCTGCGCTTTATCAAAGGCGTGGTCGATTCCAACGACCTGTCGCTGAACGTCTCGCGGGAAATCCTGCAGAAAGACCCGATCATCGATTCGATGAAGTCGGCGCTGACCAAGCGCGTTCTGGACATGCTGGAAAAACTGGCGAAGAACGAGCCTGAGCAATACAAGAGCTTCTGGAAGAACTTCGGTCAGGTCATGAAAGAAGGCCCGGCAGAAGATTTCGCCAACAAAGAGAAAATCGCGGGTCTGCTGCGTTTCGCATCGACCAACGGTGATGAAGGCGAGCAAGTGGTGGGCCTGGCCGAGTACCTGGCTCGCGCCAAGGAAGGTCAGGACAAGATCTACTACTTGACCGGTGAAACCTACGCACAAGTCAAAAACAGCCCGCACCTGGAAGTCTTCCGCAAGAAAGGCATCGAAGTGCTGCTGCTGACCGATCGTATCGACGAGTGGCTGATGAGCTACCTCAACGACTTCGACGGCAAGAGCTTTGTCGACGTGGCACGCGGTGACTTGGACCTGGGCAATCTGGACTCGGAAGAGGACAAGAAAGCTGCGGAAGAAGTCGCCAAGTCCAAAGAAGGTCTGGTTGAGCGCCTGAAAACCGCACTGGGCGACTCGGTGGCTGAAGTACGGGTTTCCCACCGTCTGACCGACTCCCCGGCGATTCTGGCCATCGGCGAGCAGGACCTGGGCATGCAAATGCGTCAGATCCTCGAAGCCAGCGGTCAGAAGGTTCCGGACTCGAAGCCGATCTTTGAATTCAACCCGGCTCACCCGCTGATCGAGAAGCTCGACAACGAGCAGAGCGAAGAGCGCTTCGGCGACCTGTCGCACATTCTCTTCGATCAGGCAGCGCTGGCTGCCGGTGACAGCTTGAAGGATCCGGCCGCGTATGTGCGCCGTCTGAATAAGCTGCTGGTTGAACTGTCGGTTTAACTGCGTTGTAAAAAAACCCGCTTCGGCGGGTTTTTTTCATTCTGGTGTTTGTTACTGGGAGTGGGTCATGAGTCAAATCACTGTTTGTTCTGTCGTATATCAAATTGATGGCCAGCCGTATGAAGGCCGCCTGGCGTACGACGTCGACCATAAAGGCCCGCGCCCGGGTTTGCTGATGGCGCCGAACTGGATGGGTGTCAGCGCCGGGGCCGAAGTGATTGCCAAGTCCGTGGCGTCCAAGGGCTATGTGGTGCTGATTGCAGACGTGTACGGTCAATCAGTTCGTCCGCAGAATGGCGACGAGGCGGGCGCGGCGATGATGCCGTTGAAGCATGACCGTGCGTTGTTGCGCAAACGTCTGCAAGCAGCGTTTGAACAGCTGCAAAGCCAGGGCGAAGCAGCGGTCGATACCTCGAAACTGGCGGCATTCGGTTTCTGTTTTGGTGGTTGCTGCGCGCTGGACCTGGCCCGCACGGGCGTACCATTGAAAGCGGCAGTGTCGTTCCACGGCACACTGGATTCGCCGAATCCGGCGGATGCCAAAAACATCAAGGGCTCGGTGTTGGTGCTGCACGGTGCAGCCGATCCGTTGGTGCCTAAAGAGCAACTGCCTGCTTTTGAGGCGGAAATGAATGCGGCGGGTGTGGACTGGCAATTGCTGAGCTACGGCGGTGCGGTGCATTCCTTTACCGATCCGCATGCCAATGTGCCGGGCATGATGATGTACGACGCGAAGATTGCGGCTCGGGCGTTTACGTCGATGCACAACTTGCTGGATGAAGTGTTTAAAGGCTGATCACTGCTCTTGGCCCTGACACTTTTGCTGTTAGTGCCGGCCTCTTCGCGAGCAAGTCGAATCGTCGCACCGCCGCTCCCACATTAGATCGCGGTCAAATGTGGGAGCGGGCTTGCTCGCGAAAGCGGAGTCGCTGGCGAGAAATATCTCAGGGCAGTTCGATCCGCTCACTTTCCCCCGGCACCGTCGGCCAATCCCCTGCCGCCCAGCGCCGCCGGGCTTCATCGATAACCGCCGAGTCACTCGCGACAAAATTCCAGTTGATCCGCCGTGGCCCGTCCAGTGGCGCGCCGCCAAACAACACGGCGTGACAGTCGCTCTCGGCAAACAGCGTCATTTCTTCCCCCGCAGGCAACACCACCAGCGAATTCAATTCCAGCGACTCGCCATCCAGCTGCGCTTCGCCGCTCAAGACATACAACGCGCGCTCTTCATGCTCGGTAGGGATCAGCAGCGTGGTCGCCGTTTGCAGGCTTAACTCCGCGTACAACGTAGGAGAAAGTACCGGCACCGGCGATTCCAGACAAAAGCCTGACCCGGCAATCATCCGGATCTTCACGCCAAGGTTATCGCTGACCGGCAAGGTGCTCGCCGGATGATGGCTGTAGTGCCCCGGGCCTTGTTCATGCTCCTTCGGCGATGCCAGCCAGATCTGCAAACCGTGCATCGTAAAGCCACTGTCCTTCAACGCCTGCGGTGTGCGCTCGACATGGGCTATCGCACTGCCGGCGGTCATCCAGCTGACATCACCGGCATTGACCACCTGATCGGAGCCGAGGCTGTCCTTGTGCTGGATTTGCCCTTCAAACAGATAGGTGAGGGTCGACAGGCCGATATGCGGATGCTGGCGGATGTTCATGCCTTTGCCCGCCGGATACCGGGTTTGCAGCATGTGGTCGAAAAACACGAAAGGCCCGACGCTGCGGCATTGGGCTGACGGCAACGGGCGAAGAATCGGCTGGCCTTCGACATCTTCGGCGCGGGGGCGGATCACGAGCGGAGAGTTCATGCTGCATTCCAGGCTGAGCGGGTGATGCGTTGAGCATAACCCGCTTGCGCAGCCCTTGCCGCTATTGGCTGAACGCGCCTTCGGACAGGTGGGTTTCGATGCTGACGTCTGTGGTGGTCATCAGCTTGTGAACCGGGCAGCGGTCGGCGACGCGGTGCAATTCGTCGCGCTGTGCATCGGTCAGCACACCCTTGAGGGTCAGTTTGACGTGCAGGGCGTATTTGCCTTTCTGTTCTTCGCTGTTGTCGCGTTTGACCTCGACGGTGACACCGGTCAGCGGGATGTCCTTTTTCTTCGCGTACATCTTCAGGGTCAAGGCTTTGCACGCACCCAAGGCTGCATCGAAATAATCGTGGGGTTCTGGCGCCGAGCCTTCGCCGCCGGAAGCGGTCGGCACGTCGGCAAACAGCTCGTGCTCATCGATTTGAACACTGTGGCGAAAACCTTCGGCGGAAACGGTATTGACGGTAACGGTCATGGAAAGCCTCCCAGGCTGGAAAAGTCGTTCGATCAAAAAGACCTTGAAGTTATAGAGCATTCCTCAGCGGGCGCGTTCCACTTTCTTGCGGGGGTTCCCGGTTCGCTGAATGGATACCGGCTTACCGGCCGGCCGTGCGCGGTTGCGAATGAGGCAATCGCGGCCTATGGTCCAAGCGAGGTATTGCCTGCGACTGTCACACAATGACGCGCCGCAGGTTGGTGTCCATCCAGTGCGAAAACCATAGCAAGGTGAAGACATGCCAAACGACTCCCGCCCCGCGGTACTCGAACTCATCGGCAACACGCCACTGGTGCGTGTCAGCCGCTTCGATACCGGCCCGTGCACGCTGTTCCTCAAGCTTGAATCACAAAACCCCGGCGGTTCGATCAAGGACCGCATCGGCTTGGCGATGATCGACGCCGCCGAGCGCGACGGTCGCCTGCAACCCGGCGGCACCATCGTCGAGGCCACGGCTGGCAACACCGGCCTCGGCCTGGCGTTGGTCGGCCGGGCCAAGGGTTACCGCGTGGTGTTGGTGGTACCCGACAAGATGTCCACCGAGAAAGTCCTGCACCTCAAGGCGATGGGCGCCGAGGTACACATCACCCGCTCCGATGTCGGCAAGGGTCATCCCGAGTACTACCAGGACGTGGCCGCGCGGCTGGCCAGGGAAATTCCCGACGCGTTCTTTGCCGATCAATTCAACAACCCGGCCAACCCGCTGGCCCATGAATGCAGCACCGCGCCGGAGATCTGGGCGCAAACCCAGCATGACGTCGATGCCATCGTTGTTGGTGTCGGTTCGGCGGGGACGCTGACTGGCTTGACCCGGTTTTTCAAACGCGTGCAGCCGAACCTGGCCATGGTGCTGGCCGATCCGGTCGGCTCGGTGATGGCCGAATACAGCCGCAGCGGCACCCTCGGGACGCCCGGTTCGTGGGCGGTAGAAGGCATTGGCGAAGACTTCATTCCCTCGATTGCCGACCTGTCCAGCGTGCGCCACGCGTATTCGATCAGCGACGAAGAAAGCTTCGATCATGCCCGTCAACTGCTGCGCGCCGAGGGCATTCTCGGCGGTTCGTCGACCGGCACCTTGCTGGCGGCGGCGCTGCGTTATTGCCGTGAGCAAACCGAGCCGAAACGGGTCGTGAGTTTTGTCTGCGACACCGGCACACGCTATCTGTCGAAGGTCTACAACGACCAGTGGATGAACGATCAGGGCCTGCTGCAATACAAACGCTACGGTGATCTGCGCGACCTGATCTCGCGCCGTTTCGAGGACGGCCGGGTGATCAGCGTCGGTCCGGATGACACGCTGCTGACCGCTTTCCAGCGCATGCGTCTGGCGGACGTGTCGCAACTGCCGGTGCTGGTGGACGGCCAGCGGCTGGTCGGTGTCATCGACGAGTCCGACATTCTGCTGCGGGTGCACCAGGACGCCTCGCAGTTTCGCTTGACGGTGGCCAGCGCGATGACCGACAAACTGCAAACCCTGCCGGCCGCTGCCAGCCTGACTGAATTGCAGGCGGAACTTGATCGTGGGCTGGTGGCGATCATTGCCGATGCCTCGGGCTTCCATGGCCTGATTACCCGCGTCGACCTACTCAATCATCTACGGAGATCCCTGACATGAGTCACGATAAAGATGCTGCGCCCCATGGCTTTGCCACTCGCGTGATCCATGCGGGGCAGGCGCCGGACCCTTCCACCGGCGCGTTGATGCCGCCGATTTACGCCAACTCCACCTATTTGCAGCAAAGCCCGGGCGTGCACAAAGGCTTCGACTACGGACGCTCGCATAACCCGACGCGCTTTGCGCTGGAGCGTTGCGTGGCGGATCTTGAAGGTGGCACCCAGGCGTTCGCGTTTGCGTCCGGGCTGGCGGCGATTTCCACGGTGCTCGAACTGCTCGATGCCGATTCGCATATCGTCTCGGGCAATGATTTGTATGGAGGCACGTTCCGCCTGTTCGACAAGGTGCGTCGGCGCAGCGCCGGGCATCGCTTCAGCTTTGTTGATCTGACGGACCTCGCGGCCTTCGAAGCAGCGTTGCAGGACGACACGCGCATGGTCTGCGTCGAGACGCCGAGCAATCCGTTGCTGCGCCTCACGGACCTTGCCGCCATCGCACGCATCTGCCGTCAGCGCGGAATCATTTGCGTGGCTGACAACACCTTTGCGAGCCCGTGGATCCAGCGTCCTCTGGAACTCGGCTTCGATGTCGTGGTGCACTCGACCACCAAGTATCTGAATGGCCACTCCGATGTCATCGGCGGCATCGCAGTCGTCGGGCAGAACGCAGAGTTGGCCGAGCGTCTGGGCTTTCTGCAAAACGCCGTGGGCGCTATCGCCGGGCCGTTTGACGCGTTCCTCACCTTGCGCGGCGTGAAGACCCTGGCGTTGCGCATGGAGCGTCACTGCAGCAACGCATTAGCGCTGGCGCAATGGCTGGAGCAACAGCCGCAAGTCGCGCGGGTCTATTACCCGGGATTGCCGTCGCATCCACAACATGAACTGGCGCGGCAGCAGATGCGCGGTTTCGGCGGGATGATTTCACTCGACCTGAACACTGACCTGGCGGGGTCCAAGCGTTTTCTGGAGAACGTGCACATCTTTGCGCTGGCGGAGAGCCTCGGCGGGGTGGAAAGCCTGATCGAGCACCCGGCGATCATGACCCACGCCACGATCCCCGCTGATACCCGTGCGGAGCTCGGCATCGGTGATGCGTTGGTGCGATTGTCCGTGGGGGTCGAGGATGTCGAAGACCTGCGCACCGATCTGGCGCAGGCGCTGGCGCGGATCTGACTGTTCGACAGGCAAAAAAATCCGGAACCCTCAGCAGATTCCGGATTTTTGTGTCGATCGCGGATCAGCTGCCTTTGACAGACTTACCGTTGACCTTGCCGTCGAGGAGCATGATGTTGTACTCCTTGCCGTCGGTTTCAACTTGTTGCAGGCGGACCAGCAGGTAATCCCAGTCCTTGGCGAACCACAGGACGGTGGTGCGCTTGTTTTGTGTCGGGTCGCGCACACGCTCGACCTTGATCGCATCGATGTTGCCAGCCTTGGTCTCTACCTTTTCCGAGGCCAACACGCGGAAATCGTAGGTATCGACGTCATTGCCGTCGACTACCTGATAGCTCATGCTTTTTTTGCCGGCGGCGACGTCGCGTTGCAAGGCCAGTTGATAAGTGGATTTGTCGACCATGCCAGTGTTTAGCGGGACCTTGACCGGGTCGCCGCGATCCGTGCCAGTGACCATCTTGGTGGTCCAGTCGAAATCCAGATTCGACTTCTTGGCTTTGCCCAGGCCGCTACGTTCAAAGTTGTAGGACTGAGGCAGCAGAGTGCCCTTGTCCAGGGTCAGGGTGCTTTCTTCGGTCAGGCTGGCGATCATCATCGATGCCTTGAAGCTGAGTTTCCAGACGCCATTGGATTGTTGGGTCAGGCTGCGTTCAGCCGTGCCGCTCATGGGCAGCTGTTTCCAGTCGGCGGTGTAGCTGGCGGAGAAAGGTTGAAGTTCCGAAGCCTGTGCCAGGGGCAAGGCAAACAGAGCGCAAGCGAAGAGCAGGGCGCGACGCATAATATCTCCTAGTTTCGAATCAAGTGGCCGCTGGCCGCGAGTAACTTTCCATCCAGTAAAGCACCTTGTTCGCAGAGTGATAACCGACCCTCGGCAAACCAGCGTACAGCCAACGGGTAGATCAGGTGTTCCTGAGCATGGACTCGCTGCGCCAGACTCTGCGGCGAATCGTGCAACTCTACCGGTATTACTGCCTGTACGACCAGTGGTCCGCCATCGAGTTCCTCGGTGACGAAGTGGACGGAGCAGCCGTGCTCGGTGTCGCCGGCCTCCAGCGCGCGCTGATGAGTGTGTAACCCTTTGTATTTGGGTAGCAGCGAGGGATGGATGTTGAGCAGGCGACCCGCGTAGTGGCGCACGAAATCAGCGCTGAGAATGCGCATGAAACCGGCCAGTACCACGAGTTTGGGATTGAAGGCGTCGATCAGTTCGATCAGCGCGGCATCAAAGGCCTCGCGGCCTTCGAAAGCCTTGTGATCCAGGGAGCGGGTGTCGATACCCGCGTCCCTGGCGCGTTGCAGGCCGTAGGCGTCGGCGCGGTTGGAAATCACCGCAGCGATGCGGACCGGGCTGTCGCCGGTCCGCGTGCTGTCGATCAAGGCCTGCAAGTTACTGCCAGTGCCGGACAACAGCACCACCACATCACAGGTCTGAGACATCAATGAGCCTTGAGGTTCTTCAGTTCAACCTGGGCTGCGCCTTCGCCAGCGGTAGCGATCTGACCGATGACCCAAGGCTGCTCGCCGGCTTCACGCAACACGTTCAGCGCGGTTTCAACGTGCTCTTGAGCCACGCAGATGACCATGCCGACGCCGCAGTTCAACACGCGGTGCATTTCGTTTTCGTCGACGTTGCCTTTCTCTTGCAGCCAGTCGAACACGGCAGGGCGGGTCCAGCTCGCCACGTCAACCACGGCTTGTGCGCCTTTTGGCAGAACGCGCGGGATGTTGTCCAGCAGGCCGCCGCCGGTGATGTGCGCCATGGCTTTGACCGCGCCGGTGTCCTTGATCAGCTTGAGCAGCGGCTTCACATAGATGCGGGTCGGGGCCATCAGCAGATCGGTCAGCGGCTTGCCGTCGAGCTGGATGTTTTCGATATCGGCACCGGACACTTCGATGATCTTGCGGATCAGCGAGTAGCCATTGGAGTGCGGGCCGGAAGACGGCAGGGCGAGCAGGGCATCGCCGGCAGCGACTTTCGAACCGTCGATGATTTCGGATTTTTCCACGACGCCGACGCAGAAGCCGGCCAGGTCGTAGTCTTCGCCTTCGTACATGCCAGGCATTTCAGCGGTTTCGCCGCCGACCAGGGAGCAGCCGGACAGTTCGCAGCCTGCACCGATGCCGGTCACGACCTGGGTCGCGGTTTCGACGTTGAGTTTGCCGGTGGCGTAGTAGTCGAGGAAGAACAGTGGCTCGGCGCCGCAGACCACCAGGTCGTTTACGCACATGGCCACCAGGTCGATGCCGATGCTGTCGTGCTTGTTCAGGTTCAGCGCCAGGCGCAGCTTGGTGCCCACGCCGTCGGTGCCGGAAACCAGCACAGGCTGCTTGTAGCCAGCCGGGATTTCGCAGAGGGCGCCGAAACCGCCCAGGCCGCCCATGACTTCCGGGCGCGCAGTGCGCTTGGCGACGCTCTTGATGCGTTCGACCAATGCTTCACCGGCGTCGATGTCTACACCGGCGTCCTTGTAGCTCAGGGAGGGTTGCTTGCTCATGATCCAGGCCTTTAGGGGGGATTCAGGGGTAACGACCGAGTCCAGCGGGGACGCCGAATTCGACGGGGGCGATTGCCTCACGCGAAATTCGAGCCGTCCGGCTGTTGCCGGTCTGCGAAGGCGCGCGATTTTATCAGGCTTGAGGGGCAGCGGCCATCCTCAGGCCGACAGCAGGGGCATATCCTATTAAAAAAATTGATATTGGCCGTGTTAGTGGCCTCTTGCATGGCTGTATAAGGTATCCCGATTAACCGTCTATCGTTATGACAGTGCGAAAACTTATCGCGGCCGTGTGAATGTTTTGCACAGGGATGTGGTCACAGCCCTGTTCGATCGTCTTCATGCGGTTTGTTTCCAGCCGCTTTTGTCGTCAGGAATCTTCCATGCGTTTTCTTTCTAAATTTTTGTGTCTGAGCTGTTTTTCCCTTTTCAGCCTCGCGAGCCATGCCGAGAACGTCAAAGGTCTTTATCAGGTGCGCGAGCCGGTCACCAGTCAGTCGACCGAGGAGCGTGACCAGGCGACCCAGCGGGCGCTGGACACGCTGGTGCTGCGCCTGACCGGCGATCCGAAAGCCGCGCAGAGCCCGGGGTTGGCGGCACTGCGCAAAGACCCTCAGCAGATCATCAGTCAGTACGGCTTTGATGCAGGACCCCCGGAAGTGTTGAAGGTCGATTTCGATCCAGCCACCACCGAGCAGGCGTTGCGTCGTGCGGGGCTGTCGTTGTGGGGCGCAAATCGGCCTTCGATCCTCGGCTGGTGGCTGAACGACTCCACCGAAGGTTCGAGCCTGGTGGGCGATGGCCAGTCCAGTGCTGCGCCATTGCGGCGCGCGGCGCAGCACCGTGGTTTGCCATTGCGTTTGCCGCTGGCGGATTTGAGTGAGCAGTTGGTGGCGACCGCGCCGACGCTTGAAGGTGCGGATGCGACGCCGCTGCACAATGCCTCGGAGCGTTACAACGCTGACGCCTTGCTCGCGGTGCATGCCAAGGAAGAGGGTGGCCAGTGGCAGGCCAAGTGGAATTTGTGGCTGGGCGACAAGAAGGAAGCAGGCAGCGTGCAAGGCGCGGATCAGGCTGCCGTGGCTGATGCCGTGATGCTGGCGGTCAGCGAGCGACTGGCGCCGCGGTTTGTGGTCAAGGCAGGGGCGTCGGGCGAGCAATTGCTGGAAGTGCAGGGCATGAACCTGGAGCGTTACGCGGCGCTGGGACGCTTGCTCGACCCGTTTGGCGCGCGCCTGCAAAGTGTTGACGGTGATCGCATTCTTTATCGGGTGAATGGCAGCGCCGAACAGTTGCGCTCGCAGTTGTCGCTGGCCAAGTTGCAGGAAGTGCCAGCCGGTGAAGCGCCTGTAGCCGTCGCCCCGGTTCAGCCTGTCACGCAGGGTGCGACCCCTGCTGCAGCGCCAGCTCCGGCACCGACGCCGCAGTTGCGATTCCGCTGGTAAGGTTTTCTTTCTTTATATAGATGCATAGGGAGTGGTACATGGTCGATACGCGCCGTTGGTTCTGGTTGGGTGGAGTGGTTCTGCTCTGCGCGTTTGTCTGGCTGCTGCATCCTATCCTGACGCCATTTCTGGTGGCGCTGTTGCTGGCCTATCTGTTCGATCCTCTGGTGGATCGGCTGGAGAGGCTCGGGCTTTCAAGAACGTGGGGCGTGGTGGCGGTGTTCGCGCTCTTTACGCTGATTTTCACCACGTTGCTGCTGGTGTTGGTGCCGCTGCTGGCCCGGCAGTTGTTTCGCTTGTATGAGCTGGCACCGCAAATGCTCGACTGGCTGCAGCACACTGCATTGCCGTGGGCGCAGTCAAAATTCGGGTTGTCGGAGGGCTTCTGGAAGTTCGACAAGCTCAAGGCCGCGATCAGCGAGCACATGGGCCAGACCAGCGACATTGTCGGTGTGGTGTTGAGTCAGGCTACGGCGTCCGGTCTTGCGTTGATTGGCTGGCTGGCCAATCTGGTGTTGATCCCGGTGGTGAGTTTTTATCTGCTGCGGGACTGGGACCTGATGGTGGCGAAGATCCGCAGCCTGCTGCCACGTGATCGCGAAGAGCGCGTAGTCGAGCTCGCCGGTGAATGTCATGAAGTGCTCGGTGCGTTTGTGCGGGGTCAATTGCTGGTGATGGTGGCGCTGGGCGTGATCTACGCGTCAGGCCTGATGCTGGTGGGGCTGGAGTTGGGGCTGTTGATTGGTCTGATCGCCGGTTTGGCCGCGATCGTGCCGTACATGGGTTTTGTCATCGGGATTGGCGCGGCGTTGATTGCCGGTCTGTTCCAGTTTCATGGTGACCTTTATCCGATGTTGGGCATTGTCGCGGTGTTCATGGTTGGGCAGGCACTCGAAGGTATGGTGTTGACGCCATTGTTGGTTGGGGACCGGATTGGGCTGCATCCGGTGGCGGTGATTTTCGCCATTCTGGCGGGCGGCGAGCTGTTCGGTTTCACCGGTGTGTTGCTGGCGTTGCCAGTGGCGGCGGTGATTATGGTGCTGGTGCGCCATGTGCATGATTTGTATAAAGATTCTGAGATGTACGGCGGTGAGGACGAGCCGCAGCTGTAAGGTTCGTTGAAAGGTCGTCGCGGCCACCCCGGATCATCGCCGGGTTGGCTTGCGTTCCTCGCCAGGCTGTCACATGCACCGCCAACAAAACTGGCATAAAACCAGTGCGTTAACGCAAACCTTTGATTTTGCTTGTGGTCTGTCGCATTGTGCGACTAGCGTCACGGGTATAAACTTCGCAAACTTTACACAGAGGCCACTAACGGTTCCTTTGGAACTGTTCAGTCAGCATGAAACCGATTCAGCTGCCCCTAGGTGTGCGTCTGCGTGATGACGCTACCTTTATCAATTACTACCCAGGCGCCAATGCCGCTGCACTCGGCTATGTCGAGCGGCTATGCGAAGCCGACGCCGGGTGGACCGAAAGCCTGATTTATCTCTGGGGCAAGGACGGGGTAGGGCGTACGCACTTGTTGCAGGCGGCCTGCCTGCGCTTCGAGCAACTGGGGGAGCCAGCGGTCTACTTGCCACTGGCCGAGCTGCTTGATCGTGGTATCTCAATTCTCGATAACCTCGAACAATACGAACTGGTCTGCCTGGATGATTTGCAGGCGGTTGCCGGCCGGGCGGATTGGGAAGAGGCGCTGTTTCATCTGTTCAATCGCTTGCGCGATAGTGGTCGGCGCCTGCTGATCGCCGCGTCGACCTCGCCACGTGAACTGCCGGTGAAGCTGGCGGACTTGAAATCGCGCTTGACCCTGGCCCTGATCTTTCAGATGCGTCCGCTCTCCGACGAAGACAAATTGCGCGCCTTGCAATTGCGCGCGTCGCGTCGCGGATTGCACCTGACCGATGAAGTCGGACATTTTATCTTGACCCGCGGTACTCGCAGCATGAGTGCGCTGTTCGAACTGCTGGAGCGTCTCGATCAGGCCTCTCTTCAAGCTCAGCGCAAGCTGACCATCCCCTTCCTGAAAGAAACCCTTGGCTGGTAAAAAAGCCTGGTAAACCTAAGCCCGGCAGGGGGTTCGGCATATTTCAGGCGCCAGGAAATGCGCCTTCCTACAGGGTTGCAGGCTGCGCAAGCGTCTAAAACGGGCTTAAGCGCTTAGATGTTAACGAGAAACCGATAAGTCACATAAAGTTCGATTGAATTTGCAAATGAGGATGATAGCGGGCATAGTCTCGACTTCTTTACAACTATCAGCCACGGTCGTGCCCATGCTAAAGCGCTTCGCACCCCTCGTGCCTCTCGCACTCGTCACCCTGTTGTTCGGTTGCGCTGCTCACTCCCCAGTGTCTCAGCAAGAGCAACAACAGCAGGTTAAAAATTCAGTCACCGCGCAATCCTCTTCCGTTCTTTTCCAGGAAGAACTGGCCACCGATAAAGAACTGGCTGCCTTCGCCGACGGCAAGTCGTACCAGCTTCCAGTTCTGGCCGACAGCATCCTCGAACGTGGCATGTCCCTGATCGGTACCCGTTACCGTTTCGGCGGTACCTCGGAAGCCGGTTTCGATTGCAGCGGCTTCATCGGTTATCTGTTCCGTGAAGAAGCGGGCATGAACCTGCCACGCTCCACTCGCGAAATGATCAACGTTAACGCACCCCTGGTGGCTCGCAGCGCGCTGAAGCCTGGCGACTTGCTGTTCTTCGCCACCAACGGTCGCCGCGGACGCGTCAGTCACGCCGGGATCTACCTGGGTGACAACCAGTTCATTCACTCCAGCAGCCGCAAAAGCGGTGGTGTCCGGGTCGATAGCCTGGGTGACAGCTACTGGAGCAAGACCTTCATCGAAGCCAAGCGCGCCCTCGCGATGGCCCCGACCGTGGTCACCGCTCGCAAGTAAACTTACAGTTTGTAAGGCGAAGTTAAAGTCTTACTTGAAGTTTGCCGCGTAGCCGCTAGAATCCTGATCTAATATTGATGGCAAACCGCCTGCGTCCAACGCAGGCGGTTTTCTTTTCTGTCTTCCCGGCAGAAAAAGCCGCAGCCAGATCAGGATGTTCTGCTTATGACGATGTCGGCCCGCCTCGCACTCATGTTCTTCGCAGCGCTGCTCAGCGCCTGCGCCAGCCGCACACCGCCTCCTGCGCCGGTGGTTCGCGCGCCCATCGTCTTTGGTTCTTCCCAAGCATTCTCGCCCGAGGCTGAAGAAGTGTTGTTCCGTGCGTTGGGCCTGGTGGGCACACCTTACCGCTGGGGCGGCAATACACCTGACTCCGGGTTCGATTGCAGTGGGCTGATCGGCTACGTCTACCGGGATGCCGCCGGCATTTCCCTGCCGCGCACCACGCGCGAAATGATCAGCATGCAAGCCGCCAATGTAGGCAAGGAAGGTTTGCAAACCGGTGACCTGATTTTCTTCGCCACCAATGGCGGCTCTCAGGTCAGTCATGCCGGGATTTACGTCGGCGAAGGGCGCTTCGTTCATGCGCCCGCCACGGGCGGCACGGTGAAGCTCGACAGCCTGTCCAAGGCGTACTGGCAGAAAGCGTACCTGAGCGCTAAGCGCGTTCTGCAGTCCGAGCACCTGGCGCGTAATCCTTAGTCCCGCTGCTGCCCTCCTACAGGGAATGGGGGAGGCGGTTACTTGGTTGCGGACACGCGCCAGACTTTATTGCCGACATCATCCGCGACCAGCAACCCGCCCTGCTGATCAATCACCACGCCCACCGGCCGGCCCATGGCGTCCTCGTCTTTATTAAGGAAGCCGGTCAGCACATCCACCGGTTGCCCGGTCGGTTTGCCACCCGTGAATGGTACGAAAATCACTTTATAGCCACTGTGCGGCTTGCGATTCCACGAGCCATGCTGGCCGATGAACGCGCCTTCCCTGAATTGCGCAGGCAAGGTGTTGCCTTCAGCGAACGTCAGGCCCAACGAAGCGGTGTGCGGGCCGACCGCGTAGTCCGGCGCTATGGCCTTGGCCACCAGGTCCGGATTTTGCGGCTCGACGCGAATGTCGATGTGCTGGCCGTAATAGCTGAAGGGCCAGCCGTAGAACGCGCCATCCTTGACCGAAGTAATGTAATCCGGCACCAGGTCGCTGCCGATCTCGTCCCGTTCGTTGACGGCGGTCCACAGCGCGCCGCTGCGAGGCTCCCAGGCCAAACCATTGGGGTTGCGAATCCCTGAGGCGAATATCCGGTGATTTCCGGTGGCGCGGTCCACTTCCCAGATCGCTGCGCGGCCTTCTTCCTTGTCCAGGCCGTTTTCACCGACGTTGCTGTTCGAACCTACCGTGACGTACAGCTTGCTGCCGTCCTTGCTGGCGATGACGTTTTTGGTCCAGTGATGATTCAGCGTGCCTCCCGGCAGATCGACGACCTTGATCGGCGGCGACTTGATCGCGGTGTCACCGTTCTCATAGTGAAAACGCAACAAGCGGTCAGTGTCGGCCACGTACAGATCATTGCCAACCAGTGTCATGCCAAACGGCGAATTGAGATTTTCCAGGAACACCGTTCGGGTTTCGGCGACGCCGTCGTGGTCCTTGTCACGCAGCAGCGTGATGCGATTCGGGCTGGGGACGGTCGCACCAGCGCGGGCCATGGTTTTCTTCATGACCCAGCCACGAATGCCTTTACCGTCATCGGGTTTAGGCGGCGCGTTGGTTTCGGCCACCAGCACATCACCGTTAGGCAGCACGTAGAGCCAGCGCGGGTGATCGAGGCCTTCAGCGAAGGCCGCGACTTGGGTGCCGGCGGCAGCGGTGGGTTTCGCGCCGGCCGGCCAGCCGATCGCCGGGGCGATGTTCACCGTCGGGATCAGGGTTTTATTCGGTTCGGGTAACTTGGGTGACGGTCCGGTGCCGTCGGAGACTTGCAGGCTGGAGGTTTCACCACAGGCGGCAAGCCCTCCGGCGAGCATGATGACGAGAACGAGCGGGGGCTTGCGCATACTGGTCTTCCCTATGAATGCAGTGTCTTAATTCATAGAGAAGATAAACAGAGCGATGGTTCAACGGCTCAGCCGCGAGCTTCCTTGAGCAGCACCGCGATACCGGGGTGATAGTTGCCGGCTTCGTTGCGCAACTTGCGGTAGGCGTAAGGGAAATACCAGGCGACGGCGCAGCTGTGTTCCTTTTGCAGGTCGTCGACCATGTCCTGAAGTTCTTCGGGGGTCGCGCTCTGCTGGGCTTTTTGCGGCGCCACGAACAGGCAGCCGAGTTTCAGGTCGCTGGCATAGCTGATGCGTTTGGCGTCGCTGGTGATGTCTTGCAGCGCTTGCGTCAGATTCAAGCTGTTGACCTTGGGCCAGCGTTGAGTGGCCTGAAAATAGGCGCGCTCTTCGGCGGTCGCGATAAACAGGTCCGCGCGGGCATTGCGCTCGCCTTCTTCGTTCTGTTTGCGCGTCGTGGTGTTTTGCAGTGTGACCATTTCCGCCATCCACGCAGCGGCATTGAGCAGGCCAAGGTTGGCCTTTTCGTCATGCCAGTAAGGCGCTTCGTTATCGCCGCGAACCGAGTTGTAGCGGTCGATACAGTCAAACCAGCGTTCCAGCACCGGTCGCAGGAATTCCAGCTTCGGATTGCTGATAATCATGCCTTGCATGTTGCTCACCCTTGTAATTGTGTTGTTGGGTTTGTGGCTCTTTGATATCACTGCTGACAGTGTGGTGCAAGATTGGCGTCAGTAAATTGATCGGCGGCAGTATATCGCTCGCCGTGGCTTTGTCTTCATTTGACGCTCCACCCCCAACCCTCTAACCTTCGCGGCTTGTTTCAGGTGCTCTGTGGCGATGGCCGACAGAGTGAAACAGGGAAGTCGGTGAGTGACTATCGTCAAGCGACGAAGTGTCACGATCCCGGCGCTGCCCCCGCAACGGTAAATGAGTGAAGACTGCGCCTTGAGCCACTGTGTCTATTGTTGACATGGGAAGGCGCGCAGTCCGGCCAAAGCCGCTCATGAGCCCGGAGACCGGCCTGATTCAACCAGCGGCATCACGGTGGGCGATGCCAGGCTTCTTGCCGTCTATTCTTGTGCCTGCCCGCCGTTATCCAGCCTCAACGGAGAGCTCCCCCATGACCGATACCCCAGATCGCGACGAACGCCATTTGGCGCGCATGCAGCGCAAAAAAGCCGTGATCGACGAACGCATTGCCAATTCCCCGAACGAGTGCGGCTTGTTGCTGGTGCTGACCGGCAACGGCAAAGGCAAAAGCAGTTCGGCGTTCGGCATGCTCGCCCGTTCCATGGGCCACGGCATGCAGTGCGGTGTGGTGCAATTCATCAAGGGCCGCAACAGCACCGGCGAAGAACTGTTCTTCCGTCGCTTCCCGGAGCAAGTGCGTTTCCATGTCATGGGCGAGGGCTTCACCTGGGAAACCCAGGACCGCCAGCGTGACATTGCCGCCGCTGAAGCCGCCTGGGCGGTGTCCCGCGAATTGCTCAACGATCCGTCCATAGGGCTGGTGGTGCTGGATGAGCTGAACATCGCGCTCAAACACGGTTATCTCGACCTCGATCAGGTGCTCAGCGATTTGCAGGCACGTCCGCCGATGCAGCACGTGGTAGTGACCGGTCGCGGCGCCAAGCCAGAGATGATCGAACTCGCCGACACCGTCACCGAAATGGGCGTGATCAAGCACGCGTTCCAGGCCGGGATCAAAGCGCAAAAAGGCGTCGAGCTGTGAATCAACCTCGTCATTGCCCGGCGGTACTGATTGCCGCGCCGGCCTCCGGTCAGGGCAAGACCACCGTCACCGCCGCGCTGGCCCGTTTGCACCGCAATCAGGGGCGCAAGGTGCGCGTGTTCAAATGCGGCCCGGACTTTCTCGACCCGATGATTCTCGAGCGCGCCAGCGGTGCGCCGGTGTATCAACTGGACATGTGGATGGTCGGCGAACAGGAAAGTCGTCGACTGTTGTGGGAAGCCGCCGCTGAAGCCGACTTGATCCTCATCGAAGGCGTCATGGGCTTGTTCGACGGCACGCCATCCAGCGCCGATCTGGCGCGGCACTTTGGTGTGCCGGTGCTCGCGGTAATTGACGGCACCGCCATGGCTCAGACCTTTGGTGCATTGGCGTTGGGCCTGGCGAAGTATCAGCCGGACTTGCCGTTTGCCGGCGTGTTGGCCAACCGCGTTGGCACGCTGCGTCATGCGCAATTGCTCGAAGGCAGCCTGACCGAAGGCTTGCGCTGGTACGGCGCTTTGTCGCGGGAAACCGGGATCGAATTACCGAGCCGTCATTTGGGGCTGGTTCAGGCCAGCGAGTTGAACGATCTGGATCTGCGCCTTGATGCGGCGGCCGATGCATTGGCCAGCAGTTGCGAGGTCGCGCTGCCTCCCGCGGTCGAATTCGCCGCCCCGGATGTGATCCCTGCCGAGCCCTTGCTCGCTGGTGTACGAATAGCCGTGGCGCGTGATGAGGCGTTCGCGTTCACCTACGGCGCTAGCCTGGATTTGCTGCGAGCCATGGGCGCCGAGTTGCGGTTTTTCTCGCCGATTCGTGACAGCCAATTACCCGAGGCAGACAGCCTGTATCTGCCGGGCGGTTATCCGGAACTGCACCATGTTGCGCTGTCGCAGAACACCACGATGCTCGACGCGATCCGTGCGCATCATGCGGCCGGTAAACCGTTGTTGGCCGAGTGTGGCGGCATGTTGTATCTGCTCGATTCGCTGACGGATGTCGACGGCACTCGCGCCGAACTGGTGGGCTTGTTGAAGGGCGATGCGGTGATGCAAAAGCGTCTGGCCGCGTTGGCGTTGCAAGCGGTCGAACTGCCGGAAGGTTCGTTGCGCGGGCACACGTATCACCATTCGTTGACCAGCACCGAGCTTGAGCCGATTGCGCGTGGCCTGAGCCCGAACGGCGGGCGGGGGGCGGAGGCGGTTTATCGTGAGGGGCGGATGACGGCTTCATATGTGCACTTTTATTTTCCGTCCAATCCATCGGCGGTTGCCGCGCTGTTTGCGCCTGACCATCAGGACGCCTTCGCGAGCAAGTCGAATCGTCGCACCGCCGCTCCCACATTTGATCACGCTTCTTCCGGTAAACCACTTTCTAATGTGGGAGCGGGCTTGCTCGCGAAGAGGCCATGACCGACAACGCATTCTCCGAAGCCGAACGCGAAGCGGTCTACCGAGCCATCGCTGAACGCCGCGACATGCGCCACTTCAGCGGCGGCACCGTCGAGCCCGAGCTGTTGCGTCGCCTGCTCGAAGCCGCACACCAGGCACCCAGCGTCGGCCTGATGCAGCCCTGGCGATTCATCCGCATCAGCGACCGGGCCCTGCGCGGCAAGATCCAGTCGTTGGTGGAAGAGGAGCGCATGCGCACCGCCGAAGCGCTCGGCGAGCGCACCGACGAATTCATGAAGCTCAAGGTCGAAGGCATCAGCGACTGCGCCGAGGTGCTGGTCGCCGCGCTGATGGATGATCGCGAGCGCCACATCTTCGGCCGTCGCACCTTGCCGGAAATGGACATGGCCTCGTTGTCCTGCGCGATCCAGAACCTGTGGCTGGCCTCCCGCGCCGAAGGTCTGGGCATGGGCTGGGTGTCGCTGTTCGAGCCACAAGCGCTGGCGGACCTGCTGGGTTTGCCAGCCGGAGCCAAGCCGTTGGCGGTTCTTTGCCTGGGGCCGGTCAAGGAATTCTATCCGGCGCCGATGCTGGTACTCGAAGGCTGGGCGCAAGCGCGTCCGCTTAGCGAATTGCTGTATGAAAATTATTGGGGAGTGAGTCAATGAGTGTGGCGTTATTGAGTGTCGCCGCGGTAGCGCTGGACGCGCTGCTGGGTGAACCCAAACGCTGGCATCCGCTGGTGGCGTTCGGTCGTTTTGCCGAGCGCATCGAGCAACGATTTAATGGGGGCGGTCGCGGCTGGCGCAGTCATGGGGTCACCGCGTGGGTGATGGCGGTCGTGCCGCTGACGTTACTCGCCACGGCGTTGTCCTGGGCGCCTTATGTCGGTTGGATCGTCGAGATTCTCGCTTTGTATTGCGCCCTCGGCATGCGCAGCCTGGGTGAACACGTCGAGCCGGTGGCCAAGGCGCTGCGCAGTGATGATCTGGAAGAAGCCCGCACACGGGTCGGCTATCTGGTCAGCCGCCAGACCAGCGAACTGGATAAGACCGAAGTCGCCCGCGCGGCCACCGAGTCGGTGCTGGAGAACGGCAGCGATGCGGTGTTCGCCGCGCTGTTCTGGTTTGCCGTGGCCGGTGCGCCCGGCGTGGTGCTCTATCGATTGAGCAACACGCTGGATGCCATGTGGGGTTATCGCAATGAACGCTTCGAACGCTTCGGCTGGGCCGCGGCGAAGATCGACGACGTCCTCAACTACATTCCTGCACGACTGGTGGCGTTGACCTACGCGCTGCTGGGAAAAACCCGACTGGCGTTGAAATGCTGGCGGACCCAAGGCCCGACCTGGGACAGCCCGAATGCCGGCCCGGTGATGGCGGCGGGTGCCGGCGCATTGGGCGTGGAGTTGGGCGGGGCGGCGATTTATCACGGTGAACTGCATCAGCGTCCGCAACTGGGCGAAGGTGTGCCAGCGGACGCCGACTCCATTGATCGCGGCTGGCAATTGGTTCAGCGCGGGGTATGGTTATGGTTGCTGATTCTCTGCGTGGGGGCTGAATTCTATGCTTGAGCATGGTGGCCGGTTGCGCAAGGCGGCGCTCGAATACGGCATTGCAGAAGGGGATTGGCTTGACCTGTCCAGCGGCTTGGCGCCCTGGCCATTTCCGGTCCCGGACATTCCGCTGCGCGCCTGGTCGCGCCTGCCGGAAACCGATGACGGCCTGGAACAGGCGGCCTGCGATTATTACAGCGCAGCGCAGGTGCTGCCGGTGGCCGGTTCGCAGATGGCCATCCAGTTGCTGCCGCGTTTACGGCGTGCCGGCAAGGTCGGCGTGCTGTCGCCGTGTTATGCCGAGCACGCCGAAGCCTGGCGTCGCTGCGGTTACATCGTGCGCGAAGTGCTGGAGCAGGAAGTCGACTTCTTTATCGACAGCCTCGACGTGCTGGTGGTGGTCAACCCGAACAACCCGACCGGCCTGAGCCTGGCCCCGAGCCGCCTGCTCGACTGGCACACTCGTCTGGCCTCGCGCGGTGGCTGGCTGGTGGTAGACGAGGCGTTCATGGACAACACGCCGCAGTTGAGTGTGGCGCCGTTTACCCATCTGGTCGGCTTGATCGTGTTGCGTTCGTTCGGCAAATTTTTTGGTCTGGCCGGTGTACGGCTGGGCTTTGTGCTGGCGGAACGCAAGCTGCTCAAACTGCTCGCCGAGCAAGTCGGGCCGTGGGCGGTCAGTGGGCCGACCCGAGTGATTGGCCGGGCTTGTCTGCTGGACACCGAAGGTCACGCCCGCCAACGCCAGCGCAGTGAAGAAGCCAGTGAACGTCTGGCGCGACTGCTGGAGCAGTTCGGGTTCAAGGCGCAGGGCGGATGCGCCTTGTTTCAGTGGCTGATCACCGATCAAGCCGAGCAGTTGCATGAGTTCATGGCCCGTCAGGGCATTTTGCTGCGTTTGTTCCCACACAACAGCAGCCTGCGTTTTGGACTGCCCGCTGACGAAGCGGACTGGACTCGCCTGACGCAAGCCTTTGAAGCCTACGCCAAGGAAGCACAATGACCACATTAATGGTGCAGGGCACCACGTCCGATGCCGGCAAAAGCACGCTGGTGACGGCGCTGTGTCGCTGGGTGGTGCGCCAGGGCGTAAGCGTCGTGCCGTTCAAGCCGCAGAATATGGCGCTCAACAGCGCGGTGACGGCGGACGGTGGCGAGATCGGTCGTGCGCAAGCCGTGCAAGCCCAAGCCGCCAACCTCGAGCCGCACACTGACATGAACCCGGTGCTGCTCAAACCCAGCAGCGACACCGGCGCCCAAGTGATCATCCACGGTCGGGCGGTCACGACGATGAACGCCGTCGCCTATCACGACTACAAAGCCATCGCCATGCAAGCGGTGCTGGCCTCCCACGAACGCCTGAGTGCGGCGTATCCGGTGGTGATGGTCGAAGGCGCAGGCTCGCCGGCCGAGATCAATCTGCGGGCCGGCGATATCGCCAACATGGGCTTTGCCGAAGCGGTGGATTGCCCGGTGGTGTTGATCGCCGACATCAATCGCGGCGGGGTATTCGCGCATCTGGTGGGCACGCTGGAGTTGCTGTCGCCGACCGAACAGGCGCGGGTCAAGGGCTTCATCATCAATCGTTTTCGTGGCGACATCGCCTTGCTGCAGCCCGGTCTCGACTGGCTTGAAGAACGCACCGGCAAACCGGTGATCGGTGTCCTGCCGTACGTGATGGACCTGCATCTGGAGGCTGAGGATGGCATCGATCAGCGCCAGACCGACAAGGCCGACCAGGTACTGAAAGTCGTGGTGCCGGTGCTGCCGCGCATCAGCAACCACACTGATTTCGATCCGCTGCGATTGCATCCACAAGTCGATCTGCAATTCATCGGCCCCGGGCAGGCGATTCCGCCGGCTGACCTGATCATCTTGCCCGGCTCGAAAAGCGTGCGCAGCGACCTCGCGTATTTGCGGGCCAATGGCTGGGATTCGGCGATCAGTCGTCATCTGCGCTATGGCGGCAAAGTCTTAGGGATTTGCGGCGGTTTGCAAATGCTCGGCGAGCACGTACACGACCCGTTGGGCCTGGAAGGGGCACCGGGTTCCAGCGCTGGTCTGGGGTTGCTGGCGTTTGAAACGCAGCTCGAAGAAGAGAAGCAATTGCGCAATGTGCGCGGTCGTCTGGCGTTGGAAGAGGCGGCTGTCAGCGGCTATGAAATTCATGCCGGCGTGACTACCGGGCCTGCGCTGGAAAAC
This sequence comes from Pseudomonas arsenicoxydans, assembly GCF_006438915.1. Lineage (GTDB taxonomy): Bacteria > Pseudomonadota > Gammaproteobacteria > Pseudomonadales > Pseudomonadaceae > Aquipseudomonas > Aquipseudomonas arsenicoxydans_A. Next base: position 15,312 of record NZ_RCZE01000015.1, on the reverse strand, counting down.
GCCGCCGTGCAGCTGGACGATGGTCGCTGCGATGGCGCGCAAAGTGTGGATGGGCAGATTTTCGGCACGTACCTGCATGGTCTGTTTGAATCGCCGGCGGCATGCAGTGCGTTGCTGCGCTGGGCGGGGTTGCGGAATGTGCAGGAGGTCGATTACCACGCGTTGCGCGAGCGCGATATCGAACGGTTGGCGGATCTGGTGGATAAGCATCTGGATACCCGATTGCTGCGTAAACTCTGCGGGATTTAGGGTGGTTTTGCTGGCCTCTTCGCGAGCAAGCCCGCTCCCACATTTGATCGGCGTTGAACACAAAATCCATGTTCACTGGAGATTTAATGTGGGAGCGGGCTTGCTCGCGAAGGCGGCAGGCGCCTCACCGATGATTTTAAGGAATAACCCATGCTCCAACTCATCCTCGGCGGCGCCCGCTCCGGTAAAAGTCGACTGGCCGAAAAACTCGCCACCGACAGCCAGCTCGCCGTGACCTACATCGCCACCAGCCAACCGCTGGACGGCGAAATGAACGACCGCGTCGCCCATCACCGCGCCCGCCGTCCCGCCGAATGGGCATTGATCGAAGAACCGGTCGAACTCGCCCGCGTCCTGCGTGAAACCGCCAGCGCCAATCGTTGCCTGCTGGTGGATTGCCTGACGCTGTGGATGACCAATCTGCTGATGCTCGACGACGCCGAACGCCTCAATGCTGAGCGTGAAGCCCTGCTGGACTGCCTGGCCGCGTTGCCGGGTGAAATCATTTTTGTCAGCAACGAGACCGGAATGGGTGTCGTGCCGCTGGGCGAATTGACTCGCCGCTATGTCGATGAAGCCGGTTGGCTCCATCAAGCCCTGGCCGAGCGCTGCCAACGTGTCGTCCTGACCGTCGCCGGCCTGCCCCTGACTTTGAAAGGAACTGCGTTATGACTCAATCCTGGTGGCTGAACCCATGCAAACCGATCGATGCCCAAGCCGTCGAACAGGCGCAGGCGCGTCAACAGCAACTGACCAAACCGGCCGGCTCCCTCGGTCGACTGGAGTCGGTGGCGGTGCAATTGGCCGGGTTGCAGGGGCAGGTCAAGCCGAGCCTCGATCAGCTGTGGATCGCGATTTTTGCCGGTGACCATGGTGTCGTGGCTGAAGGCGTGTCGGCGTTTCCTCAGGAAGTCACCGGGCAGATGCTGCACAACTTCGTCACCGGCGGTGCGGCGATCAGCGTGTTGGCGCGGCAGCTGGGCGCGTCCCTGGAAGTGGTGGATCTGGGCACGGTGACCCCGACTTTGAATCTGCCCGGTGTTCGCCACTTGAACGTTGGCCCCGGCACGGCGAATTTCGTCAAAGGCCCGGCCATGACGCCGGCCCAGGGCGAGTTGGCCTTACAGGCCGGTCGTGACAGCGTGCAGCGCGCCATCGCAGCCGGGGCGCAGTTGTTTATCGGCGGCGAAATGGGCATCGGCAACACCACCGCCGCCAGTGCGTTGGCCTGTGCCTTGCTCGATTGCCCGGTGGTGCATCTGGCCGGGCCGGGCACCGGTCTGGATGTGGCGGGTGTCAGCCACAAGGTTCAGGTCATCGAGCGCGCGTTGGCGCTGCACGGTGCACAGCGCGGGGACGCGTTACAGACATTGTTCAATCTGGGCGGTTTTGAAATTGCCGCGCTGGTGGGTGCCTATCTGGCGTGCGCGCAGGAAGGCGTGGCGGTGCTGGTCGACGGCTTCATTTGCAGCGTCGCGGCACTGGTGGCAGTGCGCTTGAATCCCGAGTGCCGCGCGTGGCTGCTGTTCGGCCATCGCGGTGCCGAGCCGGGTCATCGTCATGTGCTGGAAACCCTGAACGCCGAACCGTTGCTGGATCTTGGTTTGCGACTGGGCGAGGGCAGCGGTGCCGCGTTGGCTGTGCCGTTGTTGCGCCTGGCCTGCGACCTTCACGGGCGGATGGCGACCTTCGCCGAAGCGGCGGTTGCGGACCGCCCGGCATGACGTTGCGTCTGGACCTGCTGCGCCATGGCGAGACCGAGCTCGGTGGCGGGTTGCGTGGCAGTCTCGATGATGCGCTGACCGCAAAAGGCTGGGCGCAGATGCGCGCAGCGGTGATCGAGCAGGGGCCGTGGGATCGATTGGTCAGTTCGCCGTTGCAGCGTTGTGCGCGCTTCGCTGAAGAGCTTGGTGGGCAACTGGGTTTGTTGGTGCAGTTAGACAAAGACCTGCAAGAGCTGCACTTCGGTGCCTGGGAAGGGCAGAGCGCAGCGGCATTGATGGAAACCGATGCCGAGGCGTTGGGGTTGTTCTGGGCTGATCCTTATTCGTTTACGCCGCCGGACGGCGAGCGGGTGGCTGACTTTTCCGTTCGAGTACTGGCGGCCATTGAGCGCTTGTCCCTGGCCTACGCTGGCGAGCGGGTCCTGTTGATCAGCCATGGTGGGGTCATGCGTTTATTGCTGGCTCAAGCGCGGGGGTTGCCGCGTGAGCAATTGCTCAATGTCGAAGTGGCTCATGGCGCATTGTTTTCGTTGCGCGTCGAACCCGGCGTCATTCTCAAGGAAGCGATTTGACCATGCTGCCATTCTGGATCGCCCTGCAATTTCTGAGCAGTCTGCCGATTCGTCTGCCCGGGATGCCGACGCCTCAGGAGCTGGGCCGGTCGCTGCTGTTTTATCCGCTGGTGGGGCTGCTGTTCGGCGCGATTCTGTGGGCACTGAACTGGCTGTTACTGGGCACGCCGTTGTTGCTGCATGCGGCGTTGTTGCTGACGGCTTGGGTCTTGCTCAGCGGCGCGTTGCACCTGGACGGTCTGGCCGATAGCGCCGACGCGTGGCTGGGTGGTTTTGGTGATCGGGAACGCACGCTGATTATCATGAAAGACCCGCGCAGTGGGCCGATTGCGGTGGTGACGCTGGTGTTGGTGTTGTTGCTGAAGTTCGCGGCGTTATTGGCGTTGATCGAGCAGCAGCACGGTATTGTACTGATCATCGTTCCGCTGATTGGCCGCAGCGCGATGCTGGGCTTGTTTCTGACCACGCCGTATGTGCGTGCGGGCGGATTGGGCCAGGCGCTGGCGGATCATCTGCCACGATTGGCGGGTCAGCAGGTGTTGGCGGTCAGTGCGGTAGCGTGTGTGCTGATTGCGGGGCTTAGCGGTGTTTGGGCGCTGGTGCTGGCGGCAGTGGTTTTTGCGTGGCTGCGGCAGTTGATGGTGCGTCGATTGGGCGGGACGACGGGGGACACGGCCGGGGCGATGCTGGAGTTGCTGGAGATGGCAGTGCTGGTAGGAATGGCGTTGATCTGATGGTTTTTGTGCAGGATGTGCTGGCCTCTTCGCGAGCAAGCCCGCTCCCACATTTAACAGAGTTCCTCCAGAGAGAATGCGGTCGAATGTGGGAGCGGGCTTGCTCGCGAAGACGGCCTGCCAGACACTCCAAATCTTGAGATTAAAACCATCTGTAACTTGATTTAACACAACCGCGGGTATATACACGCACCATGCTCGACTCCCAATGTTTATGCATCAACCTGCGTCGTGCCGCCCGTGGCGTCAGCAGGCATTACGACGGCGCTCTCGACGGCTTCGGGATCAACGTTGCCCAGTATTCTTTGCTGTGCAATTTGCAGCGTCTGGATCAACCGAGTATTTCCACCCTCGCTGAAGCCATGGGCCTGGACCGCAGCACTCTCGGGCGCAATTTGCGTGTGCTGGAGGGCGAGGGGCTGGTGATGCTGGTCGAGGGCGAGGACATGCGCAATCGCATTGTTCGCCTGACCGAGGCCGGTGCCGAACGGCTGGCAGCGGCCTTGCCGGCTTGGGAAGCGGCTCAACAACGGTTGATCGACCGACTGGGCGCCGAGAAACGCGAAACCTTGCTGCGACTGCTGGACGAACTGGCCTGACGCCGGTTTTTCCGATTTTAAGCGGGTATATACCCGCTACCGGAGAATAAGAAATGACATCGATGTGGCGTACATGCGGTTGGGTGTTGGTGGGGAGTGCGCTGATCCTCGCGTTGTCGTTGGGCGTGCGCCACGGCTTCGGGCTGTTTCTGGCGCCGATGAGTGCCGAGTTCGGCTGGGGACGTGAGACCTTTGCGTTTGCCATCGCCTTGCAGAATCTGATCTGGGGCCTGGCGCAGCCCTTCACCGGCGCGCTGGCCGACCGCTTCGGGGCGGCGAAAGTGGTGCTGGTCGGTGGCGTATTTTATGCGCTGGGCCTGGTGTTCATGGGGATGTCCGATTCCGCTATGACCCTGTCCCTGAGCGCCGGCCTGTTGATCGGCATCGGCCTGTCCGGCACTTCGTTCTCGGTGATCCTCGGTGTGGTGGGGCGTGCGGTGCCGCCGGAGAAGCGCAGCATGGGCATGGGCATCGCCAGTGCGGCCGGCTCGTTCGGACAGTTCGCGATGTTGCCCGGCACGTTGGGCTTGATCGGCTGGCTCGGCTGGTCCGCCGCGTTGCTGGTGCTGGGTCTGTTGGTGGCATTGATCGTGCCGTTGGTGAGCATGCTCAAGGACAAGCCGCTGCCGACTCTCGGCCATGAACAAACCCTCTCCGAGGCGCTGCGCGAAGCCTGCTCCCATTCGGGGTTCTGGCTGTTGGCGTTCGGCTTTTTCGTGTGTGGTTTCCAGGTGGTGTTCATCGGCGTGCATCTGCCGGCCTATCTGGTGGATCAACACCTTCCAGCCACGGTCGGCACCACAGTGCTGGCACTGATCGGGTTGTTCAACATCTTCGGAACGTACACCGCCGGATGGCTAGGCGGGCGCCTGTCCAAACCGCGCTTGCTCACCGTCTTGTACCTGTTGCGGGCGGTGGTGATCACGCTGTTCCTGTGGGCACCGGTCACGACGACCACGGCGTACCTGTTCGGCATGGCCATGGGGTTCTTGTGGCTCTCTACCGTACCGCTGACCAACGGCACCGTGGCGACCTTGTTCGGTGTGCGCAACCTGTCCATGCTTGGCGGGATTGTGTTCCTGTTTCACCAGCTCGGTTCGTTTCTTGGCGGCTGGTTGGGCGGGGTGGTGTATGACCGGACCGGGAGCTATGACTTGATCTGGCAAGTGGCAATTCTCTTGAGTCTGCTGGCCGCGGCCCTCAACTGGCCGGTGCGTGAGCAGCCGGTGGCGCGCCTGCAAACGCAGATGAGTGCGATATGAACAGTCTTTGGCCGCGAATCGCTGTAGCGGCTGTCTGCGCCTTGCTGCTGGCATTGTCATGGTGGGGCTGGCATCAGGGCGGTCTGGCGCTGATGCAGTTGGGCATGGGTGCTTGCTAGCGGGCGGCGAGGGCGAGTAACTTCGTTTTTGACGACTTATCAAGGATGCACCGACATACTGATGCGCTGGATTGCAGTCCCCGCGTTGCTGATGGCAATGACCGGGCTGGCTCGGGCCGAGTGCCCTGAACTGCTACAAGGTTCGTTGCAAAAATTGCGGGCCAAAGAATCGATCGACCTGTGCCAACGGTTTGAAGGTAAGCCGCTGGTGGTGGTCAATACCGCCAGTCACTGCGGTTTCGCCCCGCAGTTCAAGAGCCTTGAGGCGCTCAATCAGCGTTTCAAGGGAGAGGGGCTGGAGGTGATTGGCGTTCCTTCCAACGATTTCAAGCAAGAGTCCAAGGATACCGCTGAGACCGCCAAGGTTTGTTACGTGAATTACGGCGTGACGTTCACCATGACCGAACCGCGGAGCGTGCGAGGCGACGACGCGACACACCTGTTCAAGATCCTGGCCGCGCAGAGCAGCGCGCCGAAGTGGAATTTCTACAAATACGTGGTCGATCGCAAAGGCCAGGTAATCGCCAATTTCTCCAGCCTGACCAAACCCGATGATCCCGAGTTCATTGCCGCGGTGCAGCAAGCGCTGGCTTCCCAACCCTGATCAGCGCCCCGCTAAAAAGCCCCGCCTCTGTACAAGAGAGCGGGGCTTTTTTGATTCAACTGGCGAGCGGTTCAACCTCGCCTTGGATCATCAGAAGCGGTAGGTCGCGCCGACACCGAAACCGTTCGCCCAGTTTTCATACTTGGCGTTGTAAGTCTGGCCACGGTCGTTGGTGTTGTTGATCTTGACCGATTCTTCGCGCAGGTACGAATACGCCACGTCGATGGTCAGGTCGTCGGTTGGGCTCCAGCCAGCGCCCAGGCTGAAAATCTTGCGATCGCCAGTCGGGATGCGTGGGGAACGGTCGGTGTTGTTGGTCGGCGCCTGGTCAACGGACAGACCGGTACGCAGGACCCATTCCTTGTTCAGCTGGTAAGACGCGCCGATGGCGTGAGCCCAGGTGTCGTGCCAGTTCTGTTCTTCGGTAATGGTGCCGAATTGGCCGTTCAGCACGGCCGGAACACCTTTGTTTTCGACGGTGATTTCTTTCAGGCGGCTCCAGCGAGTCCAGGTGCTGCCTGCGTAAAGAGTCCACTTGTCGTCGAGCTGGTGAGTGACCGAGAAGTCCACCGATTCAGGCGTGGTCAGGTCCAGCGAAGCGTCATACTTCTGGTTCGGGTTCTGGCCGATCAGGCCCAGCACGTTGTAGTTGACCTTGGTGTCACCGTCGAGCTTGTATTTCACTTTCGAGTGGTAGGTCAGGCCGACGCGGGTGCTGTCGGTGGCTTGAACCAGCACGCCGATGTTGTAGCCCAGCGCGGTGTCGTCACCCTTGATCTTGACCTTGCCATCTGGCGCAGCCTGGGTGATCGACAGGTTCGATTCCAGGGTGCCGTCGATGCGGTTGATGGTTGGGCCGAAACCGATGGACACCTTGTCGTTGAAGGCGTAGCTGACAGTCGGTTGCAGGGTAACGATCTTAACTTCGCTCTTGCTGCCAAAGTAACGACCGGCAAAGCCGTTTTCGTAGTCGGTCACCAGGCCGAACGGTGCGTATACACCAATACCGAATGCCCAGTGGTCGTCGATTGGCTTGACGTAGTAACCCATCGGCACGCCCATGAAAGGGACCATGTCACCTTTGTTGGTACCGCCATTCGGACGGGAGCTGGCGTCACTGATGTCAGTGTGCGCGTCGATGAATGCAACACCGCCGGTCACTTGTTCGCGCTTGATGCGAGACATGCCGGCAGGGTTGCCAACAATGGTGGATGCGTCGTCGGCAGAAGAAGATCGCCCGGCAAAACCTGTTCCCATCCCGCTGATGCTTTGTTCGTTCAGGGCAAAGCCACTTGCAAAGAGCTGGGTGGATGCCAGGGTAACGGCGAGGCTAAGGGTGGTTTTGAGCATTACTTTTTTCATTATTAGAACTCCTGGTGATCACCGGGGCGAAAATTACCAACATTTTCGTCCCAGCGCTATAGGCTGTATGGCTTGAGTTAGAGCGGTTTTGTAGGACAATCAGACCAGATTCGCGGCCGGATGCACGATTTTGTAAAACCGGGGGGTCAGCAGGCGACCTGATTCAGCGGTGAAACACAGGTTTGCCAGGCGTAAGTGAAGTCGCGCAGGCGTCCCTGAGGCTGAAAGGTCTGACGCCAGATTCGGGCCATGCCCAACAAATCATCGGCGGCGGGGAGGGGAGTGTTCTGTTCTTCGACCAGCAGCCAGGCAATGGCGGTGGCGTAACGCAGGTTAACGGTCAATTCCAGGTGCGGCCCGCTGAGAAAGGCATGTTGGCTGGCCAGGCCACGAACGAGGCTTGCCCGTTCCGGGTCCAGTGCCAGATAGTGATCCCAGAGTGCCTGGTGGCGGGGTTCGGCGATTCGGTACAGGCCGTGTCCACGGCGGTCATGCAGGGCGGAACCAAGGGCTGACTGACTGGCGGCGATGCCCAGCAGCAAGGATTCGGCAGTTGCGCTATGGCGTCCGAGGTAGATCAAGGTCGGACGAATCACATAACGGCACAGTTCGCTGGCAGCGATACCCATAAAGCCCTCGAAACATGAAGTGGGCGGCGATACCTGAAGGAGGCCTTGGCAGCGGTGGTTCGAATCAGGCTCGCCGGAAGCGGATCAAGCCGCTTGAGTTGAAGTGTAGTGTCAAAATCGCGCTGTAAAGGACTGTTTTTAAAATATTTCCAGCTTCGAGTTATAACCGTTATATCGGTTAGTGCTTAGTGAGATACCGCAAAAAGGGAAATATCGGGCAATAAAAAGCCCCGCTTTTTTGAGCGGGGCTTTGGTTTTTCAGTCTTTCTGGCGTCTCAGGCAATCAATGCCTGGCGGGTACGCTCGATCACGGCCTGCAGCGGCTCTGCGCTGGAGTATTGATCGGGGTACAGGCGTTCGCTGTGACGAGCGATGCCGTGTTCGTTGACCAGAGTGAAACTGAAGCAGCCTTTGCGAGCAGCCATGATCAGGCAGTTCATTGGAGCAAAAGCGTTGGTTAGGGTGCGAATGGCATCCTGAGTGTGGATTTGAGTAGACATAGTGTTGGTGTTCCTACAAGCGACACGGATAAGAGCCGTGCAAAATTAAAACGTTCCAGTGACGACAACCACCATTGGTCGAACGAAGAACCCGACTGGAACAAAGCAGCCAGTTTGAAGCGCTGATAATTGGCGCGCTTGGGCTGGCAGGTAGGTACTTAGGAGGGCAGGCAACACATCAAGGGCAAAGGTTCGGGGCCCGGGGTGAAGATCCTGATCAATTTGCAGGCTGGTTCGGTCAGAGTAAGTGAGCTTCGCAACACCCTTCGCTTGGTTCGAAGGCTGTGTTGGCGCAAGGTTTACCTGGAAACCATCGAGGTGGTCGATCCTGTTTTGTCGGTGGAGGCTTCTCTTGAGGGAAGGCTGACCGCGAGGATTTGTTCGACCAGAATTGACTTTCAGCTTGGTACTAACGCCGCGGATACTAACGGATTGAATTTGAGAATGGAAGTATGTTGGCAAAAAAGATTGAAGAACCTTGGTCGCTCCTCCTGAAATGGCTCATATTCCGACCGGTGGTGGCTGTCACTCATCGGTTCGCGATCTGGCTGGATCAAGGGTTTTGCCGATTTATCCCCAGAGGCCGTGCCAAAACGCGCCGAAAAAGTGCATCCATATAACCGCCGTCAAGGTACTTGTGCACAAAAGTTGCGCAGACTGTAACCCCACTGTCATCCAGGCCTCACCTACAGTGGGTGCCTGTATTGAAAATTTAAGTCAATGAAAAACATCGCTTTTTTTTACTGGTGAAAAAATCGTCAGTTTGACTGCGAGCCCCATTCCACAGGGCTTTGCGCGAGTTCAAGGGCGGTTGTCCACTGAGTTATCCACAGCTTCTGTGGATTGTCCCGAGCGCTTGCTCTAGCACGGGCGTGCCGGGTTTTTTTAGGCTTTACCTGTAAGAAAAAAAGAGTAGAGTTGCGCGCCTTCCGATCTGTCCCACAGTGCTTTATGAAGTTTCGCTCAGTATCAATCTCTGCTACCTCCACACCTTCACGTGTTACCCCACCTAAGCGTTTTTCGATGCGTGTAGCCGAATGGCTGCTGGACAGTCCGCGTCTTGGGGATAACCCCACCATCAAGCACTTCGCCGGGCGATTGCTCAAACAGCCTGCCCGTGAAGGCGTGGTGGCTGCGCAAAGTCGCCTTGGGCAACTGATGTGCCGTGAATGCGGGAATGCCCGTGATCGCCGCATTGGTCAGGACCTGCTGCGTCAGGCCGCCCGGGCAGGGGACTCGCGCGCCCAGCAGGAACTGGGTCTGATCGAAGACTGAGCTGTCCAAGTCAGGTGGCCTTGGTTAACCTTCAAGCTTTATCTCATCGGCAGGAATCTCTATGGCTATGGACTTGACCAGCCTATTACTCGGTCTGGCGGGCGCGGGCCTGCCATTGCTGGTACTGGCCTGGCAAATTCAGCGCCGTGCGAGTGGCTCGCAAGCCGAGGCCGCTCTGCTGGAAGAACGTCTGGCCATGGCCCAACTGGCGCAGGACGGCCTGAATGCCCAACTCGACGCCTGTCGCGATGAAATCGGTGACCTGAGCCAAGCCAATGCCGCCAAGCAAGCGGACCTTGCTGCCACGCGCCGTGAAGTCGAACTGCTGCAAATCGAGCGCGATGACGCCCGCGATGCGTCTCACGCCTGGAACATCGAGCGCGCCGGTAAAGAGGCTGAGCTGCGTCGCCTGGACACGCTGGCGGCGTCGCTCAACGCCGAGCTGCGCGAGCAACAGGAAAGCCATCAGCAACGCCTCAGTGACCTGCAAGGTTCGAGAGACGAGCTGCGAGCGCAGTTCGCCGAGCTGGCGGGCAAGATTTTCGATGAGCGTGAGCAGCGCTTCGCCGAAACCAGTCAACAGCGGTTGGGCCAACTGCTCGATCCGTTGAAAGAACGCATTCAGTCCTTCGAAAAACGCGTCGAGGAAAGTTATCAAGCCGAAGCCCGTGAGCGTTTCTCGCTGGCCAAGGAACTGGAACGCCTGCAACAGCTGAACCTGCGCCTGAGCGACGAAGCCACCAACCTCACGCGCGCTTTGAAAGGGCAAAAAACCCAAGGCAACTGGGGCGAACTGATTCTCGAGCGAGTGCTTGAACACGCGGGCCTGGAGAAGGGCCGCGAGTACCAGACCCAGGTCACTCTCAAAGGCCCGGACGGCGAGCGCTTCCAACCGGATGTGATTATTTACCTGCCGGGCGACAAGCAGGTGGTGGTCGACTCCAAGGTCAGCCTGACGGCCTATCAGCAGTACGTAGCGGCCGAAGACGATGCGATCGGCCAGATCGCCATCAAACAGCACGTACTGTCGCTGCGTAATCACGTCAAAGGTCTGTCCGGCAAGGATTACAAACGGCTCGACGGCTTGCACAGCCTGGATTTCGTCTTGCTTTTCGTACCGATCGAAGCGGCGTTTTCCGCGGCTTTGCAGGCAGAGCCGACGCTGTTCCAGGAAGCTTTCGACCGCAACATCGTGATCGTCAGCCCCACCACTTTGTTGGCGACTCTGCGGGTCATCGACAGCCTGTGGAAGCAGGAGCGCCAGAGCCAGAACGCCCGGGAAATCGCCGAGCGTGCCGGGTGGCTGTACGACAAGTTTGTGTTGTTCATCCAGGACCTGGACGAAGTCGGCAATCGCTTGCAGCAACTGGATAAAGCCTACAGCTCTGCGCGCAACAAGCTGACAGAAGGCCGCGGGAATCTGGTCAGTCGCAGCGAACAGCTGAAGTTGCTCGGGGCGCGCGCCAGCAAGAGCTTGCCGGCGGACTTGCTTGAGCGGGCGATGACCGATGTGGATGGCTTGGCCGAGTTGCCGGAGTAAGTTTCCACTGAACTTGTGGCGAGGGGGCTTGCCCCCGTTGGGTTGCGAAGCGGCCCCATGTCCTGGCCACTGCGCATTCCGGGTGTACCGCGAAACCTGAATTACGACTGCTGCGCAGCCGAGCGGGAGCAAGCTCCCTCGCCACAGGTTTTGTATTGGCAGAAAGGCCGCGCTACAACGGCAAATGCCGACTCAACAACGCCCTAAGCGCCGCCGGTTTCACCGGTTTAGCCAAATAATCCAGCCCCGCCGCATGCACCTGTGCCACCGTCTCGGGCCGGCCATCGGCGCTGATTACCACCCCCGGCACCGGTTCCCCCAGTTGAGTGCGCAACCACGCCATCAGCTCGGTCCCGGTTTCGCCATGGTCCAGATGGTAATCCACCAGCGCCAGTTGCGGACGAACCCCGGCATTGAGCAGGGCGGCACATTCCTTTCTGTTACGTGCCGTCCAGACCTGACAACCCCAGCGTGTCAGCAGGCTGTTCATGCCGATCAGAATGCTGTCTTCATTGTCGATGCACAGCACCTGCGCGCCGCTCAACACATGGCCGTTGAGTTCGGCGGTCTTGGTCGGCGCCACGGTTTGTGCCAGCGCCAGCGGCACACTGACGCTGAACACACTGCCGCGTCCCGGCCAGGAGCGAACTTGTAGCGTGTGTCCCAAGACATTACACAACCCATCGGCAATCGCCAGGCCTAATCCCAGGCCTTTCTCGGCGCGAGTCTGGTGACTGTCCAGACGTTTGAATTCTTCGAAAATCACCTGCAGTTTGTCTTGCTCGATGCCCGGCCCGCGGTCCCAGACCTCCAGACACAGTTCTCCTTTGCGCCGGCGAACGCCCAGCAGCACCGGCCCTTTGGCATAGCGGAACGCATTGGTCAGGAAGTTTTGCAGGATCCGTCGCAGCAGCTTGATGTCGCTGTCGACCCGCAACGTGCTGCTGCGAACCCGAAAGGTCAGTCCTTGCTCCTGAGCCTGCGCCTTGAATTCGGCGTCGAGGGGGGCGAACAGTTCATTGAGCGCGAACGGTTTGATGTCCGGGTTGATCTTGCCGTTTTCCAGGCGGGAAATGTCCAGCAGGTCGCTGATCAAGTCCTCTGCCGAACGCAACGAACTGTCCAGGTGTTGGACCAGTTTTTGCGCCTCGCCCGACAGGCCATCGTCCTGGTGAGACAGCGCGGCGGAGAACAGGCGCGCAGCGTTCAGCGGTTGCATCAAGTCATGGCTTACGGCGGCCAGGAAGCGGGTTTTCGACTGGTTGGCGGATTCGGCAGTGCCCTTGGCTTCCGTCAACGCCACGTTGAGTTGCGACAACTCGTGGGTGCGCTCGGCCACCCGCTGCTCCAGGCCTTCGTTGGCTTCGGTCAGCGCTTGTTCGGCTTCGCGGAACGCAGTGATGTCGGTGAAACTCATGACGAAACCACCACCGGGCATCGGATTGCCGATCAGCTCGATCACCCGCCCGTTGGGGAACAGTCGTTCCGAGGTATGGGCGCGACCCTGGCGCATCCAGTGCAGGCGGCGTGCGACATGCACTTCGGCTTCCCCGGGACCGCACAAGCCGCGTTCGGCGTTGTGGCGAATGATGTCCGCAATCGGTCGTCCGACGCTGATCAGGCCGTCCGGGTAGTTGAACAGCTCCAGATAACGCCGGTTCCAGGCCACCAGTTTCAGCGACTGGTCGACCACGCTGATGCCCTGGGTAATGTTTTCGATCGCGCCTTGCAGCAGGGCGCGGTTGAACTGCAGCACTTCCGATGCTTCGTCGGCGATCCGCACGACATCTTCCAGCTGCATTTCCCGACCTTCGATGGCCGCTTTTACCACCGCCCGAGTCGAAGACGCGCCGAGTACACCCGCCAGCAAGCGTTCGGTGTGGGCGATCCATTCACCGTCGGCGTTTTGATTCGGGTTGAAGCCTTTGCCCTGGCGGTAGGCGAAACGGATGAAACTCTGACGCGCCCGTTCTTCACCGACGAAACGGGCGGCCAGTTGCAGCAAATCATCGATCTGCACGGCGAGCATCGAACGGGCGTTGGGGCGTGCGCTGATTTCCTGGCCGATAAAACGACCGGCCTGCCAGTGCTCCGACACCCGCGTGCGGGACAACACCGAGACCCAGGCAAACAAGGTGAAATTACCGGCCAGCGACAGCACCACGCCTTGGGTCAGCGGGGTGATCGGCAGGTTCATCGGGTTGCTGTGCAACCACGCAAGGCCCGGGAAGCTCTCCAATGGCCAGCCGAGGCTACGGGCCGCAATCGGCAAGATCAGCGTGTAGAACCACAAGAATGTTCCGGCGGCGAGGCCGGCGAATACGCCGCGACGGTTGGCCTGCTTCCAGTACAGCGCGCCGAGCATGGCTGGGGCCAGTTGCGTCACGGCGGCAAAGGCGATCTGGCCGATGGTTGCCAGGCTGGCGGTCGAGCCCAGCAGGCGATAGCTGACATAGGCGAGGAGCAAAATCACCACGATGCTCACGCGGCGCACCGAGAGCATCCACTGGCGAAACACTTCGAACGGCCGCTCGGCATTGTTGCGGCGTAACAACCAGGGCAGCAGCATGTCGTTGGACACCATGGTTGACAGCGCGACGCTGGCGACAATCACCATGCCGGTCGCCGCCGAGGCACCGCCGATAAACGCCAGCAAGGCGAGGGCAGGGTGAGCCTGGGCGAGCGGCAGGCTGATGACGAACGAGTCCGGCAGCACCGAGCTGGGCAGCATCATCTGACCGGCGAGGGCGATCGGTACGACAAACAACGCGGCCAAGGCCAGGTAGGCCGGAAACACCCATTTGGCCAGACGCAAATCCTGAGGATCAATGTTCTCCACCACCGTCACGTGGAACTGCCGGGGCAGGCAAATGATCGCCATCATCGCTACGCCGGTCTGCACCACCATCGAGGGCCAGTTGACGGTTTCCTTCCAGTATTCTTCTAGGCGCGGGGCGAGCATGGCCTGGTTGAACAGATCGTCGAAACCGTCGTACAGGCCGAACGTCACAAACGCGCCGACGGCGAGAAACGCGAACAGTTTGACCAAAGCCTCAAACGCAATGGCCAGCACCATGCCACGGTGGTGTTCCGTGGCATCGAGGTTGCGGGTACCGAAGACAATGGTGAACAGCGCCAGCACCAGCGACACAATCAACGCCGTGTCCTGGGCGCGAACCCCCATGGCGTCGGCGCCCGCGCCAATCAGCAGGTTCACCCCGAGCACGATGCCCTTGAGCTGCAAGGCGATGTAGGGCAGCACGCCGACCAGACAGATCAGTGCCACTACAATCGCCAGTGACTGGGATTTACCGTAGCGGGCGGCGATGAAGTCGGCGATGGAGGTGATGTTTTCCTGCTTGCTGATCATCACCATTTTTTGCAGGACCCACGGCGCGCCCACCAGCAGCAGGATCGGCCCAAGGTAGATCGGCAGGAACGACCAGAGCTGTTCCGCCGCCTGGCCCACAGCGCCAAAGAATGTCCAGCTGGTGCAATAGACTGCCAGTGACAGGCTGTACACCCACGCGCGCATGCGCGGAGGCAGCGGCGTACTGCGACGGTCACCGTAGAAGGCGATGGCGAACATGATGGCCATATAGGCCAGGGCGACGGCGGCGATCAGCCCGCTGGACAGCGACATGGGAACTCCAGACGAAAGACACCCGGGACTCCCGCCCGGTGAGACAGTCTCGCACGCCCGCCCCGGTTAGTCAGTGTCGACCAAGGTCGTGGCGTGGCGGGGTGTCGCAGGCGGTGTGTCAGTGTGATGATCGGTGCTTTTTCGGGCCCCTTCGCGAGCAAGCCCGCTCCCACATTTAACCGAGTAAGTTCAGACAACTCGTTCAAATGTGGGAGCAACTGTCTTGATGACTTTATTTTTAAGGCTTATCGGAAGACAGCTGAACTCCCACGGCTCCAGGCCATGCAAATTCCTTACAAAACACGCAGCCTGTTTAGGCTGCCTGTTCTCGCCACTCAGTTTTCTCTCGAATCATGGCATTCAGCCGTATCAACAACACTCGCATGCAGGCGATCAGCGCTACTTTGGCGCATTTACCTTTCTGGCGTAATGCTTGATACCGAGCCTTGAACTCAGGCTGTCGCCGGATCACCACCCAACAGGCCATGTACATCGCGCGA
>NZ_RCZE01000014.1 GCF_006438915.1 Pseudomonas arsenicoxydans | reverse complement strand
GAGGTTGACCGCCGATTTTCAACAGCTGGGTGACCGTCAGGTTGACCGGTACCGACCACTCCCGGGATTGCCAGTTATAGGTCGACTCGGTGTTCACCCCGTAAGTGGTGTAGGTCGCGGTGGTGTACGAGAGAAACGGTTGCAGGAAGGTCTGGTTGACCTTTTCTTTGTCATCCGGTGGGCTGTCCTCCAACCCCCAGATATGGTTAGCGAGAATGCCCCGAGTCCAGCCGTTTGACTGTTTGAGCGCGACGGCCGTGGGGCCCAGCCCCCATTGTTTGCTGCTCAGTAACTTATCGCTGCCGGTAGGTATCAGCAGGGCCGGGCCGACACCAAGGATCCAGCCGCTGTCGGTGGGTTTTACCGGAGAGAAGAAAAAGCTCTGGGTCACATCGCCGATGCCGGATGCATCCGCCGCGCCATCCGGTGCCAGGCCGTGTTGGTCGATAACGGGGAGTATGGTGCGTGAGATCAGGTTCCAGTCGTCGGACAAATGAAAGGGCAATACAGGCTGGATATTCGTGACGCTGTGCATGCCCTCACCCGTTGGCCCCATCTTCTGATCCCAGTTGTACTGCACCGGAAGGCTGTACATCGCGGCCACCGGGTTGAGTGCCTTTTTGGCCAGTTCCGCAGAATCCTCGGCCCATGCCAAGCCATTTTGCATAGCGATAACCGTGGTCGAAAGCAGCGTTAGCAGTCGTTGTACTCGCACAGGGTTCTCTCCTTTTTGGCGGAAGGCATCACACGGTCAGCACCACCCAAAGTGTTGTGCTGACCGTGACGTTGTCTCACCGAACCAGCTCAAGCTCGCTCGGCCGCCACGCTTTGGTGAAGAACGACTCCAGTGGACTGTAGAGGCGCAGGATCGTGAACCAGCCCTTGTCCGGCGTGGTCTGGATCCAGTTGCCTGCCTTAGCGTCGGCTGGCTTGGTCGGACCGAAGTAGATGGTCGTGGAGCCGTCCGCGTTCTCGACGGCTGCCGGCGAAGGGTAGGTCTGGCTGCCGGCGCGCGGGTAGCGCTGCGGCGTCTGGAGCATGGACCGCGTCTGGTTGTCGTAGACGGTGAACGACCAGAATTTGGCCGCTGGAATGTTCGGCGGCAGGGTTACCTTGTAGGTCTTGCCGCCATCAAAGGGATTCTTTTGCGCATCTGTGAAACCCATGAGGTACTGCGAGCCTACATTGGGCAGGCGCATGATCATGCCCGGTGAATCCATGGTGTAACCGTAATAGAAGGCCGTGCGCGAATCGAGTGTCCGCGCACCGGTAGGGGGGAATGGCTTGAACAAGCCTTCCTTGGTGATCATGGGCGGTGGTGTCTCAAAGTCGAAACCACCTTGCCATAGCATGCTGGCCCACATCGAGTTCGGGTAGTAGGCCCAGCCTGGATATTCAGCACCCCGAAAGTTCAGTGAGCGTCCCGCCGCATTGCCCACGGCCGCCGCTTCGGTGAGGATCTTCTTCATCCGCTCGTCCGGCGCAAAGGGCTTGCCCTTGACGATGCCAATGGCCGCCAGTTGGCCCAGCAGTTCCGGGTCGAACGAGGTGGCAGGTTCCAGCTGCACAAGCTTGTCGAGCATCTCGTAATAGGCAAAGTCATTAGGGGGAATGGTGTTGAAAGACTTGCCGCTGCCCTCCACGAATTTTGTCGGTGGTGTCGGCGGATTGGGCTCCAGCCTGACCTGGCCGGCGAGCGCCGTGGCAATGCTGGTACCGTAGCCGCCGGGCGTGTAGGGATAAATCTTCAGTGTGTCCTTGATCAGGTCGACAGCGGGTTTCGGATCATTGTTTTCCATGAACGCGCGGACGGCATACAGAACATGATTGGTTTTTGCTCGGCCTACGAAGAAGCCACTGTCTGGAAGCGGACCGTTGTAGTCCGGCGGAACGATCAGGTATTTGCCGCCTTCACCCCTATCAGGGCCAGGGGCGCCAAGATCGATAATCCAGCCGAACCACATGTCATTGAGCGTGCCGAGCGATTTGGGTGGCACCTCAACCACCAAGGGGCCTTTAGTCAGATCGAGGATCGAGAGCGTATAGATGGTGTCGGCGTTGGCGGTGAGAAACAGCGATTGGGCGTCCATCAACTCAGAGAAGATGATCACCGAATTATCTTCAGCCCCAATGCTGTGGAAACCCTCGCGAATCGCATAAGCCGATGCGCCCGAAAAACTGTTCATGAACGCGTCGATGCCGCGAGTGAACGCCAGGGTGTCGTAGACGTCCTGTGTGGTTTTTACGCTTGGCGCGCCGTCCTTGAACTCCAGTGTGCCGATACGGGTTTCGAGGCGATCGGGGGTAATGAGTCCCGGGGGGATTTCGGTGGCTGTCTGCGTCGCCGCCATTGCAGGCAAGGTCAGCGCGATAGAGGCCGCCAAAACGGCTATGGATTTGAGCGTTTGCGTCATAGAGTTCTCCTTGAAGGATGCCAAATGCATGGACTATCCAAACTGGGGAACTAAGGCGCAGGGACATTTCTCTGGGCGCTGTCACTCACTTAGCGCTCTGGTCATCCATGAGGGGTACTGGCATTGAATCGCTCGGATGACCTGTTACGAATGTTGCGCACCCTTGTTTGAGCAGTACAGTCACCTTGATCAGTTTTCCGGCAATCCAAGCATAGGTGCACATTTGCCATTGCTCCAGCCACCGGCTGCTTCTGGCCGTTTTCCGCCTCTCGCGATCTGCCGCTTCGGCCGAAAAAGTCCTGTGAGTTTGGGGGAAGTGCGGTCCAGTTTTTTGACCCGTCCCCCAAACGTTAACACACCGAAAAGCATGGCTAGGTGCGCCTCGAAGGACAATGGTTATGCAGGTGTCGCTATGTGCCAAGTCCTTGGGGTGGTGTGCATATTTTAAGTTCTAATGATTCCGTTTTAATTTCTAATGACCAACGAAGGTTAGGTAGGCGGTAATTGCAATAAGCTGTGTAAACCCAAAGTTTATAGTGACATCTATGGAAACATTCAGGTGTATCGAATGCTTTTTGCGCAGTGCCGGGGTCGGTAGCTTCGCCAAGACCGCTTGATGCTTGAGCCATACCAACAGCGAGGCCAAGAGTGTCGCCAAGCTGGAGGTGTGCTTCGGAGTGTGGCTGTTCAGTGCCGCACCGCAGAAATTCTTTTAGCAATGGCCCGACATCACATAAAACCTTTCGCAAACGGCGCCCATGCTGGCGTTTAAGGTTTTCGCGACATGGCTGGCTATGGTTGGCTGATTCCATTCGTAATGAAAAGAATTCTAATCGTAGTGAAAACTCATGCCGGTTTCGCGTGCCGGATAGGTATCATGCCGGCCCTTGCAAAGTGACGCTGCGCGTTTGAGTCAGTAATTTGTGAGCTCTGGTCAATTAGTGCCAGCTAATTTGGGTTCAGTCGCTTGCCGTCAGATCAGAAGCCAACTCGTGGAGAGAAAGAGTTTCAGGCAAGAGGTACTGAGGCTTGCATTCCAGAACGTTGGCTATGCGATAGAGCTTTTCTACGGTGATATTCACTTCGCCGCGCTCAATACGCCCCATATAGCTACGATCGACAGCGCAGGAGTGCGCCAAGGCATCTTGGGAAAACCCTTTGGCTTTCCGTTGTGTCCGTATTCTTTCGCCCAATGCCTTTGCAAGATTATGCATATCCGCCTCGGTCTACACTGAGGCGGCACTATCTTGCGTTTGCGGATGAATCGGCCACGGACTATAATCCGCAATTTGGCCGTTCCGCGAATTTCCCTTCCAGGTGCCTGCATGAAACCCGATTCATTCATCTTCGACAGGCGGCTCTACGACCTGTTTCAGCAGGGGCACCTACGCCAATTTACGACCAGCGACTTACGCAACGCTTACGCCACTCACTTGGCGGGGATTACGTTCAACAGCAGCGATCTGCGCAGATATGTCTATGAGCAGATAAGACGGATGCTGCGTACCGGATGGGTTGTTCAGGATGAAAAACGGCAAAAGCGGGGGCAGATCTATCACTGGCAGAGTATTCCAGCGAATCTACAGGTGGAGCTCATCGATAATGGGTACGAAAACAGTGTCAAGTCTGTAAATAAACCGCTGCAACAGCCCGCACAAAGCACCGACTCAGAGCAGCCTGGGCCTGATGTGGTCGAACACCTGGAATCCATACTCAAAGAGATTCGGCTCGACTTCCTTTCCTCCATGGGGGAGACGGAGCGCTATAAGCAACTGCTCGACGAAATGCCGCATCTGAAAGACCAAGTCGAAGGTGATTATCTCGAAGCTCGGGACCGAAGCTCTCGACTTCTAGGGCATCTCCGAGCGGTCGAAAAGACGCTCAAGACAGTCATGTCCGCACGATGAAAGCATCGCCGAGAAAATGGCAGAGCCAATGCATTGAAATAGCGCTGGAGCACTACACCACAACGCCGCACTTCTTCTGTCAAGCCACTCCAGGGGCCGGGAAGACACGAATGGCCGCAGAGTTGGCTCGACAACTGTTGGAGCAAGGCAAGATTGATCTCGTTCTGTGTTTCGCTCCGTCTTGCCAAGTCGTCGACGGCTTTCGCTCGACATTCTCCGCTGTGCTTGGGAAGCGTCTGGATGGGCTTATCGGTGCCGTAGGAACTGCGAGTACCTATCAAGCGATGGAGTACCAGGATGAAGCCTTCTGGAGACTTTTCGAGGACTACCGTGTGTTTGCAGTATTCGACGAGATCCATCACTGCTCAGGATACGATCCGCTGTTGAGCAATGCTTGGGGGCAGCAAATTCTTTTGAAAATGCAAGCCCGCGCTGCTTTTACCTTGGCTCTATCGGGTACGCCATGGCGCTCGGATGACAGAGGCATTGCTTTGGCTCGTTACTCCAACCCGGAGGGTCGATTGATTTGCGACTATCGCTATGGCCTCAAAGAAGCCATTTCCGACGGGGTTTGCCGGACGCCTCGCATCGTTCTCTTAGATAACCAGATGCTGAGACTCAAAGAAAATTTTCTAAACGACACTACTGTTAAACTATTTCCCAGCATCGCTAAGCTTTTGCGCGAATCTCCGGTTTCATATGAGGACCTAATTAGGCATGAGGACGCGCTCAACCAGTTGCTTGATCTGGGAAGCAAGAAGCTCGATGAAATGCGAAAACTCAAGCCAGACGCCGCCGGGCTAGTCGTTGCCACGAATATCGAGCATGCTCAGCAAGTCGCTTTGGCGCTCAAGAGTAGGGGAGAAAGTTTCCAAGTCGTCACCACCAGAATCCCAGACGCACAGCAGGTCATCAACGGGTTTAAAAATAGCGACTGCCGATGGATTGTTGCGGTGGGAATGATAAGTGAGGGAACTGATATTCCTCGGTTGCAAGTATGTTGCTACCTCAGTCGGATTCGTACAGAACTTCATTACCGCCAAGTCTTGGGAAGAGTTCTGCGACGTATGGGGGTGATTGATGATCAAGCTTGGTTGTTCGTACTGGCGGAGCCGACGCTGAAGCGGTTTTCCCAGCGTATTGCTGATGATTTACCAGATGATTTGGCTGTCGTGTGTGCTGTACATGCATCTTGGGGAGAGGTTTTCTCCACAGAAGGCGAGCTGGGTATTTCCATGCAAGATAGCGCGGAAGAAGCATGCGGATCAGTAGGCAACACCATCGCGCAGAAATTTTTATCGGCCGGTGAATCGGCCACTTTATCGTCTTATCAGTTAAGCTTTTCGAAAAACTATCGTCAGCAGTTGCTGGCAGTATTCTGACGTGTTTGTATTATCCCTCACTAGGCGTAGCAGTCTGGCTAAAATGACAGGATCCCTGTGTGTCGAAATCCTGAACCGCCGACGTCTAAGTGGAGTCGACTATCCGACACGCCCGATTTTCTTTTAGCATTTTTTTGAGGGATACATGAGAACTCAGCACACTCGGGTGGGGACATTTGCAGGACGGGGCCAATTAATGCGAAAAGTTTTGGGAGATAGGCTTTATCAACGCCCCAAATTAACTCCAAAGACAAAATCAATAAATTCATTCGATATATATTTTATAGTATTTCATAGGACTTCTTGGGGGGCACTACTGCTGACATCCCATCCACTTGGCCGATAATGTCGTCGATATTCTTCCTGGCGGGTTTGGCTTCCATTTCTCTCGCCGATTCTGCGCTGAAGCGGAGGCAGTAAGCGTACTGGTCAAATCGAATGCAATTGACTGGTCAAGTTGATGCAATTTCCTGGGTGCACGACGGTGGGCGGATCATGGTGTTTTCAGTCGCTGTTCGCGCAGATAATCGAGTAAGCGCAAGGTGCTTTGGCTGGAACACGCCAGCACCTCCTCGACGTTGTTGAGATTCAAATACAAAATCAGCCGTGCTAGGTCGACGTAATGCTTGAAGGTCGTGGAAAGTTGGCTGTGCCCCATCTGATTTTGCAGTATTTGGGCGGCGGCCAAGTTGAAGAGCCTTGAATCGCTGTTGATCAGCTTGTCTCCAAAAAAACGGATTAGAAATTGGGTCGGCCACCAATGCCTCGCAGCATAAAAGTTGAGCTGAGGTCGAAATTCAGGATCCGTCACCATGGCGCGTCGTTTCGCGCTGTAACTGCGCGCGGCAATCATTTTCGGCGTAATGGGGTGCCCGTTCTCGGTTAAAAACAATATGTCTGGGGGGCAGGCCACGCCGTGTCGAGCGCGATATTTGGCTGCCCGCTGAACGTAGTATTGATCAGTGTACTCGGTTTGCAGGCGTTTCAAGTCATCGATATGAATCACTATTTGTCGTGTCTTCCGTCCTTTACTGTGGCGGACCACATAGTCAACGGTCGTGCTCAGGTGGCGCTGATCCATCTCGGTGTACGGGACAATATGGCTATTGACGCCATTACCCACATAGGGGAAGCGACAGACGTCCATGGGGCGCATTGCGGTGCCTAGGGACAGCATGAACATGCAGGCATAGACGGGATCAGCAAAGCTGTGCATGAACACCGCGATTTCCTGATGGGTGATTAGCCCGTCCATTCGGCGTTGCCGGTTTTCCTGGTCCAAGACTCGAATGCTGTCCGTATTCACCCGCTCCTGGGCTTTCGCCGCAATGTAGTTGAGCATCCGTTCGCTTTTGTAATTGGGCAGCCATGTCGTGGAGGTGAGGTTGACCAAGTGCGGGATGGCTTTGCGGTCCAGCCACAGAAAAAAATTCAGCACGATTTTAGCATCTTCAAAAATCGTTGCCGACGACGGCCGGCAGGTGCCTTGGGCTTGTCGCCTGATCAGGCGCGTGACTTGCCAGCGGCGAATGTCCTGGTTGGTACAGATCACATGATAGTGGGACGCCGAAAGCGGTTTGAATCGAGATAGCTCACTGAGGTAGGCATAGAACATCACGATCGTGGCCGCATAGCGCTCGGACGTTTTGATTGACGAGCGCGACTTGTCGTACAGATATAGGTTTGGGTAACTCAGCAGGACGGTCTTGCCCTGCTCTTCGGCGGTCACGATGTAATGTCGAACCTTGAGGCCAATGTCGACGCTCTCATAGTCAATGAGACGCTTGCGAAAGATCGTCACTCGCCACTCCTGACTAAAAAGTAGGTGACCTGTTCGATGCCTTTTCTCAGATAAAAATGATCCGCGTGATCGGCTGCGTTCAACACTTCAGCGGGCACGTTACGCACAAAAAAGGCGCGTTGCGCCGCCGCTGCGGCGCTGGACTCGCATTGCGGGACATGGAGGGCAATGCGGCACGGTGAGGTGATGTAATCGAGAAACGTGGCCTGCAGTTCAGTCAGGTCGTAAACGGGCGCACGCACCACACAGAGCGGTGTACCGTGGTGTTCACGGAACTTATGCTTGAAGTTTGAAAACTGACTGATGTATTTGTCGATGTAGATAACCAGTTCAACATCTGACGGGTGAAGCGCGTTGATTTTATGCGCGATCTTGAGCATTTCACGATCTTTGTGCGCTTCGTACGCTTTGATGTCGTGGGAAGTTTGAAACTGCTGATAGGCCGTGTTGAGCTTGGGCTCGAAATACAGTACCTGCGCCAGGCTGTCCTCGACCGGAGTCTGCTTGCGCAGCTCGGTCTGCGCGAGTTGGGTTTTGAGAGCCTGGATCTGCGCGACATAGTCGGCGATGACCAATGATTGTTTTTCCGAGGCCGAACGAATGCTGTCGGCTTCGAAGATCGCCAGGTCATTGTTCATCAAGCTGGTAATGTGCTGATCCACTGTACGTCGTAATTGAATGGCGTGGAGGTGCTCTACGTTATTGAGTTGGTTCGTCAGCTCCGTAATGCGTAGCTGGGCTTTGCTCAAGAGATCTTTGCTGGTTAAGAAGTCCTGATCCAATAGTTCGGTCGCGGGCCGAGTGCCATTGGCATAGGGCTTGAGGTCGCTGTAATAGCGATGAAAGGCTTGTCGGGATATTCCGGCCGCCGTGGCCAGGTCGCTAATATTAATGGTGCGCGCCGCGCCGCTCAGCACTCTGTCGGTGATGATCGTCACTAACCGTTGCCGCGTTTCACTGCTCATGGTTCAACTCCACCACGGCGATCTTGTGGGGGGCACTCAGGTTGGACAGGTGCGCGCGATAGGCGCTGATCTTATCCAGGATATGGCGCTTGGCCGATGCCGGAAACGCGCAATTCTGATCGGCGAGGATCTTTTCATAAAAGTGAATGTTGTCTTCCAGGGCTTGCTTGGCTTTCAGGAACACGACGATCTTGCGGCACGAATAATCGCAGTTAGACGGGTTGGGGCGATGCTCGTGATGGCGCCCCGCGTTCCCGGCAATACAGGGGGGGGCATTGTCGTCAGAGAATTTTTCGGCTGTCACACAATAGGTGCCGAGGGCGGTGCGTTTAATGAGCAGCGGGCTGCCGGATCTCAAAATGTGAATGATGTAATTGTGTAGCGTGAGTTTGAGTTGAGAACCGGTGAATTCGTGAGGCCGTGCTTGTATGTGTTGCGCAATCCGATCCGCAACTTCGCCCGAGTAGGCGCCGTAACGAATTTGCGAAACGATTTCTTGAAAGTCAGCGGTAAAATTTTGCTCCAGCACTGCTGCGATACAGCGCACCATCGCCGGATTTCTAGCGATGTACTTGAGGGTCATGTCATAGCTTTTGTGGCCGAAAAGGGCGCGGATAATGTCGATGTTGCGTTCGTCGCGATTGATAAGGATTTCGGCAATGCTTTTTCTGAACCGGTGGGGATGGATGTGTTGGACGCCGGTATTCTCCGCAATTTGATTGACCACGAATCTCAGCAGTTGTGGGTCGCCTTTAATATTGGCTCTGCGTCCGGCGTTGGATTGAAAAAGAAAACGCGCCTGTTCAAAACCGGCGAGTTCTTTGAGTTTATACAGGCTGAGTATCGCTTCGGCAGCAAAGCGCGGAAGGGGTAATTCTTCGGTTTGTCCGTAGTAATTAGGGTCGCTGGAGGTCTTCCAGCGCGTGATTTGAAGCCAAAAATCGCCTGATTGGTCGGGACGTTCATTGCGCAGGTGCTGTCGTTGCAGGGGGGCTAGCTCCGAAGACCGCGCCCCTGTTAATAGCGCGACTAGGATGAAAATGGCATTGCGAACGTGGTCAAGCATCTCGGCGTAGCGCGTCTTCCATGTATACAAGTATGCGGGACTACCTTGGCGAGAGCTGTCTGTTCTGGCGATCTCCATGAGTACCTCGCCTTCCACTTCAATGTGGAATAACCGTTCCAGGGCTGCATCTCTTGAATATCGGTCAATCTTACCTTTTGGGTAGCGCCCGAGCAGATCACTGTCTAACAGTCGTTGTTTGAAGTCGAGCAGGGCAGGCAGGGCTTTTTCCAGCCAGAATAGCGCGTACTCGATAAGGCGCTGCAATTCCTGTTCAGAAAAGGGTACCCAAGACTGTATGGAGCCTTCATGAACGGCAATGACGTCCTGGCGGCGCTCCTCATAGTTGAAATGACTGAGGGGGACGTCGAGTCTCAACGGCTCGGGAATCAGTTTTTGAACGGAAAGCGCTGACCAAAAACGAAGGATGGTGAACAGCGTGAAATAGTTGGATTTCGCCTCGCTGTCGCGGGCCATATCCAAGGCTTGGTTAATCATCTTAGGGGTGATCAGCCGGATGTGCTCAGGCAAGCAGGTCAGGTGGTTCGCTATAAACAGGTATTTTTCCAGGGCGATAAAATCCCGCGAACGTGTCGCCGTGGTGCGGTAGCTCTTGATGTTGTAGTAAGAGAATTCCGGAATGCGATAGAAACTTAGCGCGCGCTTCAACGTATTGGCACCTGGTGTCAGGTGATTAAAGGGCACTTGGGGGGCTGTACCGATGGGCTTCGAGTCAAAGACCCATTGTTGACTTTGATAGCGGCACCGTTCATTGATAGGGAAATCACCGCCGCCGGCGCTGAGCATCGCCACCAAAACGCTCTCTTTGTTCGGCGACAAGTCGGCGCTTCGCAGGACATAATTTTCCAGCTCGGTCAAAGAGCCGTCGATGAGTTGACGTTCGAAGTCATCAATCAATTCGTCGTAGAACTGAGTGTCACTCATTCATCTCTCCAGTTTTGAAGATCACATTCAGGTCGGATAAATTTCTGGGGAGCAACGGCTTGTGCCGGTTTCGATAACGCACGGCATGTTTGATTGCGTCGTTGTCTTGCCAGTTGTCCAGGATGAAATGGAGGGTCGTGAGCTCATCCTCCAATCGACCCACCAGCGGCAGATCTTGGGCGTCACTGAGCTGCTCTTCGATGTGAGCGCGGCGCTCGATTAGATAGGGCAAGGAGTCTTGAAGAATGCGCACACGGCTGCAGAAACAGCATTGCTCCAGGTGGGCGCACAGCTCTCCGTCCCTGACCTGCGATCGATGGCCGTACCAGTCGGGTGTATAACGGTCCGTACACCCCCATAAGGCCAACTCATGCCCAGGAATGTGAAAGATGTGAAGATCCGCATTTGCATGGCTTTCTGCGTGAGCGCTGAGCAGGCCCTTGAATTTTCGAATGCGCAGCAGATGCAACACCTCCTCTAACTCTCCTCTAAGTCGCGTGAGCCGATCACGGTGAGCTTGGGGCGATGAGTCGTAATAGATATCGGTGGTCGCCTCGAATTCGTGGCCCAGCATTTGGGACACCAGCTCCAGGGAGAATTGCTGTTTGCGGTGGGCAGTCCAGGTGGGGCGAAGGCGACGGGTAACGTCTGCGGTGCGCACGAGGCGTTCGCCGTTATCCACCACGGGGTAGAGCTGGAGAAATTCGCCAACCGCTTGAGGTAATCGATCGCCCCGTCCATCAAGGGTGGATACCAGCTGATTTTTCCAGGTGTGGTACTTGTTCATATAGCTAAATAATGGGTTCCCATTATCAACTTGAGCATTAATGTCGGGCGGCTGTTGAATGTCATAAAGCGGCTTGATCAGGTCTTTCGCGAGCAGTATCAGGTTGTAGAGTGAATAGGGATCCTCGGCATTGCTCGGCGAATACATTCGCTTGGGTGTTTGTGGGGCCTTGTTTGGTGAATAGGGACCGGTGCGGGTGCTGCCGCGGACCTTCTCGGAGAAGATGATTTTAATGTTGGATTCAATCACGCCGGTCAAGGCGTGCTCAAAATCGTCGGGATTGATGGCCATTACCGTTTCTTTGTTCCAGCCTGATTGCAACATCATCATCAAAACAATGGCGCCGACGTCCACTTGGCTTGGGTAATACTGGTACAGCACTTGCGAGAGGCTCGGGCTGTCCCCATATTTTCTTTCGAAGTATTCGCAAGATTTGGTCAAGCGAAAAATGATGAGTTGTATCGCATTAGTACATTTACTCGTGCTGCGCAATGATTGATGAGAGTAGTAGGTTTGCCGTTGCGTGCGGGTCAAGTTAAACGGGAAATCGTGAACCATAAAGGTTTTCAGAAATCGACACCAATCAGGCTTCCAGTTGTAAATATTATCTTTGAGCCCCATCTCAGGATCAAAATCAGGTGGGATCAGTACCTCGCCCTGTTTAAGTTCATAATCCTTTAAGAGTTTCATCGCTACGGCCGGAGACGTCATCACGCCATGAAGCGCCACGCAGCGTTTGGTTCGAGTCGCTAGCCTGTACCGGCTCATTTTGTTGTCGCGGGCGGTGTGATATTTCACCCAGACCATGACCTGATGTTCGGTGAACGACTTCTCTATTAAGAGCGATAGTTCGTCGAAGGTGTACGGTGTCGAGCAATGAACTTCGTCGCGAAAGTGCAGTTTTTCGTAAATCAGGTCGATTTGACGGTTCAAGCTTTCCTGGATGGAGGCAGCCCCATCGGCGGCTAATGGATGGGTGGGGTTTGCTTGGGTGGGCGAAATCGGTGGTAGATCCAGTAAGGGGATTACCTCCGTTTCACGCGCCACGATGGAGAGGGCAGAGCGCAAGACAATCGCCGACTCGGATTTTTCACCCCGTCTTAATACGTAATTGGCAAAGCTTTTGAATACGGGGGCGGTAATGTCCGTCAGTGCTTTCAGGTGAAGGGGCTTAGGATTCAGAGCTGTATGCACCGCAAAAAATTCAAAAAAAAGATTGATACTTTTTCGCAGCAAATATGCCGCCGAATTGAGTCTCTGCGGGACGTAATGGATGAACGTCAAGTGCAGTGACTGGCACAGGTTGGAGTGTTCATCAAAAGCCGGGTGTTCAAGGTAGGTGCAGTCGATTGGGAGACCGCTAGAACTCCGTACCTGCCGGATTTTGATGGTAGACGTTTCGACTCGAGTCACCGGCGCCACCTCCGTCTAGATAACGCTGCGGGCAATCCCGCAACGTCTATCTTAAGGATTCGGCCAAACAACGCGTTATATGCGTGGCCAGCAAATCAAAGGGCTGACGCAGGTTTACATGTTGGCCTAGGAAACGCTAAGGCTAGTCGGTTTACTCGGCTGCGCAAGGGGAACTAAGGGGTATTACACGTATTGCCTGGATTTGAAGGGCAGGTCATAGAGGCATAAGGCGGTGGATTCAGGCGATGCCGCAGGGAAAGGCCTAAGTCCTTGTAGCTGACGGTAAGAGTGTTATTAAACAAGCGCCGTAAGACATGTGACGGTTTTCAGAAAATCGAAGAACCATCCCACAGGGTTTTAGGGTTGGCACTCGGAAGCGAGGGGGGTAGGGTGATGGCTGCAACCCTATAAAAGAGAGTCAACTGTCTGGTGACAGAGGTGCCCTTCATCTAGCCAGCGACGACAGTGAGCCACTTACCGATTAGACTGCTAAACATCGGACCGGAGGTCACAATGAGTGCCGAACTTTCCCCCATCGTTTCAGAGTTTGAAACTGAAGAAAAAGCTGTCAGTTATGACCGTTGGTTTCGTGCCAAAGTGCAAGCTTCGCTCGATGATCCTCGCCCGAATGTCCCACACGATCAGGTGATGGCTGATATGCGCGTTGATTTGGCTGCCCGCAAAAAGTGCTTCTCCAGTTGACCCCATCCAACTCGCACCCACATCACGGCAACGCCCACTCCTCACGAAACTGCTCGTACTGCGCCTCCGGCATCTGCACCAGCAACGGCGATTCGCGAGGGTCGAGCCACTTGAGCAACGCAGCAATATCCCCCTGATCCATGGCCGTACAGCCCGCTGTCGGTGAAGCGGGGCCGCGCCAGATGTGGAAGAAAATGCACGAGCCCGAACCCGCCGTCGCCGGGGTATTGTGCTCGATGAAAATGCCTTGGCGATAACCCTCTTCGTTGCGCATGTGTTCCGAGCTGCTCCAGTCTGTAGCCGTCGCTGCGCCGTCGACCAGTTTGTTGTAGTGACTGGATTGGCTGTCATCCACGCATTCGGTGGTCGGTGTCAGCGCGAGGTAAGGCAGGTGGGTGTCTACAGATGCGTCGAAACCAAACGCCGTGCCCAGTTTGAAGACTCCCGCGGGTGCTTTTCCATCGCCTTCGCGTTTGATCGGGCCTTCAACATCACCCAGGCTGCTCACGCCTTTGCCCCAGCCCATGCCGTTTTTTCCGACCACGACGGGAAAGGCATCGCCGTACTTTCGAAAGATTTTTCCGTCGCGTTCATAGCGCTGAGCGGTGCCCTGAAGGTCATCCCAGTTTTTGCTGGTCACCACAATCAACTGACCACTGCTGCCGATCGTGTCGCTGGCGCTCATCGGTGTGATCGGGAAGTCCATCACGTCCTTCGGCGCACCCTCGCCACTGAATGTGAAATGCCACCATTCCTTCGAATACCCGGCAAACCCTTCTTTCTCCATGGCGCTGCTCAGGCGTTGACGGTTGTCCTTGGCGGTGGCGTTGATCGTCGGGTTGACGGTGTGTGCGCGCTCGTCGAAGCAATCGAAACCGGTGCCCATGTCCAGGGCGCCGTCGTGCCAGCGCTGGTCGTAAGGCGCGGTGCAATCGATTTGCGTCGCCGTCGGTGTCCAGGTGTCGGCGGGCAGCGCATCGGGGCCGATCAGCGTCAGGTCCACGGTTGATCCCTTGGAGTGTCCCGACACCCGCGCCACATAGCCCAGGCGCCAGAAGTCCTGTTTGTCCACGCGCGGATAGAACTCGGCCTTGCGCGGGTCACCCGGTTCTGTGGCGAAGCGACCCATGTCGGCGACGGCGCGGCTGGGTCGATAGCAGTCGAACACCTTCAAACCGTAGCCTTGCGTGCGCAGGGCTGCTTGTACCCGGGCGAGGGCCTTGGCGGTGTCCACGGACAACAGGCATTCGGCAGCGTCGTAACCGTCTAGTCGGTGCCCGGTGAAATTGTGGGCACTGGCGTAGCGCATGTCCTGTTCGATGCTCGGGTCGATGGTGCGCAGATACACCATGTTGGCAGGCCTTGGTTCGGCATTGGCCATGGCGCAAATGACAAGGCTTATCAGTAGCGTCAAAACGCGACTCTGCACTCTTGTCGCCTTCATACAATTTAAATAAATATGTAACAAGATTTCACCATTGCACAGGCAGGGTAACGGGGCGGCGTGTCAACGATGTCACGGGCCTCAAGGACTTATCAATGATGCCGGGTATGAAGTTGAAGCGGGCTTCGAATAATAATGAGGTGCTATGACTGTTCTGGTTACCGGCGCTGCCGGTTTTATTGGTTATCACACGGTTAAACGGCTGTGCCAGCAAGGTCTTGAAGTCGTCGGTATTGATAACCTCAACGACTACTACAGCGTAGAACTCAAACAGGCACGGCTCAACGAATTGAAGTCGTTGCCGGGTTTTCGTTTTCAGCGACTGGATATTGTCGATAAAGCGGCCCTGATGGGGCTGTTCAAGGAACATCGATTCACTGAGGTCGTGCATCTGGCCGCTCAGGCCGGCGTTCGCTACTCGCTGGACAATCCCGATGTCTACGCGCAATCGAACCTGGTGGGGTTTGTGAATGTGCTTGAAGCCTGCCGGCACCATCGCCCCGAGCACTTGATCTACGCGTCGAGCAGCTCGGTGTATGGCACCAACAGCAAGATGCCGTTCAGTGTTGAAGACGCCGTCGAGCACCCGGTTTCGCTGTATGCCGCCAGCAAGCGCGCCAATGAACTGCTCGCGCACAGCTATTGCCATCTCTACGGAATTCGCGCCAGTGGCCTGCGGTTTTTCACGGTTTACGGACCCTGGGGCCGGCCGGACATGGCGCTGTTCAAGTTCACCCGGGCGATGCTCGACGACGAACCGATCGACATCTATAACCACGGCGAGATGGCGCGGGATTTCACCTACATCGATGACATCGTCGAAAGCATCGTGCGCCTGCGGCCCAAACCGCCGTTAGCGGACAGTGCCGGCGAAGGCGCCAACCGAATCTTCAACATCGGACGGGGCGAACCGATGCCGCTGCTGGCGTTCGTCGAGTGCCTGGAAAATGTGCTGGGCATCAAGGCGCGGCGCAACTATTTGCCGCTGCAAGCAGGCGATGTGATCAAGACCTGGGCCGAGGTGTCGGCGTTGGCGGATTGGGTCGACTTTCGCCCGCGTGTGGCGGTCGAGACCGGTGTGGCGGAGTTTGTGCAGTGGTATCGGCACTTTTATCAGCGATGAAGCGTTCACCCTTGAGACCAACCATTAGCGGGGGGAGAACCCTATGAGCCAAGACATCTTCGTATCGGTACTGATTCCGGCGAAAAACGAAACCAACAACCTCAAGCCCTTGATTGAGGAAATCCGTGCGGCGTTGGCGGATGAAGCGTACGAAATCATCGTCGTCGACGATGGCAGCACCGATGCCACCCTGCACGAACTGCAGCAGATCAAAAACAGCGGTTTGAGCGCGCTGCGCATTCTGTGCCATGAGCGTTCGCTGGGCCAGAGCACCTCGCTTTACCATGCCGCGCTCGCCGCACGCGGGCAGTGGCTGGCGACGCTCGATGGTGATGGCCAGAACGACCCGGCGGACATCCCTGGCATGTTGCAACTGGTGCGCGGTGGCCACGGTCCCGTCGACGTTCAACTGGTGGCCGGTCACCGCGTCAACCGCCGTGACACCGCCAGCAAACGCTGGGCCTCGCGCTTCGCCAACGGACTGCGCCGGCGCATGCTCAACGACGCCACGCCGGACACCGGTTGCGGGCTGAAGCTGATCGAGCGGGCGGCATTTCTGCGCTTGCCGTACTTCGACCACATGCACCGGTTTCTGCCAGCGCTGATCCAGCGTCACAACGGCCGAATGATCGTCCACCCGGTCAACCATCGTCCGCGTACCGCCGGGGTGTCCAAGTACGGCAACCTCGACCGGGCGCTGGTGGGCATTCTTGATCTGGTCGGGGTCTGGTGGCTGATCAAACGCACGCGCCTGAACACCAAGGCGCAGGAGATCGAAGGATGAACCTCTCCCGCGAAACCCTGTGGCTGGCGGTCGGCTTCATAGGCCAGATCGCCTTCACCGGTCGCTTTGTCCTGCAATGGTTGTACAGCGAATACCAGAAGCGCAGCGTGATCCCGACGAGTTTCTGGTACTTGAGCATCGTCGGCAGCACGCTGCTGCTCGCGTACGCCATTTACCGACAGGACCCGGTGTTCATCGCCGGTCAGGCATTTGGCTCGATTGTTTATCTGCGCAATTTGCAACTGATTGCCAAAAGCACCCCCGCTAAGGAATGAGTCATGCGTAGAACGCTATCGCCCGGTGTCGAGTGCCTGGGCCTGATGTTGCTGGCCCTGCTGCTGATCGGTGCAGGGTTGGGCCTGCGTCAGCCGCAGAACGTCGACGAGGAACGATTCCTCGGCGTGGCACTGGAAATGTTGCACAACAGCGCGTGGCTGATTCCGCACCGGGCGGCAGAGATCTACGGCGACAAGCCGCCGATTTTCATGTGGACCGTGGCGTTTTTCACTTGGCTGACCGGCAAGCCTGCGATTGCCCTTTATATTCCGGGCCTGTTGTCCGGCGTGACGGTCACCGCAGTGGTCTACGATTTGGGCCGACGTCTGTGGAACCAGCGCATTGGCCGGATCGCGGCCCTGTTGTACCTGGCCACCTATCAGACCTACAGCATTTTGCAGACCGGTCAGATCGACAGCTTTTTGGTGCTGTTCACCTCGGTCGGCCTCTATGGCCTCGCGCGTCATTTGCTGCTTGGCCCGGCCTGGCGCTGGTTTTATATCGGCTGCGCGGCCATGGGCGTGGGCGTCATCACCAAGGGGGTCGGGTTCGTTCCGGCGCTGATGTTGATTCCGTATGCCTATGCGGTGCGCAAAGACTGGCCCGGCGTGGTGGCGATGCCGGGCGAGGCGCGCAAGTGGTGGCTGGGACTGGCGGTGATGTTGGGTGCCACGGCGATCTGGTTGCTGCCCCTGGCGTTGTCCATCGTGCTCAATGGCGGCGCCGATGAAATCGCCTATGCCAAGGAAATATTGCTGCGTCAGACCGCAGGGCGGTATGCCTCGGCCTGGGACCATCGGGAACCGTTCTGGTATTTCTTCGTTTACGTGATCCCGCAATACTGGCTGCCGCTGGTGTTGGCGCTGCCGTGGCTGGTGCCCGCGTGGCGTCGGCAGTTGCAAAAGCACGACGGCCGGGTGTTGGTGCTGCTGGGGTGGGTCCTGCTGGTGGTGCTGTTTTTCTGCATCAGCAGCGGCAAGCGCAAGTTGTACATCTACCCCGCGCTGCCCGGGTTGGTGTTGGTGGCGGCACCGTTGATTCCCTGGTTGCTCAAACGCTGGTTCAGCCAGCGCCCGCGCGGTCGACAAGTGTTCCAGGCGGTGGCGGTGATCTGGTTTGCGCTGTGGTTTGCCCGTGGCTTCATCGAACCGATCAGGGACGGCGCCAACCCGCATAACGCGATCATGGCGCAGGCCGCGACCATGACCGGTGGCGCAGAACTGGTGCTGGTCGACTGGCGTGAGGGGCACTGGTTGTACGCCCGGCAGCCACTTGTGCATTTCGGCATGGCCGGCTCTTCGGTCGAGCAAGCGGCACAATGGCTGCGCGACCATCCCAAGGCTTACGCGCTGGTTCCCGATGAGGAACTGGGCAAGTGTTTCAATGCCCAGACCGCCCGTGAGTTGGGCGAAACCTCGCGTGCCCAGTGGTCGATTGTGGGGGCCGACGCGGATAACGGTCAGTGTCATCCCTTACCGCCCGCCAACGTCTATCACTTCACCTGGAACGAGCGGGTCATCGAGTTGAAAGCGGCGCTGCGCTAACGGCGCCGATCCATTTGGTCACCGTCGGCGCCTGCCACAGCTCAAGCGCATCGATCAACGCCGCCGGATCGGGGTTGAAGATCAGCATGTCGCGGTGTTCGGTTTTCATGAAACCTTCGTTCACCGCATGCTCGAGCAGGCTGCGCACCGGGTTGAAAAAGTCTCCAATATTCAGGCAGGCGACACCTTTGTGGTGTTCGCCCAACTGAGTCAGCGTCGCGACTTCAAACAATTCCTCAAACGTCCCCAAACCACCCGGCAAAGCGATAAATGCATCGGCGCATTCGCTCATACGCGCTTTTCGGCTGCGCATGTTTTCGGTGATTTCATGCCGGGTCAGGCCGGGATGAAGGTGCCCGAGGTCGGACAGCAGACGCGTGATGAAGCCAACCACTTCACCGCCCTCGGCGAGCACCGTGTCGGCCATCACGCCCATCAAGCCTTTGTCGGTGCCGCCGTACACCAGGCGAAGGCCGCGTCTGGCGATTTCCCGGCCCAATGCTTGGGCGCCTTCCACGTAGGCGGGATTGACGCCGGTGTTGGAACCGGAGAACACGGCAATGCTGCGAAGGGGAGGAGGTGTCGACATCGGATTTTCCTGGGGCCTGGGTCAGCGCACAGGGTGTCGCCCTAACGGCCGGGGTAAAAGAGCCAAGAATGACCTGTTGAACCGGGCCATGTTCGTCGTTACGCCTCCATCAATTCCAAAATACGTTCGCCCAGTTGTTCGGCTATGTCTTGCGAATCGATGTTGGCGAACCCGAGCAGCAGCGCTGATTCGGTCGGCTCGTGGAGACGAAAGTCGGACAAGGCTTCGGCGTAGATCCCCACCTGTTGCAGACGCTCGACCAGTGCGCGGTCGGACGTTGGCGCAGTCAGACGCAGAATCAGGTGCATGCCGCCTGGCAGCGCATCGATGCGAATGTGCTCGCCGAGGACTTTCTTCAGTCCGCGCGCCGTGGCTTCGCGGCGTTCACCGTAGAGTTTGCGCATACGCTGGATATGGCGAGCGAAATGGCCCTCAGTGACAAACGTGGCGACAATGGCCTGGGTCAGTTCCGGGCAACCACCGAGAAAGACCTGGCCAACCTGTTCGAAGCGTTCGACCTGCGCCTCCGGCACCACCAGATACGCAAGGCGGATGCCGGGAAACAACACTTTGCTGAAAGTGCCGCAATAGAGCACCCGACCGTCGCGATCCAGGCTCTTGAGCGCGGGCAGCGGACGGCTGATGTAGCGGTACTCACCGTCGTAGTCGTCCTCGACAATCCACGCTTGCTGGCGGGAGGCCCACTCCAGTAATTCGAGGCGACGTGGCAACGACAGCGAGACGCACAGCGGGCTTTGATGGGCCGGCGTGACGATAGCTGCGCGGGCGCCGGGCGTGCGCTGAATCCCCTGTGCGACCTGCATGCCGTCCGCATCCACTGGAACCGGGGCAACCTTGATTTGCAGGTATTCCAGCAATTGCCGGGTGGGCAGGTAGCCGGGGTCTTCGACGAGTACGCGGTCACCCGGTTTGAGCAGTGCATGAGTGATCAGCGACAGCGAGTTTCGGTAGCCAGAAGTGACAAACACCTGCGCGGGCGAGCAGGTGATGCCGCGCGCCACTTGCAGGTAAGTGGCAATTGCCGCGCGCAGCGAGTCCAGCCCATACACCGACGGATTGGCCATGTCCACCATCTGCGTGGCGCGAACGCAACGAGCGCCGATTTGCGCCCAGACTTTCCTCGGGAAGGCGTCCAGAGCGGGCAGGGCCATCTGGAACGGCAGGATGGGTGCCTTGTGCCGGATGGATTGGGAACTTGCCGGGCTGGCGGTGTGCGCCGTACGCGCAGACAGCGCCTCGACGTTGATGCCCGCCGCCACAACCGTGCCTGCCTGACCGCGAGACTGCAGGAACCCTTCGGCGGTAAGGAGTGAATACGCGGTATCGATGGTGCCGCGCGCCAGTCCCAGTTCCTTGGCCAATGCCCGTGCGGCGGGAATGCGTTCGCCCGGTAGGAGCAAACCGTTCGTTATGGCGCTGCGGAACCGCCAGTAAAGCTGGCGGTAGATCGGTTCGCTGGAGGTCGGGTCGAGAGGGGAGAAGCGCTTGATCTGCTGGTTCATGGCTTCATCCACCGCTCACGATCAATGTGCTGCCTGTCACAGTGCGCCCTTATTTTTGCCCGAGGAAGTTCAGGGTCATCGAAGCGCGGAAAAATGCGCTTCCACAGCTTCGTCTGTCTTGCTCCTGGCCTGCGCGACAGCCTGCGGACCCAAAGCGGTGCCTTCAACAGAGAAGAACGTTAGTGCATGCAGTCCGATCATGCCCAGAACCGCTTTCAGATACGTCGTCAAAAAGTCTGGCTGACGCGGGTTTTCCCCAGAGAATCGTCCGCCTGATGACACGCCGATATAGACGGGACGGTCGCGCAGCACACTGGTTTTGCCTTGGGCGCCGACATTGAACGTGCGGCGAACGCGTGCGATATGGTCGATCCAGACTTTCAGTGCAGCGGGGACGGTGAAGTTATGCATCGGGGTGCCAATGACCACGATGTCGGCGCTGTCCAGTTCATTGATCAGCACTTCCGATTGGGCCATGGAGCCTTCCTGGGACACATCGACGGACGATTGTTGGGACAGTGCGTAATGCTCGTCAACCTGCGGTATGGCGTCGCCGCTTACCACCCGGTTGATCACGGTTGCGGTGGGGTCGTTCTTCAGCAATTGGCCAATGATGTGGCTGGACAGGCGATAGCTCTCGGAAACCGCCCCGCGAGGGCTGCACGTTACGTGGAGGATGTTCATGGTGGGCCCCTTGATGAATGTACGTAGTCGAGGGGCCATTCTAGGAAGTGGATGACCCAGGCCAAAGGTCCAAGAAGTGAGTAATGGACCAGGCCATGAACGCGCCGTCATGGCCCATGACGCAAGGCCGATCATGGACCTTATCAATTAGACCAAGCCGCCGCACGATGGAGTCCCTTACAGCACACACGAAGGATTCACCATGAGCAATCGTCTCGACTACGCCAAGGCTGCACCCGAGGGCTACAAGGCTTTTGGCGGGGTGTACGTCTACCTGCAAAACAGCGGTCTTTCCCACGAACTGATCGATCTGGTCTATCTGCGGGTATCGCAAATCAATGGCTGCGCCTACTGCATCGACATGCATTCACGCGATTTGCTGAAGCTCGGCGTCGCGGTGGAAAAACTGATGCTGGTGCCGGTTTGGCGCGATGCCGGTGTCGTGTTCAGTACCCGTGAACGGATTGCGCTGAGTTGGGCGGAAACGGTCACTCGCGTCGCTGAAACGGGCGTTCCCGATACGGATTACAAAGCGGCAGCGGCCGAGTTTAGTGATAAGGAATTGGCGGATCTGACTTACGCGATCGGGTTGATGAACGCCTTTAACCGATTCGGCGTGACATTCCGTTCCACCCCCGCAGCGGCTCAGCAGTAGAGCGCTTCCGATGCTTCGCCAGGCGAGTACGCCTGGCGATTCAACTTCTCCCACAGGACATTCAACATGGCATGGGCACTGCTTGGCATCGCTGGCATTCTCGAAATTGCGTTCGCGTTCTACATGAAGGGCTCGGAAGGGTTCACCCGGTTGGTCCCTGGACTATTGGCGGCCGCCACGGGCCTGTCGAGTGTCTATCTGCTTTCACTCTCTTTAAAGACATTGCCGGTGGGGACGGCTTACGCGGTCTGGACCGGCATAGGCGCGGCGGGCACCGCGATTCTGGGCATGGCGCTGCTGGGGGATGCCACCACAGCGCTGCGGATCGCGTGCATTGTGCTGATTTTGGCCGGTGTTATCGGACTCAGGCTGGTTTCGGGAAGCTGAACCTGACGCGGATTCTTTTTCCCGAATAAGGCAATTTGCTGGCCCCGCTGACGCAAAACAGTCGCCAAAATCACTTTATTTTCAGGTGGTTAGGCGGAATGCAATTGCGCAATGTAGCGATCACGATGATCTTGTTTGCCCTGGCGAGCATGGCCGGCGCGGCCCAGGCCAGGGAGTTGGTGGCCAATGACCGATACATGTGCGACTGGGGTGCCGGGACGGCGGGCAGGGCCCAGGAGCTCAAGTTGTCCGGGGTGTCGCTGTATGCCGCTCGCAAGAAGATACAGACCTACAAATTCAACAAACCGTGGATGCACATGATGGCCATGGGCATTACCGAGCAGACGTACGACAGCCCGTCGAGGTTCAAACCGGCTGCGGTGCGGCAGAGTTTTTATGAAGAGTGCATTCGGTACAAGTTGGCGCGCAAGTAAGCATCTCCGATGAGACGACGATCGTGTGGCGAGGGAGCTTGCTCCCGCTGGACAGCGCAGCTGTCCCATCTTTTGGGGCCGCTTCGCAGCCCAGCGGGAGCAAGCTCCCTCGCCACAGGTTCGATAGGTGCCGAATTTTTATGGCATCACTTCAAACACTGCGCCCCGGCCTTGGCCACTTGTGCGTCCTGTTCGGCCTTG
Source organism: Pseudomonas arsenicoxydans (assembly GCF_006438915.1). GTDB lineage: Bacteria > Pseudomonadota > Gammaproteobacteria > Pseudomonadales > Pseudomonadaceae > Aquipseudomonas > Aquipseudomonas arsenicoxydans_A. The sequence continues at coordinate 167,447 of NZ_RCZE01000014.1, read as the reverse complement.
ACCCCGGACACGCCGACCGCACCGATCACCTGGCCGTCGTAAACAATCGGCACGCCACCCTCAAGGGACGTCAGCAACGGCGCCGATAAAAAGGCGAAGCGTCCTCCGTTGACCATGTCTTCATACCCCTTCGACTCACGCCGACCCAAGGCCGAGGTGCGGGCTTTTTCAGTGGCGATGTAAGCGCTGCTGGCCGCGCACCCGTCGAGGCGTTCGAGCGCCAGCGGATGGCCACCGTCATCGACAATCACAATGGTTACCGCCCATTGATTGTTCTGAGCTTCGGTGCGGGCGGCGGCGAGGATCTGGCTGACCTCAGCCTGACTCAGTACGGCTTTACTCTTCATGGCAATGGCTCCTAAGGGTGATCAGGGCAGGGCGGCTTCCACCAGTTCAATCCAGTGCCGGACCGGGGTTCGACCCGCGCCGTCGAGGTGGGACTGACAGCCAATATTGGCGGTGACAATGACTTCGGGATGGCCGCTCTCCAGCGCATTGAGCTTGTTGTCGCGAAGTTGCCGGGACAGTTCCGGTTGAGTCAGCGAATAGGTGCCCGCCGAGCCGCAACACAAGTGGCCGTCGGGCACGGACGTGAGGTTGAAACCCAGACGTGTCAGCAGCGCCTCAACCGCGCCACCGAGTTTTTGCGCGTGCTGCAAGGTGCAGGGGCAATGGAACGCCAGGCGCTGGTCGCCGTGGATGCCGAGTGTTTCCAGCGGCTCATCGCGCAACACTTCGACCAGGTCCCTGGCCAGTGCACTGACCTTTCGCGCCTTGTCGGCATAGGCCGGATCGCTGCGGAGCAAGTGACCATAGTCCTTGATGAATGCACCGCAACCGCTGGCCGTTTGCACGATGGCTTCAGCGCCGTTTTCAATGGCCGGCCACCACGCATCGATGTTGTGCCGTGCACGATCAAGGCCGGCCGCCTGGGCGTCGAGGTGATAATCGACGGCGCCGCAGCACCCGGCCTCGCGGGACGGTAGGACGCTGATACCGAGTCGATCCAGTACGCGCGCAGTGGCGGCATTGGTGTTGGGCGACAACCCCGGTTGCACGCAACCTTCGAGTATCAGCACCTGCCTGGCGTGGCGCACCGTCGGACGTGGTTTGGCCGGGTACACACGGCGAGGCAACTTGGCCTGCAAGGTGTTCGGCAACAAGGCACGGAACACCTGACCACTGCTCACCAGCACTTTGAACAATCCCGGATTGGGCACGACGCGGCGCAACCCTTCGCGCAACAAACGCTGTTCGAGCGGGCGCGGCACGGCGGCGTCCACCACTGCACGACCGATGTCGAGCAAGTTGTGGTAATCGACGCCCGAGGGGCAGGTGGTTTCGCAGTTGCGGCACGACAGGCAACGGTCCAGATGCTGCTGGGTTTTTTGCGTGACTTCGTTGCCTTCCAGCACCTGCTTGATCAGGTAGATGCGACCTCTCGGGCCATCCAGTTCATCGCCCAGCAACTGATAGGTCGGACAGGTGGCATTGCAAAAACCGCAGTGCACACAGGTGCGTAGAATGCTTTCGGCTTCTTCGGCGCGGGGCAGTTGGCGGGCCTGTTCGCTGAGCGTGGTTTGCATGGTTCAACACTCCGCGTACAGGCGACCGGGGTTGAAGATGTCCCGTGGGTCAAGTTGCTGCTTCAGGTTCTGGTGGTAGCGCATCAGTGCCGCAGGCAGCGGTTGGAACGGGCTGTCGATCAAGCCATGGCTGTAACAGGTCACATGCCCACCAACCTCACCGACGATCTTGCGAATGAACGACGCCTGCGCCTCGGATTTGAGCCAGCGCTGTGCACCGCCCCAATCGATCAGTTGAACGCCGGGCAGGGCAAGCCGGGGTGTGTTGTGGGGCAGGGACAACCGCCAAAGGGGTTGGTCCTCATCAAAGAAACTCAGTCGATGTTCGTTGAGGTCCGCCCAATAGCTCGCGTCCAGCAACTCGCCGCCCAATCGATCATGGGCCGCCGCCACAGAACCTTCGCCACCCTCAAGCCGCAGGTGCAGGCGTTGCCCGTCGTGGCACGCCGCACTGATCGGCAGGGGCTGCTGACCCCATTCCGCGAGGCGCAGCAAGGCGCGGTCGCTGTCCATGTCCAGGCTGATGCTCAGGCACTGACGCGGTTTGGGCAGAACCTTGAGCGACACTTCAGTTACCACCCCCAGCGCCCCATAACTGCCGACCATCAAGCGCGACAGGTCGTAACCGGCGACGTTCTTCATGACTTCGCCTCCGAAGCGCAGATGCTTGCCATGCCCGGTGATCACCCGCGTACCGAGGACAAAGTCCCTGACCGAGCCCGACCACGGGCGCCGAGGGCCGGACAAGCCGCAGGCAATCATGCCGCCGACGGTGGCGCCTTCGCCGAAGGAGGGCGGTTCGCACGGCAGCATCTGCTGTGCGTCGTCCAATGCCTCGGCCAGTTCTGACAACGGTGTGCCGCAGCGGGCGGTGATCACCAGTTCGGTCGGGTCGTAGCTGACGATGCCGCGGTGGGTGCGCGTGTCGAGCACTTCCCCGGCGACGATGCGTCCAAGGAACGCCTTGCTGTTGGAGCCCTGGATGCGTAAAGGCGTGGCGTTTTGCAGCGCTTGGTTGACCTGCGCCAACAGCGCGACGCTGTCATCCATGTCGGATTCGCTACGCATCAGAAACGCTCCAGATCAGGGAAGGGCAGTTGACCCAAATGCACGTGCATCGCGCCAAATTCGGCGCAGCGGTGCAAGGTCGGAATATTCTTGCCGGGATTGAGCAGGCCGCCCGGATCGAAGGCGGCTTTGACCGCATGGAACACCGTCAGCTCATCGCTGTTGAACTGCGCGCACATCTGATTGATCTTCTCGCGACCCACGCCGTGTTCACCGGTAATGCTGCCGCCAACCTTCACGCACAACTCGAGGATCTTGCCGCCCAGGGTTTCGGCGCGGTCAAGTTCACCGGGCTGGTTGGCGTCGAACAAAATAAGCGGGTGCATGTTGCCGTCGCCGGCGTGGAACACGTTGGCCACCCGTAGGCCGTATTCATCCGAGAGTGCTGCGATAGCCCGCAACACACCGGGCAGTTCGCGGCGCGGGATCGTGCCGTCCATGCAGTAGTAATCCGGCGACAGGCGTCCCACGGCCGGGAAAGCATTCTTGCGCCCGGCCCAGAACCGCACGCGCTCGGCTTCATCGCGAGCCTGGCGGACTTCGGTGGCGCCGGCCTGTTCCAGCACCTGGCGCACGCGGTCGCAATCATCATGGACATCGGCTTCAACGCCATCGAGTTCACAGAGCAAAATGGCTTCGGCGTCGACTGGGTAACCGGCGTGGATAAAATCTTCGGCGGCGCGAAGCGCTAGGTTGTCCATCATCTCCAGGCCGCCGGGGATAATGCCGGCGGCAATGATGTCACCCACCGCGCGGCCGGCCTTTTCCACGGAGTCAAAGGCGGCCAGCAGCACTTTGGCGGTTTGCGGTTTGGGCAGCAGTTTGACCGTCACCTCGGTGATCACCCCCAGCATGCCTTCGGACCCGGTGAACAAGGCCAGCAAGTCGAAGCCGGGTGAGTCGAGGGCTTCGGAGCCCAACGTCAGGTATTCGCCCTCGACGGTCAGGATGTCGATCTTGAGCAGGTTGTGCACGGTCAGGCCGTACTTGAGGCAATGCACGCCACCGGCGTTTTCGGCGACGTTACCGCCAATGGAACAGGCAATCTGTGAGGACGGATCCGGCGCGTAATACAAGCCAAACGGCGCAACGGTCTGGGAAATCGCCAGGTTGCGCACCCCCGGCTGAACTCGCGCGGTGCGGGCGGCGGGGTCGATGTGCAGGATGTTGTTGAAGCGCGCCATCACCAGCAGCACGCCTTTCTCCAGCGGTAATGCACCGCCGGATAACCCGGTGCCGGCGCCACGGGCAACCACCGGGACGTGCCGCTCGTGGCAGACTCGAAGGATGCCCTGAACTTCGTCGAGGTGGCGGGGCAACACCACCAGCAGCGCAGTGGTGCGATACGCGGAGAGCCCGTCGCATTCATACGGTCTGAGCTCTTCTTGTTGATGCAGGATTTCCAGATCCGGCAAACGCGCGCGTAGCGCCTGGAGCAAGGCGGCCTTGTCGACGTCGGGCAAAACGCCGTCGACGCGTTCATCGTAAAGAATGTTCATAGCCTGATCGTGACCCTCGGTTGTTCTTATTAGAGGTCAGGTGTGGATGATAGGTCCCTCGCCAACGTTAGCTCAGATGCGCGGTTGAGCCGATTTGATTTTGAGCCACTGAATAAAAAAACGGGCGTCTTCAAGACGCCCGGTTTGATTTTCAGCGCAGTGGATGAAGGTTTATGGAACGATTTTGCCGAGTAAAACCTTGGGCCCGACAAGGGCCGGCTTCTGGTCATAACCCAGCTCCGCCAGGAGCTTGCCCGTGGCACGGACCAGGGCATTGAATGTCGGACGTTTTTTGGATGAGCGCAGCGTCTGGGCGAGCGCGTAGGTGAATGCGCCGTACGAAATCACGCCGTGACGGTACTCATACGACAGTTGGGATTCGCCGCAGGCGTACATGAGGATCGGTAGAAAAGGGCCATCGTGTTTGTAAGCGATGCGACGTCTGTTGTAGAGCTTGTCGTCGTTCCCGCGCACCGCGATGGCCTGGCCGACCCTGCGAATACCGTCGCGATTGCTCACGGTGTTGGCGGCTTCGGCCTTCTGCGCATTCTTGCGCGCCTGTTTCACCCAGTCGCGCTCGACCCACATCTGCAAACTGGCCTCCCAGCGCAGTGCGCGATGGCGAATGTCGTCTGGCGGCGTCAGCCCTCGTGCGCGTCGTGCGCCTTCACGTGTCATGCCGCCCGAATGGCAGCAATCGAAGATGGTAATGAACTGCGTGTTGTACGGCAGCTGGATGTACAGGTCGCGAAAGTCGTTGTCGACGATGGCGTGTTCCGGCGTCCAGTCGAAATCCCACGGGCACAGACATTCATCGATGCGATCGGCTTCGCCGGCGGCGTTGGTATTGGGGATCTGCGCACCGTGCCCCGAATAGAAGAGCACCCGGCGATCACCCGCCTGGGCGTCGTCGAGCAACCAACGCAGGCGATCGCGAATGCCAGCGGTGGTAGCGCGGTCATCGAGCACGACGCGGATGTCATCCGGCGAGAAGTTCGACTCTTGCAGCAATGAGCTCATCAGGAACACGTCATTGACGCAGCCTTCGAGCCGGTCTGAAGGATTGGGATAGTTGTTGATCCCGATCAGCAATGCCTTGTCCCGCGAGCGACGTGCGGTTTGTGCCTTTGGCACGGCCAGACCGAGTGATTTGTCGACGGCGAGCAACCGTTTGTCGAAACCCCTGGCGAGGCCTGCCTGGAACAAGGGTCCCCAGACATTGGAGCGGGTTTCGGGGTGACCGAGGTAGTACGTTGCATCGTGATTGAGCGCATCGCCCGGTTTGTCGAACGGCGTCATGACTTGGGTGAAGTTGGCATCGCGCAGGTACAGCGGTGCGGTAAACACGTGATCATGTTCGTTGTAGAGGTGGTACCACTTGTACGCCGTCTCGATGCCTTCTATGCGCCCGCCGAACGTCTCGCGGACTGCGGGATTGGCAATCTGCGAACCGAACGTGATCAGCACGCGCTTTTTCATCAGCGATGGATCTCGACGGAACGTGTCATAGGCGACCAGTGTTCCGAGACTGTGCGCACAGACGATATCCGGTTGTGAGTCGTTGATTTTGCTGGAGAGGTCGTTACGCAACGTGGTTCGCAGCGCCTCGTCTGCGGTCCACTGGGCCACCATGCCGGCCGTCCAGCGCAGGCGGTCGGGAAATTGCCCGATGCCGCGATCACGCCGGAACAGATCACCGACTGAATGGATGACGGCGCTGGTCAGAAGTCGCAGGGTCGCTTCGGCAATTTCCGGCGCACCCAGACCGCTGGACGCAAAGCGCGCGTCATACTCGAAATAGTCCAATTCGATCACGGCGTTCGGCGCCACGCTTAGCACCGCCGTGGTAATCGCCCGCTTCCACGATTGCTCGAAACTCTCATCCGCTTCTTCATGGCCAATGCCATGCACGCACAGAATCTTGATCTTCATGTCCATTTCCTTGAAGTGATGTCTGTCGGATTAATAGAGAACTAACGCCTGTTGGTACGTTGAATTAAGCCTATTCGATAAACAAAATCCGACCGGGCTTTTTTATGATTAATCGAAATGAGGAAGTTGTTTTTAATTTAGCGCTGAGTTTCGCCGGTGCGGGCGAAGGCCAAGGAGTTTTGGGCGGTCAGGCAGATGCGTAGCTGCAGAGTGCTGTTGTTTTCTGAGGCCATGCCGATGTTTAAGTATTAAGTTTTATAAGTGTCTTATTGATGTTACAGGTGCAGAGTGATTTATCTATTGTGCGGGGTTAAGCAAAATAAGACTGAACCGGAAGTTGCCCCGATTTATAAAACTTCCATGGCTGGAATCCATATCGGGTTTTCCCTTCCGCCCCATCGTGCCCCCCTGCTGAAAACGCCTCGACTGTCGTGAAAACGACCTGTTTACGCTGAACGCGAAGCATCGTTACTTTTCTGTTGAACGACTGTTCAGCTTCGACTATGTTGGTGACCACCTCCCCGGCGGGTAGCGCGGGCTTGCGTTTCTTCAATTCGAACGAGGCACTGGCATGCGGTTTTCACCTTTTGTTGAGCGGATTTCAGGCGACGGTGTGGCTGCCTGGGATATTCACAATGCAGCCTTTGAAGCCCAGCGCCGTGGCGAGGATGTGATCATTCTCAGCGTCGGTGATCCGGATTTCCCCACGCCCGATTTCATCACCGATGCCGCCATCGAAGCGCTGCGCGAGGGTGACACTCACTACACCGAAATCGCCGGGCGCCAGGCCTTGCGCGAAGCCATCGCCAACCGCTACAGCCCATTGTTCGGCCGTGAGGTGCAAGCGCCGAACGTGATCGTCGCGGCCGGGGCGCAGAACGCGCTGTTCATCACTTCAATGTGCCTGCTCAACACGGGCGATGAAGTGATTGCTCTGGACCCGATGTACGTGACGTACGAGGCGACACTCAAGGCCTCCGGCGCCACGCTGGTGCGGGTGCCGTGCTCGGCGGACTCCGGTTTCAGGCTCGACGCCGCCGTGTTGGCCAAGGCCATCACCCCGCGCACCCGGGCGATTTTCTTCTCCAACCCGAACAACCCCACCGGCGTGGTGCTCAACCGTGAGGAGCTGCAAGCCATCGCGGACCTCGCCATCGAACATGACCTGTGGGTGGTGGTCGACGAAGTCTACGAAAGCCTTGCCTTCGAACGCGAACACCTCAGCCTCGCAGCGTTGCCGGGTATGGCCGAGCGCTGTGTGGTGGTCGGCAGCCTGTCGAAGTCCCATGCCATGACCGGCTGGCGGATCGGCTGGATCGTCGCCAACGAGGCCTTGATTGCTCACGCGGAAACCTTGGTGCTGAGCATGCTCTATGGCTTGCCGGGGTTTGTCATGGAAGCCGCACTTAAAGCGGTGCAGGCCCACGAAGACGTGACCCACGGCATGCGCGACATCTATCGCCGTCGGCGGGATCTGGTGGTCACGAGTCTGTCGGGTTGCCCGGGCATTTCAGTGCTCAACCCTGATGCCGGCATGTTCGTGTTGATGGACGTGCGTGAAACCGGGCTGACTTCGCTGGAGTTCGCCTGGCGGCTGTTGCGCGAGGCGCGTGTGTCGGTCCTCGATGCGGCCGCGTTTGGCGAGCCGGCGCAAGGTTTTGTGCGGCTCTCGTTCACCCTCGGTGAAGAGCGTCTGGCCCAGGCCTGTCAGCGTATTCGCGATTTTGTCCTGGTGCTGAAAGGTGAAGCGCCTCGCCCCGTAATCAGCCCCGTGACCAGTCGCGTCACCTGCCAGGCCACCGTTGCTCCGGTTATGACCAAGACCATGATCGAAGTCGATGGCCTGCACAAACGCTTCGGCAATATCGAAGTGCTCAAGGGCGTCTCGCTGACGGCCCGCGAAGGCGATGTGATCTCCCTGATCGGTGCCAGTGGCTCAGGCAAAAGTACCTTGCTGCGCTGCATCAACATGCTCGAAGTACCGGACCAGGGACGCATTCTGGTGGACGGCGAAAGCATCAAGCTCAACCACGACCGTCCCGGCGCGCCGCTGGTGTCCGACGCCAAACAGCTGGTGCGGATCCGTTCGAGCCTGGGCATGGTGTTTCAGAACTTCAACCTCTGGCCCCATCGCACGGTGCTGGAAAACCTCATCGAAGCGCCGACCCAGGTCCTGCGTGAAAGCCGTGCCGAAGCCACTGAACGGGCTGAAGCCTTGCTGGAACGCGTGGGGCTGGCGGCCAAGCGCAACGAGTACCCGGCGTTTCTCTCCGGGGGACAGCAACAACGGGTGGCCATCGCCCGGGCATTGGCCATGCGGCCCAAGGTCATGCTGTTCGATGAACCCACCTCGGCACTCGACCCGGAACTGGTCGGCGAAGTGCTGCGGGTGATCCGCTCCCTCGCGGAAGAAGGCCGGACCATGATCCTGGTGACCCATGAGATGGCCTTTGCCCGCGATGTCTCGTCCAAAGTCGCCTACTTGCACCAAGGGCTGATCGAGGAAACCGGTTCGCCGGATGAAGTGTTCGTACACCCACGCAGTGAACGTTGCCGACAGTTCGTCAACGCACATCAGACTCGCTAAAACAACATAAAAAGACGGGGAAAAATCATGGGAAATCGACGTTTGGCAAACTGGTTTACCGGCGCGGCCTGCTTGTTGCTGGCCGGAATGAGCGCGGCGCAAGCCCAGCCGATCAGGTTCGCAGTCGCAGCCGAACCCTATCCGCCGTACACCGAGAAACAGGCCAACGGTGAGTGGAAAGGTTTTGAAGTCGACCTGATCCACAAGCTGTGCAGCGAAATGAAAGCCGAGTGCGAGATCAAGGAAGTGGCGTGGGACGGCATCATCCCCTCGTTGCTGGCGAAGAAGATCGACGTGATTTTTTCTTCGATGTCGGTCACCGAAGAGCGCGAAAAACAGATCGCCTTCAGCAAGGCCTACTACGACTCGGTGATCGCGATTGTCGGGCCGAAAGAGGCGTCTGTTAAGAAGTACCCGGACGACCTCAAGGGCAAAACCATCGGCGTGCAGAACTCCACGGTGAGCGCCAGCTACCTGAAGACCTACTACGAAAAAATTGCCGACGTGAAGTATTACGACACCCAGGACTCGGCCAACGCCGACCTGATTGCCGGTCGTATCGACTTGATGATGGCGGACGGCACGGCCATGGCGGCCTTCGTCCAGACCCCGGATGCCAAGGACCTGGCCTACCTCGGCGCAGTGCCTTACGACCCAATCTTCGGCAAAGGCGTGGGCGCCGGTCTGCGCAAGGATGACACCGAACTCAAAGCCAAACTCGACACGGCGATCAAGACCCTGCTGGCGAGCAAGGACTATGACGACCTGTCCCAACACTACTTCGGCACTAGCGTGAAACCGGCGTTCTGACCTCACCAAAAATCCTGTGGCATATACAAAACCTGTGGGAGCGGGCTTGCTCGCGAATGCGGTCCGACATTCAGCAATGATGTTGACTGATACACCGCCTTCGCGAGCAAGCCCGCCTCCCACAGGGGATTTGCGTCAGGCAGTGATTGCGCTAACTGGAGAGTGAAATGCCGGCAATGTTCGAGTTGATCAATTTCAGCGAACAGGGATGGGGCAGTGCGCTGTTGAAAGGGCTCTGGATGACCCTGCAGATTTCCGCCGGGGCGTTTGTGCTCGGGCTCCTGATCGGTCTGGTGGTGGCCTGCCTCAAGCTGAGCGCGCCAAAACCGATCGCAGCACTGATGCGTACCTACACCACATTATTCCGGGCAGTGCCGGAGTTGTTGCTGATCCTGCTGCTGTACTACGTCGGTTCGATGCTGCTCAATTCGCTGATGGCGCAAATGGGTTACGACAGCGTGAATGTCAGCGGTCCGCTGGCGGCGATTGTGGTGCTGGGGCTGGTGCAGGGCGCGTACGCCTCGGAGATTTTTCGGGCGGCGATTCAGGCCATTCCGTTCGGTCAGATCGAGGCGGGCAAGGCGTTTGGCTTGAGCGGCTTCGGCCTGTTCCGGCGGGTCACGCTGCCGATCATGGCGCCTTACGCCATGGCCGGGATGGCCAACCTGTGGATCAACCTGATCAAGGACAGCGCATTGATCAGCGTGGTCGGCACCAACGAGCTGCTGTACACCGCCAAGCAAGGCGCGGGCTCGACGCGTCACTACCTGTTGTTCTACCTCACCGCCGCGGCGATGTATTACGCGGTGACGTTGGTGTCCAACTACCTGTCGGGACGGCTTGAGCGACGCATTCGTCGCTGGATGCCTTTGGCTGAGTGAATGAAATGATTCCAGCGTGGATAGTTGAATACGCGGCGCTGTTGGGCCGGGGCCTGCAAACGACCATCACCATCCTGTTGATCTCCAGCGTGTTCGGTTATGCGCTCGCGGTGCTGGTGGCGCTGGCACGGATCTCGAAGAACCGGGTGATCGCCAAGGTCAGTCTGTTTTACACCAGCGTGACGCGCGGTACGCCGTTGCTGATCCAGATCTACATCTTCTACTACGGCCTGGGCAGCCTGTTTGCGCAGTTCCCGTTGATTCGCGGCAGCTTCCTCTGGCCGTACCTGCGCGACGGTTACTGGTACATCGTGTTTGCCTTGGTGGTGTCGGTGGGCGCCTATGTCGGCGAAGTGATTCGCGGAGGGCTGCTGGCGGTGCCCAAAGGTGAGATGGAAGCCGCGTCGGCGTTTGGCATGACCCCGCGTCAGTCGTTGCTGCGGGTGCGTTTGCCCAGGGCGTTGCGTCTACTGTTGCCGACGTTGGCCGGGGAGACCGTGATGCTGCTGAAGTCCACTGCGCTGGCCTCAACGATTGCGATTATCGACCTGCTGGGCGCCGCCAACGTGGTGCGGGCGCAGACGCTGCAAGTGTATGAGCCGTTGCTGTTGGTGGCCGGCGTGTATGTCTGCCTGACGTTCATGATCGAGGCGCTGTTTGCCCTTGCCGAACGGCGTGGCACGCCCGTGCGCAGGTCGGTGTAATGAATACGCCACGGATTGTCGACCGGTCGTTGCAAGGCATTGGCCTGTGCACCTTGGGTTATACGTTCCTGGCGATGCAAGACGCTGCCATCAAGTGGCTGGTGGCGGACTATTCGGTGGTCAGCATTCTGTTCTGGCGCGCCCTTGTGGTGGTGCTCGCCTGCCTGTTGGCAGGGCGCTCGCGGTTGATCCAGCGCGCGTGGCGCTCGCCAAGCCGACGCTTGCTGGTGGTCCGTGGACTGCTGTCGATTGTGGCCTGGGTACTGTATTACACGGCGGCCCGGGACCTGACGCTGGCGGAGATGACAACGCTGTATTTCTCCGCACCGATCATGGTCACGGTGCTCGCGGCGGTGATTCTCAAGGAGCGCGCAAGTGGCTGGCAGTGGTTCAGCCTGATCATCGGTTTTGTCGGCGTGATCATTGCCTGTCGCCCCAGTAACCTGGTGGATCCGTTGCCGGTGGTGCTGACGTTGTTGGCGGCAATGTGCTGGGCGTTCACTTACATCCAGCTGCGCCAGGTGGATGAGCAGACGTCAGTGCTGGAACAGATGCTGATCACCAACGTGGTGTTTGTGATTTGCATGGCGGTGGCGTTGCCTTGGACCTACACACCGGCGCCGACCCCGGCCTGGCTGGGGATGCTCGGCGCCGGGCTGGTCGGCGGTATCGGTCAGTTTCTGCTGTTCGCCAGTTTTCAGCGGGCCACCGCTACCTTGCTCGCGCCCTTTGAATACACCGGGCTGATTTGGGCGTTCCTGCTGTCGAGCCTGATCTGGGGCACGCTGATGGACGTGTCGCTGATGGTCGGTGCCGGGTTGATCGCGGTCAGTGGCACCCTGGCGATGATCTTCGGCCGTCATCCCTCACAAGACGTCGTCGGTGCTGAATGCTCCGTGTCGCAGCCCCTTTATCCAGCAGCGACAGATGTGGAGGCCGTCGGCGGGGCTGAAGGTTTCGGGGTTCAGGCACCACTCGATCCAGAGTCCGTCGAGCATCGCCGATAAGCCGATCGCGGCCAGTCGCGTGTCATGGATCACGAAGCCTTCGCTGGCCGCCATGTCATCCAGCAGTTGGCGAAGCAGGTCGAGGTAGGCGCGATAGCTTTTTTCGTGGGATTGGCTGACGTGTTCGGAGTGCCGGATCAGGCTCCAGAACACCACCCAGGCGCCGAGCAGTTGTGGGTCCATGACCCGGGGAGAAAAGGAGCCGGTGAGCAGCGCATCCATCTTTTCGGCAGGGGTGCCGGCCTGCTCGACTTCCTGGAGCAGGGCGGTAGTCAGCTCACTGGCGATCTTTTGGTAGGTGTCGGCAATCAACGCATCGATGCTGCCGAAATGGTGATTGAGCAACCCCACGGACACCCCGGCCTCGGTGGCAATCCGGCGAACGGAAATGCCGGCGTGACCATCGCGAACCAGGCAGCGCAGGGTGGCGGCCACCAGCATTTCGCGACGTTCGTCAGGCTCAACGCGGCGATTTTTTGCGGAGGGGATTGTCACAAGGAATCCTTGGGTGTGTTGCCTGGTTGGCGAGCTTAGTTGAACGTGCGTTCAATCTCCAGTTAGGTCTGGGCAATGTGTCGGTTTTTAACGTTCGTGACGCGGGAGGACAAGCAGATGGCGCAGGATGTTTCGTTCAGTGTTCGCAACAACAACGGCGACCCGGTGCAGGTCAGCGCATGGCGCTTCGAGGGCAATGGCTGCGGGCCGACTGTGCACCTGCAAGCCGGGGTACATGCCGATGAAATCGCCGGGATGCTGGTGCTGCATCTGTTGATGCACAAGCTTGAGGTCGCCCAGGCTCAGGGTCGGCTCAACGGCAGCGTGACGGTGGTGCCGCAAGCCAATCCGCTGGGCATCGGGCAGTTTCGCCAGGGGCGCATTCTTGGCCGCTTTCATGACGCCACCGGGCATAATTTCAATCGCGGGTTCGACCAATCGGCCGCCATGGCCCAACCGTCGACCAACGTCCAGGAATGGCAAAAAAAACTGGTGCAACTGGCGGCCCCGGCAGACGTGATGCTCGACCTGCACACCGATGACGAAGCATTACCCTATCTCTACGTTCACCGCCGTTTCTGGCCCCGTGGCCGCGAACTGGCAGCCGCGATGAAGATGGACGTGGCGATCATCTGGGATGACGGCGGCGATGGCTCTTTCGAAGAGACCATCATTGCGCCGTGGCTGCGCGACGGCGTCACCGACCAGCGCATGGCGGCCACACTGGAGTTGCGCGGGCAGGGTGATGTCAGCGACCGGTTTGCCGAGCAGGACGCTGAAGGACTGCATGCGTGGCTATGCGGCTGCGGGGTGATCGATGAGGCGCACACGCCCGCCGACTGGCCCGTCGAGGCCATGGAAATGGGTCACATGGAAACCATTCTCGCGCCGCAGCCCGGCGTGTTGATCTTTGAAAAACAGCTGGGGGATTTCGTCGAAGAAGGGCAGCGCTTTGCGCGGATTCTGCGGCGACCGGGTGATCCATCGTCCGAGGTGATTTTGGTGGCCGAGCAAGCGGGGCGCATGGTCACCCGCTATCGCGATCGGCTGGTGTCGCAGGGCATGGTGGTGGCGAAATTCACCGGCAGCCGGGTTTCGCGCAACTGGAGCGGCGGGTTGCTGGACCCGAACTAGGCATCGCTGCCGAGCGTGGTGGCGAGGAAGTCGGCGAACGCACGCGCCGCCATGCGCGTCGTGCGTCCCAGTGGAAAGTAGGCGTGTACGGGCAGGTCTGCCATTTTCCACTCCGGCAGCAATTGCACCAGATCACCGCTGGCCAGTTCCAGGGCGCAGGCCCAGGACGTTGTTGACACAATGCCGAGGCTGCCAGCGGCCGCTGCCAAGGCGCCTGCGGTGTCATTGGTTGAGAACTGTGGCGTGAGATCGACGGAAGAAACGTTACCGTCGCGGTCAAACTGCCAGGACGAGACCTGCGCGCCGGCCGGACCACCGACGATCCGGTGATGGGCAAGGTCGCTCGGCAGGGTGGGCGTACCGTGGCGCGCGAGGTAGGCCGGGGACGCGACAATCACCCGATGCATGGTGCCAATCTGCCGCGCCGTGCCGGCCAGGTCCGGCAAGTGACCCACACGAATGCCGATGTCGACGGCTTCCTTGACCATGTCCTGCCATTGGTCTTCGAGCATCAACTCCAGGTGCAACTGGGGATGACGCTCGGTAAAGGCCGCCAGCCTGGGAATGACCACGCGAATGCCCATCGTCGACGGCATCCCGATACGCAGCAACCCGCGTAACTCGCCGGTCTCGCGCACGCTGTTCTCGGCATCGTCGACGGCGGCGAGGATCGGCTCCATGCGAGCCAGAAACTCCAGTCCAGCTTCAGTCGGCACCACTGCCCGGGTGGTGCGCGACAGCAGCCGTGCCCCCAGGTTGGCCTCCAGTTCGGCAATCATCCGCGACACCTGCGACTGCGCCAGCCCGCTTTCACGCGCGGCCGCCGAAAAGCTTCCGAGCCGTGCGACGCGGGTGTACAGCCTCAGGGTGAGGATGTCTTTCAAGGGCATGGCAGCGTTCCTGTTGTGGGCGAGCAAAGGCATTAATGCTGATCCGGGATAAATCTTAGCCTGATTCGACGGCTACCGGAGGATCTGGCCGGGCGCGATAGTTGACCCATCGGAGCCGAGGCACTCAGCGCTTCCCCGAACTGACCGGTGGCGCGATGGCCTCCGGAAATTTCACTCTCAAAGGTCTTAACCCATGTCCAGGAAAGTATTAATCACCGGAGCCACTGGCGACACAGGTCGCGCCGCTGTTCGTGAATCCATTGCACTGGGCCTCGATGTCCGCGCCATGGTCCATTCGCTCGATGCCCGCTCCGATGCCTTGAAGGCGTTGGGTGCTGAAGTGGTGGTGGGTGACCTGCTGCACATCAACACCGTTCGCGATGCCATGCAGGGTGTGGACGCCGCTTACCTGGTGTGGCCGGTGCAACCGGGCCTGATTAACGCCACCGTAAACTTTGCCCAGGCGGCCAGGGAAACCGGGGTCAAGACGGTCATCAACCTGTCGCAGCGTTCGGCCAACCGTGAGTCCAGCAGCGATTCTTGCCGCGACACTTACCTCGCCGAAGAGATTCTCAACTGGTCCGGCTTGCCAGTGATTCATCTGCGTCCGACCTACTTCCTGGAATGGTTGCTGTACCCATGGCAACTGCCGTTCCTGCAACAGGGTGTCCTGCGTATGCCCGTCGGCAAGGGGCGTCACTCGCCGATTGCGGCCGCTGACCAGGGACGTGCCATTGCGGCGCTGCTGAACAACCCGCAAGGGCATATCGGGACCACTATCAACCTGTCGGGTCCGGTGGAAATGGACCATGAACAAATGGCCGCCGAACTCTCCGAAGCGCTGGGCCGCACCATCGTTTTCCAGGACTTGCCGATCGAGGAATACACCCGGTCGATCAGCGAAATGGGCGTGCCGCACTACGTTGTTCAGCACTTGGGCGGTGCCATGCAGGACTACCACAACGGCCGCATGGCCGGGGCCGACAACAACGTGGAGCAGCTCACGGGTCGTCGATCGATGACCGTCGGCGAATTCGCCCGCCTTCACGCCGACACGCTCAACGCTCAATGACATCGACTGACCGGCTCGCCCTTCGCGAGCCGGCATCCGGGGCGCCTTCGTCCCCAGAATGAATACCGAGGAACACCTGATGAACATTGCAAACTCCGTCGCCCTCGTCACTGGCGCCAATCGTGGTATCGGCCGCACCTTTGTTGAAGAACTGCTCAAGCGTGGCGTGGCAAAAATCTACGTGGCGGCCCGTGACACCGCGTCATTGGCCGAGTTGCTCAAGGACGGTGATCGCCGGCTGGTGCCGCTGCCACTGGACGTGACCGACCCCGACCAGGTGGCCGCAGCCGCCAGTGTCGCCGACGACGTCACGCTGCTGATCAACAACGCCGGGTATGCCGCCTTCGACGGCGCGATTTCAGCGCCTGACATGGTAGATGCCCGACTGGAAATGGAAGTGAACTACTTCGGTCCCCTGGCGCTGACCCGCGCATTCGCACCGGTACTGGCGAAGTCCGGCGGTGCGGTGCTGAACATGTTGTCCATGTTGTCGTTGATCAGTTTGCCGATGGCTGCCACTTACTCGGCTTCCAAGGCGGCCGGCTTGTCGCTGACACGCAGCCTGCGCGCCGAATTGGCCGGGCAGGGCACGCAAGTGATCGGTGTGCTGGCGGTGCAAACCGAAACGGCGATGGGCGCCAGGTTACCGGAACCGCGCCTCAGCCCGCTGGAAGTGGTGACTGACGCCCTGGATGCCCTCGAAGCCGGCGCCAACGAGGAAGTGATCGCCGGCGCGCAAACCCGTGGCATCCACCAGGCCTTCATCGCCGACCCGCAGAAAGTGCAGGCAATAATGTCCACCCGTTTGCCGCAGCGCGGCTGATTCCCACCCTTGATTGATGGAGATGACCATGGACTTTTTACAGACCCTGATCGAACGCAATGCGGCGTTTGCCCAGAACGATTTTGCTGCCGATCTGAAGATTATTCCGTCGCAGAAAACCTTGATCCTCGGCTGCGTCGACCCCCGTGTCGACCCGGTGGATGTGCTCAAGCTCGGGCCTGGTGAAGCGGCGGTGATCCGCAATGTCGGTGGCCGCGTGAACCCGGCGCTGTTCGAGACGATGGCCATTCTGGGCACCGTTTCAAAGCTTGGCGGCGCGGCGGTCGGCCAGGGCTGGAACCTGATCGTGCTGCATCACACCGATTGCGGCATTAGCGGGTGCTACCACCACGCCCCTGAATTGCTGGCCAAACACATGGGTGTTGCAACCGACGAACTGGCGGCGCTGGAAATCGACGACCCCTACAAAGCGGTGGCCATTGATGTCGCCGCACTGAAGGCCAATCCGAACTTGCCGGGTGCCTTCACAGTGACCGGCCTGGTGTATGACGTGACCACTGGGCTCATCGAGACCGTGGTGCCCGCCGGGCTGCTGCGCGCTGAGTAATTTGATCGATCTCATGCAACTTTTTGAATGTGGAGTTTGGTAATGAAAACGTTCTTGGTGACAGGCTCAACCGGCGCCACCGGTGCGCCGACCGTGAAATACCTGTTGGAACAGGGCCATCAAGTGAAGGCGCTTGTCCGTCGTGAAGACGAACGTTCGCAGCAGCTCAAGGACCTCGGTGCTCAGGTGTATGTGGGCAATATGCTTGACTTGAAGTCGCTACGCCTGGCCATGGAGGGAGTCGAAGGCGCCTACTTCTGCTATCCGCTGAGTGATGGCCTGGTGGAAGCGGCGGCGCTGTTTGCCCAGGCGGCCAAAGAGCACGGGGTCAAGCACATCGTCAACATGTCGCACAAACAGTCGCGACCTGATGCACGTAGCCAGGCGACCCTCAATCACTGGATGTCAGAGCAGGTATTCACCTGGGCGGGCATTCCGACCACGCACCTGCGCGTGACATTCTTTGCCCAATGGATGCTCTACATCGCACCGTTGATTCGTGAAGGTCGATACCTCACGCCGTTTGATGCCGATAGCCGGTTTGCGCCGATTGCGGCCAGCGATATTGCACTGATTGTTGCCAACATCCTGCTCAAGCCGCAAGGTCATGGTGACAAGGCGTACCCTTTGCACGGCCCGATCGAGTACAGCCACGAAGAACTGGCGGGTGTCTTGAGCAGCACCCTGGGCAAAGAGGTGCGTTATGAGCAAGTGTCGGTCGAGGCGTTTGTGAAATTACTCGGTCTGGACCATGACCCTGCGTTTGCCGTGCATTTCAACGCGGTAAAAATCGATCAGCGCGAGAAGCGTCTGGAAGGTCTGGACAGCACAGGCACCACGATCATCGGCCAGGCATTGCTGACCCCCGCACAGTTCATCGAACAGCATCGGGAGCAGTTGATGTAAGTAAGGAAAGGGGGCGCCAGACGCAGGCGCTCCATTTCTCTGGTCGTTCTTGAACAGCATTTCGCCGTTGGGCTGTAAACTGGCCGCCTGATCGCGACAGCCCTTTTACTTCCTCAAGCACGAGATCCCCATGGCTAACCAAGACATCACGTTCATCCCTGATTCAGACCTGGATTCCATCTCCTCCGACGTTGCCGGTTTTGGTGGGCTGCTGGTCTCCACTCAGATCCCTACCCGCGCCGACGGCAGTCTGGAACTGGGCGGCATCGTCGAGCAGAGCGAATGCACGCTGCAAGCGCTCAAGTCAGCACTGGAAGGTGCCGGCAGTTCGATGGATCGGGTGTTGCACCTGACCATCTACCTCACCGACATGGCCGACCGCGCCGCGTTCAACGAGGTCTACAAGCGTTTCTTCGCCAAACCATGGCCGGTTCGCGCCGCTGTGGGCGTGGCCGCCCTGGCGGTTGAAGGCATGCGTGTGGAAGTGACCGCGATGGCGGCCAAGGCCTGAATCGTTGAACGGGATTGGGGACTGCACAGCCCCAATCCCGTTCACTGTTTACGGCCGGGTTGGCAGTGGCGGGGTACGCGGCGGGATCAAGCGTTTTGACCCGGTGGCTTCGAACGCCGACGCCAGACGCAGCAGCGACGAATCGTCATAGGCGCGACCGGCGAAGGTCAGCCCGACCGGCATGCCAATGTCCGGCATTACGCCCATCGGCACGGTGACGGTGGGCACCCCGAGGTGGCGGATGGCGAGGTTGCCATTGGCGACCCAAATGCCATTGCTCCACGCAATGTCCGCGGACGCAGGATCGACATCAGCGTTCGCCGGGCCAACGTCAGCCACCGTCGGGAACAGCACAGCGTCCAGCCCCAAGCGATCCATCCATTCCTCAAGATCGATACGCCGCGTGTGTTCAAGCCCGCGCAAGCCATCAGGCACGGTGGTGATTTTGTTCCACGGCGTGATGCCGCGTTCGGCCATCCGCACGTACTCGTCCATGCCGGCCGCCAGATCGCCTTCGCGGTTGGGCAGTGTGCCGGGGTCGTGAGGGAAAATCAGCGGTCCGTCGACGTCGACCAGGCGGTTCAATGCCGGGTCGCCATTGGCCTGAAGGAAATCATCGAAAGCCCAGGCTGTCAGGTCCCACAACTCATGGTGCAGGAACTCCTTGGAGACGATGCCGCGATTGAACACGGTCGGCGCACCCGGACGGTCGCCTTCGCAGTTGGAGACCAGCGGGAAATCGACTTCGACCACATCGGCGCCAGCGGCTTCGAGGGCCTGGCGAGCGGATTCCCACAGGCCGATCACCGAGGCGCGGGTGTTAATTCGTTGCCCGGTCGGTCCGCCGATACCCGGTGATTCGCTGGTGCCCGCTTCGAGATCTTTGTTGATGTACATGCGCGGCACGCCGAGCCGTTTGCCGGTCAGTGCCTCGGGTTGTGCGGCCAGGTCATGATAGGAAGCCGGGCGCACGGAGGTGACACTCGGAATCGGCACCCAGGGTTGCATCCGCCACAAATCACCACGTGTGTCCGGGTCCTCGGCCACCACCACGTCCAGCACTTCAAGCAGGTCCGCCATGGTCCGGGCAAACGGCACGACCACGTCCATGGTCGGCGTCAGCGGCCAGTTGCCGCGCACCGAAATCACCCCGCGCGAAGGCGTATAGGCGCACAACCCATTGTTCGAGGCCGGACCGCGTCCACTCGACCAGGTTTCTTCCGCAAGGCCGAACGCCGCAAAACTGGCGGCAGTTGCCGTACCGGCACCGTTCGACGAACCCGAGGCGAACGGCGCGGTGAGGAAGTCCGCGTTGTACGGACTTTCAGCGCGACCATAGACCCCGCGCTGCATGCCGCCGTTGGCCATGGGCGGCATGTTGGTCTTGCCCAGGCAGATGGCGCCGGCGCCGCGCAGGCGTTCGATGGTGAACGCATCGCGATAGGCAATCAGATTGGCGAAGGCCGGACTTCCGGACGCGGCGGTCAACCCCTTCACCAAATAACTGTCCTTCGCTGTGTAGGGAATGCCATCGAGTGGGCCCAGCGTCTCGCCTTTGGCCCGACGGGCATCGGAGGCTTGCGCTTCGTTGATTGCGTCGGGGTTGCGCACCACGACCGCGTTGAGGGCAGTAGCGGTGTCGGCGCCGTCGTAGGCATCGATCCGGGCGAGATAAGCCTGCACCAACTCGACCGCCGTGGTCTGGCCGGATTCAAG
Organism: Pseudomonas arsenicoxydans; assembly: GCF_006438915.1. Classification (GTDB taxonomy): domain Bacteria; phylum Pseudomonadota; class Gammaproteobacteria; order Pseudomonadales; family Pseudomonadaceae; genus Aquipseudomonas; species Aquipseudomonas arsenicoxydans_A. Next base: position 147,258 of record NZ_RCZE01000014.1, on the reverse strand, counting down.
CGCAGCACGCAGTTGCGCAATGGAAACCTCAGTGACTTCAATCATGCTGTGACCGCCGACTGCTGATGGGAAACGTGGAATTCAGGGGCATCACTTTTCTGAAAATGGCTGTTCATATCAATTCTCGTTGCACTGCATGACACGGCAGGGGCTGGACGGGTGACCTGAGCGTTGCATTTTGGCATTAAGCCGGGAGCAGAGGAAACGCTGTCCGCCGTTCGTGCCGGACGGGGGTGCCGTCAGTCAGGGACATTCGAGCGGTGGGCGAGCGGCAACTATCATGAGGCGGGTCAAAACCATCATGAAGAAGGTCATCACCATCATGAAGAGGGACGAGACCGTTGCAAAAACCGCAGAGACGCAAGACGCCTCGGCGCTGATAGACGAAAGAATCAAGGAACTGAGCGATTGGCGGGGCGAGATGCTCAGCCATCTCCGAATGCTTATCCGTCAGGCCGATCCCGATGTGGTGGAGGAATGGAAGTGGCGGGGCGTTCCGGTCTGGTCTCACGCCGGGATCCTCTGCACCGGGGAGACCTACAAAAGCGTCGTCAAAATGACCTTCGCACTGGGCGCCTCGCTGGAAGACCCTTCAGGACTTTTCAATGCCAGTCTCGAAGGGAATACCCGCCGTGCGATTGATGTGCATGAGGGCGAAAAGGTCGATGAAAAAGCGTTGAAGGTGCTAATCCTCGCCGCCGTGGAACTCAACCTGTCGCGGGCGGCGGCTCGGCGAAAACCGGCCAAGTGAACGGAAATCGGGCTAACCCCAGCTCAAGATTTCTGTAGGTGCTACCAATTGGCCATCACCTCCATTAGAGTGTGCGCCGCCCGAGAGACGGATCCCGGGCACAATCTCATGGAGTTTTTCAGTGAAGTACCTCAGTAAAGTTGTCGCGGTTGCTCTGTTCGGTCTGGTTTTGGCGGGTTGCACCGGTGCCCCGATGAACACCCAGCACTATGACGCCAGCCAATACACCGTCCTCGGCCACAGCGAAGCGACCGCCACCGGCCTGTTGCTGTTCGGTGTGATCCCGATCCGGCAGAACAGCCGTTTTGTTCGCGCGCAAGACGCGGCGATCAAAGCCAAGGGCGGCGACGCGATGATCAACACCCAAGTGCAGGAAAACTGGTTCTGGGCCTGGGTCCTGACCGGCTACACCACCAAGATCTCCGGTGATGTGGTCAAGCTGAAAAACGTTCAGTAAGCGTAGATTCCTGTCGGTTGGCGGGAATGCGTTGACGTGAAAAGCCCGGTTTATCCGTAATGCTGTTCACTTAAGACAATCTTCAGTCGAGTAAGAACCCTGTGGCGAGGGGGCTTGCCCCCGTTCGGCTGCGAAGCAGTCGCAAAACCGGACAACTCGGTTTGTCTGAACGGACGCTGAGGGCCGCTTCGCAGCCCAACGGGGCGATGCGGCGTTCCGACAAGCCCCCTCGCCACAAATGTGGGGTTCGCGCTTAAGTGAACAGCATTACGGTTTATCCGGGCTTTTTCGTGGATGGCGTTTGACAGGGGACGCCTCAGCCCTCGGTCAGTAGCCGCTCGATTTGCGCCAGTTCCCAAGCGCTGAGGAAGCTGACCGGGTCGGTGCCGAAACGCTGCCAGCCTTCGAGTTCGCCCTCGCGGCCGTCGGGGCTGAGGCAGCGTTGACAGTGGCGCACGTGGACGCCGTCGACGTCGAGGGTCAGGCGCCAGCCTTCGATGTCGACCTGAACCTGGCCAGGTCCGGAAGACTGATCGAGGCGCCGAAAAGAGCGGATGCCCAGGGCGGCATCGCGCAATGTCTGATAAACCTCGCGGGCGGTCAGGGGGGGCACAGGTGTCTCCAGTCAATGTTCGTCAAGCGTCTATGCGCCCGGCACAGGATAGAGACTGCGCTTGAAGCTGTCAGCGAGTAACCGTAAATGACGCCGTGGGTTACGAAGTCAGCCACTCTTTGCGTAGACTTTCGCACCTGCAAGCAGGCGCCCATCCTTTCGCGCCTGACGAAACACGATTGGGAAATGGACATGAAGAAAGCCGCTGCACTCACTTTTACCGTGCTGCTCACCGCTGGAGTGTTCAATTTCCAGGCGCACGCGGCCGGCGATGTTGAAGCGGGTGCCACTTTGTTCAAGCGGATCTGCGGGGGCTGCCATCAGATTGGGGAGTCGGCGCGAGGTTCATTTGGTCCGCAGCTCAACGGCATCTTTGGCCGCCAATCCGGTGGCACCACGGATTACCAGTATTCCGACGCGATGAAATCCGCCGGTATCGTCTGGACTCGCGAAACACTGACCGCCTACCTTGAAGCGCCGAAACAGGTGGTCCCCGGCACTCGCATGATTTTCTGGGGGCTCAGCGATCCGGAAAAGATCGAAAACCTGCTGGCTTACCTGCAAACCTTTCAGCCGCAGTAACATTCACAATTGCGATGACTCCCTCCGCTCGGCCACCAACACCAACGACTGCGGTACAGGACTTTGCGGGTGCTGCGGTTCCTGCAAGGTGACCAGCCGAAAACCGGCCATGTCCAGCGCATTGAGCCAACTGGACAAGGTGCGGAAATACCAGGGCATGGGTTGCCACTGGCCCTCGAACCCGGCGAAAGTCTCTTCCCGCCAACCATCCTGATAGTCACCAGCCGCTGCGGTCCACGGATGCAGTGTCTGAATCACCAGCGTGCCGCCAGGAACGAGCAGGGCGTTCATGGCCGCAAGCAGAGGGATGATGTCCTGGTGCAACAGTGCGAAGTTGGCGCAGATCAGGTCGTAGTCGTTGCCGACGTTGACCTTTGCTTCCACCAATTCCTCATAACTCGCCACATGTACCGTCGAAGAACCCGCACCCCGCGCCGCCTCGACCAGTGTCGGATCACCGTCCACCCCGACCGCCTCGATGGCCCGGTCAGCCAACGCGCGCATCAACCAGCCCTCGCCACAGCCCAGGTCGAGCACGCGCTCGGGCTGCCGACCCATCACCGCCAACAGAATGGCTTGGTCGGTGACCTGTTGGCGGCTTTCAATGGCGCCGGTGCGGATGGCTTCGATCCAGGATCGAGCGTTGTGGTGCCAGCTTTGGAGCAAGGTGGATTCGCGGGCGGGCATGTTGATGTCCGGTGTTGAGGGTTTGGATGAGAGGATAGAACATGTGCTTTACGTTAGGGGTGCTAGTGTCTGGACTTAGCATTCATCAAGCCAGGGAGTCTCAGGATCATTTATGGACAAAAAGCTCACCTCCAAGACTGCGATCGTTACAGGGGCAGCCCAAGGAATCGGCGCCGCGATTGCCCGACTCTTCGTGCAGGAGGGCTGCTTTGTTTACGTCACAGATATAAATGACGAACTCGGCAGAACGTTTGCAAACTCACTCGGTGACCGCGCCCGTTATCTGCGCCTTGATGTGCGGCGGGAAGACGATTGGCAACGAGTGACGGCGCACATTTTGAAGGAGCGCGGCAGGCTGGACGTCCTGGTGAACAACGCAGGGATTACCGGGTTTGAACAAGGCGCCGTGCGGCATGACCCGGAACATGCGCGTCTGGAAGACTGGCACGCTGTGCATCACACCAATCTCGACGGTGTCTTCCTCGGTTGCAAGTACGCCATACGCGCCATGCGGAATCCAGGATCGGGCTCGATTATCAACATCTCCTCCCGCTCAGGCCTGGTCGGCATTCCAGGAGCCGCGGCGTACGCATCGTCCAAGGGCGCGGTTCGCAATCATACAAAAACGGTGGCGCTCTACTGCGCCGAGCAAGGCCTCACAGTTCGGTGCAACTCCATTCATCCGGCAGCCATCCTCACGCCGATGTGGGAGCCCATGTTAGGCACCGACGCAGGTCGTGAAGAACGAATGGCCGCACTGGTCCGGGATACTCCGCTTAGACGGTTCGGCATGCCGGAAGAGGTGGCGGCCGTGGCGCTGTTACTTGCTTCGGATGAAGCGACGTACATCACCGGCAGTGAGTTCAACATTGACGGCGGCCTGTTGGCTGGCACGGCTGTGACGCCAACTAAAGTGGATGACAGCTGAGCCTGGCTCAGCGCATGGGTGTTTGTGTGAAGGGCAGCAAACGGCCAAAAGCTGCCTGTCGTGACATGTAGTATTTCGCCCAAAGCGCCCCGATTTAATCCGCTTGGTGTAGTTTCGTTATTCAGACTGGACACCTATCGAAACTGCAAAAAAAACCTCCAATGCAAAGCATTGGAGGTTGCGCTCCTGCTTGCTTACTCAACTTTGACGATCTTCGGCGGTATCCAAGTGTCGTTCAACACCGAAGGTGTCGCTGGGTCCGGCCAATACATGCGCAACATGGGCACGAAGTCTCCCTTGGGCGCCGGCAACCAATTAGCTTGCTTGGACTTACCTGGTGAATCGTGCTGGAAGTACAAGGTCAGTGAGCCGTCAGCGTTGTATTTGAGGTTGTCACGCGGGCTTACGGTGAACTTGTTCAGGGCATTCGGAGTAAACCACCAGCCCTTATCGACTTCGTACATGGTGATCGACCAGAAGCCTATCACCGGCGGGGTCTGACCTTTGGCAAAGGTCAAGGTGTACTTGTGTGCGCCGTTCAGCTTCTGCCCGTCGCTGTCGACCTCCGTGTTCGGATACACCGCGTCCTCTTGCAGGTTGGCGGGCCAGCCGAAAGCCGCTACTACCGCGCGTTTCATGTAGTCGGTACCGTAGACGCCAAGGCCTTTGGTGACGATCCAACCGTTAGCCATCCGACCCATTGTCTGTTTATTGTTGCCGATCAGGGTCAGTGCGTCTTGCGGTAGGTTTTTGATCGCGCTTTGTACGGCCGGGTCTAGCTTACTCAGTTCGAAGGGCTTGCACGGCTCCAGACCGATGGTCGCCATGCGCGCCAGGAGCGGCGCATCTATCGCGGCTGGTGGTGCATCCTTGCACATCAACGCGGCCAGCTTGTTGAAATAGCCCTCGGTGCCCATATCAAGAATGACCTTTTGTGGCGCGTCGGTCATGCTGAAACCCGGGTTGGGATTCACTGGCGGTGCCTGGTAAGTGTAGGGCTTACCCCATGCTGAGAGCGGAGTGACTTTGTATTGGTCTTGCAAGGCGTTGACCGCCTTGTAGTCCTTCTCGCTACCGTTTGCATAGGTCCGCCCCAAAATGACTACATAACGGGTATCGGCCTTTATTTGGCTCATGCCTGGGGGCACTGTTCCCCGCCACCCGGGTCCGGTGACCAGGTAGTTGGCGGCCTTTCCACCGGTAGTCCGGGCGCCCGGGGTATGGAAGTCGGTCATCCACAAGTCGGTGAAGGGGAACAGGTAGAGGCGTTTCCCCATGTCGGGGTGACTGAACACCTGTGGCTCGCTGAGATCGAGCCAGTTGATGGAGTACAGGGTGTCCGCGTTGGGCGCAGACACGGCCCGTTGCTCCGCTGGTGGATAGCGCTTGATATTGAGAAATTGCCCCATTGGCGCGTGCAAGCCTTCAGTCTTGGCGACATTGCTCATCTGCACCCGGGTGATTTCCGTGGTAAGCAGCGAATAGCCATAGACATAGGCGTCTTCAGCAATCTGTCGGGCTTCCTCGGTCTTTATTTGAGTACTTGCGGCTTGGTTGTGTTCGGGTGAATGACTGCCACAAGCAGCCAGACTCAAAGTTATGGCAGAAAGTAAAAATGAGTGTTTACCAGTCATAGTTCCGTTTCCTTTTGAAATCGTCGTAGTCACAAACAGCCGCAAGTAATCCTGAGTGCATACCGAACTTTAGACCGCCTCAGCTATCACGATACTTTTTTTTCGCGCACCCTATATGTCGCTATCCACGTTGCGTGTGGGTATGCAAACGTCAACCTCGGGTCGACCACTACCTATCCGGACAGACCGCTTCGGGTCGTTTTCAGCCGGTCGCAACAGGCAACTATTAGCTAAAGCAGCCAGTACAGATCTTGTTGTTCCCGAAAGCTGCAAAGTCACGTACGCATATGCGAACTCACTACAACTCCCTCTGTGACGAGAACTCAGTTTCCCGCCACAGAGGCTCGTATGTACTCCTTCAACTCAACCTTGCTCTGCCAAACCGTGCAGGTTCTCGGACATTTCCTCCAGATCCTGGCTGATCGCGGCGCCTTGCCTGGCCTGTCCGGCGCTGGTCGACCCTTCATCGACTCTCGACCGCTGACCTTTTTTTGGGTGTCTACTGCTAGTCAGATCCGATGTACTGAGAGGAGCATGTGATGAGCAACGAGCCGGCAGTACCCGAGACAAAAGGCGTTTCGGTGCAGTTACTGGCAACGATTGACCTCGGTCCTGAAATCGAGGGGATGGCGGGGCGCCAACTCAGAATGCGCAAGGTGACCATCGAGCCGGGAGGCGTTTTCGGGCCGATTCACAACCATATAGATCGACCAGGCACCGTCTACATCCTGCAAGGAACCATCACGGATCACCGCAACGGAGTCGCCACGGACTATGGGCCAGGAGTGGGCTGGCCCGAAGACAGGAACACCACGCACTGGCTTGAGAACAAGGGGGCGATAACGGCGGTAGAGATCTCGGTCGACATTGTCAGGCAGGGATAAGCTCAGGTCCGCCGCCAGCAATATAAGCTGACGTTGCAGATAGCGGGACTTGGTCGTTATTGATTTTTGCACTCCGCCAACACCACTTGGCAGGTCTTCGGCGTGCCACCTGAGCGGCCGGCATAGCGTATGCAATTATCCAGGGATTTCTTGCGCGCGATGTTCAAGGTATCGCCCCAGGCCAAGCCACCCTCGCCGGCAGTGGGTAGCGCTTTTGCATAGCAATTTGAGCCAAAGCTTGAGAGCGCATAGGGATCCCGGTGCGCTTTGCTTGAACATCCGGCGGTCAGCGCCAAGCTGAGGGCGAGCAGGGAGGGCAGGAACCATGACCGGCATTGGCGCGCTGTTTTTTCGGTCATCCTGTTTCCCCTGATCAAGAGGCTGGAGATGTGTTTAGGATTGTCCTCTACTCAGATTAGACGGTGCAGCACCAATGGAGAGATCGCTGTCAGTCAGCATCTGTTTTCTCGACCGTCGTCATGAAACTCGTCACTCAGGACCGGCCGCTTACGTTGTGATGAATGTAAACGCCGCTCAGCACTAACTGGATAAGTGGTGGTCAATAAACCCCGCACGACCACCAACGGTATTTTGATCAAGGACTGTGAACGCATGATCACCGCAACATAATCCGCCATCGCCTCCACCTGGTTCCGTGAAACGGGACTCGCCATCCGTTTATCCCTTAATCCAAATCGAAGATCTAAAGCATGTACCTACGCAAAATTGCAGTTGGGCTGTCGGCCCTTGTTTTGCTCTCGACCGGCGCGCAAGCCCGCAGCCTGCTGGATCTCCTAAAGCCGCCCGCGCAGCATCAGGAGTCAGCGTCCCACTCGGGCTCGATCAGCCAGAGCGCGGCGCTGGACCTCTATTCAAGCAAACAGAAACTGGCCTCGTTCGACGGCTGTGCGGATCTGTTCCCGGCAGCCAGGCCGATCAACATCGCCACTGTGCCGGCCACCATGAACCCTTTGGCGTTGTGTTCCGACAACTTTGCGGTGCTGTACTCGCAAACCAGCAGGACGCCGCTGGTGGTGGTAGAGCGATTGAATGCCGCCCAGCTGCAGGACGCCAAAGGGGAGGAGCGCACCAATCAGTTCTACCCGGACCCACGCATTCCCAAAAGTGGGCGGGCAGAGTTGAGCGACTACCGTAGCCAACACCCGGCCGTGGACCGCGGTCATCAATCCCCTGCCGCCGATGCACCGAACCCCAATGCCATGGCCCAATCCTTTGCGCTGTCGAACATGGTGCCGCAAGACCCGACCAACAACCGCAAGATCTGGAGCAAGGTCGAGTCGGATGTCAGGAAGTTTGCCAAGCGAGCTGATGGCAATGTGTTTGTGTTTACCGGCCCGATCTTTGACCCGGGCCACAGCACCATTGGCGACAACAAGGTCTGGGTGCCGACGCGCCTGTTCAAGCTGGTTTACGACGCCTCGTCGAAGCGGGCCTGGGCTTATGTTTTGCCAAACGCAGAAACCCGCATCGAAAGACCGATGGACTATGACGCTTTCGTGAAAACCACGGGGCTCAAGTTGCTGGGTAATTTACCGGTCACGGGTTCAGTGGGGCGCACCTGACCCCTAAGCAAATGCGCTTTGAATGACCAGGTGTTGTTGTTCAAGGTGCACCGTCAGATTGCCCGGCGCGTGCAAACACGGTCCTTTTAAAGGAAGTAGCGCGTCATGTTCACCGGCTCCCCGAATGCCCTGGCGCAGTTAGGGAGGTCGAGCCTGTCATTGGCCCGACGCTAAAGCCACGTATTCACCACCCGCCGATCCAGCTCCTCCCAATCCGCCATGCCCAGCACCCGCGTGGTGTTCAACCCGCGCAAATAACCGCGCAACTGATGGGCGGTGGCCCGCGTGAGTTCGGGGTCACTCGTAGTTTCGCTCATCAGCACGGTTTCGTACTGGACCAGGTACTCGGCCACCCGGTCACGGAAATCCGGCAAAACCGCGTCGCGGATCAGGTCAAAAGTTCTCAAGGCGTGATCCTCATCAATCTTTTCTGGTGGTGATTGAGTGTGCATCCATCTGCGTGGCGCGCAACTATTGCTAGACGTAATAGTGACCATTACCAAACGCAAGTTCTTCTTTGTCGACAATAGTCGGAAAATCGCCTCCATCGAACACGCGGCTAAAAAAATGTGCGTGATGAACCGAACCTTTTATTTTCAGGAAGAGACCGATGCGCCCTTTATTCGTATCAGCCACGGCAATTGCCTCGGTGTTGCTCGCCGGTTGTGCCTCCGCGCCGAATAACCCAACCCTGACCTTGCAGACACGCAAGACCCCGGCCCAATACGCCGACTGTGTCGTACCGAAATTGCAGGGCAGTGCGTTGAACCCGACCGTCTCGCAGACGTCGCGCAGCTACAGGATCGTGGTGCCGAGCAAAGTCTCGACGGACAATGTGCTGGAAGCCTACAAGGCCGGGAGCGGCGGCAAGGTGTTCATTTATGAGCGGCATTTGCTGGCTTCCAGCCTGTTGCCTTCGAATTTTCAACGTGCCGCACAGGATTGCATCTGACTCCGGATCAAAAGCGTTTTTTACAGAGCTCCTTTGGTTGGCCGCAACCAACCAATTTTTTACCCCGCACTGCATTCGGTGGCGGGGTTTTTTTTTGCTGCCAATAAACAAGGCCTGCTACACGGGCTGATTGTTCTCGTTTGTGGGGCCGTCTTTTGTGCCACCTGAGTGAAAGAGGGAGGGTCGCTCCGTGCTGCTATCTTCATAGCACGCTTGCAGCGGTGTGATTTCAGAGGAGGTGCAGCATGGATCGATTCACCGGCGGTTGCTTATGCGGCAACGTCAGGATTGTGGCCTCGGGCCGCCCCTACCGGGTCGGCCTTTGTCACTGTCTCGATTGCCGCAAGCACCATGGGGCGCTTTTCAACGCCTGCGCGATATTCCCTCAGGAGGCCGTGACGATCGAAGGCGAGACAGGCGATTACGCCGGGCGGTTTTTCTGTCCGCGCTGCGGCTCGTCGGTATTCGCCCGCTCGGGCGACGAAGTCGAAGTGAACCTGGGGTCGCTGGACGTCCCTGACCAACTGATGCCCACCTACGAAATCTGGACCGTGCGTCGCGAGTCCTGGTTGCCGGCGTTCCCGCTTACGAGACGCCATGAGCACAATCGGGAGGAAACGGGGCGCTTGGAGGAGTAGGCACTGGCAGGTTTACTGTCAGGCGTAAGGTTGAGGCGATAAACAACAAAAAGCCCGCTTCGGCGGGCTCTCTGTTTGGGGTCAAATCCATTTGTCAGTTCAATCTGCGCTCCGTTCTGTAAGCGTTTCGTGAAAAACATGTGGTCGAAATGAAAAAGCCTTGCGTCAGGCCTGAATAACGGCAGACGGCATGGGGCCGCGGGCCTCGAAAACCAGGTATTTGCCTGCCTGAATCTCGACGTTTTCGAATTCCGGGTTCGGCGTACTGACGGACACGCCCGCCGTCACCTCGTAAGCGCCGCTGGCGTCAGACTCGTAAGCCGAATACACGCCGACAATCGGCGCGTCAGGTGCCTGACGCTGGTCACGCCGCCGCTACTTCGCCTTGGCACCTTGCTTGATATCCCCACAGAAAATATCAACGTTGCCATCAGTCGATGCCGTTCGCACGACAATGGAATACCCACCCGCCAGCAACACCGACATGGCAACAGGCGCGGTCCTTGATAACGTCCAGCCGCGTATTGGCTGGCGTTCGGTGTTGACCTGATCATTCATGGCGTAGGCCACTGCTCCAGGTTTTTCGCAGCTGCCTTTATAAATGAACGTATAGAGGCGCAAGGGCAGGGTGACGCCGCCTGGCGCGCCGCTGATGAAGAAACTGAGTCCGGTTTTATTGTCATAGCTGGACAGCGTTACATCGCCGATCTGACCGGCGTTTTGCCGTGTGGCAATCAACGGTACAGTTACGCTTTTGTCTGATGATGTGGCGCAGCCGAAAAGCGTTGCGCTGACCAGTAGCGCTGCCAGTGACGGTCTGAACTTCATGGCCAAACTCCTGTGTCGAAGAACTGCGGGAGTGATTAGCCGGTATAGCTCATTAATGGTATTTCTGATGTTTTCCACACGAAAATGTGCACACTTGTTGGATTGGACAACTAAATTTCAGTACAGCGTCCTGCCATGAAGAAGGAACGACACAATGATCAGATCTCGCTTATTTATTTCAGCCATTACGTGCCTTGCGTTGATCGTAGGCTCAACAACGGCATTAGCCGACCCTGGTAATGGAAAAGGCCAGGGGAACGGCAAGGGAAATTCGCACAACAACCAGGCCCATGGAAACCAAGGCAAGGGCAGCGATTGGGACAACGGCCCAAGTATTGACCGCGGCAATGTCCTGGGAATTATTGGCGGGTATCCGGGCTACTGGAACGCTGGGCCTGCATTGCCACCGGGCATTCAAAAGAACCTTGCGCGAGGCAAACCGTTACCACCTGGTATTGCCAAAAAACTGGACGGTCGGTTAGTCGGCAGGCTGCCTCATTACGATGGATATGAATGGCAACAAGCTGGCACGGACTTGATATTGGTCGCACTCGCAACCGGGCTAATTTACGAAGTGCTCAACGGTGCTTTTGATTAGTGATTGAGTCTTGTTTTCAATAGCGCGGGAAATGCATTGCGTCTATCGCGGGACTTGAACCGACTGGGGTCTGACGCGTCTTAAAACACGTGATATCAACCCTATGGAAGCAATCATGCTTTTAAAAAACAAGAGTCTCGTTGCTGTAATGTCATGCGCCTTGATGCTTGCAGCCGCCCCTTTACTTCCTGCTGATCTGTCCATCATGAACTCCGCTTATGCGAAGGACGGTGGTGGTGGTGGTGGTGGTGGTGGTGGTGGTGGTGGTGGTGGTGGTGGTGGTGGTGGTGGTGGTAATGGAGGCGGTCACGGAGGTGGCGGTGGTGTTGGCGGTGGCCATGGCGGCGGCACAGCCGGCGGCCACAGCGGATCAGATCACGCCGGCGGCATTAGCAGTAACGGGCGCGGCGAAGGGCTTAGCAGTGACCATGCCGGCAAAGCTGTTCGCGATCATGGTGAGAGCGGAAACCACTTCGGCAGTGATCGCAATGGTGATCGCGGTCATGGCCCGGCGACTTCCGGCATTGCTCACTCCAAAGACACTCACGGCGTCGCCAAAGCCAGGGCTGTTGCGACTTCGACTCCTGGAGATCACAACACGAAAGGGTTGAGCAAAGTCGGGACGTCGGTATCGCCGAAGATGCATTGATCATTTGAACCTCGGACTGGGCGCCCGTTGAATCCGATCTTCAGGCGCCGCACTCGGCAACCGTTAAGACCCCGCAGCTTTATCGCATCCCCCCATATCCGGCATAAATTTCTGTCTTGTGCCGAGTAGTGGGCAGATTCCTCGTCTACCCTCTGCGAGAGCACTGTGAGCGGCTATGCGCAAAATCAGGTAATTCATTAGTTCGCCAATACAGCCGATAACGTGGTGTACAACCCTCTTGCATCAACGACCAGCGGGAAATTATGCCCAATAGCCTCGCCTCTATCGTCCACTCCCTCTCTCATCGTTCAAGCGTGTCGCTGGCACGGACATCACTGATCAAGTTTGTCGGTCTATTAGCCGGTGTGTTTTTACTGGCCAGCTATTCACTGGTTTATCTTGCAAACGATTTAGACCGGACAGAGGAAGTCGAAAGTGCGTTTTACACCAAGAAGGCTGTGCAATCGCTGGAAAAGTCGCAGCGCTCAGTCGTCAAGGACTACGCATTTTGGGGTGATGCCTACAAGCATCTGCATGCTCAAGTAGACCCGGATTGGGCCTATGTACGGCAAAACGCCGGGCCAACGCTTTACACCGATTTTGGATTTCAGGGACTGTTTGTCGTCAACGACGTCAATCGCACGGTTTACTCGGTGATCAAGGGTGAACTGAAATCCGTTGAAGCTTCAGAGTGGCTGGGGAACGCCATCGCGCCGATGCTCGAAAAGGCACGTGCCGGCGCGGAAGCAGAAAAACCGACAACCGCGTTTATCAATATTGGTGGCGAACCCGCTCTGGTCGCGGCCGCCGCCATCACGCCGGGCACCGATCCGACCGTGGTGTCTGATGACCGGCAGCCGTCGGTGTTGATTTTCGTCGACATTCTCGACAGCGCCAAGCTTCAGCTATTAGGTAATGATTTTGGGGTCGAGGCCCTGCATGTCGCCACGGCTGATGATCTTGACGCAACGTCGTTCTTGCCGTTGGGGGACAACGGTGCTGCCGGCAATCTGTATTGGACTCCGTCCCGCCCAGGTCTGAGGTTATTAGGCGTCGGATTGCCATTGATCGGCATTGCCGCGTTATTGGTATGCCTGATGACCTGGGCCATTTTGCGTCGCACCACCGCCAATGCGCTTGCGCTGGACGCCAGCTACACCTCGCTTCAGGACAGTCAGGATGCCCTCGGCATCAGCGAGGCGCGCTTTCGCGACGTCGTTGAAGCCATCTCGGACTGGGTATGGGAAATAGGGGATAGCGGGCGTTTCACTTATTTGTCCGATCGATTTGAAAATGTCACCGGACTCTCCCGGGACGCCTGGATCGGTGCGCCGATCAATGATCTGCTGGCCACCGAATTAGGTTTGCTGACCCAGTGGTTGAGCATTCCGAACCGTCGTCCGGACATCAGCATCCAGTGTCGCTATGTCGATGCCAAGGGGCGGGAACGCATCACGCGTATTTCGGCCCGGGATATGACGGGAGGAGGTTTCCGTGGCACCGCAACGGATGTGACGGACGAAGTCGAGGCCCGTCGGCGCATCGAGTTCCTTTCCCAGCATGATGCCCTCACCGGGTTACCCAACAGGACCCGTCTTCAAGAGTTTCTTGACGGTAAACTCAAGGCATTACCGACGGTGGAACAGCCTCTGGTCATGCTTTGCCTGGACCTTGATCGCTTTAAACCGGTCAATGACTTGCTCGGGCATGCCGCCGGTGACCGGGTGCTCAATGAAGTGTCGAGCCGCCTGGCTGACTGCGTGCGCCACGGCGACCTTGTCGCCCGGGTTGGGGGAGACGAGTTCGTACTGATCCTCAGTGACGTGAGTTCCCAGGAAGAAGTCGAAACCCTGTGTCATCGCCTGATCGAGTCCGTTGAGCGGCCCATAGAGATTGATCAGCAGGAAGTGTTTGTCAGCGCCAGCATTGGCATCGCGATGGCGCCTAATGACGCGTGCGAAGCGACCGAGTTGCTGCGCTATGCGGACATTGCGTTGTACGAGGCGAAGACGGGCGGGCGTAACACCTGGCGTTTTTACGCAGGCGATATGAACGCCAGAATCATTGAACGCCGGCGTCTGGAAAACGACCTGCGTTTCGCCATCAAACACGGCGAGTTGCGCCTGCATTTCCAGCCGCGCTATCGAATTTCTGACGGTCAGATGGTCGGTGCCGAAGCACTGGTCCGGTGGCAGCATCCCGAGCGCGGTTTAATCCCTCCCGATACGTTTATCCCCATCGCGGAGGAATCCGGGCTGATCCTTTTCCTGAGCAACTGGGTGATCCAGACCGCATGCCGATGTGCCGCAAAGTGGCCGGAGAATTTGTTCGTCTCCGTCAACCTGTCATCTACTGAATTCAAACGAGGCAATCTGGTCGAGCGCATTCAGAAAACACTGCACGACACCGGAATCGACCCTGCCCGGGTCGAGTTGGAAATTACCGAAAGCGTGATGCTCGAAGATGCCACGGGTGCACTTGAGATAATGCGTACGCTGAAACGCCTCGGCGTGCGGATCTCCATGGACGACTTTGGAACGGGCTATTCATCGTTGAGTTACCTGCGCGCGTTTCCTTTCGATGGCCTGAAAATAGACCGCAGCTTCTTGAACAGGCTGGATGAAAGCGAAGATGACCGGGCCATTATTCAGGCGATCGTGGGGCTGGGACGTGCGTTGGCGCTCACGGTGACGGCAGAGGGCATTGAAAGTGCCGAACAGCTGAGCTTGTTGAAAGCGGTGGCGTGCGATGAAGGCCAAGGCTATTTCCTGAGCCGGCCGCTTGATGTGAATGCGTTTAACGCGTTGGTAGGTGTCAGAGGCAGCGCAGTCAGCGCCAGCAACGTTTAAAGGTCGGGGAATACAGACCAAAAACGCACCTTCCGGACCCATCGCGCACCGATTTTCATCCGTGGCCAAACTGTCATATTCGGTATTCCTTCAATGCAGATAGTGGTCAGCCCAATGCGCATGAATGAGGCTGTACCGTGTTTCCACGTCTTCTGTGTTCACTGTCCGTTTTGAGCCTGTCTATCGCCCCTGTCCAGGCGGCCGAGACGAACCTCCTCGACCTTCTCAACACCCCGCATTTGCGCAGCATCGATAACTTGCGCGATGTCGCCGGCACCACCACCGCGTATTCCACCGCCAATGACGGCACGATGCGGGGTGGCGTTTTCTATCGCTCCAACGCGCTGACCCCGTCGGCGGCGGATCTGGCCACCTTGAACGGCCTCGGCATCAAGTCCGTGTACGACTTGCGCAACCCGAGTGAAATCGCCGGTACGCCCGACACCTTGCCCAACGGTGCGCGCTATTCCAACATCGACATTCTTGGCCCATCCGGTTCACTCCCCACGGGGTCGCTAAACAGTGCCGCCGATGCCATCGCTATGATGAAGGGCATCAATCGGTCATTCGTCAGTGATTCGGGTGTGCGCGGTCAATTCACTACGCTGTTTAATGAATTGGCCGGCGTTGACGGTGCCGCGTTGTTCCATTGCACGGCCGGCAAGGACCGGACGGGTTGGACCGCCGCCGTGTTGCTGAGCATTGCCGGGGTCGACAGCGCCACGATCATGAGCGACTACTTGGCCACCAACCAATACACCGCGGCGCGCGTGGCGGCGACGCTGGCGCACATGCCGCCGGAAATGGCAGCGATCTATGCGCCACTCCTTGGCGTGGAAGCCAGTTACCTGCAGGCCAGTCTGGATCAGGTCACTGCGCAATTCGGCAGCATGGACAACTACCTCAAGCAAGGCCTTGGCCTGTCCCAGGAAACCATTTACGTGCTGCGCGGCAAGATGGTTTTCTATAACAGCCTGCCGGGCCAGGCCGGTCTCGTCGGCAACGCCGCCGCGGGTGCCGGGTTGCTGCAACAGCTGCAGAACAGCAAGTTGTCGGGCACTTACAGCGCATACAACTATTACCTGCAATCGGCGATCGATGGCGGCAGCCTTGGCGGTGTCGAGTCCACCGTCGGTGGTCAGGTGCACGCCGATGCGGCCAGCTATTTGCTGCGCCAAGGGGCGATGGTCGAGCAGGCCGCCGCGCCCTTCGCCAGCGGCACGGACCTGAAGATCGGCCAATATCGCTTGTGGAGCACGGCGCTGGCGGGCTATCTGGGCACCGATGGTTCGTCCCAGGCCGCCAGCAGCAACGAACACAGCCAAGGCTTGATGATCGGCCTGACCCAGCGCTTCTCCGAACAACTCAGCGGCCACGCGGGTTTTGGGTACAGCCGAGGCAATGTTGGCGGGGCGGGCGGTGAGGTGGATACCGATTGGACCTTTTTCACCGGTGGCGCCCGCTATGCATTCGACGGTCTGGAACGCGGTCTGTTTGTCGAAGGCAAGGCCAATGCCGGCTGGCTCGATTACGACAGCAAACGCGACCTCGGTGGCGGACTGGGCACGGCCAAGGGCGATAGCCACGGCACGCTCTCCGGTGCAACGGTCGCGGTGGGCTATCGTGTGCCAGTGAGCAACATGATCCTCGAACCGAGCCTCGGCGTACGCGTCAGTCACTTGGACGTGTCCGGCTTCCAGGAGAAAGGCAGCGAGCTGGCCCTCGACGTCGACAGTACCCAGGAAACCCGCCGCAGCGCGGTGGCCAATCTCAATGTGGCATTTGCCCCGGTCGGCATGGGGGCTTGGCAACTGGTGCCGGGTGTCCAGGTGGGTTATGAGCATGTGCTGGGCGATAATGACATCTATAGCGAAGGACAGCTCCTGGGGCTGGACGTCGAGCAGCGCGCGGCCTTCGACAACCGGGATCAGTTCACCGGCGGGGTGAACGTCATGGCCAATCTTGGCCCGCTGAGCCTGGGTGCCGAAGTCGGTGCCAGTGGTGGTGGGGACAGCCACGGTTTCAGCGGCGGACTCAAGGCCAGTTATCTGTTCTGATTCAGAGGCACATGGAAACTTGTGGCGAGGGAGGTTGCTCCCTCGCCATTAACGCCGGGTTCGCGTGCGTCCCGATTTCACGTCGGCGGGACTGACGCCATAGGCATTCTGGAAATACTGGCAAAACCTGCCGACATTGCTGAAGCCGAAACGCAAGGCCACCTCGGTCACGGTTGTCGGGACATCTTGCGTGAGCACATCGTAGGCGCGTTCCAGACGCACTTGCCGTTGATAGTCAACGATAGAAATGCCCACGAATCGTCGAAAACCTTCCTGCAATGCGCGCTGGCTGACGTTGCTCAGCCGTGCCAGATCCGTGCCGCTGACCATGTGCTCGGGATGCTCCTGAATGTAGTCGACGGCCAGCTTCACATGCCTTGGTGCGATCAGCGGAGCAGGGCGTCGCAGGGCTTGGGTGAAGTTGTGCGGCCAGGCCTCCAGCACCGTGTCGATCAGCATTTCCCGAAGACGCGAAGGCATCAGTGTACCGGCGTTGATCAGTTGATCGAACTCAGTGCCGGTCGCCAGATCGATCAAAGCCTTGATGCCCTGAAACGCGGGAAGATTCAGATCGACCCTCGGCTCGAAGTGCAGTTTTTCCAGGATTGGCTTGTCCAGCAGTGTCGACAGTCGCTCGGTGAGGTGGGCGCGCCTGATCGACATCCCGTGCTGGGCATGGTTATCGAGAAAACGCATCGAGCGAATGTCGGCTTTATCGATTGCCAGACCCACGTGGGTAACGCCAACCGACTCGGTCGCGTGATTGAAGACGATCTTGCCGGCGGTGGGAATGACGAAGGTGATTTCGTCATAGGGGTCGGGAAACACGACCGTGAAGTCTCCGCGGTAGTGCATCCTGCGAAAACTCACGCCTTCATGCCTGCCGTAGACACCGCCAATGATGATGTCGGCCGGCGGGGGCGGCGTGTCGGAATAGCGATTGCCGAACATCGTCGAGAACAACACGCCAAAGTCATCGCAACGCATGCCATCGGACCTGAGGATGATTTGCTGGCGTGTCGGGGGTGAGTACACCTTGAGTGGCACCTTGGGTCGGGGGATCTTTGGTACAGGGACGATTGGGGGAGCGGGCAGCGCGAAGACGCTAGCAGGCGGGGGTGACAGGATTGTGACGGCGCGGGCGGACGGGGCATCAGCATGTCAGCGATGACTTCCACGCTATACAAACGTAATCTTGCCGGTTCGCGTTCCATGACAAGACAAAAAAAACAGGAGTCATTGATGCAACCGATTCGTCTCGGCCTGGTGGGCTACGGCAAGATTGCCCAGGATCAACACGTTCCCGCTATCAACGCCAACCCCGCGTTCCAGTTGGTGTCTGTCGCAACACAAGGGCAGCCTTGCGCCGGGGTAGAGAATTTTCAGTCCCTGAGCGAGCTGCTCGCCAAGGGCACGCACGTCGATGCGATTGCGTTTTGCACACCGCCGCAAGGTCGATTCGCACTGGTGCAACAAGCGCTCGCCGCTGGCAAACATGTGCTGGTAGAAAAACCGCCGTGCGCCACGTTGGGTGAAGCGATGACGTTGGTGAATCAGGTCGCAGCGCAAGGCGTCAGCGGCCTGTTCGCCTGGCATTCACGCTACGCGCCCGGCATCGAAGCCGCCCGCGACTGGCTGGCCACTCGCACCCTGCAGAGCGTTCAGATCGACTGGAAGGAAGATGTGCGCAAGTGGCACCCCGGCCAGGCCTGGATCTGGCAGCCCGGTGGCCTGGGCGTGTTCGATCCCGGCATCAATGCCTTGTCGATTGTCACCCACCTGCTGGCGCTGCCGCTGTTTGTCGAGTCTGCCGAACTGCGCGTCCCCGGCAACTGCCAATCGCCGATTGCCGCGTCGATCAAAATGTCTGATGCACGCCACCTTCATGTCCGCGCGGAATTCGATTTCGATCACGGTCACGACGAACTCTGGAGCATCGAGATTCGCTGCACCGAAGGCGTCCTGCGACTGGACAACGGCGGTGCCCTGTTGAGCATTGACGGCGTGCGCCAGGCCGTATCGGAGGAGGGCGAATACGCGGCGGTGTATCGACATTTCCAACAACTGATTGGCGACAACGCCAGCGACCTGGACCTTCAGCCGCTGCGATTGGTGGCCGATAGTTTCTTTGTCGGCAGTCGGGTGTCGGTTGAGCCGTTCTACGACTAGCGACCGCTGATCCCATTTCTTTCCACCTGACATGAATGCCTGCACTTGGGGATTGCATCTCTCCCAGTGGCAGGTGATCATGCTCGCCTGCATAGGTAGGGGGGGTATGGTATGTCGCACACTCATGAGCAAAAAGACGATTTATTAAAACGGGTAAGACGCATCGCCGGGCAGGTTCAGGCGATAGAACGCGCGCTGGAATCAGAGGCCGATTGCGCCAAGACCCTGCATCTCGCCGCGGCCACTCGCGGCGCAATGAACGGTTTGATGGATGAAATCATCGAGGCTCACGCCCACGCCCACGTTGCCAACCCGGAGCTCAGCGATGAGGAACGGGCCAAGGGTGTCGAAGAGCTGCTCGAAGCCATCCGCCGCTACTCCAAATAGGCCCTGTCATGCCAAATTTCGCAGAACTGCTGCAACAGGGCGGCGCTCACGCATGGCTCTATTTCCCTAGCGCGATACTGCTGGGGGCCTTGCACGGGCTTGAGCCCGGGCATTCGAAAACCATGATGGCGGCGTTCATCGTGGCCGTTCGTGGTTCGGTCAAACAGGCGGTGCTATTGGGCCTGGCTGCAACACTGTCGCATACGGCGGTGGTGTGGCTGGTCGCGATCGGTGGCATGTACCTGGGCAAGGGAATGGATGCGCAAACTACAGAGCCGTATTTTCAGCTCGCGTCCGCGGCGCTGATTATTTTGATCGCGCTCTGGATGCTGTGGCGCACCTGGCGTGGCGAACAGATGTTCAAGTTCGAGCAAGGTGAAGACCACCACCACAGCGAACATGACCACGCTCACCACGACGAAACCCATCGAATCGATACCGGCCATGGCCGCGTCGAACTGTCGATTTTCGAAACCGGCATGCCACCGCACTGGCGCCTGAAAGCGTTGAGCGGGCATGCGTGGGGCGCTGCGGATGTCCGCGTGTTGACCACGCGTGCGGACGGCAGCACCCAGGCGTTCTCGTTTATCGAGCAGGAAGGCTTTCTGCAATCGACGGCCGACATTCCCGAACCCCATGAATTCAGCGTTCGCTTGAGTCTTGGGCATGCCGGGCACTCGCATGACTATGACCTGGAATACTCGGAGCATGACCACGCGCATTCGCATGCGGAACTGCAAGGCCTGGAGTTGTCGATTGACGGTTATCAGGATGCGCATGAACGTGCCCATGCCAATGACATCCGCCAGCGTTTCACCAACCGTGAAGTGACGACCGGCCAGATCATTGTGTTCGGTTTGACGGGAGGGTTGATTCCTTGTCCGGCGGCGATCACCGTTTTGCTGCTCTGCCTTCAGGTCAAGGAAATCGCCTTGGGTGGCATGCTCGTCCTGTGTTTCAGTATTGGTTTGGCGATCACGCTGGTATCGGTCGGCGCGGCGGCAGCCATTGGCGCGCGGCAAGCCAGCAACCGCTGGCCGTGGTTGGGTACGGTGGCGCGTCGGGCACCTTATCTGTCGGGGGTGTTGATTATCGCTGTGGGCCTGTACGTCGCCATTCATGCCTGGATCGGGCTGAATGCTTAAGACGCTTTGAATGTCGTGCACAAAAAAGCCCGGCTGATAAGGCCGGGCTTTTCATTGAGTACCGCGGTAAAACCCCGCATTTATGCAGCGCGGCTTTCGATCAGACGGTCGGAACCACCTTCGGCTACGCGGTTCTGCATCAGACGGTCGGAGCCATCAGCGGCTACACGGTTTTCGATCAGATGGTCTGAACCATCAGCGGCCACGCGGTTTTCGATCAGATGGTCTGAACCATCAGCGGCCACGCGGTTTTCCATCAGATGGTCAGAACCATCGGCGGCAACGCGGTTTTCGATCAGATGGTCAGAACCATCAGCGGCTACACGATTCTCGATCAAACGATCCGAACCCCCTTCAGCCACACGGCTTTCAATCAGACGATCCGAGCCGCCTTCAGCGACCACAGGTTGAACAGAAGTAGCGGCAAAAGCGTTCACTGCAAAGACCGAGAAAGCGACAGCGAGGAGGGTTTGGCGTTTCATGATGGTGTGCTCCGGGGTGTTTATTGGTTGGTATGGAGCGGATGTTACGCCGTGGATTTTTTAAGAGAACTTCATTGGGTCAATGGTGACTATCGATGCCGGCAATGGTTGCATCAACTCGGACAATTCCGGGTCATTGCGCTGCGACACACAGCTCCCCAGTGGCGCGGATCAGGGCCTGACCGTGCAGTTGATCTTTGATCAGGCTGGCTCGCTCGGTCCCCAGCCAGTCCGGGCAATTGGGATCATTGCGATAGGGCGCGAAGTCGGCGTATTGCTGCAGTAGGCGGCTTTGCAGCTCATCCAGCCGTGGCCTGATTTGATTGACGAGGTCTGGCCGTGGCGTGTCCGGCGCTTTGTACGCTGCGCGCCATTGAGCGAGCAGACCGTATTGCACCAGCTTGTTGGCTTCGATTTGCGCGGCCGTCAAATCGGCAACCTCTTCCGGATCCAGTTTGCGGCTCGCGGCGATCTTCCTGGCGTTGTCGATGACCTGGGTTTCCCGGGCCGTATCCTGAATTGGTTTGCCACTGTCCCATTTGGTCAACGCCACCAGGTCAGCAATGTTCAAGCGCTCGTTGATCGTCACCAGCAACGGCAACAAGCTGGCGGGTGCCGGGGAAGGCGTACCGGCCTGGGCGCCGCACGCGAATAAACCGAACAGGGCGCAGGTCAGCAGTTGGGGCAGGCGTGGCGAATGGAGCATGGGCAAACCTCATTGAGCGCAGAATTCACAATCAGGTCTTATGTACCACAGGTGCGGTAGAGGCTTTAAGTGGGGGCTGATTTATTTTGTGCATGAAAAAGCCCGGCGGGTCAGGCCGGGCTTTTCATTGAGTACCGCGGTAAAACCCCGCATTTATGCAGCGCGGCTTTCGATCAGACGATCCGAACCACCTTCGGCAACGCGGTTCTGCATCAGACGGTCGGAGCCATCGGCGGCAACGCGGTTTTCAATCAAACGATCCGAGCCACCTTCAGCGACGCGTTTTTCGATCAGACGGTCAGAGCCACCTTCGGCAACGCGGTTCTCGATCAGACGGTCAGAACCATCAGCAGCCACACGATTCTCGATCAAACGATCCGAACCCCCTTCAGCCACACGGCTTTCGATCAGGCGATCCGAGCCGCCTTCAGCGACTACAGGTTGAGCAGAGGTTGCGGCAAAAGCGTTAACTGCAAAGACCGAGAAAGCGATAGCGAGGAGGGTTTGGCGTTTCATGATGGTGTGCTCCGGGGTGCTTATGGGTTGGTATGGAGCTGATGTTACGCCGGGGATTTTTTATGAGAACTTCATTGAGTTGATGGTGACTATCGATGTCGGCAATGGATCATTACGCGCGGTGATATCACCGCGCGCAACGTGAGTTTCAGGCGTTTAGAATCAGGCTTTACTGGCCGTCAGATATGCCCCAAGGCGCTGCCCCATTTGCTCGCCCAAGGCTTGCAAACCGCTCAACGGACGGACCATTACTTCAAACTCGACGATTTTCCCGGCTTCGTTGAAGCGGATCATGTCGATGCCCTTCAACTGTTTTCCGCCGACATTGGCGCTGAATTCCAGGACCACGTTCAAGCCGTCTGCGGTCGCCAGTTCGCGGTGGTAGGCGAAGTCCTCGAACACGTTGACCACGGTGTTGAGAATCATCGAAACCACGGCTGCGCCCGGATAAGGCGTGTGAGCCATCGGCGAGCGGAACACGGCTTGCGGGTCCAGCAAACCGGGCAGGGCGCTCAAGTTCGCCGTGCGGATCATCTCGTGCCATTGCTTCAAGGAGGCCGCGGCGTTGGGATGCAGGTTCAGTTCAGACATTTTCTACTCCTGTATTTTTATTGTGGGTTGTGCAATGTCGAGGGGCGTGTGTTTACGAAAGCGTTGGCCGATGACCGACGCCGCATCGTCCGCCCACTGACTGTATATCGCAGGACCCGGATGGAAGCCATCCCGCGCCATCGAGCCATTCACGGGGGCCAACCGGGTCGTCAGCAACGTGCAGTGATCGATACGTTCATCCAACTCGGCAAGGCGCGTGTTGAACGCGCTGGCCCTGAGCCCCAGGTACCAACGTAGCGGTTGCGGCAGCGCGGGAAACAGGTGCATGGGTGGAAGCGGGGAAAGCACGACCTGCTTTACAGCGTACTTCTCGCGCAGCAGGCCAATCAATCGATGGTGTCGAGCGACCCACTCGTCAGCCGCCAATGTGCTGGTGACATCGTTGACGCCGATAGATACCAGCGCCACATCGAAAGGTTGTGGCGCTTTGTCGTCGAGCAATGCCAGCAGCGCTTGCGAATCAAGCCCGGACCTGGCCCAGAGTGTCCAGGACACGCGGTAATCATTGGCCAACTGGCTGACCAGTTGGCCGCTGAGCGCTTCATCCTGAGTCGATGCCCCAACGCCAGCGGCGGCGCTGTCGCCCACAATCAACAACCGCAGGGCCACGCCGCTGCCGGCCATGCCCTGGCGTTCGCCCTCGGCTTCCGGCAGCCTGGGCGTTACCTTCCGGGTGTAAATGCCCTGCATGAGCAGCAAGGGGCCAAGCAGGATTTTGGCGAGCGTTTCAGTGTGGTTCATGCGGGCGTGCCGTATTGACCTAATGGTTATCAGCGATACATGTACAACGCCCGCGTGACGAGTGCACTAAAAACAGCTCACAAAAAAGCCCGGCTGATAAGGCCGGGCTTTTCATTGAGTACCGCGGTAAAACCCCGCATTTATGCAGCGCGGCTTTCGATCAGACGGTCGGAACCACCTTCGGCTACGCGGTTCTGCATCAGACGGTCGGAGCCATCAGCGGCTACACGGTTTTCGATCAGATGGTCTGAACCATCAGCGGCTACGCGGTTTTCCATCAGATGATCCGAGCCATCAGCAGCTACGCGATTCTCGATCAAACGGTCCGAACCACCTTCAGCCACACGGCTTTCAATCAGACGATCCGAGCCGCCTTCAGCGACCACAGGTTGAGCCGAGGTAGCGGCAAAAGCATTAACTGCGAAAACCGAGAAAGCGATAGCGAGGAGGGTTTGGCGTTTCATGATGGTGTGCTCCGGGGTGTTTATTGGTTGGTATGGAGCGGATGTTACGCCGAGGATTTTTTATGAGAACTTCATTGGGTCAATGGTGACTATCGATGCCAGCAATGATGCACCTGGCCCCCGTTTTAGACGCATTCACGCTTCACTGATCTTGCTGACACTGGTGATCTGCCCATTCCAGACCATCTCGTAATGAGCCGTTTGAACAATCGATGCGACCGGTCTCGGCGTCATCAGTGCCCAGCAGTCACTGCCTGGCTGACGCACCGAGTGGTAACGAATACCGGGGCATCGCGCTTTTTTGATCAAGCGGCCCAGTTGACGGGAATGCGTGTAGTCGTCGGGCGCGTAGATTGGGTCAGGCAGCGCAATGGACGTCGCATCTTTCATCGCCACGTCGACAAAAGCACAGGACAGCCCGCGAAAAACAAAGCGCTCATAGTTCAGGTTACGGACATTCGACCAATACAGACTCTGGTGATGCCGCACCTCGGCCAGCGCCGTTTCCATGGTGTCCGCCAGGTACAACACCCCAAAACTGCCATCGCTGAACCGCGAACCGGCCGGGTTAACATGGGTAAAAGGCGCGATCGCATAAGAGCAGCCAGGAATGCCGAACGGAATCTGATCCCGCGCAATCAACTCAAGACGACCGACTTCATTGTGCAGCCGGGGATTGGTCAGTGCCTGAATCTGATACAGCACTTCAAATTCGTCCGCGTCCGCCACGTCATCAAACAGCGCGATGGGCGGGTACTTCGAATTGACCAGTCGGTAGGCTTTCAACCGCTCACCGGCACACTCCCCCAATTCGCTCACCCTCACCATTGCGCGCCCCGCAGCACATCGATGCGCCGAAAGGTTTCATACAGCGAAATCATATCGCCTTGGGCCATGATTTCGAGCGGGGTACGCCCGTTGAAAAATTCGTTGTCGTTGGCCATCGACACAAAGCCGTAGACGTTTTCCGGGTTATCGAAGATCAGGCGCAACGTCGCGTGGATGTTGAGGACAAAACTGATGCGCTGCATCTGGTCAGCGTCCAGCGCCACCGCCCATTCGGGGTCTTGCTGCCGGGCGCGGGTGTAGGTGCTGCGAGAAATGCGCAGGATGCGACAGGCCTGCTCGCTGGATGCAGACCATTTTTCGAGTATGCCGACCGCTGCACGCAAGCCAGTGACGCATTGGCTCTTGGAGAATGCCTGTTCCTGAAGGGGGACTGCCATGTGCCAAACCTCAATTGATCCGGAGACTCAAACCTATATAAATTGAGTCTGTGGATCAATAGCGCGTCGACCAGTGGCACCCAGCGATCAAATCGACCGTTGATTCACCCGCTGACTCAACTCTTGCGCCGACTCCTTACGTTCCGAATAACGGTCAACCAGATCCGGGCGATCCCGTAGCAGCAACGTGAATTTCACCAGCTCTTCCATGACGTCGACGACCCGGTCGTACAGCGCGGAGGGTTTCATGCGGTTGCCTTCGTCAAATTCCAGAAAGGCTTTCGGCACGGAAGACTGGTTGGGAATCGTGAACATGCGCATCCAGCGTCCCAATACGCGCAGCTGATTGACCACGTTAAACGATTGGGAGCCACCGCAGACCTGCATCACCGCGAGCGTTTTGCCCTGGGTCGGGCGAACGGCGCCCAATGCCAGCGGCACCCAGTCGATCTGCGCCTTGAACACCGCCGACATGGAACCGTGGCGCTCGGGGGAACACCAGACCTGTCCTTCAGACCACTGCATCAGCTCAAGCAGCTCCTGGACTTTCGGGTGATCGTTCGGCGCATCGTCCGGCAGCGGCAGTCCCGAGGGATTGAAGATCCGCGTTTCTGCACCAAAGTGTTCGAGCAGGCGGGCGGCTTCTTCGACCAACAACCGACTGAACGACCGTGCGCGGGTCGACCCGTACAGCAACAAGATTCGTGGCTTGTGCTGGCCGTCGTGATCTTTGGCGATGGGTTCAATCAACGACGCATCGAGATTAGGCAGAGGGTGGCTCATGGGGGCTCCGGTTACAGGGTGCTGATGCGGTCGAGTTCGCGCTTCAATGCATCGCGATCAAGTTCGGCGAAGGGCAGGGCGAGGAAGGCCCGGCAGCGCGTTTCGATGCGCGCCAGGGTCGAGTGAAAGGCTGCGGAGACGGCTGCCTCATCGCCCTTCACCTCGGAGGGATCCTCCAGCCCCCAATGGGCTTTCAACGCCGGCCCGAAGTACACCGGGCACGCCTCTCCGGCAGCCTTGTCGCAGACAGTGATGACAATGTCCGGTGGGTTGGCCTCGAAGGCATCGTTGCCTTTGCTGCTTAACCCGTAGATCGCAATTCCGGCTTCTTGCAACGTGGTCAGGCTGCGCGGCAGCACTTGTCCTTTGGGGAAGCTGCCGGCGCTGACAGCCCCAAAACCTTGTGGCGCAAGATGATTGAACACCGCTTCGGACAGGATGCTGCGGCAACTATTGGCGGTACACATAAACAGGACGCGCATGGTGGCTCCAGGGTGATGAATAGAATCAGCAGCAGGCAGTGGTGTTGAGAGGGCGGTCGCCCATCGCGTCGAGTCGAACGCTGTTTTCCTCAAGCCAGGCAGTGTTGGCCGCCAGCGTGGTCTCAAGAATGGCGCGCACCCAACCCGGCAAATCAGGATTGAGCCGGTAGTAGACCCACTGACCCTGACGCCGATCGAGCAGCAGCCCACACGCACGGAGCTGCGCCAGATGGCGGGAGATTTTCGGTTGACTGTCGTCCAGGGCGCAGACCAGTTCGCACACGCACAACTCACCCTCACGGGTGATGAGCAACGTGGCCCGCACACGGGTTTCGTCGGAGAGGCATTTGAATACGGCGGCGGGGGTCAGCATGGACACGGCTCGATACATATGGTTTTTCGAATATACGGCTATCCATATGTTTTAAGCAAGCCGTTAGCACCACCGTGTCGCAGCCGAGCTCGGCGCTAAAGGCGCTGTTTTCCAGCACTTGGGTGACGGTGCGGATGCGGTAGTCGGCCATGGCTTGCAGGATCATCGACTGATCTTTCCTGGGCTAGCATCACCTGTGCCGCAGCACCAGTTTTAGCTCTAAACGAGCTCATCGCTCATCATCCGCTATGGTGATGTAACGCGGTCTCTTCTCGAAGGTGCGCCATGAATACCTATGTCACGCTGTTTGTCGGCATGTTTACCACGTTACTGGCCATCATCAATCCACTGGAGGCGATTCCGGTGTTCCTTGGGATGTTGCAAGGCAAGGACGTTGCCGAGCTGCGCCGGGTAGCCCGCAAAGCTTGCTTCTATGCGTTACTGCTGATGTTCTTTTTCCTGATTTTCGGCAACCTGCTGCTGCGTCTGTTCGACGTCCCCCTGAGCATGATCCGGGTGGTCGGTGGGGTGATTCTCATGCGGATCGGTTTTGAGCTGTTCGCCCCCACGCCCAACAGCAGCCTGATTCCCACTGGTCACGACGCCGATCAGGATGTGTCTTTCATTCCCCTGGCCATGCCCATCATGTTTGGCCCCGGTGCGATTGCCACCGTGATCGGATTGACCAGCACCATAAAGGACGCCAGTCATGCGGTGCTGTCTTTCGCCGTCGTGGCGCTGGCCATCTGCGCCACGATGTTCACCACCTATCTGTCACTGGCTTACGCCCAAGTCATCCTCAAGACGATTGGCCCGCAAGGCATCGATGCTGCTACGCGCATTGTCGGGTTCTTTGTTTCTGCCATGGGGGTCGGGTTGATCTTTCATGGCACGGTGGAGTTTCTGCAATCGTATGGAGTGTTGCTGCATGGCGGAGTGGGGTAGGGCTGGATCGTTGTCTTCGCATTGAACGTGTGCTTTCGGCCAGAAGCAGACGTTGTCCGCAATCGAAAAAGCTAGCTGTTTACTGGCCTTGCTCCGGCTCAACCGGCGCGAACGCTTTAGCAGCGGCTACCGTGTCCATGGACTCGCGCAGCAGATGAATTTTGCCGTCCTTGGCCACCAGGCGGCCGGCGTACATCTGTCGGTAGATACGGCCAGTGGCAGGCACCAGGGCTTCTACGCTGTATTCGGCAAACGCCTGGTCGGGGGTGTCGATTAGAAAGCGCACGTTGCGGAATTTGAAGTCCGGCACTTTGCTGAGCAATGAGCCAATAAACCCCTCGATAGCGACAGGGCCCTGCACGCTGTGGGGGATGCCCAGCGACTCTAGGTAGGGCAATTCCAGCACGCCATCCTCGGCGAACAGCGCCGCTGCCAAGGACGGCGTCTGAATGGCATCCAGGTACTGCTGAAGCAATTCCACGGCATTTTTCATGACGACTTTCTCCCGAAACGAATGATTAGATGGGCACTTTGTGCAGTGCCGACCAAACCACGGTAAGGGAAAGACGTTTTTTCAAAAATAGACGTTAAAGAAAGTCATCGTTTCACAAATGAAAGGCTACGCTGCGTCAAGCGCTTATGGCCACCGCCACACCGGCTCGCTTAAATGCTCGGCAAAGAAGTCAGACAGCGCTTTAATTTTTACCGGGCGCGTGCGAGCCGAGGGTGTGACGAAATACAGACCACCGCGGGTCATGCTCCAGTCCGGCAACACCACCACCAAGCGCCCATCGGCCAGGTATTCGCTGGCCATGAATTCCGGCAGTTCGGCAATGGCCAAGCCTTCCAGCAGCACCGGCAATAATGCATCCGAGTTGGTCACTCTTAATGGGCCGCTGGGCACCACGTCTTCCTCGGTGCCGTCTTTATGGATGAATCGCCACACTTGGCTGCGGGCCCGGTAGGCATAACTCAGGCACGTGCGGGCCGCTAGTTCGCGGGGATGGCCAGGGTGGCCATGGGTTGCTAGGTAGACAGGCGAAGCGACCAGGTATTGGGTGACGGCGCAAATATGCCGTGCGACCAGGGAAGAGTCCGGCAACACGGCAATCCGTAGCGCTGCATCAAAGCCTTCGGCGATGAGGTCTACCGACGCGTCCGAAAGGTGCAGGTCA
This sequence comes from Pseudomonas arsenicoxydans, assembly GCF_006438915.1. GTDB lineage: Bacteria > Pseudomonadota > Gammaproteobacteria > Pseudomonadales > Pseudomonadaceae > Aquipseudomonas > Aquipseudomonas arsenicoxydans_A. The sequence continues at coordinate 118,362 of NZ_RCZE01000014.1, read as the reverse complement.
ATCGACAGCTCGGGATATTGGCGGATCAGTTGCGGCATCAGCGGTGCGACCCAGCGCAGGCCGAAGGACATGGGAATCGCCAGGCGTACTTGACCGCGAGGCTGTACCGATAATTCCTGAGCCTCGCTTTCCACCTCTTCAGCCTGCCGATAAATCTCCCCAGCCTTGGCCGCCATGCTCGCGCCAAATTCGGTGAGAGCCAGTTGCCGCGAGGTGCGGTTGAACAGGCGCCCGCCGAGGCGCTCCTCAAGCCGCGCCACAGCACGCGATACCGTGGGCACCGACACACTCATCACGCGCGCCGCGCCGGCGAACGAGCCTTCCTCGGCCACCTTGGCGAACATCGCCAATCCTTCGAAATCGGGGAGTCTGCTCATTTCATTTCTGCAACGATGGGTTTCAGACAATTCTATTTTGAAACTACGCCCTCGTCGATAAGCTTCTCCCACACCGCAACTCACTCAAACGAAATACGGGAGAAACACCATGACTAACAAACTCGAAGGCAAAATTGCACTGGTTACCGGCGGCACCACTGGCATCGGCCTGGCCACTGCCAAACGCTTTGCCCAGGAAGGTGCTCACGTTTACATAACTGGCCGCCGCCAAGCCGAACTGGACGCTGCCGTCGCCGTTGTCGGCAACGCCACTGGCGTGCAAGTGGACTCAACGAACCTCGACCAACTGGATGCGCTGTACCGCCAGATTGGCGCAGCCCACGGCCGAATCGATGTGCTGTTTGCCAATGCCGGTGGCGGCTCCATGCTGCCCCTGGGCGACATCACCGAACAGCAATACGACGACACCTTCAATCGCAACGTAAAAGGCGTGCTGTTTACCGTGCAAAAGGCGCTACCGCTGCTGGCCAAAAAAGCTTCGGTGATTCTCACCGGTTCCACGGCGGGCAGCTCGGGCACCGCCGCATTTAGCGTGTACGCCGCGTCCAAAGCCGCTGTGCGCTCATTTGCCCGCAACTGGATTCTGGATTTGAAAGACCGCCAGGTGCGCATCAACACCCTCAGCCCCGGCGCCACCCGCACCCCTGGTCTGGTCGAATTGGCCGGCCCCGATGCCGCTCAGCAGCAGGGTTTGCTCGACTACATGGCCTCGTTGATCCCGATGGGCCGCGTCGGTGAAGCCGATGAAATCGCAGCTGCCGCGTTGTTCCTGGCTTCCGATGACGCCAGCTTCGTCAACGGTATCGAGCTGTTTGTTGACGGCGGCCAGGCACAAATCTGAACACCCAGCGGGCGACTGCCACGGTCGCCCGCCAACCATCTCAAGAGGAACAGGTTATGAACCGATTGCACTGGGCACTGCTGGCCGCCAGCGTCACCCTCACTGCCGCCACGCAGGCTGCGACCACCACCCCGCAGAGCCAACCCGCTATGAACTCAGCTGCACCGCTGCAGGTTTCAGTCATCGATCACGTCGGCATCAATGTGCCGGATATCGACGCCGCCACACGCTTTTTCGCCGAGCTGATGGGCGCCCGGGTGATCTCGGATATCAGTCCCGGCAAGATCCCGGATCAGTGGAAAAGCCAATTCCGCTGGCATGGCTCCAGCGAGCTGCAACGCTTTGTGATGCTGCAAATGGACGGCGGCGCGAAGCTGGAGTTGTTTCAATACCGGGGTGCCGGGATCAATCAGGCCCAACCCCATGGCGACGACGCCGGCGCCAGCCATGTGGCCCTGCGTACCGCCGATATCAACGGCAGCCTGGCTACCCTCAAACGCCTGAATGTGACCATTCTCAACGAGCCCATCACCAACCCGGACGGCGTGCGCTGGTTCTATTTTCAGGCACCGTGGGGTACGCAGATTGAGTTGGTGTCGCTGCCAGAGAGCGTTGGCGGCTAACCCCCGCCGGGTAGCCGTTTCCGATTAACAGCCCGACTAGCACGATAAATGCCGGCCCCCGGCAATAGCCCTCGAGCCGAGGTCATATGCGCTGATGGCGAAGGACCGTTAATGCCAGAGGCTACAACCAGAAAGGCCACCTAAGCCGTAGACGTCTTTCGGGCGTTACGGAGTGACCGTTTCTGGCCGGTTAGCGACGGTCTGACTTCGACCGTTGCTATGCATGGTCAGACCTCAGTCTGTTCCGCCATCTCCAGGGCGTCATCGACCTCAATCCCCAGGTATCGAACAGTGCTCTCCAGCTTCGTATGGCCGAGCAGCAACTGAACCGCCCGCAGGTTCTTCGTCCTGCGATAGATCAGTGATGCCTTCGTACGTCTCATTGTGTGTGTGCCATACATGGCTGGATCAAGGCTCACGGCTTTCACCCAGCCTTTGACGATACGAGCGTATTGACGAGTAGATAGATGGTCTGAAGTATGCAGCCGGCTAGGAAAAAGGTAGTCCTCGCTGCGTAGCTGGGCCCGATGTATCCAGGCCCCGAGAGCAGATCGTGTTTGCTCAGTGATCTCAAACTGCACAGGCCGCTGCGTTTTCTGCTGCATCACCATGGCTCGTGATGATAAGTGCTCGCCATGAGCAACATCGCGCACGCGGAGCTTGGTTAAGTCGCAGGCTCAAAGCTTGCTGTCGATGGCCAGATCGAAGAGAGCCAGATCTCGGGTTCTTTCCGCAATTTGAAGCCTTACTCGGATGGCCCAAATATCTCTCAGTCGGAGTGGGGTTTTCTGCCCGACCAGTTTTCCTTTGTTCCAGGGCTGACGTCTGCAGGTAGCGATGATGTTCATGACAAGTCCTCCACGTGTGGAAGGACAAGGATGGCTAATCGGAGCGACGGTCGCTAACCGACCCAAAGCTGCCGATCAGCACAGGCAGTAAATAGCCACAATCAGACATCCGTGACGGGTAGCATTCAGCTCGAAGTAGCCTCCCGCACGGTAGTTACGTCAGCTTTTCAATCAAAATCGAGGTGGCTGTGATCGTTATATCTCCAAAATCACCTTCAAGGGATAGAACATTATCAACGATGTTTATCCCTTCAAGCTCTCCGAGTTCACTGGTGTTTTGAACGTTAAGAGCGCCAAGCCTGATAGTTAGCTCAGTGCCATCCGCGTTCCATGCCATCAGCTTATTTCTGGACCCGTCATCCAGTCTGACAACCATCTCGAAATAGCGATGGGCTTGGTCCACTGTGATCGATAAGACACTGCTTTCTTCAAGTGCGTGTACATCCATGATGAAGCTTCTTTTGTTCAAATCCGCATCCTACTACAGGCCGCTATAGGCGAATGCATGCGTCTGAAATGGAGGTCCGCTTTTGGCCGTTAGCTGTGCTCGACCTATAGCCTTTACAGACGTTTAGTCACCTGTCTTGCCTGAGCAAGCCACGGAACCTCTTGGAACACTCCGCTAGCGGTCAGCATTGCGCCGAGCTCATAAATTAGTTGCCTATTGCGAGTGGGATTATCGGAAAAATGGTCGGCTTCTCCGAAAGCGCTCCAAGAGTCGCTGTCAATTCGGACAGTACCAAACTTACTTTCTAGATGGGAGTGGGATGCCCATATGCCATGCTCAGTGGTGTTTACTGAGAATCCAAATGGTGTCAATACCAGGCGGAGCGCCTCCTGAAACCCAATGTCCGATGGCTGTGGATAGAACTCAATTAGCAGTTTGTTGCTGCCTAGCCTTCTCTAATCGCGAAAGGGTACATGACCGTCCTCTTCAAGTATTTCGAGCTCTTTGCATCGTCCGTGAAAATTTAACGAGGTACAAGACATCGCTGAGGTTACGAAGCCATCGACAACATGTCTAGAAACAGGAGTCGGCAGCGCCTCTGCCAATACACGTCCGCTACGACCCATAGCGGACTCTGACCAGCATTTGGTTAAGGGGGGCTTTAGCCCGTCCCATTGAGCGAAGTGAACGATTTGAACCAGTTGTTATGCATGTTTTACTAGCCGTTTCTTTAAATGATACAGGTTAGTCCCGATTGGGCGATCCTCAAGAACACCATAAATCTCATATCCATGCCGTTCATAGAACTTTTTAGCATCAACGGTTTTTAAGAATGCAACTACTGCCCCATTGTTGGCACCAATCGCTTCTGCTTTTTCCAAAAGCATAGATCCTACTTTTTTACCGCGATGAGATTCCTTAACCCAAAAGGTGTCAATTTCTAAGCCATCCCAGTAACAATTACAGCTTATTGCACCGATGTAGTCGCCTACTTCATCGTGTGCAACCACCATAAATATTTTATCTTCCGATTCTGGTGGTAGATTTGGATATTGAATTCGAAGATATTCTGAAAACCTATTATCCAGAACTCCTTTATCCTTTTCTGTCGGAGAACCCAATACATCAATCTTGATTTCCACTTTATTGCTCCTTACATTCAACTTTTAGATGCCGAACGGCTTTTGGCATAACATCCCATGTTCATGCGTAATCCCTTGAGCAATCAAAAAATCGACGTTGTAAACGCGACATCAAGAAGGGGGAAAGCGACATATTCCTTTGCACATTACTGACGTATTAGCTGCGTGTCCATGGTCTGCTTTTGGCCGATTGCTGCCCTTGACCTTTGCAATCAAATGAAGCTTTTTCTTCACGCCATAGTGAATTCTTGGTTCAAGCACTGATCAATTCATGCAGGCGCTGAGCGCTGATCATTACAGGCGCCCATCTCCACGAGATTTCTAATGGGCGATCTGTTCTGGTAGGTTACGACGCTCACAAGGATTTTTGACAGGAGGTCATAGTGGCTAAGCCAGCAGCGCGGAAAAGTGATCCATACAGCTGCCCTCTGCCGGGGCACGGTACCAACCCTATAGCATCAGGATCTCCTGACGTATTCTTCGACGGCCTTCCCGCAGCGCGTCAGGGCGACACCTGCACTTGCGGTAGTGCGCTCTCTTCAGGGCTGTCTGCGACCGTGTTCATTAACGGCAAGAATGCAGCGACCATCGATACCGGAGGCACCCACGGCGGTATCGTGATTGGTGGTTCGGGTACGGTAATAATTGGCGATACCCATACACCCTGCGAGTTTGTTCCTCCCACTCCGTTAACGGGTTTCGCGAGCTGGATCGGCTTCAGAATTCCTGCTGACGAAAGCTATGAGGGCTTATCGTGCACCGCGCATTTTGAGGATGGGTCATCACTGCCAAGTGTATTCAATAGAGACAACGCCGTTAAGTTTTCGAATCCGTCCGGTAAGACCTGCGTGATGCTCAAGTTTGAAGAGGAAGCATCCGCAGGGGCCTCCTCTCTCACTGAGAGCCTATTGAACACAATTTTAGGATAAGGACCATCCTATGACAGAGCCGTACATTGTCACCGGCAGCTATGTCGTTCAGCGTGAGCACGCCTTGCAAGACTCTCCCCTCGACAGGGCGTTAGAGCTGATGGAGGGTTCTGCGCTGAGATTTTCACTGGATGCGATCTCTGATGAAAAAATCAGATCGAGCTATACCAAGAATATCAAACGCATGTCTCAGCAAGTCCGAGATGACGTGAAAGCGGGAAAGATTACGGCACAAGAAGGGGTGACGTTCAGTCATGAGATGCGAAACAAAATCATGATGGAGCATCGCAAATTCACTTCAGCACAGGGGTTGGCGATCGTTCAGAGGAAGAAAAAAGAGGGAAAGGGACTCAAAACACTTTTGGATATTTATTCTGAAAACCTGTTTCAGAAGGGTTACGACAGCCTTTCAGAAGTAGAAAAGAACAAGGTTCACTACGCCATCCTGGAATCTTCGGGCCGTGATAATGCGAAATTCACGACCGGCACCAAAAAAATGCTGATCATGGGCAAGCTTGGTGTTCTCGTGACGGCGGCTCTAGCAACCTATCAAATATTGAATGCTGACAACAAACCCAAAGAAGCAGCTCGCCAAGGCATCATCGTCGGTGCTGGTGCGGTCGGCGGTATTCTTGCGGGGATGGGCGTTAGCGCATTGTGCGGCCCAGGCGCCCCCATTTGTGCATTAGCAGTTGTCTTGGCAGGGACAATCGCCGGTGGTGTCGCAGGCGAAGCGGTGGCGAGCTCACTGGACGAAGAGTTAGAGGAGCTCACACATTGGGACATCTTCTGACTGAACCACAACTGACAAAAGTCAGAGCCGCTCTTTCCGAGCCATTCAATGATTTCCCCGTCGATTTTGACTATGTGGCGAATAAGGTGAGAGGCGTCGACCCTGAAATACTTTACGCAATCCTCTATTCAGAGGTCGCGCCGGTGTGCTTCACCAATCTCGTGGCAGTTGTGCCTCCGGTATGGACGGGGTTCGACCCCGACATACTCAGAGAGTCGATAGAAGAAAGGCTGGCAGCTAGAGAGCGCAACTGGTTTCGTCGGCAGTTCGATAAAGTTCTGGTTCGCTGGCTGCAATACAACTACGCCTACATCTGGAAGGAAATCGCCAGTAGGCTTTGAACCGGAACGAAAAATGGACTAGGGATTCGATGAACATTAGGAAAAACCTCTGACCATTTCTGGCTGTTTTCTGCTCATATTGATTGGCAGTTTTTGGTTGTGGATCAACCGGTCGCTCAACTGCTTCATCTTCGCTTAAGGACTAGCCGAGTGATATACCGCGGTTAGGTCCAATGCATGATAAAAAACAGGCAGTCTCATGATGCGATTCTCAATTTATAGCGGATTGGTTTTGGTGGGCTACTCGGCGCTCGATTACGGAGATCCCCCGATGGGCGTTGCTTTCGGCCAATTCGAACCTGCCGCTGGGTACGCAGCTATCCAGAACCAGTGTTCCACGAACCATCAACACCAGACCGTTCTGGATCTTTCTGTTCGGACCGAAGCGGGTCTGGTCATTCCATGTGCAGGATTAGCCATCCTGGATTACTCCGAAGAGCTCCCGCCGCCGTGCATCGAAGTGAATGTTTTCGGCATTCCACATCCTCTCTATGGCGGGCTGTTTCCTCAGCAGGTCACCCTGTATGAGCGTCAATTCAGCTAATCGGAGTGTCTTGCCGATGTCCGCTCTGGGTTGTGGATTCCTAACCTTCGCAACGGGCAGCAATCGGCTGGATTGCCGCCAGTTATTACTCGAGTGCTCCATATTTTCCAAATAGAAGCGGTCTCCGAACAATGCCCAGGCGTAGAATCCTCAAACCGCGCCCACACCCGAGACGGACCCTCAATGCAAACCCCCACCCACCCCATACCCCTCTGGAAAACCTACCTGCTTTTCCTCGCCCCGATGGTCCTGTCGAACTTCCTCCAGTCCATGTCCGGCACGGTCAACAGCATCTACATCGGCCAAATGCTCGGCACCCAAGCCCTGGCCGCCGTGTCCGGCATGTTCCCCATCGTCTTTTTCTTCATCGCCCTGGTCATCGGCCTCGGCGCGGGGGCGGGTGTTCTCATCGGCCAGGCGTGGGGCGCGCGTGAGCCGCATCTGGTGAAAACCATCGCCGGCACCACCTTGCTGCTAGGCGCCATGATCGGCCTGACCGCCGCCGTCCTTGGCAGTGTGTTCGCACGGCCGGCCTTGCAGGGTTTGGGCACGCCGGCTGATGTACTGGACGACGCCGTGGCCTACGCCCACGTGATGATGTGGATCATGCCGTCGCTGCTGGTCTACGTGCTCTTCACCCAGCTCCTGCGCGGGGTCAGCGATACGGTGTCGCCGCTGATTGCGTTGGTGGTGTCGACGTGTATCGGGTTGGCGCTGACGCCGGCGTTGATCCGTGGCTGGTTTGGGTTGCCGATGATGGGGATTCAGAGCGCGGCGTATGCCGGGTTGGCGGGTAATTTGTCGGCGATGGGGTGGCTGGCGTGGCGGTTGATTCGCAAGGGCCATCCGCTGGCGCCGGATCGGGAGATGTTTGCGGCGATGAAGCTGGACCGGGAGATTCTCGGCAAGGTGTTGCGCATCGGCCTGCCGACCGGGTTGCAGATGGTGGTGTTGTCGGTGTCGGAACTGGTGATTCTGGCGCTGGTGAACCAGCACGGTTCGCAGGCGACGGCGGCGTATGGGGCGGTGACGCAGATCGTCAATTACGTGCAGTTTCCGGCGCTGTCGATTGCGATCACCGCGTCGATCCTCGGGGCTCAGGCGATTGGCGCCGGGCGCCTTGAGCGCATGGGGCCGATTTTGCGCACGGGGTTGCTGATCAACGTGTGCCTGACCGGTGGGTTGGTGGTGTTGGGTTACCTGTTGTCGCACTGGTTGTTGGGGCTGTTCCTCACCGATGACTCGACGCGCGCAATGGCCGAGCACTTGTTGCACATCATGCTCTGGAGTCTGTTGGTGTTTGGCTTCCAGGCGATCGTCGGCGGCATCATGCGTGCCAGCGGCACGGTGTTGGTGCCGATGGCGGTGTCGATTTTCTGCGTGGTGCTGGTGCAATTGCCGGTGGCGTATGTGCTGGACGGGCACTTTGGTTTGCAAGGCGTGTGGATGGCGTTTCCGGTGGCGTATCTGGGGATGCTGGCGTTGCAGACGGCGTATTACCGGTTTGTCTGGCGGCATCAGCGGATCGAGCGATTGGTGTAAGCCAAGAGGCTTGCTGTCGGCCACGCTCAGGCCGACAATTCCTCGGGACTGCGTGATGAAACCGGCAGGCGTGATCGCCTGAGGAGGTTTTCTAATGAGTCCCTCATCGCACATGATTTTGCAGGACCGACCGGCGGCGGGGCGGCGTCTGGTGGCGCCGTTGCAAGCGTACGCTCAACGCCCGGACGTGATCGTTCTCGCCTTGCCCCGAGGCGGCGTGCCGGTGGCGTATGAAGTGGCCACGGCGCTGGATGTTCGCCTCGACCTGATGCTGGTGCGCAAGCTCGGCGTGCCGTCGCACGAAGAGTTCGCCATGGGCGCGATTGCCAGCGGCGGTATCCAGATTCTCAATCAACAGGCGTTGCGGGCGCACCCGATTGATAAGGCGGCGTTCGACGCGGTGGTGGTGCGGGAGACGCGGGAGTTGCTGCGGCGCGAGCAGGTTTACCGGGGAACGCGTGCGCCGGTGCAGCTCAAGGATCAGGTGGTGATTCTGATCGACGATGGTCTGGCGACGGGCGCTTCAATGATGGCGGCCATTCACGCAGTGCGGGTGCACGGGCCGTCCAGGATCGTGGTCGCGGTGCCGGTGGGGCCACCCGAAACGGTCGAGGCGTTGCGCGGTGAAGTCGATGAACTGGTGTGCCCGATCATGCCTGAGTGGCTGATGTCGATCGGGCATTGGTACATGGATTTTTCCCAGACGTCGGATGCCGAGGTCATGCAGTTGTTGCAGCGGGCCTGGGCAAAAAAAACTTCCTCTCAAAACGACAACTTCGGCCCCAGGTAAGCATTGGCACTGGCGATGTCGTCATCCCCTAACGCACCCACATTTGCCGCCAATCGCAGCTTGGCCAACAGGTAACGCAGTTTGGCTTCGAACAGGTCGCGGCGGGCGGTGTAAACCTGTTCCTGGGCGTTGAGAATGTCGACGTTGGTGCTGCTGCCAGCGAGGAAGCCTTTTTTCGATGAGTCCACTGAGCGCTCGCTGGACTTCACCGCTTTTTCCAGTGCGTGGATACGCGCTTCGCCGCTTTGAACGCCCCGAAACTCGCGGGTGGTCCCCGAGATGATTTCTTCCCGGGTGGCATTGAGGTCATCTTCGGCCTGATCCCGGGTGGCAACGCTCTGCCGCGCCCGGGCGCTGACATAGCCGCCGCTGTACAACGGAATGTTCAACTCCAGGCCGGCAGAAGAGTAGCGGTTGCGCTGGTTCTGGGTGGACAGGGTTTCGCTGTCGGCAGCGGTATACCCCAGCACCAGATCAAGGGTCGGCCAGTGACCGGCCTTGGCCTTGGCGACTTCCTCGTCGGCGGTGTTGACGTTCAAGCGTCGTGCACGGATCGAAGGGCTGTCGGTACCCGCACGGATGATCCATTCCTGCAGGTTGTCCGGTTGCAGCGGCGGCGTCGGGAAGGTGTCTTGCAGCGTGGCGATTTCATCGGGTGTCTGGCCCAGGTATTCCTGCAACAGACGACGGGCCACGGTCACGCTGTCCTCGGCCTCGATCAACTCGGCCTGGGCCAGGTCGCGGCGGGACACTGCTTCGTCGACGTCAGTGATGGTGCCGTCGCCCAGCTCCCTGCGTCGCTGAGTCGAGGCCACTTGTTCATTGAAAGAATTGAGCTTGGCCGTCGCCAGCGCCACGGTTTCGTGGGCCAGCAACACATCAAAATAGCGCCCGGCCAGCTTCACGGCCGCATCCTGCGCCTTGCCGTCGAACACGGCCACACCGTAGTCGGCCTGATATTCGCCTTGGCGATATTCGGCCATTTTCTGTTTATTGAAGAGTGGTTGGCGCAGCTGCAGGGTCGCGCCCCGCGAGTTGTAGTTCAGGTCATTGGTTTGGCTGTTGCCGAAAAAATTCGGTTGCTTTTGCGTGCCGTTGATGTGGTTGTCGAAGCCAGTGATGCCGATTTTCGGCAGCACTCCGGATTGACCGATGGCGCGGTTCTCCAGCGCAGCATCGCGTTCGTGACCGGCGGAAAGGTAGGTCGGGCCCTGAAACTGCATCAAGTTCCAGGACTCGCGCAGGTCCAGCGCCGCCACCGACTGTGCCACGCACAGCGACGCGGCAAAACTCAGAAAACGTCGTCCGCGGTTCACGTCACTGCTCCTTGAACGCGCTGTTGACACGGTCCAGCAGTGGTTTCAACAGGTAACTCATCATGTTGCGTTCCCCCGTCTTGATGGTGACGGAGGCGGGCATGCCCGCGCGTATATGGTTGCTGCCCAGCATGGCCATGCCGGCGGGTGTCACTTCGATCTGCGCCAGGTAATAGGGCTGTTTGTTGTCGTCGCTGACCAGGCGGTCGGCGGAAATGGTCAACACCTGGCCCGGAATGTTCGGGGTCTGAACGTGATTGAACGCAGGGAACGAAATGGTCACCGGCAGACCCGGCGTCATCCGGTCGATGGCTTGCACCGGTACCATCGCGTCGATCTGCAACGGTTCGTGGGCCGGCACGATTTCCATGATCTTGAATCCGGGTGCAATCACGCCGCCGATGGTCGACACGTTCAGGCCCTGGACCACGCCGTCGATGGGCGAGCGGATCACCGTGTGCCGGACTTGATAATCCAGCGCCTGCAAACGATCGGTGAGGGCACTGTTTTCTTTCTGCACGTCGGCCAGCAGCGACTGCACTTCCTTGCGGTAGTCGTACTCGCGCTGAAGGATGCGCAGCTTGATGTCGGCGACCTGGCCCCGCGCCTTGGCAATGTTGTTCAGGTTGTCGGCCTGGGAGGCAATGAGATCAGAACCGCTGCGTTCCAGTTCGAGCATCCGGTTGCGGGGCACATAGCCTTCGGCAGCGAGTTGGCGGACCCCGACCAGCTCCTGATTGAGAAACCCTAGCTGCGCCGAACGGGCACCGTAGATGTGCTGCAAACCCTTGATCTGCGCTTCGGCGGAGTTGAGTGACTCGCGCAGGATGCCAATTTCGCCCTCAAGGCTGGTGCGACGCGTGGCGAACAGATGACGTTGCAGGTTGATGGCGTCGTTCAGATGATCGTTGCCGGCGTAACGCTGCAACATGGCGGGGTCGAACACCACGTCGGCTGCGCCATCGCGCTCGGCCTCAAGGCGGTTTTCCATGGTTTTGGTGGCGATGTACTGCGCGTTCACCACCCCTTGTTCCGAGAGTGCCTGGGTGGCGTCGAGCCGAACCAGTTCCTGGTCCTTGCTGACGCTGTCACCTTCGCGCACCAGAATCGCTTCGACACTGCCGCCCGTGATGTGCTGGATGGTTTTGCGGTTGTTGGTGACCTTGACCGTGGCGGTGGCGACGATGCCGGCGTCCAGCGGTGCCAGCCAGGACCAGAGCAGAAATCCACCAAAGCCGAGGATCACCAGCAAAACGCCCCAACGTGCCGGACGGTGGTCGTCGACATCGATACTGGCCGCCGCGCGCACCAAATCCTGGCCACGCGGATCGAGACTCAAGGCGCCCATTTATTCTCTCCCGCGAACGGCTGACAGGGTCGGAGCGCCCACCGTCGGCAGCACGCTGGTTTGACGCAATGCCGCAAACACTTCGTCCCGTGGACCGAACAATTGCGTGCTGCCTTCGCGCAGCATCAGGACTTTGTCGACGGTGCCGAGGATGCTCGGGCGGTGGCTGATCAGCACCGTGGTGCAGCCTCGGGATTTGAGGTCTTCCAGCACTTCGATCAGGGCTTTTTCCCCGGCGTCGTCAAGGTTGGCGTTCGGTTCATCGAGCACGATGATCGACGGCTCGCCGTACAGCGCGCGGGCCAGGCCGATGCGCTGGCGTTGCCCTCCCGACAGCGGGTTGCCGTCTACATCCAGGGTCGTGTCATAACCGTGGGTAAACCGCAGGATCATGTCGTGTACACCGGCCCGTTTGGCCGCGACGATCACCGCGTCACTGTCCACCTCACCGAAACGGGCGATGTTGTCGGCGATGCTGCCTTCGAACAATTCCACGTCCTGGGGCAGGTAGCCGACCCAGGGGCCGAGCTCTTCCTTGTTCCACAGGTAGACGTCCACGCCGTCGAGCCGTACTTTGCCGCTTTGCGCCGGCCAGATGCCCACCAGCAGCCGGGCCAACGTGGATTTGCCCGACGCGGACGGGCCGATGATGCCCAGCGATTCCCCCGGCGACAGGTTGAAGTGCGGCCCGCGAATGATCGATTGGCTCATGCCCGGCGCCCCGGCGTGCAAGTGCTCCACCGAGAGCATGCCCAGTGGCCGTTGCAGTTTCATCGCATCGGCCCGGGGCGGAAACTCTTGCAGCAGTTGCTTGAGCCGCGACCAGGCGCGACGGCTGGTGAGCAATTGCTTCCAGGCGCCGATCAGTTGTTCTACGGGCGCCAGCGCGCGCCCGCTGAGGATCGAGCAAGCGATCATCATGCCGGGGGTGATCGAGCCTTCGATGGCCAGCAGGGCGCCGGTACCGAGGATCAACGATTGCAGGGTGATACGCACGAACCGCCCCAACCCACTGATGTAAGCCGCACGGTCGGAGGCCAGGGTCTGCATTTCGAGAATCCGCAGGTGGCTGCCGAACCAGCGCTGGGTGATGGCCGGTAACATGCCCATGGCTTCGATGACTTCGGCGTTGCGTAGATTGTTGTTGGCGAAAGTGCCCGAGATTTGTGACGCCTGGTTCGCCTCGCCCAACGGCTTTTTGGTGGCGATCTCGGTGAGCCAGGTCAGGGACACCAGGATCAGCGATCCGCACAGGGTGACGATTCCGAGCAAGGGGTGGATCAGGTAGGCGACGAACAGATAAATAGGCGTCCATGGCGCATCGAAGAACGCGAACAATCCATTGCCGGTCAGAAACTGCCGGACCTGCGCCAGGTCTTGCAGAGCCTGGGCCGGGTTGCCGCCAGCCCGCTGCAAGTTGCGCTCGAACGCGGCGGTAAAGACACGACGGTTCAGGGCCATGTCCAGGCGGTTGCCGACCCGGATCAGCACGCGGGTACGCACCACTTCCAGCATGGCCAGCAAGGTGTATAAACCGATCATCAGCAGGGTCAGCATCAGCAGCGTGGTGAGGTTGCTGCTGACCAGCGCCCGGTCATACACCTGCAGCATATAGATGGCCGGCGCCAGCATTAGCACGTTGATGACGCCACTGAACCCGGCCAGCGAATAAAACGTATGGCGCAACTGAAAAAACACCTCGGCAAACTCGGATCGCTGCTGGCTTTTCTTGTCCATCGGAGGGTCCCCGTGCCGTGGATTTATGTACCTCAGCGTAGGGGAACGACTGTTGGTCGGATGGAGGGCTGATCCGGGTTTTCGGCCTAAAAGTTTTTTTGACGTTTTTGACAGCGTTCAAAAACAATGGGTTGGGAGCTGATTTTTCAGAGGCTTATGACGAAGATTGCTTATTGACGGTCAAATTTCGTGCGACCTAAGTCTAATTTTCGGCCTCAAAGTGCCCGGCACTTCCGACCGGTGCCCAGCGCCCGTTCGGGTTACCTGCTATTAATCAATGGGTATTCGAATACTTGGCCCTTTCAGGAGTTTTTCATGAACCCGTTCATCCGGATTGGCATCGTCGACGATCATCCGTTGTTGCGTGAAGGTGTTGCCAATACGTTGAGGAAGAGGGCGGATTTGCAAGTCGTGGAGCAGGGTGGCAGCGCGGATGAAGCCCGGGGCATCGCGATACGAATGAGGCCGGACGTGATGCTGATGGACGTCAATATGCCGGGCGACGTGTTCGGCTCGGTGCGGTTCATTTCCACGCAGTTGCCGGATGTGAAGGTGTTGATGCTGACAGTGTCCGAGTCAGAGGATGATGCTTATTCGGCGCTCGAGGCGGGAGCACGCGGTTATGTATTGAAAGGGATTAGCGGGCCTGACCTGGTGCTGGCGATCCGGTCCATCGCCCGGGGCGAAACGTACATCACCCCCGAATTTGCCAACAAGCTGCTGAGCAATTTCAAAAAACATGAGGCGGAAGTTCGCAAGATCGACCTCACCCATCGGGAGGAGCAGATTATTCGCGAAGTCTCAAAGGGCCTGACGAATAAGGAAGTGGCCTCCAAACTGTTGATCAGCGAAAAAACCGTCAAGTACTACATGACCTGCGTGATGCAAAAACTGCATGCCCGCAATCGTGTGGAAGCGGTCACCGCCTTGAGGCGCTATTGGGAACGCGAAAGCATTGGCCGACTTCATGTGACGTCGCCGCTGGACGCCCGAGGTGGCTCCTGACTACAACTTGAATTGTGCGGTGACTGACGTGCCATTGCCGGTTGTTGAATCAATGTGGAACACACCGCCCAGCGACTCCACCCGATAACGCAACCCCGCCAGCCCCAATCGCGTCCTGCCGTGAATGTCGGCCACCAGGGCATCGGCGCTCATGCCCGGGCCATTATCGTTGACCGTGATGAGCAACGTCCCGTTAACAAGGTTACCGCTCAGAACCTGACCTTTGCCTGCGGCATGGCGGTACGCGTTGTTCAGGGTTTCCTGCACAAAGCGATAGATGCACAGCTTGAGCGGCAACGACACCTCATCGGGCAATTGCCCCAGTTTCAATTTGACCTTGGTGCCGGTGCGCTGCTCATGTCGTTGCGCCACGAGCTGCAACTCCTCCAGCAGGGTCAGATCGTTGATTTCCGGAAGGGCCAGCCCCCGGGAAAGATCCCGTACCTCCCTCAATGCATCGGTCGCCGCCCCCCGGATGGTTTCCATCGACTCCTGATCGACCTCCGTGCAGTGTTCGGCAAGGTCGTCGAGGCGGATGAGAATCAGGGTCAACAGCTGCGCAGGGCCGTCGTGCAGGTCGGCCCCGATGCGCCGCAGGGTCAGTTCGTTTATTCGTGAAAACTCCTGAGTCGCGTTGGTCATCTTGCGTTGCAACGCGGCATTGCTGATGTGCAACCGGGTTTGCTCCAGCAGTCGCAAGCGCAACGCCACTTGTTGACGCTGGATGATCTTGTCACCGCGCCGGACAATAAAGAACAGCAGCGTCAGCATCGCCAGGGTCGCGGCACCGACCACCATCCATACTTGCTGGCGGACGCGATTGATTTCCTCCTCCAGACTGGCCGCCATTTCATAGAACTCGCCCACCGCGATGATTTTCCCGGTATTGAACTCCCGCAGCGGTGCATAAATTTCATAGAGCGGTACGTTCAGCTTTCGCTCGAACTCATTCTCTTCCTGGTCCAGGTCCTCAAGGTCGGTGACCACGTTGCCCTTGATTGCACCGGCGATTTCATCCATCGGGAATTTGCGATTGGTGATGGATTTGTCGGTGCTGTAAACCACCGTGCCGTCTGCTCGCCAGATCTTGATCGAGACAATGTGCCGTTTCAGCGAACGGCTCTCCATGAGGCGGTCGAGGGATTCAATGCTCAACGCCGACAGTCCGTTATCGCGGCTCATCTCCTGAACGTAGGGTTCCAGGAACGCTTCCATATAGTGAGCGCCGGCCTCCGCTGCGCTTTGCACGGCGGCGCGTTCTATGCGCGCACTGACCAGTTTGCCGACGAAAAACATTGTCAGTCCCAGGATCAGCGCAGCGGCGATCACAAATTGTGTAGAGCGACTCAGGTTGCGTGCGCGGGTCTTGAACCTGACGCGCCAGTTTGCCTTGTGGCCACGCTCGCTGGCCGAGAGAGGCTCGACCAAAGTCTCAGTCTGGTCACTGACAAAAGTCTCGTTTTTTGATTCGACTTTTGCATCTTTTGCCATCGGTCCGGTTCCCTGATCATCGTGATAAGTCGGTTGGAAAACCCTGCAACTCAACGGATATCTGGAGATTGCCATGTATGAGCTAAAGCGCTTCACCCTCAATCAAAACGATATTTCGTTTCTTGAGCAGCAGGTTTCGTTTCCAACCATCCATGTCGTGGGTTATAACGCCGCCGGTGAACCGCTTTACGGTTACAGCGGCTCTGACGGCAATGTCCATGTGCTCGGGATTCTCGGCAGTTTCAACCCGCTGGATGTTCCGGTCGGTGAAACCAGCTGGTACAACGGCGCACGGGACCCTATCGGTTTACGCGACGTCTCTGGCCACTTCAATAACCTGACCCAGGACGGACAGAGTTGGGGCAGTTTCGGGCAGAACTTCATCCGCCTGACCCACTCGGACTACACGCACTACGTTCACCAGAACATGAGCAACGCCGCGTTGACGGGCGCCGGTGTTCCCGTCGGTGCCACGCCCATGACTGACAGTAGTTCACTGTATAGCGATCCGACAGCCTCGCTGGTGGACTACACACCACGGATGATCAGCCAGACCATCGTCAGTGGCGGGGTGACCTTTGCCACCGATGCCAATGGGCATATTCAGCACACCGCCACGGGCGTGGCGATCGTCACGAATCCGGGCATTCTCGGCACCATCGGCGAAGTCGACACCACTTCGCCTGACTCCGGCCAGTACTACATTCGCAACCAGAACACCGTCAGCGGAGACCCGTCGACCACCGGCTGGTTCACCTTGTTCGGGCAGTTCTTCGACCACGGCCTGGACTTCATCAACAAGCCCAATCAAAACGCGACGATCACCATTCCTTTAGCCCCGGATGATCCGCTGTATGGCTCGATTGGCCCGGACGGACAACCGGTTTACTCGATCAAGGTGCACCGCGCCTCGGTCAGCGAAGTGGATGGTCAAGGTCAGGCGCAATACGTCAACCTCGACTCGCCGTACATCGATCAGAACCAGACTTATGGCTCCAACGATGCCGTGACTCAATTGCTGCGTGAGTGGGTGGCGGACCCTAATCACCCTGGCCAATTCATTGCCGGGGCGGCGTTGTTTGACGGCACGACCCTGAGTGACGAAGCCGCCTGGACCCTCAACGGTGTGCTGACTCACCAGACCCTGCCGACCTTGAGTGAGCTGCGTGCCCACGTGCTGGCCACCGGTCGTGACGACCTGACGTGGGACGACGTCGCCAACTTCCGCGTCCGCGATGCCCATGGTCATGTGCTGGACGCCGACCCGACCACGGCGGGCGTGCAAGCGGTGTACACCCGCGAAGCGATCCTGCTGGACATGAACCCGCACTTCGACGATGTGCATATCGATCAAGCGAAACTGATGTCGCTGGATGCGCACATCACCAGCATTACTTTCGACGCGAACAACCCGTTCGGGATGGTCATCAACTATGACAACTCGGGGCCGAAGAACCTGTTCAGCTTCGTCAACTTTTCCGACTTCTCCATCAGCGCGGCGCCCGGCAGTGCCGACTTTGCGGTGGCCAACGAATTGCTCCTGCAATCGGTGGGCGACCACTACATTGCCGGTGATGGTCGGGTGAACGAAAACTTCGGCCTGACCGCCATTCACCACGTCTTCCACGAAGACCACAACGTGCAGCTGATCAACCTGCAGAACGAGGTGCTGGCGCAGACCGACGCCACTGTGCGCCACAACTGGCAGGTACAGATCAGCAACGGCAGCGGCGGTTTTTACAGCGATGCCAATGGCAACTTCACCTTGGCTGATGGCGTCACCGTGTCCTGGGATCAGGACAAGCTGTTCTACGCCGCGAAGCTGACCGTGGAAATGGAATATCAGCACGTCGCGATCGACCAATACGCGCGGCTGATTACCCCGGACTTGCCAGAGTTCGTGACTTACGACTCGGGCATCAATACCAACATCTCGCTGGAATATGGCCAGGCGGCGTTCCGTTTCGGTCACTCGCAATTGCGTGAAACCATCGATGCTCTGGAAAAAAATGCCAGTGGCGGCTACGACCTGACCGGCGCGATCACCCACTATGCGCTTGAGCAGGCTTTCCTCAACCCTGGCGGTTTCGCCGAAGTGGGACCGACCGCCATCGCGTTGGGCATGACCCGGCAGATCAGCAACGAAATCGACGAATTTGTCACCCCGGCGTTGCAACAAGGCTTGCTCGGACAGCCACTGGACCTAGCGACCATCAACCTGGCCCGTGGTCGCGACCTCGGTCTGCCCACCTTGAACCAGGCGCGTCAGCAGATCCATGATGCGCTGATTGCCGAGCGTGCCTCGCCGGCTGGCGCGCAGCACCACACCAACCTGATCGTCGATGGCCTGACGCCTTATACGAGCTGGAGTGACTTCGCCAACAACATGATTCACCCCGAATCCCTGGTGAACTTCATCGCCGCGTATTCCTTCGACGGTGATAAAGCCCATGCTCAGGCGATCATCGATGCCGATGTCTCGGGCCTCACCGTCAACTATGCCGGCGGCAGTGTCACGGCCGAACAGGCGGCGTTGTTCCTCTCAGGTGCAGCCGACGCCAACGGCAATCACGTGGCAGGTTATGACGGCTACAACGCGATTGACCTGTGGATCGGTGGCCTGGCGGAAAAACACGTCTACACCGGGCAACTGGGTACCACGTTCAACGCCATCTTCGAGGACCAGATGGAACGGTTGATGGACGGTGACCGTTTCTATTACCTGTTCCGCCTCGACCTCGGCTTGCCGGCGATGACCAACCTCAATGAGCAGGTGGTCACCGAACAGTTCAAGGACATCATTGAACGCACCACCGACGCCCGGCACCTGGCCGGTGATGTCTTTGGCTATGCCGACAGCTACGTCGAATTGAGCTACACCGATTCCGGCGCCAGTGCCACGGCGTACAAGAGCGAGCACAAGTACGGCACGCTGATCGCGGCCAACCATGTCGGTGTCTACTCAACCGGTGGTGCGGGCGGGATTGGCGGCAATGGCTTGCTGGTCAGCCTGACCAATCCGGAAACGCATACCGCGCAAACCTATATCCGGGACTACCGTCCGGACCAGGGCGAGAACCCCGATGGCACCGCGGCCGTGGGTTACAACTCCCACGAAGTGTTGGTCGGCACCGACTACAACGACTGGCTCGATGCCGGGGATGGTGACGATACGATCTACGGTGAAGGCGGCGACGACATCCTGGATGGCAAGGCCGGTGCCGACCACATCTACGGTGGCGACGGCAACGACGTGATCTATGGCGGTGATATCGAAGACTTCCTCGATGGTGGGGAAGGGGATGACACCATCTATGCCGGGACCAGCGCCGGTGCCCTCGATGTGGTGATTGGCGGTAACGGCAATGACCATCTCTATGGCGAAGCCGGGATCGACGAGCTGTACGGTGGTGCCGGCAATGACTACATCGATGCCGGTGGCGACACCGACCTGGTGCATGGCGGTGACGGTAATGATGAGATCTACGGCGGCGACGGCCCGGACATCCTGTTCGGTGAGGACGGCGACGACATCATTTCCGGCGGCTCCACCGGCGACCAGGAGTTTGGCGGTGCCGGCGACGACATTCTGTTGCCGGGCCTGGGTGGCGCGCCGGGTCAGGGTGACGGTGACGAAGCCATTGGCGATGTGGGCTTCGACATCGCGGCCTTCAGCGATGTGAACATTGCGCTGGACGCGGCAGCAGACCTCAACAATCAGAACATCGTGGCGGCACCGGGCACTTCAGTGTTGTTTCAGCCGTTCAACGCCTTGCTGACGGACATCGAAGGGTTGATCGGTTCACGCTTCAGCGACGCCCGTGCCAACACCGTCACACCGGCCAATCCGCTGGCGGGCCTGATCGGGAATGCCACGGAGAACTGGCTGATTGGCGGCAGTGGTGACGATGTCTCCCAAGGCAATGGCGGCAATGACGTGATCGTTGGTGATTCGATCAAACTCGCTGATCTGAATCACCTGCTGGCCAGTCAAGGGTTTGCCGAGCACTTCACCGGCTTGCAATCGACCCGACCCGACTTCGTCCTGGGCGATAACCACCAGGCCGCCGGCACCGCCGACGGCGCGGCGGACACGGCCATCTACTCGGGCAACTATGCCAATTACAGCATCACCAAGTTCACCGATACCCGGCCGGGCGGCGAGCTGATCACGGCGTTCAAAGTGGTGGACCTGCGGGTGGGCGCGGCTAACGTCGATGGCACCGATATTGTCATCGGCGTTGAAAAACTGCGCTTCGCCGACCGCACGATCAACCTGAGCATCACCAATCACCTGCCGACTGGCAATGTGGTGCTGTCGGGTTATGCCACCGCACCGACCACGCCAAGTCGTCCGGTGCCGGCCCAATACCGGCTGACTGCCAACACCTCGGCCATCCAGGATGCGGACGGCTTGCCTGGGCCAAGCGGGTTCTCCTATCAGTGGCAGGCACTAGTGGGGGCGACCTGGTTGAGTATCGCCGGGGCGAATGCGTCGACCTTTGCGCCCACTAATGCGCAGTACGGCCAGCAGCTGCGGGTCATCACCACGTACACCGACAACAACGGCACGGTGGAACAACTGACGTCCGACCCTTCGGAAGCGGTAGGGCGCTTCATCGAAGGCACTAACTCATTCTTCTTTGGTGATACGCTCAATGGCACCAACTATCAGGACATCCTGTTGGGCTACTCGGGCAATGATGTCCTCAACGGCGGGCTGGGTTCCGACTTGCTGGACGGCGGCGCCGGCAACGACACGATGCGCGGCAATGCCGGCAACGACATCTACATGGTCGATGCCAATGGCGATGTGGTTCAGGAGAATCTGAACGAAGGCACCGACACCGTCATGTCCTCGGTCAACTACACCCTGGGTGCCAACGTCGAGAACCTGACCCTGCTGGGCTCGAACAACATCAACGGCACCGGTAACGCGCTGGACAACGTGATCCATGGCAACAGCGGTAACAACCAACTCAGCGGGCTGGCCGGCAACGACACGGTCTTTGGTGAGGCCGGCAACGACACGATGTTGGCTTCGCTGAACGACGGCAACGACCACTATGACGGTGGCACGGGCACCGACACCTACGATTTGTCGGCCACCTCGGCGCCCGCCACGGTCGATTTGATCGCCGGCACGTCAACCAGCACCCAGACCGGCAACGACTCCCTGACCGGCATCGAGAACGTCACCGGCAGTTCTGGCGACGATCACATTCAGGGCGACGGCGTCAGCAACCTGTTGCAAGGCCAAGGCGGCAATGACTGGATGGACGGCGGCAGCGGTGACGATACGCTGGTCGGCGGGCAAGGCCTGGACAGCTTGTTCGGTGGGCTCGGCAATGACACCTTCCGGGCGTCGGTCAACGATGGCAATGACAGCTACGACGGCGGTGGCGACACCGATACCTATGACTTGTCAGGGACCTCGGCCAACGCCACGGTCAACCTCTCCACCGGCCTGGCCAGCAGTTCACAAACCGGTAGCGACACCTTGACCGGTGTCGAGAATGTCATCGGCAGCACGGGTGCCAACACCCTGACCGGCGACAACGCCAATAACGCCCTGACCGGGCAGGGCGGTATCGACACCTTGAGTGGTGGCGGTGGCGCCGACACGCTGACCGGTTATGGCAACCGCGATACGTTGACCGGCGGTGCGGGGGCGGACATGTTTGTGTTCTCCTCGACCAACGACTCGGGTACCTCGACCGCAAGCCGAGACGTGATTACCGACTTTACCCAAGGCAGTGACCATATCGACTTGTCGCTGATCGATGCCCGGACCTCTGGCGCAGGTTCTGCGGGGAATCAGGACTTCACCTTCCTCGGCGAGTGGAACGGCGCCGGCACCGAGTTCAACAACCAGGCGCAATTGAAGTACCACTTCGTCAATGTCGGCGGGGTCGATCACACCTATGTGGAGGGCAATGTGAACAGCGGCAGTGGCGCCGATTTCCAAATTGATCTGGTCGGGCATGTGGCCCTGACTGCGAGTGATTTTGTCGGCGTGGTATAGGTAGGCAGCGTGCAAAGGGCGCCCGTTTTCATTAACGGGCGCCCTTTGTTTTTTGCAGGAAGGAACGTGAACTAGACCACGGCGCCAAACAAGTGCCCCACCAGTGCCGTAATGCCCATGGCCAGCGCCCCCCAGAATGTCACCCGCCAGGCTCCGGTCATGACATTGGCCCCGCCGGCCCGGGCGGCAATGGCGCCCAGCGTTCCGAGAAACACCAATGACATGCCCGATATCCAGGGCACCACGCTGTGCTCCGATGCGACAAACGTCACCGCCAGGGGCAGCGCGGCACCCACCACAAAGCTGGCAGCGGAGGCCAGGGCGGCTTGCAAGGGTTTGGCGGTCAGGGTGGCACTGATGCCCAATTCGTCCCGGGCGTGGGAGCCCAGTGCGTCATGGGCCATCAATTGATCGGCGACCTGATGCGCCAACTCGGGGGAGACGCCACGATGCATGTAAATGTTGGCGAGTTCGATGTGTTCGGCTTTCGGATCACTGGCTAACTCGGCCTGTTCGCGGGACAAGTCTGCTCGCTCGGTATCGGCCTGGGAGTGGACGGAGATGTATTCGCCTGCGGCCATGGACATGGCACCGGCCATCAGGCCTGCCATGCCAGTGACCAGCAACGTGGCGTGGCTGGCGTTGGCGGCCGCAACGCCGATCAGCAGGCTGGCGGTCGAGACAATCCCGTCGTTGGCCCCAAGGACGGCGGCGCGCAGCCAGCCGATACGATCACTGCGGTGGGACTCGGTGTGCCTGTGCATGAACTTCATGGTTGAGAGCGACTCACTGTCATTAAACGGTTCACATCGGACGGGTTTCAATCTGCGCCTGCAATTGACCGCCGACAATGGATATTTCCTTGAACTGTTGGCCGTCGCGCAGCACGAACAATGCGTCCATCCCGCGTTCCTGTGCCAGACGTGGCCCTTCGGTTTCGCCCAGCACCATCAGCGCCGTGGCCCAGGCATCGGCGAGCATGCACGAAGCCGCCACCACGGTGACGGCGGCGAGCGTGTTGCACAACGGCGCGCCGGTGGCCGGGTTCATGGTATGGGCATAGGACTGACCGGCGACGTCGACCCAGTGTCGATAGTCCCCGGAGGTCGCGATAGCGGCATCACCCAGTTCCATCACGCCCATGACTTCACGCACGCCCCGGTTGGGCTTTTCCAGGGCCACGGCCCAGCACTGGCCATCCGGCTTGACACCGCGGGCGCGCATCTCGCCATCGATGCCGACCAGGTAGCGGGTGATGCCCAATCCGTCCAGGCAACGGGCCAGTTCATCAACGCCAAACCCTTTGGCGATCCCATTCAAATCAAGCTGCAGTGGTGCGCGTTTGCGCACCTGATTGCGTTGCCCATCAACCACCAGCGCGGCGCTGGCTGACAATCGCGCGTGGGACGACGTCGTGGCGAGCGCCTGCTCTGTCACCGTCTGTTCTGCGGGGCCGAACCCCCAGGCGTCAACCAGATCACCGACCGCGATGTCGAAGGCACCGCCCGATTGCTGACTGACGCGCAGTGCTGCAGACAGCACCGTCGCCAGTTCCTCAGGCACCGAGACCCATTGTTGTTCCGGGGCGGCGTTGAGGCGATTGAGGTCCGAGTCGGGCTTCCAGGTGGACATTTGCTGATCCACCCGGGCCACGGCGCTGGCCAGGCTGTGGCTCACTGCGACGGTATCAATCCCGGCATCGGCATAGAACAGGGCGGTGTAGCGAGTGCCCATGGTCTCGCCGTTCAGGCTGTAGCGTTGCAACTCAGTAGACGTCTTCACGGTAGCGTCCTTGTGCCTTGAGGGTCAGCACGCTCAGGTTGAGCGGCGCCAACACTTCATCGAGGGCTTGCATCACGCCTTTGGCCATTTCGCGGCTGCCACACACCAGCACCTGGGCGCCTTTTTCAATCAGCCGGCGCAAGGCCAGGGCATCGCTGACCAGCCGGTCTTGCACGTAGCTGCGGTCCTGCACCTGAGAGAAGGCGGCACGCAATGCCGTGAGGCGGCGGTCCGACAAGTATTGATTGAGCTGCGGTTCATAAAGGAAATCCGAGGCCGGGTTGCGCCCGCCCCAATACAAGTGCATCGGGTGTCGGGCCGTGTTGTTGCGGATAAAACCGGCCAGGGGACCGATGCCGGTACCGGCACCGATCAGGATCACCGGGTGCGTGCCCGACGCCGGGCGAAATTGCGGGTTGGGCTGGATAAACGCTTCAATTGGCCCGCCGATGTCCAGGTCATGGAGAAATTCCGAGCACACGCCACCGTCGTGTTTGCGTACACAGATTTCCAACACACCGTCCTGCGAGCCGCTGGCCAGCGAGTAGAAACGCGGGATCGGACTGCCCGGGGGCAAAATCCCGACCAGGTCGCCGGCCAGAAAGTCCGGCAGCTTGCCAGGTGCATTGAAGCGCAAGACGTGGGTCGGCGCGTTCACCTGTTCGCCGTAGACAATTCGCTCTGTCAGCTCCAATGGATGGGTCTGTGGTCGCTGCGGGGTATGGACCAGTGTCAGGTCATGCTGGAGCACTTCACCCAACGCGTGGCCCCAGCGCGCAAACGCCTGAGAGGACTGACGGTTGACGGTTTCCAGCCCCAGCAGCGGCGAGCCACCGGCCTGCAACATCGCGTCCTGCACCTGATGGGCGTACTGACAGAACTGCGCAAACTGCCGATCTCCAAAGCCCAGCACGGCAAAGGGCAGGCCGGGCTTGAGGCCGGTTTTCGCCAGCTGCGCCAGGAACTGCGAAGCCGAGGCCGGCGCATCGCCGTCACCGTGGGTCGCGGTGAGGATAAACACCCGTTGGGCGTTGCTGTAGTGGTTGGCGTATTGATTCAGTGTCGCGCTATGCACCCGGTGTCCAGCCAGGTGCAAAGCGTCATGCAAGGTTTTTGCAAAGCCCCAGGTGCTGTTGTTTTCACTGCCCACCAGAATCACGCTGTCGGCAGAGTGGGCGGGGCTGTTGTGGCGCAGGGTCGGGCTCGCCTTGCGGCGGCGCCACCACAATACAATACCGGTCACGCTCATCAACGGTACGCAGAGGGCGCAGAGCCCTAGCGGCAAGCCCAGCCACCAGAGGCCTTCGCCGGTGTGCAGTTGATAGATCAATTCGTAGAGGGTGTGCATTGAGTCGTGGGCCTGATAGGACAGCAAAGCGCCGCTGGCCTGGTCCACGTAGCCGTCGCCCTGGGCCGTGCGCAGAGAAAATACATCCTGCGCATTATCGGGGCTGGGGTAGACCAGTTCGCGCAGGTCATTGAGGTCGGTGGCCTGCAAGGCTTGCAGATTCGTCACGGGCAACGCCGGACCGGTACTGACGTGGGCGGGGAAGGCGGGTTCACTCTGACTGCCGTCGGCGACAAAACCCAAGGTGGTGGCGGACATGTAGAGCCCGCTCAATGCCGACAGCAGCAGCCCCAGCAACGCCAGTCGCCCGACTTCAGCATGCCAGCGCTGGCTGAAGGTGCCCCGCAGTGGCCGCAGCAGGTTGCGCCAGCCACCCAGGCGCCGGGCCAGCAATAGCGCGCCGGACACCGACAGCATCAGCATGAACAGCGCGCCGACTCCCGACACGCCGTGGCCCGGCGTGCCAAGAAACATCGAGCGATGCAGCTCTTTCACCCAGCGTGAGAAGGCGGATGGCTCGTAGGGCGCAAGGCCTTGGCCGGTCAACGGGTCGACCTTTTCTGCGCCAGCCTGACCGTTATGGTTGTAGTAGACGATGACCGTGCCGGAGGCTGTGCGCTGGATCTGCTCCACGCCCGGAAAGTGGTTGGCAACGCGCCCGGCCAGCTGGCCGACGTTGAGTTGTCCGGCATGAGTGGACGTGCTGTGCAGGCGTTCCAACGCCGGGTCGACCGACAGGATCGCGCCGCTGATGGCCAACAACATGACCAACAGGGCAGCGATCAGGCCGGGCAGGGAATGGAACTGACGAAGCATGTTCAGCCTCCAGAAATGGTGGGTGCTACAGATCGTAAGTAAAGGCGTCGACGTAGGCACTGCCGGTCGCCGGCTTGCCTGAGCCTTTGGACGTCAGGGGCACGCTGACATCGGCGCGGGCGTCACGTTTGTCCTCGACGGCGCTGTCGATGCGAATCTGGTACCCGGCATCAATCAGGGTGTCTGCCAGTTCGACGCTGACTTTGAGCGTGCGCCCACTGCCGACACTGGCGCCGCTGACCCCGTCAAACTCGCTGGGGTTCATCCCGCTGCCACGGGCCCAGTCGCCCAGATGCTTGTAGTACTTGGCCTTCTTGCCGGCCACCCAGAGGGTTTTCTGATATTGGCCATTAGCGTCTGTCACGTAGATCGCCAGGTACGCATCATTGCCGCTGTAGTCCTTGAGCTGCGTGGTCAAGGTCACTTCACGGGCCTGGGCCAGACCCGGCAAGGCAATGGCGCTGGCGAGGCAAGTAGCTGCGATGATCTTTTTCATGAGGGTGTCCTTTTGATCGTTAGGTCGAGAGACTGGACCTGCTGGCTGACAGCAACCTGAAACGCAGGAAAACTAATCGACAGATAGGGCGTCATTCGGCAAGCGGGCTGCCGAGGTAATCCCTGGCATCGCCGTCGTCGCGGAAATGAATCTCAAGTGTGTGCAGGCGCAGCGAGGCGGGTGAGTAACTGGCTTCGATGGCATTGCCTTTGCGGTCCAAGCCCTTGAGCTTGTAACAACCGTCGTCGACCTTGATGCGCTGCACGCTCCAGCCGTATTGCCGCTCGACCTGCTGACGCAAAGTCTCGCGCGGTTGCCAGTCGCTCACCGGGTCGCTGCAATCGTCATCGGCCAGGGCGTAACCGCTGAGCAGCAGGCTCAACAGCGCGGCATTGGCAATAAAACCTGTTTTCATGATCTGTCTCCTGCCGAGGTCGGCGTCTGTGGCATACCCTAAGGTGCATTCCTGACAACTAGCTGAATCTTCAGATTGACGTCAGGTAAGGCGATTAAGGTGCTGCACGACAACCATCACGGGGGGGTACCAGATGCGGGTTTTATTGGTCGAGGACGCACCAGGGCTGGGGGAGGCGGTGCGCGAGCAGATCGCCGATGACGGCCACGCCGTCGATTGGGTGCAGCGCCTGGACCATGCGCGCAACAGTGTGCGCACCACGCCTTACGACTTGATCCTGCTTGACCTGATGCTGCCGGACGGGCGCGGGCTGGATTTTTTGCGTCAGCAGCGCTCGGCAGGGGACGTGACCCCGGTGATCATTCTGACCGCCCAGGATCAGATCTCCGACCGTATCGCCGGCCTCAATGCCGGGGCTGATGATTACCTGGTCAAACCGTTCGACCTGTTTGAACTCTCGGCCCGTGTGGCCGCGGTGGCCCGACGCTATAGCGGCAACCCCAACCCGCAGATCAGACTCGGTGATTTGCAGGTCGACATGAGCGCACGCACCGTGCAGCGTGCCGGCACCACCGTGGACCTGACGGCTCGTGAGTGGGCGCTGTTCGAAGCGTTTGTGCAGCGCCCCAGCGCGCTGTTGTCCAAGTCGCAGCTGGAAGAACGGCTGTATGCCTTCGGTGCCGAAATCGAGAGCAATACCATCGAGGTTTATATCAGTCGGCTGCGTAAAAAACTGGGGCGCGATCTGATCGAAACCGTGCGCGGCATGGGCTACCGGTTGATGGCCGTATGAAGCCTTCTGTGAGCCTGCAAAAACGTCTCGGCCTGGGTTTGACCTTGGGCATGACCTTGCTCTGGCTGGGCGCAACCGTCGGTGCCTGGCTGGTGGTGCAACATGAATTGGACGAGGCATTCGACAGCGCGCTGGAAGAGACCGCGCAACGCATCTTGCCGTTGGCCGTGCTGGAAATCAGTAACCGGGAAGAACCCCGTGAAGCTCAGCACGTTGCGACGTTGAAAATGCACAAGGAATACCTGACGTACCTGGTGCGCGATGCCAGCGGCAAGATCCTGATGCAGTCCCACGACGCCAACCCGAAGATCTTCAACCAACAACCGACCGAGGGTTTTTCAACCACTGAAAAGTACCGCTTGTATGGCGCCAGTGCATTGCGTGAAACGCTGTTCATTGAGATCGCCGAGCCGCTGGATCATCGCCGTGAAGCCGCGCGGGAAGCCTTGTTTGCCTTGTTGTTGCCGCTGTTTGCGCTGATTCCCGTCAGCCTGTTGGGCACCTGGCTGTTCGTGCGGATCAGCCTGCGCAGTGTGTTGGCGTATCGTCGTGCGGTTGAGGCGCGTGGTGTCGGTGATCTGTCACCGATCAAGGTGGCCCGCCTGCCGGCAGAGATCGATCCGTTGGCCGAGGCGGTCAACCACTTGCTGGAACGCTTGCGCAAAGCCCTCGAAGCCGAGCGCAGCTTTACCGCCAACAGCGCCCATGAACTGCGTACGCCACTGGCCGCGACCCTGGCGCAGATCCAGCGGTTGCACCACGAGGCGCCTGAAGGCCCGTTGCGGGTGCGGGCGGCGAAGATTGAAAACGCCTTGCGTGAGCTGGCGCGGCTGTCGGAAAAGCTCATGCAGCTGGCCAAGGCCGAGGGCGGTGGGTTGTTGTCCGAAACGCCTCAGGACCTGATTCCGTTGTTGGCCCATGGCGTCGATGAATGGAACCAGCGCAGCGGCCAGCGCATTGAGCTGCAACTGCCACACCAGGCCAGCGTGTACTCGAACATTGACCCGGACGCCTTTGGCATCTTGTTGCGCAACCTGATTGAGAACGCTCTGAAATACGGCGCAACGGATGAACCGATCGAAGTCAACCTCACGGAACAGGCGCAATTGCGGATAGTCAATGGCGGCCCGGTGGTACCGGAATCGGTGTTGCGACATCTGACCGAGCGCTTTGTACGAGGTCACAGTGAGATCAGCGGTTCAGGATTGGGCCTGGCGATTGCCAAAACGATTGTTCAGGGGGTTAACGCGAGAATGGAATTGAGCTCCCCTGCAACAGGTCGGCAAGAGGGTTTCGAAGTGTGTGTCTGGCTCCCGTTCGCGTCGGCTATCGACGGTTGAGGGGGGCTGGAGGGAGCCTGAGTTCTAGAGGTGAAAAAGTATGACTGTTTAGTCGTACATAGGGGTAATTGCGAGCAGGTCTCTATTACATTTTTCGTAAGTAACGCAACGACTAATGGATCCAATGAAAGAGGCTGGGACTTATATAATTTAAAGCGCGCCAGTTAGCGCGCGGCTTACGGAGAAGTTATCGATTCGTTGTCAGTTTCAATTGTTTCCGCTGAAGTAACCGTTTGTCGGTAGTCTGCTTAAAAAATGAACATTCGAGGCGTAACACCCTCTGATACTTCAGCACGTCACCATGACCTGCTTAGCAGTCGTAGAAAAGAAGTGGAAAACGAACCTCATATGCAGTGACTGCAAATGGGGATTTTTTTATCTGAAATTCAGGAGGCGGTAAACAAGTCGATCATTGGTTTGCCAAGTGAATCAATGGGCTGCGCAGTGTCAGGTCTGCGATTTGGCATCTCTTATAAAAGTAAGATCGCACAAGGGTTTAAAGAGTTAAATGCCCTGTTAGTTGTCGGTCTGTACTATCGAACAAGGTGGAGAAAGTACCGTGGCGATAAATACAATTATGAGCCTGCTCGAAAATAAAGAGTGTATGGAATTTTTGCGGTTGGGCGTTATTTACGTTCATTTAGTGTCTTGTTGTGTGGCCATTGGTTTGGTGTTGACCAGTGATATTGCAATGGTTAAAGATTTGTTAAAACGAAAAACATTCACTGAGCACGACCATGCTCATATGGAAAGTCTGCAGAAGTCTGTGATCGTTGCATTGATAGCCTTGTGGGTGACGGGCGCCGCGGTGATCGGTATTGATTACCTGGACAAAGGTATGAACTACTTCATGAACCCAAAACTTCAAGCCAAAGTGATCATTGTCATGCTGCTGACCTACAACGGCATCTTGCTACATCGCTTGGTATTGCCTGCGTTGCAGAAGGCAGGCTCCTTGCTCGATCTCGGGTTCAGCGCACGGATGCTCGCGCTGTTCTGCGGCTCGCTGTCGGCCGTGTCCTGGATGTATGCAGCCATGCTGGGCGTCGGTCGGCCGTTGGCCTGGAAATACTCCCTGTCCGAACTGTTGATGGCGTATCCGCTGCTGATCGCACTGGGTTTCCTGAGCATGCTGGTGTTGACTCAGCGAGTGAAACAACAGGACGACGCCGCTATTTCTTCACGGGCGGTGGCGAGCCAATGTTAGGTCCGTTCAGCGTTTAAGTTTTCCTGCTCAAACAGTGGCCTAGTGGGTCTTGAGCCAGTCCTGGAACCGCGTCGCGCCAATGATGGGATTGGCGCCTGGTGTCAGTGACTGGTCATTGATCGGCGCACCAAAGTAAGGAACCGTGTCGTCCGCGACGGTTTGGCGCGGGTCCTGGGTGTGCTTCAGGTAATCGCTGGCGAACTCGACGAGCGGGCGGTTATCAGGCCCGGCCACTTCGACGGTCTGATTGACCGGCGCTTTGAGCGCGATATCGGTCAGCGCCACCGCGACGTCGTCCGAAGCCACCGGTTGCAGCGCAGCGGACGTCAGGTGAATGGTGTCGCCTTCCTCACGCCCGGAGTGAGCGATGGCGTGGATAAACTCGAAGAACTGCGTGGCCCGCAGGATGGTGTAGGGAATGCCCGATTTTTTGATCAGTGTTTCCTGGGCCATTTTTGCCCGGAAGTAACCGCTGTCGAGCATCCGCTCGGTGCCAACGACGGACAGGGCCACGTGGTGTTTGACCCCGTCGAACTTCTCCGCCGCGAACAGGTTGTGCCCGGCGGTTTCAAAGAAATGCAACGCCGCGTGGTCTTCGAAAGAGGGTGAGTTCGCCACGTCGACCACCACGTCGGCGCCTTTGAGTGCCTCTTTGAGGCCTTCGCCGCTGATGACATTGACCCCGGTGCTCGGTGACGCCGCAAAGGCTTCATGGCCCAGTTCCTGCAAGTTTTTGCAGACCTTGCTGCCGATCAGGCCGGTACCTCCGATGACGACGATTTTCATGACCAGTCTCCCGAAGCGGTGAGTGCAGCAGGTATTAAACACCCGTCAAGGTGGCCATACAGGGCGCTGTCTCGGGAAGGCCGACAGGTGGTCGGAAGTACGTGTTGCAAGTGGAAGAAACGCGAGTTGTTTGCTTTAGTCCTCCTATCGCTGGCCCACGTGTGCGGGCAGTTCGCTTCATAACGGGAGCCCTCACGGAGAATCCCATGAATGTTCGATTCCCGCGGCTCGTTGTTCTGGCCGTCGTGCTCACTGTTGGCTACTTGCCCTGCGTGCACGCGGTCCAGTACACGCACGTCAATCAAGCCGCGAGCAAGATCTCCTTCACGTATAACCAGTTCAGCTCGCGGGTGTACGGCACCTTTGGCGAGTTCGAAGCCAAGCTGGATTTCGACACGACCAAGCCTGCAGCGGCCCATGCATCGCTGACCATCCAGCTCGACAGCATCGATGCCGGCAGCAGTGACGCCAACACGGAACTGCAAAAAACCGCCTGGTTCGATACGGCGGTTTATCCCGTGGCGACCTTTGAATCGACCCATGTGAAGGCACTGGGTGACAACAAGTACTCAATCATCGGCAAACTGACGCTCAGGGGCGTTACCCGCGAGGTGGCCGTCCCGGTCCTCCTGAAGGCGGAGAACACCATCGGCATCTTTGATGGCGAGTTAACCCTCAAGCGAAGTGATTTCAAGATCGGTGAAGGGGAGTTTGCCGATACCGTGGTCTCTGACGACATCAATATCCGGTTCAAGATGGTTGCGCCGCAGCAGTAATCCCGGAGATTGCCTATCGGGTGTCCAATTCGGATGGGTACCAGGCAAGTGCTGAACTCGAGCGATGAGGCTGAGCGTCAGCCTCATGCCGAGTATTGCGTTCACGCGTAGGTCAGAGAGCCTTTGCCGCCGTTTCGATCAAGTCGGCAACGGCTTTCGGGTGAGAGACCATCACCACGTGAGAGGCGCCTTTGACCACCACCGTCTGTTTGGCGTTAGCCCGCTCAGCCATGAATTTCATCGCTTGTGGAGGGATATTTTTGTCTTTGTCGCCATACACCCACCACGATGGGATCGTCTTCCAGGCCGGTTCAGAGGCTTCTTCCTTGAGCGCTGCTTCAGTCACCGGTCGTTGTGTCGCGGCCATCAGGCGCGCGTCTGCATTGGGCACGTCAGCAGCGAATTGGTCGTGGAATTTGTCTTGCTGGATGTAAAAGTCCTTCCCTCCGTCTGCCAAATCCACTGGTTTTGCCAGGGTAGGGCCTAGCGAACTGCCCGGGAATTTGCCAGTCAGCGCAAAGGCGCTTTCTCCCTTTTCCGGGGCGAAGGCCGCTACGTACACCAAGGCTTTGACGTTGGTTTGACCATAAGCGGCTTCACTGATGACCGGGCCACCATAGGAGTGCCCAACCAGTACAACCGGGCTACCGACACCTTTGAGCACGTCGGTCACTGATTGCGCATCGCCTTTAAGGCTGCGCAGCGGGTTCGCCGCCGCTATCACGGTATAACCATCCTTTTCGAGAATCTTGATCACACCGTTCCAACTGGTTGAATCGGCAAAAGCGCCGTGAACCAGCACGATGGTGGGTTTGACGGTTTCAGCCATAGCGGAAATCGAGGAGGTCAGTGCTGCGGCGAGGGCCAGCCCGGCGACCAGAGTATTCATTTTCATACAGGGTTCCTTCCAACTGAGTGCACAGAAGATGTTTACGGAAAACACCGAGCATGAAGGTGAAGATCGGACAGTGATGGACCCGTAAAGCTCTTCGACACGCCAAGCGCCAGTCAGATTGGGCACGCCACCCGCAAAACGATTGTATTCATGTGCTATTACTTCGATATGGATTATTGCGAACGCCCATCAGTGATTCGTTTGTTCGCCTGGGTAGCCGGGTGGCACAATCGCTTTTTTGTCGCAGCATCATGATCAGGCGGATCACATGGATGGCCCAGGATTTCGGTACGACGAGGAGACTTTCATCGCGGCGCAAGTGCGCGGTGACCGATTGCGACAGCTGTTCAACCAATCCGTGTCCGCGGTGTTCGGCAGTTACCTGGCCGCGCTTATGCTGTGCGGGCTGTGCTGGGAGCGCATGGATCACCGCGTGATGATCGGCTGGATCAGCCTGCTGAGCGCCTCGTCGTTACTGCGCATTCTGATGTTTGTGGTCTATTTTCGCAGCCCGGACAGTGAGCGCACGCCGCAACGCTGGGAGCGGATTTATTGGGTGACGCTGGTGTTGTCTGCCGGTATCTGGGGCGCTGGTGCGTTGGCCGTCATGCCGGCAGATGACCCGCTGGCCCAGGCGCTGGTCATGCTGTTTGCCGTTGGCATGTCGGTCAGCGCGGTGTCGTGTTACTCGTCCTATCGGTCCATGACGCTGGTCTCGATTGGCCTGGTGTTGTTGCCGTGTACCACGTGGCTGCTGTTTCAGCACTCGACCTTGCAAGTCGGTATGGCCCTGGCCGTCGTGGTGTTCGCTTCATTTGTGGCCAGAGCCACCCGCAAACTGTCCGAAGCCTTGGAAACTGCATTTCGCCTGACCCGTGAAATGGAACTGGCACACCGCATCGCCACACATGCTGCGCAAACCGACGAACTCACTGGGCTGAAAAACCGCCGGGCTTTTTTTGAACACGCGCAGCAGTTGTTCAACAACTGCCAACATCATCGGTTGCCGCTGTGCGCGGTGATGCTGGATATGGATCACTTCAAGCACATCAATGACACCTACGGCCATCAGGTCGGTGATCAAGTGCTGCGTCAGATGGGAGTGGTCATCAGTACAAGTTTTCGTGAAACGGACGTCTATGGCCGGCTGGGCGGCGAGGAATTCGCCATCCTGCTGCCGGACACGTCCATTGAGGTCGCCCTGGAAATTGCCGAGCACCTGATCCAGTCCATCGGTGGGTTGATGACCGGCCCGGTTTATCGCATTTCGGCCAGCCTTGGCGTCGCCGCCATGGAGATGCACGACCATGATCTGCAAAGTTTGATGAACAATGCGGACAAAGCGCTTTACCGGGCCAAGGCGCGTGGGCGCAACCAGGTGGCGGTTTCGGAGTAAAGGCGGGGGAAGAGCTAGTAGAACCGGTCTTCCTCTTTCATCGCATAAATCCGGCCCAGTGTCCTGGCCGATATCCCCAGGAACAACAACGTCAGCAATACCCCACCCATCATGATGAAAAACCCCGGGCGATTACCGTTCAGCTCGCGGGCGATGCTGCTTTGCGCCGGTAGCCAGCGGGAATAGATCAGGGGAATGCTGCCGCCGGTTTCATAGGCGGTTTTTGTGGCATAACGTTCGTCGACGTATTGGCTATAGTGCACCTGGCCGTCGAGATCGGTATAGCGGTAATGGATCACTTTGCCATCGCGGTTCATCAGGATGTCGTCGAGTTGCGTCACGGTGCCCGTCGTTTCGACAGGGCCCAGCTGAATGGCGGCATAGCGAATGCCCTCGTGCCGGGCCATGCCGGCCAGGATCAGCACCACACAGCAAGCCACGGTGAGCAGGATCACCCGGTTGAACAGGTGATCTTTTTCAGCTTCGCGGGGGTAAAACATCTCACGGTCCTTCGTTGGTAAGTTCACAGAAGGAGTCGGCGGTCAGCGACACAACTTTAGGCGCGGATTATTTCAGGGGTGTCCGATGCCCGTCCCGGGCCGCGTCCAGCAACCGATGCAAGCGCACCGCATCTTCAAACGTCGCCGCGCCATGGCTGCCATCGACCACGTCCTGCGCATACACGTAATACAGCTCTGCCAGTTCCAGCACTGCGGAGGGCAATGTCGATTCGGGCAGACGCTCATAACTGGCAGGCAGCGGCAGTGCTTGGAGTGGCAGATTGTCGCCGTGGGCACCCTCGATCACGTAGTCATCGCCCACGTCGCCGAAAGCCGAGCGGTTGCTGATTTTCAGGTCGCCCTGATCGCCGGTGATGTCGATCTGAACCCCTGAGCCGTTGCGTTTGCCGCCTTCGATGTGGATCGAAATGACCCCGCCGTCTTCGAGCATGCCGCTGAGTACGAGCTGGTCGGGGGCGGTGCTGTCGAGTACTTCGCCGGTTTCCTTAATGGTCACTTTCGGGAACTGGTTGACCATCAGCCCTGAGACTTTCACTGGCCAGCCGGTGGCGGTGAAGAGCATGTCGAGGAAGTGTCCGGCGTAGATGGCGATGACGCTGGAAAAGTTTTCCTCGGGAGCGGTCCAGCGCAGGGCGTTGGGACGCAGGGCCTGGAAGTAATTCATGCTGACGTGCATCCGCACTGAGCGCACCTTGCCGACGTAGCCTTGTTGCAGCAGGTCCTGCAGGTAGCGGTTGTGCGGTGCGTGACGGCGTTGCAGGCCGACGATGTGGCGCACGCCGGCGTCCTTGGCCAGGTGCAGCAAGTGTTCGGAGTCTGCGGTGGTGGTGGTCAGAGGCCATTCGCAGTAGACGTCTTTGCCGGCGGCGATGGCGGCGCGCACGGTTTTTTCGTGTTGCGGCGCGGTGTTGAGCACCACGACCAAGTCGACTTCAGGGTTGTTGACCAACGCGTCGACCGAGTCGGCGACCTGGCTGATGGCGTATTCGCTGGCCGCGGCTTCGGCGCGTTCGCGGCGTTCGCTGTACACCGCTTGCAGGTGATATTGCGGCAGCAGAGTGAGCACGCGCAGATGGCCGTGGCGCGCCCAGTTGCCAACGCCGATGATGCCGACGCGAATAGGGGAGTGTGCAGTTGTCATGGGAATGTCCTCGTAGGGTTTGGCTGACGAGGTGAAGTCTAGGGAGCGCAGCCCTGCGGAAAAACCGGCCAAAGGGCGGAACACTGCGGACAGGAAAGGCGCTAATGGCCTGCACGCCTGTTCGATTGCGGAATGATTGATCCGCAGTGATCGGAGCCGCGCACTGTTTTTCCGCAGGGCTCGGATACC
Organism: Pseudomonas arsenicoxydans; assembly: GCF_006438915.1. Classification (GTDB taxonomy): domain Bacteria; phylum Pseudomonadota; class Gammaproteobacteria; order Pseudomonadales; family Pseudomonadaceae; genus Aquipseudomonas; species Aquipseudomonas arsenicoxydans_A. The sequence continues at coordinate 82,300 of NZ_RCZE01000014.1, read as the reverse complement.
TAGCATGGCTCCACTCATTCTTGTGGAGCTTTGCCATGAACGATTTATCTGCATCTCCGGCCACTGCTGCGCTCGCGCCAGCGGAGCCTTCTTCCTGGCGCGACTGGCTGTCGGTGTACTCGGTGGCCCTGGGTGCTTTTGCCTTTGTCACCACCGAGTACCTGCCCGTCGGCGTCCTGCCGCAAATTGCCAATAGCCTGAGCATCACCGATGGCGTGGCGGGGTTGATGGTCACCGTGCCGGGCATGGTGGCGGCGGTGTCTGCGCCGGCGATCATGCTCGGTGCCGGGCGTATGGATCGGCGACATCTGTTGCTGCTGTTGACCCTGTTGCTGGTGGCGTCCAACGTCGTCTCGGCGTTGGCGCCGTCGTTGCCGGTCATGTTGTTGGGGCGCGGTCTGTTGGGTGTGGCGCTGGGTGGTTTCTGGGCGGTGGCGATTGCTGCTGCCGGGCGGTTGGTCAGCGAGTCAAAAGCAGCGAAAGCGACGGCGCTGATTTTTGCCGGGATTACCTTGGCAACGGTGTTCGGCGTGCCGTTTGGAACGTTTGTCAGCACGCTGTTTTCGTGGCGAATATCGTTTGCCGTGACCGCGGGCTTGGCGTTGCTGGCGCTGACCGCGCAATGGCTGACGCTGCCCTCGTTGCCGTCCCGCGGGGGCTTGCAGGTGCGCGCGCTGTTGGCGTTTTTGTCACGCAGCAACGCCCGCCGCAGCATGCTGTTGCTCGGTACGGTGGTGGCGGCGCATTTCACGGCATACACCTACATTGCGCCGTTCCTTGGGCATGACGCTGGTTTCTCGCCGGGTGCGATCACCGCGATTCTGTTGGGCTTTGGTCTGGTCGGCATGCTGGCGAACTTCGCCATGGCCGGGAGCATCACCACGCACCTGCGTGCATCGCTGGGCGCCGTGGTGTTGCTGATGGTGATCGCGCAACTGGTTTTGCCCGGGTTGCAGGGGTGGGGCGTGACGTTGGCGGTGCTGGTGTGGGGCGTTGCGTACGGCGCGATTCCGCTGGGCGTGAGCAGCTGGATGCAACTGACATCGCCGCACTTGCCGGAAGCCAGTTCCGCCATGTTGGTGACCACGTTTCAGGTGGCGATCGCTTCAGGTTCGCTGTTCGGCGGCTTGATGGTTGATCATGCCGGCGTGTCTTCAGCGTTGTGGCTGGGTGCTGGCATCGGTGTGCTCGGGTTGGCGGTGATGCTCAGTTTCGGTCTCGGCAAAGCGCCGATTGCCGAGGCCCTGCAACGCTGAGTTCAGGCTTTGAGAATGTTGTCCTTGAAGTAGTCGATCAACACTCGCAACCTCGGTGCCGTCTGCTTCGATGCAGGCCAGAGCATCCACAGGTTGCCGGTGTGGTCGGTGTAGTCCTCCAGCACCACCTTGAGCCTGCCATCGGCCAATGGCTGACGGATTGAAAAGTCCGGCAGGCAGGCAATCCCCACCCCATCGATCGCCAGGTACGTCAGCGGATCCATCGTGGTGCAGGTCAGCGCTCGCGTCAGGTTCGGCTCGATGTGTGTGTCGTCGACGCGCAACGGCCAGCGCTCGATCATCCCGGTGGCCGGAAACTTGTGCAGCAGGCACACGTGGCGGATTAAATCGTCCGGGTGCGCCGGGTCGCCATGACGCTCCAGATACCCTGGCGACGCCACCAATTGCAACTGATAACCCCCCAACTTGCGCGCCATCAGCCGCGAATCCTGCGGCGCACCCGTGCGAATCACCGCGTCGAAACCTTCCTCGATCACGTCGACCATGCGGTCGGATATGTCCACGTCCAGCTCGATATCCGGGTAGGCGCGCATGAACCCGGCCAGTACCGGCATGATCAACACGTTCTGGATCGGCACGCTGATGCGCACCTTGCCGCGCGGGGTGGCGGACAACTCCAGCAGTTCCATCTCCGCAGCTTCCACTTCACTGAGGATGCGTTTGCAGCGTTCCAGGAACAGTTCGCCTTCGGTGGTCAGGGTGACGCTGCGGGTGCTGCGGTGGAACAGTCGCACACCCAGGCGTTCCTCCATGCGCGCCACGCTCTTGCCGACGGCGGAGGAGGAGATCTCCAACAGGCGACCGGCTTCGGTAAAGCTGCGGGTTTCGGCCACATGAATGAAGGCCGTGATGCCGCTGAGGCTGTCCATCATTTGAGGTGTGCTCGGTACTGGGAGAGGGTCAAGGCAGAGTAGAGGCGGGCGGGGGAATTGGGAAGGGAAGTATCCGGAACCGAGGTGCCGCCATTCGCGAGCAAGCCCGCTCCCACATTTGACTCCGGTCGGACACAAAACTCGTGTTCGCTGAAGATCAAATGTGGGAGCGGGCTTGCTCGCGAAGGCTGCTTAACATTCACCGCAAATGTCAGGCGCTTTGCTGGTGAACGGAGAAGTCAGAAAACCTGCTTCAGTACAGCCATAAAAAAGTGTYACGGCCATTCGCGAGCAAGCCCGCTCCCACATTTAACTGTCGGCGTACACAAAACTCGTGTTCGCTGAAGATCAAATGTGGGAGCGGGCTTGCTCGCGAAGGCTGCTTAACATTCACCGCAAATGTCAGGCGCTTTGCTGGTGAACGGAGAAGTCAGTTAAACCTGCTTCAGTACAGCCATAAAAAAGTGTYACGGCCATTCGCGAGCAAGCCCGCTCCCACATTTAACTGTCGGCGTACACAAAACTCGTGTTCACTGAATATCAAATGTGGGAGCGGGCTTGCTCGCGAAGGCGGTCTTACATTCAGCGCAGATGTCAGGCGCTTTGCTGGTAGAACGGATAGTCAGTAAACCCAACTTCAGTACCACCGTAGAACGTGTCGCGGTCATAGGCGTTCAACGGACGACCATGGCGAATACGCTCCGGCAAGTCCGGGTTGGCGATGAAGTCGCGACCGAATGCCACCAGGTCGGCATCGCCCGCTTGCAGAATCTGCTCGGCCGATGCGGCGGTAAAGCCACCGGCGGCGATGATCAGGCCGTCGTAGTGCTTGCGAATCAACTGCGCCGCCACCGGGTTCTGGTCCTTGCTCTCATCGATCGAGTTACCCAACACCCGGGGTTCGATCAGGTGCAGGTAAGCCAGTTTCAGCGCGGCCAATTGCTCGGCGACGTAGGTGAACAGGGCTTCTGGATCGCTGTCTTTCATGTCGCCGAAATTGCCGCTTGGCCCCAGGCGGACCGCAACGCGCTCGCTGCCCCACACCGAAATCACGGCGCGGGTGATGTCCATCAGAAAACGCGACCGCTTGGCGATGGTGCCGCCGTAGGCGTCGGTGCGACGGTTGCTACCGTCCTGCAAGAACTGGTCAATCAGGTAACCGTTGGCGCCATGGATTTCCACGCCATCAAAACCGGCTTCCAGCCCGCGTTGTGCAGCGCTGCGAAAATCTTCGACCAGCGCCACAACCTCCGCTTCACTCAGTGCGCGGTGCGGTGTGCTGGCGACCCAGCCGCTGGCGGTGTAGGCGACGCCATCGTATTTGACGGCCGACGGGGCGACCGGTTGCGCGCCGTCAGGCTGCATGTCGCTGTGGGACTGGCGACCGGCATGGAACAGTTGCAGGAAGATCTTGCCACCCTTGGCGTGGACCGCTTCGGTGATGGCTTTCCAGCCAGGGATCTGTGCGTCGTTATACAGGCCGGGCGAGCCGAGGTAGCCGTTGCCGGTGGTCGAGACCACGGTGGCTTCGGAGATGATCAAACCACCGTCGGTAGCCCGTTGCGAGTAGTACTCGGCCATCAACGCGCCGGGCTGGTCGCCGGGTTCGGAACGCATGCGGGTCAATGGCGCCATGACGACGCGGTGGGTGAGGGTGTGTGGACCGATTTTGATCGGGGAAAGCAGGGTTGGGTGATTCATGGTGACCTCCAGTAGTTGTCTGGAGGCCACCTTAGGGCAGTGGTGAAAGTAGAAAAACAGGCCAACGATCCGCACTCTCTGGACGCCTGGGTCCGCAATCGACAAGCGCCCGGTCTGTCATGAACAGACCGGGCGCTTGTCGATTGCGCTTTAGTGCGCGGCTATCGGCGCCGTGACCGACTTGCCGAACGCTGAGGTGACCGTGATGGTCGGGTTCAGGCCAGTTTCACATTCATAGTGATCCGCGCCGTAAACACCTTCTTGCCTTCGGCGTCATGAATATCAACCGGGACAATCTTGTCGCCTTCGGTCTGCCAGTCCACCGCTTCACCGTCGGCTACGGCCGTGACATCGCTCTTGGCCTTGGCCAGATACTCCACAGTCATGCCTTTTGGAATCCAGCGCGCACCCGCCGGGATGGACACGTCAGTCATCGTCCCGGCCGCCAGTTCGGCAGCGTTGCACATCGCAATCGCATGCACGCTGCCCAGGTGGTTGGTGATCTCCCGCTTGAACGGCACCTGGACCGCGGCATACCCCGGACGCAACTCCGAGATCAGCGGGTTGATGGTGCTGAAGTAGGGCGCCACCTGGCAGGCCATTTTGCTGAAGGCTTCCGGGCCTGCGCTGTTAAACATGCTGAGAAACTGACTCATGTTGAAGCCTCACTGACGGTTGATTTTGCAGAACGATGTTCCGTAACAGAGTAATGTTCTGTGACGGAACAGTATTCTGTCGCAGTGAAATCTGTCAACCTAGCGCGGCTTACTCATCGGCAGTTCTCTGCCTTGTCATGGATTTACTTGGCCAGTGTCCCGTATGGAAACCTCAGATTTACTCGAACGCTGCTACCCCGGCCGAAGAGCCGAACTCAAGCGCGATATCTTCAGAAAGGCCCTGGCCTTGTTCAACGAGCTGGGGGTCGAAGCCACGACCATAGAAATGATCCGCGCCGAGTGCGACACCAGCGTCGGCGCGATCTACCACCACTTCGGCAACAAGGAAGGCTTGGTGGCGGCGCTGTTTTTCACCGCGCTGGACGATCAGGCCCAGCTTCGCGACCGCTATCTGGGCGAAGCGCAGACGACCGAGGAAGGCGTGCACGCGCTGGTGCACAGCTATGTCGACTGGGTCGACAGCCAACCCGAATGGGCGCGGTTCCAGTACCACGCACGGTTCGCCATCACCAAAGGCCCGTTCAAGGACGAGCTCGCGACCCGCAACAAAACCCGTAACCACACACTCGGAGCATGGCTGGCAGAGCCCGGCCGGCGCGATGAGTTGCGCGCGGTGCCTGGCGAACTGTTGCTGTCACTGATCATCGGCCAGGCCGACAGTTACTGCCGCGCCTGGTTGTCGGGGAGGGTGAAGGGCAGCCCCAAGGCCTACCGCGAACTGTTGGCCCAAGCCGCGTGGCGCTCAATCTGTGACAATAGCCTGGCCGATGCCCAGTAAGTCTTTTCCCGGAGTCAGAATTTCAATGCCCCAACTCACCCACTTCGCAGCCCCGTGCCCGGAGCACATCAACAGCCAGATCCTGCAACTGGTCGTCGATAACCTGACCGACATCAGCATGGTCGGCATCGGCCCGAGCAACCCGCTGTACAACGTCTACCAATACACGGTCGGCTTCGAAGTGCACCTCTACCTGGAAGCGCTCGACGGGTCCAAGGGGATTGCGGTCGAATTGATCGTCGCCACCGACGACGAAGACCCGACGAAGGTCATCGGTTTCCTCCTGTACCTGCCAATCAAGGACGATCCGCAAGCCTGCGGCGTCGCCTACATGGCGGTCGACGCCGGCCATCGTCGCCAAGGTGTCGCCCGCGCCATGTTGCAAGACATGATCAACCGTTACCCGCACGCCGAATTGACCTGCGCCGTGGCCAAGGTGCCTTGGTTCGAATCGATGGGCTTTCAGGTGCTGGGCGTGCGCGCTACGCAAGTGCTGATGAACACCCGCGACCACAGCAGCGAAGGCTTGATGGGGCTGCTGGATGTGGCGTCGATCTACAGTTCTTTGGAGGTTCGGCAGATCCATCACTACTTGCTGCAGAAGCACGGTAAGCGCGCAATGATCAATGCCGAGAAGCAGCGCGACCGGCATCTGGACCAGATGACCCGCAACGCCAAGGTGTTTGTGCTGAATCGTTTGGGCCAGAACGCGGCGAACGAGCCGCGTCTGGACTAGACTCACAAGTCCTTTCGGGAGCGCACGGTCGCCCGACCGTGATATTCTGCGCGCCAACTTGGTTTGACCTAATCAGTTTGCCCGTCCCAGAGACGCGCAAACAGGATCAATGTCGCTCAAGTAGCTGAAGCCAATAATGATAAAAAGTCAGTTCAGTAGGGACATATAACTGAGGTCGATGCAGACAATCGGCCTTGTGTGCCCACCCTCCAATCCTCATGCATGAACACCCACGACATCCTGCCTGAATGCCGTGAACCAGGGGTTTTTGACATGAAGATGGAAGGGCGGATGGCGTTTTATCATAGGTGCTACAGATGTTTAAAAAAATGAACACGGCCCTGCTGGGGCTGGCTTTGTCGATGGGGATCACCTCCGTTCAAGCGGAAGAGGCAAAGAAAGTCGATGTGCTGCTGATTGGCGGCGGCATCATGAGCGCAACCCTGGGTGTGTGGCTCAATGAGCTGGAACCCGGCACCTCGATGGAAATGATCGAGCGTCTCGACGGCGTCGCCCTGGAAAGCTCCAACGGCTGGAACAACGCCGGTACCGGTCACTCCGCCCTGGCCGAGTTGAACTACACCCCGGAAGACGACAAAGGCAACGTACAGATCCCGAAAGCCGTTGAAATCAACGAAGCCTTTCAGATCTCCCGTCAGTTCTGGTCCTGGCAAGTTCAGCAAGGCGTGTTGAAAAACCCGCGTTCGTTCATCAACTCCACACCGCACATGAGCTTTGTGTGGGGCGATGACAACATCAAGTTCCTGAAGAAGCGCTACGAAGCCTTGCAAGCGAGCCCGCTGTTCGCCGGCATGCAGTACTCCGAAGACCCGGCTGTGATCAAGAAGTGGGTTCCGCTGATGATGGAAGGGCGCGACCCGAACCAGAAAGTCGCGGCCACCTGGACCCCGATCGGCACCGACGTGAACTTCGGCGAGATCACCCGCCAGTTCGTCGCGCACCTGCAAACCACGCCAAAATTCGACTTGAAGTTGTCTAGCGAAGTGCAAGACATCACCAAGAACGCAGACGGCACCTGGCGCGTCAGCTACAAAAACCTGAAAGACGGCACTAAGTCCGAAACCAACGCCAAGTTCGTGTTCATCGGCGCCGGCGGCGGTGCACTGCACCTGCTGCAGAAGTCCGGCATTCCTGAAGCCCAGGAATACGCAGGCTTCCCGGTCGGCGGCTCGTTCCTTGTGACCGAAAACGCGACTATCGCCGAACAACACCTGGCCAAGGCCTACGGCAAAGCCTCCGTCGGCGCACCGCCGATGTCGGTTCCGCACCTGGACACCCGCGTCCTGGACGGCAAGCGCGTCATCCTGTTTGGCCCATTCGCGACCTTCAGCACCAAGTTCCTCAAAGAAGGCTCCTACCTGGACCTGCTGACCACCACGACCACGCACAACGTGTGGCCAATGACCAAGGTCGGTATCAAGGAATACCCACTGGTTGAGTACCTCGCAGGCCAACTGATGCTGTCTGACGAAGACCGCATGAACGCCCTGAAAGAATACTTCCCGAACGCCAAAGCCGAAGACTGGCGCCTGTGGCAAGCCGGCCAACGCGTGCAGATCATCAAGCGTGATGAAGCGGCGGGTGGCGTGCTGAAGTTGGGTACCGAGATTGTCTCCTCGGCTGATGGCTCGATTGCTGGTCTGCTGGGCGCATCGCCGGGTGCCTCGACGGCTGCGCCGATCATGCTGACCGTGCTGCAGAAAGTGTTCAAAGATAAGGTGGCTTCGCCGGCGTGGCAGGAGAAGCTGCACCAGATCGTGCCGAGCTACGGCACTCAGTTGAACGGCAGCCCTGAGAAGGTTGCGCAGGAGTGGGCTTATACCGCGAAGGTGTTGGAGTTGACTCCGCCGCCGGCGATTCCGCAGTTGGCGGCTCCGGTTGTTGCTCCGGCTGATGCTGGGAAGGCGCCGAAGGCTAATGCTGCTAGTGATATGGCTTTGTAAGTAGAAGGCTTTGTTAAAAGCCCACTGAACCGGTTACGGTCAGTGGGCTTTTTTGTGGGGGGTGAAAGAGATAGATTGAGATTGTTTGACGGACCTGCTTTCGACCGGTTGAATCCATAGGGGTGGCTTCCATGATCTATCGTCATTTGTTTGCTGACCCCAATAAACAGGGATGTGGAGAGAACGCGACCTCCAAGGCCGATTTGAGCCTCTAGGCTGCCGTGATTCAAGCTAGTCTTCAACTATATCGCTTTAGTAAACGGCCACTCATAGGTGGCTACGAGACCAAGGACAAACCAATAAAGGGAGACAATCTTGGGGCCAATCACTTTGTTCGATAAGTCTTTTCTGCAGGCGTTGAGTACCGACGAGGCGGTCTGGTTCGACAATTTTTTTTATCCCGTTATTGCGCCCCTGTTTTTTATCGAAACCTTGGCGGATCTGTGGAAAACGCCAAGAGTTGGAAAGTCTGCTGAGGATGAAGTAGGGATCATTGCCGCTAAAACGCCTGAAATGAGCGGCGGCCCCTGCTACTTCCATCACGACCTCTGCATTCAGGACTTACTTGGCAATCATGTCCCAATGAACGGACAAATCCCTATGGCGAATATGCGTCGAGTTGTTCGCGATAACAAGGAGGGAGCCATTGCAGAGGTCACGTCTGAAGCTAAGGCATTTCAAAGATGGCAGGCTGGAAAGTTCTACGACGTTGAACGCCTTTATGCCCGAGAGTGGCGTCGACAGGTTGAAAATATAGACCTAACGGGTATAGAACGCGCCATGAAGCAGCTTGGTATCAGCTCAAAAACTTGCAAGACACTGGACTCGGCATTCAACCTTGCTGAACAATTCCTCGGTGAGGTAACGAAAACCCCCTCCCGCTTCGACGCGGTACTAGAAGTTTTCGATGTCCCTTCTGGCATGCGACGTCATATCAAAGAGCGTTGGAAGCGCAAACGTAAACCATCGTTACGATCATTCGCGCCATATGCAGCTCATGTGCTGAGGGTTGAGTTGTTTTTCAGTATTGCTGTGGGCGCCAACTTGGTAGCAAGCACTCGGGCAAGTCACAAGGTAGATATTGCCTATCTCTACTACCTTCCGTTCTGCACTCTTTTTGTTTCTAGTGACAAGCTGCATAGGCAGTGCGCCCCGTTGTTTATGCGCGCAAACCAAGAGTTCGTTTGGGGAGGCGATTTGAAAGAAGATCTCAGAAACCTCAACGTTTATTTCAGCGGCTTACCGGAAGAAGTTAAACAGCGCGGAATTTACAAATTTGCAAATCGCCTGCCAGCAGAATCACAAGGGCTCATCCGTAAACTATTCGAAAAGCACACGCCGAACTTGCTAAAAACTCCAGAAACTGTAGACCCGAAAAAGATCGACAAGGATGCCCACAAAAGGCTACTTGACGACATGAAACTCTGGGAGTCTGCACCAGCGATGGCTACAGGTGACCAAGCATCCGCCGGTGAGCTAGAAACCATGATAATTAAAAGAGCGATCAGCCGGAATCGAGGTTCATGGGTTCAAATAGGACCCGAAGTTGTGGGTGACGACATATAGCACTCGTGTCATGTGAACCAGCGAGCCTAGCTAATGAATTAGCCCTTTAGCCATTGACCGCCAATAACCATAACGCGGCGCTCGCAATACCCACTTTACCTTCACAGATGCATAATTTGTTGCACCTACTGCTTGAATCCACAGTCGAAATCGCCCACTCAGGTCTACGCGAAATCAAATGATCCAGGAAGCCCAACGATTCGATAGGTCGCCTTTGGCCATGAGCGGTCAAAGAATGTCATCAGGTATATGGTTATATGAAGATATTTAATTGGATTTCGGTCTCTAGGCAGTCGGGTCAACCTGAAATTTAGAATTTTTGCCGAGACCGCTCACCCTAACCAGTCTCCGTCAGCCGGTTCCGTAGCCGCTTGATGTGATCGCCAACTTTTTGGATTGTGACATTCCGCACGAGCCCGTTCCTGTTGACCATGAACGGCAGCACAACAACCAGAGTTCCATCTGCGTTTACAGCCCAGCTAATCTCACGGCCATCAAACGTTTCGGTAATAAACTCGTCGTCAGGACACGCAAATGCTGCTGTGAAGTCGTCTATGTACGTCTTCCCTAGGCAAATGATGATTTCGGGTTTGTTTTTCTGTGCCCACTGCCTAATCTGTGGCAGCCGAAACTCTTTGCACCACGTCAAGTACTCGCTCTTGGATGTAAATCCGGTGATCTGTGAGAACTCATTTTTCCAATTCGAAGAGTCTGTGTTCCTAAATGCAATTGGATAGAGATTCATCTTGAAGTAACCAAAATTACCCTCGATGAATGGTTTTGCGGTTTCGGCGAATTTTTTGTAGTTCGATACATTTTCACCAGCCAGCGCTGTAAGCAGCTTCATGACCTGCCAGTTGAAAATGTAGCTAATATTTTCTTTCCAGCACGAGTAGCCAGCAGGGACGGCTGCCATATCCTCATGCATATGCCTCAGTAGCCCCTCTAGATCGTGACCCCCACCCCACTCGATGCCACACACCCAAACCGATCGGCTCGTGGGGGTACCCAAGTCACCACCATCGCATCCGGAAAAGCCTAATCCCCATTGCTCAAATATTTTCGTTGCATTCAACCGCATTCTCCCGATGACTCACATTTGCGATCAGAAAAGGGGACCCTTGTTTCAGTTACGTCTGTTCCATTCACTTCGTCCTTAATCCGGACGGGGCTCAAATAACAGGTCCCGCATCTCAGTCACCGCAGGATCGTTGATGCCGAGTCTCTTCAGTTGCTCATAAACATCAAGTACGTAGTCGGTGCACTTACCGCTTGAGCCCTTAGCACGGCTGGCCAACTCGATAGCTGCTTGCATATCGAGGGTTCGGATTATGTTTTTACCCGCGTACAACGGGACCAATGCCTGGACCGCTCCTGCACCTTCGGCAATAACCTCCAGATAGGAAAGCTCGAAACTCCTACCTTCACGTCGGGCGAGGTAAGTCTCTACATCACCTCTCCGTGCTTCGGAAAATTCGAATGCAATCCCCAGACAGTGTGTATTTGCTTCAGACACTAGGTTGAGGGTGGTACAAGGACAATCGCGTGTACCCCAATTGGTGACAGATGCTTTGTTGAATGCGCGCCGATATCCCTTTAGCTCTGCTGTAACTCGCTGAGTGCAGTCAAGGTTTTTATCCCAACCGTCGGTCATCAGCGATCCGTACCCGAATACCCACATAACCGTTACCTTTTTGGTTTTTGTCGTTTAACAGAACACAGCCTTAGGCTTGGCCTTTTCCCAGTCTTTGCGAGCCTTGTTGTAGTCCGACTTAATGCCGTCAAACAGAGTAAATTCACTGGCCAAAATTTCAACCGTGAGCGGCACCTCATGGAAATCTTCAGAATGTGAATGCGCGTCAATGTAACGGGACAATACGACCATCCGCTCGTGCACCCGGAGTGCGATTGCCTCATCAAAGAAAACTTGGTTCAACGTGAACGTAATATTCTCTCGCCACCGACGTACGACGTTGTTAAACAGTTTTTTCTGGATGAAATCCTCGTAGCCGGTTCTCAGGCTTCCACAGGCTTTTTCCAAAGCATCGCGCTGCGTGTTGCCATTCAACGTGCGCGCGGCATCGTAGTGTTTTTTCGCCCGGTCATACGCGGCGCCTTCGTAATGTTCATGTGGGAAAGCTAATCGATCTATAGCACCAGGGGCATCGTTGTCATCACGCCACACTGTGCGCCCAGAAAATGACACGCCTTTATCCTCCGAAGCAGTTGCGAGATAGTTCGTAAACAGAATGTCATGAGTAAACACAATGACCTGACGGCGTGTGGCCTCATCCACTAGGCGCTGGGCGATGAGTTCCTTACGTATATGGTCCATGGACGTAACCGGGTCATCAAAGATGACGCCAGCACACGTACCATTGAGTTCGATTTCCGTCAGAAAATCTGCTAATGCGGCGGCTGTCTGCTCCCCTTCACTCAGCACGCGGGAGGGGTCAACCCCCGCCGTACCTGCATTGCTGATCTCGATTTTTCGATCTGTTGTGCCTGCATCCCCAGCGAAGCGAAACTGTACTGGCAACTTCAGATTTAACGCATCGCAGTTCTCCGCAAATCGAGCAATAAAACCTTGCGCAACCAACGTCGTAGCAAGCGCTTTTTGCTTACTTGTCACATCTCGCTGAATGTTTGAGAAGCCCCGAATGCATGGGGTTGCTTTACTCACCCATTGGAGACTCTCAACCGCTATAACAATCTCATCATATAGGCCAGTAAGGCTATGGCGGTCATTCAGAAGTTGTTGTTCTAACAGAAGAGCATCTATCAAAGCCTTAGGATCACTTTCGCGCAGTTGTTCGTTGTCCCGCTTCAAGCGTTGTACTAAAGCGCTAATGCGCTCTGAAACAGCGTCATACTCCAGCAGCGAACACATCGGGTCGCAGGCGTTTGTCACAGCAAGGTCCAAAGACTCAATGAGCTGACGGTAGCCTTGCACATGAGCTGCGATATCGGTTTCCAGCACCGTGTCGAGCTCAAGCAGGGCTCGTCGCGCAGCATTGTCCGGGGCGAAGAACGTAGTACTAATCGCGCTTAACTCCAAGCTATGAGCTTTCATTTCTTCTCGGGCGGTGGTCAGCTGCAATTCTACGTCGCTTGTTACCATCTTATAGAATCGCTCCATACGATCTACGCTCTCCGCATCGAGTACCTGCTGACACAGCACGCAGCGCAACTCCTCAGCTTGGGAAGGGAACGCATCGAACGCATGGCTTGAATAGGCTTCGGCGCTGAATGCGATCGCAGCGGATAAAAGATCTCGCCACGCCATAGTCCCTATGGGCTGAACAGGCTCTTCACCGAACTGAGCTGCGGACAATGCAGCGCCTTTTTCGATGAGCCCATCAATCTGCTTAGCAATTTCGCCGATTTTGGTCACAGTGGTCGGTTTTACACCTACAGCCAACGCAGCAATACTCGCTTCGATAGCGTCTAGGTCAACAATTCGTTGCTCGTTTTTTTTGACTATTTCCTTCGGATCCGTTGTCCTAAGTTCAGTCAATTGCGACTCGATGGCCAGCAGTCTAGCGGTTTCAACATCGCCGAACACCGCAAACGTTCTCAGCTCGATCAAGTCCGTGTGCGCAGTAAGCGTTGCCAAGACATTAGCTATATCAGACGTGCTTCCCTGAATCGCGAATTTATCCAACACCGGCGTCCGATTGGTGATTTCGTCACGAAGCTTTGTTTGTAACTTGCCAAACGCTGACACCATTCGAGGAAAAACGTCGAACAGGTACGGCATTACTTGAAAGACATTGCGGTCATCAAGGTGTACGCGAACGCAAGTCGAATCGAAGACGGAAAAACCATCACGCAATCGCGGGCATGCGTCTTGATGCACGAAGGTGACATTTGAACCGTCGTCAAAATGGAGTGTTGCCGTAGGCTTCGGATGTGTGCCCTTCGCAAGCCTGACGTCACCTAAGATGCCAGTGTCTTTTGATCGAGTGAAACATGCAGACTTCAGGACACGTGCATATCCAGACTTACCGGCGCCATTTGGGCCATAGATCACCGTAAGCTTTGGACCAAACCTCAGTGTTTCGCCAGCAGCTAGCGCGTTGACACCTTCAACCGACTCCATAGAGGTTAGGGTGCTGACTGCTCCCGACGAGTCGATCTCGAACTGCGGCAGAGTCATGTCCCAAGTGGCACGAACTGCCGCTGGCACACTAAGCCCTTGGTCGATCAGGTATTCGGTAAAGACCTCATCCAGGGATTCATCGCTGAGCTCCGCCGATGCCACCAACTGGCTTAACAAAAAGCCCTGCCAAGGAGAAAGTGTTTTCCCCCAATCAGACAGCGCGTCGAAGATATTGAATGCGGGCTGCGTCATAGGGCGTCTCTCGATGGCGAAACTAGAGGAAAAATGCAGTGAGGACCCAGTCTCATGGATACTCACGCGCGGCTACCTAACGCTCACAGCATAGTTGAGCGAAATGTTGCGAGGTCCCAGAAATTGCGTAATTGATACGCCCTAGCTCGACTCTCAGCCAGTAAAGCGGGAGCTTAGTGAATCCCCCTAGCTATAGACGCTGAATGGCTGCTTCTGGCCGATTGCCGACCTATTCAATAGACTTCATTGCCACCGCCTTCACCCTCCGTAGGACGTCCGTGTCAGCCTATTCAACAACCCCTGAGGGCGCGTGTTTAATCACCCTCAAGGTTACGTCCTGAAAGCTACAAAACCTTGTGCCTTTGCCTACGGGTACGCCAGAATCCGCCGGCTTGTGCGCTTTTGGGTCGCTCGGTAACTTGGTTCGTGTCACTGGCCCTTCAGTGATCGGGTTTAGCAGCCCGTGGTTTACGAAGCGCATCAGCATCCAGATAGTCAGGTCATTTCATGCCTGCACTTCTTGGTAGCTGTGCGCAGGGCGCCCTTGGGCGCGCCGGATTCGTACTCCCCGGTCTGCTAACCTGCGTACAGCTGCCACCCATCGTTTAGCAGCGACACGGTGATGGCTCCAATTGGAGTACTGAACATGTTCAAGGTAACCCCCAATCCACCAGACACCGATCCAGTGTCCCCGTACGAACCCGAGTCAAAAAAGCTCAACGAGGCCGCCGAGCGCGCCCTCGACTTCCACTTCCCGTCGAATGCCGACATCAAAGCCACCCCGCGAACACGCAGCACCCTGTTTTCCGTAGACCCGAAAGCCACAGCCGAAACCCTGGCGGTTTTTTTGGTCGAGACACTGGCCTCGCTTGACGTGATGGTTCATCACTTGGTGGATCATCTGGAGGGGGAGGCGCGCTACGCGCTGCTGGGTATTTCAAACAGCATCATGGTGGCGGAGATCACGGCGAACGGGGTGTTGGATAAAATAGAACCACCTAGGTAACCGCAGTCTGTGGCGAGGGGGCTTGTCGGAACGCCTCATCGCCCCGTTGGGCTGCGCAGCGGCCCCAAAAAAACGACGGCTGCTGCGCAACCGAACGGGGGCAAGCCCCCTCGCCACAGGTTATTTGTTGTTTCTACAGGGTGTGAAGTAAAAAGCCCCGTCCCCTTTGAGGGTGCGGGGCTTTATGCATTTCGGTGGTTCACTCGCCAATTCCAATCTCATTGCCGCTGAAAAGTAACCTTCACCCCGAGCGCAACAAACAACGTTCTGATTATTTTCCCTTCCCGCCGACGTAGGTCACGATAGAGGCCAGATCAAACATCGTGATTCATCTCAAGGCAGGACAGGGCTCCCAGTTATCCTTGATTGAAATGCGATAGCAATATGGGTGAACGGGAGCTCTTCGTGGAGACGCGTGCTGGCACTGAAACTGCTTGGGCCAAAGCACTTCCTCGCCATTAGCCGGCGACCAGCAATGAATTACTTAATCGTCAGCGCCACATGCCCCTTGTTATTCCCATAGCAATTCCACGCGTCGTTGGCATAGGCATAGAAATACCCCGAGCGCTTCGGCGTGTACGTGCGGCTGCGGCCGATGAGGAAGGTTTCCGGTTTCAGCAGGACGCCTTTGGCGTCGACGCCATCGCTGTTGGCGATTGCACCGACGAGGCTGAACCAGGGGTAATTCTCGTGGCGGCGGGTGAAGTAAAAATTTGCGTCGCTGTTGTTGAACAGCTTGCCGTACCAGGTTTCCAGTTTGCCCAGCGCAGCGCCGGCCACGTAGGCCAGTTCGCTGGGTTGAAAATGGTTGCTCACTGGCCCAGCTGGGTCGCAAACGATCGAGGCGTCCAGCCACTCACCGCTGGCGCTGAAGGTGTATGGGGTGCCAGCGTTGAGCCACAGGCCGGTTTCGTTCCACGGCTGGCGCGCGGAGATGTCCAGTACCAGCGGGGTAGGCGGTGCCAGCAAACGCTCTTTGCGGTAGGGCGATTGTGTGATGGGGGGGATTTTCTGCCGGTCCAGTGCTGATGGGTGGAACAGCGCAGGTTGTGTGGTCATGTCGGCCACACTGCGTGGCTGAGTCGGTAGCGCGGAGAACACGCCATCACAGGAGTCGTGCAGGGTGTCGTAGAGGTCTGGCTTGATCTGCCTGACAATGTTCGGGTCAACACTCAGACCGGCCGCGCTCGCCTCATCAATCATCCACTTCAGCGCGCCATTGGCCAGGCCGCAGTTCTGGTAGCCACCGCCGACGTCTGAATGCACGCCGGGGAACCAGATTTGCTTGAGGTCGGTGCCCGCCGGCGGCTGGCTCCACAGCGTCGGCTGGAACGAGGCACGGCGTTCGTCCATCGCCAATGCGTGGCGGGCGTACTTGACCGAGGGGTGCAGCGTGGTGTCGTGGAAGGTGTAGCGGTCGCGATTATCGAGCAGATTGAGCAGTGCCATGTCATCGGGAATGCCCAGCGCTCCGACGGTGTCCCATACCCCAATGAAATGAATCGGGATCGATGCGTTCGGCGTGTTGTGGAAATGCCAGCCTTGAGCGTCCCAGTCTTGGCGCTCCTCGGTTTTACGCCGGTAGCCGTAGGTGAGCAGGGTCTGGATGCGTTTCCAGACCTCGGCGGGTGGTAACCCGACGATCTGCAACAGCCCGCAGCGGCCGATGAAACCGGCAAGGCTACGCACCGTGTAGGCGCCACGGCTGAAGCCGAACAGAAAGATGTCATCGCCAGGCTGGTAGCAATAACAGAGCTTCTGGTAGGCGCTCATGATGTTTTCATCAAGGCCGGCACCGGTGCCGCCGCCGACGGCTTTATCCCACCAACTGCCATTGGTGCCGACACCGGGGTGGTAGTAGGTGGTTTGCGCTACGCCCTTGGCGTTGTCAGCGACGGCGTTGTACAGCCGCACCACGTTGGTGGGGGCGGGGACGCCCTGATCGAGTTGGTCGGGGGTGTTCCAGGTGCCGTCGCAGCAAATCACCAGATTAGTCATGGCAAATCCTTTTTCCCGGCACGCAGGTGTCGGTTGATGAGGCCCGACGGCGGGGTTGGCTGCGGACTGCAAGCAGTATCATGCGTGTCGGGAGGAAAGGGCAGCCAACAAGATTCAAGATCAGCACCGCTTGGGCGTCAAGCGGTGCCAGCCTAAAACGCCGCAACAACGCCTGCCTCAGTCCTCCAGCGCCTCTGGCGAAACCACCCATACGCTACACGGCATTTTGTACAGCAGGTGTTCCACCGTACTGCCGACCAATCGCTCAATGCCACGATGACCGACCCGGCCCATCACGATGACGTCGACGCTATAAGCATCGGCATAACTGGAGAGGACTTTGGCCGGGTTGCCCATGATCATGTGCTGGCGTTCTGGCGGGATGCCATTGCGCTCGGCCAGATCGCGGAAGGTCTCGCCCTGTGCATCGAACAGCGATTTGGCATGGCCGGAAGAGAAAAACGCCGACGCATTATCAAAGCCGAATTCGTCGGCGCTGATCGAGGAAAGGTCATGGGCGTAGATCACGTCGAGTTCCGCATTACAGATACTCGCCAGTTTCGAGGCTTCGCGCAGGATCCTGTCGTTGAAACCTGTGTATTGACCGTCACGGTGGAACGGGTCGACCGCGACGAGGATTCTTCGCGGCAGCGCGTGCTGCACATTGCTGACAAAGTGCAGCGGCACCGGGCATTCGCGTAGCAGATGGATATCCAGTGGCGTGAACATCAGGCGTGACAGCAGCGATTCATGCTCCAGTGCCTTGATCAGTGCTGCCATCGGTTGTTCTTTAAGGTGAATGAGGATTTCCTTCAGGGGGTTGTCTACCCAGACCACCTCAGTGGTGACGTGCACGCCGATGTTGCGCAAGGGCCGGGCCTGGTCTTCGAGCCATTGGCGATGACGCTCGACATAACCCAGGCGCATCTGCTCCAACGCTTGTTCGTTGACCAGGCCGGCGGTCGCCAGTCCCTCCAGGTAGTCGAACGCCACGATATGCAGGGCGGCCCCCGCTGCCTTGGCCAACGCTGCGGCCCGGTCGAAAGCGGGGCTGTTTTCCATCAGCGGCGAGACGACCAGCATGAAACGTGATTGCTCAGACATGACAACTCTCCCGTAGGTCATCGCAGAAACCCTTGCGCTCAATGTCGACCGTGCGTTTGGGCCATGAGGCTTGGTTCTTATCCTGCCGCTGGCGATGGGGGTTGGGCTTGATCTTTGTCAAGGAGACGGTTGACCGGCACCAACGCCGGACGGGCGGTTAATCGCAGGCGACCATTCACAAAATATTGACCCTTATCAATCTCTGTCCGGCCACCTCGGCGCAGTCTTGGGTCAGTCGACGGGAGGTGTTTATGATCATTGCGATTACAGAAAAACGGACGTCCCATCGTTGGGTCGTGCAGTTGGATAACCTGGAAGTGAACTTCAACGGCCAGGAGGAGGCGAAGGCATTCGTCGGTCAACTCAACGCACGGATCAACGCGCCGCATCCCTGGCCCATTACCGCTGGCCGACCGGTATTTGAACGACAGGCACGGGGTCGCTATTTGGCTGCGACCATTGAGTAACCCTTGTGCTGCAGTCTACGGGGCAGAGCTGAACCGCTCACCCGGTCGGGGTAAACCATGAATGAAACCCTTGGCATGGCGGGTGCCGCAGCTGCGCTGGGGATTGGCATGCTGATCGGCCTTGAGCGCGAGCGGCACAAAGGGCAAGGGGACAGCCGTGCCTGTGCCGGGTTGCGCACCTTCGCGGTGACCGCGCTGTTGGGCTATGTGGCGATGCAGGTCGGGGGCGGTCTGCTGGTGGGGATCGTGGCGCTCGGTCTGGCGTTGCTGGTCACCGTGGCCTATTGGCGAAGTCTGAGTGACGACCCCGGCGTGACCAGCGAAGTGGCGTTATTCGCGGTGTTGGTGCTGGGGGCGTTGTGCAACACCGCTCCCCAGTTGGCCATTGCCATTGGCGTTGTGATCGCAGGGCTGCTGACGTACCGTCAGAAACTCCATCACTTCGCCAACTCCCAGTTGACCGAAGCCGAAATGAGCGATGGGCTGGTATTGCTGGTGACAGCACTGGTGGTGTTGCCCCTGACACCTGATCGCTTTATCGGCCCCTATGCCGCGATCAATTTACGCACCATTTGCACCTTGACGGTGTTGTTGATGGCGGTGGGTGCAGTGGGGCATATCGCGGTGCGAGCCTTGGGCACCCGTTATGGCTATGCGATCAGCGCCATCGCCTCCGGGTTTGCGTCCAGCACGGTGACCATTGCAGCCATGGGGCATATCGCCGTCAAGGAGCCGGCGAACATCAAAGTCCTCAGCGCCGCTGCGGTTTTGTCCAATCTGGCGACGATCATTCAGGTGGGTTTGATCCTGGGGACGGTTGATCCCGGTTTGTTGCGAAACATGTGGCTGCCCTTGTTACTCGGCCTGGGCGTCACGGCGTTGTATGGCGTTTGCCTGATGTTTCCGGCCTCCGCAGCAGGCGCCAACGAACCGATCAAGGTCGGCGGTGCTTTCAATCTCAAGCTCGCCTTGGTGGTGACGTTGACCATGACCGGGATAACGCTGGTGTCATCGGCAATGCTCAGCCACTTTGGTCAGGTCGGGGTGATGCTGACCGCGACCTTGACCGGTTTTGCCGATGCTCATTCCTCGACCGCGTCCATTGCCTCCCTGGCCAAGGCCGGACTGTTGCCTTTTGATGCCATTGCCGGCCCCGCGTTGATCGCCGTCAGCAGTAATTCGCTGAGCAAATGCCTCGTGGCCTGGGTCAGCGGCGGCAGACGGTTCGCCGCGTATGTCATACCGGGGCAGGTCGCGCTGACGCTGGCGATGTGGGCAGGCACCTTGGTGTCTTGAACCCTCAATCAGAGGACGGGTCCAGGCCACTGAAGCGGCAGGCATTGCCGCCGGTTTTTTTGGCTTGGTACATCGCGTTGTCGGCTCGCTCGAGCAAGGCTTCGGCGCTGACATCTCTCCCTGCCAGGTCAGCCCCGCCAGGATCGTCAGCCACAGGTCCCGGTAAAAGGTTGTACTTTGCCGCCCCGAAGAAAGCAGGTGCGGGGTTTGCCCGACCAGTTCGGGCTTTGAATAGCCACTCAAGAGGCAGAACGCCTTATTGATCCAAACGATGCAGCCCGTGCGCTCGGTGATCAATACCGGATTTGTCGCAGCGTCCAATGCTCTTACCAACAACTGTTGGTCATATTCGATCATTGTCCCCTCCGATACCGCCATTGATGCTTTATGCCTCAATTCAGGTTAGGCCGAAGGGAGAGGGGTGCGGTTGATCAAGATCAAGTCGCCTGCGGCTGGAACGCTCAATCTGGAGGCCTGTTATCTCTATCCTGATCGCCGTGTGCCGAGGTGCCTCATGTCGCAGACTCAGCGTTTAATGTTAATTGCCCCCCCAGCCATGACTCGCACGCCGGCTTTTGACCGCGCCGCCGCGCTGGCACTGGCGATGCAGTTGCCATTGCACATCGTGGCATTCGATTATTTGCAAGCTTTGGCGGTGGCCGGGCTGTTCGCCCCCGAGCAAATCAGCCTCGCCAGGGATGGTTATCTGCACACTCATCGGCAATGGCTAGTGGAACAAGCCGAGTTGATGAGCAAGCAGGGTGTGGAAGTCAGCAGTGAGGTGGTGTGGGTGCAGCACCCTTATGAAGAGGTTTTGCACTACGTCAACGAGATGCCACTGGCGCTGATTATCAAGGATGCCCAGGAAGAGTCGGCGTTGAAGCGCGTGTTTTTCACGCCGCTGGATTGGCAGCTTCTGCGCGATTGTCCGGTGCCGGTGCACCTGGTGACCAATGCCCTCCATCCACGCCCCCGCAACGTGCTGGCCATCGTCGATGTCTTGCGCAGTGAAGAACAGGATCATGTGTTCAACGACCAGATCATTGACGCCGCTGCTAAGCTTGCGGCCCTGTGTGATGCCCGGCTTAAACTGGTGCATGTGTTTGACTGGACGGCGATTTATGCCCAGGACATTGGCTTTGGCGCGTTACCGATGGCCACGGGGATCTATGAAGCCTTGGGGGCGGCGCAGCACGAAACGTTTGCGGCCATCGCCGAGCGACATGGCGTGCCACCGCAGGATCGGCATTTCATCGAGGGGGCACCGCTGACGAGTATTTGTGATTTTGCCGCCGAGCATCACACGGACATCATTGTCATGGGCACGGTGCAGCATTATGGGTTGAACAAATTGTTGGGGACCACCGCCGAACAACTCTTGCACCGGGCACCTTGCAGTGTGCTGGCGATAAAACCGGGCCGGGCGTTGCAATCCTGAATGCCAAAGTGCCCCGCGATGTGCCGTTGGCCTGCACATCGAGGGGTGCTTGTTTACAAGTAGAGGCGGTGAATGACCTGGCGGGTGTCATCGGGGTCATTGTGTGTATCGAAGCCCAGGGCCTTGGCCAGGTCTCGCATCGGTGCATTGCTGGCGGCGTCCACCGAATACATCTGGCGAAAGTCGTTTTTGCGAGCAGTCTTGATCAGATGCTCCATCAGTAACGCCCCCAGCCCCAGGTGCTTCCAGTCATCGGCGACCGTCACGGCGCATTCACATTCATGCTCACCGGTGGCCGAGTAACGGCTGATGCCGATCTCGATCAATTGGCCGTTTTCGTGAACCAGTGCGATGTAGGCCACGCGGTTTTTGTTATCGGTGTCCATCAACTGATTGAGCATCGCAGTGCCGGGCTCGCTGATCTGCGCGAGAAAGCGCATGTGCCGGGATTCGGGCGACAGTCGCTTGATAAACGCGTATTCACGCTCGCGGTCTTTTTCCTCCAGCGGCCGGATCAATACATGCCGGCCGTCCTTGAGCGCTTCGATCCAGCATTGCCCGAGGACCGCGGCATAAGCCGCTGCAGCCCGTTCGTTGTGGTCTTTGACGGTAAGCATGGGGAGATCCTCCATCCGGTTTGTACAGTGGGCGCACGGTGACGAACCGCACGGCTCATTCCTTTCTACGCCGTTGGCAGCGGTCAAACCTGATCTGGATCAGATGCCCGTAAAGTGGGGCACTGATTGACGTGTGGTTGATGTAAATCAACAGGGGGGGAGGTGGCGCCGAGCGCAGTCTTGGAGCTTGCGGCGCTTAACGGCCGGAGTCGAGCGCAGGTGTGTGATGGGGCAATCTCATCGTTTGCTGCTGTCAGTGCTGGGGACGCTGACAACCGGCGACTAATTGCTTGAGCCCTTCCATGTCCAGGATCTTTACCTCTCGGCCCGCGATTTCTACCAGGCCCTGATCCCGCAGGTGAGCAATGCCCCGGCAGATGGTTTCCAGCCGCAACCCCAGGTAGGAGCCGATTTCTTCGCGACGCATTTTCAGAACGAAGTCCCTGGGTGAATAGCCACGGATACTGAGGCGCTGCGACAGGTTCAGCAAAAAGGCCGCCAGCCGCTCATCCGAGTTCATGTTGCCCATCAGCATCAGCATGCTGTGATCACGCACGATTTCACGGCTCAGCAGCCTGTTGAGGTTGTGCTGCAGCGACGGCAGGCTTTGGGCGAGTTTCTCTAGCTGCGCGAAGTGGATGGGGCACACTTCGCTGTCCTCGAGGGCAAACGCATTGCAGGCGTGTTCGTCGCCACTGATGGCATCCAGCCCGAGCATCTCGCCGGGAATGTGAAAGCCAGTGACCTGTTCACGCCCATCGACTGACAGCATGCTGGTCTTGAATGAGCCGATACGGACCGCGTAAAGCGAGAGCAGGGGATCTCCCGTGCGGTACAAGGCTGTACCCTTTTTTACCTTAAAACGCTGCACGATCAGCGTATCCAGGCGCTCGACCTCCGGGCCGCTCAAGCCGATTGGCAGGCACAGCTCCAGCACGCTGCAGTTGGAGCACGCAGCCTTGAGGTGATGAATGTGAAGGGGACGTGTTTCAGGCACGAGAGATGACGCCATAGGAGAATGCGTTAAGCATAGGTGGTGGTGCCCCGCACGCGTAGTTCATTGCACCGTTTGGCCCGGTAATCGATGAACGGGGAAAGCCCTTGGCATTGAGCTCGGGAGTGACGGTCAATCGATACAAGGCGTGCTATTTGTTCTTCCAGTATTTCTGCATTTCGAGAAACAGAAATGAGGCCGTCCAGGTGATGAGTACCAGGCCAGTCAACGCCTGCAAGCCGGTCAGATACTTGAGGTTGCCCACAGGTGAAATATCTCCGAAACCGATCGTCGTGTAGGTCGTGAAGGAAAAATAGACGCAGTCGAGCAGCGAACCATCGAAATTGCCAATCAGGCCGCCCCATTCCCCGGAGCGCACCATCAGGTAGTAGACCAGCGCGAAGCACCAGACTTCCAGCGCGTGGGCGAGCAGGGCGCCGAACACGCCAATGACAATCCTGAAACGACTCCAGAGCTTGAGCCGCGGTAGCCAGTCGTTCAGGCGTAACAGGCATTCGTAGTGGATCACCACGACGACGATGACCACCAGCGTATTGATCAGCGTAATGGCCAGCATGGCGAACCTCCGACAGTAGCGGATGCGTGGCGGTCCGCACAAAGGTGTCCGCTCAATGATTTTCTACACCCAGGTAAGGGAAGCGCATTGAGCTATATCAACAAGACTTGCGTCTACCCGACGCGCTGACGCAAAGCCGTGATTGCTTGACAAAAATCAGAGCCCTTAGCGGATATCGCCAGATACTCGAACGACCGATGAGGCAAACCGGCGGGCTGGCCGTCAGTCGGGTAAAGCGTTCGCGGGACGAGGTCTCTGATGCTCAAACTTAAACGTATCCTGTTGATTGCCCCTTGCGAAATGATCCGCACCCCGGCGTTTGATCGCGCGCAGGCGCTGGCCTGTGCCACGAGTGCCTTATTGCACATCGTCGCATTTGATTATGTGCAGGTGCTGGCAGTGGCTGGGTTGTTTGATCACGATGCCATGGCTCAGGCGCGGGAGGGCTACCTGCAGGTGCACCGACACTGGCTGGAGCAGCAAGCGCGGTTTCATCAATGCATCGGTATGCAGGTCACCACCGAAGTCGTCTGGTCCAGGTCCACCCCCGCGCACATACTGGATTACGTCAATGACTTCCATGCGGACCTGGTCATCAAGGACACCACGCATGTGCCGATGCTCGACCGCGCGTTCCACCGGCCCCTTGACTGGCTGTTGCTACGCGACTGTCCGGCGCCCTTGCATCTGGTCAGCGATGCAAAAAATCCCAGGCCGATGAGCATTCTCGCGGCCGTCGATTTGTCCCATCTCGAAGAGCTGAGCCACGGGCTTAATGACCGGATTCTCGACCTGGCCTCGACGGTGGCTGCCGCCTGTGGCGCTGACTTGCACGTGCTCAACGTCAGCAACTGGTCGGTGGTGGGGAATACTGAGAGGAGTGTGCCGACACTGAGCCTGGCTAACAGTTTTAGCGATGCGGTCAATGATGCTCAGCAAGAGGCCTTTGATGCGCTTGCCGAACGCTATTGCATCGACAAAAAACGCCGACATCTGCTGACAGGCATCCCTCACAAGGTGATCGTAAAGTTTGCTCGACAACAGGCTTTTGACCTGGTGGTGCTGGGTACGGCCTATCACCATGGGATCGACCGGTTCATTGGCGGTACGGCCGAGAGTGTGCTGAACAAGGCGCCGTGCAGCTTGATGATCGTCAAACCATAGCCTTCATAGCCATAACGATCAGCCATCAGGCCTGTCCCTCTGACATAAAGCGCCTTGCCGATGTCTTGGCAAGGCGCTTTTCCCGCATACGTGTGTCGTCGTACAACATCAGGAGTCTGTCCAAGTATCCGCGCGTAACAGACACCGCCCGTCAATCCGAAAAGCCATAGAGCCTATAACTAGAGCGTTTAGCGATGATGTTGCATTTAAACGGAGGGGGTTCTCTAGACCAACGGTGATTTTTTCAGATTGACAGGGTTGTACCGATCTCGCTATAAAAGACACGGTTGTACGACGACAGACGAGACATCCTCTGTTGAAGCCTAAAAATAAAAAGAGTGTCGGCCCCATCATGAACCCATCTTGCGTACTCATTCCCCCCAGCGTCGCTCCCTCTGGGCCGATGTTGTCTGCTCGCGTGCCCGCGCAGTCAGCCGCGTCGCAGTCCTTTGTCCCGTCAAAGCGCTACTAGCTCTCGTCCAACAGCATTTTGTTGTACGCAAGACACGGCTGAACCCGACCAGCCTTGGCGCGGATTCCTCGCGTTTTGGCGATGCTCTACGACACAATTGATCTCGCTTGAAACCGAGAGATCATCACCATAATCCAATAATAAAGTGATGCCATGAATCTGAACGAGCCCATCAATGCGCAACGCGTCGGCCAGTCGGTCGGCAAATACCGCTGGACGATCTGTGCACTGTTGTTTTTTGCCACCACCGTCAATTACCTAGACCGTCAGGTACTGAGTCTATTGGCGCCGCAGCTGTCGACGCAGTTTGGCTGGAGTAACACCGACTACGCCAACATCGCCTCGGTTTTCCAGTTTGTGTATGCGATTTCCATGTTGTTCGCCGGCCGCTTCGTCGACAAGATCGGCACCAAGAAAGCGTACATGTTTGCGATTGGCATCTGGTCCACCGGTGCGGTGATGCACGCCTTTGCAGTGCCGATGGGTGAAGGCATCGGCGCGCTGAGCAGTGCGCTCGGCCTTGCCGTGATCCCGGTCTCGATTGCCGGTTTCATGTTGTCGCGTGCCGTTCTGGCAATTGGTGAAGCGGGTAACTTCCCGATCGCGATCAAGGCCACTGCGGAATACTTCCCGAAGAAGGAACGCTCGTTCGCCACGGGCATCTTCAACTCCGGCGCCAACGTCGGTGCGATCCTGGCGCCGATCTGCGTGCCGCTGATTGCCGGCATTTGGGGCTGGGAAGCAGCGTTCATCGTGATCGGTCTGTTGGGCTTCGTCTGGGTCGCCGTCTGGATTGCACTCTACGAGAAGCCAGACCAGCAAAAACGTCTGTCGGCTGAGGAACTGGCCTACATCCGTGCCGATGAACCGGTGCAAGTGGCCACCCCGCAAGTGTCGGGCGTCGCTGCGAAAAAAGTATCGTGGTTCAAACTACTGACCTACCGCCAGACCTGGGCGTTTGCCTTCGGCAAGTTCATGACGGACGGCGTGTGGTGGTTCTTCCTGTTCTGGCTGCCAACCTATCTGTCGGCGCAATACGAGATGAAGGGCGCGGCCATCGTTGCACCGCTGGCCGTGTTGTACAGCATGACCATGATCGGCAGCATCGGCGGCGGCTGGTTCCCGAGCTACTTCATGGCGCGCGGCGACAAGCCGTATGACGGTCGCATGAAAGCCATGCTGGTGATCGCGCTGTTCCCGTTGGTGGTGCTGCTGGCGCAGCCATTGGGTTACATCAGTTTCTGGGTGCCGGTGTTGCTGATTGGGGTGGGCGCGTCGGCGCACCAGGCGTGGTCGTGCAACATCTTCACGACCGTGTCTGACATGTTCCCGCAAAAAACCATTGCTTCGGTGGTCGGTATTGGCGGCATGGCGGGTGGTTTGGGCGGTGTGGTGATGACCAAGATCGGTGGTTACGTGTTCGACTACTACAAATCGATCAACGATATTCACACCGGTTACATGATCATGTTCGCCATCTGTTCGCTGGCCTATCTGGTGGCGTGGAGCGTGATGAAAATGCTGGTGCCACGTCACAAGGAAATCACTGACCTGTAACACAGCGGTCCGTGCAGCAGAAAGCCCCGTCCCATTTAAATGGAGCGGGGCTTTTTCGTTTCAGGCATCTGATCCGTATTTTTCTGGGTTATCTGACTCTGTAATGCACTCAGTTGCAGGCTCACACTGACGGCCTACCGCAAACTTAAAATGTAGGAGGCTCCAATGGGCAAGATGGCGATTTTCCTCGGTGGATTTCTGGTGCTGACCATTTTGATTGGCGCACTGGCCACCATCTCTCCGACTTAATCCTTTCCTCAAACATCCTCCCGCCAACGCCGCGCCTGCACGACCAGTGCCGGCGCAAAGTGCAGCACCACCATGCGCACCAGGTGATGGGTCAGAATGAACACCACGTTCAGCCCGCCGCTGAAGGCGACGAGGGCAATGGTCTCGATGGCGCCCGGCATGTAGGCCAGCCATAGCGACAAGGGATTGCTGGGCAAAAACTGCCCGGCGATACCGGCGAATGCGGCGGCGATCAGTAGCATCAGGCCGACCGACATGACGGCGGTACGACCGTGAAGCATGAGTTCGCCGAAAGAGATGTCCTTGAATTTGGAGCCAATCAGCGCGCCGAGCAGAACGGTCGCGAAGTCGACACTCCATGACGGCATGTGGAAGCCCTGCAAGTTGCCGGACTTAAGGTAAACGCCAGTGAGCACGATGGCCGTGAGCATGAACGGCGCCGGCACGCCGACGTTCAGCAGCAAGCGACCGAGCAACAGGCACAAGGCGATCAACGACAGCAGGGGCAGCGCCATGCTCATGTCCAACGGGTTGCTGTCGGCCATCGCCACGCCGGTCTGTCCGGGAATGCAGAAGCTGACGAGGAGGGTGATGGCGAGCAGTCGTACCAGATGCACGACGATCACTTTGCTGGAAGCGCGTTCGGATTCAAGCAAATCGAAAATCGCCGCGAGTGCGCCGGGGTAGACCGCCAGCAGCGAATCCTTGCGGTTCCATCCGGCGATTTTCAGCAGCGCCAGGCCGGCCACCGAGCTTTGCAGCATCAGGCAAAACAGCATCAAACCGAGGCTGGGGAGCATGGCCGCGACGGTGTGGCTGTCCCACGCAGTAAACATCAGGCCGGTGGCGATCCCCAACACGATTTGCACGTAGCCGAGGCCGAAACGCAGGGTAGGGGAGAAGTGCAGATTGCTGGCGATCAATGCCGTCGCGAGGATCGACCCCAGCAACAGGCCATGGGGGATGCCGGCGTATTGCAATGCAGCGCCGACGCCGGTGGCGATCAGTAAACACAACAGGGTTTTCATGAGTCTTCCTTGATTCGTGAATGGCCGATGCTTCCATCCGGGCCGCGCTGTTTTGCCACTGAATGGCATCAAGCGTCAAGAACGCCGGTTGACTCGTCGATCATGTCCGTTAGGCGACATCTACTGGCTTACTAGCGTTAGTCGGTAACCCGCAGAAGCGTTAGAGTCGACTTCACGTTCCTGGCAAACCCGGATGACTCCTGATGACTCGCCCCCGTTTCTTACCCGACAACTTCACCCTGACCCTGCTCGGCGTCGTGCTGCTCGCCAGCTTTTTGCCCGCCAGCGGTCAGGTCGCGGTGGGCTTTGGCTGGCTGACCAACATCGCCATCGCGCTGCTGTTTTTCCTGCACGGCGCCAAACTGTCACGCGAGTCGATCATCGCCGGCGCCGGGCATTGGCGCCTGCATTTGCTGGTGTTCAGCCTGACCTTTGTGTTGTTCCCACTGCTCGGTCTGGCGCTCAAACCGGTGCTGTCGCCGCTGATCGGTGACGATCTGTACATGGGCATGCTTTACCTCTGCGCGCTGCCCGCCACGGTGCAGTCGGCCATTGCGTTTACTTCCCTGGCGCGCGGGAACATTCCAGCGGCGATTTGCAGTGCGGCGGCGTCCAGCCTGTTCGGGATCTTCATTACCCCATTGCTGGTGACGCTGCTGCTCAATGTGCATGGCGACGGTGGTTCGACGCTCGATGCGATTGTGAAGATCAGCGTGCAATTGCTGCTGCCGTTCATTGCCGGGCAGATCGCGCGGCGCTGGATCGGTGCCTGGGTCGGGCGCAACAAGAGTTGGCTGAAGTTCGTCGATCAGGGCTCGATTCTATTGGTGGTGTTCGGCGCGTTCAGCGAAGCGGTGAACGAGGGCATCTGGCAGCAGATCCCGCTGTGGGAACTGGCCGGGCTGGTGGTGGCGTGCTGCGTGTTGCTGGGGCTGGTGTTGGTGGCCTCGACGGTGCTGGGCAAAGCCTTTGGTTTCAATGTCGAAGACCGCATCACCATCCTCTTCTGCGGTTCGAAGAAAAGCCTCGCCACCGGTGTGCCGATGGCCCAGGTGCTGTTCGCCGGCAGCACCATCGGCGTGTTGATCCTGCCGTTGATGCTGTTCCATCAGATTCAGTTGATGGTCTGTGCGGTACTGGCCCAGCGCTACGCCAAACGCCAGGAATCGGTAGCCGAACTGATGGCGCAAGTAGATCCTTGATCGCCTGAGTCCCAAGTCTGTCTGGAGTACTGCATGAAGGTTGGTGTGATTTCCGACACCCATGGCTTGCTCCGCCCCGAAGCGGTTGCAGCGCTGCAGGGCTGTGAGTGGATCATTCACGCGGGTGACATCGGCAGCCGCGACATTCTCGATCAACTGGCGTCCATTGCGCCGCTGCAGGTGGTGCGCGGGAACAATGACCTGGCCGAGCCGTGGGCGGAAGATCTCGAGGATCTGCTGCGTTTCGAACTGAACGGATGGGGCACGTTGCTGGTGCATGACATCGCCGATGTTCCGGCGTTGCTCGATGCTGACACCAAACTGGTGATCACCGGCCATTCACACAAGCCGTGCATCGAATGGCGCGGCGATAAGCTATTCCTCAACCCCGGCAGCGCGGGGCGGCGGCGCTTCAAGCTGCCGGTGACGCTGGCGTTGATTGAGGTGCTGGAGACCTCGATGGAGCCGCACCTGATCTCGTTACTGGAATGATCTTTTCTTCATTGCGTACGGCTGATGAGCGTGTGGGTTAGTGACTGACACCACCCGATCAAAATGTGGGAGCGGGCTTGCTCGCGAAGGCTGCTTAACATTCAAAAGAAATGTTGAATGTAACGCCGCCTTCGCGAGCAAGCCCGCTCCCACATTTGATCTGTGTTGTGGTATCGATCGCGATCAATACCGCTGATATTTCGAACCGAACTCAGCACGGTTTTCCGCCACCACCACACCACCGCGCACGGCGTTGCTCGGGCTGATCAGCGCCACACGTTCACGCAGTTCCTGCAGACGATCGGCACCACCTTCAGCGACACGATTTTCGATCAATCGATCCGAACCGCCTTCCGCCAGCAGCTGCTGATGCTGGCTGTGGGACACGGCGTTGGCGGTGTTCGCCGATGCGAGGTTAGACAGACCAAGACCACCGACCAGTGCCAGACCGAGTGCCAGGGACGAGACTTTCGAGAAGTTGAACATGGTTGATTCTCCGTGCGTTTAGTTTGAGTGGGTCGGTAGCGGCTGCTATCCGGTGATCACAGTTAAACGCTCGGGTGTATCGGTGATGTGTGCGCCAACCCATCGAAATCGCGGTTTGCGTATCTGTCGTGGGTTCTTATACAGAGGGATACAAAACCCTATGAAGATTCGGCGCCGAGCAACTCCACCGGGTAGGAGAACACGTAGCCTTCGCTGCGCACGGTCTTTATATAGGTCGGCTCGCGTGAGTCATCCAGCAAGCGTTGGCGCAAGCGGCTCACCAGCAAATCGATGGAGCGGTCGAACAGGTCGGCATCGCGGCCCTGGGTCAGGTTGAGCAACTGGTCGCGGCTGAGCACCCGTTGCGGGTGATCGAGGAACACGCGCAGCAAACGGTACTCCGCGCCACTGAGGGCGACCATGGTGCCTTCGTCATCCAATAGGTGGCGAGCGGTGGTGTCGAGGCGCCAGCGGCCGAAACCGATCAGGCGCCCCGATTCGGTGATCAACAGGTTCGGCGGCAGCATTCGCGTGCGGCGCAACACCGCATTGATTCGCGCGAGCAACTCACGGGCGGCGAATGGTTTGGTCAGGTAATCGTCGGCGCCCATTTCCAGGCCGAGGATGCGATCGGTTTCGTCGTTGCGCGCGGTGAGCATCAGGATCGGCGTGGCTTTGTGTTTACCGGCGCGTAATTCCCGGCACAACACCAGGCCGTCATCGCCGGGCATCATCAGGTCCAGCACGATCAGGTCGACTTGGTTGGTTTCCAGAAAATGGCGCATCTGCCGGCCATCCGCGACCACCGTGGTACGCAGGCCATTCTTCGTCAGGTAATTGCCCACCAGCTCACGGATCTCGCGATCGTCATCGACGATCAGGATGTGGTTCACATGCTCCATTGTTCAACCCTCTTGTTATTCGTTTGCGGGGAATTGTATCGCACTGTATCGCAGGCCCTGTTTGACACCTTACGCCTTAATAACGCGGTTTTGACGACACATGGCAGATACCTCCGGGCGATTAAATGGCTTCCATCGAGACAAGACAACTTGCCTCACCATCACCGCCCATCGCCACCCTGAGGAACTGATCATGAACTGGAACACACTCATTGCCGCCAGCTTCTTCGCCGTCCTGAACGTTGCCGCGTTCTCGGCCCATGCCGCTGATCAAACCACGCAGCAGACCCCTGCTCACGGCACTCATCTGGATATCAAGAAAGTGATTTCCATCGAAGACACCAGCGGCGGTTGCGGTCTCGTCAATGCCCGCCTGAGCTACCTTGATTCCAGCGGTTCGCACAAAGCGCTCGATTACAGCAAGTTGGCGGAATGCGGCAATCAGGGCGGTTGATCCATCCACTATGTCGTTCAAAACAACAGACAAATGACTGGTAGGGAAATCACTATGAAGATGAAAGTGTTGAGCCGTAAAACCGAATCACGCCGCCGTTTCATGGCGCCAACGATGCTCGCTGTTGCGCTGATGCAGTTCGGTGCCCTCGGCGCTGCCAATGCGCAGGCCGCAACCCCGACCGCGGAGCCGGCGGTGGCGAAAGTGGAGTCGCACGACTCGTTCGGTCCGCTGAAGCACGTCAAGGCTGGCTTGCTGAATGTGGCTTACGCCGAGGTCGGGCCTGCCGACGGTCCGGTGGTGATTTTGCTGCACGGTTGGCCCTACGACATTCACAGCTACAGCGAAGTGGCGCCATTGCTGGCGGCCAAGGGTTACCGGGTGCTGATTCCTTACGCTCGGGGTTATGGCGACACGCAGTTCCTGTCTGAGAAGACCCTGCGCAATGGCCAACCTGCAGCGCTGGCCAGTGACGTGATCGACTTCATGGATGCATTGAAGATCAAACAGGCGGTGCTCGGTGGCTATGACTGGGGCGCGCGTTCGGCGGACATCGTCTCGGCGCTGTGGCCGGAGCGGGTTAAGGCGCTGGTGTCGGTGAGCGGTTACCTGATCGGCAACCAGGCTGCGGGCAAGAATCCGTTGCCGCCCAAGGCTGAACTGCAGTGGTGGTATCAGTTCTATTTCGCGACCGATCGCGGCCAGGCCGGCTACGAAAAAAATCGCCACGACTTCGCCAAGTTGATCTGGCAGACGGCGTCGCCGAAATGGTCTTTTGACGATGCGACCTATGATCGCAGCGCTGCCGCATTGAACAACCCGGACCATGTCGCTATCACCGTTTTCAACTACCGCTGGCGGTTGGGCATGGTGCAGGGCGAACCGCAATACGAAGCGCTGGAACAGAAACTGGCCACGGCGCCTTCGATTAAGGTACCGACCATTACGATGGAAGGTGACGCCAACGGTGCACCGCATCCGGCGGCCGAGGATTACGCCAAGCGTTTTACCGGCAAGTATGAGTACCGGTTGATCAATGGCGGCATCGGCCACAACCTGCCGCAGGAAGATCCGCAGGCGTTTGCCAAAGCCGTGATCGACGCTGATCACCTGTAGAAGTTAGCACTTTTTGGTGAGTGGGCTTATGTGGCTAGGGGGCTTATGTGGCGAGGGGGCTTGCCCCCGTTGGGCTGCGAAGCGGCCCCAAAGATTTCGGCAACATCGCAGATTTTACGACTGCTACGCAGCCGAACGGGGGCAAGCCCCTCACCACAGGGAGCCCGCCCACCACGGTGTTGCGGTGTGGTTTGTTACGCCACGACCTGATAACACGGCACATACGCCGCGCCACCCGGCAGTTTCATCCGGTGCTGGGCGACGAACGCTTTGAGCAGTTGATCCAGCGGACGCATGATCTCGGCATCGCCACGGATCTGGTACGGCCCGTGCTGTTCGATCAAGCGGATGCCCTTGTCCTTGACGTTGCCGGCGACAATGCCGGAGAACGCACGGCGCAGGTTGGCCGCCAGTTCGTGGGCCGGCAGTGTCCGGCTCAGCTTCAGGTTGGCCATGTTTTCGTGGGTCGGGTCGAACGGACGCTGGAAGCCTTCGTCGATCTTCAGCAGCCAGTTGAAGTGGAACGCGTCATTGCGCTCGCGACGGAACTGTTTGACCGCTTTGAGCCCCTGCGTCATCTGCCGTGCGACTTCAGCCGGATCGTCGATGATGATCTCGTAATGTTTCTTCGCCGCGTCGCCCAGCGTGGCGCCGACGAATGCGTCCAGTTGCTCCAGATACGGTGCGGCATGCTTGGGCCCGGTGAGGACGACCGGGAAGGGTAGGCCTTCGTTGTCCGGGTGCATCAGGATGCCGAGCAGGTACAGGAACTCTTCGGCCGTGCCCGCGCCACCCGGGAAAATGATGATGCCGTGGCCGACGCGCACGAACGCTTCCAGACGTTTTTCGATGTCCGGCAGGATCACCAGCTCGTTGACGATCGGGTTCGGTGCTTCGGCGGCGATGATCCCCGGCTCGGTCAAGCCGAGGTAGCGACCGCCGTGGATACGCTGCTTGGCGTGTGCAATGGTCGCGCCTTTCATCGGGCCTTTCATCACGCCGGGGCCGCAACCGGTGCAGATGTCGAGGCTGCGCAGGCCCAGTTCGTGGCCGACTTTCTTGGTGTATTTGTATTCTTCGGTGTTGATCGAGTGACCGCCCCAGCAGACCACAATCTTCGGCTCGACGCCGGGGCGCAGGGTGCGGGCGTTGCGCAGCAGGTGGAACACGTAGTCGCTGATGCCCTGGGAGGTGCTCAGGTCGATGCGCTGGCTGTCGAGTTCGTTTTCGGTGTAGACGATGTCACGCAGGGCGCTGAACAGCATTTCACGGGTGCTGGCGATCATTTCGCCGTCGACGAAGGCGTCGGCCGGGGCGTTCAGCAGTTCCAGGCGTACGCCGCGATCTTGCTGGTGGATGCGGATTTCAAAATCTTTATAGGCTTCAAGGATGGTTTTGGCGTTATCAACATGGGCGCCGGTGTTCAGGATGGCCAGGGCGCACTGGCGGAAGATGTTGTAGGTGCTGCCGGAACCGGCTTCGCTCAGTTGTTGGACTTCGCGTTGAGAAAGGGTTTCCAGGCTGCCTTTAGGGCTGACCGAGGCGTTGATTACTTGTCGTTGGGTCATTCAGTGATCCTTAAAACGATGTCCCTCGCTAAACCGCGCGAAGGGCATCCGAATAGTGTGTATCCATGGATGAAGATGGCACGAACTGCGCTATACCGCCATGTCCCCCGTTTAACGATGAAAAGATGAAAAGGAGCCCCAGCATAGCTAAATCCCGCGCAGAGGCGATAATGCCGGGCTTTCTTTTTGTCTCTGCTCCCAAGGAAACCTGTCGCGATGTTCGAAATCCAGCCGCAGAACGCTCAAACCTATCGACAACAGACGCGCCGCAGTACGGTGATTATTGCCCTGATGTTCCTGGCGCTGGCGATGGTGCTGTCCACGGCGGCGGTGGCGTTGTTCGGTGAGCCCGGCGGCGATAACCTGCGGTATAACGTCGGCGGCGTGTTTATAGCGGTTTTGCTAATGGTGGCGCTGATGCGCGGCAAGTTCTGGAGCCAGCCCTGGATGGCCGCGGCGGTCTATGGCTGGCAGCTCAAACGCAGTCTGATGAGCGTCACCAACATCATGCATCAGGTCACCGCAGCGGTGGCGACCGGTGATCCAGTGGCCATGAAACTGCTGCGGTTCTACCATTTGGGCCTGCACCAGATGCACGAACTGGACGGCAATTCCAGCGACCACAGTCAGCTGGTTCGCGAGATGGATCAGCACAAGGCGCGGATGGACGAACTGGGCATCGACACCGACCAGACCCGTCTGGATCCAGCCTGGCTTGAGGCGGTGAAACAAACCTCTAAGTAAGGTTTCCCGACACAAACCCGTCACGGGACCGGCAAATCACCTATTGTGTTTCTGATGCGACATCTAAAGGGCGAACAGGAAAAGTCGCCCTGTCATAACGAATCAGGGACTGTCATGGGGAATCCGTCCATCAAAGATCCGATTGCAAACCCGCGTCCCGCCACGCCTTGGGTGCCCGGCCAGATCGAGTCAAGGCTCAAGGTTCGCTACGCTGTGGTGCTGCTTGTGGCGGTGTGCCTGTCGATGATCGCTATCGTGTTCTGGGAAGCCTGGAATTCGCGCCAGTATCATCTGCAGGATAAAGAAGTGGCGATGTCCAACCTGGCGCAAACCCTGGCCTCGCAGGCGCAGGCGTCGATCAAACAGGCCGATACGCTGCTGTTTGCCCTGGTGGACCGCCTCGAAAACGAGGGCGTCGGCCCACAGCAACTGCCCCGGTTGCAGCGATTGCTCCGTGCTGAACGTGATGAGCTCAAGCAACTGCATGGCTTGTTTGTCTACGACGAACAAGGGCGCTGGATCGCCAATTCCAATGGCGCAGAGGTGCCCAACGCCAACAATTCCGACCGTGAATATTTCATCTACCATCGTGACCATACCGACCGTGGCCCGCATATCGGTCGGTCGATAAAAAGCCGCTCGAGTGGTGAATGGGTCATGACCGTGTCACGCCGGATCAATTATCCAGATGGCCGATTTGCCGGGGTGGCGCTGGCCACGATCTATCTCAGTCATTTTCTTGAACTGTACGACAGCATCGACATGGGCCAAAACGGCGTCATCAACCTGATTGCCGATGACGCCAGCATTGTTGTGCGTCGGCCGTTCAAAGAGGCTGAGCTTGGCAGCAGCGTGGCCAAAGGGCCGCTGTTTACCCAACTGTTGCCCAAAGGCGATTCCGGAACGGCCACCGTCAGGTCATTTGTGGACGGTGTGGAGCGGGTCGTCGGGTTTCGGCGGGTCAGCGGTTATCCGCTGATCATCTTTGCCGCGCTGGACAAGGAGGAGGTCCTGGCCAGTTGGCGTAAGGAGACGGCGCTGAGCGCGGGGATCGTGTTGTCGCTGCTGCTGTTTCTCGGCGCGCTCGGTTACCGCCTCATTTACTTCATGAAGCAGCAACATCACTTCCAGCGCGTGTTGCTCGATGGACAGGAAAAGCTGATCGAGGTCAATCGCAGCCTGGAATTGCTGGCCCTGGAGGACGCGTTGACCGGGCTGTCCAACCGGCGTCAGTTCGACCTGTTTATCCTCGCGGAAATGGGCCGCGCCCGGCGCACTCAGACCCACCTCGCGATGCTGATGATCGATGTCGATCACTTCAAGAGCTTCAATGACCGTTACGGTCATGTCGCCGGCGATGAGTGTTTGCGCCGGATCAGCGCAATCATCAAGGACAATATCAAGCGCCCCGGTGATCTCGCCGCCCGTTATGGCGGCGAAGAGTTCACGGTTGTGTTGCCCGGCACGGACTATGTAGGCGCCTTTCTGGTGGCCGAAAAA
Organism: Pseudomonas arsenicoxydans; assembly: GCF_006438915.1. GTDB lineage: Bacteria > Pseudomonadota > Gammaproteobacteria > Pseudomonadales > Pseudomonadaceae > Aquipseudomonas > Aquipseudomonas arsenicoxydans_A. The sequence continues at coordinate 45,944 of NZ_RCZE01000014.1, read as the reverse complement.
ATCCGTCACGCCGTCCTGCTGGAGGACATCGAGCACCTCGACAGCCCAGAGGGAAGGGTGACCGTCAGTATCGGCGTTTGCGCTTACAACACCGCCTCGCAGGACCAGCCCGACGATGTGGTCACCGCCGCTGACAAGGCCTTGTATGTGGCCAAGTCCAGCGGGCGCAACATGAGTGTGATTGCCAACTGAGTTCAGACAAACCGGTCGCTGCCCTGAACCAGTTTGGTGGACAGGTACGACTGCTTGAGTTTTTCCAGCCACCAGCCCAATGCGCGGCCGTCATGATCGCCGCGCCAGCCGGCGTACAGAATGTTCGGTTCCCGTGGGTCGGCCATTTGTTTTTCGACCAGCGTGCCGTTTTTCAGTAGCGAGCCCACGCGGTGCCGGGGCAGCCAGCCGACGCCCAGCCCATCGCATTGCGCGAGGACTTTGGCACGCATGGTCGGCACCGCAAGCACCGGTTGGCCACCCGAAACACCGTAGGTGCTGCCTTCGGTGGCCCGCGAAGAGTCGGCCACCACGATCGCCCGGTGTTGCGCGACCATGGCCCGGGAAATCGGTTCTTTGGCCTTGGCCAGCGGGTGTTTCGGCGACACCGCGAACACCCACTCCATTTCCCCCAACTGCATCCAGCGCAGGGTCGGGATGGCTGGCGGCTCATTGGTGGCGCCGATGATCAAATCTGCACGACCTTCACGCAAGGCTTCCCAAACGCCTTTGAGCACTTCTTGGGTGATACGCAGCGGCACGCCGGATTCCAGCGCGTCGAACTCGTGGATCACCGGAATCAAGGCTTCGAATTCGAGCAGCTCGTCAGTGACAATCCATAACCGGCTTTCCCAGCCGTTGGCCACTTGCTGCACTCGCTGGGTCAGGCGGGACACGTCCTGCATTAGCCGCGCCGCCTCGTTCACCAGCAACTCGCCGGCCGGGGTGAGCTGCAAGCGGTAGCGACGGCGGTCGAAGAGCAGGGCGTCGAAGCGCTCTTCCAGTTGCCGCGCGGCATAGGACACGGTCGACGGCGCTTTGCCCAGGTGCGCTGCGGCCCGAGACAGACTGCCGGTCTCGCGGATGGCCTGGAGCAATGACAGGTCTTCAATCGTCAGCATGGATTCAATCCTCGGCGTTTGTTTCAGGCGGCCCGGCGTAATTTCCACAGCCTGAACAGCCGAAGATAGACCAGCACGTTAATCGCCAGCACCACGCTGCCCAGCGCCCATTGAATCGTGGGCGTCAGGCCGGCCGGATAAATCACCGGCCAGACGTAGTGTTCGATAAAACCGCCGCCGTAGCCGGTTTGCCCGGCGGCCTGGCGCATGAGGTTTTCCCACTGAGTCAGCGGGCAGGTCAGGTGCAGGACCTCGACCGTCACGCCCCACGCAACAGCAGGCAGGTGCGCCCAGATCAGCGGCCGCCATTTGAGCACCAGCAGCCCGCCGAACAGCACGAACAGAATGAACAGCAGATGAAACAGCACCAGCCCGTCGGCGGCGATCCGGTAAAGCATGTCGACTCCATGACCTGTCAGGCGAATCGCTTCATGGTACTCGGGCGTCTCCAGGTGTTCAGCGCAAATCTGCGAACTCGGCGCGCATCCGCCCGTTGTGTTTGGCGCGATAGAGCAACTTGTCGACCTGCTCGATGAAGTCGACTGCCGTCGCTTGCAGCGGCGCGACGGTGGTGCCGACGCCCAGGCTCAGGCTCAACAGCGGCGATACCGGGGAAAACTCATGGGCAATCTGCTGCTGGCGGATCAGGTGCAGGCATTTGCGCGCCACCAGCCGGGCGGACTCTGTATCGGTTTCCGGGAGCAGCCAGACGAACTCTTCGCCACCGATCCGGGCGATGAAATCACGCGGTCGATTGGCCGCCAGCGACAACGTCTGGGCCACTTGGCGCAGGCATTCGTCACCTTTGATGTGGCCGTAGTGGTCGTTGAATTGCTTGAAGTAATCGATGTCGAGGATCAGCAACGACAACGGCAAACCGGTGCGCTGGGCGTGGGCCCATTCGCGTTCCATGACGGTGTCGAACATACGCCGGTTGGCGATACCGGTGAGGCCGTCCTGGAACGAATATTCTTCGAGTTGCTTCTGCAGCCGGCTCAGGTGTTCTTCGGTCTTCTTGCGTTCGCTGATGTCGAACATGAAACCCACCAGCGCTTCCACTTCACCGTCCTTGCGCACTACGTGCACCACGTCGCGAATCCACACGTAGTCGCCCTGTTGGGTCAGTGCCCGATAATCCGCCTCATGATCGACCCCGGCGCGCGATTGCGAGACGCAGAATTCCACCACGTAATCCCGATCGTCCGGGTGCATGCGCTCGACCCAGTCATTGACCGTCGCCCAACTGTCCTGCCTCCAGCCCAGCAACGCCTCGATCTGTGGGCCGATGTAGCTGAATGTCATGGTTTTCCAGTCGATCCGCCAGGGGATCGCGTTGGTCGACTCCAGCAGGGTTTTATAGACATCGCTATCGGGTTCGATTGAGCTCATGCAGGGCCTGGCCTCAGGAAAATATGCAGCGCCATCATGTTGCTACTATCGAGGCGAATCAAGCGCCCGGCCGATGAACGGAGCCCCTTCACTGCACACACTCACGGCGCAAGTGCGCAAAATTGTTCAAGCTATCCGCCGCGACGACTGGCACAGTCTCGGGTCTTTCACGGGTTGTAGGGCGTTATGACGAATTCAATCATGCCGCGCAGTGCCTTTCTGCGCGGCGCCGCGGCGATCATGCCGCTGTCCCTGGCCACCGCGCCTTGGGGCTTGCTGGCTGGGTCCATGGCCATCGAGGCCAACCTCACGCCGCTGCAAGGGCAGGGCTTGTCGAGCATTGTGTTTGCCGGGGCTGCACAGTTGGTCGCCATCGGCATGCTCAAGGGCGGTGCCGGGGTCTTTTCGATTCTGCTGACCACTTTGCTGCTGACCTCGCAGCATCTGTTGTATGGCATGAGCATGCGTTCGGTGATTTCGCCATTGCCGGGTCGCTGGCGCGTGGGGCTGGGTTTTTTGCTCACCGACGAGTTGTTTGCCTTGACCAGTCAGCACGACAAACAGCAATTCAATCGCTGGTACGCGCTGGGCGTCGGGCTGACGTTTTATGTCGCCTGGAACCTGTTCACGCTGGCGGGCATTGTGCTGGGCAGCAGTATTCCGGGGCTCGAGCATTTGGGCCTGGACTTCTCCATCGCCGCCACCTTCATCGCCTTGATTACGCCGGTGGTGCGTAACGTGCCCACGGTGGTGTGCGTCGCGGTCTCGCTGTTCTGTTCGGTGTTGTTCAGTTACTGGCAATGGGGCTCGGCGCTGGTGCTGTCCGGGTTGGCGGGCATGACCGCCGGTTTTATCTGCAACAAACTCTACCTGGGGCGACCAGCATGATGGTGTGGGCGGTGATTATCGGCATGGGCCTGTTGGTGTTTCTCAACCGCTACGTGTTTCTCGAACCCCGATTGCCAGTGCGCTTGAGCAGCAACGCCCGGCAGTTCCTCGGTTTTGCCGTGCCGGGCATGTTGACCGCGATCTGCGGGCCGATCGTGTTCATGCCCGACAAGCAGTTGAACCTGCACTGGGACAACCCGTACCTGATCAGTTCGCTGGTCGCGGTGGGGCTGGTGCTCTACACCCGCAACACCTTGCTCAGCATGCTCCTGAGCATGGGGTTTTTCTTTTTGCTGCGTTGGTGGCTCTGAGTCGAACGCTCGAATGTGTTCTACGCTTAATGGGTCCCTTCACTGGAAGAGAGGTGCGCATGGCCAACGATCAAAAACATCCGGATTTTGACGATGAGGATGAACCCACGGAGGAAGAGATCAAGCGGCAGGAACGTTCGCGGCAGGACTGGAAACATGACGACAGTCGGGAACTGTCAGACCGCGACGTAGAGCGTCCGCTGAAGCCCTGACCGAACACTGCTCACTTAAGCGCAACGCTGTATCTGTGGCGAGGGAGCTTGCTCCCGCTGGGTCGCGAAGCGGCCATTCTCTACCCAAAAAAACAAGAGGACTGCTGCGCAGTCCAGCGGGAGCAAGCTCCCTCGCCACAAGTTTTCGTTTGTCTCGAGATTTTCTTACGTGAATCTTTGGGCGCTTGAGTGACTCAGATCGCCTCGTTCCAGCGAATCTGGGTGATGCCCAGTTGCGTGGCGGTCAACCGCGCGGCGTCGAGGGTGGCGTGTGCGGCGATCTTTCGTCCCGATTTTGGATAAGCATGGGCCGACGCCGAATGAATCGCGTCGACATCCGAAAACTGTTCGGCCAGTTTGAAAAAGTGCTGGCGGACGCCTTCGAACAAATAGTGCACGGCGTAGGGGACGAGTTCGCTCATGTCTTGCTCCTGAGGTCAGCCTTGGGCTTGGGCTCAGCAGTTGAATGGGAGTTCAGAGAGATCTGCGGAACAGGCGGTTTGCAGAAATAAGTGTGCAGAAATGAGAAGGCTGACAAGAACGAGGCCCGCAGGCCTCTGCTATTGAGAGTGCAACGAGGTCCGGTTCGTTCAGTTCTTGTGCTGAACGGTACCAGGCATCATTTCAAAGGTCTTCCAACGACGGAAAATCCGGGTGGGAAGCCCGATAGCCCAATTTCCCGTCGATCCATGCATTCAGCTCGTTGACCATGACCGGCGGGGTGCCGGCGTAGATGGAGAGGGTCGAACGCAGGATGTCGTGGATATTGGGGATAGAGCGCAGGTTTCGGGTCTTTATGTATTGCCCGATAAAGCAGTCAAGTTGATAGCGTTCTGTCATGGACAGGTACACACACTCCAGGCTGCTGACTTGATTAATTACAAGATCGTCGCGCAACTTAGTTCTCTGCAAGGCTTGTTGATTTATAAGGATTTCCTTCTTTGTTGACTCTTTGGTCAACTGGGCGATGCCACGGGAAATGCGGCGCGCATCCTAACTTTAGTGTTTCTAAATGTATGTACGACGAAGGCATTGTCGGACAAGCGGTTGAGGAGGGGTCTCAAATACAAACAACGAGTGTTACCAGGATGAAACAGTCTGTGTAACGTTTATGTATTGAAGTAATGACGATAACTTCCTGTATATACAGGACTGTTCAACTGGTCAGTCCTGAATAAGCCTATCAATCAACATGCAAAACTGGTTTCTGACATTGCCAACCGCTTTGTCGACCCTGTACCACTCGAAATTTTCACTGGTTTCCCCTTGCAGCAGCACCATCTGTTCGGCGCGTTCTTTAGGCGTGGCCGGATCGAGCCATTCACGCGCCAGTTCCGGCGACAACACCACCGGCCGCCGGTCATGAATGTCGAGCATTCCACCGGCGCTGTCCGCTGTGATGATGACAAAACCGTCGTCGCTGCGCGGTTCATTGCCAGCGCTCGGGAACTGGCCAATGGCGGCGCAGTAACTGGGTGCGCCGTCCTGTCGGCGAATCAGCCATGGCACTCGCGTCGAATCACCTGCATCGACCCATTCGAACCAGTTGTCGATCGGTACAATCGCCCGGTGCGGCCAGATCGCCCGGAAGAACGGGCCGTGCGCGACTTTTTCAACCCTCGCGTTGATCGGCGCCGCGCGATCCTTCGCCCAGTGCGGGCGCCAACCCCAGCGCACCGAATCGGCGTGCAGCCCGTCAGGCTCAAGATGCAACAGCGCGAGTTGGGTGGTGGGCGCCGCGTTATAGCGGGCCAAGGGCTCATCCCCGACGTGATTGATCATCGCATCAGGGATGCTCAGTACGGCGACGAAATCGTGAATGCCACGGTATTGCGACAGTCGTCCACACATCGGCTGACCCTGCGGTTGAAAAGCGCTGACGGGAATGTTCAGCTTAGCTTTCGGATCACCAGTGCGTGTCTTGGCGCAGTCAGCGAGGAGGGTGGGCGAGTCGCGGAACCAAACGTTGTGTACCCTGATCCAAGCTCGGCCTGCGTGACTGGCGGGTCGGCTAAGGAAGTGCTGGCGAAGGATTTTTGCCATTCATAGTGTTGACCGTCATGGTCTGGCCCAAGGCAAAACATGAAACAGTTGTTCCAAAGGATCTGCGTACTCGCTATTGCCATCGGGCTGGCAGGCTGCATTTCGGCCCCCATCGAACTGACCGCGCAGACGGAACAACGTCTACAGGCCCAAGCACCGATTCGTTTTCTGCTGACCTTCGACGATGGCCCCAGCGCGTCGAGTTTCTGGAATCCCACCGCGACGGTGCTCGACAGCCTGAAAGACAACCCTCTGCAGCCCAACATCAAAGCGGTGTTTTTCGTGCAAACCGGCGCGCCACGGGCCGGCGACAGTGACATCGGGCGCGAGCTCATGCGCCGCGAACATGCAGAAGGGCAGGTGTTGGGATTTCACACCGCCACCCACTGGCACACCAATCACCGCTCGCTGAGCCCGGAAGAACTGGAGCAATCGCTGAGTAAAGGCAGTGCTGACATCGCGGCCATCACCGGTGCGCCACCGACCCTGGTGCGTCCGCCATTCTGGAATTACGACAAACGCGTTTTCGCCGCCTATCAGCAACATGGCATGCATGTGCTGCTGACCGATTTGAGCGCCAACGACGGCAAAATCTGGGGTTTCAACGCCAGCCCCCGGCGCCGCTCTCACATGCTGCGTTCAATGTCTGAAGTGCGTGAACGTATCGCGCAGGGGGAGTTTCAGACCGTGGACGGGGTGATTCCGGTGGTGGTGACCTTCCACGACCTCAACCGCTACACCGCCCGGCACGCCCGGGAATACCTGCAAATCCTGATCGACAGCGCCAAGGCTACCGGCGTGCCATTGGCGCAAAAACCGTTTTACGACGATCACGACGCCGTGCTGCGCGCCGCCATGGCGCGCACCGTCAAGGACGGTTCCCAGCCCGTGGAACTGCCGGGGTTCTGGAACTGGTACTGGGACCGTAATTCCCACTAAAACCTCGTTAATCTGAGAGCCAGGTATCACTTTTAATGAGCATTGGCGGGCGCAGAATGCAAAAAGGCCATCTATCCTGAACAGGATGAATTCGACCAACCGCCACGGAGGCGCCAGCGATGGTTCCCATTTCAGTCCTTTGCAACATTGTGGAGTCTGGCTTCGAGCCACTTTCTTGCGATTGCACGGTGAGTGCTGACGGGTTACTGCGGATCAAAGTATTCGACCGCGCCACTGGGCGCATTGATTTGTTGCTCAACGGCGTATCGCCCGCCGAGTTGACCACGATCCGCGCGATTTCCGATCTGGTGGGCGAATTGCGCGTCGAGCTGAGCGCCGGCCGCCGGGCCTTTGCCGGCTGATTCACCCAATTATCAGCGACGCACACTAACCTGTGGCGAGGGAGCTTGCTCCCGTTGGGCTGCGCAGCGGCCCTGAAAGTCAGACCGGTTTTATCTGAACGAGCGCAGTGCCTGTTTGGGGCTGCTGCGCAACCCTGCGGGAGCAAGCTCCCTCGCCACAGGGGTGTGCGCTCTTCAAGTATTCTGCGGTTGCAGTTCTTCGATCATCTTCAAACAATGATTCAACCCCGGTGAAACATCACCCACCCGCCGACTGAGAATGATCGGCGAGGTGGCGTTGTCTTCCAGCAACGGGGTAAAGCCGATGTCGTCGCGGTGCAGCAATTGCACCGAGGCCGGGACCAGCGTGACGCCGATCCCGGCCCCCACCAGACCGATGGCCGTTTGCAATTCGTTGGTCCATTGCGCCACGTGAATGCTCACGCCATAGGACTCGAACAGTGCAATCACATGGTCGGCATAGCTCGGGCGCGGATTGCCGGGGTACAGAACAAACGGTTCCTTCGCCAATTCGCGCAGGCTGATCGGCCCGGCCAGCAAGGGATGGCCGGCGGGCAGGGCGGCGACCAGCCGGTCTTCGGTGAGCACCGTTTGGATGATCGCGGGATCGTCAATGCGAATACGCCCGAAGCCAATATCGATCCGCCCGGCCTTGAGCGCCTGCACTTGTTGCAGCGTGGTCATTTCCGACAGCCCCAATTCAAGCTCCAGGGGCTCGCCGCTGCGCAGACGGCGGATCAGTTCCGGCAGCACGCCGTACAGGGTCGAAGGCGCGAAGCCGATGCCCAGCCAGGTCTTTTCCCCGAGGCCGATCCGTCGGGTGTTGTCGCAGATCTTGTTCAGTTGTTCGAGCAGGGCGGTGGAGTGTTCATGGAAAAACCGCCCGGCCTCCGTCAGCTTCAGCGGCCGGCCACGCTCCAGCAGCAATACGCCCAGTTCGTTTTCCAGTTGCTGGATCTGCCGGCTCAGGGGCGGCTGGGCGATGTGCAGCAGCTCGGCGGCGCGGGTGAAATTGAGGGTTTGAGCCAACACCTGAAAATACCGCAGGTGACGCAGTTCCATGAGGCCTCCGAATGTCAGTCGTTTGCATACCTTAAAGGTATCAAGTCAGACCAATTCTATATTGGCATCGTGAAAAAAGCCGTACGAGAATCGGTTCAAGAACTTTAAGAACCTGACGGGTATCGACATGCGTGCTACAGCCATTGAATCGATCGAGACGATCATCGTCGATCTGCCGACCATCCGCCCGCACAAGCTGGCGATGCACACCATGCAGAATCAGACCCTGGTGATCATCCGTGTGCGCTGCGCCGATGGCATCGAAGGGATCGGTGAATCCACCACCATCGGTGGCCTGGCCTATGGCAACGAAAGCCCGGACAGCATCAAGACCAACATCGACACCCACTTCGCGCCGCTGCTGATTGGCCAGGACAGCGGCAATGTGAATGCCGCGATGTTGCGTCTGGAGCGCAGCATTCGCGGCAACACCTTTGCCAAATCCGGGATCGAAACCGCGTTGCTCGACGCCCAAGGCAAGCGCCTCGGCCTGCCGGTCAGCGAGTTGCTCGGCGGGCGTGTGCGTGATGCCTTGCCAGTGGCCTGGACCCTGGCCAGCGGCGACACCGACAAAGACATCGCCGAAGCAGAAAAAATGCTCGACCTGCGCCGTCATCGCATCTTCAAGCTGAAAATCGGTGCCGGTGAGGTCAACCGCGACCTGGCCCACGTCATCGCGATCAAAAAAGCCCTGGGTGACCGCGCCAGCGTGCGGGTCGACGTCAATCAGGCCTGGGACGAAGCCGTCGCTTTACGCGCTTGCCGGATCCTCGGCACCAACGGCATCGACCTGATCGAACAGCCGATCTCGCGCAACAACCGCGCTGGCATGGCGCGCCTGAATGCGATGAGCCCGGCGCCGATCATGGCCGACGAATCCATCGAATGCGTGGAAGACGCTTTCAATCTGGCGCGCGAAGGCGCTGCGTCGGTGTTTGCCTTGAAGATCGCCAAGAACGGCGGCCCACGCGCCGTGCTGCGTACTGCCGCGATTGCCGAAGCAGCCGGCATCGCCTTGTACGGCGGCACCATGCTCGAAGGTGGGCTCGGCACGATGGCCTCGGCCCATGCCTTTATCACCTTGAACAAACTGGCCTGGGACACTGAACTGTTTGGCCCGTTGCTGCTGACCGAAGACATTCTCAGCGAGCCGCTGGTGTATCGCGATTTCGAACTGCATGTCCCGCAAACACCGGGCCTGGGCCTGAACCTCGATGAAGAACGCCTGGCGTTTTTCCGTCGCGACAAAACATCCACTTCTGTTCATCAAGCCTGAGGAGAGAGCATGCTATTCCACGTAAAAATGACCGTGAATCTACCGGTCGACATGAACCCCGAAGCCGCCGCCAAGCTGAAGGCTGACGAGAAATCCCTGGCCCAGCGCCTGCAAGAGCAGGGCAAGTGGCGCCACCTGTGGCGCATCGCCGGGCACTATGCCAACTACAGCGTTTTCGATGTCGACAGCGTCCAGGAATTGCACGACCTGCTGATGCAACTGCCGCTGTTTCCCTACATGGCGATCGAGATCGACGCGATGTGCCGGCATCCGTCTTCCATCCGCGAGGATGACCGCTGAACCCAGCCTGTTCAGTTCGCTACGCTAATAATTACAAGATGAGGATCCACCATGAACGTCAAGATTTCCCACACTGCCAGCGCACAGAAGTTTCTCGAAGACGCCAGCGGTCTGCTCAATGATGCGGGCAACCCGCGCGTCAAAACCCTGATCTACCGCATTCTGCGTGATTCGGTGAACATCATTGAAGACCTGGCCGTGACCCCGGAAGAATTCTGGAAAGCCGTCAACTACCTCAACGTGCTGGGCGCGCGTCAGGAAGCCGGATTGCTGGTGGCCGGATTGGGTCTGGAGCATTACCTCGACCTGCTGATGGACGCTGAAGACGAGCAGGCCGGCAAGGCCGGCGGCACGCCACGGACCATCGAAGGCCCGCTGTACGTAGCCGGCGCGCCGCTGTCCGAAGGCGAAGCGCGACTCGATGATGGCCTCGATCCGGGTGTGACGCTGTTCATGCAAGGGCGCGTGTTCAACACCGCCGGCGAACCGCTGGCCGGTGCCGTGGTCGACGTCTGGCACGCCAACACCGGCGGCACTTACTCGTACTTCGATACCACGCAATCGGAGTTCAATCTGCGCCGTCGGATCGTCACCGATGCCGAAGGTCGCTACCGTTTCCGCAGCATCGTGCCGTCGGGTTACGGTTGCCCGCCGGACGGTCCGACCCAGCAACTGCTCGATCAACTGGGCCGTCACGGCCAGCGTCCGGCGCACGTGCATTTCTTCATCTCGGCACCGGATCATCGTCACCTGACCACCCAGATCAACCTCGATGGCGATCAGTACCTGCACGACGATTTCGCCTACGCCACCCGCGACGAGTTGATCGCCCACATCAGCTTCAGCGACGATCAACAACGCGCAGCGGCGCACGGTGTGAGCGGGCGGTTTGCTGAAATCGAGTTCGATTTCACCTTGCAGTCGACCGCCCAGCCGGAAGAGCAACAACGCCATGAGCGGGTTCGCGCACTCGAGGATTGATGCCGCGCCGCGCAGGACCGGGCCACGAGATAACTGACCGTTTATCTCGTGGCTTTCTGCGTTTGGGCCATGGCGGTTCTAGAATGGCCCGACTGCCAATAACAACAACGAGAGTAACCCGATGATGCACGCGCAACTGTTGAGTCAGCGCAGCAGAGTATTCGACCATGCCGACCCTTATGCGGTATCGGGTTACGTCAATCAGCATGTCGGCAACCATTGCATCCTGATGCCCAATGTCGGCCGGCCGCTGGCCAGTCTTGATCACCGCAAATTCGCCAGCCTGGACTTGTGCCGCATCAGCTACGGCGCCCCTGTGCGGGTGACCTCCGGCGCGCTCGACAGCATCTATCACCTGCAAGTGCTGCTGCGAGGCAACTGTCTGTCACGCGGACGGGGCCAGGAACATTACTTCGCGCCCGGTGAGTTGCTGCTGATCAACCCTGATGAACCGGTCGACCTGACCTATTCCGACGATTGCGAAAAATTCATTCTCAAGATTCCCACCCGGTTGTTTGAGTCGGTGTGCGATGAACAGCGCTGGCGGTATCCGGGGCAGGGCGTGCGGTTTCTGGATAACCGTTATCAGCTCGATGAACTGGAGGGTTTTGTCGGCCTGCTGGCGATGATTTGCCAGGAAGCCGAGGCCACCGAGCAGATCCCGCGTGTGCAGGAACACTACGCGCAGATCATCGTCAGCAAAATGCTCAGCCTGATGAAAACCAACGTGATCCGCGGCAGCCTGGGGTCACCCGCTTTCGAGGTGATTGCCGATTACATCGCACGCAATCTCAAGCACGACATCGACAGTGAAGAACTGGCACGCCAGGCGCGGATGAGCCTGCGTTCGCTGTACGGGTTGTTCGAGCGCCACGCGGGAACGTCGCCACAAAACTACATCCGGCAGAAGAAACTCGAGCGCATCAACCAGTGCCTGAGAGACCCGACGTGCAACGTGCGCAACGTCACGGAAGTGGCCATGGATTACGGCTTCCTGCACCTGGGACGGTTCTCCGACAACTACCGCAAACAGTTCGGCGAACTGCCCTCCGACACCCTCAAACGCCGGTACTGACTGCATACAGGCGCGTTGCCGACGCCTACCTGTGGCGAGGGAGCTTGCTCCCGCTCGGCTGCGCAGCAGTCGCAAACCTGTGCCCACGGTTTCGCAGAATGATCGAAATCGCATGTTTTGGGGCCGCTTCGCAGCCCAGCGGGAGCAAGCTCCCTCGCCACAAGGTCTGCGTTGCATTACCTGTTGCAGTAAACGGATACACCTCTGCACCCAGCGGATAGTCCGCCTCATCCCTCCGTCCTAGCATGGCCCTGCCTGAACAAAAACAATGGAGGCGGCGGCCATGTCCCTGCGACCCGAATACCTTCACTCCCTGCTTGAAGATGACAAAGAAACCGGCATCTACCGCTGCAAGCGCGAGATGTTCACCGACCCGCGGCTGTTCGATCTGGAGATGCAACACATCTTCGAAGGCAACTGGCTGTACCTGGCCCACGAAAGCCAGATCCCAAACGTCAACGATTTCTACACCACCACCATGGGGCGCCAGTCGATCTTCATCGCGCGCAACAAGGAGGGTGTGCTCAACGCCTTCATCAACGCCTGCAGCCATCGCGGCGCGACGCTTTGCCGGCACAAGACCGGCAACAAAAGCTCCTACACGTGCCCCTTCCACGGCTGGACCTTCAACAACTCCGGCAAGCTGCTCAAGGTCAAGGATCCCGCAGCGGCCGGTTACCCGGCGAGCTTCAACTGCGAAGGTTCCCATGACCTGACCAAAGTCGCACGGTTCGAGTCCTATCGCGGCTTCCTGTTCGGCAGCCTCAAAGCCGATGTGGTGCCTTTGGTTGAACACCTCGGCGAGTCGGCAAAGATCATCGACATGATCGTCGACCAATCCGCTGATGGCCTGGAAGTGCTGCGCGGGTCTTCGAGCTACATCTACGAAGGCAACTGGAAACTCACCGCCGAAAACGGCGCTGATGGCTATCACGTCAGCTCCGTCCACTGGAACTACGCCGCCACCCAGAACCAGCGCAAGCAACGCGATGCCGGCGACAGCAACCCAACCATGAGCGCGGGCACCTGGGCCAAGCAGGGCGGTGGTTTTTACTCCTTCGACAAGGGCCACATGCTGCTCTGGACGCGCTGGTCCAACCCCGAAGATCGTCCGTTGTATGAGCGTCGCGACGAGTTGGCCCGCGATTTCGGCCAGGCCCGCGCTGACTGGATGATCGAAAACTCGCGCAACCTGTGCCTGTACCCCAACGTGTACCTGATGGACCAGTTCAGCTCGCAAATCCGCATCGCCCGGCCGATCTCGGTCAATCGCACGGAAATCACCATTTACTGCATCGCCCCTAAAGGCGAGAGCGACCACGCGCGGTCCAGCCGGATTCGCCAGTACGAGGATTTTTTCAACGTCAGCGGCATGGCCACCCCGGACGATCTGGAAGAGTTTCGCTCGTGCCAGACCAGCTATCAGGGCAGCGTCACCACCTGGAATGACATGTCCCGGGGCGCCGAGCACTGGATCGAAGGCGCTGACGAGGCGGCCAAGGAAATCGACCTGCACCCGCTGCTCAGCGGCGTGCGCACTGAAGATGAAGGCCTGTTCGTGCTGCAACACAAGTATTGGCAACAGACGATGCTCAAGGCGCTGGCCGCCGAGCAGCCCGAATTGATTGCAGTGGAGGCCGTGCAATGACCATCACCTACGATGCCGTACGCGATTTTCTGTACCGCGAAGCACGCTACCTCGACGACAAGCAGTGGGACGACTGGCTGGAGCTGTATGCCGCGGATGCGTCCTTCTGGATGCCGTCCTGGGATGACAACGACGAGTTGACGGAGGACCCGCAGCGGGAAATTTCGCTGATCTGGTACGGCAACCGCACAGGCCTGGAAGACCGCATCTTCCGCATCAAGACCGAGCGTTCCAGCGCGAGCATTCCGGACACTCGCACCTCGCACAACCTCAGCAACATCGAGCTGCTCGAACAGGCGGACGGTCTGTGCAAGGTGCGCTTCAACTGGCACACCCTGAGCTTTCGCTACAAGACCGTCGACAGCTATTTCGGCAGCAGTTTCTACACCCTGGATGTGCGCGGTGAAAACCCGCTGATCAAGGCCAAGAAAGTGATCCTGAAGAACGATTACGTTCGTCAGGTCATCGACGTTTACCACTTGTGAGGCGGCCGTCATGACGCATTCCATTGCATTCAATTTTGAAGACGGCGTCACCCGGTTCATCGACGCCAATGTCGGTGAAACCGTGGCCGATGCCGCGTACCGTCAGGGCATCAACATCCCGCTGGATTGCCGCGACGGCGCGTGCGGCACCTGCAAATGCTTCGCCGAGGCCGGTCGTTATGACTTGGGCGAGGAGTACATCGAAGACGCGCTGAGCGCGGAAGAAGCCGAGCAGGGTTTTGTCCTGACGTGCCAGATGCGCGCCCAGAGTGATTGCGTGGTGCGGGTGCCGGCGTCCTCGCAAGTTTGCCGCACGCAGCAGACCAGTTACGACGCCACGATCAGTGCGGTGCGGCAGTTGTCCGACAGCACCATTGCGCTGTCGATCAAGGGGGAAGCGTTGAGCTCGCTGGCGTTTCTGCCGGGGCAATACGTCAACCTCGGGGTTCCGGGGAGCGAGCAGACCCGCGCGTATTCGTTCAGCTCGTTGCAGCGCGATGGCGAGGTGAGTTTCCTGATCCGCAACGTGCCCGGTGGCCTGATGAGCAGCTTTTTGACCGGCATGGCCAAGGCCGGCGACAGCATGAGCCTGGCCGGGCCATTGGGCAGCTTCTATCTGCGCGATATCCGCCGTCCGTTGTTGCTGCTGGCCGGCGGCACGGGGCTGGCGCCGTTCACCGCGATGCTGGAAAAAATCGCCGAGCAGGGCAGCGAACATCCGCTGCATTTGGTCTACGGCGTGACCAATGATTTCGACTTGGTGGAACTCGACCGGCTCGAAACCTTCGCCGCGCGCATCCCGAATTTCAGCTTCAGCGCCTGCGTGGCCAACCCCGACAGCCAACATCCGCTCAAGGGTTACGTGACCCAGCACATCGAGCCGCGGCATTTGAACGAGGGCGACGTCGACGTCTATCTGTGCGGCCCGCCGCCGATGGTCGAAGCGGTCAGCCAGTTCATTCGCGAGCAAGGCGTCCAGCCTGCGAATTTCTACTACGAAAAATTCGCCGCCAGCGCGGCCTGAGTACACGCGATCCCTGTAGGAGCCGAACTTGCTCGCGATAGCGGCGGACCAGCCAACATTGATGTCGACTGACACGCCGCTATCGCGAGCACGCTCAGCTCCTACAGTTTTGATCGGGGGCGTACGCAAATGTTGTGCTCGGCAACGATCCAGTGTGGGAGCGGGCTTGCTCGCGAAGGGGGCGGGACATTCAACAGAGATGTCGCCTGTGAAACCGCTATCGCGAGCAGGCTCACTCCTACAGGGCAGTGTTTTTTCA
The DNA here is from genome assembly GCF_006438915.1 of Pseudomonas arsenicoxydans. Taxonomy (GTDB): domain Bacteria; phylum Pseudomonadota; class Gammaproteobacteria; order Pseudomonadales; family Pseudomonadaceae; genus Aquipseudomonas; species Aquipseudomonas arsenicoxydans_A. The sequence continues at coordinate 30,578 of NZ_RCZE01000014.1, read as the reverse complement.
CGAGGTGGGTATGAACAGATTTCACGAAAAAGTGGCGCTGATTACCGGGGCTGCGCAAGGCATTGGGCGGCGGGTGGCTGAGCGCATGGCCGCTGAGGGTGCACGGTTGATTCTGGTCGACCGTTCCGAGCATGTGTTCGAGGTGCAGCAGCAGTTGGGCCAAAGCAACCAGGTGCTGGCCCTGACCGCCGATCTTGAGCAGTACAGCGAATGCAGCCGGGTGATGCGAACGGCCATTGAACGTTTCGGGCGCCTCGACGTATTGGTCAACAACGTCGGCGGAACGATCTGGACCAAGCCGTTCGAGCACTATGCCGAGCAAGAGATCGAAGCCGAAGTCCGCCGCTCGCTGTTCCCGACGTTGTGGTGCTGTCACGCGGCGCTGCCGTTCATGCTGGAGCAGGGCAGTGGCGCCATCGTCAACGTCTCGTCCATCGCCACGCGCAGTATCAATCGCGTGCCGTATGGCGCGGCGAAGGGCGGGGTGAACGCACTGACCGCCTGCCTGGCCTTCGAAACTGCCGGTCGCGGAGTGCGGGTCAATGCAACCGCGCCCGGTGGCACCGAAGCACCGCCCCGGGTCATTGCGCGCAACAGTGCCGAGCAAAGTCCCGAGGAAAAAGTCTGGTATCAGCAGATCGTCGACCAGACGCTCGACAGCAGTTTGATGAAACGCTACGGCACGCTGGATGAGCAGGCTGGCGCTATCCTGTTTCTGGCCAGCGACGAAGCGTCTTACATCACCGGCATGATCATGCCGGTCGGCGGGGGCGACCAGGGCTGACGCTCACTGAAAACAACCCACCTATTCAAGGCCTGGCCTGAACACACTTACAGGCGCCGCCGAAACGCCTTGACGATCTGGCGCGTGGCGTCACTGGTGCTCAGGTTGTCGACCGTCTCCAGCGGATGCCAGATGCAGTCGATGATTTCGTTTTGCGGCCGGGCATGCTCAAGGTTCGGCACCGACGCTTCGTAGACATGGTGGCGGGTGCCGCCCGATTCCAGCTCCATGAGGTACAGCAGGCTGTCGGCGCCCAGACCGGTTTCTTCTTGAAGCTCACGCAATGCGGCGCCCGCCGTGGTTTCCCCGGGCTCGACTTTTCCGCCTGGCAAGCTCCAGCGACACCTGGGTTTGCGCACCAGGAGAACATGTCGGTCCAGTTCACAAATGACCGTTGCACGTACTTTCATTGGTTACCTAACAATCGCTTGTCATAAAAACGAAATAAAAATGCAACATTCGGGCCGTGACCTCTATTTGAGGTGTTAGAGCGATGCCCTCAACGCAAAGTGCAATTTAACGCTGGATTACTGACGCGACGTCTGGTCGGCACTTGGGCAAAGGTCGGGTGTAAGGTATCGAAGTCAATCGTCGGTTCCACTACCGAACAGGAGGTGACCATGAGTGTTCCGATGCTGAATAAAATGCACATGAACGGTTATGACGTACTGAGCGTAAACAACGGCCCCTGGCGGGTCTGCACCCAAGGTGACCGGTTGGGGTCTTTCAGCAGCAGGGAAGAAGCACTGGCCTATGCCGCATCGCTCCCCGCCTACAGAGCGAGAACGGTTCGCCCGTCAGCGCAAAAATCAGAATGACAGCACGCTTGAAGCCCCGGAATGTCGGGGCTTTATTTGGATTGCCAGCTTAGGGCCGGCGGTTTCAGCGCGCCCACGTCGGTCAGTAGCCACCACCACCGCTTGTACGTGCGGGCTCTCTGGCTTTCTCTTGCACATGACTCCACTCGGCGCAGGTCATGAAGCTTTTATGGTCGACCTTGCCGTTGCCATCGAAACTGACGTTGTACGACTGATGCTGGTCCGCCTGCGTCAATTTGTAGTCAAAACAACTGCCAGGTTGCACCGTACGATCGGTGACGGAGACAGGCTGGCCACCAATCTGTTGCACTTGATCCTTGCTCATCCCTGTCTGGACTTTGGCAACCAGAGGCTGGGTACCGTAAATGTGTTCCTCGGTGCTGCAGCCACCGACCGCCAGCAGGACAACCAGCGTGAACAGCGACTTGTTCATGACAGTGCTCCTGTTAGTGAGCTTTTATCCGACTGATCACCTTGGCTTTCACTTCCTCGGAATAACCGGCCAGTCGCGCTTCATCGCCTTGGAACAACTCGCACAATCTGCGTACGGCTTGTGCATCCGCCTCATTACCCGCCTGGCGTAGCTGTTGCTCAATGCGCAGCAACTCGACCGCCGACCATCTCAAATCTGACGCAACGCTTTGCAGGTCACGGCGAAGTTCGTTTTCATCTTCGTTAAGCCACATGACGACCTCCAGCAATGTCTCGGTAGGAAAGAGTAGTTCCATTTAGAACGGTGCAACGTTTGTTTGTCAGATTCCTGTGGGATAGAAGGTGCTTCCATTCGTCGGGAAGTTGAGGTCGAGTGACCTTCGAGGCTGTCGTACGAAGGTCAATGAATTTCGTCAGGGCGAGGCCACCCCACATGAGCAATACCGATGACTTCAGATTCCATGCCCATGAGTTGATCGTTGACCTGGACGCCGCCACCACCGAGATGATGAAGCTGATTTCAGCGCATCAACTGAGCGGCCCGGAGTGGGAGCGTGTCATGCAATGGCAGCATGAAGCCTATGAACGGTGGGTGGCTTATCTCAACGAAAGAACCTATCCAGAGCCTCCTGGAAACAATGCTGCGCATTGAGTTGTGTTGTATAGATGGAAGTCCGGACGGCGAAGCGCTACATTTCGCGTTTTTACGGGATAAGGATGCGTCATGCGGATGTGGATTGGGGGAGTAACGCTGGCGATGCTGGCAGGTTGTTCGTTGCCGGCGTCTGTGGTTCCGGGTGAACCCAACGTCAGCAAATACAGCAACAAGCCACCGAAAGAACTGGCTGCATGCATTTTGCCGGCGTGGCAGAAAGAAATTCCGAAAACGACTCAGGTCGGCATTTCCAACGGCTACCGCCTGAATGCGCCGAGCATCATTACGGCAGATGAAATTCTCGATATCGTCAAATACAAGGACGGCAGCCGGGTTTCGCTGTACCAAGGGCCACCTTGGGCCAAGTCCGGCGCAATGCGCAAGGCCGTGAAGGATTGTCTGTAACGAAGCGCACCGGCCTTTTCAACTGGGTAATTCTTCCCAACTGACGTCGATCAGGCCACCTGCTTGCGCGTGGCTTTGAAGTTCCGCGTCGTTTTGTTGATCGTGCCTATATGAAAGGCCAAGCCCTGAATGCAGGCAAGCGTAATACCAAGCGTCAGCGTGACTCATGTGCGTGTCTGGCTGTACAAAAACGTGTCGCTGATTGTTAAAGCGATAGGTGATTTGAAAATAGCGAGTGCGAGTCATCCGATTCTCCAGGTGCTACCGCTACGACATTAATGGCGTAGTGCCAGTTCCTTTGGATTTCGGACTTCTGTCTGCATGCGCAAAAGGCAGATGTTCACCCCGGTCATCGGCACGCGGGTTACCGATGTTTGTCCTGCCCGACGTTGCGCCGCTCACTGCCTGAAGGATTGCCGAGGTTGATCAAGCGTCTTTCTACCAGGATGTTTTCGAGTGCCTGGCGCGCGATGGGGTCCAGTTGGTGTTCTCGCTCCTTGAGCTCCAGCAGGATCGGGCTCGACCAGGCGCGATAGGTTTTTTCGACAGCGCGAACGGACGTCATTTATCTCTCCTTGATCAGGCGCCCCCCACCCATGGACGGGGGCATTTGATTGCGTAGAGACCCTAGTTGAGGAAACCGTTTTTCGCCAACAGATTGCACTGCAATGGTGCGCCAGTTTCAGCGCATTACATTTTGTGCATGCCGTTTTGCAGCCTCGACCTATCAGTCAGCAGCCTTTTCGAGGTGTTTTGATTGTTGGGCAGTTGATCGCTGAGGTCCCAGATCTGAAGCCGTGTTGATTTCAATCCTTCGCGGTGTTCAACCACACCGACACACACAAACCACAGTTGTTCTGCTCATCTGTAAAGCCGAGCCGAATCTGTGCGCCCGCTCGGTCCGCTATCGCTTTGACGATCGACAACCCCAGCCCCGAGCCTGCCTCTTCGGTTCCCAGGCTGCGGTAAAAAGGATCGAATACGCGCGTTTGTTCCTCCAGAGAAATACCCGGCCCCGAATCCTTGACCTGCAATTTCACCCAGTCCTGCGTCCGCTCAACGGAAAGGTCGATGCGTCCGCCGTCGGGGGTATACCGGATGGCGTTATCCAGCAAGTTTTTCACCAGGACGACCAGATCCATTTCGTTGATGATGACCTGTACGTCCTCGACGCTCTCAACGCCGATATCGAGGTGCTTGCGCTCCGCCAGCGGCAACAGATCCTCCAGCACCCGCCGATACACTTCATGCACTGAAACAGCAGCCTGCGGTCGATTCGAACCCGATTGCGCGGTGGCCAGTGCCAGCAGTTGATCGATGAGTTTGCGGCTGCGTTCTATGCCCTGCTTCAAGGGCAGCAAACGCTCACGGGCAGGCGCCGGCATTTCTGTGGCCGCCAGCCGCTCGGCTTGCAAGGACAGGGCGGTCATGGGCGAACGTAGCTCGTGGGCGGCGTCGGCGACGAAGCGGCGTTGGGCGTCCATGGACTGCGCGACGCGCTCAAGCAAGCGATTGATGGCGACCACGAACGGACGGACTTCGGTCGGCAAGTGGTGTTCGTCGATGGGGTGCAGAGCCTGTTCGTCGCGCCCGTCGATGTCAGCCGAAAGGGTGGCAATCGGGCGGAACAGTTTGCGTACCAGGTCGCCGACCACCAGCAACAGCACCGGAAACAGGATCAGAAATGGCAGCAGGCTGCGCCACGCGCTCTCGCGAGCCTCCTTGTTGCGAATCCCGGTTTCCTGGGCGACGACAATGCGTTCGCCACGGCTGGTGGTCTTGACCAGCACCCGAAAATTTTCGCCCGTGACGTTTAACGTCGACAAGCCATCGGCCAGGGTGGTGGGGAAGGGCAGCGGCATCGCGGCGTCGTCGTTACCGAGCGCCTTGCTGCCATCGGCCAGGTATTGCACGATCACCCTGGACTCTTCGTTGTCGTCGGCGACTTCATTACCCACGGGATAGTGCAGGCTCATGTGCTGGCGATCAAACAACACCGCCACTTGGCGCAAGGTGTCGTCCTGCATTTCGTGGGCCTCCTCGAATGCCGAGGCGAATGCAAAAATCCCCGCCACCACGGCAACGATCAGGATGGCCAGCGACAGCGTAACGGACAGTCGCAGTTGTACCGAGTCACTCAAGCGCTTTTTGAAACCATCCATCCCATTCCCCTGACGTTCTTGATGACTTGGCTGCCGAGCTTGCGCCGCAACCCGTGAATCAGAAATTCCACCGCGTTGCTTTCCACTTCATTGCCCCAGCCATAGAGGCGGTCTTCGAGTTCGCTGCGCGAGAGAATCGCGCCGGGACGAATCAATAGCGCTTGCAGCAGCGCGAACTCGCGACTGGATAGCAGCACGTCGCGGCTATCCGCCGTGCTGGCCAGTTTGGAAACAAGGTCCAGCGACACCACGCCGTTGTCCAGCACCGACAAGGCGCTGCCGCCTTTACGGCGCAACACCGCGCGCATGCGGGCGAGCAATTCGACCAGTTCGAAGGGTTTGACCAGGTAATCGTCAGCGCCGCCGTCGAGGCCACGCAGGCGATCATCGAGGTTGTCGCGTGCGGTGATGATCAGCAATGGCACCGGGTTGTTGCGTGCGCGGATGCTGTCGAGGACATCGAGCCCGTCCTTGCCCGGCAAACCGAGGTCCAGCAGCACCAGGTCATAGTGTTGAGTGTCCAGCGCCGAGAGGGCGGTGAGACCGTTTTTCACCCAGTCGACGGCATAGCTCGCATCGTTCAGGGCACCCTCAATGGCATCACCAATCATCGGGTCGTCTTCGACCAGCAATATCCGCATGTCGCGCTCCGCAAAAAAAGGCGCGGCGGTCATGACCGTCGCGCCTGTATTGAAGCACCTGTGCCGGGGTTTGTCCGCCGTCGGATCAGGACTTGCCTTTCATCGAGTCGAAGGCTTTGAGCAAGTCATCCATCGCGACTTTGCATTCACCCTGTTTCGGGCTGCCGGCGCGCAAGGCATCGAGTGCACGGTCAATGGCTTTATCCACGACATGCCAGTCACTGGCGGCCCGAGGCTTGATGCCGGCTTCGGCGGAGTCCCATGAGGTCTCCAGATCCTTGATCCGGGTTTTGGCGCCCGGCAGATCATTTTTGTCGACAAGGGCAGCGACGTCGACGGCGATGTTGCGGAACTCGGACAGGTCACCCAGTTTGCTGCCCGACTGACTTGGGGCGCTCACCGAACTCGACGTAGCGCCTGTGGCGGGTTTGTCGGCAGGCTTGGAGCAACCGCCGACCATGCTCAGCAGGCAAATGGACGAGACAATGGCCGCATGACGAATAAGGGTTTGAAAGTGGCGCATGTTGATTCCTTGATGGGCGTTTTAAAGGTTACTGAGTCACGGATTTACGGGTGCCGACGCTGACCTGGGCGACGACCACCAGCAGCAGAATGACGCAGAGGAAGATCGCGCTCGTCCACGCGGCGCCCATGCCGAGGCCGCCGTAGGTTTTGGCCTGAGTCAACAAGTCGCCCAGGGACGCGCCGAAAGGCCGGGTCAGGATGTAGGCGATCCAGAAGGTCAGCACCACATTGCCGCCCATGCGCCAGGCCGCCAGCGTGGCAATGATCAAGGCACCGAAGATCACAATGCCAAGGGTGAAACCCAGCCCCAGTGCTTCTGTGGCCAGGTCGCCGGCCGCCGTTCCCAGGGCAAACGTGCAGAGCACCGTTGCCCAATAGAACAACTCCCGTCGCGGCGTGACAATTTCACGAATCGACAGGCTGTGCTCGATCCGGTACCAGACCAGGAAGTTAATCGCCAGCAGTACGGAAAACACCGCCGTGCTGGTGTAGAGGCTGACATCCAGGACGTCGGTCAGAATATCGGTGATCTGCGTGCCGACGATGCTCACCAGTACGACTGTGAGCCAGTAGATCCATGGTGTGTAGGTTTTGGTGCGCATCTGGCAGAACAGTGCAATCGCCAGCAAGATCGCCATGCCGATGCTGGTCCAGCCGGCGCCGAAACCGGCATCCACAGCCAGGAAATCCGCACCGGTCTCACCGACGGTGGTGGACAGGATCTTGATCACCCAGAACGACAGCGTCACCTCGGGCACTTTGTTGAGCCAACTGGCTGTGGGGGAATTCATGTGTGGGGTCTCTCCTGAGCGGCGCTGAAAGTGCGCAGGGGAGAAGGTAGGGGAGGAAACTTAGCGGGGACTGAGGAGGGGAAACTGACGAGTAAAATGTGTTGATTGATGGCCAGGCAATGAAGCGGTGAATTCGTAGCCGGTGATGCCAGTTCGGCGAACAGGGTCGGCTGCCAGATAACATCAACTGGCTTTCTTCTCGGAAATTGGACCCGGTGAGTCTGGGCGTTTTTGTCGCTCAAGCCTTTCGAACAGCCCCATGCCAGCCAGCATGGCCATGACAAACACGGCGCCCTTGAGAATGCCTGAGCCCATCAGTACCAATGCGGGGCCAGGACAAATCCCCGCCAATCCCCAACCGGTCCCAAACAGCATGCTCCCGATGACCAGACGCTGATCGATGTGTCGAGCGGTGGGCAGATTAATCGGCAGGCCCAGCAGTGATCGCGTTCGCGTTCTTGATACCTGAAAGCTCACGGCTGCCACGGCAATGGCGCCCACCATGACGAAGGCTAGAGAGGGATCCCAAGCCCCGGCCACATCCAGGAATCCGAGCACTTTTGCGGGGTTGGTCATGCCCGAAACCAGCAAGCCAAGACCGAATATGAGCCCCGCCATCCAGGCGAAGAAAAGAGCCATGGTCAGTTCACTCCCAGGAGGTGGCGAATAACAAAAACGGTGATAAACCCGACACTCATGAACACCCCTGTTGCTACCGCCGAGCGAGGTGACAAACGCGACAGACCGCAGACGCCATGTCCGCTGGTGCAGCCAGACCCATAGCGTGTGCCGACGCCGACTAATATCCCGGCGCCAATCAACAGCGGATAACCCGCATCGATCTGCAGTTCGGGCAGTGGCGCGATCAGTCGGTAAAGCAGCGGAGCCATGATCAGCCCCAACACAAATGCCATTCGCCAGCTGACATCACCGGCCAACGGGCGCAGCAACCCCCCGACGATGCCGCTGATACCGGCGATGCGCCCGTTGAACAGTATCAACAGCGCCGCGCCAGTGCCGATCAAGAGACCGCCCAGCAATGCGCTCAGTGGTGTGAAGTGACTCATATTGATCATGACGATCTCCTCGTAGCCTTTGGTACGGGACCTGGCAATCGTCACTCCTTCATGGGCATGTCCATCATTGACGACTGCTGATCCATCATTTTCATCATCATGCCCATCATTCCTTTACCCATGCCATCCTTGGAGTCAGACATCCCCATTTTGGAGCCCATATTCATACACCCCGCAGCATCATGCTGCTGACTCATCATGGCCATGCTTTCCTTCATCGTCTTCATGCTCTCCTGCATGGCTGCGTGTCGCTCGTCCGGGGTTTTCGCGGCAGCGGCTTTGTCGTGGGCAGCCTGCATTTTTTGCATTTGCTCGCTCATCGCTTTGGACATTGAGGACTCGGACGGTGTGCTGGCAGCCATTGCGCCCGCAGGTGCATCGGCAGGGTGATGCTCATCTTCTGCATTTGCCGTGAAGATGCTGCTGACTAAAATAGCGGCGAGAACCCATTTCGATTGTGTTTGCATGATGAACTCCAGGTACTCAGAAATGAGTAGGAAGTAGTAAACCGCGCCAAATCGACGCAATGAAACAGAACGGCCACGGTGTGACCGCCCTGAGGGACGCCTCAGTAGGAGGGAGGGTGATTGTCTGGGCGGGGTCAGGCAGTAACCCGAGAATGAGTTGCAGCAGATCGCGGTAGTGATGACGGAACCCGTACATGACTTGCTCCACGGGCGTGTAAGTCCCCAGTCGTTCAAGCGTAAACATCTGGTCAAGCGCAGTGTTGACTTTAATCAAGCAAGTTGGCTTTAGGTGCGCTTGTGCGGGCTCAGACCCTCTCCCTGAGCGGTAGCCCAGAATTGAGGCCAGGGCGCTCTACGATGAAAACACCTATTTGAATGCCTTGAGGAAGCGCTATTGGCTGAAGTATGGGTTGCAGGATTTTATCAAAAGCCAGAAACGACAAAGCCCTGAATAATCAGGGCTTTGTCGTATAAAGATGGCGGAGGCGATGGGATTCGAACTCATGGACCTGTTACAGTCGACGGTTTTCAAGACCGTTGCCTTAAACCACTCGGCCACACCTCCGTTTGCGTTGCGGGCGCCATAATACCTGAATGAAACACACTGTCAAACTCTCTGCGTAGCTTGTTACAGAGCGTCTGTTATGATCTTTGCGACTGAACGTTTCAAACCAACAGGAGTGTCGCCATGCGCGAACAGGATTACGCAGTTAATAACAGCGTGCAGGCTGAGCAGCTAGAGGTTAGCCGCGTCCTGCGCAACACTTATGGCTTACTCGCTCTCACCCTCGCATTCAGCGGCGTGATGGCGTTTGTCGCTCAGCAGATACGCGTCGGATACCCGAACGTGTTCGTGGTGCTGATCGGCTTTTATGGCCTTTTCTTCCTTACCAATAAACTCCGTGATTCGGCCTGGGGCCTGGTGTCTGCTTTTGCCCTGACCGGTTTCATGGGTTTCCTGCTCGGCCCGATCCTCAACCGTTACCTGGGGATGCAGGGCGGTGCTGAAGTGGTCAGTTCGGCGTTCGCGATGACGGCGCTGGTGTTTGGTGGTCTGTCGGCTTATGTGCTGATTACCCGCAAGGACATGAGCTTCCTGGGTGGCTTCATCACCGCAGGCTTCTTCGTGCTGCTAGGTGCGACGCTGGCGAGCTTCTTCTTCCAGATCAGCGGCCTGCAACTGGCGATCAGCGCAGGTTTCGTGCTGTTTTCCTCGGTCTGCATTCTGTTCCAGACCAGCGCCATCATTCATGGCGGCGAGCGCAACTACATCATGGCAACCATCAGCCTGTATGTATCGATCTACAACCTGTTCATCAGCTTGTTGCAGCTGTTTGGCATCATGAGCCGCGATGATTGATCGAAGGCCTTAAGTAAAAAACCCGCTTCGGCGGGTTTTTTATTGACTGAAATTCAAGTCATTCAGTTGATGGCAATGCTGCCGTCGGCGTGTTGGCGGTAAATGGTGTAGGGGAGCAACAAGGTGTCGAGCGCGCCGGACATGACCGCATCGATCAGCACCCAACCAGGCTCGGCAGTGTAGGTTTGCGCATCCAGGCCGTTCTTCAGGGGGGCGTTCAGGCTGCAGAAATCGTAGGTCACGCCGCTGTAAATTCGCGGAACTGCACCGCAATAGCTTTTCTGCTCGTTGAGGCTTTTGGCCGTCACTTTGTCGCCGCGCACCACCGTTTGAATCGTGCCACAGCCCGCCAGCAACAGCACCGCCAGCAGCATTGCCTGAGTTTTCATAGACCGCCAATCCTTCGCCGGAAAACCCTCAATCTACGCCAGTGTCGTACAAACATCACTCATGCCATCGGCGGCAACCGGCGTTTGACCGGAGTCTTCTTGACGATTGCTGTGTTCGTTTCGGCGTGGGTATTGAGGCGGTCGAGCAGGGTGTCCAGTTGTTCCATCGAGCGCACATGCAGGCGCGCAATGAAGCAGTCGTCGCCCGTGACTTTGTCGCACTCGGTGAATTCGGGAATGGCCTGGATCTGCCGCTCAACTTCCTGCAACTGACCCGGCAACGGACGAATTCGCACGATGGCCTGGAGTTGATAGCCAAAGCACTTCGGGTCGATCTCCACGGTGTAGCCCTTGAGCACGCCGCGTTCTTCGAGGCGGCGCAAACGCTCGGCGACACTTGGCGAGGACAAGCCGCTCAGGTGTGCCAGCGCCTTGAGCGAGCGCCGTGAGTCTTCCATCAAGGCGCTGATCAGCACTTGGTCGATGTCGTCGGTCATGGCGAAACCCCTGTAAGGCAATAAATAGAAAACGCCTTGATAAAAAAGGCAGAAACCGAGTTTAGCCTGCTTATTGCGCTGGAGAAGCTCCCGGTTGGATTGGCATACTTTGCGCTCAAACACAGGAGTCTGAAGATGGACACATCAATACGTCGCGGCTCATTCGAGATGAGCGCCGCCATGCTGATCTCCGGAACCATCGGCTGGTTCGTGCTGGTGTCGGGGCAACCGGTGCTGGACGTGGTGTTCTGGCGCTGCCTGTTCGGGGCCGGCACCTTGTTGCTGATTTGCGCGGCGTTCGGCTTCCTCCGTCCCGGCATTCTGACCCGTACCACCTTCCTGCTGGCGGTGCTCAGCGGCGTGGCGATTGTCGGCAACTGGGTGCTGTTGTTCGCGTCCTATTCACGCGCCTCGATTGCCATTGGCACGGCGGTCTACAACGTGCAGCCGTTCATGCTGGTGGGGCTGGCCGCCTTATTCCTCAACGAAAAGATCACCCTGCAGAAACTGTTCTGGCTGGGCATTTCCTTTCTCGGGATGCTGGCGATTGTCAGCGCGCATGGCGGGCAGGGCGAGAGCGGTAATGATTACCTGATGGGGATCGGGCTGGCGCTGGGTGCAGCCTTCCTTTACGCAATTGCCGCGCTGATCATCAAGCGCCTGACCGGTACGCCGCCGCATCTGATCGCGTTGGTCCAAGTCTGCACCGGGGTGCTGTTGCTCGCACCGTTCGCGCACTTTTCGGCGCTGCCGCAGGCACCGAGTGCCTGGGTCAGCCTGATCACGCTGGGCATCGTCCACACCGGTGTGATGTATGTGTTGTTGTATGGCGCGATTCAGAAACTGCCGACGGCACTGACCGGGGCGTTGTCGTTCATCTACCCGATTGCGGCGATTTTTGTTGACTGGTTTGCCTTCGGCCATCGCCTGGAACCGCTGCAATGGCTCGGCGTCGCGGCAATTCTGCTGGCCGCCGCGGGTATGCAACAGGGTTGGGGCTTCAAATCGCGCAAGCTGGCGGCACAGTAAGTGTCAGATGTTCCAGCGCGGCGCGGTCCTGGCCAGTCGCTGGCGCATCTCGCTGATGTTGGCGGCGAACTGTCGGGTCAGCAGCCGATAACCGTCGAGCGGGCTGTAGACCGGCGCTTCGAGACTTGAAGCGGGCGGCAGGTCGACGGGCCGGCTCAGCCGTTGCGACGCACCGGTTTTCAGCGCCCGCGCCATCCCGATCAGTTGCACGCGGATTAGCCGATGTTCCGCCGTCATCGCCGATTGCAGCTGAGCCATGGCATTCCTATCGCTGGCGTCCGGGCGAGTGTTAGCGAGGATTTCCAGGGTGCTGACGCACATGCGCAAATTGCGCTGAATGGCATCCAGTTCGGTCATGGAGATTTTCACTTCCTTTGACACCGACGGCATCAGCGAGCGCAATTGCACCATCACCGAATTCAGGCGCCCCATGAGTTTGAGGTGATCGTCATCGCTGACCGGCTGGCCATTGATGATGCGCCCATAGATCGTCGCGCAATCGCGTAGCGCATCGGCCAGGTTGTAGCGCCAGGAAAACACCGCGTACAGCGGCAACGCGAAGGAAAACGCCAGCGCCAGCGCAATGCCGATCAAAATATCCACCCCGCGCCACAGGCCATCCGTGACCGGGTTGTCGCCATGCCCCGCGACGATAAACACGGTGATGGCCGCCAGCAGCGCGGTGTAACCACCCTTGCCAATGGCGTGATACGAGAAAAACCCGCACACCACCGACATGGCGAAATAGGTCAGCCACGGCATGCCGAGCCAGGCCTGTTGCGCGACCAGCAGCAGACCGACGCCAGCCCCGATCAACGTACCAATGGCCCGCTCGGTGGCTTTTTTGCCGATGTTGCCGTGGTGTTGCAAGCCACCAATCACCACCAACATGGTCACCGACGCCCATTCCCCGTGCGGTAAATGGATGCCGGTGGTCAGCAGGATCGTCGCCAGCAACCCAAGCGAAACCCGCACCGCGTGGATCAGTCTGGCGTGGCGATAGCGCCGGTACGGGTCCAGTAACGGACGCAGCAGTCGGCGCAGCAGTGGCAGTCGATGGCTGAAGGTACTCAGGCTCGGTGTCCTCAGAAAATGTAATCGGTGGTCAGGAAGCTCGAACTGCGTCCACTGATGATCTCGCTGATAAGGTCCTTGTTGGATTCCTGGAATTTGGTGGCGACCAACGTACGGATCGAAAACACCCGCAACGCATCATGCACCGACAACGTGCCCTCGGCCGAGTTCTTGCGGCCGTTGAACGGGAAGGTGTCCGGACCGCGCTGGCATTGGGCGTTGAGGTTGATGCGCCCGACCTGATTGGCGAATGTGTCCACCAGCCGGCCGACCGCCACCGGGTTGGTGCCGAAAATACTCAACTGCTGGCCGAAGTCCGATTCCAGAACGTAGTCGATCACCGTGTCCAGATGGCGATACGGCACGATCGGGATGACCGGTCCGAACTGTTCTTCCTGATAAACGCGCATCTGCGTGGTCACTGGATACAGTACCGCCGGGTAGAAGAACGAGGCTCGGGCCACGCCGCCGTTGGGGTTGACCACCTTGGCGCCTTTGCTTTCGGCATCGGCCACCAGCGAATGCAGGTAATCGACCTTGCCCGACTCCGGCAGCGGGGTCAGTGCCACGCCGCTGTCCCACGGCATGCCGGGTTTGAGGCTGGCGAGTTTGGCATTGAATTTCTCGATGAACGCTTCGACCACGTCTTCATGCACGAAGAGAATTTTCAATGCGGTGCAGCGCTGGCCGTTGAACGACAGCGAGCCGGTCACCGCTTCGCTCACCGCGTTGTCCAAGTCCACCTCGGGCAAGACGATGCCGGGGTTTTTCGCATCAAGGCCCAGCGCCGCACGCAAACGGTGAGGTTTTGGGTGCAGTTTTTTCAGGTCGCTGGCGGCTTTGTTGGTGCCGATAAACGCGAAGATGTCGATCTTGCCGCTGGCCATCAGCGCGCTGACGGTCTCGCGGCCGCTGCCGTAGATCACGTTGATCACCCCGGCCGGGAAGCTGTCGCGGAACGCTTCCAGCAGCGGACGAATCAACAGCACGCCGAGTTTGGCCGGCTTGAACACCACGGTGTTGCCCATGATCAGCGCCGGAATCAGCGTGGTGAAGGTTTCGTTCAACGGGTAGTTGTAGGGGCCCATGCACAGGGCAACGCCGAGCGGAACGCGACGAATCTGGCCGAGAGTGTCCTGTTCCAGCTCGAAGCGGCTGGAGCGACGGTCGAGTTCCTTCAAGGCATTGATGGTGTCGACGATGTAATCGCAGGTGCGGTCGAACTCTTTCTCCGAGTCCTTGAGGTTTTTGCCGATCTCCCACATCAGTAACTTGACCACCGCCTCACGCTGTTGACGCATGCGACCGAGAAAGGCTTCGACGTGCTGGATGCGCTCGGCCACGCGCATGGTCGGCCACAAGCCCTGACCACGGTCATAAGCACGGACGGCGGCGTCCAGCGCGGTCAGTGCAGTGTCAGCGTCCAGCAGCGGCGTGCTGCCGAGGATCACTTGCTCGTCGCCATTTGCGCCGGTCAGGTACACCGGGCTGCGGACTTGGGCGAGCGGCCCGTCCCAGGTTTTCAATTCGCCATCGACCAGGTACTCGCGCTGCTCGGTCTGGCCGTCGAGGCGGTACTTTTCCGGGATGTCGGCGAGGCTCGGAAACAGGTTGTCGAGAATGTTGGCTGTGGTCATGTCGCGTCCCCCTCTGGATTGGGTCATGCACTGATGAATCGTTTTAGCAGACCTCGGCCTCGCTTGTCATGACTCATCTCAGGGTTTTGTACCGGTGGGTGATGGCGCGGGGATTTCACGGTGCATCGGTCATGGCCTCAGAAGCCCCCCTTGTTGGCCCCCAATGCCCTCAACCCGCCCGCGCCGGGTGCCTTAGTGTTGGGTTCTCCTTGATCACAACAATAAACGGTGCACCCGGCTGACCGGGCACCCCAAGAGAGGAACGCCATGCGGGCACGCCGATTCAGTGAAAAGCCTAGCCTCTGTTTTGCCCTGGTGGGATTCACGGTGTTGCTTGCGGGGTGTGGCGAGGAGCCGAAAACCCCAGCGACGCGCACTGACGCGGCCACTGCCAGGCCCGCCGATACCGAGCTGGCGCAGGTCTACGACAACAGTTGCAAGCTCTGCCACGCCAACCCGGCCGCCGGGGCGCCACTGACTGGTGACACCAAAGCCTGGGAACCCCGGGTCATGCAAGGCGCCGACACGCTGCTCGATCACGCGATCAACGGCTACAACGGCATGCCGCCGATGGGCCAGTGCGTGCAGTGTTCAGAGGAACAGTTCCTGGCGCTGATCAGCTTCATGTCCGGCCAGCACATCCCACAATAAGAACGACAGGGTGCGATTCATGACGATGGACTTAACACGGCGTCAGTTGTTGCAACGGGTGAGTGTCATTGGCGCCTTTACTGCGCTCGGCTCCACACCGGCGCTGGCCGAACTGCTGCGCGCGCCACGGCTGATCCCCTGGCGTAACTGGTCGGGAGGCCAGAGTTGCCTGCCAGCAGATCGGTTGGCGCCGAAGAATCTGGATGAACTGACGCAAGTAGTGCGCCAGGCCCCAGGCAAGATTCGCCCGGTGGGTTCGGCGCATTCCTTCAGCGCGCTGGTGCCCACTGACGGCACGTTGCTGTCGCTGAGCTATTTCACCGGGTTGCTCGATCACGACGCGAAAACCCTGCAAGCCGAGTTCGCCGCCGGCACGCCGATGTCGCGCATGGGCACACCGCTCAAGGACATCGGCCAGGCCCTGCAAAACATGGCCGATATCGATTACCAGACCCTCGCCGGCGCGATCTCCACGTCGACCCACGGCACCGGCAAGAACTTCCAGTCCTATTCCGCCCACGTCTGCGGCCTGCAATTGGTCACCGCCACGGGCGAGGTGCTGGACTGCGACAGCACACGACATCCTGAGGTGTTCAGCGCGGCGCGGGTGTCCCTCGGCGCGCTTGGGGTGGCGACGAAAATCCGCCTGCAAAACCGCCCGGCGTATCGCTTGAGAGAACGCCAGTGGATCGCCAAGACCGAAGAGTTGCTGGAAGACCTCGACAAGAACACCCGGGAAAACCAGCACTGGGAAATGCTCGTGGTGACCCATTCCGACTACGCCTTGTCGATCGCCCTCAACGAAACCACCGACCCGGCGACACCGCCGATTCCGGCAGACGAGGAGGGCGGTAATGAATTCGTCACCTTGATCGAGAAAATCGACAAGTACGGCAGCGACTTCCCGGACCTGCGCCGCACCTTGCTCAACAACCTGCGCCACCTCGCCAGTTTTGATGACCGGGTGGGTGACTCGTTCGACATCTACGCCAACGTGCGCACGGTGCGCTTCAACGAAATGGAATATTCGGTGCCGGCTGAACATGGCCCGGCGTGCCTGCGCGAAATCCTCAAGCTGATTCAGGACAAGGACCTGCGCACCTGGTTTCCGATTGAGTACCGCTACGTCAAGGCCGACGACATTCCCCTTAGCATGTTTGAAGGCCGGGACAGTTGCTCGATCTCGGTCCACCAGCATTATCAGATGGACCATCACAATTTCTTCGCCGCCGTCGAGCCGATTTTCTGGAAGTACAACGGCCGGCCGCATTGGGGCAAGTTGCACACGCTCAACGCGAAAAACCTGCAACCGCTTTACCCGCGCTGGCAGGAATTTATCCAGATCCGGCAGGCGCTCGACCCCAGTGGCAAGTTTCTCAATGCACACTTGTCGTCGATTCTGGGGGTGAACTGATGGCGGTCAATCGACGCAATTTTCTGATGGGAACCGCCGGTGTCGGCGTGTTGTTGGCGGGTGTTGGCGCCTGGTTGCGGCCCGGTGATCGAGGCGCGCCGTACAGCGATTATTTCCATACGCTGAACAGCGAACTCAAGGAACACGGGCCGATGCGGCCGGTGATGTTGATCGATCTTGACCGGCTGGATCACAACATCGATGTGGTGATGTTGTCGGTCAAACGCGGCGGCAAGCACCTGCGCCTGGTAGAGAAATCACTGCCGGCGCCGGGGCTGCTGACCTACATCGCCAAGCGCGCGGGTACACAGCGCTTGATGTCGTTTCATCAGCCGTTTCTGAATCATGATGCGCTGCTGTTTCCCGAGTCAGACATTCTGTTGGGCAAGCCGCTGCCGGTGCGTTCGGCCGAGTTGTTTTATCAGTCGCATAAAGGGCCGTTCGATCCGTCGAAGCAATTGCAATGGCTGCTCGATACGCCTGAACGAGTTCAGCAATACCTGGCGCTGGCACAGGGATTGGGTACGCGATTGCGCGTGAATATCGAGCTGGATGTCGGGCTGCATCGCGGTGGTGTCAGCGATGCGGCTGTGCTTGGGCCGATGCTGGCGCTGATCAGCAAAAATCCTCAACACCTGGAGTTCTCCGGGTTCATGGGCTACGACCCGTTCGTGGGTATGGGCGTGCCGGGGATACTGGGCTCGCCCGAAGACCTGTTCGCCAAGGTGATGGTGATTTACAACCGCTGCGTCGACTTCACGCGTCAGCAATATCCCGGACTGTGGCATGAAGGGCTGACCCTCAACACCGCTGGCAGCCCGAGTTATCGCATGCATGAGCATGAACAGCTCAGCAGTGAAGTCTCGGTGGGGACGGCGATGCTCAAGCCGACGCACTATGATTTGCCGTCGCTGGTGGAACATGTGCCGGCGGCTTACATCGCTACCCCGGTGTTGAAGAGCACGGGTGCGGTGAACATTCCGGCGCTGGATGACAAGTCCCGGCTGTTTTCGTGGTGGGACACCAATCAACGCGAGACGTTTTTCATCTATGGCGGTAACTGGATGGCGGAGTTCGAATCGCCGCCGGGGTTGCAGAGTAACGGGGTGTATGGCCGCAGCTCGAATCAGGAAATGGTCAATGGCTCGGCGGCGGTGGGGCTGGGAGTAGAAGACCAGGTGTTTTTGCGGCCTACGCAGACGGAGTCGGTGTTGTTGCAGTTTGGGGATTTGCTGGCGGTTCGAGGGGGGAGGATTGTTGATACCTGGCCGGTGTATTCCTGAAGGATTTTTGGTGCTCGTTCTGGCGCCTTCGCGAGCAAGCCCGCTCCCACATTTAACCGCATTCCCCTGAAAGGACTCGGTCAAATGTGGGAGCGGGCTTGCTCGCGAAGGCGTCAGTTCAGTCAAAACGCATACGGAATACTGACCTTGGCCCACAGCATTTCCCCCTCAGGCCGGTTCTCCACATCAAACTCCTTGGCCCAGCGAATCTCCGCACTGGCGTATTTAAGAAAGGTCCAGTGCAACGCCGGACCAATAGCAAACACCTGACCGCGCACCCCGTCGTTCACGTCCTGGCCATTGAATTGCACGGTGTGGCCGTACTGTTTGTCGTCGGTGGTTTGCTTGAGGTAGTAGCCGTTCAACCCGAACATCAGGTTGTCGGTGATTTTGTAGCTGGCCGAATAGTCGAAGTGGAAAATCTGCCCCGACTCGTAATCGGTGTCTTTGTTTTTGCCGTTGAAGCTGTAGGTCGTCTTCACCGACATCTCGGTGTTTTCCGTCGGTAGCCAGGTGAAGGAGAACAGCGGTTTGTAGGTGTAGAAGTTGTTGCTGGTGTTGGCCAGGCGATCGACGCTGTATTCGCCGGTGGGCACGGTGATTTCCAGCGCGGCGCCCAGCGTAAGGGTCGGGCCCATGTCCCACAGAATGATCGGCGCGACGGTGGTATCGCCCATGCCTTCGCGGGTGTCGTGCAAGCCGAATACCGAGACTTCCTGCTTGAGCCAGGGCTGCGCGATGTAGCCCGCCAACCGCCCACCAAACACCCGCACCGGGCTGAGGTAATCCAGGCGTGGAATCACGGCCGTGGATTCGATATCGACATCCGGCACCTTGCCGCCGAGCGAACTGATGTTCAGCTCGGTGGAGGTGTAGTGGTTGTAGTAGAGGTTGAACGCCAGCATGTTGTCCGGAAGGCTGTCGGGCGACAGCGGCAACATGAAAAAACCGTCGGTGCCGGGGCCGATGTTGTCCACGCCAGCCTCGGTGGCCAGTGCCGGTTGAAGGGCGCAGGCGCCGGCCAGACTGATGACCAATAGGGGAAATCTCGTGCGGGTCGGGATCATGGATGTACTCATTATTATTGTTAGCGGGCTTTCCAGCGTCCATACGAGGGCCGCCACATAGAAATAAGCTGTCTGCGCCGTGCAAGGCAGGGTATTGGCGGCCATTTAGGGGGACTTCTGCGGACAGCCTTTGAACCCTGTGCTAACTTCCGTCGACATAACCGGTAACAAAAATAAGAATGCAGTTCGCCCCGGAATGTATAGCCACATGCAAATGAAAGTGATTGATCCCACCTTTGAACTGGCGCTGGTGTCGCCATTCCTCCTGCAAACACTGGCCGAAGTCGCAGAGCAAAAAGGCATCGACCCTGACAGCCTGTGCCGAGGGCTGGGCTTTACCTTTGAAGACCTTCAGGACCCGGCGCAACGGATTTCCTATCGCCAAGCCGTGGCGATGATTCAGCGCGCGCTCAAAGCCTTGCCCAATCAGGGGCTGGGCTTGTGGGTCGGGGCGCAGAATGTGCTCGGCACGCTGGGGTTGCTGGGGCATGTGTTGTCGCTGTGCAAGACCCTGCGCGATGCCTTTGAACTGGGCATTCGGCATCAGCACACCTCCGGCGGGATTGTGGTTTCGAGCGCGGAGGAGGCGGGTGATCGGGTGTTTGTCGACGCCGAATGCCGCTTGCCGTTCGCCGATGTGCAGCTGTTTGCGATCGAAGAGTTTTTCGCCAGTCTGCTGGTGTATGGCCGGGCACTGGTCGGGGCGGATTTCAAGCCGATGGCGGTGGAGTTCATGCACGCTGCGCCGGACTATCTCAGCGAGTATTCGCGCGTGCTGGGGCCGGACGTGCGCTTCGGATGCTTGCAAAACCGCATGGTGATCGCGGCGCATTGGCTGGATGTTCACTTGCCCAATCACCACTCTCTGGCCTTGCGTCAGGCGGTGAAATTGCTGGAGCTGGAAGCCGCACAAGTGCATCAGAAAATGGACTTGATCCAGGCCGTGGAACGGGCGATTGCCCGGGACCTGACCGAGGGCAGCCACATCGAGAAAATCGCCGGCGACCTGAACATGAGCAGCCGCACCTTGCGCCGCCGCCTCACCGAACACGCGCTGACATTCGAAACCCTGCTGGAACAAGTGCGCCAGGCCCGTACCATGAGCCTGCTGGCCAACCCGGACATGTCCATCGAACGCATCACCGAAGAAGTCGGCTACAGCGATGTGCGCAGCTTCCGCCGCGCCTTCAAACGCTGGACCGGCATGAGCCCCAGCGCGTTCCGCCACGAAACCCCGAGCGAGGTTTAATTTATTTTGGGCGAGTGGGCTTCTGTGGCGAGGGGGCAAGCCCCCTCGCCACAGAGTTCTCTAACCGCAAAGCCCTGTCACCACAGGTTCATAGCCTCTGAAGCCACACAAACCCTCATCCTCCGGTTAAACTCCGTGCTCTATTTCAAGGAGTTCATATGAGCTATTACCAGCCGGGCATTCTCGCCACCCCTGTTCCGCCTCAAGCCCGTCATATGTTCTTCGCCCTCGAATCCGCCGAAGCCTTGCCGGTCGCGCTCGATAACTTGATGCAACTGGTGGACGGGAAATCGGCTGTCGTCGGTTTTGGCGAGTCGCTGGTCAAGGCGTTGCACGCACAGGTCAATGGCCTGCGTGCCTTTCCGGCATTGACCGGGGTTGGCGTCGATAACCCGTCGACGCAACACGCACTGTGGTGCTGGTTGCACGGCGTTGATCGCGGTGAGTTGCTCAACCGCAGCCAGGCCATCGAAGCCGCGCTGGCGCCGGCCCTGCGCATGGTGCAGATGAACGAAACCTTCCGCCACATGACCGGCCACGACCTGACCGGCTACGAAGACGGCACCGAAAACCCCCACGACGACGCCGCTGTCGCCGCCGCATTGTTGAGCGAAGGCGCGGACGGCCTGGTCGGTGGCAGCTTTGCCGCGATCCAGCAGTGGCAGCATGACCTCAAGGGCTTCCACGCGATGCCGTCCCATGAGAAGGACAACATCATGGGCCGTCGTTTGAGCGACAACGAAGAACTCGACGACGCGCCAGTCTCGGCCCACGTCAAACGCACCGCCCAGGAAAGCTTCGCCCCCGAGGCATTCGTAGTCCGTCGCTCGATGCCATGGATCGAAGGTGATCGCGCCGGTCTGATGTTCCTCGCGTTCGGTTTTTCCCTCGACGCTTTCGAAGCGCAACTGCGGCGTATGAGTGGCCTGGAAGACGGCATCACTGACGGTTTGTACCGCATCAGTCGCCCGATCACCGGCGGCTACTATTGGTGCCCGCCGCTCAAGGACGGTCGCCTGGACCTGCGCGCCTTGCGCATCGGCTAACCAGCAGGAGTTGGACATGGACGTGGTGCGGTGGGGCATGATCGGTTGTGGCAGCGTTACCGAGCGCAAGAGCGGGCCAGCCTTTTACAAGGTACCCGGTTCGGCGTTGGTGGCGGTGATGGGGCGGCGTCTGGAGGCGGTGACGGATTACGCCACGCGCCATGGCATCGCCCGGGTCTACACCGACGCGCAAGCACTGATCAACGATCCCGAGGTGGACGCGGTGTACATCGCCACGCCGCCCGACAGTCACCACGCCTACAGCTTGATGGTGGCCGCCGCCGGCAAACATTGCTGCGTTGAAAAACCGATGTCGCTGAATGCCGGGCAAAGCCGCGAGATGCAACAGGTCTTTGCCGACGCCGGATTGCACCTGTTCGTTTCCTACTACCGACGCTCGCTGCCGCGCTTCCAGCAAGTGCGCCAGTGGCTGGAAGCGGGGCGGATCGGCGAGGTCCGGCACCTGACCTGGACCCTCACCAAAGCCCCATCGCCCGTCGATCTGGGCGGCGCGCATAACTGGCGCACGGACCCGGGCATTGCCGGCGGCGGCTACTTCGCTGACCTTGCCAGCCACGGGTTGGACCTGTTCCAGTACCTGCTCGGCGACATCACCGAAGTCGCAGGTTTCACCGCGCGACAGGCCGGGCTGTATGCTGCCGAAGATGCGGTCAGTGCCACTTGGCGCTTTGCTTCGGGGGCGACGGGCATGGGCTGCTGGAACTTCGTGGCGGATCGCCGCGAGGATCGGGTCGAGGTGATTGGCAGCCAGGGGCGGATCAGCTTTTCGGTGTTCGACGAGCACCCGGTGCAGCTTCAAGCGGATGAACAGCTCAGCCTGCACATCGACCATCACGAGCACATCCAGTGGCATCACGTGCTGGGCATGAACGCGCACATTCGGGGCCAAGCGCAGCACCCGGCAGTGGCAGCGCAAGCCTTGAAAACCGACTGGGTGATGGACCAGATCCTCAAGCGCCACTGAGTTTCTCAGCTCATCGAGTCTACTTTTGTGGCGAGGGAGCTTGCTCCCGCTGGGTCGCGAAGCGGCCCCAAAATCTGCAACCCCATTCCACCAGACTCACTGCTTGCACGGGTTTTGCGACTGCTGCGCAGCCGAGCGGGAGCAAGCTCCCTCGCCACAAAGCTGTCGCAGCCTTTCGGAAATGTGCGCATCCTCACTCAGCTCTAACCTTATGCTCAAACAGTATTTCTCAACTCCCGTACCCTCTCTCTAAGATCACGTCATAACTCGTTATAACAAGTGATCCTCCATGACTGATAACGTTCTATCCCTCAGTAGCGTCCCGCTACACACCCAACTGCGGGACGTATTGCGCGCCCGCATCCTCGACGGTGAATACCCGCAAGACAGCCAGATGCCTTCCGAAAGCGAACTCGGCGCGCTGTTCAAAGTCAGCCGCATCACCGTGCGCCAGGCGCTGGGCGATCTGCAAAAAGAAGGGCTAATCTTCAAGATTCACGGCAAAGGCACCTTCGTCGCCAAACCGAAAACCTTCCAGAACGTCAGCACCCTGCAAGGCCTGGCCGAGTCCATGACCGGTCGCGGCTACGAGGTGATCAACCGCCTTCGCAGCTTCAAATTCATCGCCGCCGACAAACTTGTCGCCGAACGCTTGCAGGTCGTCGAAGGTGAAACCGTGGCCCAGATCAAACGGGTGCGGCTGATCAATCGCGAGCCGATCTCGCTGGAAATCACCTACCTGCCCAAAGCCATCGGCGAACGGCTGGAGAAGGCTGATCTGGTGACCCGCGACATCTTCCTGATCCTCGAAAACGACTGCGGCATCGCCCTCGGCCACGCCGACCTGGCCATCGACGCGGTACTGGCCGACAGCGACCTGACCCAGGCACTTAACGTCGAACCGGGCTCGCCGATCATGCGCATCGAGCGCCTGACCCACGACGCCAGCGGTCAGCCGGTGGACTTCGAACACCTTTACTACCGTGGCGATGCCTTCCAGTACCGCCTGCGGATTGACCGGCAAAAAGGGGCGCAGGCATGAGCCGAAACACTATTGAGCAGGAATACGACATCGTCGTGATCGGCGGTGGCACGGCAGGGCCGATGGCGGCGATCAAAGCCAAGGAACGCAACCGCGATCTGCGTGTGTTGCTGATCGACAAGGCCAACGTCAAGCGCAGCGGCGCGATCAGCATGGGCATGGACGGCCTGAACAACGCGATCATCCCCGGCCACTCGACGCCGGAGCAGTACACCAAGGAAATCACCATCGCCAATGACGGCATCGTCAATCAGGCCGCGGTATACGCCTACGCCACCCACAGCTTCGAAACCCTCTCACAACTGGACCGCTGGGGCGTGAAGTTCGAGAAGGACGAAACAGGCGACTACGCGGTGAAAAAGGTCCATCACATGGGCGCGTATGTGTTGCCGATGCCGGAAGGCCACGACATCAAAAAGGTTTTGTATCGCCAGTTGAAACGGGCGCGGGTCAGCATCACCAATCGACTGGTGTGCACCCGTTTGCTGACCGATGAAGAGGGCGCGGTCAACGGCGTGATGGGCTTCGATTGCCGCACCGCCGACTTCCATGTGATCAAGGCCAAAGCAGTAATCCTCTGCTGCGGCGCCGCCGGGCGCCTGGGTTTACCGTCTTCGGGCTACCTGATGGGCACCTACGAAAACCCGACCAATGCCGGCGACGGTTACGCCATGGCGTATCACGCCGGGGCCGAACTGGCGAACCTGGAATGCTTCCAGATCAACCCGCTGATCAAGGATTACAACGGCCCGGCCTGCGCCTACGTCACCGGACCCTTGGGCGGCTACACCGCCAACAACAAGGGCGAACGCTTCATCGAGTGCGACTACTGGAGCGGCCAGATGATGTGGGAGTTCCACCAGGAACTCGAAAGCGGCAACGGCCCGGTGTTCCTAAAACTCGATCACCTGGCCGAGGAAACCATCCAGAACATCGAAGAGATTCTGCACAGCAACGAGCGCCCGAGTCGCGGCCAGTTCCACGCCAATCGCGGCACCGACTACCGCACGCAGATGGTCGAGATGCACATTTCCGAGATCGGCTTTTGCAGCGGGCATTCGGCGTCGGGAGTGTGGGTCAACGAGCGGGCGGAAACCTCGGTCAAGGGCTTGTATTCGGCCGGTGACATGGCGGCGGTGCCGCACAACTACATGCTCGGCGCGTTTACTTATGGCTGGTTTGCCGGCACCAACGCGGCGGATTTCGTGGCCGGGCGCGAGTTCTCGGCGGTCGATGCCGAACAGATTGAAACGGAAAAACAGAGGGTCTACGCGCCACTGGATCGCGAACATGGCCTACCGCCCGCGCAAGTCGAGTACAAGCTGCGGCGTTTTGTGAACGACTACCTGCAACCGCCGAAAGTGACCAAGAAGATGCAGATCGGCCTGCAACGTTTCAGCGATATCCAGCGCGACCTCGATCAGATCAAGGCCCATAACGCCCACGAACTGATGCGCGCCATGGAAGTCAGCATGATCCGCGACTGCGCCGAAATGGCCGCCCGTGCCTCGCTGTTCCGCGCCGAAAGTCGCTGGGGCCTTTACCACTATCGGGTCGATCACCCGCAACGCAATGACAGCGACTGGTTCTGCCATTGCCACCTGAAGAAGGGCGACGACGGCCAGATGACCAGTTTCAAGAAAGCCGTCGAGCCTTACATCATCCCGCTCGATGCCGAAGAAATGCAGGCCTACGACCGGCTTCGGGTCGGTGCCTTTGCCGCCTGAGCTTCACTAAAAGAGAGACCGCCCGATGGCCTATCAACCCCAGGAAATCTTCTTCCGCTCCAACGCGCCGGTCACGGTCGACGAGGATCTTTGCATTGCCCACAAAGGCTGCACCGTGTGCGTCGACGTCTGCCCGATGGACCTGCTGGCCATCAACCCGGCCACGCAAAAAGCCTACATGGCGTTCGACGAATGTTGGTACTGCATGCCCTGTGAAAAGGACTGCCCGACCGGGGCGGTGAAAGTTGAAATCCCTTATTTGCTCCGTTGAAATGCAATCAAGTGTGGGAGCGGGCTTGCTCGCGAAGAGGCCGGCACAGCTTGCATCTCCATTGACAGAGAGGACGCCTTCGCGAGCAAGCCCGCTCCCACAATGGATCGAAGCCAACCGCAAATTTTGTGTACACCAGGCAACCTGTGGGAGCCGGGCTTGCCCGCGATGAGGCCGCCACAGACAACATCAAGCCATCCGGCAACACCGGACGCCCGCTTCAAACCACCCCTCGTTTCCCACCACGCCCTGATCGTGGCGGAGACGAACATCCAACAAATGATTCGAGGGGATACACCCATGTCTTTGCCAACATTGCTGCGTGCAGCATTCGCCGGTCTGGTACTGGCCTCATTCACCCTGTCGGCCAGCGCCGAAACCATCCGCATTGCCATCGGCACCCAGGACACCACCATCAATTGCGCTGCCGGCGGATTGCTGATTCGTGAGCTCGGCCTGCTCGACAAATACCTGCCCCACGACGGCCAATACAAAGACGCGAAATATGAAGTGGAGTGGAAAAACTTCACCAGCGGCGCACCGCTGACCAATGAAATGGTCGCCGGCAAACTCGACTTCGGCGCCATGGCCGATTTCCCCGGTGCGTTCAACGGCGTGGCGTTCGAAACCGCCGGCAAGCACAGCCTGTTCATCAGCGTGCTCTCGGGCAGCACCAAGGGCAGCGGCAACGGCATCGTTGTGCCGAGCGCTTCGGGCGTGCAGTCGTTGGCAGAGTTGAAGGGCAAGACCATTTCCGTACCGTTCGCTTCGACCGCCCATGGCATGTTGCTGCGCGCCGTGGCCGCTCAGGGTTGGGACCCGCTCAAAGATGTGAGCATCATCGCCCAGCCGCCAGAAGTCGCAGGCTCGGCGTTGCAGGCCGGGAAGATCGACGCCCACGCCGACTTCGTGCCGTTCGCCGAACTGTTCCCTAGCCGCGGTTTCGCCCGCAAGATTTACGACGGTGCCCAGGCCGGCGCGCCGACCTTCCACGGGGTGTTGGTGGATCAGGCGTACGCGAAGAAGTACCCGGAAATCGTCGTCGCCTATCTGCGGGCGAGCATCGAGGCCAATCAATTGCTCGCGTCTGAACCAGAGAAATACAGCGAGTTGATCGCCAACGTCACCGGGGTCGACGCTGAGGTCAATTACCTGTTCCACGGCCCGCTGGGTGTGCAAACCCGCGACCTGAGCTGGAAACCTGAATACCGCCAGGCCGTCGGCACCGCGATCGATACGCTCAAGTTGTTAAAGAAGGCTGATCGTGGTCTCGATCTGAATACCTTTATCGACGATCAATACATCCGTGCCGCGTTCAAGGCATCGAATCTGGATTACACCGCACAACTGGCCAACTACGGGCAAACGCCGTTGAAGGCGGTGGATGCGTCGAGTGGCCAGGCGATCACCGATTTCAGCCATGTCGCGGAAATCTGGGTGCGTGGCGAACCGAAAGTCCGGCAGTACGCCTCGGCGCAAGCGGCCTTCACCGCGTTGGCCGGTTTGAAGTCGGAAGGCAAAAACATCCGCGCGGTGTACGCGCAGGCCAGCGACAGCGGGATCAAGTTGCTGGCGGATCAGGCGTGGTTTGCCAGTGATGCAAAAGGACAGCTCAGCGCATTCCTGCTCAAAGGCCAGGCTCAACAATTCGCCACGGCCCAGGGCGGCAAAGTCTTCGACTTTAGCGAAGCCACCACCCAGGCCATCGCCGCCCGCTAACCCCAAGCACACCGCGATCAAATGTGGGAGCGGGCTTGCTCGCGAAGGCGGAGTGTCAGTCGACATCAATATCGCCTGACCCACCGCATTCGCGAGCAAGCCCGCTCCCACAAGGGTTCAGGGTTGAGAGGAAGAATTGTGTACGGATCATATTTACGCTGGATCCCCCGAGCCGCTTCGCTGCTGCTCTGCCTGCTGTTCTGGCAACTCGCCGCCAGTGGTCACTGGAACCTCGGCCTGGTCACCTTCGCCAACGTCCCGACCCCGTTGGCCGTCATCCAGGCCGCATTGGGCCTCGGCGATTCCGGCAAACTCGCCCAGCACCTGAGCAGCAGCCTCAGCCGGGTCTTCGCCGGTTACCTCGCGGCACTGATCATTGGCATCGCCCTGGGCCTGGCCGTCGGCCGCTCGAAATGGGCTGAAGACGTGCTGCTGCCACCACTGGAAGTCCTGCGCCCAATCCCCGCCGTTGCCTGGATTCCGCTGGCGATCCTGATGTTCCCGTCTTCGGAACTGTCGATGGTCTTCATCACCTTCACCGGCGCGCTGTTCCCGATTCTGCTCAACACCGTGCACGGCGTTGAAGGCGTCGACCCTCGCCTGATCGCCTCGGCCAAAAGCCTCGGGGCAGGGCGCCGGGCGATTCTGCTGGAAGTGATCCTGCCTGGGGCCGCGCCCAGCATCATCACCGGCCTCGCCATCGGCATGGGCACCTCGTGGTTCTGCCTGGTGACGGCTGAAATGATCTCCGGCCAGTACGGCATCGGCTATTACACCTGGGAGTCGTACACCATTCAGAACTACGCCGACATCGTAGTCGGCATGTTGCTGATCGGTGTGCTCGGGATGGGCAGCAGCTTGCTGATCAAATGCCTTGGCGGACTGTTCACGCCATGGCACCGACCACGGGGAAAAGCCTGATGAGTGTCATGCAAATCCCGGAAGGGCGGATCGATATTCGCCAGTTGTCCATTGTCCTAGGTGAAGGGCCACACGCCTTCGAAGCCGTGCAAGGTCTGGATTGCCAGATTGAGGCGGGGCAGTTCGTGTGCATTCTCGGGCCGTCCGGTTGCGGCAAATCGACCTTGCTCGGTGCGCTGGCGGGGCACCTGCAACCGCGTTCTGGCCACCTTAAAGTCGATGGTGCGCAGGTCTCGGGCCCGTCACCGCAGCGTGGCATGGTGTTCCAGCACCACACGCTGTTTCCGTGGCGAACCGTGCGCGACAACATTGCTTTCGGCTTGAAGATGCGCGGCATCGGCAAGGCTGAACGCCACACAGCCGCCGATGAAATCCTTGCCCTGGTGGGCCTCGAAGGTTTTGCCGAGCGTTGGCCGGATCAGCTCTCCGGTGGCATGCAGCAACGGGTGGAAATCGCCCGGGTGCTGATAAACCGCCCGCGCCTGTTGCTGATGGACGAACCCTTCGGTGCTCTCGACGCACTGACCCGGTTGAACATGCAGGAACTGTTGCTGGACATCTGGACGCGGATTCGCACCACCGTGGTGTTTGTCACCCATGACATCGACGAAGCGTTGTTCCTCGCCGATCGCCTGCTGGTGATGAGCTCGCGCCCCGGCCGGATCATCGAAGATTTGCGCCTCGACTTCCCCAGGCCACGCACCACCGAGCTGGTGACGAGCCATGAGTTTTCCCGTTTGAAGCGCCATTGCCTCGAATTACTGCGTCACGAAGACGGTCGGCAGCTTCCGCGCCTGAACCCTCTCGGACTGCCCCCTGAAAACAAACTGCCGCGATTTGCCCTATGACCTTTCTATTCGATGTAACCGATAACGACGACATCCTCGCCCTGCAACCGCGCCTGACCGATGACGATCCCGGCGTGCGCCGTATCGCGTTGATCGAACTGGCCGACCTTGAAGAACCGGACGGCTTGCTGTGGCTGGTCAATCGACTGGCTGAAGATCCGACCGAAGAAATCCGCGCCGAAGCCGCACGTTTGCTCGAAGCCTGGGAGGAGGAAGCCGTGGTGGAAGCGCTGTGCCAGGCGCTGACCGATCCATCGTTGGCCGTACAAGCGGCGGCCGCGCAAAGCCTCAGTTTGCTCAAAAGCGAAGCCGCGGGCCGGGTGATTCTGCCGTGGACCGGGCATGCCGAGGCCAGTGTGCGCATTGCCGCGTTCAGGGCGTTGCGTGAGTTGCGCTTTCCGGATGCTGCCTCGGCCGCTTCAGCCGCGTTGAACGATGCAGACGCCAGCGTTCGTCGCGAGGCGGTGGGCGTACTCGGCTGGCTCAAACAGCTCGACGCGTTGACGGCGTTGGCGAGATTGGCCAGCACCGACCCGGACACGGAAGTCCGCCGTGCCGCCACTGGCGCCCTGGGTCTGGCCTCCGATGCTCAAGTGCTACCGGCGTTGCGCCAGGCTTTGCGAGACGGCGCCTGGCAAGTGCGCGAAGAAGCCGCGACCACATTGGGCAAAGTCGGCCACATGGATGCCGGCCCCGCACTGGTTGAAGCCTTGAGCGACGATTACTGGCAAGTCCGCCTGCGCGCCACCCGCAGCCTTGGGCGTTTACGCTTCGCCCCGGCACTTGAAGCGCTGATTGAAACCCTCGGCCACCGCATCAGCAACCTGCGCAAGGAAGCCGCGCTGGCCCTCGGCGAATTGAACGATAAAGGCGCGATTGCCCCCTTGCAGGCCGCGCAAGACGACGGCGACCCGGAAGTGCGCAAAGCCGTGCGCATTGCCTTGAGTCAGCTGCAATGAACCCGGTGGCGGTGGGTAATTCTCAGGGTAAGCAGCAACTGCGATTGAACTGGTCGGATGGGCGTGAGCAATTTCTCGATCACGCAGAACTGCGGCGTCAGTGCCCGTGTTCACAATGTCGGGCATTTCGGCTGCAAGGGCTGACGGTAAAGGTTGATCCGCGCATCCGTGTGGTCGAATTGAATGCCCAGGGCTACGGCGTGCAACTGATCTTCAGCGACGGCCACGAACGCGGCATCTACCCGTGGGCGTATCTGGCACAACTCACTCCCGTTAACACTGAAACCTAAATGTGGGAGCGGCTTGCTCGCGAATGCGGCGGGTCAGTCAACATTGATGTTGAATGTTAAACCGCATTCGCGAGCAAGCCCGCTTGTGTCTTGCGCAGGAATTAGACTGGTGATGAGAGCGGTGAGTGGCAAGCTGAATGCCCGGAGTGCTTAAAAGCACGTGTGGGAGCTCACGCTGCCATTCACCCCTCCACTCTGGTTATTGAGCCCGAACAGTTGAACGAGCCTACCTCGAACAGTTACAAGCGTGGTGCCCAGCCAGAGCGCTCTCACCTTTGAGTGTAAGAGGGTTTGGCTATGTTTTCCTGCGCAGGCATCGACGTTTCTAAAGACAACCTTGAAATCCGGATCAATCCGCAAGACG
>NZ_RCZE01000013.1 GCF_006438915.1 Pseudomonas arsenicoxydans | reverse complement strand
CGTCTTGCGGATTGATCCGGATTTCAAGGTTGTCTTTAGAAACGTCGATGCCTGCGCAGGAAAACATAGCCAAACCCTCTTACACTCAAAGGTGAGAGCGCTCTGGCTGGGCTCCACGCTTGTAACTGTTCGAGGTAGGCTCGTTCAACTGTTCGGGCTCAATAACCAGAGTGGAGGGGTGAATGGCAGCGTGGGCTCCCACACGTGCTTTAAGCACTCCGGGCGTTCAGCTTGCCACTCACCGCTCTCATCACCAGTCTAATTCCTGCGCAAGACACAAGCGGGCTTGCTCGCGAAGACGGTGTATCAGCGAAAAATATGTCGACTGACACTCCGCCTTCGCGAGCAAGCCCGCTCCCACATTGATTGTGTTTAACCGTTAGAGGGCTTCTCTGGACGGATGACCATCCACCAGGCGCTGGATGCGCAGCGGATTGCCATTCTTCAACGCGTCTGGCAGCAGGCTGTCCGGGTAGTTCTGGAAGCACACCGGGCGCAGGAAACGGTCAATCGCCAAGGTGCCCACCGACGTGCCGCGTGCATCGGACGTCGCCGGGTACGGTCCGCCGTGGACCATCGAATCGCAGACTTCCACGCCCGTCGGATACCCGTTCAGCAGAATCCGTCCGACCTTTTGCTCCAGCAGCGCCGTTAGCTCGCCGAACTGTTCGAAGTCCGCCGGGTCGCCAATGATCGTCGCGGTGAGCTGGCCATGCAGCCCGTTCAGTGCGGCGCTCAGTTGCGCCTGATCGGCCACTTCCACCACCACCGTGGTCGGACCGAACACCTCTTCCTGCAGGACTTCATCGCCCTTGAGCAACAGGCTGACGTCCGCTTTGAACAATTGCGGCTGAGCCTGATTGCCCTTTTGCGCATTGCCCGCCAGATGCGAGATGCCCGGGTGCGCGAGGAGTTTTTCCAGGCCTTTGCCATAGCTGCCCAAGGTTCCGGCATTGAGCATGGTTTGTGCCGGCTGATCGTTGATCAACCATGCGACCTGCTGCACGAATGCGCTGAACTGCGGCGAACGAATCCCGATCACCAACCCAGGATTAGTGCAGAACTGACCACAGCCCTGAACCACCGACGCCGTCAGGTCACGGGCGACTGTTTCAGCGCGGCTCTGCAACGCCTGCGGCAGCACGATCACCGGGTTGATGCTCGACATCTCGGCGAACACCGGAATCGGCTGCGCGCGTGCAGCGGCCATGTCGCACAAGGCGCGACCGCCCTTCAACGAGCCGGTAAAGCCAACGGCTAAAATTGCCGGGTGCTTGACCAGCGCTTCGCCGACCCCGCCACCGTAGATCATGTTAAACACACCGGCCGGCATGCCGGTTTTTTCCGCGGCCCGCAGGATCGCGTCAGCCACCCATTCGGCCGTGGCCATGTGACCGCCGTGAGCCTTGAACACCACTGGGCAACCGGCCGCCAGGGCCGAAGCGGTGTCGCCACCAGCCGTCGAGAACGCCAACGGAAAGTTGCTGGCCCCGAACACGGCGACCGGGCCGAGCCCGATACGGTACTGGCGCAAGTCCGGACGTGGCAGTGGCGTGCGCTCGGGCAATGCTTTGTCGATCCGCGCACCGTAAAAATCACCGCGCCGCAGCACTTTGGCGAACAGGCGCATCTGGCCGCTGGTGCGACCGCGTTCGCCTTGAATACGCCCAGCAGGCAGCGCGGTTTCGCGGCAGACCACAGCGACAAACTCGTCACCCAGCGCGTCCAGCTCATCGGCAATCGCATCGAGGAACTGCGCACGACGTTCCGCGCTCAAGCTGCGATACGCCGGGTAAGCCGCAGCGGCAGCCTTGGCGGCGGCGTCCACTTCTTCCGGGGTGGCCTGGTAGAAATCGTGCGGCAACGCTTCGCCGGTGCTGGCATCAATGCTCTGGAGCTTGAGCGAGCCAACAGCGCTGCGCTGGCCACCGATGT
Source organism: Pseudomonas arsenicoxydans (assembly GCF_006438915.1). GTDB lineage: Bacteria > Pseudomonadota > Gammaproteobacteria > Pseudomonadales > Pseudomonadaceae > Aquipseudomonas > Aquipseudomonas arsenicoxydans_A. Next base: position 257,636 of record NZ_RCZE01000013.1, on the reverse strand, counting down.
AATTGTGTCCAAGGATCAGGGTCATGCATGTCTCCTTAAAGGGTGCCAACGGTACCGGGTTCTAACGCTGCTGGCGCAGGTTCGATGCCGTTGATCAACGGTGCACCAAACTCGGTCTGGCTGATTTCAAACACGTCACCCGGTCGAGTACGAATACCGTCGGCGAACGACAGGGTCGCGGTGCCGAAGAAATGAATGTGCACGTCCCCCGGACGCAGGAACTGGCTGTACTTGAAATGGTGGTATTCGAGGTTTTCCAGGCTGTGGCACATGTTGGCTTCGCCGCTGAGAAACTCGTTCTGCCACAGCACTTCACCGTCGCGCAGGATGCGGCTGGTGCCGGCCAGATGCTGGGGTAATTCGCCGACCCGAAGCTCCGGACCGTAACTGCAACTGCGCAATTTGGAGTGCGCCAGGTACAGGTAATTTTTACGTTCCATGACGTGATCGGAGAACTCGTTGCCGACGGCATAACCGAGGCGGTAAGGCTTGCCATCGTGGCCGATGACGTAGAGGCCACTGAGCTCGGGCTCTTCGCCGGCGTCTTCGGCGAACGGTGGCAGCGGGAACGGCTGGCCCGGCCGAACGACAATGCTGCCGTCGCCCTTGTAGAACCATTCCGGTTGCACGCCGGCCTGCCCTGCGTCTGGTTTACCGCCCTCCACACCCCATTTGAAGATGCGCATGGTGTCGGTCATGGCCGCTTCGTCACCGGCGTGTTGATGCATTTTGTCCCGTGCCGAGGCGCTGCCCAAATGGGTCAGGCCGGTGCCGCTGACCAGCATGTGCGCCGGGTCCGGGTGATCCAGTGGTGGCAGGATGCGCAACGTGGCGAGCAGTTCGGCGTAAACGTGGCTGGTGCCCAGGCCGAGGGCGTTTACCTGTTGCTGCAGATTTGTGCCAGCTTCTATTGCTGCCAATGCCAGATCGCGGACGGTGTGCGCGTCTTGTACTTCACGGACCAGACCGCCCTCGACGACACCGACGCGGCGCTCGCCGTTACTTAATTCGAATTGAACCAAACGCATGATTTTCTCCTGTAAACACAAAACTCGACAACACCACGAAGCAAATGTGGGAGCGGGCTTGCTCGCGAAGGGGCCATCACATTCAACATTCACGGAGACTGACACACCGCCTTCGCGAGCAAGCCCGCTCCCACAGTTGATTGGTGTTGACCTTAAGTACGGGTTGCACCGCGCGCACTGGCTGCAAATTGATCCGCCGGCAGCACATGCTTGCGCTCCAGCAACCGATACACCACGCCCGTCAGCACCAGCCCGAACACCATCACTCCCGACAGGAAATACAGACCCGACGCGAGGTTGCCGGTGTATTCCTTCAGCGCACCGATCACGAACGGACCGATATAACCGCCAAGGTTGCCCACCGAGTTGATCAAGGCGATCCCGGCCGCCGCGCTGGCTCCGGCAAAGAATCGACCCGGCAATGTCCAGAACACCGCCGTGCAGGAAAACAGCGCAAACGCCACCAGACACAGCGCGGCCAGTTGCAACACCGGCACCGTCAGCCAGGCGCTAAGGAACAGGCCGATGGCGCCCAGCACATACAGCACGGCCAGGTGACCATAACGATCATTCAAACGGTCGGAGCTGCGCGGAATGATCAGTAACCCGACGATCCCGAAAATGTACGGCACCGCGGAAACGAAACCGGTGACCAAGTCGCTACCGCCGAACTGTTTGATCAATGTCGGCAACCACAGGCCCAAGCCATAAATGCTCAACGTCACCGGCAGATAAAACAGCGCCAGCAGCAACACACGCTTGTCCTTGAGCGCGTGCAACGGGTTGCCGTGACGGGTTTGGCCGTATTCTTCAAGGTCCTTTTTCAACTCGCCGGACAGCCAGTCCTTCTCGGTCTGGTCCATCCATTTCACCTGTTGCGGGCCATCAGGCAGGTAACGCAGCACTGGCCAGGTCAGCAGGATCGCCGGTGTACCGATGACGATGAACAGCCACTGCCAGCCGTGCAAACCGAGGGTGCCGTCCATGCCGAGCAAGCCGCCGGACACCGGACCGGTGACCATCATCGCGATGGGTTGGGAAAGGATGAACAGGCCAAGGATCTTGCCGCGATGGCGAATCGGAAACCACTGCGTGATGTAGTACAGAACGCCCGGGAAGAACCCAGCTTCCGCCGCACCGAGCAGGAAGCGCATCACATAGAAGCTCTGCGGTCCCTGTACGAACGCCATGCCGATGGTGATGGCGCCCCAGGTGATCATGATCCGCGCGAACCAGCGTCGTGCACCGAAGCGGTCGAGCATCAGGTTGCTGGGGATTTCAAACAGGAAATAACCAATGAAGAACAGCCCGGCACCGAGGCCGTAAGCCGCGTCACCGAGGCCGATGTCGGCGCCCATGTGCAGCTTGGCGAAGCCTACCGCGGAACGATCCACATAGGCGATCAGGTACAGCAGGATCAGGAAGGGAATCAGTTTCAGCGTGATGCGGCGGATAAGCCGCAGTTCCTGGCTCATGAGATCGGTCTCCGATTGTTGTTGTTATAGAACCTCGGGGGCCGCCTCTCGCCGAAAATCACCAGGGCCAACCCTCCGTTGAAATCGACTATATAGTATTACTAATTACCCAACAACACTTCCAAACCGGCGAATTTGCGCTTATGTTACGCCGTAGCCGTAACAATATAGTCATACAATAAGAGAATCGATCATGTCTGATAAGAAACCCACCCTGCGCTCCGCCCAATGGTTTGGCACCGCCGACAAGAACGGCTTCATGTACCGCAGCTGGATGAAGAATCAGGGCATCGCCGACCACCAGTTCCAGGGCAAGCCAATCATCGGCATCTGCAATACCTGGTCGGAACTGACCCCGTGCAACGCGCACTTCCGCCAGATCGCGGAGCACGTCAAACGCGGGGTGATCGAGGCCGGTGGCTGGCCGGTGGAATTCCCGGTGTTCTCCAACGGCGAATCCAACTTGCGCCCGACCGCCATGTTTACCCGCAACCTGACGAGCATGGACGTCGAAGAAGCGATTCGCGGCAACCCGATTGATGGCGTGGTATTGCTGACCGGTTGCGACAAAACCACCCCGGCACTGCTGATGGGTGCGGCCAGTTGCGACGTGCCGGCGATCGTCGTCACTGGCGGCCCAATGCTCAACGGCAAGCATAAAGGTCAGGACATCGGCTCCGGCACGGTGGTCTGGCAGCTCAGCGAGCAAGTGAAAGCCGGCACCATCACCCTCGACGACTTCCTCGCAGCCGAGGGTGGCATGTCTCGCTCGGCGGGCACTTGCAACACGATGGGCACGGCATCGACCATGGCCTGCATGGCCGAAGCACTGGGCACTTCCCTGCCCCACAACGCGGCGATTCCGGCGGTTGATTCACGCCGTTATGTGTTGGCGCACATGTCCGGCATGCGTGCGGTAGAAATGGTTCGCGAAGACCTGAAGCTGTCGAAAATCCTCACTAAAGAAGCCTTCGAAAACGCCATCCGCGTCAACGCTGCCATCGGTGGTTCGACCAACGCCGTGATCCATTTGAAAGCCATCGCCGGCCGCATCGGCGTGGACTTGGAGCTGGACGACTGGACCCGCATCGGTCGCGGCATGCCGACCATCGTCGACCTCCAACCGTCCGGGCGCTTCCTGATGGAAGAGTTCTACTACGCCGGCGGCCTGCCCGCCGTGCTGCGTCGCCTCGGTGAAGCCAACCTGATCCCGCATCCGAATGCCTTGACCGTCAACGGCAAGACCCTCGGCGAGAACACCAAGGACGCGCCGATCTACGGCCAGGACGAAGTGATCCGCACCCTCGACAACCCGATCCGCGCCGACGGCGGCATCTGCGTGTTGCGCGGCAACCTGGCACCACTCGGTGCGGTGCTCAAGCCGTCCGCAGCGACGGCAGAACTGATGCAGCATCGCGGGCGCGCGGTGGTGTTCGAGAACTTCGACATGTACAAGGCGCGGATCAACGATCCGGAACTGGACGTCGACGCCAACTCGATTCTGGTGATGAAAAACTGCGGGCCGAAGGGTTATCCGGGCATGGCTGAAGTCGGCAACATGGGTTTGCCGGCCAAGTTGCTGGCGCAAGGCGTGACCGACATGGTGCGCATTTCCGATGCGCGCATGAGTGGCACCGCGTATGGCACCGTGGTGTTGCACGTCGCGCCGGAAGCGGCGGCAGGCGGACCTTTGGCCGCGGTGAAGGAAGGTGACTGGATTGAGCTGGACTGTGCCAGCGGGCGTTTGCACCTGGATATTCCGGATGCTGAACTGGCGGCGCGGATGGCGGACCTGCAACCACCGCAACAGATGATCCTGGGCGGGTATCGTCAGCTGTACATCGACCATGTGCTGCAGGCGGATCAGGGTTGCGACTTCGACTTCCTGGTCGGCTGCCGCGGCGCCGAAGTGCCGCGCCACTCTCACTGATCACCACCGTCCAAATGTGGGAGCGGGCTTGCTCGCGAAAGCGGTTTAACATTCAGCAGAGATGTTGACTGTCACACCGCCTTCGCGAGCAAGCCCGCTCCCACATTTGCTTTGTACCTGCCTCAAGATCCCGTCGTGCCTGTTATCATGCGCGACACCCCTTCGCACAGGACCGCGCCGTTCCCCATGGATTACCGCAAACCCTCCGACCGCAAAAGCATGCACTCGCGCATTGTCCAGGAACTGGGCATGCAGATCGTTTCCGGGCGCTTCAAGCCGGACGACAAACTGCCCGCCGAAGCCCTGCTGTGTGAGGAGTACGCGGTCAGCCGCCCAGTGTTGCGCGAAGCCACCCGAGTGTTGGTTGCCAAGGGGCTGGTGTATTCCCGTCCGCGTGTCGGCACGGTGGTCAAGCAGCGCAAGGAATGGCACATGCTCGACCCGGACGTTTTGCATTGGTTGATGCAAAGCAGCCCGCAGAACCAGTTTTTCGATTTGCTGACCAGTGTGCGCAGCATCATCGAACCCGCCGCCGCTGCACTGGCCGCGCAGTTCGCCACCGACGCAGACATCGCGTCCATCGGCGAAGCCTACCAGCGCATGGAAGCGGCGCCGACCCCGGAAGCGTTGCTGCAACCGGACCTGGATTTTCACAGCCGCATCGCCGACGCGACCCACAACGACTTGCTGGCCAACCTGTGCAACATGCTGTCGGTGGCGATTGCCGAAGCATTGAAGCATTCCAACCAGCGGCCGAACCTGCACGAACTGGCGTTGCCCCGGCACAAGGCAATCCTCACAGCCATCGAGAATCGCGATGCGCTGGGCGCACGGCATGCGACGCTGGTGCAGCTTGATGATGCGCGCAGTGCGTTGAATGTGGTGTTGGGTACTGATCCGTCATAATCCACAAATCAATGTGGGAGCGGGCTTGCTCGCGAATGCGGTGCATCATTCATTGTTGATGTCGACTGACACGCCGCCTTCGCGAGCAAGCCCGCTCCCAAATGGGTTTAGCGTCAACCTTCAGATGTAAAAAAGCCGCAACCTTAAGGTTGCGGCTTTTTCGTTTCAGGTGGATCAGTGAGCGAACAGCGAGTTGCCCTTCTGCCCGGCCAGTTTCTCCGGTTTGATCAGGAACCGCGCCAGCGCCGGCAACAGCCACAGCGCGCCGAACATGTTCCAGAGCAGCATGAAGGTCAGCATCAGGCCCATGTCGGCCTGAAACTTGATGGCCGAGAAGATCCAGGTGCACACGCCGATGGCCAGGCACAGACCGGTGAACAGCACCGCTTTACCGGTGGACTTCAGCGTCTGGTAATAGGCTTCTTGCAACGGCAGGCCGGCACGCAGGAAGCTTTCCAGACGGCTGTAGATGTAAATGCCGTAGTCCACGCCAATCCCCACGCCCAGCGCCACCACCGGCAGGGTCGCAACTTTCACGCCGATACCCATGAAGGCCATCAGGGCGTTGCCGAGCACCGAGGTCAGCACCAGCGGCAGGACGATGCACAAGGTCGCCGCCCACGAACGGAAGGTGATCATGCACATGGTCGCAACGCAGATGTAGACGAGGATCAGGATGGTCAGCTCGGATTCCTTGATCACCTCGTTGGTGGCCGCCTCGATCCCGGCGTTACCGGCCGCGAGGATGAACTCCAGACCGTCCTTGTTGTTCTCCTTGGCGAAGTCCTGCACCGCATGCACCGCACGATCAAGCGTTGCCGCCTTGTGATCGTTGAGGAATACCAGCACCGGCGCCAGGGAGCAGCTGTTGTTGTACAGGCCATCTGCACGCGCGATGGAGTTGTTCAGCACGTCCGGGTTGCGCGACAGGGTTTCCCATTTCAGGTTGCCCTCGTTCATGCCCTTGATCATCTGCTTGGACACGGTCACCAGGGAAATCGCCGACTGCACGCCCTCGGTGTTCTGCATCTTCCACATCAGCTCGTCGATCGGCGCCATGGCTTCATAGCGTGAGCAACCTTCAGCCTTGGTCTTGACCATCACCACCAACACATCGGAACTGGTGGAATAGTTGCTGATGATGAAATTGTTGTCCTTGTTGTAGCGCGAATCTGGACGCAGCTCCGGTGCGCCTTGATCGAGGTCACCAATTTTCAGGTTCTGGCTGTACCAGAGACCGCCACCGAAGGCGATCAAGGCCAGGAAGATCGACACCGGCGCGACTTTTTTGCTGGCGAAGTTCGACAGCAGACGCCAGAACGGGTGCTCGCGGACCGCATCCTTTTTGCTCCGCTCAACGGCGCGCTTGCTGATACCAACGTAGGAAATCGCCACCGGCAGCAGGATCAGGTTGGTGAACACGATCACCGCCACGCCGATGGACGCGCCGATGGCCAGTTCACGAATCACACCGATATCAATGATCAGCAGCGTGATGAAACCCACCGCATCCGCGAGGATCGCGATCATCCCCGGTAGGAACAACTGACGGAACGTGCGCCGCGCCGCGGTCAGTGCGTTGTCGGCCTCACTGGATTGCAAGGCAATACCGTTGATCTTCTGTACGCCGTGAGAAATACCGATGGCAAAGATCAGGAACGGTACCAGCATCGAATACGGATCGAGCCCGAAGCCGAAGAAGTGCATCAACCCCAGCTGCCAGACCACCGCCACCAGCGTGGTACTGAGTACCGCCACGGTGCTGCGCATGCAGTTGGTGAACCAGTACAGCAGAATCAGCGTGATGATGAAGGCGACGCCGAAAAACATCACCACCATGACCAGGCCATCGATCAGGTCGCCGACTTTCTTGGCGAAACCGACGATGTGGATCTTGACGTTAGGGTTCTGCTTTTCAAACTTGTCGCGGATCTTTTCTTCCAGCTGATGGGAGAACTGACGGTAGTCCAGCGCCAGCAACTTGCCCTGGTCCTGCGGGTCCGGGTAGGACTCCAGCAGCGGGATATCGACGATGCTCGACTTGAAGTCGTTGGCCACCAGACGCCCGACCTGCCCGGACTTGAGGACGTTGTTGCGCAGCAGATCCAGGCTTTGCTGGGAACCGTTGTAGCTCTGCGGGATCACTTCACCACCGGCGAAGCCCTCCTCCGTCACTTCGGTCCAGCGCACGCTCGGACTCCACAGCGACTTGAGGCCGGAGCGATCGACACCGGAAATGTAGAACACCTCGTCATTGATCTGACGCAGGGTCTCCATGTATTCCTTGGAGAAGATGTCGCCGTCAGTGGCTTCCACCGAGATGCGCACGGTGTTGCCCAGGTTCGCCAGATCGTTGCGGTGCTCCATCATCTTCTGAATGAAGGGATGCTCGAGCGGGATCATTTTTTCGAAACTGGTGGACGGCCGGATCAGCGTCGCCTGCCAGAACAGGAAAATACTGACCAGCAGGCAGATCGTGATCACTGCCGGGCGGTTGTTGAAAATCAGGCGCTCAAGAAACGTCGCCTTGTCCTGGTGATGACTTGTCATGGATGTCATAGCTCCGCCCTTCTTATTATTTGCCCAGCTCTGAGCCGGTTGGCGAAGTAGCGCGAACGCCGCCCTGTCCTGCCAGAATCAGATTGCCGTTGCCCGCTGCCGTGACTGCCGATACGGAAATGCGATCCGGACGGTTGAACACGCTGAAGGTTTCGCCGTTGTCGTTGCTGCGGATCACCGAGCCGCCGTTGCCAACGATCACGATGGAACCGTCGTCGAGCAGCGTTGCTCCGGACAACCCGAACTCCAGCGCGCCGCGAGCGGCTTTCAGCTCAACCTGTTCCCAGGTGCTGCCGAAATCCGTGGAGCGGTAGAGATTGCCGCGCAGGCCGTAAGCCAGCAGCGTATTGGCTTGCGCCGTGCCGATCACACCGAACAGCGAGCCTTGGTACGGACCTTCGAGTTTTTCCCAGGTCTGGCCCCAATCGGGTGAGCGGAACATGCTGCCCTGTTCGCCGACGATAAACAGTCCGGCATCCTTGACCGATGCGATGCCATTGAGGTGGAACTGGTCTTCGTTGTCCAGGCGGTCGCTGGCGTCTTCCCAGTGCTTGCCACCGTCGGTGGTTTCCAGCAGTGCGCCATAAGCGCCCACGGCGAAGCCGCTGTTGACGTCCTTGAACCAGACGTCGAGCAGCGGCGCTTCGCGTTTCAAATCTTCGAATTGCTTGGTCCAGGTGGCGCCACCGTCCTCGCTGGCGAGAATCTGTGCGTCATGGCCGACGGCCCAGCCGTGTTTGTCATCGACGAAAAACACTGAGGTCAGTAGTGCCCGGGTCGGCACCTTGGCTTGAGCCCAGGTCACGCCCTGGTCGTCGGAATAGAGAATATGCCCGCGATCACCGACCGCCACCAGGCGTTTGCCTGCGTGGACGACATCGAGCATCAGGCTTTTGGTGGCCTTGGCGGATTCAATGGCATAAACAGCATCGGATGCTGACGCTGCAGCGGCCATCGCAGGTGCCGACCATGCGGCACAGCCCAACAGCGAGAGCGCTGTAGCCAGCAACGCGAATTTGCGCAGTGCCGGCGGGCGGCAGATACCCACACCCATGACAGGCTCACTCATAGACCTTCCCCCATTATTATTGTTAGGTCGTTCAACCTTTCAGGGCGCCGTAAGGTGGCTCGTGGTGATTGGCTGTTTGGAGCTTAGTCCTGAAACGCGCAATCTAGAGCCCCTTCGGAAGCTGGCTTATCCTATCGGGGTTTGGAAAGGTCTGACAATCGACGCCACGTTATCTTTTGTTAACCTGGGATGGATGTGGTTTGGCTGAATGATTGGGTATTAGGTTAGGTGATTGGGTTTTGGTGGTTGGCGCTCGGAGCTCGGTGTACATATCCGTTGCTGCGGTAACGGCTGCTTATGGTTTCGCTCTTACAGCGACTCACTTTTCCAGACGCCGAAAAGTAAGCAAAAGGCTTCGCCCCGGCGTACGGCGCCTCGCTAAAGCTCCGCGTTCCCTCGCTACGGTGTCCATCAGGGGGCATCGCCTACGGTCTGCTTCGCTACGACCTCCTCTCGATGTGTGCGGCTTCGCCGCACGGCGCTGCGCGCCTACCCCCCTGATGAACACCTACGCTCGGCCTGCCGAAGGGGCGAAAGATCAAAAGCAGATCAAGATCAAGATCAAGATCAAGATCAAAAGCCAAAGCCAAAGCCAAAGCCAAAGCCAAAGCCAAAGCCAAAGCCAAAGCCAAAGCCAAAGCCAAACACGTTCTAAAGTTTCAGCCTCCCGCACCCTCTACAGCGAACACCTCCCGCTTCTCACCACTCAACAGGCCGAGCGTTAGCTCGCCTGAAAGCTTTTGATCTGGCTTTTGATTCACCCGCCCCTTCGGGAGGCTGAGTGGAGGTGTGCATCCGGGGAGTGGCGCGCAGCGCCGTTCGACGCAGTCGAACACGCTGCATGTAGGTCGTAGCGAAGCAGACCGGAGGGCAGTGTCCCCGGATGGATACCGGAGCGAAGGAACGCCGAGCTTTAGCGAGGGGCCGGACGCTCGGGGCGAGCCTTTTTTTGCTTACTTTTTTTTGGCGTTTGAAAAAAAAGTGAGTCGCCGTAAGGGCGAAACCCTAAGCAGCCGTTACCGCAGAAATGGATATGTACACCAAGGAAGAGAATGGTCGGCTGTCAGGCCGCCAAGGCAGAAAAGCCAGCTCCCCCAGGGTCCGAACGAACCCCGAGGGAAAAAGGCCAGACTCAGGCCAAGCTCTTGCTGACCACTTCAAACACATCGCTAGACAGCTGACCCGAAGCACGAATCCGCTCCAGCTCGCCTTTCATCAACGCCTGACGCGCATCGTCATACTTGCGCCAGCGAGTCAACGGCGCCAACTGACGGGAAGCGATCTGCGGGTTAAACCCGTTCAACTCGATCACCAGATCCGCCAGAAAACGATACCCGGAACCATCCGCCGCATGGAAGTTGATCAGGTTCTGCCCGGCAAACGCACCAACCAGCGCCCGCACCTTATTCGGGTTCTTAATGTTGAAGGCCGGATGCTGCATCAACTGACGCACCCGCTCCAGACCACCCGGCAACGCACTACCCGCCTGAACACTGAACCACTGATCCATGACCAGCGGATTATCCTTGAAGTGCTCGGCAAAACTCGCCAGCGCCTTGGCCTTCTCTGCTTCAACCGGCGAATTGACCAACACCGCCAACGCCGTCAGACGCTCAGTCATGTTGTCGCTGGTTTCAAACTGCTCAAGCGTCGCCGCCAACACTTCGGGCTTGCCGCTGAGCATCAAGTACGACAGCGCAATGTTCTGCAGCGCGCGACGAGCAAAGTGCTCGGCCTCCGCCACGTACGGCGTTTTCTTCGACAGATCGCGATTGGCCTGATAACGCAGCCACAACGCCTCGAACAACCCCTCAGCCAATTGCTTGCGAGCAAACTCACGGGCGATGTGAATCGCATCGACATCAGCCACTTCACTGATTTCTGTCAGATAAGCCTCACCCGGTAGCGAGAGCATTTCCGCAACCATGGCCTGGTCCAGCGTCTCGTCCGACAGCACCGTGCGCAGGGCAGAAATCAGGCGCTGATCCAGCACCAGCGTTTCACCCGCCTGATGTTGGGCAATCAGCTCTTGCAGCACTTGCACCGACAGTTGCTGACCGGCATCCCAGCGGTTGAAACCATCGCTGTCATGCTGCATCAGGAACATCAGTTGATCGCGGCTGTACGGGAAGCTCAGTTTGACCGGCGCCGAGAAACCACGCAGCAACGAAGGCAACGGCTCTTCCGCGATGTCGACGAAGGTGAAGGTCTGCTCGGCTTCGGTCACCGAGATCACCCGCGACGAGCCCTGAGCGCTGGCTTCGCCGGACAGGCGCAAGGCAATCGCCGCGCCTTTGGAGTCCAGCAGGCCCAATTCCACCGGAATCACGAACGGCAGTTTTTCAACTTTGTCCGGGGTTGCCGGGCAGCTTTGACGGAAGGTCAGGCTGTAGGTTTTCGCCGCAGCGTCGTAGGACTCGCTCACCGCCAAACGCGGAGTACCGGCCTGGCTGTACCAGCGCTTGAACTGGGTCAGGTCGACACCATTGGCGTCTTCCATCGCCTTGATGAAGTCGTCGCAAGTCACGGCCTGGCCGTCGTGGCGGTCGAAATACAGGTCACTGCCTTTGCGGAAGCCATCGGCGCCAAGCAAGGTGCGGATCATGCCGACTACTTCCGAACCCTTTTCGTACACGGTCAGGGTGTAGAAATTGGAAATCTCGATGAAGCTGTCCGGGCGCACGGCGTGGGCCATGGGACCGGCGTCTTCGGCGAACTGGTGCGTGCGCAGGTAAGCCACGTCCTGGATGCGCTTGACCGTGGCCGAGTTCATGTCCGAGGAGAATCCGGCATCGCGGAACACGGTGAAGCCTTCCTTCAGCGACAACTGGAACCAGTCGCGGCAGGTCACGCGGTTGCCCGACCAGTTGTGGAAGTATTCGTGGGCAACGATGGCTTCGACGCGCTGGTGCGCGGCGTCGGTCGCGGTTTCGGCGCGGGCCAGCACGGCGCTGGAGTTGAAGATGTTGAGGCCCTTGTTTTCCATGGCGCCCATGTTGAAGTCGTTGACCGCGACGATCATGAAGATGTCCAGGTCGTACTCGCGACCGTAAACCTCTTCATCCCAGCGCATCGACTTCTTCAGGCTGTTCATGGCGTGCTGGCACTTGTCGATGTTTTCCGGCTCGACGTAGATGCGCAACGCCACGGAACGCTCGGTCATGGTGGTGAAGGTGTCTTCAACGCACCACAAGTCACCGGCCACCAGCGCGAACAGGTACGCCGGCTTCATGAACGGGTCTTCCCAGGTCGCCCAGTGCCGGCCGTCTTCGCCAGGGCCCGAGGCAATCGGGTTGCCGTTGGACAGCAGCACCGGATAGCTGTGCTGCTCGGCGACGACCGTGGTGGTGAACTTGCTCATCACGTCCGGGCGGTCGAGGTAATAGGTGATCTTGCGGAAGCCTTCGGCCTCGCACTGGGTGCAGAACATGCCGCTGGATTTGTACAAGCCTTCCAGCGCCGTGTTGGTTTCCGGGTGGATCTTGACGCTGGTGTCGACCGTGAAGGTGGTGCTGGTCGGGTGCAGGGTCAGGTGATTGTCCGTCAGTTGATAGTCGCTTTCGCTCAGCTCGCGATCCGCCAGGGTCACCGCCAAAAGCTCAAGCTGCTGACCGTCCAGCACCAGCGGCGGCAGGCCCGGGCCGCGTTCGGGATTGCGGCGCATCACCAGTTGCGCATGGACCAGGCTGTGGTCCTCGAACAACTCGAAGGTCAGGTGCGTCTCGTCGATCAGGTACTCGGGCGCCTGATAGTCTTTCAGGTAAATCATCTTCGGTTGTTCGGTGCGCATGCTGGAGTCCTTACTGATGCACGGCGAGCTGATAAGCCGTGTATTTACGAATATTGATCACGCCGGTGTCGAAGATCAGGTATTGGCCCTTGACCCCCAGCAGCGTGCCTTCGGCAATCGGATTCTTGTCCAGGTTGAAGCTGACGATCTTGGCCGGGTACTGCTCGACCGGATAGCGGATTTCGAGGGTTTCTACGTCGGCAATGGTCTGAATCGCTTGTAGGCCAAATCGTTCCTGCAAGGTTTGCAGGCCCTCGGCGCAGCTGTCGAACAGTTGATCGCGCACCTCGGCCAGATTCACCGACGCCGCTTCACCCTTGAGCAAGGCACGCCAGTTGGTCTTGTCCGCAACTTGGCTGCGGAACAGGTCTTCAACGAACCCCGACTGCTGACGGGTCGACACGCGCATGATCGGCAACGCCTGACGGGCGCCCTGATCGATCCAGCGGGTCGGCAGTTGGGTGGCACGGGTAATCCCGACTTTCACCCCCGACGAGTTGGACAGGTACACGATGTGGTCGGTCATGCAGAACTTCTCGCCCCACTCCGGCTCACGGCAGGTGCCCGCGTCGTAGTGGCAACGCTCGGGGCTCATGATGCAGAGGTCGCACTGCGCCAGTTTGGTCATGCACGGGTAGCAATAACCCTGGCTGAAACTGGTTTTGGTCTTGCGCCCGCAATGGGTGCAATGAATCGCCCCCAGGTATTCCAGGCGCACGGTGGTGCCGATCATCGGATTGACCGGCACCTCGAAATCGCCCAGGCGAAATGCGTACTGCACGTCGGACCCGTCAAGACGCGCCGACATTTTACTGATTGCACCGCGGCCAATCTCGATCAATGGATGGCATCCGACTTGAACAGAATGTTCGGTACGCTGATCGACTTCGAACTGCATTCCTGCGGGCCCATGTAACCGGTGCGCTGGTCTTCGGGCAGGTTCTGGATTTCCCAGGCGATCATCGCCTGCAGCGACAGCTCGCGTTGTTCGGCGGTGAGTTTGCCACCGTCGGACCATTTGCCGATTTCCACCGCCAGCTTCAGGCTCTGGTAGATATCAGGGGTGATGTTTTGGATCATTTCGTTAAAAGAGGACATCAAGGTCTCCGCGCTCTTTAATACATAAACTGTTTAGGCGGCCAGTTTACGGCGGTTGTACAAACCACCCAACAAACCGGTTAGGCATCCGACGAGCAACCCGCCGACGTGTGCCGCATTGGCAATTTCACCGAAGCCGATCATCGAGACCAGCCCGGACAGGCACAGCACCAGCCACGCCAGCATCATCACCAGCACGCCGCGCGGCAGGCGATAAGCCGGGTTCGGCGACAACAGCTGGAAGATCCAGCAATGCCCGAGCAGGCCATACAGCACGCCGGACAAGCCACCGAACAAGGTCGGGCCGCTGAAATAATACTGGGCGTAGTTGGAGACGAGGCTGAACAGCAACGTCAGGCCGATCAGGTTGATGCTGCCCTGACGCGACTCGATGCGCCGGCCCAATTCCCAGTACCACATGCCGTTCATGGCCAGGTGCAGGATGCCGAAGTGGATCAGCATCGGCGTTATCAGGCGCCACCACTGCCCCGCCGCCAGGCTGTCGGCCAACGGTACGAAATGGATGTACTCGCCGACGACGCGGAAATCGAGGAAGGTCAGCCAGCGCATCGTGTCGAGGTTTTCACCCAGCAGCGTCACCGCGCCGACAAGGATGCTCAGCAGCAGAACCGTCGCGGTCGCCCTGGCGTAGCGCAATTGCTCGACGAAACCGGGACGCTTGGTCATTTGCGCCGCTGGAATGTCCAGTTGTTGATCGGGATCACCCGCCGGAAAACGTTCGTACAGCGAGCGCACGTCTTCGCTGATGTTGGACGGTACCCACAGCACCTGCTCGCCCGCCTCCTCGCTGACGCGGTGCGGCACCTGCATGCGCTGCAGCAGTTTGACGAACCCGCTCAAATCCACCGCCAGCGGCAGACGCAATACGGCCACCACACTCATCTCAACACCTCCGGCCGTTCGACATCGACCCAGACAAATTTATGCGGATCGAGCCGGGTTTCCTGATCCAGCCGATAGGCGACCAGTTTGCCGTAGAGCACCGCGCTGTAATCCAGGCAGGCCAGGTTCGGGCGAATCGGTGCCGGCTTGCCGCTGCGCCAGTAGTGGCCGACGAACAACAGCGGTTCGTCGACGCCATAGCGCAGCAAGGTATTTTTTTCAGTGGATGACAACGGCGTCCTGGCCACTGGCTCAGGCAATGCGTCGGGCTGGAACACAATGTCTCCGTAGGTTTGCGGGTCGTCTTCCCAGAATTTGGTGCGGAAGAACGAACGCACCAGACCGTCGCCGCTGGTCATGGTCAAGCCGTCGGGCAAGCGCATGTCGGTGCCGCGCAGCAACCGGTCGAACACGGTGCAGGCAAAACTGCCCGGCACGGCCGAGGCCTGGAGAAAATGCTCATCGACGCGACCATTGGGGAACAAGCCGCGCAACGGTTCGATCAGGCCCGAATCCCAGCACGCGTGCACCACCCGGAAGCGCCCGGCATCGACGAACAACGGCATCTCGTAGAACCATTGCAGGAAGTCATGCCAGTCACCAGGATGGTCTTCGAACTGGGTCAGGGTTTCACCCAGCAACCGGGCATGGCGTGGCGTGTGTTCACGCACGAACTGCTTGCCGCTGCCCGGTGGCGCCGGGGTGCTCCAGCCCAGTGCGTTGAATTCATGGTTGCCCATGATGCACAGCGCCTGGCCGGCCTCGACCATGTCGTGGACGATGTGCAGCGCCTCGCGAATTCGCGGGCCGCGATCAATGATGTCGCCCACAAACACGGCCATCCGCGACGGATGCCGCCAGACGCCACTTTGTTTGTGGTAACCGAGCCGGTCGAGCAAGTGCTCAAGGGTCAGAGCGCAACCGTGCACGTCACCGATCAGGTCGTAGCTACGCGCGGGATCGAGCATCAGTCGCCTCCACCACCCAATCGACTGCCCCAACCGAGCTTGGTCCGGCAGACTTCATAGTAGTTGTGGTCAAGCGGATGGATCAGCCGCAGTTTCTGCGCTTTTTTGCTGATGGTGATGGTGTCACCCGGCGCGCAGGTGAAATGGTTTTGCCCGTCACAGGAGACTTGCGGGTAAATCTGCATATCTTTGGACACGACTATTTTCAGCTCACTGTTGCCATCGACCACAATCGGCCTGCCCGACAAGGTATGGGGGTACATCGGCACAATCACAATAGCGTCAAGCTTGGGGTGCATGATCGGTCCGCCCGCCGACAGCGCATAAGCAGTCGAACCGGTGGGCGTCGCGACGATCAGGCCGTCGGCCTTCTGGCTGCACACGAACTGGCCGTCAATATACAGTTCGAACTCGATCATCCGCGTTGATTTGCCGGGGTGCAGCACCACATCATTGAGCGCATCGCCCTGACCGATGGCCTCGGCGTGACGACGGACTTCGGCTTGCAGCAGGAAGCGGTTTTCCACCAGATAGTGGCCGTCGAGCACTTCGGCGACTTTGATTTCGAGCTCGTCGGGGCGAATATCGGTGAGGAAACCGAGGCTGCCCCGGTTGATGCCGAGCACCGGAATATTGTGCCGGGCCAGCGCCCGGGCGGCCCCGAGCAGGCTGCCGTCGCCGCCGACCACAATCACCATGTCACACACTTCGCCGAGCATCTTGCGGGACGAGGTTTGCAGGCCATGACCGGGAAGGACTTCGGCGATGGTGTCTTCGAGGATCACGTGCAAGTGACGATCGAGCAGAAACCGTTTCAGTCGGCGGACGGTATCCAGCACCTGCGAACTGCCCAGGCGACCGATGATGCCGATATTACGAAATTGCTCCATGGGGTTCCTGCAAGGACGGCGAAAAAGACGATTATGGGCGAAAGCGCAGGATAGACAAAATCCTTTCAGCCACAAGGGTGTACTCATGTTTAGGGCTATGCTCGCAAGATGATCCTATTTCCCGATTTGCTCTCGTTGCCCCATCAGTTGCGCCACCCCGAAGTGCGCGACCTGGCTTGGGTCATCCTCGCGCCGCCGATGCTCATCGATACGCCGTGGCCGCAGCGTCATCCGCTGGCCGGCAGCGAGTGGGTACAAGAACCGCAGCGCCTGGAACGCTGGCTGCAGCAACTGGACCGTGACAGTTATGACTTGCTGCACTGGCTGTCCCAGGCCCGAACCCGGCGTTTGGGCCTGTATTACGAGCGGCTTTGGCAGTACGCGGTGCGTCATGCGCCGGGGATCGAGCTGATCGCCGCCAACCTGCCGATCCGCCGTGAAGGCCACACGCTGGGCGAACTGGACATGCTGCTGCGCGATCGAGATGGCGTGCATCACCTGGAACTGGCGATCAAGCTCTATCTGGGGCCGCAAAATGGCGACGGGCATGACACCGCGCAGTGGCTCGGCCCAGGCTGTCATGATCGGCTGGACCGCAAACTGGCGCACCTGGCTCAGCATCAATTGCCCATTTCTGCGCGTAGCGAAAGCCGTGAAGTGCTGGCAGCCCTGGATATCCAGCAGTTCAGCGCACACTTGTGGCTTGGAGGTTACCTGCTGTATCCGTGGCCAGGGCTCGCCGAACCACCCGGCGGTGCGCATCCGCAGCATTTGCGCGGGAGCTGGCTGCATCAGAAAGACTGGACGGACTTTGTCGTGCAACGCCCCTTCGGCCGCTGGCAGCCCCTGCCCCGCCATGCCTGGCTGGCGCCTGCACACTATCCCGCTGAGCAGACCTGGAGCGTCGAGCAATTAAGTACATGGCTCAGTGAGCTGGAACCTTTGGCGCCGGCGCAGTTGATGGTGCGCCTGGTCGAGAATGCCGAGGGGGATTGGGAAGAGGCTGAGCGGTTGTTTCTGGTGGCGGATCTTTGGCCGAATGTGCCGGGCAATGGTTGAGGTTTTGTAGCGCCTGAACCGGCCTCTTCGCGAGCAAGCCCGCTCCCACACTCGATCTGCGCCATAACGAAGTCCAATGTGGGAGCGGGCTTGCTCGCGAAGGGGCCGACACAGTCTAGATGGATAACCGCACAGCCAAAGCCGCCAACGTCACCAGCAAAACCGGCACCGTCAACACCACCCCGACCTTGAAGTAATACCCCCACCCGATCCGGATGTTCTTGCGCTCCAGCACATGCAACCACAACAACGTCGCGAGGCTGCCAATCGGCGTGATTTTCGGCCCCAGGTCGCTGCCGATGACATTGGCGTAAATCATCGCCTCCTTCACCACACCACTGGCCTGACTGGCATCAATCGACAGCAAGCCGATCAGCACCGTCGGCAAATTGTTCATGATCGAAGACAGAATCGCCGTCAGCACGCCCGTGCCCATGGCCGCCCCCCAGACACCGTATTGGGCAAAGCCATCGAGCCAACCAGCCAGATGTCCGGTCAGCCCGGCATTACGCAGGCCATACACCACCAAATACATGCCCAGCGAGAAAATCACGATCTGCCACGGTGCTTCTTTCATCACCTTACGCGTGGAAATTTTGTGGCCCCGGGCGGCAATACCCAGCAGCAACGCGGCGCACACCGCGGAAATGGCGCTGATTGGAATACCCAGCGGTTCCAGGGCAAAACAGCCCACGAGCAGGATCACCAACACCACCCAACCGGCATAAAACGTCGCTTTGTCATGGATCGCGGTTGCCGGCTGCTCCAGTTGTTCGGGGTCGTAATCCTTGGGGATGTCGCGACGGAAGAACCACATCAGCATCGCCAACGTGGCCGCGACGCTCACCAGGTTGACCGGGATCATCACCACCGCATAGCGATTGAACGTGATGTGAAAGAAGTCGGCGGAAACGATGTTCACCAGATTTGACACCACCAGTGGCAAGCTCGCGGTGTCGGCGATGAAACCGGCGCCCATCACGAACGCCAGGGTCGCCGCCGGGGAGAACCGCAGTGCCAGCAGCATGGAAATCACGATGGGCGTAAGGATCAACGCCGCGCCGTCATTGGCGAACAAGGCCGAGACCAACGCCCCCAACAGGACCATGTAAGCAAACAGCTTGCGCCCGCTGCCCCGGCCCCAACGGGCTACGTGCAAGGCAGCCCAGGCAAAGAAACCCGCCTCGTCCAGCAGCAAACTGATGATGATCAGCGCCACGAACGTGCCGGTGGCATTCCAGATGATCTGCCACACAATCGGGATATCGCTCAGCTGCACGACACCGAAAATCAGCGCCAGCACGGCACCGAAAACCGCACTCCAGCCCACCCCCAGGCCTTTGGGTTGCCAGATCACCAGGGTGATGGTCAGCAGGAAAATGAGTGAGGCGATAAGCATGCAAAGCAACCTTGCGCGGAAAAATAAAGCGCGATTCAGCCGCAACGCACGAGCAGAGTAAAGCCCCAATTTCTACACACCACGATCCCGTAGCAGCTGACGAGCAGCGCGAGGCTGTGTGGCTGCGTGGCTGCCGGAGATCGAGTCGATGATCTGTGGCCAATTGCTGAACACCCGGTGACCTTTGTAGGAGTGAGCCTGCACGCGATGGCGGTCTGTCAGTTGGCATTGATTTAGCTGACACACCGCCATCGCGAGCAGGCTCGCTCCTACAGGGGGAAATGGTGCACGTCAGACCTTCTTGTGTTGTTCGACCCATTTGCCGTAGGCATTGATGAAGCTCTGCAAGAACGGCTTCACCGACTCGGACAATTTGCCCGCCTCGTCAAACGCAGACCCGGCACCACCGAGGTAGGCTTCCGGCTGCTGCATGCACGGCACATCCAGAAACACCATGGACTGGCGCAAGTGGTGGTTGGCGCCAAATCCACCGACAGCCCCCGGCGAAACACTGATCACTGCGCCCGGCTTGCCGCTCCAGGCACTCTGGCCATAGGGCCGCGATCCCACGTCGATTGCATTCTTCAAAGGCGCGGGTACCGAACGGTTGTATTCCGGGGTAACGAACAGCACTGCGTCGGATGAACGTACTTGTTGCCGGAAAGTGCTGTAGGCTGCCGGCGGTGAAGCACCATCGATGTCTTCGTTGTAGAGCGGCAAGTCGCCGATTTCGACGATTTGAAGCTTGAGATTAGCCGGTGCAAGGTCAGCCAGGGCCAATGCCACCTTGCGATTGATCGATGCCTTTCTCAAGCTGCCGACCACAACGGCGATCGTATAGACGTTACTCATGGAAGATGTCTCGACTGTCCGATGGAAAGAACTTGTAGGTATAGATGACGATTCACCCAGCGGGCTCTGAATTTCACCGCCCCTGACTATTTTTTTCTTGTAGGAAAACTTACTTCGCCCAACAACGGTCTACAGAACCGAAAATTGAGTGATTTATCTCCAGAGGTTCTAAACAGATGGCAGCAGTACTTGTCGGTCAGTTCCATGCAAGAGATGCGGAAGGCCGCGTTTATTCCGTGCATGAGTTCCAGGAATCCACCCCGTCGGCAGACGGCCTCGGCGGCACGGAGCCTGTCACCACCTACAAACTGGCCATTGGCGATCGCGTCAAGAAGCTCGATGACAACCAGTTTCTGCTGGTTCAATCGGACGTGACCATTGTGCGTGAACCCGACACCTTTGTCGGCAGCGTGCCGGCAGCCAACGTCGCTTCATAACCTCATGTTATGAGCAGAAGTCATATGCGCGCAGTTGAGTTAGGATTCAGTCACTGATTCCCTCACCTGCTGAACATGGACTTCACGCATGCGTTTACGCCATATCGAAGTGATCCACGCGCTTGTGCAGACCGGTCACCTGGGCACCGCCGCCGAATGGCTGCAGTTGCCGGTGACCGAGGTTGAAGGCATTTTGCGCGAGGCCGAGGGTCAGTTGGGTTTCATGCTGTTCTCCAGCGTGCGTGGGCGCTTGCAGGCGACCCGCGAAGCGCGGGAGCTGGAAGCGCAAATCACCCACGTCTACGAAGCGCTGGAGCCCGTCCAACGCCTTGCCGCCAGCCTCAAGCAGTACCAGGCACCGCCTCTGCGCATCATCTGCACCCCGCCACTCGCTCAACAATTGTTGCCCCAAAGCATCGCCGCGCTGCGCCGACGGCTGCCCGATGCGCCTTGCAGCCTGTTGAGCCAACCGACCCGCGAGATCATCAAATCCCTGTTGTTGCGCGAAAGCGACCTGGGGTTGAGCCTGCATGACCCCGATCACGCCGACATTCATTGTCAGGTAATTGCCCAAGGCAAGCTCCAGCTCCTGGCGCCCCATGGCTGGCTGCAGCCCAAGCAGAAATACATTTCATTACAGGACCTGGCGGGCCAGTCGATGGTCGGCCTCGAAGGCCACGATCCGCTGAGCCGCGCCCTGGAGAACAAAATGCAGGCGCTGCGTCCTGCCCCGGTCGTGCATATCCGGGTGCAGACGCATCAGATGATGCGCAGCATGGTCGAGGCCGGTGAAGGCCTGGCGATTGTCGACCCGTTTACCGCCCTGGGCGCCAAAACCAGCGGACTGGATGTGTGTCCGCTGGCCCCGGCGGTGCCAATCAGTCTCTACGCCCTGACCCTGAAAAACGGCGAACCTGCGCCCGCCATTCAGACCCTGCTGGACATCGTTACGGAACAAGCCGCGGCGATGCTGGCGAACTGATCGGGCTTTCCAGCGCGTTATCGAACAAGCGATACCAGAACAGCGCCACTTCGGCGGTGTTCGGATCGATCCCCCGATAACGCAGATGATCCATCCCGCCGATCACATAACCACAGCGCTCATACAGCCGACAGGCGCCCAGATTGTTGTTCTGGGTTTCGAGCATGATGCCCGGCAGCTTTTTCTTTCGACTCCAGAACTGAGCCACGTCCAACAAGGCTTTGGCCACCCCGTGGTGCCGCGCCGGGGCATGTACCGCCAGCTCGTCGATATGGGCAAAGCCGTTCCAGTTGGTGCTGACCACCAGATGCCCGACCGGCTCATCGTCGAGGTACGCCATGAAAATCGCGCTGTCGGCGGCATCCCGGAAACTGCTGAACTCTTCCGGGTCGATGCCGTAGCACTTTCGATAAGGGGTGATCGGCGTAATCAGCCACTGCTCGACCGGTTTGCCGATTTCGGCGGCACCATAGGCGGCGACTTCAAAGCTGAAATCACTGCCCCAGATATACGCCGCAAAGCCATCATCGGCGACACGTACCGACAGTCCGGGGTACTTGGGATTAATGACAGGTTGCATACTGGGAAAGGTCCTCATTCCTTGATGCAATCGACGGTGTAGTGCCGTCCATTGCCCTCGTCTTCGTGTTGCAATCCATGCACATCGACGACGAATCCTGGGAAACTGCTATCAAACGTCCGTGCAAATGAAAGATAGTCGATGATTGACCGGGTCGACTCGGTGAACCGCTCACCCGGCATGATCAGCGGAATGCCTGGCGGATAAGGAACCAGCATCACCGCAGCAATCCGCCCGTCCAGTGCATCGATCGATACTGCCTCCACCTCGCCCCGTACCAGATGATCATAGGCGTCAGCGGGCTTCATGACGATTTCCGGCAGCACGGTGTACATGCGCTTCAGGTGCTTGGCCGTGGCATTGCTGCGATAACAGGCATGCAATTGATCGCACAAATCGCGCAAGCCCATGCCTTGATAGCGCCCGACGCTCTGTTGCGCCACACACGGCAGGCAGGTGGCCAGACTGACATTGGCGTCATAGCTGCGCTTGAACTCCAGCAACTCGGTCAGCAGCGTGCTCCATTTGCCTTTGGTGATGCCCATGGAGAACAACACCAGGAACGAATACAGCCCGGTCTTTTCGACCACCAAGCCGCGCTCCCAGAGGAATTTGCTGACCACCGCCGCCGGAATCCCGCGCTCGCTCAGCGCGCCGCCTGCGGTCAGGCCGGGCATGACCAGGGTGACCTTGATCGGATCGAGCAACACATAATCGTCGGTGACGCCGCCAAAGCCGTGCCAGTCGGCATCGGGTTGCAGCAGCCAGTCTTCGGTGACCACGCGATCGATGCCTTCCACCGACGGCGGTTGCCAGATGGAAAACCACCAGTCATCCGCCGCAATGTGCTGACGCAGATTGGCCAGGGCGCGACGAAAGCTCAGGGCCTCGTCAAACATCTCCTGCAACAGCGAACGTCCGGCCGGGCCTTCCATCATCGCTGAGGCCACGTCCAGCGAGGCAATGATGCTGTACTGCGGCGAGGTGGAGATGTGCATCATGAACGCTTCGTTGAATCGGTCGCGGTCCAGTTGGCGCGCGCCGCCGTCCTGAACATGAATCATCGAGGCCTGGCTGAACGCCGCCAGCAACTTGTGCGTGGAATGCGTGGTGAACACCAGCGGGCTGTCTTCGCTGCGCGAGGTGCCCATGCCGTAGCGTCCGGCGAAAAACTCGTGAAACGCCGCGTAGGCGTACCAGGCCTCGTCGAAATGCAGCACCTCGACGCTATTGCCCAGATTCTGCTTGATCAACTCGGCGTTGTAACAGAGACCGTCGTAGGTCGAGTTGGTAATCACCGCCAGTTTGACCTTGGGCGCTCGGCCCTTGGTAAGCGGGCTGGCGTCGATCTTGGCCTGGATCGATTCGCGGCTGAATTCGCTTAAAGGAATCGGGCCGATGATCCCCAGTTCATTGCGCTCCGGGCACAGGTACAACGGGATGGCGCCGGTCATGATGATCGAATGCAACACCGACTTGTGGCAGTTGCGGTCCACCAATACCAGATCATCGCGCGCGACCATGGAATGCCAGACGATTTTGTTGGCGGTCGAGGTGCCATTGATCACGAAAAAGGTGTGATCAGCGCCGAAATTGCGCGCGGCGCGGGCTTCCGCTTCGGCCAGAGGACCAGTGTGATCGAGCAACGAACCCAGTTCAGGCACCGACACCGATAGATCCGAACGCAGGGTGTTTTCCCCGAAAAACTGATGAAACGCTTGCCCGACCGGGCTCTTGTGATACGCCACGCCACCGCCGTGGCCGGGCGTATGCCAGGAATAATTGGAGTCGGCGGTGTGTTGCACCAGTGCCTTGAAAAATGGCGGCAGCAGACTGTCCAGGTACTTGCGCGCGGCCCGGGCCACTTGCCGGGCCAGGAACGGCACGGTGTCTTCGAACAGATAAAGAATGCCACGTAGCTGATTGAGCTCGGCCATGGCATCGGCTGGCGCGTTTTCCAGCGTCACTTGTTCGCCGAGGGCAAAGATCGGCAGGTCCGGCGCACGCACTCGCGCCAGGCCGATCAGCTCTGCCATGTTTTGCAATAAATGCGAGTGGGTACTGGGGTCTTCGGCGGCGATCAACATGCAGGAGAGGCCGTGATGGGTCGAGGCAACCAGTCGCCCTTCGGTGTAATCCACCGCCGAAACGATGCTGAAGCCTTCCTGCTCCAGCTCCCGGGCGATGCCCCGCACGCGATCACCGGCGACGGTGTCGGCCTTGATGTCGCGGTGGACGATCAGGACCGGGAATTTCAAATCTTTATACATGGGGCTCAGTGTCCTGAGGCGGCAGACCATGGCCTGCCAATACCCTCAGGGTAGAGGGTTGAGGCGGATGTGGCGAGTGCGGATGCCCTGAAGTGGGTCAATTGGCGCACCATCATGTGGCCATCAATTCCAAGCCTTCGGCGATTTACCTGTGGCGAGGGAGCTTGCTCCCGCTGGGGCGCGAAGCGGCCCTCGTTGTATTTTCAGGTAAACCGAGTCGGCCGGATTGACGACTGCTGCGCAGCCGAGCGGGAGCAAGCTCCCTCGCCACAACAGCCCTGTCACCCGAAAATTCTGCCTCAGGCCTGGGCCTTGGCGTCCGCCAGTTGCTGCCATAGCGACGGGGCGCCGGCGGCTTTCGCGATGGCTTCAAGACGTGCGACATGCTGGGCCAGGTCATCTTCGCTGGCGCGGATGATTCGGGCGCGTGTGCGGTCGGCGGGCAAGCGGCGGATTTCGGTGGCGGAGTTGTCCGCGCCTTCGCCGGAGCCATTACCATCGGATGCATTACCAGCCAGCGACAGGCTGGTCTGGCCGCCGGTCATAGTCAGGTAAACGTCGGCGAGAATCTCGGAGTCGAGCAACGCGCCGTGCAGTTCACGGCCCGAGTTATCGACACCATAACGTTTGCACAAGGCATCGAGGCTGTTGCGCTGCCCAGGGTGACGTTCCCGGGCCATCATCAGGGTGTCGAGGATCGAGCAGTGTTGCGTGATGTCCGCACGCTCGTGCTGGCCCATCAGGGCGAATTCATTGTTGATGAAACCAACGTCGAACGCCGCGTTATGAATGATCAGCTGCGCGCCTTTGATGAACTCGAAGAACTCATCGGCCACTTCAGGGAAACGCGGCTTGCCCACCAGGAATTCGTTGGTGATGCCGTGGACGCCAATGGCGCCTTCGTCACTCTCGCGATCCGGTTGCAGGTATACGTGAAAGTGCCGGCCCGTCAGGCGCCGACCGATCAATTCGACACAACCGATTTCGATAATCCGGTGGCCGTCGGTCACCGGCATGCCGGTGGTTTCGGTATCGAGTACAACGGATCTGGTGGCCATCAGTGCTCAGCTCTCAACGGGTCAATCGTGCAAAAGCGGCGATGTTAACACGCTCGCCTAGGTGTTTCAGAGAGACCGTGTCACGGCCATCGCGGGCAAGCCCGCTCCCACACTTGACCGAGTTCTAATGTGGGAGCGGGCTTGCTCGCGAAGGCCGCGACTCGGTACATCGGCGAATCAGAATCAAGCCTGCTTGTAGCCGCGCACTTCATCCACACCCCGGTTGGCCAATTGGTCCGCCCGCTCGTTACCGTGGTGACCGATGTGCCCACGCACCCATTTCCAGGTGACGTTGTGGCGATTGACCTGCTCATCCAGCAACTTCCACAGATCAGCATTTTTAACCGGCTCTTTCGCCGCTGTTTTCCAGCCGCGCTTCTTCCAGTTGTCCATCCATTCGTTGATGCCTTTCATCACGTACTGCGAGTCGGTCACCAGCAGTACGTCGCACGAACGCTTGAGTTCTTCAAGGCCACGGATCGCGCCCATCAGCTCCATGCGGTTGTTGGTGGTGTTGGCTTCGCCGCCCCACAGTTCCTTTTCAACGCCTTTGCACACCAGCAGTGCGCCCCAGCCTCCGGGGCCAGGGTTGCCTTTGCAGGCGCCGTCGGTGAAGAGTTCTACGCTATCGCTCATGCCAATCTATCCAGAAAATGCGGTGGCTCGCCGATCCGTGATCGACGATGCCCGAGGCCGGGACTGACCCGGCCGGGAAAATAAAAGGTATTACGGGTCGATGCGACGGCGATTGACCTTGGCCATCGGCAAGGGAATCAGCTTGCCCATCGGTTCGCGCCGTTCCTGACGCAGTGGACGCAAACCCACGACAATCTTGCGCGCCACCAGTAAATAGAAGCCGCCACCTGACAGTTGCCAGTCACCGGCCTTGCGTTCCCAACCGGCCAGACGGGCTTGCCAGGCGGGTGATGCGAGCGGCGGACGATAGCACCCGAAGCGGCGTTTCTCCAGCGCGAAGCCCAGCAGGTTCAGCCAGTCGGCAACGCGCGACGGCGAGATGCAGCGCGCCTTGCGCATGGCGTCATGGGCGAATACATGACGCAGACCCCAGCTGCTCCAGGGATTGATGCCGACAATCAACAAATGTCCGCCGGGCCGCACGCTGCTCGCTGCTTCACGCAGCAATCCGTGGGGCGACAGGCAGAAATCCAGCCCATGCTGCAACACCACCACGTCGGCGGCGTGCTCGCTCAACGGCCAGGCCTGCTCTTCACACACGATTTCGACGCCGGGCAACGGTGCACCGAGGCGCACATTGCGCTGCACTTGCGGCGCCGACGGCGGCGTCTGGGCCGACGGGCCGTAATGCACCAGGTAACCGCCGAAGAAGCGCCCCAACTCGTCTTCGAGCATGCGCCGTTCTTCATCCAGCAAAAATTGCCCGATAGGGCCAGACAGCCATTCACGGGCCGCGCTGATCAATGTCAGCCACTCGGGATCAGCCTGAGCGAACGCTTTATCGGTCATTGCATTCTCCAACGCGCCAGGAAGTTCTAAGATGCGCCATTGTTTTCCGCTTGGCGAATCCGACGATGATACAGATCAGTGCCCTGCCCGCCTTCACCGACAACTACATCTGGTTGTTACAAGACCACCGCACCCAGCGCTGCGCCGTGGTCGATCCCGGCGATGCCGCGCCCGTGCAGGCCTGGCTTGCGGCACATCCGGGTTGGGTATTGAGCGATATTCTGATCACTCACCACCACCATGACCATGTCGGTGGCGTCGAGCAGCTGAAAAAAGCAACAGACGCGACCGTCTACGGCCCCGCCAGCGAATCTATTCCTGAGCGGGAAGTCGCGCTCAAGGACAACGACCGTGTCAGTGTGCTCGGCTGGGACTTCGATGTGTTCGCCGTCCCCGGCCATACCCTGGGGCACATTGCCTATTACCATCATGGCCTGTTGTTCTGCGGTGACACCCTGTTTGCCGCCGGTTGCGGCCGTTTGTTCGAAGGCACTCCGGAACAGATGCACACCTCGCTGACACGCCTGGCCGCATTGCCCGAAGACACGCTGGTGTATTGCACCCACGAATACACCCTCAGCAACCTCAAGTTTGCCGCAGCGGTCGAGCCAGAAAACCCCGACACCGCCGAGCGCCTCGCCAAAGTGACCCAACAACGCGCAGCCGGGCTCATGACCCTGCCGTCGACCCTGGCCCTGGAAAAGCTCACGAACCCGTTTTTAAGGGTTGATGAAACATCTGTTAAAGAAAAAGTGGACGAACGGAATGGCCCCGATAACCGGGCTCCGAGTGCGGTCTTTGCGGCGTTGCGGGCTTGGAAGGATACGTTCTAGGCCGTCATCCTATTGCAATGAAAATTCTGAATGGTTGACCGCAGGGGGTACCCTTTCTAGAATCGGCCGACATTTTTGCCCGGAACTTACTTCCAGCCAATGTCGTCACCTATTCGTAAAGCCATCAATTCAGACGCATTGACCCGCTTGGCTCAAGCCATCGCGGTGGCTGTGTCCGCCACTTTGGCGGGCTGTTCCAGCCATGTGCCGCAGACCGACGCGACACATACCCCGAATATCGCCGCTCGCGCCAAACAGAAACCGATCTGGCTCAGCGAAAAACCCTCGCCGCAAGTACCACAGGATGTCTGGGAGCGCATGCGCCAGGGCTTCCAGTTGCAAGACGGCCTGGGCGTCAACCCGCGTATCGAGCAACAGCGACTGTGGTTCGCCAGTAACCCGTCCTTCCTTGAAAATGCCGGCGAGCGCGGCAGCCTGTACATTCACTACATCATCGAACGCCTTGAAGAACGCAACATGCCGCTGGAACTGGCGCTGCTGCCAGTGATTGAAAGCGCCTACAACCCGATGGCCTATTCCCGGGCCGACGCGGTGGGTCTTTGGCAATTCATCCCTTCCACCGGGCGTTACTACAACCTGCGCCAGACCCGTGCCTATGATGGCCGACGCGACATTACCGCCTCGACCACCGCGGCCATGGATTACCTGACCCGCCTGCACGACATGTTCAACGGTGACTGGTTGCTCGCCCTCGCCGCCTACAACGCCGGTGAAGGCACCGTCAGCCGGGCCATCGAGCGCAACGAAAGGCTCGGCCTGCCTACCGATTACTGGAACCTGCCGCTGCCCGCCGAAACCCAGGCCTATGTGCCGAAGCTGCTGGCCTTGTCGCAAGTGGTCCTGTCGCCGGAAGCGTACGGCGTGAACCTCAGCCCGATTGCCAACGAACCGTACTTCCAGGTCGTCGAAATCAATCAGCGCATGGACCTGTCCAAGGTTGCCGAAGTTGCCAACATCGACGAAGACGAACTGTTCCAGCTCAATCCGGCGTTCAAACAGCGCACTACCCTCGATGGCCCGCAGCACCTGCTGGTGCCAACGTCCAAGGCGCAGTTGCTGACCACCAGCCTGTCGACCATGCGTCCGGAAGAGTTGATCAGCAAGAAGCCTCGCAAACCGGTCTTCGAAGGCGCAGACGATGTTCAACTCGCCAGCGTCAAGCGCACCTACCGGGTCAAACGCGGCGACAACCTGGGCACCATCGCCAAGGCCAATAAAGTCGACGTCGAAGACTTGCAACGCTGGAACAAATTGACGGGCAAGCACCTCAAGACGGGGCAGACGCTGGTAATCAACGACACCGCCAAACGCAGCGGTGGTCGCGTCAACACCGTCGTCGCCACCAACAGCAAAGCCGACAAAAAGAAGCCGCAAACTCAATACAAGGTCCAGCAAGGCGATTCGCTGTACATCGTCGCCAAGCGCTTCAATGTCGAGATGCAGCACCTCAAGCGCTGGAACCCGCGCGTTGGCCAGGCGTTGAAGCCTGGACAGATGCTGGTAGTGTCTTCGCCACGCTAAAAAGAGCCCCCGAATTCAGGGGCTTTTTTTTGCCTGGGATTTCACGTTTGCTGAGTGATGGCTGTTGTGGCGAGGGAGCTTGCTCCCGCTCGGCTGCGAAGCAGTCGTAAATCCGATGCACGCGGTGTATCAGAAGTAACGGTGATGTCAGGTTTTGGGGCCGCTTCGCAGCCCAGCGGGAGCAAGCTCCCTCGCCACAGGTAATCCGGGGCGCGAACCTTCGTGTCAGCAATTAACAGCGCATTACCCCCCTGTCTTTTTCCTGTCGATACAAGCTGTTACTGTACGGGCCACAATGCCCAAGCCGCCTGGATCGGATCTGACTTGAAGCGTCCCCTCCTCCTGCTCCTGATCAGCCTGGCCTTCAGCTCCCCCGCAAGCGCGACGATCAGCGAAAGCCACGGTTATGCGCAGTTCGGCACGCTCAAGTACCCGGCCCGATTTACCCACTTCGACTGGGTCAACCCGCAAGCGCCCAAGGGCGGTACGTTGCGGGTGATGGCGTTTGGCACCTTCGATACGCTCAATCCTTACACCTTCAAGGGCTCAAGCCCGGTTTCCACTCCCAATTTCCTGCAGTACGGCATCAACGAGCTCAATGAGCCGCTGATGGTCGGCACCGGCCAGTACGCGCCGTCCGGCGACGAGGCGACCTCCAGTTATGGCCTGATCGCCCAGTCGGTGGAATACAGCGAGGACCGCAGCTGGGTGGTGTTCAACCTGCGGCCCGAAGCGCGGTTCCACGACGGTTCACCGATCACCGCGTACGACGTCGCGTTCTCGTACCGCTTGTTGCTCAAAGAAGGTCATCCGCAGTACCGCACCAGCCTTCAGGAAGTCGCACGGGTCGATATTCTCAACCCGCAGCGCATTCGTTTTGTGTTCAAGCGAGCCGGCAATCCACTGCAGATCCTGCGCCTTGGCGAATTGCCGGTCCTGTCCCGGCACTACTGGAAAGGTCGCGATTTCAAGGCGACCACCTTCGAGCCGCCGCTGGGCAGCGGACCGTATCGCATCACCTCGGTGACGCCTGGACGGCAGATCGTTTTCGAAAGGGTCAAGGATTACTGGGGCAAGGACCTGGCGGTCAATCGCGGCAAGTACAACTTCGATCGGATGGAAGTCGAGTTCTACCGCGACAGCGATGTCGCCTTCGAAGCGTTCAAGGCCGGCGAGTTCGACGTTTACATTGAGCATCAGGCGAAGAACTGGGACAACGGCTACAACTTCCCGGCAGTACGCCGCGGCGACGTGATCAAGGCGCAGATCCCGCATCAGATCCCGACCCAGAGCCAGGGCCTGTTCATGAACACCCGACGCCCGACTTTCGCCGAGACCAACGTCCGCGAAGCCCTGGGGCTGATGTTCGATTTCGAGTGGACCAATCGCACGTTGTTCAGCGGCGCCTACAAGCGCGCAATGAGTTACTACCCCAACAGTGAGTTCGAAGCCACCGGGCTCCCGGTCGGTCACGAATGGCTGATGCTCAAGCCCTATCGCGAGCAGTTGCCCGTCAAGCTCTTTACCGAGCCGTTCAGCCTGCCGCACACCGACGGCCGCGGCATCCCCCGGGAAACCCTGCGCAAAACCCTTGCGCTGCTTGCCGAGGCCGGCTGGAAGCTCAATGGCCAGCGATTGCAGAACGCTGCAGGGCAACCCCTGCGATTCGAGATCCTGCTGGTCAACCCGAACCTGGAGCGCATCCTCCAGCCCTACGTAGAAAACCTCGCGAGCATTGGCATCAACGCGCGACTGCGTACCGTCGACCGGGCCCAGTATAAACAGCGCCTCGATCAGTTCGACTTCGACATGATTCTGATGACCCTCAACCAGACCCTCAGCCCGGGTCTGGAGCAGTGGCAGTATTTCCATTCGAGCCAGGTCGGGGTCAAGGGCAGTAAAAACTATGCCGGCATCGCCAACCCGGTGGTCGATCACTTGCTCGAACAACTGCTCGCCGCCCAGAGCCGCGACGAACAGGTCGCCGCCGGCAAAGCGCTTGACCGCGTGCTGCTGTGGCAGCACTACAGCATTCCCAACTGGTACCTCAATTATCACCGCCTGGCCTACCGCAACCGGTTCGCCTTTGTGACCACGCCGCCCTATACCCTGGGCCTGAGCGCGTGGTGGCTGAAGTCTTCGGAGAAAGATCAATGAAACCCGTACGCACCCTGCTGTTGCAGGCCAGCGGTCTGCTGTTCGCCGGGCTGGCCTGTGCCGCCCCGCAACATGCGGTGACCCTCTACAACGAGCCGCCAAAGTACCCGGCGGATTTCAAGTATTTCGATTACGTGAACCCGGACGCGCCCAAGGGCGGGATCTTCCGCCAGGCCGGTTTCGGCGGCTTCGACAGCCTCAACCCGTTTATCAGCAAAGGTGTGCCGGCTGACGACATCGGCATGATCTACGACACCCTCGCCAAACAGGGCCTGGACGAACCGTTCACCGAATACGGCCTGGTCGCCGGCCAGATCGAGAAAGCCCCGGACAACAGTTGGGTACGTTTCTACCTGCGCCCTGAAGCGCGCTTCCACGATGGCCATCCGATCCGCGCCGAAGACGTGGTGTTCAGTTTCCAGATGCTGACCAAGGACGGCGCGCCGCTCTATCGCGGTTACTACAACGACGTCGAGGAAGCGGTCGCCGAAGACCCGCTGACCGTACTGTTCAAGTTCAAGCACTCCAACAACCGAGAGTTGCCACTGATCCTCGGCCAATTGCCGGTTCTGCCAAAACACTGGTGGGCCAACCGCGACTTCAACAAGGGCAACCTGGAAATACCGCTGGGCAGCGGCCCCTACAAAGTCAGCGAAGTGAAGGCCGGGCGTTCGATTCGCTATGAGCGGGTCAAGGATTACTGGGGCAAGGACTTGCCGGTCAATCGCGGTTTCTACAACTTCGACGTGATGTCCACCGATTACTACCGCGACAACACCGTGGCGCTCGAAGCGCTCAAAGCCGGGCAGTTCGATTACTGGCTGGAGATGACCGCGAAGAATTGGGCCAATGCCTACAACGTCCCGGCCGTCACCGAAGGCCGCTTGATCAAGGAACAGATCCCCAACGGCAACCCCACCGGCATGCAGGGTTTCGTGTTCAACCTGCGCCGCCCGCTGTTCCAGGACGTGCGCGTGCGCCAGGCCCTGACATTGCTGCTGGACTTTGAATGGACCAACAAGCAATTGTTCAACAGCGCCTATGCGCGCACCCGCAGCTATTTCGAGAACTCGGAAATGGCCGCCACCGGCCTGCCGGATGCCGATCAACTGGCGATCCTCGATCCGTTTCGCGGCAAGATCCCCGAGCAAGCTTTCAGCGAGGCGTTCCAGAACCCGGTGACCGACGCCAGCGGCATGATTCGCGACCACCAGCGCAAAGCCTATCAACTGCTGCAAGAGGCCGGCTGGCGGATCGTCGATGACAAAATGGTCGACGCCACCGGCAAACCGGTGAAACTCGAGTTCCTGCTGGCCCAGACCGAATTCGAGCGCGTGCTGCTGCCGTTCAAGCGCAACCTCAGCGACCTCGGGATCGACCTGGTGATCCGCCGCGTCGACGTCTCGCAATACATCAACCGCGTGCGTTCACGGGACTTCGACATGATCGTCGGCAGCTTCCCGCAGTCCAGCTCACCGGGTAACGAGCAGCGCGAATTCTGGATGTCTGCCGCTGCTGACAAACCCGGCAGCCGCAACTCCATGGGCCTCAAGGACCCGGCGGTGGACCAACTGGTCGAGCAACTGATCAACGCCGATTCGCGTAAAAGTCTGGTGGCCCATGCCCGCGCACTGGACCGCGTGCTGCAATGGGGTTATTACGTGATCCCCAACTGGCACATCAAGACGTGGCGCGTGGCGTACTGGAATCACATCGGGCATCCGAAAATCTCACCCAAGTACGACATCGGGATTAACACCTGGTGGATCAAGCCCGATGCCAAACCGGCGCTAGAAGTCGAGACCAAACTGCAAGTCGCCCCTGCGGGCACGGAGTAATCAGATGCTGGCGTATATTTTTAGGCGACTGCTGCTGATCATTCCGACCTTGTTCGGCATTTTGCTGATCAATTTCGTGATCATCCAGGCCGCACCCGGCGGCCCCGTTGAGCAGATGATCGCCAAGCTCGAAGGCTTTGAAGGCGCCACCAGCCGCATTGCCGGTGGCGGTGCCGAAGTGTCGGTGGCCGGTTCCTCCTATCGCGGCGCCCAGGGCCTGGACCCCGCCTTGGTGAAAGAAATCGAGCACATGTACGGCTTCGACAAATCAGCGCCAGAACGCTTGTGGATCATGGTGAAGAACTATGCGTCGCTGGACTTCGGCGACAGCTTCTTTCGCGATGCCAAGGTGATCGACCTGATCAAGGAAAAAATGCCGGTGTCGATCTCCCTCGGGCTGTGGAGCACGCTGATCATGTACCTGGTGTCGATCCCGCTGGGGATCGCCAAGGCCACTCGACACGGCAGCCATTTCGATGTCTGGACCAGTTCGGCGATCATCGTCGGCTACGCGATCCCGGCGTTCCTGTTTGCGATCCTGCTGATCGTGGTGTTCGCCGGCGGCAGCTATTTCGACTGGTTCCCGTTGCGTGGACTGACCTCGAATAATTTTTCAGAACTGAGCATGGGCGGCAAAATCCTCGACTACTTCTGGCACCTGGCCTTGCCCGTGACGGCGCTGGTGATCGGCAACTTCGCGACCATGACCCTGCTGACCAAAAACAGTTTTCTCGACGAGATCAACAAACAGTACGTGGTCACCGCCAAGGCCAAGGGCCTGACTCGCCACCGTGTGCTGTACGGCCATGTATTCCGCAACGCCATGTTGCTGGTGATCGCCGGATTCCCGTCGGCGTTCATCGGGATTTTCTTTACCGGCTCGTTGCTGGTGGAAGTGATCTTCTCCCTCGACGGCCTCGGGCTGATGAGTTTTGAAGCGGCGATCAACCGCGATTACCCGGTGGTGTTTGGCACGCTGTTTATCTTCACCTTGCTTGGCCTGGTGGTGAAATTGATCGGTGACCTCACCTACACCTTTGTCGATCCGCGCATCGACTTCGAAAGCCGGGAGCATTGAGATGAACCTGTCTCCGCTCAATCGACGCCGGTTTGAATTGTTCAAGGCCAACAAGCGTGGCTGGTGGTCGCTGTGGCTGTTTCTGGTGTTGTTCGGCCTGAGCCTGGGTGCCGAGCTGATTGCCAACGACAAACCGCTGGTGGTGCATTACGACAACAGCTGGTACTTCCCGGCGCTCAAGCGCTACCCGGAGACCACCTTCGGCGGTGAGTTCCCGCTGGAAGCCAACTACAAGAGCCCCTACATCCGCGAACTGCTCAAGGCCAAGGATGCCTGGGTGCTGTGGGCGCCGATTCCGTTCAGCTATCAAAGCATCAACTACGACCTGAAAGTCCCGGCCCCGGCGCCACCGTCGACGGATAACCTGCTGGGCACCGACGATCAGGGCCGTGATGTGTTGGCGCGGGTGATCTACGGCTTCCGGATTTCGGTGTTGTTCGCCCTGACCCTGACCATTCTCAGTTCGATCATCGGCGTGATTGCCGGGGCCTTGCAGGGCTTCTATGGCGGCTGGGTCGACCTGGCCGGGCAGCGTTTCCTGGAAATCTGGTCCGGGTTGCCGGTGCTGTATTTGCTGATCATCCTCGCCAGTTTTGTGCAGCCGAACTTCTGGTGGTTGCTGGGGATCATGCTGCTGTTTTCGTGGATGAGCCTGGTGGACGTGGTGCGCGCCGAGTTCCTGCGCGGGCGCAACCTCGAATACGTGCGCGCGGCGCGGGCATTGGGGATGCAGAACGGTGCAATCATGTTCCGCCACATTCTGCCCAACGCGATGGTCTCGACCATGACCTTCATGCCGTTCATCCTGACCGGCGCCATCGGCACCCTGACCGCTCTGGACTTCCTGGGCTTCGGTTTGCCGCCCGGCGCGCCGTCGCTGGGCGAGCTGGTGGCTCAGGGCAAATCCAACCTGCAAGCCCCATGGCTCGGCATCAGTGCGTTTGCAGTGCTGGCATTGATGTTGAGTTTGCTGGTGTTTATCGGCGAGTCCGCTCGCGATGCCTTCGACCCGAGGAAGTGAAATGAATCAGGACAATCTGATCGAAGTGCGCGACCTGTCCGTTGAGTTTGGTATCGGCGATCGTGCTCAGCGCGTGGTCGAAGGCGTGAGTTTTGATATCCGCCGTGGCGAAACCCTGGCGCTGGTCGGTGAAAGCGGTTCCGGCAAATCGGTCACGGCCCACTCGATCCTGCGGCTACTGCCCTACCCGATCGCCCGGCACCCGTCCGGCACCATCGAGTACGCGGGGCACAACCTGCTGGACCTGAAAGAGAAGACCATCCGTCACATCCGCGGCAACCGGATCGCGATGATCTTCCAGGAACCGATGACCTCGCTGAACCCGCTGCATTCCATCGAAAAGCAGATCAACGAGGTGTTGGGCATCCACAAGGGCCTGATCGGCAAAGTGGCGACCAAGCGCACCCTGGAACTGCTGGAAATGGTCGGGATTCCCGAGCCGGAAAAACGCCTTAAAGCCTTGCCCCATGAATTGTCCGGCGGCCAGCGCCAGCGGGTGATGATCGCCATGGCCCTGGCCAATGAGCCGGAATTGCTGATCGCCGACGAGCCGACCACCGCGCTGGACGTGACCGTTCAGCTGAAAATCCTCGAATTGCTCAAGGAATTACAGGCCCGCCTAGGCATGGCGCTGCTGCTGATCAGCCACGATTTGAACCTTGTGCGAAGAATTGCGCATCGCGTATGTGTCATGCAGCGCGGTTGCATCGTCGAACAGGCATCGTGCGAAGAGTTGTTCCGCGCGCCGCAGCATCCGTACACTCGGTTACTGTTGGCAGCGGAGCCCAGCGGCACGCCGGCGACCAATGCAGTGGGGCCGCCATTGCTGCAAGTCGAGGACTTGAAAGTCTGGTTCCCGATCAAGAAAGGCCTGCTGAAAAAGACCGTTGACCACATCAAAGCGGTGGACGGGATCAATTTCAGCCTGCCCCAGGGGCAGACCCTGGGGATTGTCGGTGAAAGCGGTTCGGGAAAATCGACGCTCGGCCTGGCGATTTTGCGGTTGATCGGCAGCAAAGGCGCGATCCGTTTTGAAGGCAAGCAGCTAGACTGCCTGACGCAGAACGAAGTTCGACCGTTGCGCCGCGAGATGCAGGTGGTGTTTCAGGACCCGTTTGGCAGCCTGAGCCCACGGATGTGCGTGAGCCAGATCGTTGGCGAAGGCCTGCGGATCCACAAGATGGGCACCGAGGCGGAACAGGAACAAGCGATCATTGCAGCATTGAAGGAGGTAGGTCTGGATCCGGAAACCCGGCACCGCTACCCCCACGAATTTTCCGGCGGGCAACGGCAGAGAATCGCCATTGCCCGGGCATTAGTGCTAAAACCGGCGTTGATTTTGCT
Source organism: Pseudomonas arsenicoxydans (assembly GCF_006438915.1). Classification (GTDB taxonomy): domain Bacteria; phylum Pseudomonadota; class Gammaproteobacteria; order Pseudomonadales; family Pseudomonadaceae; genus Aquipseudomonas; species Aquipseudomonas arsenicoxydans_A. Next base: position 221,085 of record NZ_RCZE01000013.1, on the reverse strand, counting down.
GGACGAGCCGACCTCGGCCCTCGACCGCACCGTACAACGCCAAGTGGTGGAGCTGCTGCGTTCACTGCAAACCAAGTACAACCTGACGTATTTGTTTATCAGCCATGACCTGGCTGTCGTCAAAGCGCTGAGCCACCAGTTGATGGTGGTCAAGCATGGCCAAGTGGTCGAACAGGGAGACGCGCAAAGTATCTTTGCCGCCCCCCAACATCCGTATACACAGCAGTTGCTGGAAGCCGCTTTCCTGGCACCGGCCACTGCGTAATAACCTGAAAGAGAGGAGCAACACATGGGTTTTCTCGCCGGTAAGCGCGTACTGATCGTCGGTGTCGCCAGCAAGCTGTCCATCGCATCCGGCATCGCTGCCGCCATGCATCGCGAGGGCGCTGAGCTTGCCTTCACTTATCAGAACGACAAACTCAAGGGTCGTGTCGAAGAGTTCGCCCAGAGCTGGGGTTCCAACCCTGACCTGTGCTTCCCGTGCGACGTGGCCAGCGATGAAGAAATCGCCAAGGTCTTCGTTGAGCTGGGCAAGAAGTGGGACGGCCTGGATTGCATCGTGCACTCCGTCGGCTTCGCCCCGGGCGACCAACTGGACGGCGACTTCACCGAAGCCACCACCCGTGAAGGTTTCCGCATCGCTCACGACATCAGCGCCTACAGCTTCGTGGCCCTGGCTAAAGCCGGTCGCGAAATGATGAAAGGCCGCAACGGCAGCCTGCTGACCCTGTCGTACCTGGGCGCCGAGCGCACCATGCCTAACTACAACGTCATGGGCATGGCCAAGGCTTCGCTGGAAGCTGGCGTGCGTTACCTGGCCGGCTCCCTGGGCCCGGACGGCACCCGCGTCAACTGCGTATCGGCTGGCCCGATCCGCACCCTCGCTGCGTCCGGCATCAAGAACTTCCGCAAGATGCTGGCTGCCAACGAAGCGCAAACCCCGCTGCGTCGCAACGTCACCATCGACGAAGTCGGCAACGCCGGCGCCTTCCTGTGCTCGGACCTGGCGTCCGGCATCAGCGGCGAAATCATGTACGTGGACGGTGGCTTCAACACCACTGCGATGGGTAGCCTGGAAGAGTGATCTTCAGCTAGCCAATAAAAAACCCGCCGTTACTGGCGGGTTTTTTTATGCCTGAAATAATCGTCAGGATCGACACGGTCAAATGTGGGAGCGGGCTTGCTCGCGAAGGCAGTGTGTCAGTCGATACAAGTGTTGAATGATCTACCGCATTCGCGAGCAAGCCCGCTCCCATAGGGAATTTGTGTTTAGCCATTGGGCTGGGTGAGGCACCTGGCGAACAGCTGCTGAATCGGCTGTGTCCGCTGGCTGTAGCGCTGCAACAGCACAATCTCCCGATAAAACGTCAACTCACCCAACGGGATAATCCTGACCTTCGCCCCATACTCCAGCCACAACCCCGCCTCGGGCAGCAGCGAAACACCCAACCCACACTCAACCATTTTCACAATGGCTTCCAGTTCATCCAGTTCTAGCGCGACGTGCACGTCTATCTGTTGCTCACGCAGAAACCGTGTCACCAGACGTCCGCCGAACGAGTTGCGGTCATAGCGCACATGCGGATGATTGGCGAGGATCTGTAACGGGTCATCGCCTTCAAGGTCCATTGGAACGATCAGCACGAACGGCTCCCGGCGAATCACCTGCGCCAACAACTCCTTGGGCAGTTCAAACGGTGGCTTGATCAGAATCGCCAAATCCACCTCCCCGGTGTCCACCTGGCTCAACAGATTCAGCGACACGCCCGGCACCAGTTTCGGCTCCAGCAACGGTGCCTGCTGCCTCAACCGCAACAACGCCTGGGGCAGCAACCCGGTCTGAACCGTGGCCACAGCACCAATCTTCAACTCGCCGCGATACTCGCTGACGTCATCACTGACCGCCATGCGGCTGAACGTTTCCAGCATCTCCCTGGCCATCGGCAACGCCCGTTGCCCTGCGGCGTTGAGAATCGCCTGGCGCCCCGTACGGTCGAACAGGCGAATACCCAGCGCCTGCTCCAAATTGCGCATTTGCGCACTGACCGCCGATTGCGTGAGACCAATGTGCATCCCCGCTGCCGCGAAAGTGCCGTACCGCGTCACGGCAATGAACGTTTTGAGTTCGCGCAGCATGACCGCCTCCGATTGATCGAAATAATTTGAGCTCGACGCAAAAACTATCGTCTTTTAATCAAAAAGCACAGCGCTAAACTCAGCGTCACACAACGACCACTCGAGGCCTGCCCCATGCAACTGTCCCCTTTCCACTTGGCGATCCCGGTGTATGACCTGACCGCCGCACGAAACTTCTACGGCGAGGTGTTCGGCCTGGAAGAGGGTCGTTCCAGCGATCACTGGGTCGATTTCAATTTTTTCGGCCATCAACTGGTGATTCACCTCGCGCCAAAAAACGCTTCTCAGGAAGACGCGCACACCAATGCCGTGGACGGCCATAACGTGCCTGTCCCGCATTTCGGTGTGGTGCTGGGCATGAATGAATGGGAGGCGCTGGCGCAGCGGCTGACCGCACTGGGCACGTCGTTCGTGATCGAACCGGGCATTCGCTTTCAGGGTCAGGTGGGCGAACAAGCCACCCTGTTCCTGTACGACCCTTGCGGTAATGCGCTGGAGTTCAAGGCGTTCAGGGACATCAGTCAGTTGTTTGCCAAATGATCCGCCCTGCCCCGGACGCCACACATATCAGCGAGTCGGTGATCAATGGTGAGACGACGCCCGTCGCCGTCGCAGAAACGATGATTGAGCGCATTTTTGCGCAGGAACCGGATATCCAGGCCTTCGTCTCGTTCGATGCCCGACAGGTTCGCGCCGATGCGGCGCAGAACAAGGGCCAAGGTCTGCTGGCCGGCGTTCCCGTGGGCATCAAGGACATCTTCGACACCGCTGACTACCCCACGCAATTCCACTCGCCCATTTATACCGGCCATCAACCGTCCCGCGATGCCCACGTCGTCACTCTGCTGCGCCAGGCCGGCGCGCTGATCATGGGCAAGACCCACACCACCGAGTTTGCGTATATGCAGACCGGTCCAACCCGCAACCCGCATGACCTCACTCGCACGCCCGGCAGTTCCAGCGCGGGCTCGGCAGCCGGGATGGCAGCGGGTTTCTTTGCGTTGGCGCTGGGCACCCAGACCGCTGGCTCATTGCTCAAGCCAGCGTCCTACTGCGGCCTCTTTGCCTTTAAGCCGTCATTGGGGCTGGTGTCACTGGAGGGGGTAAAACCGCTGGCGCCGAGCTTCGACACCGTGGGTTGGTATGGTCGATCGGTGCGCGATCTGCAGTTGGTGGCGCGAGTGCTGATTCCTGGTTTCGTCGTGCCTGAGGTCGAACGGCGGCCACTGCGACTGGGTTTCTGCCGCACGTCACGCTGGGATCAGGTGGACCCGCAAGTGGCTCGATCTCTGGAACACGCGGCGGATCAACTAAGGAACGCCGGCCATCAAGTGAGCGATGTCCGGCTACCCGATGAATTTGCCGGTGTGTTCGACGACCATCAGCTGATCAACGACTGCGAAGGCGCCCGTTCGCTGGCAAAGGAATTTCAACGGCACCGGACTCAATTGAGCCCTTCGACACTGGCCATGTTCGAGCGAGCGGCGGCGACAACCTGGGAACAGGAGTCAGCTGCCAAGGCGCGTCTTGCCCGACTCGCCCCACAACTTCACGAACATTGCCAACCCTTCGACGCCATGCTCGGTGCCTCTTGCGGGATGGTCGCGCCTCTTGGCCTTGAAAGCACTGGACCATCAGACTTCATCAAGTTCTGGGGAGCGTTTGGCTGGCCGCAGGTCAATCTTCCGCTGATTCGCGCCGAAGGCGATCTACCGATCGGGTTACAGCTGATCGGACGGTTCAGGGACGATGGACACTTATTGCGTACCGCCGAGCACATTGCAGTGGACTTGCAAGGGATCGTTCAACGCTGAATCATCAGCGGTTTTTCAGCGCGTAGCGCTCATCGACCACGGTCAGCAGCTCTTCCACTGACTGATGCAACTGCGGGTCATATTCGATCTGTCCGAGACTGAAGTGCAGGTCAGAACGGCGATGCACCGTGGCGTTACGCTCGGCCAGTATTTCTTCGAGTCGCGCCCGGACAGCGGCGATATCCACGACGCTTGAACCCAGCAGCAAGGCAACGAATTTGTCGCTGCCGAGCCGGCCGATCACATCGCTTTCGCGAAACGCGATTCGCAGCACATCGGCGAAAGTTTTCAGCGCACGGTCGCCCTCGGCGCGGCCATACAAGTAGTTGATGTGCTTGAGGTCATCGAGCTTGAAAAGCAACAGCGTCGTCGGCTTGTCGAGTTGCTGACAGGCGTCCAGCCCCTGTTGCGCCAAGACGGTGAAACCGTGACGGTTGGGCAGCAGCGTCAACTCGTCCATGCTCGCCATCTGCACGCCCATCAGCTCTTGCTCAGCCTTGCGGGCCAGGTCGCGCAGCAATTGACGTTCCTGTTGTGGCGAACGCAATGGATCAGCGCGAACGCCGTTTTTCACCGGTTTGCCTGGGATCAACATGACTCACTCCGTTGGCGGATATGGTCTTTAGAGTCGGCCATACCTGCATTGACTCCCTGTTAACGGACCGCCGGTCAGCTACCCAGCACCGGACACGGCCCACCCGCCTCGGCCCACAGCTTGAATTGCGTGACAAAAATGTCGTGCGGCACCGGCACCGGCGCCCTGCCCTCGCCGGGATTCCAGCCCCACAGCACCAGTTTGTCGTCGCTGACATGCTTGATCAGTGCAGCAAAATCACGGTCGCCATTGCTGGCGCGGTCTTTGATCATCGCGCACAACTTGTCTGCCGGCAGGCCGATCCAGGCCATCTTGTGCGACGCCGGCGGCAGGCTCCAGTGCGGCGCTCCCGGTGGCGCGTGCGGCCCGTAACTGGCCGGCGGATTGGTCTCGGCGTGACAGGTTGCGCAGGGCAACCCCGCCGCGCCCTTGCCGTCCATCCCGCGCACCACGTTCATGGCATGCGGGGTTGCGGCATCGAACTGCAGCGGCGAATCCCCCGGAATGTGGCAGTTCTGGCAACGCGGACTCTGGAAGACTTTCTGCACCGTATCGAATGCCTTGATCGCTTCCTTGTCGTCGGCGAACAGGTCTTCGGTGTAGCCAGCCAGGCCAATCAACAGCACCGCACCCAACATCAAATGTCGTTTCATGTCATACCCCCGACAGTTGCAGCGGCAGCTCACGCAAGCGCTGCCCGGTCAGGGCGAACACTGCATTGGCAACGGCCGGCGCGGTGGGTGGAACGCCGGCCTCACCGATGCCGCCGGACCGTTCGGTGCTGGGCACGATATGCACTTCAACCACCGGCATTTCGTTGAGCCGCAACACCTGATAATCGTGAAAGTTGGATTGCATCACCTGCCCGTCCTTGACGGTCAGTTTGCTGTGCAAGGCGAAGCCGAGGCCAAACGTGATGCACGATTCCATTTGCGCCGCGATGCTCATCGGGTTGACCGCAATCCCGCAGTCCACCGCGCACACTACCCGGTGCACGCGGATTTTCAGGTTGTCCTGGGACACTTCGGCGACGTGCGCCACGTAGCTGCCGAACGACTCATGCACCGCCACGCCCAGCGCATGACCATCGGGTAACGGCGCGGTCCAGTTGGCTTTCTCGACCGCCAGATTGAGCACGCCCAAGTGCCTCGGATGGTTCTTTAGCAAGGCTCGTCGGTATTCAACCGGGTCCTTGCCGGCCGCCTCGGCCAGTTCATCGATCAACGATTCCATGACGAACGCTGTGTGGCTGTGCCCGACCGAACGCAGCCACAACACGCTGATGCCGGTTTTCGGCGAATGCAGTTCCACTTGGTGATCGGCCAGGTCTTCCAGGTAGGGGCTGTCGACGACACCTTCGACCGAAGTCTTGTCGACGCCATCCTTGACCATCATGGCCGCAAACGCGGTGCCGTCCATGATCGACTGTCCGACCATCACATGTTTCCAGGCGATCGGCATGCCGCCGGCATCCAGACCGATATTGGCCTGATGCAGGAACATCGAGCGATAGTAACCGCCGCGAATGTCGTCTTCGCGTGACCACACGGTTTTCACCGGAGCGCCGGCGGCTTTGGCGACCTGGACGGCTTCGGCGACAAAATCCGAGGTCGGATTGGCCCGACGACCGAAGCCGCCACCGAGGAATTCAGTGTGGATTTCGACCTGTTCGGGCTTGAGCCCGGTGATCTTGCCCGCAATCATTTGATCCAGCGTCTGAAACTGCGTGCCGGTCCAGATTTCGCATGTGTCCTTGCTGATTTTCACCGTGCAATTGAGCGGCTCCATCGGCGCATGGGCCAGGTACGGCACGCTGTATTCGACGTCAATCTTCTTCGTCGCCTTGCCCAGTGCGACCGTTGCATCGCCCGCCTTGCTCGCGGAAATTCCGGGCGTGGCAGCCAGTTTGCGGAAACTCTCCAACAGTTTATGGCTGTCTAGCCCGGTGTTCGGCCCCAGGTCCCAGTCGACTTTCAGCGCATCACGCCCCAGCTTCGCGGCCCAGTAATGATCGGCAATCACCGCCACGCCCGTGGGCACCTGCACGACTTTATGCACGCCCGGCACAGCCAATGCCTCGGCGCCCTCGAAGGATTTGACGCTGCCACCGAACACCGGCGGCCGGGCGACCATGGCGGTCATCAAGCCGTCGAACTGCACGTCCATGCCGAACTTGGCCCGGCCGGTGATTTTCTCCGGCGTGTCCAGGCGCTTGGTGGGTTTGCCGATGACCTTCCAGTCCTTGGCCTCCTTGAATTTGATGGAGGCTGGATCCGGCACCGGCAACTTGCCGGCGTCGTCCGCCAGTTCGCCATAGGTGGCGCGCTTGTCGCCGGCAATCACCACGCCCGACTCGGTGCGGATCTGCGAAGGCGCAACGTCGAAGCGCTTGGCCGCTGCATCGATCAGCATCAAACGCGCCGCCGCACCGGCCTGCCGGTAGCGGTCAAACTCCATCCAGGTCGACGTCGAGCCGCCGGTGATCTGCATCCCGCCAAACCCGGGCAACCCGTACTCGGCGGCCGATGCCGGTGAGTGCTCGACGCGAATGGTCGACCAGTCGGCGTCCAGCTCTTCGGCGATCAACATGGTCAGGCCGGTCCAGATGCCCTGGCCCATTTCCGAATGGCCGAGCAGCACGGTGACGCTGTTGTCGTTGCCGATGCGCAGGAAAGCATTGGGCGCAAAAATATTGCCCTCATTCTCCGCGCCCACGGCAAAACGATGGGCGCCGGGGATGACGAACGCCACCACCAGTCCTGCGCCCAACACGGCACTGCCCTTGAGAAATCCGCGTCGCGAGACGTCCAGGATGCTGTTCATAGTTCTGATTCCTTCCACATGGCATCAACCGATCTCGGCGGCGCGTTTGACGGCTTCACGAATCCTTGGGTAAGTGCCGCAACGGCAGATGTTGCCGGAGAGCGCCTGATCGATGTCGCTGTCGGTGGGTTTGGGAATTTTCGCCAGCAACGCGGCGGCGGACATGATTTGTCCGGATTGGCAGTAGCCGCACTGCACCACATCGAGTTCGGCCCAGGCTTGCTGGACCGGGTGCGAACCGTCGGTGGACAGGCCTTCGATGGTGAGGATTTTTTGCCCATTGGCCACGGCGGTCGCGGGCGTGATACAGGCGCGTAATGGCGCGCCATCGACGTGCACGGTGCAGGCGCCACACTGGGCCATGCCGCACCCGAATTTGGTGCCGGTGAGGTGCGCGACATCGCGCAAGACCCAAAGCAGCGGCATGTCCGCGGGGACATCCAACTCCTGATCCTTGCCATTGATGTTGAGGGTCAGCATTGCGAATTTCCTCAGACTCACGGTGTTCTGAAGGGCGTCGCCATGACAATCAAATACCTGTGCGCGCCTTGGGTTATCCCTTCAGCTAAGCGCAAAATGCCGGGCGAGACCGGTTCATCGACCACCGGTCACACAAAGGCCGCCTCAAATGGGCGGCCGTTGTGTGCAGCTTTTGTAGTGAATGGGCTTGCTGCGGCAGGACTGCACGGCTGACGTGGATCGACTATCAGGTTAGACCCGTGGCTTGAACAGGATCATCGTGTAGCGCGAAAGGAACAGACCAAACGCCGCGCACCACAGCAGCGCCGAGAGTCCCAGCCCGGCCCCGGAAAATGGAACCAGCAACACCCGGCACACACCCGCGACGATCAGCAAGGCAAAACCCAGCACCACGGTTTTTGACGGCTGCAACAGTCGACCGGTATGGCCAAGGCTGACGCGGGCAATCATCGCCAGGATCAACCCGCCGATGCCGCCCACCGCCAGCGCGTGGGTCGCCAGACTCTGTTGTGGCATCAGGCCCGCATGCCACAGCGCCATTCCCAGCGCAGCTATCACCAACCAGGCATACGCCAGGTACAGCGACCACAGCAGCGGTACCCGCCAGGTACCTCGATCATGCCAACGCCACAAGCGCTGTAGATGCAGAGTGCCTATCAGCAGAAACAACGCGGACAACCACGCCCTCGGGCTGTCATTCAACCCGCAGGCGAAGGACACTGCCGCCAGCAATGAACTCACCAGCAGCATTTTAGTGGGCAACGGATGAGTCGCAGGTGTGGCGGGGCGATTCAAGCCACGCTGGATGAAAAACGGAATGACCCGCCCGCCAATGACCGTCATCAGCGCTGCCACCAGCCACAGGGCCGCCAGCACACCGTGTCGCTGCAACCCGGCGTCATCGGTGGCGATGCCCCACAGCGTCAACGCCTGGCAACCCGCCATAAAGGCAACCACCAACAAAATCGGATAGTTCTCACGCTTGCCGGCCGCGACCAGGTCCCGACCCAGCATCCAGGCCAGGAACGGTAGAAACGGCGTCTGCGCAGCAATCAGAATGGACGCAGGGACCGGCAGCAACCAAGCCAATCGCGCCACCAGCCACACCAGCAACAACCCGATCAGAGGCCAGCCGCTCAAGCCGGGACGCCCGGTCCAGTTCGGCACCGCCGTCAACAGAAACCCGGCAATGATGGCCGTGGCAAATCCGAACGGCATCTCATGCCGATGCCAGCTCAACATGCCGCCAATGGGCTGCGCACCGGGTAATCGGCCGTACAACCACAGCGCCCAGATCGCCACTGCCACCAGCGCAAACACCGCACCGGCGAAAAAAAACGGTCGAAACCCGAGGCTGAACACCGGTGCGGCGGCGAGTTTTTTCATTTTAAGCCACCACAGGGATCAGGGCTTTAGCCAACCGGTATTGGGCCAGCAGGCGCATGACGTAGCCGATCTTGAGCAAAGTAGGGCCGATGATGGTCATGGCATGCATCGTTACCAACAAAGCAATCGGCATATGACCGTCGTAGAGGTAGGCGCCGTAGATGCCGGCAAACAGCATGACCAGGCCAGCGCCTAGCACTTTGCTCGACAGATGGAGAACGTTCAGAGGGTTATTGAAAAAATCGAACATTTTGTCGTACTCCTGAAGCGGGTCAGTTGTACGTTTTAAGTATCAAGTGTCGTGCCAGGTATTAGTCCCTTTTAAATCAGGCATTTGAAATCAAAGCAGTCATTTAGACCACGCATATAAATAGTCTATAGGACCAACCACGCAGTCATTTTGACCTTTATTTTTTTATCAGATTATCGATCTGCGGACTCACTGATCGGCGCCAGCCTGACTACGCTGATAGTCCAGCATGAGTAACCCGTAGAGGAGCGCCACCATGCAACGCGTGCAAAAACTGACTCCCTGTCTCTGGTTCGACACTCAGGCCGAAGAGGCGGTGAAGTTTTACTGTTCGATCTTCGATCATTCAAAAATCACCGACACCACCCATTACGGCAAGGCAGGCCAGGAGATTCACGCCATGCCTGAAGGCATGGTGCTCACCATCAGCTTCGAACTGGACGGGCAACCTTTTACCGGCCTCAATGGCGGCCCCCAATTCAAGTTCAATGAAGCGGTGTCCTTTCAGGTCAATTGCCAAACCCAGGAAGAAATCGACCATTACTGGGGCACGCTGTCCGCCGGAGGCGACCCTCGGGCCCAGCAGTGTGGCTGGCTCAAGGACAAATTCGGCCTGTCCTGGCAAATCGTGCCGATCCCGTTCATGGACATGCTGAAAAGCCCGGACACGACCAAGTCCCAGCGCGCCATGCAGGCCATGATGCAGATGAGGAAGCTCGACATCGCAGCCTTGCAACGAGCCTTTGACGGCGAGAGCTAATACACTCCAGTGCTGACCTGCCGAGGACGCTGACGATGAAGCACGCTGCTGCCAAAAACGCCGACAAAGCCCCGCGCTTCTGGCGTGATGACGCCCTGCCCTTCATCGAGGCCCGTTCCATCGCGGACGGTCGCGACGTCTGCTACACCCGGCATGCCCATGAGCACTTTTCCATCGGTGCGATCACCGCCGGGCGCAGCACCTACCTTCACGAGCAAGCGCAGTTCGAGGTCAGTACCGGCACCGTGGTGTTGATGAACCCTGATGATGTGCATGCCTGCAATCCGATCGACGACCAGCCGTGGTCGTACCTGATGCTGTACGTCGAGACGCCTTGGCTGACCGATCTGCAACATCAGCTCGGTTTCAGCCAGGACTCGGCCTTCAGACGGTTTTCCATCACCCACACCCGCGACGGCAACCTGTTCGCCGGCCTCAACGACTTGTACGAAATACTGGTTGATCCTCTGCAGGATGTGTTGTGCAAACACAGCGCGGCGGTAGAGTTTTTTACCGAGGTACAACAGCGGCTCAACCCGGTCGATCAAGCACTGCGCGAACCCAATTTCAAGCTGGAGCGGGCTGCCGACTACATTCGTGACAACTGCACACACCCACTCAAGCTCGAAGACATTTGCGACGCGGCTCAACTGTCGCCGTCCTACCTGATTCGCGCCTTCAAGCAACATTACGGCATGACGCCCCATGCCTTTCTGGTTAACCGGCGTATCCAGTTCGCCCGTGATCAATTGCGCATTGGCAAGTTGATTGCCGATGTCGCACTGGAAGCGGGATTTGCGGATCAGGCGCATTTTCAACGGGCGTTCAAACAACATCTCGCGGCGACGCCGGGGCAGTATCGCGGCTGATCAGGGCAACAAGAGGTAAACCGCACTGACTGCCAACAGCAACGCCATGATCCGGTTGAACCACCGCATGCCCGCCGGGTTGGCCAAATAGCCGCGCAGAAACGTCCCGGCGTAAGCCCAGCAGCCGACGGACAGATAACAGATCACCAGATACACCGCCGCAAACTGCCACACCAACCGCGCCTCGCCGTCCGCGACGAAGGCGCCCATCCCCGCCACGCAAGCCAGCCAGGCTTTAGGGTTGAGCCACTGCATGACCGCGCCGTACAACATCGACGGCGCCCGGCCCGACGCTTTTTCATTGAGACGACCATCGTCCGCGGCCAGTTTCCAGGCCATGAACAACAGAAACGCCACGCCCGCCAATTGCACCACCCGCGTCAGCGCCGGCCACAACCGCAAGACTTCATGCAGCCCCAGGCCCATCAACACCAGCAACAAAACGAACCCTAGCGTTGCCCCGGCGACGTGCCGTTGACTGGCGCGAAAGCCGAACTGCGCACCCGAGCTCAACGCCACAATGTTCACCGGCCCCGGCGTGATGGACGCCACCAGCGCAAACGTTGCCATGGAAATCAGCAGACTCATCACACACCTTCTTCAATTCAAGGAAATCAGCGCTCAAGTTACTGAGCGCCCTGCCCTGCGTATTGAAGAAAACTGCCCAAAGCATTCCGACACGTTTGGGCTCAATCGTCCTCGTGCAACTTGATGCCCCGGGCGTGGAGCAAATGCGGGACGATCAGCACCAGCAGCGTCAGTGCGAGGAACGACGCGGCGATGGGTTGGGTGAGAAAGGTGGTCCAGTCGCCCTCGCTGATGGACAGGGCATTACGCAGCTGCTTTTCAGCCATCGGCCCCAACAGCATGCCCACGATGACCGGCGCCACGGGGAAGTCAAAACGCCGCATCAACACCCCGCCCCAGCCGATGCCGAGCATCAGCAAAAGATCGAACGAGGAGTGACGCATGCCGTACACACCGATGGTCGCGAACACCAGAATGCCGGCATTCAGGTAAGGCCGCGGGATCTGCAGCAGCTTGACCCACAACCCCACCAGCGGCAGGTTCAGCACCAGCAGGATAACGTTACCGATGTACAGCGAGGCAACGAGGGTCCAGACCAGATCCCCCGACGTCTGGAACAACATCGGGCCGGGTTGCAGGTTGTAGTTCTGGAACGCGGCCAACAGGATGGCAGCCGTGGCGGAGGTCGGAATGCCCAGCGTCAGCAGCGGCACCAACGAACCGGTCGCGCTGGCGTTGTTGGCCGCCTCGGGCCCGGCAACGCCTTCAATCGCGCCCTCGCCTTTGTTGCCGGCAAACTCTTTCGGGTACTTGCTCAGTTTGCGTTCGGCCGAATAGGACAGAAACGTCGGAATCTCCGCCCCGCCCGCCGGAATCGAACCGAACGGGAAGCCGATCAGCGTGCCTCGCAGCCAGGCCGGAACCGAGCGTTTCCAGTCGGCGCGAGTCATCCACAACGAGGTCAACCGGTGTCGGTTGCCGGCTTCTTCCTTTTGGTACAACAGGCTGTATAACGCCTCCCCCACCGCAAACAAACCCACCGCTACCAACACCACTTCAATGCCGTCCACCAACTCCGGCACCCCCAGCGTGTAGCGGGCGATGCCCGAGGTCGAATCCAGCCCGATCAAACCGATAGCCAGGCCAACCCCCAACGAGGCGAAACCGCGCAGCATCGACGCGCCGAGTACCGCCGACACGGTGGTGAACGACAACACCAGAATCGCAAAATACTCCGCCGGACCAAACTTCAGCGCCAGCGTGGCAACCACCGGGGCGAACAGGGTCAACAGGATCGTGGCAATCGTCCCCGCCACAAATGAACCAATAGCTGCCGTGGCAAGCGCCGGCCCCGCCCGGCCATTGCGAGCCATCAGGTTGCCCTCCAGGGCCGTGACCATGGAGGACGACTCCCCCGGCGTATTGAGCAAAATGGAGGTGGTCGAACCGCCAAACTGCGCGCCGTAGTAGATACCGGCGAACATGATCAGCGCTCCGGTAGGATCGACCTTGGCGGTGATCGGCAACAGCAGGGCCACGGTCAGCGCCGGTCCGATTCCGGGCAACACGCCAATCGCCGTGCCGAGCAGACAACCGATAAAGCCCCACATCAAATTGATCGGCGACAACGCGGCGGAAAACCCCATCGCCAGACTTGCAAGAATATCCACCGGGTTGATCTCCTGCGGCCCGGATCAGATCCAGGCGTTGACAAGGGGCGGCAGGGAAACCCCGAGCCCGGCGTTGAACAGCCAGTAAATCGGCAGCGTCAGGGCGATGCCGATGGCCAGGTCGCGCAGTGGATGGCGACTGCCAAACCCGCGTGCTGAACAGACAAACAACAGCCCGGCGGCGAGGACGAAGCCGATCAGGTTAATCAGCACCGCCACCCCCACCAGTCCCGCCGTCACCCACGCCGCACCCAGTTTGCCATCGGGCAATGCTTTGGCCGATTCGTCATCGTGATCCGCCAACTCGCGAAAACCACCGGTAACCGCTTGGTAACTCAGCAGCAATCCGACCACGCCCAGGAACACCGCCAGCCCGTAGGGATAAACATGTGCGCCCAAAATGACGAAGCCCATTTCCGGTGGAAACCGGAAGGCCCCGACCGCGAGAACGGCACTGATGGCGATCAGGCCAAGGCCGATCGCCAACTGTGCCGGCACAACGTTGCGCAGCCCCGCCATGTCAAAGCAGCCCGACTTTGACAAGCATCGCGTGCAACCGCACGTGTTCTTCGTCGACAAACTTGCCGAACTCATCGCCGGTTAACACGGACGGCGACCACGCGTTGGTTTGAATGTTGTCCTTCCAGGATTGGCTGTTGGATGCCGCGACGACGGCGTCGGTCAATTCTTTACGTTGCTCCGGACTCAGGCCTGCGGCACCGTACACACCGCGCCAGTTGCCAATGATCACGTCATAACCTTTCTCTTTGAGGGTCGGTGCATCAATGCCGGGCACACGCTCCGGCGCGCCGATGGCGAGCACGCGGAACTGGCCGTTTTTGATGTATTGACCCAGTTCGGCATAACCGCCGGTGATCACCTTGATCTGGCCGCCCAGCGCCTGGGCAACCACTTCGCCGCCACCGGCGAAAGCAACGTAGTTCACCTTGTTCACCGGGATGTCCATTTTGCCGGCCAGTTCGGCGATGCCGATGTGATCGACCGAGCCTTTGGAGCCACCGCCCCACGTGATGCTGGTCGGCTTTTCTTTGAAGGCCTTGAGCAAGTCCTCAAGGCTTTTGAACTCGGATTCCTTGCGCACCGCAATCACGTTGTACTCCGTGAACAATCGGGCAATCGGTGTCACGTCCTTCAAGGTGATTTGCGGTTTGTTCTGTTCAATGCCCGCGACCATGATTGCGCCCACCACCAGCAACGCATCCACATCGCCCTTGGTGCTGTTGGCAAACTGCGCCAACCCCAGCGTTCCGCCAGCCCCGCCCTTGTTTTCGAAGGTGGCGGATTTGGCGACTTTGGCCTCGATCATGGCTTTGCCCAACTCGCGGGCGGTCTGGTCGTAGCCGCCACCGACGGAGCCCGGGGCCATGAACTTGACGGTGTCCAGCGCCAGCGCGGGTGTCGAGAGTGCGGCAGCGGTAATTGCCACGGCAGCGGCGTAATTGAAGCGACGGAACAAAGCGAACATGAGCGGTCTCCTGATCTTGTTTTTGTCGGTGTCGGTTGAATCTCGCTCAGGAGCAACCCCTACTCACTGAACATGCGTCTGTGAACAAGCGTAGGCCATGGTTTTGATTGAGGACGTCTTGTTGCCCAGATAGCCCTCTACCATGGGCTGCTTACGTATAAGCCTCCACCACCCACTTCACTTTCACCAGCGCTTGCCCAAGCGTATTCATGTCCACCGAGCCCAGCGCCAATCGCAGGGCGTGCGGCACATGGAGCGAAATCGCAAAGGGTTCGGCGGTGGACACCGAGACCTGCTCGCGCATCAGAGCCACAGCAATCTGGTCCGCCCGAGCGTCTTCCGACAAGGGTAGCCACAGAAAGTAGGACGACGGGTGGCGAATCACCGCCAGTCCGCTCAGCGCCTCATCGGCCAGCTTCTGTCGCGCCTGTGCGTCTTCGCGCTTTTGCGCTTCGAGCCGCGTGACGGTGCCGTCGTCGAGCCAGGCGCAGGCGATGGCCGTCATGACACCCGGGGTGTTCCAGGTGGTCGCCCTGATTGTGCGTTCGAGTTCGGCGACCTTTTGCGCAGGGGCCGCGATGAAGCCAACGCGCAGGCCGGTGGCGACGTTTTTGGAAAAACCGGACACGTAAATCGTCCGCTCCGGGGCCAGCTCCGCGATGGGCGGCGGCGCGTCTTCGGCGAGAAATGCATAGGCGCCGTCTTCGATGATGTGCAAGTCGTGCTTGCGAGCAATCGACACCAGGTGTTCGCGCTGCTCAGCCGCCATCACCCAGCCCATCGGGTTATGCAGGGTCGGCATGGTGTAGACCGCGCGCACTGTCCGCCGGCGGCACAGGTCCTCCAGCGCCTGCAGATCCGGACCGTGTTCCGTGACGGGAATGGGCACGATTTCAAGGTGCAGCGTGGCGGCCAGCACTTTGAAACCCGAATAGGTCAGCGCGTCCGCAGCGATTACGTCACCGGGTCGCAACAACGCCATCAGCGTCACCGCCAGACCATGTTGAGCGCCGCTGACAATTAACACGTTGTCGGCTTCGACCGTCAGGCCACGGCTGCGCAAATGTCGGGCGATGGAGGCGCGCTCATGCGCACGTCCGCAATGGGGCTGGTAGCGCAGGTGCGATTCCAGGTCGCCGGACAACGCGAGTTGGCGCAAGGCATTGCGCAACAGGTCGGCCTGCCCCGGCAGCGCGGGATAGTTGAAGTTGAGGTCGATCACCCCCGGCGCAACGTCCGGTTGATCGATGCCGTGGCTGGGCGGCAACGAGGTCTCCCGGACAAAGGTCCCGCGCCCGGTTTCACCGCTGACCAGCCCCATCGCTTCCAGCTCGGCATACACCCGGCTGGCCGTGACCAGTGCCAGGCCTTCGCTGGCGGCCAACTGACGGTGCGTCGGCAAGCGTGTGCCGGGCTGCAAGCGCCCCGAGTGAATATCGGCGGCCAGGGTGTCCACCAGGGACTTGTATCGGGAGCGTGGCATCGTGGGATGTATCCATGACAATTTTTTGATTGTTCTTAATCCTGGCTCATAGGATGCCGTTCACGCAACCTGACACGGAGACGCCACATGGAAAGGACCTCAACGCTCAACAGACCGACGCTGGACAAGCACGCCAGCGGGCTGATCAATGGCTTCATCGGCGTGCTGATTTTCAGCGGCTCGCTGCCCGCCACCCGCGTGGCCGTGCTCGAATTCGACCCGGTGTTCCTGACCGTGGCCCGGGCCACCATCGCCGGCGTGCTGGCGCTGTGCATGCTGGGGCTGTTCAAGGAAAAGCGCCCGGCGCGTAGTCAAATCTTGCCTTTGTTCATCGTGGCGTTGGGAGTTGTAGTCGGCTTTCCGTTGCTGACGGCACTGGCGTTGCAATACGTGACGTCTGCGCATTCCATCGTCTTCGTCGGCCTGCTGCCGCTCGCCACGGCCGCGTTTGGCGTGTTGCGTGGTGGTGAGCGTCCTCGACCGGCGTTCTGGTTTTTCTCGGTGCTGGGCAGTTTGCTGGTGATCGGCTTCGCCGTTTCCCAGGGGCTGACCGCGTCGCCTGTCGGTGATTTGCTGATGCTGTTGGCGATTCTGGCGTGCGGTTTGGGTTATGCCGAAGGCGCCAAACTGTCCAGAAAATTGGGCGGCTGGCAGGTGATTTGCTGGGCGTTGGTGTTGTCGCTACCGCTGATGGCCGCGCTGACGGTGTGGCGGATGCCCGTTTCATTTTCCGGAATCACGATGTCTGCCTGGCTAAGCCTGGCGTATGTGTCGCTGTTCAGCATGCTAATCGGTTTCGTGTTCTGGTATCGCGGGCTGGCGCAGGGCGGGATTGCGGCGGTGGGTCAGCTTCAACTGCTGCAGCCGTTTTTTGGCCTGGCGCTGGCGGCGACGCTGCTGCACGAACAGGTCAGCCTCGGCATGCTCGGGGTGACGGTGGCAGTAATCTTCTGCGTGGCAGGCGCGAGAAAGTTCGCCAAATAAAAGTGTACTGCGGCTTGCGATCACGGCTGTACGGGGCGAGCCGCACAGCGGCCATGATAAAAATAGCGCTCTCGTTCCCGGAGACTCGCCATGGACCTCGCCACCCTCACCCTTTTCCTGCCTGCCTGCTTTGCCCTGAACATGGCGCCCGGCCCGAATAACCTGCTGTCGGTCAGCAACTCGACGCGCTACGGCTACCGCACGTCCTGCGTGGCCGGGATCGGTCGATTACTGGCGTTCGCCGGCATGATCGCCCTCGCCTCTGCGGGATTGGCCGTGGTGCTGCAAACCTCCGAAATGCTGTTCTACGGGATCAAGATCGTCGGCGCGGCGTACCTGTTTTACCTTGCCTGGCAATTGTGGCGCGCCGACCCTGGTGCCGAGCGCGCTGACACCCGGCCCCCCGTCGGCGTGCTGGCCTTGGCGCGACAGGAGTTTCTGGTGGCGGCCGGCAACCCCAAGGCCATTTTGATCTTCACCGCGTTCCTGCCCCAGTTTGTCGACCCGACCCGCGCGGTGACGCCGCAGTTTGCGCTGCTGGGCGCGCTGTTTCTGATGCTGGAATGGATTGCGATCTGTGCGTACGCCTACATGGGGCTGCACATGCGTCGCTGGTTCGCCGAGCCGCGGGGCAAGCGGATTTTCAACCGGTGCTGCGCGGGGTTGTTGTCGGCGGCGGCTTCGGTGTTGTTGATGGCGAAGCGGTCGTGAACAACCGCGGGACGATGGTTCTTTAAGCACGACATCGCCCCCTTCCCGCCTTTGCATCTGAGAAATGTTATTCCCCCATCCAAACTTTTCGCTTCGCTGGGCGTCATCTCTTTAACGCTGCCGACATGGCCTTGCAGCCCCGACAAATGACCTCAGCCAAGGATCGCCGATGACCTTTCTCATTTTTCTTCTCGCCTGCGGTGCCGCCGCAAGCACAGGCTTCTTTTTCAAACCGGGCCAGTGGTACGAATCGCTGGTCAAACCCGGTTTTACCCCGCCCAACTGGGTGTTTCCAGTCGCCTGGTCGACGATCTACCTTTTGCTCGCCTGGGCCGGGTACCGGTTGACCCTGATACCTGGCAGTCAGGAGGTGTTGGCGTTATGGGCGGCGCAGATTGCGTTGAATACGTTGTGGACGCCGGTGTTCTTCGGCGCGCAGCGCATTTTCGCCGGCATGGTGATCCTGACGCTGCTCTGGCTGGCGGTCGCGGTGATGGTGGTGATGGCGTTGCAGCTGGATGTGATCACTGGCTTGATTCTGCTGCCTTACCTTCTGTGGCTTTGCGTCGCCGCCGCGTTGAATTTTTCCATCTTGCGCAATAACCGCTGATGACGAATTTCAGCGAGGGGATCAAATCGCCTTGGCCTGCTGACGAGCGTGCGTTGGCGCAAGTGTGCGATTTCAACAAGAAGCTCGCCTGGTTGCCACGCTTTCGTATCCGCAATCGCCTCATGCCTCGATTGATCCAGACCTTGCTGCGCGCCAGTCAAATCGGCGGTGCCAGTCAATTGCTCAAGCATGGACTCAAGGCGCAAAGAAAGGTGATTGAGGTGGACGACGCTTCAGTGCCCGTTCGGATCATCCGGCCAAAAGGCAAAGCAAAGGGCGTCGTGCTGGATTTCCATGGCGGCGGTTGGGTGATTGGCAATGCGCAGATGAATGACAACTTCAACGTGGCCATGGTGAAGTCGTGCAACGTCACGGTCGTCTCGGTCGATTATCGGCTTGCCGTAACGACGCCGATTGAGGGCTTGATGGAGGATTGCCTGCGTGCCGCGCGCTGGCTACTGAATGACAGCTGTGAAGAATTTACCGGCCTGCCCGTTATCGTCGTCGGTGAATCGGCGGGGGCTCATTTGGCTGCGACAACGTTGCTGGCGCTATCACCCGACTTGCTTCAACGGGTGAGCGGTGCGTTGTTGTATTACGGCGTCTACGATTTGACGGGAACGGCGAGCGTGCGTGCGGCGCCTCCTGAAACGCTGGTGTTGGACGGCCCCGGCATGGTTGAAGCGTTGCGCAGGCTGACGCCGGACCTGAATGACCAGCAACGCCGGCAGCCTCCCTTGTCACCGCTGTATGGCGACTTTACGGGTTTCCCGCCTGCGCTGATGTTTGCCGGTGAGATGGATCCCCTGAGAGACGACACACTCGAATTAGCCGCTCGGTGGATGAAATCGGCACCGGTTGAGGTGCATGTGTTGGCGTCATGTCCACACGGGTTTATTCATTTTCCGACCGCCCTGGCAGATAGCGTGCTTGCGTATGGCCGTGAGTGGATAACGGCTCGGATCAATGCGCTGGCAGACGCCTAGCGGTGTTGGCGAGGAAGCAAGCTCCCCCGCCAACGTGATGCAGCGATTACTTAGGCGGAACGAAGTTATCCAGCATTCGATTCACCGCCAGCTCCCCCAACATGATGACCTGCTGCAACGCCAGCACGTTACTGCGATGAGTCCCCTCTAGCGATGCCGCCACGTTGCTGGCCATGACACTGGCCGACGCCATGTTCTCGCACGTTTGAACCAGCAAGGTTTCATGGTCGACGTCTGGGGCAATCATGTAAATGGTGCTGGGTTTACGAGGGGTGTTGTTCATGAGCGCAGCCGGGTTGAGATAGAAGTTGAGCGCGCGTTCGGCGGCGTCGTGGAGTTTTTTGGGGTCGAGGGATTCGTACGGGGACACTGAATCGGCGGTTGGCGGATCGGTATCTGGCGAATCGGTGTCCGGCGGGTTGGGTGTGACCTTGAACATTGATGAAACTCCATGTGGGATTGTCGGAGCCATCTCCCTCGCTACCAAACGAAGGGTGGTGGCCATACGAAGGTTGGTAGACCGGCCCACATGGAAAATCCGGCGCGCCCGAAGACGCCCTGCGCATGGCCACCATTAAAACGCATGCCAAAAAGCAGCATCTGCATAAGGTGACGCTATGCGTCATGTGGACAAACGGGCTACCAAACCCGGTCACTGATATTCAGCGACACGGAAACGATAAGCCCCGAGCCACAGACGCACAAGCCGGCGGATTCTCTCTGAACCGTAGGTAACGGCGCAAGGTTTTGTAGCCTTTGGGACGTAACACCAAGTGTTTTTAAACGCGCTTCGTTAAACGCGTGAAAAGCTTAAAAAAAAACAAAGAAACGTCCGACATTTTTCAGAAAATGATCGAATCCTATCGAGTGGCCGGTTTGATGCCTTGAAGTTCGCTTGACCCCGAATGGAGTTCCTACCTGAGCGGCTTGAGGATACTTAAGGCTGATCAGTCGACGGCCCTTTGAGCTCAACCTGATTGCCATCCGGGTCAAAGCAATACAGCGACAAGCCATAACCCTCAGCACCAAAGCGCTTAGCCGCCTTCGCCGCTGTCAGACCAAACAATTGCAAGTGACTGACCAGTGCCACCTCATCAAAGGGTTCGATGCGCAGGCAGACATGGTCGAGGTTACGCCCTTCCTGACCCGCGGCAGCCCCGCCCTTGCGCCCGAGTTCACCGTCCAGGCTGACGAGGTCGATCATGGAGGTCCCGGCGCGCAAGTGCACCAGCCCCAGATCGTCGCGGCGCTTGACCAGTTCAGCGCCGAATACCTGCGCGTAAAACGTGATACTGCGCTCCAGGTCCTGAACGCGCAGCACGATGTGATCAATGTGTTGAATCGTGAACGGTGGCATGAAATCGGTTCCTGAAGGGCTACATGACCGGTAACCCGAACACTGTAGCCTAGGGCCTCAAAAATTCACTGTCGATTTTCCGGTGGAGTCACCGCCCCCAGGGTTTTATGCTCAGCCCATGAACATACAAACCGCTTTGCTGCCGCCCCACGCCGAAATGGTTCGCGCCATGCTCGAACGCGACACTGCCTACGAAGGCGTGTTCTTCACGGCGGTGAAAACCACCGGGATCTTCTGCCGCCCCGGCTGCACGGCGCGCTCGCCAAAACCGGAGAACGTTGAGTTCTTTGCGCACGCCGATGAATGCATGGCGGCGGGTTATCGCGCGTGTCTGCGCTGCAAACCGCTGGACGCAGCGGCCATCGCGCCAAGCTGGGTGCAGACGCTGCTGAAGTCGGTGGACGCCGATCCCGAGCAGCGCTGGACCGATGCCCAGTTGCTGGCCGAGGGCATCGAGCCGCTGAAGTTGCGGCGCTGGTTCAAGCAGCATTTCGGCATGACCTTCCACGCCTGGCTGCGCACCCGCCGCCTCGGCATGGCGCTGGGCGGGATCAAACAGGGCGATTCCATCGACAGCGCGGCCTTCGATTCGGGTTATGAATCCCTCAGCGGTTTTCGTGACGCGTTCCAGAAGTCGTTCCACATCACCCCGGGCCGGGCGGCGCAGAGTGAGCCACTGCTCTTCACCCGCCTGACCACACCACTGGGGCCGATGATTGCCATGGCCGAGCGGCGTGGGCTGGTGTTACTGGAATTCCTCGACCGCCCGGCATTGACCCGTGAAGTCGAAGAACTGCAGAACCGTTATGGCTACGCGGTCGCGCCGGGGCATAACGCGCATTTGCAACAAATCGAAGCCGAACTGGCGCAGTACTTCGCCGGCAAACTCAGCGAATTCACCGTTGCGCTGCACACGCCCGGCAGCGAGTTCGCCCGGCAGGTCTGGGCTGCACTGGCACACATCCCGTACGGCCAGACCAGCACCTACGGCAGCATCGCCAGACTACTGGGCAAGCCCGGCGCCAGTCGTGCGGTGGGCCTGGCCAACGGACACAATCGACTGTCCATCGTGGTGCCCTGCCACCGGGTGATCGGTGCAGACGGCTCGTTGACCGGCTATGGTGGAGGACAACCGCGCAAGGCGTTTCTGCTCCGGCTGGAAAACGCCGCGATGCAGATGACCCAGCAACTGGCGTTCTGATTGCCTCAATCGTCATAAGGAAGGACTTCGATGGACAAGCAATTCCACCAACTGCACCACGAAGGCTTGTTGATCCTCACCAACGTCGCCGACGCCACCGGGGCGCGCATCGTCGAGCAACTGGGCTGCAAAGCCGTCGCCACCAGCAGCGCGGCGGTGGCGTGGGCCCATGGTTATGCGGACGGCAACGCCCTGCCCCTTGAACGTCTGGTCTCGACCGTCGAGTCCATCGCCCGGGTGATTTCCGTGCCGTTGACCGTGGACGTAGAGGCCGGCTATTCCGATGACCTGACGCGTGTCGCGCAGGTGATTGAGGCGGTGATTGCTGCCGGGGCGGTCGGGATCAATATCGAGGACGGCGCGTCCTCGCCCGAGTTGCTGGTGCGCAAGATTGACGTGGCGCGCAGAGTGGCTGATCAACGCAATGTGAAGCTGTTCATCAATGCGCGCACCGATGTGTACCTCAAGGGATTGGTGCCGGCCGAAGATCGCGTCGCCGAAACCCTCAAGCGTGCCGCGCTGTACCAAGCAGCAGGTGCCGACGGGTTGTTCGCGGCGGGTGTTTCGGCGGAGTACGAGATCGCTGCATTGTGCCAAGGCACCACGCTGCCGGTGAACGTGCTGGGGCTTGCGAGCCTGCCTTCACCTGAAGCGCTGAAAGCGTTGGGCGTGCGGCGTTTGAGCGCCGGTTCGGGCATCGCCGAATTTCTGTATGGCGCCATGGCTGGGCTGGCCAAGGGTTTTCTGGAAACCGGCAAACTCGACAGCAGTCACCTCAAGGCTTTGACATACGGTGAAGTGAACGCCCTGCTCAAAACGGCCGGGAACGCTTGATCGCCATGCCCGATCCTTATCGGCCCGCAACCGAATTTCTGGCGGCCCTCGACGCAGACTGGGCGCGCCACATCGCCGCTGTTGGCCCATGCCTGCATCAACCGCATGCGGCTCGCGATCCGTATGAGTCGCTGGTGCGGGCGATTGCCTATCAGCAACTGCACGCCAAGGCCGGGGATGCGATTGTCGGGCGGTTGCTGGCGTTGTTTCCGTCAGTGACGTTTCCACGGCCGGAGCAGATCCTGGCGACCGGGTTTGATCAATTGCGCAGTTGCGGGTTTTCGGCGGGCAAGATCGCGACCATTCAGGGGATTGCCCAAGCGACGCTGGATGGCGTGGTGCCCGACTATGCGACGGCGCTGGCCATGGACGATGAGGCGTTGATCGAGCGTCTGATCATCTTGCGTGGGGTTGGGCGCTGGACGGTTGAGATGTTGCTGATCTACAGCCTTGAGCGGCCGGATATCTTGCCGGCCGATGATTTTGGCGTGCGTGAGGGCTATCGGCGGCTGAAGGGGCTCGAGGTGCAGCCGACGCGCAAGCAGATGGTGGAGATCGGGTTGGGGTGGAGCCCGTATCGGACAGTGGCGGCGTGGTATTTGTGGCGAGTGCCTACCCGATAGACCGAGTCATCGTTCTTCGCGAGCAAGCCCGCTCCCACATTTAACCGAGTTCTCCCAGAAGAATGCGGTCAAATGTGGGAGCGGGCTTGCTCGCGAAGGCATTTAACCGAGTTCTCCCAGAAGAATGCGGTCAAATGTGGGAGCGGGCTTGCTCGCGAAGGGGCCGGCTAACTCACCCCATCACTAAGGGCCAATCACAACCCCGACTTCAACCGGCTAAACGCCCGAATCAACGCCCGGTTAAACGCCTTCCCATTGTCATTCTTGCTATACAACGAAGCCCTCACCTGCGCCGACGGGTACGTCCCCGGATCATCGCGAATCGCCGGATCAACCAACCCGTCCGCCGCCGTAATCGCATTGGCGTAGTGAATGGTGTCCGTGATCGGCGCGATCACTTCAGGTGTCATCAAGTAATCCATCAACGCCAGCCCCGCCTCGGGGTGCGGCGCGTCCTTGGGAATGACCATGGCATCAAACCAGATCAACGTGCCTTCCTTGGGGATCTGGTACTTCAGCGTAAACGGTTTCTTCGCCGCTTCGGCCTGCCCCGCCGCGATGGCCACGTTGCCGTTCCACGACATCGCCACGCAGGTGTTGCCGTTGGCCAGGTCGCTGATGTTCAGGTCATTGTCGAAATAGCGAATGTACGGCCGGATCTTCGCCAATTGCTGTTCGGCCAGTTTCAGGTCATCGAGGCTTTGGCGGTTGATGTCCAGGCCCATGTACTTCATGACCGCCGCGAATACTTCGTTGGGATCGTTGAGCAGGCTGACCCCGCAATCGGCAAATTTCGACACCACGGCCGGGTCGAACAGCATCGCCCAACTGTCCCGTGGCGCGTCGGGCAGGCGCTGCTTCACCGCTTCTTCCTGGTAACCGACGCCGGTGGTGCCCCAGGCATAAATGCCGGCGTAACGATTGCCCGGATCGAACACCGCCATGTGCTGGCGGAACTCCTCGCCGACGCCTTGGAAGTGCGGCGTTTGCTTGCGGTCCAGCGTCTGGATCGCGCCGCTCTGGATCGCTCGGGACAGATGTTGACCCGCTGTCAGCACCAGGTCATAGCCACTTCGACCGGTGAGCAATTTGGTCTCGACGGTTTCCAGTGAGTCAAAGTGATCGGCGACCACATGGATGCCGGTCTGTTTCTCGAAATTGGTCAGCGTATCCGGTGCCAGGTACTCGCCCCAGATGTACAGGTTGACCACCGGTTTGGCGGTGTCGGCGGCCTGCACACACAGGGGTGCAAGCACCAGCATTAACGCTTGAGTCAGTTTGTGCAGGCCCATGTTCATACTCCCTTTTTGTTGCTGGCAGGCGCGGCGTACTGAGGCATGGTGATGCAAGCCACGTTGCCGCCACCCAACAGGATTTCCCGAGAGTTTTCGATACCGACGATTTTGTGCTGCGGGAACAACTCGGCGAGGGTCGCCATCGCAGCCTGATCGTTGCGATCACCAAACAGCGGCACCACGATCGAGGTGTTGCCGGCGTAGTAGTTGATGTACGACGCGCAGATCTGTGTCCCGGCCTGCCGCGTGTGCGTGCTGTCCTGCTGATCCAGGCCCTCGGCTTCTTCAGCAGTCCACTCCAGCACGTCGGGCTGCGGAAGTTTGTGCACGATCAACTCGCGGCCACGGCTGTCGCGGGTGCTGCGCAGGATGTCGTAGGCCTCTTGATAGATTTCCCATTGCGGGTCATCGCGGTTGTCGGTCCATTGCAGCACCACTTCACCGGGGCGCACGAAGCACGCGAGGTCATCGACATGGCCGTCGGTTTCGTCGAACTTGCAGCCCCGTGGCAGCCAGATAACTTGCTCGGCACCGAGGTAATCGGTCAGGCGCCGCGTGACTTCCGCTTTGCCCAGATGCTGGTTGCGATTACGGTTGAGCAGGCATTGTTCTGTGGTGAGGATGCTGCCTTGGCCGTCGCTCTGGATGCCGCCCAGTTCGGCGATCAGCGGTGCGCGATAGCGGTCGAAACGTTCGATTTCGAGGATTTTGCTGGCGATCTGATCGTCTTTGTCCCACGGGTAGTACAAACCACCGTCGAGACCGCCATAGGCGTTGAACTCGAAGTCGACGCCACGCACTTCGCCGCTATCGTCGTTGACCACAAAGCACGGCCCGCTGTCGCGAAACCAGGTGTCGTTGCAGGTCATTTCCACCACGCGCACTTGCGGCGGCAACTGCCGGCGGGCGGTGGCGAACTGCGCGGCCGAGGCGCAGACGGTGACCGGTTCGCTGTGCGAGATGGCGGTGACGATTTGCACCCAGACTTTCTGCGCCGGCTTGGCGCCGTTGCGCCAGACGTCGGTGCGCTCCGGCCAGCCGAGCCAGCAACCGGACTTGGTTTCGAATTCGCCGGGCAGACGGAAACCGTCTTGTTTGGGGGTGGAATCGAGCAAACGTGCCATGGTCAAACCTCATCAGCGGGGATTGGAATGACCACAGGCTAAGGTCGCTGGCGCCGTCCTCGCCAACGATGATTATTTCGGGATAGTTGAATTCAACTCATCAAACGATCAACTGATCGTTGAACCATTCCAGCATCTGCGCCACCGCCGGACGCTCCAGCCGCACCCGCTCGCACACCAGTGCGTATTGGCCGAGGGCGGTCATGCTCGAGGTGAAAGGCCGGACCAGGCGCCCGCTGAGTAAATCCTCCTGCGCCGTCAGGTTATCGCCCATGGCCACGCCCTGCCCTTGGGCCGCGGCTTCCAGCGCGAGGCCGGCGTGAGCGAAATACAGCTGTCGTTCGGGGCGTTGATCACCGGCATGGCTGGTCAGCCAAGCGGTCCAGGTCTTGCCGTCCTGATCGTCGTGCAGCAGGCAATGACGGGCCAGATCCCTGGGAGTTTTCAGCGTGCCCTGATTGAACAGGCCGGGGCTGCACACCGGGAAGAACTGCAACGCCGGCAAGGGCCTGACGAAGTACGCGCTGCTGTCCACCGGACCGGTGCCGTAGGTGATCGCCAGGTCGATGTCTTCACCCGGCGCCGTGCCGTCAATCGGTTGTTCGTACAGGTGCAGGGTGATGTGTGGATAGCGCGCGTAGAAATCCGTGAGGCGGCTCATCAGCCACTTTTGCGCTAGCTCGGCGGTAACAGCCAGGCGCAACACCGCCAGCGATGACGGATCGCGCAGCTCATCGCAGGCATCGCCGATCAGTTCGAAGGCTTGCTGCAGGCTTTGCATCAGTCGACCGGCGGCCATGGTCGGGCGAATCTGCCGGCCTTCGCGGATGAACAGCGAAACGCCGAGGTGTTCTTCGAGCTGGCGGATTTGATGGCTGACGGCGCTGTCGGTGACGCACAACTCGGCGGCGGCCCGGCCGAAATGCGCGTGGCGGGCGGCGCATTCGAAAGTTCGCAGTGCGGCCAGTGAGGGTAGTCGTCGCATGAGTCAGCCTTGAAGATTAAGGCCTCCATGCTGCCTTGGCCATTTGCGGGCGTCTAGCGGGACTGCGTGCGGTTTTGCCGCTGGCACGGTCGCCGGCAACGTGCTGGCCTCTCACTTCTCGGTCAACTGCCTGGCGCCCGCCGTTGGTGAAGTGTTCTTCGCTCGCGGTCGGGTGGTGAAGGCCGGGAAGAAGCAGGTATTCGCCCGCGCCGAGCTGTTTGCCCGGAGCGGTGATCAACTCAAACTGGTGGCGACGGGTGATGCGATTCTGGTGCCGGTCTAGTCTGTCTGGATAAAACCCAGTCCGATCGGAGGTTGCCATGCAACTCGAAGGTTCCTGCCATTGCGGTGCGGTGTCGTTCAGTTTGAACAGCGCCCACCCCTACCCTTATCAGCGTTGCTACTGCTCGATTTGTCGCAAGACCCAGGGCGGCGGCGGGTTTGCGATCAACCTCGGCGGCGATGCCGGAAGCCTCAAGGTTCGCGGTCGCAAACACATCGCGATCTACCATGCGCGCATGAAAGATGAAGGCGATAAACGTGCGCACAGCAGCAGCGCCGAGCGGCATTTCTGCTCGCTGTGTGGCACGGGACTGTGGCTGTTCAGCCCTGAATGGCCGGAGCTGATCCACCCGTTCGCATCCGCCATCGACACGCCGCTGCCGGTACCACCGGAGCACACGCATTTGATGCTCGGTTCAAAAGCACCGTGGGTGGAGATTGAGGTGCATGCGGGTGATCAGCAGTTCGAGGTGTATCCCGAGGAGTCCATTGCCGATTGGCATGAACGCCTCGGCTTGAGCCGCTAAGGCGCTTTAACCGTCAGGCCGCAGCAGGCACACCGCTGTGGAAACGGAACTCCACGTCCGGTGACTCGATCAGTTCCTGCTCGGCCGCGCGCACCTTGTCGATCACTTGGGCGATGTCCTTTGCGTCGCCGTACTGGTAGGCCAGCTTCAGGTAACCCTGGAAATGCCGGGCCTCGCTTTTCAGCAGGCCGAAGTAGAACTTGCCCAGTTCTTCGTCCAGATGCGGCACCAGTGCCTCGAAACGCTCGCAGCTGCGGGCTTCGATGAAAGCCCCCACCACCAGCGTATCCACCAGTTTCACCGGCTCATGGCTGCGCACCAC
The DNA here is from genome assembly GCF_006438915.1 of Pseudomonas arsenicoxydans. GTDB lineage: Bacteria > Pseudomonadota > Gammaproteobacteria > Pseudomonadales > Pseudomonadaceae > Aquipseudomonas > Aquipseudomonas arsenicoxydans_A. The sequence goes on along the minus strand of NZ_RCZE01000013.1, from coordinate 192,964 downwards.
TTTGCGCAGGCCCGAGGCGTAGCGCCCGGCGGACAACTGGCGCAGCTCGATCTTGCGCTTTTTCATCAGGCGCATGACTTGCTCGTGGTGCACCAGTTCTTCCCGGGCCAGACGCGACATCAGGTTGATCAGGTCGACGTGGGAGTGATACTTGGCAATCAGGCTCAGCGCCGTGCTGGCGGCCTTGAATTCGCAGTTCTTGTGGTCGATCAGCAAGGTTTCCTGATCGGCCAATGCGGCCTGCACCCAGCCGTCAGGGGTACGGCAGCCGAGGAACTCGTGAATTTCGGGAAGGATCATGGGGCTCACGGATAAATGGTCAAAACGAAGGGCGCCGATTATACCGGCCTGCCGGCAGACCACCAGTCGCCAACCGTTGATATGCATCAAGTACCCGGTTGGCGAGCAGCAACTATAGTTGTGCAACGCCGTGCTTTTTAGCCGTTTATGGAGATCCCGATCATGCAAGCCATTCGCAGCATCCTGGTGGTCATCGAACCCGAACACTCGGAGAGCCTGGCGCTCAAACGGGCCAAATTGATTGCCGGAGTGACCCAGGCGCACTTGCACCTGCTGGTCGGTGACCGCAAACATGACCATAGCGCTATGTTGGGCGTGCTCAAGGCAGCGTTGTTGGCGGACGGCTTTAGCGTCACCACCGAACAGGCCTGGAACGAAAGCCTGCACCAAACGATTATCGATGTGCAGCAGGCCGAGGGCTGCGGGCTGGTGGTCAAGCAGCATTACCCGGACAGCCCGCTGAAAAAGGCGCTACTGACCCCGGATGACTGGAAACTGCTGCGTGAATGCCCGACGCCGGTACTGCTGGTGAAAACGGCCGGTTCCTGGAAAGACAAAGTCATTCTGGCTGCCATCGATGTAGGCAACAGCGACGGCGAACACCGTCACCTGCACAACACCATCATCGATCACGGCTATGACATCGCCATTCTGGCCAAGGCGCATCTGCACGTAATCAGTGCGCATCCGTCGCCCATGCTGTCGTCGGCCGACCCGACCTTCCAGCTCAAGGAAACCATCGAGGCACGCTATCGCGAGCAGTGCAAGGCATTCCAGGCGGAATTCGACATCGACGATGCGCATTTGCATATCGAGGAAGGTCCGGCGGATGTGTTGATTCCGTTCATGGTGCACAAGCTGCAGGCGGCGGTGACTGTGATTGGCACCGTGGCACGGTCGGGGTTGTCGGGGGCGTTGATCGGCAATACGGCGGAAGTGGTGCTGGATTCGGTGGAGAGTGATGTGTTGGTGCTCAAGCCGCAGGAGATTGAGGATCACCTTGAGGAATTGGCTCAGCATTGAGATGGGCGGTGTCGGATCTGACGCCTTCGCGAGCAAGCCCGCTCCCACATTCGATCGCATTCCACTGGTGGAACTCGGTTAAATGTGGGAGCGGGCTTGCTCGCGAAGCTTTCAGGCGCCGAAGGCGTCTTTTAGAAAGCCCGGCGCGATGTACCGTTGGTAATGCGCCTCAGACAGCAAAAAGAATTCCCGATCAATGGCATCACGCAATTCCGGCAGGTTCCAGTCACGAAACTCCGGCATCAGCACCATCCCGTACGCCTCCAGGTTGTTGATCACCCGCGCCCCACGGGCAATCAGCTGATACGCCCAGCAATACTCCGACTGATGCGGCACAAAGCGAATCTTGCGTTGCTCCAGCTGCAGACGCAGGCGCTGGGCGTCGAAAACCTCCAGCTTGCTGGCCATCACCTGGGACAACAATTGCTCAAGACGCAGCCATACCGCGCGCTTCTCCTCCTCGTTGTAACCATTCCAGTTGATCACTTCGTGGTGGAAACGCTTGCAGCCACGGCACACCAGGTCACCGTAAACAGTGGAGCAGAGGCCGACGCAGGGAGTCTTGATGGTCTGATTGGGCATAGGTAGGCAAAACACGGGAAAGCAGAACAGGCGGGCATGTTAGCCCTTTGTCTAACATTCATCACCCCTCAAAGTTCAGGGGCTAACTTACCTTTAATTTTTTTTTGCCGTAGAATCAGCCAGCCTTTTAAGGCGCCAATGTCCGTTAGAAGCTGTTTTCAAAGCGTCACGAGCACAGTCGTTCCTTCAGAGCGGTGTTGGCGAAGGGTTTTTCCAGCGGGGAAAAGCCCAACGCCAACCCTCATCAGCTCCCGTTCTGCAGGCGTAAAACTTTGAAAGCAGCTTCTGTAAGGAATTGTCGGTAATTCTGGCTAAGTGGCCCACAACGCCACGCAGCGCATGAGTACGGCAATTTCGGGATGAGCGTCCCGGACACCCATTTGGGACCACTGATGAGGGTAATAACTGTGCTTGAAGCCTACCGCAAACATATCGAAGAGCGTGCAGCACTGGGTATCGTTCCCCAGCCGCTTAACGCCGAACAAACTGCAGGCCTGGTCGAGCTGCTGAAGAATCCCCCGGCTGGCGAAGAAGCTTTCCTCGTTGACCTGATCACCAATCGCATTCCACCTGGCGTGGACGAAGCAGCCTATGTCAAGGCTGGTTTCCTGTCCGCCCTGGCCAAAGGCGAAGCAACCTCCCCTCTGATCGACAAGAAGCGCGCTGTTGAACTGCTCGGCACCATGCAGGGCGGCTACAACATCGTGACCCTGGTTGACCTGCTCGACAGCACCGAACTGGCTCCAGTCGCTGCCGCTCAACTCAAGCACACCCTGCTGATGTTCGATGCGTTCCACGACGTCGCTGAAAAAGCCAAGAACGGCAACGAACACGCCAAGGGCGTGCTGCAATCCTGGGCTGACGGCGAGTGGTTCCAGAACCGTCCGACCCTGGCCGACAAGATCAGCCTGCGTGTGTTCAAGGTCACCGGCGAAACCAACACCGACGACCTGTCCCCTGCCCCGGATGCCTGGTCCCGCCCGGATATCCCGCTGCACGCCCTGGCCATGCTGAAAATGGCCCGTGAAGGCATCGTGCCTGACGTCCAAGGCGTGACCGGCCCGATGAAGCAGATCGAAGAAATGCGCGGTCAAGGCTTCCCGATCGCCTACGTCGGTGACGTGGTCGGTACTGGTTCGTCGCGTAAATCGGCAACCAACTCGGTACTGTGGTTCTTCGGTGACGACGTTCCTCACGTTCCGAACAAGCGTGCTGGCGGTTTCTGCTTCGGCAGCAAGATCGCTCCAATCTTCTACAACACCATGGAAGATGCCGGCGCCCTGCCCATCGAGTTCGACGTTTCCAACATGCACATGGGCGACGTGATCGACCTGTATCCGCATGCTGGCAAAGTCTGCAAACACGGCACCGACGAAGTCCTGACCACCTTCGAAATGAAGACGCCGGTGCTGTTGGACGAAGTTCGTGCTGGCGGCCGTATCCCGCTGATCATCGGTCGCGGTCTGACCGACAAGGCGCGCGCTGAACTGGGCCTGGGCCCAACCGATCTGTTCAAACTGCCAGAAGCACCTGTCGACACCGGCAAGGGTTTCACCCTGGCACAGAAAATGGTCGGCAAGGCGTGCGGTCTGCCAGAAGGCAAAGGCGTTCGTCCTGGCACCTACTGCGAACCGAAAATGACCACCGTCGGTTCTCAGGACACCACCGGTCCTATGACCCGTGACGAACTGAAAGACCTGGCGTGCCTGGGCTTCTCGACCGATCTGGTGATGCAGTCCTTCTGCCACACCGCGGCTTACCCCAAGCCGATCGACGTGACCACCCACCACACCCTGCCAGACTTCATCATGACCCGCGGCGGCGTTTCCCTGCGTCCGGGCGACGGCATCATCCACAGCTGGCTGAACCGCATGCTGCTGCCGGACACCGTCGGTACCGGTGGTGACTCGCACACCCGTTTCCCAATGGGCATTTCGTTCCCGGCCGGTTCCGGTCTGGTTGCGTTTGCTGCGGCCACCGGCGTTATGCCGCTGGACATGCCGGAATCGATCCTGGTGCGTTTCAAAGGCAAGATGCAACCGGGCGTCACCCTGCGTGACCTGGTTCACGCCATTCCTTACTTCGCGATTCAGGCTGGCCTGTTGACCGTTGAGAAGAAAGGCAAGAAGAACGCCTTCTCCGGCCGCATCCTTGAAATCGAAGGCTTGGACAACCTGAGCATCGAACAGGCTTTCGAGCTGTCCGACGCCTCGGCTGAACGTTCGGCTGCCGGTTGCACCATCAAGCTGTCGAAAGACTCCATCACCGAGTACCTGAACTCCAACATCACCCTGCTGCGCTGGATGATCGGCGAAGGCTACGGCGATGCACGTACTCTGGAACGTCGCGCCCAAGCGATGGAAGCCTGGGTTGCCAACCCTGAGCTGATGGTTGCCGATGCTGACGCCGAATACGCTGAAATCATCGAAATCGACCTGGCCGACATCAAAGAGCCTGTGCTCTGCGCGCCAAACGACCCGGACGACGCCCGTCTGCTGTCCAGCGTTGCTGGCGAGAAGATCGACGAAGTGTTCATCGGTTCGTGCATGACCAACATCGGTCACTTCCGCGCGGCCGGCAAGCTGCTGGATCAGGTCAAGGGTCAGCTTCCAACCCGTCTGTGGCTGTCGCCGCCGACCAAAATGGACGCTCACCAACTGACCGAAGAAGGCTACTACGGCATCTACGGCAAAGCCGGCGCGCGCATGGAAATGCCGGGCTGCTCGCTGTGCATGGGTAACCAGGCACGTGTAGAGCCGAACTCGACTGTTGTGTCGACGTCGACCCGTAACTTCCCGAACCGTCTGGGTGACGGCGCGAACGTCTACCTGGCTTCGGCCGAGCTGGCGTCCGTGGCGTCCATCCTGGGTCGCCTGCCGACCGTCGAGGAGTACATGGAATACGCTGGCAAGATCGACAGCATGGCGGCCGATGTCTACCGCTACCTGTCCTTCGACCAGATCGCCGAGTTCCGTGAAGCTGCTGCGAACGCCAACATTCCAGTGGTTCAAGCGTAACGCTGCAACGCCATGAAAAACGCCGCCCATCGCGAGATGAGGGGCGTTTTTTTATGCCTGCTACATGGCTATGCCCTTACACAAATCCCTTGTGGGAGCGGGCTTGCTCGCGAAGGCGGTGTGTCAGCCGGCCTCATTGTTGACTGATCCACCGCCTTCGCGAGCAAGCCTGCTCCCACAGGGTTATGGGTAGGTCTTGAGGGCTTGTTGCACCGCACCATCCACGCTCAGGCCGCTGAGGATCACCTGTGTCTCCTTCACTTGCGGCAACGCCGACAATGCCATTTGCGCCGAATCCTTTAGGCGGGCCAACACCAACTGCTTCCCCTCCCCCCGCACCCGCACAAAAAACACCTGCAACGCTTCAATACTGGTGCCATCCAGATCCGGCGATTCCTCCAGGCTGAGAACCACCGAATGAATCGGCGTCTGCGAATGGCGGATCAAGTGCAGCGTGCTGCCCAGAATCCGCTCGACGTTGGCAAAGAACAACGCCTCCCCCGGCCGGACGATCAACACCCCAGGCACCACTTGCGCCGTCGGATGGAGTTGCAGATCCACAAAGTCGTGGCCGCCATCGATGCGCCCGAGGATCTGAATGTCCGCCGCCGACAGTTGCTTGAGCATCAACACCACACTGATTGCCACCGACAGCAGCAACCCGTCCAGCACACCCAGCACCAACACGGCGGCCACCGCGCAGATGACCAGCAACCGGTCACGCCGCCAGATGAAATAACGTCCCAGCGGTTGCAGGCTCAAGCCTCGGGCCAGGGCATGGATGACGATGGCGGCGAGAATCGGCTCCGGGGTCAGGGCAATAAAGGGCAACACGGTCAAAACGATAAGCAACACCACCAGCGCCGCCACGCCTCCGGCCAGTCGCGAAGTAGCTCCCGCCGCTTCATTAGCCGACGTTGCCGAGTACCCTGCCCCCGCCGGCATCCCATGGAACAAACCGGACAACAAGTTGGACGCACCCAGCGCCAGCAGATCGCGGTTCGACGAGATCCGGTCGCCGTGCTTGAGCGCGTAGGCGCTGATCGAGCCGTAAGACTCCGCGTACAGGATCATCACCATCGCAAAAGCCAATTCACCCAGGCGCAACCAGTCAGTAAACGGCAACACCGGCAGCTTCGGCACTTCCAGGCTCAGATCGATCACGCCGATCAACTTCACGCCATACGCCGGCAGGTTCAGCCATTGACTCGCCGCAATCCCGATCACCACCACCAACAAGCCGCCCGGCAAGCGCCGAAACCTTGCAAACAGCACCAGCAAGGCCAACGCCACGGCGGCGACACTCGCCGCCACCCAATTCCATTGCGGCAGTTGCTCCAGCAGTTGCGGCAGAAAACGCACCAGATTGCCGTCGCTCAGGTGCACACCGACCACACTGGCGACTTGCTTGAGGATGATGGTCAGCGCCAGGCCAAAGGCAAAACCACGCAGCACCGGTTTTGCGATGAACGAGGTCACGCTGCCCAACTTGAACAACCCGGCCAACAAAAAGAACGCGCCGGTCACCAACACCAGGCCGATGGCCAGGGTCGAGCGCAATTGCGGATCGCCGTTGGCCAGCGTTGCGGTGGCGGCTGCCAACACCGCTGCCGACGAGGATGTCGCCGAGACAATGGCGAAACGGCTGGTACCGAACAGCCCAAAACACAGCAAACCGGCAAACAAGGCGATCACCCCGGCTTGCGGGGCTACGGCGGCGATGCTGGAGTAAGCGACCGCTTCGGGCAGCAACAGGCCGGCAATCGACAACCCGGCCAACAGGTCCTGCCAGCGATTGGGTTGGTCGGTGAGATTTGGGGGTGAGGCGCTGGGCAATCCGGTGTCTCCAGGCGAAAAAAAACCGCTGCACGTATCACGTGCAGCGGCCACTGTAGCTGTCAATCCGGCGCTGCGCGAGCAGGCCGAACGATCACGCGGTCAGCGAGTAGATCAACGCTGTAATCGCCACCAGGCCCACCGCCGTCACGAAGACGTTGGACGCCTGCCCACGATAACGCGCCATCGCCGGCACCTTGCGGATCGCGTACATCGGCATCAGGAACAGAATCGAGGCGATGACCGGACCACCCAGGGTTTCAATCATCCCGAGAATGCTCGGGTTCAGTGTCGCAACAATCCAGCACACCACCAGCATGAACGCAGCGGTCATGCGGTCCAGGGTCTTCGGCGCCGGGCGCTTGCCGCTTTTGACGATCAGGCCTTTAAGGCCTTCGCTGGCACCGATGTAGTGGCCCAGGAACGACTTGGAGATGGCCACGAAGGCAATCAACGGTGCCGCGAAGGCGATGGTCGGGTTGCTGAAGTGGTTGGCCAGGTACGACAGGATCGACAGGTTCTGTGCCTTGGCTTCGGCCAGTTGTGCCGGCGACAGGGTCAGCACGCAACTGAAAACGAAGAACAGCACCATTACCACCATCAACAGGTGGGCGCGGGACAGGATCTGCGAGCTGCGCTCTTCGGCGTGTTCGCCGTAACGGCGCTTCTGGTCGACCGCAAACGCCGAGATGATCGGCGAATGGTTGAACGAGAACACCATCACCGGAATCGCCAGCCACAAGGTGTGCAGCAGCGCCGATGGTTCAGGCAGCGTGCTGGCGGTGCTCAGAATGCCGCCGTTCCAGTGCGGAATCAGGAACACCGCCAAAAACAGCAGAGCAACGATGAACGGATACACCATCAGGCTCATGGCCTTGACGATCGCCTGTTCGCCGCAACGTACCACCGCCAGCAGGCCGAGAATCAGCACGAACGACAGCACCGCGCGCGGGGGCGGCATGATGTGCAGTTGATGCTCAAGGAAACTGCCCACGGTGTTGGTCAGCGCCACGCTGTAAATCAGCAGGATCGGGAAGATCGCAAAGAAGTACAGCAAGGTGATCAGCGCACCGGCCTTGATGCCGAAGTGTTCTTCCACCACTTCGGTGATGTCCGCGCCTTCGCGTCCGGACAGCACGAAGCGGGTCAGGCCACGGTGTGCGTAGAAAGTCATGGGGAACGCCAACACTGCCAGGACCAGCAACGGCCAGAAACCGCCCAGCCCTGCATTAATCGGCAAAAACAGCGTGCCGGCTCCGATGGCCGTGCCAAACAGGCCCAGCATCCAGGTGGTGTCATGACGATTCCAGCTCGAAAGAGTCGCTGGTGCCGCCGCTACATAGCGTTTGTCGACGCTATTGGCCTGATCATTCATCCGGTGGGATCTCCGCATTCCGGTCAGTTGCTACCCGGCCAGGACGAGTCGGAAAAACCCGACAGGCAGCGCCCTGGACGAAACAGGGGCGCGATTGTCCGGGATTAATCAACAGAAGCAAAGACTTAGGTGAAGAATGGTTGTGCGGATCAGTGTTCGGGAGGTAACGCAGGAGTCTGATGCTTGCCTGACTAACGTCCCGCCCGACGACTGCGGTGTGCCAGTCGACCGCCCTGCTGGATGCCCCATCGCAATCGAGAACAGACTCGGTCCCACAGGTTGTTTCATCGCCGAATAGCAGCAGCCTCTTGATAAAGGACAGCTGTCATGTATTTTTTACCCACCGACCTTTTCTCTGGAGTCATCCCATGCCACTGGTTCGTGTCGACATCAAAAAACACCAGGACCCTACATTCGCCAAACCCACCTTTAGACCTGTGAGCCACTGATGCCCCGAGTTTCCCGCAAGCAAGCCGACTTCAACCGCGAAATCATCGTCGAGGCTGCCACGCGGCTGTTTCGCGAGCGGGGCCTGCACGGCATCAGTGTCGTCGACGTCATGGGCGCCGCAGGCCTCACCCATGGTGGCTTCTATGGGCATTTCGAGTCCAAGGAGGCATTGGCGCAGGAGGCGAGTGGCCGGGCGTTCGAGCAGTCGGCTGAACGCTGGCGGGAACGAATCGCCGCCCATGTCGACGACAAAGACGCCGCCCGTCGTACGCTGATCGAGCCTTACCTGTCTCAGGAAAGCCGCGACAACCCCGGTGACAGTTGTCCGGTGGCCGCTTTTGCTGGAGACATGTGCCACGAAGCGGCCGACAGTGGTTTGCGTCGGACCTTCATGGAGGGGCTCAACCAACTGCTGAAAGCCTATGGATCGCTGCTGGATTCAGGCGATGCCAAGGCTGATCGGCAGCAGGCGCTGGTGGAGTATTCGCTGATGGTGGGCGCCCTGACCCTTGCTCGCGCCAGCCGCGGTGAGGCGGTATCGGATGAAATTCTCGATGCTGCGCGCACGTTTCTGACTTCAAAGAGTTCATCAAACTGAACATCCGCGTGTGCGACTGTTGGCCGTTGCTAAACTGTTCGGGAGCCCGCAATCTGAAGCAACGTTCGAGCCCCGACAATTTCGATGCCCACAGGAGCGCAGCATGCCTGCAACCGTTCTGGTACTGGTTGAAACCATCAATGATTACTTGCCGATTCTCGAACATCAGGGTTTTCACCTGATTCTTGCCCCCACCCCCGCCGAGCGCGCAGCGGCCATCAGCCGTCACGGTGCGCAGATCGATGCCGTGCTGACACGCGGTCCATTGGGTCTTTACGCCGATGAAATCGCCGCCCTGCCCAATCTCAAGATTATTTGCGTCATAGGCGCCGGGTACGAACACGTCGACCTGCAAGCCGCCGCCGACCGCGGCATCACGGTGACCAACGGTGCCGGTGTGAATGCCTCATCGGTCGCCGACCACGCCATGGCCATGCTGCTCGCGCTGGTGCGTGACATCCCCCGCTGTGATGCGGCGGTGCGTCGCGGTGAATGGCCAAAGATCATGCGCCCTTCCCTGGCCGGCAAGCGCCTGGGCATCCTGGGGCTCGGTGCCGTCGGCATGGCCATTGCCAAACGCGCCGCCAATGGCTTCGACATGACGGTCAGTTACCACAACCGCCAGCATCGCAGCGATGTGCCCTACACCTTCTGCTCAACGCCCACCGAACTGGCGCGCACCTCGGACTTCCTGATCATCGCGACCCCGGGCGGCATTGGCACCCGTCATTTGATCAACAAACCTGTCCTCGATGCCTTGGGGCCTAACGGGTTTGTCGTCAACATCGCCCGCGCCAGCGTAATCGTCTCCACCGACCTGATCAGCGCGCTTGAACAACGACGTATTGCCGGTGCCGCGCTCGACGTGTTCGATGCCGAACCGCATGTGCCGGAGGCGCTCAAGTCGCTGGCCAACGTGATCTTGACGCCTCATGTGGCGGGTTTGTCCCCGGAAGCGACTCAAGGCACCGTCGAACTGGTGGGGCGCAACCTGACGGCATTCTTCTCCGGCAACCCGGTGTTGACCCCCATCGAACTGCCGTCATCGCTGAGCAGCGCTGCGATTTGAGGTTCATTCAAACAGGTGTATCAAAAGCAATGATTGCCCGGCAACACGCTCACCTATAAGGGCTGTTGATGGTTGTGGGTGCCGGGTGTGCGGATTAGATTAGCCAATAGTCGCAGGCCTCCAAAATAAGCAGAAGGGATAAGCATGGCGCTTACTGACCAGTCCACCCGTATCCGCTCTGGCGAAGAACTTGATGCCAGCCTGATCGATCCGTACCTCAAGGCACACATTCCGGGCCTCAGTGGTTTGCCGCAGATCAGCCAGTTTCCCGGCGGCGCGTCGAACCTCACGTACCTGCTGGAATACCCCGAGCAGGAATTCGTCCTGCGTCGGCCACCATTTGGCCACAAAGCCAAATCCGCCCATGACATGGGCCGCGAATTCCGCATTCTCAATCAGCTTAAGGACGGCTTCCCGTATTGCCCCAAAGCCTACGTGCACTGCACCGACGAATCGGTGATCGGCGCCGAGTTCTATGTGATGGAACGGGTCAACGGAATCATCCTACGCTCCGAACTTCCGCCGGAGCTGGGTCTGGATTCGGCAAAAACCGAAGCCTTGTGCAAAAGCTTTATCGACAAGTTCGTTGAACTGCACCGCGTCGACTACAACGCCTACGGCCTGGGTGATCTCGGCAAACCCGAAGGTTATGTCGCCCGCCAGATCAAAGGCTGGAGCGATCGTTACGAGAAAGCCCTGACCCCGGACGCGCCACAGTGGGACGTGGTCAAAGCCTGGCTCAACGACAAGATGCCGGCCGACCACCCGACGTCAAGCATCGTCCACAATGACTATCGCTTCGACAATGTGATCCTTGACCCGCAAAACCCGATGCAGATCATCGGTGTGCTCGACTGGGAACTGACCACACTCGGCGACCCGCTGATGGATTTGGGCAACACCCTCGCCTACTGGATCGAAGCCGGCGACCCGGCACCGGTGCAACTGATACGCCGCCAGCCGAGCCACGCACCGGGCATGCTGACCCGCCGTGAGTTCGTCGATTACTACGCCGGGCGCTCGGGCATCCAGATCGACAATTTCGACTTCTATTACACCTATGGCCTGTTCCGCCTCGCCGGCATCGTGCAACAGATTTACTACCGCTTCTTCCATGGCCAGACCCAGGACAAACGCTTCGCGCAGTTCATTCACATGAACAAACTGCTGGAGCAAATGAGCCTGCAAGTCATCCAGAAATCAAGCCTCTGATCCGCCCGCCCCTGGCCCCTATAACAAGACTTTTATAAGAGATCCCTATGTCCAAGACTCAGTTGTTCGACCTCGATGGCAAGATCGCTTTCGTTTCCGGCGCCAGCCGTGGCATCGGTGAAGCCATCGCCAAACTCCTGGCCCAGCAAGGCGCCCACGTCATCGTCTCGAGCCGCAAGCTCGAGGGATGCCAGCATGTGGCCGACGCGATCATCGCCGCCGGCGGCAAAGCCACCGCCGTCGCTTGCCACATCGGTGAAATGGAACAGATCAGTCAGGTCTTCGCCGGCATCAAGGAACAGTTCGGCCGCCTCGACATTCTGGTCAACAACGCAGCGACCAATCCGCAGTTCTGCAACGTGCTGGACACCGACCTCAGCGCGTTCCAGAAAACCGTCGACGTCAACATCCGCGGCTACTTCTTCATGTCGGTGGAAGCCGGCAAAATCATGCGCGAAAACGGTGGCGGCAGCATCATCAACGTCGCCTCGATCAACGGCGTCTCGCCGGGCGTTTTCCAGGGCATCTACTCGGTGACCAAGGCCGCCGTGATCAACATGACCAAAGTGTTCGCCAAGGAATGCGCGCAATTCGGCATCCGCTGCAACGCCCTGCTGCCGGGCCTGACCGACACCAAGTTTGCTTCGGCACTGGTCAAGAACGACGCGATTCTGAAGACCGCGTTGCAACAGATTCCGCTCAAACGTGTTGCCGATCCGAGTGAAATGGCGGGCGCGGTGTTGTATCTGGCGAGTGATGCGTCGAGCTACACCACTGGTGTTTCGTTGAATGTGGACGGTGGGTTCTTGTCCTGATTTGATTTGCCAGCAACCTGTTAAGGGCTGGCACACCACAAACCTTGTAGGAGCCGAGCTTGCTCGCGATGTCGGTGGATCAGTCAGCATCAATGCTGAATGTACCGCCCTCATCGCGAGCAAGCTCGGCTCCTACAGGTTCTGCGTTTCGGGGTTATTGGGTAATGCAGCGCGTAGTCGTAGTCATCCGGGTGACTTGCCCGGTCTCCGCTCTCGGTTCGCCCAACACGTCGGTACTGTCGATTTTTTCGCAGTGGCGTTCTACCGGGGGTAGCGGGGGTGGTGGCGGCGGTGGACTGGAGCAACCACTGAGGATCGCAATGCAGAAGGCAAGCGACAGCGGCGAAAAAGCGCGTTTTCCAAGACTGTTCATAGGCTGACCTGCGGTAAGTAATCGATGTTTTCCGTGACTCGACGACAACACCGCGAAGCCGCGGACTGGTCACAGAAAATTTTACCCTCGCATTTCTTATAGCCCAGTCACCGGCCAATGCCAGCAAATAAGCCACTCAAGCCGATTTTTACCCCGAAAAACGACAGCTCTTACTGATTCTCGCCTTGGCGATGCAAACTATTGCTCTGCAACTCGTAACGCAGCTCTTCTATCAGTGACGCCACGGCTTGCGGCGAATTGAGGCTCGACACCTTCAACCCGCTGACCACCAAATCGACCTCACCCGATTGCGGGTGATATAGCTTCACCGTTACCGAATTGTCTCCCGACACACTGCATTCGCAAGCGCGGGGTGCAAAGTTTTGCTCCAACAGCACACGCAATTGCGTCAGGTAAATCATTGCGATTTCCCCTCCGGCTGACTGGTAACCTCATCGATAGAAACGATATTGAGTGGGCGACGCATAGAGCAATTCCTTGAGCTGTTTCGTAGAGGACACGAACGGGTCAAAGACCCGTTTCGCACCCTGACAGCCTAAGGACTGGCATCTGGCACCAACACCCCCATTTGCACCACCTGCGCTAGTGCATTTGCTCCTTAGCGCTGGCCCTTGGGCCGCCGTTCACTGGAGAACAATCCGCGTTCGCGCGCCCAGACAATCGCCTCGCTACGACTGTGAACGTCCAGTTTGGAATACACCGTCGACACGTGATTGCGCACCGTATTGAGCGCCAGTTTCAGGCGCACGGCGATTTCCTTGTCGGCCAGTCCTTCGCAGATCAGGCCGAGTACATCGCGCTCGCGAGCGGTCAGGTCGGTGAAGGACACGTTGGGTAACTTCGGCGAATTGACACTTTTCACGTTGGCGAGTTTTTCAATCAGCGTACGGCTGAACCACGAGGCGTCTTTCATCACTTCCTCGATTGCCGCGACCAGTTCCAGCTCGGTGCGTTTGCGTTCGGTGATGTCCATCAACACCAGCAGGTAGCAAGGACTGTCCTGAATGTTCACCGTGTCGGCGGAGATCGTGCAGTCCATCAGGGCCGTATCTTTCTTGCGGATCCTGACATCGACGCGGTCCAGGCTCCCGGCCTTCTCCAGTGCCGCAAACAGCTGCGCGCGTGCGGCCTTGTCGTCGATGAAGTCGATCTCCGCAAGGGTCTTGCCGAGCACTTCCTCGCTGGGATACGCGAGGGTGTCGAGAAAGGCTTCGTTAACGTCGACTACCACCTGATCTTGCGCACTGCACACCAGCGTCGGCACCGGTGTCAGTCGAAAGGCCTTGGCGAAACGTTCCTCGCTTTGGCGCAGGGCGATTTCGGCTTTGTGTCGGGGCTCCATGTCGACGAACGAAAAAAGCATGCAGTCTTCTTCGTTCAATTCCAGCGGCTGACCCGCAACAATTACTTGTTTGCTGCTACCGTCAGCCAAGCGCAACTCGGCCTGCATTTGTGGAATCGTGGCGTGCTCGCGCAGACGCTCGATGGCCAGGTCTTTCTTTTCGGCACCTTCAAGAATGTCCAGTTCATAGGTCGACACCCCGATCACCTGATCGCGGGTAAAACCGGTCATCTCCAGAAAACCGCCGTTGACCTTGATGTAACGCAAATCACTGAGGCGACAGATCACGGCCGGAGCCGGGTTGGCGTTGAAGGTCTTTTCGAAACGCTGCTCGGCGCTGGCCCATTCGGTGACGTCGTCCATGATCAGCACCAGCGACTCCGGCTCACCGGCGCTGTCGGCCAGCACCATGCTGCGCACCCGGTGCACCCACAGGCGCTCTTCATCGTCGGTCGGACTCACCTCAACCAGCACATCGCTGAAGGTTTCACCTTGGGCGACGCGGCTGATCGGATAATTTTCCTTTGGCACCGGATGATTATTGCGATAACGCAAGTTGAAGCGCTTGGCGTACTCCCGGGCATTGGCGCCCAGATCACCTATCCGGCTGACGCCATGCATGGCCAGTGCCGCGTCATTGGCCCAGAGGATCGTCTGATCGGGTTCCAGCAAAATCACGCCGTCGGACAAGCCCGCAATAATCTGCTGCAACTGACGACGATTGGTTTCGGTGCTCAGGACGTCCTGGCTCATGGGTTCCCCACAGTGTTGCGCTCATATGAAGAGTACGACCGCGCAGGAATTGGATCGTGCGGATGACCTGTGACAGCGGGTCTGGCGTTCAGTTGGCGTTTTGTAGGACCAGTTCGCGCAGGGTATCGAGAAAAAGTTTGAGCACTGGCGAGTCATCGTCCGCGCGGTAGGTGGCGTACAGCGGCACTTCCGGCAATGCCGGGGTCAATCGGCGAAACACCAAGCCGGGGGGCGCCATCTGCTCGATGGACGCCGGCAGCAGCGACACGCCAAACCCGGCACGCACCAGGCTGAGCAAGGTTTGCACCTCGATCACCTGCTGACGAATCTGCGGGATAAACCCGGCCTTGACGCAACACTGGTAGAGAAAATCAGCAAACCGCGACTGCTTGAGTTCAAGCGCCACAAACGGCTCATTGGCCAGGTCCGCTGGCGCCAGGGTTTCGCGTCTGGCCAGCGGATGTTCCGCCGGCATAACCACCCGGATCGGCTCGTAGATCAACAGTTCGTTGCGCAACTGCGGATCGTCATAACCGACGCGGAACACGCAGGCATCGATGCGCTTTTCCTTGAGTGCCTGAACTTGCGCCGCCGGGGTCATTTCATGCAGACGCCAATTGACCTGCGGATAGCGCTCGCGGAACAGGTGCAAGGCCCGTGGCAAGACGCCGACCATCACCGAACTGATCATGCCGATTTCAAGTTCCCCCAACTGGCCGCGACCGGTCTGACGTGTCAGGTCCAGAGCGCGGTTCAGTTGTTCAAACACCAGCGGTGCCTGCTCCTTGAGCATCCGCCCCGCCGCTGTCAGTTCAACCCGATGATGGCTGCGCTCGAACAACGGCGTGCCGAGTTCTTCCTCCAGCAGACGAATCTGCTGGCTCAGCGGCGGTTGGCAAATGTGTAAACGCGCGGCCGCCCGGCCGAAATGCAGCTCCTCGGCCAGCGCCATGAAGTAGCGCAGCAAACGCAAGTCCATGGCCGTTACCCCAGGGTCAGCGGTGTCGAACGCTGGCGCACGCCCGTCAGGTTGAACAGCGCATTGGCTATGGCCGGCGCCACGGAGGGGCTGCCCAGTTCACCGACGCCCCCCGGTTTACCCGGCTCGCCGTCGACCACCAGGATGTCCACGGCCGGCATATCGGACATGCGTGTCACCCGGTAATCATGAAAATTGCTTTGCACCACCCGGCCCTGTTTGATGTCCAGCCGATCAAACAAGGCATGCCCCAAGCCCCACATCAGGCCACCGTAGAGTTGTTCTTCGACGCCACCGGGCGATACCGCCAGGCCACAATCGACCACGCAGGTGAGCTTATCGACCGTGGTCACACCGTCCTTTTTCGACACCTGCGCCACCACGGCGATAAAACTGGTGTAACCCTGATGGGTAGCGATCCCCAGCGCCGTACCCGGCGGCAATGGCTGGCCCCAACCGGCGCGTTCGGCAGCACTTTTCAGCACCGCGACATGCCTTGGCCGGTCCTGCATGTGGGCGAGGCGAAACGCCAACGGGTCCTGTCCGGCGGCATGCGCCATTTCATCCATGAAGCTTTCCACGGCGAACACATTGGGAATGAAGCTGACCGATCGATACCAACCGCTGGGGACGTTGCTTTCGTGCTTGACCCAGACCAGGTCCAGATTCGCCGGGCGATAAGCAAAGTCCCACGCGGTAATGGCCTCGGTGGTGCTGTAATCCATCTTGTCGGGACGTTCGAAGTAACCCGGCTCCCATTGTTCTGGCGACGCCGGTGACACAGCCTGAAGTTGCAGCGCACTCAGTCGCCCTTGCGCGTCCAGTGCACCTTTGGCCCGGTGCAAGGTGGCCGGATGCATGAACAACGCACGCATTTCGTCTTCACGGCTGTTCATCAACTTCACCGGGACCTTGGCCTGTTGCGCCAAATACGCCACTTCGAACAGCCAGTACTTGGCCTCTCGCGCACCAAAACTGCCACCGGAAACGAGTTCATTGATAGTGACGTGGTCCTGGCTGATCTTGCACACCGCTTGCGCGGCTTCCAGCGCCGAGGACGGCACCTGCACACCGCCCCAATAGGTGATGGCGTTGTCTTTGACCTGCGCGGTGATGCAAATCGGCTCCAGCGGGTTTTGCACTTTGTAGGGCATGCGATAGTCGGCTTCGAGCACCTTTGCAGCCGTTGCCCATTGCGCACCGACATCACCTGCCGCCATCGCGGTGACGCGTTGTGCTTGCTTGTCCTCGATAGCCGCCGCTTGGGCGCCGGCCAGTTGATCGCTGTCGAACCCTGATAGCGCCGATTCGCTCCATTGAACCTGGAGCTGATCGCGGCCCTGATGGGCGGCCCAGTAGTTATCAGCCAGCACGGCCACGCCTTCGACGTTGCCGCCGAGCACATCTGGCCGACCTGGCACGCGGATCACTTTGCGCACGCCCGGCACTTGCAGCGCCGCATTCGAATCCACCGATAACACGGTTGCGCCAATCACCGGCGCCCGTTGAATCACGGCCACCAGCATCTGCGGCAGCACCACGTCGATGCTGTACTTGAAGCGCCCGCACACCTTGGCGGCCGCGTCGCGTTTGTGTCGCAGCTTGCCGATGTATTTGAACTGCGCCGGGTCCTTGAGCGTGACCTTGGCCGGGGCTGGCAAGTGCGCGGCAACGCTCACCAACTCGCCGTATGCCAAATGACGTTTACTGGCCACGTGCACGACGCGCCCCTCTTCGGTGGTGCAACTGTCCGGGCTGACTTTCCACTGTTTGGCAGCCGCCGTCATCAGCAATGCACGCGCCGTCGCACCGGCCATGCGCAAACGGTCGTACTCCAGGGAAACGCTGGTGCTGCCACCCGTTGAGAAGACTTTCCAGACCGGATGAATGTAGGTATCAAAAAACGGATTTTCCGGGGTGATCACCTGCACCGTCATCGGGTTGACGTCCAACTCCTCGGCCACGCACGCGGCCAGGGCTGTCTGGGTGCCGGTGCCGGAGTCGTGTTTGTGCACCACCAGTTTCACGGTGCCGTCGGGCAGGATACGCACCCACGCATTGGGTTCGAATTCTGCGGCGGGCGCCGGCGCCTTGGGGTCGGTCGCGGTCATACCCGGCGGCAGGTAAAACGCCACGGCCAACCCACCGGTAACGGTCGCTGCCTGCTTGAGAAAGACTCGGCGCGACAGTTCGATTTGATCAAGGCTCATCACGCCTCCTTCGGCGCATTCGCCGCACGTTTGATGGCTTTATTGATGCGACCGTAAGTGCCGCAACGGCACAGATTCCCCGACATTGCATTGCGGATCGAATCGTCGGTGACTGCCGCGCCGGTATTGAGCAACGCGGCGGCGGACATAATCTGCCCGGATTGACAGTAACCGCATTGCGGGACATCTTCGGCAACCCACGCCAGTTGCAAGGGATGCTGTTCGGTCGGTGACAAGCCTTCGATGGTGGTGATGGCATGTCCCGCCACCGCCGCGACCGGCAGCTGGCAGGAACGCACCGCGACGCCGTCCAGGTGCACGGTGCAGGCACCGCACAACCCCATGCCACAACCGAACTTGGTGCCGGTGAGTTTCAGATGTTCACGCAACACCCATAACAAGGGCATGGAGGGCGATGTCTCTGCCAGCTCGCGTCGTTCGCCGTTTACCGTGAATTCGATCATTGTCAGGCTCCAAGAGAGCGGCCCGTCTTTGTGCAGGCCTGGTGATCGATTATTGGGAGCCTTGAGAAAATCGGGCCAGCGACGATTTCTGCCATCCTGTGTAAGGAGGACTAACAGCATGTACAAGCGATACCCGTCGGTGCAGTCCATGAGCGCATTTATCCAGGCGGCCCGCAGCGGCAGCTTCTCCAGCGCCGCGCGCAAACTCGACCTGACCCACAGCGCTATCAGCCAGCAGATCCGCGCCCTGGAAGACTTCATCGGCCAACCGCTGTTCGTGCGCGAAGGCGGCGGCAGCAACCTGACCGATGCCGGGCAGCTGTTTGCCAGTGTGCTGTCCGACGGTCTGGCGCAGATTGATCGCGCGCTGTCCTCGGTGAAAAACCGCAGCGTGGCGCAGAGGCTGACCCTGGATGTCGACAGTGAGCTGGCCCAGAGCTGGCTCAATCCGCGCCTGCCGCAGTTGCTGGATCTGTTGCCAGAGCATGAGGTGGTGTTGCTGTCGATGCCACGCTCGGACCGCAGTGCGTTCGAACGCGTCGACCTGGCCTTGCGCTACGGTTATGGCGATTGGGAAGACTGCGAGATGACGCAGATTTGCGGGGATCGGGTGATGGCGGTGGCTTCTCCCGACTTGCTTGAGCGGCATGCATTGCAGAGGCCGCTGAGTCCGGCGCAAATCCTCGAACTGCCGCTGCTGGGCTATACGCGGCGGTCGTGGATTCCATGGCTGGATGCGGCGGGTTTGCCTCCGAACGAGCCACCGGCGCGGGTAGTGTTCGACAATGCGGCCAATCTGATTGCCGCCGCGGAAGCGGGTGTCGGTGCAGGACTGGTGCGTGGGTTGTTGGCGGCGGACGCGTTGCGCAGCGGGCGTCTGGTGGTGTTGAACGAAGCGCAGATTGCAGCACATTACAACCTGTATGCCGTATGGCCACCGGGGCAAGCCGAGCGGGTGGCGCCGGTGGTTGAGGCGGTCAAACAGTTGGCTTTGCGTACACAGGCCTGACGCCTTCGAGAGCAAGCCCGCTCCCACATTTTGACCGCATTCCAATTGGAGAAACGCGATCGAATGTGGGAGCGGGCTTGCTCGCGAAGGGGCCGGCACATCCACCGCCCACCTCCCCATATCGAACGCATATCACCCCCTCGCCCAATTAATATTGTACGAACCCGATCCCCCCTTCCAATACTTCCCCCCAGCAGCCACCCACCCGGGCCGGATGCAAACAGGCGAGGGAATGCGCGAGTCTTTGCGCATAGAAATGGCCGATTGCCCGGGATGCGACTGCTGTGAACCGCAAGGTTCCCTTCCCCGCTATCAGGAGATCGACTTCAATGATCATCGATATCAGTTGCTATCCCACCGACCTGGTGGACCTCGCCTGGAGGCATGACGGTGACCCGTTCACCGGCGAGCGTCTGCTGGAGATGATGGATGGCCCGTACATGGTCAACGGCAAACCTCGCCGCATCGACAAAGCCTTCATCCAGCCACCGCAAGGCAACACCATTTACACCTGGACCGACGGCGACCTCACCGGCCGCGAGTCCATCGACGCCTACATGGCCTACACCCTGAAAATGGTCCAGACCTACCCGGACCGCTTCATCGGCTGCTTCGTTTACAACCCGCGCTGCGGCGTGGAAAACGGCGTCGAGGCGATCGAGCGCTACGTCAAGGAACACGGCTTCAAGATGGTGCAAATGCAAGCCAACATGCATGCCTACCGTCCTGACCGCGCACTGGACTGGGTACGTCCGTGCTTCGAGAAATGCGCCGAGCTGGGCATCCCGGTCAAGCTGCACACCGGCGACGGGCCATACAGCATCCCCTCGGAATGGGTGCCGATGATCAAGGAATTCCCCAACGTCGACTTCATCATGGCGCACTTCGGCGTACAGACCGGCGGCGTGTATGTGTTCGAACCGATGCAGTGGGCGATGGAGCTGCCCAACGTCTACTGCGAATCGGGCTGGTGCCTGCAATCGCGGATCGTCGAATTCGCCAAGGTCCTGCCGACCCACAAAATCCTCTTCGGCACCGACACCCCGCCGAACGAACCGGGCATGTGGCTGCGCCTGCTCGAAGTGCTCTGCCACGAGCCGCCACAGGGCCTGAACCTCGACGAAGACACCCTCGAAGAGTACCTGGGCAACAACACCGCACGGATGATCGGCCTCAAACCCACGCCGCCACCGCGTTCCGTTTCCGAAGCAGAGGCGCAACTCAAGCGCCCCGTCACCACCCAACTGGCCAGGAGCTGAACCGATGATTATCGATACCCATCTGCACCCCACCAACCTGGTCGACGAGGCGTGGCGCCACACCGGCGAACCGTTCACCGGCGAGCGCATGCTCAAGCTGATGGACGGCCCGTACATGATCAACGGCAAACCACGCCGCATCGACATGGGCTTCATCCAGCCGCCACCGGGAAATACCGGTTATCGCGACGGCAACCGCCGGGGCCGTGAAGGCGTGCGCGATTACATGTCCTATGTCGCCGAACTGTGCGTGAAATACCCGGACCGCTTCATCGGCAACTTCAACTTCAACCCGCGCTGGGGACCGGAAAACGGTGCGGCGGAGCTGGAATTCCATATCAAGGAATACGGTTTCAAGATGCTCAAGCTGCACGCCAACATGCACGGCTACCGCCCAGACCGCGCACTGGACTGGTTGCGCCCCGCGATGAAGGTCTGTGCCAAGTACAACATTGTGGTGCTGATCCATACCGGAGACGGCCCGTACACCATTCCGACAATGTTCTACCCGATCATTCGCGAATTCCCGATGGTCAATTTCATCATCGGTCACTTCGGTATCCAGACCGGTGGCAACTACTCGTTCGAGGCGTTCTGGATGGCCATGGACACGCCAAACGTGTACTGCGAATCCGGCTGGTGTTTCCAGTCGCGCATCGTCGAGTTCGCCAAGGACCTGCCGCGCAACAAGATCGTGTTCGGCACCGACTCGCCGCCGAACGAACCGGGCATGTGGCTGCGTGAACTCGAGGTGCTGTGCTCACCGGCGCCGCAGGGGTTGGGGATCGATGAAGATCACCTTGAGGATTACCTGGGCAACAACATTGCCCGGCTGTGCGGGATCGAACCGACCCCGCCACCCAAGGACCTGGCCGAGGCGGATATCCGCCTGACCACCACGTACCTCTAGGTTGGCTTCACGAATAACCCGGTGGGAGCGAGCTTGCTCGCTCCCACCGGGACCGCGCCAATCTCATTCTACGAGGTGAAACCATGACCCTCTCGACGCTCGGCGATACCCAGGATTTTCACCAATTCATTGACGCCTATCGCCGGCAATACCCGGACGATGTGCTGACAATCGACCACACCCTTTCCGCTGATCAGGACGTCACCGCACTGGTGGACGCCCTCGCCGCCCAAGGTCGGGATCCGCTGCTGATCTGCCAAAAGGTCGGGCATCTCGGCGTGCCGGTAGCGACCAACCTGTTCGCTTCCCGTACCCGCATCGCCCGGATGTTCGGCGTCACCCCGGCGCTGCTGCACGAAACGTTCCAGACCCGCGCCAACCACCCCATCCCGCCACGCTATGTCGAGACCGGTCCGATACTGGACGAAATCTTTGAGGGCGAAGACGTAGACCTGGCGCTGCTGCCCATGCTCAAGCATTTCGACAGTGACCGTGGGCCGTACATCACCAACGCCGTCATCATTGCCGAAGACCCGGTGACCGGCATCGCCAACATGAGTTATCACCGCTCGATGCGTCATGCCCGGCAGACGCTCGCCACCAGCCTGCACTCGCGTGGTCATCTGTGGCGCATGTTGCAAACCGCTCGCGAGCGAGGCGAAGAATTGCGCGTGGCCATGGTGGTCGGCGCGCACCCGTTGTTCATGCTCGCAGCCGCCGCGCGGTTGCCCTTTGGCGCCGATGAACGTGCGGTGGCAGGTGGCTTGTTCGGTGCGGCACTGGAGCTGGTCAAAACCCCGCGCTACGGCATTGGAGTGCCGGCGTATGCGGAGTTTGTGCTGGAAGGCGCCATCGATCCGGCGGCGTATGCCGAGGAAGGTCCGTTTGGCGAATTCAGCGGGTATTCCTCGGACCGCTCGACCAACAACGTATTACGCGTCGACACCCTGATGCGCCGCAAAGATGCCTGGCTGGTGGACGTGGTCGGCGGCCGTTACGCCGAACACCTGACGCTCGCGCGGTTGCCACGGGAAGCGGAGATGAGCGAAAAGCTCAAGGCGCGTTTTCCTTCCGTGACCGCCGTGCATTACCCCAATTCCGGTACGCACTTCCATTGTTACGTCGCCCTGGACCAAAGCCGTGACGGCGAGGCCCGGCAGATCATGCTGGCCTTGCTCGGCTGGGACCCCTACCTGAAAACCGTGGTCGCGGTGGACAGCGACATCGACATCAGTGACGACAGCCAGGTGCTGTGGGCACTGGCCACGCACTTCCAGCCGCATCAGGACCTGTTCGTCATTGACGGTTTGCCCGGCAGCCCGCTGGACCCATCGTCCTCGGTCAACGGCACCACATCGCGCATGGGCCTCGATGCCACACGCGGTTCGGCGTTCGACGGGATCAAGGCGCAACTGGATCAGGACGTGCTCGAACGCGCACGCGATCTGCTCAAGGGCTATCTGTCGTGAACCGCCCGCGCATGGTGGTCGGCATCAGCGGCGCGTCCGGGTTCATCTACGGTGTGCGCCTGCTGGAATTGCTCGCCGGGCTCGACATCGAAAGCCACTTGATCATCAGCCGTGCCGCGCTGCTGACCATGGCCCATGAAACCGACTACAAACTCGCCGATGTGACGGCGCTGGCCAGTCATTTCCACCGCGCCGACGACGTGGCCGCCGGAATTGCCAGCGGCTCGTTCCGCTGTCTGGGCATGGTGGTCGCGCCGTGTTCCATGCGCACCCTGGCAGAAATCGCCACCGGCACGTCGTCGGGCCTGATCGGCCGCGCCGCCGACGTCACCCTCAAGGAACGTCGCACCCTGGTGCTGATGGCGCGAGAGACCCCGTTGACCCTGGCGCACCTGCGCAACATGACCGCTGTCACCGAAATGGGCGGGATCATCGCCCCGCCCGTCCCGGCCTTTTACGCCCGCCCACAAAGCCTGGCGCAAATGGTCGACCACAGCCTCGGCCGTGTCCTCGACCTGTTCGGCCTCGACGCGGGCACGGCGCTGCGCTGGGGTGAACCCAACCACAACACCTGTAGCAGTGAGCCTGCTCGCTCCCACAGTTGATAGCACTGCGACCCATCCTTTTAAGGAGCACCACATGACCAGTTCATTCAACGCCCCAACCCCGAACCGCAAAATCCCGGTGACCATCCTCACCGGCTTCCTCGGCGCCGGTAAAACCACCCTGCTCAACTACATCCTCAAGGAGAACCACGGGCGCAAAATAGCCGTGATCGAAAATGAATTCGGCGAGGTCGGCATCGACGGCGACCTGGTGCTCAGCTCCGAAACCGAAGAAATCTACGAAATGGTCAATGGCTGCGTGTGCTGCACCGCCGAGGTTCGTGAGGACCTGGTGCGCATCGTTCGCGAACTGGTGGCGCGCCCCGTTCGACTCGATCACATCCTGATCGAAACCAGTGGCCTGGCCGACCCGTACCCCGTGGCGCAGAGCTTTTTCATCAACGACCCGATTGCCGATGAAGTGGAACTGGACGCCATCGTGACCATGGTCGACGCCAAGCACATCGCCCAGCATTTGGAGGATTTGCAATTGGATGGCGTGGACAACCAGGCGGTGGACCAGATCGTCTGCGCCGACCGGATTGTGATCAATAAGGTCGACCTGGTGAGCGCGGCTGAAGTGGCTGCGCTGAGCCACAAGATTCGCGGCTTGAACGCCACGGCAGAGTTGGTGACGTCAAGCTACGCCGAAATTGATCTGTCGAAGATCCTCGGCATCGGCGCCTTTGAGTCAACGCAAAAACTCATGGAAATCGGTGCCGAACACGACCATCACGCCGGAGCCCATCACCACGACGAACCGGATCATGAGCACGACCCCAGCGTGACGTCTGTCGGCATCGCCGTCGAGGGCGCAGTGAACCTGGGCGACTTCCACCGCTGGATCACCCGGCTGCGTACTGAACAGGCCGACAACCTGTACCGCATGAAAGGTGTCCTGGCCGTCGCCGATCAAGACCAGCGCTACGTGCTGCAAGGCGTGCACAGCCTCGTCGAGTTCCGTGCGTCCACGGCATGGGGCAACGAACCGCGTTCCAGCAAGATTGTGTTCATCGGCCGCGACCTGGACCGCGCGGCGTTGAACCAAGGCTTTGCCGCCTGCCTGGCAGGCTGAAACAAGGCATCGGAGCCGGTGGATGGCGGGTCCGGGCGCTAGAACGAAAGGCCTGATGTGACATGCACAACCTGTGGCAGCGAACAGGCTCGCTCCCACAGGGAACTGCGGTGGTCGATCTATCGACACCTCGCATCAGAACAAATACCCCTCTGTACCGAATAACAACAGCTAGAGGTGTTTCCCCATGTCGTCAGCCACTATCCCTTGCGCCGTCCACCCGGTCGACCAGGTGTTACCGATCAGGCAAATGCTCACCCTCGGCCTGCAACACATGGCCGTCTCGTACATCGGCGCTATCGCCGTACCATTAATCGTCGCCAGTGCCCTGAAAATGTCGCAGGCAGACACCGTAGTGCTGATCAGCACCACGCTGTTCTGCTCTGGCATCGCCACGCTGCTGCAAACCGTTGGCTTCTGGAAATTCGGTGTGCGCTTGCCGATTTTGCAGGGCGTGGCTTTCAGCAGTGTCGGGCCGGTCATCGCCATCGGCACCAACCCGCAGGTAGGCTTTGCCGGGGTCTGCGGGGCGGTGATCGGCGCAGGAATCTTCACGATGTTGATGGCGCCGTTCGTTGGGCGATTACGCCGGTTTTTTCCGCCCGTGGTCACCGGCTGCATCGTTACCGTGATCGGTTTGCAGCTGTTTCCGATTGCCTACGAATGGGTGGGCGGTGGCCGCAACGTCAGTAACTTCGGCGCGCCGGCTTATCTCGCCGTGGCCGCTGTGGTGCTCGCGACCATCTTGTTGGTCAACCGCTACGGCAGCCCGATGATGCGCAACATGGCGGTGCTATTCGGCATGTTGGTCGGGGCGGGGCTGGCGTACGGCCTGGGCATGGGCAGTTTTCACAGCGTGCAGGAATCGCCGTGGCTCACCGTGCCCTACCCGTTCTACTTCGGTTTGCCGACGTTCAGCCTGATCCCCATCGCGACCATGGTGGTGGTGATGATCGTGCAAATGGTCGAGTCCATGGGGCTGTTCGTGGCCATCGGCGACATCGTCGACAAACCGGTGGAGGAAAAACAAGTCATCAACGGCCTGCGCGCCAATGGCCTGGCCAGCACCATTGCCGGGATGTTCGCCGCGTTCCCGTTTATTGCCTTCATGGAAAACGTCGGGCTGGTGATTCTGACCGGGGTGCGCAGCCGTTGGGTGGTCGCGATCAGCGGGATGCTGATGTGCCTGGTGGCCTTGGTGCCCAAGGCCGGCGCGATCATCGCGTCCATGCCGACCGCGGCGTTGGGGGGTGCCGGTATCGCGATGTTCGGCGTGGTCGCGGCAGCCGGTATCCAGACGTTGGCCAAGGTCGATTACGAGCGCAACCGCTACAACGTGCTGATCGTCGGCTTCACCATCGCCGCCGCTCTGGTGCCGGTCCTGGCACCAGCCCTGTTCAAACAAATGCCCGAGTGGTCGCAGCCGTTTCTGCACAGCAGCGTGGTGATCGCCTGCCTGGTGTCGGTGCTGCTCAATGCCGCGCTGAACGGTGTCAGCGTGCCTGATGGCGCCGCCAGCAAATCCGCCACCCACACCCTCTGACGGGAGCCGTCCATGACACTTCAAAACATCCTGATCAAACATCCAGTCGCGGTGATGACCGGCCTGCGTGGCCCGCGTGCCCGGGCCGGCGCTGTGGACATTCGCATCGTCAACGGGCGCATTGCTGAAATGGCTGCAGGGCTCGTCGCGCAACCCGGTGAGCGCGTGATTGATGCGCGCAATTCGCTGGTCTATCCGGGCTGGATCAACACCCACCATCACCTGTTTCAGAACCTCCTCAAAGCCGTGCCCGAGGGTTTGAATCAGGACCTTCAAGGTTGGCTCGCGAGCGTGCCTTACCCGCGCCTCAACCGCTTTACCCCGCAATTGACGCGGATCGCCGCGCGGCTGGGGATGGCCGAGTTACTGCTGTCGGGTGTCACCACCTGCGCCGATCACCATTACCTCTATCACGCCCACGGCAGCACCGAGAGCGGTGACCAACTGTTCGACACGGCCGATGAATTCGGCATGCGTTTCGTGCTCTGCCGCGGTGGTGCGCTGGAGTCGGCCAGCGCGCACCCGGGCTTCTCGAAAACCGC
Source organism: Pseudomonas arsenicoxydans (assembly GCF_006438915.1). GTDB lineage: Bacteria > Pseudomonadota > Gammaproteobacteria > Pseudomonadales > Pseudomonadaceae > Aquipseudomonas > Aquipseudomonas arsenicoxydans_A. Next base: position 166,133 of record NZ_RCZE01000013.1, on the reverse strand, counting down.
GCTGCAACCGGAGACGCTGGACCAGATGGTCGGTGACATCGAGCGGCTCAAATCGCGCTATCACCAGGACACCCCGGATGCGCTGCGCCGGGTCGTGGTCGCACCGACCACGCCGACTTTTTCGCTGCCACCGACGCTCCTGCGCGAACTCGCCCACACGGCGCGCGGCCTCGGCTTGCGCCTGCACACGCACCTCTCCGAAACGCAGAACTACGTCAATTTCTGCCGCGAGAAGTACAACTGCCTGCCGGTGGAGTTTGTCGCCGAACACGAATGGCTCGGCCCCGACGTCTGGTTCGCCCATGCGGTGCACTTGCAACCGGGGGAAATCCGCATGCTCGCGCAAACCGGCACCGGCATTTCCCACTGTCCAGTCAGCAATGCACGCTTGGGCAGCGGCGTGGCACCGGTGCCGCAAATGGTCGAGGCCGGCGTACCGATTTCCCTCGGCGTCGACGGTGTGGCCTCCAATGAATCCGGAAGCATGGTCGGTGAAGCCAATACGGCGTGGCTGATCCATCGCGCGGAACAAGGCGCTTCGGCGACCACCGCTGAAGAGGTCATTCATTGGGGCACGGCAGGTGGCGCGCAGGTGCTCGGTCTCGGCGCCGTCGGCACACTGGAAGTCGGGCAAGCCGCGGATCTGGTGATCTATGGCCTGGACCATCCACGGTTTTTTGGCTTCCACGACATCGCCGTGGCACCGGTGGTGGCGGGTGAGCCGATTGCCGTGCGTTACAGCCTGGTCGGCGGGCGGGTGGTGGTCGATAACGGCGAAATACCGGGGCTGGATGTGCAGCAGATGCGGGCCGAAGCGTGGGACGGGGTGCGGCAGTTGATGCAACAGGATGTCGACTGACCGCCCCTCACCCAAACCCCCTGTGGGAGCAAACGCCCTCAGGGATCACCAGCCTTTTCGGGATGAGATTGCATGTCCGGCCTTAATGACCTTCTGCACGCCATAAAAACCGCCGCCGACGACGGCGAAGAAACCATCCTCGCCACCGTGGTCAAGGTCGAAGGTTCGGCCTACCGCCGGCCTGGCGCACGCATGCTGATCCCGCTGCATGGCCGCACCGTCGGCACCGTCAGCGGCGGTTGCCTGGAACAGGACCTGGCGAAAAAAGCCTGGTGGCTCACCGACTCCGGCGAGCCGGTGGTACGACGCTACAGCACCGGCGCCACCGAGGACGAAGACGACGAACACAGCTCGCTGACCTTCGGCCTCGGCTGCAACGGCACGGTGTTCGTGATGCTCGAACGCCTGCGCGCGAAAACCCCGTCACCGGCCATCGACCTGCTGCACCGGGTGCGCGACAGCCAGCAACCCGCTGCGATGGCAACGGTCATCGCCACCTCGCGCAACGCCTCGGCGCGGGTCGGTGATCGCGTGCTGTCAGACACCGACGGTGGCCTGCGCAACCCGCCGCTGAACAGCGCCATTCGCGAGGATCTGCACAAGACCCTGCGCGAGAAAAAATCATCACTGCGCCTCTACACCGATGCCCGTGGCGAAGTCGAAGTGTTCTTCGAATACGTCGCCCCGCCGCCACGACTGGTGATCTTCGGCGCCGGCCACGACGCCCAGCCGTTGGTGCGCATGGCCAAATTGCTGAACTGGCACGTCAGCGTCGTCGACAGCCGCAGCCACTACGCCCGCCCCGAACGCTTCCCACAGGCAGATGCGGTGATCTTCGCCAACCTCGACAACCCATTCGATCTACAGCCGCTGATCAACGACGCCGCCGTCGCCGTGATGACTCACAGTTATCGGCAAGATCGACATTGGCTCGGGCAATTACTGCACGGGGCCCCCGCCTACCTCGGCCAGCTCGGGCCAAAGGAGCGCACAGAACGCTTGCTGGCCGACATCGGCCTAAGCTCCCCGGCGCTGCACTACCCGATGGGCCTGGACTTGGGCGGTGATGCGCCGGAAAGCGTGGCGTTGTCGATGTTGGCGGAGATGGCGGCGGTGTTGAACCAGCGCAATGGCGGGATGTTGAAACATCGGAGCAGGCCGATTCATTCGGTGGATTTGTTGGTGTCGCAGGCGTTGGCGCACCAACAGGCAGGCGTGGGGGTGTGACGTGCGCGGACAGGTTCAGCGCACGTCGAGTCTCTCTCAGGCTGCCAGCTCCCCGCTGGCAATCGCCGCCGACGCCGCCAGCATCGCCCGCAACAACACCGCACACCCGGCTGCCAAATCATCCGGTGCGGCGTTTTCGATTTCGTTGTGGCTGATGCCGCCTTCGCACGGCACAAAGATCATCCCTGCCGGACCGAGTTCGGCGAGGAAGATTGCGTCGTGCCCTGCTCCGCTGACGATGTCCATGTGCGACAAGCCCAGGCCTTGGGCGGCGTTGCGTACCGCATCGACGCAACCTGGGTCGAAGTACAGCGGCGGGAAGTCTGCGGTCGGGGTGAGTTCGAAGGTCAGGCCGTGTTCATCGCAGGTGGTTTCGATGACGTGGCGGACTTCGGCGATCATCGAGTCCAGGCGTGCCGGTTCCAGATGGCGGAAGTCGAGGGTCATGCGCACTTCGCCGGGAATGACGTTGCGTGAGCCGGGGTAGGCTTGCAGGCAACCGACGGTGCCGCAGGCGTGGGGTTGATGACCGAGCGCGGCACTGTTGACCGCACCGACGATCACAGCGGCGCCGACCAGGGCGTCCTTGCGCAGGTGCATCGGGGTCGGGCCGGCGTGGGCTTCGACGCCGCGCAGTTTGAGATCGAACCACTTCTGGCCGAGCGCGCCCATCACCACGCCGATGGTTTTGTGTTCGTCTTCGAGGATCGGGCCTTGCTCAATGTGCGCTTCAAAATACGCACCGACCGCATGGCCGCTGACCTGACGTGGACCGGCGTAGCCGATGGCGTTGAGTGCCTGGCCCACGGTGATGCCTTCGGCGTCGACCTTGGCGAGGGTTTCCTCGAGGGTGAATTTTTCGGCGAAGACCCCGGAGCCCATCATGCACGGGGCGAAGCGCGAGCCTTCTTCGTTGGTCCAGACCACCACTTCCAGCGGCGCTTCGGTTTCGATGTTCAGATCGTTGAGGGTGCGCAGCACTTCGACGCCGGCCAGCACGCCAAAGCAGCCATCGAACTTGCCGCCGGTGGGCTGGGTGTCGATGTGGCTGCCGGTCATCACCGGTGGCAGGCTCGGATTACGCCCCGGACGGCGGGCGAAGATGTTGCCGACGGCGTCGATGCTGACGGTGCAACCGGCCTCTTCACACCAGTTGACGAAGATGTCGCGGGCCTGACGGTCGAGGTCCGTCAGGGCCAGGCGACAGACACCGCCCTTGACCGTGGCGCCGAGTTTGGCGAGCTCCATGAGCGATTGCCACAGGCGGTCGCGGTTGATGTGCTGATGGGTGGATTGCAGAACGTCTACGGCTGCGTTCATGGTGATCTCCTCAGGCTTTCTACTGATTGTTCCCACGCTCCGCGTGGGAATTCATCCATGGACGCTCCGCGTCCGATTTGGGACGCAGAGCGTCCCGAGTTGCATTCTCACGCAGAGCGTGGGAACGATCATCCTTCACACCGCAGATTTCGCGACGGATGGACTAGGCCGCAACGAGCACAGCCCGTAATAAATCACCCCGCCCAACGCCGAGCCGGTAAACCAGCCGTAGCTATAGAACCAGCTGAACGCGTCGCTGCCTAGCGACAGCAGGGTCAACGCTACCGGCACACCGAACGCGATAAAGCCGAACCAGTTCCACGCCGGATACACGTCATCGCGATAGAGCCCGGCCAGATCCAGTTGCTGCTTCTTGATCAGGAAATAGTCCACCACCATGATCCCGGCAATCGGCCCGAGCAGGCTGGAATACCCCAGCAGCCAGTTCGAATAGACCGTTTCCAGGCTCAGGTCCGAGACGATCAGCCCGAGTTTTTTCAGCAATTCATGCGCCATCAGCAACAACCCCACCACCCCGGTGAGCAACACCGCTTTGGTACGGTTGATCAACTTGGGCGCGACGTTCTGGAAATCGTTGGTCGGCGACACGATGTTGGCCGCAGTGTTGGTGGACAGCGTGGCGATGATGATCAGCGCCATGGCCAACGCGACCCAGACCGGGCTCTGGATATGCCCGATCAGCGTCACAGGATCGGAAACCGTCACGCCTACCAGTTTTACCGAAGCCGCGGTCATGACCACGCCCAGCGACGCGAACAGGAACATGGTCAGCGGCAGGCCGATAATTTGCCCGATGATCTGGTCTTTCTGACTTTTGGCGTAACGGCTGAAGTCGGGAATGTTCAACGACAAGGTGGCCCAGAAACCGACCATCGCCGTCAGGCCGGCGGCGAAGTAACCCGCCACGCTTGCGCCCTCAGGACGCTTGGCCGGGATCGCCAGCAATTCGGTCATCGATACATTTGGCAGCGCCCACACCAGCAGGCCTGCACCGACCAATATCAACAGCGGCGCGGACAGGGTTTCCAGCCATTTGATCGACTCGGCGCCACGAATCACCACCCACAGGTTCAGCGCCCAGAACACCATGAAGCCGATGACTTCGCCGGTGCCACCCAACGACTTCCAGCCCTCGAACACCGAGCCCAGGAACAGGTGAATGGCCAGCCCGCCGAACATCGTTTGAATGCCGAACCAGCCGCACGCCACCAGGGCGCGGATCAGACAAGGGATGTTGGAACCGAGAATGCCGAAGCTCGATCGCAGCAATACCGGAAACGGAATGCCGTACTTGGTGCCGGCGAAAGCGTTCAGTGTCAGGGGGATCAGCACGATGATGTTGGCAAACAGGATCGCCAGCAGCGCCTCACCCACGGTCAGCCCGAAGTACGCTGTGAGCACGCCGCCCAGGGTGTAGGTCGGCACGCAAATCGCCATGCCGATCCACAGCGCGGTGATGTGCCATTTGTTCCAGGTTCGTTCATGCAGCTTGGTCGGTGCCATGTCGTGGTTGTAACGGGGGCTGTCGAGGACGTCGCTGCCGGCTTCGAGTTCATACAAGCCGTTGCGTTCGGTCACTTGCGATCTGATCTGTTGCATGGCCGCTCCACTGTTCTTTGAATTATTTTTTGCTCATCAAGCTGCCGGGGCCATCAATAAACGTGCCGGGCACCTCGATTACGCATCGGGCAGTTCCATAAAACGTTACAACCAACTGTTTTTATTGATATATCCGGCAGGTTCTGGACGGTTTGCCTGTTCACTCAGGCTAAAGGCCAGGCAAGTTGTCCGAACCGACAGGACTCAAACTGGTGCATCAAACTTTTTTGAAACGTTGCGCATCAACCATAGACCATCCTCAAGCGGCTGATTTCACATAGAAAATCTCGTCTATTTTTGGAACCTGTCAAGTGCGTCAAAATGGTGAGGAGCCTCACCATTTTGGTGATTTATGTTTTTAATCGTTATTAATCAGACACTTAAATCAGTAATAAGCATATAAAAAATATTCTTGCTGATTTCATAAACTCAGACTAGCTTCAATTCCTGACAGCGTTGACAGGAATACACCTGTTGGCGACGGTTTTATATAAAACACCTAGAACCGGCATAAGCCGGTCATTGCCTGCGAGGAACTCGGAATGTCTCTGTTGATCCGTGGCGCCACCGTTATTACCCATGATGAAAGTTACCGCGCCGATGTCTATTGCGCTGACGGCGTGATCAAAGCCATTGGCGATAATCTTGATGTGCCGGCAGGTGCCGAAGTGCTCGACGGCAGTGGTCAGTACCTGATGCCCGGCGGCATCGATCCGCACACGCACATGCAACTGCCCTTCATGGGCACCGTGGCCAGTGAAGACTTTTTCAGCGGCACGGCGGCAGGATTGGCCGGTGGTACCACGTCGATCATCGACTTCGTGATTCCCAATCCACAGCAATCGCTGATGGAAGCGTTTCACCAGTGGCGCGGCTGGGCCGAGAAGTCGGCGTCGGATTACGGCTTTCATGTCGCGATCACCTGGTGGAGCGAGCAGGTGCGCGAGGACATGGCGGAGCTGGTCAGCCATCACGGGGTCAACAGCTTCAAGCATTTCATGGCGTACAAGAACGCGATCATGGCCGCTGACGACACACTGGTGGCGAGTTTCGAGCGTTGCCTGGAACTGGGCGCGGTGCCGACGGTGCACGCCGAAAACGGCGAGCTGGTCTATCACCTGCAACGCAAGTTGATGGCCCAGGGCATCACCGGTCCGGAAGCGCATCCGCTGTCACGGCCATCGCAGGTTGAAGGCGAAGCCGCCAGTCGGGCGATCCGCATCGCCGAGACGCTCGGCACGCCGCTGTACCTGGTGCACGTTTCGACCAAAGAAGCCCTCGATGAAATCACCTATGCCCGCAGCAAGGGCCAACAAGTCTACGGCGAAGTGCTGGCCGGGCATCTACTGCTGGACGACAGCGTCTACCAACACCCGGACTGGCAGACCGCTGCCGGTTACGTAATGAGCCCGCCCTTCCGTCCTCGCGGCCATCAAGAGGCACTGTGGCATGGCCTGCAGTCCGGCAACCTGCACACCACTGCGACCGACCATTGCTGCTTCTGCGCCGAACAAAAAGCCGCCGGCCGCGACGACTTCAGCAAAATCCCCAACGGCACCGCCGGTATCGAAGACCGCATGGCGGTGCTCTGGGATGAAGGGGTCAACACCGGGCGTCTGTCGATGCAGCACTTCGTCGCGCTGACCTCCACCAACACCGCGAAGATCTTCAACCTGTACCCGCGCAAAGGCGCGATTCGGGTCGGGGCCGATGCAGACCTGGTGCTGTGGGACCCGGAAGGCACACGGACGATTTCAGCCAAGACTCATCACCAGCAGGTCGACTTCAACATCTTTGAGGGCAAGACCGTTCGCGGTGTGCCGAGCCACACCGTCAGCCAGGGCCGCGTGGTCTGGGCCGATGGCGATTTGCGGGCTGAGCGGGGGGCGGGACGGTATGTCGAACGGCCGGCGTATCCGGCGGTGTTTGATTTGCTGAGTAAGCGGGCTGCACTGCTCCAGCCAAAATCTGTGAACCGCTGAGATCGAGGCCTTCGGCCTTCGCGAGCAAGCCCGCTCCCACATTTGGAATGCATACCCTGTGGGAGCGGGCTTGCTCGCGAAGGGGCCAGAACAGGCAACACAAAAACCAATGCCCGACAGAGGCAGCACCTCCATCACCGTGAGGCTGAAACCGTGATCAAGACCCTGAACCACCTCCCGCATCCTTACGAGAATGCCGCCGCCCTCGCCGGCCATTTCACCGACCTGGCGCCGCCGCTCAACGACCGTCAGGCTCATCTGGAAGCCTCGCGTTGCCTGTATTGCTACGACGCGCCCTGCGTGAACGCCTGTCCCAGCGAGATCGACATCCCGTCCTTCATCCGCAATATCCATCAGGAAAACGTTCAGGGTGCCGCGCAGAAAATCCTCTCGGCGAACATCCTCGGTGGCAGTTGCGCCCGTGTGTGCCCGACGGAAATCCTCTGCCAGCAAGCCTGCGTGCGCAACAACGACCATGAATGCGCACCAGTCTTGATTGGCTTGCTGCAACGTTATGCGGTGGACAATGCACATTTCAGTGAACATCCCTTCCAGCGCGCCGCCACCACGGGTAAACGCATCGCCGTAGTCGGTGCCGGCCCGGCCGGTTTGTCCTGCGCACATCGCAGCGCAATGCACGGCCATGACGTGGTGATTTTCGAAGCAAGGGAAAAGGCCGGTGGCCTCAACGAATACGGGATCGCCAAGTACAAACTGGTAGACGACTACGCACAAAAGGAGCTGGAATTCCTCCTGCAAATCGGCGGCATCGAACTCCGTCATGGGCAAAAGCTCGGAGAGAACCTGACCCTGAGCGACTTGCATCAACAATTCGACGCGGTGTTCCTCGGCCTCGGCCTGAATGCCAGCAAACAACTCGGCCTGGCCCACGAAGAAGCGCCGGGCCTGCTCGCCGCCACCGAGTACATTCGCGAACTGCGCCAGGCCGATGACCTGACTCAACTGCCGCTGGCGGACCACTGCATCGTCCTCGGCGCCGGCAATACCGCCATCGACATGGCCGTGCAAATGGCCCGTCTCGGCGCTCGCGATGTGAATCTGGTGTACCGCCGTGGCGTGGAAGACATGGGCGCCACCGGTCACGAACAGGACATCGCCAAGGCCAATCAGGTGCGTTTGCTGACGTGGGCACAACCGGAAGAAGTGCTGCTCGACGACCAAGGCAACGTGCGCGGCATGCGCTTCGCCCGTACCCATCTGGTGGACGGTCGCCTGCAAACCACCGGGCAAACTTTCGAACTGGCCGCTGACGCTATCTTCAAAGCCATCGGCCAGGCCTTTGATGGCAGCGCCCTCGCCGATCCGCTGGCCCGCGAGCTCAAGCGTCAGGGCGAGCGGATTGAGGTGGACGAACAACTGCGCACCAGCATCCCCGGCGTGTATGCCGGCGGCGACTGCACCAGCCTCGATCAGGACCTCACCGTGCAAGCCGTACAACACGGCAAACGCGCCGCCGAGGCGATCAACGCTCAACTGATGCTCAACGTGGAGGCTGCGTAAATGGCCGATCTCTCGATTGTCTTCGCCGGCATCAAAGCCCCCAATCCGTTCTGGCTGGCCTCCGCGCCGCCGACCGACAAGGCGTACAACGTGGTCCGCGCCTTCGAAGCCGGTTGGGGCGGCGTGGTCTGGAAAACCCTGGGTGAAGACCCGGCGGCGGTCAACGTGTCATCGCGCTATTCGGCGCATTTCGGCGCCAACCGTGAGGTGGTGGGTTTCAACAACATCGAGCTGATCACCGACCGCTCGCTGGAGATCAATCTGCGGGAAATCACCCAGGTCAAAAAGGACTGGCCGGACCGCGCGATGATCGTGTCGTTGATGGTGCCCTGTGTCGAAGAGTCGTGGAAATTCATCCTGCCGTTGGTGGAAGCCACCGGCGCCGATGGCATAGAACTGAATTTCGGCTGCCCCCATGGCATGCCGGAACGCGGCATGGGCGCGGCGGTCGGCCAGGTGCCGGAATACGTCGAACAGGTGACCCGCTGGTGCAAGACGTATTGCTCGCTGCCGGTGATCGTCAAGCTCACACCGAACATCACCGACATCCGCGTCGCCGCCCGCGCGGCTCATCGTGGCGGTGCGGATGCGGTGTCGCTGATCAACACCATTAACTCGATCACCAGCGTCAACCTCGAGCGCATGGTCGCCAACCCGGCCGTGGGCAACCAAAGCACCCATGGCGGTTATTGCGGTTCGGCGGTGAAGCCGATTGCGCTGAACATGGTTGCCGAAATCGCCCGTGACCCACAGACCCAAGGCCTGCCGATCTCCGGTATTGGCGGTATCGGTAGCTGGCGCGATGCGGCGGAATTCATTGCGCTAGGCAGCGGTTCGGTGCAGGTGTGCACGGCGGCGATGCTGCACGGTTTCAGGATCGTCGAGGAGATGAAAGACGGTTTGTCACGCTGGATGGACAGTCAGGGCTACGCCAGCATTTCGGAATTTTCCGGGCGGGCCGTGGGCAACACCACGGACTGGAAGTACCTCGATATCAACTATCAGGTGATCGCCAAGATTGATCAGGAAGCGTGCATTGGGTGTGGGCGCTGCCACATTGCGTGCGAGGATACGTCGCACCAGGCGATTGCCAGCCTGACGCAGGCGGACGGGACGCATCAGTATTCAGTGATTGATGAGGAGTGTATAGGCTGCAATCTGTGCCAGATCACCTGCCCGGTGCAGGACTGCATCGAGATGGTGCCGATGGACACGGGCAAGCCGTTTCTGGACTGGAATCATGATCCGCGGAATCCGTACCATGTCGCGGTATAAGTTTTTTAGTGTCTGAACTGACGCCTTCGCGAGCAAGCCCGCTCCCACATTTGATCGCATTCCATCTGGAGGAGCGCGGTTTAATGTGGGAGCGGGCTTGCTCGCGAAGGGGACGGCTGCAGCACCGAAAATTTCAAGGCTCCAACCCGATCCCCCGCAAAATCACACTGGTCACCGTCTGCACCGCCCGCTCGAACTGCATGTCCGACAACGGCTGGTGATCATTCAAAATGTTCACCTGATGATCAAAGTCCGCATAGTGCTGGGTCGACGCCCAGATCATGTACAGCAGGCTCGAAGGCTCCACCGGCAGGATGCGTTTGTCGTCCACCCACTGACGGATTTTCGCTTCTTTCATCTTGGCCCAGTCGTACAGGCTGACGTCCAGCGCCTCGCCCAATGTCGGCGCACCGTGGATGATCTCGTTGGCCCAGACTTTCGAGCCGTAAGGCCGACTGCGCGAGTGGTTCATCTTGGCGCGGATGTAACTGCTGAGCACCACACGCGGATCGTCGAACATCTCGAAGCACAACGCGTCCTGCTTCCACACTTCCAGCAGATCGAACAACACCGCGCTGTACAGCTCGGTCTTGGTGCTGAAGTAGTAATGCAGGTTGGAGCGCGGCAATTGCACTTCGGCAGCGATGTCGGCCATGGCGGTGCCGCCAAAGCCTTTTTCGGCGAAAACCTTTTCCGCCCCCAGCAGAATTTTCTCGACGTTACTGCGACGAATCCCGATCTTGTGATTGCCCATGAGGGCTCCCTGACACCAGCGTTGACCAAGACTAGCATCCGGCTCTACGTCACGGCGACAGGCTAAAACGAAACTTCGACACTAAGCTGTCGGCGGGTAAACTGGCGCCACTTCGAACCTGCCTCAGAGGTATTCACGATGCTCAAAAAAGCCCTGGTCACCACCGCCCTCCTCGGCTCGCTGCTGGTCGCGTCGTCGGTATGGGCCCATGCCCATCTGAAAGGCCAGACCCCGGCGGCCGACAGCACCGTGAGTTCGCCATCGGAGCTGCGCCTGGAGTTTTCCGAAGGCGTTGAAGCGACGTTCTCCAAGGTCACAATCACCAAGGACGGCGCTGCGGTGCCGGTCAAGAGCCTCGCCACTGAAGGCAGCGACAAGAAAACCCTGATCGTCACGCCTGCCGAACCGCTGACCGCGGGCACCTATAAAGTCGAGTGGCACGCGGTGTCCGTCGACACCCACAAGAGTGAAGGCGCCTACGGCTTCAAGGTTGGCCAGTAATTCATGACGAGCGCGATGGTGCTGTGTCGCTTTGTGCATTTCACCATGGTGCTGATGCTGTTCGGTGCGTGGGTGTTTCGGCCCTTGCTGCTCAATGGCCGCGCTGAACACCTCGATCGAAAGCTGGAACTGACCGGTCGTTGGTTGGCGGCAGTAGCGTTGGCCAGCGGCATTGCCTGGTTGCTGCTGATCACCGCGAGCATGGCCGGCGCGTGGGAGGCGGCGTTCGATCCGTCGACCCTGCATCTGGTGTTGGGCAACACGTTTTTCGGTCAGGTCTGGCGCTGGCATTTGTTGCTCAATGGGTTGTTGGTGGCGTTGCTGATGAGCCCGTGGCAGGCGAACAAGCCGCTGAGAATCGGCCTCGCCTGTCTGTTGCTGGCGACCCTCGCACCGGTCGGTCACGGCGCCATGCTGGATGGCCGGAGCGGCCAGTTGTTGATGCTCAATCAAGTCGTTCACCTGACCTGCGTAGGCGCCTGGCTCGGCGGATTGATGCTGTTGGTGATGATCTTGCGGCAGCCCGCAGAGCAACCTGTCAAAGCCATTTTGATGCGTTTCAGTGGTGTCGGTTACGCCTTGGTAGCGGGGTTGCTGATTACCGGATTGATCAACGTTCGGGTCCTGACCGGAGTGTTTTGGCCGACACCGTTGTTTACTGGATTTGCGTTGATTCTGTTGATCAAGGTCGCGCTGATTACGGCGATGCTCGGTTTGGCGCTGTTCAATCGCCTGCGCATCAATGATTGCGAGCAGCGCCTGTCGACTCTTAAAACCAGCGTGATCCTCGAATGGATGCTGGGGATGGGCGCGGTCGCAGCAGTGTCCCTCCTCGGCACCATGCCCCCCATGATCTCCAGCTGACATTCCCTCGGCTCCTACCGGTTTCTTCGACATCTGCACCTACAGCGCAAGGTCATCGTACAACTTCTGATTGACAAGCCCTCAAGCCCTCGCAAATAATCGCCGGCAATGTTGTACGACGACGTATGACAAAAATAAAAACAACAAGAAGTATGGGAGCGTCACAGTGAGCAAGCTCGTCCGCAATTCGTCCGCCCGCACCCCAAATCAGATTTTCAAACGCCGTCATACCCTGAGCCTCATTGGTTGCAGCGGCCTGGCCCTCGCCCTGCCGATGACCAGCCATGCCGAAGGTTTCACCGACGACGCCAAGGCCACGCTGAACCTGCGCAACGCCTACTTCAACCGCAACTACACCAACCCGGCGTATCCGCAAGGCAAGGCTGAGGAGTGGACGCAAAACTTCATTCTTGACGCCAAGTCAGGGTTCACACCGGGCACTGTCGGCTTCGGTGTGGACGTGCTCGGTCTGTTCTCGCAAAAGCTCGACGGCGGTAAAGGCACCGGCGGTACGCAACTGCTGCCGATCGACAGCGATGGCCGCCCGGTCGACAATTTCGGCCGCTTGGGTGTGGCGCTCAAAGGCAAGATTTCGAAGACCGAAATCAAGGTCGGCGAGTGGATGCCGGTGTTGCCGATCCTGCGTTCCGACGACGGCCGTTCGCTGCCGCAAACCTTCCAGGGTGGCCAGCTGACGTCCACCGAGATCAGCGGTCTGACGCTCTACGGCGGCCAGTTCCAGAAGAACAGCCCGCGTAACGATGCGAGCATGGAAGACATGTTCATGAACGGCAAATCGGCTGCCATCACCTCTGACCGGTTCAACTTCGGTGGCGGTGAATACGCGTTCAATGACAAACGCACCCAGGTCGGCGTCTGGTACGCCGAACTCAGCGACATCTACCAGCAACAGTATTTCAACCTGAGCCACAGCCAGCCGATCGGTGACTGGACCCTCGGTGCCAACCTTGGCTATTTCATCGGCAAGGAAAACGGCAGCGCCCTGGACGGCGACCTCGACAACAAAACCGCGTTCGCCATGCTCTCGGCCAAATACGGCGGCAGCACTTTCTACGTCGGCCTGCAAAAGCTCACTGGCGATGATCAATGGATGCGCGTCAACGGCACCAGCGGCGGCACGCTGGCCAACGACAGCTACAACTCCAGCTACGATAACGCCCAGGAAAAATCCTGGCAGGTGCGCCACGACTACAACTTCGTCGCCCTGGGCGTGCCCGGCCTGACTATGATGAACCGCTACATCAGCGGTGATAACGTGCACACCGGGAAGATCACCGACGGCGAAGAATGGGGCCGTGAATCCGAACTGGCCTACACGGTGCAAAGCGGTCCGTTGAAAAACCTCAACGTGAAATGGCGCAACGCGAGCATTCGCAAGAGCTTCAGCACCAACGAATTCGACGAGAACCGCGTGTTCATCAGCTACCCGATTTCGCTGCTGTAATACCAATCTTTCACTGACTGACATAGACCCTGTGGCGAGGGGGCTTGCCCCCGTTCGGCTGCGCAGCAGTCGTAAAACTGATGAACTCGGTCTATATGTCTAAGTTTTGGGGCTGCTGCGCAGCCCAACGGGGCGATGCGGCGTTCCGACAAGCCCCCTCGCCACAGAATAAATGTGTTGATTGATGAGGAACGACCCTCCGTCCATTTCAACCAATGTTGCGTTGACAAGACCCGGAGAGCCTTACGATACTTCAGCAAAGTCGTACGACAACCTACAACGATTCGATAACAACAACTGTTTGTCCAGGATTCCCATGACTACTACAACCACCCGCCTCCCTTTCAATCGCCTGCTGCTGACCGGTGCCGCCGGTGGCCTGGGTAAAGTCTTGCGCGAAACCCTGCGCCCCTATGCCAATGTGATTCGCCTGTCGGACATCGCCGACCTCGCTCCAGCGATCGATGACCGCGAAGAAGTCGTGCCGTGCGACCTGGCAGACAAACAAGCCGTGCATCAATTGGTCGAAGGCGTGGATGCGATCCTGCACTTTGGCGGCGTGTCGACCGAGCACTCGTTCGAGCAGATCCTCGGTGCCAACATCTGCGGCGTGTTCCACATCTATGAAGCCGCGCGCCGCCACGGTGTGAAGCGCGTGATCTTCGCCAGCTCCAACCACGTCATCGGTTTCTACAAGCAAGACCAGGTCATCGACGCCCACTCCCCACGTCGCCCGGACAGCTACTACGGTTTGTCCAAGTCCTACGGCGAAGACATGGCCAGTTTTTACTTCGATCGCTACGGCATCGAGACCGTCAGCGTGCGTATCGGCTCCTCGTTCGCGGAACCGCAAAACCGCCGCATGATGAGCACGTGGCTGAGCTTCGGCGACCTGACCCAATTGCTGGAATGCGCGTTGTACGCCCCGAACGTCGGCCACACCGTGGTGTATGGCGTGTCCGACAACAAGAACGTTTGGTGGGACAACCGTTTCGCATCCGGCCTGGGTTATCAACCACAGGACAACTCCGAAGTATTCCGCGAAAAAATCGAGACCCAACCGATGCCGGCCGCTGATGACCCGGCGATGGTTTACCAAGGTGGTGCGTTTGTCGCGTCAGGCCCGTTCGGCGACTGACCCCCAACAACAAAAAACCAAGGGAATGAGTGGCCATGCAAGCCGAATTGATTGTCGATGCCCGTAACGCTGTCGGTGAATGCCCGGTGTGGGTCCCCGAGGAAAACGCCCTGTACTGGGTCGATATTCCTGCCGGGGCCCTGCAACGCTGGAGTGCCGCCAGCGGACACGTCGATGTGTGGACCGCGCCAGAGATGCTCGCCTGCATTACCCGCCACCGCGACGGCGGCTGGGTGGCCGGGATGGAAAGCGGGTTCTTCCATCTGCACCCACAAAACGACGGCAGCCTCGACAGTCAATTGCTCGCCCACGTCGACCACGCCCGCACGGACATGCGCCTGAACGATGGTCGTTGCGACCGTCAGGGACGCTTCTGGGCGGGCAGCATGGTGTTGAACATGGGCGCCAACGCGGCCGACGGCGCGCTTTACCGCTACAGCGCCGGTCAACGAGGGCCGATTGAGGCACGACTGGGCGGGTTTATCGTCCCGAACGGCCTGGGTTTCAGCCCGGATGGACGGACGATGTACCTGTCGGATTCCCATCCCTTGGTCCAACAGATATGGGCCTTTGATTACGACATCGACAGCGGCACACCGTCCAATCGGCGTCTATTCGTCGACATGAATCAGTTCCCCGGGCGTCCTGACGGCGCGGCGGTGGATGCCGACGGTTGCTACTGGATCTGCGGCAATGACGCCGGGGTGATTCACCGCTTTACCCCTGACGGCCGACTGGATCGCTCCCTCGCCGTCCCGGTGAAGAAACCCAGCATGTGCGCCTTCGGTGGCAGTCGTCTGGACACGTTGTTTGTGACCTCGATTCGCCCTGGTGATGACCATGATGAACAGTCCCTGGCCGGTGGTGTGTTTGCCCTCGATCCGGGCGTTACCGGGTTGCCGGAACCGCTGTTCAATGATTCCCTGACTGCATTAACAAGATAAGCCCCGCCCCCTGTGGTGAGGGGGCTTGCCCCCGGTCGGCTGCGAAGCAGTCGTCATTGGCGTCTGTGCAGTCTGACTGAATAATGCCGAGGTCCGCTTCGCGGCCCAACGGGGGCAAGCCCCCTCGCCACAACAGCTCATCAGTATGCGGAAATGTCCATGACACCAAAAATTCTCGAACTCGAAGACGAACTCACCTACCTCACCCTCGCCCCCGAGCTCGGTGGCAGCCTCGTCAACTGGACAGTTCGCAGCACGGGACAACCGCTGCTCCGTCACAATGACGCCCAGGCGCTGAACACTGGCTTGCCGGGCAAACTCGGTTGCTATCCACTGGCGCCGTGGTCCAACCGCATCGCCGATGGTGGCTTCGATTGCCCCGAGGGCTGGCTGGCGTTGACGCCCAACAGCCTCACCGATCCGCTGCCCATCCACGGCAGCGCCTGGCAGCAACCTTGGCAGGTGGTGTCGCAATCGGCCAATGAAGTGATCCTGCAACTCGACAGCAGCACGCCGTTCGCTTATCGCGCCCGGCAACGGTTTCATCTGAGCAAGGGCCAGTTGAACATCGAATTACAGGTCACACACCTGGCCGACCGCGCCGCGTGGCATGGCCTCGGTTTGCACCCTTACTTTCCGCGCACGGCGAACACGCAGCTACAGGCCAAGGCCGAGAAAGTCTGGTTATGCGATGGCTCGAAACTGCCAACCGAGTTGATCGAATTGCCCGCCGACTGGGATTTCCGTCAACTGGGCGCCTTACCCGCCTCCCTGGTCGACAACGGTTTCTGCCATTGGGACGGCCATTGCCTGATCGAGCAACCTGACCTCGGCTATGCGCTGGAATGCCAGGCCACCGGCAGCGATTACTACCTGCTCTATTGCCCGGTCGGTCTGGAGTTTTTCTGCATCGAACCGGTGAGCCACCCCGTCAACGCGCATCACCTGCCCGGTCGACCGGGTTTGCGGTTGCTGGAGCAAGGTCAGTGCGCAGAGCTTGGGTTCAGCCTGCAGTATCGCGCGCTCAGATAACGCCAAGCATCTGACTGAGCGCCGCGCGCAGCTTGCCGGGTTTCACCGGCTTGTTCAGCAGCGGCGCGCCGAGTCGCTGCAACGAGCGTCGACACTGATCCGTGCGGTCCGCCGTAATGATTACCGCCGGAATCACCTGGCCGTAATGCTCACGCAAATGCCTGACCACATCGCAGCCCACCACGCCATGATCGAGGTGATAGTCCGCCAGGATCAGTTCCGGCGCTTGCCCGCGCAGCGCCGCCAGCGCTGAGGATTCATCCGTGGCCGTGACCACCTCGCACCCCCACTGCCCCAGCAGCGCGCTCATGCTCTCGAGAATGCTGACTTCGTTGTCCAGCACCAGCAGGCGCCGACCCGGCAAAGGATTGCCCGTGGTCAACTGAGGCGCAGCCTGACTGATCGGCAGCGGAACCTCATGGGAAATCGGTACGTCGATGCTGAACATCGAACCTCGTCCCGGCACCGATTTAACCCGAATCCGATAACCGAGAATCTTGCCGATGCGCTCAACAATGGCCAACCCCAACCCCACACCTTTGCGGTCGGCGGCGCGTCCGACATCGAGTTGGTTGAACTCCAGGAAAATCGAATCCAGTCGGTCTGCGGCGATGCCACGCCCGGTGTCCCAGACCTCCAGGCGCAGCATTTCGCCGCGGCGCCTTGCGCCCAGCAGGATGCTGCCCTCGTCGGTGTAGCGGCAGGCATTACTGAGGAAGTTACGCAGGATGCGCGTCATCAGGCGCAGGTCGGTGCTGATGGCGTACTCGCCGACATGCACCCGCAGGTTCAACCCTGCGGCCTCGGCGACCGATTGAAATTCGGACACCAGCGGCCCGAGCAATTCGTCGAGACGATAAAGGGCAACGTCGGGTTTCACCGCGGCCTGATCGAGCCGGGAAATATCCAGCAAATCAGTGAGCAGGTCTTCCGCCCCTTCCAGCGCCTGATGAGTGCGCTCGACCAGGACCTGTTCAACGTCCGGCAGTTTTCGTTCACGCAACGTCGAGATCAGCAAGCGCGCGGCGTTAAGCGGTTGCAGCAAGTCGTGACTGGCCGCCGCGAGGTACTTGTCCTTGCTGCGATTGGCGGCTTCGGCAGCGTCGCGGGCATCGCGCAAGGCTTCGGCGATCTGCTTGCGCTGGGTGATTTGCTGTTGCAGGTTGCGGTTGGCTTCCAATAACTCATCGGTGCGCGCGGCGACCCGCTGCTCCAGTTCATCGTTGAGTTGCTGCAAACGCTGCTGGGCTTGTTTGCGTTCGGTGATGTCGGCGACAAACCCCTCAACCAGGCCTTCCTGATCGGGCTTGAGCAACAGGTTCATCAATACATCGAGGCTGCTGCCGTCCTTGCGCCGCAATTGGGTTTCATACCCGTGCAGGCTGCGTTGATGCTTGAGGATTTCGCCGATGTTTTCCAGCTCACTGACGCCGCCGACAAACAGGTTGCTCGCCAGGTCCGCCAGAGAAAACAGCACCTCTTGCGGGTCCTGATAACCGAGCATGTGCGCCAACGCCGGGTTGGCGGCCCGCATGCCTTCTTGCAGGCTGGCCTGGAAAATCCCCTGGACCGCGTTTTCGAACAACCATTTATAGCGATTGCGCTCGGCTTCCAGTTCGTCGAGCCGCGCGGCCAGTTCCGGGTAATGACTCTTGCGCGCCGAATGGCTGCCTAACCCGAGTAACCCCGCCAGTGCCCGTTGCTGATCGTCAGAGGGCTTCGCCATAGACGACCTCGACATCACGCTGACTGGATTCGCGCGGATTGGTCAGGATGCACGGGTCGTGCATGGCGTGTTGCGACAGGAACGGAATGTCCGCCGTACTGACCCCGTGCAAGCCAAGGGTCTCGTGGAAGCCGATCGCGTGTTTGAGCGCAATCAGATGTTCCACCAGCCGCCCGCAGATCTGCCGGTGGTTCAGCCCGCGGCAATCGATGCCGAACGTCTCGGCGATCACCTTGAAGCGATCCGGCGCCGAGCTGTAATTGAACGCCACCACATGTTCCACCAACACCGCGTTGCACAGGCCATGGGGCAGATCGAGGAACCCGCCGAGGCTGTGGGACATCGCGTGCACCGCGCCGAGAATCGCGTTGGAGAACGCCAGCCCGGCTTGCATGCTGCCCAGCATGATCTTCTCGCGCAGGGCGATGTCCGTGGGGTTGGCAATCATTTGCACCAGGTTGCCGTTGATCAACCGCATCGCTTCCAGCGCATGGGGATCGGTCAATGGCCCGTGACCGGTGGAGACGAAGGCTTCGATGGCGTGCACCAACGCGTCGATGCCGGTACACGCCGACAGGAACGGGTCCATGCTCAGGGTCGTTTCCGGGTCGATCAACGAGACGTCCGGCACCACCGCTTTGCTGACGATGGAGAACTTCATGCGTTCTTGCTGGTTGGAAATGATCACGAACTGCGACACATCAGCCGACGTGCCGGCAGTGGTCGGAATCAGGATCAATGGAGGGCTGGGCACACGGATGGTGTCCACGCCTTCGAATTCGAGAATGCTGCGTCCGTGAGCAACTACAATGCCGATGCCTTTGCCGCAATCCATCGGGCTGCCTCCGCCGACGGCAACAATCACATCGCAATGGTTTTCCCGGTACAGCTCCGCGCCGAGCATGACTTCTTCGACCCGTGGGTTAGGCGAGACATCGCTGTACAGGAAGTAGTCGATACCCAAGGCTTGCAGGCTGGCCTCGACATCGGCAACCCACCCGGCGGCAATCACCCCGGGATCGCTGACCACCAGAACTTTGCGGGCACCGAAGGTCTTGGCGTAATTGCCGACATTGTGCCGACAGCCGGCACCGAAGATGATTTCTGGAGACACGAACTTACGCAGCTGGCTGAGACTCTGGCTCATTGGAAAGCCTGTTTTTATTGTTTTGGAAGATGGAACCCACACTAAACCATCCGGCTGCGAATGCAATCAGACCAATGGGTAGCAAGATCTTGTGCCTACCACAGATCAAATGTGGGAGCGGGCTTGCTCGCGAAGAGGCCCTGACATTCACTATTAATGTTGCCTGACAAATCGCCTTCGCGAGCAAGCCCGCTCCCACAGTAGAACTGCGCGTAGGTATCTATCCGCGATAGATCAGCTGCGAAGCCTTTTCGTTACGCAACGTCAGGTGTTCCATGCCCTGCCCCGCAGCCTCGGCCTCTTCCCGGGCCTTGAGGATCACGCCATGGTGCGGCGACTTGCTGCACACCGGGTCGGCATTGGCGGCATCGCCGGTGAGCATGAATGCCTGGCAACGGCAGCCGCCCAGATCCGTGTGCTTTTCATCGCACGAGCGGCACGGCTCCTTCATCCAGTCATCGCCACGAAAACGGTTGAAGCCAAACGAATCGGTCCAGATGTGCTCAATGCTGTGCTCGCGAACGTTGGGAAATTCCACCGGCAACTGGCGGGCGCTGTGGCAAGGCAGCGCGGTACCGTCCGGGGTGATGTCGAGAAACAGATTGGCCCAACCGTTCATGCAGGTTTTGGGGCGCTCTTCGTAATAATCCGGGGTGACAAAGATCAGCTTGCACGGGTGGCCCTGAGCCTCAAGCCGCGCGCGATACTCGTTGGTGATGCGCTCGGCGCGCTGCAGTTGTTCGCGGGTGGGCAGCAGGCCGACGCGATTGAGTTCGGCCCAGCCGTAGAACTGACACGTGGCCAACTCGACAAAATCCGCTTCCAGCGCCAGGCACAAGTCGATGATCTGTGCGATCTGGTCAATGTTGTGCCGATGGGTGACGAAGTTCAGCACCATGGGATAGCCCTGGGCTTTCACCGCGCGGGCCATGGCCAGTTTCTGGGCGAAGGCCTTGCGGGAGCCGGCGAGCATGTTGTTGACCGCTTCGTCAGCCGCTTGAAAACTGATCTGGATATGGTCCAGCCCGGCCACCTTGAAGTCGCGGACTTTCTGCTCGGTCAGGCCGATGCCCGAGGTGATCAGGTTGGTGTAGTAGCCCATGTCTCGCGCGGCTTTGATCAGTTCGGCCAGGTCCTGCCGCACCAATGGCTCGCCGCCGGAAAAGCCCAATTGCGCGGCACCCATTTCGCGGGCCTCGCGAAACACCCGGATCCACTCCTCGGTGCTCAGTTCCTCGCCATGGCGGGCAAAATCCAGCGGGTTGGAACAATACGGACATTGCAGCGGGCAGCGGTAGGTCAGCTCCGCCAACAGCCACAGCGGTGGGCCGACGGGTGAATCATTCAATCCAGAATTGCGCATGAGCCACCTCCAGAAATGCCAGCACATCCTCATCGATCCCCGGCACGCCGGGAAAATTCGCGGTCAGTCGTTCTATGATCGCCGAGACACTGCGCCGGCCATTCACCAGATCGAGGATCTGCCCGGCGCTGGCGTTGAGTTTGATCATGCCTTCGGGGTACAGCAGCACGTGACAGTCCTGGCGGGGTTCCCATTGCAAACGAAAGCCCTGGCGCAACGACGGCAACCACTCGCGATGGATCAGGCTCACAGGGCAATCCCCCGGTGCCAGACTTTATTGGCCGTGACAGTGTGATAAGGCGGGCGCTTTAGCTCGTAGGCCATGCTCATGGCGTCAAGCATGCTCCACAGCACGTCGAGTTTGAATTGCAGGATCTCGAGCATGCGTTGCTGCGCCTCGCGCGTGACGTAGTGCGTCAAGGTAATGCGCAAGCCGTGCTCCACATCACGCCGGGCCTGACTCAAACGGTTGCGAAAATAGTCATAACCGCCAACGTCGATCCACGGGTAATGCGTCGGCCAGGCGTCGAGTCGGGACTGATGGATCTGCGGGGCGAACAGTTCGGTCAGCGAACTGCTCGCCGCTTCCTGCCAGCAGGCGCGGCGGGCGAAATTGACATAGGCATCGACGGCGAACCTCACGCCGGGCAGCACCAGTTCCTGGGACAGAATCTGTTCGCGATCCAGCCCCACCGCTTCGCCCAGACGCAGCCAGGCTTCGATGCCGCCCTCACTGCCGGCCACGCCGTCGTGGTCGAGAATCCGTTGCAACCACTCACGGCGCACGTCGCGGTCCGGGCAGTTGGCGAGGATCGCGGCATCCTTGAGCGGAATGTTCACCTGGTAATAGAAGCGATTGGCGACCCAGCCCTGAATCTGCTCGCGGCTCGCGCGGCCGGCGTACATGGCTTGGTGGAAGGGGTGATGAATGTGGTAATAGGCGCCTTTGGCGCGCAGGGCGGCTTCGAATTCGGTGGGGGTCATTGCGGGGCTGGTCATTGCGGGTCTCCGATGGAATTGCGGTGTCGGGTCTGGCCCCATCGCGGGCAAGCCACGCTCCCACAGTTGATCGCGTAAACCTGTGGGAGCGTGGCTTGCCCGCGATGGGGCCATCCGCTACAACTCAATACTCATGCCGTCATAAGCCACTTCGATCCCACGCCGTTCCAGCAAGGCGCGCTCAGCCGAGTCTTCATCGAGGATCGGGTTGGTGTTGTTGATGTGGATCAGCACCTTGCGCTGGCGGGTAAAACCTTCGAGTACCTCGAGCATGCCGCCGGGGCCGCTTTGCGACAGGTGCCCCATTTCGCTGCCCAGGCTTTGGCCGACTTCGCAGACGCGCATCTCGTCGTCACGCCACAAAGTGCCGTCCAGCAGCAGGCAATCGGCACGCTGCATCCAGCCCAGCACTTCGTCATCGACTTGCCCCAGACCCGGCGCGTAAAACAGCGACGCGCCGCTGCGCCGGTCTTCAATGAATAAGCCAATGGTGTCGCCCGGTTGCGGATGGCCGCGGTTGGGCGAGTACGGCGGTGCGTTGCTCACCAGGGGAATCGCACGCCATCGCAAGTGCTGGCAGGCAGGAATGCTGAACGGCTGACGATCCAGCCCGATCGGTTGCCACTGCAGCCCGCCGTTCCAGTGGCGCAGCATGTTGAACAGCGGAAAGCCGCTGCTCAGGTCCTGGTGAACCCGTTCGGTGCACCAGACGGTATGCGGACAGCCTTCGCGCAGGCTCAGCAGGCCGGTGCAGTGATCGATCTGGCTGTCGAGCAGCACCACGCCAACGATGGCGCTGTCACGCAACTGGCGAGCCGGTTGCAACAGCGGAAAACTGGCGAGCTGCGCACGAATGTCCGGCGAGGCATTGCACAGCACCCAATCCACACCGTTGTCGCTCAGGACAATCGAGGACTGGGTGCGCGGTTGTGCCCGCAGGCTGGCATTGCGCATCCCGGCACACTGGTGGCAGTTGCAATTCCACTGCGGGAAACCGCCACCCGCAGCGGAGCCGAGAACGCGAATGTGCATGAATGAGGCTCCAAAAGGCAGGCCCGGCCAACCCGACGGCTGGCCGGGTGAGCAATCAACGGTTGGCGAAATACATCGTCACTTCGAAGCCAATGCGCAGATCGGTAAACGCGGGTTTAGTCCACATGGGTCAATCCTCTTCTTGTGCCGGGCGATTCCGGTAAAGCCATTAATGCACGGGGCGTCGGGCGCCCGAATGCTACTTTCGAAGGAGAATGCGGGGTGCGTTGGTAGGGGGTGTTGCACGATTTTCCATACGCTGCAGACCAATGTGGGAGCGGGCTTGCTCGCGAAGACGGCGTCACATTCAACACATTCGTTGACTGACAGATCGCTTTCGCGAGCAAGCCCGCTCCCACAAGGGGTTACCGTGATTCCAAGGGTCAGAAGAACCCCAGCGGATTGATGTCGTAGCTGACCAGCAGGTTCTTGGTCTGCTGGTAGTGATCGAGCATCATCTTGTGGTTTTCCCGACCGACGCCGGACTTCTTGTAACCACCGAACGCCGCGTGCGCCGGGTACAGGTGGTAGCAGTTGGTCCACACGCGCCCGGCCTTGATCGCCCGGCCCATGCGATAGGCGCGGTTGATGTCGCGGGTCCAGAGGCCGGCACCGAGGCCGAACTCGCTGTCGTTGGCAATCGCCAGCGCTTCGGCTTCGTCCTTGAAGGTGGTGACACCCACCACCGGGCCGAAGATTTCTTCCTGGAATACGCGCATCTTGTTGTGGCCCTTGAGCAGTGTCGGCTGGATGTAATAGCCGCTGGACAGGTCACCTTCAAGCCGCTCGGCGGCGCCACCGGTGAGCAGTTCAGCCCCCTCCTCCTGAGCGATTTTGAGGTACGAGAGGATCTTGTCGTATTGCTGCTCCGACGCCTGGGCGCCGACCATGGTTTCGGTGTCCAGCGGGTTGCCGCGTTTGATCTTGACGATCTTCTTCATCACTTCGGCCATGAACGGCTCGTAGATCGATTCTTGCACCAAGGCCCGCGATGGGCAGGTGCACACTTCGCCCTGGTTGAAGAATGCGAGCACCAGTCCTTCGGCGGCTTTTTCGATGAACTGTGGCTCGGCGTTCATGATGTCTTCGAAGAAGATGTTCGGCGACTTGCCGCCCAGCTCGACGGTGCTCGGGATGATGTTCTCGGCGGCGCAATGCATGATGTGCGCGCCGACCGGGGTGGAACCGGTGAAGGCGATCTTGGCGATGCGCTTGCTGGTGGCCAGCGCTTCGCCGGCTTCACGACCGAAGCCCTGGACGATGTTCAGCACGCCCGCCGGCAGCAAATCGGCGATCAGTTCAGCGAAGACCATGATCGACAGCGGCGTCTGTTCGGCCGGTTTGAGCACGACGCAGTTACCCGCGGCCAGGGCCGGGGCAAGTTTCCAGGCCGCCATCAGCAGCGGGAAATTCCATGGAATGATTTGCCCGACCACGCCCAGAGGCTCGTGAAAGTGATAGGCGGTGGTCAGTTCATTGATCTCGGCAGCACCGCCTTCCTGGGCGCGAATGCAGCCGGCAAAGTAACGGAAATGGTCGGCAGCCAATGGCACGTCGGCGTTCAGGGTTTCGCGCACGGCCTTGCCGTTGTCCCAGGTTTCGGTGACGGCGAGGATTTCCAGGTTTTGCTCGATACGGTCGGCGATTTTCAGCAGCACCAGCGAACGGTCCTGGGCCGAAGTCTTGCCCCAGGCATCCGCAGCGGCGTGTGCCGCGTCGAGGGCCTTTTCGATGTCGGCGGCGCTGGAGCGCGGGAATTCGGCAATCACTTCACCGGTCACCGGCGAGGTATTGGTGAAATATTCGCCATTGACCGGCGCGACAAATTCGCCGCCGATGAAGTTGCCATAGCGCGGCTTGAAGGAAACAACGGCGCCTGGGGTTCCGGGTTGTGCGTAGATCATGGTGGGCCTCTGTCTGGGTCGATGCCTGTCGTGCCGACAGGCGATTGGTCGTAGGTTTACCGATAAGAGTCGGGTGCACCTTTGTGGCGAGGGGGCTTGCCCCCGTCCGGCTGCGAAGCAGTCGTAATTGTCGACGCCGCGGTGGGTGCCAAGAATGTAAGGGGCCGCTTCGCGACCCAACGGGGGCAAGCCCCCTCGCCACAGGTAATTCATCTCCACAGGGGTTACGCGGTGGACTGGGGGTCAGTGCTTGGCAACGAGGTCCTTCGGCAGCTTGAAGGTCCAGAGCATGCCGCCCTGGTTGAAGTCCTTGATGCGCTTGGCCACTTCCCCGCCCCACAACGGTACGGCGCCGCCCCAACCGGAGAGGACAGACACGTACTGTTCGCCGTCCATTTCCCAGGTCACGGGCGAACCGAGTACGCCGGAACCGGTCTGGAATTCCCAGACTTTCTCGCCGGTCTTGGCATTGAACGCCTGGAGGAAACCTTCCGGCGTGCCGGTGAACACCAGGTTGCCCTTGGTGGTCAGCACCCCACCCCACAGCGGCGCGTAGTTCTTGTGGCGCCAGACTTCCTTGCCGGTTATCGGGTCGATGGCGCGCAGCACACCGATGTAGTCTTCGTTCAACGGTTTGATGGTGAAACCGGCGCCGAGGAACGCCGCGCCTTTTTTGTAGGCGATGCCTTCGTTCCAGATGTCCATGCCCCACTCGTTGGATGGCACGTAAAACAGCCCGGTGTCGCGGTTGTAGGCCATCGGCATCCAGTTTTTCGCCCCCAGGAACGCAGGCGCTACGAACACCGAACTGCCCTTTGGATCAGAGCCCGGCGCGCCTGGGCGACTGGCTTCGTTGTAGATCGGCCGGCCATCTTTATCCAGGCCGGTGGCCCAGGTGATCTTGTCCACGAACGGGAAGCCGCGGATGAATTTACCGTTGGTACGGTCCAGCACGTAGAAGAAACCATTGCGGTCCGCCGTGGCCGCCGCTTTGATTTCCTTGCCGCCCTCGGTGTAGTTGAACGAGACCAGCTCGTTCACGCCGTCATAATCCCAACCGTCGTGGGGCGTGCTCTGGAAGTGCCATTTGATGGTGCCGTCGTCCGGGTTGAGCGCCAGGCGCGACGACGAGTAAAGGTTATCGCCAGGACGCAAATGCGAGTTCCACGGTGCCGGGTTGCCGGTGCCGAACAGCAGCAGATTGGTTTCCGGGTCGTAGTAGCCGCCGAGCCAGGGCGCGGCGCCGCCGGTCTTCCACAGGTCACCCGGCCAGGTCTTGCCGGCTTCACCGCCGGAGATGCCGTTCTCGATGGCTTTGCCGTCCTTGTAGACGTAGCCCATGTGGCCTTCAACAGTCGGCCGGACCCACAACAGGTCGCCATTTTTCGGGTCGTACGCCGAAATCTTGCCCACCACGCCGAACTCGCCACCGGCCACGCCGGTAATCAGCTTGCCGTTGATCACCAAGGGCGCGGCGCTGATCGAATAGCCTTCCTTGTGGTCGGCCACCTGCTTGCTCCACACCACTTTGCCGGTGTCTTTGTTCAGGGCCACCAGCTTGGCGTCGAGCGTGCCAAAGAACACCAGGTCGCCATACAGCGCCACGCCACGGTTGATCACGTCGCAGCACGGACGGATGTCATCCGGCAGGCGCGCATCGTATTGCCAGAGTTTCTTGCCGGTGCGCGCATCCACCGCGAACACTCGCGAGTAGGACCCGGTCATGTACATCACGCCGTCCTTGATCATCGGCTGTGCTTGCTGGCCACGCTGTTTTTCGCCGCCGAAAGAGAATGCCCAGGCAGGTCGCAATTCCTTCACGTTGTCGACGTTGAGAATATCCAGCGGGCTGTAGCGTTGCCCCTGGACGCCGAGGCCGTTGGTGACGATTTGCTCCGGGTTTTTCGGGTCCTGGAGAATGTCCTGGTCGGAGACCGCGGCCAATGCCTGGCCAGACAACAGCATGGCACTGAGCAGCAGGCTCAAGACGAAGGGCTGGCGACGTGCGGGTTGAGTCATGACGGCTACCTCTGCGGTTTTTTGTTATTCGCGGGAGAGTTTCCCGGCGTAGTGCAGATTCTTGGGCGCCGTCGCCCCGACAACAATTACCCGCAATATGGAGATTCCTAATCCCTTAGTAGCGGGTCGAATGCGTTCAAGCGTTACTTGGCAGCAGCGCAATCCACCCGCGTCATCTGCCCACGCTCGTAGCGCGGGTACAAATGACTGACGCTGCGGATCAATTCATAACGGCTCAAGGTGATCCCGGCGAAACGTTCGGGGATCGGACTGCGGATCATCTCGGCCATGTCGGTGCCATTCGCCGCACCCGCTTGCAGCAACTGGTCGAGCCAGGTCAGGTAGTCGCGCATTTGTTCGAAGGGTTGTGGGTCGCCGGACACGGGGCCGTGACCCGGCACGATCAGCGTCCAGGGCAAGCCTTGCAGGGTGGCAATGTCCGCCAGCCACACAGCCAACCCGGGGCTGTTGGGGGTAGTCAAGGCCCGTTGATAAAACACCAGGTCCCCGGCAAACAGCACGCCGGTTCTCTGGTCGAGAATAGCCAGATCCGCTCCCGTATGCCCACCCAGGCCCAGCAAGCGTATATCGTGATTCCCAAAACTGCGTACGCCTGGCGTCACGACTTGATTGGGCAACACCACTTCGGTGCCACGCATCCAGTCACCCACCATTCGATACATGTTCTCGGCCAGCGCATCACCTTGTTGATGCAACAGCTCAGTGGTTCCCGCCAGTGCGCCGATGGGCACGTCAGCGAACGCCTGATTGCCCAGCACATGGTCCGGGTGATGGTGGGTCAGGAACACCTGAACCACCGGTTTATCGGTAATCGCGGCAATCGCCTTGCGCATCGCCTCGCCGTAGCGTTTGGACGGCCCGGTGTCGATGACCACTACTCCGCCCTCGGTGACAATGAACGCGGTGTTGACGATATTGCCGCCGTTGGCTTTGGCGAAATTATCCGTGCTGCCTTCCAGCAGCCAGGTGTCTTCGGCGATCTGCCGGGGCTTGAGCGAATACTCAAGATCGGCCATGGCCGGCAGGCTGACGCTCAACACCATCAGCAGTATCCAGCGCATGAAAGGCTCCTTGGGCTCAGGGAATCGACGCATCAAATTCATTGCCGCTGTTGTCCCGAATAATCAGACGCGTCTGCCCTGCCCCTTCGATGTCGAAGGCTAGATTGGGGTTTTCACTGACGGCAGGAAACAGCTCCAGCCGCGCCAACAGCTGGTCATCGGCACTTCGCAGCTCGGCATGGTTGATGAAAAATTCAGGGACGCCACTGACCATGCCGTTGTCCATCGGATGCGCCACCTGTACGCGCAAACGGCTGAAGTCATTGCGCGGATAGCGCGCGCCCAATACTTCGCCGATGTGATCTTCCCAGCCGGGCTGTGTACGCACCACGCTGGGTGCGGTGCAACCACCGCCTGCCGCGTCGATCAGGGTCGAACCGACATGCCACAGCCCATCGCGAGTCAGTACCGCCGCGCGCAACGGGGTGGCCTGTTCAATGCGGATACGGATCGACAACCACGGCAATACGCGGTCCAGCGGCTGGAAGTCGACGATCTTCGGCAGCGGATTGAGCTCGGCCCAGGCGAGGATTTTCACCACCTCGCCCTTGAATGCTCGCGCATCGATTTCCAGTGGCACCTGCCGGGCATCTTCGGCGAATGGCGGCGCCAGCAGCTTGACCCGGTCATCAAAGACAAAAGGAGCGTCGCCGAGCATTTGCTTGTGATAGAACGCCCACATAACCGACGGCACCGGGTCTTTGCCCGGATCGATACTCGCGGCGTGCGCGGCCAAGGGTAACCAGCAAGCCAACAGCCACAGGATTCGCCAGCTCATCACCCGCTCCTATTGATACATCTCCGGCACGTCATACCGCAGGCCGTAATGGCTGTAGATCGTCTTAACGGCACCCTCGCGGATCAGGCCTTCCAGCGCCTCTTCCACGGCATAGGCCAGTTGCCGATTACTTTCGTGCACGGCCATGCCGATCTCCCACAGTTGCTTGCCCATGTTCGGATAGGCGTTTTGCGCCAACGCCAGTTGCGGGTCGGCCGCCTCATGCACCTGCCAGTCGATTTCGCCACGCATGGCCATGACCGCGTCGACCTCACCGGCCTTCATCGCAGCAAAGGCCTGGGGTACGCCCGGGTAGTGGTGGGTTTTACCCGCGAGCATGCCGTTGAACACCGACGTCAGGTAGAACGACGGCACACTGTCGACCTCGACGCCTATCGGATGCGAGTCGAACACCGCCACGCTGCCGACCTTGTCCAGTCGGCGCTGATCGTAGGCCACCTGCCATTGTTCGTTCTGATAGGGACCGAACATCACCACATGACCGTTTTCCATTTCGCCGAATTCGTTGCGCTTCTGGGCGTAGTCACGGTCATAGGGCACACGCATCATCAGGTCGGCCAGTTGCTGGTTGTGCAAGGCACTGGCGCGCCAGATGTAATCACGCAGATCGTCATCGAGTTTTTCCCCGGCGGGCGCCCAGATCAGCGTCAGGCGTACACCGAGGGCCTTGGCCAGGGCCTCGGCAAGCTCGACATCCACGCCTCGGGGCTGGCCGGCCTGCTCAAAACTGTAGGGGGCGAAGTCCTTGTAGACCGCCACTTTCAGCTCCCCGGCGGCGATCATTTCGTCATAGTTGCGAACCTGCGCCTGCACCGTCTGGCAACACAGCCAAACCGCACTGATCAACACCGCGAGCAGACGCATGGGATCACTCCTCGACGTGAACGCTGTCCAGGTAAGTGCGCACTGCCCACAACGCTTCCTGGCTCAGGTAATCGGCCATTTTCGGCATGTAGACCCGACCGTCACGCACGGCGCCATGACGCACGCGTTCGACGAACCATTCGTCTCCTGTCTCACCGACTTCGAGCAGGCGCAGGTCGGGGGCAATCCCACCCGACTTGGCCTCCAGGCCATGACACGCCGCGCAGTTCTGGTTGTAGGCCGACGAACCGATTTCCAGGGCTCTGTCGTGCTCCGGGGAGGCTCGATAGGGGTTGGCCGCGGCCCAGCCATCGCCATCCACCGTTACACCGGCGTCCTTGATCGGTGTCAGACCCTGGGTTTCTACCGCTTGCGGTACCACGTTGCCGTGAGCCCACACGGAGCCCGCGCTGATAAAGCCGGCCAGCAGACCGACGACGAGCAAGGCGTTGCGTTTTGTTGTCATTGTTATGCCCTCAGGATTGCACGCAAAACCTCTTGTCAGAGGCTATGGCACTCATCTTAGAAACGGCATCGCCAACACCCCATGCTGCTTTGGTGGTCGCCTTCTAGTCCCTTGGTAGTAAGGCGATGGATGCACACCTCAGGTACGTCGCCAACGGGCCTGGTGTCCCGGCGTGACCGGAAAACCGCGCTGCCGGGCCCGGGTTACTACCTTGGTACTGGCTCACCGCTACTTTCTGCATATTTCCTCTGTTCCACAGGCTTCCTATGCTGGCGCTACCTTGTAAAGGAGCGTCCTATGCGCCTGCTTGCCCCTTACGCCTTGCTGTACCTGCTGGCAATTGCCTGCGCCGCCGGCGTGGCTACCCAGAGCCAGGCTGCGCAGGCGCCGCTGGAGGTGCGGATCGGCTACCTGGGTTATCGCCCCGATCCGGGACCGCTCCTGTCGAACGTGATTCCCGAACCGAGCGATGCCGGACTGCGCGGCGCCGAACTGGCGATCACCGACAGCAACAGCACCGGACGTTTTCTCAACCACAGCTACGTCCTGGTCAGCGCCAGCGTCGACAGCCCCGAAGCCTTGCTCGATGCGGCCAACACCCAACACGCGCAAGGTCTGCGGTTGTTTGTGGTGAACGCCCCGGCCGACAGCCTGCGCCAGCTCAGCGCCGCCCTGCCCGACAGCCTGATATTCAACGCCGGCAGCCCCGATGACCGCTTGCGCACCACCGATTGCCTGTCGAACGTGCTGCACACCTTGCCGAGTCGCGCGATGCTCGCCGATGCGCTGGCGCAATTTCTGGTGGTGCGCAAATGGCAGCGCGCGTTGCTGATCGTTGGCCCGACCGCCGACGATCAAGCCTACGCCGCTGCCCTGCGCCGCGCGGCCAAACGCTTCGGCCTGCAACTGGTGGCGGAAAAGGCCTGGAGTTTTGATAACGACCAACGTCGCAGCGCCCAGGCAGACATGCCGCTGTTCACCCAGACCGCCGAATATGACGTGGTGCTGGTGGCCGATGAACGCGGCGACTTTGGTGAATACGTGCCCTACCAGACCTGGTACCCGCGCCCGGTCGCCGGCACCCAAGGACTGACACCGGTGGGTTGGCACAAAACCGTGGAAACCTACGGCGCCGCGCAGTTGCAAAAGCGTTTTGAAGCCCAGACCGGTCGCTGGATGAACGACCGCGACTTCGCGGCCTGGATGGCCGTGCGCAGCGTCGCCAGCGCGGTGAGCAAACTGCGCCAGACCGAGCCGATGGCGATCCGTCAGCTGGAAATCAGCGATCAACTGCCGCTGGACGGTTTCAAGGGACGCAAGCTCAGTTATCGCCCGTGGAACGGCCAGTTGCGTCAACCGATTCCCATCGTCCAGCCCCGCGCCCTGGTCAGCACATCGCCGCAGGACGGCTTTCTGCATCCCTTCAATGAAATGGACAGCCTGGGTTACGACAAAACCGAGGTCAGCTGCCGCTTTCCCTGATCCAGCTTTCCACAAGAACGACAACAAAAAGGAATCTGCCATGCGCCGCACCCTGCTCTGCCGCTCCCTGTTTTCCGGGGCCCTGCTGTTCGCCGCCGGGCATGCCGCCGCCAGCACCGCGTGGGTCTCCAACGAAAAGGACAACAGCCTGAGTCTGATCGACATGCAGACCCTGCAAGTCACTGACACCCTGCCTGTCGGGCAGCGCCCACGCGGCTTGTTGCTGTCCCACGACAACAAGCTGCTGTACATCTGCGCCAGCGATTCCGACCGGGTCCAGGTGATGGACGTGGCCACACGCAAGATCATCAAGGAGCTGCCCTCGGGCAAAGACCCCGAGCAATTCGCCCTGCACCCAAACAACCGTTGGCTGTACGTCTCCAACGAAGACGATGCGCTGGTCACGGTGATCGACACCGAAACCTCCAAAGTCCTCAGCCAGATCAACGTCGGCGTCGAACCCGAAGGCATGGCCGTCAGTCCCGATGGCAAGTGGGCCGTGAACACCAGCGAAACCACGAACATGCTGCACTGGATCGACACCAGCACCCAGACCCTGGCCGACAGCACGCTGGTGGACCAGCGGCCACGCTTTGTCGAATTCAATCAGGACGGTTCACAGCTGTGGGCGTCAGCGGAAATCGGCGGCACGGTGACGATTCTTGACGTCGCCAGCCGCAAGATCCTCAAGACCCTGAACTTCCAGATCAAAGGCGTACACCCGGACAAGGTGCAGCCCGTGGGCATCAAGCTCAGCGCCGACGGCAAGTACGCTTTCGTCGCACTGGGCCCGGCCAATCATGTGGCGGTGATCGATGCCAGGACGTTCGAGATTCTCGACTACCTGTTGGTCGGGCGGCGTGTCTGGCAGCTGGCGTTCACCCCCGATCAAAAGCAACTGCTCGCCACCAACGGCGTCAGCGGTGACGTATCGGTGATTGATGTCGACAGCCTCAAGGTGAGCAAATCGGTGAAAGTCGGACGCTACCCTTGGGGCGTGGTGGTGACGCCATGAACGCCCTGGAAGTCAGCGACCTGAGTTTTGCCTATGGGGCTCGGGAAGCCTTGCGCCACGTGAATTTCGAGTTGGCCCCGGGGCGTTTCGCTGCCTTGCTGGGGCCCAACGGCGCCGGCAAATCGACCCTGATCGCCCTGTTGACCCGGCTTTATGATCTTCAGCACGGCGACATCAGGGTCGGCGGCAGTTCATTGCGCGATGCACCCCGCCCTGCGCTCAAGCAGTTGGGCGTAGTGTTCCAGCAAAGCACCCTGGACCTGGACCTCAGCGTCGAGCAGAACCTGCGGTATCACGCGGCGTTGCATGGTCTGTCCCGGCGCCAGACCGGTATCCGGGTTGAGGCTGAGCTGACCCGTCAAGCGCTGAGCGAACGCCGAAGCGAACGAGTGCGCGAACTCAATGGCGGCCACCGCCGCCGAGTGGAAATCGCCCGCGCCCTGCTGCATGAGCCGCGCCTGTTGCTCCTCGACGAAGCCAGTGTCGGACTCGATCCGGCCAGTCGCCTGGCGCTCAATCAGCACATACGCAACCTGTGTCGTGAACAGGCCATCAGCGTGCTTTGGACCACCCATTTGCTGGACGAAGTGCAGGCTAGCGACGATTTGCTGATCCTCCATCAAGGCCGGTTGGTCGCCAGCGGACAGGCCGATGTGCTGAGCCTGGAACATGGCGGCGATCTCGGTTCGGCTTTCACTCGACTGACCACTTCAGGAGCGGCGCGATGAATGCGTACTGGCATTGCTTCAGCGGCATCGTACTGCGTGAATGGCTGCGCTTTGTGTTGCAGCGCACGCGGTTTCTCAGCGCCCTGGTGCGGCCGCTGTTGTGGCTGCTGGTGTTCGCGGCCGGCTTCCGCGCAGCCTTGGGGATCGCCATTATCGAACCCTACGACACCTACATTCCGTACGAGGTCTACATCATCCCGGGCCTTGCCTGCATGATCCTGCTGTTCAACGGCATGCAAGGCTCACTGTCGATGGTTTACGACCGCGAAATGGGCAGCATGCGCGTGCTGCTGACCAGCCCGCTGCCGCGGACCTTTCTGCTGTGCAGCAAGCTGCTGGCCACGTCGCTGATTTCCCTGTTGCAGGTGTATGCCTTTCTCGCGATCGCCTGGCTCTATGGCGTGCAACCGCCGGCCACGGGGTTATTGATCGCGCTGCCGGCGTTACTGTTGGTGGCGTTGATGCTCAGCGCGCTGGGCCTGTTGCTGTCGAACGCCATTCGGCAACTGGAGAACTTTGCCGGCGTCATGAATTTCGTGATCTTCCCGCTGTTTTTCCTGTCCTCGGCGCTGTATCCGTTGTGGAAAATGCGTGAAGCCAGTGAGTGGTTGTACTGGCTGTGCGCATTGAACCCGTTCACCCATGCGGTGGAATTGGTGCGGTTCGCCCTTTATGAACGCTTCAATCCGCTGGCGCTGGCGGTGTGCGTGGGGCTGACGATCTTATTCGCGCTACTCGCCGTACTCACCTTCAATCCCCAGCATGCAGCCCTGCGCAAATCCAACTGACCACCCAAATCCAACTGTGGGAGCGGGCTTGCTCGCGAAAGCGATCTGTCAGCCAACATCAATGTCGTCTGATACACCGCTTTCGCGAGCAAGCCCGCTCCTACAGTTGATCTCCATCAGCAGGGCGTTGAAATTACTACTTTAGTACTGGTTTCCCTGTCTATCGTCGCATTCCCAAAGCGCCCTGCCTGGCATGTAATGGGTCCATAACTATAAGGATCGACCCCATGCCGCGTGCCCGACGTTGTCTGTTGCGCCCTTCTTTCGCTGCGCTGCCGCTCTGCCTGGTGCTGAGTGCTGCGCACGCCGAATCACCACTGTTTTCCGCCGACGGCTATCGCATCAACCTGTACCGCAGCCCGACGCCGGACAGCCTGCAAGGCGCGACCATTGTTGACACCCCGGCCTTGCAAACACTGCTCAGTCAAACGCCGCCACCGCTGCTGATCGATGTCTACCGCCGCCAATGGCTGCAAGGCCAATTCATCGAAGACCAGCCCCATGAAAACCTGCCCGGCAGCCACTGGCTGGCCAACACCGGCGACGGTGACCTGACGCCCGACTGGCAAGGTTATTTTGCGCGTAACCTCAAGGCATTAACCGCCGGGGACCCGGCACGACCGCTGGTCTTTTATTGCCGCGCCGACTGCTGGCTGAGCTGGAACGCCGTCAAACGAGCGTCCGCGATGGGCTATAAGACACTGTATTGGTATCGCGACGGCCTCGATGCCTGGCAATCGGCCGGGCTTGCCGTGACACCGGCCCGCCCCGAGCCTTTCCCCTGATCTTTACGCTGGCGTGTTGTTGCCACACCCTAATCAAAATAATGAGGTGAAAGGCTATGTACAAAATTCTGATTGCCGACGATCACCCGCTGTTTCGCGAAGCGATTCATAACGTCATCAGCGACGGTTTCCCGGGCACCGAAGTCATGGAAACCGCCGACCTCGACAGTGCCCTGGCCCTGACCCAGGAACACGACGACCTGGACCTGATCCTGCTCGACCTGAACATGCCCGGCATGCATGGGCTTAATGGCTTGATCAATCTGCGCAATGAAGCCCCGACCATTCCGGTGGTCATTGTCTCGGCCGAGCAGGACAAACAGATCGTCCTGCAAGCCATTACCTACGGCGCGGTGGGTTTCATTACCAAGTCGTCCCCGCGCACGCAAATGACCGAGGCCATCCAGCAAATTCTCAATGGCAACGTGTATTTGCCGCCGGACATCATCCGCACCACCCGAACCAACACCCCCCGCCGGATGAACGACACGCCGAGCTTTCCCCCTGAACTGCTCCAGGCCCTGACCCGCAAGCAATTGCAGGTGCTTGAACGCATGACCAAGGGCGAATCGAACAAGCAGATCGCCTACACCCTGGAAATCGCCGAGACCACCGTCAAGGCTCACGTTTCGGCGATCCTGCGCAAACTCAACGTGCACAATCGGGTGCAGGCGATCTTGAGTGCCGGGGATATTGATTTCGGGTCTTACATGCGGCGTTGAAAAAGGGAGACCGCGTCGCCCCATTCGCGAGCAAGCCCGCTCCCACATTAGATCTTTGATCGTCACAAATTCTGTGATCACTGGAGATCAAATGTGGGAGCGGGCTTGCTCGCGAAGAGGCCGGTACTAGCGCCCTTGGAGTCAAGGTCGAGTGAGCAAATGACTCATCGCCGTCTTCAGCTTCATCGGCCGCACCGGTTTATGCATCAGGGTGTGGCCCAGTTCGCGGATCTGCTGTTTGAGTTCGTTGCTGTAGTTGGCGGTGATCATCATCGCCGGGATGGGTGACGTGCGGCAGGCATTGATCCGGGCCACGGCGTCCACGCCATTTTGATCGTTGTCCAGATGGTAATCGGCGATCAACAGGTCAACCTCGGCGTGGTAGTTGTCCACTTTAGGCGCCAGGTCCTCTTCCGACAGCGCCGTCACCACCCGACAGCCCCAGCCTTCGAGCAAGGTGCGCATGCCAGCGCAAATGGTGGCGTCGTTGTCCAGCACCCACACCCTTGCCCCGCGCAGGCGTTCAAGCATCGGTTCGCTCATCTGCAAGGTTGGCAATGGCTTGGGGGCCGTTGCGCTCAACGGCACTTCGACCGAGAACATCGAGCCCTTTCCCGGCCAAGAGCGCACATGAATCCGATGCCCGAGGATGCCAGCGATTTTCTCGACAATGGCCAGGCCTAACCCCAGCCCACGATCCTGGTCCGGACGCTGCACGTCACCGCGTTTGAACTCCTGGAAAATCTCTTCCAGGCGATTGTCGGCGATGCCCATGCCGGTGTCCCAGACCTGAATCGACAACCGCTGATGCAGGCGCCGGCACCCGAGTACCACCCGGCCACTGTAGGTGTAGCGAATCGCGTTGCTCAACAGGTTGCGCAGAATGCGCGCCAGCAACTGGATGTCACTGCGCACCAGCGCCGAACAGGCAATGAAATGCAGCTCAAGGCCCTCGCTGCGTGCCACCTGAGTGTATTCAGCCGCGAGGTTTTCCAGCAGTTCGCTCAGGGCGAACGGCGCAATATCGGCTTTGATGACCCCGGCATCGAGCTTGGAAATGTCTACCAGCGTGCCCAGCAGGTTCTCTACATCTTCCAGGGAGTTACTGACATTACGCACCAGAATCTCGTTGCAAATCGGTTCACGCCGCTCCAGCAACGCACTGGTAAACAAACGGGCGGCGTTCAGCGGTTGCAGCAAATCGTGGCTGACGGCTGCCAGAAACTTGGTCTTTGACAGATTGGCGTGCTCGGCTTCGAGCTTGGCCTCGCGCAACCGTGACTCCACCTGGCGGCGCTCTTCGATTTCACGCAACAACTGATCATTGAGGGTGGTCAACTCCGCCGTGCGTTCACGCACCCGCAGCTCAAGATTCTGATACGCCTGATGCAGCGCCTCGGCAGTGCGACGACGCTCGGTGATGTCGCGGATCAACACGAAAATCCCCACCACTTCCCCGGTGGCCAGGCGATTGGGCACGTAGGAGCGCAGCATGTAGCGCTCCTGATTATTGACGTTGGTCTCGGCGAACTCGAACGTGACGCTCTCGCCGGCCAGCGCTCTCGCCACGTAAGACTCCAGACGCTGGTAATGCTGTTCGCTGTGCACTTCGCGCAGGCTTTGGCCGAGCATTACGCCCCGGGGCCAGCAGTACCACTCTTCGTAGACTTTGTTGGTGAACTCGTAGACAAGATCGGCATTGAGGTAGGCGATCAGCGCCGGTACGTGGTCGGTGATGAGGCGAATCCAGCGCTCGCTTTCACTCAGCGTCTGGGCGTGCTGGTAGCGTTCGGTGATGTCGGTGAAGGTGTTGACGAAGCCGCCGGTCGGCAACGGGTGCGTGCGGATTTCCAGGACCCGGCCGTCATAGAGGCGTTGCTCGCATTCCTGTACCGGCCGCCCATTGCCATCGTGACTGGCCGGGGTCAGCAGGTTCAGCTCGCTGTCCACCATCACTTCAGCAAACAGGCGATGGGCCGCGACTGGCGCCAACCCGCTCAATTCGAGGAAACGCCGGTTCCACAATTCCAGAATGCCCTCGGCGTTGACCATGGCCACACCTTGGGACAGGTTATCGACCGCCCGCTGTAACAAATGCGACTTCTGCGCCACAGCCTGTTCGCGGCGGACGGTTTCGCTGAGTTTGACCTCGGTAATGTCGGTGAACAGCATCACCCTCCCACCTTCCTGGGTCGGCCGCTCGCTGACTTGCAGCCAACGCCCGTTCTGCAAGCGATACAGCAGACTCTCGTCGGCCTGCCCGCGCGGTTCTTCGGTGAACAGCCCATTGCTCATCATCAGGCGCTTGACCTCGGTCAGGCGCATGCCCGCGCTGATCCGCACTCGGCTGTTGCGCCAGAACGCCTTGAAGCGACTGTTGAACAGAACGATACGCTGCTCGGCGTCGAACAATACGAAGGCATCGGAAATGCTCTCGATGGCATCGATCAGGTGTCGATGCGCGGTCTCGGCGCGCAGGCGGGCCTCGCTGAGCAAATGGTTGCCGGCCTTGAGTTCGGCCATGGCCTGGTTCAAGGCATCGGTGCGCTCACGGACCTGCTCGGCCAGCACCACCGAGTGCTGGAACGCCGCGTACGGGTCATTGCCCCGGGTGATGCCCGACTCGATGCGCTCGATCAGCGCTGCGTTGATGCGCTGCAGTTTATGGTTGTCGTGGCGCAGGCTGGCCAGTTCGACCTGCAGCTCAGCGATGTCCTGGGGCACGGCCGCGGGCAATGGCAACGCCGGTGAAGGTCTGGTTGATGTGCATGCCATTGAACTGTTCTCCGTAGGTGTTGAAACCCATCACCCGTTGCTCGCGCAAAAACGTCCCGATCTCGTCGAGACTGCCGTCGACTTCCAGTTCCAGACGCCGGAGAAAACAGTCGCAACCGATGGTCAGCAACAGCTCACCCAAGCGCTCCTCCAATCCTTCGAACAGGCTTTTCAGGTTCGGCAGCATGGGCCCTGGGGTCATGGCGGTGAGCACGATGCCAGTCTCCACGGCGCAGTAAAAACTCAGGCTCAAGTCCGCGTGCACCTGCTGGATGGCGCGCACGTAATATTGTTCGTTGATCCTCACGGCCAACGGGTGCGCGGCGAAAATCCGGTGATCCAGCTCGTTCACGGGCACGCCGATGAGCCGCGCGTACTCGGCGGCGGCGGGTTCCGCATTGAGTTCATAGACACGGCGTGAGGCGCTGTCGGCCCCGGTGACCACCAGTTTTTCGGCCCGCGGCAGCATGTGGTGGGTGGTGAACACTTCGAAATCCAGCCAGGTGTTGACCAGCACGACGACCGCCGCGCCACTGTGGAACTCGCCGTCGAAGTAGACATGGGTATGGGTCAGGTAATTGTCGTCGCCAGCGGAACCGCCGAAATGCGGAATGTCGCCCAATGCCGCACTCAAGGCCGCGAGGACCATTTCTTCTCGGCTGGACAAACCATCGAGCAGGGTCAGGGCAAAACTGTTGCCCTTGATCGGTGCCAGGGTGTTACTGCGACAGCCGCTGACCAGGCGCTCGACCATCTGCTGCGCATCGATCAGGCTGAAGCGCTCCATCTCGTCGATCAACTCGAGCGCAATGGAAAAATGCCGGTGATCGAACCCGACCGCCGTCACGCAATTGCGTCCATAGCCCAACGGGGTGATTTCCCCGGCGCTGGTGC
The DNA here is from genome assembly GCF_006438915.1 of Pseudomonas arsenicoxydans. Taxonomy (GTDB): domain Bacteria; phylum Pseudomonadota; class Gammaproteobacteria; order Pseudomonadales; family Pseudomonadaceae; genus Aquipseudomonas; species Aquipseudomonas arsenicoxydans_A. The sequence continues at coordinate 127,041 of NZ_RCZE01000013.1, read as the reverse complement.
AGCCCACCAGGCGAATCCCCCCGAAACTGTCTTGCAAGGCTTGCCCCAGTGCTTGCAAGTCATACTCGGCGGAACAGAAAAAGAGCACGAAGCCCAGATGCGGGTGCAGCAATTGACGCGCCAGTTCCTGCGCCACTTGCCGGGCATCGGTGGCCTGGGACATTGCGCTGACGACACCTTCACCCTGGACCTGCTGCATCGTCGCCTCCCGCAGGTGCGTATGGTTGAGCAGGGAGTTTACGAAACCGGTGGCGTGCAACGAATGCTACTTGGGTAGCAGTCAGACGCTTCGATGGGATGAGAGCGGGCCTGCCCACAGGCAGGTGTTGTTTTAGACGCCAGCCCTGAACAGCATGAACGCGGCGATCACAAGGCAGACGCTGGCAAAGCCGACTTGCAACGCCCGTGCGGGCACGTGTGCGCACAGCTTGCGGCCGATGATCATGCCGACGATGCTGGCAACGATGAAACTGGCACCGAGACTATCGATGCGCACGCCCGCGTGAAACGCGCCGACCACGCCGATCGCGGAAATCAGGCTGATCACCATCAAGGACGTGGCGATGATCCCGCGCATCTGCACGTCAGTCAGTTGCTTGAACGCCGGCACGATCAGAAAACCGCCGCCCACGCCCAGCAGCCCGGACACCACGCCCGTCACCGCGCCAAGCGCCGCCAGCGTCGCGGTGCATTTGGCGGTCCAGGAAAAGCGCCCGGTCTGCTGATCGAGCATGCAGTTCTTCTGCCCCCAGTTGGCATGGCCATGATCGCTCGGCCCCTCGTCCTGACGCTCACGGCGCAGCATCCGCCAGGCGACCATGACCATCAGCAGGCTGAACAGAATCATCAGGATTTTTTCCGGTAACTGATGGGCAAAGTAAATGCCCACCGGCGAAAACACCGCGCCAAGCAGCGCGATCAGCAGTGCCGCGCGATAACGCACCAGGCCATGCCGCAAGCCATCAATTGCCCCGACCGCCGCCGCACTGCCGACCGCAAACAAGGCGACGGGCGCGGCCTGGGTCATGGTCAACCCCAGCCCCAACACCAGGGCCGGCACCGCAAGAATCCCACCGCCCGCCCCGGTCAACCCGAGGACCAGGCCCATGACCACTCCAAAAAAACTCGCCAGCAACATAAAGCACTCGTGATCAGCTCAAAAAGGCCGGGAACGCCCGGTATCGATGACTGACAGGATAGAGCCCGCGCAGATATTTTCATTAAATGAATTGATGCGGTGCTGGCCAATGCAGGGAGAATGAATCTACCCTCAGTGCTTGTTCAGATAGAAATATTCACCATGCCTGCCTTGATTGAAGCTTTCCTCGACCCCGCCTCGTCGACCTACAGCTACGTGATCTACGAAGCCGATGGCGGCCAGTGCGCCATCGTCGACCCGGTGCTCGACTACGATCCGGCAGCCGGCAGAACGTGCACTGTTCAGCCCGACAAAATTATCGCTTTTGTTCGCGAGCATCAGTTGCAGGTGCAGTGGCTGCTGGAAACCCACGCCCATGCCGATCACTTGTCTGCCGCGCCTTATCTGCGCCGCGAACTGGGTGGCAAGATTGCGATCGGGCAGTCGATCAGCAAGGTTCAGGGGGTGTTCAAAGGCCTGTTCAACCTGGAGCCGGAATTTCGCGTCGACGGTTCGCAATTCGATCATCTGTTCGCGCCGGACGAGTCGTTCATGATCGGCAATCTCAAGGCCACCGCCTTGCACGTACCCGGCCACACGCCGGCGGACATGGCCTACCTGATTGACGGTGAGCAGATTCTGGTGGGCGACACGCTGTTCATGCCCGACGTGGGCACCGCGCGTTGCGATTTTCCGGGCGGCAACGCCAATCAGTTGTTTGCCTCGATTCGCAAACTGCTGGCGTTCCCGGCCAGTGTGCGTTTATACGTCTGCCACGATTACCCGCCCGATGGCCGCGAATCCCAGTGCATGTCTACCGTCGGCGAACAGCGCAGTAGCAACATTCACGTGCATGACGGCATTGAAGAGGCGGCGTTTGTCGACATGCGCACCCGACGCGATGCAGGGTTGGGCATGCCAAACCTGTTGCTGCCGGCGATTCAGGTGAATGTGCGGGCCGGGAATTTGCCACCCGCCGAGAGTAACGGCGTGACCTACCTGAAAATCCCCATCAACAAACTCTGACGCCCTCCACGCTGATCGTTCCTACGCTCCGCGTGGGAATGCCGCCTGGGACGCTCCGCGTTCCGATTCGTAATGCGACGCAGAGCGTCGCGGGATGCATTCCCACGCAGAGCGTGGGAACGATCGATTGCCGCTAGCTCGAGAGGGTCAGGCCGTTGGCCGGCAACGGCAGTGCGGTTTTGTAGCGCACTTGCTTGAGCGCGAAGCTTGAGCGGATGTTCGCCACACCGGGGACTTTGGTAAGGAAGTCCATCATGAAGCGCTCCAGCGACTGAATGGTCGGCACCAATACCCGAATCAAATAGTCCGGGTCGCCGGCCATCAAATAGCACTCCATCACTTCCGGGCGATCCGAGATCGCCTCTTCGAAATGCGCCAACGCCTCCTCCACCTGTTTCTCCAGGCTCACATGAATGAACACATTCACGTGCAGCCCCAGCAGATCAGCGTCCAGCAGCGTCACCTGCTCACGAATGAGGCCCAATTCTTCCATCGCCTTGACCCGGTTGAAGCACGGCGTCGGCGACAGGTTGACCGAGCGTGCGAGGTCGGCGTTGGTGATGCGCGCGTTCTCCTGAAGGCTGTTCAAAATGCCGATATCGGTACGGTCCAGTTTGCGCATGAGACAAAACCACCTGTTTTTTGTGTTTATGCAGATTTTTTATCCTCAAATGATCGCCAGCGCAACGAAACAGAGATAAATATTCTTCTTCGCCGGGCCTATGATTGTTGTAGGACAAGATTTCTTCCACAGAAGAATGACGGTCAGCTCACTACAAGAAATTCACAAGATCGAGCGTAGAAGCCATGAACCAAGCGTACGAACCGCTGCACCTGCACGTTCCCGAACCTTCGGGCCGTCCTGGCTGCAAAACCGACTTCTCCTACCTGCGTCTGACCGACGCCGGTACGGTGCGCAAACCTTCCATCGACGTTGAACCGGCCGACACGGCTGATCTGGCCAAGGGCCTGATTCGCGTGCTCGACGACCAGGGCAATGCCCTCGGTCCATGGGCTGAAGGCGTACCGGTCGAGATCCTGCGTAAAGGCATGCGCGCCATGCTCAAGACGCGGATCTACGACAACCGCATGGTGGTCGCCCAGCGTCAGAAAAAAATGTCGTTCTACATGCAGAGCCTCGGCGAAGAAGCCATTGGCACGGGTCAGGCCCTGGCCCTGAACGTCGATGACATGTGCTTCCCCACCTACCGCCAGCAAAGCATCCTGATGGCCCGCGACGTGCCGCTGGTGGGCCTGATCTGCCAACTGTTGTCCAACGAGCGCGATCCGCTCAAGGGTCGTCAGTTGCCAATCATGTATTCGGTCAAGGACTATGGTTTCTTCACCATTTCCGGCAACCTCGCGACTCAGTTCGTCCAGGCAGTGGGCTGGGGCATGGCGTCGGCGATCAAGGGCGATACCAAAATCGCTTCGGCCTGGATCGGCGACGGCGCCACCGCTGAATCCGACTTCCACACCGCCCTCACCTTCGCCCACGTTTACCGTGCGCCAGTGATCCTCAACGTGGTCAACAACCAGTGGGCGATCTCCACCTTCCAGGCCATTGCTGGCGGCGAAGCCACCACGTTTGCCGGTCGTGGCGTCGGCTGCGGCATTGCCTCCCTGCGGGTTGATGGCAACGATTTCGTCGCGGTCTACGCCGCCTCTGCCTGGGCCGCCGAACGTGCTCGCCGCAACCTCGGCCCGACCATGATCGAATGGGTCACCTACCGCGCCGGCCCACACTCCACCTCCGACGATCCGTCCAAGTACCGTCCTGCCGACGACTGGAGCTACTTCCCGTTGGGCGACCCGATTGCGCGCCTCAAGCAGCACCTGATCAAGATTGGTCACTGGTCCGAAGAGGAACACACCGCCGTCAGCGCCGAGCTCGAAGCCGAAGTCATCGCCGCACAGAAAGAAGCCGAACAGTACGGCACCCTCGCCGGCGGCCAGATTCCAAGCGCCGCGACCATGTTCGAAGACGTCTACAAAGAGATGCCGGAGCACTTGAAGCGCCAGCGTCAAGAGTTGGGGATCTGACATGAACGACCACAACAATAACATCGAGCTGGAAACCGCCATGACCACGACCACCATGACCATGATCCAGGCCCTGCGCTCGGCCATGGATGTGATGCTTGAGCGTGACGACAACGTCGTGGTGTTCGGCCAGGACGTGGGCTACTTCGGCGGCGTATTCCGTTGCACCGAAGGCCTGCAGGCCAAGTACGGTACCTCCCGCGTGTTCGACGCGCCGATCTCCGAGAGCGGCATCGTCGGTGCCGCCGTGGGCATGGGCGCCTACGGTCTGCGTCCGGTCGCCGAGATCCAGTTCGCCGACTACGTGTACCCGGCGTCGGACCAGATCATTTCCGAAGCCGCCCGCCTGCGTTATCGCTCGGCCGGCGAGTTCACTGCCCCGATGACCCTGCGCATGCCTTGCGGCGGCGGCATCTACGGCGGCCAGACCCACAGCCAGAGCATCGAGGCGATGTTCACTCAGGTCTGCGGTCTGCGCACGGTCATGCCGTCCAACCCTTACGACGCCAAAGGCTTGCTGATTGCCTCCATCGAAAACGATGACCCGGTGATCTTCCTTGAGCCAAAACGCCTGTACAACGGCCCGTTCGATGGCCACCACGACCGCCCGGTAACCCCGTGGTCGAAACACCCGGCTGCACAAGTACCAGACGGTTACTACACCGTACCGCTGGACGTCGCTGCCATCGCCCGTCCGGGCAAAGACGTGACCATCCTGACTTACGGCACCACGGTTTACGTGTCGCAAGTCGCGGCTGAAGAAACCGGTATCGACGCTGAAGTCATCGACCTGCGCAGCCTGTGGCCGCTGGACCTGGAGACCATCGTCAAGTCGGTGAAGAAAACCGGCCGTTGCGTGATCGTTCACGAAGCGACCCGCACGTGTGGCTTCGGCGCCGAACTGGTCGCCTTGGTGCAAGAGCACTGCTTCCACCACCTGGAAGCGCCTATCGAACGCGTTACCGGATGGGATACCCCCTACCCGCACGCACAAGAGTGGGCGTATTTCCCTGGCCCGTCCCGAGTGGGCGCGGCTTTGCATCGGGTTATGGAGGTCTGAATGGGCACGCACGTTATTAAAATGCCGGACATTGGTGAAGGCATTGCAGAAGTTGAATTGTCGGTGTGGCACGTCAAGGTCGGCGACATGGTCGTCGAAGATCAGGTGCTGGCCGATGTGATGACCGACAAGGCGATGGTCGACATCCCTTCGCCGGTCCACGGCAAAGTGATTGCCCTGGGCGGTGTGCCGGGCGAAGTCATGGCGGTGGGCAGCATCCTGATCAGCATTGAAGTGGAAGGCGCGGGCAACGTTAAAGAGTCGGCGCAACCTGCTCCAGTCAAAGAAGCTCCGGTTGCGGCGCCTAATGTTGCAGCCGTTGCTGAAAGCAAACCGGTCGCTGCTGCTGCCGCGCCGCGAGCGGCCGTTTGCCAAGGCCCGATCGTGGCCCGCGAGGCCGATGAACGTCCGCTGGCCTCCCCGGCCGTGCGCAAACACGCACTGGACCTCGGCATTCAATTGCGCCTGGTGCGTGGTAGCGGCCCTGCCGGTCGCGTGCTGCACGAAGACCTCGACGCCTATCTGGCGCAGGGTCAGTCGAGCGCCTCGACCGTTTCCTCTGCTTACGCCCAGCGTAACGACGAAGAACAAATCCCGGTCATCGGCATGCGCCGCAAGATCGCCCAGCGCATGCAGGACGCCACCCAGCGTGCCGCACACTTCAGTTACGTCGAAGAAATCGACGTCACCGCCGTCGAAGAACTGCGCGCGCATTTGAACGAAAAACACGGCGCCACCCGTGGCAAGCTGACCTTGCTGCCATTCCTGGTTCGTGCCTTGGTCGTTGCCCTGCGTGATTTCCCGCAGATCAACGCCCGTTACGACGACGAAGCCCAGGTCATCACCCGCCTCGGCGCGGTGCATGTGGGCATCGCCACCCAGGCTGACATCGGCTTGATGGTGCCGGTGGTGCGTCACGCCGAAGCCCGCAGCCTGTGGGACAACGCCAGCGAAATCTCCCGTCTGGCCAGCGCGGCACGCAACGGCAAGGCCAGCCGCGATGAGTTGTCCGGCTCGAGCATCACCCTGACCAGCCTTGGCGCGTTGGGCGGCATCGTCAGCACGCCGGTGCTGAACCTGCCGGAAGTGGCGATTGTCGGCGTGAACAAAATCGTCGAACGCCCGATGGTGGTCAAAGGCCAGATCGTGATTCGCAAGATGATGAACCTCTCCAGCTCCTTCGATCACCGTGTGGTCGACGGCATGGACGCGGCGCAATTCATCCAGGCCGTTCGTGGCCTGCTCGAACAACCCGCCACCTTGTTTGTGGACTGATTTTTGTTGGAGAGCACAATGCAAACTTTGAACACCACGCTGCTGATCATCGGCGGCGGCCCTGGCGGTTATGTGACGGCGATTCGTGCCGGTCAACTGGGCATTGCAACCATTTTGGTAGAAGGCGAATCCCTGGGTGGCACCTGCCTGAACATCGGCTGCATTCCGTCGAAAGCGCTGATTCACGTGGCTGAGCAGTTCCACCAGACGCAACACCACAGCCAGCACTCGGCCTTGGGCATCAGCGTTTCGGCGCCGACCCTCGACATCACCAAGAGCGTCGAGTGGAAGGACGGCATTGTTGATCGCCTGACCACTGGCGTCGCGGCATTGCTGAAGAAGAACAAGGTTCAGGTCATTCAAGGCTGGGCCAAGGTCGTCGACGGCAAAACCGTCGACGTCGGCGACACACGCATTCAGTGCGAGCACCTGGTGCTGGCCACCGGCTCGAAAAGCGTAAACCTGCCGATGTTGCCGATTGGCGGCCCGATCATCTCCTCCACCGAAGCCTTGGCACCGACCTCCGTGCCGAAGCGGCTGACCGTGGTCGGTGGCGGCTACATCGGTCTGGAACTGGGGATTGCCTATCGCAAGCTCGGTGCCGACGTCAGCGTGGTCGAGGCGCAAGAACGCATTCTGCCCGCCTACGACGCCGAACTGACTCAGCCGGTCCACGACGAACTGAAAAAACTGGGCGTAAAACTTTACCTGAAGCACAGCGTTCAAGGCTTTGATTCCTCGAACAATTCCCTGCAAGTCTTGGCGCCGGATGGCGACACCATGAACCTGGAAACCGATCAGGTACTGGTCGCCGTGGGTCGCAAGCCGAACACCCAGGGCTGGAACCTCGAAGCGCTTAACCTGACCATGAACGGCTCGGCGATCAAGATCGATAACCGCTGCCAGACCAGCATGCGCAATGTGTACGCCATCGGCGACCTGAGCGGCGAACCGATGCTCGCGCACCGGGCCATGGCTCAGGGCGAAATGGTGGCCGAGCTGATCAGCGGTAAAACCCGCGAGTTCAACCCCACCGCCATCGCCGCCGTGTGCTTTACCGACCCGGAACTGGTGGTGGTCGGCCAGACGCCGGACGAGGCCAAGGCTGCCGGCCTGGACTGCATCGTTTCAAGCTTCCCGTTCGCGGCCAATGGCCGGGCGATGACGCTGGAGTCGAAAAGCGGCTTTGTGCGGGTGGTCGCTCGTCGGGACAATCATGTGATTGTCGGCTGGCAGGCGGTTGGCGTTGGTGTCTCGGAGTTGTCGACGGCGTTCGCCCAGAGCCTTGAAATGGGCGCACGGCTGGAAGACATCGGCGGCACCATCCATGCGCATCCGACGCTGGGCGAGGCTGTGCAGGAAGCGGCGTTGCGTGCCCTCGGGCATGCGCTGCACCTGTAAACACGATCAACTGTGGCGAGGGAGCTTGCTCCCGCTGGGCTGCGAAGCGGCCCCTTTCTGACTTCCAGGCATACCGCATTGTCTGGATTTACGACTGCTTCGCAGCCGAGCGGGAGCAAGCTCCCTCGCCACAGGATTTCGAACAATGAAGAATCGGCGGCAATTTTCATCAGCAGGCTAAGAAATCTGCCCTTCAGCCGATAGTCTGGGCTGCGATTTAGCCCAAGAATGAAGTATTGTTGTCCCCATCCAAAAAACGTCAGAAGCCTTGAACCGTTTCGGCGGTTGTTCAGTGATAGAGGGTGTCATGGGTAACGAAAGCATCAATTGGGACAAGCTGGGTTTTGACTACATCAAGACAGACAAGCGTTTCTTGTCGTACTGGCGCAATGGCGAGTGGGACAAAGGCACCCTGACCGAAGACAACGTGCTGCACATCAGCGAAGGCTCCACCGCCCTTCACTATGGCCAGCAATGCTTCGAAGGCATGAAGGCCTATCGTTGCAAGGACGGCTCGATCAACCTGTTCCGCCCGGACCAGAACGCCCTGCGCATGCAGCGCAGCTGTGCACGCCTGCTGATGCCGTTCGTGGAAACCGAGCAGTTCATCGAAGCCTGTAAAGAAGTGGTCCGCGCCAACGAGCGTTTCATCCCGCCTTACGGCACCGGCGGCGCGCTGTACCTGCGTCCGTTCGTGATCGGCGTGGGTGACAACATCGGCGTGCGTACCGCCCCCGAGTTCATCTTCTCGATCTTCTGCATCCCGGTCGGCGCCTACTTCAAGGGCGGCCTGACCCCGCACAACTTCCTGATCTCCAGCTTCGACCGTGCAGCCCCTCAAGGCACCGGCGCGGCCAAGGTCGGTGGCAACTACGCCGCCAGCCTGATGCCAGGTTCCCAGGCCAAGAAGGCGCACTACGCCGACTGCATCTACCTGGACCCGATGACGCACACCAAGATCGAAGAAGTCGGCTCGGCCAACTTCTTCGGGATCACCCACGACAACAAGTTCGTCACCCCGAACTCGCCGTCGGTCCTGCCAGGCATCACCCGCCTGTCGCTGATCGAACTGGCCAAATCGCGTCTGGGCATGGAAGTGATCGAAGGTGACGTGTTCATCGACAAGCTCTCCGACTTCAAGGAAGCCGGCGCTTGCGGTACCGCGGCCGTGATCACCCCGATCGGCGGCATCAGCTACAACGACCACCTGCACGTGTTCCACAGCGAAACCGAAGTCGGCCCGGTCACCCAGAAGCTCTACAAAGAGCTGACGGGTGTACAGACCGGCGACATCGAAGCGCCAGCGGGCTGGATCGTCAAGGTTTGATCTTACGCCTCTGCGTGAGCAAAAAAGCCCGGCTATCGATTGGATAGTCGGGCTTTTTTTCGCCTTTTATATCTAACAGTTATCCTTATAAATCAATAACTAAAAGAAACCTCCTGATGTTTTTTATCAATAGGCATCGCGGAACCACTTGAAGACGGCAGCACCAAATCAAACTGCATGCCTAGCGCCTTGCGCCCCACCGCCGTCAACGTCAGTGCCCGGCTGTCCAAGTCCTGCGTCACCCATTTGCGCTTGATCGCAGATTGCAGCAACGCCGCCCCCAGCGAACCGCCGAGATGTGGCCGACGCATGCTCCAGTCCAGACACGGGCAGGCAAAACGGCGGCGCAGCGTGCTCAGGTCCTTGACCTCAACACCCAATCCTTCAAACAGCGCTTCGCCACTGTCGCTCAGTCGATACGCCTGCTCATCGGTTTCCAGCAACCAGCCTTTTTCCAGCATCCGGTCATGCAGCAACACCGCCAGCGTGCCGGCCATGTGGTCGTAGCAGGTCCGGGCAAATTGCAGGCGATCCGGCGTGCGCGAGTGGTACGCCGGCGCGTTGTTCTGGCCAATCACCATCAGCGCTTCCAGCGCCTGGGCCACGCGCTTGTCCGCCAGGCTGTAATAACGATGGCGGCCCTGCACGTGCAGCCGCACCAGCGCCTGCTCCTTAAGCTTGGCCAAGTGTGCGCTGGCGGTAGAGGCGCTGACTTCGGCAATCGCGGCCAGTTCAGTGCTGGTGCGGGCGTGGCCGTCCATCAGCGAACAGAGGATTTTCGTCCGGGCCGGCTCCGCGATGGCGGCCGCGACCTGAGAGACGCCGATGTCATGTTGTTCTGCGTTCATATTTCGCTCCCGGACGAATCAAGGGCCTTTGGGACTGGAGATAGTAGCAACACTTTCCCCACCCCGAACAAGGCTGCGACCCATGGACCCGATCATCGCTGCGACTCATGCCGACCCTTATCCCTATTACGCGCAATTGCGTGCCCAAGGAGGACTGAATTTTCACGCCGGACTGAACCTGTGGGTGGCCAGCAGCGCCCGAGCGGTCGCCGCCGTGCTGGCCCATTCTGATTGCCATGTCCGCCCGGACGCTGAACCGGTGCCCAAGGCGATTACCGGCGGCATGGCGGGCAAGGTGTTCGGGCAGTTGATGCGGATGAATGAGGGCGAACGGCAGCGTTGCCCGCGGTCGGCGATTGAGCCGGGGCTGGGGTCGATTGATAGGGATGAAGTCCATACATTGGTGGCAGCACGGCTGATCACGCCGGACGCCGACGGTTTGTACAACGCCATGTTTCGCGGGCCAGTGTGCGTGGTGGCAGCGTTGTTGGGGTTCACGCCGGCGCAGGGTCGGACGATCAGTGCGCTGACGGCGGAGTTCGTGGCGTGCCTGTCGCCGCTGAGCAATCAGGCGCAACTCGACGCTGCACAGGCTGCCGCTGAACATTTGCAGGGTTATTTCGTCGAGTTGCTGGATGATCCGGACAACAAAAGCCCTCTGCTCGCCGTGATTCGCGGGCGCTTCAGCGGTGACCAGGAAACGCTGATCGCCAATCTGATTGGCTTGTTTTCCCAGACGTTTGAGGCCACTGCGGGGCTGATCGGTAATGCACTGTTGGCGGTGATGAAAAATCCATTGCTACACGAGGCTCGGGTGGAGGATTTGATTGCCGAAACCCAGCGATTTGACCCGTCGGTGCAGAACACACGGCGGTTTGTAGATGCACCGTGTGAAATCGAGGGGGTGAACTTCCAGTCGGGCGATGTGATTTTGCTGGTGTTGGCGGCGGCCAATCGCGATCCGCAGTTGAATGATCGCCCTGACGATTTTCTACTGGATCGCCCGCAGCGCCGCAGTTTTACCTTTGGCGCGGGGCGACATCAGTGCCCGGGGCAAGTGTTGGCGCTGGGAATTGCCAGTGCGACGTTGCGGGAGATTCTGCTGCATCGGCCTGCGCTGGAGCGGTTGGCCTGGGCGTATCGGCCTTCGCTGAATGGGCGGATTCCGGTGTTTCGTGATTTGGCTTGAGACCGCGTTATCGTTCATCGCGGGCAAGCCCGGCTCCTACATTGGATCTCCAGTGTTCACAAATCTCTGTGGGAGCCGAGCTTGCTCGCGATGGCGCCTTCACATGCACTACATCACAAACCGCCCCACCACAAACTCCACAAACGCTTTCAATTTGGGCAACGACTTCCGCGACCGCGGATACACCATCTGCACAGGCTTGGGCGGCGGCACATAATCCTCCATGATCCGCACCAGTTCACCGTTGGCCAAAGCACTAATTACATCAGGTTAAAGGAGTAATAACCGGCGATGCGTTTATCCGCCGGGAGTTTCTCCCTAGAGTCACGGTAATAACACTGAACAACGAGGCGTCATTGATGCAAACCCTACTGGACACGTCACTGAGTTCTTTTGCCCGCGCCGACCTTCTGCAAGGCCCGACACCGATCCAGCGGGCCGAACGCCTCGAACAGCAACTGGGTTTGAAGGCGCAAGGCATCGGCCTGTTCCTCAAGCGCGATGATCACATGCTGATCGGCGGCGGTGGCAACAAACTGCGCAAACTTGAATTTCACCTAGGCGCAGCGCTGGCAGCCGGGGTCGACACGATCATCACCATCGGCGGCCTCCAATCCAACCATGCGCGCCTGACCGCCGCCGTGTGCGCCCGCCTCGGCATTGCCTGCGAACTGATCCTGACCCGTTCAGTGCCCAAAACGGAAGTGGACTACGAACTCAACGGCAACGTCCTGCTCGACCAGTTGTTTGGCGCAGACCTTCGCGTACTGGCTGGCGGCAGCGATTCGCTGGCCGAAGCCGAGAAGCGTGCCGAACAGCTTCGGCTTGAAGGGCACAAGGTGTTGGTGATTCCTACGGGGGGCTCGACACCGCTGGGCAGTCTTGGCTATGCGCGCTGCGCGGCGGAGATTGCGCAACAGGAAAACCAACTCGGCCTCACCTTCAATCAGGTCGTGGTGCCCAACGGTAGCGCCGGCACCCACGCCGGGCTTGCGGCGGGGTTTGAGTTGCTGGGTCGAGGGACTTCGCGGGTGAAGTCGTACTCGGTGCTGTCTGACACAGCGTCTTCAGCGGCCCGAACCCGGCAATTAACCCAGGAGGTGCTGGGGTTGCTGGGCAGCAGTTCGATTGTTCAGGCCTCACAGATTGTTATCGACGGCAGTCAATTGGGCGACGGTTACGGCCTGCCGACGCCGGCCATGCATGAGGCGGTGCGCTTGATGGCTCGGGCTGAAGGGTTGCTGATTGACCCGGTGTATTCCGGGAAAGCGTTTGCCGGGTTAGTGGCCGATCTCCGGGACGGGCGGTTCCAGCGCGGGGACAATGTGTTGTTTGTGATGACCGGGGGAACGCCGGGGTTGTATGCGTATCGGGAGACGTTTCAGGGTTGAACCATCTGAAACAACGGCCGCAAATTCAGAATGCTCCTACATCTATCAAACGCCCATTGAGATAGCGTTCGCATCGCTTTTATAGGATGAGAGAAGAACGCTAATGGCGCGTATAGCAGAGACACCTTTGGTTCAAGACCTGACGTCGGTCAACGGGCACCCTGTCCATTTTTTTTGGATCAGCGGATTTTCAAAAGGTGATCAGGAGGGTGATTTTCTACAGTACGAACTGACCGTTCCGCCTGAGTCAGAAGCCGTGATACTGGGTGTACTGGGCTGGAAGAACCTTGATCAAAGCGAGGACGGGGACTGTTTATTGAACGCCGGGCAGGTCCAACAAATCGCCATAGCGCTCCAGGAGCAGCTACCGACTGAGTTGGACCTTTTCATAGGGCTGCGGGGGTAGGTGTTCAGTCAATCATCCCGCGTCAGCACTTCCAGCAATTCAATCTCGAAAATCAGGTTCGAATTCGGCGTGATCGCGCCCATCGAACGTTCGCCATATGCAAGGTGCGCAGGCACCAGCAGCTTGCGCTTGCCGCCCACCTGCATCCCCATGATTCCCTGATCCCACCCTTTGATAACCCGGCCCGTGCCAATCACGCACTGGAAAGGTTTGCCACGGCTGTAGGAAGAGTCGAATTCCGTGCCGTCCTCCAGCCAGCCACGGTACTGGGTGGTGATCAGCGCGCCTTTGACGGCGGCTTTGCCGTCGCCTGGCTGGAGGTCGATTATTTGCAGTTCGTTATTCATGACGGTGTTTATCTGTTTGCAGAATTCGAGGAGCGTGGTTTTCCCAGAAAATCAGCTTGATGGCAACTTTTCAGGTGCCTTTATCGGGGTGGGACAACATTTCCACGACTTTTTTGTCTTCTTTCTGTTTTGCATCGACCGCGAAGTCTTTGCCGAAAATCGCTTCCGGAAGGATCCATTTGCCTGTACTGCTTTTCTGGTCAGTCACAATCCCGATCTGGTCGCCTTTGGAGAAATCAAACCAATGCAGATCCGGGAACTGTTTCAAGTCGAGGGTCTGGATCGTATTCCCCTCCATGACTTCGATTTTTTTGGCCGTCGGGTCCACGCTGACCACCTCTAGCGGTGAGCGAGTGATCAACGATGGCGCCATGACAACGATGACATTGTTGTCACACCGTTGGCTCGTCGGCTGGATCGTGCCGTCCGCCGAACTATGGGGTTTGTTTGCGCAATCAACAAAAATGCCTGAGTGGTCCACGGTTTCGTTGCCAAGGTACTGGTCGCCAGTGGGCATCCTCAATATCTGTTCGCCCTGCGCCACACTCCCAAACAGAGCGAGGGTCAGGGCAATCGTCAGTCTGGTCATAGCGCACCTGCCATTAGTCCAGTACCGCGTGATGACTATAGGAACTCGTTTAAAAACAATGTCCGGGTAACGCGCGGCATATTGGGCACATCCATTTCAACGTAAATCACCTGCTTCTTCGGCACTTGATACACCGTGCCGAATGAATCGTAACGTTGCGGCTGCTTATCGGTTTTCATCAGTACCTTTTGAACCAGCACGAAGTACGTCTCGTCCGTTTCAATCAGCAGCACGGCTTCTTTAATCCCGCCATCCTTGCTGGCCGTCGCCATCGTCAGTTCCGACGGAAAGTTTTTGGCCTGTTTGTCTTCGAAGTGCAGGCGAATCGGGTGCAATACGCCGCCGTCGCGGACTTGCTGGGCCTGTAACGTACCGAGGTACTCGGCCAGGACAGACGTGCCCCAGAGTCCCAAGACCAAAAAAATCGCGAATAGCACTTTGTGCAAAAAAAGCGGAAACAGCTTGTGGTCCGAAGACCAGCCTCCGTTAAGCGCAACATAGAGGATGGCACCGCCGCCCAGAATGAGGGGGATCCAGCCCCCGAACTGTTTCACTGCAGTCCAGGCAAACGCCAGATAGAAATAAAGCGAGATATCCAGCGACACCAGCGGTATGCCGAACGTCTTGAAGTAATAAAACAAATGCAGCCAGGAGTAGAAAAACAGATAAGCCGCAAACAGCAATGTCGGCCCACCGAAGTGCGCCGACAACTGTGAACTCTCCGGCGCAGGTGGTGGGGGCGTCGGGCCAGACGGGTTGACCTGAGTCATGCTGAGGATCTCCTGGCTGACGGATGATCACGAAGCAGATGGCGTGCACAGAAAGTCTAGCGCTCGTCAGACAGAAAGCGACTGCAACCCAACAGCGCGGTGAACTAACATAAGCACCAACGTTTCCCTCGGTTTAATACCCAATGACTATTCCTGAATGATTCTGGCCTGGACCAGCGCAGCCATCGGCTCTGTCATGTTTGCCCTGCTCATCGCGATGATCTATCGCGTGCGCACGCTGAAACAGCAGTTGGCCGAGTGTCGCGTGCTGATCGCCAGCCTGGCCGAGGGACCGTCCGTGCGCCAGGACGGTGATGCCGAACGCTTCAAACGCAGCCAATACTTCGCTCGCATCGGCACCTGGGACTGGGACGTCGACACCGACAAGCTTTACTGGTCGGATGCGATCTACGGCATGTTCGGGTTCAAGATCGGCGAAGTGACGCCCTCCTACGCCCTGTTTTGCGCCTGCGTACACCCGGCGGACCGCACCAGCGTGCGGGCCGGGGAGCTGCGCTGCCTGGAAACCGGCGAGAACCATGACGAGGAATACCGAGTCGTCTGGCCCGACGGCAGTATTCACTGGCTGCGAGAGACCGGCAATGTGGTCAAGAACGACCACGATGCCACCATCAAAATGATGGGCGTGGTGCGCGACATCACCGAGGAAAAAGCCTCCGCCAGTTACCTCCAGCACTTGGCTCACTACGACCCGTTGACCGGCCTGCCTAATCGGTTGGTGCTGGAAGAGCGTCTGTCCGAAGCGCTGGAACAGGCGCGCATCGGCGCCACCCGGGTGGCGCTGGTGTTTGTCGACCTCAATGGCTTCAAGGCGATCAACGATCACTACGGTCACGCGGCCGGCGACCGCGTCTTGGTCACCACCGCCACACGCCTGAAGAAAATCCTGCGTTCAACCGACACCGTTGCCCGCATTGGTGGTGACGAATTCGTGGTGATCCTTCAAGGGTTGCCCAAAGGCATCGATCTGCAGGATGAAGCGCGCAGCATCTGCCAGAAAATCTTCGTCGAACTGTCACCGCCCATCACCATCGGCAACGACCAGCGCCACATTGGCACCAGCCTCGGTGTCGCGGTGTACCCGGACCACGCGCCGAGCATGGATCGGCTGATTCACATTGCAGACCTGGCGATGTATGAGGCCAAGCGCAGTAGCAATAATCAGTATCGGTTGGGTGAACAGATGGGCATTCACAGCCGGGTTGAATGAGCTGCCCTGTCCTTGCGTTGGCCAAAAAGTTCGCCATTGAAGGTGTGGGTGCAGCAGTGACAGTAAGGCATCATGCTCTGCGCCGTCAGTTCGGGGTTAACGATCTGCAGAACTCCCAAGTCATCCACATACAACCCACTGAAATAGCTCGACTCCCCCAGACGCACCGTCTCCTGCCTTTCGCTTTCATGCAGGGCAACCATCCAGAACACCGGCTCGGAGTTGTCGAGACGAGCTCCCGCCTCACTGAAAACCTCATCCCATTGCCTACCGACGCGGGACAACAGAAACCGGAACAAAGGTGTGTAGTCGAACCCATGACGGCGCGTTCCGTGCATCGAACCCCGTGACACGTCGCTTTGAACTTCAGCCTTGGTATTACGCTGGTGCCGATACTCGCCCGCAATGTCGTTACGCCGAACGCCCCAAGTACGGGTGTTTTCCTTGCGGTAGAGAGGTTTCTTTTCCAACGAGCCGCTCCTGACATCCAGTCAATGAAATCGCCGCACAGATTCACCGGAACGGCCGGCTATTTCAATTAACCATCCATGGCTAATTGTTGCAGGCGACTAACGCTCCACCGGCGTGATGTCCACAATTGTCCCGTTGGTGATCATCACCATCATGTACTTGTCATTGATCTGCACCCACTGAGCCTGATCCTTCGGGGCTTTCAGGCCTTTGTCCTTCCAGTTAGCCAGGGCTTTTTCGCTGCGCTGGTAGATGTCCGGGGCGCGGTCGCCGACCACCAGTTCCCGGGAGTTATTGACCCCGGGCTGCACGGTTTTCTGAGGGGTCTCAGCCGCCTGAACGATGGGGTTGATACCGGCAACGCCGGCGGCAATGGCCAGGGCGGCGATGAGGGTTTTGCGGTTCATGGGTGATCCTCCAGTAATGTCATGGCACCTGTACTCCGACTGTGCTCGCGGTGAATCATTCCTTACTGTTGCGATGAATCTGTGCCGGACTGTACCGGGAACCGCGCCTCGGGTCGGCGTAGGCTGCGTGAATACACTCAGGATCAACCGCCATGCACATTGCCATTCTGACCTTCGACGGCTTCAACGAACTCGATTCCCTGATCGCCTACGGCATGCTCAGCCGCGTGTCGCTGCTGGGTGACAAGGACTGGCGCGTGAGCATTGCCTCGCCGACGCCGCGCGTCACGTCCATGAACGGTTTGACCATTGATGCGCACATTGATCTGGCCGAGGCTTGTCAGGCGGATGCGGTGCTGGTCGGCAGTGGCCGCAAGACCCGCGAAGTGGCAGAGGACGCGACGATCATGGATCAGTTGCGCTTCGATCCAGGCCGCCAGTTATTGGCCGCGCAGTGTTCCGGGACCTTTTTGCTGGCCAGGCTTGGCTTGCTGGGTGATGCCCCCGCTTGCACTGATGCCATCAGCAAGCCTTGGGTGCAGGCGGCCGGGGTCAACGTGGTGAATCAGGCTTTCTATGCCAATGGGAATGTCGCCACGGCGGGTGGATGTTTGTCGGCGCAGTATTTGGCGGTGTGGTTTCTGGCTCGGTTGAAAAGCACTGAAGCGGCGCGAGAGGTGTTGCACAACTTCGCACCGGTGGGTGAGAAGGAAGAATATGTGGCTCGGGGGATGGCGCATATCGAGGCGTTTATCTGACTGACTGGTTGTCCGTCCGGACGCCATCGCGAGCAAGCTCGCTCCCACAATGGATCTGAGTCGGGCACAGAATTTGTGTTCACCGAAGATCAACTGTGGGAGTGAGCCTGCTCGCTATAGCGGTATTCGCGGTTTGTCGGCCAACACGGCTGACTCATCCCGCCGCAGCCTTTATCCTTGGCGCTCCGCCGTATCGAGTGTTGGAGTAAGCCATGCCCCATGAAGGCAACCTGTTGCAAGCCGCTGTCGTGTTTCTGTTCGCGGCGGTGCTCACCGTGCCCTTGGCCAAACGCCTGCAACTGGGAGCCGTGCTGGGTTATCTGTTTGCCGGCGTCCTCATCGGGCCGTCGGTGCTGGGGCTGATCGGCAATCCGCAAAGCGTCAGCCATATCTCTGAACTCGGCGTGGTGTTGCTGCTGTTCATCATTGGTCTGGAGCTGTCGCCACGACGTTTGTGGGTGATGCGCAAAGCGGTGTTCGGCGTAGGCCTGGCGCAAGTGCTGCTGACCGGTTCAGTGATTGGTGTGCTGGCGCTGCTCGTCTTCGGCCAGCCGCTGAACAGCGCCATCGTGCTCGGGCTTGGCCTTGCCCTGTCGTCCACTGCGTTTGGCTTGCAAAGCCTGGCCGAACGCAAGGAGCTGACCAGTCCCCACGGTCGATTGGCGTTTGCGATTCTGCTGTTTCAGGACATCGCCGCCATCCCGCTGATCGCCATGGTTCCGCTGCTTGCCGGCGGCGATCACACCTCCACCGCCGCTGAAGATCTGAATCACGGTTTGCGCGTGTTGGGCAGCATTGCGGTGGTGGTCATCGGTGGGCGCTATCTGTTGCGCCCGGTGTTTCGCATCGTCGCCAAAACCAGTTTGCCCGAGGTATCCACCGCCACGGCGTTGCTGGTGGTGATCGGCACGGCGTGGCTGATGGACCTGGTCGGCGTGTCCATGGCGCTCGGCGCGTTCCTCGCCGGGTTGCTGCTGGCGGACTCTGAATACCGACATGAACTGGAAGCGCAGATCGAGCCGTTCAAGGGCCTGCTGTTGGGGCTGTTCTTCATCAGCGTCGGCATGGGCGCCAACCTCAGTCTGCTGCTCAGCGCCCCGCTGGCGGTACTGGGGCTGACCCTGCTGCTGATCGCAATCAAATTGCCGCTGCTGTTTGTGGTCGGCCGATTGGCCGGTGGTCTGGGCAAAGTCAGTGCGTTGCGCCTGGGCATCGTGCTGGCGGCTGGTGGTGAATTCGCGTTTGTGGTGTTCAAGATCGGCCGCGATCAGGGCCTTTTCGAGCCGTACCTGTACGACTTACTGGTGCTGACGATCACTCTGTCCATGGCGGTGACTCCGCTGTTGTTGCTGCTGTGTGCCCGACTGTATTCGCCCACGGTTCAGCCCGTGGTGGTGCCGGAGAAATTCCGCGATATCGATACCGATGCGCCACGCGTAGTGATTGCCGGCATGGGCCGGATGGGGCAGATCGTTGCGCGGATTCTGCGGGCGCAGAACATCAAGTTCGTGGCGCTCGATACGTCGGTGGAAACCATCGAACTGTCGCGCAGTTTTGGCGGCGTGCCGGTGTTCTATGGCGACCCGATGCGCCCGGAGATCCTCAGCGCAGCCAAGGTCGAACAGGCGGAATATTTCATCATCGCCACCGATGATCCAGACACCAATATCAAGACCGCCGAGGTGGTGCACCGGTTGTACCCGCACATCAAAATCATTGCCCGGGCGCGTAACCGCCAGCATGTGCATCGCCTGGTGGACCTGGGGGCCGAAGCGATTCGTGAAACCTATTATTCAAGCCTGGAAATGAGCCGGCGCACACTGGTTGGACTGGGGTTGACCCAAGCGCAGGCGGATGCACGGATCAAGCGTTTCAAGCATCACGATGAACAGGTGTTGGAGGCCCAGCACGCGGTGTATGACGATGCGGCGAAGGTGTTGCAGACGGCGCAAGAAGCGCGGGCGGAATTGGCTAAATTGTTTGAGTCGGATCAGTTGGAGGAGCAGGAAGCGGGCAAAGCTTAAATTATCGGTGGTGGTTATTCCGCTATCGCGAGCAGGCTCACTCCTACAGTAAACCGCGTTCGCCCTGTAGGAGCATGGCTTGCCCGCGATGAACGATAACGCGGTGCAATGCCAGGCCCCCACCCGAGCATCAGTTGGAAAACACAAACTGCCCCTTAACCTTTTTCGAGCCCACAAAGCCCAGGTCCGGGAACAGCAGCGCCTTCACCCAGGCCACATAAAACACCATGGCCAACGTGATCACCACACCGACCACCGTCATCACCGGATCTTCCTCATACCCCTGAAACATCCGCCCGATCTGGCTGACGGTCAGAATCATGTAAATGGTATAGGCCTGCGCCGAGTTCTTGTAGAAACCCCACGCAAACGCCAGCGGCACCAACGCCGCAAACAGGGTGAAAAACACCACGGCACCGGGGCCGATCATCGAGCCCAGATAAAATCCGGTCACGGCCCCCAGCAAGGCTTGAAGGCAAGTCAGTGCGAGCAGAATGTTGACCTTGAGCGAGTGTTTTTCCCGCAACGCCGGATCCGGCCTGGCGCCGATCCAGTAAGCGAGTACCCGGTCCTTGACCACTCCACCGGAAAACGCCTTGAACGTCGCGGTTTTGCAGTGCCCGGCGTCGAGTGCCGCCATCACCTGCCGCTTGATTTCCTTTTTGTCCAACGCACATCTCCCCAAGGCAACACAAATTAAATGTGGGAGCGGGCTTGCTCGCGAAGGCGGAGTGTCAGGCAACGAAGGTGTTGAAAGTAACTACGCCTTCGCGAGCAAGCCCGCTCCCAAAGTTGTGCAGCATCTTCGCTTTATTGGGGGCCACAAAGCAAAACGCCGCTTCCACCAGAGGCGGAAGCGGCAGAGGCATGAGCCTCAGCGGATCAATGCATGAACAGGGCGATCAGGATAATGATCGGGATCGGCACGCCAAGAAAGAACAGCAGTAATGAGCGCATGATGATTCTCCTGGGTTAGCGAACAGGGGTGGTAGTGACGTAAGTGTCGGTTTCCACGTACACAACGGCGTCCCGACGACGACCACCAAAAGTGGCGGCGAGGCTGGCGAAAAACGCGCCGATGAGCAGCGCGACGAACATCCACAGCGACGTCCAGGCAGCGACTTTCGCGGCTTTGTCAGCAGCTTGTTGGGCAGCCAGTTTGGCGTCGGCCACGGCTTTTTGCGTACGGGCATAGACTTCATCGACACGACGTTCGGCGTCTGCCTGAGTCAGGTTGGTGCGTTGGGCGACCATTTGTGCGAGGTAGGTCCGGTCTTCGGCACTCAGGCCGTTGTTGCCCAGGCTGCGCACAAAGATGCGAGTCACGGTGCCGCGCGCGGCGTCATCGCTGACGGCGGCCGGACGATCGTCACGGAACAGGCTGTCGACGAAATAGCCGTACTGATCGCTATTGGTATTGGCGGCAGCGGTGCCGGCGGCTTGAGTGGCCGCACTGGCCGCCCCGCCGACCATATTGGCCCCAGCCTGCATGCCACCACTGACGACACTACTGACCGAGCCGACCACCAGGGTCGCGGTCACAAGCGTCGCCACGCACCAGGCGAGAAAGCCATGGGCGGTATCACGGAAATACACTTCATCCCCGTGCATGTTGGCCCACTTGACCCGCAAGCGACCGGCAATGTATCCGCCAGCCCCGGCCGCCAGGATTTGCGTCACCGCCAGCCACACGATGGTCGAAATGCCCAAACCCTTGGCACTCACACCTTCATTGGCCCACGGCGACACCGCCGAAAATCCGAGGCCGAAACCGAGCAGCACCAGGATTAGCGACAACGCCGCCGCAGCAGCGGCCCCGGCGAAGATCGCCCCCCAGGACACACCCGAGAGCGTGCTCGTTTCTTCTGCGACGTTATAGAAACCATCAGAAGATCTATTCATTGTTTTATCGCTCCAGGCAGGAAAGATGGTGTTACAACTCTTCAAATGCACCATTGCAGTCAGCGTGCCAGTCGCGATTTTTTAACATCTCATTGTTTTTCAAGCACTTACAAATATTGAACTTCCTTTTCTCATGCAATTTGCAAGGAATGCCTCAGCGCAGCGGGTTTTCTGCATTGATTGAAATAGTGAGCGCATGAAGTTTTATTTAGAAAGGCATCGATCATTTCTTGGCAAAATGCTGCACATCATTGAGAACCGCTAATCAGGCCAGCCCTATGACCCGCATCTTGACCATCGAAGACGACGCCGTGACCGCCCGGGAAATCGTCGCCGAACTGAGCAGCCACGGCCTCGATGTCGACTGGGTCGACAATGGCCGCGAAGGCCTTGAGCGTGCGGTCAGTGGTGACTACGACCTGATCACCCTCGATCGCATGCTGCCGGAGCTCGATGGCCTGGCGATTGTCACCACGCTGCGGACCATGGGCGTGGCCACGCCGATCCTGATGATCAGCGCCCTCTCCGACGTCGATGAGCGGGTGCGGGGGTTGCGCGCCGGCGGTGACGACTACCTGACCAAGCCGTTCGCCACTGATGAAATGGCCGCCCGGGTCGAAGTGCTGCTGCGCCGCCAGAACACCGTGACCGCCCAGGCCACGACGTTGAAAGTAGCTGATCTGGAACTCAACCTGATCAGCCACGAAGCCAGCCGCGCCGGCCTGTTGCTGACGTTGCTGCCGACCGAATACAAACTGCTCGAATTCCTGATGCGCAACACCGGGCAGATTCTGTCGCGCATGATGATTTTCGAAGAAGTCTGGGGCTACCACTTCGACCCCGGCACCAACCTGATCGACGTGCACATCGGCCGTCTTCGCAAGAAAATCGACCCACAAGGCCAGGCCCCACTGATTCGGACCGTGCGAGGCTCGGGTTATGTCATTGCCGAACCCGTCTAAAGGCTGGCGCTCTTCCAGCAGCCGCTTGCTGGCGCTCTACAGTTCGCTGTTCGTGATCTGGAGCGCGATCCTCATGGGCGTCATGTACTACGAGGTGTCTGATTACCTCGACAACCTGGCCAAACACTCGCTGATGCAACGTCAGCATCTGTTTTCGCGTTTTCAAGGCGAGCAACTGGTGGACGCCCTCGCCGTCAGCATGACCTTCGACATCCGGGGCATCGATGCCTATGGCCTGTTCGATCACCAGCATCGCTACCTCAGTGGTGCCCTGCGTTTTATCCCCGAAGGCCTGCCGCTGGACGGCAAGATCCACATGCTCAGCGACTGCACCGACTCCGACGACCCGATCCTGCCCGCCGACAGTTGCGACGCGGTCGCGACCCAGACCCGCGACGGTCGCTGGCTGGTGCTGGTGCGCGACAACGGTTCGTTGTTCGCCGTCACCCGGATCATCCTTCATGCGTTGTTCTGGGGCGTGACCTTGACGATCATTCCGGGCATTGCCGGTTGGCACCTGTTGCGCCGCCGGCCCCTGCGGCGCATCCGTGCCATTCAAGCCAGCGCCGAAGCCATCGTCGCCGGTGACTTGACCCGGCGCCTGCCCTTGTCCAATCGCCGCGACGAACTGGACATGCTCGCCACCATCGTCAACGCCATGCTCGAACGTATCGAGCGCTTGATGCACGAGGTCAAGGGTGTCTGTGACAACATCGCCCACGACCTGCGCACCCCGCTGACACGCTTGCGGGCGCAGCTGTACCGGATTCAGCAGCAGGCGGGAGATGACTCGACGCTCGCCGTGCAACTGGATTCGGTGCTCGGTGAGGCCGACACCTTGATGGCGCGCTTTCGCGGGTTGCTGCGGATCTCCGAGCTGGAGGATCGCCAGCGCCGCTCGGGTTTTGTGCAACTGGACCCGGTGCCATTGCTGCTAGAGCTGCACGACTTTTACCTGCCGCTGGCGGAGGAAGGTGAACTGGTCTTCAAGCTGCAATTGCCGCAGACATTACCAGCGCTGAATGGCGATCGGGCGTTGTTGTTCGAAGCCGTGGCGAATCTGCTGAGCAACTCGATAAAGTTCACACCGCCCGGCGGCGAGGTGATTTTGCGTGGGGTCAGCGAGGGCGGGTTTACGCGAATCGAAGTGCTCGACTCCGGGCCGGGAATTCCCGAGGCCGAACGCGAAGCGGTGTTTCAGCGGTTCTATCGGACTGAGGGTGGTAATCAGAAAAGCGGGTTTGGTTTGGGATTGTCGATTGTTGCGGCGATTGCTGGTTTGCATGGGTTTGCGCTGGAGGTGGGCAGCAGCGAACTCGGTGGCGCGCGGCTGGTGCTGGATTGCCGGGAGAGCCTGATCCCTCAGACATGACCCAATCTCCCTGACAACGAGGAATCAATGTGGGAGCGGGCTTGCTCGCGAAGGCGGCGTGTCAGTCGACAATGATGTTGAATGACACGCCGCCTTCGCGAGCAAGCCCGCTCCCACAGGGGGATTCGTGGTGATTATTAATGGGTGTTTTCAGGCCGGGTAATTAGCTCGCAGTGCCTGCAGCCCACCCTGATAAATCCCGTCGAACAACGCCACCACTTCCTCCTCACTCACCCCCACAGGTGTAAACCGACCCGACCACGTCACCCGAGTCCCCTGCCCCTGCGCTTCAACCTTGATCGTCGCCAGATAGGCAGTAGCCGGAAACGGCGCCTGCTCAATTGAATAGCTGTACGTCTTGCCGGCGTTATCAAACGCTTCAAGCCGCTCAACGATCACCGCACCCTCTGCGGTTTGCAGGCTGCGCACCCGCCCGCCTTCGCTCAGTTCGCTTTTCGGAATAAACGGCAGCCAGTCCGGCAGCGAGTTGAAGCCGCCGATCAAATGCCACACGTCATCGGCCGAAGCCGGGATATCAACAAACGCTGATGCAGTTGCCATGTAATTCTCTCTGTTAATCAAAAAATTCAAATCGCCATGCTATCGACAACACCGCCATCTACCCGCAATGCTGCGCCGGTCGTGGCCGAGGACAGCGGCGAAGCGATGTACGCCACCAGGTTCGCCACCTCCTCGACATCCGCCACACGCTGGATGATCGACGTCGGCCGCGCTTTCAGCACAAACGCATCGGCTTCTTCGCGAACACTGCGACCGGACGCGGCGGTGGCGTCCTTGAGCATTTGCTCCAGGCCATCGGTCAGCGTCGGGCCGGGCAGGATCGCATTGACCGTTACACCGGTGCCCGCCAGCCGTTTGGCCAGACCATGGGACACCGCCAGGTTGGCGCTTTTGGTCACGCCATAGTTGAGCATGTCGGCCGGGATCGAGATGCCGGATTCCGAGGACACAAAGATCACCCGGCCCCAGCCCTGCTTGACCATGTCCGGTACGTAATGCCGTGACAGGCGCACGCCGGAGATCACGTTGACCTCATAAAAGCGCGCCCATTCGCTGTCCGGCGTGTCGAAGAAATCCACGTCGTTAAAGATGCCGAGGTTGTTCACCAGAATGTCCGCACGCGGCTCGGCAGCGAACAACACCTCGGCGCCTTCGGCAGTGCCCAGGTCCGCGGTCAGGCCACGTAACTGCGCGTCCGGTACGCTTTGACGAATGCTCGCCAGCGCCTGTTCGACCTTGGCCGTCTCGCGGCCGATCACCACCACCGTGGCGCCGGACTCGGCCAACGCCTTGCTGATGCCCAGGCCAATGCCGGCGGTGCTGCCGCTGACAATGGCGAGTTTTCCACTCAGATCAATCTTCATGCTCAAACTCCTGTGATCGGTAATGGCGCACGGTCGCAGACCAGTTTTGCCTCACGCATTGCCTGCCAGAAAGCGGCGGGAATCACCGCTGACAGCGCGGCAACGTCTTCAGCAATACGCTCCGGACGGCTGGAACCTGGAATCACTGCCGCCACCGCCGGGTTAGCCAACGAGAACTGCAATGCTGCCGCTTTGATGTCGACCCCGTGAGCAGCGGCGATGCGCTTGATGTGCTCGACTTTGTTGATGATCGCCGGACTGGCTTTCTGGTACTCGAAGTGCGCACCGCCGGCCAGAATGCCCGAACTGTAAGGTCCACCGACCACGATCTCGACGTTCTGCGCCAGCGCTGCGTCCATCAGACGTTGCAAGGCACGGTCGTGGTCGAGAAGAGTGTAGCGACCCGCCAGCAAAAAACCGTCCGGTTGCGCTTCGGTCAGATCAAGGGTCAGTTCGCACGGCTCGACCTTGTTCACGCCCAGGCCCCAGCCCTTGATCACGCCTTCTTCGCGCAAGCGGGTCAGCACTTTGAAAGCGCCGGTGCGGGCCTGATTGAAGTACTCCAGCCATTGATCGCCGTAGAAGTCCTGTGCGATGTCATGCACCCAGACGATGTCCAAACGGTCGGTTTGCAGACGCTTGAGGCTGTCTTCGATGGAGCGCAGCGTCGCGTCGGCGCTGTAGTCGTTGACGATCTTGTTCGGGCGGCCGTGTTCAAACACCCCGCTTTTCTCGCCCAAGTCACGGGCTGCAGTGTCCTCGACTTCATCCAGAATGACCCGGCCGACCTTGCTGCTCAGCACGTAGTCGTCGCGGTTGTATCGGGACAGCGCGGTGCCCAAACGGATTTCCGACAGGCCCGAACCGTAGAACGGCGCGGTGTCGAAGTAACGCACGCCGGCTTCCCAGGCGGCGTGCACGGTGGCGAGCGCCTCGTCTTCAGGAATCGCGCGGAACATGTTGCCCAACGGTGCGGTACCGAAACCCAGCGCGCCGGGCAGTTTGTCTTTCAAGCTCATGATTCAATCCTCGTCAGTTTCAGTGGCCAGTTGCCTGACCGTTGAGCAGATCCTAGATTGCGACGGTCGGACCGTCCAAGACATAATATGCAGCACTTGAGTCCCCAGAGGTCTGACATGATCGACATCCGCCAATTGCGCTACTTCGTCGCCGTCGCCGAAGAAGAACACGTCGGTCGCGCCGCCGAACGCCTGCACATTTCCCAATCACCGCTGAGCCGGCAGATCGCCCAGCTTGAAGAACGGCTGGGCCTGACCCTGTTCGAACGCAGCCAGCAACGCATCCGCCTGACCCGCGACGGCCAGACCTTCCTCGCCGAAACCCGCGCCCTGCTGACTCACGCCAGTCGCCTGGAATCCCTCGGCAAACGCCTCGGTCGCGGCGAAGAAGGCGGTTTGTGCATCGGCTATATCGAAAACGCCATGCACGCCGGCGTGTTGCCGAATGCCTTGCGCGTATTGCGCGTCGAGCGGCCGAACGTCCATGTCGCGTTGTACAACCTGCGCTCCACTGAACAGCTTGAAGGCCTGCGCCAGCGCAGCCTCGACATCGCCTTGGTCAGCGAACCGCCAGACAAAAACGATCCGGACCTGCTGGGCTTTCAGGTGCTGGACGACCCGATGTTGCTGGCATTGCCTGAGGATCATCCACTGGCCAACCAGACCACATTGACCCCGGCCGACCTCGCCGATCAAGAGTGGATCGGTGTGCAACACCACACCAGCCGCCAAGACTTCGTCAGCGCCTGCATCCGCGCCGGTTTCAACCCGGACATCCGCATGGAAGCCACCGGCCCGTTCACTGCCATGGCCCTGGTGGCCTCGGGACTGGGCATCGCGATGATTCAAAAAGGCTTGAGCCGCAACGCACCGCCGGGCGTGGTGCTGCGGGAAGTGCCATGGATCTCCTTCACCAGACCCCTGTGGGCGGCGTGGCACCGGATTAATTTGCGGCCGTTGGTGGAGACGTTCAGGAAGGTGCTGACCGAGCCGGGAGATTAAGATTACGCCGTCAGCACCTGGATCGGCTGGCGCGGCATGTTCTTCGCCGCCGCCGCGATGAACGTGCTGCTGTTTATGGCGATCCTGATCCGCATGCCGGTGACCGCGCCGTCCAGCACCCTGCCCTATCTGGACCTGATGAAATCGATGTGGAAACTGGTGCGCGATCACCCGACCCTGCGTCGATCTTCAGTGAGCGGCGGATTGATTTTCGGGGCGTTGAATGTGTTCTGGGGTTCGATGGCGTCGTTGCTGGCGCTGGAGCCTTATCACTACTCCAGTGGGCAGGCCGGCTTGTTCGGGCTTTCGGCGATTGTCGGGATTGTTGCTGCCTCTTGGCTTGGGCGACTCACGCAACACTACGGCATCAAACTCAGCTACCTGGGGACCGGCGCAGTGCTGTTGGCCTTCATCGCCTTGTACTTCGGCGGTGCAGCAGGTTTCTGGTGGTTGATCCTGGCGTGTGCCACTGCGCTGGATATCGGCAACAGGGCTAATCAACTGGCTAACCAGGCACGGATCCTGGCCTTGGCTCCGGAGGCGGTCAGCCGCTTGAACACGGTGTTCATGGTCACCTATTTCACCGGCGGTGCCTTGGGATCGGCCCTCGGCGCCAGCGCTGCCGAGTATCACGGTTGGCCGGGGCTGGCGGCGGCGGGCGCGTTGTTTGCGGTGTGTGGACTGATCTCGATCTTTCATTCCAGACGTGCTGAAAAACACGGCCCGCGATGGGCTATTTCTCATTTTGTGCAGGTGACGGCATTCTGTGGCGAGGGAGCTTGCTCCCGCTGGGTTGCGGAGCGACCCTGAAACCATTCAATGCGGTTTCATCAGCTAAACAGCAGATATCTGTTTTACGACTGCTTCGCAGCCGGACGGGAGCAAGCTCCCTCGCCACAGGGCCTCACTAGTCTTGCAGGGTGAGGCTACGGAGTTACTTATTGGCAATTCATGTTGGAGCGATGGTGCGACCAACTCGCGATGTTGGAGTATTAGGCAACATTATATTTGCCGGACAGACCGATACTCGCGAGCAGGGCGTTTCCACAGATTATGCAACTGGAAAGACTGGCATTAGGGCCCACTCAGCCATTTTCAATTGCTTCGGAACGGCGGATGTTTTATTTCAGGTGGGCGTACGTTAAAATCACTTACCTTACGATCTTTCTCAATCAGTCCAACCTCAGGATCTTTCTTAATCTGTGCAAACTCCTCAGCAGTAATAAACCCCCCATTTCCGTCGTAATACCAACCAACCTTACAATCTGCTGGGCACTGTACAGTCAGACCTTTTTCGTACATTGCCTCCACACCAACTAGCGCGCCCTCTTCCTCTACTCTATGTATTTCGAAAAAGCCATATTTAGCATAAGAATCATCAGGTCCTCGATGATAATAAGCGAGAAGTTTTTCATTTCTTCACACTCCATATTATAGACAAAACTCTCTAACAAAAAAATTCGGGCAAACAGAACAGATTGAGCTACACACGCCGTTCTTTTTACTCCATTCTTCTTAAATAAGACTAGGACCTACAACTTAGATTGCCACCTGTAACAAATGACAGTTTTTTATACTTTATTGCGATAACAATTAAATCAACCTGCACTAACAGTCCGAAATGAAGAAATAGACTTTTTATTAGTATTCTGTCCCATCCTAAATAGGGGTTACATCTGTATCAGGAGTTTCGGCCACAAAAAAGGGCGGATCCATCTGCCCCCTTTTCAGTAATATCCGATCAACGTAACGGCTGCCCCGCGTCTCCGGCATCCGCAGGTAAACCACCTCACTGATCGCACTGATCACCACCAGGTAAATCCAGAAAAACCCGCCATATCCCCAGCCTGCCATTGCGGCCATCAGGTACAGCGCGGTGCCGCCGAACAAGGTCACCGACAAGGCGTACGGCAAGGCGATGCCCGTCACCCGAACTTCGGCCGCGAATTGTTCGGCCATGGTCACCGCCGAAGCCGGTCATGATGACCATCGAGACGGTCTGGATCAGGGTCACTTCCATCAGGCTGATGCCGACATGCAGCAGTCCAAAGCTCGGCCAGGCCCACAGGATCGAAGCGATAGCGAAGGCGATCAGCACCGGACGCCGCCCGACGCGATCCGCCAGTTTGCCGGTAAATGGCAGCAACACCAGCGATACGCCAACCGAAATCACCCCGGCCAGCAAGGTGTCGCGGCGGTGCTGAACAGCAGTTCACGAATCGGGCGTTTTTTGCCGTGGCTGGCGATCCTCGATTTCCGCCTACGGCCAGCAAGGCCTGTATGCCCACCGGGCGGGGGTCGACAGCATTCTGCAAGCCGATTCCGGCCTGATGAGCCTGATCGGCACACCGAACTCGGCGCCGTCCAAGGTGCAAGCGCCGATGGTCGATGTGGTCACCGGTTACATGGCCTGCATGGCCGGGCTGGTCAAGCTGCATGCCTGGGAAAAGGACGGCTTGGGCGGCCACCTCGACGTCAGCCTGATTGCCGAGTTGCTGGCGTCGAATGCCATGCATTGTCCGGAGGTGGAGATGGCTTGACCAGATTCCTGTGGCGTGTGAGATCGTTCCCACGCTCCGCGTGGGAATGCGGCCCGGGACGCTCCGCGTCCCTTATCGGAACTGGAACGCGGAGCGTCCCTTAAGGCATACCCACGCAGAGCGTAGGAACGATCGATCCCTGGGGTGATGACACCTTAAATGTGAGGTTCGCAAAACCCCTGTGGCGAGGGGGTTTACCACCGTTGGGTCGCGCAGCGGCCCCAAAACCTGCCACTGCACACTATCAGGATGACCGCGTCGGATGGTTTGGCGCCTGCTGCACAGTCGAGCGGGAGCAAGTTCCCTCGCCACGGAGTCTGATGGATGAACACATCCGGCCACCTAATCGGACGGATAAATAAATCCGCCGCTTATCTCCAGTAATGATATTTAGCCGATCGTAATATTATCCAGAAACAGGTCGTTGGTATTACGGACTTCAAAAGACATTATTTTATGCCCAAACGGCGCCGGAAAAGAAACATAGGTGTATTGATAATTCCCAGTGTAAGGAAGTGCACGGTATCCAATTATCGTATTGTTTGCTCCGTAGTAGGTGACCGCCCCGTCCTCTTCTTTTTGATGCGAGTCAATCATAAACGTCACAGAAGACGCTCCTGCCGGAAAAGTAAAACGTACACCGCCCAACATGCCCAACGTTACCCTCCCCAACAAAGCAGTGTGCGGCGGCACAGGAGGATTGTTTAAATAAACAGTACCGCCCAACGATTGGAGAACAATCCCGCTGGGGAGGCCATATTGAACACCCGGGGTAAAGTAGACCGGCGAAGAGTTTTCAAACCCTTCAGTCGCCCTGAAAAAAACCTGACGGATCGTGTATTCACTTTCTTTAAAAACCACCGAACCAACCGAATCAACTCCGAACATCACCTCAACCCTGAGTGTGATTTTGGCGTTATCTGACAAATCGCTTAACCAACTGCGAGATACGGCTCTGCTCAAACCAGTTACCGCCTCCGTATCCGAGACAGGATGCTGTCGAAGTAAGGGCAGTGGCGCACTACCGGTGCTCAAAAGGGTGACAGATATCAGTTGTTTCTCTTGTATAAGGGGCCATCTAGCTAATGAAAAGGTCGCATCGTCGGGAAAATCATTGAGGTCGACTACGGAAGTCCCCTTAGCCTGCACAATATTCGGCACTGTTAATCTAGGATCCCCATCCGCAATTCGGTTCACCTTCAACACCAACGGCCCTGACCGGGCAATCTCCTTGCCACCACGAATCAGCGCCCATACAAACTGCGGTACTTTGCCGTGCCAAGCCCCGAGAAACGCCGCATCGAGCGTGAAGTTGGCTTGATGGTCCGGGTCAAGCGGCAACAGCGGAAACGCCGGCGAGCCGGGTGCGTCCATCAACTCCAACTGCGCCTGATCGCCCGGTGATGCGGCGGAGAATTCGACCTGCACCTGCACGCCCGAAGTGTGACTCAACGGGTCGAGGGGGGTGGTGAATGGAGGCACTAGCGTCGGCGCATCGATCTCAATCGTACTCTCGCCAACGACCAGCGCTGTCGCGTTTTTGGAGCTCGCAATGACCACGCCACCTCTGACCAACTCATACATCGCTCTGACTGTGCTCTCGGCAATGACCTTGGCATTGGGCACCATCAATTTATAGGTGAACGGGATCCGCAAAACGGTGACTTCGACACTATGTTCCACCACTGCCCCGCTGGTCGGTGTTGCACTGTATTTCACGCGAATGATGTCGTCGGGTTGCCATAGCGGTGCGAA
Organism: Pseudomonas arsenicoxydans; assembly: GCF_006438915.1. Classification (GTDB taxonomy): domain Bacteria; phylum Pseudomonadota; class Gammaproteobacteria; order Pseudomonadales; family Pseudomonadaceae; genus Aquipseudomonas; species Aquipseudomonas arsenicoxydans_A. Next base: position 95,403 of record NZ_RCZE01000013.1, on the reverse strand, counting down.
GGCATGCACCAATACGGTCAGATCCTTGCTGCCGAGTTTATTGAGGTCGATGGTTTTCGGGTCGTCGCCGGAGTCATCCGGATCTTCGGCCATGTCGGGGGGCACCAGCCGATTGGTCTTGAGATACACATCCACTAGCAATGAAACCGACCATGGTGAATCTGTATCAGGTCCGTTTCCTACCTGGTCGTCCACGGTGTATGAAAAAAAGAACTGTGGGTGATCACCCGCGCGCTCGAAAACGGCTTTGTCGACCGTAACGCAGATCCTTGTCGGCTCGGCGGAAGGAATAGCCGGGGCTTCGGCGGCCGTGACGTCGCGGTAGACGTCCTGACCATTGCAGTTCAGCCAGATCTTGTCGTAGGGACGGCAGTAGGGATATGAGAAACAGACTTGTACACCTTGTGCCGCGCGGTCGGCATCGATGCCGTCTTCAAGTACGTCCTGGGGCAGGATCAGTTCAAGCTCGGAGTGGCCATCGTCGCCATGGATACGGTCTTCGATACCGGGGCGGATGGCGTTGTACAAGATCTCCAGCGGTGGCTCGGAGGTACCCATGTTCTGGCTGCGGCGGGTTACCGTATAAGTGAGACGGTTGACGAACTCCGGTCGTAGCAGTTTTTTGGGGATGTACATAAAGACAGAATCATCCGTGGATGCCGTCTGCGTACTGGCGATGTTCGGTTGGCCATTCAGGTTGAGCGCAACGGTATCGTTCGGCGCCTGCCCCCCGTACGAATCCACCCTGACCCTGGCCCCCATGGGGGACAGGTCATAAATCCGTATAGAGACGCCGCAATCTCCGTTCACCACCGGCTTCGTGCTTTCGAGCACATCCGGCGGGTACAGCACCAGAACCGTGTTATCGGCTGAAGTAGCGACAGGCGGATTAATGGGCTCGGTAGTCATGGAACGCTCCTTCATCGCAGGACGTGGCGGGTCCTGAAAGCGGCCCGACGGTTGGAGGTATCACACACGTATCAGGGGCGGGCTCGCTACTGTCAGATCTGACAGTAGCGACGAGTGGTCATCTGCAGAGATGGGTCAAGGAGGGGATAAATAGATACTTCCCCCCTTTTCTGCGCCCTGTGGCGAGGGGGTTCAGATCGTTCCCACGCTCCGCGTAAGAATGCAGCCCGGGACGCTGGAACGCGGAGCGTCCCTTGAGGCATTACCACGCAGAGCGTGGGAACGATCAAAAAAAAGGTCAAAAAAAAGGTGACAGACTTATTTACCAAATAGATCTGTCACCTTTTCTCTGGACGACCCGATGTTGCTGGCATTGCCTGAGGATCATCCACTGGCCAAGCAGACCACATTGACCCCAGCCGACCTCGCCGATCAGGAGTGGATCGGTGTGCAACACCACACCAGCCGCCAAGACTTTATCAGCGCGTGCATCCGCGCCGGTTTCAACCCGGACATTCGCATGGAAGCCACCGGCCCCTTCACTGCCATGGCGTTGGTGGCCTCGGGACTGGGTATTGCGATGATTCAAAAAGGCTTGAGCCGCAATGCACCGCCGGGTGTAGTTCGCCCAACATCACGGAGTTTTGTATGCCCAGCAGTGTATGGCGTTGCGGGCCATTCAACTGCCCCGCGAAATCACTCAACATCACACTCGCTGAGGCCAACGTCTCACAGGCGTTCACCAGCAGGGTTTCGTTATCGGTGTCGGGGCCGACGAAGTAGATCGTGCTGGGTTTACGCTGGGTGTCTTTGGGGATGACCGGTTTGAGGTAGTAGTCGAGGGCGCGGTCGGCGGCGGTGTTGAGCTTTTTGGAATCGGTGGATTCTTATGGAGAAACGTCGTCGGTTTCTGGCGGGTTGGGTGTGATTTTGAACATGGTGAAACTCCTACAAGAAATGGAGCCACCTGGACCTGTCGCTAAACAAGAAAAGGTGGCGGCTGCACACAGGTTAGCGAACCGGGTGTAGGCGCCCGGCAGACCCGAAGGTCTCCCGCGCACAGCCGCCATGACATCAATCGCAGAGATGAACATTCTGCAAGAGAGTTTGGAGCGCTGTTGCGCCTACAAAGGTTAGGGTCGCTAAACCCGATCGCTGATTTGTCAGCGACCCGCAAACGATAAGGTCCCGGCCCAAGGCGCACAAGCCGGCGGATTCTGGCGTAGTCGTAGGCAACGGCGCAAGGTTGTGTAGCCTCGCAGAGTGTCTGGAGATGTGTGTTAAACATCGCCGTTTAAGGATCCGCTCGGGCTTGAGCAACGGTGCCGGCGTCAACGATAACGATCCGGCAGAACGCTGGTTGCGCTCGAAAATTGCACAGCGCATGTCCGTTCCACTGCCGAGGCATGCAGCGATTTTAACGCCGTCGGCCGGATTTCGCGCAGGTACACCGGCAAGTCCGTGACCGGTGGCATGGCCGGGATTTCGAAGTACATCTGGATCACCCAGCCACGGTGATAGCTGGCGTGGTTGACCACGTGCATCAGTATCTCGCCAGCGCTCATGGTGCCGCTTTCGCCGGATACAAACGTAAATTCGACGGGTTTATCCAGCGACACTTCGGTCTGGCTTTCGCTCCAGTCGCAATACCAGTGATCCATCTCCCGTTGCGCCCTGCGCAGTCCGGCAAGGTCTGCGTGCAACAGATCATGCGAGGTTTTGAAGCCGTGCCCCCGGCCTTCGAGGTGGGCCTGCCAGATGCAGTCCACAACGTAGATGTGGTTCAGGGTGCCGATCATGTTCTTGAACACCGACACGCGATCTTTGCTGACCTCACCCGCCGGCAATGCGGCCAGGCTGTCAAAGAGGCGCTGGTCGGCCCAGTTTTTGTAATCGGCAAGCATGCGGGCAGTGCGTACGTTGATCATCAGAGGTCTCCCATGGTGATGGGCGCACTGCAAAGCATAGTCCGCATGGCGACTGACATCGTGAACGCTGATCATCGGTAGCCAATCAATAGCCGCCAAGTTACATACTCGCTGTCAAATCAAAGGTAACTCGCTGTCATTTAGCTGAATCAATATTCAACTTCATCGTTTTTTCATTCAACACACTATTAATCGGGCATTTAAGGTTGACGTACTCCACCTCGCTGAGTAAATTGCCCGGGCCTTCGACGAAGGCCTTTTTTCAACTCACTCCGGAATCCAATGGACACAGTATCTAGTCGCTGTCGGGTTACTGCTAAACAGCAGAATCTGGCACATAACCCAGCAAATGACGGGACTCGACTTTTCGGTCGGGTGAGCTGCGCTAGAGCTTGATGCTCCACCGTAACTTGCCTCACCGGCGCCAGTCCGGTCCAGAGGCATGTTATGAACTTCAACACCCTCGTAATGCCCGGCGTACGCGCCTTTGTTTCGACCATGCGGGTCAAGCCCTGCCGTGAGCCTACGCTCGCAAACCGCGCCATTGCGCCGTTTTCCAGCCCTTCTTCCCCTGCCAAGGCACATCCGCGTGGCAACTGGCGCGTCTGCCCGATGACGGGTCGACTTCAGCAACGCTGGAGCCTGGACGACAGCCAGGAACCACCGAGTCGACGCATCGTGCGGCGCTTCCGGCTGCGAATCCGAGCCTGAAAGGCCGCACATTCAGTTGATTTGAAGGCACTTTAAAGTCCTTCCTTCAACGGTTTCCTGATAAGGGGAACCGACAACTTAACATTGCCTTTTAAAACACTCGTTAATTGGAGTTAGTTATGGGCGAAGCCAGTAGACGGTTCGCTGCCTATCACTTCCCTATTGATAGCCAGCGAACGTTAAAACAACAAAACACTACTTCTGACATCGATCGCTTGTTGGCGGCTCGACATACATTCGTTCGCCTGTAGTTGGGTGAGCTGGCTGTGTGTCGTGCCGCCAATCAGCGGCAGGAGCACACGCGATGACCACACTAAAAACGCCCGATACTCGCACCAAAGGCACCCGCAGCGACAACGCCAAGCTGTCGATGCGTGCCGCACGAGAGGCCCAAAACGGCCTCGCCGTGACCCTCGCCAACCTCAATGCAACGCCTGACGGTCTGACCGAACTGGAAGCCGAAGGCCGTCTGGCCCGTGGCGGCTACAACGAAGTCGCCCACGACAAGCCGCCTCACGCTCTCGTCCAACTGCTCAAAGCCCTGAATAATCCCTTCATCTATGTGCTGCTGACTCTGGCCGGCATCAGCTTCTTCACCGACTACTGGCTGCCGATCAGCCAGGGTGAAAGCGCCGACGCCGACCTGACCAAGGTCATTATCATCATGACCATGGTCACCTTGAGCAGCCTGCTGCGGTTCTGGCAGGAATACCGCTCGGCCAAGTCCGCCGAAACCCTCAAGGCCATGGTGCGCACCACCGCCACCGTGCTGCGGCGCGTGCAACGCGGCCAGGAGGCGACGCTTCGCGAAGTGCCGATGCGCGAGCTGGTAGCCGGCGACATCGTGCAACTCAGCGCGGGTGACATGATCCCGGCGGACATCCGCCTGATCGAATCCCGCGACCTGTTCATCAGCCAGGCGGTGCTCACTGGCGAAGCCTTGCCGGTGGAGAAATACGACACGTTGGGCAATGTCGCGCAGAAGTCGGCGACCGGCAACGCAGCCGATCAATCGAACCTGCTCGACCTGCCGAACATCTGCTTCATGGGCACCAACGTGGTCAGCGGCACCGCCAAAGCCGTGGTGGTCGCGACCGGTTCGCGCACCTACTTCGGTTCGCTGGCCAAAGCGATTGTCGGCTCGCGGGTTCAAACAGCGTTCGACCGTGGGGTCAACAGCGTCAGCTGGCTGTTGATCCGCTTCATGCTGGTGATGGTGCCGATCGTGTTCCTGCTCAACGGTTTCTCCAAGGGCGACTGGAGCGATGCGTTTCTGTTTGCACTGGCCGTGGCGGTCGGCCTGACCCCGGAAATGCTGCCGATGATTGTCAGCGCCAACCTCGCCAAAGGCGCGATGGCCATGGCCAAGCGCAAAGTGGTGGTCAAGCGTCTCAACGCGATCCAGAACTTCGGTTCGATGGACGTGCTGTGCACCGACAAGACCGGCACCCTGACCCAGGACAAAATCATTCTGGAGCACCACGTCGACGGTAACGGCCAACGCGACGATGCGATCCTCGAACTGGCGTGGCTCAACAGCCATCACCAGAGTGGCTTGAAGAATCTGATGGATCAGGCGGTGGTGCAATTTGCCAATGCGAATCCAAAGTTTCGCGTGCCGTTTGCCTATAGCAAGGTCGATGAATTGCCATTCGACTTCGTCCGCCGGCGCCTGTCGATCATCGTCAAGGACAGCCGCGACGATCACCTGATGGTGTGCAAAGGGGCGATCGAGGAAATGCTGGCCATCGCCAGTCACCTCCATGAAAACGGCAGCGTCGTCGCCCTCGATGATCAGTGCCGCAAAGACCTGCTGGCCCTGGCCAACGAATACAACGAGGACGGCTTCCGGGTGTTGCTGGTCGCCACCCGCGAGATTCCGAAAGCGCAGAGCAAAAACCAGTACACCACCGAAGACGAACGCAAGCTGGTGATTCGCGGCTTCCTGACCTTCCTCGATCCGCCAAAGGAAACCGCCGGCCCGGCCATTGCCGCGCTGCGGGACATGGGTGTGACGGTCAAGGTGCTGACCGGCGACAACGCCGTGGTGACCGGCAAGATCTGCCGTGACGTCGGCCTGGAACCGGGCACCCCGCTGCTCGGCCAGGACATCGAAAACATGGACGACACCACCCTCAAGCTGCGCGTCGAAGAACGCACGGTGTTCGCCAAGCTGACGCCGCTGCAAAAGTCGCGGGTGTTGAAGGCGTTGCAGGCCAACGGCCACACCGTCGGTTTCCTTGGTGACGGTATCAACGATGCCCCTGCCCTGCGCGATGCCGACGTCGGTATTTCGGTGGACAGCGGCACCGACATTGCCAAGGAATCGGCCGACATCATCCTATTGGAAAAGAGCCTGATGGTGCTCGAAGAAGGCGTACTCAAGGGCCGCGAAACCTTCGGCAATATCATGAAGTACCTGAACATGACCGCCAGTTCCAACTTCGGCAACGTGTTCTCGGTGCTGGTGGCCAGTGCGTTCATTCCGTTTTTGCCGATGCTGTCGATTCACCTGCTGCTGCAAAACCTCATGTACGACATCTCTCAGCTGGCGCTGCCGTGGGACAAGATGGACAAGGAATTCCTCAGCAAACCGCGCAAGTGGGACGCGAAAAACATCGGCCGTTTCATGTTGTGGATCGGGCCGACCTCGTCGGTGTTCGACATCACCACGTTTGCGCTGATGTGGTACGTGTTCGCCGCCAATAGCGTGGAAATGCAGGGCCTGTTTCAGTCCGGCTGGTTCATCGAAGGGCTGCTGTCGCAGACGCTGGTGGTGCACATGCTGCGCACGCAGAAGATCCCGTTCTTCCAGAGCACGGCGGCGTTGCCGGTGATTCTGATGACCGGGTTGGTGATGGTGCTGGGCATCTACATTCCGTTCTCGCCGCTGGGCACGCTGGTCGGTTTGCAGCCATTGCCGTGGGCGTACTTCCCTTGGCTGGTAGGCACGCTGCTCAGCTACTGCGTCTTCGCGCAGGTCATGAAAACCATCTACATCCGCCGCTTCAAGCAGTGGTTCTGATGACTTGCCCCCTGTAGGAGTGAGCCCGCTCGCGATGGCATCAGCACATTTAACATCAATGTTGACTGACACACCGCTATCGCGAGCAGGCTCACTCCTACACGGTTTTGTGTTTGGGCTTTCAATCAATTCAACTCAAAAAAGGGAGAGTTCTCATGTCGGGAACGACTCTACTGATCAACCTCGCAGGTGCTATCGCATTGCTGCTGTGGGGCACTCACATGATTTCTTCGGCGTTGCTGCGCGGCTTTGGTTCGCCATTGCGCCAGTGGCTGGGCCACAACCTGAACAACCGCTGGATGGCGTTGCTGTCGGGGATCGGCATCACCGGCCTCCTGCAAAGCAGCACCGCCGTCAGCCTGATGGCAACTTCGTTCACAGCGGCCGGCACCCTCGCGCTGGCCCCGGCGCTGGCGATGATGCTGGGCGCCAATATCGGTTCGACCCTGGTGGTGCAACTGCTCAGCCTCGATATGTCGATGCTCATGCCACTGATGCTGCTGACGGGTTTGATCGTCTTTCGCCTGCGCGATGACTCACGCTTTGAAAGTATCGGCTGTGCGCTGATCGGCCTGGGGCTGATGCTGCTGGCCCTGCACATGCTCGGCTCAACCCTGGCGCACGTCGAAGCCACGCCGGTGTTTCAACTGATCATGCAAAGCCTGGACGGCGACCTGCTGATTGCACTGTTGGTAGCGCTGCTGCTCACCTGGCTCTGCCATTCCAGCGTGGCCGTGGTATTGCTGATCGTCTCGCTGGCCTCGACCGGCATGCTCTCGGCGACCACGCTGGTTGCGCTGGTCCTGGGCGTGAACATGGGTGGTGCCTTGCCGTCAGTGATCAGCGCCGGGTCGAGCGTCGGTCGACGCCTGCCGCTGGGCAATCTGCTGGTGCGTGTGGTCGGTGCGATGGCGGTATTGCCATTTTCCGGGTTACTGGCCGAGACGAGTCTTGATCCCTCGACACTGGTCATGGTCCTGCACAGCGGTTTCAATCTGCTGCTGGCGCTGGTGTTCATCGGCTTGACCGACATCCTCGCCAATGCCCTGACCCGGCTGCTGCCGGAGCCAGTGCGCGATGTCGATCCGGGAATGCCGCACTACCTGGACGAAGCCGGCCTGGAAGTAGCCAACATCGGTTTGGCCAACGCCGCCCGCGAAGCCCTGCGCATGGCCGATATGTTCTCGGCGATGCTCGGGCGGCTGTTGCTGCTGTTCCATACCTCGGCGCCGACCTGTGTCGAGGACGTGCGACGCATCGATCAATCCCTGGACCTGCTCAGCGCGGCGATTCGCGCTTACCTCGCCGACATCGGCAAAGAAGGCCTCAGTGACGACGATGCCGATCGCGCCCAGGAACTCCTCCTGTTCGTGATCAACCTCGAACACGCGGCGGACATTCTCTGCGGCAGCCTCGCGCAATTGGCCATGCGCCGGGTGCGACGTGGCGAACAGTTCTCGGCGTTCGAACTGGGCAACATCGCCCCGCTGCACGACGCGTTGCTGGAAAGCCTGAGCCTGGCAATCAGCGTGTTCCTGCGCGAAGACATTGCCATCGCGCATCAATTGATCGATCGCAAGGAGGCGGTCAGACAGCTCGAAGCACAGGCCAGTCGCGAACACTTTCGCAAGTTGCAGGAAGACAAAAACACCTGGGCCGAATCCGGTGACATCTTCCAGCGCGTGCTGCGCGATTACCGCCGCGTGCACCACCACATCGCCGCCCTCGCCTATCCACTGCTGGAACGCGTGGGCGAGCGTGTCATCGAGAATAACGATCCGGCGAAGGAAACCCGGTCATGCGCCTGCTGATTTGTGCGGGTCGCCATTACGCCGACAGTGGCCAGTGCCGACGGGTGCTCGACGCCTTCCAGAGCGTGCATCCGGTGCGTGTGCTGATCCATGGCGGTAACCCGCATCTGGGCAGTGAAATCGAAGAATGGGCGCGAGAACAAGGTATCGACCTTGTGCGCTACCCGCCTAATTGGCAACGCCATGGCAAGTCGGCAGAACGCTTGCGCAACCACTTCATGTTGCGCGACAGCCGACCGGACGTGGTGATCGCCCTTCCCGGCGGCGAAGACACCGAAGAACTGGTCGCCCAAGCCAGGGCGGCCGGTTTGCAAACCTTATCGCTAGCCAACCCCGCTCTCCCTTTGTAGCAACTGCCTCGCAGGCTCGACAGCTGCTACAGGGGTTGGCGGTTTCAGGGGGCTGCTTTTCAATGAACACTTCGAGGTAAAACTCATGCAGAAACCGACTCGTGAATTCATGTCCTTTATACGCAGCCTGCCGCCCGTGCAAGGCCGAAGGGTGTGGCGCAATGTGATGTTCGTCAGTATCACCCTGAGCCTGATCGCACTCCTGACGGTGATGTCCGACGCCGAAGCGGCCGGTGGTGCGTACGTGGTAGATGATGCCGCGATCAATGCACCGGGCGAATGCAACATCGACACCTGGTACCAGAGCGGGCGCCACAATCACTCATCGAGCAACGCCTCGTTGTCCCAGGACTGCACGCTGAAGGGGCTGCCCAACCTGCAACTCGGCGCGGCCATTGCGCACAGTCGCGATGACGCAGAATCGGAAACTCAACTGAGCCCGCAGTTCAAGGCCTCACTGTTCGCGCGAGAAGATCTCGGTCTTGAATGGGCGCTGGCAGGCGCGGCGCATTTCGCTTTCAACCGGGCACACGCCTTCGATGGCGGTGAACTGAACCTTCCGTTCACCTACCAGCCGATTCAAGCGCTGCGCCTGAACCTCAACACCGGCTGGGCTCAGGCCTATGACGACGGGGAACAAAACCATCGCTGGACCTGGGGCACCGGCGTCGAATACGACCTGGCCCGGTCACTGACGCTGATTGCCGAACGCTTTGGCCAACGGGGTGCTGAACAGGCATGGCAGGCCGGACCACGGTTTCACCTTGGCGAGCGTATCGACGTTGATGTGGTGGCGGGACGCAACCTGACAGGGGAACGTGATCAGTGGCTGACCACCGGAGCAACACTGCGGTATTGAACGAAATCGAGCGATCAAGGAACTCCTGGCGTTCGCCGCGCATCCTAAACTATGAGCTACTTCCTATTTGCTTCACGCTTTCAGAGGACACCGTCATGCGCCGTCTGATTATCATCTCTTCCCTGATGCTGTGTTTACCCTTCGGTTCGGCTATGGCCAAAGTGGATGCAGGCGATGTGGCCACTTCGGCCGGGGTATCGGCTTCGCTGTACTCGACGTTCAAAGACCATAAACTCATGATTCCCGCCCGCGATGACGCCTCCAGCTTCGTCGCCAGTGGCGGTGCGATTCGTGGGGTTTATCTGGAATCGGTGATGAAAAAAATCCGTCAGGACAATCCCGGCCTCAATGCCACTGATGAAGACCTGGCTCGGGCCATCCTGATCCAGGAAGGCGATGCTGCCGGCCAATGAAGTCCGGGGAAAAAGCGTTGGGGCTGTCGGCAGCTGGATGGCGTTTCCAGCCCTAATTCGCTTTCCCTGCGGACAAACGTGCCCACCCGGCGACTAATTGCGCACTGACACTCACCCCGCCACAGACTACGATCACCACGTCGTGCGCATCGGCTATGGCGGGATGGTCAAGGTACGCCACAGCCAATGAAACACCGCACGCCGGTTCCACCAATTGGCGTAAGTCGTTGGCGAAACGAACGACGCCCATGATCGCGTCCTCATCGCTGAGCACTACGCATTGATGAGGAAAATCACGCAGGTGCTGTACTGGCCAGGCCGCAACCTTCGCCGCGCCCAGCGAGGTCGCCACGGTATCGATGCGAGGCAGTCGCACCGGGTGCCCGGCCGTCATGGCCGCCGCGAAAGAAGCCGCCCCCTCGGTTTCGCAAGCGATGATCCGACAATCCGTACGGCCATGGCGCATCAACCCCGTGAGGATTCCCGCCAGCAGACCTCCGCCGCCCACCGACGTCACTATCACATCGACTTGAGGACACACCTCCAGCACTTCATCGACCAGCGTGCTGTGCCCTTCCCACAACACCGGATGATCGAAAGCCGGTACGTATTCGGTGTCAGCGCCCCGTGAAAGTTCTATGGCCCGTTGATTGGCCTCGTCCCAGACCTTGCCGTGCACAATCACCTCAGCACCGGTTTTGCGGATTCTCGCGCGGGTCGATTCAGGTGTGGTGTGCGGCACCACAATGCAGGCGCTCAACCCCAGGCTGGCGGCAGCAATGGCGGTGGCAAAACCGGCATTGCCGCCCGAAGGACAAACCACCCGGCGTTTGCCCTGCACCTTGGCCTGACTGCACAGAAACCCCATGCCACGCAACTTGAAAGAACCGCTGGGTTGCAGGTTTTCCATCTTGAGCCAGATCCGCCGGGTCGGTGTCGACAGGCCCAGGTGCAGGATCAACGGTGTCTTGATGTGTAGCATCGCGGGTGTCCCAAAGGTGAACCGTTCTTATCCAAGCTTAGTTCACCCTGCCCGCCTTCAATACTGATGAGCAAATGGACCTGCGCTGAACACCTGTGGCGAGGGAGCTTGCTCCCGCTGGACTGCGCAGCAGGCCCATTTTTGGGGCCGCTTCGCTGCCCAGCGGGAGCAAGCTCCCTCGCCACAGGGTTAGTGTCACGGCTTAAATGATTGGCTGTTCCTCCTGTCACCGTTTCAGCGATAGCGCGGTGCGGCGCTGGAGTTGCCAAACAAACCGGAAAGGGTCTGACGCTGCGCTTCGTAACGGTCCCATTGCTCACCGTCGTGCAGGCTCGGAACGGTCACCACTTCGCCGTTCGCCAAACCCGTCAGCGCGGCATCGACCATGTCTTGTGCCGACATCACGATCTCTTGCGGCAGGTTTTCCACCGGGTTGCCGGCCTCGTTCCAGAAATCGGTCGCGGTCGCGCCGGGCAATACCGCCTGGATGCGGATGCCTTTATCCGCCAGTTCATGGTGCATCGACTGACTCAGGCCCAGCACAAAGGCCTTGGTCCCGCCGTACACGCCGTTGAGGATTTCTGGCGCGATGGCAACGATCGACGAGATGTTAATCACGGTGCCGGTACCACGCGCAACGAATGCTGGCACCACCGCATAGGCCAGACGCATCAGCGCAGTGACGTTGAGGGTGATCATGTCTTCCATCTCATCGACCGGGCTGCCCAGCAATGGCATGACAGCACCGACGCCGGCGTTGTTGACCAACAAGGTAATGCTGGCGTCGTTACGCAGGATTTCCTCGACCCGCAGCACATCGGTTTTGACTTTCAAATCGGCGGCGACCACTTCCACCGCGCGCCCGGTTTCGTTACTCAGGTGGTTGGCCAGCGCGTTCAGTTTGGCCTGGCTGCGGGCGACTAGAATCAGGTCGTAACCCTGCCGGGCGAGACGGTCGGCATACACCGCGCCGATGCCCGAGGAAGCGCCAGTGATCAGTGCGGTGCCTTTGGATGAGAGAGCCATGTCGGGTTTCCTTCACAGTGAGGCGATCAGTTCGCCGGGTGTGAACAGTTATAGAGGCTCTTACAGTTGTCTCAAATGACGTTTAAAGTACGTTTTCAGGACATGTCCTTTTGAGGGTCTGGCAATGACTAGCGTGGCATTTGTGGTGTTCGAAGGTTTCCAGTCCATGGCGCTGGCCGCCATGCCGGTGTTCGAGTACGCCAACTTCAGCGCCGGTGAGACGCTGTATGACGTCAGCGTTATCTCCGAGCATGGCAGCACGCTGCGCGCCTCCGGGGGATTAAGCGTCGGGACCCAAGCGTTCGCTGAGCGGGTATTCGATACGGTCATTGTGGTCGGCGGCGATTGCATCGTCGAACAGGCGCCCGACAGCGTGTTGACCTACCTGCGCGACAGCATGAGCAGCACACGGCGTATGGCGTCGATTTGTTCCGGGGCGTTCGTGCTGGCCCAGGCGGGTTTGCTTGACGGACGGCGGGCCACTACGCACTGGGCCTATGCCCGGGACCTGCAAGCGCGCTTTCCCTCGATCAAGGTAGAAGAAGACCGCATCTACGTGGTCGACGGCTCAGTCTGGACCTCGGCCGGCATGACCGCCGGCATCGACCTGGCGCTGGCCATGGTCGAGAAGGATCACGGCGCCGAATTGGCGCGCTCCGTGGCGCAGAAACTGGTGATGTATCAGCGCCGTGCGGGCGGCCAGTCCCAGCATTCGGCATTGCTGGAATTGGCGCCAAAATCCGACCGCATTCAGACCGTTCTTGGCTACGCTCGGGAACATCTGGCCTCGCCGCTGTCGGTGGAGCAACTGGCCGACGTGGCGCGCCTGAGCCCGCGGCAATTCAGCCGCAGCTTTCGCGCCGAAACCGGGCAGACGCCGGCCAAGGCCATCGAAAACCTGCGCCTGGAGTCGGCGCGGCAGATGCTCGAACGCGGGCGCCTGACCCTCGACCAGATCGCCACCGAGGCCGGTTTCACTGACCGGCGCCGCATGCGCGAAGCTTTCCTCAGGGCGTTCGGCCAACCGCCGCAAGTGATCCGGCGCAACGCCCGGTCAGAGTTGAACGCGTGAGCAGCACCGGGTCTCTAAACTGAAACGGGCCATGGCTCATCAGGAGGTGCCCATGAAAATCTCGGCCAAACTGGCATTCTTCGCCATCGTCGGCACCCTCGCCTACCTCGGTCTTGCCGTGTGGGGAATAGGCGGCTTTGCGGCGTTTTTTGCGCAAGCGTCGCTGGTGGTGGTTGCCCTCGCTACCGTGGTGATGACCGTGTTGTCGCTGTTCACCGAGGTCAATCTGAGTTCCGGTGAACGTGAAGACCGGGGCAATCGCTGGGTGCTTCCGGCGTTCGGGGTGATCGGTTTGCTGAGTGGGTTCCTGCCGGCCTACACCGACCGGATCGACTTCTGGACTTTTGGCGGTGAAGGCCTGCGCTGGATGGGCGCGTTGCTGTTCTGCCTCGGCGGCGCGCTGCGCTTGTGGCCGGTGTTTGTACTGGGCAAGCGCTTCAGCGGATTGGTGGCGATTCAGCCGGGGCACACGCTGGTCACCGACGGGATTTACCGGCGCCTGCGCAACCCCAGTTATTTGGGGATGCTGGTGATTGCCGTGGGCTGGGCACTGGCCTTTCGTTCGGGGGTCGGGCTGTTGCTGGCGGCGTTGACCGTGATTCCGCTGATTGCGCGGATTCATGCGGAAGAGGCGTTGTTGAGGGCGCAGTTTGGCGGGGAGTACGACAGATATTGCGCCAGCACATGGCGGCTGATACCCGGACTTTATTAGCCACGCCCCCGAACAAATGTGGGAGCGGGCTTGCTCGCGAAGGCGGTATGTCAGGTAAATAAATGCTAACTGACCCACCGCTTTCGCGAGCAAGCCCGCTCCCACATTAGATTTGTATCAGGCGGATATGGTGGTCGGGATCCACGGATGCGGTGACCGTCTGATAGTTCGCCAACGTTGCATGTTGCGTCTGGATCGGATGCTCATGCGTTTCAGTAATGATCAGCAAATCCGCCCCCGCCGCTTCTGCAGCGAGAATGCCTACAGTGGCGTCTTCGAAGATCAGGCAGTCCGTAACCTCGACACCCAAACGCTTGGCTGCCAACCGGTAACCCGCTGGATCCGGTTTACCGGCGCTGACCTCTTCGGCCGTTACCATGACCTCCGGCTCGGGAATCCCCGCTGCCGCCATCCGGCGCAACGCCAGCGCTCTCGGCGCGGACGTCACGATCGCCCACTGACCGGCCGGCAATGACCGAAGGAAAGCCGCAGCACCACGGACCTCGACAACCCCCTCCACGTCCTCGATTTCCGCCTCGGTAATCCATGCGGCTTCCGCTTGGGCATCAACACCCGGCAACCCCTGGCGGTTCACCGTGTCGATGGCGCGGGTGCCGTGGATGGTTGGCAGGAAGGACGTGACATCCACCCCATGCCGCACAGCCCAGACCGTCCAGATCCGCTCGGCGGCGGCAATGGAGTTGAGCACGGTGCCGTCCATGTCGAACAGGAACGCGCGATACGGTGTGTTGAAAACGGATCGATGAGCAGACAAGGATGAGCTTCCTCTCGCAAGGGCCTGGCGGGTGTGCCGAGCAATGTAGCATTTACTTGCGAGATGGACTCATGCAGCGCATTAACGTTTCAGCTGAGAGGTTTGGACTTCAAGGCGCCCTCGACGCAGTCGAGCAATTGACCGAGTGCCCAAGGCTTTTTGATGAACGAGACGGAATGCCTGACCCCGGAACTTTGCGGGGTTTCAAAACCGGACATGATCATGATCGGTTTTTCTGGCCAGCGGTCGCCAAACTGATTGGCCAGGTCAGCGCCATTCAGCGTGCCCGGCATGGTGATGTCGGTGAGCAACAGGCGGACGTTGTCCGAGTGTTGCTCCAGGTAAACAGAAGCGGCATCCGCGCTGGTCTGTGGCTGAACCACGAACCCCTCCTCCTGAAGAATTTCGCAGAGAAATTCCAGGATCAGCGGGTCATCCTCGACCACCAGAATCAACCCGCCAGTTACGTTCGTGTCCACCGTCGATACTGGCCCCATGATTTCAACACTCCCTGAATACACCCATGATTTCGCGCAATAAATCCGCTGCTTATCAAGTATGAGCAGCGGACTTGGCGGAAATTCATTTTTGATACACAGAGGTTATGAAATCAGGCGTCCTGCAAAATCAGATCGGCGCCCTTCTCGGCCACCATCAACACCGCCGCGTGGGTATTGCCCGACGTCACGTTAGGAAAAATCGACGCATCGACGATGCGCAATCCCTCAAGACCATGGACTTTCAAACGCGGGTCGACCACGGACTTCTGCTCGTCCGAGCCCATGGCGCAGGAACCACACAGGTGGTAGATGGAACCACTGTTGTCGCGAAAATACTGCAGCATTTGTTCGTCGGTTTCGACGACCGGCCCCGGCAACACCTCTTCAACCGTGATGTCCTTGAGCGCCGGTGCTTGCATGATTTTGCGCATCAAGCGACTGCCCTGGATGACCTCGTCGATGTCCTTCTGGGTGCTCAGGTAATTCGGGTCAATCAGTGCGGCGTCCCGTGGATTTTTCGAGGCGATCTCGATATGCCCGCGGCTGGTCGGCCGGCACGGGTTGAAGCACAACAGAAAGCCTGAGTACGGCTCCGGCTTGAGGCTGGCCTTGTTGTTTTTCGGGATCTGGTACGACAGCGGGTTGAAGTACAGCTGCAGGTTGGGGTTGGTTTGCTGCTCGTTGCCACGGAAGAATCCGCCGGCCTGATTGACGCTCATCGCCAGCGCGCCCTTGCGGGTGAACAGGTACTTCAGACCGAGTTTGAACTGACCGAACAGTGAACTCAGCTCATCGTTGAGCGTCGGGATATTGGCCTTGTAGTAATAGCTGGCGCACAGGTGATCCTGCAGGTTTTGCCCCACCGCCGGCAGGTGCTTGACCATCGGGATCTTGTGTTTGGCCAGCAACTTCTGGTCCGCGACACCGGACAGTTGCAGGATCTTCGGCGTGTCCACCGCGCCGGCGCACAGAATGACTTCCTTGTTGGCAGTGAAGGTTCGCACCACGCCATGCTGGGTGATCGAAATGCCAGTCGCGCGGCCGTTGTCGAACAGCACACGGTCGACCAGGGCGTAATGCTCGACGGTCAGGTTCGGCCGGCTCAAGGCCGGGTGCAAATGCGCGAAGCTGCTGGAGCAGCGTTGACCCTTTTTGGTGTTGACGTCGTAAATGCCCGAGCCTTCGAATTTCGGACCGTTGAAATCGTCGCTGTGCGGGTAGCCGAGTTCATCGCAGCCTTTGAGGAACACATCGCAGATCGGATGGGTCTGGCCCTTCATCGGCGTGATGCTGATCGGACCACTGCCGCCGTGGTATTCGCTGTCGCCCAGCGGATGGTTTTCCAGTTTGCGGAAATACGGCAGGACGTCTTTGAAACCCCAGCCTTCGTTGCCGTTGGCCGCCCAATCGTCAAAATCGTGGGCCTGGCCACGGACGTAGATCATCGCGTTGATCGAACCCGAACCACCCTGCACCTTGCCGCGGGGTGCGTAGATTTCGCGGTTACCCAATTGCTTTTGTGGCTGGCTGTAATACATCCAGTTGAACGTCGGGTTGTAATACATTTTGGCGAAGCCGACCGGGATCTTGAACCACAAGGAACTGTCCTTGCCGCCCGCTTCCAGCAGCAACACCGAATGTTTGCCACTGGCGGACAGCCGGTTGGCCAGGATGCAGCCTGCGGCGCCAGCGCCAGCGATGATGTAGTCGTAAGTCATGCAGGGTTACCGCGTAAGTCGTTTACAAAAAAACCACCCCAGCAGTCAGGGGCGGCACAGTACCTGTGGGAGCGGGCTTGCTCGCGAAAGCGGTGGGTCAGCCAATATTAATGTCGACTGACACGACGCCTTCGCGAGCAAGCCCGCTCCCACAAGGGAACTGCGCCAGCTCCGTCGTGGGCGGCAGATCCGCTCAGCCTCTGGCTGGCGATGTGTCTTTGACGTCCGCCGGGGTCGGCGCCATTTGCAGGTGCAGGCGTGAACCGGTGTACGGCGAATGCTTGCGCACCACGTCCATGTTCAACTCCACACCCAAACCCGGCTCGGTGGACGGGATGATGTAGCCGTCCTCCCATTGCAGTGGCTTGGTCAGGACTTCGGCATGGAAACCACCCCAGGTCATGATGCTTTCCTGGATCAGGAAGTTCGGCGTGCAGGTCGCCAGCTGGAAACTCGCGGCCGCGCCAATCGGCCCGTTGTAGAGGTGCGGGGCAATCTGCGCGTAGTAGGCTTCGGCCATGCTGGCGATCTTTTTCGCTTCCAGCAGACCGCCGCAACGGGCGACGTTCATCTGCAGAATCGACGCGCCGCCGGCTTGCAGCAGCTTGAAAAATTCATACTTGGTGGTCAGGCGCTCACCGGTGGCAATCGGAATCGAAGTCTTGGCCGCGACCTGCGCCATGGCGTCTTCCTGACCCGGCGGCACCGGTTCTTCGAACCACAGCGGGTCGTACTTCTCCAGGCGCTTGGCCAGGCGAATCGCCGAGGACGGGACCATTTGCCCGTGCGTGCCAAACAACAGGTCGCACTTGTCGCCCACGGCTTCGCGGATCTTGCGGCAGAAGGTTTCGCAGCGCTCCAGCACTTCCAGGGAAATCTGGTGCCCGGAGTACGCGGTGTAAGGCCCGGCCGGATCGAACTTCACGGCGGTGAAGCCTTTGTTCATGTTCTCGATGGCGCACTCGGCGGCCAGGTCCGGGTCGTCGTAGTCATACTCGCCCTTGCTGTTCACCGGGTAAAGGTAGGTGTAGGAACGCAGGCGTTCGTTGACCTTGCCGCCGAGCAATTCGTAGACCGGCTTGTTCGCCGCTTTGCCGATGATGTCCCAGCAGGCCATTTCCAGGCCGCTGACCACACCCATCATGGTCAGGTCCGGACGCTGGGTGAAACCGCTCGAATAGGCCTGACGGAAGAAGCGTTCAATGTGGTGCGGGTCGTGGTTGAGCAGGTAGCGTTCGAACACGTCTTCGATGATCGGCAACATGGCTTTGGGGCCGAAGGTCGCGGCGTAGATCTCGCCCACGCCTTCGATGCCGCAATCGGTTTTGATCTTGACGAACAGCCAGTACATCCCGCCGATGTGCGGTGGCGGTACGGCGACGATATGGGTTTCAAGGGCGACGATTTTCATCTCAGGCACCTGTCTTCGAAGTTTTACGATTGATACGAGCACGCAAGGTCAGCGCTGCGAGGGTCCCCAGCAGGCCAACGAAAGCGATGTAGCCGAAATACAGCTTGTAACCAAAGGCGCCGGGGAAATGCTCGGTGAGGTAGCCGTTGATCAACGGAATGAACGCGTCCGGCAGGTAACCGACCACCGAGACAATGCCGATGGCCAGGCCGGTGATGCGCAGCGGAATGTTGCAAGTGTCGAGGATCGCCCAGTACAAACCGCGAATCGCATAGGTCATCAGGCCGATGAAAATCACCGTGCCGACCAGCAGGCCCATGCTGTTGAGTGCCGGGAACACGATCAGGCCGACCATCGCCAACGTCGCGCAGAACAGCGCCACGATAAGCACCGAGATATTGGAGAACTTGTCGCCCAGCCAGCCACCGCCGATGCCACCAATCGGGCGCATCCACAGCTTGATGGTGGTGATAGTCCCGGCCATGACTGCGGTCATGCCGCCGCCCTGCAGGTAGTCGGAGAAACTGTAGGTGGCCCAGAAGATGTGATAACCGCAGAACACGATGGCCGTCACCAGCCACAGCTCAGGGATTTTCACCAGGGTGGTCAGGTCGCTGAGCAGGTTGTACTTGCCCTTCTCCACCGGCGCGGTGTCGTCCATCGACTTGGGGTCTTTGATCAACACCAGCACGCAACCGATGACGATGCAGGTAAAGGCATAGAGATAGACCACGTGTTTGAAGCCTTCGGCCGCCGACTCGCCGCGAGTCTCGGTGGCGAAGGCAAACAGCCCCAGCGCGACGGTCGCCAGCAACGCTTCGACCAGCCCGCGACCGCCATCGAGGATGCCGAAGAAGCGGCCCTGCTCGGTGTGATGGGCAATCATCTTCACGCGCTTGAGCACCGAGGCCCAGAACGTCAGGCCAGTGGTCAGGCCCCAGCATCCGAAGATGATCATCAAACCGGTCATCGACGGCGCGGTGGAGTACCACAGGCCCAGGGCGCCGGTGGCGACCAGCGAGAAGAAAATCAGAAAGCGTGGGGCGATACGGTCAGCCAGCCAACCGCTCGGCAAATAGCTCAAGAGGAAAATCGTGCCGAGCATCGAGTACAGATAACCCAGCTCGCTGTGGCTGATCTGGAACACTTCGAGCATGGTGGTCTGGTAGACCTGGCGCAGGTACAGGATCGGGTAGATCGCACCGGCGGCCAGCACCAATAACATCAGTTGGACATAGCGACTGCCCTTGTCACTCTGGCTGATTGAACCCGCATTCGAACCCTGAACAGCGGCAGCAGTGGATGCTTGCTTGGACATCTAGGTGACCTCTGGCCGCCCGGTCGTCCGGGTGGCCCTGTTAATTGTTTTTATGGGTGTTGCGTGAGGCGTGTTGCCGGTGGATCAGTACTTCATGACCACGAGACGGGTCTGGGTGAATTCGAGCATGCCGTGCTTGCCGTCATCGCCGCCCAGGCCCGAGCGTTTCCAGCCGGCGTGGTAGCCCTGGTACGGATCGGCCGGGGTGCGATTGACGTAGAGCTCGCCGGCTTCGATGGCGTTGGCGACTTTCATCGTGGTGCGGTAGTTCTCGGTGTAGAGCACCGAGGCCAGGCCGAACTGATGGTCGTTGGCCATCGCCAGCGCTTCATCGATGTCGCGATACTTGAGCACCGGCAGTACCGGGCCAAAGATTTCTTCCTGGATGATTTCCATGTCCTGGCGGCAGCCGCTGAGCAGCGTCGGCGGGTAGAAATGGCCGTTGCCTTGCGGAATAAAACCACCGGTTTCCAGAACCGCGCCGTCGGCGATGGCGCGCTCGACCATGGCGTGGATGTTCTGCTGCGAACTGGCGTTGACCAACGGGCCCATCAGGCTGGCGTCGGTGGCGCGGTTGCCGAATTTCACGGCGCTGATTTTCGCTTTCAGCAGAGCAAGGAATCGGTCGTAGATGCTTTCCTGCACGTAGACCCGCTCCACCGCCGTGCACAACTGGCCGCAGTGGGTGGTCTTGGAGGCGACGATGGCGGTTGCGGCGGCTTCAAGGTCGGCGTCGGCTTCGATGATTGCCGGGGTTTTGCCGCCCAGCTCCAGCGAAGGCTTGGCGATGTTGGCCTTGCAGTAATCGAGCACGATGCGCCCGGCGTTGACGCTGCCGGTCAGGGTGATCAGGCCCACAGCCTTATGGGTGCACACGGCGGCGGCGGTGACGTGGTCCATGGTCAGGATGTTCACCACGCCGGCGGGCAGTCCGGATTGCGCCACAGCCTTGGCGATCTCAAAGGCCGACGTCGGCGTGTTGTTGCTCGGGCGTACGACCACGGTGTTGCCGGCAATCAGCGCCGGGGCGATTTTGCGCAGCAGCGTATAGACCGGGTAGTTGAACGGAATCAGGCACGCGACCACACCAATCGCTTCGCGGTGCAGGAACAGGTTTTCGTTCGGGCTGTCGCTGGGAATGATCTCGCCTTCAATGCGGCGAGCCCATTCAGCGTGATAGCGAGTGATCTGCGCGGCGTAACGGGCTTCGTTGCTCGCATCGGCCACGCTTTTGCCGGACTCGGCCGCCAGGGCGGCGCCGATGTTTTCAGCGCAAGCGTCCAGCGCGTCGGCGAAGGAGCGCAGGTGTTCGGCGCGTTCGATGCTGGTGAGTTTGCCCCAGACTTTTTGGGCAGTGGCAGCCGCTTCTACCGCGTTGACCGCTTCAGCAGTGTTGGCCGCCGAGACGTGGCCGACCAGTGCTTCGGTCGCCGGGTTATAGACTGCGATCAGCGCGTCGCTGGCAGGTTCGATAAATTGGCCGTTAACAAAGTTTCGCTCGAGTCGCATGTGCATCGCCCATCGTTGTTTTTATCCAGTTCGAGCAGTCTTGGCATCCTGAGCGGGTTGAACAAACGATTTATTGAGCGGGTAAACATTCGAAAAATGCAGGTTACTCTGCAACAACGCGGTCCCCTGTGGGAGCGGGCTTGCTCGCGAAGGCGGTGGATCAACCAATATAAATATCGACTGACACGACGCCTTCGCGAGCAAGCCCGCTCCCACAGGGGGATTTGTGTGGCTTAGAGGGCCGCGGTGGAGGGTTCGAGCTGTCGTTGTGCCAACCAGATTTCTTCCTGCAACCACTGGCTGAACACCTGCAATTGCGGCATCAGGGTCTGCTCCGGCCGGGTGACCAACCAATAGGACTGATGCCCTTCCACATGCACGTTGAGCACCTGGGTCAGCTGCCCGCTGGCCAGTTCCGGGGCGACCATGTGCCAGTCGGCGATGGTGATGCCCAAGCCATCGACGGCCGCGCGGATCGCCAGGTCCAGCAGGTCGAATTCATACCCGCCCTGGGTGTCGACCCCGGTGATGCGTGCGGCGTCCAGCCAGTGTTTCCAGGTCAGGTAGCGCTGGTCTTCCCGAGCCAGCACATGCAACAACGTCAAGCGATTGAGGTCGATGCCCTGCTCGCTCCACTCCCGCGCATACAAGGTCGGCGCGCACACCGCGATGTGCCGTTCCTGGATCAGCATCGAGCTGTCCAGGCCATCCCATTCGCCATCGCCGAAACGGATCGCACAATCGAGCGTGCTGGTTTCCGCCAGGCTGTCCTGCAAGCGCGTGGTGATGCTCAGTTCCAGCTCGGGGTGCTTCTCGCGCAACCGCCCCAGACGCGGCATCAGCCAACGGTTGGTAAAGGTTGGCGGCGCATTGATGTGCAGGCGATTGGAATGGGTTTTCTGCTGGATGCTGCGTACCGTCAGCTCAATCTTGTCGAAGGATTGATGCAATGCCCGCAGCAGCACTTTGCCGGCGCTGGTCAGTTCGAGGTGATGGTGGCGGCGTTCCAGCAGGCTCTCACCGAGCTGTTCTTCCAACTGCCGCACCTGGCGACTGACCGCACTCTGGGTCACGTTCAACAACTCGGCGGCGCGGGTAAAACTACCGGTGCTGCCGGCCACTTCAAACGCTTTGAGGGCATTCAGACCGGGCATTTTGCGTTTCATGAAAAGCACTCGAGGACGTTAGCTGATCGGCCAAGCATCCCATGGCCGCCACACATTGTCCTACAGGATTTTCTCAGTAACATGCATCTGAGGAAGGTTCCCGCGGATTTTTAATCGTTTGTTCAACCCACCGTTCATCGCAAGACTGGCCGGCATCTCATATAAAAATAACCGAGAGCTGCCCCATGCCCTTCTCTGCTTCCCTGCGCCTCAGTCCTCTGTACATCGCTCTGCTCTGCACCTTTGCGGCCCCTGCCATGGCCGTGCAAGTGACCGACAATCTTGACCTCGGCGGCGCGGTTCGTGCGCGCTGGGACTATGACCCGGATCGCGACATCCAGAAGTTCGGCCTGGACACGGTGTTCCTCAGCGCCAAGTACAACTCCGACACCTGGATCGGTGAGGCCCAGTATCGTTTCTACGGCCGGTCCTATCCCTACCAGTACACCAAGAACTACGGCGACATCCAGTTCGCCAAGTTCGCGTGGGCCGGCTACAAGTTCAACCCCGACCAGCAGGTGCAAGTGGGCCTGAACACAGTGGCGTTCGGTTTGCAGCCGTACTTCGGCAGCACCTTCTACGAAACCCTGGGCAACGTCATCGGCCTGGAAGATGTGCAACAGGTCGGCGCCAAGTACATCCAGCAATCGGGTGACTGGAACGTCCAGGCCGGCTACTACTTGCGCCCGGCGTGGCAAGGCAAAGGCACCAGCAACGGGGTCACTTACTCCAGCGTGGTGTCCGAAGCCGACAGTTACGTCGCGGACGGCAGCAACAATCAGGAGCGCAACATGGTTGTGCTGCGGGTGGCCAAGGCGCTGGACCTGGGACCGTGGAAATCGGAAGTCGGTCTTTCCGGCCTGTCTTCTTCCCTGCAGAACCACGACACCGATGACAACGGCCGGCGCAATGCGATGGCCATTCACTACAAGGGCCAAAACGGCCCGTGGGGTGTGCAATTGCAGGCGGCGCGTCAACAGATGTCGCCGCGCAATCCTGGCACCGATGAGCTCGTCACCCTCGGCGGGTATGACGGCACGTACAACGTTGCCAGTCGCGGCAACTTGTATGTGGCAGATCTCAGTTATGACGTGGCCGGCAAATACCTGTTCGATCAGGTCAGCGGGGTCAAGCTGTACGCCAACTACAGCGCCTTCGATAAATCCGCCACCGAGTTCAAGACGTCGGAGCGGATGATTTTGGGCAGTTCGTTTTCGGTGAGCAAATTGTGGGTCGCGGCGGAGTGGTTGTTTGGCAAGAATGATCCGTATATCGGCGGGAGCAGTTATACCCAGAGTCTGGGGGCTGGGGGGAGTGATCAGTGGGAGAATCAGTTGTATGTGAACGTTGGGTATTACTTCTGATCGGGTATTTCTAGCGTCCTTTAGGACGCCTTCGCGAGCAAGCCCGCTCCCACATTTGACCGCATTCCCGGCAACGACTCGGTCAAATGTGGGAGCGGGCTTGCTCGCGAAGGCGTCAGTCGAATCAACACTTGCATCAGCCCTTGGCAAATAGTCAGATAGGCACCACAGAGACCGCCACCAAAACAATAAACCGGCCCGACGCAACAACGGAGGCTGGTACGGAGTCCACCTTCGATGCGTCAACTGCCCTCGCTCAATATGCTGCGCGTCTTTGAAGAGGTCGCGCGCCATCGCAGTTTCAGCCAGGCAGCGCTGGGCCTGAACGTCACTCAAGGCGCCGTCAGTCGGCAGATCAAGCAACTGGAAGACTACCTCGGCGTCGCGCTGTTCGTGCGCACGCCCCAGGGTTTGTCGCTGACCGAATCCGGCATCGCCCTTTCCCCGCACCTCGCGGAAGCCTTCGATCACATTGAACGCGCCCTGCAAGCCGTGCGCGTGCCCAACCTGCGCCAGCGCCTGAGAATCCTCGCGCCACCGACCTGGGCGACGCGCTGGTTGTCGGCGCATTTGCGCGTGTTCTGTCAGCGTTATCCCGACATCAGCCTGAGCGTGACCAACCAGGCCGGCCACGACAGCCTTGCCGAAATCGACTGCCACATCCGCTTCGGCCTCGAAGCCAACAGCCATTGCAGCAGCCAATTGCTGGTGATGGAACGGCACATCGCCGTGGCCAGCCCGGAGTTGTTCAGCGACGGTCAGCCACCGGACCTGCGGGGCTTTCCGCTGCTGCACATCCTGCACGACGGCAAACGCCTGAAGGTCTGGGAAAACTGGCTGGTGGCCATGGGGCGCGACGATGTCGATGCGGGGCAAGGGCTGGAATTCAGCACGCTGGATCAGGTGATCCACACCGCGCTAGCGGGGGGTGGGTTGGCGGTGATTGACCGGCAGATGATCGAGAAGGAATTGGCCAATGGCAGCCTGCTGCCGATTACCCCGGTTGAGGTAATCGGGCCGTATGGCTATTGGCTGGATGTGGCGAATGACAAACAGGGGTTATCGAAGGTGCGGTTGTTTACGGATTGGTTGGGACTGGTCAGCAATCCCTGAAGCCACCGACATTCTAATGTGGGAGCGGGCTTGCTCGCGAAGGCGTTGGGTCAGTCAATATTGATGGTGACTGACACTCCGTCTTCGCGAGCAAGCCCGCTCCCACATTTGAACTTTGACAGTCAGCTAGATCGGAGCCGGGACTTTCACCGCCACCGCAGCACCACCCTCCACCGGGCTCTGTGCCTTGCACGCCTGGCTCAGTGTCAGCGATTTGGTTTCCGGTGCCCACGCCCAGGACAGCCAGGCGCCGATGGCCAGAATCGCCGCCAGAATCCCCATCGTCGGGCTCAAGCCAATTCCCGCCACACTCACCGGCAACAGGAACGTGCTGATCGCCGAACCCAAGCGGCTGACCGCTGTGGCCAGGCCAATCCCGCTGGCCCGCACTTCAGTCGGGAAACTCTCGGCGGGGAACACGCCCACCAGGTTACTCACCGCCGACAAGACCAAGGTGAACAGCCCGAACACCAACACCATCAAGAACGCTGCACTGCTCGGCAACACCGCCAACATGAACAGCGCGACCGCCAGGATGATGAACGAGTTGATCAAAAACCCGCGTCGCGAGAATTTGATCGTGCACCAGATGCCGATCAACGCCCCGAGGATCAGCAGCATATTCAGCATCAGCTCGGTGCCGAAACCTTCGGCCAAGCCCATTTTCTGCAGAATCGACGGCAGGAAGGTGTAGATGGCGAAATACGGCATGACGATGCAGACGAAGAACAGGCAGTTGAACGCGGTGCGCTTGCGGTATTCACGGCTGAACAGCACCGCGTAGCCGGAACGGGTTTCGGTGGATTGGGTTTCGTCGAGTTCAACGTTGGCGCCCAGGTGTTTCTTGACGATGGCTCGTGCTTCGGCAATTCGGCCCTGGTTCACCAGCCAGCGCGGCGACTCCGGCGTGCCGATGCGCGCAATCAGAATCAACGCCGCCGGGATTGCCGAAGACGCCAGCATCCAGCGCCAGGCGTCATCACCCAGGCTAAGCATGGCAGTGCCGACAAACGTCGCGGCCACGTAGCCGAAGGTCCAGATCACGCTGAACGAACCGAGCAGCACGCCACGATGTTTCTTCGGCGCGAACTCGGCCAGCATGGCGTGGCCGACACTGAAATCACCGCCCAGCCCGATGCCGATCAGCACCCGGCACAGGAACAGACCCATGGCGGTTTCGGCGTAGAACTGCATCACCGAGGCGATGGTAATCAGCACGAAGCTGACCAGGAAGATTTTCTGGCGGCCGACCTTGTCGGAGATCCAGCCGAAAAACAGGCTGCCTAGGAACAGACCGATCAGTGCCGAAGCGCCGATCAGCCCCTGCCAGAACGCATCAAGGTGCATCTGCGGGCTCAGCAAGGTGAACGCGATGCCGATCAGGCCGAGGATGTAGCCGTCGGTGAAATGCGCACCGAAGGTCAGGCCGGCGATTTTCAGGTGAAAGCGCCCGATGGGCAGGTCGTCGATTTTTACCGGTTGTACGGACATGTAAATCTCCAATTGTTGTTATTGACGGAGAAATGAAACCGATCGTGCTATCCCTGTAGGAGCAAGGCTTTGTGGCGAGGGGGCTTGCCCCCGTTGGGGCGTGAAGCGGTCCCCTGCGCCTTTTCAAGCCCACCGAGTCGTCTGGGTTTACGACTGCTTCGCAGCCGAACGGGGGCAAGCCCCCTCGCCACAAAGCCTTGCTCCTACAGGGGGTTGTGTGGGGGTTAGAGGCCGCCCATCAACAGGTATTTGATTTCCAGGTAGTCATCCAGACCGTACTTCGAACCCTCGCGACCGAGGCCCGACTCCTTGATGCCACCGAACGGTGCCACTTCCGTGGAAATGATCCCTTCGTTAATCCCGACCATGCCGGCTTCCAGGCCTTCTGCCATGCGCCAGACGCGGCCGATGTCGCGGCTGTAGAAGTAAGCCGACAAGCCGAAGGGCGTGTCGTTGGCCTTTTGCAGCACTTCAGCTTCGTCCTTGAAGCGGAAGCAGGCCGCCACCGGGCCGAAAGTTTCTTCCTGGGCGATCAGCATCTCGCTACTGGCTTCGGCGAGGATGGTCGGCTCGTAGAACGTGCCGCCGAGCGCATGACGACGGCCGCCACACAACAGCTTGGCGCCCTTCTCCAGCGCATCACCGACGTGCAGTTCGACCTTGACCAGCGCCGCCGCATTGATCAGCGGGCCTTGCTCGGTTTCGCCGTCCAGCGCACTGCCGACGCGCATCGCCGCAACCGCTTCCGCAAGTTTGCCGGTGAAGGCTTCGTAGACGCCGTCCTGAATGAAGAAGCGGTTTACACAAACGCAGGTCTGCCCGGTGTTACGGAATTTCGAGGCCATCGCGCCTTTGACAGCCGCGTCGAGGTCGGCATCGTCGAAGACAATGAACGGCGCGTTGCCGCCCAGTTCCAGCGAGACCTTTTTCAGCGTGTCCGCCGCCTGACGCATCAGCAATTTGCCGGTGCGTGTGGAGCCGGTGAACGACAGTTTGCGCACGATGCTCGACGCTTGCAGCGCCCCACCGATGGCCACCGCATCGCCAGACACGATGTTGAACACACCCGCCGGAATACCGGCCTGCTCTGCCAGCACCGCCAGGGCGAAGGCCGACAGCGGCGTCTCTTCCGACGGCTTGAGAATCATCGTGCAACCGGCGGCCAATGCCGGACCGACCTTGCGCGTGACCATGGCCAGCGGAAAATTCCACGGGGTGATCGCGGCGACCACGCCGATGGCTTCCTTGACCACGATGATCCGCGCATCAGCCTTGTGGCTCGGAATCACATCGCCATAAGCGCGCTTGGCTTCTTCGGCAAACCATTCCAGAAAACTCGCGGCGTAGACCACTTCGCCCATGGCTTCGGCCAACGGCTTGCCTTGTTCGCGACTGAGCAAGGTTGCCAGATCCTTCTGGTTGCTCAGCATCAGCTCACTCCAGCGCTTGAGCTTCTGGCTGCGCTCCTTGGCAGTGAGCTTGCGCCACGCCGGTAATGCTCGGTTGGCAGCTTCAATTGCCAGCTTGGTTTCTTCGGCACCAGCCTTTTGTACGTCAATGATCAACTCGCCGTTGGCCGGGTTGAACACCGGGTAAGTCGGGCCACCGGACGACCATTGGCCGTCGATGAAATTACCCGTGCGAATCAGCTCGCTCATGCCACAGCCTCAGTCAGGGTGAAGCGTTCCAGACCCGGACGGGCCGAACGCAAGATGCGTTTGCCGGCGGTGTAATCGTTGATTACGTCGCACGGGGTGTAATTGCGTTCGAGTTCGTGCAGTTCTTCTGCGTCGAGTCTGGTATCGAGCGCGGCGAGCGCGCTGTCGAACTGTTCGGTGGTATCTGCGCCCACCAGCATGCAATCCACGCCTGGATGGTTGGCCACCCAGGCCTGGGCGATTTGCGCGTTGGACACACCGCGAGCACGGGCCACGCGTTGCACCGAATGGGCAATTTCGAACGAGGCTTCGTCGCTGTACATCTGCTGGGTGAAGAAGTCAGTCTGGTTACGGGTCGACTGTACGTCGCCGGTCAGCAAGCCACGGGCCAGCGGGCTGAACACCGAGACGCCGAGGCCTTGGTCGCGGCAAAACGGAATCATCTCGCGCTCTTCTTCGCGGTAGGCGCAGTTCAGTTGCAGCTGCATGTTGATCGGCTTGACCCAACCGTTGCGCTCGCAAGCCATGAGTATCTTCGCCAACTGCCCGGTGAGCATGGTCGAGACGCCGATGTAGCGCGCCTTGCCGGAACGCACGATGTCGTTCATGGCGCTCATGGTTTCTTCGACCGGGGTGTTCACATCGAAGTAATGCAGCATGAACACATCGACGTAATCCATGTTCAGGCGTTTCAGCGAGGCGTCGATGCTGTCCATGATGTGCTTGCGCGAATGGCCGCTGGCGTTGATGCCATTGCGGGTGCCGTAACCGACTTTGGTGGTGATGACCAGGTCTTCGCGACGGGCCAGGCGCTTGACGATGCGCCCTACCACTTCTTCGCCTGTACCTGCGGAATAGAAGTCCGCGAGGTCGATGAAGTTCACGCCGTTGTCCAGGGCGTGCGCGACGATTGGTTCGCTTTTCTTCTCGTCGAAGATCCACGGTTTCCAGTCCGGGGTGCCCATGTTCATGGTGCCCAGGCACAGGCGGGAGACTTGCAGGCCGGAGTTGCCCAAACGAATGTATTGCATGGCGCGGACCTCAGGCTTTTGGTGTGTAGAAAGGGTTGCTGATGTGATTGACCACATCCGCCAGTTGCGCGGTTTCCGGTTTGCCGGTCAGCGCGGCACGGATCGCCGTGCGGCAGGCGTTGTAGTTGTTCAGGTAGACCGCATCGAGGTCATCGCAGGCCGGATTGACCCAGTTGGCGGTGACGATGGCCCACTCGTCTTCGGCTTCCGGCGGCAAGGTGCCGTCCAGCAGCGCTTCGAGTACAGCCTTGGCAATACCGGCCTGCGACGCACCCCAGGTGGCATTGCCGTGCAGGTCGCTGCTGATCGCGGCTTTGTTGACGTAAAGGGTCATTGGCTTGACCGGAATGTTCGGCTGCGCAATCACCATGAATGGGCAGTGACCCTGGCTTGGCGACGCCAGGCTGTTGGCAAATGCCTGGCCGGCCGGGCCGTTGCGCGGGCCGATCAGAATATTGATGTGCGCGGCATTCACGCCCGGGCCTTCGAAACCTTCACCGATGTACAGGTCGAGTTCTTTCATGAGTCGTTACTCTTCAGGGAGTTGAGGTTGATCAGAAACGCACGCAGGCAGCGGGCCTGGCGTGGCAAATGTCGGGGTTCGAAGAGCGCAGCAGGTCGCTGGCGAAGACGCGGCAGTGATGATGAGTCATGGTTGCAAACGCTCTTTTTTGTTGTTGATGAGCTGGTTTGCGATTTTTTAACACCGGGGGTTTGCGGGGCTGTAACCATTAAAAGTCATGAGGGCATGAGTTCAAGTCATACCCCCAAAAAACCTGTGGGAGTGAGCCTGCTCGCGATAGCGTTATAACAGTCGATATCAATATTGACTGGTAGACCGCTATCGCGAGCAGGCTCGCTCCCACAGTAGATTGTATTGTTTGGGCTTACTGCGACATGGCGTCTTTTTTCATCGTGTCTTTGCTCATGCTGTCCTTGGTCATGGCATCTTTCTTCATGGTGTCCTTGGACATTGCATCTTTGGACATGGTGTCTTTCTTCATGGTGTCCTTGGCCATGGAATCTTTCTTCATGGTCGTGTCTTTTTTCATCGTGTCCTTGGACATGGCGTCCTTGGACATCGAGTCGTTACTCATGGTGTCGCTGCTGGTGGTATCGGCAGCAAAAACACTGGCGGCACCCAGTGCGATGCACATGGACAGTACGGCGGTCGCTAACTTTTTCATGATGTAACTCCTTGAAGCTCAGGTTGCGGACGGGTGAAGTTGCTTGTCAGCTGCCACCGAACCAGTTGTAACCCTGGTCTTCCCAGTAGCCACCGCTGTAGGTATTGCTGACGAAAATCGCCTGAATGTGTTTGGGGTTTTTGTAGCCCAGCTTGGTGGGCATGCGCAGCTTCATGGGGAAGCCGTACTGGCGAGGCAGCACTGCGCCGTCATAGGTCAGCGTCAGCAAGGTTTGCGCATGCAGCGCGGTGGCCATGTCGATGCTGGTGTAGTAATCGTCTGCACATTTGAAACCGACGTATTTGGCATCGGTGTCGGCGCCGACGCGCTTCAGGAAGTCGCTGAACCGGACGCCTCCCCAACGTCCGATGGCACTCCAGCCTTCGACGCAAATGTGCCGGGTGATCTGTTCGGTTTGTGCCATGGCGCGCAGTTCTTCGAGCCGCCAACTGTGTTTATCACCAACCATGCCGGTCACTTCCAGCCGATAGCTCTCCTCCTCCACCGTCGGTGCTTCGTCAATGCCGTAGAAGGCATTGAAGGGAAACGGCCGGGTGATCATGGATTCCGGATAGGTCGGCGCCATGGCGTTGGGATTGAACAGCCAGCCTTGCACCCGATCGTTGAAGCGCGACATGGACGACAATGCGGTGTCGACGCTTTCGTTGTCGGTCAGGTTGCAGCCAGACAACATCGCCACCCCGCCGAGGGTCAGGCCGCGCAGCAGGAACGCGCGACGCGAGCGGCCAGGGATCTGCGGGGCGAGGATTTTTCGGGCGTCCGCCAGGATCGCTGACTCGTCCAGCCCGGTACTTTCGATGCGCTTTTTCATACCCGCTCCTTGCGACCGACGATCATCGTCCACAACGTTTTTGGAACCAGTGCCACCATCACCAGATGCACCGCAACGAAAGCCACCAACAACGACATGGCGAAGAAATGCACCCGTCGCGCGCCTTCGTAGCCCGCCAGCAGTTCACGCAACAGCGGAAACTGGACAGACTTCCAAAGCACCAGCCCGGAGACCACCAACAGCGTGATGTCGACCATCACGAACAGGTAAGCCACCCGTTGCACCTGGTTGTAATGACTCAGGTCGGCATGGCTCAACCGCCCTTTCAATGCGGCCCACAGGTCATGCAGGACACCTTTGGGAGAGACGGGCAGAAAACGGCGTTTCAGGCGACCGCTGAACAGATTGATGGCGAGATAAATCAGGCCATTGATGGCCAGAAACCACATCGCCGCGAAGTGCCATTGCAATGCGCCACCGAGCCAGCCGCCCAGCGTGATCGATTTGGGAAAGCTGAAGTCATAAATCGGCGAGGCGTTATAGATACGCCAACCGCTGGTGACCATGACCAGCACGGCCAGGGCGTTCAGCCAATGGGTCAGCCGTAACCAGCGAGGATGGCTATTGACAGTGGGTGAAGCAGATAGCTGCGACATGTCCGGCTCCCTGCAGTTGATCGTTGGAGCCGAGTATGGGAGCCGATTGATCGCCAAATCCTCACGTAAAGTTAAATTAAACGTGATAACTCCCGACGCGTTGCAACACGCCTTGCCCTGCAATTGTGGTTAAAATGCCGCCCCCTCAAATTGCCGACCCCGCCCGATGAACTCAGACGCACTTGCCACCCTCCACGCCCACCTGCTGACGGCCCTGGCAGCGGCCCCCGCAGAAACCCGCCGGCTGTTCCACGGCCGTGGCCGCTGCTGGCCGGGGCTGGAGCAGTTGACCGTTGACTGGTTGCAGGGCGTGGTGCTGGTCGCGCTGTTCAAAGAGCCGGAAGCGGCGCAGCTGGAAGATTTGAAACGACTGCTGATGCAGATCACCCAGTCACCCGAGTGGGCACAATCCGGCGCGCACACCTTGCTGCTGCAACATCGCTACTTGCTGCAAAGCACCACCGAGTGGCTGCTGGGCGAGGTGATCGACGAGATGACCATCACCGAGGGCGGCTTGCGTTATCGCGTGGACCTGGGCCGTAAACAGAACACCGGGCTGTTCCTCGACATGCGCTACGGCCGTGACTGGGTACGGGCCAATGCCCAGGACAAGCGCGTATTGAACCTGTTTGCCTACACCTGCGGTTTTTCGGTCGCCGCCATCGAGGGTGGCGCCGAGCACGTGGTCAATCTCGACATGTCCAGCCCGGCCCTGAGCCGTGGACGCGACAATCACCGGCTCAACGGGCACGATTTGAGTCAGGTCAGTTTTCTTGGCCATGACCTGTTCAAGTCCTGGGGCAAGGTGATTGGCAAGGGGCCTTATGACCTGGTGATCATCGACCCGCCGTCCTTTCAGAAAGGCAGTTTTTTGCTGACCAAGGATTACCAGCGCGTGTTGCGCCGCTTGCCGGAACTGCTCAGCCCTGAGGGCACGGTGCTGGCCTGCATGAATGACCCGGCGTTTGGGTCTGACTTCCTCATTGATGGCGTCATGCGTGAAGCACCGAGCCTGCGTTTTGAACAGCGGCTGGAGAATCCACCGGAGTTTCCGGATGCGGATGTTGAGTGCGGGTTGAAGGCATTGGTGTTCAGGCAGTAAAACCGAGTCGCACCCTTCGCGAGCAAGCCCGCTCCCACATTCGACCCCACTCTCATATGAGAACTCGGTCGAATGTGGGAGCGGGCTTGCTCGCGAAGAGGGTCTACAGTCGGCCAATCTCTGTCAGATGTACCCAATCAACGCGGCTGCAACACCAACGCAAACAACTCCCCATGCCCGGTCACATTGAGCTTGTGATAGACATTGCGCCGATGCACTTTCACCGTTTCCGGTGAGATGCCCATGTGCTGGGCGATGGCTTTGCTGGAGAAACCCTGAAGGATCAGCCTGGCCGTTTCGATTTCCCGTACCGACAAGCGTGCGTCGAAGCGGTCCAGCAACGTCGCGAGATCGCCAGCCACCGGTTCGGCGGTCGCGCCTTCAGGCGGCATCAGTTGCAGATGACGGCGCATCGCAGACAGCACCCAGTCGCGCACGCAAAGCAGACGGCCCTGCTCTTCGAGGCTGAATCGCGTCGAACGTCCTAGCGACAACCCCAGCACCGCGCCATCGACATTGACCATGAACTGCAACTCGTCTGCGCCCACCACCGAGCGGAAGTAGCTCAGGTAGTACTCGCTCTGCTGGAACTGGTCGGGCGCTACCGATTCGAGGCTGTGCAGGCCCTCGGCGATGCCGGCGCAAGCCGCCTGATAAAAGGGATCGAGCAGGTACATGCCGGCGCTGTAATCCGCCAGCTCTTCGTGTTCGGCGGCGCCACCCTTTGAGTCGAAATCAATCAGCAAACGTGGCACCCGTCCCGAGCGCATCACCGCGACCAGCGCATTGTCCAGAGGCACGAGCAGCCGCAACGTGTCGACCAGCGCCCGCCAGAAACCGTCCTGGCCCAACGCACCAAACACCCGCGCCAGCCCTTGGTGCACCGGCAGCTCTTTCAACAACGCGTCCACGCACTACCTCTTTCGAGTAACCCATGATGGGAATGGGTGAGTCCCCCGCCTGCCGATACGCTGCAAGCACCTGTTCATCACCGGCCTGCAGCAGGCCAGGAGTGCCGCATCATGATTCGTCACCGCTCGCATATCAATCTCGGACTGGGCGCCTGTTTGTGCGTCTCTCTGTCGGCCATGGCCACCGACACCCCGACAGTGCACGTCTACAACTGGTATGACTACATCGGCCCCAACACCCTGCACGACTTCAAGCGCGACACCGGAATCGAGCCGGTCTACGACACCTTCGACAGCGCCGAAGTGCTGGAAGGCAAACTGCTGACCAGTCGCAGCGGCTACGACGTCGTGGTGGCGAGCAACTTCAGTCTGCCGACGCTGATCAAGGCCGGCGCCCTCGCCCCGTTGCCACACGCGCAAATGCCTGATTTCAAAAACATGGACAGCGACCTGCTGGCGAAACTGGCCAACAACGATCCGGGTAACCAGTACGCGGTGCCGTACCTGTGGGGCACCAACGGGATTGGTTACAACATCGACAAGGTGCGAGCGGCATTGGGCGACAAGGCGCCGGTGGATTCCTGGGACCTGGTGTTCAAGGAAGAGAACCTGGCAAAGCTCGGCCAATGTGGCGTGGCGATGCTCGACTCGCCGTCGGAGATGCTGCCAGTCGCCCTGCACTATCTTGGCTTGCCGCCGAACAGCACCAACCCCGAAGACTACAAGAAGGCCGAGGCGCTGCTGCTCAAGCTGCGCCCGCACATTGCGTACTTCAATTCGTCCAAGTTCATCAGTGACCTGGCCAACGGCAACATCTGCGTGGCGGTGGGCTGGTCCGGCGCGATGCTGGAAGCCAAGACCAACGCCGAGCAGGCCAACAACGGCGTGAAGATCGCCTACAGCCTGCCGAAGGAAGGCGCACCGGTCTGGTTCGATACGTTGGTGTTGCTCAAGGACGCGCCACATCCGCAACAAGGCCTGGCGTTTATCGACTACCTGATGCGCCCCGAAGTCATCGCCCCCGTCAGTGATCACCTGAACTACCCCAACGGCAATCGCAGCGCGACGCCGCTGGTGGCCGAAGCGACCCGCACCAACCCTGCGGTGTATCCGTCGGCTGAAGCGCTGGCCACGTTGTTCACGCTTCAACCGCTGCCGCCGGCGACTGAACGGGTGCGCACGCGGGTCTGGAGCAAGGTCAAAAACGGCCAGTGAGCCCCCTGTAGGAGTGAGCCTGCTCGCGATAGCGGTGGGTCAGTCAACACAAATGTTGAATGTAAGTCCGCTATCGCGAGCAGGCTCACTCCTACCAGGTTCTGTGACTGCCTGACGATTATCGAAAAGCCCAATTTTCTGCCACGAATTGAAGATGAGAAACCCCATGAAACCACGTGCCCGTGACCTGAACATTCAGTTCGGCCAACTGCAACCCGGCCCTCTCAACGCGATCACCGATGTACCTGGCGTCCGCGTCGGCCACAGTGAGGTGCGCGGCCGCACCGACAGCGGTCGAGACATTCACACCGGCGTCACCCTGATCGAACCGCGTGCCGGTTCCACCAACCAGCAACCGTGCTTTGCCGGTGTGCATGTGCTCAACGGCAATGGTGACGCCACCGGCCTTGAGTGGATTCGCGAAGCCGGCCTGCTGACCAGCCCGATCGCCTTCACCAACACCCACAGCCTCGGCGTGGTGCGCGATGCGCTGATTGCACTGGACCGCCAGGCCCAACCCGACGACGGCCGACTGTACTGGAACATGCCGGTGGTGCTGGAAACCTACGATGGCTTGCTCAGCGACATCAATGGTTTCCACGTCAAACCCGAACACGTGGCCCAAGCCCAACGCAACGCCGTCGACGGACCGGTGATCGAAGGCGCAGTAGGAGGTGGCAGCGGGATGATCTGCCATGAGTTCAAAGGTGGGATTGGTACGTCCTCACGACGCTTGAGCCCTGCGCAAGGCGGCTGGACCGTCGGCGCCATCGTCCAGGCCAACCATGGCATTCGCAACGAGTTGCGCGTCGATGGTTACCCGGTCGGACGCTACATGGAACAGGTCGACTCGCCCTTCCTCAAAGCCTCGCTGCCGTATCCGGGCATGGGCTCCATCGTCGTCTGCCTGGCCACGGATGCGCCATTGCTGCCGCACCAATGCACACGCCTCGCGCAACGAGCCAGCCTGGGATTGGCCCGCACCGGTGGCGGAAACGAAGACCACAGCGGTGACATTTTCATTGCCTTCGCCACCGGCAATCAGCACGTGCCACCCGCCGCCTATGAAGGCAAAGGCGCACCGACATGCGACAACCTGCGCATGGTCAACAACGACCACATCAGCGAGTTGTTCCTGGCGGCCACCGAGGCCGTGGAAGAAGCCATCATTAACGCCCTGCTGGCGTCTGACACGGCGCAAGGCAACGGCCATACGGTGAAGGGTCTGGATGCCAAGACGCTGCTCAAGGCATTGCGTCAGGCAGGTTGGCCGGGCCAGCGCTGACAGAATCGCCCGATGCAACGCATCGGGCGAACACGGCTTACTCCTCCAGCACCAGCAGCGGCGTGCCTTTCTTCACGATGTACGTCGCCAGCTCCGAGGCTTTACCGCTACCCACGTTCTTCGCGACATGCGCCGTGCCCTCCGGGATGTACAGCGAGTCGCCGGCCTTGAGCGTGACCGGTGGCTGGCCCTCCAACTGATACTCAAACGAACCTTCGATGACGTAAGCCACTTCCACGCCCGGATGCGAGTGTTTAGGCGAGGTCACGCCGGCATCGAAATCGACACGCACCTGGATTACCTCACGCTCGGCCGCCCCCAGGTCTTTGCGCACCAGATCGGTACGGTGGATACCCGCCTGCCAGTTCTTTGCAGGTTGCGACTCGTGGTTTGCGTCGCCAGCCTGCGAAAAGCTCGCGAAGGCTGCCAGTGAAAGGACGGCAAGGGCCATGCCTGACCGGCCAGCAGTGTTGCGGGAAGTGATACGGGACATCGCGATTCTCCAGTGATTGCCGCCAATACGGTGAGCCCATTTAGCGGGTGCGGTGTATCCCGCTCGTGTCACGCAGGCCATGGTTTTGTATGCGAAGTTGGCTGCAGGCACCGGGGATACGTAGCGATACAAAGGTGTGCCCGACAGGACCGACCATCCGAAGAAATGCCCGCCGCACCCTGACGGCTAGAATTGACAGGGGGGATCACTTCAACGCGTCCTTACAAGCGGGAGCATCACGATGAAAATCGTATCTTCGCTGGCGTTGGTGGTGGCGGTCGGGTGGCTCTCCGGATGTTCGACGGTGCCTGACAGTCAAATCACCAACGTTCCCCTGCACGCCACGTCCGTCAACGCCGGGAATATCGCCCGGCCCATCATGATGCCCAAAGGCAATGCCACCGAGTTCTGGTTCGCCGTCAGTGGCGAAACCATGGGCAGCGCATTACCCGGTCGCTTGACGGCTTACATCTACCCCGGCAGCTGCGCCCATCTGGGCTCAAAACCGGCCTATGACCTGAACGACGGACCGAATGCGCGGTTTTATTCATCGGCATCGATGCAGTACTTCTGGAAAAGCGCACCGGTGGCGGTCGAGACACTTCGCGCTGGCGGTTATGCGCTGGTGGTACGTGAAAGCCCGGCTGATGGTCATCAAAACATTTACTGCGGCAATCTGAGCTGAAGCCGCTGGGCTTGCCTTCGTTCCCGCGCGCTGCGTGGGAACGCTTTTCCTGGGATCATTCAGTGCCTGGAAATCAAGCCATGCAGGACCCCGAACCTCAACCCGCCTTCGGACGGCGTCATCTGCGAAATACCAAAGACCTTGAACGCCGCCAGCATGACCACCAGACCACCCGGCAAGGTGCTCAATCGATGGTTTTGCAGGCCGGCCAGCTTGAGCTGTTTCACATGCCCCACTTCCAGCAAACGCAACGACAGGCGCAGCAGGCCGGCGTAGGTGATGCCGCTTTCGCCGTCGTCATTCATCCCGTTGGCCTTGAGCACTTTGGCAAGCATGCGTGCCGTCCCCGATGAGCCGATGGCCTGCTGCCAACCCAACGCCCGGTAACGCCGCGCCACTTTTTCAAACTGCAGCGTGGCCACCCGCTCCGCCTCCAGCAGCGCCGGGGCGGTGATGCAACCACCGGAAAAATACCGTGCGCCAAACGTGCCGCTGCCAATCGCAATGCTTTCGGTCAACAGCGGCTGAGTGCCCTGCCCCAGAATCAACTCGGTGGAGCCGCCGCCGATGTCCACCACCAGTCGCATGCTTAACGGACTGGGGATCGAATGGGCCACACCGGCGTACACCAGATGTGCCTCTTCGTGCCCGGAAATCACATCAATCCGAAACCCGAGATGACGTTCGGCACTGGCCAGGAACAGTTGTGCATTGTCGGCTTCGCGCACCGCGCTGGTCGCCACCGCCCGTACCCGGCCGGGTTCAAATCCACGCAGTTTTTTGCCGAACCGCGAGAGCGCCTGCCATCCACGGTCCAGCGCCATTTCATCCAGCGCGCCGCCCTGGAATCCCTCCGACAAACGGACAGGTTCACGCAGGGTTTTCACCTCGTGGATCATCCACTTCTGGTTCCGTTTGACCGACTGGCCAATCATCATGCGAAACGCATTGGAGCCCAGGTCAATGGCTGCAAACAGGGAGGCGTCTCCTTTCATGGCGGGAGTTCCTGGCAATTTCATCAGCCCGCGGACGGAGTTCCGCTGAGCGTTCAAGACGGTTTGCGAGGATCCTGCCATGGGTTAGGTGACACCAAGATGACACCACGGTTTTTTTCGCTACGCCCTCATCGTCATTTGTCCGTCACATCCTCAGGCCTAGCATGGCCACCTCCACCTCTGTCGGGACTCGGACCATGCTTTTAGACAACGACACCCTGATTCAACGTATCCATCGTGAGCTGCTCGACCACAGCGACGAAGAGCTGGAGCTGGAGTTGATGGAGGACGGGCACGACCTCAACGCGCTGTTCGATGAGCACGTCGGTGACAGCAGCGAAAAAGAACAACGCCGCCGCTATTTCAGCGAGCTGTTCCGCTTGCAGGGTGAACTGGTCAAGCTGCAAAGCTGGGTGGTTAAAACCGGGCATAAAGTGGTGATCTTGTTTGAAGGTCGTGATGCGGCGGGCAAAGGCGGCGTGATCAAGCGCATCACCCAGCGGCTCAATCCGCGGGTCTGCCGGGTCGCCGCCCTGCCCGCACCCAACGACCGCGAACGCACCCAGTGGTATTTCCAGCGTTACGTCTCGCACCTGCCGGCCGCCGGCGAAATCGTGCTGTTCGACCGCAGTTGGTACAACCGTGCGGGCGTCGAGAAGGTCATGGGATTCTGCAACGACGACCAATACGAAGAATTCTTCCGCACCGTGCCGGAGTTCGAACGGATGCTCGCCCGCTCCGGGATCCAGCTGATCAAATACTGGTTCTCGATCTCCGACCAGGAACAGCACCTGCGCTTTCTCAGCCGCATTCATGATCCGCTCAAACAATGGAAACTCAGCCCGATGGACCTGGAATCCCGCCGTCGCTGGGAGGCTTACACCAAGGCCAAGGAAATCATGCTCGATCGCACCCACATCGCCGAAGCGCCGTGGTGGGTGGTGCAGGCCAACGACAAGAAACAGGCCCGACTCAACTGCATCCACCACCTGCTCGGGCAGATGCCCTATGAAGAAGTGCAATCCCCGGTGATCGAACTGCCGGAGCGTGTGCGCCAGGAACACTACACCCGCAGCCCGACACCACCTGAACTGATCGTGCCGCAGGTGTATTGAGACCGAAGGGGGCGCATGCGCCCCCAACCGTCATCATTCTGTAACCTTGCGCCAACAATACTGACGTCATACACCGCGTGCTTTTTTTGTGCTGCCTCTTTGGGCGGCTTTTTTTTGTCTGGTGGTTTAGTACACATCAAGCCGCTAGCTGAGCTCGTTTTAGCCGTTTTCGGACGCACAGCCCCGGCTGTCGAACATTCATGAGCGGATTGACCGGCTCACTTCTTGATCGGTGTGACGAGTTCCTTTTCGTTGGTGTCGAGGACGAACACCGCCAGCAGGCGTGCAGGCTCGGTGTCGCTGGCATTGGCGCTGACCAAGTGCACAGAACCCGGCTCCTCTACAAAGTTTTCTCCAACGTGGTAGATCTTTTCCGGCTGGCCTTTGACTTGGATGCGAAATGAGCCTTCCAGGACGGTTGCATAGATGAAGGCCGTTTTCGGATGGGTGTGGGATGGCGATGCGGCACCCGGCCCATACTCGACGACGACGCCCTTCATGCTCTTGCCAGGAAGATTGGGAATGGGACGGTCAAACACGTCTGTCACCTTGCCGTGGGGCGGCTCAGCGGCGCACGCTGCGCTGATCGATAGCGCTGCGAAGGCCGCGGCCAACAGGATTCGAGTAACCATGGGATGGCTCCTTTGTGGGTGGGAATGTAAGGGTGAGAGCCGTTACCGGGCCGTCGATTGAGTGATCCAGTCTTCGAAGCGGATCGCCCCCAGTCGTGGATTCTTGCCAGGCACCAGCGATTGATCGTCGAGCACGGCACCGTAGTAACGTGCGTGCACGTCCGGCGAGACCTTGCGGCTGTCCCCAGTCACCCGCAGAAAACGTCTGGCCAGTTCGTCGAGAGGCATGGCTTCCGGGCCGCCGACTTCAACCGTGCCATTGACCGGTGCCGCCAGCACGACATCGGCCAGCGCCGCCACCACGTCGTCGGACGCTATCGGCTGGATCAGCGCCGGCGAAACACAAAATTCCTCGCCGACGGCGAACGACTGGACAATGCCTTCGACAAACTCGAAGAACTGCGTGGCACGCAGCAGGGTGTAAGGAATGCCGGACGCCTTGATCAGGTTTTCCTGCGCGACCTTGGCCCGGAAATATCCGCAGTCGGGTAGCCGTTCGCTGCCAACGATCGACAGGGCAACGTGATGACGAACCCCGGCGGCCGCTTCGGCGGCCAGCAGGTTACGTGTCGATGTGTCGAAGAAATCAAGCACGGCCTGGTCTTCCCATGACGGCGCGTTCGCCACGTCGACAACGATGTCAGTTCCATCCATCGCTGCGGCCAGGCCTTCGCGGGTGATGCTGTTAACGCCCGTGCTGGGGCTGGCGGCGACCGCGTCATGGCCGCGCTCGCGAAGGGTGTTCACAAGTTTCGATCCGATGAGGCCCGAGCCTCCGATAACAACGATCTTCATGACTGTTCTCCACGTGTCGACTGCAACCATTGCGTCGGTGTAGAGAGATTGCGCGCGCGCACGCGGCAAGTCCTTGCAGCGGGCTTGGATTTACCTTCATGAACGCTTGGATTTGCGTCCAAAGAAGTGGTTATTCGTCCATCGTCACCGTGGACCATGCAGCGGGTTTGGAGCTGCCGTATTATCAATCTCAATGAAATATCACCAGCGGCCTGGGACACGGAGTTGAAGGCGCTTTGCCAGGGGAAGCCCACTTTGCAATTCGCGTTTGAAGACTTCGTGCTCGATCAGGAGCGCCGGGAACTGACCTTGCGTGAGCAAGTCGTAGCCGTCGGGCCACAGACCTTCGATCTATTGCTGTATCTGGTGAGCAACCGCGATTGCGTTGTCAGCAAGGACGACTTGCTCAAGGCCGTGTGGAGTGGCCGGATCGTCTCGGAATCGACGATCACCAGCCACATCAATGCGGTGCGCAAGGCCATCGGCGATACGGGCGAAGAACAGCGCCTTGTCCGCACGGTCGCCCGCAAGGGTTACCGCTTCGTCGGCAAGTCAACGTCGACAATAGCGAGCAAGCGCGACAACCGGGCATCGACGAACACGCGACCTCCAGGCAAACGCCCTCCTCTGCGCTGCTTCTTCCGGACAAACCCTCGATTACGGTCTTGCCCTTCCAGAATCTGAGCGGCGATCCAGAGCAGGAATACTTCGCCGACGGCGTGGTAGAGGACATCATCGTCGCCCTGTCGCGGATCCGCTGGCTGTTCGTCATCGCGCGCAATTCGAGCTTCACCTACAAGGGTCAGGCGGTGGACATCCAAGGCATCGGTCAGACGTTGGGCGTTCGCTACGTGCTCGAAGGTAGCGTGCGCAAGTGCGGGAACAAGGTGCGCATCACCGGGCAACTCATCGACGCGACCCGTGGTACGCACATCTGGGCGGAACGCTTCGAAGGCCTGCTCGACGACATCTTCGAGTTGCAGGATCAAATCGCCGAAAGTGTCGTCGGTGCCATCGCGCCGCAACTGGAACGGGCAGAAATCGAACGCGCCAAACGCAAACCCACCGAAAGCCTGGACGCCTACGATTATTACTTGAGGGCCAT
Source organism: Pseudomonas arsenicoxydans (assembly GCF_006438915.1). GTDB lineage: Bacteria > Pseudomonadota > Gammaproteobacteria > Pseudomonadales > Pseudomonadaceae > Aquipseudomonas > Aquipseudomonas arsenicoxydans_A. The sequence continues at coordinate 53,582 of NZ_RCZE01000013.1, read as the reverse complement.
GGCAAAACTGCACAGCGGCACCCGTGAAGCCATTGCGGATGCCCTGCCGATGTTCAACACAGCCATAGAACTCGACCCGGAATTCGCCTCGGCCTATGGCATGGCCGCCTGGTGCCACTTCTGGCGCAAGCTCAATGGCTGGATGACCGACCGGCCTGCAGAAATCGCCGAAGGCACACGGCTTGCGCGCCTGGCGGTGACACTCGGACGAAACGATGCCGTCGCGTTGACCCGCGGCGGGCATGCGGTTGCGCATCTGGCCGGTGATGTCGATGGCGGCATAGCGCTGCTCGACCGGGCGCGTCTGCTCAATCCCAACCTCGCCCCTGCCTGGTTCCTGGGGGGTGTCTTGCGCGCGCTGCGCGGTGAAACAGAGGGTGCAATCAAAGACTTGCCCCATGCCGTTCGCTTGAGTCCGGTGGACCCCGAAATGTTCAGGATGCAGATCGGGATGTCGCTCGCGCACTTCTTCGCCGGCCGCTTCGACCTCGCGACGCAATGGGCGGAAAAAGCCTTGGGCAACCTGCCCAGTTTGCTGGCCCCGGTGGCCTTGGTGGCGGCCAGTTATGCGCTCAGCGGGCAAATGGATAAAGCGAAGCAGGCAATGCGGCACCTGCGAGAGCTGGATCCGTTGTTGCGGGTTTCTAATTTGAGGGATTGGTTGCCTATACAGCGTGCGGAGGATCTTGCACGGTTTGCGGAAGGATTGCGGCGGGCGGGGTTGGGTGAGTGAGCTGGGGATGGCTGACCGTAGGAATGTCAAACGCACGCAAAAAAATGGCCCGCATGCGGGCGGGCCAAATGGGAATTCTTCAAAGGAGCAGGGGTAATCTGCGCTTCATTGTGTGAGCACAGTGTGAAAAGCATGTCGCCGAAACGAAAACCTTCGATCGAAGTAAACACACTACTTTTGCTGATGCAGGTATTTCTGAATGGCATCAATTTCAAGTTTGCTTGGCTTCACACCGTTGTCAGACTTGAAGCTAGCGCTTGCCCAATGCGGCATTGGCGCCTTCAGAGGCTTCCCATGGTCGTCGATACCGCTCAGCACGGCTCGCTCAAATACTTTTGATTTCCACTCACTGGCATCTCCGGCCAGCTTGGGTGCCGATCCTCCCGTGCCTCGAGGCCCGTGACAAACAACGCAGTTATCTTGAAAAAGCGTTTCTCCATCTGGCGGTGATGCCATTGCCGATGAGCAGGTAAGTAGGGTTATGAACGTCAGAAATGCGCATTTCATTTTAGGCTCCTGGCGACCCAACGATGACGTGAGTTGCTTTGGGCGTTAAGTGAGAGCGTAGCAGGAGGCGAGTGACGATGGACCTAGCGGTGCATCGTGGGGGGATTGTCTGGCGCAGAAGCCTATCAGATGAGATTCCGTCGGGCAGATTTGTATCGATCTGTATGTTCGCAGGCGATTTTACACAGCGATACACAACGGCCGGTTCCAGACACATAGGCACGACATGAGGGTGCAAAAGTGGGCCACGTCGCAAGGACTTCCCTGAATCCGCGACCTGAACAATCAAGCCCTAAACCCTCAGCAGGAACTTGCCATGATCAATCAAATCGACACCGTGCTTTACACCGGCAAAACCCACACCACCGGCGGCCGTGATGGTCAGTCAAAAAGTTCGGATGGACGCCTGGACATCAAACTGTCCCCGCCCGGTTCGTCGGGCAGCGGCACCAATCCGGAACAGTTGCTGGCGGCGGGTTGGTCGGCGTGTTTTATCGGCGCAATGGGCAAGGCGGCGGCGGCATTGAAAGTGACCCTGCCGAGCGATGTCGCGGTGGATACTGAAATCGACCTGGGCAAAACCGACAACGCTTTTTTCCTCCAGGCACGCCTGAATGTCAGCCTTCCAGGCCTGGATCCAGCCGTTGCTCGCGCGGTCGTGGATGCCGCTCATCAAACCTGCCCGTACTCCAAAGCGACCCGTGGCAACATCGATGTCGAGATCAATCTGGTGTGATCGGGACCGCTGGAACAGCCTGCCTTTCGGGGTGGGCTGTGCCGATAGTATTTTTCCGTCCTGTGGTGTTTTTCACAGGACGAAATCGGTCTAAAAAGCGCGCTTTACACAGCAGATGCTTTGCTATTCTCAAGGTGTAGGTGAAGACGCAGACTGATGCGCAAGCGGATAGCAAGGAGACGTGGGGCACGTCCCGAAGGGTACACGGTTAGAAAGATCTCCGCGCTGAGATCCAGCCCTTACGCCGTGTGAAGCAGAAGTACATATCACTGTTCTGTCAGAGTCCTGATAAACCTTGTAAGCCAGAAACCAGCACTGGCCACCTACTCGAAATCCGAAGCCCGCCTTGTGCGGGCTTTTTCGTTTTTAGTCCCGCAGCCCAGGCCATGGCCCTCCTCCACGTGCCTCACACCAGATGAACTCACAAAGAAGCAGAAAGTAGTCGTGAGGTTGCGTAATAATCGGGTCCAATCGCTGAACACTGAGGAGTGAGTTTTATGACCACGCAATTCGAAACCGCAATTCTGGCCGGCGGCTGCTTCTGGGGCATGCAGGATTTGATCAGGCGAATGCCCGGCGTGCAGTCTACCCGGGTCGGTTATTCAGGCGGTGATGTGCCCAACGCCACTTACCGCAATCATGGCACCCATGCGGAAGCCATCGAGATCAAGTTCAACCCGGCAGTGATCAGCTATCGCCAGATCCTCGAGTTTTTCTTCCAGATTCACGACCCTTCCACTGCCAATCGTCAGGGCAACGACATCGGCCTCAGCTACCGTTCGGCGATCTTCTTTCTCAACGAAGAACAACGCGATATCGCCGAGGACACCGTGGCCGATGTGGATGCATCCGGTTTATGGCCTGGCAAGGCCGTCACGGAAATCGCCCCCGCCGGCCCGTTCTGGCAGGCCGAGCCGGAGCATCAGGATTACCTCGAAAAAGTGCCCAACGGCTACACCTGCCATTTCGTTCGTCCGAACTGGAAACTGCCGAAACGCGCCCTTTGAAGCAATGACTTGGGTCCCGGCAACGGGACCCAACGTTCATCAGGTATTGGTCTTCAACTTGGTCCACAACCGGGTACTCAACCGTGCGATCGCCGCCGGCAGTTCCTCTACGGTGAACAGTTTATCCAGCACACTTCTTGGTGGATAAATCGCAGCGTCCTCTTTCACTGCCGGTACGACATAGGCATCCGCTGCACTGTTGGGGTTGGCGTAATGGATGCTGTTGCTGATGTTGGCGATCACTTGCGGCGTCAGCAGGTAGTTCATATAGGCGTAACCGTTCTTCTCGTGGGGCGCGCTCTTGGGCATGACCACCATGTCGAACCACAGCGTCGACCCTTCATCCGGAATCGAATAGGCGATGTCGATGCCGTTATTGGCTTCCTTGGCGCTGGCGGCGGCCTGCACCACATCGCCGTTAAACCCGATGACCGCGCAGACATTGCCGTTCGCCAGGTCGCTGATGTATTTGGAGGCATGAAAATACTGCACGTAAGGCCTGATCTTCAGCAGCGCCTGCTCGGCTTTCTTGTAGTCCGCCGGCTCGTGGCTGTGCGGTGGCAGGCCGAGGTAATTGAGGGTGATCGGCAGCACTTGCGTCGGATTGTCGATAATCGCCACGCCGCACTGACTGAGTTTCTTGATGTTGTTTTCATCAAAAAACAGGCTCCAGGAACGGGTGACATCGGTGTTGCCGAAGATCGCTTTGATTTTCTCGACGTTGTAGCCAATACCCGCCGTGCCCCACATGTAGGGATAGCCATATTGGTTGCCGGGGTCGTTGACCTCGAGCTTTTTCATCAATGCCGGGTCAAGGTTTTTCCAGTTGGGCAACTGACTTTTGTCGAGTTTCTGGATTGCCCCGGCCTTGATCAGTCGGGACAGGAAATGGTTCGACGGGCTGACCACGTCATAACCGGTGTTGCCGGTCATCAACTTGGATTCCAGCACTTCGTTGCTGTCGTGAATGTCATAAGTGGCCTTGATCCCGGTTTCCTTGGTGAAGTTGACCAGGGTGTCGTCGGCGATGTAGCCGTTCCAGTTGGAAATGTTGACCTGTTCGTCGGCAAACGTGGCGGCCGAAAACGTCGTGAGCAAGGCCATCAGGGATATGGTGTTAACGCGCATGTTCAATCACCTTTTTGTTCTTTTGTGATAAGCGGATTTTTAGATTTCTGTCTTTGCGCGGATGGCCTCTACGCGCATTCGAAGCATGGCACCGATGTCGAGCAAGGGTCGCGGCGGCAGCCAGCCGGGTTGGGCCCTGCGCATCACCGAGTCGAGCATCGGTGAGTCAACACCCGACGCCAGTTCGGCGAGCAGCCGCCCCCACAACGTGCCGCGCGCCACACCGGAACCGTTGCAGCCGGCCACGGCAAATACGCCCTCTTCCACCTGTGAAAAAAACGGCTGTCCGGAACGCGAGGCGCTGAGGTGACCGGTCCAGGTGTAGTGGATGTCTTGCTCGCCCAGCCAGGGGAAACGCCGTTGCAGGCCAATCACATGGTGTTGGCGGCGGATCGACAGCTCACTGGCGGATAAATCCCGTGAGCGGTATTCCGCGGTGTTGCGGATCATCACGCGACGGTCCGGGGTCAGCCGCACCGTGGCGCCCAGCGGACGGGTGGACAAAACGCCCCACGGTTCGACGTTGCCCATGTCGCGAAACTCGGCGTCGGTGAGCGGCCGCGTGAGGCTGGCGCTGAGTTCCATGGCAAACGTGCCGCTGTCCTGGATGCCGGCTCGGGGCACGAAGGCGTTGAGGCACACCAGCACCTGTTTCGCCTCGATGCTGCCCTCGATTCCGTTGGCGCGCAGACGTCCTTTGCCCAGGCGTTCAAGACGGGTAATGTCGGTGTTTTCGTAAACCGTGACCGTCGGTGGCAGCGCATCAAGCAAACCCTTCACGTACTTCGCCGGTTGCAGCAACGCGTTGCCTTGGCCACACCAGATCGCCGCGCGGTAATGCCGGGTGCCGAGTTTCTGCACCAGCTGCTCACCTTCCAGAAACTGCGCAGAAGCACCCAGTGCCCGCAGCGTTTGCAGCTTTTCCTCGACGTGGGTCAATTTGCCGGGATCGCTGACGGCGAAAAAATAACCGGAGTCCTTGAAGTCGCACGCAATGCCGTGACGGGCAATCATCTCGCGCACTTCAGCGCTGGCCGCGCGTGAAATCGTCGTGTCGACCTCAAATTCGGCGAACCCGGCCCCGTCGATCAACTCATCGTTGCCGGGGTGTTCGTGCGCTACCACAAAGCCGGAATTGCGTGCCGACGCGCCTTGCGCGGCGCGCTGGCGGTCGACCACCACGATGCGCGCCTGCGGGTGCAATTGTGCGAGGGCATGGGCGGCGCTCAGGCCGGTAATGCCAGCGCCGATAATCAGCCAATCGGCTTTTTGCGTACCGCTCAGACGATCACGCACCGGCGCGCTTTGGACCTGCGCGATCCAGCCACATTCATTTTTCATGCATCACCTGTCTGGAGTGTCGTTCCCGACCTGCGCATGCGGCAATCGCATAGGCGATGATCGATGGCGGCCGTCAGGGCTAGAATCTATTAGGTCTTCGGTGATACAACCAACGTTATAAAATCATTGAGCCATTCTGAAAGCGCATGGATAAAATCCGCCACGTTCCCAATCTCCAGGCCATGCAGGCACTGGTGGAAGTCGCTGAAGCCGGCAGCTTCACGCAAGCGGCGCACACCCTGTGCCTGACCCAAAGCGCCGTCAGCCGGCAAATCCAGCAATTGGAAAGTCACTTTGCTGTGGCGCTGTTTGTGCGCAGCAGTCGCCGCCTGCAACTGACGGCGGAGGGTGAGCTGGTGCTGACCAGCGCGCGCACTATTCTCGAGCAACTGAAAACCCTTGAGGATCGGCTGTCCCCGCAAAAACGTACCTTCCGCATTCGCATGCATGTATCACTGGCGGTTCGTTGGTTGCTGCCGAAACTCAGCGATTTCTATCGTCATCACCCGGAGGTGTCCCTGTCGATCGAGACCGTGGCTACCGAGATTGTCGAGCCGTCCAGCGACAGTGACGCGTACATCCTCTACCTGCCCGAGCCGTCCAGCGACCCGACGTGCCTGACCCTGTTCGAAGAATCGCTGATTCCGGTGTGCGCCCCGGGTCTTGGCAGTGAAACCCGGCCGCTGGAGTCGGTGGAAGACTTGAGCGGGTTTGCGTTGCTGCATCGTTCGGCGGACAAGCAAGCGTGGATCGACTGGTTGGCAGCCAACGGCGGCCAGTCGCTGGAGCACTACCGGCACATCCCCTTCAACCTCGATGAATTGGCGCTCGATGCCGCCGCACGCGGACTGGGGGTAGCGATGACGGACATGACCCTGGCCGAGGAGTCGATCGAGCGCGGGGTGCTCGTCGTCCCGTTCGGCCATCCGTTGAAGACCCGAGGCTGTTATTCGCTGTGCCTGCAACCGTCGGCCGCGTCGCATCCGGCGTGCGCGCTGATCCTGCAATGGTTTGCTGGCCAGGCTGAGGCGGTGGCAGGTACCAGCCAACCCATCTGACAGACATAGATCAAATGTGGGAGCCGGCTTGCTCGCGAAGGCGGAGGGTCAGTCGATATCCCTTTTGAATGTCAGTCCGCATTCGCGAGCAAGCCCGCTCCCACATGGGTTGGGGGTGGGCTCAAGGTAGTGCTTGCACCACCCCACGCTCCTCCAGCAACCGCACAAACATGGTCAAGCTTTGGGACACCGTCCCCCGCCGCCACACCAGCCACGTGCGCAAATACCGGAACGATTCCGACAACGGCCAGATGCTCACCGTGGTACACCCCGGCATGCTTTCCAGCATGCTGCGCGGCATCAGCGCCAGGCCGGCACCGGCGCTGACACAGGCGAGCATGCCGTGATAGGACTCCATTTCGAAGATCTTGCCGGGCACCGCCGCGTCCTTGCTGAACCAGCTCTCGAAGTGATGCCGGTACGAGCAATTGGAGCGGAAGGCGTAGATGTTTTCGCCGTTCACATCCTGCGCGCGATGGATCGGCGAATGGTTGAGTGGCGCAATCAGCACCATCTCTTCCTCGAACGCCGGCACCCCTTCCAGTGCCGGATGCAGCACCGGCCCGTCGACAAACGCGGCGGCCAATCGGCCCGACAATACGCCGTCGATCATCGTCCCCGAAGGGCCGGTCGACAGGTCGAGTTCAACCTTGGCGTGTTTCTGGTTGTAGGCCGCCAGCAGCTCGGGAATGCGCACCGCCGCCGTACTTTCCAGTGAACCCAGGGGAAACGAGCCTTGCGGTTCCTCCCCTGCCACGGTGGCGCGGGCTTCTTGCACCAGATCGAGGATGCGCCGGGCATAGTCGAGAAAACTCCAACCGGCCGGCGACAGGCGCAGGCGGCTTTTCTCGCGGATAAACAGGTCCACGCCCAGATCCTGCTCCAGCTGCTTGATCCGCGTGGTCAAGTTGGAAGGCACGCGGTGGATGTGTTGCGCGGCGACGCTGATGCTGCCGTGCTCGGCAACGGCCTTGAAGATTTCCAGCTGAACCAGATCCAAGTCATTCTCCAAACGTGAACGATATGCTCAGTATTATTCAGTTTCCAGAAAACAAACGCCACCGTAACCTGAGCGCATTCCCACCTAGCAGGACGGTGCCATGACCAGCGTTTCCAGCCTTACCCACGCCATTTCGATCAACCCGACCACCGGCGAGCAGATCGGCCACTACCCTTTTGAGTCTGAGTCGGCACTGCAAGCCGCCCTGTCGCGGGCTGCGGGCGGCTTCCGGGTCTGGCGCAAAACCGCTGTCGAGCAGCGCGCGCAATTGCTGATCGCCCTCGCCCAGGCACTGCGCAACAGCGCCGACAAAATGGCCACCATGATTACTCTGGAGATGGGCAAGCCCATCACCCAGGCGCGTGGCGAAATCGAAAAGTGCGCACAGCTCTGCGAGTGGTACGCCGAACACGGCCCGGCCATGCTCAATGCCGAATCGACGCTGGTTGAAGGTGGCAAGGCGCGCATCGAATACCGCCCGCTCGGGCCGATTCTGGCGGTGATGCCGTGGAACTTCCCGATCTGGCAGGTGCTGCGCGGCGCCGTTCCAGCGCTTATTGCCGGCAACACCTACGTGCTCAAACATGCACCCAACGTGATGGGCAGCGCTTACCTGCTGCTGGAGGCTTTCAAGAACGCCGACTTCCCTCAAGGTGTGTTTGAAGTGCTGAACGTCACGCCGGACGGCGTTTCCACCGCCATTGCCGACCCGCGCATCGCCGCAGTGACCCTCACCGGCAGCGTGCGCGCCGGCATGGCCATTGGCGCTCAGGCCGGTGCGGCGCTGAAGAAATGCGTACTGGAACTGGGCGGTTCCGATCCGTTTATCGTGCTCAACGATGCCGACCTCGACGAAGCGGTCAAAGCCGCCGTCATCGGGCGCTACCAGAACACCGGGCAAGTCTGCGCGGCGGCCAAGCGTTTGATCGTCGAGCAAGGTGTCGTCGAGGAATTCACGCGCAAATTCGTCGAAGCCACAGGCAAACTGGTGGTCGGCGATCCCTTGGCCGCCGACACTTACCTCGGCCCGATGGCGCGGTTTGATCTGCGTGATGAACTGGATCAACAAGTGCGTGACACTCTGGAAGAAGGCGCGACCTTGTTAATGGGCGGCAAGAAGGCGCAAGGCCCGGGCAACTTCTACGAGCCGACCGTGTTCGCCAATGTCACTGACCAGATGACCTCGTTCAAACAGGAATTATTTGGCCCGGTAGCCTCCATCATCACCGCGCGGGACGCCGCGCATGCACTGGAACTGGCCAATGACAGTGAATTCGGCCTGGCTGCCACCGTGTTCACGGCCAATGTCGCGCTCGCCCAACAGATGGCCGGCGAGCTGGAAACCGGTGGCGTGTTCATCAACGGCTACAGCGCTTCCGACCCCCGCGTGACCTTCGGCGGTGTAAAGAAAAGCGGATTTGGTCGCGAGCTGTCGCACTTCGGCGTGCGCGAGTTCTGCAATGCCCAGACCGTGTGGCTGGACCGTCGTTAAGCGGAAAACTCAGCCTGGGCGTCGTTGGCGCCCAGGCTGCAGTTTTACTCGTGGGCGTCGACTATGCTGTTGGAGGTCACTTCCCGGGAGGCGCTGAAGATGTCATTGACGCTTTATTACCATCCCCTGTCGTCGTACTGCCACAAAGTACTGATCGCGCTTTATGAGCACGCGGTCGACTTCGACAAACGGCTCATCGACCTGGGCAACGCAGCCGAGAAAGCCGAGTTGCAGGCACTCTGGCCGATCGGCAAATTCCCGGTCATTCATGATCACACCGGCCAATGCGACGTGGCGGAGTCGACGATCATCATTGAATACCTCGATCACTATTTCGCCGGGCAAAACCGGCTGATTCCAGGCAATTGGGACACAGCGCTGGAGGTCCGTCTGTGGGACCGGGTCTGCGACAACTACCTTCAGACACCACTGCAACAGATTGTCCTGGATCGTATCCTCGGTGCGAACGGCAATCTGACCCAACAGCGCGCCACGCTACAGACCGTGTACGGCATGTTCGACCGCCAGTTGGCGAACAATTCCTGGCTGGCCAGCGCGGAGTTCAGCCTGGCCGATTGTTCAGCGGCCCCGGCGCTTTTCTATGCCAGTACGCTTGAGCGGATGCCTGATGAACTCGGCCACTTAAACGCCTACTTCGACCGGCTGATGAACAGGCCGTCCGTGCAACAGGTAATCGACGAAGCCAGGCCTTACTTCTCGCTCTACCCGTTTGAGCAAGACATCCCGCAACGGTTTTACCCGCGCGCCTAACGCACGATGTCGATCAACTGCTCGCGCTGCGCCCCCGTGAGCATCGGCCCGAAACCGGCGCCGGCATTGTCCGCCATGTATCGCGGATTGCCGGTGCCGGGGATCACGCACGTTACCGCTGAATGGGACAGCAGGAACTTCAACGCCAATTGCGCCCAACTGGTGACCCCCACTTGCGCGGCCCAACCGGGCAACGGCTTGCCCTTCAAGCGTTCGAGCAAACCGCCGCCACCGAAGGGCCGGTTGCAGATCACCGCCACCCCGCGCTCGCGACACAACGGCAATATGCGTTGCTCGACACCGCGATCGTCCAGCGCATAGTTGATCTGCAAGAAATCCAGGGGCTCGGCCTTGAGCACCGCTTCCACTTCCTCGTACGCCGTCGGCGTGTAATGGGTGATGCCGATGTAGCGTATCCGCCCTTGCTCCTTCCATTCGCGCAACGTCGGCAAATGGGTTTGCCAATCCAGCAGGTTGTGGATCTGCATCAGGTCGATGCGGTCCGTTTGCAGCAGGCTGAATGACTGCTCCATCTGCGCGATGCCCTCCTCGCGGCCACGGGTCCACACCTTGGTGGCGAGAAAGGCCGGCGAGCGCGGCTCGTGGATCGACAGCAATTCACCGGTGGTCTGTTCGGCGCGACCGTACATCGGCGAGCTGTCGATGACCGTCCCGCCCTTCTTGAACAAGGCGCTGAGTACCTCTGGCAATTGTTTGTAGGCGGGGCTGGAAGGCTCGACCTCAAAACCGCGATAGGTGCCCAACCCGACGATAGGCAATGGCTCGTTGCTGGAGGGAATGGCGCGGGTCAGCATGGTCTTGCCTCCTGTTTCCGTCGACGGCGCCGAGGTTGCAAAAGCCCGATCGAAGGTGAAAACCGCCGAAGCACCGGCAGCCAGCGTGAGAAATCGTCGTCGCGTGTATCCGTCAGTGTGGCTCATCGTAGTGCCCGTGTGGCCCAACCCGGCGTGCCCCGCTACCGTTGAACTAAACTCTGGCACCGATCCTGTGTGAGCGGACCTCGATCCCAGAGCCGTCAATGTCGCCCCCTAAAGTTAGTCGAATGTTCAGAAACCTGGCGCTTCTCGTTGTCATCATTGCTGCGTTGTACCTGGCGCTGTGTGCGGCGCTGTTCGTGTTTCAGCGCGCATTGATCTACTACCCGCAGCCCAGCGCCGTCACCACGCCCGCGTCGCTGCTGACGCTGACCGTCGAAGACGCGCAAATACAGGTGTCCGTCAGGCCGCACAATGGCCCGAACGCATTAATCTATTTCGGTGGCAATGCCGAGGATGTGTCTCACAACCTGGCCGGATTTTCCCAGGCGTTCCCAGAGCATGCGCTGTACTTGATGCACTATCGGGGGTTCGGTGGCAGTACCGGCTCGCCGTCCGAAGAGGCGATTGCCCGCGATGCCCTGACCTTGTTCGACAAGGTCTACAGCAACCATCCGAATGTTGCAGTGGTCGGGCGCAGCCTCGGCTCGGGCGTCGCCGTGCGTCTGGCCAGCCAGCGCCCGGCTTCGCGGCTGATCCTGATCACGCCTTACAACAGCCTCGAAAGCCTCGCCCGGCAGCGGTTCCGCTGGTTCCCGGTGAAGTGGCTGTTACAGGACCGCTTCGAATCCTGGCGCTATGCAGCGCACATCACGGTGCCGACGTTGGTGATCGCCGCCAGCCACGACGAAGTCATCCCGCGTTCCAGCACACAGCAGCTCTACACCCATTTCGCTCTCGGTGTGGCGACGCTGAAGGTGATACCGGACACCGGCCATAACTCCATTTCCGACAGCCCGGAGTATCTCAAATTGATACGCGACGGATTATGAGCACGCACGCATTCATAGACAGCATCGATAACACGGGAAATCCTCACCGCAATGGGGGAAACACAACTTCCTCCGGCGCTGGGGCCGGTGGAATTTGTGTTGACGTGATTTCACACCTGATAAAAATCCCGATACCACGCCACAAATTGCGCCACGCCGGTTTCAACGGACACTTGCGGGCGGAAGTCGACCCAGTCCGCCAGCGCCGACACATCGGCCCAGGTCTTGATTACGTCACCCGCTTGCATCGGCAGGTTATTGCGCTGCGCTTTGATTCCCAATGCCGACTCCAGGCACTCGATAAAATCCAGCAACGCGATCGGCTGGCCACGGCCGATGTTGAATAGCCGATTGGCGCCCCCGCTCTCGTGGTTCGCCAGTGGCGGTTTTGTTCGTAAGCGGGCGATGCCTTCGACGATGTCGTCGATGTAGGTGAAGTCGCGCGCCATCTGACCGTGGTTGAACACCTCGATCGGCTGGCCCTTGAGGATCGCCTCGGTGAACTTGAACAGCGCCATGTCTGGACGACCCCAAGGCCCGTAGACGGTGAAAAAGCGCAGGCCGCTGGCCTTCAGGCCGTAGAGATGGCAGTAGCTGTCGGCGAGCAGTTCGTTGGCGCGCTTGCTTGCGGCGTACAGCGAAACCGGATGATCCACCGGGTCATCCACGCTGAACGGCAGCTTGTTGTTGGCGCCGTACACCGAACTGCTCGATGCGTAGATCAGGTGCGCAGGCGGATGGTGTCGACAGGTTTCCAGCACATTCAGGAAACCCACAAGGTTGGATTGCGCATAGGCGTCCGGGTTGTCCAGCGAGTAACGAACCCCCGCTTGCGCTGCCAAATGCACCACTTCGGTGAAGCGATGTTCATTGAACAACGCCATCAGCGCAGACTTGTCGACAATGTCCATTTTCTGAAAACGAAAGCCTTGAAGCACGCTCAGTTGCTTGAGCCGGGCCTGTTTGAGTTCCACGCTGTAATAGTCATTGAGGTTGTCGATGCCGATCACTTCAAGGCCTTGCAGGCACAGCCGTTTGACCGTGTGATACCCGATGAACCCTGCGGCGCCAGTCACAAGAACGGTCATAGTGCCTTGCTCCGCTGTCTGGACATGAAGGTGATAGTTATAGCTTTGCAATTGCATTGGGTCCAGATGTGGCGCTAACTACTTAATGTTGCCCACAGTTGGGGATTATATTTAACATGGCCTGACTATCAGCAACCAAAAAAGTTTAATTTCTCCGACGAATAAAAAAACCCTCCAAAAAACAACTACTTGAGCAGTAGCAAAATCACTAATGGATAAAAGGCATGTTTTTTGACTGGGAACGTTTGACAGCTCGCTTAGAGTGGTCGATAACTACACACCGGCCATTGGAACAGTTATGCGAGTGCAGACTATCTGTTTAGCCTCTGCTCCTCAGGCCCCTTCCGAACTATTTTAATGCAGGTCCAATGTGCAGACCGTGCGGTAGCTTTGCCCAAAGCAAAGTTTACTCAGGCTTATGCCTGATATGTTGCACGGTATAGCGTCACGTCATTGGCGTATGCCCTTTCGTGAGGCGCTTTGTGATTCAGTATTGATACACAACTGCGCAACTTTATAAAAAAATATATCTGCTCGAATAACACTTCATAGGCCTCAATAGAGCCACTGCCTGCCTAAACTTCTCAATTCACAGAGTTTACCAGCATGCCAGCATTAAGCTCCGAGCGGTCTAATTGGTACCTTCTGCAATGCAAACCCCGTCAGGATGAACGTGCCCACCTCAACCTGCTTCAACAGAACTATGTGATTTTCCACCCCCAGCTGGTGACTGAACGCGTGATACGCGGCAAACGGCACAGGGTGTTGGAATCGCTGTTCCCCGGGTATCTGTTTATCCACCTCAGCCGTAACGACAATTGGGCGCCCCTGCGTTCCACCCGTGGCGTCAGTCGTATTGTCGAATTCAATCATGGTCCTGCGACGGTGGCAGAGCATGTCATCGAGCATCTGCGCGCGCGCTGTTTTGAATCGGCGGAAGCGCACGTCGACCACGACCTGAAACCCGGCGAACACTTGCAAATCATTCGAGGGCCACTGTCGACACTGGAAGGCATCTTCGTGTCCTCGAAGGGGGCCGAGCGCGTGATGATCCTGCTGCAGTTCCTTAATCGCGATCAAACTATTTGCGTTCCGCTAAGCGATCTCGGCCGTCAGAGCACCCCCATACAACTTAATAACTAATCGTTTGCCTTATATGCTTTTCCTCAGGAGCTATGATATGGCCTTGAAGTCACGTTGCCCTGTTGCACTGCTCATGGCTTCTCTTTATCCAGGGCTGGCATGGAGTATCAACCCCCAAAATATCGATGTTTACGGATTTAACTTCACGCCCACTTTTTTGATGTCAGAAAGTTACGACGACAACTTTCGCGAACTGGAAACCAACACCCAATCTTCCATGATTACCCGGTTGGCACCCTCCTTCGAGCTCAAGGCTGAAGACCGCAACAGTGCTACCCGCCTGATCTGGCAACCCACTCAGAATATTTACCACGACGAGCCGGATGCTTCGTATACGGCACAACGGGTGCGAGCGGACAGCATCATGGAATTCACCGACCGGCACCGTCTGAAACTTGAGGCCGAATACCGCAAATGGGAGCGCACGGAATCGACAGCAGTCCCATACGAGAATGACAAACTCAACAACAAACGCGTCGGCGGCTTATACACCTACGGCGCCAAGAGTGCTGATAACCAGATCGATGTCGGCGCCAACTATGCGGAACTTCGCTACACCAATGCCGACGGCGTCAACGACGACAAAGAACGTAATACAACGGCCGTGACCACCACGTGGTATCACCGCATCGGCAGCAATACCCGTGGCTTGCTGGAATACGACCATAGCGACTTCGATTACCTGCAAGCGAACAGCCCGCGCAGCAGTAAATCCGACGCACTCCTGGGCGGTGCTACATGGGACTTCACCGCCCGCACCTCGGGCAAAGTCCGCATTGGTTACGAAAAGAAGAACTTCGACAGCAGCCAGTCCAAAGACCTCGACAACCCCACATGGCAAGTGGATCTGCAATATAAACCGCGCACTTACTCGACGTTTACCTTGGTCGCCCGCCAGGCCCTTGCCGAAGGCGATGATGGCGCCGATGCCGTGAAATCGACCTTCACCCAGGTCGGATGGCGCCATGGCTGGACCGAACGCATCACCTCCATCGCCCAGGCCGGTTACGGCCGTTATGTCTACGAAGGCCAGAGCCGTACGGACAATGTGCAGGACTACAACCTGGCCATGGTGTACGCCATGCGTCGCTGGCTGGATATCGAACTCGGCTATCGCTACCGCGATGACAACTCGGATGCCGACAACGAAAGCTACACCCGCAACGTTGTTTCGGTCAGCTTCAACGTAAGCCTTTAAGAGGGTTTTGCCATGAACTCACACACTTTTGGCTTGTTACTGGCATTGATGGTCGTCCCCACGGCCCATGCTGCCGACTCCGGTACCCAATACAAACTGGCCGCAGGCGATGTCTTGCGCATCACCGTGTTTGGCGAGCCGGATCTGAGCCTGAAAAGGATCCGCCTCAACGACGCCGGAACGTTTTCCTATCCGTTTCTGGGTGAAATTTCCGCCAAGGGCCTCACCCCCAGCCAACTCGAAAAGGTCATCGTCGATGGGCTCAAGCAGGGCTACCTGATCGATCCGAAAGTCAGCCTGAGCCAGATCGAATACCGCGCGTTCTACATCAACGGCGAGGTCACCAAGCCCGGCAGTTATCCCTTCGTGCCCGGCCTGACCCTTGAAAAAGCCATCGCTTTGGGCGGTGGCCTGACCGAGCGCGCCTCGATCAAACGCGTGACGATCGTGCGCGGCGACAGCGGCCAGACCCTCACCGATGAAGTGACGCGCAACACCACGATTGCCCCCGGTGACACCATTTCCATTGCACAAGGCTTTTTCTAATCATGGACAACAGCCCTAGCAACTACGTCGAACGTCCTCTGCAAACGCACGTGTATCAACAGCACAGCGAAGACAGGGACACCATTGATCTGCTCAAACTGTGGAGGGTGATCTGGCGCGCGAAATGGAAAATCGGCTGGTTGATCGCGCTCAGCGTTGCCCTGGCGGTGGTGGCCGTCTCGCTGATCACCCCGCAATACGTCGGCAGCACCACGTTGCTGTTCAACGATAAGACGCCGCCGCTGTTGTCCTTCCAGCAAGTAAAGGATTCAGGCGGCAACGCCACAGACTATTTGCAGACCCAGCAGGCCCTGCTGGAATCCCGGGACCTGGCCGAGCGAGCGGTGAAAAAACTCGGCCTCACCACCAACCCGATCACCGACCCGCGCCAGCAACCGGCGCCGTGGTTCACGCCGCGCAAATGGCTGGCGGAGCTCAACCTTGATCAGTGGATACCCGGATTGGGCATGTTGATGCCGGTGAAAGACGCGCCGACCGAGGAAGACATTTTCAATCAGGTCACGCAAAACCTCATGCTGCACACCAACGTCAAATTTGTCGGCAAAAGCCAACTGCTGAACATCGAGGTCGAACTGCCGGACCCTGATCTCGCCGCCGCTGCGGCCAACGCATTGGCACAGGGCTTTACCGACAGCCAGATCGACACCAGTGAAAAATCTTCGCAGACCACCACGGCGTGGATGAATACCCGGCTGGTCGAGTTGCGCAACAACCTGCGAGTCGCCGAGAAAAAGCTTCAGGGCTACCGCGAAGAGCAAGGTCTGGTCGATGTCGGCGGTGTCTCCACCATCAGCGCCAACGAACTGGAGGCTACCGGCAGCCGCATGGTCGACGCCCGCCGTACCCGTGCGGAAGCCGAGAGCGAATACCGCCAGGCCAAGGCCCTGAGCACAGGGGACCTGAGTCGGCTCTCCAGCGTACCCGCCGTGTTGTCCAATCCGCTGGTCCAGCAATTCCAGGCAGACCGGGCCAAAGCCCAAGCCAAGGTCGATGAGCTGTCGGGGCGTTATGGGCCGAAACACCCGAGCCTGATTTCCGCGCAATCCGAATTGCGCGCCGCGACCACCGCCCTGCAATTGCAGGTACAGCAAGTGGTCGCCGGGATTGAGCGGCAATACCAGCTCGCCTCGGCCAGCGAAGCCTCGATCCGCCAATCGTTCAACACCAACAAGGCGCAGATCCAGGACATTGCGCGCAAAGAGTTCCAGTTGCGCGAGTTCCAGCGTGAGGTCGACAGCACTCGGGCGCTGTACGAAACCTTCGTCACTCGCTTGAAAGAAACCGCGGCCACCGCCGACATGGACTCGACCAAAGTGCGCATCGTCGACCCGGCGATTGTTCCAGTGGAAGCCAGCAAACCGCGCAAAACGCTGATCGTGGGCATCGTCGGGTTGCTGGCGGCCGTGATTGGCGTTGCGCTGGCCCTGCTGTTCGACAGCCTGAGCAACACCTTCAAGACCGATGAGACCATCGAGAGCACGCTTAATATTCCACTGCTGAGCGTTGTCCCGTTAGTGATGAAGAAAAGCCGCCGGCAATTGGCGCGGTTGTTCGAGGACAACGACAACCCGCGTTTTTCCGAGACCATTCGCAACCTGCGCACCTGGTTGATGTTGCAAAGCAGCGAGATGCCGTCGCAGGTGGTGCTGGTGACCTCGACCGTGGCCGGTGAGGGCAAAAGCACCATTGCCAACAACCTCGCCAGCTCGCTCACTTCCCTTGAGCGGGTGCTGTTGATCGATGCCGACATGCGTCAGCCGACCCTTTCGCTGAACTTCGACTTCCCGCCGGACAGCCCGGGGCTGGCCAATGTCATTGCGGGCACGGCCCGGCTCGAAGACTGCATCGTCTCGGTGGGCAACCTGGACTTGCTGCCGGCCGGGAGAATGATACAGCCCTCGGTGGGCCTGTTCGCCGCGCCGCGCCTGCCGTCCCCCGCCGACGCGCTCAACCCGGCGCGCCAGCCTCCGCCCCAGGACTTGCTCAGTTCGCCACGCATGGCGCGAATGCTCGAAGCACTGAAGTCGCGTTACCGCCACATCATCATCGACTCGCCGCCGGCGGAGATGATCAGCGATGCATTGCTGCTGGCCCAGCATTCGGACGCCGTGATCTACGTAGTCAAGGCCGACAGCACGCCGATCAGCCAGGTGCAAAGGGGCATTGCGATGTTGCACCAAAGCCACGTACCGGTGTTCGGCACCGTGCTCAACCAGGTCGACCTGCGCAAGGCGCGCAAGTACGGCTACAACCACTCCCGCACGTTCTATAACTACGACTTCGCGCCCCGGTAATTTGTGGTGAGGGGTTGTCTGTGACAAGGGGGCTTCTGTGGCGAGGGGGCTTGCCCCCGTTCGGCGGCGCAGCCGTCGTAAAACCATTCAGCGCAGTTTTATCTGAACGGCAGCGGTGATTGGTTTTTTAGGGCCGCTGCGCAGCCCAACGGGGGCAAGCCCCCTCGCCACAGAAGCCTCCTTGCCACAGAAGCCCCCTTGCCACAGAAACCACATTGCCACGCAACCCCCTAGCCACAGGTAAGTGCCACACCACAGTTATCCGCCATAACAAAAATCTGCATCACCTCTGCCAAAACAAAACAGCCGTTTCACCTCTGCCGAGCTACGGAAAAGCCAGCGGGAGCCACGCCGTGTCCGCCCGTTTAGTGCCGTGCATTCTTCTGCCTTGAGGTCAAGCCCATGACACCGCTCTATACCGCTCACCTGACCCACCGCCGAGGCCTGACGTTCTGGGGCCAGTGGGTCTGCGCGATGACGCTGACCACCGCGCTGTTGATGCTGCTCGTCCTATGGCGCGTCGGCAGCCTGACCAGCGATTACCGAATCCTGATCATCCTGACCGTGCTCGGCTCGGTGCCGATCTACAGCGTGATGCAGGTCTACCACAAGCGTCATGGCTTGCTGGTCGGGCTCGGTCGATTACTGGCCGGCTGGCTGATCCTGCTGGCCGTGCTGGCGGCCATTGCCTTCATCACCCAGACCAGTGCGACGTACTCGCGCCAGGTGATCATGGTGTGGGCGGTGATGGGGTTTCTGGTCCAGGCGCTGAGTTTTCTGCCCCTGCATTACTTCGCCCGGCTGCACGCGCGCATGGTCTGCAAGGAACGTCGTTCGGTGATCATCGGCACGTGCCCGACCGCCCATGAACTGGCGAAAAAACTCTCCCGACCGAACCGCGCGCTGGTCCTGGGCTTCATCGCCGCCGCCGACGACAGCGGCCCGGCACCGAGCATTTTGCCGCTATTGGGCCGGGTCGACGGGATCCGCGAAATCATCACCCGCCTGGCCGTACGACGCGTCTACATCGTGCTGACAATGGAGCATGCCGCGACCATCGAAGCGCTGTACATCGACCTGCTGGACATGAACGTCGACGTGGTCTGGATCCCGGACTTCGGCAGCATGGTGCTGCTCAACCATTCGATCTCGGAAATCGAGCGGATGCCGGCGATCTACCTCAACGAAAGTCTGATCAGCTCGCACCCCGCCAGCCTGTTTTGCAAGGACCTGTTCGAACGCAGCCTGGCGGCCACGGCCCTGATTGTGCTTAGTCCGCTGCTGTTGCTGGTTGCGGCAACCGTCAAGTTGACCTCCCCTGGCCCGGTGCTGTTCAAGCAAAACCGCCACGGTTGCAACGGTGAAGTGATCAAGGTCTGGAAGTTTCGCTCGATGCGCGTCCACGACGACCACGAAGTGCGCCAGGCCACCCGCGAAGACGACCGTATCACACCATTCGGGCGCTTCCTGCGCCGCAGTTCCATCGACGAATTGCCCCAGCTGTTCAACGTGCTGTTCGGCCAAATGGCCCTGGTCGGCCCCCGTCCGCATGCCGTCACCCACAACATTTATTACACCGGCAAAGTCCGCGCCTACATGGCCCGCCATCGTCTCAAGCCGGGCATCACCGGGCTGGCCCAAGTCACCGGGCACCGCGGCGAAACCGAGACGGTGGAAAAGATGCAGCTACGCGTCGCCCAAGACCTCAACTACATCAACCAATGGTCGCTGTGGCTGGACATCAAGATTCTGATCAAGACGCCCTTCACGTTGTTCTCGAAAAACATCTACTGACGCCCTTCTTCGACGACCCGAGGTTTGATCATGAACGTGAGCGTATTCGGTATTGGTTATGTGGGCCTGGTCCAGGGCGCCGCGCTGGCGCAAGTCGGCCATAACGTGATGTGCGTCGATGTCGACGCCGCCAAGGTCGAGGCACTCAAGGACGGCACCTTGCCGATCTACGAGCCAGGCCTGGACGCCCTGGTGCGCGACAATTATCAGAGCGGCCGCCTGCAATTCGGCACCGACCTGGCCAGCGCCGTGCACCACGGTGATGTGCTGCTCATCGCGGTCGGTACGCCGCCTGATGAAGACGGCTCGGCCGACCTGCAATACGTGCTGAGCGTGGCGCAAACCATCGCGCAGAACATGGATCGCCACCAGATCATCGTCGACAAATCCACCGTCCCCGTCGGCACTGGCGACCTGGTCCGCGCACGTATCGAGCAGGTGCTCGCCGACAACGGCCGCAGCCATCTGACCTTCGATGTGGTCTCCAATCCGGAATTTCTCAAGGAAGGCTGTGCAGTGGACGACTGCATGCGTCCGGACCGGATCGTCATCGGCACCGACAGCCCGCACGCCGAAGAGGTCATGCGTGAGCTGTACGAACCGTTCAATCGCAACCGCGAAAAAATCATCGTCATGGACATCCGCAGCGCCGAACTGACCAAGTACGCGGCCAACTGCATGTTGGCGACCAAGATCAGCTTCATGAACGAAATGGCCAACATCGCGGAGAAGCTCGGTGCCGACATCGAAATGGTCCGCCACGGCATCGGTTCCGACCCGCGCATTGGCTATCAATTTATCTACCCAGGCCTGGGTTATGGCGGCTCGTGTTTCCCCAAGGACGTGAAGGCGCTGATTCACGCCGCCACCAGTGTCGACTTCGATGCGCGGGTGCTCAAGGCCGTGGAGTCACGCAACAACGACCAGAAAACCACCCTCTACAGCAAGATTTTCAATCACTTCGAGGGTGCCCTGCGCGGCAAGACCTTTGCCTTGTGGGGACTGAGTTTCAAACCCAACACCGACGACATGCGCGAAGCCCCCAGCCGGGTCTTGATGGAAGCCTTGTGGCACGCCGGCGCGAGCGTCCAGGCCTACGACCCCAAAGCCATGGAGGAAACCCAGCGCATTTACGGCTCACGCGATGACCTGATCCTGGCAGGCACCAAGGAAGCGGCGCTGAAAAATGCCGACGCCCTGATCATCGTCACCGAGTGGCAAGCGTTCCGCGCGCCGGACTTCGACCTGATCAGCCAGCAGCTCAAGCAACCGCTGATCTTTGACGGACGCAACCTGTACGACCCGCCGCGCTTGAGCAAGCGTGGCTTCACGTACCTGTCCGTGGGTCGTCCGACCCATGCCGTGATTTGAAGGGAGTTCAAGCCATGATCACGCTGAAAATCGTCAGGCATTACTCACCGACCTTGCTGGACGCCAACCAGGCGTATTCCTTCATCAACTTTGCATCCGTTGGCAGCTTTTTCAAACAGGCTCCGGGTACCGTCGCCTTTTTTTGCGACGGCATGCTGATGTCGGCGTTCATGTCCCGGGTCACCGGGCGCAACGTCGGCCGGGTCAGCTTCGACTTCACTTCCATCGCCCACCCGGTGCTCGGTAGCGCCGAAAAACTGGGCAAACGGGTGTATTTCGTCGGCGCCCGGCAAGACGAACTGGAGCTGTTCATTAGCAAGATCAAGGCGCGCTACCCGAAGTTGATCATCGCCGGCTATCACAATGGCTATTTCGATGCAGCGCAGGCCAAGGTCATTCAGGCCGAGATCTGCCGCAGCAAAGCTAACATCCTGATCGTCGGCCTCGGCGCCGGACGGCAAGAGCAGTTCGAGCAGGACGCGCAGCGCTCGGGGTTTCGAGGGGTTGCCTTTACCTGTGGCGGGTTCATACGCCAGGAGGCCATGGCCACGCATCAGTTCTACCCGGCGGCCATCGATCGCCTGCACCTGCGCGCGTTCTATCGCATGTACCGCGAGCCGCACACCATCAAGCGTTACTTCGTCGACTACCCGAGCAATTTCCTGCAACTGCTGGCAATGCTCGTTCGGCGCAAAGTCACCATCAGCGTTGGGGAATGACCATGCACATTCTGTTCATCCTCAAGGATTTCACATCGGGCGGTGGCATCGAGCGCGTTCAGCAGCGCTTGTCCGAGCAGTTTCTCAAGGACGGCCAACATGTGAGCTTCTTCGTCATCAACGGCGACACGCCCGACACTGAAGGGGTGCAAAGTCTTAATGACAGTGATGGCAGCGGTATTTGGGGGATGCTCAAGTCGATAGTCCAGTTACGCCGGCTGATTCGCCGCGAAGGCATCACCCACCTTATTTCCGCCAAGGAGCAGGCCAACCTGTGCACGTGGTTCGCCACCCTCGGCAGCGCTTGCAAGGTGATCTATAGCCGTCACGCCTCATTCGATTGCACGGAACAGAAAACCGGGCCCACCAGCCTTCGCCTGCTGTACGCGCTGTACCTGTGTGGCAGCGGCAAAGTAGTGGCGGTGTCCACAGCGCTGCGCCAGTCGCTGGTCGAGATGATGCCGTGGGGTCGGCAGCGCATCCGCTATTGCCCCAACGCGGTCATCACCGACCAGCTCCTGCGCGCCGCCAAGGGGCCGTTGCCTACCGAAGTTCCGCGCAACTACTGGCTGGGCCTGGGCCGATTGGTCGAGCCCAAGGGCTTTAACCTGCTGCTCGACGCCTACGCCCTGGCCCTGCAAAGCGAAGCGGTGCCGGATCTGGTGATCGCGGGTGACGGTCCACTGCGCGAAGCCCTGATCATTCAGGCAAACCGCCTGGGTATCGCGCACCGGGTGCATTTCATCGGGTTCTTGAGCAACCCCTATCCCCTGCTCAAACAGGCACGACTGTTCATTCTCAGCTCGGTGCACGAAGGCATGCCGACCGTGCTGATCGAAGCCCTGGCGTTGGGTACGCCGGTACTGGCATGCGACTGCGAGACCGGCCCGCGGGAATTGCTGGACCACGGCCGTCTCGGCCAACTGGTCAAGGTCAACGACGTGCCGGCGCTGGCCGAAGGCATGCTGCAAAGCCTGTACTTGCAAGGCCAAATTGCAATCAACGAGGGCATGATCTCCGACGCGATCCGCCAGTACACCAGCCAGGACGCCGCGCAGGCGTATTACCAGGTATGGAACCAATGAAAAAGCTGCTGATTATCCTGCACGATCTCAGCGCAGGCGGGGCGGAGAAAATGATGGCGCGCCTGGCCGGTGCGCTGGTCGACGCGGGCAACGACGTGACGCTGCTGATGCTCACCGGCGGCGGCATCAACGTGGCCAATCTAGACCCCCGAGTGAAAAAGGTTGAGTTGCGCAGTCCGCGCAGTTCACGGGCGGTACCAGCCCTCGCACGATTTCTTTGGCACAACCGCTTCGACGCGCAACTGGCGGCGCTGACTCACGTCAACGTGGTAGCCATCGTTGCCGCCGCGCTGTCGGGGACGCTGGCGCGGTTGCACGTCAGCGAGCGCAATGCGTTTTCCCACGACAAGCACGTCAACCCTGACCTCATGGTGCGGATCGCTTACCGCGTGGCGCCGCTGCTGTATCGGCTTATTCCCAACCCGGTGATTTGCGTGTCGCGCGGCGTCGCCCAAGACCTGATCGACACCACCATTGCCCGTCGCCAGGACGTGACCATCGCCGACAACCCGGTGCTCGACAATGACTTTCGCGACAAACCGCCACGACCGCCCAGCCATCGCTGGCTGCTGGAAGCGTCGAGCCCGGTGATTGTCGCCGTGGGCCGCCTGGCCCCGCAAAAAGGCTTCGACACCTTGATCACTGCATTCGCCGCGCTGCCGAATCGCAGCGCGCGTCTGATCATATTTGGCGAAGGCGTGCTACGCGATCGTTTGCTGGCACAGGCACGCAAGCTGGATGTCGAGGATCGTGTCGACCTGCCGGGTTACACCCATGACCCGATGGCGGAAGTGGCAGCGGCCGATTGCTTCGTATTGTCGTCGCGTTTCGAAGGCAGCCCCAACGCTCTGGTCGAAGCCTTGTCCACCGGCACGCGGGTGGTCTCGACCCGTTGCCCCCACGGCCCGCAAGACATCCTGATCAATGGCGTCGTCGCCCCCCTTGTGGCGGTCGACGACCCGATTGCCCTGTCGCAGGCGATTGCCCTGCAACTCACCACCCCACGCGATGTACACCGCCAGGCCCGCCTCGATGCCGCGGCCCGGTTCATGAACGCCAGCGCGGTGAAAACCTACCTCACCGCCCTGCTCGGGAGCCCTTCGCCATGAACAGACTGGAGATCCGCTATTCCACCCTGCGTGATGGCTTCACCTTGTTTGGCGTGCTGTTTTACATCCAGGTGATCTCATTTGTCCTCGGTCTGGGCAATGCTTCCAGTCTGGACGACTTCGACAAAGACCTTGAAGGCAACGTGGCTAACCAGGTCTGCGGCTTGATTACGCTGCTAGTGCCGTTGTTTTTCTTCATTCGCAACAAGGTATTTCTCAGTAAAACCTTTTACCGCAGCAACTTCTTTCTGCTCGTGTTCATGCTCTGTATCGTGGCATCAATCGGCTGGTCCCACGACCCGATGCTGAGTCTCAAGCGGTTCATTGCGATGCTCAGTGTGGTGTTTTTTGCCGGATTCATCGCCTACAACTACAGCCTGGAAAAAATCACCTTCATGCTCGGTTGCGCCATCGGCGTGGCGGCGTTGATCGGTTTGATACTTGCGTTGGTCATGCCCAGTGCCGCGTTTATTTCCGGCGGCATTCGCGATGGTGCGTTCAAAGGGATTTTCACCGAGAAGAACGCCGGCGCACGTATCAACGCAATCGCCATCCTGATGTTGTTACCGATGATCCGTCAGCGTAACCGTTGGGCGCTGTTCTGTTCGTTTTTCTCGTTAATCGCGATCTTACTGGCCCAGTCCGCCACCGGGGTGGTGCTTATCATTGCCGGTACAATCAGCTACGGGTATTTCCTGACGTTGATCCGTTTGCGAATCAATAGATCGCAGTGGCTGTTCCTTGCCTGCACCCTGATCTATCTGTTGGTGTGCCTGTTTCTCTACAGCAACTTTGCGCTCCTGCTGGAGATGGCCGGTCGCGACCCCTCACTCACCGACCGAACGATGATCTGGGAGCTGCTCGAACCCTTTGTCGACAGTCAGTTTCTCAAGGGCTACGGTTTTGGCGCCTTCTGGTCCAGCCCCGACGCCGATGCATTTATTACCCGTTGGGGCTACATCGGTAACGCCCATAGTGGCTACATGGAAACCTTGCTCAACGGCGGCATCATCCAGCTAACGGCGCTGGCGCTTTTGCTTGGCGAAGCGCTGCTCAAACAATACCGCTGCGTGACGGCGAACCAGTCGGCGCAGTTTCGTGCCAGTGCCTTGGTGATCATCGGCTTGTTCGCGGTCACCAACTACGTGGCCTATGTGATTCCCAATTACCGCTCTGCCGAATTTCTGGTGTTCTGCACGCTGACGCTGTCCTTCAGGCGCCGCCACGTAAAACGCCCGGAGCAAGCAGCGTCAATGGTCACCCACACTGACGCGCAAAACGGGCTGAAAGGCGCAGCGTCCCAGGGTAATTACAAGGAGAAACAGCCGTGCTAAACGAAGCCCCCTCAATACCCTGCTCGGTCTGCGTGATCATTCCGATGTTCAACGCCGCGGGCAGTATCCGGCAAACGCTGGACTCCTTGAACGATCAAACCCGACGCCCCGATCATGTGATTGTCATCGACGATGGCTCAAGTGACGAGGGACCGAAGATTGTCGAGCGCTACCTCGCGGCGTTTCCCTTGACACTGTTGCGACAGGCCAACGAAGGACCCGCCAGCGCGCGCAACAACGGCATGTTCACTGCGAAGGAAACCTTCATCGCCTTTCTGGATGCCGATGACCAATGGCACCCGCAAAAACTGGAAAAGCAGTTGGCGCTGTATGACGAATTGACCCGCAAGGGCCACAAGGTCGGACTCATCGATTGCTACCAGATGAGCGAGTTTCCTGACGGTAGCCAACAGCTTGAAGACCGTTGCAAAACCGGCAATCACTTCGAGGACTTCATCCACGAAAACGTGATCAATGGCACGTCCGGCGTGGTGGTGGTACGCGAAGTGGTGACCGCTCTCGGCGGCTTTGATCAAACCCTGCGTTACGCCGAAGACCGCTTGCTGTGGACTCGTATCGCCGAACACTGGGAAATCCATACGGTGCCGCAGATCCTGATTCGGCGCGGTGTGAACGGCGGGAACATCACTTCACAACCGCAAAAATATTACCCGCACAAACTCAAGTTCATCGACATTTACCTTGCCCATTACGGCGCCAGACTGAGCAAGCAACAACGTATTCATTTTGTGCTGGCCAATCACGCGGACTTTCTCGGCACGTTTTCCAGACGGGGTGACCATGCGCAAGTCATCCAGGTGTTCCAGCGAATGCTGGAGCACTCTTGGCAAACGCTGTTTTTTTTCAAGGGCAAACCAACGTTGCGTTTCCTCTACGCCCTGACGAAAACACTGCGCAAAGCCTCGTGAGTCACTCACCTCTCAATTCGCGGTTGAACCATGGCTAATCATCGTCTGGTAACACTGAGCTGGATTTTTACCGAAAAATTCGGGCTGATTTTCCTGTCCATGATCACGTTCGTTGTCTATGCGAGATTGCTATCCCCCGCAGAACTGGGCGTCGGCACGGTCATCATCGCGATCGTCGAGTTGGTCGGCCTCCTCTACTCCTCCGTCCTGGAGGACCCGCTTGTACGACTCGAGCACCTTGAAGACAAGCACATCTCAACGGCCTTCTGGGCGGCGGTACTGGTTAGCCTGGCGTCCGTCGTTTTGATCTCGCTCGCGACGGTGCTTTACACGCCGTCCACGGTGCTCCGATGGATGATGGCGGTAGCCTCGGTGAAGATCCTGTTCACCATGATGGCGCGCATCTACGTCGCGCAGATGCGACGCAGCAGCAATTTCAAGATGCTGGCCAAGCGCACGTTACTGGGCAAGATTCTGGGCGGTGTCTGCGGCATTGCCGTCGCGCTTTGGGGGTTGGGTGCCTGGGCAGTCATTGCCCAGGCCTTGATCATGGAGTTCGTCGCCATCCTCGTATTGATGTACGCGGATCGACGCCCCATTGCCTTTTACATCGACGGTCCGGTATTGCTCGAATTGTTAAAGGCCGGCGCACCGGTGGCGATCAACGCACTGAGTTCGCAAACGCTGCAACGCGGGGTCACCGTGGTGCTCGGCATGACCGCCGGCGCCAATGCGGTGGGCATGTTCAACATGGCGATGCGCATCATCGACCTGCCGCGCAGCGCCATTTACAACGGGCTGATGAGCTATGCATTGCCGGTGTTCGCCCGGCGCAGCGCCGAGCCGTCGCGGTTGCTCGGCATCATCGGCGACTCGACCGCCGTCAGCGGCTTCCTGCTGACGCCACTGTTCATCGGCATCGCCCTCACGGCGGACGATTTAATCCTGCTGATCTTCGGTGCCAAGTGGGCCGAGGCCATCCCAATGCTGCAAGTGTTGGCCTGCACCGCCGCCATCGGCAACACCGCGATGTACGCCACCACCGCGCTGGTCGCGGTCAACCGCAGTCACCTGACCATCAAGGCCGAAGTGGCAACGACCATGCTGGCGCTGGCGCTGGTCTACGGCTTCGGCAACCTCTACGGCGGCATGGCCGGCGCCTTGGGGCTACTGGCGCGAATGCTGATCATCACGCCGCTGCAAATCCGTGGCCTGAATACCGCCATCGGTTACGGCTGGCGACGCTTCCTGGGCTCTAATTACCGCAGCGTGATCGCCTCGCTGATCATGGCCGCGACCGTCCTGTTTGTATCGCCGCGGCTGGGCTTTGAAGGTTACCAGCACTTGATCTGCACCATCGTTGTCGGCGCACTGAGCTACGCCGCGGCCTATAGCGTGCTGCACCCGCGCTGGCCGCAAGAATTCAAAACGGTTTTCACCGCTCGCTGAATTCAGTCCCTGAGACAGGAACACCTCACCATGCGCAAAACTACGCTGATTACTGGCGAGGCCGGCTACATTGGCTCCCATACCGCCCTGGCGCTGATCAATGCCGGGCACCACGTGGTAGTGCTCGACAACCTGTGCAACAGTTGTCGAGAGTCCATCGCGCGCCTTGAGTTGCTGACCCATACCCGGGTCGACTTCATCAGCGGAATGATCGGCGAAGACCCGAATGGCCGCCCCAACAATTTGTTGCCGTGCCTGGCCCAAGTCGCGATTGGCCGCATCCCGGAATTGACGGTGTATGGTTGCGACTACCCCACTGTCGATGGTACCTGTGTGCGCGACTACATCCATGTGGTCGACCTTGCCAACGGCCATCTCAAGGCACTGGAGGTGCTGGACAATCAAGAAGGGGTCAACTCCTGGAACCTCGGGACCGGCATTGGGTACAGCGTGCTGCAGATCATTCACAGTTTCGAGGACATCACCGGCATCACCATCCCCTACCGCTTCGCCCCGCGCCGCGAAGGTGACATTGCCAAGTTCTGGGCCGATCCGAGCAAGGCCGTGTGTGATTTGGGCTGGAGTGCGGAGCGTGATCTGGAGCAGATGATCGTCGACACCTGGCGCTGGCAGTCGCGCAACCCGCAGGGCTATCAGTCATCGTTCGAAAGACCGGCCCTGAGGGCGGTTAAGTGATGCGGGGATTCAGGGAAGGGTTGCTGCTCCTGCTGCTGTCGATGTCGCTGGTGTGCAATGCGGCGCCTGCGCCACCGACTACCGGGTTGGTGTTGTGGCTGGATGCGGACGATGCGTCGACGGTCATCGCCGATGCGCAGAACCTTGTTCAGCGCTGGCGCGACAAATCCGGCAAAACCAATGATGCGGTGGTGGATGATGCAGCCGTCGCCGCTCGACCGCAGCGGGTGGCCAATGGCATCAATGGCCATCCGGTGGTGCGTTTCAATGGGGGCTCGGCGTTGCTGGGCAAAACCCTGCGCACCGCCAAAGGCCCGGTGACGCTGTTGATTGTCTCCCGTCGCCTGCCGGAACAAGCCGGAGCTGGCCCGTGGCAGCGACTGTTCAGCTCACGACCGATCAGCGCTGACAACGATAATGTGCTCCCGAACTTCGCCATCAGCCTGTCGGAACCCACCGCATACGAGCCGACGATTTCCGTGCTGGAACTCAACGGCGTGCCGATTGGCCCTTATGGGGTCGGGCGCAATGCGCTGAGCAGCTCCGATAACTACCATGGCGACATCGCCGAAGTGCTGGTCTACGACCGCCCGTTTGCCTCCCTCGCCGAACGCCAGCAGGCCTTTGAGTACCTGGCAGGCAAATGGTCCGTCGCCATTCCAAAGCTGGCCGATACCTGGACCCGCGTCGGACCGCTGGGCACATTGCCCGTACTGAACAACGCCAACCTGCCATTGTCCGATCAAGCCAACACCGGCCGCTGGGTGCTCGACCCTAAACTCTCTGACGACTTCAACGGCACCACCCTCAACCCCGCGCGCTGGCACGTCAACGATGCCACCGGGACCGATTCGCTCGGGCGCAAACCGGCGCTGTTCACCCCGCAAAATGCATCGCTGGGCAACGGCAATCTGAACATTGTCTTTCGCAAGGAAACCTTGCCGCAGAAGTATGTGCAACTGGGCTACAAGGACTACAGCTCCGCCATGGTCCGCACCATTGATCGCGGGTTATACGGCTACTACGAAGCCCGCGCCAAGCCCATGAACTCGGCCGGTTCCAGTGCATTCTGGCTGGCCTGGACCGGCATGACCGACAACGCCACGGAGATCGACATCTTCGAAATCGCTGGCAAGACCAAAAACGGCGCACTCGATCGTTTTTACAACATGAATGCCCATCTATGGGCCACACCGCAAAGCACCGAACATATCGCGAACGGCAGCACCTGGATCAGTCCGTGGCGTCTGGCGAGCGCCTTTCATGTCTATGGCTTCGACTGGCAGCGGGATACCTTGCGCTGGTACGTCGACGGCGTACTGGTCAGGGAATCAAAGAACACGAATTTCTTTTTTCCAATGCAAATCGTCTTCGACAGCGAAGCGTTTTGGGAATGGTTCGGTGTGGTCGACGATGCGGACCTGCCTTCTACCTTCCGGATCGACTACGTCAAGGTGTGGCAACGCGGCCAATAATCACGGCTCGGCCTGACCGTTGATCTGCAAATTTTTCCTTCACCCAATAAAAACATATTTTGATGCTTTAATTGATATTGTCGAACCATCCCACGATCAGAGGGTGCCGTGATGAATATCAAAACCTTGGCTGTATTGTTGTTGGCGTTGTGCGCTCAACCCGTTTGGAGCCAGACGCCCCCCGCCGCACCGCCCGCCGCCGACAGCGCGGCACTCACCACCCGCCTCGCCTTGCGCGACCTGTGGGTGGAGCATATTTTCTGGATCAGAAACTACGCGATGGCCAACCAGGCCGGCGACAAGCCACAAGCCAAAGTCGCCGCCGATCAGGTCGTCGACAACGCCACCAAAATTGCCAACAGCATCGCTCCGCTCTACGGCCAGCCCGCCGCCGATCAACTGCTCAAGCTGCTTGCTGGTCACTGGGGCGCGGTGAAACACTACAGCGACGCCACCGTCGCCAAGGACGCGAAAGGCAAGCAGGCCGCCGTCGCCGACTTGACCAGCAATGCCAAGGCCATCGCAGCGTTCCTGGCCAAGGCCAACCCCAACTTGCCTGAAAGCACACTGGTCACCATGCTGGCCGCTCACGGCGGGCACCATGTCAGCCAGATCGATCAGCTGGCGGCCCACGATTATGCCGGCGAAGCCAACACCTGGGCGATGATGCGCACGCATATCCTGGCGCTGGCCGACGCGTTGACGGCGGCGCTGGTCAAACAGTTCCCGGATAAATTCTGACCCGCGCGAGGACACGCCATGCTTGAAGGACTGGGCCGCACCCAGCAGGACTTGCTCAATGCACTGCTGCACCATGCCCACGGCATGAGCATTGACGAGTTGGCTGAGCAATTGGCCGTCACCCGCACCGCGATCCGCCAGCACCTGGCGGCGCTGGAGGGTGCCGGCCTGGTCCTGCGCGGAGACACGCGCCCGACGGGCCGGCGTCCGGAGCAGTTGTATCGGCTGACCGAGCATGCGAAGGAGCAATTCCCCCGCCAGTATCAGTTGCTCGCCAGCGTGCTGATCGACGAAGTGGCCGACATCATCGGCCCCGAGGCACTCGCCTCGCTGATGCGCAGCATGGGCCGCAAACTGGCGCTCGACCGTGAGCAGCAGGTGGTGGATGAGGCCAAAATCGTCCAGCACATGAACCACGCGGGCTATGAAGCCGAGGTGATCTTTCGCACCTCGGACGACAAGGAAATCGTCGCGCACAACTGCGTGTTCCACCGCCTCGCCGCCGCCCATCCCGTGGTCTGCGAGCTGGACCTGGCGTTGATCGGTGCCTTGGGCGGTGGTGAGGTCGACCATACGGAATGCATGGTTCGGGGCGGGAATGTCTGCCGGTTCAAACTGCGGCCAGTTGAGCGTCAAGAGGACGCTGAACCGACCGAGCCCACGCCCTAAATCATCGGCGAAGCACTGACCACCCGCAGCGCCAATCCTTCGAACGCATCCAGCGTGATGGTGAATTCACCCTCAGGCGTGAGATCGCCCTCGACCCGCTCATTGATGATGTCGACCACCGGCCCCGGCGCGATGTTAGGCAGGTGCAGGGTTTCAGTGATCGGCGTGGAACCGAAATTCAGCGCAGTTATTTGCGTACCTTTGCCGGCCGGTAATTCGTGGACCATGACCAGCAGCCCCGGATGCTCGACATCCGGAATCAGGATCTGGCGACTGGCGGCAATGTCGTAGGCGCGGCGTGCGGCGAGGATGCGTTTGAGTTGCGAGACGAACGAATCCGGGTCCTTCAGTTGGCTGGTCAGGCTGCCATACAAGGTTTTCGGTCGCGGCATCTGCCCGGCGGAATGTTCTGCTTCGGGGTTGAGGTCGACCAGATCGTAAGCGCCACGATGAATCCAGCGGGTGTCGCCGTCGAGCATCAGATGCGCGACCTGCTCGGCCGGCAATGGCAGCGCACCGACCAGATCCCAGCCAGACAACGCGAACACCCCGGGCTGCATGGCGTTGTACATCACCAACAGTAAATGCACCTGGCGAATCTGCTGGATGTCCGCCGCGGTGATCGCGTCGAGATCGCGAATCCCCAACGCTGCCGTGATGATGCTGGCGGTGGTGCAGGAGACACCGTTAGTGACGAATTTCAGATTGTACGGCGCGTGCTCGCCGGCGAGGCGTTCGTACATTTGCTCGCGAATGTGCTCGCGCAGGATGTTGCCGGGGAAGGTCTGGCCCTGATAGAGGAAGTTGTCGTGGGCGTGCAGCGTCCAGAAATGCACCAGTTCGAGGGTCAGTTCGTCGTGGTTTTGCAAGGCGTGGATCAACGAGCCGGGGTCGATGCCGAGGGTGTGCATCTGCCGCAGCATCAGGCGCAGGAACTCGGTATCGCCCATCAGCAACGCGTGCTGATAGGCCGGTCGGGTGATGAAGTCATAGGAGAGATCCGCGCCGCCGTGGGACATGGCGGCGATGTCGTCGACAGTCAGATTGAGTTCCTGAAAACTGAAGCCGCCGGCCTTGCGAATCGCCCCGGCCAGCAACTGGTTGCCGGTGATCGATAGCGGATGGCTTTCCGACCAGGCGGTGCCGTCGAGTTTACGTTCGACGCCGAGAAAGCCATTGGCATCCAGACGCAGGATTTTGGCGCCCATGACGTCAATGGCGTGCAGCGCGTCGCCGATGATCATCTGCTGCGCGGCGAAGGTCGGGTCCAGCCAGTTCAGCGAGGGTTGTCCTTCCTTGAAGTAATGCAGATAGACCCAGCGCCGCGGCTTGCCGTCGACGCCCACTACAACCGGTGTCGCGCTCCAGTCGGTTTCCTTGACCCCGGGCTCGAAGAAAATCACCCGCTGCAACTGACCGACGATGTAGTGCTTGTCGCGGAGCACGTCGACCTGCAACGGGCTGAGGTTTTGTGCATCGCGGCCTTCGGCGATGTCCGGCAACAATGGCCAGTCTTCTTCGCGGATCTCCACCATGTGGTAGAGACCGGGATAGTCCTCATAGGCCATTTCGGCCAGGCGGAAGTCCGCGCCTTTGCCGGTGTGCGACGGGATCACGTCGTCGATGATCACCGCATTGTGCGCGGCGGCCATGCGCACCAGCGCCTGCAGCTGCGCCTCGGTGCCCAGCTGTGGGTCGATGTCGAAGCTGATGCGGTCGAAATTGCCGTCAATCGTCGGTGTACGCTCGGTGCCCGACAAGCCGCCGGACATTTTCAACGGGCCATTGTGGATGCCCTGAATGCCGATTCTCGACAGCGCATGCCACAGGGTTTCATCACCCAGGGCTTCCAGCACGGAGCCGTTTTCCCGGGTAACGATGGACGCCGGATACGCCGTGAACCACACCGACGCCAACGCCGACGCATCGCGAGGGCGGGTATGCGCATACGGTTGCTGCCACAAGCGGCCCTGTCCCGAATAGAGCCTGGCCCGCTGTCGGGCGGCGTGCAGCATGGATTGTTCAACCAGCCAGATCACATGGTTCTTGTCCGCTGCGGTCATAAAAACAATCACCTGTCATTGAAGTCAGTGGCGCGAGGCCCGTGTTCATGTGGCGTCGCTCGTTTTTATATGAGGCCCTGTGGCGGGATTCGTTGCATTGACCGGCGAACGCTTTCAAGTAGAAGGTATCGGCGCCGATACAATGAAAGCGTCATGGAGTCGGCGTACGGTGTCCGGCATTGAGCGTCTTATCGCTCTCACTTGCGAGCGTCCCTCGCCAAGGAAGCACAATGATCAATGTTTCAACTTCAACGAATGCGGCGATGTCGGCCTACGCGGCGGCCGTCGATTCGAAGTCTGCCACTGCCCGGCAGCAGGTCGCTCAAGACGACACGGCGCAGGCCAAGGTCTCAAACACCGATTCGGTGAGTCTCTCCAGCACGTCCACCGATTACAGCAGTTCGATCGTCGGCAATGCGCCGTACTTTCCGGTGCGCGCGGGGATGAATGCCGATGCGCTGGTGTTGGGCGCCTCCAAGCCAGGCGCGGTCTCCAGCTCCAAGGACAAGACCTTCCCGGAAGTGGCCGCCGATGCGCGCAAGCGCATGGATGAAAAATACGCGCAGATGACCGCCAGCGGCAAGCCGTACGCCAAGGCTGATGAAGACCGCAATGCCTTGTTTGGCGACCTCGATCGACGTTCGCTGAACGCCGTCGCCACCAATGAAGGCGGCAAGTTCACCGCCGACGAACAAGCCTCGGCCCAGGCCCTGATGCGCCAGCAAGGCCGGCTCGCCACCGGTTATTACAGCGGCCCGGCGGACCAGGAAAAAAACTGGAAAGACCCGTTCGCCAACGACCCGGTCGCCCGCGCCCATGCGGCCCTGGATTTTCTCGACAACATGAGCCCCGAGGAAAAGAACACGCCGCATTGGCTGACCCAGCATTTATCGCTGGAAGCGGCGCTGAACCAGAGTGCCAAGGCGGATCCCACCGATAAAAAGTCCGGGCACTTTCACAACCTGGCTGAAATCCTCGCCGGTGTGGTGACGGATGGGTCGGACAAAGAAAAAGCCAGTGATGCCAAATCGGACGATCCGGCAACCCTCATTCTGGCCAAGCTTCAATCGCAGGTTTCCTGATCCCGGTCCCCTTGTTGGAGCCGAGCTTGCTCGCGATGACGGCGTGTCAGTTGCTAATTTTGTTGCCTGACACACCGCTATCACGAGCAAGCTCGGCTCCTACAAGGGATGGCGATGAGTTCAGGTTTTTGGTACGTAATGCGATTGCCAGCGCCAGGACAATCAACCCCGCCGCCACCGCAAACGTGACCCGCATGCCATTGCCGGCAAACACTGCGCCCATCGCCGAGGCGCCCGTGATCAACCCCAGATTGCGCGACAAACTGAGCAACCCGGCAATCACCCCTCGCTGATCCGCACTGACACCGGTCATGACCAACGAGTTATTCGCCGCCTGAAACAGGGCATAACTGGCCGTGATCACCGCGATGGGGACGACATAGCCGGGAACACCAAAACCCGCCGGCATGATCGCCAACACCACGGCGCCCAACGCCAGGGTCGCAAGCCCGAACATCGTCATACGCTGCGCCCCAAATCGATCCACCAGACGCCCAGCCGGCACCCCGCCCAGCGCCGCCACCAGCGGACCGACCGACAAGGTCAACCCGACCAGCGCGGCGTTCAACCCCAGCGTGCCCGAGAGATAAAACGGCCCGACCACCAGCGTCGACATCATCACAGTGGATACCAATGCGCTCATCGCCAGGCTCGCACTCAGCCCGCGTTCACGGAACATCGCCAGCTTGATCAAGGGCGATGTGGATCTCGCCTCGACCCACAGGAAAACCCCACCACCGACACCAGCAACCAGCAGCAACCCCCAATGACCCAACGTCATGGCCAGCGCATACGCGCCGAGGGTCAGCGCCAATAACAGCGTCCCCGGAAAGTCGAATCCGCTACGCCGAGCCACCGGCCGATCCGCCGGCAAACAGCGGTACGCGAGTACAAAATTCAAAACACCCAACGGCACGTTGACCAGAAAAATCGTCTGCCAGCCAAACCCGGACATCAGCAAACCGCCCAACGACGGCCCCAGCGTAGTGCCCATCGCCGACATCGTCCCAAGCAAGCCCATGGCGCTGCCGGTCTGCGCTTTCGGCACCGTATCCGCGACAAACGCCACGGTCAGCGCCAACATGATCGCCGCCCCCAGACCCTGCACGGCACGGGCCGCCACCAGCCAGACCAGCGAAGGCGCAAGCCCACAGGCCAGCGAGGCCAGAGTGAAAATGACGATCCCGCTCAACAACAAGCGTTTGCGACCGACCAGGTCACCAAGTCGTCCGACGCTGACGATCAACGTCGTGATCGCCAGCAGATACGCCAGGACAATCCACTGTACGTCTTGAAACGCGGCATCAAGGGCCTGCGCCAACGTCGGCAATCCGGCATTGGCGATGCTGGTGTCGAGGGAAGGCATCAACATCGACAGTGAAAGGCTGGCAAGCGCCCAGCGGACCGGGGTGGATGGCGTGAGAGTTTTCATGGGCTGGCCACTTCTGCTGGATTGGCATTCAGCGTAAGCGCGCCGGTGGCATGGCGGAAGACGCAGCGTTTGCACTTGATACCTGCACACGACGCCATGTCTTGGCAAAGTCGTGCTAACGTTCAGCCATGACCACACCCGATCTGAACCTGCTGATTACCCTTGATGCCCTGCTCGCCGAAGGCAGCGTGGCGCGCGCCGCTCAACGCTTGCGCCTGAGCCCGTCGGCGATGAGCCGTGCGCTCGCGCGGTTGCGCGAAACCACCGGCGATCCGCTGCTGGTGCGCGCCGGCCGTGGGCTGGTGCCGACACCGCGAGCGCTGGAATTGCGTGAGCAAGTCAGCCAGCTGGTGCAGCACGCCGAAGCGGTGCTGCGCCCTGCGGAAAAACTCGATCTCAAGCATCTGGTTCGCACGTTCACCCTGCGCACCAGCGACGGCTTCGTCGAAAACTTCGGTCCGGCACTCATCGCCCGCCTCGGCGAACAAGCGCCCGGCGTGCGTTTGCACTTCCTGCAGAAACTCAACAAGGACAGCGCGCTGCTGCGTGACGGAAGCGTCGACCTGGAAACCGGCGTGGTCGGCGACAGCACCAGCCCCGAAGTGCGCACCCGTGCGTTGTTCCAGGATCGCTTTATCGGCGTGGTACGCACCGGGCATGGGTTGAGCGACGGCAAGATGACGCCCGCCCGTTACGCCTCGGGCCGGCACATCCTGGTCTCGCGCCGTGGGCGGGACACCGGGCCGATGGATGAGGCGTTGCAATCACTGGGGCTGGAGCGTGACATCGTCACCATCGTCGGCGGTTTTTCCGCGGCACTGGCACTGGCCCGCGCCTCAGACCTGATCGCGACCGTGCCCGAACGGCACACGCAAAACCTGCGCAACGGTTTGCACAGTTTCCTCCTGCCAATCCCGACGCCGCCGATCACGATCTCTATGCTCTGGCATCCGCGCATGGATGCAGACTCGGCGCATCGGTGGTTGCGCGACTGCGTTCGCGAGGTGTGCGCGCTGGCCCACTAGCCCTTACTTCGACCAGACCGCTTGCGGAACAAACACCGCCCCCTCGAACAACAACCGTGCGGTGCGCATCAGCCCGCACCCGGCCAGTTGCCCTTCCTTCAGACGCAGTTCCACGGTGAATTCCCCGGTGGGATGCTCAATCGACAACCGTCGCACGTCCCCCTCGCCAACGCTGGCCAATCCCGTCGCCACCGTGTCCTCGATCAAACACGCCGCTGCGACACTGACCGCACCGAATACGCCGATGCTGGTGTGGCAACGATGCGGAATGAAGCTGCGGGTGCTCAGCGCCCCGCCCGCTTGCGCCGGCGCCACCAGGCACATTTTGGGCACGTTACGCTGCCGTACATCGCCAAGATTCATCCGCGGCCCAGCTTGCAGACGGATGACTTCGAGACGGGCCTTGAGGTCGACGTCGGCGTCCAGTTGTTCGGGGCTTTCATAGCCGGTGCAACCCAGCGTCTGGGCGCGGATCAGTACCACCGGCATGCCATTGTCGATGCACGTGACATAAACCCCGTCGAACATATCCAGCGCATTGCCGGTCGGCAGCAGCGCACCACAACTGGAGCCGGCGACATCCTCGAACTCGACGATCAGCGGCGCAGCATGCCCCGGCACGCCATCAATCCGCGCCTCGCCTGAATAGCGCACGCTGCCGTCCGGCGTGGGGACATGCGCCACGGCGATCTGCCCGGTGTTTTCCATGAAGATGCGCACCGGGGTCACGTCGCCCGTCACGGCCACCAATCCACGCTCGATGGCGAACGGGCCCACTGCGGCAAGAATGTTGCCGCAGTTCTGCCCGTAATCGACGCGGGCCTCTTCGACCAGCACCTGGGCGAACAGGTAATCGACGTCCGCCTCGGCGCGCGCAGAGGGTTTGATGATTGCGACTTTGCTGGTCAGCGAATCGCCACCGCCGAGGCCGTCGATCTGACGTTTGTCTGGCGAACCCATGACCGCCAGCAGCACCTGATCACGCAGCGCCGGCTGAACGGGCAAATCGTCCGCCAGAAAATACGCGCCCTTGGACGTGCCACCGCGCATCAGCAGGCACGGAATACGGGTTTGTCCCATGTTCAGTCTCCGAGTTCGTCGAGACTGTCGACATAGCGCAAACCCTTGTCCGCCAACCGGCCACGCATGTTGTAGATATCCAGGCCCAGTTCGCCCCTGGCCAGGCGCAAGGCCTTCTGTTCTTCGAGGTCGGCACGGGCGCGGCTGGCGTCAACGACCTGCGGCACTTCGGTGCGACGCACAATGACCACTCCATCGTCATCGGCCACCACCACATCCCCCGGATTGACTAACTGACCGCCACACACCAGCGGCAGGTTGACCGAGCCCAGCGTCTCTTTGATCGTGCCTTGGGCACTGATGGCGCGGGACCACACCGGGAAGCCCATTTCCCGCAGCGTATGGGTGTCGCGCACACCGGCGTCGATCACCAGCGCGCGTACGCCATGAGCTTTCAGCGAAGTGGCCAACAGGTCGCCGAAGTAGCCATCGGTGCACGGAGAACTGGGGGCCACCACCAGGATGTCGCCGGGCCGGCATTGCTCTACCGCCACATGGAACATCCAGTTATCGCCCGGTGCGACGAGCACCGTGACCGCTGAACCGCTGATGACGGTTCCCTGTTGAATCGGTGTGATCGACGAGGCCAGCAAGCCCTTGCGCCCCTGCGCCTCATGGATGGTCGCGACGCCAAAACGTCCGAGCTCATTGACCAGCGACGGCTCGGCCCGAGTGATGTTGCGCACCACAATGCCGGTTTTTCCGATGTGCTCGCTCATCCGAGGTTCTCCGTCACACGCGGGAAGATGCTCTGGTAGCCCTCGCCATACACGATGTTGCGGGTCGAGGTGATCCCGACGTTGCGCTTGGCTTGCACGCCACGCTGCTGGGCGACACGGGTGTAGTACTCCCACAAATGTTCCTGCCCGGCCATGCACTGGATCGCCGCGTACTTTTTGTCCCAGACATCGGTGATGTCCAGCAACACGTCCGGGCGCCATTCGCACTGTTCAGGCTGGTGCGGTTCGAAGCTGTAGACCGGTGGCGCACCGACGATTTTCTCGCCCGGTTTGTAGCCTTCGGCCTGGGCGATGATCCGCGCCTCTTGCGTCAGGTTCATGGCCAGTGGGTGGTCGTAGTTGTAAGGGTCTTTCAGCGAATGGCTGAGGACGAATTCGGGCTGGACCCGGCGGAAGACATCGGCCAGGCGGAACAGCGTTTCCTTGTCGGCGCGCATCGGATAGTCGCCGATGTCGAAGAACTCGACGCTGGCGCCGAGAATGTCGGCGGCGGCCTGTGCTTCTTCGCGGCGTGCGGCCTTGACCTTCGATTCGCTCATGTCGCCCTTGCGCCAGAGCTTGGCCGACTCACCGCGCTCGCCGAACGACAGGCAGACGATGTGCACGTTGTAGCCCTGCTGCGCATGCAGGGCGATGGCACCGCCCG
The DNA here is from genome assembly GCF_006438915.1 of Pseudomonas arsenicoxydans. Classification (GTDB taxonomy): domain Bacteria; phylum Pseudomonadota; class Gammaproteobacteria; order Pseudomonadales; family Pseudomonadaceae; genus Aquipseudomonas; species Aquipseudomonas arsenicoxydans_A. The sequence goes on along the minus strand of NZ_RCZE01000013.1, from coordinate 14,252 downwards.
CACGCCAGACGAAATCGGCAGAGTGTGCGCTGACGACCAGCGCGTTTTTGGATGACTCGATCATTGCGGGTGCTCCTCCTGCGTGTCGAAAGAGCATCGCACCGGGGCCCATCGATGGAGTAATGCGTTCGAGTGTTCGAGGTATGCGTTTTTTTTATTGCCTCCCCTCAAGCACAGAGGCATAGTCCGGCGAAACGTGGACCCACCGAGCATGAACCCATGGATACCCCTGAACTTCCCAGCCTGATGCACGTGCGCGCCTTCGTCCGGGTGGCTGATCACGGCAGTGTTTCCAGGGCGTCGGTGGCACTGTTTCGCGCCCAGTCGGTGGTCACCCGCTCGATTTCCGAGCTGGAGGCGCGGCTTGACGTGCCGCTGTTTGAACGGCACGCCAACGGCATGCGTTTAACCGATTTTGGCGAACGCCTGTTGCCCCGCGCACGGCGGGTGCTGGCTGAACTGGACAGCGTGCCGAAGTTGCTTGGCGCCGGCGAAAAACTCGCCGTGGAGCCGTTGTATCTATTCCAGGCCCGACGCCTGCAAGTGTTCGTCAAACTCTGTGAAACGCACCACATGCAGACCGTGGCCAGCCTGTTGGGCCTGAGCCAGCCTGCCGTCAGTTCGACGCTCAAGGTGCTGGAAAGCGGTTGTGGTCAAAGCCTGTTCGAGCGCACGCCTCGCGGGTTGCAGCCGACCCGGGCCAGTCATGAAATCCTCTTTCCGATCCGCCGGGCACTGAATGAACTGCGTCATCTCGACACCGACATCACCGCCATTCGTGGGGCATTGCAAGGTGTGGTGCACGTCGGCGCCCTGCCCTTGGGCCGCACGCGCATCCTGCCCGAAGCGATCGTGCGCCTGGTGGCCGAACACCCCGGCATTCAGGTGATCACCAACGAGAGCCCGTTCGATTTACTGGCGACGGAACTGCGCGCCGGCGATGTGGATTTCATTTTTGGCGCCTTGCGCTCGGCAGCGTATGCCAGCGACCTGGTCGGCGAGTCGCTGTTCACCGAAGACATGGTGGTGTTGGCACGACGTGATCATCCGCTCGCAGCGCAAACTGATTTGCATCAGGCGCTAGGCGCCACGCAATGGGTGCTGCCGCGTGCCGGCTCTCCTGCAAGAAAAATGCTCGATGACTGCTTCACCGGGTTCGGTATCGCCGCCCCTCGGCCCGTGGTGGAAAGTGCCGACATGGCGATCATTCGCGGGCTGTTGCTGCGCTCGGACATGCTCGCGGCGGTGTCCGCCCATCAGCTCGAACAGGAGATTGCCTCGGGCGAACTGTGCATCCTGCCGCTACGGCTGCCACAGACCACCCGCGCCATCGGCCTGACCTATCGCAACGCCAGCCTGCATTCGCCGGTAGCTCAGGCCCTGATGGACATGATCCGCCGGGTGATCCGCGAGGAAGCGACCCAGGTTTGACAGGGGTTTAGTGGTGACTGAGTAATCGCCATCGCGAGCAGGCTCACTCCTACATTTGATCGCTGGCGTTCACAAACTTTGTGTCCAACGGAGATCCACTGTAGGAGTGAGCCTGCTCACGATGGCGGTAGCCCATCAAACGATGGGCCATCAGCCTGTCGTCAAAGCAGGCTCAGCGGATAGCTGATGATCAAGCGGTTCTCATCAAACTCATTGGTGCTGTAGTCGCGACGGATGCTGGAGTTGCGCCATTTGACGTTGAAGCTCTTCAACGGGCCGCTTTGTACGGTGTAACCCAGTTCCGACTCGCGCCCCCATTCCTTGCCGTCAGTGACGGTGCCGGTGTGGATGTTGTCACCACTGATGTAACGGTTCATCAGGGTCAGGCCAGGCACGCCCAGGGCAACAAAATTGTAGTCGTGACGCAACTGCCAGGATTTTTCCCGGGCATTGTCGTAACTGCTGTTGTAGCTGTCGTTGGCCAGGGTGCCGCCGCTGGTGCCGTTGACCCGCATCCACGCGTCATCGCCAGTGAGCTTTTGCAGGCCGACGTAGAAGGTACTGCCGCCATAACGCGCCGACAGCAGTGCCGAGACCGTTCGGTTATCCAGATCACCCGCGCGGGCGCTGCCGTCTTCACTGCCCCAGAAATAGCCCAGGTTGGCGCCGAGGGTCCAGTCACCCAGTGGCTGACTGTGGACGATTTGCAGGTATTGCTGCTGGTAGATGTCCTTGAGCTGCGCGTTCCACACCCCGATCATCGTGCGTTTGTCGTTGAAGCTGTATTCGCCGCCGACAAAGTTGAAACGATCAGAGGTGAACGCGGTTTTGCCCTGCATAAACATGTCTTCCATGCTCGCATCGTTACGCGGGCTGTTCTGCCGGAACTGACCGCCGTACAGGTTCAGGCCAGCCAGTTCCTGCGAGGTGACCTGCCCGCCCTGAAAGGTTTGCGGCAAGGAACGGCCGTCGTCGGAACGCAGGATCGGCAGCACCGGCATCCACTCGCCGACCTTCACTTCGGTTTTGCTCACTTTCATCTTCCCGGCCACCGCCAGCCGACCGAAGTCATCAACGGGACGTCCGTCGCTGCCAATCGGCAGCAACTGCGTACCGCCCGTGCCTTTACCGCCATCCAGTTTTACCGAAAGGAGGCCAAGCGCATCGACGCCAAAACCCACCGTCCCCTGAGTGAACCCGGAACGCGCATCGAGGATGAAGTTCTGCGTCCACTCCTCGGCCTTGCCCTGCAGGTAAGCGGGGTTGGTGAAATTGCGGTTGATGTAGAAGTTACGCAGGTTCAGGTTGACGCTGGCGTCTTCGAGGAAGCCGGCCGCCGAACCTGCCAGGGGAAATGCCGAGGCCATGGCGAAGGTGCAGACGATACGAGGGTTAACCGTGACTTTCATTGTTATTGTTTTCCGATTTTTGGGTAAAGAAAGGCCCTGCGCCCGCCAAAGCCGGGCGCAGTGAGATCCAACAGAAAAAGTGCAAGGGGCGGCCCGGGAAGCGCCGCGAGAATGTCGGCGCGATCAGCGCGCCGCTTTGCCCGCCACCGAATAGAGCACTTGCTGATTACGGGTTTTCATGAAGTCTTCCAGGCTTTGCCCACGCATGGCCGCATAGACCTGCAGGTTGGGAATGCCCAGCACCGCCGCGAGTTTCTCCAGCACAAAGAAGATCGCCCCGTACTGGGTCAACCCGCGCCAATCACGGCGACGCAGCAGATCGCGCTCTTCGTCGCTCAAGCCGCTTTCATCGAACAGCGCCTCGGGCGCATCGAGAAAACGCCGACGCCACTCGGGCTCGATCATGCGATGCAGAAACTTGTTCAGGCGATAACCCTTGGCGCTGCGTTCCAGGGTGAACGGGTACGTCCCTTGCAGTTTCTCGATCCCGGCCAATTGGTGTTGCATGTGCTGCAAGTGACGCGCGTTGACGTCGGCAGGCACTGGTCGATCCTGGTTTTCCAGGAGCAAAGTGGCGATGCCGGTCATCGATGGCAGGTAATAATCCTGATGCAGGTTCTTCACCGTGGCCGACAACGCGCCCCGCATGATCAGCCAGGTGATCACCTCCGAACCTTCCATCCCGCCCAGGGTGGCGTACTCGGCATGGGTCATTTCGGTCAGGCGCACCGGGTCGTTGACCAGCAGATCGATAAACTGCGCGTCCCACTCCGGGTTATTAAACCCACAGCGCTCGCCATGCACCTGATGCGACACACCGCCGGTGGCGACGATCGCAACCTTCAAGTCTTCAGGGTAGCTTTCGATGGCCCGGCGCAGGGCCTGGCCCAACTTGTAGCAGCGCAACGCACTGGGAATCGGAAACTGCAACACGCCCACTTGCAGCGGCACAATCTCCACCGGCCAATCCGGCTCGCACGGCAACAGCGCCGACATCGGCGAGAAGAAGCCATGGTCCAGTGGCTTGTCGCGGAAGAAACTCATGTCGAACTCATCGGCCATCAGACTCTGACCGATGTGTCGCGACAGGGCCGCATGCCCGCCGACCGCAGGCAGCGAGCGTGGATTGCCACCTTCGTCGGCGACCTCGTAACGCTCATCGACCCCAAGGGAAAACGCGCCATAGTGGTCGAAGAAAAACGAGGTCACATGGTCGTTGAAGATGTAGAACAGCACGTCGGGTTTCTGCTCTTTGAGCCAGACCTTGATCGGTTCGAAACCTTCGAAAATCGGCGCCCAGGCCGCCTCGTTCTGTTTGTCGTGATCGACAGCGAAGCCGATGGTGGGAGTGTGTGAGACCGCGAGGCCACCGATGATGCGTGCCATGACAAATTCCTGTGTTTGAAAGAGATTATTGCGTCAGCAAGGCCCGGCTTTCCCGGCGCCGCGCATGACCGTTGGCCAGGATCGCCAGCGCGGCGATAAAGGCCGGCACGCTCAACAGGGCGAACAGCAACGGCAGACCCAACCCGAGGCTGAGCACCGCACCCCCGATGAGAGAACCAAAGATAGCCCCGAAACGCCCGATGCCGAGCATCCAGCTCACCCCGGTGGCGCGGAAAGCGGTCGGGTAATAACCCGGCGCAAAGGCGTTGAGCCCGGTCTGCGCACCGCTCATGCAGAACCCCGCCGCGACCACGCCGATGGCCAGCAGGCTGGACTCAAGGCTGAAGGCCCCCAGCAGCAGAATAAACCCACCGCCCAATGCATAAGACGTCGCGATCACTGCGTTCGGATTGCGTCGATCCATAGCCCAACCGACCAGGATCGCACCGACGGTGCCGCCAATCTGAAACAGCCCGGTAATGGTTGCCGCACGTTCGATCGACAAACCGCCTTCGCGTAACAACGTCGGCATCCAGCCCATCGTCAGGTAGATCACCAGCAGGCCCATGAAATAGGTGAGCCACAGCGCAAACGTGCCGAGGCGGAAACGCTCGGTGAACAACATCCGCACCGGGGCTTTTTGCTGCGCCTGGGGCTCGGTCATGATGAATTGGGTAGCGCCCGTGAACGTCCCGCCCAACTTGTTCAGAACCTTGGCAATCTGGCTGGCGGGTGCATTGTGAGCGGCCAGAAAACGCGCCGACTCGGGCAACAACAGCCACAGGAACGGCACCAGCAACAGCGGCAGGATCCCGCCAAAGAGCAACACCGCCTGCCAGCCGTGACCCGGAATCAGCCATGCAGCGACAAAACCTCCCAAACCTGAACCCATGTTGAACCCGGTGAACATGATGGTGATGAACAGCGAGCGGTTGCGCTCCGGCAGGTACTCAGACAGCAAGGTGGTGGTATTGGGCATTGCCGCGCCCAGCGCCACGCCCATGAACAGTCGCAGTGCCGCCAGTTCGTAGGGATTGCGGGCGAACGCACAGGCCAGGCTCAACACACTGAAACCGGTCACGGCGCACAGCAGCACCTTTTTGCGTCCCAGGCGATCGGCGTAAGGACCGGCCGTCAACGCACCGATGGCCAGACCGACCATGCCGGCACTCATCACCGGGCCGAAAGCGGCTTTGGACAGCCCCCATTCCTGAATCAGCGAAGGCGCGATAAAGCCCATCACCGCGACGTCAAAACCGTCGAACAGCACAATGAAAAAACACAGGGCCATGATCAGCCACTGATAAGGCGCAACCGGTCGGTTGTCGATCCACGCCTTGATGTCGACGGATTCGTTACTCATGCATTCACCTTCTTATTTTTTTGAAATTGCGGCAGGCGTGGAGTCGATGCGCGACGGTCAACCTGTTGGGCGTGACTCTAAAGCCGCAGGCGCCCGCCTCGCCTCTGGGAAATCCTTAAGGGGGTATCGGTTTTTCTTATCGGGCCGAATCTGCGAACCGGGGCTAGACTAAAAACCCCGGGCTTGGGCCGCACCGGTCAGGTCTTTGAGGTGAGGAACTGTCATGAGCGACAAAGACGATCTGCGCAAATACTCCTCCCAGGTCATCGACGGCGTCGAAGCCGCGCCCGCACGCGCCATGCTGCGCGCCGTGGGTTTCACCGATGCCGACTTCAAGAAGCCGCAGATCGGCATCGCGTCCACCTGGGCGATGGTCACGCCGTGCAACATGCACATCGACAAACTCGCCCTTGAGGCCGAAAAAGGTGCCAACGCAGCGGGCGCCAAAGGCGTCATTTTCAATACCATCACCATTTCCGACGGCATTGCCAACGGCACTGAAGGCATGAAGTATTCGCTGGTGTCGCGCGAGGTGATCGCCGATTCGATTGAGGTGGTGGTCGGTTGCGAAGGCTTTGACGGCCTGGTGACCGTAGGCGGTTGTGACAAGAACATGCCGGGCTGCCTGATCGGCATGGCGCGGCTCAATCGTCCGTCGATTTTTGTCTATGGCGGCACGATTCGGCCGGGCGCGGGCCACACCGACATCATTTCCGTGTTCGAGGCTGTGGGCCAGCATGCGCGGGGGGATATCAGCGAGATTCAGGTCAAGCAGATCGAAGAAGTGGCGATTCCCGGCCCTGGGTCCTGCGGCGGGATGTACACGGCCAACACCATGGCCTCGGCCATTGAAGCGCTGGGCATGAGCCTGCCCGGTTCCAGTTCTCAGGACGCTGTCGGCAGTGACAAGGCCTCAGACAGTTTCCGCGCTGGCCAGCAAGTGATGGAATTACTCAAGCTGGACCTCAAACCCCGCGACATCATGACCCGCCAGGCCTTTGAAAATGCGATCCGCGTGGTCATCGCCCTCGCCGGCTCGACCAATGCCGTGTTGCACCTCTTGGCCATGGCGAATGCCGTGGATGTCGACCTGACGCTGGACGACTTCGTGGAGCTGGGCAAGGTGTCGCCGGTGGTGGCTGACCTGCGGCCCAGCGGCAAATACATGATGAGTGAACTGGTGGCGATTGGCGGCATTCAGCCGCTGATGAAACGCATGCTCGCCGCCGGCATGCTGCACGGTGATGTGCTGACGGTCACGGGCAAAACCCTCGCGGAAAACCTCAAAGATGTACCCGACTATCCCGAAGGCCAGGACGTGATCCTGCCCTTCGACACGCCGATCAAGAAGGACTCCCACCTGGTGATACTGCGCGGCAACCTCTCACCCACCGGCGCCGTGGCCAAGATCACCGGCAAGGAAGGTTTGCGCTTTGAAGGCACGGCCCGGGTTTATCACGGCGAGGAAGGCGCGCTGGCGGGGATTCTCAATGGTGAGGTCAAGGCTGGCGATGTGATCGTGATCCGCTATGAAGGGCCCAAGGGTGGGCCGGGCATGCGCGAGATGCTCTCGCCCACTTCGGCGGTGATGGGCAAGGGGTTGGGCAAGGAAGTCGCGTTGATTACTGACGGGCGTTTCTCCGGTGGCTCGCACGGATTTGTCGTGGGTCATATCACGCCGGAAGCTTTTGAGGGTGGGCCGATTGCGTTGGTTGAGGATGGTGACAGGATCACCATTGACGCCGAAACCCGGCTGATTACGGTGGATGTTTCCGATGCTGAGTTGGCTGAACGTAAGAGCCGTTGGGTGAGGCCGGAGTCCAAGTACAAGCGTGGGGTGTTGGCGAAGTATGCGAAGACGGTGTCCAGTGCTTCGGAAGGGGCTGTGACGGATAAGTATCTTTAGGGTTTTGGTTCTGTGTCGCCTGGTCTACCGCCTTCGCGAGCAAGCCCGCTCCCACATTGGTCTTGTGAACGCCCGAGATCAAATGTGGGAGCGGGCTTGCTCGCGAAGGCGTCCTGCCTGACACCATCAAATCAAAGCCTGAACCGGTCCACCGACTGCGACAGCTTCCCCGCCAGACTCGACAATTCATCGGTCGTCGAAGCCGTCTGCCCGATCACCTTGCTGTTGCCTTCCGACATCCCCGCAATCATGTCCACCTGATGGGCGATTTCGTTGCTGGCCAGGCTTTGCTCACCGATGGTGCGGGTAATGTCGTTGACCAGTTGCGTGGTGCTCAGCGTCGCGTCGAGGATTTCACGAATTGCCCGCTCGACGTCGGCGGTCACGGCCATGCCTTTGTCGACCTGCGCGACACCCGCTTCCATGCTGGTCACCGCCTCGCGAGTGCTTTGCTGGATGCGCGCGACCATGCTGGCAATTTCCTGGGTGGAGGCGCTGGTGCGGCCGGCGAGGTTGCGCACCTCGTCGGCAACCACGGCAAAGCCTCGGCCCTGCTCACCGGCACGGGCGGCCTCAATGGCAGCGTTCAACGCCAGCAGGTTGGTCTGGTCAGCGATGCCCTTGATCACCTGAATGATGTTGAAAATGCCTTCGGATTCCTTGTCCAGCGTACGAATGACCTGAGCCGACTGCTGCGCGGAACGGGCAATGCCGTCCATGTCTTCGACGACCTGATGAATCACTCGACCACCATCCTTGGCCAGTGACTCGGCCTGGTTGGCCATGCTCAGCGCGCGTTCGGCGTGGCGGGTGATTTCCTCGATGCTGGCGGTCATTTCACTGGCGGCGGCGGCCATGGTGCTGGCGGCGGCGCTTTGCTGCTGGCTGCTGTCGGCGACCTGATGGCAACCGCTGCTGAGTTGATCACTCATGCCGCTGACGCCATGGGCATTGCTGCGCACCACCTCGATCATGCCGCGCAGGTCGCGCTGCATGGTCGCCAGGCTGCGGATCAACGCGCTGGCTTCGTCCTTTTGTGTCGGTTCGACAATCGGTTCGCTCAAGTTGCCGTGGGCGATGCTTTGGGCAATCCGGCTGGCGGTCTGCAGCGGCCCCATGATGCTCAGAATCACCCAGCGCCCCTGAATCAGCAGCATCACCAGGCTGGCGATCAGCACAATACCGAGGGTGAAGTTGGCACTATGAATGGCTTGCGCTGTGCCTTGGCTGGTCTGTTGCGTGTTGGTTTCGATCAACTCGCTGAGGGCCGCCATCTGGTCTTCCAGTTGGCTGAACGCGGTATTGAAGGTGCCCAGTTCTTTCTGCGCAGCTTCTGGATTTTCCAGTGCCAGGCCGACGATGCGCTCGGCCGCGCTGATGTAGGTGTCGAGGCTCGGCTTGACCTTGTTCAGTGCGGTCTTGATTGTGTCGTTGACCGGCAGTTTGAGGTTTTCACCCAGCACGTCACGAAAATGCTTCGCATGTTCCTCGATGGAACTGTGTACTTCGGCCTTGCTGCTGGTGCTTTTGCCCAAGCCCACCAACATGGCCGAGAGTACGTCGGCGCGCAGGGCGTCATGCATCATGTCGGCTTCAAGGTGATTGCGCAGAGCGGTCATGCTGACCTCGCTCTCATTCACCGCATCGGCCATCTGCGAGTTGCCCACGTAACTGACCAGGCTGACGATCAGCGCGGTCAGCAAACTGGTGCCAATCAACAAGAGTAAACGGAGTTTTATCGACATGGTGCAGCCCTCTGTTGGCACGTCGGCATTATGAAAACGCTATCGACTGAGGCGGCCACATATTTAAGGCTGGACCGGTACTTTTCGCATTTTGCGACACGCGGTAGGCATAGCCGCTGTTTTTTGCGCCCTTCCCTCCTGAACCTAGTCTCAAAACCCCAGTCATAGAGGCGCCGTAAATTCCCACTTACCGTCGTCTCTGATCAGAGCTGTCCGCCTCATGCACCCGACCGTCCTCGCCTTGCGCTGCGCCTCGCTGTGTCTTTTGCCTGTGTTTGCTCTATTTACCTCCCCCGCTCATGCCAATGGCGAACGCCAACTGGTGGCGGCGATCAATGACTACCGTGCCCATCCCCAGCGCTGCGACAGGCGCCCGGCACAACGCCTGGCGCCGCTTGCGCTGAACTCAAACCTGGCGTTGCCCATCGGTTATGGCGGTGGTTTGCGCGATCGGCTGAAGGCTTCCGGTTATTCAGCGGTGACCGTACGCAGCATTCGGGTGGTCGGCGCGCAGGATGCCGATGAAGCGTTTGACATGCTCCAGGACGATTACTGCGGGGCGCTGCTGGACGGCCAGTACGCCGACATCGGTGTCAGCCGAGCCCGAAGTGAATGGCAAGTGGTGCTGGCGCAGCCGGTGCTCGACCACAAGGTCGGTGATACACGAGCCGTCGCCAAAGCCTTGTTGGCGCAAGTCAACGCCGCGCGGGCCAAACCGCGGATGTGTGGCGGTCAGCGCTTCTCTGCCGCGCGGCCGCTCAGCTGGAACTCCGCCTTGGGCGCCGCCGCACAAGGACACAGCAAGGCCATGGCCTATGGCAACTACTTCGCCCACCGCGACCCCGACGGCGATATGCCCGCGGATCGAGCGAGGGCCGCCGGTTACCGCGGCCGGCAGATCGGCGAAAACATCGCCGCCGGGCAGAGCTCGCCGAACAAGGCAATGGCCGGATGGCTGGCCAGCCCCGGGCATTGTGCGAATTTGATGAACCCGATGTTTACCCAAGTCGGCGCGGCGTATGCAGCAGATGCGCGCGGTGATGAGGGGGTGTACTGGACGATGCTGTTCGGGGCGCAATGACCTTCGCTTCGGCCCATTTAAATCCTGTGGGAGCGTGGCGTGCCCGCGATGGGGTCATCAGTCACACAGCAATTCCCAACAGAAGCATTGGCCCCAACAATCCCGTTGCATAGAACCGAACGCAATCAAAAAGCGCGCTTAGTCTGGAACCCGGCCGTCCAGACACTTTACGTGTGCAAGTCGGCAAAGTTTGGCGAACTATACTGTTTGATCAGATTTCTCATGTGTCATGCAGAACGTCGACACCCGCGCACCTGTCAGGCGCCCCGTGCCATTTGCCAACAACTTGATCCCGAGCCGACTTTGCCAAGAAACGAATGGCGAGCAGTCCCCCGATTGCTGTGTGGCCAACGGGTGTGGAGAAGATCATGAACTACAAGCTTGTTACCGGCGTTGTATTTGCGGTCGCGACAACGATGGCCATCCCGGCTGGCCTGTCCAGTGCCTGGGCTGCGGAACAGCGGGCATTGGCTTCGGATGGAGCGGACCATGTGGGCGCCGGTCAGGTCGCTTCCGACGGTTCGGATCATGTTGGTGCCGGTCAGGTCGCTTCCGATGGGTCGGATCATGTCGGCGCCGGTCAGGTTGCTTCTGATGGTTCGGATCATGTGGGCGCCGGTCAGGTCGCTTCCGATGGGTCGGATCATGTCGGCGCCGGTCAGGTTGCTTCCGATGGGTCGGATCATGTCGGCGCCGGTCAGGTCGCTTCCGACGGCTCAGATCATGTGGGCGCCGGTCAGGTCGCTTCCGATGGTTCCGATCATGTCGGCGCTGGTCAGGTTGCTTCCGACGGTTCAGATCATGTCGGCGCCGGTCAATTGGCTTCCGACGGTTCGGATCGCGTGGGCGCGACTCGTCTCGCGTACTCCTCTCGCGTGGGCGTTGGCTCTGATCGCGTCGCGTCGAATCTGATGTCCGGTAGCTACACCGACCAGTTCAATACGCCAAGGTAAGAGCAGCCGCTGAGACCCTGTCAAAAGCCAAGGGAAATACACTCGCCAGCGCCAGCGTATTTCCCGGAAGCCCTCCCCACGGCAGTCAATCTCACCTCTGCCAATAAAAGCTTTTGCCTATCAGTCCCGAATACTCCACCTATTAGCTGACTTGCGGATAGGCGTCTAACCTTATCCCAGCGCTGGCGTCAGCCGGCCGGTTTTGAGCTGATAAGGAGACAGGAATGAGTCAGAAACATGACTAAGCCTGCCGTGGGCCACCGTGATTGCACCGCGTTTTTCGCTGTACCGATATCTGTGTGATCAAAACAATCAGTGAATCCAACTGCTGGCCCAGCAGCCTGTGTCATTGCTTTCGCTCGTCGCTATTCCAGAACCCACAAAGGGCCGGATAGCCCGGATGAATACGACCCAAAAGGTAGCTCGCACATGGCAAATGAATCGAAATGCCCGTTTAACCACGCCGCCGGCGGTGGCACGACGAACCGCGATTGGTGGCCGAACCAGCTGAATCTGAAAATCCTGCACCAGCACTCGTCCCTGTCCGATCCCTTGGACGAGGGCTTCAATTACAGTGAAGCGTTCAAAAAACTCGACTTTGCCGCCGTAAAAAGAGACCTCACGGCGCTGATGACCGATTCGCAAGACTGGTGGCCAGCCGACTTCGGTCACTACGGGCCACTGTTCATTCGCATGGCCTGGCACGCCGCCGGTACTTATCGCACCGGTGACGGCCGCGGTGGTGCCGGCTCCGGCCAGCAACGCTTTGCGCCGCTCAACAGCTGGCCGGATAACGTCAGCCTCGACAAGGCACGCCGGCTGCTCTGGCCGATCAAGCAAAAATATGGCCGCAACATTTCCTGGGCTGACCTGATCGTACTCACCGGCAACGTCGCGCTGGAGTCCATGGGCTTCAAGACTTTGGGTTTCTCCGGTGGCCGTGCCGATGTTTGGGAACCGGATGAGGATGTTTACTGGGGCTCGGAAAACAAATGGCTGGGTGGCGACACCCGCTACGACAAGGCGCAAAAACCCGTGCAAGCCCCCGGCGATGTTCCACTCGTGGCCGAGCCTGGGAGAAATGAAGACAGCCGTACCGATCAGGGGCGCAATCTGGAAAATCCACTGGCCGCCGTGCAGATGGGCCTGATCTATGTGAACCCGGAAGGTCCGGAGGGCAATCCCGATCCCGTCGCTTCGGCATTGGACATTCGCGAAACCTTCGGCCGCATGGCGATGAACGATGAGGAAACCGTGGCGCTGATCGCGGGCGGCCACGCCTTTGGCAAAACCCACGGCGCCGGGCCTGCCGACAATGTGGGTGCAGAGCCTGAAGCGGCCGGCCTTGAACAACAGGGCTTTGGCTGGAAAAACAACTTTGGCACCGGCAAAGGTCCGGACACCATCACCAGCGGCCTGGAAGTGACCTGGACCACCACACCCACCAAGTGGAGCAACAACTACCTGGAAAACCTGTTCGGCTTCGAGTGGGAGCTGAGCAAAAGCCCGGCCGGCGCGAACCAGTGGGTCGCTAAAAACGGCGCCGGCGCCGGGACCATTCCAGATGCACACGACCCATCGAAACGGCGCAATCCGACCATGCTGACCTCGGACCTGGCCCTGCGCTTTGATCCGATCTATGAACCGATTGCGCGGCGCTTCCTGCAGAACCCCGATCAGCTCTCCGACGCCTTCGCCCGCGCCTGGTTCAAGCTGATCCACCGCGACATGGGCCCCCTCTCCCGCTACCTCGGCCCTGAAATGCCCAGCGAAGAACTGCTGTGGCAAGACCCGATCCCGGACGTCGACCACGAACTGGTCAACGACAGCGACGTTGCCGCGCTCAAGAGCAAAATCCTCGCCTCGGGCCTCGGTGTCTCGCAGCTGGTATCAACGGCCTGGGCGGCGGCTTCGACCTTCCGTGGCTCCGACAAACGCGGCGGCGCCAACGGCGGACGCCTGCGTCTGGAACCGCAGAAGTCCTGGCAGTCCAACCAGCCTGAGCAACTGGCCAACGTGTTGGCCAAACTCGAAAGCATTCGGAGCGAGTTCAACAACGGCGGCAAGAAAATCTCGCTGGCGGACCTGATCGTGCTGGCCGGTAACGCCGGTGTCGAACAAGCCGCAAAAAACGCCGGTCATAGCGTGACGGTGCCGTTCACGCCGGGGCGTGCGGACGCCTCACAAGAACAGACCGACGTGGAATCCTTCGGCTTCCTCGAACCCATCGCCGATGGCTTCCGCAACTACCTCAAAACCCGTTACCGCGTACCGGCCGAGCATCTGCTGATCGACAAGGCGCAACAACTGACCCTCAGTGCGCCGCAAATGACCGCCCTAATCGGCGGCCTGCGGGTGTTGAACACCAACGTCGGACAAACGAAGCACGGCGTGTTCACCCAGCAACCGGAAGCGCTGACCAACGACTTCTTCACCCACCTGCTCGACATGGGCGTGGAATGGAAACCGACCTCCGAAGACGCTCAAGAGTTTGAAGGCCGGGATCGTAAAACCGGTCAAGTCAAGTGGACCGGGACGCGGGCGGATCTGGTCTTTGGTTCGAATGCGCAACTCAGGGCGCTGGCCGAGGTGTATGCGAGCAGCGACGCGAAGGAGAAGTTTGTCAAAGACTTCGTGGCGGCCTGGACCAAAGTGATGAACCTGGATCGGTTTGATGTGAAGTGAGGCACGTGTTCCACCCCGACCCGGTGACAAGGGTTGGGGTGGCCTGACTCAGCGCCGGATCCTGCAAGAACTGCGTGACCGTATGGCGCTGATCAGCCCAGGCAACACAGATCAAATGTGGGAGCGGGCTTGCTCGCGAAGGCTGCTTAACATTCAAAATAAATGTTGAATGTTAAGCAGCCTTCGCGAGCAAGCCCGCTCCCACATTTTGATTGGGTTGTGTCAGTTATTAGCCTTGAGCTTTTAAAGCCTCGACCGCACACCTCACTGACCATGGATCAACGTTCTCGATA
>NZ_RCZE01000012.1 GCF_006438915.1 Pseudomonas arsenicoxydans | reverse complement strand
TTCGGATCTAACGTCAATGGGATGAAAGCTGGCAGGTTTTTACCGCCTAGGTCACGGTAAAGCGGTATCCATTTGCGCACCAGATTGGCGTTGATGCCGTGGCCCAGCGCGACGCTTGCGATGGACGCACCGGGCTGCAAACATTCCTGGACGACCTGGGCTTTGAAGGATTTGGGGTAAGAGTGTCGTTGTTGCATGGCAATCCGCTTGATGGGCTAGAAATGGTGTCCACTTAAATAGGTGTCCACCATCGCCCTAAGCGTTGGGGTCAGGAAGGTGTGTTGGCCGGACGCATACTGAAATCCAGCCTCACCTTCAAGTCTTCTGAATTTTTCACTTTTCCGGCAACAGGCGAGCATTATCGTGCGAGGGTCAAACTCACCCCGTCGAGACTCATACGTGTAACGCTATACGACTTCAAAGCATGCTTCACCACACAGCAAGCTTATGAGATTGCGTCAGGTCTAATCAAAGCAGTACTCAACTCGTTTGACCACAATCACCCAAAGTCGGATAAGTCTGATATCCAAACAACGCATGACAATTGGGCTGCTCTCATAGAGCGCCAGGAATCGTTTGGGTCACAGGAAATGTCTGATCTGCTCCAAGTTGTGAATACTGGCAGAAATTTCCTAATGAAAGGTGCCCTGCTCGATCCCGAGCCGGTGCGGGAATTTAAGGATGGTGAAGAGCCTATCTACGACTTTCAGATCAGACTGGATGACCAATATGTTTTGATGTGTTTTGGTTGGGTTGGCTGGAGTCTCAGTCGAATTGAGGCTCAGTGGTTGGCGGAACAGCTGTGGACTGCGGTTTTTTTGGCAACAAAGCCGGGCCCCGGAATCAGCAAATAAAATTATGGTATCCATCACGACCAGAGCCGTGCCATCCGCTGATGTGGCGTCATTCCCTTTGGTCTATTTTTCTCGCTCGACATTGACCGTCACCTGCCTTCGACGTTAACTGTATGCATGTACAGTTTTGTTAAGGCGCCCACCATGAGCGTCACCATCCTCGGCCCGTTGACCGAAGGGGGGAGTTCAACTCCCTTTCTTCCTTCACCGTCCCTGGGGGCTTTGCATCGCCAGTTGTCGACCATCTCGAGCAGCACATCTCTTTCGATGAGCTCCTGGACATCAGAGCCCCGCATATCTACCTGGTGCGTATTGAAGGCCACAGCTTGGAAGGTGCCGGAATATTTGATGGTGACATGGCAGTGGTGGATCGCTCGATCACCGCCGAGCATGGACATACCGTCATTGCGGCGGTGCACTGCGAGCCGGTCTGTAAACGACTGTGCAAGCGTTGGCCCAACATCATCTTGATGTCCGAGAACGTGGGTTATACCACCGAGACCACGGACGCATGAGTCCCATGGACTCCCAATAATGGGAGCTGGAATCCGATCTATAATCTACTAGCCGCAAGCTTCGCGGCATTCATTGGTGATCAAGACAAGGCAGATATCTCACGTCAGGGAGGTCAAATACGCGGAGAAATATCATGAAACTGAAATGTTTTTTAGGGTTGATTCTCGCCAGCGCTGCTTTCTCCAGCTTTGGATCAGAGTTAAGACTCTGCCCCGATTCAAATTCGCCCTCCCCTGCAGCTTTGTCATCAAACCATGCACCCCCCGCCAGTACGCCAAACTTAATAAACGGATGCGTCGGTGAAGGGAACGTTGCTTCTGACGGTGCTGACCGCGTGGGCGCGAACACGTTGGCGTCTGACGGTGCTGACCGCGTGGGTGCGAACACGTTGGCGTCTGACGGTGCTGACCGCGTGGGTGCGAACACGTTGGCGTCTGACGGTGCTGACCGCGTGGGTGCGAAMACGTTGGCGTCTGACGGTGCTGACCGCGTGGGCGCGAACACGTTGGCGTCTGACGGTGCTGACCGCGTGGGCGCGAACAAATTGGCGTCTGACGGTGCTGACCGCGTGGGCGCGAACACGTTGGCGTCYGACGGTGCTGACCGCGTGGGTGCGAACACGTTGGCGTCTGACGGTGCTGACCGCGTGGGTGCGAACACGTTGGCGTCTGACGGTGCTGACCGCGTGGGTGCGAACACGTTGGCGTCTGACGGTGCTGACCGCGTGGGTGCGAAAACGTTGGCGTCTGACGGTGCTGACCGCGTGGGCGCGAACAAATTGGCGTCTGACGGTGCTGACCGCGTGGGCGCGAACAAATTGGCGTCTGACGGTGCTGACCGCGTGGGCGCGAACACGTTGGCGTCTGACGGTGCTGACCGCGTGGGCGCGAACAAATTGGCGTCTGACGGTGCTGACCGCGTGGGTGCGAAAACGTTGGCGTCTGACGGTGCTGACCGCATCGGTGCCAATAGGGTGGCAGTGGGAGGCCAGGGCGATAGTGCATACACCTTGGCTGCCAATAATTCGGTAAGGTCACTCGCCTCTCGCCGAGGTGGGATTGGCTCTGATGCCGTTGCCTCAATCATCCAGTACAACCAGTATATTGCCCCATAAATATGCGCGCCGGGAGAATGCCGTATGGATCGATGTCGTCTTGATTAAGAAGTAGCGTCCCTACACTCCCGTTGGACTTGAGGATCATTTCCTACATGCTAAATCTAGGAATGTTTCCTCAAGCTTAAATCGTTAATTTTTTGTAAAACTGATATGACATAGCTGTTGCTAAGTTTATTTAATTCATGATTTGTACTGAAAAATTGTCTGTCGGCGGATGAGCTGCCTCGGAAAAATAATTCGAGAGAAAACTGCCTGATTACGGCTCGGAGAGGCGATGATTCATCATCAGCTTTGGAGTAATAAGCTTGTAGTAGGTGGTAGCGCTTATGCGATGAGAGACTATACCGGTTTCAGAAGCAGAGAATATAAAATTGAAGATAGAAGTTCTCGCATGTACCAGGCTTGGATAACACCTGTTTAGGAAGTGGGCAATTGGAGCTTTCAGAGTGATACCCTTTCCTAAGGATATATTTTAACGGATGTTTTTAATCCATCTGTAATTTTTCTGGGTGGGGGTAAGATTTTTTCTGGGTCAGGAGGAGGGAGCTGGCGGCAGCAATACGCAATGATGATAGAGGCGCTGAATAAAATATTGCAAAGAGATTAAGGCTTAATATTGAGGTCGACGGCGTTGTTCGACCTGATGAAGGCGCTGCTATTGATAGTCAAGTAGATTGGTGTATGTGCAGTCCCATGCAGTGAAATTTAGCTCGTGGTCGTTGAGAAATTATTGGCGTATATATAAAAGGCCGTCTACGCTTATTTAGGTGGTAAGCCGTAAGTGTAGGCGATGTTTTATAGGGGTGTATGGCGGCGTATAGGCGGTGACATGGGT
This sequence comes from Pseudomonas arsenicoxydans, assembly GCF_006438915.1. Classification (GTDB taxonomy): domain Bacteria; phylum Pseudomonadota; class Gammaproteobacteria; order Pseudomonadales; family Pseudomonadaceae; genus Aquipseudomonas; species Aquipseudomonas arsenicoxydans_A. Next base: position 256,793 of record NZ_RCZE01000012.1, on the reverse strand, counting down.
TTTTAGTTTGATTTAAAACTGTCTGTTGCCAATAAATAAGCGCGTTGTGAGAGGATTTAATAATGGCAAAGTTGCTAGTTATTTATCATTCGATGTACGGTCACATAGAGAAGATGGCTGAGAGCGTGGCTGAAGGTGCCCGCAAAGTTCCCGGAGTTGATGTCACTGTCAAACGTGTACCCGAAACAATGGATCCAGAGGCATTCATAGCTGCGCATGGTAAGACTGATCAGCAAACTCCAGTTGCTTCACCGTCTGAGCTAGCAGATTATGATGCGATTATTTTCGGGACACCCACTCGCTTCGGAAATATGTCCGGCCAGATGAGGAACTTTCTGGATAGAACTGGTGGCCTTTGGGCCAAAGGTGCTCTTGTCGGGAAAGTTGCGAGCGTCTTTACATCTACGGGCACGGGTGGAGGTCAAGAAATGACTATTACCTCTACTTGGACGACCCTCGCACACCACGGCATGGTCATTGTACCGATTGGATATAGCGACCCGGCATTGTTTGATGTTTCCCAAGTCGGTGGTGGCACCCCTTACGGAGCCTCGACTATTGCGGGGGGCGATGGCTCCCGCCAGCCAGATAGTCGTGAGCTAGGTATCGCAGAGCATCAAGGCGAATATGTAGCAAAAATAACTTCCAAACTTTTTAAAGGCTGATTTTTCTCAAATTTAACCTTTTTGAATGCCAGAAAAATTTGATTTTACCCTTTGTACCTATCTTTCTTTTGTTACTTTTCGTTAGGTCTTTGGTGGGGGGCAAGTTTTTCTGGCGCTGAAGGAGCATTTGCGAATGTTGGGGCTCTGGCCCCAATGATTGCCACCGAATCCCCATTCTTATGGAATTTGTGGGCACCGTTCGGCTCATCAGTTTATTTGCCTGGCCGCTAGTAGCGGTGATGGCGATCAGCATAATGTGTCTGCGTTTGTTGGCATGATTTCTGGATAATGCCTGGGTGATACAAAACCGCCAGATTTATTTACTTATATAATAACTAAAGCATAACGTAGAGGTGTGATGCTCGGTATTACTGGCGATGGACAGTTCCCAATAGAGAATCGTTGGGGTTTTTGGAGGCGACGCTAAAATTGAGAGCGGTTTTTACTTGGTCTGTATGGCGATGCTTTGTGTGGCGTTAAGTTAGTTTTGCATGAATCCGGTAGTCATGCGGCGCCAGTAGGATGGAGTATAACCTACAAGTTTGCTAAATACTTTAGTGAAGTGTGAGCTATCAGAAAATCCGCATTCAGTGGAAATGTCGATTATTTTTAGGTTTTGAATTGATAATAAATTTTTCGCTTTGTCAATTCTAAGGTTGAGTAAGTATTGGTGAGGGGTTATTCCGGTACTAAGTTTGAATGCTCTACTAAAGTGACTTCGGGAGAATGAGCATTCGCTAGCAAGTTGATTGACTGATATTCCTATGTTTAATCGAGATTCGATTATGCCTTTGGCGCGGCGCTCTTGCCATGGCGCGAGACCGCGAAATTTTGGAGTGAGCGACTTTATGATGTCATCATCTTTTTGGTGTGCTAGCTGCTCATTAGTAAAAAAAATTATTTGATTTATTGAATCTGATGAAAGCTCTGGCAGTTCACTGGAAAGTATTGTTCTCAGGTTTTGTTCGATTTTTTCTTCTAGTTTTAAGTCATGACCTACATGCTGTTGGTGGAGATTTAAATAAACATTAGAGCTGTTTGTTGTTTGATTGCGAGGCATGTTTAATACTCCTCTTGGCATGTTTTTTACTGCATTTTTCGTGCGTAAAATGGCTAAAGCATGAGTTTGGCATAGTCGGTTTGTTGCGCAACCCTTATGCTCAGCCGTTCGTCGACTTTTATGTTGAGCATAATTAATTCGTAAATTTTCATCGTTTGTTAACCGAAAAGGTGGATTTATTGTGTAGCTTGTTTTATTGCTCAAACCAGATTCTTAAATAATTTAGGATCCATATTCCAATAAATTTTAATAAAAATGCTTCATCCGACCAGTTAGTTATATTTTTAAGTGATTTTTTCATCACATTCGTAACAAATTCGCACACGCTTACCTGCGCCAGCGGCGTCCTCATTCGAGAATATCGTTTCATTTAACCGAATCTGGAGAACCGCTATGGCAACCGCAAAAGCAGTGCCCGGCAAAGGCCTACTTGATCCCAAAAACCATGCGCTGGTGTTGATCGATTTCCAGTCTCAGATGGCATTTGCAACCAAGTCCATTGATGCCGTTTCCTTGCGTAACAACGCAGCCCTTATCTCCAAAGCGGCCAAAGAATTTGGCGTTCCAGCCATCCTCACCACCGTCGCTGAGAAAAGCTTTTCTGGCCCCATGTTTGAAGAAATCACGTCCGTGTTCGAGGGGCAAAAGCTCATCGACCGTACGAGTATGAACACTTGGGAGGACAAGAATATTGAGGTTGAGGTTAACCGCATTGGTCGAAGCCGGTTGGTTTTTGCGGGTCTTTGGACGTCGGTTTGCATCGTTGGGCCGACGCTTTCAGCCCTCGACCAAGGCTTTGAGGTTTACGTCATCTGCGATGCATGCGGCGACGTTTCAGAAGAGGCGCACGAACGGGCCATTGAGCGAATGGTTCAAGCAGGCGCTCGGCCGATGACATCACTGCAGTATCTGCTCGAACTTCAGCGTGACTGGGCTCGCACGGACACCTACAACGAGACGGTCAAAACATCGGTCGCTCACGGCGGTGCGTATGGCTTGGGCCTTATCTACGCCAAGACCATGTTCAACGCATCTGAAGGCCACTGATTTCGTAGCACCTTACCCAATCGCAGGGTAGGGTGCTTCGGCCCTGCGACTGAGTTTTGAAGCGCCTGGAGTAATTGCTGCTGCACGCGATTTTTATTTCAACGCGTTGCACCGGCTAATGGTAAAGCCCAACCCTGTCTGGCAGCGCCGTTCGGGAGGAGCATGCTATGAGCGATGGCATTGCGAATGAAGTCGCCACTTTAGTTGTACGTCATCGGATTAAGGAGGGCGCTCGCGAGTCTTACGAAGAATGGTTAAGGAAAACAATTCAGACTGCCAAGACCTACGAAGGACACCTTGGGATAGATGTGTTTCCTAGCGAGTGTGGAGGTCTGCCTTTTTTTACTTCTGTACTTCGTTTCTCCTGCACTGAAAAGCTTCAGGCTTGGCTGAACTCCAGTGATCGACGCCAGCTCATTGTTCAAGTGCAGGACATGCTTGCTGATGGGGATCATACGGAGGTTAGCCAGGGGAACGAGTTCTGGTTCAATCCTATTGCTGGGCAGAAAGCACCACCTCGTTGGAAGCAGGCCAGCGTGTCATTCCTTGTGATTCTTCCGCACACGTTGCTGGTTCCCCTTATCTGGCAACCGCTGTTTGCCCAACTTCCTTGGTTGCGAGGCTACTTAATAAGCACCTTTGTAATCACGGTGACCATCGTTCTATCCGTGGTCTACGTTTTCATGCCGCGTGTAACTCGCCTGTTTGAACCGTGGTTAAACTCCCGGCCATTCGAGAAGAAATCATGAGAAAAGATGATCCGGTGGATTGTGCTCGGAGACGTTTTATCGCCGACAGTTCGGTCGTCGGAGTAGTCGGCGCGGTGTTGTGCGCGATTCCGTTTACTGCATCTGCAGGCTTTTCCTCTTCATCAAGAATTCCAGGAGGCAAAATGAACGCCGATTTGATCTTGGTTAACGGTAAGATTCACACAGTTGATCGTGACCTTCCCACTGCGACGGCTGTTGCAATCAAGGATGGTAAATTCATTGTTGTCGGTTCTGATGAGCAGGCAATGGCATCAAAAGGCGCGACTACACACGTCATTGATTTGAAGCGACGGACAGTCATCCCTGGGCTCAATGATTCGCACCTTCACCTGATTCGGGGAGGCCTGAACTACAACCTTGAGTTGCGCTGGGAAGGAGTGCCTTCGCTGTCCGATGCTCTACAAATGCTAAAGGCTCAAGCCGATCGCACGCCGGCTCCTCAGTGGGTTCGAGTGGTAGGGGGATGGACAGAGTTCCAGTTCGCGGAGAGACGAATGCCTACGCTTGAGGATTTGAACAAGGCGGCCCCTGATACGCCCGTATTTGTCCTGCATCTTTATGATCGGGCTTTGTTGAATCGCGCTGCATTGAAAGTCGTCGGGTACACCAAAGACACTCCAAACCCTCCAGGCGGGGAGATCCAGCGAGATGCGAATGGGGAACCTACGGGGATGCTCATCGCCCGTCCTAACGCCATGATTCTCTACTCAACGTTGTCCAAAGGGCCAACCCTGCCGTTGGAGTACCAGGTCAACTCGACTCGACATTTTATGCGGGAACTTAATCGCTTAGGGATCACCAGTGCCATTGATGCCGGCGGCGGTTTTCAGAACTATCCCGATGATTACAAGGTCATCAGTGATCTTGCAGCCAAGAATGAGTTGACGGTTCGGATCGCATACAACCTGTTCACTCAAAAACCCAAGCAGGAGCTGTCGGACTTCCAGAACTGGACAAACCTTGTGAAGCCTGGTGATGGCAGTGATTTCTTCCGGCATAACGGAGCCGGGGAGATGCTGGTCTTCTCTGCAGCTGACTTTGAGGATTTCCTTGAACCTCGACCCGATCTATCCAAATCGATGGAGGAAGAGCTTGAGCCTGTCGTACGTCACCTTGTCGAGCATCGATGGCCGTTCCGTTTGCATGCAACATACAACGAATCGATCACTCGTATGCTCAACGTCTTCGAGAAAGTTAATCGCGATATTCCTTTCAATGGGTTGCCATGGTTCTTTGACCATGCCGAGACGATTACACCCGAGAACATCGCTCGTGTGCGTGCGCTGGGTGGCGGCATTGCCATTCAAGATCGCATGGCGTTTCAGGGTGAATACTTCGTTGATCGCTACGGCAACAAGGCTGCGGAGCAAACGCCTCCGATCAAGCGAATGCTATCTGAAGGCGTGCCGGTTGGAGCAGGATCCGACGCCACACGCGTTTCAAGCTACAACCCCTGGACGTCCTTGTATTGGCTTGTGACCGGAAAAACGGTGGGTGGGCTTGAGCTTTACCCAGAGGGCCTGACCCGAGATACGGCTTTGGAACTCTATACCCATGGAAGTGCTTGGTTCTCTTCCGAGCAGGGCAAAAAGGGCATGATTAAGGTCGGGCAGCTTGCCGATCTGGCCGCTCTAAGCGCGGATTACTTCAGCGTCAATGATGACGCGATCAAATGGATCGAGTCCGTCTTGACTGTCGTCGACGGAAAGGTCGTTTACGGCGCTCAGGAGTTTGACAACTTGTCACCCAAGGCGATTCCAGTTATGCCGGACTGGTCTCCGGTTGCAAAAGTCCCAGGACATTGGAAGCCAGTGGCAGCAGCTGTGGCCCAGTTGCATCAATGCCAAGGCCCATGTGCGGTTCATGCCCACAGTCATAATCGGGCGCGCTTGTCGTCCGCCCCCATCAGCGATTTTCAAGGCTTTTGGGGGGCGTTTGGTTGTTCATGCTTCGCCTTTTAGCTAGCGACCGATATGAACAGCGAACCATGAGCTTTTCTATGTGAGGCTCATGGAGTGTGCTCTGGATCTAACTGTCACGACTACATAAGGAGCGGTTCATGATTAGCAAACTGACTATGACTGACGAGCACCGCAAGTCAGTAATCCTGGAATACTTTCGAGCGTTCGATAACGGAGGCGTTACGCCAGAAGGAGTTAGCATCTTGGAGCTGTTTGCTGAGGATGCGCAGGTGTACTTTCCAAAATGGGGCATAGCGACTGGCCGCGTTCAGATCGGGGAAATGTTTCAGGATCTGGGGGCTAGGCTGGTTTCAATTACCCATGATTATGCCCATTTCAACTGGATATTTTCGGGGACTGACGTTGTCGTGTGCGAAGGCACCAGTCACGGTGAGCATGTTGAGGGCTCATGGTGCGCGGGCAGTCCAGACTGGGGCGCGGGCTATTGGTGCGATGTATTTGAAGTCCGTGATTGGAAGATCAACCGTTGTTTTATCTATCTTGATCCAGATTACGGGGCTAGCGATAGCTCCCGATATCCATGGTTAACGAAGCCAGAGTGAGGTGCATGGGGTACAGAGCAGGTAGTAGCCGTGCAGGTTTTAAAATGATTGTTGGATCAAATCAATAGAGGTGATCCTCGATGGCGAATCCCAAGGAAAGAGTGTCTGTATTGTCTACGGATTTTGCCGTGTTGTGGTTACGCGTGCTCGGCTCCCTGCTGTTGATTGTTGTGCATGGCCTGCCGAAACTCCTTCATTTCCAACAGGAGCTGCAGGTAATCGAAGACCCCTTTGGAATTGGGGCACAGCTGACCTTGATACTGGCCATCTTTGCGGAGGTGGTCTGCCCGATCGGGATCATCGTTGGTTTTCTGACCAGATTAGCAACGCTGCCAATTCTTTTCCTGCTCGCTGTATCCGTGATCTATGTGCATCCAGAATGGAGTTTGTGGGAAGGCCAATTCGCCTGGCTGTTACTGATTATTTTTTCGGCAATCTTAGTCGGCGGCACAGGGCGATTTGGTGTTGTGCAGCTTGTTTCGAGTCGTTGGCCTGTCCTCAGCGCTTTGTAGGAGCGCCGCATGAACCTCGAATGGTCAAAACCTGGGGGGGCGGTATCGATGTGGGCACCGTTGCAGCACAAGCTGTTCAGATGGCTTTGGCTAGCTAGCATTGCGTCGAACATCGGTACCTGGATGCATGAGGTAGGCGCCGGCTGGCTAATGACGTCACTCTCTTCAAGCCCATTGATCGTTTCACTTGTGCAGGTCGCTGCTGCCGCGCCGATGTTTGTCTTGGCCCTACCGGCTGGAGCCATGGCTGACATCATCGACAAGCGTCGGTACCTGTTGGTGGTACAAAGCGCAATGGCGGTCGTGGCGTTGTCGCTATCTTTCCTAACCTACGCTGGGTGGATAACTGCACCGCTCTTGCTTTTGATGACCTTCCTCATGGGAATTGGGACGGCACTGACCATGCCGGCTTGGTCAGCGTTGACGCCAGAGCTCGTGCCCAAGAGTGACTTACCCGCTGCGATATCCCTTAGCAGCGTCGGTATCAATGTTGCGCGAGCGCTGGGCCCTGCATTCGCTGGAATCCTCATTAGCGTGATAGGCCCTTGGGCAACGTTTGGAATCAATGCGCTCTCGTTCTTTGGAGTGCTCACTGTTCTCTTTTTTTGGAAACGAGAGCCGCAACAGTCCGTCATGCCGGCAGAGCGACTATTCGGAGCAATCCGGATCGGTTGGCGGTTTGCAAAAAGCTCCAGGCATCTGCAGCGGGTACTTGTTCGAACCGCTGCTTTTTTTATAGGGGCTAGTGCAGGCATGTCTCTTTTACCGATTCTTGTTAGAGCGGATCTTAACGGCACTGCTGAGCAATTTGGTGTGTTGTTGGGCGCTGTAGGCATCGGTGCAGTCACAGGAGCAATGGTTCTGAGCAAGGTTCGCCAGTTGCTTGCTGTGAACAAGCTCGTCGCTTGCGCCAGCCTAATCTACGCCTTTGTATTGCTCCTACTGGCGTGGATTCCGAACTTTTATGTCTTGACCCCAGTGATGCTTGTCAGTGGCGCCGCGTGGATTGCCGTGCTGTCCAGTCTTCAGGTCGCAGCACAAACATCGGTTCCCAACTGGGTTCGGGCGCGAGCGCTTGCGATATATATCCTGGTCTTTTTTGGAAGCATGGCGATTGGCGGGGCTTTCTGGGGATGGCTCGCTGGGGTGTTTTCCATCCCTGTCTCTTTATCCCTGGCCTCTGTAGTGATGGTTGCTGGCGTGGTGGTAGGTTTGAAAGCAACGTTACCGGTTTTGGATGCTGAAGACCTCGCGCCGTCACTTCATTGGCCTCAGCCTTTGCTCAGTGAAGATGCTGATGCGAAAAGAGGGCCAGTCATGGTGTCGATCGAGTACCAGGTTCTCGCTGATAACACTGAAGCATTCAAGCTGGCAATGGAGGAGGTTCGCGACATGCGTCATCGCAACGGATCGTTCTCATGGCAGCTAATGCAAGATACTCAAAACTCTATGAAATGGATTGAGGTGTTTTTCGACGAGTCCTGGCATGACCACCTGAGGCACCATAACCGAGTCACTCGCGCAGAGCTGAAAGTTGAGTCTGCGGCAAGGCGGTTCCAAGTGGATGGTATGCCTGTTCAGATCCGTCACTTCCTCAAAGGGTAAGGGATCACAGCAGTTTGAAATTGTACTCAACTACAAAGTAAATCCGGTCGATGTCCGGCTGTCCTTGTGCTTCATTGGCCCTATGAGAGACGTGGGTGAGGTGTATTAAAAGATCCTTCGCAGGCCCGGACTGGACGGTGTAGCTTAGATCAATGTCGCGCTCCCAGTGCTTTCCTCCTTTGCCCTGTTGAGGGACAAAAGTCTGGGTATTTGGGTCGAATGGAAAATAGGCACCTCCTTGCTGGGCATGGGTGCCATCAATATTCCGTCCAGTCACGTAGCGTGTCATGAGTTTCATTCCTGGCAGTCCCATTGACGCGAAATCGAAATCGTAACGCGCTTGGTAGGAGCGCTCATGAGCACCATTAAAGTCCGCGAATTTGATCGAGTTGGCCAGGTAAATGGAGTCTCCTCCGACAAAGTCGAAAGGGGTATCACCGTGAATGTGCTGGGCGGCGATTGTGAACTCTTGGGCGCCAACGGTATGTTTCGCTGACAAGCTATAGGCAGTAGTGTTGATATCCCCAACTACAGAACGTCCATAGTCGAGCGTTCGGTAGACGTTGAAGTCGACAAGAGTGTTTAACCCCTTAGCGTATACATTGGCGTAAAGCTGCCGCCAGGTATCAGTGAGCTGCGAAGCATAGAGTCTGGTACCGAAGGCTTGATTTGACATGAAGTCAGCACCTACGAAGCTTATAGAACCTACGTCAGTGCTGACACCATACCCAACAAACTCGCCTTTCGAGGAAGTCGAGTCCTGGTTCTTGAAGGCTGTGAATTTCCCACCGACTAAATGCACGTTAGGTAGGTCGTCGCTCTCAACAAACCATCCTGTGGCGTACTCGGGCTGCAAGCGTTTGTCCGAGGTATCGAAGACTGGCGTTTCCACCATCATTTCCCCGAATTTGATTTGGGTCTGAAAGGCGCGAACCTTTATCACGCCGCCGGTATCGCTAAAGTCGTTTTCAGCCTCTCCATCACTGTCTACCGGCAACAGCCCAGTACCTGATCGACCCTTTCCGCTATCCAACTTGAATCCCAAAAAGCCATGCGCGTCGACGCCAAATCCAATTGCGCCAGGTGTGAATCCAGACTCGAAGGTGGTGATGAATCCCTGAGCCCATTCACGCTGGTAGTTTTGCGATGCTTTTGCAGATCTGTTGTCGCTATTTAGGAAAAAGTTACGACTCAGAACATTGAGCGTTGCTCCCTCTAGGAAACCAGAACCTTCGGTAGGGACAGCTTCAGCGGCATGCAACCTTCCGACACATAACAGGCAGAGGCAAAGCGCGGGATTCTTCATGGCACACCTCCCAGTGAAGTCTCCCCAGCATTCCCTGTAAGTAGTTTGCTCGCAGGTAGGTTTGTGCGTTTTTAACCGCGTTGCCAATGCAGCGCACCAAGGCGGCCGCTGGGGACGAAAACGGAAGTCATATGCGGTATTTGATTCACTTTCGTTTCGCGCATGCTTGGGTAGAACAAATACCGTTGGGCTTTCTTTTGGCGGGCTTGCCGTTTGCTGCCCGTAGCTCAAACACGAGCACCTGCGCCTCGGCGGCCTGGGTAAACGTAAGCTCCGGCTCATCCGTCAATTTGAGTCCATCACCTTCGGCGACGGTCTCCCCATTGACCTTGAGCTTACCGGTGACGACATGGATATAAACGTGTCTACGCCCAGACACAGGCCACGTGAATGAGTCACCGTGGCCGAACTGACCGGCATAGATCTTGGCATCCTGGAGGATCTTCAGGGAACCATCTTGCCCACTCTTCGAAGCGATTAGCTGTAGCTTTCCTCGACGTTGATTAACCGGAAAGTGCTTTTGCTGGTAATTGGGCTTGGTACGAGATGAGTGCGGTGTAAGCCAGATTTGCAAGAAGTGAACGGGTTGCGTGGAGGATGCGTTGAACTCGCTATGCTCGATACCCGACCCGGCGCTAATGAGCTGGAAGTCACCCGTCTTGATCTTCGCGCTGTTGTTTAGAGAATCTCGGTGGGCCAGCGTTCCTTGCAGGACATACGTCAGAATCTCGACGTCACGATGGGCATGCTGGCCAAACCCTTTCCCCGGCACCACCCAGTCGTCGTTGATGACGCGTAGATCAGAGAAGCCCATTTCCTGAGGATCTTTATAGCCCCCGAAAGAGAAGGTGTGGCGGGATTTGAGCCAAGGCAAACGCGTACTGCCTCGTCCGCCGGCCTTGCGAATTTCTAACATGATCTGCTGCCAAAATTTTTAAAGGCAGACAGCTTAGTTCGGTTCAGCGAGGCGTAAAAACGATAAAATTTGACGAAAAGAATCGAGCTTCTCGATGGTTTCTGCAGGACTGAGCCTTGGCCATACGAGCATGCTCACCGGCGCGGCAGGGGCTGAAGTCATACAAGACATCGGCTGTTTCGCAGTGGCTGGTGGCGTAAGCCCAAACATAAGAGCGGTGGGTTTTCTTCGAGCCCGGAGCTAGCATTTGCTCAGGTGTATCATCCGCGTGCCGTCGAGTCCTGGCTGACCAAGTGATCTTGGTTTGAGTACAAAAAGGCCCCTGTGGGCCTTTTTTTGTTTTAAAGCTGATATTGAGAGCAAATACATAGTAAGCCTGGCCGAGCTCTGTGCACTCAGGGTGGTGGGACAGTCGAGTTGTAGTGTCCAGATTTTTGTATGCGGCGGAGTTGATGAGGCGCCGTGTCTGATTTGAGCAATCATCACAATGACTCAGACGGGAAAGTCAAAACGGCTAGTTTTGTGTGAAAAAAAGCCCGGTCAGTTGGCCGGGCTTAATTAGGTGCTACCTCATCGGTCGTTAGATGACTGCGATACAACCGAAGCAGCTAGCGTTCGAGTCGTTTCCGACGATCTCTTGTCCTGCAAGGCTTGGCTAGCTTTAGCTTCCATCCCCGCTCCTGTTTGCTTATCGGGATCAGCCTGAGAGATGACAGATGCAGCCAAGCTCTTGGCAATTGCTGACGATTGACTGTCCCTTAATACTTTTGAAGCGAGGGATGAAACGCCGGGTGAGGATTTCTTTGAGTTTTTGCTCATTGCTGATCTCCTTTTTTGCGACGTACACGTAGGCGCCAGGCTTGCAGCCCATATGCTCGGGCATCAAGCAGCTTTTTTCCGCAGCGGCGGAAACGGCAGTAGATGTATTCGTAATCGTCTGACTCTGGGGTTTGCATAAATCACCATATAGAGGTGTATTCAGCCCAAATCAGAAGGAGAGAGGGGACGGTAGTATTTTTCGCTCAAGCACTTGACCCTTCGGTCGCGTAGACCTAAAAAGTAGTTGTGTGACCTCGAGCGAATCCATACTATTCGTTCCCCTAACCGCTTTCCTTTCTGGACTGTGGTTGATGCGCCCTTGGGTAGGCCCTTCGAAAACTTCCCCTTGGTGCGCGCTGAAAGCCCTGTCTGCTCATTGAGCAGGCGGGGCTTTTTCTTTTGCGGAGAAAATCTCCGCGTTAATTACATGGGCAATCAGCCCTAAATCCCTTCTTTACAACAGTCATTCGAAGCTTCTTGCTCAGTGAGCTGCTGCCTTTGAAATCATAATAACCCAAAAACACTACATGTTGTGGTGGTGCGTTGATTTTTGCACGTCATGTGGTGTTTTGTTAGAGGTGTTAACCAAACCTACTGTCCAACATCTCAAAAAAACGTTTCAGCACGGGCCCTAGGTTCTCCACGGATCCAATGTGAAGCATCGTACTGTATGTATTCACAGAAAATCAACCAAAAGCTCCTGTGGGGCCTCCATTAGCGTTTTTATGTTTTTTGTAGTGGCACCTAGCAGGTTGTAAGCGTTGCTCGTCACGCGGGGTTGTAGGTGGCTTAGCGTGACTGTCACGTTTTCATTCAGTTTTCGAATGTGACATGTCACGTTTCGTTTCTGACCGGTTTGGATGCGTTACTGAACACCCCAGAAACTCCAGTTGAAGAGGGTCATCGAGATTCAACCCAGCGCCATCCGAGCGTGTTCCACTCAGCCCCGAGTAGCGCCTTTCCTCGCTATAAATAGGCGCCTACCTTTGAGTTCTGGCTGACATAGTGAGTTTGGTTTGAGTACAAAGGGCCCTTCGAGGGCGTTTTTGTTTTTGGCTCGTAAAGTGCCTGGTGGCGAAACAAGGCGGCGTTGGACGGGGCAGAGCTGTATTTACACAGAGGGGTGTAAATGAGTGACTGCTTTTCCGGTTGCTAACTAACGTGAGCGAATTGGCTCGACCCAACGCAAAAATACCTCGACTGCTTGAACAGCAGCTCTTTGAACACATTCCTCTCCAGACCTAACCACGGTTCGACATCGACTCGATAATGCGGCATTGCTCGATCACGCCTCCCTCGCAACAAGCAATCAAACGCTCCAATTCCGCCTCCAAGCCTTGCAGGTCTCGGATGCGCATTCGAACCTGCTCTAACTGCCCTTCGACTTTCGCGTCCACCCTGGCGCAGGAGGCGTCGCGTTTATCAGCAAAACCCAACAACTCTCGAACATCGTCAAGGCTGAAGCCCAGTGCGCGGCTACGGCGTATGAACAGTAGACGGTCTCGCTCCTCGTCCGTGTAGAAGCGATAGCCCGATGCTGAACGCCCTGCGGAAGGCAGCAGGCCGACCTGCTCGTAATAGCGGATGGTTACCGCTTTGGTATCGGTCGCCTTCGCCAAGGCACCGACTGTGTAAGTGGTCGAACTCATTTCGCTTGACCTTATAGTTGCTAGAACCTTCATTCTACTCGCCTTAGGCGATAAGCGAATCTGCGCGCGCTCAACAGAAAAACGGACTGAATCTCATGGAAACCCCCATACAACAGCGTCAATCCGGTGGTTGGGCGCTCCTGCTCTGTGCCTGGTTGCTTGCACTGGTATCAACAATCGCCGTGTTATTCGTTGGCGAAGTAATGGGGCAACTGCCCTGTGTACTTTGTTGGTTTCAAAGAGCCTTCATGTTTCCGCTCGTCCTTGTATTGGGCGTTGCTTGTTATTTATCGGACACAGGTGTTTGGCGTTATGCATTGCCACTAGCTGTTATGGGATGGCTCATCGCGCTGTATCACAACCTGCTGTATTTCGGACTGATCCCCGAAAGCATCAAGCCCTGTGGCGCGGGCCCATCCTGCTCTGGCGCTGATATGACCATCCTCAGTGGTGTTCCGCTGCCGTTGTTATCGCTGGGCGTATTTAGCCTCTTGATCATTCTTCTTGTTCTCATCCGTCGGAGATTTACCGTATGAGCAAACGCGCCGTCGTCCTCTCCATCAGCTTCGTAGCCATCGTCGGCTTTGCCGTCGCCGCATTTTTTTATAATCGCGCCGCCACGGTGCCCCAAGCCACAGCACCTGTGCCTCAAACCAGCTCACTCGTTCGCTTTAATTCGCCAAGTTTTGGCCCTGCCAACGCCCCGGTGACCGTTGTCGAGTTCTTTGACCCTTCTTGTGAAAGCTGCCGTGCTTTTTACCCCATCGTCAAAAAAATGATGTCCCAGCACCCAGCCGATGTTCGTTTGGTGCTGCGCTATGTGAAGCTTCACGTAGGGTCTGAAGAAGCCATCCGGCTTCTTGAGGCCGCGCGTAAACAGGGTGTATTTGCTCCGGTGCTTGAAGCTGTCCTGGCAGCCCAACCGCAGTGGCATGATGACGCTCAAGCATCAGCAGCATGGGACGCAGCGGCTCAAGCAGGCTTGGACGTGACCAAGGCTCGTGAGGACATGATGTCGCCGGATATCACCGCCACGATAGAAAGAGATGCCGCCGATGCGAAAACTGTAGGCGTAAGCGGAACACCGACATTTTTCGTTAACGGTAAGCCATTGACCAACTTTGGTGCTCAGCAGCTCTACGATCTGATTTGGAGCGAAATCAACCAGTCGCGGTAAGCACGAAATTGTCGCGCTGAACGATGCTCGGCGTTATCGATAATTCGCTTGACCTTATAGTGGCTATAGGGTGTTCACTCTTCACCATGACTTGTGGAGAGTGGCCTTATGAAAAGCTGTTGCGGTGATGAGCAAACAACGAAAAGTGATGCCGGCGTTGAGGTTTTTGACCCGGCAGCGCCAACAGGTTGTTGTGCACCCGCCGCGACGACTTGCGATACGAACACAGTCCAAAGTCAGTCTAAGAGCAGTTGCTGCGCTCCGAAAACCTCGGACGTCAGCCCAGTGCCTTCTAAAGCAGAAGGCACCGGTTGTTGCTCTCCAGCTGTGGACGGCGGTAAATCAAGCTGCTCTGCTGTCAAACCGGAATCCACTTTGTTCGCCTTGGCCGAACCGAGTAAACCAGTCGCCCAGGTTGGTAACGATCTCTTTACCAACGCCTGCTGCCCACCATCTGGTGCGGATGGCTCCAGCGTTTGCATAGCAAAAGTGATTCCCGAAAATGCCAGCGACACCGCTCGCTTCAGTAGTTTCCGTATCGGGCAAATGTGCTGTCCTTCTGAGCAGACGATGATCGAGGGGAAGCTCGCGAAGATGAGCGGCATTCAGAAGCTTGAGTTCAACATGATGAACCGTACTCTGGGCGTCTGGCACGAACTGCCGGACACCTTGGGTATCGAATCAGTTGTGGCATCGCTGGGCATGCACGCCGAACCGTTAACGGCTGAGAGCAAGGCACCCGACGCGAATGCTGCGCAAGTCGAACCTCAGGCCGCATCACAGCGTAAAAGCAGCTGGTGGCCATTGGCGCTGGCTGGTGTTGCTGCTGTAGGCGCAGAAGTCTTGCACTTCTCCCAATCGGCCCCGGAATGGGTGATAGCGGTCGTCGCGTTACTCGCCATCGCGCTCTGTGGCCCGTCGACTTACAAGAAGGGCTGGATCTCGATCAAACACCTCAACCTGAACATCAATGCCTTGATGAGCATCGCGGTGACCGGTGCGGTGTTGATCGGGCAGTGGCCGGAAGCGGCGATGGTCATGTTTCTGTTTACCGTCGCCGAAATGGTCGAAGCAAAATCGTTGGATCGTGCACGCAATGCGATCAAGGGGTTGATGGACTTGACCCCGGATCGGGCAACCGTGCGCCAGTCGGATGGCACCTGGGTGGAAGTCGATGTAAAAACGGTCGAGATCGGTGCCTTGGTTCGGGTACGCCCCGGCGAACGTATCGGCCTGGATGGCGATGTCTCCTCCGGAAACTCTACTGTCAACCAGGCACCTATCACGGGGGAGAGCCTGCCCATCGAGAAAGTTGTCGATGATCCTGTGTATGCCGGCTCCATCAATGAATCTGGTTCCTTCGAGTATCGCGTGACGGCTGAGGCCGACAATACGACGCTGGCTCGAATCATTCATGCGGTTGAAGAAGCCCAAAGTTCGCGGGCACCGACCCAGCGGTTCGTCGATAAATTCGCCAAGATTTATACGCCTGGGGTGTTCTTCTTCGCCGTCGCGATTGCGGTATTCCCACCACTGTTTATGGGCGGATTGTGGACTGACTGGATCTATCGTGCACTGGTGCTTCTGGTGGTTGCTTGCCCTTGTGCGCTGGTCATTTCCACTCCGGTGTCCATCGTCAGTGGTTTGGCGGCAGCGGCTCGCAAAGGCATTTTGGTTAAAGGCGGCGTCTACCTGGAAATTGGCGCCAAGCTAAGTTTCGTCGCGCTTGATAAAACCGGCACCATCACCCACGGCAAGCCAGTTCAGACCGATTACATACCACTGGCCGAGATGCCAGCAGTAGCTCCCCAGATTATTGCCGCCAGCCTGGGTGTTCGCTCGGATCACCCGGTTTCGCAGGCCATCGCCAGACACGAAAGCCTAGACGCATCAACGCTCCAGCAGGTAGAACACTTTGAGGCTCTTCCCGGTCGTGGGGTCAAGGGCTTGATCGAAGGGCAGCTTTATCACCTGGGTAATCATCGCCTGATCGAGGAGTTGGGGCTGGATGCGCCGCAGCTGGAGACCTCGCTGAATCAGCTGGAACGTCAGGGGAAAACGGTGGTGGCGTTGACCAGTGCCACTCAGGTTTTTGCATTGTTTGCTGTGGCCGATACGGTGAAGGATTCTAGCCAGACCGCGATCAAAGAGCTTCATGAGCTGGGCATCAAGACCATGATGCTCACAGGTGACAATTCGCACACGGCTGAATCAATTGCTCAACGAGTCGGGATTGATGAGGCGCGAGGAAACTTGCTGCCCGCCGACAAACTCGCTGCTATTGGTGAGTTGCAGAACCGTAACCACGTGGTGGGGATGGTGGGTGATGGGATAAACGATGCACCGGCTCTGGCCAAGTCCCAGATCGGTTTTGCTATGGCCGCCGCTGGTACGGGAACAGCCATTGAAACGGCAGACGTTGCGTTGATGGATGACGACCTGCGCAAGATTCCGGCCTTTGTTCGCTTGTCACGCCAGACTGCTGCGATTCTCAAGCAAAACATTTTCTTCGCCTTAGGTATCAAGGCCGTTTTTCTTGTGTTCACTCTGATGGGGCTGGCCACCATGTGGATGGCTGTGTTTGCAGACGTTGGGGTGAGCTTGCTCGTGGTGCTCAACGGGCTCCGATTGCTGAAGAAATAGAGCGAGGTGCTGCATGAGAGAGGTTTTGCGAAGCGCCATCGCGGAGGCCTTTCATGAGGCAGGGATAGCCATGCGGGCCAAAGACTACCAGACGGCGTACCGCTGGCTGGAGCGCTCTCATATCCTCACGCAGCGTATGCCATTGGCTCATGCAAAATCTCATTGGTTCATGTTGAACCTTGGGTTGCTGACGAAAGATTGGCGTGAGGTTGTGGGCCAGGTTCCTCGTATCATTGCCGCATTGTTGTTTTCCAGGATTTGGGTGCCCGCTGGCAACACGGGAAGAGCCCGCGTCAGTGCATTTTCCGTCATGCCACTGTCTGCCGGTCTGGAGGAGCTTTTGCGCGAAGACTAGCGCAAGCCACTGGCTCTTCTTTCCACAACCCTGAAACTCAGGTGCACTGATGTTCCCTGGTCTTCGTGGTGGGTCAGACTGGCTTCTCCACCAAAATTTTCCATGATCTGCTTCACCATGATCAGCCCTATACCGAGCTTGCCTTGCTTGGTGGTGTAGAAGGTCTTGAAAGCCATCATTTCCTGTTGTCGTGACGTTCCATCCCCGGTGTCACCAATGATGAGATGCAGCCACTGATGGGTGTCATCCACGTTCGCCTGGATGGTTAGCTTCCCGCCTCCCGGCATAGCCTCTATTGCATTGGCAATGACGCTATTGAGAATTTGAGAAAGCAAAAGTGGATTGCTGATGATCCGGGGTGTCGGCTCATTGTTGAACTCGACCTGGATTCTTGATTGAGCCAGTTGCGCGCTGTAGCCGGCCAATGTGGCCTGTACCACATTCATCGGCTCCACCAGTTCCGCTTCTCCACGAATCGGTCGCAAGCACAGCAACAGTTCATGCACCCACTGCGACATCCGATCCACTTGGCTGACAATATCGTCGATGTTCTTCTTGGCGGGTTGGCCCTCCGTTTCGTTCGCCAGTTCTGCGCTGGAGCGGATGCAGGCCAGGGGGTTACGCAAACTATGGGCGACTGCCGTGGACATCTCGACCAAGCCCACGTAAGTCTTGTTGGCTACGAGTTGCGCCTCTTGTGAGGCCAACTGAATCGATGCCCGTCGAACGATCCAATACAGCCCGAAATAAAGCAGTAGACCGCCCAGTGCGGTAGACAGCCATATGATCCAGTGGCCCCGGTTAAGGCGTTCGATCAAATCGGCTGGTTCCTTATAAATTTCCACCACAGCCAGGGTATTCCCCAGATCATCTACAAGGGGGATGTAGCTCTCGATGAAGAACATTTTCGGTGCGAGCAAAAACTGCTGTTCGGGACGGCGTTCATCAGCATTGCTGTACTTGGTGGAAACCCTGTCTTTCGAGCTGAATGCCGCTTCAAGTGCTTCGTCGTTGAGGATTTTCTGTCCAATCAGTTGCGGATTGGTTGACCACATCACCGTCCTAAGTGGCGAGTAGATGCTAATCAGGAGTGAATCCGGGAGGTGTGAAAGGTGGTCGAGGAACTCGGAGCGGGCACAGTGCCGATTCAGCGCCATTTCTTCCGACAGCATTCCATATGGGGTGGCTGCCAAAACGTCACCCATCCGCATCCCGGACAACCCGTGGTGACGGATTTCACCCACAGCGATGGTCTGAATAAATTGCGCCGACAGCAGCGCGTCGCGCTCCAGGCTTTCGATGACCAGGAAGCGAGTCGATACTGAACCCAGCCCAAAAGCTATCGCGCTGATCAGGATGAAGCTGATGATCGAAAACCAGCGCAGGAGATTGGGTTGTCTCGTCGGCACAACTGAGTCAGCTGCTTCCCGATGTAGGCGCCTAAACAATGCTGATAGTGCAGGCATGGTAGCGTCCTATAGAATATTTCCTAATTCAACCTTCAGCTTGAATTTCTCAATTAAGCCTAGGTGACATACAGCATTCTCTATGCCAAATATCCGCTGCCAATCAATGATGGTGCGCGTAGCCAGTATCTGAACTGCGCTGCGTTTGAAACAGGCAAATTAAATCCGCGACCGTTCCAACAGCTTAGATAGCCAGACACGAGCATTGGGGAAATACAGCCAACTCCGGGGACAAAATCCCCTTTGATTGAGGCGCACGGGGCATGGAGCGATATGGTTGAAGGGACGAGTTAGGTCTCTATTTTGGACACGTAATTCTGGCTTAATTCATGTCAGGTCTTATCGCCTACGTCAGATCTTGACGATAGGTTATTGATGACTCGCCTCCAATTGTAAGAGCCATTTGCAGCGACTACACTCCAGCCCATGAAACGCTATCTGCGGTTTTGCATCATCTTCATGATTAGCTTGGCGCTTCCCCTCAGCGGGATGGCGGGGGTTCAGGCACCGACAGAACCTTGCCCAATGAAGACGATGGGCATGGCGATGATGGACGACATGGGGATGGACTGCTGCAACGACATGAAAAGCCCTTCCGAGCACGGTAAACCTTGCAAGCCGGGCCAGGAATGCAAGACGGGCGGCATGCTGCAAGTCTCGATCTTCAAGCCTCCTGTAACCGTGTTCAGCCCCGTAGTGCTTTCCCTCATCAGCGACTCCCTACCTGTACAGACCCCGTCCGGGGTATGGCGACCGCCCCGCGTTTGATTCCTGTCCCACATTGAGCCTCATTCCGCATTAGCGGGATGGACTAGCTGCGCGCATGTCTTTTGACGCGTGCAGTGGATGATTACAGGAATCGTAAACATGAACTCCAAGTGCAATTGCACAGGCTGGTCTCTCGTGGCCGGCCTAGCGGCAAGCGTGCTGGCATTGCCGAGTTTCGCTGCCGCATTGACGCTCGATGAAGCGTTGCGGCTGGCAGAAAACAATGCGCCGTCGCTGACCGCACAAGACGCGAAAATTCAGGCTGCCAGCAGTGCAGCCATCCCTGCTGGTGAGTTACCTGATCCCAAGCTCCTGGTGGGCGTGCAGAACTACCCCATCGGCGGCCCGGATCGTTGGAGTATCGACCAGGACTTCATGACCATGCAGATGGTCGGGGTCAGGCAGGAGATGCCCAATAGCGACAAGCGCAAAGCGCGTATCGAAGTCGCCGATGCAGCTATTGATCGTGCCTCTGCGGAGCGTCGAGTCGAACGTCTGAAGGTACGCCAGTCCACGGCGTTGGCCTGGATCAGCAGTTACTCGGTTGAGCGCAAAGATGTGCTGTTCCAGGACTTCTACAAAGAAAACCGCCTGCTGAGCGATACCGTCCGGGCCCAAATTGCCGGTGGCCGCGCTCAACCCGCCGATGCGGTGGCACCCAAACAGGAAGCAGCTCAACTGGCGGAGCAGCAGGACGATCTGATTCTCCAGAGAGCACAGGCTCGAGCGGCCCTCAAACGCTGGATTGGCTCCGCCGCCAACGACAAGCCTGTGGGCAGCTTGCCTGAATGGCCCGTCGACACCTCAAGTTACTCCCATAAACTGCAACACCATCCCGAGTTGGCAGCGTTTGCACCGATGACCCGCGAAGCGCAAGCCAAGGTTCGTGAAGCTGTGTCGGAGAAGCAGTCAGACTGGAGCTGGGAACTGGATTACCAGCGCCGTGGCCGTGAGTTCGGCGATATGGTCAGCGTGCAATTTTCCTGGGATCTGCCGCTGTTTCCTGACTCTCGCCAAAACCCCAAAATCGCAGCCAAACAGGCGGAACTCAGTCAGCTTGAGGCCGAGCGCGAAGCCCTGTCACGCGAGCATACCCAGCAACTGGAAAACGAACTGGCTGACTATGAGCGCCTGAGTCGTGCGGTACGCCGTAACCAGGAAAGCCTGTTGCCGCTGGCTAAGGAAAAGGTCGAACTCAGCATGGCCAGTTATCGCTCGGGCAAAGGCAATTTAAACGCCGTTGTTGCCGCCCGTCGTGAACTCATCGAGGCCCGCCTCAAACAGATCAACGTGGAAGAGCAGCAAGCGCTGACCAGTGCGCGGTTGTATTTTGCTTATGGAGAGTCCAGCCAATGATCCTTAAAAAAGGGAACGGGGCATTGTTGGTAGGCATCTCGCTGGCGTTCGGTATTGCCGGTGGTTACTGGTTCGCTCAACAGCGCATGAATGGGGTATTCAGTTCTGCCCAGGAGCAGAGCCTCGATTCACCTGACCAACGCAAGGCTCTGTATTGGTATGACCCCATGTACCCGCAGCAAAAATTCGATAAGCCGGGTAAGTCCCCCTTCATGGACATGCAACTGGTTCCTAAGTACGCCGGTGGCGCAGGGGATCGTGCGACCGTCAGTATCGATCCGAGTCTGACCCAGAATCTCGGTCTGCGTTTTGCAACAGTCACCCGTGGAATCTTTGACTCCAGCCTCGATGTGACGGGTGTTTTGGGATTCAACGAACGTGATGTGGCGGTGATTCAGGCACGCACCACGGGCTTTGTGGAGCGGGTCTATGCCCACGCTCCCGGTGATGTGCTCAAAGCCAACGCGGCGTTAGCGGATATCCTGGTGCCGGAATGGGCCGCTGCCCAGACAGAGTTTCTTGCACTGAAGCGCAGCGGGGATGCTGACCTGTTGGCTGCGGCCCGTCAGCGACTGCGGCTCACCGGTATGCCAGCAGCATTGATTGCTCAGGTAGAGCGTGGCGGCAAGGTTCAGCCCTACCTGACGCTCACCAGCCCCATTGGTGGTGTGCTGCAAGAGTTGAATGTACGTGCGGGTATGACCGTGGCGACTGGCGACACTCTGGCACGCGTCAATGGCTTGAGCAGTGTCTGGCTAGCCGTGGCCGTTCCAGAATCGGATGCCGGAGCTATCACCGTAGGGCAGGCGGTCGAAGCGCGTCTTCCAGCCTTCCCAGGGACAACGCTCAGTGGCAAGGTCAGCGCGATTTTGCCCGAGACCAATCCGGACAGTCGCACCCTCCGCGTGCGAGTGGAACTACCCAATCCGGATGGGCGACTCAGGCCGGGTTTGACAGCGCAGGTACGCCTGAGTCGTTCGACCGGGCAGAGTGTGTTGTGGGTGCCGAGCGAGGCGGTGATTCGCACGGGCCGACGCGCCTTGGTGATGCTCGCCGAAGATGCCGGCCGCTACCGTCCCGTTGAGGTGCAACCCGGGCAGGAAAGCGATGGCAAGACCGCGATATTGAAAGGTCTGGAAGAAGGCCAGAAGGTGGTGACGTCTGGCCAGTTCCTGCTCGACTCGGAGGCCAGTCTGAAGGGCATCGTTGCCAGCTCGGAGGAAGCGTCACCACCCAGCGCAGCAGCCTCCAGCTTTCATGAAGCGGACGGGCAGATCGTTGAGATCAACGACAAAGAAGTCACGCTCACCCATGGCCCTTTCAAAACGCTGGGCATGCCCGGCATGACGATGACGTTCCCATTGGCCAACCCGGCGCTGATGCAGAGCCTGAAAGCGGGCGACAAGGTTCACGTCGCGGTGAGCCAGACCGACGATGGCTTGCGTGTTGAGCGCCTGGATAAATCGGGGAGCCAGCCATGATTGCTGCCCTGATTCGTTGGTCAGTCGCCAACCGGTTCCTGGTGCTGCTGGCGACGCTGTTCGTCACGGCTTGGGGTATCTGGTCGGTGCAGAGTACCCCCATCGATGCGCTGCCGGATCTCTCCGATGTTCAGGTGATCATCCGCACTCCCTACCCGGGACAAGCGCCGCAGATTGTCGAGAACCAGGTCACCTATCCGCTGGCCACCACCATGCTCTCGGTACCGGGCGCGAAGACGGTGCGTGGTTATTCCTTCTTCGGCGACAGCTTCGTTTACGTGCTGTTCGAAGACGGCACTGACCTGTACTGGGCGCGCTCGCGGGTGTTGGAGTACCTGAGCCAGATACAAAGTCGCCTGCCGACCAGTGCCAAACCGGCGTTGGGCCCGGACGCGACGGGAGTGGGCTGGATCTATCAGTACGCACTGGTGGATCGCAGTGGCGGACACGACCTGGCGCAGCTTCGAGCACTTCAGGACTGGTTCCTCAAGTTCGAACTCAAGACCCTGCCCAACGTGGCGGAAGTGGCCACCGTGGGGGGCATGGTCAAGCAATACCAGGTGCAGCTTGATCCGCTCAAACTGGCCAGCCTCGGTATCACTCAGGCTGAGGTCACCGAGGCTATCGGCAAGGCCAATCAGGAAACCGGTGGCGCGGTGCTGGAGATGGCCGAGACCGAGTTCATCGTGCGCGCTTCCGGCTACCTGAAGACGCTCAATGACTTCCGGTCGATCCCGCTCAAGTTGGGTGCGGGCGGCGTGCCGGTGACCCTTGGCGATGTCGCCACGATCCAGCTGGGGCCGGAAATGCGGCGGGGCATCACTGAGCTCGACGGCGAAGGCGAGACTGTCGGTGGCGTGGTGATTTTGCGCAGCGGCAAGAATGCTCGCGAGACCATTGCGGCGGTCAAGACCAGACTCGACGAACTGAAAAGCAGTCTGCCGGCCGGGGTGGAAATCGTCACCACCTACGACCGCAGCAAGTTGATCGACCGCGCGGTGGAAAACCTCAGCCACAAGCTGATCGAAGAGTTCATCGTCGTTGCGTTGGTCTGCGGGATCTTTCTCTGGCACTTGCGCTCATCGCTGGTGGCGATCATCTCCCTTCCGGTTGGGGTGTTGATTGCCTTCATCGTCATGCGCTACCAGGGAATCAACGCCAACATCATGTCCTTGGGTGGGATTGCCATCGCCATCGGTGCCATGGTCGATGCCGCCGTGGTGATGATCGAGAATGCTCACAAGAAGATCGAGGCCTGGCACGCGGCCAATCCTGGGGAGGAACTGAAGGGTGAGCGTCATTGGCACGTGATGACCGAAGCAGCGGCAGAGGTAGGCCCTGCGCTGTTCTTTTGTTTGTTGATCATCACCCTGTCGTTCATTCCGGTATTCACCCTGGAAGCGCAAGAGGGGCGGTTGTTTGGCCCGTTGGCTTTCACCAAAACCTACGCCATGGCCGCAGCGGCGGGATTGTCAGTGACCTTGGTGCCGGTGCTGATGGGCTACTGGATTCGAGGACGAATTCCCAGTGAACATCAGAACCCGTTGAACCGGTGGTTGATTCGGATCTATCAGCCAGCCCTGGACGCAGTCTTGCGTCGACCAAAGATCACGCTGCTGGTGGCGCTATTGGTTTTTGTCAGTGCGCTATGGCCAATGTCTCGCTTGGGTGGCGAGTTTCTCCCCCCGTTGGACGAGGGTGACCTGCTCTATATGCCTTCAGCTCTACCGGGATTGTCGGCGCAGAAAGCGGCACAACTGCTGCAACAGACTGACCGTCTGATCAAGACCGTGCCTGAAGTCGAACACGTCTTCGGTAAAGCGGGCCGCGCTGAAACCGCCACCGACCCCGCACCGCTGGAGATGTTCGAAACCACCATCCAATTCAAGCCGCACGAGCAATGGCGTCCAGGCATGACCCAGGAAAAGTTGGTGGAAGAACTGGATCGAGTGGTACGAGTCCCTGGGCTGACGAATATCTGGATACCGCCGATTCGCAACCGTATCGACATGCTGGCTACGGGTATCAAAAGTCCAATTGGGGTGAAGGTTGCCGGCACCAACCTGACGGAGATCGATGCCGCTACTCAGGCGGTCGAGCGGGTGGCCAAGGATGTGCCCGGTGTCAGTTCGGCTCTGGCTGAGCGACTGACCGGTGGCCGCTATATCGACGTGGATATCGACCGCAAGGCCGCCGCCCGCTACGGACTGAATATCGCCGATGTGCAGTCAATTGTGGCCGGCGCTATCGGCGGTGAAAACGTCGGGGAGACCATTGAAGGGCTTGCACGCTTCCCGATCAACGTCCGTTACCCCCGTGAGTGGCGTGACTCGCTCGGCGCCCTGGAGCAGTTGCCAATCTACACCCCGTTAGGCAGCCAAATCACCCTTGGCACGGTGGCGAAGATCAAGGTCAGCGACGGGCCGCCGATGCTCAAGAGCGAGAACGCAAGGCCTTCAGGCTGGGTGTATATCGACGTGCGGGGGCGGGACATTGCCTCGGTTGTCGCCGACCTGCGTCGGGTCGTCAATGAACAGGTCAGGCTGCAGCCAGGCATGAGCCTGAGCTACTCAGGACAGTTCGAGTTTCTCGAAAGGGCTAACGCACGCCTCAAACTGGTAGTACCTGCCACGCTATTGATCATCTTCGTTCTGCTCTACCTGACTTTCGCCCGCTTCGATGAGGCCTTGCTGATCATGGCTACTCTGCCATTCGCATTGACCGGTGGAGCATGGTTCCTCTATCTGTTGGGATTCAACCTGTCGGTCGCCACCGGAGTCGGCTTTATCGCATTGGCCGGGGTGTCTGCCGAGTTCGGCGTGATCATGCTGCTCTACCTGAAGAACGCCTGGGCCGAACGTGAAGACCTTGGCGACAACACTGAGCGTGGGCTGGTTGCGGCCATTCGCGAAGGCGCTGTGCAGCGCGTTCGACCCAAGGCCATGACTGTTGCCGTGATCATTGCCGGCCTTTTACCCATCTTGTTGGGCAGCGGTACTGGTAGCGAAGTGATGAGCCGCATCGCCGCGCCTATGGTCGGCGGCATGATCACGGCACCCTTGCTTTCCCTGTTTGTCATTCCGGCAGCCTATCGTCTGATGCGTCGTCGGCACCTCTCAGTTGCACCCATCAAGGCTCAAGGAAAAGTCGTATGAAACTGACCATGATTGCAGTTGCAAGCACCGTATTTGCGCTTTCACTTTCTGTCCATGCGGAGGACATGCCGGGTATGAAAATGGACGGTATGGAGGGCATGCAGATGGAACAGGATTCAAAACAGGCGCAAGTTGCCAATGCCGAGGGAACGATCAAGGCTATAGATACTACGAAGCATACGGTGACCATCTCCCACGAAGCTGTTCCAGCCGTACAGTGGCCGCCGATGACCATGGCTTTTTCCGTAACGGAGAATCAGCTGGCAGGTCTGATGGTCGGAGACCATGTATCGTTTTCCTTTAGGGTAAAGGATGGCAAAGCCGCAATTGTTTCCATTAAAAACTAAGACTGGGGTGAGAGAATTACCGGCACGCTCTATCGTGCCGGTTGGGAAAGGCTGCCTTTGCTAGAATCCCCCATCTGTTTCCGAGAGCGTTGCCATGAGTGAACCGATCCGCTTGACCCAGTACAGCCATGGTGCCGGTTGTGGCTGCAAGATTTCCCCCAAGATGCTGGAAGTGATCCTCGCCGGTAGCGGCGCGCAGAATCTAGACCCCAGTCTCTGGGTCGGCAACGCTTCACGTGATGACGCCGCAGTTTATGCCCTGGACGATGAGCGCGGCGTTGTCTCGACTACCGACTTTTTCATGCCTATCGTCGATGACCCCTTCGATTTCGGACGCATCGCCGCCACTAACGCTATTAGTGATATTTACGCGATGGGAGGTGATCCGCTGATGGCCATCGCCATCCTTGGCTGGCCAGTCAACCTACTACCGCTGGAGGTAGCTCGTGAGGTCATCCGAGGGGGGCGTGCGGTGTGTGATGCTGCGGGCATTCCATTAGCAGGTGGCCATTCCATCGATACGCCGGAGCCGATATTCGGCCTAGCGGTGACCGGCGTCGTGCAGAAAAAGCACATGAAACGCAATGACACCGCCCGCGTTGGCAATGCGTTATACCTGACCAAACCACTGGGTATCGGCATTCTTACCACCGCCGAAAAGAAGGCCAAACTGCGTGCGGAGGATGTTGGCCTGGCCCGCGACTGGATGTGCACTTTGAATAAGCCGGGCAGCCGTTTCGGCAAGCTGGCCGGGGTCACGGCGATGACTGATGTGACCGGTTTCGGCCTGCTCGGGCATCTGGTGGAAATGGCCGATGGCGCTCAGCTCACCGCCCGACTCGACTATGCCGCTGTCCCGCGCCTGCCGAGCGTCGATCACTATCTCGCCGAGGGCTGCGTGCCGGGTGGCACCCTGCGAAATTTCGACAGCTACGGAGATAAGATCGCGCCTATCAGTGACGCGCAGCGTGACCTGCTGTGCGACCCGCAGACCAGTGGCGGCCTACTGATCGCCGTCACGCCGGAGGGTGAGGCAGAATTTCTCGCCGTCTCCGCTGAGCTGGGGTTGCAGCTGGCGCCTATCGGAACCTTGGTCGAACGACAGACCTACGCGGTAGAAGTGCTCTAATGCGCGATATTGGAAGTCTCCGCCGTGGTTAGTCGTCTTGGGATGTGGCTTGCTCGGATGGTTGCTAAGCATCATATTTTGATGGGGCCGGCTTGCTACTGGTGTGTCCGGGGCGGAGGCCTTAAAAGTGCAAAACTCAGGAATTGTGCAATTATAAGATGTTTATCGAACTGCAAAAGAGGCCGCTTTTATGCAATCGAAAGAGCATTGGGACAAGGTCTACTCCACTAAGCCAACCGATGGTGTGAGCTGGTATCAAGAGCATGCGGAAAGCTCCCTGCGGCTGATCCAGCAAGCAGGAGTTTCTTCATCGGCAGAAATCATCGACGTAGGAGGCGGCGCCTCCACGCTGGTAGATGACTTGATTGCGCATGGATTTACCCATCTGAGTGTCCTTGATCTTTCAGCGGCGGCTCTAGCGGCCACAAAGCAGCGATTGGGCAGCCGTGCCAATGAGGTTAGATGGATAGTAGGGGACATTACGGACGTTCCACTTCCTCCTCTGTCCTATGACGTCTGGCACGACCGAGCTGTTTTCCACTTTCTTACCGCTGAGGCCGAGCGTGCAGCATATGTTGAAGCTGTTTTAAGGTGCGTAAAGCCGGGCGGTTTCGTGATCGTGGCTACCTTCTCGGAAGATGGGCCAACCCAGTGCAGTGGCCTACCAGTGAAAAGGTATACAGCCGATGAACTGCATGATGAGTTTGGAGCCCCTTTTGAGCTGCTCAGGCATGAGAAGGAAGAACACCATACCCCGTTTGGAACTACTCAGAATTTCGTGTACTGCTTCTGCCGAAAAAGCTAGCGGGTATGTCGTAGGCTGGGCCGAGCTTGGCTCTGACTCGAATGTACGCTGTTGGCCAATTTGCACCTGGTACGCCTGGCAGGAACCGACCCAGTAAAGTCCTTCGTATAGCTGCCTGATGGTGTCTTCTTGATGTTTAGGGGTTAAACACCTCATGACAGAGACTACCTTGTCACCTTCACGTTTACTGGATATTGATAGGCTACCGACATGACGGCCATGTTTCGAAATTTTCGTACAAAATTTAGAGACTAAGGGATTGATTTCGACCCAGCCCCTTAGCTTTGTATAGAGCTTTATCGGCCTGTGCCAAGAGCATGCCAAATGGATTCGGCGTGGCAAAAGTATGAACTGCAAAGCCAATGCTTATGGTTAGATATCCTGTGCTGGAAGCGGAGTGCGGTATTCGTAAACTGCGCACTCGCTGGCATAAGGTGTTTGTGTATAGTGTGGCCTGGTCTTGCGTCATGCCGCTGGACAGGACTACAAATTCTTCGCCGCCATATCTTGCTGCAAAGTCAGAGCCTCGCTGGAATGATCTGTTCAAACTGTCAGCAACTCGTCTTAATGCTTCATCGCCCGCTTGGTGCCCATAGATGTCATTAAATGCCTTGAAGTGATCAACGTCGATCATGGCGAGAGTCAAGGACTCCCCGTTGCGGCATGCGATTTTCCACTGGATTTCCAATTGAGTATCAAAAAATCGACGATTGTAAATACCTGTTAATCCATCTTTAATTGACAGTTGCTCGAAGTGTGTTTTCATTTCCTCAAGAGACTGGTTTTTCTCACGTAACTGCTGCTGTATTATCACTCTAGGCGTTACGTCTTTTTGAATTCCAATGAAATTAGTTACGATCCCATTCTTGTCATGAATTGGCGAAATGCTTAGCTCGTTCCAAAACATCGTTCCGTCTTTGCGATAGTTTCGCAAGGTTACAAGACAGTACTCTCCTTTTTCAATTGCACTATGGATTATGTCCAGCTCGGATTGCTCTCGGTCGTTGTTCTGTAGATATCGACAGTTGATATTTGTGATTTCTTCGGATGAGTAGCCGGTCATGCGCTCAAATGCAGGATTTACAAAAACTAATGGGTTATCGTGCAAGCTGTTATCGGAGATAGTAATTCCGTCTCTTGAGTCCATGACGGCCTGTTTAAGTATTTCAAGATTCATATAGAGCTCGCTTGTTGGAGCAGAGAATAAGGTTTGTTGTCGGAGGTGTACGCCAAGATGACACAATCCTCAAATTTTTGAAGTGTAGTAGCTGAAAATAATAAAGGTCGTTTTTTCTATGCTTTCGATAGCAAAGGCAATTGATTGCGGTCGAAGGTACCTCGTCGAAAGATGATAGTTGCGCGGCGTCAAAAGGCTCAGAAATGACGCAGCTTGGGGGGCGCGCGCCCGTACTGGATTCGTAAATGGGTATAAGCGTTTCGTGCGACCATTTGATGGCAGGCGGTTTTGGCTGATTACTGCCTATCACTAAGGGCAGCAATTGATCGCGCCGTGGTCACTGATGTGCCTTGATTGAGGCTGCTATACCCAATGGATATCAATCCATGACTAGGAGCGCGGGTAATTTGGACTCGCGGTGTTATCGGATGGAAAGCGGCTGGAAATACGACGGATCAGGTACAGACTATAAAAAAAGCAATGGTGATCACATGAGCTGTCTTATTTGTGCCGGTGTCGCTGAACGCATTCAGTGCCATGGCACGTGGGAGGAGAGAGATTGTCCGGCCTGTGGTCGCTATCGAGTTTCAGATGCGCTCGTATTGACGCAGATGGAGCAGGGGCGGATTTTCGATGTTAGCAAAACGAGGATTTGGCTTGCCAGCAAAGGCAAGGAAGTAGCCATTCCAGCTATTGAGATCCACGATGCGCTACTGTTGCCGTGAATTGGTTTTATCTGAGCGATATGGATGCCCCCTGGAGCGCATTCGCTTTTAATGGTCGCAGCGAATCAAAGCGCGTATGGCCGGCGTCTACCAAGGCACAAATCCAGTTACTCAACAGGCTTCTTCGATGCATCGGGGGATTCACTCCGGTGCCATCAATACCGCGAGCGTCATTTTGACGAACTCTTCGTTTTTATCGATTGTGGTCAGGGCTCCACGCACGTTGTCGGCGACATCCGCAGATTCACGCTGCTCGACCCAATTTGAGAGCTCCATGATGGCGGCCTCAAGGGCGAGCTGGTTTTGATTGATCTTGAATAGTAGTGAAGGGAGCAGGTCTGAATTTGGCATCGCGAATCCTCCATGAAAGAGGTCAGCGTAGCAAAAGGTCTGGGAAGCCGGACGCGGCTCCGACACCGTCGAGTCTTGGCTGACCAAGTGAGTTTGGTTTGAGTACAAATGGGCCCTGAAAGGGCCCTTTTTATTGCCCATAGTTAATGGCATTTCACTGCAGGAAAATCTGCTTGGGATTTTGAAGGGATTGGGAAAGTCGACATTGCGAATCACAGAGCTGGCTTGACGTAGGCTTGCCTGGGCGATGGTTCACCATTCGTCAGCAAGGGGCCGTGCCCCTCCTTGACAACCATGTCGTCTGGGGAAATACTCGACTCAGTATTCATATAGATGACTAGATAACAAGGTGAATAAAGTCGATGAATTCTCTATCCAGTGATGTCCGACTGCCGCTTTACCAACGCTTGCGTGACCAGTTGGCTGAACAGATCGCCAACAATCGCTGGCGCCCGGGGGAGGCCATTCCGACCGAAGCCGCGCTTTCAGCGGAATACCAATTGTCCACTGGCACCGTTCGCAAAGCAGTCGACGCGCTGGTCAGTGAGGGCATTCTGGAGCGTCAGCAAGGTCGAGGCACTTTCATTCGTCGTCCTCAATTCCAATCTTCGCTGTTCCGTTTCTTCCGTTTTCAAACCGCTGCCGGCGAACGCCAGGTACCAGAAAGTCGCATTCTGTCGATCGAGCCGGTGGAGGCCCCATCGGCGGTAGCCCAAGCGTTAGGTTTGTCACCCGATGCACCGGTGATTCGCATTGTCCGTGTACGTCTGCTTGATGTTAAGCCAGTGCTCGCCGAAGAAATCTGGTTGCCCCGCAACCGCTTTCAGCCGCTGCTGGAGATCGACCTTAGTCGCAAAGGGCCGCTGTTGTATCCGATCTATGAAGAGGTCTGCGGTCAGGTCGTCGCCTCGGCCGAAGAAACGCTTACCGCTGAATCGGTGAATGACGTGCACGCGCGATTGCTGCAACTCCCGATCAACAGCCCGGTGGTGGTGA
Source organism: Pseudomonas arsenicoxydans (assembly GCF_006438915.1). GTDB lineage: Bacteria > Pseudomonadota > Gammaproteobacteria > Pseudomonadales > Pseudomonadaceae > Aquipseudomonas > Aquipseudomonas arsenicoxydans_A. The sequence goes on along the minus strand of NZ_RCZE01000012.1, from coordinate 225,989 downwards.
TCGAGAGGCTGGCGCGTGATTACGCCGGTACGCCGCTGGAGTGGCGTCGTTCTCGCGGGCATGCCGAGCACTTCCGTTACAGCGTGGATATTCGCTAACCCGTGCCTGGGTAGCGGATCGTCAAGCGGCGAGGCGCTCGCCGCTGGTTTCATTGTCTTGTTTCACATGACTGGCCCCGTAGCGGCGCGGTTCGCTCTCGGCTGCCTCACGTTCCACCTATAAGGATAAGAATCATGTTTAGCTGGTATCGCCAAGTCACTCCTCGGGAGCGCAAAACGTTTTGGGCCTGCTTCGGCGGATGGTCGCTCGACGCGCTGGAAGTACAAATGTTTGGCTTGGCGATTCCGGCGCTGATCGCCGCATTCGCCCTGACCAAGGGTGATGCAGGGTTGATCAGCGGAGTCACGCTGGTCACCTCGGCCATCGGCGGTTGGGTAGGGGGGACGTTGTCCGACCGTTATGGCCGGGTACGCACGCTGCAATGGATGATCTTGTGGTTCTCGTTCTTCACCTTTCTGTCGGCGTTTGTCACCGGGTTCCATCAGTTGCTGATCGTCAAAGCACTGCAAGGCTTCGGTATCGGTGGCGAATGGGCCGCTGGCGCAGTACTGATGGCCGAGACGATCAACCCTAAATTTCGTGGCAAGGTGATGGGCACAGTGCAAAGCGCTTGGGCCGTGGGTTGGGGCGTGGCGGTTGGAGTATTTGCGCTGATTTATTCGTTCGTGCCGCAAGACATGGCCTGGCGTGTGATGTTTATCGTTGGTTTGCTGCCATCGTTCCTGATCATCTGGGTACGGCGTAATGTCGAGGAGCCCGACAGCTTCCAGCGCCTGCAAAAAGAAAACGCAATCCCGCAAAGTTTCTTTAAATCCCTGTCTGGCATATTCCGTCCCGAACTGATCCGCGTGACGTTGTTCGGTGGTCTGTTGGGCCTGGGGGCGCACGGTGGTTATCACGCGGTGATGACGTGGCTGCCAACGTTCCTCAAAACCGAGCGTAACCTGTCGGTGCTGAACTCGGGCGGCTACCTGGCGGTGATCATCTTCGCCTTCTGGTGTGGGTGTGTGGTCAGCGGATTTCTGATCGACCGTATTGGTCGTCGTAAAAACATCGTGCTGTTCGCGCTGGCCTGTGTCGTCACCGTGCAGTGCTATGTGTTCCTGCCGCTGACCAATACCCAGATGCTGTTCCTGGGATTCCCCCTCGGCTTCTTCGCAGCCGGTATTCCGGCGAGCCTTGGGGCACTGTTCAACGAGCTGTACCCAGCGGACGTGCGCGGCGCCGGTGTCGGTTTCTGCTACAACTTTGGCCGAGTGCTCTCCGCAGTATTCCCATTCCTGGTCGGCCACATGAGCGACTCCATGTCCTTGGGTTCTGCGATTGGCATCGACGCAGGGATCGCGTACGGCGTGGCGGTGATCGCGGCACTTTGCCTGCCGGAAACCCGTGGTCGCACCCTCGAAGCCTCGAATGCATCATTGCAAACCACGGCCAACGGCAACGAGAGCGCCCGGGCCTGATGTCCATTACCTTCGATAGATGAAATCCATGCCTGATACCTGTCCTGCGCCGATCACCGGCATCGACTCCCATGCTCATGTGTTTAGCCGCAAGCTGAACCTGGCCGCTGCACGGCGCTATACCCCTGGCTACGACGCCACGCTTGCGCAGTATTTGAAGCACTTGCAAACCCATGGCCTGAGTCATGGTGTGTTGGTGCAGCCGAGCTTTCTCGGCAGCGACAATAGCTATCTGCTGGCGGCGCTTAAGCAGGCGCCGGAGCAATTGCGAGGGGTCGTGGTAGTGGAGCGAGACGTCAGCCGCGTCATGTTAAACGACATGGCTCGACTGGGCGTTGTCGGCGTTCGCTTGAACCTGATGGGCAAAGCCTTACCTGACTTTCGCGACGCAGCCTGGAAAGACTTCTTCGGCCACATCGCTGAACTGGACTGGCATGTCGAGTTGCACCGCCACGTGGAGGATTTGCCGGAGCTGATTCATCAACTGATGCCGTTCGGCATCAAACTCGTCATCGATCACTTCGGTCGTCCGGATGCGCGTTTGAGCGTCGATCAACCAGGCTTTCCCGAGCTGCTGGAACTGGGGCTGAGCGGGCAAGTGTGGATGAAAGTCTCGGGCATCTATCGCTTGGCAGATACGCCACAACAGAACCTCGAGTTTGCCCAGACTGCATTGCCACTGCTGGAGCAGAGCTTCGGCCATCGCCGGTTGGTATGGGGCAGCGACTGGCCGCATACACAACATGAAGAAAGCGTCGGTTTCAATACTGTGGTGGAGCAGCTTCAAGCGCTGGAGTGTTCGACTCAGCTTATGCGGTCGTTGCTAGTGGATGCGCCTCAAGCGTTATTGGGGTTTGCTTGTGGCCGCTAGCTGACAAAGGTGTAAGGAGTCATCGATAACGCGGGCACAACAAGCCTAGCCACAATCGAGAAGCATTCGATGAGATCTGGCTGACCAAGTGAATTTGGTTTGAGTACAAAAGGGCCTTTGAAGGCCCTTTTTATTTGCAGTTTATCGAAGTCAGCGACCAAATCCTCAACCTACGAAGTTAAGTCGGGCCTGAGGAGCAGTGGCGATGAGATAAAAAAACCCGCCAAGGGGGGGCGGGTTATAAAAGGTCATGAGGGGTAGGATCCAATTTTATACCATCGCTAGAATTTCGCTAGGAATCTGCTGTTTCGCATAGCGATACCGCTGGGCAAATGAGGTTGTTGATGTCTTCGGCAAATATGCTTTAGGATCAGATCAGGAGATGGCATTCCTCCTTTAACCGCCTTCGTGCTGATGATGCCTACGTGAACCCTGGACAGGGTGCGTAGGTGTGTCTCCCTGTCCTCCAATTTAGGACAGGATCGTGACTCAAAATCTTATATCAGCTCCCTCTCGTAATCTGCGGTTATCAGCACCTCCTCGGCTCTACGAGCCCAGAGGAGACTTGCAACCATGCTGAAATCACTTCTAGTTATCGCCATCGGCGCATCCCTTGGTGCCTGGTTGCGCTGGATCTTGGGCATGAAGCTCAACGCCCTGTTCCCGACAATCCCCCCAGGTACTGTGGTCGCCAATATGGTCGGGGGCTACATCATTGGCCTCGCCATAGCGTTTTTGGCCGCATCCCCCTCCCTAAGCCCTGAATGGCGCCTGCTGATCATCACGGGTTTCTGTGGGGGACTTACCACCTTTTCCACTTTTTCAGCCGAAACAGTCGCCCTGATTCAGGAAGGCAGATTGCTGTGGGCACTCGGCTCGATTTCATTGCACGTATTGGGCTCGTTGGCGATGACGGCTTTCGGGCTTCTGTCCTATCAAATGATTGGCACGCGCTGAGGAGATGAAGATGAAAGGTTTTCTGGTGATTTTCTTTACCCAACAGAACCGTCGCTATCAAGGAAAGATGCTCGGCGACTGGATCGTTGATTTAGCCAAAGAAATGGGCCTGCGTGGCGCGACCCTCTCCACAGGTATCGAGGGTTTTGGTCACACCGGTCGGCTGCATTCCTCGCACTTTTTTGAGCTGGCAGATCAGCCGACGGAGATTCGAATGGCTATCACCGAGGAGGAGTCCGAAAGGTTATTCAAGCGATTGGAAGCTGAAGAAATCTCTGTGTTCTACATAAAAACTCCCGTCGAGATGGGCACCGTCGGCAAAAAGGCCAATCCCCCGAACCTTTCCTGACCCCCTGGAGACAAGACTATGAGCTATGCGGACATTCCTGCTGGTAATGCGATCCCCGATGACTTTTTCACTGTTATCGAGATCCCGGCAAACCACGCTCCGATCAAGTACGAAGTGGACAAACCAAGTGGACAGATCTTCGTTGACCGATTCCTCAGTACGCCGATGTTCTATCCGGCCAACTACGTGTTTATCCCTAACACGCTGAGCGATGACGGCGATCCTTTGGACGTCCTGGTGATTTGCCCTTACCCGGTATCGCCTGGCGTTGTCATTCGCAGTCGCCCGGTTGGTGTGATGTACATGACCGACGAAGCTGGAGCGGATGCCAAGGTGATCGCGGTGCCTCACGAAAAACTCAGCCCTATGTACACCAACGTAAAGGAATGCTCTGACCTCCCTGCGTTACTCCTCGCACAGATCCAGCACTTCTTCGAAAACTACAAGGCATTGGAGCCGGGTAAGTGGGTGAAGATGGGGCGTTGGGGGAGCGCAGATGAAGCGCGGGAAGAGATTCGCAAATCAGTGGCTGCTCATTTCCAAAAATAGTCTTCTTCTCGGGAACTCAAGGGGGGCAAGTCCACTATTGTCTGAGTCGCCCCGGATTCCGGGCTTCTAACTCGTATGTTGGGGTCGCGATGTGTTTGACCATATCCCCCTGGGGGGGATAGGATGCAGGCGTAATTCATTGAGGCCTGAGGCTCAAGTCATGAGTGAGCACGAACACAGTCATCCCCATACCCACCAAAGTCATGAGGCGATCATCAAGCGTCTCAAACGAGCGGACGGCCATTTACGCGGGATCATCACCATGATCGAAGAGGGTCGTGAGTGCGTGGACATTGCTCAGCAGTTGCATGCAGTTGAGAAAGCCATATGTCAGGCAAAACGAACGCTCATCCAAGATCACATTGATCACTGCCTTGAGGACACCGTTTCGGCGCTGGGCAATGGCGAGCGTGCACCGCTGGAAGCTTTCAAACAAATCACCAAGTACCTCTAGGTCTGATATGCCCGACTTCGCTGAACTCCTGCAACAGGGTGTTTCGCACGCCTGGCTGTACTTCCCGAGCGCCATTCTGCTCGGTGCTTTGCATGGGCTTGAACCGGGCCATTCAAAAACCATGATGGCGGCATTTATCGTGGCCATCCGTGGCTCGGTAAAACAGGCTGTATTGCTGGGGCTGGCTGCAACGCTATCGCACACCGCCGTAGTATGGCTGGTCGCCATCGGCGGCATGTATCTGGGCAAAGGCCTGGACGCTCAAACCACTGAGCCATACTTCCAGCTTGCATCCTCCGCCCTGATCATCGGAATTGCGCTGTGGATGCTGTGGCGTACCTGGCGCGGTGAGCAGATGTTCAAGTTCGAGCAAGGTGATGATCACCACCATGGCGAGCATGACCACGGCCATCATGATGAGACCCACCGAATCGATACTGGCCATGGCCGTGTTGAGCTGTCGATCTTCGAAGACGGTGTGCCACCGCACTGGCGCCTGAAGACATTGACCGGGCACGCTTGGGCAGCCTCGAATGTTCGTCTGATGACGACTCGTCCAGACGGCAGCGCCCAGTCGTTCACCTTCGTCGAGCGCGAGGGCTTCCTGGAATCGGCAGTCGATATCCCCGAGCCTCATGGATTCAGTGCTCGCTTGAGTCTTGGGCACGCGGGGCACTCCCATGATTATGACTTGGACTACCAGGAGCATAATCACGGCCATGCGCATTCCGAACTGGAAGGCCTAGAGTTGTCGATTGACGGCTATCAGGATGCGCACGAACGTGCTCATGCCAACGATATCCGTAACCGCTTCACTAACCGCGAAGTCACCACCGGCCAAATCGTCATGTTCGGTCTGACTGGTGGTTTGATTCCTTGTCCGGCTGCCATCACCGTTCTCTTGCTATGTCTCCAGGTCAAAGAGGTCGCCTTGGGTGGCGTGCTAGTCCTGTGTTTTAGCATTGGTCTGGCACTCACACTGGTGACCGTCGGTGCTGCAGCCGCTATTGGTGCCAAGCAGGCTTCCAACCGTTGGCCATGGCTGGGCACCGTTGCGCGTCGTGCGCCCTACCTGTCCAGTGTCTTGATAATCGGTGTTGGTCTGTACGTGGGCTTTCATGGCTGGATCGGCCTGAACGCTTGAGACGACGCTTTAGTGTTTGAGCTCACCAGTTACGTTGGCCTTTTCATCGCGGCATTCGGTGCTCCACGCGGCATAGGCTCCTGAATGTCGCTTAACCCCTGCAGACCATATGTCATCGGTTAGTCAGAGCGGATACTGCATCCAGGCTATTTTTCGAGGGCTGGTAATAATCGGTGCTAGAAATTACATTGAGCGACAGAACTATAAGTAAGCGAGAAATACTCGCCAACGCCGACAGGGGCTAGTAAAGATGGACGCATACCAGCGCCGCCGACGCATCCAATTCTGGTTGGGCTCATTTCCAGTTTTAGTAGGCTTTACCATTCTAGTTCTCGCCTTGATTCTGGCTGGCGGAGGGGCCCCGTTAAGCCCTCAAGAACTCGATGGCTTAAGCTTGAGTCAGCCAACGAAATCGGCCCCTCAAATGACCAACCATAAAGCAGCTGCAATTCTGGCGGTGTCTCAATAGCCAAGCCTACAGATGCTGCAGATGTAGCAGCTGAGCCATCCGCATGCCTGGAAAACTCATCTCACGGGTATTAATCCACTTACCTTGATGGCAGTCCTAGCGGCCTTTGAGCTCAGGAACTTCAACAGCGCTGCCGCCTCCTCTTGCTGTCCGCCACCAGTGGTGGCCGCTGAATACATCGTCATTTTCTGCACCTGATCTGGAATAAGCCCAATCACATCGATGCCTTCCGTGTGCATCAGTTCACTCAGCTGTTGGAAGCCTATCTCTGCATCGCCACGGGCGACTGCTTCTCCGACGGGCTCGGCGGAAATCGTTCGGGTCTTGATCCTCAACCTTTCTGAGATGTGCATTTGAGGGAAGAGAATACGTGACAGGTATGTTCCGCTGGGCGTATCCGACAGAGCCAGAGACTTTGCGTTGAGTAACGTTTTCTTGAAGCTCTTCATGTTGCTTATATCGGGTTTTTTAGCACCTTTTTGGACGGCCATGGCAATGAACGACTTGCCAAGGTCGATTCGACTCGTTTTTTGCAACTGCCCTTGATCTATCAGATTTCGAAGCTCCCAATCCTCCATGATTACGACATCTGCATTTTCACCGCGCGAGAGCCGATTAGTGATTGCAATTGGGGTATTGCCGGTAGGTGGGGACTCTTTGATGACCAGGCTGAATCCCGTCTCTTTTTCATAAACGGGAGCTAAGGATTGAATCGCCGCGATGAAGCCTCCAGACACAAATAGGGTAAGCGTTTTGGTGGAGGTGGCATCCTGTGCCTCAATGCCATCTGCCAAGAAAAACAAGCAGGCCAATGCGAGCCTCAGTAAGGTCTTCGTCATGACGGAGTATCCTGAATCCAGCGTAGATATGAGGTTTAGCAGTGGGGGCGCGAAAAAATAGTCACGTTTCAAGCAATACTGAAATTAAGACGGGTTAAGAAAAATTTAGTTTACCGTCCGATGCCCCCTACCTAGGCTGCATCAATCTTGAGATCTACGGCGCTTGGAGCCTGCTTGAGTCTAAGGTTTGCAATCGTTGTGTGGAGTAAAAATGAATCGCGCGCTAGTTATTGAGGACGATGAGGTTACAGCCAAGGCTATTGTTAACACGCTTACCTCCCATGGATTCGATGTTCAGTGGGCGGCTAGCGGTCGTGATGGATTATCAGCGGCCATTTCTGGCGACCATGATGTGATAACGCTTGACCGGATGTTGCCTGATTTTGATGGCTTAACGATAATCAGTACGTTGAGAAGCCTCGGTATTCATAAGCCAGTCCTGATGATCAGCGCATTGTCTGATGTCGATGAGCGGGTGAAAGGGCTTCGTTCGGGGGGCGATGATTACCTGATCAAACCGTTCTCTACGGTTGAAATGATCGCCAGGGTGGAGGTGCTGCTGAGGCGCCCAACCGCAGGTGAAAGTGAGCGTCATTTGAGCTTTGGTAACCTCCATATCGATCTCATTGAACACTCACTCAGTCGTTCGAACGTGCACATTCCGCTTCTCCCAACCGAATTCAAACTGCTCACTTATTTCATGCGCAACGCGGGTCAGTTGGTCACTAGAACCATGCTTTTTCAGGCGGTTTGGGGATATCACTTCGATCCTGGCACGAACATTATTGATGTTCATATCGGTCGGCTGCGGAAAAAAATCGAGGGGAGCGGTTCCCCTGTCATTCAAACAATTCGCGGTTCTGGTTATGTTCTTGCTTCCCAGGAGTGAGCGCTGGCGTTCTTCCAATAGTCGCCTTCTCGGGCTTTACGCCTTGTTTTTTATCGCTTGGGGAGCCGTTTTCACGGGGGTGCTTTATTGGAAAATCTCAACCTATCTCGGGGCTGTTGCCGAGCGAACATTGATGCAGCGCGCCCACTATTATCAAAAAATCGATGATGCCAGTCTGGAGGGTGAACTGGCTGCCAGTGAGGTGTATTCGACTTCAGGGATCGACGCCTACGGTTTGTTCAAAGCTGACGGCACCCATATCGCCGGTGACCTTCTCCGGTTACGAGCAAGTCTCCCAGATGATGGCCAGGTACATTATCTGGAGCGAGGCTTGAGCATCGCATTGCCACGCGAGCAAACCCGAAGCAGCCATGCGTTAATGCAACATCGGCGTGATGGTCGAATTTTGATCTTGTCGCGTGATGGAGGATCTATCTCCGCAGTCGGCGGCATCATCGAGCAGGCATTAATTTGGGGCTTTTCTCTTACCCTTATCCCTGGGTTGATCGGTTGGTGGCTCCTGAGGCGAAGGCCTTTACGCAGAGTGCAGCGACTTCAAAGCTGCACCGAAAGTATCGTATCGGGCAATCTCGGCGAACGCCTGCCGCTGTCTCCACGCCGCGATGAGCTCGACATGTTGGCCAATGCTGTCAACGTCATGCTCGAGCATATAGAGCAGCTTATGCATGAGGTGAAGGGGGCATGTGACGGTATTGCGCACGATCTGCGTACTCCCCTGACTCGCCTGCGCGCCCATCTTGACCAGCTACAGCAGTTACCCCTGGATAGCTCTCATGCAGAGACATTGAACATGGCGCTGGAAGAAAGCGAATCCATCATGCTGCGCTTCCAAGGGCTGCTGCGAATATCTGAACTTGAAGATACAAGGAGACGATCAGGTTTTGAATCGTTCCAACCAGCATCGCTGCTGACGCAAGCGCACGAGTTTTTTTTGCCCTTGGCACAAGAGCAAGGACTGACGCTACTCCTCGACCTCTCTGAAGACCATCCGAAGTTATCTGGTGATGTTTCTCTTCTGTTCGAGGCGCTGGTTAATCTTTTAGATAACGCTATCAAGTTCACACCCAAGGGCGGTGTGATTCACTTGAGCGGCTCTCTGACGCATAACTCGTTCAATATAGAGGTTTCGGACAGCGGCCCTGGAATACCCGAGGCAGAGCGTGACAGCGTGATCCGCAGGCTTTATCGCGGAGACACCACCCGTCAGCAACCTGGGCATGGACTGGGGCTTTCTCTGGTGTCCGCAATTGTTCGGTTGCACGGGTTTGTACTGCATATCCAGGAATCGCCGCGTGGTGGTGGAGCCTCAGTCTCGATTATCTGTCCATTGCCCGAGATGGTCGTCTCCAACGGCTAATTAAATTAATATTAATCCGGGTTAATTTGAGCCCTCTCAGCTCCTCATCTAGCTTGGCGCGTCTTTCTGCGAATCCGAGGCTGGCGCTTGTGAAACACCCTAAATTGCGGCTTACACTCATTCTTGCGTGTTCTTTTCTGACACCAGTTTGGGCGGCTCCAATACCCACCCCAAGTCCTGCCTCACCAACTGCCCGAGCGATGATCCCAGCACCACCGCAACTGAGCGCGAAATCCTGGGTACTTATGGATGCCGCGACAGGCTCGATTATTAGCAGTCAAAACGCTGATATGCATTTGCCGCCGGCTAGCTTGACTAAGTTGATGACGGTGTATGTGGCTACCAATGAGATACAGGCGGGACGCCTCAAGGTCGACGATCCGGTTACCGTCAGTGAAAACGCATGGAGAACCGGTGGTTCCAGGATGTTTCTTGATCCTGGCGCCGTTGTCCCTGTGCATGACCTGCTCCGTGGCGTGGTGATCGACTCTGGCAACGACGCCAGTGTGGCTCTATCGGAGCACATAGCGGGTAGCGAAGATGCATTTGCCGGGTTGATGAATGTCACTGCAAATAAACTTGGGCTGACTGACACTCACTTCATGAACCCTACAGGCTTGCCGGCACCTGGGCACTACTCCTCTGCTCATGATATGGCCCGGCTTGCGCGGGCAATTATCAATGATGAGTCCGCTTACTACCCGCTATACGCGCACAAATATTTCACCTGGAACAACATTCGCCAACCCAATCGCAATCTTCTCCTCTGGCGCGACCCAAGTGTTGACGGGCTAAAAACTGGCCACACCGAAGAGGCCGGCTACTGCATGGTGACCTCTGCTCTTCGTGATGGGCGGCGTCTTATCAGTGCGGTATTTGGCTCTACCACGATGAACAATCGTGCAGAAGATGCTCAAAAAATCCTGAACTACGGCTTCCGCTTTTTTGAGACGAAGACCTATCAGAAAGGCGGCCAGGTGTTAGCTCAACCACGACTGTGGAAAGGCGAGAAAAACGTAATTTCTGTTGGGTTGCTCGATGATGTGACATTGACGCTGCCCAAGAATAGTAATCGCAAGGTGGAAAGCCGCCTTCACATCAATAACGCACTGGAAGCTCCTATTACCGTCGGTGACATAGTCGGAAGCTACGAGTTGTATGACGGCGAGAATAAACTTGCGACACGCTCTCTCATCGCATTAGAAGCGGGAGAAGCAGGTGGTTGGTGGACGCGAACCTGGGATGCATTCCATCTTTTTTTTGCAGGCTTGTTTGATGTGAAGGACGACACGGGAGAGGTAAAGGCCTGAATCTGGATGGATGATATCCAGCCATGACTTACCTCACTGACAACCTCAAATGATTCCCACTGATCTGACGTGGCAGGGGCGAAACCATCCAGTTGAGTCAGCATCCTCGATGCCCAAGGACATTTGCCTCAATGACGCTTTAGCGTCGGCTCGTAATGTCAGTCATCACAGGAGAATGCTCAATGGGTTGTCGCTTCCATGCAATTCATATCTGATACCGACCTAAGAGAACGTGTTAGCTGCACCATAGATCTCCCTGAATTACACTCGAACCTGCTGAAGGATCAGCCCCATCCGAAATACAAAAAGCCCGGCTTCGCGCCGGGCTTTTTGTTTCTGTCATTCTGCGCAAGGCTTTAGCCTGGGCTGAAATCACAAACCAAATTTCATATCAGTCTATGGTCAAAACTTACTAGATGTCGTCTACCCACTGGAACGTGAGCGCTCCTAATGCAGTCATGGCAAGCGACGCTATGACATGAAGCGAGATAGCCCCAATTGCAGGAATGAACCGTTCTTTGTGGCTTAACGTGGCCGATCCTGCCGAGGCTAGTGAGAAGACCGCGAGCCCTATGCAAAAGCTTGTGATGATCGCAAGGTGCCAGCGAGGGAAGAGCAGCGGCGAATCCACCCAAAAGCCGATGGTCAGGCCAATCAAGTACCCCCCGGCCAAAATTCGCTACGAGCGTTCCCGCAGGCATGCTCGGAAACAAGTTCTTGAGCTTTGCCCCTAAAATACTGCGTAGCCACCCTCCAAGCGATGCGCTTATGGCGATGGCAACTAATGTTCTCACCAAGCTAACGAACTCCTTGCAGCTTTAGGGGCTGGAAGCTTATGTACGGAAGGAAAGGGATTGGTTATCCAAAGCGACCTGTAATGTAGTCTTCCGTCTGCTTCATTTTTGGTTTGGTGAAGATCGTGTCGGTCACATCATGCTCAATCAATTCGCCCATAAACATAAAGGCGGTGTAGTCCGAAACCCGAGCCGCTTGCTGCATGTTGTGGGTCACGATGATGACGGTATATTGCTCTTTTAACTCAGTAATCAACTGCTCTATGCGCCCAGTGGAGATTGGGTCAAGCGCGGATGTCGGCTCATCCAAAAGCAATACTTGTGGGCGCAAAGCGATGGTGCGCGCTATGCACAGGCGCTGTTGTTGCCCCCCCGACAGGCTCTGAGCGCTTTGTTTGAGCTTGTCCTTTACCTCGTCCCAAAGCGCTGCTCCATTTAAGGCTTGCTCTACGCGTTCATCCATCTCACGACGAGAGAGTTGTTCATGGTGACGCACGGCGTAAGCGACGTTGTCGTAAATGGACATGGGAAACGGTACGGGTTTCTGGAAGACCATGCCGATATGGCTACGCAGGCGGTTCATCGAGTAACCAGGTGCGAGAATATTCTCTCCGTTGAGCAACACCTCGCCCCGCGCCTCCTGCTTCGGGTACATGGCGTAGATACGGTTGAACACCCGCAATAACGTCGACTTCCCGCAACCTGAAGGCCCAATGATCGCAGTGATACGTTTCTCTGGAATATCCATATCGATGGAGTTCAGAGACCGCTGGTTATTGTAAAAAAACTCCAGGCCACGAACGCGAATTTTAGTTCTTTCGTCGGCAAGGTCACGGCTATTCATCAGGTCAACCTATTGCGTAAAAGGATCAAGCGGGACAGTAAACTGAGTACCAGTACAAACAAGGTCAGCACCAATGCTCCAGCCCAGGCCAGGGAGTGCCAGTCATCGAATGGGCTCATGGCGTACTGGAAAACCACTACGGGCACACTGGCAATCGGTTTCAGAAGATTGCTGCTCCAGAACTGGTTGCCGAACGCTGTAAACAGTAACGGCGCTGTTTCACCGGTGATTCTGGCCAGTGCAAGTAGCACCCCGGTCACTACGCCCGCTTTTGCAGCTCGTAATACGATTTGCAGAGTCAGTTTCCATTGCGGGACGCCTAGTGCCAGCGCGGCTTCCCGCATGGTTGACGGTTGCAGTTGAAGCATCTCGTCAGTGGTTCTCACCACCACTGGAATCACCAATAGCGCCAGTGCCAGAGCGCCGGCGATAGCGGAGAAGCCGACTTGGTGGTTAGTCAGTATGTTCAACGGCAGGATGACGCCGGTGTAGATGAACAGACCCAGCACAATGGACGGTGCCGAAAGTAGAATGTCGTTAATAAAACGGACTGTGGTGCCCAGACGCGAGTGTCGTGCGAATTCCGCTAGCCAGATTCCCGCCATCAAGCCAATTGGCGTACCGATAAGCAGGGCGATAGCGGACATCAGGGCACTGCCATAGAACGCGTTTGCCAGGCCACCTTCCGTGCCGGGCGGCGGTGTCATCTGTGTAAAGAGACGAAGATTGAGCGCCTGAAATCCGTTGATTACCGTGGTCAACAGAATCCAGACCAACCAAATGAGGCCGAAAGCTGTGGCGCCGCAACTGAGCACCATTGCAAGTCGATTTTTGAAGGCTCGGATTTGGTAGAGACGTTCGTTACCAGTCATAGACCCTCCTTGCGTGACAGCCGCATCAGCAGGAGTCTTGCTAACGCCAGCACAATAAAGGTGACGACAAACAGCAGGAAACCCAGCGCGATGAGCGCGGAGCGATGCAGGTCGGTATAGGCTTCGCTGAACTCGTTGGCGATGACTGACGCGATGGAGCTGCTTGGCATTAGCAATGAGGCAGAGAACTGTTGAGCATTACCCAGCACGAAAGTCACCGCCATGGTCTCGCCTAATGCCCGTCCGAGCCCCAGAAAAATTCCCCCGACAACCGCAGACCGCGTGTAAGGCAGAACAATGTCCCAGACCACTTCCCAAGTAGTGCTACCTAGCGCGTAAGCAGACTCCTTGAGGGTTGTGGGAACACTACGGAACACCTCATGCATGACAGAGGTGATGAAGGGCATGATCATGATTGCCAGCACAATACCCGCTGTCAGCATGCCAATCCCTAAGGGTGGGCCCTGAAACAGCGAACCCACCAAAGGAAGCTCACCCAGATAGTCATTGATCCAAGGCGATAGATGCTCTGCCATGAACGGGCCGAATACAAACAGCCCCCACATGCCATAGATAATCGATGGAATTCCCGCGAGCAATTCAACCGCCGAGGCGACGGGCATCCGCAACCAGGGCGGAGCTACTTCAGTGAGAAAAATCGCAATGCCAAAGCTGACAGGAACCGCAATCAGCAGCGCCAGTAAAGAGGTCACCAAGGTGCCGTAAATCGGAACCAAAGCACCGAAGTGGTTGTTGACAGCATCCCACTCAGTGCTTGTCAGAAAGTCGAGACCGAAAGTCTTGAATGCGAGACCACCGCCCCAAAGTGTCGAGGCGGCGATGCTCACCAGTAGCAACAGCACTAGCATTGCGGCGCCCAGCATTGAACGCTTGAACCAGAGATCATGACGCTGATCGCGAGCCGCACGCTTATCACTCGTAACGTCGCCAGTGTGGAGGGTCATGGTCAAAGGTTGGACTGTGTCGTTCATCATACGTCTACTCACAAACAAACCCCTTCGTCAGGCAAAACTTGCTCGAGGAAGGGGTTTAAGTGTTGCTGAATCAATGTGCGAAGTCAGACTTCCAGTAACCTTCGATACGCTTCACCAGAGAGTCAGGCAGGGCTACATAGTCCAGCGCCGAGGCCTGTTGCTGGCCTTTCTCCAACGACCATTTGAAGAAGTTGAAGGCCGCTTGGCTTTGCTCGGCATTCTTCGGCTGTTTGTACATGATGATCCAGGTGGTCGCCGTGATCGGCCAAGCGCTATCGCCAGGCGCGTTGGTCATGATCAGGTTGAAGTCTTTGGCGTTAGCCCAGTCCGCAGTGTCGGCAGCTGCTTGGAAGGCTTTGGCATTGGGCTGAATGAATTTCCCGGAGGCGTTCTTCAGCTGTGCGTGCGTCATCTTGTTTTGCAAGGCATAGGCGTACTCAACATAACCGATTGAGTTTTTGATCTGCTTTACGTAAGCCGAGACACCTTCGTTGCCTTTACCACCCACACCAACCGGCCAAGGCACAGTCGTGCCGAAACCGATTTTCGATTTCCAGCCATCACTCACTTTGGAGAGGTAGTTGGTGAAATTGTATGAGGTGCCAGAGCCGTCAGAACGGTGGACGACGGTGACTTTACTGTCTGGTAGTTTCATGCCTTGGTTCAGGGCGACGATGGCCGGATCGTTCCAGACTGTAATCTCACCCAAGAAGATTTTCGCCAGGGTCTCACCATCGAGCTTCAATTGGCCCGGCGCTATACCCTCAATGTTCATCACCGGCACGATGCCGCCAATCACACTGGGAAATTGGCCCAGGCCACCGGCCTTGAGATCATCGGCAGACAACGGTGCGTCAGACGCACCAAAATCCACTGTTGCCGCTTTGATCTGAGCGATACCGCCACCCGATCCAATCGACTGGTAATTGATACGGTTGCTGGAGCTTTTGCTGTAGTCCTGCGACCACTTGGACAAAACCGGATAGACAAAGCTGGAGCCCGCACCGGTAACATCGGTCGCATGAGCAAGGCCACTCATGCAGAGGGAAGCCAGCAGGACAGACAGGCTTTTTTTAGTCAGCAACATCACGACAACACCTCAATGAAAGGAGTTAAGTGGAGGTATCCACCTATCGGAGAAGTGACGATTTAATTCTTTAAATATTTCTATCCGATGACAGTTTCGGCATTTTCAGAAATATTTTGAAATATGTGTGAGTCGATAGCGTTCGCTGGTTTGCTCGTCGAAAATGCTCGACTGCATCGGTATAAAGCCCTGGGGCTGCCGTTTGACCCTCTTATGCGGAGGCGATGTCGGGAAGCCGAACGAAGGTCTGCCTTGCTCACATAATGGACAAATACGCCATGAGCAAAACGCCTAGGATTGCTGTGATGACATTAATGCTAGGGCCAGCATTGACGCTGTAGCCAAGTGGGATCTCAACGGGTTTGAGGGTCTGTACCACCTTTTTGTATTGCCAGGATGACCAACAGGCAACCCATGAGCCCAGCATCAGAAAAGCGAGTCCGATCCAGAAAGAAAAATGTTTTCCAGGAGGGCCCAAAACACCTGGCTTTAGCATTTGCAGAAGCAGTCCGGATCGTTCAATCACAAAGCCAAACGCCATCAGCGAAAGGCTGGTTCGGTTCCAGGCCAGCAGCGTTCGCTCAGCGGCAAAGAACACGCGTGGATCGTTTAGGTCGGACATTAAATACTCCTGGCCCAGTAATGATTGAAATTGGATTGGTCAAATGGAGCAGAAATCGGTCAGTGTTTCTGTCATTCGCTTTCATGGCTATCACCTGATTAACACGTGCGTCGGCTTTCTAGTACAGAGAACACATACATTCCGACCAACATTGCCAGTACGAAAACAATGATTTGCCAATGAGCTGTGAGTAGAAGAACTACCGCCGGCCCAGGACATATTCCAGCTACTCCCCAACCAACACCAAACACAAGACTGCCACCAATCAATCGGATGTCTAGCTCCCGCTTCTTGGGTATCTGCATACGGGCACCCAGCAAGGACAGCTTCTTCTTACGAGCCCAATTCAGGGGGATAACCGCCACCGCGATGGCACCTCCCATGACCAGAGCAAGTGACGGATCCCAGGCACCGGCCAAATCAAGAAAAGCCAAAACCTTGGCAGGATTCGCCATACCAGCCAAGAGTAAACCGAGCCCAAAGATCAGTCCGGCAATAAGTGCACTCAGCTTGGTCATCTTTAAATCCCCAATACATGACGAGTGGCATACACCGTTGCGAACCCTGCCGTCATAAAACACACAGTTGCCACGATGGAGCGAGGTGATAATCGAGAAATCCCACAAACCCCGTGACCACTGGTACAGCCGGAGCCGTAGCGAGTTCCCGCGCCGACGAGCAGACCCGCAATAATCAGGGCCGGCCACTCTGTCTCGATCTCGATTTCCGGCAATGCTGCAAACATCCCCCAGCATAAAGGAGCAATCAAAAGCCCAAGAAGAAACAGGGCTTTTTCGCTACAGCCTTCACTATCAAATTGCATCACACTTCCAAGCAAGCCGCTGATACCGGCAATACGGCCATTTGCGAGAACAAACAAGCTAACCGCTAGCCCTATCAGGGCCCCGCCGCCCAGCGAAGACCAAGGTGTGAAGTTGACCCAATCAATGCTCATTTTGCATCTCCTGCACAGAAGTGCTGGTAAAGGACATGGATCACCGAGAGCGCGGCAGAACTACTGATTCGGTAATAGACTTGCTTCCCCATTCGTCGTGTTTCCACCATCTTCTTTCGACGTAACACCGCGAGTTGCTGAGATAACGTAGGTTGCTGAATACCTGACAAGGCCTCTAGATCGCTCACGTTAAGCTCACCTTGCGACAATTGGCAGAGAAGGAGCAATCGATCAGGATTCGCTAGCGCTTTTAGTAGCTCGCCAGCGGCATCAGCATTAGCCCGCAGCTGCTGGATATCGAGCTTGTTTTCAGATTGGATCATCACAGGCTACTCATTTGCGAATAAAACAATATATATATTTATATAGTGTTTGGCTAGAGCAGAGATTGCTGAACGGATACCACCGACGTGCCGGCCTGAAAAATTTAATGTGAATGAGATGAAATCTTGAAGGAGAGCTCACAACGACCAAGTAACAGAAAAACAGTTATGGATGACGAAAGTTGAATCATCACTTAGCATGAGTAATGTGCATTCCGTGCCGTTCTAAACCTTTAAGGGGAAAGTATCCCATGTCTCGTTTGGCTGAGTTTCGCAAGCTTGAACAACAACTGGCCGAACAGCTCGCAGAGCTCGAATCGATGAAAGGCGATTCTGGCCTCAAGGCCGAAATGGCATTTGAGAGCAAACTCCGCGCATTGCTGGGTGAGTACAGCTACAGCCTGAAAGACGTGATCAGCCTCCTTGACCCGCAAGCGGGTCGTCGCGCAATAGCTACTGCCGCACCGAAGGCAGTCCGTAAGGCGCGCGAGGTGAAGATTTACAAGAACCCGAATTCGGGTGAGCTGATTGAAACCAAGGGTGGCAACCACCGTCAGCTAAAGGAATGGAAAACCGAGTTTGGCGCAGACGTTGTCGAGTCGTGGCGTACTCAATAAAGTCGGTTTGATTTGAAGGGCCCTATGTGGCCCTTTTTATTGGCTAGGAGGGTGAGTCATGGTTGGGCACCAAGTTCGGTGTTGCCTTCGCTCAAGGCGGCGGGAGTGATTCGATACGTCGCTACAGCAATCATAAAACCAACGACTACCTCAGCTACTCAAGGCAAGGCCCCGCCTGGCGCTAAGCGGTGTTGAAAATTGGATTCCTCATACTTTCGGAGGCTAATTACGCTAGTCGTGCTTTTGGCCACTTGAGAATGAGTTTTGGATATCATCTGAGGCCTGCCATGGGAGGATCCTTAGAGAAGCCTTCGCGCAGCCTGGCCCATGAAGAAATGTTTTGCCCCTGCTCAGTTCAGCTTGCTCAGCATGGCAAGTCTTGCACCTGACAATGCCTTGATTAATCGTCCAGCTTGAATGCCATTGCAGAAGTTTTTCTGTCGGTGTCATTGGGACAACGCTCTCAGGCGAGTGTGCTGAATATCCTACACACTGTTCGAATGACAAGGGTGAAATCCAGCAGTTCAAATGACCGTCTGCTTTTAGCTTTTTAGCCGTCTATCTACTCGTTTCTGCAACCTTTGGATAAGATCACTCCGGAGCCATCAGCCCTGCGAGTCATTTTGATGAACTCCTCATTTTTATTGATCGCGTCCAGCACTCAACGAACGTTGTCGGCGACTTCAGCGGATCCGCGCTGCTCAACCCAAAGCGTCAAACACTCAAGTGCGAGTTGGTTCTGATTGATCTTGAATAGTAGGGGTGGGAGCAGGCCTGAATTAGGCATTGTGATTCCTCCATGGAGAGGTCAGCGTACCAGCAGTAGAGCTCTAAGGAATGGATGGTCTTTCCAGTCAGGAGAGGGTGCCATGGCGTATTACACATGCCTTTTGCGATACAGCAAACCGGCTCTAGGCCGCCCGTGCTTCTCATCGGAAACTGAAGAGGGTCGCTTGCTATGGTGGCTGATAGCCGCTAATAGTTACAGTGTGCTTGAAGAGGGCGTGAAGATGATTTCCAGATTTATTGTTGTTCCTGCAATCCCCACGGAAACGGGATCCATGCGTAACGGAACGCGCTTCTACTGCGAAACCGCGCCTATAGGTTTCAACATTTATGACAACGAGGAAAAAGCGCGCCTGAAGGCTACCTATCAGACCCGAGGAGAAGCTGAAGGTGAGTGCCAACGTCTTAATCTAGACCGGCTACAAAGTGTCCTTTCAGAGCGAGAATTCATGCCTAATCTGTAGGCATTCATCAATGATATTGACCTCACGCTAACACTGCATAAAATCCAAAACACCATTCGACCGCCTATAATCTTGCCGAAGTTGGGCTCTGAATATCGGGTGTCTGCTTCAACTCTCTCAATCCGAACCCGGCGCCAAAACCAGCTGATTTCAAAGGGGCTGGCCAAGGCATTTTGCACGCTCTGCGCATTGGAAAATCAGGATGATGTTGACTAAACGGCGCAGCTCCTTGGTGGGTTTCATTATTTTGGCAGTCGGCCTGGTGGGTTTTTCGGCTTTGTTGCTGCTGAAGTCCGAGACTCAACGCAGAGAAACGCGTTTCTCGGAATACGTGCAGAATATTTCCAGCATCGTGCGCAATCAGCTTGATACTAATGAAGCTGTGTTGGCGGGTTTCTCAGCATTTCTCCAAGCCGTCGATCAGAGCGATACGGAAGCTGCGTCACGTTATGCGGCAGCCGTTTTATCGGCTTACCCTCATATTTACATGCTCGAGGCGGCGAGGGCTGTACCCATTGCTGAGCAGGCTGCCTTTGAAGTTCTTTTGCGCCGTACCTGGCGGCCAGACTTTGAACTCAAGGATTTCCCGAGTCTCACTCACCAACCTGCCCAACATCAGATCTATCTCAGCGAGACTTGGCCTGTGTTGTTCATGTACCCGGTACTCCCGGAGTCCAGTTCGATCTATGGCGTCAGGCTAGAAACCGTCGCCTATCTCTCCTATGCACTGGCTCGAACTCAGAATAATCAGAGGCCCGTTGTATCACCCGTTTTTGCAATGTATGAGGGTGGCAACGCTTACATTCTGATGCAGTCAGTCAGTAGACCTGAACAGGCGCGAGAGAACACCCGCCCCAATTTTTTTGGCAGCACGATGGTGTCCTTGCTATTGATCAAGACGGGCGCGCTACTGGATGCGGTGAATAATGCAAACGTGGATCCCCTGGTTCACATAAGTGCAGTCCTGAAAACCGCTGCAGGGACTGAAAGCAATGTGTTTTCAACGCAGGTTCAACAAGCAGGTTTTCTAGATCGCCTCTTTTTGCCGCAATTGGCTGACCGGGTCGAGATCCGCAGTACATCGCAGCCCATGACGTTGGTGTTCGAGCGGCAACTCCGTCTCGGGGATGTCCTCACCGAAGAAATGTTGATGATTCTTTTAGTCCTCGCCGGAGCACTGGTGTTGATGCCTATGGTATTGATTCGGCACTTCAAGGCTATAGAAAGGGCAGAAGTCGAACACGAACGCTCCGCCTACCTCGCAACACATGACGTGCTCACGCAGCTGCCTAATCGTTACCTATTCGCCGAGCGTTTTGCCCAAGCCTTCTCGGATTGGGAAGCGAAAGGGATTCCGTTTGCTGTGCTTTTGATCGACTTGGATCATTTTAAGGAAATCAACGACAAGTACGGCCATGAGGTAGGCGACCAGGTTCTGCGAGCGGTCGCACACCGCATGCTTCAAGCCACCCGCTTATGTGACACCGTTGCCCGGTACGGCGGCGACGAATTCGTGATGCTGATCTCCAATCTTTCTGACCCCGAGAGTGCTGAGTCGCAGGCGTTGAGGGTGTTCGAAACCATCGCGCAGACAGTCGTGACCAGTGCAGGAGAGCTATCGGTCTCGTGCAGTGTCGGAGTTTCGCTGTGTCCTATTCATGGCCAAAGTCTCGACGCATTGCTGAAAGCGGCGGATCAGGCCATGTATGGCGTCAAGCAACTTGGGCGGAGGGGCGTAGGGGTGACTGAATCCCCTGCTGCATGAGACTTGTGCTGTTTTGAATGGACAAGTGGGTCAAAGACTCAGCGACTTATGAGTTACACCACTCTGATGAGGATGCTCGGCATTCAGGAGCGAACAAACAGCCTCCGCATCCGTCCTGATTTTGAAGACACCGTGCTTGCTAGCTGAGCCTCCTTCGACGAGATCAACGACTCTGTATCGCTTAGCGCCATCTTCCATGCCGGTGGTCTCGATGACTCTGAGTCTTGGGTGCATGGTGCGTTCCCTGCTGAAGATTGGTGCCCTACAAGTACCGGCAAAAGGAGACGACTTCAAGAACGGGACGGGCTGAAGCTGAGACAATTTATGACGGTGCACCATGCTTCTCATCGCATGAAGCACGGTTAGCAGTAGGTAGCGTGTTGAGCCATTTTTCCTATAGTCGATGCTTCGGGCCAGCAGGGCCCGGCTAGCTTTAGGTTTCTGATGGAGGCACAGATGCTGTCATCGATCCAAGAGTGCCTGCCGGGCCCACCAACTCCTGGAAATATTTGGTCAACCTTAGGACTGCCCTCGCGCGGCACAACCCTTCATGACGTCATACACCGAGGCCTTCCTTACGAGTATTTCAATCTGATAGCGAGCATCCTGCAGGTCGAGCGAAAAGTCATTTCTCAGGCCATCGGCGTATCCCCTGCATCATTGGCGCGTAGAGCAAAAACAGGCCGCTTGAACACCGTAGAAAGCGACCGCTTGGTCGGATTGATTGCTGTCTTTGGGCAAGCTCTGTCCTCGTTCGAAGAGGACGTTTCCGCTGCGACGAAATGGATGTGCTCGCCGGTTCGTGGACTTGGTTCGAGGCGTCCAATCGACATGTTGTGCACGAGGGTGGAAACGAACGCTGTCCTCGATCTTATCGGTCGACTGGAGAGATGAGTGCTCGTTTAAATTTCGTCACGTGCCTCATTCAGCGGTAGCACCTGATGTTGATTGTTGTAATCGCTCATTCGGGCAAGGCCCGGCTTAATGGTAGCGATTTAGCTACATCACGGAATGGCGCGACAAGCGTAATTGACACCTCATGGGGCACCCCTCCAGCTAGCGTCAAATCAGCCCGAGCTGGTGATTCAAAACCAGTTCGTGCAGCTGAAATACTGACGAAACATTCTGGCCATATGATTCGCGTCACTGAAATCCAGGGAGTTGGAGATGAATCGACCATCAAGAAGCATGCGCAAACTGCTCGACTCCGTCGCCACTAACAATGAGGTAGCGGCGCTCGATATGATGCGCGCAGTAGAGCAGCTTCAAGACGAAGTGCTACGCCAACGGTTGCTCAACATGATTCACCGACTCAACCAGGACGCTATTGACTTACGAATGGCGCGTGACGATATCCAGGGCGGAGCTATAAGGCTCGCTTGATCGGTCTCGGTGACGTCTCTTAGTCTGTATGCCGCACTGGTCTCTTGGGCTAAGGGCGTGTTGACCCGTCCAGAGCTATCCCGGTGGGTCAGCCAGGTAGTTGGGTCGACGTTCATCTGCTTCGGAGCAGCCATCCTGACCATGCGTCGACAGGCTGCATAAGAGGAGGGCGGCTAGGTGCCGATTACCGCAGCACAGGCGCCAAAACATCACCACTGATTTGATGCAGAGCCTGCCTCTTTCAAGCCAGGGTAATCATCGAGCGCAAGGCTGGGTTTGCCATCTTCAGTCGTGTCGGATAACGGCTTATGAATCACTCCCGCTTCAGCATCCGCACGCATCTGATCGAGCTCTCTGTGAAATGCCTTGTCCTGAACCGTGGGCTTGCTCGTGTATGGCTTTCGTTCAGGTTCAGGCTGTGCTGCATAAGTCGTTACTGCATCAGGGTCGTGTTGTAGCTTTTCTTGAACTTGCGATTCCAGCATCGCACGTAGCGCATCTTTGTCGGGCCGATTCAGCAATTTGTCACTCCTATTAGAAGACCAGGCACCCAGTAATCGACTGGGTCAGTGGTCGATTGGGGAACATCCAATCGATCGTGTTGAAAATTTGGGCTGCAGATAAAGCCACAGGATTTCAGGTCGAAGAGAAGAGGCGAATCATCAATTTCTTCCAACAGGGCGAACGTGTCAAATTTGGTACATGCCTGGGATGATTCCGTCGTCGATAAGAACGCAGGCAGTGAGAGAGTACAAAGCAAACCAACCGATGGCGTGAGGTGATAGCTGGGTCTATTTCATCAGCAAATTGCTGTAGTCGAGTTCGGCCTATGCTAGTCCAACAGGTAGTAGGCATACATTATGTATGGCCTCTTGGTGTACGTAAGGATATGCTGCCCCCGACTTCATATATGCCAATAAAAACCAACCACAGTGACGTTATGAGCCAATCAGAGACGCGTGCGACTGCCCTAACGCTGTATCCAGAGGACTCCCGCGAGGCGGCGGCTCTGTTGAAGCAGGCTGTACCACTGATGGTGCGTCACAACATTCCACCAAATCCCGTCCACTATGCTCTCTGGTACACCTACAGCAAAGGTCAGGAGCCAGAGCTTAATCGCCATCTGGACAGGGTGGTCAAAGACTTCGACTGTTTCCCTCCTGAATTCGCTACGAAGCTTTTTCGCGACTACATCATTCGTGACGAATTGGAGGAGGCGCGCGCAGGGCAGCAACAAGCGATCAATCTGGTTGACGACATGGAGCGTAATGTCTCGCGTAGCGTGAATGGCAGTGCCAACTTTCAAGCCAGTCTTGGCCATTGCATGGAAATGCTCGCGGAGCCGGTCGACAAGAGGTTGCCCGCCATTCTGAGTGAGCTGCAACAGAGCACCCAGGTCATGCAGGATCAGCAAGAGCTTTTCCTCTCCCAGCTGCACTCAGCGCAAAATGAAATTAAGAGTCTGAGAGACAAGCTCGAGCGAGCCCAACTGGCTGCATCTTTGGATGGTCTGACTAAGGTGTTGAACCGAGCTACCTTCACTCGCTTGCTGGAGCATGCATTGATCAACGCTCCTCATGGAGTGGCATTGGTCATGTTGGATATCGATCATTTCAAGCAGTTCAATGACCGGTATGGCCATCCTTTGGGCGACCGCGTACTTGAGCATGTTGGTCAGGTGTTACGGAACTCAATCCCGCCTCAGGCCCTGGCGGCACGCTATGGTGGTGAAGAGTTCTGTGTAGTCCTGCAAGAGTGTTTTGATCTCACCAGTGCTCATACTTTTGCTGAGCAGCTGCGCCTAAAAATTCAGGCGCTGCGGATCAAAGTTCGTGGCACGGATGAGGTGCTAGACACCGTAACTGCGTCCCTTGGTGTCGCCCTCGCCAAAGCTGGTGACGATGTGGAAAGCCTTCTGACTCGTGCCGATGATGCCCTCTATCTAGCCAAGCGCAGCGGGCGCAACCGAGTGAGCTGAAACTGGCGTTCGGACTCTAGCTGCCATTACATAGCTCCACAGGATATGGTGATTCGATTCTGGATAGGTCGCTCCTTCGGGCCGACTGGGCCCGGCTAGGCATTTGCTTTCTTGCGACAAAGCAGAATGATGAGTGATTGGATTGTTGCGGTTGGAGTTTGATCACGTGCTCATACCAGGCGCGAATCATTTTCTGAGCGAACGTTTTGCGTCAGCCTAACTGTTCTATGTCGCGATTTCTCGCGCGAGAAAATCATTGTCAAATTCTTCGTCAAGCCCGATTCTGCAGTTTCCAAAGCCGATGCTATGACGCAGGTCAGCTCGATGCTGCTTCGACATTTTCAATGTTCAGGGGATGGAGCAACCGTTGCCCGTCCATCTCTGTTGGGAACTACTTGGCGAGCTCGAAAGAGGGATAAAACCGGATTCCCTGCTGTTCATTAAGTAGCTAGCGTTACAGATGAGTATGTTGATCCATTGCTCGCTGTGTGCGAAGAAGATCGAATCAACTGGCGATCTGCCGCTAGTGGCGAAAATAGCTATAGGCCCCAGTCCGCGATCCAGGGCTGACTTCAAGGAAGGAACACAAAAGCTATGCACTTCGACCCTGCGGTTTCCATTCAGCAGCGTTACTGGTGGCGCATCGCATTAGAGTTGCGACTTCGCCAGTGCAACAGCGGTGCGTTTCAGGACTTTTTTTCAGACATTATGGGACATTTGCACGGGGACGACTTTGTTCGCGTGCGCCCCTTCGGTCAGCTCGGCGACAAGGGTTGTGACGGCTACCTAAATTCCTCAGGGCAACTCTTTCAATGCTACGGAGCGCTGAACGGCGAGACCAAACAAGTAGCGAAGATAACGAAGAAAATGAGCGATGACTTCGCCACGGCTTTTGCGAAGTTGGAGGTCATAATGCTGGAATGGCACATGGTGCATAATCTTATTGAGGGCATGCCGATCGAAGCCGTTACCACATTAAAGGGGCTTGAGAAGGCAAACCCCAAAATCAAATTTGGCTTCATTGGTTTTGAAGGGGTCGCTGAGCGGGTCTTTAGGCTAAGCCCCGAACGGATCGCTGCATTACTCGGGCCTACCGCGTCAGAGGATGACACAAAGAACCTCGATGTTGCGATCTTACGCAAGCTTGTGAATGAGCTCGCGGCGGCGGCGGAAGCCCCTCAATTAGAGACCGGCGATCTGAGGCCGGTGCCGGTCAACAAGCTTTCTTACAACCAGCTTCCTAATCATTGGAAAATGTTGATCGCCGGTGGATGGACGAATGCACCCGTCGTAGCCAGTTATTTTGAGCGCCATCCCGACCCACTTACTGGAGACAGGATCGCCGCGATATTCAGGACGAAGTATGTGTACTACAAGGCGCAAAATCTGCCACCTGCAGAAATCATGGCCGCGCTACTCGAACTCGTGACGGGCATAGGTTACGTACTTCCCCAACAGCAGGTGGTAGCACAGGCATTGCTGGCATATCTATTTGAGAATTGCGACATCTTTGAACGTGAACCTCAGATGGCCGTGTCATGATTCTGCCTACCAAGTACCTTCCGCATGATCGTGCATTGATCGGTGTCGGGGCAGAGATATTGAATCAACTGAAAGAGCCACGCTCGGTTTCAGAGCTGTGGGAGTGCGTTCGTGAAGACCGTGAAATGCGGCCAACTGCGACACCGCTTTCCTTTGACTGGTTTGTTTTGGCTTTAAATCTTCTTTACGCCATATCCGCGATTGAGTATGGCCAAGGTATTGTTCGTCGAGGGGGCGCGGAATGATATTAAGCATTGAGAGTTCCATAATTACGTTCAAACCAGTCACGTTTCATGATGGACTTAATGTCCTACTTTCTGACAAAAACGAATTGTCTACTGAGAAGCAGACTCGTAACAGTGCGGGCAAAACCAGTTTGGTTGAGATAATCCATTTCTTACTCGGTGCGGACTGCGACAAGGACTCCTTATTTCGATTGCCTGAACTTGTTTCACATACGTTCAAGGGGCGTTTTTGCATCGGTGGTGAGGTGTTTACAGTCGAGCGAGGCGGCGCAGCCCCTTCTAAAATATTTCTGTTGACAGGTGGAGAGGCGCGGAAGGACTTGCCTAAAAAGCTCGACAAGGCAACCGAGCGTTTCTTCATATCCAATACTAATTGGAAGGTGTTTCTCGGGCACAGCATGTTTGGGCTACCGTTGGATGTGCGCGGTACTGCGTTTGAGGAATCCTACACGCCAAGTTTTCGATCGATGTTGTCGTATTTTGTCCGTAGACGAGATTCAGGCGGATTCTTAACACCGCAACGACAAGCCGAAAAACAACAGCGTTCTGACTGGCAGGTAAATCTTTCTTACCTTTTGGGTCTGGACTGGCAGATTCCGTTTGAATTCGGAAAGATCCGGCTCCGCGAAAAAACGCTGGAAGAGCTTCGCAAAGCGGTTAAGGCGGGGGCTCTAGGTCAGGTCGTCGGCACAGTGGCGGAGTTGCGTCCACAGGTCACGATTGCAGAGGCGAGGGCTGATAGGTTACGCCACGCTCTTAAGAATTTTGAAGTTCATGAGAGCTACAAAGAACTATCGCGTCGTGCTGCGTCTGCTAAATCGGAGATGCAAGCGATTGTTCGTCACACCGTATCCATGAACGAAAATCTAGAACACCTTGAATTCGCTTTAAAGTCAGAGATGGCGCCGCAGCGCTCCGATATTGAGCAGCTGTACGTTGCCGCTGGCATCGAACTTCCAGGAGTTGTCTTGCGTAGATTTGATGAAGTGAGTTCGTTCTATGAGTCGGTAGTCGTCAATCGTCGTGTTCACTTGGAAAACGAAATCACCAGTCTGAGAGCGCGAATTGCGGACGACGAAGCAGAGGTCAGCCGTCTGGATCAAGAGCGAAGCACTACGCTGCAAGGTCTCGAAGGACGAGGAGCATTGGATGACTTTCTGGATATGCAGCGGCAGCTTGCGGGTTCTGACGCCCAAGCGGCAGCCTTACGTGAGCGATTCAAGGCAGCAGAGGCGCTGGAAGGCGAGTCCACCAAGCTCGATATTGACCGTGCCAACTTGCAACGAAGGTTGCAGCAGGATCATCACATCCGCGCAGAAGCCCTTACACAAGCGATTCTCAATATTGCCGACGCCATCTCGCGCCTATATGACGATAGGGCCGGCAGATTCGTAGTCGACGCGACTGACAACGGCCCAGAATTTCGCATTTCCATCGAAGGTGACCGGGGTGGTGGAATATCAAATGTCGAAATCTTTTGCTTTGACCTTGCTCTGTTCAACGTGGTGACTGCCCGATATGGAGGCCCGGGATTTCTGCTGCACGATAGCCATCTATTCGATGGAGTCGACGAGCGGCAAATTGCTTGCGCACTGCAACTTGGATATGAGGCGACTAAAGGCAAGCGTTTGCAGTACATCGTCACGATGAATTCGGATATTTATGCGCGACTCCCTATGCTGAAAGGATTTAATCTTAATGATGTAGTTTTAAAAACTCGTCTATCTGACATAGGGGAGGGCGGAGGGCTTTTTGGGTTCCGCTTCGGCTAGCTAGATTGGACAGAATCATATTCAGCCAGGCGCCTGCATATGCAGGCTGTCGAGCGAGGGGCATTTAACGTCGCTTCGGGCTGTGCCCGGCTCGACGAACGCCTTTAGAAGGTCAAACCACAAGCTTGAGAGTGCCATATAGCCGCGATGCTACATACCCGGCAGTCGCCCCCATACCTTCAATGACTATCAATTTACTTAGCCAAAGTCAGACTCTGTGCAAAATTGATTGCGGTAGAGATATCCAGTGATATTGAGGCAAACGACTTCATCAATAATGACTCCGGCAATGCCCAATCCCATTTTTCCCGCAGCATATTCTCTACATCTGCGAGAATCGAATCGAGATCGCTTGCGTCCAGGTCACCTACATTCTTTAGTGCCGTCAGAGTCCGATGGATGTCGGCGTCAACCTCAATCGCCAAGCCTGCGTTATCACACGAAAGGCCCACATGATTGAGTAACAGGCGTAATGCATCGTTGGCGTAATCACCCAGCCAGCTGATTAGATAGCATTTACCTCCGGACTCAATGACGTAGCGTTCATCAAGGCCTAATGCGTTAAATGTCTTGCGAGCCTCGTCGAGCAATGCTTGGGCATCGCGATCAATGAATGGGCAGGGGGCTGGGTCTGCCAGGACAGCTCGCATTTCTTTACGCACGTTGTCATGCACCATGGCGCCCAGACCATCGAACTGAGGAGGGGCACCACCGCGTGCGGCGGAAACAATGATGACCTTGGCTTGGAGATCAACATCACGAACCTGCCACCTTCGGCCTCCGAATATGATGCGTTGATCCTTGGTCAGCGGCCGGCTTACGGGTACTGAACCCAGTACTTTACCGTCGCACACCAGGCGAAACTCCTCATCACTGGTGAATGCGCTGTAGAACTCATAGTGGTTGATCAGGCGCTCTCCAACTGTCCCTGGAAGCAACAATCCTGAGCTGTCCTGAACGATGAGTTCATGCTCCCCTAGCGACTTGAGCAGCTTGACGAAGTCTGACTTCTCGACGTTTTGGAATGCTCCTTCAGCGATAAGGCTTTTCCAAAGATCAGCAGCGGAAGCGCCGCCGCACTGAGCAATTATGGAGAGGCATTGCTGAACGAGAGTGGACGCATGAATACCCTGAGCCCGGGGAGGTTCAAACCATCCCCCAATTAAAAGGCGCACCATGGCAATTGTCTGAACCAATCCCTGGCGCAGCTGATCCGAAAGGCTCGATCCATCTTTGAGTGGCGACTCTTTGCAGTAAACGCGCAAGATCGCGTTTTCCCCCGGGCGTCTGCCCGAACGACCCAGTCTCTGGCGCAGGCTCGCCACTGATGGCGGAGCACCAATCTGTACCACTGTCTTGATGCTACCGATGTCTATTCCGAGCTCAAGCGTCGTAGTGCATATGGCCGATGCCGCTTGATTACCTGCCTTCAGGGCGTGTTCAGCTTGCTCTCGCAGGTCTTTCGAAAGGTTGCCGTGATGAGGCCAGAATTCGTTGGGTACAGCATCCTTCTCACAGCGCCGGCGCAATTGGTCTGCATACCATTCAACCTGCTGCCGGCTGTTTGGGAAAATCAGATTATTGCTTCCGCGTAACACCTTGTAGATATGATCAGCGATTGCGAAGTCTGGGCTTGCTTTGTTTTCCGTCTCGTCGTCATCGCCTTCCTGATTAGAGGGCTGGACGGAAGGCTTTTTGAGCTCGTTCATCGGCGGTTGGATGTAGCCGCGAATTTGCACCTGGAGTGTCTGGTTTGAGTTTTTGGACTCAATGACGGTCACTCCGTCGACGCCTCCTGAGCGCAGAAACTCTGATGCCAACGTCATATCGCCGAGTGTGGCCGAAAGCCCGACCCTGGGGACTCGACGCCCGGCGACGAGCTCTACACGGTGCATCAGGGACTGAAGCTGTTTGCCTCGCTCACTTCCAATGAACGCATGCAGTTCGTCCACGACGATATAGCGTAGATTCTGGAACACCCCCGCAAGGCTGGAGCCTCGATTGACGAATAGTGCCTCAAGGGATTCAGGCGTTATCAGAAGCACCCCTTCGGGTGACTTCAGAAAGCGATGCTTTTTGCTCGATGAAATGTCCCCATGCCAAGCCACTACGGGAATTTCAAGTTGCTCACAGAGGCGGCCTAATCTGTCCCATTGGTCATTGATCAAGGCCTTGAGCGGGCTGATGTACAACACCGAACCGGGCGGATCGTTGCTGTTCAGTAAATGGGTGAGTATGGGGAGGAAGGCGGCCTCGGTTTTCCCTGCCGCTGTTGCTGCGGCGATGATGACATCCTGATCCGCTGCCATCAGCACCTGCACAGCCCTTTCCTGGGCGTCGCGCAAAGACGTCCAGCCTTCAGCCCAGATCCATCGCTGGATTCGGGGCTCTAGCTGGTCGAAGCCTGAAGATTCAGAGTGTGAAGGTGGCAAGTTCATCATCCGCTTCGACTTTCGTATCGTCTTCGCCACCCAAGTCCTTGGCTACTTCTACGGCGCCAAGCAGTGCGCGCCAATCAGCACCCGGGTTTTGCTCCAGGATGGCCAGCAGGTTGATGAAGGCGGTGATCGTCGTGCGAGGTGTACGGAAATAGGCCTCACCCAAGCGCTGGTTGCAGTGCGCCATGAACAATGGGAGCGCCTCGTCAGGCAATAAATACTTCTCAGCATCACCGCCTGCGTACACGTGACGAAGCTTCTGAAGCAATACGTAGAAATCCTCCGGGGTAAGACTGGTGAGGCGAATGACCGGCCCCGACAGATCCACCAATCCTGATTTCGCAAACGAGTTCTCGGCCAGTCGCGATTGCAGGGCAGGGTAGCTGAAGAGCCCTCGGCGAGTGTCCATCAGAAACTCGGGGGTGCCACCCAGAACGAAGCCCAGGCCCTCAGACGATCCCTGTAACGAGTCATTGAGGATGCGCAGGATCTGCTCGTAGTTAGCATTGCGCGCCTGCGTATTGGCCAGCTTGTAGAGGTTGACCAGTTCATCGAGGCAGATCATCAGACCGCCGAAACCTGCGAGCCTGACGAATCTCGACAATAGCTTGAGCTGATCGTAGACGGATGCATCATCAATGATCGTTCGTACGCCCAACGCCGCACGGGCATCGGTTTTGGTGGTGAACTCGCCACGCAACCAACGAATGGCGTCGGCCTTGAGCTGCTCGTTGCCTTCCTCGAAACCCCGGCAATACGCGGCGATCACCTCAGCGAAATCATAGCCGTTGACCATCTCGGTCAGCTCGGCCAAGTGAGCACGAATGACGGTCTCGCTGTCAGTACCTGCGGCCTTGGCTTCGGTTTTGGCTTGCGAGATAAATTTCTCAACAATGCCTTGCATGGCCCCGCCGTCGGGTTTTGTACGCGTCGACATGTTCTTGGCCAACTCGGAGTAAAGCGAACGCGCTTGTCCTCCAGTGGCATGCAGTCTGCGATCAGGGTTCAGGTCGGCATGCATGGTCACGAGTTTACGCTCCATGGCGATGGCTCGTACCAAGTTCAGAAAGAACGTTTTGCCTGCACCGTACTCACCAATCACGATTCGAAATGCCGATCCGCTTTCGACCAGGCGATTGACGTCCTTGATCAGAGCATCAAGTTCGCCTACCCGGCCGACCTGAATCAGGTGTTGGCCCACACGAGGAACAACGCCGGCGCGCAGCGACTGGATGACCGCATCGCGATCCTTGGCTCTGATAGTGCTCATAGGGCTAACTCTTCCAGAATGTCTGTATTGATCTCGATGGGGTCATCACCTTCGGTGACGGGCATGTCGAATCGTTCAAAAGCCATGTCGTTGATTTGCTCCAGCGCTCCATCAAGCATCAGTTCCATGTCGCTGGCGGCGGCTTCAAGTTCGGAGCGGCTCCACTCAGGGCGTGAGATCAGCAAACGAAGGAATGCAGAGTGTTCCAAATCGAGACCGTCAACGTCCGCACTCGATTCTGGGGACGATTCTGCCGCTTCAACCAACTCTTCCGGTTCCTCAACCTGGTCATCATTGAAGACTTGGGCAAGGAGGGCGGAGACCTCAGCTGTTTCTCGTTGCAACTCTGCAATCCGGTCGTGATCGAGCACGAAGCCTTGATTCGCAGTGGCTGTGATCGGGGTGCCAGGCTCGGAGCGAGGAGTGCTGGCTGCTGGTTTAACGGACGCAATACTCGCTCCAGATGCCGCCCCGTGAAGATCGCTGTACAGCAACTGACTATCCAGCTGCAGCGCTTTGTAAACGCGCTCAAGAAGTTTCACTTCCGCTGGGCTGACGATGCCATCAGCTTGCGCCAAATGGGACAGGAAGCTGGCAATCGTGCGCTTGGCTTCGACCGTTAATGGATCGAGTTTTTTCTTCAGACTGGCCAGCGTTGGTGGTTGCTGGATCTGGATTCGCAGGTGCGCTTTGAGGCGTTTGCGATGGGCCACACTCAGGTGACTCCAGGAATCGATGTGCTGAGCAAGCAATGTGACCTCTTCATTGGAGGTGTCGCCATCGGCAGATGCTACTGCACTGGCCAGATCAAGCGTGACTGAGGCCGCGTTGTAGGCCGCTGAGGCCCGTAGTGATCCGTCTTCGGGCTGGGTCACGAATAGCGCGATACGATCTTCAGCTTTCGGTGTCTTGCTGCCAGCCAGTACATCAGGTTCCATACCGATGTTAAGCGATTCCAGTGCGCGAGCAAGCGCGAGTACCTTGTCGCGGGACAAGGCTCCAGCGCTCTTGAATCGACCTGCGAGTTCGCCAAAGCTCATGACAATAAGGTCGTCGCCGATTCTGAATTGAAGCTCGTCCAATTCTGTACGAGCTGCCGCCGGCCAGAGAGTGACAGGAAGCTGTAAAAGACCTTCAAGGGCTTCTGCGCTTTCAGGGTTTCGGCCCAAATATCGGCTATAGGGTTCAAGCTCGCTGGTGCATAGCTCAACTAGCAACTGCAGGCATTTACGTGTTCCGGAGGTGGCCATGACATCAGGAAGATCACCCAAGCTAAGTGTGGGCGCCATTAGGACTGCAGAGGCCGGCCGATAGCTGGTCTTAAGCTTGGTCTTGTTTTGCGCCAGGATAAGACCCGTTGGATGGGCACTTGTGTATTTGAGCTTGAACAGTCTCGAAAAGACATCTCTACAGCGTGTGACTGGCGTACGCTTACTGATGTTGGGGTCAGCTAACGCCCATGCTAATGCCCAATCGGCATCGAGTGGTCGCTTGTTTGAGGCGTGTTGCCCCAGACCTACGCGCAGCGGCAGTGGCATTTCGAAGCTGTAAGCAGCAACGTTGGGAGGTGGGCCAAGGTAGAGGTTTGGATCAACCGTGGTGTTGCTGAGGTAATCCAGGAAACCTTCCGCATACCCCCTGAACGACCTGTTTCCCCCATAAATACTTAATAGGCGGTGGATTTCTTCGACGATCAAAGGAATCTCAGTCTTCACCGTTGGATCGTTTACAGCATCAGCGAGGGCCCGGCGTTCCAGTCCATAGAAGTACAAAAAGACGTAGCCGGCGTCTGCCAGTGGGTAACTGCGACCACCTTCCAGCCATTGGAGGTATCCGCGCCGAGCCTCCGATGAGATGGAGTGAAAACTTGGCCAGTAGGACATCAGTCGCTCTTCTATATCGACCTGTGTCTTCGCGATACGGAGTTTGGGGTTAATCAGCGAGGGTTCTTCAGCATCGTGTCGGCCACCCAGTACGCTGCCTACATAGAACATGCCACCGGGAAGCGAAAAACCAGAAACAGTGACAGATTCGCCTGCGGGCACCCAGCGAACATCAGCTTTCTGCGCGCTTGCATCTGGAATTTTGAACGACTTTGAGGACGTCGAGCCGAGTTGGACAGTATAAAAATCGGAGACATCCTCAGTGTCCGTACGGCTCGTCGAAACCTCACGTATAGAGAAAGTCAGGCCCGCTCCTTGATGCTCTCGCAGATGCGCAGTCCCTAAAGTTGGCGCTGACATTTGCTCGCGCTGTCGCTTTGCGCGACGAACCAGCAGCCAAAGGGACGCTCCGATGCAAGCAATAACGCCAATGGCAATCCAAGCATTCTTCGGGATCGATGCGAATGCGCCGAAGGCCAGCGCAAAAATAATTAGGATGCCGTTACTGGTGGAGTTTTTTGCCTTCTTCCTTGCCATGAGTCGTTTCAACCTTGAATGATGGGTACTGGCGCAATGGCAGTATCTGATAATCGCCTTGCTAGAGCCATGGGCTGAGGAGAGCTATTGATCGGAAAAACGCACTGCTTTGTAGAACAACTGAGGGTTGAGAGAGGTATAGCGGTAAATGGGGGAGTCGCTACTTCGGGCCGTTGAGGGCCGGCTCACGTATTCAGCCGAGCATCTCTTTTATAATGGAAGCAACATTGCGAGCATCGTCTTTCCCTCGGTGATAGGTACCCTGCCAAACCAAACCCATCGACTCTACCGTTTGCCTAAGCTCCTTCGGCTGAATGTCGTATAGGCCTTTATGCCATTTCCTCGCATTGAAGTGCTGCAGACCGGCGAGCAGGGAAGGGCATGCAACAAACCCTGCATCTCGCTCTAGCTGTCTCGCATCATAGTCACCCCACGACGCCCAAGCCGCATTTGGATATCGCGCAACAAACACTCCTAGCTCCTGGCCAAGCTCCTCATAGGTTCCTGCACTGTCCACGTCCGCTTGTTGGATGGATGTGAGCTTTTTGCAGAAGTCGGTGAGGATGGGATTGATCTGCGATCGAACGAAACGCTGGAACTCATCGACGATCTCACGCGTTTCCAGATCGATCACCACCAAGCCAATCTCAATCGTTTCCATCTGAGCTGGGACGACTGCGAGCGTCCTTGGTGATTCCGACTCGCCAACCTCATCACAGGTCGCCTCAAGGTCAACGCAATAAAGATAGCGGTATGGCGCTAGCAGGTTTTGAATGGCTTGAAGGTGAAGCACCTT
The DNA here is from genome assembly GCF_006438915.1 of Pseudomonas arsenicoxydans. Classification (GTDB taxonomy): domain Bacteria; phylum Pseudomonadota; class Gammaproteobacteria; order Pseudomonadales; family Pseudomonadaceae; genus Aquipseudomonas; species Aquipseudomonas arsenicoxydans_A. The sequence goes on along the minus strand of NZ_RCZE01000012.1, from coordinate 191,289 downwards.
TGCTTCAATGCTCATGGCAAGGATGTCCTAACTTTGATCTGTCCAAGATACATCGACATGCAGCCACGTCCTGACGGAGTGATTAGAGGGCGTGCTGCTTCTGTTCCGGCGTAGAGGCTAGGCTACTCATTGGTTTGGGCTGCAAAGCTATTTAGCCTATCCATTTTTTGGGCTTAAGCCCGGCTCCGCATAACGTCTTTACGTGCTGTGCTCTTGCCCAGTCGTTCCCCTTGCCGGCCTGATGGTTCTAGGATGAGGGAAAGGCCGAGGTATTGCTCGGCCTTTCCCTTTAATGCTAATTGCAGGAACGTCGCTCCCGCATATCACTGGCGCAGGCTACTGGCTTCAATTTGACTGGCTTGCAGATTCCACGAATCTCCAGCCATGGTCACTTGAAACAGGGAAGGAACTTCTTCAAGAGATTTTATCGTTTCTTCATCCAGCGCATCGGCGCAGCGCAACCCTAGATACACCTCTTTTATTGGAACCTTCTCTTCGGATAGGTAGAAACCTTCGCATCCAGGCTTTGCTTGAACGTGATAGTCATCTGTCCCTGAGATCGGCTCATAAAAAGTTTGAAAAATATTTTCGGGCGACTCGTAAAACTCGTCCACTGATTGCCCCAAACCACAAACTACCCGTTTGACGACACGAACCTCCTCCTCATAGGCCCAGCACAAATGCTTCTGCAGCAAAATACGCTTTATTAGCTGGGTGGAGCTTCCGGAACCATCGCCACCCATTGCGGAGCCCTGAAGTTCACGAAGGAGCTGCGCGCGCATGTCGGGGCTTAGCACGGTGTTCTCCTTCTGGCTGGTGTAAAACACATTCCCATCCATGGCAGAGATGATGTTGAACTTCGGATCATTCAAAAACGGCACCGATACGTCGTACCCCACGACAAAGCCTTTGTGTTGATCGCCATAATGCGCCCACATCAATGGATTCATGGGGGACTTGGTAAGGCAGAGAACACCAAAGTCTTGCAGCCACTCAATCTGCGTTTGGATCGTTGGGTAGTCCGAGATGTTCGAAAGACCTGACAACTCGAATGGATCGTTGAAATAGGTCGGGGTACGGAAGCCAAGCTGTCGGCTTTTGATAGCCCTGGTACCGCCTGAGAAAGCGAAATATTTATAAAGAATCATGCGGTCTTTCTTCTTGAGGATCAGGCGCGAAATTTACCGCATTACTGGCCGCTGCGGTCGGCGCCGAGCTTGGATTAGATTTTTTTTCGCCGAGCGCATCAGGGCGGCTAGACCGAAGGCCATGCCGGGCAAAGCCCGGCGGTTTTTTTCTTTTTCGCGTTTCGGCCTGGTGATGATGCGTCGAGGCTGGATGCGGTTTGGGGGAGAGCTTTTTTGGTGTCAAAAACAGCTTTTGGCGGTGAGCCCTGACAGGCGCTAATTGGGTGTAATTGGGTGTGTTTATGGGTGTGTAATTGGGTTTTGCCCGGTGTCGAGGTGGCCCGGAGCAACTAGCGAGGGGAGCGTAGCGATCCCAATGCGAGTTGCGCAACGACGGTAAGCGGCGGCTGGGGTGGTGGGGATTTAGGGGATATGCCGGCGCCGGCGCGTCGACGAGTTTTTGGTGGCGCGCAGCTGGCCGCAAGAGCCGTGTCGCGGTAGGTTGAGGCACCAGCCATCACACTTGGAAGTGACTCTCGGTGAATGTGTAACGCGACCTGCAGATGCGCACCGAGCTTTCCCTGTAGCTGCTCAAATTCGTCGAGGCAAGTCGTGCCGGCCAGCCCCAGCTGGCCGAGCTGTTTGACAACATCGAGCGCCAAGTTAACGACTCGTCAGAGTATGAGGCGTATTACGTCACCGGCGCGCTGACCCCCGAAGCCTCAGCACTAAGACGTTTCGATTGGAGCGTCTACGGTGCACGGAAGGTCTTTATGGATCGTATACGGTTACATCGTCACGATGTCCTCACGGCTATTCGCTCCACTTTTGAGTTTTGCACGAACAGCCTTTCCCTGCGTGATAATGTCCTCATCACATCCAGGACGGACACTTCGATGAAACTCGACAAAGATTTAGTACGCGAGATCCTGTTGGCCATTGAGGCCAGCGACAAAACCCCTGATTCCTGGATCGATCTCACCATCGAAAGTCATAGCGAGGATGAAGTCTCCTATCACGTCATGCTGCTGCACGAGGCTGGGTTCGTAGTGGCGCAAGACCTTTGCTCAATGAATGATTTTGATTGGCGGCCAAAACGCATGACCATCAAGGGGCACGAGTTTCTCGACACCATTCGAGATCGTGAAGTTTGGCGTTTAACGAAAGCAGGCGCTGAAAAAGCTGGAGGGGTGAGCCTGGCTGTGATGTTAGAAATCGGCAAAGCATACGGTAAGCAGGTGCTCAAGGATCGGTTGGGAATTGAGCTGCCATGAGTGACATGGACATCAATTACAACGGCAACGACATCCTCAAAAAGCTTGTCGAAGACGAAGGACGAGCTGGGTTATTGAAGCGCCTGGGCGGTTTTCTCATCGCATCGAACGCCTGTTTTTTCCTGGTCTTATTTCTAGTGCTATGCACCAGTCATGTTCCTTCATGGGTGTTGTCCACTATTTCTGCCGTGGCTGTCTTCCCCTTGTACGCTATCGTCTACGGCGGCCAGCAATTGGCTCATGCCAACGACCTAGCTCGAAAAAGAATGTCGGTGGGATATCGCATCGGGGCCTTTCAATTAGACCGTGGTCTTAACGGAAGGCCGACTCGTTCCCCCTATCGCCCTTACATCTATGCTCCAAGCGGAGAGTTGCTTGCCGTTTTGTACAACCAGTGCGACGTGAAGCCCCTGATTGCGCTCCACCTAACCGGGAAGCTCAGCCCTGAGTGGTTACAGCGTCACTGTGTCCCCGAATCAGCTGCGATTACAGCAGAAGACAATAAACGCCACCAGCAGCGTCAGGAAACTGCAGCTCACCAGGCTCAAGTCGCACGCGCGCAAGCGAGAAACTGAGCCAGACAATAGGCCCGCAACATAAAAAAGCGGTCACGGCATCGCGGAAGCCGCTAAGTTCCTGATTGGGCGGCTTCGCCTTAATGTTCAGCTCAAATCTTCGTGCCTACGAGCCGAGGTGGCCATGCGCTGGATTGCCTGTGGGGACTGGCTAAATGCTCGCAGGAAAGCCTGTCTCATCCTTTCGCTGTCTCCGAAGCCCGTCTCTCGGGCAATCACCACAATGGGGTGGCAGCTGCTATCTATCATGTCTCTACTGGCGCGAGTGAGTGGGAACGCAACATGAGTGTGGCTTACGTTATTCAGCAAGGCGCGCTGAAAAACTTGGGTTTCAATTGGGAAAAACGCAATGTGGCGCAATGGCATTCCAGGTCAGCGTAACCAAGACGAAAACCGCCTGACTGTCAGCTACTCATTGCCGCTGTTTTGAAGCGTTGTCTTTTTTCGGGCGCCCCTAGTTGGATGTGCGCCGCGGAAATAATTTTGGGATCCGTCCTGATGGCGCTGGAGCGATGAGGAATGTGGACAGCAAACTTATTGGCTCAGCCATAGAGGGCTGATTTACCAGCCAATCCAGATATCAAGCTATCATCTGGCCATTACCATTACCTACCAGGATGGGCGGGTAGGCACCCTAAACGGGCGCTCACTCCATCTGATGATCCGGCGGCAAGCAAGGAGAATCGCAGTGAGATCCCAAGTCAGAATCATCGACTCGACGCAGTTACAAAACGCCAACCCGAATCTGGTAGATCCTGTCGGGTACCGCAAAAGCGGGCTCAGCTTGAATCACATCATTGGCTGTCCACTCGATTGCAGCTACTGCGTTCGTCACCTCTATGGAAATTTCGATCAGCGCACGCCGCAGGCACTGATGAGCGATGAGGACGCCTTCCAGCGATTTATCACTCACCGGTATTTCCAGCCTCACATCACACCTATTCAGCTGTTCAACCGGGCCACCGACCCGATGCTCCCCGAGGTCAAGACTCATACACACAATCTGTTGCGTATGCTCGATGAGGCCGGGCTAACCAACAATGTGCTAGTGATCACTCGATGGCGTATATCGCAGGACGATTGCGAGCGCTTCAATACGCTCCGAAACCTCAAGCTGACAGTGCTGGTTACCTACTCAGGAATTGATGATCCGAAGATCGAACCCATAAAGTCTTCGATCGCTGCCAACAGCCTGAAGATGTTGTTCCGCCACGCTAGGCAGTACAAAGTGGTGCTGTATTGGCGCCCAATCGTTCCAGGGCTAAACGACTCACCAGAGCACATTACAAGGGCCGCAGCGCTTGCCAATCATGCCCATGCGACCGTATTCAGCGGGCTGTTCTATCGCAAGGAGATAGCCGAGTTTTACCAGAGCCAAGGAATCCCTGAGCCATACAAAATGACGGCTAGGCGAAAGCTCCTCCCGCTGGAGGATGAGCAGAGGCTGCTCAGGTTGTATGGGGAACAGAATCAGGTGACACCGATCTTCCACAAAACCTCTTGTGGAGTCGCCTTTGCGCATCACCAGGCCGATTACAACGGACACTTCGGTATCACCGAACTGTGCGAAACCTGCCCGACCTCCCAATTCGCCATCTGCAAAGCAGCATGGAAGAAGCCGGATCAACAGGTTCTGAATCGAATGTGCCACGAGCTGGGTGCTGTGGGAGATCCGCAGGTGAACGACCGTGCGATTGTTGTTCGCGGTCTTGATGAACAGCGTCGTTACTATCTGCAGCACTCTTTAGGCTATCAGGTACATGACGCTGACAAACCCCATCACTACGCGCGCCATGGCCGCGCCGAGGCAACAAGGAATCTCTGATGTTGAAAACAGACTTCGCATGGCCCTCTGAACCAATCATCATCGTAGACGTTGAAGGCAATGGGCATACGCCACCGGACTTGGTCGAAGTAGGGATCGCCCCTTTTCCACCCGTGGAAATCCACGAACTACTGTCTTGGTTAATCAAGCCCGTCAACCGGATCACTTGGCAGGCTCAGCGTATCCACGGCATTAAAAACGCGGAGCTGGAAAATTGCCCATCCTGGGCTGAGATCATGGACGACGTAGAACAGCATCTCCGGAACCGATGGTTCGTCGCGCACAATGCGTCGGTCGACTATGGCGTGATGAAGCGTCACTTGCCCGAATGGTCTCCAGTGGGGGTCATCGATACATTGAAACTTGCTCGTCACGTTTACCCTAGCGCCAAGAGCCATCGGCTTGAGTCATTGCTCGTTGACACAGGGCTGCGCGATAAGGTCGCCGACCAGCTCCACCGCGCCGCAGATGATGCTTACGCAACAGCCTTATTACTCGATCATCTCATCGAAAAGTCGGGCGCCAGAACTTGGCAGGACATCTGCAAGATCGCGCAGCTCAAAACGCAACCTGACGAGCAATCACCTCCCCCAGAGCAAGGAAACCTATGGTGAAGCCTGTTCTTTTAGGTGTTACTGGTACCCATTCCACGGGGAAGTCTACCTTCTGTGATGAGCTCAAAGTTTCACTTGAGTGCAAAGGCATCAGTGTCGCCACCATCCCCTCGTTTGGGAGGCTGGCAGTACAACAGGGCATTCCGCTGCTGACTCAACATACCTATGACTCCACGATGTGGTTTATCGATCGGACGCTCGAAGCGCAACGAACAGCCGCTGATAATGCTGAGGTGATACTGGTCGATCGACCGATCATGGATGCTGTGGCGTATTGGAATGCCGCCGTCGAGCATCGAGGTACACCTGCACCTATGCATCAGATCGACGCGATTAACGCACTGATCACCAGCCAGCTTCCCGGCTACACAACCATCGTTGCTACTCGACTTGATAGCTCCATCGCTCTTGGCCCAGGACGCGATACCAATTTGGTTTTCAGGCAGTCCGTCGACACCCACTTACATCAGATCTTGAACCACTTCGGGATCCAGCATCAGATGCTTGTTCCTCATGTACGTGGTGCTCTACTCGATAGCTTACACACCGAAATTCTTCACAAGTTGGAGCGTTCATGATTGCCCCCCGGACAGGACTCTTGGCAGGAAGGCAGGTGAGGCGTCTTGGCTTCGGCACAATGAGGCTCACGGGGCCTGGTATATGGGGCCCACCGGCCTCAGAATCTGAGGCCATTCAACTCCTGCGCAGAGCCGTGGACTCGGGTGTGCAACACATCGACACCGCCGACGCTTATGGGCCAAATGTGGCCGAGGGGCTAATTCGCAAAGCGTTGTTCCCCTATACAGACGATCTGGTCATTGCTACCAAAGGTGGCTTTACCCGCCAAGGCCCGGGCAAGTGGACACCCTGCGGCTATCCGGCGTATTTGCGCCAGTGCGTCGAGATGAGCCTCAGACAACTTAGCGTTGAAGCAATTGATCTGTATTACCTGCACCGTGTCGATCCAAATGTCCCTTTGGCCGACCAGGTCGGGGAGCTTGAGAAGATGCGTCAGGAAGGGAAGATCAAATCTCTGGGTTTGTCGAAAGTCGATATTCCTCAACTCACGCAGGCGATGACGATTGCTCCAATCGCCGCTGTTCAGAATCAATTTAGCTTTCTGGACAACCATTCCGAGGATGTGATCCTTTGGTGTGAGCAGAATGAAATAGCGTTCGTTCCCTACGCACCTCTGAGCGCCGGAAAGTGTTTTGCAACAAGTGAGGTTCGAGACCAGCCCACCTTGGCAACCCATGCATTGAAATGGCTTCTGAACTACTCGCCGATCATGTTCCCAATTCCGGGCACATCTAGAGTTGAGCATCTGGAGGAAAACCTCAGATCGGATTTTGAGGGCTAGTACCCCGTGTGCTATCTCGTTCGGCACATGGGCCCAAGGATTGTTTTTTCCCGGTGCGCATGCGGCACTTTAGTGTTTACCGTTGGAGATTGGCTTTGAGTACCCGCATCGCACCCTTTAGTTCGCAGCACTTAGAAGCTGCATGTCGTGTTCTCGCTGATACCGAACGTGGCTTGAGCGGCACTCAAATTGGATATCTTCTCCAAGACATTCGCGTTCCGGATGCCGATCCCAGTAACACCAAGTGGAAACGCTTATTCAATGCGTTGGCACAAATGCAGAACCAGCATCAGGTTGGGAACCATCTCATCCTTTTCATCAACTGCGCTATGAATCCTGTGAGTTACGCCCGGGATCGTGAGGCCTTCAGTTGGCGTAGGGATGAGCTCAACGTTGTCCTCGCTTTCTCGGGATTCTACGTGCGCGATGATGGAAGAGTAGGGCGTGCGGACAAGGCAACTACCCTGGATGTAGCTCGCGCGCGTGTAGGCCGGCTCAAAGCAGCGCTAGAAGCACGAGCAGTACATGAGGAGGTTTTCAAATACTGTCGGGCAGAACTGTTGAGCGAAAATTACTTCCACGCAGTATTTGAGGCCACAAAGGGGATTGCTGCACGGATCCGAAACCTGTCGGGCTTGAATGGCGATGGCGCCGATCTGGTGACCAAGGCTTTCCTCGGACAAAGCCCAATGCTTGCCTTGGGGCCCCTGACCACCGAGTCTGAGAAAAGTGAGCAGAAGGGATTTGCGAATCTGCTAATCGGATTGTTCGGGGCTGTCCGTAATCCTATGGCGCATGCGACGAAGATAGACTGGCCTATGTCCGAGCAAGATGCCTTGGACATTCTCACGATGGTATCGCTCATGCATCGTAAGCTTGATGTTACCCGAAAGATAAATCCCTAGATTCAGCAAGACTGGTCAACGGTTTCAGCTACTTTGTCCCGACTCACCTCAATCGAGAAAAATGCGATGCCGGTCTATTTCATTGGTCAGGTGCAGGCCAACAATTGCATCCACATCAAAATTGGGCGCGCCAGCGACATCACGCGCCGGCGGGGTCAGCTCCAGACCGGTAGTCCATTTCCTTTGGAGGTTATGGGTTGGATTCATTCAGAGAATGATGCTGCTCTTGAACGAAAGCTCCACATCCATTTCGCGCGACAGCGGCAGATAGGAGAGTGGTTCCAAATCGAACCTGCTGACGTTCTACCCATCCTAATGGCTGAAGGTGCGGATGGGTTCATAGCGAAGAATGCAGATGCATTCGAAATCACAGGGTATGGGCGAGATGCTTTACCGGAATATATGGGCGTCTGGGCATGGGGCGATTTAGAAATTCAAGAGTGCTGCCCGTTCTGTGGATGCTTTTGTGGCATGCATTACCAAGAAGCTTCCTGCATGCATCACTGCATCAATTGTGACGAGCTCACAGACTTTTCGGATCTCTCGCGGGATGAGTGTGACTGATCGGTTCCCACATTTAGCCGCATAGACAAGTTTCGATATCTCACACCCTTTCGGAGTTTTGCCTAGGTTTCTTGCCCGGTCACACTGACGTGGAAGCGCCGCCCGTCGATCCAGGCAGCGCCTTGTAGGCTGCCCTGTCAGTACCCCAATATCTTTTCTACGCCAGAGATGAGCGCTTTGCGCATGATCTCCTTGCTAAGGCTAGGGCTGTGAAGCGCATCCTCGACTTTATGAAAGTCCGCTTTGCTTTTGAGCCCGTGTTTGTCCATGAACTGCTCTACGAATTCCAACACCTCATATCCCTCAACCTTGCTAACGCGGTCTCGATCTAGGGGGCCAGTATATTTTCCATCACCGTCAGTGCGTTTCCAGGTGTAGGTATATTTTTCGGATTGCAGATTAGAAGTGGATAATTTTAGCGACATCGTATCTTCCTGATTGATTCGATAGGGAGGCGCAGGATTGGTCTTGCGCCCAAGGGTGAAGCGCAGCGTACCTATTAAAGATAAGGGTCGCCTAGCCACTATGGCGCCATCATGTCCGTTGAGTCAAAATCTCAGGAAGCACATCGGCGATCAAGCGGCCGTGCATTGACTTAGGTGGGACTCATGGCAAGAAAGTGGCTCAAGCAGGAAAAACGGACAAAGGAACAGCTGTTCGATGCTTTGGTGAAGAATGCGCTGGGGTTCGTTGAGACGTCACTTGATCACGTTAAGGAGAGACCCAAGAACTCTATCGTCGACTTGTATACGGCCATTGAGCTCTTTCTCAAAGCTCGCCTGATGGCGGAACACTGGACGCTTATGCTGTCCAAGCCAGAGACTGCAGAGCTGCAAAATCTATACGTCGGGGACTTTCTTTCTGTTTATCTCGATGATGCCCTGAAGCGGATCAATTCGATTCTTGGAGAGAAAATTGACCTCGCCGCCTCCGATAACTTCAAGGCGCTAGGCGAGCACCGCAACCAGATCGTCCATTTCGCCCATTCAGGGCATGACGACCTAGCAGCAACTCAAGCGGGCGTTATCGTTGAGCAGTGGGCCTCATGGCACTACCTGTACGCCATGCTCACAGATACGTGGAAGGAAGTTTTCGAGCCTTACAAAATTGAGCTCCAGAAGCTTAATCACCGCATGATGAGGCAACGCGATTTCCTTAGTTCCCGGTTCACGATTCTAAAGCCGAAAATTGAGATAGAGCTGAAAAGAGGTAAAACGATCATTGCATGCGAGCACTGCGAGCTTAAGTCAGCTGTGGTGAATAAAGTGCATCCTTGGGGAACGGATTACAGCTGCTTGGTCTGCGGCGTCAGTGACACTGCGGTGGTAAAAGCTGATATCAAATTACCCTGCCCAGGATGCAATGAAGACGTTGAGTTCTTTGATGCAAAATTCACCGAATGTCCTACGTGCCATTTCGCCTTCAATACAGATGCTCTAATCGACCTGTGCACTGCTCATATCCATGAGGGGGATCAATGGTGGGAGGGGGGTGCCGAGCATATCGCTTCTTGCCATGAGTGCGAGTGTCCCCGACCTTCTGTTTTCTACATCGATGGGTTGTGGAGCTGCGTTTCATGCTTTGATCGAGGGTGGCAGGCAGTTGCTTGTGAGCGCTGCGGGGAATTTGTGACTGGCGACATGGAGAGAATTAAGTATTTCGCCTGCCATAAATGTGAAGACCAGGTACGGCAAGGTATAGAGGCTATGGTCGCAGCCGGGGCGGCGACTGAGGAGAGTCAGGATGCCAAAGAGCAACCATGATCGAGGTAACGACAACCCGCTGGCGGCTTAACCTGTCCCAGGAGAGAATGCTCTGGAAGGTTGCGTTAGCCCATCTTGGAGCCTCCGGCCTTCATCAAGCAGTGGTGGATCTACTCCAAGGTTTTGGGCCAAAACGCTGATTCAAAGCATCAGATTCGCTATCAAAACCCCCTCGATTCTTTCTGATACAGCATCGTATGAAGGGCAATCAGGAGGGGGGTAAACCAATGTCTTTCGGTTGCCAATGACGGCTACTTGACGCAAACCCATGTGACGAACAAAAAGGTAAGCTGGCGGGCCAACAGAACGAGCTTGGTTGACCGCCAAATTTTGTCGATGTCGGCTAGCTTTTAGAACAGTCGGAAAGAATTGATGTACTTATTGATTTTACGCAGATATCTGGAAGCTAAGCGCATCCCTACCCCTATAACTTTCACCTTTTGAAGCGTCCCCTGCCGGTCGTGGACGAAGTGAAATTGGTCGTCCAGCTTTGAACGTTCGACCAGAAGCTGTTGGCGGCGCTTGTCATCTAAATTTGGGGCAGAGAGCTCATCGGCGATTACTTGTAGGTAACCACGGTACTCTCGCTCCATTGCAGCAGCTCTCCAGGCTGATGTCACCGGCATAACCAAGCAGAGTAAAGCAGTCCCATCGAAGGCGGCGGCCACAGTGGTTGTGCTGAGCAAGCCATCGCGCCAGAGAGCTCCCATTATCAGGAAGGGAATGCTGACGAGCAACGCCAGAAAAACTGGTTGGGTCGGGTAGGCTAGCAGTGGATGAGGGCGATACCGTATTTTTCGCATAGAGCTTCCAGGGCTTTGATAAGTGATGAGATATTGGCAGTTGTGACAATCCTTGTCTTGCCAAGTGGGTGCTCAAAAATTCAGAGTCAGGAGCGTATGTATTGAGGGCATCTTTACTTTTGATGATCCTGCACTTTTGAAACCATCAGGGTTTACCCTGCTCGCCCGCTCAGGTCTCGGGATAGGCAAACATCTTCAAGCTTGCGAGGGGCGAACATGACGATTCCGACGCCATGGGGTGTAATTTTCAAAGCGGGAGCATGGTGCTGGCGGCGCGTCACCAGGGCACTGCTCTATAAAACCTATTCCGAGGCCCATCGAAGGTGGACGAAACGTAACGGTTTCGGCGCTCGATGGGAAAAGCTAGGAAAACACGTCGAGTACTCTCTCTATCTAACGAAGCCGACCGACGCTGAACCTCGGGTTTCCAAAATCGCATTCCGTGCAGTCGATGCTGCGGTAGTGAAATTAGATTGCTTATTTGAGGCCGAGGGTGCAGGTCTTCGATATCAAGACGCGATAACCGTACATGACCTAGATCGCTCGCCGGTCGTTTTCAATCTCACACGTGTTCCTTCGCAAGATTTCCTATCGCACCTCAAGGGTGATATCCGGTTTTCCGTGGAGAGCTACCAATTTCGTAAATGCTCGGTAGCACTGCAAGACGGTCAGGTGCCGGAGTTCGATTCACTCACCTCGCATCTCAGCCACAACTGGTTGGTAAGTGACACGTGGAATCGCAGGTGGGGCGCGTTCTGGAACTGCAATTCGATCACTTACGCGAAGCGAGAAATTGAGATTAATTGGAAATGGGGCTTTGCCACTCGAGGCGGATCTGTTTACACGCCGTTATCCAGCAGAAGGTATTCGAAGACGCCGTTTTGGTCTTTGTGGCGCAGAGCGGTGGTTTGGGTGATGACCAGACCATGGATACTAACGATACAATTCTGGGCAGCCATCTGGTCGCGACAGTTCGTACTGGATGAGAATGACCGATTGCGGCGCCGGTAGTTTTCAACCTGTGGTTCCTATGTCGCCCTGTGGCCGCGCTGTTTGGAAACGTTATCTATAAGCGATCTGGTTTGCATCACGTCAAGTGCCAGTCGCTCAAACGTCTTAGACGTTTGACTTCCCTGAAAGCGACAGCTTGATTGCTGTTTTTGAGGAAGCCTTTTCCCTATTCGAAGGCGACGTCGCCGCTACAACGGAATGAATGAGCACGCCGGCTCGAGGGCTGAGTTCAAAGCTCCCACTTTAGATATTCAGGACGAGGGTGGAGACGCACGCTTTACTCGATCTAATCGGCCTATTGCAGAGGAGTGAATCGCCCCGGCTCACCTAATCAGCCGAGCATCTCCTTAATGATGGCCGCGACATTCCTGGCATCGTCTATCGCTCGGTGATAGGTACCCTGCCAAGCCAGCCCCATCGACTCTACCGTTTGTTTAAGGGATTTCGGTCGATTGTCATATAAGCCTGCATGCCATTTCCTTGCGTTGAAATGTGGCAAGCCTTCGAGTAGGGAAGGGCACGCAGCAAACGCTGCGTCTCGCTCAAGCTGCCTTGCATCATAGTCACCCCACGACGCCCAAGCAGCGTTTGGATATTGCGCAATAAACGCTCCTAGCTCCTGGCCAACCTCCACATAGGTGCCTGCACTGTTCACATCTGCTTGTTGAATGGATGTGAGCTTCTTGCAGAAGTCGGTAAGAGTGGGGTTGATTTTAGGTCGGACGAAACGCTGAAATTCATCGACGATCTCAAGCGTTACCAGATCGATCACCACCAGGCCAACTTCGATCGTTTCCATCTGATCGGGGACGACTGCAAGCGGCCTGGGCGATTCTGATTCTTCAACCTCATCACAGGTTGCCTCAAGGTCTACGCAATAGAGGTAGCGGTATGGCGCGAGGAGGCTTTGGATGGCTTGGAGATGAAGGAGCTTTGCTACAATGCTCATAGTATGGGAGACCTTACTTGGCGTTTGGTCAGGTTACACCGAGCCATGGATCCTACGCAGCATTGGGGGTGCAGGAGCAAAAATTACAGAGCAATGAGCAAACCGTTGGCCTAGATGCATCTATAGCGCTCATCGTGCATTTCCATTACTCGAAATCCGTCTGCGCTCGATAGTCCCTGCCTGAGATAAAGGTCTTAAGTTTATGGGCTTTCGGGCCCGACCACGCTGCCATGAGAGCAGTTTTATGTGGCAATCGCGGAAGTTTATTTCTCTTCTGCGTTAAAGATTGACCCAAAACCATCCGATTTGATTTTAAGAATCATAGTTTATGGCGGTGTTTGTGGGTAAAGATGAAAGGGAGTCACGAATATTTCACGTGGCTCGCGATTTTACATGCTGGCGCGATCGTGAGTACAACGACCAATATCCATGTCAGGTTTCCAGGCAGGGCGAGAATACTGTCAATCTAAACTTAGATATTGTATCAATCGTGTTCGCCAGCGCCGTAGCTGAAGAGATCGCGCGCTGTCTTTACGATGCTGTCCTCATTACCGTAGGAAATCTGGCAGGGTTTGTACCAACGCCAGCCGCACGGGACAGCATGTTTGAGCGCAAATATCATAAAAGAGTATCCGGAGATTGGAGTTACACCGCCGACGGGAAATTCAGTTGTCACGGATCCGAAAGCACGGTCTATTTTGTCGAGCTCCCAACAGATACGAATGATACAACTGAGCAAGTGGGCGTCTACACAGTTGAGGACGGTGGAGCAGAGCTTGTATTCGAGTTCATGTGCTATTCGTTCAGCATGCTTGACGCGGTTTGGCTAGCTAACAGTTTGATGGAAGCCGCAGGAGGTGAGCCTTTGGATGTTCTGGAAACTACTAGTGAGAGCAGCTCGAGCTGCGTGCCGCTGGCGGTACTAAAATTCATGGGCTTGTTTGAACGTTAGGTTAACCCCGGCAATCCTAGTTGAGGCTATGACCGTTATCGCCCCTCCGGGCTATCAGCCCGGCTTACAGTCAATTTTATGCTAAGTGAAAATCGGGAAGGAGAACCTGAGCAAACCAGGCCGGTAAGCCTACCTCCAGCCTTTGGAGGTTAGATGGTGGGCTCACCACGAGATCGAGGTTGAACAGCCGGTTGAGCTGGTCGCTCGCTGCTTCACGTGGAAGACCGGTAAACGTTACGAATTCGGTGCGAGGTAGTGAGCCTTGGATTAACAGCGCTAAGAGCGCCGGCATCGTTTCTGAGCTGACGCCTGCTTCCGTCAATCGCGAGTTTGTTCTGTACGCACGGGTAACGGACTTACGAAGCTGGTGACGACTCAGAGCGGTAGTCATGTAGTCCACTTCTTCATGGCAGACATCAAGCATGAACTCAATGAAGGTGAGAGAGGCTTTGTCTGTTCGCTGGAATCCACTAGTAAGTTGTCTCTCCTGCGTGCCACCAGTTATGCCCAGCGCAGCGTGATACTCCTCATGTCTACGAGCTATACCGCGAGATAATGACCACAGCTGCGGATGCAATCCGATCTGAGCGAAATGTATATGAACGATCAGCCTCGCCACAGCCCTATTACCGTCAGATAGTGGTTGAGTTTGTACAAGGTGATAGTGGTGGGCTAGCGCCGCAAGAATACGTCGACGCAACTCTGTGATTTCCCGCGACGTGGACTGCATGTTCGCCAAACTGGGGGCATCCTTCAGAACCCCCGGCTCAGTGTGGTGCCCGTCGATGATCCTTGAATAATGGGCGGCAGAGTCCATCAGCAGCTTGCTTATGCACGCAGCGGTTTCAGGTGCGACCAGACCGGCGAGGAAAGCTGTCTTCGTCACCAGCAAGTCTGCGCTCACCAGTATTAAAGGAGGAATCGAGTCGGGGAGGGTCGGATTTTGGACATTCATGGCGCTGACACTATCCGCGCTTGGAGCGCTTGTCATGCAACAAGTGTAAATGCCGAAATGAGTGAAGAGGTGCACATCCTGATTTGTTGCACGCCGAGTTGTGCCAGCGATGCTGCTGATGGAGGGTGGGAGATAAAACCGCCGTTATTCGACTCCGGTCGGCTGCTGGCTTCGTAACCCAGGCCGTACACCAAATTCCGGTGGCTGCTCCGACCAGGAAACGCTCACCAAATTCCAGTCGGCGTACACAGGATTCCGGTGCCCTATTTCGATCCGGTGCTAGATATGCTGCTGATGGAGGGCGGGAGATAAAACCGCCGATATTCGAGTCCCGTCGGCTACAGGCCATGTAATCCAGGCCGCACACCAAATTCGGTGGTTGCTCCGGCCAGGAAGCACTCACCAAATTCCGTTCGGCGTACACAGGATTCCGGTGCCTAGGTCGGTTGCACACCGAACGGTGCCAGTGACCCTGTTGATGGAGGGTAGGAGATGAAACCCCCGATATTCGACTCAGCCCGGCTGTGGGCCCATGTAAACCGAGCCGCTCACCAAATTTCGGTGGTTGCTGCTGCCAAGAAACGCTCAGCAAATTCCGGTAGGGGCACAAGAATTCCGGTGTCCTCTGTTGAAATCCTCGTTCGTCGGACGCCGACCGGGCCAGGGATGCTGCTGATATAGGGTGGGAGATAAAACCCTCGATATTCGTTTCCGGTTGGCTGCAGGCCATGTAAACCGAGCCGTTGCCTGGCAAAACCTGTAGGTTCATTGCACGGTTGGAGGTGAAAACCTGCTGCCAGCCTGAATTTGTAGGCCCAACACTTGGATAAACCTATAGGTTTGCTGCACGGTTGGAGATGTCGCTGGTTCGGGCCTAGTGGCCCGGCTTGGTGGTAGATTTTTCAGATGGAGGTGAAAGTGCTGTTATCAGTCAAGGAATACCAACCAGGGCCCCAGATCCCACAGAACGTTTGGATGACCCTAGGGCTGCCGTCACGCGGCACCATGCTTCATGACCTAGTTCACGAAGGACTGCCTTTCGAATACCTAGAGCGGATAGCGAGCTTTCTGCTGGTGCCGCGAGGGGTTGTCTCCAAAGCAATATGCGTATCTCCCACAACGATGGCTCGTAGAGCGAAAGCAGGGCGGTTCAACGCCGTAGAAAGCGACCGCCTGGTTGCATTGGTGGCTGTCTTTGAGGAAGCCCTTTCCCTCTTCGAAAACGATGTCGCCGCTGCAACGGAATGGATGAGTACGCCGGTTCGTGGGCTTGGTTCGAAGCGTCCTCTGGATATGATGAGGACGAGGGTGGAAACGGAGGCCGTCATCGACCTTATCGGTCGACTGGAGAGGGCGGTGCTCGTTTGAGACTCGTCAGGCCAGCGCTTAACGCATCTCTCTATGTGCCGCGAGGTGCTGCATTTCGACTGTCCATAGTCGTAAAAACCGACGCCAATCTCTCGCATAGCAACCTTGGCGTAAACGGGTAGACCCGGTACTCGCTTCTTCGAAACGAGTCTTCCAGGGTTCTGGTATGTGCTCGTCAAGCACGACTACAAAATGGGATCCGCTGACTTCCACGATTTCGGTTTCTGGAACACATTCTTGGAGCTCTTCAACCGACATGGTGACAGCATCCCCAATGGGGGCATCCCGATCTTGGCGCTCAATTTCATCAAGAACCGCCAGGTACTGAATCGCTTGGTCAGATCCAGGGTGCAGCCGTTCTAAACCCCACAAGGCGTAGCGGCGTTTCCTTTCGCGCTGCCAGAGACATTTCGCGTCAATCATCATTATTTCCCACTATTCCAGGCCCCAGTGAGCCCGTTCATTCGACGCACGATTCAGCGTGCAACTGTTCGAGCTGATCATTCCTCCCAGTACATAGTAAGTCGACAGGATCAGCTCCGTCGCGCTGCGTGGACTGACAGGGCGGGAGATCTGGAACTATCTAAAGACGTCGTAATTTCGGGCCCTTGGGCCCGGTTTGCGGACATTTGCTACCACATCATATTGTCCGTGTTCACTTCCTTAGGTGTTAGGCACTCGTCGATAGCAAAATCGGTAATTGTGTACTTACCAGCCTGCATAATGAGTAACCATTGGCTACGGGCGCGAGTCTCTTCAGAGCGCCAAATTAAGTCTCGGCTTCATGCCATAAGCATTTCGCCCAACCCCACTTTTCTCGAAAATGCTTTTGGCGGCTGATTAATCGCAGCCCTGATAGCCGCATCATCGCCTACTAAGATCACTTGCACCTGCGCTCTTGTGACTGCCGTATATACAAGCGTTCGATCCAGGATGCGTGAGCGGCGAACCGGAACGATAACGCGCTGAAATTGTGAGCCTTGGGCTTTGTGAACGGTTATAGCGTACGCATAGTTGATGAGGTCAACATCTGTATCAAGTATGTATTGAGAAGCGCCCTCAAAGACCGCCACACCAATAGCCTGACGCATAATGGGTGCACCGTCGGTACCCACATTAACTTTGCGTGGCTCATCAAATACCTCGATAAGCTGCCCTAGAGATCCGTTTTGCAAATTCCGCTGCCAATCATTTGCGGTGTAGAGAAGCAGATCTCCCTCGCAAAAGCCCGTAGCCTCAAAGTCGCCGGTTTTGGCATTTGTGATCAGGAGAGGCTTGGCATGTGATGCATATTTCGCGTGGCAAGCTCTGTTGATCGTGTTAACACCAGCAAATGGACATGATCGAGTTGCACCTAGAATTTGTGTTTGTCCGCCATCATCGTAAAGACGCATCACTGTAGGAATAATTTCTTCATCGGCACAGGGTAAAAAAACCAGTTCAGCTTTCACATCCGGGGTGAATGTCGGCCATTGGCCCGTACGTATAGCCTTGGCTGCAGCGGGAATAACAGATTCCTTCGCCTGGCGTTTTGCCTCCGTAAGTTGCGTCGATGGCATGCCTGGCAGGTCACACAGCACATGCAGGATTAGTCCTGCACCTATAGGAGGGAGCTGATACGGGTCACCCACTAGAACTAGATGCGTACCCTTTGGTAGTTTGCAAACAAGACGATGGAAGGTAAGTAAATCGAGCATGGAGGCTTCGTCGATGACGATGACCGGCGTTGGCCCCATTTCTACTGCGCTGACGGATTGCAGAAAGCCGGCAATAGTAGTGGCAGGCTGCTCCGTCGCCTCAATCATTCGAGCCGTAGCGCGGCCAGACAAAGCCATCTGAAAATGAGGTCTACCAAGCGTATCTAGCACTCTGTAAAGTGCTTTCAGAACGGTGGTTTTACCAACGCCGGCCCCTCCCGTAATGATCGAAAATCGATTGCTGCAGGAAGTTTTCACGGCCATCCGTTGTGCTTCGTTCAACGCAAATGCCGGACTGTTTTGATGCCGGCGCTCCTCAAATTCGAAGTCGTTAATCAAGGCATCGATATTGGTCGAGAGTTGCTTTTTAATAACGGGACTTCGCAATAGTATTTTAATGAACTCCGCGCACTGGCGCTCCATCAGGTAGCTTCCGGGGGCGTGCAGCATCAGCTCAAAATTATTCGCTTCTCGGCTGACAAACTGACCCGTTTTTTTGCCAAGGAGCAGCGCCTTTTCCAGAGTCGCTTTGACTACCACCGAGGGTTTAATGAGCCTCCCGACTGTGGCCTGAATGTCATTCAGCGTCGCGCAGGTACTACCTTTTTCAGCGACTCCGTATAGCGCCTCTTCTAGGGCCGCAGCCAATCTGCACGGATCATCTAAAGCAATCCCAAAATTATCCTGAGATATTTGATCAACTCGCGTCCAAGATCCCTCAAAAGATAACAATCGGTAGGGGTCATCAGTCAGCGCTTGTATTGTATTTTCCTTGTGAAATTTTATTGCTTTTCTCGCAAGATCAAGCGGAATGTTCTTTTCTTGAACGAAACGTAGAGTTCTTGCATCTCCATTTTCGAACCATTTGTTAAAGAGAGCGGTGCGCATGTCTTGGTTAGGAATTATCGCCTTTAGCGCATCATCATCACTGTTGTCTAGCACCTCATAGAGGCGATCTCCTAGGCTGTCCCAAAGCCTCGTGGCCTTGACGTTACTGATACCGCGCGCATTGTCAGACATCCACTGAATAATTTGGCTTCCAGACGGCCTTACAAGTCGGATGCTCTGCGCTTCAACCTGCGTCTCGAAGACGACGAATTGATCGTGAGAGCGCTCAAATGTGGCCGCCGCGCCGTAGACTTCGTAGATGCATCCCACCGCGATGATTGATGGTTCTGCAATTGACGCAGACAAGCTAACGACAAGTGAATGGCATCGATCATTGTCGCCCGTCTCTGGATCGAGGCGGTGGCCGAAGGCAATACACCCTTTGCGGTTCATTGAACGAATGCTGGTTATACGAATTGTGGCATTGACTAGGGGAGGTACTCGAGGGCTCATCGTGGCATCCTCCCTGTTTCAGCCATGAATTCGGACATCAGCTTGAAGCGCTCAAGCATCCGCTTCGCTTCGCTCAGCTCCGCCCGCAGCGCAGCATTTTCTTGCTCTAACCTGCTCAGGCGCTTGCTGTCATGTTGATGGTTACTGGGCTCCCTATCGTGAATGGTAGGAGCTGGAGTACGAGGTCTGAGAACGGGTTCTGACGTGGGGGGCAATACCCCGACCGTTCGTAAGCGTTGCTCAAGCGTTTCCAGGGCGTTTTTGATCGCAGGATTCTGGATGAGGACACTTCGCGCAAAACGGCATTCTGACGCTATTTCGGATCTCTTCAGCTTGCACTTATGAACATATTTGCGAAAGTCGTCGTCTGTTTTCGATACCGACCACGCGAGGAAGGCAGCGAAATTCTGTTTTGCAATATGTTGTCCGTTCGCCATCAGTGAGCTCCTGCTTGCTCTCGCTATTTCACCTGCAGAGAAAGAATTTTCTCAACGGCGTCACGAAATCCAGGCTTGTAAATTTTCCTACCCTTAGCATCCATAACTTCACCACGACTTCCGAAGGAAAAACCTAGTTGCGAAAGAACTTGTGGATCAATCGCTGCCTTAAGAGCGGCCAGTTCAGCATCGTTTAGTTTTAACTGTAGGGGGATGCTCTGGCCTTCGCCTTCAAGTGCACCCAGATAGATCGGCGCTCCGCTGGCTTTTTCCTGCCTGGCGATCTTGGATTTGATGGCGCGTAACTCTTTGGCCAGCAACGTTACGCTCAGACGCAGCACCGGATCATCAATCATCTCGATCCAGTCACTGGCGGTTGACACTTTACTTTCCTTGCTAGGAACCGAGATCAGTTTCCACGACTGGATTAACTCTCGGTAATGGGCACCCGTAGCATTGACGATGGATTTCTCACCAGGTATCGGCAGACCGCGATCTTGGCCGAGGTTAATGATGCTCTTATACGTGAAGTCCGAAGAACCGCGCTCATGCAGCAGCTGGCAAACCTGATTCAATGCCTCCAGGCTCCGCTTGCGGCGCGCATCGCTAGCCTCGTTTATCAATCGTTCATAGGTTTCGTGAGGCGAAGCTAGTTGTTCACTCATACGGTGGAACCTCATGAGGCAGCGGTCGAGCGCTATTGGGATTAGATAGGAGGTTCCGTACTTCGGCGGAAATTTGCGTTAGTTCCGGCTCATGAGTGTCAATATCGAGCAGCATCAAATCACCAGAAAACAGATCGTCGATCTTTTCCCAAGATCCCAATCGTTGGAGCAAAAGCCTGCTCAATTCATTAGCTACGATTATCTTCTGTTCATCGCTTAGCCTGAACATGGCTGGCGGCAAACCGTTGTTTTCTGCCATTCGGTCGATAGCTTGGGCAATAAGAGGTATGGCCCGCGAAGGGTTGGCAGATTGGTAAATTGCCGCGTTCTGGCAAATTTCGGCGAGCAGGTGGTAGTTCGACTCTGACTCTTGAAAAACGACGTCTAAGTCATGGATGTCTCCCGGAACGATCAGCCTAACGTCACCACTCGAATCTGCCCCCTTCTCGTTGATCAGTTTCAGACAGCTTTGGATATGGCCATTGAGCGCTGAGTAATCACCTAGCAATACGTCGAGCTTACCCGCGCTTTGCTGCTGGTTGGACACGGCTCGTTTACGCTCCATCTCGTGGAGAAAGGGTTTACCCTCACGGCAGACGTCGTAGTGTTCCTGTTCTAGTGCATCCAACTCTGTCGTGTACCCTTGGTAGCGAGCGCTTTCTGTATTAATTTCCAACGCTATTTCATTCGCGAGCGCCACTAACCCGCCGAGGAACGGGATGCCGGTGATGAAGAATCGACAACGAGGGCAGTTCTTCTGGCCAAGGTAACCGGCCTCAACAGGGCTGTGATACGTCTCGGCCTTTCGCTCGACGACGACTTTTCCGCCAATGTGGCAGGCAGCTGCTGATCTTGGACAGATGCCGCAATCGAACACCACACAAGCCGTGCTCGGTACATCAGATTCGATCAGCCAGCGGTTTCCATCAGTAGCAATCAGCTGACCGCTCAGCGCATCAAGTCCGCCGAGTCTTAGGGCCTCGGCGCAGCGCTCTGCTGATCTTTGTGCTGCGCGTTTCTCAATCTCACCCATGGGCACGCGCATCTGCTCATTGTTCAGTTTGGTGTAGTAGATGGTCATCACCAGGGAAGTGTGGCCGACTAGCTTAGAGATCACATGAATCGGTGCGTCCCCATCAGCAATAAACGCAGTAATCAAACTTACGCGCAAGCTGTGTGGGGTGTAAGGACTTATAAAGCGAAACGTATTATTATCACTTTTTGTGGCTAAATCCTCACCGTCTCGTTGAATTTTATAAAGTAACGCCGGTAATAGGTGGATAAAGACAGATTTAGTAAGTAACGGCTGGCCCGAAGCGTCTGCACGAAAAAGAAAACATTGTGTTCCACGTGCCTTAAGGATTTTTTCATTTGTCTCCGCAGGAAGAGTAATCTCTGTCCATGGCGTTGGGTCGGTAAGGGTATTGTATTTGGCCTGCCAATCGCGCAGAAGCAAGAACCAATACATTAGATCGTCCGGAATCCAGTCGACGTGATACCCGCCTGCGGTGCGGCCTGTTTTGTTGGTAGTTACAAAAAGTTTAGGGGCATCTTTGTTACCACGCTGGACAGCTGCTTGTGGGGGGCGTCGTGTCTTTCTCACCCTACGTACCATAGGGCCTGTATTCTTCTCCCACCGAATCGAACCATCGGCGTTTAGGGCTGCAATTTCGCTATCCGCCTCCCCGCTGTCGAGCCACAAAATTTGTTGCCCTCGTAGTGGAAAGCGCAACAAGGTGTAGAGGGCGATAAAACGTGCAGGCGACCAAATTTGGTATTGCTCAATCGGTTGACGCTTACCGTCGGGAGTTGGTTCACTTGTTTGAACTTTACGCCAGATGCAATTCGTATCGCTGCGATCAATTTTCGACTCATCAACATTCATCCAATCAATGCGGGAGTCGAAGAAGTCTTGGAGGTGGGGCAAATCACTCAACGTTGGCCTTGTCAGCAAGGCAGCTTCACTGTTGGGCACTAAAAAATTTCGTGCGCGGAGGATGTATTCGTAACCAAGCGGAGGCTTGGTTGACTGAGAGGGCCGATCTCTTTGTAGACTGTCTGAGTACCCAGCCAGGATAGTCGATAAGGGATTGCGATATTCTTGGAGTACGATGCGCTCGTCATTGTCCTCATCAGTGCAATCTGCATCCAGCAACCATTGAAAGAATCCCTCGAGTGAGCTGTGAGTGGTCTGTTTGCTGGAAGGGGCCAGGCTTTCGATCAGTTGGGTGTAGACTGTGGTGCTAAAAGGATTGGTTCGAAGTAAAAAAAATTTAGAGTTGTCGGGTAACTCCAGAGGGTTAACATAGCCATTCAAGAAGATTTTGATGGCCGTTCTTTTGTTTGGGATTGCCGTTTGTGTCTTCAGCCAGCGTTCAACATCGGCTAATATATTCGGGTAGTCTGATGAACAGTCTGTAGGCTTATCAGAACCCAAGAATGTATACCAGTCTGTCCAGCCAGAATTGGCATATAACTGTTCAGGGTTAGAATATAGCCTTGAGTCTTCACGATAGCGGGCGCTATATTCCTTCACAGTTTTTATGCCTAGATCCTGACACACTGATCGCGCCTCGGCATAAGTATGCCAAGGCGACTTTTCCTTACCTAAAAATTCATACCAGTCTGTCCAACCTGCTTTTCCGTAGAAATGGTGAGGGCTGCCAGGTAATTTCGGATCTTCCCGATAGCGTGCGGTGTAATCAACACTAGACTTTAAACCCAGCGCCCGACAAACCTCCTGCGCCTCGGCGTAGGTGTAGGTGTGATTTGCCTTATCGAGGAAC
The DNA here is from genome assembly GCF_006438915.1 of Pseudomonas arsenicoxydans. GTDB lineage: Bacteria > Pseudomonadota > Gammaproteobacteria > Pseudomonadales > Pseudomonadaceae > Aquipseudomonas > Aquipseudomonas arsenicoxydans_A. The sequence goes on along the minus strand of NZ_RCZE01000012.1, from coordinate 168,318 downwards.
TGGTGCCAGTCAGTCCAACCTGCATGGGCATAGATTTTTTTGGGGGTGGAGGGCAGCCTCGGATCTTCTCTATAACGAGAAAAATATTCGTTGCCGGATTTGATGCCAAGCCCTTGGGCTGCTGCCTGTGCCTCCTCGTAGGTATAAAAAGACTTGTTTCCCAGAAAATCGTACCAATCCTTCCAGCCTTTATTGGCATAGAACTGATAGGGTACGGCAGGCAACCTCGGGTCTTGCCGACGGCGAGTTTTGTAGTCTCTACCGTCGTTGATGCAAAGTGCCAGGACAGCTGCCTTAGCTTCGTCGTAGGTCGGGTAGATGTCGGGTGTGCTCCCCCCTAAAAACTCGAACCAGCTCGTCCAGCCGATAGCGGCGTAGCGTTGTAAAGGGGCGGAAGGCAGTCTCGGGTCTTGCCGATGGCGATTTATGTAGTCAATTTGATGTTTGATACCCAACTGCTTGACCGCCGCCCGCGCTTCAGCATAGGTTGAATATGGTTCGGGCTTTTCTTTCCCCAGAAACTCGAACCAGTCAGTCCAACCGACACCGACATAGAAGTTATGGGGAAATGTAGGCAGTCTCGGGTCTTGCCGATGGCGAGTTTGGTAGTCACGGGACTCATTAATGCCAAGTGCCAGGACGGCCGCCTGAGCTTCGGCGTAGGTCGGGTAGAGGTTGGGTGTATTACTCCCCAAAAAATCTAACCAGTTCGTCCAACCGACACCTTCGTAGCATTGAGCGGGAGCGGAAGGCAATCTCTGGTCTTGCCGATGGCGATTTTTGTAGTCGGTTTTATGTTTAATGCCCAATTCTCGAGCCGCCGCCCGCGCTTCAATATAGGTTGAATATGGATCGGGCTTTTTCTCTCCCAGAAACTCGATCCAGTTCGTCCAGCCGACACCGGCGTAGCATTGAGAGGGAGCAAAAGGCAGTCTCGGGTCTTCCCGATAGCGAGAGGTGTACTCCGTTTGATGTTTAATGGCCAATTCCTGCGCCGCCGTTCGCGCATCGTTATAGGTTGCATATGGGGCGGGCTTTTTCTTTCCCAGAAAATCGAACCAGTTCGTCCAGCCGACCTCGGCGTAGCGTTCTTCGGGCGCGGAAGGTAATCTCGGGTCTTCCCGATAGCGAGAGTAGTACTCAGACTGGGTTTTAATGCCCAATTCCTGCGCCGCCGCCCGCGCATCGACATAGATTGAATATAGATCGGGCTTTTTCTTCCCCAGAAAATCGAACCAATCAGTCCAACCGACATCGGCATAGAATATAGAGGGCATTGTAGGCAGCCGAGGGTCTTGCCCATGGCGAGTTTTGTAATCAGGCGAGTCCTTGATTCCCAGTGCAAGGACAGCTATCTGAGCTTCGACGTAGGTTGAATATAGATCGGGCTTATTCTTTCCGAGAAATTCGAACCAGTTCGTCCAACCGATGCCTGCGTAGTATTTAAAGGGGGCGTAAGGTAATCTCGGGTCTTCCCGACGACGAACTCTGTAGTCTCTACTGTCTTCGACGCCAAGTGCCAGGACAGCTACCTTAGCTTCGGGGTAGGTGTAAAGCGTTGTGTTCTTCCTAACCATCACTCTCACTCACTCCGAGGTCTAGAATCTGGACGACCCTGTGCTTTTCATCAAGCCGCGCTTCTAGTTCGGTCATGCGATTGCGGATGTCTGTAGATGTCGGTTGCGTGTATACGTCGCTCGACGAAAGAGACTTGTGGTGCATGCCATTTTTGATTTGGATTTTTGAAGCTCCAGCCGCTTCCATGCGCCGTCCATATGCATGACGGTGACCGTGCGGAGTAGTACCAAGGATTTTTCCATACGCCAGACCAATCCGGTTGACCGCAAGCTCATGTGCTTTGCGAAACATTCGATGTGAGTAGGGCTGGCCATGTTGGTTAGTGAACGCGTATGGATGCTCGGTGCCTGGTTTCGGTTTAACCCGCTGTTTCAAGTGATAGTCGCGCCAGAGTTGAGCGAACATCAACCCAGCTTCACGCGGAAAGAAATATACCTCGAAGCAGTTGCGAGCTTTATCGGTGATGAGCGGGTTTTTCCATCCGAGAAAAAGTGGGTCAGTTGCTTTGACCAGCCGGTTGCGAGGTAGCAATCCAAAGCGATTTTGTAGGTAAACCGCTCGATTGGACTTTTCGTCAGGGGCTAGCCCGTTTTCCGGGTGATAGACACGCACGATGACTTCACCGTTCTCAAGTTTAACGTCGTCACTCCACAGCGAAAGTGCTTCACAAAGACGCAAACTTCCGTAATGCATTAGCCATGTTATGAGGACATTGCGAAGATTTATCGGCCCGCGCCCATCCCTGGTCTTCCTGCGAAAACCATCATTGAGTAACAAGCTCAATTTTTCTTCAGGAAAGGTTTTAGGCGGGGTCTGATCTTCCGTTGGTAAGCCTAGAACCCGAACCTCTCTGGACTGATCGGTTTGAGGATCTTCACGGAACAGGTGAGAGAGAAAGGCGTTGTCTCTGCGATGCGAATAAGCAGCCCAATTCAGCCGCTGCTCATGTCGCGTCGCCTCTCGCCAAGGGTTGAGCTGAAGGTCGGATTTATCATTAACCTTTGCGAGCCAGTCCGTAAATCGGGTGATGTGGCCGATTATTTTCTGGGCGTCGACTGGTTGTCTTGCCTGCCAGTACAGTCCTGATGGATCACGACGACCTTCGACCGTCCCTGTAAAAAGAGCATTCGAAAACTCTGTGAACAGCGCTTGCGGCTTCTCGAAGAAGCCTTGATTCGCCACCATAAAATCGAGCAGCAATTGAATCGAAAGCACGGCAGCATCTTGCCATGAGCGGCTCTTGCGCCGGTTGAGATAAATGTAGCGGACGAACTGATCGAGTAAACCATGATCTGTGATCACCACAGGCAACACAGCTAACAGCCCTGTCGCATTACCGATGATCGTTCTGTATTCGCGATGAGATGATTCAAAGAAGATTCTCATGAGACCCCGACACGAACTCTTAGAGTTTTTGTACTTGGCAGGGGTAACTCTAGACTGCAGTTGAGATTTTGCTGGATTTTTTTTGAGCGAATTTTGAGAGGGATATTTCTTCTTAAAAAAAAGGGAAGGCTATTTCATGGATTTTTAGGAGTTGAGATGGGGATAACTAATCATGGCGCAGGCCGTCGAAAAGCTTGGCGAAAAACAGATCGAAATCACCGAGGAAGGCATCCATGGTGATGCAGTCTGTCAGGGCGATCCCCAGCAGGCCACGGTACTCACGCACCCAGCAGTCGAGCGCGGCAATTTGACTGTCGATCAGCCGCGGCCCCAGTTGCTGGTGGGCCATGATCCATTCGTGGGCCATGGTGCCCAGCGGTTTCATGTCCAGTTCCCGGGACAGGTGCACGTTGCTGGTGCCGACGAAGCGCCCGGGGAAGTCGTGCTTGAGCACGTTCACCACTTCTTCCTGCACGCGGTACGAAAAGCGACGGCGCGTGCCGAAATCGGCGACCTGCAACTCGGACAATTCGTCGCTGCTGGCGTTGGCGGTCAGCCAGTCGAACTTGCGGTACAGCTGTTCGCGCGCCTGTTCCAGGACGATTTCCCGGTAGCGATAACGGTTGCGCACTTCACTGACAATCGCCAGCAGCGGCACTTCGAACAGAATCACATGCAGCCACGGTCCGCGCAGGCGGATGAACAACTCGCCGTTTTCGATGCCGGTGTGGATGTAGCGTAGGTTGAAGCGGAACAGCCCGAGAAACCGCAGGAAATCCGGCTTCAGAAAGCTGATGCGCTCCAGAAAACCCAACTGATCAGCGCTCAGGCTCAGCTCCGCCAGGCGCTCGATCTGGAAACGGACCTCCGCCAGGTACGGGCGCAAATCTTCACTGTTGCGGCAACGAAACTCCCATTCGACTTCGACGTTCGGGTAGTTGTGCAGCACCGCCTGCATCATCGTCAGTTTGTAGAAGTCGGTGTCGAGCAGGTTCTGCACGATGCGATCGCCAAACACGCTCTCGCTCATAACGGGGTTCTCCGGGCTGGCCGCGCCCCTTGGCGGCGACGTTGCAGCTGTTTCAATGAATGGGGCTAGTGGCGCATAACAAGGGTGGGGATTACCAGTTTTTTCTGTTCATGACGGATCAATCACTGGTGACCAGCCTTTAAAACAAGCACCAGTGATTTGTCAGTTGCCTCAAGCGCTGCCTGGATGACGAGCGCCAGGTTATCCCAACTTTTTAAATAGGCGTCAAGGTGGGAGTGACGAGGAATAAGCCCTGTTTCAATCGCTTTTATCAAGGCTGCTTTTATCATTTCAGGGGTCGCTGATCTGGCCATGATCTACAGTCCTTTAAATGTTATTTGATCCAGCGCGTCGACACCGTCCTGTAGCAATAAGTAGGCTGGAAGTATCAACCGGAAAAAGTCAGCATCATTAGTATGTTTAACGGTTACAGACGTCAGCGCCTCTAAAAGACCAGTGGCAGCACGTATTCTGAAGCAGGCATCTTCAAACAACAGATGGGGGGCGGCATGCGTGTCTATATAAAAAATTGGGGTGGTTGATGCGCTGGCTTTAAGCGGTTGATAGCGATTCACAGACGAACTCCTAGAGCGCGCGAGGGGTTAAAGGCGCGAGTTTTTTATTAGTGGGAGATTATGGTGTCAGGGCATTGCTTAACGGCTGAACCACCGCTGAAACGCAATGGCTCAGAGTTCATTCGGAATTTACGCGACCTGAGATTTAGCTGGGCCCCGGTCCGTACAGGCAGGGCTCTTCGGTTGCAGTGGATTCGTTATCGCAGGCCAAGCCATAAAATCGAGGTCCAGATCGGTGAATTTACTTGAGTCAAAAACGGGCTTTTTGATTCCTGCGCGACGTTGGTCATCGTAATCGGTCAAGATTCGCATACAGACTTTGAATAGCAATGTCATCGCTACGAGGTTGACCAACGCCAGAAGTGTCATGGTGATGTCGGCAAACGCGAGCACCGTAGTGAGGTCTTCAACCGAACCCCAAAAGACAAGTATCAAAACCAGGATGCGGTACGCAATTAATGATTTACGAGGTGCGGAAATGATGAATCGTAAGCTGTTTTCTCCCAAGTAGTAGTTGTAAAGCATTGCCGTGAACACGAACAGTGCAAGTACCACACTGATAAACATCCGGCCCCAATCACCTACTACCGCCGCCAGCGAATTTTGTGCCAACGCTATGCCGTCACCTTCGAAGCCGGGAGTATAAAAACCGGATAGCAAAATGATCAGCGCAGTACACGTGCAAATAACGATGGTATCGATGAAGACACTGAACGCCTGCACTACGCCTTGAGCCACCGGATGGGCAATCTTCGCCGTGGAAGCGACGTTAGGCGCACTGCCCAGTCCTGCTTCATTGGAGAACACACCGCGCCTGACCCCCATAATGATTGCGCTGCCGACGAGCCCGCCCAAAGCTTGATCCAATCCGAAAGCGCTTTTGACAATACTGATCAGCACGCCGGGGACCTGGTCGATTTGCAACAGGATGACGTAAAGCGTCACGCAGATGTAGGCGATGACTTTAAGCGGAACTAATAGATCGGCTACCTTCGCGATCCGCTTTATACCGCCTACAAACACTATGCACAGCAACAACGACAGCGTTAGTCCAGACCAAGTCGTAGATAAGCCAAAGGCATTGTTGAGAGAGTGCGATACGGCATGAGACTCAAGGCCATTGATAGCAAACCCAAAAGTCACCAACAGCAGGACCGCAGCAATCGTTCCGAGCCAGCGTTTGCCCAGCCCATGCTGGATGTACCAGGACGGGCCACCACGATATTGCCCATTTGCATCGCAGCGTTTGTAGAGTTGACCCAGTGAGCATTCGAAAAAGCTGCTCGACATTCCCAGCAGGGCTGTCATCCACATCCAGAACACCGCACCGGGACCGCCCATGCTGACTGCAATGCCGACGCCCACAATATTACCGGTTCCGACCCGTCCAGCCAGGCTGAGCGTCAGCGCCTGCAATGAGCTCAAATGGTTGTCGCCAGTGTGCGAACTGCCACGTAACACAGTGATCATGTGCGCAAAGTATCGAAGCTGTACAAATCGCGACCGGATGGTGAAGTAGGTTCCAAGTCCGAGAACCAAAGGTATCAAAACCTTTCCAGAGAGAAAGTCATTGATGACGTCAAGCATTCAAAGCTCCTTGCTGTTTTAAGAGTGCTAGCGAATCGATGCGGGTTACATCCTGAAGTCCTTCAGGACTCGTAATATCAGGTCATCTATCATTTTGCGCAATTTCGCAAGTTGCTTAAATGTGATGCGAGTAGCTGCTATGGTTGCGCCTTCTGACGCTGTTTTAATGGATTGATATGCGTGATTTTCTACCTGCTAACTTAAGGCTGCTGTGTAGTCACTACCGATCTGTCGCTGAAGTCTGTAGGAAGCTTCGGATTAATCGTGGGCAATTCAACAAATACCTGTGTGGGAGTAACATTCCCACGGCTTTTAATCTGAAGCGGATTTGTGATTTTTTCGGAGTGGAGGAATTCGAAATTGGGTTGCCAACAGATCAGTTCGTCAGTCTTATTGGTGGCAAGACAAGGCTGGTGACCCCTTCGCGCGAGGTGTCGGCGCCGGAACGAATAATTCAACACCTTCGTCAACAGTCCTCCTCCCATCTAAAAGCCTACACCGGGTACTACTACGAGTATTACCACGCGATGACAGAGCCTGGTTCTATTATTTGCGCTTTGGTACATGTATATGAAGAAGATCAGCAGTTTGTGTACGAGCGGAATGAACGTTTACAAATAGCCGGCGTGGAAGAGGAATATGAGCAGTATCGGTATGTGGGGGTCGCCTACTATTTACAGGATCGAATGTTTCTCATCGATTATGAGTCTCTGACGTCCAACGAAATCAGCCAAACCATCCTTATTCCTAGCTTCAAAAGCTGCATTACTCGACTCAACGGTTTGAAAATGGGCGTTTCCGCTGCAGACCACCGCACTCCGGCATGTTCGCGTGTTGTTTGGGAATATCTCGGTCAGGAGGTCAATCGAATCGATGCGTTTCGCAAGGTGCGGCTTTACAGTAAGGATGATCCCGTCATAGATGATGATCTACGCGGGCGCCTCGCGCAGACCCGCGTTGTTGACGGGCTCTTTGTTATTTCGTAAGGCCGCAATGAGCCTGGAAAACCGGGTTGGCCGTTTAAAGGGCCGCTGTGCGACCCGACGGGGTGATGCGGCATTCCGACAAGCCCCCTCGCCACAGGGATGGCGCATGGCTCAATGCTATGACAGGTCCGGGCTATCAATCTGCTCCAGCATCCATTTCACAAAATCCCGCACCTTGGGCACTTCCGCCGAATGCTCGGGATACGCCAGGTAATAGGCATCCGAGCTCGGCATCGCATGTTTCCAGGGGATGACCAGTTTGCCGTCGGCCAATTCCTCTTCCACCAAAAACCTTGGCAGGAGCGCCACACCGCATCCGACCTGAGCGGCGCGGATGCACATGTAGAAGGTTTCAAAACGCGGGCCGTGGTAGCTGTGTTCGGTGTGGTAGCCCTGACTGTCGAACCAGTCGTGCCAGGCCTGCGGGCGGGAAGCGTTTTGCAGCAGGACCAGGTCGGTGAGTTGCGTCGGGTCGGTGAACGGCTTGTCGGGGAGGCTCCCAGGCGCGCAAACCGGCACCAGTTCCTCGCCGAACAGCTTCAGGCATTCGGTGCCGGGCCGTGAGCCTTGGCCGAAATAGAACGCCAGGTCGCTGCGACCTTGCAATAAATCGTCGGCTTCCTGCTCGCTGCACAGGTCCAGATGGATCGAAGGATGGCGCAGGCGCCAGCCTTTCAAGCGGGGCACCAGCCAGCGTGCACCGAACGTCGGCGGGGTCGAAACGCGCAAGACTTCGGTTTCACCGCCGTAGGAGCGCAGGTAATGGGTCGACATCTCGACTTGGGTGAGGATTTTTCTGACTTCAACCAGGTACAAATCACCGGCCGGGGTCATTTGCAGGCGGCGGCGCACACGGCGGAACAACAGGTGCTGCAACAATTCTTCAAGTTGCGCGACCTGTTTACTGACCGCGCTCTGGGTCAGGTTCAGCTCTTCGGCGGCCCGAGTGAAGCTTAAATGCCGGGTCACGGCCTCGAAACACTGCAGTGCTGTGATCGACGGCAGGTAGCGTTTATTCAGCATGGGTAGTCCTTTTTCTTGTTTCTTTCTTACCAGCAATTCGCAGCATGAATAAACGGAATGATATCGCTCTTAAAGGTCGTTTGTTGGGTAACCTCCGGGGAGCTAAAACTACAGGTCTTATCAGCCGTGATTACTCCGGCTGCGCCCTTTATGTTTTTCGCTTGAGGAGTGACCCATGGTTGCCGCATTGCTCGATCGTCTTGGTGTAAACCCGGCCCTGTACCAGAACGGCAAAGTGCCGGTGCATTCGCCGATCGATGGCAGCCAGATTGCTGCCGTGAACTGGGAAGGCGCTGCTGAAGTCGAGCAGCACATCAGTCGCGCCGATCATGCGTTCGAATTGTGGCGCAAGGTCCCGGCGCCGCGCCGTGGCGAGCTGGTGCGCCAATTGGGCGACATCCTGCGAGAATATAAGGCCGACCTCGGTGAGCTGGTCTCCTGGGAAGCGGGCAAGATCACTCAGGAAGGCTTGGGCGAAGTTCAGGAAATGATCGACATCTGCGATTTCGCCGTCGGTCTGTCCCGTCAGTTGTACGGTTTGACCATCGCTTCCGAGCGTCCTGGCCACCACATGCGCGAAACCTGGCACCCACTGGGCGTCGTCGGCGTGATCAGTGCGTTCAACTTCCCGGTAGCGGTTTGGGCCTGGAACACCACGCTGGCGCTGGTCTGCGGCAACCCGGTGATCTGGAAACCGTCCGAGAAAACCCCACTGACAGCGCTGGCCTGCCAAGCGCTGTTCGATCGCGTCCTGAAAAACTTCAGCGATGCACCACCGCACCTGAGCCAAGTGATCATCGGCGGCCGCGACGCTGGCGAAGCGCTGGTTGATGACCCGCGTGTCGCGCTGATCAGCGCCACCGGCAGCACCCGCATGGGCCGCGAAGTGGCACCGAAAATCGCCGCGCGTTTCGCTCGCAGCATTCTGGAATTGGGCGGCAACAACGCGATGATCCTCGGCCCAAGCGCCGACCTGGACATGGCCGTACGGGCCATTCTGTTCAGCGCCGTCGGCACCGCCGGTCAGCGTTGCACGACCCTGCGTCGTCTGATTGCGCACGAATCGGTGAAGGAGGAGATCGTCACCCGCCTGAAAACCGCGTATTCCAAAGTGCGCATCGGCCATCCGCTGGAAGGTAATCTGATCGGCCCGCTGATCGATAAACAAAGTTTCGAAAACATGCAGGATGCGCTGGAGCAGGCCTTGAGCGAAGGCGGTCGTGTATTCGGCGGCAAGCGTCAACTGGAAGACAAATTCCCTGACGCTTACTACGTCGCACCGGCCATTGTTGAAATGCCGGAGCAGAGCGAAGTGGTGTGCCACGAAACGTTCGCGCCGATTCTGTACGTGATCGGTTACAAGGATTTCGACGAAGCCCTGCGCCTGAACAACGCCGTGCCACAAGGCCTGTCGTCGTGCATCTTCACCACTGACGTGCGTGAAGCCGAGCAATTCATGTCGGCGGTCGGCAGCGACTGCGGCATCGCCAACGTCAACATCGGCCCGAGCGGCGCAGAAATCGGTGGCGCGTTTGGTGGCGAGAAAGAAACCGGCGGTGGCCGTGAATCGGGCTCTGACGCATGGCGCGGCTACATGCGTCGCCAGACCAATACCGTGAACTACTCGCTGGAATTGCCGTTGGCTCAAGGGATTACCTTCGACTAACTCTCAAGTCGAAAAGCAATCCCCTTGTGGGAGCGAGCCCTTGTGGTGAGGGGGCTTGCCCCCGTTGGGTCGCGAAGCGGCCCTAAAACCTGCGATCCCGGTGTATCAAGTACACCGAATGCAATGGTTTTACGACTGCTTCGCAGCCGAACGGGGGCAAGCCCCCTCGCCACATAGTTCCCTCCCACACTTGAATGGTGTGTTGGTTAGGTTTCTGTTGGAGTCTGGCAATGCCGTTACGCGAAGAGTGTCTGTGGGAAAAACTGACGCCGCAAAGGCCCGACAACGCGGCGCTCAAGGGTGAAGTGACAGTCGATGTCTGCGTCGTCGGCGCCGGGTTCACCGGTCTGTCCGCAGCGGTGCATCTGCTGGAACAAGGTAAATCGGTGTGTGTGCTGGAAGCTCATCGCGCCGGCCATGGTGGCTCGGGGCGCAATGTCGGCCTGGTCAACGCCGGTATGTGGATTCCACCGGACGACATCGAAGCCGGATTCGGCGAAGCGGTGGGCAGCCAGCTCAACCGCATGCTCGGCGCGGCGCCGTCCCTGGTGTTCAGCCTTGTGGATAAATACAACATTGATTGCCAGCTGCGCCGCGAAGGCACGCTGCACATGGCGCACAACGCCCGCGGCGAAGCGGATTTGCGCAGTCGTGAAGAACAATGGAAACGTCGCGGGGCGCCGGTCGAACTGTTGACCGGCCAGGCCTGCGAGCAGGCGACGGGCACTAAAAAAATTGCCGCCGCGTTGCTCGATCGACGTGCCGGCACCCTCAATCCGATGGCGTATACCACCGGGCTGGCCAAAGCGGCCATCGGCCTTGGCGGGCAATTGTTCGACCATTCCCCGGTGACCCGACTCGAACGTCAGGGCCAGCGCTGGTCGGTGCAAACCGCTCAGGGTTCGGTCATGGCCGAGAAAGTCGTGATCGCTTCCAACGCTTACACCGAAGGCGACTGGACCGAACTGCGGAAGAACTTTTTCCCCGGTTACTACTACCAAGTGGCTTCGGTCCCGCTGACCGAAGACGCCGCGCAACAGATTCTGCCCGGTGGCCAGGGTTCCTGGGACACTCGTCAGGTGCTCAGCAGCATTCGTCGCGACAAGGATGGGCGTCTGCTGCTTGGAAGCCTGGGTAATGGCAATCAGAAACCGGCCTGGTTCCTCAAAGCCTGGGCCGATCGCGTTCAGCAGCACTATTTCCCCTACCTCAAACCGGTGGAATGGGAATGCACCTGGACCGGTTGCATCGCGTTTACGCCCGATCATTTGATGCGTCTGTTCGAACCGGCGCCCGGTCTAGTGGCAGTCACCGGTTACAACGGCCGGGGCGTGACCACGGGGACAGTCGTCGGCAAAGCCTTTGCCGATTATTTGTGTAACGGAAATCCTCAAGCGCTACCGATTCCGTTCGCCCCGATGCAGCCCCTGGCGGGAGTAGGGTTGCGCAGCTGTCTGTATGAAGCTGGATTCTCGCTGTATCACGCAGGCCAGTGCTTGCGGATCGTCATCTGATTGTTGAAATTTGTTGCTGGAAGCGGCGCTTTTCGGCGCAGCGACTAGCCTGTAATGGTGCGGGTTGTAGCAGTCCCGCACCAGCAGTGTGCACTTCGGTGACGCACGTTGTTACAGGCTGGTTGCACGTCGTTTAACGCCGCGGTTGCAATGATGGCGCATGCGGGTTGCGCCTTTAAAAATAAATGGTTTCACCTTCCGCGGTTTAGACGGTTGCACGCCCAATGAAAATGGGAACGAAACAGTCGAAAAAACAATAAAGCAGCGACTTTTTTCAGAATAAAAAACCGATGGCACGGCCCTTGCTCTGAGCAATCAGTGAAATCGCAGTGCCAACTAAAAAAAAACCTTGGAGCACCACCTCATGTCCCAGACGTTTTACAAGAAAGGCTTTCTGGCCCTCGCAGTGGCTACTGCGTTGGGTGTTTCTGCGTTTGCTCAAGCTGATGTGAAAATCGGTGTGGCGGGTCCAATGACGGGCGCTAACGCGGCATTTGGCGAGCAGTACATGAAGGGTGCACAGGCTGCAGCCGACGCGGTCAACGCATCGGGTGGCGTTAACGGGGAAAAAATCGTACTGGTCAAGGGCGATGACGCCTGCGAACCGAAACAGGCTGTGACGGTCGCCAAGGACCTGACCAACCAGAAAGTCGCCGGCGTGGTCGGTCACTTCTGCTCCTCCTCGACGATTCCGGCCTCCGAGATCTACGACGAAGCAGGCATCATCGTAATGACTCCAGGTTCAACCAACCCGGCCGTTACCGAGCGCGGCCTGAGCGCCATGTTCCGTATGTGCGGGCGTGACGACCAGCAAGGCATCGTGGCCGGCGACTACATCGTCGACGTGCTCAAGGGCAAGAAAGTCGCGGTCATCCACGATAAAGACACCTACGGCCAAGGTCTGGCAGATGCCACCAAGGCTCAGTTGATCAAGCGTGGCGTGACTCCGGTTATCTACGAAGGCCTGACCCGTGGCGAAAAAGACTTCAGCGCCCTGGTCACCAAAATCCGCGCTGCTGGCGCTGACGTCGTCTACTTCGGCGGTCTGCACCCGGAAGCCGGTCCACTGGTTAAACAACTGCGTACCGAAGGCCTGAAAGACGTGAAATTCATGTCCGATGACGGCATCGTGACCGACGAACTTGTGACCACCGCCGGTGGCGCGCAGTACGTTGACGGCGTGCTGATGACCTTCGGCGCCGACCCGCGCCTGCTGCCAGACAGCAAGACCGTGGTAGACGCTTTCCGCAAGGCCGGCACCGAGCCTGAAGGCTACACCCTCTATGCTTACGCAACAGTCCAGGCTCTGGCCGCTGGCTTCAATGGCGCCAAGTCCAACAAGGGCGAAGACGCTGCCAAATGGCTGAAAGCACACCCGGTCAAAACCGTGATGGGCGAGAAGACCTGGGACGCCAAGGGCGACCTGAAAGTCTCCGACTACGTGGTTTACGAGTGGGACAAGGACGGCAAATACCACCAGCTGGAAAAACAGAAGTGATATGACCTGCTGAGTGCCCGGCGCCTTGTGCGCCGGGCACTCATAGAACATGTCCGTGCAGTACCTGTCTTTTCTCGTAGAGCTGCACACAACCGGTTTGCGTCGGCGGCTGAACCCCGGTCCGTCGCACCCGGCTTCTGTGCAGTCTCTCAAATGCGTGAGATTGCGTTATGGATGGTATTTTCCTGCAGCAACTGGTCAACGGCCTGACCCTCGGGTCGGTCTATGGCCTGATCGCCATCGGCTACACAATGGTCTATGGCATCATCGGCATGATCAACTTCGCCCATGGCGAGGTTTACATGATTTCTGCTTACCTGGCGGCAATCAGTCTGGCTCTGCTGGCTTACTTCGGTATTGAATCCTTCCCTCTGCTGATGCTCGGCACACTGGTCTTCACCATCATCGTCACGGCGGTGTATGGCTGGGTCATCGAGCGCGTCGCCTACAAACCGCTGCGTAACTCCACCCGACTGGCACCGCTGATCAGCGCCATCGGTATTTCCCTGATCCTGCAAAACTATGCACAGATTGCTCAGGGCGCCCGTCAACAAGGCGTTCCGACACTGCTGACCGGTGCATGGCGCGTTGAAGTAGGCACAGGCTTCGTCCAGCTCACCTACACCAAGATCTTCATTCTGGTCGCCGCGTTTGTCGGGATGGGCCTGCTGACCTACGTCATCAAGTACACCAAGCTCGGCCGCATGTGCCGCGCGACCCAGCAAGACCGCAAGATGGCCTCGATCCTGGGGATCAACACTGACCGCGTGATTTCCTACGTGTTCATCATCGGTGCAGCGATGGCGGCCCTGGCCGGCGTGCTGATCACCATGAACTACGGCACGTTCGACTTCTACGCAGGTTTCGTCATCGGCATCAAAGCGTTCACCGCAGCGGTACTCGGCGGGATCGGCTCGTTGCCGGGCGCGATGCTTGGCGGGATTATTCTCGGTATTTCCGAGTCGCTGTTCTCTGGTCTGGTCAACTCCGACTACAAAGACGTTTTCAGCTTCTCGCTGCTCGTTCTCGTTCTGGTCTTTCGGCCTCAAGGCCTGCTCGGCCGTCCTCTTGTGTCGAAGGTGTAAGCGATGTCTTCAACCACTAAAAAAACCATTGATCTCAAAAGAAGCCTGGTTGACGCGATACTTGCCGGCCTTGTAGCGCTCATCGTATTTGGTCCGATTGTCGGCATTGTCCTCGACGGCTATGGCTTCAACCTGCAACCCACACGCGTGGCGTGGATTGTCGCCATCGTCATGGCGGGCCGTTTTGCCCTGAGCCTGTTCCTGCAAACACCCAAGGGTCTGAAAATTCTCGAAGGGTTTGAAACCACCGGCTCCGGGGTTCATGTACTGCCGCCCGATTACAAATCCCGGCTGCGCTGGATCATCCCGCTGATGATCGTCATTGCCGTGGTGTTTCCGTTTTTCTCCAACTCCTACCTGCTGGGCGTGGTTATCCTCGGGTTGATCTACGTGCTGCTCGGCCTGGGGTTGAACATCGTGGTTGGCCTGGCCGGCCTGCTCGACCTGGGTTACGTGGCGTTCTACGCCATCGGCGCCTATGGCCTGGCGCTCGGTTACCAGTACCTCGGCCTGGGCTTCTGGACGGTGCTGCCGCTGGCGGCAATCACTGCCGGGCTAGCCGGTTGCATCCTCGGTTTCCCGGTGTTGCGTCTGCACGGTGACTACCTGGCGATCGTGACCCTGGGCTTCGGTGAAATCATCCGCTTGATCCTCAACAACTGGCTGTCGCTGACCGGTGGCCCGAACGGCATGCCGGCACCGCTGCCAACGTTCTTCGGTCTGGAGTTCGGCAAACGGGCGAAAGACGGTGGCATACCGTTCCACGAGTTCTTCGGCATCGCTTACAACCCCGACGTGAAGTACTACTTCATTTACGCGGTGTTGTTCATGGTCGTGCTGGCGGTTTTGTACATCAAGCATCGCTTGACCCGTATGCCGGTTGGCCGTGCCTGGGAAGCCTTGCGTGAAGACGAAATCGCCTGCCGCTCCATGGGTCTGAACCATGTCCTGGTGAAGCTCTCGGCGTTCACCATTGGCGCGTCGACGGCCGGTCTGGCTGGCGTGTTTTTCGCCACCTATCAAGGCTTCGTCAACCCGACCTCGTTTACCTTCTTTGAATCGGCCCTGATCCTTGCCATCGTGGTACTCGGCGGCATGGGTTCGAC
The DNA here is from genome assembly GCF_006438915.1 of Pseudomonas arsenicoxydans. Lineage (GTDB taxonomy): Bacteria > Pseudomonadota > Gammaproteobacteria > Pseudomonadales > Pseudomonadaceae > Aquipseudomonas > Aquipseudomonas arsenicoxydans_A. Next base: position 153,284 of record NZ_RCZE01000012.1, on the reverse strand, counting down.
CATCGGCGTGGTGATTGCAGCCTTCGTGCTGACCGTCGCCCCGGAGCTGCTGCGTGGCTTCGCGGAATACCGCGTGCTGCTGTTCGGCATCCTGATGGTGTTGATGATGATCTGGCGACCGCGCGGCCTGATTCGGATCAGCCGTACCGGTGTGACCCCGCGTAAAGGAGTAGCGCCATGAGCGAAGTCGTACTCTCGGTCGAGAAGCTGATGATGCACTTTGGCGGCATCAAGGCGTTGAATGATGTCAGCCTGCAGGTCAAGCGCAATTCGATCTTCGCCCTGATCGGCCCCAACGGCGCCGGCAAGACCACGGTGTTCAACTGCCTGACCGGGTTCTACAAGGCCTCCGGCGGCAAAATCGAACTCAACGTGCGTGGCGAGAAAACCAACGTCATCAAGCTGTTGGGCGAATCGTTCAAACCGACCGATTTCGTCTCGCCTAAATCCTTCGCCAGTCGGCTGTTCTACAAAGCGTTCGGCGGCACCCACCTGGTGAACCGTGCCGGGCTGGCGCGGACCTTCCAGAACATTCGCCTGTTCAAGGAAATGTCGGTGCTGGAAAACCTGCTGGTGGCCCAACACATGTGGGTCAACCGCAACATGCTGGCGGGCATCCTCAACACCAAGGGCTACCGCAAGGCTGAAAGTGATGCGCTGGACCATGCCTTCTACTGGCTGGAAGTGGTGGACCTGGTGGATTGCGCCAACCGTCTCGCCGGCGAACTGTCCTACGGCCAACAACGCCGTCTGGAAATCGCCCGGGCCATGTGCACCCGTCCGCAGATTATCTGCCTGGACGAACCGGCCGCCGGCCTCAACCCTCAGGAAACCGAAGCGCTGAGTGCGATGATCCGGCTGCTGCGCGACGAGCACGATCTGACCGTGGTGTTGATCGAACACGACATGGGCATGGTGATGAGTATTTCCGACCACATCGTGGTGCTGGACCACGGCGTCGTCATCGCCGAGGGCGGCCCCGATGCGATCCGCAACGACCCGAAAGTGATTGCGGCCTACCTGGGCGCTGATGAAGAGGAAGTGGTGTTATGAGTCAACCGATCCTCGAACTCAAGGACCTGGATGTGTTCTACGGGCCGATCCAGGCCCTGAAGAAAGTCTCGCTGCACATCAATGAAGGTGAAACCGTCAGCCTGATCGGCTCCAACGGTGCCGGCAAGTCGACCCTGCTGATGTCGATCTTCGGCCAGCCGCGTGCGGCAGACGGGCAGATCATCTATCAGGGCGTGGACATCACCCACAAGTCGTCCCACTACATCGCGTCCAACGGTATCGCGCAATCGCCGGAAGGGCGGCGGGTGTTCCCCGACATGACCGTCGAGGAAAACCTGCTGATGGGCACCATCCCTATCGGTGACAAGTACGCCAAGGAAGACATGCAACGCATGTTCGAGCTCTTCCCGCGACTTGAAGAGCGGCGCAATCAGCGGGCGATGACCATGTCCGGCGGCGAGCAGCAAATGCTCGCCATCGCCCGTGCGTTGATGAGCCGGCCGAAACTGCTGTTGCTCGACGAGCCGAGCCTGGGGTTGGCGCCGATTGTGGTGAAACAGATCTTCTCGACCTTGCGGGAACTCGCCAAAACCGGCATGACCATCTTCCTGGTCGAGCAGAACGCCAACCACGCGCTCAAGCTGTCGGACCGGGCGTACGTGATGGTCAACGGCGAGATCCGCCTCACGGGCACCGGCAAGGAGCTGCTGGTGAACGAGGAAGTGCGTAACGCTTATCTCGGCGGTCATTGAGTCTGCGTTGTTATGCACAAGCCCCGGCGCGCAATCGCCGGGGCTTTTTTATGGTGGAAAGAGAAGCGTTGGTTGAGTTCGAAATATTCAGGCACTGGCTCGCGCAAATCTGATATTAGAAAGTTAAATTATAAATTGGCTCTAATTTGATCTAGTAAGCTCAATCTTGATTGCAACAGCTATTGGTTGTTGTAGGTGTCATAGTTATGTACTAAAAATAGACTTGACACTGCGGGAAAGCGTCTATACTTACCCGGCGTGTGCTTGTAATGACGCTACACTTAAGTTCTATTTTTAGCGCAAATCAATGCATGATATGGCCTCTTATATAGAGAGGTGTTATCCAAGTCTGTGGAGACGCTTAAAATGACTCATAAGTTTTTTTGCAAAATGGCCCTTGCTAGCGTGATGCTCGCATCCGTCAGCGGTGTTTATGCCGCGTCGGCTAATCCCGATGATATGACGTGCAAGGAGTTCCTTGTAACGCCTCCGCTATCCCAAGCCACAATCGCACTTTGGTATTCAGTCGACGAAAATATCAATTCTAATGGGGGATCTTTCACTAAAGAAAAACTTAAAACAGAAATTCTTCCTGAATATGTAAAGCGGTGTAAAAAGAACCCAGAGAAAAAAGCTTCCAGTTTTACAGAGGAAATTAAGAAACTGTTCTGAGTGATGTCGTCATAAACCTGAGGCGCTTGTCGGTGTTTTAATGCCGGCGAGCGTTATTACCGTTTTGTGAGTCCGTTAGTTTGACGGACATAGCTGGTTGAGTGTTTCGCTGGCCTGGTTCTCAAGAACCGATTGCCGGCCAGCGAATATCCCCCCACGAAGCCTTCGTCATCCCGGATGTAATCAGGAGGGCGGATATAAATCGCCTCCTGATTGTTTCCCAATTCATCACCATTCCCTGTGGGGCAACCGACTCGCTCAGGGGGGGGCGTCGTGTGCTTTCTTGAAATTGTGGAAAACAATATTCACAAGCTCTGAAAGCGCGACATAAAGCCGCTGCAAATAGTTGTTTTGTCACGGTTTTGACTTGTCCCCGTTTGCTGTGGAACTGGCTGTGAATAACGTGGGAGTAGCTGGCTGAGCGCCTTTGAATACGTGGCTTGTAGCGCTATGGTTATTTTTTGATCAGGCGTATTTGCGTGGGGGAGAACCGACGTTGTCAATCTTTTTATTGGGAACAAAAGAGGGGTAAAACGGGCGGGGCCAGCCTGTGGATAAGTCTGTGATTAAACTCTGGAAAGACTCGGCTGAGGGCCGTAGTTACTGGCTTGGCGCCATCGCTGCTTTGTAGGATCAATCGTGCAAAATGCCCTGCGCTACACCGCGAGCATTCGAGGGTCAAGCTAAAAACTTTCAAAACGCCCCGCAAAGCCTTGTACACAGCGGCTTCCAGCTTTTCCACTTGCCCCCGGAAACTGTGGACCGGCCTGTGGATAACGTGCGCGTACATGGCTGCAAGCCACGGTGCGTAAGGTGTTGACCGGTTTGGTTGTTTTTTGTACAGCTTTGCGGTGGTTGCCGCTGTTAGCAAGGCCGGGCATGCTGCCAGCTGATTTTCTATTCCAAGGGCTGTCCGTCAGCCGAAGCAAGGAGAACACGATGTCCAACACCCTGTTTATTACCGGCGCGACCTCCGGTTTTGGTGAAGCCTGTGCCCGCCGTTTTGCCGAGGCTGGCTGGAAACTGGTGCTGACAGGTCGTCGTGAAGAGCGCCTGAATGCCCTGTGCGCCGAGTTGTCGAAGCAGACCGAAGTGCATGGCCTGGTGCTCGACGTGCGTGATCGCAAAGCCATGGAGGAAGCGATTGCCAACCTGCCGCCGTCCTTCGCCAAATTGCGCGGGCTGATCAACAACGCCGGGCTGGCGCTCGGTGTGGACCCGGCACCGAAGTGCGATCTCGACGATTGGGACACCATGGTCGACACCAACATCAAAGGCCTGATGTACAGCACCCGTTTGCTGCTGCCGCGCCTGATTGCCCATGGTCGTGGCGCCGGCATCGTCAACCTTGGCTCTATCGCCGGCAACTATCCATATCCGGGCAGCCACGTGTATGGCGCGAGCAAGGCGTTCGTCAAACAGTTCTCGCTGAACCTGCGTTGCGACCTGCAAGGCACTGGCGTGCGCGTCAGCAACATTGAGCCGGGCCTGTGTGAGAGCGAGTTCTCACTGGTGCGTTTTGCCGGTGATCAGGAGCGTTATAACGCGACGTATGCGGGTGCCGAGCCGATCCAGCCGCAGGATATCGCCGAGACTATTTTCTGGGTGATGAATGCGCCGGCGCATATCAACATCAACAGCCTGGAGTTGATGCCGGTGAGCCAGACTTGGGCTGGTTTTTCCATCGAGCGTAATGCCAAGGCGTAATTGTGGCGAGGGAGCTTGCTCCCGTTGGGCCGCGAAGCGGCCCCCTTATATTTAAGGAAGGGACTGCTGCGCAGTCCAGCGGGAGCAAGCTCCCTCGCCACATGAGACCTATTCGAGAAAGTCGGCCAACCCGCGATAGCAGGTCGCCAAGTGATAAGGCGTCGTCGACGGCATGTCCTTGCGGCTCACTTCACCTTGCTCATCACGACACTCATACCAACCGCGCGCATGCAGGAAACGCTGTTGCAGCGCCTGCAATTGACGCAGCACAGAGGCCTCGCTGTCGGGCCGCAAGGTCAGGGCGCGCAGGTATTCAGCCTGGGCCCAGATGCGCTGGGTGGCATCCTTCGCTAAGCCATTCAGATTGAGCATTGCCAAAACGGCGCCTGTCTGCGGATCAACCCCCATCTGCTCGGTCAGCGTAAATGCACAATCAAGCGAAGTATGTAATGCCGAGCCCCGTAGCAACGGCGAAGACTCCAGCAGGAAATACCACTCGAACTGATGCCCCGGTTCAAACCAGTTATCCACAGCGCCCAGCGGTTTCTCCATCAGCACGCTCTGTTGCGGGTCGATGAAGTGCTTCTGCATCGCTTTGCATAAGTCGATGAGCGCACGTTGCACAGCGGCGTCTTCACGCACCGATAGGGTGGCGAGGAAGGCTTCGGCCAAGTGCATCAAGGGATTTTGCAGCGGCCCGGAATTCAGCGAGGACCAGTCACGATTGAGGCTGGCTTCATACAGGCCGTCGCCTGTGGCGAAACGCTGAGCGATCACTTCCAGCGCAGCATTGAGCACCGACTCCACTAGCGGTTCGCGGACCTTGTCCCAGTAATGGGCGCAGGCGAACAGGATGAACGCGTGGGTATAGAGGTCTTTGCGCGGGTCGAGAGGCGCGCCTTGCGGGTCGATGCTGTAGAACCAGCCGCCGTGTTCGGCATCGTGGAAGTGCTGCTGCAGGGAACGGAACAGCGCGGCGGCACGCTCTTTGGCGCCCGGCACCTGGCCTATCAGGCTGGAAAACAGATACAGCTGCCGTGCGCAGGCCATGGCCCGGTAGCGTTGAGGCGGCAGCGGCTGATGCTGCGCATCCAGTGCTTCATACGGCAGCGCCATGTCGGCATTCCAGCCAGGGCCTTGCCAGAGCGGCACGATCACGTCCTGGAAGTGCTGTTGCACCGAGGCGAACAGGGCGGTCAGTTCAGGCTGGGAGTCGGAGCAGGAAACAGGCGGCATTGGCTGGCGTCGTCACGGCAGGGTTGATTGCGCGACATGTTAGCAGGCCTGAGAGATGCGGTGTCTGTCAGGCCGCCTTCGCGAGCAAGCCCGCTCCCACACTGGAACTGTGTACACAGAACAAATGTGGGAGCGGGCTTGCTCGCGAAGAGGCCATTACTGGCGATAAAAAAATCAGTTCGCCAACAACCAGACCCCAGTCGCTGCAGAAGCCGCACCCGCCAGCCGAACCAGCGGAGCCGCCGCTTGCGGCAACACGCGAACGAGCGCATAACCCACTGCATGCAACGCCGCCGTCGCCGCCACGAACCCGGCCGCATACGCCCAAGGGCTCGACATCTCCGGCAACTCCAGCCCATGCGCCACACCATGGAACAGCGCAAACAACGCCGTCGCCGCCACCGCTACGCTCAATGGCGGACGCACCGCCAGCGCCACGGCCAAGCCCAACGCGAGTACCGACGCGGCAATCCCGCCTTCCAGTGCCGGCAGGTTCAGCCCTTCAAACCCCAGCAACCCGCCAATCAGCATCGTGCCAACAAACGTACACGGCAGCGCCCAGCGCGCCGCGCCTTTTTGCTGCGCCGCCCACAAGCCGACGGCCACCATCGCCAGCAAGTGATCGAGGCCGCCCATCGGATGGCTGATGCCGGCGATCAAACCGTTGTCGCCGTGTCCCGGATGGGCGAAGGCGATGGCTGGGGTCAGCAGCAGGGCCACGGCGCCCAGGATGCGTTTCAGTGTCATGGATAAGCTTCCTTGTTGATAAGTCGGGATCAGGCCGCTGTCAGCAGGCCCTGGCGTTCGATGAAAGCGATGATTTCTTCAAGGCCCAGACCGGTTTTCTGGTTGCTGAACACAAATGGTTTGCCGTTGCGCATGCGTTTGGTGTCGCTGTCCATCATCTCCAGCGACGCACCCACCAATGGCGCGAGGTCGACTTTGTTGATCACCAGCAGATCGGATTTGCAGATGCCGGGGCCGCCCTTGCGCGGGAGTTTGTCGCCGGCCGAAACGTCGATTACATAGATCGTCAGGTCGGACAGTTCAGGGCTGAACGTTGCCGAGAGATTGTCGCCACCGGATTCCACCAGAATCAGGTCCAGCCCCGGAAAGCGACGGTTCAGTTGATCCACGGCTTCGAGGTTGATCGAGGCGTCTTCGCGGATCGCCGTGTGCGGGCAGCCGCCGGTTTCCACGCCGATGATCCGCTCCGGGGCCAAGGCTTCGTTGCGCACCAGAAAGTCGGCGTCTTCGCGGGTGTAAATGTCGTTGGTGACGACGGCCAGGTTGTAGCGCTCGCGCAGGGCCAGGCACAGGGCCAGGGTCAGGGCTGTTTTACCGGAACCGACCGGGCCGCCGATGCCGACGCGCAGGGGTTGTGTGTTCATGTGCTTCTCCAAATTTAAAGGCCCTAGGAACGGAACAGACGGCTGTACTGGCGCTCATGGGCCATGCAGGCCAGGGACAGGCCAAACGCGGCGCTGCCAGTGTGTTCGGGGTTGATTCGGGTGGCGTCCTGCCGGGCTTGTTGCAGCAGCGGCAGCAGTTCGCTGGTCAGGCGTTGCGCGGCTTGCTGGCCCAGCGGCAGGGTTTTCATCAGCACCGCCAATTGGTTTTCCAGCCAGCTCCAAAGCCACGCAGCCAGCGCATCCTGTGGACTGATCCCCCAGGCCCGGGCGGCCAGCGCCCAGCCGAGGGCGAGATGCGGTTCGGGGCGTTGTTCGAGGAAGGCGCGGGCAGGCGCATCCAGCTCAGGTAAACCGGCGAGCAGTTGTTGCAAGGAGTAGCCCATCTGCCGGCTCTCTTGATACACCTCTCGGGTTTCCCGACTGGCCCGGTGTTCTTCGCAGCGTTGCTGCAATTCGGCCCAGTTTTCCTCCGCTGCGGCTATGCAATGGGCGAGCAACAGCGGCGCTTCGAACCGCGCCAGGTTCAGCAACAATTGATCGCTGATCCAGCGTCGTGCGCCGTCTGCGTCGCTCACCCGACCGTTATCCACCGCCATTTCCAGACCCTGGGAATAGCTGTAGCCGCCAATCGGCAGCTGCGGACTGGCCAGGCGCAGCAGCGCCCAGGCCGGGTTCATAAGCGGACGCCGAACTGGTGCAGTTTCGGCGGGTAGTTGAAGTCTTCGTCACCCTGCCGCGAATGGTGATGACCGCCGCCATAGGCGCCGTGTTCCGGCTGGAACGGCGCTTCGATGTTGTCGACCTTGGCCTCTAGCTGTTCAAGCATGGCTTTGAGCACGTAATCGTCGAGCAGGCGCAACCAGCCATCACCGATTTGCAGGGCAACATGACGGTTGCCGAGGTGATAGGCGGCGCGGGTCAGCTCGAAGGCATTGGCGCAGGTAACGTGCAGCAATTGTTCGGGACGGGCGCAGACGCGCACGATGCGCCCGTCTTCGGCTTGCAGACACTCACCGTCATACAGGGGCGGCTGACCGCGCTCCAAAAACAACCCGACGTCTTCGCCTTCGGCACTGAAACAGCGCACACGGCTTTTGCTCCGGGCTTCGAAGGTCAGGTGCAATTCAGCGGCCCAGACGGGTTGAGGGTCGATTCTGCGATGAATCACCAGCATCGGAAGGCTTCCAGCAATGGGCAATGCTCAGGCTAGAGCAAGGGGCTTGCCAATCGGGGGATACGTAGGAAATACCTGTCGGAGCGCAGTGGGTGTTTCTGAATGTTGCAGGATTTTGGATCAAATTGGTGCGCGGAAAGTTTTCACGCACCAATGTGGAATTATTCGGTACTGCCGAGGCCTTGCCAGTGTTTTAGGCCGATGAAAATGAAGCGCAGTTGCTGGGTGATCTTCGCTTGCGGCGTCAGATGCTCCGGTAGCGCTTCGGCGGGCGGATCGATGATGTCGGGCAGTGTCGCGAACACACTTTTTACAATCAGGTCCGCCATCACGCTCAACCCGGCAATGTCCAGGTGCTGAAGCTTTGGCATCAACGACAAGTCAGCCGCCAGATCCGAGCTGATGTCCTCACGCAACCGCCCGATCGCCAACCGCACTGGCAGCGATCCGCCGTATTGCTCGCGGGCAAGAAACAGAAATTGCGAACGATTGGCACTGACCACGTCGAGAAAGATCCGCACCGACGCATCGATAATGCCGCCCATGACGAATTCGTTATGGCGCACCAGGCGAATGGTTTCGCGGAAGGTCTGGCCGACTTCGCTGACCAGCACCAGGCCCAGTTCATCCATATCGGCGAAATGCCGGTAAAAGCCGGTGGGCACAATGCCGGCGGTTTTCGCCACTTCGCGCAAGCTGAGGCTGCCGAATCCTCGGCCACATTCCATCAGGTGACGAGCAGCGTCCATCAGGGCGTTGCGGGTTTGTTGTTTCTGTTCGGCGCGGGGCAGCATCGCAAGGGTGTTTTCTGGACAGGACAGCGGCGCACTCTAGCAAATCGGCTTCGCTGGCGTCGAACGACTATCGGGGGATAAGGCGGGGAAACGCGGCTTCTCTATAAGTCAAAAGCCCAATCCGGTGATTGGGCTTTTTTTCAGGGCGGCCATGAGGCTTAGCTCAGAGCGCTGTTGCGTTCGATCACACGGTCACCACCACCTTCGGCAAGGGTTTGGCCTTGTGGGGTACGGTCGGAACCACCTTCAGCGAGGGTTTGGCCTTGTGGAGTACGGTCGGAACCGTCAGCAGCCAGGGTTTGACCTTGTGGAGTGCGATCGGAACCATCGGCAGCCAGGGTCTGGCCTTGTGGGGTGCGATCCGAGCCATCTTGAGTGATCAAGCCTTTTTCTTTCAGGCGATCGTTACCGCCTTCGGCAAGGGTCTGGCCTTGTGGAGTGCGGTCGGCACCATCGGCGGCAACGGTTTGGCTGAACACCGAGTGGTTGTCTTTGACTTGCGGGGTGGCCTGATCAGCGGCTGGCAGAGCGAAAGCGGTGCTGGCTAGCATCGAGAGGGTCAGGCTAAGCAGTAATTGGCGTTTCATGATGGGTTGCTCCTTGGGAGGGCGATAAAGTGGGTACGAGGGCAATGCTACTCTCGATAAGTCGATATGAAAGTTCATAAACGCAATGGTAATAATCAACAGAATTGATTGTTCTGCTGGAGCGCTCTAGAACGGGCCTTTCCGGCAGGTGTTTTTGCACTGGAGTGGGAAGTTTCGACTCACTCGTGCCGCACAACAGTGCGGGTGGCGGTAACACCGTTTGGAGCGCGCAGAGTGATCGCGGCCGATTATTTGAACGTTAATAGGCTTTTCGGTTAAACCTGCGCGGCTTTTCCCAGTCCTAGCTGTCATGGCAGGCCGGTTCTGGCCTAACGTTTCACACGTGCGTCGCTGTCAGGGCGTTCAGTCGTATTCAGGAGTTCTGTGCAATGACGCGCCCCCCCAAAATTTTTGCCTGGGTCTTTGCCAGCCTGGTTGTTCTGCTGGCGATACTCGTGCTGATCATCGTGTTCTTCGATTGGAACCGGATCAAACCCACGATCAACACCAAAGTCTCCGAAGAGCTGCACCGAGCGTTTGCTATTAATGGCAACCTCGCGGTGGTCTGGCAGCGCGAGCCTGACGAGGGTGGCTGGCGGGCCTGGGTGCCGTGGCCGCATGTGGTGGCCGAAGACCTGAGCCTCGGCAATCCGGATTGGTCGAAGCAGCCGCAAATGGTCACCCTCAAGCGCGTTGAGCTGCGTATTTCGCCGCTGGCCCTGCTGGCGCAGCGGGTGGTGATTCCGCGCATCGACCTGACCGAACCGTACGCCCAGCTCCAGCGTCTGGCCGACGGCCGCGCCAACTGGACCTTCAAATTCGACCCGAAAGACCCGAACGCCGAACCGTCGAATTGGGTGGTCGACATTGGCGCCATCGGTTTCGACAAGGGCCATGTCACCCTTGACGATCAGAACCTGAAGACTCAACTCGACGTGCTGATCGATCCGCTGGGCAAACCGATTCCGTTCAGCGACATCGTCGGTGACAAAGCTGCGAAAACCGCCCTTGAAAAGGGTGCTGCGCCACAGGATTACGCCTTCGCCCTCAAGGTTAAAGGCCAATACCACGCGCAGAAACTCGAAGGCTCCGGCAAGATTGGCGGCTTGTTGGCCCTGCAGGATGCGGCCAAGCCGTTCCCGCTGCAGGCCCAGGTAAAGATTGCCGATACCAGCGTCGAACTGGCCGGCACCCTGACCGATCCGCTGAACCTCGGCGCGCTGGATTTGCGACTGAAACTGGCCGGGACCAGCCTCGGCAATCTGTATCCGTTGACCGGCGTGACGCTACCGGACACGCCGCCATACGCCACCGACGGCCATTTGATTGCCAAGCTGCATGAGCCCGGTGGCGCGGTGTTCCGCTATGAGGAGTTCAACGGCAAGATCGGCGAGAGTGACATTCATGGCAGCCTGGCTTACGTCGCCAGTCAGCCAAGGCCCAAACTCAGTGGTTCGCTGCTTTCCAATCAATTGCTGTTCGCAGACTTGGCGCCGCTGATTGGCGCCGACTCCAATGCCAAGCAAAAGGCCCGCGGCGCTGACAGCCAGCAGCCTGCGGACAAAGTGTTGCCGGTCGAAGAGTTCAAGACCGAGCGCTGGCGTGACATGGACGCCGACGTCGAATTAACCGGCAAGCGCATTGTCCACAGCGAGAAGCTACCGTTCACCGACCTCTATACGCACCTGGTGTTGACCGACGGCCAACTCAGCCTCGAACCCCTGCGTTTTGGCGTGGCGGGCGGCACTCTGGAAGCGCAGATTCGCTTGAATGGCCGGACTGAACCGCTGGAAGGGCAGGCCAAACTCACTGCGCGCAAGTTCAAACTCAAGCAACTGTTCCCGACCTTCGAACCGATGAAAACCAGTTTCGGCGAGCTCAATGGCGATGCCGACATCTCGGGGCGCGGTAACTCGGTGGCCAAGCTGTTGGGCAGCGCCAACGGCAATCTGAAGTTGCTGATCAATGACGGCGCGATCAGCCGCGAGCTGATGGAACTGGCCGGGCTCAACGTTGGTAACTACGTGGTCGGCAAAATCTTCGGCGACAAGGAAGTGAAGATCAATTGCGCGGCGGCCGACTTCGATATCAAGACCGGGCTGGCGACCACGCGCCTGTTCGTCTTCGATACCGAGAACGCGATCATCTACATCGATGGCACCGCGAACATGGCGACCGAACAACTGGACCTGGCCATTACGCCGGAGTCTAAAGGCTGGCGCTTGATTTCACTGCGCTCGCCGCTGTACGTGCGGGGCAAATTCATCAAGCCAGACGCGGGGGTTAAAGCGGTGCCGCTGATGCTGCGCGGGGCGGGGATGGTGGCGTTGGGCGTGATTGCAGCGCCGGCGGCCGGGTTGCTGGCGCTGGTGGCGCCCAGTGGTGGTGAGCCGAACCAGTGTGCGCCGTTGCTGGAGCAGATGAAGGCGGGCAAGGCACCGGTGACCGTCAAGCCCACAAAGTAATGGGTTGTTCATGCTGGCCCCTTCGCGAGCAAGCCCGCTCCCACATTCGACCGTATTCCATCTTCAGGAACTCGGTTTAATGTGGGAGCGGGCTTGCTCGCGAAGGCGGTCTGTCAGGCGCTACAAATCTTTCAGAATGTCAGCCATGTCATCCGCATGCTCTTCTTCCTGAGCCAGGATGTCCTCAAAGATCCGCCGCGTCGTCGGGTCTTTCTCGCCTATGTACTGAATGATCTCGCGATAGCTGTCGATGGCGATGCGCTCGGCAACCAGATCCTCGTAGACCATCTCCTTGAGATTGTTCCCCGCCACGTATTGGGCATGGGAATTTTTCGACAACAGATCAGGGTTGAACTCCGGTTCCCCGCCAAGTTGCACAATACGCTCGGCCAGACGGTCGGCGTGTTCGGCTTCCTGGGTCGCGTGTTCGAGAAACTCACCGGCCGCCACATGGGCTTTCAAGCCGTTGGCCATGAAGTAGTGACGCTTGTAGCGCAACACGCAGACCAGTTCAGTGGCCAACGACGCGTTGAGCAGGCGCAGTACCTCATCAAGGTCGGCGCTGTAGCTTTCAGTGACCGCGCCATTCTCGACATTCTGCCGAGCCCGTTCGCGAAGCGTGGTTACATCAGACAAATGCATGTCACTCATCTCGTTCTCCTGGAGGCTAATCCGGTGGGCGTCACCCTCTAGAGAAGTGATCGCTACGACAGTTGTGAGTCATGCGTGCGGCGAAAAGTTTGATGTAATTTGTAATCGACGGCATCACGCCAACGCATGCCCGGACAGCAACGCCTCCTCGCGCAACCACGCAAAAAAAGCGCGGACCGGCGGGTGCCGCTCGCGACCCGGCACGCACAGCGCGCTATAGCCGGCGCCATCGACCTGAATCTCGCCGCGATACGCCACCAGCAACCCGCTGGCCACGCTTTCCGACACCAGAATATTGCTCGCCAGCACCAGGCCTTGCCCGGCAATCGCCGCTTGCAGGGCGTAATGCTCTTCGTCGTATTCACGAACCGCCGGTTTGCCTGCCAGCCATGACTCGCCCGACTGTGCACACCACGCCGCCCAGCCGTGGGCGTACAACTTGGAGTTGTGCCAGCGCACGCTGATCAGCGTCGGCGTGTGAGTGGCGGCCAGCGCGACTTGCTCGGGCGAGCCGTAGACGCCAAAGGACTCATCGAACAGGCACAAGCCATAAAGGTTGGGGTAGGTATCGAGACTGTAGCGCAGCACCAGATCGACGCTGGCGTCCTGATGCAGATCGATCACTTCACAGTGGGTGTCCAGGCGCAGGCTGATGCCGGGATGGCGCGCATAAAAGCGCCCGAGGCGCGGCACCAGCCACAACGCCGCAAAGGCGGCGGTGGTGGAAACCGTCAGGCTGGCGCCGTTGCGCTGCGGGCGCAAGGTGTCGACGCTTTGCGCCACATCCAGAAAGGCACCGTGCAGGCTGTGAAACAATCGTTCGCCGCCGTCGGTCAGGCGTACTTGCCTGGGTAAACGCTCGAACAGCGGTACACCGAGCCAGGTTTCCAGTGAACGAATCTGATGGGACACCGCGGTCGGCGTCACCGAGAGTTCTTCGGCGGCAGCCTTGAAGCTCAACAAGCGGGAGGCGGACTCAAAGGCGCGCAGGGCGGTCAGCGGCAACGAGGCAAACATTCAAGACTCCATGGATGAAATGGATTCATCCCGACTGATTTCTGCTCATTTGAAGCGGTTGGCTGGGAGCATCAAGCTGCAATCCACAAGCCGCTCGAGTGTAATCCCAAGGAGATTCAGATGAGTAAAATTCTTGCCATTCACGCCAGCCCCCGTGGCGACCGCTCTCACTCCCGCCGTTTGGCCGAAGTGTTTCTTTCCGCATGGCAGGTCCGTAATCCTCATGCGCAATTGACACGTCGTGAAGTCGGCCGGGCGCTAATCCCAACGGTCAACGAAGCCTTTATCGCCGCCGCGTTTTACCCAGAGCCGGAGGCGCGACCGCTGTCGATGCAAGCCGACCTGGCCTTCAGCGATGAATTGGTGAGCGAACTGCTCGGCCACCACCTGCTGGTGATTTCCACGCCGATGCACAACTTCAGCGTACCCAGCGGCCTCAAGGCCTGGATCGATCAGATTGTGCGGCTCGGGCTGACGTTCAATCACACCCTGGACAACGGCGTGGCCAATATGAGCCGCTGGTACAGGGCAAAAAAGCCTTGATTGTCACCAGCCGCGGCGGCTTCGGTTTCGGCCCGGGTGGTGAGCTGGAAGCCATGAATCACGCTGATCCATTGCTGCGCACGGCACTGGGGTTCATTGGCATCACCGACATCACGGTGGTCGCCGCCGAGGGCGAAGAGTCCGAAGCGCGCACCTTTCAGGTCTCCGCCGCCGAGGCCGAGCAGCGCCTGTTGGCGCTGGCCAGGGAGTTTTAGATGGCCTGGCTGTTTCTGCTGATCGCCGCCGGGTTCGAAGTCACCTTCGCCATGGGCATGAAGTACGCCGAAGGCTTCACCCGGCTGTGGCCGTCGCTGATCACCATCGTGGCCGCTGTGGGCGGGATTTACTTCCTGACCCTGGCCATGCGCGAGTTGCCGGTGAGCATCGCGTATCCGATCTGGACCGCCATCGGATCACTGGGCACGGTGTTTCTGGGGTTCGCGCTGTTGGGTGAAAGCCTGACGGCGATCAAACTGGTGTCGGTCGGGCTCATCGTGGCGGGTGTGGTTGGGTTGAAGTAGCGCTGAAGTGGGGCGGCTGTCATAGACTGGTCGTCGAGTTGTCATCTTCGGTGACGATGCTTGGCTGACGTCTTGCATCGCGTCTTGCTTCATTTCACCGACCACAAGGACGTTCGCCCATGTCGCAAGGTTTCGCCACGCGTTACCCGTTGGTTTTGGTCCCGGGAATGCTCGGGTTTGTCCGGCTGGTGCTCTACCCCTATTGGTACGGCATCGTCTCGGCGTTGCGCCAAGGTGGGGCAACCGTGTTTGCGGTGCAAGTCTCGCCGCTCAATTCCTGCGAAGTGCGAGGCGAGCAGCTCTTGGCGCGGATCGAGGAAATCCTGCGCGAGACCGGGGCCGAGAAGGTCAACCTGTTCGGGCACAGCCAGGGTTCGCTCACAGCCCGGTACGCGGCCGCCAAACGCCCGGACCTTGTGGCGTCGGTGACCTCGGTGGCCGGGCCGAATCACGGCTCGGAGCTGGCCGACTACCTGCACAAACACTACCCGCATGACAGCGCCAAGGGCCGGTTACTGAGCTTTCTGGTTCGGATGATTGCTGCGTTGATGAGCCTGCTCGAAACAGGTTATCGCGGGCCGAAGCTGCCGGTGGATGTCCATGCTTCCCATCACTCGCTCACCACTGAAGGCGTGGCGCTGTTCAATCAGCGTTATCCACAGGGCTTGCCTGAAACTTGGGGCGGGCACGGGCCGGAGGAGGTCAACGGCGTGCGTTATTACTCGTGGTCCGGGACGCTGCAGCCCGGCATTACGGACCGCGGGCGCAACCTGTTGGACGGGACCAATCGCAGTTGCCGGTTGTTTGCCAAAACCTTTGTGAAGGAGGTCGGGCATTGCGACGGGATGGTCGGGCGGTACAGCTCGCACTTGGGGACGGTCATTGGCGATGAGTATCCGCTGGATCACTTCGACATCGTCAATCAGTCGCTGGGATTGGTGGGGAAGGGCGCCGAGCCGATCCGGTTGTTTGTCGAGCATGCAGCGCGACTTAAAGCGGCTGGTGTTTAACAGGTACACCGAGTAATCGTTCTTCGCGAGCAAGCCCGCTCCCACATTTGACCGCGTTCATCCAGGCAACGCCGATCAACTGTGGGAGCGGGCTTGCTCGCGAAGGCGCCAGATCAGGCAACCCGGACCTTATGGCCAATCACCGTGGTCCAGCGCTCCGAAAGCACCACCCCACCCAGCGTCAACAGCCCGCCCACCAGGTGGTACATCGCCAACTGCTCATGCAGCACCGCCGCCGCAATCAGCGCCGTAATCACCGGCAGCAAATTGAAAAACAGCGTGGTTCGGCTCGGCCCCAACCGCACCACCGCCTGCATCCACGCCAGTGGCGCTAGCATCGAAGCCAACAGACAGGCGTAAAGCACCAATGGAATGTTCTGCAGGGTAAGGCCGGTTTTCGGTGAAACCGCAAACAGTGGAAACAGCACCACCACCGCCACCCATACCTGCAAATACAACAACACCAGCGGCGGCAAACGCAGCTGCCATTTTTTCAGCAACGTGCTGTAAATCGCGTAGGCCAGCGTGGCGATCAACATCATCGCATCACCCATGTTCACGCCGTGTTCAAGTAACGCACCGAGACTGCCGGACGACACCACCACCAATACGCCGGCAAACGACAGCACCGCACCGGCCAAGGCGCCGACGGTCAGGCGTTGGCCGAGACTGACAATAGCCATGGCCAGCGACATCAATGGCATCAGCGACAGAATGATCCCCATGTTGGTGGCCGAGGTCAGCGCCGCGGCGAAGTAGGCCAGGCTCTGGTAGACCGCCATGCCCAGCACACCGAGGACGAAAATCTTGCCCAGGTTCGGACGAATCTGCGGCCAATGCGCGATCACCGGTTTGAGCATGAACGGCGTGAACAGCATCCCGGCCAGCAGCCAGCGGTAGAAACCGATCTCGGCGGGGAAGATGGCCCCGGCCGACATTTTGGTGATCACGGTGTTGCCAGCCCAAATGAAAATGGCCAGCAGGGGATAAGCGTATTGCATCGGAAAAAAACCAGAACGTTAATGAGGGGCAATTATCCACTTGTCTGGATGCAGGCCTATACTTCGATCCAGACAATCGGCTCTTGATGACGGACAGCATGACCAGTAAACACATCGACCTGCTGGATTTCAGCGAACTGCCGGCCCCGATTTACTTCCGCTACGCCGACTTCAACACCCACGAATACGCCTCGGCTCACCGCCACCCTTGGGGCACCCTCGAGTATTCGGCAAATGGCGTGCTGCACATGGAAATTGGCAACAGCCGTTTCATGTCACCGCCGCAATACGCGGTGTGGGTGCCGCCCGAGACCGAGCACAGCTTCTATAGCAATCAGCCGATCAACTATCGCGCGGTGTGCCTGGCGCCGTCGTTGTGCCGCGAGTTGCCGCAACAGGCCTGCACGCTGGCGATCAGCGACATTCTCAAAGCGATCCTCAAGGACTTCGCGGTGCGGGACGTGAAAATTCCCGAGTACGAGGCGGACGTTCGTCTAGGCCAGGTGTTGGTGGATCAGCTGCAACTGGCGCCGGTGCATGAATGCTATTTGCCCTACGCCAGCAGTCCGGGGTTGCTCGGGATACTGGAAGCCTTGCAAGCCGAACCGGGCGATAACCGGCCCCTGGCAGACTGGGCTGCGCAGATCCACGTCAGCGAACGCACCTTGGCACGGCAGTTCGTTCGCGAACTGGGCATGAGTTTTGGTGAATGGCGCCAGCGCTTGCGCTTCCTGGCGGCGATCGAGGCGCTGGACAGCCATCGCAGTGTTCAGGACATCGCCTTCGACATGGGTTACAGCACCGGTTCGGCTTTTATCGCAATGTTTCAGCGTCAGGCCGCGTGTACGCCGGAGCAGTATCGACGCAGTCACCTGGAGAACAGGAAGGTGTAACAGGGGTTGTCTACACTCCAGCATGAGGCCGTACCCATCGGTGCGGCAACAAGGAGAAAACTCCATGAAGATGTTGCGTGTCCCTTTGTTGATGATCGGTTTGCTGCTCTGTTCCCAGAGCTTCGCGGCCACTGCCCAGCAGGACAAGATGACAACCTGCAATGCCGATGCGACGGCTAAAAGCCTCAAGGGCGATGAGCGCAATACATTCATGAGTACCTGCCTCAAAGCCGCGCCGGCGACCCCAGCCGCCGCTGAAATGAAGGCCATGACCCCGCAGCAGGAGAAGATGAAAACCTGCAACGCCGATGCCGCCACCAAGTCGCTCAAAGGTGATGAGCGCAAAACATTCATGAGTAACTGCCTCAAAGCCACGCCGGCCGCCACTGACGTGAAAGCCATGACCCCTCAGCAAGAGAAGATGAAGGCCTGCAACGCCGATGCCGCGACCAAGGCGCTGAAGGGCGATGAGCGCAAGGCGTTCATGAGTGATTGCCTGAAGAAAAAATAGGTTCTGATCCAGAAGGTGTGGGGGCTGAGAGGGCCTCTTCGCGGGCAAGCCCGCTCCCACATTGGTCCTGTGAACATAGATCCATGTGGGAGCGAGCCTGCTCGCGAAGAGGCCCGTCGGGGCGCCGCAAAAAATCGCCCGAGCCCCGACCAAAGTCGACCTACACAATTCCTAGTGCTGCCACCGGAACGCTGGCAGACTGCCAATCCTTTTTACGCCGTTCGTTTTGAGGCTGTATGCCAACGTTTTCTCAACGCCACGTTTTGCTACTGATCAGTTGGGTCATCATTTTTGGTGGTTTGCTGCTGGTGATCCCGCTGCGCTTGTTGCCTAGCCTGTTGGCGGGTCTGCTGGTGTTCGAGCTGGTCAATATGCTCACGCCGCAATTGCAGCGGCTGATCGAAGGCCGGCGCGCGCGCTGGCTGGCGGTGGCGCTGCTCGGGACCCTGGTGGTGAGTGTGCTGGCGCTGATCTTTGCCGGCGCCATCAGTTTCCTGCTGCACGAAGCGGAAAACCCCGGCGCGTCCCTCGATAAATTCATGCACGTGGTCGACAAGGCGCGGGGGCAACTGCCGCCGTTCATCGACGCCTATCTGCCCGCCAGTGCCGGTGAGTTTCGCGTGGCCATCGGCGAATGGATCAGCAAGCACTTGAGCGACCTGCAACTGGTCGGCAAGGATGCGGCGCACATGTTCGTGACGCTGCTGATCGGCATGGTGCTGGGGGCGATCATTGCCTTGCAGCGCGTGCCGGACGTGACCAAACGAAAACCGCTGGCCGCTGCGCTGTTTGACCGTTTGCACTTGGTGGTGCAGGCCTTCCGTAACATCGTGTTCGCACAAATCAAGATCTCCCTGCTCAACACCTTCTTCACCGCCATCTTCCTGGCGGTGATTTTGCCGATGTTCGGCATCAAGTTGCCGCTGACCAAAACCCTGATCGTGCTGACGTTCCTGCTCGGCTTGCTGCCGGTGATTGGCAACCTGATGTCGAACACGCTGATCACGATTGTCGGTCTGTCACTGTCGATCTGGGTCGCAGTGGCGGCGCTGGGTTACCTGATTTTTATCCACAAGCTTGAGTACTTCCTCAACGCGCGCATTGTTGGCGGGCAGATCAGTGCCAAATCGTGGGAGTTGCTGCTGGCAATGCTGGTGTTCGAAGCCGCGTTCGGCCTGCCGGGGGTGGTGGCGGGGCCGATTTATTACGCGTACCTGAAGAGCGAGTTGCGGCAGGTGGGGATGGTTTGATCAGGCATCCGGTGGATGTGTATTGCCTGAACTGACGCCTTCGCGAGCAAGCCCGCTCCCACATTCGACCGTATTCCATCTGGAGGAACTCGGTTAAAAGTGGGAGCGGGCTTGCTCGCGAAGGGCGCGCCGCAATTTTTGGATCAGTCCATCGAGCCGTAACGCTTCGACGCTTCAATCGCCAAGCCGCTACCAATGCTGCCGAAGATGTTCCCTTCCACATGCCGCGCCTTCGGCAACATCGCCGAAACACTGTTGCGCAGTGCCGGAATCCCGCTCGAACCGCCGGTGAAGAACACCGTATCCACCTGATCGACCCGCACATTCGCGTCGTTGAGCATCTGCGTCACGCTGTTGCGCACGCGCTCCAGCAACGCTTCGATGGCGGATTCGAACAGGGCGCGGCTCAGTTCCACACTCAGCCCCGGCTCGATCCGGTCCAGCGGCACATGGCGGCTATCGGCGTGGGTCAGCTGGATCTTGGTTTCTTCCACTTCCATGGCCAGCCAGTGGCCGGCGCGCTGGTCGATCAGCTTGAACAGGCGATCGATGCCGCCGGTGTCTTCGATGTCGTAGCGCATGCTGCCCAAGGCCAGGGTCGACTTTTGCGAGTACACCGAGTTGATCGTGTGCCAGGTCGCCAGGTTCATGTGGTGACTGGTCGGCATGTAGGCGCCGCTCTTCATGCGGCTGCCGTAGCCGAACAGCGGCATCAAACCTTGCAGGCTCAGCTGCTTGTCGAAATCGGTCCCGCCGATGTGCACACCACCAGTGGCGAGGATGTCATCGTGACGGTTGTCGTGGTTGCGGCGCTCAGGCGACAGGCGCACCAGCGAGAAGTCGGAGGTACCACCGCCGATGTCGACGATCAGCACCAGCTCTTCTTTTTCGATGGTCGACTCATAGTCGAACGCCGCCGCAATCGGCTCGTACTGGAACGACACATCCTTGAAGCCGATGGCGCGAGCCACGTCGACCAGGGTGTTTTCGGCTTCCTGGTCGGCCATTTCATCGTCATCGACGAAAAACACCGGACGACCCAGCACCACTTCCTCGAACTCCCGACCAGCGGCGGTTTCGGCGCGCTTCTTCAGCTGGCCGATAAACAGCCCAAGCAGGTCCTTGAACGGCATCGCCGTACCGAGAACGCTGGTGTCGTGCTTGATCAGCTTGGAGCCCAGCAGGCTCTTGAGCGAGCGCATCAACCGGCCTTCGTAGCCTTCCAGGTACTCGTGCAGCGCCAGACGGCCGTAAACCGGGCGGCGTTCTTCCATGTTGAAGAAGACCACCGAGGGCAGGGTGATCTTGTCGTCCTCCAGCGCGATCAGCGTTTCCATGCCGGGGCGTAGCCAGCCGACGGTGGAGTTGGACGTGCCGAAGTCGATACCACAGGCACGGGCTGGAGATGCGTTTTTCATGACTTTCAGGTTCCGGTTAAAAAACGGCCGCGCAGTGTATGTCAGAGCGACGAATAATCGAAGGCCGACTATCCGCTAATTTGCTGGCATTAGCGCTTGAAACACTCAGCTTTGCCCCAAACTTGCTGGCATGGGCCTGGTAGCCAACCGGCGGTCGCAAGAACCGCCGCCCGCTGCCGATAAACTTCTGACGCGCCGCCCGGTCACAAAATTGAGATCGGTCAATCCAAATGCTGCAAACAAGAGCATGCTGTGCGTGGCTGCGCGAATTGATAACGGATGGTGATCCTTAGATGGACTTCAAAGACTATTACAAGATTCTCGGTGTGGAACCGACCGCTGACGACAAGGCAATCAAGGCTGCCTATCGCAAGCTGGCGCGCAAATACCACCCCGATGTCAGCAAGGAAAAGGACGCCGAGGCCAAGTTCAAGGACGCCTCGGAAGCCTATGAAGCACTGAAAAGCGCCGACAAGCGCGCCGAATACGACGACTTGCGCAAATACGGCCAGCACGGCCAACCGTTCCAGGGCCCGCCGGGTTGGCAGGGGCGTGGTGCCGGTGGTTTTGGTGGTGGTCAGGACACGGGCGATTTCTCGGACTTCTTCAGTTCGATCTTCGGTAACCGTGGGCCTGGTTTTGGCGGTGCAGAGTCGCATCGCAGTGCTGGACGTCGAGGGCAAGACGTGGAAATGGAACTAGGGATTTTTCTCGAAGAAACCCTCTCGAACGAATCGAAGAAGGTCACCTTTCAGGTACCGCAATACAACGCGGCCGGCCAGCATGTGAGCAACACCCCTAAAAGCCTGAACGTGAAGATTCCGGCCGGTGTGGCGGACGGCGAGCGTATACGCCTCAAGGGGCAGGGTGCTCCGGGTGTTGGTGGCGGCGCCAATGGCGACCTGTTCCTGATCATCCGCTTTGCGCCGCACCCTAAATTCGACGTCGAAGGCGAGAACCTGATCATCACGTTGCCGCTGGCACCGTGGGAGCTGGCGCTGGGTACCGAAGTGGCGGTGCCGACCCTGACCGGTAAGATCAATCTCAAGGTCCCGGCCGGCAGCCAGAACGGCCAGCGCATGCGCGCCAAGGGCCACGGCCTGCTGAACAAGGCGGGCGAGCGTGGCTTCCTGTTCGTACAGTTGAAAGCCGTCATGCCAAAAGCGTCGAACGATGAGGTCAAGGCGTTATGGCAGGAACTGGCGAAAAAAGCCGAGTTCAACCCAAGAGAAAACTTCTGATCCACGAGACGGAGTAGCCCATCATGAGCACCCCCCTGATCGTTCACCTGGACCTGGCAGAATTCTGTGAGGCGACCGACCTGTCGGACGTCTACGTGATCGAGATCGTCGAACACGGCATCCTCGAACCTCAGGGCAAGCAGCCCAAGGATTGGCGTTTCAACGATTACGAACTGGCACTGGCCAAGCGCGCCGCCAAGTTGCGGCGCGATCTGGAGCTGGAGTGGGAAGGCGTTGCTTTGGCGCTGGACCTGTTGGAAGAAGTGCAGCAGCTGCGGGCCGAGAACCGGATGTTGAAGCAGCGGTTGGGGCGGTTGGTGGTCGAGTAGTTTTCTGAGGTTTTTGTATTGCCTGGCAAGGCCTCTTCGCGAGCAAGCCCGCTCCCACATTCAATCGAGCTCTTCCAGTGGGAATGCAGTCGAATGTGGGAGCGGGCTTGCTCGCGAAGAACGATAACGCGGTATCCCTGCCTATCCGTTGCGGGGCAACACCACCGTAAACAGCGTCCCGTCAGTCTCGTTCGAACTGACCTCTATCGTCCCGCCATGGGCATCCACCACTTCCTTGACGATAAATAACCCCAGGCCAAGGCTGGTCGTTGGCTGGCCGAGTTCTTCGTCAGCGCTGCGCACCAGCGGGTCGAAGAGGGTGCCGATGGCCTCCTCGGGAATCGGCACGCCAAAGTTGTGCACCGTCAGACGAACTGCGTCCAACTCGCCGCTCACGGTGACGTTGACATCCCGTTTGTTCAAACCGTGCTGCAACGCATTGCCAATCAGGTTTTGCAGCAACTGATCAATTCGCCCGGCATCCCAGACGCCTCGGGTATCGCCCACCACGTTCACAGTGGGATCGCACTCCGGGTTACCGGCGCAGGCTACGGCAATCGCCGCGTGCGCCGCGTCAGCCAAATCCATGGGCGCAGGCTCGATGGGCAGGCTCTTGCCCAAACGGCTGCGCACCAGCTCCAGCAAATCGCTGACCATCACCGCCATGTGCCGGGCGCCACGCTTTATGTTATTCGCACAGGCCAGTGCTTCGCCTTCCAGCGCAATTTTTCGCATCAGCATTTCAGTGGACATGCTCACCGCTTGCAAGGGCGCGCGCAGGTCATGCCCGAGAATCGCCAGGAAGATGTCCCGTGAGTGATTGACCTGTTCGGCATAGGCTGCGGTGGACTCGGCGAGGGCTTCGTCGATGGCTTCGTTGAAGCGGATCATGTCCTGGAAGTAATTCAGGTCCGGTGATTCGAGGGTGTCGACCCACAAACGGATCACGCAGGCGCGCAGATGGCGGAATTCCGAGGTCATCTGCACCAGGTCAAATCCCACGGTATGCCGCAGTTCGCCATGGCTGGCGCCGGCTTCGTCCAGGCTCGGGGTCTTTTCCGGGCCTTCACCTTTGGCCTTGGCGCGCTGTTCGCTGGCGGTTTGCGCAGTGGTCATGTCTCGCGCCGCGGCCAACAAAATGGCCTTGGCGTGATCGCGCAAGGCGAGCCGGTCCATGTTTTCGGCGGCTGGGGTGATCGTTCTGGCGAACTGTTCCCATTCATCGACGATACGGTCCACGTGTTGCCTGATGAATTCGGATAAGCGCATGGCCGTTACCTGGCTGGAAATTCTGGGCATCTTATCCCCTTTACCGACGGGTAAGAACTACCGCTGACAAACCGGATCATGCCTGCGCTTTGTGTGGGTGGTATTTAGTTGTTTTTTACATTCTGAATCTGGATGTTGTTGTATGTTTTGTATCTGTTTTCCAGCAGTAATTTAAACTTTTGTTTTTGTTGGTATTGACTAAGCTGGGTGCTCTTTTGGCCGCATAAGGATATGCGCAATGAATGAGTTATCAGAAAATCCACTTGTTGATGTTTATCCGGAAGTAAACACCAGTGAGAACGTTTATGCGAATTATCTTGCAACTAAAGTCCCCGCTGTCATTAAAAAACAGTCTGTAGCAAGACAGGTATTGATTGCAGATCTGAAGCCGGACTTTCCCGAGTGGTACGTAAAGGCCAGCGGTATCGATCGTCACTATCTCAAGGAACTCATCGGTGAGCGTTGGCGATTGCAAGACACTCTGGATGACACCCTGGGTGATTTTCAAAAGGACATCAATGCCTTCGCTGAACCCTTGCTCGTCAAGGCGCTGAAAGAAAAGCTGAACCTGACACTGGATGTCCACGCAACGACGGTGCGGCTTTATATTCCCGCGCTTCTGGGTTTTGGTATCGACACCCATGCCAGCCGGCTCAGGCAGTCCACCCTGCTGGAGGCTGCGCTGCACAACTTCGAGGAGGCTGAAACCCGTGCAGGCGCCTTTCGCGATGGCTCCGGTGTTTTCACCACCGATGGCGAAGGGGCCCTGAAGCGCCATCCGTTGACCATCGAGCGCTTTGCGAGCCTCTGCCGTAGTCTGGATCTCGGTGCGCAATATCAGCGGCACATTAGCGGTTTGCTGGACCCTGCCGGGGTTGCTGCAAAGGCGTCCCTCGAGCGGCATTTCATCGGCACCGAAAAGGCCGCGTTCAATGAGTCAGCGATGATTGCGTATTTGAAGGGCGATATCACTTCTTATGCGTATGGCAAATTACAGCAACTGCGGGATAACCAGGCGAACATCACGCTGAACAATCGCCCGTTACACACTCATCGATTGTCCCTGTTGGGTGTAAGACTGTCGGGCGTTGTGTTGTTCAGTGCTGTGGCTGATCCATCGCTAATCAAACAAATTTACGATGATCTGGCTCCGGCACATCAACAAACCATGCTGGAGTGGTCGCGCAAACTGACTATTTTGCACGGGCAGGAGTTTGATCAGTTCAAACTGCTCAAGGCGTTTTTTTCCAACGGACCTTCCGGTGTCGTCGATGAGATGCTGCGCAGGGACGATATCGACAAACAAATTCGACTAGACGGAACCTTGATCGCCTACGTGCCCGACGACCCCGATCATCCCTTGAAAGAATATGCCTCCTTCACCGATTTCATGAAGGCGCTGACGAGCCAGCTTCGCTCGGCGGACTATCAACAATTTTTCAGCCGATTCGTACCGCAAAAAGACAAGGGCGTGTTTTTCGCTCGCGTCAGGGAGCGCTTCACTACCTTTACCTGGCATCAGCGCGAACCGTTGAGCATGGGGCCCTGGTGGCGGGAAACTGCAGTTGAAAACCCCAATGCGGAGCCGATCACCAATGTGATTGAGGGCGCACTCTGGCCTCAGCTCAGTCGATGGCGCTGCGAGAAGGTCATCGCGGATGCACGACACATTGCCGTTCCCACTGATGATGAAGATGCCAATGCTCGCTGGAGGCGACTGAGCAGCTATCTGAACATCGGCTGGAACGTGTTCAACTTCGGCGCGATGCTGGTGCCGGGCCTGGGAGAGGCCATGCTGGGCATCATGGTCGGGCAAATGCTGCTTGAAACCATGGAGGGCATTGAAGACTGGAGCAAAGGTGACAAGGAAGAGGCGGCGGCACTCCTGACCGGTGTCCTGATCAATGCTGCCCAGTTGGCAATCATGGCGGCAGGGCATGTGTTGCCGGCAGGCGCAGCGGCAGCGGTCAAGCCTTCGCCTTTTGTCGACCAGTTGAAGCCGGTCGTGCTCTCTGACGGCAACACCCGTCTCTGGAACCCGGACCTGAGCGCTTACGAGCATCCCGTCAATTTGAGTCCTGATTCGAAGCCAAACGAACGAGGCCTTCACCTGCACAACGATCAGGCGTTCCTGTCGCGCGACGGTAAGG
This sequence comes from Pseudomonas arsenicoxydans, assembly GCF_006438915.1. Taxonomy (GTDB): domain Bacteria; phylum Pseudomonadota; class Gammaproteobacteria; order Pseudomonadales; family Pseudomonadaceae; genus Aquipseudomonas; species Aquipseudomonas arsenicoxydans_A. The sequence continues at coordinate 127,667 of NZ_RCZE01000012.1, read as the reverse complement.
CCTTCGCGGTGCAAGACGATCCACTCACGGGCGAACCGCGAATCCGTCATCCGCAGCGCCCGACGGCTTACCAGCCGAAACTCGAGCATAACAATGCCGGTGCCTGGCACACCGAACTCGACCGTCCTGTTGAATGGACCACTGCCGAACTCATGCGCCGATTCAGTGCGAAGGGCGAAACGTTCGATGAGGCGACGCTTGAACGCATCCGCATCACCAGTGGGGTCGAAGCCGACGTATTGCGGCGCCTGCACGTCGAAAACGAAGTACCACCGGCGTTGCTGGTCGACACAATCGACCGGTTCAAGGCATGGGCGGATGCGGGGAAGCTGCCTGAGAACGGTGTGCCTCGTTCAAACAACGCCGGCGTGCTGGTGCTTCAGAATACTTTTGCGCAATTGCCCACTCGCGTCGCCGAGGAGCTGTTGGCCGCCGCTGATCCGGCTGATTTGCGAGTACTTGCCGAACACAAGCGTATTGGCCTGCACCTCAGGCAACAGGTACGCACCGCCTTATTGGAGGTGCGCCTGGCGCGAGCCTATGAAGGGCTGTTCCTTGATTCCCTGCGGGCTGCAGATACGGAAAGGCTGGCGCTGCACACGCTGGAAACCTTGCCAAACTGGCCCAGCGATGTGCGCATCGAAATTCGCGAACATTCGTTCACTGGCCACCTGCGTGACAGCATTGGTGCCGAGGACGCGTCCATACGCAAAATCCTGGTCAGCATGGATGAGGGTTATGAAGCGCGCAATGCTGAAGACCATCATCTGCAGGGTGCCGATGACCTGTTTTCCTCGGTTTTGCATGCCCTGCCTGACGCCGAACGCAAAGCGCTGGGGTATGAGATCAATCAAGGCGCGACACTCAAGCGCACCGTTCTAAATGCACCGTTGGCGCGAGACACGCTGCGCCCGCTGCTGGCGGACAACCCGATGCGCAAGCCCGTCTATGATCCCGATACTATGAAGTTGCGCGGCGGTATGCCGTTAACTCAAGGCATTCGACAGCTCACCGGACGACTGACGCCACAGGAGCGGGTCAGGAGTGTGCGGCCTGGGTGGACGGAGATTGAGGCCCAGGCTTATCTGGACGGTGGTGGCAGCGAAGCTGATCCGGAGCAGCGGGCAAGCGCACTGGAAGCGGAATTCAACCGCCTTAACGCCAACTTCCAGCGCTGGCTGAAACTGCCGACCGAAACGTTCAGGTTCAGCTCTGCCGGCATTGCCGAATGGCAGTCCAGAAACAAACTCTACAAGGCCATTCGGCAGTGCTGGCAGCACACCGGGCCAAGAGACGTGGACTCTTTCGGACAGCTGCAAGGTGCGGCGCTGGACCTGAGCAATATCCCCCTGGACAGGCATCTGGGGACCCTGCCCACTCTTGAAGCCAATTTCGAACATGTCACCAGCCTGAACCTGCTTGACACCGGACTGATCGATGTACAGGTGTCTTTTCTTGACCATTTCCCAAAGCTCCGTCTGCTGAATCTCACCCGTAACAAGCTGACGAGATTTCCTCGTGCCGTGGGGAAAATGCGGGGGTTGACGGAGTTGTATCTCGGCGACAACCGGATTGTGCTGGATATGCAGGGTGCTTCGTACTTGAGATGGCTTACCCGACTTCAAAGTCTCGATTTTCAGGGAAACCCGTTAGGGCGAGTGCCGGATATCGGCGGTATGCGCATGCTGCATACGGTGATGCTGGGTGAGACCGGTATCAATACCTGGCCGGACGGATTGTTTTCTCAACCCCGATTCAGGCATTTTTACTTGAACTTGCAGCGCAATGAGCTGACGGTCATCCCTCAGGTTACGGCCGGCTCTGTGGAGGCGGAGCTGGTGGCGCGAACGGTATTGAATCGTGAGCAGCCATGGCTGTCACCCGAGAATCTGGACACGCTAAGAGGCCATATCAGGTCCGTCGGTCTGGACCCTGATCGACCTTATCCACCCCGAGGCGTGCGTGACAGTCTTGACTGGGAGGAAGGATTGACGCGGCCCGAATGGGTTGCCCGGCAGGGCATATGGAATGAGGTGGAGGACGAGTTCGGCTCGGTGCCCTTTTTCAATCAGATCAGGAAGCTCACTCAATCAACCCATTTCATGACCGACAGAGTCTTCAGGGTGGACATGACCCAAAAGCTCTGGCGAATGCTGGAAGCCATGTCCAAGGACAGTGAGCTGCGACGCAATCTGTTTGTCATGGGCAGGGATGAGGTCACCCAATGCGTTGATGCCGGGGCGCAGTTGTTCAATGCGATGGGCGTAGAGGTGCTGATCCATGAGGCCTACGCGTTGGCCAGCCCAGGCCTGGTGGAGGCCGAACTGGTGCAGTTGGCCAGAGGCAAGTCCCGGCTTGATGAGTTGAGCCGGATCGCCCGTAAAGTGGTCGCCGAGCGCCTGGCGAACGGTGAGCAATTCAGGGTGCTCGATGCAAACGGCCGAGTCTCGGGAAGTATCGATGAGGTCGAGGTCCACCTGGCGTACATGACGGATCTGGCCGAGCGGCTGGACCTGCCCTGGCAGTCCCGTGATTTGCAGTTTCGCACGCACACTGGTGTGACTCCCGAGATGATCGAGAGTGCGTATCAGCGGGTCGTGGAACTGGAAAACGGCGATTTATTGCGTGATTCGATCATCGAACAGCCCTTCTGGGAGACTTACATCCAGGGCTCGAATCGAAGCGCGTTCAAGGTTTTCAGGCGCCGAATCGATGCGACAACGGAGTTATACATGGCACTTGATAGGCGGGCGACCGAACCGGATCTTTCGCTTGAGGCGAAAGCCGATCTCAAGCAGGAACTCAGGGTACTCGCCGCCGAACTGGGTAAACCTGAAAGCGCAATTGCCCCGGGGCAGGTCATGACCGACGAGGCCTATGCGGCCGAGTTGAACGTGATCGACACCGAGATGAAAACGCTGCTGAAAACCCTTACCCAGCAGGCGATGGATCGGGCGAAACTGCAAAGGGTGGACATTCCCTTTACGGTCGAAAAAAGCACCTGATTGCTGAAGTTTTATGTAGGAGCCAGGCTTGCCGGCGAAGGCGTCATCAAGATCGCCCTCGCCGGCAAGTGAGGTTCTTCGAGTTCGTCAAAACAGGAAATATCGCTGGGCCATCGGCAGCACATCCGCGGGCTCACACCAGAGCAGCACGCCATCGGCCTTGACTTGATAGGTCTGTGGGTCGACATCGATCGTCGGCAGGTAGTCGTTGTGGATCAAATCGGTTTTCTGCACCTCGCGACAGCCTTTGACCACGGCGATTTTCTTCTTCAGGCCCAGCGCTTCGGGAAGCCCGGCCTCCTGCGCGGCCTGGCTGATGAAGGTCATGCTGGTGGCATGCAATGAGCCGCCGTAGCTGGCAAACATCGGGCGGTAATGCACCGGTTGCGGCGTCGGGATCGAGGCGTTGGCATCGCCCATCAGGCTGGCTGCAATGGCGCCGCCCTTGAGGATCAGCGTCGGCTTGACCCCGAAAAACGCCGGTCGCCACAGCACCAGATCGGCCCATTTACCCACTTCAATCGAACCCACTTCATGGCTGATGCCGTGGGTGATCGCCGGGTTGATCGTGTACTTGGCGATGTAGCGTTTGGCGCGGAAGTTGTCGTTGCCCTCGCCATCACCGGGTAGCGGGCCGCGCTGTTTTTTCATCTTGTCGGCGGTTTGCCAGGTGCGCGTGATGACTTCGCCGACGCGGCCCATGGCCTGGCTGTCGGAGCTGATCATCGAGAACGCGCCGAGGTCGTGGAGGATGTCTTCGGCGGCAATCGTTTCGCGGCGGATGCGGCTTTCGGCGAAGGCCACGTCTTCGGCAATGCTCGGGTCCAGGTGGTGACAGACCATCAGCATATCGAGGTGTTCGTCGATGGTGTTGCGGGTGAACGGCCGGGTCGGGTTGGTCGAACTCGGCAGCACATTGGCAAAGCCGCAGGCCTTGATGATGTCCGGGGCATGACCGCCGCCCGCACCTTCGGTGTGGTAAGTGTGGATGGTGCGGCCCTTGAACGCGGCGAGGGTGGTTTCGACGAAGCCGGATTCGTTGAGCGTGTCGGTGTGGATCGCCACTTGCACGTCGTACTGGTCGGCGACGTTCAGGCAGTTGTCGATGCTCGCTGGGGTGGTGCCCCAGTCTTCGTGCAACTTGAGGCCGATGGCGCCGGCCTTGACCTGTTCGATCAAGGGCTCCGGCAGGCTGGCGTTGCCTTTGCCGGTGAGGCCGATGTTCATCGGGAACGCGTCGGCAGCCTGAAGCATACGCGCCAGATGCCAGGGCCCGGAGGTGCAGGTTGTCGCGTTGGTGCCCGTCGCCGGGCCGGTACCACCGCCGATCATGGTGGTGACGCCGCTCATCAGCGCCTCTTCGATCTGCTGAGGGCAGATGAAGTGGATGTGGGTGTCGATGCCGCCAGCGGTGAGGATCATGCCTTCACCCGCAATGACTTCGGTGCTGGCGCCGATGGCGATGGTCACGTTCGGCTGCACGTCCGGGTTGCCGGCCTTGCCGATGCCGGCGACACGGCCGTCCTTGAGGCCGACGTCGGCCTTGACGATGCCCCAGTGGTCGATGATCAGCGCGTTGGTGATCACCGTGTCGACGACTTCAGCGGCCAACAGTTGGCTCTGGCCCTGGCCATCGCGGATGACTTTGCCGCCGCCGAATTTCACTTCTTCGCCGTAGGTGGTGAAGTCTTTTTCGACTTCGATCCACAGTTCGGTGTCGGCGAGGCGAACCTTGTCGCCGACGGTGGGGCCGAACATGTCGGCGTAGGCTTGACGGGAGATCTTCATGTGTACGCCTTGAGATTCAATTGTTTTTGAGACTGTTCGCTTCGCTCACAGATTCGCGAGCAAGCCCGCTCCCACATTCGTCCGCATTCCAATTGAAGAAACACGGTTCAATGTGGGAGCGGCGGTGCGACGATTCGACTTGCTCGCGAAGGGGCCAGTGCAGACACCGCAGTTACAGATCACCCATGATCCGCCCGGCAAACCCGAACACCCGGCGATGCCCGGCCAGGTCGACAAGCTCAACTTCCCGACTTTGCCCCGGCTCGAAGCGCACGGCGGTACCGGCCGGGATGTTCAGGCGCATGCCGCGGCTGGCGGCGCGGTCGAAGGTCAGGGCGTCGTTGGTTTCGAAAAAGTGGTAATGCGAGCCGACCTGGATCGGCCGGTCGCCGCTGTTGGCCACTTTCAGGCTGACCGTGCGGCGGTCAACGTTGAGTTCGATGTCGCCGGGCTGGATCTGGTATTCACCGGGAATCATCAATGGGCTCCTTGCAGAATCTTGTAATAGAGCGCAGTCGGTTTGTAGCGCCCACTCGGGTCGCAGGCGTAGTCGGGGATCTCGCCCGCCCGGATGTAACCCAATGCCTTGTAGAAATCTTCGGCGGGGGAGCCGGCCTCGGTGTCGAGGAAAAGCATGCCGCGCTTGTGCTGGAGCGCGGCCTGTTCCAGAGCGCTCATCAACTGTTGCCCCAGACCGCGACGACGCGCGTGTTCACGCACCAGCAGTTTTTGCACTTCGGCGCGGTTCAGGCCGTTGGCTTTCTGGCACAGGGTCAGTTGCACACTGGCTTCCACTTGTTCGTCGCGAACCACCACCCACAGCAGCACGTTGCCCTTGTTCAGGTTCTCCTGGACTTCATCGAAATAGACGCGGGCCTGGGTCGCGTCCAGATTGGCCATAAAGCCGACGCTGGCGCCATAACCCACGGCGTCGAGCAGCAAATCAATCAAACCCTGGCGGTAGTGCGCAAAGCTTTCAACATTGACGCGTCGCAGTTGGGCGGCGTTCATCGGGCGTTACTCCTTGCTGGCGACAGGCGGCTCCGCGCCAGGATTGAGGGTCAGTTGCATGAAGGTCAGGTCCAGCCAGCGACCGAACTTGGTGCCCACTTGGGGCATTTGCCCGGTGGTAACGAACCCGGCTCGTTCATGCAGGCGAATGGAAGCGGCGTTACCGCTTTCGATGGCGGCGACCATCACGTGCTTGTCGCAACCTTTGGCGCGTTCGATCAGCACCGTCATCAGTTGCGGGCCGAGGCCATTGCCGCGCTGGTCGCTGCGCACGTACACCGAGTGCTCGACGGTGTGGCGGAAACCATCGAACGGCCGCCAGTCACCAAATGAAGCGTAGCCCAGCACGTTGTTCTCACCGTCGACGATCACCAGAATCGGATAACCCTGGGCTTGCCGGGCGCTGAACCAGGCCTGGCGATTGCCGAGATCAACGGCCTGTTCATTCCAGATCGCCGTGGTGTTGAGCACGGCGTCGTTGTAGATGTCGCGCACCGCCGGCAAGTCGGCATGGACCGCGTCACGGATGTGAAAAGTCATGGCGGCTCCTCAGGCGATGGGTTGGTGGACGGTGACCAGTTTGGTGCCGTCGGGGAACGTCGCTTCCACCTGGATCTCCGGGATCATTTCCGGGATGCCTTCCATGACGTGTTCGCGGGTCAGCAGCGTGGTGCCGAAGTGCATCAAGTCGGCCACTGTCTGGCCATCACGCGCGCCTTCGAGCAGGGCGGCGGAGATGTAGGCCATGGCTTCCGGGTAATTGAGTTTCACGCCGCGCGCCAAACGCCGCTCGGCCACGAGGCCGGCGGTGAAGATCAGCAGCTTGTCTTTTTCGCGTGGTGTCAGGTCCATCGTTGGAATCCATCTGGGCAGATAAAAAGTATTTGAACCTGTAAACACAAAACCCCTTGTGGGAGCGGGCTTGCTGGCGAATGCGCTGGGTCAGTCACATCAATTTTGAATGACACACCGCATTCGCGAGCAAGCCCGCTCCCACATTTGAATTGTGTTTCAGGTGCTCCATATTCTCGGTGGGACTGCTTCCCGGCCCAGCAATGCCGGCCTGAGCAATCGCCATAAATCAATCAACCAGCCGCGCGCCAACAGCGCTTCACTGGCCAGGCACCGGGCCACCAACAGCCCCGGTAATTGAGTCAAATCCCCACGCACGGCATTGGGCAGCGACCGACAGGCTTCCAGCCGTTCACTGTCGATCTCCCCGGTGACCAGCAACGTCGCAAACACCGGTTGCCCGTCCAGACCAATCGGCGAATCCAGCAACCCGTCATTCCCGACAATGCGCTGGCGTTCGTGCCAGAGCAACTGGCCGTCGCGGCGAATGTCCAGCCGCGCCTGAAAATGCCCGAGGTCAAAGCGCTCGCCACTGGCCGGACGGCCCAGCGCCACAACGTCCCAGTAGAACAACCGCGCATCACCTTCCAGCTCAATTGAGGTGCTCAGCTGAGCCTGCGCATCGCTGAAGATAATCGTCTCTTGCGGCAACCATTCCAGCGTTCCGCCAGCCGCTACTTTCAGATCCAGTTGCTGGTAGGCCGGGCCTGCCGCGCGATACCACTTGGCCGCGCCTGGGCTGGTGATTTGCGCCCAGGCATGCGTGCCGACACTGGCCGAAATGTCCAGCCGATCACCACCGGCAATTCCGCCCGGCGGGTGAACGATGATGTGCTGGCAGACCTCGGGGCCTTCGGCATACAGATGCTTCTGCACCCGCAGCGGGCCTTTGTGGCGGCGCTGGACCGGGCGCGTGCTCTCGCCGAAGCGGGCGTAGCCCAGCTCCAGCTCGGCGTGCCAGCTCGGGGTAAACAGGACAGTAGGAAGCGGTAGATTCATATTTTTAATTATCGTTAGGACGCTACAGGTTAGATCGTAGCCTTATATCGTGACTAGACCGCGCACACCTTCGGCTTCCATGTTTTCACCGCGACCTTGCTGCACGATCTCACCCCGGGACATCACCAGGTATTGATCGGCCAGTTCGGCGGCGAAATCGTAGAACTGCTCCACCAGCAGAATCGCCATATCACCGCGGGCCGCGAGCTTCTTGATCACCGCGCCGATCTCCTTGATCACCGACGGCTGGATACCTTCGGTGGGTTCATCGAGGATCAACAGGCGAGGACGGCTGGCCAGCGCACGGCCGATTGCCAGTTGCTGTTGTTGGCCGCCCGACAAGTCACCGCCGCGCCGTTGCTTCATTTGCAGCAGCACCGGGAACAGCTCGTAGATGAACGCCGGGACTTCCTTGGCTTCGCTGCCGGGGAAGCGTGACAGGCCCATCAGCAAATTTTCTTCGACGGTCAGTCGAGCGAAAATCTCGCGGCCCTGCGGCACATAGGCGATCCCGGCATGAACGCGCTGGTGTGGCTTGAACGCGGTGATCGGTTTGCCTTCCCAGTTCACCGCGCCTTCCTTGGCCGGCAGCAAGCCCATCAGGCATTTGAGCAGGGTGGTTTTGCCGACGCCGTTGCGCCCGAGCAGGCAGGTGACTTCGCCGACCTTCACGTCAAACGTCAGGCCGCGCAGGATGTGGCTACCGCCGTAGTACTGGTGCAGCTTGTCGACTTGCAGCATTCTTAAATTCTCCTCAACCCTAATGTGGGAGCGGCGGTGCGACGATTCGACTTGCTCGCGAAAGCGGACTGACATTCAACATATCCGTCGACTGATACCCCGCATTCGCGAGCAAGCCCGCTCCCACATTGGATAGGTGTTCGCAGCTCTCAGCGACCGAGGTACACCTCAATCACCCGCTCATTCTCCTGCACCTGTTCCAGTGACCCTTCCGCCAGCACGCTGCCCTGATGCAACACGGTGACGTGGTCGGCAATCGAACCGACAAACCCCATGTCGTGTTCCACCACCATCAACGAATGCTTGCCGGCCAGGCTCTTGAACAGTTCAGCGGTAAATTCGGTTTCAGCGTCAGTCATGCCCGCCACCGGCTCGTCGAGCAGCAGCAGTTGCGGGTCTTGCATCAGCAGCATGCCGATCTCCAGAAACTGCTTCTGACCGTGGGACAACAACCCCGCCGGCCGATTGACCGACGTGGTCAGGCGAATGGTTTCCAGCACGTCAGTGATGCGATCTTTCTGCTCACCAGTCAGGCGCGCCCGCAGGCTGGCCCACACCGACTTGTCGGTTTTCTGCGCCAGCTCCAGGTTCTCAAACACGCTCAACGCTTCGAACACCGTCGGCTTCTGAAACTTGCGGCCGATACCGGCCTGGGCGATCTGCACTTCGCTCATTTGCGTCAAATCCAGCGTTTCACCGAACCAGGCCTTGCCGTGGCTCGGGCGAGTCTTGCCGGTGATCACGTCCATCAACGTGGTCTTGCCCGCGCCATTGGGGCCGATGATGCAGCGCAATTCGCCGACGCCGATGTACAGGTTCAGATTGTTCAGCGCCCGGAAGCCATCGAAGCTGACGCTGATGTCTTCCAGAGTCAGGATCGTGCCGTGGCGGGTGTCGAGGCCGGGGCCGACGCGTTGGCCGTGACTGATGGCGTCGCGGCTGGTGCCGGCGTCTTTATTCGGCTCCACAGGGAAAAAGGCCGGTTCGAGCATGAATTCCGCCGTCGCTGTGACTCTCATTGTTCACCTCTTTTTTTCAGCAGGCCGATCACGCCTTTAGGCAAGTACAAGGTCACGACGATGAACAAGGCGCCGAGGAAAAACAGCCAGTATTCCGGGAACGCCACGGTGAACCAGCTCTTCATGCCGTTGACCACGCCGGCGCCGAGCAGCGGGCCGATCAAGGTGCCGCGACCACCAAGGGCCACCCAGACCGCCGCTTCAATCGAGTTGGTCGGCGACATTTCGCTCGGGTTGATGATCCCGACTTGCGGCACGTACAACGCCCCGGCCAGGCCGCACAACACCGCGCTCAACACCCAGACAAACAGCTTGAAACCGCGCGGGTCGTAGCCGCAGAACATCAGGCGATTTTCCGCATCACGCAGCGCGGTCAGCACCCGACCGAACTTGCTCTGCGCCAGACGCCAGCCGATGAACAGGCTTGCCACCAGCAACACCACCGTGGCGAAAAACAGCACGGCGCGGGTGCCAGGTTCAGTGATGCCGAAACCGAGAATGGTGCGGAAGTTAGTGAAGCCGTTGTTGCCACCAAACCCGGTCTCATTGCGGAAGAACAACAGCATCCCGGCAAAGGTCAGCGCCTGGGTCATGATCGAGAAATACACGCCCTTGATCCGCGAGCGAAAGGCGAAGAAGCCGAACACCAACGCCAGCAATCCCGGCGCCAATACCACCAGGCACATGGCCCAGAGGAAGCTACTGGTGCCGGTCCAGTACCACGGCAATTCGGTCCACGACAGGAAGGTCATGAACGCCGGCAAGCCATCGCCCGAGGCCTGGCGCATCAAGTACATGCCCATCGCGTAACCGCCGAGGGCGAAGAACAGACCGTGACCTAGGGACAGCAGACCGGCGTATCCCCAGACCAGATCCAGCGCCAGAGCGACGATGGCGTAGCACAGAATCTTGCCGACCAGCGTCAGGGTGTAGGCCGAGACGTGAAACACACTGATCGGCGATAACAGCGACAGCAGCGGCAACGCCAGCAGCAGCGCGAGAATCACCGCGCCCACTGCGATCGTGATTTTTGGGCCGGCTTTTTGGGTAGCGGTAACGAGCAGGGGCTGGTTCATCAGTCGATCACCCGTCCTTTCAGTGCGAAGAGGCCTTGCGGACGCTTCTGGATGAACAGAATGATCAGCGCGAGGATCAGGATCTTGCCGAGCACGGCGCCGATCTGCGGTTCGAGAATTTTGTTGGCGATACCGAGGCCGAACGCGGCGAGCACGCTACCGGCCAACTGGCCGACACCGCCGAGTACGACCACCAGGAACGAGTCGATGATGTAGCTCTGGCCGAGGTCCGGGCCGACGTTGCCGATCTGGCTCAGTGCCACGCCACCGAGGCCGGCGATGCCCGAGCCGAGGCCGAAGGCGAGCATGTCCACGCGCCCGGTCGGCACGCCGCAGCAGGCGGCCATGTTGCGGTTCTGGGTGACGGCGCGCACGTTCAGGCCCAGGCGGGTCTTGTTCAGCAGCAGCCAGGTCAGCACCACCACGAACAGCGCAAACGCGATGATCACGATGCGGTTGTACGGCAGCACGAGGTTGGGCAGCACCTGAATCCCGCCTGACAACCACGCCGGGTTGGCCACTTCAACGTTTTGCGCACCGAACACCAGGCGCACCAGCTGAATCAACATCAAACTGATGCCCCAGGTGGCGAGCAAGGTTTCCAATGGGCGGCCGTAGAGGTGACGAATCACCGTGCGCTCCAGCGCCATGCCGATGGCGGCGGTGACGAAAAACGCTACCGGCAACGCGAGCAGCGGGTAGAACTCGATGGCTTGCGGGGCGTAGCGCTGGAACATCATCTGCACCACGTACGTCGAGTACGCGCCGAGCATCAGCATCTCGCCGTGGGCCATGTTGATCACACCGAGCAGGCCGAAAGTGATCGCCAGTCCGAGGGCGGCGAGCAGCAGGATCGAGCCGAGCGACATGCCGCTGAAGGCCTGGCCGAGCAACTCGCCGATCAACAGTTTGCGTTTGACTTGGGCGAGGCTGGTTTCGGCAGCGGTGCGCACGGCGGTGTCGGCTTCGACGCCCGGCTCCAGCAAACTTTCGAGGCGGGTGCGGGCGAGTGGGTCGCCGGTTTCACCGAGCAAACGCACCGCGGCGAGGCGCACGGCGGGGTCGGTGTCGACCAGTTGCAGATTGGCCAGCGCGAGGCTGAGGGCGGCGTGGACGCTGTCGTCTTTTTCGCCGGCCAGTTGCTGGTCGAGGAATTTAAGCTGTGCGGGTTTGGCGCTTTTCTGCAGTTGCTGCGCGGCGGCCACACGGGTTTTTGGGTCGACGGCGAGCAGTTGATGGCTGGCCAGCGCGGTGTCGATCAGGCCGCGCAGGCGGTTATTCAGGCGCAGGGTTTTGGTTTGGCCGTCGACGCTCAGTTCGCCTTGTTGCAGGGCGTTGATCAGCTCGATACGGGCCGGCTCGGGCTGCGCGGCCCAGGCTTCCAGCAGTTTGGCTTGCTGCATTGGGTTGGCGGCGACGAAGTCATCGGTGTCGCTGGCCTGTACGGCCATCGGCAGTAAAAGCGCGAGTGCAAAGATAAAGCGGTAAAGGGCGGTGGGCATATGTAAGGCCTTGCGCGGACTAAATGTGGGAGCGGGCTTGCTCGCGAAAGCGGTGTGTCAGTCACATTAATGTTGGATGTGCCGCCGTCTTCGCGAGCAAGCCCGCTCCCACAGGGATATGTGTCGGTCCCGAGTGACGTGTTAGGCCCGACATCCAGTGGCTTAGTTGCTCTTCATCGCATAATCCGGCTTCTTGTCGTTGCCATCGATAAACGGGCTCCACGGCTGGGCGCGGATCGGGCCTTCGGTCTGCCACACCACGTTGAACTGACCGTCGGCCTGGATCTCGCCGATCATCACCGGTTTGTGCAGGTGGTGGTTGGTCTTGTCCATGGTCAGGGTGTAGCCGGACGGTGCGGCAAAGGTCTGGCCGGCGAGGGCTTCGCGGACTTTGTCGACGTCGGTGGACTTGGCTTTTTCCGCCGCTTGCGCCCACATGTGAATGCCGACGTAGGTGGCTTCCATCGGGTCGTTGGTCACCGCTTTGTCGGCGCCCGGCAGGTTGTGTTTCTTGGCGTAGGCTTTCCAGTCCGCGACGAATTTCGCGTTCTGCGGGTTCTCGACCGACTCGAAGTAGTTCCACGCCGCGAGGTTGCCCACCAGCGGTTTGGTGTCGATGCCGCGCAGTTCTTCTTCACCCACCGAGAAAGCCACCACCGGAACGTCGGTGGCTTTCAAACCCTGGTTGGCCAGCTCTTTATAGAACGGCACGTTGGAGTCGCCGTTGACGGTCGAGATGACGGCTGTCTTGCCGCCGGCGGAGAATTTTTTGATGTTGGCAACGATGGTCTGGTAATCGGCGTGGCCGAACGGGGTGTAGACCTCTTCGATGTCCTTGTCCGCCACGCCTTTGGAATGCAGGAACGAGCGCAGGATTTTGTTGGTGGTGCGCGGGTAGACGTAGTCGGTGCCGAGCAGGAAGTAGCGCTTGGCGCTGCCACCCTCTTCACTCATCAGGTATTCAACAGCGGGGATCGCTTGCTGGTTCGGCGCGGCGCCGGTGTAGAACACGTTTGGCGACATCTCTTCGCCTTCGTACTGCACCGGGTAGAACAGCAAGCCGTTGAGTTCTTCGAACACCGGCAACACCGATTTACGCGACACCGACGTCCAGCAACCGAACACCACCGCAACCTTGTCTTGAGTCAGCAACTGCCGGCCCTTTTCGGCGAACAGCGGCCAGTTCGAGGCCGGGTCCACCACCACCGGTTCCAGCATCTTGCCGTTGACGCCGCCCTTGGCGTTGATCTCGTCGATGGTCATCAACGCCATGTCTTTGAGCGACGTTTCGGAGATCGCCATGGTGCCGGACAACGAATGCAGAATCCCGACCTTGATGGTCTCGGCGGCCTGGACGGTCCAGGTCATGCCCATCGCGGCAATGCTTGCCGAGAGTGTGAAAGCCTTGATCAAGCTACGACGCTTCATTGTGCGATCTCCATGAACTTATGAATTTTTTGGTTGGCAGATGCGGACTACTGAAGGGTGTTTTGCAAAGGCTGTGCCCGGTCGGCAAAAGGCAGGGAAATGTCGGTTTAGAGCGCTCGCGCGCGGTGGCGGCGCACCATGAAGGGACGAGGGCGGGGCGGTGGTGCGAGGGTGTGCGTCATTGTGGTGCTGCCGCTTGGCGGCAGCGGGGATGCAGAGGTCTCAGTTCGGGCCGGGAAATGAGTCGACGTATTGGATCTTGAAATCGGGGAAGGAATCGACGATCTGGATTTTGTAATCCGGGAAGCTGTCGACGGTTTTCCACTTGCCTGGCGAGTCCGGGAACGAGTCGACCTGCTGCACCTTCAGATCGGGAAAGGAGTCCACCACCTGCACCTTGTAGTCCGGGAAGCTGTCGACGAACTGGATCTTGCCGTAAATCTTCGAGACATCGACGGTGGTATCGGCCCATGCGGCGCTGGAGCCGAACACCAGCAACGACAGGAAAACAGATTTCAACATGAGGCTCATCCTGAGAGTCGTGAGACACACAGTGTAAGGAATGTTGAGCCCGGGTGGGAACGAGCACATACAACATCGCAGTGACTGACCTACCGCTATCGCGAGCAAGCCCGCTCCTACAGGGGAATATCGTCGTCCACAGATCTCGCTCCCGACACAAATCAAATGTGGGAGCGGGCTTGCTCGCGAAAGCGGTGTGTCAGTCACATTGATGCTGGATGTGCCGCCGTCTTCGCGAGCAAGCCCGCTCCCACATTTCTTATTGCGGTGTATTCAGGTGGGAACGACGTTATCCACCGCGCGGTTCACCGCCAGTTCGGCGAGCATGATGATTTGCTGGATGGCCATCGCCTTGTGACGTTGCGGGCCGATCAGGTCGGTGGCGAAGTCGCTGGCCAGGACGCTGGCGGAGGCCAGGGATTCACAGGCATGGACCAGCAGGCTTTCGGTGTCGTTGTTTGGGGCGATCATGTACATGGTGCTGGGGCGACGGGGTTTTTCGGTGTAGATGTCCGGGGGATCGAGGTGGTAGTCGAGGGCGCGTTTGATGGCTTCGCGGTCTCGGAGCAGGTCTTCGTTGCGTGATGTTTCGGGTTCGGGCGTGGTGGTGTCGATGGGTGGGTCTGGAACAATCTTTTTGCTCATTTGGGGTCATCTCATTTGGGGCCACCACCTATCGTTCTCACACGATAAAGTGGTGGCAGCTATGTGCGGAGTGAGAAACCGGTAACCCCGAACCCGGCCGGACCGAAGTCCGCCCGCACACAGCCGCCATAGAGCATTGACGCAAGCGCATTAGCCGGCGGCAATTATGGTGGTACTGATGTTGGATTAACAGGGGTTGCCGGGTTCTCACACCCGATCACTGATGTGCAGTGACAGCCCCAGACTAGACAGCCCACGTCCGACGAACAACCTGAAAAAGTCGTGGGAAACGTCCGGCATTTTTGCATCGGTATAAACACATCTAAACAACTCCAGAATCACCATCCCCTTGTGGGAGCGGGCTTGCTCGCGAAAGCGGTGTGTCTGTCACAAAGATGTTGGCTGTGCCGCCGCCTTCGCGAGCAAGCCCGCTCCCACATTGGATTTGTGGTGCATGCGGGATCAGCGACGGCGCATGAGGCCAATGAAAAACAGGCCGCCAATCGCCGCAGTGGCGACGCCGATGGGCAGGTCTTCCGGGGCGATCAGGGTACGGGCGGCGACGTCGACCCAGACGAGGAAGAGGCTGCCGAGCAATACGCACGCCGGCAACAACCGCCGATGCTCGGCCCCGACCAACCGCCGCGCAATGTGCGGCACCATCAACCCGACAAAGCCGATGGACCCACTGATCGACACCAGCACCCCGGTCATCAGTGACGCAATCAAAAACACGCGCAACCGCACGCTGCGCGCATTCAGTCCGAGGGTCACCGCTGTCTGCTCGCCAGCCATCAGCGCATTCAACGGGCGGGCCATGCCAAGCAACAACACCAATCCCAGCAACACACTTGCGGCCGGCACCGCCAGCAATTCCCAGCGTGCCAACCCAAGCCCCCCAAGCATCCAGAACATCACCGCCGAACTTGCCCGGTGATCACCCAGAAACAGCAGCAGATTGGCCATCGCCATCATTACGAACGACACCGCGACGCCGCACAGCAGCAGCCGATCACTGTCCAGCCGCCCGTGACGATGGGCGATCACCAGCACGATCAACATGCTGACCAACGCACCGATAAACGCCGCAATCGGCAAGGTCAGCAGCCCGACAATCTCACCGACATGCAACACCACAATCACCGCGCCGAGGGTCGCGCCGGACGTGACCCCGAGCAAGTGCGGATCGGCCAACGGATTACGCGTCACCGCTTGCAACACCGCGCCGATCAAGGCCAGCCCTGCACCGACCAACGCACCCAGTAGCATGCGCGGCACACGGATCAGCCACACGATGTGTTCCTGCCCGGCCGTCCAGCTCACCTCACCAAGCCCCAACACTTTGTGCAGCAAAATCCGCCACACCACGTCCACCGGCACCCGCGCCGGACCGAAGCCCAGCGACACCACGCACGACACCAGCAAAAACGCACCGAGGGCCAGCAGCAACAACGCGTAGCGACGATTGATCATTCGCCGTGGAAACCTTTGGCCAGGGTTTCGACTGCCAGCACGTTGTCGATGCCGGGCGTGGCCTGCACGTAAGGAATGACAATAAAGCGTTGGTTCTTGATCGCATCCACCGATTGCAGCGCCTTGTTGGTGAGCAGGAATTGTTCTTTCTGTTCGGCAGTGACTTCGCCGTAGTCGACGATGACGATCACCTGTGGATTGCGCTCGACCACGCTCTCCCAGTTGACCCGCGTCCAGCTCGCGTCGACGTCATCGAGAATGTTGCGCCCACCCGCCGCATCGATCAGCGCTTGCGGCATGCCCAGGCGGCCGGAGGTCATGGCGCGGTCTTCACCGCTGTCGTAAAGGAACACGCGCGGTTTGTCCGTCGGCAGGTCCTGGCGCACCTCGTCGACTTGCCCCTGCATCTGCGCGATCAGGACGTTGGCGCGGTCCTGCACGTCGAAGATTTTGCCGAGGTTGCGCAGGTCGTTGTAGGTGTCTTCGAGACTGGCGGCCGGACGCTTCATCACGAAGGCGCAGGACTCGGTCAGCTCATAGACGTTGATGCCCAACGGTTGCAGGGTTTGCGGCGTCAGGTCGCCGCCCACGCGCATGCCGTAATCCCAACCGGCGAAGAAGAAATCGACGTTGGCATTGAGCAGGGTTTCCACCGACGGGTACTTGGCCGCGAGCTCCGGCAAGCCGTCGAGGATGCTCTGCATCTCGGGCGTCACCGACTTCCAGCCGCTCACGCCGCTGTAGCCGGCCATGCTCGGTTTGAGGCCGAGGGCGAGCATCATCTGGGTCATGTTGATGTCGTGGCTGACCGCGTGTTTCGGCGCTTGCTGGAAGGTCACTTCGCGGTTGCAGCTCTGCACGGTCAGCGGGTATTGAGTGGCCTCGGCCAATGCCTGGGCACTGCCCAGCAGAAGGGCGGCGCAAAGCAGGGGGCGCAACGTCATGGTTGGGTAATCCAGGTGATTCGTGGGTAGCCGTGCAGGGGATGTTCGTCGATCAAGGCTTCGACGCCGAAAACATTGCGCAGCAGCGGGGCGGTCAGGACTTCTTTGGGGGGGCCGCTGGCGACGATGCGGCCGTGGTTGATCACGTACAACCGATCACAGAAAGCAGCGGCGAGGTTGAGGTCATGGATGCTGGCGAGGGTGCCGATCTGCAGGCGTTTCACCCGTTGCAGCAGTTCCAGCTGATAGCGCGGGTCGAGGTGGTTGGTCGGCTCGTCGAGGATCAGCAGTTGCGGTTGTTGAGCCAGGGCGCGGGCGAGGATCACCCGCTGCTTTTCACCGCCCGAGAGGGTGGCGAAAGCGTGGTCTTCGAAGCCCTTGAGGCCGACGGATTCCAGCGCCTGGGTCGCGAGGTTTCGGTCTTCGAGTGTGTCGCCGTCGAACAGGCCTTTGTGCGGCATGCGGCCCATGGCGACCACTTCTTCAACGGTCAGGCCGAAGGCGTCGGGGAATTCCTGCAAGACCACGGCGATGCGTTGTGCGCACCAACGGGAGGATTGTTTCCAGACGTTGTGGTGATCGAGTTGGACCTCGCCGCTTTCGGGTTTGCTGAAGCGCCAGGCACAGCGCAACAGGCTGGTCTTGCCGCTGCCGTTGGGGCCGATCAACCCGACGAACTCGCCGGCGGCCACGTGCAGCGAGGCATCACGCAGCTGGAACTGGTGATGACAATGGCCGTGGCCCAGGGGTGTCCAGGCGAGGTGTTTGAGGTTCAGCGAGGTCATGCGTTTGCTCGGAGATTTTGGGGTGTTGCTGATGGCCTCTTCGCGAGCAAGCCCGCTCCCACATTTGATCTGTTTGTACTCAAATTTTGTGACCGACACAGATCAAATGTGGGAGCGGGCTTGCTCGCGAAGGGGCCTTTGGATCAGAACGCTAATTTGCGTTACACAGTAACACTAAATATGAGCGCGAGATAAGCGCGGGAAGTCTACAGGCCTCTCTAACCCGCGCATCTCGCCTGTTTCATGATGAAGATGAGGCCGATTCAGTTTGTCGGCTGAAACGCGACAACAACACGCGATCCAGCACCCAGACCACCACCAGCGAAGCCCCCACCAGCGGAAACATCACCGCCAGGGCGAACATGATCGCCATCGCGGTTTTCCATTTCGGCAGGTCATGACGCAGTGGCGGCACCCCGAACTTGCCTTGTGGACGACGCTTCCACCAGATCACCACGCCGCTGACGGCGCTCAGCAGAATCATCAGGCAAATCAGCAACACGATGATCTGGTTGACCACGCCGAACATCTTGCCTTCATGCAGCATCACGCCGATTTCCGTGGCGCGGGCGACGGTGCCGTAGTGCTCGAAACGCACGTCGGCGAGGACGTCGCCGGTGTATTGATCGACGTGCAGCGTGGCGTCGTTGCGCGGGTCGTCGGCGAACACGGCAATGGTGAACACGCCGGTGGCGGTTTTCGGGAAGGTGATGCTGTAACCCGGCTCGACCTTGCGTTGCTCGGCGATGTTCTGCACGTCTTGCAGGCTGATGGTCGGGGCGGCCGGGCCGGCTTGTGCGCCGCCGTGGGCCATGTGTTCGGCGTGGTCGCCGCCGGACATCGGCATCGGCGTGTTTTCCATCGCCCAAGGCACGGTCTGGCGAGTGGCAGTATTGAGGCTGCGCGCCTCGACATCGGACGTGGGCACGTTGTCCCACATGGCGGCCGGGAACACGTTCCACACGCCGGCGTATTGCTGGCCCCAGAACCCGGTCCAGGTCATGCCGCTGAGTAGCATCACCAGCAGCAACGACGCGCCCCAGAACCCGGTGACCGCGTGCAGGTCGCGCCACAACACGCGACCGCGACTGCTCAAGCGTGGCCACAAAATGCCTGCTGCCTGGCCACGCGGCCACCACAGGAACACCCCGGACACCACCAGCACGATGCCCCAACCGGCGGCCATTTCGATCAGTCGATCACCGACGGTGCCGATCATCAGCTCGCCGTGAATCGCCCGCGCAATGGCTTGCAGGTTGTTCTTGGCGTCTTGCTCGCCGAGGATGTCGCCGTGGTACGGATCAATGAACACGTTGAGTTCGGTGCCGCCGTTGATCACGACGAATTGCGCGCTGCGTTCGGCGTTGACCGGTGGCCGGTACTGTTTGATCGTGGCTTGTGGATACGCCTCTTTCACGCGCTTGAGCAGGTTGTCGGCGGAAACGGTGTGGTGGCCGGCCGGGACGTTCATCAGGCTGCCGTACATCATTGGGTCAAGTTGCGGTTTGAATAAATAAAGGGTGCCGGTCAGGGCCAGCATCACCATGAAGGGGGCCACGAACAGACCGGCATAGAAATGCCAGCGCCAGGCCAGGTTGTAGAAATTCACTTTGGGCTGTTTCATCGGTTGTGCTCCGCTTGGCTTGGGTCTTTTGTTGTTGTCCGGTGACTGCTGCGCAGTCATTCGCGAGCAAGCCCGCTCCCACATTGGCCGGTGGTGTACCTGTGGGAGCGGGCTTGCTCGCGATGTTTTTAAAAGCTCATGTCCACCTTGGTCCAGAGCGTTCGCCCCGGTTCTTTAATGGCCTGCGGGTCATTGGCCGGGTAGCCAAAACCGGCGTTGCCGGCCAGGTTCAAATGCTCGGCGTACGCCTTGCCGAACAGGTTGTCGACGCCGGTGCTGACCCTCCAGTGCTGGTCGATCCGGTAGGCGCCGTTGAGCGAGAACACGCCGAAGCCCGAGGTCTTGTCGAAGTCTTTGCCGACGACGTTGCCCTTGTTCTGATCAATGCGGTTTTGCGCCGCGACCACCCGCCACAAGGCGCCGGCGCTCCAGTTGTCTTCGCTGTAGGTCAGGCCGAAACGCGCGTCCAGTGGCGGCATTTGCGGCAGTGCATTGCCGTCGCTGCTGTTCTTGCCCCAGGCGTAGGCCAGCGTCGCGTCTGCCTTCCAGTTGGAGGTCAGCTTGTAGGCCGCACCGAGCTCGCCGCCCATGATTCGCGCGTCGATGTTCTGCGCCTGTGAGAGGGTGCCCGTCGGGGTCGGGAGGTAGTTGAACAGGATGTAGTCGTGGACTTTGCCGACGTATCCCGAGGCCCAGGCGTCGAGGTCTTCGGTTTTGTATTGCAAGCCGACGTCGAGCTGGGTGGTTTTCTCGGGTTTGATCGAATCGAAGGCATTCACCGAGCCGACGGGGCCGAGCTTGGGTGAAAACAGCTCCCAGTAATCCGGGAAACGTTCGGTGTGACCGAGGCCGGCGTAGAGGGTGGTCGGGCTGTCGGCCAGGTCATGCTCATAACGGACGAAGCCGCTTGGCAGGGTGTCGGCGCGGGTGTCGTCGGCGGTCGGATTGGGGCGGGTCGTCATCCCCGAGCCGGTGGTTTGCCGGTAATCCTTGGCCGAGGCACGGTCCAGGCGCGCGCCGGTAATCAGCCGGTCACGGTCGGCGGCGTACCAGGTCAATTCGCTGAACACACCGTAATTGTGGAAGTCGGCGTCTTCGGTATAGGGCAGGTCTTTGTAGGTGTCGATGCCCATGCCGCCGCGCTGGCGGTGTTGGCTGGTTTGCGCATCGAGGCCGCTGATCAATTGCACATCGGCCCAGCGCCAAGTGCCTTTGAGCCGCGCGCCGAGTGTGCGGCGGTCGACGTTGGAGGCCATCGGCCCGGCCATCATCCCGGTGCCGGAAGGCGTGCGCAGGGTGTAGTTGTCCATCACGTGGTCGGCGTAGTTGTAGTAGATCTGCGCCTCGACCTTGTCCAGCACGTCGCCGATGTTCGACTTCTCGAAACGCAGGCCCAGGCTCTCGCGCTTGAACTGCGAGCCGTCCATGCCGCGCCCGGCGTAACGCGCTTCACCATCGCCCTTGCCGGCGGTCAGTTCCAGCAGGGTGTCGGCGTCCGGGGTCCAGCCAAGCATGACGTCGCCGTTCCACTTGTCGTAGCGCGAGGGCACGGTGTCGTTGTTGCCGTCGCGATAATCGTCGGCGTGCGCGGTGTTGCCGATCACCCGCACGTAGCCCTGCGGCCCGCCGGCAGCAGCGTCCACCACTTTGTCGAAACGGCCGTTGGAGCCGCCCAGGACGCTGGCGTTCACCCGCGTACCGAGTTCGCCGAAGCTTTCTGGTTCACGGTCGAAGAGGATGGTCCCGGCAGACGCGCCCGGCCCCCAGAGGACGGTTTGCGGGCCTTTGATCACGGTAAGTTTGTCGTAGGTTTCCGGCGACAGGTACGAGGTTGGCGCGTCCATCCGGCCGGGGCAGGCGCCCAGCAACTGGCCGCCGTTGGTGAGGATGTTCATCCGCGAACCGAACATGCCGCGCAGCACCGGGTCGCCGTTGGTGCCGCCGTTGCGCACGAGGGCGAAGCCGGGGATGGTTTTCAGATAGTCGGCACCATCGCTGGCCGGCACCGGTTGGCGCGGGTCCTTGGGGTTGGTGACGATGGTCAGGGGCGAGCTGGGGGCGATCACGGTGATCACCGTCGGGCTCAGTTCTTCCGTGTGGCCGGCATGTTCATCGGCCAGCACCATCGGGGCCAGCAGAGCGCCACAAAGGAAAGCGGTGGCGTGCCTGAAACGAACACTGGCGTCGTTCAGGGCAAAAGAGGCTTGGGCAGTGCTCAAGCGTGAGTCAGCAGAAAACCTGGACATGACAATTTCCATCGAACGGCATAAACGACACGGCCGACAGCCGAGGCAGATTCCTTGCGGGAGCGAGTTTTTGTGGCGAGCGAGCTTGCTCGCGCTGGGCTGCGTAGCGGCCCCTTTTGTGAGTGCTGCGCACTCAAGCGGGAGCAAGCTCCCTCGCCACAAAAGCTGTTTCCCACAGGTTTGCCTGGCTGGCTTCTAAACCGTGTGAGATCAGAGGTGGGTGTTTACGCGACGGTGGGCGGGGCGCGGGTTCGGGCGCCGGGGAAGACGGTTTGCCGGGCGTGGCCCAAGCGGGGGGACTGGGTGGTGAAAGTGTGGGGGGGCGGGGTGTTGAACGCGGTGAATGAAACGCCGCCGGTCAGCGCCGGGCAGTTGAACAGCAGGCTGCAATAGCCGCATTTTTCCCAGATCGCGTGGTGCGACGGGGTGGGTGGGCAGTGCTCGGTAGCGGGTTGCGCGCCGTGGTCGGCGTGCTCCATCGCCGACATGTCCATGCTCATGTCCATCGACATGTTCATGGTCATTGCCGAGGCGCGTGGGTCCATCGGCATCGACTGAGAAATCAGCGGACCGATAAAGATCATCAGCATGGCGAACAGGCTGATCCAGCTGCCGTGCGTCAGGCTCAATGACTGACGGCGTGACGCGGATGACCTGGCGCTAGATGGGCGCATGGCGGAGTTTGCTCAGCCGGTTACTGGGCGTGAGCGTGCATCTGCATGTCTTCTGGCGGCTTCTTCTGCACCGAGACTTCGACCGTCACGTTACCGGCCTTCTCGAAATGCATCGTCAGCGGGAAGCGTTTGCCGTCGCTCAACAGGCTGCGGTCTTTCAGGTCGACCAGCATCACGTGATAGGCCATCGGCGCAAACGTGACGTTGCCGCCCGCCGGAACATCGACGCTCGGCACCTGTTGCATCTTCATCAGATCGCCTTGCATCACGTGTTCGTGCAACTCGGCCTTGCCCGAAATCGGCGAGGCGACACTGAGCAGACGGTCGGCGGTTTTGCCGTTGTTGTGAATCACGAAATAGGTGGCAACGGTTGGCGCATTGGGCGGCAACTCCTGCGACCACGGATGAGCGATTTCCAGCTCGCCGACGGTGTATTCGTGGGCATTGGCAAAACAGGCAGGCAGCAGCAACGCGGCCAGAACGATAAATTTGTTCAACATGGCAGTTCTCCAGAGCGATTCAAAACGCAGGTCAATTGCGAGAAAAAATCACACCAGAGGGGAGGCGCGGGGATTGAGACTGGGCCATTGTTGGCGCGGTGTGGGGATATCGAGTGTGACGGCAGGCAGGCTTCGATTGGCCTCGAACTGCGCGAAGTACAGCTGCGGCTCATGCCCTGGCAGCGCCACCACAGGCGCTGCGCCCGAGCAACACCAGCAATGCTGCATGTTGGAATGTTCGTCGCCTTGCGGTGCTTTCTGCCCGAGATCCCCTAGGGAAATCGCCACCATTTTCGTGCCACTGGAGGTGCAGAAACTGCCCCACAACAACTGCTCGGCAGGCGATTTCGCCGACTGCGCCATCGCATTGCTCATCGGCATGGCGAGCATGTTGAACAGCACTGCGAAGCAGGCGATCCAGGCAATTGCAAGCCGATGTCGGGACATGGGGAAATCCGTTTGGGTGGGCGATCAAGCGCGGCTATTTAGCCTGATCAGGGCCGATAAGTAAAAAAGCGGCGTGCGGTGTGGTGTCGCAGTGCCACGCTTTCATAAACTTCATGATAGTCGCGAATTTCAGATTGCCAGTGCCGTCCAGCATTCGGCAGCTGCTACAGGTTATGTGGTGTTTGTGCTGTCAGTCATACCCATAGCTCGAGCTATGTCCTTGAGGGCGGCACGTACGAGTACTCCGTCGCCAGCATCTTCCTCAAAGCAGGCATCCAGGTAGGCAGCCATTTCTTCCGGGGTCTTGAGAAATTCGGCGGCATCGAAACGGCTGAACTGTTCGGTCATTGGAGTCTCCGGGCCGCTTCTTTTAGGGGGCTCTGAAACATAAGACCCGGGTTGCGGCCCGGCTAGTCAGCCGATTTGGATAATGCTGTGTGAGCGGTCCGATAGACATGTAAGACGTTGCGCAATCTCTGTAGTAGCTGCCGAAGGCTGCGTCCGGCTGCGCAGCAGTCGTAAATCCTGCCAGCAGGGTGTGGCTGACAAATGATGGGGCCGCTGCGCAGCCCAGCGGGAGCGAGCTCCCTCGCCACAGGGGTTATTCGTCAACCAGGGCCGTCAAGACTTCGGTTACCGAAACAAACTCACGATCAACCTGTGGCAAAACCGGCCGCTTCAACACCATCACCGGCACCCCCCGCTCCCGTGCCACTTCCAGCTTCGGCTCGGTCGCGGTACTGCCGCTGTTCTTGCTGATCAGCACATCAATCTGCCGACGCTCAAACAGCTCGCGTTCATCCCCGATCACAAACGGTCCACGTGCGCCGATGACTTCGCAGCGGTCGTTGCCGGGGTAAACGTCCAGCGCGCGTAGCGTCCAGAATTGCTCCGGCGGGATTTCGTGCAGGTGCTGCAAAGGTTCGCGGCCGAGGGTGAACAAGGGGCGGTGGAAGGGTTTCAGGGCGTCGATCAGTTCGGCCCAGTCAGCGACTTCGCGCCAGTCATCCCCTGCCTGGGGTTGCCAGGCCGGACGGCGCAGCGCCCAGCAGGTGATGCCGGTCAACTGCGCGGCAGTCGCGGCGTTGTGGCTGATTTGTGCGGCGTAGGGATGGGTCGCGTCCAGCAGCAGGTCAATGCCTTCATCGCGAATGAATTGCGCCAGACCATCCGCGCCGCCGTAGCCGCCGACGCGCACCTGACAGGTCAGATCCGTCGGCACCCGGCCAACACCGGCCAGGCTGTAAAGGTGTTCAGGCCCAAGGGTGCGAGCGATGGCCAGCGCTTCCGTCACGCCACCGAGCAGCAACATGCGCTTCATTGAAAAGCCCCCGCATGGCCGACAATCCCGCCCTGACGATCGATGGCAAACACTTCGACCTGAACCTGCGCCGGCACCACGCTGCGGGCAAAATCCAGGGCGTGCTGACACACCGCGTCACCGAGGGCGATGCCCGCAGCGGCAGCCATGGCCAAGGCTTGCTGACTGGTATTGGCTTCGCGAATGGCCTGTTGCAGCGTTTCATCCGCGCCGACCGCTGCCGCCCATTCGGCCAGTTGCGGCAGATCAATGCTGGAGTGTCGACTGTGCAAATCCATGTGCCCGGCCGCCAGTTTGCTGATCTTGCCGAAGCCGCCGCACAGGCTGAGTTTATCCACAGGCACTTTGCGCAGGTGTTTGAGCACAGCGCCGACGAAGTCGCCCATTTCGATCAGGGCGATTTCCGGCAAGTCGTAGACCCGGCGCATGGTGTCTTCGCTGGCGTTGCCGGTGCAGGCGGCGATGTGCAGGTAGCCGTTGGTTTTGGCGACGTCGATGCCTTGGTGGATCGAGGCGATATACGCCGCACAGGAGAACGGCCGGACAATGCCGGTGGTGCCGAGGATCGACAAACCGCCGAGAATCCCCAGTCGCGGGTTCATGGTTTTCAGCGCCAGGGCCTCGCCGTCCTCGACGTTGACGGTGACCTCGAAACCGCCGCTGTAGCCGAGTTCTTCGGCCAGCAAGGTCAGGTGATCGGTGATCATTTTGCGCGGCACCGGGTTGATCGCCGGTTCGCCGACGGCCAGTACCAATCCGGGACGGGTCACCGTGCCGACGCCCTGACCGGCAATGAAGCGGACCCCCGGCTCGCCAGTCAGCCGCACCTGAGAAAAGAGCAAGGCGCCGTGGGTCACGTCAGGGTCATCACCGGCATCCTTGAGGGTCCCGGCTTCGGCGCCGTCGTCGGTCAGGCGACAAAATTCCAGGCGCATCTGCACGTGCTTGCCCTTGGGCAACACGATCTCGACCGCATCCGCACCCATCCCGCCCAACAATAGACGCGCTGCGGCCAGGCTGGTCGCGGTGGCGCAACTGCCGGTGGTCAGGCCGCTGCGTAGTGGGGCAGGTTGTTCGGCGGTTTCATCACGCATCGCAGGGCTTCGTCACGTCCAGCAAGGTAATCGGCAGCGCCTGGCGCCAGGTGTCGAATTCACCCAGCGGCTGCGCCTGGGCAATGTGGATGCGGGTCAGCTCGCCGCCATGCTGTTCGCGCCACGCCATCAGGGTCATTTCACTTTGCAGCGTGACCGCGTTGGCGATCAATCGACCGCCGGGTTTGAGTTGCGCCCAGCAGGTGTCGAGCACGCCTTCGCGGGTGACGCCGCCGCCGATGAAAATCGCGTCCGGGCGTTCGAGCCCGGCCAAGGCCTGCGGCGCGTTGCCGCGAATCAGTTGCAGGCCGGGAACACCGAGGGCGTCGCGGTTGTGTTCGATCAGCAGTTGCCGACCGTCATCGGCTTCAATGGCCAGTGTGCGGCACGTCGGGTGGGCGCGCATCCATTCGATGCCGATCGAGCCGCTGCCCGCGCCGACGTCCCACAGCAGTTCACCCGGCACCGGCGCGAGACGTGCGAGGGTGATGGCGCGGACGTCGCGCTTGGTCAGTTGACCATCGTGCTTGAAGGCCGAGTCCGGCAGCCCGGCCAGTCGCGAAAGGCGCAACGTGTTTGGCTCGGCGATGCATTCGATAGCGATCAGGTTCAGGTCGGCGACTGTCGGATCGTTCCAGTCATTGGCAACGCCATCGATACGCCGTTCGGCTGCACCGCCCAGATGTTCCAGCACGGTGAGGCGGCTCGGACCAAAACCGCTTTCGCGCAGCAGAGCGGCAATCGCCGCCGGGCTTTGACCGTCGTTGCTCAGCACCAGCAAACGTACGCCACTGAACACCTGCGCATTGAGGGTGGCGAGCGGCCGGGCAACCACGGAAAGCGTCACCACGTCCTGCAACGGCCAGCCCATTCGCGCAGCAGCCAGCGAACAGGAGGAGGGCGCCGGCAGAATCTGCATGTCTTCAGCGGATACCTGGCGCGCCAGGCTGGCACCGACGCCGAAGAACATCGGATCGCCGCTGGCCAGCACGCACACCGGCTCACCGCGACGGGCCAACAGCGGCTCAAGTGAAAAAGGACTCGGCCACAACTGGCGCTCGCCACGGATGCACACCGGCAGCAAATCCAGTTGCCGCTGACCGCCCATAATCCGCGAAGCGCGCAGCAGGGCATGCCGGGCGTTCCTGCCCAGGCCCTTGAAGCCGTCTTCACCGATTCCCACTACCGTCAGCCAGGGTGACATCTACCGTCCTCAAAAATAGTCCTCAAACGGACTGTTCCGACGGGCAGGCTTTTCATGCCGCCCGACAAAGCAGGCATAATACCGCGCCTTCGCCCGCGAAGCGCCTTTCCCACCTAGCCGGTCTCCCCCTTGAACGAACGTCCGATGTCCACTGCCTTACGCCCCTCGGCTTGCCCGGGGTTGCTGCGTATTGTTCAGGCACTGGATGGCGGCATCTGCCGGATCAAGTTGAATGGCGGTTCGATCAGCGCCGATCAGGCTGACGCGGTGGCGAATGCTGCCGAACGCTATGCCGGTGGCGTGATCGAGGCGACCAACCGCGCCAACCTGCAAATTCGCGGGATCGGCGGTGAACAGGGTGCATTGATCGACAGCCTGATGGCGGCCGGGCTTGGCCCGAGCAGCGCCGCTGGCGATGATGTGCGCAACCTGATGCTCAGCCCGAGCGCCGGCATCGATCAGCACCTGTTGATCGACACGCGTCCGTTGGCCGGGCAGATGCTCGCCACGCTGCAAAGCGATGCACGCATGCATGACCTCAGCGCCAAATTTGCCGTGCAACTGGATGGCGGCGAAGCCTTGGCGATGCTCGAACATCCCCATGACCTGTGGCTTGCAGCGGTTGAGCGAGACGACGAACAACGCTGGGCTTTCGGTCTGGCCGGGTGCCCGACAGACGTGCCCGCTGGTTCGGTGGCGCTGGATCAGGGCCATGCGCTGGTCGTTGCGGTGCTGGAGTTGTTTCTTGAAGAGGCACGTCCCGAGCAGACACGCATGCGCCATCTGCTCGCTGAATGTTCACTCGACGTGTTTCTCGCTCGACTGGCCGAGCGAGTGCCGCTGAAAGCCATCGAGGGTTGGCAACGCGTCGCAAGTCCGAATGTCTTGCACATCGGCGCTCATGCGCAGCGTGACGCCAAGCGCGTGTACATCGGCGCAGTGCCGCCACTGGGGCGTCTCGATCCAGCGATGCTGCGCGGTGTCGCACAACTGGCACGGGAACACGGCGACGCCAGCCTGCGCTTCACGCCGTGGCAAAGTCTGTTGCTGCCCGGTGTGCGGGCCGACAATGCCCCGCAAGTTATCCACAGCCTCGAACAACTCGGCCTGCGCTGCTCGGCCGACGACGCCTTGGCCCACCTGATCGCCTGCACCGGCTCGACCGGTTGCGGCAAAGGCCTGGCCGACACCAAGGGCGATGCCCGGCAACTGGCCGCGCTGCTGCAACGTCACGGTCATTCGCCAAACGTTCACCTGTCGGGGTGCTCGCGTTCCTGCGCCGCTGCGCACATCGCGCCCATCACCTTGTTGGCGGTTTCCGCCGGTCATTACGACCTCTATTTTCGCGATGCAGCACAGCCCGGTTTCGGGGCGCTGCACGCACGCAATCTTACTATTGAAGCGGTCGCAGCCTTGTTCGACGACCGCTCACGGAGCCCCCTAGATGCTTGATTACATCCGCGACGGTCAGGAGATCTATCGCAACTCCTTCGCGATCATTCGCGCCGAGGCCAACCTGGCGGGCATCCCCGCTGATCTGGAAAAGCTCGCGGTGCGCGTGATCCACGCCTGCGGCATGGTCGATGCCATCGCCGGCCTGCAGTTTTCCGAAGGCGCGGGCAAGGCCGGGCGCGAGGCGCTGGCCGCCGGTGCGCCGATCCTGTGCGACGCGCGGATGGTCAGTGAAGGCGTCACGCGCACGCGCTTGCCAGCGAACAACCAGGTCATCTGTACCCTGCGTGACGACAGCGTTCCGGAGCTGGCCCGCGAGTTGGGCAACACCCGCTCCGCCGCCGCGCTGGAACTGTGGCGCCCGCATCTGGAAGGCAGCGTGGTGGTGATCGGCAATGCGCCGACCGCGCTGTTTTACCTGCTGGAAATGCTCGACGCCGGTGCGCCGAAACCGGCCCTGATCCTCGGCTTCCCGGTGGGCTTCGTCGGTGCCGCCGAATCCAAGGCAGCACTGGCTGCCGACAGTCGCGGTGTGCCGTTTGTCATCATGCAAGGCCGGCTCGGCGGTAGCGCCATGGCCGCCGCCGCCGTTAACGCCCTCGCCACGGAGATCGAATGATGCAGCAACCTGGACGCTTGATCGGCCTGGGTGTCGGCCCCGGTGATCCGGAACTGATTACCGTCAAAGCCCTGCGCCTGCTGCGCGAGTCGCCGGTGGTGGCGTACTTCGTCGCCAAGGGCAAAAAGGGCAACGCCTTCGGCATCATCGAAGCGCATTTGCAGGACGCGCAAACGCTGCTGCCGCTGGTCTACCCGGTGACCACCGAAGCACTGCCGGCACCGCTATCGTACGAGCAAGTGATCAGTGATTTCTACGATGCGGCCGGCGAAGAGCTCGCGGCGCATCTGGACGCGGGCCGTGACGTGGCGGTGATCTGCGAGGGTGATCCGTTCTTCTACGGCTCCTACATGTACCTGCACGATCGTCTGGCCGAGCGCTATGAAGCCGAAGTCGTGCCAGGCGTTTGCTCGATGCTCGGCGGCGCTTCGGTGCTGGGCGCGCCGTTGGTGTACCGCAATCAGAGTTTGTCGGTGCTGTCCGGCGTGCTGCCTCACGACGACCTCAAGCGTCGGCTGGCCGATGCCGATGCGGCGGTGATCATGAAGCTGGGGCGTAACTTTCCCAAAGTCCGTCAGGTGCTCGAAGAGCTCGGCCTGGCGGAGCGAGCGCTGTACGTCGAGCGCGCAACCATGGCCAATCAGAAAATAGTGCCGCTCAATGAGGTCGAGCCGATGTCTTCGCCGTACTTCTCGCTGATCATCGTTCCCGGTGAAAGGTGGCAAGGCTGATGGCCCGTCCAGTTCCGGCGATTGTCATTCTGGGCAATGGCAGCCTCGCGACGGCGCGCAAAATTCAGCAGGTCTACCCAGGCGCGATGATCCATGGCCTGGCTGAACGGGTTGACGGCGCGGACCGTGTGTATCACGAGTTCGGCGCAACGTTGCGTGAGTTTTATCAACAGGACACGCCGATCATTGCGCTGTGTGCGGCCGGCATTGTCATTCGCACGCTGGCGCCGTTGTTGCTGGAAAAGGGCGCCGAGCCGCCGGTGCTGGCCGTGGCCGAAGACGGCAGCGCCGTGGTGCCGCTGCTCGGCGGGCTGGGTGGCGTGAACGTCATGGCGCGAGAAATTGCGGCGGGGCTGGAGGTCGCAGCGGCGATTACCACCAGCGGTGAATTGCGCTTTGGCACTTGCCTGCTCAATCCACCCAGCGGTTATGCGCTCGGTGATCTGGAACTGGGTAAACGCTTTGTCTCGGATTTGCTGGCCGGCCAGAGCGTGCGCATCGAAGGCGCGGCGCCATGGCTGGCGCAGGCTCAGTTGCCGGAAGATCCCGAGGCGCCATTGTCGATCCATGTTGGCAGTGCCGAGCGCATGCCAGCGGCCAACGAGTTGCTGATCTACCCGCGCAGCGTGCTGGTGGCGGTGAACGCCGAGGTGGCGGACCTGCCGACTGCGATTCGCGCGGCGTTGCATCTGGCCAACATCGCCGTGCAATCGCTGGCGTGCCTGTTGGCCAGCGATCTGCACATGGCTAACCCGGCCTTGCGCGAAGCGGCGCTTGAACTGGGCGTGCCGCTGCGGTTTGCGTCGGTCAACGGCGGCGTCAGCGAACTGGCCCGCCACACCGTGCCGGACGCTACCGTTGTGTCGGCGGATACCGGCATCGCCATCGCGGTGGCCAACGAACCACTGGAGCTTGCACAGATCGGTCGTGCACGCGGCCGTCTGGCGGTGATCGGTCTGGGCCCGGGTGCCGCCGAACTGATGGTGCCTGCGGTCAAGGCCGAACTGGCGCGCGCCAATGATGTGCTGGGTTATGAAACCTACGTGCGCATGGCCGGGCCGTTCCGCGACGATCAGGTGCTGCACTGCACCGACAATCGCGAAGAAATGCAGCGGGCGCGTCATGCGTTCGAACTGGCCGCTCAAGGGCGCTCGGTGGTGGTCGTGTCGTCGGGTGATCCCGGTGTGTTCGCCATGGCGGCAGCGGTGCTGGAAGCGCTTCACGAATCTTCTGATGCAGCGTGGCACAACGTTGATCTGGACATTCTTCCGGGTGTCTCGGCATCGCTGGCGACCGCTGCACAGGCCGGTGCGCCTCTGGGCCATGACTTCTGCGTGATGTCGCTGTCTGACAACCTCAAGCCATGGGCGATCATCGAGAAGCGGCTGGATCTGGCGGCCGAAGCCGACCTGGCGCTGGCGTTCTACAACCCGATCTCCCGCTCGCGTCCCTGGCAGTTGGGGCGGGCACTGGAGATTGTCGCGCAGCATCGCAGCGCAGAGACGCCAGTGGTGTTGGGCCGTGATATCGGTCGCCCGGGGCAGACCTTGCGCGTCACGACGCTGGGGAAATTGACCCCGGATCAGGTCGACATGCGCACCATGGTGCTGATCGGCTCGTCGACCACCTGCGTATTTGCGCGTGCCGACGGCGGCGAGTGGGTCTATACGCCGCGCTGGTATGGCGACAAACCAGCGACTTGAGTCTTGACGCCCCTTTCGGGGCGTTGTTGTTCCTGTCTGAGCAACAGCCTCTTCGGCCGCTTTATGGCTGCCGCCGCCTCAATGCAAATCGTTTCATAACCTGATCACGGAGCTTGTTCGCCATCAGTTCTCTTTTCGTGTCGAGTTCGGCCCTGTTCAATTTTAGAAAGGCGCTCTGCTGCACCAGCGTTGCTGATTGTTTTTCCCAAGGCCAAAACAAAAAACCGCTTTTTTGGGTATCGGCAACCAGTTCGAGATTGAAAACCGCCATGTGCAGATTGCCTCTGGTGTCATAACGCGAAGGCGCCACCTGGAAGCGACGTCCTCTAAGACTTTCCTGGTCCAGTGAAAGCGCGGCAGGCGTGTCGGCTTTTAATGCATCAAGGGTGTCAATCATGGCGTTTCCTTGCCGTGGATCCTCCATGGTTTTCGCACGCTGCACCAGAAAGTCGGCAACGCTCCCCGTAAGGGTTGAGCGTGTGCGTGTCGTGATGACGCCGTCATGCAGCGACCAGCCCAAAAACATCAATGTGCGAACGTATTCATCCAGCCAGTAGTTGGAGTTCGCAAAGCGATTCTGAGTAAGGTCAGCCGACCTTGTGGCCAGTCGAGTGCAGTCCGTCAAATCATCAAAGTCTTGCAAGGACAGTTCGCCGATACACGAAACAAGGTTGTGGCCTGCGACGACACCGGTCGGTGTTTGGCTACTCATGAGCTATTCCTGATTGATAGAAGGGGTTGAATATTTCGCAAGGAGACTGCGAGCGGGAGACACTTCATGCAGATTACTATGTGGAGCACTAAGGTCAGTTGCGAAAGTTATTCTTGTTGTGTTTTTTTGTCGGGTGAGTGACGAGCGCGTTAAGAAAGTTATACATATATGGAATACAAATTCTTATTGTTGACTGGAAAGCAGTGCGTTAATTTCTCGGCTCACCCAATAGTGGGTGTTAATCAATCTTAAGGGAAGTATCTACATGGACTGTATGGAAAGTGTTGTCAGCATTGATGAAAGTACTGCTTTAGTTAAAGCTCGCATCAGCAAGCGTCAATTGATGCGACCTGTTGTTGCTCGTGCACGGGCACTGGCCGTAGCAGACCCTGCCAGCCCGACCAAAGAACTGGATGCCGTGGTCTTGGCCGATACACTGGTGGGTTATGGCGCCAACATATCGCTTGAAAATATGGCAGTTATTGAAAACCTGATTAAATTTTCGAAGCTGGAAGCCAGTTATGAAGTGCCAGGTGATGATCCCGAAGCGTGGTACCTGGAGTTTCTGAAATGCATGGATGATTCGGGTTGCTTTGTCGCGGATGCGGGGTATACGGCCTATCAAAAGCGCTCCTATCAACTGACCATGGATAATATCGTTACCGATATCGTCAAAGCCGGGGTCGATGCGGCGAAAGCTGTAATACCTGGCGCTGCAGTACTCAGCGCGATCGTTGATTCGACATTGGACGCCTTGAAGAAGGAGCCAGAGGCCATCAATTTACTTAATCGTGAAGTGGTCAAGAGCAAAGGCGTAAGACTGGCAATCATGCCCTGCGACCAATTGGCGAACGGTATTATTCTGACGTCGTTAGCATCGATTGACAGCGTCGGTGGCAATAACGATACCGGGCTGGTTTTTTTCGACTGGAAAACAGCAGGGCGCGATATTTTTCGCGGCAGTGCCTACATTACTTTTAATCCAATTCGTTATGCGGAAATAAAGGCGGATCTGGAAGAGTACCTTGGCGAGCATTTCAAGGCGGCGCTGAGCAAACGGTTCCAGCGACGCAAGAACAAGCTAAGTTAAGTTGAGTTAAGTTAAGTTAAGTTAAGTCAATCGACCCGCTCGCTGCCGGCTATTTTTTAACAAGGAAGTTTTCTATGAATGAGCAGGAAGTTCGTCGTGCGAACGGCTACGTCAGTTTTGTCGATCTTTTTAAAGTGTCTGAACTTGAGCAGGCGTTACAGGAACACAAAGGGACAGACGATTATGACGCGGTCTTTCGTTATTACTTCGGTTGTATCAGCGTGCTTGATTTTCCACGAATGCGTACGCCGCTCGGCTTGCTGCTTCAGGCGCTCAAGTCTTTTACCCAACCCTCGGGGCGACGCCGGCGCTCGGCAGAGGTGAAGGTGCTGGCAGAACCGGGAGCAGGTCCGTCTGCGACCCTGACGGACATTCTTGAGCGGGTCGAAACGTTCCAGACACGGTTGTCCCATAGCGTCGAAGAACTGACCGTCGCAGCGATTGAAGTGCCGAAGAACCTGCACTTCGTTTGGCTCGGCGGCGGCATCGGGGATATTCAGCGCGATTACATCACTCTCTGGAAGCAGGTCATGGCCGGGGAAGGCCACAGCATCAAACTCTGGTATGACAGCGACGCGCTAATGGCCTACGAGACCAATCGGATCATTGTCGAGGCGGCGAAAGCTGAGGCGATGCTCAAGGGAGGGAGCAGCAGCAAGACGGCCATCGAACTCGGCGACAAGTACGAAGAGCGGGCGATTGTCCTGAAGCAACAAATGAGCGCGCATATAACCCAGGCTGTCGAGCGCGGAGAAAAAGCCGACGACGCACGAATCGATCTTCTGGTCCGGGGTTATGGCCAGAACGAAGCGGACTTGAACGCCTTGAAGGCAAAAAACAACAAGAGCATTTCGGCGCTGGGCGAGGGCGGTGTTGAACTTCGGGATCTGGCGAACAATGGCGCACCGCTGCAACTACAGTCTGTTTACGAACGAGAAATCAGACTGCGCGGCAACCTGGCCGCCGCTTCCGATGTTGTACGCGTCGAGGCGTTGTTTACTGAAGGGGGACGTTACGCAGATGTAGATAACCTGCCGCCTCTTCTGGACGTGCTGGACGAAGTGGACATTAGCCAGTTCGGCAGTGATGCGCGTCTGGGTGTGCTGCAGTTAATGCTTGATCATAATCCTGAATGGATACCGGGCCGTCAGGCACTTCGCAGCAAGTACACTGACTATTTCAAGGAAATCCCCGAGGCACATCGTTCGAATCTGGAACGTTTTGCAAAAAGTCGCCCTGCCTTGAACCGCGTTTTCCGCCCGTCCGCAGAGGGCCTTGTTCGTCCGAACGGTCTGCGGGCTGTCGCCGAACAAAGTAGTTTGAATAATGCATTCCTGATGGCTCATGCCGGGTCGGCAATGCTCAGCGCCGTCATCGAACGATTCAGATTCAACTATGAAATTGTCGATGCCACTGCCCGATTGGCCATGGAGCGAAAGATTGCTTTGATCGACACCGAGGCCATGAGCGGTCTTGCGCTGGAGGTCGTCGAGAACAGAGTAGGTCCCTTGGTCGCACTGCCGCCGGAAGAAGAACTGTCCCTCGGCTTTCTGGTTGAAGCGGCAGCGGCCTATTACAGCGATGGTATCCGGCCGCAAAGCGAAGTGACGATCTACCTGACCGGACCTGCTGCGATGCGAGACGCAATCGCAGCGTACGCCAAAACGTACTTCACTCCTATGGCGGCTCAAGCCTGGCGAGCGGACGTCGCTATTGCCGCCACTGCGACCGTCAACCGGGCAACCGAGGAGGAGCTGGATCACTCCTGGAAGGAAAACGAAAGCGATACGGCTCAATGGCTGATTAAAGAAAAACAACGGTGGGAGAAGGATAACTTTAAGGCGCGCTACGTCGGCAACATGGACCAGTTGCTGGATAACCAAACCCTCCATTTCGACCATGGCTGGCCGGTGATCGAGGGACGGCATGTGTTATCGACCGAGCGGCTGCAGTCGCTGGCGCAGTGGCTTGGCGAACCATTTTTGCAAGCAATGAGCGAGCAGATCACCGGTGAAGTGATCTTCGACAAGTCATTGCTGCTGGATTTTGACGAGCGGCAATCCATCTTCGCGCAAGAAGTCGAGGTACCGCCGACGTCTGTCGTTGTTGAGGCGGCCCGGGTTTTTCCACTCGATGAACTGCTTCACCGGATCAGCAGGGGCATGTTGAAGGTCGAGCAACTGAACCCACTGCAGCGGTTGTTGATCGGTTCGTTGCTGGGTGCACGGGGAATGGATGACCGCAGCTTCGGCGCGATTAACGCCGGGTTGGAGAACCTTGCCAATACGGTGTCCGAATTGGGTGTTTCGCACCGATATGGGGCCATTGAACGGGAGCTTTTCAAACAAAATCACCCGGCGTTCGTGGCGGGCATGGCCGGTGCCTCGGCGCCCTCCATTGCGTTGTCCGAGACCAGTATCGAGCTGAAAAAACAGGCGCTTGAGCGCTCACTGACCTTGGAGCAATGGGGGCGTCAGGTTGCCCGGATCCAGCAGGTGGCAAAACTCGAATACCGTGACCGGGTTAGCGAGCGGATGACTGACGTGTTGGAAAGCTTCGACCGCGGCAGTTTCAAACTGGTGCCGCAAGACTTGTTGCTTCAGGGCTCAGGTGACCGGATCGCCGGGCGCTGTTACCCGCTGGCATTGGCCATGGCCGCTGCAATCGGTAAAGGCGGCGACGCAGCCAACATCCTGCGGGAGCGGTTTTACCTGGCGGTCATGGAGCCCGACGCCAGCGATTCGAATGCGTTTGTGAGCATCATCGAGGAGCTGCGCGATACCGACGTCCACGACATCGGTGCAGCGGTAATTCTCTCGGATCTGGCGCAAGTCATCACTAAGCTGGAAGAAAAAACCGGCACCCGCACGCTGATGCTCAATTCTGACAATCACTCGATGCTGGTGGCAAAAACATCCGACGGTAGACGCAGCACCTATCATTTTTACGACCCGAATTTTGGTGTTTTCGAGTTCGATACCGCTGGAGCATTCGGCGAAGCGCTGGAACATTTTTTCATTGGTCAGGAGATGGCCAGGCATTACGCGGCCTACGGAGAGGCTACGCGTCCGACCTTTGACTTGATTGAACTCGACGCTGCCCTGCTCAATGAACGGGTGTTGCCATCGGGTGCCCGGGTTTCCAGCCTGTCCGCCCCAGGAACATTGCCGGAGCAAACGGCACCTCGGGTAAGGCAACGGCTGGCCAGCGCCCGTGGGCAATCGCTGGTCAATAACGTGGTGCTGGGCAGTTCATTGCTGGAACTGGACGCTCACTGGTGGGGTGGGCAGATCGCGCAGGCGACACGGCAGTTGCAGGAGCAACACAGGCTGACGTCGAGTGCTGTTGTACTGTTCGAGACACTGGAAATAACCCCTCAAGGGGCTTACAAAATCAGTCTGGTCGATCCGGCGAGTCCGCAAACCATTGAGCGTGTCACCACCGACGACCACCGGTTCCTGAGGATTAAAAACTTCCTCACGGAAACCTTCCGTTCATTGGCAACCCGTCCGCGTGGGCCGATCAATGCGCCGGATCCTACGGACGCCGGCAGCGTTCATACCCTCAATGCCGGTTTCACCATTCAGGCCTTGATGAACTCGCTACGTCATCAAGAGCGCGCGTCCAGCGGTGGTGACAAGGCCCTGACCACCGCCATTCGTTTGCATGCCTACGTCAACTACGCCCAACTGGCCCATGGCAACGTGGTGGATGTGATTGGCGTGGTGACACTGGTGCGTCAGGCACTTGATGATGAAAAGCTGATCGCTCGCACCAGCGTACCGCTGGTACAAAAAGCCTTGGGGCATGTTGCCAATGAAGGTGTCGCAACGGTATTGGGGATGGTGAATGTCGGGTTTGATATTTATCAGTTGAACCAGGCCACCAATGACATTGAAAAGGCGCAGTTCGGGACGCAGTTGGCGTTCGACTCTGCGAGTGCGGTGTTGGGCATCGCCGGTCTGGGTGCCGCGCTGGCTGGCGCGGGTACGGTGGCCGCGGTGCTGGGGGGCGCCGGTGTCATTTTAGGCGGACTGGCGGTGGGTGTTACTGCGCTGGCGGAAGGTTTTGCCAGCATTGCCGAGGAGGTTAAAGAGGTCGGTCTGTTTTTTGAGGGTGTGGAAAAAGCTTATCAGCAAGGCGGCTATCACCTGGACACGGCGTCGAATGCCTGGGTTGCGCATCCGTTGCTGGTATTCGCCGATCTTGATTTACGCGCATCCAGGGTCCGTTTCGACAGCCCGAAGCTGTTTCCGCTTCGGGACCATTTCGGGGTTCCGGATTTCGATGTGGATTACGACCGCGCCGTCGATATCCGCCAGGGACTTGAGTTGCCGGACTCGGCGCCTTTCGCACCGCAGCCTGGACAGACGATCGTTCTGCCTTGCACACCGAAGACGTGGTACGGCTACGAATACAAGGCGTTGCCATTTGTCACGCTTCGTCATGCCGGTGGATTCGACACGGCACGTCGGCTGGAGAAAAAGAACGAACAGGGGCAATGGCAGTTTCTGTTTTCGTTCTACTCGTTTCCCGGTGAGTACGTCGTCAACAAGTTGAATCCCGTCTACAAACCAACGGTTTTCGACGTTCGACTCGACAACGTCGAGCGCTCGCTGGTAGTGCCTGCTTTACCCAAGGTGTGGCACAACATGATCACCTACCGGATTGAAGGTGCAGGTGCTCAATGTTCCGTGCTGCTCAATCCCGGCGTGAGCCTGGAACTCGATGCGCCGGGCCACACCGCAATGCGCTGGATGCTGCTGGCTCCCTGGTTGAATGAGGCAGATGTTCGAGTCGAACAGTCGGCAAGCCTGATCTCAGGCACGCTGAACGTGAAGTTCATTGGCCGCGGCGTTCATGATGTGTTGCTTAAGCTTGCGGGTAACAAAATCGTGCGTGTTGATCTTGCTGCCCGACAGTTGGAGGTGGTCGAAGAGTCGGCCGACCCGGCTCTCGGGGAGCAAGCGTTGCTGGATCACTTCAAGTCACTGGCCCGTGAACATCGTCTGGTCATGCCCTATACCCCCGTTCATGAGTTCGTGGTTCCGTTCGAAAAACCGGACGAGCCGAGGAAGGTGGCCGCGTATTACGATTCGGCTCAGGATCGTTTTCTGTATATCCGCGAGCCGAGTGTCTTGTTGGCCGATGAGGCCGTGTTGGGAGCAGTGGTCGAGGGCTCGGCCTTTTTCTATCACCCTGAGAGTTTCGACGTCTGGCAGGTCGACGCAACCACCGGCACACTGGTTCGGCGTTATCGTTTGTTGGTAGGAGATGGCCTGGCGATTGTCGGTTGTGAGGCCATGGCCGATGGCAGCATTCAGGTGGTGCAGCAGCTCACTCGAAAAGAAGGCGAGCCTGATGAGCTGACCTACCGGATCCGTGATCAGGCAGTGTTGCTCAACTCGATTACTCGCGGTCAGGATCCTGCGCTGCAGGCTGTTTTGGACGCGGACACGCTGACGGACTGGAAGCAGGTGCTGGGTCACTTTGTGTTGCCGGGAGAGTCCGCGAATACGGTGGATTGGCGCCCTGGTGCGCTGGTATCGATTTGTTGGCAGATTGATGCCACGTGGCGGGATCTGGTCTGGGTGCGCGACGGTGACGGGTTGATCATCCGTGCACCTGCCAGGCGTCACCGTACGCGAGGATGGGCGGACTCGGTCAAGGCGTTGGCCGACCTTCTGCTCATCGCTCCTGCCGGTGCCGAGGGCGAAGTGTTTGTCACCTACGACAAGCCTGAGCAACGCCTCATTCGACTGCAAAAGTCGATGGTGAATGGTCGCGTGCAATGGACATTCAGAGACGTCGGGCCCCAAGGGCTGAAAAATGTTGCTGCCGTCGGGCAGGACTATCTTGTGCTGACCGACTCTGGGCTGTTTTTCAATATGACGCCTGACGGGAATCTGCGATTGGGCGGGCTGACCGAGACCTGGTTCAAGGATCGAACCCAGTGGTGGTCGGCGCTGGCAACGGTGGCCACGGACTACCCTGTGTCGAGCTTTGCCATCCTGGGATTAGCCAGTTTCAAGGGCGATACCGGTTTGTGCGCCTGGTACCTGGACGATCGGCTGTTGCTCTCGGATCCTGGTCATGGAAAAGAAGTACGGTTGCTGAGTATTACCCCGGACAACCAGGCCGTCTGGCTGTTTGATCTTTCCACGGGCAAGATTTTTCGCCAGCGCTTTATCGATCCGGACCGTTTGAGCGGGGCATTTGCACAGGGAGTGAGACTGTTGGTGGCTGAGGCATTACCGTCCGCGCAACAGGAATGGGCGCCTTGGACCTTTGCCGATGTTGCAGTGGCGGGGGCTGGCCTGAGGGCAACGACCTCAGAAGGTCTGGAGGTGGATTTACAGCATAACGAGCAGCCACGGATTACAGGCGTTGGCAGCCATTGGGTCGCTGCACTGGAAGGAGAATTGAGTGAAGGCCTGGCACGGATGGCGAACGAACACCGGTGCGCTGAGTTTGTGTCCGTCAAAGACCCTGACTACTTGCAATGGTACGTGGTCCGGACCGCACGATTGATCCGCATCCCGAAGGCCACCATTGCTGCGCAGTACACGCTCGTTGGCACCCGGCAGCAAACCAGTGTGATGCTGCATGAACACGGGGACGGCTTTTTGCACACGTATCCGCAAAACACCAAGGTCGGCCCTCTCGACTACATCCAGCGAAACGCCGAGGTATTGGTGATCGAAGGGCCGAAAATGAGTGCGGACCTGCTCCCGTTGATTGCCGATGATGTCCGCATACTGGTGCTCAAAATGGGTCAAGGTGCAACGACCAGCCGGCTTACCAGAGCGGCGTGGTTGAAACTTGAGTCTGTCATCGTCGATTGCCGTTATCCGCTTGAGCAGCCACCGTCGATCCCGGGCAAGGTGATTCTGGACGCCCTGGTTACGGATCAGTGGTGGGTAAGCCTGGTCGATGAACACCTGGTGATGAACGACTCGTCCAGCGGGCACAGCCTGATCTTTCGTGGGGTTTACTCATCGGATGTGACGTTGCGTGGTGATGTGTTTCTTGCGCTCAGTGGTTACAGGTCCTGCGCGGTATCGCAGATAGTGGCCGAGTTGATGAGGCAAAAAGGCACGTCCGTCAGTGCAACGTTAAAAGAGCTGATGTCGCATGATCAGGTAGAGGTGATGGCAGAGCCGTCTTTTTAGGGCGTAGCGTCCCTTGCCTGCTTACGGCACCAGATAACCTTTCACACCCGTGAAAATAATCTGTGCCGCCAGCGCGCACACAAACAATCCCATCAACCGGCTGACAATCTGCAAGCCCTGGTCACCGAGAATACGCTCGATGTGGTTCGACAGATAAAGCACCACGCCGACGGTGAAACTCGCCAGGGCAATGCTGAGAATGGCCGTGAGTTTGTCGTCCCAATGAGGTTGGCCTATGCCCATCACCAGTAATGCGCCGATGGTGCCGGGGCCGACCGTCAGGGGAATGGTCAGCGGGACGATGGTGACGTCCTGCTGCACGTTGTCGGTTTGCACCGCCGACTTGCCTTGGGCCATGCCCAGTGCCGAGATGAACAGCACACTGCCGGCACCGATGCGGAACGCGTCCACGGTGATACCGAACACACTGAAAATCACCCGCCCGAACAGATACAGCAAGACGCTGGACACCAGCGTGGCAAGCGCCACTTTCCAGGCAAGGCGTCGTTGTTCCTTGCGCGAATAACCGCGGGTCAGGCTGATGAAACAGGACAACACGAAGAATGGGCTGTAGAGCACCAGCATCTTCAGGTAAACGCTAAACAACACTTGGAGCATGGCGCGAGCTCGCAGGTCAGGGAGGTCGATGGGGAGTCTATCAGGCGTTGCGAGGTCTGTCGGCTCAGGAGGCAGGCGTCGCTGCGGCACGGTTTTGCTGATCACGCTGCGCCACCCAGTGTTCGATCAAATCGCGCAACTGCGACAGCTCGACCGGTTTGGCCATGTGCCCGTCCATGCCGGCCTGACGTGCGCGCTCTTTGTGCTCGGCGAGGATGTGCGCCGTCAACGCCACCACGGGTGTGCGAATCCGCTGATTGCCAACTTCCCAGGCGCGCAGTTGCTGGGTGGCAGAAAAGCCATCGAGGATGGGCATTTCGCAATCCATCAGCACCAGGTCGTAGCGTTGGGCTTTCATCGCCTGCAAGGCTTCTTCGCCATTGCTGGCGGTGTCCGGTTGCAGGTTGAGCTTGCCGAGCATGCCGCGAATCACCTTGGTCGAGATGGTGTTGTCCTCGGCCACCAGGATACGGAAGTCGCTCGGGACCTTGACCGGAAGCGCCGGGCCAGAAGGCATATGGTGCGACACGGCCAGGCCTTTGTTGCGCTGATTCAATTCGTCCGCGAGGGTGGTCTTGAGGGTGTAGCCGGCCACGGGTTTGGCGAGGATGCGCTTGATGCCCGAGTTGCGCGCAATGATCTTGCTCGGGGCATTGCTGATGCCGGTCAGCATGATCAGCAGAATGTCGTGATTGAGGC
This sequence comes from Pseudomonas arsenicoxydans, assembly GCF_006438915.1. Classification (GTDB taxonomy): domain Bacteria; phylum Pseudomonadota; class Gammaproteobacteria; order Pseudomonadales; family Pseudomonadaceae; genus Aquipseudomonas; species Aquipseudomonas arsenicoxydans_A. Next base: position 85,971 of record NZ_RCZE01000012.1, on the reverse strand, counting down.
TCGGGTCTTCCTTGATCTTGGCGGCCAGTTGCATGCCGGTCATTCCGGGCATGTTCTGGTCCAGCAGGACCACATCGAAGTAATCGCGCAGATGCGCCTTGGTGCGCAGCAATGCCAGGGCTTCCTTGCCGGACGGCACGGCGCTGACGTTCAGGCCCCAGGCGCTGCACTGTTGCACCAGCACTTTGCGGCAAGTGTCGTTATCGTCCACCACCAGTACGCGCGCACCTTGCAGCGGGCCGTCGAGGTCAGAGGTCGGATGCTCGAGCCGGTCCGGGTCCAGGGGTAACGTCAGCCACAAGGTACTGCCCTGGTTGGCGCCGGTCTTGATGCCGAACTCACCCTGCATCAGGCGGATCAGCTGACGCGCGATCACCAGCCCCAGATTGCCGCCCAGACGCGTCGCCGAGAGGAAGTGCTTGCTGTGCAGTTCGGCGTGCATCAGGGCATCGCGTTCTTCGGCTTCCATCGGCACACCGCTGTCTTGCACGGCAATGCGCAACCGTGGTTTGGCACTGCGTTCATCAAGGGCGACAACGATCAGGATCTCGCCTTCTTCGGTTTTCTTCAGCGCGTTTTCCAGCAGGCTCAGCAGGGTCTGGCGCAGGCGCGTCGGGTCACCGCTGATGACGCGCGGCACTTGCGGCTGAATAAAGCTGATCAGTTCGACATTCTGCTGCTCGGCCTTGGCGCGGAAGATACTGAGGCAGTCCTCGATCAAGGCGTTGAGGTCGAATTGAACATCGTCCAGTTCGATCTGCCCTGACTCGAGCTTGGAGATGTCGAGGATCTCGTTGATCAGCGTCAGCAGTTCGTTGCCGGCGCTATGGATGGTTTGCACATAGTCGCGTTGCTTGACCGACAGTGGTGTGCCCAACAGCAGCTCGGTCATGCCCAGCACGCCGTTCATGGGGGTGCGGATTTCGTGGCTGATTTTCGCCAGGAATTCGGCCTTGGCGTTGATCTCTGCGTTGCTGGCGGCCAGGTCGCGACTGACGCTGAAGCGATCTTCAGTGATGCTGCGTTGACGTTCGCTCAGGGCAATGCTCATCAGCAGGCCGCTGATGCAGACGAACACCAGAAGTGTAGTGATCAGACCTTGCGGCGCGACCTGAGTCAGTCCCAACAGGGCGGGCAGGATGATCAGGGCACCAAGGTTGAACGCCACCATCGCCGCGACGAAAAACCGTGCCGGACGATAACCTTTTTGCCAGTGATAAGCGCTGACGAACAACATGCTCAGGCCTGCCAGAGCCACCAGGGCGTAGGTAATGATGTTCAACGGCAGGGTATTGACGAACAACAACAGCAGGCCGCAGGCGACGATGAACAGAATGTCCGCCAGCAGCAGTTTGTTCAGCGGGTGAGGGCCGAGCGGGGCAAAGAAGCACCAGGCGAGCATTAAGCCGCTCGGTGCCGTCAGCAATAACGCGATGTAGGCGCCCGGCGTCTGGATGGCATGCCAGTTCGGCAACCAGGGCCCGGCCAGGTTCAGCAGCAACAGCAAGCTGAGCATCAACAGCCCTTCACACCAGGCCAGCCAAAGGCTGCTGCGCGAACGTGTGTAGGCGTAACGGACGAAGTTGTGCAGGATCAGCATGCCAAGGCAACCGAACAGCAGGCCGTAGATCAGCGTCTGGTTCTGACTGGCTGCGGTCATGACCGCCGATTGCAGGGTGATATAAGGCCGTAGCTGATGGTCAGAGACCAGTCGCACGTAGACGTCGAGGGGCGTGTCACTTTGCGGCAGGGGCAACATGAATTCGCTGCTGGGCAGGGGGCGGTCAGCCTGGGGCTGCCCGGTGCCGGTGTGCACTTGATCGATCAGCTTGTCGCCGTCGAGCACATACAGTTTGAGCGATGAAAGGTCGGGCGCGAACACCCGCAGCAATTGTTCATGCTTGCCGGGGGCGAGCCTGAAGCGTAGCCATAACGCGCCATCGGGCTCGGACGCCGTGAGGCGATCAAGTTCGATGGGACTGAATTGGTTGGTGTAGCGAGCGGAACGGATGTCGCTAAGCTGCAGATCGCCCTGTTCGTCGAGCAACACTGCCCAGCCACTGCCTTGCGCGGCCTGGGCCGGGAGCATGCAGAGCAAGGTCAGCAGAGTGACGGTAAGGCTTATGGCAATCCTGAGCCAGCGCACGGCGAAATCCCTTCGTAGGTTGATGCCAGATTATAACGATGCGCGGTGCCGGAAAAGTGGGGCAAGGACCAGCGGCCCTTGCCCGGCCGAATGAATGGCCTTACTCCTGGCTTTCGCCACGTTCACGGGCAATGGCACGGTAGCCAATGTCTTTACGGTAGAAACAGCCTTCCCAGTCAATTTTTGCCGCCAGTTTGTAAGCTTGCTGCTGAGCCGCATCGACGCTGGCGCCCATGGCGGTGGCGCAGAGCACCCGACCACCGGCTGTGACCACTTGACCGTCCTTGAGTGCAGTACCGGCGTGGAAGACTTTGCCTTCCAGTGCGGCGGCTGCATCCAGACCGTTGATGGCCACGCCTTTGGCGTAGTCACCCGGATAACCGCCAGCGGCCAGCACGATGCCGACGCTCGGACGTGGATCCCACTGCGCTTCGACCTTGTCCAGCGCTTGCGCAAGAGCTGCTTCGACCAGCAAGACCAGGCTCGACTGCAGACGCAGCATCACCGGTTGGGTCTCAGGATCGCCGAAACGGCAGTTGAACTCGATGACTTTTGGGTTACCAGCCTTGTCGATCATCAGGCCGGCGTACAGGAAACCAGTGTAGACGTTGCCTTCCTCGGCCATGCCGCGAACGGTCGGCCAGATCACCAGATCCATGACCCGCTGATGCACTTCGGCAGTCACGACCGGGGCTGGCGAGTAAGCGCCCATGCCGCCGGTGTTCGGACCGGTGTCGCCGTCGCCGACGCGTTTGTGATCCTGGCTGGTGGCCATTGGCAGCACGTTCTTGCCGTCAACCATGACGATGAAGCTGGCTTCTTCGCCGTCGAGGAACTCCTCAATGACTACGCGCGAGCCAGCCTCGCCAAACGCGTTGCCCGCGAGCATGTCGCGCACGGCGTCTTCGGCTTCGGTCAGGGTCATGGCAACGATCACGCCTTTGCCGGCGGCCAGGCCATCGGCCTTGATCACGATCGGTGCGCCTTTTTCACGCAGATAAATCAGGGCTGGCTCGATCTCGGTGAAGTTCTGGTAGTCGGCGGTCGGGATCTTGTGACGCGCGAGGAAGTCCTTGGTGAAGGCTTTCGAACCTTCCAGCTGGGCAGCGCCAGCGGTCGGACCGAAGCAATCCAGGCCACGGGAGCGGAACAGGTCGACGACGCCAGCCACCAGTGGCACTTCCGGGCCAACGATGGTCAGGGAAACGTTTTTCTCGGCAAAGTCTGCCAGCTGCTCAAGGGCCAGCACGTCGATGGCGACGTTCTCGCACTTGGCTTCGATGGCGGTGCCGGCGTTGCCGGGGGCCACGAATACTTTTTGCACTCGCGGATCCTGAGCCACTTTCCAGGCCAGTGCGTGTTCACGGCCACCGCTGCCAATGATCAAAACATTCATTTCAAAAACCTCGGATGACGCTAATTCTGTTTTTAGAACCTAAAGCGCTTCACGCTCTAGGAGGTCGCAATAAAGTCGGTAGATGCAAGGCGGAGTCGACCTCGATGAGCGGAGTTGCCTTTTGGCAATGAGCATCATCGAGGTCGGCTCCAACGCAGCAGATGCCGGCTTCAGTGCGGCCGTCGTCTAGTTAGTGACGGAAGTGGCGCATGCCGGTGAATACCATGGCGATGCCGGCTTCGTCAGCAGCAGCAATCACTTCTGCATCACGCATCGAGCCGCCTGGCTGGATCACCGCCGTGATGCCGACCTTGGCCGCATTGTCCAGGCCGTCACGGAAGGGGAAGAACGCGTCCGATGCCATCACCGAACCGGCTACCTGCAAACCAGCATGTTCAGCCTTGATCGCCGCAATGCGTGCGGAGTTGACGCGGCTCATCTGGCCGGCGCCGACACCGATGGTCTGACGGTTCTTGGCGTAGACGATGGCGTTGGACTTCACGTACTTGGCGACTTTCCAGGCGAAGATCAGGTCGTTGATTTCCTGTTCGGTCGGGGCGCGCTTGGTCACGACTTTCAGGTCGTCGGCACCGATCATGCCGATGTCGCGGCTCTGCACCAGCAGGCCACCGTTGACGCGTTTGTAGTCCCACGCAGCGGCGCGATCAGCCGACCACTCGCCGCAGGCCAGCAGGCGCACGTTGGCTTTGGCGGCAACAATGGCGCGGGCTTCTGCGCTGACGCTTGGGGCAATGATCACTTCGACGAACTGACGCTCGACGATGGCCTTGGCGGTTTCAGCATCCAGTTCGCGGTTGAAGGCGATGATGCCGCCGAACGCCGACTCGGTGTCGGTGGCGTAGGCCAGTTCGTAGGCCTGACGGATACCGCCTTCGGCGTCCGGGCTCACGGCCACGCCGCACGGGTTGGCGTGCTTGACGATCACGCAGGCTGGCTTGACGAAGCTCTTCACGCATTCCAGCGCGGCGTCGGTGTCGGCCACGTTGTTGTACGACAGTTCTTTGCCTTGCAGTTGGGTCGCAGTGGCGATGCCGACTTCGGCAGGCTTGGCTTCAACGTAGAACGCCGCGCTCTGGTGCGGGTTCTCGCCGTAGCGCATTTCCTGAGCCTTGACGAACTGGCTGTTGAAGGTGCGCGGGAATTCGCTGCGACCTTCGGTGCTGAGGGTGTCAGCGGCCTGGTTCACGGTGCCCATGTAGTTGGCGATCATGCCGTCGTAGGCCGCGGTGTGTTCGAATGCCTTGAGCATCAGGTCGAAACGCTGAGCGTAGGTCAGGCCGCCGGCCTTGAGGCCTTCGAGGACGCTGGCGTAATCGCTGGCATTGACCACGATGGCCACGTCTTTGTGGTTTTTGGCCGCGGAACGGACCATGGTCGGGCCGCCGATGTCAATGTTCTCGATCGCGGTCGGCAGGTCGCAGCCTGGCTTGTTGATGGTGGCTTCGAACGGGTACAGGTTGACTGCAACCAGATCGATCGGCTTGATGCCGTGCTCGTTCATGATGGCGTCGTCGATACCGCGACGACCGAGGATCCCGCCGTGGATTTTCGGGTGCAGGGTTTTCACCCGACCGTCCATCATTTCTGCGAAACCGGTGTAATCCGCGACTTCCACTGCGGCAACGCCGTTGTCACGCAGCAGCTTGAACGTCCCGCCGGTAGAGAGGATCTCGACGCCCAGGGCTTCAAGCTCTTTGGCGAATTCGAGGATCCCGGTCTTGTCGGAAACGCTGATCAAGGCGCGGCGGATCGGCAGGCGGGTAGTCTGGTCGGTCATTTCAATTTCCATCAAAAGCAAAGGAGTCAGCAAAAAAGGCGACCGGTTTTACGCGGGCGCCTTTCTGGTTTGATTGAATGCTTACAGCAAATCGTATTGCTTGAGTTTCTTGCGCAGCGTGCCCCGGTTGAGCCCGAGCAACTCGCTGGCCTTCGTCTGGTTGCCCTTGACGTAGTTCATCACGCACTCGAGCAGGGGAGCCTCGACTTCGGAGAGCACCAGGTTGTACACATCCGTGACGGCAGCGCCCTCAAGGTGGGCGAAATAATTGTGCAGCGCCTTCTCGACACTCCCGCGAAGGGTCTGACCTTCTTCGCTGGGCGTATTGAGGTGCTGTTTCAAATTCACATTGTCGCTCACGGGTGTTGTTCCACTCACTAAAGTCTCGGTCATCATCGTCATGCGGCCACCCCTTCTCCGTCCCCTGTCAGGCTCTTGTAACGTTCGGCGAAGAAGCCCTGAACGTTGGCGCATTGTGCTTCCGTATCTTCCAAACGATTGAAGTGGGCGCGAAACTCCCTGGCGCCCGGCAAGGTTGCGAGATACCAGCCCACATGCTTTCGAGCGATACGGACACCCATGACATCGCCATAGAAGACGTGCAGGGCAGCCAGATGCTCTAGCAGAATGCGTTCCACCTCGATCAATTCAAGCGCCGGGAGCTTCTCGCCGGTACGCAGGAAATGGTCGATCTCGCGAAAAATCCATGGCCGCCCCTGGGCAGCCCGGCCTACCAACAAGCCATCGGCACCGGTCGCGTCGAGCACGTACCGGGCTTTCTCTGGCGAATCGATATCGCCGTTGGCGAAGACCGGTATCGACACTGCCTGCTTGATCGCGGCAATGGTGTCGTACTCGGCTTCACCGGTGTACAGGTCGGCACGGGTGCGGCCATGGACCGCCAACGCCGTAATGCCCGCCTGCTCGGCGATCTTCGCCACCGTCAAACCATTCTTGTTGTCCCGGTCCCAGCCGGTACGGATCTTCAGGGTCACCGGCACATCAACTGCAGCCACGACGGCCTGCAGGATCTCGGTCACCAGTGTTTCATCCTTCAACAGCGCCGAACCGGCGGCCTTGTTGCAGACCTTCTTCGCCGGGCAGCCCATGTTGATGTCAATAATCTGCGCACCCAGTTCGACGTTGGCCCGGGCCGCGTCCGCCAGCATCTGCGCATCACCACCGGCGATCTGTACCGAGCGTGGCTCGGGATCACCTTCGTGGATCATGCGCATCCGCGACTTGCGGGTGTTCCACAAACTCATGTCGCTGGTGACCATTTCCGAGACTACAAGTCCCGCGCCCAATCGCTTGCACAACTGACGAAAGGGTTGGTCGGTGACTCCCGCCATCGGGGCGAGAATCAAGCCGTTTTGCAATGTGTATGGACCGATGCGTACCGCCGACATAGGACTTCCCTGTTGTGGGGCCGGATCATTAGAGTTCGAAAAAGGGTTGGCATGATACCCGCTCTCGATGACTGGATAAAGGCTGAATTGAACAAAATCTGAACAGTTATTCTGTTATTGCCAGCAGTTTGGTACGGACGGTCCCAGTCAGAAATCTGCCGCCAAGCCTGTAACGGTGAACCGTTTCACTCGGGGGAGTGGAAGCTCAGGCTGTAGTTCACCGCTTTGGCGCCCGGGTCGAGAATATCCAGCGCGATGTGGATCGGCGTTTGCGGTGGCATTTCCGCCATGCCTTCGAGGTCGCCGTTGAGGTACTCGCCGGGTTTAAAGCGACGGCTGGCGATCAGGTGGCCATTGAGGTCGGCAAAACGCAGTTCCAGCAGCGGGAAGGGCTGCGAGAACGGGGCGCGGTTATAGATGATCGCATCGACCACCAATGCGCCACTAAACTCAGGATGGCTGCGGACCACCAGGTTGCTGCTTTTGATTTTCGCAATGTCGACCTTGGACGGAACCGTGCAGCCGAGTTGCGGGCACAGTTGCTGGAACCAGGGGCGGTACTGGTCCTGGCGGGCCAGTTCGTCGAAGTGGTAGGCGATGTATTGGCCGGCAAGGGCTGAGGCGCCGAGCAATACCAGTAATATCCAGAACAACCGTCGGCCCCACGGCGAGCGGCGTTTCTGCCAATCCAGTTGCAGCGGATCGTCGGTCAGGTCTTGCAAGGCGTCGGCACGTTCGGTCGACTCGCTGCGTTCGTGTCGCTTGCGCAAGGGGACAACCGGGGGCAGGTCGTCGTCAGGTGCATCGGTTGCCGACAGACGATCATGGTGCAGGGGCATGTCGAGCGGATCATTCAGGCGCAGGTGTGGCGCCTGCGGCTCGTCGTCCAGATCAACCGGTTCCAGCGAGAACGATGGTTCGGTGCGCGAGTGTTTGCTCGGCTCGACTTCAGTGTCCGGCACGCCAAGCTTGGCCGCTTGGGCGCGGTCGGCCGCCGACTCGCTGAAGAGGCTGTCGGACCAAGGTTCTTCGTGTTCGATGGAGTCGCGACGAGCGCTGAGGCCGTCTTCGCTGCGTCGGCCAAACTCTGTGGTTGGCTGGATTTCTCGTTGTTCGAGCCGGGCGAGTTCTTCGTCCAGGTCGAGGCTGTCCAGGTCCAGTTCGGACGCCGACCATTGCTTTTGGCTGATGGCGCGCTGCGCCGGTGGCTCGGCAATGGTCGGGGCCACCGGCGCCACGGCTTCTTTACCGGACCGTTGTTCCAGCAATTGTTTGGCGGCGTTGAACACCTGCAAGCACGAGCCGCAGCGAACCACTCCGCGTGCCACGCTCAACTGAGCATGGCTGACGCGGAAGCTGGTTTGGCAATGCGGGCACTGGGTGACGAAGCTGTCGGTCATGCGGCGATCCGGTTTATGCAGGCGTTCATTCTAGCGCCGACGGCCGGTGATGCGCACCCAGCCATCGCGATTGGCAATCGGGTCCAGATCGAAGTCTTGAGCGTAGGCGGCGGCAACGTCTTCGCCTTGTTCGGCGAGGATCCCGGACAGTGCCAGGCGGCCACCCGGCTTGACCAGGCTGGACAGTTGCGGTGCCAGGGAAACCAGTGGGCCGGCGAGGATGTTGGCGACCAGAACGTCGGCCTTCACCTGCGGCAGGTCTTCAGGCAGGTACAGCGGGAACAGCGCTTCGTCGATGTTATTGCGCCCGGCGTTGTCACGTGACGCTTCCAGCGCCTGCACGTCGATGTCGGTGCCGACGGCTTCCTTGGCACCCAGCAGCAGGGCGGCAATCGCCAGAATCCCAGAGCCGCAGCCAAAGTCCAGCACGTTGCAGTCTTTCAGGTCCTGACCGTCGAGCCATTCCAGGCACAGCGCGGTGGTCGGGTGGGTGCCGGTGCCGAACGCCAGGCCCGGATCCAGCAGCAGATTCACGGCGTCAGGCTCGGGCGCGGCATGCCAGCTCGGGACGATCCACAGGCGCTGACCGAAACGCATCGGCTGGAAACCGTCCATCCAGCTGCGTTCCCAATCCTGGTCTTCGATCACTTCGCTGTGATGCTCGGGCAGCGGGCTACCGGTCAGCAGCTCAAGGTGGGCCAATACGCTGGGGGCTTCGGTGCCGTCCTCGAACAGGGCCAGCAGGTGCGTGTGCGACCACAGCGGCGTGGTGTTGAGTTCTGGCTCGAAGATCGGCTGATCTTCGGCGTCCATGAAGGTCACCGACACGGCGCCCACTTCAAGGAAAGCGTCTTCGTAGGTTTCGGCTTGTTCTGGGCTGATGGCGAGACGGACTTGCAGCCAAGGCATGGCGGGCACCTTTGAAAAATATTGATTGCAGCCTAGCGGGCTGCGAGAAGCGCGCAAGTTTACGCGAGCGCGCGGCAGAAGACGACCGGGTAGACAGGGATCACAAGTGAACGAATGACTTGTGGCGAGGGAGCTTGCTCCCGCCGGAGCGCGCAGCGGTCCCCAAATGCCCGAACCGGATCTGTCTGATACAGCTCTGTTGAATGGTCTTGCGGTTGCTGCGCAACCGAGCGGGAGCAAGCCCCCTCGCCACAGGGGGCTGTGTTCAGCAATGTCCAGAAACAACAAAGCCGCCCGAAGGCGGCTTTGTTGATCTGGTACACAGCTTACTGGCGATTTCTTGCACTATTGGTTTTGAGCCATTGCAGGCCTTTGTTCGTCAGTCGATAGCGTTGCAGGCGACTGTTCGGTTGCTCGGGTAGCGTCATCTCAAGCACTCCGGAAGTAATCGCTGGCAGTACGTAAGCCTTGCGGAAATGGTCGGCGTTTTTCAGGTTCATGGCGTTTTGAAGCTCTCGTCTGCTCATATCGCCATCAACGACCTTCAGCAGTGCAGCGACTTCCATGGTGACTTCCATGGTCGTTGCCTCTTGCGTCAGCGAAACAGGATGAGCGGGAAGCCGTACGACGTAGGAAATCCGCTCGTCGTCGGTTTCAAAGAGTGGCAATGGCGAACCATTGAGCGCCATGACCTTGAGGATTTTGGGGATGCCTGTCGAGCGACCTTCCGTCAGATTCAGTTCTTTCAAAAACTCCCCGATTCGCCGGTTTCGGTAGCGGCGGCTAACGGCGCGCCCTATGCGCAGGTCTTCCATTCGAATCGAGCGGTCCGGGCCCGGGAAGCTCAAAATCACCAATTCGTCGTGGCTAATGCGAACTTCGATCGGTTCGCGTTCTTCATAGGAGCGATGATACACGGCGTTGACGAGCGCTTCTTCAATTGCAGCGAACGGAAAGTTCCAAATGCGTGTAGCTTCGGCACGGTCGCCATGTTTGATCACTGTTTCACGCAAGTAGTTGCGCTGGATGTAGGTCAGCGATTCTTTAGTGATGGTTGCCAGTGGGCCTTTGAAGATTTTTTCGTCAAGGCGATCACCCCCAGCGCCGTCGGGAAACCATAGAACGTCTATTTGTGTGCCGGGGAAGAAATGCTCGGGGGCGGAGCTGAAGAACATCAATCCTGCATTCTTGGGCCAGGGCGACTCAATTGGACCACCCACGACGTTCATTTGCCGCCCCAGCGCTTCCTGTTCGGTCTCGCCCTTGGCTTCGACTGTGCTGCTGTAGCGACGAATGTAATAGTGCAGACTTCTGTGTTTGGCCGTCACGGCGGCTGGGGCTTTGTAGGGACGATTTTGCCCGCCGGGTGCCCACAGTACGATTAACTTTCGTCCTTCGACTTCTTCCCCGCTTAACACTGGAAAGTAGGCGGGCTGAATCGTTTGGCAAGCCGCAAGGAGTTCGAGCTGGATTTTGTCGAGCTCCTGAATGGCAAGGCCGGTGGGCGGAAATATCGGCAGTCCATTGGTATCGCAGTCCTGCCCAATTACCACGTAACCACCGCCCAGGTTTTCAAAGTCGTTGGCGAAGGCGCAAAGCGTGCGGATGATCGGGTCCGGATTCCAACCCGTTTTGTATTCTATTCGCTCGCCCTCGACAGTCCGCTGGCGCAGGAGGTCGTTGAGGTTGATTGGCAGTTTTTCAGGCATGGATGAGCTCTGCAAAACATAAAGGATTACGCGTCCGCAGAAGCTGATGGAGGCGTTGGGTAGAGGGGGGATGATGCCTTCTTCAGGGGGCAGCTGTCTTGTGAGAAGTGTGGCCTCGTTATACGCGATATCCCGCCAGAATCGCTGTGCTCAGAAACAACAAAGCCGCCCGAAGGCGGCTTTGTTGATCGGGTCGAAGCTTAGTGCTTCTCGCCTGCCAGCTTGTGCTCGAGGTAGTGAATGTTCACGCCCCCTTTGCAGAAGCCTTCATCACGGACCAGGTCGCGGTGCAGCGGGATGTTGGTCTTGATCCCGTCGACAACGATTTCGTCCAGCGCATTGCGCATACGCGCCAGAGCTTCGTCACGGGTTGCGCCGTAGGTGATCAGCTTGCCGATCAACGAATCGTAGTTCGGCGGAACGGCATAACCACTGTACAGGTGCGAATCGACGCGAACGCCGTTGCCGCCTGGGGCGTGGAAATGCTTGACCGTGCCCGGGCTCGGCATGAAGGTTTTCGGGTCTTCGGCGTTGATACGGCATTCCAGGGCGTGACCGCGGATGACCACGTCGTCCTGGGTGTACGACAACTTGTTGCCAGCGGCGATGCTGAGCATCTCCTTGACGATGTCGATGCCGGTGACCATTTCCGAAACCGGGTGCTCAACCTGAACGCGGGTGTTCATTTCGATGAAATAGAACGCGCCGTTCTCGTACAGGAACTCGAAAGTACCCGCGCCGCGGTAGTTGATGTCGATGCACGCCTTGACGCAGCGAGCGAGGACTTCAGCACGTGCTTTCTCGTCGATGCCCGGTGCCGGCGCTTCTTCGAGAACTTTCTGGTGACGACGTTGCAGCGAGCAGTCGCGGTCGCCCAGATGGATGGCGTGGCCCTGGCCGTCGGAAAGCACCTGGACTTCCACGTGACGTGGGTTGGTCAGGAATTTTTCCAGATAGACCATTGGGTTGCCGAACGCCGCGCCAGCTTCAGTGCGGGTCAGTTTGGCGAAGGAGATCAGGTCTTCTTCTTTGTGCACAACGCGCATGCCGCGACCACCACCGCCGCCAGCGGCCTTGATGATCACCGGGTAACCGACTTCGCGACCGATGCGCAGAGCGGTTTCTTCGTCTTCAGGCAGCGGGCCGTCGGACCCCGGAACGGTTGGAACGCCTGCAGCGATCATGGCGTGCTTGGCCGATACCTTGTCGCCCATCAGGCGAATGGTGTCGGCTTTCGGGCCAATGAAGGCGAAGCCGGAGTTCTCGACCTGTTCAGCGAAATCAGCGTTTTCCGCGAGGAAACCGTAGCCTGGGTGAATGGCGGTAGCGCCGGTCACTTCAGCTGCTGCGATGATTGCCGGGATGTGCAGGTAAGAGTGCGCGGCCGAGGCCGGACCGATGCAGACGGATTCGTCTGCCAGGCCCAAGTGCATCAGCTCTTTGTCAGCCTTGGAGTAAACGGCGACAGTCTTGATGCCCATCTCTTTGCAGGCACGCAGGATCCGCAGGGCAATCTCACCGCGGTTGGCGATCAGAACTTTTTCCAACTTCGCAGTCATCAAAGTTTCTCCGCGGTTCAAACGATGGTGAACAGCGGTTGGTCGTACTCAACCGGCTGGCCGTCTTCGACGAGGATGGATTCGATCACACCGCTGGTTTCAGCTTCGATGTGGTTCATCATCTTCATGGCTTCGACGATGCACAGGGTGTCGCCTTTCTTAACGGTCTGGCCGACTTCAACGAACGAAGGCGAGGACGGCGAAGATTTGCGATAGAACGTACCGACCATCGGCGAACGGGCAACGGTGCCGTTCAGGACAGGTGCGGCTGGAGCAGCCGGTGCGGCGGCAACCGGAGCAGCAGCAACAGGTGCTGGTGCCGGAGCGTGCATCGGAGCCGGCGCGTAATACTGCTGAGCTGGAGTCTTGCTGTGACGGCTGATGCGAACGGACTCTTCGCCTTCCTTGATCTCGAGCTCGTCGATGCCGGACTCTTCCAGCAGTTCGATCAGTTTCTTAACTTTACGGATATCCATGAATCATCAACTCCCAAGGGTCGGTCAGGGGCGTATAGCTTGTTGTTCAAGCTGCTCTAGTGCAGCCTCCAGGGCCAGTCGGTAACCGCTGGCGCCAAGGCCGCAGATCACTCCCACCGCTACGTCGGAGAAGTAAGAGTGATGGCGGAAAGGTTCGCGTTTGTGCACGTTAGACAAATGCACTTCGATGAATGGGATGCTCACCGCCAGCAGCGCGTCACGTAATGCGACGCTTGTGTGTGTAAAAGCTGCTGGATTGATCAGAATGAAGTCCACGCCCTCGCCACGAGCGGCGTGGATGCGGTCGATCAATTCGTACTCGGCGTTGCTTTGCAGGTGTAGCAGATGATGGCCGGCTTCACGGGCGCGGCGTTCCAGGTCCTGGTTGATCTGCGCCAGTGTCGTAGCGCCGTAGGTGCCCGGTTCACGGGTGCCGAGCAAGTTCAGGTTGGGGCCGTGCAGCACCAATAGGGTCGCCATCTGCTGTTCCTTGTTATCTGTGTGCAAGTGTCAGAACCCGGCGACTATGCCGCAAAGCCTTTGTGACTGTCCAGTTCTATGCAATAGCCAGCACGATAGCCGATGTTTGCGCGAAATATGTGACCGGCTGATTAAATCCGGTCATTTGCCTTCGCAACACGTTCGGCGAAGTCCTTGGCGTTGATTTCGCCGATGACTCGCACATCGGCACGTTCAACGCCGTCCTTGCCGAAAAACATCAAGGCCGGAGGGCCGAACAGTTTGTAACGGTCGAGCAGGGCGCGTTGTTCGGCATTGCTGGCGGTGATATCGAAACGAACCAATCGATAGCCTTGCAGGCGTTCCATGACGTTGGCGTCGTTGAGCACTTCGTGTTCGATGACTTTGCAGCTGATGCACCAGTCGGCGTACCAGTCGAGCAGCAGTGGGGTGCCAGAGGATTGAGCCTCGGCGAGCACGCGATCCAGCTCTGAGGGCGTGTTGATGGTTTGCCAGGCGCCGGTGTTTTGCGCGGGGGCGTTACTCGCAATCGCGCGCGATTGGCCGATGGGGTTGAGCGGATCGGTCTGACCGCTAAACGCCCCGAACCAGCACGCCAGTGCGTAAAACAGCAGGAACATCCCCAGCAATTGGCCGAGGCGTTTTCGAGGGGGCTTGTAGACGAACTCCAGTGCGCCCATGAACAAGCCGACACCGCCAGCCAGCAACCCGATCAACAGCAAGGTGATCTGGCCCGGCAGTACGCGACTGAGCAGGCCGATCGCCAGCCCCAGCAACAACACGCCAATCGCGTTTTTCACATAGACCAGCCATGGCCCGCTTTTCGGCAGCCAGGCCGCGCCACCGGTGGCGACCAGCAACAGCGGCGCGCCCATACCGAGGCCGAGCATGAACAGCTTCAAACCGCCGCCCAATGCATCGCCACTGGCGCTGATATACAGCAGCGCACCGGCCAGGGGCGCCGAAACGCAGGGTGAAACCAACAGGCTGGACACCACGCCCAACACTGCGGCGCCCCACAACGAACCGCCTTCCGTGCGCCCGGCAATGCGATCCAGCCGACTGCTGATGGCGTGCGGCAGCTTGAGTTCGAATACGCCGAACATGGCCAGGGCAAACACCGCAAAAAACGTCGCGAACGGCACCAGCACCCACGCCGATTGCAGGCGCGCCTGAAGATTGAGCTGTGCGCCGAACATGCCCATCAGTGCGCCGAGCAGGGCGAAGCAGGCGGCCATGGGCAACACGTAGGCCAGGGACAGGTTGAAGCCGCGCAGACCACCGACCTGGCCGCGCAACACCACGCCGGACAGGATGGGCAGCATCGGCAATACGCAAGGAGTGAAGGTCAGGCCTAAGCCGGCGAGGAAGAACAGCGCGAGCTCGCGCCATCCCCAGTTTTGCGCCGGAGCCGGAGCGCCGATGCCTTCAATGCTCAGGCGTTCGGTTTCCGGCGGATAACACAGGCCTTTGTCGGCGCAGCCCTGATAAGTCACGGCCAGCGTGAAGGCGCGCTGATCGGTGCGCGGCAGCTCCACCTCGATGATCCCGTGGTACACCTCGACATCGCCGAAGTACTCGTCGTGTTTCTGCTCGCCTTTGGGCAGTTGGGCGGTGCCCAGTGTTACCTCTGCCGGGTCAGCCCGAAACTGGAAACGATGGCGATAGAGGTAATAGCCTTCGGTGGCGACGAAACGCAGCTTGATCGATTGCGGCGTGCTGTCTACCAGGCTCAGTTGAAAGGCTTCGCGCACCGGCAGGAAGTCGGCGCTGTTGTTGATCGAACCCAGGGTGGAGCTGGGCCGAGTGTCCAGCAACCCGGCGGCGGTGGCCGGCAGGGCGAGCACTAGAAGCAGCAGGCAGAGCAAACGGCGCATGACAATCTCGCGTATCGGAATTGGGGGCATGATAGCGGACGGCGGCGGGGTGTGCTGGGTAGGGAGCTATGCGGTGATTGTACCGGCGTCTTCGCGAGCAAGCCCGCTCCCACATTCAACCGAGTTCATCAATGAGAATGCGGTCAAATGTGGGAGCGGGCTTGCTCGCGAAGGCAATTTGTCAGACGCGGAAGGCCTGAACGGCCGTACGCAGCCGCCCACCCAGCACCAACAGGTTCTCCCCCTGTTCACGCCCTTCACCAATGCGCAACAGGTTATCCCCACCCAATTGGTGAATGCGCTCACTGTGGTCGCGAATCTCGCTGACCGCGCCACTCTGTTGGGCAGTGACATCGGCGATGCGCACGGCGGTGTCGGAAATGGTCTGAATTGCCCCGACAATTTTATCCAGCGCGCCATCCGCGGCTTGCGCCTGATTGGCGGTAGCTTCGGCGTGTTCGACCTGAGCACGCATGCCTTCCACCGATTGTCGCGCGGCGGCTTGCAGACCGGCGATCAGGGTCTGAATCTCTGCCGTCGCACCGGCCGTGCGCTGCGCCAATGAACGAACCTCTTCCGCCACGACCGCAAACCCGCGACCCATTTCCCCGGCGCGGGCTGCTTCGATGGCGGCGTTCAGGGCCAGCAGGTTGGTCTGGTCGGCAATCGAACGGATCACCGTCAGCACACCGCCGATGGTCGCCGACTCTTCAGCCAGGTGCTCGATCATCTGCGCGTTGCCCTGCACTTCACCCACTAGCGCATGCAGGCCGGTCAGGCTCAGGCCGATGACTTTCTGCCCATGCTCAACGGCCAGGCCGGCATGGCGACTGGCTTCGGCGGCCTGGCTGGCATCGCCGGCGACTTGTTGAATGGTCGCCTCCAGTTCGCCGAGGGAATCGCGGATCAGCGCCGTGTCGCCCGCCTGATGTTCGGCGCCGCTGTGCAGGTCATTACTCAAATCGGCCAGGGTGCGGCTGCTGCCGGCGACTTGCTCGGCGTTGAGACGAATGGTCCCGACCAGATCCACCAGATAGGCGCGCAAGCGATTGAGCGACGCCTGGATGTCATGCAGTTCGCGATTGGTGTTACCCAGCTCGATGTCGCGGCTGAAGTCGCCCTCGGCCCAAGTGGACAGGGCTGGCGCGAGGTTAGTCAGGGTTCGCGCCAGGCGTCGTTGCAGGGTGTCGATGAGCAGGGCGATCAGCAGGATCAGCCCGATCATCACGCCTTGCATCAACCGCACTTCGCCCTGGATCTGCCCGTGCTGGGCGCGGACCACCGGTTCGAGCCCGGCAATCGCTTGCTGCACGGCAGCGATTTTCAGGTGAGTGGCGGCGCTAAGATCGGTGCGTTTTTGGATCTGATCGCGGGTGCGCGACAACTCGGCCGGGTAGCGCGTGAGCAGGCTGTTGAGTTCACGCTTGAGGCCGACACCAGCGTCTTCCGCAGCGGCTTTCTCGGTGTTCTCCAGCCCCATCATCGAGGCGAAATCATCGGTGCTGGATTCGGTCTTGGCGGTTACGCCGAGCAGTGGCAAGCCGCTCAACAACTCTGCCTGAGTACGGATGTTGGTCACTTCACGCTCGACGTCAGCGGCCAGTTCGCTGCGGCCGCTGCTCACCAGTTTGTCTCGGGCCAGCGACAGTTTGCCCAGATGCTGAGAAGCGGCGAGCAGCGGTGTCAGGTAGGCCGCGTTAGCGCTGGCGTACTGGCTGAGCTGGTCGAGGCTGGCGCCAAGTTCGCGCTCGGCTTGCAGAAGCAGCGCCTGCGGATCACCCGCGAGTTTGCCGGCGGCCAACAGATCGGTTTTGCTGAATTCCTCCAGGGTCGACAGGCTCGGGCGCAAGGTCTCGGCCAGTGCCGGTGGCAACTCGCCCAGCTCCTTTTGCAAGACATCGATGGCCTGGCTGGCGCTGCTCAGGCGCAGGGCATCACCGCTGGCGAGGTAGTCCTCGATATTGCGCGCGACTTCATTCTGAAATTGCTGGGACAGCCCCAGGTAACGCTCCATCAACAGATACGGGCGCTCCAGAGCTTTTTGCGACCACCACAGCGTGGCGCCAAGGGCCACGCACACGGCGACTAAAAGGAGGGTATTGAGATTGGTCAGCAACTTCAGGCGCATGGCGGATCTACCAACGGCAGAATGGTAAGCGCCTGAATTTATTGCGTTTGTGTTACAGGGTTATGACCGAATCGGTGGATTCCGATGAAAAAGTGGCACTTTGCTGTGACGTTCGCGCGGCTTGAACACGATTGCGTCCGGCGTCCTTGGCGCGGTACAGCGCCTCGTCTGCCTGACTGGCCATCATCAGGCTGTCGGAGTGCTCGCACAATTCCACCACGCCGGCACTGAACGTGCACCACAGGTCTTGAGGTTGGGCAGGGTAGTGAATCTCGGCAAAGCGCTGACGAATTTCATCCAGCACGGCGTAAGCCGATGCGAGGTCGGTGTCCGGCATCACGATCGCGAACTCTTCACCGCCATAGCGGCCGATGAAGTCGGTCTTGCGCAAGCGTTGCTTTAAGAACAGCGCCAGGCTTTTAATCACCCGGTCACCCATGGGGTGGCCGTGGCTGTCATTGACCCGTTTGAAGTGGTCGATGTCGAGCATCGCGAAGCTCAACGGCTTGTTCTCGCGGCGGGAGCGGAAGCTGCAGTCTTCAAGCAGTTGCAAAATGTGCGTGTGGTTGTACAAACCGGTCAGGCTGTCGCGGACCATCCGGGCTTTCAGATTGCGTGCCCGTGCCGCGCGGTTGCGCACGGTGGTGATCAGGTGGCGCGGTTTAATCGGTTTGGTCAGGAAGTCGTCGCCGCCTTCGCTCATGGCGTCGAGTTGCTTGTCCAGATCGTCTTCGGCCGACAGGTAAATGATCGGGACGCTGACGTAACGGTCGTTGTGACGGATCACCTTGGCCAGCTCCGTACCGGTGCAGGTCGGCATGTACATGTCGAGGATGATCAGGTCAGGTTGAAAGTCCGAGAGTTCGGCCATGGCCTGGATCGGATCGATCAACGTGCGCGTGACGATCCCGGCGCTATTGAGCAGGCGTTCGGTGTGCAGGGCCTGGGCGCGGGAGTCGTCGATGATCAGCACTTTATACGGCTCGTACTGGGCGACGCAGGTCAGGACTTCAATTTTCTCCAGCAGGCTCGAAGCCTCCAGGGTGCCGGTGAGAAACTCCTGGCCGCCGGCGCGCACAGCGGCGAGGCGGGTCGGAGTGTCGGTTTCGTGCAGGCTGAAGAACAACAGCGGCAGGCGATGATCGAGACCTTCCTGGGCTTCGGCGGCCAGTTTCAGGCCGATACCGGCGCCACTGAAGTCCACATCCATGACGATCGCCGCTGGCAAGCGCTCGACCATCGCGGAACGGAAGGCGGCAACGCTGTCCAGGGATTGGGCGCTGAGCCCGAAAAATTCCAGTTGCTTGGCCAGGCGTTCGGCGCGGTCGTGATCCTGCAGCATCACGTAGATCGGCTTGCGCAACGGTGGCAGGAAGGTTTGTTCGTACTGATCGCCATGCCGCAGGCCGGTGCGCGACAGGCGCTGCATCAAGCGATTGAGGTCAGTGATCAGCCCGCTGCTCAGGCGTCCGCGATTGGCGTCGACAGCCTCCAGCGACTGGCCGATGTGACGCGCCAGTTGTGTATGTTCCGGTTGTTCGAAGCGCTCGGCAAACCGCAGCAGGCGCAGGTTGGCCTCGCTCAGTTCTGATAAGTCGGTGGTGGACCACTCACTGCGTTGCAGGCGCTGCCAGATCTCAAGAATTTGACGTGCCTGATGAATTACCCGCTGGGCAAAGTGGTGCTTGAGGCGCTCACGGCTGGGGTCTTCTGGCTCGGTCATATCCTGACTACTAGTTAGGGTAAATGCTGAGATCGACTGGTGGCTCTATGCTAGCACCTCTTTTCGGTTGCATGAGCGTCGTACGTCAATAATCTGTAATGCAGCGTCATTCAGTTTGTGACCGGTCGGTCGGATAGGCTCAAGGCGTGTGCTTCCTTTATAGTGGTGCCTCGACGATGCAATCCTGGTTCACCGCAGCGCGCGGATTAATACGCGGCAAAACGAGGCACGATGGCGTAGGGTTGTGGTCGAACCGATGAACTCAAGTGATTGAAAGGATATCGCCATGCTGGACTGGAAGAACCGCGCGGGCAGCGCGCCCGAACGTGCCGCTGAACCGAAGTCGGCCACCCGCAGTTACATCGGCGGCCTGCTGTTCAGCCGGGCGCTGGCCACCTTGATCGGCCTTTACCTGCTGGTGGCGATTGCCCTGGGTTGGTATTGGAGCGAGGAGCCCGCGCTGTTCCCGGTCCAGCAAAATGCCCAGATCGCTGCCGAGAAAGAAGGCAAGCAAATGGTCGTCGGCTACACCACGGTGGAAACCCTCAAGACCGTCGCCGGTACGTTGCTGACCAAGCCGGGTGGCTATATTTCCAACGACCGTTTCCCGCCGGGCTTGTGGATGGACAACATGCCGAGCTGGGAATATGGCGTGCTGGTCCAGGTTCGCGATTTGAGCCGCGCGCTGCGTAAAGACTTCGCCCGCTCCCAGTCGCAATCGGCCGAAGACGCCGACCTGGCCAAGGCCGAGCCGCGTTTCAACTTCGACAACAAGAGCTGGGTGCTGCCTTCCAGTGAGTCCGAGTATCAGGAAGGCATCAATTCCCTGAGCCGGTATCAGGCGCGTTTGTCCGATCCTAGCCAGAAAAGCGCGCTGTTCTATGCCCGCGCCGACAACCTGAACAATTGGCTGGGTGACGTGGGTACTCGCCTGGGTTCGCTGTCGCAACGCCTGTCGGCCAGCGTCGGTCGGGTCAAACTTAATACCTCGCTGAAAACCGAAGTCCTTGCGCCAGGGCAAGTGCCACAGGTTGACGAAGAAATCGTCGAGACCCCGTGGATGCAGATCGACAACGTGTTCTACGAAGCGCGTGGTCAGGCTTGGGCGCTCTCGCATTTGCTGCGCGCCATCGAAGTCGACTTCGCCGACGTATTGGCCAAGAAAAACGCCACGGTCAGCGTGCGCCAGATCATTCGTGAGCTGGAAGCATCGCAAGAGCCGGTCTGGAGCCCGATGATCCTCAACGGCAGCGGCTTCGGCGTGCTGGCCAACCACTCGCTGGTCATGGCCAACTACATTTCCCGGGCCAACGCGGCAGTGATCGATCTGCGTCAATTGCTCAATCAAGGCTGAGTCATGGTTGATAACGCCAAAGAGGCCGCCCACCGTGCGGCCTCGGATGCCGAACAGATCGCCTGGGTCGACGAGCAGGACAACCTGCTTGGCGCCCTGGTCCGTTCCGACCTGCGCGAGCGCGGGCTGATCGGGCGCGGCACCTACATCATGCTGTTCAATTCGGCCGGTGAACTCTGTGTGCACCGCCGAACCCTGAGCAAAGCCATTTATCCGGGGTATTGGGACGTGGCGGCGGGGGGCATGGTGCTCGCCAGCGAAACCTACGCCGAGTCAGCCGCCCGCGAGCTTGAGGAAGAGCTGGGCGTGAGCGGCGTGGAACTGACCGCCCACGATCACTTCTTCTTTGAAGACACCGGCAACCGGCTCTGGTGTTCGGCGTTTTCGGCGGTATGGGACGGGCCACTGATTCTGCAGCCTGAAGAGGTGATCGAAGCGCGCTTCCTGCCCATCGATCAGGTCATGCTGGAAATCCAGCAAAAGCCTTATTGCCCGGACTCTCTGGCGGCGTTGAAGCGCTATCTGAGCGCGCAGCGGGATGGCGTCGCAAAAGAGCTATAAATTGGCGCCGATTGGCTCTTAGCAAGTCGGCTTTTTGCCGTTACACTGCGCGACCTTTTGCAGGAGCAGAGCTTGCTCGCGAGAGAGCGTATGGACGATACGTGCTGTCTGATGTCGCGCCTTATCGTTGACGTCCATCGCGAGCAAGCTCGGCTCCTACAGGTTTGTACTGTTTCATTAGCGCTGCCCCTGCCTGAGTGGGGCTTCGCGGTCGATGGCACCTGCCCAGGTTGCCGCGACCAGTCTTTGTCCTCCCAAGAGGATTGCCGGTGGCCAAAAAAGCCGCATCCTTCGCCGCCCTTGGTGGCCTGGTATTTTCCACCGACGCAGGTCGTCATTGCCCGGATTGCAGTAAACCGGTGGACGCCTGTATCTGCAAACAGACCGTTATCCCTGCCGGCGACGGCGTCGCTCGCGTGCGTCGCGAAAGCAAGGGGCGTGGCGGCAAGACGGTGACCACCATCACCGGCGTGCCGTTGGCCGAAGACGCGCTCAAGGAACTGGCCACTACGTTGAAGAAGCGTTGTGGCACAGGCGGTGCGTTGAAAGACGGGATCATTGAAATCCAGGGCGATCATGTCGAGCTACTCTTGGGCGAGCTGATCAAACTCGGTTTCAAAGCGAAGAAGTCCGGCGGCTAGCAGCCTCTGTGAAAACCACCCTCGGCTTGATCCAGTCCTGACAACGGTTCTGGCGTCGTCTACATGGTTTTCACAGAGCCTGTTCTGACCGGTTTCTAAACTCAAACCTGAATGTGCGGTCTATCGCCCTTGCATGCAGGCTAATCGTCATTTTCATTCTTTAGACTGCGCCGGCCTGAACCCAGGCGACGCTCTATGACTTCTTTATAGGGGACTTCAATGTCCGTACGACGCACACGCAAAGACGATGGCAGCCAATGGACAGTTGCGGACAGCCGCAGTGTTTACGGGATTCGCCATTGGGGGGCCGGGTATTTCGCGATCAATGACGCCGGTCGCGTCGAAGTTCGTCCGAACGGTCCGACCAGTTCGCCTATTGATCTGTTCGAGCAAGTCGACCAACTGCGCAAAAGCGGTTTGTCCTTGCCATTGCTGGTGCGTTTCCCGGATATCCTGCAAGACCGTGTGCGTCAGCTGACCGGCGCCTTCGATGCAAACATCGAGCGTCTGGAATACCAGAGCAAGTACACCGCGCTGTACCCGATCAAGGTGAACCAGCAAGAAGCGGTGATCGAAAACATCATCGCCACCCAGGACGTCTCCATCGGTCTGGAAGCCGGCTCCAAGCCTGAGCTGCTGGCGGTATTGGCACTGGCGCCGAAAGGCGGGACCATCGTTTGCAACGGTTACAAAGACCGCGAGTTCATCCGTCTGGCGCTGATGGGCCAGAAGCTGGGTCACAACGTCTTTATCGTGATCGAGAAAGAATCCGAAGTCGGCCTGGTGATCGAAGAAGCGGCGTCGCTCAAGGTCAAGCCTCAGGTCGGCCTGCGCGTACGTCTGTCGTCCCTGGCCTCGTCCAAATGGGCGGACACTGGCGGCGAGAAATCCAAATTCGGTCTGTCGGCGGCGCAGTTGCTGTCGGTGGTCGAGCGTTTCCGTGCCGCTGGCCTGGATCAGGGCATTCGCCTGCTGCACTTCCACATGGGCTCGCAGATCGCCAACCTGGCGGACTACCAGCACGGTTTCAAGGAAGCGATTCGTTACTACGGCGAGCTGCGCAACCTCGGCCTGCCGGTGGATCACATCGACGTGGGCGGCGGTCTGGGCGTGGACTACGACGGTACGCATTCGCGTAACGCCAGTTCGATCAACTACGACATGGACGATTACGCCGGTGTCGTGGTCGGGATGCTCAAGGAATTCTGCGACGCGCAGAACCTGCCGCACCCGAACATCTTCTCTGAAAGCGGCCGCTCCCTGACCGCTCACCACGCCATGCTGGTGGTGCAGGTCACCGACGTCGAGAAACACAACGACGACGTGCCGCAGATCGACAACAAGGAAGAACTGCCGGAAACCGTGCAGTGGCTGGTTGATCTGCTGGGTCCGACCGACATCGAGATGGTCACCGAAACCTACTGGCGCGCGACGCACTACATGAGCGACGTGGCCACCCAGTACGCCGATGGCAAGCTGACCCTGGCGCAAAAAGCCCTGGCCGAGCAATGCTACTTCGCCGTGTGCCGTCGCCTGCACAACTCGTTGAAAGCCCGTCAGCGTTCGCACCGTCAGGTGCTCGACGAACTCAACGACAAGCTGGCCGACAAGTACATCTGCAACTTCTCGGTATTCCAGAGCTTGCCGGACACCTGGGCCATCGGCCAGGTCCTGCCGATCCTGCCGCTGCACCGTCTCGACGAAGAGCCGCTGCGCCGCGCCGTGCTGCAAGACCTGACCTGCGACTCCGACGGCAAGATCAAGCAATACGTCGACGAGCAGAGCATCGAAACCAGCTTGCCGGTGCACGCACTGAACGACGGTGAAGACTACCTGTTGGGGATCTTCCTGGTCGGCGCTTACCAGGAAATCCTCGGCGACATGCACAACCTGTTCGGTGACACCGACTCGGTGAACATCTACCAGAACGCCGATGGCAGCGTGTACCACGCCGGTATCGAAACCCACGACACCATTGAAGACATGCTGCGTTATGTGCACTTGTCGCCGGAAGAGTTGATGACCCACTACCGCGACAAGTGCGCCAGTGCCCGCATCACCGCTGCCGAGCGCACCCAGTTCCTCGACGCTCTGCGCCTGGGCCTGACCCGTTCGTCTTACCTGTCTTCGTAAGGTAGGTCACTGCTCTCATCAGGTTGTCTGAAAATGTACCGCACGCTGCGGAAATTTCAGATGACCTGGTGCGACGCGTCTTGGTTTTCCAGCGAAATGACTCACATCCACGTCTATCCCTGCAATGTGGTCTTCTTTTCGCGTAGGTCATTTCCTAAGTTGTAGTTCAGCTCTCTACTCGGCCAACTCTCTCGGAGAGAATCCCCAGCCGCCCCTCCTGTAGAGAATCGCCGATGTTCGATCCAGCCAACGAGCCGTCATTTCGTCTGGATGTAGAGGGCCTGCCTGATCCCTTTGCGGTCTTGGCCTTTACCGGCAGTGAAGCGATCAGCGAACCTTTTGAGTTCAACATGGAGCTGCTGATCGATGATCCGGCACTGGACCTGGCAAGCCTGTTGTACCGGCCGGCCTTTTTATATTTGGGTCCGCCGGGAAAAGGTTTTCACGGACAGTTGCATGAGCTTGTCCAGGCCGGACAGGGCGCCACACCCAGGCGTTGTCGAGTGCGCCTGAGGCCGAAACTGGCTTGTCTGGCCCAGCGGTTCAGCCAGCGTATTTTCAGCAACCGTTCGGTCCCTGAGATCCTCGCCCTAGTGCTCAAGGAGCATGGCATCGCTGGCAAGGACCGGCGTTTCGAGTTAACCGGCGATTACCCGCCTCGGGATTTCTGCACGCAGTTTCAGGAATCGGACCTGCAGTTTTTCCAGAGGCTATGCGCGCAGGAACGCCTGCATTATCACTTCGAGCACCGCAGGCGTGGTCATTGTCTGGTCTTGGGTGACGGGCATGTTCAGGATGGCGCAGAGTGGCCTTTTGTGCCGAAGAATTTGGCTATTGGCCCCCGAATGCACAGCCTGCAACGGGCTTGGGTGGTCGAAGTCGATGAGCCTCAACCCGATGTAACCAGACCTGTCGCGGTGCAATTTGACTGGCTCTATCAGGGGGAAGGCGCGGCCCCCAGCCACTGTTGGTTGCCGATAGCGCCTGAATTGAGCGGCGCCCACAACATGCCAATGAGAGAAGGTCTTGAGGTGCTGGTGAGCTTTATCGAAGGCGATCCCGATCAACCGTTCATCACCGGATTTCTTTGCGGCCCGCCAGTCATCCAGGCGCCAGGCTTGGCCGATGCTCAGCCCGCTGCGGTGACCGATAACAAGGTATCGGCTGATGGCTTGTTGCGCCTGCTACAGGCCAGCGAACCGTTGGTGTTGCTGTGTCTGCTGCCCGGCGGGGGCAGTTTCGTTCATTGCACACAAATCCTTTGCGCTTGCCGGGCAGCGACGCGGCTTGGCCAGAGCGGTGTTGCATGATTGCCGCCCTGGCTCCTGACGCCATATCGCAATGGTTGCTACTCGATACACCGGGCGAGCCTCGGGCCGGCAGTGCACTGCGCCAGCAACTTGCTCATGTCCGGCAATTCTGGCTGTTCGACGACACCGAATGGCAGCCGTTGAGGGAGCACGGGCCGGTGTTGGTTGATCTCAAGGAATGCCCTGAACTGGCCGACCGGTGCCATCGCGACCCCCATCTCTGGAGCGGGTTGTGGCTGATCAGTGAGGCGCCGCCGTCGCAGTTGCTCGAACATTTGCGCCGCATGCTCACCGTCACCGTTGGCCTGCATCACCGTGCCTTGCTGAGTTACTACAATCCCCACACCGCCAGCTACTTTTTCGATGTGTGCGATGCCCGGGAACTGAGTCGGTGGCTCGGTCCGATCAACCAGATACGCTGGTTCGGTGGAACCTGGGCTGATCGGGCCATTGGTTGTCAGGGTTGGCAGCAGTTGTTCAATCCGGGGCTTGTCGTCAAACCGCTAGGCATCGAGGAAGACCTCAGTGCGCGTCAGCGGGACGCTTTGCAAACCTGCCTGCTGGAACAGCACGCCTGGCACTGGAGCCGATCCACCGGTCGAGACTACACCCGACTATGGTCCCATCTGAGGGAAGGGCTGGCACTGGGCTTCAGCGAGCGGCCGGTGCTCGATGACTGGTTATGGCTACGCTTGCAGTACCCCGACGCTTCGCCTGAGCAGCCGTTGTCGGGATTCACCCAGCAGGAGCGTCTTGATAGCCTTCGCAACCTGTGGCAGAACGATCAGCCCTGAACACGAGGTTACCCATTGATGGTGAGTCAAATCCGCGTTTGGTTCGGACTGATCATGGGCGCACTTTTGCTGACCGTGATAACGGCGTGCTCGCCATTGAACATGCTTAATGCCCTGACCCCTGACGGTACGTTCGACAAAACCGAGGGCATTGCTTATGGCGATGACCCGCGACAGAAACTCGATGTTTACGTACCGCGACACGCCATGGAAAACACGCCAGTGGTGGTGTTTTTCTACGGCGGCAGTTGGAACAGCGGGTCACGTAGTGATTACGGTTTTGTCGGCGAAGCGCTGGCGTCTCGGGGAATGGTGACGGTCGTGGCGGACTATAGGCTGTATCCACAGGTGCGGTATCCGTTGTTTCTCGAAGATGCGGCGAAAGCCGTGGCCTGGACGCATGAACACATTCGCCAGTTTGGCGCAAACCCGCAGCGCCTTTACCTGATGGGGCACAGCTCCGGGGCCTACAACGTTGCAATGCTGGCGCTGGATTCGAGGTTGCTGGGCGCGCAGGGCATGTCGCCGCACGACCTCAGTGGCTGGATTGGCCTGGCCGGGCCTTATGATTTTTTACCCATACAAAATCTGGAGGTGCGCCCGGTGTTTTTCTGGCCGGATTCTCCCCCCCAATCCCAGCCGATCAACCACGTCAGTCGAGGCGCTCCACCCGCGCTGTTGATGGCTTCACGCGATGATGATGTCGTCAATCCGACCCGCAACACCGCAGGCCTGGCACTGAAATTGCGCCAGGCCGGGGTGCCGGTTCAGGACTTTTACTTTGCCCGCACCAGTCACGCCACGCTGGTGGCGACGCTGTCCCGGCCCCTGCGCGATTTGGCGCCCGTGCTGGATGAGGTCACGGCCTTCGTCAACGCCACGCCGACTCAGTGAACCTTGCCGGTGAACCAGCCATCGTTCGTGCGCAAGTGCCAGGCTATCGCGCCGAGGGTCAGGCTGCGCAACACCATGAACAGTAAAAAGGTGATCCACAGTCCATGGTTGCCCAAGCCTTGCAGCAGCCAGGCGAAGGGCAGCAACAGGACCACGGTCAGCAGCATGCCGTTGCGCATTTCCCGGGCGCGCGTGGCGCCGATGAACAGCCCGTCGAGCAGGTAACTCCACACCGCAATCAGCGGGAGTGCGGCGAGGTAGGGCAGGTAAATGAACGCGGTTTCGCGCACGCTCTGGATGTTCGTCTGCATCTCGATAAACAGATGCCCGGCGAACGCAAACAGCACGGCAAAGCCCAGGCTCGCCAGCAATGACCAGCCGCAGGCGACCACCAGTGAGCGCCGTAACGCCTCGCGGTCACGGGCGCCGATGGCATGCCCGCACAGGGCTTCCACGGCATGCGCCAAACCGTCCAGTGCATGGGCTGTCAGCAGCAAGCCGTTGAGCAATAGGGCGTTGGCGGCGACGGTGGCGTCACCGAGTCGCGCGCCCTGCACGGTGATCAGGAAAAATACCGATTGCAGCGCCAGGCTTCGAATGAAGATGTCGCGATTGACCGCCAGCAATGGTCGCCAACTCTGCCACAGCGCCAACGCGGCCCAGACGATGTGACCGGGGTAGGCTCGCAAGGCTCTGCGCGTCATCAGCAAGCCAATCAGTGCGCCGGTCCATTCGGCAATCACCGAGGCGCGGGCTGCGCCGACCACGCCCCATTCCAGCCCGAGGACGAACCAGAGGTTCAGCGCGATGTTCACCAGGTTGGTGCTCAGCAGAATCGCCAGCGGCGCCCGGGCGTTCTGGGTACCGAGGAACCAGCCGACCAGTGCATAACTGGCCAGCGCCGCCGGCAGTCCGAACAGTCGGGTGTGGAAAAACTCGCGGGTCAGTTGATCCAGTTCTGCCGAGGGTTGCATGAAGTGCAGCGCGACGCCGCTCAAGGGCACACCCACAGCACCGAGGACAATCGCCAGGCCCACGGCCAGCAACAGGCCTTGCAGCAAAATCTGCCGTAACGCCGCGCCATCCCCGCGTCCGGCAGCCTGCGCTGCGAAACCGGTCGAGCCCATGCGCAGAAAGCCCATGGCCCAGGCCAGGAAGGTATACAAACTGGCCCCGACTGCCACGGCGCCCAATTGATGGGCGTGGGGCAGGTGGCCGATGACCGTACTGTCGACCAGCGCCACCAGCGGTACGGAAATGTTCGACAGAATCATCGGCGCAGCCAGCGCCCAGACCCGGCGATGGGTCGGGCGGTCACGCCAGTCGGCAATCAGGTTGGACATGCAGGCTCCTTGGCGAAGCCGGCATTGTAGCGACACATTCGAAATCTGCAGCGCTCCATTGTGGGAGCGGGGTTGCTCGCGAAGGCGGTCTGTCTGATACATCAATGTTGGGTGTACCGCCGCTTTCGCGAGCAAGCCCGCTCCCACATTGGGATTTTGGTGTTAGTGAATGATCCAGCTCAGCAGCCACAGCCCCAGCAACAACCAGATAATCCCCATGATGACCGACGCATTCATGAACGCCCGAATCGCCGACCACAACAGCATCAACCCCAGGATCAGCGCAATGATGCTGATGATCGAAGTGTCCATCCCCAGTGTCCGGGACAGCCCATCGACAAAGTTGCCACCGGCGTGGCTCAACAGGTTGAACAAGCCACTGAGGGCGTCAACGATAAAGCGGATGACCGAACCGAGTGCCTGGCCGAGCCATTCGAAAAAACCTTCTACCTGCATGTCGTTAACGTCCTGATGAAAGTGGTTGAGCCTTGGGCCATTGATCGCAGTGGCGAGTTCCCTGCAAGCATAGTGGTTTTGCAGCGCTTGCCGCTTGCCTTCACTCATCATCCCCCCGAAGCTATACGCCTTCAGGAGAGCCCGATGAACCTTGTTGAACTGACCGAACGCCTGCACGCCATCCGTGACCGCAACGACTGGCGCCCATTTCACAGCCCGAAAAACCTGGCCATGGCCGCCAGCGTGGAAATGTCCGAGCTAGTGGAGATTTTCCAGTGGCTGACCGAAGACCAGTCGCGTCAGCTGCCGGCCGACAAGCTCGCCCACGCCGGGCAGGAAGTCGGCGACATCGTGCTCTATCTCTTACTGTTGTGCAGCGAGTTGGGGTTGGACATGAACGAAGTGGTGCGCAGCAAACTCGCCGACAGCGAACGGAGGTTCAGCTGATGAGCGATCGTCATTTCGATCAACTGGCGACACGCTTCGCCGAAAAAATCTATGGCGGGGCCAAAGGCGCGATCCGCCTGGCGGTGCTTCAGGCCGACCTGGCCGAAACCCTGCCGGACCGGCCGCTGCGTGTGCTCGACATCGGCGCCGGCCTGGGCCACATGTCGTTGTGGCTGGCGCAGCGCGGTCATGACGTCACGCTGGCCGAGCCCGCCGAGCCGATGCTCGAAGGCGCTCGTCAACGTTTCGCCGAAGCCGGGCAGAGCGCGACGTTCATTCAAGCGCCGTGGCAGGAACTGCTCGGTCAGCTCACCGAGCCCTACGACCTGGTGCTGTGCCATGCCGTGCTGGAATGGCTCGCAGAACCTCACGCGATTTTGCCGGTATTGCATCAATTGACGAAAAAAGACGGCTGGTTGTCCCTGGCCTTCT
The DNA here is from genome assembly GCF_006438915.1 of Pseudomonas arsenicoxydans. Classification (GTDB taxonomy): domain Bacteria; phylum Pseudomonadota; class Gammaproteobacteria; order Pseudomonadales; family Pseudomonadaceae; genus Aquipseudomonas; species Aquipseudomonas arsenicoxydans_A. Next base: position 56,596 of record NZ_RCZE01000012.1, on the reverse strand, counting down.
ACAACCGCGATGCGCTGATTTACCGCAACCTGCTCAAGGGCCATTTTCGCAAGATGCGCAAGAACGACATGGCTGGCGAAAAGCAGAGCCTGACCCCGCAACAACCGCTGGATCCGCGTGAATTGGCGGCGCAACTTGAAGGCCTGTGGCAGGTCGAAACCCAGAGTGGCGTGCGGGTTTTTCACGACTATATGCCGGTGGAATTCCAGGCTCGCGCCGAGCTTACGGACCTGCTCGAAATGGAGCTGGCCCACCGTCGTCACCCGAGCTTTGCCGGGCTCGGGCGCTATCTGCACTGGATCTGTCGGCCGGTCTGATCGGAGCTCGAAATGAAAAGTCGTTCAGGGGTACTGGTGATCTGTCTCGGGCTGGCGGCCTGCCAGGGCAGCAACCCGTATGTGGCGTCGTCCAACCCGATGCCGCCGGCGCCGCCCGGCGCCGCCAAGGTTTTCGACCGTAGCGCCTACCCGGCGGCGCCCCGTGACTACGGGCGTTATCGCAGCTGGGCGTGGCTCGACGGGCGCCTGCCGCCGGGTACCAACTGGGCAGACTCGGCGCAGGTGGCCGAAGTGGTCAGCAATGCCCTCGATCAGCGCGGCCTGCGTCCGCTGCACGATAACCGTCCAGCCGACTTGTTTGTCAGCGCCAACCTGCACCTGGAAACCCGCTTGCTCCAGCAACAGGACGACTACGGTTATTACGGTGGCGGTTATGGCGGTTACAACCACTATGGCAGCGGTTACGGCATGTACGGCAGCGTGCCGATCGTGCGTACCTATCAGGAACAAGTCCTGGTGGTGCAGGTGGACCTGTACGACGCCGGCACCGGCCAGCCCGTTTGGAGCGGCAGCGCCGAAACCGGCCAAAGCGGCAGCCAGAGTGAGCAAGCCGATGCCCTGCGAAAGGCTGTAGAAAAGGCAATGTCGGCGTATCCTCCCAGTTAGCTTCTTTAGTTAATAAGCCTTCGCAGGCCTCAACCGGAGAAAGATCATGTACCGCCGTCTCGCTGTACTGGCTGTGGCCGCGCTGCTCAGTGCCTGCGCTGCCAACCCGGTCAATTATGACTTTGACGCCAGCCGCGATTTTTCCGCCTACCGCAGCTGGAGCTGGAAAGAGCCCACCTTGCAGTACCGCCCCGATGACCCGCGAATCAAGAGTGACCTGACTGAACAGCGCATCCGCGAATCGGTCGGTGATCAGCTCGATCAGCGGGGCTTGCGTCCAGCCGCCGCTGGCACCCGGGCCGACTTGAACGTGCAAACCTACCTGATCGTCGAAGAGCGCCAGCAACAAGTCACCACTAACTATGGCGGTGGCTATGGCAACCCATGGAACGGTTACTGGGGCGCGCCGATGTACAACGAAACCCGTAACGTCAGTTACAAAGTGGCGACCCTCCAGATCGACCTGCTCGACGGCAAGGACGGCAAGCTGGTGTGGCGTGGCAGCGACGAACAACTGCTCAGCGGCTCGCCGAACCCGGAGGATCGCAGCAATGCTATACACCAAAACGTGAAGCGCATCCTGGCTAACTACCCACCCAAGCTGGCTCACTAACACCCCCTGACCAATGTGGGAGCGGGCTTGCTCGCGAAGGCGGACTTACATTCAACAAAGATGCTGGATGTAAAGGCCTCTTCGCGAGCAAGCCCGCTCCCACATTTTGATTTGTGGTGTTTTTGCTGGCGAGTTGCCAGCAGTCTGCTCAACCCTTGTCTACACTGCTCATCACCAACGGAGAAAGCCCCCGGCTGTGCACCGGCAAAGGAGTGCGCGATGTCTCCCCGCATGCAGTTTCGTGGACCGGTCCGGCAACGGGGGGCGATTGGTTTGATGGCGGCGCTGACCATGGCGGCGGCGCTGCTGTGCCTGGTGCTCGTGGTCGACACCGGCCGGCTCTACCTGGAAAAACGCAACCTGCAACGCGTCGCCGACATGGCCGCGCTGGAAGCCGCCACTCGGGGCGGCGACTGCCTGGCTGGCACAACCGCCGTCACCTACGCCACCGCCAGCGCCCAACGCAATGGTTTCGCCATCCCCAGTGTCGGCCGTGCCCTGGCCGTTGCTTGCGGCGTGGTGAACGTTAACGCCGGCAATATTCGGGTATTCGCAACTGACGCAAGCAAAAGCGAGGCGATCCAGGTGATTGCCAGCCATGTGGTGCCGCAGAGTCTGGCCGGTGGTCTCAGCGCAATGTTCGGCGGCGCTCCCGCCAACTCAACCATGAACCTGAGTGCCACAGCGGTCGCGGCAGTGGCGGGGCCGCCGGTTGCCCAACTGAGTATTCGTAACACCCTGGCCGACGTTAATTTGTTGAACGGTATGTTGTCCGGCTTGAGCGGTGCGCCTATCAACCTGACGGTCGCGAATTGGAACGGTTTGGTGGCCGCCAATATCAACCTGCTCAAATACATGGACCAGCTCGCCATTGACCTGCATGTCACCGCCGGTGACTACACGCAACTGCTCGGCGCCGATGCCACGGTGGGCCAATTGCTGCGAGCCGCCGCGACGGTAGCCCAGACCAATGGCGCCACGGCGGACGTGCAAACCGGTTTTAACGGGCTGGCCAGCACGGTCGTCAGCCCGCTCAAGGTGCATCTGGGTGACATCTTGCAGTTGCAGACGGGCAGCACCGCGTCCGGTCTGAACGCCAACGTGAACGCACTTCAGTTGGTCCAGGCCTTTATCGAGTTGGGCAACAGCAAGAGCGCGCTGACGGGCACGCTTCCGGTGAATCTGCTGGGGCTGGGCCTGGGGGCCACTGCCAGCGTCAAAGTGATCGAGCCGCCGCAGTTGTCGGTGGTGGGTAACCCTGCGTTGGCAAAACTGGCGCCTTTGGGCGCTAATCGAATTTATGTTCGCACCGCGCAGGTCCGGGTATTGGTGAGCCTGGATTTGTCGTTGGTGACTAACCTGACCAGTTTGGTGTCGGGCATCCTGTCCGTTGTCGTCGCGCCACTAGGACTCGATCTGCGCGTGTTGCCCAATCACAATCTGGACGTCAGTCTTGAAGCCGGTGGCGGCAGCAGTTACGTCACTGACTACACCTGCGCCAGCGAGACCAATAAGAGCCTGACCGCCTTCACCACCACCACGGTGGCTGAGTTGCGGGTCGGGCGGGTCAATCCGGATTGGGCCTCCTCGACTGCACCTCTGAGCGTCACGCCTTACACCTTGCTCGATATCCGGCACGCCGGCGTGCCATTTTCCGGTGGTGGCGCTGAAGTCATGATCGACAGCCCTGTCGTACCGAGCAGCGCATCAACCACGTTCCTCAACCCGCCGAAAGTCGGGCTGGCTCCCTCCAATCCGCCTTATACCTTGTCCGCCACCAATGCGATTTCTGGCTTGTCGCAAGCGATCAACCCCTTGCCGTTGATCATCCACACGCCCTCATTCAGTCCCGGTTTCCTGTTACAGGTTGTCTTCGATTTGCTGAACTCACTGCTCACGGGTGTGTTTTCGCTGCTGACGACGACACTCAACTCGATCCTCAGCCCGCTGCTGGACAACCTGCTCAACACCGTCCTGAAAACCCTTGGCATCGAGGTCGGGAAAATCCAGGTCGGCGCCAACCTCAGCTGTCACTCCGGCCGGGCATCGCTGGTGATCTGATCCGGCGGAGCAACCGGCAGCTCGATGCAAAACCGTGCGCCTTCCACCGAGTTGCGCACGCTCAAGCGTCCACCCATGTTCTCGACGATGCCGTAACTCACCGACAACCCCAACCCCGTGCCGATGCCGACCGGTTTGGTGGTGAAGAACGGTTCGAAAATCTTCTCCATCAGCCGCGGATCAATACCGCCGCCATTGTCCTCGACCCACAATCGCACCGACTGCTTGTCCCGTTCGGCGTACACCGAAATCCACGGTTTGAATTCCCGGTCGGCCTCGCGTTTGCTCAGCAGCGCATCCCGGGCGTTGACCATCAGGTTGATCAACACTTGCTCCAGCTGATCGACGTAGCCGCGCACTTGCACGTCAAAACCGGTCTCGCTGACGCGTAATTCAACGCCTTTGCCGCGCATGCCTTCGCCCAGCAGCGACAGCGTGCCCTCGATGGCCTGGGCCGGGTTGAACGGGTGTTGTTCGATCTCCGAACGACGGCCAAACACCCGCATGTGATCCACCACCCGCGCGGCGCGCTGGACCTGGGAATCGATGCGGTTGAGCTTGTCGGTGAGGTAGTCGATCTGCACCTCGCCCGTGCTCAGGCGCTTGAGCACATTGACGATGGCCATGCGCATCACGTTCAGCGGCTGATTGATTTCGTGGGCCAGGCCGGTGGCCATTTCGCCGAGGGTGGCCATTTTGGCGCTCTGGGTGAGTTGCTGCTGCGAGCGCCGGACTTCGGTGTTATCGCGCCCGACGGCCTGAATCTCCAGCAGGTGCCCTTGGTCATCAAACACCCCGCGATCCGACCAGACCCACCACGCGTGCTCCCGGCCGGGCAGTTGCAGGTTGATTTCCGCGGTACTCACCGGGAATTCCGGGCTCAGTTGACTGAGCCGCTGCACGAACGCTTCGCGTTGTTCGTCCGACATCCATTGGCCCAGATTCACCCCGGGCAGCTGTTCCGGCAGGCATTCCAGATAGGTCGCCAACGGCCGGTTACCGAAGGTCAGCGTCAGGTCCGGGCGATACCGGCAAATCATCGCTGGCGAGTCCTCCACCAGAATCCGGTAGCGCTCTTCACTCTGCTTCACCTGTTCGGCGGCCAGGGTCGCTTCGGTGACGTCCAGCCACAAGCCGACGGCTTCCACCGGCAGGCCGAGGTCATCGCGCAGCAGCTTCGCCTCGTCGAGCAGCCAGTGGTAATCGCCGCGATGGTCGCGCAGTCGGTAACGGGCGCGCACCGAACCTTCGCGCAGCAACTGCCGGGTGCGCTCGAAATACTGATCGCGGTCCAGCGGGTGAATACGTTCGATCAAGGCCCCGGCGCTGCAATCGGCGAGGCTCAGGCCTAGCAGTGGCAGCAAGCTGTCACTGAAAAACGTCGGCTGCAACGCACCTTCGACGTAGCGCTGCACGTAAATCACCGCGGGTGAACTGGCGATCAGATTGTCCAGCCGGGCATGGGCGGTGGCGGCGTTGTGTTCCTGGTTTTTGATGTCGCTGATGTCGAGCATGAAGCCGACCAAACGCCGCTGTTTGCCGGCGCCCAGGGCCTGGCCTTGCAGGCGATACCAGATCGGCGCCTGTGTCGCATCGGGTCGATGCAGGCGCACACACAGCAACAACGGGGTGCCGGCGTCCTGTAAATCCTGCAAGCGACTGCGCAGTTCTTCGCGGTCCGCGGGGTGTACGTGGTCGAGCCATTCGCTCAACGGTAATTGTGTGCTCGTCAGGTTCAGCACACTGGCGAGCGACGGCGCCAATTGCACCTCGGCGCGGTCGCTGAACACTTCCCACCAACCGGTGCCGAGCAATCCTTGCAGCGACTCCAACCGCTCCAGTTGCAATTGATGACGATGCTCGCGCAAGCGTTCCAGCAGCGGGCTGGCCAGTGCAGCGCAGAGCTGCAACCAGTCACTGTCGTTCAGGTCGGGGGCGCGTTGCTGTGCCGCATACACACCGCACAGCAACCAGGCGACCACGCCGTGAGCGTCGTAATAGGGCACCGCCAAGCCATCAGCATGCCCGAAGATGTCTTGCAGGCGCGGGTGCGCGGTGGGCGTCAGGTGTTGTGCGACCGAGCCGTTCAAACTGTCGAGCCCGGTGCCCAGGCGCTGAGCGTTTTGCCACAGCTTCGGCGCATCGAGGGCGGTGTATTGCTGTTGAATATGCCAGCCCTGTGCCTGCTCATCGAGCAACGCCACCGCGATGCACGGGATGTGAAAACGTTGCGCCAGCACCTGAAGCTGATCCAGCAGCACATCGGGCAGACGCGCCAGGCTGCACAGGCGTAGCTGTTCGCTGATCTTCGCCGCGAGTAATTGATTGTGTTCGCGGCTGCGTGATTGCCGGCGCTCGAGCAAAACGTCGCCGATGTCGAGCAACTGCAACAACCAGTTTTTTTCCACGGGCTGGACCCAGCCGCGCAGGTGCAGCGGTTGTCCGCTGATGGTGTAGAAGTCCAGGTCCAGGGTCTGTCCCTGCCAGTCGGCGGGCGCACCTTCGACCACGAGACTGCTGTGAGGCATGAGGTAATCCACCAGCAGCGGGGACTGCGCGGCTGGAATCTGTTGGGCCAGCATATGCCGCAGCGGTCCCGTCTGATGAATCACCCGGCCTTCGGCATCCAGGTACAACTGCAAGCCGACACTCTGCACGCACAAAGTGTCGGGCATGGCCACAGGCTGTGGCGGTGGGCGGTTCAGCAGGCGGCCGAACAGTGTGTCCCCGGAACTCAAAATTGCAGACTCGAACTGGCGCTGAGCGTCGCCGGCAGACTGGGCACCGAGCCGATCCCCGGCAGTACCAGAAACGGCATCACACGATTGAGCTTGCTGCTGGGGTAACTGATTTGCACCTTCAATACCCCGCCGACAAAGGTGATGGTGGCGTCGGTGGCGACATTGAAGTTCAGTGCCGGAGGAATCCAGGCCAACTGCCGGGTCAGTTCGGCCGCCGCGGTGGCTTGCACCGTGGCCGCGTAACCGGGCGCATTCGGGTCCACCGCCACGCTACGTCGCACCGCTTCGGCGGTCGACTGGTTGAACGATTGCATCAGCAACAGCGGCAAGCTGTAACTCACAATTGCATAGAGCACGGCGAAAAAGACCACGAACACCAAGGCGAACTCAATCGCGACGGCGCCTTTTTGCTTGCGGGGGAGGCTTGATTTCATGAGTGCGTCTACCCTGACTGTCACAGCGTGATATCAGCATAGAATCATTCAGCCATAACGGATGTTTTTTACCGCATGCAAAGCTTTGTTTTATTGATCTGGCTGACGCTCTGCGCCGCACAGGACGCCCGGGAAAAGCACATCGCCAACAGCCTGACCCTCGGCGCAGGTGTGTTGGCGCTGACCTGGCTGCTGTGGACCGACACCACCTGGCTGGGCGCCGAGGCCGCGCAGGGCGGTTGGGCGTTGTTGCTGGCGCTGGCCTTCACCTTGCCCGGTTATGCGCTGCGTCGCATGGGCGCAGGCGATGTAAAACTGATGGGCGCCCTGGGGCTTGCGACGGACGGTATGCACCTGCTGGGCAGCTTTATCGGCGCCGCACTGGCCAGTATTTTATGGCTGCTGGTGGCGCCAAGAGTCTGGCTTCATTTGGGTCAAGGGCTTAGAAGTCGTCTTCGATACCTGGAGCCGGGAGTGTCAAGGAAGCCGCCATTTGCGCCCTTTGTGTTGGTGGGGTTGTTGTTCACCTTCGCCTGGATTCACTAGTCGCCCGTTCTATGTACAGAGTCAGAAAGTGCGTCTACTTTCAAATCACTGGTTGTACAGCCTGGGGCTGTCGGTACAGGAGTGGTTTGCGTTGGCCTGAGCATGGAGTGGCGCGTGAATAAGTTTACGTCTGCGGTAAAAATCCTGGTGGTCGATGATCAGCCTTTGATCGTGGAGGAGTTGTGCGAATTCCTCCAGAGCAAGGGCTATGGCTGTATTGCGTGTGAGTCCGGCCAGCAGGCGGTCGAGCGCTTTGAGGAGGATCTGGATATCGGCCTGGTGCTGTGCGATTTGCAGATGCCTGGGCTGGACGGGATTGAACTGGTTCAGGCGTTGCAGCGGTTGTCTGGCAAGCACCGGGCGTTTGAAGCCATCATGCTGACGGGGCGTGCGGACAAGCAGGATGTGATCAAGGCGCTGCGGGCCGGGTTTGCTGATTACTATCAAAAGCCGGTCGATCTGGGTGAGTTGCTGGAAGGGGTTCAGCGTCAGGAAGTGGCGTTGCAGGAACGGCAAAAAAATCTGGCGCTGGGGCATTTGAATCAGAAGCTGCAGTATCTGTCCGAGTCGATCGATGATTTGTATCAGGATCTGGATAAGGTCCGACGTGGTCCGCAGGCGGATGTTGCCGATGCTGAGGTTGGTGATGTGGATCGGGTGGAGATGCCGGCGATTTTCAATCAGTTGTCGCCTCGTCAGTTGGATGTGGCGCGGTTGGTGGGCAAGGGGCAGACCAATTATCAGATTGCCTGTGAGCTTGGGATTACCGAGAACACGGTGAAATTGTATGTGTCGCAGGTGTTGCGGTTGACGCATATGCATAACCGGACGCAGTTGGCGTTGGCGTTGTCGCCCGGCAATTCGGGGATGCGCCAGCGGGTCACGGCTCACTGATTCTTCTTGATGTGTACACCGTTCAAACTGTGGGAGCGGGCTTGCTCGCGAAGGCGTCCTTAGGGCCGACCATTCTCTTGCTTGGTGTACATATCCATTCCTGCGGTAACGGCCACTAATGGTTCCGCCCTTACGGCGTGTCACTTTGGCAAACGCCCCAAAGTAACCAAAGGTCTCGCCCCGAGCGTCCGGCCCCTCGCCTAGGCTCGGCGTTCCTTCGCTCCGGTATCCATCCGGGGACACTGCCCTCCGGTCTGCTTCGCTACGACCTACATGCAGCGTGTTCGACTGCGTCGAACGGCGCTGCGCGCCACTCCCCGGATGCACACCTCCACTCAGCCTACCGAGGGGGCGGGTGAATCAAGATCAAAAGCTGCAGGCGAGCTAACGCTCGGCCTGTTGAGTGGTGAGGAGCAACGGCTGTGCGCCGATCAATTGTAGGAGCCTGGCTTGCCAGCGATGGCGGCCTGACAGCCGACCATTCTCCATCAGATGTACCCAGATCAAACTGTGGGAGCCTGGCTTGCCAGCGATGGCGGCCTGACAGCCGACCATTCTCCATCAGATGTACCCAGATCAAACTGTGGGAGCGGGCTTGCTCGCGAAGACGGCATCACAGCCAACCAATCCCCATCAGGTGTACCCAATCCAATTGTGGGAGCGAGCCTGCTCGCGAATGCGATTTAACATTCAACATCAATGTTGTCTGACCTACCGATTTGGCGAGCAGGCTCACTCCTACAGGGGGATGGATTTCTGCCGGGGGATTAGCGATGTGGCGCGGGTTTGGGGATTTCCAGGTTGTCCATCATCCGGTTTGCCGCCAGTTCGGCGAGCATGACAATTTGCTGGATCGCCATGGCCGTGTTGCGATGCGGGCCTTCCAGGTAGGCGGCAAAATCGCCGGCCATTACGCTGGCCTGGGCCAGGGATTCACAGGTGTGGGCCAGCAGGTCCTCGTGCTTGAGGTCCGGTGCGAGGAGGAACATCGTACTGGGTTTGCGGGTGGGTGGTGATTTCAGGGCCGCGGGGTTGAGGTAGTGATTCAGCGCGCGTTCGGCGGCGTCGTGAAATTTTTTGGAATCGACGGATTCGTAGGGGGAAACGTCGTCGGTTTCCGGAGGGTTTGGAGTTTCTTTAATCATTGGCAAAGATCCTTAGAGTCGAGGAGCTGCCACTTTCCGTTTTCCAGACGGAAGGGTGGCAGCTGTACGCGGACTGGAAAAACCGAGAAGGATCAAACCCGGCAGACCCGAAGGTCTCCCACGCACAGCCGCCATAACTTAAATCGCGGAGCTGAAAAAACGCCGCATTATGTCATGTGCTGTAATCCTATCTTCGGGTTTTCCAGGCCCGATCGCTGAAGTGCCAGCGACACCCAAAGCCTACCCATTTCCCGTCTGACCCAACAACCGACACAACCTGTCGGAATCTGCCTCAAAAACCGTCCCGGCTGTAGGACCCGCGTAAATTTTCAGACTGATCCCACTCGAAATGTGGGAGCGACGGTGCGGCGATTCGACCTGCTCGCGAAGGCGGCAAACCAGACACAAAAAAAACCAAGACCTACCCCCCCGACCCACTGCTCACCGTCCCCCCCTGATTCTGATCAAAAAACTGTGGGATCTCGTGTTCATAACTCTTCAACCAGCGCTGCATGCTCAACTCCCGTTCAGTCGCCGTCGAGGTCTGTGGTTTCTGCGAAGCGGCCTTGTTGCTGCTTTGCAGTTGCAGCCAGCCTTCGGTTTCCGCCTGTTGCGGCGAGGAGCGACCGTCGAGCGCATGGGCGGTGAGGGGCAGGGCCAGCAGGCCGAGGCAGCAGAGGACGATTGGTTTCATCGCAAAGGACTCCCTATTGAAGGCTCGGCGTCGCGACTACGGCGACCTGGTTCGCGGGAATCGGGCCTGTCTTGCCCGGGGTCTTGAGTTTTTGTGCGCGTTCCTGGGCTTCGGTGACTTGGGCGGGGCTGAGGCCGAGGCGGCTGACGAGTTCGGCGGCGCGGCTCCAGTCGTCCTGGTAGATCAGCAGCGTCACCATGTTCAACGCGGCCAGTGGATCGCCTTGCTTGAGTTCCATGGCGGTGAGGAATTCGAAGCGTGCATCGTCGACGCGCAGTTGATTGAGGTACACCACGCCGAGGTCGTTGCGGATTTTGTCGTCGGTGGGCGCCAGCCGTGCGGCGCGCAGCAGGTGGGCCTGGGCCAGGCCGTTGTCGCCCTTGGTGGCGGCGAGTTGGCCCAGGCCGTGTTCGGCTTCGGCGGCCATGCAGGTGCCGAGCAGGCTGCGGTATAACGGCTCGGCTTCGCTGCGGCCCAGCAGGCGGTAGACCTTGGCCCGGCGCAGGCGGACGTCGGCCACGTTGTCCGGCAGGCTTTGCAGGTTGGCCAGGCTGGCGTGCAGTTTGCCGTCGTTGGCCATGTCGTCGGCCAGGTTCAATTTCAGCTGTTCATCGGCACTCAATTTGCTGCAACTGGCGCTGCTGGTCAGGGCGTTCCACGGTGCCTGGCCCTCGGTGGCGCAACCGCCCAATAACAGCAAACTCAAACCGGCAATCATTGCTTTCATCAGGATCCCTCTACGAACCAATGGCGTGGGCCAGGGCGGTGAAGCCCGGGCCGGCCAGTACGATCAATAACGCCGGGAAGAGAAACAGCATCATCACGACGGACATTTTGGCGGACATCTTGGAGATGTATTCCTGCAGGCGCGTCAGGCGCCGGTCATCGAATAATTGCTTGAGCGTCAGCAGGGATTTCATCGCGCCGCCGCCCTGGTGGATCAACTGTTCAAGGATCACGCAGGTGTCGGTGAATTCATCGACCGCCAGCAAACGACTGACCTTGTGCAGTTCCTCGCCCAGTTCCAGGCCGGAGTCGACACGGGCCAGTACCAGGCGCAGTTCATGGGTCAGCGCGGGCATGAGTTGTTTGCCTTCGGTGCTCAGGACACGCAACGACTGCTCTACCGCCATGCCCGATTCGAACAGGATGCGCAGCAGCGGGATGAAGGTGGAAACTTCCAGTGCCAACTGTTTTTGTCGACGTTGCGAAGCAGCGGCGAGTAAACGTTTAGGCAGCAAATAGCCGATGGCCGTGGCAAACAGCGGGGTGATCCAGTGGTTTTCCACGTTGGGGTAAAACAGCCCCTGAAACAACAGACTCAAAGCCAGTACCAGCACCGGCACGCCCACCTGAAAGGCGGCGAACAGCGAGCGCCGGCGGGCGCTGCGCCAACCCAGGCGGTTGAGCAGTGTCTGGGTTTCGTTGTCCAGATTGACCGAGCGCTGACCGATCCGGCTATTGCCCAACGCCTGCAACAAAAGACCCAGCTGACTGTGGCCGAGCGGTTTGCCGTCGAGCCGCTGGGCCACCTGACGCGCCCGCCGGCGCTGGTCCAGCAGGCCACTGAGCAACAACAGCGTGGCCCCCAAAAACAACAGCGCGCTGATCAACAGAGGTATTTTCATACGCTGCGCAACATGCGCCAGAGCGCCAGGCTGCCCACTACCTGTAGGCCGAACGCTGTCGCCAGCATGATTTGTCCCGAGCTGTCGTGCCACATCGCGAGGAAGTAGGTGGGGTTGGCGACCAGAAAATAGCCGGCCATCGTTATCGGTAAAATGCCCAGCACCCAAGCGGTTACACGGGTTTCACCGGTCATGGCGCTGAGCTGGCGGGCGGCCTGCTCGCGCTCGCGGATCATCTTGATCAAGTTCTCCAGCAGTTCACTGGCATTGCCGCCGTAGCGATGATTGACCTTCAAACCCAGGGCAAGCAGGCGCAGTTCATCTCTCTCATACAACTCGGCGAAGTCCGATGCGGCGTCAGGCAGGCTGACGCCCAACTGCACGTTGCGCTGAACCCGGCCCATGGCATTTTTCAGCGGGTCGTCGGCGGCCTCTATGGCACCGAGCAGGGCATCGGCCAGGGTTCGACCGGATTTCAGGCTGCGCACGGTGTGATCAAGCAACGGCGGAAGTTGCTCGATCATGCGCTTGAGTCGACGCTGATAACGCCAACTGACATACAGCCGCAGGAGCAACGGCGGCGCCAGTACAAACACCAATGCACCGATCCAGCCCCCAACGACAAAACCCGACAAAATAGCGAGGGCCCACAGCAACAGCCAGCGCCCCAATCGTTCGGAGGGACGCCCGAGACCGGCGCGCAAAAACGCCCGCTCCGGTCCGGCCCAGGACGTTTTCTCGACGACGATCTGCGGTTGCCCTTGGGTCAGGCGCCCCAGCACGCGTTCGGTCCCGGTCTGGCGCAGCCCGCGGAGCAACAAGCGGATCGATAGCCCGAACAGGATCAGGCAAACGAGAATCAGCAGCGCCGGTTTGAGCATGCCGTGGCCTCAGTGCGGTGAGGAAACAAGCGCCGACTCGCGGCGCAGTTTGTCGCCGGCGGGATTGACCGCCTCGCGCATAAAACCAAAACCGGTGCGACGGTCCAGCCTGAACAATGTATTGGTGACGTACACGTCTTCGCGCACCCCGACCACTTCCACCACCTCACTGACACAGCGGCGGCCGTCGGGCAGGCGAGTGAGCTGGATCACCACGTCCAGCGCGGCGCAAATCATCTGGCGCAAGGTCTTTTCAGCGATGGTGCGGCCGGTCAGGCCGACCAGTGTTTCCAGGCGCAGCAGCGCGTCCTGGGCATTGTTGGCGTGTACGGTGCTCATCGAACCGTCGTGGCCGGTGTTCATGGCGGTGAGGACGTCGAGCACTTCGACGCCGCGAATTTCGCCGAGGATGATCCGGTCCGGGCGCATCCGCAGGGCGTTGCGGATCAGGTCGCTGGACTTCACTTCGCCATGGCCCTCGGCATTCGGCGGCCGGGTTTCGAGACGCACGACGTGCGGGTGGCCAAGTTGCAATTCGGCCACGTCTTCAATGGTGACGAGGCGTTCATGCGGGTTGATCAACTGGCTGAGAATGTTCAGCAACGTGGTTTTGCCGGTGCCGGTGCCGCCGCTGATCAGGATGTTGCAGCGCTTGCCCACGGCTTCCTGAATGAAGTCGTAGATCGCCTGATCGATGGTTTGCATCGCCATCAGGTCGGTGCTTTTGAGCATGTCCTTACGGAATTTCCGAATCGACAGGCACGGGCCGTCGAGGGCAATCGGCGGAATGATCGCGTTGACACGACTGCCATCGGGCAGGCGCGCATCGACCATCGGCGAGGATTCATCGAGCCGTCGGCCGAGGGGCGCGAGGATGCGTTGCATGACGCGTTCGACGTGGTGCGAATCGATGAAACGCAAGTCACTTTGATGCAGCACGCCATCGCGCTCGATGAACACCCGGTGCGGTCCGTTGACCAGGATTTCGGTTACGGAAGGGTCGCGCAGCAGCACTTCCAGCGGGCCGAAACCGGTGAGCTCGTCGACCAGTTCTTCCGCCAGGCGCTCCATTTCATATCGGGAAATCGCCAAGTGCAACCGGGCGATGTATTCGGCCACTTTGTCGATGACGAACTGCGACAGCGCCGGCCTCGATCCTTCCAGCAGGTTTTTTCCGGACTCTTCGATGGCGTCGATGATGTAGCGGTGCAGCACCAGTTTCAGACCTTCGTGGTCCGAGTTGCCGGCCGACGTGCGCGCCGGGGCGCCGAAGAGTTTTTCCGTGCTCATTGCGCACCCCTCAGCCGGTTGAACCAGCCGGTCTTGGGTTTGGCCAGGCCTTCGGAGCGTTTGGCCAGGCGTTCGCCAAGGGTGCGCAGGCTTTGGGTCAGGCCTTCACGCGGGGCCAGTTCGAACAGGCTCACGCCCTGGTTTTTAGCGTTCAGGCGCACTTCCGGGCTGAAGGCCAGAATCGCGAGGACTTCCATGCCAAAGCTTTTTCCCAGGGTGTCGGCGTCGGGAGCGACATTGCGCAGGTAGCGGTCAATCAGTAACCGGGCGTGATCGAGCTTCAGGCCTTTTTCGCGCCACAGGTTGAGCACCGCGAGGTTGCGCCGGCAGTCGAGCACGTTCTGGTCGGTGTACCACAGCAGCTTGTCGCAATGGCTGACAAAGGTGCGCAGCGCTTCGCTGTCCGGCTGGCCGGTGAGGTTCACCACGATGTGCTGGAAGTGTTGGCGCAGGGCGCTGAGCAGCATGTACAACTCGGCGGCGCTGGTGCGCTCCAGTGGTTCATCGTGGCTGGCGTAGGCGAGGATTCGCAGTCCCGTCTCATTGCTGGTGAATGCGCTGTCGATCAGCGTGGCGTCGAGGCGCCGCAAATGCCGCACGGCGTCACCGAAATGAAACGAGCTCTCCAGCCCGAGCAACGCCAGGCTGTCGCCGCGCGGCAAACCCAGGTCCAGCAACAAGGTTTGCTGGCCGCTTTTCTGCACCACTTGTGCCATGTGGTTGGCGATCAGCGCACCGTCGGCGTTGGTTTGCGCACCGTAGAGCACGGTCAGGCCACCGAGCTGGGTGCTCGGCGCCACCGTTGGCAGGCGTTTGCCGAGCCGGCGCACCAGCCCCGAAACTTCGCTGGAGCGTGAGCCATAGGCGACAAAATCCCGCGCGCCGGCACGCATCGCATTCAGCACAAGCTGATTGTCCATGCCGTCGCCCAAGGCCACGATCGCCAGCATCGGCTTGGCTTCCAGCGCCCCTTCGATCAGCGCGCTTTGCGCCACCACGTGTTCGCGGTCCAGCCCGACGAACACGAGGCTGGCGAAGGTGACGTCGACCAGCGCCAACAGTTCGTCGAGGCTGCCGCCGCCGGCGCTGACCACCTGGCCCAACGGGGCGAGGGCGCCTTGCAGCCACTCAAGGTCAGTGTCGTTGCGCGTAATCGCGAGGAAGGTCTGGCTCAGGTTCTGGCTCATTGCGATAACCCGCTGCGTTTATCGAAGTTGCCGTCTTCGAGGAAGAACATGCGATAAAAACCGGGGTCGTAGTTGCGCAATTGTTCACCGGGCAACGATGGCAGTGGTGCATTGACGGCCAGCGGTTGAACCAGGTGCGGCGTGACGATCATCAGCAGTTCACGCTCTTCGCGCCTGATCGATGAACTGCGGAAAAAGGCGCCGAGGACCGGGATATCCCCCAGCCCCGGAAACTTGTCGACCTGGGAAGTGTTTTGCGTGCTGATCAAACCGCTGATGACAAAACTCTCGCCATCGGCCAGGGAGATGCTGGTGTCGGTGCGGCGAATGGTGAACGCCGGGACCGTGGTGCCACCGATGGTGACGGCGTTGGCGAAATCCAGTTCGCTGACCTCCGGCGCGACTTTCAGGGCGATGCGATCGTTGCTGACCACGGTTGGCGTGAGCGTCAGGCGGACCCCGAATTCCTTGTACTCGATGGAGTAGCTGTTGCTGTTGGCACTCGGCACCGGGATCGGGATTTCGCCGCCCGCAAGAAAACTCGCGCTCTGCCCGCTGATCGCCACCAGGCTCGGCCGCGCCAGGGTGTAGGCGAAGCCGCTGCCTTCCAGGGCGTTGATGATCGCGAGGAAGTTGCCGCCGCCGGCGACGATGTTGAACATGTCATTGGCCAGCGGAATGCTCGGCACGGCGATCCGTGGATCGATGTTGCGCAATGGCAGCACTCGCGGGGTTACGGCGGTGTTCGGCACGGTGCCGGGGGAGCCAAAGAGGAAGTTCGAGTTTTTGCCGTAGATCGAGGTGCTGGCTTCTTTCAGCTTGGTCCGGCTGACCTCGACGAAGCGAATGTCGGTCTGCACTTGCGACGGTAGCAACGGGTCCTGGGAGGGCAGGGAAGAACTGCCGGTCATGGCCGCCGTGGCCCGACCTTTCACGAACACCATGCTTTGACGCGGGGCGCTGGCGCAGGCCGTCCAGACCATCAGGCTGGTGGCGCCGGGCGACATGCCGGTGAGCAGGAAGGCCTGGTTACCGTTGACCCGCACGTCGGCGATTTTCGGGTCACCCACGGCCAACCGGGTAATCGCCACCGGTGATTGCACTTCCTGCTGCAAGCCTTCGCCGACTTCCAGTGTCGCCGGCAATTGGCCGAGTGCGGCACAGTTACCGGTGGCCGCAAAGGTTGCCGTCAATGGCACGCTGCTCAGCAGCGAGCCCCAGAGCAGGCCTTGAAACATGAACATGGTACTTCTGCGCATGTAGATGCGTCCTTGCTCAATTCAGGGAGTTTGTTGAGTGATCTGATTGCCGCGAATGACTTCCACGCCTTTTTTCTGCGGTGCCGGACTGGCACCGAGGGTGAGGGGTTTGGGGGTGCCGACGAGGGCCAGTTGACTAAATTGCACGAGGTCGCGATTGGCGCTGGCGAGATTGGCCGGCGAAGCGCTTTCGCCGGCCCAGTAATGCGCCAGGCGTTTCTCTTCGGCGCTGCGCACGGCCAGGCGCAACGTACCGGCTTGGGCCGCGAGCGTCAGGCGACTCAGCAAGGGTTCGGGAACGGCGAGCAACACCGAGCGGGCATTGGCACGCAGTTGGTCCTGCTTGAGTTGTTCTTCAGTGCTGCGCGCCGGGTTGGCGGGGCGACCGTCGTTGGTCAGCCCCAGCTGTTCGCCGACCCCGAGTAATCGCAACGCCGGGACCACCACCTGGGCTGACTGCTGAGTGTTATTGGCGTCGACGCGCAGGAACAGCATCACGTCGACATAATCGCCTGGGCTCAGTTGTCCGCCGGCGTTGGTCACTTCATCCACCGCGACTGCAAGCGCGCGTTCATTCGGGCGGATCATCCGTGACAGCGCGCTGCCGGTTTCGAAGCTTTGATCGCTGAGCCAGGTGCCGGCGGTGAGGGCGTGCCACGGCTTACGGCCAATCGCTTGCTCAAGCGTGGTCAGACTGCCGGCCGGGGCGGTACGTAGTTTTTCGAGCGTGACGTCGGCAGCGGTGATTTGAACGAAGGGTGCTATGTCGTGCAGCAGGACCACCACCGGTTGGCGGGTGGGATCGTCCACTGGCACAGGGGCTGGAGCGATTGGCGCTGTGTTAACGACAGGTGGCGCGGCAGGCTGGAGAGCGGGTTCACGGCTCAGTGCAAGTCCCCAGTAACCGGCAATGACGGCACCCACCAGAAACAACCCGGCCAATCCCAGGGTGACACGGCTGTTCATGAGGGCTCTCCCTTTCCTGCTGTCGATGATCCGTACCGTTTCGAACGAGATAGATTCCCAAAAAAGCATTTAAATACATGGAACTATTTCGC
The DNA here is from genome assembly GCF_006438915.1 of Pseudomonas arsenicoxydans. Classification (GTDB taxonomy): domain Bacteria; phylum Pseudomonadota; class Gammaproteobacteria; order Pseudomonadales; family Pseudomonadaceae; genus Aquipseudomonas; species Aquipseudomonas arsenicoxydans_A. Next base: position 39,221 of record NZ_RCZE01000012.1, on the reverse strand, counting down.
TATTTGAAGGTAGTGCAGCTAGAGCAAAACGCCATTACTGGCAGGCAAAAAAACCGACGAAAGTGGGTGACTGAACCGCCAAACCCCGTTTTTTTGCCGAAAACGGGTGGGTTACTACTTTCGTATTAATACGTTCTTACAGTTGTTGGGTTGGGAAATGCCGACAATGCTGATGCTGGCACAGGGGAATCATGTTGCGGCCGCGCAACACCCGCAGTCTTTAGGAGAAGTCGTCATGTCCTTTAAAAGCGCTGTCCAGCACATCAAGAGTGAGATCGCGTTCTACTACAACCTGGCCAAAGACACCGAAGGCGCTTCGGGTATCGAATACGCCATCATCGCGGGTCTTGCGGCGGTGGCTGTGGGCGTTTTCATGGGCTCCATTACGAGCGCTTTTACTTCGCTTACCGCCAGCATCAAAGCTGTACTGCCTGGACCTTGATCATTGCTGTTTGCCAACTAGCCTGAGTGGTTCTAACGTCATCGCCTGGTCCATTGCAGGAAACCCTCATGAATGCGCCCGCACACCCACGCCAACAGCTTCTCCTGGTCGATGACGAGGAGGATGCGTTGATGGAACTGGCGGAGTTGCTGGAAGGGGAGGGTTTTTGCTGTTTTACCGCAACGTCGGTCAAGCTCGCTTTGCAGCACTTGACCCGCCATCCGGACATTGGGCTGGTGATCACGGATCTGCGCATGCCGGAGGAAAGCGGCATGTCACTGATCAAGCGTTTGCGCGAACACACCTCGCGTCAGCATTTGCCGGTGATCGTCACGTCGGGGCATGCGGACATGGAAGACGTCAGCGACATGCTGCGCTTGCAGGTGCTCGACTTGTTTCGCAAGCCGATTTATCACGTTCGGTTGCTGGAGACGCTGGATAACCTGTTTCCGCAGCCTCTGGTTCAGTCTTCTTAGTCAGGACGACCGCGATCGCGAGCAGGCTCGCTCCTACAGGGGATTTGTGTGGATACGCAAATCACCTGTAGGAGCGAGCCTGCTCGCGATCGCCATTTCAAACTCACCCAAGATTTTTTGCCCGGCATCAAGCCACGGGCCGCCAATGCCCGACCATGTGCTCAAGATCCCCAACCCCCACCAACCGAAAGTCCCCACTGGACCCCGTCGCACTCGCCATCAACGCCACCTCGCTGGGCAACCGCACCGGTTTGCGAAACTGCACGGCAATCTCGATGTTCGCCGTCGGCAAATGATCAGCCAGCGCCGCCAACGTCCGCGCCTTGTTCCATAACCCATGGGCAATGGCGGTGGGGAAACCAAACAGTCTCGCGCTGACAGCACTCAAGTGAATCGGGTTGTAGTCGTCGGACACCTTGGCGTACTGGCGGCCAATGTCGGCCGGCGCTTTCCAGCGGCTCATTTCCATCATCTTCAGCGTCGAGGCCAACACCTCCTCGACCGGTTCGCCGTCCAGTTTGACGCCCCGGCACAGCATCTGGCTTTGCGCTTCCCAGAGCGTCCCCAATTGATCGTCCAGCGTGGTCAGCAGATCGAACGTCGCCCCCTTGGCATGCGGTTGCAGATTCTGCACCTGGACGCTGACGCGTACCCGATTCACACCGCCCATAGGGCGCAACACGCGAATACGGTTGCTCAGGTGTATCAGCCCCAACAGGGGGAACGGAAATTCCCTGGCGGTGAGCAATTGCATCTGCAAGGCAAACGCGAGGATGTGCGGATAGGTCGGCGGCAGCAAACCGTTGTCGGCAAATCCGCAGACGTTGCGATACGCCGCCAGGCGTTTGGGATCGACATTGACCCAACAGTGCAACCCGGTGTCGGGCAAGGTGGTGCCGGTGATTTTGCGTCGCGTCGCCGCTCGCACGTACAACGCCGGCAGGCTCGGTTCGCGGTTGAGTGTGTGCCAGTCGGTGATCATCGCTAGGCCCCCAGAACGCTTTGTCCACAGACCCGCAACGCCTGGCCGGTAAACGCGCCGGTGCCCGGTTGCGCCAGCCACGCCACGGCTTCGGCGACGTCCTGCGGCAAGCCGCCCTGGCCGAGCGAGCTCATGCGCCGGCCCGCTTCACGCAAGCCGAACGGAATGTGCGCGGTCATCTGCGTTTCAATAAACCCCGGCGCCACCGCGTTGATGCTGATGCCGCGCTGATCCAGCGTCGGCGCCCAGGCTTGCGCCAGGCCAATCAGCCCGGCCTTGCTCGCCGCGTAATTGGTTTGCCCGCGATTGCCGGCGATGCCGCTGATGGAGGCGAGCAAAATCACCCGGCCGTTGTCGTGCAGGGTGCCGCTGTCGAGCAGGGCCTTGGTCAGCACTTGTGGCGCGTTGAGGTTGACCGCGAGCACCGCGTCCCAGAATTCCGGGGTCATGTTGGCCAGGGTTTTGTCGCGGGTGATCCCTGCGTTGTGCACCACGATGTCGACGCCGTCGGGCAGGTGTTCGACCAATTGTGCAGCGGCGTCTTCGGCGCAAATGTCGAGGGTGATGCTGCGCCCGCCGAGACGTGCGGCGAGGGCGTCGAGATCGGTTTTGGCCGGTGGCACGTCGAGCAGAATCACCTCGGCGCCGTCACGGGCCAGGGTCTCGACAATCGAGGCGCCAATGCCACGCGCGGCGCCGGTCACCAACGCCTTGCGTCCTGCCAGCGGTCGCGTCCAGTCCTGAACGGGCGTGGCGCACGTTTTCAAACGAATCACTTGCCCGGACACGAACGCGCTTTTTGGTGAGAGGAAAAACCGTAGCGGTCCTTCCAACTGATCGTCTGCACCCTCGCCGACATAGATCAGCTGCAACGTGCCACCGCTGCGCAGTTCCTTGGCCAGCGAACGGCTGAAGCCTTCCAGTGCGCGCTGGGCACTGGCGGCGAAGGGGTCGCTCAATGTCTCCGGCGCACGACCCAAAATCACCAGATGCGCGCTGTGGTCGAGGTTTTTCATCAGCGGCTGGAAGAATTCGCGCAGTTGTTTGAGCTGATCGGTCTGCACCAAATGACTGGCGTCGAACACTACGGCTTTGAGTTTCGGACCGTGGCCGGGAATCCACGCGGTGGCCAGCGACGGCTCGGTGCCATAGCTGTAGATCGCGTCGGTCAGGCGATTGGCGAAAGCACTGACTTTCTCTACCAGCGGCCCCCCACCGATTAACAACGCCCCTTCGACAGGTCGCAGCCGGCCTGCCTGCCAGCGTTCCAGGCGAACCGGCGACGGCAAACCCAAAGCCCCGACCAGGCGATGGCCGATGGACGAATTGGCGAAGTCGATATAACGGTCTGACATGGAACGTGCTCCGGCGGCTGGGGTTCAAAGTGTGGACCACGAATGGCAATCAGTCGTTCGATCCACGAGATAAGGCCTACGCTTGAACAGTGCAGAGTAGTTGGAGCTTGGGTTTAGCAGAACTTGCTGGGGAATGCAGAACCTGTGGGAGCGGGCTTGCTCGCGAAGGCGGTGTGTCAGGTAACAGAAATGTTGAATGTGCCGGCCTCTTCGCGAGCAAGCCCGCTCCCACAGGGGATCAGTTTTCAATTTGAATAATTTAGAAGGAGCTTTTCATGACTCAGCTGCGCCGCGTCGCGATTATCGGCGGTAACCGTATTCCTTTCGCCCGCTCCAACGGGGCGTATGCCACCGCCAGTAACCAGGCGATGCTCACCGCAGCGCTCGAAGGCTTGATCGAACGCTACAACCTGCACGGCCTGCGCATGGGTGAAGTGGTCGCGGGGGCGGTGCTCAAACTGTCGCGGGACATGAACCTGACTCGTGAATGCGTGCTCGGCTCGCGGCTGTCGCCGCAAACGCCGGCCTATGACATTCAGCAGGCGTGCGGCACCGGGCTGGAAGCGGCGTTGCTGGTGGCAAACAAAATTGCCTTGGGGCAAATCGATTGCGGCATTGCCGGCGGTGTCGATACCACCTCCGATGCGCCGATCAGCGTCAGTGAAGGCTTGCGCAAGATTTTGCTGCAAGCCAATCGCGCCAAGACCACCGCCGACAAATTGAAAACATTCCTGCAATTGCGCCCCCGGCATCTGATTCCGGAATTCCCGCGCAACGGCGAACCGCGCACCGGCTTGTCCATGGGCGAACATTGCGAGCTGATGGCGCAGACCTGGAACATCCCCCGCGAGGAGCAGGATCAACTGGCGCTGGAAAGCCATCACCACCTGGCCGCGTCCTACGCCGAAGGCTGGCACAACGACTTGATGACGCCCTTCCTCGGCCTGACCCGCGACAACAACCTGCGCCCGGACCTGACCCTGGAACAACTGGCCAAGCTGAAACCCGCCTTCGAGAAAAGCGCCAAGGGCACGATGACGGCGGGCAACTCGACGCCACTCACCGACGGTGCGTCGCTGGTGCTGTTGGGCAGTGAAGAATGGGCGAAGGAACGTGGCTTGCCGATCCTCGCGTATCTGCGCGATGGCGAAGCGGCGGCGGTGGATTTCGTCAACGGTGCCGAAGGCCTATTGATGGCGCCGGTCTACGCAGTGCCGCGCTTGCTGGCGCGTAATGGCCTGACCTTGCAGGATTTCGATTACTACGAAATTCACGAAGCCTTCGCCGCGCAGGTGCTCTGCACGTTGAAGGCCTGGGAAGATCCTGAGTATTGCAAAACCCGTCTGGGGCTTGATGCGCCGTTGGGCTCCATCGACCGCAGCCGCCTCAACGTCAAAGGCAGTTCACTGGCGGCCGGGCATCCGTTTGCGGCGACCGGCGGGCGCATTGTCGCCAATCTCGCGAAGTTGCTGGACGCGGCGGGCAAGGGCCGGGGATTGATTTCAATCTGCGCGGCGGGCGGCCAAGGCGTCACGGCCATTATCGAGCGTTGAGACTGTCCCCCTGTGGGAGCGGGCTTGCTCGCGAATGAGGTATGTCAGTCAACAATTAAGCTGAATGACACACCGCATTCGCGAGCAAGCCCGCTCCCACATTAGATTTTTGGGCATCAAATAGATTTGTATGGATCCGCTACTTGGCCTAACGTCGGCCCCATCAGCCCTCATGCGATATAAGGCTTGTTGATGCCGACTAACGGACAAACTTCCCTCGAACGAACAATCCCGACCCTGTCGACCTTGCCTCGTCCGCTATTCGCCCGGGTAGAAAGCCTGAACGCCGGTTCCTGGACGCCGCCCCATCGCCACGATTGGGTGCAGTTTTCCTACGCCATCAGCGGCGTCCTCGGTGTTCACACCGCCGAAGGCAGTTTCTATGCGCCGCCGCAGTGGGGCATCTGGATTCCGGCGGACCTTGAACATCAAGTCGTGACCTCGATGCGCGCCGAAATGCGCAGCCTGTACGTGCGCCGCGAGGATTGTGAGTGGGCGGACGGTCGCTGTCGGGTGCTGGAAGTCACGCCGTTGGCGCGGGAGCTGATCAAGAGTTTTTGCTTGCTGCCCGTGGAGTATCCGCAGGGCGACAGCCAGGAAGCGCGGTTGGTGGGTGTGTTACTGGATCAGTTGGCGAACTTGCCGGAAGTGGGTTTTTCTCTGCCGCTGCCACGGCATGAGCGGCTGCTGGGACTGTGCAACGAGTTGATTGAAAGCCCAGAGCAGAACGTGACGTTGCAGGCGTGGGCGGAGCGCTTGGGTACGTCGGAAAAGACGCTGATGCGCCTGTTTCAGCGCGAGACGGGTTTGAGCTTTCGCGGCTGGCGACAACGGATGCGGCTGTTGTCTTCGTTGAGTTTGCTGGAGGAGGGCGACAGCGTGACCAATGCCGCGCTGGCGTGTGGGTACGACTCGACGTCGGCGTTTATTGCGGCGTTCAAAAGCCTGTTCGGGTTTACCCCTGGCGAACTCTTCAAACAGTAACACCGCAGATCGAGTGTGGGAGCGGGCTTGCTCGCGAAGGCAGTGTGTCAGTCAATGAAGATGTCGACTGAAACTCCGCCTTCGCGAGCAAGCCCGCTCCCACATTTTACATGCGGTGTTATTGAGATCAGGTTTTGAAGCGTCGAACCAACCCGTCCAGTTCATTCGAAAGCCCGGCCAGGCTCTGCGAATCCAGGCGCGCCGAGTTCGCCAGTTCCGCGACCAATTGCGCATCGCCATGGATCTGGCTGATGTGCCGGTTGATGTCTTCGGCCACGTGATGCTGCTCTTCGGCTGCTGTCGCGATCTGTGTGTTCATGTCGCGTATCACGTCCACCGATTCGCGAATCAGCCCGAAGCTGTTGCGCGCTTCGCCGATGCGGCTCACCGACTGCTGCGACACTTCCAGGCTCGCATGCATCTGTTGAGTCACCTGGCTGGTGCGTTTGGCAAGGTTGCCGAGCAAACCGTCGATTTCCGCCGTGGAGTCCGCCGTGCGCTTGGCCAGTGCCCGCACTTCATCGGCCACGACCGCAAACCCGCGACCTTGCTCACCGGCACGTGCCGCTTCAATGGCCGCGTTCAGCGCCAGCAGGTTGGTCTGTTCGGCGATCGAGCGGATGGTCCCGAGGATCGACTGGATGTCGTTGCTGTCGCGCTCGAGTTGCTGCATCGACTGCGCCGATTGTTCAATTTCCTGGCTCAAGCGATCAACGCTGCTCACCGCGGCATCAATCTGCTGCTGACCTTCGCGTGCCTGACGCTGGCCACTGTCGGCAGAGTCCGCCGCCTGGCTGCAAGAGCGCGCGACTTCGTTGGCCGTGGCGACCATTTCGTGGAACGCCGTGGACACCATGTCCACCGCTTCACGCTGGCGCCCGGCGGCTTCAGCCATGTCGTGGGAGACCTGGGTCGAGCTCTTGGACGTGGCGAGAATCTTGGTCGCGGCCCCGCCAATGCTTTGAATCAGGTTGCGAATCGCGGTCAAAAACTGGTTGAACCAACTGGCCAGTTGCGCGGTTTCGTCGCTGCCACGGATTTCCAGGTTCTTGGTCAGGTCGCCTTCGCCTTGCGCGATGCCTTCCAGGCCGCTGGCCACGCTGCGGATCGGTCGCACGATGACGCTGGCGAAACTGGCGCCGAGGATGGCGAAGAACACGGCCAGTACGGCGGCGATGATTGCGATCAGCCAGGTCAGTTGGGTGGCCGAGCTCATCACGTCGTTTTGTTTGATCAGGCCGATGAAGGTCCAGCCCAGTTGCTCCGACGGCCAGACGTTGGCCATGTAGCGTTCGCCGTTGAGTTCGACTTCCACCAGGCCTTTGCCGGCCTTGGCCAGTTGCGCGTAACCCTCGCCGAGGCTGCTCAGTGGCTTGAAGTTGTGTTCCGGTTGCTTCGGGTCGACCAGCACGGTGCCGGTGTTTTCCAGCAGCATCAGGTAGCCGGTTTCACCGAGCTTGATCTGCTTGACGATTTCGGTGAGCTGCTTGAGCGTCACGTCGATACTGACCACGCCGCCGTTAGTGCCCAATTTGTTGTCGACAGTGCGCACGGTGCTGACGTAGGTCGCGTCGTCCTGAGCCCAATAATAGGCCTCGGTGCGAAACGGTTTTCCCGGTTTGGCCTGGGCGGCTTTGTACCAGGGGCGTTGGCGCGGGTCGTAATTATTCATCTTCGGGTCGTCTGGCCACGACACATAACCGCCGGCCGCAGTGCCGAGAATGGCATAGGCGTAGGACGGGTGACTGTTGCCCAGGTCCTGCAGCAGGTCGAAGACTTTTTTGTCCATCTCGCCTTGCGGGATGCTCTCGGCGTTGGCGCTCATGTAGGTCTTGAGGCTGTCGTCGGAGTTTTTGATCAGCGGTTGTTTGGCCAGGTAGTCAACGTTCTGGCTGATGCCGTCGAAAAACAGTTGCATAGCGTTGCTGACCTGACGAATTTCGCGGCCGCTGCCGTCGACGAAACTCTCCTTGGCGTCACTGCGCAAGTTCATCACAACCAGGGTGGCGACCAGCACCACGGGCAAGCAGGCGATGATTGCAAACGCCCAGGTCAACTTCTGTTTGATGTTCATCCGCGCTCCAGATTTTCTTGTAGGCCCACGCAGTGCAGATGACTCGCGGAATATTGGCAGCCGAAAACGTTGTCTTTTGTCTCGGGTCCGTGAGTGCGCCGTCGTTTTTTGTAGGAACGATTGTCGGACAAATACCTTTTGTCACTGAGGACTTCGGCTGCTGGTGGGGGAAATTTAGGCCTGTTTGGAAAAATCCTACGAAGGGTGCGAATTCAGATGTCAGCTTCTGTCGTAAATGCCCTCAAAACCATTCGCTTACGCATGTCGTCGGCTCAGCTATGATCTGCGACGGTCATTGACGACCGGCGGCGGATGAGCGATTAATCCGGCACATTGTGTGCATCACGACGTTCATAGGTCGGCAACCCCTCCCCCGAACGAGTGGATTGCCGTATAACGAATGACTTTCGCGTGTTTGGTAATAAAGGACCCACAATAAAAGCTGATGAAGACTCCAAAACGCATTGAACCCCTGATCGAGGACGGTCTGGTCGACGAGGTGCTGCGCCCACTCATGAGTGGTAAAGAAGCAGCTGTTTATGTGGTGCGCTGCGGCAACGAGTTACGTTGCGCGAAGGTCTACAAGGAGGCGAATAAACGCAGTTTCCGTCAGGCGGCCGAGTATCAGGAAGGCCGCAAGGTGCGCAACAGCCGTCAGGCTCGCGCCATGGCCAAGGGCTCCAAGTTCGGCAAGAAAGAAACCGAAGACGCCTGGCAAAACGCCGAAGTGGCGGCCCTGTTCCGTCTGGCCGGTGCCGGTGTGCGGGTACCCAAGCCGTATGACTTCCTCGAAGGCGTGCTGCTGATGGAACTGGTGGCCGATGAATACGGCGATGCCGCGCCGCGTCTGAACGACGTGGTGCTGGAGCCGGATCAGGCCCGTGAATATCACGCGTTCCTGATTTCGCAGATCGTGCTGATGTTGTGTACCGGTCTAGTACACGGTGACCTGTCGGAGTTCAACGTGCTGTTGACCCCGGACGGCCCGGTCATCATCGACTTGCCTCAAGCAGTGGATGCGGCGGGTAACAACCACGCGTTCAACATGCTGGAGCGGGACGTGGGCAACATGGCGTCCTACTTCGGGCGGTTTGCGCCGGAGTTGAAAAAGACCAAGTACGCCAAGGAAATGTGGGCGTTGTACGAAGCCGGCACCTTGCACCCGGCCAGTATCTTGACCGGCGAGTTCGACGAGCCGGAAGAGTTGGCCGACGTTGGCGGGATCATGCGTGAAATCGAGGCCGCACGGCTGGACGAAGAACGTAAGCAAGCGATCCGCGCTGCTGACGATGCGCCACCGAGCAAAGCCGAAGAACCGCCTCCGCCCTGGATGCAGTGATGGGCTAAACAAAAACCCGGCTTCGGCCGGGTTTTTTGTAGAGGCTTTATTTGTGGAACCGCGATGGCGTCAGACCAGACAATCCACAACTGCCATACCCTCCACACTCAAGGATTGAATGTGAACACCTCCACCCGCAACGCCCGACTGATCATCGCCGCCCGTCTGGTTTCGGACTTTGGCGCTTTCCTCAACATGGTCGCCCTGGCCACTTACGTTTACCTGCTCAGTAACAGCGCCATGAGTGTCGGCATCTTCCTCGCCAGCCGTGTCGGCGGCGGGATTTTCGCCAGTCTGATCGGCACCGCGTTCTACCGCCGCTGGGGCGGGCGCATGCCGTTGATCGCCTTCGACCTGTTGCGTGCAGGATTGCTTGGTTTGCTGCTAGTGCTGCCGGTTGATCAACAGGCGTTGCTGCTCCCTGTTATCGCGTTTGGCCTGGGCTTGGGCAACTCGATGTTTGCCATCGGCCTGAACAGTCAGCTGCCGCACTTGATTGAAGGCGAACAGCTGCTCAAGACCAACGCCTGGATCACCTCTGCCTCCTCGGCCGCCATGGTCGGCGGCAGTCTGGTGGCGGGGCTATTGGTGGCGGCGTTGGGGTTTGAAACGGTGTTTGCGCTGAACGTGGTGACGTACCTGTTGGCCGCGTTGTTGATCCTGCCGCTGCGCTTCTCCATCCCGCTGGCCAGTGATGAATCGTCCCACAAGGGAGGCGAATGGACGGCCCTGCGCCAAGGGCTGCGCAGCGCGCCGGTGGTGGCCGCGATGCTCACGGTGACCATGGCCGATACCCTTGGCAGTGCCGCGCACAACGTGGGCTTGCCGATTATTTCCAGACTGCTGACCCCCGAATCGGCCAGCACCACGCTGGGCCTGATGCTGGCGGTCTGGGCCATTGGCAAACTGATCGGTGCGCGAATCGCCAGTCGCCTCAAAGGCTCGGACAACATCCATCTGGAACGGCGATTTTTCTTCGGGGTGTTGCTGATGTCCTGCGGCTTCATCCTGACGTTTCAGCAGCAGACCCTTTTCGGTTTGCTGTTGTTTTCGTTGCCGGCGGGGTTGGGTGACGGCTTCTCGGAAGTCGGCCTGATGTCGCGTCTGCAACGTGAGCCGGACGCTCTGCGTTTGCCGATTTTCAGCTTGCTGACCTTGCTGCAAATGACCGGGTTCGGCGTCGGCATGTTGATCGCCGCGCCGTTTTATTCGTGGTGGACGCCGGGCGCGGTGGTGTTGCTGTTCCACGGCATTCCCCTCACCACGTTGCTGGTGTTGAAGGGCCTGGCGATCAGGAGCGAACAGGTTCGGCGCAGCAGCCCGACGCCAGGTTCTTGAGGATCGGGCAGTCGGGGCGATGGTCGCCCTGGCAATGCTCGACCAGGTCTTGCAGGGTGTCGCGCAACTGGCCGAGTTCACGGATTTTCTGGTTCAGCTCGTCGATGTGGTGACGGGCCAGGGCCTTCACGTCGGCACTGGCGCGTTGGCGGTCCTGCCAGAGGGTCAGCAGCTTGCCGACTTCTTCCAGGGAAAACCCCAAGTCCCGGGAGCGCTTGATGAAGGCCAGCGTGTGCAGGTCATCGTCGCCATAAACGCGGTAGCCGCTGTCGGTGCGATGGGCGGCCTTGAGCAGGCCGATGGACTCGTAGTAACGGATCATCTTCGCGCTCAGCCCGCATTGACGGGCTGCTTGACCGATGTTCATCAGTTGTCCTCCAGGTCCTTGGGCTTCCAGGTTTTCAACAGTAACGCATTGCTCACCACGCTGACGCTCGACAACGCCATGGCCGCCCCGGCCAGCACCGGGTTGAGGAAGCCGAACGCTGCCAGCGGAATGCCGATCAGGTTATAGACGAAGGCCCAGAACAGGTTCTGCCGGATCTTCGCATACGTCTTGCGGCTGATCTCCAGCGCCGCCGGCACCAACCGTGGATCAACGCGCATCAGGGTGATCCCGGCCGCGTGCATCGCAACATCGGTGCCGCCGCCCATGGCGATGCCGATGTCCGCCGCCGCCAGCGCCGGAGCGTCGTTGATGCCGTCACCGACCATCGCCACCACGCCGTTTTTTTTCAGTTCGACGACGGTGGCGGCTTTGTCGGCGGGCAGCACTTCGGCGTGCACATCGGTGATACCAAGAGCCTCGGCCACCACTTTGGCACTGCCACGGTTGTCGCCGGTCAGCAGGTGGCTGCTGATGTGCCGCGCGTTGAGCTGTTGCACAGCTTGCAGTGCGCCGGGTTTGAGGGTGTCGCCAAAGGCAAAGAGGCCGAGCACTTTCGATTCAGGGCTTTGTTCGATCAGCCAGGACAGGGTTCGGCCTTCGGTTTCCCAGGCGGTTGCCGAGTCCGCTAACGAACCGGCGTTTAAAGCACTTTCGTCCAATAGACGACGATTGCCCAATGCCAGTCGACGACCCTCAAGCGTGCCGGCGATGCCTCGCCCCGTCAGCGATTGACTGTCGCCGACATCCGCCACGGTCAAACCGCGTTCGGCGCAGGCGTCCAGCACTGCCTTGGCCAGTGGGTGTTCGCTGCCCCGTTGCAGCGCGCCGGCCATTTTCAGCAGGGCGGCTTCGTCGCCGTCGATGGCCGTCAAATGCGCGATGCGCGGTGCGCCGGAGGTCAGCGTGCCGGTCTTGTCGAACACCACAGCGCTGACTTCGTGGGCGCGTTCCAGCGCTTCGGCGTCTTTGATCAGAATCCCGTGACGTGCCGCCACGCCGGTCCCGGCCATGATGGCTGTTGGTGTGGCCAGTCCCAAAGCGCATGGGCAGGCAATCACCAGCACCGCGACGGCATTGATTAACGCGGTTTCAATCGGCGCGCCGTACAGCCACCAGCCGATGAGCGTCGCCAACGCGATCAACAGAACGGTGGGCACGAACACTTGGCTGACTTTATCCACCAGTTTCTGGATCGGCGCCTTGGCGGCCTGGGCGTCTTCGACCAGACGGATGATGCGCGCCAACACGGTTTCCGCGCCCAAGGCCTGGGTGCGAACCAATAATCGTCCTTCACCGTTGATCGCGCCGCCGGTGACCTTGTCTCCCGGTTGCTTGGGCACCGGCAGGCTTTCACCGCTGATCAGCGCTTCGTCGGCGTGGCTCTGGCCTTCGACCACTTCACCGTCCACCGGGAAGCGTTCACCGGGTTTGACCATGACCAGGTCATTGAGGCGCAGGGCACTGATGGCGACGTCTTGCTCGCGACCCTCGATCACCTGAATCGCCCGCTCCGGACGCAAGGCTTCGAGGGCACGAATGGCGCTGGCGGTCTGGCGCTTGGCGCGGCTTTCCAGGTATTTGCCCAGTAGCACCAAGGCAATCACCACGGCCGAGGCTTCAAAATACAGGTGCGGCATGCGCCCGGCGGCGGTGGCCCATTCGTAAAGACTCAGGCCGTAACCCGCGCTGGTGCCGAGGGCGACCAGCAAATCCATATTCCCGGCCCCGGCGCGCACGGCTTTCCAGGCCGCCACATAAAAACGTGCACCGAAGATGAATTGCACCGGCGTTGCCAGGGCGAATTGCGCCCAGGCGGGAAGCATCCAGTGCACGCCGAACGGTTGCAGCAGCATCGGCAGCACGAGCGGCACGGCCAGGATGATCGCCATGATCAATGCCCAACGCTCACGGTGCAGGCGCTGTTGTTGAGTGTCGGTGGGTGGGTGTTCGACTTCCCAGACGCTGGCGACGTAACCGGCTTTGGTTACCGCCGCGATCAAGGTCTGTGGATCGATCTGGCCGAGCAGTTCGAGGTGGGCGCGTTCGTTGGCCAGGTTGACGCTGACGCTCTGGACCCCCGGCACCTTGGCCAGAGCACGTTCGACCCGGCCGACGCACGAGGCGCAGGTCATGCCGTCGATGCTCAGTTCCAGGCTGTGCCGGGGCACGCTGTAACCGGCCTGTTCAACAGCGTCCATTAACGCGGGCAAGCTGTCGCTGGGCGCTTGGACGCGGGCCTGTTCGGTGGCAAGGTTGACGCTGACGGCGGTGGCGCCGATGACTTTGCTCAAGGCGCGCTCGACACGCCCGGCACAACTGGCGCAGGTCATGCCGGCAATCGGCAGATCGAACGTGGTGGATTCGGACATCGGTCGCACTCCCTGTAGTAGAGGCCTACAGGATCAACCTTGCCATGCTGGCAAGGTCAAGCACCAATCTAAAAGTTACTGGGGGGGCCGGATATGAGGTGAGCAAGAAGACCGGTTTGCCCCCTTCGCGAGCAAGCCCGCTCCCACATTCGATCGAGTCCTGTCTGAAAAAACTCGGTCAAATGTGGGAGCAGGCTTGCTCGCGAAGGGGCCCTGTCATCCAACATAAAAGGTGAATGTCAGTATTCGAGAGCCGCAGGCTTTAAGTACATCCCTTCCTGCGTCATCGCAATCCGGAACTTCAGGACATCACCGGCCTTGAGCGAAATGATCTGCGAGCCCGGTGCGAGCATGCCCGGGTTGCAACCCGGCACTTGGCCCGGCAGCAGTTTGAGGCGCAGGGACACATTGCCCGGCGGCAGGTTGAACGAGGTGCTTTGTTCCTGAAATAGCCGTGCGGACAGTTGATCCTGGATATACACGCCGATTTCGCAGGAGGTCGCGACTTCCAGGCGCTCGCGGGAAATGATCAGTACGCCATAGTCCTCCCCGGAAGCTTGAACCGAAGGTGTCGCGGCAAAGAGGCTGAGCAAGCCAAACAGGCTGAGAGCTGACCAGCGCATGGCTGAATCTCCTGAAATCGAGTCATTGATGCACGCAGCTTGGCCGAGCACGACGCCGATTGCCAGCCCGGCAGATTGTTGAAGAACTTGACCTTGCCATGGTGGCAAGCTCGAGACTGCTCGCAACCTCAATAAAGGAGCCACACCATGCAAGTGTTCAACGTTCAGGGCATGTCTTGCGGTCACTGTGTCAAAGCCATTACCCAGGCATTGCAAGCCAGGGATCCGGCGGCCAGCGTGCGGGTGGATCTGGCGGCCAGGGAAGTCGGGGTTGAGAGCGCGCTGACTACTGAGCAAGTGATCGCCGCGATCACCGAAGAAGGCTACGACGCCAAAATCGCCTGAGGCCAGGCACCAAACCTTTGTGGGAGCGGGCTTGCTCGCGAAGGCGGTGTGTCATTCAATATCAATGTTGACTGATGCACCGCCTTCGCGAGCAAGCCCGCTCCCACATTGTTCTGCATTTATTCAGTGGGTTTTTAATAGTTAGCGAGCTATCGGAATGTTCAACGCGTTCATGCGCGGCTAGACTGTGGGGCCTGCCGACCCATGCTCAACTGGATGCCTGATGAATTTCCGTACCATTTTGATTCTTGGCGCCCTGACCGCTTTCGGTCCGCTGGCGATCGACTTTTATCTGCCCGCCTTCCCGGCGATGGCGCTGGCCTTCGGCACCGATGAAAAACACGTTCAACTGACACTCGCAGCGTATTTCCTCGGCTTGTCGATTGGTCAACTGGCCTACGGCCCGGTGGCCGACCGTTTCGGACGGCGTATCCCGTTGCTGACCGGGGTTGGTCTGTTCACCCTCGCTTCGCTGGCCTGCGCCTATGCGCCGAACCTCGAGTGGCTGATCGGCGCACGTTTTGTCCAGGCATTGGGCGGTTGTGCGGGGATGGTGATTTCCCGTGCAGTGGTCAGCGATAAATGCGATGCCGTGGGGTCGGCGAAAGTTTATTCGCAACTGATGCTGGTCATGGGCCTGGCGCCGATCCTCGCGCCGATGCTCGGCGGCTTGCTGGTCAACACCACGGGTTGGCAGTCGATCTTCCTGGCGTTGTCCGGTTTCAGTGCCCTGGCCGCGTTGGCCGTGGCACTCGGGTTGCCGGAAAGCCTTCCCGCGCATATGCCACGTCAGCCGTTGTCGGGTGCCTTGCGGCAGTACGGTCGCCTGTTGTCCGACCGGGTCTATCTCGGTCACGCCCTGACGGGCGGCATCGCTATCGCCGGGATGTTTTCCTACATCGCCGGATCACCGTTCGTGTTCATCAAACTCTATGGCGTACCGGCCGAACATTTCGGCTGGCTGTTCGGCACCAACGCGGCGGGGTTCATTCTGGTGGCGCAAGTCAACGCGCGACTACTGGCCAAACGCGGTCCGGCGTTCTTGCTGGCGCGTGCCGTGTGGGTTTACCTGACCGCCGGCCTGGCGTTGCTCGCCGTCAGTGCGCTGCACCCTGAGCACTTGTGGCCGTTGCTGATCCCGCTGTTTATTTGCATCTCCAGCCTCGGTTGCATCCTGCCCAATGCGTCGGCCTGTGCCATGAACGGGCAGGGCGCCCGCGCCGGCAGTGCGTCGGCATTGCTCGGGTGCCTGCAGTTCACCGTCGCGGCCGGTGCGGCTGCGCTGGTCGGTGTTTTACACGATGGCAGCGCCGTGCCGATGGCGATGGTCATCAGCTTGTGCGGACTATTGGTGGTGAGCGCTGCAATGCTCACCCGGCGTTTGCAAAATGCCCGGGCGTTGGCGCAAGCCCAGGTTTGAGGACGGGCTCAGCCAGCTGCGCGCTGCGGCTGGCGACCGGGAATCTGGTGGGGGGCGTACAGGCGTGCTTCGAGGGTTCGGGTAAAGGCCAGTGCTTCGGCTTCACTGCGGAATGTCACAGCATGCTGGTCCAGACGGACCTGCCATTGAGATTTAGCCACTTCTTTTATCAGGATCTTCATTGCTGATCGCTCCTCTCGTAAAAGCTGCTACGTAAAGAATGTGCCGCAGAGGTTTCGATTGTAGACCCGAATACGATCGCTATTGTGACAGACGTCAACCTTCGGACTGACGGTGCCGTCCATTGCTGGACGGCACTGTTTCATCATGTTTCAGAAACCTTCCAGCACAATCTTGCCCTTGGCTTTGCCGCTCTCCAATAGCTCATGTGCACGGCGCAGGTTGGCCGCGTTGATGGTGCCGAAGTGCTCGCCAACCGTGGTTTTCAGAGTGCCAGCGTCGATCAGCCCGGCAACGCGGTTGAGCAGTTTGTGCTGCTCGATCATGTCCGCGGTTTCGAACAACGAGCGGGTGTACATGAACTCCCAGTGCAGCGACAGGCTCTTGCGTTTGAGCTTGGTCACGTCCAGCGACTTCGGATCATCGATCAGCGCCAGTTTGCCTTGCGGCGCCAGTGCCTCGACCAATTGATCCAGATGCTGGTCAGTCTGGGTCAGGCTGGCGACATGAGTCACGGCGTCCACGCCGGCACGCTTGAGTTCGTCGCTCAGCGGTTGGCTGTGATCGATCACCAGGTCCGCACCCAATTCACGCACCCAGTCCTGGGTGTGCGCACGGGAGGCGGTGCCGATGACCTGTAGCCCGGTGAGCTGACTGGCCAGTTGCGTGAGGATCGAACCCACGCCACCCGCCGCACCGACGATCAGCAGGCTCTGGCCTTCATCAGTGTTGCCTTCGCGCACTTGCAGGCGTTCAAAGAGCAATTCCCAAGCGGTAATGGCGGTCAGCGGTAGTGCGGCGGCTTCGGCGAAACCGAGGGTTTTCGGCATGTGACCGACGATCCGTTCATCCACCACATGGCGTTCGCTGTTACCGCCCGCACGGGCGATGGAGCCTGCGTAAAAAACCTTGTCGCCGACCTTGAACAAGGTCACGTCGCTGCCGACGGCCGTCACCACGCCGGCCACGTCCCAACCCAACACTTTAGCCGAGCCTTCTTCAGGCTGGACGTTCTGGCGGACCTTGGTGTCCACCGGGTTGACCGAGATGGCTTTGACGTCCACCAGCAGGTCGCGGGGGCCGGCCACCGGTTCTGGCAGCTCGATGTCTTGCAGGGATTGTTCGTCGCTGATCGGTAACGAGTTGTAGTAGGCAATGGCTTTCATCTAAGGAGCTCTAAGGTAATAAAGTGGATAGGCAATAAAGAAAGGGATCAGGCCACGGTACGCAGGCGCTTGAGGTCGAAGTGTTCGAGGAAGTCACCGGCCTTGGCCCGGAAGTTCTGGATGTGGGCGCTGGCGTCATGCGCTTGCAGGGCTTCGTCGCTGCTCCACTGTTCGATCATGTAAAAGGCCAGGGGATTGGCGAGGTCCTGGTGCAGATCGTATTGGCCGCAACCGGCCTCGGCGCGGGTCGGTTCCAGCAGCGCACGCAGGTGTTGTTCGAGGGCGTCTTGCTGGCCGGCTTTGGCGATGAGGGTGGCGATGGCGGTAAATGGCTGGGACATGGACGACTCCGGGAGCGTGATGAATTCGATGTGACAGATGATTGGCTATTTCGCCGCAAGATAAAACCCGCTAAAAGAGCAGTCTCTTTCAATATTTTTTTGATAGTCGAGGCTGAAAATGCTGCGTTTCGATGACTTGCAGCTGTTCGTCCGCGCTGCCGATCTGGGGAGCCTGTCGGCGGCGGCGCGGGTGATGGACATGTCCGCTGCGGTGGCCAGCGCGGCGTTGAAGCGCATCGAGCAACAACTCGGCGCACGCTTGCTCGCGCGATCCACCCGTAGCCTGCGCCTGACCGCCGAAGGCGAGGGCTTTCTGGAATATGCCCGGGCGGCCCTGAGCAACCTGGATGAAGGGCGTCGTTTGCTGGCCAGTGGTCAGGATCAGGTCAGCGGGATTCTGCAGCTGTCGGCTCCGTCGGACTTTGGCCGCAACCTGTTACTGCCCTGGCTGGACGAGTTTCAGCGCGAGCATCCGAAACTGACCGTGCGGTTGCTGCTGGGTGACCGCATCGCCGACCTGTTCCGGCAACCGGTCGACATCGCCCTGCGCTATGGCGAGCCGGAAGACTCAAGCCTGGTGGCGCTGCCCATTGCCCCACAGAACCGCCGCGTCCTGTGCGCCGCGCCGGGTTACCTGGCCAGACACGGCGAGCCCCGGCAGCTGGAGCAATTGGCTCAGCACAATTGTTTATTGTTCATGCTGGGCAGTCGGGTCCACGATCACTGGAGTTTCCATGACGGCAAACGCGAAGTCGGCCTGACCGTCAGCGGCGATCGCTTCAGTGACGATGCTGATGTGGTGCGCTTGTGGGCGGTTGCTGGCGCCGGGATCGCTTACAAGTCCTGGCTCGATGTCGCCGCCGATGTGCTTGCCGGACGGTTGAAAGTGCTGATGCCGGAACTGCTCTGTGAGCGCGCACCGCTGAATTTGCTGTGCGCCCATCGCGCACAATTGAGTAAGCCTGTGAACCTGTTACGGGAAATGCTTGCCAGCCGATGCGCTCATTTAAGCGGGCAATTCCCGACGATATCGGGCAACGATCATTAGTCGCAGGCAAATAGCGAAATTTCTGTCAGCAACTATCAGCACCCACGGTTTCCCAAGGGCAGGAACCGGCGGTTAACCCGCTTATACTAGCGCCCGCCTCATGTACGCACCGTCGGTCTCGCGATAGCGAGTCCGCGTTACAGTCGGCTGGCACTCCGTTCAAGTTCCCGACCTTCGCCCAGGCTGCGAAGCAATGGCTCGGGTGAGCGGGGGACTTTGCCCGGCTAATGGCGGTTTCCGCGTCTTGGCCGACGACACATTACTGGTCAAGATGTCTCTGAGCAGCAGACCAAACGATTCAACAGGGAGTGAATACATGGAACATGCACCTTGCATCAGCCAGATCGCCACGTTATTGGCTGACCCAAAGCGCAGCGCAATGATGTGGGCCTTGATGGACGGCGCGGCGCGGCATACCGAAGAGCTGGCATTGTTGGCCGGTCTGTCCCCCTCGTCGGCCAGCGCGCACTTGGGGCGGTTGTCCGCAGGCGGTCTGTTGAAAGTTGAAATCCGTGGGCGAAAGCGTTTTTTCCGCCTGGCCGCCCCCGAAGTCGGAGCGGCCATCGAGGCACTGGCCAGCGCAACGCTGGCCAGTGCGCCACGGACAGTCCCGGATGTTTTCAAACGCCCCAACACCATCGCCAAACCTCAGGCAGCGCCTTCGTCACTGTTGCGCGCCAGACTGTGCGATGACCATTTGGGCGGCACCCTGGCCGCCGACCTTTACCAGCGACTGCTGGATGCAGGCTGGATCGAACAGATCGATCAGCGGGTCATGATTACCCACAAAGGCTCCACACAACTGGCGACACGCGGCGTGTTCATCCAGGCGCTGGCCCATCGCAACAGTCGGGTTGCCTGCGCCTGTCCGGATTGGAGCGAAAGACGCCCGCACATGGGCGGCTCACTGGGCGCCGCCCTGTTGCAGCTGTTCATGCAATCGGGCTGGTTGAGCCTGCCCAACGAATCCCGTGCCTTGCAGATCACCGCCGCGGGGCAGCGTGAAATCCATCGTTTCGCCAAGGAAACCGAGCTGGAAATGGCGCTTTAGAGCGTCCTGATGCCGACGTCTGCCGCCAGCGGGTTCAGACGTCGTTCAGAGTTGTGGACAGGTCGCATCCAGCAATAACCGCCAGACGCTATCGCGCACACTCGATCCAGGGACTTTCGGATGGGGGATGTGGCATGGAAACACGAGGCTTCAGCGCGGCAGAACGATTGGAACGTCTGCCCATCAGCGGTTATCACCGGATCATTTTCATCATCATTGCCTTGGCGTTTTTCTTCGATTCCATGGACCTGGCGATGATGACCTTTCTGCTCGGCTCGATCAAAACCGAGTTCGGCCTGAGTTCGGCACAGGCCGGGTTGCTCGCCAGTTCGAGCTTCTTCGGCATGGTGCTGGGCGCTTCACTGTCGGGCATGCTCGCCGACCGCTTCGGCCGTAAGCCGGTGTTCCAGTGGAGCATCGTGCTGTGGGGCATCGCCAGTTACCTGTGTTCCACGGCGCAGAACGTTGAAACGCTGACCTTGTTCCGAATCCTTCTGGGCATCGGCATGGGTATGGAGTTTCCCATTGCCCAGTCGATGCTGTCCGAGCTGATTCCGGCCAAGCGACGTGGGCGCTATATCGCATTGATGGACGGTTTCTGGCCGCTGGGTTTTGTCGCGGCCGGGGTGCTGTCCTATTTCCTGTTGCCGGTGGTTGGCTGGCGGGACATCTTTCTCGTTCTGGCGGTGCCGGCGGTGTTTGTGCTGGCGATCCGCTTTTTCATTCCAGAGTCGCCACGCTGGCTGGAACAGGCCGGGCATCATGCAGCGGCCGACTCAGTGCTGCGACGGATCGAAGAGCGTGTGCGTGTGTCGCTGGGCCGTGCGGATTTGCCTGAGCCGGTTCGGCTGCCGCACGTGGCAACGACGCCGGGTCACTTCTTTTCGGCGTTGCGGCAGATCTGGTCGCCGCAGTATCGCCAGCGCACGATGATGATCTGGAGCGTGTGGTTCTTTGCCTTGCTGGGCTTTTATGGCCTCACGTCCTGGCTCAGTGCCTTGCTCCAGCAGTCGGGTTTTGCCGTGACACAGTCGGTGTATTACACGGTGCTGATTTCCCTCGGCGGGATTCCCGGTTTCCTCATGGCCGCCTGGCTGGTGGAGCGTTGGGGGCGTAGGCCGGTGTGCGTCGTGACCTTGCTCGGCGGTGGGGTGATGGCATTTCTCTACGGGCAAAGCGCGGTGTTTGGCGGCAACGTCAGCCTGTTGATTACCTCGGGACTGTTGATGCAGTTCTTCCTGTTCGGCATGTGGGCGGTGCTCTACACCTACACGCCGGAGTTGTACCCCACGTCGGCGCGCGCCACAGGTTCGGGGTTTGCCTCGGCGATTGGGCGGGTGGGATCGTTGCTCGGTCCGTTGGTGACGGGGTTGGTGTTTCCAATAATGGGTCAGGGCGGGGTCTTCGCGTTGGGGGCGATGTGTTTTGCGATTGCGGCGGGGGTGGTGTGGGTGTTCGGGATGGAGACGCGAGGGAAGACGCTGGAGGAGTTGACTGAGGCGACGATCGCCAGTTAAACACTGAGCCAATGTGGGAGCGGGCCCTGTGGCGAGGGGGCTTGCCCCCGTTGGACTGCGTAGCAGTCCCAGGGCTTCAGATTACTTGAGGGGCCGCTCCGCGACCCAACGGGGCGGTGCGACGTTTCGACAAGCCCCCTCGCCACAGGGCCCGCTCCCATATTTGATCTTCAGCAGCCTTACGGTTTGACCAGTCTGGCATCCAGGCTGTTCTGCGCCAGGCGCTTGGCCTGATCCTGGGTCATGCCCAGATCGGTGTACAGCGCATGGAAGTTCTCGGTCACGTAGCCGCCGAAGTACGCCGGGTCATCCGAGTTCACGGTTACTTTCACGCCACGCTCAAGCATGTCGAGGATGTTGTGCTGGGACATGTGATCGAACACGCAGAGCTTGGTGTTCGACAACGGGCACACGGTCAACGGGATCTGCTCGTCGATGATTCGCTGCATCAAACGCTCGTCTTCGATGGCGCGCACGCCATGGTCGATGCGCTGGATTTTCAGCAGGTCGAGGGCTTCCCAGATGTACTCGGGCGGGCCTTCTTCACCGGCGTGGGCCACGGTCAGGAAGCCTTCGTGACGGGCACGGTCGAACACGCGCTGGAACTTGCTCGGCGGGTGTCCCATCTCGGAACTGTCCAGGCCCACGGCCACAAACGCATCGCGGAACGGCAGCGCCTGATCGAGGGTTTTCTGCGCTTCGTCTTCGCTCAAGTGGCGCAGGAAACTCAGGATCAAACCGCTGGTGATGCCCAGTTGCTGCTCGCCATCCTTGAGGGCCGCGGCGATGCCGTTGAGCACCACTTCGAACGGTACGCCACGGTCGGTGTGGGTTTGCGGGTCGAAGAACGGTTCGGTGTGAATCACGTTCTGCGCCTTGCAGCGCAACAGGTACGCCCAGGTCAGGTCGTAGAAATCCTGCGAGGTGCGCAACACGTCGGCGCCCTGGTAATACAGGTCGAGAAATTCTTGCAGGTTGTTGAAGGCGTACGCTTTGCGCAGGGTGTCGACGTCGCTCCACGGCAGGGCGATCTTGTTGCGTTCGGCCAGGGCGAACAGCAGCTCAGGCTCCAGCGAACCTTCGAGGTGCAAATGCAGTTCTGCCTTGGGCAGGGCGTTCAGCCAGTCGTACATGGTCTTTTCTCATCAGGTGCAGATGGCGAGCATTCTACAGATGCCCGGAGAAACATTTAGCAAAACCTGACCAGCCGGTTGATCACACCGCTTGCGGTTCCCGTCGATAGGCGTAGGTATCGGCGAAGCGCGAGAGCAGGAATTCGGCGCAGGTGGTGGCCGGGTACTTCGCCGGGTGCAATTCATCCTGACAGCCGGGCAGGCATTCGATGCGTGTGTCGGGGTGCGGCTCGGCAAAGAACGGCATCGAATAACGGTCCACGCCCAATGGGCTGATCACCCGATGCGGCGTCGACAGGTAACGGTCGTTGCTCCAGCGCGCCATCATGTCGCCGAGGTTGACCACGAACGTGCCCTCAATCGGTGGCGCGTCGATCCATTCACCTTTCACGTTGCGCACTTGCAAGCCACCGGCGGCGTCCTGATACAGCAGGGTGATGCAGCCGTAATCGGTGTGAGCACCGGCGCCTTGTTGTTCGGCAGAACTGGCGGTGTGACGGGGCGGGTAGTGGATCAAGCGCAGCACGCTGGCCGGTTCGTTAAAACGGCTGTCGAAAAAATCCCGCTCGATGCCCAGGGCCAACGTCATCGCGCGCAACAGGGTTTGGGCGAGGGCCTGCATGTCGACGTAGTGTTGCTCGATCAGCACTTCCCAGCCGGGCAGCGAGGGATGACGGTTTGGGCCGCGCAAAGGTTTTTCTGCGAGGACTTGCGGGTGATCGGCCGGCAGGTGCAGGCCCATGTCGAAGGTTTCCTTGAGATCGCTGGGCTTGCTCGGGTCGAGTTGTTCGGTGGCGATGGCGCCGTAGCCGCGGTGGTGGCGGGTTTGGGTGATGTCGATCTTGAGCTTTTCGGCGGTGGGTTGGGCGAAGAAGCGTTGGGCGTGGTCGAGTACGGCAGCGATGCGTTGCGCGGAAATCGGGTGGCCCTTGATGTAGAAGAAACCCCATTCGCGGCAGGCGTGGTCGATTTGGCTGGCGACGAATTGCCAAGTGGTTTGGTCATCGCTGTAGAGCGGGGCGATGTCGATGATCGGAAGACTGTTCATGCGCAATTCTCAAGAACGCTGAAAGGCTAATGTGGGAGCGGGCTTGCTCGCGAAGGGGCCTGCACTTTCAACACCTCTGTTGACTGACCCACCGCCTTCGCGAGCAAGCCCGCTCCCACAAGGAATTTGTGTTGAGTGCGGAAAACTACTTCGTAATCTCGGCCTTCATGCCTTCAACGTAATAGTTCATCGATGCCAGCTCCGCATTGCTCGCCGTCGCCCCCGCCGCAATTTTCTCTGCGCCGGCCTGATCCTTGATCGGCCCGGTGAACGGATGCAGCGCGCCGCTCTTGATGTCGGCAATGATCTGCTCGGCTTCAGCTTTCACCGGTGCCGGCACCAGCTCACTGATCGGCAGTTGAACCGTGCCTTCCTTCAAACCACCCCAGTAATCCTGAGATTTCCAATCGTGGTCGAGCACGCTTTGGGTCGCTTGAACGTAATGCGGACCCCAGTCGTTGACGATGGACGTCAGCACCGCTTTCGGCCCGAAATGCGCCATGTCCGAAGCGTAGCCGACGGCATACACGCCGCGACGTTCAGCCGCCTGGATCGGCGCCGGGCTGTCGGTGTGCTGGAACACCACGTCCACGCCCTGGTCGATCAGCGCGTTGGCGGCGTCGGCTTCCTTGCCCGGATCGAACCACGAGTTGACCCACACCACTTTGATCTCGGTGCCCGGGTTGTACTTGTTCAGGGCCAGTTGAATGGCGTTGATGTCGCGGATCACTTCCGGAATCGGGAAGGAGGCGACATAGCCGATCTTCTTGGTCTTGGTCATCTTCGCCGCGAGAAAGCCGCCAACGTAGCGACCTTCATAGGTTCGCGCCAAATAGGTGCCGAGGTTCTTGTCCTGTTTGTAGCCGGTGGCGTGTTCGAAGGTGACCTTGGGAAATTGCTTGGCAACTTTCAGGGTCGGGTTCATGTAGCCGAAGGAGGTGGTAAAGATCAGGTCGTAGTTGTCCTTGGCCATGTTGCGAATCACCCGCTCGGCGTCGGCGCCCTCCGCGACGTTCTCCACATAGTTGGTGGTGATCTGCGAACCGAATTTCTCGGCCAGCACCTTGCGCCCCTGTTCATGCTGATACGTCCAGCCGTGGTCACCGATCGGGCCGATGTAGACGAAGCCAACTTTCAGCGGTTCGGCGGCACTGGCGGTCAGGCTGGCGCTCAGACCGATGGTGGTGGCGACGGCGCACAGCAGCTTCTTCAGCGGACGTTTATGCATGAATTCCAACTCCATTTTGTTTTGAGGTTGGCAGGGTCAATGCAAATTACTGACCAACAAGACAACAAACAACCCGAAACCGAGTCGCGGCCTTCGCGAGCAAGCCCGCTCCCACATTAGATCGCGGTCACCTGTGGGAGCGGGCTTGCCCGCGATGAGGCCCGCAAGGCCAATAAAAGTGCATGGCCGATCACGGCTGCCATCCACTGGTGCGCTAAGGTGTAACGAAACGTTAGCGCCGCACCGCAGTCAGTAGCTCATCACTTTGCTTTCGCTCCACTGCGCAAAAAAGGCCTGCAATGCTCACACTCCTCAAGCAAGAAACATTTCTGCTGCTGGCCGTGCTCGCGGCTGTCGTCGCGTACCCGCTGGAGCACTGGATGCTCCACAGCGGCCAACCGGTCGCGCTGGGCGCCGGGCTGGTGCTGATTGCGTTCATCGTCGCCGCCTCCATGCGTGTCGCCCATCACGCCGAGTTGCTGGCGGAAAAAGTCGGCGATCCCTACGGCACGATGATCCTGACGCTGGCCGCGGTGCTGGTGGAAGTGGTGATCCTGGCGATCATGATGAGCAACGAAGCCTCGTCCACTTTGGTGCGGGACACGATTTACTCGGCCGTCATGCTCGACATCAACGGCATCCTCGGCCTCGCCGCATTAATGGGCGGGCTCAAGCACGGCGAGCAGTCCTACAACGATGACTCCGCGCGCAGCTACAGCGTGATGATCCTCACGGCCATGGGCGTGTCGATGGTGGTGCCGGAGTTCATTCCCGAGGCCAATTGGAAACTGTATTCGGGCTTCACCATCGGTGCGATGGTCGTGCTCTATGCGTTGTTCCTGCGGATGCAGGTCGGGCCGCACAGTTACTTTTTCAGCTACAGCTACCCGGAAAAACGCCGCCGCAAAGTCCCGGAAGAGGAACCTGAACCGGTCAATGTGGCGCTGAGTATCGGCATGTTGGTGTTTGGTGTGGTGGTGATTGGTGCGCTGGCAGAAGTGATGTCCAAGACCCTCGATCTGGGGCTGGAAGGGACGGGCGCTCCGCCGGTGATCACGGCAATTCTGGTGGCGGCGATTTCGGCGGCGCCGGAGATTCTGACGGCATTGCGCGCGGCACTGGCCAATCGGATGCAGTCGGTGGTCAACATCGCGATGGGCGCGTCGCTATCGACGGTGATCCTGACGGTGCCGGTGATGGAGGCGATGGCGCTGTATACCGGTCAGCCGTTTCAAATGGCAATGACACCGGTGCAGACGCTGATGATCTTCCTGACATTGATCGTCAGCGCGATCAACCTCAACGATGGCGAAACCAACGCCATCGAAGGGATGACCCACTTTGTGCTGTTCGCGACATTCATCATGTTGTCGCTGCTCGGTCTCTAAAGCCACCACAAAACCAATGTGGGAGCGGGCTTGCTCGCGAATGCGGTGTGTCAGTCGACATCAATGCTGAATGACACACCGCATTCGCGAGCAAGCCCGCTCCCACATTTGACCGTGATCGACCTTAGGTGCCGGCGATCAATTGGCGAGCGGCCTGGCTGTGATCAGCAATCAATCCTTTGAGGTCCAGCCCCTCAACCTGCCCATCGATCACTCGCCACTTGCCGCCGACCATCACCCGATCCGCCCGATCCGCGCCGCACAGCAGCAGCGCCGACACTGGGTCATGGCTGCCGGAGAAGCGCAGCTCATCCAGTTTGAACAACGCCAGATCCGCCTGCTTGCCAACCGCCAGCTCACCGATATCGGTACGCCCCAGCAAACTCGCCGAGCCCTTGGTTGCCCAGCCCAGCACCAGCTCCGGCGTGATCTTCTCTGCGCCATACCGCAGGCGCTGGATGTACAGCGCCTGACGGGTTTCGAGCATCATGTTCGACGCATCGTTGGACGCTGAACCGTCCACGCCCAGCCCGAGCAACGCGCCAGCCGCCGTCAGGTCCAGTGTCGGGCAGATGCCGGAAGCGAGGCGCATGTTCGAACTCGGGCAATGACAGATGCCGGTGCCGGCGGCGCCGAGGCGGGCGATTTCGTCCGGGTTGAAGTGGATGCCGTGGGCCAGCCACGTACGCGGGCCGAGCCAGCCGACGCTGTCCAGATAATCCACGGTACGCAGGCCGAAACGTTGCAGGCAGAAGTCTTCTTCGTCGAGGGTTTCGGCCAGGTGGGTGTGCAGGCGCACGTCGAGTTTGTTCGCCAGTTCAGCACTGGCAGACATGATTTCCGGGGTCACCGAGAACGGCGAGCATGGTGCGAGGGCGATCTGGATTTGCGCACCGTCACCGCGTTCGTGGTACTCGGCGATCAGGCGCTGGCTGTCGTCGAGAATCACTGCGCCTTCCTGCACGGTCTGCTGCGGTGGCAGGCCGCCGTCCTTCTCGCCGAGGCTCATGGAACCGCGCGTGAGCATGGCGCGCATGCCCAGTTCGCGGACGCTTTCGACCTGCACGTCGATCGCGTTTTCCAGGCCTTCGGGAAACAGGTAATGGTGATCGGCAGCGGTGGTGCAGCCGGACAGCAGCAACTCGGCCAGCGCGACTTTAGTGGCGAGGGCGAGTTTTTCCGGCGTAAGGCGGGCCCAGACCGGGTACAGGGTTTTCAGCCACGGGAACAACGGCTGGTTGACCACCGGCGCCCAGGCGCGGGTCAGGGTTTGATAGAAATGGTGATGGGTGTTGATCAGCCCCGGCAGGATCACATGCTCGCGGGCATCGAACACGTGTCCACAGGGCGTGGACGGTTGCTGGCCGGCGGCGAGCACTTCGACGATCACACCGTCTTGCACAACCAGGCCGCCACGGGCATCGAGGCCATTGGCAGTGAAGATCGCGAGGGGATTTTTTAACCAGGTACGGGATGCGGGCATGTTGGCCGGCTCCTCTGAAAGTTGGGTTCAGGGTTGCCAGCTCAGTGATTACCCTGTCTGCTGATCCAGGATCGCCGCGGGGGCGAGGTGCGCAGTTTCGGACAAAACGCAGCGCCGGGCAAGCCCGACCCGACCAGACAACACAAATCCCTGTAGGAGCCGGGCTTGCCCGCGATGCAGGCACCTCGGTCTGTCAGCGAGACCGAGTTGATGCAATCGCGGGCAAGCCCGGCTCCTACATGATTACCAGGGAATGGTTTCGCCCTTGTAATTGATGAAGTGATGCCCGCCCTTGCCGGTGTAGGCGTTCACCTGATCAACCAGCCCGCGTGTGCTGGTGTCCACGTCCAGGTCCGCGCCTTCACCGCCCATGTCGGTTTTCACCCAGCCCGGATGCAGCGACAGCACGGTGAGTTTCTGTTCGCCCAGCTGCGTGACGAAGCTGTTGGTCATGGAATTCAGCGCGGCTTTACTGGCCTTGTACAGCGCCAATTCAGGAGCGTCCGGCACGGTAACGCTACCCAGCCCGGAACTCATGAACGCCAGCACGCCGCTGCCGTCACGGATCTGCGCGACGAAACGCTGGGCCAGGTTGATCGGCGCCACCGCATTGGTGAAAAACAGTTGACCGACGTCGGCCAGTGTCGCGCCTCCCCCTGGCGTTTGAACTGCCGGACCCTTGACCCCGGCATTCACGAACAACAGGTCGAACATTTCACCTTTGAGCTGTTGGGCGAGGGCGATCACCGCAGACTGATCGTCCATGTCGAGTTTCTCGACCCGCACCTTGCCCAGCGCTTGCAGCGCCTCGGCGTTTTGTGGGTTACGTACGGTGGCGGTGACTTGCCAGCCGTCGGCCAGCAGGGTTTTCACCAGGCCTAGGCCCAGGCCTCGGGAGGCTCCGATGATGAGCGCGGTTTTTGCCTTGGACATGAGTGGCTTCCTTAAAAAAAGAGGATCACGGATTCAGTGGACAGCGTTGCCCGAGCCGTTGTTGCAACTCGTGACGCAACGCGCCGAGTTCATCCATTCGGGTTTCGATCAGTTTGAGTTTGTCTTGCAGCAGTTGCGTGACGGCGCTGTCCGGGTCGGGGGACTGCCAGATTGCTGCGACGCTGTTGCCGATTTCGCCGAGGGTAAAACCCAGTCGCTGAGCGGTCTTGATGTACTGCACCAGTTGCACCATGTCTGCCGGGTAGTCGCGATAACCATTGGCGCTGCGTTGCGCCGCGATCAATCCGCGTTGCTCGTAAAACCGCAGCGTATCGCGGCTGACGGCGCTGGCCTGGGCTAATTCACCGATGCGCATATTGACGTCTCGAGAGGGCTTGACCCTGGAGCATACTCCAGGCTTTAGCCTTGTTGCTCCTCGAATGTATGGAGCAGGGCCGATGTGGACTTCAGCGCAATATCGCCGGTTGGTGCGGGGCAGTGCCTGGTATGACTTGATCGTGACGGCGGCGTTTGCCACGCCGTGGAGTTTTGCGATTTTGCATAGCGGGTTGACGGGGTTGAGCCAGGCGTTGGATTTGCCTGGAACGCTACCGGCGTTTGAGCCGATGCACATGCTGATGGCGAATCTGTTGGGGTCGATTGTGTGCGTTTGGGCGGTGCTGCGGATTCGCGATCCGCAGCAGGTGTTTGGGCGGTATGACGCGGTTGGTAGATTTCTGTTTTCGGCTTGGCAGTTGTACGCCTTGCTCCACGGGGCCAGTTCGTTGCTGGTGGTTTTCCTGGTCTTTGAATTGGCGTGGGGCGTTGTGCAGGTGTTGCCAATTCGGGCCTCTTCGCGAGCAAGCCCGCTCCCACATTTGACCGAGTCGAACTCATGATTAATGACCGACAGAATTCCAATGTGGGAGCGGGCTTGCTCGCGAAGAGGCCGGGAGAGTCACCCTTAATGCCCACCCCGCCACGGCTGCCCCAACGACACCGGCGCATACAGCCGTGTGCGCACCGCATCCCGCGACAGCAGCACCAATACCACGATGGTCGCGACATACGGCAGCATCGCCAGCAGGCTCGACGGAATCGCCAGCCCCAACCCCTGCGCCACCAGATGCAGGATGCTGGCGAGCCCGAACAGGTACGCCCCCAGCAGCAACCGCCACACCCGCCAACTGGCAAACACCACCAGCGCCAGCGCAATCCAGCCGCGCCCGGCGCTCATGTTCTCCGCCCACATCGGTGTGTACGCCAGGGACAGATACGCCCCGGCCAACCCGGCCATAGCACCGCCAAACAACACCGCCAGCGTGCGCACGCCCAGCACCGGCAAGCCCATCGCGCTGGCCGCGTCCGGGTTTTCCCCGACCGCTTGAATGATCAATCCGACGCGACTTTTCAGAATCAGCCACGCCACCAGCGCAAACAGCGCGAATGACAGATCCACCAACAGATCCTGCGCAAACAGCATCCGCCCGATCAGCGGAATCTCGCTCAAGTACGGAATCGCCACCGGCTCAAACCCGGCCAGCGGTTTACCAACCCATGCCGCTCCGACAAACGTCGACAGGCCCACGCCGAAGATCGTCAGCGCCAACCCGGTGGCCACTTGATTGGCGTTAAACACCAACGCCACCAAGGCAAACAGCGACGACAACAGCATTCCGGCGAGCATCGCCAACAGCACACCGAGCCACAGGTTGCCGCTGTTCAGCGCGACGATAAAACCAATCACCGCGCCAAACAGCATCATCCCCTCCTGGCCGAGGTTGAGCACGCCGCTCTTCTCGCAGATCAATTCACCCAACGCCACTAACAGCAACGGCGTGCCGCAACGGACCATCGCGTAGAAAATATTGCTCAGCAGATCGATATCCATCACAGCGCTCCTGCAGGTACGGTGGCTGGCGCGCGGCGGGCCCAGCGCACATTCAAACGCGGTCGGTAGAGAATCAGTACGTCGCTGGCCAGCAGGAAAAACAGCATCATTCCCTGGAACAATTGGGTGATGGCTTGCGGCAGGTTCATGCTCATCTGCGCGCTCTCACCGCCGATGTACAGCAGCGCCATCAACAGGCTGGAAAATAGAATGCCGATGGGATTGAGTCGCCCGAGAAACGCCACGGTGATCGCCGCATAGCCGTAGCCCGGCGAGACTTGCGGCACCAATTGGCCGATAGGGCCGGTCACTTCACATACGCCGGCCAGGCCCGCCAAACCGCCGCTGATCAACAACGCCAGCCAGATCAAGCGCTTCTCGCGAAACCCGACGAAACCCGCCGCACGCTTGTCCAGCCCCAGCACTTTAATCTGGAAACCGATAAAGCTTTTCTGCAACAAAACCCACACCGCGACCAACGCCAGCAAGGCGAAATACACCCCGGCGTGGACCCGACCGTCCTCCATCAATAACGGCAAACGGCTGAAGTCACTGAACATCGCCGACTCCGGAAAATTGAACCCTGCCGGATCCTTCAACGGCCCATGGACACAGAACAGCAGCAGGTTCAGTGCGACGTAATTGAGCATGATGCTGGTAAGGATTTCATTGGCGTTGAAGCGCGTGCGCAACCACGCAGTCAGTCCGGCCCACGCCGCGCCGGCCAGGGTGCCGACCAGCAGAATCAACACCAGCGCCCAGCGACTTTGCAGGTCGATGATGTTCACCGCCAAGGCACTGCCGGCCAACGCGCCGAGCAACAATTGACCTTCGGCGCCGATGTTCCAGATCCGCGCCTGATAAGCCACGGCGAGCCCCAATGCACAGAGCAATATCGGCAACGCTTTGACCAACAGTTCCGAGACGCCATACCCGTCGCTGATCGGCGCGATCAACAAGGTGTGCAAGGTCAGCAACGGATCGTGGCCCAGCGCGATAAACAGTAATGAGCCACAGCCCAGCGTCAGGGCCGCCGCGAGCAACGGCGAGCACCAGAGCATCAGGCGCGATTGCTGGCCGCGGGGTTCGAGAGAAAGCAGCATGGAAAGCTCCGTTAAGCCGTTGCGGGTGCAGGTGAGTGAGGGGCGTCGAACTGGCCAGCCATCCAACCGCCGACGTCGATCAAGCGTGTGTCGACGGTCGCTTTCAGTGGCGAAAGACGACCGCCGCACAATGCGCCGAGGCGGTCGCTGATCTGGAACAATTCGTCGAGGTCTTCGGAGATCACCAGGATCGCCGCGCCGGCATCGCGCAAGGCAATCAGCGCGCGGTGAATGGTTGCGGCGGCGCCGACGTCCACGCCCCAGGTCGGGTGTGCGGCGATCAGCAGTCTGGGTTGCTGGAGGATTTCCCGGCCGAGGATGAACTTCTGCAAATTACCGCCAGACAGGCTGCGGGCCGGTGTTTGGGCATCGGGCGTCTTGACCCCGAAACGACGGATGATTTCTTCGGCCAACGCTTCGACCTTGCGGCGCTGGATCAGCCCGTTGCTGACCAGGCCTTGTTGAAACGCCGTGAGCAGCGCGTTATCGGCGAGGCTCAATTCCGGCACGGCGCCGTGACCCAGCCGTTCAGCGGGGACGAAGGCCAGGCCGAGTTTGCGTCGTGCATCGGGTCGCAAGTGGGCGACCGCTTGCCCGGCGAATCGGATCGTTGCGCCGTCGTTGCGGGTCAGCCGTTCTTCGCCACTCAGTAAGGCCAGCAACTCATCCTGACCATTACCCGCCACACCGGCGATGCCGACGATTTCACCCCTGCGCACTTCAAGATCAACCTCCTTCAGCGAGCAGCCGAACGGATCGGGATTGTGCCAGGACAACTGGCTGACGCTGAGAAACACTCCGCCGCCAACCACCTTCGGATAATCCGTAATCGTCTCGGCGGCTTCGCCCACCATTAGTCGCGCCAATTGCCGGTCCGAGCATTCGGCCGGCTGGCAATGCCCGGCCACTCGACCGCCGCGCAACACGGTGGCGCTGTGGCACAGCGCCCGGACTTCACCGAGTTTGTGGCTGATAAACAGAATGCTGCAGCCCTCGGCCGCGAGTCGGCGCAAGGTGATGAACAGTTCTTCGGCTTCTTGCGGGGTCAGTACCGAGGTCGGTTCATCAAGGATCAACAGACGGATGTCTTGCATCAGGCAGCGAATGATTTCCACCCGTTGCCGCTCGCCAATCGACAGGCTGTGGACAAGTCGCTCGGGCTCCAGCGCCATGCCATAACGGCGGGACACTTCACGAATTTTCGGTTCAAGCTGTTTCGGTGTGCCGGCCGCTGCGCCCATCGCCAGGGCGATGTTCTGTGCCACGCTCAATGTCTCGAACAGCGAGAAATGCTGGAACACCATGCCGATCCCAAGACCCCGGGCCTGGGAAGGGTTGCGTATGTTCACGCGTTGCCCTTGCCAGGTCATCTCCCCGGAATCGGCCTGGGTGACGCCGTAGATGATCTTCATCAGCGTACTTTTGCCGGCACCGTTTTCCCCGAGCAGGGCATGGATTTCGCCAGGCGCAATGGTCAGGTCGATGGCGTCGTTGGCCAGGCATCCGGGATAGCGTTTGCTGATGTGGCGCAATTGCAGACGGGGCGTTTGATCGGGGATCGGCACGGGGTTGGGCATGACTGACTCGGGTCGATGGGCGTGATGCCTGTGGATAAAGCAATTTCCTGGCCATTGGGTCAGGAAAGCTGAAAATCCGCGCAGGCTCACCCTCAAGGACAATGCGTTGCGTTCTATCGACACAGAATCAGGCACCACTTGGGGGCAACGCGGTTGATCGGGCTCCAGTTTTGCTCGCGGGGATTTGGTTAAAAAATGAACAGTAGCCCGCAAGCCATGCCGGATACGGGGCCGCGACGACCATGAACGGGTTATCCACAGATTGCTCCACAGTATTTGTGCGCAAGCTCAATGGGCGGGCATAAGCACTGTGCGGCTATCTTCTAAATGTGATAACCCGTGCTAACTGTTTGTTTTTACGTGAAATTAACGATGGTGATGGCAAATTGGATGAAAAATGAACAAAGCCCGCAAACCCGCATGACAGAAGGGTTACAGGCACATGTGCTCAGGTTATCCACAGCCGGGTGCACAGTAGATGTGGGCAAAATCTCAACGTCGACGGAATAAGGGTGAACGGTGTTGGTGCGGTCAGTGCTGCAACACAATGCGTCCGCGACTCAAGTCCGCCAGTTGCGTTTGCAGTGTGTCGATCTGCTCTTTTCCGACGGCCAATTGAAGTTCCACACCATAGGCTGTGAAGGTTTCCTCCACCAGCAAACCGCCCAACTCTGCGACTCGAAGTTTCACCAGCGCCAATTCACCGAAGGCGCAGGCACAACTGACGGGCACTCGACTGATCAGCTCAACCTTGGGTGCCGCTTGCAGGCATTTGTTGGCACCGCCGCCATACGCCCGGGCGAGGCCGCCGGTGCCCAATTGAATGCCCCCGTACCAACGAATCACCAGCACCGCGACCTGGTCGCAGTCCTGCGCTTCGATCGCCGCCAGAATCGGCCGGCCAGCGGTGCCGCCGGGTTCGCCATCGTCGTTGCTGCGGTACTGGTCGCCGAGTTTCCACGCCCAGCAATTGTGCGACGCATTGAGGTCACTGTGCTGCTCGAGGAACGCCTGGGCGTCAGCCGGGCTTGAGATCGGCGCGGCGAAGGTGATGAAGCGGCTTTTGCGAATCTCTTCGCGGTATTCGCAAAAGTCGCTGAGGGTAAAAGGCATAGGGATCTTAAATAACAGGGGTCAGGCCGCAGCCTTTGAGAATGATGCGGATCAGGTTGTTGCCGGCTTCTTCCATGTCTTGTTTGGTCAGCTTGGTGCGGCCACTGACTCGGCAGATCTGGGTCGCGAAGTCGGCGTAATGCTGAGTGCTGCCCCACAACAGAAAGATCAGGTTGACCGGATCGACCGGGTCCATTTTGCCGGCGTCGATCCACGCCTGGAACACCGCGGCCCGGCCCTGGAACCAGGCGCGGTAGTCCTGGTTGAAGTACTCGGTCAGGCACTCGCCGCCGCTGATCACTTCCATGGCGAAGACTCGCGAGGCTTGTGGCTGGCGCCGGGAAAACTCCATCTTGGCGCGGATGTAGCGGGTCAATGCCTCGGCCGGATCATCTTCGGCAGTCAGGGTATTGAAGGTGCTGTCCCACAACTCGATGATGTTGCTCAGCACCGCCACATACAAACCGAGTTTGTTGGTGAAGTAGTAATGCAGGTTCGCTTTGGGCAACCCGGCATTCTGGGCGATGGTGTTCATGCTGGTGCCTTTGAACCCGTGACGGGCGAACTCGTCTTCGGCGGCTTTGATAATGGTCTCTTCGTTCTTCTGACGAATGCGGCTGGCAGGTTTACCGCCGTGAGCTGGGACTTCAAAGGTCATAGGCACTTCCAGACAAGTAGGTGGGTGCAACCAGTGCGTTGATAGCGCACCCACGGGATTGAGACAAGTCCCGGGGCACAGGTTTCTTCGGTTGTTCAGCGCGTCGCGGCGAGGCTTTCCAGGAAGCTTTCCAGAACCAGATGCGGGCGACGGCCCTTGCGCGTGACCGATGCAAGGCTCAGGTCGTAGAAGCGTGCCTTCGGTTTCAGCGCACGCAAGCGGCCTTGTTGCACCCAGAGGCTGGCGTAATGATCCGGCAGATAGCCGATGTAACGCCCGGTCAGGATCAGAAAAGCCATGCCTTCACGGTCCGAAGCGCTGGCGGTGCAGTTGAGTGCCTGGTAATGGGCCTGGATGTCCGCCGGCAGTCGGAAGGTCGGCGCGATCGCGTCCTGGCTGTTGAGGCGGTCATCGTCGAGTTGTTTGTCATCGACATAAAACAGGGGATGCCCAACCGCGCAATACAGCAGCGAGCGCTCGCTATAAAGCGGTTGATATTCCAGCCCCGACAGCGCGCTGGCCTGTGGCACCACGCCGACGTGCAGACGGCCATCCAGCACACCTTGCTCCACTTCATTGGGCGCGATCATGCGGATCTGAATCTGCACGTCGGGGCCGCGCTCCTTCAATTGTGCCAAGGCGTGGGTGATGCGCATGTGGGGGAGGGTGACCAGGTTGTCGGTCAGGCCAATGGTCAATTCGCCACGCAAGTGTTGGTGCAGGCCATTGACCTCGGTGCGGAAACTTTCCAGCGCACTCAATAGCTGTAAGGCCGATTGGTACACCTCGCGACCTTCTTCGGTCAGGGAGAATCCGGCGCGTCCGCGTTGGCATAACCGCAAGCCCAGGCGTTGTTCCAGATCGCTCATTTGCTGGCTGATGGCGGAGCGACCAATCCCCAGCACGCTTTCCGCCGCCGAGAAGCCGCCGCACTCGACCACGCTGCGAAAGATCCGCAACAAGCGGATATCAAAGTCGCTGACTTGCGCCAGTGGATCGGGACGACGCGTGCTCATAGTTTAGTAGCAGCCTGACTGAACGTTAGAAAAGTTGGATTTCACAGACTTTATCCCCGTGGCAATTTAGCTGCAAGAACGCTTTTGATCTCTACGCCGCTTATTGCCTGCGAGGTTTTGCCCATGAACTTGCCTGAAAACGCCCCGTCTTCCCTGGCCAGCCAGCTCAAGCTTGATGCTCACTGGATGCCCTACACCGCCAACCGTAACTTCCAGCGCGACCCGCGTCTGATCGTCGCGGCGGAAGGCAGCTGGCTGATCGACGACAAGGGCCGCAAAGTTTATGACTCGCTGTCTGGTCTGTGGACCTGCGGCGCCGGGCACACCCGCAAGGAAATCCAGGAAGCGGTTGCCAAGCAATTGGGCACGCTCGACTACTCGCCAGGCTTCCAGTACGGCCATCCGCTGTCGTTCCAATTGGCCGAGAAAATCACCGACCTGACCCCGGGCAACCTGAATCACGTGTTCTTCACCGACTCGGGTTCCGAGTGTGCGGATACCGCCGTGAAAATGGTCCGCGCTTACTGGCGCCTGAAAGGTCAGGCCACCAAGACCAAAATGATCGGTCGCGCCCGTGGTTACCACGGTGTGAACATCGCCGGCACCAGCCTCGGTGGCGTGAACGGCAACCGCAAAATGTTCGGTCAGGCGATGATGGATGTTGATCATCTGCCGCACACTTTGCTGGCGAGCAATGCCTACTCTCGCGGCATGCCGGAGCTGGGTGGTATTGCTTTGGCCGATGAGCTGCTGAAGTTGATCGAGTTGCACGACGCGTCGAACATCGCCGCGGTATTCGTTGAGCCAATGGCCGGTTCCGCTGGCGTACTGGTTCCGCCACAGGGTTACCTCAAGCGACTGCGCGAGATCTGCGATCAGCACAACATCCTGCTGGTGTTCGACGAAGTGATCACCGGTTTCGGCCGTACCGGCAAAATGTTCGGTGCCGATACCTTCGGCGTAACCCCGGACCTGATGTGCATCGCCAAGCAAGTCACCAACGGCGCGATCCCGATGGGCGCGGTGATTGCCAGCTCCGAGATCTACCAGACTTTCATGAACCAGGCGACGCCTGAGTACGCGGTGGAATTCCCGCACGGCTACACCTACTCCGCGCACCCGGTGGCGTGCGCCGCAGGCCTGGCAGCACTCGACCTGCTGCAAAAGGAAAACCTGGTGCAGAGCGTGGCCGAGGTGGCGCCGCATTTCGAAAATGCGCTGCACGGTCTGAAAGGTTCGAAGAACATCATCGACATTCGTAACTTCGGCCTGGCCGGTGCGATTCAGATCGCGCCGCGTGATGGCGACGCGATCGTGCGTCCATTCGAAGCGGGTATGGCGCTGTGGAAAGCCGGGTTCTATGTGCGCTTCGGCGGCGACACCCTGCAGTTCGGCCCAACCTTCAACAGCAAGCCGCAAGACCTTGATCGTCTGTTCGACGCGGTCGGCGAAGTGCTGAACAAAATCGACTGATTTTCTCTTCTATATAGAGGCGTCCTTCAACGGGGCGCCTGTGGACAACTTTTCAGGAGCGTTACATGAGCCTTATCCCGCATTTGATCAATGGCGAACTGGTGACCGAAGACGGTCGCACGGCCGACGTGTTCAACCCGTCTACCGGCCAGGCGATCCACAAGCTGCCATTGGCCAGCCGCGAAACCATTCAAAAAGCCATCGACTCGGCCAAGGCCGCATTTCCGGCCTGGCGCAACACACCACCGGCCAAACGTGCCCAGGTGATGTTCCGCTTCAAGCAACTGCTGGAACAGAACGAAGCACGCATTGCTCAGTTGATCAGCGAAGAGCATGGCAAGACCCTGGAAGATGCAGCGGGCGAATTGAAGCGCGGTATCGAGAACGTCGAGTTCGCGTGCGCAGCGCCGGAAATCCTCAAGGGTGAATACAGCCGTAACGTCGGGCCGAACATTGATGCCTGGTCGGACTTCCAACCGTTGGGCGTGGTGGCCGGTATTACCCCGTTCAACTTCCCGGCGATGGTGCCGCTGTGGATGTATCCGCTGGCAATCGTCTGCGGCAACTGCTTTATCCTCAAACCGTCCGAGCGCGATCCGAGCTCCACGTTGCTGATCGCTCAACTGTTGCTGGAAGCCGGTCTGCCTAAAGGCGTGCTTAATGTGGTGCACGGTGACAAGGCTGCGGT
This sequence comes from Pseudomonas arsenicoxydans, assembly GCF_006438915.1. Taxonomy (GTDB): domain Bacteria; phylum Pseudomonadota; class Gammaproteobacteria; order Pseudomonadales; family Pseudomonadaceae; genus Aquipseudomonas; species Aquipseudomonas arsenicoxydans_A. The sequence goes on along the minus strand of NZ_RCZE01000012.1, from coordinate 1,498 downwards.
GGATGCGCTGATCGAAGCGCCGGAAGTCAAAGCGCTGAGCTTCGTCGGTTCGACGCCGATTGCCGAATACATCTACGCCGAAGGCACCAAGCGCGGCAAACGTGTTCAGGCACTGGGCGGCGCGAAGAACCATGCGGTGCTGATGCCGGATGCGGACCTGGATAACGCCGTCAGCGCACTGATGGGCGCGGCCTACGGTTCTTGCGGCGAGCGTTGCATGGCGATCTCGGTGGCGGTGTGCGTCGGTGACCAAGTGGCGGATGCGCTGGTGGAAAAACTGGTACCGCAGATCAAGGCGCTGAAAATCGGCGCGGGCACTACTTGCGGCTTGGACATGGGGCCGCTGGTCACCGGTCAGGCGCGGGACAAGGTCAGTGGTTATGTCGAAGACGGCGTTTCTTCCGGCGCGACCCTGGTGGTCGACGGTCGAGGTCTGAGCGTGGCCGGTCATGAGGAAGGTTTCTTCCTGGGTGGCTGCCTGTTCGATAACGTCACGCCAGAGATGCGCATCTATAAAGAAGAAATCTTCGGGCCAGTGCTGTGCGTCGTTCGGGTGAATAGCCTGGAAGAGGCGATGCAGCTGATCAACGATCACGAGTATGGCAACGGCACCTGCATCTTCACCCGTGATGGTGAAGCAGCGCGGTTGTTCTGCGATGAGATCGAAGTGGGCATGGTCGGCGTTAACGTACCGTTGCCGGTGCCGGTGGCTTATCACAGCTTCGGTGGCTGGAAGCGTTCGCTGTTCGGCGACCTGCATGCGTATGGCCCGGACGGTGTGCGTTTCTACACTCGCCGCAAAGCCATCACCCAGCGCTGGCCGCAACGTGCGAGCCATGAAGCGTCGCAATTCGCATTCCCTAGCTTGTAAGTAGAAGGGAATAAGGCCGGCCCCTTGGGGCCGGCCTTGTGTTTCCGGGCTTTTTTTGACTCATATGACAGAATTGTGAATTTAAAGGTTGACGGCAGATTCTGTATGTCTATAATTCGCCCCACTTCCGGCGCAGTCGAAACGGAAAACTCCTTGGTAAACAAAGAGTTACGCAGTTTTCGGCAGCAAGCGACTTCAGGTCATCGAAGCGCGAAAGGAGTTGAAAAAGAGGTGTTGACAGCAGCGTGTAACGCTGTAGAATTCGCCTCCCGCTACCGAGTGATCGGAAGCGCAAGTGGTTGAAGTTGTTAAAGATTTCCAAGCGAAATTTTGAAAACTTCTGAAAATAACCGCTTGACAGCAACAGAGGCTGCTGTAGAATGCGCGCCTCGGTTGAGACGAAAGATCTTAACCAACCGCTCTTTAACAACTGAATCAAGCAATTCGTGTGGGTGCTTGTGGAGTCAGACTGATAGTCAACAAGATTATCAGCATCACAAGTTACTCCGCGAGAAATCAAAGATGTAACCAACGATTGCTGAGCCAAGTTTAGGGTTTCTTAAAAACCCAAAGATGTTTGAACTGAAGAGTTTGATCATGGCTCAGATTGAACGCTGGCGGCAGGCC
>NZ_RCZE01000011.1 GCF_006438915.1 Pseudomonas arsenicoxydans | reverse complement strand
GCGCGATGTACATGGCCTGTTGGGTGGTGATCCGGCGACAGCCTGAGTTCAAGGCTCGGTATCAAGCATTACGCCAGAAAGGTAAATGCGCCAAAGTAGCGCTGATCGCCTGCATGCGAGTGTTGTTGATACGGCTGAATGCCATGATTCGAGAGAAAACTGAGTGGCGAGAACAGGCAGCCTAAACAGGCTGCGTGTTTTGTAAGGAATTTGCATGGCCTGGAGCCGTGGGAGTTCAGCTGTCTTCCGATAAGCCTTAAAAATAAAGTCATCAAGACAGTTGCTCCCACATTTGATTTGTGCATTAACGCAACACGAATGTGGGAGCGGGCTTGCTCGCGAAGGCTATAGAACAAACACCACATGACTACCGGTTTCACTCCGGCAGTTCATACACATAAATCTTGTCCGCCTCCATCTGATACCCGGCATCCGCCAGCTCGCTGGTCGACGCCTTCACCTGCATCGCCCCCTCGATCCAGTACGGTTGATACAGCTCATCCAGCTTCACGCCGACTTCGCTTTTCACATGCACGATCTGGTTCGACGGCGGCGGTGGCACGTGGATGCAGGCGCCGAAATATGGCACCAGCAGAAAATCCGTGGTCCGTCCGTCCTCACTCACTTCCAGCGGCACGATGTAGCCCGGCAGGCGAATGTTTTGGCCATCCAGGCTTTTCACCACCGGCGCATTCGGCATGTCCTGTTTGGCGGCGGGTGCCGACTCGGCCGCCAGCGTGCTGCTCATCTGCGACAAGTCGTGCAGCGGCGTCATGTTCGGCACTTCTGGCGCGGCGTCCGGCGGGATCATTTCTGACCAGGTCAGGTCTTTCGGCTCGGCCGCCCACAGGGGCAAGGCGACCAGCATCAGCAGCGCAAGGATGGCGCGGGGCATGTTCAACGTCCTCATAGTCGGATCGACAGGCCATCGGCCAATGATTGGCGATACGCGCGCCAGGCCGGCACGCTGCCCATCAGCAAAGCGGCGATCAGGATGCCACCGAGCAGCGTCCATTCATACTCGCTCGGCCACGCCAGCGGCAGGTACAAGCCGTAATTGGCTTGCACGTAACCCTGGGCGGCGGCGATGCACACGTACAGTAGCGCCACACCGGCAATTACTCCGGACAGCGCAAGGGCGAACGCTTCCAGCACCAGCAACGTCGCGATGTGCCATGGCCGGGCGCCTACCGAACGCAGAATCGCCATCTCCCGGCGACGTTCGTTGAGGCTGGTGAGAATCGCTGTGAGCATGCCGATCAACCCGGTCAGCACCACAAACAGCGAGACCACGAACAAGGCTTTTTCCGCCGTGCTCATCAGGCTCCACAGCTCTTGAAGCGCCACGCCCGGCAGGATCGCCAGCATCGGCTCGCCACGGAATTCATTGATTTCGCGTTGCACTGCGAACGTCGAAATCTTGCTGTTGAGACCGAGCATGAACGCGGTGATCGCTTGCGGCGTGAGGTCCATGTTGCGCGCCTGATCGGCGCTGATCCGACCTTCGCCCCTGGCCGGAACGCCGTTGTGCCAGTCGATGTGAATCGCTTCCATGCCGCCGAGGCTGATGTGCAGCGTGCGGTCCACCGGGGTACCGGTTCGCTTGAGAATGCCGACCACGGTGAACGGTTTATCGTCGTGCTTGACCAGGCTGATCACCGCCACGCCGTGGGCCAGCACCAGTTTGTCGCCAAGTTTGTAATGCAACGCATCGGCGACTTCCGCACCGAGCACCACTTCAAACGGATCGGTGGCGAAGGCACGGCCGTCGGCCAGTTCAAGGTGTTGCTGATGGCCGTACTGGTAATGCTCGAAGTACGCCTCGGTGGTGCCCATCACTCGATAACCGCGATGGGAGTCGCCAAGGGACATCGGGATCGCCCACTTCACTTTCGGGTTGTTGGCGAAGTGTTCGAAGCTGTCCCAGCGGATGTTGTTGGTGGCGTTGCCGATCCGGAACACGGAGTAGAGCAACAGGTTCACCGAACCCGAACGCGCGCCGACGATCAGGTCGGTGCCGCTAATGGTGCTGGCGAAACTGGCTTTGGCTTCGGTGCGCACCCGTTCTACCGCCAACAGCAGGCACACCGACAGGGCGATGGCGAATGCAGTGAGGATCGCGGTGAAGCGCCGGTTAGCCAGACTGGCCATGGCTAGACGAAACAAATACATCTCAGACCTCGGACGGGTTGGCGGCGCGATTGAGCTCGGCCAGCGACAGGTTGCGATCAAACAGCGGCGCCAGGCTCTGGTCGTGGCTGACAAACAACAGACTCGACCCGGCTTCCCGGCATTCGGCGAACAGCAATCTAATGAAGTTTTCCCGAGCGTCGTAGTCCAGCGCCGACGTCGGTTCATCGGCGATGACCAATTCCGGCTGGCCGATCAGGGCGCGCGCGGCGGCCACGCGTTGTTGCTGGCCGATGGACAACGAGTCGGCGCGACGGCCGAGGATGCTTTCATCCTTCAAACCCAAGTGGGCGAGGAGGGTGGCCGCGGCTTGATCGACGCTGCCGTGGCGCTGCTTCGCCCGTTCGGCGCGCAACTTGGAGAAGTGGCAGGGCAGTTCGACGTTCTCGCGTACCGACAGGAACGGCAGCAGGTTGAACTGCTGGAAGATGTAGCCGGTGTGGTCGACGCGGAAACGGTCGCGCGCGCCGGCACCGAGTTCCGTCAGTTCCTGGCCAAGCAGGCGAATGCTGCCGCGATCCGGCTTCTGCACGCCACCGAGCAGGCCGAGCAGGGTGGTTTTGCCACTGCCGCTGGGGCCTTTGAGGAACAGGGTTTCGCCGGGCTCCAGGCGAAACGCCGGGATGTCCAGCAACGGCGGGTGACCGGGCCAGCTGAAGCCCAGGTCGGACAGTTCGATGAGTGCTTGGGTCATGTGAAACCGGTCAGGTGATAGGTGAACCCTGTGGGAGCGGGCTTGCTCGCGAAGGCGGTGTGACAGGCAACATTTCTGTTGAATGTGACGGCCTCTTCGCGAGCAAGCCCGCTCCCACATTGGATCTTTGGTGAACTCAGAATTTAAGGGCGGCCGCCTTGGCGGTCACTTCAACGCCTTGCTGCCCGCTCGGGCCGATCAGTTGTACCTGAATTTTCTGGGTGGCCGGGAACGTGTTGAAAATGTTCGCCAGGTCCAGGGTTTTCAGTGCACCGGGCGCTGCGCAGGTGAATTGATAGTGCGCGTGGATTTCGCTGTGGTCGTGATGATGTTCGTCTTTGGCCTCTTCATCGTGATCATGGTCGGCGTCCGGCTTGTCACCGAACAGCGGGCTTTCCAGTTCCTGCATGGCAACTACGCAACCAGCGGCTTTCGGCAGATTGAACAACGCCTGCGGTTTCTCCAGCAGCGCGCGGGTGGCGGCGACCTTGGCTTTGTCGGCATCCGTGGTGGCGGCGTGTTCGAAACCCACCAGGTTCATCGCCGGGCTTTCCAGTTCCAGCTCCAGAGTCTGGCCGTCCAGCGCTGCGTTCAAGCGGCCGACGCCATGTTCGTGGGCGCCGAGGCTGCCGTGCTCATGATCATGTTCATCGGCAGCGTGGGCGACGGCCAACGGCAACAAGGCAAACGGCAAAGCGAGCAGCAGACGACGCATGGCGGGGCTCCGGAAAGTAAAGTGAAGAGTTTGTTATGTAATCTTATAACGTAAGTGCGGAGAGTTTGACCGCCTGCTTGGCGTTGCACAAGTCCCATGGGAGCATGCAAGTCAGAAATGTGCAGGAGCAGAGCTATGTTGCGAATTCGCGGAAGCATCGGCGACTGGCCGGTGGATTTGACGCTGGAGATGGATGACGGCGACTGGGCAAAGCTCGGCGCGCAGTTGCAAGTAAGCAAGCCCGAGGCCAGTGTCGCCCCGGCCAAACCGGTGACTCAGGATGAGGCGCTGTGGCAGATCGCCAAGGACCTGCTGCGCCAGGCCGGGCAATTGAGCGGGCCGGATTTGCTCGATCAGCTGGAAGGGCTGACGGGCAGCGCGGCGTCGGGCAAACGCCTGTTGGTGCGCTTGCGCCATTGCGCCGATGTGAAAGTGTCGAGCAGCGGGGATACGCCGCTCTACAGCTGGATCGAACCGGCGTAGGAGCATAGCTTGCTAGCGATGGCGATTTCAGAGACGCCATCGCCGGCAAGCCGTGCTTCTACAAGGTGGCTTAGTACAGCGCAGCAAACAGCTTGCGGCGGTACGTGGTCACCAGCGGATGGTCATTGCCCAACAGTTCGAACACCTGCAGCAAGGTCTTGTGCGGCAAACCTTCGCTGTAGCTGCGATTGCGGATGAACAGCTTGAGCAACGCATCCAGCGCCGCATCGTATTGCTGGCGAGCCAGCTGCTGAATCGCCAGTTGATACACCGCTTCATCGTCCTGCGGGTCTTTCGCCAAGCGCGCTTTCAGGTCTGCCGCATCCGGCAAATCCTTGGCCTGACCGAGAAACTGGATCTGCGCCTTGGCGCCGGCCAAAGCTGCTTTGTGTTCATCGCTCTTGACCGCGTCGAGCACTGTTTGCGCTTCACCCAACTCGCCGCGTTCGGTGAGGCAGCGGGCGTAAAGGATCAGCGCCTTGGCGTTGGTGTTGTCCTCGCCCAACAGCACTTTGAGAATGGCTTCGGCGTCGGCAAAACGACTTTCGTCAAACAGTGCCTGAGCCTGCTCGAACGGGTCGGCGGCGGCCGGTGGCGGCATTTGAACGTGCGGCTCAAGCATCGCTCGAACAGCGGATTCCGGTTGCGCACCGGCAAAGCCGTCGACCGGTTGACCGTCCTTGAACAGCACCACGGTCGGCAGGCTGCGAATCCCGAAACGGGCGACGATGTCTTGTTCCAGGTCGCAGTTGACCTTGGCCAGCAGCAACTCGCCCTGATAACTCTCGGCGATGGTCTGCAGCAAGGGCATCAGCACTTTGCAGGGCGCACACCATTCGGCCCAGAAATCCACCAGCACCGGTTTGTGGAAAGAGTTCTCGATCACCGACTGGTCGAAATCAGCAGTCGTGGCGTCGAAGATGTACGGCGTTTCCTGACTCATGGGGGATCTCTTGGAAGCGTGGATGGGGCAACTATACGGCTTGGCGGGGTACGGCTGAAAGCGGGGTGGTGGTTAGGGATGTGTTGTCTGACAGGACGCCTTCGCGAGCAAGCCCGCTCCCACACTTGTTTTGTGTCGACCACAAAAGTTCGGTGCGCCGCAGAGCCAATGTGGGAGCGGGCTTGCTCGCGAAGCTTTTAGCCGCGCCGCGCATGATAGAGGCTCACATGCCGAAACTCTTCAGGCTCAGCCAGATCCGGCAAGGTCATCGCTTCCAGCATTTCAATGCGCTGGTACAACGGATGGCGGAAATCCCTCACACGCGAATCCGCCACCAATGCCTCTTTACCTCGGGTCAAAAATTCATCAAGCAACGGCAGGTTCGCCCGGTCGTAGAGCACGTCGGCAACCAGGATCAGATCAAATCGGTCCGCCTCGGCGAAAAAATCGGTCGAGTAGTTGAGCTGGACGTCATTGAGTTCGGCATTCGCCCGACACGAGGCAATCGCCAGCGGGTCGAGGTCACAGGCCACCACTTCCAGCGCGCCGGCCTTCACCGCGGCTATTCCCGCCACACCCGAACCGGCACCGAAATCCAGCACCCGTTTACCTTTGACCCACTCCGGGAATTCGGCGAGATAACGCGCCACCGCCAGGCCACTGGCCCAGCAGAAACTCCAGTAGGGCGGTTCATGCAGAATTCGTCGGGTTTCTTCGGGGCTGAAGGCGCGGTCCATCTTATCGCCGTCGATCAGCCAGAGTTTCAGGTCGGTCTCGGGCAATGCGACAGGCACCAGCTGCGCATCACCGAGCAGTTCACCCAAGGCTTGTTGCAGGTCGAGCGGTGCAATCATGGCGCTTTGACGAATTGCAGCTGACCCAGGGCCTGCGTGGTGGGCTGGGAGATGACTTGCGACGGCAGATGCAAAATCAGCTGGCCGGACTGGCTGGCGCGGCCGCGCAGTTCAACGCGGGCACCGTTCGGGAACGATTCCGGGTTGAAGCGCAGGTGAAACGGCAGCACTTGATTAGTGCCGATCAAGGTGGAACTGGCGAGCAATTGTTGTGGGCGATCTTTTTCGTCGATCACCAGCAGCGCCAGTTCGACCTCGGCGCCAGCCGGCACGCCTTGCAAGGCGCCACTCAATTCACGCTGGTACGCGGGCAGCGGCCCAAGATTGGCCGACTCCTGGGCTTTTTTCTGCGCAGCCTGCGGGGCGGGCCCGGGCGTCGGCGGCTGGGGCTTGGGCGCATCGCTGCCACAGGCCACCAGCAGGCTGAAAAGACTGAGCAAAACGAGCGGTCTTAAGGACATTTACGGCTCCAGCAAGGTGAAATCCATGGATCAAGCACTATAGCCGTCTGTATACCGCAAACCCTATGGCTTGTCTTGCCACCGGGATGCGCTACCATGGCCCTCCCTTTTTTTGTTGCCTGCCACCATGCACTGTCCCTTCTGCGGTGCCAACGACACCAAGGTCATCGACTCGCGTCTGGTCGCCGAGGGCGAACAGGTGCGCCGCCGGCGTGAATGCCTGGCCTGCGGCGAGCGTTTCACGACGTTCGAGACCGCCGAACTGGTGTTGCCGCGCCTGATCAAAACCGACGGCAGCCGTCAGCCCTTCGACGAAGAAAAACTGCGTGCCGGCATGCAGCGTGCGCTGGAAAAGCGCCCGGTGAGTGTCGAACGCCTCGAGTCGTCGCTGGTTCACATCAAACACAAACTGCGCGCCACCGGTGAGCGAGAGGTCAAATCCCTCGTGGTCGGTGAACTGGTGATGGCCGAGCTGCAGAAGCTCGATGAAGTCGCCTATATCCGTTTCGCTTCGGTGTATCGCCGCTTCCAGGACCTCAACGAGTTCCGCGAAGAGATCGATCGCCTGGCCCGTGAGCCGGTGAAAGAATGAATACGCCCGCGGAACACGCCGTCCTCGACGCCCATTACATGGCCCGCGCGCTGGAACTGGCGCGCAAAGGCCATTACACGACCCACCCCAACCCTCGGGTGGGCTGCGTGATTGTGCGGGACGGGCAGATTGTCGGCGAAGGCTGGCACGTGCGCGCCGGCGAGCCGCATGCCGAAGTCCATGCCCTGCGCGCCGGGGGCGACAAGGCCCGAGGCGCCACCGCCTATGTGACGCTGGAACCGTGCAGCCACCACGGCCGCACGCCGCCCTGCGCCGATGCGCTGGTGAATGCCGGAGTCGCCCGTGTCGTTGCGGCGATGCAGGACCCGAACCCGTCGGTTGCCGGACGTGGCATGCAACGACTGGCTCAGGCCGGGATTGCTACCGAAAGTGGCGTGCTGGAAGGCGAAGCGCGCAAGCTCAATCAAGGTTTTCTCAAGCGCATGGAGCACGGCTTGCCATTCGTGCGGGTCAAGTTGGCCATGAGCCTGGACGGTCGCACCGCGATGGACAGTGGCGAAAGCCAATGGATCACCGGCTCGGCCGCGCGTTCGGCGGTGCAACGCCTGCGTGCTCAGGCCAGCGTGGTGCTGACCGGCGCCGACACGGTGCTGGCGGACAACGCCCGGTTGACCGTGCGCGCGGACGAATTAGGCCTGGATGCGGAGCAAACTGCTCTGGCCATGAGCCGTCCGCCGCTGCGTGTGTTGATCGACGGCCGCCTGCGGGTGCCGCTGAATGCACCCTTCTTCAAGGCCGGCCCGGCGTTGGTCGCCACTTGCGTGGCGGTAGAGGAGCAGTACGCCAATGGCCCGGAATGCCTGATCGTGCCCGGTGTTGACGGTCAGGTCGATCTGCGCCAATTGCTGGTTGCGCTCGCCGCCCGTGACGTCAACGAGGTGCTGGTCGAAGCCGGGCCGCGCCTGGCCGGTGCTTTCGCGCAGCAAGGCCTGGTGGATGAATTCCAGATTTTCATTGCCGGCAAGTTCCTTGGTTCATCGGCGCGGCCGCTGCTCGATTGGCCGCTCGCGCAAATGAAAGATGCGCCCGAGCTCAAAATCACCGAAATTCGCGCGGTTGGCGATGACTGGCGGGTCACTGCCATTCCTTCGCCAGCCGCGAGCGTATAATTCCCGGCCATCGCTACAGCGCTGGCTTTGTTCTCGAGGAGAACCTCATGTTTACCGGCATCATCGAATCCATCGGCAGTATTCGTGCATTGACCCCAAAGGGCGGTGATGTGCGGGTCCACGTAGAAACCGGCAAGCTCGACCTGAGCGACGTCAAACTGGGCGACAGCATCGCGGTCAACGGCGTGTGCCTGACCGCGGTTGAACTGCCGGGCAACGGCTTTGCCGCCGACGTCAGCCGTGAAACCCTCGACTGCACCGCCATGAACGATCTCAAGAGCGGCAGTCCGGTGAACCTGGAAAAAGCCCTGACCCCGACCACTCGCCTCGGCGGGCACCTGGTCAGCGGTCATGTCGATGGCGTGGGCGAAGTGGTTGCCCGTACCGAAAACGCGCGTGCCGTGGAATTTCGCATCCGCGCCCCGAAAGAACTGGCCAAGTACATCGCCCATAAAGGCTCGATCACCGTCGACGGTACCAGCCTGACCGTGAACGCGGTCGATGGCGCCGAGTTCATGCTGACGATCATTCCGCACACCCTGAGCGAAACCATCATGGCGTCGTACCAGCCAGGTCGCCGGGTCAACCTGGAAGTCGACTTGCTGGCGCGTTATCTGGAGCGTTTGTTGCTGGGCGACAAGGCTGCAGAGCCGACTGCCGGCAGCACCATTACTGAAAGCTTTCTGGCCCAAAACGGCTACCTCAAATCCTGAAGCTCAAATTTCAAAGAAAGGGGGTGCCTTGTGGCGCTCAATAGCATCGAAGAACTGGTTGAAGACATCCGCCAAGGCAAGATGGTCATCCTCATGGATGACGAAGACCGCGAGAACGAAGGCGACCTGATCATGGCCGCCGAGTGCTGCAAGCCCGAGCACATCAACTTCATGGCCAAGCACGCCCGTGGCCTGATCTGCATGCCGATGAGCCGCGAGCGCTGCGAACTGCTGAAGCTGCCCTTGATGGCGCCACGCAACGGTTCCGGCTTCGGTACCAAGTTCACCGTGTCGATCGAAGCGGCTGAAGGCGTGACCACCGGCATTTCCGCCGCCGACCGTGCGCGCACCGTGCAAGCGGCCGCCGCGAAAGACGCCAAGGCTGAAGACATCGTCAGCCCCGGCCACATCTTCCCGCTGATGGCTCAGGCCGGCGGCACCCTGGCCCGCGCTGGCCACACTGAAGCCGCTTGCGACTTGGCGCGCATGGCCGGTTTCGAGCCGAGCGGTGTGATCTGCGAAGTGATGAACGATGACGGCACCATGTCCCGTCGCGCCGAACTGGAAGCGTTCGCTGCCGAACACGACATCAAGATCGGCACCATCGCCGACCTGATTCACTACCGGATGATCCACGAACGTACCGTTCAGCGGATTGCCGAACAGCCACTGGACAGCGAACTGGGCCAATTCAACCTGGTGACCTATCGTGATTCCGTGGAAGGCGACGTGCACATGGCCCTGACCCTGGGCACTGTCTGCGCCGAAGAACCGACGCTGGTTCGCGTGCACAACATGGACCCGTTGCGCGACCTGCTGATGGTCAAGCAACCGGGCCGCTGGAGCCTGCGCGCCGCGATGGCTGCGGTCGCCGAGGCCGGCAGCGGTGTGGTGCTGTTGCTTGGTCACCCGCTCGATGGCGATGTATTGCTGGCGCACATTCGCGAAACTGCCGACCAGGCGGCCGTGAAAAAACCGACCACCTACAGCATTGTCGGTGCCGGTTCGCAAATCCTTCGGGACCTGGGCGTACGCAAAATGCGCCTGATGAGTGCGCCAATGAAATTTAATGCGATATCCGGTTTCGATCTGGAAGTTGTAGAATACGTGCCCTCCGAATAATGACCGGTTGTTTCCAGTCCTTGATTCGCGGCTAACAAATCACTGAGGGACGCGTAGAAAGCGCGTCCCGGCTCTTTAAGAGATCTAACGAATGACCCTGAAGACCATCGAAGGTACCTTCATCGCCCCTAAAGGCCGCTACGCTTTGGTAGTGGGCCGTTTCAACAGCTTCGTCGTTGAAAGTCTGGTCAGCGGTGCAGTGGATGCCCTGGTTCGCCACGGCGTGAGCGAAAGCGACATCACCATCATCCGCGCACCTGGCGCCTTCGAAATTCCGCTGGTTGCGCAGAAGGTCGCTCAAAAAGGCGAGTACGCGGCAATCATCGCCCTGGGCGCGGTCATTCGTGGCGGCACTCCGCACTTCGAATACGTGGCAGGCGAATGCACCAAGGGCCTGGCCCAGGTGTCCATGGAGTTCGGCGTTCCAGTCGCTTTCGGCGTGCTGACCGTTGATTCCATCGAGCAAGCCATCGAACGTTCCGGCACCAAGGCCGGTAACAAAGGTGCCGAAGCTGCCCTGTCCGCTCTGGAAATGGTCAGCCTGCTGGCGCAGTTGGAGGCCAAGTGATTAGCGACGATAGCGATCGTTTCAACCCGCGCGATCCAAAGCCTGCGGATGCCGGCAAGCCATCGAAAAGCGTCAAGCGTCGTGAAGCCCGTCAGCTCGCGACTCAGGCGCTGTACCAATGGCACATGGCCAAGCAGTCTTTGAACGAGATCGAAGCGCAGTTCCGGGTCGATAACGATTTCAGTGATGTCGACGGTGCCTACTTCCGCGAAATCCTTCACGGGGTTCCGGCACAGAAGGACAAGATCGATGCAGCCCTGACGCCATGCCTGGACATCACCATCGACGAGCTGGACCCGGTTGAACTGGCCGTTCTGCGCCTGTCCACCTGGGAATTGCTCGAGCGTGTCGACGTTCCTTACCGCGTTGTGATCAACGAAGGTATCGAGCTGGCGAAAGTCTTCGGTTCCACCGACGGCCACAAGTTCGTCAACGGTGTACTCGACAAGCTGGCCCCGCGTCTGCGTGAAGCTGAAGTGAAGGCGTTCAAGCGCTAATTTGCGCTTGATAGCTGCCGCATGGGCGAGTTTGAGCTGATCCGCAATTTCTTCGCCGCCGCGCCCTGTGCGCAAGGCGGCGAAGGCGTTGCCCTCGGGATCGGCGATGACTGCGCCTTGCTGGCTGTTCCCCCCGGGGAACAGTTGGCCATTTCCACTGACACGCTGGTTGCCGGCGTGCATTTCGCAGACCCCTGCGACCCGTTTCTGCTCGGTCAGCGCTCGCTGGCTGTGGCGGTCAGTGACCTGGCTGCCATGGGCGCCACTCCCATTGCGTTTACCCTTGCCCTGACCTTGCCGACGGTGACCGCCGATTGGCTGGAGGCGTATTCCCGTGGTTTGAACCGCATGGCGCAACGCTGCGGCGTGGCATTGGTGGGCGGCGATACCACCCGTGGGCCGCTGAGCCTGACCATGACTGTGTTCGGTCGTGTACCGGCCGGTCAGGCGCTGACTCGCGGCGGCGCGCAGCCCGGCGATTTGCTGTGTGTGGGCGGCGAGCTGGGCAATGCTGCGGGGGCTTTGCCACTGGTGTTGGGTCAGCGAACCGCTGACGCAGCCATCGCCGAGCTGCTGCTGGCGCATTATTGGTCACCACAGCCGCAATTGGCGTTGGGGCAGGTGTTGCGCGGCAAGGCGACCTCGGCGTTGGACATCTCCGACGGCCTGCTCGCCGACTGCGGCCACATCGCGCTGGCGTCGAAGGTCGGCATTCAGGTTGAGCGGAGTAAGCTGCCCGTGTCAGCCGCGTTAGTGGCCTTCCTCGGTCAATCCGCTGCCGAAACCGCAGCCCTCAGCGGCGGCGACGATTATGTACTCGCCTTCACTCTACCGTCCGTCGAGTTGCCGGCATTGCTGGCAAGCGGCTGGCCGATCCATGTGGTCGGACGTGTCGTGACAGGGCTGGGCGTATCGCTGCTGGATGCCGATGGACAAGACATCACCCCGCAAACCCGGGGCTATCAACATTTTCGGGAGACACCGTGACAGATCATCCCAAACAGGTCCCGGCGGAGTTCGTACCGCCTTCGGTCTGGCGCAATCCCTGGCATTTCCTGGCGTTCGGTTTCGGTTCGGGCACCCTGCCAAAGGCGCCGGGCACCTGGGGTTCTTTAGTTGCGCTACCCTTCATCCCGTTGTGGCAAATGATGCCCGATTGGGCCTACTGGCTGATGCTGGGCATCACCATGCTGTTCGGCTTCTGGCTGTGCGGCAAAGTAGCCGACGATCTGCGCGTGCACGATCACGAGGGCATCGTCTGGGACGAAATGGTCGGGATGTGGATCACCTTGTGGTTGGTGCCGGAAGGTTGGTACTGGTTGCTCGCGGGTTTCCTGATGTTCCGCTTCTTCGACATTCTCAAGCCATGGCCGATTCGCTGGATCGACCGGCATGTGCATGGCGGCGTCGGAATCATGCTCGACGACGTGCTGGCCGGCGTATTTGCATGGTTGGCGATGCAAGGGCTGGTAAGGATTTTCGCCTGACGGGCGAAGCAGGGGACTGGGATGGCTCGGCGCTGGTTGGCGGTTTTTTTCGCAATGGTTTGTTCCCTCGCCCTGGCGGGGGAAGCAGCGCCGACGCCATCGGTGATTCATCTGGCCAGCGAAGAATGGGAAGACTACACCGCCGCTGACGGGCATGGCCTGGGCTGGGACGTGTTGCGGGCGATCTTCGAGCCGGCCGGAGTCAAACTGGACATCCGCACCGAACCTTATACCCGCGCCGTGGGCCTGGCCCAGCGCGGTGAAGTGGATGCCTGTGTCGGTTCCTATCGTGACGAAGTCAGCGAGGTGCTTTATCCACGCTGGTATTTCGATACCGATCACATCTACGCCCTGGGCCTTGCCAGTAATCCGGCACCGAACCCGCGGACTCTCGGCAGCTATCGACTGGCCTGGGTTCGCGGTTATGAGTACCAGAAGTACCTGCCTGACGTGCAGCGCTATAACGAGGTCGTGCGGCGCACCGGTATTTTGTCGATGCTGACCCACAACCGCGCCGACTATTACATCGACGCGCTGACCGAGATCGATTACGTCCTCAAACGGGCCAAGGATCCTGCCCAGTTCCGTCGCACGCATATCGCTGAATTGCCGCTGTACCTGTGCTTCGCCAATACGCCCAAGGCCCGAACGTTGATGGCGTTGTTCGACCAGCGCATGGACCTGTTGGTAAAAAACGGCGCACTGAAACCCATCTTCGAACGCTGGAAACAGCCTTACCCGTTCGATTGACTGACACCGATCCCCTGTAGGAGTGAGCCTGCTCGCGATGAGGCCGTGTCAGTCAACACAGATGTGGGCTGTGACACCGCTATCGCGAGCAGGCTCACTCCTACAGGGACAGGGTGGGGCTGAGATCTAACATTTTGATCGTTATGCCCCACAATTCAGCCTAAGCGTCTGTAGGAACCTGCTGTTACAATGCCGCGTCTGCGAATCTCCAGTACTTATTGATCAGGAGCACACCGGTGCCTGTCGTTTTCGTCGCCGCTTCCAAGCTGCCAACGCCTTTTGCGCAATTCACCATGCACGGCTTTCTCGATGAAGAAAACGGGCGCGAGCACGTGGTGCTGAGCCTGGGTGAGTTCGCCGACGGTGCCCCGGTGCTCGGCCGGTTGCACTCCGAATGCCTGACGGGCGATGCCTTGTTCAGCCAGCGTTGCGACTGCGGCTCGCAACTTGAAGCCGCGTTGCAGGCCATCGCCCGTGAAGGCCGTGGCGTGTTGCTGTACTTGCGTCAGGAAGGCCGTGGTATCGGCTTGCTGAATAAGATCCGTGCCTATGAGTTGCAGGACGGCGGCGCCGACACCGTTGAAGCCAACGAGCGCCTGGGCTTTGCTGCCGACCAGCGTGATTACGCCATGTGCCTGCCGATGCTTGAGCACCTGGGCGTGAAATCCCTGCGCCTGATGACCAACAACCCGCGCAAGGTCAAAGCCTTGACCGACATGGGCATCGTGGTCGCCGAGCGCGTGCCGCTGCACACCGGCCACAACCCGCACAACAAACTCTACTTGGCTACCAAGGCCAGCAAGCTCGACCACATGATGGGCAACGAGCATCAGGGCGAGGCGGATCGGGCGTGACCCGCGGTCAGGTTCGGCGGCGGTTGTCGTTCAGTTGGTGGCAATACCTGGCGCTGGCCTTGTTGCCGCTGTTCGTGATCAATGGCGTGTTCGGCCAGGGCGAGGCGATTCTGCCGGTGCTGGCGATGCCGTTGTTTATCGTCGGTGTGGCGTCGATGTTTGTCAGCCTGAAGTTTTTCGGTGGCTACAAGCACGCGCTGATCGCTACGCAAAAAGCCCTCGATACACCTGAAGAACCCGCCGCCTGGATCGTCCTGGCCGCCAAGCGACGTACCGCGTTCCTGGCGGCTGCATTGCCGGCCTGGATTGGTGCGCTGGCGGTGTTCGTCGGCCTCGAAGCCGTACCGTTGGTGCTGCTGGCGTTGTCGACCACGGTGCTGTTCTACCTCTACCGTATTCCGCGTCAACTCGGCTGATGCGTCGGGCCTGGCTGGCGGTTTTACTGTTGGCCGCCAGCGGCTCGGCGGTGGCCGTCGAACGGGTCGTCAGTCTCGCGCCGTCTCTCTCTGAAATCGTGGTTGAACTGGGTTCAGCCGACCTGCTGGTCGGGGTGCTGGATGCCGGTGAGCGTCCGGCCGAACTCAAAGACCTTCCTTCCGTTGGCCGCTATGGTCAGTTGGACATGGAGCGTTTGCTCAGTCTCAAACCCGATTTGCTGCTGCTCTGGCCGGGCAGCGTTGGCCCGGCTCAACGTGAGCAGCTCAAGCACTTGAACATTCCCACGTTCGTCGCCGAACCGCACACCCTCGACCAACTTGCGGCACAAATCGAAGCCATCGCCACGCAACTCGGCCGGCCCGAACGGGGCGTGACGTTGGCTACCGGCCTGCGGCAAAAACTCGATAACCTGCGTCAGCGCTATCGAAGGGATGAGCCGTTGCGGGTGTTTTATCAGGTCTGGGATCGGCCGCTGTACACCGTGGGTGGAGGGCAGATCATCAGTGATGCGCTGGAAGTCTGTGGGGCGCGCAACGTGTTTGCCGACCAGTCATTGCCGGCGCCGCAGGTCAGTGTCGAGGCAGTGTTGCAGCGTAATCCCGAGGTGATTCTGGCCAGTGATCAGGCGCAGCTCGAGGCGTGGAAGGCGTGGCCGCAGGTGGCGGCGGTGGCGCGGGGGCAATTGCTGCTGGTGACGGACAAGGGGCTGGAACGGCCGAGTGGGCAGATGGTCGAGGCGACGGCCAAGCTTTGCCAGCTTATCGCACCGGACCAGTGATACCCAGGTGCGGCCTTCGCGAGCAAGCCCGCTCCCACATTGGATTTGTGAGCGCCACAACACCCCTGTGGGAGCGGGCTTGCTCGCGAAGAGGCCGGCCCAATCACCACAAATTTCAGATCAGATTTCGGGTGTCCAGGTCACCCCAACCATCAACGCCCGACCTTCCTCGCGATACCCGTACTCACTGCCATCATGGCTATACAGCGCCCGGCTATAGCCTTTATCCAGCAGGTTATCGAGCTTCAGCTCCAGCTTGATCTCACGGTCTAGCTCCCAGCTGCTGCGCAACCCCAACAAGGCATAGCCACCCAGCGGCTGTTGATTGTTCAAGTCGTCATAGCTGCTGCTGACCGCTTGCCAACTGGCGCCGAGGCCCAGGCGATCAAATTGTCGATCCAGATCCAGGCTCAACGTCCTTCGTGCACGACGGGCCAGGGTATGGCCAGTATCGCGGTCGCGCGGGTCGATGATCGCCACGCCAAGGTTGCTCTGCCAGCCGAACAGCTCCTGTTTCAGGGCGGTTTCGAAACCGTTGATCCGTGCCGACGCCACGTTCTCTGGCCGCGAGTTGCTGCCAAAAATAATCGCGTCTTCGAGGTCGGTACGGTACAGCGAAGCTTCCAGGCGACTGTTTTCGGTTAGTTGGCTGCGCCATTGCAGTTCATAGCTTTTCGAGGTTTCAGGTTTCAGGTCCGGGTTGCTGAAATCCGGGTAGTACAAGTCATTGAAGGTTGGTGCGCGAAAGCCTTCGCTGTAGGTCAGCAGCACGTCGTTGTCCGGGTTCACCGGCAAGGTGAGGGTGCCGCTCCAGCTGTTCTGGCCACCGAACTGCTGATTCTCGTCGTGACGAAGACGCAGCTCAGTGGAAAAACTGTCCGCCCGATAGTGATGCTGGATAAACGCTGCACGGTTCCAGCGGCTGTCTTCATCGAACGCTGTGCTGCTGTTGATTCGGTCTTCGTACCAGTCGCCGCCCACAAGCAGGCTATTGCGGTCGTTGAGCGTCAGGTCGTTCTGCCAGTTCACCGAGTCGCGGTAGGTGTTGAAGACACTGCGTTCATCGCTGAGCTTGTCGAGGGTCTTCTCGCGGTTTTCGCTGTGGCCGAATTCGACGCGAGTCTTCCAGATATCGTTAACCCGCGCATCGACATAGCTGCTGACGCTGCTCACCTCGAAATCACTGTAAGGCTGCTGCTGGACAGACTCGAAGGTGGTGGTGTCGAAGCGGCCGAACGGATTATCGAACTCGCTCTTTCCCCGGTTATCCAGGACATTGGCGCCGATTTCCAGGTCATCGGTGAGCGCGTGGCTGACGCTGAAACTGACCGATTGGTTGCGGTATTCATCATGATCGCTGTCGCTGGGATAGGACTCGTGCGTGCGATTGATCCCGGCGGTTTCATTGAGGCTGGCGCCAAGGTTGAAGCGGGTTTTCTCATCACCGCCGGACAAGCCAAGGCTGCGCTCCCAGGTCTGGTTGCTGCCAAACCCCACGTGCATCCGTGGTTGCAGACCTTGCTCGTCGCCACGGCGGGTGAAGATCTGAATCACCCCGCCAATCGCATCGCTGCCATAAATCACCGAACGGGAGCCGCGCAACACTTCCACGCGCTCGACCTGTTCGATGTTGATGTGCTGCAGGTTGCTGTCGCCCGAGGTCGAATTGCCGATGCGCTGGCCATCAACCAGTACCAGGCTCTGCGCCGACTGGGTGCCACGGATGTAAACCCCCGGCAGACTGCCGCGCCCACCGGTTTGCGCGACTTGCACGCCCGGCACCCGGTTGAGCAGGTCGGTGATGCTGTTCGGTTGCAGACGGTCGATGTCTTCGCGGGTGAACACTGTGTTGGCGGCGCTGCTGTCGTTGCGCGCTTCGACCTGGCGGTTGGCGGTGATCAGCACGTCGGGCAGTTTCAACGCTTGATCGCGTTCGAAGGTGTCGGCCAGCAACTGGCCGGCCGGCAGCAGGGTCAGCGTCAGGGCGAGGGGGGAGAGTTTCATCGGGAAGTCCGTGGTATTTCGGGGTAAGCACAAATCAAATGTGGGAGCGGGCTTGCTCGCGAATGCGGTGTGTCAGTCAACATTGATGGCGACTGATCTACCGCATTCGCGAGCAAGCCCGCTCCCACAAGGGGGTTTGCATAAGTCTGAGGTTTAGAGGTTCAGCAGTTGCAGGCGCTCACGCACCGCCGCTTCGATCCCGGCCTCGTCCAGCCCGCACTCGGCCAGCATCTGCGCAGGCTTGGCGTGTTCGACGTAGAGGTCTGGCAAGCCCAGGTGCAGTACCGACTTGAGGATGTTCTCGCGGGCGAGGAATTCGCTGACCGCGCCGCCGGCGCCGCCCATGATCGCGTTTTCTTCGACGGTCACCAGTAGCTCATGACTTGCGGCGATCTCGCGAACCAGCGCTTCATCCAGCGGTTTGACGAAACGCATATCGACCACCGTCGCATCCAGCGTCTCGGCGACTTTCAGCGCTTCGGCCAGTTGTACGCCGAACACCAGCAAAGCGACTTTGCTGCCCTGACGACGAACAATGCCTTTGCCGATTTCAATCGGTTGCAGGTCTTTCTCGATAGTCGCATTTGGACCCGCGCCGCGCGGGTAACGCACCGCCGCCGGGCCGTTGTACAGATGACCGGTGGTGAGCATCTTGCGCAGTTCGTTTTCGTCGCTCGGGGTCATCACCAGCATGCCGGGGATGCAGCGCAGGAACGACAGGTCGAAGCTACCCGCGTGTGTCGGGCCGTCTTCGCCCACCAGCCCGGCGCGGTCGATTGCGAACAATACGTCGAGATTTTGCACCGCGACGTCATGAATCAATTGGTCGTAGCCGCGTTGCAGGAACGTCGAATAAATCGCCACCACTGGTTTCGCGCCTTCGCAGGCCATGCCGGCGGCGAGGGTCACGGCGTGTTGCTCGGCAATCGCCACGTCGAAGTAGCGCAGTGGGAAACGCTCGCTGAACGCTACCAGGTCGGAGCCTTCCTTCATGGCCGGTGTAATCCCGACCAGGCGCGGATCGGACGCGGCCATGTCGCACAGCCATTCGCCGAACACACCGGAATACTTCGGTCCGCTGGCCTTTTTCGGGGCGGCGGCCGGTGCGTCCAGCGGTTCGAGCTTGGTGATCGCGTGGTAACCGATCGGGTCGACTTCCGCCGGGGCGAAGCCTTTGCCTTTCTTGGTGACGACGTGCAGGAACTGCGGGCCTTTGAGGTCACGCATGTTACGCAACGTCGCGATCAAGGTCGGCAGGTCGTGGCCGTCGATAGGACCGATGTAATTCCAGCCCAACTCTTCGAACAGCGTGCCGGGAACCAGCATGCCTTTTGCGTATTCTTCAGTGCGACGAGCGATTTCCCAGGCGCCGGGCAGGCGCGACAGGACCTTTTTGCTGCCTTCACGCATGCTGGCGTACGTGCGGCTGGAAAGGATCTTCGCCAGGTAATTCGACAGACCACCGACGTTGCGCGAGATCGACATGTCGTTGTCGTTGAGGATCACCAGCATGTTGGCGTTCACTTCCGGCGCGTGGTTCAGCGCCTCGAAGGCCATGCCGGCGGTCAACGCGCCGTCGCCGATCACGGCAATCGCCTTGCGATCACTGTTTTGCAGGCGGGCGGCAATGGCCATGCCCAGCGCAGCGCTGATCGAGGTGCTGGAGTGGCCGACGCCAAAGGTGTCGTACTCGCTCTCGGAACGGCGCGGGAAGGCGGCGACGCCGTCCTTCTGGCGCAGGGTGCCCATGCGCTCGCGACGGCCGGTGAGGATTTTGTGCGGATAAGCCTGATGACCCACGTCCCACACCAGCCGGTCGTCCGGGGTGTCGAAAACGTAATGCAACGCGATGGTCAGCTCGATGACGCCCAGGCCGGCACCGAAATGCCCGCCGGTCTGACCGACCGTGTAGAGCAATTCCAGGCGCAACTCATCGGCCAGGGTTTCCAGCTCGGCTTCGCCTAACCGGCGCAGGCCGTCCGGCGTGTTGGCACGGTCGAGCAGGGGCGTGGTCGGGCGCTTGCGGGGAATCTCATGAAACGTCGTGGGCATCAGGCGAATCGTTATAGGTATAAAAGATGCGGCAGTTTACCTGATGCATCGTCCCCTGCCCACGCGTTGCTTTTAACTTGGCCGATACGCTGTCAGCTACGCCGGTCGACGATGTAGCGGGCGAGGTCGCGCAAGGGCTCGGCGGCCGCGTCAAACGGTCGCAGCGCGTGCAGGGCCTGATCGCGCAGTTCCAGGGCGTAAGCCTTGGCCGCGTCGAGGCCGAGCAGGGCCGGGTAGGTCGGTTTGTCGCGAGCGATGTCGGCACCCTGGCGTTTGCCGAGGGTTTCGGTATCGCTTTCAACGTCGAGAATGTCGTCCTGCACCTGAAACGCCAGGCCGATGGCCCGTGCATAGGTCTGCAACGCCTTCAGCTCGTCCTTCTCCGCGCGGCCGCTGGCCAGGGCGCCGAGTTTGACGCTGACTTCAATCAGCGCGCCGGTCTTGTGCCGGTGCATGTACTCAAGGGCTTTTTGATCGAGCTTGAGGCCGACCGAACCGAGGTCGATGGCTTGACCGCCGACCATGCCCGCCGGGCCTGCCGCAACGGCCAGGGCGCTGACCATCTGCAGGCGGATCTCGGCGTCCGCCCCGTTCAGACTCGGGTCGAGCAGGGCGCTGAACGCCAGGCTCTGCAAGCCGTCACCGGCGAGGATGGCGCAGGCTTCATCGAATTTTTTGTGCGTCGTCGGCTGACCGCGACGCAGATCGTCGTCGTCCATGGCCGGCAAGTCGTCGTGCACCAGGGAATACGCGTGAATCAGCTCCACCGCGCAGGCCGCGCCGTTGGCTTGCTCGGCCTTGCCGCCCAGCGCTTCGCAGGCTGCGTAAGCCAGCAATGGACGTACGCGTTTGCCGCCATTCATCACGCTGTAGCGCATGGCTTCGTACAGACGCGCCAACTCAGGGCTCGGTGCGTTGAACAGGGTCTCCAGTGCCGCGTTGACACGGGCCTGACTGGTCGCCGAATACGCTGCAATCATTCTGGCTGATCCGCGTCGAAGGGTTCCTCGGCCAACTCGCCATCACGCTCGAGCAGCACTTGAACCTTTTGCTCGGCCTGGGCCAGCGCCGCCTGGCAATCACGGGTCAGACCGATGCCTTGCTCGAAAGCGGTCAGCGAGTCTTCCAGCGACAGTTCGCCGTTCTCCAGACGCTCCACCAGCGTTTGCAGGTCAGCGAGAGATTGTTCGAAATCCAGTGCAGCTTTTTTGCGGGCCATGGCGGCTATTTCCGGTTGACGTTAAACCGGCGCGACACTAGCAGACATGGGGGTTATGGGCAAATGAGCCGGGCATTTCGGCCAGTGAGTTGCAGGCGTGAGCACCGTCTCTGTGGCGAGGGGGCTTGTCGGACCGCCGCATCGCCCCGTTCGGCTGCGAAGCAGTCGCAAATCGCTGAATGCGGTATGCCTGAAGACATGCGGTGTCTGGATTTGGGGTCGCTTCGCAACCCAACGGGGGCAAGCCCCCTCGCCACAGGTAGGTGTTGACGCAGATTTATTGTATTGAGTCATCGGGATAGCTGACTTGATAGCGAGTACTACGCCCACCGCCAGGCAGGCGATGCAGGCAACCCTTCTCCAGCAACTCTGCCAAATGACGGGTCGCGGTGGCTTTCGATACTTTTGCCACGGCTTGATATTGAGCCGCGCTGATCCCGTCCACGAAGCCTCGCTCCCCACCGTCCAGCAAGCGGTTCAGTACCTTGATCTGCTCGGCTGACAGTTTTGCCTCCCGGTGCGCCTGCCAGAACCGCGCCTTGCCCAGTACCGCTTCGATCCGTGTCATGGCCTGCTGCATGCTGCGCAGCAGGGTTTGCAGAAACCATTGCAGCCACTCGGTAATGTCCGTGGAGCTTTTCTGGCTGGTTTCCAGCACGCGGTAATAACCGGAGCGATCCTCAAGGATGCTCGCCGACATGGCGTAGAACCGGATGGCCTGCGCCTCCCCCTGAGCCAGCGCCAGATCGGTGAGGGTTCGCGTGAGGCGACCATTGCCGTCGTCAAAGGGGTGCAAGGTGACGAACCAGAAGTGTGCGATGCCGGCCCGCAGCAATGGGTCGAGCCCGTCCTGCTTCTGGCTGGCTGCAAACCAGGCAAGAAATGTATCGAGCTGCTGTTCAAGCCCAAGGCGTGGCGGTGCTTCGAAGTGAATGGTCGGTTTGTCCAGCCGCCCGGACACCACCTGCATCGGTTCATCGCCACGCAACTCGCCGACATGGATCGAGCGGGCGCCGAAATTCATGTCCTGATCTGGAAACAGCCATGTATGCCATTCCAGCAATCGCGGCAGAGTCAGCGGTTGTGCAAAGCGTTGCGTGACGTCGAGCATCAACTGCGCCAGCCCTTCGCTGCGTTGGCTGACTTTATCGCCATCGACGACCTCCAGACCCAGGCGCCGCGCCAGCGATGAGCGGACCGAGCCCACATTGAGCTGCTCACCCTCGATGGCTGAAGACGTCACGATGTTTTGTAAGAGTGCATCCAGTTCGCTCTGTGCGCTGAGTGAGCTGTCCACGGAACTGGCCATGCCCATCAACCGGCCTTGCGCCTGCACGCACTCACGCAATAGTGGCGTCAGGCGTTCGGATTGCCAGGTGAAATTCGGCCAGTCGGGCTGTTGCCAAATCCAGTGAGGTGCCATGACCACGGGTAACTCCAGAGTGAATGAGCCGAATAATAGTCTTATTCGGCTCATCTTGTGAGCCGAATAAGATCGCTATTCGGCTCACGCCCAAACTTCTTCGTGATGCTCGCAGCAAATCAAGATGTATCCGATTGTTAAAATTCCACCAAATGGCTAACCTTCGCGCCTTCCAGGACCCACTATTCACGGGTCTTTCTGACGAAACGCAGTATTTGGATCTGTAACGCGCCGAGGATCGGGCGCAAGGTTTCGTTATGCATGGCAGGAGGCGTCACATGCGTTCATTTCTTTTGCTGCTGATGGGGCTGGTCTGCGCGAGCGCTGTCTGGGCCGAGCCGACGGCTGAGCTGTCGGAACCGGTGGGGGGCTGGCGCTATAACGGCCTGCTCGACCGCAGCGAAAACCCGCAAGTCGCCTATCCCACACCGCCCATCGACCGCGGTGTGCAGCGCAATCGCACGATGATCGAAGGCCAGCTCAAGGCCATCGGCACGCAACGCGGGCCGCACACCCTGGCGGTCAACGGCAATCCACTGAATCTGTACACCGACGATGAAGGGCGTTTCGCCCGGCCGTACGCGTTTGGCGCGGGTTCCAACAGCGTCGAAGTGCGCAGTGCCGAAGGCAAGTCGCTCAAGCGCGTTCAATTCTATGAAGCCAATGACTTGCGCACGCCGGCACGGATTCGCGTGGTGCTCGGTTGGGACGACCCGAAAGCCGAGCTCGACCTGCACATCATCACCCCCGACGGCCAGCATGCGTTTTTCGCCCACACGGCGTTGACCAATGGCGGCGGCCTCGACCCGGACGGCGTCGATGGCCCCGGTCCGGAAATGTTCACCATGACCGCGCCGCTGCATGGCACCTATCTGGTTTACGTGAACTATTGGGGCAACTTCGGCAGCGAAGGCTATAACTTCGATGAGACCAGCAACCAGAACGAGGTCATCACCTCGCAGATCAACCTGGTGCTCAACGAAAACACCGTCGACGAAAAACGCGAGACCTTCATCGTGCCCCTGCGGGCCATCGGTGACCTGTTGCTGGTCAAGACTTTCAACTATTAAGCATCCCGCACCACGGATGAATTGGGCGTTGTGAACATGAGCGATAACACAGTATCTCCGGCTGCGGAAACACCAGCCGCCAAAACTCCTCGCCGCTGGCCGGCGCTGCTGGTCGGCCTGGCCCTGGTGGCCGGCGTCGCGGGCGGATTGGGGTGGTTCATGCACAAACCCAAGGCTCCGCCGGCGCAATTGGCCAGCGACAAACTGGGCATGAGCCGGCCGGACGGTCTGCTCGAAACCCACTCCTTGAGCCAATTGCCCAAGGACCTGCTGGCAGTGCCGTTCCTCAAGGAAACCCTGACCGAGGATTTCGTCTTCTATTACGAAGCGCACGTCGATCGCCTCGGCTTGATCGGCAGTCTGCGGCGGATCATCTACGAGCATGACTTGAAGTTGCAGGACAGCCTGATCGAACAACTCTTCGATCAACCCGCCGACGTGGCGCTGTGGCGCGGGGCGGATGGCCGGCTCAAGGATTTCCTGTTGGTGATGGATCGCGGTGGTTTGGCCAAGGTGCTGGAACCGCTGGCCAAAGTGGCGCTGGACGATTCGCAGCTGACCCAACTCAGTGAGGTGAAAGTCGGCGCCGACGACGTGGCGCTGTATCAGCTCACCTACAACAACAGCAAAGCGCTGGTGTTCGCCTCCCATGGCGACAAACTGGTGGTGCTGTCCAATCCTTCCAAGCTCTACGACCCGAGTAACGGCCCAAGCGATGAGCGCGGCACTGTCTCAACCACGGCCATCGCCGCGTTGCTCAACGGCGACAAACTGTTCCCCGAAGCCTTCGGCCTGCCACCCCGTGCACCGGAAGTGAAACAACGCCTGTCGGTCAATTCCAGCGTCCTGGCCATGGGTTACCAGCGCTTCATCCCGAATTTCGCCGGGCTGCGTTTCGACATGGACGACAAGGGCTGGCACAGCTTCCTCGCCATGGATGAACTGGACGATCAACCGGACTTCGATTTCAAACCGATCTGGCAAGCCATGCCGATGGGCGCCAGTGCTTGCGTGGCCTTGCCGCTAGCCGCCGAACAACAGAAACCACTGCTGGTGAAACTCGGCGCCGAAGAACCGGTAGCCCAGGCATTGACCGAACACATGGCCGGCGCGGCGGGCCTGTGCTGGTACGCCGATTCGCGCCTCTACACGCCGTTGCTGGTGGCCAGCCTGAACGACAAGGACAGCGCAAAGCTGGATGGCGACCTCGGCAGTTTGTTCAGTTCGATGGTCGGCGCCTATGAGCCCAATGTCGAAGAACACGCGTTCCCGGTGGTCGAGAAACAGGACGGCCCGACTCATCAGTGGCAGCGTCAGGTCAGCTCCAACTTCGGTCCTTACAAAGCCAAGGAGGCTGAAAATCCGGACGCAATCTCCGGCAAGGCCTTCATGAAAGTCAGCCTGGCCCGTCACGGTTCGACGCTGCTGTTTTCCCTTGACGACAAGCTCGTGGACAAGGCCCTCGGCACGCTCGACAAGCGCTTCCCGCCGATGGCTGACGTGGTGCCGAAAGACCTGCTGATGCCGGTGTATTTCGGCCCGGATGCGATGGCGCAACTGATGCAACAGGAAACCCTCGACAGCCTGCCGCAGGACATGGAGCCGGTGTTTTACAACGCCGCGCAAACCTACCTGATTCCGAAACTGCGCAAGCTCGGCGGCTACGGCAAGTACGCCCTGACCTTGCCCGAAGGCAGCGAGCCTGACGGCCACTGGCAATGGCTGCCGCTGGAATGGAAAGCCCTGTGACCGCACTCATCCGCGGCCTCGGCCTGCTGGCGATGTTGCTGGGCAGTCGCGCCTTTGCCACTGAGGCCGCGCCGCTGGATCCGCAGCAATCCCAGGTATTCCGCGCCTGGTTCGTGCGCATCGCCCAGGAACAGCTGACCCAAGGCCCGAGCCCGCGTTGGTATCAGCAGGACTGCGCAGGCCTGGTGCGGTTCGCCGCCAACGAAGCGCTGAAAGTCCATGACGATAAATGGCTGCGCAGCAACGGGCTGTCCAATCGCTACCTGCCGCCGGAGTTGCAATTGAGCGAGGCGCAACGCGGTCTTGCCCAGCAGTGGCAGCAGGGCGGCGGCAAGGTCGGGCCGTACGTCAATGCGATCAAACTGATTCAGTTCAACAGCCATCTGGTGAGTCGGGACGTGGCGCAAGCCCGGCCCGGGGACCTGATGTTTTTCGATCAGGGCGACGACCAGCACCTGATGATCTGGATGGGCCGCTACATCGCCTATCACACCGGCACCACCACCCCCACTGACAACGGCATGCGATCCGCGAGCCTGCAGCAACTCATGACATGGAAGGACACCCGATGGATACCCGACGCAGCCAACCCCAACTTCATCGGCGTCTATCGACTGAACTTTCTCTCCCAATGATCGGTGCCCGCATGCTGCGTTTTCTGCCTTTGCTGTTGGTTATGGTGCTGCCGTTTTCAGCGGTCAACGCCGAAGACACCGTCGAGCCGAGCGGCTACACGCCGATGGCTGGTGAAAGCTTTTTCCTGCTGGCCGACAGCAGCTTCGCCAGCGACGAGCAGGCGATGGTGCGCCTCGAAGCACCGGGTCGTGACTATCGCCGGTTCCGCATGGAGCCCTACGGCGGCGCCGATATTCGCGTGTACCGCATCGACAAGCCGCTGGATTTCCTCAAGCGTCAGAAGAACCTGCACCGCGTGGTCAGCGACGGCCAGTTCAAGGGCGAAGGGCTGTCGAATACCCTCGCGTACCTGTGGGACAACTGGTACCGAAAATCCCGTCGCGTGATGCAACGGGCGTTTTCCTACGAGTCCCGTCAACAAGTCACCGAAGAGGTGCCGGAACTGAAGATGGGCACCGCCATCTCCGCGCCAACGCCTTACGACGCACAGCCGCAATTTGCACTGATCCCGGGCCTGCCGGTGGTCAGTCAATTCCGCTACCCGCTGTGGCAAGCCAAACCGATCCAGCCGCCTGAAGGCGTGAACCTGGCGGGCTCTTCCAGCGAGTTCGTCAGCGTCGCGCCGGGTAACGTCTACATTCCGTTGGGCAACCTGAAACCGGGTCTGTACCTGGTGGAAGCGCTGATCGGCAAGTACCGCGCGACCACCATGGTCTTCGTCTCGAACACCGTGGCGGTGAGCAAGATCGCCGGTGATGAATTGGTGGTCTGGGCCGCGCGCAAACACGAAGGCAGTTCGGTGCCGAAAGTGAATGTGCTGTGGACCGATGGCCTCGGCGTGATGAGCAGCGGAGCCACCGATAGCGATGGTTTACTGCGTCTGAAACACGTCAGTCCCGAGCGTTCGTTTGTGATCGGCGAGGATGAAGAGGGCGGGGTGTTTGTCTCCGAAAACTTCTACTACGACAGCGAAATCTACGACACCAAACTCTACGCCTTCACCGACCGACCGCTGTACCGGCCGGGGGATTGGGTGTCGCTGAAAATCGTCGGGCGCGAATTCAAGAATGCCCGGGATTCCGTCGCGCCGACTGCGGCCGACGTCAACGTGACCGTGCTCGATGCCACCGGCACGGCGCTGCAATCGCTGGCGCTGAAACTGGATTCCAAGGCCGGCACCCAAGGCCGATTCCAGTTGCCGGACAATGCGGTGGCGGGCGGTTACGAACTGCGTTTCAGCTACAAGGATCAGGCCTACAGCAGTGCGTTCCGTGTGGCTGAATACATCAAGCCACACTTCGAAATATCGCTGAACCTGGCCAAGCAGGATTACCGCACCGGCGAACCGGTGAAAGGCAGCCTGGTGCTGCTGTACCCGGACGGCAAACCGGTGGCGAACGCCAAGTTGAGCCTGAGCCTGCGTGCCCAGCAGCTGTCGATGGTCGACAACGAACTGCAATACCTCGGGCAATTCCCGGTGGAGCTGACCAGTACCGAACTGACCACTGACGCCAAGGGCAACGCGACCCTCGACTTGCCGGCCGCCGA
Organism: Pseudomonas arsenicoxydans; assembly: GCF_006438915.1. Classification (GTDB taxonomy): domain Bacteria; phylum Pseudomonadota; class Gammaproteobacteria; order Pseudomonadales; family Pseudomonadaceae; genus Aquipseudomonas; species Aquipseudomonas arsenicoxydans_A. Next base: position 239,446 of record NZ_RCZE01000011.1, on the reverse strand, counting down.
GAAACCGAGCCGCTACATGCTCACCGTGTTTGCCAGCGACGGCGCGGCGTATCGGGTCAAGACCACCAAGGAAATCCTCATCGACCGTGGTGCGGCGAGTTTCAGCTTGAGCGCGCCGCAACGGTTCAGTGCGGTGGGCGACAAGGTTGCGTTCAGCTACGTCAACGAGGGCGCCAACGAGCAGAGCAAAACCGTGACGCCAAGCAGCTACAGCTGGGTGCGTCTGGAAGATCAGACCTCCGGCGACGGCAAACTGGCCGCCAAAGATAAAGGCTTCACCGTGGCCTTCGACCGTCCCGGCACTTACAACCTGACGTTGAAAGATGACCATGGCCGCGTGGTCGGTGCGACCGGTCATTCGGTCACCGGCGATGGCGTCAAAGCCGTGCCGGGCACCGTGGAAATCGTCCTCGATAAACCCGAGTACAAGGCCGGTGATGAAGCCCTGGCATTGATCACGTTCCCGGAGCCGGTCAGCGATGCATTGCTGTCGCTTGAGCGTGACAAGGTCGAGGCCACCGCGCTGCTGTCCAAGGGCGGCGACTGGCTGAAGATGGAAAAACTGAGCGACACTCAATACCGCGCGCGCATCCCGGTGAAAGACAATTTCGCACCGAACCTGACCTTCTCCGTGCTCTACACCAAGGGCGGCCAATACAGCTTCCAGAACGCCGGGATCAAGGTCGTCGCGCCGCAAATCGACGTGGCCATTGCCACCGATAAAGAGACGTATCAACCGGGCGATACCGTGTCGGTCGACCTGACCACGCAGTTCGCCGGCAAGCCGATTCCGGCGCACCTGACCGTCAGCGTGGTCGACGAAATGGTCTACGCGCTGCAACCGGAAGTCGCGCCGACCATCGACCAGTTCTTCTACCACCCGCGCCGCAACAACGTGCGCACCAGCGCCAGCCTGTCGTTCATCAGCTACGACGTGGCACTGCCGGGCAGCCCCGGCGCACCGGGCAAAGCCAACCGCAGCGAGCGCGGGGTGAAAGTGCTGGAGCGACCGCGTCGTGAAGACGTCGATACCGCCGCGTGGCAGCCGGAATTGATCACCGACGCCAATGGCAAAACCCGCTTTACCTTCAAGATGCCGGACTCGCTGACCCGCTGGCGCATCACCGCCCGGGCTATCGCCGATGACGGGCAGGTCGGGCAGAAGAAGCAGTTCGTGCGTTCGGAAAAACCGCTGTACTTGAAGTGGAGCGGCCCGACCAAATTCCGCAGCGGCGACAAGCCGAGTCTCGGGGTGTTCGCCTTCAGTCAGGCCGAGAAACCGGTCAAGGCGGAGCTGGTGATTCATGTCGGCGGCGCCGATCAGCGTGTGCCAGTGACCCTGAACAACGGCATCAACTACATCGCGCTGCCGGAGTTCCCGTTGGCCAGTGGCGAGTGGGCCGCCGAACTGGTGCAGGACGGCAAAACCGCTGACGCGCTGGCCGTGCGCCTGACTGCCACCGGCGATGGTTGGCAGGTCACGCAAAGCCAAAGTCTGGACGTGGCCAGTGGTGATACGCCGCTGAGCTTGCCGGCCGATGCGACGGATATCCGCCTGCGTCTGGATGACAGTCCGCAAGCGCTGTTCCGTTCGGCACTGGATGATCTGCTGAGCTATCCGTACGGCGGCGTCGAGCAGACCGCCAGTCGTTTGCTGCCGCTGAGCATTGCCTATCCGACCTTGGCGTCTAACCCGCAGATTCGCGACCGCTTGCGCCTGATCATGCAAAACAGCCGTCTGCGCCTGGTGCAAATGGCCGGGCCGTCCGCGAGCTTCACTTGGTGGGGCATGGACGGCGAGCCGGATGCCTTCCTCACGGCTTACGCTTATTACGCCGACTGGAACGCCAGCAAGGTGCTGGATCTGAGCTTGCCGCCGGAGCATTGGCAGCGGGTGCTGGAGGTGTATTCGAAACAGGCCAAAAACACGCCGCTGTTGCAGCGGGCGTTGATCCTGTCGTTCGCCAAACAGATGCAATTGCCGGTGAACACCTTGCTCAGCGGCTTGATGGATGACCTGGCGAAAGCGGGCGAGGGTAATGCCGCGAACCTGATGGAGGATGGCGAAGACAGCCTCGTCATGAGCGACCCGGACTCAGCGCTCGGTCTGGCCGCTGCGCGCGTGTTGACGGCATCGCTGGCGCGGCAGTCCAAGGTGACGTTGCCGGAGGCTTTCAATCGTCAACTGGCGGATGCGCAACAGCGTTTGGCAGTCAGCTCGCAGCCGTTCGCCGAAGCGCTGAACCTGTCGCTGCAACCCTTCGATCAGGCCCACGCTCAAGCGTTGTTGCAACGCTTGCTGCCACAGCAATCGACGCTGGAACGCGCCCTGGCGCTGACCTGGTTGCAACGCAGCATCGAACAAGCTTCACCGACCATGGCACTGGCGCCGGGTGAAGGCTGGAAGAAACAGTACGGCGATACCGGTGAGATGTATTGGACGTGGCAGGGTTCTCCGTCGGTGCCGGCCGTATTGTCGTTGACCGGAACGCAGGAGCGGCCATTGCGCGCCGCGTTGAGCTACCAGACCAAACAACCTTCGGTTGATCCGATGGCCGTGACCATCACTCGGCGCTTGTCTCGATTGGTGCCGGGTGACGAAGCCTTCACCTTCAAACTCGAAGCGGTTGGTACCCAGCCGTTGTCCAGCGACAGCCTGTACCTGGACGAAGTGATCATCACCAGCAAAGCGGCGAAACCACTGCGCTACGGCATGCTCGAAGTGCCGTTGCCGCCGGGCGCCGATGTTGAGCGCACGACGTGGGGCATCAAGTTGATGGGCAAGGCCGGCACCGAACCGACGGCGCTGGAGAAGGCGCGTTTTGAGCCGGGTCAGATGGCTTATGCGATTCCGGTGGATGCCTTGAGCGGTGAGTTGCGCCTGCGTCATCTGGTGCGCTTCTCGCAGAAAGGTCAGTTCAATCTGCCGCCGGTGCGCTTCACTCAGGTCTACGCGCCGCAACATCAGGCGCAGGAACAGAAACCGGCCCTCGGTCAGGTCACGGTCAACTGACATGACCCGGCCTCTGGTCTGGCTGCTGTTATGTTTGATTCCTGCGCTGGCGACAGCGCAGGACGAACCGTTGCGGCTGGGCTACAAGGGTGAATTGATTTCGTTGAACCGGACTCAGGTGATTTCACGCGAGCCCTTGCCTGCTGACTTGCAGGCACCGTTGGGCAGTTTGTGGAAGTTGTTTGTGTTCGGTTGGCTGGTGGATACCGGCGCCCGTGAACCTGCTTATGAATGTCGTGGGCAATCGAAAGACGAAGTTTATTGCTGCACGGCCGGCGGCAAGATTGAACGGGATCAGGCGTTGGTGAAATCGTGTGGTTTGTATTTTGAGCCGGCACGTTTGGGCATCACTGCCGCCGACTGGCGCACGTATTGGCAAGCACGACAGGCGCCGCAGTGGTTGCTGGACCTGCCGTCGTTAAAGCCCTCTACGCGAGTGTCCGTCGCTGAACTGCTCAAGGTGTTGGCCGAGATGCCGGCGCAGGATCAGGCGCGGCGGGTGTTGCTCGATGTGGTACTCAATGCCGCCGACGGCAATGTTGTGGGTGAACTCGGTGGCCGGTTGCGGGTGAAAACCTGGAGTTGGCTGGGGGATCAGGATCGGTCATCGCGTCAGGGCGGTTTTGCCGGTTGGACGGCGGATGGCACGCCGATCTGGGCCGGTGGGCGCGGGACCAGTCAAATGGTGCTGCGTCATTACGGTGAGGCGTTGGCTTCAGTATTGCCGACTGAATGGCCGGCGGATGCGGGGCGCTGTGTCGAAGTCGGACTGTTTTCTCGATATCCGATTGCGCGGGTTCTGGCGGGGGACCGTGTTGTCTATTCCGGGCCATTGCAGGGCGACTACCGCGTCGAGTTTGCAAACGGCAACCAGCTCGATATCCACAGCGGCGGCGAACTCTTCTTGCTCAAGGATCAGCTCGTCGCGCGCCTGGATCGCGAAGAATACGTCGCCCGCGTCCTCCAGCGCGAAGCCAAGCCTGAACCCGCCGAAGCCGCCAAAGCCCTGGCCATCGCGATCCGCACCTACCTCCTGCAAAACGCCACGCGCCACGGTGACTGCCTGAGCATCGACGACAGCAGCAGCCGTCAACGCGTCGCCCCACGCCCGGCCACCAGCGAGTCACGCCAAATCGCCGCCTGGACCAGCGACCTCGTATTGGCCGGCAGCACCGTCACCTACCACTCCGATCAACCCGGCCCGGACAAACTCTCCTGGCAGCAAGCCGTCGAACAAGCCAACGCCGGCCAGCGCTACGACGCCATCCTGCTGCACGCCTACCCGCGCGCCAGCCTCAGCCGCTGGGACAACCCCGTCGCCTCCTGCGAAGCACTGCCCGCCGCGCAAGACTGGCTGCAAACGCAACGCCGCGGCTGGCGTGCACGGTTGGAAAGCGAGGTCGGCTACAACGAAGTCAGCACCTTCGCCGTCTGCCGCCTGGCCTTCGGCCGCCCCTACGTCGACCGCGAACGCCAGCGCATCTACGTGCGCGGCGTACTGTCGCTGCAAGACCGCCTCGACCTGACCCACGAATACCTGCACCTGGCCTTCGAAGCACACCCCAACGGCCAGGATGAAACCTACATCGAAGGGCTCGCCCGCCACTTCTTGCTGGAATAGGCCATGAAACTCCGTTATCCACAGGTCTTCCTGTTCCTTTGTACTTTTTGCGTGATGCCGACAATTTTCGCCGCAGACGCCGCCGTCAAACTCGACACCCCCGTCGGCGGTTGGCGTACGGGCGCGGTTGAAGGCGAAGGTGAAAACTTCCGCCAGACCGTCAACTATCCCGCTTCATCGGTGAACACCCCGGTGGGGCAGGCCAATACCGCGCGTATCAGCGGCCAGATCAAATCCACGCCCAAGTCGACGGAGCCTGGTCGGTTGATCGTCAACGGCGTGAGCATGCCGCTGAAGATCGATCCGGCCGGGCGCTTTGATCGCCCGTTCTCGTTTCCCAATGGCAGCAACAGCGTCGAAGTGCGCAGCCCTGATGGACAGCAGCGGCATCGCACGCAGTTTCTTAATGCCAGCGGTGGCGCGACGCCGGCGAAATTGCGAGTGCTTTTGTCCTGGGACAGCGATAACACCGACTTGGATTTGCACTTGATCACGCCCGATGGTGCACACATCTGGTACGGCGACCGAGTCGCACCCAATGGCGCGGCGCTTGATGTGGATGTGACGACAGGGTACGGCCCGGAAATCTTCGCCATGCCGGCGCCGATCAAAGGGCAATATTTGGTGTACGTGAACTACTTCGGCGGCGGGTATCGGAGTGATGAGGAAGGGCAGGAGGATGCGGTTCAGCCGCTGACGACGGCGCAGGTGACGGTGATTACGGAGGAGGGGACGCCGAGCGAGAAGATGGAGACGTTTTTGGTGCCTATGCGGGCGGTGGGGGAGTTGACGTTGGTTAAGTCGTTTAGTTATCCGTGATAGGGGGAATTTCGCGGTACTGCAGGGGCTTTCCAATTGGGCAGCAGCTTGCTGCACAATTGCAGTCAGGCAAAATTGGTCAGCAGGCTGCTGACCGATTTCGGGCGATTCAGACGTTTTCTGAGGCCCTGGCTGAACTGTCGAGATCGTCCAGACTGACTCTTACTCGCAATGGCGCTTCAAGTCGTTTCGAAACCACCGCTACAAGCACGTAATCTTCTTCGTTGAACATCTTTTGCTTTGTTGGGGGGCGTTGACTTGAGCCTTTTTCGGCTAGGGGCTTGAGGGGGGCGATGAGGAAACTACCTCCAATAATGGCTTTCTTCCAGACAATTAAAAAGCCGGCTTGTGGCCGGCTTCTCGGGGACTGGCTTGGTTCATTTTTGGTAAACCGCGCCAGCCTTCAAAACGTACACCCGGATCTTGCGTCCGGCTGTGGGACTTGGCGAGAAAATCATCTGCCGTGTCGGTGCGATCTGAGCCGCGGGGCGGGTCGATGCGCAAATGTGGGGCGCAGCATACTGATTTTTTGGGGAGATTCCCAGCTTGGTGTGCGTCTTCTTAGAGCTGTCCGGCTCGGGATTCAGTGACCCGTCCGGATTTTCAGGTGAATGTTCCATTGCTTTCGCGGGCAAGCCCGCTCCCACAGGGATAGTGTGATGCCTGTGGGCGTGGGCTTACCTGTAAAAATGCTCAGGTGTTTACAGGAACGGCACCGCCGGCCGCCGTTTGTTAAGTGTCGACCACCAAAACACCCACCCCAGCACCCTGATGTTCTGCTTATCAATCTGCTCGGCACTGAAGATCTCATCCGGGTGCTCGGTTTTGTTGTAGCTGCGCAACCGCAGCGCATTCCCCGGCATCCGGTGCAGGTATTTGATGCGCAGCATCCCGTCGTGGTCGATGGCGTAGATCTCCCCATCAATCACCTTGGTCAGTCCGCGATCGATGGCGAGGGTGGAGCCATCCTCAATCCTCGCGCCCATGCTATTACCGAGCATGTAAACGCAGATCACATCGGCATGGTTGATCTCCAGGGAGTCGAGGTGGTTTTTGGGTAGGCGGATGAATTGGCCGGTGTCTTCCACGATGTGGGTTTTGTAAGAGCCCGGGGCGATGGGTGTTTCTTTGTAGAGGGGCAGTTCGACGTCGGTCCGCTCGATGACCGTGTAGATGCCACGAATCGCCTGGGCGTCGAAGGTGTTGCCGGACTCGTCGAGCAGGCGCAGGTGTTTGGCGTCTTCCGGACCTTCGCCGGTTTTGAGCCAGTGGCTGTTGACCGAGAGTAATCTGGCGACCTCTTCCATGCGGTAAGCGGGTACACCGCGGGTGTACCAGTTGTGGATGTTTTGAGCTTCCGTGTCGAAAAAAGCGGCAAATCCTGTCGTCGTGATCTTGGCTTTTTCAAGCAATGCTTTGAACCGTGGGCCGCTAGTGTTCTTTTTCATAAACACGAGTCTACGGGCGCAGGGCGGGGCTTTGAATAAACGAACCGTTCAAATTTCGAGGGAAATTTACGACCGGATGTAAGACGTATTTGGAACAAATTAAACAGAAAAAAACCGCATCATTGAAAAGATAAACGCGTTGTTTAAAACCCTTTATGAGCGCCCACAAAAAACCCCGGATCAACCGGGGTTTTTTCAAGTCGTCAGTGGCGCAAGGCCATTGGCGTCTTAGCCTTTATAGGCAGCAACCGACTTGGTGATCGCTTCGCGGGCGGCATCGGCGCCGGCCCAGCCTTCGATTTTTACCCACTTGCCTTTTTCGAGATCTTTATAGTTCGCGAAGAAGTGCTCGATCTGCTGGATCAGCAGTGGAGGCAGGTCGGTGTATTCCTTCACGTCGACGTACAGCTGGGACAGCTTGTCGTGTGGGACTGCGATGACTTTGGCATCGCCGCCGCCGTCGTCGGTCATGTTCAGGATGCCGACTGGACGAGCGCGGATGACCGCGCCTGGAGCGACCGGGTAAGGGGTCACAACCAGCACGTCGAGGGGATCACCGTCGTCAGCCAGGGTGTTCGGGATGTAACCGTAGTTGGCCGGGTAGAACATCGGGGTGGCCATGAAACGGTCAACGAACAGGCAATCGCTGTCTTTGTCGATTTCGTATTTGATCGGCGCGTGGTTGGCCGGGATCTCGATCGCGACGTAGATGTCGTTCGGCAGGTCTTTGCCAGCCGGAATCTTGCTGTAGCTCATTGGGCGGTGCCCCCGTTAGTTGACCAAAAACACTTGGCCGGATTGACCAAAAAGTGGCGGCGATTATAGGCATATTCCGCCGATGACGCCATGTGCCAGAAGTCGTGTAGACCTTAGTCGCGTGCCTGATAGACCGGGTCTTCGGCCAGAAGTTGCCGCAACCGGGCCAGCGGATCCTGTCGGTAAAACAACTTCAGCTGTTCATACACCTTCGGATAAGCCTCGTGCAGCAAATCCGGAGCGCTGAAGAAGTATTCACTGGTGACGGCAAAAAACTCGGCAGGGTTTTCCGCTGCATAAGGATCAATCGCAGTTTCGGCGTCCGGATTGCGCTCCAGTTGCCGGTCGAGGTCATCGTAGGCCTCTTGCATCACCTTGGCCCAGTCGCTGACCCGCATGTCCGGGTGCAGCGGCGGCAGGCCGTTGGCGACGCCATTGAGCATGTCGAGTTTGTGCGCGAGTTCGTGGATGACCAGGTTGTAGCCTTCCCAGCCACCACTGGCCATCACGCCCGGCCAGGCGAGGATGATCGGGCCTTGCTGCCACGCCTCGCCACTGTGTTCGCCGTCCCACTCGTGCTCGACGCCGCTGGCATCGCGATGGCGCTGGGGGCTGAGGAAGTCGTCGGGGTAGAGGATGATTTCGTGGAAACCCTGGTACCAGTTCAAATCGCCTAGATTCAACAGCGGCAGTTGCGCTTGCGCGGCCAGCAACAGGCGCTGCTCCTGGTGCAGCTCGACACCGGGCAGTGCGGTCAGGTGTTTGTCTTCGAGGAACAGCACGCAGGCTTCGCGCAGCCACTGGTCTTCAGTGGCGCTGATGCCGTCAAGAAAGCTCAAGTGATGGCGCACCCGTTGCCACATGTCGTCGGCAATCGGGTGCTTGGCCAGGGTGCGCCGGCGACGCCAGGCGCTAAGCGACCACATCGCAGATCAGCGCGATTGGGCTTTGGACGCGGCGTTGCCGAGGCGGCTGCGGACCATGCCAATGATCATCGGCACGAGTGACAGCAGGATGATACCCACCACCAGCAACGACAGATTTTTCTTGATGAACGGTACGTTGCCGAAGAAGTAACCGAGGGTCACCAGGCCACCGACCCAGAGAATCGTACCGAGCACGCTGAAGAAAAAGAAACGCGCGTAAGGCATATTGCCGACACCGGCGACGAACGGTGCAAAGGTGCGGATGATCGGCAGGAAACGCGCCAGCGTTACGGTTTTGCCGCCGTGCTTGTCATAGAAGTCGTGGGTTTGTTGCAGGTAGTCGCGGCGGAAGATCTTCGAGTTCGGGTTGCTGAACAGTTTTTCGCCTGCCGTTCGACCAATGAGGTAGTTGGTGCTGTCGCCGAGAATCGCCGCGAGCATCAGCAGGCCGCCCAGCAATACCGGGTCCATGCCGCCACCGGCCGCAACGGCACCGGCGATGAACAGCAAGGAATCGCCCGGCAGGAATGGCATCACCACCAGACCGGTTTCACAGAAAATCACCAGAAACAGGATGGCGTAGATCCAGGTTCCATAGTTGGTAACCAGCATGTCGAGGTAAACATCGAGATGCAGAATAATGTCGATCGGGTTGAAATCCATGGGGGCACCTGTGGTGACGGCCCGACTCAGCAGGCCTGTGCGGATGACTGCGCATAAGACTACACGGGGGTGTAGTTTTTCTTACAAGTCGGAAAGATCGGGATTATACGGACTGAAAAGTGAAAAGAGCGTTCAGTTTGTAGCGGGGGATGTCGCAGTAGACCGATGGTTGATGCAGGGCTTTTGTAGGCGTTCGCCTGCTCGCGATAGCTTCACCCAGGTATGACTGACACACCTAGGTGAGGCTATCGCGAGCAGGCGAACGCCTACAGAACGGGCTCAGAGCTCGTCGCTGATCGGCAGCACGTAGTTCTTGAACTCGGTATCTTCCTTGAACCCGATGGATTCATAGGTTTTACGCGCAACTTCGTTGTTGCTGCTGGTGGAAACGCGCATGCGCACGGCATTGGTTTCCTTGGCCATTTTCTTCGCGGTACGGATCAGGTTGTCGGCCACCAACTGGCGGCGAGCGTCTTCGGCGACATAAATGTCGTTGAGGATCCATACACGCTTCAGCGAAAGGGACGAAAAGCTCGGGTACAACTGACAGAAACCCATCAGTTTGTTGCTGTCGTCATCGGACAGCGCCAGATAAATCACCGATTCCTTGCGGCGCAGGCGTTTTTCGAGGAACGCTCGGGACGAGTCCGGGTACGGCAGGGATCCATAAAACTCACGATATTTCACGAACATTGGCGCCAATAGGTCCAAGTGTTCGAGGGTCGCTTGAATAATCCGCATGGTAGGTCTCGTCTTCAAGTGGCTGTCTTACTGCATTGACGGCGATGGGAAACCCGTGGCGGCCGTTCGTCGATCCTGCCTGAAACTGGTTCGCAAACGCAATGCGGAAACGGTTCAGGCATCTGTCTGACCCAACAGAAAGTTTCGTTTCATGTCCGTTCCGGCGTCAGATTCCAGTGTCTGAAGCTGCGCCTCGTCCTTGAGATTGACCCCCGACAGCTGTCTACGACAGGCCTCGCGCATCAAATACAACAAGCGATGGGCCGCCATTCCATAACTCAGGCCTTCAAGTCGAATATTGGAGATGCAATTGCGATAAGCATCCGTCAGACCGACCTTTGGATTGTAGGTGAAATATAAACCCAGACTATCAGGGGAACTGAGCCCGGGGCGTTCACCGATCAGGATGACCGTCATCTTCGCGCCCATCAGTTCACCGATTTCGTCGGCCACCGCGACGCGGCCCTGTTCCACCAGCATCACCGGTGCCACGGACCAGCCTTCGGCCAATACCTGTTCCTCCAGACGCGCGAGAAACGGCAGGGTATGGCGATGCACCGCCAGTGCCGACAGCCCATCGGCCACCACGATCACCAGATCGACACCGCCGGGATTTGCGGCCGCATAAGTGCGCAGGGTCTGCGCCGACTCATCGCTGAGCTTTCGCCCCAGATCAGGGCGCTGCAAATAGCTGTCCCGGTTCGTGGCGGCACTGTGCAGCAACAGACTGTCGCGTCCGATCTCGGTCAGTTGAGCGCTGAGCCCCGCCGAGTCGAACGGCAAATGCACGGCATCCCGCGCCTGCGCATGGGCGTACTGGAAATCCAGTTGGGCGCTGGTCGGCATGCTGGTGCCCGTGCGACCCAAGGCAATGCGCGCGGGTGTCAGCCGGCGCAATTCCAGCAACGGATTTTGTGAATCAACGGGTGGTTTTTCCATGAAAGCACTCATCCCAATTGCGCCATCGCCTGGCGGAAGGCCGGGGGCAGGCTGTCGCCGAAGTGAATTTTGCCGTCCGCCTGGGTAAAGATGCCCATTTTCGTCAGCCACTGCTCGAATTCCGGCGCGGGTTTCAGGCCCAGGGTCTGGCGGGCATAGAGGGCGTCGTGGAACGAGGTGGTCTGGTAGTTGAGCATGATGTCGTCGGAACCGGGGATGCCCATGATGAAGTTGATCCCGGCCACGCCCAGCAAGGTCAGCAGGGTGTCCATGTCATCCTGGTCGGCTTCGGCGTGGTTGGTGTAACAGATGTCGCAACCCATCGGCACGCCCAGCAACTTGCCGCAGAAGTGGTCTTCGAGGCCGGCACGAATGATCTGTTTACCGTTGTAGAGGTATTCCGGCCCGATGAAGCCGACCACCGTGTTCACCAAAAACGGTTTGAAATGCCGGGCCACGGCATAGGCGCGGGTTTCGCAGGTCTGTTGGTCGATACCGTGGTGGGCGTTGGCTGACAGCGCGCTGCCCTGACCGGTTTCGAAATACATCAGGTTCTGGCCCAGCGTGCCGCGATTCAGGCTCAAACCGGCGTCGTAACCTTCCTTCAACACATTCAGGTTGATGCCGAAACTGGCGTTGGCCGCTTCGGTGCCGGCGATCGACTGGAACACCAGGTCCAGCGGCACCCCGCGATTGATCGCCTCGATCGACGTGGTGACATGGGTCAGCACACAGGCCTGGGTCGGGATTTCGTAGCGCTGGATGATTGCGTCGAGCATTTCCAGCATGGCGCAGATCGAGGCGATGCTGTCGGTGGCCGGGTTGATGCCAATCATCGCGTCGCCGTTTCCGTACAGCAGGCCGTCGAGGATGCTTGCCGCGATACCGGCGGGCTCGTCGGTGGGGTGATTGGGTTGCAGGCGCGTGGATAAGCGCCCGCGCAAGCCCATGGTGCCGCGAAATTTGGTGACCACGCGGATTTTCTGCGCCACCAGCACCAGGTCCTGGACGCGCATGATCTTCGACACGGCGGCGACCATTTCCGGTGTCAGGCCGGGGGCGAGCGCGCGCAGGCTTTGTTCATCGGCGGCATCGCTGAGCAGCCAGTCGCGGAAACCGCCGACGGTGAGGTGGCTGACCACGGCAAAGGCGTGTGGGTCGTGGGTGTCGATGATCAGTCGGGTGACCTCATCGGCTTCATAAGGAATCAGTACTTCCTGCAGGAAGTGGGTCAGCGGGATATCAGCCAGGGCCATCTGCGCGGCCACACGCTCGCCATCATTGAGCGCGGCGACGCCCGCCAGGAAATCGCCGGAGCGCGCCGGACTGGCTTTGGCCATGACGTCTTTAAGGCTCTCGAAACGGTAGGTCTGAGCGCCGACGGAGTGGGCAAATGCGGCCATGGGATGGTGTCCTCCTGATTCTCTGAATAACTAAAATTCACCACTTACCCCTTGTGGGAGCCTTTGTGGCGAGGGGGCTTGCCCCCGTTGGGCAGCGAAGCGGCCCCAGCATTTCGGCGACAAACCGCGTTAATTGCGTTTACGGCTGCTACGCAGCCGAACGGGGGCAAGCCCCCTCGCCACAAAGGCTCGCTCCCACAGGGGGCTGCATGCACTTCAATAGCGCAGGCGCCAGGCTGCAAGCCCGGCGCCGGTGCAACTTAAATGCCTTCAAGCATCGCATCGGCCGGCGCGTCGGCGCGTTGCTTGGCGGTCAACTGGAAATACAGGTAGCCGGCGGCCATGAAACCGAGAAACACACAGCCGATCAGCGTGTTGAACCAGGCCATGGCCACCAGGCACACCACCGCCAGGAACAGCGCGATTCCCGGAACAATCGGATAACCCGGTGCACGGAAGGTGCGTTCCAGGTTCGGTTCGGTTTTACGCAGTTTGAACAGGCTCAGCATACTGATGATGTACATCACGATGGCACCGAATACCGACATGGTGATCATCGCCGCCGTCAGGGTCATGCCTTGCAGGTTGACCAGGCCATCGCTGTAAATCGCTGCGATGCCGATCACGCCGCCGGCCAGAATGGCGCGGTGCGGGGTCTGGAAGCGCGAAAGTTTGGCCAGGCCGCTCGGCAGGTAACCGGCCCGCGCCAGGGCGAAGAACTGGCGCGAGTAGCCGAGGATGATCCCGTGAAAGCTCGCCACCAGACCGAACAGGCCGATCCAGACCAGCATGTGCATCCAGCTCGAATTGTTGCCGACCACGGCTTTCATCGCTTGGGGCAGTGGATCGTTGATGTTCGACAGTTGGCGCCAGTCGCCGACGCCGCCGGCCATCACCATCACGCCGATGGCCAGGAACACCAGGGTCAGAATGCCGCTGACGTAAGCCTTGGGAATCGTGCGTTTCGGGTCCTTGGCTTCTTCCGCAGCCATCGCCGCACCTTCGATCGCCAGAAAAAACCAGATCGCGAAGGGAATGGCGGCAAAGATCCCGGGAATGGAGGCGATGGTGAATTCGTTGGAACCCGACCAGCCATTGAGCACGAAGTTACTGAAGCTGAAGCCCGGCGCCACGACGCCCATGAACACCAGCAACTCGGCGACCGCCAATACGGTGACCACCAGTTCGAAGGTGGCCGCGATGCTGACCCCGAGGATATTCAGGCCCATGAACACAAAATACGCGCCAACCGCCGCGATCTTGGGGTCAAGTTCCGGGTATTGCACGTTGAGATAGGCGCCAATCGCCATTGCAATGGCTGGGGGCGCAAACACGAATTCGATCAGGGTGGCGATGCCGGCGATCAATCCGCCTTTCTCGCCAAACGCTCGCCGGCTGTAGGCAAACGGCCCTCCAGCGTGGGGAATTGCAGTCGTCAGTTCGGTGAAGCTGAAAATAAAGCAGGTGTACATCGTCGCCACCATCAGGGCGGTGACGAGAAAGCCCAATGTGCCTGCGGTGCCCCAGCCGTAACTCCAGCCGAAGTACTCGCCGGAAATCACCAGGCCGACGGCAATACCCCATAAATGCAGGGTGCCGAGTGTGGGTTTGAGCTGTGTAGAAGAAGTCATAAGTCCTCGCTGTCTTTTTTATTGTTTGATCTTCTGGACTTGCGGTACGACGTTTCAGGTGTGAAGCGGGCACGCAAAGCCCGTGCCAGAGCGGCCAGGGCGATGTTGGTGTGTCATGGAGGGCGCCATCGCTGGCAAACCATGCTCCTACAGGTACAACGCAATCCTGTAGGAGCCGAGCTTGCTCGCGATGGCCGTTACTCGATATCGCGCCGGGTTAGAAGAAGCCCAGCGGATTGATGTCGTAGCTCACCAGCAGGTTTTTGGTCTGCTGATAGTGGTCGAGCATCATCTTGTGGGTTTCACGGCCGACGCCGGACTTTTTGTAACCGCCGAACGCGGCGTGCGCCGGGTACAGGTGGTAGCAGTTGGTCCACACACGACCGGCCTTGATGGCGCGGCCCATGCGATAGGCGCGGTTGATGTCGCGGGTCCAGAGGCCGGCACCGAGGCCGAACTCGGTGTCGTTGGCGATGGCCAGGGCTTCGGCTTCGTCCTTGAAGGTGGTGATGCTCACCACCGGGCCAAAGATTTCTTCCTGGAACACGCGCATTTTGTTGGTGCCCTTGAGCAGGGTCGGCTGGATGTAATACCCGGTCGCCAGGTTGCCCTCGAGTTTTTCGATTTTACCGCCGGTCAGCAGCTCGGCACCTTCGCCCTTGGCGATTTCCAGGTACGAAAGGATTTTGTCGAATTGCTGCTCGGAGGCCTGGGCGCCGACCATGGTGTCGGTGTCCAGTGGGTCGCCACGTTTGATCGACAGCACTTTCTTCATCACGACTTTCATGAAGTCGTCGTAGATCGACTCTTGCACCAATGCACGGGACGGGCAGGTGCAGACTTCGCCTTGGTTGAAGAACGCCAGCACCAGGCCTTCGGCGGCTTTTTCGATGAAGGACGGTTCGGCCTTCATGATGTCTTCAAAGAAGATGTTCGGCGATTTGCCACCCAGCTCCACGGTGGACGGAATGATGTTTTCGGCGGCGCATTTCATGATGTGCGAGCCGACCGGGGTCGAGCCGGTGAAGGCGATCTTGGCGATGCGTTTGCTGGTGGCCAGCGCTTCGCCGGCTTCTTTGCCGAAGCCTTGCACGATGTTCAGCACGCCCGGTGGCAGCAGGTCGCCGATCAGTTCCATCAGCACGGTAATGCCCAGTGGGGTCTGCTCGGCGGGCTTGAGCACTACGCAGTTACCGGCGGCCAAGGCCGGGGCGAGTTTCCAGGCGGCCATCAGGATCGGGAAGTTCCACGGGATGATCTGCCCGACCACGCCCAGCGGTTCATGGATGTGATACGCCACGGTGTTGCCGTCGATCTCGGCGGCGCTGCCTTCCTGCGCACGGATGCAACCGGCGAAGTAGCGGAAGTGGTCAGCCGCCAGCGGGATGTCGGCGTTGAGGGTTTCGCGAACGGCTTTGCCGTTGTCCCAGGATTCGGTGATTGCCAGCAATTCCAGGTTCTGCTCGATGCGGTCGGCAATTTTCAGCAGCACCAGCGAGCGCGCCTGGGCGGACGTGGCGCCCCAGGCATCGGCGGCGGCGTGGGCCGCGTCCAGGGCCTTATCAATGTCTTCGGCGGTGGAGCGTGGGAATTCGGCAATCGGTTGGCCATTCACTGGCGAGGTATTGGTGAAGTACTGACCTTTGACAGGCGCGACGAACTCGCCGCCGATGTAGTTACCGTATTTGCTCTTGAACGAAACGATAGCGCCTTCAGTACCGGGGTGAGCGTAACGCATGGTGATGTTCTCCTTGGCTTTGTACTTATTAGAGAAACGCGCAAGTGCGCTTGCTATAAGCGTAGAGCAAAGGTCGGGCCACTGCCTTGCAGGTCAGGCAAATCAAGGTCTTGCGCGCTTTTTGTCGGACCGGCGGATGCGTGCTGTGACGCTTTCGGTACAGCCCCTGTGACACTTTGTACCGCTTGTGGCACAGCGTGTGACTGGCGGGTCTTGCCAGCATTGCAATGCGTCGATGGCTGGAGGATGCTGGGCCTCAATTTGCCATGCATGGATATCTTTGTGGCGAGGGGGCTTGCCCCCGTTGGGCTGCGAAGCAGCCTCAATCCTGTCACCTCGATGTACCAATCAGGCGACGTGCTCAGAATTTGCGACTGCTGCGCAGCCGAACGGGGGCAAGCCCCTCGCCACAGGAATGGCCACGGTAAGTACTCACCTTTCGGGGAGAATAATAAGAAATGCACGACAACCATTTGAGTCGCCATGCCCGACAAGTCCTGACCGTTACTCAGGGCAAATCGCACCTGCACGGTCCCGGCAGCGATCCCTCCATCGCGCGCTCCTGGCTGCGCTGTCTTGAGGACTATCACCTCGACCCGGCCCTGAGCATCGCGCCCACGGTGCTGGAGCATGGCCGAGTACTGGAGAGCCGCGAACGCTTGCAGCAAGTGCTGCACATCGCTGGCAACGAAATGACCAGCCTCCATCAGCAACTCTCCGGCGCCGGGCATGCGGTGCTGCTGACAGATGCCCGTGGCGTGATCCTCAATTGCGTCACCGCCCCCGCCGAACGGAAGATTTTCGAGCGCGCCGGCCTCTGGCTGGGTGCCGACTGGAGTGAAGCCTGCGAAGGCACCAACGGCATCGGCACCTGCCTGGTTGAGCGTCAGTCGCTGACCATCCATCAAGACGAACATTTTCGCGGTCGCCACACTGGCCTGACCTGCTCGGCGAGCCCGGTGTTCGACCCCCATGGCGAACTGCTGGCGGTGCTCGACGTGTCATCGGCGCGCCACGATGTCTCGCGCCAGAGCCAGTTTCACACCATGGCCCTGGTCAATCTGTCGGCGAAGATGATCGAGAGCTGCTATTTCCTGCGCTACTTCGACAATCAATGGCTGCTGCGTTTTCACTTGCAGGCCGAATCGGTCGGGCTGTTCAGCGAAGGGCTGCTGGCGTTCGACGGGGAAGGGCGGATCTGTGCGGTCAATCAAAGCGCGCTGAACTTGCTAGGGCACATTCGTGGCGGCTTGCTGGGCAAACCGGTGGAAGCGTTTTTCGACTGTTCGCTGGATGAGTTGCTCGGTCGCGCCAGCGTGAACGCCAGCGCCAGTTGGCCGCTACGCACCCGTGACGGTCGTAGCCTGTTTGCCGTTTTACGCGGGCAACCACGCAGCATCCCGATGCCGGTGGTGCAAAGCCCGGCCATTGCCGAGCGTCCGCGGCTGTCGGGCATCTGCATCGGTGATGCCGCGCTGCAGGAAGATTTTCGCAAGTCGCTGCGGGTGTTCGAGCGCGATGTCCCGCTGCTGATCAACGGCGAAACCGGCTCCGGCAAAGAGGCGTTCGCCAAAGCCGTGCACCAGGCCAGTCAACGGGCGGAAAAAGCCTTCGTTGCCCTTAACTGCGCGGCCATTCCCGAAAGCCTGATCGAGAGTGAACTGTTCGGTTATCGCGGTGGCAGCTTCACCGGCGCGCGCAAGGAAGGCATGCGGGGCAAGTTGCAGCAGGCCGATGGCGGGACCCTGTTTCTCGACGAAATCGGCGACATGCCCCTGGCGTTGCAGACCCGGCTGTTAAGGGTGCTGGAAGATCGACAGGTGGTGCCGATCGGCGGGGAGCCGGAGGCGGTCAACGTGCGGATCATCAGCGCGACTCACCGTAATTTGCTGGATCGGGTGCAGGACGGCAGCTTCCGGGAGGATTTGTATTATCGGCTCAACGGGCTGGAAGTCGCGTTGCCGGCATTGCGTGATCGCAGTGATAAATCCCAATTGCTCGATTTCTTGCTGTCGGAAGAGGCGGGCGGGGAAACGGTTGTGATCGACGGGCCGGCGCGGGAAGCCTTGTTGGGGTTTGCCTGGCCGGGCAACGTGCGGCAGTTGCGCAATGTGCTGCGTACGTTGGCGGCGCTGTGTGACGGTGGGCGGATCGGGCTGGAGGATTTACCGGCGATGATTCGTCAGGCGCGGCCGGCGGTTGCATTGACGGTCGAAGAACCTTCCGAGCATCCGTTGGACGATGCCGAGCGGGTGGCGTTGTTGAATGCGCTGGAGCATACGCGTTGGCACATGACTCATACGGCTGAGCAGTTGGGCGTCAGTCGTAACACGCTTTACAGAAAGCTGCGTAAACACGGTATCGAGCGCTAAATCTGCTTTTTGTGGCGAGGGGGCTTGCCCCCGTTCGGCTGCGCAGCAGACGTTATCCAGTCACCACATACTGCCGGAATGAAATCCTAGGGCCGCTTCGCAGCCCAACGGGGGCAAGCCCCCTCGCCACAGAGGTCGCGGTGAGTCTCAGCTAAAGGGTGCGATTTTCCCCTCCCTACGCTAACCTGCGGCCATGTTTTACGAGGTCGACTAATGCACATTCATATTCTGGGTATCTGCGGCACCTTCATGGGTTCGATGGCGGTTCTGGCCAAGGAACTGGGCCATCACGTGACGGGTTCCGACGCCAACGTCTATCCGCCAATGAGCACTCAGCTTGAGGCTCAGGGCATTGAGTTGACCCAAGGCTACGATCCTTCCCAGCTCGATCCGGCCCCGGACCTGGTGGTCATCGGCAATGCCATGTCGCGCGGCAACCCGGCCGTCGAATACGTGCTGAACAAAGGCCTGCCGTACGTCTCCGGCCCGCAGTGGCTGGCGGATCACGTGCTGCAAGGTCGCTGGGTGCTGGCTGTCGCCGGTACTCACGGCAAGACCACCACCAGCAGCATGCTGGCCTGGGTCCTGGAACATGCGGGCATGAGCCCGGGCTTCCTGATCGGTGGCGTGCCGCAGAACTTCTCGGTGTCGGCACGCTTGGGCGGCACGCCGTTCTTCGTGATCGAAGCCGACGAATATGACAGCGCCTTCTTCGACAAACGCTCCAAGTTTGTTCACTACCGCCCGCGCACGGCGATCCTGAACAACCTTGAGTACGATCACGCTGACATCTTCCCCGATCTGCCAGCCATCGAGCGGCAATTCCACCACTTGGTGCGGACCATTCCAAGCGAAGGACTGGTGATCCATCCGACCACCGAGTCGGCGTTGCTGCGTGTCATCGAAATGGGCTGCTGGACCCCGGTGCAAACCACCGGTGCCGGCGGTCAGTGGCAGGTCAAACTGCTCAGCGAGGACGGTTCGAAGTTTGAAGTGATGTTCGAAGGCGTGGCCCAAGGCGTGGTCGAGTGGGGCATGACCGGTCAGCACAACGTCGCTAACGCCCTGGCCACTTTGGCAGCAGCGCGTCATGTTGGCGTGGTGCCTTCCATGGGCATCGCCGCGTTGAGCGCCTTCAAAAGCGTGAAGCGCCGTATGGAAAAAGTTGCCGAAGTGCGCGGCATCACCATCTACGACGACTTCGCTCACCACCCGACTGCCATTGCCACGACCCTCGACGGTCTGCGCAAACGCATCGGCGATGCGCCGTTGATCGCGATCATCGAGCCGCGCTCCAACTCCATGAAGCTCGGCGCGCACCGCGACGGTTTGCCGGAAAGTGTGGTCGATGCCGATCAGGTGATTTGGTACGCACCCGCCAACCTCGGCTGGGACCTTGCCGGCACTGCCGCGCTGTGCACCGTTCCGTCGATTGTCAGCGATTCACTGGAAGGCATCATCGAACGCGTGAAGAGCCAGGCCCAGCCCGGCACCCACGTGGTGATCATGAGCAACGGCGGCTTCGGCGGCCTGCACGGCAAACTCGCCGAGGCGCTGCAATGAGCAGCGGCCCGGATCGGATCACGCTGGCGATGACCGGCGCTTCCGGCGCCCAGTATGGTTTGCGTCTGCTCGATTGCCTGGTGCGTGAAGATCGCGAAGTGCACTTCCTGATTTCCAAGGCTGCGCAACTGGTGATGGCCACCGAGACTGACGTTACGCTGCCGCCCAAGCCGCAGATGATGCAGGCCTTCCTCACCGAATACACCGGCGCCGCTGCCGGGCAAATCAAGGTGTATGGCAAGGAAGACTGGATGTCACCGGTGGCCTCGGGTTCCGGTGCGCCGGCGGCGATGGTGGTGGTGCCGTGTTCCACGGGAACACTGTCGGCCATCGCGACCGGTGCCTGCAACAACCTGATCGAACGTGCGGCCGATGTGACATTGAAGGAGCGTCGCCAGTTGATTCTGGTGCCGCGTGAAGCGCCATATTCGAGCATCCATCTGGAGCACATGCTCAAGCTGTCGAACATGGGTGTGACGATCTTGCCGGCCTCGCCGGGCTTCTATCATCAACCGCAGACCATCGATGACCTGATCGACTTTGTCGTGGCGCGGATTCTCAATCTGCTGAACATCCCGCAAGACATGCTGCCACGCTGGGGCGAACACCATTTGAGCAGCGATGAATAAGCTACTGACCCTTCTGCTGGTATTGCAACTCACCGGCTGCGCCACGGCGCGCACCCTTGATGCCGCCAAACCCGGTGCACCCTTGGTGTATGCGGGGACGCGTCTGGATGTGTATGCCATGAACGGCGGGTGCTGTGCCAAGGACCACTTTGGCGCCGAGGCGCCGAGTTACCCTGGCGTGGACCTGCCAGCCAGCGCGTTGCTCGATACGCTGCTGTTGCCGTTGTCGCTGTTGACGGTGCTCGGGGTGAGTTTTCAGGCGACGGGCGGGTTGTAGCGTTCGGCTAATGTGGCGAGGGAGCTTGCTCCCGCTGGACTGCGCAGCAGGCCCCTGCTTTTTGGGTGAAGAGAGGGCCGCTTCGCAGCCCAGCGGGAGCAAGCTCCCTCGCCACAAGGGTCAGCAGTCTATTTACCTAGTTTGCGCAACTCATCCGACTCAACAATCCGCACCCCATCCTGCTCTTCCAGCGCCAACCGCCACATCGCCCGGGCCAGTTGGCAGGCTTCGATGCCGTGGTATTTGCCCGGGATCAGGCGTGACAGCGGGCCGGCGACTTTCTCGCCCATGCGCGGCTCGATGCGATCGCCCAGCAACAGAGACGGGCGGCAAATGGTCAGTTGCGGCCAGTCCTGCGCGCGCAATGCGTATTCCATCTCGCCTTTGACCCGGTTGTAGAAAATCGAGGACCTGCGATCAGCGCCCAGGGCACTGATCACGATCAGGTGGCGTGCGCCCATTTCCCGCGCACGTTTGGCAAACGCCACAACCATGTCCAGATCCACGGCACGAAACGCTTCTTCGGAACCGGCCTGTTTGATCGTGGTGCCCAGGCAGCAATAGGCGATATCGACGCGGCCGTTCAACTGTGGCAGAAACACCGCCGGGTCGCCAACCGGGTTTTCCAGGTGCGGGTGTTTGGCGAGTGGACGGCGCGAGGGGGCCAATACCCTTGAAATCGTAGGCTCGTTCAACAGGCGATCAAGCAGACGTTCACCGGTCAACCCGGTAGCTCCGGCAAGCAATACATGCTGAGGCGTCAAGTACATAGTGTTTCTCCCTTGATACTGTTCAGCTTAGTTGCTCTTTAAATCCTTGCTGTCGATCGAGACACTTTGTAGTGCTTTTCGTGCCTGCTGCTTGCGTAACAACTGCCAGTGCGAGATGACCGTTTTCGGTGCCCAGATCTGCGGTTCAGAGGCTTCGAAGCCGTCCGCCAACTCGCGCTCGGCAACGGTGGCCTTGGCCAGTTTGAAGGCTTGCTCCAGGTCGTCGGTCTGGTTCAGCGCCTGGGCAAACAGCGCGTCGCCAAAGTAGGTGAAGTTGGCTTCTTCAGAGCAGCCGAAGGACACACGGTCCGCCCGCGAGGCGGTCATGATCAGCGTGCGTTCGTCTTTCAACGCCGGAATGAAGCCGCCGGAATAGCAGGACGAAATCACGATGATCTTGTCGCGATTCTTCAACGGCGCCAGTACCGCGGCGAGTTCATCGGCCTGCAGGTCGGACAGTTCCATGCGCGGCTGGTCGAGCACCAGTTCGTGCTCGCTGGTGCCGTGGCTGGTCAGATAGATGAAGATCAAATCTTCCGGGCCGCTGCGTTCAGCCAGTGTCAGCGCAGCGCGGCGCAGGTTTTCGCGGGTGGCCATCGGCCGGTCGACCATGTGGTCCCGATGATTTACCAGACGGATCTGGCCAAATGCACCGAAGCGGCTGCTGAGCATGTTGCTGACGTAATCGGATTCGCGCAGGAACACGCTTTGCTTGCCGTCACCGCCTAAGGTCAGGGTGTACAGCTCGACGGCCGGAGTGGAGGTCGGCACGTTGAACAGGGCGTCCTCGAGCAAGCGGCCCTGAGCCAGCAAACCGAGCTCCAGGCTGTCGGGCAGCAACTTGCCATCCGCGTCACGCACACGCTGGCCATTGTTCCACGTGCCGCTTTGCACGGTGCCGTCAGTCAGCACCAGTGTGCCGCGTCCCGAGTAACTGTCGCTGTCGAACTGGCCGATGTAGAAGCTGCCATCCGGCAGGTTCAAGCGGCCCTGGCCGGTGAAGCGCCAGTCACTGAACTGGCCGACGTAGTGGCTGCCATCCGCGCCGATCAACTCGCCCTTGCCGTTCAGCGAGCCTTCCTTGAACTGACCGAGCCAGACATCGCCGTCGGCATTCTCGTAGCGACCCTTGCCGTGCAATTGATTGTTCTTGAAGCCGCCCACGTAGATGTCGCCGTCAGCGCTGTTGAAGGTCCCGTTACCTTCCAGTTGCCCGTCGACGAAATGCCCGGTGAACTGATTGCCGCTGGCGTCGCCGCGCTGGCCTTCACCGTTGGGTTTGCCATGGGCGAACTGGCCCTGGTACGAGCTGCCGTCTTCGAGTTCGAGATGGCCGAGCCCTGAATATTGATCGGCCTTGAATTCGCCGCGATAGGTCATGCCGTTTTCTTTGAGCGTGCCTTCACCCTCGCGCCGACCGAGTTTGAAACCGCCGGTGTAACTGCTGCCCGATGTGGTCAGCGTGCCCTGGCCGTCGAACAGGCCCTGGTTGAAATTCCCGCGAAAGACTTCGCCGTTGCTGCCATGCCATTCACCCTGGCCATGCCATTGACCCTTGTCGAACTCGCCGGCGTACCAGCTGCCGTTCGGGTAGTCGATGCGCCCCTGACCTTGCAGCAGGCCGTTGACCAGATCACCGCGATAGCGCCCCCCGTCCGGCAGCCGGGCATCGGGAGGCAGCAGCGATTCGCCATCGCCGCAAGCGGTGAGTAACAGGGTCAAGGCAAGGAGTGCAAGTGAGCGCATAGCGGGATCCGGGCAATTAGGCGACCGAGTATGCCGCAGCTATGTGTCGTATATATAGAGAGGGTCGCGAAACAGCGTGAGCTGCTTCGCATCCGGATGAGTTACACGAAACAGAGGGACAGGGATTCAGCGATATAGGCCGGTTTGTCCGAGCCGTCTATCTCAAGGGTGCAGGTGGCCTTGAGCAGCCATTGGCCAGGTTTTTTCTCGGTAGCGTCACTGAGTTCGACCTTCAGCCGCACGTTCGAATCGACCTTGACCGGTTGAATGAAACGCACGCTGTCGAGACCGTAGTTGACCACCATCTTCGCGCCTTCGGGGAGGATGAGGATGTCTTCCATCAGTTTCGGGATCAGTGACAGCGACAGGAATCCATGGGCGATGGTGCTGCCAAATGGCGTTTGCGCGGCTTTGACCGGGTCGACATGAATAAACTGATAATCACCTGTGGCTTCTGCGAACAGGTTGATGCGCTCCTGATCGATGGTGAGCCATTGGGAACGTCCGAGTTCCTTGCCGACATAATCTTTGAGCTCTGCAACGGGAACATAGGGCATTGAGACTCTCCTTGGGTTTCATCGGATTTATAGTTTTTCGAGTGGGGGGATTTCACCTCCCTGTGAACCACTTTAGATCAACATGGCAAATGGCTCCGGTCAACTGTCCATGCTTTTGGCGAATGCCGATCCATAGCGCTGACGTGCTTATAATGCTCGGCCCCTGCTTTGTGGGGCGAGTGCGGGAGATGCCGGATGTTGTTACGTGGCCTGACCTGGCTGGTGCTGTTCCAATTGCTGGGCACAGCCATCAACCACTTGTTTCTACCGGTGCTGCCGGGGCCGATTATCGGTTTGCTGTTGTTGCTGGTGTACCTGATTTCACGCGGACAAGTCGGCGAGCCGCTGAGCCTGGCCGCCAGCAGTCTGCTGCGTTACTTGCCGTTGCTGCTGGTGCCGCCGGCCGTGGGCGTGATGGTGTACTTCAAGGACATTGCCGCGGATTTCTGGGCCATCGTCGGCGCATTGGTGTTGTCGCTGCTGCTGTCCATGGCCTTCGCCGGGGTACTGATGCAGCGCATGGTCAAGCGCCACGCCCCTCGCGGAGATGACCAATGATCCTGGATTGGCACGGCGCGCTCGACTCGGTGATTCATCATCCGTTGTTCGGCATCGGCATTACGTTGGGCGCTTATCAACTGGTGTTGGCGGCCTTCGAGAAAACCCGTTGGATCTTTTTGCAACCGGTGCTGGTCTCGATGCTGGTAGTGATCGGAGTTCTGGTGACCTGCGGCCTGACGTACGCCGAGTACCGCAAGAGCACCGAGATCCTCAGCATCTTGCTCGGGCCTGCAACCGTTGCGTTGGCCGTGCCGCTTTACCTCAATCTGCGACGGATTCGGCAGTTGTTCTGGCCGATATTTACTACGCTGGTGATAGGCGGCGTGGTCGCCACGGGCATGGGCGTGTTGCTGGGCTGGTGGTTCGGTGCCGAACACATGATCCTGATGACCATGGCGCCCAAGTCGGTGACGTCACCGATTGCCATGCTGGTGGCCGAGCAGATCGGTGGCGTCGCGGCGCTGGCCGCGGTGTTCGTGTTGATCACTGGCGTGATCGGTGCGATCTTCGGCCCGAGCCTGTTGACCCGGCTGGGTGTGCACAGTCCCGAGGCGCGCGGTATGGCACTGGGCATGACCGCCCACGCGGTCGGCACCTCGGTGGCCTTGCAGGAAAGTGAAGAGTGCGGCGCGTTTGCGGCGCTGGCGATGAGTCTGATGGGCGTGGCCACGGCGGTGTTCCTGCCGTTGGCGGTGTCGATGGTGGTGTAAGGAAATGTCTATGAGCTTGCCGCTTTTCCCGCTGAACACAGTGCTGTTTCCTGGCTGCATCCTCGACTTGCAGATCTTCGAGGCGCGCTATCTGGACATGATCAGCCGTTGCATGAAACAGGGCGGCGGCTTCGGCGTGGTGTGCCTCCTCGAAGGCGAGGAGGTCGGCATCGCGCCGGCAGGGTATGCCCTGGTGGGATGCGAAGCGCTGATCACCGATTTCAAACAGCAGGACAACGGCCTGCTAGGTATTCGGGTGCAGGGTGGGCGGCGCTTTCATGTCTTGAGCACCGAGGTGCAGCGCGATCAGTTGACCGTCGCCGAGGTTGAGTGGCTGGAAGATGAACCGGAGCAACCGTTGCAGGATGAAGACGCCGATCTGGTTGCACTGCTCAAGGCGTTGGCCGAACACCCGATGGTTGAAGCGTTGAACATGGGCACCGAGGCGACCGGCCAGCAGTCGCTGGCCAATCAGCTCGCGTATCTACTGCCGTTTGCCGAAGTGGACAAAATCGACCTGCTGCAACTCGATGACCCGCAACAGCGACTGGATGCGATCCAGGCGCTGCTCGATGAGTTGCAAGGTGAGTTGTTTGCCTGATTTCAGGTGATTGATTGCGGGGGCAAGTCGAGCGCCGCGTTAGTGCTGATTTCCGACAGTGAAGGCCAGACGATATCGTTGGCAAACCACTCCTTGTCGCCACTGAGCGAAAGGACCGGTTTGCCAGTCGCTGCCACTTCAGCAATCAGCCGGTCATACTCATCTTTGTTGTCGACGCCGGAGTGTGTTCGTTCTTCTACTCTTCTGGCGTAGGCGTCATCTGTGTCGTCGGCGTGATCCTGGAGATCTTTGACTCGCACCGCTTTTTGATGGCTGGAATCAAATACCCAGATCCGATCGGCGCTGATGCCTCGTCTCGAGACTGACAGCAGTGCTTCCAGATCATCCTCGGGGAACCAGTTCGGGCCGTTTGCTGCGCGGTTGAACGCATGGTTTTCTTCGCCCAGTACGATTTCCATGTTTCGGCTGTCGATTGCATAAACAAACTGAATTTGTTGTTTGTGCCTGGTCGTTTCGTAGTTGCGCTCCAGGTCGAGTTGCAGCGAACTGTCCGACTCTGAGCCGCTGCTGGCGATTTTCGAGGTAGTGGAAACATCGGAGGCATCGGAGGCATCGGAGTCGCCACTGGCGTCATCGGGTTGCTTGCCCGGGTATTTATTGGTTTGACTGTTGTAAAGCAGATACTCCGGATCCGGCTCGTCTTCGCCATACATTTTTGCCGCCTTCAAACTCACTGTGACGCTCATGGCTTTTTGGGTGGTTGCATAGGGTTTGTGGTTGTAGCGGGGCAGCATCCAGCCATCATTTGCCAGTTCAAATGGCGTGCGTTCATCGCCCCTGAATACAGCAGGGATGTCGGTCCGGTACAGGCAGTTGTTTCTGTTTCGCGAGTATCCAGCCTTTACCAGAAAGCTATCGAGATACTCGTGGGTCAAACTGAGATGAAGCTCATAGAGGCCGGTAGTTGCTGTTCCGTTCCTCAGGTGACGCAGGTTTGGCTCTATCTCGCTATACAGCAGGTCGTGTCGACGAGGATTGCCAGTATCCCTGCTCATCTGCTTATGCTGTTCAGCCCATTCGGGAATCTTGAGATTTTCCAGCATGTCCTTGTGCAGACGCGTTTGCTGTCCCGGGGATAAATTGTAAGACCTTAGAAATGTTTCCAGCTCGTTGGCTGTTTTGTCTGGATAGAGCGACTGGAGCGGACCGTCGATCAATTGAGCCCGTAGGTTCTGACTCAGTTCCGGGCGTGGGCTTGCAGGGGGGGGCTCAACGCTCCGTTGCGGACCTGGAGACTGGACTCTTGGGTGTTTGCCGGGGAGGGTTGTCTCAGGCACTGGCTCATCGGCCAAGGAGCGTTTCAGCGTGACGGTTTCTCTCGCCTGAGGCCGCTGACTCCAGGTGGCTTCCCCATCGTTTTTGTAAAGCGCAGGTCCTTGCGGGTGCTTTTTGTAAAGGTCTGTCGCGCGATAAGCCGCCGTCGCGTCATCGAATTCCACATAGACGGTTCCTTCGTTTTTAACGTCCACAAATTTGCGTGCGACGATTGTCCGAAACCCCTGTTCGTCAGGCCGCGGCATGGTTCGCAGCATGGCAGGGCGCAATAGATAGGCGGCCAGGTTCGAGTCTGCCGAGGGTTGTAAAAGTTGTCTTACGGGGATTTCCGTAATGTCCAGTTTCGTAGGCACTGGAACCCCTCTGTCGAGGGTTATTGCGACAGGAGCGCCGCCCCCGTATTCAGGCCTCGCCGGACTTGGCGATTGCCCATGATGAAAAACGGAGCTGCCTGGCATCGCAGGTGTCGGAAGTAGGGCGTCTGGCCGTAAGCGCGGCGGATTGACGTTGATTGTAGAGATGTCAGTAGCAGGAAATTTTGTAGGCGGTTTTACAGGCATGGTAGAGGTGCTCAAATCCGTTTAAGCAAAGAAGTTTTATAGGGTTTATGTAACAAATGACTTACGCAGTGGATTCTACGGTCGGCCAAACAATATCGTCGGAAGAGATTGCCTGGTTTTCCGGGAGTTTGATCCCCCAGCCTTTGTCCACGACTTGATCGACCAACTGATCATAACGATCCCGGTTATAAGTACCGATCCAGGTTTCATGTTCTATGGCATCAGCGTTGTTACCTGCCTGTTCGTAAACAGCATTGACGGGGGCGGCACGTGTCAGATCGGAATTGACCAGCCATACGCGGTCGGAACTCAAACCTCTTTTCGAAATAGAGATAACGCCTTCCAGCGCGTCGGGCTGGAAGCTTGCCGAGCCCTCACTATTGAGATAGAGGTTTTCTCGTCCCGGCACCACCTCAATACCTCGGGTGTCGATCATGTAGATAAAACCAACATGCTGCCTGTATCTGATGGGTTCATAGTCTCGCGACTTATCAAGTGTAAATGAGCTGTCGGAATCCGAATTCGACGACTCGTTACGGTAGTCCTCGTCAGAATCATCATCATTCCTGCCTTTTGGAAGCTTTCGCACTCCAGGAAATAGATTGGCCTGTGCGTTGTATCGCAGCTTGTCGTTTTTCGCGTGCCCTCCCAGGTTGCTTGCATATTCCTTCGCATCCGACAGCAGAAAGGTAGCGCTTTGTGCTCGTTGTGTGACCGTTTCGGGAAGCCCTTCGCGCGCGATCATTCGCCGATCCCTTGCCAGTTCGAACGGCGTTCGATCATCGCCCCTGAACATGGCGGGAATATCGGTACGGTATAAAAGACCGTGGGTGTTGCGCTGATAACCGATCGACGCGGAAAAATGCTCGAGAAACTCACTGGAGCAATATAAGTCGTGAGGAGAATAATCGTCTTGCGGTTGACGTCTTAGTTGGGGGATAACCAGAGCAACCTGTGCAGCGATGAGGTCGAATCTTTGAGCGTTGTCCGCTTGTGAAGATAAGCGCTTATGACTTTCCGCCCACGCAGGAAAAGTGCGAGTTTCGTTCATGTCTCGATGTAAACGTGTCAGTTGGCCGCTGCTTAAGTTGTACGATTCAAGTAACTCGTAGCGTTCGCTGCTCGTCTTGCTCGGGTATAGCCTTTTCAATGGCCCATCGATTAACAGCCTTCCCGCATCAATAGAGTCGACGGTATCAGGTGTGTTCGACTGAACGGTCACGCCAGACTCTGTTTTTTTTGTACCGGGTTGGGAGGCTAGTGATTCTTGCTCCAGGGAGTCTGAGCGACTCCTGCTGTGTCCGGGTTGCGCCTCGACAACCGGACGTTGATGCACTGCAGATTGATCAGGACTGCCTTCGGTGATCGTTTCTTTTTGACGCCAGGTCAGTGCTCCCTCATTTTTGTACAGGGCGGGACCGGAAGGGAGCTTCCGGTAGAGATCAGTCGCACGGTAGGTTCCGGTTCCGATGTCGAATTCCACATACGCGGTTCCCTCATTTTCGATATCTACAAACTTGCGCCCTTTCATCCACCGCAACCCCTGGCCATCGGGTGGTTGCATGCCGCTTAGCAGGGCAGGTGGCAGCAAGTAAGTCTCCAGGCCGTACTGGGCTGCCAGTTCACCGGAGCCCAACCCTGGAGTATCCGAGATCTCGACCCCCGACTCGGACGCTGATACGCCTTCGACACTGGTTGCTGCGCTGATATTTCTTTCATCTGGCAGGAGTGGCTGCCGACCTTGAAGATGAAAATCATGTGGGTTGACGATGTTTGAATGTTGCCTCGTGGGCGCTTCGTTTCCGGGCAATCTGGGTGGCTCCAGCGAGTCAGGTGATAAGTTGACTCCGTCTGGTTTTAATCGATGTGGCGGTTTTGGACGCATGTTGGCGCTCCTCAATGTTAATACTTTGGGGGAATTGAATAAGCGTGGAATGAAGGTTTAAGACGGGGCCAGGTTATTCCACAATCTCCAGGTTTTCGATTCTGAAGCTGCGCGACCAATCCGTGTCGATAGTCCAGTTGTCAATTTCTGTGTCGTAATAAATTTTTCCTTGCGTGGCGTCATTCGTTCGAAGGTTTTCGATGCTGATCAGTTCGGCGACCAAACCGTCATTTCGTTTGTGTTTAATGATATCCGCTACAACAGCGGCAATGCTTGGGTAGCTTTTTGCATTAATGGCGTGCAGGACTGAAACTTCGAACAAGGGGTCGATGCGATAGCGACTCCCTGTAGAAACAATAACGTTGATCGTTTCCAGCGGTATGTCAGACGCTTCGGTATTTGGCAGTTGAATATGGACACTTCCAATTTTCAGGAAGTTGTTATTAATGTTTATCCCTTCCCGAGTGATGTTCTCTGCAAGGCGAAGTGTGTAAATGTTCCAGGTCGAGCCGCTGGAGGTTTTGGCCGCGGCACCGGGAGTCGACAGCCGCAGGGATGTATTGTCTGTCGGGTAGAGGTCATAGGATGAGGCTTGCCCTTCCAGCGAATAAACGGAGCTGTGGGCCACGGAATCGAATTCGACACGCTGCGCAACCGCTTTCAAAAGACGTCTATCGAAAGCAGGTTTGGCGAACACGTATTTTCCCGGTTTTTCACGCAATGAGCCGGTGCTGTCGATGACTCGGTACCCGGGATGTTTGTTGTCATCGAGGTAGGCGTTTTTTGGGAAGTCCAGCCAGTAGGATTTACCGTTACGCATGACCAGGGTGAACGGGTGGCAGGTCCTCCAGCCCGAGGACATGATGCCAGCGCCCCTGTCGGTTTTTTTTCCAGAATGCTCTTCGACACTGCCGTGAATAAGAAGAGCGCTACCGTTCTTGAACGAAATCTGGAACTGCGTATTTGAGTAACTCAGGTAGCTAACGCTGTTTCGAGGCGTAGAGGTCACTGTGTAAATGGCGTCGACCGCTGTGATTTCGTCACTGTCAAAGTCTATGTATAAAACGCTAGGCGTATGGCTTCCTGGCTTGTCAACAAAGAAGACGGTTGTGTAAGTCTCACGGGCCACAAAATAGGATGAAAGGCTGGCGCCGGGCACTCGTTGAACACGGCTGTTGACAATGAAGGGCGGTGTTTTTGGTGTTCCCATCACCACCACAATGACGTTGACACTCTGTTCGGTCAGACCGTTTATCTGGGCGGGGAGATCGACCTTTAGTTGGTACCCATCCTCGGTGACAAATAAAAGGTTGGGGTTTCGTAATGAGCGTTTGTCCGTCAGCGTTTCATACACGTCACTAATGACCAGCTGTCTTTCCGGCTGGAAAGACTCCGCGTTTTGCAGGGATGAAATGACCAAAGCGTTATCGCGGATACGCCAGTCCTGCACAAACTCAAGCGTTACACCAAGATGAATGACACTAAGATCTTCGCCATCCTCTGCAATGGATACCGTATGCGTCATGCCATTGAGGTAGTAGGTATCCGCACCGCTACCGCCATTGACGCTGCAGTCGTTGCCTCGAACGACGATCTGATCGTTGCCCGCGCCAGCATTGATGCGGTCGTGGCCGTTCGCAATGATGTAGTCAGCCTCGTCGGAACCCGTAACAAGGTTATGCGCGCCGGCCAGGGTTTCGACCTTTTCGATAGAGTGGATGTTTGAGTGCAGGACTGGAGCGGTGGCGTTATCGGGTGAGCGTAACCCGAGCTTTCCACTCTTCAGATTGATGTCGTACCCAACATATACCGTGTCATCCGGCCCATGGCGAACCGGAACATGCTTACCCTGAAGCGATAACGTGTCTGTGCCGGCTCCGCCTCGTAATGTATTGACCTGCCCGGTTGACGGCGCTTTCTTTAGGCTTTGAGCGGCGGACTGGAAAAGGAAAGAATCGTTCTTGTCGCCTCCGTTCAGCGTTTTAATACCGAAGGAATAGTTGAAGTAGTTCGGTTTGCTTCGAACGCCAATGATGCTGTCGTTACCGCCGCCCAACTGCCAGAGGACGCCTTTGGAAGGACCCGTTTCGCCGACAAGGGCATTAGGAATGCCTGTCGGAAGGCCGTCGGTGGCGTCGTAGACGTCATCGGTCTCTTTGATCACGGGGACGTTGACCGTTACAAAGGAGGATTCACCGTTGGCTTCATCCCATTGAAACTTATGGTGCCGGGTGGATTTTAAATGAACTTCAAATCGCCCGTTCACCACCGCTTCGACACTGTCCTTCAGTTCATTTTTGAGCCATTCGGTGCCGGTGCTATCGAGCGCCTTGGCATAATCGCTGTAGGTTTTGGCGACGGCAAATCGGTCCAGAACCTCTTGGTCCTGATTCTGACCGGTAAAGGCAAACCAACCCGACCGCCAGCGTTCATGCATGCTCAACTCGATGTAATCGTCGATGTCGTCAACCGTCCGCGCGGCACCATAAATTCTGGCGCCGACAATCAATATTGCAGCAGCGGCGATGCCCACGGGGCCGGCGGCTTTGAAGCCGAGTAGCGCGGCGCACCCCAGTATTGTGGAAAGACCTGCACTGGTCAGGCTGAGGGCGGCATTGAAGTAATGGTCCTGCGCTTCTTTTCCCTTGGCATCGGCCGCATCGTTGAAAGATTTGATGGCAGTGTAGAGATCGAAGGGCAGCGTCAGGACGCTGGCCATCAGGCCGGCTCCTTTGCTCAGTACCTGTCCAACGGTTGTTCTGCTGAAATGTTCAAAAGTTTTTGCTCCACTGCGAATCATGGCCTCGCCGGTTTTCGCCAGGCCGCGTTCAATAATCAACGAGCCGATTTCTGCTGTGCCGCCGCCGATATTGATTGCCGCTTCGTCCCAATGGCCTTTTTTGATCGCTTCCGCTGTGCCGACAATCGCGCTGTAGAGTCCGTATGCCTGAAGACCGACGCCCATGGAGCTCATGCCATAACTCTTGGTCCTGTCGATCCAGGCAGGCAATTGATCGGGCAATGGATTTTTGTGGATGTCCAGGCGCTGGGTCGATTTCAACAAGCTACCGATTTTCTGGACGGGGCCTGTCGAGGTGTCTGACTCTTTTAACAAGGGAGCTGCCGTGGTTGAGCGTTGTGTGGCGATTTCGAAAAGCAGAATGGCGGGAATGTGGCTCTGGTGTCCTTCCACCGTTTTGATACGGTGTTCGACTTTGGCAGGATCAAACTCCAGTGAATCGATGAAAGCCTGATCAGGTAGTGCAAAGTAAGTGTTGGTGCTGGTGATAAATTCACCGTTAATCATGGCGCCCATCGCATGAAGTTCTACGCGACTGACTGAAAGCTCTCCGATGTGCAGAAAACCAAATAATGCGTCGAGATCTTGAAGGTTGGGTTTTAGTACGGGGGATTTGTTGGCTGAAGTTTGCGTAGTATGACCGGATTCAACCAGGGGGGGAGTGGAGAGGGGCGTTAATATATCTGTGATGTTTACCGCGTTGTTTCTATTTGTCAGCGTGACGGGTAGGGGCATGATTTTTTATCTTTCGTGATTTGTTTTTGATTGATGAGTGCTCCGTGAGTGGCAATGAATATTGCATGGTGTTATGTCTATTTCGATAGTATTTGTTTTGCTGGATGTTTGTTGTTTTTGATAGTTGTGCGAGGTGCTGTTTAAGAAAATACCGATAACGGTAGATGATCCATTAGATAGCGGTGAATGCGATAGGATATGGGCGTTTCAATACTGGTCGCGTCCAATAAAACCCGAGCGTTGCGCCCGGGTTTTTGTAGTTGCACTCAGTAGGCATACCGCAACATGGCAGCCGGCAAATGTCGCAACGCAAAGAACCCGAACAGTGCCACCATGGGAGGCAATACCAGCCACCAAACCTTGGGTGGCATCGGGTTCAGCGGTGTCTGGCGCTGGCTCAGCCACAGGCTCGCCGCGCACACGCACGCCGCCAGCATCGCCCCGGCCAGCACATCCGTCGGCCAATGCGCGCCCAGATACACCCGGGAAAGGGAAATCGCCAGCGCCGGCAAGCAGCCGAGCAGCAACCACGTCAGGCGCATGCGCGACGGTTGGCCGCGACCGGCCAGCACGGCGAGGGTCAGGAACAAGGCGAATGACCCCGAGGCGTGACCGCTAGGCATGCTGTAGCTGGTGAGCGGGTCGCTAAGTATTTCCGGGCGCACGCGGGCGAAAAACTGCTTGGTGAACGTATTGCCAAGAGCGGTGAAGAGCAGGGTGCCGCCGGCGAAGATAGCCTGGCGCCATTGCCGGGTGAGCAGGAGCAAACCGGTCAGCAAGGCACTGAACACCAGCATATTGCGGAACTCGCCGATCAGCGTGAAGAGCACGGCCACTTCATCAAGCATCGGGCTGCGGTGTTCCTGTACCAGAGTCATGACGCCCTGATCGAGCGCGGTCAGGTGCGGATAACCGATAAACAGTCCCAGCAGAATCAGCAAGCTCATCCCGGCAATCAACATCGTCGCCTTGCGATGGCGGCGCATGCTGCTGGTGATACTCAGACCGACCATGGCTGCAATGGCGCCAGCGAAGACACCCGCCTCGGGCCAGAAACCTTCCGGCAACGGCAAACGAATCGCCGCGCCCGTGGCCCAGCCGGGCAGCAGGTACGCCACACTCCAGCCTGCGGCAGCCAATAGACTGACGGCAAAAAATCGCGGGAAGGGCATGTCGAACATCCCGGCGACCATCGGCAGCATCGGGCGCAGTGGTCCGATGAAACGCCCGACCAACAGGCTGGCAATACCATAACGCTGGAAATACGCCTCGGCCCCGGCAATCCATTCCGGATGATGGCGCAAGCCGGGCAGGCGCCGGATGTTCTGGTGGAAATGTCGACCGATGAAGTAGGACACGACATCGCCCAGTACACCGGCGATGAATCCCAGCAGCAGCGTTTCGCTCAACGACAATGCACCGCTGCCGGCCAGTACCGCCACGGCAAACAGCAACACCGTGCCGGGCACGATCAACCCGGCAATCGCCAGGCATTCCACAAAGGCCACGATGAACACCGCCGCCGCCAGCCATTGCGGGTTAACCGTCAACCAACCGGTCACGCTATCGAGCCATGGGCCCATAAAAACAACTCCATCGAATGTTCATTGGTCCCATGGGGGACGAGTGCAATCTTCCAGACACCACAGAAAACCTGTGGGGGAAATATCCATCATCAAGGCAGCAAAATATAATCGCGTCCTTCGACCTGCCCCCGTCGCAGCGGGTTCCGCGTGCAATACGGCGCATAAGCGGCATCGACGAAGCGATACATCAAGTGTTCATCGCGCCCATGGGGGATGCCCAGGCGTGTGGTCTGGATGATATGAGCAGGCGCCGGACCGACGTCCTCAACCAGCAACACCTCATGGTCGAAACGCTTGGCATCCCACACCGGTACTTTCAAGCCCAGCGCCTTGCACAGCAATGTCTGCCCGGCGCACAGCTTTTGCGAAGGGCGAGGGCGACCTTGGGCGTCGGGATTGTTCAATAACATCTGCGCCAGGCTCGCCGGCCCGCTCAATTCATCGACCCACGGATAGGCGGATTTGATCAATACCGCATTGCCCGGACCTTGAGCGCTGAAGTTCAGGGAGTCGCCGCCGCGGGCGTAATACATATAGATGTGGCCGCCATCCAGAAACAAAGCCTTACGCTTTTCTGTGTAGCCGAGGGAGGCGTGGCTGCCTTTTTCTTCGAAGTAATAGGCTTCGGTTTCGATAATCCGGGCGCTGAGCCACAGGTCGCCGACCCGGTGACGGATGACTTTGCCGAGTAATTCCCGGGCCAGGGTTTGGGCGTCGCGGTTGAAAAACGCATCCGGGAGCCCCGTGGGCAGGCTCGCAGCGGACGCTCGAACAGTCAGGTTGGACATGATGAACGGCGTTTATCAGGGCTGATTGAGCGGTGATGATAACAATCTGCAGCTTAATCACGGCTGAACGTCGGCAAATTGCCCTCGATTTCGACCATCCGCCCGTCACCGCTGTTAGTCGGGAGACGCGACAGCTATAATCTGCCGCTTTCCTCTTTACCAAGACCACAGCA
This sequence comes from Pseudomonas arsenicoxydans, assembly GCF_006438915.1. Taxonomy (GTDB): domain Bacteria; phylum Pseudomonadota; class Gammaproteobacteria; order Pseudomonadales; family Pseudomonadaceae; genus Aquipseudomonas; species Aquipseudomonas arsenicoxydans_A. The sequence goes on along the minus strand of NZ_RCZE01000011.1, from coordinate 204,139 downwards.
GACAATGACTGAGTCCGTTCTTGACTACATGACCCGCCTGGGACGCGCTGCCCGCGAAGCCTCTCGCGTCATCGGCTGTGCCAGCACCGCGCAGAAAAACCGCGCCTTGCAGGCCGCTGCCAATGCGCTGGACGCTGCACGCGCCGAGCTGACGGTTGCCAACGAACTGGATTTGGCCGCAGGTCGTGCCAATGGTCTTGAACCTGCCTTGCTGGAACGTCTGGCGCTGACCCCGGAACGCATCGACGGCATGATCGTCGGCCTGCGCCAGGTGGCCGCATTGCCGGACCCGGTCGGCGCGATTCGCGACATGAGCTTCCGCCCGTCGGGTATTCAGGTTGGCAAAATGCGCGTGCCGTTGGGCGTAATCGGGATCATCTACGAATCCCGGCCGAACGTGACCATCGATGCCGCCAGCCTGTGCCTGAAGTCCGGTAACGCGACGATCCTGCGTGGCGGTTCCGAAGCTATTCATTCCAATCGTGCCATTGCCGCCTGCATCCAGCGCGGTCTGGCCGAAGCCGAACTGCCGGCCGCCGTGGTGCAAGTGGTCGAAACCACCGACCGTGCCGCCGTTGGCGCGCTGATCACCATGCCGGAATACGTCGACGTCATCGTGCCCCGTGGTGGCCGTGGCTTGATCGAACGTGTCAGTCGTGACGCCCGCGTTCCGGTGATCAAACACCTGGACGGCATCTGCCACGTTTACGTGAGTGAACATGCCGATCTGGCGAAAGCCCAGCGCATCGCGTTCAACGCCAAGACGTACCGTTATGGTATCTGCGGCGCGATGGAAACGCTGTTGGTGGATCAATCCGTTGCCAAGGATTTCCTGCCGTCGATGGCTGCCCAGTTCCGCGAAAAAGGCGTTGAGCTGCGGGGTTGCGCACGCACGCGGGCAATCATCGATGCGGTAGCGGCTACTGAAGAAGACTGGACCACCGAATACCTGGCGCCGATCCTGTCGATCCGTGTGGTCGACGGGCTGGACCAGGCCATCGAACATATCAATAAGCACGGCTCCCATCACACCGACTCGATCGTCAGCGAAAACCTCGCCGACACGCGGCGTTTCGTCGCACAAGTCGATTCATCCTCGGTGATGATCAACACCCCGACGTGCTTCGCCGATGGCTTCGAATACGGATTGGGTGCCGAGATTGGCATTTCTACTGATAAGCTGCACGCCCGCGGCCCGGTGGGTCTCGAAGGTCTGACCTGCGAGAAGTACATCGTGGTCGGTGATGGCCAGTTGCGCGGCCAGGCGTCGGTCTGACTTGGGCGACCTCGATCCGACAGCCCCAGCCACCGCAGACGAGCCTAAACCTCGGCGCATCGGCATGCTGGGCGGCACGTTCGACCCGGTGCACATCGGCCATCTGCGTGGTGCGCTGGAAGTCGCCGAATCGCTGGCGCTCGATGAATTGCGCCTGACACCCAGTGCCAGGCCGCCGCATCGCGGTACGCCGCAGGTGTCGGCAAAAGACCGTCTGGCGATGGTCGAGTGCGCGGTGGCCGGTGTGGCACCGTTAGTGGTGGATGCCCGCGAATTGCAGCGGGACAAACCGTCCTACACTATCGATACCCTGGAACTGATGCGTGCCGAACTGGCCGCCCAGACCCAGGTTTTTCTACTTTTGGGCTGGGACGCATTTTGCGGCCTGCCCACTTGGCACCGCTGGGAAGAGTTGCTCCAGCATTGCCACATCCTGGTGCTGCAACGCCCGGATGCCGACAGCGAACCGCCGGATGCCTTGCGCAACCTGCTGGCAGCGCGCTCGGTGAGCGACCCGCTGGCCCTTCAAGGGCCGAGCGGACAGATTGCATTCGTCTGGCAGACACCGCTCGCGGTATCCGCCACCCAGATCCGTCAACTGCTGGCCAGCGGTAAGTCGGTACGTTTCCTGGTGCCCGACGCGGTCCTGGCCTACATCGATGCGCACGGACTTTACCGTGCGTCGAACTGAAAAGAGGCGCGCTTCAAGCACGTGATCACGTGTATCGAAGCCCCCGAACATACGAGCAAAACGAGTTTTATATGACGAACAAAGACGTAACTAAAGTAAAGCGCAAAGGCACGTTCAAAAGCGCCCCGCTGCCTGAGCCGGTTCTCACCACCGAGCCACTGAAAGGTGATGAGCTGGTCAAGGTTGCCGTAGCTGCCCTGGAAGACGTGAAGGGTCAGGATATTCAGGTCATCGACGTTCGCGAGAAGCAGAGCATCACTGACTACATGATCATCGCGACCGGTACCTCCAACCGCCAGATCGGCGCGATGCTGGACAAGGTTCGCGAAGCCGTCAAAGCCCTGGGCGTCAAGCCGTTGGGTGAAGAAGGCAAGGGCGACAGCGACTGGGTCCTGCTGGATATGGACGATGTGATCGTACACATGATGACGGCTTCGGCTCGTCAGTTCTACGACCTGGAACGTCTGTGGTCCGGCGCTGAACAGAGCCGTGCGCTGAACGCGGCTCACCACAGCCCGGAAAACACCCACGAGCATTTCATCAAGCTCAACAAAGACCAGCTATAAGGGCCCGCTGTGCGACTGCGACTGATCGCCGTCGGTTCACGGATGCCCAAGTGGGTGGAAGAAGGCTGGCATGAATATGCCAAGCGTCTTCCGTCCGAGCTGGCGCTGGAACTGGTGGAAATACCGCTCAACACCCGTGGCAAGAACGCCGACGTGGCGCGCTTCATCCGTCAGGAAGGCGAAGCCATGCTGGCCAAGGTCGGGCCGAATGAGCGTGTTGTCACCCTCGAAGTCCATGGCAAGCCCTGGAGCACTGAACAGCTGGCGGTCGAGCTCGATCGCTGGCGCCTGGACTCGCGTACGGTGAATTTCATGGTCGGCGGCCCCGAAGGGCTGGCGCCGGAAGTCTGTGCCCGAGCCGATCAGCGCTGGTCATTGTCGCCGTTGACGTTGCCGCACCCGCTGGTGCGTATTCTGATCGGCGAACAGCTGTATCGTGCCTGGACAGTCTTGTCCGGCCACCCTTACCACAAGTAGTTCTGCCCTCATGTCTCAGCCGATCCGTATCAAGGACCACGAAAAAGACGCCCGTCTGGTGCGTGGCCGTGTCGTGTTCGGTGCCATTGCGGTCGTGACGCTGATTTGTGTGCTGATCGCGCGCCTGTATTTCCTTCAGGTCATCCAGTACGAGTACCACTCGACGCTGTCGGAAAACAATCGGGTGCATGTGCAGCCGATTCCGCCGCCCCGTGGGTTGATTTACGATCGCAACGGTGTGGTCATTGCCGACAACCGGCCCAGCTTCAGCTTGAGCATGACCCGCGAGCGCTCTGGTGATTGGCAGCAAGTGCTCGATGTGATTGTCCAGGTGCTGGAGCTGACGCCCGAGGATCGGGTGATTTTCGAGAAGCGCATGCGCCAGGGGCGTCGGCCGTTCGAGCCGGTCCCGATCATGTTCGAATTGACCGAAGAACAGATTGCCCGTATCGCGGTGAACCAGTTCCGTCTGCCGGGTGTGGAAGTGGTCGCGCAGCTGGTTCGTCACTATCCGCAGGGTGCGCACTTTGCGCACTCGGTGGGTTATATGGGACGGATCAACGAGAAAGAGCTCAAGTCTCTGGACCCGGTGAGTTACAGCGGCACCCATCAAATTGGCAAAACCGGCATCGAGCGCTTCTACGAGCCGGAGTTGCACGGTCAGGTCGGTTACGAGGAAGTCGAGACCAACGCCCGTGGCCGCGTACTGCGCGTGCTAAAGCGTACCGACCCGATTCCCGGCAAGGACATCGTCCTGAGCCTGGACATCAAATTGCAGGAAGCTGCTGAAACCGCATTGGGCGGTCGCCGTGGTGCGGTGGTGGCGCTGGACCCGAAAACCGGTGAAGTGTTGGCGATGGTCAGTCAGCCGAGTTTCGATCCCAACCTGTTCGTCACCGGTATCAGCTTCAAGGCCTATTCCGAGCTGCGCGACTCCATTGATCGGCCGCTGTTCAACCGCGTGCTGCGCGGTCTGTACCCGCCGGGTTCGACCATCAAGCCGGCGGTGGCGATTGCCGGTCTGGATTCCGGCGTGGTCACGGCCTCGACCCGAGTCTTCGATCCCGGTTACTACATGCTGCCCAACTACGATCACAAATACCGTAACTGGAACCGTACCGGTGACGGCTATGTGGATCTGGACACGGCGATCATGCGATCCAACGACACCTATTTCTATGACCTGGCCCACAAGCTGGGGATCGATCGGTTGTCGTCCTATCTGGGCAAGTTCGGCATTGGCCAGAAGGTCTCGCTGGACATGTTCGAAGAATCGCCGGGCCTGATGCCGTCCCGCGAATGGAAGCGTGCGACCCGTCGCCAGGCCTGGTTCCCGGGTGAAACCCTGATTCTGGGGATCGGCCAGGGCTACATGCAGTCCACGCCGCTGCAACTGGCCCAGGCCACGGCGCTGGTAGCCAACAAAGGTGTGTGGAACCGTCCGCACCTGGCCAGGACCGTCGAAGGCGAGAAGCCGAAAGATGAAAACCCGATGCCGGACATCGTCCTGCGCGATCCGTCGGACTGGACCAAGGTCAATCACGGTATGCAGCAGGTGATGCACGGCGCTCGCGGTACGGCGCGCAAGGCATCGATTGGTGCGCAATACCGGATCGCCGGTAAAAGTGGTACGGCCCAGGTCGTTGCGATCAAGCAGGGTGAGAAGTACGACCGCTCCAAGGTTCAGGAACGTCACCGCGACCACGCCTTGTTTGTCGGCTTTGCGCCGGCGGACAACCCGCAAATCGTGGTGTCGGTGATGGTCGAGAACGGCGAGTCCGGTTCCGGGGTCGCCGCGCCAGTGGTGCGTCAAGTCATGGACGCCTGGCTCCTGGATCAGGACGGACGCCTTAAAGCCGAGTACGCCAGCCCTATCAGCGCAGAGGCTACAGCCCGTGATGAATAATTTTGATCGCATGCTCTCCAGTGAGGATGTGATGCGTCGCCGTGCCACGCTGCTGCAGCGCCTGCACATCGATGGCCCATTGTTGATTCTGCTGCTGACCCTCGCGGCCGGCAGCCTGTTCGTGCTGTATTCGGCTAGTGGCAAAAGCTGGGACCTGCTGGCCAAGCAAGCCACGTCGTTCGGCATCGGCCTGGTATCGATGGTCGTCATCGCGCAATTCGAACCGCGATTCATGGCGCGCTGGGTGCCGGTCGGTTATGTGCTCGGTGTGCTGTTGCTGGTGGTGGTAGACGTCATGGGCCACAACGCCATGGGCGCGACGCGCTGGATCAACATCCCTGGGGTGATCCGCTTCCAGCCCTCGGAGTTCATGAAGATTCTGATGCCGGCGACCATCGCCTGGTACCTGTCCAAGCGCACCCTGCCGCCACAGCTCAAGCACGTCGCGGTCAGTCTGTTCCTGATCGGCTTGCCGTTCATCCTGATCGTGCGTCAGCCGGACCTGGGGACATCGCTGCTGATTCTGGCTGGCGGTGCGTTTGTGCTGTTTATGGGGGGCTTGAAGTGGCGCTGGATCATCAGCGTGATCGCCGCCGCCGTGCCGGTGGCCGTGGCGATGTGGTTCTTCATCATGCACGACTACCAGAAACAGCGAATCCTGACCTTCCTCGACCCGGAGAGCGATCCGCTGGGGACTGGCTGGAACATTATTCAGTCGAAAGCTGCCATCGGTTCCGGTGGTGTATTCGGTAAGGGCTGGCTGCTGGGCACCCAGTCGCACCTGGACTTCCTGCCGGAAAGCCACACCGACTTCATTATTGCGGTGATGGGCGAAGAGTTCGGCCTGGTGGGCATTTGCGCGTTGCTGCTGATCTACCTGCTGTTGATCGGTCGAGGGCTGGTGATTACCGCTCAGGCCCAGACATTGTTCGGCAAATTGCTCGCGGGCAGCCTGACCATGACGTTTTTTGTTTACGTTTTCGTCAACATCGGTATGGTCAGTGGCCTGTTGCCGGTGGTGGGGGTGCCGTTGCCGTTCATTAGCTACGGAGGAACTTCGCTGGTAACGCTGCTGTCAGCGTTTGGGGTTTTGATGTCGATCCATACCCATCGTAAGTGGATCGCACAAGTTTGAATAAGGTGAAGATTTCAATGCAAGTAATGCGTGGCTGGGCGACTCGATACGCGCCATGGGTCGGCCTGGTAAGCATCCTTGGCACAGCGCAGGACGCGCTGGCCGGCGATTACGAAGGCTCACCCCAGGTGGCCGAATTCGTCGGTGAAATGACCCGCGACTACGGTTTCGCCGGTGAACAGCTGATGGGCGTGTTCCGCGAAGCCGAGCGCAAGCAGTCGATTCTGGACGCTATCTCGAAACCCGCCGAACGGGTCAAGCAGTGGAACGAATACCGGCCGATGTTTATCACCGACGCGCGCATTGCCCGTGGTGTGGACTTCTGGCGTCAGCACGAAGCGGTGCTGGCGCGTGCCGAGCAGGAATACGGCGTACCGGCGCAGGTGATTGTCTCGATCATCGGTGTTGAAACCTTTTTCGGCCGCAATACCGGCAATTACCGGGTGATCGATGCGTTGTCGACCTTGGGTTTCGACTATCCTCCCCGTGCCGAGTTTTTCCGCAAGGAATTGCGTGAGTTCTTGTTGCTGGCCCGGGAAGAGCAGGTCGATCCGTTGACCCTCAAGGGCTCCTACGCCGGTGCCATGGGCTTGCCGCAGTTCATGCCGAGCAGTTTTCGCGCCTATGCCGTGGACTTCGACGGCGACGGCCACATCAATATCTGGAACAACCCGGACGATGCCATTGGCAGCGTCGCCAGTTACTTCAAGCGTCACGGCTGGGTGGCCGGCGAGCCGGTGGTCAGCCGTGCCGATGTTCGGGGCGAGCAGGTGGACGAAGGTTTGACCACGGGCATCGAGCCGGTTAAAACCGTCGGGGAGTTGCGGGCGCTGGGGTGGTCAAGTCATGATGCGCTGCGCGATGATATGCCGGTCACGGCTTTCCGCCTGGAAGGTGACAATGGCCCCGAGTACTGGATGGGCCTGAAGAATTTCTACGCGATCACGCGTTATAACCGCAGCGTGATGTACGCCATGGCCGTACATCAACTGTCTGAACAGCTGGTCCAAGCACGGGGCGTCAAGTAATGCGGGCATTGCCTATGAATAAACCCCTGAAGCTCATGGCTTTCGCCGCGTTGGCGGTGCTGCTTGCCAGTTGCTCGACCAGTCGCGCGCCGGCTCAGAAATCTTCGTCCACTGCCGTGCGCTCGACGCCGGGGCTGGACATCAACCGCGCCCACAAAGATGGCGCGCCGTGGTGGGATGTCGACGTATCGCGCATCCCGGATGCCACGCCGACCCTGCACAGCGGTCCTTACAAGGCCAACCCGTACACGGTGCTGGGCAAGACCTATTTCCCGTTGCAAGAATCCAAGACCTACGTCGCCTCGGGTACGGCGTCCTGGTATGGCACCAAGTTTCACGGCCAGAACACCGCCAATGGCGAGGTGTATGACCTGTACGGCATGAGTGCCGCACACAAGACATTGCCACTGCCAAGTTACGTTCGGGTGACCAACCTGGACAACAACAAGAGCGTGATCCTGCGGGTCAACGACCGTGGGCCGTTCTATTCGGACCGCATCATCGACTTGTCCTATGCCGCCGCCAAAAAGCTCGGTTACGCCGAAATCGGCACGGCGCGGGTCAAGGTCGAGGGGATCGACCCGCAACAGTGGTGGGCACAAAAAGGCCGTCCGGCGCCTTTGATGCTCAACGAGCCGCAAGTCGCGCAAAATAGCGCCCCGGTGATTACGGCCTCGGCCGGCACCGTCGAGCAATGGACGCCGCCGCCGCAGCAACACGCCGCGGCCGTAGTGCCTGTTCAGCTTGATGCAAAAAAAAACGCTTCTGTACCAGCCTCTGGCCAGTATCTGCAGGTGGGCGCGTTCGCCAACCCGGACGCTGCAGAACTCCTGAGATCGAAGCTCAGCGGGATGGTGAGCGCTCCGGTGTTCATCAGCTCGATAGTGCGCAACCAACAGACACTGCATCGGGTGCGCCTGGGGCCGATCGGTTCTCCGGGTGAAATCCAGCAAGTGCAGAACAGCGTGCGCATGGCCAATCTCGGTTCGCCGAGCCTGGTCACCGCCGAGTAATACGTAGTACTTGATTGACGGTTCGCTTGCGGTTTGGGGGGCGGACCTGGTTGTTGGCTCATGAAGAACAAAAGCCCGGCAAGGGTTACAGAGTGAACGACTGAACACGCGATGGCCCGTCAGAAGGCCATCTGATTAGTTTTGCCCCCGGGCAGTTTCCATTAGCGATTTCGAGAGACGGATGAACATCACCACCTTTGCCAAACGCCTGTTCCTGTTAGTCCCGCTGCTCCTCTCGCCCGCAGCGTTCGCGGTCGAGGTGATGCCATCACCGCCACAACTGGCCGCCAAGGCCTATGTGCTCATGGATGCCAGCAGCGGCAACGTGCTGGTCGAGAACAATGGTGATCAGCGTCTGCCGCCGGCCAGCCTGACCAAGCTGATGACCGCGTACATTGCGACCCTGGAAATCCGTCGTGGCCAGATCGGCGAAAACGACCCGGTAACCGTCAGTGAAAACGCGTGGCGTACCGGCGGTTCGCGGATGTTCATCAAGGTAGGCTCGCAGGTTACGGTCAGCGACCTGCTGCACGGCATCATCATTCAGTCGGGTAACGACGCCAGTGTTGCGCTCTCCGAGCACATCGCCGGCAGCGAAGACGCTTTCGCCGACGTGATGAACAAAACCGTGGCCGACCTGGGCATGACCAACACCCACTTCATGAACCCGACCGGTCTGCCAAACCCTGAGCACTACTCGTCGGCTCACGACATGGCCGTGCTGGCTCGCGCGATCATCCACGAAGACCCGGCTCACTACGCGATCTACTCGCAGAAAGAGTTCTTCTGGAATGGCATCAAGCAACCTAACCGCAACCTGCTGCTGTGGCGCGACAAGACTGTCGACGGTCTGAAAACCGGTCATACCGACGAAGCCGGCTACTGCATGGTGTCTTCGGCTGTCCGTGATGGCATGCGCCTGATCGCCGTGGTGTTCGGCACCAACAGCGAAGTGGCTCGCGCCGCCGAAACCCAGAAGCTGCTGACTTACGGTTTCCGTTTCTTCGAAACCCAGACCTTCTATCAGAAAGGCGCCGAGCTGGCTCAGGCCCCTGTCTGGAAAGGCGCGACCAATCAAGTCAAGGCCGGCCTGGCTGAAGACCTGACCATGACCCTGCCAAAAGGCCAACTGAAAAAGCTCGCGGCCAGCATGACCATGAACCCGCAACTGGTTGCGCCTATCGCCAAGGGCGACGTGATCGGTAAAGTCGAAGTGAAACTGGACGACAAAGTGGTGCACAGCGCCGATCTGATCGCTCTGGACGCTGTCGAGGAAGGTGGTATCTTCCGCCGCATGTGGGATAGCATCCGTCTATTCTTCTACAGCATCTTCAACTGAATACAGTGTGCACCTGCATGACTCCGCGCTGATCCGGCGCGGGGTCATGCCCGTCGCCACGGCTTACGCTTACGAGGCCGTTACGCCATGACCGATACCGAAGTAAAGGCGCCAAAGATCGAATTCCCTGCCAATGATTACCCGGTTAAGGTGATCAGCGACACCGGCGTGGGGAATAAGGACAAGATCATCGACATCGTCAGGAAGCACGCAAAAATCAATGATGAGCGTGTAGACGAACGTCAAAGCAGCAACGGCAAATACACCACGATTCAATTGCACATCGTCGCCACTGACCAGGACCAGCTGTACAACATCAACAGCGAACTGCGGGCTACCGGCTTCGTGCACATGGTGTTGTGATGTCTGGCACGCTGGGCTTTCGTGAGCTCGGCCAGATGGCTTACGAGCCGGTCTGGCATGCCATGCAACGCTTCACCAACGAACGCGGCACTGATGCCGCCGACGAGATCTGGCTGGTCGAGCACCCGCCGGTGTTCACCCAGGGGCAGGCCGGCAAGGCCGAGCACCTGTTGCTCCCGGGGGAAATTCCGGTGGTGCAGGTCGACCGGGGCGGGCAGGTGACTTATCACGGGCCCGGCCAACTGGTGGCTTATCTGCTTCTGGACGTACGCAAACTCGGGTTTGGTGTGCGTGACCTGGTCACCCGCATGGAACTGTGCCTGATCGAACTGTTGGCGAGTTACGGCGTCACTGCCGCCGCCAAGCCGGACGCACCGGGTGTCTACGTCGACGGGGCGAAAATCGCGTCTCTGGGTTTGCGGATCCGCCACGGTTGTTCCTTTCATGGCCTGGCCCTGAACGTGGACATGAACCTGGAACCGTTTCGACGGATTAATCCCTGCGGCTACGCCGGGCTGGCGATGACCCAGCTAAGCGATCACGCAGGACCGATTGAATTTGCCGAGGTAAGTGCCCGGCTGCGCGCGCAGCTCGTCAAACACCTCGACTATGCTGAGCAGACGACCCTAATGGGCGGAATCGACTGATATGACTACTGATGCAGTGCAAACCATGATCCCGACGCTCGATGTCACTGAGCGTCCGGCCCCGCGTGCCAAGGTTGAAGCCGGCGTCAAGCTGCGCGGCGCCGAGAAGGTTGCACGTATCCCGGTGAAGATCATTCCGACCACCGAACTGCCGAAGAAACCCGACTGGATTCGCGTGCGCATCCCGGTTTCCCCGGAAGTCGACCGCATCAAGGCCCTGCTGCGCAAACACAAGCTGCACAGCGTGTGCGAAGAAGCGTCCTGCCCGAACCTGGGCGAGTGCTTCTCCGGCGGCACCGCGACGTTCATGATCATGGGCGACATCTGCACCCGTCGCTGCCCGTTCTGCGACGTCGGCCATGGTCGTCCGAAACCACTGGACGTCAACGAGCCGCAAAGCCTGGCCATCGCCATCGCTGACCTGAAACTCAAGTACGTGGTGATCACCTCGGTTGACCGCGACGACCTGCGTGACGGCGGTGCCCAGCACTTTGCCGACTGCATCCGCGAGATCCGCAAGCTGTCGCCGAACGTGCAGCTCGAAACCCTGGTCCCGGATTACCGTGGCCGCATGGACGTGGCGCTGGAAATCACCGCCGCCGAGCCGCCAGATGTGTTTAACCACAACCTGGAAACAGTACCGCGCCTGTACAAGGCTGCCCGTCCGGGTTCGGATTACCAGTGGTCGCTGACCCTGCTGCAACGCTTCAAGCAGATGATGCCGCACATTCCAACCAAGTCCGGCCTGATGCTGGGCCTGGGCGAAACCGACGAAGAAGTCATCGAAGTCATGAAGCGCATGCGCGAACACGACATCGACATGCTGACCCTGGGCCAGTACCTGCAACCGTCCCGCAGCCACTTGCCGGTGCAGCGTTTTGTGCACCCGGACGTCTTCGCCTGGTTCGCCGAGGAAGGTTACAAGATGGGCTTCAAGAACGTCGCGTCGGGCCCGCTGGTACGTTCCTCGTACCACGCCGACGAGCAAGCGAAGCTGGTTAAAGCCGAGCTGATATCGTCCCTGTAATCTGGCGATGACTTAAAAGGCGCCCGCATGGCTTTTCAGCCTTTGCGGGCGTTTTTTTGCCTGGCCTACGCCAGCCAGTGTGTTTTCCTGCAATCTGCGGGCGACTGACCCTCTTCTGTTTGTCCCCGTTCCTGACTACTGTGTGCTGAAGATTTCGCGCAGGGAGATTCATGGATGACCGTTCGACCGACCCACACGCTGTATCCGCATACACCTGTTCCGGCCTTGCCGTCGGAAGGGTTGATCGGCGTGATTGCACCCGCCGGCCCTGCCGGGCTGGACACTGACAAAGCCATCGCCTGGATGCGCGCCCGCGGCTATGCGTTGCGGGTGTTTCCCGGGGTGTATGAGACGGAGGGTTATCTGGCCGGCAGTGACGAGGTGCGACTCAATGATCTGCACGCGGCGTTCGCTGACACCGAAGTGGATGCCATCATTTGCCTGCGCGGTGGTTACGGCACGCCCCGGTTGCTCGACCGTATCGATTTTGAACTGCTGCAAAACAACGCTAAACCGTTCATCGGCTACAGCGACATCACGGCGTTGCACCTGGCGATCAGTCGTTATGCCGGTTTCGTGACCTTCCATGGTCCGCTGCTCAATGCCGATTTGCTGGGCGACAAACAGAAGCCTACCGAGTCGTCGTTTTTCAACATGCTCAGAGGCCAGGTGAAGGCCGGTAGCGTTATTTCGCACCCGGTGGCCTGGCCGCTGACCACGATCGAGCCTGGCATCGCTCACGGGCGTTTGCTCGGCGGCAACCTGTCGATGATTGCGGCGACCATGGGCACGCCCTACGAATTGGAAGCCGAGGGCGTGATCCTGTTGATCGAGGACGTCAACGAGCCGCTGTATCGCATAGACCGGCTCCTGACCCATCTGCGGCTTGCTGGCGCGCTGGGCAAGCTGCGCGGGGTTCTGGTAGGGGATGTGGCGGGGGTTGATGCGGTTGCGCTGGAGCGGTTGCTCAAGCAGACGTTCGAGCCGTTGCGGATTCCGGTGCTGGCCGGGTGGCGCAGCGGGCATTGTGATCCGAACCTGACATTGCCGATGGGGGCTTTGGTTCGATTGGATGCGGGGAAGAAGGAGTTGGTGTTGGAGCAGGATGTGGTGGTCAGGCGCTAGAGTTTCGTTGCCTGATAGTCACCATTCGCGAGCAAGCCCGCTCCCACATTCGATCGAGTTCTTCCATGGAAATACGGTCGAATGTGGGAGCGGGCTTGCTCGCGAAGGCGGCATCAGCCATACGGCTATCTAGCGGCTACGCAGTCCTTCCAGCAATTTGTGCGTCGGATACCCATCCGCCGGCCAGCCAAACGACTGCTGTGCGCTGCGAATCGCCTTACGCGTGTTGGCGCCGATAATGCCATCCGGTGTGCCCGCGTCGTAGTTCTGGGCACTCAGCAGGCTTTGCAGTTCCATGCGCTCGGTGCGGCTCAACGGCAAATCATCTTTGGGCCAGGTGCCGCTGATCAGCCCCGCACCATTGAAACGTTCTGACAACAGACTGACCGCCAACGCATAGGACGACGAGTTGTTGTACTTGAGAATCGCGCGGAAGTTGTCGAGCACCAGGAATGCCGGACCGCGATAACCGGCCGGCAGCAGCAGGGCGGCGGAGAGGTGTTCCGAGCCTGCTGGAACCCGAGCGCCAGCGGGCAGCGAAACCCCGAGTTGCATCCACTCGGCGACACTTTTGCGAATCGTGCCATCGGCCAGGACGTAGTTGAAACTGCCCGGCAGTTGCACTTCAAATCCCCACGGCTGGCCTTTCTGCCAGCCGGAGCTTTGCAGGTAGTGCGCGGTTGAGGCCAAGGCGTCGGCGGAGCTGTTCCAGATGTCACGGCGACCGTCGCCATCGAAGTCGACAGCGTGGGTGTTGTAAGTCGTCGGGATGAATTGGGTCTGGCCCATGGCGCCGGCCCAGGAGCCGAGCATCTTCTCGGGCGTGATGTCGCCCTGTTGCAGGATTTGCAGGGCGGCGATCAGTTGATCGTGGGCAAAGCCCGGGCGCCGGCCTTCGTAAGCCAGGGTCGCCAGCGAGTTGATGACCGACTTGCTGCCCTGGAACTGACCGAAGTTACTCTCCATGCCCCACACCGACACCAGTGCCTGGCGGTCGACGCCATAACGCTGTTCGATGCTTTGCAGGAGGGCCGCGTTTTCGCTGAGCAGCGCTTGGCCTTTACGTACTCGCAGCGGAGAAAGGGCGCCGTCGAGGTATTCCCATACCGGACGGGAAAATTCCGGTTGGCTGCGGTCGGCCCGGATCACGCTCGGGTCGAAGCTGACATCGGCAAAGGCGCGGTCGAACAGATCGGCGCGGATACCGGCGGCCAGCGCGTCTTTGCGGAAACCCGCTTGCCACTCGGCGAACGTCTGGGTGGGCTGGATGTCGAGGTTTTCTCCGGCCGGCACCACGGGCGGAATGACCGCAGGGGCTGTCGCGACGGGAAGGGTTTGCAGCGGCTGGGCGTCGGCGGCGGTCGGTTTTTCCGCGCAGGCGACAAGCAAAATGAGGCTGGAGGCAGCGATCAGTTGGCGAACGGGCCAACGACGGGAAAGACTAAGGGGCATGCACAGGTCCAGAGGATACGAATCAGGTACAGACCTTAACATGTAGAAGGGGGGTTCTGCTTTACGCAGCCAGAAAGTAAGAAGCCTCCCAGCTATTAGACTGGAAGGCTTCGCGGCGGTAGCTGCCTTTGCCCTTGCCGGCTCGTTCCTGACGGCTGCGGAACAGTGGCTGGGCGATGATGGACTTGGCCTTGTTCGGGCCATGCTTCGATGGCTTTTTGCTCATGATGATTCTCGCGAGTAAGTGGGTTTTGCGGGGCAAATCATCGGCCGAAGTTGGGGTTCTGTCTAGTCCCCACATTGTGTAGGACCTTTCGCGATTGTCCCGGCTGAACGCTATCTTGTGGCGAGGGAGCTTGCTCCCGCTCGGGTGCGCAGCAGCCGCAGATCCGTTGAATGCGGTCTACCTGAACAAGTTGTGTGACTGGTTTTGGGGACGCTTCGCGACCCAGCGGGAGCAAGCTCCCTCGCCACAGAGACTGCGGGTTATTCGGCGGGTAAGGACAGGCGTTGACCGGCCATCAGCAAGGACAATCGACTGAGACTCATCCACGGCGAGCCCGCCGCCTGACCCTTGATTTGCGCGTCAATGCGCTGTGCTTCCAGCAACAACTGCGCCCAGCGTTGCGCCGAGTAACGTTGCAGCGCCTTGCTCATCAGGGGTTTGCGTTTGTCCCAGACTGGCGGTCGGGCCGAGCTGAAGGCTTTGTCCAGTGGCACGCCCTGGCTGTATTGCAGCGACAGGTTGGCCAGCAGACGCAGTTCCCGGGCCAGCGCCCAGAGAATCACCGGCGGTTCGACACCCTCGCCACGCAGCCCTTCGAGCATGCGCAGCGCGTGGGCCGCTTCGCCATTAAGGATGGCGTCGGTCAGGCCGAATACGTCGAAACGTGCACTGTCGGCCACGGCGGCCTGAACGGTTTCGACGGTGATCTGCCCACCTTCGGCCATCAATTTAAGCTTTTCGATTTCCTGTGCGGCGGCGAGCAGGTTGCCCTCGACGCGGGCGGCAATCAGTTCGACAGCGTCCTGGCTGGCTGACAACCCGGCTTGGGACAGACGCTGGCGAATCCAGCTTGGCAGCTGGTTGGCATCCACCGGCCAGATTTGCACGAACTGCGTGTACTGACCTTCGACCAGCGCCTTGCCCCACTTGGTCTTCTGCGCACTGCCATCGAGCTTGGGCAGGCTGATCAGCAATATCGTGTCTTCAGCCGGGCGCGAGCAGTATTCGATGAAGGCCGCGGCACCCTTGTCACCGGGTTTGCCGGAGGGCAGTCGCAGTTCCAGCAAGCGCTTTTCGGCGAACAACGACATGCTCGCACCCGCCTGCAACAACGTGCCCCAGTCGAAACTGGCATCGGCGGCGAAGACCTGACGTTCATCGAAGCCTTGTTGGCGAGCGGCGGTACGAATGGCATCGGCCGCCTCCTGGCACAACAATGGGTCATCGCCGCTGATGATGTAGACGGGCGCGAGGACACCTTGCAGGTGTTTACCGAGTTGGGCGGGGGCAAGTTTCATAAGAGAGGGCCAACGGGGCGCTGGAGCGCCCCGAAAGTCTTACTGTTGCGGGATCTGGACAGGCGACTGGCGCGGCGTATTCGCTTCAGCCTTCTGTGCAGCTTCCAGCGCCTGGGCTTCGGCCTTGGCTTTGGCTTCGGCGGTCTGCTGCAACTGGTCCAGTTGCGCCGGGGTGATTTGTTGGAGACGCAGCATCATGCGCTGAATCAGCTCGCGACGGGTTTCTGTGCGGGCAGTGACGGCGTCTTGGTCGGAACCCGCCAGGTTGTTGCCGTCATGCATGTAGATCTTTTGCACTTCGATCTTGTCGCTCAACAGCGGCAGGTCATGAGCCCCACGAATGTCGTAGTTCAGAACGGTGTTGAGCTGATACTCGCCAGTATGGCCGCCGCCTGCGTAGCTGATGATGCGCTGGCTTTCCTGCTCATCGGTCAGCACCAGTTTGTAAGGTGCACCGGCGTAGACCTTGACGCCATTGCCTTCCAGCACCTGACGCATTTGCTTCACGGTTTCGCCGTAGGCGTTACGGGCGCTCAGGTCGAGTTCCTTGATCGCCAGTTCAGTGGTGCCGGTGCCGCGCAGCTGGAAACCGCAGGCGCTCAACAGGACCGCAAGGCCCATCACCAGCAGATTGCGTTTGATCATTTTGTTGCTCCCCTTGAAACCATGTGGGCCGATCGTGCGGCCCGAAAGGTTTTACTCGGCGCCGGGCATGGCCCGGCGCCTGATCCAATTAGCTGGCGACGATGTTGACCAGTTTTCCAGGCACGACGATCACTTTGCGAATAGTCAGGCCGTCGACAAAGCGCAGCACGTTCTCATTGATACGGGCCGCAGCTTCGACTTCTTCGCGCGTTGCGCTGGCCGGCATTTCAATCTGGCCGCGCAGCTTGCCGTTGACCTGGATGACCAGCGTCAGGCTGTCCTGCACCAACGCGTTCTCGTCCAGCACCGGCCAGGCGGCGTCGATCACCGGGTCAGCGTGACCCAGTTGATTCCACAGCTCGTGGCTGATGTGCGGGGTGATTGGCGCCAGCAGCAGCGTCACGGTTTCCAGACCTTCATGGACCAGTGCGCGATCCTGTTCGGTGCCTTGCGGGGCTTTTTCCAGCACGTTCATCAGCGTCATCACCTGGGCGATGGCGGTGTTGAATTTGTGGTTCTGGCCGACATCGTGGCTGGCCTGCTTGATGGCCTGGTGGATCGAACGGCGAATGACTTTCTGCTCATCGTTCAGGCCGGCGACGTCCAGTTTGCCCGGCAGGCCCTGAGTGACGTGGGCTTGAGCCAGACGCCAGACGCGCTTGAGGAAACGGTGCGAACCTTCTACGCCGGAGTCGGACCATTCCGCGCTCATGTCGGGTGGCGAGGCGAACATCATGAACAGGCGGCAGGTGTCGGCGCCGAACTGATCAATCATCGATTGTGGGTCAACGCCGTTGTTCTTCGACTTGGCCATTTTCTCGGTGCCGCCGATTTCCACCGGCAGACCGTCTGCGATCAGCTTGGCGCTGATGACCTTGGCCTTGCTGTCACGCTCAAGTTCGACGTCAGCCGGGTTGAACCAGGTGTAGGCGCCATTGGCTTCGCGACGATAGTAAGTCTCGGCGATCACCATGCCTTGGGTCAGCAGGTTCTTGAACGGCTCGTTGGAGCTCACCAGGCCTTCGTCACGCATCAGCTTGTGGAAGAAGCGCGCGTACAGCAGGTGAAGAATTGCGTGTTCGATACCGCCGATGTACTGATCCACCGGCAACCAATGGTCGGCTGCGGATTTTTCCACCAGGCCGCCTTCATAGTGTGGCGAGGCGTAACGGGCGTAGTACCACGAGGACTCGACGAAGGTGTCCATGGTGTCGGTTTCACGCTTGGCAGGCTGGCCACATTTAGGGCAGCTGCACTCGTAGAACTCGGGCATGCGCGCCAGTGGCGAACCGGCGCCGTCGGGTACGACGTCTTCCGGCAGCACAACAGGCAATTGGTCTTCCGGCACCGGCACATCACCGCAGGTCGTGCAGTGGATGATCGGGATCGGGCAACCCCAATAGCGCTGGCGGCTGATGCCCCAGTCGCGCAGGCGGAACTGGGTGCGCGAGGCGCCAAGGTTTTTCTTGATCAGCGCGACTTCAATGGCGTCGAACGCGCCGGCGAAATCGAGGCCGTCGAACTCGCCGGAATTGATCAGCGTGCCGTGCTCGCCATACGCGTCCTGCCACGGAGCCGGGTTGGTGTCACCGGAACTGGTGCGCACCACGGATTTGATCGGCAGGTTGTATTTGGTGGCGAACTCGAAATCGCGTTCGTCGTGCGCCGGGACAGCCATCACCGCGCCATCGCCGTAGTGCATCAGCACGTAGTTGGCGACCCACACCGGCAGTTTCTCGCCAGTCAGCGGGTGCTCGACGAACAGCGAGGTCGGCAGACCTTTCTTCTCCTGGGTGGCGACGTCGGCTTCAGCGACGCTGCCGCCCTTGCATTCCGCGATGAACGCTTGCAGCTCAGGACTGTTCTGCGCGGCCAGGGTGGCCAAGGGGTGTTCGGCGGCCACGGCGACGTAAGTCGCTCCCATTAAAGTGTCCGGACGGGTGGTGAAGACTTTCAGCGCGCCGGCTTCGCCGATGGAGTCGACGTTGTACGGGAACTGCACTTCCATGCCGCGGGATTTGCCGATCCAGTTGCGCTGCATGGTCTTGACCTGTTCAGGCCAGCCAGTCAGTTCGTCGAGGCTCTCCAGCAGCTCATCCGCGTAGGCGGTGATCTTGAAGTAGTACATCGGGATTTCGCGCTTTTCGATCAGCGCGCCGGAACGCCAGCCGCGACCGTCGATCACCTGTTCGTTGGCCAGAACGGTCTGATCGACCGGGTCCCAGTTCACGGTGCCGCTTTTTTTGTAGATCACACCTTTTTCGAACAGGCGAGTGAACAGCCATTGTTCCCAGCGGTAGTAATCCGGCTTGCAGGTGGTCACCTCGCGCGACCAGTCCACCGCCAGGCCCAGGCTGCGCAGCTGGCTCTTCATGTAGGCGATGTTTTCGTAGGTCCACTTGGCGGGCGCTACGTTGTTCTTCATCGCGGCGTTTTCCGCCGGCATGCCGAAGGCGTCCCAACCCATGGGTTGCAGAACGTTCTTGCCTTGCATGCGCTGGTAGCGGGAGATCACGTCGCCGATGGTGTAGTTGCGCACGTGCCCCATGTGTAGCTTGCCGCTGGGGTAAGGGAACATCGACAGGCAGTAGAAAGTCTCCTTGCCTGGCTGTTCACTGACTTCAAAGGACTTTTGCTCGTCCCAGAACGACTGGGCGGCGGCTTCGATTTCACGGGGCTGATATTGTTCGTGCATGGCTACTTTTGAACTGAATAGGGGTGGCCTAATCCTCTTCAATGCAACGCTGGACGGTGATCACGCCAAATCGGCGTTTCGGTGCCCAGCCGCGCTGGAAGTGGAGTTACAGGAAGCGCCGTAGCATACATGACCGCACTCTACCGAGGGAAACCCTGATTACGCCCGCGCGTCTCGCAAAAACGGCTGCGAGGGCCGTTGGTCGCAGTGTTCAGCCGGTTTGTTCATGGAAGCTAAGCTCTAAATGGGGAGCGAGTCTTATCTTCAATGAGGTGAGGGATGGTTGAGTCACAGCAAAAAGTCACAAAACCGGAGCTGTATGAAAGACTGATCGATCGTCTGGGAATGGCCTTGGACGCTGCAAAAACCGCAGGCCGGCTGCGCGATGAGCGTCCCCTGGAGCTGGAATTGCGCGGCCTGAGCCCCGCAGAGTTTGAATTGGTCAAAGCCTATCTGGATCGCAGTGAACGTGAGACACACGGATGCTTGTCAGCAGCAGTGAAGCAACTCGACGCACCACGTTCGGCCAAAGTCATCTGGCTCAAGGACAAAGCACCAGGCAGGGACGCGGTAAAGGTCCGGTCTCTGCAATTCAAGTAAGGGCACTTGAGGTCATGACGCGGCTTCTTATTAACTCTTGTGAAGCATAGTCCTTCCATATCTGTTGTCGCATTGCGTCAACCCACTTAGGCTTCGGGCATCTCTGGAGATGCTCGATGCCTTTTCGATATTTTGTGAAACAACTTCTGTTACCTCCTGGCATTCTTTTGCTGCTGCTGGTCCTCGCGTGGTGGTTGCGCCGCTCAAGACCAAGGCTTGCGAGTGTGTGCTTTGCCTTGGGATTTGGTGGTTTCTGGCTGATGAGTTTGCCCGTGGCGGTGCAGTGGAGCGCCAAGGCGCTTGAACGCGAACCGCCGCTGTCACGCGACGAATGGGCGACCTTGGACCAGCGCGCGGACGCCATCGTGGTGTTGGGTTCCGGGCGCGAGCGCGGCGACGTGGCGTGGGGCACCGACCAGCCGACTGGCGTGGGGTTGGAGCGTGAGCGCTATGCGGCGCGTCTGGCCAAGGCTTCCGGTCTGCCCGTGTTGACCAGCGGTGGCTTGCATTACGGTACGCCACCCACCGAAGCGAAGTTGATGGCGGACTCGCTGCTCGATGATTTTGGCGTGACGGTACGCTGGCAGGAAGGGCGCAGCCGCACGACGTGGGAAAACGCGCAGTTGAGTGCCGAAGTGTTATTGCCTCAGGGCATCAAGCGGGTGGTGGTCGTGACTCAGGCGTGGCACATGCCGCGGTCGGTCTGGAGCTTCCAGAAGGCAGGGTTTGAAGTGGTGCCCGCGCCAGTGGGGTTTTTAGGTGTGGACAATGCCCGGCCGCTGGGCGGCTGGATGCCGGAATTCAAATCGATCTGGCAGTCCGGGCAATTGATGAACGAGGCGGTGGGGCAGATCGGGTATTCGCTTTTCTACCGATAAATCTGTCGAACGATACCCTGTGGCGAGGGAGCTTGCTCCCGCTGGGTCGCGAAGCGGCCCCTCATTCTGAAAAGTTTGGGACTGCTGCGCAGTCCAGCGGGAGCAAGCCCCCTCGCCACAAAAGCTCAGCAGGGTCAGACGGTTTTTGCCATCCGGCTGGCAATCAACGCCCAGCCAAACAACAGCACACAAACGATAATCAGCGGCCACGAACGCCATTGCAGGTACGGCGTCAGGTTGTGCATCGGCACCACTTCGCCGTAGAGGATGCCGCGTTCGAATTGCGGGATCTGCGCGGTAATCTGGCCAAACGGGTTAATCAGCCCGGACACGCCATTGTTGGTGGCGCGGATCATCCAGCGGCCTGCCTCAAGTGCGCGCATCTGCGCCATTTGCAAATGTTGCAGCGGGCCGATGGAGGTGCCGAACCAGGTGTCGTTGCTGATGGTCAGCAGCAAATCACTGCGGGCCGCGAGGCTGGCGGCAAATTCCGGATAGACCACTTCGTAGCAGATGAACGGCGCAATCTGATAACCCTTGGCCTGCAGCATCGGCTGGTCGGCCGGTCCACGGGCGAAATCAGACATCGGCAGGTCGAAGAACGCGATCAGCCCGCGCAGTACATCCTGCAACGGCACGTATTCGCCGAACGGCACCAGTTTCTGCTTGAGGTAGGTGCCATCGCCTTCACCGACGACCGTAATGCCGTTGAAGAAGCGTTTCTCGTGACGCACTTCCTGGCGGATCGGCACGCCGGTAATCAACGCCGAATTACGCTCGGCGGCGAAGGTACCCATCATGTTCAGGTAGCCCTCGGCGGACGACTTGAGCACCGGCACTGCGGTTTCCGGCCAGATCAGCAGGTCGACGCGTTTGGAGCTGAAACTCATGTCACGGTACAGCTCCAGTTGCGCGTTGAGCTGCGCCGGGTCCCACTTCATGCTTTGTTCGATGTTGCCTTGAATCGCTGCAACGCTGAGCGCTGGGCCTGCCGGGCTGGTCCAGGCGTGTTCTTTCAGGGCCATGCCAGCCACCCACGGGCCGACCAGCAACAACGCGCCTGCCGCGATAAACCCTTTACGTCCGGTGCGCACCAGACGCAACCCGTTGCAGATCAGCGCGGCCGTCAGGGCGAGCGTGAAGGAGATTAGCCACATCCCGCCCAAAGGTGCGAGCCCGGCCAATGGGCCATCAAGTTGGCTGTAGCCGGAATAGAGCCACGGGAAACCGGTGAGGAACCAGCCGCGAAATGCTTCCTGGCCGACCCACAATGCTGCAAACGCCAAGGCATCTGCCAGCGGTGCTTCATTGCGACGCAACCAGCGCGCCCAAATCCAGGCGGGCAGGGCAAAGAACCAGGCAATCGCTGCGGTGAACGCCAGCATCAACAAGCCTGCCAGCAGCACCGAAGCGCCGCCGAAGTTATGAATGCTGTAGTAGATCCAGCTAGTGCCGGCGCCGAACAGACCAAAACCGAAACACCAGCCACGACCCAGGGCCTGACGTGGGCTCAGTTCGCGTAAACCAGCGTAAAAGAAACCGACCGCCAGCAACGCCAGCGGCCAGATATCGAACGGCGCCAGCGCCAGGGTGGTGATTGCACCGGCCGCCACGGCCAGCAGATTACCGGGCCAGCCGGGACGGGTCAGACGGTGCATTTCAATCCTTAGCGTGCAATTGGTGTCAGGCGCAGCAGATGAATCCGACGGCTGTCGGCGTTCAGGATGCGGAAGCGATAAGGGCCGATTTCAGTGATTTCGTTGCGTTTTGGCAAGTGCCCGAACGCGCTCATCACCAGGCCGCCAACGGTATCAAACTCGTCGTCGGAGAATTCACTGTCGAAAAACTCGTTGAAGTTTTCGATCGGCGTCAGCGCCTTGATCAGGAAGTCACCGCTGGGCAGCGGCTTGATGTAGCTGTCTTCCTCGACGTCGTGCTCGTCTTCGATGTCGCCGACGATTTGTTCCAGCACGTCTTCGATGGTCACCAGGCCAGCCACGCCGCCGTACTCGTCAATGACGATGGCCATATGGTTGTGGTTGGCGCGAAATTCGCGCAGCAGCACATTCAGGCGCTTGGACTCGGGCACGAACGTGGCCGGGCGCAGCAGGTCCTTGATGTTGAAGCTGTCGCCGTTCTCCTTGAGGATCAACGGCAGCAAGTCCTTGGCCAGCAACACGCCCATCACGTCATCGTGGCTTTCGCCGATCACCGGGTAGCGGGAGTGGGCCGAGTCAACCACGGCGGGCAGGAACTCGCGAGGGGTCTGGGTCGCCTTGATGCTGACCATTTGCGAGCGCGGGACCATGATGTCCCGTACTTGCAGGTCCGCAACCTGGATGGCGCCTTCGACGATGGCCAGCGCTTCGCTGTCCAACAGTTTGTTCTGGTGTGCATCGCGCAGCAGCTCCAGCAGCTCCTGACGGTTTTTCGGCTCGTGGGCAAAAGCCTGGGTGAGCTTACCCAGCCAAGACTTCTGCCCGTTGCTCGATCGATCTTCGCTCATAGCGATTACTCTGAATCCTTTGTTGTAACGATAGGGGATGTTTCGGTTTCGTCGTCCGCATACGGGTCGGGATAGCCCAACTCTGCAAGCAACGTTCGTTCCAGTGCTTCCATTTCTTCGGCTTCGTCGTCATCTATATGGTCGTAACCCAACAGATGCAAACAGCCGTGAATCACCAGATGTGCCCAGTGCGCCTTCAGTTCCTTGCCTTGTTCGGCCGCTTCGCGCTCGACCACGGCCACGCAGATCACCAAGTCGCCCAGCAGCGGTATATCCAGAAACTCGTCGGGCACGTCGGCGGGGAACGACAGAACGTTAGTGGCGTAATCCTTTTGCCGCCAGGTGTGATTCAGTTCGCGGCCTTCTTCTTCGTCGACCAAACGGATGGTCATTTCGGAGTCGGCGGTGCGCTGGCGCAGGGCGAGTTCGCACCATTGGCGGAACTCGGCTTCGCTGGGGGCGGACGCTTGTGTAGCCAGTTGCAGATCAAGCTCAAGCATCGCGGCGGTTGTCCTTGGGTGCTTCTTCGGTCACGCGATTTTCGAAACGCTCGTAGGCTTCGACAATGCGCTGCACCAGTGGATGGCGCACAACGTCCTTGGGCATGAAATGGGTGAAGCTGATGCCCGGCACGTCCTTGAGCACCTCGATCACATGGTGCAGCCCGGACTTGGTGCCTTTCGGCAGGTCGACCTGGGTAATGTCACCGGTGATGACCGCATTGGAGCCAAAGCCGATACGGGTCAGGAACATCTTCATTTGTTCGACGGTGGTGTTCTGGCTTTCGTCGAGAATAATGAAGCTGTTGTTCAGCGTGCGACCGCGCATGTAAGCCAGCGGTGCCACTTCGATGACCTGACGCTCGATCAGCTTGGCGACGTGTTCGAAGCCGAGCATTTCATAGAGCGCGTCATAGAGCGGGCGCAGGTACGGGTCGATCTTCTGCGACAAATCGCCGGGCAGGAAGCCGAGCTTCTCGCCGGCTTCAACCGCCGGACGAACCAGCAGGATGCGGCGAATCTGCTCGCGTTCGAGCGCGTCTACCGCGCAGGCCACGGCCAGATAGGTCTTGCCGGTACCGGCTGGGCCGATGCCGAAGTTGATGTCATTACCGAGAATTTCCTTCACATAGCGCAGCTGATTCAAGCCGCGAGGGCGAATCATGCCTTTTTTGGTGCGCAATGCGACGGAGGGTTCGGAAGGGGAGACGTTGTCCATCTCTTCGACGGCCGATTCCTGCAGGAACAGGTGCACCATGTCCGGCGACAGCTCGGTACCCTTGGTTTCCCGGTACAGACGGCGCAGGAGGTTTTCCGCGGAGGAGGTGTGTTTAGGCTCGCCGATCAATTCGAACTGGTTTCCGCGGTTGCGGATCTCGATGGTCAGGCGCTGTTCGATCAAGCGCAAATGCTCGTCGAATTGCCCGCACAGATTGGCGAAGCGGCGAGCCTCAAAGGGCTCGAGGATGAAACGATGCGGTTCTATGGGTGCGTTCAAGGTCGTATTTAGCCGCCCTGGGGCAATTAAGATGAAATCAAGGATAACGCCAGTGGCGCGGGTGCGAAAGCTCTTAAATAAGATGCCGGATTTCGGCACTTAATCTGTGGCGAGGGGGCTTGCCCCCGTCCGGCTGCGAAGCAGTCGCAAAATACTTGGGACCGCTTCGCGATCCAACGGGGCGATGCGGCGTTCCGACAAGCCCCCTCGCCACAAAGCTCGGCTCCTACAGGGATGTGGTGTTACGAGATCAGCGAGCCTCGCAGCGAGTGCGGTTGTGCGGCATCGATGTGCACGTCGGCGAACTGGCCAATCAAGTTTGGATTGTCGCAGCGGAAGTTGACGATTCGGTTATTTTCGGTCCGGCCTTGTAGCTCGCCGGGGTCTTTTTTCGAATAATCGGTCACCAGGATCCGCTGAATCGAACCGACCATTTGTCGGCTGATTTCGAAACCTTGCTGATTCAGGCGATGTTGCAGGGCGTTCAGACGCTCTTTCTTCAACGCTTCCGGTGTCTCGTCAGCCAGGTCGGCCGCCGGTGTACCGGGGCGTTGGCTGTAGACGAACGAGTAGGAGAAGTCGAAACCGACGTCTTCGATCAGCTTCATGGTCTGTTCGAAGTCTTTCTCGGTTTCGCCCGGGAAGCCGACGATGAAGTCCGAACTGATGCAAATACCCGGCACGGCGGCCCGCAGCTTGCGCAGTTTGGATTTGTATTCCAGCGCGGTGTGGTTGCGCTTCATCGCCGAGAGAATCCGGTCCGAACCCGACTGCACCGGCAAATGCAGGTGTTTGACCAGTTCCGGCACATCGGCGTGGGCCTGGATCAGGCTGTCGGAGAACTCCAGCGGGTGCGACGTGGTGTAGCGAATCCGGTCGATGCCATCGACGGCGGCCACGACGCGGATCAGTTCGGCCAGATCGGCCAGGCGGCCGTCATGCGTGGTCCCGCGATAACCGTTGACGTTCTGCCCCAGCAGCGTCACTTCGCGCACGCCGTTTTCGGCCAGGTGGATGATCTCCGCAATGACGTCGTCGAACGGGCGGCTGACTTCTTCACCGCGGGTGTACGGCACCACGCAGAAGGTGCAGTACTTGCTGCAGCCTTCCATCACCGACACATAAGCGCTTGGGCCGTCGATACGCGGCTCGGGCAAATGGTCGAACTTTTCGATTTCCGGGAACGAGACGTCCACTTGCGGCAGCTTGGTGGCGCGGGCGGCGTCGATCATTTCCGGCAGGCGGTGCAGGGTTTGCGGGCCGAACACCACGTCAACGTACGGGGCGCGATCGCGAATCGCCGCGCCTTCCTGGCTGGCCACGCAACCGCCGACGGCGATCACCATGTCCGGATTGGCGAGTTTAAGTTCGCGCCAGCGGCCGAGCTGGGAATACACCCGGTCCTGGGCGCGTTCGCGAATGGAACAGGTGTTGAGCAAGATCACGTCGGCATCTTCAGCGCGAGCGGTGACTTCCAGGGCCTGGTGTTCACCCAGCAAGTCGACCATGCGCGAGCTGTCGTACTCGTTCATCTGACAACCGTGGGTTTCGATGTAAAGCTTCTTGGCCATGGACAGAGTCATCACGTGATTCAAAGAACCGCGCATTATAGGGAACATGTCCCAAGGTTCCTACCGCTGTGCGTCCGGTGGCTATGCTATAGTTCGCGCCCTCATTTTTATCCCCAAATGTGTTGCTCGCCCACCATGACCAAACGTGAAGCTCCAATCTACAAGGTGATTTTCCTCAACCAGGGCCAGGTGTACGAAATGTATGCCAAGCAGATCTATCAAAGTGATCTGTGGGGCTTTCTGGAAGTGGAAGAGTTCGTCTTTGGCGAGCGCACGCAAGTGGTCGTCGATCCGAGCGAAGAGAAGCTCAAGGCTCAGTTCGAAGGCGTGGTGCGCAGTTTTGTGCCGATGCATTCGATTGTGCGCATCGACGAGGTGGAGCGTCTGGGTACACCGAAAATCAGCGAAGCTCGTGGCGCGGTCGGCAATGTCATGCCGTTTCCGATGCCGATGCCTGAGAAGTAGGCGCGAGCCCCTGTGGCGAGGGAGCTTGCTCCCGCTCGGCTGCGAAGCAGTCGCAAGCCTGCCACCGTGGTATGTCAGAAAGAATTCTATTGAAGGTTTTGGGGCCGCTTCGCGCCCCAGCGGGAGCAAGCTCCCTCGCCACAGGGGGCCTTGTGCGGTTTAGGGCAGCGGTGCAAACGGCGTTCGCCCATCCGCACTCTGCAACTCCATCAGGTATTTACGAAAGATTTGCCCCAGCACCTGAGTCGCCACTTCCAGCTCTTCGCGCGGCATTTTCTCGGTGACTTCGTCGGCAGTGTCCAGCGCATCTTCAGCACCGTTGACCGCAGCCATTTTCAGCAGAATGTAAGCCTGAACGTTATTGGCCTGAACGCCTTCGCCTCTGAAGAACATCGTGCCCAGCTTGAATTGCGCCTGGGCGTGGCCTTGCAGCGAGGCTTTTTCGAAATAGCTGAGGGCCTGATTGAGATCGCGTGGCGCGTTTTTGCCTTCGTAGTAGAACTCACCCAACTCGTATTGCGCTTGCGCATCCCCTTCATCCGACGCTTTCTGGCAGGCGGCGAGCGCTTGCGTCAGATCTTGCGGCTGAGTATTGAGGGTGCAGCGACCCATCGCTGGGATTAACAACGAGTTGCCGCCCGCTTGTGCGTGCGCGAGCAGGGGCTGAAGGAGCAACAGGCAGCCCAGTGCAAGGGCGCGGCCGGTGCGGTTCATGAGAATCGACTTACCTCTGAAGGGCGCGCGGACCCATCGAGGGATCCAATAAGCGCGCATTATGAAATAAGCAGGGCCAACCTTACAAAGTCTTTACTCGTTTTTCTGCTGCGCGGGGAATATATCGCCCGATTTGCGGGAGATTATTGGCAGAAGCGTAGGAATAACGATGTGTATGTAGGTAAAAGCTGACGCTGGCAGTCGCCAACGTCAGCGGCACTGCGTTATTTCAATGCTGCGAATGCGCGTTCGGCGGCATCCAGCGTCAGTTTCAACTCGGCTTCGCCGTGAGCGATCGAGGTGAAGCCGGCTTCGAATGCGCTCGGCGCCAGGTACACGCCGCCTTCGAGCATCAAGTGGAAGAAGCGGCCGAACAAGGCTGCGTCGCTGGCCATTACGTCATCGAAGGTCACGATGTCGTCGGCGCCACTGAAGTACAGGCCAAACATGCCGCCCGCCTGCGTGGTCACGAACGGAATGCCTGCCGCATCGGCGCGTTGTTGCAGGCCGTCGAGCAGTCGGCTGGTGTAGTCGCTCAGCTCGGCATGGAAGCCTGGACGGCTGATCAGGCGCAGGGTGGTCAGGCCGGCAGCCATGGCCAACGGGTTACCCGACAATGTACCCGCCTGGTACACCGGGCCCAGTGGCGCGATGTGCGACATGATTTCGCGTTTGCCGCCGAAGCAGCCGACCGGCATACCGCCGCCGATGATCTTGCCAAAGGTGCTCAGGTCCGGCTTCACGCCGAAGTGCGCTTGTGCACCGCCGAGGGCGACGCGGAAACCGGTCATCACTTCGTCGAAAATCAGCACCACACCGTGCTTGTCGCACAGGGTCCGCAGGCCTTCGAGGAAACCGGGGGCCGGCGGTACGCAGTTCATGTTGCCGGCCACTGGCTCGACGATGATGCACGCCACGTCCTGACCGACTTCGGCGAGCATGGTTTCCACCGCGTCGATGTCGTTGAACGGCAGGGTCAGGGTGTGTTTGGCGAAGTCCGCCGGAACGCCGGCCGAGCTCGGTACGCCTTGGGTCAATGCGCCGGAGCCGGCCTTGACCAGCAGGCTGTCGGAGTGACCGTGGTAGCAGCCTTCGAACTTGATGATGTTGTCGCGACCAGTGAAGCCACGGGCCAGACGGATCGCGCTCATGGTCGCTTCGGTACCGGAGCTGACCATGCGCACCATTTCCATCGACGGCACGATCGAGCAGACCAGGTCCGCCATCTCGGTTTCCATCGCGGTCGGGGCGCCGTAGGACAAACCGTGTTCCAGCTGTTTACGCACCGCGTCCAACACGTCCGGATGGCTGTGGCCGAGGATCATCGGGCCCCAGGAACCGACGTAATCCACATACCGCTTGTCGTCTTCGTCGGTGACGTAGGCGCCTTCAGCGTGTTTGAAAAACAGTGGGGTGCCGCCGACGCTTTTGAACGCGCGCACAGGCGAGTTCACGCCACCGGGAATATGTTTCTGGGCATTGGCAAACAGGGTTTCAGAACGAGACATGATCGGGCTCTCAAAAATCAGGATTTGAACAACTCGTTAAAGGCGCGCGCGCGGCGGGTCACTTCAACCGCGCTGTCGGCGCCGAACAGGCCATGCACCACGGCCAGCAGATCGACCCCATGGGCCACCAGCGGCGCAGCGTTCTCCAGGGTGATGCCACCAATCGCACAGATCGGCAGGTGCAATTTGCTGCGGGCCTGCTCGAGCAGTTCGAGGCTGCACGTCGGGGCGCCGGGTTTGGTGTTGGAATTGAAGAAACGACCAAACGCGACATAACTGGCGCCTTCCTTGGCCGCTTGTTCGGCGAGTTCGAGTTGCGCGTGGCAGGTCGAACCGATAATGGCTTTGGAACCGAGCAGAGCGCGGGTCGGCGACAACGGACCATCGGTCTGGCCCAGGTGCACGCCGACGTTCAGGCGTGCGGCCAATTCGGCATCGTCATTGATGATCAGTTGGGTTTTATAGCGGTCGCACAGATCGCGCAAGGCTTCGGCCTCACGCAGGCGCCGGGCCTCGTCGCTGCTCTTGTCGCGGTATTGCAGCAGGGTGACGCCGCCTTCCAGCGCCGCCTCCACGTACGAAAGAAATTTACCGGCCAGCAACTGGCTATCGGTAATGGCGTACAGGCCACGTAGTTTCATCGGACAAGCCTCGGCGCTTTACGCATCAAAAGTTACGAACAGAAATCCAGCGGCAGGCGGCGCGGCACAAACTGGCCTTTGCCCAGTTGCTCCGCATCACGCAGGGTGCGCCATGTGTAGTTAAGCGCGGTCTGTACGGCGCTGGCGAGGTTTTCACCCTGGGCCAGACGACCGGCCAGGGCGCTGGCCAGCGTACAACCGGAACCGTGATAGCTGCCGGGCAAGCGCTGGCAGGTGAAGGTTTCGCGGCGACCGTCGCGGCTATAGAGGCGGTTGTGGATTTCGTGTTCGTCGCCATGGCCGCCGGTGATCAGCAGGTGTTTGACGAACGGCAGCAGTTTTTCGGCGCATTCGTCGGCCGTGCCTTCTGGCAGTTCGGCGAGGATGCGCGCTTCGGGAAGGTTAGGGGTCGCGATGATGGACAGGGGCAGCAAGCGTTCGCGCATGGCGTAGCCGACTTCGTCCTTGCCCAGTCGTCCGCCGCCGCCGGCGCGCAGCACCGGGTCGCAGACCACGGGCAAATGCGGGTGCGCCGAGAGCAGTTCGACAACGGTGTCGACCATTTCCAGGGAACCGAGCATGCCCAGTTTGACCGCGGCGACTTCGGAATCGTTGAGCACGGCATTGGCCTGGGCCAACACCCACTCACGGTCGAGGACGCGAAAGTCAGTGACGTTGACCGTGTCTTGCACGGTCAGGGCGGTGACGGCCGGGGCCGCATGACAACCCTGAGCGAGCAGGGCTTCGATATCTGCCTGCAAGCCGGCGCCACCACTTGGGTCGTGGCCGGAGAGACAGAGGACAACGGGGCGAGAGCTGTAGATATTCATGGTGCGCGAGCTTACCACCAGTCGACCAGCGAGTCATGAGACGGACCCTGTAGCCGCTGGCGAAGCTTGCGTCCGGTTGCTACAGGAATGTGCAAAACGGCCGATGCATTGATACAACCTGACCAATCAAGTTGTTTTTACGTGAAATTTGTCGCTGGAACGCCCGTACTAGAGCCTCCACAGTAAATTTTTCAATGGTGTTCAATGGCCATCAACGGCTATGCTAGAGTGGATCCAAACCAATAACAGGTAATACCGGTTTTACGTCTACTCAAAGGGAATGAGGGGCTTCCTGAGATAACCGGACAGGCCACGCTGGGGCTTAAATGCGCTATTTGCTGATGTTGCTGCTTTGCTTGCCCCTCATGGCGAGCGCCGTCGAGTTCGACGAATTCACCCAGAGCCTTCCCCTGGGCCGAGTCATGCAAGTGTACGAAGACGCGGGTGGTCAGGCGACCATCGCCGATGTTCGTGCCCAAGCCGCGGCCGGAAACTTCAAACCCCACGACAAAGCCACGCTCAACGCCGGGTACTCGCGTTCGGTGTTCTGGCTGAAAATCGAGCTGCATTACCGCCCGACCAACCCTGCTGCGCAACGCACCTGGTTGCTCGAACTGGCCTATCCGCCCCTCGATCATCTTGATCTGTATTTGCCCGATGCAACCGGCAGCTATCAATTGGTGCGGCAGACCGGCGATGCCTTGCCGTTTGCCACTCGCGAAATCCGCCAGAACAACTACCTGTTTGATTTGAACTTCACCCCTGACCAGGCCCAAACCGTCTACTTGCGCCTGCAAAGTGAAGGCTCGATCCAGGCGCCGGTCACCTTGTGGTCGAGCACCGCGTTCCTCGAAGAACAGCCGGTGCGCCTCTATGTGTTGGGGCTGATCTACGGTGTGTTGCTGGGAATGCTGGTGTACAACCTGTTCATCTACCTCAGCGTTCGCGACACCAGCTACCTCTATTACATTTTCTATATCGCCTCGTTCGGGTTGTACCAGTTGTCGGTCAACGGTGCGGCTGTGGAATATTTCTGGCCGGACAACCCGTGGTGGGCCAACGCCGCTACACCGTTCTTCATCGGTTGCGCAGGACTGTTCGGCAGCCAGTTCGCCCGTAGCTTCTTGCAGACAGGGTCTTACGGACGCTGGCTCGATCGCTTGCTGCTGGCGTTGATTGCATTCAGCGCGGTGGTGATCGGGCTGTCACTGATGGCCAGTTACGCCCTGGCCTTGCGCCTGGCCACCGCGTTGGCCTTGACCTTCACCGTGGTGATTTTCGCCGCCGGGTTGTGCGCCTGGCTTCGGGGCCTGCGGGTGGCGCGCTACTTCATCATTGCCTGGTCGGCGTTTTTGCTCGGTGGCATCGTCAATACCTTGATGGTGCTGGGATACCTGCCCAACGTGTTCCTGACCATGTATTCGAGCCAGATCGGCTCGGCGATCGAAGTCGCCTTGCTGTCGCTGGCCCTGGCCGATCGCATCAACGCCATGCGCGAGCAGCAAGCGCAAACGCTGTTTGATGCCGGTCAAAAGCTGGAAGTGCTCAACCAGCAACTGGCCCACAGTAACAAGCTCAAGGACGAGTTCCTCGCGACACTGACCCACGAATTGCGCACCCCCATGAACGGTGTGATCGGTTCGCTGGAATTGATGCAGACCGTCGAGATGGACCCCGAACTTGAGCAATATCAGCAAACCGCCGCGGGTTCCGCGCGGGACATGATGCGCATGGTCAACGGCATCCTGACCCTGACCGAATTGCAGGCCGGCAAGCTCAAGGCCACCCCGGCAACGTTCAGCTTGCGCGGTGTGGTCGATGCCTTGCGGGCGCAGTTCGAGGGTAATGCCTCGAGCAAGTCGCTGGACTTCAAAGTCGACGTCACGTCGGGGCTGCCGGACCGCTTGCACGGCGACAGCGTCAAACTGGCGCAGTGCCTGGAATGCCTGCTGGACAACGCGATCAAATTCACCCGGGTCGGTGGGATCGCGCTGCGGGTGACGGGTAAACCGGTGGAAAACGGGCGACTGTCGTTGTCGTTTGCGGTAATCGACACCGGCATCGGCTTTACCGATTTGGGGGAGGCGACGATGTATCAGCGTTTCTTCCAGCTCGACGGTTCGATGACTCGCGAATACGGCGGTTTGGGTGTGGGCCTGGCGATTTGTCGGCAACTGGTCGAATTGCTCGGTGGGCGCCTGACGCACCGGTCGGAGCCGGGCAGTGGCAGTCGCTTCCAGCTGGATGTCGACTTTGAAGTGCCCGTGGTAGAACGCTCGCCCGTGCCGTTGATGAGTGGCGATCCTGCGCGTTTGCGCCTGCCTCAGGATTGCAGCGTGTTGCTGGTCGACGATAACAGCGTCAACCAGTTGGTGATGCGCGGCATGTTGCTCAAGCTCGGGTTTCGGGTGCGCTCCGCGGAGAATGGCCTGGCCGCGCTCGATCAGTTGCAGCGTGAAACCTTTGACGCGGTATTGCTCGACTGCCAGTTGCCACCCCAGGACGGCCTCTCTTTGTGCTGCCGGATCCGCGACTTGCCAGGTTGCGCCGAGTTACCGGTGTTCGTGGTCGCCCTCAGCATTGATCGTGAACGCTGCCCGACCGGTGACATGATCGATTACCTGAACAAACCGGTGAAATTTGAAGATTTGCAGGCAGCGCTCTATCGTCGCGTATTGTGCCCAAGGCATGGCGAAAGCGCCGACAGTTAGGCGGTTATGCCACTTTTTTCAGCCTCGGGGCAGTGCTTAACTGAATCCCTTGGCTGACCTAAAGGAGCCCCGTCATGAACCTGCATCAGTTCGCCGAAACCCACGAAGTCACCAACCAGCCACCGTCGCTGGACGGCACCAACCTCTACCGCATCGACCTGCCGCTGCAAGAATGGTCGCGGCGGTTCGGGGCTGGTTGGGCCGAGTCGCGGATCGATGCGTATGGCGCACTGGCCGGCGGACCGCTGATGGAAGCCGGGTTCCTCGCCAATCAGAACAAACCGGTGTTCGTCAGTCATGACCGTTATGGCCATCGCATCGATCTGGTGGAATTCCACCCGGCCTATCATCAATTGATGCGCACCGCGGTCGAACACGGGCTGACTTCGTTGCCTTGGGCGCATCCGCAATCCGGTGCGCATGTGGCCCGCGCGTCCATGAGCTATCTGCACAGCCAGGCCGAGGCCGGCAGCGGTTGCCCGTTGACCATGACCTTCGCCAGCGTCCCGGCGATGCGCCTGCAGCCGGATCTGGCCGAGCAGTGGCTGCCGAAAATCCTCTCTACCGAATACGACCCGCGCAACGTCGGCATGGCCCACAAGTCCGGTGTGACCATCGGCATGGCCATGACCGAGAAGCAGGGCGGCACCGATGTGCGCGCCAACACCACCAAGGCTTATCCGGTCGGCGCCAGCGGCCCGGGCCAGGCTTACGAATTGGTGGGGCACAAGTGGTTCTGCTCGGCGCCGATGTGCGATGCCTTCCTGACCCTGGCACAGACCGACAAGGGCCTGACCTGTTTTTTGCTGCCGCGCCATCGCCCGGACGACACGCGTAATCAGTTCTACATCCAGCGCCTGAAAAACAAACTGGGCAATTGCTCCAACGCTTCCAGCGAAGTGGAATTTCGTGGGGCGCTGGCGTGGATGATCGGCGAAGAAGGGCGGGGCGTGCCGACCATCATCGAAATGGTCGCCATGACCCGCTTCGATTGCATGGTCGGCTCCAGCGCGCTGATGCGTCAGGCGCTGACCCAGGCCAGCCATCACTGCGCTCACCGCAGCGTTGGCGGCAAGCTGCTTAGCGAACAACCGTTGATGCAAAACGTGCTCGCCGATCTGGCGCTGGAAAGCGAAGCCGCCCTCGCGTTGAGCCTGCGCATGGGCAAGGCGCTGGATCATCTGGACGACAGCCATGAAGCGAAATTCGCCCGGCTGGTGACAGCGGTGGGCAAATACTGGATCTGCAAGCGCGCACCCGCGATGATCAACGAAGCGGCTGAATGCATGGGCGGCGCCGGGTATGTCGAAGAAAGCATCCTGCCGCGGCTGTATAGAGAGGCGCCGGTCAATTCGACGTGGGAGGGTTCCGGCAACGTGCAATGCCTGGATGTGTTGCGTGCCTTGTCGAAGGAGCCGGGTGTGCTGGATGTGTTGTTCAGCGAACTGGGTGATGGTCATGGCGACAAACGCCTGGCCGCGCACATCAGCCAGTTGCAGGCGGCGTTCAAGGACACCGGCGACATTCAGTACCGCGCGCGGCAATTGACCGAAGACATTGCATTGGGGCTTCAGGCCAAGCTGTTGCTGGAGGCGGGGAATGCGGCGGTCAGTGATGCGTTTATTGCCAGTCGCCTCGGCTCGGCGGGGCGGGTGTATGGCGCGTTGCCGCGTGGGCTGGATTTAGAGGCGATTGTGGTCCGGTCGACTCCGCAAGGTTTTTGAACACAGCTTGATGAACACCACAAAACCAATGTGGGAGCGGGCTTGCTCGCGAAAGCGATTTAACATTCAGCATGGATGTCGGCTGACACTCCGCTTTCGCGAGCAAGCCCGCTCCCACATTGGATCTGCGCTGGACTTGGCATTTGTGTAGCCACCACTGTTCCCGTGAAGCGACGATGCAGGCAAGATGAAGGTCTGCAAGTCAGAACACAGGATGCTGATCGTGACCGAAGCTTTTATTGTCGTTCAAACCGCCGAGCAAGCCGTGGACCGGCTTGCGCTCTTGCACAATCGTGCAACCACCGCGCTGAATCAGGCGCTCAAGCGTTACCTCAAGGATCGTGTCGAGCCGGACGCCGAGCAGCGTGCGATGTTTCGATATCCCGAACTGCGTCTGACCTATCACTGCCAGGGCGAAGTCCCGCAGACCACGCGTGCCTACGCCAAGGTTCAGCTGCCGGGGACCTACAGCGTCACCGTCACCCATCCAGCCGCTTTCCGTAAATACCTGCTGGAACAACTCGTGCCATTGATGCACGACTTCACCGTGACCGTCGAAGTCGGCATCAGCCAGCAGAACATTCCTTATCCGTACGTGGTCGAGCAGGGCGATGAACTGGCCGGCTCCGGCGTGACCGCTGCCGTGCTGGCGCGGGTGTTCCCGAGCACCGATTTGTCGGCCGCCACCGATGGCATCGCCGATGGCTTGTACGATTGGGAAAACACCGACCCGCTGCCGTTGGCACTGTTCGACGCCGCGCGGGTGGACTTTTCCCTGCGCCGACTGGTGCATTACACCGGCAGCGACTGGCGTCATGTACAGCCGTGGATCCTGCTGACCAACTACCACCGCTACGTTGACCAGTTCATCGTCCATGGTTTGGAGCAATTGCGCAGCGACCCGCGTTTTGTGCGCATGGTCTTGCCGGGCAACGTCATCATCGAAAAAAGCATGGACCATGGCGAAGCCTCGGCGATTGCGGCGGGTGTGGTCTGGCACCGTTACCAGATGCCGGCCTATCACCTGATCGCCAGCGATGGCCACGGCGTGACGCTGGTGAACATCGGCGTCGGTCCGTCCAACGCCAAGAACATCACCGACCACCTGGCGGTGTTGCGTCCGCATTGCTGGCTGATGATCGGCCATTGCGGTGGCTTGCGTCAGTCGCAGACCATTGGCGACTACGTGCTGGCGCACGCTTACATGCGCCGCGACGGGATTCTCGACCGGGTCGTGCCGCCGAACATTCCGATTCCGGCCCTGGCTGAAGTGCAGATGGCGTTGCAGCAAGCGGCGGCCAACATCACCGGCGAAAAAGGCGACGAGCTGAAAAAACGCCTGCGCACCGGTACGGTACTGACGTATGACGACCGTAACTGGGAACTACGCTGGGCGCAGGAGCGTCCGTTGATCAACCTGTCTCGCGCCGTTGCAGTGGACATGGAAAGCGGCACCATCGCCGCCCAGGGCTATCGTTTGCGGGTGCCTTACGGCACGTTGCTGTGTGTTTCGGACAAACCGTTGCACAGCGAAATCAAGCTGCCGGGCTCGGCCAACGCCTTCTATGAACGCGCGGTCAGCCAGCACTTGAAGATCGGTATCGAGGCGGTGGATCTGTTACGCACCGAACTCAACTCGCTGCACTCGCGCAAACTGCGCAGCTTCGACGAGCCGCCGTTCCGCTAACGGTTGTCATGGTCATTTGGCGGTCAGGGCACTAGCATTAGCAGCCCTGACCGTTAGATGTTCCTTTTCCCATGTCTCGTCCACCACGTCCCGTTTCTCGCCGCCCTGGCGCGAAGCCTGCGCCATCCCCCTCAGCCCTGCGCCGTGTCGCCAAGGCGCCGCCGGCCGAGCCGAAGTTGATCCTGTTCAATAAACCGTTCGACGTCCTGACCCAGTTCAGCGACGGCGAAGGGCGGGCGACGCTCAAGGACTACATCGAGATTCCCGGAATCTACCCGGCAGGACGGCTGGACCGCGACAGCGAAGGCTTGCTGCTGTTGACCAACGACGGCCAGCTTCAGGCGCGGATCGCCGACCCGAAACACAAACTGGCCAAGACTTATTGGGTGCAGGTGGAAGGCGAACCGAGTGCCGAGCAATTGCAGCGGTTACGTGATGGCGTTGAACTGAACGACGGCATGACGCTGCCAGCCGAGGCGCGACAGCTTGAAGAACCGCAGCTGTGGCCACGCAATCCGCCGGTACGCTTTCGCAAAAGCGTACCCACGAGTTGGCTGGAGTTGGTGATTCGCGAGGGGCGAAACCGTCAGGTGCGGCGCATGACGGCGGCGGTCGGCTTGCCGACATTGCGTCTGGTGCGGGTCAGAATCGGCGACTGGACGATCGAAGGGCTCGATCAGGGCCAGTGGAAGGAAGTACCGGCGCGTTTATAACGTGCCGGATTCGATCAGGCCGATCACCACGCTTTTGATCACGAACGCGGCCACGCCCAGACCCAGCACAAAGAACAGAATCATCGAGCCAAAGCGCCCGGCCTTGGACTTCTTCGCCAGATCCCAGACGATGAAACCCATGAAAATGATCAGGATGCTGACCAGGCCAGTCATCATCCACTCTTCAAATACTGCAGGATCCATCGAACATCTCCAGCGCAGGCGCGGCTAAAAGGGCGCGACGAGTATACGCCATGCTTGGTTGGCGCAGCATTGACCTGCGTCGGATTGTGGCGAGGGGGCTTGCCCTCGTAGGGTTGCGAAGCAGCCCCTAAAGCAACCACTGAGTTTTACCTGATGCAGTGCATATTCTGGTTTTACGACCGCTGCGCAGCCGAACGGGGGCAAGCCCCCTCGCCACAATCAGCTGCGCAGATGAGTCAGCGGTAACTCAGTACTATTGAGCACCTGATTCAACACAAAACTCGACCGCACACTCGTCACCCCTTCAATTCGGGTCAAATGCCCCAGCAGCAATTTCTGGTAGTGATCCATGTCCGGCACCACCACCTTCAACTGATAATCCGCATCCATCCCCGTCACCAGGCTGCATTCCAGCACCTGTGGCAAGGTACGAATCGCCGCTTCAAAGTTCTCGAACCGCTCGGGTGTGTGTCGGTCCATGCCGATCAGCACGTAGGCCGTCAGGCTCAAACCGAGCATTTTGCGGTCGAGCAGGGCGACCTGACGGGTGATGTAACCGTCGTCTTCCAGCTGCTTGACCCGGCGCGAGCATGGCGAAGGCGACAGGCCAATGCGTTCGGCCAGTTCCTGGTTGGAGATGCGCGCGTCACGCTGCAATTCCGCCAAAATGCTCAAGTCGTATCGGTCGAGTTTGCTCATCAATCAGGCCTTTGTCGTAACTATTGCGGCAGATTATCTATCCAGGGTTAAAAATTGCGCAAGTTATGTTTATTTGAGCAATCTTCGCAATCCTCTGCCGACGCCCCAGGCCTATTCTTATCACCAGAATCACTGCTCGGACAAACAGTCCACAGCGACTCGCCCAATCAGGCCAGTCGCGGCCGCCACCCCCACCGGGGATGTGCCGGCCCCCGAGCTACACACTGTCCAGAAGACGGCGTGAGGTGAGCCGGCGTCATAAGCGTCGAGCACGGACGAAGTTCTCAAAGGGAGGCCGACGGGTCTCCCTTTTCTTTTGCGTGCGATTTCTGTTCTGCCCTCAATAAATAAGTTTCGCGACTGATAACCTGTTGCAGAACCGGCCTGTGCTTTTCCAGTCTTACGTACAGGCCCTAACCCGCAGTGAGGAAAAGCATGAAGTCGCGCATCTGGCGTTTGGCCGGTGTTGGTTTGCTGTGTGTCAGTGTCGCTGCGCAATCGCTGGCCGATGATCAGCAAAACCGTGGAAACGATGGCGGGCAGCAGGGGTCGAATGGCCATCAGGGCAACGGTCAGGGGCATGGCAACAATCAGCAACGTCCGCAGAGCGATCAGCAGAATAATCAGCCGCGCCCGCAGAACAACGAGATCATTCGTGGCGAAAACAGCCGCCAGTTCGAACATAACGGCCAAAACCAAAACAACGGCCAATGGCAGAACCAGAACCAGCCACGGCCACAGCACGACTACAACAATCCGGTTCGCTCGCCGCCACCACCACCGCAATTACCCGCCAACGACCTGCCGATCCAGGGCCGGCCCGATACTGTGCGCCAGACCCAGCAGCCGCAGCGTGGCTACTATCAGGACAATCCGCGCAACAACGGGTACAACCAGCAGTGGCAAACCGGCGGCATGGGTGCACGGCCCAATGATCATTACTGGGCCGGTCGCCCGAATGGTCACGGCAACGGTTGGGGACCCGGTCCGCAGTATCGGCCTGGTCAGGTGATCGATCGCTTCCCGGATCGCGATTACCGCGTGCCTTACGGCGGCCGGGATTATTTCTATTCCGGCGGCTACTGGTATCGCCCGCAAGGCCCGCGTTACGTGGTGGTGCAGCCGCCGCGCGGGATTCGCGTCAGCTACTTGCCCGATTACGCCCAGGAAGTGTGGATTGGCGGGTCATTGCTGTTCCTCGCCGCCGGCTCGTATTACGC
This sequence comes from Pseudomonas arsenicoxydans, assembly GCF_006438915.1. Classification (GTDB taxonomy): domain Bacteria; phylum Pseudomonadota; class Gammaproteobacteria; order Pseudomonadales; family Pseudomonadaceae; genus Aquipseudomonas; species Aquipseudomonas arsenicoxydans_A. The sequence goes on along the minus strand of NZ_RCZE01000011.1, from coordinate 165,062 downwards.
CTATCAAGAGAACAGTCAGGATTACGTCGTGGTCGAACCGCCGGGACAACCGCTGCCGCAATCGTCCAGCAATGGCTATGACGTCGAGGCGTACCCGGCCAACGGCCAGTCGCCGGAACAGGTCAGTCAGGACGGTTACGAGTGCTATCAATACGCGGTGCAGCAGAGCGGTTTTGATCCACGCGCCGACACTTACCAACCTGACCCTTCGGTGGTGCAAGCCTACCGTCAGGCCCAAGGCAATTGCCTGGGCAGTCGCGGTTATCAGGTCAAGTTCTGAGCCGTGGCGGCTTTCACCACTTCCTGCGGGTCGGCGTGCACCAGCACTTCGGCTCGCGGGTACGCGGCGTGGATGGCATCGGCGGCTTGATCGCTGATGCCGTGGGCGACTGACAACGTCAGATCCCCCGGCAATTCCAGGTGCAGCTGCACGAACCACTGGTTACCGGAAATCCGCGTGCGCAAATCATGCGCCCCCAGAACACCCGGCACGCTGCAGGCCAGTTCAAGCATGTGCTGACTGACATCCGTCGGCAGTTCCTCGTCCATCAGCACCGTGAAGCTTTCCCGGGCGATCTGAATCGCGCTCCAGAGAATGTACGCGGCAATCCCCAGGCCGAACCACGGGTCGACCTGATGCCAGCCAAACCCGGCCAGCACCAGCGCCACCAGAATGCTGCCGTTGAGCAGCAGGTCCGAGCGGTAATGCAGCGAGTCCGCGCGCACCGCGTTGGAGCCGGTGGCTTTGACGACGCGATGTTGCAACATCAGCAACGCCAGCGTCAGCACCAGGGAAAACACGATCACGCCGATGCTGATCCACGGCGCCCCCACCGGTTCCGGATGTCGCAGCCGGTCAATCGCCTGCATGGCAATCAACGCTGCACTGCCGCCAATGAACAACGCCTGAGCCATGCCCGCCAGCGACTCGGCCTTGCCATGCCCGTAACGATGGTCGTCATCGGCCGGGCGCAAGGCGTAATGCACCGCCAGCAGGTTGAGCAGCGACGTGACGCCGTCGAGCGCCGAGTCGGTCAACCCGGCGAGCATGCTCACCGAGCCGCTCAACCACCAGGCGATGGCTTTGGCGACGATCAGCGTACACGCCACCGCCACCGAGGCACGGGTCGCCAGCCGCAGCAGGCGGGCGTGTTCGGAGCTGGAAGTCATAGGGGCAGCTTTTCCTTTGGGTGCACCGATTACGCGGCGGGCTGCAGGCCGAGCAGGGCCAGTTGCTGGGTGCTGCCTTTGTGTTGGATCAGGCGCGGGTCGTCCAGCGGGAAGCTGCGGCCCAGCTCTGTTTCGAGAATAGTCTGCAACTTGTGGTTATCGACTTTGCCGTCGGCACCGATCGCTTCCTTGAGTTTTTCCGGGTCTACCTGGGCAGTCTTGCCTGGCTCGAAGTAAATCGCGCCGGTGGCGAAGTCGACCGCAAACGCGATCAGGCCGGGGATGATGTAGAACAACAGGCCCACGGCATCCAGCGCGGCGATGGCGGGGTCGATCTTGCCGTCGATTTGCCCACGGCGGTCGGGGTAGAAAATCGAGCCGCAAGCGCTAACCTGGGTCAGCAGGGTTGCGACCAATACACCGCCAATCAGGCGAAAGGGAACACGCATATGAAATCTCCTGGGTAATTTCAAAACGAAAAGGCGTCGGTATGAATTAGGACCCTGACGAACGCCTGGCAGTTCGCCGTTATACCCGGCCCTCTGTTCGGGGGCTAGTAGATTGATGTTGTTTTACCAGATCAGCGTGAAGCGTTGACGACACGTGAAGAAACGCGGCTGAAACCATGCCGGAATCCACGTCGTGTAACGTGATTATTGCACGGTAACATTATGTGCGTTACTGTGCGTTAATCGTGTTATTGGGCGCCGATGTGAATACTAACAGACAAGACATTCAAGATTACTTCGAATCGGTTTTCGGGGCGAAACCCGAGATCAGGCGCTGGGCGAAGTCCAAGGGTTTGCCCTTTTTTCTCCTGGATGAATACACCTTCGACACCGTGACGCTCTTTGGCTGCCAGTGCCTTTTACTGCTTGCTCACGAACCCTTTGAAAACGTCGCGAAGATTCGCAAGCACCTCGATGTTTTGAAACCGATGGTGGATCACCCGATCCTCTATACCACCGACGCCCTCAAATCCTACGAGCGCAAACGCCTCATCGAGGCGGGGATTCAGTTCGTGGTGCCCGGCAATCAACTCTTCGCGCCACAGCTTGGAATGGATTTACGCGAGTACTTTCGCGGCAGGCATGTCCAGAAAGCAGTTATGGGGCCTGCAAGCCAGGCATTGCTTATCGCCGCCATTGTTCGTGGATGGGGCAAGGATTTTACTTTTCGAGGTGTGGACCTGGCGGATGGAGCGTTGTATTCCAAGATGACGATGTCCAGGGCGATGAAGGAGTTTGAATCGTTCGGATTGATAGAGCCGGCCTCGAATGAAAAATCACCTCGTTGGCGATTTGTAGCGACGCCAGAAGCCACGTGGGAAAAAGCGCTGTCGGCGTTGCAAAACCCGGTCAAACGCGTGGTGTACGCCGACCGCCATCCCTTGTTACAGCGAGCAGCTGGACAGTCTGCCCTCAGCAAAGTATCGATGCTCGCGGAACCCTTGATCCCCGTAATCGCGTTCTCCAAAGACGAATGGGATCAGGAAGTCCAACGCTCTGGCTGCAAGGAAGTCGGTCAATTTGACGAGCCGGTTTTTGAGGTCGAGATCTGGAGTTACTCCCCTGATCATATCGGCGGCAACAACGGTCTTCCAGCGTTGAGAGAAGGCGTCGACCCGCTTTCTCTCTACCTCAGCTTAAAGGACGACGTTGATGACAGAGTCCAGATCAGCCTCGATGAAATGATGGAGAAAATTGAATGGTAAAAGGACTGGATACCTTTCGCGCAGCCTTCGCCGGCCATGCGGATCGATACGTGCTTATTGGCGGCGTTGCTGCGAGCCTGACGCTTGAAGAAGCAGGTATACCCTTCAGGGCTACCCGCGATTTGGACATTGTCCTGATCATCGAAGCGCTGGATGACGTGTTCGGTAGCGAGTTCTGGGAGTTCGTAAAGCGCGGAGGTTACACCGAGCGTCACGAACTTGATGGACCGACGAGGCGCTACAGATTTGGCAATCCCGTCGATGACAGCTACCCGGCACTGTTGGAGTTATTCTCTCGGGCTCCTCAAGGCTTATCGCTGCCCGAAGGTGCTCATCTGACTCCGATCCCCGTAGGCGCAGAGGTGTCAGATTTGTCTGCGATTCTGCTGGACGATACTTATTACGATTTCATCGTCGAGGGTCGCAACGACACAGAGGACCTGTCCTGCATTGGTGTCGATCGATTAATTCCGCTTAAAGCACAGGCATGGACCAACCTCACTCATCCTGAGTGCCAGGAACCGAACGCTGGCCGCAAGAGCAATAAGCATCTGAAGGATGTTGTTGTTTTGTCCCGTCTTCTTTCCGAGGAACCAGCATTTGATCTGCCAACGAGCATTGCAGAAGATTTGCGAAGGTTTCTGGAAGTCATGCCTTCGCTGGATGTCGACATGAAGGCCATCGGGTTACGTGGAGTTACCATCGCTGAAGTAGCGGAACGCATCCGCATAGCATTCAAAATCTAGATTCTGAACGTCCGGTTGCATTGAGCCAGGTGCTTCGCCGTTATACTTCCCGGCTTGCCTGGGAGCCAGCATGATTTCTTTGCCGATTGATGAAGTTTTACCCGCGCTGCGTGAAGCCTTGGCGACACGCCACGAAGCCGTGCTCGAAGCACCGCCCGGCGCCGGTAAGACCACCCGTGTGCCATTGGCCCTGCTCAACGAGGCCTGGCTGGCCGGGCAGACCATTCTGATGCTTGAGCCGCGCCGGTTGGCTGCGCGGGCGGCGGCGGAGCGGTTGGCCAGTGAATTGGGTGAGAAGGTTGGCGAAACGGTTGGCTATCGCATTCGTCTCGACAGCAAAGTCGGCCCCAAGACCCGTATCGAAGTGGTCACCGAAGGCATCCTTACCCGTCGTTTGCAGGATGATCCGGCGCTGGAAGGCGTTGGCCTGCTGATCTTCGATGAATTCCACGAGCGCAGCCTCGACGCCGACCTGGCGTTGGCCCTGAGCCTGAATGGCCGGGAGCTGTTTCGCGACGATCAACCGCTGAAAATTCTGCTGATGTCGGCAACCCTGGAGGGCGAGCGCCTGGCCGGGTTGCTCGACGATGCGCCCATCCTGCGCAGCGAAGGCCGCATGTACCCGGTGGCGATGCGCTGGGGACGGCCGTTCCAGCCGGGTGAATTCATCGAGCCGCGTCTGGTGCAAACCATCCTCGAAGCCTTGAATGATGAAAGCGGCAGCATCCTGGTATTCCTGCCGGGACAAGCGGAAATCCGGCGTGTGCATCAACAATTGGCCGACGCCTTGTGCGATAGCCCGCAGGTGCTGCTTTGCCCGCTGCACGGTGAGCTGGACCTGAATGCCCAACGCGCGGCAATTGATCCGGCGCCGGCCGGCCAGCGCAAAGTGGTGCTGGCAACCAACATCGCCGAGACCAGCCTGACCATCGACGGCGTGCGCGTGGTGATTGACGCCGGGTTGGCGCGGGTGCCGCGTTTCGACCCCGGCAGCGGCATGACCCGCCTCGACACCCAACGCATCTCCAAGGCCAGCGCCACGCAGCGCGCGGGCCGGGCGGGGCGTTTGGAACCGGGTGTGTGTTATCGCTTGTGGTCACAGGATCAGCACGAACAATTGGCGGCTTATGCCAGCGCAGAAATACTCTCGGCGGACCTCGCCGGCCTGGCGTTGCAACTCGGTCGCTGGGGCGTGACGCCGGGTCAGTTGGTCTGGCTGGATGTCCCTCCCGCCGCCGCTTATGCCCAGGCTCAGGATTTGCTGGATCGACTGGGCGCGTTGGAGGGCGAAGCGCTGACCCGTCACGGTCAGGCCATGGCCGAACTGCCGGCGCACCCGCGTATCGCGCATTTGTTGTTGCGCGGTCAGGCGCTCGGTTTGGCCGACATGGCCTGCGATGTCGCGGCGTTACTCGGTGAACGCGATATCTTGCGCGGCGCTGGCGCCGATCTGCACAGCCGCTTGGTGTTGTTGTCCGGCGAAGAACGCGCCGCGCGAGGGGCTCAGGGTGGCGTTCAGCGTGCCCGGCAACTGGCGCGGCAATATCGTGGTTATCTGCGCGGTAAAGCCTCGGAGCCGGTCAGCGATCCGGATCACCCGCGCTGGCTCGGCGCACTGCTGGCGTTGGCCTATCCCGACCGCGTTGCCCAACAGCGCCGTGCCGGTGGCGCGGAATACCGCTTGGCCAACGGCCGCGCCGCGCTGTTCGCCGAAGCCGACAGTCTGATGAAACAGGCCTGGCTGGTGATCGTCGATCTCGGCAGTCGACAGGGTCAGCGCGAGGAACGAATCTACCTGGCGGCGGATTTCGATCCGGCGCTGTTCGACTCGGTGCTCGCCGAGCAAGTGCGCGTCGTCGATCAACTGGATTGGGATGAGCGTGAAGGTGTGTTGCGCGCCGAGCGTCAGCGCAAGGTCGGTGAACTGATCCTCAGCCGCGAACCGTTGACCGGTCTCGATGAAACCGCGCGCAGCCAGGCCTTGGTCAATTTGGTCCGGCGAAAAGGTCTGGAGCTGTTGCCGTGGACCCCGGAACTGCGACAGTGGCAAGCGCGAGTGGCCTTGTTGCGTCAGTTGGATATGGCCGGCAAGGGCGAAAGTGAGTGGCCGGATGTCAGTGATGCCGCGCTACTCAAAAGCCTCGAAATCTGGCTGATGCCGTATCTGGGCAAGGTCTCGCGGCTCAGCCACTTTGCCAACCTGGACCTGTCGAGCATCGTTCATAACCTGCTGCCGTGGCCGCTGCCGCAACGGCTCGATGAACTGGCGCCGCATCATCTGAGCGTGCCGTCGGGGTCGTCGATTCGTCTGGATTACAGCGAACAGCCGCCGATTCTGGCGGTGCGACTACAAGAGTTGTTCGGCTTGGCCGAAACCCCACGGATTGCCGGGGGCCGGCAGGTGGTCAAACTGCATTTGCTGTCCCCGGCACGGCGGCCGGTGCAGGTGACCCAAGACCTGGCGAATTTCTGGCGCAGCACGTATGCCGAGGTGAAGAAGGATTTGAAGGGGCGGTATCCGAAGCACTACTGGCCGGATGATCCGTTGGTGGCCGAAGCGACTGCGCGGATCAAACCCCGCAAATAATCCCCAAGACTAAACACAAATCTTGTGGTGAAGAGGTTTACCTGTGGCGAGGGGGCTTGCCCCCGTTGGGTGGCGTAGCCGCCCCAATGCCTGCAACAGAGGTGTGTCAGGTACACCGCATGCAAAGGTTTTGCGACTGCTGCGCAGTCGAACGGGGGCAAGCCCCCTCGCCACAGGGGGCATCAGACTCAAACGCTTGTCGCAGCCTTGGCAGTTAACTGCTCCCGGCAATAATCCGCAAACAACTGCGCCGGCTTGGTCAACTGCCCGCGCTTGAGCCACGCGGCCACCAGTCCTGATCCGGTGACGTCTTCGACAATGTCCACGCACACCACTTTCTGCCCGTCGTAGGTGCACTCCGAATGCGGTCGCGTGACCAGGATCGAGAAGCCGAACCCTTGCCCGACCATGCCACGGACCATCTCGATGGACGGTGAGCTGAAGGCAATGTTCGGCGACAGGTTCAATTCCTCGAACAGGCTGACGAAGTACGTCCGGCTCGGTTGCACGTCCAGCAGGATCATTGGCTCCAGGCACAGATCGCGCAGCGACACCTGCTTGAGCTGGGCAAAGCGATGGTCCGCCGGCAGCAACGCATAAGGTCGCTGTGCCGGCATCAGCGGTTCGGTCTGGATGGTGGCGTCGAGGTCGTGTTCATACAGGATCGCCAGGTCGAAGGTGCCCGACGTCAGGCCTTGCACCAGCTCTTGCTGCTCGCCGTCGCGGATGCGGATTTTCACCCCCGGATACAGCGCCGAGAACCCGGCAATCAATTGCGGCAGGTACAGCGGCGCGACCGTTTCAAAACAGCCGATGTCGATCTGTCCGCAGACCACGTCATTGTCGGCCAGGGCGTTCTGTTCGAACTCCTTGGCCATTCGCAGCAATTCCTGGGCCTTGCGGTAGAAGCGCGCGCCGCTTGGCGTCAAGGACACCCCCTGGGCGTGATGACGGATCAGCAGTTGCACGCCGAAGCTGTCTTCCAGGCCTTTGATCGCCGTGGAGATCGCCGGCTGGGCGATGTACAGCTTGCGCGAGGCCTCGGCGACGCTGCCGCATTCGACGGTGGTGATGAAGTATTTCAGTTGACGCAAGTTGTAGGCAGCCACGGCAAACCTCGGGGTGGATGATCCAGGCATCCAGGCAAATTTCGCGCCGACGGCGTCCGTTCTGACGACGGTGTTGTTGTGCTTGAACAATAACCACATACCGCGCCACGGGGGAGGTTGGCTGCCCAGTTTTTTCATGGTCTGCGAAAACATTTTTACTATTTTTCCTGGACACGGGCGTGGGCCACCATCCAGTCACAAGAAAAGCCCTTGGAGCATCTGAACGTGTTCGAGCTTGCATATTGGCAAAACAAAGCCGCAGCGCTGCAGTTTCCTGTCCAGGCCGTGATCGACGGTAAACGCCGTTCGGCGCAGTCCGGCCAGACGTTCGCCGCGATCAACCCGGCCACCGGGCAATGCCTGGCCAACGTGACTGCGTGTGGCGATGAAGAGGTCAACGCCGCCGTCAGCAATGCGCGGCAGGTATTTGAAGCCGGCACCTGGTCGGCGCGTTCGCCCGGTGAGCGCAAACAGGTGCTGCTGCGCCTCGCTGAGCTGATCATGGCCAATCGCGAAGAACTGGCACTGCTTGACTCACTGAACATGGGCAAACCGGTCATGGATGCCTACAACATCGACGTGCCGGGCGCCGTCGGGGTGTTTCGCTGGTACGCCGAAAGCCTCGACAAACTCTACGACCAGATTGCCCCCAGCGCGCAGAACGTCCTGGCGACCATCACCCGTGAAGCCCTCGGCGTGGTCGCTGCCGTGGTGCCGTGGAATTTCCCGCTGGACATGGCTGCGTGGAAACTCGCACCGGCCCTGGCCGCCGGCAACTCGGTGATTCTGAAACCCGCCGAGCAATCACCGTTTTCCGCCCTGCGTCTGGCCGAGCTGGCGCTGGAAGCTGGCCTGCCAGCGGGTGTATTGAACGTGCTGCCGGGCCTCGGCGAGCAGACCGGCAAAGCCCTCGGTTTGCACCCGGATGTCGATTGCCTGGTGTTCACCGGCTCTACCGAAGTCGGCAAATACTTCATGCAGTATTCCGCGCAATCGAACCTCAAGCAGGTGTGGCTGGAGTGCGGTGGCAAGAGCGCAAACCTGGTGTTCGCCGATTGTCAGGACCTCGATCGGGCCGCTGAAAAAGCCGCGTTCGGGATCTTCTTCAATCAGGGCGAAGTCTGTTCGGCCAACTCGCGTTTGCTGGTGCAGCGCTCGATCCACGACGCGTTCGTCGAGCGCCTCAAAGCGCACGCCGAACGCTGGTTGCCGGGCGATCCACTGGACCCGTCGAGCAGCGCCGGGGCGATTGTCGACAGCCGCCAGACCGCGCGCATCATGAAGTTCATCCAGCAAGCCGAGCGCCAGGGTGCGACCAAAGTGTGCGGTGGCCGGCAGTCGATCTTCAACGGCTCTGACAACTTCATCCAGCCGACGATTTTCACCGGCGTGACCCCGGACATGCCGCTGTTTCGCGACGAAGTGTTTGGCCCGGTGCTCGCGGTTACCGCATTCGATGACGAGGCCCACGCCTTGCAACTGGCCAACGACAGCGTCTACGGTCTGGCGGCTTCGCTGTGGACCGATGACCTCAACCGCGCCCACCGTGTGGCGCGGCAATTGCGAGCGGGGACTGTCTCGGTCAACAGCGTCGATGCACTCGACGTGACCGTGCCTTTCGGCGGCGGCAAGCAGTCCGGTTTCGGCCGTGACTTGTCGCTGCATTCATTTGATAAATACACCCAGTTGAAGACCACCTGGTTTCAGCTGCGCTGATAACAGCCGCTAATAAAAAACGGAGAACTGGCGATGACCACACCACGTGAAACCCGCGACTACCAGGCCGCCGACGCTGCGCACCACATCCACGCATTCGTCGATCAAAAGGCACTCAACGACGAAGGACCCCGGGTGATGGTTCGTGGCGAACGCCTGCACCTGTGGGACAACGACGGTCGGCGCTACCTCGACGGCATGTCCGGGCTGTGGTGCACCAACCTCGGTTACGGGCGTAAAGACCTGGCGGCGGCAGCGACTCAACAACTTGAACAGCTGCCGTACTACAACATGTTTTTCCACACCACTCACCCGCAGGTGATCGAGCTGTCGGAGCTGTTGTTCAGCCTGCTGCCGGGGCACTACAGCCACGCGATCTACACCAACTCCGGCTCTGAAGCCAACGAGGTGTTGATCCGCACTGTGCGCCGTTACTGGACGATTCTCGGCAAGCCCGAGAAGAAAATCATGATCGGTCGCTGGAACGGTTATCACGGCTCGACCCTGGCTGCGACGGCGCTCGGCGGCATGAAATTCATGCACGAAATGGGCGGCATGATTCCGGACATCGAGCACATCGACGAGCCGTATTTTTTTGCTCACGAAGGCAACCTGACCCCGGCCGAATTTGGCCTGCGGGCGGCGCAGCAACTGGAAGCGAAGATTCTTGAACTGGGCGCGGACAAGGTTGCAGGTTTCATTGCCGAACCGTTCCAGGGCGCGGGCGGGATGATTTTTCCGCCAGAGAGCTACTGGCCGGAAATTCAGCGCATCTGCCGCAAGTACGATGTGCTGCTGTGCGCTGATGAAGTGATCGGCGGCTTTGGTCGCACCGGCGAATGGTTCGCCCACGAGTACTTCGGTTTCGAGCCGGACACCTTGTCCATCGCCAAGGGTTTGACCTCGGGTTATATCCCGATGGGCGGGCTGATCCTGTCGAAGAAAATGGCCCAAGTGCTGGTGGAGCAGGGCGGGGTGTTTGCCCATGGCCTGACCTATTCCGGGCACCCGGTGGCGGCGGCGGTGGCGATTGCCAACCTCAAGGCGTTGCGTGATGAAGGCGTGGTGACGCGGGTCAAGGATGACATCGGCCCGTACCTGCAACAGTGCTTGCGCGAAGTGTTCGGTAATCACCCGTTGGTGGGTGATATTCAAGGCGTCGGCATGGTCGCGGCGCTGCAATTGGCCGAGGACAAAACCAGCCGTAAGCGCTTTGCCAATGAGAACGACATTGCGTGGCGGTGCCGCACGATCGGCTTTGAAGAGGGGGTGATTATTCGCTCGACGCTGGGGCGGATGATCATGGCGCCGGCGTTGATTGCCAGTCGGGAGGAGATTGATGAGCTGGTGGGCAAGACCTTGAAAGCGGTTGATCGTACGGCGCAGGAGTACGGCCGGCTCTGATCTTTTAGCGCTCTTGCGGGCCTCTTCACGAGCAAGCCCGCTCCCACATTAGATCGGTGTCGTACACAAATTCTGTGACCGGCATAGATCAAATGTGGGAGCGGGCTTGCTCGCGAATGCGGTAGCCAATTCACCGCACCTCTCATCTTTTGCACCCACCTCGAGCACCCCCGCCCACACCGCCCTTTTCCAGTGCGCGCTACACAGCTTTTTCATCATTCGCCTCGACATATTTCCTAATTTTCCTTCTCCCCGCACTGGGCCAACATCGACTTCGCCAGTCAGCCCGATACTGCCCACCGCAAGGTCCATCAGAGACCTGAGGTGACAGCTGATTTCAGGGCCGCTGGCCGTACTGCCCATCAAAACTAAATCAACAGCTTTGGGAGTGCTCCATGATCAAGTCCTTGCTAACCCGCATCGCTCATCCATTGGCGATCACCGCCATCGCCGCCACGGTCGCCACCAGCGCCCAGGCCGGCACCCTGTCCATCGGTCACACCACCTGGGTCGGCTACGGCACCCTCTACCTCGCCCAGGACCTGGGCTACTTCAAGGAAAACGGCTTGACCGTCGAATTGCCCGTCGTTGAAGAGGCGTCGATGTACATGGCCGCCCAAGCCTCGGGCGAGTTGTCAGGCTCGGCGTCGACCATTGATGAAGTGCTGAAATACCGTCCTCAATTCTGCTTCAAGGCTGTGGCCGCGCTGGATGACAGCCATGGCGGCGACGGCGTTCTGGTGGGCAAGGACGTCAAGAGTCTGCAGGAGCTCAAAGGCAAAGCGGTGGCGGTGAACGAAGGGTCGACCTCGCAGTTCTGGTTGTCGTATTTGCTGAAGAAACACGGCATGAGCATGAGCGACATCACCGTGCAGAACATGACGGCCGACGATGCTGCCACCGCGTTCATCGCCGGTCGCGTGCCGGCCGCCGTGACGTGGGAGCCGCACCTGTCGATGGTGCGTGACAAGAAACAGGGCAAGGTGCTGATCGACAGCAGCAGCACGCCGGGCGTGATTGTCGACGTGGTTGCGCTGAACTGCTCGGTCATCGAAAAGCAGCCGGAAGACGTCAAGGCGTTGGTCGCCGGTCTCTACAAAGCCGTGAAATACACCCAGGACCACCCGGAAGAAGCCTACAAAATCATGGCCAAAGGCGTTGGCGGTTACCTCGCCGATCCGAAGGAACTGGCCGCCGCCGCACAAGGCGTGCGCTTCTACGATCAGGCCATGAGCGAAAAACTCCTCGGCTCGCCAGGCAAACCGGGCGACAGCGAACCGCTGATCAAACTGGCCAATGAAACCGCCAGTGAATTGCAGGGCAAACCCTACAACGTCAGCAATGACGACCTGATCGACAACCGTTTTGTCACCCCGCTGTAGGAGGTTTGCATGTTCAAGCGCAATTCATGGCTGAGCCGCTGCATCACGCCCAAGACTGGCCTGCCGGTGCAGGTCATCTGGAGCGCGAGCGGTCTGGCCTGGGTACTGTTGATCGGCCTGTGGGCCGGTTTGTCTTACGGTGGCGTGGTGCCGGGCATGTTCTTGCCGACACCGGGCGCAGTGGTCGAGGCCGCCGTGCGCCTGGGTCGCGACGGCACCCTTGGCCTGCATGTGTGGGCCAGTCTGGAAGTAGTGATGGTCGGTTTCATTGTCTCCTCGCTGGTGGCGGTGCCGCTGGGGTTGCTGATGGGCAGCTTCCGTATCGTCCAGGCGTTCCTTGAGCCGATGGTCAATTTCATTCGCTACTTGCCAGTGACCTCGTTCGTGCCACTGTTCATTCTATGGATCGGTATCGGCCTGGAGCAGCGGGTCTCGGTGATCATCTTCGGTGTGTTCTTCCAGCAACTGGTGATGATCGCGGACGTTTCCAAAGGCATCTCCAAGGATTTGATCAACGCGTCCTACACCTTGGGCTCGACCCGTCGCGACGCGGTGCTGCATGTGATCGCCCCAGCCTCCTTGCCGGGTGTGCTCGACACCTTGCGCGTGACCATGGGCTGGGCCTGGACCTACCTGGTGGTCGCCGAACTGGTCGCCGCTTCCAGTGGCCTTGGTTACTTGAGCCTTAAAGCCATGCGTGGTTTTCAAGTGGATGTGATTTTCCTGGCAATCGCGATCATCGGCCTGTTGGGCCTGGTCACCGATCAACTGTTCCGTTTCCTACGTCTGAGGATCGCCGCATGGGCTCAGTAAGCGCCGTCAACCCTCGCTTCGTCACACCTTTGGCCACCCCGGTGCAGGCCGCTCCAAGGCTGCAAGTGGACAAGGTCAGCCTGCGCTATCAGAAACCTGACGGCGGCATGTTCACAGCGCTGGAGCAAGTGTCGTTCGAGGTGCCGGACCAACAATTCGCCGTGCTGGTCGGACCTTCGGGTTGCGGCAAATCGAGTTTGCTGTACCTCACCGCCGGCCTCAACGAACCCACCGAGGGCGAGATCTACGTCGGTGGTCAGCAAGTGCAGGGGCCGGGTGCGGACCGTGGCATGGTGTTCCAGAGCTATACGCTGTTCCCGTGGCTGACCGTGCGCCAGAACGTCGAGTTCGGTCTCAAGCGTCGCGGCATGGCGGCTGCCCAGCGCAAGGAGATCGTCGACTACTACGTCAATGAAGTGGGCCTGACCGGGTTTGCCGACAACTACGCCAAGCAGCTGTCCGGCGGCATGATGCAGCGTGTGGCGATTGCCCGAGCGCTGGCCAATGATCCGCAAATCCTGCTGATGGACGAACCTTTCGGCGCGCTCGACAGCCAGACGCGCCTGCAAATGCAGCAGCTGTTGTTGCGGGTCTGGGGCAACAGCAAGAAGACCGTGTTGTTCGTGACCCACGATATCGACGAGGCGGTTCTGCTCGGCGATCGGGTCTACGTGATGGGCGCGCGGCCTGGGCGGATCAAGCAGATTCTGGATGTGCCGATCGAACGCCCACGGACCCTGGACATGGTCATGGAGCGCTCGTTCATCGACATGAAGCGCAAGATCTTCGGGCTCTTGCATGACGATCTGGAAGAGGTGCATTGAGTTGCACCCAATACCTGTAGGAGCCGAGCTTGCTCGCGATGAGGCCAGCATATTCAGCATTGATGTGGCTGACACAACGCCATCGCGAGCAAGCTCGGCTCCTACAGGTTCCAGTTGTTAAGGAGTTGCAGGCAACAGGAACCGCGCAATCACCGGCAAGTGATCGGAGATGCGCAACGTATCGTCCTGCCTAACCATCGCCTCGACCCGTTTGATGCGCGCACTGTAGAACAGGTAGTCAACCGTGCGGTCCGGGCCGTTCAGCCCCGGATCATTCGGGTAATGCGTCAGCCACTGGGCCCGATCCGCGCCACTGGCTTCGTTGTTGGTCGGGATCATCGGGTACTTGTCCCACAGCACATGCAGCGCGCTGTCGGCCGAGTAGGGCGTGCGTTGCTCTTCTGGCAGTCGGCGAAACTGCCCGAGCGGCAACAAATTGAAATCGCCACCGATCAGCCACGGCGTGCCGCGGCCTTCGAGTTTGTCGAGCACTTTGGCGACGGCCGTCACTTCGGCTTGCAGCGTTTCGTCTGGCTGGATGACGCGGTCCAGATGGGTATTGAGCACCGCCATCTGACCGCCGTCGTTCAACGGCAGATAAGACACCAGCAAGGCGTTTTTCGGTTTGAACTGGCGGCTGATCAGGTTGGCCGGCGCGACCGGCAATTGCAGGCGTTCGGCGTGTTCGATCTGGTAGCGGCTGAGCGTTACCAGTTGCCGGCCAACGCTGCCGAAGATGTGCGGATCCGGCACGAAGTCGGCCTTCCAGTCGAAGGCTTGAGCACTGCACGGATACAGGTCGGCGACCCGCTCTTGCAGCAGTTTGAACTGGTGTTGGTAATCGCTGGCCTTGGCGTTGTCATCGAGTTCCTGCAGCATCACGATGTCGGGGGATTCATCGCGAATCACCCGTGCCACTTCGTCGAGGCTGAAGGCCATGTCTTCGGGGGTGGGGGTTTCATCGGTGCCCTGCGCAAGGTCGTTCCAGAACACATAACGTTTACCGGCCAGGTACTGGACATTCCAGGTCATCACTTTCAATGCCTGACCGGGGACCAGGGTGGGCGCTTGAGCCGAGCAACTGACCGGCAACACTTCCTTGGAGTCGGGGCGCCAGGTCAGGTTGTAGATCAGTAATGCGATCACGCCGGTCGCGATCAACAGGCTCAGCAGGGTGTAGCGCAGTAGACGGGTCATGGCTCGGCTTATAGCGTTACAAAAGATGACCCCGAGCATAACCGAGACTAGAGCTGAAGCCCACGGTCAGCGCGGCCCCTCAATCTTCTCGGGTGTATCGCCGATCAGCATGAACAAGCGGAACAACACCACGCTGGTGAACAGTTGCAGGAAGCTGTGGGCACTGTCGATCAGCAGGGAAATCACCGGGTTCTGCGGGTCCGGGTACACCGCGAGCGTGGCGCCTTTGAGCACCCACAGCGGACCCATCACACACAGGATGCACACCAGAATGCGCATGAAGTGGCCGCGGGTCAGGCGCAGGCTTTCTTTCATGGCCGCCAAGGGGGCCATGCCACGCAGCACCAGCAGGTACTCTGCGAACGCCAATGTCACCATCAGATAGATACCGGGCAGGAAGTACAGCGACAGACCGAGCAGGATCAGCAGGGTATTGAGCGCCGTGAGCAGGGCGAAGCGCGGCCACAGGTACGCCGACCGTGTCAGCAGATCACGGTTGCGCGGCGACTCACCGCGGCTGCGGGCGTCGAGGAACAGAATCAGGGCGGCGGTGTACAGCGGATAAACCAGCAAGCCAACGATCACGCTGACGCCGGGAAAACTGTCCGGCTCGGTGGAGTGGTCGACAATTTGTTGCAACAGCGCCTCAAAGATCACCAGTGGCAGGCACAGTTGCACGATCTGTCCCAGATTGCGCTTGAAGAAGTACAAAGAGTCACGCAGTACATCGAACGGATTCATCAGTCGGTATCGCAGGTTGGAAGCAGTGGCCCACTTTAACCGATGAAACACTTGGAAACGCAAACGTAAACGTTAGGTAAAGCTCATTGAAACAACTTGTTTCAGCCTCCATTAAGGTCGAGCACCTTATCCTCTTTGGAAAAGGACAACGATTTCCCCCGGCAATCTACGAGGTCGCCATGAACAGCGAAGAACAAACCCTGATCGATGGACTGTTTTCCCGGCTGCAACAGGCCGAAACGGACTCAGCCCCGCGCGACGCCCTGGCTGAGGCGCGGATCAAGGAACACCTGACTCGCCAGCCTGCGGCCGGCTATTTCATGACCCAGGCAATCCTGGTTCAAGAAGTCGCCATCAAGAGCCTCGACGAACAAAACAAGCAACTGACCCGGCAAGTGCAGCAATTGCAGGCCGAACTGCAAGCGGCCAAGGCGCAGACAGCGGCACCGGCGCCGAGCGGTGGTGGCTTTTTGTCGAGCATCTTCGGTGGCAGTGCCCGAGACGCGCAATCTGCACCGACCCCCAGTGCTGTGCCCGCAACGGGCGGCTGGCGTGAATCGGCGCGGCCGTCGTTCAACCCGCAACCGGCGCCGCAAAACTTCGGCGCGGCACCGCCTCAACAAAATTACGCTCCCCAGCAGCAGGCGCCGGCAGCGATCGGCAGCGGTTTTCTCGGCGGTGCGCTGAAGACCGCAGCCGGTGTCGCGGGTGGCGTGATGCTGGCACAAGGCATCAGCAGCCTGTTCCATCACAATCAGCAGCCGGAAGTGGTTGAAGTGATCAAGGAAGAGCCGGCTCAGGTCAACGATCAGAGCGACAGCGGCAATGGCTGGGGCGATGAGCAGCGCATGGCTGACAACTCCAGCAATCAGGGCGGTTTTGCCGACACTGATTACAGCGATGACAGCTCGTCATACTTCGGCGGCGATGACGACGACTCCTTCGTCTGACACCCTGTGGCGAGGGAGCTTGCTCCCGCTGGACTGCGTAGCAGGCCCCTCGGCTTCGAATTTCAGGGGACCGCTTCGCGGCCCAGCGGGAGCAAGCTCCCTCGCCACATGGCCGATTATTCGCGGAACAATCCTTCGGGCTGGCATACTGGGCGACTTTTCGGGCCAGGTGCCCGATCTCGCCTGCGCGCCTGTGCGCCAAGAGGAAACCCGCGGTGAAAAAAATCGCAGTGTTCGCCGATGTTCAAAACCTCTATTACACCGTGCGTCAGGCCTATGGTTGCCACTTCAACTACGCCGCGTTGTGGGCTGACATCAGCAAACAGGGCGAGATCGTCGAGGCCTATGCCTACGCGATCGATCGTGGCGACAGCAAACAGCAGCAGTTTCAGCAGATCCTGCGCAACCTCGGCTTCACCGTGAAGCTCAAACCCTACATCCAGCGCAGCGACGGCTCGGCCAAGGGCGACTGGGACGTGGGCATCACCCTCGACATCATGGACGCCGCCGATCACGTCGACGAAATCGTGCTGGCCTCCGGTGACGGTGATTTCGACATGCTGCTGGAACGCATCATCAGCAAGCACGGGGTGCAAGCGGTGGCCTATGGCGTACCGGGGCTGACCGCCAACTCGCTGATCCGCGCCGCCAGCCGCTACGTGCCGATCGAAGGCGCGTTGCTGCTCAAGAATTGATTTTTACGGAGTTGAAACAGGTTTGGAACGCATAGCAGTCATCGACTTTGAAACCACCGGGATCTCCCCGAGCAGCAGCTGCCGGGCCACGGAAATTGCCGTGGTGATCCTTGAACAGGGGCGCATCGTCGAGCGTTACCAAAGCCTGATGAACGCCGGCGTGCGCGTGCCGGCCTTCATCGAGCAACTGACCGGCATCAGCAACGCCATGCTGCGCACCGCGCCGTCGGCGGAGCAGGTGATGAACGAGGTCAACGAGTTTGTCGGCATCACACCGTTGCTGGCGCATAACGCTGCGTTCGACCAGAAGTTCTGGGACTTTGAGCTGGGGCGGATCAAGCGCACGCGTTTGCAGAACTTTGCCTGCTCGTTGCTATTGGCCCGTCGGCTGATGCCGGCAGCGCCGAATCACAAACTTGGCACCCTCACTACGTTCGCCAACTTGCCCAACACCGGCAAGGCTCACCGGGCGATGGCTGACGCCGAGATGGCCGCCAACCTGACAACGCACTTGATGGACGAGTTGCAGCGCAAGCATGGGTTGCGCGAGTTGTCCCATGATTTGCTATGCGGCTTGCAGAAAGTGCCGGCGGCGAAGATCAACGAACACCTCAAGCGCCATCGCGGTTTTTGAAACCACCACAGGTCGAGTGTGGGAGCGGGCTTGCTCGCGAAAGCGATTTATCATTCAACATTGATGTCGACTGATACACCGCTTTCGCGAGCAAGCCCGCTCCCACATTTGATCTCCTGCACCTTTAGATGGTCTTGCCATTGCCTTCGATGTGCCCCAACGGCACGCGCTTCTCTATTGCGCTCGACAACACAATCGACGTCTTGCTGAACCCGAACTTGGCAATCCGGTTGATCAACTCTTCCAGCTCCGGCATCGAACCCACCGCCGCTTGCATGATCACGCAAGGATCGCCGGTCACCCGGTGGCACTCGGTCAACTGTGGGATTTTGATCAAATCGTCGTAGGCCTTCTGATTGCCGTGCTGGTTCAGGCGCAGTTCGATCACGCACTGGATCGGCAAGCCGAGCTTGGCCATGTCGACTTTCGCCTGGTAACCGGTGATCACGCCACTGGCTTCCAGCTTGGCCACGCGTTCGGCCACGGCCGGGGCGGACAGGTTGACCTTGCGCGCGAGGTCGGCGTAGGACGCACGACCGTTTTCCAGCAGGGCGCTGAGGAGCATGCGGTCGTATTTATCCATCGGCGTATTCCTTGAAAATGACTGACTTTCGAAAGCACGGTTTATAGCGCTGATCTCCGTGTTTTGAAAAGTGTACCGGCGCTATAAACAGGTTTTGTAACTTATTTTTAGCCCTTGGCCTTTCTAGAATAGCGGTTCACATTGTTCTGTCATCGAGCTGCCCATGCCTGGCTTACGTCGTTTTCCCTTACCGTTGATCGCCGCCTTTTTCGCGCTGTACGTGATTTGGGGCTCGACCTATCTGGTGATCCGCATCGGCGTGGAGTATTGGCCGCCATTGCTGCTCGCCGGGATCCGCTTTGTGCTTGCCGGGACGTTGATGTACGCCTTCCTGCGCTGGCGCGGGGCGCCGGCACCGACGTGGGCGCAGTGGAAAGCGGCCGGCATGATCGGGATCTTGCTGCTCGCCTGCGGTAACGGCGGCGTCAGTGTCGCCGAGCACATGGGTGTGGCCTCCGGTGTGGCCGCGTTGGCGATTGCGACGGTGCCGTTGTTTACCTTGTTGTGCGGATATTTCTGGGGCGCACGTAATACCCGCCTCGAATGGGCCGGGATTGCGCTCGGGCTGATCGGCATTGCCATGTTGAATCTCGGTTCGAACCTGCAATCGAGCCCCTTGGGCGCGCTGTTGCTGGTGTTCGCGGCGGCGTCCTGGGCGTTCGGGTCGGTCTGGAGCAAACACGTGCCGTTGCCGGCGGGGGCGATGGCCAGCGCCGTGGAAATGGTGGTCGGCGGCGTGGCGCTGCTGATCGGCAGTGCCGTGAGCGGCGAGCATCTGCAAGCCATGCCACCGATCGAAGGCTGGGCGGCCCTGGCGTATCTGACGTTCTTCGGCTCGATCATCGCGTTCAACGCTTACATGTACCTGTTGAAAAACGTGCGCCCTGCGGCGGCGACCAGTTATGCCTACGTCAACCCGGCCGTGGCGGTGTTGTTGGGGATCGTGTTTGTGGGCGAAACCATCGGAATCGAAGAAGGGTTAGCGATGCTGGTGATCATCAGCGCCGTGGTGTTGATCGGATTGCCGCAGTGGCGGCGGGCGCCTGTGCAGCCGGGTGTAGTCGCGCCGACAGAATCCCGTGTGAATTAGGGTAAACTGCGCGCCATTGCATCTTGTTTTGCACACTTGTTTTGAAAAACCCGCGCTGAATTTTCCTACGGTAATCCCATGACTTTCGCCACCCTTGGCCTGATCGAACCCTTGCTGCGCTCTCTCGAGACGCTCGGCTACCAGACCCCGACGCCGGTTCAGGCGCAAGCCATTCCGGCGGTGCTGGCCGGTCGCGACCTGATGGCTGCGGCCCAGACCGGCACTGGCAAGACGGCCGGTTTCGCCTTGCCGCTCCTGCAATTGCTGGCTATGGAAGGGCCGAAAGTGGCGTCTAACTCGGTGCGCGCACTGATCCTCGTGCCGACACGCGAATTGGCCGAACAGGTTCACGAAGCCGTGCGTCAGTACGCCGAGAACCTGCCGTTGAGCACTTACGCGGTGTACGGCGGCGTCAGCATCAACCCGCAAATGATGAAGCTGCGCAAGGGTGTTGACGTGCTGGTGGCGACGCCGGGTCGTTTGCTCGATCTGTATCGCCAGAAGGCCCTCAAGTTCAATCAGCTGCAAACCCTGATTCTGGACGAAGCCGATCGCATGCTTGATCTGGGTTTCTCCGAGGAGCTGGGGAATATCTACCGCGTGCTGCCGAAGCAACGTCAGACGCTGCTGTTCTCCGCGACTTTCTCCGACGCGATCCGCTTGCTGGCCGGACAAATGCTCAACGATCCGCTGAGCATCGAAGTCAGCCCGCGTAACGTGGCAGCCAACACGGTTAAGCAGTGGGTGGTGACGGTCGACAAGAAGCGCAAGCCTGAGCTGTTCGTTCACTTGCTGCGCAAAGGTAAGTGGAAGCAGGTGCTGGTATTCGCCAAGACCCGCAACGGTGTGGACGCGCTGGTGGAAAAACTCCAGGGCCTTGGCATCAATGCCGACGGCATCCACGGTGACAAACCGCAGGCCACGCGTCAGCGTGCGCTGGACCGTTTCAAGGCCAGTGAAGTGCAGATTCTGGTGGCTACCGACGTCGCGGCCCGTGGTCTGGACATCGAAGATTTGCCGTTGGTGGTCAACTTCGACCTGCCGATCGTGGCCGAGGATTACATCCACCGCATCGGGCGTACCGGCCGTGCGGGTAACACCGGGCAGGCGATTTCGCTGGTCTGCGCCGATGAAGTGAATCTGCTGTCGGCCATCGAGACGTTGACCCGTCAGACTTTGCCTCGGCAGATGGAGCATGACTTCGAGCCTGAACACCGCGTACCGGACACCGATGCCAGCGGTCTGGTGGTGAAGAAGCCTAAAAAACCGAAAAAGCCAAAGACCTCCAGTGGCGGCAAGCGCAACCTGGGCAAGTGGGTTGAGAGTGGGGATGCTTCGGTGCCGGAGCCTTCGATCAAGCCTGTGCGAAAAGTGCCGGTGTTCAATACTGGACCGCGTAAGCGTAAGCCTTAAGTATCGGCGGCGTCTGTCAGGACGCCTTCGCGAGCAAGCCCGCTCCCACATTCGATCGCATTCTTCTGGGAGAACTCGGTTAAATGTGGGAGCGGGCTTGCTCGCGAAGGGGGCAACTCGGTCTCAAGCCTTGCGCTTCAACCACCCCACCATCCCGATCCCCGCCGCACGCCCACTGGCGAAACACGCGGTCAGCAGATAGCCGCCCGTCGGCGCTTCCCAATCCAGCATCTCCCCCGCGCAGAACACGCCAGGCAATGGCTTGAGCATCAAGCGTTCATCCATCGACTCGAACATCACACCGCCGGCGCTGCTGATGGCTTCGTCCAGTGGGCGGGTTTTCACCAGCGTCAGCGGCAGTGCCTTGATCGCTTTGGCCAGCAACGCCGGGTCGCTGAAACAGTCGGCCGGCGTCAGTTCACGCAACAACGCGGCTTTCACGCCATCAATGCCCAGATGACTGTGCAGGTGTTTGGACATCGAGCGTGAACCGCGCGGTTTGCTCAGCGCTGTCTGTACTTTATCCACAGGCTTGCCCGGCAGCAGGTCCAGATGAATGGTCGCGGAACCGTTGAGGTTGATCGCTTCACGGATCGGAGCCGACAGGGCGTAGATCAGACTGCCTTCAATCCCGGTCGCCGTGATCACGCATTCCCCCAGCCGTGGCACATCGTCATTGAGACCAATGGCGATGTTTTTCAGCGGCGCGCCGGCGAACTTACTGACCATCAAATCGCTCCAGGCCTGCACCTCGAAGCCGCAGTTGCTTGGTTGCAACGGCGCAAGCCCTACGCCGCGTTGCTCCAGCGGCAGCATCCACGCGCCATCCGAACCGAGACGCGACCAACTGCCGCCGCCGAGGGCTAGCAGGGTGGCGTCAGCCTTGACGGTTTTTTCGCCCTCGGGGCTGTCGATTCGCAAATCACCGCTGTCATCCCAACCGAGCCAGCGGTGGCGGGTGTGGATAACTACGCCGGCATCACGCAACCGTTTGAGCCAGGCGCGCAGCAAGGGCGCGGCTTTCATGTCGGTCGGAAACACCCGGCCGGAACTGCCGACAAAGGTTTCGATGCCCAGGTCATGAATCCATTGGCATAGCGCGTCGGCGCCAAAAGCGCGCAACAGCGGCGCAATCTGTGGTGCGCGCTCGGCGTAGCGCGAGAGAAACGCCGGGTAGGCTTCGGAGTGGGTGATGTTCATGCCGCCGACCCCGGCCAAGAGGAATTTGCGTCCCACCGAGGGCATGCCGTCGTACAGGTCGACCTTGATCCCGGCCTGGCTCAACACTTCAGCCGCCATCAGGCCAGCAGGGCCGCCACCGATGATGGCGACTTGGGAGGAGAGGGTGGATGAAGATCGGGTCATGGAATGCGCTGCGGTTTGGCGGGATAAGCCGGGCATTCTACCAGCACAGATCCCACAGGGGATTGATGATGGATTCAGTGTCTGGTTAAAAAACAACCACCGCTGTGTAGGCTATATACCGCAGGGGCTGTAGGCGCTTTCACTCAGGTTATCCACAGGCAGTTCCACAGGCATTGTGGGTAAACACCCACGGCTCAATGACAACCTGATGACTGCCACACCCGTTGCGCACTGTGATGCAGAATCCCATGGCGCCGCGCCAACGCCTTGCGGTCCTTGCTGTAGCCACCGCCAATCACCCCGACCACCGGAATATCCCGGCCCAGGCAATGACGCATCACGCTTTCATCACGCGCCGCCACGCCTTCGTCCGTCAGGTTCAAATAACCCAGGGCATCGTCCTTGTGCACATCGACGCCAGCGTCATACAACACCAGATCCGGTTGATAAAGCGGCAGCAAATAGTTGAGCGCATCGTCGACCACTTTCAGGTAATCGGCATCGCCCATGCCCTTGGGCAGCGGAATGTCCCAGTCACTTTCGGCTTTGCGTGCAGGAAAGTTCTTCTCGCAGTGCAGGGAAACGGTCACAGCGTCCGGGGTGTTGTGCAGGATCCGTGCAGTCCCGTCGCCCTGATGCACGTCGCAATCGAAGATCAGCACCCGATTCACCCGGCCGCTTTCCAGCAGGTAATGGCTGATCACTGCCAGGTCATTGAAGATGCAGAAGCCCGCCGGGTAGTCGTAGTGCGCGTGATGCGTGCCGCCGGCCAGGTGACAGGCCAGTCCGTGCTCCAGCGCCTGTTCCGCCGCCAGCAACGAACCGCCGACCGCGCGCACCGTGCGCCGGGCCAGGGCTTCGCTCCAGGGCAGGCCGAGGCGCCGCTGGTCTTCACGGGACAACTCGCCACTCATGTAACGTTCGATATAGGCAGCGTCATGGGCGAGGGCGAGAATCTGCGGGGGGCAGAGGTCCGGGCGCAGCAGGTCGGCGTCCCGGGTCAGGCCGCTGTCCACCAGGTGATCGCGCAACAGGCGAAACTTGTCCATGGGGAAGCGGTGATCGGCCGGAAACTCGGGGCTGTAGTCTTCGTGATAAATCAGCGGCAGCGGCATGATGATTTCATGTAGGAATGAGAGAAGGATCCTACCAGCGATGTAGACTTGCGGCATGGAAACGGGGGAACGCAATGGAGCCAATACTGCAACTTGAAAGTGCGCGACTGCTGTTGCGGCAGTGGTGCGATGAGGATTTGCCGGAGTTTGCGGCGATGTGTGCCGATCCGCAGGTGATGCGTTATTTTCCGGCGCCGTTGAGTCGCCTGGAAAGTGCCTCGCTGATCGGCCGCATTCGCGGGCATTTTGCCGAGCACGGTTTTGGCCTGTGGGCGCTGCAACGCAAGGACACCGGCCAATTCATCGGGTTTACCGGGTTGGGCGTGGTCGGCTTCGACGCGCCATTCACCCCCGCGACCGAAATCGGCTGGCGCCTGGCCCGCGAGCATTGGGGCCTGGGGTACGCCAGTGAAGCCGCGTGGACCGCTCTGCGTTGCGGGTTTGACCGCTTGGGGCTGACCGAAGTCGTGTCCTTCACCACGCAAACCAACACGCCTTCCGAGAAAGTCATGCAGGCGATCGGCATGCACCATGATCCAGCCGATGACTTCGAGCATCCGAAGCTCGCCGCCGATCACCCCTTGCGTCACCATGTGCTGTACCGCATCACCCGTGAACAATGGCTGCAAACCTTGCATGGATAAGCCGCCGCGGACGTTTACAATGGCCCCCATATTACTGGCACGGGCCAGAAACTGAATCGACCGTCGCAGCCATGACTGCGCGGCAATGTTTTGCGTGAGGAGAGTCTGAATGAGCCAAGTGTTGGATGATCTGGTCGACCTGTTGACCCTGGAACCGATCGAAGAAAATCTGTTCCGTGGCCGCAGCCAGGACCTGGGTTTTCGCCAGTTGTTCGGCGGTCAGGTGCTCGGCCAGTCGCTGTCGGCGGCGAGTCAGACGGTAGAAGAAGCGCGCCACGTGCATTCGATGCACGGTTATTTCCTGCGTCCGGGCGATGCCGGGTTGCCAGTGGTGTATCAGGTTGACCGGGTACGCGATGGCGGCAGTTTCAGCACGCGCCGGGTAACGGCAATCCAGAAAGGCCATCCGATTTTTACCTGCAGCGCCTCGTTTCAGTACGACGAAGAAGGCTTCCAGCACCAGCTCGAGATGCCGGTGGTGGTCGGGCCAGAAAACCTGCCGTCGGAACTGGAGCTGACCCAACAACGCGCGCACCTGATCCCGGAAAAAATGCGCGAAAAACTGCTGTGCCCGAAACCGATCGAATTCCGCCCGGTGACCGAGAAAGACCCTTACAACCCGCAGCCGTCCGACCCGATCAAGTACGTGTGGTTTCGTGCCGACGGTGCCTTGGCCGACTCACCGGCGCTGCACAAATACTTGCTGGCCTATGCGTCCGACTTCGGCCTGCTGGTGACCTCGATGCAGCCCCATGGCAAAACGGTCTGGCAGAAAGACATGCAGGTCGCCAGCCTCGATCACGCGCTGTGGTTCCATCAGGATCTGCGTGCCGATGACTGGTTGCTCTACGCGATGGACAGCCCGTGGGCCGGTAACTCTCGCGGCTTCAGCCGTGGCAGCGTGTTCAATCGTGCTGGGCAACTCGTGGCCTCGGTCACGCAGGAAGGCCTGATTCGTCATCGCAAGGATTGGGCATGAGCCTGGCCGAGGTGCGTCATTGGGTGTTCGACATGGACGGCACCCTGACGGTAGCCGTGCATGACTTCGCGGCGATTCGCGTGGCATTGGCGATCCCGGCCGAAGAGGACATCCTCACGCACCTCGCGGCGCTGCCAGCCGATGAAGCGGCGGCTAAACATGCGTGGCTGCTGGAGCATGAACGTGATCTGGCGCTAGGGTCGAAACCGGCACCGGGCGCGGTGGAGCTGGTGCGTGAGTTGGCCGGGCGCGGTTATTGCCTGGGCATTCTCACGCGCAATGCCCGGGAGCTGGCACACGTAACGCTGGAGGCCATCGGCCTGGCCGACTGTTTCGCGGTGGAGGATGTGCTGGGGCGTGATGAAGCACCACCCAAGCCGCATCCCGGTGGTTTGCTGAAACTGGCCGAGGCCTGGAAGGTGCCGGCGAGCGAGATGGTGATGGTCGGTGATTACCGGTTTGATCTGGATTGTGGACGGGCGGCGGGGGCGCGGACGGTGTTGGTGAATTTGCCGGACAACCCGTGGCCGGAACTGACGGATTGGCATGCGGCGGATTGCGTGGCGTTGCGGGAAATGTTGTTGGCTTGAGGGCCTCTTCGCGAGCAAGCCCGCTCCCACATTTAACCGAGTTCTCCCAGAAGAATGCGGTCGAATGTGGGAGCGGGCTTGCTCGCGAAAGGGCACTTTCAGGCACCACAAATCTCACTGCCCAAACAAAGCCTTCTGCCCCTCAGGCGACGTCAACATCCCATCCCCGTTATGCCCAACCCCAGGCACTTCCACCAGTCGCTGGTTCACCCCACGCGGGTTACGACGCAGCAAATAATCAAAGTAAAAATGCCCGCGAGCCAGCCGATTGGTGCCCTGGGCTTCAGCCTCGCACCCCTTGTCCAGCGCCGGCTGCTGCGGGTCTGTGTCTTGCTGCCCGAGCAGATACGTCACGTCACGCTTGACGTAATTGCCTTCAATTTGTGGCGCCGTTTGCCCACTGGCATAGAGCGGTAAATCCGTCATGCCATACTTCCAGCGGTTGAAACCGGGGCATTTCGCGTGATCGAACGCAACAGGACGGCGCTCATCGAAATACGCATACGAGGAAGGGTTGGCGACCACATAACGGACTTTCACACCAGCAGCGGTCAGCGTGGGTTGATCGTGAGCCAGCAAGGCATAGCGCTGAACCACCTGGGCACCCCCAGAGTGACCGGCGATAACGATTTGTTTCACGTCCGGAAACTGTTGGCGGTCGCTGACTCTCGCGATGATCTGATCCAGCGCCCCAAAAGAACTCAGTGCAAACGGAGCTGTGGATAAACCGCCGGCCATCCAGTCGTTGCCCTGCCAGCGCAGAACGGAATCCGCCACGGGATGCAGGGCGACATCGGTTTCATTGAGAAACTGTGGGGCGATGACCAGCGTGGTCTGGCTTTGCCCTGCCAGTTCAGCCGCCTGCTCTGCGCTCTGGCGGTAGGTTTCAGCATTGCGTAAACGGCCGTGGATGATGATCAGCACCCGTTCGATGTTCGCCGGCGCGGCGCCGAGGCTCACCGCCATCTCGCCTTCTTTGAGCAACAGCCGGCCGGGGCTCAGTTGTTTGACCGCATGCTCGGCGGCTTGGGTGCTTGCGCAGGTAAACAGGACAGCTAACAGCCACTTATTCATTTACAGGTTTTTCGCCGCGAAGGTGTCGCACTGGCCCACCTGGCCTTGTGCAAATCCGGTTTTAAACCAGCGCACCCTTTGCGCTGACGTGCCATGGGTAAACGAGTCTGGCACCACGCGGCCCTTACCTTGCTGTTGCAAGCGGTCGTCGCCGATGGCGTTGGCGGCGTTCAGGGCTTCTTCGATGTCACCCGGTTCCAGCCAGTTCAGACGCTTTTGTGCATTGTTGGCCCAGACGCCGGCCAGGCAATCGGCCTGAAGTTCCTGACGCACGAGTAAACCGCCGTCGCCTTCCATTTGTCGGCCTTGGGCGCGGGCAGTCTGAATTTTCGCAGAAACACCGAGCAAGGTCTGAACGTGGTGTCCGACTTCGTGAGCAATCACGTAGGCCTGGGCGAAGTCACCGGCGGCGGAGAAACGTTGCGACATTTCCTGAAAGAACGCCATGTCCAGGTAGACCTTCTGGTCGGCCGGGCAATAGAACGGACCGGTCGCCGAGGTCGCCAGACCGCAGGCGGAATTGACGCGATTGCTGAACAGCACCAGGGTCGGGTTCTTATATTGCTTGCCGGCCTGCTGGAAAATCTGGCCCCAGGTGTCTTCGGTATCGCCGAGGATCGAACGCACGAATTCGGCGCCTTCGTCATTGGCCGGTGGCGCCTTGCGCGTTTGATTGGTGGCTGGCGCTGACTGCTCGCTCATTTGGCCGGTGAGTTGTCCGAGGATCTGCATCGGATCCTGGCCGGTGATCCAGCCGATGCCGACAATCAGGATGATCGCGGTCAGGCTCAGGCCCTTGCCGCCACCAAAGCGCATCCCGCCACCACCACCGCCGCCGACATCATCACCACGGGCGTCCACCACGTTGTCGCTGCGTCGGCCTTTTTTCCATAGCATGTGGGAATCCTCTGAGTGTCCGTGGGGATGAGTGTTGCTGGTGTGGGGGAGCTGCGCCAGTCCGGTCGTCCGGGTTTCGACGCGATTCCCGGCAGTCTTGGGGATGCGCCAGCAGTATTCCAGACTTGTATGAACGTGGACTCCCCATCGAATTCCGTCAGGCAACCAGTTTTTATCGAATGAACCTGACGATCGTCGAGTTCCAGATTTCGCATTGCCGGGTTCGTCTTCTAGAATCAGGCAAATTGTGTGTGGAACTTCCCATGGCCGGCAGTCAGATCGAACGTGTTTTCAACGTGCTGGAAAGCCTTACCAGTGACCCGCGCGGTGTGCCGATGCAAGCGCTGGCGGAACAATTGGATATTCCCAAAAGCGCGACTCATCGCTTGCTCGCCGAGCTGATTCGGCTGGGGTATGTGCGGCAGAATCCGGACAACCTGCGTTATCACCTGACCACCAAATTGGTGGCGATGGGGTTTCGTTATCTCTCGGGCAGCGGCGCCGATATTGTGCAACCTGTGCTGGATCGCCTCGCGCAGGAGACCGGTGAACTGGTGCGCCTGGGCGTCATTGAAGGCGAGCGGCAGGTCTGGATCGCCAAGTCGCAAGGTGCCCGGTCCGGCCTGCGTTACGACCCGGACATGGGCCGTGATGCGCCGTTGTTCTACACCGCGTCGGGCCATGCGTGGCTGGCGTGCATGAGCGATGCCGAGGCATTGTCGCTGGTAGAACGCCAGGGCGGTGAGCGACCCAAGGACCTGGGGCCGAATGCGCCGCGTTCCAACATTGAACTGCTGGAGCGTATGCGTCTGGCGCGTGAGCAGGGTTATGCCTGGGTTGAAGAGAGTTCGGCGGTGGGCACCTCGGCGATTGCTGCCGTGGTGCGGCACCCCAGCGAGGGGCGGGTGATGGGGGTGCTGAGCATCGCCGGGCCCAGTGCACGCATGCCGGGCGCGCGGTTGCATGAGTTGGCGCCGCTGTTGTTGAGGTATACCGAAGAGTTGTCGGCGGCCAGTTTGGCGTCGGAGTTGTTCAGCTAATTTGGGATGCACCATTACTTTAATGTGGGAGCGGGCTTGCTCGCGAAAGCGGTGTATCAGTGAAGTAAGTGTTGCCTGGCACCCCGCTTTCGCGAGCAAGCCCGCTCCCACATTTTGATCGTTGTCGACTGTAAAGCCGTGCGATGTTCGAACACTTTCGGCCTATGCTTGTATAGGAATCTGGAACCAGGTTCTAAATTATTGGAATTCGCCAGGCGCAAGGGAACCCCATGACCGTCAGCACACCGCTCTCCGGCGTAAACCAGCCCTTCAAAGGGATTTTGCTGATCGTCGTCGCCACCTTCCTCTTCTCCAGCCACGACGCCTTGTCCAAATACCTCTCCGGTTTCTACCCGATCATCATGGTCGTTTGGGCGCGCTATGTGGTTCACACCTTGTTGATGGCCGGGATTTTCCTGCCGCAATCCGGGCTGCGTGTCCTGCGGACTAAACGTCCTGTGCTGCAGTTGATGAGGGCGTTATGCCTGTTGGGCACCAGTCTGTTTTTCACCACCGGTTTGCAATACATCCCGCTGGCAGAAGCTACGGCGGTCAACTTTCTTGCGCCGGTGCTGGTCACCGCGTTGTCGGTGCCGTTGTTGAAGGAACACGTCACCCGTGGCCAATGGATCGCGGTGATTTGCGGATTTGCCGGCGTGTTGATTATCGTCCATCCCGGCGGTGATCTGTTCACCCCCGCGGTGCTGTTGCCGCTCTGCTCGGCGCTGTTTTTCTGCTTCTATCAATTGCTCACTCGCAAGCTCAGCAACATCGACAGCCCGACCACCAGCAACTTCTTCGCCGGCCTGTGCAACACCCTGGTGATGAGCGCGCTGGTGCCGTTCTTTTGGCAAGTGCCGACTCTGGGGCATGGACTGATGATGGTGGCGCTGGGGGCGTGCGGGATGACGGCTCACTTGTTTCTGACCCAGGCGTTTCGCTACGCCGCGCCGGCGTTGCTGGCGCCGTTCGGCTATTGCCAGATTGTGTTTGCCGGTCTGCTGGGCTGGCTGCTGTTTGCCCACACGCCGACCCTGACTACCGTGGTCGGGATCGCGGTGATTTGCTGCAGCGGGTTGGCGGCGGCCTGGCAACAGAGTCGTCGGTAGGACAAACAAAAAGGCAGGCCTGGAATCAGGCCTGCCGGGGGAAGGACATTTACTCGGTAACGGTAGGAATTTTGCGCGGTGCCATGAAGTACATCCAGGTCAGGGCAATGAAATACATCGCCGGGATCAGGGTGAACAGCACGGTGTAGTTGTTGTTGGTGACGGTCAGGATGTGGCCGACCAACTGCGTCATGAACATCCCGCCGATGGCTGCGCACATTCCGCCAAAACCAAACACCGTGCTCATCATGTGTTTAGGCGTGTAGTCCATCACCAGGCTCCAGATGTTCGCGGTCCAGGCCTGGTGCGCGCCGATGGCCAGGGAGATGGCAAACACCGCAACCCAAAGACTGCTCGCCCCGGCCGCCATGATCACGCCGATGATGCAGCAGGCAAACAGGAACATCGACATCAGCCGCGCCTTGATCGGGTTGATCCCGCGACCGATCAGGAATGAGGAGAGGATCCCGCCACCGACGCTGCCGAAGTCGGCGGTCAGGTAAATGATGATCAGCGGAATCCCCATCTGGGTCACGTTGATCCCCAGGTTGTATTGCTGATTGAGGAACGGTGGCAGCCAATACAGGTAGAACCAGAACACCGGTGCGGTCATCGAGTAGGCGAGGGCGAAGGCCCAGGTGCCACGCATGCGCAGGATTTTCGAGAACGGCACGCGGGCTTGTTCCGGTTCGACTTCGTTCTGGATGTAGTCCAGTTCCGATTGTTTGACGCTCGGATGATCTTCCGGGTTGAAGTATTTCAAACCCCAGAACAGCAACCAGATCCCGCCCAGTGCCGACATGCACAGGAACGCGGCCTGCCAGCCCCATACGTGCAGGATCAGCGGCAGCAACATTGGGGTGAACATCGCACCGACGTTGGTCCCGGCGTTGAAGATGCCGGTGGCCACCGCGCGTTCGCCGGCCGGGAACCACAGCCGCGTGGTCTTCACGCAGGCCGGGTAGTTGGCGGCTTCGGTCAAGCCAAGGATCAATCGGCAGACCATGAAGCCTACCGCCGAAGTGGCCAGGCCGTGAGCGCCGGTGGCAATGCTCCAGAGCAGCACCGCGCAGAAGAACACGCGCTTGACGCCGACCCGGTCGATCAACCGGCCTTGCAGCACGAAACCAATCGCGTAGCCGACCTGGAACCAGAAGTTGATGTTGGCGTAGTCCATCGCCGTCCAGCTCATTTCCTTGGCGAGGATAGGCTGCATGACGCCGAGGGCGGCGCGGTCGATGTAGTTCAGGGTCGTCGCGAAAAACACCAGCGCCAGCATGCCCCAACGGGTTTTGCCGACTGCCATGGCGCCGCGGATCTTGTCGCCGATGCCGCCGCTGGCAGGAGTTATGGAGGCGTGCTCCACGGGAGAACTTTGAGAAGGAGTCATGTAGTCCACCGATTATTTTTATGTGGTGTTCTGGGTCTTTGGTAACCGAGCCCGACGGTGCATGACCGGTCTCAATGTGGAGTCGATGTTGCGCAGTGGACAAAAAATCGTCAATTCGCCAACGGCCATTGTGTTCGATAATCGAACACAAAACTAACCGGGTAGTACACTTTAAATTGCTGTGCGAGTTCGTCCAGCCAATAATTCCCCTCAAGCTAAACGCAGACCTTGGCGAAGTGTGGCGAGGGGGCTTGTCGGAACGCCGCATCGCCCCGTTCGGCTGCGAAGCAGTCGTGTAATCAGGCAACGCGGTGCACCAGAAAGATCATGCAATGCGCATTTACGACTGCTGCGCAGCCGAACGGGGGCAAGCCCCCTCGCCACAACGTCCAATAAGACTGTCTCCACCACCGGGAGTCGAAACATGCAGCGTTCCATTGCCACCGTGTCCTTGAGCGGTACCCTGCCGGAAAAACTCGAAGCCATTGCCGCCGCCGGTTTTGACGGGGTGGAGATTTTCGAGAACGACCTTCTCTACTACGACGGTAGCCCACGGGAAATCAAACAGATGTGCGCCGATCTCGGGATCGCGATCACGCTGTTTCAACCGTTCCGGGATTTCGAGGGCTGCCGCCGTGATCGGCTTTCGCGCAATCTGGAACGCGCCGAGCGCAAGTTCGACTTGATGCAGGAACTGGGCACCGATCTGGTGCTGGTGTGCAGCAATGCATCTGCCGACTCCATTGGTGATGAACAAATCCTCGTCGACGATCTGCGCCTGCTGGCCGAACGCGCTGGAGCTCGCGGCTTGCGTATCGGGTACGAAGCGTTGGCTTGGGGCCGGCATGTGAACACTTATCAACAGGTGTGGAACATCGTTCGCCAAGCCGATCACCCAAGTCTCGGGGTCTTGCTGGACAGTTTTCACACGCTGTCGCTGAAGGGTGATCCGAGTGCCATCGCCGACATTCCAGGCGACAAAATCTTCTTCGTACAAATGGCCGACGCGCCGATCCTCGCCATGGATGTATTGGAGTGGAGCCGGCATTTCCGCTGCTTCCCGGGCCAGGGCGAATTTGATCTGCCGGGTTTCCTCGCACCGATCATCAAGAGTGGTTACACCGGGCCGCTGTCGCTGGAAATTTTCAACGACGGTTTCCGCGCCGCGCCACCTCGGGCCAACGCCGCCGATGGTTTGCGTTCTTTGCTGTATCTGGAAGAGAAAACCCGCCTACGCCTGGCGCAGGAAACTCAACCGGCGCCCAACCTCGACATCCTGTTCGAGACACCCACTGCCAGCGAATACAACGGTATCGAGTTTCTCGAATTTGCAGTGGATGAAAGCCTCGGCGCCAAGCTTTCCCATTGGCTGGAGCGGCTGGGTTTCGTCAAGGCCGGGCAGCATCGCTCCAAGAGCGTGAGCCTGCTGCGTCAGGGTGATATCAACCTGATTCTCAACTCCGAACCTTACTCGTTCGCTCACAGTTTTTTTGAGGCACATGGTTCATCGCTGTGCGCCACCGCCGTGCGGGTCAGGGACAGCACCAGCGCGCTGGCCCGGGCCGTGGCTTACAAAGGCCAGCCGTATCGTGGACTGGTCGGCCCCAATGAACTGGAATTGGCGTCGGTGCGCGCGCCGGACGGCAGCCTGATCTATCTGGTGGATCAGGAGGCCGACGTCTACGGCACCGACTTCAATCTGTACCCGGCCGCCTTGGCCGGTGGTGGCCTCAAGCGTATCGACCACATGGCCATGGCATTGCCCGCCGACAGCCTCGACAGTTGGGTGCTGTTCTACAAGAGCCTGCTGGATTTCGAAGCCGACGACGAAGTGGTCCTGCCCGACCCGTATGGCCTGGTAAAAAGCCGTGCGCTGCGCAGCCGCGACAGTTCGATCCGCTTGCCATTGAACATTTCCGAGAACCGCAACACCGCGATCTCACACGCGCTGTCGAGTTATCGCGGCTCCGGTGTGCATCACATCGCGTTTGATTGCGATGACATCTTTGCGCAAGTCAGCCGTGCGAAAGAGGCGGGCGTGCCGTTGCTGGACATCCCGCTCAATTACTACGATGACCTCGCCGCGCGGTTCGACTTCGATGACGAGTTCCTCAGCGAGCTGGCGTATTTCAACGTGCTGTATGACCGCGATGCCCAGGGTGGCGAGCTGTTTCATGTGTACACCGAGCCGTTCGAAGGGCGGTTCTTCTTTGAAATCATTCAGCGCAAGAACGGCTATGCCGGTTACGGCGCGGCCAATGTCGCGGTGCGACTGGCGGCGATGGCCAAATCCCGCAGCGGTGCCATTCGTCAGGCCAAGTTGTAGGAAAATCGTAAACGCCGGGACAAACCGCTGCCGCGCGGCTTCCTTCACTGTGCGCAGCGGCCCATAATCGCCAGCCTGTGCAGTGATGGCCGTGAGCCCGCAATGACAATGACTTCAGAACGCTCCGCAGTGCCCGCCGAACCGATCGTCGAGCCTCGAAAAAGCCGCAAAAACAACCCGGAAAAGACCCGCGAGAACATCCTTCAAGAGGCGATTGTCGAGTTCGTCCAACAGGGGCTTTCCGGTGCTCGCGTCGATGCAATCGCCGAGCGCATCCACACCTCAAAACGCATGATCTATTACTACTTCGGCAGTAAGGAACAGCTCTACGTCGAGGTGCTGGAAAAACTCTACGGCGACATTCGCAGCACCGAAAACCGCTTGCACCTGACAGAGCTCGCGCCGGTGGAGGCGATTCGGCGTCTGGTGGAATTCACCTTCGATCACCATGATCACAACGTCGATTTCGTGCGCATCGTCAGCATCGAAAACATTCACAATGCCGAATATGTGAAGCGCTCTGATGCGATCAAGGCAATGAACAATACGATCCTCGATTCACTGGGCGAGATTCTGCGTCGCGGTGCCGAGGAGGGGCTGTTCCGCGCAGGGCTTGTGCCGCTGGATGTGCATCTGCTGATCAGTTCGTTCTGCTTCTATCGCGTGTCGAACCGTCATACTTTCGGTGAGATTTTCCAGATCGACTTGCCGGACGAAGCCATCAAGCAGCGTCACCGGGAGATGATTTGCGAGTCGGTTCTGCGATACTTGCAAGCCTGAATCAGGTGAGGGGGCTATTCCCTCACTGCAGCCCCTCACCGCATCCCCTCAGTCGTTCATGCTCTGAAAATGCGCGAGCATTCGTTGCGCATCCGGCACTACGCCGCTGAACAATTCGAACGCCTTCACCGCCTGAAACACCGCCATATTGCCGCCATCCAGCGTGCGGCAACCCAGCGCGCGGGCGTTGCGCAGCAGTTCGGTTTCCAGCGGGAAGTAAACGATCTCCGCCACCCACAATGCGGTACGAAGTAACTCGACCGGTACCGGCATGCCCGGCAGTTTTTTCATGCCCATGGGTGTGGTATTTACCAAGCCGTCAGCCTGGCCCAAGGTGCTCGGCAAATCGTGCCCGGCCACCGCCCGTCCAGCACCGAAGTGTTGATTGAGATTGTCCGCCAGCGCCTGCGCGCGGCTTGGCTCCACGTCAAAAATACTCAGCAGTTGTACGCCTTCGCTCAACAGCGCGTGGGCCACTGCCGCACCTGCGCCACCGGCACCCATTTGTACGACACGTTGACGGGCAGCGTCCTTCAAGCCACGGCGAAACCCTTCGGCAAAACCCAGGCAATCAGTGTTGTGGCCGATGCGTTTGCCGTCCTTCAACACCACGGTGTTCACCGCGCCGATGCCGCGGGCTTCCGGCGACAGTTCGTCGAGCAGCGGGATGATCGCCTGCTTGCATGGGAAGGTGATGTTCAGCCCGGTGAAGTTCATTCGTTCGGCGGCCATCAGCAAGTCGGGCAGGGCGTTGCTGTCGAGCTTCAGCTGATCCAGATCGATCAGGCGATAGAGGTAGCGCATGCCCTGCGCTTCGCCTTCGTGCTCGTGCAGCGCCGGCGTGCGGGAGGCTTGAATCCCGGCGCCGATCAGCCCGGCCAATACAGTGTTGTGCTGAGTCATCGTGCTCATCCCTTCAATTTCAGACTGAAATGTTCCAGCGCCAGGCGATAGCCGTGGCTGCCGAAACCGGCCATCACCGCGGTGGCGATGGCCGAGACAAACGAGTGATGCCGGAAAGGTTCGCGAGCATGGACGTTCGACAGGTGGACTTCGATCACGGGCAGTTCACTGGCGACGAGGGCGTCGCGAATCGCCACTGAGGTGTGGGTCCACGCGGCTGGATTGATGACAATGCCGGCGCAACGACCGCGAGCGGCGTGAATCCAGTCGAGCAATTCACCTTCGTGGTTGGTCTGGCGAAACTCCACGGCCAGGCCGAATTCTTCAGCGGCACGTGCGCACAGTGCCGAGATGTCTGCCAGGGTTTCGTGGCCGTAAGTCGCCGGTTCACGGGTGCCGAGCAGGTTCAGGTTCGGGCCGTTGAGCACCAGAACGATAGGGGGCATCGAGGGTCTCTCCACTTATTATTTTTGGAATCGGCTGTAGGTTTCAGCCTGTGGAGATAAATTGTACTAGCTGGTTAGTTCGGTCAATTGAAGAGACGTCTCGATGGGGATTTGTGTGCGGTGATCGAACAGTTGCTCGGTTTATCGCGGCAGATGCTCAACCAGGAAATCGATAAAGGCGCGCAACCTCAGGGGCACATGACGGCTTTGTGGATACAGCAACGTGAACGGTCGCGAGCGGCCGCCGTAAGGCTTCAATACTTCCAGCAGCGAGCCATCGGCCAGTTCGTTTTCGACGATAAACCGATACGTCTGAAACAGCCCCGCCCCGTGTTTGGCCAGGGTCACGCCACCCAACACATCGTCGGAGCAACTGAAACTGCCCTCGGCAAGAATCTCCCGCGGTGTGCCGTTTTCATTGAATAGCCAGGCGATCCGCCGGCCGCTGCTAGGCAGTTCGTACTGGATGCATTCGTGCTGCGCCAAGTCGTCGAGTGTCTGTGGGACGCCTGCACGCTTGAGGTAATCGGGGCTGGCAATCAGCACCAGCGCGGCGTCCTCCAGATGTCGGGCGATCAGTCCTGAATCCGGAATAGCCCGCACGCGGATCGCCATGTCATAGCCTTCGCCGACGAAATCGATGTTGCGATTGCTGATGTGCGACTCGACCTTCACGTCGGGAAAGCGCGCCCGAAACGCCGGCAGCAACGGCAGAATCCGGTGGTGTGCATAGGTTGTTGGGATGCTGATGCGCAAGGTGCCGGACGGTTGCTGCTGCTGGCCCATGACCTCGCGCTGAGCCTCGATCAGTTGCGCGAGAGCCTGACGACATTCTTCGTAGTAACGACGACCGCTGTCGGTCAACTTGACGCTGCGGGTGGTGCGTGCAAACAGCCGCACGCCCAAGCGTTCTTCCATGCGCGATACCGAACGGCTGACGGCGGCCGGTGTCACGCCCGCCACCAGTGCAGCGGCCGTAAAGCTGCCGGCCTCGGCGGCGAGGCAAAACAGCTCGATGCTGCCCAACTGAAGATCATCGAAGACACGCTGCATGATTGATTACACCGGGGATCAAATGAGGGGCTGAATGGCGTCACTGTAGATGAAATCACCGTGGCAGTGTTTTACTGGCGCGGCGTCTTTTTTGATAACCGGACAGGAGCAGCATCATGCCTTTCGTCAGTGTGCGTATTACCCGTGACGGTGTTACCCGAGAGCAGAAAGCCCAGGTCATCGCCGAAATCACCGAGACGTTGCAGCGCGTCCTCGGCAAGCCTCCGGAGCTGACCCACATCGTGATCGAGGAAGTGGATAAGGATAACTGGGGGCATGCGGGCCTGACTGTTTCTGAGCATCAGAAGTCCGGAGATTGATGGATTACAGATCAAGAAGGCCGCCCTTGTGGCGGCTTTTTCGTGGGCACAGTGAAAGGATTGCTTACTATTTTGGCGCCGTTATCGGCGAGTCAAAAAACGTTCAAGCGCTAGGCTGATCACCGAGTCGATCTTCAAACGGATCAACCGCCAATTATCGGGTTCTTCAAGGAATGGAGAATCTTTGCACTCTATAACCTAACGGATGGGTTAGCATGAACGTATGTCGCTACAAGGGTTTTTCATTGGTCATCATGTTGCGTGATGAACATTGCCCGCCGCATGTCCATGTTGATGCACAGGCGTGGAGCGCACGCTTCAAATTCAGTTTCTGGCACAACGGCGTGGAGCTTTGGGATGTCGTTCCTCATTCACAGCGACCCCCTTCAGCGTTGCTGGAGGAATTGCGTCTGGCGTTGCGGCAACCGGCGCATTTACGGCGAGCGCGTAGCCTCTGGTGGAGCAAATTGCACACCGCCTGCCTCGATAATCAGTGGTGGGATTGGGAGGGCAATGAAGTGGTCGTGATGAAACGAATCGCCAGCACGACTTACCTGATTGGCTCGGCCAGTTACGAGCCCGAAGCGAACAAAACGCTGCTGTCCCTGGCAGGGGCTGCGGAAGGAGTGGAAATCGAATTATGAAAACAATACAGGCGAGCATTCAGGCGGATCGCCCCGTCACCGAAGAAACACTGGAACAGGCCATTGCGCGAGGCGAGTTGAGCCGTCGCAGCGGTTTGAATGCGAGAGCCGTGACCTGGACCGGACATAGCCTGGTCATCAGCTTCGAAGACGGCAGCGGCGTGCTCCTGCCGGCGAAGAATTACCCGGAGTTCGATGGCTTTGACGATGAGGACTTCGCGGGCTTGAAGGTAGGCTTTGCGGGAACCGCGCTCTGCCATGAGGGCAGTGATTTACAGGTGTCCATCGCAGGACTGATTTCAGCGAGCAAGCCGCTGATGGACATGGCGTCTTCCGTCATTGCCTCGCGCAATGGTCGCCAAAGCAGTGTCGCCAAGGCCGAGGCTGCGCGGGCCAATGGCAAGAAGGGCGGGCGCCCGCGCAAGATCGATACGGCACTTTGATTCGCCCACAAAAAAGCCGTCGTCATGACGGCTCATTTGTATTGGCAACTGCAATCAACGACGGGTCAACAACACTCCGGATTCCATGTGATGCGTCCACGGGAACTGGTCAAACATCGCGCACTGAGTGATGTGGTGTGTGTCGTGCAACTGGGCGATGTTCGCCGCCAGCGTTTCCGGATTGCAGGAAATGTAGAGGATGTTGTCGAAGCGGCGGGTCAGCTCGCAAGTGTCCGGGTCCATGCCGGCGCGGGGCGGGTCGACGAACACGCTACCGAACTCGTAGCTCTTGAGGTCGATGCCCTGCAGGCGGCGGAACGGGCGGACTTCGTTCAGCGCTTCGGTCAGCTCTTCGGCGGACAGACGCACCAGGGTGACATTATCCACCGCGTTTTCGCTGAGGTTGCTCAGGGCTGCGTTGACCGAGGTCTTGCTGATTTCGGTGGCCAGCACTTTGCGTACGCGGGTCGCGAGCGGCAGGGTGAAGTTGCCGTTGCCGCAGTACAGCTCGAGCAAATCGTCCGTGCGATCACCGAGCGCGTCATAAGCCCAGTTGAGCATCTTCTGGTTCACGGTGCCGTTGGGCTGGGTGAACGCGCCTTCCGGCTGGCGATAGCTGAAGGTGCGGCCGCCGACGTCGAGCTGCTCGATCACGTAATCGTGACCGATCACTTCACGTTTGCCTTTCGAGCGACCGATGATGCTGACGTTCAGGTCGGCGGCCAGTTTCGTGGCCGCAGCATGCCAGTGCTCGTCCAGCGGGCGGTGATAGCACAGGGTGATCATCGCATCGCCGGCCAGGGTGGTCAGAAACTCCACCTGGAACAGTTTGTGGCTCAGGGCGGCACTGGCTCTCCAGGCTGCCTTGAGTTGTGGCATCAGTTCATTGATGCGCAGGCTGGCAATCGGAAACTCTTCGATCAGGATCGGCGTGCGTTTGTCTTCCTGGGAAAACATTGCGTAGTGCCGTTCACCACCTTCACGCCACAGGCGGAATTCGGCGCGCAAGCGGAAGTTCTTCAGCGCAGAGTCGAACACCGCCGGTTCTGGTGCACCGAACGGGGCCAGAAGGTCACGCAGGCGTGTGACCTTTTCTTCGAGCTGAACGGCGTAGGCCTGGGAATCAAAAGTCATGCGTTGAACCAACCCAACTTGATCACGAACAAAATCGACAGAATCACCAGCGCCGGGTTCAGCTCACGGCCGCGACCGGACATCAGCTTGATGGCGGTCCAGGAGATGAAGCCGAAGGCGATGCCGTTGGCGATGGAATACGTGAACGGCATGGCCAGCGCGGTGACCACGACCGGTGCGGCAACGGTGATGTCGTCCCAGTCTATTTCGGCCAGGCCGGATGTCATCAACACGGCGACGAACAGCAGCGCCGGTGCGGTAGCGAATGCCGGAATGCTGGACGCCAATGGCGAGAAGAACAGCGCCAGCAGGAACAGAATCGCGACCACCACAGCGGTCAAACCGGTACGGCCACCGGCACTGACGCCGGCTGCGGACTCGATGTAGCTGGTTGTGGTCGAGGTGCCCAGCAGCGAACCGGCCATGGCCGCGGTGCTGTCGGCGATCAGGGCGCGACCCATTTTCGGCATGTGGCCGTCCTTGCCCATCAGGCCGGCGCGCTTGGCGACGCCGATCAGAGTGCCGGAGTTGTCGAACAGGTCGACAAACAGGAAGGCGAAAATCACGCTGACCAGACCGATGTCCAGTGCGCCTTTGATGTCCAGTTGCATGAAGGTCGGGGCCAGCGACGGTGGCATCGATATCACGCCGCCGAACGGGGTGAAGCCCATCACGATGGAGACGATGGTCACCACCAGAATGCCAATCAGTACGGCGCCGCGTACGGCCAGGGCTTCGAGGGCAACGATCAGTGCAAAACCCAGGGTCGCGAGGATCGGGGCCGGTTGTTTCAGGTCACCGAGGCCGACCATGGTCGCCGGGTTGCTGACCACGATGCCTGCGTTGTGCAGGGCGATCAGTGCCAGGAACAGGCCGATACCGGCGGCAATCGCTGAGCGCAGCGGCAGCGGGATGCTGTTGATGATCCATTCACGGATGCGGAAGATCGACAGCAGGAAGAAGCACACCGCCGAGATAAACACCGCACCCAGCGCCACTTGCCAGGTGTGGCCCATGTGCAGGACCACGGTGTAGGTGAAGAAGGCGTTCAAGCCCATGCCCGGCGCGAGCGCGATCGGGTAGTTGGCGATCAGGCCCATGATCGTGGAGCCAATCGCTGCGGCCAGACAGGTGGCGACGAACACCGCGCCCTTGTCCATGCCGGTCTCGCCGAGGATGCTCGGGTTGACGAACAGAATGTAGGCCATGGCCAAGAAAGTCGTGACGCCCGCCAGAATCTCGGTCCGCACGTTGGTGTTGTGTGCCTTGAGTTGAAACAGCCTTTCCAGCATGTCTGCTCCCCGTGGCGCGCCCGGCGCCGTGAATGTATCGACCTCAACAGCAAAGCACAGACCGCTGAACGCGCCTGGGAAATTACTGTGGGCCGGAAAAAGCCGCGCATCATACCAGCAGCGTGGGGTTATGGCTGCTTATGGCTGCGATCGTCGTCGATGTTTTGCCGTCAAGCGAAGTGAGCCATACTGCGCGCTGATTTTGGGGGTAGTTATGTATTGCATGAAAACGCGTGTGATCGCCGTGATTGGCGTCGTGATGGCCATGTTGCTGGGGGCGCAAAACGCCTCGGCTGCGATGGCGCCAGCGTTGAGCCAGCTGAAAGTGCTCAAGGTCGAATCGCCCGGTTGCGGGTTTGAAGACATCGCCGAGGGGCAGGACCAGACGCGCTGCGACCACAGCGGACCGCACATCAAGGTCTACGTGCTGGAGGTCGGCTATGGCCGTCAGGCGTATGTCGCACTGGACGGGTTCGAAGTGAACGGCACACGCACGCCGGTGTGTGCGTTTGATACCGGTAACCTGACCGAGTGTACTGTCGGGAGAAAAACCGTCGGCTATCTGTACGTCATGGACCTGGACGGCAAGCAGAGCGGCAACTTCACCTTCAGCAACACCTCGATCAACCCGCCGGGCAACACGATGTCGACGCAGCTCTACATCAAATAACGGCAGCAAGTAACGGCTGCGCTCGAACATGCGTCAGGAAAGCTGACTACGCTTTAAAGATCATTCTGTGGACTGCCCCCATGACCTTTAGAGCTCTGATTACCCTCGCCGAGGGCATCGATGACCTGCAAACAGTAACCCTCGTCGATGTGCTGCGCCGCGCCAAGGTTGAAGTGGTGGTGGCCAGCATCGAGGGGCGGCGCATGCTCACCTGTGCCCGTGGCACCCGGCTGACGGCCGATGCCATGCTGGTCGACTTGCTGGCCCAGCCGTTCGACCTGATCGCCTTGCCGGGCGGCGCCGTGGGCGCGCAACACCTGGCGGCCCATCAACCCCTGCAACAACTGATCAAGGATCAAGCCGCCGCCGGGCGCCTGTTCGCAGGCATCGCCGAGGCCCCGGCGGTCGCGCTGCAACACTTCGGCGTATTGCGTCAGCGGCGCATGACGTGCCTGCCCTCCGCCAGCCATCAGCTGTCAGGTTGCAACTTCATCGACCAACCGGTGGTGGTCGACGGCAACTGCGTGACCGCCCAGGGTTCCGGGGCCGCCTTGGCATTTGCCCTGACACTGGTGGAACAGCTCTGCGGCAAAGCCACACGCATGGCGGTGGCGGGGGAGATGCTGGCGTGAGGAGATGTCAGGCGTGGATGGCGATGGGCTTGATCGCCGGTTGTTCGCGCTGCTCCGCTTGCCAGAGATCGTAATCAGTCTGAACCCCTAGCCACATGCGAGCCTTGCCAATCCCTGCCCGCTCCAGGCGCACGGCCAGATCCGGGCTGATGGGTGCGTGGCCATGCAGAACCCGAGAAAGGTGCGGTCGTGCAAAACCAAGATGACGGGCCAGTTCCGTGACGCTGATGCCGAGTTCAGGTAATACATCCATCAAGAGTGTTTCGCCAGGGTGTGGCGGGTTGTGCATGGGCATTGCCTGCCTCTTGATTACGGAACAAGTGTAAGGCGATACATTACACCTGATGCGGTATCTATGTATTGCACCTGGTCGGCAAATTTGTGCCAGGCACCTGCTTCAGACCTTCACTTCCTCCACCGGCATATGCATGCGGTCGCGGTTGGCCAGGGTCGGGAACAGTTTCACCCAGGCCCCGGTGACCACCAGCGTGCCGATCCCGCCCATGACCACCGCCGGCACGGTGCCGAACCAGTGGGCGGTCAGCCCGGATTCGAATTCGCCCAACTGGTTCGACGCGCCGATGAACAGGCCGTTCACGGCGCTGACCCGGCCGCGCATTTCGTCCGGAGTTTCCAACTGCACGAACGAGGCGCGGATCACCATGCTGATCATGTCGGCCGCGCCCAGCACCACCAGCACCGCCAGCGAGAACCAGAAAGAGGTCGACAGACCGAAGGCGATGGTGGCGACGCCGAACACACCGACAGCGGTGAACATCACCCGTCCGACGTTGCGTTCAACCGCGAACCGCGCCAGGAACAGCGACATCATCAGCGCACCGACGGCTGGCGCAGAACGCAGCAGGCCCAGTCCCCACGGGCCGGTCAGCAGGATGTCCTTGGCAAACACCGGCAGCAGCGCCGTGGCGCCGCCGAGCAAGACCGCAAACAGGTCCAGAGAAATCGCCCCGAGAATGTCCGGGCGACTGCGAATGAAGCGGATGCCCGCCAGCAGCGAATTCAGCGTCGCCTTGCCCTTGTTCAGCGGCGTCTGCCGGCTCGGCAAGTTGAGCATCAACCCACAGGCAATGATGTAGAGGATCACGGTCGGGCCATACACCCAGACGCTGCCGAAGGCGTAGAGCAAACCGCCGAGCGCCGGGGCGACGATAGTGGCTGACTGCTGCGCCGATTGGGCGGCGGCCACCGCGCGAGGAAACAGCGCACTGGGCACGATGCTCGGCAACAGGGCCTGGGTGGTGGGCATTTCGAAAGAGCGCGCAGCGCCGAGCAGGAACGCGAGGATGAAGATCATCTCGCGGGTGACGTGATCGGTGGCGCTGCCGATGGCCAGCGACAGGGCGATCAACGCTTGCAGCGACTGGCAGATCGCCGCGACTTTGCGCCGGTCATAACGGTCCGCGACGTGCCCGGTGTGCAGCATGAACAGCACGCGCGGGGCAAATTCCACCAACCCCACCAGGCCCAGATCGAGCACGTTGCCGGTCAGCTGGTACAGGTTCCAGCCAATGGCCACGGTGAGCATCTGAAAACCACTGGCGGTGAACACCCGAGCCAGCCAGAACGCGATGAAAGGACGGTGATGACGTAACAGCAAGGGCTCTTGGCTGGGCATCTGCGGGGAAATCTGGGAGAGGGGAAGGGCGAGGTTATCACCAACCTGTAACCAGAAGTTGCAGCCACCGAAAATATAGTTAGCTAGACACCGATCTTGAAATCACGCCCATTCCCCCTGTGGGAGCGAGCTTGCTCGCGATGGCCGCCTATCAGTCGATACCGAACTGCCTGACACACCGCTTCGCGAACAGGCTCGCTCCACAGGGGAAATGTGTCTGCCTGTAACGATCGCCATGAGGCAACTTGTCACGCGGCAAAAGACCACGCGGTTCATCCCCGGAAATGGGACTACTCTTTCAACGATGATTGACCCAGATCAAAACCCCACCAGGAATTGATCCGGCGGCCATCTGGCCAGACTCCCTGCGTTGTGCGGCTTTCAATAAAAAGAACGAATTCGAATTCGCCGCACTCCATAGCCGTGGGGGCCGTTGGGTGCAGGCTTCCAGCCAGCAGCCGTATTACCTGACAGAGGAAGACTTATGTTCGGTTTAGAGGCACTTGATCTCGCCCGAATGCAGTTCGCGTTTACCATTTCTTTTCACATTCTGTTTCCGGCCATCACCATTGGCCTGGCGAGTTACCTGGCGGTGCTCGAAGGTTTGTGGCTGAAAACCCATAACGACACTTACCGCGACCTTTATCACTTCTGGTCGAAGATTTTTGCCGTCAACTTCGGCATGGGCGTGGTTTCCGGCCTGGTGATGGCTTATCAGTTCGGCACCAACTGGAGCCGTTTCTCGGACTTCGCTGGCTCGGTGACCGGGCCATTGCTAACCTACGAGGTGTTGACCGCGTTCTTCCTCGAAGCCGGTTTCCTTGGGGTCATGCTGTTTGGCTGGAACAAGGTCGGGCGCAAGCTGCACTTCTTCGCCACCGTTATGGTGGCGATCGGCACGCTGATCTCGACCTTCTGGATCCTGGCCTCCAACAGCTGGATGCAAACGCCGCAGGGTTTCGAAATCGTCAACGGTCAGGTGATCCCCACCGACTGGCTGGCGGTGATCTTCAACCCGTCATTCCCGTACCGTCTGATGCACATGGCGACGGCGGCATTCGTCGCCACTGCGTTCTTCGTCGGCTCTTCGGCGGCCTGGCACTTGCTGCGCGGCAAGGACAACCCGGCGATCCGCACCATGCTGTCGATGGCCATGTGGATGGCCTTGATCGTGGCACCGATTCAAGCCGTCATCGGCGATTTCCACGGCCTCAATACCCTCAAGCATCAGCCGGCGAAAATCGCGGCGATCGAAGGGCACTGGGAAAACATCGGCGATGAACCGACGCCGCTGATCCTGTTCGGCTGG
The DNA here is from genome assembly GCF_006438915.1 of Pseudomonas arsenicoxydans. Lineage (GTDB taxonomy): Bacteria > Pseudomonadota > Gammaproteobacteria > Pseudomonadales > Pseudomonadaceae > Aquipseudomonas > Aquipseudomonas arsenicoxydans_A. The sequence continues at coordinate 120,503 of NZ_RCZE01000011.1, read as the reverse complement.
CCGGACATGAAAGCCGAGAAAACCAAATTTGCCGTCGAGATTCCTTATCTGGGCAGCCTGATTCTCACTCACTCGCTGGACAAGCAAGTCCCGGCGCTCAAGGAGTTTCCGCCTGAAGACCGGCCCAATTCGACCATCGTGTTCTGGTCGTTCCGGATCATGGTTGGCCTCGGCTTCCTGATGATCTTCACCGGGTTGTGGAGCCTTTGGCTGCGCAAGAGTGACAAGCTCTACACCTCGCGACCGTTCCTTTACCTGGCGTTGTGGATGGGGCCGTCGGGCCTGATCGCGATACTCGCGGGTTGGTTTACCACCGAAATCGGTCGTCAGCCGTGGGTGGTGTACGGTTTGATGCGTACGGCGGACGCCTCTTCCAACCATAGTTTCATGCAGATGAGCATCACGTTGATTCTGTTCGTGGTGGTGTATTTCGCGCTGTTCGGTGCGGGCCTGGGCTACATGATGCGCCTGGTGCGCAAAGGGCCGAAGATCGACGAAGGCAAGGAAACCAACGACGGTGGGCCTGGGCAGAAACGCACACCGGCCCGTCCGCTGTCCGCCGCTGATGATGATGGCGCCGACAGTGACCACAGCCTGACCAAGGAGATTTGAGTCATGGGTATTGATCTTCCGCTGATCTGGGCCGTGATCATCATCTTCGGCATCATGATGTACGTGGTCATGGACGGTTTCGACCTGGGGATCGGGATTCTCTTCCCGTTCATCCCGGGCAAGACCGACCGTGATGTGATGATGAACACGGTCGCCCCGGTCTGGGACGGTAATGAAACCTGGCTGGTACTGGGCGGTGCCGCGTTGTTTGGCGCTTTCCCGCTGGCCTATTCGGTGGTGCTTTCGGCGTTGTACCTGCCGCTGATCCTGATGCTGATCGGCTTGATCTTCCGGGGCGTGGCCTTCGAGTTTCGCTTCAAGGCCAGGGACGACAAGCGCCACCTCTGGGACAAGGCCTTCATCGGCGGCTCCGTCACCGCGACCTTCTTCCAGGGCGTGGCATTGGGCGCCTTCATTGATGGGTTGCCAGTGGTCAATCGCCAGTTCGCCGGTGGCTCACTGGACTGGCTGACGCCGTTCACCCTGTTTTGCGGTGTGGCGCTGGTGGTGGCTTATGCGCTGCTCGGTTGCACATGGCTGATAATGAAGACCGAAGGCAAGTTGCAAGAGCAGATGCACGACCTGGCGCGGCCGCTGGCCTTCGTGGTGTTGGCGGTGATCGGTATCGTCAGCATCTGGACGCCCTTGGCCCACGCTGAAATCGCCGCCCGCTGGTTCACGCTGCCCAATCTGTTCTGGTTCATGCCGGTGCCGATTCTGGTGCTGGTGACCATGTACGGTTTGATCCGCGCCGTCGCCCGCAATGCGCACTACACGCCGTTCCTGTTGACGCTGGTGCTGATCTTCCTTGGCTACAGCGGTCTGGGTATCAGCCTGTGGCCGAACATCGTGCCACCGTCGATCTCGATCTGGGACGCCGCCGCGCCACCGCAAAGCCAGGGCTTCATGCTGGTGGGCACGTTATTCATCATCCCGTTCATCCTGGGCTACACCTTCTGGAGCTACTACGTGTTCCGCGGCAAGGTCACCCACGAAGACGGTTATCACTAACTGTGGGAGCGAGCGTGCTCGCGATGGCGCCCTGAAAGGCGCCATTGATCTACCTGAGGATCGATGCAATGACCGGTAAACATTCCCTGCACGACATTGAAGATGCCGAAAAAAAACCGCTGTTGCAGCGGCTTGGATGGCTGGCCCTGATCTGGGCCGGTAGCGTCGGCGCCCTGTTTATCGTGGCCAGTCTGATGCGCATGTTCATGAATGCGGCAGGCCTGACCACCCACTGAAGATCCCATCCCGTTGCCTTGGAGGCACGGATTCACAACCCTCCCGCATGGAGGGTTTTTTTTCCGGTTTATTTGCGGGCTTTGAGAATCACGAATTTTGGCGTGGCGGCCACTTGTTCGACGCCGCGAAACAGCCGGGCGAGTTTGCTGTGGTAACCCAGGTGACGGTTGCCGACGATGTACAGCGCGCCCCCCACCACCAGCGCCTCCCGGGCCTGCTGGAACATGCGCCAGGCGAGAAAGTCGCCAACGACTTGTTGTTGATGGAACGGCGGATTGCACAACACCACGTCCAGGGATTGAGCTTCCTGCCCGGCCAGACCGTCGCCGGCCCGCACAGTGACCGCTCTGTCACCCAGCGCGGCGCGCCAGTTCTCGGCAGCCGATTGCACCGCCATGAACGACTCGTCCACCAGCGTGTACTGCGCCTCGGGGTTTTGCAGCGCACTGGCGATGGCCAGCACGCCGTTACCACAACCGAGGTCGGCGACTCGCGCGGTGCCGAGGTTTTTCGGCAGGTGCGGCAAAAAGGCCCGGGTGCCGATGTCCAGCCCTTCGCGGCAGAACACATTGGCGTGGTTCAGCAGTTCAATGGCGGGTTCATCCAGCTGATAGCGCGAAGGGTAGGGGGACACGACCGGGGCTTTTGCTTCTGGTATGGCGATCAACAGGCGGGCCTTTTTCACCGCCAGGGAAGCTTGTACCGGGCCGATATAGCGTTCCAGCAGATCACCGGCAGCCCGTGGCAGGTGCTTGATCATCGCTGCTGCAATCACCTGCGCGCCCGGTGCCAGTTGGCCTTGCAGTCGAATCAGTTGTTCTTCCAGCAACGCCAGGGTTTTTGGCACCCGGATCAACACCCGGTCAAACGGGCCACTGAACGCTTCGCTGGCGGGCACGCTTGGCACGGCGTCAAACGCCTGGCCGTTACGGATCAGATTTTTTTCCAGTCCCTGAAAGGCCAGGAACGAGTCGCCACTGCTGATCACCCGGACCTTGCCCGCGAGGCTGGCGGCCAATGCACCAAAACTGTCGTTCAACACCAGTACCCGAGTCTCGGCCGAGGGCTGTTGGTCGGCGAGGTGGTTGAGCAGGTATTCGTCGGCGGCATCGAACGCTTGCAGCGGTTCGTTCTGCTGTTCTGGCTGACGGATCAGGTCGAGTTGGGCGAAGGGTGTTTCGAGCAGGGGCATGAGGCGGGCTCTGGGTAGTCAACGGGGGTGTGTCCCGCTGCCGGAGGCGTTGTAGCGGGCGGGACCGTCCGAGTGCACGGCGTCGTTAAGTTATACACGACATCACTCAGGGGACCGCAAATGGTACGTTTTTTTCGGCTCGTTTACTCGCGGGTTTTCCGCAACTCGTGTGGTTTCAGATGGCGCCAGCCCTCACTGCCTTTATCACTGCTGCAATCTTGTTGTTCACACCAAATTTCTGGATTGCGCTGCGCACGTGAAAATTGACGGTGCGCTCAGCGATGTTGAGGATCATGGAACACTCGCAAGCCGTCTTGCCGTCGGCAGACAATTTCAGGATTTCGATTTCGCGCGTCGATAAATGAGGCGTGCTCGCCGCCGGCAGGCGTTGTCGCAGCTTTTGAGCCACGAGCCCATTCAAATGGCGGTTGATTAGAATGGCGTAGCCCAGATGTCCATACCATTCATCGGCAGTAATCGGTTCGTTGCTTCTGGCCAGGCTAAACATGCTGCGCAGACCGCTGCGGTCATGAATCGACTGTGACCAGCCAAACTGCAAGCCTTGTTTTTTTTGCGTCTGTCTCAGCTCAGGTACGTTTGCGAAGAACTTTTCGTCCCAAAGGATCGGCAGCTCTGATTGATTGCAATGAGCCAGTATTGGGTCTATGTCACCGAAATGGCCATGTTCATAGGTCGTATTCCAATCAACTGGGTAGTTGTTAAAACTGACGGTGTCGTGATGAAGCATAACCACGGGGGATGTTATTGAAAAAGCACAAAAATTGAATCCAAGACTCTGGGCCAGCTTGAGTGAAATCTCATAGGCGGGCTTAACGTCCTTGGCTTCTAATATCTTTCTTAACTGTGACTCCTTCCACATTTCCATTGCAGTAACTCCATGCGGACATCTTTGGGGTGCTAATTGGATCCGAGATCCAGCACGCCCCGAGTGTAGGAGCAATCCTACAAATACGCTGCAATTTTTTTGCTCTTGAAAATTATCGAAAATGCATATCTGGTTCTTAGCTGTTCAGATTCACAAGATTATTTCACATGGCGTATATCATTCTCTTTTGTTGTGTTTTGTACAACTTTGATAAATACCATTGACAATACAAAAGTAACTGTACAACTAAAATCAAAACTAGCAGTGGATCTCATTTCCAAAGACACTACAAATCACCGGTGTTTACATCGCCTGCTTTGCGCGACACTGGTGATGTGAGTTCAATGGAGCGTCCCATGACCGCCAGTGCCGAAAAATTTACTCGCCAAACCTTGCTCGACGTCCAGCCGTTGACCCCAAACCTGTTTACGCTGCGAGCCACGAGAGATCCGGGCTTTCGCTTCAGGGCCGGGCAGTTCGCCCGGCTAGGTGTCACCAAGGCCGATGGCAGTACGGTCTGGCGTGCCTATTCGATGGTGTCGTCACCCCATGACGAGTTTCTCGAGTTCTTCTCCATCGTGGTGCCGGGGGGGGAGTTCACCAGCGAGCTGAGTCGACTGGAGGTGGGGGACACCTTGCTGGTCGATCGCCAGGCCTTTGGTTATTTGACCCCGGACCGCTTCGTCGATGGGCGTGATCTCTGGTTGTTATCCACAGGCACCGGCATTGCCCCGTTCCTGTCGATCCTGCAGGACTTCGAAGTGTGGGAAAAATTCGAACGCATCATCCTCGTCTACAGCGTGCGTGAGGCCCGGGAACTGGCATATCAGGCGCTGATTGCCGAGTTGGGAACGCGCGATTATCTGGCCGAAAACGCCCACAAACTGCAGTTCATCGCCACCGTTACTCGTGAACAACATTCCGGTGCGCTGAACGGACGAATCACCACGCTGATCGAAAATGGCGAACTGGAGCGGGCAGCAGGCGTGGCGCTGACACCCGAGCATTCGCGGGTCATGCTCTGCGGTAACCCGCAGATGATCGATGACACGCGCAAGCTGCTCAAGCAGCGCGACATGCACCTGAGTCTCAGTCGACGACCCGGCCAGGTGGCTGTGGAAAACTTCTGGTAAAAAAAAACGGCGCCTCAAGGGCGCCGTTTCTGATTGCAGCCGCCTTCAGGGCCGATTGTTCTGGGCCTTGAGCAGATCGCGGATCTCACTCAACAACTCTTCTTCCTTGGTCGGAACCGGTGGCAGTGTCGGGGCCGCGGCCTCTTCGCGCTTCAGTTGGTTGATCGCTTTGATCCCCATGAAAATCGCGAACGCGACAATGACAAAGTCAATCATGCTCTGGATGAATTTGCCGTAGGCCAGCACCACGGCCGGGGCATTGCCTTCGGCAGCCTTGAGCGTAATGGCCAGATCACTGAAGTCCACCCCGCCGATCAACAAGCCAATAGGCGGCATGACCACGTCGCCGACAAACGAGGTTACGATCTTGCCGAAGGCGGCGCCGATGATGATACCCACGGCCATGTCGATCACATTACCTTTGACCGCGAAGGCCTTGAACTCATTTATCACGCCCATAGGTTATTTCCTTGTTACAGATGAGGTTGGTGAACGCAGTGTAATTCAGCAAAAGGGCTCGTGCCCGAAACACCTCATTACAATGCTCGTGACTATCGACCTGTCTGCCGGCAATTAGTTTGCAAAGTGCCAGCAATCGCGCGCGAAATACGCGCTAACTGACTGATTAGCGACATAAATATCTGAATCATCACGTTGCGTTATTTCTATTTAAGTTTTACCGGTTCGACCTCTAGCCTCGGGTCAGCGCACTGGGAGTGCGCCTTGAAAACAGAGGAACCTGATATGACTTCTACCCTTGGCCTTGGGACTTTTCCCCATCGGCGTACCCTTGGTGTTTTAACCGCCAGCCTGCTGTCCTTCTCCGTCCATGCTGCCAACCTGACCCGTGATAACGGCGCTGCCGTGGGCGATAACCAGAACTCGCAAACCGCGGGCGCTACCGGCCCGGTGCTGTTGCAGGACGTGCAGCTGATCCAGAAGCTGCAGCGCTTTGACCGGGAGCGCATTCCTGAACGTGTGGTGCATGCTCGTGGCACCGGCGCTCACGGCTCTTTCACAGTGTCCAATGACCTGAGCGACCTGACCAAGGCGAAAGTCTTTGCTGGCGGTCAGAGCACACCAGTGTTCGTGCGTTTCTCCGCCGTCGTTCATGGCAACCATTCACCGGAAACCTTGCGCGATCCTCGTGGTTTCGCCACCAAGTTCTACACCGCCGACGGCAACTGGGACCTGGTGGGAAACAATTTCCCGACCTTCTTCATCCGTGATGCGATCAAGTTTCCAGACATGGTCCACGCGTTTAAACCAGACCCGCGCACCAACCTCGACGATGATTCGCGGCGATTTGATTTCTTCTCCCATGTTCCTGAAGCCACTCGCACCCTGACCGAGTTGTATTCGAACGCTGGCACACCGGCCAGTTATCGGGAGATGGACGGAAACGGTGTGCACGCCTACAAGTTAGTTAATGCCAAAGGCGATGTGCATTATGTGAAGTTTCACTGGAAGAGTTTGCAGGGAATTAATAATCTCGATCCTGAGTCGGTGTCGAAAGTTCAAGGAAAAGACTACAGTCATATGACCAATGACTTGGTCGCTCATATTAACAAGGGTGACTTTCCGAAATGGGACTTGTACGTCCAGGTTGTAAAATCTCAGGACTTGTACAAGTTTGACTTCGATCCATTGGATGCGACGAAGATCTGGCCTGGAATTCCTGAACGAAAAGTTGGACAAATGATCCTCGATCGTAATCCTTCAAATGTCTTCCAGGAAACTGAACAAGTGGCGATGGCTCCGGCCAATCTGGTTCCCGGTATCGAACCTTCGGAAGATCGTCTATTGCAAGGGCGAGTGTTCTCCTATGCCGATACTCAACTCTATCGTTTGGGTGCCAATGCGCTGCAGTTGCCGATCAACGCGCCAAAAGTTGCCGTGAATAACGGTAATCAGGACGGTGCGATGAACATCGGTCACAGCAGCACAGGCGTGAACTATCAGCCGAGCCGATTGATGCCCCGTGAAGAGCCGCAAACGGCGCGTTACAGCCAAGCGGCGCTGACGGGCAGCACCCAGCAGGCGAAGATCCAGCGCGAGCAAAACTTCAAGCAGGCCGGTGATTTGTATCGCTCCTTCAGTAAAAAGGAGCGGAACGACCTTATCGAGAGTTTTGGCGGTTCGCTCGCGACAACTGATGACGAGAGCAAGCACATCATCCTGTCGTTTCTGTACAAAGCCGACCCGGAATACGGGACAGGCGTGACCAAGGTGGCCAAGGGTGACCTGAGCCGGGTCAAGGCGCTGGCGGCCAACCTGGTCGACTGACCGCGTTTGCCTGAAATGCGGGACCTCCGGTGAGGTCCCGTCGGGTCAAGGAGTTTGCAATGCGTATTTATCTGTTTGTGTGGCTGGCGTTGCTCTCGACCAGTGCCTTTTCCACGACACCCGACGACTCGACGGCGCTGTCTGCTCAACTGCAGGATTACTACTTCGACGCCGCCCGCCGTGGCGATGTGCCAATGCTCGATACCTTCATTGAGGCTGGATACTCACTCGATACCCGCGACAGTAGGGGTTACACCGCGCTGATCCTGGCGGCCTACCACGGCCAGACCGCTGCAGTGGAGCGTTTGCTCGCCGCCGGCGCGGATGCCTGCGCTCAGGACCAGCGAGGCAACACGGCATTAATGGGGGCGATTTTCAAAGGGGAAATGCAGATTGCCCGGACCTTGCTGTTGGCCAATTGCAGCCCCGACCAACGCAACGGCGCGGGGCAAACGGCTGCGATGTACGCCGGTTTGTTCAAGCGTGCCGAACTGCTCGACGCACTCAAGGCCAAAGGCGCAGACCTGGAGGCCGAAGATCCATTGGGCAACAGTGCCACGCGTCTGGCCAGCGGCGAAATCCGTACCGCCACGCCGCGCTGATTGACGCCAGCTGAGCTATCATCGCGGTTTTTGCCGGGAGTTCAGATGGCCAAGGCCAAGCGCATGTACGGCTGCACTGAGTGTGGCTCAACCTTCCCCAAGTGGGCCGGCCAGTGCGGCGAATGCGGGGCCTGGAACACGCTGACCGAAACCATGGTGGAAAGCGGTGGTGCCGCCCCCCCGAGCGGTCGGACCGGCTGGACTGGCCAGCAGGCCCAGATCAAGACCCTGGCCGAAGTCAGTGTCGAAGAAATTCCGCGTTTTTCCACCGCCTCCAGTGAACTTGATCGAGTGTTGGGCGGTGGCTTGGTCGACGGTTCGGTGGTGCTGATCGGCGGTGACCCGGGCATCGGTAAGTCGACCATCCTGTTGCAAACCTTGTGCAACCTCGCCAAAAGCATGCCGGCGCTGTACGTCACCGGCGAAGAGTCGCAGCAACAAGTGGCCATGCGCGCCCGCCGCCTGGGCTTGCCGCAGGACCAACTGCGGGTGATGACCGAAACCTGCATCGAAACCATCATCGCCACGGCCCGGGTAGAAAAGCCCAAGGTCATGGTGATCGACTCGATCCAGACGATCTTCACCGAACAACTGCAATCGGCGCCGGGCGGCGTTTCTCAGGTTCGCGAGAGTGCGGCCTTGCTGGTGCGTTATGCCAAGCAGAGCGGCACCGCGATTTTCCTCGTCGGTCACGTGACCAAGGAAGGCGCGCTGGCCGGTCCGCGTGTTTTGGAGCACATGGTCGATACCGTGCTGTATTTCGAAGGCGAATCCGATGGGCGTTTGCGTTTGCTGCGAGCGGTGAAAAACCGTTTCGGCGCGGTCAACGAATTGGGTGTGTTCGGCATGACGGACAAGGGTCTGAAAGAAGTCTCTAACCCGTCAGCGATTTTTCTCACACGCGCGCAGGAGGAAGTCCCAGGGAGTGTGGTCATGGCGACGTGGGAAGGGACGCGGCCCATGCTGGTGGAAGTCCAGGCCTTGGTGGATGACAGCCATTTGGCCAACCCGCGCCGGGTCACGCTGGGGCTGGATCAGAATCGCCTGGCGATGTTGCTGGCGGTTCTGCACCGTCACGGCGGTATTCCGACCCACGATCAGGACGTGTTTCTCAACGTGGTCGGTGGTGTGAAGGTGTTGGAGACGGCGTCTGATCTGGCATTGATGGCGGCCGTCATGTCCAGTTTGCGCAACCGGCCATTGCCCCATGATCTGTTGGTGTTTGGCGAAGTCGGCCTGTCTGGCGAAGTACGTCCGGTGCCCAGCGGTCAGGAACGCCTGAAAGAAGCCGCCAAGCACGGCTTCAAGCGCGCCATCGTGCCCAAGGGCAATGCGCCGAAAGAAGCGCCACCGGGGTTGCAGATTATTGCCGTTACCCGACTGGAACAGGCACTCGACGCCTTGTTCGAATAACCTTCCAGATAGAACACAATCCATGTGGGAGCGGGCTTGCTCGCGAAGGCGGACTGACATTCGGTAATGATGTTGTCTGACACGCCGCCTTCGCGAGCAAGCCCGCTCCCACATTGGATTGGTGTTGGGCCGTCAGATTTCGATCAAGGCGCCCAGCTCGCGTTCCAGCTCCTCTGGGTCTCCCAAGTTGAACTCGATCAATCTCCGCAGGCGTTCGATGGATTCCAGGCTGATGTGTTTGCAGACGAAGCCGAGTTGGCCACGGTCATCGTGGGTCAGTAGCACATCCATCTTGATCGCGACTTCAGGCGTCAGATGAATATCGACGCAAAAGTGATGCTCCCGATTGCCCAGCCACGGCTCGGGCTTCTCGACCAACAGCCCCTTGAGCGACAGATCAATCAACTTCACCTGCCAGATGTATTCGTCCTGGCGCAGTTCGGTTTGGGCATCGAACGCGATACGTTTGAAGCGGCGACGGTCGGCAGCGTGTTCGCTCATGGCGCAATCCTCGGAAAGGTACGCTGACTATAGACCCGCATTATTAAAGCCTGCCAGCGCAGGCGGGTGTCTAGACCAATGTCGGGGTATGGCCTTTGCCGTCAGGAGCGCTAAACTCGGGGTGGCTGTCTTTCTTGTCCACTCTGGCTGGAATCATAAAATGAAAAATAATAATAGCCCGCTACGCCATTTACCCTGGCTGCTGCTGGCAATCGTCGGCGCGTGTGCCCTGGGTGTGGTGGCATTGCGCCGAGGTGAGGCGATCAACGCCTTGTGGATTGTGGTCGCTGCCGTGGCCATTTATCTGGTTGCGTACCGTTACTACAGTCTGTTCATCGCTAACAACGTTATGCAACTCGACCCGCGACGGGCGACCCCCGCCGTACTCAATAATGACGGTCTGGACTACGTTCCGACCAACAAGCACATCCTCTTCGGTCACCACTTCGCGGCCATCGCTGGCGCGGGTCCCTTGGTCGGGCCGGTGTTGGCGGCGCAGATGGGGTATCTGCCTGGCACGCTGTGGCTGATTGCTGGCGTGGTGCTGGCCGGTGCCGTTCAGGACTTCATGGTGTTGTTCATGTCGACCCGCCGCAATGGCCGGTCCCTGGGCGACATGGTCCGCGAAGAAATGGGCCGCATCCCCGGCACCATCGCGCTGTTTGGCTGCTTCCTGATCATGATCATCATCCTCGCGGTGCTGGCGCTGATCGTGGTGAAAGCCCTGGCCGAGAGCCCTTGGGGCATTTTCACAGTGATGGCGACCATCCCGATTGCGATGTTCATGGGCATCTACATGCGCTACATCCGCCCGGGCCGCATCGGTGAAATCTCTGTGGTCGGCGTGGCGTTGCTGCTCGGGTCAATCTGGCTCGGTGGGCAGATTGCGGCTGATCCGGTCTGGGCCAAGGCGTTCAGCTTCACCGGGATCCAGATTACCTGGATGCTGATCGGCTACGGTTTTGTCGCCGCGGTATTGCCGGTGTGGCTGATCCTCGCCCCGCGCGACTACCTGTCGACGTTCCTGAAGATCGGCACCATCATCGCGTTGGCGATCGGCATTCTGGTGACCATGCCCGAGCTGAAAATGCCCGCGCTGACCCAGTTCATCGACGGCACCGGCCCAGTGTGGAAGGGCGGCCTGTTCCCGTTCCTGTTCATCACCATCGCCTGTGGCGCGGTCTCGGGTTTCCACGCGTTGATCTCTTCCGGCACCACGCCGAAGCTGCTGGATAACGAAGTCAATTCCCGTTACATCGGTTACGGCGCGATGTTGATGGAATCCTTCGTTGCCATCATGGCAATCGTTGCCGCCTCGGTGATCGAGCCGGGCGTGTACTTCGCCATGAACAGCCCGGCTGCCGTCGTCGGTGGTGACATCGTAGCGGTCGCGCAAACCGTCAGCAGCTGGGGCTTTGCGATTACCCCGGAAGCCCTGCAAGCGGTGGCCCATGACATTGGCGAAACCACCATTCTGGCCCGTGCCGGCGGTGCGCCGACCCTGGCGGTGGGGATCGCGCAGATCCTGCACAGTGTCCTGCCGGGTGAAAACACCATGGCGTTCTGGTACCACTTCGCGATCCTGTTCGAAGCGCTGTTCATCCTGACCGCGGTCGACGCCGGGACCCGTGCCGGTCGCTTCATGCTCCAGGATTTGCTCGGCTCCTTCGTGCCGGCGCTGAAACGTACCGAGTCCTGGACCGCCAACCTGATCGCCACCGGCGGTTGCGTGGCGATGTGGGGCTGGTTGCTTTACCAAGGCGTGATCGACCCGTTGGGCGGCATCAACACCTTGTGGCCGCTGTTCGGTATCTCCAACCAGATGCTGGCCGGTATCGCGCTGATGTTGGCAACGGTTGTGCTGATCAAAATGAAACGCCAACGCTATATCTGGGTGACCATGCTGCCGGCGGTCTGGCTGCTGATCTGCACCGTGACCGCAGGCTTCATCAAGCTGTTCGACGCCAACCCGGCCATCGGTTTCCTGTCGCTGGCGAAGAAATACAGCGATGCGCTGGCCAATGGTCAGCTCCTCGCCCCGGCCAAGGACATCACGCAGATGCAGCACGTGATTTTCAATGCCTACACCAACGCAACGCTGACAGCGCTGTTCCTGTTCGTGGTCTTCAGTATCCTGTTTTACGCACTCAAGGTCGGCATCGCCTCTTGGGGTACGAAAGAACGTACGGATAAAGAAGCGCCATTCCAGGCCCTGCCGGACGCGTAATCGAGGATTGCAAACATGTTCAATGACCTGAGTCGCCTCGGTAAATACCTCGGTCAGGCCGCGCGCCTGATGGTCGGCATGCCCGACTACGACAACTACGTCGAGCATATGCAAACCAAACACCCGGACAAACCGGTGATGAGCTACGAAATGTTCTTCCGCGAACGCCAGGAAGCTCGTTACGGTGGCAAGGGTGGGCCGAAGTGCTGTTGATCCGACAGCGAGGTTGATGCAATCCCTGTGGGAGCGGGCTTGCTCGCGAAGAGGCCGTGTCAGTCGACATCAATGTTGAATGACATACCGCTTTCGCGAGCAAGCCCGCTCCCACATTTGTTTTGTGTTGTTTTTTAACTCTGTAAAACAGGAGAAACCGTTTGTCCTCTCCCATCCCGGTAACTATCCTCAGCGGCTTCCTCGGCGCTGGTAAGACCACGCTGTTGCGCCATCTGCTCAAAGCCGAGCACGGGCTGAAAATCGCCGTGATCGAAAACGAATTCAGTGATGCCGGGATCGACACCCAACTGTTGGGTGATGAGCCGGTACAAGTCATGACGTTGTCCAACGGCTGCGTCTGCTGCACCATCCACACTGATCTGACCAAAGCCCTGTACCTGTTGCTCGAACGCCTGGACAGCGGCGACATCGCCTTCGACCGCCTGGTGATCGAATGCACCGGGCTGGCCGATCCGGCGCCGGTGGCGCAAACTTTCTTCATCGATGAAGAGCTGCGCGAGCGCTACATCCTCGACGGCATCATCACCCTGGTGGACGCGGCGCACGCCGAGACTCACCTGACCCAAACCATCGCCCAGGCGCAAATCGGTTTCGCCGACCGCTTGCTGGTGAGCAAACGTGATCTGGTGGACGAGCCGACCTTCACCGCATTGAGTGAGCGCCTGACCCGCATCAACCGACGCGCACCGATCCGCGTGGTCGATCACGGCAATATCGATCTGGCTGAATTGCTCGACGTGCGAGGTTTTAACCTGAATGCCGACCTCGGCGGTGGCGTCAGCCTGCGTCCAGTGAGCAAAGCGCCGTCCATTGACCGCATTTCCAGCCTGGTGCTGCGCACCGACAAGCCGCTGGATATCGACAAACTCAGTGAGTTCATGAACGAGTTGCTGGAAGACCATGGCAAGCAATTGTTGCGTTACAAAGGCGTGTTGAACATTGCCGGCGAACCGCGACGGATGGTGTTCCAGGGTGTTCTGAAGTTGTACGGATTTGACTGGGATACGGAATGGGCGGAGGGCGAGACGCGGGAAAGTGTGATCGTGTTTATTGCGGATGATTTGCCGGAAGAGAAGATTCGAGAGGGGTTTGCGCGGGTGGCGGCGCAGCACTGACATTATCGGTGGCTGATAGGGCCTCTTCGCGAGCAAGCCCGCTCCCACATTTGGAATGCATTCCCTTGTGGGAGCGCGCTTGCTCGCGAAGGCGGCCTAACCGGCAACACGATTCTGGCTGAGTAGCAGTTCTGAGCTCACCAACGCCTCTTCCAAATGATCCAGATGCTGATTCAGCAAGGCGACCGCCTTGACCTCATCCCGATACTCCACAGCCTCCAAAATCCCCTGATGCACCTGCCAATCGCAATAACCCGCTACATTTCCCTCAAACTGGGCAACAGCCAACGCCGTCAGCGGCACCAGACTGTCCAGAAAATGCGCCAAAGGAGCATTCCCGGCCATTTTCGCCAGCTGTAGGTGAAATTCCCCAGATAACCGAATTGCCGAACCACGCGCGTTACATTCGCGCTCGCTATCGATCAACGCTCCCAGGCTTTTCAAGTCTTGCGGACACGAATGCTGACAGGCCAAACGCACCAAGGTGATCTCCGTCAGCCGCCGTGCATGCAACGTTTGTCGGACCTGCTCGACCTCCAGCGCAGCAACACGAGGCCGATGATTCACCCGCAGTACGATGATCTGCTGATGAGCCAATCGCGTCAGCACACACCGGATATCACTGCGTCGAACGCCAAACACCTGCGCCAGGCTTTCTTCGGTAAAACGACTGTCTGCATCGATGTGCTGTTCGAGAATGGCGTCGAAAACCCGTGAATACAGGTCCTCCTCCCGGTTGGGAAAGGGCAGGGCAACAAGCGTCTGCGGTGAAGCGAAGCTGTTCATGGCCGGTCTCCGGTTCCAAAGGTTTCAACTGCCGAGGTTGTCGTCCGGGATGTTCAATTCGATGCCCATCCGCCGTCCTTCGCGAAGGATGTGCCGGCGCATTTCGGCACTGGCCTGTGCGCTGTTCTTGCTACGGATTGCGCGCACCACGGCTTCGTTTTCTTCAAGACGTTCGGCCAGGTGTTCCGGTGAATTACGCAGCACTTCAGCGCTTTGCTTGAGTGCGTTACTGGTCTGCTGCACCACGCTCTGGAAAATCGGATTGGAGGTCAGCGTGAACAATTCTTCGTGGAAGGCGATATAGGCGTTGACCCCGGCGTCGGCGTCGTTGGCTTCGAGTGCTTCGCGCATGTCCATCAGGGTCAGGCGCAGTTGCCCGACTTCTTTGCTGCTGATCGACTGCGCCACCAGACCGACAATGAACGGCTCAAGGGTGTAGCGCAGTTGCAGCACGTCTTCCAGGCTCGCGCCGGCCACTGCGCTGTCATGGCTTTGGCTGTCGCTGAGGTTCGCGTCCAGCACCACCACGCCTTTGCCCGGCATTGAACGCACCAGACCAAGGGTTTCCAGCACGATCACGGCTTCGCGCAGGCTCGGGCGACTGATGCCCAGTTGCTCGGCCAGTTCACGCTGCCCCGGCAACATCTCGCCGGAGCGCCACTGACCACGGGCCAGTGCCGCCCGAAGTTTTTCTACGACTGAATTGACGACCGTTGAAGTGGTAATCACGGGTTGCTCCATGGATAAAGGCAGGGGAGCCCGCCGTCTGGCAGGCTCCCGTTTTATTCAAAATTCCTGCTGATGCGTCGGCGCGACCGGTTTTCGCGGCTGGAAGGTATAACCCACCTGACCGGAAAGCACCTTGTTCGCGCGCTGGATATCGATGTCTTTCTCCCAGCGGGCGATGGCCACGGTGGCGACGCAGTTGCCGATCAGGTTGGTCAGCGCCCGACCGATGCCCATGAACCAGTCCACCGCGAGCACCAACACCAGGCCAACCACCGGAATCGCCGGGATCGCTGTCAGGGTGGCCGCCAGGATCACCAGCGCTGAACCGGGAATCCCGTGGGCGCCTTTGGAGGTGATCAGCGACACCAGCAAAATGGTCAGCAGGTCAGTCATGGCCAGCGGCGTGCCGGTGGCATTGGCGATGAACACGATGGCGAGGGTCAGGTAGATCGAGAAACCGTCGAGGTTGAACGAGTAACCGGTGGGGATCACCAGCCCGACCGTGGAACTGCCGATGCCCAGATGCTCAAGTTTGCGCATGATCTGCGGCAGCACGGCATCAGACGAAGCGGTGCCCATGACGATCAGCAGTTCTTCGCGCAGGTACTTGAGCAGCGGCCACATCCGCAAGCCGGACAGGCGCATCACCAGACCGAGGATCAGCGACACAAATGCAGCGCACGTCAGGTAAAACAGGCCGACCAGGCTGCCCAGATGCTGCAGCGAATCCAGGCCATATTTACTGGTGGTGAAGGCGATGGCGCCGAACACGCCAATCGGCGCCAGGCGCACGATCATGCCCATGATGCGGAAAATGACGTGGCTCAGTTCATTGATCAACCGGGAGATGCCCGAGGCCGCTTCGCCCACCAGGTTCAACGCGCTGCCGAACAGCACCGAAAACAGCAGCACTTGCAGAATGTTGTTATCGGCGAAGGCGCCAATCACCGAGGTCGGGATCAGGTCCATCAGAAATTGTGTGGTGGTGTGCATGTGCTGGCCGCGCTGGGCGATGTCGCCCATGTCGGCGGCGGAGAGCTGCTCCAGATGAATGTTTGCGCCGCTGCCGATGCCGGTGCTGAAGGCGAACACCAGGCCGATCACCAAGGCGATGGTGGTCAGCACTTCAAAGTAGATCACCGACTTCAGGCCGATGCGCCCGACTTTCTTCAAGTCGCCGGCACCGCTGATGCCGCTGACCACCACGCAAAACACGATCAGGCCGATGAGCATCTTGATCAGTTTGATGAAACCGTCGCCGAGCGGTTTGAGCTGGGCCGAGTATTCAGGAAGGGTCAGCCCGCAGACGATGCCGAGCACCAGTCCGAGAACCACTTGAAGGAAGATTGAACGCGAGCACCATCTGAGCATGGGAGGAATCCTGGTCGGTGTCCTGGCGGCCTGATGCTTATGCGCAGCAGATTCAGGACTTAATTATTGTGGTCTTACCGGTATGTCCAGTGCAGGCGCAGTCTAGGCGCAGGTTTTGGGTGATCGCAAGCGAAAATTGCACTAGTGGCATGACCGGTCTTACCAGTAGGGCTGAATGTCCCGACCTTGAGCGGTTGTCCAAAAAACCGGCACTGGCTGCCGATTTTTATGAAGAGTGTGGCGTGTCAATTTTTAGTGTGAGGTACTTTCCTTTCAAGAATACTCAGGATAAAAGTGATCTTTGAACGCTCTTCGGTTTTTCCAAGATAAACATACGGCGAACCTTTGATCTTGATGCCGCCTAAGTAGTGTTTGTCTTTTATTCTGAGAGAGATGGGTGAGTGAGCGGGCTGTAAGTTGTCCAGTGTAATAGCGACGCCTTCATGGTCGAGAAGGGTGAAAGTTGTCGGGTCGTCGGTGTCTGAATCCACGGCTTCAACAGTATCCAGTCCGTTCTTGCTAATGAGCTGATTGTAATAGTCGCCCTTGTTTTTTATGGTGAGGATGTAGCCATCAGGGGTATGCCTGAAGTGCAGCTTCAACGGTATTACCCTTCCGATCTGCTCGTTGAGTCGTAGGCCGAGCAGGTGGGAATGATCCCGTGTTTGCGGGCTTCCGGTAAAGAAACCACCGCTGAACAGGCTGATGGTGGCCAACGCCGGCTTGCCATGCAGCTGTTGAAGAAAGCCTACTTTATGGTCGAGCATTCTCAGTGTCGCGATGAAAGATTTATCAATGCTGCTTGTCATGGTGTAACCCGTTTGTCAGAGGTTGTTTGTTGAGTCGGGTTTTAGACTAAGCGGTTTTTATTTTTGGCGGGATTTGTGTGTGTTGCAAGAGTTTTTGTTTGTAGAAGGGTAGAGGGTGTTTCGTGGGTGTTACTGGTGAGTTGTAAATTGTGATGCTGTTCTGGGGAAGTATTAACTGGTTAATGTCGGCAATAAAAAACCGGCCATCTCTGGCCGGTTTCTTTACTGCGGTTTAGCGGGGCTTATTAAGCGCCGTACACCGGCAGCTTCTTGCAGATGGCCTTGACCTTCTCACGAACGGCGTCGATCACCGCTTCGTTGTTCAGGTCAGCCAGGATGTCGCAGATCCAGCCGGCCAGTTCCTTGCACTCTGCTTCCTTGAAGCCGCGAGTGGTCACAGCCGGAGTGCCGAAGCGCAGGCCGGAGGTGACGAACGGGGAGCGAGGGTCGTTTGGCACGGAGTTCTTGTTCACGGTGATGAATGCTTTGCCCAGAGCGGCGTCAGCGTCTTTACCGGAGATTTCCTGCTTGATCAGCGACAGCAGGAACAGGTGGTTCTCGGTACCGCCGGAGACCACGTCGAAACCGCGCTCGATGAACACGCCGGCCATGGCCTTGGCGTTTTTCACTACCTGTTGCTGGTAGGTCTTGAACTCAGGCTGCAGAGCTTCCTTGAAGCAGATCGCTTTAGCGGCGATCACGTGCTCCAGCGGGCCACCCTGGGCGCCCGGGAATACCGCGGAGTTCAGCTTCTTCTCGATGTCGGCGTTGGCGCGAGCCAGGATCAGGCCGCCACGTGGACCGCGCAGGGTCTTGTGCGTGGTGGTGGTCACGACGTCAGCAAATGGCACCGGGTTCGGGTAGACGCCAGCGGCGACCAGACCGGCCACGTGGGCCATGTCGACGAACAGGTAAGCGCCCACTTTGTCGGCGATTTCGCGGAAGCGTGGGAAGTCCAGGATCTGCGAGTAGGCAGAGAAACCGGCCACGATCATTTTCGGCTTGTGCTCAACTGCCAGACGCTCGACTTCGTCGTAGTCGATCAGGCCGTTGGCGTCGATGCCGTACTGGATGGCGTTGTACAGCTTGCCGGAGGACGAAACGCTGGCGCCGTGGGTCAGGTGACCACCGTGGGCCAGGCTCATGCCCAGGATGGTGTCGCCAGCCGACAGCAGGGCCAGGTAAACGGCGCTGTTGGCTTGCGAACCGGCGTGCGGTTGAACGTTGGCGTAATCGGCGCCGAACAGTTGTTTGGCTCGATCAATTGCAAGCTGCTCGACGACGTCAACGAACTCGCAACCACCGTAGTAGCGCTTGCCCGGGTAGCCTTCGGCGTACTTGTTGGTCAGTACCGAGCCTTGAGCTTCCATCACCGCTGGGCTGGTGTAGTTTTCCGAAGCGATCAGCTCGATGTGTTCTTCCTGGCGCTGAGCTTCTTGCTCCATGGCGGCAAAAAGATCGGCGTCGTACTTGGCAATAGTCAAATCACGGCTGAACATGGCGGTCCTCAAGGATCGGGGCAGAAAAGGGGGGCATTCTAACCCAACGGGTTTTAGATGGCATATGAAAGGAGATCATGTCGCAGACAAGTGGGCTTCATGACCAGATATGCGGTGCCTGTCAGGGCCCCTTCGCGAGCAAGCCCGCTCCCACATTCAACCGAGTTCTCACTGGAGAATGCGATTAAATGTGGGAGCGGGCTTGCTCGCGAAGGGGCTGGTCGCCGCACCACAAAATCTCAGTCGAACATGAACAACGCATCATTGCTGAACTGCGCTTCAAACCGGGCCGGCGGCATCGGCCGGCCGAACAGATACCCCTGAACCTCATCGCAACCATGCTCACGCAGGAAGTCGAGCTGTTCGTGGGTTTCCACGCCCTCGGCGATTACCGCCAGGTTCAGGCTGTGGGCCATGGCGATGATCGCCCGGGCAATCTGCGCGTCCTGTTCACCGGACGGCAGGCCATCAACAAACGTGCGGTCGATTTTCAGCACGTCGATCGGGAATTGCTTGAGGTAGTTGAGCGATGAATAACCGGTGCCGAAGTCGTCGACCGCGATGCTCAGGCCAAGGTTTTTCAACCCGGCAAGAATCTGCATCGCCTCGCTGACTTCGCGCATCAGGATACTTTCGGTCAGTTCCAGCTCCAGGCACGCCGGCGGCAAACCGGTTTCCTTGAGGATGTTGGCGATCCGCGTGCCCAACTGGCCATCGGAGAACTGCCGCGCCGAGATGTTGACCGACACCTTCGGCACACGGACCTTGGTCTGGTGCCAGGTCTTGAGTTGGCGACAGGCTTCGCCGATCACCCAGTCGCCGACATCCACCACCAGCCCGAGCTCTTCGAGCACTGGAATGAAATCCCCCGGCGGCACCAGTCCGCGTCGCGGATGGCGCCAGCGCAGCAAGGCTTCGGCACCGGTCAAGCGTTTACCATCGCCGCTGAACTGCGGTTGGTAATAGAGCACGAATTCGTTCTGTTCCAGAGCGTGGCGCAAATCGCTTTCCAGCTCCAGACGCTCAAGGGCGCTGGCGTTCATGTCCGCCTGATAAAACTGGAAGTTGTTCTTGCCGCGTTCCTTGGCGTGGTACATCGCCGTGTCGGCGTTTTTCATCAACTGACTGAGTTCGTTGCCGTCCTGCGGGCTCAGGGCGATGCCGATACTGGCCGTGACGAAGAACTCGCGACCCTCCAGCACAAAGGGTTTCACCAGGCTGGCGAGGATCTGTTCCGCCACGTGGATCGCCCGGTTCAGCGCGATTTCACGATTGACCTTCGGTTGCAGCAACAAGGTGAATTCATCGCCGCCCATGCGTGCAACGGTGTCGTCATCGTCGACGCAGCCGAGCAGGCGCGTGGCCATTTCCTGGAGCATGCGGTCGCCGGCAGCGTGACCGAGGGAGTCGTTGATCGGCTTGAAACGGTCGAGGTCGAGGAACATCAGCACCACCCAGGACTTCTGCCGTTCCGCCGATTGCAGTGCGGTGTGCAGGCGATCCTGGAACAACGTGCGGTTGGGCAGGTGGGTCAGGGCGTCGTAGTAAGCGAGGCGGTGAATCCGCTGCTCACTCGCCTTGCGTTCGCTGATGTCGCTGAAGAAGCACACATAGCTGGCCAGGTCGCCTTCGTCGTCGAGCACCGCCGTGATGCCGACCCAGGCCGGGTAGTGTTCGCCGCTGCGGCGCTTGAGCCAGACCTCACCTTCCCAGGTGTTGTTCTGATGAAGTTGCTTGAGCACGTAGCGCAGATGCGCTTCCTGCTGCTCGTCGACGGTCAGCATGTTCGGCAACTGGTCGAGCACTTGTTCTACGGCGTAACCGCTGACGCGACTGAATGCTTCGTTGGCCTGCACGATGTAACCGGCCGGGTCGGTGATCAGGATCGCCGAGGTCGAGTGCTCAAATACCGTGGCCGCCATGCGCAGGTCTTTCTCGGCGCGGCGCTGCTGGCTGATGTCGCGACCGACACCGAGCACGCCTTCGAATGCGCCGTGTTCGTCCCAGACCAGCACCAGCCGCAGCTCGATGGGAATCTTGCGGCCGTCGGCCCGCAGGCAATCGAACAGGAACAGCTGGGTCTGCACCTGGCTGCGCAACAGCGCCAGTTGCTCGGGTTTATCCAGCGCTTTGCTGACCCGGTCCATCAGGGCGAAGATGCCGGTCAGTTGTTGCGGGTTGGCGACAATCGATTGCCAACCGTTCTGGAAGATCCACTCTGCGTCATAACCCAGCACGGCTTGCACCGAGGGGCTGACGTAATTGAGCGACAGCTTGCTGTCGGTGGAGAAAATCACGTCGCTGATGCTTTCAGCGAGCATCCGGTAGCGCTGCTCGCTATCGCGCAACGACTCACTGGCCTCGATCTGATCGGTGATGTCCTTGGCCACACCGATGATGCGCGTGACCTGATTGTGCTTGTCGCGTGCCAGGGCCTGTTCGCGAATCTCGAACGGTCGCCATTTACCATCGCGATGTCGGAAGCGCAGTTGGCATTGCATCAATTGGCTGTAACCCGCCTGACGCTGGGTCTGGCGCGAACGGTGGTAGAAATCGGCGTCTTCGGGGTGCAGCAGGATTTCCCAGAAATACTCACCCATTTGATGCAGTTCAGTACGGTCGTAACCCAGGGTCTGCCCCAAGTGGTGGTTGCTGTAAATCATCCGCTGGCTGATGACGTCCTGCACGTACAGGTGATCCGGCACGGTGCGCACCACATCGGACCAGAAACCTTCACGTTCCAGCAGCGACAGCTCGATCAGCTTGCGGCTGGTGATGTCGGTGATGCTCAGGATCACCGCTTTATAGTCGTCCTGATCGGCCGGCAGGCGCAGTACCAGCCACAAATGCTGATCGCGGTCATTGGCGCCCTGCAATTTGATTTCCAGCTCAAGCTGGTTTTGGTGATTGAGCACCGCTTCAAGCACTTGATTGCCGATGGCCGTGCCGTCCAGCGGGTTGCCATCGATCAGCAGGTTCCAGGCTTGATCGCAGGAATTGACGTTAAGCAGTTGCAGGGCAACCTGGTTGACCTCGGTGACGCGCAATTCCCGAAGCAGTTGCCGGCGTTGTTCCGGGCTCTCGAGCCAGGCCTGCAGTTGTTCGTTGCTGTGCAGGTGCGCCTTGTCGAAAACGCCCTTGAGCCCGGAAACGTCGAGCACGCAGAGGGCAACACCGGTGCCTTCGAAAATGTCCTGATAGCGTCGACGACCCTCGTGCACCTGGCGTTGACGCCGGCGCATGTTCAGCAGCGCAATGAATGGCAGCAGCGAAAGCGCCAGGCCCAGCAGGCACTTGCCGATGAAGGCCGGCAGCAGGTCTTCGAGCACGCGTTGCCGATCGAACAACCCGCGCAACTGCCAGTCGCTGCTGCTCAAGGGAACGGTCAGTACACTGCTGGCCAGTTCATCGGGTGTCAGCACCGCTGGCGTGCTTGAAGGCAATGCGTCATCGCGGCTGATGATCTGGCGATTGACCCGGTTCTCCACCAGCCACAGCGGGCGGATGCCGGCTTCGTTTTGTTTGGTCAGGGTCGAGAAAAAGGTCGGTGTCAGGCGCAGCGCCCAATAGCCTCGCGTGCTGCCGCTGGCCTGATGCAATAGAAGATGCACCACGGAACCGTCATCAGCATTACTGAAATAGTGAGCCTGGGCGTGGCTGCGCCGCACCAGATCACTCAGGTAGTCGGCGTCCTGACTGTCAGCGGCGCTGTCGCTGATGATTTTTCCGGAGGGGCTGAGCAATGCCAGGCTGCGCAGCTCGGGCAATGACTGTTGCAGCTTGCGCAGCAACGCCTGTTGTTCGTCGGCGCTTTGCGGCTGTTCGACGATCGGTAGCAGGTTGAGGGCGATCTGGGCGTTGAGCGCCATGTTCAGGCTGACTTGCGCGGCCAGGTCGGCGGTGTAGTCGATGGTGTATTGGCGCTGATGTTTCTGGGTTTCACGCAGCTGATCCAGGAGCTGCCAGAACAGCAGGGCGAGCAGCAACAGGACGAGGGTGGCCAGTGCGCCTTTCAAGGTTCCGCGCAGGGGCGAGCCGGTCGCAGGACTGGGGGCGCTCACGGAAACGGGCGGAGTGGCATTAGGCAAACTGGAATCCTGCGGTTTGACTGGACTGGCGCGACGTGCACTATAAGCCTGACGCCCGAAGGGCGGCTAGCATGCCTTGAGTTGTGGCGAAGTGCCAGTCCCTGTCGGCTGGACTGCCTTCCGTCATTAAGGTAGCTTTGCCGGTTACGCGGGAGCGTTCCAGCTCCTAGAATCAGACTTTTTCAGCGCGCACGTATTGATAGCCATCAATCGGACGACGCGCACAGTCTGGCCGGGCTTCGCCTGCGCTCCAATCATTCATCTGTCACTGACCCAAGGTTCTCCATGGCTCAATACGTCTTCACCATGCATCGGCTGGGCAAAGTTGTTCCGCCGAAGCGGGAAATCCTGAAAAACATTTCTCTGTCGTTCTTCCCTGGCGCCAAGATCGGTGTACTCGGCCTCAACGGTTCGGGTAAGTCCACGCTGCTGAAAATCATGGCCGGCGTCGACACCGAGTTCGAGGGCGAAGCCCGTCCGATGCCGGAGCTGAACATCGGCTACCTGCCACAGGAACCCATCCTGGACCCGACCAAGACCGTGCGTGAAGTGGTCGAGGAAGCGGTCAGCGTGATCAAGAATGCCCAGGCGCGCCTGGACGAGGTCTACGCGGCTTACGCTGAAGAAGATGCCGACTTCGACAAACTGGCGGCAGAACAGGCCAAGCTCGAAGCCATCCTGCAAGCCAGCGACGGTCACAACCTGGATCGCCAACTGGAAGTCGCCGCCGATGCGCTGCGCCTGCCGGCGTGGGATGCCAAGGTCGAATTCCTGTCCGGTGGTGAAAAGCGTCGTGTGGCCCTGTGCCGCCTGCTGCTGTCCGCCCCTGACATGCTGCTGCTCGACGAACCGACCAACCACCTGGACGCCGATTCCGTCGCCTGGCTGGAGCACTTCCTGCACGATTTCCCGGGCACCGTGGTTGCGATCACGCACGACCGTTACTTCCTGGACAACGTTGCCGGCTGGATCCTCGAACTCGACCGCGGCGCCGGTATCCCGTACGAGGGCAACTATTCGGGTTGGCTTGAAGCCAAGTCCAATCGTCTGGCGGCCGAATCCAAGCAGCAATCGGCTCACGAAAAGGCCATGAAGGAAGAACTGGAGTGGGTGCGCCAAGGCGCCAAGGCCCGCCAGTCCAAATCCAAGGCTCGTCTGCAACGCTTCGAAGAAATGCAATCGCAGGAATTCCAGAAGCGCAGCGAAACCAACGAGATCTACATCCCGGCCGGTCCGCGCCTGGGCGACAAGGTCATCGAGTTCAAGAACGTTTCCAAGGGCTACGGCGATCGCGTGTTGATCGACAACCTGTCGTTCTCCATGCCTAAAGGCGCCATCGTTGGCGTGATCGGCGGTAACGGTGCCGGTAAATCGACCCTGTTCCGCATGCTGATGGGCAAGGAACAACCAGATTCGGGCAGCATCGAAGTCGGCGAAACCGTGCAACTGGCGTGCGTCGATCAGAGCCGCGAAGACCTGGACGGCAGCAAGACCGTGTTCCAGCAGATCTCCGACGGTTCCGACCAGATCCGCATCGGCAACTACGAAATCCCGTCGCGTACCTACGTCGGTCGCTTCAACTTCAAGGGCGGCGATCAGCAGAAGTTCGTCAAGGACCTGTCCGGTGGTGAGCGCGGTCGGTTGCACCTGGCCCTGACCCTGAAGGAGGGCGGCAACGTCCTGCTGCTCGACGAACCGTCCAACGACCTCGACGTTGAAACCCTGCGTTCCCTGGAAGAAGCCCTGCTGGACTTCCCGGGCGCAGCCATTGTGATCTCTCACGATCGGTGGTTCCTTGACCGCGTCGCGACGCACATCCTGGCGTACGAAGACAACTCGCAAGCGGTGTTCTTCGAAGGTAACTACACCGAATACGAAGCCGACCGCCGCAAGCGTCTCGGCGAAGCGGCTACCCAGCCGCACCGTGTACGGCACAAAAAACTGGCCTGATATCGGGTGAGTTGCACAAAAAGCGGAGCCTTCGGGGCTCCGTTTTTTTAAGGGCATTCAGTGACACCGTGGTGCGACTTTCGCGAGCAAGTCGAATCGTCGCACCGCCGCTCCCACATTTGATCTGTGGCGTTCACAAGACCAATGTGGGAGCGGGCTTGCTCGCGAAGGCGGCCTGATGGTCACTCAATATCTATCTGCAAAACCTCAATCACCAAATCCCCCACCGGCCGCTTCCAAACCACCTCATCCCCCACCTGCGCGCCCAACAACGCCCGCCCCAACGGCGAGCCCCAATTGATCAACCCGCTGGCCGCATCCGCCTGATCCTCACCCACTAACTGCACACGCTGCTTGCTGCCATGTTGATCGGCAAAGGTCACCCAGGCGCCAATCTGCACCTTGTTGGTCGAGGAGGCCGGCACCACCAGTTGAGCGCTTTGCAGGCGCTGATTGAAATATCGCCAGTCACGCTCAAGGTCGGCCTGGCGCTGTTTGTCGGCCAGTTCACCTTTCGCGCTCTGTTCGTTGATCAGGTTTTGCACCTCGGCGACTTTCGCCTGCAACTGTGCAAGCCCCGCCGGCGTGACGTAATTGGGTTGGGTGCTGACCTGCCGTTCAACCGGCTGATCGGCTTGCTCGGCGGCGTTATCTTCGTTGACGAATGCCCGGCTCATGGTCTTCTCCCGTTATAGGGTTTGGGCCATGGTTGCAGGCTTTTAGTTTCGGCGGATGTCTGTAAGCGACTCATGGCGAGTGATAGGCACGGGCGGTGTCCTGGTCTTTTTGTTGCTGCCAGGCTTTTTCGCGGTCGTCCCAGTGGTGGCTGCGATAGTCCTCGCGGTCATGGTTCTCAAGCATGGCCTGGCACTGACGGAAGCCATCGCTCCAGCCTTCGGCGTACGGCTTGTCCTTGAGATAGCGCGGGACGTTTTTGCGAAATTCGCCACTCATTGCCCCAGCGGCTTGCCGGCCACTGCTGCACCCGTCATCGAAGCCATCGGCGAATGCCGGTGGATAACCTTTTGAGATCAACTCTTCGTGGGTTGTCTGGCAACCTGCGATCAACATCAACCCACCGATTACTGCCACGCACCGCCACATCTCAAACTCCCGGGCCGTGCAACGGCCTATAAGGGAAGTCTAGAAGTGGATTCGTGAGGCGTGTGTGAAAGGCCTGTGATGAATCTGTCGGAGCCTGCGGCACTCGATGGAAAAAATGAGATTTTTGAACACCACAAAACGAATGTGGGAGCGGGCTTGCTCGCGAAAGCGATGTGTCAGTCAATACCTATGCTGACTGACACATCGCTTTCGCGAGCAAGCCCGCTCCCACAAGGGATGGTGGTGTGACAGATCAATAGTGATACCACTTCACCTCAAGCATCACTTCGTTCTCGGGTGTGGCGAGGTGGCTGAAGTCGCGCTGGGCGCTCAGGCGCAGGCCCAGGTTTCGCGACAGTTCCCACTGCTGATTCAGGCTGATGTTGCGGCGCACTTCGCCATTGGTGAAGAAATCGCCTTTGGTCTCCAGGCTGAAGTTACCCAGCGGGTTTTTCCACAGCACGCCGGTGTTGAAGCCCGCCGCCGGGGCGATGAATTCGGCGAAGTCATTGTTGTGCTCGACGCGCACCGTGCCCAGCGCAAAACCGAGCATGTCCTCGCCCAGTTGCCAGGTACCGCCGCCACCGCCATTGACGTGGCTGACCAGGGTTTCGTCGTCATGCTTGCCCGGCACCCGTTCCAGGCCACCCGTCACCTGCCACGACAGCGGCTGCAGCAGCTCGTTACGCGGGGTCAGGGAGCGAATCGTCGCCAGATCCAGTTGTTGAAACTGCCAGTGATTGCCTTCGTACTGGCGCAGTTTCATTTGCAGGATTTCAATCTGGGCGCCGAGCGGGAAACTCTCGGCGTTGTCGTTGAGGTCGTGATACGCCATGCGCAGGCCATATTCGCCAAACGCCTTGTCACCCCGGGTACCGATGCCCGCCTGCCAGGTGCGGGATTCATGGCCATCCTCGGGCAGGCCCGGTTGCGGGATGACCAGCTCCGGCGCCGGGTTCTGGTTGATCGCCCGCAGCAGCTCGAAGCTTCGTTGAGCCCGCGCCGGGTCACGTTCCTGGCCATTGGCGCGGTAGCGCTCAAGACGATAGGCCGCATCGATGATCAGCGCCTGGCGATCCTTGGGTTGCGACTTGAACGCGGGTTCCTGTAACTGTTTCTGGTCGGCGCTGACCTTCAGCACCCATTGCTGTTCTTCAGGGTTCAGCGGCTCGACACGACTCAACAACTCGCGTTCGCGGGACGGGCGATATTGAATGGATTCCACCAGGCCGGCTTCTTTCACGGCTTTGACGGTGTCGGTCGGAATCGCGGTCAACGGGAATTGCTCGGTCAGGCGCAGGCTCGGTCGCGCCACTTGCAGCAATTCCAGCAGGCGATAGGAGCAGTTTTCGTCGAAGAAGTAATAGTCGAACTTGATCTGCTTCAACTCCCAGACGTGCTCGACCATGCGTGCGGTTTCTGCCTGTGTCAGGTTCAGCCGGTATTCCCACAAGTCACGGTTTTCGAGGCTGCGATATTCCGAGAGTTTTTCCTGATAGGGCACCAGCGCGAACAGTCCTGGATAGCCGCCCATCAAGCCTTTCCAGGCGTAGAGGATGCTGTTATCCGAACCCTCGATGTAGGCGCCGAAGTTGATCGCGTAACTGAGCAGGGCGGTGTGGTCGCTTTGTACATCGGCCTGGTCGATACGCAGCAGCGTGTGGCCGAACATCGATGACGGACTGTTCAGGTACGCCGCCGGGAAAATCATCACCGCACTGTGGGGCGAGACGTCCTTGAACCATTGCTTGAATTCGCTGCAGTCCAGTGTCGGCAGATCGCTCAGGTTGAGCTGCGTCTTCAGCCAGCGAGTGCGGGCCGGGTAGACGCATTGGGCGTGGTGTTCGCCGGCACTGGCCGGGACGTACAACGCTTGGACGGTGGCCGCCAGTTCATGATCGGGGTGTTCATTGCCGTCGGGTGCGAGGAAGAATTTCTTGTCGCTGACATAGCTGCGCCAGCCACCAAGCTTGGCGGTTTCGTAGTGCCCCAGGGAAATCCAGAAGGGGTCATTGGCCAGTTGCTGCAAACGTTGAGGGTCGATGTGCGGCGCGGCGGCCAGCGGGGCGCAGACACAGAGCGCCAGCCAGGCAAGGCGTTTGAGCATAGTGGGCAACTTAAGTCGAAAAAAACAAAGACCCAAAGAGGGACGGGCCAAAAAAACAAATCCGCTCCCCGAAAGGAGCGGGCGCTTCGAGATTAAGCTTGAGTGGCGTACTTGGCCAGACGCGGATCGCTCTTGAGAACGGCCAGGGTATTGGTATGCACGTCTTCAGCGGTCACGTCAGCCTTGCTGAAGATTTGCTGGAAGTGCTCGTGAGTGACAGCGGCGAAATGCGCGCGGTCTTCCGGTGCTACGCCCAGGACCACGGCGTAGGTCGTCAGCGCTTCGCCCTGACCTTTGGCCATGTCTTCGGACAGCTCGTTCATCATGCCATTCATGGCAAACCAGGATTTGCCGCCGTAGGTCAGCGACGCATTCGTTGCGCAGCCGTTGGTGCCGGAGGTCATACCGAAGGTTGCGTTGCCGGAGGTGCCGTTGGTGGTGGAGGCCATGAAGTGAGCCGGGGTGCCACGCTGACCTTCGAACAGCATGTTGCCCCAACCGCAATCCGGGCCGCCTGGCGCTTGCGCCATGGCGTTGAGGGATACAACGGTGAAGAGAGTACCGAGAAGAATCCGTTTCATAGCTATGTTCTCTTAGTGTGCATACCGATGGACAAGGGGTTTTGGCCCGTGTCGGCGCCAATTGGGCCGGTTATTAGTCCAGCCGCGCAGTTTGGAGTTTAGGCACGATCACGGGGTTCCGTGATTTTTTGTAAAACATTCGCCGAAATCATTGATTTAGCCCCGCCCCGCCTGGGGATAGCAGTTTGTCTATGCTTTGGCAGGAGGCGCGCCTTGCAAGTGAAGTATGAGCAGCGCCAGAATGCCGCTATCTGCCCCGCCTGATGTAAGGAAGCCCGATGCCTGATCCTGTTGCTGCCAGCTTGCGTCTAGCGCCTGAAGCGCTGACCCGTCCGTTTTCCGCTGAACAGTTCAGCTTCTCTACCACCAATGATCTGGAGCCCTTCCGCGGTGTGCTTGGCCAGGAACGTGCGGTCGAAGCCTTGCAGTTCGGTGTGGCCATGCCACGCCCCGGTTACAACGTGTTTGTCATGGGTGAGCCTGGCACCGGCCGGTTCTCGTTCGTCAAACGCTACCTGAAAGCCGAAGGCAAGCGCCTGCAGACTCCGGCGGACTGGGTCTACGTCAATAATTTCGATGAGCCGCGCGAGCCTCGCGCCCTGGAATTGCCGTCGGGCACCGCTGGTGCATTCATCGGCGACATCAACGGTTTGATCGATAACCTGCTGGCGACCTTTCCGGCGGTGTTCGAACACCCGTCCTACCAACAGAAGAAAAGCGCCATCGACCGCGCTTTCAATCAGCGTTACGACAAGGCACTGGACATCATCGAGCGCCTGGCCCTGGAGAAAGAAGTCGCCCTGTATCGCGACGCCAGCAACATCGCGTTTACCCCGATGAGCGAAGGCAAGGCGCTGGACGAGGCGGAGTTCGCCCAGTTACCGGAAGCCGATCGCGAGCGCTTCCACGAGGACATTTCCGGCCTGGAAGAGCGCCTGAACGAAGAGCTCGCCAGCCTGCCGCAATGGAAGCGTGAGTCGAGCAATCAACTGCGTCACCTCAACGAAGAAACCATCACCCTGGCCTTGCAGCCGCTGCTGTCGCCGTTGTCGGAGAAGTACGCCGAGAACGCCGCTGTGTGCGGTTACCTGCAGGCGATGCAGGTTTACCTGTTGAAGACGGTGGTCGAGCAACTGGTCGACGACAGCAAGACCGACGCCATTGCCCGCAAGCTGCTGGAAGAGCAATACGCGCCGAGCCTGGTAGTCGGGCATTCGGCCAGCGGCGGTGCGCCGGTGGTGTTCGAGCCGCACCCGACGTACGAAAACCTGTTTGGCCGGATTGAATACAGCACCGATCAGGGCGCGCTGTACACGACCTATCGGCAACTGCGACCGGGCGCCTTGCACCGGGCCAACGGTGGTTTCCTGATTCTTGAAGCGGAAAAAATGCTCAGCGAGCCGTTCGTTTGGGATGCGCTCAAGCGTGCCCTGCAATCGCGCAAGCTGAAAATGGAATCGCCGCTGGGTGAGCTGGGACGACTGGCCACGGTGACCCTGACGCCGCAACACATTCCATTGGCGGTCAAAGTCATCATCATCGGTGCCCGTCAGCTGTATTACACGCTGCAAGACCTCGATCCGGACTTCCAGGAGATGTTCCGCGTCCTGGTGGATTTCGACGAAGACATCCCGATGGTCGACGAGAGCCTGGAGCAGTTCGCCCAGTTGCTCAAAACCCGCACTTCCGAAGAAGGCATGGCGCCGTTGACGGCAGATGCCGTCGCACGTCTGGCCACGTACAGCGCGCGTCTGGCTGAACACCAGGGGCGTTTGTCGGCGCGCATCGGCGATCTGTTCCAACTGGTCAGCGAGGCGGATTTCATTCGCCACCTGGCGGGCGACGAGATGACCGACGCCGGGCACATCGAACGTGCGCTCAAGGCCAAGGCTACCCGTACCGGGCGAGTTTCGGCGCGGATTCTCGACGATATGCTGGCCGGGATCATCCTGATCGACACCGATGGTGCCGCCGTCGGCAAGTGCAACGGCCTGACAGTGCTGGAAGTCGGCGACTCGGCCTTCGGTGTGCCGGCGCGGATTTCCGCCACCGTGTATCCGGGCGGCAGCGGCATTGTCGACATCGAGCGCGAGGTCAACCTCGGGCAGCCGATTCACTCCAAAGGCGTGATGATCCTCACCGGGTATCTGGGCAGTCGTTACGCCCAGGAATTCCCGTTGGCGATTTCCGCGAGCATCGCCCTGGAGCAGTCCTACGGTTATGTCGATGGTGACAGTGCGTCGCTGGGTGAGGCTTGCACGTTGATTTCGGCCTTGTCGAAAACCCCACTCAAGCAGTGCTTTGCGATCACCGGTTCAATCAACCAGTTCGGTGAAGTGCAGGCGGTGGGCGGGGTCAACGAGAAGATCGAAGGTTTCTTCCGCCTCTGTGAAGCGCGCGGGCTGACCGGCAAGCAAGGTGCAATCATTCCGCAGGCGAACGTTGCCACGTTGATGCTCGACGAGAAGGTGTTGGCCGCAGTACGCGCGGGGCAGTTCCATGTGTACGCGGTGCGTCAGGCGGACGAGGCGCTGAGCCTGTTGGTCGGCGAGCCGGCGGGTGCGCCGGATGAGAATGGCGAATTCCCTGAAGGCAGCGTCAATGCACGGGTGGTGGAGCGCCTGCGGGTGATCGCGGAAATGATCAGCGAGGAAGACCTCAAGGAAGCCGAGAAAGAAGCGGCGCAGGAAGCGTTGGTCGAGGCCAAGCCTGCCTAAGGACATCTCGGTTTAATGTGGGAGCGGGCTTGCTCGCGAATACGGTCTTTCATTCAACAGATAAGTTGACTGACATACCGCTTTCGCGAGCAAGCCCGCTCCCACATTGCGTTCGACGTTGAATTTAAAAAGTGCCGTCACTCTGGCGTCAATATTCACACTATGACCATTCGGCGCCTTCTGGTCTCGCCTGACGTGCTGGCCAGACTTTTCTTCTATTCTCTGGTTCAAGGATATCGACAGTCATCACAGGATCGAAACAGCCTTCCCACGGGGGCTGAATACCGGATCTACCGAGGGTCGCCGCCATGTCGCGCAACCTCTGCCTTACCCGTCAATGCCTGGGTCTCGTGACCCGTATCGAGTGTGCCATCCGCCCGCTGGCGGGAGATACGGGCATGTGGACCTTGCTCTTCGCCGCCGGAATGGCTGGCGAGCAACCTTCAGCCATCAAGGCACAAGGCCCGTTTCATGGCCCTTTCGTGGCTGAATCAATTCTCGACACCATCGTTGAAAGCCTGACGCTGCACGGCTACGAACTGGCCGATGATCCACAAATCTGGTGCTTGCACCTGCAAGCCCAGTTGCGGGAAATCAACGGGGGTCGTTGCCGCAACCTGGGTGGCTTCGAGCACTGACGGGTTATTGATCCAGCTGGCTCAGATCAGCCTTGGCCAATTTGACCTCGAAACCATATTGCACAGTGGTAAGGTCGGTTCGCTGATAAGTTTCCAGACGTGTGGGCTGGCCATAGAAGTAGTGCACGTCAAATAACGCCGGCCCTTCGGCGCTGGCGTCATGGGTGACCGCAAGAATCTCCTTCAGGTAGTTGCCGCTGTCGTCCCTGGCGAAAAATCGCCAGTCTTGCGCAGGAAACAGTTTCGCATCCACCACCAGCGCATTGCCTTTGAGCTCAAGACCCTTGGGTAATTTCTGGGCGTCGAGCGTTTGCTTGTCGACCGTGGCCAGGAACAACGGCATGGAGCCCACGGCGAACGCTGGTGTTTGCGGAAACAGGTTCAAATCGTAGGTGATCGTGCCGCGCAGAGGGTCGACCTGATAGGCCTCCGGTGGCAGTTCGATCGGCTCGTCGCGTTTACCGTTGTTGTCCGCGGTAAAGAAACTGACCGGGCTATCGCCGGGGCTGAATGAGGTGCCGAGTAACTCGTCATTGAAGCTTCTGGGGTGATCGAATTCGATGCGCGCTGCACTCGGGTCTTCCACCGACTGATTGACGTTAATGCTTTTCTTCAGCTGTTCCTCACTCAGTGTCGCGCCCTTGAGCCAGATTGGCGTCTGATCGTCATACACCACCACCGGCAAGGTCAGCGGCTGGACGGTTTTTGCGGTGGTGTGCGGGTCGAAGCGGCGCACCGGCAGGTCGAGGTCTTTGCGAGTGACGGTGGCGGTCGAAAAATCCAGCAGGCTGACTTCAAGGGTCTCGATCGGCCCGTTGAAGTACACCTTGGAATAATGCTGGCCCTGCTGCTGCTCGAACGTGCGCTGTTCGTCATTGAGCTGTTTTTCGAACGCCTCGCTCCAGGTTTTCTGTTGCTGCATTTTCGCCAGTTGTTTTTGGTAGAAGGCAATTTGCTTGGCAGTTTCGTTGATCGAACCGGAGCGCGAGAGAAATTGCCCTGTGCTGTCCTTGGCCTGGACGATCAGTGGGTTCAACAGGGTTTCAACGACTTCAGGCGCCACGGGAGCGCTGTTGTTGTATTCAATCTCGGCGTAGTTCTTTCCAAGCTTCAACAGGGTAACGCTGAGGTTGTCGTTGGTGCGGGTCTGGCCGACGTCCTTTTTGCCCAGGTCGAAGCTGTAGAGCCGGCGCGGCGCGATCACTTCGACTTTGCCTTGCAGGCTCACCGGTTGCGGCTGGTTTTTTTTGTCGACATCCAGGCCATCGATGAAAGGGTAGGTCACCGTCAGGTCATCGGGGTTGGTCAGGTTGGAACTGGAAGGACTGAGTTGAATGCCGGGATCGGTTTCCGACCATTCGGGCTGGAAGGGGATGACTCGTTTGTTGCTCAGTGTCACCGATTGCCATTCCAGGCCATGGGGGAAAAGGAATGCCGCCGGAATATTGAAGTTGAACGGGAATACCGGTTGCAGGTCGGTCAGGTAATCGGAGCTGGAATCCTTGTGCAACACGAACAGGCCATTGATGTAGGTGTCGACCAGGGCTTGGGGCGTGGGGTAGTGCTTAAGCACGGCGAGGGCGTCTTCGCCGTATTCGGTGTCCACCGGTTTGCTGTCGAGCTTGAGCTGCGCGCGTTCGAGCAACAGCAGTGAGCCGCCGAGCTCGGACACGGCGTCCTTGAGCTTCGGGTCCTGGATCTGATCCAGAGATTGTTCAAACTGCGCGGTTTTTTCCTCGAGACTGACCTGATGCTTGTCCTCGCCGGGCGAGCAACCGCTCATCAGCAACGTCAGGCAGATGCCGGCACTCGTTAAAGGCAATCGCACATCCATTTTCCCGTCTTCCTGTCCAATGTCGCTGAGCGGTCAATAGTCTGGACACTAGCAGAAAAACTTTGTGACACACGCGCAGGTGGCGGATTTTTCGACGGTTTCTGGCAGCTTCTGGATAGCGACAGGTGGCTGGTATACTCGCGGCCATTTTCAACCCCTGTGTGAGATTCAATGGAACGCTTTATCGAAAATGCAATGTACGCCTCCCGCTGGCTGCTGGCGCCGATCTACTTCGGGTTGTCGCTTGGGCTGTTGGCGCTGGCGCTGAAGTTCTTCCAGGAAGTTTTCCACGTTATCCCCAATGTGTTCTCGATGGCGGAATCGGACCTGATCCTGGTGCTGCTGTCGCTGATCGACATGGCGCTGGTAGGCGGTTTGCTGGTGATGGTGATGATTTCCGGTTACGAGAACTTCGTTTCTGAACTGGATATCGATGACCACAAGGAAAAGCTCAACTGGCTGGGCACCATGGATTCATCTTCCCTGAAGATGAAAGTGGCCGCTTCCATCGTGGCGATTTCCTCTATCCACCTGCTGCGGATATTCATGGACGCCAAGAACGTCGATCCCGAGCATTTGAAGTGGTACGTGATCATCCACATGACGTTCGTCGTGTCGGCCTTCGCCATGGGCTACCTGGACAAGCTGACCAAGCACTGACTCCGCACAACCTCTGTAGGAGCAAGGCTTGCCCGCGATGGCATCACCGCGGTTTGTCGTCAGATCGAGCTGACGCCATCGCTGGCAAGCCAGGCTCCTACAGGTGATTGGATCGAACCGGACGGGCGGTGGCGTTGCTGGCTTGTGCTTTGATGCGCCGGGGCCTATCCCTGTAAGTAGTCTTGGCTCGCCATTGTCTGAGGTGCCTTTATGAATCTTGTTGAACTACGCGCTTATGCCATCGCAGGGAAAGTCGATGAGTTGAACCTGATCTCCATGGAAGGCGGGATCTATCTGCTGGAGGCGCGCATGCACGGTGCCGCGTATCCCTTGAGCGATGCCCACGACCATATGTTCCAGGTGCGCTCGGTCGAGCATGCGCGTCAGGTGCTGCATGACTTCCCTTCTTTACCCTTCAACCTTGTTCACGCCTCGGTTCATGATGAGATGTGCGGGCTGGGCGCGAGTGTGGGGGAAAGCTTGAAGGTGCCGATTGCCTTCCGCTCTTCCTGGCAACACTGACAGCCCTCATCAGGACGATGTCATCTGTGCTAGTCTGCTGGCCCTTTTGGTTCCGGGCGCTCCGGGACGCGCTGTGCACGCACGGCAAGTTCCCGGGCCGTCCGCACAGCGGAGCAGTGTCATGTCCGAAGTAAATCTGTCCACCGACGAAACCCGCGTCAGCTACGGTATTGGCCGTCAGCTGGGCGACCAGCTGCGCGACAACCCGCCACCGGGCGTTAGCCTGGACGCGATCCTGGCAGGTCTGACCGATGCCTTCGCCGGCAAGGAAAGCCGTGTTGGCCAGGAAGAAATGTCCGCGAGCTTTAAGGTGATTCGCGAAATCATGCAAGCCGAAGCGGCTGCCAAAGCTGAAGCGGCTGCTGGCGAAGGCCTGGCTTTCCTGGCTGATAACGCCAAGCGTGAAGGCATCACTACCCTGGCTTCCGGCCTGCAATTCGAAGTGCTGACTGCCGGTGAAGGCGCCAAGCCGACCCGTGAAGATCAAGTGCGTACTCACTACCACGGCACCCTGATCGACGGCACTGTGTTCGACAGCTCCTACGAGCGCGGTGAGCCTGCTGAATTCCCGGTTGGCGGCGTGATCGCTGGCTGGACCGAAGCCCTGCAACTGATGAATGCCGGCAGCAAATGGCGTCTGTACGTGCCGAGCGAACTGGCTTACGGCGCTCAAGGCGTTGGCAGCATTCCGCCGCACAGCGTACTGGTGTTCGACGTCGAACTGCTCGACGTTCTGTAAGCAATTGATCCTGTAGGAGCAAAGCTTGCTCGCGAATGTATCACCTCGGTTTCAAGTCGGAATCTAGTCGTCTGCATCGCGAGCAAGCTCTGCTCCTACAGGGTTTTGCGGTGAGCTTCATACTTCGAACTTTGTGTTCAGTTCATTCGACGGGCGCAACGCCCGGGCATAACAGAATAGAAACAGATTACGCACCAGTTCCTTGAGCACCACCGGCTCGCTGGAACTCAGGCCGCTGACATCCAGATCCCCCTGATCCTGCAGTTCGCTCAAGGCTTCTTCTTCAAGCACCGCACAGACTTCCCCGGTTTCCCGATGCAGGATCCTCAGGTAAGGGTGTGGGCGATCCAGCCAGGCATCGATCAAATAAGTCATGTCTCATCTCCATTGATTTGGGTTTCAATGAGAATAATTCTTATTCATCAAATAGCAAGGACCTATTGGCGGTTTGTGCTTTTTTCCGGGTAAAGGTTGCGTAAGGTCAAATCGGCTGGCGTTTGGCTATTGCGCGTGCAGGCGGGTTGAAGCGGGGGAGGGCGAAGCACCATCCCACGCAAGGCGCGGGATGGAATACAGCAGATTCAGACTTTTCTGACGAACTCGGATTTGAGCTTCATCGGGCCGATGCCGTCGATCTTGCAGTCGATGTCGTGGTCACCATCGCACAGGCGGATGTTCTTGACCTTGGTGCCGACCTTGACCACCAGCGATGTGCCCTTGACCTTGAGGTCCTTGATCACAGTGATGGTATCGCCGTCCTGCAGGACATTGCCGACCGAATCCTTTTTCACGGTGTCATCGGACGCCACGTCGGCTTCGCCGCTGGCGGACCACTCGTGCGCGCACTCGGGGCAGATCAGCTGTGCGCCGTCTTCATAAGTGTATTCGGAATTGCATTTTGGGCAGGGTGGCAACGTGCTCACTAAAGCTCCTTGGATTGAGGAATCGCTAAAAGTCGCACATTGTATAGGGTTTTAGGCGGGAGAGGACTGGACGCTGATAAACCTGTGGAAGCGACCTGTGGCGAGGGGGCTTGCCCCCGTTCGACTGCGAAGCAATCGTAAACCCATTGAAATGCCGGGGGCGCTTCGCGACCCAACGGGGGCAAGCCCCCTCGCCACAAGTCGCCCCACAGGGTATTGCGGTGTCGTTAGTGCGTGCGGGCTACCGCAAATTCACTCAACTCAACCAATGCATCGCGGTACTCGCTGGCAGGCAGCGCGTCGAGGCATTTGATCGCACGGGCCACGTAATCACGGGCCAGTTTTGCGGTGTATTCCAGCGAGCCAGAGGCTTCTACCGCTTCACGGATGCTTTCCAGGTCTTCGATACCGCCTTTCTGGATCGCCTTGCGCACCAGGGCTGCCTGTTCCGGTGTGCCTTCACGCATGGTGAAGATCAGTGGCAAGGTCGGCTTGCCTTCGGCCAGGTCGTCACCCACGTTCTTGCCCAGGGTTTGCGCGTCGCCTTTGTAATCCAGCAGGTCGTCGACCAGTTGGAAGGCTACGCCCAAGTGGTCGCCAAAGGTGCGCAGGGCTTCGGCCTGTTCCGCTGTGGCTTCGCAAAGAGCGGCAGCACTGTGGGTCGAAGCCTCGAAGAGCATCGCGGTCTTGCCGCGGATGACTTCCATGTAGGTTTCTTCGGTGGTGCTGGCGTCACGGACTTTCGACAGCTGCAACACTTCGCCTTCGGCGATGATGCGGGTCGCTTGCGAAAGGATCTTCATCACCGGCATGGAGCCCAGTTCGACCATCATTTCGAAGGAGCGCGAATACAGGAAGTCGCCGACCAGCACGCTCGGGGCGTTGCCCCACATGGCGTTGGCGGTCGAGCGGCCACGGCGCATGCCGGACATGTCGACCACATCGTCATGCAGCAGGGTGGCGGTGTGCAGGAACTCGATGGTCGCGGCCAGCAGACGCAGGTCGTCGCCTTCGCGGCCCAGCGCCTTGCCACACAGCAACACTAATAAAGGACGCAGGCGTTTACCGCCAGCCGAGGTAATGTAATCGCCGATTTTCGATACCAGCGGCACTCGGGAAGTCAGCTGCTTCTTGATGATGCCGTCGACGGCGCTAAAATCGTCCGCCACCGCGCGGTAGAAAGCTTGGGGTTGCATCAGCGACAGTTGCTCCAGAAGGGTTGCGCGGCATGCTAGGACCCACGTCGGCGAGTGTCAAGGCGCGATGGACGGCCTCTTGCATCACTCCGGCAGCTTGCGTACAATCGCGCACCCTGAACTTCCTGGGCAGCACCTGCCTTACGCAATTGCAAACCGGCCTTCCAGCCCTATGCAGCCATGCCAGCCAATACCTCTTCTTATAAAGAGCTGGGTGAGCAGGATTATCGGAGAAATACCATGTCGTACGCAGTAATTGTTACTGGTGGCAAGCAATACAAGGTCGCCCCAGGTGAATACCTGAAGATCGAAAAACTGGAAATCGCTACCGGCGAATCCGTTACTTTTGATCGCGTTCTGTTGGTCGCCAATGGCGATGACGTGAACATCGGCGCTCCAGTTGTTGCTGGCGCTACCGTTGTGGCTGAAGTGATCTCCCAAGGTCGTCACGATAAAGTCCGCATCATCAAGTTCCGTCGTCGTAAGCACCACATGAAGCGTATGGGCCACCGCCAGTGGTACACCGAGATCAAAATCACCGGTATTCAGGCTTAATTTCAGCCTAATTCCTCACTAGGAGAATTGACTCATGGCACACAAAAAAGCTGGTGGTAGTACCCGTAACGGTCGCGACTCAGAAGCCAAACGCCTTGGCGTGAAGATGTATGGCGGCCAGGTTATCATTCCGGGCAACATCATCGTGCGTCAGCGCGGCACCCAATTCCACGCCGGTTACGGTGTTGGCATGGGTAAAGATCACACTCTGTTCGCTAAAATCGACGGCGTGATCAAGTTTGAAGTAAAAGGCGCTTTCAATCGCCGTTACGTAAGCATTGTCCCGAAGACTGACGTCGTCGCGGCATAATTACGTGGTTGCTGGAAAAGCCCTGTCTTGCGACGGGGCTTTTTCGTTTGTGGGGTGAGTCTCTTGCAAAGCTGTTTGTGATGGGCTCCAGCGCAGTTTTTGCGGTCGTTGATTGAGGTCGCTGCGCTCATTTTTGCAAGAGTCTTATGTCTAGATATTTTCGGCTCGTCCGTATGGCGAGAGGCGTTTTGTTATGAAGTTTGTTGATGAAGTATCGATTCGAGTAAAGGCCGGCGACGGCGGCAACGGTTGCATGAGCTTCCGTCGCGAGAAATTCATTGAAAACGGCGGCCCGAACGGTGGTGACGGTGGTGATGGCGGCTCGGTCTACATGATCGCCGACGAAAACCTCAACACCCTGGTCGACTACCGTTACACCCGTCACTTCGATGCCGAGCGCGGCTCCAACGGCGGCAGCACTGACTGCACCGGCAAGAAAGGTGAAGAGCTGGTGCTGCGCGTGCCGGTCGGCACTACCGTCATCGACGCCGCTACTCAAGAAGTGATCGGCGACCTGACCAAGGCTGGCCAGAAGCTGCTGGTGGCTCACGGCGGCTGGCACGGTCTGGGCAACACCCGTTTTAAATCCAGTACCAACCGCGCTCCGCGTCAGACCACTCCGGGTAAGCCGGGTGAGGCGCGTGACCTCAAGCTGGAAATGAAAGTGCTGGCTGACGTCGGCCTGCTGGGCTTGCCGAACGCCGGTAAAAGTACCTTCATCCGCTCGGTATCGGCCGCCAAGCCGAAAGTCGCCGATTACCCGTTTACCACCTTGGTGCCGAACCTGGGTGTGGTCAGCGTCGATCGTTGGAAGAGCTTCGTGGTCGCGGACATTCCGGGTCTGATCGAAGGTGCTTCCGATGGTGCTGGCCTGGGGATTCGTTTCCTCAAGCACTTGTCGCGTACCCGTTTGCTGCTGCACCTCGTGGACATGGCGCCACTGGATGACACCAGTGCCCCGGATGCCGCTGAAGTGATCGTCAGCGAGCTGACCAAGTTCAGCCCGTCTCTGGCTGAGCGTGATCGTTGGCTGGTGCTGAACAAGTGCGACCAGATCCTTGAAGAAGAGCACGATGCTCGCGTCAAGGAAATCGTTGATCGCCTGGAGTGGACGGGTCCGGTCTACGTGATCTCGGCCATCTCCAAGCTCGGCACCGAGCGTTTGTGCCACGACATCATGCGATACATGGAAGATCGTGCTGACCGTCTGGCTGCCGACCCGGCCTACAAGGAGGAGCTGGCAGAGCTCGATCAGCGCATCGAAGACGAAGCCCGTGCTCAGCTGCAGGCCCTGGATGACCAGCGTGCCCTGCGCCGTAGCGGCGTGAAGTCGGTCCACGACATCGGCGACGATGATTGGGATGAAGAAGATGTGGATGACGAAGACGGTCCGGAAATCATTTACGTGCGTGACTGATTCGTTGCGATAAACTTAAACGCCGCTTGCTAGAGCGGCGTTTTAGTATCTGGAAATCGGTAGTCACGAATAACGTCATGGGCAGTGCCAGGTCGCGCTGTCCTCAAGCTAAGGTTGAAGATGATGCGGAGCAAGGTGACAGGTGCGCAGCGTTGGGTCGTGAAGATCGGCAGCGCTTTGCTGACGGCGGACGGCAAGGGCCTGGATCGCGCGGCAATGGGCGTCTGGGTCGAGCAGATGGTGGCTTTGCATGAAGCTGGTGTCGAACTGGTGTTGGTGTCTTCCGGGGCCGTGGCCGCGGGCATGAGCCGCTTGGGCTGGACCGTACGACCCAGTGCGATGCATGAATTGCAGGCCGCCGCCGCCATCGGTCAGATGGGCTTGGTGCAGGCCTGGGAGTCGAGCTTTGCCGAGCATGGTCGGCACACCGCGCAGATTCTCCTGACGCACGATGACTTGTCCGATCGCAAGCGCTACCTGAACGCCCGCAGCACCTTGCGCGCCCTGGTTGAGCTGAAAGTGATTCCGGTGATCAACGAAAACGACACCGTGGTGACCGACGAAATCCGTTTCGGCGACAACGACACGCTGGCGGCGCTGGTGGCCAACCTGGTTGAAGCCGATTTGCTGGTGATCCTTACGGATCGCGATGGCATGTTCGACGCTGATCCGCGCAACAACCCTGACGCCAACCTGATTTACGAAGCCCGCGCTGATGATCCGGCGCTGGATGCGGTGGCCGGCGGTACCGGCGGTGCGCTGGGGCGCGGCGGTATGCAGACCAAATTGCGTGCGGCGCGTCTGGCAGCCCGTTCCGGGGCGCACACCATCATCGTCGGTGGGCGCATTGAGCGCGTGCTGGATCGCCTGAAGGCGGGTGAGCGCATCGGCACCTTGCTCTCGCCTGAGCGCGGCATGCTGGCGGCGCGCAAGCAATGGCTGGCCGGGCATCTGCAAACCCGTGGCACGCTGGTCTTGGACGGTGGCGCGGTGAAAGCGCTGGCCCAGGATCATAAAAGTTTGCTGCCGGTGGGCGTCAAACTGGTGCAGGGCAGCTTCCGTCGCGGCGAAATGGTGGTGTGTGTGGCGCCGGATGGTCGCGAGATCGCCCGTGGCCTGGCCAATTACAGCGCGCTGGAAGCGCAAAAAATCATCGGTCAGTCGTCTGAGGCGATTGTCGGTCTGCTGGGTTACATGGCTGAACCGGAACTGGTTCACCGCGATAACCTGATTCTGGTCTGAAGGAATACCTGAATGCGTGTGGCAAAAGGATTATTGGGTCTGCTGCTGGCGATGCCGCTGCTGGCTTCGGCTGAGGAAATTGGCCAGGTATCGACGGTGTTCAAGTTCGTCGGCCCGAACGACCGTATCGTCGTCGAGGCGTTTGATGATCCTAAAGTCGACGGTGTGACGTGCTATCTGTCGCGCGCCAAGACCGGCGGCGTGAAGGGTGGTTTGGGTCTGGCGGAAGATCGCGCCGAGGCCTCTATCGCTTGTCGTCAGGTCGGTCCCATCAGTTTCAAGGGTGAGCTGAAGGATGGCGATGAGGTGTTCAAGGAGCGCACGTCGCTGGTGTTCAAGACCATGCAGGTGGTGCGTTTCCTCGACAAGAAGCGCAATACGCTGGTGTATCTGGTCTACAGCGATCGTTTGATCGAGGGCAGCCCGCAGAATGCGGTGACGGCGATCCCTATCCTGCCGTGGGCGCACGCTCAATAATCTGACGAAAATCGAAATGTGGGAGCGGGCTTGCTCGCGAAAGCGGTGTGTCAGGCGACATTAATGTCATCTGATACTCCCTCTTCGCGAGCAAGCTCGCTTCCACATTTTTTTGTGGTGCTTTTACTAAATCGCAGGCAATAAAAAACCGACCCTGAGGTCGGTTTTTCAACAAGCTTATCGCTTAAGCGGCAACAGCAAGGTTCAGAGCCTTGACGTGACCGTTCAGGCGGCTCTTATGACGAGCAGCCTTGTTCTTGTGGATGATGCCTTTATCGGCCATACGGTCGATAACTGGCACGGCCAGAACGTAAGCAGCTTGAGCTTTAGCAGCGTCTTTTGCGTCGATGGCTTTAACTACATTCTTGATGTAGGTACGAACCATGGAACGCAGGCTGGCGTTGTGGCTGCGACGCTTCTCAGCCTGTTTTGCACGTTTTTTGGCGGAAGGTGTGTTGGCCACCGTCGAGCTCCTCGAAAGACTTTTTAGGAAATAGCAAACAAAATAGGCCGCGAATCATGCCGATGAGTTGATGTCTTGTCAAGGGCGGTTGAGACGTTCCGCTAAGTGGTAGGTATAAAGAGGCGGGATATTTATTTCCGGCGCTTGACCTGTAAACTCGCGAGCTTTGGCTCTGTGCTGCTGCGGCGCGGAGTATCGCATAAGTAGGCGCTTTGTTCGCCTGCTGTTTATCGACAGGCACAAACTCTTTCAATGAATCTGCTCAAATCGTTGGCCGCCGTCAGCTCTATCACGATGATCTCCCGGGTTCTGGGGTTTGTTCGTGACACGCTGATTGCACGTACATTTGGTGCCGGAATGGCGACGGACGCCTTCTTTATCGCCTTCAAATTGCCCAATCTGTTGCGGCGAATCTTCGCCGAGGGGGCGTTTTCCCAAGCCTTCGTGCCGATTCTGGCTGAATACAAAAGCCAGAAGGGCGAGGAGGCGACGCGAACATTCATTGCTTATGTCTCGGGCCTGCTGACACTGGCACTGGCGCTGGTCACGGTGTTGGGGATGATTGCGGCACCCTGGGTGATCTGGGCGACTGCACCGGGTTTTACCACTACACCGGAAAAATTCGAGCTGACCTCGAGCCTGTTGCGCGTCACCTTTCCCTACATATTGCTGATCTCCCTATCGTCGCTGGCCGGTGCGATCCTCAATACCTACAACCGTTTTTCGGTGCCGGCCTTCGTGCCGACCTTGCTTAACGTCAGCATGATCGTGTTTTCGGTGTTCCTGACGCCGTACTTTTATCCGCCAGTCATGGCGCTGGGATGGGCGGTTCTGGTGGGTGGCCTGGCGCAATTGCTTTATCAGCTGCCGCACCTGAAAAAAATCGGCATGCTGGTGTTGCCGCGTCTGAACTTGCGCGACAGCGGTGTGTGGCGAGTCATGAAGCAGATGCTGCCGGCGATTCTCGGCGTATCGGTCAGCCAGATTTCCCTGATCATCAACACCATTTTCGCGTCCTTCCTGGTGGCAGGCTCGGTGTCCTGGATGTACTACGCCGACCGCTTGATGGAGTTGCCGTCCGGCGTATTGGGCGTGGCGCTGGGCACGATTCTGTTGCCGACACTGGCCAAAACCTACGCCAGCAAGGACCGTCACGAATATTCGCGCATCCTCGACTGGGGCCTGCGCCTGTGCTTTGTGTTGGTGTTGCCGTGTTCGCTGGCCCTGGGGATTTTGGCTGAGCCGCTAACCGTTTCGCTGTTCCAATACGGCCAGTTCAGTGCCTTTGATGCGTCGATGACCCAGCGTGCACTGATCGCTTATTCCGTCGGCTTGCTCGGGATTATCGTGATCAAAGTGCTGGCGCCGGGTTTTTATGCGCAACAAAACATCCGCACGCCGGTAAAAATCGCAATTTTCACCCTTGTGGTGACACAGTTGTTCAACCTGGTGCTGATCGGTCCGCTGGCCCACGCCGGGCTGGCCCTGGCCATCAGTGCCGGTGCCTGCATCAACGCCGGGCTGTTGTTCTATCAACTGCGCAAGCAGCAGATGTACCAGCCGCAACCGGGCTGGGCGAAGTTCGGCGCCAAGCTGGTTATCGCCGTGTTGGTGATGTCCGCGGTGTTGTTGCTCGGCATGCATTTCATGCCAGCGTGGGATCAGGGGCCTATGCTGGAGCGGTTCCTGCGCCTGGGTGCCTTGATCGGCGCCGGCATCGTCGCTTACTTCGGGATGTTGCTGCTGATGGGCTTCCGTTTGCGCGACTTCAATCGCAAGGCGTTGAGCTGAGGTTGCAGCCTCGATAAACACGGGCGAGCCGGTGGTTTTGTCGGCTCGATCACTTTGGTTACGGTGTTGCCTGTCGTCGGCCGCCGGGTGTGGTTATAATCGACCACTTTATGAGCAAGAAGCGCGTTATGCAGCTGGTTCGAGGCCTCCAAAATCTGCGCCCCCAGCATCGGGGCTGTGTCGCCACTATTGGCAACTTTGACGGTGTTCACCGTGGCCACCAGGCTATCCTGGCGAGGCTGCGTGAACGTGCGCTCGAGTTGGGCGTGCCTAGCTGCGTGGTGATTTTTGAGCCGCAGCCGCGAGAATTCTTCGCCCCGGATACGGCTCCGGCCCGTCTGGCCCGGCTGCGGGACAAACTGCAGCTGCTGGCCGACGAAGGTGTCGACCGCGTCCTGTGCCTGGCCTTCAATCAGCGGCTGAGCAAACTCAGCGCCAGCGAATTCGTCGATACCATTCTGGTGGACGGCCTTGGTGTACAGCACCTCGAGGTCGGTGACGACTTCCGCTTCGGCTGCGACCGCGTAGGCGATTTCGATTTCCTGCAACAAGCCGGCATCGTTCAGGGCTTTACCGTCGAAGCTGCGCAAACCGTCGAGCTGGACGGTATTCGCGTCAGCAGCACCCAGGTTCGCAATGCCCTGGCCGCTGCCGATTTTGTCCTGGCCGAGCGACTGCTTGGGCGTCCGTTCCAGATTACCGGGCGGGTGCTGCATGGCCAGAAGCT
The DNA here is from genome assembly GCF_006438915.1 of Pseudomonas arsenicoxydans. Classification (GTDB taxonomy): domain Bacteria; phylum Pseudomonadota; class Gammaproteobacteria; order Pseudomonadales; family Pseudomonadaceae; genus Aquipseudomonas; species Aquipseudomonas arsenicoxydans_A. The sequence goes on along the minus strand of NZ_RCZE01000011.1, from coordinate 75,819 downwards.
GGCGCGCCAGTTGGGGACACCCACGGCCAACATACAACTCAAGCGCCGTCGCGTGCCGCTGACCGGGGTTTACCTGGTCAACGTCGACATCGATGGCAAGACCTGGCCAGGCGTCGCCAATATCGGCGTGCGGCCAACGGTTCAAGGTGATGGCAAAGCCCACCTCGAAGTGCATCTTTTAGATTTTGCCGGCGATCTGTATGACCGGCGTTTGACGGTGGTCTTCCACCATAAGCTGCGTGAAGAGCAGCGTTTCGCCTCTCTGGAGGCGCTTAAGACGGCGATCAATGCGGATGTCGCCGCCGCCCGTGCCCTGTCGCACCTAGCGCCAATCGCTAATGAAGAGCCTTAAATGACCGACTATAAAGCCACGCTAAACCTTCCGGACACCGCCTTCCCAATGAAGGCCGGCCTGCCTCAGCGCGAACCGCAGATTCTGCAGCGCTGGGACAGCATTGGCCTGTACGGTAAGTTGCGCGAGATTGGCAAGGATCGTCCGAAGTTCGTCCTGCACGACGGTCCTCCGTACGCCAACGGCACGATTCACATCGGTCATGCGTTGAACAAGATTCTCAAGGACATGATCATTCGCTCGAAGACCCTGTCGGGTTTCGACGCGCCTTATGTTCCGGGCTGGGACTGCCACGGCCTGCCGATCGAGCACAAAGTCGAAGTGACCCACGGCAAGAACCTGGGCGCGGACAAAACCCGCGAACTGTGCCGTGCCTACGCCACCGAGCAGATCGAAGGGCAGAAATCCGAATTCATCCGTCTAGGCGTGTTGGGCGACTTCGCCAACCCGTACAAGACCATGGACTTCAAGAACGAAGCCGGTGAAATCCGTGCCCTGGCGGAAATCGTCAAGGGCGGCTTCGTGTTCAAGGGCCTCAAGCCCGTGAACTGGTGCTTCGACTGCGGTTCGGCTTTGGCTGAAGCGGAAGTCGAGTACGAGAACAAGAAGTCCTCGACCATCGACGTAGCGTTCCCGATTGCCGACGAAGCCAAACTGGCGGCCGCATTCGGTCTGCCGTCGCTGGCCAAGCCGGCTTCGATCGTGATCTGGACCACCACCCCGTGGACCATCCCGGCCAACCAGGCGCTCAACGTTCACCCGGACTTCAACTACGCCCTGGTCGACGTCGGCGACAAACTGCTGGTACTGGCTGAAGAACTGGTCGAGTCGTGCCTGGCCCGTTACAGCCTGGAAGGTTCGGTCATCGCGACCACCACCGGTAAAGAACTGGAACTGATCAATTTCCGTCACCCGTTCTACGATCGCCTGTCGCCGGTTTACCTGGCCGAGTACGTCGAACTGGGCGCTGGCACCGGCGTGGTTCACTCCGCACCGGCCTACGGCGTAGACGACTTCGTGACCTGCAAGAAGTACGGCATGGTCAACGACGACATCCTTAATCCGGTGCAAAGCAACGGTGTCTACGCGACCTCGCTGGAGTTTTTCGGCGGCCAGTTCATCTGGAAGGCCAACCCGGGCATCGTCGACAAACTGACTGAAGTCGGCGCGCTGCTGCACACCACCATCATCGAACACAGCTACATGCACTGCTGGCGTCACAAGACCCCGCTGATCTACCGCGCCACCGCGCAGTGGTTCATCGGCATGGACAAAGAGCCCGCGACCGGCGACACCCTGCGCAAGCGTGCGATCAAAGCGATTGAAGAGACCAAATTCGTACCGGCCTGGGGCCAGGCGCGCCTGCACTCGATGATCGCCAACCGTCCGGACTGGTGCATCTCCCGTCAGCGCAACTGGGGCGTGCCGATCCCGTTCTTCCTGAACAAGGAAAGCGGCGAACTGCACCCACGCACTGCCGAGCTGATGGAAATCGTTGCCAAGCGCGTCGAAGTCGAAGGCATCGAAGCCTGGTTCAAGATGGACGCCGCCGAACTGCTCGGTGACGAAGCGCCGCAGTACGACAAGATCAGCGACACCCTGGACGTCTGGTTCGATTCGGGCACCACGCACTGGCACGTCCTGCGCGGTTCGCACCCGATGGGCCACGAAACCGGCCCACGCGCCGACCTGTACCTGGAAGGCTCGGACCAACACCGTGGCTGGTTCCACTCGTCCCTGCTGACCGGTTGCGCCATCGACAACCACGCGCCGTACCGCGAACTGCTGACCCACGGCTTCACCGTCGATGAGTCCGGTCGCAAGATGTCCAAGTCGCTGGGCAACGTAATTGCACCGCAAAAGGTCAACGACACCCTGGGCGCCGACATCATGCGCCTGTGGGTGGCTTCCACCGATTACTCGGGTGAAATGGCAGTGTCCGAGCAGATCCTGCAACGCAGTGCGGACGCCTACCGGCGTATCCGTAACACCGCGCGCTTCCTGCTCTCGAACCTGACCGGCTTCAACCCGGCCACCGACATCCTGCCGGCCGAAGACATGCTGGCACTGGACCGTTGGGCCGTGGACCGCACCCTGCTGCTGCAACGTGAGCTGCAAGAGCACTACGGCGAATACCGTTTCTGGAACGTCTACTCCAAGATCCACAACTTCTGCGTGCAGGAGCTGGGTGGTTTCTACCTCGACATCATCAAGGACCGTCAGTACACCACTGGCGCCAACAGCAAGGCTCGCCGTTCGGCGCAAACCGCGCTGTATCACATCTCCGAAGCGCTGGTGCGCTGGATCGCGCCGATCCTCGCGTTCACCGCTGACGAACTGTGGGAATACCTGCCGGGCGAGCGTAACGAATCGGTGATGCTCAACACCTGGTACGAAGGTTTGACCGAGCTGCCGGAAGGCGTCGAGCTGGATCGCGCCTACTGGGAGCGGATCATGGCCGTCAAAGTGGCCGTCAACAAGGAAATGGAAATCCAGCGCGCGGCCAAGGCCGTCGGTGGCAACCTGCAAGCCGAAGTGACGCTGTTCGCCGAAGAAGCGCTGAGCGCCGACCTGGCCAAGCTGAGCAACGAACTGCGCTTTGTCCTGATCACTTCGACCGCGACCGTTGCGCCGTTTGTACAGGCACCGGCTGATGCTGTGGTCACCGAAGTCAGCGGCTTGAAGCTGCAAGTGGTCAAGTCGAGCCACGCCAAGTGCGCCCGTTGCTGGCACTGCCGTGAAGACGTCGGCGTGAACCCGGAGCATCCGGAAATCTGCGGTCGTTGCGTCGATAACATCAGCGGCGCTGGCGAGGTTCGTCACTATGCCTAATGCCGTTGGCCGTTTCGGACGGCTGAGCTGGCTCTGGTTGAGTTTGCTGGTCCTGGTCATCGACCAGGTCAGCAAGTTCTACTTCGAAGGCAAGCTCCAGATGTACCAGCAAATCGTGGTGATCCCCGATTACTTCAGCTGGACCCTGGCTTATAACACCGGCGCAGCGTTCAGCTTCCTGGCTGACAGCTCCGGCTGGCAGCGCTGGCTGTTCGCCCTGATCGCCGTGGTGGTCAGTGCGGTGCTGGTGGTGTGGCTCAAGCGTCTTGGGCGTAACGAAACCTGGCTGGCCGTCGCCTTGGCGCTGGTGCTGGGTGGCGCGCTGGGCAATTTGTATGACCGCATCGCCTTGGGCCATGTGATCGATTTCATTCTGGTGCATTGGCAGAACCGCTGGTATTTCCCGGCGTTCAACTTTGCCGACAGCGCAATTACTGTCGGTGCAGTGATGCTGGCACTGGATATGTTCAAAACCAAGAAGACCGGAGAAGCCGTTCATGACTGAACAGGTATTGGCTGAGCAACGCATCCGCCAGAACACGGAAGTCACCTTGCACTTTGCACTGCGCCTGGAGAACGGCGACACCGTCGACAGCACCTTCGACAAAGCCCCGGCGACCTTCCAGGTCGGCGACGGCAACCTGTTGCCAGGTTTCGAAGCGGCACTGTTCGGCTTCAAGGCGGGCGACAAGCGTACGCTGACGATTCAGCCAGAAAACGCTTTCGGCCAGCCGAACCCGCAAAACGTGCAGATCATCCCGCGTTCGCAGTTCAAGGACATGGACCTGTCGCCGGGTTTGCTGGTGATCTTCAACGATGCGGCGAATACTGAGCTGCCTGGCGTGGTGAAAGAATTCGATGACGAGCAAGTGACCATCGACTTCAACCACCCGCTGGCCGGCAAGACATTGACCTTTGACGTCGAGATCATCAGCGTCAAATCGTTGTAAGTAACTACGCAGATCCAATGTGGGAGCGGGCTTGCTCGCGAATGCTGACTGACATTCAATATGGATGTCATCTGATACACCGCTTTCGCGAGCAAGCCCGCTCCCACATTGAACCCTCGCTGTTTTTGGGCCTTGAGTATGGCCAACAGCAGGGCATTTCTAATTCTTGCGCGCAAGACACGAGGCACAGCATGCAAATCAAACTCGCCAACCCCCGTGGCTTCTGCGCCGGCGTGGACCGTGCGATCGAAATCGTCAACCGCGCCCTGGAAGTGTTCGGGCCGCCGATCTACGTGCGCCACGAAGTGGTCCACAACAAATTCGTCGTCGAAGACCTGCGCGCTCGCGGGGCGATCTTCGTTGAGGAACTGGATCAGGTCCCGGACGACGTCATTGTGATCTTCAGTGCCCACGGCGTTTCCCAGGCCGTGCGTACCGAAGCCGCCGGCCGTGGCCTCAAGGTGTTCGACGCGACCTGTCCGCTGGTGACCAAGGTGCACATCGAAGTCGCGCGCTACAGCCGCGATGGCCGTGAATGCATCCTCATCGGCCACGCCGGTCACCCGGAAGTCGAAGGCACCATGGGCCAGTACGATGGCAGCAATGGCGGCGCGATTTACCTGGTCGAAGACGAGAAAGACGTCGCCGCGTTGCAGGTGAACAACCCTGAAAAACTCGCCTTCGTGACCCAGACCACCCTGTCCATGGACGACACCAGCCGCGTGATCGACGCGCTGCGTTCACGCTTCCCAGCGATTGGTGGTCCGCGCAAGGACGACATCTGCTATGCCACGCAAAACCGTCAGGATGCGGTCAAGCAACTGGCCGAAGAATGCGACGTGGTACTGGTGGTCGGCAGCCCGAACAGCTCAAACTCCAATCGCTTGCGTGAACTGGCCGAGCGCATGGCCACCCCGGCTTACCTGATCGACGGCGCCGAAGACCTGCAAAAGAGCTGGTTTGAAGGTGTCGAGCGTATCGGCATTACCGCCGGCGCCTCGGCTCCGGAAGTGTTGGTGCGGGGTGTGATCCAGCAATTGCAGGCATGGGGCGCAACCGGTGCCGATGAACTGGCCGGTCGTGAAGAGAACATCACGTTCTCCATGCCTAAAGAGCTGCGCGTGCGCTCTTTGCTCTGAAGCGTTTCCCTCCCGGACATAGCGCCTGCTCGGCTTTATCGCTGCGCAGGCTGACACGACCCGTAGCGGCCAGCACCACCTGGAGCTGGCTGACGGGCTCGCGGGCTGCGCAAAAGTGCACTGTCCCCGCTTGAAAGGCCCGCCCGGGCATCTGTGGTTCACCTATTGCGCTGAATCGAACGTATCGTCTGACCGGCCCATTGCCGACAATCGCCCCCCGAGCGCTACCCGTGCGCTCAACCAGCAGCGGATTACTGCTGTCTTTCGGCCCTTTGCCGCTGATGTCCAGAATGATCCGCCAGCCCTGTCCCCAATCCCCGTTGATGCCATGAATCACAACGGCCTGATTGCGTGTGATGGCCAGGGTTCTGGCGTTGCGAATACCGCTGACCAGAGCGTTCGCCGCCGCTTCGCGATGATTCGATTCAGTGAGTGCTGCGAACGCCGGACTGACCAACAGCAGAACAATTGCGGCAATCGCCAGTCCCATAAGCAGTTCGATCAGGCTGAAACCTTGCTGATGCATGGCATTTCCCTCCCTGGAGTGGTGTGACCCGCGCAATCCTTGCGCGAGTAATGGCAAATCAACCTGCCGGGGCCGGTCGAATGTTCTAGCGTGTAGAAGCAGGTATAGCCGACGGCAACGGAGGGCACCGATGGATCATCGTACAAAAGGTTTCACTCTGATCGAGTTGTTGATCACGCTCGCGGTGTTTCTGATCCTCATCACCTTGGCCGTGCCGGCGTTTACCCGCTCGGTGCAAACCACCCGGGCCGATACCGAAATCGGCGACTTGCAGCGTGGACTCAATTTCGCCCGGCTGGAGGCCATCGACCGTGGCATCACCACCCGGGTCCGCCCGACGGCCGGCGGCGGTGTGTGGACCGGTGAATTGACGGTCTATGACGGTACTGGCACACCGGCCAATGTATTGCGGGTTGTTCCAGCGATGAGCAGCGGCGCCACTCTGACGCTAACCTCAGGAGTGACCGCGCTGGACTTCAACAACCTGGGCGGTTTGTCTGCACCGTCTACCGCTGTGGTCATCAACTATGTATCGGGGACGCAAAGCCGGACGCTGAATGTGTGTTTGAACGGACGAATTCTATTGGGTGGTAGTTGCGGATGAGGGAAGGGAGCAAGCGTGCACAGGAGGGCATGACGCTGATCGAAGTCTTGGTGGCGTTGTTGATACTGACCGTGGGGCTATTGGGGGCGGCGGCGATTCAGCTCAATGCGCTGAAGTACACCGACAGTTCTCGGATGACCAGCCAGGCGAGTTTTATCGCCTACGACATGATGGACCGCATCCGCGCCAATTCCGCCGCCGACTACACTGTCACGCCTCCGACCTCGGGCAACCTGAGTGTCGCTCGGGACCAGGACCTCTACGACTTCACCACCAACATCGTCAATTTCGGCGGCGCGACGGCCACCGGCAGCGTGACGCTGAACCAGCGGGTCTACACCATTACTATCAATTGGGATGACGCGCGCGCCGCCAATACCGCCAGCTCGCGCCGCAGCTTCGTCCTGACCAGTCGCGCCTCGGTCGACCCGGTGTCCACGCCATGAACCACTCCAGCCGAGGGTTCGGTTTGATCGAGTTGCTGATTGCGCTGGCGTTGAGCCTGATCGTGGTCCTGGGTGTGGCGCAGATTTTCATTGCGGCGAAAAATACCTACGTCAGCCAGAACGTGTCTGCCGGGATGCAGGAAGACGCGCGTTTTGTGTTGAGCAAAATGATTCAGGAAATTCGCATGGTCGGCATGTTCGGCTGTTTGGGGAACATCACCGATTCAAGTACGGGGGGCAGCTTCGCTGTCAGTCAGACAACACCGATCAGCTGGGATAATGCCAACCTCAAATTGACCCTCGTGACCGCCGATGTGGGAGCGGGTGGCGGGGCGCCAGTCTGGACAGTGGTTTCCGATTGTCGAAACACGGCGACGGCCTATACAAGTCCACCGGCACTGACATCGGGGCAGTTGGCATTTCCGATCCGCCGGTTGATCTACAGCTTCAGCAACAACCAGATATTGATGGGGGCGGGTGCCGGCACGCCCACCCAGTACGTGCTGGTGAACAACGTGAGGGCGTTCAATGTGAGCTTCGGCCTCGCCAGTTCCGCCACTGATGTGGCAGCTTCCAGTTACAGCAGCAACCCGTCGGACCCCGCACGCATCCGCAGCGTACGCTTGAGCCTGATCCTCACCGACCCGAATGGCCGGGTCCACGACCAGACCTTCAGCGTGGTTGCCGCCTTGCGCAACCGCCTGCCATGAGGGCGGCCGCCATGACGTCTCACGCGCAGAGTGGCATGGCGCTGCTGGTCAGCCTGGTGTTTTTGCTGTTGCTGACGCTGATCGGCCTTTCTTCGATGCAGAACGCCACCCTGCAGGAAAAAATGGCCGGCAGCGTGAGCCTGCGCAACCAGTCATTCCAGGGCGCCGAAGCGGCATTGCGCGTGGGTGAAAGCGCGGTGCAACTCGCCAGCTATTCATTGCCGGTCTGCAGCCAGTGCGCGCCGCCTGCCGAGGCCACGAGCATCACGGCCGCCGGGCTCAACTCCAGCTCTGGCGTGACGTGGATTGCTTCCGGCACTGGCTTTTACGGGGTGCAAAACATCGGCACCACACTCAACGCCGTCAATGTGCCGAGCAACACCTCGGCGACGCTTTACCGGGTGACCGCCGTCGGCATTGCGGGCAACTCGCGCAGCGTCGTGGAGAGTATTTATGCGAAGTTCTGAAGGGTGTACCCGCATTTGGCGGCTGCTTTGCGGCGTTGTGTTCGGACTTTATCTTTCGGCCCCGGCGTATGCGTTCACGCCTTCTGATTCACCGCTGTTAAGCGCTGCGGCTGTTGCGCCGAACGTGATGTTGCTGATCGACGATTCGGGCAGCATGAACAGCATCCTTTACGCCGCCGGGTTCGATCCCGCCGTCACGGGGCGCACGCCCGCCAGGCAGTGCAACTTTTTCCTCGGGCTGTGTTTGAGCGGCAGCGACATCGTCGGGGATTCGATCTTCCTGTCCAGCCTGCCGCAGTCCGGATGTTCGGGTGGGGGCTACGCGTTTTACAACAACAGCCTGGCGCCGTTGTGCCTGAAGTTGCCGGACCCGGTGGGCAATGAAAACACCCGGTACTCCGACGATTACCTGTCGTACCTGGTGGGCCTGGCCAACGGCAGCAACCGAGACTTCACCACCGGTTCAATCCCCAACGACTACCGCATGAACGTGGCGCGAAACGTGTCCACGGCACTGGTCAGCAGTAACCGCGGCTTGCGCATGGGGCTTGCGACGTTTAATCCGGTGAACAGCAGCAACTCCGGCAACGGTGGCTTTATCGCCCGCTCGATCAGTGATCTGTCGGTGGTGAGCGGCAGCGTGACCCAGTCGCAGGCCGACAATAATTACAACAATCTGATCACCTCCATCAACGGCTTGAGCGCCGTGGCCAACACGCCACTGGCGGAAACCTATTACGAAATCACCCGCTACTTCCGGGGCCTGGCGCCGTACTACAACTCGACGCCGGCCACGTACACCAGCCCGATCCAGTACCGTTGTCAGAAAAACTACGGCGTGGTCATCACCGATGGCCTGCCGACGTTTGACCGCAGCTTCCCGACCAATGATCCCTTGGGTGGCACCCGGCTTCCAAACTGGGATGGTGTGAACAACGATGGCAACAATCTCAATGGTGACAGCGAAGGCGACACGCTTTACCTCGACGACATCGCCAAGTTTGCGTTCGACATCGACATGCGCTCCACCGGCACTGACGCGGCGGGCAAAAGCTGGAATGCGGTGGACTTCCCGAAACAGAACATGAACACCTACACCGTAGGGTTTACCGCCGCGAATCAGATGCTGTCGGACGCGGCCAGCTACGGGCAGGGCAAGTACTATCAGGCGACCGATAGCCTGGGGCTCAACAGCGCGTTGTCTTCGGCGTTGAGCGAGATCACTTCCAAGGCCGGTTCCGGGGGGAGTGGGGTCACCAGCGGCACCACCCTGACCAGCGGCTCCAGTTATTTTCAGACCAGCTATGACCCGAAGGACTGGCGCGGCACGATCAAGTCCTTCGGTTTCACTCCCGCTGGAGCGGTGAACACTGGCGCCGTGCAGTGGACCACCGACACCACCATCGTCCCCGGCACGACCGCACCGACCTTTCAATCCTGGAACACCCTGAGCAACACCGCCGTCACGCTGGCCTACAGCAGTTTTTCCGCGGCGCAGCAGACATCGTTGAGTCAGAGCTTGCCCAACGGCATCACCGGCAGTGATCTGGTGGAGTGGAGCAAAGGCACCAATAAAACCGGGCTCAAGGTGCGCAGCGTATTGCTCGGCGACATCATCAACTCGCCGCTGGTGCTGGCATCCCCTGTGGATAAAACCGCCTCTGATTTGCTGGGCGACACCACTTACAGCACCTACCTGACCACCAAAGCCACCAATATGAGTGCCAGTCTGGTGGTGAACGCCAACGACGGTTTTGTGAATGTCATAAATTCCACCAATGGCGTCAGGCGCTATGCCTACATGCCGTCCAGCGTTTTACCCTCGCTGCGCTACATCGCCGACCCGACCTACATCAACGGTGTGAGCCACAAATACCTGGTCGACGGTCAGGTCGGTGTGTTCGATGCCCAACTCAGTGGCGCCTGGAAAACCCTGGCCATTGGCGGCACTGGGGCGGGCGGCAAAGTCTTCTATGCGTTGCAACTGTTCGATGCCTCGTTGGGTAACGCGTTCAAGGCGCTGTGGGAAATCGCTGCGCCCACCACGCCGAGTACGGCGAACGTCTTCAATGACCTGGGTTATGCCTACGCGCGACCGGAAGTGGCACGCTTGGCCGATGGTCGATGGGCTGCGTTTATTTCCAACGGCTATGGCAGCAACTCCGGGGTCGCGGCGCTGTACGTGGTGGATGTGCGTGACGGCTCGTTGATCAAGAAAATCGTGGTCGACAGCACTGAAACCACCAATGGTCTGTCGTCGGTGAAACTCAAGGTCAACTCGCAGAATGTGGTGCAAGCCGCCTATGGCGGAGACTTGAAAGGGCGGTTGTGGAAGTTCGATCTGAGCGCCCCGGCCCCCGATACCTGGGGCGTCGCCTTTTCCGGCAAGCCGCTGTTTACCACGGCAGGCGGGGCCACTCAGCCCATCACTGCGCAACCGTTGCTGGCGGACAATTCACTGGGCGGCAAGGTAGTGTTTGTCGGCACCGGTAAATTCAACGAGACGGCCGACAAGACCAACAAGGATTTACAGGCGTTTTATGCGGTGTGGGATGCGGACGGCGGATCGGGTCAAATCACCGTGGCCAGTTTGCAGGCTCAGGCAATAACGGGGGTGTTTGCGGGCAGCACCGATCAATTCATCACCACCAGCCAGAACGACGTAACTTACCCGGCGGAAAAGGGCTGGTACTTGCCACTGGTGTACAACAACGTGCTGACCGGCGAGCGGGTGATCAATCAAGCGAGTCTGGTGCTGGGGCGGATCGTTTTTACGACGGCGAGTGTGGACACCACCGACCCGTGCGCCAGCTTCGGCACCGGCAAACTGGTCGAACTGGAGGCGTTCAGCGGTAAGATGCTCAACTATGCGGTGCTTGATACCAACGGCGACGGTGTGGTCGACAGCATCGACATGGTGTCGAGCGGGGTGGTTTCCACCGGCGGCATTTCGACCCTGAACGCCATCGTCAATGGCGGAACCGGTAAGATTACTAACGATTCCAGTGGCAGCATCAAAACGCTAGTAGAAAAAGGTGGCGGCGGCAGCCGTCGCATCATGTGGCGACAAATACAGTAAGTGAGAGTTGAGGCATGCGTAGATCCAACCGAGGTTTTACCCTGATCGAAATCATGATCGTGATTGCGATCATCGGCATCGTCATGACCATTGCCGCCCCGAGCTTCACCGAGTATCTGAAGAAGGGCCGGCGCAGCGAAATCGCCGGGGTGTTGTCGGAGCAGGCGCAGATCCTTGAACGGTTCTACACCAAGAGCAATGTCTACACTGGCGCCACAGGCCTGAGCGTCGGCAATGATTATTACACCATCACCCCGACGATCACTGACCAGACCTTCCTGCTGACCGCCGTGCGCAAGACCGGCTCGAGCATGGCCACCGACAAGTGCGGGGATTTCACCCTCACCAATACCGGCGTCCGGAACATGGTCAACGCCACAGCCGGTTTGACCGCCAAGGATTGCTGGGGGCGCTGAGTTTCCTTTCGGGCGCCTTTTGCGCCCTCTGTCTATTTAACGGTTGGATCTGAACATGACCAGGCAACAGCAAGTGGTGATTGTCGGCGGCGGCGTGATCGGGCTGCTGACGGCGTTCAATCTCGCGTCCGAAGTGCGCAGCGTGGTGCTGCTGGATCGCTCGAACGTCGGGCAGGAGTCTTCATGGGCGGGGGGCGGGATTGTTTCGCCGCTCTATCCGTGGCGCTACAACCCGGCGGTTACTGCGCTGGCGCATTGGTCCCAGGATTTTTATCCACAGCTTGGTGAGCGATTGTTCGCTGCGACCGGGGTCGATCCGGAGGTTCACACCACTGGCCTGTACTGGCTGGACCTGGATGACGAAGCTGAGGCGCTGGCGTGGGCCAAACGGGAAAGCCGTCCACTGCGGGCTGTGGATATCTCGGCGGCACACGATGCGGTGCCGGTGTTGGGAGCGGGGTTCTCGCGGGCGATCTACATGGCCGATGTGGCCAATGTGCGCAATCCGCGGCTGGTGAAGTCGCTGAAGGCTGCGTTGCTGGCGCTGCCAAATGTGACCATCCATGAGCAGTGCGAAGTCAGCGGGTTTATTCGTGAGGGCGATCAAATCGTTGGCGTGCAGACGTCGACGGGTGCCATTGAGGGTGATCAAGTGGTACTGACCGCCGGCGCCTGGAGTGGTGATTTACTCAAAGAGCTGGGCCTGGCGCTGCCGGTCGAACCGGTGAAAGGCCAGATGATTTTGTACAAGTGCGCGGCGGATTTTCTGCCGAGCATGGTGCTGGCCAAGGGGCGTTACGCGATTCCTCGCCGCGACGGGCACATTCTGATCGGCAGTACGCTGGAGCATGAAGGCTACGACAAGACGCCGACCGATTCAGCTTTGGAGAGCCTTAAGGCCTCGGCGGTGGAGTTGATTCCCGCGTTGGCGGATGCCGAAGTCGTCGGGCACTGGGCCGGATTGCGGCCGGGCTCGCCGGAAGGCATTCCTTACATCGGTCAGGTGCCCGGGTTTGAAGGGCTTTGGCTCAATTGCGGGCATTATCGCAACGGGCTGGTGCTGGCGCCGGCGTCGTGTCAGTTGTTTGTGGATGTGATGCTGGGGCGAGAGCCGATTATTGATCCTGCGCCCTATGCACCGGTCGGGCGGATCTAGTCGCTGGATCTCTGGCGCCTGTCATATTGCCTTCGCGAGCAAGCCCGCTCCCACATTGGATCTGTGAACGACGCAGGTCCAGTGTGGGAGCGGGCTTGCTCGCGAAGGGGCCCTCAATCCAGCCCGAGTTTTTTGAGCCTGTAACGCATCGACCTGAACGAAAGATTCAACCGTTGAGCCGCCGCCGTGCGGTTCCAGCGGGTTTCCTCCAACGCCTGGAGGATGACTTTGCGTTCAATGTTTTCCAGATAATCTTCCAGATTGTCGATCTGCGTCAGGTCCGGCACCCCGCCTTCCGCCGCACAATTTCCATCGGCCAGTCTTAAATCGCTGGCTTCAATCTGCTTGTTCTCGCACAAGGTGTGAGCCCGTTCGAGCACGTTCTCCAGTTCCCGCACATTGCCCGGAAACCGATAGCTTTTCAGCGCATCCAGTGCAAGCGCATGGAGTGTCGCGGGAGGTCGACCGCTGTCGGCCGCCAAGCGCTTGAGCACATGGCTGGCCAATGCCTCGATGTCGTCACGGCGTTCGCGCAAGGGCGGAACCCGAAGCTCAATGACGTTGAGTCGGTAATACAGATCCTGACGAAAACGCTCTGCGGCGATTTCGGCATCAAGGTCTTTGTGGGTGGCGCAGAGGATGCGCACATCGACCACCGTTTCCTGTTGCTCACCAATACTGCGCACGGCTTTTTCCTGAATCGCACGCAGCAGTTTGACCTGCATCGCCAACGGCAAATCCGCGACTTCGTCGAGGAACAGCGTACCGCCCTGTGCTGCCTGGAACAGCCCGCGCTTGTCTTCGACGGCGCCGCTGAAACTGCCTTTGCGATGCCCGAAGAACTCGCTTTCCATCAGCTCCGACGGAATCGCCCCACAGTTGACCGGGACGAAGGGGTGATGGGCTCGCGGTCCTTGCTCGTGTATCAGCCTGGCGACCAATTCCTTACCGCTGCCGGATTCGCCGCTGATGTACACGGGCGCCTGGCTGCGGGCGAGTTTGTCGATGTGTTTGCGCAGGTTGCGCATGGGCAGTGAGTTGCCCAGCAGCCGGCGATCAATCGCCGTAATGGCGTCGGCTGGAGCAGGCAGGCGCAGGGCGCTGGTGACCAGTTCCCGCAGGCGAGTGAGGTCGACCGGTTTGGTCAGGAAGTCGAAGGCGCCGGCCTTGAGCGCGGTAATGGCTGTTTCAAGGCTGCCGTAGGCGGTGATCATCGCCACCGGCACTTGTGCGTAACGCTGCTGGATGTGCTGCACCAGCTCAAGGCCGGTGCCGTCGGGCAGGCGCATGTCGGTCAGGCAAAGATCGAAGGTTTCCCGGGCCAGCAAGGCTTGGGCGTCGCCCAGGTTACGGGCACTGAAGGTATCGAGTTTCATCCGTCCCAGGGTGATTTCCAGGAGTTCGCGGATATCCGGTTCGTCGTCGACGATCAGGACTTTGGGCCGTGGGCTGATGTTCAACTTTGTTTCCGTCCGTGAGCAAAAGTGATGCGAAAGCAACCGCCGCCTTGGCGTGGTTTGAAGTCTAGGCGGGCCTGGTTGCTTTCGCACAGCTCACGGGACAGATAAAGCCCCAGGCCTGTGCCTTGGCTACTGGTGGTAAAAAACGGTTCGAACAAATGCCCCTGCTGGTCTGGCGCCACGCCGGGGCCGTTGTCCACAACCTCGAGAATCGGCAATTGGCTGTCGGCATCGACAAACAACTCGAGCCAGACCTGAGCCGTGTCGTGATTCAGGGCGCTGTGGCGCCAGGCATTACGCAACAAATTGTCCAGGACCTGGGTGAGCTGGTTCGGGTCCATCAAGGTGTTGAAGTCGCCGGAACCCACACGCAGGTGGATATGGTGGGCGTCGTTCGCGTTCTCACGGGTTTCAGCAACGAACTTTTCCAGCCACGGCTTCAGGTCCAGCCGTTGCGGGATGGTTTGCTGGCGACGGGACAGTTGCAGGACGTTTTCGATAACCCGATTCATTCGCTGAGAGTGGTCTTGAATAATCTGGGTCAGACGCCGATCCGCCCCGTTGAGTTCCTCAGATTCGCGCAGCAACTGCGCGGCATGACTAATGGCACCCAATGGATTGCGGATTTCATGGGCGATACCCGCCGTCAGTCGACCGAGGGCGGCGAGTTTAAGTTGCTGTGCCTGTTGAGCGACCTGAGCGATGTCTTCCAGGAAAACCAGGGTCTGAGGATTCGGGCTTTGGTCCAGGGCAATGAAGCTGGGTTGCAGCTCCAGGCCGCTGCCGGGGATTTTCAGGCTTTGCGGGCGCAAGGTCGGATTGTTGAGCCACAGCTGGAGACGTTCGACCAGCGTCGGGGAAAAATCGTCGATCAGCCGTCCGTCGAGTGCCTTGTGCCCCAGCAGGATCAATGCGCTGTGATTGGCCAGTTGCACTCGTCGCTGTTCGTCGAGCACCAGAATGCCCGTGCGCATGCGCTGCAGGATCAGTGCGTTGAGCGTTTCGAGCCCCATTACTTCGCTGGCCCGCTGTTCGGCGAGGTGTTCGCTGACTTCCAGGCGCCGGGTCAGGCCTTGCACGAGCAATGCCGCGGCAAAACACAGGGCGCCGAGCATGCCTGCTTGCAGGTAATCGTTGGGGCTGGCCGGATGGCTGAAGCTGAGAAGGAAACTCAAACCGACGATGCCCAGTGCGCCAACTGCGGCGATTAACAGGCCGACACGTCCACGCAGAAGGGTATTGCTGATGGCCACCGACACAATCAATAGATTGCCGATGGCGCTGGCCACGCCGCCAGCGGCGTAGAACAAACCGCAGAGCAGCAGGACATCGACCAGCGCCAGGCTGAACAGCTGCGTCGGCCGATGGGTGTTTTCCAGAAACACCACCAGCAGAATGTTCAGCACCAGGTACAGCCAGCTGCCATTGCGCAACAGGTCGTCATTGGCGAATGCCAGCAACTGGTTGTCCAGGTTGCTGGTCATCAACAGCACCAGGGTGATGCCGATACTTAAACGGTAGAGGTGATAGAGGCGCAGCAGTCGCTGAGCCTGTTTGCCGCCGGGACTGGAGGTCTCAGCGACCACTTGGGCCCGGGCCTTGCTCGAGGTGAGCCTGGCTGCAATACCACTGTTGTTGAAGGCTCAGCGCGCGGTCGCGGGGTAAGTGCACGCCGCAATGGGCGCAACGGACCATGGGCGCAGCCTCCAGCTCGGCGGAGGACCTTGGGGCGTTAGCCGCGCCCTTGAACTTGCGCCAGAACCATACTGCAGCGGCAATCAGGGCGATCCAGAACAGTAAACGGAGCATGGTGAGCTGCTTTATGACGAGTGATTCAGCAGTTTAGCCAAGGTCATGCCGAGCGCACAGCGTAATCATCACGCCCACAAAAAAGGAGCCTCGCAAGGCTCCTTTTTATACAACCAGAGGTGTCAGTCGAACACGCCAAAGGTCATGTAGCTGAACCACGAACGGTCGCTGTTGTTGCCTTCGGACTCGTGTTGCTCTTCCTCAACTGCATCGCCATTGCCATCTTTAGGCTTCAGCTCGCTCGGAATCGCGTCTTTGGCATCCTGGTACTGCTTCTGCACGTCCTGGTTGGCGCGGGTTTCGCCCGGCGGCAGCGGCGGACGGGATTCGATCAGGCCCAGGGTGGCCTTGCTCAACCACGAACGGTTGTCGGCTTCGGCAACCGAAGGCTGGAACTGACCGTCCACCAAGCTTGGGTGGTTCGGGTAGTTGAGCTTCAGGGTTTCGAGGCTGGTGGCTGCCAGTTCGTCCAGGTGCAGGCGCTGGTAGGCTTCGGTCATGACCGCCAGGCCGTCACCGACGGACGGGGTTTCCTGGAAGTTTTCCACCACGTAACGGCCACGGTTCGCGGCGGCGACATAGGCCTGACGGGTCAGGTAGTAGTCGGCAACGTGAATTTCGTAGGAGGCCAGCAGGTTGCGCAGGTAGATCATGCGCTGCTTGGCATCCGGCGAGTAGCGGCTGTTCGGGAAGCGGCTGGTCAGTTGGGCGAACTCGTTGTAGGAGTCGCGAGCGGCACCCGGGTCACGCTTGGTCATGTCCAGCGGCAGGAAGCGCGCCAGCAGGCCGACGTCCTGGTCGAAAGACGTCAAACCCTTCAGATAGTAGGCGTAATCCACGTTCGGATGCTGCGGGTGCAGGCGAATGAAACGCTCGGCAGCAGACTTGGCGGCTTCAGGCTCGGTGTTCTTGTAGTTGGCGTAGATGAGCTCGAGTTGAGCCTGATCAGCGTAGCGACCGAACGGATAGCGCGATTCCAGAGCCTTCAGCTTGGCAATAGCGCTGGTATAGCTACTATTGTCCAGATCGTTCTGAGCCTGCTGGTACAGCTCGACTTCGCTAAGGTTTTCGTCTACGACTTCCTTCGATGAGCAAGCAGCGGTCAATGCGAGGATGGCGATCAGCAGCAGGTGTTTCACTTGCATGGCGGCTTGCGTCCCTATGACGGCCGCTGTCTTGGGCGGGGCCGTCCTGTTATGATGAGCGCCCCGTTGAATAGCCTCGGGGCAAAAGACGCCGTATTTAACCACAAGCGCGCAGCCGAAACCAAAGGCTGTGCCGACGCCTAGTCTGAGCATGTCCGATAAAATTGAACTTCGCGCAGAGGTGCCGTCCGAATTGGGCGGCCAACGCCTCGATCAAGTCGCCGCACAATTATTCGCTGAGCACTCGCGCTCGCGCCTTTCCGCCTGGATCAAAGACGGCCGCCTGACTGTGGATGGGGCGGTTATCCGCCCGCGAGACATCGTTCACGGTGGCGCCATTCTTGAACTGACCGCCGAGCAGGAAGCTCAGGGCGAATGGATCGCTCAAGACATCGAACTGGACATCGTCTATGAAGACGACGACATCCTGGTGATCAACAAACCTGCGGGTCTGGTGGTGCATCCTGCTGCCGGCCACGCTGATGGCACCTTGCTCAACGCCTTGCTGCACCATGTGCCGGACATTATCAATGTGCCCCGCGCCGGTATCGTGCATCGCCTGGACAAGGACACCACCGGTCTGATGGTGGTGGCCAAGACCATTCAGGCGCAGACACAGCTTGTCACGCAATTGCAGAGCCGCAGCGTAAGCCGGATCTACGAATGTATCGTGATCGGCGTGGTGACGGCAGGCGGCAAGATCAATGCGCCTATCGGTCGTCACGGCCAGCAACGCCAGCGCATGGCGGTGATGGAAGGGGGCAAGCAAGCCGTCAGCCACTACCGCGTGCTCGAGCGTTTCCGCTCCCACACTCACGTGCGGGTGAAGCTGGAAACCGGTCGTACCCACCAGATTCGTGTACACATGGCCCACATCAACTACCCGTTGGTCGGAGACCCTGCCTATGGCGGTCGCTTCCGTATCCCGCCGGCAGCCAGTGTGACCATGGTCGAATCGTTGAAGGCGTTCCCGCGTCAGGCACTGCACGCGCGGTTCCTTGAGCTGGATCACCCGACCACCGGTAAACGCATGAGCTGGGAATCGCCACTGCCGGACGACTTCGTCTGGTTGCTGACCCTGCTCAAGCAAGACCGTGAGGCGTTCATCGGATGAGTGACTGGCTGATTCCCGACTGGCCTGCGCCTGCCGGGGTGAAAGCCTGTGTGACCACCCGTGCGGGCGGCGTCAGTCTGGCGCCGTTCGACAGCCTCAACCTCGGCGATCACGTCGACGACAGCCCCGAAGCTGTGGCCGAAAATCGCCGTCGTCTCACCGATCATTTCTCTATTCAACCGGCCTGGCTGCAACAGGTCCACGGAATTGCCGTGGCCCACGCGGACCCAAGCCTGGTAGCCACTGCCGATGCCAGCTGGACAGCCACGCCCGGTATTGCCTGCGCGGCGATGACGGCTGACTGTTTGCCAGCGCTGTTTTGTGACCGTGCCGGCACTCGTGTCGCGGCGGCCCATGCCGGTTGGCGCGGGCTGGCGGCGGGTGTGCTGGAAGCGACGCTCGACAGTCTGGACGTGCCGCCCACGGACGTACTGGTCTGGCTCGGCCCGGCCATTGGCCCCAACGCCTTTGAAGTCGGCCCGGAAGTGCGCGAAACCTTCATTAAGCAATTGCCTGAAGCCGCCAAGGCCTTTGTGCCGAGTGCCAATGCGGGCAAGTTCATGGCTGATATCTACGAGCTGGCGCGTTTGCGTCTGGCGGCTCGTGGTGTCACCGCTGTTTACGGTGGCGGTTTCTGCACCGTGACCGATCCGCGCTTCTTTTCTTACCGGCGCAGTCCCAAAACCGGTCGGTTTGCCTCCTTGATCTGGCTCGAACGCTAGACTTTCCTGATCTGCATCAACCTTGTGACGCTTGAAACTCCCAGAATCGACCACATCTAATGAGGTATCTGGCAGGTTTCTTCATTCAGGATGTTTTATCGGTCCGGCCTGCTCAAAAGGAAGGTGACCCATGCGTATAGATCGTTTAACCAGCAAATTGCAGTTAGCACTGTCCGACGCCCAATCCCTGGCTGTCGGCCTCGACCATTCCGGCATCGAGCCGGCGCACTTGATGCAGGCCATGCTCGAACAGCAGGGTGGTTCGATCAAACCCCTGCTGATGCAGGTCGGTTTCGACGTCAACAGCCTGCGTAAAGAGCTGACCAAAGAGCTCGACCAGCTGCCGAAAATCCAGAACCCGACCGGCGACGTGAACATGTCGCAGGACCTGGCGCGCCTGCTCAATCAGGCTGATCGCCTGGCCCAGCAGAAGGGCGACCAGTTCATCTCCAGCGAACTCGTGCTGCTCGCCGCCATGGACGAGAACAGCAAGCTCGGCAAGTTGTTGCTGGGGCAGGGCGTGAGCAAGAAAGCCCTGGAAAACGCGATCAATAACCTGCGGGGTGGCGAAGCGGTCAACGATGCCAACCACGAGGAGTCGCGCCAGGCGCTGGATAAATACACGGTCGACCTGACCAAGCGTGCCGAAGAAGGCAAGCTCGATCCGGTGATCGGCCGTGACGACGAAATTCGCCGGACCATTCAGGTCCTGCAACGCCGTACCAAGAACAACCCGGTGCTGATCGGTGAGCCAGGCGTGGGTAAAACCGCCATCGCCGAAGGCCTGGCCCAGCGCATCATCAACGGCGAAGTGCCGGACGGCCTGAAAGGCAAACGCCTGCTGTCCCTCGACATGGGGGCGTTGATTGCCGGTGCCAAGTACCGCGGTGAGTTTGAGGAACGCCTGAAATCGCTGCTCAATGAGCTGTCGAAGCAGGAAGGGCAGATCATCCTGTTCATCGACGAACTGCACACCATGGTCGGCGCCGGTAAAGGCGAAGGCTCGATGGATGCGGGCAATATGCTCAAGCCTGCGCTGGCGCGCGGCGAGCTGCATTGCGTCGGCGCGACCACGCTCAACGAGTACCGCCAATATATAGAGAAGGACGCAGCCCTCGAGCGGCGCTTCCAGAAAGTCCTGGTGGACGAGCCGAGTGAAGAGGACACCATCGCGATTCTGCGTGGCCTCAAAGAGCGTTACGAGGTTCACCACAAGGTGGCGATCACCGACGGCGCGATCATCGCCGCGGCCAAACTCAGCCATCGTTACATCACTGACCGGCAGTTGCCGGACAAGGCCATCGACCTGATCGACGAAGCGGCCAGCCGCATCCGCATGGAGATCGACTCCAAGCCGGAAGTGCTCGACCGTCTGGAGCGTCGCCTGATTCAGTTGAAGGTGGAATCTCAGGCACTGAAGAAAGAAAGCGATGAAGCGGCGATCAAACGCCTGGAGAAACTCCAGGAGGAAATCGTCCGCCTCGAGCGTGAGTACTCGGACCTCGAAGAAATCTGGAACGCGGAAAAAGCCGAAGTCCAGGGTTCTGCGCAGATCCAGCAGAAAATTGAACAGTCTCGTCAGGAGCTGGAAGCCGCGCGCCGTAAAGGTGACTTGAACCGCATGGCCGAGCTGCAATACGGGGTGATCCCGGACCTGGAGCGCAGCCTGCAAATGGTCGATCAGCACGGTAAAAGCGAAAACCAGTTGCTGCGCAGCAAAGTGACCGAGGAAGAAATCGCTGAAGTCGTGTCGAAGTGGACCGGCATCCCCGTGTCGAAAATGCTCGAAGGCGAGCGCGACAAACTGATGAAGATGGAAAGCCTGCTGCACCAGCGTGTGATCGGCCAGGATGAAGCGGTGATCGCGGTCTCCAACGCGGTGCGGCGTTCGCGGGCAGGGTTGTCCGACCCGAATCGCCCGAGCGGTTCGTTCATGTTCCTCGGCCCGACCGGTGTCGGTAAAACCGAGCTATGCAAGGCGCTGGCCGAATTCCTCTTTGATACTGAAGAGGCCATGGTGCGGATCGACATGTCCGAGTTCATGGAGAAACATTCCGTGGCCCGACTGATCGGTGCGCCACCAGGCTACGTGGGCTATGAAGAGGGCGGTTACCTGACCGAGGCTGTGCGTCGCAAGCCTTACTCGGTGATCCTCCTGGACGAGGTCGAGAAGGCCCACCCGGATGTGTTCAACATCTTGCTGCAAGTGCTGGAAGATGGCCGCTTGACCGACAGCCATGGCCGCACAGTGGATTTCAAGAACACTGTGATTGTCATGACGTCCAACCTGGGCTCGGTGCAGATCCAGGAACTGGTCGGTGATCGTGAGGCACAGCGCGCGGCGGTGATGGATGCGATTTCCACCCACTTCCGGCCGGAGTTCATCAACCGGGTCGACGAAGTGGTGATCTTCGAGCCATTGGCGCGGGATCAGATCGCGGGCATTACCGAGATCCAGTTGGGTCGCCTGCGCAGTCGCCTGACCGAGCGTGAGCTGAAACTGGAGCTGAGCCCTGAGGCCATGGATAAGCTGATCGCGGTGGGTTACGACCCGGTGTACGGCGCACGTCCGCTCAAACGAGCGATTCAGCGCTGGATCGAGAACCCGCTGGCTCAGTTGATTCTGTCGGGGCGTTTCTTGCCCGGCGATACAGCCCAAGGTGTGGTGGAAAACGACGAAATCGTATTCGTCTGACCCATCCAGGCAACAAAACCGACGAGGCCTCGGATTGCGAGGCCTTTTTTTCGCCAGGCTGTTGAACTCTAAGGAAAAGGCTTGTAAAGTGCGCCCCGCAGTCAGTTACCCGCCAGGGTTTCCGCTCCCCAAGCAGGAATCCAAAATAAGTTGCAAATCATTAACTTGAAAGCAATTTAGGGGGTTGACAGAGGTGCTGAAGATTGTAGAATAGCGCGCCTCAGACACACGAACGCAGCGATGCGAACGGGTCGAAGAGAACGCAAAAAGCTTCACCGTTGTAAATTGAAATATGTAGTTCCGTGATAGCTCAGTCGGTAGAGCAAATGACTGTTAATCATTGGGTCCCAGGTTCGAGTCCTGGTCACGGAGCCAATTTCAAACCGGGGTATAGCGCAGTCCGGTAGCGCGCCTGCTTTGGGAGCAGGATGTCAGGAGTTCGAATCCCCTTACCCCGACCATTTTTGGGTCGTTAGCTCAGTTGGTAGAGCAGTTGGCTTTTAACCAATTGGTCGTAGGTTCGAATCCCACACGACCCACCATTTTTGAAACCAGTTAACGCTGGGATCAGATCTTAAGATCAGAGGCCAAAAGCCCTGATCGAAGAAGGCGACTTGTAAAGGTCGCCTTTTTTTTACCGGGGTATAGCGCAGTCCGGTAGCGCGCCTGCTTTGGGAGCAGGATGTCAGGAGTTCGAATCCCCTTACCCCGACCATATTAAAAATCCTCGTATCGAAAGATACGGGGATTTTTTTTGTCTGCCGTTTTTTTGCCTGCCGCTTTTTATCTACCGGAAATGCGATTCCCTTCAAGTCATCGTACAACTTGCCGATAGCGAAGCGACGGGGTTCTGCCGACACACGCCCCTTATCCAGGCCATTACAAAAAAGGGCGTTCGTTATGTTGCTTCGTCAGTTGAATATTGCTCCTCGGGCGGCCTTGGGGTTTGCCCTGATCGCCGTGTTGGTCGCCTTGCTCGGCGTGTTTGCGCTGGGGCAGATGTCGAGCATTCGCGACAGTGAGGTGGCGGTGGAGAAGCAATGGCTGCCGAGCATCCGCGGTGGCGACGAGATCCGCGAGATCATGCTGCGCATCCGTACCATTTCCCTGCGGATGGCCCTGGATCAGGACCCCAAGAACATCCCCCAGTACCGCAGCCAGATGGATACTCGCGACAAGGAACTCAGCGACAGGATCGCCGCGTACGACAAGCTGGTAAACACCGCCGAAGGCAAGGCGTTGTATGACCAGTTCAAAACCACCTTCGCGGCTTACCGTTCCGGTATTGCCCAATCGTTTTCCCTGGCAGAACAAGGTCGCCGTGACGAACTGACCAAACTGCTGCTGATCGACATGAAAACCGTGGTCGATGGCTCCGGTAAACAACTCACTGACCTGGCGGACCTGTTCGCCAAGCAAGTCGCCGCTGAAAGCGAGAAGTCCGCTGCGCATTACGACACGTCGCGAATGATCGTCAGCCTGTTCATCGCGTTGGCGGCGCTGGCCACCGTCGGCCTGGCCATGTTGCTGACCCGCAGCATCGTCAAACCCTTGAGCGAGGCGTTGCAGGCTGCGGAAAACGTGGCCCGTGGCGACCTCACGCGTCCGATCGAAACCCATGGCAACGACGAAGTCAGCCGCTTGCTCAAGGCGCTGGCGACCATGCAGCAGAATCTGCGCGAAACCTTGCAAGGTATCAGCGGCTCGGCGGCGCAACTGGCCATGGCGGCGGATGAGTTGAACGCGGTTACCCTCGACAGCACACAAAATCTGCAGCAACAGAACAACGAAATCGAACAAGCCGCCACCGCCGTCAACGAGATGACCACGGCGGTGGAGGAAGTTGCTCGCAATGCCGTGTCGACGTCCGACGCTACGCGACAATCCAGCGAATCCGCCCACGCCGGTCAGGAGCGCGTCAGCGAAACGGTCACGGCCATCGGGGTGCTGGCCAGTGATGTGCAGGTGACGGGTGGCCTGGTGCAATCCCTGGCCAACCAGTCGCAGGACATTGGCAAAGTGCTGGATGTGATTCGCGCGATTGCCGAGCAGACCAATCTGCTGGCGCTCAACGCCGCCATTGAAGCGGCGCGCGCCGGGGAAAGCGGTCGGGGGTTTGCAGTGGTGGCCGATGAAGTTCGCGCACTGGCTTATCGCACGCAGCAATCGACCCAGGAAATCGAACAGATGGTGCAGGGCATGCGCAGCGGCTCGACCCAGGCGCTGGATTCGATGCAAGCGAGCTCAACTCGCGCAGCAACGACTCTGGCCCTGGCCGAGCGCGCGGGCGAAGCGCTGCAGACCATCACTGACTCGGTTCACCAGATCCATGAACGCAATCTGGTGATCGCCAGCGCGGCTGAAGAACAAGCCCAAGTGGCGCGTGAGGTCGACCGTAACTTGGTGAACATCCGCGACCTGTCGGTGCGTTCCGCTGCCGGGGCGAATCAGACCAGCGCCTCCAGCCATGAACTTTCACGCCTGGCGAATTCGTTGAGCACCATGGTGCAGCGCTTCCAGGTGTAAATTCGCCAGACGAAAAATAGCCCCGCTTCTCGGTGGAGAAAGCGGGGCGTGGTGCTCAGAGGCTTAGGCGCCGTCTTGGTCTTTCAGGTGCTCGAACAGACCTTTTGGCATTTTCTTGCCGTTGGCTTCGTAGTTGGCTTTCACGTTATCGAACGCTTCTTGCTCGTCGATGAAGCCATCATGGTTGGTGTCGATCTTGTCGAAGTTGGACTTCGGAGCGACAGCCTGGAATTCCGCGCGGGAGACCTTGCCGTCGCCATCAGTGTCGGTTTTGGCCATCGACGCATCGCCACACTTGCCTTCGCCACATTTGCCCTCAGGGGTTTTCACCACCTGTTCAGCCGAGGCCAGCAGATAGCCTTGGGTCAGGGGCTGCGAAGCGAAGACAGAGCCGGTCAACATCATGCCACCAGCCAAAACAGCGCCAAGCAGACCGATAGTGTTTTTGGTAGTACGGGACATTTCAATTCTCCTGGGTTGCACGACACAACCACTTGATAAAGGGTTGCCACGTAAGTGCGGCGACAACCGAAGCGGGCGGGGTGCCTTGCTCGGGTGTGGCCATTTAGCGGGATGGGTGTATCGCTACTGTGTCGCGCAAGGGGGAGTTTGTAAGCGAAGGGGCGAAAACGCGGGGGGAGATACAGTGAGACACAGATCTTCAGGGCAATGAATAACAAATGTGGGAGCGGGCTTGCTCGCGAAAGCGGAGTGCCAGGCAACATTCATGTCGACTGACACTCCCTGTTCGCGAGCAAGCCCGCTCCCACACTAGACCGAGTTAGTGCAGTTTTAGTCGCGGCTCAGTCCCGCGCCCGATTTTGCTGCCCAGCATCAGCATCGCCGTACGAAACGCCCCATACAGCGCCATCTGGTGCATGCGGTACAGCGACACGTAAAACATCCGCGCCAACCAGCCTTCCAGCATCACGCTGCCCGTCAGGTTGCCCATCAAGTTACCCACAGCCGAAAAACGCGACAGCGAGATCAGCGAGCCGTAATCGGTGTACTTGTATTCCGGCAACGCTTTGCCCTCGATCCGCAGCTTCAGCGACTTGGCCAGTAACGACGCCTGCTGATGCGCCGCCTGAGCGCGCGGCGGTACATTTCGATCAGTACCCGGTTGCGGGCAGGCCGCGCAATCGCCGAACGCGAAGATATTTTCGTCGCGGGTGGTTTGCAGGGTCGGCAGCACTTGCAGCTGGTTGATGCGGTTGGTTTCCAGGCCGTCGATGTCCTTTAGGAAGCCCGGTGCACGAATCCCGGCGGCCCAGACTTTCAGGCTCGCGTTGATCACTTGGCCATCGGCGGTGATCAGGCTGTCGGCTGTCACTTCACTGACCGCCGCATTGGTCATGACGTTGACCCCGAGTTTCTCCAGGGTTTTATGCACAGGCCCGCCGATGCGTTCCGGCAACGCCGGCAATACCCGAGGCCCGGCTTCGATCAGAGTGATGTGCATGTTTTCCGGTTTGATCCGGTCCAGGCCATAAGCCGCCAGTTCATGCGCCGCGTTGTGCAGCTCGGCAGCGAGTTCAACACCAGTGGCACCGGCGCCGACGATGGCCACGCTGATCTGTTCGACCTTGTCGGTCTGCCCGGCATGGGCTCGCAGGTAATGGTTCAGGAGTTGCTGGTGGAAGCGCTCGGCCTGTTTGCGGGTGTCGAGGAACAGGCAATGTTGCGCCGCGCCCTGGGTGCCGAAATCGTTGGTGGTGCTGCCGACCGAGATCACCAGCGAGTCGTAGCCCACTTCACGGGCGGGCACCAGTTCCAGGCCGGCTTCGTCGTAAGTGGCGGCCAGCTGGATTTTTTTCTGCGTGCGATCGAGCCCGCTCATGCGCCCCAGCTGGAACTCGAAGTGGTTCCATTTGGCTTGGGCAACATAGTTGAGTTCGTCTTCGGAAGAGTTCAGCGACCCGGCCGCCACTTCGTGCAACAGCGGTTTCCAGATGTGGGTCAGGTTCGCGTCGACCAGCATCACACTGGCCGTGCCACGCTTGCCCAGAGTCTTACCCAGACGGGTAGCCAACTCCAGACCGCCGGCGCCGCCGCCAACGATGACAATACGATGAGTCATGGGGATATCTCGCAAGGCTAAAAGAAATCGGTGCAGTCAACCGAGCGAGCGCGATGCTGCTCATAGCGTCAGGTAACTGATAAATCGGCTTAACAGGCCCAGGCCTATGGTCACTGCCAGCACCACCACCAGGAGCATCCACGGCCGGAAAGGTCGGCGCTCGACTTGGTGCTGGGACAAGTGCAGGTACTCTTCGACATGCTTTTGGTCGTCGGGGTTCAGGCGGCTGGTCATAAAGGCCTCGTCAGTAGACGTTGCTGAATGTGTAGAAGCTACAGGCGGATTTAACGCACGTTGAACGGAGCATAGCCGCTGTCCGGGATGGGCTCGACGCTCACCGTGTCGTCCAGTCGAATGATTCCACTTTGTATCACCCGCGCGGTGATTCCGCCATGGCCACGCACGGCCTGAAACGTCCCGGGACCAAGGTTGTTTTGCAGGCGTGCGCAAGGCTGGCACCAGCCGGTGGTTTCGAAAATCGCCTGACCGATCCGGAAACGCCGGCCCTTGAGGCTGAACAGGTTGATACCGCTGATAACGAGGTTGCGCCGCAAATCATTAGGTAAGACCGGTTGATCGTCCGGGCGGCCCATCAGCGAACTGATAACGGCCAAGTGTTCCCATTGAATCAATGTCACCTGCCGTGCATTACGCACCCCGGGACGGGCTCGATCGCCAGTCAAACCGGCCTCGAGTCGCGCTTCCACGGCCTCCAGTTCGATCATCGGGACGTGAGGTTCGGGGCGCACGCCGATCCAGCGTACGCGGCCGGTTTGCGGGATGTGTGCGATCAATTCCTGCAATGGGCTCACAGGCTGATCCCGACGTCAAAGACGATGCTGCGCCCCAGGTTGCTGCGCAGGAAATCCGGTGCATCCGGGTGCGCGAACAGCACCCGGGCGAACGTCGGGCCGACCAGCGACAACGAACGCCAGCCTTGGCGCAGGTATTCGGTGGGCGGCGGAAAATGGCTGTTGAGGTCCAGCACTTCGCGCTTGAGGCTGGCGAAGGCAATGATGTCGAGCTCCCCCAGGTCCATGCCGCGTTCTTTGTAGTTGTGCGCTTTTTTGCGCAAGGTCGGCGCCAGTCGCAGCAAAAACTCATTGGCGGGGATGCGTTTGGGTTTGGCTTCGCGTCGCACCAACTGGCTCAGGGAAAACGCGCTGCGCCGACGTTGCAGTTCGTCGCGCCATTCGTCGTTCAGTCGCCGGCCCTCATCGAGCACGAAGAACACTTCGAAATTCGCCTCGCGAAACAACACGTCCGGCGGCTCGCCGGCCGGGGCGAACTCGTCGGCGCGGTAGGGAATGTTCAGGCCTTGCAGCAGGCGCTGGCACACCCAACGCTCACGCTCCCATTTGCGGGCATTGGAGAGGAACGCGTTGGCTTGCTCGGCCGCAATGGTCAGCAGGCGTAAATAATCTGAGTCATCCATAGGCCCAAGCTTAGCGTTCAAATGCGACAAGCAGAAAGCTTTGCATCGGGTAGAGAGACTTTTGTGCCGGTGTAGACTGCTGGACACAGAGCCGGTATCACACAAGGAGTCTGCGGTGGAGTTCAAGGGGTTGCCCACATGATTGGCGCAGAGTTGCTGTCACCCGAAACGCTGACGGTCGGCTGGCTGATCTATGTGCCCGTATTGCTGTGGGCGATCTGGCGTGCGCCGTGGGTCGAGCTGTTCACCGACAGCCGGCGCCAGCATTTGCTGTTCGGCACGGTATTCGCGCTGTTCATGCTGTGGCTGGTACGGCGGGATTTCGATACCGGCGTGTCATATCACTTCATCGGCATGACCGCTGTCACCTTGTTGCTGGACTGGCCGCTGGCAATCATCGGCGGCTTGATAGCGCAGCTCGGACTGGTGCTGCTCGGACGCCAGGACCTGGTCGCCGTGGGGGTCAACGGGGCGCTGCTGATTTTGCTGCCGGTGCTGGTCACCGAGTGCATCGCTATCCTGGTGGAGCGGGCGCAACCGCGTAATCCCTTTGTGTATATCTTCTGTTCCGGTTTTTTTGCGGCAGCGCTGTCGGCGTTGTTGTGTCTGCTTCTGGCGCTGTGGGTGCTGTGGTTCGACGAAATTTTTGTCATGCCGTATTGGCTGGAAGATTTTGTCGGTTATCTGTGGCTGCTGATTTTTCCGGAGGCGTTCATCAACGGCATGATCGTCAGCGCGCTGGTGGTGTTTTGCCCTGAATGGCTGGAGACGTTCAACCGCACACGCTACCTGTCGGCCCCTTGGAAAGACGACGATCCGAAGTCTTGATCCACATCAAATCGACTAAACGCCGGCGAACTCATGCTCGACCAAACCTTGAGGAGCATCGACATGAGTGTGTACGAGTGGGCAACACAGCAGCTGCGTCAGAGTCTGGATGGGGCGCAGGAAGTGGGGTTTGATCCGGGTTTGAGCCTGCGCGCCTTGCTCAGCGCAGTGGTGCAACAAAGCAAGGCGGTGCGCAGTATCGAAGACCTGGCTGACGAGTTGCGCTTTCTCGCGGAAAACCTCGATGACGACCAGGACTACGGTTTTATGCGGCCCTGAACCTCAGTGGCGCGGTTCGAAGTCTTCGCTGAACAGTTCATCCTCGGCGTCCGGGCTGACCGGAATCTTGTGTTCTTCCGATGCCCAGGCGCCCAGGTCGATCAGTTTGCAGCGATCCGAGCAGAAAGGCCGGAAAGTGTTATCGGCACTCCATTCAACAGGCGCGCCACAGGTAGGGCATTGGACGGTTGGGGTCTGGCTCATGACTGGCCTCCACGCAAAGTAAGGTAAAAGTGATGCAGGCGTTCGACCTCGCTGTGCAGCCAGGCGAGGTCGCGGTCGTTGACCACCACATCGTCGGCATGGCTCACGCGGTCCTCGCGGCTGGACTGGGCCTTGAGGATCGCCTGGACCTGTTGCTCGCTGGTCTGGTCACGCTGCAAGGTGCGTTCGATCTGTAACTGTTCCGGGGCATCGATCACCAGCACCCGTTGGGTCATGGTGTACTGCCCGGACTCGATCAGCAGTGGCGAAACCAGAATCGCGTAGGGCGATTGTGCCTTGGCCAGATTGTGTGCGATTTCTTCACCGATCAACGGATGCAGCAGGCCTTCGAGCCACAGGCGTTCTTCCGGCACTTCAAAAATCAATTTGCGCAATGCGGCACGGTCCAGTTGTCCGTCAGCTTGCAACACGTCGGGGCCGAAGTGTTCGGCGATGGCGGCCAGCGCCGGGCGACCCGGTTCGACCACCCAGCGCGCCGCATGATCAGCGTCGACGACATGGATACCGAGATCGATGAAGTGTTGGGCCGCCGCGCTTTTGCCGCTGCCGATGCCGCCGGTCAGGCCGAGAATCCAGGGTTGTTCCACAGGGGTATTCATTTCAAACCGACAGACTGCCAATAGAAGTCGGTTATTTGACCACCCCAGAGCAAGGCAATCCAGCCGGCAATTGCCAGATAGGGGCCGAAGGGGATTGGCGATGAGGTTTTCGCGTCGCGCAGACGCAACAAAATTACCCCGAGAATGGCGCCTACCAGCGATGACAGCAGGATCGTCAGCGGCAAAACCTGCCAGCCGCCCCAGGCACCGAGCATGGCCAATAATTTGAAGTCACCGTGGCCGATCCCGTCTTTTCCGGTGATCAGCTTGAACAGCCAGTACACCGACCACAACGCCATATACCCGGCCACCGCCCCCCACAACGCTTCATGCAGTGACACGAAAACCCCGAAGCTGTTGACGATCAGCCCCAACCACAGCAGCGGCAATACCAATACGTCCGGCAGCAGTTGGTGCTCGGCGTCGATCAAACTCATCGCCAGCAAACCCCAGGTCAGCAACAGCACCATGCCGGCCTGCCAGCCGAAACCGAAATGCCACGCGATAAACGCCGAGAGCACACCGCAAGCCAGCTCAGTCAGCGGATAGCGCTTGCTGATCGGTGCCGCGCAGTTCGAGCATCGACCGCGTAAAAACAGGTAACTGAGCACCGGGATGTTTTCCCACGCGCGTATTCGATGGTCGCAGTGCGGGCAGTGGGAGTGGGGCAGCATCAAGTTGTAGGTCGGGCCCGGCACTTCGGGAGGCACGCCCAGCACGTCATGGGCTTGCAGCCGCCATTCGCGCTGGAGCATTTTCGGCAGGCGCCAGACCACCACATTGAGAAAACTGCCCACCACCAGACCCACCGCCAAGGCGATGACCACGAAGAACGCCGGGTAAACCGTGAGGATTTCAGTCAATGGCATGTCAGATCGCTGAGCCGAGTTGGAAGATGGGCAAGTACATCGCAACCACAAGGCCTCCGACGATAACACCGAGCACGACCATGATGAATGGCTCCATCAGGCTGGTGAGGTTATCGACCATGTTGTCCACTTCGTCTTCGTAGAAACTCGCGACCTTGTCGAGCATGTCGTCCAGCGCACCGGACTCTTCGCCAATGGCGGTCATCTGAATTGCCATGTTGGGAAAGATGCCGGACGTGCGCATGGAAAAATTCAGCTGCATGCCGGTCGAGACATCCTGCTTGATGCGCAGCACCGCGCGCTTGAACACGATATTGCCGGTGGCGCCGGCCACTGAATCCAGCGCTTCGACCAGTGGCACGCCGGCGGCGAAGGTGGTCGACAGCGTGCGGGCATAGCGGGCCACGGCAGACTTGTACATCAGCGTGCCAATCAGCGGCAGTTTCAACAGCCAGGTGTCGAGCCAGTCGCGAAACCCCGGGGATTTCCTGAAGGCGTGACGAACGCCGAAAATGCCCGCGAACAGTCCGCCGAGCATCGCCCACCACCACTGCTGCATGAATTCCGACAGGCCGATGACCATCACCGTAAAAGCCGGCAGTTCGGCACCAAAGCCCTTGAACACTGACTCGAACTGCGGCACGACCTTGACCAGCAGAATCCCGGTGACAATGATCGCGACGAAGACCACGGCCAGCGGGTAGGTCATGGCTTTCTTGATCTTGGCTTTGAGGCTTTCGCTCTTTTCCTTGTAGGTCGCGACCCGCTCCAACAAGGTATCGAGGGCACCGGCTTGCTCGCCGGCGTCCACCAGGTTGCAGTAGAGCTCATCGAAATATTGCGGCTTCTTGCGCAGGGACGCGGCGAAGCTGTTACCCGCCGCCACTTCCTGTTTCACCTCGTCTACCAGCTTGCGCATAGCCGGGTTATCGAAGCCTTCGCCGATGATGTCGAACGACTGCAGAAGCGGCACTCCGGCTTTCATCATGGTCGCCATCTGCCGGGTGAACAGGGCAATGTCCTGGGCCTTGATGCGTTTGCCGAAATTGAAAATCGACGCGGACTTCTTGCGCACCTTGCCGGGGTTGATGCCTTGCTTGCGCAGTTGGGCCTTGATCAACGCCGGGTTCTGACCGCTCAACTCGCCGGTCATTTTCGTGCCTTTCCTGTCTGTGCCTTCCCAGGCATAGACGCTGATTTTTGCTGCTTTGACCGCCATGTTCAGTCCTTGGTGACCCGGTTGATTTCTTCAAGACTGGTGACGCCGTGCATAGCCTTGATCAGGCCCGAGGTGCGCAAGTCGTTGAAACCGTCCTTGCGCATCTGGCTGTCGATTTCCAGCGAGTTGCCTTCGGCCATGATCAGCCGTTGCAAATCCTTGGTGTTCTTCACCACTTCATAAATCCCGACTCGCCCTTTGTAGCCGCCGTTGCACTGATCGCAACCGACCGGTTCATAGATCGTGAACGAGCCGATGCGTTCCTCGGGGAAGCCTTCCTTGAGCAGCGTTTCTCGGGGGATCTCGATGGGGCGCTTGCAGTGGCTGCACAATTTGCGCGCCAGCCGCTGGGCGATGATCAGGGTGACCGAGGTGGCGATGTTGAAGCCCTGAATGCCCATGTTGTGCAAACGGGTCAGGGTTTCGGCGGCGCTGTTGGTGTGTAGGGTGGATAGCACGAGGTGCCCGGTCTGCGCGGCTTTGATGGCAATTTCGGCGGTTTCGAGGTCGCGGATTTCGCCGACCATGATCACGTCCGGGTCCTGGCGCAGGAACGAACGCAGCGCCTGGGCGAAATCCAGTCCTTGCTTGGGATTGACGTTGACCTGGTTGATGCCTTCCATGTTGATCTCCACCGGGTCTTCGGCGGTGGAAATGTTGATGTCCACGGTGTTGAGGATATTCAGGCCGGTGTAGAGCGATACGGTCTTGCCCGAACCGGTGGGGCCGGTGACCAGGATCATCCCCTGTGGCTGCTTCAGGGCAGCCATGTACAGGTCTTTCTGGTCGGGCTCGTAGCCGAGCGCGTCGATGCCCATTTGCGCGCTGGCTGGGTCGAGGATCCGGATCACCACTTTCTCGCCCCACAGGGTCGGCAGGGTGTTGACTCGAAAGTCGATGGACTTGCTTTTGGACAGACGCATCTTGATCCGCCCGTCCTGAGGTTTGCGCCGCTCGGAGATGTCCAGGCTGGCCATGACTTTCAGCCGCGCCGCAATGCGGCTGGCCAACTGGATGGGGGGCTTGGCCACTTCGCGCAGCATGCCGTCGGTGCGCATCCGCACCCGGTAAGTTTTTTCATAGGGCTCGAAATGCAGATCGGACGAGCCACTCTTGATCGCGTCGAGCAGCATTTTGTGGACAAACCGCACCACGGGCGCGTCATCGGCGTCTTGCCCGGCGATGGAATCCTGATTTCTGTCATCACCTGACTCGATGTCGACACCGTCAAGATCGACATCGGCCATTTCTTCCAGGCCGGTGGAGTGACTGTCGAAGAATTTCTCGATGGCATCGCTGAGCTTGTCGTCCTCTACGAGGATGGCTTCGGTGTTCAGCCCGGTGCTGAACTGGATGTCGTTGATGGCTTGGTGATTAGTCGGGTCGGAAACACCCACGAACAGTTTGTTGCCGCGTCGCCAGAGGGGCAGGGCGTGGTGCTGACGAATCAACTTCTCGCTGACAAGCCCTTTGGGTTGGGTCTCCTTGTCCAGGCAATTGAGGTCAAGCAGCGCCATGCCGAAATGCTCGGAGGCAATCTCGGCCAGTTCACGGCTCTTCGCCAGTTTGTTCTGTACCAGGTAGCTGACCAACGAGATCCGATTGCGTTGAGCTTGCTGAGACGCTTGTTGCGCAGTTTTGTCAGTAATCAGTTCAGCCAGGACCAATTGCTTGGCCAGACCGCTAAGGGCGATGTCATTCATTGGGATACCGGACACAGACAGTTCATGACTTATAGCCTAGTCAAGGACCCGAGCCCAACCAGCCGTGTTGAGGTGACAAAAAGTGTCAGATAGTGCGGTTGCTGGGTGTAGGAAAGATCTTTTGATTGACGCGGCGCCCCGCCAGCAGGGGCTGTAGCGCTTGGCACGGGCTGTGCTGGAGCTCTTTCAGATCATGAGATTCCGACTCATGCATGGAGCTTGTCTATGAAGACTCAGAAAGGTTTTACCCTGATCGAACTGCTTATCGTGGTGGCGATCATCGGGATTCTGGCGACGTTTGCGTTGCCGGCGTACTCCAAATATCAGGCAAAGGCCAAGGTAACGGCCGGGATCGCGGAGGCCTCCGCGCTTAAAGTGCCCTTTGAAGACGTTATTAATGCCGGTTCGGCCAATCCGGATATCACTAGCGTCAATGCTGGCGTGACGGCAACTCAGAACTGCACGATGGGCGCATCGGGCACAGTGGCTGACGGAAAGGGAACGATTACCTGCAAATTGATCAATGCGCCTGCGCCAGTGCTCGGTCAGACTATTACGCTGACCCGCAGCGCAACGACCGGTTGGTCGTGTGCGTTCTCTGGTTCGAAAGACTACACAACGACAAGTTGCCCAGGTGTTTGACAGAGCAATTTATTGATCAAATACCCCGCCTCGCGGGGTATTTTTTTGTTTGGCGGTCATAGAAAACCTTAAAAACAAAAAATCCCGACAATTCATGGCCTTAGGCCTGCGCCAAAACCCGCAACTTGCATGTCGATTAATTCCAACTCATGCATTTTGCATGATTCCGAAAATCCAGTGAATTTATAAGTTATTGATTTGTAAGGGGTTGTTGGTCGTCTCAAAGTTGGCACAGCGTTCGCAATATACCCAGTAACCCTGCTGAGAAGACAACCAGCAGACTATCTGGAAAAACAGGAGTTACTCGTATGAAGAAGTTCGCTATCGCTGCCGCTACTGCTACCGCGCTGACCCTGACCATGGCCAACGTAGCATTCGCACAGACCACCACCACTCAAGCGCCAATGACCTTGGCTGCTGGTGAAATGACCAAGGCCTCGGAAGCTACTTCCGATACCTGGATCACTACTAAAGTCAAAAGCGACCTGCTGACCGAAAAAGGCATTCCTGGTACCGACATCAAAGTCGAAACCAACAAAGGTGTTGTGTCGCTGTCGTCCACTGTTGCAGTGACTGACTCCCAGAAAGCCACCGCCGTGGCGATCACCAAGAAAATCAAAGGCGTCAAAGCGGTTTCCGCTGACGGCCTGAAAGCC
Source organism: Pseudomonas arsenicoxydans (assembly GCF_006438915.1). GTDB lineage: Bacteria > Pseudomonadota > Gammaproteobacteria > Pseudomonadales > Pseudomonadaceae > Aquipseudomonas > Aquipseudomonas arsenicoxydans_A. The sequence continues at coordinate 41,136 of NZ_RCZE01000011.1, read as the reverse complement.
GAGTAAGGCAAGACTTCTCGCCTGGACCGGGAGAAGGTGTGGCAGACGGGCTGAGCAATACGCCTGCCGCTTCTTAGGAGTTCATGCGAACGGCCATAGGGATGTGGCCATTACAGGCCTCCGACATTCGTGTCGGGGGCTTGTTCTATTTGGGACAGCAAAAAATATCAAATGTGGGAGCGGGCTTGCTCGCGAATGCGGTGGTTCAGTCAACAGAGATGTTGAATAAGAGACCGCATTCGCGAGCAAGCCCGCTCCCACATTTTGATTGTGCCCACACATGAGTTGGGGGATCTAATTGCCGCGCTTGCTGGTGATCTGCGTCAGGCGATTCCCTTCAAACCGAAGGAACTGATACATCCCGCCATTAGGCCCATAGGTCCATTCCTCCACCTGAAACTCTTCGCGTCGGTTGGCGCTACGTTTGTAGCCCAGCAAGTCGCGGCTGACCGGTTCGCCGCACTTTTGCAGCACTTCGCTGGACCTGTCCCCGACGCTGACCAACTGACTGCCGCAGCGTAGCGTATCGGCTGACGAGGCCTGGCTGGCAACCATCACCAGGGCCAGGCCCGCCAGCAATCGCTTCACGATCACTCTGCGTCCAAATGCAATGGCGTCACTACCCGACCGTCACTTTCGGCCTCACCCAGGTTGGCGTCGACGAAGTACACGCGGTCATCGGCCAATTGACCCTTGTCCACCAGATAGTCCTTGATGCTGCTGGCGCGCTCCTGCCCTAACTGACGCAACAGCACGTCGCTGGCGCTCCAGAACTTGATCACGTCGGCGCGCATTTTCGCGGTGCGTTCTTCCTTGCCCAGGTCCTTCCATTCGGCCGGCGGCTGAGTCTTCAGGCGCGTGCGGTAGATGCCTTCCAGCAGGGGCCCTTTCTCGTTATCCGGGACCTGCAGCAGTGAAGCCTGGGCCGGCACTTTGTCGCCACGACGCTGGAGCATTTTGTAGTAGTTGTACTGGTATTCACGTTCCAGGCGTTGCTCGGCAATCAACGGGCCGTCGCTGCTGGCGGCGGCCGTGCCTTCGATTTCCAGGCGCAGGGCCGGACGTTCCTTCAACGCTTGGGACAGTTTGACCAGTGCGCCTTCGGCGTCCTTGCTCAAATCGCTTGAACCCGGCGCGAACGACACGGTGCCCAAGTCCTCGGAACCGCCACCACTGATCAGTCCGCCAATCATTTTGAACGGCGCAGCGGCCGCTTTGACAATCAGGTTGCGCAGGGTTTGCCAGACAATTGGCATGATGCTGAACTGCGGATTATTGAGGTCGCCAGTGACCGGCAACTCGATGGAAATCTTGCCATCGACATCCTTGAGCAAGGCAATCGCCAGTTTCAGCGGCAGGCTCACGGCATCCGGGCTGTCGACCTTTTCACCGAGTTGCAATTGTTCGATCACCACTTTGTTTTCGGCTTTGAGCTGGCCTTTGGTGATCAGGTAATGCACATCGAGATTGAGCCGGCCCTTGCGGATGCGATACCCGGCGAATTTGCCGGAGTAGGGCGTGAGGGTAGTCAGTTCTACCCGTTTGAAACTGGTGGCAATGTCGAGGCTGGCCATCGGGTCGAACGGATTGACCGCGCCCTTGATGGTCACCGGCGCATAGCGGTCAACCTTGCCTTTGATATCCACGCTGGCCGGTTTCGCCTGACGGCTGTCGATGGTGCCGATCTGCCCGTTGAGCTGTTGGATGGCGGTGGCAAAGTTGGGTGTCAGGCTGAAGTCGGCGAAGTTCGCCGAACCGTCATTGATGGCAATGCCGCCGATGTGTATGCCCAGTGGTTTGCCGCTGCTGGCCGGTTTGGCCGCGGGGGTTTTGGCGCCGCTATCGGGCGGTTGCGGGATCAGCAAGTCATCGATGTTGGTGGTGCGATCATCGTTGATCATGAAGCGCGCATAGGGCTGGAACAGGTTGACCTTGTCGATCGACAGGCTGTCACCGTGCTGATAATTCAGGCCTTCGAGCACCAGTTGTTGCCACTTGAGGAAGTCGCGGGTTTTAAGGGTGTCGAGGGTGTGCAACTGATCGACCTGAGCACGACCGGTGACGCTGAATACCAACGGCTCGGTGCTTTTCAGATCGACCGCCAGATCACTGCCGAGCATGCCGCTGCGCAGTTCCAGGCGAATGAGCGGGGTGATGTAGGACTGTACGACACGCAGGTCGATGTCTTTGGTCTGCACCTTCAGTTTGGCGCTGATCGGAGCGAGATTGACCACGCCGTCTGCCAACACCTTTCCTTGTTTACCCACGCCGGTGTCGAGCTTGAGATTGAAAGGCGAACCATTAAGGCTGTCGAAATTCTGCAAGTCCAGATTCAACGGGCCGACATCCAGCGCTACGGCCGGTTGTGCCTTGCGGTCAGCCAGGTGCACTTGGTAATCGCGCAGCTGTACGTCTTTGAGCAGCACCTGCCACGGTTTACTCGGTGGCGCCGGTTCAGGCTTGGGTGAGTCGGCTGCCGCTGGCGTACTGGCGGGTTCGGCCTTGGCTTTAGCGGCGGGTTTGGACGGTTGGCTGGCGAACAGCTTTTGCCAGTCGAGTTGCCCGTCGGCTTCGAGGGCGGCCCAGGTTTCCAGTTTCTGGCTGCGAATCTTGCCGACCACCACTTGCTGCTTGGCCAGGTCGACCGTGGTTTCGCTGATGTCCAGTCGTTCCAGCCTGGCCAAAGGTCGGCCGTCCGGGGCCTTGATCGCGAACGGTGCGATGCTGACCGCAACGTTGTTCAGCAACAGTTCGGTTTCTTTGGACAGGTTGAGTTTGTAGTCGGTACTGAGGCTCATGAGGCCGCTTTCGAGGTCCAGGGGCACGGCGTCGCGCACATAGGGCCAGAAGGCTTGCATCTTGCCATCGGTGATTTTCAGCTTACCTTCGGAGGTGAACGGGATCAGGCTGAAGTTGCCGGTCCAGTCGACCTGTCCGCCATTGGGGCCGATGGCCACCAAGGTCATGTCGGCGCTGTCGTCGGGCAGGGTGCTGAGGTTTTTCAGCTCGAAGTCGAGTTTGTCGTAGAGAAATTCGATGGGTTCGCTGGGGCGCAGATCCTGAAAGTGCACCGCGCCCCCGGCCAGATTGATCCGGTCAATGCGCAATGGAAATGGCTTGGCGTTCGGGTCGGCAGGTGTCGGTTCGCTCGCCGGCAGTTTGAACAGCCCGAGCAGGTTGAGCTGGCCGTCCTTGCCGAAGAGGATTTCAGTCTTGGGTTTGTCCAGTTCGATGTCGGACAGATGTACGGCTTTGGTCCAGAGACTGTCGACTTGCACGTTGGCGTACAGGCGTTCGAAGCCGACCTGTTCCTTGCCCGGCTTGCCGATGACCAGCCCCCAAAGGGTGACTTCAAGGCTGAACGGGTTGAGTTCGATCCGTTGAAGGTGGGCGGGCACCGTGGCGTAGTTGGCCAATTGCTGGTTGGCAACCCGCAACGCGATGCCCGGCAAAATCAGAAACCCCAGCAAGCTGTAGAGAGCCAGAGCAGTCAACAAGGCGCCGATAGCGCGAATCAATCCTTTGGGCATGTGTGGCTTCATCTGTCTGAATCGGAGTGCCTTGGAGTATGGCACGCGATTGCGGTTCCGAAGCCATCACGCTTTATAGGAATTGTCTGAAAGTCAGGGGAATATCAGAGCTGCAGGATCAGCGTTTTCAGCGGAGGTTGCTGATCCATCGACGGAAAATCCGCGCCCGGCTTCATCACGGTCCACTCGCGTACCGGGCGCCCGGCCTTCTCTGCGCAGCGCAATACCTGTTCGCGCCAGTCGTCCATGCTGACCTTTGCCAGGTTGTTGCAGCAGATCAGCACGCCGTTGTCGGCGGTGGTCAGCAGCGCGGGTTTGAGCAGGCTCTGGTAGTCGCGCAGCAGGTCGACGGTGCCGAAAGCGCTCTTGGCCCAGGCGGGAGGATCGAGCAGTACCAAGTCGTACTGACGCTGTTCCAGTCGCGTGTAGCTCGGTAGTTTCGGCCCGCGCCGTTGACTGATCGGCAGGCCCGCCAACTGGCGAATCGCCGGGAAGTAATCGGACTGGATGAACTCCATGGCGGGCAATTGTGGATTGAGCAGCCCGTTCTCACGGCCGACCGCCAGGTTACCCTCGGCGAAATCCAGGTTGCACACCTCACGGGCGCCACCGGCCGCCGCACTCAGGCCGACGCCACAGGTGTAGGCAAACAGGTTGAGCACGCTTTTGTTTTGGCTGTGTGCCTTGACCCAGCCGCGGGTGTTGCGCAGGTCGAGGAACAGCAGCGGGTCTTGGCCGGCATGGCGCCCGCGAACCCGATAATTGAGGCCCCATTCGTGGCCGACCAGGTCCGCCAGCGCGGCTTCATCGGCACGGTAGACCGTGTCTTCGCGGTCGATGCGTGAATTGCCACGGGAGCGGTCGTTGTAGACCAACAGCGTGTCGAGGCCCAAATGCTGGTTGATTGCCTCGTGCAGTTGCAGCAGCGCATCGCGTTCCAGCGCCTGGTGAAAGCTTTGCACCAGCAGTTGCGGGCCGTAGCGGTCGATGGTCAGGCCGCCGGCGCCTTCCTGGCTGCCGTGGAACAGGCGATAGCAATCGGTGCCCTGCTGATGCAGTTCGGCAAGCAGGTCCTGGCGATGTTCTAGGGCGGCGCGCAGCGCCTGATTCAAGGAAGACATGCTGGGCGCCTTGCAGGAGGGAATTTGGCGCGGGAGTTTAACACTGTGGCGAGGGGGATTGCCTGTGGCGAGGGAGCTTGCTCCCGCTGGGCTGCGAAGCGGCCCCAAAAGTTTCGGCAACTGTCGCAGATTTTGCGAGCACTGCGCACTCGAGCGGGAGCAAGCTCCCTCGCCACAGATTGCGCAGTGTCAGGTGAGTAACCCCATCCGCCGCTTTGCGCGCTGCACCGAGCCATTACGCACCGCCCAGCGCAACATCGGCGCACTGCGATTGACGCTGGCGCGGATCAGTTTGCGTTGCAACGGGTTCTGGCTGACGCCCAGCATGTCACTGGCCCAGTCCGGCAGCAGATCGATCCCGGCCTGCATCATCAACCCACCGAAAGGCTTGGCCAAACGGCTGGGCGATGGCGCATTCAACAACAGTCGCAAGACTTCACGGCTGCGTTCATCGCACAGCAACTGTGGGCGAATGCGTTCAAGGTAATCGGCGATTTCCTGCCGCGAGCGAGGCACCTCTCGGGCGCCCAGTCGTTCGGCGACCAAGGCGATTTCCCCGTAATAACGGTCCTGGTCGGCCAGGGACAGATGCGGATTGCGATAACGCAAATGCGCGGCGAGGAAATTGCTGACCTCGGCCACGTGCACCCAGGTCAACAGGTCCGGATCGCTGGCCGCATAGGGGCGCCCATCCGGCGCGGTGCCGGTCACTTGCAGGTGGATGGTGCGGACTTTCTCGATCAGCCAATCGGCATCTTTGCGAGAGCCAAACGTGGTGCCGGAGATGAACTGCCCGGTGCGGCGCAGTCGGCCGAGCATGTCCTCGCGGAAATTCGAATGATCCCAGACCCCGGCCAGGGCCAGGGGATGCAAGGCTTGCAGCATCAGCGCACTGATGCCGCCAATGAGCATGCTGCTGAAATCGCCATGCACTTGCCAGCTCACCGAGTCCGGGCCGAACAGGCCCGGATCGCCCTTGGGATTTTCCAGGTCGAGTTTGCCGAGGGACAGACCGGTCAGGCTCATGACCTGGGTTTCGATGCGGGTGCGAATAAATTCCATGGCGACTCAGTGGCGAAAATGAAACGCGGCCATGGCTGGCCGCGTCGGGCTTATTGGTTTAGGCGTTTATCGACCAGGTCCTGAACAACGCTCGGATCGGCCAGGGTCGACGTATCACCCAAGGTGTCCAGTTCGTTGCAGGCGATCTTGCGCAGGATACGCCGCATGATCTTGCCCGAGCGGGTTTTCGGCAAGGCCGGGGCCCATTGGATCAAGTCCGGTTTGGCGAAGCTGCCGATTTCCTTGCTGACGTGGGCCAGCAGTTCTTTCTTCAACTCGTCGCTGGGTTCGGTGCCGTTCATGGGCGTGACAAAGGCGTAGATGCCTTGGCCCTTGAGGTCGTGGGGATAACCGACGACAGCGGCTTCGGCGATGCTGTCGTGCAGCACCAGGGCACTTTCCACTTCGGCGGTGCCAATACGGTGGCCGGAGACGTTGATCACGTCGTCAATGCGCCCGGTGATCCAGTAATCGCCGTCCTCATCGCGCCTCGCGCCGTCGCCGGTAAAGTAATAACCGGGGTAGGGCTTGAAGTAGGTATCGAACATCCGTTGCGGGTCGCCGTACACGCCGCGGATCTGTGCCGGCCAACTGGATTTGATCGCCAGCACGCCGCTGCCGGCACCCTTGATTTCCTTGCCCGTTTCATCGAGCAACACCGGTTGCACGCCGAACATAGGTTGCGTGGCGCAACCCGGTTTGATCCGTTGCGCACTGACCAGCGGGCTGAGCATGATGCCGCCGGTTTCGGTCTGCCACCAGGTATCGACAATCGGGCAGCGTTGTTCGCCGACCGCATTGAAGTACCAGTCCCACGCTTCCGGGTTGATCGGCTCACCGACGCTGCCGAGTAATCTGAGGCTGGCGCGGGACGTTTGCTTCAACGGTTCCGGCCCTTCGCGCATCAGCGAGCGCAGTGCGGTTGGCGCAGTGTAGAAAATGTTCACGTGGTGTTTGTCGATGACCTGCCAGAACCGCGAGCTGGTGGGGTAGCTCGGCACGCCCTCAAAGATCAGCGTGGTCGCGCCATTGGCCAGCGGGCCGTAGACGATGTAGCTGTGGCCGGTGACCCAGCCGACATCGGCGGTGCACCAGAACACTTCGTTATCACGGTAGTCGAGCACGTATTTAAAGGTCATCGCCGCTTGCAGCAGGTAGCCGCCGGTGGTGTGCAACACGCCTTTGGGTTTACCGGTGCTGCCGGAGGTGTAGAGGATGAACAGCGGGTCCTCGGCGTCCATCGGCTCCGGCGGGCAATCGTCGCTGACGTCGCGTAAGGCCTGGTGATACCAGAGGTCGCGGCCTTCGACCCAATTCACTTTGCCTTGCGTGCGCTCGACGACGATGACGGTGCTGACATTCGGGCAACTCTCCAGCGCTTTGTCGACTTTCTCTTTGAGCGGTACGAATTTGCCCCCGCGCACGCCTTGGTCGGCGATGATCACGGTGCCGCAATCGGCATCGAGGATCCGGTCGCGCACCGAGTCCGGGGAGAAGCCGCCAAAGACTACCGAATGCACCGCGCCAATTCGCGTGCAGGCGAGCATCGCGTAAGCGGCTTCAGGAATCATCGGCATGTAGATGCAGACACGGTCGCCTTTCTTCACGCCACGGCTTTTGAGCACGTTGGCCAGGCGGCAGACATTGTGGTGAAGTTTTTTGTAGGTGATCTGTGCGGATTCGGCGGGATCGTCGCCTTCCCAGATGATCGCGATCTGATCGCCGCGCTGTTCCAGATGACGGTCGATGCAGTTGTAACTGACGTTCAACTTGCCGCCGGCAAACCAGCTGGCTTCACCGGTTTTCAGGTTATAGCGCTGGACGGTGTCCCACGGCGTGCTCCAGTCGAGAAAGCGCGTGGCTTGTTCGGCCCAGAAGGTGGTGGGGTGCTCGATGGATTCGCGGTACAGGCGGTGGTAGTCGTCTTGACTCAAATGCGCAGCCCGGCGGACGGCATCGGCTTTGGGGAACGTGCTGATATCGAACATGACGGTTCCTTATGCTTGTTTTGCGACAAGTAATAAAGATGCGCCGAGCGGGAGGCGGGTTCAAGTCATACACAAAACCAATGTGGGAGCGGTCTTGCTCGCGAATGCGGTGTGTCAGTCAACATTTAAGCTGAATGACACACCGCATTCGCGAGCAAGCCCGCTCCCACAGGGGATTACTGTTGCCCACAGGGTTTGGGTTTCAAACCTGTGGGCAAGGCGTCAGATCAACCGCGGTGACGGCCGCGGAAGTAGTTGATCAGGCCTTGGGTCGAGGCATCGTCAGCCGGGGTTTCTTCGCTGCCGACCAGGCGGTTGTAGACGCCTTTGCCGAGTTCTTTACCCAGCTCCACGCCCCACTGATCGAAGGCGTTGATGCCCCAGATCACGCTTTGCACGAAAACTTTGTGCTCGTACATCGCCACCAGTGCACCGAGGCGACGCGGGCTGATGCGCTCGACCACCAGGGTATTGCTCGGACGGTTGCCCGGAATCACCTTGTGTGCCGCCAGTTTCTTCACGTCTTCTTCGCTCATGCCTTTGTCACGCAGCTCGGCTTCCGCTTCGGTAAGGGTCTTGCCGAGCATCAGCGCCTGACTCTGCGACAGGCAGTTGGCGTACAGCCACTGGTGGTGGTCGGACACCGGGTTGAAGCTGACGATCGGAACGATGAAGTCGGCCGGGATCAGTTGGGTGCCCTGGTGCAGCAACTGGTGATAGGCGTGTTGACCGTTACAACCGACGCCGCCCCAGATCACCGGACCGGTATCGGTGGACACTGGCGTGCCGTCCTGACGCACGCTCTTGCCGTTGGATTCCATGTCCAGCTGTTGCAAATGCTTGGTGATGTTGCGCAGGTAGTGGTCGTACGGCAGGATCGCGTGGCTTTGCGCGCCCCAGAAATTCCCGTACCACACGCCGAGCAGGGCCAGCAGCACCGGCATGTTCTGTTCGAACGGCGCGGTCTGGAAATGCTGGTCCATGGTGTAGGCACCGGACAGCAGTTCCTTGAAGTTCGACATGCCGATGGCCAGGGCAATCGGCAAACCGATGGCCGACCACAGCGAGTAACGGCCGCCGACCCAGTCCCACATCGGGAAGATGTTTTCTTCGCGGATACCGAACGCCACGGCTGCCGCGTTGTTGCTCGATACGGCGATGAAGTGACGATACAGCTCGGCTTCCGAACCGCCCTGAGCCAGGTACCAGGCGCGAGCGGCCTGGGCATTTTTCAGGGTTTCGAGGGTGTTGAAGGATTTCGACGACACGATGAATAGCGTGGTTTCGGCGCGCAGCTTCTGCGTCAGTTCGTGGAACTCACTGCCGTCGATGTTCGCCAGGTAGTGGCAGCGCACGCCTTTCTGGGCGTAGGACAGCAGCGCTTCGGAGACCAGCTCAGGGCCGAGGAATGAACCACCGATGCCGATGTTGACCACGTCAGTGATCGGCTTCTCGGTGTAACCGCGCCACAAACCGTCGTGGATGCGGCCCACGAGGTCGGTGATCTGGTTCAGCACTTTGTGCACTTCCGGCATCACGTTGACGCCGTTGACCGACAGCTTGTCGCCTACCGGGCGGCGCAGCGCGGTGTGCAGGGCCGGACGACCTTCGGAAGCATTGACGATTTCGCCTTCGAACAGCGACTTGATCGCGCCCTGGAGGTCGACTTCATTGGCCAGGCCCACCAACAGGTCGCGGGTCTCGGCGTTGATCAGGTTTTTCGAGTAATCAAGAAACAGCCCGCAGCTACTCAGGGTGAATTGGGTGAAGCGCTGCGGGTCGGCATTAAAGGCTTCGCGCATGCTGAAATCCTGCATGGCTTGGCGGTGATCATTCAACGCCTGCCAGGCGGGCAGGGCGGTCACGTCGTGAGGAGTGCGGTAGTACGCCATCGCTGCGGGTTTCCTTTTTACTTGAACGGCTTTTTGAACACTAAAAATCCCGGAGCGCTGCGGGTCGGCGTCCGGTCAACTGCGTCGACACGATTTCATGGCGCAGGGCGAATACAGTAAACCCCGCGCCTTGATCTGTCTTGACTTTGTCTGACCTGTTTCCGGTACTTTTTTAACATCAAAGTGAGAATCGGCCGACAAACGGAAAAAAGACAGGACTGCGGCTCGATCAGGCGACCTGGACCGGAATGGCATTGCTGGTATGGCTCAGTTCATTGCCCGGTGCCATGTAGAGCATGCGCGGCTTGAAGTTGAGCAGCTCGGCTTCGCTGTAATGAGCGTAAGCACAGATGATCACGCGGTCGCCGACCTTGGCCTTATGGGCAGCGGCGCCGTTGACCGAAATCATGCGCGAGCCTTCCTCGCCACGGATGGCGTAGGTGGTGAAGCGTTCGCCGTTGTCGACGTTATAGATCTGGATTTGTTCGTATTCACGGATGCCGGACAAGTCCAGCCATTCGCCGTCGATGGCGCAGGAGCCTTCGTAATCAAGTACAGCGTGGGTAACTTCGGCGCGATGCAGCTTGGCCTTGAGCATGATGGCGTGCATGAGTGTTTCCCCAGGTCGGAATCGAACGGCGGGCAGTTTGCCCGAAGGCTTTGGAGGCAGCAATACAGGGTGGGAGCCAGTGCAGAACTCTGTAGGAGCCGAGCTGCTCGCGATGGCGATATTTCAGTCACATCCTGTATTGGATGTGCCTTCGTCATCGCGAGCAAGCTCGGCTCCTACAGGGGGGTGGTGTTTATGCGAGCGCGTCGAGGTTCAGGTGCAGGTTGTCGATCAACCGCGTGGTGCCCAGGAACGCCGCGACCAGAATCACCAGGTCACGATCTTCCGGTGTCGCCGGGCGCAAGGTCAGCCCATGGCGAATTTCCAGGTAGTCGGTGCGCAATCCCGCGGCTTCGAGCTGCTTGATTTGCGCGTCGATCAGCGCCGGGAAATCCCGACCACCCTGTCTGATCTCGTCGGCAATCGAACTCAGGGTGCGATAGACCACTGGTGCCACGGCGCGCTGTTCTTCGCTGAGGAAGCCATTGCGCGACGACAGCGCCAGGCCATCGGCCGCACGCACAGTTGGTTCGCCAATGATTTGAATCGGCATGTTCAGGTCATGCACCAGGGATTTAATGACCGCCAGTTGCTGGAAGTCTTTCTGGCCAAAGATCGCCAGATCCGGCTGGACCATGTTGAACAACTTGCTGACCACCGTCGCCACACCTTCAAAATGCCCCGGACGGCTGGCGCCGCACAGGCCTTCAGACAGCAGTGGAACGCTGACGCGCGTTTGGCCGGCCATGCCGTCCGGGTACATTTCCTCAACGGTGGGCGCGAACAGCAAATGGCAACCGGCCTGGAGCAGTTTCTCCTGGTCAGCGGCGAGGGTGCGCGGGTACTTGTCGAGGTCTTCACCGGCGCCGAATTGCAGCGGGTTGACGAAAATGCTCGCGACCACAAAATCTACCCGTTGGGAGGCTTTGGTGATCAGCGCGATATGACCGCTGTGCAGGTTGCCCATGGTCGGCACGAAGCCGATGCGCTTGCCTTCGCTGCGGGCGCGGGCCACGGCGGCCCGCAGTTCGCGTACGGTTTTTACGGTGTTCATGCAGAGAATCCGTGTTCGATACCTGGGAAAGTCGCCGCTTTGACTTCAGTCACGTAAGCACTCAGGGCTGCTTGAAGGGTCGGCTGGCCGGTCATGAAGTTCTTCACGAATTTTGGCACGCGACCGGTAATCGACAAGCCCAGCATGTCGTGCAGGACCAGCACCTGGCCGTCGGTGCCGCTGCCGGCGCCGATACCAATGACCGGGATCTTCACGGCCTGGGTGATTTCTTCAGCCAGTTCGCTGGGCACGCATTCAAGCAGCAGCATGGCGGCGCCGGCCTGCTCCAGCGAAATTGCGTCGGCACGCATCTGCCGCGCCTGGTTTTCGTTGCGGCCCTGGACTTTGTAACCGCCGAGGATGTTCACCGATTGCGGCGTCAGGCCCAGGTGCGCACACACCGGGATGCCGCGTTCGGCCAGCAGGCGAATCGAGTCCGCCAGCCACAGTGCACCTTCTACCTTGACCATGTGTGCACCGGCCTGCATCAGCAAGGCACTGTTGGTCATGGTTTGTTCGGTGGTGGCGTAGGCCATGAAGGGAAGGTCGGCGAGGATGAGCGCATCGGTGTTGCCGCGTTTGACGGCTGCAACGTGGTAAGCCATCTCAGCGGTCGTCACGGGCAGGGTGCTGTCGTGACCCTGCAAAACCATGCCGAGGGAGTCGCCCACCAGCAGCACTTCGACGCCAGCCTCATTACAGGCGTGGGCGAAGGTCGCGTCATAGCAGGTCAGCATGGTGATTTTTTCACCTTTTTGCTTGAGACCTTGCAGAGTGGTCAGGGTGATGGCTGGCATGAAAAGATCCTCATTCAGGCGCTGTGGAAACTACTGCGAGTAACGCGCGTGATTCTTCGTTAAATACAGGCGCACGGTCTGTTGTCGTGCTTTTACGGCCTGGATTGCGCCCTTCAACGCCGTGTTGGCGGCAGCGGGACGCCTATAGTCGTGAGGAGAACTCGGGAAGTCAATTGCATGTGTTACCGCATTGTTACGACAGGGGTGTTACCGGGGTAACTGATGCGATTCAGCATCAGATTTTGTGTTCAACACAAAAAACAATGTGGGAGCGGGCTTGCTCGCGAATGCGGTGTGTCAGTCAACGATTAAGCTGAATGACACACCGCATTCGCGAGCAAGCCCGCTCCCACACTAGATTTGCGTCAATCTTTAGGGAGGCGTTCCAGGCCGACGAACGGGCAGGCTGCGAGTAAATCCTTCAGCGTGCGGCCATCGGCCAGACGCAAATCCACAGGCGCCAGTTCGGCCAGTGGATACAGGACGAAGGCCCGTTCCTGCAGGTGGTAATGCGGAACCTTGAGCCGAGGCTCGTCGATCAGTCGATCGCCAAACAACACGATGTCAAGATCCAGCGTGCGAGGCCCCCAGCGCTCAAGGCGCTCGCGACCCTGCCCGTTCTCAATGGCTTGCAGCGCATCGAGCAGGTCCAGCGGCGCGAGTGTGCTGTCGAGGGCGGCGACCGCGTTGGTGTAACGCGGTTGGCCGGGTAGCAGCGAGTCGCTTTGATAAAACGCGGACACCCCGACCAGCTCGGTCTGCGGTAATTGCACCAGCGCTTCGACGGCGCTGCGCAATTGTTCGGCGGGGTCAGCCAGATTGCTGCCCATGCCGATGTAGATGCGTTCCATGGATTACTCGCCCGAGACGCTCGGTGCACCGGCGGCGCGTTTACGCTTGGCGCCACCGCTGCGGCGACGTTTGCGCGGTGCCCCGGTGCCGTCTTCCTTGCCGCTGAGGTCGCGGATCATGTCGCGACGTTCGCTGTCGTTGGCGTCCTGATAATCCGTCCACCATTCGCCCAGGCCATCGGTCTGCTCTCCAGCGCTTTCGCGCAGCAGCAGGAAGTCGTAACCGGCACGGAAGCGTGGATTCTCCAGCAACAGATCAGCGCGCTTGCCGCTACGGCGTGGCAGGCGCTCCTGCATGTCCCAGATCTCGCGGATCGGCATGGTGAAGCGTTTCGGGATAGCAATGCGCTGGCACTGTTCGGCAATCAGCTCGTGAGCCGCTTCCTGCATCGCCGGAATCGGCGGCATTCCGCGTTCTTGCAGGCGCAGTACGCGAGCCGGCAGGGCAGGCCACAACAGGGCGGCAAACAGGAACGCCGGGGTGACCGGTTTGTTCTGCTTGATGCGCAGGTCCGTGTTGACCAGTGCATCGCTGATCAGGGTGTGGGTGTACGTCGGGTTGTATTCCAGCGCTTCGGCACTGGCCGGGAACAGCGGATCGAACAGCTGCAAGTCGACCAGCATCTCGAAAGTGTCCGCGGCGTGGCCGGAGAGGAACAACTTGAGCACTTCTTCGAACAGACGCGCCGACGGGATCTCGCGCAGCATCGGTGCCAGTTCGCGAATCGGCGCGGCGCTGTGTTTCTCGATACCGAAATTCAGCTTGGCGGCAAATCGCACGGCCCGCAGCATCCGCACCGGGTCTTCCTGGTAGCGCTGTTTCGGGTCGCCAATCAGGCGGATCAGGTGATTGCGGATGTCGTGTACGCCGTTGGCGTAATCGAGAATGCGCTCGCTGACCGGATCGTAATACAGGGCATTGATGGTGAAGTCGCGGCGTTGCGCGTCTTCTTCCAGAGTGCCGTAGACGTTATCGCGCAGGATGCGCCCGCTTTCATTACGGGAAGACTGGTTGCTGTCTTCTTCCTCGTCGTTTTGCGGGTGATTGGCGCGGAAGGTCGCCACTTCGATGATTTCGCGACCGAAGTGGATATGCACCAGTTTGAAGCGGCGACCAATGATCCGCGCGTTGCGGAATTCGGCGCGCACCTGTTCAGGTGTGGCACTGGTGGCGACGTCGAAATCTTTCGGCGTGATGCCGAGCAGCATGTCACGCACGCAGCCGCCGACCAGGTAAGCCTGGTAACCGGCGTTCTGCAGGCGTTCGACGATATTCACCGCGTAACGGCTGAATTGGGCCTTTTGCAGCGAGTGTTGGCCGCTGTTGAGCACTTCAGGCGTACTGCGAATGTGTTGCGTATGACGCTTGGGAGAACGGAATGACTGGAACAGCTTCTTCAGCATGGGATGCACTGTTTGAAGGAATGTTCGGCCATAACAGAAGAATGACCGCATGATGGGCGGGGATTCTAGCATTTAGTCGAGGGATGGTGTAGGAGACAGCAGATATGAGCTGTAAGCCGCAGGCTTAAAGCAGAGAACACTGCAGAATTGGGGGGTAAATCGTAGAAACTACAAGGGGAGCCGAAGCTCCCCAAGAAGTAGTTGCATGCTCTATTTTTATTATTGATTTCGGGCTTTTTGTTTTTGTTAAGTGCCCTCGTCATGAAGCTTTTCCTTCATGACCCTCCCAATCGGGAGCCAAGAGCAAACGGATTGCTTTGGTCGCTGTGCTGCAGTGATCTTGCGATCCAACCAGTTCAGGCACTGCCTTAGGACAGTTTTTTATTATTCTCGGCCTGGTCGTGGGGCAAGCCCCAAATACAACGCCTCTCCAAAAGAATCAGTTAGCTGCGCCTCTCGCCGTCTTGTTTTTATTGTGCGTGAGTCGATTCGTCTTATTTTTATTATGTTATGCATTGCTTGTTATTGTTCTTGTACCAAACATATAGCAGGGTGCGTGCCAACTTTTGCGAACCCCAGTAAAACAAGGGGTTAGGTCGGTCGGTGGGGTTTTCCAAGGCCAAAAAAAGCCGGGGCTTCGTTACCGTAAGCCCCGGCTTCTGTTACGTGAAAAATCTGGGGTAACAGTTTTTTCACGAAGTCACGTGTTACCCACACCTCGGACAGGTGACATTCAGCTTTCGCTGGCGACCCCGGTCTTGCGCCGCGGAATGCCCAAGCGCTGACGACGCTCCCACAGGCATTTGCGGCTGACCCCGAGTTTGCGTGCCAGCTCGGTCTCGGTCATGTGGTCCTGATGCTCGAGGACGAAATGCTGGAAGTAGTCTTCCAGTGACAAGTCTTCGGTCGGCTCATGGCTGGAGTTGCTGCCATTGTTGCCCTGTTGCGGTGCCAGGCCGATGAACTCGTCCTCTTCCAGGCCGCTCAGTTCGATGTCGATACCCAGCAGCTCGGCAGAAATCTCCGGGCTCTCGCACAGGATGACCGCGCGCTCGACAGCATTTTCCAGCTCGCGAACGTTACCGGGCCAGGAGTAATGACGAATGGCCTGCTCGGCATCCGGGGCGAATTTCAGATCGGTGCGGTTGACCCGCGCGCTCTGTCGCGCCAGGAAGGCATTGGCGATTTCGTTGACGTCCGCACCACGCTCACGCAAGGCTGGCAGTTTCAGGGCGATCACGTGGAGGCGGTAATACAAGTCTTCACGGAACTGGCCGATTTTTGCCAGGCTCTTGAGGTCCCGGTGCGTCGCGGCGATCAAACGAACGTCGACCTTCTGCGATTGCACCGAACCCACCCGGCGAATTTCGCCTTCCTGCAACACGCGCAGCAGGCGAGCCTGGGCCTCCAAGGGCAGTTCGCCGATCTCGTCGAGGAACAGGGTGCCGCCGTCGGCTGCTTCCACCAGACCGGCACGCCCGGCGCTGGCGCCGGTGAACGCACCTTTTTCGTGACCGAACAGCTCGGACTCGATCAGGCTTTCCGGGATGGCCGCGCAGTTCACCGAAATCATCGGCGCCTTGGCGCGCTTGGACAGGTTGTGCAGCGCGCGCGCCACCAGTTCTTTACCGGTGCCGGATTCGCCCTGGATCAACACGTTGGAATCGGTCGGCGCGACTTTACGGATTTTGCTGTAAAGGTCCTGCATCGGCGGGCATGAGCCGATAATGCCGATTTCGCCGTTGCTGTTATCGACGCCCGCTTTCGCCGCGCCGTTGGTAGCTTTGCCGGCAGGCGCTTCGCCACCGGCCGGCAACGATTGCCGGTCGCGCAGGATACGGGCGACAGCCTGGAGCATTTCATCGTGATCGAAAGGCTTGGCGATGTAATCCACCGCGCCCATCTTCATCGAGTCGACCGCCGAACGCAGGCTGGCGTAGCTGGTCATGATCAGCACCGGCGTGCCTTGGCCGAGTTTGATCAACTCGGTGCCCGGTGCGCCCGGCAGACGCAGGTCACTGACGATCAGGTCGAACGTGGGAACGGTGAAGCGTTCTTGTGCTTCCTGCACTGAACCGGCTTCGCTGACCTGGTACTGGTTACGTTCCAGCAGGCGGCGCAAGGCGGAGCGGATAATTGTTTCGTCTTCGACGATCAAAATGTGCGGCATTGATTCGATACTCTCGACGGTCTCAGTTCACAGCGGACGTCGCTTCGACATGACGCGGCAAGGTCACCCGGATACGGGTGCCGCGTTGGCTTTGAACATCAGCCGGGCTGTCGATGGTGATTTGTCCATAATGCTCTTCAACGATGGAATAGACCAGTGCAAGGCCCAGACCGGTGCCTTCGCCAGGATCCTTGGTGGTGAAGAAAGGTTCGAACAATCTATCCATGATGTTCTTCGGAATACCGCTGCCTTCGTCTTCCACGATCAGGTCGACCGTGTGTTCGCCGGCTTCACTTTTTACCCGCACCGCGCTGCCTGGAGGCGAGGCGTCGCGGGCGTTTGAGAGCAGGTTGATCAGTACTTGTGCGAGCCGTTGAGGGTCGCCTTCGCACCAGTGATCGGGGTCGCACAGGTTGTAAAACTGCACTTCGAAATTGCGTCGGTTCAGGGCCAGCAAACCGATGGCATCCTGGGCCACTTCGGCCAGACAGACGGGCTCATCGCTGTGCTGATGACTGCCGGCGTGGGCGAAGCTCATCAGCGATTGAACGATGCGCGACACGCGTTTGGTCTGCTCGAGGATCTGTCCGCTGATTTCCTTCAGCTCGCCATCGTCTTCGCGTTCTTCGCGCAGGTTCTGCGCCAGGCAGGCGATGCCGGTGATCGGGTTGCCGATTTCATGGGCCACGCCCGCGGCGAGTCGACCGATGCTGGCAAGGCGTTCGGAGTGCACCAGTTTGTCTTCGAGCATCTGGGTTTCGGTCAGGTCTTCCACCAGTAACACCAAGCCACTATTGCCCGGTGCGAGCGGTTCGTCGATCGCCGCTTTGTGCAGGTTCAGCCAGCGGGTCTGGCCGTCGAGGGCCAGGTGCTGTTTGTGCAAATGCTCGTCCGGCAGGTTGATGAAGCCCTGTAGCAATTCTTTCCACGGATCGGCAATGGTGCTCAGGCGTGAGCCAACCACACGTTGCGCGGCAATCCCGGTCAGCTCCTCCATGGCTTTGTTCCACATGAGGATTTCCTGATCCTTGGCCAGAGAGCAGACACCCATTGGCAGTTCCTGCAAGGTCTGGCGATGGTAGCGGCGCAGGGCATCGAGCTCGGCGGCCAGGCCGGTCAGGCGCGAGTGGTAATCCTCAAGGCGACTTTCGATGAAGTGAATGTCTTCGGTGACATAGTTCTCGCCGCCGGCCTTATAGGGCAGGAACGTTTCGACCATGTCCTGCGCCACACTCGGGCCCATCAGGCCGGACAGGTTGGCTTCGATGCGGTCACGCAGGCGGCGCAAGGCGTAAGGCCGGCGCTCGTCGAACGGCAGATAGAGATCGCGCAATGCCTGTTCGACTTCTTTCTGTGCCGCCTTGGCACCCAAGGGTTTTGCCAGCTGCGTGGCGAATTCCTGCGGCGACGCGGCGTGCAGCTCGCGGCGTTGCGGGCGACGTACGTTGTCCACGGCGCAGGCCTCGGCGGCGCTGGCTTCTTCCGGGCTGGCGTTGGTGAACAGCGAGATCAGGGTGAACATCAGCACATTGGCGGCCAGCGAGGCAATCGCCGCCATGTGCCAACTGGTGTCGTCCAGCACGTAGATCATGTTCAGCAGCGGGATGTAGAAACCCTGCAGATTGCCCACCAGCGGCAGCAGCATGGTCACCAGCCACACCAGGATCCCGGCCAGCAAACCGGCAATGAAGCCGCGGCGGTTGGCGGTCGGCCAGTACAGAACCGACAGGACACCGGGCAGGAACTGCAACGTGGCGACAAACGCGACGATGCCGAGGTTCGCCAGATCCTGTTCTGCACCCAGCAGCAGGTAGAAACCGTAGCCGGCCATGATGATCGCAACGATCAGGGCGCGGCGGGTCCACTTCAGCCAGCGGTAGATGTTGCCTTCGGCCGGTGGCTGATAGAGCGGCAACACCAAGTGGTTCAGGGCCATCCCGGACAGTGCCAGGGTGGTGACGATGATCAGGCCACTCGCCGCTGACAGGCCGCCGACGTACGCCAAAAGTGCCAAGGCTTTGCTGTTGGCGGCGATGCCGATGCCGAGCGTGAAGTATTCGGGGTTGGTGGTGGCACCGAGTTTCAGGCCGGCCCAGAGAATCAGCGGCACTGCCAGGCTCATCAGCAGCAGGAACAGCGGCAAGCCCCAGCTCGCACTGACCAGCGAGCGCGGGTTGAGGTTTTCGGTAAAGGTCATGTGATACATGTGCGGCATCACAATCGCCGAAGCGAAGAACACCAGCAGCAGCGTCCGCCACGGCCCTTCTTGCAGCGGTGTGTGCAGGGCGGCGAGGGCGGTCTGGTTTTGCAGCAGCCACAGTTCCAGCTGTTGCGGGCCGTCGAACACGCCGTACAACGCATACAGGCCGACGCCGCCGATGGCGATCAGCTTGATCACCGACTCGAACGCAATGGCGAACACCAGGCCTTCATGTTTCTCGCGGGTCGCGATGTGGCGCGAGCCAAAGAAGATCGTGAACAGGGTAATCAGTGCGCAGAAGCTCAGGGCGACCCGATGCTGCACCGGTTCGCGGGTGAGGATGCCGATGGAGTCGGCGACCGCTTGAATCTGCAAGGCCAGCAGGGGCAACACGCCGATCAGCATGAAAATCGTGGTCAGCGCGCCGGCCCATGTGCTGCGGAAACGGAACGCGAACAGGTCGGCCAGCGACGACAGTTGATAGGTGCGGGTGATTTTCAGGATCGGGTACAGCAACACCGGCGCCAGCAAGAATGCGCCGGAGACCCCGAGGTAGCTGGACAAGAAGCCGTAGCCGTACTGATAGGCCAGGCCCACCGTGCCGTAAAACGCCCAGGCACTGGCGTAAACGCCCAATGACAGGGTGTAGGTCAACGGGTGGCGAATGATCGCCCGGGGGATCATGCCCCGTTCACTGACCCAGGCCACGCCGAACAGCACCGCCAGGTAGGCGGCGCTGATCAGGATCATCTGGGTCAGGCTAAAGCTCATCGGCATCTTTTTGGCTCTGCAGGATGAAGGTCACGACGATCAGAATCAGCCAGAGCAAATAAGGGCGATACCAGGCGCCAGTGGCGTCGATCCACCAATCCATGATGGCCGGGGAAAACAGATAAATCCCCACTACCAGGAGCAGGACCAAGCGATAGATGTACATCCCGGCCTCTCTTTTTTATGCGCGTGCCCGAAAACGTGCGGCGATGGTAACGGATGGGCGCGCCACTGCAAGTGCGATCACTGCAGTTGCGCCTCGGGCAGGTTCAGTGTGCGCGGGATATGCGACGCATCCCAGTGGGCAATGCCCCAATTCAACACTTCCTGCGGGCTGGCGTAAGCCAGTTCGGTGCCGGGTTTTTGCCCGAGCGCACGCAATGCCCGCAGTAATAAAGGCGTTGCCTGATCTTCGGTCAGCGGTGGCGAGCGGTAGGACTTGCCGAGTTTGTTGCCATCGGGCTGGGTGATCAGCGGGATGTGCAGGTAACGCGGTTGCCGCAGGCCGAGCAATTCCTGCAGATAGAGCTGTCTCGGCGTGGAGTCCAGCAGGTCGGCGCCGCGCACGATGTCGGTGATGCCTTGCCAAGCATCGTCCAGCACCACCGCCAGTTGATAAGCGTAGAGCCCGTCGCGACGGCGAATCACGAAATCGCCGACCTCGCGACCCAAATGTTGGCGGTATTCGCCTTGGACGCGGTCGATGAAGTGGTATTCCAGTTCGGGTACGCGCAGGCGAATGGCCGCGTCTTCAGTGGCATGGCCGGCGTTGCGGCACAGCCCTGGATAAATGCCGTGATACGGCTCCAGTTGTTTGCGCGAGCAGGTGCAGGCGTAAGCGAGGCCGTGATTGAACAGGCGATTGAGCACTTCGGCGTACGCCTCGTGGCGATCGCTCTGGCGGACCATTTCGCCGTCCCACTCAAAACCGTAGCTTTCCAGTGCCTTGAGAATCGCTGCCTGAGCGCCGGGTTCTTCCCGTGGCGGGTCGAGGTCTTCCATGCGCATCAGCCAGCGACCACCCACCGAGCGGGCGTCGAGGTACGAGGCCAGCGCGGCGACCAGCGAACCAAAATGCAAATGGCCACTGGGCGTGGGGGCGAAGCGCCCGATGTAGGGAGAGGTGATGGCAGTCATGGCTGGATATTACTTTGTTGGCGCCGAGTGAGCGTACGGCTTGATACCGCCATCGCGAGCAGGCTCGGCTCCTACAAATCTCCTGTAGGAGCCGAGCTTGCTCGCGATGGCGATTTTAAAGTCACAACAGGTATCAGCAAATATCAGAAACAAAAACGGAGCGTTCGCACGCTCCGTTTTTCGTTCAAGTCGATGTTACTTGCCGACTTGCTTTTCCTTGATTTCCGCCAGGGTCTTGCAGTCAACGCACATGTCGGCGGTAGGGCGGGCTTCCAGTCGCTTGACGCCGATCTCGACGCCGCAGGACTCGCACCAGCCATATTCTTCGTCTTCGATCAGCTGAAGCGTCTTGTCGATCTTCTTGATCAGCTTGCGCTCGCGGTCGCGGGCACGCAGCTCGAGGCTGAACTCTTCTTCCTGGCTGGCACGGTCTGCCGGGTCCGGGAAGTTGGCCGCTTCGTCCTTCATGTGATCAACCGTACGGTCGACTTCCTGCATCAAGTCCTGTTTCCACTTGTTCAGGATCTTGGTGAAGTGAGCGCGCATGGGCTTGCCCATGTACTCCTCGCCCTTAACTTCTTTGTAGGGTTCGAAGCCGCTGATCGTCGTGGTTTGCTGCTTTGCTTGGGTGGACATGAAATAGACCGCCTCTACTCTTGTAATCCATTGCGCAGGATTGCTCCATCACCGACACCTGCCGGCCCTGCGGCTGCAAGCGGGCGAACTTACCAGATCAAATCGGGGCGCGCTACTCCCGGATGTCGAGGTAGTGGCCCGTTGGGCTTGCAAATCATTGCAAAGCCTTGCCTGGTGGTGTTGGAGGCCTGATCAAATATTGATTTTAGTCAAACCTGGGGTACTCGCTTGAGTCGTTTATGGCCAGGGTTCTAAGGGGTGTGACCGCTTTAGGTTCTCGCTCGTTCCTGCGCTTGGGTAGAATCGGTTCTTTTCCCGTCGAAGGAAGGCTAATGGCCCAGTCCTACAGTGCTCGCAGTCGTGCGATCGAACCTTTCCATGTCATGGCGCTGCTGGCGCGGGCCAATGAATTGCAGGCCGCAGGCCACGACGTGATCCACCTGGAAATCGGCGAGCCGGATTTCACCACCGCCGAGCCGATCATCCAGGCCGGCCAGGCCGCATTGACGGCGGGGAAGACCCGTTACACCGCCGCGCGGGGCATTCCCGAGTTGCGCGAGGCCATCTCCAATTTTTATCAACAGCGTTACGGGTTGAACATTGACCCCAAGCGCATCCTTATCACCCCCGGTGGTTCGGGCGCTTTGTTGCTGGCCAGCGCCTTGCTGGTGGACCCGGGCAAACACTGGCTGCTGGCGGATCCGGGCTATCCCTGCAACCGGCACTTCCTGCGACTAGTGGAAGGCGCGGCGCAGCTGGTTCCTGTCGGTCCGGACGTGCGTTATCAACTGACGCCAGATCTGGTCGCACGGCATTGGGACCACGACAGCGTCGGCGCATTGGTCGCGTCCCCGGCCAACCCAACCGGGACCATCCTGACCCGCGACGAACTGGCGGGGCTGTCTGCAGCGATCAAGGTTCGTCACGGCCATCTGGTGGTGGACGAGATCTATCACGGCCTGACCTACGGCACCGACGCCGCCAGCGTGCTGGAAGTCGATGACAGCGCGTTCGTGCTCAACAGCTTCTCCAAGTATTTCGGCATGACCGGTTGGCGTCTCGGCTGGCTGGTGGCGCCGGAAGCGGCCGTCGGCGAGCTGGAAAAACTCGCGCAAAATCTCTACATCAGTGCGCCGAGCATGGCTCAATACGCTGCTCTGGCCTGTTTTGAGCCAGCGACCATCAGCATTCTCGAAGAGCGCCGCGCCGAATTTGGTCGTCGTCGCGATTTCCTCCTGCCGGCCCTGCGTGAGTTGGGTTTCGGGATTGCCGTGGAGCCGGAAGGGGCGTTCTATTTGTATGCGGATATCAGCAAGTTCGGCGGAGATGCCTTCGCGTTCTGCCGACACTTCCTCGAAACCGAACATGTGGCCATTACCCCGGGGCTGGATTTCGGGCGTTATCAGGCCGGGCACCACGTCCGTTTTGCCTACACCCAAAGCCTGCCTCGTTTGCAGGAAGCGGTCGAGCGCATCGCTCGCGGACTGAAGAGCTGGCAAGGCTGATGCGTTTTCATCCTCCCCTCGAAGAAGGGCGCCTGATTCGACGTTACAAGCGTTTTCTCGCCGATATCGAAACCGTTAGCGGCGACTTGCTGACCATTCATTGTCCTAACACGGGCTCGATGCTCAATTGTCAGGTCGAAGGCGGGCAAGTCTGGTTCAGCCGCTCCAACGACCCCAAGCGCAAGTTGCCGGGCACCTGGGAAGTCGGCGAAACCCCGCAAGGGCGCTTGTTTTGCGTGAACACCGCCCGCGCCAACGGGTTGATTGAAGAGGCGTTGCGTGCCGGCGTCATCAACGAACTGAACGGGTTTACTGAACTGAAGCGCGAAGTCGCCTACGGACAGGAAAGCAGCCGCATCGATTTTCGTCTCGAATACCCCAGCGGCCCGGCTTATATAGAGGTCAAAAGCGTCACCCTGGGCTTCGACGGGTCATCGGTGGCCGCGTTTCCCGACGCGGTGACCCAACGCGGGGCCAAGCATCTGCGCGAATTGGCGCACCTGGCCCGGGACGGGATTCGCGCAGTGCAATTGTATTGCGTCAACCTGACCGGCATCGACGCGGTGCGTCCTGCAGAAGAAATTGATTCGGCCTACGCGGCAGCCTTGCGTGAGGCCGTCGCGTGCGGTGTCGAGGTGCTGGCCTATGGGGTGCGTTTGAGCCACGAAGAGATGGTGGTCGACCGACGTCTGGATGTGCTGCTCAACGGTTAAAGGCTGACCCAGAGGCCTTGCGCATCTTCGCGGCAGGGCACGGCGGTCAGTGACTTGCCGGCGCAGGGGCCCGAAACGCACTCGCCGTCCTCGATCAGAAACAGGGCGCCGTGGGTGGCGCACTGGATCAGGCTGTTGCTGGGGTCGAGAAAGCTGTCCGGCGTCCATTCCAGGCCAACACCACGGTGCGGGCAACGATTGATGTAGACGTAGACCTGGCCGCCCCGGCGAACGGCGAAGAGCTTCTGCCCATCGATGTCGAAACCGCGACTGCTGGCGTCAGCCAATTCGGCGCCTGTACAAAGAAACTTCATGTCTATCCTCTAGTCCAGCGTCTCGCGACCAGATATGTCCGAGCTTGACGTTCAAATGCAAACAATTATCAAATGGCCGCCTTGCCCGTCGGGTACAGGTGCCAGACGCCGAGGATACGTGGCCTGTCATCTCGATGCCTGGGAAAACTATTAAGGAAGCTGTTTATGCGCCTGAGTACCCGCGTTGCTGCGCTCTGTGCCGGACTCCTCGTCAGTCACCATGCCGCGGCGGCCGAGTTGCCGCAACGCTGGGTCAGTGCCGGTGGCGCGTTATCCGAGTGGGTGAGCGCACTGGGCGGCGAGTCGAAACTGGTCGGCGTCGACACCACCAGTCAGCATCCTGAAAGTCTCAAGGCGCTGCCTAGCATTGGCTATCAGCGGCAATTGTCGGCGGAGGGCATCTTGAGCTTACGCCCGCAGATCCTCATTGGCACCGAAGAAATGGGGCCGCCGCCCGTGCTCTCGCAGATTCGTAATGCAGGGGTGCAGGTCGAGCTGTTCTCGGCGCAACCGGATCTGCCGACGTTGCAGGGCAACTTGCTGCATCTGGGCAAGTTGCTGGGCGCTGAAGAGCAGGCTGTTCAGGCGTACCAGCGTTACCAGGAGCAACTCGATCAGCAAAAAGTCCGCGTGACCAAGGCACAGCTGACGCAACCGTCGCCGGGTGTGCTGTTGTTGCTTGGGCACGCGGGCGGCAAACCGCTGATTGCTGGCAAGGACACCGCGGCCGATTGGCTACTGCGCCAGGCCGGCGGTCACAACCTGGCCACGCATACCGGCTACAAACCGTTTTCTGTCGAATCGCTGATCAGCCTCGACCCCGAGGTGCTGGTGTTTGCCGACCGGGCGCTGACGGGGGATGCGGCGCGGGCTGCGTTGTTCAAGGAAAACCCGATGTTGTCCTCGACTCGAGCGGCGAAGAACGGCCGGGTCATGGAGCTGGATCCGACGTTGTTGGTGGGTGGGCTCGGCCCTCGGTTGCCGGACAGCCTCAAAAAGCTGTCTGACGGATTCTTTCCCGGCATGGCCGGCCAATGACCGTCCTGGTTAAACCCCGTGCGTTGTTCCTTGGCCTGAGCCTTCTGTGTGTGCTGGCGATCTGGCTGTCGCTGGCGCTGGGGCCGGTCAGTTTGCCGTTGCTCGACACCTTGCACGCCGCGCTGCGCCTGGCCGGATTGCCGATTGCACCGGACGGTCTGGAGCAAGCCGAATTGATCGTGGGGCAAATTCGCCTGCCGCGAACCTTGCTGGGTTTGGCGGTGGGTGGTGTGCTGGCGCTTTCCGGTGTGGCAATGCAGGGCCTGTTTCGTAACCCGCTGGCCGACCCGGGGTTGGTGGGGGTATCCAGCGGTGCGGCATTGGGTGCCGCCATCGCGATTGTGGGCGGCTCGGCGTTTGGCGGTCTGCCGGAGTCCTTCGGGCCTTATCTGTTATCGGTGTGCGCGTTTCTGGGAGGGCTCGGCGTCACGGCGCTGGTGTATCGACTGGGCCGACGCAACGGCCAGACCAACGTCGCGACAATGCTGTTGGCCGGTATCGCGTTGACCGCGCTGGCGGGCTCGGCGGTGGGTTTGTTCACTTATCTGGCCGACGACGCGACCCTGCGTACGCTGACGTTCTGGAATCTGGGCAGCCTCAACGGCGCGAGTTACGCGCGGCTCTGGCCGTTGTTGCTGGTCAGCGCGGGTGTGGCGCTCTGGTTGCCGCGTCGGGCCAAGGCCTTGAATGCGTTGTTGCTGGGGGAATCGGAGGCCGGTCATCTGGGCATCGACGTCGAAGGGCTCAAGCGCGAGTTGGTGTTCTGTACGGCGTTGGGGGTTGGTGCGGCGGTGGCGGCGGCGGGGATGATCGGGTTTGTCGGTCTGGTGGTGCCGCACCTCGTGCGCTTGCTCGCTGGTCCTGATCATCGCGTGTTGTTGCCAGCCTCGGTGCTTGCCGGTGCCAGTCTTCTATTGTTTGCCGATCTGGTGGCGCGACTGGCCCTGGCACCGGCCGAACTGCCGATCGGCATTGTTACGGCCTTTATCGGTGCGCCGTTTTTTCTGTTCTTGTTGCTCCGGAGGCGCGCCTGATGTTGCGCACGCAGAACCTGCACATCCGTCGAGGTACCAAGACTGTGCTGTCGGACATCACGCTTGAGCTTCGGCCGGGTGAAGTGCTGGGCGTGCTCGGCCCCAATGGCGCCGGTAAAAGTACCTTGCTCGGTGCCTTGTGCGGCGAATTGCACGGCGACCATGGAAGCGTCTGGCTCGATGATCGCGAGTTGCGTCACTGGGCGGCTCCGCTGCGCGCGCAGCGACTGGCGGTGCTGCCGCAGGTGTCGACCCTGGACTTTGCCTTTCGCGTCGAAGAAGTGGTGGGTATGGGGCGTTTGCCTCATCAAAGTGGGCGAGTACGCGATGACGAGATTGTCGCCGCCGCGCTACACGCCGCCGATGCCGGGCACCTGAGTGGTCGCAGCTATCTGGCCTTGTCCGGCGGTGAGCGTCAGCGGGTTCATCTGGCCCGAGTGCTGGCGCAACTCTGGCCGGGTGAGGCGGGGCAGACGCTATTACTTGATGAGCCGACCTCGATGCTCGACCCGCTGCATCAGCACACCACCCTGCAAGCGGTGCGCGAGTTTGCCGATCGCGGCGCGGCCGTATTGGTCATCCTGCATGATCTGAACCTGGCGGCGCGTTATTGTGATCGACTGTTACTGCTTGAGGGCGGGCGACCGGTGGCATTGGACACGCCGGAGCAGGTCCTGAAACCCGAGCCGCTCAAGGCCGTGTTCGGGCTGGAAGTGTTGGTGCAGCAGCATCCGGAGCGTGGGCATCCGCTGATCATCGCCCGCTGAGACTGTCATCGAGGTGAACATGCGTGGGATTTTGCTGCTAGCCGTACTGCTCTTGAGTGCCTGCCAGCATGTTGCGGTGCCGCCGCCGGTCAACGGTGAAATCCGCGACCTGCGCAACGGTCAGGTCCTGACCGCGCAGCAACTGGTTGAGCGACTGGCCAAGCCTTCGCGGCTGATCGTCGGCGAGCAGCATGACAATCGTGATCATCATCAGCTGGAACTGTGGTTGTTGCAGTCGCTGAGTGAGCAACGGCCACAAGGCAGTTTGCTCCTGGAAATGCTGATGCCGGATCAGCAGCCACGGGTTGATGATGTTCGCCGTGCCTCGAGGCCGCCGGACAATTTGCCGGCGTCGTTGGCTTGGCAAGAGGGTTGGGACTGGGAGCTTTACGGGCCGATCGTACGTTTCGCGCTGACTCAGCCTTATCCGCTGCTCGCGGCCAATCTGGACAACCTCGATGTTCGTGCGGTCTACGCAAGCCCTCCGGCATTGAGCGGTTCGCGCTCCAATGCGGCTTCGGTCAAGGATGAGTTGCTGGCAGAGATCAGCGACTCCCATTGCGGTTTGCTGCCCACTTCACAAATGCCCGCCATGTTGGCGGTCCAGCAGCAACGAGACCGACGAATGGCCGAGCGCTTGCTGGCGGCGCCCACGCCCTCACTGCTATTGGCCGGCGCTTATCACGCGCGCAAGGACGTTGGCGTGCCGATCCATGTGCTGGATTTGGGGCAGGCGCAAGCGCCGACGGTATTGCTGCTGGCAGAGCAGGGAGCCGAGGTGACAGCGGCAATGGCCGATTACGTCTGGTACACACCTGCTTCACGGCCTCAGGATTACTGCGCGCAGATGCGTAAGCAATTCGGCAAGTAACGACTGGTGCTTTCATAGGTAAAAAGGCACAGGCAAAAAGGCGCAGGCAAAAAAAGACCCGGCAAGAGCCGGGTCAAATAACCGTGATTAGCCTGATGAGGAGATATCTGAGAGTCCGAACCAAGGGCTTTTCAAATATCGACCAGTCTCGCGACCAGTTGGTGCTAATCATAGCGATTCTCATTACCAAGTCAACCGCTGTTTTTCAGTTTCTTTGAGATGCCTAGCCAATTCGGTTCAAGGCCAATGCCTTCAAGCCTTGTTGCGCGAAGAAATCGCTTCCAGCTGTTTGTTCAAGGCGTCTTTACGCTCGGCCGGAATGTCGTTCCAGTGCACATCCATCAGGGCACCTTCGATCGCATACAACAACACCTTTGACGCCCGAAACCCGCGCGTACGCACGGCCCGATAAGCATCCACAGCCCCAAGGCGACGCAAATCCGAGGCGCTATGGATGCCCACGGCATGCAGCCACTGCGCCGACGTCTTGCCAAGATTCTTCAGGTGTTGCAGTTCATCATTCATCAAGCCTCCTTGCGACGGCCGAACGGTGCGTGGGCGAGCTTCTCAGGAGTGTAGCCATCAGTAGGAAAAGCGTGATTGTTTGGTCGGTTTCGACGCAAAAGCTTCTAAGAGGACCAGTCAAAGACAGGTAGGGAGGGGCGCCAGAAGTCGGTTTCGGGCGATTACACGGCATCCAGCGCAAAGCGGGGGCGCTGGACGTGTCAGGGTAAAACGTCGTTTTTAGCGAGTGCGATAACGCAGGCGTGTGCCGAAGTTCATCGACATCAGGATCTCGTCCGCGCTCAGTTCTGCCGGGAAGTACGCGCCGGAGATCTGCGCGTGAGCCAGGCTGGCGCCCTCCAGCGATGCACTGCGGAAATCGATACCGCGCAAATCGGCGGAGCGGAAGTAAGCATCGGTGAAGTCGATGCCATCGGCATTCAGTTCACGCAAGTCCAGGCCCCGGAAATCACCAGCGACCATGTCGATAGGTCCGTCTTTGGGCCGTTCGTTGTTGAATCCAGCGATGTCGTCTTTGTGCAGCAAGGCATACAGTGGGGTGTCGAGAAGTTTGGGCTGGCTCATGTCGCATCACCTGATGGTTTTATGACGCCAGTATAGTGCCACTATTTGACAGCCGTGAAGTCGGGGAAGGCTTCACGGCTGAAATAGTTTTTACAGGCCTGGCATGCGTTGGCGAATTTGCGCAACAACGGTGTCGAGGGTCCCGCTTTCATTGGTCTGAACGCGCTTGCTGCACAGAATCTCAGCAGGCGTCAGCGCTTCACGATTGGCTTGCTGGGCTGCGATAACGGCCAGGTTGGCGTCGGACGGATCCTTTTTGTCTGCCTGACGCAGGGCCAGCC
Organism: Pseudomonas arsenicoxydans; assembly: GCF_006438915.1. Classification (GTDB taxonomy): domain Bacteria; phylum Pseudomonadota; class Gammaproteobacteria; order Pseudomonadales; family Pseudomonadaceae; genus Aquipseudomonas; species Aquipseudomonas arsenicoxydans_A. Next base: position 12,301 of record NZ_RCZE01000011.1, on the reverse strand, counting down.
AGCTCTCAATGACAGCTTGCGGCGCGTGGCAATCAAGGATCAGGAACGGCGCCCCCGTGGCCTCGGCGATTTTCGCCGCGCCGTCACGCTGGTCGCGCTTGAGGTAAGTGGCATCGATCACCACCGGGAAACCGGCGCGCAGGATGATCCCGGCGATTTCATGCAGACGGCTGTAGGTGGCAGCAGTGGCGTGCGCGTTATAAATGCCGGCTTGCGGATCGTTCGCTACGGTTTGTTCACCGAACAGGCGTTTGCGTTCTACGTCCGAGCGCAGGCGAATGGCGCCCAGCGCTTCGACCATACGCATGGCCACGTGGCTTTTGCCGACAGCGGACACGCCGTGGGTGATTGCCATGAAGCGCGAAGGAATGGTGCTGTAGCTTTCCGCCAGGTTGGCGTAGTTGCGGTACTGGCGCAGGGTCGTTGCGCGCTGCACCGGATCGGCTTCGGCGGGCATGCTGAACAGGCTGACTTTGGCGCGAACCAGTGCGCGGTAGGCTTTATAGAAGTTCAGCAGTTCAAGGCCTTGATAGTCGCCGGTCAGCTCCAGGTATTGGCTGACGAAACGGCGCGCGAGGCTCTTCAGGCCACGATCTTCCAGGTCCATCGCCAGGAAGCCGGTGTCAGCGTAGACGTCGGTGAAACGGAACGGCTCGTTGAATTCGATGCAGTCGAAGATCACGACCTTGCCATCGATCACAGTAGCGTTGCCCAAGTGGATATCACCGTGGCATTCACGAATGAAGCCTTCGGCCTTGCGCTGGGCGAACAGTGGCTTGAGGCGTTCGAAGCTGCTCTCGGCCCAGGCTTGCAGGGCGTCGAGTTGCGCCAGGTCGGCCTTGTCGCTGAGGAACGGGCGGATCTGTTCGAAGTTCTGGCGCACCGGCGCCATGACGCTGTCCGGGGTGCCGGCTTCGTGTTCGGCAGGCACTTTTGGCGCGTTTAGGTGGAATTGAGCGATCTGCGCGGCCATCTCGTCGATGTGCGAGGTGGTCAGCTCACCATTCGCCTGCAAGGTGCTGAGCAGCTGGCTTTGTGGGAATTGACGCATTTTCAGGGCGAAATCGACCACTGGGCCACTGCCGCCGAACTGAGGGGCTTCGGCGCTGCCGGTGATTGGCAACACTTCCAGATACAGGTCGTTGGTCAGGCGCTGGTTCAAGCGCAGTTCTTCACCGCAGAAGTGCTCGCGGGCGTCGAGGCTGGTGAAGTCGAGGAAACCGAAATTCACTGGCTTCTTCACTTTATAAGCAAAGGGACCTGTGAGGATGACCCAGGAAATATGGGTTTCGATGACCTGAAACCCATCTACCGGATGCGGGTAGAGGGCCGGGTTTTGCAGAGCGGCGATCAGGGACTGGCTCACAGGCGATCCTTCAAAGACTGGGAAAAATTCAAGGCCGCCATTATGGCCGCAAGTCCGCCTGACGCAAACCTCGGAGGGCGCCTGTTGAGTATGAATAAAGTGCGTATAATCCGCCGCCATGACTCGTACTCGATCCCCCCGCACTCCAAAAAAACCACCTTCCAGGGGCTTGCACCCTTGGCTGGGCTGGGCCCTTAAACTCAGTCTGGTCGGCCTCGTTGTGCTCGCCGGATTCGCGGTTTACCTCGACGCTATCGTCCAGGAAAAATTCTCCGGCAAGCGCTGGACGATCCCGGCCAAGGTGTATGCGCGCCCGCTTGAGCTGTTTACCGGCCAGAAACTGAGCAAGGATGACTTCCTCACCGAACTCGACGCCTTGGGCTACCGCCGCGAAAGCGTGAGCAATGGCCCCGGCGCTGCGGCGGTCAACGGCAACACCGTTGATTTGAATACCCGTGGCTTCCAGTTCTATGAAGGCCTGGAAAAGCCCCAACCTGTGCGCGTGCGTTTCTCTGGCGACTATGTTGCCGAGCTTTCGGCGACCAACGGTTCGAAGCTTTCGGTGGTGCGTCTTGAGCCGCTGCTGATCGGCGGGATTTACCCGAAAAACCTTGAAGACCGCATCCTGATCAAAATCGATCAGGTGCCGCCATATCTGCTTGAAACCCTGGTCGCCGTGGAAGACCGGGATTTCTATAGCCACTGGGGCGTGTCGCCGAAGTCGATTGCCCGAGCGGTCTACGTCAACACCTCTGGCGGCAAGATGACTCAGGGCGGCAGTACGCTGACACAACAGTTGGTCAAGAACTTCTACCTGACCAGCGAACGTAGCCTGACCCGCAAACTCACTGAAGCCATGATGGCGATGTTGCTTGAGCTGCATTACGACAAGCGGGAAATTCTTGAGGCTTACCTCAATGAAGTCTTCGTCGGTCAGGACGGCCAGCGCGCAGTGCACGGTTTCGGTCTGGCCAGCCAGTTCTTCTTCGGGCAGCCATTGTCCGAACTGAAACTGCATCAAGTTGCCATGTTGGTGGGGATGGTCAAAGGGCCGTCGTACTACAACCCGCGTCGCAATCCTGAGCGTGCACTTGAGCGACGCAATCTGGTGCTCGATGTCCTTGAACAACAGGGCGTCGCCACCGCTGAGCAAGTTGCCGCGGCGAAGAACATGCCCCTGGGTGTGACGACGCGCGGCAAGCTGGCCGACAGCTCGTTCCCCGGTTTCCTCGATCTGGTTAAACGCCAGTTGCGCGAGGACTACCGCGACGAAGACTTGACCGAAGAAGGCCTGCGGATCTTCACCAGCTTCGACCCGATCCTGCAGATGAAAGCCGAAGCCTCCGTCAACGATACCTTCAAGCGTCTGTCGGGTCGCAAGGGTTCCGATGATGTTGAAGCAGCGATGGTCGTGACCAATCCGGAAACCGGTGAAGTCCAGGCCATGATCGGCAGCCGCCAGGCGAGTTTCGCCGGCTTCAACCGTGCGCTGGATGCGGTGCGACCTATTGGCTCGTTGATCAAGCCGGCGGTTTATCTGACAGCCCTTGAAAAGCCTACCCAATACACCCTGACCAGTTGGCTGTCGGACGAGTCCTTCTCGGTCAAAGGCGCGGACGGTCAGGTCTGGAAACCGCAGAACTACGATCGTCGTTCCCACGGTACGGTGTTCCTGTATCAGGGGCTGGCGCATTCCTACAACCTGTCGACCGCGCGTCTTGGTTTGGCAGTCGGTGTACCGAATGTCCTCAAGACCCTGGCTCGCCTGGGCGTGACCCGCGAATTCCCGGCATTCCCATCGATGTTGCTGGGTGCGGGCGGCATGACGCCGATTGAAGTGGCGACCATGTACCAGACGCTGGCCAACGGTGGTTTCAACACGCCGATGCGCGGCATTCGTAGCGTGTTGACCGCCGAAGGCGAACCGCTCAAGCGCTATCCGTTCCAGATCGAGCAGCGTTTTGATCCGGCCTCCATTTACCTGATCCAGAGCGCCATGCAACGGGTCATGCGTGAAGGCACCGGTAGCTCGGTTTATAACGTGTTGCCGAAAACCCTGACCCTGGCCGGCAAGACCGGTACCAGTAACGACTCGCGAGACAGCTGGTTCGCCGGTTTCAGTCAGGACTTGCTGGCGGTGGTCTGGCTGGGTCGCGATGACAACGGCAAGACGCCGTTCACCGGCGCTACCGGCGCCTTGCAGGTCTGGACCAGCTTCATGCGCAAAGCCGATCCGCTGCCGCTGGACATGCCGCAGCCGGATAATGTTGTTCAGGCCTGGGTCGATTCGCGTACCGGGCAAGGCTCCGACGCCAACTGCCCAGGCGCGGTACAGATGCCGTATATTCGCGGCAGCGAACCACCTCCCGGTGCGGCTTGCGGTGGCGAAAGCCCTGCTTCCGGCGAAACGGTGATGGATTGGGTCAAGGGCTGGATGAATTAAGCAAAGAGGGATTTACGTGAACAAGTGGTTGATACCAGCGGTTGCCGCCGTGGCGTTGCTCAGCGGTTGCTCCACCGTACAACGCGGTTCGATTCCGGTTGAAGACTCCGGCACGGCTGTGTCCAACAGTGAGCGGATTTCGGCGAATGGCGGTTTCCGCAAGTCGACCGTAAAGCGTCCTGCGCAAGCCCAGTCGCAAACCCAGGCGATCCCGCAAGGCGATACCGGTGTGGTGGTGATGGTTCCGGGTGGCGGCGCGGTCTCCTCGGCACCGATCAGCGCCACGCCGATCACGCCAGGCCCGATCACTCCGGGGCCAATCGATACCTCTCCGGTTCAGTCGGCACCGATCAATCAGGGCAGCTACAGCATGCCGTCGACGCCGAGCGGGATTCCTTCGGCGAGCGCTGGCGGTCTGTCAGCCGACGAGCAACTGGATGGTCCGGTGCTGGCGCTGTTGACCACGGCTCAGCAGCAACAGGCAAGCGGCGACCTCAACGGTGCTTCGTCCAGCCTGGAACGTGCTCAGCGCGTTGCACCGCGTGAGCCGCAAGTGCTTTATCGTCTGGCTCAAGTGCGCATGGCCCAAGGCGATGCGGCGCAGGCTGAACAATTCGCTCGCCGTGGTCTGACATTCGCCAATGGCCGTCCGGACCTTCAGGCCAGCCTGTGGGAATTGATTGCCCAGGCACGCGAGAAGCAGGGTGATTCTGCCGGCGCAACATTGGCCCGTCAGAAGGCCAAGGTTTCGCTGTGATGGACGCGCGCTTCCCGAAGATTGCCGAGCAGTTGCTGCTGATTGAGCGTGAACTGCGGGTGCAGGGGTGGTGGGATGAAGTCTCGCCATCCCAAGAAGCGCTATCCAGCGTCGAGCCGTTTTCGGTCGATACGCTGGATTTCGAGCAGTGGCTGCAATGGATCTTCCTGCCCCGGATGAAGATGATCCTCGAGCAGGACCTGCCGTTGCCCGCCGTCTCCGGGATTCAGGAGATGGCCGAAATGGTCTTCGCCGGCCGTGATGTCCAGGGCCGGGATCGACAGCTGCAAGTGCTGCTCAAAGAGTTCGATCTGCTGATCACCGCCTCCCGCTAACACCGATCTCTGTAGGAGCCGAGCAAGCTCGGCTCCTACAGGTGCCTACTGGCAGTTCTGCGCAATCTGTTTCTGCGTTTCGCTGATGCGCTCCTGACGTTGTTGATCGGTCAGGCGACGCATTTCGCCCTTCACATCCTCCCGAAGTCGCGGATTGTTCTGCAGTTGCGCCAGATTCGTACGCGCCTGCATGCAAAATGCCTTGAGCTGGGCTTGCTGCTCGGCGACCTGTTTTTTCACCGTGTTGTCGATGTCCTGCTGATTGCCGATGGCTTTACTGCCAGGCAGCGTGGCTGGTTGGCTCACAGAAGAGGAGGGCGTCACCACGGTGGTGGCTTGCTGCCCTTGTGGAGGTTGTGCGTCGAAGTGAGTCACTCCCTGAGCATCGACCCATTTGTAGATCTGGGCGGCCGTGCACAAAGGGCTGATCAGCAGGCTGACCATGAAGAAGATCGTTCGCATGCCATTTCCTTGTCATGAGTTGCGCAATCGAAGCTAACACAGTCGCTGTTTAGCGATTTTTTCTTGCTTTCTCATGTGCTTACTTCAATAAAGCACATAGACGACTTGACTTGCAGGGGACGAAACAGAAGAATCCAAAGTCCGCTGTAGAGGGACTGCCAGAAGCAGACCCACTCAGCAGATCATGAGGCGCACATCCGCGCCGACCTGTTACACCCGCAACGCGTTACCTCGCGCTGGGTGGGAAAGGCCCGCAACACTTGGGACGATCCCAATACTTGCTCAGTCAGTGCTGACGTAGTCGGCGACCACCGTCGCTCATGCTCTGCTGAGAAGTAAACCTATTAAGACCCGTCCCCGTTTATGTGGGCGGTATTCTGGCGTTTTAGAGGTGAACAACGTGGAGCTTTTATCTGGCGGTGAGATGCTCGTCCGCTTTTTGCGTGACGAAGGCGTCAAATATATCTACGGGTACCCGGGTGGTGCTCTTCTTCATGTTTACGATGCCCTGTTCAAAGAACCGGAAGTGACCCACATCCTGGTTCGTCACGAACAAGCGGCTACCCATATGGCTGACGGCTATGCCCGTGCCACCGGTAAAGCCGGCGTGGTACTGGTGACTTCCGGTCCTGGCGCAACAAACGCCATCACCGGTATTGCCACCGCCTATATGGACTCGATTCCGATGGTGGTCATTTCCGGCCAGGTGCCTAGCAACATGGTGGGCACCGATGCGTTCCAGGAAACCGACATGATCGGTATCTCCCGGCCGATCGTGAAGCACAGCTTCATGATCAAGCACGCGTCGGAAATCCCGGAAGTCATGAAGAAGGCATTCTACCTGGCGCAATCCGGTCGTCCGGGCCCGGTCGTTGTCGATATCCCGAAAGACATGACCAACCCGGCTGAGAAGTACGAATACATCTTCCCGAAAAAAGCCAAGCTGCGTTCCTACAGCCCGGCCGTTCGCGGCCACTCCGGGCAAATCCGCAAGGCGGCAGAAATGCTCCTCGCGGCCAAGCGTCCGGTGATGTACGCCGGCGGTGGCGTGATTCTGGGTGGTGGCTCCGCGCCGCTGACCGAATTGGCGAAGATGCTCAACCTGCCAGTAACCAATACCCTGATGGGCCTGGGTGCCTACCCTGGCACCGACCGTCAGTTCATCGGCATGCTCGGCATGCACGGCAGCTACACCGCAAACCTGGCGATGCACCACGCCGACGTGATCCTTGCGGTCGGCGCGCGTTTCGATGACCGTGTGATCAACGGCCCGGCGAAGTTCTGCCCGAATGCCAAGATCATTCACATCGACATCGACCCGGCTTCGATCTCCAAGACCATCAAGGCAGACGTACCTATCGTCGGCCCGGTCGAGAGCGTCCTGACCGAAATGGTCGCGATCCTCAAGGAAATCGGCGAGACCCCGAACAAGGAGTCCGTTGCCAGCTGGTGGAAGCAAGTTGATGAGTGGCGCGGTGATCGTGGCCTGTTCCCTTACGACAAGGGCGACGGCAGCGTCATCAAGCCGCAGACCGTGATCGAAACCCTGTGCGAAGTCACTAAGGGCGATGCTTATGTCGCTTCGGACGTGGGCCAGCACCAGATGTTCGCCGCGCAGTACTACACGTTCAACAAGCCAAACCGCTGGATCAACTCCGGTGGCCTGGGCACCATGGGCTTCGGTTTTCCAGCGGCCATGGGTATCAAGTTGAGCTTCCCGGATGCCGACGTCGTTTGCGTGACGGGCGAGGGCAGCATCCAGATGAACATTCAGGAACTGTCCACCTGTCTGCAATATGGCTTGCCGGTCAAAATCGTCATCCTGAACAACGGTGTTCTGGGTATGGTTCGCCAGTGGCAAGACATGAGTTACGGCAGCCGTCACTCGCACTCGTACATGGAATCGCTGCCTGACTTCGTCAAGCTGGCAGAAGCCTATGGTCACGTTGGCGTGCGCATCACCGACTCGAAAGACTTGAAGTCGCAGATGGAAGAGGCGTTCGCCATGAAGGATCGCCTGGTCGTGCTGGATATTTCGGTCGACACCAGCGAGCACGTCTATCCGATGCAGATCAAAGACGGCTCCATGCGCGATATGTGGCTGAGCAAGACGGAGCGTACTTAATCATGCGACACATTATTTCCTTGCTTCTGGAAAACGAACCGGGCGCTCTGTCTCGTGTAGTCGGCCTGTTCTCGCAGCGTAACTACAACATCGAAAGCCTGACGGTGGCACCTACCGAAGACCCGACCCTGTCGCGTCTGACGCTGACCACGGTTGGCCATGATGAAGTGATCGAGCAGATCACCAAGAACCTGAACAAGTTGATCGAAGTGGTCAAACTGGTCGACCTGTCGGAGAGTGCTCACATCGAGCGCGAACTGATGTTGGTTAAGGTCAAGGCCACCGGCGCCCAGCGCGCCGAGATCAAACGCACCACCGATATTTACCGTGGGCAGATCGTCGATGTCAGCGCAAGCGTGTATACCGTTCAACTGACCGGTACCAGCGACAAGCTCGACAGCTTCATTCAGTCCATTGGCACTGCGTCGATTCTGGAAACCGTCCGTAGCGGCGTAACCGGTATTGCTCGCGGCGACAAAGTACTCAGCATCTAAACCAAATTAGCGAATGGCCTGAACGGCCTGGATATATAGGGGAATTTCATGAAAGTTTATTACGAAAAAGACTGCGACCTGTCCATCATCCAGGGCAAGAAAGTTGCCATCATCGGTTACGGTTCCCAGGGCCACGCTCAAGCGTGCAACCTGAAAGACTCCGGAGTTGACGTTACCGTTGGCCTGCGTAAAGGTTCGGCCACTGTTGCCAAAGCCGAAGCTCACGGCCTGAAAGTGACCGACGTTGCTTCCGCTGTTGCGGCTGCCGACCTGGTGATGATCCTGACCCCGGACGAGTTCCAGTCTGCCCTGTACAAGAACGAAATCGAGCCGAACATCAAGAAAGGCGCCACCCTGGCCTTCTCTCACGGCTTCGCGATCCACTACAACCAGGTTGTTCCGCGCGCTGACCTCGACGTGATCATGATCGCGCCGAAAGCACCGGGTCACACCGTGCGTTCCGAGTTCGTCAAAGGCGGCGGTATCCCTGACCTGATCGCTATCTATCAGGATGCTTCCGGCAACGCCAAAAACGTTGCACTGTCCTACGCCGCTGGCGTTGGTGGTGGTCGTACCGGCATTATCGAAACCACCTTCAAGGACGAGACCGAAACCGACCTGTTCGGCGAGCAAGCCGTTCTGTGCGGCGGTACTGTTGAACTGGTCAAAGCCGGTTTCGAAACTCTGGTTGAAGCTGGCTACGCGCCAGAAATGGCCTACTTCGAGTGCCTGCACGAACTGAAACTGATCGTTGACCTCATGTACGAAGGCGGTATCGCCAACATGAACTACTCGATCTCCAACAACGCTGAATACGGCGAGTACGTGACCGGTCCGGAAGTGATCAACGCCGAATCCCGTCAGGCCATGCGCAACGCCCTGAAACGTATTCAGGACGGCGAATACGCCAAGATGTTCATCAGCGAAGGTGCAACCGGCTATCCTTCGATGACCGCCAAGCGTCGTAACAACGCCGCTCATGGTATCGAAATCATCGGCGAGCAACTGCGCTCCATGATGCCGTGGATCGGTGCCAACAAGATCGTCGACAAAGCCAAAAACTAAGTCACGATCCTGTACGGAAAACGCGGCCTAGGCCGCGTTTTTTCGTTTGGAACGCCGCTTCTGGTATAAAGCAGCATCGTTTGTGGCCGAACCGTCGTCCCAGACACCTGTCGAAAACTTTCCACCCTGTTGCAAGGTAATGTCCATGAGCGAACGCCCCGAAGAGCCAAACCAGGCTTCTGACGCCGAAAGCCTGCTGCCCATCGATGAACACATCGAGGAAGGGCATGACGCTGAAGGCCGCAAAGTCCGGCATCGTGGTATCTATCTTCTGCCGAATCTGTTCACCACTGCGAACCTGTTCGCAGGGTTTTATTCCATCATCAACTCGATGAGTGCCCAGGCGGCCTTGAGTGCTGGGGACTCGGTCAATGCGAGCAAGTACTTTGCTTTCGCCGCGATCGCGATTTTCGTCGCGATGGTGCTCGACGGTCTCGATGGCCGAGTGGCGCGCATGACCAATACCCAAAGCGCTTTTGGTGCCGAGTACGACTCGTTGTCGGACATGGTCGCCTTCGGCGTCGCGCCGGCCTTGCTGGCGTTTGGCTGGGCCTTGGGTGATATGGGCAAGGTCGGCTGGATGGTCGCCTTCATCTATGTGGCAGGCGCTGCGCTGCGTCTGGCGCGCTTCAACACTCAGGTTGGCACCGCAGACAAGCGCTACTTCATCGGTCTGGCCAGCCCGGCAGCGGCGGGTGTGGTCGCGGGGATCGTCTGGGCGTTCAGCGACTACGGCATTCAGGGGTCGAAGATGTCCTTCCTGGTTGCGCTGATGGTGGCGGCGGCCGGCATGCTGATGGTCAGCAACATCAAGTACAACAGCTTCAAGGAGCTGGACTTGAAAGGGCGCGTACCTTTCGTGGCGATTCTTGCGGTGGTGCTGGTGTTTGCCGTGGTCTTCAGTGATCCGCCACGCATTCTGCTGCTGGTTTTCCTCGCTTATGCGGCCTCCGGTCCGGTGCAATACCTGTTGCGTCTTCGTCGCCACAAAAACGCCGAGTGATGTAATTTCCCTCATACTCCGCAGTCTATTGGTGCAACTGTTCTCCAATGCTGCGGAGTTGCCATGCTGATCAAAGTCCCCAAAGCGTCTGACTGCCATGAGTCGGACGTCACGCCTGAATCCTTCTATCTATCCCGACGTAATGTTCTCGGTGCTGCCGTTGCCGGTTTGGCTGTCAGTGGCCTGCCGCGCTGGGCCAGTGCCGAAGAAGCTGCGCGCTATGCCGATGTCGAGCCTGGCAGGGCGCCTTCCTGGTTTGCCGAAAAGCTTCCTTCTACTAAATGGGGCGCGGTCAACGTCAAGGACGAAGCGATCACGCCGTTCAAGGACGCAACCCACTACAACAACTTCTATGAGTTCGGTACCGATAAAGGCGACCCCGCTGCCAACGCAGGCGCGCTAAAGACCGAGCCGTGGAGCGTGGTGGTGGATGGTGAGGTAGGTAAGCCAGGGCGGTATGCGCTGGAAGACTTCATGAAGCCTTATCAGCTGGAGGAGCGGATCTATCGTCTTCGCTGCGTTGAGGCGTGGTCGATGGTCATTCCGTGGATCGGTTTTCCCATTTCGACGCTTCTCAAGGAAGTCGAACCGACTTCCAGGGCAAAGTACATTCGTTTCGAAACCCTGGAGGATCCCAAGAGTATGCCGGGCCAGCGCTCCGGGTTTGCCTTGATCGACTGGCCGTATGTGGAAGGGTTGCGTCTTGATGAGGCGATGAACCCACTGGCGATTCTGGCGGTAGGTATGTATGGGCGGGAGCTGCCGAATCAGAATGGCGCGCCGCTGCGTCTGGTGGTGCCTTGGAAGTACGGCTTCAAGAGCATCAAATCCATAGTGCGTATTAGCCTGGTCAGCGAGCAGCCGAAAACCACCTGGCAGAGCATTGCCGAGGATGAGTATGGTTTTTACGCGAACGTGAATCCGACGGTTGATCACCCGCGCTGGACTCAGGCGCGGGAACGTCGATTGCCCAGTGGTCTGTTCAAGCCCAATGTGCGAGACACGCAGATGTTCAATGGCTACTCGGATGAAGTGGCCTCTCTCTATACAGGGCTCGATCTGCGGAAGAACTACTGATGCGATTTCCGGTTTGGCGTATTGGCGTCTTCATCGTGACAGCGGTGTGGCCGCTGCTTTGGTTGTATCAAGCCTGGGCGGATATGCTGGGGCCGGATCCGGGCAAGGTGCTGGTCGATCGGTTGGGGTTGGGTACTCTTGTTCTGCTACTCATTACACTCAGCATGACGCCTTTGCAAAAACTCACCGGTTGGGCGGGGTGGATTGCTGTGCGGAGGCAGTTGGGGTTGTGGTGCTTTGCTTATGTGGTTTTGCATTTGAGTGGGTATACGGCGTTTATTCTCGGGTTTGACTGGTCGCAGTTGGGGGTTGAGTTGCGCAAGCGGCCGTACATTATCGTCGGCACATTGGGCTTTCTGTGTTTGCTGGCGTTGGCGGTGACGTCCAACCGCTACAGTCAGCGACGTTTGGGCAATCGCTGGAAGAAGCTGCATCGCTTGGTTTATGTGATTCTCGGGCTTGGATTGCTGCATATGTTGTGGATCGTTCGCGCCGATCTGAAGGAATGGGCGGTGTATGCCTTTATAGGGGCGGCGCTATTAGTGTTGCGTATACCGGCGGTTGCCCGCCGAATCCCGCGTTTAGTGGCTAAAAAGGCACCCTCTGTACGAAAGGCGTAATTAAAGGTTGACGACAGATTCTGTATGTCTATAATTCGCCCCACTTCCGGCGCAGTCGAAACGGAAAACTCCTTGGTAAACAAAGAGTTACGCAGTTTTCGGCAGCAAGCGACTTCAGGTCATCGAAGCGCGAAAGGAGTTGAAAAAGAGGTGTTGACAGCAGCGTGTAACGCTGTAGAATTCGCCTCCCGCTACCGAGTGATCGGAAGCGCAAGTGGTTGAAGTTGTTAAAGATTTCCAAGCGAAACTTTGAAAGCTTCTGAAAATAACCGCTTGACAGCAACAGAGGCTGCTGTAGAATGCGCGCCTCGGTTGAGACGAAAGATCTTAACCAACCGCTCTTTAACAACTGAATCAAGCAATTCGTGTGGGTGCTTGTGGAGTCAGACTGATAGTCAACAAGATTATCAGCATCACAAGTTACTCCGCGAGAAATCAAAGATGTAACCAACGATTGCTGAGCCAAGTTTAGGGTTTCTTAAAAACCCAAAGATGTTTGAACTGAAGAGTTTGATCATGGCTCAGATTGAACGCTGGCGGCAGGCCTAACACAT
>NZ_RCZE01000010.1 GCF_006438915.1 Pseudomonas arsenicoxydans | reverse complement strand
ATCGACAACAACGCTGCCGAACGTGCGATCAGGCCCTTCGTCATCGGAAGAAAGAACTGGTTGTTTAGCGACACACCCAAAGGCGCGACGGCCAGTGCTCAACTTTACAGCCTGGTCGAGACTGCCAAAGCCAACGACCAAGAGCCCTATGCGTGGCTGCGCCACGCATTAGAACGGCTGCCACTGGCGACCTCGGTTGAAGATTACGAAGCGCTGTTGCCGTGGAACTGCTCGCCGGCATCGCCTAGCTAAGCGCGTTACCCATCTTGAAGTCGGTGGGGTTTATGGAGCGCTTACGCTCTATGTCGAATCTCTACTTTAAGAGCACAGTTAATTGGTGAGGATGTGTAGTTTATCTAAAGTATCGATTTTGATGGCCGGTAAATGACTAAAAAGTATAGTGCGCTTGTCATGGAAATTGACGCGGTTGTCGAAGAGGCGGTTGTTTTGCTTGTCAATGGCGTAATAGCCAAATGCTTTATTAACTTCTGTTCATTTAAAATTGAAGTCGGTAAAACTTACGAGGTTGAGTTTGAACTGGTTTTGCCTGATAGCATCAGCATGGTAGTAAGTCAGGATGGATATGTCGGAGTTGAAATGGAGGATGACAGTTTTTCATGTGTGTTAACGGGCTATTTAGATGGTGTTGTATTAAGATCTTTTATTGATTTCGATGCTCATAATATTCATTATGACTACCCGTTTTTTAATCAAAAATTTATTAAAATAAATGTGATTCGTATTGATTTGGCTTTTTGATTTTGGTGCCGTCCAACAAAGGGGGCGGATTTATTTTTGCTGCCTTTTACTGCTTATACTTTGGGGGGGGATGATGTTGCGATATCCATTTTAAAATGAAGAATTTCAACCCGGTTTGAAGTGGTTTATTGGCGTCTTTGATGTTTATGATCGCGAGGAAACTCGGAGTGCGGAACTGAAAGTATTTAATCCTAATGACCGCTTTGACAGAGCGGAGTTGATCAAAAAATACAGCTTGAATTTAGGTTGTCTGTCCTGTCGACATAAGCTAGTGTTGCTGGATTTTCTAGCGGAAAAGCTAAGCGATGCGTCTTATGATTTTCAGAGTTTGTTTGATATAGATGAAGGAGATGCAGGTAGTTGGCCGCGTGGCGAGTGGTATGAATTGGAGGATCCCCGTGGATTTCTTCAAGATGTCTATTTTTTGGCTCAGGAGACCTCGAAGGAAGATCTTCTTTTAGCGAATCTTGAAGATCGGGATAGTTGGTGATGGAAAAAGGTGGAGCCTGTCAGTCTGGAGTCCCAGGTGTCCGCATAAATAAATCCGTCCACTTTCCTATGAATATTGAATTTTCGGAGTTGCACGACTTTTTTGGTGCGTACTTTCATCAAGATTGGTTGGTTGAACACGAGACTGCGGAGCAGGTGCTCGACTCCTTTTTAACCGAGTCTCACGTCGACGTTTTAATGGTGGTCCAAAAGGAACTCAATGCACTGCTCAATCAGGAAAAAGATGAGTTGGTACTGAGAAAGTATCTATTGAAAGAGTTGAGTTGTTACTACTCCTACTGGAATGCATGGGAGTCAGGAGAGGCTTGGTTGCGCCACATTGCGAGCAGGTTGACCAAACGGCTTGGTCAATTTTGATCGATTGGTGGTCAGCGAAATTTCCGGGCAGGCTCGTCGGAAGTTTCCTTCAACTCGTAGCGGCTTCCATGAACTGGTGCAGGTCCGATCTCATCGATAGTCTTTCACCTGTCGCTGCAAATTCAGTGACAGGGCGTGGAAGCCCTTCTATCGTTAGGCGCATCAAGCGCCACCAGTTCGGCGTTTTTTATCGTCTGTGTTTTTTGGTGGCTGTGCGCGGGGCGCTTTCGAGTGCGCCGGGTGCCTAACGTCCCGGTCTTCCACACCTGCGTACAGCCGCCACCTATTTGCGTGGAAGTGATATCTGGCGGCTTCAATCCCTACGTTAGGACTCAATTCGATGAAAACCCTTCACCCAGATCCACCCTACGAAAAACCAATCCCCCACCCCAAAAGCCGCTTCATGGCCCTCACCAGCAACTGCACCGACATGCCCACGCTGTTCGTCGATACCCACGCACCGCTCGATGTTTTATACGAAGCCGCCAACTACCGAATTCGTGCCGTCACTCAGGTACTGGAAAACATGTCGATGCGCGGTTCGCTTGAGTGCGAATCCTTCATCCTCAGCGACTTTGCGTTGCTGTGCGCCATCCCATTGCGCGATGGCTGCGATGTGCTGGATGTAGTGGGGCGGCGGTTGCGGGCGCAGGCTTCGGATTAGCGTCGCTGAATGATCGTTCCCACGCACTGCGTGGGAATGCAGCCCATGACGCTCTGCGTCAAACGGGTGCCCGGCTCGACACCGGCAGTGTGGCTGGAACGCGGAGCGTCCCTTGAGGCGTTCCCACGCGGAGCGTGGGAACGATCATCGCAACGATCGATGCCTTCGCAATAGCGACTCGCCACAAGTACGTGCGCGAGAAGTGGTCACCAACCGGTTGGTGCCACTCCTTCGTGCACACACTCACTCAGAGCAAATAACCCGCCGCCTGGGCAAGGTGGTTGTCCTGCGCCCCAGCGATCAAGTGCAATGGAATGTGCTGCTGTTGTTCTTCCATGACGGGCACTTCGAAGCACCCCACAATTTGAACGTGCCGTTCACTCAATCCGGTCGACTCTGGTGCCTGTAATTTAGCCATTCTCGCGTGGTTCGCTGCGATTTCACTGAGGGTTGACACGTTAAATCTCCGGTGACTCACCAAGCGTTTCGCTGGGGTCCTTAAGTGTTGAGTTGATTGTCGTCGCGTCAGAATTACGTCGTTTCCGGGCGGCTACGACCGGCCTTTGCAATCCCCAAGCCAGACGCTTCAAGCGCTGCGTCAAAGATTTGCCTATGCGACGAATGGTTGAAATCGCCCTCGCAGGCGAGTAACTAATATTCAAAAAAGGAATAAATAGATAATTATTTATTCCTTTTGTTGTTTGTGCGGGTGGTGCACTTTGAGGGCCTGCGCATCCGCACGGATGCGTCCGACACCAGACAGGAAGCCTCATCATGACCATCAAAGCGATCAACGTGCGGAACCAGTTCAAGGGCGTCATCAAGGAAATCGTCCAAGGCGAAGTGGTGTCCGAAATCGACGTGCAAACCGCCTCTGGAATCGTCACCTCCGTGATTACCACGCGGTCGGTGCGTGACCTTGAACTGAAAGTAGGCAGCGAAGTGATTGCCTTCGTCAAATCCACCGAGGTCTCGATCGCCAAGCTCTGAACCTGTCAGCCAGTTCAGCCAACACGCACTTTGTAACGGCAGCTGGCGTTGCGGTTTGTCCCCTTTTTACGAAGGATGTGGACGCTACTGAAAAGCCGCCGCAAGTGGGTTGCGGCGGCGGGTCAATCAGTACTGGCCGAGGCGGGCGGTATCGGTGTAGGCATTGCAGGTGCTGGTGTCCAGGCACAGTGCCATGTACACCGCTTGCTTGCCGCAACCACGAACACCCACGGTGTATTCGGTACGGGCATAGCCATATTGCATTTGGGCTACTTTGCTCGACAATACAGTCGGCGTTACAGCCTGGCAGTTCATTTCGAAGGCTGCGCGAGTGGTCACCACCTTCAACGCGGCATCTTGATTGGCAGCAATAAATTGCTGATTCGTCTGGCAACCGGCAAGGCCAGCAGCCAGCAGTGCCAAACCCAGCAGGGCACGGCTTTTGTTTTTGATATTCATCGGGACTGTGCTCCATTAATGTGATTTTGCCAATCAAGCGAAGGGTCAGTGTCCTGCCTGTGTCTCTGCTCAGCGAATGCTGGCACTACGTTCATGATCCGGACCACGTTAAAGCTAGTCGCTCAGGCCGCGACTAGCCAATGCTCTATTTAGCCTTTCGCCCTCTGATAGGTTGCCCGGCGACATTCCATGCCTAACTTTTTCAAGTTGGGCTTTTTCATGCCTGTCGCAAAAGCGTGTTACTGATCTTTCTCGCAATTGACCATCCACGACACGCCAAACCGATCCACCAGCATGCCGAAACGCGCCGCCCAGAACGTCTGTTCCAGCGGCATGTGCACGGTGCCGTCTTCCGACAAGGCATTAAAGACCCGTTCCGCTTCAGCGATGCTGTCGACATTCAGCGAAACCGAAAAACCGGCCATGTCATCGACGGGACGATCCGGTGTCGTGTCGGACCCCATGATGGCCTGATCGCCCACCACCAGGCGGGTGTGGATGATCAGGTTGTGAAGATCCGTCGGCACGTGCTCCCCGGCCGGGGTTTCACCGAAGGTCATCATGGCTTCGATCTTGCCGGGCAGGCTTTTCTCATAGAAGGTGAAGGCGGCTTTGCAGTCGCCGTTGAAGATCAGGTAAGGATTGATTTTCATGGTGTGCTCCCGGTAACGCAGGAGGCCGGGCGAGGTTGGGTTAACCGCCGGCTCCGCAGTAATTGGCCGCCATTAGCAAAGCGTTAGAGGGAGTGTTTGGCAAAATTTGTTTAGATGATTTTTCTATTGAAGTGCGTTGTTTTATCGCCTGTGCACGCGTGCACCTGACATTGCGTCAGGTGCTCACGCCACCGCGCGTGGCGCCGAAGGCCGCAGCAGACGCTCGATGGCCCCGCTGACCATATTTTCCAGCAGTTCATCGCGCTCATGGTCATTCAGCGGATGTTGCATCAACCAGCTGGGGGCGCTGTTGAGCAAATTGGCGATGGCGTGCGCTGTGGCCCGTTGCGCCTGTTCACCGATCCGCGGTTTGCAGCCGAGCATCAGCAGCAGGCGGTGTTCGTATTGCTCGCGCAATTGCCGGACGCGCGCTTGTTGGTCGTCATTGAGGCAACCGCTGTCGCGCTCCGCCAGACGAAAATGCCAGGGCATTTCCCGGTGCAGATTCAAATGCGCACGGATCAGGTTTTGCAGTTTGTCGCGTTTCGCCGGGCCCTTTTGATCGAGGCGGCCCAGAGTCGCCAGCAGCTCTTCGTAGAACTCCTCGATCAGGTCAAGCAGCAAGTGCTGCTTGCTCGGGTAATGGTGATACAACGAGCCCGAGGAAAGCCCCAGGCACGTCGCCAGCTCACGCATGCCGACCTGACCGAAACCCTTGCTGGCAAACAACTCCAGCACCTTGTCCCGGTACTCGTTAAAGCGCGAGCAACGCTCAGGCATAGGCATGGAAGCCACGTCCTGTTTTACGGCCCAGATAACCGGCGGCGACCATCTCCTTGAGCAGCGGAGCCGGGCGGTATTTGCTGTCGTTAAAGCCGTCGTAGAAGGCTTCCATGATAGCCAGCAAGGTATCCAGACCGATCAGGTCGGCCAGGGCGAGCGGGCCGATCGGCTGGTTGCAGCCCAGGCGCATGCCGGCGTCAATGTCTTCGGCACTGGCCAGGCCTTCCTGGAGCACCAGAATGGCTTCGTTGATCATCGGCACCAGAATCCGGTTGACCACGAAGCCTGGGCGGTTGCCGGCGGTGATCGCGGTTTTGCCCAGGGTGGCTGCCATGTCCAGGGCGATGGCGTGCGTGGCGTCGCTGGTTTGCAGGCCGCGAATCACCTCAATCAGACCCATCACCGGCACCGGGTTGAAGAAATGCAGGCCGATGAAACGCTCAGGCTGGCTGACGCTGGCGGCGAGTTGGGTAATCGACAGCGACGAGGTGTTGGAGGCAATCACGCACTCGGTGCTGACCTGCGCGGCAATCTGTTGCAGCACGCGCAGTTTCAGGTCGAGGTTTTCGGTGGCCGCTTCGATCACCAGTTGCGCGTTCTTCAGGCTGTCGTACTGGGTGCTGGTGCGAATCCTGTCGAGGGCGACGTGCTTCTGTTCCTCGGTCAGCGTTTCCTTGGCGACCTGGCGATCAAGGTTTTTGCTCACGGTGGCCAGAGCCTTTTGCAGGGCACTCTCGGAGATGTCGATCAGGGTCACGGTGAAGCCGGCCAGCGCACAGACCTGGGCAATCCCGTTGCCCATGGTGCCCGCGCCGATCACGCCGATGTTTTGCAGATTCATGTTGCCGTCCTTCCACTCATACCTTGCGATACCTTGGCCGTCGTAACGGTCGAAGGCGTACTATTGGCCGCGAGTCTAGAACCGGCCGGTCAGTTGTCCTATGCCGCAACTGTTCAACGGTGCTGGTGTTTTTTGCCATTCAAGTGTCAGGGAGCGAAACGTTCACATGCGGGAAAACGACTCGGTTGCCGTTTATTTCGTGCAAGCCATGATCCACGCCCTGGGAGGAGATTCGCAGCGCCTGACGGCTGTGCTGGAACAGGCCGGTATCGACCCGGCGTTGATGGCTGAGCCCACGGCGCGGGTGCCGGCCAGTGCATTTGCCGAACTGTGGCTGATTCAGATCCGCGAGTTGAACGACGAGTTTTTCCGGCTCGACTCCCACGGCATGCCGCCGGGCAGCTTCGCCCTGATCTGCCGAGCGTTGATTCAAGAGTCCGACCTGCACAAAGCCATGCGTCAGTGCCTGGCCAATTTCGGCCTGTTCCTGCGCGACTTTCGCGGCACCCTGACCGTGCGCGGCAAGCGCGCAATCATCAGCCTCGACACCCACGCGCAAAACGACGACGTCAGCCGTTTTGGCGAAGAGACGTTCCTGGTGCTGATGATCAGCCTGATGTGCTGGCTGGGCGGGCGTCGCATTCCCATCGACCGTGCAGACTTCCGTCATGAACGCGTGTCCCTCAGCGACGACCGCCTGCTGTGGGGCCCCAACCTGACCTTCGGCGCCGAACGCACCGAAATAGAATTTGCCAGCCACTACCTGCGCCTGCCGGTGGTGCAAGACCTGGCCTCACTCAAAGTATTCCTGCGCACGGCCCCGCAATGGCTGGTGATCCGCTTTCGCAACCAGCACGGCCTGGCCTCGCAAGTCCACCAGCGCCTGCGCAACAGCGACTACAGCGAATGGCCGACCTTGCAGGATTTCGCCCTGGAACAACACCTGAGCCCCAGCACCTTCCGCCGCAAACTCGAGCGTGAAGGCTGCTCGTATCAGGAGATCAAGGACGAAGTACGGCGCGGCGTGGCGTTTGAACAATTGCGCCAGAGCAAGGCGAGCATCAGCGACATCGCTGAACGGCTGGGCTTTCAGGAGCCGAGTGCGTTCCATCGGGCGTTCAAGAAATGGACAGGGGAGAGCCCGGGGCGGTATCGGGCGCGGTTTCAGGTGGGGGGGGAGTGAAGTCGACTGTACCGTCGTATCAGTTATTCCAAGGAAAGCGCTGAAGAATATAGCGAGGTTTGCTGGAGCCGATTCGCTTGGCGCTTAATGTTATGTCGAAGGTTTTATAGAGATTCGCGTTCACCTCATTCGGATTGGGGATCGCTCTCGGGATACCTCCGTAAATAACCAGACCGTCGATGGTCCGAAATTCGAATGCCCGCTTATCCGGGAGCGCTCCAATAAACTCACCTGTAAACGTCTCTGTCGTTTCCTGGATGTTATCCAGGCTTAGCCGAGCTTTGCTTCTGCGAACCTGTTCACTGTCTGCGAACTGAAATTGACCGTTGCGAGTGGTGAGTGAACAAGATGCGTCGTAGCTGGACAGCTTTCCCAGGAAGTCTGCGACGCTCGACAGGGCTCTATCGGCCAGTCTCGACACCGGTTCGGAGAGCTCTTCATCACTCTTCGTCGTTGCTTCGAGCAACTCGGTCATAAGGTCGATGGCTTGTGAAACCAAAGAGATCCCTTCCATTTCCGATTGCGCCGCAGAAGGGACTTCCTCCAGTTCGAAGCCAAAGGAGCCTAGGGCCGTTCCCGTTATGAGTAATTGATTGTTTGACCGATTTGGAATAGGGCCTTTATCGGCAAGAGTTCCCGAGATTGACGCAGCAATGGTGGCAATAGCTTCGCTGAACGCTTGCGTTGCTGCAATACCAAATTCGGCCAATATTCCCTGAGTCCCTAAAACGGGGGCACCACGATAGGTAATGACGACTTTCGCAGGTTGGTACATGTTCTGACTATTCGCTTCAAGCGCAGATTTTGCTTGCGCAATGCGGGAGCGAATGGACATTGCAGATAGCTTGCTGAGCCCAGGTTTGGCTAGCTGCTTCTCCAGAAAGAGGAGCTCTGCCGACGTGTGCAGGTATTCGTTTCTATTCATGCGCTAGCTCCAGTTTACGAGCTGTCAGCATGGCCAGTGCCGCTCGATCCTCGCGAGGATCAAGGTCAACCCGTAGAAATCCTTTCCATTGTTTTGATCTGCGATGGGCCCACATGCTGTACCAGTACGAGGTCATTTCTACCAAGCGTTCAGGGGCATCACGGAGTGACTGAATATAAAAATCAACTTTGTACTGATGTTTCAAGAAGGTCTGAGCCTCCCGTGTTGCGCCTAACAATTTTAGTTGCCCGGGTTGCAAAGCGTCATAGAACTCATCACCTGCAAAAGTGAAGGTAACGACATCGATATCTCCGGGAGCGCGCTGATCAATCAGCTCAATGTTCTCTGCAAAACTACCGTTCAGCCATTGGAATCCTTCAGCCATGCCCATCCTGTGTAACTCAGAGCGATGCGAGAGATAGCCATCCAGAATTTGACATCGATCCAGACTGATCGCGAAGCGTTCTATGAAGGCCAAGAGATCAACCTCATAGGGAGATCGGTCCATCCCGGCAGGGTTTTGTTCATTGATGGGAGGGAGAAGTCCCTCCGGGTTCCATTCAGGTATCAATCCCGGCTTCCTTGCTCAGTGATCTGAAAGTCGGTCGATCCTCATCCTGACGTCCTCTCGCGTCAAGCGAACAAACGTTACAGTTGATTCGCATCACGCCCATTGCCCGGCTGAAGTACCCTGTCACCTTGTTTGTCCTCTGCGAGCTTGCCCCCATGCCAGCGGCCCTTAACCGCCTCACTGCCTTGTTCGACCAGGCCCGACGCGCCTTGCTCCTGGTCTGGGGCACCTCCCGTGGATTGTTCCTCGGCCTGGTCCTGGCCACCTTGATCGCCGGTGTCCTCCCGGCGCTGGCGGCCTGGATAGGTCAACGCATCGTCGACGCGGTGGTCAGCGCCATGCAGTTGCATGCGCAGCAGGGCAGTGCGCCGTTGTGGCCGGTGGTGCGTTATGTGTTGATGGAGGCGGGGGTGCTGGCGTTGTTGTCCGCTACGCAACGGGCGTTGTCGGTTCAGCAGTCGCTGTTGCGCGTGCAGTTGGGGCAGAAGGTCAACACGATGATTCTGGAGAAGGCCCAGACGTTGTCGTTGGTGCAGTTCGAGAATTCCGAGTTCTACGACAAGCTGGTGCGGGTACGGCGCGAGGCGTCGACCCGGCCGCTGGCGCTGGTGATGAAGTCGTTGGGGCTGATCCAGAACCTGATTGTGTTGATCAGCTTCGGCGTATTGCTGGTGCACTTTTCGCCGTGGGCGCTGGTGCTGTTGGTGGTGGGGGCGTTGCCGGTGTTTTTCGCCGAGGCACATTTTTCCGGGGATGCGTTTCGGCTGTTCACCCGCCGGGCGCCGGAGAGCCGGCAGCAGACTTACATCGAGACGCTGCTGTCCCACGAGGGGTACATCAAAGAGGTCAAGCTGTTCGGTTTCGCGCCGCTGCTGTTGCAGCGTTATCGCGATACCTTCGCCCGTCTCTACGCCGAAGACCGTCGGTTGACGTTGCGTCGCGATGGCTGGGGATTTGTCCTCGGCCTGCTCGGCACGGCGGCGTTTTACCTGGCGTATGCGTGGGTGGTAGTCGATGCCGTTCACGGCAATATCACGCTTGGGCAAATGACCATGTACCTGGTGTTGTTCAAGCAGGGGCAAACCGCGGTCAGCAGCAGCTTGAGCGCCATCAGCGGGCTCTATGAAGATGGTCTTTATCTGTCGAACCTCTATGAGTACCTGGCCGAACCGGTGGTGGCCGATTCCGGGACGCTCACGGAGGGCGCGGTGCCCGGCGATGGTTTGCGTTTCGAAAACGTGGCTTTTCGTTATCCGGGCGCAAGTCGTGCAGCGCTGGAAGGCATCGACCTGCACCTGGTGCCGGGGCGCAGCCTGGCGCTGGTGGGCGAGAACGGCTCGGGCAAGACCACGCTGATCAAGTTGCTGACCCGTTTGTACCGCCCCGATCAAGGTCGCATTTTGCTCGACGGCAGCGATTTGCAGGCCTGGCAGGAGGACACACTGCGGCAGCGCATCGGCGTGATTTTTCAGGATTACATCCGCTACCAATTCTCGGTGGGCGAAAACATCGGCGTTGGCGACACCTTGGCGTTCAACGATGAACAACGCTGGCAGGACGCTGCGGCGCAGGGCATGGCCGCGCCGTTCATCGAGCGTCTGGATCGCGGATATGCCACACAACTGGGGCGATGGTTTGCCGGTGGGCAAGAGTTGTCCGGCGGGCAGTGGCAAAAGATTGCGTTATCGCGTGCCTACATGCGCCGCGACGCCGATATCCTGATTCTCGATGAGCCGACGTCAGCCCTCGATCCGGCAGCGGAAGCGGCGGTGTTCGAGCATTTCAGCCAGCACACCGAAGGCCGCATGACGTTGCTGATTTCCCACCGGTTTTCCAGCGTGCGCAACGCAGACCACATCATCGTGCTGGATCAGGGCACGATCCTTGAGCGCGGCGATCACGACAGCCTGGTAGCGACGGGCGGGCGTTACGCGCAGTTGTTCAACCTGCAAGCCCGGGGTTACCGCTAGGTTTGGCTTTCATCAAACCATCAATTGCCTGGCGATACTGACTGCCACCCAGACTCATGCTGTTGTTGTGCGTCCCACCGGGTACCAGCAGCAGGCGCTTGGGTTCATTGGCGGCATTGAACAATTGCTCGCTGAAGCGTGAAGGCATGAACGGGTCGGCCAGGCCGTGGACCACCAGCAGCGGCATGTCGATGTCGACGATCTTGTCGATGGAATCAAACTTCTGCGACAGCAGCCAACGCACCGGCAGCCAATTCACCGGCAGGTTGCTGTCGGCCACTTGCGCCACGGCATCGCCCAGCGAGGTGAACGTGGACTCGATCACCAGGCCGCGCACCGGCACGGGGTCATGGTGCTTTTTCGCCTGTGCGGCCAGGTCTGCCGCGAGGTCGATGGCCACTGCGCCGCCCAGGGAATGGCCGTAGATCAGACGCTTGTTGGCGTCCGGTTGTATCTGGGTGAAGCGCTCCCAGGCGGCCCGGGCGTCTTCGTAAACACTGGCTTCCGAAGGCAGATCCCCTTTGCTTTGGCCGAAGCCACGGTAGTCGATGGCCAGCACCGAGTAGCCCATCGCGCGCAATTGCTCGATGCGAAATGCCTGTCCCGTCAGATTCCAGCGCACGCCGTGGAGGTAGAGGATCGACGGCGCATCCCGACGCGCCGCCGGCCACCACCAGGCATGCAGATTTTGCCCGGCCTTGAAACTGGCGGGTTTGATGTCGAATTCCTGCACATCGCTCGGCAAGCCGCGATACCAGCCGGCCGTGCCCGGCTCGATGCGAAACAGCAGCTCGCGTTCTTTGTACTTGAGCACGCCACAACTGACCGGCAGGCCTACGATCAATGTGGCCATGCACAGCAGCGGTAGCCAGCGACGGCTCAAGCGGCTCAACAAATTCGACAACATGCGATGGTCCGGGAGATCAGCGGGAAAGGACGGTTTTTAGCAGATGCGTGGCTGGGGTGGGAACAATTTCGACAGCCGTATGAAATTTTGTGGTGAGTTTTCTGGCCCCATCGCGGGCAAGCCCGGCTCCCACAAGGGATCTGTAGGAGCCGGGCTTGCCCGCGATGGGGCCATTCCTGCCAACGCAAAATCCCGATCAATCCACCTTCAACACAATCTTCCCAACATGATCCCCAGCCTCCATCCGCGCATGGGCCTGTGACGCGTCGTTGAGCGCATACACCTTGTCAATCATCGGCAAACAGCGCCCGGCGGCGAGCACGGGCCAGACATATTCACGCAGTTGCTCGGCAATCGAGGCCTTTTCTTCGCGGGTGCGTGAGCGCAACAGGGAACCGGTGATGATTGCGCGCTTGGCCATGATCGCCAGCAGGTCGACATCCTTGGCGTGAGCACCGCCGAGAAAGCCCAGCATGACCAATCGGCCTTCCATGCCCAGTGCCGCGATGTTCGGATTCAGGTACGAACCGCCCATGATGTCGAGGATCACGTTCACGCCTTTGCCGCCGGTTTTTTGCGCGATGACCTCGGCGAAATCCTGGTCGCGGTAGTTAATCGGCTCGGCCCCCAACTGGCGGATCACCGCACACTTGTCCTCACTGCCCGCCGTGGCAAATGCCTTGACCCCGAATTCGCGGCACAACATCAGCGCGGTGGTGCCGATGCCACTGGTACCGCCGTGAATCAATGCGCGCTGTCCTTTGCTGGCGCCGCCCATCTCGAACAGGTTGGCCCACACCGTGAAGAAGGTTTCCGGGACTGCCGCTGCATGTACCCAATCCATCCCCTCAGGGATCGGCAGTGTCTGGCCGGCCGGTGCCACGCAATACTGCGCGTAGCCGCCGCCGTTGGTCAGCGCGCAGACCTTGTCGCCCACGATAAATTCGGTGACGCCGGTGCCGATGGCCACCACTTCCCCAGCCACTTCCAGCCCCGGAAACGGGCTCATGCCGGGTTTCAGCGGGTACTTGCCGGCCCGTTGAAGCGCATCGGGGCGGTTGATCCCGGCCGCGTGTACGCGAATCAGCACTTCACCCTCCGCCGGGGTGGGCACCGGCTCCTGGCGCGGTTTTAAAACCTCTGGGCCGCCGGGCTCGGTGATTTCAATCAGGGTCATGGTTTGAGGCAAGGTCATGTCGAAGTCCTGGGATAGAGAAGTCATAACAGTGGGACCGCATTAAGAGAGCGGTGATTCAGTCCAAGGCAGGCAATAAATCATCACGACGGTTGAGCAAACGCATGCCCTGTTCCAGCAGCAGTGCAACCACAATCGCACCGGCCGCGATGACAAACAACAGGGCGTGATGACCGCCGCTGGCATTGAACAGCGCCGAATAGGCAAACCCGGCGATGGCTTGAAACGTCGCGAACGAAACCGTCGCGCGGCTCCAGGCCACTTGCTGCTGGTGATGCTGCGGGATCAGTTCGTGAACCCGTGCCAGCGCCAACGGGACGATGCCCGGCGGGAACGAGCCGAGAATCACCGCCAGTAAGGCCAGCGCCGCAAAAGAACTCGATATCGCCAGCAGGCCAACGGCAATCGCCTGCACCACCAGCACCAGGCGAATACTGACTTTCGCGCCGAACTGATCCGCCAGAAAGCCGTAACTCACGGGCCCGATAATCGCGCCAAGGCCATACATCACCCAAATCAGCGCGCCGACATGCGGCCCTGCGCCGAGACCACGGGCGACGTAATCCACCAGGAACACCATCGCGGGCACCAGCCCGGCGGCCATGAACGCGTATTGAGCAAACAGCAGGTAAACCCGTGGATCAGTGGCAGTCTTGGGCTCGTCGATTGATGGTGTGACGCCTGTGTGATGTACCTCCGACGGCCAGCCGAACCAACTGGCAGCGGTGAGCACCAGGGACAACAGGCCAAGGCCGAACCAGGTCTGCTGCAAGCCAAGGCTCAGCAACGGCGGAACAATCGTCCCCGAACCGGCAATGCCCAGGCCAATGCCGAGAAAAATCGCACCGCTGGCCAACCCTCGGCGAGATGCCGGTACGTGTGGCAGCACGGTTGCGGCCACCAGCACCATGATCGCGCCCCCGGCAACACCCGACAGCAGGCGCCAACCGAAGAACCAACTCACCGACAAGGGAAAGCCACAGGCGAAGAACGACAACGTCACCGCAAACATCATCAGCCGCAGCGCGGTTTTGTTGGAGGTGCGTTGCGCGACGGGGCGGCCGATCAGGGCGCCAATCAAGTAACCGACGAGGTTGGCGGCACCGAGGTAAACCACGTCGCTGGCGGAAAACCAGTGCGCCTGGATCAACGAGGGAATCAACGGCGTGTACGCAAATCGCGCCAGGCCAATACTGACCAGGCTGGCGCTGAGGCCGGCGAAGATCGGCAGCCAGAGGGCGCTGCGCGAGGGGGGCGGTGAGCTGTGCATGAGCAGGATCCTGGGAGGTGTTTGCTGGCCTACAGGCTACCGCGATTATCTGATGCAATAACGCAGCTATTTTGCGCTAAGGTGATGCGTAACTGCATCAGTAGGAAAGCCGAATGAATTGGGATGACGCACGGGTATTCCTCGCGGTGTGCCGAGAGTCGACACTGCGCGGCGCCGCGAGGGTGCTGGGGGTCGATCAGGCCACGGTCGGCCGGCGGATAACGGCGCTGGAAAAGTCCTTGAGTGCCACGTTGTTCCTGCGCACCTCGGAAGGCTACGCACTGACCGCCGTCGGTGAGGCGGCACTGGCGGCGGTGGAAAAAATGGAGCGTTCGGCACTGGAGCTGGAGCGGCAGATCCAGGGGCTGGATGACCGATTGACCGGCCTCGTTCGGGTTAGCACCACGGATTCCATGGCCATCGATTTCCTGATCCCGGCCATTGCGCGCCTTCATCAGCAGCACCCCGACGTGCGCGTGCAACTGGACGCTTCGACACAGATTCTCAGTCTGGCCAAACGCGAAGCCGACATCGCCGTGCGCAATACCCGGCCGGATAATCCGGACCTGATCGCGCGCCGAATCGCTCGCTGGCCGGTGGGTCTTTTTGCGTCCCAGGCGTACGTAGACGCCAACGGGGTGCCGGCGCCGGGTTCGGCATTTGAAGGGCATGATCTGGTGGTGTATCAGCCGTATCTGCAAAGCCAGAAGGACATGACGCTGGTGTCGGAGCCGTTGAATCGCGGGCGGATCGTGTCGAGCCTGAGCTCCAGCCTGCTGGTGCGTCGATCCATTGCGGCGGGTATCGGGCTGGGGGAAATTCCGGTGTACATGGGGGAGAGGGACGGGCTGGTCAGACTGTGGCCGGAGCGCACACGACCGCTGCCGTATGACGTCTGGCTGGTGACCCACGCCGACTTGCGGCACACCGCGCGGGTGCGGGCGGTGATTGAAGAAATTGTCGCGGTGTTTTCAGGGACGGGCGAGTGAAGCTTAAAAAATCGCAGCCTCGCTTCACTCGTCAGCTCCCACAGGTATAAGCCAGACCTGTGGGCGCTGATGAGCAAATCAAGGCTGCGATATTTCGATCATGGGGCCTTTCAGGCAGGTCCCACAGGTATAAGCCTAATCCTGTGGGAGCTGACGAGTGAAACGAGGCTGCGATTTCTTGGCCTTACGGCATTTCAGGCAGCTCTTGCGGGCGCAGGTCGAACACCAGCACTTCGGCATCCACACCATTGCTCAACGTCAGCACCTGTTCATCACGAACCCGCACGCCATCACCTTCCTGCAACTGCACGCCGTTGAGTTCAACGCTGCCCCGGGCCACGTGCACGTAGGCATAACGATTCGCCGCCAGTTCCAGCGCAGCGCTTTCCTTGCCGTCGATCAGCGCGGCGTACACCCGTGCATCCTGACGCACCTTCAGCGAACCCTTGTCGCCGTCGGGGGAGATGATCAGTTGCAGACGCCCGCGTTTTTTCTGCGTGCTGAAGTGCTCTTGCTGATAACGCGGTTTGGCGCCGCTGACTTCCGGCACGATCCAGATTTGCAAGAAGTGCACGGGCCGTGTCGCCGAGTGGTTGTACTCGCTGTGGGCCACGCCACTGCCGGCGCTCATCAACTGCACGTCACCCGGCCGGATCACCGAACCGGTGCCCAGCGTGTCCTTGTGTTCCAGCGCGCCTTCGAGCACGTAGGAGAAAATCTCCATGTCGCGGTGAGGGTGTTGGCCAAAGCCTTTACCGGCCGCCACGCGGTCATCGTTGATCACCAACAGGTCGGAGAAACCCTGTTCTTTCGGGTTGCGATAGTTGGCGAAGGAAAAGGTATGGAACGACTTCAACCAACCGTGATTGGCCGCGCCGCGATCAGAAGCTTTGCGAAGGGTCAGCATGATGAAATCTCCTGGTGGGACGTTGATTCGTCCGAGTGAGGAGAAGGTTAATGGTTACTGACGGGTGCAATAAGTAGATAGAAATTGAAACACTGTCCTGACTGAGTTGACAGTAATGTGCGGGCGATCACGTATTCTTCTCCGACGCTGACGCCACGATTGGCCATAATGCACAGCATCCTTTTTTGCTTGGCGCATTCCTCCTTGTGGGAGCGAGTCCTGTGGTGAGGGGGCTTGCCCCCGTTGGGTCGCGCAGCGGCCCCAGAATCTCTACGACTGCTTCGCAGCCGAACGGGGGCAAGCCCCCTCGCCACAGGGTTCGTTCCCACAGGGGACTAGTGTTCAGCCGATGGATCTTCCTTTGACTTCAGTGATTCCTAACCCATGAAAACCGTAGCGATGGTGTTATTCCCGGGCTTCCTCCTGCTTGACATGGCCGGTCCCATGGAGGTGTTTTCCATCGCCAACCGTTACCTGGCCCCGGCTGACCATTACGAACTGACGACCATCGGCACCGAGCCTGGCGCGCTGCGTGCTTCCAATGGCGTCAACGTTCAGGCCGATCTGCACATTGATCAGGCGATTCAAGGTTACGACCTGCTGTTGGTGCCGGGCGGCCCCGGTGCCTATAACGAGAGACACCCGCCGTTGCTCAACTGGCTCATGGGCGCCGTGAGTCGCGCCGGGCGCTATGGTTCGATCTGCACGGGTGCTTTCGTGTTGGGACACGCCGGATTGCTCGATGGTTACCGGGTGACCACTCACTGGCACTACACCGAACGACTGATCAAAGGCTTCCCCAAGGCCACCGTGGAGACCGATCAGATTTACGTGCTGGACCGTAACCTCATCACCTCCGGCGGGGTGACCGCCGGCATCGACCTGGCGCTGGCGGTGGTCGCCGAAGACCATGGCAAAAAAGTCGCGCAAGACGTGGCCAAAGTGCTGTTGGTGGTGATGAAGCGCCAGGGCGGACAGGCGCAATTCAGCCCGTTGATGGCCACGGTTGCCCCGCACGAAACGCCGATCACCCGGGTGCAGAACTTTGTGCTGGAACACCTGGATGAAGCATTCTGCATTGAGCGCATGGCCGGTCTGGCAACCATGAGTGCGCGGCACTTCACCCGGGTTTTTGCCCGGGAAGTGAACATGACACCGATGGAATTTTTGCAAAACGCGCGCATCGACCGCGCCAGGAGCTTGCTGGAAACCAGTGACCTGCCGCTCAAGACCGTAGCGTTCAAAAGTGGCTTCGGCAGTGTGCGGCACATGCGTTTTCTGTTCGGCGAAAAACTCGGTCTGACCCCCAGCCAGTACCGCGAACAGTTCAGCTAGCGCATTGTGTCCGTTGCGAGCACCGTGATGGCCGGGGCGCTCCCTCCGTGGCCGTTGAACCGTCACGCAGGGCTGCCAAGATACCCCTGAACTCTTTGCAATGGAGGTGCGGGAGCCTGGAGGGCGAGTGCGAAGGAGGTTTGTGGCACTTTGAGCCGGGCCAGGTTTTCAGCACGTGAACGTGCATGAACAGCCTCACATATTTGCACAGCGAAGCGGTGCTGCATTTCGGCCCCTACGCGTTTCACCAGCGGCAACGGCTGATCCTGGAAGGCGATCGGCCGCTGCGCATGGGCGGGCGGGCCCTCGACATTTTGCAGGTGCTGGTCGAGCGCGCGGGGACGGTGGTCAGCAAGGACGAACTGATTGCCCGGGTCTGGCCGACCTCGGTAGTCGAAGAAATCAACCTGCGTGTGCACATTGCTGCGCTGCGCCGCGCCCTGGGCGACGGGCAGAACGGCCAGCGCTACATCGTCAACATTCCCCAGCGCGGGTACAGCTTTGTCGCTCTGGTGCAGCTCCTGCCGGCAGGCGCGCCGGTGTCGATCCAGTCCCTACAGAAAGCTCAACACAACCTGCCTGCACGGCTCACGCCAGTGACGGGGCGTGACTCGATTGTCGGCAGTCTGGTGCGGCAGTTGCCGGTGCGGCGTTTGATGACGCTGGTGGGTCCCGGCGGCATCGGCAAAACCACCGTGGCATTGCGCGTCGGCGAACTGTTGTTGCAACACTATCAGGACGGCGTCTGGCTGGTTGACCTGGGGGCGATTGACGATCCCGAGCACGTTATTGAACATCTGGCGCGCACCCTTGAACTCGATGTCGGGACTGCCCTTGAGGGGGTGGCGCAGCGCCATGGGTTATTGGTGCTCGACAACTGCGAGCACCTGCTGGAGCGCTGTCGAACATTGGTCGAGAGTCTGCTGATTGCGGCGCCCCGGCTGTCGATTCTGGCCACCAGCCGCGAACCTTTGCTGGTCACTGGGGAAACACTTGTGCGTCTACCTCCACTGGCGGTGCCGCCAGCCTCCGAGTGGCAGACTGTTGCGCAAGTCATGGGCTATTCCGCCGTGCAGCTGTTCGTCAGTCGCGCCCGCACCCGTCAACAAGGTTTTGCCCTGCGCGAACAAGACCTCAACACCGTCGGTGACATCTGCCGCAGGCTCGATGGTTTGCCGCTGGCCATCGAACTGGCGGCCGCGCAGATCGACGCACTGGCGTTGGTGGGGCTGCAATCCCAACTCGACAACTGTTTTCAGCTGCTGACCCAAGGCCGGCGCACGGCCGTCCCCCGGCACCAAACCCTGAAAGCTGCACTGGACTGGAGCTATGACCAACTGAGTTCATTGGAGCAAACGGTGTTGCAGCGCCTGGCCGTGTTCAAAATGGCCTTCACCCTGGACGCCGCCATTGCGGTGATCAGTTGCTCGTCACTGCCGCCCGGATGTGTGATGGACACTGTGCAGCATCTGGCTCTCAAATCGTTGTTGTCGCTGGAGGAGGGCCGCGGTGTGAGCCGCTACCGTTTCCTTAACACCACTCGCCTGTACGCCCTGGAAAAACTCGAACACGGTGGGGCGTTGCACGATTTCGAAAGGCGCTACGCCCGTTTCGTCAGTCGAGCGCGCTCCGTGTCAGGTGGGCAAGTGGCATTGCAACGCGTCGAGTAACCGGCGGACAATTATCAGGTCCGGTGTGGCAAACCCTTCGGTGAATTGCTGGTAGATCGGTGCCAGCAGTTCATGGGCCTGCCGATAGTGACCCTGACGCTGCCAAAGTTGTGCCAGTGACGTGGCGCTGCGCAGTTCCCAGGCAAGGGCGCCCTGGGTTCTGGCCACGTTCAGTGCGCGGATCAGCACGGCCTCGGCCGCCTCGTTTTTCAACGGGCAATCCTCTGCCAGCAGCGCATTGGCCCTGGCCCGAAGAATTTCTGCCGTGCTCCAGCCGGCGATGCCGGTATCCGCGCGTTGCAGCAAGGCGTCATCGACGAAACCGCCGTCCAGCGTGACCATGATGTCTTTGATCAACCCGTTGCCCGGTGGGGGCGGCAAGTGCGCCTCTGCCTGGTCGATCACCTGCGCGTAGTGACGCGCCCACGTGTAAAACAGCAGCACCGAGTGTTTTTGCGCTTGCTCCAGCAGCAAACGCAAGAGTTCGCGCGCGGTGCGGGTATCACCGTTGTAGTGGGCGATCAGGCAGCCGGCCAGGGCCAGGGTGTAGCAAATCGAGGTGCCGTGGTTGATCTGAATCGCGATGTCCAGCGCCTGGCGGGCAGTGCGCCAGGCCTGCTCCGGTTGGCCCTGCAACCAGAGGATGCGCGCCAGAATCGTCAGGGCGGCAACGCTCTGGTCGTATTGCACGCCAAAGCCGTGGGTAAAGCGATTGAGGTGACCACTTTGGGCCATGCGCTGGATCACCTCTTCGGCGTGGACCCGGGCCCGTCCCTGATCCCCGGCGAAGTGCAACGCGAGCACGCGCAGCCGGTGCGTGCTCAACGCCAGCACGGCGTCGTCAGGCCCGCCCAGGCGATCGAATTGCAGGCTCTGTTCCAGCGCCAATTGATAATTGCCACAACTGAGATTGACCGCCATGTGCCCGGACACGGCCCGCAATTGACCGGCCATGTCACTGCACTGTCTGGCCAGGAGTCTGGCACTGACGAAGGCGTCGATGGTTTCCGGTGTGCCGCCCTGGGTGTGGTAGCAGGAGCTGCCGAGGGCCAGCTTGAGGCTCATTTTCAACTGAGGACAAGGCTCGGGAGTGGCGTCGAGCAGTGCCAATGCCTTGCGCACATACGCGCCGTGCTCCCTGAGCAGCGACAGCTCCTGCCACAGCGGCATCGACGTTGCGGCCAACTGGATGGCCAGTGCTTGCGGCCCGTGCCCGTTCAAGCCCCAATCGAGCGCCGCGCGAATGTCTTCCAGACCCCGGGCGTACCGCTCGATCCACAGACTGGTCGGGATGAGTTCCCAGTCTTTGCGCGCCTGATGCATCAAGGTCAGGCAGCGTTCGGCATGGCGGATTCGCGTGTCCGGCAGGTCGGCGGCCTGGTCGAGTTTTTCCAGGGCGTAGCTGCGAGTGGTGTCGAGCAGGCGATAGAACACTTCTTCGTCGCCGACTTCCACGTTCAACAGCGACTTGGCCACCAGTTGAGTGATCGCACCAAACACTTTGCCGGGGTCGAGGTGTTCACCGACGATCACCGCTGCTGCGGACTCCAGGGTGAAACCACCCCTGAACACGCTCAACCGGCGCAGGCAGGTTTGCTCGCAGGGCGTCAGCAGTTCGTAGCTCCAGTCGAGCGTGGCGCGCAACGTCTGGTGCCGACCCAATGCCGTCTGACAGCCTTGGGTCAGCAGACGAAAACTGCCTTGCAACTGCTCCAGCACGCCGCTCAAACCCAAGTGGCCGACTTGCGCGGCGGCGAGTTCGATGGGCAGCGGAATGCCGTCCAGGCGATGGCAGATGTCGATCAACAGTGGCAACTCGTCATCGCTGAGTTCAAAGCTGTCGTGGCTGGCCATCGCCCGTTCAACAAACAATTGCAACGCTGAAAATGTCATGGCCTGAGCGCGGTCCAGCACGGCGATGGGCGGTGGACAATCCAGCGAATCAAGGCGCTGGACGAACTCGCCTTCGGCTCGCAGGCTTTCGCGGCTGGTGGCCAGAATGTGTACCTCGGGCGCGGCGCGCAGGATGTTTTCACAGAGCACGGCAATGGCGTCGATCAGGTGTTCGCAGTTGTCGATGACCAGCAGCATCTGGCGGTCGCGCAGGAAGGCTGCGAGTGCGCTCACGGGTTCGCTATCGTGCAGAGACAAATCCAGCAGCGTCGCCAAATGGGCGGTGATCATCAGCGGGTCGTTGATCGGTGCCAGGTCCAGCAGGCGAATGCCGTCCCGGTAGCGCCCGATCAACTGTTCGGCGACGCGCAGGGCCACGGTGGTCTTGCCGATGCCGCCGGGGCCGACGAGGGTGATGAAGCGCTGGCGTGCCAGTTGTGTCACCAGTGCATCGACCAGGGACTGGCGCCCGATCAGGCGAGTGCGGCGCACCGGCAGGTTATGGCCGTTGGGCACCGGTCCTTCGAGTTCGGGCTGTTGCTCGATCCGTTCCAGCGAATAGGGCGCGACAAAGCTATAGCCGCGCTGCGCCACGGTGACGATGTAGCGCTGGCCGGCCTGGCCATCGCCGAGGGCTTTGCGCAACGCCGCCATGTGCACCCGCAGGTTGATGTCTTCCACCACGCTTTTGGGCCAGACCGCTGCGATCAGTCGCTGTTTGCTGACCACCTGCCCGGCGTGCTCCAGCAGAATCAACAGAATGTCCATGGCACGCCGGCCCAGGCGCAGGGGCTGGTCGGCCTCCATCACCAGGCGTTGCCCGGGGTAGATCCGGTAGGGGCCGAAATGCACAGCCTGTTCGGGGGAAAGGGTCAACGTGTCGCTCCTGCTTGCATCCGTCTAGTACGCGGTTTTCGAGCATATTCCGCAGGTTTTCGGATCAGTGCAATCCGGGTCGCGCTGACTGTCGGGTGTTCGCTGCGACTGTCTGTACCCGTCACCCTTGGCCAGTGCCGTGTTTACGGTAACAAAGCCGGGGTTACGGCATTTGGCGCGCCAGGGAAAATTAACAACGTTTAACTCGTGCTGCGTCTGGTCTACGCCCAAAACTCTGGTTCTTCAACGTCCACCGGTCCTGTAGGAGGGAGCCTGCTCGCGATAGCGGTGTGTCAGTCACTGACAACGTTGGCTGATAGACCGATTTCGCGAGCAGGCTCACTCCTACAGGGGGGGTGTTGGCATTGAAGTTAAGCAGGGATTTATTGTCATGAGGACATCGCAATGAGCAATGTGGTGGTGGTCTATCACAGTGGCTACGGGCACACCCGGGTCATGGCGCAGGCCGTGGCCCAGGGGGTGGAACGGCACTTGGGCAGCACCTGCCTGTTGATCCCGGTCGAGGAAGTGGACGACCACTGGGACCGCTTGCACAACGCCGACGCCATCATCTTCGGCTCCCCGACCTACATGGGCAGCGCCTCGGCGCCTTTCAAAGGCTTCATGGAAGCCACTTCGGCGTTTTACCTGGCCCAACCCTGGCGCGACAAACTGGCCGCCGGGTTCACCAACTCCGGCAGCCTGTGCGGCGACAAGCTCAACACCTTGCTGCAAATGGCGGTGTTCGCCGCCCAGCATTCGATGATCTGGGTCGGCCTCGACCTGCTGCCGGCGCGCTCCGGCACCGGTGTGTTCGATGGGCAGATGAATCGCCTGGGTAGCTCGCTCGGTGCCATGTCCCAATCCAATGTCGAACAACCTCCCGAACTGGCCCCGCCACCCGAAGACCGCTGCACCGCCGCGCACTTGGGCGAGCGTGTGGCGCGGCTGGCCGAACGCATGAACCACTCACCGATTTGATACATCCCCGACACTCGCAAAGGAGATAGCCCATGACAACGTTCACCACCCGCGACGGCACCGAGATTTACTACAAGGACTGGGGCACCGGTCAGCCCATCGTCTTCAGCCACGGCTGGCCGTTGAACGCCGACAGCTGGGAATCGCAGATGATCTTCCTGGCGTCCAAGGGCTACCGGGTCATCGCTCATGACCGTCGTGGTCACGGCCGCTCCAGCCAGCCGTGGTCCGGTAACGACATGGATCACTACGCCGACGATCTGGCGCAGTTGATCGAGTTGCTGGACCTCAAGGACGCGGTGCTGTTCGGCTTCTCCACCGGTGGCGGTGAAGTGGCGCGCTACATCGGTCGCCACGGCACGGGCCGCTTGGCCAAGGCCGGGCTGATCTCCTCGGTACCGCCGCTGATGCTCAAGACCGAAGCCAACCCCGGCGGCCTGCCGATTGAAGTGTTCGACGGCATTCGCCAGGCGTCCCTCGTCGACCGCTCCCAGCTGTACATCGACCTCGCCAGCGGTCCGTTCTTCGGCTTTAACAAGCCGGGCGCGAAACCGTCCCAAGGCATGATCGACTGGTTCTGGATGCAAGGCATGATGGCCGGTCACAAGAACGCCTATGACTGCATCAAGGCCTTCTCCGAAACCGACTTCACCGACGACCTGAAGAAATTCGACATCCCGACCCTGGTGGTGCACGGCGATGCGGATCAGGTGGTGCCGATCGAGGCCGCCGGCATCGCTTCGGCAAAACTGGTGAAAGGCTCTACGCTCAAGATCTACCCGGGCGCGCCGCATGGCTTGACGGATACTCACAAGGATCAGCTCAACGCTGATCTGCTGGCGTTCCTCAAGGGCTAAACCCAAGCTGCTACGGGCGTCCCGGTCCCTGTAGCTGCCGATCCACAGCGAGGACCTGTGGGAGCGAGCAAGCTCGCTCCCACAGGGTATGGCTGAGGCTTGGAAGCGGCTACAGAGCGTTGGGCGTTATTGCGCGTGAAGTTGAGGGGTGTAGGCGGGTGGGTGTGAACGCACCATACGGCAACGCCACGCAAACGGATTGATGCCTTCGCTGCGGGTGAAGATGTGACAGAAGTGCGCCTGATCGCAGAAGCCGCATTCGAGGCTGATTTGCGTGAGGCTCAAGTCGGTGTCGCGGATCAACTGCTTGGCCCGTGCAATACGTTGCAGACGTATCCAGTCCTGAGGCGAATAACCGGTGCTGCATTTGAACGCGCGGGAGAAATGACTGCGCGAGAGGGCGCAGGCCCGTGCCAGTTCAGTGACCTCGACGGTTTCATCGAGACGGTCGAGGATCAGTTGTTTCGCCAGGCTTTCGCGCCATGGAGTCAGGCCGCCCGTGGTCTTCTTTGGCGATTCAGTGACTGTCGCGCGGGCGACGTTTTGCTGAGAATGGGCCATGACAAATGTCCGTGTCGGTGAGCTTCATTCTTCGCCGCGGGGTGTTGGCAGGCGAGTTAAACGTTGTTAATTCCGTCCTCGCGCAAACCCGGCAAAGGTGCTAACTCAGCACATTGCTGCAATTTCTTGAGGCGCGGTACTTGCACTATCAACGTCATCCGGTGGCGTTAGTTGTGGCCGTTTTTTGAATTGATCAAGGGTGAAGGCATGAAGCATTCTCTGGTTTTCGCGCTGGGGCTCGCAGTAGCACTGGCATCCGGCATTTCCTCGGCGCAGGCTCCGGCGCAAGTCGGCACCCAAGTGCCGGGCTACTTCCGCCTGGCGGTGGGCGATTACGAAGTGACGGCGTTGTTCGATGGTTACAACGACCTCTCGCCGAAACTGCTCAAGGGCCTGACCCAAAGCCAGATTCGCGCACTCCTGGCCCGTCGCTCGATTGAAACGCCTGGCGTGCAAACCGCGTTCAACGCGTTTTTGATCAACACCGGGAAACAGCTGATTCTGGTGGACACCGGCGCCGGCCAGTGCATCGGCGCAACGGCCGGCATGCTCTCGGACAACATCAAAGCCGCCGGGTATGAGCCGTCGCAGGTCGATGTGATTCTGTTGACTCATCTGCACCTGGACCACGTCTGCGGGCTGGTCGACGGGTCGCAAAAACCGGTGTTCGTCAATGCCACGGTCTACGCGGCAAAAGCCGAGGCCGATTACTGGCTCGATCCTCAGGCCATCGCCAAGGCCCCCGAGGGTGCCAAGCCGTATTTCAAAATCGCCCAGGACTCCACCGCGCCTTACGTTGCGCAGGGTCGCTTCAAAACGTTCGAGGCCGGTCAATCGCCCGTGCCGGGTGTGGTCGATGCCACGCTGGAGACCGGACACACCCCCGGCAGCACCACGTACCGTTTCACCTCTGAGGGGCAGAGCATCCTGTTCATGGGGGATCTGGTGCATAACCTGGCGGTGCAATTCGAGCACCCTGAAGTGTCGATCGGCTTTGACGTCAACAGCCAGCAAGCGATCAAGAGCCGGGCCAAGGTGTTCAGTGACGCGGCCGCCAGCAAGACATGGGTCTCGGCAGCGCACTTGCCGTTTCCGGGCATCGGCCACATTGCTGCCGAGGGCAAGCACTTCCAATGGGTGCCGGTCGAATACGGGCCTTACAAACGTGCGGCCAAAGTTCCGCTGATCGAGTAAAGTCTCAGCGTTTCGTGCCTGGCTCAACACACAAGGGAACCGTGCTTATGAACCGTAATGATCTGCGCCGCGTCGACATGAACCTGTTGGTGATTTTCGAGGCACTGATGTTCGAAAAGAACCTGACCCGCGTCGCGGAAAAACTGTTCATGGGCCAACCAGCGGTCAGTGCGGCGTTGGGGCGATTGCGCGATTTGTTTGACGATCCGTTGTTGCTGCGCAACGGGCGCGGTATGGAGCCGACTGCTCGGGCACTGGCGATTCTCAAGGAGTTGCAGCCGGCGATGGACACGATCTCGGGCGCGGTCAGCCGGGCCAAGGAGTTTGAACCGGCGACCAGTTGTGATGTGTTTCGTATCGGGCTGTCGGACGATGCCGAGTTCGGCTTGTTTCCGCCATTGCTGCGGCAACTGCAAGAAGAGGCGCCGGGGATTGTGGTCGTGGTGCGCCGCGCCAACTACCTGCTGATGCCGGCGCTGCTGGCCTCCGGGGAAATCTCCGTGGGCGTCAGCTACACCACCGACCTGCCGGCGAACGCCAAGCGTAAAAAGCTGCGCGATATTCCCTGCAAAGTGCTGCGCGGGGACAAGCGTCCGGGCACGCTGACGCTGGATGAGTACTGCGAACGGCCCCACGCCATGGTGTCGTTCTCCGGCGACCTGAGCGGCAACATCGACCTCGACCTGGCCAAGCTTGGGCGCAGCCGTCGCGTGGTGTTGGGCGTGCCGCAGTTCAGCGGCTTGCGCGCCTTGCTCGCCGGCACCGAGATGATCGCCACTGTGCCGGACTATGCCGCGTGCGCGCTGGTGGAAGGCTGCGGATTGCGCGCTGAGGATCCACCGTTTCCCATCGATGCGGCGCAGTTGTCGATGGCCTGGAGCGGGGTGCATGACAACGACCCGGCGGAGCGCTGGTTGCGCTCGCGCATCAGCGAGTTCATGTCCGCGGCTTTACCGATTCCGGCTTGATTTCGACGGCCTCCCGGACTGACAAAATTCACCCTGGCATTCACCGGCCTCCTGTGGGAGCGGGCTTGCTCGCGAATGCGGTATGTCATTCAGCATTGATGTTGGCTGTTACACCGCATTCGCGAGCAAGCCCGCTCCCACAATGGACCTGTGTCGTTTCGTAGATCTGTGCTCATCCACAAAAAGAGCACACCCATCCAATTTTCCCCGCCCCCACACCGGCATTATCGAAAAACGTCCCGGCGCATTGTTGCCGGTGGTTTTTTATTTGTGCAGGTAGCCCATGAACACAGCGCAATGGGATGAGCGGGTCCAGGACTGGGGCCTGCTGTTTCTGCGGGTCAGCGCCAGCCTGTTCCTGTTGTGGGTGCACGGCTTGCCGAAGCTGCTTAACTACAGCGCTCAACTGCAAGTCATCGAAGACCCTTTCCACCTCGGCGCCAACCTGACGCTGATGCTGGCGATTTTCGCCGAAGTGCTGTGCCCGTTGCTGATCATCGTCGGGTTGCTGGTGCGGTTGGCCTGCCTGCCGATTTTTTCTGTGTTGCTGGTGGCGTTGGTGGTGGTGCATCCGCAATGGAGCCTTGAAGAAGGGCAATTCGGCTGGTTGTTGTTGATCCTGTTCACCAGCATTTTTATCGCCGGGCCCGGTCGGCTGGCGCTCAATGTCAGATTCACCGGAGCGTTGCGTTATGCCTGAATCCAAACCTTTTGAAGAAGTCGTGACCCTGGTCATCAAGCACCGGGTCAAGACCGGTTATGAGGTGCCTTACGAAGCGTGGCTGCGCAATATCGTCAGCATCGCCGGGCAGCAGGAAGGGCACTTGGGCGTGGACGTGATGCGCGGTAAAAACGCCGGGCTCGACATGTACACCTGCGTGCTGCGCTTTTGCACCACCGAAGCCATGCAGCATTGGCTCGATTCGCCGCAACGGCTGGACCTGGTCAACCTGGCCACGCCGATGCTGGCCGACGGCGACCAGACCGAGGTCAACCCGGTCAATGAATTTTGGTTCGCGCCATCGACCGACACCGCTTCGCCACCGCCGCCGCGCTGGAAGCAAGCCGTGGTGACGTTGCTGGTGATTCTGCCGCACACGTTGCTGGTGCCGTTGATTTGGGGGCCGCTGCTGCAGCTCAACGCCTTGCTCTCCAACTACGTGGTTGCCACGTTTCTGATCACGCTGACCATCGTCGTTTCGGTGGTGTACCTGTTCATGCCGATGGCCACGCGTCTGTTTGCGCCTTGGCTCTCTCATTCCACTCAGCCCAAGGAAACGCGATGAACGCCGATCTGATTTTGTTCAATGGCCAATTTCATACCGTCGACCGTGAAAACCCGCTCGCCAGTGCAGTCGCCATCAGCGACGGCCGTTTTGTCGCGGTTGGCACCGATGCCGAGGCCATGGCCCTGCGCGGGTCGGGCACGCAGGTCATCGACCTCAAGGGCCGCTGCGTCATCCCCGGCCTCAATGACTCGCACTTGCACCTGATCCGTGGCGGTTTGAACTACAACCTCGAACTGCGCTGGGAAGGCGTGCCTTCGGTGGTCGATGCGTTGCGCATGCTCAAAGAGCAGGCCGACCGTACGCCGACCCCACAATGGGTGCGCGTGGTGGGTGGCTGGAACGAATTCCAGTTCGCCGAAAAACGCATGCCGACCCTCGAAGAGCTCAACCAGGCCGCGCCAGACACCCCGGTGTTTGTGCTGCACTTGTACGACCGCGCCTTGCTCAACCGCGCGGCGCTGCGTGTTGCCGGTTACACCCGCGATACGCCGAATCCGCCGGGCGGTGAAATTGTCCGAGATGCCAACGGCAACCCGACCGGCATGCTGGTCGCGCGACCGAACGCGATGATTCTGTACTCGACGCTGGCCAAGGGGCCGAAGCTGCCGCTGGAATATCAGGTCAACTCGACCCGCCAGTTCATGCGCGAACTCAATCGCCTCGGCCTCACCAGCGCTATCGATGCCGGCGGTGGTTTCCAGAATTACCCGGACGACTATCAGGTGATCGAGCAGCTGGCCAAGGACCAGCAACTGACCATTCGCATTGCCTACAACCTGTTCACCCAGAAGCCGAAAGAAGAGCTGACCGATTTCAAGAACTGGACCAGCAGCGTGACCCTGCACCAGGGCGATGATTACCTGCGGCACAACGGCGCCGGGGAAATGCTGGTGTTCTCGGCGGCGGATTTCGAAGACTTCCTTGAACCGCGTCCGGACCTGCCGCAAACCATGGAAGACGAACTGGAACCGGTGGTACGCCACCTCGTCGAGCAGCGCTGGCCGTTCCGTTTGCACGCCACCTACAACGAATCGATCAGCCGCATGCTCGATGTGTTCGAGAAGGTCAATCGCGACATTCCGTTCAACGGTCTGCCGTGGTTTTTCGACCACGCTGAAACCATCACCCCGCAGAACATCGAGAGGGTGAGGGCGCTGGGCGGTGGTATTGCGATTCAGGACCGGATGGCGTTTCAGGGCGAATATTTTGTCGAGCGTTACGGCGCCAAAGCCGCTGAAGCGACGCCGCCGATCAAGCGCATGCTGGCCGAAGGTGTACCGGTCGGCGCTGGCACCGATGCCACGCGAGTGTCCAGCTACAATCCTTGGACCTCGTTGTACTGGATGGTCAGCGGCCGGACAGTGGGAGGGCTTGAGCTGCATGCCGAAGGCCTGTCCCGGCAGACCGCGCTGGAGCTGTTCACCCATGGAAGCGCCTGGTTCTCTTCCGAACAGGGCAAGAAAGGCATGATCAAGGTCGGCCAATTGGCGGACGTGGCGGCGTTGAGCGCGGACTTTTTCAGCGTCGACGAGGAAGCGATCAAGTGGATTGAATCTGTGCTGACCGTGGTCGGCGGCAAGGTGGTGTACGCCGCCGGCGACTTCGAAAAACTCGGACCGGCCAGCGTGCCGGTACTGCCGGACTGGTCGCCGGTGGTCAAGGTGCCGGGTCACTGGCGTCCGACCTCGCCGATGCAGGCGCAGGTTCACCATTGCAGCGGGCCGTGCGGCGTGCATGCCCACAGCCATGAAAAGGCGCGTTTGTCGAATGCGCCGGTCAGCGATTTTGCCGGTTTCTGGGGCGCCTTTGGCTGCTCATGCTTCGCGTTCTGACGATCATAAAAAGCGCCGATGGACTGCATCGGCGCTCGACGTAAAAACCAACCATCGAGGAGTTTCACATGAGCAACGTTCCGTATAAACGCCTGAACAAAGACGATGCTGTTGTCCTGTTGGTCGATCACCAGACCGGCCTGATTTCGCTGGTCCAGGATTTCTCGCCCAACGAATTCAAGAACAACGTGCTGGCCCTCGCGGACCTGGCCAAGTTCTTCAAACTGCCGACCATCCTCACCACCAGCTTTGAAAACGGCCCGAACGGCCCGATGGTGCCGGAGCTCAAGGAGCTGTTCCCGGACGCGCCGTACATCCCGCGTCCAGGCCAGATCAACGCCTGGGACAACGAAGACTTCGTCAAAGCCGTCAAAGCCACGGGTCGCAAGCAGTTGATCATCGCCGGTGTAGTGACTGACGTTTGCGTGACCTTCCCGACACTGTCGGCACTGGCGGAAGGCTTTGAAGTGTTCGTCGTCACCGACGCCTCGGGCACCTTCAACGAAACCGTGCAGCAAGCGGCGTGGGCGCGTATGTCCGCGGCCGGTGCGCAACTGGTCAACTGGTTCGCGGTAGCTTGCGAACTGCAGGGCGACTGGCGCAACGACATGGAAGGCCTGGCGAACTTGCTGTCGCCGCGCATTCCGAACTATCGCAATTTGATGAACAGCTACTCGGTGCTGACGTCGAAGTAAGTCTCGCCGCACAAAAAATGCCCGCAATGAGCGGGCATTTTTTTGCCCACTGTCCTGCAGTTGATGCAGTACATGTGGCGAGGGAGCTTGCTCCCGCTTGAGTGCGCAGCGCTCACAAAAATGGGGCCGCTACGCAGCCCAGCGGGAGCAAGCTCCCTCGCCACAAACAGCAGATGCTGTTTGCCTAACGTGTTTGCAGCCAGCTCAGGAACCCTCCTTTCTTGATCGGTAGCGGTTTGGCCATCAACGCCAGCCGACTGTTCTGCTGCCTAACTGCCTGCAACTTGTTCAACGCCCGACCCACTTCAACCCGTTGTTCCATGCAACTGCGGGTCAGCGATTTGTCGATCCGGTAAATGATGCACGAGGTCAACGTGGTGAAGGTCGCTTGGGACGGCGTATCGGTGAGGATGCTCTGTTCACCCATCACTTCGCTCGGGCCCATGCGTCCGGCTTCGGTGTGCCCTGCGCCGTCCGGCACGGTCGCGCTGACCACACCGGTTGCGATGACCATCAAGCTGTCCGGAACTTCGCCGACGTCCAGCACCACCTGACCGGCCGCGTACTGCTGCGCAACCATCGACCGGGCCATTTGATCGCGCTCATCCTCGCTCAGGGAACGGAAGATTTTCACCTCGTCGAGCAACGCCCGTGCGCGGGTTGTCGGTTCAATCACGCCGTCGAGTTGCCGTGAAATGCCCGCCGCTTCGAGGTGCCGATGCGCCAGGTCGAACAATTGATTGCGCACTTCGCTTTTCTTGCTCAGGTCGGCGATAAAGCCGCTGGCCACGTATACGGACATGGTTTCGCCAGTCTCTTTGAGCACGGCTTTGGGGGCCGGGTTGAGCAGCAAACTGCTGCTGCCCTGAAGCGTGCGGTCGAGTGCGTCCAGCACCCGGCGCGGGCGGATGTTGTTCGGCACTTGAATGCTGATCGACACGCCGTGCATGTTGCTTGGCCGGCTGAGATTGACGATTTTTGCTTTGGCCGCCACCGAGTTTGGCACTACCGCTGTGGTGCCGGCGCTGGTCAGCAGGTGCGTGGCGCGCCAGTCGATGTCCAGCACCTTGCCTTCAACACCGTCGATCACCACAAAGTCATCCACCTGATACGGCTTGGTGGTATTGAGCACGATCCCGGAAAACACATCGCTCAAGGTACTTTGCAGCGCCAGACCGACGACGATGGCGACGACGCCAGACGTCGCCAGCAAACCTTTCACCGGCAGTTCCAGCACATAACCGGCCGCCGCCACGATGGCGATCAGAAACACCAGCGCACCAATCACGTCCTGCAACAATCGACCGCTGTGACCGACACGGCGCATCAACACCAGGCCGATGACTTCGGTGAGCACGCGCGCGGCGTAAAGCCACCAGAGAATACCCAGCGCCGTGGCGCCCAACTGCGCCACCCGGTCCTCGGCAAACAGCGGTGCCTGCAACGGGCTGACACCGGCGTTGATGACCAGCGCGCTGAACATCAGGAACAGCGCCAGGCGCACGCCGACCCGCGTGACGCGATGGTTGAACGGCGCGAGGTGCCAGAGCAGCGCGTCGATCACCAACAACACCGCGCTCCACGCCAGCAGATGACCCAGGACAAAGGACATGGGGAAACTCCGTTTTCAAAAGGGCAGACAGGAAAAAGCCTGCACGAGGGCAGGCTCCTTTAAGGGGACTCAGTTCAGATGAGTCTTGAGTTCCAGTGCCGCTTGGCGAACCGCGGCTTTCACTTCCGGTATCTGGCTGAGTGGATTGAGCAGGCCGAAGTCGTGAATCATGCCGTTGTAGCGCACGGACGTGACTGGAACACCCGCCGCGTCGAGGTGACGGGCATAGGCTTCGCCTTCATCGCGCAACACGTCGAACTCGGCGGTTTGCACCAATGCGGCGGGTAAGCCTTTAAGCTGTTCGGCGCTGGCTTGCAACGGCGAGGCATGGATCTGCGCACGTTCAGTCTGGTCGGTGGTGTAGCTGTCCCAGAACCAATTCATCATCCCTTTGGTGAGGAAGTGGCCTTCGGCAAATTGCTGGTACGAACCGGTGTCGAACCGGGCGTTGGTCACTGGCCACATCAACAACTGGAAGCGCAGCGCCGGGGTTTTCTGTTCCTTGGCCATCAGTGCGACAACGGCCGCCATGTTGCCGCCGACGCTGTTGCCCGCTACAGCCAGACGCTTGCCGTCGACGCCGATCTCCTTGCCATGCTCGGCCACCCAACGAGTCGCGGCGTAGGCCTGATTAATCGCAGTCGGGTAGTGCGCTTCCGGCGACGGT
This sequence comes from Pseudomonas arsenicoxydans, assembly GCF_006438915.1. Classification (GTDB taxonomy): domain Bacteria; phylum Pseudomonadota; class Gammaproteobacteria; order Pseudomonadales; family Pseudomonadaceae; genus Aquipseudomonas; species Aquipseudomonas arsenicoxydans_A. The sequence goes on along the minus strand of NZ_RCZE01000010.1, from coordinate 256,996 downwards.
GTGTAGTCGACATACACCGCGACAGCGCCGGAGCCGACCACCAGGTCGTGGATCAAGCGTTGGTGAGTCGGGTAATCGCCCAATACCCAACCGCCACCGTGGAAGAACATGAACACCGGCAATTCGCCTTTGACCTTCGCTGGACGCACGATTTTCAGGTTGATGGTTTGCCCATCGACCTTGATGGCGCGGTCGCTGACGTCCACACCCGACAGATCAACCTTTACCGAATTCTGTGCACCGGTCAGCACTGCACGGGCATCCTTCGGGCTCATCTGCTCAAGCGGCTTGCCACCACCGGCGGCGAGGGCCTCGAGGAAAGCCTGGGTGTTGTGTTCGACACCTGGGCTGCCGGCGGCAAATGCGTTGCCGATGGAGAGGGCGAGGAGGGACGCGGTCAGGGTTTTTTTGACGAGGTTCATGGGTAAATCCTTTTTAGTTAGAAGTTGATTACCGAAGGTCCAGGTTGCTGTTGGCGCTGTGGTTCGGGCCTCAGCAACACCGTGGACACAGATTAATAGGATGCCGATAAGCGAAAAAGCGGCTATAAAGTGTTTGACTGTCAACCAGAGCGTGACAATGAACCCGTTCGAAGATATGCGTATTTTTTGCCAGGTCATGGACTCTGGCAGCTTCACCGCGGCGGCTGATCAATTGGGGCTGTCCAAGCAGTTCGTCAGCCGGCGTTTGATGCAACTCGAAGAGCGCCTGGGCGTGCGCTTGCTCAATCGCTCGACCCGGCGGCTGGACGTCACCCCACTGGGGCAGAGTTATTACGAGTCAGCCTTGCGCCTGCTTGGCGAGGTCGAACAGGTGGAGCAGAGTATTGCCGGGCAGACCACCGAGCCACGCGGCACCGTTCGCATCAGCGCACCGTTGTCGTTTGCGGTCGCGCATTTGGGGTGTCTGCTGCCGGTGTTCTTGCAGCGTTATCGTGATGTCGCCGTGGAAGTGGACCTGAGCGATCGCCCGGTGGACTTGCTCAGTGAGGGCTATGACCTGGCGTTGCGTATCGGCATTCTCGAAGACTCGACGCTGATCGCGCGACGCATCGCGTCTATCCAGCGTGTGTACTGCGCCAGCCCGACGTACCTGGCCGAACGTGGAACGCCGCTCAGACCCGAAGACTTGCACGGCCATGACTGCCTGCCCTATGGCCACAGTCGCCAGGTGCAATGGCGTTTTGAAGGGCAGGGCAAACCGCTGACCGTCAATGTCACGGGCAGGATGCGGGTCAACAATGGGGAGTTGCTCAAGGACGCGGCGATTGCCGGGATGGGGATTACTTACCTGCCGACGTTTATCGTCGGCGAAGCCTTGAAGGACGGCAGGCTGGTGCCGGTGCTGGACGTGTTTCGGCCTGAGCCGTTGAGATTGTCAGCGGTCTATCCGCAGCACCGCCAGAGTTCGCGCCCGGTGCAAGCGTTGATCGAGTTTTTGCGCGAACGGCTGGATCAGACTGAAGTTGGCCTGTAGCGAGCAGCCCACAGGGTCTAGTGTGGGAGCGGGCTTGCTCGCGAAGGCGGTGTGTCAGGTGACGTCCATGCTTAATGATCCACCGCCTTCGCGAGCAAGCCCGCTCCCACAGTTGATGTGTGGTGACCCGGGTTTAAGGGGTATCAGGTCCTTTTGTCATCGCCGTTGGCATGGACACCACGGTCATCACCGACTTCGCCGTTGGCATGGACACCGCGGTCATCGCCGACTTCACCATTGGCGTGTACGCCATGGTCATCGCCGATTTCACCGGAGCGATGAACACCGTTTTGGTTGTGTGACACTTCCCCGGAGCGATGAACACCGTTTTGGTTGTGTGACACTTCACCGGAGCGGTGAACGCCATTTTGGTTATGTGACACCTCACCTGAGCGATGAACGCCATTTTGGTTGTGTGACACTTCACCGGAACGATGAACACCATGGTCATCGCCTACTTCGCCATTGGCATGGACGCCATGATCGTCGCCAGCTTCGGCGTGCGTGCCACTGCGCCCGGAGTTGGAGGAGGCTGTATTACCGGCATTGCCCGGTCCATGGTCGCTACCGCTGTGGCTACTGCCGCTATTGCCGCCGCTGCCACTGTTGCCGCCACTGCCGCTTCCGCCGTGACCGCCGCCATTTCCGCCGCCACCACCGCCATTGCCGCCGCCACCACCGCCATTGCCACCGCCGCCACCGCCATTGCCACCGCCACCACCGCCATTGCCGCCGCCACCGCCGCCATTGCCACCGCCGCCGCCGCCATTTCCGCCGCCACCGCCGCCACTACCACCGCCGCCATGACCTCCGCCACCGCCGCCACTACCGCCACCGCCCCCTCCGCCTCCACTGCCACCATCCTTGGCCTGAGCGGTCGACATACTGGACAAACTGTCCGGTATCAATACGGTGGACGCCGACAAGACCGCGCCAATAGCTACTGCCAGTAAAAGCTTGTTGATGTGCATGTCGTTCTCCGTTTTCTTCAGGGTTGGAACGTTGATGAACAATGCAACGTGCTGCTCGATTCAATAGGTGAACACCTCCGGGTTCGGATTTATTCAGTTGGAACGTCGATAAAAAATGCTTCGCAGCGCTCGGCCCCGTTCCAGAGCCTTAGTGAATGCTTGAGGCAAGCTCGAAAATCGGCATGTACATCAGGATCACGATGACCCCGATCAACAACCCGATAAACGTCATGAGCAGTGGTTCGAACAACCTGACAAACCATTCGAGCCAGCGACTGATTTCTTCGTCGTAGAAGTCGGCACTGCGCTCCATCATTTGCCCGAGGTTGCCGGACTGCTCGCCAGCGCGCAGCAAGCGCAGGGACACCGGTGTCACCAGGTGATTAAGCTCAAGCGCGGCCGACAGCGACTGGCCCTCGCGCACCCGTTCGCAGGCTTCGTCCAGCCGCGTGCGCGAGGCCACAGTGAGCAGGCCGCGCACCATGCCCATGGCGGTGACGAGGGGAATACCGCCCTGCAGCAAAATCCCCAGCGAACGATAGAAGCGCGCCAGTTCATACATGAAGATGCGTTTATGGATCGCCGGGAGTTTTTCGATCAGACGGTCCACGCCCCGACGAAAGGCCGGTTGGCGCTGGAGGAAGGCGAGGGCGACGATGATCGCCAGCAACCCGCCGAAGAATTCACCCTGATGCGCGTGGAGGAACATCCCGCTGGTCATCAACACTTGCGACAGCCACGGCAGGTTTGAGCCCAGGCCTTCAAACACCAGGCTGAAGCGCGGCACCACGTAGCCCATCAAAAACAACACCACGCCACCGCCCACCACCAGCAACAGCATGGGGTAGATCGATGCGCTGACGATTTTTTGCCGAACCTCGTCCATGCGTTGGCGATAGCTGACATAGCGGCCCAGGGCTTCGCCCACGGCGCCGGTCTTCTCGCTGGACTGCACAAGCGCCACATACAAAGGCGGGAATACGGCTGACAACTGACCCAGCGCCTGAGAGAACGATTTGCCCTCGTAGAGCAAGCGCACCAGCTCACTCAAGGTTTTGCGGGCCTGTGGTGCGCTTTCTTTTTCGGCCAGGCTTTCCAGCGCATCGATCAACGGCAGACCCGCATTGAGCAAGGTGGTCAGTTCCTGGCTGAACAACACGAGGTTGAAGGTCTCTCGCTGTTGCAGACGCAAAGCACGCCAGTGCCGCTCGGCATGCAGGCTGACCACCCGTAAGCCCTGGTCTTCAATGATGCGCCGGGCTTCGCTGTGGCCGGGGGCCTCGACGGTGATCGAGACCACGCCGGCCTTGCCCACGGCTTTGAGATGAAAGCGCATGGTCTTCCCCCGTCATTGCCAACTGGTGACTTCGGCGTTTTCGCCTTCGCCACCGGGCTGCCCGTCTTTGCCCATGGACAGCAGATCGTACTCACCGTTTTCGCCGGGATAGCGGTAGGTGTAGTTACGGCCCCAAGGGTCCTGCGGCAATTTTTTCTGCAAGTAAGGGCCGGTCCAGTGCGTCTCATCGCTCGGCGCGGTGACCAGCGCCTGCAGGCCCTGTTCGGTCGACGGGTAGTGGCCGACCTCCAGGCGATACAAATCCAGCGCCTTGCCCAGGCCCTCGATTTGCGCCTTGGCGACTTTGACTTCGGAACGGCCCAGTTGGGCGAAATACTTCGGCGCAACGATGCCGGCCAACAGCCCCAGCACCACCAACACCACCAGCAGTTCGAGCAGGGTGAACCCGCGTTGCGTACGCGGAGCACAGCACAGACGTTGATTCATGATGACCTCACACAATCGGCAGAAGGGTCGCAATAAAGGCTTATGCAATTGCCATGCAAAGCCTTGGGCAACCTTCTGAACCGCCCGTGCTACGGCCTTTCACGCTTACGGCACAGTGCTTGCGTATGGCTGATTAACGATCGGCCAGTGGGGCATTACCCCCAATTTTCGGGGCCGGCCAGGGGAGGTAGAACAATGAAAACACTCACCACTGGATTGCTCGGATGTTTGCTGTTGACCAGCGTCGCACAGGCCGATGTCTTCGTTTCCGTGGACGCCAAGGGCGGCTACGTTTTGTCCAACGTTCACCGCCCGGGCCGCACCTATGAACGGGTTATTCACGAGCCCACCGCGGCGGTCGTCAGCCTCGATCAGCAACCGCAGATGATCGCCGCGCAGCCCTACGCGGAGCTGGTCTCGGCGGCCGCCAAGGCCAACGAAGTTCCGGCGGCGCTGCTACACGCCGTCATCCGCGCGGAGTCCCATTACAACGCCGATGCAACGTCCGCCAAGGGCGCTGGCGGGCTGATGCAATTGATGCCCGACACCGCGCGCGAGATGGGGGTCAAGGATGTCTACGATCCGAAGGCCAACATCCAGGGCGGCGCCAAATACCTCAAGCGTCTGTTGACCTTGTTCGACAACGACATTGCCCTCGCGGTGGCGGCCTACAACGCCGGGCCGCAAGCGGTGCTCAGCCGTGGCGGGGTGATCCCGCCGTTCGCCGAAACCCAGCGCTACGTGCCGGATGTCCTGCGCCAATACCGTCGTTTGCAAGGCCTGGCCGTGGATGCCCCGTTGTGATCGCACACCCGCGCCGGTTCCCCCAACAGTGGGGAATGATGGCCCCGGCAGAAAAGTGGGGAATTAGTGGGGAATATCCCCCGAGTTATCAAGTCGTCACCGTAATTTATTGATAAAAAACACAATTATTTTTGGCATGGGGATTGCTCCAGCGCACTTGTCGAGAATTGTTCCCTGTGAGCACCCAATGCGAGGCCCGTGATTATGTCCGGCATACCTAACGCTCATCACTTGGTTAACCTGCTGTTGTTTTTCGCGCCGTTGTTTGGCATCGAGCTGGCCGACGCGGCCGCCCGTTGCGAACGCAATCTGGTGGCGAACGTCGTGGCGCTGGATCAGCCGCTGATGTTCAACCGCCTCGGCGCACAGAACGCCAACGGCATGATGTTCGCCCTGCGCCGCGACGTGGTCGACGATCACAACATGTCCCTCGCACAGGGTGGCGCCGCGGTGCCGGGCAAAGTCTCGTTGCGGCCCGACAAGCGTCCGCGTCCACTGGTGCTACGGGTGGCCGCCGGTGATTGCCTGACGATCAACCTGCAAAACCTGCTGGCGTATCAGGCCAACCCCGGCAAGCACGAAGAGACCGACGTCGAAGGTGAAGTCGGCAATGTCGACGACTTCAAGGTCGACGAGCAAGTCACTGACCGCCATGTCGGCTTCCAGGTCAACGGCCTGCAAGCGGTCAACAGCATTGACGACATTGCGTCCTTCACCGGGCGCAATGCCAACACGCTGATTCCGCCCGGCGCCACGCGTTCCTACACCCTGTACGCCGAGCGTGAAGGCGCGTTTGCCGCCAGTAGCCGTGGCGCCACATTCGGTGGTGAAGGCGATGCGGGCAACGTTGCCAACGGGTTGTTTGGCGAAGTGGTGGTGGTGCCCAAGGGCGGCCGGTCCTACCGCAACACCGTGACCGAAGAAGAGATGCGCCTGGCCAGCAGCGGCCGCACCCCGGCCGGCCAGCCGATTGTTGATTACCAGGCGCGCTACCCACAGCGCGAGCCATGGATCCGTGAAGGCAAGGCCGGCACGCCGATCATCAGCATGGTCGACGGCAGTGAAATCATCTCCAGCGAGAGCGACGCAATCGTCATGGGCAGCAATGCCGACGGCAGCTTCCCGCCATCGACCTATCCGCTGGAAGCCATCGGCAAACGCAATCCGGCACTGCCCAATCGGCTGGAACCGTTCCGCGATTTCGCCTCGCAGTTCCAGGATGAAGTGGCGGCGACCCAGGCATTCCCGGCGTATTGGGCGGACCCGGTAATGGCCCACGTGCTGGAGCCGACCCGCGACTCGTTCATGATCAACTACGGTTCCGGCGGCATGGGCGCCGAGGTGGTGGCCAACCGACTGGGTGTCGGGCCGATGCACGATTGCCTGTCCTGTGCCTATGAAGAATTTTTCCTCAGCTCCCACACCGTGGGGGACGTGGCGATGCTGGTGGACGTACCGGCCAACGTCGGCCTGGAAAATATCCGTCCCGGTGAAACACCGCGCGCCGATCAGGTCGGGGTCAAGGCGACCATGGCGCTGTATCCGTCCGAGCCGGCCAACGTCAACCACAGCTACATCGGTGACTTCGTCAAATTCCGCAACACCCACAACGGTCACGAACAGCACATCTTCCACTTGCACGGCCATCAATGGCTGTTCAACCCCAACGACGATAACTCCGACTATGTCGATGCCCAGGGCATCGGGCCGGGGGCCGGCTACACCTATGAAATCGCCAACGGTGGTTCGGGCAACCGCAACCGCGTGGCCGGCGATGCGATCTATCACTGCCACTTCTATCCGCACTTTGCCCAAGGCATGTGGAGCATGTGGCGGGTGCACGATGTGTTTGAAGAGGGCACCAAACTGGAAGTGTCCCAACAGGGTAGCGACGGTTATCACAGCGAACCTTACGCCCTGCGCAGCGGTAAACCGGCGGCGGGTGCACGGGCCTTGCCCGATGGCGAGATCATTGCTGGCACGCCGATTCCGGCAGTCGTGCCGCTGCCGGGCAAAGCCATGGCGCCGATGCCGGGCAAAGTCGCGGTCGTACCGAAGATCAGCGAAACCCTGGTGGCCAGTCATGACGATGACGACGGGGAGGGCGATGACGACGGCGAACATCACGGCGGTGGCGGTGGTGCTCAAGCCATCGGTTCCCTGGCCCTGGTGGATCGCAGTGAAGCCAACCGCAATGCCGACGGCAGCCTGAAAAACCCCGGCTATCCGTTCTGGATCGGCGGCATGGAAAGTTCGGTCGGCCAACGCCCGCCAACCCCTCCGCTGGACATGCTCGACGCCGCCAAGGCGCAATCCCTGAAAACCAGCGGCAATGCCTTGTGGGCCAACCTCGATCCGGCGCAGTCCGGTGGTTGGGACGGTGGTCTGGGGCGCCACTCACTGGACGGGTTCTCTTCGGGTGGTCAGGCGCACACCGTCACCACGTCGCTGGATTTCTCCAAGGAAGTGACCCGCGCCAAACCGATTTACATGCCTGAAGAAGGCACCGAAGTGGAACAGGCGGCCATGGCGTTCCACGCCAAAAAGGACCACCCGAGCTTCGCCGTGCTCCCGGGCAATCAAGTGGTGGCGCGTAACTTCCGCACCAACGGCGCGTTGCCGATGGCGGGGGCGCCGTACTACGAACCGTGCATGGACGATCGGCAAAAACGCCTGACCGCCAGCGCCGGCACCGGCGAGTTCAACAGCGGCGAACGGATCGACGGGTTGTCGTTTACCGGTTCGTCGACCTTCACCGCCGACCGTCCGCGCATCTATAAAGCGGCGAACATCCAGTTCGACGCGGTGTACAACAAGGTCGGCTACCACTTCCCGCAAGCGCGCATCCTGGCACTGTGGGAAGACGCCTGGCCGGTGATCACCAAACAGCGTCCGCCAGAACCGCTGGTGATGCGCATGAACACCTTCGACTGCGTGCAGTACCAGCAAACGAACCTGGTGCCGGCCATCTACGAGATGGACGACTATCAGGTGCGCACGCCAACCGACGTGATCGGTCAACACATCCACCTGCCGAAATGGGACCTGACTGCCGCCGACGGCTCGGCCAACGGCTGGAACTATGAAGACGGCGTGCTTTCCCCCGGTGCGGTGCAAGAGCGCATCCACGCGATTCGCCTGTTCAACCAGTGCGAAGGCACCGACCCGCGTGACGGCACGCCGGCGTGCCCGGTGGCCAAGGCGCATCCGTTCTTTGGTCAATATGGCCGGGCCGACTGGGTGGGCGCGCGCACAGCGATGCAGCGCTGGTTCGTCGATCCGGTGGTCAACAGCAAAGGCGTCGACCGTGGCCTGGGGACTATTTTCACCCACGACCACCTGGGCCCATCGACGCACCAACAGATCGGTTTGTACGCCACCGTGCTGGCAGAACCGGCCGGTTCCACCTGGTTCCACGCCGAAACCGGCGAGCCGTTGTACAGCGGCGCGCGGCAGGACGGCGGGCCAACCTCGTGGCAGGCGGTGATTTCTACGGGTGACCTGGACGGCGACGGCAAGAACGACAGTTTCCGTGAGTTCTTCCTCGAATACAGCGACTTCCAGCATGCCTATGAAGCCGGTGTGTACGTGGGCGCCGGTCCGAACGGCGTGCCGGATGCGCAATCCTTCCCGGCCACCGCCGACAGCTTCCGTTACGCGATCAACCCTCCGGTGCGCAAGGAAGCCGCGACGCTGCTTGAACAGGTGGTTGAAGCCCGCGGTGGGCTGTCGCCTGGCTGCCCAAGCCGGCCGTGCCCGCAAGCCATCTCGGTGGATGACCCCGGCATGTTCGTGGTCAATTACCGCAACGAACCGCTGGCCCTGCGGGTGTACGACCCGAACAAGGTCGGCCCGGACGGCAAGCGCGGCATGCAGGCCGACGGCCTCGGCGGCGACCTGGCGTACGCCATGCAAAGCCGCACCGACCGGGCGATCCCGGCGATGAACCTGGCGCCCAACCTGGTCACTGCCGCCACCGGTCCCACCGGCGGCACCACGCTGTTCCCGCCGCACATCAACAAGGGCGGCGCGGAGCCGGGTGACCCGTTCACGCCGATGCTGCGCACCTACACCGGTGACAACGTGCGGCTGCGGGTGCATGCCGGCGGTCATGAAGAAGAACACAACGTGACCCTGCACGGCGTGAAGTGGCTGCAAAGCGGCTCCGGTTTCGGCAACAGCTCCAACTCTGGCTGGCGCTCGTCGCAGATGATCGGGATCTCCGAGCAGATGGGCTTCATTGCGCCAGTCTCGATGCTGTCCAGTTCGTCGGCGACCACCGGGGATTATCTGTACTCGATGGACGCGTCCCTGGAAGGTTACTGGAGCGGAATCTGGGGCGTGATGCGCAACTACACCGCGCAACGCAACGACCTGTTCGCGCTGCCGAACAACCCGAAACCGGCGGGCATGCGCAACACCGTGGCCTTCGATGGCACTTGCCCACGGATTGGCGCCAACCCCAATGGCATCGGCACCCGGCCTACCGTGCAACGCAACTATGAAGTGGTCGCGGCGCTGGCCAACGACATCCTTGGCAATCCGCTGAACCTGTCCATGGCGGACCCGGCGGGCCTCGGCCAGCATGTTGGCGGGCCGTTGAATCCGGCGGGCGGTACGCTGGTGTACAACTCCCGTGCGGTGAGCATTCCTCAGGTCACGGTAAACGACCCTCAGGATGGGACGACCTTCACCATCGGCGGGCAAAGCGGCCCGCTGCATGACCCGACCGCGATTCTGTACGTGCGCAAGTCCGACCTCGACCCGGTCACCGGCAAGCTGAAACCGGGTATCCCTGTCGAACCGCTGGTGCTGCGTGCGGCGGCCGGTGACTGCATCAACATCACCCTGGAAAACCGTTTGCCGAGCGTGATGCCGGACTTGGTCCAGACCGCTTCGGTGATGGGCATGGTCAAGCGTGACCGCAACGGTGGCGAAGGTTCGACCACCTTCAGCAACAACCTGATGCGGCCGTCCAGCACGGTGGGCTTGCACGCCCAACTGCTGGCGTACGACATCACTAAATCCGACGGCACCAACGTCGGCACCAACCCGATCCAGACCGTACCGCCACGCGTTGGCAACAGCGGTGCGTACCCGACGCGTACTTATCAGTACTACGCCGGGCACCTGGAGCGTGAAGGCAAGCCGATTACGCAACTGGGGCGCAGTGTCGACAACATCAACGCCACGGCGGTGGAGTTCGGCGGATTGAATTTCACCCCGGCGGACGTGATCAAGCAGCCACAAAAAGGCCTGGGCGGTGCGATGAGCATCCTGCCGATCGGCGCGACCTGGGTTGAGGACGCGCGCAAGGTCAACGCGACGGTCACCGCGCCAGGGCAAACCACCTACCGCGACTTTGCGATGGTCTGGCAGAAGGCGCTGAACATGCGTTGGGCCAATGGCCGGCCGGTGGAAGGCATTGCCTCGGAAGCGGGTGTGCCGACCGATCCGCAGGACAACTCGAGCATGGCGATCAACTATAAAACCGAACCGATGTGGTACCGCTTCGGCCTGGCGCCGGACGCGCCGTTCGGTCACGCCGCCGGCAACGGTTATGGCGACGTGCCCAACGCGCACATGGCCTACAGCAACGCGCTGGTGGGGGGCGATCCGCAGACGCCGGTGCTGTATGCCAAACCGGGGCAACCATTCCGTACCCACATCCTGATGCCCACCGGTGGCAGCCGTGGTTCGACGTTCCAGCTGGACGGTCACGTGTGGTCGGTCAATCCGTTCCAGTCGGAGAAGAGCGATACCGGCGGTTACCCGATGAGTACGCCCGGCGTGGGTTCGGTGCGGTTCGGCTACAACCCGATGTCGATGTACATCGGCGCCCACGAAAGCATCCTGCCGGCGGCGCACTTCAGCTTCATGCACCCGAGCGCCGGGGGCAGCAATGCGATACCGGGCGACTACCTGTTCCGTGATTACGCCGGCTACGGCAATACCGCCGGGTTGTGGGGGTTGCTGCGAGTGACCAATGAACCCGAACCGGCGCCGGCACCGTAAGGCATGCCAGTACAGAGAAGGGACGAGCGAAGAATCAATTGTGGCGAGGGAGCTTGCTCCCGCTGGGTCGCGAAGCGGCCCCCCTCTTCACCCGAAAAGAAGGGGACTGCTGCGCAGTCCAGCGGGAGCAAGCTCCCTCGCCACAGGTTCACCGTTCGTAGGCAGACACAGATCTGAAGGGGAGAGAGGGATGAACAGGACCATCAGAATCGCCAGTGGTGCGCTGGTTATAGGCGTTGCGCTGATCAGCCTGGGCGTGTGGCGCACCGTGCCGCCGAGCATGCTCAGCGAAGTCGCCCTGCCGGACACCTGGAGCGGCCAGAACCTCTCTCGTGACGGGGTCTCGGTGGCGCTTGAGGTCAAGCCTTTGGCCAAGGACGGTGTACTGCGCGAAGGCGAATTTGCCGACGTGCAGTTCCGGGTCAAGGACAGCACTTCCGGCCAACCGCTGTCGGGCGTCAATCCCGGCGCCTGGCTCGACCCTGAAACCGTTGCCGCCGACCAGGCCCAGGGCCGTGAGAAAAGCTGCAAATCGCGGGTTGGGGTATTTCTCAAATCGAGCATCGGCGCGCGGCCGCTGCTCGACCTGAACAGCTATTTCCTGCTGGTGATGAACCGTGATGCCAGCGTTTCAGTGGTCGATCCGTCGGTGTCGGTGGGCGGCATTACCAGCACGATGGCCCGGATCGACCTCAAACAACCGCCGATGGACTGGGTCACCCCTAAGGACAACAAACGAGTCTTTGTCTCGATGCCGACTGCCGGGGAAGTGGCTGTGATCGACAGCGAGCAATTCAAGTTGCTGGAGTCGGTGAGCGCCGGCAGCAACCCGGTGCGTGTGGCCCTGCAACCGGATGAACGTCTGCTGTGGGTCGGCAACAACGCGTCGACCGCCGACGAGTCCGGCGTCACGGTCATTGACACCCGCAGCCTCAAGCCCCTCAAACACCTGGCCACCGGGGCCGGGCATCACGAAATCGCCTTCAGCAAGGACAGCCGCTTTGCCTTCGTCACCAACCGCGACGACGGCACCTTGAGCATCGTCGACATCGCGAGCCTGACCGTCAGCAAGCAACTCAAGACCGGCTCGCACCCATTGTCCGTGGCGTACTCGCCGTTGTCCCAGGCGGTGTACGTCGCCGATGGCCAGGACGGCACCGTGACCGTGGTCGACAGCGCCAGCCTGGCGGTGCGCCGGGTGATCAAGGCGAAGCAGGGCCTGGGGCCGATGGGCTTCAGCGCTGACGGTCGCTTCGGCATTGTGCTCAACACCCTGGAGAACCAGGCCTCGGTGATCGACGCCGCCACCGACTCGCTGATCCATCAACTGGACGTGTCGGCCGAACCCTATCAAGTGGTGTTCACCAAGGCCTATGCCTATGTCCGTGGACTGGCCTCGGCCAAGGTCACGATGATCAACCTGTCGTCGCTCGGTCAGGGGCGCACGCCGATCAGCCAGGGTTTCGAAGCGGGACCGCAAGCCCCACGGCTGGCCGGTGATCTGCCGCTGGCGTCGAGCCTGGCGGTGTCGCGGGACGACAACGCGGTGTTCGTGGTCAACCCGGTGGACAACACTACCTATTTCTACGCTGAAGGCATGAACGCACCGATGTCCGGTTACCCCAATCGCGGGCAAGTGGCGCGGGCGGCGATGGTCATCGACCGCAGCTTGCGCGAGGTCGAGCCGGGGCTGTACAGCGCGCGGATCAAATTGCCGCCGGCCGGGCGTTTCGACGTGGCGTTCCTGCTCAATCAACCGAACATCATTCATTGCTTCACCGCGTTGGTTGCGCCTGACCCATCAATCACTCAACACCCCGGCGTACCCAAAGTCGAGTTCATGCTCGACAAGGCCACGGCGGCCCTTGGCAGCCCTTACGTGGTGCGCTTTCGCATCGTCCAGGGCCAGCAGAAGACCCATCGCAGCGGGGTCAAGGATGTTCAGGTGCGTTACTTCCGCGCCCCGACGTCGCGGGCGCAGGAGGTCGCGGCCCTCGAAGTGGGCAACGGCATCTATGAAGCCCCGGTGACCCTGGACCAGAACGGCGCGTGGTACTTGCACGTCCGTGCGGCGTCGCTGGGTGCGAATTTCGATGACAAGACCTTTGCCAGCGTCCGGGTTCTGCCCGGCACTGCGAACTGAAGAGGACACCGACATGAACCGTTTCGCACACCGTGGTTTGCTGACGTTCTGCCTGTTGGCGGCCGGTATCGGTCAGGCCCTGGCGCACTCGGCGGACGAACACGCCGGGCACGACATGCCGCCCAAAAGCGCCACTTCCGAAAGCGCCCAGGTCAAGTTCGCTGACGTGGCGCTGGTGGACCAGAACGGCAAATCGGTGCGCCTGGAAAAGGACCTGATCAGCAACAAAATCGTGGTCATGAGCTTCATCTACACCAGTTGCACCACGGTGTGCCCGGTGGTGTCCTCGATCATGGGCAAGGTGCAAAAACAACTCGGTGCGCGGGTCGGTGGCGAGGTGCAGCTGGTGTCGATCAGCGTCGACCCGCAGCGCGACGACGCCAAACGCCTGAACGACTACGCCCGCAATTTCCAGAACGGCCCGGGCTGGAGCTGGTTGACCGGCAGTTCGCAGTCGATCAATGAAACCCTCAAGGGCCTGGGCTCGTTCAGTGGCGACTTCAAGAACCATCAGCCACTGATCCTCGTCGGCGATGGCAACAGCCGGCACTGGACACGCTACTACGGCTTCACCGACCCGGCCGTGCTGACCCGTGAAGTCGAGAAGATCAGCGGCCAGCGCAATGCTCACGCCAAACACACCGCCATTGCCATGGAGCAACAGCCATGAGAGCGCTCGCCCTGAACCTCTTCACGATGTGCTTTTGCGTTATCAGCTTGATGGCATTTGCCCACGAAGGGCACGTAGAGCCCGCGCCGGCGGTGGCCGGCGCGCAACCGGCGAGCGGCACGCACGATGCGAAAACCTGGTTCACCGACACGCCGTTGCAGGATCAGAACGGCGAGACCCTGCGCTTCTACAGCGACGCGCTGCAAAACCGCGTGGTGCTGCTGAACGTGATTTTCACCCGCTGCAACGACGCCTGTCCGCTGATCACCCGCAAGCTCAAGGAAGTGCGTGAGTTGCTGGGCGACAAGGCCGACGGCATCACCTTTATCTCCCTTACCAGTGATCCGCTGCGCGATACGCCGGCGGTACTCAAGGCTTACACCTTGAAACAGGGCGTCGATGGGCCCCACTGGTTTTTTCTCACTGGCGACAAGGCGCAAATAGACCTTGTCCTGAGTCGTATCGGCCAGATCGTGCCGACCCCCGAACAGCATTCCACGCAGTTGATCGTCGGTGATGTGGCGAACAAGCGCTGGAGCAAAATCCGTCCCGATGCCCCGGCCGCCGCCATTGCTCAGCGCTTACAGTTGCTGACCATGCCCGTGGCCGGTCGTTGAGCGCGCCATGAAAACGTCCCTGATCCTCGGCCTGCTACTGCTGGGCGGCATTCATTGCACCGCGCATGCGCTGGCGCTCAACCCCAGCGAAAGTGCGGGCAAACGCCTGTACCGCGAGGGGCTGTCCGAGAGCGGTGAACCGGTCATGGCCCGGGTCGGCGCGGCCGACATGATCTTGCCGGCCAGCAGCTTGCCGTGCGCCAACTGCCATGGCGCCGACGGTCAGGGGCGGCCGGAAGGCGGCGTGCGCCCGCCGGACATCAGCTGGTCACGGCTCTCCAGTCGTTATGGCCAGGAGCAAATCAATGGCCGCGACTATCCGGCCTACACCGAGGGCGCGTTGGCCCGAGCGATTGCCGAAGGTCGCGATTCGGCCAACAACCATCTCGATCCGGCGATGCCGCGGTTCGTGCTGTCGATGAAGGATCAACGCAACCTCACGGCCTACCTCAAGCGTGTGGCCGATGATCGCGACCCCGGATTGACCGCCGACAGTCTGCACCTTGGCACGTTGCTGCCCAGTCAGGGGGCTCTGGCCGACGAGGGCGCCACCGTGGCGGCGGTGCTCAAGGGCAGCGTGGAACGTATCAATGAAGCGGGCGGTATTCATGGCCGGCAATTGCGCCTGACCATACTTGATCCGGGGCCGGACCGCGCCAGTGCCGAGTTGGCGCTGGAGCAACTGATCGGGCAGGAACAGGTATTCGCCCTGATCGCACCGCTGGCGCCAGCGCTGGACACCGACCTGGCAGCGCGTCTGGAACAGGCCGGGATTCCGCTGATCGGGTCGCTCTCGTTGCAAGGTATGGCGCAGGCCAGCCGGCAAATCTTTGAACCATTGCCAGGACTGCGCGAACAACTGATCGCCCTGGCCGACTACGCTGCCGCCAGTTTGCGTGTGCTGCAGGGGCCGACGCTGATCACCTACCCGGACGAGCCGAGCCAGCGACTGGCGGCGCAGAATCTCGGCCAATACCTGCAAGAACACGCTTGGCAACAGGTGCGATTGCAAACCTACGACGAGGCACAGGACGAATTGCCGCTGGGGTCGCGTTCGGTGTTTTACCTGGGCAGTGGCAGAGGTTTCAGTCGTCTGGGCGAGCGTTTGCAAAAAGCGGGGCAGGTGCCTTACCTGTTCGCCGCGTCGAATCAGGTGGCCGGTGACGTGTTGCAAATGCCCAGCGGGTTTTCCCGGCGGTTGTTTTTGGCCTACCCGTTCGTGCCCAGCGACTGGACGCTGGCCGGGCGCCTGGCGCTGACGCAGTTGCGCCAAAATCAGGGGTTGGGCGGTCAGCACGCGGTGCTGCAAGTCGGCGCCTACAGCTCGATGCTGCTGCTGAGCGAAGGCATGAAGCAGGCTGGTCGCGACGCCAGCCGCGAGAAACTCATCAATGCCCTCGAAGGCTTGCACGATTTCGAGACCGGGCTGACCCCGCTAATCAGCTTTGGCCCGGGCCGACGCCTGGGCCTGAGCGGTGCCCATGTTGTCACGGTGGACTTGCCCGACCAGCGCTTCTTCCTGGTTGCCCCCTATAAACCCATTGCCGCCATGCCCTGACCGGAGGCCGATCATGAAACTCAACATTGCGCTGATGCTGCTGACATTGTGGGTCCCGGTGGCGTTCTGCAATAACGGCCCGGCTGCCGCGAGGGTCAATGGCGAGGAGATTTCCGAGTTTCGCCTGGAGCGCTATTTCGCCGAATTCCTCGAGGATCAGGGCCGGGCGGTAGGCAATATTCGTAACCCCAGGGCTTATAAGCAGCTGCGGCAGAAGGCGCTGGACGCCTTGATCGACAAAGAGCTGCTGTGGCAGGAAGCGCTCAAGCGCGGCGTGGTGATCAGCGATGCCGACGTGCAACGTCAGGTCGATCAGACCCGGCAAGCCATCGGCGGCCCCGAGGTGTTTGCCCGAAGGCTCCAGGACGCCGGTTTCGATGCAGTCAGTTTCACTGAATACACCCGCCATGAGCTGGCGGCCCAGCAAGTCTTTGCCGAGCTGGTCCAGGCGGGCGGGACACCGGATGAAAAACAGGTCCGGGCGTTTTACGAAGAACACCGTGCCGACATGGGCCGGCCCGAAGAAATCCAGGCCCGGCACATCCTGATCAAAGTGCCCCAAGGCGCCGATGCCGCCACAGTTGAAGCAGCGCGGCTACGCTTAGTAGAGATGCGCGCAAAAGTCAGCCAGGGCGAAGACTTTGCCAGTGTGGCCAAGACCGGGTCCGAAGATGCTTCGGCCAGCGAAGGCGGAGACCTGGGCTATTTTCCTCGCGGGCGCATGCTGCCTGAGTTCGAAGCGGCGGCCTTCGCCCTGACGCCGGGGGCCGTCAGCGAACCGGTGCGTACGCCGTTGGGCTGGCATTTAATTTATCTTCAGAACCACTTGGAGGCGGCCGATGTCTCAGAAATGCAGGGGCTTGAAATGGTCAGGGCTTACCTTGCCCGACAGCAAGAGGCTCAAGCACGTTTGCAAGTCTTGGCGCAGCTTCGATCAAACAATCGAATCGAACGGATTGATGATGAATGACGCTTCTCCCCCAAAAGTGGGGAAAGCTTCAGTGCAATTCCGGGCGCTTCCCCGTCTTTGGGGGACGGGATTTGCGAGCGAAAAGGTTTTGTCATGGAAATCAAAGAGATGTGTCGACCAAAAAGCGGCACTCAGTCTGGCATGAAGTGTGCGTTAGCCTAATTAAGGCGCGTACTCCCAGGCACGAATATCGGACCTGCGGTTACAAGGAGTCCACCTTGTTAAACAAAATACTGGTTGTTGAAGACGAACAGCTACTTGCACAAAACCTCCAGGATTATCTGGTGGCGCAAGGGCTGGAAGTCCTGGTCGCGAACGACGGTGCGAAGGCCATCGGCGAAGCCGAAAGATTTGCACCCGACGTGATGGTGTTCGATTACCGCTTGCCCGATATGGAAGGCTTTGAGGTGCTCGATGCTGTCCGCCAGAACAGGAATTGCCATTTTGTGCTGATTACCGGGCACCCAACCGCTGAAGTCTGTGAGCGGGCCCGGCAACTGGGAGTCAGCCATATCCTGTTCAAACCGTTTCCTTTGGCGGAATTGGCCCGAGCAATCTGTGACCTTTTAGGGATGAAGCGCGAACCCAAAACGGGCGTGAGCACCTCCGAAGGATTCGTTGAACGACGCCAGAGCAGGACCGAGAGTTTCCCGCTGCAGTTGTACGACGGTAGTTGGGTGCTTGCAGATCGCCGACGAACATCGGCCTCCATGGCGCCAAACGACGAACAACTGCTCACCGGGGAGTAATTGGCGCGACCAGACGTTCCGGCAACCGCCGCGATGACTCGCCGCGCCGACAGGGCTCAAAGCCCCGGGCGTTGGAGAGCATGCCATGGACCGTCTATCCCTTGCCGTCGAACCGGCGTTGTTGGACTGTGTACCGTCTCGTTTTTCCAGTGAGCAATTAGCCCAGGCTCGGGCCCGGGCCACCAGTTCCGGCGAGCGGGTACTGGAAGCCCTCGGGGTGTTGTGCGAACTGGCCCCGATGCCTTTCATCCAGTGCCTCGGCACCACCCTGCATTATCCAGTGCTCGACACCGACAACCTGTTCAAGGCCATCCCGGTGTTCGACCGGGTCACCCTGGCCCAATGCCTCAAGCGCGAATTCATCCTGCTGCGTCACGAAGACGTGGTCATTGGTGTATTTGCCGACCCCTTCGATACCTCGCGCCTGGCCTGGATCGACGACTGCCTGCACGGCGCGCCGTTGTACCTGGTGCATGCCGACGACCTGAAAGCCTACCTGGCGCGTCACGAAGAAAGCTTCCACGCGGTGGAGTCGCTCAATGCCCAGTCCGAGGGCGGCATCGAAATCGACACGCTGCAAAGCCTGTCCCTGACCAGCATCAGTGAAGACGCCAGCGTCGTCGTCAAACTGGTCAACTCGACCCTCTACGACGCTTTGAAAATGCACGCCAGCGACATCCACCTGGGCACCACCGGCAGCGGTCTGGTGATCAAGTACCGGATCGATGGCGTGCTCAACAACATCAGTAAAATCCAGGGCAGCGAGTTCGCCGAGCAGGTGATCTCGCGGGTCAAGGTCATGGCCGAGCTGGACATCGGCGAAAAACGCGTGCCCCAGGACGGTCGCTTCAAGATCGGCATCAGCGGCCGGCAGATCGACTTTCGGGTGTCGATCATGCCGAGCATTTTCGGCGAAGACGCGGTGCTACGGGTCCTCGACAAACAAGACCTGGCCGACAAGGTCAGCGGCGTGCAATTGCAGGCCTTGGGCTTCGAAGAAGAAACCCTGCGTCAACTGCGCCGCCTGGCCGCCGAACCGTACGGCATGGTGTTGGTGACCGGCCCGACCGGTAGCGGCAAAACCACCACGCTGTACGCGATGATCACCGAGATCAACCATGGCGTGGACAAGATCATCACCATCGAAGACCCGGTGGAATATCAACTGCCGGGCGTGCTGCAAATTCCGGTCAACGAAAAGAAAGGCCTGACTTTCGCCCGGGGGTTGCGCTCGATCCTGCGCCATGACCCGGACAAGATCATGGTCGGTGAAATCCGCGACCCGGACACCGCGCAAATCGCCGTGCAATCGGCACTCACCGGTCACCTGGTCTTCACCACCATCCACGCCAATAACGTGTTCGACGTGATCGGCCGCTTCACCCAAATGGAAATCGACCCCTACAGCCTGGTGTCGGCGCTTAACGCGGTGCTGGCGCAGCGGCTGATCCGCCTGGTCTGCGCCAGTTGCAGCGCGCCGGTCACCCCCACCGACGACGAATTGCTTGCCTCGGGTCTCGATCCAAAAGACGTCGGCCACTACCAGTTTGTACATGGCAAGGGCTGCGGCCACTGCCGGGGCACCGGGTATCGCGGGCGCAGTGCGATCGCCGAGCTGCTGCACCTGGATGACGAGCTGCGGCAAATGATTGTCGAGCGCCAACCCATTTCGAAGATCAAGGCCCACGCCTGCAAACGTGGCTTGCGTCTGTTGCGCGAGTCGGCCCTGGAACTGGTGCAACAGGGGCGTACCACGCTCGAGGAGATCAATCGTGTCACTTTTGTCTCGTGATCGGTATATCGCCGTGCTCGGCGCCAGCGGTGTCGGCCTCGGCCAGCGCAAGGGCCGCGACACCCTGTGGCTGGGCAGCGTCGGCTTCATCGACGAAGGCTTCCATGCCTGGGCCGTCGCCCTCGAAACCCTCGACCGTTTACTCGGCGAACACGCGCAGGCCGGTGCGGAGCTGTGTGTGGTGATCTCCGGGCACTTCAGCCGTTTCTGCCTGGTGCCCTGGAGCGAAGAAATCAGCAGCCCCGATGAGCTGCTCGGGTTCGCCCAACTGTGCTTCGAAGACCTTTATGGTGTTCCGACCCAGCCCTGGAACATGGTGCTGTCGGCCGAGCCGGCAGGTTACGACCGGATCGCCACCGCACTGCCGCAAGACTTGCTGACGCGCCTGCGCAGCCTGGTCAGCGGTCGTGGCATGCGCCTGCGTTCGGTGCAGCCGTACCTGATGGCCGCGTTCAACCACTTCGACAAGAGCTTTGAGGGCGGCGACTTTCTGTTTGTGGTCGCCGAGCCGGTGCGCAGCGTGTTGCTGCTGGCGCGGGAAGGGCGTTGGACGGCAGTGCGTTCGGTGGGCAGCAGTGACAGCGACGCGGCACTGACCGCGTTGATCGGCCGTGAAAGCCAATTGCAGGCCTCCACCAGCGAACGGCCGCTCAGCGTCTACCTGCACGCCCCGGCGCGCATCGACTCGCATCCCGACGTGCCAGGCGTGCACTTGCGCACCCTTGAAGAAGACCAGACAGCCGTACGTGACAGTTTGTACGTCATGTCTCGGGCGGTGGCCTGACATGCGCCCGCTGATGCTCGACTTCCAGCCGCGTCGCCGTTCCGGCCCATTGGGCTGGAGCTTGCTGGCCGGTGGCGTGACGCTGGCGCTGGTGTGTTTCTTCGTCCAGCAGCACCTCGACGAGGAGGCCTCGCAACAGCAAGGGCATCTGCAACATGCCCAGCGTGCGCTCACCGGCGACAACGGCAGCAAGGTCAGCCTGACCCCGGCCGAAACCCGCGAGCAGGCACAGAACCTGGCAGAAATGCGCAAAGTCTCCCAGCAACTGCGCCGGCCTTGGGAACGCCTGTTCGCCATGCTCGAAGCCATGCCACGCGACAACGTGGCCTTGCTGACCCTGACCCCGGATGCGCGCAAAGGCCAGGTGCGCATCAGTGCCGAGGCGCGGGATCTGGAAGCCATGCTCGAATTCCACCAGCGCCTGGAAGCCAGCGACGAGCTGTCCGACGTGTCGCTGCTCAGCCACGAAATCGTCGCCAACGTGCCGGAACACCCGGTGCAATTCAACCTGTCGGCCAGCTGGGAGATCGGCGATGCGAATCCCTAAATTGATCGTCCACGAATACCTGCAAGGCCTGGGCGTTCCCGGCCTGGTTGGCATGGCGTTGCTGCTGGTCGGCCTGGTGTATGGCCTGGGCGGTTTGATGCCGGACTGGCAAGCGCTGCAGCAGCTGAGCCAGCAGACCCGTGAAGCCGGCGAGTACCTGGCCAAGGTTGAAGACGGCAGCGTCGCCGCCCCGGTGGTGCCGCAACGTCAACTCGACGATTTCCGCAGCAAACTACCGTCGCAGCCGCAGGCCACCGTGGCCATCGACAAGATCTACGCGCTGGCCAGTCAGGAACACATCACCCTGTCGCGCGGTGAATATTCATTGGGCATCGACCCCAAGACGCACCTCGCCCGCTACCAGATTCTGCTGCCGGTGCGCGGCAGCTATCCGCAACTGCGGCGCTTCCTGCACGCCTTGCTCGGCCAGTTACCGGCAGTGGTGGTGGAAGACGTGGAGTTCCAGCGCAAGAAGATCGCCGACACCGACCTGACCGGGCGGATCCGCATGACCCTTTACCTGTCGAGGTCATGATGAATACCAAACGCGTAATGAGTTGGATGGCGTTCTTCGGCGTGGCCGCGGGACTGGCCTGGGGACCTCAATACTTCCAGAAAACCGATGAGGGTGACGAGTCTGTCGCCGCCTCGACCACCCCGGTCAAAAGCAAAACCGGCACGCTGCCAGCCGCTGCCGCCAATGGCAAACCGGCGGTGATCAAGGACCTCAGCCCGTCCGGCGACCTGTTCGCCGCCCGCAGCTGGAAGGTCGCACCGACCCTGGCCAGCGTCACCGAACAACCCGTCAACCTGACCCCGGTGGTACAAGCCCCTAGCGTACCGCCGATGCCTTTCCAGTTCATTGGCAAGCTCAATGACCGTTCCGACCTGCAAGTGTTTTTGCAGAACGGCGAAAAAATATACGTCGTACGCAAAGGGGATGTGATCGACGAAACCTGGCGGATCGAGCGGATTTCCGATGTGGAACTCAGTTTCGTCTACTTGCCTCTGCATTTGTCCCAGACCTTGTCTGTGGGGAGCGCGCAATGAACACATCCCGTTTGCTGTTAAGTGTCTGCATCGCTGCAGCGCTGGCCGCGTGCAGTTCGGCGCAGCTCGCGAACCAGGAAGCTTCCCAACTGATCGAGTCGGGGCAGTACGAAGCCGGCCTGGCCCGTATCGAAGAAGGGTTGCGTGAAGACCCTCGCGACACCGAACTGCACCTGGCCCTCAACAGCGGACGCGCGCTGGCGGTCACCAATTTGTTAAGCCAGGGCGACATCGCCCGCGCCACGCGTGATTTCGCCTCGGCACGGATGGCTTACGGCCGAGTACTGAACATCGAACCGCACAACCGTCGCGCCCAGGACGCGCTAAACCAGCTCGACTACCTGCGCAGCATGGACGAAAAACTCGAACTGGCCCGTGGCGACCTGCGTCGCGGCGACATCTACGGCTCCGAGCGCCAGGTCAAACAGATCCTCGAACTCGACCCCAAGAATGAAGGTGCCCTGGAACTGCAAGGCAACATTCGCCTGGTACAGAGCCGCAACGTGGTGCCGTATCCACAACTGCGTACTCGTCTGGACCGTCCGGTAACCCTGGAATTTCGCGACGCCAACCTGAAAACCATTTTCGAAGTGTTGTCCCAGGTGGCGGGTCTGAACTTCATCTTCGACAAGGACCTGCGCCCGGACATGAAAGCCACGATCTTCGTGCGCGATGTGCGCATCGAGGACGCCGTGGAACTGTTGCTGCAACAGAACCAGTTGCACCAGAAAGTGGTGAACGAAAACACCTTGCTGATCTACCCGGACTCGCCACAGAAACTCAAGGATTACCAAGAGCTGGTCATGCGCACGTTTTACTTGACCAGTATCGATGCGAACACCGCGCTGAACATGATCAAGACCATGCTCAAGACCCGCGACGTGTTCGTCGATGAGCGCCTCAACACCCTGACCATGCGCGACACCGAAGACGCCGTGCGCATGGCCGAAAAGCTCCTGCAGTCACAAGACCAGTCCAACCCGGAAGTGGTGCTGGAAGTGGAAGTGATGGAAGTCGCCCGTCAGCGCATTCTTGACCTCGGCCTGCAATGGCCGAACACCTTCGGCGTGATCAACACCGACGGTTCGCCGGTGACGATCCTCGATCAACTCAAAGGCATCAACTCCAGCCGGATCTCCATCTCGCCATCGCCGCAAGCCAAGATCAACGCCCAGGACAACGACATCAACACCCTGGCCAGCCCGGTGATTCGCGTCAGCAACCGTGAGCAGGCGCGCATCCACATTGGTCAGCGCGTGCCGATCATCAGTGCGACCTCGGTGCCGTCGACCCAGGGGCCGGTGATCACCGAAAGCGTCACTTACCTCGATGTCGGTCTGAAGCTGGAAGTGCAGCCGATCGTGCACTTGAATAATGAAGTAGCGATCAAAATCGCCCTCGAAGTCAGTAACGCCACCCCTCTGGAACCGACCCGCCAGGGCACCATTCCAGTTCAGGTCGACACCCGCAACGCCCAGACCACCCTGCGTCTGCATGACGGCGAAACGCAGATCCTCGCCGGCCTGGTGCGTAACGACCATGGCGCCACGGGCAACAAGATCCCGGGGCTGGGCGACATTCCAGGCCTTGGCCGTTTGTTCGGCAGCAACAAGGACACCGTCGGCAAATCCGAGCTGGTGCTGTCGATCACCCCACGGATCGTGCGCAACCTGCCGTACCAGAGTCCGTCGGACATGGAATTCCCGACCGGCACTGAAACCAGCATGCACATCCAGGCGCCGGATCGCCGGATGGAGCCACAGATTCAGAATGAGCACATCGACCGCTCGGTGCCTGGCGTGACCACCGAAGTGTCCGTCGGCCGGCCGGTGGCTTCCGCCACGCCTCAAGTCACTGTTGAGAAGCCTTGATCATGAACGCCTCGCAACGCGGTTTTACCTTGATCGAAGTCGTCGTGACGCTAGCGCTGATCGGCCTGCTGGCCAGTATGGCCGCGCCGCTGACCGAGACCGTAGTGCGCCGGGGCAAAGAGCAGGACCTGCGCACCGCGCTGTACCAGATTCGCGACGCCATCGACGCCTACAAGCGCGCCTTCGACGCCGGTTATATCGAGAAGTCGCTGAACAGCAGCGGCTATCCACCCAATCTTAAAGTCTTGGTGGAAGGCGTACGCGATGTGCGCAGCGCCAAGGGCGCCAAGTTCTACTTTTTGCGCCGCGTGCCCCATGACCCGCTGGCGACGGTCAAGCGTGACGACGAAGGCGGCTGGGGCTTGCGCTCTTATGACAGCTCGGCTGAAAACCCGCGGGATGGGGAGGACGTCTTTGACGTTTACTCCAAGGCCCGGGGCAAGGGGCTCAACGGCATCGCCTACCGGGAGTGGTGAGCATATGCGTCGGCAAAAGGGCTTTACCTTGTTGGAACTGATGGTGGTCATGGCAATCATCGCGACGCTGATGACCATTGCCTTGCCGCGCTATTTCAACAGTCTCGAAACGTCGAAGGAAACCACGCTGCGCCAGAGCCTGTCGGCCATGCGCGAAGCACTGGATCACTACTACGGCGACACCGGACGCTACCCCGATTCCCTCGATCAACTGGTCGAACAGCGTTACCTGCGCAACGCGCCGATGGACCCGATTGCCGAGCGCAAAGACACCTGGGTGCTGGTTGCACCGCCGGATGGCGTGGCGGGCGGGGTGGCCGATATCAAAAGTGGAGCCACAGGGAGGGCGCGTGATGGCAGCCTTTATTCCGAGTGGTAAACCGGCCGACGAGGCGGGTTTCACCTACCTGGGCGTGCTGTTTCTGATCATGGTGATGGGCATGGGCCTGGCCAGTGCCGGCGAGTTGTGGGCAACCGCCTCGCGCCGCGATCGGGAGCGTCAGTTGCTGTGGGTCGGCACCCAATACGCCCAGGCCCTGCGCAGCTACTACCGCAGTTCGCCAGGCCTGGCCCAGTACCCGAAAGAGCTGGCAGACCTGCTGCAGGACGAGCGTTTTCCATCGCCCAAACATCATCTGCGCCAGTTGTATCCGGATCCGATTGGCGGTGGGGAATGGACATTGATGCTCGGTTTCGACGGGCGCATCACCGGCATCAGCAGCCCCTCGACGGACACGCCGCTCAAGCAGACAGACTTTCCCAGCCAGTGGTCGGATTTCGCCGGCATGGCCAGCTACAAAGACTGGCAGTTCGTGGCCGAGAAGGCCTTCCTCGACGGCACGTCTGGTCCGCCGAAAAGCCAGTCCGCACTGCCTCAGGCGCTATCGCCATGAACAGACACTGGCTCGCGGTCCTGATCCTCATGTGCGTGGCGTCCTTCGCCAGCGCCGGCGAAGACGAGGAAATGCTCGGCTTCATTGTCGATGACACGATCTCGCACATCGGCCACGACTTTTATTACTCGTTCAGTGAACGTCTGCGCGCCACCAGCCCGATGGATTTCAACCTGGTGGTGCGCGAACGACCTTCGGCTCGCTGGGGCAGCCTGGTGACCGTGGAATATCGGCAGCGACTGGTTTATCGGCGTTTCTTGCCGCCGAACACCGTGGACCTCCAGGACGACGCCTACCAGGCGGCCGACGTGGTTCGCGCTCAGATTGCCCAGCAGAAGCTGGAGGCCTTGTTGCAAGACACTACGGACCTGGAGAGGGACGAATTATGAAAACGAAAACGTTCTTGCAGTGCACCGGCATTTTACTGCTCGGGTTTGGCAGCGCCAGCCTGGTCCAGGCCACGGAGCTGGTGTACACGCCCGTCAACCCTTCGTTTGGCGGCAACCCGTTGAACGGCACCTGGCTGCTCAACAACGCCCAGGCGCAGAACGACTACGACGATCCGGACCTGAAAAACCGCACGGCCGTCCCCGGTACCTCGGCCCTGGAGCGATTCACCAGTCAGCTGCAATCACGCTTGCTGGGGCAAGTGCTGGACAACATTTCCTCCGGTAACTCGGGGAGCCTTTCTACCGACGCTTTTATTGTCAACGTTGTCGACGATTCCGGTGCACTGACTATTGAAGTGACGGACCGATCGACCGGTGAAGTGTCGGAAATCCAGGTGAATGGCCTGGCCCCTTAAAGGGCTTTGGGTCGATGGGGAGTTAGGGACATGAAAAAAATAATTGCGCTAGGGCTGATGTTGGCAACCTTACAAGGGTGTGGTTTGCGCGAGCCGATGTCGGCCGAGCAGGACACCAAGACCCCGACCCTGACGCCACGGGCGTCGACCTATTACGACTTGCTGGCCATGCCTCGACCCAAGGGCCGATTGATGGCGGTGGTGTATGGTTTCCGCGACCAGACCGGGCAATACAAACCGACCCCGGCCAGTTCGTTTTCAACCAGCGTGACCCAGGGCGCGGCGAGCATGTTGATGGATGCGTTGCAGTCCAGCGGCTGGTTTGTGGTGCTGGAGCGGGAAGGGCTGCAGAACCTGCTGACTGAGCGCAAGATCATTCGCGCTTCGCAGAAAAAGGCCAATACGCCGGTGAATATCCAGGGCGAACTGCCTCCATTGCAAGCGGCGAACATGATGCTTGAAGGCGGGATCATTGCTTATGACACTAACGTGCGCAGTGGTGGGGAAGGGGCGCGTTATCTGGGGATCGATATTTCCCGGGAGTATCGGGTGGATCAGGTCACGGTCAACTTGCGGGCGGTGGATGTGCGCAGCGGGCAGGTGTTGGCTAACGTGATGACCAGCAAGACGATTTACTCGGTGAGCCGCAGTGCCGGGGTGTTCAAGTTTATCGAGTTCAAGAAGTTGCTGGAGGCGGAGGTCGGTTACACCACTAACGAGCCGGCGCAGTTGTGTGTGTTGTCGGCGATCGAGGCGGCCGTCGGGCATTTGCTGGCGCAGGGGATTGAGCGGCATTTGTGGCAGGTGGCGGGGGATAACTCGCCGGATGCCAATGCGACGCTTGACCGGTACCTGACCCAGACCAAGGTTGATCCTGAGAGTGAGTAAACCGAGGCGGCCTTCGGGCCGACCTTTCGCTTTCTCGGTGTACATATCCATTCCTGGGGTAACGGCCGCTAATGGTTTCGCTCTTACAGCGACTCCCTTTGGCAAACGCCCCAAAGGAAGCAAAGGTCTCGCCCCGAGCGTCCGGCCCCTCGCTTAGGCTCGGCGTTCCTTCGCTCCGGTATCCATCCGGGGACACTGCCCTCCGGTCTGCTTCGCTACGACCTACATGCAGCGTGTTCGACTGCGTCGAACGGCGCTGCGCGCCACTCCCCGGATGAACACCTCCACTCAGCCTACCGAGGGGGCGGGTGAATCAAAAGCCGTAGATCAAAAGCTTTCAGGCGAGCTACGCTCGGCCTGTTGAGTGGTGAGGAGCAACGGCTGTACGCCGATTCAAACTGTAGGAGTGAGCCTGCTCGCGATGGCGGCCTGACAGCCGACCAATCTCCATCCGATGTACCCAGCTCAAAATGTGGGAGCGGGCTTGCTCGCGAAAGCGGAAGCACATTCAACATTGAAGTCGACTGACACACCGTCATCGCGAGCAGGCTCGCTCCCACAGGGGATTGGCGTTTGCTGGGGATTAGCGGAGTGGCGTGGGTTTGGGCAGTGCGAGGTTGTCCATCATCCGATTCGCCGCCAGTTCGGCGAGCATGACGATTTGCTGAATGGCCATTGCCGTATTGCGGTGCGGGCCTTCCAGGTAGGCGGCAAAATCGCCGGCCATTACGCTGGCCTGGGCCAGTGATTCACAGGTGTGAGCCAGCAGGTCTTCGTCTTTTATATCCGGTGCGAGGATGAACATCGTGCTGGGTTTGCGGGTGGGCGATGATTTCAGGGCTGCGGGGTTGAGGTGGTGATTCAAAGCACGTTCGGCGGCGTCATGAAATTTTTTGGAATCGATGGATTCGTAGGGGAAAACGTCGTCGGTTTCGGGGGGATTTGGTGTTTCTTTGATCATGGTGAAGCTCCATTCGAAGAAAAGGAATCCGCCACGACTGCGACCAAGCAGTTGGGTGGCAAACTGTACGCAGGTTGGTCGACCAGGGAATGGAACCCGGGAGGGCCGAAGCCCTCCCACGCACAGCTCGCCATGAAGCAAGCACGAAAAGTGCGCCATTCTAAGCCGAATTTTCAGACCTCCCCCGGTCAAATTGTGGGAGCGGGCTTGCTCGCGAAGGCGGCCTCACAACCACCACATCCCCACCAGGCACAAAAAAACCGCGACCCTCCACCAAAGGCCGCGGTTTTTTACGCCTTGCGATTATTGCTGCAACACGGTTGCCGAGTTGGCGCTACCAAACTGCTGCACGGTCGCCGTCTGGCTTACGCCGCTTTGATCAACATTGGCAATGTTGCCGGTGCCGCCCTGGGTCACATAGGCGACGTTCATGGTGTCCGCCTGTTTGACGGTGATCATGTTGTCGCTGCCATACAGCTGTGTGGTGTAGGCCTGGTTGCCGCTGCCGGACTGGTCGATCTCGGTGCTGTTGCCAGTGCCGTTGCTGCTGCCCTGGGCCAGGTTGGTGGTGCCGCGCTGGTCGGCGATGAGGATGTTGTCGCTGCCGTTCTGGTCGAAATACAGCTCGTTGTAGGAATCAGCCTGGTTGACCTTGGTTGTGTTGCCGGTGCCGGACTGGTTGGTGGTCATGATGTGGCCGGCGCCGTTCTGGGTGAAGTTGGCGACGTTGTTGGTGCCCACCTGATTGACCGTCGCACGCTGGTTGCTGCCGAACTGACCGCCTTTTTGCGGGCCTTTCCAGTTGCTGGCGTAGACCTTGTTGCCGGTACCTACCGAGTTGGCGTTGAGCACATGGCTGTCGCCGCTTTGATAGGTGAAATGCACGTTGCTGGTGCCCGATTGATACAGCGCGACAGTCGAGCCCAGTGATTCGAACTGGTCGGCATAGATCGCGTTGAGGTCGCCAACTTGCAGCACCGTCGCCACGTTGTTTTGGCCGAAGCTCTGGTCGACCACGGTTTCGTTGGTCTGCCCGATCTGTTGGATGGTGGTCTGGCTGGCAGTCTGACTGTCTTGCCAGACTTCACTGCCGTTGCCATCGCCGAGCTGGTTGATGCTGATGGTGCCGCCCAGGCCGTTGCGTTGATCGCCATAGGCATAGTTATCGTTGCCCGACTGGTTGATGTTGATCTGGCCACCCTCGTGGAACACCTGTTCGGCGGTGCCGTAGTTGGTGTTGCCGAACTGGGTGATGGACGCGTTGTTGCCGACGCCCAGTTCCATCTGTTCGATGTTGGCCTCGTTGTTGTCGCCTTGCTGGAAGGTCGTGCCGCTGCTGCCGTCCTGACTGTCCTGATAGAGGAACGAGAAGTTGCCGTTGCCCAGTTGTTGTTGCAGCGCCTGGCTGCTGCCCACGCCAATTGACTGACTGGCATGGCTGGTGTTGAACGTGCCGACCTGTTGCTGGGTGATGGTGCTGCCGTTTTCGAACAGTTGCTCACCGTAGCCGGCGTTGTAGTCACCGACCTGGATCTGCTCGATGGTGCTGCTGGCGTTGTCCTGCACTGTCGCGGCATCGTTGCCCGATCCAGACTGCTGCTGGGTGGACGTGCTGAAACTGGCTGTGGTCTGTTTCACGTTGGCGATGTTGGCATCGCCGTTCTGGTTCTGGATGGACGTGCTGTCGTCGGCCATCGCCTGGGCACTGAGGATGACCAGGATGGCGGCGGTGAGGGGCATTAATTTGAACATGATGGAACCTCCAAGTGGTGCAGTGCTTTAGCGATATTGTTTGACGGAGACGCTCATGCCGTTCCCGGATTGGGTCACGGCGCTGGAGAGCCCCGTGCCGGCCTGGACGATGCTGGCGTCGTTGTTATTGCCGTTCTGGGAAATCTGCGCACGGTTGTGGCTGCCGGTTTGCGTGATCGAGGCATCGTTGCCAGAACCTTGCTGGTTGATCATTGCCATCAGGTCGTTTCCTTGTTGCAGGATGTAAGCCTCCTGATTGCTGCCCGACTGGACGATATTGCCGAGCAACGACTGGCCGTTCTGTTGCACCAGTGCAATGTTGGCCTGGCCGTTCTGGTCGATCAGCGCGTGCTGGCCAACCGGTGGGGGTAACTCGCCCAGGTCGCCACCGGGACCGAGGTCGTCGTTGTCCATCAAGTCATCGGCGCGCACACCCGCGCTGCTGCAAAGCAGAAGCAGGCAGAGCAGGGCAACGGTCGACGTTTTCATGGCTGAGTCCTTGGTTGAGGGCTTGCCCCACCGGCCATTGCAGACGGTGGGGCAGCGTTTACTGCACGGTGACGGAGACGTTGCGCACCGAGCCCGGGGTTGATCGGATGGTGGCCGTCGGGTTGAGCGATGGGGCGACCGTGGTGTTGGTGACCGTCAGGGTCCAGCGTCCGGTAATCGCTACGGTGGCGGTGCCCAGGGTAGCCAGCCCGGCCGGTGTGGTGACCTGGACGGTGACCGTGTTGCCGACGATCGTCGACGAGGTACCGGCGAAGTTCCAGGTGAAGCGATTGCCGGCACGGGCGGTGACTGTGGCAGCCGTCACGTTGAAGACTTCAAGGACCAGCGGTGGCGACACCTGCACGGTGACCGTGGCCGGTGCCGACAGGGCGCCGAAGCTGTCCCGGGCGACGTAGGTGAAGGTTGTGGTGAAAGGCGTCAGCACGACGGCCGGTGGTGTATAGGTGACCGCCGTGCCGTTGATGGCGACACTGCCGCGACCTGCTGCCGGTTGGGTGAGGCTGGCGACGGCCAGCGGCAGGTTGCCTTCAGGGTCGGTGTCGTTGGCCAGCACGTTGATCGTGACGGGCGCAGCCTGGGTCGAGACGCTGTCGTTGACAGCCACCGGAGGCTGGTTAGATGCCACGTTGACGGTCACGGTCACCGGGTCGGTCGAGGCCAGGCCTTTGGCGTCTTGAACCTTGTAGGTGAAGGTTGTGGTCAACGGTGCATTGACGACGGCGGGCGGCGTATACACCACATTGTTGACGGCCAATGCCACGGTGCCCTTGCCGGCGGCCGGTTGCGTCAGCGCCGTGACACTCAGTGGTGTGTTGCCGTCCGGGTCGCTGTCGTTGGCCAGCACGTTGAGGGTGACCGGCACGCCAAAGGTGGTGCTGCCCACATCGGCAACCCCTATAGGTGCCTTGTTCTGACCGGAGTCCGGTGCGGTGCCGACCACCACGACTGGCTCGGTGTCACTGCCGCCCGCGGCCGACTTGATCGTCACGGTGGCCGGTGGCTGCATCAGGTCCGGCACGGTCAGGCTCTGCAGCGTGCCGTTCTTCGACAGCCTTCCGTAACTCTGGGCGACCATGTCAGGTATGCCCACTTCGTCGGTGGAGGTGGCTTCGATCAGCAGGCTGTGATTGCTCCAGCTGTAGCGAGCGGTCTGGACTTTCACCACGTCGGTGAGTTTGCTCGACACGGAGGTCGGGCGGGTCGAACCGGTCGGGTTGGTGGCGGTGATCACCACGACAGGCGGCACGGCGCCATTGGCCAGGAGGTGCTGGCCGAAGAACAAGCCGTTGTTATCGCTGACCATGGTGGTCTGGCAAGGCGAGACAGGTGGGCCGGGGACCAGGGCAATGCTTTCGCGGAAGCACAGGGTCGAGCCGTTGTTGGCTTTACCAAAGACTTCGACGCGGGTGCTGTTGCCTCCCGTTCCTGCGGTGCGCCGGTACGTGGCGCGACTGATATCCACCGGTGTTTGCGCACGGCTGTCGAGCACTTTGCCGGACAGGGTGAAGAGGCTGGTCTCGATGGTCCCGGCAGGCCCCTGGATACGCACGAAGTTGGTGTTGTTCGGGCTGCCGGTCACGGCTTCGGTGAGGTTCGGATCACCGACGAAGGTTTCGACGGCGCCGGTGTCCGGGTTCACTTCCGTATACGGGCCGTTGACGCTGCGCAGGAAGGGCCCGATAGCACCGTTCACCGCGCCGGTGAATACGCCTGGCGCACCGATGCCGACGTCTTTGGTGATGTTGATCGCACGACGGCCGGGGGTGGTGACATTAACCGTTTCCACACCGTATGGGTGGGTGATGGTGTAGGTCCCGGCGACGGGAATGTTGATCCGCATCCGGATCCGCGCGAAGGTGATCTGATCGCCGTCGAGCGGGTTCCCGCCGGCAAATGCAGCCTCGATCCCGGCAACATAGGCGTCCATCCCGTAACCGGCAGCGTTGTTGGGGATGGTGGCATCGGCGAGGAACCAGAAGGCTTCGTCTGGCCAGTTATCCGGGAACACCATCGGCTGGGTGTCGTCGAAAATGCCCGGTGTCGGCAGCAGGGTACACATGTAGGCCGGTGGCACCGTGACCCCTACTCGCGAACTGACGGCTTTGGACTGGCACAATTCCATCGACAGCAGATTGTTGTCCTGATACCAGATCGGGAATTTCCCGGTGGCAAAGGTATAGGGGCCGGGGTCGACGGCAGCGAGTTGCGCGAAAGCACTGCCGGACAGCGATAGAGTCAGTCCCAGGGCGTTGAGCGCCAGGCGTGGCCAATTGTTCATGATGCCTCCTGATGAGGATCTGGGCATGTGAGCGTTCATTGCACGATGACCACTTCTTCGGTGTCGCTGCCGCCATTGGATGACGTCACCCGAACCTTGGCTGGCGGAATGGGCGAGATGCCGGTGGCCAGGCTTTTCACGGCGCCATCGCCGCTCAGGGCACCGATGGCGACCCCGGTACCCGAGGTGGCGGTGAGCACCGGTGGCGAGGTTTCATCACTGGTCGAGGCGACGATGGTGATCTGGCCGTTGCTCAGGCTGTACTCGGCACGGGAAATCACCACCAGGTCAGTCAGGGGCATGGGCAGGATTGTCGGCGTGCTGCTGGCGATGGCCAGATGGTTGTCGGCGGTCAGTTGCAAGGTGTTCGGCAACGATGGATTGGTCGACGACTGCGCGTACCAGTGGCCGGTACTGTCCGCCTCGGTGAGGTTCAACACCGGGTTGTTGCTGTCCAGGGTCACAGTCGCCGGTGCAGGCGGGGCCATGACGAAGACGTCTTGTTGGGCCACCGGTGCGCTGTCACCGGCATGCCGAGAGTAGGTGCTGCGTTGGGCAATGACCGGGGTTGGCCGGACCACCGTCGACAGCTTGCCGGAGACGGCAAAGAGGTCAGTGCGCAAGTCAATGCCATTGGGGCCTTCGATGCGCACGTAGTTGGTGTTGTACGGACTGCCGGTCACGGCTTCGGTGAGGTTCGGGTCGCCGACGAATTGTTCGGCGGCGCCGCTGACCGGGTTGGTCTCGGTGTAAGGGCCGTTGACGCTGCGCAGGAACGGTCCGACATCACCCTTAAGCGCGCCGTCATAGGTTTTCGCCGCGCCGATGCCGATGTCCCGGGTCATGTTGATCGCCCGCCGCCCTGGGGTATCGACGGTGAACACTTCGACGCCATAGGGGTGGGTTATGACATAGGTCCCGGCCGTGGGCACGTCGATGCGGATGCGGATGCGCGCGAAGCTGATCTGGTCGCCTTCCACCGGGTCGCCGCCGCTGAAGGCGGCTTCAACCGCAGAGACATAGGTCAGGTCGATGCCGCGGGCCGCATCGACGATGGTGGTTTCGCCGGTCGCCCAGAACGCTTCGTCGGGGAAATTGGTCGGGAAGACCATTGGTTGAGTGTCGTCGAAAACACCGGGGGCGGGGATCAACGAACACATGTAAGTCGGGGCGCCTGGCGCACTGGCCACCCTGGAGCTGACTGCCTTGGACAGGCACAGATCAAGAGTGCGGCCGTGCGTATCCTGATACCAGGCGGCGAAATTGCCGTTGGCGGGCAGGTAAGGTCCGGTGTCGACGGCAAACAGCGCCGCCTGCGCAGCGCCTTGGGCCAGAGCGGACACGATCAGGGCGATCGTGGTTTTGGACAGTAAAGGGTGCATGAGTATTCCCTCTATCAGAAGACCTGCCCCTTGGGGGTGGGTCAGTTGAGAGGGCTTCGGCAACTTCCATACCAATTTTTGAAAACCGTCACCACAAGCCCGTAGTGAAGGCCTGTGGCGTGACTGCGACTAAATCTCACCGGCCGTTGAAGCGGGCGACTGTCCCCAGTTTTGGGGGGTGATCGGGGCAGTGGGGCAATCGGGGAAAGTGGGTGGATAAAACCCGAAGCCGGGCAAACATCGGGCAGTGCGCTATAACCCTATAGGGAGCACCCGGGAACCACGTCCATGAATATTCAAGCATCAGCCCTGCTCAAAGAAGAGGGCGACATTCGCCTGAGCTCGCGCAAACAGCCGTTCAATCTGCTGCGTTGGTTCTCGCTGATCAGCATGGCGGTGATCGGCACGGTAGCCGTGGCGCTGGGCGCTGTGTCCACGCGCTTTGTGATTACCGAGAGCGTGCAGCGCGATGCGTTATTGACCTCACAGTTCATTGAAGCGATAGCCTCGGCCGAGGTGCGTCATGTGTCCCTTCCTAACGTGCGGACCATGGGCGAGTTGCTCGACCCGCGCAAAGACAAGGATTTCCCCGGCGACGATCCACAAGCCCGAGCCAGTGCCCGGGGTGAATTCCTCGACCACGTCGAGCATTTGCCCGATGTGATCCTGGCCAACATCTACGCCCCGGACCGCA
This sequence comes from Pseudomonas arsenicoxydans, assembly GCF_006438915.1. Lineage (GTDB taxonomy): Bacteria > Pseudomonadota > Gammaproteobacteria > Pseudomonadales > Pseudomonadaceae > Aquipseudomonas > Aquipseudomonas arsenicoxydans_A. The sequence goes on along the minus strand of NZ_RCZE01000010.1, from coordinate 222,557 downwards.
TGGTGATCTGGTCCACCAACCCGGAGCTGATGGGCACCACGATCCATGCCGACGAGGACCTCGATCATGCGTTCGGCTCCAAAACGCCGGTGTCCGCCAGCTATCACAACGTGGACGAGGCGCGCATGGAGCAGAAGTTCGTCACGCCGCCGGACTACATCTTCATTGAGAATTACATCCCGCTGTTCGATGCCGACCGCAACACCGTGACTGCGATGGTCGAGATCTACAAGGAACCCAAGGACCTGATAGAGCGCATGGAGCGTGGCCTGGCCCTGATCTGGCTGGCCACGGCCCTGGGCGGCGGGCTGATCTATCTGGGGCTGTACTGGATCGTGCGGCGGGCAGCGATCCTGTTGGCCACGCAGCAAAAACAACTGATCACCAACGAAACCTTTGTCGCCCTCGGGGAGATGTCCTCGGCGGTTGCCCATAGCCTGCGCAACCCGTTGGCGACCATTCGTTCCAGCGCCGAGCTGGCCCTTGAGTTCGACAGTGGCCCGGCCCACAAAAACATCAACGACATCATCGGTCAGGTGGACCGCATGTCGAAATGGGTCCGGGAACTGCTGCAATCCTTGCGACCGCTCAATGACGAAGTGGAGCCGGTGAACCTGGTTGCCTGCTTGCATGACAGTCTGCTCGCCTTCGAGCATCAGATTGCCAAGGCCAACGTTCACGTGGTGTTCGAGCCCAAGGAGACACCGATGGTGCTCAGCCAGCAGGTGCAGCTGACGCAAATACTCAACAGTTTGCTGGCCAATGCACTGGAAGCCATGGACAAGGGCGGGACGCTGACGATCATGCTCGAACCGACGGATTCCAGAGGTATTTGTGTGAGTATCAGCGACACCGGCAAAGGCATGAACGAGGAGCAGCGCAGCATGGCGTTCCGGCCGTTTTTTACCACCAAGCAAGGTGGCTTGGGCGTCGGGCTGGTGCTGGTCAAGCGCATCATGGACCGCTTCGGTGGCGCGGTGACCCTGGACAGCCGTGAAGGCGAGGGCACGACTGTCCGTTTGTCGTTCAAACGGATTCCCTGAAAACGGGTGTGAACTTTCCCCGTTAGCGGGTGTCAAGCCCCAGTCGGTTTTTGCGGTTATGGCACATTGATGTTGATAAGCCATTGTTTTTCAGGGTGTTAATACTTTCGTATAAATCAGTTACAAATCTGGCGAGCTCCTTGCAAAACACCCATCACCCCCTTCACGACTTCGAGGCGGCTGGTGATGGACAGAAAATCGCGTTATCCCTTCAAGTGGTTTGGCCTGTTGACGCCTCTGGGCGTTCTTTTAACGATGACGCTGGGCACAGCGAATCTGCGTGCCAGCCCTATCGATGACGAGCGACAGCCTGAACCGTCCGACCCCTCGGCTTATTACGACGAACCGGCTGACGAAGCCACGGCGTTGAATGCCATTTTGACCATGCCGGAGGCCAACCAGGATTCTTTCGATTTGCCCGATGGCGTCAAAGGCACCCGCCTGACCCCACGGCAGGAAAATGTCCTGCCGCCGGCGGTGCAGACCAGTTTCAATTACCCCACCAATGGCAAGCCCAGCCCGTTGTTTGGCGCCCAGCCATTCACTCAGCAACTGGTGCTGTTCGAAGAATTCGGCCCGGAAAAACTCGACCCCACCACACCGGCGGCGCCGTTGGGTTTCCCGCCGGCCACGGTCGGTCCGTTGCCACAACAGGACCCGACCAATGCCGCTCGCAGTGCACCACCGAGCGCGGCACTCGATGCCTTCATGCGTCAACCGGGGCTGACCCCGTTCCCCAGCCAATTCTCCAACGTGGTGGACCGCAACCCGTGGCAGGCGCAGATCGAGGTGTTCCTCAACCGCCATATCGGCTCGTCGGCTGAAGGTCGTCCACCAGGAAAGGGCTGGTCGCACCAGCGCTGGAATGAGTTCTACCCGCAAGTGGCCTACAAAACCGTGCAAACCGGGGCGAGGCTCAACAGCGGTTGGCGCGACAGCCATCAGATGCACGGTTACGCCATGGGCGAGTTCGGCCCCGGTGGCCTGTATCACAACGTCGCCGGTGTACCGGCGACCGATGGCACTTCCAAAGGTGTCGATGCGCGTTTCCACCCGAACATGCCAGTGCAGAACCACAACTCGGTCTGGACCTTCGACGGCACCCTGCCGCCTAAACTGCTGATGGTGCGTTACGGCCAACCGGTGTTGATGCGTCACTACAACGGCTTGCCGATCGACCCTGCTGCCAACATGGGTTTTGGTTTACACACCATCAGTACCCACGAACACAACGGTCACGCCCCGGCGGAAAGCGATGGTTATGCCAACGCGTTTTTCTTCCCCGGCCAGTATTACGACTATCGCTGGCCGATCCAGTTGGCCGGTTACGACACCATCAACACCGATGCTCATGATCCACGCGCGGCCTTCCCTTGCTCGCCGGGCGAAACTCTGTGGACCAATGACGTCAACCCCAGCCGCAAGACGTGCGAGAACGGCACGATCAAGATCCGCGGCGACTGGCGCGAAACCATGAGCACCCACTGGTTCCACGACCACATGCTCGATTTCACCGCGCAGAACGTCTACAAGGGCAACGCGGCGATGATGAACTACTACAGCGCCCTCGACCGTGGCAACGAATCGGTCAACGACGGCGTCAACCTGCGTTTCCCCAGCGGCAACGCCTTGCCGTGGGGTAACCGCGACTACGACGTCAACCTGGTGTTCGCCGACAAGGCGTGGGATCAGAACGGTCAGCTGTGGTTCAACCCCTTCAACACCGACGGCTTCCTCGGTGACCAGGTGCTGGTCAACTGGCAGTGGAAACCGGCCCTGGATGTGCGCGCCCGCAGCTATCGGTTCCGCATGCTCAACGGCTCGGTATCGCGTTACTACAAACTGGCGCTGGTGCGTGAAATCAAAGGCACCAGTGGCGAGTTCCAGGGGCCTAAAGGCTCGGGTGTGTCCTATGCCCGCGTGCCGTTCCACATGATTGCCAACGACGGCAACATCATGGAACACAGCGTGCCGTTCGACGGCTCCATGGACCTCGACGCCGACGGCGATAAACAGAACCACAACGCAATCCTGCCGACCCAGGGCATTGCCGAGCGCTTCGACATCATCGTCAACTTCGCCAAAAACGGCATCAAGCCAGGGGACAAGATTTTCTTCGTCAACCTGCTGGCGCACGACGATGGCAAAGGCCCGAAAGAACCTATCTCCCTGGCCGACGTGTTGTCCGAGAAATACCTGGCGGTGATCAAACAAGGCAGCAAAGGACCGCAGTGGGACAAAGGTGACCCGGCAGTGGGCAAGGTGTTGCAACTCAACGTCAAGGCCTATACCGGTCAAGACCTGGCCATGGACCCCGCAGCCTACGAACCGGCCAAACCGGGCAAACCTGAAGGCCTGGTGATGATCCCGCTGAAGATCCATCGCGACAATCCGGCCGACAAGGCGCTACTGGCCCAGGCTCGTCACCGCACCTTCACCTTCGGCCGTTCCGACGGCACCGATGAAGCACCGTGGACGGTCAAGACCGATGGCGGCTTCGGCTTCCACATGGACCCACGTCGCTTGAACACCGCGACCCACTTGGCCAACGGTCCGACCGATGCCGGGGCAGCAGGGTTCGGCACCCTGGAGGTGTGGAACATCAAGCTCGGCGGCAGTGGCTGGAGCCACCCGGTGCATGTGCACTTCGAAGAGGGGATCATCCTCAGTCGCGGCGGCAAGGCACCACCGGAATGGGAAAAGTGGGCACGTAAGGACGTGTACCGCATCGGTACGGAAAAAGACGGTTTGGACAATGTCGAGATGGCGATCAACTTTCGCGAATTCGCCGGGACCTACATGGAGCACTGTCACAACACCCAGCACGAAGACAACTCGATGCTGCTGCGTTGGGACATTGAGAAACCCGGGCAATTCCAGTTGATGCCAACACCGCTGCCAAGCTGGGATGGTGTGCGCTACGTCAACTCCGCCGCGCTGCCAACCTTCCGCAATGGCGACGGCTTCGGCCCTAAAGTGGTGGTCAAACCATGAAACGCCGCGAGGGAGCCGACATGAACGTGCACACGCCGCGCTCCCGCGCCCTGGGCATGCACCTGATATTGGTACTGGTCGTCTGTCTGTTGGCCAGTCAGGTGCTGCTGGCCCATGAGGGTGTGCTGGCGCCGACGGAGTCGGCGACCCCGTGGGGCGGCGACTATTTTCCCAACACCCTGCTGACCGACCAGGACGGTCAGCAGGTGCATTTCTTCGATGACCTGATCAAGAACAAGGTGGTGGTGATCAACTTCATCTTCACCTCGTGCAGCGACTCCTGCCCACTGGAAACCGCGCGCTTGCGCCAGGTGCAAAAGCTGCTCGGTGACCGGGTCGGCCAGGACATCTTTTTCTACTCCATCAGCATCGACCCCTTGAGCGACACGCCCGAAGTGCTCAAGGCCTATGCGCAACGGTTCAAGGTCGGGCCGGGCTGGAAATTCCTCACCGGGGAATTTGCCGACGTCACTGACCTGCGCAAGAAACTTGGGCTGTTCATTGAGGGCGTCGACAACGGACGCAGCAAGGACCACAACCTGAGCCTGATCGTCGGCAACCAGAGTACCGGTCGCTGGATGAAAGCCTCACCGTTCGAGAACCCGTGGATTCTGGCCGACCAGTTGGCCAACACGTTGCAGAACTGGAAAAAGGCCAGCGCGGAAGAAAGCTACGCCAACGCGCCGGAGATTCGCCCACCGAGCAATGGCGAAGAACTGTTTCGCACCCGTTGCGCGTCCTGTCACAGCCTGGGCCCGATGGACGGGCAGGGCATCGGTATGCGCAGCATTGGCCCGGACCTGATCGGCGTGACCCGCCAACGCGACCCGGCCTGGCTCAACCGCTGGATTCGCGAGCCGGACAGCATGCTCAAGGAGAAAGACCCGATTGCCGTGGAGCTGTTTGAACGTTTTGACAAAATACCGATGCCCAACCTGCGTCTGGATGAGAAATCCGCGCAGTCGATTGTGGATTTCTTGCAGGAAGAAACCGAGCGCCAGCAGCCATTGCAAGCGGCGCAGGCGCAATAGCGGCGAAATACTATCATTGGGTCAGTCAGGCACGTTCAATGCGACCTACACTGATCCGTGACATGGTTGAGCAGGCTTGATACGAGCATTCAGGACAACCCTATGCCGACAATAGAACAACAAAAAATACCTGCGCCGGCCACACCGGCAGCAAAGGGCCAGAACCGGTTGGAACCGTTCAATCTGCTGCGCTGGTTTTCCCTGGGCAGCTTTCTGATCATCGCCGCCGTGGCGCTGGGTTTGGGTTATGTGTCCACGCGTTTTGTCGTTGATGAGAGCATCGAACGTGACTCCATGCTGACCGCGCAATTCATTCAGGCCATCGGTGATGCGGAAATTCGCCACGCGGGCATCACCCCGACAAGAACCATGGGCGAAATGCTCGATCCACGCGACGACAACAACTATCCGGATGTCGATCCAGGCGCTCGTGCCGCGGCCCGCATAGAGTTTCTGGATCATGTCGAACACTTGCCGGACACGCTTCTGGCGGTGGTATACGCCCTGGATCGCACGGTGGTCTGGTCGACCAATCCACAAATGATCGGCATGCGCGTCGAAGGCGATGAAGAACTGGACGAGTCCTTTGAAATGAAGGAACTCGTCTCGACCAGCTATCACCAGATCGATGAGGAGCGTCCCGAACAGATGCTGTTACGCGAGCCCAAGTATCTGTTCGTCGAGAACTACATCCCGATGTTCAATGTCGACAAAAGCAAAGTGATCGCCATGGTCGAGATCTACAAGGAACCGGTGGACCTGGTGGAGCGCATCCAGCGTGGTTTCAAGGCGATCTGGCTGGCGACGGTGCTGGGCGGCCTGGTCATTTACCTTGGGTTGTTCTGGATTGTGCGCCGGGCCGCGATGTTGCTGCAGAGTCAGCAACAGCAACTGGTAACCAACGAGACCTTCGTCGCGCTGGGTGAGATGTCCTCAGCGGTGGCGCACAGTTTGCGCAATCCGCTGGCAAACATTCGTTCCAGCGCTGAACTGGCCCAGGAAATCGCCAGCCAGAGTGCGCAGAAGAACATTGGCGACATCATCAATCAGGTCGACCGTATGTCGCGCTGGGTACGGGAATTGCTGGTGTCATTGCGACCCATGAATGACGACTACGAAACGGTCGACCTGGTGCTGGCCATTGATGACACCCTGAGTGCGTTCGATGCGCTGATCAAACGTTCGAACGTGCAAGTGCATTTCAAGCCTCAATCCTGTCCACCGGTCGTCAGTCAACAGGTGCTGCTCACACAAATTCTCAATAGCCTGTTTGCCAACGCCCTGGAAGCCATGCCCAAGGGCGGCCACTTGACCGTCGACATCGAACAGCCACAACCGGGCCATGTGCGCATGACCCTCACGGACACCGGAAAAGGCATGAACAAGCAGCAGCAACAGATGGTCTTCAAGCCGTTTTTCACCACCAAACAAGGTGGTTTAGGTGTCGGCCTGGCCCTGGTCAAACGAATAATGGAGCGTTTCGAAGGCTCGGTCGAACTGACCAGCCAAGAGCAGGAAGGAACCCACGTCTGTCTCAATTTTAAAGTGGCAACGGGAGGGGAATATGGAGCACAGCATATTGCTGGTCGAGGATGACGAAATCCTCGCCGAGAATATTCAGACCTACCTGGAGCGCAAAGACTTCGAGGTGACGGTCTGCCACTCTGCTGAAGATGCACTGGAGCAATTGAGTACGTTCGCCCCGGACGTGGTGCTGACCGACAACTCGTTGCCGGGCATGAGTGGTCACGACCTGATCCAGAAGCTGCGCGTCAGCGCGCCGGATCTGAAAGTGATCATGATGACCGGCTACGGCAATGTCGAAGACGCCGTGGTGGCGATGAAAGAGGGCGCTTTTCACTACGTCACCAAACCGGTGGCGCTGCCCGAGCTCAAGCTGCTGCTCGACAAGGCGCTGGCCACGGATCGCATGGAGCGCACGCTGTCGTTCTATCAGGAACGTGAGGCGCAGAAGTCCGGCGTCCAGGCATTGATCGGCGAATCGGCGCCGATGAACTACCTGAAGAACACCATCGCCCAATTGCTCGACGCCGAGCGGCGAATGGCCAACACCGACCTGCCGCCGGTGCTGGTGGAAGGCGAGACCGGCACCGGCAAGGAACTGGTGGCGCGGGCACTGCACTTCGACGGCCCGCGCAGCAAAGGCCCGTTCATTGAGTTCAACTGCGCATCGATTCCGTCCAACCTCGTGGAGTCGGAACTGTTCGGCCACGAGAAGGGCGCCTTCACCGACGCCAAGGACCGCCGGACCGGCCTGGTGGAAGCGGCCGATGGCGGCACGCTGTTTCTCGATGAGGTCGGTGAAATGGACCTGATACTGCAAGCCAAGCTGCTCAAACTGCTGGAAGACCGGACTATTCGGCGGGTCGGTGCGGTGAAGGAGCGCAAAGTCGATCTGCGGGTGATCAGCGCCACCAACTGCAACCTCGAACAAATGGTCCAGCAGGGCAAGTTTCGCCGTGACCTGTTCTTCCGGCTGCGGATCATTTCCATCAAGGTGCCGCGCCTGTATGCCCGTGGCGAAGACATCCTGTTGCTGGCCCGGCATTTCCTGTCGATCCACGGCAAACGCTATGGCAAGCCGAACCTGCATTTCAGCGATCAGGCCGAAGAACTGCTGCTCAGCTACAGCTGGCCGGGCAACGTGCGCGAGTTGCGCAATATGCTGGAGCAAACTGTGCTGCTGGCTCAGAGCGACACCATCGCCGCGCACCAGTTGAACGTCTGCCTGAGCCTGGTGGACGACCCGCCGATGTATCAGCATGAGCCGCAACACCACGAACCGCGCCCGGTCTACAGCGGCACCGAGTCGATGAACCTGCCGGAAGTCGAGCGCGACATGGTGCGCAAGATGCTCGACAAGACCGACTGGAACGTCACCAAGTCCGCTCGGCTATTGGGTCTGAGCCGCGACATGTTGCGTTACCGGATCGAAAAACTCGGGCTGGCACGTCCGGACAAACGCCAGTGGTAGGCCTTATTCCAACCTCGGGCCCTGTTGACTGAGGCATTCGAGTGTGCAACTCGGGTTCAGGACTTCCTCGTTCATGTACACGTTGAGGTCGGCATCGTACGTGCGAATGAACACCTGAACTCGGGCACTGGCAATTGTCGGCAAGAGTGAATCGTGGAACACGTGCTGGTTTGAAATCGGTATGAACTCCCCTGGCGAGGTCGAGGTATATGAACCTGGCGGTATCAGGATCGCGGAGGGTGGAGCGGGGTGGGCGAAGGGCTGGTCGGCCCCGTAATAGTTGAAGTCACTGCTGTATTCGGTGGTAAGCGGCAGGGTCTCGCCTGCGTGGGCGGCGCTCGCCAGTGTCAGGCAGACAGTGAACAGCATCAGTTCGGTTTTTTTCATGGCAACACCTGTGTATTCGGTTTTCGCGCAATTCCCCAAGGCCATTAACTATAGCTGTCGTACGGGCACGCGTTCGTCATGCCCGGTTTACAAGATTCCAACAGGTTTTTTCAGCGCTCCGATCTAGACTTGGGCCGGTCAATCAAGACCTGAATCTGGAGCGTGCAATGGAAATGCCGACAAAAGAAACAGCCATCGCCAGCAACCGTGAGGCGTGGAACGACTCTGCCCGACACCACAAAGACACCCGCGAATGGCACGAGATGGTGAGTGCTGTGGGTCAGAGGGATTTTTCCTGCCTGGATGCGACGTTGATCGGCGTGCTGGAACAGGTGGGGGTCGATGGCAGGGACGTGGTGCAACTAGGCTGCAACAACGGCCGCGAAAGTCTCTCGCTGTATGCGCTGGGTGCCCGCAGCGTGGTGGGTGTCGATCAATCGGCAGCGTTTCTCGACCAGGCGCGGGAGTTGGCGTCGCGCTCACCCCATCAACCCGAATTTATCGAAGCCGATATCCATCAGTTACCGACCTCGTTGCATCAGCGTTTCGATGTGGCCTTGATCACCATCGGTGTGTTGAACTGGATGCCGAACATCGGCGAATTCATGCGGCATGTCGCGCAAACACTCAAACCGGGCGGGGCGCTGGTGGTGTACGAAACCCATCCGTTCCTGGAGATGTTCGACCCCGAATCGGCTGATCCGTATCGTCTGGACAGTTCGTATTTCCGTAGCGAACCGTTTGTGCAGAATCAGCCGATTGTTTACGAAGGCAAGGTTGAACAGCAGGCCGCGGCGTCCTACTGGTTCGTCCACACCCTGGGGGACATCTTCACCGGTGCCCTCGACGCAGGGTTGCAGATCAGCCACTTCAAGGAATACCCGCACTCGAATCGGGAGGAACTGTATGACCGGTATGAGCGGCAGGTGGCGCAGTTGCCGATGTGTTTTACGTTGGTGGTGAAACTGGCAATTTAGCCAAAAACGGCTCTCAGTGAGCCGAGTGATTTGCCGAATGACCCGGCTGCGCGCAGAGATCAATTCCAAGGGCATGAATTACTTTCAAGACCGTATCAAAACGAGGTTTTGCACCCGGTGCGAAGGCCTTATACAGGCTTTCGCGCCCCATACCTGAGTCCTTGGCTATTTGTGTCATTCCACGTGCTTTTACCACATAGCCGATAGCACGAAGAAACTCCTCGTTGTCGCCGTCGGCAAGTACTTGGGAAAGGTACTCACTGATAGCTTCGTCGCTGTCCAGCAGCGCCGCCATATCGAAAGTAGTCAAAGTCTGGCTCATTTTTAAACCCCCTTCGCCATTTTTTTTGCCCGCCGGATGTCAGCAGATTGCGAGGATTTATCACCTCCCGCCAACAACACAATGACGACGTTATTTCGCATGGTGAAGTAGACCCGATAGCCGGCACCAACGTCCACGCGCATTTCGGAAACCCCATCACCCACGGATTTGATATCGCCCAAATTGCCCACAGACGCACGATCAATGCGACGCGCGATAGCTAATTTTGCCCGCAAGTCGCGAATTGAGGCATGCCATGCCCGGAAGATCATAGTTTGTTGAATAAGATAATTCATTGATCAAATGTATCCATATGGATACAAGAGAGCAGTCAGGCAGTTCTTTGCCTACATGTCTTTTTTCCGAAAGCTGTGTAGGCAACATGACGCCCAATCGCGAGCAAGCACGGCTCCTACAGTTTTGATCTTCATCAGGCACAGAGTTTGTGTCCGGCGTAGATCCCCGTGGGAGCCGAGCTTGCTCGCGATGGCCGCAACACGGTTTGACCGTCAGCCATCGAACCCGCGGCGCACCGGTACTCAGGTGTTCAAATCATCAGCCCCATGCCGTTCAGGCACCTGGCTCGCCTCGTCACCCCAGGTACGGTTCACGCGCTGTCCGCGCAGGACCGCAGGGCGCTTGGCGATTTCCTCCGCCCAGCGTTGCACGTGGGTGTATTCGTGTGCAGACAGAAACTCGGCCGCCGAGTACACCTTGTCTCGCACCAATTGGCCGTACCAGGGCCAGATCGCAATATCGGCGATGGTGTAATGATCGCCCGCCAGGTAGGGGCTTTCGGCCAGTCGCCGATCGAGGACATCCAGCTGACGCTTGGTCTCCATCGTGAAGCGGTTGATCGGGTATTCGAGCTTCTCCGGCGCGTAGGCATAGAAATGCCCAAAGCCGCCGCCCAGGTACGGCGCCGCCCCCATTTGCCAGAACAGCCAATTCAAGGTTTCGGTGCGCCCGGCCAGATCAGTGGGCAGGAACGCGCCGAATTTTTCCGCGAGGTAAAGCAGGATCGACCCGGACTCGAACACGCGGATCGGCGGCTTCGAGCTGTGATCCAGCAATGCCGGGATCTTGGAGTTCGGGTTGATCTCGACAAAGCCGCTGGAGAACTGGTCACCGTCGTTGATGCGGATCAGCCAGGCGTCGTATTCCGCGCCGGTATGTCCCAGCGCCAACAGCTCCTCCAGCAGGATGGTCACCTTCACCCCATTGGGCGTGGCCAGGGAGTAAAGCTGCAACGGGTGCTTGCCGACCGGTAATGTCTTGTCATGGGTCGGCCCGGCGGTTGGCCGGTTGATGCTGGCGAATTCGCCGCCAGACGGGGCGTTGTTTTTCCAGACCTTGGGAGGAATGTAGGACGCTTTGCTCATGAGACGGACCCCCATTGTTGGCTTGCTGTGATCACAGACTGCAATCGGACAATGCTGTGAACCATGGCAGAAGGTCGTTCAGATGTCACTGAAGTCTGGCCTGGGAAGGTCCCCTGTGGGAGAGAGCCTGCTCGCGAAAGCTGTATCACTACCCTATTTCCTGCTTGCCGCTTCTTCTGGTTGCGAAGGCGTGCGCCAGCGGAAATCGGGCGCCAAAAATCTTGAGGCGATTGCTGTTTGATTGTTTTTTTTATGTAAAGGCGGAAGGAGTGTTTTCTTTTCATTTTTATGTGAAACTCGATTCACTCTTTGCATACTGCTGCTTGTTCGGAGGGATGCCGATGTTGCGTTCGTTATTACCTGTGCTCTGCGTGTTGGTGGTCTTGCCCAGCGTCACCAATGCCGATGAAAAAAGCGCGGCTTACCTGCTCAATCCAGGTGATGTCCTTAGTGTTTCCGTTTGGCGCGAGGACACTTTGAAATCGGAAGTGCAGGTGCTACCCGACGGCAGTATTACCTTTCCGCTGGTAGGGCGAGTCAAGGTTGCAGGGCTTGATTCCACTGCAGTCGAAAAGGATATCGCCCAAAAGCTTGAAAAGTTCCTACCCGATCCGATCGTAAGCGTCGTCATCACAAACCCCAAAGGCAATCTCGTTTACGTGCAAGGCAAAGTGCTGAAGCCTGGTCCTCTGCAATTGGCGGGTCCAACGGATGTACTGCAAATATTGAGTCAGGCGGGTGGGCTCGACAAATTCGCGGACAAAAAGGGCATTAAGATCCTGCGCGACAATAAAGTGCTGCCCGTCCACTACAGCGATTTGATTGACGGGAGTGACATGTCCACCAACCATAAACTTCAGGTCGGCGATACATTGGTCGTGCCTTAATCTTGCGCGCTGTATTGGGGTTTAGCTTATCTATGCTGCGAACTACTGGGGCTGCGGCGGCAATCTTGATATTGCCGTGTTCGGGGGCTGCCTATGCGGCCACCTGGCAAACTACAACAGCATTGCCTACGACTGTCGAATACGATAGCAACCCAGTGCTTGCCACTGGCAAAAAGCAGTCGGTGACTCGTACGATCATCGCTCCTGATTTCGATATTGTGGGAACGTCCGACCAGGACCAGTTGCACATTGGTCTCGGTTTGAATGTGGTGCACTCGTCTAATACAGCCGTCGTTCGAAACCGTGAAGACCCTAACTTGCTATTAGGGTGGGAGCGAGAGACCGAAAAGGGCGCCTATGGACTGACGGCGAGTTATGTCGAAAGCTCGACGCTCTCCAGTCAGGTTCAAGAAACCGGCGTGGTCGCCCCCGATGGTACGCAAAAGCAATATACGTTGGGCGGCAACTGGCGTACCGCTCTCAGCGAACGAAGTACCCTGGTCAACGAGACTGAATACACAGACGTCAAATACGATATCAATACGCTGACGCCCTATGACGAGCTTTCCAATCGATTGAGCTGGAACTACGCCTGGAGCGATCGCGTCGAACTCTTCACGCGTTTTTCAATGAGGCGCTATGAACCGGCGTCGGGCTCCGGGATTGCCTCTTCAAACAGCTACACCCCCACGACTGGTTTTAACTACAAGATCTCCGATCGACTCGAGGGGGGGATGTACGTGGGCGTCAATGAGACGTCGGGTACGAACAGCGGTCCAACCGGCCAGGGCGGGTTCAATCTGCACTATGCCGGTGAACGTTTTGACACAACCTTTGACGCCAGTCGCAGCACGATAGCCAGCGGCAATGGCGGCTTTGTCGAGTCTGACAATGTGCGCGCTACATGGAGTTACTCCATAGACGAGCTCAGTCGTGCAGGTATTGATACCTCATGGCAAAAAACCACGGGGCAAACCCCTAATACCCTGCGCAATTTTAATACCTGGGTCAGTCGAGAGCTCTCGCCTTTTTGGGTTGCGCGCCTATCCTATACCTACAAACAACGCGAGCAAGACAACGTGCCGAATGCCAGTGCTAATGTCGTCGGGTTGACCCTGACCTATAGTTATCCCGAACTCTAAATTCAGCTGTGTGAGAATTATGGCCTCTGAATACGAAATGTCGGTCAACGATTACATTGGAATAATCAAGCATCGAGCCGTGTTGGTGAGCGTGTGTATCACGGTGATTCTCGGCTTGAGTGTGTTGGTGGCGATGTCCATCCCTCCTGTCTATGAGTCCTCCGGCACGATTCTGGTTGAGTCTCAGCAGATATCGCCAGACCTGGTGGCGGCGAACAACAATACCTTTGCCGATGAGCGCATCGAAGTCATTCGCCAGCGCGTGATGACCCGTGAGCATCTGGAAGCGATCATAGACAAATACAATCTTTTCTCTTCGGAAATCCGACGCTTGAGCGTTACGGAGAAAATCGATGAGATGCGCAATGCGATTACCGTTTCCTTGGTGAGTGCTGCCGTCAAGGGGCGTGGAGAGGTGACCATTGCTTTTCGCGTTGGCTTTGAACACAACCAGCCAGAGGTCGCGACCCAAGTTGCCAACGAGCTGGTGACGCTCTTCCTGGATGAAAATATTAAGCAGCGCACCGAGCGAGCCAGTGAAACTACAGAGTTCCTGACGCAAGAAGCGGACAAGCTAAGGGTTGAGCTGGAAATTCTGGAGAACCGCTTGGCGGACTTCAAGCAGGCACATAGCAACGCGCTACCTGAGCATCAGGAATTGCGGATGAACATGTTGTCGCGCGCCGAAACCGAGCTTAAAGAGGTCGACCGTGACTATAAGGCTGCCCGTGAGGAGTTACGCTTTAACGAGTTGGAAGTTAAGGCAGCCAGTGCCGGGGTAGCCAGCAAAGCCGGGGCGTCTGGTTCGGCAGCCAGTCAACCGCAGGATTTGGATAGCCTCAAAGCGGAGTACACCCGCTTACTGTCGCTGTATACGGAAGCCCACCCCGATGTGCGCGCCGTCAAACGCAAAATTGCTGCACTTGAGGCTGCCCGGGGTGCGGGGAATGGTGCAGTTACATCGGTCAGTCTGGATATTGCAAAGGCTCAGGCTCGGGTCGCTGCCTCAGAAGCGAGCATCAAGTCGCTGGCCGATCAAAAGCAGCAAGTACTCGCCAAAATCGACGCCTACGAGGCGCAAATTCTTGAGACGCCACAAGTCGAGCGGGGGCTAGTCACGCTGACGCGTGACCATGATAACGCTCGTAAAAAATATGAGGAGATTCGCACCAAGGAAATGGGGGCGAAAATTTCCGAAAGCCTGGAACAGGAAAACAAAGCCGAGCGATTTGTTCTTCTTGAGGCGCCGTTGATGCCTGAGAAGCCGGTAAGGCCCAACCGTAAAAAAGTCGTCGCAATGGGCTTTGTTCTCGCCCCGGTGGGCACTGGCGCTCTGGTGATGCTTCTGGAATTGCTGAATCAGCGAGTGCGCGGTGTTGAGGCGCTGGCAAGTGTCTTGGGCAGACGCGTGTTGGGTACCATTCCCTACATTCATACTCGGGCGGAACTTGCGCGCCGCAAGCGATTGCAAGCACTCATACTCCTCGGTGGAGTCCTGTTGATCGCGGGCCTCCTGGTGCTCGTGCATTTCCTTTATATGCCTCTGGATTTACTCGTGTACAAGGCGCTGTCCCGGTTTGCATAAGGAATATAGCAATGGAAATAATCAAGCCAGCGAGCGATGAAAACGAGCCAACTACATCGTCGAGTCTCGTGACTACGTCGAACGGAGATTCTGCAACACTTAATGCCCTCAGCTATGTACGCACCAAGATTGTACCTTTGTGGACAGAGCACCTTGAGCGCAACCGGATTGTGGCTTACAACAAAAATTCGAATATGGGCAGGGCTTTCGATCTACTGCGTACGCAAGTGTTGAACATCATGGAAGAAAACGGCTGGCGTACGCTCGCTATCACCTCGCCAACTCCGGAAGCAGGCAAGACGGTATTGGCTATTAACCTGGCAATGAGTATCGCTCACCACACCACCAAGACGGCGTTACTGGTGGATTTCGACTTGCGTCGTCCGAAGGTGGGTGCGTGCCTCGGTCTTTCGATGGAAACGTCACTCAATGAGTTGCTTGCCGGTGAAGCTGAGCTGGCAGATGTGTTAGTCAACCCGACTTTGCCGCGCTTTGTGGTCTTGCCGACACGTGAGCCGATTCCGCTCTCCACTGAAGTACTGTCATCACCTGTGGTGAGTCATTTGATTTCCGATCTTCGTGAGCGCTACAACTCACGCATCGTGATTTTTGACTTGCCGCCGTTGTTGAGTTCGGATGATGTAATTACGGTCTTGCCTAAATTCGATTGCGTCCTACTTGTGGTCGCGAACGGTATGAACAGCAAGAAAGAAATCGAGGAATGCCTGCATCATCTGGGAACAGCCAATCTGATTGGCACGGTGCTAAACAAAGGCGAACCCCCAAACCGCTCTTACTACTAGAGCGATGCCCTCACTCAGGTGTTCGGCGTTGCTCGCCAGCGCCGACGCTTAGTTCCAGGGGTACTTTTGCTCCCAGCTCCAGGCGTGCGTCACTATCTGTTCAAGTGAGGCAAATCGTGGCTGCCAGCCAAGCAATGCTTTAGCCCTGCGCGAATCAGCCACCAGGCGTGGTGGATCGCCGGCGCGGCGAGGCGCGTCGCTCACGCGGATATCCTGGCCGGTCACGTAGCGCGCAGTGTCGATCACTTGCTGCACCGAGAAACCTTGACCGTTTCCGAGGTTGAACGCTGTGCTTGTTCCACCTTCCATCAAGTAGTCCACGGCAAGCGCGTGAGCTGCAACGAGATCGACAACGTGTACATAGTCGCGAATGCAAGTGCCATCAGGCGTGTCGTAATCACGGCCATAGACGGTGACTGATGTACGTCGCCCAGAGGCCGCTTGAAGGATCAGTGGCAGCAGGTGGGTTTCCGGTTCATGGCGTTCGCCTAACTGTCCCTCAGGATCTGCTCCGGCGGCGTTAAAGTAGCGCAGGCAGACCGATTTGAGTCCGTAAGCACGGTCGAAATCTTCAAGCACCTGCTCCACCATCCACTTGCTGCGACCATAAGGGTTGATCGCGGCCTTGGGGTGCTCTTCGTCGATAGGTACATACACCGGGTCGCCATAGACGGCGGCGGTCGAGGAAAAAATGAAGTTCTTAACCCCCGCACCCACCATGGCATGCAGCAGCGTCAGAGTGGCGGCGAAGTTGTTTTGATAATACTTGGCAGGTTCCGTAACGGATTCGCCCACCTGGATGAATGAAGCGAAGTGGAACACGGCATCGAAGTGTTGTCCCGCGAAAAGGACGTCCAGGGCCTGTGCGTCGGCTATGTCCAGTTCGACCAATTTCCCGCCGATCAACGCGTCGCGATGGCCCGTTGAAAAGTTGTCTGCCACCACCAGTTCGTGACCTGCACCCAGTAGCTGCTTGACCATGTGCGAGCCGATATAGCCTGCTCCACCAACAACCAAAAATTTCATCCTGATCTCCTGGAAACTGTTGCTGTGCAAGCGCAGCTTGGGAGGTGCGCGAGTTAACTGACCATTACGCTGAAAGACAGGTTAGCTATTGAGTGGCTGGCTCGCTGATTGATGCAGTATTGGCAGGGCTTGGTGATGTTTTAGCTTGCGTGGCGTTTTTTTTCAAAAACAACCAGTTCGACGCCTGCAAGCCGTCGAGCTTGATCGTATAGCGTCCATCGAGGTAGGTGACGGGCAGATTCTTCATTTGACCAGGTGCGCCGTGGGTAAACAATGTCAAGCCTTGCGGTGCCTGGATGGTTAGCGTGCCTGCGAGGGGCTCAACATAAAAAGGGGGTTTGCCATCGTCCTGGGGGATGGCACGGGTGCCCAGCGAAATCAGTAAATCCTGCGATCGGCCCACAGGGCTGTCGTCCAGACTTTGCACCACTACACTTGCGTTGGCGGTGTTCACTTGAATATCGACGTTGGCAAGGCTGATCGACTCGCCGCCGATCCAGCCGGTAGCGGCTTGGGTGCGCGGTGTATTGATGGTGTAGATCCCTTGTTTCCAGTTGCGCTTCAGCTCGCCCGTATCCGTCGTGGACTCACTGGCATTGGCCACTAGCAGGGACTGGTTGGGGTCATGAAACACCTGCGCATTTTCCGGGATAACGCTCGCCTGCAACCAAGGCAGTTCTGGCGTCTGGGGCAATGCGATTTCCAGCTTGCCTTTCTCCATGGCTGTGCGCAGTAGCACAGCATTGGCCGGTGTAATGAATTGATTGAACAAGGTGCCTGGCGTCGGAGCAAAGACATAGGTCGTTGTTGCTTCACGAACGTCTGCACGGCGATAAAGCAAGGCGGCCGCGGGGAGGGTGGCCAGCAATGCCGGGTCGTTATAGGCGTGCCAGTTGTCGGCAGTCATCCATTCGCCGCCGAGTGACTCCTGGCTGTAGGCATATTGCATCAGCGCATCCCAGCCTTGGTGGCTGGCTGTGCCGGCGATATAAAGTGGCAGCGAGTGGCGGTCAGGTGTCGGGAACGGTTCATTGTTCCACTCGGTGACGGTCAGGGGTTTACCGGCGACCTGTCCGGCAGCAATCCAGTTCACTATGCTGTCACTGAAAAGCGGGTTCTTTTCTATCTGGCCAAGGCCACCGTAACTATGGACGTCGATCACGTCGCCGGCGGTAAGAGCCGGCAGCGAGCTCAGGCCATTGCCGCCCCAACTGCTGGTCGTGGCGATGGGCACTTTCACGCCGAGTCCACGCAGGTGCTGAATCATGTCGACGTTGAAGCGTTGCTCCAGATCGTTGAGAAACAGCTGGGACGGGCCAGGCTCCCAGGCGCGCCAGGTCTGGCTCGTCGATAGATTGTGTTGCTTGGCAAAGGCCGCAGCCGCGTCCATGTAGACGCGATTGTGCTTGGGCACTTGCTTGTCGGGTAACAGGGCGTTGCCGTAGTGATGGGTAACGTCATTTTCGTTGGTGATCAGTATGGCGGCAATCGCCGGGTCGTCCTTGTAAGCGAGCCCGGTAAACGTGTTTACATGAGTGAGGTAACTTTCGGCAAAGCGTTTCATCGCATTCTGAATGGTGAGGTTCACGTAGGCATAGCCCTTGAGACCCGCCGTATTTTTGCTGTTCTTTGGCATTTCCTCAAAGCCGAAAATGTTGTCGTTGGCGCTAACGGCGCGTTCGACGTGCATATCGAGCCATACATAAATGCCTTCGTCCTTCAGGCACTTGATCCACCAGTCGATTTTTTTCAGCGACTCCGGACTCAGTTGCTGGGTGTCAGTCGTCACATTGCCGTCACCAAAAATATTCGGGAAGACCCACGGCGAGTCATGGTGATGCAGTCGTACGAGATTGAAGCCCAGTGCCGACAGGCGTTTGGCCTGCAACTTGATCGCATCGTCTGGTGTGCGGAACAGGGTGTAGGCCGACAGGTTGGTGCCCCAGAAACGCGCCGGGGTATTGTCCGCGAAGCGTAGTTGCTCGCCGTCGGCCTTGACGAAGCCGCGCTTGCCGGCAGGTTTTTCCTTAGCATTGAGAAAGGACAGGTCAACCGGCGAGGTTTTCCAGTCGAGCTTGTCAGTAGGCCAGCTCTTTGGGTCGGTCGGGCCGAAGCGCTCGCTGGTGGTAGGGCCGATCGCCACATCACCAGAGACACTCAGGGTGGCCGTGAATTTCCGAAGGCCGGGCTCTATCGTGTTTTTGTAGAAAAAAGCACGCACCTCGGATTTATCGCCGGGTTCAAAGTACACGCTCGCCAGTGCAGGCTCGAAACGCATTTCGATGCGTCGCCCCTGTGCAGTGCCCCAGGACCAGCCGCTATTGTCGGGAAGCAAAACGGGCTGACCCATCTCCTGGAAAAGGGCTGCGTCGAACCTGAAAACAATGCCGCCACCCATCACGCCCGATTTCGCGCTCCGTGCATCCAGGGCAAAGTTCCAGGTCAGCTTTTGCGCGTCTACTTTCTGGATCTGCGCGTGCAGATCGAAATCCAGAGATTTGTTCTGGCCCGCCAAAACGTAGCGATAGGGCGCGGTGACCTTGAGTTCGGTCGCCGTGTAGGTCCAGCCCCAGTTTTTCTCCCAGAAAGTCAGGGCGCCGATAAAGGCCGGGCTGCCGCCGCGCAGCAGTGTGGGCAGGCCACTGCGCTCGTCGACGCTGACGACCCAGTCCGACGCCCAGATACGCAACGGTAAAAGCGCCAGCGACAGCGACAGCAGTAACAAAAGCGCAATCAGGGGACGGCGAAACAAGGGGACCATAGGTTCTACCGGAGTGAGAGGTGGGCACTGGCTGTGATGGCCGTCGAGGTGTGTTTGCGCCGGTGCGCCATCTGGGCATAAGCAACGCCCAACCCGGCTACCGACCAATACACCACGGGGATGACTGTGATACTGCTGACGGTAACGATGGTGATCAGAATTCCGGCCAGTGTCGCGAGGAGTGCTCGCCCGAGTCGGTGCGCCTCATTGTCCTTGTTGGGGAACGAGCGCATGCCTTTGCGGATGCCCATCAGGACGCTAATGAAAAAGACCACGAAAAGCGTCAATCCAACCAGACCGAACGATAGCGCGATGCCGATATAGGTGTTCACGACGTCGATGATCCCTTGGCCCTGAATCAATGATTGCATTTCCGGCGTGCTGCGAAAATCGAAAGAGCCCAGCCAGGGGTTGCGCTGGACAACGATTACTGCGTTATCGAACAGGCGTTGTCGGTAGGTGATGTTTTCCACCTCCACCGTGCCGATGAACGGTAGCAGATCAAGGATTTTTTGCCCGCCCGGCACAACGACCAGCAAGGGCACGACGAGCATCGCGCTGATCCCCAGTAGCATCAGGCGTTTGATGGCTTTGCGTCCGGTGCCGATGAACACGACGATCATCACGGCTGTGCCGATCCAGGGGCCTCGGGACAGCGGCGCATACAGACCGCCAGCGAGCAGCAGCGCGCCCAGCCGGCGTTGTAATTTGCTGCGCACCTCTTCCTGCAAGTACAGGTAAAAGCCGATGGCTACGCTGATGACGAAGCCCAGAGCAATGGCCTGGCCGGTCGTGACACTGGCGCGTAACGAACCACCGCGGGTCAGGTAGCCGGACATTTCCCATTGCACGCCCAAGGCGTTGTTCAGTGCACTGTAGAGCAACCAGCTGCGCCAGTACTCGAACAGGCCAATCAGCGATAGCAGCATGGCGGCGAGTACAAAACAGAACAGAGCATCCTTGAAGTCGCTGAGGTTCTTTAGTGCCCGGCTGGCCACGTAATAGGGTAAAAAAACTTCGACGAACAGGTACAGCGTTTGGCGCAGCGCGTCGGTGACGGTGGTTTCGCGCAGGTAAAGCAGGCACGTCAACACCATGTTGGCGGCCAACAGTTTGTCAGGCCAGGTGCGTCCGAAAGGAACCGTGTCCGCTTGTTTGCGCAGCACAAGAAAAGCCGGAAGCAATACACACAAACCCAGCAGACGAACATGGTTCAGGGCGAAGAAATAATTGATCACGCCAAAGCCGGGAATCTCCACCGTGGCGGGCGGCATGAGAAACAGCAGAATAAAAAAAAGCGCCACTGGGTTTCGTTCGCGCTTACGTGAAACGGTCATCACGATAGCGGCGATGCCCGCATAGACCCAGAAGCTGTGGGAGAAGAAAGCCAGTAGCGTCAATACGAACCACAGATTGCGCCGACGCGTGAAATCGCGCTCAGAAATCAGGTCGGCAGCGGGTCGGCGAGCCATGGCAAAAACGACGCCGGCAAGGACCAGAATGACGATTAACGCGCGAAAGTGCTCAGGCATGGATGTCGTACTTTTCTGATTAATGAGCGACGGCTAGCTGTGTGGCAAAATGCGACTATAGTACCTTTTGTGCCATTGAGTCTGGGGTTGATGTTATGTCGTTAGCCGAGGTATCGCCATCAACCGGCCTTCGCAAGAAGGCGATTTCTGCCGGGGTCTGGAATGTCGGGGCGCTCGTTACGTCCCAAGGGTTTCGGCTCGGCGGCAACCTCATCATGGCACGATTGTTGATGCCGGAAATGTTCGGCGTCATGATGATTGCAACCACCGTTTCGGTGGTTCTGCACCTGCTGTCCGATGTCGGCTTGCGACAAAACATCATCCAGAGCCCACGTGGTGACGACCCGGTGTTTCTCAATACCGTGTGGACGGTGCAGATCGTGCGCGGTCTCATCCTTTTTGCGTCAACACTGCTGATCGCGGGCGTCGCCTGGTTTGCCCAGACCCTCAATCTGTGGGCAGTCAATTCCACCTACGCTGCGCCCGAATTGCCGTTGGTACTGGCGTTGACGGGGGTGTTGGCAATCATCTTCGGTTTGCAGTCGACGAAAGTCGATTTGGCGGTGCGCGCTTTCCAGCAAAAGAAAGTGGTGATCGCCGAATTTACGTCGCAGTTCGCCGGGCTCCTGGCGATGCTGGCCGTCGGTTATTTCACCCGGTCCATCTGGTCACTGGTGGTGGCGGGTCTGGTCTCGGCGGTCGTCAGCACAGCGATGGGACACCTGTGGTTTGAGGGCCCGCCCAACCGTCTGCAGTGGGAAAGTGATGCGCTCAAGGAGTTAGTCGTTTTCGGCCGCTGGATCTTGTTGTCATCGGCCGTGGGCGTATTGGCGTTGTACGGTGACCGCATCTGGTTTGGCGGCAGCATGACGGCCGCCGAGTTGGGGGTCTATTCCATTGCCGTGCTTATTTTGGGAGCGCTGCAGTTGGGAATGCAGAGGCTGGTCGGGGCCGTGGCCTTGCCGGCCTTTAGCGAGGCCACAAGAACCAGCGACACCCCACGGCTGCACGCGTTGTATTACCGCCTCAAGCTGATGTTCGATCTGGCCTGTCTGTTTTTCTGTGGCTTGTTCTGGACCGGCAGTCCACTGCTCATCAGGTTTTTATACGATGAACGCTACGCCCAGGCCGGCGACATTATGGCGATTCTTTCACTGTCTTTTTTCACCATGCGCTATATGTTGGCCCATCAGGTCTGGCTTGCCTTGGGGCTCACCAAGTACCAGGCCATGGACAACATTATCCGGGTGGTCTCGCTATGGGTGTTGCTGCCTTTGCTGCTGGCAATTGGTGGGGTCAAATACGCGATCTGGGGTGTCGCCCTGCATACGTTTCCGACGCTTATCCTGGTTTTTTATGTCAACTATCGTCTGGGTATATTGAGTCTCAAGCGCGAGCTGGTGGTGTTGCCAATGCTGTTGGTGGGGGCTTTGTGTGGAGCGCTTTTGACGGATCTGGCCAAATGGCTTTGATTGAATCTAACGCTTTTGCTGTTTCCAAAGTGGTCGTACAGCGTCGCCATTGAGAGGCATTGATGGTGGTCGCCAGACAGTTGTCACCTTAATGTGAAATTTCCAACGCATCTCGATGTCGTGGAGCTTTGAATCATGCAAGAAACTGATTTGAATTTCTCTGTGATAGGTCGCAGAGGCTTCCTCCGGGCCTGTGCCCTGCTGAGCCTTGGTGGGCTTATGTTTGGATCTGCCATTACTGTTCCCCGGCCTTCTGCTGCCAAATCCAAGTTTGTTGTCATCAACGGATGGGTGCTGCCAGCCCAGCATTTTCGGCAAGCCCAAGCATGATCAAGGACTATCAATCGCAGAAAGAACTGCGCGACCACTATGACGTCTGCATCATCGGCGGAGGGCCGGCTGGCATTACACTGGCCCTGCGTCTAGCCGGTAACGGACGGCACGTGGTGCTTCTTGAGGGCGGTGGGCACGAGTATTCGCCGGTTTCGCAAGAGCTCTACAAGTGCCCTTCGACAGGCCTCGAAGTCTATGCAGAGGAAACTCGCCTGCGCTATCTCGGCGGGACCTCCAATCACTGGGCCGGACGATGCCGTCCCTTTGAGCGGTCGGACTTCGCCGTCGGCCCTCCCGTGCATTTGCCCGGCTGGCCCATCGCGTTTTCCGAGATCGACCGCAATCTGGTAGCGGCCATGGATATTGTCGATCTTCCGCCGCACTCCGGATTCAAGGCGATCAATGCCAGTCTGGACGGTGACGACTTTGAAGCTGATCGCTTCCTGCTCAGTCCACCAACGCGATTTGCTCAGAAATATGCCAAGGAACTTAATGAGACTGATGGGCTTGATGTTTTCATCAACTGCAACTGCGTTGATCTCGAGTTCGACAGCAACACCGGACGCATAGCGACCATCGTTGTCTCCGACTATGCGTTGCATCGAGAACGAGTCACGGCCAAACAATTCATTCTGGCAACAGGGGCGATCGAGAATGCCAGGCAGTTGCTCAACAGTGAGTCCCTGGCAGCTGGCGGAATCGTACGCAAGGATGGTTTTGTCGGTCGATGCTTCATGGAGCATCTGAACGTCGATATGGGAACCTTCATCCTCAAGGACGGGGAGGGTGCGGATGTCCGGCAGTACTTCACCACCGATGCCTTCGTGATGGCGCACGAGTCCGGTAAAGGCAATGTGACTGCCTCGCTCGTATCTGAAGTGAAAGCCTATGGGCGAACGGCGGCAATCAAGGACTTTTTCGAGAATCTCGTCTGTGACATTGGAGCTGCGCACAAGATCGAGTTCATTACCAAGTTCGAATGCCCGGGCGACGGAGTACTCGGCACGCTGATCGAGCAATTCCCCAACCCCAATAGCCGCATCGTGTTACTCGAAGAGCGGGATGCGCTAGGGATGAAAAAAATAAACGTGCACTGGGAACTGACCCCGGCAGACCGAAATACTGTCAAGTCCATAGGGCTCGAAGTGGCCAAATGTTTTGCCGAGACGGGGCTGGGCTTCGTGAAGCTGGAGGAGTGCGTCTACGACGTCGAGCTGCCGCTGAAGGTCAATCCCCATGCTCATCATATGGGGACCACACGGATGGCGGCATCGCCTGAATTTGGCGTGGTCGACGAGAACTGCAAGGTATTCGGCGTCGAGAATCTTCACGTGGCGGGCAGCAGCGTTTTTGCCACTGGTGGTGCCTGTAACCCCACGATGCCCCTTCTTCAACTGGCGCTAAGGCTGGCGGATCATCTGAACCATGAAATGGGGCCGGCGGTGGGCAGATATTCCGGAACAGGAGAGTTTGTCGATTTTCCGAGTTGAATGTTAAGGAGGAGTCTACGCTTAGAGTAGTGGTAATAACGATCAGGGTCATCGAACCCTGGCACGATGTATATCGCTGAATTTGAGGCTAACAGGATGATTGGTCTACTAAAACGCGCCATTGCTCATTACGCCAGAACAACTGGACGTGGAACCTCACTCTATAAAAAGTTTTGTAAACCGGACGGGTATGAATGGGCTCAACATATGGGGCGATGGGGGGGGCTGCACTCCGTCGGTAAAGGAGCGTGGATCAACCTTGGGTGCAACATCACCGACCCTGCGATGCTTAAGCTTGGCGACAACGTAGGTTTATCCGATTGCACAATCTTCGGCCACGATGGCATCGTCCACGTAATCAATGCGCGTGACGGGACAAAACTCGATTCTGTCGGCGGCGTCGATATCCGGGCTAATTCTTTTGTCGGTCATGGCGCCATTGTCATGCCGCGTGTAACGATTGGCCCGAATTCAGTTGTGGCCGCTGGCGCTGTTGTACTCAGAGACGTTCCACCCGGGATGGTGGTCGGGGGTAATCCAGCCAGGGTTATCTGTACGATGGAAACGCTGGTGAAGAATATCCAGGAGCGTTGCGCCGCTTATCCGTGGATTGACCTCATCGAGAATCGCGAGGGTTTGTTTGACTCGGAACTGGAACCGAAGCTGCAAGCCATGAGAGCAGAGTATTTTTTTGGCGA
This sequence comes from Pseudomonas arsenicoxydans, assembly GCF_006438915.1. Lineage (GTDB taxonomy): Bacteria > Pseudomonadota > Gammaproteobacteria > Pseudomonadales > Pseudomonadaceae > Aquipseudomonas > Aquipseudomonas arsenicoxydans_A. The sequence continues at coordinate 197,697 of NZ_RCZE01000010.1, read as the reverse complement.
ACAAGCCAATGGTTAGTACTCCTCTGGACGTGCTGGTGGTTAATTACAATACAGCGGCACTGTTGCAACCCATGTTTAATGCGTTACGTCAGGCGAATAGCGCGAATCGCACGCGTTACCTAATAGTTGATAATGCCTCTGCCGATAATTCGCTGGAGTGTCTGGCAAATATTTGTCCAGAGGCCTTTCTGCTGGCCAATGAAAATAATGTTGGCTTCGGTCGCGCCAACAATCAGTTGGTTGAACATCTGCAGGGCAAATATGCGTTGCTCCTCAATACCGATGCCTTTGTTGCTGCTGATACCCTGAGTAAGACCCTCGACTACATGGAGGCTCATCCTGACTGCGGTGTCCTCGGCGTACGGTTGGTTGGACGAGAGGGCGATTTGCAACCCTCCTGTCGCTTTTTTCCGACACCGTTGAATGTGTTCCTCTCGCGTACAGGGCTTGAACGCTTTTTCCCTGTGGTGAAAGCGGTCGATGACATGGCCTGGGATCATGCCTCGGTCCGTGAGTGCGACTGGGTGCCCGGTTGCTATTACCTGATTCGCCGTGAAGTCATCGACCAGGTTGGATTGTTCGACCCGCGCTACTTCCTTTACTACGAAGAGGTAGATCACTGCAAACGCGTCAAACAGGCCGGTTGGAAGGTGGTTTGCTACCCACAAACCACGGTAGTGCACATCGGCGGTGAAAGTGCCAAATCGGTTGATACGCTTAATGCGGTCAGTCGACAGATATCCACGTTACAAATGGAAAGCGAACTTTTGTACTTCCGAAAGCACCACGGTCTGCTTGGTCTTGCATTGCACATGTTATTGGTAAGCCTGGGTGATCTGATTTTGGCGCTCAAGGCACTCTTGAAAGGTCGCGGCTGGGCAGCCATAGCGGCATGCTGGCAGCATGCTCGTATTACTTGGGCGCTGTTGCGTGAAACCAATCTCGCCAGCCAACCGACACGGTAAATAAATCTATGTTCGAAAACATACGTGCGGACTTGCGTTCCTACGACGGCGATTGGGCTGCTCAGGGATTCTGGGTAATGTTGGTCTATCGCTTTGGACGCTGGCGCTATGGCGTGCGCCCGGCACTGTTACGTAAGTTGCTCTCCTTTATATACAAAGTTCTCTTCAAGTTAGTGCAGATCCTGACGGGTATCGAGCTGCCGTGTGAAGTTGTGATCGGGCGCAACTTCGTTATCGATCATTTCGGCGGTATCGTGATCAGTGGTTATGCGCAGTTCGGCGATGATTGCCGTATTCGCAACGGCGTGGTCGTCGGACTAAAGAATGTGAATGAGCCGATTGCCCCGGTGATGGGTAACAACGTTGACATCGGTGCAGGGGCCAAGGTGCTGGGCAATATCCGCATTGGTAACAATGTCGTGATTGGAGCCAATGCCGTAGTGCTGACAGATGTACCCGACGATTCGTTGGCAGTGGGCGTGCCTGCGACTATCAAGAAAATGCGGCGCACGGAGGCACAGGAATGCTCATGAACCGTCCGATGGAGTATCTCGATCGTGGTTTGACGTGCCTGCGTTTTGGCAACAAATCCTGTTGCATCGCTGAGTGAACGCCATGGCCACTGATTTAGGTGTGGTTGTTATCGGTCGCAATGAAGGCCTTCGGCTTGAGTGTTGCATGGCTTCGCTGGTCGGTGCTGCGCAGAAGATTATTTATGTCGACTCTGGATCAACGGATGGATCAGTGCAGATGGCACTTAGGCTTGGGGTCGAGGTGGTCGAGTTGAATATGACAATTCCCTTTACGGCTGCGCGCGCGCGTAATGAAGGGTTTGCCTGCTTGCAACGCTTACTGCCGACGGTGCGTTATGTGCAGTTTGTCGATGGTGATTGCGAGGTTGTCGCTGGCTGGCTGTCTCAGGCACGAGCCTTTCTTGAAGCGCATCCTGAGGTTGCGGTGGTCTGCGGACGGCGCCGGGAACGCTTTCCACAGCGCTCGATTTACAACCTGCTGTGTGATCTCGAATGGGACACACCGATAGGTGAGGCCAAAGCTTGTGGCGGCGATGCGCTGATGCGGGCTGATGCCTTTATCGCAGCGTCGGGGTTTCGAACAGATCTCATCGCCGGGGAAGAGCCTGAGTTGTGTGTGCGTCTGCGTGCAGCTGGATGGAAGGTCTGGCGTCTGGTTGAAGAAATGACCTTGCACGATGCAGGCATGACCCGCTTCGGGCAATGGTGGAAGCGGACCCTGCGCGGGGGGCATGCTTTTGCCGAGGGCGCATTTTTGCATGGGGCCGCACCGGAGCAACATTGGCTACGTGAGTCGCGCCGTGCCTGGGTCTGGGGCTTGGGTATCCCGCTGGCGACTATGATCGCGAGTTTGATGCTGGGATGGTTCGGGTTGGTTCTACTGCTGGTCTATCCTCTGCAGGTGGTGCGATTGGCTCGCCGGGGCGATAGATCTGCGCGCGAAAACTGGATGCAGGCCTTTTTTTTGGTGCTGGGCAAATTTCCCGAGATGCTTGGGCAACTCAAGTTTCTATTGAACAGATTCGGCGCCGGAAAGACGGCGTTGATCGAATACAAGTGAGACTTATATGAATTATAGGCTGATATGGAATAGTGTATTTTTTTTGCATGCGGGCTATTCATTAAGAGCGTTGAATAATAAGTTTAAATTACTGGTTTTAGTTGGGAAAAACTGGTCAGCGCTAAACACGTTTTTGTCGCGTATGTCGAACGCTCTTGGCAAGACCGGTGTCGAGAAGTTGGGGGAGGATTGCGTGGGTGTGGTTCATTGGCCATACATCAGTAGCAACTGGAGCTCTCAAGATAGACTTGGCGTATTAGCCTCGCATTACGAAGTCGTCTCAAAAAGCTGCCCGAAGTTATTGCTTTTTGGGCGAAATGAAAGTCTGGTTTTGGGGGATTTGTCAGAATACTCTGCTGGTTGTTCCCTGGTTTTGGATCGTCCGGTATGGTTTATGCGTGAAGGGGAGTTGGTGCTGAATTTGTTTCAGGGCGATTTGCGCATTGCTTCAATAGCATTCACCTTGTGTCGTACGGAAGTTGAGTTATGTATTTTTATTGGTGCTGTCCAAGGGATACATAAGGGAATAGAGAGTGACAAGTCTCTGGATATTTATAGAGAGCTGACAAAAGATTTTGAAGGTCTGCGCCCAAGAAGTTTCCTGATCGAAGCCATTAAGCATGTTGCGAAAATTGTGGGTGTTGAAAAAATCTATGCGATTGGGGATGGTTATCGACATCATCGTCATCCGTATTTTGGGGCAAAAAAAGCGCTAGAGTTGGTGGCCAATTATGATGTCATATGGTTGGAGCACGGAGCGATTCCGTCTGCGAGCGAAGACTTTTTTGAAATCCCCATGGCCTTGGCCAGAAAGGCGCTTGATGATATTCCGTCAAAAAAACGCGCCATGTACCGCAGGCGTTATGAGTTTCTTGATGATGTGTTTTCAAAAATAGACAGGGTATTAGGAAGAACTGCCGTGAGCGTACCGCAGTAATAATTCACCGCACGACATCTCAATTGGGGGCCTATGCACATCGCTTATTTTATCAATCAATACCCCAAGGTCAGCCATAGCTTCATTCGTCGGGAAATTTTGGCGTTAGAGCGTCAGGGCTTTGCGGTACAGCGCATTGCGCTGCGTGGCTGGGATGTCGAGTTAGTGGATGCTGAGGACGTATCCGAACGCAATAAAACCAGCTATGTGCTGCAGGACGGAGTCAAAGGGCTGGTAGTGCCTGTGCTGCGGGTGCTGCGCGCTCAGCCGAGACGCTTTTTTTCGGCGCTGTGGCTGGCGTTGCGCATGGGTCAGCGTGCTGATCGCCCTTGGCCGTACCATTTGGTCTATTTATTCGAGGCGTGCCGCCTGCTGCCTTGGTTGCAGGCGTTTGGCGCCGAGCATGTGCATGCACATTTCGGTACCAACTCCACCGAGGTGGTGATGCTGGCCAACGCACTTGGCGGGCCAACGTACAGTTTTACCGTGCACGGTCCGGAGGAGTTCGACAAACCGCAGTTTATTCATTTGGGCGAGAAAGTCCGGCGCGCGACTTTTGTCGCGGCAATCAGCTCTTATGGACGCAGCCAGCTGTTTCGTTGGGTGGAGCATGCGCATTGGACCAAGGTAAAGGTCGTGCATTGCGGCCTGGAGCGGGCGTTTCACAATGTGCCGGCAGTTGCCGTGCCATCTGTGCCGCGGTTGGTTTGTGTGGGTCGTTTGTGTGAGCAAAAGGGCCAGCTATTGTTGCTTGAAGCAGCCCGCATCCTGGCAGCGCAATCCATATCGTTCGAGATAGTACTGGCCGGCGATGGGGAAATGCGTGCGCAAATAGAAGCCCTGATATCCCAGCATGGCTTGCAGGAGCGGGTGCGAATTACCGGCTGGATTAGCAGCGATCAAGTGCGTGCGGAAATGCTTGCGGCGCGCGCCTTGGTGTTGCCGAGCTTCGCTGAGGGTTTGCCGGTAGTCATCATGGAAGCCATGGCTTTGCGTCGACCAGTGCTGACGACCTACGTAGCAGGTATTCCCGAGTTAGTGCGTCACGGTGAGAACGGTTGGTTGTTTCCCGCTGGAGCGGTGGATGAGTTGGCGGCGGCGCTGGCGGACTGCCTCGCTCAGCCTGCCGAGGTCTTGCAGCGGATGGGCGAGGCGGCTTACCTGAGAGTGCGGGAGCGGCACGATATTGATATCGAAGCGGCTAAGTTGGCTAACTTGTTTATGGCGCAAGTATGATCACATTACTCAATTGGCTGCTCAGCGCACTGTCGGTGCTCATGCTCTTGCCTGTGCTGGTTCTGTTTGTGCAGGTACTGCTGGCTAGTCTGCCTGCGCGGTCGATTCCGTCGGCGCAAGGATTGCGCCCCCGAGTGGCGGTGTTGGTGCCGGCACACAATGAATCCTCGATCATAATCGCAACGCTGAATAGCATTCGGCCGCAGTTGCTAGAGGGCGATCGCCTCCTGGTTGTGGCGGATAACTGTACCGACGATACGGCCGCCCTGGCCCGCACGGCGGGCGTCGAGGTGGTGGAACGCTGCAATGATCATCAGCGTGGCAAGGGTTATGCGCTGGACTTTGGCTTGCGACATTTAGCGAACTGCGCTCCCGACGTCATGATCATTGTCGATGCCGATTGCCAGGTAGGTGAGGGCGCCATTGAGCGGTTGGCGATGTGCTGCATCGACTCAGGTCGGCCAACGCAAGCACTTTATCTAATGTACGCTCCCGCAGGTGCCGGACTCAAAGTGCAACTTGCCGAGTTTGCCTGGCGTGTGAAGAATCTGGTTCGACCGCGAGGTTGGGATCGGCTTGGTTTGCCCTGTCAGTTAATGGGGGCGGGTATGGCTTTCGTCTGGCGGGACCTGGCTTTGATCGATTTAGCCAGTGGTCACATTGTCGAAGATTTGAAGATGGGCTTCGATTTTTGCCGCCGCGGCAAGCCGCCTTTGTTTTGCCCTGATGCTCGGGTGACCAGCTATTTTCCGCGCAGTGATGAAGGTTTAAGCACCCAGCGTACGCGCTGGGAACATGGTCATCTAGGGGTAATCCTGGGTGATGCGCCAAAGTTGTTTGTTGAGTCGATTGGCCGGCGTAACTGGAGCCTCCTGGCGATGACGCTAGATTTACTGGTCCCTCCGTTAGCGTTATTAACGTTAGCGTTGGGAGCTGTTTTTAGTCTGTCATGGTTGGTGTTTTTTCTGAGCGGAGCGTTGGCTCCCGCAGTGATCGCTTCTGCAGGGGTGACAATATTAAATGTGACTATCTTACTGGCGTGGAGTCAATTTGGTCGCGGGGTCATCCCTTTGTCAGCCTTATTGTATGCGCCGTTCTACGCAATAAAAAAAATACCCCTATATATAGGCTTTTTGATTAAGCGCCAAGTTGAGTGGGTGCGCTCGAAGCGAGGTGAAAGCTAATGTGGACTTTTGCTTGGCGGTATAATTGGCACACGATTATCCAGAAACTCACCGTGATCAGAAATCTCGGTGATGAACAAGTGTTGATTGATGCTTTATCCAATTATGAGGCGCCGACAGTGCTTGGTTTTGTCAATTCCCACGCTATGAACCTGGTGGTGGGAAACACCGATTACTACAACGAACTGTTGGCTGCTGACGTGTTATTACGGGATGGCACCGGCATGGCTATCCTGTTGCGGCGGTTGGGCTTAGTGCCGGGTATGAATATGAATGGCACGGATTTTATTCCCAAATTACTGGCTGCGTTCAAGGGACGGCGTGTGGCCTTCTGGGGCACTGAAGAGCCCTATCTAAAGAATGCGGTGCAGCGTAGCGAAACGGCATTTGCGGTAAATGTCGTTTCTGCTCACCATGGTTTTGCTGAGGTGGATGACTATATAAACCTTGCCCGGGAGCTGCGCCCGGAATTGGTTGTGCTGGGTATGGGCATGCCCAAGCAAGAAGCCGTTGCTGCCAGGCTAGCTGCCAGCGACTTGCCATGCCTGATCGTATGTGGCGGAGCGGTCCTGGATTTTCTCGGTGGCAAGGTACCTCGGGCTCCATACTGGGTACGCCGTCTCGGTTGTGAGTGGGTATTCAGGCTGATGAAAGAACCTAAGCGATTATTTCGTCGTTACGTGCTGGGTAATCCAAAGTTTTTGGCGCGCACGCTGATCTTCAGAGACGCCTCTTTAGGGGGCACTGCAAAAGACTGTCCGCCTCCGGCGAAGTCATCTACCTGGACCGGGCTTTAAGGTTGCCCGTTGTGTCGATGGCTGGTGTCGCGATGGCTGATCGTCAGGCGCCAGCGTTACTTGCCCGATCGGTAAGTCTGTCTGAAGGATGTTCTGACTCGTCTGCCACCGTAGCGGGCCAGCGAGATTATGAAAGGGTGCCGTATATAAAGGCGCCCGTTTAACTACGCAAGGCGTGTTAAACGGGGGCTTTCGTTTGGTTGCAGTGATCTTGCCATGGAGAAGGCAGTTTAGAAGACCAGCGTCTACACCTTCCGTCGATTGGCGAACAGAACAAAACCAAACAACGCGGAAGAAAATAGCCAGGCTGCCGCAGGAATGGGTACAGCATTCCCTTGACTGAGATACGAGCTGGCGGTTCCAGCCAAACCCTGGACGTGCAGAGCGTCCTTAAGTTGACCATCGGCAGCAACACTCTGCGTGTCTGAATCAGCGGCGACGTAGGCATGAAAACCCATGGTATTGCTAACTGGAAGCGCCGCTGCGGCTTGGCTGACATTGGTCAAACTGGCCGCCTGAGCACTGGAAATAGCCGCGCTGGTCACGAGAGTCAGCAACAAAACGGCTTTAATGAGAACTTTCGAATTCATAAGACCAGCTCCCGGCGTAGAGGATTGATGAGTTGTCTGACGAAGGAACCTTTATCAGGTGAAATTGAGCTTAGTTGTCAGATTGCCACTACGTCAATAGTGTGTCGGTGCGATAGATAAAAATAGAAACTCAAGTCGAATTGGTCAAAATAACGTCGCCTGTAACCGGTCTGTCATCGGTCAAGCGATCTCCATCCGCGTGAAATAGCAGGGTCTCTGAGCATCACCCGACGCAGGGGGCCTCCGTGATCAGATGCCCCACCTTTGGCCTTTCCGTTCAGTATGGAACGGTAATAGGGCGTCAAAAAAACAACGTTGCCATTGCGGGTCAAAAAAAAAACGGAATTGGGAAATCATTCGGGCCGCGTCATTGAACCGCTGGGCGGGTTCAACCAGCACTGATAAGCGGTGGCACAAAAAACGCGGCTGACGCGAAATCTACCTTGCAAAACGCTGACGCAGCATCTTTACTCGACTTGGGTGATGGGGTGTTTGTGTTTACGTTCTTCGTTGAAGACGCCTCATGCGTAAAAGTTACCGCGCGGGATGTTGTCAGCCAATCTAGCCTGTATTGAGGATTGTGATTTTTCACAAAAATTCGATGTGAAGTAAAGCGGATGATTATGTATGGGCGCTAATTATAGTTTGCTACAGGTGTTGAGTGTCGCGCTTTGCTGCCGAACTCAAATGTCAAACATTGATTGGCACTCTCTAATGACCTCTCCTCAGCGTGTACTAATAAACCAATGAAAGAATCTGTAGCAACACTGATTCGCAAGCTCATATCTCCTTCTATAAGATTTGAGCTAAGAAAAGCGGGTGCTTGGCTGCGGGAGATGTTTGGACGAGCGTGTTTTTGGCGTTGGGAAATTGCCAGATTCAAACTACGGAAAGACAGTCCTTATGACATTCTCTATGTTGGCAGGAAAGCGCAGCGGGAATTTGTGAAGGTTCTCCTGGGGGCGGAGTCTCAAGTAGTTGACAGCATAATTGAACCAGATAAATCAAACCGGACGGTGTTTGTCAGCGAAATGCCAATCTGGGGGGCGTTGTCTGTGCCTCAGTATCTGAGTGCCATTGTGCCGCTGGGTAGGTCTATCGATGAGATTACGGCGAGATACAATACCGAGTTACGTCGAAATCTCCGCAAGAACCGCCTGCGCTACCGTATGAAACAGGCGCTGAACGATGACGATATTGAAAGTGCCGATCAGGAAATGCTCCAACCCTACGCCAAAGCAAGGCATGGCACAGCGGCCTCGCAAATTGAATCGCATGAGGTTAGAAGGGTAGCAACAATTTCCGGTCGCCTGGATCTGGTCATGGTAGAGGACGAGGTTGTTGCGTGCCATCTTGGATGCGTAGTTACCCGGGCGGGAAAGCGCTACTGGAGCACGATCCGCTTCGGCTATCCGGAAATTGTATATTCAGATGCGAAAAAGCTGCGTGAGGTCAACTCAATTACCACCTTCATGGCACTTGAGTGGGCGATAGAAAATGGTTTTGACTATTATGATATCGGATCCTGTCTGGCACGCCCAGACGATGGACTCCTTGAGTGGAAAAGAAGACGTGGTGGTGATGTTGATACGCTAGGTAACCCCGGGTATTTATTTGTTCGATTGCCTAAGGTGGGCACCGCGCAATTTCTTTGGGATACACCTTTATTTGCTGTCGAAGGCAAAAAATTGACACTTCATCTTGGGCTTCCGGAGGGACCGAATAATGAGGAGGTCGCGAACCGATATCGTGAAATGGGTTTTGGTGGACTATTCAAAATATATCTCTACTGTGCCAAAAGTCCGGGAGAGATGCTTCTCGAGACGTTGCGTAGCCGCTACACTCATCTGAAGTCGCCTCCCATCATGGAAAGTGTCATATCTACCTGATTTGGATTCTGATTTAAAAAATACACTTTACGTTTTTAGCCTTGATCGATGTTTTCTGCATAACCACTTTAAAATGGAACCCATATGTCGGAAATTAATGCATTGACGAGTGGCGGTCGATCGAAGTGGAGTCTTGCTGCATATAAACACATGTTAAGAGAGCGGCTTGCACGAAAGCCGTCCTTGACTCTGCAAAGTGTAGCCGTAAAAACGTGGGAGATTGCGCCAGGTGACATATCAATTGCTCCACCTGCTTTTTTCCTTCCGAATCAACTCGAACGTGTAACAGCGTGGGAAGAAGAGCTTTTTTATCCCCACGAGCATCCCCGTCGTACAATGGAAGGAGTTGGGCGTGTTGAAAATGGTCCAACACGTGGTTACCTGCTTAAAGATGTCTGGTTAATGGATGGATGTATCTATAAAGGTAATGCAAAGTCATGGTTGTCGCCTAAATCTGAATGGTTGCCAAGAGTCTGCGTTGAAAATGAAATTGATCGCGGAGCTATATATTGCACGGCGGGAGGGAATAAATATTTCGGCACGTGGTTAATGGACGATTGTGTAACCTATCCATTGGCATGTAACGAAGGCGTCCCGGTGACTACGGAACTATCTTCAAATCTTGTTTCCACCGAAAGGGACGGCATACTTCACCCACCGGGCTACGAGGACTGGCTTGGCATGAAGCCGGTTCGATTACGTAACGCGTTTTTTCGCGAACTCGTGATCTTCGACGATCTAAGCCAAAATCGACATAAGCATTTACGTTTTCGCGAGATGGGCGAAAAATTGCTATCGCACGTAAAAAGTTGCGCTCACCCCGGCGTGTTCATTCTGCGTGGCGGTAAAGGTGAAAAGCGATTGCTACGTAATGAAATGCAAATTGCCGAGCGTCTGCGTGACCGCAGAGGTTTTCGCATTCTCGATCCTGCAAATACCGATGTTCCGACCATCGTGGCTATCTGCGCTGGGGCAAGAACTGTGGTAGGGGTTGAGGGAAGTCATCTCATACATGGCGTTAATGTACTTCAGCCAGGTGGTTCGCTGCTCGTTTTGCAGCCCCCTAACCGTTTCCTTTGTTTTTTCAAATATCTAACGGATCGCGATCACCAACATTTTGGTTTTGTGGTCGGTAAACAAGAGGGTGATGGTTTTAGTGTCGACCTCGATGAGGTTGAGCGTACTTTAGACCTAATTCCATTTTAGGAGGCACTGAGCAGTTCACCGGTGCGCCCGATGTACCTCTTTCCGGCCGATGGATCAGTCCACCGGCTTTTTTATTTCTCTCAGGCTGGTGTCGTCTGCTTTGTTATTGATTAACCGGGCAACGTCTTGCAGGAAAATCTGCCTGTTGCCTGTTGCCTGTTGCCTGTTGCAATCGCTGCTGGGCGAACATCAGATTGGCTAGCGTGTACAAACTGCAACTGCACCCTGTTCATTTAAGCTAATAAGCACGCTTGCCGGTGAATGCAAGCAGGGTTCGCAGAAGAATGACGAAGTCGAGCCAGAGTGACCAGTTGTTGATGTACTCAATGTCAGATTCCACACGCTGAGCCATCTGCTCCATGTCCCTCGTTTCGCCGCGAAAGCCACGTACCTGCGCCAAGCCTGTGATGCCTGGCTTGATATTGTGACGGGCAAAGTAGGCTGCGATGCCGCGCGAGTACTGCGCATCATGTTGGATAGCGTGTGGGCGAGGTCCCACCAGAGACATTTCCCCCATCAAAACGTTGAACAACTGTGGAAGTTCATCCAGGCTTGTGCGCCGAATAAAGGCTCCAACCCGAGTCGTGCGTGGATCGTTCTTTTCTGCCTGCTTGACGATGCCGTTTTCAGTCTGATGGACGACCATGCTTCTGAACTTCCAGATCCGAAAAATTTCTCCACTCCACCCCATGCGCTCTTGGCGAAAAAACACCGGCCCAGGGCTGTCGATCTTGACGGCAATCGCTATAGCCGCCAGGAACGGCGCCGCAAAAAGCAAGATGAGAAAGGCCAAAACCTTGTCCTCAAGATTCTTCAGAAACAGGCGCATCCCCATTAGCGGCGTTTCGGACAGGGTCAACACGGGAATGCCGGCAATTTCGCGCACACTGTGATTGATTAAACGCAATGAAAAAATGTCCGGCACCCAGTTCACGCCAATATGTTTATCAAGCAGATTTAAGTAAACATGTTGAATAACTTCCGAGCCTTGCAGAGGCGTTACGAAATATACGGTACGAATGGAATGTTGCACGACCAATTCATCAAGGTCGGAGATACTACCCAGTATCGGCAAGTGCTGCGGGCTTTTTGACTCCTCCTTTCCCCGGTTATCGTTAGCGCCAATTAACACACAACCGACCACCCGCTCACCCAGCCACGGGTTATTGCTTATTTTTTTGTGAAGAAAGTTGGCCAGTTCTCCCGAGCCGATAATAAGAGTGTTTTCCAATTGCGCTGGATGGGTCAAGAATTTTTTCTGCAGTTCGCGGATTGCAAGATGCAAAATCAATTGAGCGAAATATCCACAAACATATAACTGCCCCACCAATAAGCGAGAATATTGTTCGCTTTGTTTAGTAAGAAACGCCATGACAACGAGAAAGCCAAAAGCGGCCGACCACGCCTTGAAAAGCTTGAAGGCTTTCACTGCAAAACCGACATTACTCCGGTAAATGGCATAATGGTCGTACACGACGGCCAACGCCCCAAGTAACAGCAGTAGCATGATGACATAGTCCTGCGTTATGTAACCGATGTAATCATTTATCAAATACCATGCGACGCCTGTCACAGCAATAAAGTCGAGACCGGCTTGAATAGCGTTACTGGTACTGCTTCGTCGCTGGAGTATGGAACGGCTACTGCTGGGCTCGAAAATCATAATTTGACCTTATTAAATTGAGTCACCAAAACGCTTGCCACCTACCAACAAAAAGGCAATGAAAACAAGTCATTGATTAATTGATCAATTTTGTATGATTCGTCATCGGTGCACCGCAGTTCGACTCTGATTCCCAAGAGGCGCAGGATCAGGATCAATAAGCTTGCTCAGCAAGCCGTATGATTGTCCCCGGTCCCCCTGCCGCTCGGCGAATTGGGTGAGCGCGAAACCTGGCACGCCATTCATCCTGTGGATCCCTCCTTGTAGGCAAATCATTTTTAGTCGCGCTTTCCAGCGCACGCTAGGCGCCCCCAAGGCTGTAGCGTCGGTCCGACTCTGCCTTTCACTCGACGTTCAGGCGATGTTTGCTATAACTGTAGCAGCACTTTGGAATCAGACACTGAATCGACCTGGATTTTCCAGGCCCTTTTCAGGCGCTGTAAACCTAGCTTGAAGCGGTGTCGTGTGTAGCTGTACTGGGCACAGCCTAATAGCTTGGAATGCGGAGTGTTGGCGCTGAGGGCTTGGCCGTAGACGCCTGCAGAAAATTAAATTTTTCCCGTTTTAGGAAGCATTTTCAGGTCACGAGATTAGCCTCGTACAGACCACGCGGAGAATACAAATAATATGCAGCAAAACCGCCCAGACCCAACGCTTCCTCTTGAATACTGTGTCGAACGTCCGATATTCCTGGACTTCTTGCAGCATGCGAAGCGCTCGCCTGAAGCAGTTGCTGTCGTCTCTGAAGACACGACTTGCAGCTATCGCGAGCTTGAAGAGGTAAGCCAGGGCATTGCGTCTTTCTTGATTGGGAATGGCGCTACCGAGTCCGACCGGATTGTTATTGTGTCGAGTCGCTGTGCGGGGTTGGTCTACGCAATGCTCGGTGCCACCCGTGCCGGATTGACGTTCACAGTTGCCGACAACGCCTATCCACCTGCGCGAATAGGTCAAATCATTCGAGCGCTACAGCCAGCGTTTGTTCTGCTATGCGGCGAGGCTACAGTCGACCTCACTCTGGAATACTTTGAGCCAGGGGCAATGAGTTTCCTTCCCCGGGTCGTCAGAATTCCGGAAATGCCCGCCGAATCTCTGGATAAATTCGCCTTTGATCAAAGGGTTTTGCCAGTAGTCGACCCTTGTCAGCCGGCGTACATCACATTCACATCAGGCAGTACCGGCGAACCGAAGGGCATTGTGGTAAATCATGCACCTTTGGTTCATTTTATTGAGTGGCATACCCAGCGTCATTCGTTATCAAAAGACGATTGTTTTTCCTTACTTTCCGGGTTGGGTCATGATCCGGTATATAGGGACGTATTTACGCCGCTTTCCATTGGCGCGAAACTGATCTGTCCGGCACAATCAACCGTCATAGATCCCTCGGCATTGGCGGCATGGATACATAACAATGAAATATCCGTAATTCACCTTACGCCCCCCTTGGGCAAACTTATTGAAGCGGGTGCAAAAATAAATGAGCTAAAATTTAACGAGTTACGGTATCTGTTTTGGGGTGGAGATGCATTAAGCAGTACGCTGTACGAACAGATTAGCGTCGTTGCACCCAATGCCATTAGTGTGAATTTCTACGGCACGACGGAAACGCCACAGGCAATGGCATACCATCAGATCGACCCTGTCGCCAATAATGCCAAAATACCGCTTGGGAAAGGTATTGAAGGTGCGCAACTGCTGGTCGTGAATGGCTCGAATCAGTTGGTCTGCGAAGACGAAGTTGGAGAAATATTTATACGCAGCCCCTATTTGTCGCAAGGTTACTGGGGGGACGCAGCACAAACACGGGAAAAATTTGTTGTTAATCCATTTACCAATGACGAGGCCGACATTTGCTATAAAACTGGCGACCTTGGCACTTATCTTTCTGATGGTAGTGTCAGATTTTTAGGGCGGGGCGACAATCAGGTTAAGATTCGCGGTCATCGAATTGAACTCACTGAAATCGAAAGCGCCTTATCACGGCATCCCCGAATCAAACAATGTGTTGTGCTGGCGGATAATGACAGTTCGAGTGTAAGGCTGGTTGCATTTTGCATTTCAATAAAACCTATTTCATCTGCTGAGTTGCGTGAGCATGTCAGCCAACAGCTGCCGGAATACATGGTACCGGCGTTGTTCGTCTTTGTGGACGCGATTCCACTGACACCGAATGGAAAAATTGACAAGCGGGCGTTGTCTCAAAATCTAGGTAACACGGCTACGGCGTCCGAAAATTTCACCGAGGATCTATCGCCGCTCGGGGTCAAGTTGGTGGATGCATGGTCTGAAATACTCGAAGTTCCGCGCCTCAATGCAAACTTATCGTTCGTTGAACTGGGTGGGGATTCGCTCTCGTTTGTTCAAGCTTCAATGGTTCTTGAAGAACTTATTGGCCGTCTGCCAGATCGATGGGAAATGACGCCGGTTCGTGAGCTGTGTCAGCTGACCAACAAAACCAAGTCTTCAACGTTTTCAATTCGGGCGATGGAGGTTCCCGTTTTTTTACGCGTAATATCTATATTGCTGATTGTTGTCGGGCATTTTCATCTTTTTTCAACATGGCCGGTTTCAGGCGAGACGACGATATTGTTTGTAGTATCCGGTATCAGTCTGGCAAGATTTCAACTTCAAGCCATTAATGAGCGCGGCAATGTACGTACGCTTGTAAGATCCATTGTCAGTATCGCCGTACCTACATTACTGTACACTGTTTTGATTCAGATTTTGTTCGACAGTGTTCATTGGCAAACCTTGTTGCTTATTTCGAATTGGTTTCCGGTTAATGTTGCAAGTGGCTTTGCATATTGGTATGTCGAAGTGCTCTTGCAAATGATAATAATCATTGGATTTGTGCTGTCATTTAATCGCGTCAGAAAAGCAATAATGTTAAGCCCGTTCCGTTGCCTTGTCATCGCGTCATGCTTATTGACAGTGGCTGATGTGCTTATTAATGAGTATTTGTTTGATGCTACAGAGCTCTATAACAGAGTGCCACAGCACTATCTTGCGATCATGGTGCTCGGAATGGCAATTCATTACGCCAAATCAAGAGCCCAGAAATGGGCCGTTACTGCCGTTACTATTATTGTGATGGGCTGGCAAGAGACTCTGACAGTTTTCGGGCATGGATCACCCGGATTCGAAATGAGGGAATATATTGATGTAGCCATACCGGCTGTTCTCGCGATGATTTGGATTAGGTCTATACCCGTGCCAGGTATCATCGCGCGGGGACTTGCATTAATAGCGTCGTCAACGCTGTATATTTATTTGACGCATTTTCAGTTTCAGTCCCTGGCTCGTCACCTCTATGACCAGCCGGTGCTTGCGGTAGCCTTTGCCATAGTGGGTGGAATCGGGGTGGGTTATGCTTGGAACAAGGTAGTTCGAATTATTTTAATGCGCTGGAATGGAGGGGAGAAGAAGAGCCGTCCCGATACGATTGAACGGGTTGCATAACATGTGATTATTCCTGCGTCAGGCGGTGATGTTCAAGGTGACAGGTCTATTTTCCCTGCTCTAAACATCCGGCGCTGACCCGGTGCGGATTTGATCTAATGGATGCGCCCACCGCGCCCGATACACCCCCGGCGCGCACTCCAGCCACCGCAAACACGCGCGGTTGAAACTCTGCACATCGCTGTACCCCAACCGATCCGAAATCTTCACCAATTCCAGCTCTGCCGCCTGCAACAAATCTTCCGCCCGGCAGCGACGGTACTCATCGAGCAGTTGCGAAAAAACTCCAGCCCAACGCTTTCAGCCGACGTGCCGCGGCGCGTTCCAGCAAGCGATGCTCAGCACAAAATCGTTGCCAATTGGCACTGGCGAGGTCAGCAATCAAATGGTCGCTCACTTGCTCCAGAATCGTCTGCTCACTATTGCGCCGGGTCTGCTCGAGCAAATCCACCAGCGTTTGTTCCAGCTCATGGTTGCCCGGTGTCAGCGCGGTCACGAACAGCTGCGGGTCCAGGCGAATCGAATGATGCGCCTGAGCCCATTGCACCGACGCGCGGAACGCTTGTTCCTGAGCTTGCGGATTGGCGGTCTTAGCCCACGCCAGACCAACGCCGAGCACAGGATCACGCTCCAGACCACTGGCGAGAGACTTGCGGCGCAGCATGCTGCACAGGCTGACGAGGAGGTAATCGGTGGTCGGCGCACCGGCTTTCAGGCTGCCGCAGTCGAGCAGGCGCAACTCGACGCCTTCTTCATCGCGCACGATCCGTGCCTGGAAATGCCCGTTGAAAAACGGGAAAAACCGCTCGAAATACACGCAGGCACTTACCAGCCTCCGAGGATAGGGCGCCCGCCATGCCGGACGACAATCGTCAACGGACAAAAACCATGCAGGGCCGCTATCCTTGCCTCACGCTTCTTCACGGAATTGCCCATGCTTTCGGTCCAAGGCGTCTTCAAAAGCTACGCCACCCCGCAAGGCCCGCTGCCGGTGCTGCAAGGCGTCGACCTGAGCCTGAAACCCGGCAGCAGCCTGGCGCTGATGGGCGAGTCGGGCAGTGGCAAAAGCACGTTGCTGCACCTGATCGCCGGACTGGACAAGGTCGACCGGGGCAGCATCCGCAGCGGTGAACATCGGCTGGAGCAGATGAACGAACGGCAACTGGCCCACTGGCGTCGTACCGAAATCGGTTTGGTGTTCCAGCAGTTCAATCTGATTGGCAGTTTGCGGGTCGAGGACAACCTGGCGTTTCAGGCGCGGCTGGCGGGGCGGCATGATCCGCGCTGGCAGGCGCATCTGGTGCAACGCCTGGGGCTGAGCGACGTGTTGCGACGTTATCCGGAGCAACTGTCCGGCGGCCAACAGCAGCGAGTCGCACTGGGCCGCGCGCTAGCGTCGCAGCCGAAACTGCTGCTGGCCGACGAACCCACCGGCAGCCTCGATGAAGCCACCAGCGACGAAGTGTTGAAGCTGCTCCTGGAATTGCTCGACAACACGTCCACCACGTTGTTGATGGTCACGCACAGCCCACGGGTAGCCGCGCGGCTGGCGGAAAAAGTGGTGCTGCACGGTGGCCGCCTGGCTGGCACGGACGAGCGCTGAGGTGCGGGTTTTTCGCGAGACAATGCGGGCGCTGCTGAGCCATTGGCGGCAGCACCCGGTGCAGTTTTTCAGCGTGCTGACCGGGTTGTGGCTCGCCACCAGTTTGCTCACGGGCGTGCAGGCGCTGAACAGCCAGGCGCGGGAGAGTTACGCGCGGGCCAGTCAGTTGATCGGTGGCGAACCGCTAGCCAGCCTCAGCGCGCCCGGAGGCGGGACGTTTTCTCAGGCGTTGTTTGTCGACTTGCGTCGTGCCGGTTGGCCGGTGTCGCCGGTGCTGCAAGGGCGGGTGACGCTCAAGGGTCATGAAGAGCAGCGCTTGCAGTTGATGGGCATTGAGCCGGTGTCGCTGCCCGCTGGCTCATCGGTGGCAGGGCAAGCGTTGCCGATTGAGCAGATTGTCGAGTTCTTCAGCGCGCCGGGCCGCACCTGGATTGCGCCGCAAACGATGCAAGCGTTGGGGTTGCAGGAAGGTGAACGTCCGCTGAGTTCGAACGGTGAGCCTCTGCCACCGCTGCACGCTCAAACGGACATGGCCCCCGGCGTGTTGCTGGTGGACATCGGCTTCGCCCAGCAGATTCTCGGTCTGCCGGATCAACTGTCGCGCTTGCTGCTGCCGAAGGATTTCAGCGGCCCGTTACCCGACGCGTTCAAGGATCAACTCCAGCTCAAGACCAGCGGCGAAGAGAACAACCTCGCACGCCTGACCGAAAGCTTTCACCTGAACCTCGACGCTTTGGGCTTTCTGTCCTTCGTGGTCGGCCTGTTCATCGTCCACGCGGCCATCGGCCTGGCACTGGAACAACGCCGAGGCCTGCTCAGAACCCTGCGCGCCTGTGGCGTCAGCGCGCGCATGCTCATCACCTGCCTGACGGTTGAACTTGGCGGTTTGGCGCTGATCGGCGGCCTCGCTGGCGTGATCAGCGGCTACCTGCTGGCGAGCGTGCTGTTGCCGGACGTCGCCGCCAGCCTGCGCGGCTTGTACGGTGCCGAAGTGGCGGGGCAGTTGAGCCTCAGCCCGTGGTGGTGGCTCAGCGGTGTCGGTCTGAGTGTGCTCGGTGCATTGCTGGCCGGCGCCAACAGCCTGCTGCGGGCGGCGCGTTTGCCGTTGCTGGCGCTGGCCGATCCACAAGCCTGGCATCAGGCCCACGCACGCTGGTTGCGGCGCCAGGGTTGGGTGGCGGCGACGGCAGCCGTGATTGCACTCAGCGCCTTGATCTGGGGCGACAGCCTGGCCAGCGGATTTGTATTGATGGCGGCGCTGTTGCTCGGCGCGGCACTGGCGTTGCCCGTGGTGCTCAATTCGGTGCTCAATCTGGTCTTGCAGCGCAGCCATTCGGTGCTTGGCCAATGGTTTATCGCCGATTGCCGTCAGCAACTGCCGGCACTGAGCCTGGCCTTGATGGCGCTGCTGTTGGCATTGGCGGCAAACATCGGCGCCGGCAGCATGACCGCCGGTTTCCGCGAGACGTTCAGCAACTGGCTCGAACAACGCCTGACCGCCGAGCTCTACGTCAATCCGCAAACCCCGGCGCAGTCTCGCGAGTTGAACACTTGGCTCAAACAGCAACCGCAACTCTCGGCGGTGCTGCCCAACTGGCAGGTGTCGATCCAGTTGCAGGGTTGGCCGGCGGATATTTTTGGCGTAATAGATCACCCGACCTATCGTCAGCATTGGCCGCTGCTGGAGTCCCTGGGCGACAACCCATGGGACCGACTGGCCAAGGACGACGCGCTGATGCTCAGCGAGCAACTGGCCCGACGCCTGAAAGTGCGCCTTGGCGATCACCTGACGATTCCCACGCCGGGCGGCCCTTGGTCGCCGCGCATCGTCGGCATCTACGCCGATTACGGCAACCCCAAGGGTCACTTGCTGGTCAACGTCAACCATCTGCTGCACGGCTGGCCACAGCAGGCGCCCAACCGTTTTAATCTGCGCATTGAGCCGGCATTGATCCCGGCATTCGTCACCGCGTTGCAGGCGCGTTTCGCGCTCGACGACAACCGCATTGTCGATCAGGCGCGCCTCAAGGGCTGGTCGACGCAAGTGTTCGAACGCACCTTCGCCGCCACCTCCGCGCTCAATAGTCTGACCCTGTGCGTAGCGGGCGTGGCGTTGTTCATCAGCCTGCTGACCCAAAGCCAAAGCCGCCTCGGGCAGTTGGCGCCGCTGTGGGCGCTGGGCGTGACGCGTCGGCAATTGATGCTGCTCAACCTCGGGCAAACCTGGTTGCTGGCAGTGTTGACGCTGGTGCTGGCGTTGCCGCTGGGGATCGCGCTGGCGTGGTGCCTGGATACGGTGATCAACGTCCAGGCATTCGGCTGGCGCCTGCCGTTGCGCGTGTTTCCGATGCAACTGTTGCAGTTGATGGGGCTGGCGTTGTTCGCGACGTTGCTGGCGTCGGCGTGGCCGTTGTATTCGCTGTATCGCACGCAACCGGCGGACCTGCTGAGGACGTTTGCTCATGAGGATTAAGGTCGGCTTGTTTTTATTGGTTTTGTTGAGCGGCTGCGATAACTCAGAGCCTGTCGAGAAAGGCTTCGCCGGTCTGGGGGGCGAGGCGGCGGCATTTACCCCGGTGATGCCGGGGCGGGTATTCAGCTTCCCGGCGGATCACGGGCCGCATGACGGTTTTCGCATCGAGTGGTGGTACGTCACCGCCAACCTCAAGGACGCGCAGGGCCGCGAGTTCGGCGTGCAATGGACGCTGTTTCGCAGCGCATTGAAAGCAGCGCCCGAAGTGGCCGGCTGGGCCAACCAGACGATCTGGCTGGGGCACGCGGCCGTGACCTCGGCGACGGTGCATCACGCGGCCGAACGTTACGCCCGTGGCGGCGTCGGCCAGGCTGGCGTGAGCGTGGCACCGTTCAATGCCTGGATCGATGACTGGCGTTTCAGCAGTCAGGGGGCTGATCCTCTGGCCGACGTTCAACTCAGCGCCCGGGACAAGGCTTTCGGTTACCAGCTTCGGCTGACGTCCACGCGCCCGCCGGTGCTTCAGGGCGATAAAGGTTTCAGCCAGAAATCCAAACAGGGCCAGGCGTCGTACTACTACAGTCAGCCGTTTTTTCAGGCCAGTGGCTCGCTGGACATCGAGGGCAAAACCTATCAAGTCAGCGGCCCGGCCTGGCTCGACCGCGAATGGAGCAGCCAGCCGCTAACCGCCAACCAGACGGGTTGGGACTGGTTTTCCCTGCACCTGGACAGCGGCGAACAAGTGATGCTCTACCGCATGCGCAACAAGGACGGCGAGCCTTACCTCACCGGCACGTGGATCGACGCTGATGGGCAGACTCAATCGTTGCACGCCGACGACATCCGCCTCACACCGCAAGACACCGCGAAGGTCGCTGGCCGAACGATGCCCGTGCGCTGGTCAATCAAAATCCCCGGCAAGCACCTCGACATCACCCTCAATGCCCTCAACCCCAACGCGTGGATGGGTTTGCGCATTCCGTATTGGGAGGGGCCGGTGCAACTGAGCGGCAGCCATGCCGGGCAGGGCTATCTGGAAATGACCGGTTATTGAGTCGGAACTCTCGGCAGATCGACATCCTCTTACGTTAACCAGCCCGTCCACAGGAGCCCGCCATGAGCGACGACCTCAAACCGCCAGACCTTGCCTCATGGCAACGCCTGTTCGACGACAAGGGTTACTGGCAGCAATCCCCCGACGCCCATTACGCCGAACTGCTGCGGGTGGCTGATGACTTGCTGGGGCAGGGCGCCATTGATCTCGAGCAGTGGCAGGAGTTGAAGGCCAGGGCCGAGCAATCGCACAAGGACTCGCCGGCCGTGAACGTCGCTCGGGAAGTTGATGATCCTGAAGCCTGAGCTTGAGCCTCAGGCGTCTGCGACGAACGAGAAAGGGATGCCTTGCTCACCACTTGGCTGACTTGGCCAAGGAAAGTGGAAAATGCACCGATAACGACAAATCCACTGCGTAAGAAACTGCAAAAACTCCCTGAAGAACGTCTATGCTCAGTGGCACATATCGCGCTGATGCCTGAGCCAGAGCGGTCTGCTGCCATTTATTACCAAGGAATGTATCGCCTATGAAACTCCACGCTCTGACCAAAGCCATCTCCCTCGCAACCTTGCTGTCCGCTGTCAGCCTCGGCGCCATGGCTGAAGATATCCCGCTGGCGGGCGTCGTGTTAGAGGATCAACTGACCGCCACCGTCGTCTCGGTCGACGCCGCAACCCATCAAGTCGTGCTCAAAGGGCCTGAAGGTAAAGAGGTTTCCGTACAACTGACCGACAAGGCGAAAAACCTCGCCAACTTGAAAGCCGGCGATCTCGTCGACATCAAAGTCGTTCACGCCGAAGCCGCCTACCTCGACACCGATATCGACAAGGGCCTGCCAGGCTCCACCGAACGTACAGGCGATGTTCGCGCCGCTCCAGGCTCGGAAAAACCGGCGGGTGAAGCTTACCGCCAGATCCAGGTCCAGCTGAAAATCACCCACATCGACGTGAAGAATCATAAGGTGACCTTCGAAGGTCCGAAGGGCAATTCCAAAACCGTTGATGTCGTAAGACCGGAAGTTCAAGCCAAACTCAAAGACCTGAAAGTCGGGCAAACCGTTGTCGTCACCTACACAGACATTCTGAAAGTGCACGCTCACACCAAAAGCTGAGCAGTGACTCTATGAAATGATTGTTCTTGTATAAGATTTTTGTACAAGAACAATCAGTTTTAATGTTCTGGGTAGTGAGTTTTGGTGGTGGTTTGAATAGTATTGCAACCGACATTTTGTTAAACATTGTGTTTACAAATTTCATGTTCGCTTAGCGGACATATCCGCAAACTTCTATTAAAATGTCCCCGTTCGCCCAGTGTCACGGCTCTTTACCAGTGCATGGAATGCCGAGGCCATAGCACTGGGCGGACACCTTCTGTTGAAGTGATGGCAATGAATATATAAAAAACGGGCGATCGTATGATCGCCCGTTTTTTTATGTGGCTTGTTTTTGTAAACGTCGGCCGATGATGTCCAGCAAGTCACAGCCGTCGCGCAGTGGAATTGCAATTACGCGGGCGAAGTCCTGAAGTAGCGCGTTGTCACCCTTCAGCGAGTCACTCAAGGACAGAGTTTCCACCAGTTGGGTCACGCTGCGGATTCGGTATGCCGCCGAGTCGTGCAACACATCTAGGGGCGCTTCCGTATCAATCAGCAGGGAAGGGATCAGGCAGTCGATGCCGGTGATGGGCATGTATCGAGCCATGGTTGGGCCTCCTTCTCTCAAGATAGGGTGCTTCAGGGGGGATGCGTCGCCAGGAGGGTTGAGGTTGTCCAGTGCACGGTTCACCAACAATTCGCCTACTACCGCCAGTTGCTGGATGGATAGCGCCAGGCTGCGGTGTGAACCTTCGAGTTTGCAGGCCAGGTCGGTGGTGAGGACGTTGAGTGAAGCGAGGGTTTCGCAGGCGTGGCTAAGCAGGGTTTCGGTGTCTATGTTGGGGAGGATGGTGAAGACGTGGCTGATGGGGTCGGGGGTGTTTGGGTCGCGGAGGCGGGCGCTGACGGTGCGTGGGGTGGTTTGGCTGAGATCGATTGGGTCGAGGGAATCGGGTGGGCATTTTTTCATGGTGAAGCTCCTGTAGGGACGGAGCCGCAAAGCGGTATTTGCATGCCTTGATCGTGTTCGGTCTGTCAAAACCGGTCGCTGAGGTTGCAGCGGCTGGGGGAGGTTAGCTGGGGGAGTGGGGGGTTACAAGTTCATGGAGGTGTCGATAGGGGGTGTGGGAAATTTCTGAAGCATGGAGCTATCATCAAGAGTGGGGACGGGTTTCATTTTTCTCTTTGAAAATAAATCCGTCCCCTTAGTTTTTTTGTTTCTTGTCCAGATTTTTTCATGTTGCTTTTATTGGTTTTATGTTTTCAGATTTTCCAAGGCAAGGGAGATTGTTTTATGAAGCTCTTCCCAGTTTTTTGCTTTTTCGCTAGAAGCAGGGTGCTCCCAGTCGTGTGCTTTTATTAGGGAAACTCTAAATGTACCGTTTTCACTGAATTCGGGATACCAGCCTATATCAATAATTTGATCTTTAGGGAAGGTGGCTTGAAATAGATCTTCCTTTAAGTCGTCAA
Organism: Pseudomonas arsenicoxydans; assembly: GCF_006438915.1. Lineage (GTDB taxonomy): Bacteria > Pseudomonadota > Gammaproteobacteria > Pseudomonadales > Pseudomonadaceae > Aquipseudomonas > Aquipseudomonas arsenicoxydans_A. The sequence continues at coordinate 174,485 of NZ_RCZE01000010.1, read as the reverse complement.
TAATCAATGATGTGTCGATAGACTGGTTGAGCTGAGACAAGTCATCAAGTGTGATTTTTCCACCATATTCAATTATTTTTTTGGTGTCCATTTAGTTTCTACGATTTGAGTGTGAAAAGTGAAAGTGAATAGGGGACGGATTCTGAGAAATCCCCGCTTTTTCCTACGAGAAATCAAGAAGTTGGGAATTGAAGAGACCTGCATGGGTCGGCAGCTTGTATTGCACCACACAAAAACAAGATCCCGATCCCATGCAGGCCATCCGATTCTTACACAGCGCGCTCGCTCAAGCACTTCCCACTGTCCATTCTCGTCGCCTAAAAACACTGATGTGTTGTGTCAGTTCGTTACTGCGCGGGCGTCGTCTAACGCTGACAGGATTGGGCCGATTCATGTCAGGCAAGGCCTATCCCAAACACGCCATCAAACGAGTGGATCGANCTGAGAAATCCCCGCTTTTTCCTACGAGAAATCAAGAAGTTGGGAATTGAAGAGACCTGCATGGGTCGGCAGCTTGTATTGCACCACACAAAAACAAGATCCCGATCCCATGCAGGCCATCCGATTCTTACACAGCGCGCTCGCTCAAGCACTTCCCACTGTCCATTCTCGTCGCCTAAAAACACTGATGTGTTGTGTCAGTTCGTTACTGCGCGGGCGTCGTCTAACGCTGACAGGATTGGGCCGATTCATGTCAGGCAAGGCCTATCCCAAACACGCCATCAAACGAGTGGATCGATTGCTCGGTAATCGTCATTTGCAAACAGAGCGTTCGCTGTTTTATTGGGTCATGTTGCGAGCCTTGCTGGGGCCTCTGAAACATCCCTTGATTTTGGTCGACTGGTCACCGATTGACGCGGCAGGAGAGTTCTTTTTATTACGCGCCGCGATCCCCTTGGCAGGGCGCTCGTTTCCTATTTACGAAAGCGTCCACGAGCGTGAAGGCTGTCCGAAATATCAAAAGAAATTGCTGCAAACGCTGGCCGAAATGCTCCCCAAAGACTGTGTGCCAATCCTTGTGGCCGATGCCGGTTTTCGACGGCCCTGGATCAAGGCTGTTGAGGCGCAAGGCTGGTATTACGTGGCTCGGGTGCGCAACCGCGACCTCTACCGCAGCGACTCACACACTTGGTTGCCAGTGAAAAATCTCTACGCGTTGGCGTCATCTTCACCGNATTACGCGCCGCGATCCCCTTGGCAGGGCGCTCGTTTCCTATTTACGAAAGCGTCCACGAGCGTGAAGGCTGTCCGAAATATCAAAAGAAATTGCTGCAAACGCTGGCCGAAATGCTCCCCAAAGACTGTGTGCCAATCCTTGTGGCCGATGCCGGTTTTCGACGGCCCTGGATCAAGGCTGTTGAGGCGCAAGGCTGGTATTACGTGGCTCGGGTGCGCAACCGCGACCTCTACCGCAGCGACTCACACACTTGGTTGCCAGTGAAAAATCTCTACGCGTTGGCGTCATCTTCACCGAAGTCACTAGGCCAGATCGAGATGACGCAAAGCGCACCGCATTTCATTCATTTGTACTGCGTCCGGCACCGTGCCAAGGGGCGAAAACATCAGCGCGTCACAGGCTCAATCGCCAAAAATAAACTCAGTAGACAATCGGCCAATCGTGAACGAGAGCCTTGGTTGTTGGCCAGCAATCTACCGGAGGATCAGTGGAATCCATCGAAAATCGTGGCCATTTACTAGCAACGGATGCAGATAGAAGAAGGCTTCCGGGATGTGAAAAGCGAACACTTCGGTGTTGGCGTAACTCGCCATCGAAGTCACTGCCCGCGCCGAATTGAAGTGCTCTTACTGATTGCGGCTTTGGCCAACTACATCATCTGTTTGACCGGACTACAGGCCCGTGAAGCAGGTCATGAACAACGCTTTCAAAGTAATAGCCTTAAGCATCGGCGGGTGTTGTCGCTATGGCGGCTAGGGCTGGAATACTGGCGTAGCGGACGCGGTTCAAAGTCTCGAAGAACCTTGGAGAGACTTGAGCACGCGTTGAGAAACGAGGTGCATCAGCAAGCACAGGCGCTAACGTAGATTTGTGGGGATCTCTCAGGGACGGATCTATTTTTCGTCAGTATCCCTGGCGGCGTAGTCCGATTAAACAGCGGTGTTTAATCGACACCTCCAGAAACTCTCTCAGGCTACACAACCTTGCGCCGTTGCCTACGACTGCGCCAGAATCCGCCGGCTTGTGCGCCTTGGGCCTGGGTCTTATCGTTTCCCCGTCGCTGAAAAACAGCGATGGGGTTTGGTAGCCCGGGTCTCTAGTCGCAAAGCACTGCCTTTTGCCGAGATTTTTCGTCTCGTCTTTATGGTGGTCATGCGCAGGGCATCTTCGGGTGCGCCGTTTTCCTAGAGCCCGGTCTACCAACCTGCGTATGGCCACCACCCCTCGTTTGGTAGCGAGAGTGATGGCTCCTTTATAAGTGCTTTAGGAGTTTCATCTATGTTCAAGATCACACCGAACCCGCCAGAAACCGAAACCGACGACGTTTCCCCCTACGAATCCACCGATTCCAAAAAGCTCAACACCGCCGCCGACCGCGCCCTCGATTACTACCTCAAACCGGTCATCCCCAAAGACACCCCACGCAAACCCAGCACCATCTACTTCGTCGGGCCCGACACCGATCACGAAACCCTGCTGGTCAACGCCTGTGAGACATTGGCGTCAGCGAGTGTGATGTTGAATGATTTCGCCGGGCAGTTGAACGGTACACAGCGCCATACCCTGCTTGGTATTCAACACTCCGTGATGCTGGGCGAACTGGCGGTGAACCGGATGTTGGATAACGTCGACCCTCATAGCTAACACAGTCCCTGTGGCGAGGGAGCTTGCTCCCGCTGGGCTGCGAAGCGGCCCCAAAATCCCAAGCTGTCTGGAGATCTTGCGAGCGCTGCGCACTCGAGCGGGAGCAAGCTCCCTCGCCACAAAAATGTGTCTTCCCACAACAGCGTGTTTGCGCTTGAGAAATGAAAAACGGCCCGAAAGGGCCGTTTTTGTTCTCGCTGAAATTACATCCGCAACGTGCGCGTCATGCGCAGCGCCAGCAAGCTGCCACACACAATCACACCCGCCAGCAGATACAGCGCGGCATCGGTCGAACCAGTGCTGTCCTTGACCCAACCCACCAGATACGGGCTCAGGAACCCCGCCATCTGCCCCATCGAGTTGATCAGCGCCAAACCACCCGCCGCCGCACCCGCACTCAACAGCGCCGTCGGCACCGGCCAGAACATCGGCAGGCCGGTGAGGGCGCCCATGGTGGCGATGGTCAAGCCGAGAATCGCGATGGCCGGCGTGGCGGCGAAGTTCACCGCGATCAACAGACCCACCGCGCCCATCAACATCGGCACCACCAAGTGCCAGCGTCGTTCCTTGCGCAGGTCCGCCGAGCGGCCGACCAGCAACATGAACACCGCCGCCAACAGGTACGGAATCGCACTCAACCAGCCAATCACCAGGTTGTCGCTGAAACCGAGATTCTTGATGATCGACGGCAGCCAGAAGTTGATCGCATACACGCCGCTCTGGATGCAGAAGTAAATCAAACCGAACGCCCAGATCGCCGGGTTCTTGAATACCGCCAACAGCGAGTCAGTGGTGGTTTTCGGTTTGTTCGCCAAGTCTTCAGCGTGGTCGGCTTCCAGCACCGAACGCTCGAAAGGCGTGAGCCATTTGGCGTTGGCGTAGCTGTCACTCAGCAGGAAATAGGCGAGGGCGCCGAGGATCACGGTCGGAATGCCTTGCAGCAGGAACATCCACTGCCAGCCCGCCAAACCGGCCTGGCCTGCACCGAAGTGGTTGAGGATCCAGCCGGAGAACGGGCTGCCGAGCAGGCCGGACACGGGGATCGCCGACATGAACAGCGCCATGATGCGGCCACGGCGGAAGGTCGGGAACCACTGCGAGAGGTAAAGCACCACGCCCGGGAAGAACCCGGCTTCGGCCGCGCCGGTGAACAGGCGCAAGGTATAGAACTCGGTCGGGGTGGTGACGAACAGCAGGCAGGTCGAGAGCGTGCCCCAGACGATCATCATCAGCGCGATCCAGCGCCGTGGGCCGAATTTGGTCAGGGCCAGGTTGCTCGGCACGCCGCACAGCACGTAGCCGATGAAGAAGATCCCGGCGCCGAGGCCGTACACGGTTTCGCTGAATTTCAGTGCGTCGAGCATCTGCAGTTTGGCGAATCCAACGTTGACCCGGTCGAGGTAGTTGAACAGGTAGCAGATGAAGATGAAGGGGATCAAACGCAGGGTGATGCGTTTGTAGACGGCGTTTTTGTCGTCAACGATGGCCTGGGTAGCGGCGGCGCTCTGTGACATGGCGGGCTCTCTCTTTATTATGATTTTTTGCGATGCGCAGGGTAACGTTGATCGCCCAGAGAGTCTCGGCCACGCTTCGGGTTGTTGTCTTTGTGCCTGAGCACAGGGTTTGCGACCAAGGCCTGTGCGGGTGAACAACCCGTCCCACCCCGTTTTCAAGGATCCCGATATGTTCGAACTCGATCACGACCTGGCCCAGGACATCGTCGACCGGGCGATGGCCATCCTGCCGTACAACGTCAACGTCATGGACAGCCAGGGATTGATTCTCGGCAGCGGCGAACCGGAGCGCATCAACACCCGCCACGAGGGCGCGCAACTGGTGCTGGCCAACGGCCGGGTAGTGGAAATCGACGCGCAGACTGCGATTCATCTCAAGGGTGTGCAGCCGGGCATTAACTTGCCGCTGCTGCTGGATGGGCGTTTGATTGGTGTGCTCGGCATTACCGGCGAGCCCGAGGCGCTGCGTACCTATGCCGAGCTGGTGCGAATGACTGCCGAAATGCTGGTCGGCCAGCGTAACCAGCAAGCCGAACAGCAATGGCGGCGTCAGCGTTGCGACGATCTGCTCGCGTTGCTGCTGAGTGAGGCGGGGGACTCGCCGCGCTTGCTCGACGAAGCGCAGCAATTGGGGCTCAAGCCGCAGATGACGCGGGTGCCTTACCTGTTTGAAATGGGCATGGAACACGGCCCGGCGCAAACCGTTGAAGCGCTGAGCGCCTGGCTGACCTCGCGTTACCCGGACAGTTGGTGCGTGAGTTCGGCGAAGTCGTCGTTGTTGTGGTGCCGGCCGGCCTCGCAATCCATCGAGAATGATCGGCTGCTGGAAAAACTCGACGGCCTTGGCTGGAATATTCTGCGTATTGCTGTGGGCGGGCAGGCCGATGGCTTGTCCGGGCTGCGGCGCTGTTACCGGCGTGTGGGTGACTTACTGGCGTATGGGCGCGATGTGTTGCCGCGTTCGCGCTTGCTGACGCTGACCCGTTATCGATTGCCGGTGATGTTGTGGCGGCATCGCAATGACGATGCGCTGGACGAACTGCTTAAACCGCTGCGCAAAGTCATCGCCAAGGATGGTAACGGCCAACTGTTGGCGACGCTGCGCAGTTGGTGTGATCACGACGGGCAGAGCCAGGCGTGTGCTGATGCGTTGGGGATTCATCGCAACAGCTTGCGCTATCGGATGGAGCGGATTGCCGAGTTGAGTGGGGTGGATCCGCTGAAGCTGGACGGCATGCTCGCGCTCTACCTCGGCGTGCAGCTTCTGCCGGAAACAGAGTGAGGGTGTGTGGTGATATCACGGACGCCATCGCGAGCCAGCTCGGCTCCACAGTGGACTTGCGATGTTCACAAAACCCCTGTGGGCGCCAAGCTTGCTCGCGATGACGGACTAACAGCCAACATCAATACCGGATCGGTACGCACGGTTTTGTGAAAATGAACAATAAACGCCACCCCCACTTGTGCAGCGGACTGGCGTTATTGTCCGGTGCTACTGGCAGCATGGAGCGCATTGGAACTGGAGAATTCGCATGAAAATCGTCATCGCCCCCGATTCGTTCAAGGACAGCCTCAGCGCCCAAGGGGTGGCCGACGCCATTGCGTTGGGCCTCGCCACTGTTTGGCCGAACGCGCAATTGGTCAAATGTCCAATGGCCGACGGTGGCGAAGGCACGGTCGAGTCGATTCTGGCGGCGTGCGAGGGCGAATTGCGCCGCACGAATGTCCGGGGGCCGCTCGGCGCAACCGTCAACGCCGCATGGGGCTGGCTGCCGCACAACCACACCGCGATCATCGAAATGGCCGAGGCCAGTGGCTTGCAATTGGTCCCACTGGAAAAACGCGATGCGTGCGTCAGCAGCACCTTCGGCACCGGCGAACTGATTCGCGCCGCCCTCGATGCCGGGGCGCAACGGGTGATTCTGGCGATTGGCGGCAGCGCCACCAATGATGGCGGCGCCGGGGCCATGCAGGCGCTGGGCGTGAAGTTGCTGGATGCACAGGGGCAATCCCTGGCACCGGGCGGTTTGGCGTTGGCGCATCTGGAGCGCATTGATCTGAGCAACATTGACCCGCGTCTGGCTGAAGTGCGCTTCGACATTGCAGCCGATGTCACCAATCCACTGTGCGGTCCCCACGGCGCTTCAGTCATTTTCGGCCCACAAAAAGGCGCATCTCCCGAACAAGTTAAGCAACTGGATAACGCACTTGGACACTTTGCCGAACGGTGCGCTGATGCATTGGGTCGCGACGTCAAGGACGAACCGGGCAGCGGCGCCGCGGGCGGTCTGGGATTTGCCGCCAAGGCGTTTCTCGGCGCGCAATTTCAGGCCGGCGTGGACGTGGTTGCCGAATTGGTCGGCTTGGCGCAAGCCATGCAGGGCGCCGACCTGGTGATTACCGGCGAAGGGCGATTCGATGCGCAGACCTTGCGCGGCAAGACACCGTTCGGCGTGGCGCGGATTGCCCGGCACAATGGCGTGCCGGTGATCGTGATCGCGGGCACGTTGGGCGAGGGTTATCAGGCGTTGTACGAGCACGGCATCGATGCGGCGTTTGCCTTGGCGAGTGGGCCGATGACGCTGGAACAGGCGTGCGCCGAAGCACCACGGTTGTTGCAAGACCGCGCCCGCGACATCGCACGGGTCTGGCGAATCGCAGTTCGCTCTGACTGACCCCGATCTGGAGGAAAAATGATTCTCTGTGGCGAGGGAGCTTGCTCCCGCTGGGCTGCGTAGCGGCCCCAAAAAGCGACGGCTGCTGCGCACCCGAGCGGGAGCAAGCTCCCTCGCCACAAGAGCGTGCCCCATTCAGGTGCTTCATACCCCCTCGAAATATATTTCGCCAACCCCCGCAAAAATCCTCATCTTCGGCCGATACAGCCTATAGACGCTCACACACCCGATTCGACAGTGGCGCCGAGCTGAAGGAACGCCCCTTCAGTGATCACCGGCAAGGATGCTCGCAGCCTCAATCATCCGAGAATCATCCTATGTCCCTGCGTAATCTGAATATCGCGCCACGAGCTTTCCTCGGTTTTGCCTTCATTGCCTTGCTCGTCATCGTGCTGGGTGTGTTTGCCGTGAACCGCATGTCGATCATCCGCCAAGCCTCCATTGATATGGAAAGCACGCAGTTACCCAGTGTCGGCTTTCTGGGCAACATGACCGAAAACGTCTTGCGGCTGCGGATTCTTTCTTTCCGTGTGTTGATTAACCGCGAACCCGCCGCTTTGCAGGAAGCCCAGACACGCATCGGCGTCCTGATGGATAAACTGCGTAGCGCCCAGGCCAGTTACGCGGCCTTGCCCGCTCAGCCAGATGAAGCTGCGCTGTACAAAACCTTTTTGGGCACGCTGGATAGCTATATACAAGCCCAGAACCAGATGATGGACCTGTCCCGGCAGAATCAGCTGGACGAGATGCGCACCCTGATCAATACACGGATCAAGGACGGCACCGACCAAATGGGCGAGCAACTCAATAAGCTGGTCGCGCTCAACAACAGCTACGCCAAAGCCGCTTCCGCTGAGGCAGGCGAGCATTACAGCAGCGCGATTACCGGCATCGTCGTGGTCGCTGTGATCGCTGCGCTGTTGACCGTGTTGCTGGCCTGGCTGCTGACCCGCAGCATCGTCACCCCGCTGAACCGCGCGGTGCAGGCGGCCGAAACCATCGCCGGCGGCAACCTCACCAAAGCCATCGAGATTGACGGCAAGGACGAACCGGCCCGTTTGCTCGGCGCCTTGGCCGCCATGCAAACCAACCTGCGCCAAACCATCGAACAGATCGCCGGTTCCGCCACGCAACTGGGCGCCGCCGCTGAAGAACTCAGCACCGTGACCGAGGAAGCCTCTCGCGGCCTGCAACAGCAAAACAACGAAATCGAACAAGCCGCCACTGCCGTCAACGAAATGACCGCCGCCGTGGAAGAAGTCGCGCGCAACGCGGTGTCGACGTCCGAAGCTTCCAGCCAGTCGACCCAAGCGGCGCGCGAAGGTCGTGACCGTGTGGTGGAAACTGTCAACGCAATCCAGACCATGACCCACGACGTGCAAAACACCTCGGTGATGATCGAAGGCCTGGCCGCTCAGGGCCGTGATATCGGCAAGGTGCTGGACGTGATCCGCGCCATTGCCGAACAAACCAACCTCTTGGCGCTTAACGCCGCCATCGAAGCCGCCCGGGCCGGTGAAGCCGGACGGGGTTTTGCCGTGGTGGCCGATGAGGTGCGGGCATTGGCCCATCGCACTGCGCAGTCGACCCAGGAAATCGAAAAAATGGTCGCCGGCATCCAGAACGGCACCGGCGAAGCGGTTTCGTCGATGCAGCAAAGCAACCAGCGCACCCAAAGCACCCTGGAAATGGCCCGCGCCGCCGGTGTCGCGCTGGAGCAGATCACCCAGTCGATCCACTTGATCAACGAACGCAACCTGGTGATCGCCAGCGCTTCGGAAGAACAGGCGCAGGTGTCCCGCGAAGTCGACCGCAACCTGGTGAACATCCGCGACCTGGCCCTCCAGTCCGCCACCGGTGCCAACCAGACCAGCGTCGCCACCCATGAACTGTCGCGTCTGGCGGTGGATTTGAACGCGATGGTGGCGCGTTTCGTGATTTGAGGTAGGGTTGAGGCTGGAGTCCGCGCGCGACAGGAGAACGACATGCGCTATTCAGCCTTGACCCAACGAATCGCTGGTGACGGAGCGGCAGCCTGGCAGATTCATGACCGAGCGCTGGACATGCGCGAGCAGGGCATTGATGTCCTGCTGCTGTCGATCGGCGACCCGGATTTCGACACGCCACCACCGATTGTCCAGGCCGCCATCAACAGCTTGCAGGCCGGCGACACCCATTACCCGGAGGTGCGCGGCAGTCGTGGACTGCGCAGCAGCATCGCCCGGCGCCATCGTCAGCGCAGTGGCCAGGCGGTGGACGCCGATCATGTGATCGTGTTTCCGGGGGCGCAATGCGCCGTGTACTCGGTTGCGCAATGCCTGCTCGATCCGGGCGATGAAGTGATCGTCGCCGAGCCAATGTACGTGACCTATGAAGGCGTTTTCGGCGCCTGTGCCGCCAAAGTAGTGCCGGTGGCGGTGCGCCCGGAGAACGGCTTTCGCGTCGACCCGTCGGACGTCGCGGCACTGATTACGCCGAAAACCCGGGTCATCCTGCTCAACAGTCCCAACAATCCATCCGGCGCCAGTTTGCCGCTGTCCACCTGGCAAGCGCTCGCCGCGTTGTGCGTGCGCCATGACCTGTGGTTGATCAGCGATGAGGTCTACAGCGATCTGCTGTTCGAGGGCGAACACACCAGCCCCGCGAGTTTGCCCGGCATGGCCGAGCGTACCGCGACCATCAATAGCCTGTCCAAATCCCACGCTATGAGCGGCTGGCGGGTCGGCTGGGTGATTGGCCCGAAACCCATGGCCGAGCATTTGGTGAATCTGTCGTTGTGCATGTTGTTCGGGATTCCAGACTTTATCCAGAACGCGGCGCAATTGGCGCTGGATCAGGACCTGCCGGAAGTGGCGATGATGCGTGAGGAATATCGTCAGCGCCGGGATCTGGTGTGTACGCGGTTGAGCGGTTGCCCCGGTATCCGGCCAATCCGTCCCGATGGCGGGATGTTTGTGATGGTCGATGTGCGCCAGACCGGGGTCGGCGCCCAAGGTTTTGCCGAACGATTGCTGGAGGGTTATGGCGTGTCCGTACTGGCTGGCGAGGCGTTCGGGCCGAGTGCGGCGGGGCATATCCGGATCGGGTTGGTGGTGGATCAAGTGAAACTGGCGGATGCGTGTCGGCGGATTGCGCTGTGTGCGGCAGATTTGTTAGAAGCGCGTAGAGCCTGAAAGATTTTCGGCGAACTTGATGGCCCCTTCGCGAGCAAGCCCGCTCCCACATTAATTTTGTGTCGTTCACAAATCAAATGTGGGAGCGGGCTTGCCCGCGAAGGCTGACTAACAAACGCCAAATGTCTTAAGCCTGCCACACCGAGGCATTCACCAGATTTTTTGGCCGCTCTCCCGCCAACGCCATTAGCAGATTATCCACCGCACACCGCGCCATCGCCTCCCGCGTCTCATGCGTCGCCGACCCCATGTGCGGGGTCGCCACCACGTTGTTCAACGTCAACAGCGGCGAATCCGCCTGCAGCGGCTCACGCTCAAACACATCCAGCCCGGCCGCCCGAATCTGCCCTGACCGCAGCGCCTCGATCAGCGCCGCTTCGTCCACCACCTTGCCCCGGGAAATGTTGATGAAAATACTCTCCGGACGCATCAAGGCGAACGCTTCGGCGCCGATCAACCCTTCGGTTTCAGCCGTCAGCGGCAAGGTCAGGCAAATGAAATCAGCCTGCTGCAAAAGCTCCGTCAGGCTTCGGTACTGCGCACTGAATCGCGCTTCCACGGCTGGTTTCGGCGAATGACTGTGATAAATCACCGGCATACCAAACCCGAAATGCCCGCGCTGAGCCAAGGCTTCACCAATACGGCCCATGCCGATGATGCCCAGCGTCTTGCCATGCACATCGGTGCCGAAATGAACCGGGCCGATGTTGCGCGTCCATTGGCCGTTGCGAACCATGTTCGCCAGTTCCACTACACGCCGGGCGGTCGCCAGAATCAGTGCGAAACCGGTGTCCGCCGTGGTTTCAGTCAGCACATCCGGCGTGTTGCTTAGCAGGATGCGGCGCTCGGTGAGGTAATCGATGTCGTAGTTGTCGACGCCGACCGACACGCTGGCGATGGCTTCAAGGTTCGGCGCCAGGTCCAATAACTGCGCATCCAGTTTCAGACTCGCACCGAGTAGACCATGGGCGCGGGGCAGGGCAGTGCGCAGTTGTGCGAGGCCCTCGGGGGTGAGGTTGTCGATCAGTGTCACCTCGGTCTGCTCATGCAGGCGCGCCATGAGCAGCGGTGAGAGTTTCTTGTACAGCACAACCTGCTTTTTCATCGTCATCATCTCAACTTCAAATCAAGGGTTAGCGGCCGCTGGCCGATGCACGTCGACCTCGGCCACGACGCGGTCACTGGCGCCGGGCTTGAGGAAAATCGTCAGCACCACCGAGAGCATCAACGCGCCGCTCATCAGCAAGTAAGAAGCGCCGGGCGAGCCGGTGGAGCTGTTCAAGTAGCCGACCAGGTACGAGCCGCCAAACGAACCGAGCGCGCCCATGCTGTTGATCAACGCCATAGCACCGCCCGCCACGTTGGCCGGAAGGATCTCCGGGACGATGGCGAAAAACGGCCCGTACGGCGCATACATGCAGGCGCCGGCAATCACCAACAGCGTGTAGGACCACCAGAAATGTTCAGCGCCCAACGCGTAAGAGCCGTAGAACGCAATGGAGGCAATCAGCAGCGGCGGCCAGACGAAACGTTTGCGCTTCTGCAATTTGTCCGAGCCCCAGGACACCAGCAGCATGCCGATCACGGCGGCCAGATACGGCAGCGCCGAGAGCCAGCCGGCCTCGATCATGTCCATCTGCGCGCCAGCCTTGAGGATCGACGGCAACCACAGCACGAAGCCGTAGACACCAATGCTCCAGCAGAAAAACTGCAAGGCCAGGATGATGACTTTCGGTGAGCGAAAGGCTTCGGCGTAGTTCTTCACCGCTTTGATCCCGACCTGTTCGGCGGCGAGGGCGCTTTGCAGATCCTGCTTCTCTTGGTCGGTCAGCCATTTGGCCTCGGCCGGCCGGTCATCGGCCAGGCGCCACCAGATAAACGCCCACAGCACCGCCGGCAACCCTTCGATGATGAACATCCAGCGCCAGCTGAAATGCTGCACCAGATAGCCCGACACCACCGACATCCAGAGCATGGTCACCGGGTTGCCGAGGATCAGGAATGTGTTGGCGCGCGAGCGTTCGGCACGGGTGAACCAGTGGCACAGGTACACCAGCATCGCGGGCATCACAGCGGCTTCGACCACGCCGAGCATGAAGCGGATGACGACCAGCCAGTAGGCGTTGGAGACGATCCCGGTCAGCGTCGCGAGCCCGCCCCAGAGAATCAGGCTGACGAAAATCAGCTTCTTGACGCTGTGTTTCTGGGCATAGATTGCGCCCGGCACCTGGAAGAAAAAGTAGCCGAGGAAGAACAGTGCGCCGAGCATCGACGACAGGCCCGGCGTGATCATCAGGTCGGCGGCCATGCCGGAGGCGGCGGCGAAGCCATAGTTGGCGCGGTCCAGATACGCCAGGCTGTAAGTGATGAACACGATGGGCATGATGTACCACCAGCGGCGGGTGGCGAGTGAGGCGGTTTTCATGGGTGGTGCTCCTGAGCTTGTTGTTTTTGTCGCAGCAGGTAGTTACATCTTCAGTGTTTGTGCGGGCCTCTTCGCGAGCAAGCCCGCTCCCACATTTGAATCTGTGTCGTACACAGAATGGGAGGGCAAATCCGATTGAATGTGGGAGCGGGCTTGCTCGCGAACGGCGGCTTCAAACTCGGCAAACATCTCGGCTCGGGTCGGCAACCCTTCCATATCGCCCCGACTCTGCACCGCTCGACTGCCAATCCAGTTGGCACGACGCACCGCATCGGCGACGCTGTGATTTTCCAGCAACGCGCTGATCATCCCGACCGCAAAGCCATCGCCAGCGCCGACCGTATCCACCACGGTTTGCACCGGTACGCCCGCGACAAACCCCTGATCCAGTGGCGTGCGGTAATACGCCCCGTGCGGGCCGAGTTTGATCGCCACCGCTTCTGCACCCTGATCGAGGTAAAAAGCCGCAATATCCGCCGGGTCTTCAAATCCGGTCAGCAAACGGCCTTCACTCAACCCGGGTAGCACCCAATGGGCAAGGGCGGCGAGGCGGTTGATTTCGGTAATCATCAGTTGTTCGCTGGCCCACAGGCTTGGGCGCAGGTTTGGGTCGAACGACACGCTACGTCCGGCATTGCGCATGCGGGTCATCAGTTCGAAGGCCATTTCCCGGGCAGTCGCAGACAGCGCCGGTGGAATGCCGGTGGCGTGCAAGTGCCGGGCGTTGAGCAATGGCGGGGAGATCGATTGCACCGACAAGTGACTGGCGGCCGAACTTCGACGGAAATACTCGACGGCGGGATCGCTGCCATCGTCAGTACGGGACTTGAGCTGAAAACCGGTCGGGTGCGCCGGGTCGATGGCGACGTTGCTGCAATCCAGGCCTTCTTTTTCCAGTGTGTCGATGACAAACCGGCCCAGCGAATCAGCACCCACCCGGCTCAACCACGCCACGTTGAAACCCAGCCGTGACAGGCCAATCGCAACATTGCTGTCGGCCCCGGCAATGCGCTTGTGGAACTGGCTCACGTCGGCTAGATCACCGTTCTGCTCGGCGACGAACATCGCCATGGTTTCGCCGAACGACAGAATATCGAACTCAGGCATGAGCGCTCTCCAGGCGGGATTGACCGAGGCGGGCGAGGGTGGCGACGTGTTCGGTGGTCAATTGCACCAGGTCATCGCCTTGCAGCGGATACTCCGCCGCCCGCATAACGCCTTGGGCCATGTGCCGCAGCAGTTGTTCCCACTCCTGCACGTCATTGGCGGTTGGCGGGATCGCGACCAATTTTCCGTCGGCACGGCGGGTCACGGCTTTGCAGTGCAAGTAACCGACATGCCGGCCAAGCAATCGGGCGGCGCTGGCGGCGGATTGGTCCTGCCAGTGCCAGTTACCAATGTCGAAGGTCATTTTGATCGGCAGGTTGTGTTGCTCCACTTCGCCGAAAAAGCGCTGAAACGGTTCGATACGGCCGCCGTGCAACGTCTGGTCGTTTTCCACCAGCAGTTGCACCGGGCTCTGGGCCAGCACGCGGTTCAGGGCCTGCAAGTCATTGTTATCGGTGAAATAGCCCAGCGACACTTTCAGCCATTTGGCGCCGAACGCCTGGGCGCGTTCAAGGGTGACGCGCAGCTCAGGATTGGGTTTCGACTGACCGGCCAGCCACAGCTCCATCGGCGAAGAGTAGATACTTTCCATGCCTTGGGAGTGTGTGTCCTCGGCCAGTTGCCGTGAGTCTTCATCGGTCAGCAACTCTTCACGCCATTCAATGCGTGTGGCGCCGGCAGCAGCCAAGACGTCGATAAAACTGCCTTGGCCGCGTTGGCGGACGAGGTCGGCGCCGTAGCTCGACAGGCTGATGGAAACAGGTGGTTTATTCATTGTTCTGCACCTCTGAAACCGGTTTCATTTTTGTTCAAAAAAAGGGCTGTCTTGAGTGTTGTGTTGTTCTTAAGGGCCTCTTCGCGAGCAAGCCCGCTCCCACAGGGATCTGTGGCGTACACAAAACCAATGTGGGAGCGGGCTTGCTCGCGAAGAGGCCGGAACATTCACCGCAAATCCCCCAGAGTCGACCCACGCACAATCAACCGCGCCGAAAAATCCATCGTCCGCACCGCCCCGACATCCCCACGCAACCGCTTGAGCAAACACTCAAACGCACTCGCGCCTATCTCCGCCGTCGGCTGAGCCAGCGCTGTGATGCCGCTGCCCACCAACGGATACCAATCCAGGTCATCCAGCGCGATCACCCCGATGTCCTCAAATAGATTGCACTGCAATTCACGCAACGAATGCGTACTGGCCAGCGCCGCAATGCCATTGGCACAAAACAACGCTTTTGGGCCAGCACCGGGTGTGTTCAGGAAGGTTTTCAGCTGTGAGGTCAGATCGTTGCCGGTCTCAACTACCGCGCCGGTTAAAGCAGCGCGTTGCGCGATCTGCGCCTTGAAACTGCTGACCCGTTCAATCCGCGAACTGGTGCCGTCAAACGGTTCCGTCACCATCAGCACCTCGCGATAACCGCGCTCCTGCAAATGGGCGAGGGCCATTTCAACGGCGGCCGGGTTGTCCAGCCCGACCAGATCACTCTCAAGCTGCTCGACCTTGCGATCCACCAGCACCATCGGCATTTCCCGATGCAACTCGCGCAGCTCATCGCGGTGATGACCCAGGGTGTTCACGATCAAGCCTTCGATGTTGTACGAGCGCAGCAACGCCAGGTGCTGACGTTCCTGCTCGTCATCGCGATCGGTATTGCACACCACCAGGCTGTAGCCGTGTTGACGGCAGGCGGTTTCCACCCCGTGCATCACGGCAATCGAATAAGGGTTGCGGATATCGGCCACCAGCATGCCGATCAGGCGAGTGCGCCCGCGTTTCAAGCCGCGGGCCATCTGGTTGGGGCGATAGCCGAGTTCGGCAATCGCCTGCTCGATGCGCAAGGCAATGGCGTCTGAGAGCAAGGCGCGGTCATCGCCGATGAAGCGCGAGACGCTGGCCTTGGAGACACCGGCGTGTTCGGCGACGTCGAGCATGGTGACGCGGCTGCGTTGGGCGGCGGAGAAGTCGTTCACGTCTGGCACCTTGTTGTTGGATTTTTCAGGTGTACAGCGATGGCATGCTGAAACCGGTTTCATAAGGCATCAAACAGGGGGGCTGCGTCAATACGTCACGGTCCTCCGCACACAGGGATGACATGGTAAATCCGACGAGCGGCAACTAAACCTGTCAGATCTGACAGTAGCCAATAAAACATCGCCGGTTCTTAATCGGTACCAAAGGTTGTGGGTTTTCAAATGCATGGGCTTACCTGCCAACGCCATCTGCGGAGGAGTTTCAAAATGTCTCGGGTTAATCAATCAACAGAAGAGGCTTTACGCAAGATGGCTGGTTCATTGGCAGATCCGATCACCGTAGATGGTGTAACTGATGTTAATGGCCTCATTCCCTTGCCAATTCTGGCTAGTGGTACCGTGGCTCGAATAACACGCTGGGCTGAAACATCGTTTGATGACCATCTCGAAGTGTTTTGGTTTCAGGGGGGCGCGGAGACTTCTATCTTTGAGGACGACTATCCGACAGGGATTGTCCCCTCCGAAATTGAAGTACCGATTACTCCAGCACGGATGGCCATAGATGGCACTGCGTTTCTCTATTACATCGTCACTGCGTTCGGGATGCAGGATCCATCACCACGCAAACAATTGATTATCGATCACACCCAAGCGCCTGAGGAAATGCTCGAGGAAGCCGACTTCCTTAATTTGACCCTGTGGGGTTATTACAACTGTTTTACCGTGCCTCCTTTGACATCGGGTGTTGATATAGCCATTGCACCGCAGCCTTTGGCGCTTGAAGGTGACCAATTCTCTCTTCACTTTCAAGGTTATCGATCCCTTAACGGATCCCCTGGCGAAGGTGACGTTGACGTAGTTCCCGAGGCCGTTGAGACGTTTACAAAAAGATTAACTGATGACGAAATAAAAAAAGGCTTTATTCAACATTTGCCTTTTGCTCCTTGCATAAAGGCGCTGATTAATAATGACTCGCTCACTGCAATATATACCATTGCCCGTGGAGGGCGAATATTTGGAAGA
This sequence comes from Pseudomonas arsenicoxydans, assembly GCF_006438915.1. GTDB lineage: Bacteria > Pseudomonadota > Gammaproteobacteria > Pseudomonadales > Pseudomonadaceae > Aquipseudomonas > Aquipseudomonas arsenicoxydans_A. The sequence goes on along the minus strand of NZ_RCZE01000010.1, from coordinate 157,779 downwards.
TCTCGCGCAGCGTTGGCAAAGATAGACAGGATTATCGCGGGACATGAAAAGCCTTGCTATTCGCCATGAATCATTCCGCTGTTTTTTTAATGTGTAGCAGGACTACATCTTTGAACCAAAGGTCGTGAGTCAATCAAATGTAAAACTTTGCTGCATTGGTCCGTGCTTTAAACGTTGGCCTTCAAGGGCGGCTAAGTAGTATTCGGGCTGATGGAGCGCGTCAAGCCATTTGGCTTAATGTGAAAAAGGAGAGTGCAAATGTCTGTTAAAGAGAATGCCGAAAACGAAATGCCGCGTAAAAAAACCCGTATTGGACTGTACGCCGATCCGCCAGAGATTGTCGGTATGATACCAGGCGATGGCCGAATCCGGTTGGTTGAGTTGAATAAGCCTACAATCAAAGTCACGCTAATGGAACTCAAAGAAGGTTTGTTTGGTGGCGGCGTTGCAAGGGTAATGGGTAACAGGGTCGGGGAAGTTGAAAAAGAACTTGGGAAAGTTGATATTCCAGAAGATTTCTCAGACTTTTTTCCCGTCAATATCGATGTGCCTAATAGTCTGATTCCGGATGATCCGGATATTCCAGGACCAACGGAGTATTACTGTCGGTTCCATATTGAGGACGGACTTGGAATCGAAGATAGTTCAACTCCAATGAAGTTCTTTGTCGACAAAAATCCACCTTATTATGTAAAAAAACCATTCAGCAGGACACCTCCGCCCTTCGCGACCTTTGCGAATCAGGATATTGCTGGGGGAGAGGCAATTGACGACGCCTGGGCTGCTAAATACCCCGACGGATTGGTAGTCAATATCCCCATCAACTATCCCAACCGGGCAGCGAATGATGAAATCATTTTCTGCATCGCTAATCGATCTGGCACGACCACGAGCATGCCCGAATATTATCGAGGCGTTGTTACGGCTACAGCTGATCCGGCGGTAGGAGAATTCAAAATACCTCTCGCCAAACTGAAAACTCTTCCTAACGGAGGTTTGTACCATCGATATAGGTTGCATGACGCACCACAAAACATATCCCAGGACTCTGTCATTGCCGGCGCACCCACACTGCCGATCAAGTTTTTGCCGCCTCCCGTGCTCAAACCATTACGAGTGCCGGCGGCCGGCCCCAATCATACAGAGGCGATCAGTCTTGGTACGTTTTTACCTGCCGGCAAAGAAATTTTCTGCGAGTTTGACTACCCCGACAATGGCGATCCGAAGGATCTTGTAACCATTACAGTCAGAGGCGATACAGATAAAGTGCTGGGAAGCAGAGAGCTAGGCGCGTCTGCCACCAAGTTTGAAATGAAGCTTACTTACGAAATTCTGGATGAAGTTACGACAGGCGCCACAGCGGAGAAGACTGTAGAAATCGAATATTCATTAAAACGTGGCGCGGATCCTGCCATCCCTTACATTCCGCCAACGACAATATTCGTCAACTTCGTATTCCCGGGGGTACCACCTGATACGTTGCCTGAACTGGATAACGATAATTTGCTGCCGGTTGAAGTTCACGGGCGCGCGGGGGGCGGGGACAAGAATCACCTTACTACCCTGGACATCGGCCAACCGGTTCGCTTCACCGCTACCAGATGGACCGGCGCCCCCGATCTACTTGAAGATGCATTAGTGACTTTCTATTGGGACGGCGAACCAGTCGGAACGGCAGAAATGAAAAATACTGATGCCACCGTCTTTGCAGATGTGGCGTATGAGTTGATTTTCCCCGCCGGACTGGGAGATATCGAGGCTTACTACACCCTCGAATATCCCGGCAATCCTAACGTAATGCGTCAAGTGCCTGCCGTCGAAGTGTTAGTCGAAACATTCGAGATCAACCTGGATCCCCACAAAGGTCCATTTATCGAGCTGGGTGGTAAGCGATATATCACCTGCAAGACGATGGTGCCTCGGACTGTAGACGAGGGGGTAGTGGCCGTACCGCCGCTTAAAGTGTCGGCACCCGGTGGCCATCGAGATCTGCCGGTCGGAAGGGACGTCACCATGCAAATGCTCGCCTGGAAAAACGAAGCTGCCACCGATCCGATCGCCGACGTGACTTTCACAAAAACTGAAAAGATGCCGGTAGGTGGAGGCGATCTTGTATTTGATATGGAATATCTACTCTTCAAGACAATACAACAAGCGACACCGCCCACTAACCCAGTCACTTTTTATTACGCGCAGATATGGTACGAAATCAAACTTGGTGGAACGACGTTCGAATCGGATAAGGAGATGCATCCTGTAAGGGTTCGCAACAGCAGTCTTCAATATTGCGAGGAGTTGGGCGCAGGCAGTGAGGGTTAACGAGTGAAGGGGCACCCAATCAATAGGGCTGTGAAGTTTATATTGATTGGGTGTGATTTTTCCTACGAATTCTTACGATGAGAACCATCAAGGATGGAGGCTGAAGCCTAATTCCTCTAGATCTTCAGATTAGTCCTACAGAGAAGTAAGGGCTGCGCCTGTAATCTTCGGCGCGCTTTCCACATTGATTGTTCGACGCTGGATTTTGTTCCCTCTTTGGCGGAGGACTTTACTAAGGGCTACTGGCATGCTTACTACACCATCTTTCAATTTCGACTTATTAGGCAAGCGAATGGGAATACCTTCCTTTACGCTGGTGATGTTGTCTGTCTCTGTGGCTAACGCCGGGGTTTTGAATCCAGATGAAATCCGCACGATTGATGGCACCATACCGTTTCAATCCTGGACATTGAACACGCGCTCAGAACTGACGGCCAATGATGCCCATACGGGAGATATCGGAGCAGTGAGTGCGACGCTTCTGGTCAATGGAGGAAGTAACCAACAGATTGCTCTTGAACGACTGTCGGTCATGGCAATGACCGGTGGGACGGTTGCAAACACGTCGGGTTCCGGGGCTGCGATCCGTCTTGCGAGCAGTCGTGCCGAACTCACAAACAGCAACGTGACGAGCAATGCTACAGGTCTGATTTTGACACGTAACATTCAGGATCAATCCGGTTCCAGCGTAATGCTGCGCGGCAGCACCGTGACGGCGACCAATATCGGTGCGCAGGTCAACGGTCTTGGTGTACTCAGTCTGCAGAACAGCGCCATCCGTGCTACTGGCGCGACTTCTGACGGTGTCAGGCTCATGAATGGATCAGTCTCTGCCACACAAAGCTCGATCATCGGCGGCGATGTGGGCTTGCGCATTGGAAGCGAGCCTGGCCGAGAGGAAGTCTCATCTGTCGTCCTGGATAACGCACTGATCAAAGGGGAAACCGGCGCTGCGATTTCCACCCGTTTGTTGAACTTGCAAGGGGCGAAAGCCGACATCCACGTGCTCAACGGTTCCAGGCTGGAAGGTGGTAACGGCAATATCCTCGAGGTACAGAACGGGGCAACGGTGGGGCTGACCATTGATAACAGTTCGGTGACGGGTAACGTGGTGGTCGACGCCGGTAGTACCGCGATGACCCGATTGCAAAATCACGCCAGATTGAATGGCGATTTGCAGAACGTCTCTCAGGTCGTGCTGGATGGCCAAAGTGTAATGACCGGCAATGTGCTTGCTCAGGCCGGCACTGATGCACAAGTTGCGATCGATAATGGCGCCATTCTCAATGGAAATGTGAGCGGTCTGACCAGTCTGTCGCTCGACCATGGTTCTTCCATGTCAGGCGATGTACTGACCGCCACTACCGTCTCGGTGGATCATGGCGCCACGCTGACTGGTCAAATTGAAGGTTCCTCTGATGTCCATATCAGGAACAGTGGCCAATGGATGACAACCGGCAATAGCGCAGTACGAAACCTGGCGCTTGATGCGGGTGTTGTCCGTTTGGGGGGTGAAGACGCGTTCCACCAACTGGATGTCGAGAACTTGTCTGGCAACGGCACTTTCATCATGCACACGGACGTGGACACCAACCGTACCGACTTCCTGAATGTCACGAAGAGTGCCAGTGGTGAACACACACTTCAGGTAACGGCGCGCGGCACCAATCCAGAGAGTTCCGACCTGGTGAAAATAGGCAACATCGCCGGTGGGGGTGGAAGCTTCGCTCTGGATAGGCTGGTAGATGCCGGTTCACGCACCTACGGATTGCTGCGGGACGGTGAGGGACTGTTCCTTCAACCCAACCAGACTGTCAGTACCTCCACCAATACCGTCCTGGCGATTGCAGGCAGCGCGTCAAGCATCCTCAGTGGCGAAATGACCACGCTCAACAGTCGACTGGGTGATCGTCGTCTTGGCAGCGGTGGAAACCCGTCGGCGATGGCTCGAAGCGATGCTTCGATAAAAAACCTCAGCAACAGTGTATGGATGCGCACCTATAGCAACCAGTACAACGTTTCCAATGCCTACGGCGGCGGATACACCCAGTACCAGAGTGGTTTCGCACTAGGCGCCGATACCCAGGCGCAACTCGGTGGTCAACAATGGCTGATCGGCGCATTTGTGGGGGATGGACGCACCGAAATAGATCTCAAGAACGGCTCTTCGGCGACAGTGCGCAGCCTCAATGGGGGTGTCTATGGCACATTGCTCGACGTTGCCAGTGGCATGTACGTGGACGTAGTAGGCAAGGTCAACCAATTTGACAACAAAGCCAAGGTCACAATGAGTGATGGCACCCGCAGCAAAGGTCACTATAAAAACCTTGGCGTCAGTGCAACGGTGGAAGTTGGCAAACATATTCGCTTCGATAAGGGCGTTTTTATTGAGCCGTTTGCTCAAGCCGGTCTGGCTGCAGTGGAAGGCAAGCAATATCGTCTGGATAATGGCCTGGAAGTCGATGCCGAGGCGGCGCGGTCACTGTTGGCTAAAGTAGGGGTGTCCGCTGGTCGTGAGTTCGCTCTCGATAATGGCAGCATATTGCAACCAAGGATGCGCGTAGCATTAGGGCGTGAGTTCGTGAAAAACAGTGATGTGCAGGTCAATGACGATGATTTTGAAAGCAGCCCTTCCGATACCAGTGTTGAATATACTGTTGGGATGAACTGGACCCCTGCGCAGAAGAACTGGCAGCTTTATGGTGAAGTGGGAGGAAGTAAAGGTGAAGCTATCGATCTGAGCTGGAACGCCAGTGTGGGTTTAAGCTACTACTTTTAAAGACTGGTATATATGCTGAACTTAAAATACCCCGAATAAACTCGGGGTATTTTTTTGTGTGTTTCGATCTGTCATGGAAGTAACATGTCGAAACTGCCGTCAATGTCCAGTTCTGTATCGTGATTGTCATCCTCGACCTTGACCTTGAACGTAGCGGCCACAGCGTTGGATTCATGGGACTCGAATAGTTCGATAGTGCCTTCAATCCCTTTGTAGACATTGATGTCGCTGCCGGCTTCACTAATGTACTCAACGTGCACCGGGTTCTCAGCATCTGTTAATCGGTAAGTCTTGTATTCCAGGGATTTCGGTAGAATGATCCGGATTTCCCTGTAGCTTAAATCGGGTTCTCGCTGAGTAGCTGCAAAAATATAATGATTCTCAAACGGAGGGGGTAAGTTGTCGTCTCTTACCTCTTTTTGGTTGGCATCAAACGGAGTCTTATCGATGTTTCCGATGAAGTAGGGTACGTCGAGATGTAGTCGAATACTGGCTTTCATGATTTAAGTCCTCTATGCAAGTTTGAGGTATCCAAGACCTCGTTGGCGGTCTTACTTATGGATAAGCCATCAAAGCGCATCACATGCCCCGTGTAAACTGTCATACCTGACAGTTTACACGGGGCATGAACTGTGATTTTTTAGTTTATTGTTTTGGTCAGAGATAAACAGGTTTTCGAGCTGATTTCATGTGGAGGGAGCCTCCGTGATCAGCGCCCCAGCCCATGTCGACGCCAACAATAGAAAGCCCATGAACCGATTGAAGTTTATTTGCGCCCGGTCACTTCCGATAAGTCGGGCGCTACCCACCCCGAGGCCCCCCCATACCCCCAGACAGGGTAGTGCGACTAACAGAAAACCCAGGCTCAAACACATCACATGAAGCAAATGATCCTCACCGGTAGTACTGAATACACCAACAACCGCCATGGCCATCATCCAGGTCTTGGGGTTTATCCATTGCAGGCACGCCGCTGCCCAGAAACCTGCACGACGTGGACTATCAAGGGAAAGTTGATTGAAGGAATGAGGAGGTGAATGAAAGATCTGCCACGCCAGATAGCTCAATCCGATGACCCCGAGCCCCTTCATTACCGCTGGCAGCAAGGCGTACTGGTTCAAACTCTCGCCGAATCCACAACCCACCAATAACACCATGCTCGCAGCACTGATGCTGGCGCCAAAGATAATCGGCAGCACGGCCTTGAATCCATAGCGCGCGCTATGGCTTAGCACCAGAATATTTGTGGGCCCGGGGGTAATCGAAGCGACAAAAGCGAAGCACAAAAATGGCAGCAGGGTATTCAACGATAGCAACACGAGAGACTCCAGGATCAAATCGAAAAATCGATCGTTACAGCTCCGGAGTCAACGGTCTGGAAGGTTTGAGCAGCGCTTGCGGTACATCGCCGGCGTCAACCCGTAAGCCCGGACGAACCAGCGTCCCAAGTGACTTTGATCGGCAAACCCCAACTCCATCGCCACCGCCGCAGGTTGTTCGCCACGGGCCAGCAGTCTCCGGGCGGTTGCGAGGCGCAATTGCACCAGATAGGCGTGCGGCGCCAGGCCATACGCAGCCTTGAATGCTCGGGTCAGACGGAAGCGGTCGATGCCTGTAGCAGCGGAGAGTTGGTCAAGGCCTATATCGTATTGAGCGTTGGCGTGCAGATACTCCCGAGCCCTCTGCGCCACCAGTGGCAGGCGCGGATCCTCGCCATAGCGGTCGCGCCAGTGCAGGTGGCTGGTCAGGCGTTCGAGCAAGCCGTCGAGTGCGGTCTGGCGGACGATTTTCAGTTCGCCACCATGCAAGGTTTGAAACGCCAGACTGGTGGCAACCGCCAACCGTGCGTCGCTGGCCAATGTGTTGGCGAAACTCAATTGACTGTTGTCCGGCGCATTTTCGAACACCGCGCTCAGTTCCCGCTGCAACCACTGCGGGTCGAGGTAGAGCATGCGATAGGTGAAGCCATCCTCTGTCGGCGCTTCGCCGTCGTGGATGTCGCCCGGCTCCAGCAGAAACACCTTGCCCGGCGTGCTCTGATGTTTTGTGCGGCGGCAATTGAATTGCTGGACACCTTGTTCGGTCACACCCACCAGATAACTGTCATGCCAGTGCGGATCATAGGCATGGCCTTCGAAATGCGCGCGCAAGGTCTCGATGCCGGTGTCGGCGTCCTGGGCCAGATCGATCCAGTTGTGAGTGGTCATGCTGCACCTGTGAGACGGATTGCCGACCTATTTAACGCGCCCATCGGGTTGGGTGGCTAGAACGTTTGTGCAGCGACTAACCGAACAGTCCCGCGGCAATGTTGATCGAGAACCCGAGAATCGCCGTGTTGAACAAAAAGCCGATCAGTGATTGCGCCAGCACGACTTTGCGAATGCCCCGTGTCGCCACGCCTACATCCGAAGTCTGCACCGCCACGCCGATGGTGAACGAGAAATACAGGAAGTCCCAGTAATTGGGGGTTTCCAGCCCTTCGGCAAAGCGCAGCGCAAGGTCTTTACCGTCCCAGGTGTAGAAAAGACGTGCGTAGTGCACGCTGAAAATAACCCCGATCAAAAGCCATGAGCCGATAACCGTTAGCGCGGTAAAGCCGTAATGCAGCAGCTTGCGACTGGTATCCAGGTCTTTGCTGCCGGCGAGTTCGAAGGTGATGGTCGCGAGGCTGGCAATGGCGGCGATGCACACCACGAACAGCACCAGCCCGGCGTTTTCATCTTCGACTTCGGCAATGCGCTTCACGTCCGGGGCTTTGGCGCGCGTGGCCAGCCACAGCATCAGGATCAGGTACGTCCAGACCCCGACATTCCAGCCGATGAGAATTTTGCTGATGACCGAATCGGCTGGAGCCAGAATGCCTGCCGCGACGCCAAGGAGGGCGGCGGCGGACAGGCGAGGGTGGGTGCGAGCGAGGAAGGGCATGGAGACTCACGGTCAGGGGCTTTGCAGCACCATAGCCTTGCCGTGAGTGGTGCATCAAGCGCTGCCTTTCAGGTCAATCAAGGGCAGGTCAACAGCGTCAAGGGGTTTGAGGATTACTGTCGAACGTGAAAACTCCGTTTTTAAACGTAATTCGCCTCCCGTTGGAGGCTTCTTCACTGATGAATTCCAGGCGGCCCTTGAACAAACCATGCGATGAACCATTCGCGGGCACTTCCTCAACCACCAGTTTGCCGCTTTTTGCTGGATAGACTGCCGCTCCCGGATACATTTCGAGGTAACTGACGAAGATTTCATCCTTGAATAAGGCCAGGTCATAAGTGCCAGGTCCGAGGTCGCGTGCAAATAAGATATTGACTATATCCAGCGAGCGGTTGGGTACACCATCGGAATAGTTCTGGGACCAGGCCCACCAATGTGGAACCTTCAGGCCTACCTCCGGATTCCCGGGGCGTGCTGCGAGCTGAAATTGATTGGCTGCGTATTCCTTATACGCGCCGCCCTCAAGTGTCGCCGTGAAGGTGCCGGTAGCCTCCGCCTTTGAAGTTGCCCGGACTTCGTCAAAGTCTTTCATATCCACCGAGCCGTTACTGACGACAAGCTCCTTGTTTTCTGGAAGGCGGGCGGTGAAATTGAAAGTACCCGTTACAGTTTGTTGCTTGGTATTGATCGTTACAATTATTTTGCCCGAATAAGCCGGAGAAGGCGCCCAGCCAGCACCCTGAACATCGATCCAGGTTGCCTTGGCGGTAGTAAGGTTTGAGTAGTCACTGTCAATGGAATACTCCTTGTTCGTTACATCCCCCTCGACGGGTATCCGTAGGAAGATCAAGAAGCTTTGCCAGTCGTCTTTTACATCAGCTGAATTTGCGACCCAAAAATTATACATAGGGTCACGGTAAAGATTCGCTTGCTTGACTCCACGAAACTTTGATCCGTCACTCAAGTCCGCGGTGATAGTGCCCGTGGTGGTGATTTCCATATGCGCTCCTGAACCGGTAGGGAAGACGTAATTGCCGTACGGCAGGAAACAGCATATGTATTTGATCTCGCCTCGGAAACTGTCAGATATAGCAGGTGTAAGCGCCCTGTTTCTTATAACCATAGTGGTTTTTTTGCTGGCTGAGTCCAGACTTGTGTTCAGCGGGTGAACACTATTGTTGTCACCCGCGTGGGCGGTATTCACCCTTTATTCATGCGCTTCACCCATTTCATCACCACCACAAAAAACACCGGCACAAACACCACTGCCAATGTTGCCGTGATCATTCCGCCAATCACCCCGGTGCCAATCGCTTGTTGGCTCGCCGAGCTGGCTCCGGTGGCAATCGCCAACGGCACCACGCCAAGGATGAAGGCCAGTGAAGTCATCACAATCGGTCGCAAGCGCAAGCGGGCCGCTTGCAAGGTCGCGTCGACCAGGTCGTGCCCCTCGTCATACAGGCTCTTGGCGAACTCGATGATCAGGATGGCGTTCTTCGCCGACAGGCCGATGATGGTGATCAAGCCGACTTTGAAGAACACGTCGTTGGGCATCCCGCGAAAGGTCACGGCCAGTACGGCACCGAGAACACCCAGCGGCACCACCAGCAACACCGACGTTGGAATCGACCAGCTCTCATACAGCGCCGCCAGACACAGGAACACGATCAGCAGCGACAGCCCGAGCAGAATCGGTGCCTGACTGCCGGACAAGCGTTCCTGTAACGACAACCCGGTCCATTCCTGGCCCAATCCCGCCGGCCCTTGTGCTACCAGCCGCTCGATTTCCGCCATGGCTTCACCGGTGCTGTGACCCGGCGACGGTTCGCCTGAAATGGCAATCGCCGGGTAGCCGTTATACCGCGTCAGTTGCGCCGGGCCTTGGGTCCATTTGGCCTGGACGAAGGCCGACAAGGGCACCATTTTTCCGTTGGTATTGCGTACGTGCATCTTCAGCAGATCAGCCACCTGACTGCGTTGATCGCCTTCGGCCTGCACCACCACCCGCTGCATCCGCCCCTGATTGGGGAAGTCGTTGATGTACGCCGAACCGACGGCGGTGGACAGTACATTGCCGATGTCGGCAAAGGACACGCCCAGCGCGTTGGCTTGCTTGCGGTCGACTTCCAGTTGCACTTGCGGCGCCTCGGCCAAGGCACTTTCGCGCACGTTCATCAGGATCGGGCTCTTCTCGGCAGCGGCGAGCAGTTCGCTGCGCGCCTGCATCAGCGTGGCATGACCAAGGCCGCCACGGTCCTGCAAACGGAACTCGAAACCGCTGGACGTACCGAGACCGTCAACCGGTGGCGGCAGAACCGAGAACACCACAGCATCCTTGATCTGGCTCAGAGCAACGTTGGCTCGGTCGGCAATCGAGCTCGCCGAATCGTCGCTGCTGCGCTCGGACCAATCCTTGAGCGTGGCAAACGACAGCGCGGCGTTCTGCCCGCTACCGGAAAAACTGAAGCCGAGAATGATCGTGCTGTCGCCAATCCCCGGTTCGGTGGCGTTGTGCGCTTCAATCTGCTCAACCACCTGCACCGTACGGTTCTTGCTCGCGCCCGGTGGCAGCTGAATGTCGGTGATGGTGTAACCCTGATCCTCGACCGGCAGGAACGAGGAGGGCAGACGACTGAAACACACGCCCAGACCGATCAGCAGCACGCCATAGATCAGCAGATATCGACCGGTGCGTTTCAGCGCGTAGGCGACCCAGCCTTGATAGCGCTCGGTCAAGCGCTCGAAGCCACGGTTGAACCAACCAAAGAAGCCACTCTTTTCATGATGCTCGCCCTTGGCAATCGGCTTGAGCAGCGTGGCGCACAACGCCGGGGTCAATGTCAGCGCCAGGAACGCCGAGAACAGAATCGAGGTGGCCATCGACAGCGAGAACTGCTGGTAAATCACTCCGACCGAACCCTGCATGAACGCCATCGGAATAAACACCGCCACCAGCACCAGCGTGATGCCGATGATTGCCCCGGTGATCTGCGTCATCGCCTTGCGCGTCGCTTCCTTGGGCGACAGGCCTTCGGTGGCCATAATCCGCTCGACGTTCTCCACCACCACAATGGCGTCGTCCACCAGAATACCGATGGCCAGCACCATGCCGAACATGGTCAGCACGTTGATCGAGAAGCCCAGCGCGAGCATGGTCGCAAAGGTGCCCATCAACGCCACCGGCACCACCAGCGTCGGGATCAGCGTGTAACGGATGTTTTGCAGGAACAGGAACATCACCGCAAACACCAGCAGCATCGCCTCGCCGAGGGTGTAAACCACTTTGGTGATCGAGACTTTGACGAACGGCGAAGTGTCGTAGGGGATTTTGTATTCAACGCCCGCCGGGAAGTAGCGCGCCAGTTCGTCCATCTTCGCCCGCACCAGTGTAGCGGTGCTCAACGCATTGGCGCCCGGCGCCAGTTGCACGCTGACGGCGGTCGACGGTTTGCCATTCAGGCGGGTGGAGAAGTTGTATTCCTGACTGCCGATCTCGACCCTTGCGACGTCGCCAATGCGCACGGTGGAACCGTCGGGATTGGCCTTGAGCACGATGTCGGCAAATTCTTCCGGCGTCGACAATTGGCCCTTCACCAGAATGGTCGCGGTAATTTCCTGGGTGGTGCGGGTCGGCAAATCGCCAATGCTGCCGGCCGAGACCTGGGCGTTTTGCGCGACGATGGCGGCGTTGACGTCGGCCGGGGTCAAGTTGAAGCCGATCAGCTTCTGCGGGTCGATCCAGATACGCATCGCCCGTTCGGCACCGTACAGCTGGGCCTTGCCGACGCCGTCCAGACGCTTGATCTCGTTCATCACGTTGCGCGCCAGGTAATCACTGAGCGCCACGTCGTCGAGCTTGCCGTCGCTGGAGGTCAGGGTGATCAGCAACAGGAAACCGGCGGAGACTTTCTCCACCTGCAAGCCTTGCTGATTGACCGCTTGCGGCAGGCGCGACTCCACCACTTTGAGGCGGTTTTGCACATCGACCTGGGCCATCTCCGGGTTGGTACCCGGCTGGAAAGTGGCTTTGATCGTCGCGCTGCCGAGGCTGCTCTGGGATTCGAAATACAGCAGATGATCGGCGCCGTTGAGCTCTTCCTCGATCAGGCTGACCACGCTCTCGTCCACGGTCTGGGCCGAAGCGCCCGGGTACTGGGCGTAAATTTCAATTTGCGGCGGTGCAACGTCGGGGTATTGCGCCACGGGCAACTGCGGAATGGCCAATGCGCCGGCCAGCAGGATGAACAAGGCAACCACCCAGGCAAACACCGGGCGATCAATAAAGAACTGCGGCATAAAAAGCGTCCTGCTTACTGCCCGGAAACCTGGGCAAGTGGAAGAGGGGTGTTGTCGATCTGGACTTTTTCACCGGGCTTGGCATGTTGCAGGCCTTCGGTGACGATGCGGTCGCCAGGCTTGAGGCCACCGGTGACGATCCAGCGATCATCCTGAACCGCACCCAGTTCAATCGGTTGCAGGCCGACGCGCTGCTCGGGGTCCAACAGCAACACGTGAGCGATGCCGGCGCTGTCACGCTGGATCGCCCGTTGCGGCACGCTGATGCCTTGCTGGTTTACCGCTTGCTCCAGACGCACCCGCACGAAACTGCCGGGCAGCAAGTCGAGGTCCGGGTTGGGGAATTCGCTGCGCAGGATGATCTGGCCAGTGCTCGGATCGACGGTGATGTCGGTGAACAGCAACTTGCCCGGTAGCGGGTAGAGGCTGCCGTCGTCTTGAATCAACGTAGCTTTGGCCTGGCCCTGACCGACTTGCTGCAACTGGCCGGAGCGGAAAGCGCGGCGCAGGTCATTGAGTTCGCGGGTCGACTGGGTCAGGTCGGCATGAATGGGGTTGAGCTGCTGAATCAGCGCCAGTGGCGTGGTTTCGTTCTGCCCGACCAGCGCACCTTCGGTCACCAGCGCACGGCCGACGCGACCGGAAATCGGTGCGGTGACGGTGGCGTAGCCGAGGTTGAGTTTTGCCCGTTCCACGGCGGCTTTGTTGGCGGCGACGTCGGCCGCGGTTTGCCGGACGTTGGCGCGGGCGTTGTCGTAATCCTGGCCGCTGATGGCGTTGCCTTCGATCAACTGGGCATAGCGCTGCTCTTGCAGGCGGGCCTGGAACGCATTGGCCTCGGCCTTGCGCAACGCCGCTTCGGCGCTGTCCAGGTCAGCCTTGAACGGTGCCGGATCGATCCGGAACAGCACATCGCCTTTTTTCACATCGCTGCCTTCGTTGAAGGTGCGTTGCAACACGACGCCGGCGACACGGGCGCGAACCTCGGCGATCCGTGGCGCAGCAATCCGCCCGCTCAATTCGCTGGTGATCGACAGGGGGCGGGCTTCAATGGTTTCGATACGCACGGTGGCCAACGGAGCCTGTTCTTCGGCGGTGGAGGACTTGTCACAGGCGCTCAGCATCAGCGCCAGTGCGAGCAGGCCGAGCGTGGCAAGCAGATTCTTCGACATGGAAATACCCCAATAATGACCACCCGCATCCTACGGGGCGCCGACGAGGGTAGCGGTGAAGCTTTGTTGGTGCTCTGTGAAATTGTGTAAGGGTTTTACTCAGGCGGGGGTTAGGGCGTATATCCTTGGCGACTTGATATTTTTTGCGCAGCTGAGGCCGCCTTCGCGAGCAAGCCCGCTCCCACATTCGACCGCATCCTCCTGGAAGAACTGGGTTTAATGTGTGAGCGGGCTTGCTCGCGAAGAGGCCGGGCCGATCGCCACAGCACTTTCTGGAAACACCCCATGCCCAACATCCTCCTGGTCGAAGACGACTCCGCGCTCTCCGAACTGATCGCCAGCTACCTGGAACGCAACGGCTATTCGGTCAGTGTGATCAGCCGTGGTGACCACGTGCGTGAACGCGCGCGGGTCAATCCGCCGGACCTGGTGATCCTCGACCTGATGCTGCCGGGGCTCGACGGCCTGCAAGTCTGTCGCTTGTTACGGGCCGATTCAGCAACGCTGCCGATCCTGATGCTCACCGCCCGCGACGACAGCCACGACCAAGTCCTGGGACTGGAAATGGGCGCCGATGATTACGTCACCAAACCCTGTGAACCCCGCGTGTTGCTGGCCCGCGTGCGCACGCTATTACGCCGCAGCAGCCTCAGCGAACCGCAGACTGCCAACGATCGCATCCTGATGGGCAACCTGTGCATCGACCTGTCCGAGCGCACCGTGACCTGGCGCGAGCAATTGGTCGAACTGTCCAGCGGTGAATACAATCTGCTGGTGGTGCTGGCCCGTCATGCCGGCGAAGTGCTGAGCCGCGACCAGATCCTGCAACGCCTGCGCGGCATCGAATTCAACGGCACTGACCGTTCGGTGGACGTGGCAATCTCAAAGTTGCGGCGCAAATTCGACGACCACGCGGGCGAGGCGCGCAAGATCAAGACCGTGTGGGGCAAGGGCTATCTGTTCAGCCGTTCCGAGTGGGAATGCTGAGACGATGTTCAGGATTCTGTTTCGCCTCTACCTGGTGACGATCGTCTCGTATAGCGCGGCGATCTACCTGGTGCCTGACGTAGTGATCAAGCTTTTCCATGAGCGCTTTGTCACCTACAACCTCGACTATTCGCGCGGCTTGCAAACCCTCATCGTCAATCAGTTCCACGCCGTGCCCGAAGCGCAGTGGCCGGCGCTGGCGGTCGAGATGGACAAGGACTTTGCGCCGCTGCACATCGCGTTGACGGGCAATGACGATCCCGATTTCACCCTGTACGAACGCGAACGCCTGCAAAGCGGCGAGAACGTGGTGCGCATCGGCGACTGGGGTTGGCGCACGCTGGCCGTGGCACCCCTGAACGAGCAAACGGTGGTGCAGATGATCGTGCCGCCGGATCCGATGGACGTCAGCCTGTTGTACTGGAGTATCAACGTGCTGATCGGGGCGACCATGCTCGCCTGCCTGCTGCTGTGGCTGCGCCCGCACTGGCGCGATCTGGAACGCCTGAAAGGCACCGCCGAACGTTTCGGCAAAGGCCACTTGGGCGAACGCACACGGATTTCCCGGCACTCCAACATCGGCAGTCTGGCCAACGTCTTCGACACCATGGCCGGCGACATTGAAAACCTGCTGAACCAGCAGCGCGACTTACTCAACGCTGTCTCCCATGAATTGCGCACGCCGCTGACCCGCCTGGATTTCGGCCTGGCGCTGGCGCTGTCCGATGATTTGCCCGCGGCCAGTCGCGAGCGTTTGCAAGGGTTGGTCGCGCACATCCGTGAGCTGGATGAATTGGTCCTGGAGTTGCTGTCCTACAGCCGCCTGCAAAACCCGGCGCAAATACCGGAGCAGGTTGAAGTGGCACTGGACGAATTTATCGACAGCATTCTGGGCAGCGTTGATGAAGAATTGGAATCACCACACATCGTGATCGACGTGCTGCTCAATGGGCAACTCGAGCGCTTCACGCTGGACCCGAGATTGACCGCCCGTGCGATCCAGAACCTTTTGCGCAATGCCATGCGCTATTGCGAAAAACGCATTCAAGTCGGCGTGCAGGTGTGTGCGAAGGGCTGTGAAATCTGGGTGGATGACGACGGGATCGGCATTCCGGACGACGAGCGCGAGCGGATCTTCGAGCCGTTTTATCGGCTGGACCGCAGCCGGGATCGGGCCACGGGCGGGTTCGGTTTGGGGTTGGCGATCAGCCGTCGGGCGCTGGAAGCGCAGGGCGGCACGCTAACGGTTGAACCATCACCGCTTGGCGGCGCACGGTTCCGTTTATGGCTGCCCACCCAATCCTGACGACACACTAATTTTGTGGCGAGGGAGCTTGCTCCCGCTCGGCTGCGCAGCAGTCGCAAAACCTGCGACCACGGTGTAATAGGCAGAACGCAAGGGGCCGCTTCGCTGCCCAGCGGGAGCAAGCTCCCTCGCCACAGGGGGGCTGACTCAAGTGCTAAGCCGGGTTCGCAGCAGTTTAGCCATGTCTTCAAGCTCCGCCGCCGGGTTGTGCCCGATCAGCATCCACGCATGTTCCATGTCCGCCCAATACACGACGTTCATGCCGTGCCGCCGCTCATGGGCGAAGTGCCGGCTGCCGCTGTTGGAGAGCGTGACGCACAGCGCCATCGGGCCATTCGCCGGGTCCAGGTAGGTGATCTGGGCAATCGGCACACCATCGTATTCGAGGATTTGCGCGCGCTTGAATTCAGAGCGGGGCAAGACCAGCTTCGCGGGCACAAGGTTCAGGCCCAGGCGCGTATCGATGGAACGCAGCTGCGCCTGTTGGGTGCCTTCATCGCTGGGCAAGTGCTCCAGTGTTTCTGGCACGTAGAGTGACATGTAGTCCGCCACCAACCCGCGCCAATTGTTCTTCTCCTGGCTCAGTTGCCAACCGAGGAACAAACGGTCCGCCACCACGCTGGTGACCACCAACCCGGCCGCGGCCGCCAGAAACCAGCGACGATCCATCGACGGGCGCTCCGGCGAAGGCAAGGTGTCGAGCATGGACTGCATACGATCCATGGGCGCCTGTTGCGCCAGTTGGGCAAAAGCGTCCTTGAACGGCAGGCTGCTGCGGGCCAGCCATTGCAGGCGCAGGTTGAGCGTCGAATCCTCGGCGATGGCCGTGTCGATGCGGGTGCGTTGCTCGGCATCGAGTTGGTCGTCGAGGTAGGCCACCAGTTGCTCGTCCGACGGTGCGGCGCGTTCGTTCATCGACGTTCTCCCGAAGAAGGGTTCGGTACAGCGTGCAGCGGTGGATATTCGGCCAGCTTCACTCGTGCAGCGGCCAGCCGGCTCATGACGGTCCCGACGGGCACTTGCAGCACCTCGGCGACTTCGCGATACGACAAACCTTCGACGTACGCCAAGTACACCGTTTCGCGCTGGGCTTCGGGCAACGCGTCGACACGCCGGATCACTTGAGCCGCGCGCACATGGGTTTGCGCCGCGTGCTCGCCGTCGAACGACAACTGGCTCTCGGCATCAACCAACCCCTGACCCTGGCGCACCCGTCGCGCGCGCACTTCGTTGAGCCAGATCGAATGCAGAATGCTCAGCAGCCAACGGTCCATGCGCGTGCCGGGGACAAACTGCCCGGCACGCTCAAGCGCCCGCACACAGGTGGCCTGCACCAGGTCTTCAGCCACATGCCGTTGCCGGGACAGCAGCAAGCCATAGCGCCACAATCGCGCCAGATGTTGGCCCAGTTCTGCCCGTATTGCCTGATCGCTGGCGATAGCGACCTCCGTCGTTAATTCGATGTCAGGTTTTCGATGAATCGTTTATCGCTTCGGCCAGGTCCTGGTATTCCTCGCACGTGTTGCCGCAAATCGATTTGATGTGTTGCAACTGCTCTTGAGCCAGATCCAGTCGACCTTTGATCACATACGCTTCGCCGAGGTATTCGCGCACTTGCGCATACTGCGGGTCGAGTTTGACCGATTGCAGATAGTAGCCGATGCCTTCGTCGGTGCGCCCCAGTTTACGCGTGGCGTAACCGCGATAGTTCAAGGCTTTGGCCGTGTTCGGTTGTTTCAGCGTGTCGAGCAGGGCCAGGGCTTCTTCATAGCGACCATCCCTGGCTAGACGATAGGCGTAATTGGTGCGGTCGGCATCCGGCACCAGACTGCTGGTTTGCTTGAGGCATTTATTCGATTTGGAGTCGAAGACCTGGCCTTTGGGGCAGTTGGGTTTGGCGGGTTCATTATCGTCACCATGGGCCAGGGCCAAGGAACTGGTCAATGCTGCCGTCAGACAACCGGCGAGCAGCAGCGGGGCGGTGAAAACAGCAAAACGCAGGTTCATGGTCAAGGCTCCAGGGTGTGATCCACGATCGTTCGGGGTGCTGAAACAAGAACACCGCAGCGTGAACAATTATTCATTTCTTTCTGGCGATCATTTCAGGGAAAGCATAAACCTTGGCGCTATGCTCGACAGCATTCGTTGTCCAGCGGAGAACTGCCATGAAAGACCCTGTTCATCATTCTGCAGCGGCGGGATACAAAACCGGCGCCGACACCTATGTTCGCGGTCGCCCGGACTATCCGCCGGCCGTGGCCGACTGGTTGACCGGTGCTTTGGGTTTGAACGCGGACAGCACCGTGATCGACCTGGGGGCCGGCACCGGCAAATTCACCGGCCGCTTGCTGGCGACCGGGGCGCAGGTGATCGCCGTTGAGCCCGTGCCGCAGATGCTGGAAAAACTTACCCTGGCCTATCCCGAGGTGTTGGCCGTGAGTGGCACCGCTATGGATCTGCCGCTGCCGGATGCCTGCGTGGACGTGGTGGTGTGCGCCCAGGCCTTCCACTGGTTTGCCACTACTGAAGCGCTGACTGAAATCGCCCGCGTGCTGAAACCGGGTGGCCGCTTGGGGCTGGTGTGGAACTTACGCGATACCAAGGTGAGTTGGGTGCCGAAACTGGATGCGATCGTCAACGCATTGGAAGGTGACACGCCACGTTATTACACCGGTGCGTGGCGCCGCGCGTTTCCTCATCCGGCGTTCGGGCCGTTGCAGGCGCAGCATTTCAGCCATGGGCACACCGGCTCGCCTGAGGATGTGATTTTCAATCGGGTGCGTTCCACCAGTTTTATTGCGGCGTTGCCGGAGGCGCAGCGGGAGAGGGTGGATGAACAGATGCGCGCGTTGATTGCCGGGGAGCCGGAGTTGCGAGGACGGGATGTGGTGACGGTGCCTTATGAAACCGCGGCGTTTGTGGTGGTGAAGGGCAGTTAGATCGGCGGTGCGGCCTTCGCGAGCACGCCCGCTCCCACATTCGACCGCATTCCAATTGATGAACTCGGTTAAATATGGGAGCGGGCTTGCTCGCGAAGGGGCCAGCCCAGACACGAAAGAACTGAAGCCAGTCCCGCTTTTGGCCGAACCACTGCCTTACTCACCCCGCCAATGCCTTGTTATAGTCCGGACCTCATTTTTTGCCCGGTAAAAGGATCACTGCCATGTCTCAGTACACCGCGTTCACCGTCGAACTCGCCGACAACATCGCCCATGTGCAGATCAACCGTCCGGAAAAGATCAACTCGATGAATGCCGCATTCTGGAGCGAGATCATTGAGATTTTCCAATGGATCGACGACACCGACGAGGCGCGCGTGGTGGTGCTCAGCGGTGCCGGCAAGCATTTCTCCTCGGGCATCGACCTGATGATGCTGGCCGGCGTGGCCAATGAACTGGGCAAGGACGTCGGCCGTAACGCGCGCCTGCTGCGCCGCAAGATCCTCGCGCTGCAAGCGTCCTTCAATGCCGTCGACCATTGCCGCAAGCCGGTGCTCGCAGCGATTCAGGGCTATTGCCTGGGTGGTGCGATTGACCTGATCGCCGCCTGCGACATGCGCTACGCCGCCGAAGACGCACAATTCTCGATCAAGGAAATCGACATCGGCATGGCGGCGGATGTAGGCACTTTGCAACGCTTGCCGCGTATCATCGGTGACGGCATGCTGCGTGAACTGGCTTACACTGGTCGCACGTTTGGCGCCGAGGAAGCGCGCAGCATCGGCCTGGTCAATCGCGTCTACAGCGACACTGCCAGCCTGCTGGATGGCGTCATGGGCATTGCCCGGGAAATCGCCAGCAAGTCGCCGATTGCGGTCACCGGCACCAAAGAAATGATCAGCTACATGCGCGACCACCGCATCGACGACGGCCTCGAATACGTCGCCACCTGGAACGCCGCCATGCTGCAATCCACTGATTTGCGCGTGGCCATGGCCGCCCATATGAGCAAACAGAAACCCGAATTTCTGGACTGATTAACCATGACTTCACGCTGGACCACCGCAGTACTGGACACCGACCAACCCGGCGGCTGGGCCGTGGCCCGCAGCCCTGAAGGCTTCCTGTTCGATGACAATGGCGCGCTGTTCCCGCGTGAATGGCTCAAGCGTCAGGACTTGTCGATTCTCGCCGAACACGGCATTGGCCATCTCGACGGTGAGCCGGTCTATCTGCTGGAACTGCGCAGTGCCAGCGACGTGGCGGGCTGCAACTGGAAAGGCCTGCGGGCGTTCATGCTCGATGGCGATCACACGGTGTACAAGGTGCTCGGCTATGCCGCGCAAATCGGCACCTGGTATCGCGAGCACCGCTTTTGTGGCAACTGTGGGCAGGCGGCGACGCAGGTTCCCCGTGAGCGGGCGATGTACTGCGAGCCGTGTGATTTGCGCTATTACCCACGGATCTCGCCGAGCATGATCGTGCTGGTAACCCGTGGCGATGAAGTTTTGCTGGCCCGTTCGCCACGCTTCGTCACCGGGGTCTACAGCACGTTGGCGGGGTTTGCCGAACCGGGTGAATCCGCCGAGGACTGCCTGATTCGCGAGGTTCGCGAAGAGGTGCAGATCGAGGTCAAGAACATCCAGTACCTGGGCAGCCAGTGCTGGCCGTTCCCGCATTCGATGATGCTCGGCTTCCATGCCGAGTACGCCAGCGGCGAGATTGTCTGTCAGGAAGACGAAATCGAAGATGCCCAGTGGTTCAACGTCCATGCGCTGCCGCCGTTGCCGGCGTCGCGCTCGATTGCCCGTTACCTGATCGACATCTATGTGGCGCGGCGCTTAGGCCACGCTGAACCAGTGTTGCCAAGCTAGCCGCACGGTCAAGCCCAGCACCACGGTGATGAACACCGGTCGGATGAACTTCGCGCCGCCGCTGATGGCGGTGCGAGCGCCGAAGAATGCGCCGGCCATCACCGACACGCCCATGCTCAGGCCGATGATCCAGTCCACCTGCCCGGAAAACACAAATACCGACAGCGCCGCAATGTTGCTGACGAAGTTCATGCTGCGCGCCACGCCGCTGGCCTTCACCAGGTCGATGGGGTACATCAGCAGGGTGCTGACGGTCCAGAATGCCCCTGTGCCGGGACCGGCCACGCCGTCGTAGAAACCGAGGCTGAAGCCTTGGGTCGATTGCCACTTTTTCTTGATCGGTGCATCGCTGTCCAGCGGGGCCTTGGGTGTGCCGCCGAACAACAGGTACACGCCGCAGGCGAAGACGATCACCGGGAGCATTTTGTTCAGCCACTCGGCGGGCAAGTAATGCGCGACGATGGCGCCGGTCAATGCGCCGACCAGGGTACCGACGATGGCGTGGACCCACTGCCGGGGATGGAACAGCTTGCGTCGGTAGAAGGTGAAACTGGCGGTGGCCGAGCCGAAGGTCGAACTCAACTTGTTGGTGCCCAACACCAGGTGAGGCGGCAGGCCGGCGGTGAGCAGTGCCGGCGTGGTGAGCAGGCCGCCACCCCCGGCAATCGCGTCGATGAAGCCGGCAATAAAGGCAACGACGGCCAGAATGGCCAGGGTGGTGAGGTCAACGCTGAGTTCGAAAGGCATGGAAATCGGCTTATTCGGCGGGGTGCAGGAAAGGGCTGCGGGGAAGGGGCAGTATCTTACCTGGATCCGACTTCTGCGGCGACTGGTCTGGCCCTGTCGCGAGGAGCAAGGATCTCCGGTGTAGCTCAGATCAAATGTGGGAGCGGGCTTACTCGCCAAAGCGGTGGGTCAGCCACTATTTGTACCGACTGACACTCCGCCTTCGCGAGCAAGCCCGCTCCCACATTTGGATTCAGGTGAATTCACAGGCCCAGGTCGGACAGCCCCGGGTGATCATCCGGACGACGTCCCAGCGGCCAGTGGAACTTGCGCTCGCTTTCCTTGATCGGCAGGTCGTTGATGCAGGCAAACCGGTTAGCCATCAGCCCGTTTTCATCAAACTCCCAGTTTTCGTTGCCGTAGGAGCGAAACCAGTTGCCCGAGTCGTCGTGCCATTCATAGGCATACCGTACGGCGATGCGGTTGCCGGTGAAGGCCCAGAGTTCCTTGATCAAACGGTAATCCAGTTCCTTGGCCCATTTGCGGGTCAGAAAACCTTTGGCTTCTTCGCGGTTGTAGGCGAACTCGGCGCGGTTACGCCATTTGGTGTCCAGCGTGTAGGCCAGCGACACCCGTTGCGGGTCGCGAGAGTTCCAGCCGTCTTCGGCCAGGCGAACTTTTTCGATGGCTGACTCGCGGGTGAAGGGCGGCAAGGGCGGACGAACTTCAGCGTTAGACATGTAAAGTCTCCCAATAAAAGTAAAGTTCAAACACGTTGTCGGGCTTATATAGGGTGTTACAGGTCCAATAACTTTCGCGCCATGCATTGCGCATTATCGGCAGCACTGTGATCACCCATGACAAGCGCCACGGTAATGGCACCATCGATCAGGATCAGCAGCTGTTTGGCCAGCGTTTCCGGGTCGGTGGCGCCATGTTCGGTGCAGAGCTCGCGCACATAGTCGAGCAGTTTTTGTTTGTGTTCCCTGGCGACCAGGCGGACCGGGTCTTGCGGGTCGCCGGTTTCGCCGCTGGTGTTGATGAAGGCGCAACCGCGGAAGCCTTCCGAGGCGAACCAGGCCTTGAGCACGGTAAACAGGTTGAGCAGGCGGTCGGTCGGTGTTTCAGCCTGATCGACGGCGGTTTTGTACCAGTGCATCCAGCGCACATCGCGGCGTTGCAGGGCGGCGACGGTCAGCTCTTCCTTGCTGGCGAAGTAGCGGTAGATACTTTTTCTGGAGACGCCGGCAGTTTTCACCAGAAGGTCCATGCCGGTGGCTGCGATGCCACTTTTATAGATCAACTTTTCGGTGACATCCAGAATGATGTCGCGTGTAGTGTTATCGGTCAGTTCGTTCATGTGGCGAAGAGTAGAACGGACGTTCTCCATGGTCAACTTAAAATTTTCATTGCCTGTTATGGCCCCTTCGCGAGCAAGCCCGCTCCCACATTGGAATGCATTTCAAATGTGGGAGCGGGCTTGCTCGCGAAGGGGGCCTCAACAACACCGGAAGACCCGAACCGATCCATGGTGTAAGCTCTTGAATTCTCCGGATTCGACCCATTGCGAGCCCTATGCCGTCGCTTTTCAAACGCTCTCTGCTGCCCAAACTGCGCAGTTTTCCGCTGACCGCCGATGCCGTCACCATCCTGTCCGGCGCTGCCGAGTTTCGTCGTTGCCTGCTGGAGAAAATCGCCCAGGCCACACACCGCATCTATATCGTCGCGCTGTACCTGCAACAGGACGAAGCCGGGCAGGAAATTCTCGATGCCTTGCACGCCGCCAAACTAGCGCGTCCGCAACTGGATGTGGTCGTGGTGGTGGACTGGCTGCGCGCCCAGCGCGGTCTGATTGGTGCCGGCAAGCAACCAGGCAACTCGGCGTGGTATCAGGAAGCGACCCGCACCCACGCCAGTGAAGTGCCGGTGTATGGCGTGCCGGTGCAGACGCGCGAGTTGTTCGGCGTGTTGCATTTAAAAGGCTTCGTCATCGATGACTGCGTGATCTACAGCGGTGCAAGCCTGAACAACGTGTACCTGCACAAATTCGACAAGTACCGCTTCGACCGCTATCACGTGCTGCAAAACCAGGCGCTGGCCAATTCCATGCAGCACCTGATCCAGCATGGATTCATTGCCTCCAAAGCCGTGCACCGCCTCGACTTGCCGAACCTGCCGACCACCCGCAGCCTGCGCAACGACATCGGCGACCTGCGCAGCCGCCTCAAGCACGCGGCATACGACACCACGGCGGGCACCACGCTCAAGGACGGTTTGTCCGTCAGTCCGTTGCTCGGTGTGGGCAAGAACAATCCATTGAACCGGGTGATTTGTGAGCTGATCGCCAGCGCCCAGCATCAACTGACCATTTGCACGCCGTACTTCAACCTGCCGCTGGCGGTGACCCGGGAAATCAACCGGGCGCTGGGCCGGGGCGTGAAGGTCGATATTGTGGTCGGCGACAAGACCGCCAACGACTTCTACATCCCGCCCAGCGAGCCGTTCAAGGTGATCGCGGCACTGCCGTATCTGTACGAGATCAGCCTGCGACGCTTTGCCAAACGCCATCAACACAGCATCGACAGCGGCAAGCTGAACCTGCATTTGTGGCGTGATGGCGACAACACCTATCACCTCAAAGGCATGTGGATCGATCAGCGCTACACCTTGCTGACCGGCAACAACCTGAACCCGCGAGCCTTCCGTCTCGACCTGGAAAACGCGCTGCTGATCGATGACCCGAAAGGCGAATTGCTGGAGCCCCGCAAGGCTGAGCTGGTGGAGATTTTCCAGAACACAAAGCGCATCGAGCGTTACCAGGACCTCGAAACGCTGCTGGATTACCCGCCGGCCGTGGCCAAGTTCCTCACGCGCGTCAGTCGGGTGCGGATCGAGCGGTTGCTCTATCGGATTCTGTAAAGCTCGACGCTGCCGGGGGCTTTGGCCACAGGGCCACCAGCAGCAGTAACACAGCGGCCACCAGGTAGGGCAGGCGCGGTTCGAGGTCATAGATCAATGTGGCCGCCAACGGTCCGATGACCACGCCAAAGCCTTGCGCAGCGCCGATGGAGCCCGCCGTGGCGCCTTGCTCGGAGGCGTCTACGGCATTGGCGGCCAGCGCCGCGAATGACGGAAAGATCAGCCCCATCCCGCCCGCCGAAACGAAAAAGCACAGCCACAAGCCCCACGCGGTATTCGCCAGGATACTGCCGGCAAACCCCACGGACGCCACCAGGGCACCCGCACGGATCAACCGCAGCGGCGGCCATTCCAGCCGGCGCACCAGCAGTTGTGAACAGATCAAGGCGAAACCGACCATGGTCAGGGCAATGCCCGCCGTTTGCGCGGCGTCGGCCGGGCTCATGCCGAGCCGGTCGAGGGCGAAGAAGCCGACGGTGATCTGCGCAATCGACACACACAGCATCGCCACAAACGCGACCGCCATGGGCCGGCGCAGGCGCGGATCATTCAGGTGGACCTTGCGCGGTACTTGCCGCAGGTGCAATTCCTGGCCCTCGAGCTTGAAGCGCAACACCAGAAACGCCAGCAGTGGCAGCACGGCCATGGCGTAGAACGGCAGGCTCAAACTGAAACGCGAGAGCAACGCAGCAATGGCCGGCCCGATCACCAGGCCACAGGCGTTGGCGGCACCCAATGCCGCCATGGCTTTGGCGCGGTGTTGCGGTTCAATGTTGTCGGCGATCAGCGCGTTGCCACCCACCGGGATCGCGGCATAGAACACGCCGATCAAGCCACGGCCGATCATCAAACCGATGAACCCCAGCAGCGCCGACGGCAGGAACCGCAATGAAGCGTCGATGAACAGGCACAAGGCCCAATAGGCCAAGGTGAAACCGGCGGTGGCGATCAACAGAATGCGGCGCCGGCCATAGCGGTCGCTGGCCTGGCCCCACGGACGCGCCAGCAGCATCCAGATCACCCCGGACACGGTCACCGCCGCACCGGCCTGCCACGTGGCCAGGCCCAGCACCCGGGCAATCGGGCCGATCAGCGAGACGAACGCCATCATCGACATGGAGCAGGCCATGTTGGCGACCATTAATGGGCGCAGGTCGAAGGCGGGAGTGGTCATGGGGGTGAGTCTTCCGTGAGCTTTTGTTGTTTGCGGGGGATGGTAGCGCGGGTTGTGTGCAAGTAGGAGGAGTATCGGTGGTAGTGATAATGCCTTCGCGAGCAAGCCCGCTCCCACATTAGTTTTGTGTCGTTCACAAATCCAATGTGGGAGCGGGCTTGCCCGCGAAGGGGCCCGCTTAAACGCTACAAAAGTATCAGTTCAACCCAAGTTTCCCACGCAACGTCGACAAATCTTCAGCCAACGTATTCACCGGCCCAACCAGCGCCTTGCGGTCACTCTCTTTCACCTTGTCATAGGTTTCGAAACCACCGTCCTTGGTCTTGTACTTGGCCAGGATCTTGTCCACGGTCGCGAAGTTCTTGTCGACCTTGGCCATGAACGCCGCGTCTTGCTTCTGGATCTGCGGACGGAACAGGTCAACGATTTTCTTCGCGCCGTCGACGTTGCCCTGAAAGTCATACAGGTCGGTGTGGCTGTAACGGTCTTCTTCGCCGGAGATCTTGGTCGCCGCCACTTCTTCCAGCAACGCCGCCGCGCCGCCGACGACTTTCTCAGGCGGGAACGTCAAGCCGGCCACACGGGTTTGCAGGTCTTTGACGTCTTTGTTCAGGCCATCGGCCAGGTCGCCCAGGCCCTGGGTGCTTTTTTCCGAGAACAGCGAGTATTCAATGCGGTGGAAACCGGTGAAATCGTCGGCTTTCACACCTTTTTCGTGGTCGTCGACACGGGAGTCGATGGACGCGTCGAGGTCACTGAACAGCTCGGCAATCGGCTCGATCGACTCGTAGTAGACGCGGGTCGGGGCATAAAGCTTTTGCGCGGTGGCCAGGTCACCTTTTTTCACCGCGTCGGTGAACTGTTGGGTGTGGCTGGCCAATTCGTCCAGTTGCTCGGTGACATAGATCTTGTAGTCCGAGACCGGCCCCACCAGGTCCAGCGGCGCGGTTGCCGCGAACGCCGACAGCGAAGTGTTGAGCAAGCCAAGGGTCAGCAGCAAAGCGAGGGGCGACTTTTTCATGGGGCGGTTCCGTGTTGGGAGTTGTCAGGCGGTGGTTGTTGAATGGGTGGCGTCCAGCAGCGAGCGACCGATGAAATCCTGATCGCTGATGATACCGGGCAAGGTGAAGAAGTAGCCGCCGCCGACTGGCTTGAGGTATTCCTCCAGCGGTTCGCCGTTGAGGCGGGTTTGCACGGTGATGAAGCCTTTTTCCAGATCGGCCTGGTAGCAGATGAACAACAGGCCCATGTCGAGCTGACCGTTCTTGTTCACGCCGTTGGAGTAGTTGAATGGCCGGCGCAAGATCAGGTTGGCCTGGGCCGCGGCGGTGCGCGGGTTGGCCAGACGGATGTGCGCGTCGAGTTTGGTCAGTTTGCCGTCCGGGTCCTTGGCGTAGTCCGGGACCTCGGTTTCATGGGCGCCGCCCATGGGCGCGCCGGTGCTTTTGACCCGTCCGAGAATGCTTTCCTGTTCCTGCAATGGCGTACGGTCCCAGCGCTCAACGAAGTTGCGGATGATCCGCACCGCTTGATAGCTGCCATTCGCCGCCCAGGCCGGTTCATCGCTGCCGGGCTGGACCCAGACGACGTGGTCCATGGCCTTGGCGTCGTTGGAGTCGGGGTTGGCCGAGCCATCGCGAAAACCGAGGAAGTTGCGTGCGCTCTGTGCCGGAACACCCGGTTTTGCCGGAGCTTGCGGCGGCACGCTGCCTTCCTGCTTCCAGCGTACCAACAGCAAGTCCGGAAGGTTTTTCACGATGTCACGCAGTGCGTGGATGTTGGTGTCGGTGGTGTTGGAACAGAACTGTAAGCTCAGGTCGCCGTGGCAGCAGTCAGCATCCAGCGCATCGTTGGGGAAACCGACCATGCGCATCAACCGCTTGGGCTTGACGCTCGCCAGACCGAAGCGCTCATCGAACAGCGACTCGCCCACCGAGACGGTGATGGTCAGGTTGTCCGGCGTCACCACCGGGCCGAGAATCCCGGAATCCACCGGCGGCAGTTTCGGATCGACCTGGGTCACCGGGCCGCCCTTCATCAAAAACGCGATGCGCGCGTTGAGGGTGCGGAACAGCCGCTCGAGGTCTTCTCGGTCACTGGCCAACACATCGAACGACACCAGCATGCCGGATGCCGGGCGCGGGGTGACGATGCCGGTCTGGTGCTTGCCGTGGAAGGCGTGACGGTCTTCGGTCTTGTCGCTGCTCGGCGCTTCGGTAACTTGCGCGGGGCTGGCGGCCATCGCCGGGCAGCTCAGTGCGCTACCGGCCAATGCCACGCCGGCGGCGCCCATGCCCATCAAGACCCGGCGACGCTGGAGGTTGAATTGTTCTGAATCGTTCATCTGAATGTCGTCTTCTGCTTACAGGCCGGACAGGCCAAGGGCGGGATCGATGGTGTCGAGGGCGTCGGCCAGTGCCTGGGCCTTGTTGGCGACCCGTTTGCGCTGTTCGGCGCTGACGCTGTCGTAGCTGGCGTAGCCGTCCTTGACCTTGAGGCCATTGAGTTCGCTGTCGAAGGCGGCGAGGGCGCTGTCGACCTTGGGCAGCACGTCAGCGGCCGACTTGCTCAGCATCGGTCGCAACAGCTCGACCACTTTGCGTGCGACGTCGAGGTTGGCGGCGAAGCCGTTGAGGTCGGTGTGGCTGTAGCGTTCTTCTTCACCGCTGCTGGCACGCACGTCGGCGAGGGTGTTGAGGTTGCGCACCACAATGCTCACCAGTTGCTCCGGCGGCAGCGGCTCGGCCAGCAGTTGCTGTTTGAGTGTGGTGACGTCGCGGGTCAGGCGTTGCGCAACCGGCGTCAGGCCGTCGAGGTTGCGTTGCTGGTACAGCGCATATTCCAGGCGATGGAAGCCGACGAAGGCCGGGTCCTTTTCGCGTTTTTCGAAATAGTCGGCGCGGGCGTTGATTGCGTTGTCCAGTTCGGCCAGGCGCTGGGCCGCCGGGGCGATGCGTTGATACGCGGCACGGGCCGGCACGTACAAGGCTTGCGCCTGGCTCAGGTCGCCGGCTTCGATCGCTTGCTCAAGGGCGGTTGTGGCTTTGATCAGCGCGGTGCCCTGGCTGCTCAGGTACACGCGAAATTCCGACAACGGCCCGATGAACGCGACCATCGAAGGTTTGGCCTTGGCGGCAGCGTCGGACGCGGCCGTCGGGGTCACGTGCAACGTGCCGCGCGGGTTGCTGAGCAAGCCGCAGGTGATGGTGTAGTCGCCGGGTGCCAGGTTGGCGTTGATCACCTGGCTCAGGCCCGGTGCGATGTTCTCGCGCTCTTCGAGCACCAGCACGCCGTCGAGGATCTCCCATTCCACGGCGCGGTCCGAGCGGTTGACGATGCGGAAGCTGGCGCGACCGGCCGGGACCGTCAGCGCATTCGGCTCGCAGCTGTGCGGGTGAATGTTCACCACGACTTCGTCATGGTTGGCCTGACGCTTGGCCGCGGCCATTTTCGAGGCGTAGTAGAACAGGCCGCCGGCGGCGATCATCACGATCACCGAACCGGCCACCGCCCAGCGCAATGCCTTGGACGGTGCGGCCACGGTAGGAGTAGGCGTTGACATGAAAGCCCTTACTGACTGGAAACGGAAGAAGACTGTTTGGCAGGCGCCGGGACCGGGAGGAAAAACATCACCAGCGCCACCACCAGGTAAATCAGATAAGCGCCGAGGGTGCTGACGGTTGGCGCGTCCTGATAGCCGAACATGCCCGCCAGTACCGAGCCCAGCGGGCCATCCATCGGCAGCGTGGCGCTGACGTCGAACAGCACGGTTTGCAGGTGATTCCACAGCCCGGCTTCATGCAGCGCCTGCACCGAGTTGGCGAGAATGCCGGCGGCGACCACCAGGATGAACAACCCGGTCCAACGGAAAAACGCGCTGAGGTTCAGGCGCATGCTGCCGGTATAGATGAGGAAACCGATGACAATGGCCAGGACCAGGCCGAGCAGGGCGCCGATGGGTGCGGCGGGGCCTTCGCTTTGCTGGAACACGGCGAGCAGGAAGAACACTGTCTCCAGACCTTCCCGGGCCACGGCGAAAAACACCATGGCGATCAGCGCGAACACCTGGTTTCTGGAACCGGTCAGCGCGTGATCAAGGGATACGTGCAAGGAGTGCTTGATCGAACGCGCCACTTTGCGCATCCAGAACACCATCGAACTGAGAATGCCGACGGCCACCAGACCAACCACGCCTTCAAACAGCTCTTGTTGTTTCTGCGGGAACTCGGCACTGACCAGTTCCAGGCCACCGCCGACCAGCAGGGCCAGGGCGGCGGCGAGGAACACGCCGATCCACACGGCGGGCATCCACTGGCCACGGCCGGTTTGCTTGAGGTAGCTGGCGATGATGCCAACGATCAACGCGGCTTCAATGCCTTCGCGCAGCATGATCAGAAAAGGGACGAGCATTCAGCACCGGGTCGAAAACAGATAGGGTGCTAATTTGTAACATAATGACACTCATTCCCATATGGTGTTGATTGCCATTTACCTGAACCTAACCTGAACGAGCCTGAACATCACACACCCCTGTAGGAGCAAGGCTTGCCCGCGAAGAACGATTACCCGGTTTCAGGGTAAGACCGGGGTGCCTGCTTCGCGGGCAAGCCTTGCTCCTACAGGATTGGGTCGCTGTGCGCTAAGATGCCCGCACTCAAAAAACAACAGGGCTCACCTCGCTCAATGTCGGAAAAAGACACCATCTCCATTCAACTGGTGCGCGAGGCGTTGCTGCAAAGTTGCGCCCCCGGTCAGGCCACCGACGAGGTGTTGAACAAGGTCGGCATCGATCCGGCCTGGCTGCAAACCACCGATGCCCGGGTTCCGGCCACCGCCTATGCGCGGCTCTGGCGCTTGCTGGCGCGGCGTGGCGACGACGAGTTTTTTGGCATGGACCCGCGCAAGCTCAAGTCCGGCAGCCTGGCGTTTCTGTGCCGCTGCTCGATGGTCCAGCCCAGCCTCGTCGCTGGTTTAACCTCGGGTTTGAGCTTCCTGTCGTTGATGCTCGAACACCTGCCCGCGCAACTGGTTCGCCAGCAAAGCCTGGCCGAAATCGTCCTGTTGGAAGACGATCAGGCCCCGCGCCGCGCCTTCACCTATTTCACCTATTGGATGATCGTTCACGGCGTTGCCTGCTGGCTGGCCGGGCGTCGGATTCCGATCCTGGCCATCGAATTGCGCTGCGCCGCGCCGGACTTTTGCGACGACTATCAGGTGATGTTCTCCGAGAACCTGCGCTTCGACCGGCCGCGCACCCGGATGATTTTCTCGGCCGACTGCCTGGATTTGCCGATCAAGCGCAGCCCGGAAGAACTCAAGCGCTTTTTGGCCCATGCCCCGGCCAACATTCTGGTCAAGTACCGTGATCCGGAAAGCCTGGCGAGCCGGATCAAACAGGACTTGCGCCACTTGCCCGCCGAACAGTGGCCCGAGACTGAACCGTTGGCACAGCAACTGTGCATGTCAGCCTCAACCTTGCGCCGGCGTCTGGCGGAAGAAGGGCAGACCTATCAAGGGCTCAAGGACAGCGTGCGTAAGGAGTTGGCCATTGTTTGGCTGGCGGAGCCGAACATTAGCTTCGCCGAGATCGCGACGCGGTTGGGGTTTGCCGATGCGAGCTCGTTCTACAAGGCGTTTCGCAAGTGGTCGGGGTCCAATCCGGGGCATTACCGCAGTCTGATTCTCAATGAAGCCGACTGAAGGGACAGGGCGAGAGCGCTGTGACTGAGGCCGCATTGATCACACTGCCTGCGCCACGCGCTGCAAACCCGGGGGCCAGCGCATCCGCCAGCCGTGCCGGCGCGAGCACACCCAAGGCGATCAGCGTTGGGCTATCGAGTCTGGCAGGTTCACCGTCGATATGGTTCACCAACAAGGTGATGCTCGCGTCCAAGCGCAGGAGGGCGACCACCCGTTCCAGGTCCATTGGCAACGCCAGATCGGCGGCCAGTACTTCCACCGAGCGACCGCTTTGGTCAGTGATACGTGCAGCGATCTGCAGCAAGTGTTCGCGGTTGCGCGCAATCAGCATCACGTCATAACCCTGCCGTGCCAGTCGCTCTGCGAAGTCGGCGCCGATGCGCGATGCCGCGCCGGTAATCACCGCAGTGCCTTTTGCATTCAACATGACGCCTTCTTGAGTTTCGGTGGTGGGTAATGACGCCAGACTAGAGCGCTGCCTCGTCCCCGGTAAAGGTCGAATACCCGACAAATCGGGCCTTGGCAGAATGGCCCGATTTGTCGGTTTTTCGACGTATGCGCCCAGGGGCAGACTCCTAACATTGAGTTCGACAGGCAACCACTCACTACCCACCCTGGAGCTCTCATGAAACTGACCCACAACACTATCTTCATCACCGGCGGCGGTTCCGGTATTGGCCGTGCCCTGGCCGAAGCGCTGCACCAGCGCGGTAACAAAGTCATCATCGCCGGGCGCCGTGCCGATTACCTGAGCACGGTGACAGCGGCCAATCCCGGCATGGAATCGGTGGTGCTGGATGTCAGCGATCCGCAGGACATTGCACGGGTCAGCGCCGAACTGATCCAGCGCCACCCCGAACTCAACGTGCTGATCAACAACGCCGGCATCATGCAGTTCGATAACGCCGCGTCGACCGTCGATGAAAAGATGCTGGTCGACACTATTTCTACCAACCTGTATGGACCGATCCGCGTCACTTCAGGGCTGATCGAACACCTCAAGACCCGGCCGAATGCGGTGATCATCAACGTGTCGTCGGTGCTCGGCTTTGTGCCCATGGCAATGACAGCGGTGTACAGCGCCACCAAAGCGGCGATGCATTCCTACACCCTGTCGCAGCGCTATACCTTGCGCGACACCTCGGTACGCGTCCTTGAACTCGCGCCGCCTTGGGTTCAGACCGATTTGCTCGACAGTAGCGAAGAACCCCGCGCCATGCCGCTGGCGGAGTTTATCGAAGAGACCATGGCGCTCTTGGCCACTGATGCCGATGAAATTCTGGTCGCGCGCGCCAAGCCGTTGCGGGCCGTTCCGGGGCCGGATGAATTCGCGTTCGTCAGCCAGTTCAACGACTCGCTGAACGCCGGTTAACCCGCAATGGATTGCGCCTATACTCGACCTTCTTCGACACGCCACAGGGGCGTCACATGCAGACGGTAGCGCTGGTGATACGCGCGGATTTTCAGGTGATGAGCCTGGCGGCGCTGTCTGCATTCGAATTCGCCAACCTGTCATCCGGCGAGCCGCTGTATGACATCAAGGTGTTGTCCGAGCACGGCGGCCTGGTCCGCAGTTCGCTGTATACCTCGGTCGAGACCCAGCCGTTCGGCGCTGCCGATTACGACACCGTGCTGATCAGCGGCGCCATGGACCGGTCTTCGGCCTCGCCGGGTGTCCAGGCGTTTCTGGTCGAGGCGGCGGCCAATTGCCGTCGGGTTGGCGCGCTGTGTGTCGGGGCGTTTGCCTTGGCCGAAGCGGGTTTGCTCGATGGGCGGCGTGCCACGGTTCATTGGGCGCGAGCCAAGGAAATGCGCGAAAACTATCCAGCGATCAAGGTCGAAGAAGACCGAATTTTCATCATCGACGGCAAAATCTGGACCTCGGCGGGCATGTCAGCCGCACTGGACCTGACCATCGGCATGGTGGAAAAGGACTTTGGCGCCAAACTGGCCCGTAACGTGGCCCAGCGCCTGGTGCTTTACCATCGCCGCGCCGGCGGTCAGTCGCAGCACTCGGCGATGCTGGAACTCAGCCCGACCTCGGACCGCATTCAACTCGCGCTGGAATTTGCCCGGCGCAACCTGCACCGCGACCTGTCGGTTGAAGACCTGGCGGATGCGGCGTTCCTGAGCCCGCGGCAATTCAGTCGCAGCTTTCGCGCCGAGACCGGCAGTTCACCGGCCAAAGGCCTGGAAAACCTTCGCCTGGAAGCGGCACGGTTGATGATGGAGCAGGGCCGGCATTCGCTGGAATCCATCGCCGCCGAAACCGGTTTTGGCGACCGCGAGCGCATGCGTCGTGCGTTTTTGCGGGTCTTCGGCCAGTCACCACAATCCATGCGTCGTGCGTTCGGGCATTCGCCGGACATTTGATCGCGCCTCGCACCTTTGCACCGTTCTCCCATGTTCTTCCATGAATCAGGGGTTTAACCATGAACGATTTGCTAGCCTTTGCGATCGAGGCCCATGGCGGCCTGGACCGCTGGAATACCTTTAGCCGCTTAAGTGTCGGGTTGTCTGTCGACGGCGCGATCTGGCATTTGAAGCAACAGCCGGGCTTGTTGAGCGACAAGGTGTTCGACATTGACACCCATCACGAGCGCTTGAGCATTACGCCCTTTACCGGCCCGGATCGACGCAGCGTGTTCGTCCCCGGCCGGCTGGCGCTGGAGTCGCTGGACGGTCAACTGATCGAAGAACGGCTCAACCCCGAGCAGGCCTACGCCGGACAAACGCTGGAAACGCCATGGGACAAATTCCATGTCGCCTACTTTGTCAGCGAAGCGCTGTGGACGTACCTGACATCCCCGTTTCTTTACACCTATCCGGGTTTTGAAAGTAAGGAGATCGAACCCTGGCATGAGAACGGCGAAGTGTGGCGCCGCTTGCAGGTGACCTTTCCGGACAACATAGCCAGCCACACCAGGACCCAGGTCACCCATTTCGGCCCTGACGGCCTGATGCGTCGCCATGATTACACCGTCGATATCCTCGGCGGCGCCACGGGCGCCAATTACGTCAGTGACTACGTTGAGGTCCAGGGGTTGATGATGCCAACCCGGCGGCGCATCTATGCCTACGACGAACACCTGCAAAAAGTCCCCGAGCCGTTACTGGTCTCGCTGGATTTCGGCGCGTTTACCTTTAGCTGAATGACCACCGGGCTTTGGCCAAAGCAGTCACGCAACTTGATAACTTTGACCATTGCCCTGTGCTGCCCACAGAGCGAGTATTTCCCTGCTTTTTACGGTTCCCCCAACCTAATAAAAAAACAGAGGGATTCTGGCAATGCGCGATTACTTGTCTGCCACATCACAGTTCAATTATCAGCACACCGTCGACGCTGCACTCAGCGGTTCCCTGCACGCGCTCAACGCCTGCGTCGAGTGTTGCGACCGGCATGCCTTGCCGGGGCGCATTGCGCTGTTCTGGGAAGGTCGCGAGGGCGCCAGCGCCACGTACACCTTCAGTGAGTTGCAGGACAAAGCCGCACGTTTTGCCAATTTCCTGCTGGCCCAGGGCGTGAAGAAGGGCGACAAGGTCGCCGGGCTCCTGCCACGCAATATCGAATTATTGATCACCGTGTTCGCCACCTGGCGCATCGGCGCGGTGTATCAGCCGCTGTTTACCGCCTTCGGCCCGAAAGCCATCGAACACCGTCTCGGCTGCTCGGGGGCCAAAGTCGTGGTCACCGACGCGGTCAATCGCCCGAAACTCGCTGAAGTCGCCGACTGCCCGACCGTCGTCACTGTCGGTGGCGCCAAAGGCCAGGGCATCGTCCGTGGCGATTACAGCTTCTGGGCCGAACTGGCCAATTACTCCGCCGACTGTGAACCGGTGCTGCTGACCGGTGAAGACCCGTTCCTGCTGATGTTCACCTCGGGCACCACCGGCCCTTCGAAAGCGTTGTCGGTGCCACTGAAAGCCATCGTCGCCTTCCAGAGTTACACCCGCGACGCCGTGGATTTGCGTCCCGAAGACGCGTTCTGGAACGTCGCCGATCCGGGCTGGGCCTACGGCATCTATTTCGGTGTCACCGGGCCGATGTCGATGGGGCATCCGATCACCTTTTACGATGGCCCGTTCACCCTCGAAAGCACTTGCCGGGTGATCAACAAGTACGGGATCACCAACCTCACCGGGTCGCCGACCGCTTATCGTTTGCTGATCGCGGGCGGCGACGAGTTCGCCAAGTCGATCAAGGGCAAGCTGCGCATCGTCAGCAGCGCCGGCGAACCGCTGAACCCGGAAGTGATCCGCTGGTTCGCCGACAACCTCGGCGTGGTCATCCACGATCATTACGGCCAGACCGAACTGGGCATGGTCCTGTGCAATCACCACGCACTGGAACACCCGGTCCATGTGGGCGCTGCCGGTTTTGCCTCGCCGGGTCATCGCATCGTGGTGCTGGACGATGACTACAAGGAGCTCGACGTCGGTCAGCCCGGCATTCTGGCCATCGACCGCACCCAGTCGCCGATGTGCTGGTTCAACGGTTACGAAGGTGCGCCGACCAAAGCGTTCGTCGGCGACTATTATTTAAGTGGCGACACCGTGGAGTGGAACCCGGACGGCAGCATCAGTTTCGTCGGTCGCAGCGATGACGTGATCACCACCTCCGGCTACCGCGTCGGCCCGTTCGACGTGGAAAGTGCGTTGATCGAGCACCCGGCCGTGGTCGAGGCGGCGGTGGTCGGCAAACCCGATCCGGAGCGCACCGAACTGGTCAAGGCCTTCGTCGTGATCTGCGCGCAATACCGCGCCACGCCGGAGTTGGCCGAAGAACTGCGCCAGCACGTGCGCAAGCGTCTGGCCGCGCATTCCTATCCCCGTGAAATCGAATTTGTCAGCGAGTTGCCGAAAACCCCAAGCGGCAAATTGCAGCGCTTTATCTTGCGCAACCAGGAAATCGCCAAGGCTCAAGAGGCCGCCGCGAAGAACGTTTCAGCTTGAATCCAAGGAAACAATGATGCAGATCGAAAACAAGGTTTTTCTCGTCACCGGCGGTGCTTCCGGTTTGGGCGCCGCCACCGCTGAAATGCTGGTCGCGGCCGGCGCCAAAGTGATGCTGGTGGACATGAATGCCGAGGCCGTTGCGGCGCAGGCCCAGCGTCTGGGCGCGCAAAGCGTGGTCGCGGACATCAGCAACGAAGCGGCGGCGGAAGCGGCGGTGCAGGCCACGGTCAACGCCTTCGGTGGCCTCAACGGTCTGGTCAACTGCGCCGGTATCGTGCGTGGCGAGAAAATCCTCGGCAAGAACGGTCCGCATGCACTGGCCAGTTTCAGCCAGGTGATCAACGTCAACCTGATCGGCAGCTTCAACATGCTGCGCCTGGCCTCGGCGGCCATCGCCGAAACCGAGCCGGACGCCGATGGCGAACGTGGCGTGATCATCAACACGGCCTCGGCCGCCGCTTATGACGGCCAGATCGGCCAGGCCGCTTATGCGGCGTCCAAAGGTGCAATCGTCAGCCTGACCTTGCCTGCCGCCCGTGAACTGGCGCGCTTTGGCATCCGCGTGATGACCATCGCCCCCGGCATTTTCGAAACGCCGATGATGGCCGGTATGACCCAGGAAGTGCGCGATTCGCTGGCCGCTGGCGTGCCATTCCCGCCGCGCCTGGGCAAACCCGGCGAGTACGCCGCGCTGGTCCGGCATATCATTGAAAACAGCATGCTCAACGGCGAGGTGATCCGTCTCGACGGTGCCTTGCGCATGGCCGCCAAGTAAGGAGTTTTGTCATGACCATTGCCAACGATCCGATTGTTATCGTCAGCGCCGTCCGCACCCCCATGGGCGGTTTTCAGGGCGAATTGAAAAGCCTGACCGCATCGCAACTCGGCGCTCTGGCCATCCGCGCCGCCGTCGAGCGCGCCGGCATTAAGGCCGAATCGGTTGAAGAAGTGCTGTTCGGCTGCGTGCTGTCCGCCGGTCTCGGCCAGGCGCCAGCGCGCCAGGCTGCACTGGGCGCCGGGCTGGATAAATCGACCCGTTGCACCACGCTGAACAAGATGTGCGGTTCGGGCATGGAAGCGGCGATTCTGGCCCACGACATGCTGGTAGCCGGCAGTGCTGACGTGGTGGTCGCGGGCGGCATGGAAAGCATGTCCAACGCGCCATACCTGCTGGACCGCGCGCGCAGCGGTTACCGCATGGGCCATGGTCGTGTGCTCGATCATATGTTCCTCGACGGTCTGGAAGATGCTTACGACAAGGGCCGCCTGATGGGCACCTTCGCCGAGGATTGCGCCGAAACCAACGGTTTCACCCGCGAAGCGCAAGACGCCTTTGCCATCGCTTCGACCACCCGCGCACAGCAGGCGATCAAGGACGGCAGCTTCAGGGACGAGATCGTCCCGGTGTCGGTCATGGTCGGCAAGGAGCAAGTGCTGATCAGCAACGACGAACAGCCACCGAAAGCCAAACTGGACAAGATTGCCTCGTTGAAACCGGCGTTCCGCGAGGGCGGCACGGTCACGGCGGCCAACTCCAGTTCGATCTCCGATGGCGCGGCGGCACTGGTGTTGATGCGCCGATCCGAAGCCGAGAAACAAGGGCTGAAACCGCTGGCAGTGATTCACGGCCACGCGGCGTTTGCCGACACCCCGGGCCTGTTCCCGGTGGCACCGGTTGGCGCGATCAAGAAGCTGATGAAGAAAACCGGCTGGTCGCTGGACCAGGTCGAATTGTTCGAAGTGAACGAAGCCTTCGCGGTGGTCAGTCTGGTGACCATGAGCAAACTGGAAATTCCTCACGAGAAGGTCAACGTTCACGGCGGCGCGTGCGCCTTGGGCCACCCGATTGGTGCGTCGGGCGCGCGGATTCTCGTGACCTTGCTCTCGGCCCTGCGCCAGAAAGGCCTGAAACGCGGCGTCGCGGCGATCTGCATCGGCGGCGGCGAAGCCACGGCGATGGCGGTTGAATGCCTCTATTGAGGCTGGTGCTGTTCCAATGTGGGAGCGGGCTTGCTCGCGAAGAGGCCGTGTCAGTCGACATCAATGTTGAATGACACACCGCTTCGCGAGCAAGCCCGCTCCCACAGGTTCAGCGTTTCAACCAGGCATTTTGTACGACAGGCTTATTTTAAGGACTTGGCATGATTCCCAATGACGAACAACTGCAAATCAGCGAAGCCGCCCGGCAGTTTGCCCAGGAACGGCTGAAACCGTTCGCCGCCGAGTGGGATCGCGAACACCGCTTCCCCAAGGAAGCCATCGGTGAAATGGCCGAACTCGGCTTCTTCGGCATGCTGGTGCCGGAACAGTGGGGCGGTTGCGACACCGGTTACTTGGCTTACGCCATGGCGCTGGAAGAAATCGCCGCCGGCGATGGCGCTTGCTCGACCATCATGAGCGTGCACAACTCCGTGGGCTGCGTGCCGATCCTGCACTACGGCAACGACGATCAGAAAGAACGCTTCCTCAAACCCCTGGCCAGCGGCGCGATGCTGGGCGCCTTTGCCTTGACCGAACCGCAAGCCGGTTCCGACGCCAGCGGCCTGAAAACCCGCGCGCGGCTGGAAGGCGATCATTACGTGCTCAACGGCTGCAAACAGTTCATCACCTCCGGGCAAAACGCCGGGGTGGTGATTGTGTTTGCCGTGACGGACCCGAGTGCCGGCAAACGTGGTATCACCGCGTTGATCGTGCCAACCGATTCGCCGGGCTATAAAGTCGCGCGGGTTGAAGACAAACTCGGCCAACACGCGTCCGACACCTGCCAGATCCTGTTCGAAGACGTCAAAGTCCCGGTCGCCAACCGTTTGGGCGAGGAGGGCGAAGGTTACCGAATCGCCTTGGCCAACCTCGAAGGCGGGCGCGTCGGCATCGCTTCGCAATCGGTGGGCATGGCCCGCGCCGCGTTCGAAGCGGCCCGCGACTATGCCCGTGAGCGCGAGAGTTTCGGCAAACCGATCATCGAACACCAGGCCGTTGCGTTCCGCCTCGCCGACATGGCCACGCAAATTGCCGTGGCCCGCCAGATGGTGCATTACGCGGCGGCGCTGCGTGACAGCGGCAAACCGGCACTGGTCGAAGCGTCCATGGCCAAGCTGTTCGCCTCGGAAATGGCCGAAAAGGTTTGCTCCTCGGCGTTGCAAACTCTTGGTGGTTACGGTTACCTCAACGATTTCCCGCTGGAGCGCATCTACCGCGACGTGCGGGTCTGCCAGATCTACGAAGGCACCAGCGATATTCAACGCATGGTTATTTCGCGCAATTTATAAGAAGGAGTCCCTCTGTGAGTTACGAAACGATTTTGCTGGAAACCCACGGCCGCGTTGGCCTGATTACCTTGAACCGCCCGCAAGCGCTAAACGCGTTGAATGCGCAGATCGTCAGTGAGCTGAACCACGCCCTGGACGGCCTGGAAGCCGATTCAAACATCGGCTGCATCGTGCTGACCGGCTCGAAAAAAGCCTTTGCTGCCGGTGCCGACATCAAGGAAATGGCCGAGCTGACCTACCCGCAAATCTACATCGACGACCTGTTCAGCGACAGCGATCGCGTGGCCAACCGCCGCAAGCCGATCATTGCCGCGGTCAATGGTTTTGCCCTGGGCGGTGGTTGTGAACTGGCGCTGATGTGCGACTTCATCCTGGCGGGCGACAACGCCAAATTCGGCCAGCCGGAAATCAACCTCGGCGTGCTGCCAGGCATGGGCGGCACCCAGCGCCTGACCCGCGCCGTGGGCAAGGCCAAGGCCATGGAAATGTGCCTGAGCGGGCGTTTGATCGATGCGGTGGAAGCGGAGCGTTGCGGCATCGTCGCGCGGATCGTGCCGGCGGATGAGTTGCTGGACGAAGCGCTGAAAGTCGCGGCGCTGATCGCCAAGAAATCGCTGCCGATTGCGATGATGGTCAAGGAAAGCGTGAACCGCGCGTTCGAAGTGAGCCTGTCCGAAGGCGTGCGCTTTGAGCGCCGGGTGTTCCATGCGGCGTTTGCGACGCAGGATCAGAAGGAAGGGATGGCGGCGTTTATTGCCAAGCGTGAGGCGCAGTTCGTCGGCAAGTGATGCGGTGTTCTGACTGACGCCTTCGCGAGCAAGCCCGCTCCCACATTCAACCGCATTCCTCCTGCAAGAATGCGGTCAAATGTGGGAGCGGGCTTGCTCGCGAAGCTTTTAAGCTTTTTAGACCAGGTAGTTTTTGAGTTCGCGGGCGATCACCATCCGCTGTATCTCGCTTGACCCTTCGTAAATTTGCGTAATCCGCGCATCCCGGTAGTATTTCTCCACCGGATAGTCTTCCAGATACCCATAACCACCATGAATCTGCATCGCTTGCGAGCAGACTTTCTCAGCCATTTCCGACGCAAACAGCTTGGCCTGTGAGGCTTCGGACAGGCAGGGTTTGCCGGCTGTGCGCAGGCGCGCCGCATGCAGGATGAGCAATCGCGCGGCATTCAGCTGCATGTGCATGTCGGCGAGCATGTTGGCGATGCTCTGGTGTTCGATGATCGGCTTGGCGAATTGCACTCGGTCCCGCGCATAGGCCAGCGCCGCTTCAAACGCGGCACGGGCAATGCCCAAGGCCTGCGCGGCGATGCCGATACGGCCGCCTTCGAGGTTGGACAGGGCGATGGCCAGGCCTTTGCCGCGTTCACCCAGCAAGTTGGCCTCGGCAATGGTGCAGTTGTTCAACGTCACCGCGCAGGTGTCCGAGGCGCGGATGCCCATCTTGTGTTCCGTGCGATCGACGATGAAACCGGCGGTGGCGGTCGGCACCAGGAACGCCGAAATACCGCGTTTGCCCAGGTCTGGATCGGTCACGGCAAACACAATCGCTAGTTTCGCCCGCTTGCCGTTGCTGACAAATTGCTTGGCGCCGTTGATCACCCACTGACCGTCGCGCAGTTCGGCGCGGGTGCGCAGGTTGTGCGCTTCGGAACCGGCTTGTGGTTCGGTCAGGCAGAAGCAGCCGATGGCCTGACCGCTGGCGAGATCCGGCAGCCAGGTCTGTTTCTGTTCTTCAGTGCCGTAGTTCAAAACGGGGCCGCATCCGACGGAATTGTGGATGCTCATCAGCGCCCCGGTGGCGCCATCACCCGCGGAAATCTCTTCGACTGCCAAGGCGTAGGCCACGTAGTCGACATAGGTGCCGCCCCATTCTTCAGGCACCACCATGCCCAGCAACCCGAGTTCACCCATCTTCGCCACCAGGCCGTCATCGATCCAGCCAGCCTTTTCCCAGGCTTGTGCGTGGGGGGCGATTTCGCCACGGGCAAAGTCCCGGGCCATGTCGCGGATCATGACTTGCTCTTCGCTCAATTCGATATCGTGCATGGCTCAGTTCCCGCTCTGATCAAGGCCGGTGAAGAAACTCGCGACATGCTCGGCGTCCAGCGCCTGCAAGGTTGGCGGGTTCCAGCGCGGGCTCTTGTCTTTGTCGATCAGCAAGGCGCGCACGCCTTCGATCAGGTCGCCGCGCTCGAACCATTGACGGTCCAGGTGCAGCTCAAGGGCGAAGCAGTCTTCCAGACTCAAGTGTCGACCACGACGCAGCATTTCCAGGGTCACGCCCATGGCCAGCGGCGAACGGCTTTGCAGCAGGTCGGCGGTGGTCGTGGCCCACTCGTGGCTGTCGGCGACCGTGACTTCACGCAGTTGCTCAACAATACTCGGCACATCGGGCAAGGCGAAGAAGTGGTCGATGGCCGGGCGCAATGCTTCTAACGGTGCATCAGGCAATTGCTGTACCGCGAGTTTAGACAGCAAGCCTTGCAGGTCTTTGAGCGGCGAGTCGTGCCATTCGAGCTGATCAAGCTTGTCGTCGAGCGCGGCGAGTTTTTCGCTCTCCAGATACCAGTCGGCCAACCCGCAATAGAGCGCATCCGCCGCGCGAATCTGTACGCCGCTGACGCCGAGGTACATCCCCAGTTCGCCGGGGATGCGCGGCAGGAAGTAACTGCCGCCGACATCCGGGAAGTAGCCGATGCCGACTTCCGGCATCGCCAGTCGGCTTTTCTCAGTGACCACCCGCAAATCGGCGCCTTGCACCAGGCCCATGCCGCCGCCGAGGACAAAACCGTCCATCAGGGACAGGACCGGTTTGCAGTAGTGATGAATGGCGAGGTCGAGGGCGTATTCCTCGACGAAGAAATCTTCGTGCAACGTGTCGCCATTTTTGAAGCTGTCATACAGCGAGCGGATATCGCCACCGGCACAGAAGGCTTTCTCGCCGGCACCGCGCAGGACCACCGCATGCACCTGCGAATCCTCAGCCCAGGCATCAAGCTGGCGCTGCAGGTTGCGCACCATGTCCAGGGTGAGGGCGTTGAGACCGGCGGGGCGGTTGAGGGTCAGGTGGCCGATGTGGTTGCGAACCTCAGCCAACACTTCGTTTTGCGTGGCATCCATGGACGAAGTCCCTGGAGAAGAAACCTGAGCAGTCATCACTAACTCCCTGCTTTTATTGTTCTTTATAGACAAGCTCGCGCGCGAGCGATGCAGGATCGTACCAGTGCAAATTTGTGGTGTACAACCGGGATATGTGCAGGTGCTGGCTGCGTTTTTGCCTTAAGGCTAATGCCTTCCGGATACCCCCACCAAACTTGTAGGAGCCGATCAAACTCGGTGGCTGAGTACTTCGCTGATGCTGCGCCGCTTGGCGTGCAATTCACTGGCATGAATCAGCTGTTCGAGGTCTTCAGGGGTGACATCGAAAAACGCCTCCATGTCCGCCAACGCCAGTTTGAGGTCCTGGGCGGTGATGGCCTGGGTGTCGACAGGTGGGTGGTCGGCGGGGATCACGGCCACCGGTTCGCTGGCGCGTTTCGGGTAGCGAATGCGTGTCAGATTGTTGTAGGCCAGGGCACTGAGCAGCATCGCTGAGGCCCCGAGCATCACCGGGCCGAGGGCCTTCCAGTCCATGGCGATGGTGGCCGGGTCGGCCAGCACCAACAGCAGCGCCAAAGCCCCGGCCGGTGGGTGCAGGCAACGCAGCCAGCACATCAACATCAGCGCCATGCCCGCCGCCAGGCAAGCGCTGCCGAGGGTCCGCCCGAGCACATGGGCGACCAGCAGCGAAACCACCCCGGCACTCAGGTAACCGCCCAGAATCGACCACGGCTGGGCGAGGGCGCCAGAGGACACGGCGAACAACAACACCGCCGAAGCTCCCAACGGGCCGATCAGGTGCTGCGTCACTTCCATGCCAAACACTTGCCCGCAAACCCACACGCTAAACAGCGTTCCAAGCGCCATTCCGATGGCGGCGCGGCTCCATTCGGAAGGACGGGTGTTGATGGCAGCGGGCAACCAGCGAGCAAGCATGATGAAATCGATCCGTAGACAAAAAACCGAGCAAAAAAAAAGGCTTGGCTGGGATATCCAGAAAGCCCTTGAAGGTGTTCCAACTATTGGGGGAGGAACGGGCACAGTGTGCCGTTCATTCCAGGTACTGACAAATTCATATTAATGCAGTTTCAGTGCATTAATTTTGCACTATCGCGACGCGTCGTCCACTCATGAAGCAAAGGAATCCGCCCATCGAGGTCAATGCGCTCAAGGCATAGAACATCGTCGGTGCAGGCGTGTGCATCAGCAGGAAGCCGCAAATCACCGGGCTCAATGCACCGCCGAGCGCGGCGAGGTTTTGCGCGCCGTAATAGCTGCCACGCAGTTCTTCCGGGGCCAGGGTGTCGACGAACAGGAACTCGGCGGGGTAAATGATCATTTCGCCGAGGGTGAAGATGAACATGGCAACGCACCACGACACCAGACTGTCGGCCAGGCTGAAGCCGATCAAGCCGACAATGAACAGGCCGGTGCCACCGGCAATCCAGTAGCGCAGTTGTTCGCGCTTTAGGAACCGGCCGATCTGGTATTGCAGCAGGACCACGCTGATGGCGTTGCAGGCGAGCAGGGCGGCCATGGTTTCCATGGTGTGCTTTGGGTTGCCGGTCGTCAGCAGGTACTGCGACAGATAAAAGGTAAAGCGGCCATGTACGACTGTGCTGAGCAAGCAGCCTCCAGTGAACATGATCAGGGTGCGGTCGTTTTTCAGGGTGACCAGCGTCTTGAGGAAGCTTTGGGTCTGGCCGATGAGGGGAGCAGCGCCTGGGTCTTTGGCAATGCCGGTCATCAAGAATATGCTGAAAAAAGCGACGGCTGCCGCAATCAGGAATGGCGCGCTGGCAAAAAAACCTGCAATCAACACACCGAGCATCGGCGCGACCGCGTAACCAATGTTGCTCAACGTATAGCTCAAGGAAAAAGCCTTGGCGCGTTGCCCCACGGGCAGATTGTCGCTGAGGATCGCTTTCGAACCGATCAGGAATAATGATGAAGCAGTTTCGGTGACAATTAATGTGAGGGTGGTCAGGTACAGGTTTTCAGCAAAGGTCAGCAGCACCAGGCCGACGGCGCTGGAGAGCATGGCCAGGATCAGTAATCGGCGCTTCTCGAAGCGATCGATGACGTAGCCGCCGTAAAGAGAGAGCAGGGTGGCGACGAACACGGCGATACCCAGCAGCAAACCAACGTCCTGTTGGTTAAGCCCTAGCTTGTCGCTCACAAACAGCGTGAGCAACGGGCTGGTGATGGCGCGGCTGACAACGATAGTCAGCGAGCAGATCAAAAGACGGCGAATAAGCGGAGAGTAAGCGGCCACGGCGATGAACATCCTTATTCGATTAAGCCGGTTTCAGCTCGATCGTGGCCGCTACTTTAGCAGTCTCGCAATTGCGCGACTGCCTGAAATCCTCACTGTAAATGCAGCAGCACAAAATCATTCTTATCGAATCGCCCGCTCAGCACCGGTGGCAGCGCACCGAATGCAGTGTCTTGCAACGATTCATAGACGTTCAGGTCCATCATCAACCAGG
Organism: Pseudomonas arsenicoxydans; assembly: GCF_006438915.1. Lineage (GTDB taxonomy): Bacteria > Pseudomonadota > Gammaproteobacteria > Pseudomonadales > Pseudomonadaceae > Aquipseudomonas > Aquipseudomonas arsenicoxydans_A. The sequence goes on along the minus strand of NZ_RCZE01000010.1, from coordinate 112,839 downwards.
CCGGCCTTTTCAGGTTTTCCAGTTCCTGAAGCGACTCAGTGAACACCGGATGCAGGTCCTGTTGGATGTTGACCATGAACTTGATGGCCTTGGCGTCTTTACCCATGGCGTGCATAACCAGCGGTGCCGGGTCTTTTTGCACCCGTTCAAACACCTCGCGACTGAAGGTCCGGGTGTCGTAGAGCTGCCGTTGGACTGGCTCGAACTGCAGGATATAAAACGACCACAGTGCCAGAACCGCGCACAAGGCCAATGTCTGCGCTCGCCATTGCGGGCGCTTGAGTACCGCCAGGGCAACCACTTGCAGCACGCCAAGAACGACAAACAGTGACGGGTGATGCGCAATCTGGTCAGGAAATTTTCGCTGCAAGACAATCAAGCCAACAATCAGAAGGCCAGGCATCAGCAACCAAAGAACTTGGATCAAACCCCGCAACCAATGGAACAACCGGCCCTGAGCGACCTGAAACGGATACGCTGCCACAATCGCCGCCATGGGCAGCATCGGCAGCAAATAGCGGGCCTTTTTTGCCTGAGGCACGGAAAGACCGATCATCACGATTAATCCGGCCGCTACGCAGTACTGCATGAGGCGCAACGCCGGTCCAGTCTCCCTCGGGCGTGACAGCACGACAGTAACCAGCACGAGTACGGCCAAGGGCCACGCCAACGCATAGTTGCCCATCGAACTCGTGAAGTAATACAGCGCGTCGTTGGAGCCTTCGGTGCCGTCCATGCGCCCCATGAACTGCATACGAATCACTTCCTGCAAAAACGCCGGACCACCACTGACATCCGCCAGCCATAGCAACAGGCCAATGCAGCCCGCCAGCAGGACCGATGCCAACAGACCGAAGACAATCAGTCGGCGCCATTGGCGATCGAGCAGGAAATAGCTGCAGAGTACGCCGGTGGGAATCACCAGGCCGATAGGTCCGCGAATCCAGAAACCCAGCACCAACAAGGCAACGATCAGCACCCATCGACGCGGTGCGCCAAAATGATCGGCAGCGTAGCCCAGATAAAAAACCGCAAACGCTACCGCTGCGAGCATCAAGTCCAGGGACACGGCTCGGGTTTCGGTAATGAAGGTGAAGGTCAGCAGCATCATGGCGATGCTCAACACCGCCCAGCGTGTGGAATAGGGCGCCAGCAGGCGGTACATCAATGTGACGATGACCGCTGCGGCGATAGCGCTCGGGAGCCAGGCGCTCAGGCTGTTGACCTGCCCGAAAGGCAAGGACAGCAGCCAGATAAACACGGTCGACAGCCCGGAGTAATCCGCATAGGGCTGGCCATAGGTCGTCGGGAAAAACGACGGCCCGTTGCGCAACATCTCCTGGGCGAATAGCACAAAGCGTGAATCGAAACCGATGGCCGCCTGCTGATAAACCCCGGCACTGAACAGGATCAGTGCCAGGAACCCTATACCCAGGGACTGCTGGCGTGTAGGTGACAAGGTAATCACGCGATGACCGAGTCTGCGGGCCATTGCTGATACGGAATCGGCAGGTTGCGCGACTCGCCACGGCCCATCGGGAAATACTTGAACCCGCTGCGTTCCAAGCGTTCGGCGTCGTACAGGTTGCGTCCGTCGAAGATCACCGGTGCGTTCAGGCGCTGCTCGATCAGGTCGAAATCCGGGGCCTTGAACTGCTGCCACTCGGTGCACACGATCAAGGCATCGGCGCCCGACAGGACGGATTCCGGGGTACCCATCAGCATCAGTTTCGATTCGTCAGGGTAGAGTTTCTGGGTTTCCTGCATGGCTTCCGGATCGTACGCTCGCACGGTAGCCCCTGCGGCCCACAGCGACTCCAGCAAGACCCGGCTCGGCGCATCGCGCATGTCATCGGTGTTGGGTTTGAACGCCAAGCCCCAGACGGCAAAGGTCTTGCCGCGCAGGTCACCCCGGTAGAAGGCTTTGATCCGCTCGAACAGTTTGTGTTTCTGGCGCTCGTTGATCGCTTCCACCGCTTGCAGCAGGTCGCTGGAGCAGTGTGCTTCCTGGGCGCTGTGAATCAGTGCGCGCATGTCTTTGGGGAAACACGAGCCGCCATAACCGCAGCCGGGGTAGATGAAGTGGTAACCAATGCGCGAGTCGGCGCCGATGCCCAGGCGTACCGATTCAATGTCGGCACCCAGGTGCTCGGCCAGTTCGGCAATCTGGTTGATGAAACTGATCTTGGTCGCCAGCATGCAGTTGGCGGCGTATTTGGTCAGCTCGGCGCTGCGCAGGTCCATGAACATCACGCGGTCATGGTTGCGGTTGAACGGTGCATAGAGGTCGCGCATCACATCGCGTACTTCGTCGCGTTCACAGCCAATAATGATCCGGTCCGGGCGTCGGCAGTCGGCCACGGCCGAGCCTTCTTTCAGAAACTCGGGGTTGGAGACGATATCGAACTGCAGCACTCGGCCATTGGTGACCAGGCATTTGTCGATATGCGCGCGCAACGCATCGCCGGTGCCTACCGGCACCGTGGACTTCTCCACCAGAATCGCCGGTTGTTCACGATGACGCGCCACGGCATCACCGACCGACATCACGTAGCTCAGGTCTGCCGAACCATCGTCCCGCGACGGCGTACCGACCGCGATAAACAGTACCTCGCCATGCTGCACCGCGAGTTTTTCGTCAGAGGTAAATTGCAGCCGCTTGGCCTCCAGACTTTCACGCACCAGGCTTGCGAGCCCCGGTTCGAAAATGCTCACATGACCTTGTTGCAGCAACGCAACTTTCTTCTCATCAATGTCCATGCAGACTACATCGTGGCCGACTTCAGCCAGGACGGCTGCTTGTACCAGACCCACGTAACCGCTACCAAATACACTGATTTTCATGATGCATTCCTGAGATCCGGCGTGCGAACCGGGCGAGAATTAATAATGACGACCCCGAGCATGACCAACGCCACCCCGAGGGTTTTGGAAAGACTGAATGTTTCATTGAACAGCGGCAGGCTGGCGGCCAGCAGGTAGACCAGTGCGTAGCTGATGCTCAGCAGCGAATAGGCCCGGCCTAGCGGCAAGTCGCGCAGGGCGCCAAGCCAGCAGAGCATCGAGAGGGCATAGGCCACGATCGCGCTCAACACGACCGCCACCGCGACCAGATCGATGCTGGCCGTCAACAGGTATTCGGGAGCCGGCAAGCGCGTCATGCTCCAGCGCATGCCCAACTGGGCGCTACTGACCAGCAGCACGCTACTCATGGCGAAGTTGATTCCGCGACGAAGGCTCATGCGTGTTGCCCCAGCAGAACCACGCCACCGATCACCAGTGCCACGCCTAACCAGTGCTGGCGGTCGATCGTTTCATGGAAAACAAAACGGGCGACCAGGGTGACCAGCACAAAGTTGAGGCTCAGCATCGGGTAGGCAATGCCGACCTCAAGGCGCTGCAGTACCAGCAACCAGACCAGCAAGCCCAATCCCAACGAAACCAGGGCAAGCCACAGCCAGGGTGAGCGAAGCTTCTCGGCCCATCCTGAATCGTGCCCACGCCAGCTTTCTACGGCGTATTTCTGGGCGATTTGACCCAGGCACGTCAGCAGGCAAGCCGTCAGTAACAACAGCAGGCTCAAGGTGCCTCCTGAGGGAAAATCAGAATCACCAGGTTGCCCTGTTCATAGCGTTTACCGTCCTTGGGCAACAATTCGATTTCCTGCAATTCATCCTCACCCTTGACCCGCATCACCACACCCACCGAGCCGCTTCGGCGCGCATCGTGCATCCACTGCTGAACCTGCATGACTGTGACCAGTTGCTGTGCCGAGTCAGGATAGGCAAGACCATATTTCAATTCGCCTACCGAGTTGTACAACGACACGTCCGGATGCTTCATGCGCCAGGCCAGCGCGGAGGCGGCGCCAAGATCGTTGCTCAGCAATTTGCCGGTCTGCGCCAGTTCATCCATGTGATGGAGGATGAATTGGTCCGGCGTCTTGTTGGCGACCACAGAATTGGGCAGTCCGGCCGGTATCAAGCCGATCAGCAGCAGGCTGCCGAACGCCGGTGCAGCCCAGCATTGCAGCGGCCTGAAGGCTTGCAGCAGGTTGGCCATGATCCAGCCGATCAAACCGATGAACACCAGCACCAGGTTGTGCAATTCATGGTCGTACAGCGGCTTTTTCAGTTGCAGGTAGACGAGGGCGATCAGGGTTACCAGACCCAACACCAGGTTGAGCAAGCCGTTAAGCCCCAGCACCCGTCCCTGTTCCAGCTTCAGCCGGTCAGCCAGTGTGTGACCCAGCAACAAGGCCAGGGGCAGCAGGCACGGCAGGATATAACTCGGCAGTTTGCCTTTGCTGATGCTGAAAAATACCAGCGGCATCACCAGCCACAGCAGCAGGAAGCCGATGCTGGACTGACGTCGTGTTTGCCAGGCCTGCTTCAGCGCCGACGGCAACAACGCCGCCCATGGCAGACTGAAACCGACCAGCAACGGCAGGTAGAACCAGAACGGCTCTTCATGCTGGGCGTCTTCACCGGCAAAGCGCTGAATGTGCTCGTGCCAGAAGAAGAACCGCCAGTAATCGGGTTCTTCCGCATGCACCGCCAGCACCCAGGGCAGGCTGATTGCGATAGCTACGACAATGGCTACGGGGCCATAGACCAGCAGTTCTTTCCAGCGCTTCTGCCAGATCATGTAGGGCAGGGCGACCAGAACCGGCAGCAACCAGGCCAGGAAACCCTTGGTCATGAAACCCATGCCGCAGGCCAAGCCGAGCAGCGCCCAACTCAGGATTTTTTGACGACGACCGACGCTGTCCAGCGCAAACCACAACGCCACCAGACTCAGGTTGACCCATAAGGTGAATTGCGGATCAAGGTTGGCATAACCGGCCTGACCGGCGATGACGCTGAAACTCATGTACAGCAGCGCGCAGGCAAAGCTTTTGCGCGGATCGTTCCACAATCGGCGAGCGATCAGAAAGCACAGCAACACGCTCAGGCCCATGCTCAGGGCCGAGGCAAACCGCACGCCAAACAGGTTCTGACCGAACAGCGCCTGGCTGGCGGCGATCATCCAGTAACCCGCCGCCGGTTTCTCGAAATAGCGCACGCTCATGAAATGCGGCGACACCCAGTCGCCGCTCAGGAGCATGTGCTGACTGATTTGCGCGTAGCGGGTTTCGTCTGGAATCCATAAACCATGGGTGCCCAGCGGTAGCAGATAGGCCAGGACGAAAAGGACCAGCAGCAGGGGGAGTGCCCAGCGTTTGCTCATGCGCCTTGTACTCCCAACCAGCCTTCGCGACCCTCAAGGGCGCCGCGTACGACACGTCCTGTGGGCAAAATGTTGGGCTCGTCGGGCAGCAAGTCGCCCAAGGGCTGGAAATGAATGTCACGCTGGCGCGCATCGGCCAGCAGCTGACGGAAATCGTTGGCCATCAGAATCCCTTCTACTTCTGCATGAATGGTGTAGACGTTGAGTTTGTCGGGGGCAAAGCGGTCAAGAATGAACGCGTTGAAATCCTGGGCAGCGACCGTTGGGCCAACCACCTCGTCAAAGGTCGGCAAGTCCACCGGTATCTGCGGTGCACCCAAGCCACCGTTTGCCAGCGTTGGCTGAAACAGGCTCTGGCCCCGGCAGTCGCTGTTGTAGCGAAAGCCGAAAGCTTGCTTGGCTTCGATCACGCGCTCGTCCGCGCGCCAACCGGCGGCGGCCGAACAGTCGACCTTGTTGCCGAGGATGTCGCTCAGCGTGTCGACGCCCCGGCGGATCTGCTCGATCAGCTGTGCATCGCTCCAGCGTCCGGCGTTAGCCTGCCAGCCATGGTGATCCCAGGCGTGCAGGCCAACTTCATGCCCGGCGGCCTGAGCCTGGCGCATCAAATGCCCCAGGTCCCGGCCAATCGGTTTGCCCGGCCACGCGGTGCCGGCCAGCAAAATGTCCCAGCCGTACAACCCGGCGGCATTGGAACGGAGCATTTTCCACAGGAATTGCGGGCGGATAAGGCGCCACAAGTGGCGCCCCATGTTGTCCGGCCCAACGCTGAAGAAGAATGTCGCCTTGACCTGCGCCTCGTCGAGGATTTCCAGCAGCCGGGGCACCCCCTCACGGGTGCCTCGGTAGGTGTCGACATCGATTCGAAGGCCTGCCTGCATCAACGCTTGTCCGCGATTTCGAGCATGGCTTCACGGAGGAAGAAATCCAGCGTGTTGCCGATGGTCTCGGTCATCTCCACGGTTGGCGTCCAGTCCAGCAGACGCTTGGCGTTGGCGATGCTTGGTTTGCGGTGGGACACGTCCTGGTAGCCGGTGCCGTAGAAGGCCTTGCTTTCAACGTCGCGGAAACCGGCGAACGGCGGGAAGTTATCGCGCAGCGGGTGAGCTTCGAACTGACGCAGCAGTTCTTCGCCCAACTGGCGAATGCTGGCTTCGTTCTCCGGGTTGCCGATGTTGATGATCTGACCGTTGCAGGCGTCGTTTTCGTTGTCGATGATCCGCGCCAGTGCTTCTACGCCGTCAGCGATGTCAGTGAAGCAACGCTTTTGCTCACCGCCATCGAACAGGCGAATCGGCGTGCCTTCCACCAGGTTCAGGATCAACTGGGTAATGGCTCGGGAGCTGCCGATACGTGCCGAGTCCAGACGGTCAAGACGTGGGCCCATCCAGTTGAAAGGACGGAACAGGGTGAAGTTCAGACCTTTCTGGCCGTAGGCCCAGATGACGCGGTCGAGCAATTGCTTGGAGACCGAGTAGATCCAGCGTTGCTTGTTGATCGGACCGACGACCAGGTTGGAGGTGTCTTCGTCGAAGTTCTGGTCTTGGCACATGCCATAGACTTCCGAAGTCGACGGGAAAATCACGCGCTTGTTGTATTTGACGCAGTAGCGAACCAGTTTCAGGTTCTCTTCGAAGTCCAGTTCAAATACACGCAGCGGGTTGCGGGTGTATTCGATCGGGGTGGCAATCGCTACCAGCGGCAGGATCACGTCGCACTTCTTGATGTGATACTCGATCCACTCGGAGTGAATGCTGATATCGCCTTCGACGAAGTGGAAGTTCGGGTGGCTGCGCAGACGGTCGATGGCGTCCGAACCGATGTCCAGGCCATAGACTTCGTATTGGTCATCGCGCAACAGGCGCTCGGACAAGTGATTGCCGATGAAGCCGTTGACGCCGAGGATCAGCACGCGGGTGCGACGTGGCTTGCGACCGGATTCGGCGCCACGCAGGACGGAACCGTCAACCAGGCCCAGTTCGTTGGCCAGTTGCGGGCCGCTCAGGTACAGACCGTTTTCATTACGCTGACCGGCGGTGACCACCAGCGAGTCTTCGCCGCAAGCGATACGCAGTGGGTCGACGCTGATCACACGGCCTGGCGCCAGACCTTCATTGCCCTTGGCAACTTCGGCACTCCAGACAATCAGCTTGTGCTCGCCCACGTCGCAGAACGCGCCCGGATACGGCTGTGTAACAGCGCGGACCAGGTTGAACAGTTCTTCCGCTGGCTTCTTCCAGAGCAGTTTGCCGTCAGCCGCCGTGCGGCGACCAAACACCGTGGCTTTGGATTCGTCCTGAGCGGTTTCGGTGACTTTGCCTTGCAACAAGGCGGGCAGGGTGTCGCGCAGCAGGTCGGCAGCGGCGACACGCAATTTACCGTGCAGAGTCAGCGCGGTGTCGCTGCGCTCGATGGCAACCCGTTGCTGGGCGATGATCGCGCCGGCGTCGGCGCGCTTGACCATGCGGTGCAGGGTCACGCCAGTTTCGGTTTCGCCGTTCACCAGCACCCAGTTGGCCGGCGCGCGGCCCCGGTAGCTTGGCAGCAACGAACCATGCAGGTTGAATGCGCCTTTACGGGCGGTGGCCAGCAGCGGCTCGGTCAACAGGTTGCGGTAGTAGAACGAGAACAGGTAATCAGGATTGAGTTTGGCGATGCGCTCGATCCACAGAGGATGGTTAGCATCTTCAGGGGCGTGAACCGGGATGCCTTTTTGAGCGCACAACTGCGCGACAGAACCGTAGAAGGCGTTTTCTTTCGGATCATCGGCATGAGTAAACACGGCGGCAATCTCAATGCCGGACGCAAGCAGGGATTCGATACCGGCACAGCCAATATCGTGGTAGGCGAAGACAACAGCTTTTGCGCTCATGAGTGAACCTGATCTGAAGAAGTGGAAGTGAGGCCGTCAACGGTGACAACGGGAGCGGGCGCGGCGGGTTGGCTACGCAAAACTTTTTCGACAAAGAACCGTGGACGGGCACGGACATCGCTGTACATGCGGCCCAGGTACTCGCCCAACAGGCCCATGCCGATGAATTGCCCACCCGTGAATACGAATAGCACGGCAAACAGTACAAACGTACCGTCGCCAGCCCAACCGGCGCCGAACGCCAGTCGCAAGATGATCAACGCCGTGGCGAACAACACACCCAGGCCGGCCATGGCGAAGCCGACAATGCTCAGCAGTCGCAAAGGCGTCGTGGTCATGCAAGTGATCAGGTCGAACATCAAGTTGACCAGGCGCATGGGGCTGTATTTGGATTCGCCGTGTTCACGCTCGGCATGCATCACCAGGATTTCCGTGGTGTGCCGCGCAAAGCTGTTGGCCAGGATCGGGATGAACGTACTGCGTTCGCGGCAGGCCAGCATCGCGTCGACAATGGTCCGGCGGTAGGCGCGCAGCATGCAGCCGTAATCGCTCATGGCAACACCGGTCGAGCGCTGTACGGCCAGATTGATCAGTTTCGACGGCCAGCGACGAAGGGCCGAGTCCTGGCGGTTGTTGCGCACCGTGGCGACCACGTCATAACCCAGTTCTGCCTGGGCCACCAGTCGCGGAATTTCTTCGGGAGGATTCTGCAGGTCGGCATCGAGGGTAATGACCACATCGCCTTTGCAATGCTCGAAGCCGGCCATGATTGCCGCGTGTTGGCCGTAGTTGCGGTTGAGAATGACCGCTACCACCGGGCTGCCTTCGCGATTGGCTGCGTCTTCAAGGATTTGTGCTGAATCGTCGCGGCTGCCGTCGTCTACCAGCACGATTTCGTATTCATGGTGCAATTGCTGGCACGCTGCTTCGGTACGCCGAAGTAGCTCTGGCAGGCTTTCTTGCTCGTTGTAGACCGGGATAACAACCGACACGCAACGGATTGGGTAAGGTTTCACTGAGATCTGTCCATAACGTTTTCAATGGCATCGGCCACACGATTGACATCATCGGTGGTCATGTCGGGGAACAAGGGAATCGAACATAGCCGCGCCGAATTCCATTCGGTGTTGGGCAAGTAAATGTTCGGGAACCGCTGACGATAATACGTGTGAAGGTGGGTGGCGATAAAGTGGATACCGGTGCCGATGTTCTGCTCCTGCAAACCCTTCATGAACGCTTCACGGTCCAGCCCGCAGCGCTCCGCGTCGATGCGCAGGATGAACAGGTGCCAGGCGTGTTGTTGGGGGTGCGTGGGAATCGCCAGCGGTTGCACCGCCGAACCTTCAAAACGCTGCAGGTAGGTACGGGCCAGTTCGGTGCGTTTGGCGTTGATTTCGTCCAGCCGCTCCAGTTGTACCAGTGCGATGGCAGCATTGATGTCGGCCAGGTTGTACTTGAACCCTGGTTCCATCACTTGCGCTTGAGGTTTGCGGCCGTGAGTCAGGCGGTCGTAGGCGTCGACACCGAGGCCGTGAAACTTGAGCATGCGTACCCGACTGGCCAATGCTTCATCATCGCTGACGAACATCGCGCCCTCGGCGCAGGTCATGTTCTTGATGGCGTGGAACGAGAAGATGGCTGTGCCTTTGGAACCGACGTGACGACCTTTGTAGAAAGTGCCCGCAGCGTGGGCAGCGTCTTCGATAACGGGAATGCCGTGTTTGTCAGCCAGCGCATAAAGCGGGTCCAGATCGAAGGCGGCACCGGCGTAATGCACAGGAATGATGGCTTTGGTGCGCGGGGTGATGGCCGCTTCGATGCTTGTCAGATCGCTCATCAGGGTGTCGCGGTCAACATCAACGAACACCGGCGTCGCACCCAACAGGCAGATCATGTTGGCAGTGGACACCCACGTCTGGGACGGTGTAATGACTTCATCGCCCGGACCAATGCCCAAGGCCAGCAAGGTGATGTGCATGCCACCGGTGGCCGAAGAAAGTGCAACGGCGTGGCGGCATCCGACGTAGTTGGCAAATTGCTCTTCCAGTTGCTGGTTTTTTGGCCCGGTGGTGATCCAGCCGGAGCGCAATACTTGCTCGACAGCTGCAATTTCTTCATCGCCGATACTTGGGCGGGAGAAGGGGAGAAACGCCTGACTCATGGGCACCTCGGGCTGGAATTGAACGGACATTGATACCGGATGTGTTGGATTCAAGGCAAGCGTAGTCGATAAAAAATAAGCTGCTTCAATCGGTTACACAAAAAGTGTGACAAATCGCATCAATTGACTTTTTCTGTTCCGGTCGGCACGTTGGAGGCCTGTGGAGGACAGTCGCGGCTCATTGAGGGTATGCGCAATTTCGTGAAAGGAACATGAAAACCCGGTCGGCAAATCGTTTATCTGAGAGTCATACAGGCACTGTTCAGACTCTTGCCGTTCATCCCTGTTTTTAGAGGAAAAGACCTACAGAATTCTCCGCTTTAGATGAGGAATGTTTCAACCCTTAGTTGTTTTACTGCAGTGTTTTAACTCAAGGCCGTTTCGTTTGATTGACTTACCTGTTACCCCTCCTGTTGCTTCAAAGACCAACCCGTTGACGGTCTACCTGGCCCGGCTCGCGCCTTCCAGTCAGTTGACCATGCGCTATGTTTTACAGGATGCCGCCGACCGGTTGGGCTTCGAAGACATGAACATCGAGGAAATTCCCTGGCATCAGCTACAGCCAGAAGATGTCATTGCGCTGGTTGCCGCATTGCGCGAAGACGGCTATGCGCCCAACACGTCGTCGTTGTACGTGAATGCGGTACGCGGGGTGATGAATGAGGCGTGGCGCATGAGCCTGATCAGTCAGGAACATTTGCTGAAAATGCGCTCGGTCAAAGGCATTGCCGGAACCCGACTATCGCAAGGGCGGAACTTGCGGCGCACGCTGATCCAGGAGTTGATGGCGGTGTGTGCCGCCGATCCACGTCCACAAGGGTTGCGAGACGCGGCGATCATCGGGATTTTGTACGGTTCGGGGATGCGCAAGTCCGAGTCGGTGAACCTGGACCTGTCGCAGGTTGATTTTGCCGAGCGCAGCCTGCGGGTCACGGCCAAGGGCAACAAGCAATTGATCAAGTACGCGCCGGCCTGGGCGTTCGCCAAGCTGGAGGCGTGGCTGGCGTTTCGTCGATCACAGCTCAAGGAAGGCGAGGTGGATGACCCGTTTCTGTTCAATCGCATTCGCCGTGGCAGCCATATCACCCGCGAGCGCGTGACCAAACATGCGATCTATTACATTGCCCGCCAGCGCGGTGCTGAAATCGGGGTAAAGATCATGCCGCACGATTTTCGCCGTTCCTTCATCACCCGCGTGATTGAAGAGCACGATTTATCGATCGCACAGAAACTGGCGCATCACAGCAACATCCAGACCACCGCCAACTATGATGTGCGCGACGACAACGAGCGGCGTCGCGCCGTGGATCGCTTTGATCTTTGACCAAATGCCGTTACGCGTCACTGAACACGTGAGCATGGCCGATGGTCGAGACATGGACCGCACTCCCGGCAGGGGGCGCATACATGCCCGAACTGCGAACCGTTAATGAGCGTCCTGCCTGGTCACCGGCGGTCGAGGCCTGTAGCTCCACGGTCAGGGTGCAGGTGTTGCCGCTAAAGTCCCGGTCGGTGACCACGGCGCGGCAGCCGGTAGCCTCGGTCGGACTTGGCTGGGCGCTGACCAGTTGCAGTTGTTCGGGGCGCAGCATGATCTGCGCGGCACTGTTGTTGCGATGGTTGTTCACCGGTATCCGGCCGAGGTCGCAATGCGCCCAACCCGCTTCGATTCGGGCCGGCATGACCACCGCATCACCGAGAAACAGCGCGGTTTGCTCATCGTCGGGATAACGGTAAAGATCCAGGGGATGGCCGGATTGCACCAGCCGGCCGTCGCGCATCACTGCCAGTTGATCGGCAAACGACAGCGCTTCACTCTGATCATGGGTAACCAGGATGGTGGTGACACCGGCGTCGGACAGCAGCCGGGCGACCATTTTGCGCATGGCGCCGCGCAGGCCGGTATCTAGGGCGGAAAACGGCTCGTCCAGCAACATCAGGCGCGGTTGTTGCGCCAATGCCCGTGCCAGCGCCACACGCTGCTGCTGGCCGCCGGAGAGTTCGTGGGGCCAACGGTTGGCCATGTTCGCGTCCAGGGCCACGCTGTCCATCAGCTCGGCGATACGCTCTTTCTTTTTGCCACCCTTGCTCGTCAGTCCGAAACCGATATTGGCGGCCACGGTCATGTGCGGGAACAGGGCGCCGTCCTGGGGAACGTAGCCAATCAAACGCTGATGCGCCGGCACCTCGTGGGTGTCGTCGACGAGTGTCTGGCCGTTGAGTGAGAGCCGGCCAGTGTCAGGGAATTCAAAGCCGGCGATCATCCGCAACAGGGTGGTTTTGCCTGAGCCGGACGGGCCGACAATTACCGTCCGGCTGCCGGCGGGTACCGACAGGTTGATGCTCTCCAGCGCCTGATGGTCGCCGTAAGACTTGGAAATGGCATGCAGTTCAAGAGCGTTCATCGGCCAGCCGTTCGTTTGGATTGGTGATAAAGAAGTCCGGTCAGCGGAAGCGACAGCAGGATCATCAACAGGGCATAAGGTGCGGCGGCGGCATAGTCGATTTCGCTGGTGAGGGCCCAGAAACCGGTGGCCAGGGTGCGCGTGCCATTGGGTGCGAGCAACAGGGTGGCGGTGAGTTCGTTGGTGATCGCCAGAAACACCAGTGCAGCGCCAGCGGCGGCCCCCGGCGCAGCCAGGCGCAGGGTAATCAGCCACAAGGCCCGACCCGGTGAGCGGCCGAGGCTGCGCGCGATGTTTTCCAGCTCCACCGGTGCCTGGGCAATACCTGCCCTTAGACTCACCAGCGCCCGGGGCAAGAACATCAGCAGATACGCCATTAACACGGTGATCGTGGTCTGGTAAATCGGCCGGGCGAAATGGATGGTGAACGTGACAAGGGCCAGGGCCACCACAATTCCCGGCAACGAGCTGGTGATGTAGTTGCAGCTTTCCAGTACCCGTTGCAGTCGACCCGGTGAGCGAATCGACAACCAGGCAATCGGGATCGCGGCGCAGGTGGTGAGGACCGCGCCTGCCGCGCCGAGCTGCAAGGTCTGTTGCAGCGCCGGCAGCAGATCGTCCAGTTGCCAGACTTCCGAGCCACCCGCGATCAGCCACTTGCCCAGCGTGATCAACGGCACACCCAGCGCCAGTGCGCAGGTAATGCCCTGCAGGAGCAGGCCGAGCGCGACGTCCCGTGAGCCCAGCCGAACAACCCGCTGAGTGCGTGCGCTTCCCGACCCCACCCGGGCATAACGCGCCGTGCCGCGAGCAGCGGATTCGGCGGTCAGCATCGCCAGGCAACAAAGCGCCAGCACACTGGCCAGCATGTTGGCGGCAGGGCCGTTGAAGGTGGATTTGAACTGATCGAAGATCGCGGTGGTGAAGGTGTCGAAGCGGATCATCGCGTACAGGCCATATTCGGCGAGCAAGTGCAGGCCCACCAGCAAGGCGCCGCCGCAAATGGCCAGGCGCAGTTGCGGCAGCACCACACGAAAGAACACAGCCCAAGGCTTGAGCCCCAGCGATTCGCCGACGTCTTCGATGGCGGGATCGAGCCGGCGCAGGGTCGCGGCAATCGGCAGGTACAGGAACGGGAAGTAGGCGATGACCGAGACCAGCACGCCGGCAAACAAACCATGAATCGGTGGCACCAGGCTCACCCACGCATAACTGTGAACGAAGGCCGGCACGGCCAGCGGTGCGGTAGCCAATAGCGACCACACGCGTCGGCCCGGCAGGTTAGTGCGCTCTGTCAGCCAGGCCAGCGCCAGGCCCAGCATCACGCACAACGGAATGGTGATCACCACCAGCAACACGGTGTTGATCAGTAATTCAGCGACACGAGGCCGGAAGACCAGCGGCACGATGGCCGCCCAGCCGGTCTGGATCGACACGCCGATAACGAAGGCTATCGGCAACAGCGACAGAAGGGAGACCAGTACGGACAAACCGATCACCCACACGCCGCCGCGGCCCGCGAAGACGCCCCGGGAGCGTCGTCGCAAGTTCGAGGGCATCGCCGTGGCGACACTCCCTGGCAGGGTTTCAGGCATCAATTAGAGCAGTCCCGCCTGAGTCATCAACTCCACGGCTTTTTTGCTGTCGAGTTTGGAAGCATCGACTGCCGGCGCATCGAGTTGCTGCAAAGGCACAAGTTTAGGATTGGACGGTGCGTTCTTGCCCACGGCGTATTCGAACGATTTGCCGGTTTCGAGGACTTTCTGGCCTTCTTTACCAGTGATCCACTTCAGCAGTGCCTGTGCTTCTTCTTTGTGTTTGCTGGAGGCCAGAACGCCGCCGCCGGAGATGCTGACAAAGGCACCCGGGTCTTTATGCTTGAAGTAGTACAGGGCGGTGTTCTTGCTGTTTTCACCGGTTTTGGCCTGATCGCCAAAGCTGTAATAGTGATAGATCAAACCGCTGTCGACCTGGCCGGCGTTGACTGCCTTGAGCACGGCGCTGTTGCCACGGTAGGCGGTGTAGTTGGCTTTCATCCCCTTGAGCCATTCGAGAGTCGCGGCTTCGCCCTTGAGCTCGAGCACTGCGGCGACGATGGCCTGGAAATCGGCACCGGCGGGCGAGGCGCCCCAACGGCCTTTCCAGTTGGGGCCGGCGAGGTCCATCAGCGATTTCGGCAGATCGGCTTCAGGCAGTTTGCTCGGGTTGTAGACGAACACCGTGGAGCGCGCAGCGATCCCGACCCATTTGCCATGCGCCGGACGATAAGCCGCATCGACTTGTTCCAGCGTGGTCGGTGCGACCGGTGCCAACAGGCCGGCATTATCCACCAGCACCATGGCCGGGGAATTCTCGGTCAGGAACACATCGGCCGGGGAGGCGGCGCCTTCTTGTACGATCTGGTTGCCCATCTCAGTGTCGTCGCCATTGCGCAAGGTGACGGGGATCCCCGTTTCTTGGGTGAACCCCTCGACCCAGGCCTTGGTCAGGCTTTCGTGTTGGGCGTTGTAGACCACGATACCGGCGGTATCCGCGGCATAAACATGCCCGGCGCTGAGCAGTGCAGTGGTCAGCAGTGCGGTTTTGAGGAACGAAGGGATAGAGGGCGTCATTCTGGGGGCTGCTCCTGTTCTTTGTAGTCGTCATGCGCGCCGATTCACCAGCAAATCAATGCGAATCATTTGCATGTTTTTGAATGGCAGGGAATGTAGAACGCAAAATGAGAAAAAAACGTCAAAGAAACCGTTAATACATGTCATTTTCATTCAGATTAGCAGCCCCTCAGCGGCTTGCTCGCCAGAACTGATATCAAACGATGGCAGATTCGCCCCCGGCAGGACTTCGTTCCGCGCACCAGATGATGAGCAACCGGCTCGGCTGCTCATCTGTAAAAGGTGGCGAAAGGATAGTACAGCGGTGCAAGGGGCGACTGGAAGCGGGTCCTGCTGATTCAATTCTGTGCTGTGGACGACTCGGGGATAAACGCGACGCTCTGGTCTTCGCGGGCGTGAAAAATCCGCTCGCCATTGGTGGGCGTGGTGGTGATGACCTGGTGGTCGGCACTCAAGTAGTTCAGCGGCAGCGCATCGCCATTGCGGTACTGCGCGACAACAATGGTGCGTTGCGCATCCCAGTGTTGCCCGCTGGTGCGGTCCAGCCAGGCCATCAGCGTTGCGGTGTCGCCGGTGCGAGGGAAGTCCTCGGTTTGCTGCACGTAATAAAACGGTGCACCACCGGTTTGCAGGTACATGGGCACTTTGTTGTCGACGTCGATCATCACTATGCGCCAGTGATTCAACGGCGCCCGTTTGCTGGCCTCAAGCTTGACCGTGTCACCGAAGTTGACCACGCCGCCACCGCTGTTGGTCCATGGATACAGCACGCCGAGCACGGCCATCAGTACGGCTGCGCTTACCCCGAATCCGATCTTCAAGCCACGACTGGCAAACGTTCCGATCGCGTTGCGTTCGGCCATGCGCCGTGTGATCCACCACGCCCCGAGCAATTGAGCGAAGGGTACGAGGGGCAATACGTAGTAGCTGCGTCGACTGCCACTGGCGGTGAAAAACAGCATAAGCAACCCCAGGCCCCAAATCAGCCAGCGTGTATTGGGCTCGACACTGCGCCAGTTGCGCAACGCGATCCAGCACGCCAATAGCCAGCAAGGTGCCCACGGCAAGGTGTAGACAGGGAGGTAAAGCAGGTAAGTGTAAATCGGACCGATGTTATCGAACGGTTGGAAAAACCGGACGACGTTCTCGCGCAACACCAGGCCCAGGCCACTTTCGCCATAGGTCGGCGCTCCGTACACATGGGAGAGCATGAACGGTGTCATGTAGAAAACGCCGGCGATCAGCAGCGCCGCGCACAGCCGCAGATTGAGGTGGCGTTTCCAGCGACCTTCCTGCACCAGATGCGGCAACAGCAACAATCCCGGCAGGATGAAGCCGATCAAGCCTTTGAACAGCGAGGTCAGCGACAGCAGCAGGAAAAACACCAGGTAACGGCCCAGGCGCGTGTCGTCCGGTCCGCGCCAGTACCACCACACGGCCGCCAGCACGCCGCACACCGTGAGGATGTCGGCCGTGGCCACCCGTGCCCAGAAGACAAAATAGAAGGTGGTCGCAAGCATCCATCCGGCGATCAAACCGGTGCCTTTACGGAACAGCTGTTCGCCGATCAAGTACACCAGCCAAACGCTCAGCCACGCGGCAATCACCGAAGACAGGCGTAACGACCAGTGGCCCAGCCCGCCGGTCAACCATGCGGAAGCCGTGATCAGCCAATAAGAGGGCAGGGGTTTGTCGTAATAGGCGCCGCCCTTGAGGTAGGGATCGAAATAGTCACCACTTTGCAGCATCTGCAGCGCGATGTTGGCCCAACGTGTTTCCGCGCCCCATAACTCGCGGGTGCCCAGCCCCAAGAGCAGGATCAACGCAGTGACGCCCAGCAGGAGAGCCAACCGGCCTCTATCACTGGCCCAGAATTTCATGACGGATTTCCAGTCGGTACTGTTGAAGACACGGGTTCAGTGCCGGTTTTCGGGAATATCAGGATCTGCAAATTGCCGCGGTGATAACGTACGCCGTCGATAGGCAACAGCTCGACTTCCTGGACTTCCTGGACGCTGTTCACCCGCATGACCACGCCGACCGCACCTTTTTTTCGTGCTTCGGTCATCCACTTTCCGACGCTGTCCTTGGTAACTTTGCGCGAATCCATGGCGGGGTCAGTGAGGCCGTATTTCAGCTCGCCGATGGTATTGAACAGGTCGACTTGTGGCCGCCTCAGGCGCCAGGACAACGCTGAAGCCGCCCCCAGATCGTTACTGAGCAATGAAGAAGTTTGCGCCAAAGCATCGAGGTGCTCGGCGATAAACTGATCCGGCATCTTGCTGTTGACGATCTGCGCGGGCATGGCAGCCGGCGCCAACGCAACCAGCAGCCAGATACCGATGGCCGGCATCGCCCAAAACGTCAATGGCCGCAGGACTTGCAAGGCGTTGGAAATGATCCAGCCGATCAACACGATGAACACCAGGGACAGGCTGAACATCTCGGTGTTTTCGTAGATTTCCTTGCTGGCCTGCAGATAGAGCAAGGCGATCAAAGCCGTGGTGCCCAAGGTGATGTTGATCACACCGTTGATGCGAATTGACCGGCCTCGTTCCTGATTCAGCTGTTCCATGAGCATGTGCCCCATCAGCAGGGCTAACGGCAACAGGCACGGCATGATGTAAGTCGGCAACTTGCCGCTGCTCAGGCTGAAGAACGCCAGTGGCAGCAGCAGCCACAGCAGCATGAACGCGATGGCCGGTTGGCGTTTTTGCTTCCAGGCGTTAATAAAGGTGTTCGGCAGCAACGCCGCCCACGGCAGGCTCGACGCAACCAGCAGCGGCAGATAGAACCACCATGGCCGTGCGTGCTGAGCATCATCGGCGGCGAACCGGCGGACGTGTTCATTCCAGAAGAAGAAGTTCCAGAAGTCCGGCTCCCGATGCGCGATGGCGAGCACCCACGGCAAGCACACCGCGACCGCCACCAGCACGGCCAACGAGCCGTAACGCACGAGTTCGCCCATGCGCCGTTGCCAAATCATGTAGGGCAGGGCGATCAACACCGGTAACAGCCAGGCCAGAAAGCCTTTGGTCATGAAACCCATGCCACAGGCAAATCCCAACAACGCCCACGCGCCGGCTTTGCTTCGAGACGTAGGGCTGTCGATCGCAAACCAGAGCGCGACCAGGCTCAAGTTGACCCAGAGCGTGAATTGCGGATCGAGGTTGGCGTAACCGGCCTGACCGGCAATCAGCCCGAAACTCATGTACAGCAACGCGCAGGCAGCGCTTTTGCGTGGATCGTTCCAAAGCCTGCGGGCAATCAGGTAAGTCAGCCAGACACTCAGCCCGGTGCTCACTGCTGAAGCAATCCGCACACCGAACAGGTTGTCGCCGAAGATGGCCTGACCGATGGCGATCATCCAGTAGCCGGCAATAGGCTTTTCGAAGTAGCGGATACCCATGAAGTGCGGTGCGACCCAGTTGCCGCTCAGGAGCATTTCCTGGCTGATCTGGCCGTAACGGGTTTCATCGGGAATCCACAAGCCGTGCGTCACCAGCGGCAGCAGGTAAAAAACCACAAACGCCAACAACAGGCTGGGCACGAGCCAGCGTTCGATGGGGGCGCGAGCGCGGGTTAACGGACCCGCAGAAAAGGGCAGTGGATTTTGTGAAGTCATGACTCGTCCTTGGCGTAATACCGCGAGTGGCCAGCATCGGTGGCGAAGTTCAACCGGCAGTGGGGTGACTCGCGTTGAGTCGCCGGCGACTGCTTACTGTTGGCGAGTAGCGGTGGTTTATTTTCCTTGTAGCGCGTTCCAGTCTTCGGGATTAACAATGCCCAGTACTTGAAGTTGCCCGTTAGTGTCAATGCGCAGGAACAGCGAACTGCCATATTCACTCTTCGCTGCGTGAGGGAAACCGGTCTCGGCTAAAAAGTCGCCGATGCAACCACTGTGGGATACCAGTACCAGATTGCGATGGGCTTGCTTGTGTGCCACCACATCGTTGCGCAGTGTTTTGCCGCAGCTGACCAGCCATTCCTGAGTCTTCGGGTCGCTGCCGAACATGGCGTGCGAGGTTTGTATCGTGCGCGTGACCGGGCTGCTCAAGACGTCGGTCTGCGCCATGCCCAGGCGCATGAAGTGCTGACCTACCGCCGTGGAAGACTCGTTGCCGAACCGTGTAATACCATCGGCTGGCCCCAGGCAAGGGTTGCTGGATTGGTCGCACCGCTCGGCGTGACGAACCAGCGCTACGACTTCACCAGCCTTCCAGTCTTGCAAGAGTTCAGCTTTGGCAGCGCTGTCGGCACTGGCCAGGTGGGTGGGCGATCTCGGCCACAAGACAAAGCCCGTGACGACTGCAGCAACGATCGAGGCGGCGATCAGTGACGCCAGTTTTACTGTGCGTGAAGTCATGTTTCGTTCGTAATCTGAAGTGGAAGAATTACGAGCAAAACTAGTGCGTCGCAGGTAGCGGAGGAGTGAAACGAATGTGAAAAAATTGCGCAGGAAGAAGGCGGGATAAACTTAGTTAGTTATTGAAAAACCTTATCTTTTACTCGGTTCTTGGTGTGACTTTGCTGTGTCGAAATAAAAACGTCATGCAAGGGTTGGTTCAGCGGTGACAGGGGCACCGCTGAACAGTGCCAAAACGTTAAACAAGTGATTTGATCAGGAGGACGGGCAACCTTGTTGTGTCCCCCGGGCCGCTTGCCCGATCTGCGCAGCCAAGCGCTTGACATTAGTCTGCTGGGCGGCGACCAGATCCTCGATGGTCGCGCCTGAAGGCGTTTGCAAGGTGCTACGGCAGGTGACTGACGCGGCATTGCCTTCACCGGTATTGCGCAAGCGCCACGTCACATCAATCAGCCCGTATTGACCGGGAACCAGATCAAAGCGCTGCACCTCGATGCGCAGCGACAGTTTGCGTTGAGGATTGGCGCTGGCCAACTGATCCACCAAGGCACTTCGAAACTCTTCCCCCAGCGATGCCCCCCACCATTCGGTTTCGAGCAACACCAGTCCGCTGTTGCCTTGTCGAATGACGACCTGTGTGCGGTCGACCTGTGGGGGCACGGTAAGGGTCTCGATATCGATAGAAACCGCATTACTGTGCGCTACGCCGCCCGTCTGTGCCGGCATCAGGGTGTAATAGTGAACAGGATCACTGCGGCAGGCCGCGAGCAGCAACAGCGCAGTGACCAAGGCGAACTTTGGCGAAAAACCCATGGGTGTTGCTCCTTTCTTCTGCGGCCCGATCATTGTTTCAGGTCCTTTGGCAAGGCATTGTCAGGTCGACCACGAAGCAATGATTCCGGATGCCGGCTCAGGTAATTCGTCAGTTCACGCAAAGATCTCGCTGTGCGTGAAAGTTCATCCAGGGTCTGCCCCAGTTGTACCCGTTGTGGCGAATCTTCGGCAATCGTGGAGTTAGCAGATTGCAGGGCCGTATTGGCCGATTGCAGGGTTTTGCCAACGTCCGACAGGGTGGAATCTACGCCAGGCAGTGTCTTGCTGTTGAATTTCACCAGTCCTTTGCGCATCTCCACCAGGTTGCTGTCGAGGTTGTCGGCGATGCGCTCCACGGGCAGTTTGTTGATCTTGCTGATCATGGCTTCGAGTTTTTCCTGCAACTGCTCGAGGCTGCCCGGAAGCGTCGGAATCATGACCGGGCGCGCGTTTGGATCGAAGGCGACTTTTTCGGCTTTAGGGTAGAAGTCCAGTGCGATGTACAACTGGCCGGTCAACAGGTTGCCGGTGCGGGCCTGGGCGCGCAGACCGTTGTCGATGAAAGTGCCGATCATCCGCACACCAGCCGCTTCGTCATTGGGGTCATGATTGAGCGCTTTGATCATTTTGGTGTGGGCCTGACCCAGAAGCTGCGGGTAGATCACAATGCCGACATTGACCGGGAAGCTGCGTTTTATCGGGTCAAAGTCCAGATTGACCGATACAACCTTGCCGATTTCAATGCCGAGGAATTCCACCGGCGCATCGACCTTGAGCCCGCGCATCGCCTGATCGAAACGCAAGGCCAGGAACTGAGGCTTGCCGTTGGGCGGGGCGAGGGCGGTTTGCTGGTCTTCGAACAGCTCGTAGGCATACTCTTCGGCGGCCGGTTTGTCGTTAGGGTTGTAGTCCGGTGTACGAAAGGCAATACCACCCACCAGCAAAGAGGACAAGGACTCGGTCTTCAGTGCAAAGCCGTTGGCGCCGACGCTCACGTCCACACCGCTGGCATTCCAGAATCGGGTGTTTTCGGTGACGTACTGGTCATTCGGCGCATGGATGAACAGGTCGATGTTCACGCCTTTGCCGTCAGGGTCCAACGCATAGGCCACCACCTGGCCAACCGGAATCTTGCGGTAGTAAACCGGCGATCCAATATCCAGCGACCCCAGGTCCTGAGTGTGCAAGGTGAACCGTTTGCCAGGCTCGCCATAGGTGATCGGTGGCGGGTTTTCCAGACCTTTGAAGTTTTTCGCGCGGCCATTGGCCTGGCCAATGTCGGCGCCGATGTAGTCTCCGGACAGCAAGGTATCAATCCCCGAAACTCCTCCGGCACCGATGCGCGGACGCACGACCCAGAATTTCGAATCTTCACGGGTGAAGCTTTCCGCCTGTTTGGCCAGTTTGATCGTAGCGTTGACACTCTTCTGGTCGTTGCTCAGCTCCACATCTGAGACTTGGCCGATCACCACATTGCGGTATTTGACCTCCGTCTTGTTGGCCGTCAGGCCATCACCGGTCTTGAACGTGACCGTGATGGTCGGGCCTTCCTGCAAGATGCTGTGGACCACCAGTGAAAGCCCCACCAATACCGCAACAATGGGCACTATCCAGACCAGTGAGAGACTGCGACCGGTCTTGACCGGGGCCTGCCCAGGGGCTTGAGGCCCTTCAGTGGCTTGCGACTTCATCCATGACCTCCTCGTTGTGTAGGTTTTCCCGCTTTTTATCCCAGATCAGGCGCGGGTCGAAACTCATCGCCGCCAGCATGGTGAACACCACCACCAAACCGAAAAACAGAATGCCCGGCCGCGGTTCGATGTCGGCCAGGGCTTGAAACTTCACAAGTGAGGCCACCAGTGCCACCACGATCACATCGAGCATGGACCAGTAGCCGATGACCTCGACAAAGCGGTAGAGCTTCGACCGCTCCTTGCGCGCCCACAGGCTGTCGCGCTGTACGGTCACCAGCAACAAGGTAAGCGCCACGAACTTGATGCCCGGCACCGCGATGCTGGCGATGAAGATGATCAGGGCGATGTCCCAGGCACCGGCTTCCCAAAACTCCAGTACGCCGCTCATGATCGTGCTGTCGGCACCATTGCCGACCATTTTGGTGTTCATCACCGGCAACAGATTGGCCGGCACGTAAAACGCCAGGGCGGTGAACATGTAGGCCCATGTGCGGGTCAGCGAGTTGGCTTTACGATGGTGCAGCGCCGCGCCACAACGCTCGCATTCGTGGGGTTCACCGGTCATGTCGCAGGCCATGCCGCAGCTATGGCACAGGCAGAGGTTGAGATCGCTGGCGACCGGGGGCGTATTCATAGGATGTCCCACAATTCACGGATATCGCGCCCGGCGATGCGGATCATCATCAGGCTGAGTACGGCCAGGGCAAACAGGCCGATGCCGGGCAGCACGTCGAGCAAACCGGCGAGTTTGATCACCGCGACCATTGCACCCAGCAAACAGACTTCCAGCATGCTCCAGGGCCGGAGGGACTCAAGCCAGCGCATGCAGAACTTGAAACCGGGTGAACGTCGGTGCGAGAGGGCGAAACACAAGACCCAGATCAGCAGCAACAGCTGGAAAATCGGCGCGATGATCATTGCAATCGCGGCGACCATCGCGATGAACGTGATCGGTCCCAGGCTCAGGGCCATGACCGAATCCCACAGGGTTGCGCTGTTTTTCAGGCCTTTGAGGCTGATGCTCATGACCGGATAGAAATTGGCGAAAATCCACAGCACCAACGCCGTAAAGGTCAACGCCAGTCGTTGCTCCACCGTCAGGCCGTTGTAGCGCTGCAGCACGCCGCCGCAGCAAGTGCACAGGGTTTTCTGGTTTTTAGCGAGCGTGACTTTTTCATACACACTGTCGCAGTGCTCGCAGATGATCAATTGATCAGTAGTCGCCATGGGCCAAGGCTCAACAGTAGGCAGGAAGTTCAGAGCACCTCCTCAATATAGAAGTGCCTTGCAATTGAGCAAATCGAAAGTCGAAACGATGCTGTATCAGTGAGCTTTTATCTGTACGGAGGACTGTCGATTTCGCATCCGCCCGTTCGACTATCTGTCAGGGAATGAGTCGGCGGGTACGCTGTGATTCCCGGCATTCCCGATACGTGCACTCAACAGGAGAAGACCATGCGCAAGCTCACCGTTGCCGCCTTCATGAGTCTGGATGGCGTGATGCAAGCCCCCGGCGGTCCTGAAGAAGACACCAGCGGCGAATTCCGCTTCGGTGGCTGGATCGTGCCTTTTGCCGACAAGGTCTCCGGCGAGGCGGTACAGGACCTGTTTTCGCAGCCGTTCGAGTTGCTGCTGGGGCGTCGCACTTACGACATATTCGCGGCGTATTGGCCGCACCAACAGGCCGATTCACGCAGCCAAGGCATCGCTGACCGGTTCAACAGCGTGCCCAAGCATGTGGCTACGCATCGCCCTGATACGCTGGAATGGCAGAACAGTCATGCACTCAAAGGAAGCCTTGCCGATGCGATACGCGCGCTCAAGCAACAGGACGGCGCCGACCTGTTGACGCAGGGCAGCGGCGACCTGGTGCGCCAACTGCTTGCCGCCGGGTTGGTCGACGAATTTCGCTTGATGACGTTCCCCGTCGTACTGGGGCGAGGCAAGCGCTTGTTTGACGACACGGCACACGCCTCGGCCTTCAGATTGGCGCACTCGACCAGCACACCTGCTGGCGTGCTGATCACCCGGTATGTGCGCGATGGGGAAGTACGCACTGGAACGTTCGATGGAGGTGAATAGAAGGGGGCCGTGCTTACGCCTTCACTTCAACCTTATCCAACGCCTGATTCACCGCCAATTCCCCCAACATGACCACTTGGGTAATCCCCAGCAGCGTCTTGCGGTTTGAGTTGTCCAGCAGCGCCGCGAGATTGCTGAGCATGGTGGTGGCCGAGCCCAATGATTCGCTGGCGTTGACCAGTAGGGATTCGGTGTCGCACTTGGGGTTGGCGAGGAACATCGGTTCGGGTTCGTGGTTGCTGGCCATGATTTGCGCGGCCGGGTTGAGGTAATGGTCGAGGGCGCGTTCGGCCGCTTCGTGGAATTTTTTCGAATCGAGCGATTCGTAGGGCGATGCCGGATCGGTTTCCGGTGGGTTGGGTGTTGGTTTGATCATGGCGAAACTCCTGATTGTTCATTAGGAGCTACCCGCATCACTTGCAGATGATGGGTGGCAGCTATGTGCGGGTCTGCAAGACCGGGAAACCAGGAACCCGGCAGACCCGAAGATCTCCCGCACAAAGCCGCCATTTCGCGGACATGAACGAGCGTCCGTTGGCAGGGCTATGCGACTGGTATTCCGGCGGGCTTGCAGACCCGATCACTGATGAGCAGTGACAGGAATCAAGTTAACGACGGGGACCAGGACGCACAAGCCGGCGGATTCTGTCTTACCTGTAGGCGATGGCGCAAGGCGTTGTAGCCTTTAGGAAGTAACAGGAGGCTTCGTTTAAACAGGCTGAATTTTTGTTGTTTAAGCGGCTGCAAATCGTAGGGGGGAATCCAGCGCCGGCACGGACCCCAATGCGAGGTCCGCTCCCGTTGTGCCTGCCGTCATTACTGGCTGGAGCGAATGGCTCCGCCATCAATCAACAAGTTCTGCCCGGTCAAGTAACCTGCATGCCTGCTGCAAACGAAGGCACACAGTGCACCGAATTCTTCGGGCGAGCCGAAGCGTTTGGCAGGGATTTCACTGCGGCATTCGTCGAGGAATGCCTCACTGTCTTGCCCCAGCTCCTGAGCCGCCTCGACCAGGTTGCCGCGCAGTCGATCGGTGTCGAAGGAGCCCGGTTGCAGGTTGTTGATCGTCACATTACGACTGGCAATGTTTTCTTGCCGGGCCAGCCCTGCGATAAACCCCGTCAGGCCGCTGCGCGCGCCATTGGACAGGCCCAGGCTTTCGATAGGCGACTTCACGGCACTCGACGTGATGTTGATGATTCGGCCAAATCCGCGTGTCGCCATGCCGTCTACCGTTGCCTTGATCAACTCGATCGGGGTGAGCATGTTGGCGTCCAGTGCCTTGAGCCAGGCGTCGCGATCCCATTCGCGGAAATCCCCGGGAGGAGGGCCACCCGCGTTGTTGATCAAGATATCGAAATGCTCATGGGCCGTAAGGGCAGCCGTCCGACCTTCATCGGTCGAAATGTCTCCGGCCACGGCAATGACCGTCACGTCAGGATTGATCGCCCTGAGCTGACGGGCCGTTTCATTCAGTGTCTGTTCGCCCCGTGCAGTGATCACCACGTTCACACCTTCGCTGACGAGTGCCTGTGCGCAGGCTTTCCCCAGCCCTTTGCTGGCGGCGCACACCAGTGCCCAGCGTCCTGCTATTCCAAGATTCATGCGTGTTTCCCTGAAAGAAGAAAGCTCAAATAAAGTGCCTGGCTGTTCATGCATGATCTACCGCTGTGGACAGCTTTGGCGATTCAGCATCGATTCCCATGAAGCGCCGCACCCTCTCGCCCTCGGCATCGCAGCGGATGGTTTCAGGGGCGGCGTCGAGTTGAATATTGCCGTTCTCCATGAAAATCACCCGATCGGAGATCGACATGGCAAAGTCCATTTCGTGGGTCACGATCAGCATGGTCATGCCTTCCTTGGCCAAATCGCGGATCACATTGAGCACGTCGTTGACCAGTTCCGGGTCGAGGGCCGAGGTCGGCTCGTCGAACAGCATGATCTGCGGCTCCATGGCCAGGGCCCGGGCGATTGCCACGCGCTGTTGCTGCCCGCCGGAGAGTTGGTGCGGGTATTTGTGGGCGTGGGCCAGCAGGCCGACCTTGTCCAGCAGCGCATAGGCACGATGTTCACTCAGCTCGCCCGGCTGGCCGTGGTAACGCGGTGCCAGCGTGACGTTGTCGAGAAGGGTGCGGTGCGGGAACAGGTTGAAGTTCTGGAACACCATGCCGATGTGCCGCACGCCTTTGCGCAGGCGGGAACTGTCGGGTTTGTCCGTCGCTTCGATGAAGGTTTCGCCGAACAACAGAATGTCCCCAGTATCGATGCTTTCAAGGCCGTTGACCGTGCGGATCAGCGACGTCTTGCCGGACCCGGAGGGCCCAATGATCGATACCACCTGGCCGTATTCGACAGTCAAGTCGATACCCAAAAGCACTTTATGCGTGCCGTAGCTCTTCTGGATGTTCTTCAATTGCAGAATGGGTGTCGCGTTATTGCCGGCTGCTTTGCGCGCACTGTCGGGCAATGCTTCGGCGCAGGCCTTGAACTTGGCCACGGCGGCATCATCGAGTGTGTGCGGCTTGCGGAAGTTCAGGTCAAGGTAGCGTTCCAGACGCTGCAGGAAATAGCCGAACACGGTGACGATCAACACGTAGTACACGCCTACCGCCGCCAGGGTTTCCATGACCAGGAAGTTGGTGGCGTAGAGGCGTTGGCCGACCGTGAGGATTTCGGTCAGCGAAATGACCGAGACCAGCGAGGTCAGCTTGACCACCGTGATGTATTCATTGATCAAGGTGGGCAGCGAGATACGGAATGCCTGGGGGATCACGATCAAGCGTTGCATGCCGAACAGCCCGACACCCAGCGCGCGCCCGGCTTCCTTTTGGCCCTTGGCCACGGAAATCAGGCCGCCACGATGGATCTCGGCCATGTACGCCGCTTCGGTGACCACCAGGGCGAGCAAGCCTGCGTAGAAGGGGTTGGAGAGAATAGGGCCGCTTGCGGGAAACAATTGCGGCAAGTTATAGACGAACACCACCAGCACCAGCAAAGGGATGCTGCGGAAAAACCAGATGTAGACCGCCGCGGGAATGCGCAGCAACGGCGATTGTGACAGTTTGGCCGTGGCCAGGAGAAAACCCAGCAGCATGCCGATGAACCAGGCCAGGGCACTGAGCTGGATCACCGTGACGCAGGCGTTCCAGAAGTCCGGCAGAGAGAACAGGGAGAAAAAATACGACCAATCAAATTGCATAGGGCACCTCAATCTGCCGCCCCGGTGCAGGGGAGGCAGATGACCAAACTACAAGGACACGTGCTTAGTTAGCAGTCGGTTCTTCCAAGGCGTATTTTTTAAGAATAGCGGCATACTCACCACTCTTCCTGGTCTCCTCGAAAGCCTTTTGCACCGCCTGGAAGGTTTCTTCGTTACCTTTCTTGACGAAAATGCCCAAGGTTTGCTGATAGATCGGGTGATCGGTGGTGATGACGACTCGGCCGTTGGTCTTTTCCGCGATCAGTTTTGCGGCGCCAGCGATTTCAACCTGGGCCTGAATGTTCTTGGACAACAGGGCCTGGGTTACTTCAGGCGCAGAGGGGTACTCGCTGACGGTGATGGCGCCTTTGTTGTTAGGCACGCAATATTCATCGGACAGTTTGCGGAATTCCTTGACCCAGGTGGTGCCCTGTTCCAGACCCAGTTTCAAACCACACAGGTCTTCAGGTTTTTTTGCATTGATTTCGCTGCCCTTGGGCACCATGACCGCGGCACCGGTGTTGGCATAGGCGATGGTCTGGGCCTGGGTCTGGCGTTCCGGTGTGATGTACATACCGGAAATGACGGCGTCGTATTTGCCTGAGTTCAAGCCGAGGATCAGGCTCGGGAACTTGGTGTCGACGAACTCCACTTTGGCGTTCATGTGCTTGGCCAGAGCTGCTGCCAGTTCGGGATCGGAACCCACCACGTTCTTGTCCTTGTCATAGGACTCGAAAGGAGGGTAGGTGATCTCCATGCCAACCTTGAACGTATCGGCCGCAGCCATGCTCACCGAGGCACCGAGCATACCGGCTGCCAATACAGCCAAGCTCAACAGGTTCTTTTTATTGTTTTTCATTTTTGACTGACTCCGGCGTAGGTAAGGGTGTAACTGAAAACTTCAATCAGGACGGTTGAACCTGATTTTTCAAATGTCCGAAACTGGCGGGCTTACGTGCCTTGCCTGGCAGTTGAACTTCCCCGTTGGCTACCCTCTGACGCAGATACTGATAGGTCTGCAGAGATTGGCCATACATGTGTTCGCCGATCGTGATTTCTTCGTAATCGTTGCCGGCCTGGGTGAATCCGGGCAGCGGTTTGATCTGGGTGTGATAGTCGCAGGCATAAAACAGAGGAAATGAATAGCGCTCCTCTTTCACGCTGCGCACCCGGTGCGCAGTGGCAACGAATGCGCCTGCCGTCATCACTTCCAGCATGTCGCCGATGTTGACCACAAACGCATCGGCCATCGGTGGTGCATCGATCCATTGTCCGAGATTGTTCATCACCTCAAGGCCTGGTTTGTCGGCCAGGAGGATGGTGAAGCACTCGTAATCAGTATGGGCGCCAAGACCCGGTGCGTCATGGGCGGCACCGTCGAACGGGTAGTGGATCAGGCGCAGCTTGGACGGCGGACGGGTGACCAGGCTGTCGAAATAGTTTTCCTCCAGGCCCAAGGTCAGGGCGAAACCGCCGAACAGGCGCCGGCCCAAGGCGAAGATAGCTTCATAGTAGGCCTGCACCGATGCCTTGAAACCTGCCAGTTGCGGCCAGTCGTTGGGCCCCAGCAATGGGGTGTTGGCCAGCACCAGCGGGTCATCGGCCGGGACTTCGAAGCCGACGTCGAAGGCTTCCTTGTGGTCCGGCTTGCCCTTTGAATAGACCTCTTCGCCTTCGGGCACAAAGCCTTTGTGGGTTTGCGAGGTGCCGATGTAGTGGCGCATCTTGGCGTCGAGGGGCTGGTCGAAATAGTCCTTGGCCGCCTTGCGCAAGTTGGCGATCAGCTGCGGGTCGATACCGTGATCGGTGATATAGAGAAACCCAACGTCGCTGGCAGCGCGCCCCAATTGCTCGGCCACGGCCAGGCGGTGTTCCAGTTCAACGCTGAACAGACCGGCGATGTTAACTACCGGAATGCTATTGAAGTTGGCTTTTTGTGTGTCAGTGCTAACGCTGTTGTTTTTATTGTCAGGCATGACGCATCGGCTCCCTAAAGATGACTTGAGTGGTGGAAACGCTCGAAGTGTTCGCGTTCGGTCTGGCCCATCCACACGTTCAATGACCACAAGTCGGCCACCGGGACGTTGGTGAAGGGCAAATGATGCAGGTAGCCGTCGGCGCCGAATTCCGGGGTCAGGGTGCTGACCTGGTAACCACGGGCTTGCTGCGAGCGCCAGATGCCTTCCCAGTGCTGCTGATGGAAAGCCAGTTCTTTTGCATATTCGGGAGCCGCCGGGTGCGGGACCTGCGGGCCTTGGTCGTAACCGACCCGGGCCTGGATATGGTGAACCCGTTCGATGAACGCGCTCAGGTCATCGGCCGGGTCATTCAGCAGTCGTTCGCAAGTCACCACCCAATGGCTGATGTCGCTGGTGAACAACAGATCGGGCAATTGCCGGATTATCTCCAGGGTCACCCAAGGGTTGAACAGCGAGCGCGAGCGGTGGGTTTCGAAACTGCAGACTTGACCGTGCTTGCGCGCCAGCTCCAGGGCCTGACCGAAGAACTCAACCTGTTGCGGCAACGACCAGCGATCATTGCCCGCCAGCACGTTGACGAAACGGGGGCCGAGTTCGGCAGCCCAGGCCAGTTTCTGATCGAGGTCATTGAGGTGGACGGCAGGCGATGCCGACTGATCCGGCAGCACGTCGTACGCGGTGAAGACGGTGCTGATATAACCCAGGCGATTGGTCTGGAGAAAGGCGCCAAACTCAGCCCGTTCCCGGGCGTCCAGTGGCAGGCGTGCTTCCATGCCATCAAAGCCCGCTTGCAGCAACTCCTCGAGCGCTTGAGCTTTGCTGGCGGTGTAACCCCACAGCGTGCGAAAAATTTCCAGCTTCATCGGTGATCCTCAAAAATCCCAAGGCCTACTGCAAAAGCACTTAGATGGCGCCAGGCCAATCGGCGATCAATGGTCAACTGGGGCAGAGGACTTGAGATCCGGATGCCTGCATCATCTGACCCACGGAGCGATACCGAGGCTGGTTCACTGTGGCGCCGATGTTAGGCACAGGCCGTGCGGCGAAAGAATCTGAAAGTTCAAATCAATACTTCAGACTTTCGTTAACAAATAGCTAGCTACTTATCGCGCTTATCTGAGGGGAATTTAGGGTGAAGAAGGTGTCTGCGTTGGCTATTGGCGCGGCGTGCCATCGTTACAGCATCATTTTGAAGACTGCCAAGCGACACCGGGCTGCAGAGGGATCCTTCAGGCCGATGACTGCCCGTTACGACGGGCAGTCATCGGCCTGAAAAGTGAGCGGCGAGGTCGCCTGATGCTCAAAGTCAACGGTTTCAGCGCTTGATCTGGGAAATCTTCGTGCCTTCGATGCTGACCCCGGCCATTAACCCTTGCTGGTCGGTAATGAACGCGTACGCGTCATCTTTCAGCGTCGAGCTGGACAGGTTCTTGGCAATTCCTTCATCCACTACAACAACTGTGGGCCCTACACCGATTTCCCAACCCTTGGTTTCGGCAAGGTACTTCACCGCTTTGTCGGTCATCAGAAACACCACATAGCCATACGACTGGGCACCCGCCTGCAGCCCCCATGACCCGGTGACGGAGTTGTAATAGCTGTCGACTTTCGTGCCTTTCATTAACACGCCTTCGCCATAACTACCGCCGAACACCAGGCCCGCCTTGATTATTTTTGGGAAGACCAGGATCGCCTTGGCCTGGTGCGAGAGATTTTCGGCAACTGGAGAGGACTTGTAGAGGATTTTCAATTCTTGCCGAGCGTCGGCATTCAAGTCCTCGGCCGTGGCCGCACCGGCCGTGTTGAGCAAGCTCGCCGAGGCCAGTGTGGCTGTCGCGAGGAAGAACGAGAGGAGAAACCGCATGGGTTGTGTCATTTCCGTACTCCGAGAAAGGGAGCTTGGATGTGAGCAGCAGCCAGGGCCTGCAACAGACAGGAACCGAGCTTGCTGACGTTATCCGGCGCACCCTGAAAGGTTGGGACTGCAAGCGTCGCGCCTGAATAAATGGGGCCGTGGGCCGCTGGTCAGTTGCGATGCCATCACTGGTTGTGACCACTGCGTAACGGCGGGGTTCGCTCATGACTGATACGCCTTGAACCTCGGTCAATACCTCGGTGCCCGGTCGTAATCATCTGCGCTGCTAAAATGCACCTTCGAGTTTCAATCGAGGAGAACCAAGATGATCAGCAAAAACACGATTTGTCTCTGGTACGACGGCACCGCACTGGAAGCCGCGACCTTCTATGCCCAGACGTTTCCCGACAGTGCCGTGGGGGCCGTCCACCGCGCGCCCGGCGACTATCCGGCGGGCAAACAGGGCGATGTCTTGACGGTTGAGTTCACGGTGATGGGGATACCGTGTCTGGGCCTGAACGGCGGGTCGGGGATCCAGCATAACCAGGCCTTTTCGTTTCAGGTCGCGACCGATGACCAAGCCGAAACGGATCGCCTGTGGAACGCGATTGTCGGCAACGGCGGCACAGAAAATGTCTGCGGCTGGTGCCAGGACAAGTGGGGTTTGTCGTGGCAGATCACCCCGCGTGCCTTGACGGCTGCGGTTACCCATCCTGATCAAGCGGTGGCCAAGCGCGCGTTCGAGGCCATGATGCAGATGGGCAAGATCGACATCGCGGCGATTGAAGCGGCGGTGGGGCGTTAGCGGGTCACGTGGAAGTGGTTGATTGCTCCGCGCTGGCCCGATCAATCAACCACTGCTTCAATACCGCGGCGGCCGGACGTAATCCGGTCTGGCGGTGGTGAACCAGGTAATAGCCTCTGGACACCGGCAGGCGCATTTCAAAGGGTTCGCACAGCGAGCCATTGCGCATTTCCACCTCCGTCAGGACCGCGCTGCTCAATACAACCCCCTGTCCATGTCGTGCCGTTTCTATGGCCAGAATGGACTGGTCGAAATGTTGACTGGGGATGCCGGCCACCTGCGCCTCGGTCAATTGGCTGAACCGTTTGAACCAGGGCGTCCAGTGGGGAAGCAGGGTGGTTTGCAGGAGTGTGGCCCGCACCAGGTCTTCAGGACCTTTCAGTTTGAGTTTGCGGGCATAGTCGGGTGAACAATAAAGCCGGGCTTCATCCCGGTACAGCAAGGTGGAGTCCAGCGTCGGATCGTTACCGTCAAAGTAGCGAATCGCGAGATCAACCCGATCCCGCTCAAAGTCGATCAAGGCCGTTGATGCACTCAGGTGCAAGGAAATGTCGGGCCTGAAACTCAAAAAATCGGCCATCCGTGGCGCGAACCACTTCGCTGCCAGCGTCGGCGGCATCGACAACCAGACTTCATTGACGTTGCTCAGGCGCAGCGCGTTGCTGGCGTGCTGGATCCGCAGCAACGCCGGTTGTACGGCGGCCCAGTAGCTCAGCGCGGCTTGAGTTGGCTGGACTTGCCGCACCGACCGGATGAACAGCGGCGTACCCAACCATTCTTCGAGCTTCTGGATCTGCTGCCCCACGGCGCCAGGGGTGACATGCAGTTGCGCCGCCGCTTCGGTAAAGCTGGCGTGTTTCATTGCCGCGTCGAATGCGATCAGGGCCTTGAGGGGAGGCATGTCATTCATGCTGAAGTTTTTCTACTCCATGGGGATTTTTAAATCGTTTGTTCAGCACTGGCTTTGCCGCGTACTTTGGCACATTAACTCCCCAAGCAGAGGTTCATCATGAACAAATTTGTCTATCCTGCCTTTGCTTTGCTCGGGCTGATCTGGGGGACCAACTTCATTTTCATGAAGTGGGCTGCCGAGGTGATTACGCCGATGCAGATTGTGCTGTTGCGAGTGCTCTTCGGCTTCGTTCCGATCCTTGTCCTGGCACTCTCACGCCGTGCATTGCGCTGGTCTCATTTGCGCTACTTGCACCATTTTTTCGTCATGTCATTGCTCGCCACCACTGTGTATTACCTGGCGTTTGCCAAAGGCGCGGCGCTGCTTCCTTCGGGAATCGCGGGCATGCTCAGCGGTGCGATTCCGCTCTTCGCCTTTTTGACGGCGTTTGTCTTTTTGCGCCAGGAACCGATCAACCGCTTGACGGTGACGGGCCTGATGATCGGTTTTGTCGGTGTGTTGCTCATTGCCCAGCCATGGAACAGCGGCGGCAACGGCGTTGATATCCGTGGCGTGCTTTACATGGTCGGCGGTTCGCTGAGCCTGGGCTGTTCATTCGTTTACGCCAGACGGTTCCTGATTGACAAGGATCTGTCACCGCTGGCGTTGTCCACCTACCAGATCGGCCTGGCGCTGCTGGTGCTGTTGTTGACCGCCGATTTTCACGGGATCGAGCGTATTGCACACGCGCCTGTCGCCTTGAGTGGCCTGGTGTTCGGGCTCGGGATCATGGGCACCGGCGTGGCGTTCCTGTTGTATTACTTTTTGGTGCAGCACCTCGGCGCGCTCAAGGCGGCAGGTGTCACTTACATTCCGCCCGTCGTGGCGCTGGGCATTGGTGCATTGCTGGTCCATGAACCTTTGCAGGCCCACGATTTGGTGGCACTGGTGTGCATCATCGTCGGGGTCTATGTATTGCAAGTCGGGAAGTCTGCGTCGCGCCCGATAACCGCCGCACCTTCCTTGAAACCTCTTTGAAAACCTCACCCAATCAACCCTCAACCGCAGCAGGAAACCACCATGCCCTTAGCCAGAATCGATGTTGCCGCTGATACCTCCGAAGAAACCGTCGCCTCCATCAGCCATGTGGTTTACGAGGCCATGATGCACACGGCCAACGTTCCCGAACATGACAAGTTCCAGATCATCAATCGCCACCGCAAGGATGAGCTGGTTTATCCGTCGGCCGGCTACCTGGGCCTGACTTACACGCCGGGAATTGTGTTCATTCAAGTGACCTGGAATGCCGGGCGAACCGTTGAGGTCAAGAAGGCCTTTTACCGGGCGATTGCCGAAGGCATTCACGCAAGGACAGGGCTGCGCAAGGAAGATATCTGGATCAGTCTGGTGGATGTGAAGCGCGAGGACTGGTCATTCGGCAATGGTGAAATGCAATACGCCCCGGCAGATTGACGGGGGGACAAGCCCCCTCGCCACACGTCGTTAACCCAACATTTCGCGCATCCGGTACCAGAGCATGCCCAGTGCCAGCAGTGGCGAGCGCAGGGCGCGGCCGCCGGGGAAGGTCATGTGGGGCACGGCGCTGAACACGTCGAAACCCTGGCTGTGCCCCACATGGATCGCTTCGCCCAACAGTTTGGCGCACCAGTGGGTGACGTTCAGTCCATGGCCGGAGTAGCCCTGGGCGTAGAACACATTCGGGTGCTGACTCAAGCGCCCGACCTGAGGGAAACGATTGGCCGAGATGCCGATCATGCCGCCCCATTGGTAGTCGATCCGTACATTCGCCAATTGCGGAAACACCTTGAGCATTTGCGGGCGCATGTAGGCGGCAATATCGGCCGGATCGCGCCCGGAATAATGGCAGGCACCGCCGAACAGCAAACGCCGGTCCGCCGAGAGCCGGTAGTAATCGAGGCCGACTTTCTGGTCGCACAGCGCGACGTTATGCGGGATCAACTGCGCCGCCGCTTCCTCAGACAACGGCTCGGTAGCGATGATGTAGCTGCCCGCCGGCAGCACTTTGCCGCTGAGCTTGGGTTCGAGTTCTTCTAGATGGGCGTTGCAGGCCAGCACCAGGCTGCCGGCGCGCACGGTACCGCCGGCACAGCGAACCTGCACGATGCTGCCATGGATCAGCTCCAGCACCGGGCTCTGCTCGAAGATCTGCACCCCGAGGGATTGCGCGACCCTGGCTTCACCGAGCACCAGGTTTAGCGGATGCAAGTGCCCCGAACCCATGTCCACCAAACCACCGGCATACACGCCGGAGTTCACCACCTGCTCGCGGATCTCTCCGGGTTCGACCAGACGGGTTTCATGGGCGTAGCCCGACGCGATCAGTTCCGCGTGTTCGGCCTTCAACCCGGCAAATTGCGCCGGCGTGTTGGCCAGTTCGCAGAAGCCCCAGCGCAGGTCGCAATCGATGGCGTGCTCGCGGATTCGGTTGCCTACCACTTGCACCGACTCGACACCTGCACGTTCCATATAGCGCACACCTTCGGCACCGACGTGCTTGGCAAACCCGCTGACGTCATGGCCGATGCCGCGAATCAACTGGCCGCCGTTGCGTCCGCTGGCGCCCCAGCCAATCCGCCGGGCCTCCAGCAGGATCACCGAGAGCCCGCGCTGCGCCAGTTCGATGGCGGTGTTGACGCCAGTGAAGCCGCCGCCGATCACGCAGACATCGGCCGTCAGGTCCGAGGTCAGCGTGGGGCGCGGCGTCAGGCCGCTAGCCGACGCGGCATAGTAGGACTGGGTGTGTTCGTTGCTGTATTGAGTCATTTGTTGGACTTCACTTTGCTCCAGGAACGGGTCATCAAACGCATGATCGCCTGGGGCGGGGTGGTCGAAATGTAGAGTTTGTCGAGGACGGCCTGCGAGGGGTATACCTCAGGATTGTTCACCAGTTCCGGGTCCATGAATTCTTTGGCCGGCGGGTTCGGGTTGGCATAACCGACCGACGCGCTGACCTTGGCAATCACTTTTGGGTCCAGCAGGTAGTTGATGAACGCATGGGCCTCTTTTGGGTTGCTCGCATCGGCAGGAACGGCGAGCAAGTCGAACCACAGGTTGCTGCCTTCCTTGGGAATGGCGTAGGCGATATTCACCCCGTTTTTGGCTTCCTTGGCGCGGTTGGCGGCCTGGAACACGTCACCCGAGTAGCCAAAGGCCACGCAAATGTCGCCGTTGGCCAGGTCCGACACGTACTTCGAGGAGTGGAAGTAGGTGATGTAAGGACGAATGGCCAACAGCTTGGCTTCGGCCTTTTTGAAGTCTTCAGGGTTTTCGCTGCGCGGGTCCATGCCCATGTAATTGAGGACCGCCGGGAACACTTCATCCGCCGAGTCCATCATCGACACGCCGCACTGGCTGAGTTTCTTGATGTTTTCCGGTTCGAACAGCACGGCCCAGGAATCGATGTGATCGACGCCCAGCACTTGCTTGACCTTGTCGACGTTATAGCCGATGCCATTGGTGCCCCACAGGTACGGCACCGAGTGGGCGTTTTGCGGATCGTTCTTTTCCAGCAGCGCCAGCAGTTTCGGGTCGAGGTTCTTGAAATTCGGCAGTTGTTCGCGGTCGAGTTTCAGGAACGCGCCGGCTTTCACCTGACGTGCGAGGAAGTGGTTGGATGGCACCACCACGTCGTAGCCCGTTCGGCCCGCGAGCAGTTTGCCTTCCAGGGTTTCGTTGGAATCGAATACGTCATAGATCACCTTGATCCCGGTTTTGGCCTGGAAGTCGGCGAGGGTGGTTTCGCCGATGTAATCGGTCCAGTTGTAGACGCTGACCTGTGGCTGGGCCTGCACGCCGGCGCTGAACAATGCCGCCAGCGCGACCGGGACCATGGATTTCAATAGACGCATATCGACACCTCTTCTAATTATTGGATTCTTCCGGAGATTCTTTGGTGTTCCTGAGGCCGCTTTCGCGAGCAAGCCCGCTCCCACAGGGGAATGCATTTCAAATGTGGGAGCGGGCTTGCTCGCGAAGAGGCCGTAACGGACTAGACGCTCATCATCAGGAACTCGCGTTCCCAGGAGCTGATCACGCGCTTGAAGTTTTCGTGTTCCGCGCGCTTGACGGCGACGTAACCGCGAACAAACTTGCTGCCCAGATAACGTTCGACGGTGTCGCACTCTTCCATCTGGGTGAGGGCGTCTTCGATGGTGATCGGCAAGCGCAGGTTGCGGCGCTCATAGGCGCGGCCCTGTACCGCAGCACTCGGCTCGACGCGCTCGACCATGCCCAGGTAACCGCACAGCAGGCTGGCGGCAATCGCCAGGTACGGGTTGGCGTCAGCGCCCGGCAAGCGGTTTTCCACGCGCATCGCATCCGGCGAAGAGGTCGGCACGCGCAGGCCGACGGTGCGGTTTTCTTCGCCCCATTCGACGTTGACCGGCGCCGAGGTGTCCGGCAGGAAGCGGCGGAACGAGTTCACGTTAGGCGCGAACATCGGCAGCACTTTGGGGATGTACTTTTGCAAACCGCCAATGTGGTGCAGGAACAACTCGCTCATGTTGCCATCGGCGTCGGCGAAGATCGGCTGGCCGGTGGCGATGTCGACCACGCTCTGGTGGATGTGCATGGCGCTGCCGGGCTCATCGCCAATCGGCTTGGCCATGAACGTCGCCGCGACGTTGTGCTTGAGCGCAGCTTCACGCAGGGTGCGCTTGAACACGGTGATCTGGTCCGCCAGGTCCAGCGCGTCGCCGTGACGGAAGTTGATTTCCATCTGCGCCGGGCCGTCTTCGTGGATCAAGGTGTCGAGGTCCAGGCCCTGCAATTCACACCAGTCGTAGACGTCTTCGAACAGCGGATCGAACTCGTTGGCAGCGTCGATGGAAAACGACTGACGACCGCTTTCGGCACGGCCCGAACGGCCCATCGGTGCCTTGAGTGGCAAATCCGGGTCTTCGCAACGCTGGGTCAGGTAGAACTCCATTTCCGGCGCGACAATCGGCCGCCAGCCTTTGTCGGTGTACAACTGCAGCACTTTTTTCAGCACGTTGCGCGGCGACAATTCAATCGGGTTGCCGAACTTGTCGAAAGTGTCGTGGATGACGATAGCGGTGGGCTCGATCGCCCATGGAATCACGTACACCGCATTCGGGTCCGGCTTGCAGACCATGTCGATATCAGCAGGGTCGAGCAGGTCGTAGTAGATGTCGTCGTCGACAAAGTCCCCGGTTACCGTTTGCAAAAGCACACTTTCCGGCAGGCGCATGCCTCGCTCATGCAGGAACTTGTTGGTGGGTGCAATCTTGCCGCGTGCAATGCCGGTCAAGTCACTGACCACACACTCGACTTCGGTAATCTTGTGATCTTTCAGCCAAGTGAACAGCTGATCGAAAGGGACATTCATAAAGACCTCGTTATTGGTTTTATTAACGTCGGGGAGGGCGGTTTCATCCACCGCACTCTTCCCCTGAGACGCGTTGACGACTATCTTGGGCGAGCCTTGCGGTTCCATCTATCCACTTTAAGCAGCACCAAAACGCACCAAACGAGTGCGTAAGGTCACCCATGTCAGCGTCCAGTCCGATTCAGGTTCAAGCGTTCAACACCGAAGATGTCGCCGAGCAAATCCGCGCCACACCGGGTTGGGTCCAGCACTATCAGCAAATGTCGCCGGGGCATTTCGCGGGGCGTGTGCGCTATCTGGACTTGCAAGGTGTGGAGATCTACGAAGAGCAGATGAACACTCGGGTCGAGCAGAATTTCAGTGCGCCGCAAGGGTCGCTGGCGTTCTGTTTCGATCGCAGTGACAACGCGCTTTACCTGCTCAATGGCGAAAGCCGCAACATCTGGATCACCCCCGAGAACTACCAGGAAATTGCCGTGGTATTCGGCCCGGCGTTCGTTCAGCGCCAGGGCTTGAACGTCGCGCAGCTGGAAGGGTTGTTCATGTCGCCGCTGAACTCCGGGCAAAACGCCTTGTTCAGCCGCTGGTTGAGCGGCACGCTGACCCGCTTGGGAGAAACCCTCGACCCGCCGAGCAAGGAAGCCTTGACGCAGCAGTTGCTGGAGGACTGTTTGTACATCCTCGACAACGCCTGCGTGTGCCTCGACCGGGGTGGCTTACAGCGCCGCACCGAAGAGCGCTCTATCATGAAGCGCATCGGCGAGTGGGCCGCCGACTCCCCGGAAGAAACCCTCAATCTGCTGGAGCTTTCCCAAGTCGCCGGGGTGTCGTTGCGCCAGTTGCAGCACGCGTTCAAGGCCTTCACCGGAATGACGCCGACCCATTGGCTGCGCCTGCGCAGGCTCAACAGCGCCCACCGTGAACTGCTCAGCCGTACGTCCAACCAGACCACTGTCGCTGAAGTCGCGATGAATTGGTCGTTCTGGCATTTGGGACGGTTTTCCAGCAGCTATCGGGCGCTGTTCAAAGAATTGCCGAGTGAAACGCTCAAGCGCGGCAGTCAGCGCTGATTGAACTCAGCAACGTGTACGGAACATCATCAACGGTCGACCTCGACCTTTGAGGTCGTCAGGGCGGGCGATGAGCAATGCAGCCACGCACATCAATGCCAGGCCCAGCATTACGCTGCTTCCCACAAACGCCGCCGAAACGCCTTCGGCACTGCTTTGCCCATGAGCACAGCTCATGAATGGCTTCAGCCGCGATAACGCAACGCGTCCAGCAGCAACGCAAACGCCGGCGAGGCTTGGCGCCGACTGGGGTAGTAGAGGTGAAAGCCGGAAAACGGCGCGCTCCAGTCTTCCAGCACCTGTACCAGTCGACCGTCCGCAAGATGAGGCGCCACGAGGTCTTCGGGGATGTAGCTCAGCCCGAGGCCGTCCAGTGCCGCTTTGAGCAACGGGTAAACGCCATTGAAGGTGACTTGGCCCGAAACCCGGACATTCAGGCTTTCCTGGTCCTTTTTAAATTCCCATGTGTACAAGCCGCCGTTGGTAGGTAGCCGCAGGTTGTTGCATTGATGCTCGGTCAGATCGCGCGGCGTTTCGGGCACTGTGCGGTCGGCAAAGTAGGCCGGGGAACCCACCACCGCCATCCGCATGTCCGGTCCGATCCGAGTGGCGATCATGCCTTGCGCCACATCTTCGCCCAAGCGCACACCGGCATCGAAACCTTGTGCGGCGATATCGACGAAACCGTAGTCGCAGCAGACCTCCACGGAGATGTCCGGGTACTGGGCGAGGAACGGTTTGAGGACCGGCCACAGGATGAACTCCAGCGCGTGGTCCATGGCATTGATGCGGATTTTGCCTGCCGGCGTATCGCGCAGATCGCTCAGCGCTGCCAGCTCGAATTCGATTTCTTCAAAGTGCGGGCCAACCGTTTCCACCAAGCGCTGACCTGCCTCGGTAGGCGACACGCTGCGCGTGGTGCGGGTCAACAGGCGCAGGCCCAGTCGCGCTTCCAGTGCACGAATCGTATGGCTCAGTGCCGACTGGGAAACCCCCAGCTTGCCGGCGGCTTTGGTAAAGCTTCGCTCACGCGCAACAGCGAGGAATGCGAGCAAGTCGTTGGCGTTTTCCCGCAGCATTCATGAGCCTCCCTCATAGGTTTAACCCGATTCTAGCGACTAATCGTTGAAGTGCGTAGCAGGTAGATTAGTGCGACTTGCTGCTGCCTGGCGTCAGGACCGATATGAACACTCTTGCCGTCACCGCGCTCTCGCGTTTGCTATTCGCATTTGATTCATACGCTCAGGAGACACCGATGCTGACTGTTACACCCAATGGTTCCCAACCCTCGGTCAAAGGCCCCGCCGATTACTTCACCGGCACGGTGCGTGTCGATGCTCCATTCAAAGGCACTGAACCGGCTCAGGTCAGCGGCGCCACGGTCACGTTCGAACCCGGTGCGCGCACCGCCTGGCACACTCATCCGCTGGGACAGACATTGATTGTCACGGCAGGAACGGGTTGGGTGCAGGCGCTTGGCCAACCGATACAGGTGATCAGGCCGGGCGACACCGTATGGATTGCGCCGCACGTGAAGCACTGGCACGGCGCAACCGACAGCACCGCCATGACCCACATTGCCATTGCCGAAGTGCAAGATGGCAAGGTGGTTGACTGGATGGAGCAGGTCAGCGAAGCGGATTACGCTCACGGGCAATAACGGTTTGATCAGATCATCGGCGGTAACGCGTGCAGCACTTTGTCCAGGGTGATCGGGTACTCCCGCACGCGCGCGCCGGTGGCGTTGTAGATCGCATTGGCAATCGCCGCACTGACGCCGCACAAGCCCAACTCACCGACGCCTTTGGCTTTCATGGGCGAGGAGGCCGGGTCGGTTTCATCGAGGAAAATCACTTCCTGATGCGGGATGTCCGCATGCACCGGCACTTCGTAGCCGGCCAGGTCGTGATTGACGAAGAAGCCCAAATGCTTGTCGACGACCAGGTCCTCCATCAATGCGGCGCCGACACCCATGGTCATCGCGCCGATCACTTGGCTGCGCGCAGACGTCGGGTTGAGAATTCGCCCGGCCGCGCACACGGCGAGCATTCGGCGCACGCGGGTTTCACCGGTCGCGCTGTCGACGGCGACTTCGACAAAGTGCGCGCCAAACGTCGATTGCTGGTACTGCTTGCTCAGCTCTGCGAATTCGATGGCGTCCTCGGCGACAATCTCGCCTGCGGTTGCCGCGTCGTGCAGCGCAAAGGTATTGCCGCCCGCGTGCACTTCACCGCCGACAAACACGGCATCCTCCACGCTGATGCCAAGCCGTTGCGCCACCGCTTCGCGCAGTTTGACGCACGCCGCGTACACCCCCGCCGTCGAGCAATTGCCGCCAAACTGACCACCAGAACCAGAGGACACCGGAAAGCTCGAATCGCCTAGCCGCACCACCACGTCATTGAGGCCGACGCCCATCATTTCCGCAGCGGTCTGGGCGATGATCGTGTAACTGCCGGTGCCGATGTCGGTCATGTCAGTCTCCACGGTCACCGTTCCACTGGCATCCAGACGCACCCGTGCCCCGGACTTCATCTGGAGGTTATTGCGAAACGCGACACCGACGCCCATGCCGATCAGCCAGCGACCTTCGCGTTGAGTGCCCGGTTGTGCATGGCGTTTGTCCCAGCCAAATCGCGTGGCCCCGGTGCGCAGGCATTCGATCAGGTGCCGCTGGGAGAAGGGCCGCTTGGGGTCAACCGGATCGACTTGTGTGTCATTGATGATCCGAAACTCGACCGGGTCGAGTTTGAGTTTTTCGGCCATCTCGTCCATGGCGATTTCCAGCGCCATCAGCCCCGACGCTTCACCGGGTGCACGCATGGCGTTGCCTTCAGGCAGGTCAAGCGTACACAGGCGCATCGACACCAGTCGATTGTCCCCGGCATACAGCAGTTTGCTCGGTTGCGCGGCCAGTTCGAGTTTGCCGCCGGGCAGGTCGCCGGACCAACTTTCATGGCCCATCGCGGTGATCTTGCCGGCCGGGGTGGTGCCGATGCGAATGCGTTGAATCGTCGCCGGGCGGTGGGTCGAGTTGTTGAACATCATTGGCCGCGCCAACGCGACTTTCACCGGCCGACCGGCCAGGCGCGCGCCAAGGGCGGCGAGTAGCGCATCGCAGCGCAGGAACAGCTTTCCACCAAAGCCGCCGCCGATGTAGGGCGAGATCAGGCGCACATTTTTCTTGGGGATACCCAGCGTGGTCGCGAGGTCCGTTACCGACCAATCGATCATCTGATTCGACGTCCACAGGGTCAGTTGTTTGCCTTGCCATGCGGCAATCGAGGCAAAGGGCTCCATCATCGAGTGGGCCTGATCCGGAGTGGTGTACGTCGCGTCAAACTGCACCGGCGCTGCCCCGAACGCGGCGGCAAAGTCACCATGGGTGGTGTCCGGCGCCTCTTCGGTGGGTGCGCCGGAACCGCGCACGCTTAATAGATCGAAGGCGCCTTCACTGCTGACGTACTGGATGTCGAGCAGCTGCGCAGCGGCCCGTGCCTGTTCGAAAGTGTCTGCGACCACCAACGCCACGGCCTGGTGGTAATGCTGGATGTCAGGACCACCCAGCAGTTTTGCGGTGTTGTATTTGCCTTTGCCCAGCTTGCCGGCGTTGGCGGCCGTGACAATGGCAATCACGCCCGGCGCGGACTGCGCTTCCTGGAGGTTCATCGAGGCTATGCGGCCCTTGGCAATGGCCGAACCGACCACCACGCCATAAGCCTGGTTCGGCGCTACGTCATGGTGTTCGTAGGCATAAGGCGCAGTGCCGGTAGTCTTCAACGGTCCTTCGATACGGGTGGTCGGCTTGCCGACTACCTTCATCTGGTCGATCGGGTTGGTAGTGGCGAGGGTGTCGAATTTCATGCGTGAGTCCTCGCTTGTGCCATCACCGACGCGAGCGTGCGCTCGACCAAGGTGAGTTTGAAGGCGTTTTCCGGGGTGGGGGTCGCACCGGCGAGTAACTGGTCAGCCACAGCTTTTGCCCCTTGTGCCATCGCCGATTCCGCCGTTTCAACACGCCAGGGTTTGTGCGCAACGCCGCCCAGCACGACGCGGCCGCTGCCGTCCTGCTGGATCACAGCCGCCACGGAAATCAGCGCGAAGGCGTACGAGGCACGGTCGCGAACTTTCTGATAAATGTGCATGCCGCCGAGGGGCGCCGGCAGGGTGACTGCGGTGATCAACTCATTGGCAGCCAAGGCCGTTTCGATGTTCGGCGTGTTGCCCGGCAGTCGATGGAAATCGGCGATGGCAATCACGCGGGTCGAGCCGTCGGCGCGCACGGTTTCGACGTGTGCATCCAGTGCACGCATGGCCACGGCCATGTCGCTTGGGTGCGTGGCGATACAGGCAGCGCTCACGCCGATGACGCCCAGCGAACGACTGAAACCGCCGATGGCTGCGCAGCCGCTTCCGGGTTGGCGT
The DNA here is from genome assembly GCF_006438915.1 of Pseudomonas arsenicoxydans. Classification (GTDB taxonomy): domain Bacteria; phylum Pseudomonadota; class Gammaproteobacteria; order Pseudomonadales; family Pseudomonadaceae; genus Aquipseudomonas; species Aquipseudomonas arsenicoxydans_A. The sequence goes on along the minus strand of NZ_RCZE01000010.1, from coordinate 68,991 downwards.
TTGTTACAGGCCTGGTTGGTGTCGTAGAAATACGGGCAGCGCGTGCGTTGCAAGAGGTTGCCAGCGGTGGTCGCCTTGTTGCGCAACTGGCCGGAGGCACCGGCGAGGAGGGCGCGGGACAGCAGCGCGTAGTCTTTGCGAACCCGGGTGTCGGCGGCGAGGTCGGTGTTGCGCACCAGTGCACCGATTCTCAGGCCACCTTCGGGCGTGGTGTCGATCCGGTCCAGCGCCAGTCCGTTGACATCAATCAGGTGCGTGGGGGTTTCGATGTCCAGTTTCATCAGGTCGAGCAGGTTGGTGCCGCCGGCAATGAACCTTGAGCCGCTGACTTGAGCGGCCAGTGCAGCAGCCTCAGCGGGGGATCGGGCACGCAGGTAAGTGAAGGGCCTCATAGGTCGGCCTCCGCGACTTCGGTGATCGCTTCGATGATGTTGGAGTAGGCACCACAGCGGCAGATATTGCCGCTCATGCGTTCCTGCAGTTCACTGGCAATCAGCTGCGGCGAATCGGTGAGGCTGGCACTGACGTGACTCGGAATGCCGGCGCGGATCTCCTCCAGCACCGCGACCGCCGAACAGATCTGTCCCGGCGTGCAGTACCCGCATTGGTAACCGTCGTGTTTGATGAACGCAGCCTGCATCGGATGTAACTTTTCAGGCGTGCCCAAGCCCTCGATGGTCGTGACCTTCGCACCGTCGTGCATCACCGCCAGCGTCAGGCACGCATTGATGCGCCGGCCATCGACGATCACCGTACACGCGCCGCACTGACCATGATCACAGCCCTTTTTGGTGCCGGTGAGGTGCAAGTGTTCCCGTAGCGCATCGAGCAGTGTGGTGCGGGTGTCCAGGTCCAGATCGCGCTTTTCGCCGTTCACCGACAGGGACACTGAAGACTTGATCGGCCGCGCGGCATTGGCGGCGCAGGCTTTGGCCGAGATAAAAGGCGGTAGCACCATGGCGGTCGCGGTCACGACGCCGACGATCAGCAATGTGCGTCTGGAAAGCGGTAGCGGGGCACGGTTGTCCATTGATTCGATTCCTGTGTGTTGGGCATTGCCAAGGCTCACAGAAAGAGTGACCCGCCTGATCGGCGAATGTTTTTGCGTAATTCGTCTATAGAGTTATGAGCGGTACTCATCAATCCGGCGCTGTCGGCGGTTTGGCCAGTTGAATGCCCGCCGCGCCCAGGCGTTTGAGAATCTCGAACAGCAGATCACTTTTGGTGATGCCGACAATTCTCGGGCTGCTGACGTACCCGGTGATGGTCAAGGTGATGCCATCCGGGCTGAGCTTGCTGAAGCGGACAAACGTTGCCGGTTTATCGAGAATGTTCTCGTTCTCTTGGTAGGTGTCATACAGCAGGCTTTTCACCTGCTCCGGGTCGATGTCCAGCGGGAACATCAACTCAAGGCTCGCCACGCCTTGGGCACTGCCGCCGAGGGTGACGTTGCGCAGGTTTTGCGAAATCAATTGGGAGTTGGGCACGATGACAATCGAGCGGTCGGCGAGTTGTATTTCCGTGGCCCGGACGTTGATGCGGCGGATATCACCTTCGACCCCGCTGATGCTGACCAGGTCGCCCACCTTGACCGGACGCTCGGTCAGCAGGATCAGGCCGGAGACGAAGTTCTTGACGATTTCCTGCAAGCCGAAACCGATACCCACCGACAGGGCGCTGACGATCCATGCCAGGTTGGTCCACTGGATGCCCAGCGATGATAGGGTCAGCAGAATTACCAGGGCGTAGCCGATGTTGGCAAACAGTGTGCTCAAAGAGTCACACATGCCGGGGTCCATGTCGGTTTTCGGCAGGAGCTCGTCATCCAGCCAGCGGCAAAGGGCGCGAATCAGGTAGATGCCAATAAACAGGGCCAGGATCGCATTGAGTAAATGGCCCGGAATGATGTTCAGCTTGCGCAAGCCGTCGCCGCCGAGAATGGAAAGTGCCTGGGTCACCAGTTGTCCGAGCGTGGTCCCCACACCGCCGACAAACAATGAAATGACCGCCAACAGTATTAACGTCGCACGACCGGCCCCGGACAAAATGATCTGGGTTTGCTCAAGGCGCACATCGCCCATCCCCAGCAACTGTTTGATCGCCTTGCCGCTCGGGCTCTTGGGTGAGAACAGGTATTCGCAACTGTCCTTGAGCAACTGAATCAGCATGTAGAAGCCGGAGAGAACGATAAAACCCCAGACCAGTTCGTACGTGATGAACCTTGCCAGGGAGACGTAGCCGACCAACAAAGCGCAGAACGAGATGACCAGTGCAATGATGGTGCAGGTGTAAATCAGGCCGGCCAGGGCGGTGCCCGCTTCAGCGGTGTCGCCAGCGGCTGCCAGGACTCTACGGGCGTGACTGGCACGGCGGAACAGCAGGGTGAAAATCACCGCGACCACCAGCGCGATCAAGCCTCGTCCCAACAGCAGGGCGGGCCCGCTCATGCCGGAGACATTGGTGATTTGCGCCAGTGATGCCATCACCAGCAGGGTGGCGGCCAGTATTCTGGGGTAGGGCTGAATGGCCTCCGCGACGGAATCGTGGATCGCCGGTAGCCGCCAGGAAGGATGCTGATTGGCCAGCAGCGCGCGGCTTAACCCGGTGATCAGTACACAGGTATAAACGACTCTTTCGAATTCCTCGGCGTAGTTCTGGATCATGGGCGACAACGGCAGTTCTCGCGTAAGTGCATAAAACAGCAGTTGCAACGCACAGGCGGTGGTCAACACAGTGGCGATGACAGACGCCAGTGCCAGCGTACTTCGACGCAATCGCCCTTCAGGCAGGCGATAGATGCAAATCCAGGTCAGCCCGCGATCAGCCAGTCTGCGGCCCCAGATCCAGATGACCAGGGCCAGCGACATCAGCATGACGGCCGACAAACGCTGGCCGGGTTGCCAGGCGGCCGCGAGGGTGTCGCTGGCTTGCTCAATGAAATTTATGAGCCGCAGGCGATCTTCCGGAAGTGGATTAATTAACGGTTCCCAAAAATCCCGCCCCAGGATGCTGCCACTGCGCAGCGTGACTTCGCTTTCCAGAAGGCTGCGCCGAATACTGGCAATCTGAGTGAGAAGGTCGACGGCGCTGGCTCTCAGCGCGGCGAGGGTTTTCAAGCTGGCATCGATGACTTTCTTTTGCTCGGAAAGAACGACTCGTTGCGCGGTGATATCCGATTTCTCGACAGCCTCGCCACCCAGGGAAACTGGACCGCTCAGTACATCAAGTTGCGCTTGCAGTTGTTTCTGTTCGGGCTGCAGCGATGACTGCAGGGTGTCCACGTCATTGATATACGACTGAACGGAATCTTGCAGGCCGACCATCATGGTGACGTTATTAGCCAACGAAACCCGCTGCTTGATCAGGTCCAGTCGTAGTTGCAGACCCTGCAGTTCACTGGTGGACACCGCGGCCGACGCAGAGCCCGGCGCAAGGATTGAAGACGATGTCGGATCGTCGGCAGGCAGCGCTGCGCCACTGGGCACCAGCAGGGTGAGCGCGACGAAAATCACTGACATCAATACATGACGCATAGGCGTTCGGCTCGTTTGTTGGTCACTCAGCCTATGAGGTTAGGTCATCGGGCCAAAACGATCGAAAACTTTCATCTTCAGGGGCCGCAATCGACATAACGGCCCTGAGACGGTTGAGAGCTGATCTACACTTCTAGATGCTCATTCAAGTGCGGGATCAGTGGTCAATGGTCCGCTCGGTACTGCGCAGGAGGTCATCATGCACACGTTATCTTCCATCGGTCTGTGTCTTGCATTATCGGTTTCAGCTTCCCAGGGCTGGGCGCAAACCGTGGTGCCAACCAAAGGCCAGACTTCGCAACAGACCCAGCTGGATATCAATGAATGCCAGAGTATTGCTGCCAGTCAGGCGGCTTCAACCACCACTTCTCCTTCCGGGGGAAGAGTGAAGGGGGCAGCGGTGGGTGCCGCCGCGGGGGCTGCCGCCGCCGGTGCGCGTGGTAATCAGCGCGAAGTTTACGAGAATGCCAATAGCAACGTGCAGCAGGAGTATCGGCAGAATCAAGCTAAAGGGGCGGCGGCGGCCGGTGCCGTGGTGGGCGGATCGCGCCAGCGGCAGGAACGCCGAGCGGATCAAAAAACCAGCTCTGCCAACAGCCAGGCTTCCTATACCAGTTGCCTGCAAGGCAAGGGTTATCAGGTCAATCCCTGAGCCGGTGCCTGCGTGGGCCGATCAAGCAATCGAACCATCACGCAGGCGTACAGCGTGACGGCGATGAACAGCCCCATGCGCACGGCGAAAGCGGTGTAGACGTCTTTGCCCAGGGCACTGTCCTGTACGGACTGGCCCAGCAGGATGATCAGGGTGATAAAGGTGTTGAGCCACAACCCCGGGCCATAGCGGCTCGGGCTCAGAGCGTATAGCTTGCGCGCCAGAATCAGGCCGAACAGCAGCATCCACAGGAAGAACATCCACAGGTGTACAAACAGGCTAAGTGCGCACCAGAACAGGATGGCCAGCAAACCGCCGAGCAAGGTCGCGCCAAGCAGCTCGCGGCCGGCATTGCGCGCGCTGGTCGTGGAGCATTGCTGACCCAGGCCCACCGCTTTCAGGATGATCGGCAGGTAGGCCGCCGGGTCGATCATCGCCAGCAGGAATGTCGGCAAGACGATCAAGGTTGCACGCAGCGCAATCCGACTGGCTTCGACACCCTCCGGCGGTGGGGCGGCGGGCGGCGAGGGCGCATTGTGCGGTTCGGGGAATATCCAGTGACTGAGCGCAATCACCATCACCGCCAGTAAAAGACCTTTGACCAGCGCGCCGATGACCATCGCCGCCAGGTCGAATTCGGCGACGCCCGCCGAGGAGATCATGGTCAGGCCCATCACCAGCAAGGTCACGATCAGGTTGTTGCCGCCACTGAGCCCCCAGCGAAACACCAGGAACAGGCTGACCGTGACCAACAGCACGCCGGTCACCGGGTAGTAACGCAGGATCGGGATTAATAGCAGGCCGATCCCGGTGGTGAGCATCGCTACCAGGGCGAGCGCGATCGCTGCCTTGAACGGCAACGGGCGGTTGACCGAGGCCAGGAGCAACAGGCACAACACGGGGGCAAGAAACGGAATCGGCAGCGCCAGGCCGAAACTGATGGCCAGGCACAGCGCCGCGCCGCTGGCCAACCGCAACGCACGCTGGGCCCGTGGCGTGCGTTTAGTAGGCATAGGACAGCCAGCTCATCACGCCTAAAAATGCGTGACCAAGCGGGTTGAGCCAATTACTTGGTGAAGGGAATGCCATGACTTCAGCCTGCCCACCGGCACGAATGTTCCCGCTGCCCAGCAGTGCGTTCATGGACTGCTCGGAAAACTCGATGATCACCGGGAAGCGTTGGGCCGGTCGCAGCCAGTCCCGGCTGTTTTGTATGCCAGGCAGGGTGCCGGGCGGCGTTGGCTGGCCGACGCTGATGCCATAACCGACACTGCGCACGCGGCCCTCGAAGACTTCACCCGGTACTGCATCGAGGACGATGGACACCGGCGTGTCGGGCCGCACCAGGCCGAGGTTGTTCTCGGTCATGTCGGCCGTGATCCAGATGTCCTGAAGGGTGATCAGGGTCATGACCGGACTGCCAGCGGCGGCGAATTGCCCGACGTCGGTGCGCAGGTCGGTGATCAAACCCGCCGAGCGTGCCCGTGTTTGCGTGTTGGACAGGTCCAGTTCGGCTTTTTCCAGCGCCGTGGCGGCGCTACGCAGCTTCGCGTTGACGTCTTCACCGCCACCTTCGGTTTCTTTTGCGCGTTCTACCTCGGCGCGTGCGGCAGCCGTTTGACTAATCGCGGCTTCGCGGTTGGTGCGTGACGCATCGAGAACGCGCACGGAAATGGTTCCCGGGTCTTCACGATATAACCCTTCCAGGCGCTGATTCTCCTGGCGGGCCTTGGTTTCGTTGGCTTGGGCTGCACGCAAGGCTGCTTGCGCCGAGGCAATCCCCGCGGTGCTGGCGCCCAACTGCCGTCGGGTTGTCTCAAGGTCGGCGCGGGCGCGGTCGACGGCAATCTTGTAGGGCGCCGGATCGACCTCGAAAACCACGTCGCCGGCCTTGACGATCTGATTGTTGTGAACGTTTACCCGGATCACTCGCCCCGCGACCTCCGACGCCACCGGAATAACCAATGCACCCACCCGTGCCTGTTGCGTATACGGCGTGAAACGGTCGGCCAACAGGTACCAGGCCAGGCTCAGGATGATCAGCACCAACACCCATTTGATGCCTTTTTTTGCCGGATCGGCCGGCACGGACTCGGCGGCGTTGGGGGAGGGCTGCGGGGCGTCACTCATGGCTGTTTTCCTTGGCAGGTAGCGGGAAAGCGGGCAGGTCGGCGTCGGGTTCGTCCAGCATGTTGCCCCAGTCCGTGCGTTGTTCCATCAGATGGCGGGTGGCCGGGTCGACCCGCGGCAGCGCGGAGTACCAACCTCCGCCCAAAGCCTTGTACAGGGCGATCACATTGCTGACCGCATTGCCGCGGGCGACCAGGTAATTGTCCTGTTGTTCGAGCAGCGCACGTTGCGCGTCGAGCACCCTCTGGAAGTCGGAATAACCTTCGCGAAATTGCACACTGGCCAGCGTCAGCGAACGCGTGGCGGCGCCGCCGGCTTCACGCAGGATTCGCTCGCTTTCCAGCGACTGGATCAGGCCGTTGGCCGCATCGTCTGCCTCGCGTGCGGCCTGGCGAACCTTGTCGCGGTAGGCTTCGATCAACTCCTGCAACCGCGCGTCCTGTACGCGCACGTTGTTGGTGATATTCCCGTAATCGAACACATTCCAGCGCAGACTCGGGCCACCCACCAGGTCCAGGCTGCTGGACGTGCCGTGGAGCGTGTCCGTCGACCAGACAATACTGCCGAGCAACGTCAGCGACGGATAGAAATCACTTTCGGCCACGCCGATCAGCGCCCCTTGAGCGGCGACGTTGAGCTCGGCAGCGCGGACGTCAGGCCGACGCAACAGCAAGCTGGCGGGCACATCTTGCAGCACGGCGCGATCGACCAGCGGCACCAGGCTGTCATTCTCGACCACCTGCGGCAGCCCGCCCGGCGGTTGCCCGATCAGCACGGCCAAGGCGTTACGAGTCTGTTGCAATTGGGCCTGGAGGTTGGGAATAGTGGCCAGCGTGCCCAAGTATTGGGTTTTGGCCTGTTGCAGATCGAGCTCGGCATCCTGGCCGCTCTTGAACAGTTTCTCGGTGATCTCGAAATTGCGCTTTTGCTGCTTGGCGTTTTCTCGGGCCACGCGCAGACGGGCTTCGGTGGTGCGCAACAAATAATAGGTGTCTGCCACTTGGGCGCGCAGCAAGACCAGCACGTCTTCGTAGTTGGCCTGGGCCGCAAAATAAAGGGCATCGGCGGATTCGATGGCGCGGGCGAAACGTCCCCAGAAGTCGAGCTCCCAGCCGATGTCAAACCCGGCACTGTGTTGCCAGAAATTATTGTCCTGGGGATTGTTACCACCGTATTGGTGCCGCTTGACGTACAGACTGTCAGCGCTCACTTGCTGCAGTTGCGGGTACAGCGTGCTTTGCGCAATGCCCAATTGGGCGCGGGACTCCATGACGTGCAAACCGGCGATTTTAAGGCTGGAATTGTGCGCATCCGCTTGTGCGATCAGTTGATCGAGCATCGGGTCGTTGAAGACTTGCCACCACTGGCGCAGATCCGGATTCGCCCCGCGCTGGCTGGATTGCTCAAGGGCCGGGGTGTCCCAATGCTTGATCCATTCCTCACCCGGCGGCTGGAAATCAGGGCCCAGCCGGATGCAGCCGCTCAGGGCCAGCGTACCCAGCAGGGTGAGGCAGGCCGGTTGCATCAGCGGGGATCGACTTGGAGGCATTGTTCCGTGTCCAGCCAAGAAAGATCACTGGAGCATAGACGCCTGTATGAACTGTCGAGTGGGCGGCGCTGGATTTTTTCCTAGCGTGAAATAATCCCGTGATCGATCGCGTATTTGACCAGTGCCGCCGGTTTGTCAATGTTGAGTTTGCGGCGAATGCTCAAACGATGGGTTTCGACTGTGCGCACGCTGATGTCCAGTTCGCGGGCCATTTCCTTGTTGTTCAGGCCTTGAGCCATTTTGTACAGCACCTGGCTTTCGCGCGGAGTCAGCTCGTTGTCGGTGCTTTTATCGGCGATCAGGCGCTGGGCAATTTCGGCGCTGTAGAAGGTGCCGCCGCTGGCAATGGCTTCGATGGCCGCAATGATTTCCCGCGATGGCGAATTCTTCAGCACATAGCCGCTGGCGCCGGCACGCACGGACTCGCTCACGTATTCATTATTGTCGTACATGCTCAATACCAGCACTTTCAGCGCCGGGTACTGGCTGCGCAATACGCGCGTCAGTTCAAGGCCGTTCATGTCGCGCAAGCTGATGTCGACCAGCAACAGGTCCGGCTGACAGCGCCCGACCATCTCGATCGCCTGCGCGCCGCTTTCGGCTTCGCCCACCACTTCCAGGGGCGCCATGACTGCCAGCAGCGCTTTGATCCCGTCACGGACCAGGGAATGATCGTCGACCAGGGCGACGCGGATCGGGTAGGGCAGGTTCATCGCGGGTGTTCACTCTTGTTGTAAGGGGTGAGTCAGCGTTGCGTTGCGGATACTTTCATTGGCAGCTGTACGTCCAGTTCGCTTCTGCCGGGCATCGAGGTCAGCTCAAAACATCCGCCAAAATGCTCGACCCGTTCACGGATGTTACGCAGGCCGATGCCCGCCTGGCGACGCTCGACCTGGGCGACATTGAAACCGATCCCGTCATCCACCACGCTCAGGCGCACCGATTCTTCAGCGCCGTGCAGGGTAATGGAAACGTTTTTTGCCTGGGCGTGGCGTTCGATATTGGTCAGGCCTTCTTGCACGATCCGGAACAGCGCGACGGCTGCACCGTCGACCAGGTGACAATCGAATTCGTTGTCGTCATACGTCACTTTGAGGCCGCTGCGTTGTTCGAATTCGGCGGCCAGTTGGCCGATGGCGGCCGGCAAGCCCAAGGTGTCGAGCAAGGAAGAACGCAGGTCGTGGGAGAGGCTGCGGACTTCTCCAATGGCTTCGCCCAGTCGTTCGGTAGCGTCCTTCAGCGTGCTCAGGCCCTTGTCATGGCCTTGTTCATTTTCCAGCAAGTGGCTGGCCAGTTCGAAGCGAAACTTGATCGACACCAGCAGTTGGCTGATGCCGTCGTGCAGCTCACGGGAGACCCGTGAGCGCTCCTCTTCCTGCAGGCTGACGATACGCTGCGTCAGGCGCTGCAATTTTTTATCCGCCAGGCGATGTTCGCTGACGTTCAGTGTCATGCCGCTGGCGAACACAAACAGCACGGCCACGAGCGCCACGACGGCAATCGCCAGCATGGTCTTACGGATGCCCTGAGCCACTTCGTCACGGGCCTGCTGCGTGGCGCGTTCGACGTCCTCCAGGTAAATGCCGGTACCGAGCATCCAGCCCCAACGGTCCAGCATCACCACGTAGGCGAGTTTGTCGGTGACTTGGCCGGAGGAGGGTTTGTTCCACGCGTAACGCTGAAAGCCTTCGCCCGATTGCGCACTTTTGAGCAATGCCTGAATCACTGGCAAACCGTGCGGGTCTTTCATGTCCCACAGATACTTGCCCACCAGTTCGGTCTGGCGTGCGTGCATCAGGCTGCGACCTTCGCGGTCATAGACGAAGAAGTAGCCGTTGATGCCGAAGCTGAGTTTGCGCAGTTCTTCCAGCACTTGCTGCTGGGCGTGCGCGTCACCGTGGCCGTCGTCGTACAGCGGCGCAATCAGGCTTTGCGCCATTTCGACGTAGTTTTTCAGCTCGGCACGCTTGCTGGCCAGGATGCTGTCTTCGATCAGTTGAGCCTGTTGGTCGCCGAGTTGGCGATTAAGCGAAATCACCAGCCCACAGATCACGGCGATGGCCAATACCAGCGGCAGAATCCCGAGCGCGACTATTTTGTGTTTGAGCTGCATCTTGGCTCCTGACCGGACCGAAGAAGGGCGAAGGCCGGCATCATAGGCCAAAGGGATGCAATTCCAGTAGCGCTGCTGGACGGAATGACTACCGGCCGGGATATCCGTCAACTGATGCAAATCCCCTGTGGGAGCGGGCTTGCTCGCGAAAGCGATCCGTCAGTTGGCATTGATGTTGACTGACACACCGCTTTCGCGAGCAAGCCCGCTCCCACACGGTTTTGCGTTTGAGCAGGTAGACCGGTCCCGTCTACGTAGAACTACGTAGGCGTCGCGTACGTAGTAACGCGGATTTATTTATAGACGGCATGCGGGGATATTGGGCCAGCTCCGCACCGCGGACACAATTATAAAAATTACCGCCGCAGTCACTGGCTGTCGGCAGGAGACACGCTATGCCCCGTCTGGCTAAACACCTCGCCTGGTTTGCCGTGGCTGTTCTGGGAGCGTTTGCGCTAAGTGTCGTGGCCCTGCGCCGCGGCGAAGCGATCAACGCCCTCTGGATCGTCGTCGCAGCTGTCGCTATCTACCTCGTTGCCTATCGCTACTACAGCCTGTTCATCGCTACCAAAGTGATGCAACTCGATCCCAATCGTGCCACGCCCGCGGTCATCAATAACGATGGCCTGGACTACGTGCCGACCAATAAACACGTGCTGTTCGGTCACCACTTCGCGGCGATTGCCGGCGCGGGTCCGCTGGTCGGTCCGGTACTGGCGGCGCAAATGGGCTACCTGCCTGGCACGCTGTGGCTGATCGCCGGCGTGGTGCTGGCCGGTGCCGTTCAGGACTTCATGGTCCTGTTCATGTCCACGCGCCGCAACGGTCGTTCGCTGGGCGACATGGTCCGTGAAGAAATGGGCCGCATCCCCGGCACCATTGCGTTGTTTGGCTGCTTCCTGATCATGATCATCATCCTCGCGGTGCTGGCGCTGATCGTGGTGAAAGCGCTGGCCGAAAGCCCGTGGGGCATTTTCACGGTGATGGCGACCATCCCGATTGCGATGTTCATGGGCATTTACATGCGCTACATCCGTCCGGGCCGCATTGGCGAAATCTCCGTGGTCGGCGTGGCGTTGTTGCTCGGTTCGATCTGGCTCGGTGGGCAGATTGCGGCTGATCCAGTGTGGGCCAAGGCCTTTACGTTCACGGGTATCCAGATCACCTGGATGTTGATCGGTTACGGTTTTGTCGCCGCTGTATTGCCGGTGTGGCTGATCCTTGCCCCCCGTGACTACCTGTCGACCTTCCTCAAGATCGGCACCATCGTGGCCTTGGCGATCGGCATTCTGGTGACCATGCCCGACCTGAAAATGCCGGCTCTGACCCAGTTCATCGATGGCACTGGCCCGGTGTGGAAAGGTGGCTTGTTCCCGTTCCTGTTCATCACCATCGCTTGTGGCGCGGTCTCGGGTTTCCATGCGCTGATCGCTTCCGGCACCACGCCGAAACTGTTGGCCAGTGAAGGTCATGCCCGTTACATCGGTTACGGTGGCATGCTGATGGAATCCTTCGTTGCCATCATGGCCATGGTTGCCGCTTCGGTGATCGAGCCGGGTGTGTACTTCGCGATGAACAGCCCGGCGGCGTTGGTCGGCGCGGATGTGGTTTCCGTCGCTCAAACCGTCAGCAGCTGGGGCTTTGCCATTACCCCTGATGCGTTGCAAGCAGTGGCCAAGGACATCGGTGAAACCACGATCCTGGCCCGTGCCGGCGGCGCGCCGACCTTGGCGGTCGGTATCGCGCAAATCCTGCACCACGTCCTGCCGGGTGAAAACACCATGGCGTTCTGGTACCACTTCGCGATTCTGTTTGAAGCGCTGTTCATTCTGACCGCGGTTGATGCCGGTACGCGCGCCGGTCGCTTCATGCTGCAAGACTTGCTAGGTTCCTTCGTCCCGGCGCTTAAACGCACCGATTCCTGGCCCGCCAATCTGATTGCCACCGCAGGTTGCGTGGCGATGTGGGGTTACTTGCTGTACCAAGGCGTGATTGACCCATTGGGCGGGATCAACACCTTGTGGCCGCTGTTCGGTATCTCCAACCAGATGCTGGCCGGTATTGCACTGATGTTGGCAACCGTTGTGCTGATCAAAATGAAGCGCCAACGCTACATCTGGGTCACCATGCTGCCGGCAGTCTGGCTGCTGATCTGCACCGTTACCGCTGGCTTTATCAAGCTGTTCGACGCCAACCCGGCCATCGGCTTCCTCGCCCTGGCCAAGAAGTACAGCGACGCGCTGGCCAACGGTCAGGTGCTGGCCCCGGCCAAGAGCATTGACCAGATGCAGCACGTGATCTTCAACGCCTACACCAACGCGACACTGACAGCGCTGTTCCTGTTCGTGGTCTTCAGCATTCTGTTCTTTGCCCTGAAGGTCGGCATCGCCGCTTGGAGCACCAAGGAGCGTACGGATAAAGAAGCGCCCTATCAGGCCATTCCGCAGGCTTGATGGAGGAGGGGATTGATGTTCAATGACCTGAGTCGTCTGGGTAAATACCTCGGTCAAGCCGCGCGCCTGATGGTGGGCATGCCGGACTACGACACCTACGTCGAGCACATGCAGAACAAGCACCCGGACAAACCGGTGATGAGCTACGAGGTGTTTTTCCGCGAACGCCAGGAAGCTCGATACGGCAGCAAGGCTGGGCCGAAGTGCTGTTGATGCTTTAGGCGCAGGTATAAAAAACAGGAGCCCGGCTTACCGTGCTCCTGTTTTTTTGGTTGTCACCGGCGCTAAGGCAGCGCGTAGACCTTGAATAGTTTTCTGGCCGTGTCGCTGGCGCCGTCCAGGTACTTGTCGTACGCCTGTTCAATCTCGCCGGAGCGGTACATTTCACTCAGCGTGGTGTCGACCAGCAAGCGGAAATCTTCATCATCACGCGGTACCGCCATGGCGGTTGGGGCGTACTCGAAAATACGCTCCAGCAGGACCAGGTTGCCGGTCGGGTAACGGCTGTCGAGGAGGTTTCTGAGCAGCATCCGTTCGCTGAACATGGCATCGGCTTTGCCATTGGCGACCAACTCGAGTCCGTCGGCGGTAGTGTCGACCGTGATGAGTGTGGCGACCACGCCCAGCAAGCGCATCTGCTGACGAATCCACGCCTCGCTCACGCCTCCCGCCGTGGTGACATAAGTCTGGTTGGACAGACCACGGTTGACGGTGGCACGCCAGGTGGGGCCGGTGTGGGCGACTTTGCCGTTGAGCACGTCCAGCAGCGTCGCCGGCGCATCCTGGTACACGACCGCCGAGAGACCTGCGGTGTAAATGGGCACCGAGTAGCTCACTGACTTGCGTCGTTGCAGCGTGGGTGGCGTTGGTGTGCAGAGGAGGTCGATCTTGCCCGAGCTGACTGCGCTGATTTCATCGGCGGCGGTGACAGGCTGGTAACTCACCTGTAGCTCGGGCAAACCCAGTTCGGCCTTGACCTTGTCGGCGATTTTGTCGCAAAGACCGATGGCATAACCCTGGACCTTTTCGCCTACTCTTACGCTGAAGGGAGCGAAATCCGGCAGGTAGCCGAGGTTCAGCGTATTGCTCAAACGCACCCGTTCGAGCGTATTGGCACCGGCCAGTGACGGCACCAGCATCAGCAGGCAGGCAAAGCTCAGTGCGGCGGTTTTGCTTCGTTGTACGTTCATGTCCTTATCCCCCGTGTGCAGATGTCACAACCGTCCGAATTCCAGGCCTAAGCGTTGTCGCTTCTGGCTGGATCGGTTGCAGACACCGTTGCAAAGCGTTTGGCGAGCCAGCCATAAAGCGGGTAGCCGAAGACCAGGACAAGGGCGCCGCCGAACACGGCGTCTTTGCCGCAGGAATGCAGGGCGTAGAACGAATAGGCGAGCGCTATCAGCAAGACAGGGGTATTGCGCAGGTAAACGGCTGGCGAAACCGACGCCTTGTACATCATGACCATCAGCCCGGTCAGCGCCGTCACGTAAGGGATCAGATTGGTCACGGCGGCCAGATTGATCAGCTTTCCAAACTGCGCGCTGGCATTCGGTGAAATGGTCGACAGGGCCATCAGCGTCTGGATCACCCCACACACGAGCATGCCCAACAGAGGGGCATTGCGCGCGTTGACCTTGCTGAACAACTTCGGAAACATCCCTTGGTCTGCAGTCATCTTCGCCGTTTGCGCCAAGGTGAACTGCCAGCCCAGCAGCGAGCCGATACACGCCATCACCGCCAGCGCCATGATGATGTTCCCCACCATGGGGTTGAACATCTGCGCATAGACCAGCGCGAAGGGCGCCGAAGCGTTGGCCAGTTCGGCGTTGGGGATGATGCCCTGGATGACGGTCGTCGACAGTACGTAGACCACGGCAGCACCCAGCGTGCCGAACAGACAGGCCAGCGGCACCGTGCGTTTGGGATCTTCCACCGCATCGCTGGCTTGCGCCGCGGACTCCATGCCCAGAAAGGCCCAGAGGGTCAGCGGAATCGCCTTGCTGATCGCCTCGGCGTTGGAGAGGTTATTCGGGTTCCAGGCGGAAACCAGCATGTCAGTCTTGAACCAGAACCAGCCGATGATGCTCAGGCCCGCCACCGGGATGATCACACCCCAGACGGTAATCGCACCGATCCTGCCAGTGATGCCGGGGCCACCGAAGTTGGCCACGGTGGTCAGCCACAGCAGGCCGACCGTGCCGATGAACAGTGGGATCGCGCCAGTGCCCAGCCAGGGCAGGAACGAGGTCATGTACCCCACGGCGGAAATGGCGACCGCGACGTTGGCAATGGCCAGCGACAGGAAGTACAGATACGAACAGAGAAAGAACCCTGACTTGCCATGCGCCTCTTCGGTGTAGGCGGACAACCCGCCCGAGCGCTGACAATAAATACCGCACTGGGAAAAGCAGTAGGCAATGGCCATGGAGCCGACCGCCGTGACGATCCAGGACAGCAATGAAATGGCCCCGAGCTGGGCCATGCTCGTCGGCAACATGATGATGCCTGACCCCATCATGTTGACCATCACCAGGGTAGTGAGCCCCACGAGGCTCATTTTTTTGCTTGAGTCGGCCATCGAAAACTCCTTTCTCCGCACTTGTGCCAAGCTGTCAGGTGTTACCGCACCACGCAATCAGATGTCGCCAAGCTCAATCTCAGGAAGTCCATGACATGACCCAATCTCATGCAAAGTACATCCGTCGGGAGTTTTACAAAACCGTGTGGTTCTACGTTCGTGTTGTCTGGCCGATTTTCTCAATTCTGCTGTTTACGATCGTGCTGTTCGGTCTGATCATCGCGTACCTGGAAGGGTGGGGACCGTTTGACGGTATCTACTTCGGGTTCGTAACCGGGTTGACCATCGGCTACGGCGACCTGGTACCGAAAACGCCCCTCTCACGCGTCCTTGCCGTCTTGCTGGGTTTCAATGGCGTTCTGATGACGGCCATATTCGCCGCCGTCAGTATCCGCGCCATCGAAGAGACCGTGCGAGCGGCCAACTCCGAAGAATAAGGCCGTCGCATCATGCTGAACCCTCAGTAGGGTTCAGCGATGTACTTGAACGGGTAATTGGCTGCCTTGTAGGCGCCGATTTTGCGTTTCGGCAGGCTGACTTTTTCTTGCTTGACCTTTTTATAGGGGATGTTTTCCAGCAAGTGGGTCAGTAGGTTCAACCGTACGGATTTCTTGTCTTCGGAACGGGCGACATGCCAAGGCGCCCATTCGGTGTCAGTGGCTTCGAACATATCATCACGGGCGCGTGTGTAGTCGTCCCAGCGGTTGTAGGACTTGATGTCCATCGGCGACAGTTTCCAGATCTTGCGTCCGTCGGTGATGCGTTCCTTGAGCCGCCGGGTCTGTTCTTCAGGGCTGACTTCCAGCCAGTACTTGAACAGCAGTACACCGGAATTGACCATCAGACGTTCGAACATCGGCGCTACCGCTAAAAAGCCTTTCACCTGCTTCTCGTCGCAGAACCCCATGACCCGCTCGACGCCCGCGCGGTTGTACCAGCTGCGATCAAAGATCACGACCTCACCGGCCGCCGGAAAGTGCGGCATATAGCGTTGCAGGTACATCTGGCTTTTTTCTCGCTCGGACGGTGCCGGCAGGGCCACCACGCGAAACACTCGCGGGCTGACGCGCTCGGTTAACGCCTTGATCGTGCCGCCCTTGCCGGCACCGTCGCGGCCTTCGAAAACAATCACGACCTTGGCCCCGGTGGCGACCACCCACTGCTGCAATTTGACCAGTTCGACGTGCAGGGTCTTGAGCTGTTTTTCATAGTCTTTGCGGCTAAGAGAGGTGGCTTTTTTATCCGCAGAATCAGCTATTTCACGATTGTTTTTTTTCATCGCAAGACTTCAACCTCTGCTGGTCTTGAATAGGGTGTGTACCGGTTGCGAATTCCCGGTACGGCTTGCGAATAAAGGGTAGTTCAAATCCCCAAAGGCCAGATGACGCAGGTCATCCTCCAAACAATGAGTCGATCCGGGGACACACAGGTAGGGCAGGCGCCCCCCTGTTAAAAGGGGCGCCTGTCATTTATTAATGGAATGGAAAGAGGTAGTTCATCCAGGCAGCCATACGCAGCAGGATTTTGCGCATCATGGCGATATGGCGGAAGTGCTGACTGTAGAGTGCCGCCTGCCCATACGCGCCGCCCGGCATCTGGCTACTGTATTGGGCATAGTCCGGA
Organism: Pseudomonas arsenicoxydans; assembly: GCF_006438915.1. GTDB lineage: Bacteria > Pseudomonadota > Gammaproteobacteria > Pseudomonadales > Pseudomonadaceae > Aquipseudomonas > Aquipseudomonas arsenicoxydans_A. The sequence continues at coordinate 52,360 of NZ_RCZE01000010.1, read as the reverse complement.
TCGGTTATCTCGATAATGACCGGGACCCGGCCAGCCGGCGCTGAGCCAGCGAAGCCGATCAATGTTCCGGAGGGCTGAACTTGTCCTTCTGCGATAACGTTAACGACGGTCTTGACCCGCCCCTGGAACACCCTGCCGGGAATGCCATCGAAGGCCACTTCCGCGTCATCGCCGACCGACAAGCGCAACAGGCTGTTTTGACGCATCCACGCGGCAAAGTAATGCCCCTCATCCGGGATGAACACCATGGAAGGACGCAAGGGTAACTTGGTGGCCATCATGCCCGGACGCAAGGAAACATGGGTTACGAAGCCTTTGCTCGGAGCGCGAACGGTGGTGTTGTCCAGTTCATACTGAGCATTGTCCAGTTGTGCCTGCAAATCGTCAGAGCGAGCAATGACCACGTCCAGTTCACGCTGGGTGCCAAAGTTGCGCTTGATCAACTCAGTGATTCGGGCTCGATCAGCTTTTGCCGAGACCAATTGGGCCTTGATGGATTGGATCTTGTACTCGAACGGAGCCGGGTCGATGCGAAACAGCACATCGCCTTTTTCCAGAGGCTCATTACCCTTGACCGGCACGTCGATTACCTGGCCACTGACCACCGGAATAATCGGCACGGAGACGAAGTAAGTGCGCGCGACTTCTGAGTACGGGTGGTTGTAGTTCATCGTGAAGATCATTGCGCCCACGATCAGGATCCCACCGAGGACTGCCGTCGGCACCGTCCATTTGTTCAGCGGTATGCGGAAAATCTTGAAGATGGCGGTGCAGATGGCGGCATAGGTCAAAACAAGCAGAAGATCCATGGCTTAGATTCCCTCACCGCGAGTGTCCGGCGCTGGATTGCCCCGCGCAGTGCCTGTAGCCGTTTCCAGCCGCTCAACGCGACTTTGCAGATCGGCAACCTGTTGTTCCAGATGAGCAACATGCAATTGTGGTGACTTGCCATCACCAAAGCCCCAGCCCCGGTCTTCCCGGTACGCCATCGCCCAGATCCACAGAAATGGCCAAAGCGCATGCAGGGTAAACAAACTCACCCAACCGGTGGCATGGATCGCATCCTGGTGCGGGTGATTGCGGTGTACGGCAATTTCATAGGGAATGTCGTGTAGCGCGATGATTCCGTAGAACAGGACCAATCCGACAAAGAACAACAGGCCTAGCGCGAAGTAATCCAGCATGGTCGCCCCCTCATGGCACAAGCGATGTACTTGGGTCAGTGTAGTCACGGTTTTTTTGAGTGCGGGCAGTCCTGATTACCAGAACTGTACCGGCCACTAGATTGTCAGCCTGCGCAGGCCTGGCCTGCGGGAGAGCGAGCGAGAGGATCCCCTTGATTGCTGCGGTGTTCTAGGTCGTTTTATGCCAGCTTCAGTTTTACCCTTGCCGGGTGGAGAGAAATGCTGGCATTTGCAGGTCTTTGTAAATCGCGAGAAATCTCAAGCCCGAAGTGAATATCAAGGCAATCCGCTTTGCCCATTAGCAGCCGGTCATTTGCTCGCATCCAGCACGACGCGATAGCGCGCCTTGCCACTGCGCAAGTGATCGATGGCTTCGTTGACCTTGCTCATGGGAAACAGCTCGACCTGCGGCAAGATTTGATGACGGGCGCAGAACTCGAGCATGGTTGCGGTATTGCTCGGCGAACCCACTGGCGAACCGGACAGGCTCTTTTGTCTGGGAATCAGATCGAACACGTGGACCGGAATAGCGCTGGGCACGATGCCGACAAAATGCAGACGCCCCTTGCCGCGCAACGTGCCGAGCATAGCCGCCCAGTCGAGGTCGGCACTGGCGCTGACCAGCAGAAAATCCAGCGTCCCGGCAATGGCGTTCAGGGCGTTGCTGTCAGTTGAAGCGATGACGTTGTGAGCGCCGAGGCGCTTGGCTTCATCCTGCTTGTTCAGTGACGATGTAAAAGCCGTGACTTCGCAGCCCCAGGCATTCAGGAACCGCAGTGCCAGGTGACCCAGGCCACCGATGCCCACCACGCCGACCCGGTCAGTCGGCTTGACGCCGAACTCCACCAACGGGTTGAACACCGTCGAACCGGCACAGAACAAGGGGCCGGCCATGGACGGGTCAAGTCCGTCCGGAATCGGCAGCGCCCAGGCCCAGTGTGAACGCAGGCGGTCGGCGAAGCCTCCGTTGCTGCCGATGATCGTGGGCTTGGCGGTGTTGCAGAGCTGATGGGAGCCTTCGATACACGAAGAGCAATGCATGCAACTGCCCTTGAACCAGCCGATGCCGACCCGTTGTCCGATTTTGAGACCGCGGACCTGCGGGCCTATGCGCACAATGCTGCCGACCACCTCGTGGCCGGGGATAAACGGGTATTGGCTGATGCCCCATTCGTTATCAATCATCGATTGGTCGGAATGGCAGACGCCGCAATACTCCACGGCGACTTCCACTTCCTCGCCGCCCAATGGGCCGGGGTCATAGCTATGGCGCTCGAGCTGCGCGCCGGCCTTCGTTGCGGCCCAACCGGTGAATGTCGTGAGTTCGGTGCTGTCGCTCATGGGGTACCTCCAGATCAGGACGCCGCTAGGGAGGTGCGGCGCAGGACAGGAAGTGTAGCGGGGCGCTTGGCGTTGTCGCGGAGGCTGATGAATGAGGTATCAGAATTACCCTGACGTGGATTCCTCACCGAGTTCCTTGGCCCACTCCCTTGAGACTTTCTCCAAGCCTTGTAGCAACCGTGTTACGGCCTTTGCGCCAACGGCCATGACGGGCTGCGTTGGCACCTTCCCGATAATTTTTACCGTCTCGTGTTGACAGCTCAGTTCGTTCGATTCTAATCTGCATACAGCGCTGCACACATGCCAGCGCACATCGATGTAGATTTGTACCTTCCTGCCAACAAGAACGAAATATCGGAGAGGTCAAAAATGGCTCGGTTCCTTCCTCGCACCATCCGCAACATGTTCGTTTGTGCATCCGCTATCGGCGCGTTGCTCACCCAAGTCCCAGCCCAGGCGGCTGATGTTTCATTGTGGAAAGACATACAAAAAGCCGGTGTCCTGCGCTGCGGGGCCGCCGTTGCTGCGCCTTACGTCATGCGCGACGCGCGTTCCGGCGAATACAGCGGCTACTTTGTCGAACTGTGCCGTGACTTTGGCGAGCGGGTGCTGAAGGTCAAAGTCGAGTTCGTCGACACCAACTGGGACAACCTCGTTGCGGGGTTGCAAGGTGGCAAGTGGGACATGGCCATGGCGCTCAATCAGACGCCTGAGCGCGCACTAGCGGTCAGTTTTTCCGTGCCGGCCACGGACTATCAGGTTTCGCTGCTGATCAACAAGGACAACCCGAAGCTGGCCAATGCTGGTAACACCATTGGCGATTTCGACAAACCTGATGTGACCTTCGCCGTCATGTCCGGTACCGCTCAGGACAAGGCCATTTCGGGCGTCATCAAGCAGGGCAAAATCATGCGCCTGCCGGGTATGGACGAAGTGCGGATGGCCGTGATGTCCAAGCGTGCCGACGTGCTGGTCGATGCCAGCGACACCAACCATCTGTTCGCCGTGGCCAACCCTGGCTGGACCAAGGAAATACTGCCAAAACCGGCACTGGCCAAACAGGGTGTTGCGTTTGGGGTACGCCGGGACGTAAGCGCAGCCGATCTGCAGACGCTGAATATCTACCTCGCCCAGCGCCGCGAGACCGGTGAAATCGACGCCTTGGTCGACAAGGCCTCGCAACTGGCCAACGCCGACAAAACCCCTCAGTAAATCCCGCCGATGGTGAGCGCGCAGCTGGCTGCACGCTCCCGGAGAACGTTCGATGAAAGCTTCCAATCTGGCGGCGGTGCCGTCACGGCCTCTGCACGCCTGCGAAACGAAGAGCAGCGAGTTCATCCAGCTGCGCGATGTGTACAAGTCCTACGGTGAAAACCTGGTGGTCATGGATCACCTGGACCTGGATATGCGGGCCGACGATCGCCTGGTGATCATTGGCCCAAGTGGCAGCGGCAAAAGCTCTTTGCTGCGAGTGATGATGGGGCTTGAAAGCATTCAAGGCGGGACCATTCGCTTTCAGGGCAAGCCTTACATCGACGGCAATGCCCGGGGCAAAGGCAAGCCGATGGACTGCACGCTGCAAACTCAGGTGGGCATGGTGTTCCAGCACTACACCTTGTTTCCGCACCTGTCGGTGCAGGGCAATCTGATTCTGGCGCCGATGAAGGTGCACGGTCTGTCCCGGACGCAGGCAACCGAGAAAGCGCGTGCGTTGCTGGCGCGGCTCGGCCTGGAAAGCAAGCTCAACGTCTACCCCAGCCAATTGTCCGGCGGCCAGAAGCAGCGCGTGGCGATAGCCCGGGCGCTGATGTTGGAGCCCAAGCTGATGTTGTTCGATGAAGTCACCTCCGCGCTTGACCCTGAAATGGTCATCGAGGTGCAAAACGTCATGCTGCAGCTGGCCGAACAGAAGATGGCGATGATCATCGTCACACACGACATGCACTTCGCCCGCCATATCGCTACCCGCGTGGTGTTTTGCGCCAACGGCAAAGTGGTCGAGCAAGGCCATCCCGACCAGTTATTCACTCAGCCCAGGGAACCGCGCACCCGCGAGTTCCTGGAAAAAGTGCTGCACCTGGATTGAGGAGAGCGATCATGAACTATCAATTCGATTTCAACTTTCTCCAGGGCAATTTCGGCCTGTTGTGGGACGGACTCAAAGTCACCCTGCAACTGGCGCTGGTGTCGAACATCGTTGGCCTGGTGCTCGGGTTCGGTCTGTGTCTGCTGACCTTGAGTCGCTGGTTTTTCCTGCGCTGGCCGGCACAGTTGTTCATCGAGTTCTTCCGTTGCACACCGGTGCTGTTGCAGATCGTCTGGTTTTTCTACTGCGTGCCGATGCTGTTCAACGTGTTCATCGACCCCATCACCATGGGCGTACTTGCCTTGGGGCTGAACCTCACCGCGTTCAATGCCGAAGCCTATCGGGCCGGCGTGCAAGCGGTGCCCCATGAACACCTCGATGCCAGCGTCGCTCTGGGGCTGCGCCCATGGCAGCGCACGCTCTACGTGATTCTCCCCCAGGCGTTGCGCACGGCCATCCCGGTGTTGATGACCAATGGCATCTCGATCCTTCAGCAAAGTGCGCTGGTGGCGATCGTCGCCGTGGGCGACCTGATGTACGTCGGCAAAAGCATCGCCACCGAAGCCTACCGTCCGCTGGAAACCTATTCGCTGATCGCGCTCATCTACTTCGCGCTGTCGTTGCCCATCGCTCAGTTCGTGCAATGGCTGGAACGCCGTCAGGACACCGCGCTCGCGCGCTGAGGAGGTCGTCATGAATCTTGATTTCACCGTGGTGTTTTCTTACTGGCAGGCCCTGTTGCAAGGCCTCGCGCTGACCCTGGTGTTCACCGTGGGGTGCGCGATCATGGGCAGCCTGTGCGGTTTTCTGCTGAGCCTGTTGCGGGCTTCTCGCAGTCGCTGGTTGAGCGTCCCGGCCGGCCTGTATGTGGAGTTGTTCCGCGGTACGCCACTGCTGATCCAGCTGTTCTGGGTGTTTTTCTGTTTCCCGGTGGTGTTCGGGATCGACATCGCGCCCTACGTGTCGGTGTTGCTGGCACTGACCCTGTACATGACCGCGATCACCAGCGAGACCTTCCGTGGTGCACTCAAGTCGATACCCGGCGAACAGCATGATGCCTGCGTCGCACTGGGGCTGGCCTCGTGGAATAAAACAGTTTTCGTGGTGTTCCCCCAAGCCTTGCTCCGAGGCATTCCTCCGCTGCTTTCCAACGTGGTTTCGCTGTTCAAGGAAAGCGCGCTGATTTCCTCGGTGGGCATCGCCGACTTGATGTTCGTTGGCCAGAACATCTCTAACAGCACGGCCCGGCCAGTCGAGTTTCTCTCGGCGGTGGCGGTCATCTATTTCCTCGTGGCGTTCCCGTTGACCCGGCTGGTTGGCGTGGTCGAGACGCGGATGCTGCGTCGTTATGCGTACTAACCCCAACCCTCGTACTCAAATCCGTGGAGTGTCTGCAATGACTCAACTCAAAGGTATCCTGCCTGCTCTGGTCACACCGTTCGACAAGGCCGGCAACGTCAATTACGACATGCTGAGCAATATCATCGAGTTTCAACTCAAGGCGGGAGTCGCGGGCTTCGTGCCGCTGGGTTCCACCGGTGAGTACTACGCACTGACCAATCAAGAGCGGCGGCAGGTTCTGGCCACCGTGCGCGAGGTGGTGGGGGACCGCGGGGTGTTGATCGCCGGTGCCAACGGCTCCTGCACCCGTGAGGTGATCGAGCAGGTTAAACAGACCTGCGATGCCGGCTACACCAACCTGTTGATCGCGCCGCCTTATTACGCACTGCCGTCGCAGGACGAGCTGATCGGTCACTACCAGGCCATTCTCGACGCCGCGCCGGACATCAATCTGGTGCTGTACAACTATCCGGTAAGGACCAATGTCGAAGTCGGTTTTGCCGTACTGGACGCTTTCAAGGACAACAAGCGCGTGATCGCGATCAAGGAAAGCAGCGGCAACCTGCTGCGTGCAATCGAGATCGGCAACACCTACAAGGACAACTATCAACTGTCGTGTGGTTCCGATGACCAGGCACTGGACTTCTTCCTGTGGGGCGCCAGCAGCTGGATCTGCGGCCCGGCCAACTGCCTGACGCAGCAGGTCTGTGATTTTTACAGCAAGTACACCAGTGGCGACCTGAACGGTGCCCAAGCCATCGTCCGCTCACTGTTCCCGGTACTGGCAGACATGGAATCCGGCAAGTTCATCCAGAAGGTCAAGTTCGGCTGTGAACTGGCAGGTTTTGACGCCGGCGCCGCGCGCATGCCGCTGCAACCGCTGACCAACGACGAGAAGGCCAGTTTCCGCAAGGCTTTCGAAGTGGCGCTGGGTTAATGGCAGTGGCCGCATCGGTCGCAACGCCCGGCCGATGCGGCACGATGGAGTGAATGAGATGACCCGACACGTATTCAACAGTATCGAAGGACATACCGAAGGCATGCCCGTACGCATGGTGATCGCCGGAGCTCCAGCCCTCAAAGGCAGAACCATGAGCGAGCGGCGCGAACACTTCATGGCCGATTTCGACTGGATTCGCCGTAGCCTGATGCTTGAACCGCGCGGTCATTCGCACATGTCGGGTACGATTTTCTACCCGCCGATGCGCGCTGACAGCGACTTCAGCCTGTTATTCATCGAGACTTCCGGCTGTTTGCCCATGTGTGGTCATGCCACGCTGGGTTCGATTACCTTTGCCCTGGAGGCCGGTTTGATCGAACCGAAAGTCCCGGGCACCGTGGTGGTGGATGTTCCGGCGGGGCAGATCCACGCGACCTATGTACGCGATGGCGACAAAGTCAGCTCGGTGCGTTTCACCAACGTTCCCTCGTTCTTGCTGCACCGTGATCTGGTAATCGACTTCCCGCCCCTGGGGGTGCTGAAGGTCGACATCGCCTATGGCGGCAACTTCTACCCGATTGTCGAGGTGCAACCCAATTTCCCGGGCTGCGAACATTTCAGCCCGCAGCAACTGCTGGAGTGGGGCAGGGAGATGCAGGATCTGGTCAACCGAACTGTTGACGTGGTCCACCCTGAAAACCCCGCCATCAGGGGCGTCAAGCATTGCATGTGGACCGGTGCGCCATTGTCCGCACAATCCCAGGGGCGGGCCGTGGTGATTGCCGGTGCGAGCCTGATCGATCGTTCGCCTTGCGGCACCGGCAGTTCGGCCCGGGTCGCTCAGCGCTTTGCACGTGGCTGGTTGGCGAAGGAGGGCGCCTATCGCCACGAAAGCCTGATCGGCAGTTTTTTCGTCGGCCGCGTGGCCCAGGCCCTGAAACTGGAAGACGGAACTGCCGCGGTTCGCCCCAGTATTGAAGGAAGGGCATGGATCACCGGGCGTGCCGAGTTCATTGTCGACGATACCCAACCCTGGTGGGACGGCTTCAGTCTGGAAGATTATGCCGCTCCAGCCTCTGCTCAAGAGACTTCCCTATGACACCTGCACAGCCCGTTGCACAAAGACCCTTTCCCGGAGAGAAGGCTGTGGTGGTCGGCGGTGGTATCGTCGGCGTCTGTTGTGCCCTTTACCTGCAACGTGAAGGCTATGCCGTGACCCTGATCGACCCGGCCGCCGCGGGCGACAGCACCGCCAAATGGAGCTGCGGGCAAATGGCGGTCAGCGAGGTGATTCCGCTGTCCAAGCCCGGCATCCTGAAAAAAATCCCCGGCTGGCTGCTCGACCAGAAGGGACCGCTGGCGCTCAGGCCCGGCGCCTTGCCCGGTATCCTGCCGTGGTTCCTGCGGTTTTTGGCCTGTGCCCGGCATTCGAAAATTGTCGAAATCGCCGAAGACATGGCAACCCTGACGCACCAGGTCTACGAGGACTATGCGCCTTTGCTGGCGGCTTGCCCGGACAAGACCCTGATGGGACAGCGCCCGATCATCGAGGTGTTCGATACACCGGCAGGCCTTGAACACGAGCGTGAGCATCTGGCGTTGCGCCAGGCTCTGGGTTTCAAATCCGAAGTGTTGGACGCGAAGGCCATCTCGGATCTCGAACCGTCGTTAGCCGGCAAGTTCAACCATGGCCTGCTGTTTGCAGATTGGCGCGCGGTCCGCGATACCAAAGGCTTTATTGCCGCATTGACGCAAAGTTTTCTCGATCAGGGCGGCGTTCGCGTGCGTGGCCAGGTCAAGCGCATCGATGAAGTGGCCGACCGTGCCAGTGGCGTCACCCTCGCAGATGGCCAACGCCACGCGGCTGATCAGGTGGTGATCGCCGCCGGCACCGGCTCGCGACAGTTTTTTGAGCAGATCGGCGCGCAGGTTCCACTGGCCGGCATCGCCGGCTATCAGGTGTTGCTGCCCACCCCTGGCGTGGAGATTCGCCATTCGGTGATTTATGCCGATGGCGGGTTCTGCTTCAGCCCGATGTCCCGTGGTCTGCAGATTGGCGGCACCATCGAATTCGCTGGCCCCAACGCCGAGCCGAATTTCAAGCGTGCAGACATCATCCTCGAGAAAGCACGAAAGATTCTTCCCCGACTGCAACTGGATAAGGTCGAATACGGCGTCGGCTATCGCCCGTTTCTACCCGACACCAAACCGGTCATCGATCGCAGCACCCGGCTGTCGAACGTGTTCCTGGCGTTCGGCCACGGCCAGCTCGGCCTGACGTTGGGTGCAACCACCGGACGACTCATCACTGACCTGGTTGTGGGACGAAAACCCGCCCAGGACCTCACCCCTTTCAGCGCCCAGCGCTTTGCCCTTGTTGGAGGCCATGCATGAAATCCTTTGACCAGCTGTATATCGATGGCCAGTGGGTTCACCCCAGGAATGGCGCCACGTTTGACACCATTGACCCGAGCGATGAGTCGGTCATCACCCAGGTTGCAGCAGCTACCGCAGAAGATATCGATCTGGCCGTCAGTGCCGCACGCCGGGCATTTGATGAGGGTCCCTGGCCGCAAATGACCGGGGCCGAGCGCGCGACGATTCTGCGGGCCATCGCCAACGGCATCCGCGAACGCCAAGACCAACTGGCAGAACTTGAGGTGCGCGACAACGGCAAACCCTTGCCCGAAGCCCAGTGGGACATTGCCGATACCGCAGGCTGCTTTGACTTTTATGCTGATCTGGCCGACAGCCTGGACGCTCATCGTGAGCAGAATATTGCACTCGCCGACGAGCGCTTCACCTCGATTGCGCGTAAAGAGCCGGTGGGCGTCGCAGGGGCGATCATTCCCTGGAATTTTCCGATGCTGATGGCCGCCTGGAAAGTCGCACCGGCACTGGCCGCCGGTTGCTGCATGGTGCTCAAGCCATCGGAGCTAACACCGTTGACCGCCCTGGAGCTGGCGGACATCGCTCATCAGGCCGGTTTGCCTGCTGGTGTTCTCAACGTGGTCACCGGCTTCGGCCCGGATGCCGGGGCACCCCTGAGCGAGCATCCTGGTATCGACAAACTGGCCTTTACCGGCAGCGTGCCTACCGGAACGCGGATCATGCAGGCCGCCGCCCGCGACATCAAAAACATCAGCCTGGAACTGGGGGGCAAGTCGCCGTTCATCATCTTCGACGACAGCGATATCGAAGCCGCGGTCGAATGGATCATGTTCGGCATTTTCTGGAATCAGGGCCAGGTGTGTTCAGCGACTTCCAGGGTGCTGGTCCAGCGGGATTTGTACGAGCCACTGCTCAAACGCCTGGTGGAACAGACCCAGCGTGTCAACATCGGCAACGGCATGGATGAAGGCGTGCTGCTTGGCCCGCTGGTCAATCGTGGTCAGTACGACAAAGTACGGGCGGCCATTGCCCGTGGCCGGGAGGAGGGCGCCACATTACTGACCGGCGGTACTCGTCCGGCCCATTGCGAGAAAGGCTACTTCCTGACGCCAGCGATTTTTGCCGACGTGCCGCAGGACAGCTGGATCTGGAAAGAAGAAATCTTCGGCCCGGTGGTGTGCGTACGCCCCTTCGATGACGAAGCCGATGCAGTGCGCAGCGCCAACAACTCGCGCTTCGGCCTCGCGGCTGCCGTGATGTCACGGGACAGTGCGCGTGCCGAACGCGTCGCTCGCCGACTGCGAGCAGGCATCGTCTGGGTCAATTGCTCCCAACCGACCTTTACCGAAGCCCCTTGGGGCGGCTACAAGCAAAGCGGTATCGGGCGTGAACTGGGTGAGTGGGGCTTGAACAATTATCTGGAAACCAAACAGATCACCCGTTACGACAGCGAGCAGCCTTGGGGTTGGTACATCAAGTAAAGGAACCGGACATGCGCTGGAAAAAGACGCTGCAGATGGCTGATGTGCATTGTGAAGGCGAGATCGGCAAGGTCATCACCGGCGGAGTCATTGATATCCCCGGTCAGACCATGCTCGACAAGATGAACTACATCAACGAAGTCGACGACAGCTTGCGGCGCCTGGTGATCCTGGAGCCGCGCGGTTGCCTGCAGATGTCGGTGAACCTGCTGTTGCCGCCAACCCGGCCCGAAGCCCAGGCCGGGTTCATCGTGCTGCAGGCGGACAAGGCTCACCCGATGTCCGGCAGCAACTGTATTTGCGTGGTCACCGCCCTGCTGGAGCTTGGGATGGTGGAGATGGTCGAGCCCGTGACCACGGTGGTGCTCGACACCCCGGCGGGCCTGGTGACCGCCCGTGCCCAGTGCGCGGATGGGCGCTGTCAGAGCGTTTCGCTGGATATGGTGCCGTCCTTTGTCGAGCATCTGGATATGCCGATCGAAACTGCAGACTTTGGTGTGATCAAGGCAGACATTGCCTTCGGCGGTGTCTATTACGCGCTGGTGGACGTTGACCAGATCGGCCTCACCATTGCCCCCGAGAACGCCCGTGAACTGGCGACTCAAGGTGTTCGCCTTAAAGGCCTGATCAATCAGCAGGTGAAAGTGCGCCACCCGCTGTTCCAGACACTCGACGAAGTAGCGTATGTAATGTTCCGCCACCGCGTAAATCGGCGCACCTACCAGACCTGTACCACGCTGCCTCCGGGGCGGGTCGACCGCTCGCCCTGCGGCACGGGCAGCTCGGCGAACCTGGCGACCTTGAGCGCACGCAATCTGGTTGAAGTGGGGGATACACTCATCTCGCGTTCGACCATTGGCGGCGAGTTTCAGGTCGAGCTGCTGGGGCTGACGAATGTGGGCGGAAAACCGGCGATTTTGCCCAGAGTCACCGGGCGGGCGTGGATCTATGGGCTGCACCAGATTGGCGTCGATCCGGACGACCCATTGGCGGCCGGTTTTATGTTGAGTGATACCTGGGGTGAGGGTTTCTAACTATTCCCGGGCAGATGTTAAAGTTGCGGGCTGGCCGGATGACTGGCCCGCACTGTCGAGAGCATGACCCTATGAGCAAAGAAACGACTGAAGCTACCAGTGGTGCCAAACGCCATGGCGGTCGCTACATCTACGAAGAGTTGCGCAAGCAGATCCTGACGCTGAAGCTCAAGCCAGGCGTGCCCTTGGACGAAGTGTCCTTGGCCGCGCAGTTCGGTCTGTCCCGCTCACCAGTGCGTGATGCGCTTGCGCGTCTGATCAGCGAAGGCCTGGTGACCATCCTGCCGAACCGCACGCTGTTGGTGACACCCTTCGAAATCGAAGAGTTCCCCAACTACATTTCGGCCCTCGACTTGATCCAGCGCGCGGTAACCCGCCTGGCGGCCATGCACCGTACCGATGAAGACCTGTTGCGTATTCGTGGTGCCGACGCGGCCTATCTGGACGCCGTGAGTGCCGGGGACTTCCAGGCAATGTCCGAAACCAACAAGGCATTGCACATGGCGATTGCCGAGGCCGGGAAGAACCCGTACTTCATCAGTTACTACGAGAAGCTGCTGGGCGAAGGTCAACGCCTGCTTCACCTGCACTTTGACTACATCGTCAGTACGGCCAGTAGCTCAACCTCCCTCGGCCGCGACCACGATGAAATCGTCGATGCAATACAGGCGCGTAATCCCGACGAAGCAGAGAAGGCCGCGCACGAGCATACAATGCTGTTCCGACAACGCTTCCTCGCGTACCTGCAACAGAACCTTACCGAGAAGATGTCGGTGGGTTGAGAGGGCGTTGATATTACTCATGCCCGGACGCGGTACCGGCCAATCGAGCGTCATTTGATCTGTGCGAGGTTGACGATAGATGTGGCTGCCATCGGGTGGCTAGGTTAGTGCGCCTTGAAGGTTTGCGTTCTCAGACTGGGTATCGGCGACGCCCAGAAAAATCTGACGCCAAACTAGCGGTTGCGTTACCAAAGCCTTAACCGAGAGCTTTTTCAGCTACGCAGCCCTCCCGAAGGGCCGTGAAAAACTGGGGCAGGGTAGCCAGAAGTTTAAGCAGCGGATGGTTTGACGTGGTTAACATGTCGTTCCTTTTCTACGCCCTATCTATTATAACTAAACAAAACAGTCATTTAGTTTAGTTATAATATTAACGCATATATCCGCATTGCTGCAGTGAAGTGCCGGAATTGGCTCACAGACTAGCCTTAAGGGGCACTTTAACTAACTGGGCTGCAAAAATTGAAAGACCTGTGAGAGTGGATAAGGGCATTTAAGGACTCTCATTTAATGCTCTTTGCACGTCACGACCGGCTTCTAGGTGCTGTGAGTCCAAGGGACTTGCTCAAGCAGATGATCTCTGAGGCCGAGTTAGCGGCAAGTAATCGTACCGTTCATCTTTGTTGGTAGGGGTTGGATACTCGCCCTGGATAACATCGACTTTCCGCACAGATTCCGTTGAGCGAAGCGAAGCCGTTGTCTGTTCCTATCGAGCAGATTGAGCGATCGGTTATCGCACCACATGCCAAGATTTGGATTTACGACGACAAATCAGCGTTCAACGGCGCTTTACCGGCAACGCTCAACCCACAAAGGTGGCTCGACAATAACGCATGCCGTGGTAACAGAGCGCCGTTGCCAACGTTGACGATGCTGGACGTCAAGGTGCCTTCGTCGATTCCACAACCGATGAACTGTTTGTCTGTGAGTACAAGCTTGATCGAGTTTTGGATCTGTTCATTAAAGCCTTTTCGTAATGACTGAGAGGCTGCGCCTGGGTTGAAATCTGACCACCACTGACCCCCGCACAAGAATACGATGGTACGCATAATGTATATTATGTTAAACGAGGTGCTATGTTAGATATGTTCATCTGTCAGCCTTTCGTAATTACTGGACGGAAAATTTCTAAATCTGGACGCAAGAACCTTTGAGAATTCATAGGCTTGCCCTTTTCTGCTCGATCCTGTGTCTTCAGAATCGTTTTTTGATACTGGATGCTCTGGGCGTGAAATCTCAGCCCCGAGAATCTCCAGTCGATTGATCATACTCCTTCCCTTGATCTGCCAAACATCCACCCATCGACGGATCTCCATCGGCCGACAAGCGACAAGCAACAATCGACATCTGCTCGCCGGCGTAAGCATCTCTTGCCAATAAGTTGAAGCATCTCGCGATCGTTTATCGACGAAGACTTCGACACCGCATCAAAGCATTTCCGCGGATCACCGTTCCAAAATAATCACGGCGAGTCCTACGTCGGCCACATTGAGTTCTCCGAACTACACTTTTCCTGAGCTCACAAAACGTGCATTTCTTATGAACTGGACGTCAAACCCGTTCCCCATTTTCCCTACGATGTGGGTGTTCGTTCGCTGCTTAGACGAAGGCATGGATTTCCCCGCAAACATCCATGTTCTGCGACGGTTATCCGACATTGACCCGTCCTGCCGCCCAGTCGAAATGTGCCGTCACGCGGCGGATTTCATCCTCGAATCGATGCAAATCAAGCAAACACCTTGGGCAGGTCGATACAGCGACTACACCTCTGTGCTGCATATGGCCCTGAACTGGAGTTTCCTGGTTGACCGGCGGCCCATGACCGAGTGGGATACCGAGAGCCTGACGCGATTTCTACACTTTATAAAACAGCCTGACGACAATTGGGTCGCTCAGAGTCCGGCTGGATTTCGCTTCTTGCTCAGTGGCTATCCGGCTCTCACAAATCAGCCAATCAATCCGAGCTGGCGCCCATGTTACCGACCCGACCCCAAGGCCCCGATCGTCAGCACGGTGATGCGCCAAGTCCATGGAGTTACTTTCCATTTTCTCCAATATTTGTGGCGTATCGGCGTTCGAAAACAGCCGGCTCCTGTGATGGCCAAGCCTCCTGAAACCCCGTCTGATAAGGCCTTGGACGCTGCCAATCTATCGCCCCTCGAAATGGATTGGCTCTTCGCACACCTCGAACGCTGGCGCCTAACCAGTCCTGAGTACGAGATGTGCCGATTCATGCTCGCGGTGGCCAGATTCACGACTATTCCGCTATCCGGCTTGTCTCGGGACGGCCAGCACGTAGGTTTGCTCAGCCAATTTATGACTTACCAGCACCCGCCCGAACCTGTTGATCCGCCTCGCTGCAGTTCCTGGGTATACATTGATAACCCGGGGGCACCTCTGGAAACTGAGCGCCCGCTCTGCACCCAGTTCATTGGGATTTTGAAGGATTATGTTGAATCTCGAGGACTGCCAACCGGAGGTGCGCTCCCTGATGTCTGCACGTTGACGGAAACTCAGAGTTCGAAAGTCATGGCTAGCGAAGGTGTCCAGACCATGATTCGGCGACATCGGGTCGCTATTGCTGATGCTGCAAGGAATGATGAGACATTGCTAGACGCAGCAGAAACCGCGGCAAAACTCGCCCAGTTGACGTTCAGCCAAGTGAGGCGTTCGGCGCGTGCGAATCTGGAACTCGCCTGTAAAAAACCGACCACTCATAGGTGGTCTCGATGATATTCACGGGGCGCCTACATCTGACAATGTGAAGCTGCACGGCCCTCCGTGTCGAACTCATTGGCAGAAGAAGTAACGATGGGCGTGGCTCTTCGAGCGCGGCTGTCGTGAATCAAGCCCGCGCCCCGCGCGTGTCTTGACCCTGGCGGGCATCCATCCTCACGCCTGCGCGCTCCGCTTGCAGTGTTAGCTCGGGAGTTGCTGGGTTTGGGGAGCGATTATAGGGTTCCCGGCCGGCGGCTTGGCCGGTAGGAAAATCAGTTGAGGCTGGGGCATTCGGATTGGAATGAGCTCAATCCCCTGCCCCACAACCCTAATATTGCCGCGATTGCTAACACGATGCATGGTGACCCGGATGTGGTGCAATTCGAGTTACGCATTAATAAATCCAAAGGTTTGATTCGGTGTGGAGCGCCCTTGGCGCTGTCAGACCTTCCACGCATGGCTCGTTCGTTTCCGTTGGACGATCGCGCCAAGCCAGCGAGGCATTTTCATAAGTGCATTGCTCATCACTGCCTAGTTGAGTCAGCAAGCCACCGGCAAAGATCACTGATTGCAGGTAGGGTTCCAGGCACAGGCCACGCCCCAGCTCGGTCATGATCACCAGCGTGTCCACGCCACTGCCACCGAAGCCACCGAACTCCTCGGAAAATGGCACGGCGGTAAGGCCCAGTTCGCCCAATTGCTGCCAAAAGGCAGCGCTGAAGCCCAGCTCGCTCTCGGCGAACTTTTCACGCGCTTCGAACCCATAATTGTCACGCACCAGGCGCGTAGTAGTGTCCAGCAGCATTTGCTGCTCTTCGGAAAGTTTGAAGTCCATTCGGTATACCCCTTACAGCTCTAGAATCATCTTGGCGATGATGTTTTTCTGGATTTCATTGGAACCGCCATAGACCGAGGTCTTGCGCATATCGAGGTACTGGCTGGCTGGCGTGGTGCTGTAGTCGCGATACAGGTCCGCTTGCTTGAGATAGCCCAGCTCTTCTTCGACGAAGGGCATGGCATACGGGCCCAGGACCTTGCTCATCAGGTAGGTGATGGCCTGGCGGATTTCACTGCCCTTGATCTTCAGGAACGAGCTTTCGGTGCCCGGCACCCCGCCGTCGCCGGCAGCGGCGACAATGCGCAGGTTGCTCATTTCAATCGCCATCAGCTGGATTTCCAGCTCGACGATCTGCATGCGCAGCTGGATGTCATCGATCAACGGCAAGCCGTCTCGCTGCTCCTGGGTGGCAATGTGTTTGAGCCGGCCCAGCATCTGCTTGGCCTGACCGATGCCAGCAATACTCGTGCGCTCGTGGGTGAGCAGGTACTTGGCGCACGTCCAGCCCTTGTTCTCCTCCCCGACCAGGTTTTCCATCGGCACGCGCACGTTGTCGAAGAACACTTCGTTGACTTCATGCTCACCGTCGAGGGTGATGATCGGACGCACCGTAATGCCCGGGGTCTTCATGTCGATCAACAGGAAGCTGATGCCCCGCTGTTGTTGCGCTCCAGGGTCGGTGCGCACCAGGCAGAAGATCCAGTCGGCATAATGGGCCAGTGTGGTCCACGTCTTCTGGCCATTGACCAAGTAGTGTTCGCCATCACGCACAGCGCGTGTCTTTACAGCGGCCAGGTCAGAACCGGCGCCCGGCTCAGAATAGCCTTGGCACCACCAGTCTTCAGTGGTGAGGATGCGGGGCAAGAAGCGCGCCTGCTGTTCAGGCGTACCGAACTTGATGATCACCGGGGCAACCATGTTGACGCCAAACGGTACGACCCACGGAGCGCCGAAAGCGGCACATTCTTCCTCGAAAATGTGTTTCTCCACTGCGCCCCAGCCGGTGCCGCCGAACTCCACAGGCCAACTGGCGGCCAACCATCCCCGCTCATTGAGCAGGCGCATCCAGGTAACCTGATCTTCTTTGTTGAAACGCTTGCCGTGGCGACCGCGCGTTGCGATATCGGCCGGTAGTTTGTCACGCAAAAACGTACGGACTTCGTCTCGGAAGGCCAGTTCGGCAGGGGTGAATTGGATGTCCACTGATGTACTCCTCACGTTCGGCTGAAAGTGGGCAAGGACAGTTCGACTAACCCACTGGCAGCAACGGTAGAAGATTGATCAGAGTGACCTCCCCCCCGCGGAAGGGGGGATTGACATCTAAATGGTAAATACCTTCAAACAATCGCGCCAACGTTACGCAGTTCGTCGATCTGCCCAACGCCAAGGCCAAGTTGCTCAAGGATTTCCAGGGTGTGCTCGCCGTTTTTTACCACCCTCCCGCCTTTACTGGAGTACGACTCAAGCGCGGCGCAGGTGCCGGGTGCAATACGCCGTGGGTTTCCATGAACAGGCCGCGAGCGCGGTTGTGCGGGTGGGTAAACGCTTCGCTGATATCCAGCACCGGGACAAAGCAGGCATCCGTACCTTCCAGCAGATGGGTCCAGGCATCACGGGTGCGAGTCAGGAATAAGGTCTCCAGTTTCTGGCGCAGCAGCGGCCAGTCCTGCTTCTGCCATTGCTGCTTGAAGTCCGGATCGTCGATACCCCACAACTCCAGCAGCAATTGATAGAACTGCGGTTCGATAGCGGCACCGGCAAGATCAAACCGGGGGAGGTTTCAATCGTGATGTTCTCGGGCATGGACAGGTTCCCCACTTTGTTGGCCGCTGCGGGCGATGCCGAGGTCCTGTGGGCGCATCCAGAATATCGAACTCGTTCAATACCCCCCCGCCGTGGGGGGCCGTCAGGGGTATCGAACTCACTACTTTTGGACGGTGCAGGTAACGGTGTCATGTATCGATTTGTTTGTGTCGACGACTTGAACATTCAAGTCGAGCACGCAGAAACGGCAGGTCCAGCCCCGCGAAATCGAGATGTGCCCACCCGAAATGCCCGGCAAGGTCGACGCTGCCGTTAACAGGCAGGTCTTGAACAGGCCGGCCATTCGAATCGTCGTGCACTGCTCCGCCTGTTTCGCATACCCAACAACATCAAGAGAATAAAAAATGGCTAAGTATTCCGTCGTTGTCTATGGCGCAAGTGGTTATACCGGCATGCTGATTATGGATTGGTTGATCGACCAGAACATTGCGTTTACTGCTGTGGCGCGCGATGCCGGGCGTACCCGTGAAATGATGGCGCAGCGCGTGGTGCGACTGGAGTCTGCGACATACGAAATCATCGAAGTCGACCACACCGTCGAATCGCTGACCGAGGCATTCAAGGGTGCCAAGGTTGTGTGCAATACCGTGGGCCCTTTCGCCAAATTTGGTCTCACCACGGTTGAAGCGGCGCTTAATGCCGGCTGTCATTACCTGGATACCACTGGCGAACAGTCCTTTGTGCGCAATGTCCGCGATCAGTTTGGCGAGCGCTTCGCCCAGGCCGGCTTGCTGGTTTCGCCGTCACTGGCGTACATGAATACCTTCTCGGAGATCGCCGCCGAACTGGCGCTCGAACACCCCGGCATCGATGCACTGGAAACCTCGGCGTTGTGCCGTGGCCAGCGCGGTATTGGTGCCGGTGTAACGGTCGGATCCACCGCTTCGATTTTCGAGATGTACCGCGCCGAGCATTGCTACCTGTGGGACAAAAAACTGGTGGCACACCCGGTCGATGCGTCGTTCTTGATCCCTTCGCCACACTTCATGCAAGCGGTGTTCGCCTTGCCATGGGGCGGCACTTCGTTGCCGATCTATTTCGAGAATGATTCACGCGTGCGCTCCTGCGTCTCGTGCGTCGGCTTCTACGACAACGACGCGATGAAGATGGTGCATTCGCTAAACCAGAAATGGGAAGCTGAATACAAGCACCTTCCGCCCGAAGCACAGGATGAGGTACTTAAAAACATCGTCCAGGCGACGACCCCGGCGATGCCACCACGCGAGCGTACGACCTTGATGCGTACGGTTGACACCGCGATCGGTCGCGGCCAGCTTTCGGCCGTTCGCGCCGAAGTGTTCGGCACCACTGCCTACATTGCCACGGGCGCCTTGCAAGTTGCGGGCGTGATCAAGTTGCTCAACGGCGAAAATGCCAAAGTAGGCTTTGCGTCGGGCTCCAAGGCATTCGGTCACCGTTACCTGCTGGGCTTCTGCGAAGAACGCGGTTTGGCTCGCGCTGTCGTCACCACGCTCTGACCAGCAACCCGGGCACGTCGCGCCAGCCCGCTGGCGCGATCCGGCAAGAGAATGGTTTGCTGGAGTGGGTAGATATTCAGGACTGGGCCAGGCAACCCGGATGCTTCTGGCTCAACCAGACGCCTCGAGAATGCCCAGCATGTAGGCGCGATCTACTACATGCTTGCGGGTGCCTGCATGAAATTTTCCGTACAGATTTTTCAGATGCCACTTTACGGTTTCATCACCGACATCCAGTGCAAGGGCTATCTGTTTGTTCGTCAGGTTGCGTGCCAGCAATTGCAGCACCTCCCGCTCTTTGGCCGTCAGCAGTCGGCTGGGCGAAATGCCGGTGGCAACAGGCTCCTGGCGTCGGATCGCAACGGGCGGTGTTGCTTCCTGCGCAGGTGTTTGAGCCTCCCTATGGCGGACTTTCTGCGCCCACGTGACGAGATCGGGATGAGTGTCCTGGAGGATGCGCTGCAAGCCGTAGGTGTTAGCCAGGCTGATCGCTTCGACCAAACTTGACAGTCCATCCCCTCCTGAATCTTTGAGTGCCAATGCCTTGAGCAACTTGACCTGAACGACTTCACGACCACGCTGCAGACGCTCGGCAAGCTCGTTTGCCCCGGCGAGCACGTTCAGCATGGCCTCCCAGTCGCGCTGGACCAGACACACATAGGCGTTACTCAGCCCGGCCAACAGGGCCAGTTCCTGTCCCAACAAACCGCTTTGCTGGCGAGCCACGTCAGGCACCCGCTCATCCAGCCGTCTCCAGAGTGCCAGGCAAGAATCGCCTCGGCCAAGCAAGGCATTCAACCGGATTTGTTCACCCAGGGCCACCATGCAGAAGCGCGCGATGCCCCGCTCTTCGCCGAGCGCGAACAATGCCGCCAGCAAGTCATGGCCGCGATGGGGCTGCCCCTGCAACGCAGCCAGACGTGCCGCCGTAAGAAATCCCATTGCAATCGCATCCGGCGACGCCAACCGCTCGACAACATCCAACCGATTGGCGAGTACCGTCGTGGCTTCCTGGATCTCTCCTCGTTCCAGAAGCACCGTGGCCAGTCCACAGGCGAGCATCACCGCCACGGAACTGCGCCGGCCGATATCCTGCTCGGCGCGTAGCAAACTCTTGCGAAAAGCGGCCTCCGCCGGCGGCATACGCCCTTCGCACAAGTAGGTCATGCCTACGACCCATTCACCGTAACCGCGGATTCCATCAAGCTGCGGGGTCCACGCGTAGTGCGGTGCGCGCTGAAAGATACGCCGGGCTTTTTCTGGCTGCCCCTGAAATAGGGCTATGCGGGCGACCAGGTTGGCGACCATGGCTTGCAGCTTGATCGATCCGGACGACAATTTATCCATCCATGGAGCGAGTAGTGCCATTGATTCGTCTGGCCGGTCGGCAAAGTAGGCTGCAGCGGCTTCTATCGCCGCGGCTTCGCAGCGCGTTTCCTCATCCGCGGCCGGATCCTGTTCGATACAGGCGATCAACCTGGCCGCCTCGACATGTCGCTCGCTCATTGCCAAGGCCCAGGCTGCCGCCAGACAGAGGCGCGGACGTGATTCCACTTCCTCGGCAGGCAGCTCTTCGACCCATTCCAGCACCCGGCTGAACTGGCCTCGCAGCATAACCTCGTAAAGGCATTGTTCGATCATCAGGTAGCCCTTGCTGGTCTGTCCGGCCAGCAAGTATTGCCGCGCCGCCTCCTCGAAAAAGGCATTCGCCTCCAACCAGTTCGCGGCCCGCTCATGGAGGGTCCTTCGCTGCTCCTGCGCAAGATCTCGAAAACGACTCTGCAGAAACTCTCTGGCCAAGGGATGGAAGCGAACCCAGTCGCTGTCGACCCCTTCGGCGAAGATGGGTGTCGAGGCGCATAACTCATGCAGCAGTTCCCCTGCCCGCTCACTGCGCGTTAGTGCGGCACACAGTGAAGGGTGAATGACTTCCAACAGGGAGAGACAGGTAATGAATTCGATCTGTTCTGCCGACAGGCGGGTAACCAGCTTATCGACGAAATAACCTTGAATATCACCGGAACAAGCCGAGAGATCCTCAACGGCGGCTTCCAGATGGGCGCTCTTCTCAATCGCCGCAATCGCCAGTTGCAACCCCAGAGGCCAACCTTCGGTGATTTCATGCAGGCGAAGACACAGATCAGCGTCGATGCGTGTTCCGAAACGGTTGCTGAGCAATTCGATGGTTTCTTCGCCACGGAATCGCAAGGCATCCACCGCGACCCGGACATAGAGTCCTCGGGCCACAAGGTCAATGGTGTTAAAGCTCAAGCGGCGACGCGAAGACATGATGATGCGAAGGTTGGCCGGGGCATTGTGCAGCAGGTAAGTCAGGCAGTGGCGGGCGGTAGGCTCGGGCAAGGCGTCCACCTCGTCGAGGATCATGACTGTCTCGCCGCCGAGGTCGGCCACCTCCGCTAGCCAGTGGGTCAACCTTTCCAGCTCGTCGCGACCATGGCTTGAGGATCCATCACTGGTACTGGTAAAGGACTGCCGGCCGCTGCCCAACGCCATGGCTGCCGATAGGCCAAGTGCAAGGCGACTGCCATCATCACGCGTATCCAGGGTCAACCATCCAACCACTGCCCCGCGCGACAAAAACTCTCGTCGCCATTGCGCCAGCAGCATTGTCTTACCGAAGCCGGCTGGCCCCTGCACACTGATGGCCACCTTGTTCGCCAATTCGGGGGCATCGATGCTCAGTCGATCGCGCGCCTGCGCTCCCCTCTGGCTGCGCGGAGGAGTTGTCTTGAGCACCAGTTCAGGCTCTATGCGATCCACGTTGGCGATGCCTCTCTGCAATCCCGTGCACGGTATGAAAGAGACCGGAGATTGATGTCTAAGCCATCAACGCCCTACTCATCTGCTTGTTCCAGGGTAACGGCCTTGCGTATAGACGATAGCCCTGGAACGGTTTGCGTGGTCTCATTTTATTCAGTTTGCCAGCGGTCTCCCACTCAATCCGGCAACGCAAAGCCTGCGGTCAGTCCGCCGTCCACGGTGTGGCACGAACCATTGATATAGGCGGCTTTGTCCGAGGCCAGCCAGGTCACCAGGTTGGCGACATCCTCCGGAGTGCCCGCACGGCCGCCTGCCGGAACCATAGTCTCTAACATGGCCTGCTCGTTCTTGCTGAGATTGTTCTCGGTCATGGCGGTGCGAATGTAACCCGGGGCGATGGCAACGCTGCGAATGTTCTGCCGTCCATGCTCCAGCGCGCAGGCTTTGGTCAGCCCGATGACGCCATGTTTGGCGGCCGTGTAGTGCGGCAGGGTCGCCATGCCCACCAGGCCGTCCACCGACGCCGTGTTGATGATGACCCCACCGCCGTTGTCCAGCATGGCCGGTATCGCCGCCCGTGCGCAAAAGAAGACGCCGTTCAGATTGATATCGATGACACGGCGCCACTCGGCTACGGACACCTCGGCCGTCCGCCCACGAACACCGCAGATGCCGGCGTTGCTGAACAGCACGTCAACCCGCCCGAACGTATCGACCGCAGTATGCACCATGGCCTTGCAGGCGGCTTCATCCGCGACGTTGGTGTGAACAACGATTGCGTTGTCGCCAATCACCTCAAGGGTCTCCTGCAACCCTTTTTCATCGACGTCCGCCAGTACCAGGCTCGCCCCCAGGCGCGCAAACTGGATGGCTGAAGCACGACCGATGCCGTTAGCAGCGCCCGTTACTATTACAACCTTTCCGGTAAATTCCACGGTAAATCTCCTCACTCATGCCAGATGGCTTTTATTATTCACCGTCAAACTATCCCTCCGAATTCCCTTGGGCTTGTCCTTGCAAGCACAAGTCTTGTCCCATGCACGACGGCATCGCATAACGTCGATTTATCCCGGCGTGCCTGACTTGTTATCAGCTTGCTCCCCCTGCAATTACAAACGCTGAGCATTGTGGATACTGGCCACCACGTTGAAAAAGGAGTCGCTATGAGTACCGATATTGTTATCGCCGGCGTAGGCATGGTGCCTTTCCGCAAACCGGGTCAATCGCAAAGCTACGATGTCATGGGTGAACAAGCCACACGGGCGGCGCTCAAGGATGCCGGCATCGACTATGCATTGATCGAGCAAGCCTTTTGCGGCTATGTCTATGGGGATAGCTGCGCAGGACAGACCGCGCTCTATCGGGTGGCTATCAGCGGCATCCCGATTTTCAACGTCAACAACAACTGCGCCAGTGGCTCTTCTGCGTTTGCCCTGGCAGTACAGGCTGTCCGGGGGCAGCAGGTCGAATGCGCCCTGGCGCTTGGCTTCGAACAGATGCCCGCAGGCGCGATCGACATGGTCTTTCCTGACAAGGTCAGCCCATTGGCACGACACTCAGAAGTGATCGCCAACCTCATGAACCTCAGTGAAGAGGAGCGCGATACGCCGCCGGCGGTCTGCATGTTCGGCGCTCAGGTCGACGCCATGCTTGAGACAGGCGTGACCGAAGAGACCCTTGCCTCGGTGTGCGTCAAATCGCGCCAGCACGCTGCCAACAATGAAAACGCCATTTTTCGTACGCCGTTGACGGTCGAAGAAATCCTGGCGACGAAACCGATCTTTCGCGGTCTGCGCAAAAACTTCGCCTGCCCACCGAGCTGCGGTGCCGCCGCGGTGATTGTATGTACGCCAGAATTTGCCCGCGCGCATGGCATTCGCTCTGATGTGCGCCTCGCCGGTCAGGGCTGGTGCAGTGACCAGCAAAGCTTTTTCGAAGGCAGCATCATGGATGTCATGTTTCAAGCATTGAGTCGTGATGCGGCCAACAAAGCCTATGAAGACGCCGGCATCGGACCGACGGATGTCGACGTCATCGAGTTGCACGACTGTTTTGCCAGCAATGAATTGGCCACTTATGTCGCGCTGGGCCTGTGCAAACAGGAAGAGTTGAACGATTTTGTCGCGTCAGGACGCGGTACCTATGGCGGCCAGTGGGTGATCAACCCGTCGGGCGGCCTGTTGGCGAAGGGACACCCATTGGGTGCGACGGGACTGGCCCAACTGGCAGAACTGACCTGGCAGCTACGCGGCCAGGCTGGCGCACGACAGGTCCCGGGAGCAAGGGTCGCGTTGCAGCACAACGGCGGTCTGGGCAGCGCGGGATTTGTGCACATTCTGAAGAAATATTGAAGCCCGGTTGAGACGCAGATACGCACGCAATGAGTGTCACGTGTGTATCTGCCGACAAGTCGGATCATGACAAGAGGGGAATTCATTTTGATCGCACTGCTGAAATTCTTGTGCATAGGCGTCTATGTTCTAGGTGTAGCAGGCACCGCAGGCTTGCTGCCCGCTACCTGGTCGTTCTGGAAAACCATTGCAGTGGTACTGCTGCTTGCACATCTGCTTGAGATCATCGTCATGTTCAAGTTCGTCAAGCGCTACCGGGGCTCGCTGGGTGCAAGCCTGGTCCTCACGCTGCTCTTTGGTTTTCTGCACTGGAAACCTTTAATGAAAGTGAAACAGCGTCCGTGAAAATCAGGCGTGTTCATCTTCCGATGATATTGCACAGCGTCAATGTCATCGGCATGCGTTCGAAGAGGTACGGAGTGTGAATTGCACGATTTCCACGCTGGACGGCAAGCGCCGCAAACTCGACGGGGGCGTAATGTTCGGCAACACCCCGCGCGAGTCCTGGGCCGCCTGGGTCAAGCCTGACCATGACAACCGGGTCGAACTGGCTTCTCGCGGGTTATTGGTACAACAGAACGGGCGCAATATTCTCGTGCTGGCCGGTGCCGATGCCCTGCTGGCTGCGACACCACGCACCTGTCGCTGCCAGCCGGGTAGTCCGGGTCTGCTGGATAGTCTGAATCGGCAAGGCTTGAATGAACACGACATTCATGTGGTGTTGCTGACTCATCTGCACGCGCAATTACCGGCCGGCCTGAGCGCGATGATCAAGGGCGGCGAGACACCTCGCTTGTTGTTTCCGGCGGCGCGCTATATCACCAGCAAACGTCACTGGACCCGGGCACGGCAGCCCCATCCGCGCGATCGGACGCTGTTTGTGCCGCAGATAGTGCGGCAATTGGAAAGCAGTGGTCGACTGAACCTGATCGAAGGCCCCGACTGCGACGAGCTCGGCGCTGGTTGGCGCTTGCATGGCAGCGATGGCTACACCCCCGGGCAACTATTGCCGGAGATCGACTTGCCCGGTGGCCCGGTGATATTTGCCGGTGACCTGGTGCCGGGGCGCCAGTGGCTGCAACTGGATGTGACCAGCGCCTATGACCGCAACCCAGAATCCTTGATCGATGAGAAAGAACGATTGTTGGATTACCTGGTGGCCTGCGGCGGCCGGTTGATTCTGCCGCGTGATCCCGAGGTCGCGATGGTGAGCGTGTTGCGTGACCGGCAATCGCGTTATGTGCCATTCGATTCGTATCAGGTTCTAAATGGCTTCGATTCTTGATCCCGATTGCGCTCTGCCCTGCCCTGTCAGCGCTCCAACCCGAGACTCTGGCGATATTGGCTCGGTGCCATGCCGGTCCATCGCTTGAAGGCACGGGTAAAATTGCTGACTTCGGAAAAACCCAGGGAAAAAGCCGCTTCCGTCACCGACACCGAACTGCGCGACATGAAGGCGAGCGCATTGGTGCGCCGTGTGTGGTCGAGGATTTCCTGAAAACTGGTGTCTCTGGCGGCGAGCTTCAATTGCAAGCCGCGGGTACTGATGTGCAGCCGCTCTGCCACTCGATCCTTGTTCAGTGCACGCGAGGACAATTCGCTACTGACAATGGCCCGGACGCGATTGACGATATCGCCCCGTTCAATGCGCTGAAGGTACTCCATCACCGTACGGTCATGACTCAAGGCAAGCTCCTCGTTGGCCCCCGGGAGCCGCTTGTCCACCAGGTCGAGGTCCATCGCCATCACAATCTCGGGCCGACTGAACTCGACGTCGCATTGGAAGTAGCTGGAAAACACCTGAGCCATGCCTTCAGAGGCAGGTCGGATCAACTCGAGTCTGCTTAAACGGAACCGATTGCCGGAAATGGTCCGCAACAGCGCAAAGATCAACGCGATGTAAGCATCGTGAGTTTCATGGCACACCTGCGCACCCGCTGCGCTCGAAGTGATGAGCAGAAACGTGTTGTTTCGTTCCTCTACGCGGATGTTGGCATTCTGCGAAATGACGCGGTAGAGCGAGCTCAACCGTTGCGCAAAGTCCCGTATGGAAATGCTGGCCAGCAGCGCAAAGCCCATCGCATGCAGATTGGCCGGACGCAAGGTCTCCCCGGCACGCAGGCCGAAACACGGATCCTTT
Source organism: Pseudomonas arsenicoxydans (assembly GCF_006438915.1). Classification (GTDB taxonomy): domain Bacteria; phylum Pseudomonadota; class Gammaproteobacteria; order Pseudomonadales; family Pseudomonadaceae; genus Aquipseudomonas; species Aquipseudomonas arsenicoxydans_A. Next base: position 25,653 of record NZ_RCZE01000010.1, on the reverse strand, counting down.
GTGGCCTGTACGGCCGCGGCATACAGTTTTGCGATGGTTTGATTATCGATGCGCAGCATCGGATCGGTGGTCGCAGGCAGCATCACCCCGCAGGAGTGAAAGACCTGATCGGCGCTGGCACCCTGGTTTTCGAGCGCTTCGGCAATCGCGATGGCATAGGCACCAATGATCGATGAACCACTGCTTGGCGTGTTCGGCGCAAAGCCATCTTTCAGCGCCCGCTGCGCGCCAATTACATCGCTGTATTCATTGCTTGTCGTCACGGTATAAACCTCTGATTGTCCAAGTCGGCACCGAGCGATATCGCGTCGACTGACGCGGTCCATTTTAGGCACCGACGCCGGCGGCAATTTTGTTAATGCACGACAAACATTTGTGATTGAATGCCGTTTCAAGCAGCCACGTCATCAAGGAGAAGTGGTATGACGCCATACATGCGCGGCTGGGTACTGCAGGGCTTTGCCAAACTGATCGAGGAACTGGGCGGTGATGTGGTGCGTTACGAAGAACGCTTTCATCTTCCGCTGCATGGTCCTGATCAAAGCGATATGAAGATTCCTGGCGCACCGTTGATCCGCTTGATGGAGGCATGCGCCGAAGACCTGGAATGCCCGGATTTCGGCATTCGTCTCGCTTCAGTACAAGGACGCGCGCCACTCGGCCCGGTCATGCTGGTATTGACCCAGTGCGCAACGGTGGGCGAAGCCATCGGGGCTGCCGCGCGGTTCATCAACTTGCTGAACCCGGCCGTGGAACTGCAAGGCCAGACCATTGCCGGTGGGCTGCGTATGAGCTATCAGCTCAAAGTGCCCAGAGTGGGCATCGCGCGCCAGTTCGAACAATGGTGTCTCATGGCGGGCGTCAATGTTTTTCAGATACTGGCCGGTGCCAATGCCCGGCCGCGAGCGATTTTCTTCACCCATGCCCCCCTGCAAACGAAGGAATTCTATTCCCGTGCCTTCGGTTGTCCGTCGAAGTTCTCGCAAGCTACGTTCGGGCTCGAATTTTCTGCAAGTGACACTGCGCGCCCGATGGACGGCAATGATCCAGAGATGAAGGCGCTCGTCACCGACTATCTGGAGCGGATTGCAGACGCCTCCGGACTCGACCTCGAACATCAGCTGGATGCACTGATTCGTAAACTCCTGCCAACCGGCCGTTGCACACTCGACACCCTCGCCAGCCATTACTTCGTCAGCGTTCGTACCCTGCAGCGGCGCCTGGAAGACCAAGGGCTGGCATTCGAGAAGCAGGTGGACGATATCCGCCGCGAACGAGCGGCGTTGTATCTCAGTGATCCGACGCTGCGAATTTCCCAAGTGGCGTTGTTACTCGGTTATGCCGAGCAAAGCTCACTGTCACACGCCTTCAAGCGCTGGTATGGGATGTCGCCCAGTGTCTGGCGCCGCATCCGTTCGACCTCGCCTCAGGCGCAGTGACATCCAATCACAAATGTTTGTCGTGCATTAACAAACCATTGATGCGGTGCAGTTCCCAAAATAGGGCAGCCAACATCGGCTGGATGACTTCGTCCGCATCAATGGAGAACAATAAGAATGACATTGCCCCAAACGAGCCGTGCAGGAAGTGCTAGACGCAGACTTAAATCGTCCCTCTGCATCGTGCTTGGTTTACTCGCGGCTTCGACGGCAGTTGCCCAGTCCTACAAGACCGATATCCCGCCCTCGATCGTGACACCTGACACCCTCGAGACACGTCTCGGTACCCTGCACTTCACCGACGGTTTCCCGGACGAGGAGACCGTGCAGAAGGTCTACGACAACCTCGACTTCCAGCGCGGCGTGCAGGCGTTTCTCACGACCATTCCTGCAGCGTCGCAAGCGGCGATGCGCAGAGCCATCAGGACGCTCGGTCCGGACAATGGAACAGTGTTCCTCGCCGAGACCCTGCTGGACTCCAGATCACTGTTCCTGACGGGCAACAGCGAGAACGTGTACGCATCGGGCTGGATCGATCTGAAGAACGGGCCGGTCGTGATCGAAAGCCCACCCAATACACTCGGCGTCATCGATGATTTCTGGTATCGCTACGTCACAGATCTCGGTAACGCCGGGCCCGACAAGGGTCAGGGTGGCAAATACCTGTTGCTACCTCCGAACTACGAGGGGGAACTCCCGCAGGGTTACCACGTCTTCAAATCCCCTACTTTCAACAACTGGTTCGTCAGCCGTGGCTTTTTGGTAAACGGTGACACCAAACCTGCGGTCGATGGCTTCAAGAAGCAATTGCGCATCTATCCGTTGGCCCAGGCCGCCAATCCACCGGCGACGACCTTCGTCAACATTTCCGGTAAAACGATCAACACCATCCACTCGATGGACTTCTCGTTCTTCGAAGAGGTCAACGAGGTGGTGCAGGAGGAGCCGAACGCGGCGCAAGATCCTGAGACACTCGGATTGCTCGCCGCCATCGGCATCGAAAAAGGCAAGCCATTCGCGCCCGACGCGCGGATGAAAAAGATCCTCACCGAAGCGGCAGCGGTCGGCAGCGCCACGGCACGGGCGAACGCCTATAGAGCCCGATCGACGGATGCATATTTCTACCCGAACAGCGCGTGGCGCAGGCTTTTCTCCGGCGCCGATTATCAATTCCAGCGCGACGGCATCCGCCAGCTCGACGCGCGCTCCTTCTTCTTCTTCTATGCCACAGTCAATACGCCCGCACTGGTGAAGAAGATGGTCGGCGTCGGTTCGCAATACGCGGCGGCATTCGTCGATGCCAAGGGTCAGCCACTCGACGGGGCCAAGAATTACCGGCTGCACCTGCCGCCGAACATTCCGGCGAAGAATTTCTGGTCCGTCGTGCTCTACGACAATCAGACGCGCTCGATGCTGCAGACCGACCAGCAGTTCCCGAGCATCGGCAGCCAGCGCAAAGGCATCGTGATCAACCCCGATACCTCGGCCGACCTGTATTTCGGTCCCAAGCCGCCACCCGGCAAGGAAAGCAACTGGGTGCAGACCCTCCCTGGCAAAGGCTGGAACACCCTCTTCCGTCTCTATGGCCCGCTCGATGCCTGGTTCGACAAGACCTGGCAACCGGGTGAAATCGAAGAGATCAAGTAAGCCTTTGACGCGGACAATGTAAGGAATCAATACATGAACATCAGACTTGCAACCCTCATGCTGCTCGGTGCATCCACGGTGTCGTCGGCATTCGCCCAGACCTACAAAACGGACATCCCGCCTTCGATCGTGACACCCAATAGCCTCGAGACGCGGCTCGGCCCCCTCAGGTTCAACGACGGTTTCCCGGACGAGGCGACGGTACAGAAGGTCTACGATAACCTCGACTTCCAGCGCGGCGTGCAGGCATTCCTTACGGCCATGCCCGCGGCTTCGCTGTCCGCGATACGCAAGGGCATCACCCAGTTCGGACCGGCCAACCAGACCGTTGCGCTGTTCGAGAACCTGATGGACGCCAAGTCGCTGTTCCTGACGGGCAACAGCGAAAACATCTACGGCTGGGCCTGGATTGACCTCAAGGACGGACCGATCGTCATCGAAAGCCCACCCAACACGCTCAGCATCATCGACGACTTCTGGTTCCGTTACGTCGGCGACCTCGGCAACGCCGGACCCGACAAAGGCAAGGGCGGCAAGTACCTGTTGCTGCCGCCGGGATACGACGGCCCTGTGCCAGAAGGCTATTTCGTATTCAGGTCACCGACTCTCGGTAACATATTCATCACCCGGGCATTTCAGCTCAATGGCGACCCGAAACCTGGCGTCGAGAACATCAAGCAGCACCTGCGCATCTATCCACTGGCGCAGGCCACCACCACCCCGCCGCCGACGAACTTCGTCAATGTCTCCGGCAAGGCGTTCAATACCATCCATGCCCTGGACATCACCTTCTTTGACGAGGTCAACGAAGTGGTGCAGGAGGAATCGAATGCGGCGATGGACCCGGAAACGCTCGGTGTGTTGGCCGCTATCGGCATCGAGAAAGGCAAACCGTTCGCGCCTGACGAGCGGATGAAAAAGATCCTCACCGAGGCCGCAGCCGTCGGCAGCGCCACAGCACGCACGCTCACCTTCCGCTCGCGCATCAAGGATTCGTATTTCTACCCGAACAGCGCCTGGGGTACACCCTTCGTCGGTGGCAGCCATCGCTACGAGCGTGACGGCGTGCGCTTGCTCGATCCACGCACGTACTTCTACTTCTACGCCACCGCCAACACGCCTGCGATGATCGCCAAAATGGTGGGCGTTGGGTCGCAGTACGCAACCGCATTCGTGGACGCCAACCAGCAGCCCTTCGATGGAGCCAAGACCTACCGGCTGCACCTGCCGCCCAATATCCCGGCGAAGAACTTCTGGTCGGTCGTGCTCTACGACAATCAGACTCGCTCAATGCTGCAGACCGACCAGCAGTTCCCGAGTATCGGCAGCGAGAGGAAAGGCATCGTGCTCAACCCCGATACATCGGTGGACCTGTATTTCGGCCCCAAAGCGCCGCCCGGCAAGGAAAGCAACTGGGTTCAAACCACGCCGGGCAAAGGCTGGAACACCGTGCTGCGTCTCTACGGGCCACTTGAGCCGTGGTTCAACAAGACTTGGCGGCCAGGCGAGATCGAGGAAGTGAAGCCGTAACTCCATCGTGCCGACTCCGGCCTGTCGAGCCATTTCAAATCAGGGGCGCAGAGACAAGCGCTGTGCCCGATTCGATAAGCCGGGGTTTTCGTTACGGGATTACTCTCAATCAATCGGTTGGAACAATAACAAGAGGAATTATCGATGTTCGATCTGGAGAAAATTGTCGAGCCTGTTCTGGGTCTTTGCGGTCTGGAAAGCGATCTGACAGAAGAAGAGCGGGCCATTCAGGAAGTGGCGCACGGCTTCGCCAAGAACGTCATGCGCCCGATTGGCGCTGAGCTGGACAAAATGACTGCCGAAGAAGTGGTTGCGCCGGGCTCTCCCCTGTTCGATTACATGCGTCAGGTGCACGAATCGGGCCTGCTCGATCTGGGTGCACTGGCGGCAATGGACAGTCAGCAGAAATCGCGCATCATGCCGATCATCTTTGAAGAGCTTGGCTGGGGTGATTCGGGCCTGGCCATCGCCACACTGGCCTCCTCGTTCCCGGCGTATGCAGCGCACAACAGCGGCAACCCTGAAATCATCGAGCGATTCGGTTCACTCCCTGGCTGCTGGCTCGCGACCCAGCCCGACCGTGGCAGCGACATCGTCGACATCGACGCCGACCTGGTCCAGCGTGGCAACAAGCAGTCGCGCGGCAATCTTTACGCGCGGGTCGTTGGTGACGAAGTGATCATTCAAGGCCAGTCCTCGGCATGGGTGTCGTATGCGCCGCTGGCCCAGACAGCGCTGGCCTACATTCCTTGCGACTACGGCGATGGCCTGGAAAATGGCGCTGGCCTGAATCACATCGCCATTCTCATTCCGCTAGATCTGCCAGGTGTCTCGAAAGGCAAACCGCTGGAAAAACTCGGTCAGCGCGCCCTGCCCCAGGGTGAGATCTATTTCAATGAAGTCCGTGTGCCCCGCAAATATGCCCTCGCCGAAGGTGAAGCGGCCATCACCAGCTTCTTTGGTGCCTTGACGTTCGGCAACATGGAAATGGCGGCGACCTTCACCGGCGTAGCGCGCGCAGCCTTTGAGCATGCACTGGCGTATGTGCACGAGCGCAAACAAGGCGGCACACCGATCATCAACCATCAGAGCGTGCAGCTGCGCACCTTCGACCTGTGGCAAAAAGTCGAGCTTTCGCGCGCTATTGCGCATCGCGTGTTCGCCTACAACTACAGCGAAAAGGGCCCTCATCTGCTGGCCTCGATTACCAGCAAGACCTATGTCACCGAAACCGCGTTCCAGGTGGCCAGCGAAGCGCTGCAACTGTTCGGCGGCAATGGCCTGACCAAGGAATACCCGATCGAGAAGCTCATGCGCGACGCCCGGGCATCGATGATCGAGGATGGCGAAACCAACGTCCTCAAGCTCAAGGGCATGCGCTGGCTGAGCCGCGCCTACCAACGCGCCAATTGATTCCCCCACCGACCCCGTCCACCCCATTCCCGGGCTGCCAGATGTGCAGCCCGAGGATAACGCTGTGTCGAAAAAGCCAGTCGTTGTGGAAACCACGTTTTATGGAGTGCATTTGCCATGCGGATCATCGATCACTTCGATAACGCAGTACGTTTTTACCCGAACAATCGGGCCTTCGTCGACGTTGGCAACGATGCCAGCGCAGTGACCTATGCCCAAGCGGCACCCGTGACGCAAGCCATTGCCGGCGCAATCGCCCACAACGGATTTAGCGCCGGTGGTCATGTCGGTATTCTCGCGCCCAATTGCACTGTGGCATTCCTAGCGCTGCTGGGCGTGTTCCGCGCACGGTGTGTCTGGCTGCCGGTCAATCCGCGCAATACGGTGTCAGCCAATGCGGACCTATTCAATGACTTTGAAGGCGAATTGCTGCTGTTCCATAGCACCTACGCCACTGAGGCGGCGCAACTGAAAGAACGCTGCCCTGGCCTTCGCGAGCTTGTTTGCATCGACGGCGATTGCGGTGTGGGGACGTCTCTGGCGGCGTGGTCGCAAGGTGCGCCGGCGAACTTTACCCCCGCCGTGGGAACCGGCAGCCTGGACGATACCTTTGCCTTGTACCCCACCGGTGGCACGACCGGAAAGTCGAAGGGCGTGATGATTACCCATCGCAACATCCACACCTTCTTCAGCAACTTCTACGCGCACTTCGATTATCACGACAGCACCTGCCATCTGGTGGTAGCGCCGATGACCCATACCGCCGGCCTCACCGGCTGCCTGCACTTCGCGCGCGGCGGAACCAACGCGATCATGGCCGGCGCGGGCCCTGAAGCGGTGGCCGACGCGATCGAACACTACAAGGTCACCCACCTTTTCCTGCCGCCGACCGTGCTGTACATGCTGCTGGCGTTGCCCGACATCCGCCAGCGCGACTATAGCTCGCTGAAGCATTTCCTGGTCGGCGCTGCGCCGACGTCGCTGGAAAAACTCAAGGAAGCCGTGCAGGTGTTCGGCCCGGTCATGTCCGAGGCGTTCGGCCAGTCCGAAGCACCGGCGGCGATTACCGCCAAGGCGCCTTGGGACTACATCGGCGCGGACGGCACGATCAATGAAACACGCCTGCAATCCATTGGCCGGCCGTGTGTACTCAATACCGTCGCCATCCTGAATGACGAAGGTGAGGAAGTGGCGCGCGGTGCCGCGGGGGAAATCTGCATCCGCGGCGATCTGGTGACGCCGGGCTACTTCAAGAATCCGCAGGCGACTGCTGAAGTCCGTCAGCAGGGCTGGCACCACACAGGCGACGTTGGGGTCATGGCAGAGGACGGCTACATCACGATTGTCGATCGTATGAAGGACATGATCATCACCGGCGGATTCAACGTTTATCCGAACGAGATCGAACAGGTACTTACGACCCATGATGCTGTTCAGGATTGCTCTGTAATCGGCATTCCTGACGATAAATGGGGCGAAGCGGTGAAGGCGATCGTCCAGCTCAAGCCTGGCCGGAGCTGCACGGGAGATGACCTGATAGCGCTGGTCAAGGAACGGCTGGGGAGTGTCAAGACACCGAAGAGTGTCGATTTCATCGAGCAGCTACCGCGTAGCCCGGCGGGCAAGGTACTGAAAACCGAACTGCGTAAAGCGTATTGGGAAGGCAAGACCAGGGCTGTGCACTGAGTACTCCCCCGTCTATGCCCGCTCACTTCAGCAACGACAACGGCATTGCGAGCAATCATGAAACTCGAACAGAAATACCCGGCAAAACGCGCCTTCGTGACGGGCGCCGCCAGCGGTTTTGGTCTGGCCATCTGCATGCACCTCGCAAGCAGAGGCTGGAAACTGCTGATCGCTGACATCAACGCAAAAAGACTGGAGCAGGCTGAGGCGCAGCTGCGCCAACACGGCGCCGAGACCTTCAGCATGGTGTTGGACGTCACCCGACAAGAGGCGTTGCAGGACGCAGCCAACACCGTCAAGCAACTGTGGGGCGGCGTCGACCTGGTGTTCAACAACGCCGGCATTGCGTCTGCCGGGTTGATCGACGACCTGCCCCTGGAAGAGTGGGAAAAAGTCATCAATGTCGACCTGTGGAGCGTGATTTACGGCTGCCGGGCCTTCGTGCCTTTGCTCAAGAATCAGGGCGGCGGCTGCATCATCAATACCGCCTCGAGCGCCGGGACGTTGTCCGGGCCTGAAATGTCGCCCTACAACGTGGCCAAGGCTGGCGTCGTGTCGCTGTCGGAGACCCTCAAGTCCGAACTCAGCGGCTTTGGTATCGGCGTGACAGTCGTGTGCCCGACCGTGTTCGCGACGTCCCTGGGCGACTCGCTCACCAGCGAACGCGCCATGGAAAAACGCCTGCTGGCCCAACTAAAAAAATCCCGATTCACCTCCCAACACATTGTCGACGATGTGTTTCGCGCACTGGAAAAGGGTCGCCTCTACGTCATGACTCAGCCCGACGCCAGATGGGCCTGGAGACTCAAGCGCTGGATGCCGGAAAGCTATTTCCGTCTGATTGCCTACCTGTACCGCAACCGCAAGTGGCTTTACGCCGAGCAGTAGGAAACCGACCGATTGATGAAAAACGGTGACATTAGTGCGTACCCGTGGAGTGCAGACAATGCAACGTATCCGGCTACTGCCGTTCCTGATCGCATTCATGGGTTGCGCAAATGCCCAGGACAAACCCAACGTCGTCGTCATGCTCGCCGACAACGTCGGTTATGGTGACCTTGGCGCCTATGGTGCGGGAGAGGTTCGGGGTATGCCGACCCCGCGCATCGACCAGTTGGCCAGCGAAGGCGTGCGCTTTACCCAGTTCCTCGTAGAGCCCGGTTGCACGCCCTCCCGCGCCGCGCTGCAAACTGGACGTTATTCACCACGTTCAGGCCTTGGCAGCATCATCGTCGCGGGTACGCCCAATACGCTCCAGGCCAATGAAGTGACACTGGGGGAACTGTTCAAAAGCCAGGGCTATGCGACGAGTTACATTGGCAAGTGGCATCTTGGCGCGAGCGAGCAAAGCTGGCCGACCCGCCAGGGTTTTGACCAGTACCGGGTCGGGGTAGTTGAATCCAGCGACAGCACACTGTATCGCGGTGGCATGCAGCGCAGCGGACTCCCTGAGGCAGTTATCGCGGCGTCCGAGCCTGGTATCTGGGAGTCCGGGCCCAATGGTGATCTGAAGAAAGTCCGCCCTTATACGATCGATTACCGCCGCCAGGTGGAGGCAGATATTGCTGATTCGGCGGTGGAATACATTCAGCGCCAGGCCAAAGCGTCTGAGCCGTTCCTGCTCTTCGTCGGCTGGACGAATACCCACTACCCGTCCCTCGTCGCCCCCGAGTTTGACGGCAAGTCGCGGATTGGTCCCTATGGTGACGCGATCATGGAGCTCGATCACCGCACCGGCCAGGTATTGGACGCCATCAAGACCGCCGGTGTCGAAGACAACACCATCGTGATCTGGCTGTCCGACAATGGCGCTGCACCGACTGAGGGGCCGGCAGAGTTTCGCGGTGGCTCGAACGGCCCGTTCCGTGGCGAGCTCGGCGATGCACTGGAAGGGTCACTGCGTGTACCGGCCATGATCAAGTGGCCAGGCAGGATCGCGCCACGGACGAGCAACGCGATGGTGTCCATCCACGATATCTTTCCGACATTGGCGAAGATCATTGGCGCAGCGATTCCCGCAGATCGGCCAATCGACGGCGTCGACCAAAGCGATCTCGTTCTCGGCAAGCAGACCGCGTCAAAGCGTGAAAGCCTGATCACCTTCCTCGGTGACGAGATCGTTGCCGTGCGTTGGCGGCAGTTCCGCATCTATCCGAAACAGTTCATCAGCTCGGCTGGCAATCCAGCCATGGCCGGCATTGGTGGCTACCGCGCCGAACTGACCGGTTATCCATCGATCTTCAATATAGAGCAGGACCCCCGCGAAGAGCTCAATACTGTCGCGGTGAACGCCTGGACCCTGGCTCCTTATATGAAGTTGATCGGCGAATACCGGAAGTCACTCGAGCAATATCCAAATCCCAAGGCTGTCAATTTGACGAAATTCGGAGGGTGATGTGCGTGTAGAAATCGTCATAGGTGTGCTGCTCCCGATCTATCTCGGGAGCCAGCAACTCTTGATGTGAATCCGCTCGATCACTCCTGCGCCAAGCGATAGTCACGAAACTGCTCGCGCAACTTCATTTTTTGCAGTTTGCCCGTTGCCGTATGTGGCAGTGCCTCGACATAGGCGACGTCGTCCGGTAGCCACCACTTCGCTACGCGGGTTTCCAGGTATTCCAGCAGTTCTTCCTTGCTGGCTTTCTTGCCGGGTTTGATCACCACGATCAGCAGCGGTCGCTCCTGCCATTTGGCATGGGGAATACCGATAACGGCCGCCTCGGCCACCGCTGGGTGACCGACGGCGGCGTTCTCCAGGTCGATCGAGGAAATCCACTCGCCACCGGACTTGATGACATCCTTGGCGCGGTCGGTGATCTGCATGTAGCCATCGGCATCAATGGTGGCGATATCACCGGTGTCGAACCAGCCGGCCTCATCGAGGATGCTTCCGCCCTCGCCCCGGAAATACTGGTTGGCGATCCACGGCCCCTTGACCAGCAGATGGCCGGAGGCCTTGCCGTCACGGGACAGCTCGGCGCCCTCCTCGTCGACGATCTTCATGGACACGCCGAACAGTGCCCGACCCTGTTTGGCCTGCAGGTCAAGCCGTTCGGCCAGCGAAGCATCGCGGTGTCTGGGCAGCGGGTTGCATACGGTACCCAGTGGCGACATCTCGGTCATGCCCCAGGCATGCAGCACCCGTGCATCGAAACGAGTTTCGAACGTCTCGACCAAGGTCCTCGGTGCTGCGGCCCCGCCAACTACCACCCGGTTCAGGCACAGGTCCACCGCGGGGTCCAGGCCACGGGTTTCGACGTGTTGCTGCAACATCATCCACACCGTCGGCACGCCAAGCGCCAGTGTCACCTGTTCGGTACGCATCAGTTCATAGAGGCTCTCGCCGTCCAGCGCCGGTCCTGGCAGCACCAGCCTGGCGCCGCACATGGCTGCCGCGTAGGGCATGCCCCAGGCATTGACGTGGAACATCGGCACCACGAGCAACGCCGAGTCCGCCGACGACAGGCCAAAGCCCTCCGAGGTGCACAGCCCCAGGGAATGCAGAATCGAGGAACGGTGCGAAAACAGCACCCCTTTCGGATTGCCGGTGGTGCCCGAGGTGTAGCACATCGAGGAGGCCGCCCTTTCATCGAGCACAGGCCAGTCGAAGTCACTGCTCTGGCCGTCAATCAAGTCCTCGTAACACAGTAGGTTGGGCACCTCGATGTCCGGCATCCGGTTGCGATCCGTCAGGGCGATGAAGGCTTTGACGGTCTTCATCCGTGGCGCGAGCTGTTCTACCAGCGCGGCGAACGACAGTTCGAAGAACAGGTACTGGTCTTCGGCGTGGTTGGCGATGAATTCGATTTGTTCAGGGAACAGCCGCGGGTTGATGGTATGCAGGACCGCACCCATTCCCGACACACCGAAATACAGCTCCATGTGCCGGTAACCGTTCCAGGCCAGGGTGCCGATCCGCTCGCCGGGCTGCACCTCCAGCGCGGTCAGGGCATTGGCCAGTTGTTTGGCACGCCGTCCGATGTCGGCATAGGTGCAGTGGTGCAACGGCCCTTCGACCGTGCGCGAGGCAATTTCGCTTCGTGGATGCGCGGTGAGCGCGTGTTCGAGAACCGATGAAATCAGTAGCGGTTGGTCTTGCATCAAGCCCAGCATCGTTTCGTGCTCCCTTCAGATTCTTGTGTAAGTGCGCCGATTACTGGCTGTCCGTCAGATCTTGCTTCAACACACCTTGTGGGCCGAACAGTGCAAGTTGGCCATCGTCGAGCGGCGCGAGTGCGGCGAGGTTCTGCCGGTCGGCGCGGACCTGTGCCTGGAAGTGCTGCAAGCCCTGATCGGCGACAGCCACCAGCCCGCCATTGCCCACCAGCGCTAGGCGACCGTCGCTGAGTTGGCCGACCGCCGTGATGGCTTCCTGGCTGCCGCTGTCGCTGGTTTGCCAGGTATCGCCCTGATCCTCGCTGACTAGCACTCGTCCGCTCATGCCCACCACCACAACGCGGCCGTCGCGCAGGCTCGCACCTCCCCACAACGAGCCGCTGACGCCGGTATCCAGGGTTTCCCAGGTCCTGCCATTGTCGGGAGACCGGTAGGCGCTGCCGCCCTCGCCGGCAATGAACAGGTGGCCATTGCGCCCGGCAAAAATCTGGTTGAGGTGGTAATCGTCGCCGTCGCTGCTCACGCTCAGGCGCATCCAACTGCGACCGCCATCGCGGGTTTCACTGGCGTAGCCGTAGGCGCCGACGACAATGCCGTGCCGAGGGTTTTCGAACCACACCGACAGCAGCACCGGCTTGCCTTCCAGAGGTGGTTGCAACGCCCAGGTTTCACCGCCGTCGTCGGTGCGCAGCAACACCCCGCCATGCCCCACGGCCCAGCCGTTTTGCCCATCGGCGAAACTCAACGCCGTCAACAGCCCATCCACCGGGACGGTCTTGGCCTGGTGCCACTGTTTGCCATCGCTAGAGAGCACCACTACACCGTGGTCGCCGACGGCGACCAAGCCCGTGCCAACCTTAGTAACCGCCACCAATGGCGCCTGTTGTACTTGGGCCAGGCGCATGGCCGATAGCTCGGCGCCATGGCTATGGAGCACCTGACCTGCCAGGCCGAACAACGCAGCAATGGCTAGCAGGCGCGGCAGCGAAATCGTTTTTTTCGACATTTCACATCCCTCGATCAATGCGCAATCAGAGGCGCACGGACAGGCCCCCGCCGCGGAATCAGCACGTCCAGCATCACCGCGATGGCCGGGAGTAGCGTGATCGCCATCAACATGTTGAACATGAACATGAAGGTCAGCAGTAGCCCCATGTCGGCCTGAAACTTCAAGGCCGAGAACGACCAGGTCGCCACGCCGATGGACAATGTGATCGCAGTGAAAATGGTCGCCACGCCGACCTCGCGCAGGGCTAGCTTGAACGCCGTGACGATGTTCTGTCCTTCGCCCAGGTGCAGTTGCAGGCGGTTATAGATGTAGAACGCGTAATCCACGCCAATGCCCACCGCCAGCACCATCACCGGCAACGTGGCAACGGTCAGACCGATGTCCAGCGACTTCATGAACCAATAGCCGAGGAAGGTCGCCACGGTCAGCGGTGCGCAGCAGGCAACCATGGCCCGCCAGTCGCGGTAGACCAGAAACACCAGCAGCACGATGGTCAGGTACACATAAAGCATCATCGGCAACTCGGAGGTTTCGACGATTTCGTTGGTGGCTGCCTGCACCCCGGCGTTGCCACTGGCCAGACGCACGGTGATGCCGTTCATGGGGTGTTCCGTCCGATACTGCTGCACCGCCGCGACCACGGTTTTCAGGGTGCTTGCCTTGTGATCAGCCAGGTACAGGTTGATCGGCAGTACCGTGCAATCGGCGTTGTAAAGGCGCAACACTTCGGGCACCTGGCGCACCGCCTCACCGATGCTCAGTTCATCGACCGGCAGCGCTGCCCATTTTGGATTGCCCTCGTTGACGCCCGAGGCTGAGAGCTTGGTCAGTGCCGGCAACGATTGCGCCGACAACACGCCCGGCACGTTGGCCAGGAACCAGGTCAGTCGATCGGCGTAAGCCATTACTTCATGCTGGTAGCAACCGTTTTTCGGCGTTTCGACCACCACGGTAAACAGGTCCAGCCCCAGACCAAAATGGCCGACCACGCTTTCCACGTCCAGGTTATAGCGCGAGTCGCTTCGCAGCTCGGGCGCGCCCGGCAGCACGTGGCCGACATGTCGACCCTGGCTCTGCCAAACGGCAATACCGAGCAGCACCAGGCACAATACCGAGCCGATCGCCGCATTGCGGGTTTCAGCCAGCCGCCCCAGTTTGCTCATCAAGCCATCGCGCCAGGCTTGCAGGCGTTTGACCCGGTTGACGTAGGCCTGATCGAAATGGAAGAAACTGGCTAGCACCGGCAACATGATCAGATTGGTGACGATCTTGTAGGCGACCCCGACCGAGGCGGTAATCGCCAGTTCGCGAATCATCGGAATCGGCACCAGCACCAAGGTGGCAAAACCAACGAAGGCGGTAATCAACGCCAATGTGCCAGGGATCAGCAAACCGCTGAAACTGCGGCGGGCGGCGGTCATCGCATCGGCGCCGTTGCACACTTCCTTGGAGATGAAGTTGACCTGCTGCACGCCATGAGACACACCGATGGCGAATACCAAAAACGGCACCAGAATCGCCAGCGGATCAAGGCCGAAGCCGAGCAACGTGATGGTGCCGAACTGCCAGACCACCGACACCAGCGAACAGCACAGGGGCAGGAAAGTCAGCACCCAGGAGCGGGTGTACCAATACACGGCGGCCAGGGTCAGCAGGAAGGCCAGCGCGAAGAAGCCCATGACGCTGGTTGCGCCGGCGCCAATGTCCCCCATTTGCTTGGCAAAACCGATGATTTGCACGTCATAGGCGCTGTCGGCATATTGGGCGCGGACATCGTCTTCCAGGCGTTTGCTGAACTCCAGGTAGTCCAGGCGTTTACCCGTCTGCGGGTCCGGGTCGGCGAGTTCGGCCACCACCATGGCGCCGGAGTAGTCGTTGGCCACCAGACTGCCGACAAAGCCACCCACGATGGTGCGATCACGGATGCCGACAATCGCCTGTTCGTTAAGAGTGCCCACGGTGACGTCACCGCCGATCACGTCTTCGGCCTTCATGCCCTCTTCGGTGATCTGTACCGCGCGGGTATTGGGCGTCCACAGCGAGGTGACCGTGCGCCGGTCGATGCCCGGCATAAAGAACAGCGTCTGGGTCAGGTCGTAGAGCCGGGTCATGGCCTGCGTGTTCCAGATGTCACCGTTTTTGGCGTGCAACACGACGATGACGCGGTTGGCACCGAACAGCACATCCCGGTACTTGTTGAAGGTTTGAATGAATTCGTGCTGCTGTGGCAGCTGCTTGTCAAAACCGGCCGACATGCGAAGTTGCGAGGCGAAACCGGCCATGACCAGCGTGACCAGGGCCAGCACCGCCAGGGTCGACAGACGACGCCGAAAAAAGAACCGCTCGAGACCGAGCACTAGAGAAGCCAGCATGGTGAGCCTTCCTGAAAAACGCGGATGAGCTCCCCTCAGCCCGTGGCCGAGGGAAGGCACGACATCAGAACGAGTAGGAAATGTTGCCGCTCAAGAAATCACGGTCAGCCATCAGGTTGTTATCCCCGCCCCCCCAGTACTGCACCCATTGCAAACCACCTTTCCAGCGGTCGCGGTAGTTGAACAGCAATGAACTGGTCAACGACTTGCGACCTTCTACGAACGGTAAAGCGTTTGGCGAGGTGCCGTTGACGTCGTGAGTGAAGTCCAGCTGCGGCGTGACCGTAATCCCGGTGCCGAACACATTCGGGTAGTTGATGCCGAACTCGGTGACATAACCCCATGAAGTTCTGTCCGGCAGCGAATAGTCGGGCAGGAAGTAAGGCGTCTGACCCGAGGTATCCAGGTCCGGATAATGGGTAATCACCGCTTCGGTCAGCAGGAAGCCGTCGGAAGCGCCCAGGCTGGTCGGGATAAACCCGAGTGGGTCGTTAGCCGAAAAGGTGTAGATGGCATTCACGTGGGCCTGCCATTTCTTCTCTTCGACGAAGCCTTTGCTGGTCCCGGTGTCGTACACGCTGAATTTGTTGAATTCACCGGTGAACGCCCGGCCAAAGGGCACCGTGGGGTCGATGCCGACGCTGTCATTCGGGCGGTAGGACAACTCCGCACCCACGGCCACCGGGCCGACCATGGTATTGAGCGACAGGCCGTACAGGTTCTTGTCTTCGCCGTAATTCCAGAAGTAGTTGTCGATCAGCAACGCATCCGGATTGGACGTCGCGGTGTAACCCACGAACGGCAGCTTGTCGTGATAGCGCTCGTAGAAGAAACCGAACTCGGTCGCGATTTCCTCCACCGTCCAACGCAGGGCAAGACCATATTGGCCACTGTTCTTGGC
Source organism: Pseudomonas arsenicoxydans (assembly GCF_006438915.1). Taxonomy (GTDB): domain Bacteria; phylum Pseudomonadota; class Gammaproteobacteria; order Pseudomonadales; family Pseudomonadaceae; genus Aquipseudomonas; species Aquipseudomonas arsenicoxydans_A. The sequence continues at coordinate 9,540 of NZ_RCZE01000010.1, read as the reverse complement.
CGAGCGCTCACCGGCATAGGGAACCGCCAGTCCATTGGCAACCAGCGTGGCGTCGTCCAGGCCGCTGATCAACGGCTCGCCGCAACGACCGGTAGGTGTCAGCGAGGCACAGGTCCCCGCGCCGAGAAGACCATCGACCGTACTGGTCGAGTAGTAGATCGGCCGGTTGCCCTCACCCACCACATCTGAGTTGGAATAATAGGTGCCCACCGGGTCTATGCCATACGCGTTCCACTTGAACTGGTAGTAGGTCTCAAGGTTCAGGTTGTCCGTCAGCCCCAAGTTAAACGAGGCCATCGGTGCCGGGATGAAAACCTCCTTCAATTGGGTGCCGGGCGTATGGTATTTCGTCAGATTGAGGGCGTTGATCTGGTTGATGCCGCCTGTGACGAAAATCTCTTCGCCCCAGCTGATGACCTGGTTACCGACCTTGACTTTGGCCGGCATCTCGCCCAGGTCGAAACTCTTGGCCACCCAAAGGTCGAGCAGGTCGACGCGTTCGGTGGCTTCGCGGTCGGCATTGTCATCGAGCTCGGTGCGCCGGGTGTTGTCCATCTTGAAGTCTTTCGACCAACTGACCCGACCCAGGGCGCTCCAGCCATCGCCGAACTTCAGGCTCAGCTCGTGAGTACCCTTCAACACTTCGGAGAAGACATCGTGCTTGTTGTAGTTCAGATCACCGTCGTCGGAGTTGGTGTAATTGATGTCGGCATTGGCGTAACCGTTGCCTCTGCTCAGGTTGTAGAACTCCCCCAACCCGGTACTGCTGCCATCGTTGCAGCCACCGCTGTCATCACCGAGCAAATGGCAATCAGGCGATTGCAGGCGCGAGGCGAAGCCGTATGACAGTGTGGAGTCGAAACTGCCGGAAATGCCGTCCTCGGAGCCAAAGCGCATGGCATGACTGGCATCCATCCACATCAGGCTCGAGGCGGCCATTACTACCAGAGTCAGACTATTTTTAGCGCGCGCGAAGCCCGGCGCGGCTTGGGCCGCGCCTTTTTTATTGTTGTGCATAGCTCTACCTTTACGCGGAGTTATTGCTGCTTAACGTTCGCCGCTGCGGCGCAGTTCGTTGGAGTTGAACAGTTTGTCGCTGACCCGGCCTTCGAGGCCCGCGGTCAGGTCGAGCACCTCGCCCTCCTGGGTAAAACCGTCAGCGATGTAGCGCCGTGCGACGAGGTCGTAGCTGACGTACTCGAAGCCCGTGCAGGACTGGGTCTGCGGGTTGGCCCAGAGACTGCCTTCCTGCACGCGCCAGAGATTGCCCTTGGCGTCGTACATGTCCACGTGCAACAGCGCCCAGCTGTCTTCGTCGACGAAGAACACGCGCTTGGCAAATGAGTGACGTTTATCGGCCTTCACCGTGGCTTCCACCACCCAGACCCGGTGCTGCTCATAACGTTGGGCATCGCGATTGAGGTAGTCCTGGCCCATCAGGTTCTCGTACGTGTTGCTCTTGTCGACCAGCTTGTAGGAGTTGTAAGGCACCATCATTTCCTTCTTGCCGATCAGCTTGAAGTCATAACGGTCCATCGCCCCGGTAAACATGTTGATCTGGTCGACGAAGTACAGGCTGTCAGTGCCGGCAATCGGATTGTCGTAAGCGAAGGACGGCGCTCGGCGTACGCGGCGTTGGCCGGGGAAGTAGATCCAGGAGTCCTGCGGCTTGTCGAGGTAGCCGTGGACCAGATACATCTCGCCGGCCCGCGATGGCGGTGTCAGCACGTCGTAAAGCATCTTGGCTTCATAGTCGCCGGCATCGACCGGACTTTTCACAGCCGCATCGTTGTAGGGGTAATACTCGCTGGCCCACTGTTTGAGCTCGGACAATTCACCGCTCTTCTCGCGCAGCAACATCGACACCTGGGCTCGACGACCCTTGGCCATGTAGCGCAGCTTGTAGTTCCACATCACCTCGATGCCACTCTGCGGCACTGGGAACGGAATCGCAGCGCCGGCCGCTTGCTCCAGGTTCCAGCCGTCGCTGCCGATCTTGCTCTGCGCCGCGAACGCTTTGGTGCGTTGGGCAATCTCCGTCGGGAAGGTGCAGCTGCGGTGCGTCGGGTAGACGTCCAGGCGGTAGCCCGGATAGGCCTTGATCAGCTCCACCTGGCCGGGAGGCAACTGTGCCTGATACTGCGCGAGGTTCTTGCCATTGATGGAGTACAGCGGTTTGTCGGCGCCATAAGGGTCGCCGTGGCCAGGTTTCCAGCCCGCCGGAGCCTGGGTGAGTCCGCCGTTCCAGGCCGGAATGCTGCCGTTGGCATTACCGGCTTTTTCTGCTCCGAACGGTGTCAGATCGTTGCCCAACCGGGCGAGATCGGCCAAGGTCGCTGCCTGGGCGCCGCCAGTACTGAACAGTGCCACCAAGGCGCTGCACAGCAGGGACTTCTTGAAATGAAAACTCATGATCACTCTCCCATTGTAATTGTTGTGCAGGAGCGCCCGGCGCATGACGCCGGGGCGAAACGTGGATCAGGCGCAGGCCTGCCTGCCGGCAACCTGACTGGCGCACCAGCCAAAGCCCAGGGCTGACCCCAGGTAGACGGCGGCCAGACCCCAGCCAAGCGGGTTCATCGAACCCGTCATGACCGCGTGAACAATGATGCCGGCACACACAAGATCGGAGCCGATCATCAACAGCGAGTCGCGCCGGGGCAGGTCTTCGAGACTGCTGATAAACCAAAAGCCCAGACCGACAGCCAGATACGTAGCGCCGAGGAGTCGGCCAAGGAGCATGCCGTCGGCCCCCAGTGGCATGCCCACCCAGCGGAAGATCAGGCTTGGGTCGATCAGCAGTAGTGTCGCGACAGCTACGGTTAGCAGGCACTTGGGTTTGGTGTAGATCGTGATGCTCATGAGTGGGGTCCTTGTTGACTGAGGAAGCATGTGAGCGCCTGACGATCCACTGCCTGTCGCAGACCGCCAAAGGCCATGGCAGTACCGGGCAGAAACGTCATGGGGCCACTGAGGAACGCGTCGAGCTTTTCCGTATTCCAGGTGAAGCCGGCCTGCTCCAGCGTCGGCGTATAGGTGAAGCCTGGGGCTGAACCTGCCTTGCGACCGAATACACCGCCGAGCTTTGGCCCGACCTTGTGTTCGGCAAGTGAATGGCAGGTTGTGCAACGGGTTTCGAAGAGCTTCTGGCCGGCAGCCAGGTCGCAGGCTTCAGCGGCCTGCGCGGGCAGATTGATCAACCCCAGCAGCCCGAGTGCGACACACAGATGATGGGCGTAACGACCAATCATCCCAGCATCTCCTTGGTCCGCTGGGCCGCCTTGCCGCCGGCGGCGATTGCTCCGTCGATGCAACCGCGCCAGCCCTCGCCGTGGTCGCCCTGGCCGAAGAAAATGCGGCCGCGGTCCTTCTGGAAGTGCGCGTAATACTTCTCGAACCAATCCGGTTTGTAGCTGGCGTAGGTGCCGAGGCTGTAAGGGTCGAGTGTCCATTCATAGCCGTGGGTACTCTCGACCTGGATGCCTGGGAAGAGCGGTTCCAGAATTGATTGGACGGCCTTGATGTCAAAGATATCGACCTTGCTTGGATCGTTGCCGAAGGCGACGAAGAGGGTGTAGTCGTCACTCACGTAGTGCGCCATCACCAGGTTGACCGGGTAGTTGGAGTCGGCCATGGCGGTGACCTTCGCCAGCTTGGTAAACCCGCCCCTGGCCTTGATGTAGAACTTGATGCCCTTGCCGCTGTGCTTCTGCTTGCCAGCCTCGATCAGTGCAGGGTCCAATGCCGGGGAGAATTCCAGGTTTGGCAGTACGTTCATTGGCAACGCGATGATGACGCTGGCAGCGACGATTTTTTCGCCTTTTTGGGTGGTCACCACCGTGTGGTCACCCTTATCCTCGATTTTTTTGACCGGGGTCGACAGGCGCACTTCCGGCTTGCCGTCTTCGATCATTTTGTTGATCAGACCGACGGTGCCGTCCTTGAGCTTGTAACGCACGACAGCGTCGTTGAAACCCTGCAGGTTCCAGCCAGAGAGCGCCCAATAGCGCAGCATGTCGACGTAGGACGCCTGGTCCAGTGGGGCATGCGCTGTCGCGCCGACAAAGCTGTCGATCGCCACCCGCTGCACTGGGTTGAGCGTGAGTTCATCCAGCCGTTGTTGTGCTGTCCGCTTATCTCGGCGGGTGATTTCGTTCCAAGTATATTGAGCGTCGTAAGGGCGGTCCCAGACCTGGCGTGCCTCGGCGTAGAAGCTATCCAGTGCTTCGTAAAGCGGCAGCAATTGCTCGCCACTCAGCGTGTGGGTCGTGTCGCCGACCCTGACCACGTACTCTTCTTTGTCCAGCACCGCGCCACTGACCGGAGTTTCCAGTACCTCTAGGCCGTAGCGCTCTTTTTCGGCCCAGACGAAGGGCTGCGCCTGGTGAATCCAGGTGCCACCCATCTCGACTTTGTGGCCGTCGAACTCGGAGGTGAAGGTACGCCCGCCCAAGCGGCTGCGTGCCTCCAGCAGCAAAGTCTTGTAGCCGTTCTTGCGACTGTCCCGAGCCGCGGTGACACCGGCGAAGCCGCCGCCGATCACCACTACGTCATAGTCGCAACCCACTGTCTTGCATTTATCACCGGATGCCGCCGTGGCTTGAGTCATAACCCCTGCCCCTGCGACAGCCACCGCGCCTACTCCGGCACCGTGCAAAAACTTGCGACGGCTGACACCCTTTGCGCCGTTCTCATGCTCTGCCATTAGCCCACACCTCTTTTTTTGTTATGGGTGGCGGGCATGCAGCGCAGCTAAAAAGCCCCGACCGAGCCAGACGACGCCAGCCGGGACAGGTCATGCCCACCTGGAACAGAAGCTAACAGTGGAGGTGCGCAAGGGCTTGCCAGCGTGCGTCAGAGCCGTTGACATCTGACGTCAGCTGCAAAAAAAATTACACGAGGTTGGCCTTGGTTTGCAGGCGATATTGCTGAGGAGAGACTTGAGTCCAGCGACGAAAAGCTCGGCTGAATGAACTGCATTCGGCGTAACCAAGCAGCAAGGCGACTTCAGTCAGGCTGTAATGGTCCTGTGCCACATAGGTTTCGGCCAGTGAACGGCGCACGTCTTCGACCAGCAGCCTGAATTCCACTTGGTGCTCAGCCAGACGCCGTTGCAGTGTGCGCGGTCCCAGGCCCATGCTCTGCGCCACCATTTCCAGGCTGGCCCCGCCGCTGCTCAGGCTGCTGGCGATATGACGCCCCAGTTCGGCGATCAGATCGCCAACGGGTGCCCTGATCTGCCGCTGCTGTTCGAGGAAGGGTTCCAGTGCCTGGAACAGGCGTGGATCGGCGGTGCGTACCGGCATCTCCAACAATTCAATCGGGAAATAAAGGCGGTTGTCCGGCTGCTTGAAATGTAACGGGCACGCAAGCACGTCTCGATGTAACGACCAATCGGTCGGTCTTTCATGCTCGAAGTCGGCCCGCTGCGGCGTCAATCGCGGATTCTCGGTGATCTCCCGCAGAAGGCTGAGGAAGAAGCCAATGGTGAATTCGGAGTCCTGGCGGCGCCGCGTGATGGTCGGATCGGTGCACTGGTAAGACAGGATGACCTGCCCCCCGTCGATTTCGAAATCCACCCGAATAGCATGAGCAAACACCACGGCAAAATGACTCATGCAACGCAGCGCCAGGAGCATGGTCGGCGCACTGCGTATCGTTTGACCATAGGCGCCAAGGGCGGTGCTGACAGTCTGAATGCCGATGCGCAGGCCGATCGACGCATCCACTCTGCGCCCGAGGATCTCCCAGAGCTCGACATAATTCGCGGCGGGAATCTCCACATCGGGGGTATGCAAAATGCGCTCTTCCAGGCCGGCCTCGGCCAGGAACGGGGCGAACAGTTGTGCATTCACGCGAAAGAAGCTCTCGGCGAAGATGGTCTGGGCACTGGGTCTGGACATGCTGGACAACGCCGAATGAAGCCCTGTTCCGGGCAGGTAGTTCTTATAGGGCTCACGGTCCCTGTCTCGATGACATGGCCGAATCTGAAACCATCCTAAAGGTCGTGAAACATTTTGCAAATATTCTTCGATCGGGGCATCCAACTGGAATTTTAGCCAGTCCTATCCCCCCCACCAAGGGGGGGGAAGTCGTTTTCAACCCGAATAAAGTCAAGACACAACAGTACGTTCCATCACTCAGCGCTTTAGAGCAGGTGAACCGATGAAAATAACAATAATGCTGTGCGTCGTTGCATCACTGATAGCGATGGTGGCTGTCATCTCTACTCGACTTGACGAAGTCTCGCTGGAGTCGCTACGCCAGACCCGAAATGATTGCCAGGCGGTGAATCCCTACGCCTGTCTCAAGCCATCGGTGAATTTTGCCTCGCTGCATTGATCGTGCTCCGAGTGCCGAATTCCAGGTTATGCACAGCTGTGCATTGAATGCCCCGGTCAGCAGCGAAGACACCCCCTACCTTTATCAACTCTTGCGTCGCTCGCTGACGGATGCCGGACTGGCGACCTATTCAGCCAAGAATTTTTACATTCGCACACGACCCTTGGCGGTGAATCAGGCACCCATCTGTGCCCCGGACGCGGAACCCTTGAAAAAAGACGGCTCCTATCCCTCCGGCCACAGCGCCATCGGCTGGGTATGGGCACTGATCCTGTCCGAGATAGCACCTGAGCGTACCGATGTCCTTCTGGCACGAGGTTTTTCCTATGGACAGAGCCGGGTGATTTGCAATGTGCACTGGCAAAGCGATGTCGACGCGGGGCGAATTATCGGCGCCGCCGCAGTCGCTCCTCTGCACGCTGATCCTGTATTCCTCGCCGATGCGGGAACTCGCAGCGGTATGTGCGAAAGGTCTGAAACAGGCACGTGTCTGCCAGACAGAGACACAGAAACTCGCCACTCACCCTTAGTGGTGCCCCTCCCTACCACAGGAAACTTTCCTATGAACAACGCAACAATGGCCATCGTCGGTGACGAAGCAGCCGTTACGCCCGCCAAAGTCGGCTGGACCTTCATCCGCTGGGGCCTTGGCCTGTTCATCACCGGATTTGCAGTCGGTTTCATCCCGATCCTGCACTACATGGTCGGCGCTCAACAGGGCGATGTCGGCCCGGTGTTCCTCAAGAACGTCACGCTGTGGTGGGGTTGCCCGGCCGTCCTGGCCGAGATGACGCTCAAAACTGGCAGCCTCGGCATGATCGCTATCGGGTTGTGCTATCTGGCCGCGATCCGCCAAGACTCGGCGCACAGCGTTTGCGGCCTTGAACGCTTTGCAGCCAAACTTTGCGCATACGGCCTGATCGCCGAACTGGTGACTGCCGGCGTGGGTTTTTATGTCGGCAACAAGATCTGGCCAAACTTCTATTTCGAACCGGTACAGACTGGAAAGAACCTGTGGCTCGCTGCGCAGGGACTCAGCATCCTCGTCTATTTCGTCGGCATTTGTTATGCGGTCGCTGGCGTGCGTAGAGCGGCGGCGCAACGGTGATGACAAATTATCTGCGCAAGTGGTTCTGGCAAAACAGACGTTGGCAGGCCATTGCCTGGGTCTGCGGCATCACATCCACGGCATACTGGGTCTATTCAGGCATGCCGATGATTTGCCACTGAGTGCGAGTCAACCAAGCCAGAACCAAAAAGCCCGGCAGCGCATCGCATGCCGGGCTTCTTTTTTGCTGCATTTAAAGTTACGCGGTAAAGCAGGAAATACGTCAGCTCATCAGCGCATCCATGCGCACCTAAATATCCGTAGTGGCAGAAAAAAAGCTCTTGCACGCTTTTTCTGATTTCACATCCCAGACCACAGTTGCTCCCTTGCGAATAAACCAGCTACGTCCATCGCCACCCTCATAGGTGACACTATCGCCTGATTCATCGGTTATCTCGATTTGACTTTCAATTAACGTTGCCAGCTCGCTAAAGGGATAAGTGAAACGGAAACGGCCTTTCGTGACTTCAAAAAGACCTGTAGTGAGTGGAGCCTCTCCCCCACCAAGATCCACGCGGGCCGATGTAAACGAGTTCATCATCTTTGTTTGCGGATGAATAGGTGATCATGGATGCTCCTTCTTCTCTGGCAAAACTTCAATTGTCGGCAAGGGGTAGCGCAACTCTCCGATCATGTCATCCAGAGAGCCACGCGGATGGCACGTGCTTTCCATGGTCAGCCATTTGAGGATGGCTGACTCGTGACGAACCATCGACTTGGCGATGTCGCGATCCTCTTCGGGGCAAATGCGCGCGATCTGTTCAAAGCGCGACAGGAAGTTCTCAACAACAGGTTTAATGCCGCCAGCAAATTCCTGGAGGTTAGCGGCTGACTGATAGGCGCTGACAATGGCTCCAACATCACTCAGGTCGATGTTCTCGCTCAGAGGTACACCGTACTTGAACAAGAAGGGCCGCAAGCGCGCTTTTGTTTCGGTTTCAAGTTGCAGCAAAGTACCAAAGTGGTATTGATCGCGTTCGCTTTTCGCCACCTCGATCAGCGCGAGCGCAAGGGCTTCACCAAATATCTCGCTCTCATGCAGTTCGCGAATCCACGCAGGATATTCCACAGCCGTCATACAGTTACTCCACTGTTTGTCTTGTTTTAATGTGCGCGTCGGAGCAGGAAATGTGACAAGGCAGGAATTAACACCAACGCCCCGATCATGTTCCAGATGAACATGAACGTGAGCAGGATGCCCATGTCGGCCTGGAATTTGATCGGCGACCAGGCCCAGGTGATGACGCCTGCCGCCAGCGTGATGCCGACCAGCGCCACCACTTTGCCGGTGAACGCGACGGAGTTTTTGTAGGCTTCGGTCAACGACAGACCAGCACGTTGTTGGGCCAACTGGACGCTAAGCAGGTACAGCGCGTAATCGACACCGATGCCGACGCCCAAGGCGATTACTGGCAGGGTCGCGACCTTCACGCCCATGCCGAGCCAGACCATCAATGCTTCGCAGAGAATCGAGGTCAGCATCAACGGCACCACCGCCACCACCACCGCGCGCCAGCTGCGGAAGGTGATGAAACACAGCACGATTACCGCGCCGTACACGTAGAACAGCATGGTCCGGTTGGCGTCGCGCACGACGATGTTGGTTGCCGCTTCGATCCCGGCGCTACCCGCGGCGAGCATGAACTGGCGATCGTCGTTGCTGTGTTCGCGGGCGAACTGGTCGGCCACTTTCACCACGTGATCGAGGGTTTCGGCCTTGTGGTCCGAGAGGTAGGCGATCACCGGCATCATCGAGCAGTCGCTGTTGAACAGTTCCGGGTTGTTCACCGAGGCCTGCTGCGCGCCGTAATTGAGCACATTCTGATTACGGGCGATGGTCAGCATTTTCGGGTTGCCCTCATAGGAACCCGCCGTGATCTGCCGCACCGCATTGACCAGCGAAACGGTGGTCTGCACGCCCGGTTGTTGTTGCAGCAACCAGCCGAGGCGGTCGGCTTCCACCAGGGTTTCGTACTTCAGGCAACCTTCGCTGGCGGTTTTAACCATGACCGCGAACTGATCGCTGGACAGCGAGTAATTGGCGGTGATGTAGGCGTTGTCGCGGTTGTAGCGCGAGTCGGCACGCAGTT
>NZ_RCZE01000001.1 GCF_006438915.1 Pseudomonas arsenicoxydans | reverse complement strand
TTACTCGATGATTTTGGCTACGACGCCAGCGCCGACGGTACGACCGCCTTCACGGATAGCGAAACGCAGGCCATCTTCCATCGCGATGGTTTTGATCAGGGTAACAGTCATCTGAATGTTGTCACCTGGCATTACCATTTCAACGCCTTCTGGCAGCTCGCAGTTACCAGTCACGTCAGTAGTACGGAAGTAGAACTGTGGACGGTAGCCTTTGAAGAACGGAGTATGACGGCCGCCTTCTTCCTTGCTCAGAACGTAAACTTCTGCAGTGAACTTGGTGTGCGGCTTAACCGAACCCGGCTTAACCAGAACCTGGCCACGCTCAACGTCGTCACGCTTGGTGCCGCGCAGCAGCACGCCGCAGTTCTCGCCAGCACGACCTTCGTCGAGCAGCTTGCGGAACATTTCAACACCGGTGCAGGTGGTGACGGTAGTGTCACGCAGACCAACGATTTCCAGTGGATCCTGAACGCGAACGATACCGCGCTCGATACGACCAGTCACAACAGTACCGCGACCAGAGATCGAGAATACGTCTTCGATTGGCATCAGGAACGGCTTGTCRGTCAGACGAACTGGTTCTGGGATGTAGCTGTCCAGGGTTTCAACCAGTTTACGAACGGCAGTGGTGCCCATTTCGTTGTCGTCTTTGCCTTCCAGAGCCATACGCAGCCTTGTTCAGGAAAACCACGATGTACGGAACGCCTACCTGACGGGACAGCAGGATGTGCTCACGGGTTTGCGGCATCGGACCATCAGCGGCCGAGCAAACCAGGATAGCGCCGTCCATCTGTGCAGCACCGGTGATCATGTTCTTCACATAGTCAGCGTGACCTGGGCAGTCAACGTGAGCGTAGTGACGGATCTTCGAGTTGTACTCGACGTGTGCGGTGTTGATGGTGATACCACGAGCTTTTTCTTCTGGCGCGCTGTCGATTTTATCGAAATCAACGATGGCCGAACCGAAAACCTCGGAGCAAACACGAGTCAAAGCAGCAGTCAGCGTAGTCTTACCATGGTCAACGTGACCGATAGTACCAACGTTAACGTGCGGCAGCGAACGATCGAACTTTTCCTTAGCCATCGAAACAACCCCCAACAAAAGAATTGAGCAAGTAATATCAACCATTAAAACAAAGGCAGATATTTTCATATCTGCCTTGTTATATGGAGCTCTTGAGCGGATTTGAACCGCTGACCTCACCCTTACCAAGGGTGTGCTCTACCAACTGAGCTACAAGAGCGTAACACTTTGCAGGATCTGCAAACTTGGAGCGGGTAGCGGGAATCGAACCCGCATCATCAGCTTGGAAGGCTGAGGTTCTACCACTAAACTATACCCGCGGAGCTTGCAGCTCTCGCTAAAAATGGTGGAGGGGGAAGGATTCGAACCTTCGAAGTCGTAGACGTCAGATTTACAGTCTGATCCCTTTGGCCGCTCGGGAACCCCTCCTAAGCGAGCCGGCATTCTACATCATGCCAGCCTTCTGTCAAGCATTTTTCTCATTAAAAACCTGAGGTTAGCTGCGTTGACACTGCTTTCACATTGCTGACCGCTAAAGGTCTTCACTGCGAAGCGGGCGCCATTCTATGCAAACTATTCAGCCGGTGCAACCCCCTCACACGGCATTATTTTATGTTTTAACTCATTGAATTCTTTAGAAAGGTTTAACAGCTGCAAATCATCCAGTAAACGCTGGCTTTCGGGGGCCACACGCACCCAATAACCAGACGACTCGACGGCGTCTTTCGACAAAGACTGGTACTTAACGCCCATCTCTCCCAGTCGGCGTCCAGCCAACAGGATTGACTCCTGACGAGCAAAGCCCCCCAAATAGAGACAGCCATTACCGACCTCTGCGGATTTTCCTTTATCTCGAGTCGTATCAGCCGCCTCGCTTAACAAGCGAATATCCTGTTGCGCCCCCCGATACAAGCTCAAAGGCGTTACGTCTTTCGCCCGCAGCGGGGCCTCTTGTTGATGCCAAATGTAATAAAAGACGTTGAGTACGAGCAGCAAGAGGAACAACCAGCGCATAAAAACCTCAGGACAATGGACATGCCATCGCTAAACCTACAAAAATCAGGTCTGGAACCAGCCTGGCTTCGGGCACAATTCCGGAAACCAGCGTCGCATCGCCCCCGGTAAGGAACACAACAAACTCATCCCCCCAGTAACTACGCGCCAACTCCAACTGAGTCAGCACAAACCCCCTCAGCATAAGAGAGCACCCTCGCTCTACCGCTTCGACGGTTGTCCGGCCAGGAACGAGACTTTCGAGCGCTCGCTCGGCAGCCAGGTCACCGTATCTGATTTTGCGAGTATGGGTTCGCAGCTGGTTGCGCATCAAGGGCATGCCCGGGCAGATAAAGCCACCGAGGTGCTCCCCGTCCGCAGCGATGAAGTCGGCCGTCACAGCTGTACCGAAATCAAGCACCAGACACGCACCGGAAGCCAGATGAAACCCTCCGAGCATCGCGAGCCAGCGATCGAGACCCAGCCGCTCGAACTCATCATACCCGTTGCGCACCCCGGCCATTTCCCGGGCTGGTGTCGCGCATACCACGGACACACCGAAAGCTTGCGTCAATATAGAAGCTAACGCAGCGGTTTCTTCAGCCGTTCTAACGCTGACCAACCGACAATGCTTAAGCGCGAGCCCATCAAGCTTGCTCAAGCCCTCTAACAAAGCATCATCTGAATCAACCACACCCTCACTGAACACCCACCTGACATCTGCACAGAGCACACGCCATTTGATAAAACTGTTTCCACAGTCGAGCTCAAGAATCATCACGCAACCTCAAACTGAGCTCACCACCACTAAAGACTTTTTCCACGCCATTCACTTTCAAGCGCAAAGCCCCCTGACTGTCGATACCCAATACCTCACCATCTATTTGGCTTACGCCGGCAATCAAAGACACCGCCCGCCCCTGCCAAAGATGGTTTTGCTCCCACTCCGACTGGATAGAAGAAAATCCGTCAAGCTGGTGTCGAGCCAGGTATTCCTGGAGCATCAAGCCCAATCCCGAAATCAGGTGATTGCGATCAAACGCCTTGCCTGACTCCAGACGCATTGACGTCCATAACTGATCAACCTCTTCAGTTATCTGCATATTGACGTTAATTCCAACACCCAACACCACGTGGCAGACATCCGCAGGATCACCTACCAATTCGAGCAATATTCCGGCGATCTTTTTCTGCCCCACCAAAACATCGTTGGGCCATTTTAACCCCACTCCCGGAACACCGAGCGCTCGCAATGTCTGCATGACCGCAAGACCGACAACGAGGCTCAAACCCTCTAGCTGCCGCATTCCGCCTTCAATACGCAATACCAGGCTGTAATAGACGTTTTCTGCAAAAGGGCTTACCCACTTGCGCCCCCGCCGCCCGCGACCAGCCGTCTGGCGCTCGGCAAGCACCAAAAATGGTGCAACCTGACCACGCTCGATAGCGCGCAAGGCCTCAGCGTTGGTTGAATCTATAGAGTCGAAGAGCAAAATTGGCCAGCCACAAACAGGCGCCTCGTCCGTGATGGCGACAGGATCCAGTAGCGTCAACGGTGCAGCCAGCTGATATCCGCGGCCACGCACCTTATGAACTGACAAGCCAAGCTCAGCCTCTAGATGCTGAAGCTGCTTCCATACCGCACTACGACTGATCCCTAGTGCAGCGCCCAGGGTCTGGCCCGAATGGAACCGGCCATCTTTAAGAAGCTTTAACAACGTCAGCATGCAAGTCTCGCCTCACAATGAGGCCCGCATGATAGCCATGCCCCGAGCCGTTGCATAGAAACCCGACGAGGCGGATTTCCTGCGGACAAAACAAAACCCCTACCTGCATACGCAGATAGGGGTTTCGGAATTTAATCTTGACGATGACCTACTCTCACATGGGGAAACCCCATTTCGACAATGTATCGTCTTCACACACCGCAATCTGGTGCTCGTTCGCTTTTCAGCTCGAAGCAAGCAAATTGCTTGGGTGTTATATGGTCAAGCCTCACGGGCAATTAGTATTGGTTAGCTCAACGCCTCACAGCGCTTACACACCCAACCTATCAACGTCGTAGTCTTCGACGGCCCTTCAGGGGACTCAAGGTCCCAGTGAGATCTCATCTTGAGGCTAGTTTCCCGCTTAGATGCTTTCAGCGGTTATCTATTCCGAACATAGCTACCCGGCAATGCCACTGGCGTGACAACCGGAACACCAGAGGTTCGTCCACTCCGGTCCTCTCGTACTAGGAGCAGCCCCTCTCAAATCTCAAACGTCCACGGCAGATAGGGACCGAACTGTCTCACGACGTTCTAAACCCAGCTCGCGTACCACTTTAAATGGCGAACAGCCATACCCTTGGGACCGGCTTCAGCCCCAGGATGTGATGAGCCGACATCGAGGTGCCAAACACCGCCGTCGATATGAACTCTTGGGCGGTATCAGCCTGTTATCCCCGGAGTACCTTTTATCCGTTGAGCGATGGCCCTTCCATACAGAACCACCGGATCACTAAGACCTACTTTCGTACCTGCTCGACGTGTCTGTCTCGCAGTCAAGCGCGCTTTTGCCTTTATACTCTACGACCGATTTCCGACCGGTCTGAGCGCACCTTCGTACTCCTCCGTTACTCTTTAGGAGGAGACCGCCCCAGTCAAACTACCCACCATACACTGTCCTCGATCCGGATAACGGACCTGAGTTAGAACCTCAAAGTTGCCAGGGTGGTATTTCAAGGTTGGCTCCACGCGAACTGGCGTCCACGCTTCAAAGCCTCCCACCTATCCTACACAAGCAAATTCAAAGTCCAGTGCAAAGCTATAGTAAAGGTTCACGGGGTCTTTCCGTCTAGCCGCGGATACACTGCATCTTCACAGCGATTTCAATTTCACTGAGTCTCGGGTGGAGACAGCGCCGCCATCGTTACGCCATTCGTGCAGGTCGGAACTTACCCGACAAGGAATTTCGCTACCTTAGGACCGTTATAGTTACGGCCGCCGTTTACCGGGGCTTCGATCAAGAGCTTCGCGTTAGCTAACCCCATCAATTAACCTTCCGGCACCGGGCAGGCGTCACACCCTATACGTCCACTTTCGTGTTTGCAGAGTGCTGTGTTTTTAATAAACAGTCGCAGCGGCCTGGTATCTTCGACCGGCATGGGCTTACGCAGTAAATGCTTCACCCTCACCGGCGCACCTTCTCCCGAAGTTACGGTGCCATTTTGCCTAGTTCCTTCACCCGAGTTCTCTCAAGCGCCTTGGTATTCTCTACCCAACCACCTGTGTCGGTTTGGGGTACGGTTCCTGGTTACCTGAAGCTTAGAAGCTTTTCTTGGAAGCATGGCATCAACCACTTCGTGTWCTAAAAGWACACTCGTCATCAGCTCTCGGCCTTAGAATCCCGGATTTACCTAAGATTCCAGCCTACCACCTTAAACTTGGACAACCAACGCCAAGCTGGCCTAGCCTTCTCCGTCCCTCCATCGCAATAACCAGAAGTACAGGAATATTAACCTGTTTTCCATCGACTACGCTTTTCAGCCTCGCCTTAGGGACCGACTAACCCTGCGTCGATTAACGTTGCGCAGGAAACCTTGGTCTTTCGGCGTGGGTGTTTTTCACACCCATTGTCGTTACTCATGTCAGCATTCGCACTTCTGATACCTCCAGCAAGCTTCTCAACTCACCTTCACAGGCTTACAGAACGCTCCTCTACCGCATCACCTAAGTGATACCCGTAGCTTCGGTGTATGGTTTGAGCCCCGTTACATCTTCCGCGCAGGCCGACTCGACTAGTGAGCTATTACGCTTTCTTTAAAGGGTGGCTGCTTCTAAGCCAACCTCCTAGCTGTCTAAGCCTTCCCACATCGTTTCCCACTTAACCATAACTTTGGGACCTTAGCTGACGGTCTGGGTTGTTTCCCTTTTCACGACGGACGTTAGCACCCGCCGTGTGTCTCCCATGCTCGGCACTTGTAGGTATTCGGAGTTTGCATCGGTTTGGTAAGTCGGGATGACCCCCTAGCCGAAACAGTGCTCTACCCCCTACAGTGATACATGAGGCGCTACCTAAATAGCTTTCGAGGAGAACCAGCTATCTCCGAGCTTGATTAGCCTTTCACTCCGATCCACAGGTCATCCGCTAACTTTTCAACGGTAGTCGGTTCGGTCCTCCAGTTAGTGTTAMCCAACCTTCAACCTGCCCATGGATAGATCGCCCGGTTTCGGGTCTATTCCCAGCGACTAGACGCCCTATTAAGACTCGCTTTCGCTACGCCTCCCCTATTCGGTTAAGCTCGCCACTGAAAATAAGTCGCTGACCCATTATACAAAAGGTACGCAGTCACCCAACAAAGTGGGCTCCCACTGCTTGTACGCATACGGTTTCAGGATCTATTTCACTCCCCTCTCCGGGGTTCTTTTCGCCTTTCCCTCACGGTACTAGTTCACTATCGGTCAGTCAGTAGTATTTAGCCTTGGAGGATGGTCCCCCCATATTCAGACAAAGTTTCTCGTGCTCCGTCCTACTCGATTTCATGACTAAGAGATTTTCGCGTACAGGGCTATCACCCACTATGGCCGCACTTTCCAGAGCGTTCCGCTAATCTCAAAGCCACTTAAGGGCTAGTCCCCGTTCGCTCGCCACTACTAAGGGAATCTCGGTTGATTTCTTTTCCTCAGGGTACTTAGATGTTTCAGTTCCCCTGGTTCGCCTCTTAAGCCTATGTATTCAGCTTAAGATAACCATCTTATGATGGCTGGGTTCCCCCATTCAGACATCTCCGGATCAAAGTCTGTTTGCCGACTCCCCGAAGCTTTTCGCAGGCTACCACGTCTTTCATCGCCTCTGACTGCCAAGGCATCCACCGTATGCGCTTCTTCACTTGACCATATAACCCCAAGCAATCTGGTTATACTGTGAAGACGACATTCGCCGAAAATTCGAATTTCTCGTCTTCTTCAATGAATCAAGCAATTCGTGTGGGAACTTATGGAGCAGCTGATGTCGTCGATTAAGGAGGTGATCCAGCCGCAGGTTCCCCTACGGCTACCTTGTTACGACTTCACCCCAGTCATGAATCACACCGTGGTAACCGTCCTCCCGAAGGTTAGACTAGCTACTTCTGGTGCAACCCACTCCCATGGTGTGACGGGCGGTGTGTACAAGGCCCGGGAACGTATTCACCGCGACATTCTGATTCGCGATTACTAGCGATTCCGACTTCACGCAGTCGAGTTGCAGACTGCGATCCGGACTACGATCGGTTTTCTGGGATTAGCTCCACCTCGCGGCTTGGCAACCCTCTGTACCGACCATTGTAGCACGTGTGTAGCCCAGGCCGTAAGGGCCATGATGACTTGACGTCATCCCCACCTTCCTCCGGTTTGTCACCGGCAGTCTCCTTAGAGTGCCCACCATTACGTGCTGGTAACTAAGGACAAGGGTTGCGCTCGTTACGGGACTTAACCCAACATCTCACGACACGAGCTGACGACAGCCATGCAGCACCTGTCTCAATGTTCCCGAAGGCACCAATCCATCTCTGGAAAGTTCATTGGATGTCAAGGCCTGGTAAGGTTCTTCGCGTTGCTTCGAATTAAACCACATGCTCCACCGCTTGTGCGGGCCCCCGTCAATTCATTTGAGTTTTAACCTTGCGGCCGTACTCCCCAGGCGGTCAACTTAATGCGTTAGCTGCGCCACTAAGAGCTCAAGGCTCCCAACGGCTAGTTGACATCGTTTACGGCGTGGACTACCAGGGTATCTAATCCTGTTTGCTCCCCACGCTTTCGCACCTCAGTGTCAGTATCAGTCCAGGTGGTCGCCTTCGCCACTGGTGTTCCTTCCTATATCTACGCATTTCACCGCTACACAGGAAATTCCACCACCCTCTACCATACTCTAGCTYGTCAGTTTTGAATGCAGTTCCCAGGTTGAGCCCGGGGATTTCACATCCAACTTAACRAACCACCTACGCGCGCTTTACGCCCAGTAATTCCGATTAACGCTTGCACCCTCTGTATTACCGCGGCTGCTGGCACAGAGTTAGCCGGTGCTTATTCTGTCGGTAACGTCAAGACAGCAACGTATTAGGTTACTGCCCTTCCTCCCAACTTAAAGTGCTTTACAATCCGAAGACCTTCTTCACACACGCGGCATGGCTGGATCAGGCTTTCGCCCATTGTCCAATATTCCCCACTGCTGCCTCCCGTAGGAGTCTGGACCGTGTCTCAGTTCCAGTGTGACTGATCATCCTCTCAGACCAGTTACGGATCGTCGCCTTGGTGAGCCATTACCTCACCAACTAGCTAATCCGACCTAGGCTCATCTGATAGCGCAAGGCCCGAAGGTCCCCTGCTTTCTCCCGTAGGACGTATGCGGTATTAGCGTCCGTTTCCGAGCGTTATCCCCCACTACCAGGCAGATTCCTAGGCATTACTCACCCGTCCGCCGCTCTCAAGAGAAGCAAGCTTCTCTCTACCGCTCGACTTGCATGTGTTAGGCCTGCCGCCAGCGTTCAATCTGAGCCATGATCAAACTCTTCAGTTCAAACATCTTTGGGTTTTTAAGAAACCCTAAACTTGGCTCAGCAATCGTTGGTTACATCTTTGATTTCTCGCGGAGTAACTTGTGATGCTGATAATCTTGTTGACTATCAGTCTGACTCCACAAGCACCCACACGAATTGCTTGATTCAGTTGTTAAAGAGCGGTTGGTTAAGATCTTTCGTCTCAACCGAGGCGCGCATTCTACAGCAGCCTCTGTTGCTGTCAAGCGGTTATTTTCAGAAGCAATCTGAGCCATGATCAAACTCTTCAGTTCAAACATCTTTGGGTTTTTAAGAAACCCTAAACTTGGCTCAGCAATCGTTGGTTACATCTTTGATTTCTCGCGGAGTAACTTGTGATGCTGATAATCTTGTTGACTATCAGTCTGACTCCACAAGCACCCACACGAATTGCTTGATTCAGTTGTTAAAGAGCGGTTGGTTAAGATCTTTCGTCTCAACCGAGGCGCGCATTCTACAGCAGCCTCTGTTGCTGTCAAGCGGTTATTTTCAGAAGTTTTCAAAGTTTCGCTTGGAAATCTTYAACAACTTCAACCACTTGCGCTTCCGATCACTCGGTAGCGGGAGGCGAATTCTACAGCGTTACACGCTGCTGTCAACACCTCTTTTTCAACTCCTTTCGGGCTTCGATGACCTGAAGCCGCTTGCTGCCGAAAACTGCGTAACTCTTTGTTTACCAAGGATTTTTCCGTTTCGACTGCGCCGGAAGTGGGGCGAATTATAGACATCCAGAATCTGCCGTCAAGCACTGATTTGGCTTATCCATCAATAACTTGCCGAACGGTGCAAAACCACCCCATTCCTCTCACTATATAGAGGGGAAACAGCTCCCCTCTATATAGTGACAGTCCTCAGAGCACCCCAGCCTCTTTGAAAGCAGCCACGGCACCGGCCCCAAGACCCAGCACACGCTGAAGCACCTCCTGCGTATGCTCACCCAATAAAGGAGGAGCATTGCGGTACTCCACCGGAGTCTCGGACAGACGAATAGGGCTCGCCACCTGCGGCACCATCCCTGCCAACGCATGGGGCATTTCAATCGCCAACCCACGCGCCTTAACCTGAGGATCAGCAAACATCTGCGCCAGGTCATTAATCGGGCCACAGGGCACGCCGGCCTGCTCCAGCTGCAACACCCATTCAGAGGTGGTCTTGAACACCGTGGCCTGACGGATCAGCGGAATCAACACCGCCCGATTCGCCACTCGCAGCTTATTGGTCGCAAAGCGCGGGTCGTCCGCCCACTGCGGCTGCCCGGCCACTTCAGCAAACTTGCGGAATTGACCATCGTTCCCCACGGTAAGGATGAAGTCGCCGTCCGCTGTAGGAAAATCTTGATAAGGCACGATGTTCGGATGCGCGTTACCCAGACGTTTGGGCGCATTGCCCGTCGTCAGGTAGTTCATCGCCTGGTTAGCCAGACAGGCCACCTGAACATCCAGCAACGCCATGTCGATGTGCTGGCCGCCACCGTCGTGATCCCGATGCGCCAGCGCCGCCAGAATCGCCACCGTTGAATAGAGCCCGGTCAAAATGTCCGTCAGCGCGACACCGACCTTCACCGGCCCGGCACCCTCATCCCCTTCCGGTCGCCCCGTCAGGCTCATCAGGCCACCCAGACCCTGAATCATGAAGTCATAACCCGCACGCTTGGCGTAGGGGCCGGTCTGACCGAACCCGGTAATCGAGCAATAGATCAGATTTGGATTAATGGCCTTGAGCGACGCATAGTCCAGCCCATAAGCCGCCAAGCCACCGACCTTGAAGTTTTCGATCAGGATGTCCGACTTCATCGCCAAATCACGCACCAACTTCTGACCTTCCGGACGGGTGAAGTCGATGGTGACCGATTGCTTGTTGCGATTGGCCGACAAGTAATAGGCGGCCTCGCTGGTGTTCTCGCCATAGGCGTTTTTCAGAAAAGGAGGCCCCCAGGCGCGCGTGTCATCGCCATTGCCGGGGCGCTCGACCTTGATCACCTCAGCGCCAAGGTCCGCCAGGATCTGACCGGACCAAGGCCCGGCCAGTACCCGCGATAAATCCAGTACCCGCAGATGCGAAAGCGCGCCCATGGACGTTCTCCTATTAATAGAACGCCTGGATGCCGGTTTGCGCGCGACCGAGAATCAGCGCATGGACGTCATGCGTACCTTCATAGGTATTCACCACTTCCAGGTTGACCAGATGGCGAGCGACACCGAACTCATCAGAGATGCCATTGCCGCCTAGCATGTCGCGCGCCATGCGAGCGATGTCCAGGGACTTGCCGCAGGAGTTGCGCTTCATCATCGAAGTGATCTCGACCGCCGCAGTACCTTCATCCTTCATACGACCCAGACGTAGGCAGCCTTGCAGCGCCATGGTGATTTCGGTCTGCATGTCTGCGAGCTTCTTCTGGATCAGTTGAGTGGCGGCCAACGGACGACCGAACTGCTGACGATCCAGGGTGTACTGGCGAGCGGTGTGCCAGCAGAACTCGGCAGCGCCCAGCGCACCCCAGGAAATGCCATAACGCGCGGAGTTGAGGCAGGTAAAAGGACCTTTCAAACCGCGGACGTCCGGGAAGATGTTCTCTTCAGGAACAAACACGTTGTCCATGACGATTTCGCCAGTGATGGACGCGCGCAAGCCAACCTTGCCGTGAATCGCCGGAGTGCTCAGGCCCTTCCAGCCCTTCTCCAGAACGAAACCACGGATGTCGCCAGCGTCGTCCTTGGCCCAGACCACAAACACATCGGCGATCGGGCTGTTGGTGATCCACATCTTGCTGCCGGTCAGGCTGTAGCCGCCTTCGACTTTGCGTGCGCGAGTAATCATCGCGCCCGGGTCGGAACCGTGGTTAGGCTCGGTCAGACCAAAGCAGCCGATCCACTCCCCAGTAGCCAGTTTCGGCAGGTACTTCTGCTTCTGGGCTTCAGTGCCGAATTCGTTGATCGGCACCATCACCAACGAGGACTGCACGCTCATCATCGAGCGGTAGCCGGAGTCAACACGCTCGACTTCACGAGCGATCAGACCGTAGCTGACATAGTTGAGGCCGCTACCACCGTACTGCTCGGGGATGGTCGCGCCCAACAGGCCGACTTCGCCCATTTCACGGAAGATCGCTGGATCAGTCTTCTCATGGCGGAAAGCTTCGAGAACGCGCGGTGCAAGCTTCTGCTGAGCGAATTGCTCGGCAGTGTCGCGAATCATGCGTTCTTCTTCAGTGAGCTGTTGATCCAGCAGCAGAGGATCGATCCAGTTGAAGCTAGCTTTACCGCCCATGAGTGTGTCCTCTCGAATCGGGGTCAAATTGCGTGGACTGATCCTAGGCCGGGTTTGGCGTTACGGCAAACGAGGATTTTGCATACTGTTGTGCTAATTTCTCACTCCGTAACATCGCAAAATAGCCTTTATGCGATGGATTAGTGAGGTTGACGTACATGCGCAGGAAAATCCCCAGCACAACGGCCCTGATCAGCTTTGAAGCGGCCGCACGCCACGAAAGCTTCACCAAAGCCGCCCAGGAGCTTTCGCTGACTCAGGGTGCCATTTGCCGACAGATCGCCAGCCTGGAGGATTTCCTAAGCGTCGAACTGTTCCGACGCTCGCGGCGTGGTGTGAAGCTGACGGAAGCCGGACTTTCCTACAGCCGTCGCGTCGCCACACAACTCGATGCGGTGGAGCGGGACACGTTGTCGGTGATGGGGCAACAGGGCGCCAACGTGATCGAACTGGCAGTGGTTCCGACCTTTGGCACGCAGTGGCTGCTGCCGCGACTCAAGGACTTCCAGCAGAAGCATCCGGAAGTGACGGTCAATCTTACGAACCGTACCCGGCCCTTTCTGTTTGCCGACACCGACTTCGACGCGGCGATCTACTTCGGTGACGCCGACTGGTCAGGTACCGAATCCCACAGGCTGATGGGCGAAAATCCGATGCCGGTGTGCAGCCCAGCCCTACTGGGCAAGAACAAAAATCTGACACCCGCTGAGATCGCCGAACTTCCCCTGCTGCAGCAGACCACCCGCCCTTATGCATGGCGTCAGTGGTTCAACTCGCAGCACCTCAATATCCCTCGGGACATGACAGGACCGCGCTACGAGCTATTCTCCATGCTTGCCCAAGCAGCCATGCACGACATGGGCATCGCGCTGATTCCGCCGTTCCTGATTCAGCGTGAATTGACGGAGAAGCGCCTGGTGGTTGCCAACCCGCAGGCATTGTCGAGCATCAAGGCTTATTACCTGATGATTCCCGAGCGAAAGGTGGAATCGGCGTCTTTAAAAGCATTTCGCGACTGGCTGCTCAATCAGGCACACAACTACAACCTAGAGTGTTAAAGGGTTAAGCCAATTAACTGACCCC
This sequence comes from Pseudomonas arsenicoxydans, assembly GCF_006438915.1. Taxonomy (GTDB): domain Bacteria; phylum Pseudomonadota; class Gammaproteobacteria; order Pseudomonadales; family Pseudomonadaceae; genus Aquipseudomonas; species Aquipseudomonas arsenicoxydans_A. The sequence continues at coordinate 714,830 of NZ_RCZE01000001.1, read as the reverse complement.
GTAGTCAGCAAAATAAAAGCCCTACAGATATAACTATATGTCGCATAAACACAGACTGTATGGAAAAGCAGCACAAACGTCCCACAAGCGCCTGATGACGTGGCTTTGCGCCGCTATCGGCGGGCAATGACGCCTCATTCACGGTAAAGATATGTAATTTGCCAATTTTTGATAAAACCCCTTACAAGTCACGGCCTGTCAGGGTTTGAGGCGGTTAGTTGCGACATTCGGTCACGGGGTGACTTGTAGTTAATTTTCCGTCACCCGTCATAATCCCTTGAAGGGCACAAAGTTCGCCTGCAAAATGCCGCGCCCCGCCCTGATTCGGTGGGATCGTGCTGATCGGCCGCCCCAGCCGCACCATCCGAAGTGCCTGGGTTTACTCAATAAGATCACGCAGGAGATTTGACGTGCACATTGGTGTTCCTCTCGAAACCCAGACGGGTGAAACACGGGTTGCTGCAACCCCGGAAACCATCAAGAAGCTGATCGGCCAGGGTCATAAAGTCACTGTGCAAAGCGGCGCCGGCATTAATGCCAGCGTCGTCGACAGTGCTTATGAAGCGGCAGGCGCAACGATTGGCAGCGCCAACGATGCGTTTGGTGCCGAGCTGATTCTCAAGGTGGTCGCTCCCAGCGACAGCGAACTGACGCTGATTAAAAGCGGCACCGTTGTGGTGGGCATGCTCAATCCGTTCAGCAATGAAACCATCGCCAAGCTGGCCGAACGCGGCATTACCGCCTTCGCCCTGGAGGCTGCGCCACGCACCTCCCGTGCGCAGAGCCTGGATGTGCTGTCCTCGCAAGCGAACATCGCTGGCTATAAAGCCGTGTTGTTGGCCGCTCATCACTATCCGCGCTTCATGCCGATGCTGATGACCGCTGCGGGCACCGTGAAAGCGGCGCGCGTGCTGATTCTTGGCGCAGGCGTGGCCGGTTTGCAGGCGATTGCGACGGCCAAGCGTCTGGGCGCGGTGATCGAGGCTTCGGACGTACGTCCGGCGGTGAAGGAACAAATCGAATCCCTGGGTGCGAAATTCGTCGACGTGCCGTACGAAACCGATGAAGAGCGCGAATGCGCCGTCGGTGTCGGCGGTTACGCGCGGCCAATGCCCGCGAGCTGGATGCAACGTCAGGCCCTGGCCGTGCACGAACGCGCCAAGCAAGCTGACATCGTCATCACCACCGCACTGATTCCCGGCCGCAAGGCACCGACGCTGTTGAGCGCGGAAACCGTGGCGCAGATGAAGCCGGGCTCGGTGGTCATCGACCTCGCAGCGGCTCAGGGCGGCAACTGCCCGCTGACCGTGGCTGATCAGGTGGTGGTCGAGAATGGCGTGACCATTTGTGGCCCGACCAATCTGGCCGGTGCAGTGGCGGCAGATGCTTCGGCGCTGTATGCACGCAACCTGCTGGACTTCCTGAAGCTGGTCTTCAACAAAGAAGGCCAGTTCGAAGTGAACCTCGAAGACGATATCGTCGCCGCGTGCCTGATGTGCCGCGACGGCCAAGTCATCCGCAAAAACGCCTAAGCAGGGATTCAGACGATGGAAGAGCTTATCTCCCCCGGTATCTACAACCTGATCATCTTCGTGCTGGCGATTTATGTCGGTTACCACGTGGTCTGGAACGTTACGCCTGCACTGCACACGCCATTGATGGCCGTGACCAACGCCATCTCGGCCATCGTTATCGTCGGCGCCATGCTGGCAGCGGCGCTGACCGTCACGCCACTGGGCAAAACCATGGGCACCCTCGCGGTGGCCCTGGCAGCGGTGAACGTATTTGGTGGCTTCCTGGTTACCCGCAGGATGCTTGAGATGTTCAAGAAAAAAGCCCCGAAAGTCGTAAAAGAAGAGGCGCCCAAGTAATGAGCATGAACCTTGTCACGACGCTCTACTTGATCGCGTCGATCTGCTTCATCCAGGCCCTCAAAGGCCTGTCGCACCCCACCACGTCCCGGCGCGGCAACGTATACGGCATGCTCGGCATGGCGTTGGCGATCCTCACCACCGTTGGCCTCATCTATAAGCTGGGCGCCGAGCTGGCCACCGCCGGCATCGGTTACGTCATCGTCGGTTTGCTGGTCGGCGGCACCGCCGGCTCGATCATGGCCAAGCGCGTCGAGATGACCAAGATGCCGGAACTGGTCGCCTTCATGCACAGCATGATTGGTATGGCCGCCGTGTTCATCGCCATCGCTGCGGTTGTTGAGCCGCAATCGCTGGGCATCGTCAAGCAACTGGGCGACGCGATTCCGGCTGGTAACCGTCTGGAATTGTTCCTCGGCGCAGCCATCGGTGCAATCACCTTCTCCGGTTCGGTGATCGCCTTCGGCAAGCTGTCGGGCAAGTACAAGTTCCGCCTGTTCCAGGGCGCACCGGTACAGTTCGGCGGCCAGCACAAGTTGAACCTGCTACTGGGTGTTGCAACCCTGGCGCTGGGCATCACCTTCATGCTGACCGGCAATCTGAGCGCGTTCGCCTTGATGCTGGCCCTGGCCTTCGTGCTTGGCGTGCTGATCATCATCCCGATTGGCGGCGCGGACATGCCGGTTGTCGTGTCGATGCTCAACAGCTACTCCGGCTGGGCTGCGGCGGGTATCGGCTTCTCGCTGAACAACTCAATGCTGATCATTGCCGGTTCGCTGGTGGGCTCCAGCGGTGCGATCCTCTCGTACATCATGTGCAAGGCGATGAACCGTTCCTTCTTTAATGTACTGCTCGGCGGTTTCGGCAACACAGCCGACGCAGGCCCGGCCGGTGCCAAGGAAGCCCGTCCGGTAAAATCCGGTTCGGCTGACGACGCGACGTTCCTGCTGACTAACGCCGATACCGTGATCATCGTTCCGGGCTACGGCCTGGCAGTGGCACGGGCACAGCACGCACTGAAAGAACTGACCGAGAAGCTGACCCATCGCGGCGTGACCGTGAAGTACGCGATCCACCCGGTTGCCGGTCGGATGCCTGGCCACATGAACGTGTTGCTGGCCGAGGCCGAAGTGCCTTACGACCAGGTGTTCGAGATGGAAGACATCAACTCCGAGTTCGGCCAAGCCGACGTGGTGCTGGTGTTGGGCGCCAACGATGTGGTCAACCCGGCCGCGAAGAACGATCCGAAATCGCCAATTGCCGGCATGCCGATTCTGGAAGCGTTCAAGGCCAAGACCATCATCGTCAACAAGCGCTCGATGGCCAGCGGCTATGCCGGTCTGGACAACGAACTGTTCTACCTGGACAAGACCATGATGGTTTTCGGCGACGCCAAGAAAGTCATCGAAGACATGGTCAAAGCCGTCGAGTAACCCTCAGCGGTACACAGAACGCCCCGACTCGTCGGGGCGTTTTTGTTTGCGCAAATTGCCGGACAAAACGACGCTTTTGTTACCGATCCAGTAAGGATGTTTTGCTCTAAAGGCCCAGAATAGACGCCTCGTTTGCGACCTTGGTAGCGGGACAGGAGTCGGTGTAATTCACTAGACTGCGTATCCTGCTACCCGTTGCCCGAGATGATCATCCATGTACCGTGACCGTATTCGCCTGCCTTCCTTGTTGGACAAAGTGATGAGCGCCGCCGACGCCGCCGCTCTGATTGCGGACGGCATGACCGTCGGCATGAGTGGCTTCACCCGCGCCGGCGAAGCCAAAGCCGTCCCCCAGGCTCTGGCCGAGCGCGCCAAGGTATCTCCGCTGAAAATCACGCTGATGACCGGCGCCAGCCTGGGCAACGACCTCGATAAACAGCTCACCGAAGCCGGCGTACTGTCGCGACGCATGCCGTTCCAGGTCGACAGCACCCTGCGCAAGGCTATTAATGCCGGCGAGGTGATGTTCATCGACCAGCACCTCTCGGAAACCGTGGAGCAACTGCGCAACCAGCAACTCAAGCTGCCGGACATCGCGGTGATTGAAGCGGTGGCGATCACCGAACACGGCCATATCGTGCCGACCACGTCGGTTGGCAACTCGGCAAGCTTCGCGATTTTCGCCAAACACGTGATCGTCGAGATCAACATGGCGCACAACCCGAACCTCGAAGGCCTGCACGACATCTATATTCCGACTTATCGCCCGACCCGTACGCCGATTCCGCTGGTGAAAGTCGATGACCGCATTGGCAGCACTGCCATCCCGATCCCGCCGGAGAAAATCGTCGCGATCGTGTTCACCAATCAACCGGACTCGCCGTCTACCGTATTGCCACCCGACGCCGATACCCAAGCCATCGCGGACCACTTGATCAACTTCTTCAAGCAAGAGGTCGCTGCCGGGCGCATGACCAACAAACTCGGCCCGCTGCAGGCCGGTATCGGCACCATTGCAAACTCGGTGATGTGCGGCCTGATTGATTCGCCGTTCGAAGACCTGACCATGTATTCCGAGGTGCTGCAGGATTCGACCTTCGACTTGATCGATGCCGGCAAACTGAGCTTTGCGTCGGGCAGCTCGATCACCTTGTCGAGTCGCCGCAACGCCGATGTGTTTGGCAACCTCGAGCGCTACAAGGACAAACTGGTCCTGCGCCCACAGGAAATCTCCAACCACCCTGAAGTGGTGCGTCGACTGGGCATCATCGCCGTCAACACGGCCCTGGAGTTCGACCTCTACGGCAACGTCAACTCCACCCACGTCTGCGGCACACGGATGATGAACGGCATTGGCGGCTCGGGCGACTTTGCGCGCAATGCGCATTTGTCCATCTTCGTCACCAAATCGATCGCCAAGGGCGGCGCGATCTCCAGTGTCGTGCCGATGGTCAGCCACGTTGACCACACAGAGCATGACGTCGACATCCTCGTCACCGAGATCGGTCTCGCAGACTTGCGCGGGCTGGCACCCCGGGAGCGGGCGCGGGTCATCATCGACAACTGCGTGCATCCGGACTATCGCCAGGCCCTGGATGACTACTTCACCGCCGCTTGCGCGATTGGCGGACACACGCCGCATATTCTGCGTGATGCACTGAGCTGGCACATCAACCTGGAAGAAACCGGGCGCATGCTCAAGGTGTAATTGGTACAGATGGCGGCTGACGCAAACACAATTTTGTCAGCCTGCTGATGCCAGGCAAAAATCTGTTGAAAACTGTACTGCTGTACTGGTCATTTCCTACCGCAAAAACCTACGACCTGAGACAAAAGCAATGAAAATGCACTGTATCGGTGCGGACAGATACAGTTGCCTCAATTTAGACCAGTACACCCCCTATTAACAGTTAACTGGTCCCTCACAATACAGGTGAACTGTATCTACAGAGACTAGGCAAACGAGAGGATCATGGGCACCAGTTAAACCACTACCTAATCCCGCCACAAGCGGAAGGATGTCAATCATGGAACGTACACTCAGTTCCGACCTGTTCTTCGAAGACACTGCTGCAAAAACCCAGGCTTCCATGCCTCTGCGCGTTATCGCCAACCTGATGCTGTGGCAGCGCCGCATCTCCAGCCGCCACCAACTGGCTCGCCTGGATTCGCGTCTGCTGGCTGACGCCGGTATTAGCGAAGCACAACGCTACGAAGAGCTGAGCAAGCCGTTCTGGCGCTAAGTTAGCGTCGCTGGCCCTGACCCATCGGGTCCACTGCCAGCATCCCAGATTGAAAAAACAAAGCCCGTCGTGGGAAACCACGACGGGCTTTGTCGTTTTGGGGCCGTGAAACCTGAAAAACAAAGTGACCTCTATTCAGCCAGTACAGTTTGTTAATTGCTAACATTGTATAAGTACAATTTTGGCGCGGTGTGCCTGTTTCACAAGAGCAAGGGGGATCACCATGGAATCTCATCTCCAAGCACAAGGATCGCGCCATGAATCACTTACAAAATGTTTCCGCTTCCGCGGCGCAGTCGCAACTTCGCTTCTCCAGGCTCCAGCGAGCGTGGACAGCGCTCTCACGGTGCCTGGAACGGGCCAGAACCCGGCGCCTATTGGGGCAACTCGACGCGCAGCAACTGTCAGACTTGGGCATCAGCCACACCGATCGCCTCAACGAACTGGATAAACCGTTCTGGCGTTAATTTCCTGCCAGCACAGACGGGACTGTTCTAACGGGTAAAAGCGCCTAATATCCAATCAGAACGTGGCGAGCGCTGTAGGGCAGATGTCTGATCCGCAGATACATCGCCACCTCTCAATCGGTTATCCAAAGGAGTTACACCATGTCCCGTCTTCGTCTGCTCAGCGCTGCAGCCCTGCTTGCCGTGGCGGCCAATTCCCACGCCACCAGCTTTATCGTGACCACCGATGCGGTCGTCAATGCCCTTAAAGCCACGTCCGACGCAACCACCGACGTCGTTTCCTCTTCTTTCAAGGACAACAAAATTGTGCGTGAAGCGCGTGATGATGCCGCGAGCTTCGTCGCCAGCGAAGGCGCCATCCGCGGCGTAAAACTGGAAAGTGCACTCGATTACATTCGCCACCAGGCGCCACAGCTGAGCGCAACCGATGCACAGCTGGCACAAGCCATTCTGACCATCTAAGCAACAGCCTTGTTGCGGGACACGCCCCCACGTGTCCCTATGTTTCGGCGCTGGCTCTAGACCGGACGTTGCGCTAGCCTTAGGACTCGCTTTCAGCTATCGAGTCTCATGCGTTTTCATTCAAAATTGTTGCTCACTCCACTGTTGCTTTGGGCCTGCTGGTTGGGTCCGGCACGTGCTTTCGATGCCTTCAACCTTTCCACACAAGGCACTGTCGCCAGTGGTTATGGCACCAGTCTGGTGACCACAGCGCCCTTCGACCGTAAACTGCTGCTCGCCGCGCACGATGATGCCGCGGCCTTCATCGCCAGTGATGGCCAATTACGCGGAGCACAGCTGGAATCGGCCCTGACTTACCTGCGCCATACCCGACCAAAACTTCATGCAAGCGACCTTGAACTGGCACAAGCAATTCTCGTCCAATAGTTATCCTTGTTTCTCCGGAGTTGTTCCATGCGTAACCCGCTGATTGCCGCCACCCTTGGCCTGCTGTTGTTGGCTGACGTGGCCCAGGCACATACCCTGGTTGCCACCAGTAACATGCTCATTCGTGCCACTCAGCGCACGCTTGATTTCACCTCTGATACCACCACCTCCATCCGTGACTCGAAGATCATTCGCGAAGCCCAGGATGACGCCGCCAGTTTCGTGGCCAGCGATGGCGATATCCGCGGCGCGCACCTCGAAGCGGCTTTCAATACCCTGCGCGTTCGCGTGCCGGAAGCCCGGGATGCCAGTGATCAGGTACTCGCCGAAGCCATCCTCGCACTGTGAGGCCGTCAGCCGCCTGGCTGTTGGCCGGGGTCATGATGCTGCTCGGCAGCGCGGCCCATGCGAGCCTGCAATTACAGCTCAAGACTGAAGGCCTTAGCCCCCCACAACAGCAAGCCAGCCAGGCACTGCTCGATGAAGCCATGCAGGCACTGCCGCCGCGGTTCATCGAGCAACTGGACCGGCGCATCGATGTCGGCTGGACCGATGACATGCCGAGCAACGCCTACGGCCAGGCGACGCGGGTGTCCGAACTTGACTTGAATCGCAACCTGCTCGCCAGCCTCACCGACGGCAGCGCCGCGACCCGCAAAACCAATCGCCCCCACGGCACCGTCCGCCGGGAAATGCTCGCCACGGTGTTGCACGAACTCACCCACATCTACGACCGTTCGCGCTTGTGGCCAGATGCCGAGCGCAAACTGATTCAACACTGCACCCGACGCAGCAACAGCGCCGGACTGGTAGGTATTCCCGATCAGTGCCGTGGCCAGAATGATCGGCGCTTCACCCTCAGCGACGATCCGCGTCTGCTCGACCTCGCGGGCTGGCAACAATACGTCGGCCGTCGCGGTGAACGTGAACAGCACAACCGGCAGATCGCGCGCAGCCCGGACATTTACGAAACCGACAGCCCAAAAGAGTTCGTTGCGGTCAACATGGAGTACTTCCTCCTCGACCCGAGCTACGCCTGCCGGCGTCCGGCACTGTATCGCTACTACCAGGAACACTTCGGCTGGGCGCCAGCGGCGAAAAACACCTGCGCGAAGACCTTTGCCTTCCTCAATGCCGGCAATGACTTTGCCAAGACCCCTCTCGGGCAGGTCGATCCGGAACGTGTCTATGCCATTGACTACCTGCTGGCCGAAGCCAATCAGAACTGGGTCAGTCGTTGGGGTCACAGCATGTTGCGGCTGGTGATCTGTGCACCGGGCCGACCACGAGGCCCCGACTGCCGTCTCGATCTGGACCAGCATCTGGTCTTGTCCTACCGCGCCTTCGTCGGTGACGTACAGCTCTCGAGTTGGGACGGACTGGTCGGTAAATACCCGTCGCGCCTGTTCGTCCTGCCGCTCTCCCAAGTCATCGACGAATACACCAAGACCGAACTGCGCAGCCTGGCTTCGGTGCCGCTGAACCTGTCGCGCAGCGAGATCGAAGATGTGGTGGAACGTGCCGCCGAGATGCACTGGAGTTACGACGGCAACTACTTCTTCCTCTCCAACAATTGCGCGGTGGAAGAGCTGAAACTACTGCGAGGCGGCACCAACAACCCAAAACTGGTCGGGCTCGACAACATCATGCCCAACGGCTTGCTGGCGGTGCTGAAGGGTCGCGGACTGGCCGACACCAGCGTGCTGGATGATCCACGGGAAGCACTCCGACTGGGCTATCGCTTCGACTCCTTCCGCGACCGCTATCAAGCCATGTTCGACGTCCTGAAAAAGCGCTTGCCGATCAAGCAGGACAACGTCGAAGACTGGTTGGCACTGAAAGCGGTAGAGCGCCGGCAATGGTTCGAACAAGCGGACCTGCGCACCAGCGCGGCACTGCTGTTGTTGGAACAAGCCGCCTTGCGTCAACAACTGCTGCTGGCCCAGGACGAAGTGAAGCAGCGCTACCTCGGCGCGCGGAACCTGGAAAACGGCGGCATGGACAAGGCCAATGCGACCTTGAAAGATCTACTTGCCAACAGCGGCTACCTCAGTCGCCCGGCGGAACTGCTCGGCAGTGGCGGTTATGGGTTGCCCCAGCCGAGTGAATCGCAACGCCTGGAATCGGAAAGCAGCCTGCGCCAAAAGCAATTGCTGGTGCTGACGGGCGATCTGGACAAGGAAGTGCGAGCGCTGCTCGAACCGGAACGCGCAGCGGAAATGGCCGCCAATGAAGCCAACCTGAAGCAGGTGGGCGAGCACCTGAGAAAGCTGCACAAAGCAGCCGGCGGGTTGGAACTGCCGTAAGAAAAAAGGGCTTCGCGGATAATCCACGAAGCCCTTTTTTATCTGCCCGTTAAATCAAAGCACTCCTTCCAGCACCTCATAAACAACCCCACTGCCCAAGGCGATCAGCACGATGTCGCCACCTGCCCGGCGCCATTCGTACCCCGGGTAATACGGCAGGCGACTCAGCGCGCGATTGTCCAGACGCTCACCATAATAGCCGTGAGGCAACGGCCGGCCGCGCTCCAGATGAATACCTGGAGGTGGTGGCGCGCCGCGCACGAAATACTCGTGGTGTTCGTGGATCGTCTGACGCACCGGACCGAAGTCGCGCGGCGGAGGGCCACTGCGATGATTGTCCTGATGATCACGGTGATCATCACCATGATTGTCGCCATGGTTATCGTACTGGCCCTGTTGCGGGCCGCCGTGGTCGTGATCGTCGCGCTGATCGGCGCTCGCGTGCAGCAACGGGGTCGCGCTCAGCATCAGCACGCCCAGGCTGGCGATCAGACGTTTCGGCATTTTCATCGGGTCTTTCCTCACTGCACCTACAGCAAAAAGGGCTTCAGAACGTAGTCCTGAAGCCCTCGGTCTTGCTGTTTAGTCTGTGCCGCGAGGCGCTAATTCCTCTGTATCAGGAACTTTACCTTCAGCTGACGCGGGCCTTACGCACGCCTTCAGCCAGGGCCGCGCAAAGGCTTAGCACGCCATCAATCGCCTGATCCGGCGTCGAAGCATTGGCGATGTGATCGATCAATGCCGAGCCCACCACAACCCCGTCAGCCAGGCGCGCAATGGAAGCGGCTTGCTCTGGGGTCCGAATGCCAAAACCGATGCTGATCGGCAAATCAGTGTGGCGACGCAGACGGGCAACCGCCTCTTCAACGTGTTCCAGGGTTGCCGCGCCTGCGCCGGTCACACCGGCAACCGACACGTAGTAGACGAAACCGGAGCTGCCGTTCAGCACAGTCGGCAAACGCACGTCATCGGTGGTTGGCGTGGTCAAACGAATGAAGTCCAGACCGGCTGCCTGAGCCGGGTCGCACAACTCGCCGTTATGTTCCGGCGGCAAGTCGACCACGATCAGGCCATCAACGCCGGCCGCTTTGGCATCAGCAATGAAACGCGGTACGCCGTACATGTGGATCGGGTTGAAGTAACCCATCAACACCAGCGGCGTCTCGCTATTGCCTTCACGGAACTCGCGAACCATTTGCAGGGTTTTCGCCAGGTTCTGCTTGGCGCCCAAGGCGCGGATGTTGGCCAGCTGGATCGCCGGGCCATCGGCCATTGGATCGGTGAAGGGCATGCCCAACTCGATCACGTCGGCGCCAGCCGCAGGCAAGCCTTTAAGGATCGCCAGGGAAGTGTCATAGCTCGGGTCGCCAGCGGTGACGAAGGTCACCAGGGCGGCACGATTCTGTTCCTTGAGTTCGGCAAAGCGCGTTTGCAGGCGGCTCATCAGTGTTTCTCCTGCTTTGATTGTTCCATGTGGTGCATCACGGTTTGCATGTCTTTGTCGCCACGGCCGGACAGGTTGACCACCATCAGGTGATCTTTGGGCAAGGTCGGTGCGCGTTTGAACACTTCGGCCAACGCGTGGGCGCTTTCCAGTGCAGGAATGATCCCTTCCAGGCGGCAGCATTTGTGGAACGCATCAAGGGCTTCGTCGTCGGTCACCGAGGTGTACTGAACGCGGCCGATGTCATGCAACCACGCATGTTCCGGGCCGATACCCGGGTAGTCGAGGCCGGCGGAAATCGAGTGGGCGTCGATGATCTGACCATCGTCGTCCTGCAACAGGAAAGTACGGTTGCCGTGCAGCACGCCCGGTACGCCGCCGTTCAGGCTCGCCGCGTGCTTGCCGGTTTCGATGCCGTAACCGGCGGCTTCTACGCCGATGATCTCGACGCTCTTGTCATCGAGGAACGGGTGAAACAGGCCCATGGCGTTGGAACCACCGCCGATGCACGCCACCAGGCTGTCCGGCAGGCGGCCTTCCTGATCCTGCAGTTGGGTACGGGTTTCCTTGCCGATCACGGACTGGAAGTCGCGAACCATGGCTGGATAAGGGTGTGGACCGGCCACAGTGCCGATCAGATAGAAGGTGCTGTCGACGTTGGTTACCCAGTCACGCAGCGCTTCGTTCATTGCGTCTTTCAGGGTGCCGGTGCCGGCCACGACCGGGATCACTTCAGCGCCCAGCAGTTTCATGCGGAACACGTTGGCTTGCTGACGCTCGATGTCGGTGGTGCCCATGTAGATCACGCAGTCGAGACCGAAACGCGCGGCCACGGTGGCAGTCGCCACGCCGTGCATGCCCGCGCCGGTTTCGGCGATGATGCGTTTCTTGCCCATGCGCCGCGCCAGCAGGATCTGGCCGATGCAGTTGTTGATCTTGTGCGCGCCGGTGTGGTTCAGCTCTTCGCGCTTGAGGTAAATCTTGGCGCCGCCGCAGAACTCGGTGAGGCGTTCGGCATAGTAAAGAGGGCTTGGACGTCCGACATAGTCACGCTGGAAGTAGGCCAATTCTTCTTTGAATGCCGGATCTTCCTTGGCCGCTTCGTATTCGCGGGCCAGGTCGAGGATCAACGGCATCAGGGTTTCGGCGACGTAGCGGCCGCCGAACGCGCCAAACAGGCCGTTGGCATCGGGGCCGTTGCGCAGATTAGTCTGGGTCATGGGTCGCTCCAGTGAATGCGTGATATGACGATGGGCTTAACTCTACCCCTGACGTCCCGACCTGAAAACCGATAAGATCGCCGCAACCTGTCAGGAAAACTCACAGATCCCATGAGCCACGACCTTCCCCCGCTCAACGCCCTTCGCGCCTTCGAAGCCACTGCCCGTCTGAACAGCGTCAGTCAGGCTGCCGAACAGCTGCACGTCACCCATGGCGCGGTCAGCCGGCAACTCAAGGTGCTCGAAGAACACCTCGGGGTCAGCCTGTTCGTCAAGGACGGTCGCGGCCTTAAACTCACAGATGCCGGCATTCGATTGCGCGATGCCAGCGGCGAAGCGTTCGAACGGTTACGCACGGTGTGTGCAGAGCTGACGCAAAGTACTGCCGACGCGCCATTCGTCCTCGGTTGCTCGGGAAGCTTGCTCGCACGCTGGTTTATTCCACGCCTGGGACGGCTGAATGCGGACCTGCCAGACCTGCGTCTGCACCTGTCCGCCGGCGAAGGCGATCTCGATCCGCGCCGGCCGGGACTGGACGCGTTGCTGGTGTTTGCAGAACCGCCATGGCCTGCGGACATGCAAGTCTATGAATTGACCAGCGAGCGAATCGGCCCGGTCATGAGCCCGCGATTCGCCAACTTCGACCAGTATCAAGGCGCGCCGGCCACAGCGTTGCTGAACGAGCCGTTGCTACACACCACCTCGCGACCTCAGGCGTGGCCCAGTTGGGCGCAGCAAAGCGGCCTCGACGCCAAGGCATTGAAGTTCGGTCAGGGATTTGAGCATTTGTATTACTTGCTGGAAGCCGCAGTGGCCGGTCTTGGAGTGGCGATTGCGCCGGAGCCGCTGGTGGCCGAAGACGTGAAGGCCGGTCGCCTGGTTGCGCCGTGGGGTTTCAGCGAAACCCCGGCGCAACTGGCGTTGTGGCTACCCAAGCGCGCCGCGGACGGGCGGGCTCGGCAACTGGCGCAGTGGCTCAAGAACGAACTGCACCGGGCGGATTAGTCACCGCGTTTGCACAATAGATAAGCCGCGAGAAGGCCCAGCGCCCCCACGGCAACACCGGCCGTCGTCCAAGGGTGTTCCTGGGCGTAGTCCCGAGTGGCGATCCCGGTTTCACGGGTTTTGACTTTGACGTCTTCATACGCATCGCTGAGCAGATGACGCGAATGTTTCAGCGCACTTTCGGCGTTGGCTTTCAGGGTTTTGAGGGTTCTACGCGACTCGTCCGACGCATCGTCTTTCAGGCTTTCCAACGATTTCAGCAGACTCTCGATTTCGGCTTCCATGCTTTGCAATGAGGCTTTACGTAATGAAGTGTTGGCCATGGTGGCTCTCCTGCATTGATTGAGTTGCGTGTGTTGGTTGGGACTTCAGGGGTTGAAGAAAGTGCAGAAAATCTGAACATCTCCTTCAGGTTAGCCGTCGCAAGTAAGACGAAAAATCACTGCTAGGCTGTAATTCACACCCTGAGGAGAACACCATGACTGACCATCACACCTACAAAAAAGTCGAACTGGTCGGCTCGTCCACCAGTAGCATTGAAGACGCCATCAATAACGCGCTGGCCGAAGCCAGCAAAAGCCTCAAGCACATGGAATGGTTCGAAGTGACCGAAACCCGCGGGCACATCAAGGACGGCAAGGCAGCGCACTTTCAGGTGACGCTCAAAGTCGGGTTCCGGATTGCCAGCAGCTGAGTTTGAGCTAGTCTTCTGAACTTGCGCGCTGGCCGAGTGCCATAGGGAATGGCAAAGCGCTACATGTGTGCATCCGGCAAATTGCTGGATGCCCCTATTGATCCGACCAGGGAATGCGACCGATGAAGAAATTTATAGTGGCAGTAGGTTTGTTGAGCCTTGCGGGTACGGCATTTGCTGGCGGCAAGTCGTGCGAAGAACTGAAATCCGAAATCGCCGCGAAGCTGGATGCCAAGGGCGTTGCGGGTTATTCACTGGAAATAGCCGATAAAGGTGCTGCTGGCGGCGCAAAGGTCGTCGGCACCTGTGAAAAGGGCACCAAGGTCATCGTCTACAAGAAGTAGCCTGATCGCGCTTTAAATAAAAAAGCCGACGCAATGCGTCGGCTTATTTATGGGCGCGTTTTGAGCTTCAGCCCTTCATGACCTGCGCCAGCAATTCGTAGGAATGAACACGATCAGCGTGTTCATACAAATCGCAGGTGAAGATCAGCTCATCGGCCTGCGTCTGCTCGACCAGCACGTCCAGTTTGGCGCGGATTTTCTGCGGGCTGCCCACCATGGCCAATCCGAGGAAATCACTGACCGCTTCGCGCTCATGCGGCAGCCACAACCCGTCCATGGTTTTCACCGGCGGACGCTGCACCAGGCTTTGGCCACGCATCAACGCGAGAATCCGCTGATAGACCGACGTCGCCAGGTAATCCGCCTGTTCATCGGTATCCGCCGCCACCAGTGGCACGCCAAGCATCACGTAGGGTTTATCCAGTACTACTGAAGGCTTGAAGTGATTGCGGTAGACACGAATCGCCTCATGCATGAAACGCGGTGCGAAATGGGAGGCGAAGGCGTAGGGCAAACCGCGCTCACCGGCCAGTTGTGCACTGAACAGGCTGGAGCCCAACAACCAGACCGGGACGTTGGTGCCGGTGCCGGGCATGGCGATGATCCGCTGGTCCGGGGTGCGCGGGCCGAGGTAACGCATCAGTTCGGCCACGTCTTCCGGGAAATCGTCGGCGCTGCCGGAGCGTTCGCGGCGCAACGCGCGAGCGGTCATTTGATCGGAGCCAGGCGCACGGCCCAGACCCAGGTCGATACGCCCCGGATACAGGCTTTCCAAAGTGCCGAACTGCTCGGCGATCACCAGCGGCGCATGGTTAGGCAGCATCACACCACCCGAACCGACACGAATGGTCGAGGTGCCGCCCGCCAGATAACCCAGCAACACGGATGTCGCCGAGCTGGCGATGCCGTCCATGTTGTGGTGTTCGGCGACCCAGAAGCGGTTGTAGCCGAATTTTTCGACGTGCTGCGCCAGGTCCAGGGAGTTGCGCAGCGACTGGGCCGCGCTGCCGTTTTCACGCACGGGCACCAGATCAAGGGTCGAGAACTTGATGTCGGACAGTCGTTTCATAAACCTGCTTCTCCAATTGAGGTCGCAGGTTTCTTCTCGTAAACGAAAACCTGCCGAATCCATAAGCGTGTTTCATCAATAAGGGCATATACCCGAGTTTCAATAGCCAAGGCAAAAAAACCTACGAAAATAGTAGGACTTAACCAGATCGGGTGAACTTTGCACCGCCGACTATCCTCAGAACCCTTAGCAACCGAAAACCACGAAGGCGCGACGCTCGTGCCGGGAACTTGAGGAGGCAGATATGGCTATTACGAAGAAAGCATCGGCTCATTGGGAAGGTGACCTGAAAACCGGCATCGGCTCGATCTCCACTGAAACCGGCGTACTCAGAGAAGCACCTTATGGCTTCAAGGCGCGCTTCGAAGGCGGCAAAGGCACCAATCCGGAAGAGCTGATCGGCGCAGCGCATGCGGGGTGCTTCTCCATGGCGTTTTCGATGATTCTCGGCGATGCCGGTCTCAAGGCTGACAGCATTGATACCAATGCCGAAGTCACCCTCGACCAGGTGGACGGTGGTTTTGCGATCACCGCCGTGAAGTTGATCCTCAAGGCGAAAATCCCTGGGGCGACTCAGGCGCAATTCGAGGAATTGAGCAATAAAGCCAAAGAAGGCTGCCCGGTTTCCAAAGTGTTGAATGCGAAAATCAGTCTGGATGCGACATTGCTCAACTGAGCACGGCTTTTCGCAGTTACGGATAAAAGATCGCCGCCTCAAAGCAGGCGGCGGTCTTTTTTTGCGCCTGGACAAAACCTGACCCGCGAAATTGTGGTCGAATAAATGACAGCAGTGAAAGCGCATTACCCTGCGCGCTGCTTCAAAGGAGCTTCAACCATGAAACGTTTTGCCTTGGCGGTTATCTGTTGCGCACTGGCCACATCGGCCCTTGCCGCAACGAAATCCTGTGAAGAATTGAAGGCCGAAATCGAAGCCAAGATTCAGGCCAATAACGTCTCGTCCTACACCCTGGAAATCGTCACCAACGATGAAGTGCACGATCAGAACATGGTCGTGGGCTCATGCGAAAACGGCACCAAGAAAATCATCTATCAGAAAAATGACCGCTGATTCGCCTCACATCAGGCAATAGGACTCACTGTCTTCAGCGACGATCTCGCGCTTGGCGTTGTACAACCGGGCACCGGGCGTGAACACTATCGACTGGCCGACCAGCAAATAACGCTGACCGGCTTCGAAATGATCGTACTTGATGGTCAGGTAGCACAGCCGTTCCGTTGGCCCGTCCATTACTCCCAAACCGCCCCCACCGGGGATTTCAAAGTCGAATCGAACGAGCAGCACGTGGCTGCCGGGCATCACCTGAAAAAATCGTCCGTCGTTCAACCGCTGATTGTCCAGTCGCTCGGCCATTAACAACTTGTCGTTGGGGAATGGCACAGAGAAATCGACCCAGGCCATCTGCGGATTAACCGCTGGCAACGGGCTCTGACAGCCAGCAATCACACTGGCGGCGAGCAACAGCATCAACCTGCGCATGATGAATGTCCCACTGATTCGGACATTCAGCATAACGCTGATCAGGTGTGTTGGCAGCCTGCCGGTGTGCCATGGCCAATCACTTGTCGCTGTTGGTTATAGAGCTTCGCCCACGGCCGAAAGCCGATGTTCCCCGCTTGCAGCTGATAGCGCTCACCGGCGTTGAAATCGTTGAATTTCACGTTCAGCTGGCAATCACGCCACAGCGGCTCGGCATCCGGGCCGATATTGGTCGGCTGGACCGCGAACTGGTAGCGTACCGTCAGCTCATGACTACCGGGCTGCACCTGGAAATAGCGCTTGTCGCTGGAGGCTGTATTGTCGACTTCCACCGCTTGCAGTGCCGTGTCTTGCTGTTTTGATTCCAGGTCAATCCACGCTTGCGCCGGATCGTGGTGAGGGAATCCGAATCCAGCACAGCCCGTCAGCAACAACAGGCCTCCCGTCAGCATCAACTTGTGCATAGCGCAGCTCCAGTCAGGCGGGATAGTCTTGCGGGCAGACTTTCCAGGGATGTTTTTATTTTGATCAGGCCGTTTCCAAGCCTTGGGGTACTTGATCGCGTTTTGCGCGTTTTGTTTCCGAGTGTGTTGTTTTTGTTGCTCAACGGTTGCGCCAGCGTCAGCTATTACGGTCAATTGGCCAGTGGTCAGCTGCAACTGTTGCGGGCCCGCGAGCCGGTCGCCGAGGTGATTGCCGACCCCTCCCGCGATCAGAAACTTCGTGCGCACTTGGCGCAGTCACAAAAAGCCCGCACGTTCGCCAGTGCGCATCTGCACCTGCCGGATAACCAAAGCTATCGCCTGTATGCCGACATCGGCCGGCCGTACGTGGTCTGGAATGTCTTCGTCACCCCGGAATTTTCCCTGAAGCCGCAAAACCATTGCTTCCCGATCGCCGGCTGCGTCGCCTATCGCGGCTACTACAGCCAGAGCGCCGCCCGAGGCGAGGCCGCCGTTCAGCGACTGCAAGGTATGGACGTTTCGATCGGTGGTGTCGAGGCGTACTCGACGCTCGGCTGGTTCAACGATCCGATCATCAGCTCAATGATGGGCTGGGGCGACGAGCGGCTGGCGACCCTGATTTTCCATGAGCTGGCGCATCAACGTGTTTATGTGAAGGGCGACACTGAGTTCAACGAGTCTTTCGCCAGCTTCGTCGAACAGGAAGGCACGCGCCAATGGCGTGCATCCCGCGGCTTGGCGCCGGACAACGGCGCACACGTACAGCGTCGGGATCAATTCACGCAACTGGTGCTGGACACTCGCACGCGCCTTGAAACGCTTTACGCCCTGCCCTTGCCGGTGGACCAGATGCGCCAGCGCAAGGCCGCCGAGTTTGAACGACTGCGCAGCGAATACCGGCAGTTACGTGACAGCCAATGGGCGGGGGACAGGCGCTATGACGCCTGGGTCAACGCGCCGATGAACAACGCCCGGCTGTTGCCGTTTGGATTGTATGACCAATGGGTGCCAGGGTTTGCGGCGTTGTTTCGGCAGGAGGGAGGGGATTGGGTGAGGTTTTATGCGGCGGTCGACAAGCTGGGGGCGTTGCCGGTTGGGGAGCGCAAGGCGGCGTTGAAGGTGTTGGCAGAATCAAAGAGTTTCAGCGGCTGAATAGGCCTCTTCGCGAGCAAGCCCGCTCCCACAATGGACCTGTGTTCAAAAATCCCATGTGGGAGCGGGCTTGCTCGCGAATGGATTTGATCAGCGCTGCAAAAATGCCTGATGCATCTCATCCAGCGTTTCAAAGTGATAAGTCGGCGCTTCTGCACTCAACTCTTCATGGCTGCCAAAACCATAACCCACAGCCGCCGAATCCAGCCCATTACTGCGCGCACCGATCAGATCATGCTTACGATCACCGATCATCAGGGTATTGGCAGGATCCAGCCCCTCTTCAGCCATCAAATGCGCAATCAACTCGACCTTATTCGTACGCGTCCCGTCCAGCTCACTGCCGTAAATCACCTTGAAGTGCTTGGCGAAATCAAAGTGCCGGGCGATTTCCCGAGCGAATACCCATGGCTTGGAGGTGGCGATGTACAACTGACGCCCTTGCCCACCCAAGGTTTCCAGCAGCGGCGTGACGCCATCGAACACACGGTTTTCGTACAGACCGGTGACCTTGAAGCGTTCACGGTAGAAGTTGACCGCTTCCCAGGCCTTGGGCTCATCGAAGTCGTAAAACTGCATAAATGCCTGCAACAACGGCGGGCCGATGAAGTGTTCCAGCTTGGTCAGGTCGGGTTCGTCGATACCCAGTTTGCTCAGGGCGAACTGGATCGAACGCGTGATGCCCTCGCGCGGGTCGGTCAGGGTGCCATCGAGGTCGAATAAAACGGTTTGGTAATGCATGAATAATCCAGGGCAATAACGGGGCGGGGTCAGAGCTGGTCGTAACCTTCGGCCAGATGCAGATCCTTGAGCTTCGCGTAATTCGCTGCGCTGTAGGTGAAAAAGGCTTTTTCCTTGTCAGTCAGCGGGCGGATCTGTTTCACCGGGCTGCCCACATACAGGAAGCCGCTTTCCAGGCGTTTGCCCGGCGGCACCAGGCTGCCAGCACCGATGATCACCTCATCTTCGACCACCGCACCGTCCATGACGATGCTGCCCATGCCGATCAGAACCCGGCTGCCCACGCTGCAACCATGAAGCATGACTTTATGCGCGATGGTCACATCGTCGCCGATCAGCAACGGAAAGCCATCGGGATTGAACGGGCCGGCATGGGTGATGTGCAGCACGCAGCCGTCCTGAACACTGGTACGCGCGCCGATGCGGATGCGGTGCATGTCGCCGCGAATCACTGTCAGTGGCCAGACAGAGCTGTCTTCGCCGATTTCAACGTCGCCGATTACCACCGCCGATCCGTCGACAAAAGCGCCTTTGCCCAGTAGCGGCGTGTGGTTCTGGTACTTGCGAAGGTTCACGATAGGGTTTCTCTCTGTTGCTGATAGCTGCGGTGAGCGTCGATTGTAATTAAGATGGCCGCATGTTTCTTCCAGCCAAGGTGCCAACCGTGAGCGTGAACAACCCTCTTTTGCAGTCCTACGACCTGCCGCCGTTCTCGGCGATCCGTGCCGAACACGTGCAACCGGCCATTGAACAGATCCTGGCTGACAACCGTGCCGCCATTATCGAGATCCTCAAGACCCAGGGCAAACAACCGACCTGGGCCGGCCTGGTGCTGGCGATGGACGAGCTCAATGATCGCCTGGGCGCCGCCTGGAGCCCGGTCAGCCACTTGAATGCCGTGTGCAACAGCGCCGAATTGCGTGAAGCCTACGAATCCTGCCTGCCCGCGCTGAGCGCCTACTCCACCGAGCTGGGCCAGAACCGCGAGCTGTTCGAAGCCTTCGACGCCCTGGCCAAGAGCCCGGAAGCCAACGGTTTCGACGTGGCGCAGAAAACTATCCTGGAACACTCCCTGCGCGACTTCCGTCTGTCGGGTATTGACCTGCCGCAAGCCGAGCAACAGCGTTACGCCGAAGTGCAGAGCAAGCTCTCGGAATTGGGCAGCCGCTTTTCCAACCAACTGCTCGACGCCACTCAAGCCTGGACCAAGCACGTCACCGATGAAGCCACCCTCGCCGGCCTGACCGATTCGTCCAAGGCACAAATGGCCGCCGCCGCACAGGCAAAAGGCCTGGAAGGCTTTCTGATCACCCTGGAATTCCCCAGCTACTACGCGGTGATGACCTACGCCCACGACCGTGCCCTGCGCGAAGAAGTCTACGCCGCCTACTGCACCCGTGCGTCGGACCAAGGTCCGAATGCCGGTCAGAACGACAACGGCCCGGTCATGGAAGAAATCCTCGATCTGCGTCAGGAATTGGCCAGACTGCTCGGCTTCGCCAGTTTCTCCGAACTGAGCCTCGCCACCAAAATGGCCGAATCCAGCGACCAGGTGCTCAGCTTCCTGCGTGACCTGGCCAAGCGCAGCAAGCCGTTTGCCGCACAGGACCTGGAACAGCTCAAAGCCTACGCCGCCGAACAAGGCTGCCCGGACCTGCAAAGCTGGGACAGTGGTTTCTACGGCGAAAAACTTCGCGAGCAGCGTTACAGCGTTGCCCAGGAAGCGCTTCGCGCCTACTTCCCGATCGACAAAGTGTTGGGCGGCCTGTTCGCCATCGTGCAGCGTCTGTACGGCATCGAGATCGCCGAACAGAAGGGCTTCGATACCTGGCACCCGGACGTTCGCCTGTTCGAAATCAAGGAAAACGGCCAGCACGTCGGCCGCTTCTTCTTCGACCTCTATGCCCGCGCCAACAAGCGCGGTGGTGCGTGGATGGACGGCGCCCGCGATCGTCGCCGCACCGCTGAGGGCGTGCTGCAAAACCCGGTGGCCAACCTGGTGTGCAACTTCACCCCGGCCGACAGCGGCAAGCCTGCGCTGCTGACTCACGATGAAGTCACCACCCTGTTCCACGAGTTCGGTCACGGCCTGCATCACCTGCTGACCCGCGTCGAACACGCCGGCGTTTCCGGCATCAACGGCGTGGCCTGGGATGCGGTCGAGCTGCCGAGCCAGTTCATGGAAAACTGGTGCTGGGAGCCGGAAGGCCTGGCGCTTATCTCCGGTCACTACGAAACCGGCGAGCCACTGCCTCAGGACCTGCTGCAGAAAATGCTCGCGGCGAAAAACTTTCAGTCCGGCCTGATGATGGTCCGCCAGCTGGAATTCTCGCTGTTCGACTTCGAACTGCACGCCACCCACGGCGATGGCCGCAGCGTGGCGCAAGTACTTGAAGGCGTACGCGACGAGGTGTCGGTCATGCGTCCACCGGCCTACAACCGTTTCCCGAACAGCTTTGCGCACATCTTCGCCGGTGGTTACGCGGCGGGTTACTACAGCTACAAATGGGCGGAAGTGCTGTCGGCCGATGCGTTCTCGAAGTTTGAAGAAGACGGCGTGCTCAATGCCCAGACCGGCCGCGCGTTCCGCGAAGCCATCCTGGCGCGTGGCGGTTCCCAGGAGCCGATGGTGCTGTTCGTCGACTTCCGTGGCCGTGCCCCTTCGATTGACGCACTCTTGCGCCACAGCGGTCTGAGTGAGGTCGCGGCAGCATGAGTGAGGGACCTGTGATTACCAAGAAACGCTTTATCGCCGGGGCGGTCTGCCCGGCATGCAGCGAGCCGGACAAGTTGATGATGTGGAACGAAGACGAGGTCCCGCACCGCGAGTGCGTGGCCTGCGGTTATTCCGACACGTTGAATGAACAAGGTCTGTCCGTGCCCAAGGAGTTGGGCACGCGGGTCAATACATCGGCGCTGAAAGCACCGGACGCCAAGGTTCAGGCCGTACAGTTTTTCCCGAACCCCAAGCTGAAGAAAAAGCCTGACGAGCAACACTGAGTCAGTACCACCTTCCCCTCGTTTAAGGGTGGAAGGTGGTATTTATCTACCGCACCTGCACCGCGCCTCCTGCTTAGGCTGAATCCTTCAGTCGCCATTCAAGTAGGACGCCATGCCTGATACCAACCCCCTTTTGGAATACTGGGACCTCCCGCCGTGGTCAGCCATCCGTGCTGAACATCTGGTGCCAGCCATCGAAACAATCATTGCTGACAACCGCCGGAGCATTGCTGAAATAACGGTCAGCCAATCCGCTCTCCCGACTTGGGATGATCTTGTGCTGGCCATTGATGACCTCGATGCACGCCTGGATGAAGCCATGGGTATCATCGAAACTCTCATGTCGGTCAAACATGACGACGACACATGGGACGTTGCGAGTCTGTGGTGTGGCGAAGCCATGGCGCATTACAAAACAGAGAAGATGGGTCATCGCGCACTTTGGCAAGCCTACCGGGATCTCGCGCAAAGTCCTGCCGCCCAGAATTACGATGACGCGCGCAAAGCCGTACTGAGCAAAATTCTGCGCGAGTTTCACTTGTCAGGGATCGAGTTGTCCGTCGAGCAACACCAGAAGCTGACGCAACTGAACGTCGAAATCGGCCTGCTCGAACGTTTGTTCTTGAGCAATTTGCAAAGCGCCAGTACGGCCTGGAGCAAGCAGATCGACGACGTCACGCAGCTCAAGGGCTTAACCCAGGCAACTCAGGATCGCCTTGCGCTCAATGCCCGGCAGGCAAGGCAGTCCGGCTGGCTGATCCATCTGGACCAGGGCACCTATCATGGAGTCATGACCTATGCCGAAAATCGTGCACTTCGCGAAGAGTATTTTGTCGCCTACTCCACTCGAGCTTCCGATCAAGGTCCTGACGCCGGGCAATTCGATAATGAACCCGTGCTTGAGCGCCTATTGTCCCTTCGTCACCAGAAAGCCCGGTTGCTCGGGTATGAAAACTTTGCGCATCTGAACCTCGCAACAGAGATGGCGGAGTCCACGACGCAAGTCAGCGCGTTCCTGCGTCGACAGGTGACCCAGGTGATACCTGCGCTCGCGCAGGACACACAGGCGCTCAAAGCATTTGCGCTGGAGTGCGGCATCAGTGAAGTCCGCGCCTGGGACGATGAGTTTCTTGCCGAACAGTTCCGCCAGCAAAATCTCGGTGGTGGCTTGAAAAACCTGCGTGCTTATTTTCCGCTGGACGGCACATTGCGGCGGCTCTGCCTGTTCTGTGAACGCATGTTTGCCATCCAGATCGTCGAGCAGACAACGTTCAGTTATTGGCATGACAGCGTGCGCCTCTTCGAAGTCAGCGAGCATGGGCAGGTGATCGGGTACATCTACCTTGATCCTTTCCACCGAGAGGAGGCTGCGGACTATGCCTGGACCGCCACCCGCCGCAATCGACGGATAAACGCCGAGGGTCGACTGACGCGGCCAATCGCTGTGCTCCATGGAAACTTCACACCTGGCGTCAACAACCATCCATGCCTGCTCGCGCACCAGGATCTGAGGGTACTGTTCCATGAGTTCGGTCATTGCTTACAACACGTTCTGACGCGTTCGCCTCACCATAGCCTTTCCGGCATTTCCCAACTGGGGCGTGACAGTGCGGAGTTTGCCGGTCAATTGTTCGAGCTTTGGTGCCTGTCAGGAGAATTTCTGTTGTGGCTGGGGGCTCATTATCAAACCGGTGAGCGCTTGAGCGAGGAGCGAGTCGACAAAGCGCTGGCCGCTGTTCAAATACAGACCAGCCGGCAAACAGCCACCCAGTTGATGGGCGCCTTGCTCGACTTCGAATTGCATCACTGCCGGGGTGATGGCCGCAGCATTCAGCAAGTGTTCGAGGATGTTCAACGCGAGATTCCCGACCTGCAACTGCCATCGTATAGCCGGTTCGCCAACGGGTTCGACTACATGGTGACCGGCTACGCGGCCTCGGTTTACGCCTACCAGTGGTCGGGCGTGCTGGCGACCAAGGCGTTCAAACGGTTTCAACTGGATTGGGTCTTTAACCCGCAAACAGGCAAGGCTTTTCGTGAAGCATTTTTTTCACCGGGCGACTCTCGCTCGCTGCTGAGCGCCGTGAAAGAGTTCCTTGGAGGGTCAGGCACCGACGACGTTTTTGCGGTGTTGCCAGAGGCTATTGCCCGCTAAACACACGGTTACTCAATATGGGCCGATTTGAACCAGCTCTTCATCGAACAAGTGGCAAACGGGCTGGTGCTGCAATCACCATTGGCCAACGCGGTGCGAAGCTTGTCGACGTCAGCCTGCATCATGTAACGCACGCCATCCTTGAAATGGGTACTGTCACCAAAGCCGCCCTGAGTCATTTCATTCAGGGCGTCTTCCTTGCTCCAGCCCTGGATCACGACCCGATACATGGCCGCCATCAACCCCGTACGATCTGAACCGTGCTTGCAATGCATCAGCACCGGGCCATGGGACTCGGCTGTCTGAATGGCACGAAGGGCCGCGAGTACATCCGCGTCATCCACGTGATTGGTTCGGTAGGGCAACTGGACCTGGGTGATGCCTGGTGTCGACAGCCAGTTTTTATCCGATTCGGGCAGGAAGTTGATGACGGTTCCTACCTTCAGCTTTTCCAGCAGTGGAAGGGCTCCGCGGTCAGGCAATGCGCTGCGGTAGAGCGTCGAGGACATTTGAAAGAGGTTGTATTGCACCTCGACCGATTGAGCCCACTCAGCAGGGCGGGGTGAAGCGCTGTCATCCGCATGGGCCAGGGTCAGGTTGAAAAGTGCAGCCATTGACAGCAGAAACGTCGCAGGCAAGAGGCGCAGTCGGGACATGCTCGGACAACCCTGTTGAATAAGTACTGCATAGCTTCTGCTGTGAGCAGTCAAAGGCCTGTGAGCCATCCGTCAAAGAATCGTGAATTGAGCGGCGGCCCCCGGTTTTTTCTTATTGCCTATACATGTCACTAATAAAAAACGACACGGACAAGTTCCGTGTCGTTTTAGAAGCAATCACTGAACCATTGAATTTCAATAGCCATCGGTTGCAGAAGTCAAATTTCAGTCAAGGGTTGATAATCTTTGCATACGCTTTCGCCAACGCAATCAAAACAACTTTGTCTTGCGCGTCGATTGCACCGTCCCCGTTGACATCAGGCGTGCTGCCCATGGTAAAGGTAACGCCACCATCATTCGACACGGCCTCGCGGGTGCGGGTATCCAGCAGAGAGTAGGTCGGCGCACGGTTTTCAGGATCATAACCCTCTTCCTTTAACGCAAATTGCATGGAAACCCGAACTTCTTTTGGACTAACGATAGAGGGCGCCTGTAGTTGTAAAAACACGCCGCGTTGGTTGTAGCCCGACATTTATTAAATCCTTTTAATAGTGAGAACACGACAACTTCGTGTGCAGCGAAGAATACTGACAACATAGACAAAAGTGCCACGCGCATTATGTTTCTCATAATGACGAAACTGGAAAGTTGTCAGGTGCCGAACGGCACTGGTCGATTCCGCCAAGCCCGTATACTGTATGCACATACAGCTAAAGGATCTTGTCGATGGCTACCCCTTTGCCACCTCGCGGTCGCGGCACCGCCACCAATCCGCACAACCGCTTCGCGCCGAATCGCTCGGTGGTCGAGGATGATGGCTGGTATCAGGAAGCGCCGGTCACCCAAGGCACCGAGGTGCGCATCGAAACGGCGAAAACCATCATCACCCGTAATAATTCGCCGGATTTGCCCTTCGATCGTTCGATCAATCCCTATCGCGGCTGCGAGCATGGCTGCATCTATTGCTATGCGCGGCCCAGCCACGCCTATTGGGACCTGTCGCCGGGGCTGGATTTCGAAACCAAGTTGATCGCCAAGACCAACGCCGCCGATGTGCTGGAAGAACAGCTGAGCAAGCGCGGCTATCAATGTGCGCCGATCAACCTGGGCTCCAACACCGATCCGTATCAGCCCATCGAGCGCGAGCACAAAATCACCCGTAGAACCCTCGAAGTTCTGCTGCGTTACCGTCATCCGGTAACCATCATCACCAAAGGCTCGCTGATTCTTCGTGACCTGGACTTGCTGGCCGAACTCGCCGAGCAACGGTTGGTGGCGGTGATGATCAGCCTCACCACCCTCGACGACGAACTCAAACGCATCCTCGAACCGCGTGCCGCCGCACCCAGAGCACGGTTACGAGCGATCCGTGTGATGCGTGAAGCGGGGATTCCGGTTGGCGTGTTGTGCTCGCCGATGATTCCGATGATCAACGACAGCGAACTCGAGAGCCTGCTGACCGAGGCGCATGCCGCCGGGGCGCAAAGTGCGGCCTACATGATGCTGCGCCTGCCACTGGAAGTCGCACCGCTGTTCGAAGAATGGCTGGCGGCCCATTACCCGCAGCGTGCCGCCCATGTGTTGAGCCTGATCCGCCAGAGCCGTGGCGGGGAACTCTATGACAGCCGGTTTGGCGCCCGGATGCGCGGCGAAGGGCCATTTGCCGACCTGCTAGCGCAACGTTTTGCCAAGACCATCAAACGCCTGGGGCTCAATCGCCGGGAAGGTTTTGATCTGGACTGTGAAGCCTTCTGTCCGCCGGGTCGCCAGATGTCGTTGATTTGAGGACAATTGGCCTAAGGTTGAACAGTGGGAAACGCACGGCGCATTCAGGCTGGTCACGTTTTTTGTGACGTGGAACACACGTTCTAGAGCGCTTGATTCAGTTTGAGTTAAGTTTCGGCGGCTACCTTGTTCATCGAGTGACTGACGGGTCTGGTTTTGCGACCTGGATGTTTTTTAAACAGCCACTGGCTTCACACCGGACAAAACGGGACACTTCCCTGACTCCGCCATTGAGGATGAATTCATGAGTGACAAGGATAAACAGCCGTTGGCTGCGTCGGCTTCCGCCCAACCCGAGACGGAAACCGCCGATGCAGCGTTGAAGCATATTATTGACGGCTTTTTGCATTTTCATCATGAGATCTTTCCGCAGCAGGAAGAACTCTTCAAAAAACTTGCTACGGCTCAACAACCACGGGCGATGTTCATTACCTGTGCCGACTCGCGCATCGTGCCCGAACTGATAACCCACAGTTCACCGGGCGATCTGTTCGTGACCCGCAACGTTGGCAACGTCGTACCGCCTTACGGCCAAATGAACGGTGGCGTTTCCACGGCCATCGAGTACGCGGTCCTGGCGCTGGGCGTGCAGCACATCATCATCTGCGGCCACTCCGATTGCGGCGCGATGCGCGCGGTGCTTAACCCCGACAGTCTGGAAAAAATGCCCACGGTCAAAGCCTGGCTACGGCATGCGGAAGTCGCGAAAACCATGGTGCACGACAACTGCAACTGCACCGACGAAAACGAGACGATGCATATCCTCACCGAGGAAAATGTCATCGCCCAATTGCAGCACTTGCGTACCCATCCCTCGGTAGCCTCACGCATGGCGAACGGTCATCTGTTCATCCATGGCTGGGTCTACGACATCGAAACCAGCGAAATCAAAGCGTACGACGCGGAACAGGGGTGTTTCCTGCCGCTCGATGGCAGCCATCCGATTCCGGTGGCAACGCCCAAAGCGCGTTTCTAAAACCTCCTAAATCCCCGTGTGGTTGAGTCGAGGCTGCTAATCAAGCAGCCCGGCTTCGCCATGCCTGAAAAATGTCGGGAGCTTCAATATGCGTGCTGCGCAACTTAGAGCTGTTTTGCCACGGGAGCTGCTGGCCTCGGTGGTTGTATTTCTGGTAGCCCTGCCCTTGTGCATGGGCATCGCCATCGCTTCGGGGTTGCCGCCAGCCAAGGGATTGATCACCGGAATCATCGGCGGTCTGGTCGTAGGCTGGCTTGCCGGCTCGCCGTTGCAAGTCAGCGGCCCTGCGGCGGGTCTGGCGGTTCTGGTGTTCGAACTGGTGCGCCAGCACGGCGTCGCCATGCTCGGGCCCATCCTGCTGCTGGCGGGACTTCTGCAATTGCTGGCCGGGCGCCTGAAGCTCGGCTGCTGGTTTCGGGTCACGGCGCCAGCGGTGGTGTACGGCATGCTCGCCGGGATTGGCGTGCTGATCGTGCTCTCGCAGGTACACGTCATGCTCGACGGGGTGCCCAAGCCTTCCGGGCTGGATAACCTGGCGGCCTTTCCAGCCGCGGTGATGCAAGCCCTGCCGTCGCTAGGCTGGCAAGCCGGGTTGCTCGGGCTGTCGACGATGGCGGTGATGTGGCTGTGGGAAAAATTCCGGCCTCATTCGTTGCGCTTCGTTCCGGGTGCGCTGCTGGGCGTAGGGCTGGCGACGGTCGCCAGCCTGATGCTCGCGTTGCAGGTCAAACGCGTGGAAGTCCCCGCCAACCTGGCCGAGGCCATCGATTGGCTGAAACCCGCTGACTTGCTCAACCTGGCAGACCCGACGTTGCTGGTCGCCGCGTTCGCCGTGGCGTTTATTGCCAGCGCCGAAACCCTGCTGTCGGCCGCTGCGGTAGACCGCATGCACAGCGGCCAGCGATCCGACTTCGATCGGGAATTGTCGGCGCAAGGCGTGGGCAACATGCTCTGCGGTCTCTTGGGCGCATTGCCGATGACGGGCGTGATCGTGCGCAGTTCGGCCAACGTCCAGGCCGGTGCTACCACGCGACTGTCGGCGATCTTCCACGGTCTGTGGCTGCTGGCGTTCGTGTTGTTGCTATCGAGCCTGCTGCAAAGCATCCCGGTAGCAAGCCTGGCGGGTGTGCTGGTTTACACCGGCTTCAAACTGGTCGACCTCAAGGCCTTTCGCGGACTGGGCCGATATGGCCGGATGCCGATGTTCACCTACGCAGCGACTGCGCTGGCGATCATCTTTACTGACTTGCTCACGGGGGTGTTGATAGGCTTCGGCCTGACGCTGGCCAAACTGGCGTGGAAGGCTTCGCGGCTGAAGATCAGTCTGATCGACCTGCCGACGGTTGGAGAAATGGAGTTGCGGCTGACCGGCGCAGCGACCTTTCTCAAGGTGCCGGCGCTGACCCAGGTGCTGGGCACCATTCCCGCCGGTGCAACGGTGCATGTGCCGCTCAATAACCTGAGCTACATCGATCACTCGTGTCTGGAGTTGCTGGAGGAATGGGGCCGGGCGAATGCGGCCAAGGGGTCGACGCTGTTGATCGAAGCGCGGGGGTTGAAGCGCAGGTTGGAGGGGCGGTTGCGTACTACATCCAGAGTGGGTTCTACGGCTTAAAACACAATCAATGTGGGAGCGGGCTTGCTCGCGAATGCGGTCAATCATTCAACATTGATGTCGACTGACACACCGCTTTCGCGAGCAAGCCCGCTCCCACAGGGGATTTCCGTTGACTGTTAAATCAAGCTGCCGGCTGATCCAGTTCCAGGCCTACGCCCAAACGGCGCGACATGCACGGCCAGCGTTTCCACGCGGCGCCAGTGTCCGGACTGCTGAGTTTCTCGCGGTAGGCTTCTACCGACTCCAGTGCAAAGCTCTGGTCGTCGAGCATCTCGTCCAGGGCGTGATGCACCACTTCATCCAGTTGGTTGGCAAACACCTCACCGATCAATTGGTGGGCAATCAGGTTGGCGACAGTCATGTCCAAGGGGATCAATGGCTGGCCCAGATGCTTGATGTACAGGTCGTTGACCTCTTCGACAAAGCGGTGCGCCAGGTAGGCTTCGTCCAACAGGCTGTCGAGTCCGACATGTCCCGCCATGATCGTCGGCGGCTGAAGGAAGTACTGTTCGGCAATTTTCAGCACCGGTTTGATCTGGGACTCGATACCGGCTTCCCTGGCCACTTCATTGGCTGCTTCCAACAGATCAGGTACTTCGTCGATGTAGGCAGCGACGAAACGTGTCAGCACGCCGTTGGCGTCCGCCTCCGGCAATTGGATCGAAGGGTGCAGATGAGGCAGTTTGCTTTCCAGCTGACGCGTCAGCAGGCCGGTCTCGGCTTCATGTGTTTGGGCTTTTTGGATCTGCTCGCGCAATGCGGCGGTGTTCATGAAAACTCCAGGAAACAAAGGCAATGAAATAGGGAAGACATAACTTAGCTGCCTTATGAAAAATGCTAAGACGCATTTGTCATAATTGTTTCATCCTTGAGACGCCTCCGTTATATCGATTTGCCACCACTCGTCTGCATCCTTCTCCATTCGTGCCCTTGAACGCAAGTCCCAGCTGTTTCAGATCATTTACGCCATCACGTTGCGAGGTGGCAGTCGCTGTCTATACTCGGGTTGGAAATGGAGTTAGCTGATGACGCCCGACTGCACACGCAGCAAGGCCCGGCGATTCAAGTTCGTAGTCTGAAAAAGCCGCTCCCTTGCCGCAGGTGAAAGCCGGCGGGATAACAAGAACGATAAGGGGAACCCGCAATGATGCGACATCCACACGTCTGGATGGGCCTCCTGTTGTGGTCGATTTTCAGTCAGGCGCAAGCGGCCTGGACTGTGAATATGGCGCCGGGAGCGACTGAAATCAGTCACGCAGTATTTGACCTGCACATGACCATTTTCTGGATCTGTGTAGTGATCGGCATCATCGTCTTCGGCGCCATGTTCTGGTCGATGATGGTCCACCGCCGCTCGACCGGGCAGGTGGCCGCAAAATTTCATGAAAGCACTACCGTCGAAATCCTCTGGACCATCGTGCCCTTCCTGATCCTGGTGGCCATGGCGGTTCCCGCGACGGCCACCCTGATCAAGATGTATGACGCCAGTGAGCCGGATATCGACATCCAGGTCACCGGCTATCAGTGGAAGTGGCACTACAAATACCTGGGCCAGGACGTCGAGTTCTTCAGCAACCTGGCCACTCCCCAGGATCAAATCCACAACAAGGAAACCAAGGGCGAGCACTACTTGCTCGAGGTCGACAAGCCGCTGGTGTTGCCGATTGGCGCGAAAGTGCGCTTCCTGGTGACCTCCGCCGACGTCATTCACTCCTGGTGGGTGCCGGCCTTCGCGGTCAAGCGCGATGCGATCCCGGGGTTCGTCAACGAAGCCTGGACCCGCATCGACAAGCCCGGCATCTACCGTGGCCAATGCGCCGAGTTGTGCGGCAAGGACCATGGCTTCATGCCAATCGTGGTCGAGGTCAAGGAAAAGGCCGATTACGAAAAATGGCTCGCTGACCGCAAGGCTGAAGCCCTGCAACTCAAGGAGCTGACCAGCAAGGAATGGACCCTCGACGAGCTCAAGGAGCGCGGCGACAAGGTCTATCACACCACCTGCGTCGCCTGTCACCAGGCCGAAGGTCAGGGCCTGCCGCCGATGTTCCCGGCGCTCAAGGGTTCACCGATTGCCACCGGGCCGAAAGCCGATCACCTGCACCGCGTTTACTTCGGCAAACCCGGCACCGCCATGGCGGCGTTCGGCAAGCAGCTCTCGGAAGTCGATATCGCGGCGGTCGTGACCTACGAACGTAACGCCTGGGGCAACAACAAAGGCGACATGGTCACTCCTAAAGAAGTGCTGGAGCTGAAACAGGCGGAAAGCAAATGACCCGGTCTATTGCGCGTGTAAGGAACCGGTCGGGGCTACGCGCCCCGGCCTGCCCAGCCCATCTGTTTGCAGGAGACAGGCCATGAGCGCTGTTATCGATGACCACGGTCACGCCGACCACGCCCACGGCCCCGCCAAAGGCCTGATGCGCTGGGTGCTGACCACCAACCACAAAGACATCGGCACGCTGTACCTGTGGTTTGCGTTCAGCATGTTCCTGCTCGGTGGTTCGTTCGCGATGGTGATTCGCGCCGAGCTGTTCCAGCCGGGGCTGCAAATCGTCGAGCCGGCGTTTTTCAACCAGATGACCACCATGCACGGCCTGGTGATGGTCTTCGGCGCGGTAATGCCGGCCTTCGTCGGCCTCGCCAACTGGATGATCCCGTTGATGATCGGCGCGCCGGACATGGCGTTGCCACGAATGAACAACTTCAGTTTCTGGCTGCTGCCGGCGGCATTCATCCTGCTGGTCTCGACCCTGTTCACCGCCGGTGGCGGACCGAACTTCGGCTGGACCTTCTACGCCCCGCTATCAACGACCTACGCCCCGGAAAGCGTGACGTTCTTCATCTTCGCCATCCACTTGATGGGCATCAGTTCGATCATGGGCGCGATCAACGTGATCGCCACCATCCTCAACCTGCGCGCCCCCGGCATGACGCTGATGAAAATGCCGCTGTTCGTCTGGACCTGGCTGATCACCGCGTTCCTGCTGATCGCGGTGATGCCGGTGCTGGCCGGGTGCGTGACGATGATGCTGATGGACATCCACTTCGGCACCAGCTTCTTCAGTGCCGCCGGTGGCGGTGACCCGGTGTTGTTCCAGCATGTGTTCTGGTTCTTCGGCCACCCCGAGGTGTACATCATGATCCTGCCGGCGTTCGGTGCCGTCAGCTCGATCATCCCGACTTTCTCGCGCAAGCCGCTGTTCGGCTACACCTCGATGGTTTATGCAACGGCGAGCATCGCGTTCCTGTCGTTCATCGTCTGGGCGCACCACATGTTCGTGGTCGGCATTCCGTTGGTGGGCGAGCTGTTCTTCATGTACGCCACGTTGCTGATCGCGGTGCCGACCGGGGTGAAGGTGTTCAACTGGGCCAGCACCATGTGGCAAGGCTCGCTGACTTTCGAGACGCCGATGCTGTTTGCGGTGGCGTTCGTGATCCTGTTCTCCATCGGTGGTTTCTCCGGGCTGATGCTGGCCATCGCCCCGGCGGACTTCCAGTACCAGGACACCTACTTCGTGGTTGCGCACTTCCACTATGTGCTGGTGCCGGGGGCGATCTTCGGGATCTTTGCCTCGGCGTACTACTGGCTGCCGAAATGGACCGGACACATGTACGACGAAACCCTCGGCAAGCTGCATTTCTGGCTGTCGTTCGTCGGCATGAACATGACTTTCTTCCCGATGCACTTCGTGGGGCTGGCGGGCATGCCGCGACGGATTCCGGACTACAACCTGCAATTCGCCGACTTCAACATGGTGTCGTCGATTGGCGCGTTCATGTTCGGTGCGACGCAGCTTTTCTTCCTGTTCATCGTGATCAAGACCATTCGCGGCGGCCCGCCAGCACCGGCCAAACCGTGGGAAGGGGCCGAAGGCCTGGAGTGGAGCGTGCCGTCACCGGCGCCTTATCACACCTTCACCACGCCGCCGGAAGTGAAATGAACGCCCTGAGCTGTGCAGGAGTGAGCCTTTGTGGCGAGGGAGCTTGCTCCCGCTCGTTTGCGAAGCAGACGCAAAGCTTTTGGGGCCGCTTCGCGACCCAGCGGGAGCAAGCTACCTCGCCACAAAGGCCAGCTCCCACAGGGTTCGGCGTAGAGGTTGAAAACCATGGCTGACTCGATTTCGATGAAAAAACTGGTCACCCGCCTGTTGCTGGTGGTGGTGGCGATGTTTGTCTTCGGGTTTGCCCTGGTGCCGATCTACGACGTGATGTGCAAGGCGTTCGGCATTAACGGCAAGACTGCCGGGCAGTACGAGGGCGAGCAAACGGTCGACACGTCGCGGCAAGTGCGCGTGCAGTTCCTGTCGACCAACACCGCTGACATGCCCTGGGATTTCTATCCCAAGAGTGAAGAGTTGACGGCCCATCCGGGGGCGGTAAACGAGATGATTTTCATCGCGCACAACCCGACCGACAAACCGATGAGCGCCCAGGCCGTGCCGAGCATCGCGCCCAGCACCGCGGCGGCGTACTTCCACAAGACCGAATGTTTTTGTTTTACCCAGCAAGTGCTGCAGCCCGGTCAACGGATCGAGATGCCGGTACGTTTCATCGTTGACCGTGACATGCCCAAGGATGTGAAACACCTGACGCTGTCTTACACGCTGTTCGATATCACCGCACGCCATCCACCCGTGGCGGTTGCCGCCAGTACCGGTGGCTAGGCGCTAATGCGTGCCCGATAAGGAGAACAATAAATGGCAACTCATGAACACTATTACGTACCGGCCCAGAGCAAATGGCCGATCATCGCCACGCTCGGCATGCTCACCACCGTGTTCGGCCTGGCCACCTGGTTCAACGATCTGAAAGCCGCGCGGCCGGAATCCCACGGCCCGCTGATCTTTTTCGTCGGTGGACTGTTGTTGGCGTACATGCTGTTCGGCTGGTTCGGCACGGTGATCAAGGAAGGGCGCGCGGGGTTGTACAGCGCACAGATGGACCGCTCGTTCCGCTGGGGCATGAGCTGGTTCATCTTCTCGGAAGTGATGTTCTTCATCGCCTTCTTCGGCGCGCTGTTTTATGTACGGCACATCTCAGGCCCCGCACTCGGCGGCGAAGGGCCCAAAGGCATTGCCCACATGCTCTGGCCAAACTTCCAGTTCGCCTGGCCGCTGCTGCACACCCCGGACCCGAAACTCTTTCCGCCGCCCAAGGAAGTCATCAGCCCGTGGGGCCTGCCGCTGCTCAATACCATTTTGCTGGTGAGCTCCAGTGTGACCGTGACCATCGCCCACCACGCCTTGAAAAAGGGTCATCGCGGCGCACTGAAAATCTGGCTGGCGATCACCGTGTTGCTGGGCTGTGGATTCCTCGGGTTCCAGGCCGAAGAGTACATGCATGCCTACCACGAACTGGGCCTGACCCTGGGTTCCGGCATCTACGGCGCGACGTTCTTCATGCTCACCGGTTTCCACGGCGCCCACGTGACCATTGGCACGATCATCCTGTTCGTGATGCTCATTCGGATCATGCGCGGGCACTTCGATAACGAGCACCAGTTCGGCTTCGAGGCGGCGAGCTGGTACTGGCACTTCGTGGACGTGGTGTGGATCGGGTTGTTCGTTTTCGTCTACGTGCTCTGAGGCCTTACCAAGGCGCCGTAGAAACCAACTGGCCGCTGTAGAAACCCCAGGCGATCAAGCCGACGGTGGTGGCGGCCAGGGCAACACGAACACTCAAGGCAATGACGAGGCGGTTTGAGCTGCTGTCGTCCTTGACCAGAAAAAAAAGGCCGCTGAACAGGCTGACAACCGTGGCAATCAGCATCAGGACGATGGCTGCTTTGAGCATGGTGAGACTCCGGGGGAAAGGCGATGCACTTGAGTATAGCTATCGCGACTCACGATTTTTTGGCCACGCCATGAAGCGCTTCCGGCCGGGCATCGTGCCGACACTGGTGGTCGCCCTGTTGCTGCCGCTGCTGGTGTCGCTCGGGTTCTGGCAACTGAACCGGGGCGCAGAGAAAAGCGCGCTGCTGCAAAGCTATGCCGAGCGTCGTGCCGCCGAGCCGATGGCCAGCACCGAACTGCAACACACCGAAGACCCGGCCTTCCGCCGCGTTCATCTGCACGGCCAATTCGACGCCGCACACAGCCTGTTGCTGGACAATCGGCAGCGCGACGGCAAGGTCGGCGTCGAGCTGCTGCAACCGTTTCAGGACCAGGCGACCGGGCTCTGGATGCTGGTCAATCGCGGCTGGCTGCCCTGGCCGGACCGGCGCACGCCGCCGCAGTTCATCACGCCGACTCAGGCGTTGAGCCTGGACGCCTGGGTCTACGTTTCCCCCGGCGCGACCTTTCAATTACACGCCGATCCGAGCGCCACCACCTGGCCTGAGTTAGTCACCGCCGTCGAGCCGTCGAAGCTCTGGACGGCGCTGGGGCGTGAAGGGTTTGCCTACGAATTACGCGCAGAAAACGGTCCCGCGACGTACCAGGCCGATTGGCCAGTCGTCGCCATGGGCCCGGAAAAACACATCGCTTATGCCGTGCAGTGGTTTGCCATGTCGCTTGCCCTGTTCGGCCTCTACCTCTATCTCGGTTGGCACAACGCAAAGGAGAAACACCATGGGAGTGGCCATGAATCCACCCAGCATGTCTGAAGCGAAACCGCCGGCGAGTCGACGCAAGGGTCGCTTGCAGTTGCTGCTGATTCTGCTCGGGGTCATCGGTCCGATGATCCTCGCCACCGGCATGTACAAATTGCAGTTCTGGGTGCCGGACGGTCGCAGCTATCACGGCGAACTGATCGGCAACGGCCAGACCCGCGCGGACCTCGGTGTGCAGGCCGAGGAGGATCGCTGGCAGATGCTGGTGACCGCGCCGAAGGAGTGTTCGGTGGACTGCCAGCAACTGGTGTACCTGGCGCGGCAGATTCAGATCGGCCTCGGTCGCGATGCGTCTCGTGCCAGCCACGCTTTGGCCGCCGCGCAACCGCTGACGGCGGATTACGACGCCAAGCTGACCCGCGAATACCCGCAACTGCAACGCTACCCCATGGACCTCACCACCTTCAGCAAGACGACCGGCGACAAAACAGTCCCGCAGCTGTGGATCATCGATCCGCACGGCAATCTGGTGCTGCGCTATGACCCGACGGTGAAGGGTAAGGACCTGCTCAACGACCTGCGTCATCTGCTGAAACTGTCGAACATCGGATAAGGGCATCGTCATGGCCAAACCTGGATTTCGCCTCGCGCTGTTTGCCACCTTGCTGGCACTGATTGTGGTGCTACTCGGCGCCTACACCCGCCTGACCCACGCCGGCCTCGGCTGCCCGGACTGGCCGGGTTGCTACGGTTTTATCAGCGTGCCAAAAAGCGAAGCCCAGCTGGCCCATGCCGAGCTGCATTTTCCCGATACGCCGGTGGTGGCCCACAAGGGCTGGAATGAAATGATCCACCGTTATTTTGCCGGCACGCTGGGCATGCTGATCGCGGTGCTGGCCGGTCGCGCCTGGGTGCATCGTCGTCATCCGGGGCAACCGGTGAAGTTGCCGCTGTTTCTGCTGGCCGTGGTGTTCGCCCAGGCCGCGTTCGGCATGTGGACGGTGACGCTCAAGCTCTGGCCACAGGTGGTGACCGGGCATTTGCTTGGCGGTTTTGCCACGTTGAGTCTGCTGTTTCTACTGACGTTGAGGTTGTCCGGCGTGCTGCCGGCGCTGACGGTGCCACGACGTTTGCAGTACTGGGCGACGGCCGGTTTGCTGCTGGTGATCCTGCAAATCGCCCTCGGCGGCTGGGTCAGTTCCAACTATGCCGCCGTGGCCTGCATCGATTTCCCGACCTGCCATGGGCAGTGGATTCCGCCGGCCGATTTCGCCAACGGCTTCCACCTGACTCAACACATCGGCCCGAATTATCTCGGCGGGCAACTGGACAGCGACGCACGCACGGCGATTCATTTGACTCACCGTATCGGCGCGCTGCTGGTCACGCTCGTACTGCTCGGGCTCGCCTGGCAGCTGAAAGTCGTCGGCATGACCCGCCTCGCGGGGCTGGTGCTGGTCGCCCTCGCCACCCAAATCACCCTCGGTATCAGCAACGTGCTGTTCCACTTGCCCCTGCCGGTGGCCGTCGCCCACAACGCGGGCGGCGCGGCACTGCTGCTGACGATGG
The DNA here is from genome assembly GCF_006438915.1 of Pseudomonas arsenicoxydans. GTDB lineage: Bacteria > Pseudomonadota > Gammaproteobacteria > Pseudomonadales > Pseudomonadaceae > Aquipseudomonas > Aquipseudomonas arsenicoxydans_A. Next base: position 677,682 of record NZ_RCZE01000001.1, on the reverse strand, counting down.
TGCTGGTCAATTATCACGCGCGAACCAGTCTGGTTCGGGTCAAGCAGCAATCCCCTGCGCGCTGGCGGTTCAGCCCGCGTAAACACTCGGCCGGGCCCATAACAATAAAAGGAGAGATGCCATGGCGACTCTGATCGGCGAACGTCACAGTCAGGCAATCTGGCGTGACTATCTGGAGCTGACCAAGCCGAAAGTGGTGGTGCTGATGCTCATCACCTCGCTGGTCGGCATGTTCCTCGCGACCCGCGCCGGGGTGCCGTGGACGGTGCTGGTGTTCGGCAATCTGGGGATCGCCCTGTGTGCCGGAGGTGCGGCAGCGGTCAACCATGTGGTGGACCGGCGCATCGACGCGGTGATGGCCCGCACGCACAAACGTCCGTTGGCCGAAGGCCGGGTGTCGCCGGCGGCGGCGCTGACGTTTGCCTTGGTATTGGCCGTGCTGGGCCAAGCCGTGCTGCTCGCGTTCACCAATGCGCTGACGGCCTGGCTGACCCTGGCTTCGCTGCTCGGCTATGCGGTGGTCTACACCGGTTTCCTGAAACGCGCGACCCCGCAGAACATCGTCATCGGCGGCCTGGCCGGGGCTGCCCCGCCGCTGCTTGGCTGGACCGCCGCGACCGGGCATGTCAGTGCCGAACCACTGCTGCTGGTGCTGATCATCTTCGCCTGGACCCCGCCACACTTCTGGGCCCTGGCGATCCACCGCAAAGAGGAATACGCCAAGGCCGACATTCCGATGCTGCCAGTGACCCACGGCGAGCACTACACCAAGGTACACATCTTGCTTTACACCTTCGCGTTGCTGGCCGTCAGCCTGATGCCCTACGTGATCCACATGAGCGGCGTGCTCTACCTGATTTGCGCGCTGGGGCTGGGCGCAAGGTTTCTGCAATGGGCCGTGGTGCTGTACCGTGGCACTCGGCCGCACGCGGCGATCAACACGTTCAAGTACTCTATTTACTACTTGTTCCTGCTGTTTATCGCGCTGCTCGTAGACCACTACTTACTGTTGAACCTATGACTCGAACCCAGAAAACCGTCTTCATTCTCGTCGCCCTGATCGCACTGGTCCTGGGCCTGACCATCAACAAAGTGCTGTCCGGTAAAGGCCAGGGCGACCCGACGGCACTGATCGACGCGGGCATCATCCTGCTGCCGCAAAGCCGCAACCTGCCGGACGTGAAGATGACCGATCAGGACGGCAACCCGGTGACGGTCAATCAGCTGAAAGACAAGTGGAGTTTGCTGTTCTTCGGCTACACCTTCTGCCCGGACATCTGCCCGACCACCCTAGCCCAGCTGCGTCAGATCAAGAGCGAGCTGCCACCGGAAGCGGCGGCCAAGTTGCAGGTCATCCTGGTCAGCGTCGACCCGAACCGTGATACCCCGGCTCAGCTCAAGCAGTACCTGGGCTACTTTGATCCGCAGTTCAAAGGCCTGACCGCCTCATCGGTGGATGACATTCAGAAACTGGCCAACGCGGTGAGCATTCCGTTTATTCCGGCGGACACCAGCAAGCCCAATTACACGGTGGATCACAGCGGTAATCTGGCGGTGATCGGGCCGGATGGCACGCAGCGTGGGTTTATTCGGGCACCGTTGAACAATGTGAAATTGGTGGCGCAGTTGCCGGTGATGCTTAACCGCAAATAGTTCGGACAACACATAACCCCTGCGGGAGCGGGCTTGCTCGCGAAAGCGGTGTGTCGGTCAAAAGATATGCTGACTGATCCACCGCTTTCGCGAGCAAGCCCGCTCCCACATGTACGGTGTTTCAGGCATAAAAAAATGGGGCGCATTCAATGCGCCCCATTTTTTGTTAAAGCTTCAGATCAAAACGCAGGCAATACCGCGCCTTTGTACTTCTCAAGAATGAACGCTTTGACTTCCGGGCTGTGCAGCGCAGCAACCAGTTTCTTCATCGCCTCGCTGTCCTTGTCGTCCGGACGAGCCACCAGGATGTTCACGTACGGCGAGTCGCTGCCTTCGATGACCAGTGCGTCCTTGGACGGATCGAGCTTGGCTTCCAGCGCGTAGTTGGTGTTGATCAGCGCCAGGTCGACCTGGGTCAGCACGCGCGGGATGGTCGCGGCTTCCAGTTCACGGAATTTCAGGTCCTTGGAGTTCTCGGTGATGTCCTTCACGGTCGACAGGATGTTGTTCGGTTCCTTCAACTTGATCAGGCCAGCCTTCGCCAGCAGCAACAGCGCGCGGCCGCCGTTGGTGGCGTCGTTCGGAATCACCACGTTGGCGCCGCCCGGCAATTCGGTCAGTGCCTTGTACTTGCTGGAGTAAGCGCCCAGCGGCTCAATGTGCACACCGGCAACGGCGACCAGGTTGGTGCCCTTGGCCTTGTTGAACTCATCGAGGTAGGGCTGGTGCTGGAAGAAGTTGGCGTCCAGACGTTTTTCCGCCACCTGCACGTTCGGCTGAATGTAGTCGGTGAAAACTTTGACCTTCAGGTCCACGCCTTCCTTGGCCAGCGCCGGTTTCACGAATTCGAGGATTTCTGCGTGCGGGACCGGGGTCGCAGCGACGGTCAGCGTTTCGTCGGCCTGGGCGGAAAACGCCGCTACAGCAGCCAATACGACGAGTAGTTTCTTCATTCAGCTAACTCCATATGAGGCGCCCGTTTGGCGCCTGCCAGCGAATGGCCGGCTCATGACTTATTTACGTGAACTGTTTATTTTCTAGAAAAATGCACAACCAATTTGTCGCCAACGGTTTGCAGCACCTGGACCAGCACCAGTAGCAACACCACCGTCACCACCATGACATCGGTCTGGAAACGCTGGTAGCCGAAGCGGATCGCCAGGTCACCCAGACCGCCAGCGCCGACCACGCCGGCCATGGCCGTGTAGGACACCAGTGTAATCGCCGTCACCGTAATCGCCGCGAAGATGCCCGGGCGGGCTTCTGGCAGCAAGGCATTGGTGATGATCTGACGCGTCGTCGCGCCCATGGCCTGGGTGGCTTCGATGATGCCGCGATCCACTTCACGCAACGCGGTTTCCACCAGTCGTGCGAAGAACGGCGTGGCACCCACCACCAGTGGCGGGATCGCACCGGCGACACCCAGCGACGTACCGGTGATCAGCACCGTGAACGGAATCATTACGATCAGCAGGATGATGAAGGGCAGCGAACGCAGGATGTTCACCACCAGCGACAACATCGCGTAGACGCCTTTGGCTTCCAGCAACTGACGCGGGCTGCACAGGAACAGCAGCACGCCCAGTGGCAAGCCGAGCAACACGGTGAACAACAACGAACCGCCGAGCATCAGCAATGTGTCGCCGGTGGCCAGCCAGATTTCGAACCAGTCGATATTGGCAAAGAATGCAGTCAGGGCTTCCATTAGCGCAGCACCTCCATGTGGACGTCAGCCGCGGTGAAACGGGCAAACGCCGCGTCCATGTCGCCACCGGTGACGGCCAGGGTGAGTTGCCCGTAAGGGACGTCTTTGATGCGGTCGATACGACCGGCCAGGATGCTGTAGTCCACACCGGTTTCCCGGGCGACGGTGCCCAGCAACGGCGCGTAGGTCGCTTCGCCCTGGAAGGTCAGACGCACGATGCGGCCCGGCACGTGAGCGAAGTCATCGCGCTGCTCGCTTTCGTCGATCTGCTCGTCCTCCTGCACGAAGCGCTTGGTGGTCGGGTGCTTGGGATGCAGGAACACCTCGGCCACCGAACCTTGCTCGACGATCACACCGGCGTCCATCACCGCGACCTGATCGCACACACGGCGGATCACGTCCATCTCGTGGGTGATCAGGACGATGGTCAGTTTCAGCTCGCGGTTGATCTCGGCCAGCAATTGCAGGACCGACGCCGTGGTTTGCGGATCCAGGGCGCTGGTGGCTTCATCGCACAGGAGGATTTTCGGCTTGGTCGCCAGGGCGCGGGCAATGCCGACGCGCTGCTTCTGGCCACCGGACAACTGCGCTGGGTACTTCTTGGCGTGGTCGGACAAACCCACCCGCGCCAGCAACTCGGCCACGCGCAGGTCGATCTCGCTGCGCGACAGCTCGCCAGCCAGGATCAGTGGCAATGCGACGTTGTCAGCCACAGTCTTGGACGCCAGCAGGTTGAAGTGCTGGAAGATCATCCCGACTTGCTGACGGAAGCGCCGCAGGCTGTTGGCGTCCAGCGCGGTGACTTCTTCGCCGTCGACGAAGATCTTGCCGCCGCTGGAATTCTCCAGGCGATTGATCAGGCGCAGCAGGGTACTTTTCCCCGCACCGGAATGGCCGATCAGGCCGAATACCTGACCGTTCTCAATCGTCAGACTGGTCGGATGCAGGGCGGGAATATCCTTACCGGCGACGCGGTAGGTTTTATGGACGTTTTGAAACTCGATCACGTAGCGAACCTTGTGGGGCGCGTTAGAAAAGGATCAGCGGTTAGCCGGGCGCGCATTTTAGCCTGTCCGTATAGAGGTTATTAGCATTTATTCCGCATTCAACCTTCGATTTGGCAATAACGCGATCAAAGGTCATAAAAAAGGAACGGCTAAAAACCCCATCAGTCACTAATAAGGCAACTCGAAAACGCCCCCGGTGCCGTGCCTGGGGAATGCACAAGAATCCTGGCTACGGCGGGAATCGCAACGAGGAGTTTAGACTGATGAGTAACAAGAAGCCTGCCCCCGGCAAAAGCGCATTGGCCGGTACTGACACCCTGGACCGCGGCAACACCAATACCAAGCTCGACAGCCTGGAGAAATTTCGCTCCGACGCCACCGAACAGGCCCTGCGCACCAACCAGGGCGTGAAGGTTTCGGACAATCAGAACACCCTGAAAGTCGGCGCCCGCGGTCCTTCGCTGCTGGAAGACTTCATCATGCGTGAGAAAATCACGCACTTTGACCATGAGCGCATCCCGGAACGCATCGTCCATGCCCGCGGGACCGGCGCGCATGGTTATTTCCAGACGTACGAAAACCATTCCGTGCTGACCAAAGCCGGTTTCCTGCAGGATCCGGGCAAGAAGACGCCGGTGTTTACGCGTTTCTCCACGGTACAAGGCCCTCGAGGGTCAGGCGATACCGTGCGGGACGTACGAGGTTTCGCCGTGAAGTTCTTCACCGACGAGGGCAACTTCGATCTGGTGGGCAACAACATGCCGGTGTTCTTCATTCAGGACGCGATCAAGTTTCCGGACTTCGTACACGCGGTGAAACCGGAGCCACATAACGAGATTCCCACTGGGGGCTCGGCTCACGACACCTTCTGGGACTTCGTCTCTCTGGTACCGGAATCGGCGCACATGGTGATTTGGGCCATGTCCGACCGGGCCATCCCGAAAAGCCTGCGCAGCATGCAGGGCTTCGGTGTGCACACGTTTCGGCTGATCAACGCAGAAGGCAAATCGCGCTTCGTCAAATTCCACTGGCGCCCCACCGCGGGCACGTGTTCGCTGGTGTGGGATGAGGCGCAGAAGCTGGCCGGCAAAGACACCGACTTCCACCGTCGCGACCTCTGGGAAGCCATCGAGATGGGCGATTACCCGGAGTGGGAACTCGGCGTGCAGATCATCGAAGAGGAAAACGAGCACGATTTCGACTTCGACATCCTCGACCCCACCAAGCTGATTCCCGAAGAAACCGTACCCATTACACCGCTGGGCAAAATGGTGCTGAACCGCAACCCGGACAACTTCTTCGCCGAAACCGAGCAGGTTGCGTTCTGCCCGGGCCACATCGTACCGGGGATCGATTTCTCCAACGATCCGTTGCTGCAAGGTCGGCTGTTTTCCTACACCGATACGCAGATCAGCCGACTCGGCGGGCCGAATTTTCATGAGATCCCGATCAACCGGCCAGTAGCGCCGTTCCATAACGGTCAGCGCGATGCGATGCACCGAACCACCATCGACAAGGGCCGTGCAGCTTACGAGCCGAACTCCATCGACGGCGGCTGGCCCAAAGAAACTCCGCCCGCCGCGCAGGATGGTGGCTTTGAGACCTATCCGGAGCGTATCGACGCCAACAAGATCCGGCAGCGTAGCGAATCGTTTGGCGACCACTTCTCCCAGGCACGCCTGTTCTTCCACAGCATGAGCAAGCACGAGCAAGAACACATCATCTCGGCGTACAGCTTTGAACTCGGCAAAGTTGAGCGTGAAGCCATTCGGGCACGCGAGGTGAACGAGATCCTCGCCAACATCGATCTGGAGCTGGCCAAACGCGTGGCCGCCAACCTTGGCTTGCCAGCGCCGAAAGCCGGGACGGTCGAGGTGCCAAAAACCTCCCTGGAGCGCTCGCCGGCCCTCAGTCAGGCCAATTTGCTGCCAGGTAACATCAAAACCCGCAAAGTGGCGATTCTTGCAGCCAACGGTGTCGATGGTGCCGCGATTGATGCGATGAAGAAGGCGCTGCAGGCCGAAGGCGCGCACGCTAAATTGCTGGGGCCGACCTCTGCACCGGTGAAAACCGCTGATGGCAAAATGTTGCCCGTGGACGCGTCGATGGAAGGTCTGCCTTCGGTGGCGTTCGATGCGGTGTTTGTGCCGGGTGGCGCGGCGTCGATCAAGGCGTTGAGCGGTGATGGCGTGGCATTGCATTACCTGCTGGAGGCGTACAAGCACTTGAAGGCGATTGCGCTGCATGGCGAGGCGAAGCAATTGCTGGATGTGTTGAAGCTGGAGGTTGATGCGGGGTTGATCGTCGGGGCGGATGCGAAGTTGATCAAGCCGTTTTTTGCGGCGATCGGACAGCATCGGGTTTGGGATCGGGAGCCTAAGGCCAAGGCGATTCCGGCCTAGTTCTTTATTGCAGGAAGGACGCCTTCGAGCAAGCCCGCTCCCACATTGGATCTGTGTCGAACACACAACCTTGTGGGAGCGGGCTTGCTCGCGAAGCTTTTAGGGTTTACGCGGACTCAGGACCATCTGCGCCGGAATGTTGCGCAGAATTTGCTTTTCCAGCTTCAGATCGAAGTCCGGATCGAGCTTCTTCACCCGCTTGGTCAGCAACGTGGCCAGCCAAGGATAATCATCGGTGCGCGGTGCCTGAATGCTCACGTCGCACTGATAATTCACCACATCAGCGGCGATGGCATCCAGTTGACGACGAAGTTTTGCCATATCGTTGAGGTTCAATGCAACCGTGGTGCTTTCAGCGGTCGGATCAATCACCTTCGCCTGGGGCTTGGCCTCAGCGGCTTTCAAATCGGCTTCCGCTTTATCCAACTCGGCTTTGCGAGCCGAGACGATGGCGTTATTGACCCCACCGGTCAGTGCCGGCGCTTTCGGCATCAGGACCCGAGCACGGCTCAGCGCGGTGGCGGCGGCATTCACATCACCTTTTTGCAGGACGATCTGGCTACGACGCAGATAGGCCTCGGCCAGTTGCCGTTGGTATTGCTCAAGGGATTGATCGTTGGGGGACTGGGCCTGCAAGGTGGCCAATTGATCTTCGGCGGTGGCCAACTCGTTGCTGGCCAGGCTTTGTTCCAGCTGTGTGATGGCCGTAGCTCGCGCATCCGTGGCTTCGGTGGCCGCCGGTGGCGTGCTTTGGCAGGCGCCCAGCAGCAAGGAAAATGCGACAAGGAGCAGATAACGTGAGGCGAACGGCTTCATTCCTGCGACTCTCTATTTGCGCAAAAAACGAGCAAGTCTACACCCCTCGACGGGGCAGGACAAAACTCAGCAGAAACAGTGCGGCCGCCGTCACAACAATCGAGGGGCCCGCCGGCGTGTCCTTGAACCACGACAGTGCCAGCCCGCCACAGACCGCGAGCATGCCCAGCAGGCTCGCGCCCAGTGCCATCTGCTCCGGTGAGCGGGCGTGACGTTGTGCCGCAGCTGCCGGGATGATCAGCAGCGATGTAATCAGCAAAACGCCGACGATTTTCATCGCCACCGCGATCACCACGGCGATCAATAGCATCAGGGCCAGACGCAACGACGCCACTGGCAACCCTTCAACCTTGGCCAACTCTTCATGCACCGTGATGGCCAGCAACGGCCGCCACAAGATCACCAGCAACGCCAGTACCGCCGCGCTGCCGCCGAGGATCCAGGCCAGATCGGTCGGGCTGATCGCCAGCAAGTCGCCGAACAGATACGCCATCAGGTCGATCCGCACTTCGTGCATGAAGCTTAGTACCACCAGGCCCAGAGAGAGCGTGCTCGGTGCGAGAATTCCCAAAAGGGTGTCAGACGCCAGCGGTTGGCGTTGTTGCAAGGTCACCAGCAGCACCGCCAACAGCAAGCACCCAACGGTCACCGCAACGGTGGGGCTGACGTCCAGCAAGAATCCCAGCGCTACGCCGAGCAAGGCTGCATGGGACAAGGTGTCGCCGAAATAGGCCATGCGCCGCCAGACCACGAACGAACCCAGCGGGCCCGCCACCAGCGCCAAAGCCAAACCTGCAAGCAGGGCGTAGAGCAGAAAATCAGCCATGCTTGCAGCTATCTCCGTGAACGTGGGGTTGAGCCGCCGTGACGACCGAGCCATGCAGGTCATGGGCGTGGTCGTGGTGGTGGTGATAAATCGCCAGGCTTTGGGCGTTCTTGCCGAACAGTTCGACGAAGGCCGGATCGCCGCTGACTTGTTCAGGATGGCCGGAGCAACAGACGTGGCGATTGAGGCAAACCACCTGATCAGTGGTGCTCATCACCAGGTGCAGATCATGGGATACCATCAGCACGCCGCAGCCGTGACGGTCGCGCAGCCGTGTGATCAGGCTATAGAGTTCGGCTTGGCCGGCGACGTCGACGCCTTGCACCGGCTCGTCGAGCACCAGCAATTCCGGCTCGCGCAGCAGCGCCCGGGCCAGCAGCACACGCTGCATTTCACCACCGGAAACACTTTGCACCGGGCTGTCGATCACCTGTTCGGCACCGACTTCCTTGAGTGCGGACAGCGCCATGGCACGGTCCACACCCGGCACCAGCCGCAAGAAGCGCAACACCGAGAGCGGCAGCGTCGGATCGACGTGAAGTTTTTGCGGCATGTAACCCACGCGCAGTTTCGGCTTGCGCCACACCGTGCCGCTGTCCGGCTTCAACAGACCGAGCACCGCGCGCACCAGCGTGGTCTTGCCGGCACCATTAGGGCCGATCAGCGTGACGATCTGCCCCGGCTCGACGCTCAGCTCGATGTTATCCAGCACGGATTGCCCGGCAAACGTGACGGCAACCTGCTCGAGGCGGATCAGCGCGTTGCTCATCAAGCCCCCTGGCAGCCCGAGCAGAGACCGACCACTTCAACGGTCTGGCCTTCGACGATAAATCCAACATCCTTGGCACTGCCCACGATGGCGTCGCTGATGGACTTCTGTTCGAGCTCAATGGCGGCGTGGCATTCGCGGCAAATCAGGAACTGCCCCTGGTGGGCGTGCCCCGGATGGTTACAGCCGACGAAGGCGTTCAGCGAGGAGATGCGGTGTACGAGGCCGTTTTCCAGGAGGAAATCCAGCGCACGGTACACGGTGGGCGGCGCGGCACGACGGCCATCCTGCTCACTGAGCACCGCGAGAATGTCGTAGGCCCCCAGCGGTTTGTGGCTTTGCCACACCAGTTCCAGCACCCGCCGGCGCAAAGCGGTCAGGCGCAGCCCCTGACGTGCGCACAGGACATCGGCCTCGGACAAAGCGCTATGCACGCAATGAGAGTGGTCGTGGGGACGGCTGGCAATCGGTGTTTTAGGCATGAGCGGCGACGAGTTTTGTGAGAGACGTTATTATGTTACCCGTTCTCGCCTCTTCGAGTGGTCATCGTGTCCCGACTTTTTTCTATCTTTGTCGCATTCATCGCAAGTTTTCTGCTGATCGGTTCGGCGCACGCGGAGGTCAAAGTCCTCACCAGCATCAAGCCCCTGCAGTTGATTGCCGCTGCGGTGCAGGACGGCGTGGCGATTCCGGAAGTGTTGCTGCCGCCGGGGGCTTCGCCGCATAACTATGCCTTGCGCCCTTCCGACGTACGGAAGGTGCAATCGGTCGATCTGCTGTACTGGATCGGGCCGGACATGGAAGGTTTCCTGCCGCGCGTGCTCAATGGTCGTACGCTACCAAGCGTCGCCGTGCAGGATTTGCCGGGACTGAAATTGCGCCGCTTCGCCGAAGACAGTCACTCCCACGCGGAAGAAGCCGATGAGCATGACCACGATCACCGCCCTGGCAGCCTCGACGCGCATTTGTGGCTGTCACCGGTCAATGCCCGAGTGATTGCCGCCAAAATGGCCGCTGACCTGAGTGCGGTGGATCCCGCCAACGCGGCGCGTTATCAGAGCAACGTCAAAGCTTTCGACGAGCGACTGGATGCGTTGGACCTGCGTCTGAAGGCACGGCTCGCCGGGATCGCGGGTAAGCCATACTTCGTGTTCCACGAAGCGTTCGACTATTTTGAAGACGCCTATGGCCTGAAACACACCGGCGTATTCAGCGTCGCCGCCGAAGTCCAGCCCGGCGCCCAGCACGTCGCGGCGATGCGCGCGCGGTTGCAGGAAGTCGGCAAGACCTGCGTGTTCAGCGAGCCGCCGTTGCGTCCACGCCTGGCAGAGACGCTGGTCGCGGGTTTGCCGGTGAAACTGGCGGAACTGGATGCGCTGGGCGGGTACACGCCAGCGACGGCTCAGGGGTATGAGCAGGTGCTGGAGAAGCTAGGGAATGATTTGGCCGGGTGCCTGGAGTCGCTGTAACACCGACATTTGTGTCGCCCCCATTCGCGAGCAAGCCCGCTCCCACATTGGAACTGCGCCAGCCACAGAATTTGTGTGCACAGGAGATCAAATGTGGGAGCGGGCTTGCTCGCGAAGCTTTTAAAGGGCAAACGGCAGCGGTGTGCTGACCTTTTGCCGCTGCGCCAACCGCAGCTGAAACTCCATCGGGTCATGAATCAACACGTCCTGCCCGGCGAACGATTCCGCCGCGATCAACCGCGATAACCAAAACCGCACACACGCCACGCGCAGCATCGTCGGCCACAGCTCGGCTTCTGCCGCCGTGAACGGACGCAACGCTGCATAAGCCCCCAGCAACGCCCGCGCTCGCGGCCCATCGATCAAACCGTCGTCGTCCGAACACCAGTCGTTCAATGCAATCGCCACGTCGTAGAGCATCGGCCCCGAACAGGCGTTGTAGAAGTCGATCAACCCGGTCAGGTGCGTGCCTTCGAACATCGCGTTATCGCGGAACAGGTCGGCGTGGATATTGGCCCGCGGCAACGCCAGGATTTTTGCCTTCTGCTCGCCGATTTCATCCAGCGCCCGTTTCAGCAAATCGCTTTGTTCGGCGTTTAGATGGGAGAGAAACTGCGTGCCCTCCTCCAGCATCCAGTCCAGACCACGATCGGTTTTGCGCTTGATCATGTTCGCCTGGGTCGCCAGGTGCAGGTGTGCCAGCAACTCGCCAACCTGAGCGCAGTGCTGCGCGTTGGCCTGCTTGATGTGCTTGCCGGCCAGCCGTGGTTGCAGCAGCGCTGGCTTGCCGGCCAGTTCGCGCAGGGCAACGCCGTCGGTGGTGCGCAGGGCGTAAGGCACCGGCAAATCAGCCTCGTGCAGGACGTCGAGCAGCTCAATGAAGAACGGCATTTCATCGACCGGGCCACGCTCGACCAGGGTCAGGACGAATTCGCCCTGCTCCAGGCTGATAAAGAAATTGGTGTTTTCGCTACCGGCAGCAATCCCCTGGAAATCAAGCAGGCGGCCGAGGCCATAAGGGGCGAGAAAAGCTTCCAGCTCGGGCCGAGCCAGGGGGGTGAACACAGACATGTTTAAACTGCCAGTACGGGCGCCGCTCGTGAGCCGGCGCCGATTGAAATTAAGAAACTACTTCCACTCAAAAATTTTCCACGCCGGAATCAGCATATCCGGCTGATCCGAGCGGATGAAGTTTGCATCTGTCCCGTCCGCGCGCACCAGAAAATACGGCGGCGCGCCCTTCGGGGTGACCTTGATGGCATACAGGAAACCGTTTTGACGGTACTCCTGAATGACCTTGTCCCCTTCCGTGTGGATCGTGACTTCTGGCTCAGACTTTGAAACATCGCCCGCCGCCATGACGGCCAATGGCGCGATTGCAAACAAGCCAGCCAGCAACAGGCGATTTAGTGTGCGCATGATAACCTTGTCCCTTTGTCGTCAACGGTCCCGCTATTCTAGCGCCGGACCCGCCGAAAAGGTTGATCCTGCTCATGAGCCAAGCCCCCCTCGTCCTGGTGGACGGTTCTTCTTACCTGTACCGCGCCTTTCACGCGCTGCCGCCGCTGACCACGTCCAAAGGCCTGCCGACCGGTGCGGTCAAGGGCGTATTGAACATGCTCAAGAGTCTGCGCAAGCAGTACCCGGACAGTCCGTTCGCCGTGGTGTTCGACGCCAAGGGCGGGACGTTTCGCGATGACATGTATGCCGAATACAAAGCCAACCGTCCGAGCATGCCCGACGATATGCGCGTGCAAATCGAGCCGCTGCACCAGAGCGTGATCGCTTTGGGCTTCCCGCTGCTGTGCGTCGAAGGCGTCGAGGCCGATGACGTGATCGGCACCCTGGCCCGCAGCAGCGCGGCGGCGGATCGCCCGGTGATCATTTCCACCGGTGATAAGGACATGGCGCAACTGGTCGACGGCCACATTACCTTGGTCAATACCATGACCGGTAGCAGCATGGACGTGGAGGGCGTGAAGGAGAAATTCGGAGTCGCTCCCGAGCAGATCATCGATTATCTGGCCCTCATGGGCGACTCTTCCGACAACATCCCGGGCGTTCCCGGCATTGGCCCGAAGACCGCTTCCGGCCTGTTGGTCGGCGTGAATGGCGGCCTGACCGAGCTGTATGCACAGCTCGACATCGTCCCGACCCTGCCGATTCGCGGCGCGAAAACCCTGCCGGCCAAGCTTGAAGAGCACAAGGAGATGGCGTTCCTCTCCTATCAACTGGCGACCATCAAGATCGACGTGCCGCTGGACATCGGACTCGATGACCTGCAAATGGGCAAGCCGGATCACGACAAGCTCGCCGAGCTGTATACCCTGCTGGAGTTCAAGAGCTGGTTCGAAGACAACCAGCGCGATGCCAAGCGCTCCGGGCAGGAAGTGACCGCGCCGGTGGTTGAAGAAGTCGCCGCCGAGACTGAGCTCAAGTACACCACGATCCTCACCCAGGCCGATTTCGACCTGTGGCTGAAAAAGCTCAACGACGCCAAGCTGATCGCCTTCGACACCGAAACCACCGGCGTTGATGCGCAGCAGGCGCAACTGGTCGGCCTGTCTTTCGCTGTACAAGCCAACGAAGCAGCCTACATCCCGCTGACCCATTCCTACATGGGAGTGCCGGATCAGTTGGACCGCGACACGGTACTTCGCGCGCTGAAACCGATCCTGGAAGACCCGAACAAGCTCAAGGTCGGCCAGCATGCCAAGTTCGACATGAACATCCTGGCCAACTGCGCCATCGGCGGTGATCAGAGCTGCGGGATCACCGTGCGGGGCATCGCTTTCGACACCATGCTCGAATCTTACGTGCTGGATTCCACGGCGACCCGGCACGACATGGACAGCCTGGCGCTCAAGTACCTGAATCACACCACCACCAGTTTCCAGGACATCGCCGGCAAAGGCGCCAAGCAGCTGACCTTTGACCAGATCTCTCTGGAACTGGCCGGGCCTTACGCCGCCGAAGACGCCGACGTGACCCTGCGCCTGCACCAAACCCTGCAGGAAAAACTCAATGCCATCCCGAACCTGAGCAAAGTCCTGAGCGAAATCGAAATGCCGCTGGTGCCGGTGCTGGCGCGGATCGAACGCCAAGGTGCGTTGGTCGACGCCAACTTGCTGGGCATTCAGAGCGTGGAACTGGGCGAGAAGATGGTCGCGCTCGAGCGTGAGGCGTTCGCCATCGCTGGCGAAGAATTCAATCTCGGCTCGCCCAAGCAATTGGGCGTGATCCTGTACGAAAAACTCGGTCTGCCGGTGCTCAGCAAAACGGCCAAGGGCCAGGCCTCCACCGCAGAAGCCGTGCTGGCGGAACTGGCCGAACAGGATTTCCCGCTGCCAAAAGTGCTGATGCAGTACCGCTCGATGAGCAAGCTGAAAAGCACCTACACCGATCGGCTGCCGGAACAGATCAACCCGCGCACCGGGCGGATTCACACCTCTTATCATCAGGCTGTCGCGGCGACCGGGCGTTTGTCGTCCAGTGATCCGAACCTGCAGAACATTCCGATCCGCACCGCCGAAGGCCGGCGCATTCGTCAGGCGTTTGTTGCCCCCACAGGCTACAAATTGCTGGCGGCGGACTATTCACAGATCGAACTGCGGATCATGGCCCACCTCGCGAAGGACGAAGGTTTGCTGCACGCGTTCCGTAATGACCTGGACGTGCACAAGGCCACCGCCGCTGAAGTCTTCGGCGTGGAACTGGCCGACGTCACCACCGATCAGCGACGCAGCGCCAAGGCGATCAACTTCGGTTTGATCTACGGCATGAGCGCGTTTGGCCTGGCCAAGCAGATCGGCGTGGATCGCAAACAGTCTCAGGCCTACATCGACCGTTATTTCGCCCGCTATCCGGGCGTGCTGCAATACATGGAGCGCACACGCGCCCAGGCGGCCGAGCAAGGTTTCGTGGAAACGATCTTCGGTCGACGCTTGTACCTGCCGGAAATCAACGCGAAAAACCCGGCCCTGCGCAAAGGTGCCGAACGCACAGCGATCAACGCCCCGATGCAAGGCACGGCGGCGGACATCATCAAGAAGGCCATGGTGGCGGTGGATAACTGGCTGACCTCGTCAGGGCTCGACGCCAAAGTCATCCTGCAGGTGCACGATGAATTGGTGCTTGAGGTGCGTGAGGATCTGGTCGATCAAGTTCGCGAGGAAATTCGACTCCACATGAGCAATGCGGCGAAGCTGGACGTGCCGCTTCTGGTGGAGGTGGGGGTGGGAAATAACTGGGATGAGGCTCACTGAGCCGTCTGAACAGGCGTTTCTGCTGCGGCATAGTGCCGCGGCAGAAGGTTGATGCGCTCATATTTCGAAAGGTACAGAGGATTATTCCAAATGGATTTGGAACTTCTCAGGAACTAATCTCGTCAACCGCCCTCAGAGTTACTGAATGGCTGGTGAAGCCCTTCGATGCTCCTATGTTGTGTTAAGTGTTGGCAGATATCTGGACCCCGCCCTAGCGGTCCGGAACTTGGACCCCGGAACTTCCCCCTCCCCATAGAAGTCCGGGGTTTTTTTTGCCCGCGATTTGCCTCAACGCTTACTCGGCAGCCTCGGAACCCTTGTCCGCCAACTCCATCCAGCCCGCCAGTACAGTGTAGGCGTCTTCCAGACCCAGGCGTTTTGGCGCCGAAAACAACTGGATACTGACCGCATCCCCCCAACCCTTGCGGATATCGGCCTGAACCTTGAGCAGGACGTTTTTCGCTGCGCCGTACGTCAACTTGTCGGCTTTGGTCAGCAAAATATGCATCGGCATGCCGGCGGCGACGGCCCAATCGAGCATCAACAGGTCGAAGTCGGTCATTGGATGACGAATGTCCATCATCAAGATCAGACCTTTCAAACTCTCGCGGCCGCCCAGGTACGCTTCCAGGTGACGCTGCCAGTGCAGCTTCAACGGAATAGGAACTTTTGCGTAACCGTACCCCGGAAGGTCGACCAGACGACGATCATCGTCTAGCTTGAAGAAGTTCAAGAGCTGCGTGCGCCCCGGGGTTTTCGAGGTTCGCGCAAGACTGGCGTGCGTCAGGGTGTTCAGCGCACTGGACTTGCCGGCGTTGGAACGGCCCGCGAAGGCCACTTCAAAGCCTTCATCGTCCGGGCATTGGTCGACTTTGGCAGCGCTGAGCATGAAGGTGGACTGTTGGCACAGGCCGAGGATGGGATTCTTGAGTTGCATGGGATTTCCGATGTGGGCGGCGCCGGGAATGGACGCGGCAAGCGGTGTCGTTTCCGTTTCAGTGACGCCAGTATATAATGCCGCAGATTTTGTGTGCGCTTTGTCCCAGCGTAGGATGAAGTTCACGAGAGCGATTGACCTTGATTGCGCATTAGAACGCAGAACGCTCTCAACCCTGAAAAGGTCGTTTTATGACGAAATGGCTGCTAGCTGCCGGTGTCTTGATACCGCTTTACAGCGCTCAGGCTACACAGGATCCGGAAGCTGTGTACAACCGTGTTTGTGGTGCCTGTCATTCCGGCCAACTACCCTCGGCGCCTCAAAAGGGCGATCAGGAAGCCTGGACGCCGAGGTTGGCGAAAGGTATGGAGACGCTGGTGCAACACGTGACCCAGGGTTTCAAGGCGATGCCGCCGCGTGGTTTGTGCATGGACTGCAGTGCCGAGGATTACCAGGCCATCATCCACTGGATGAGCGAGTGATCCCGGTCCATAACTCTTTAACCCTTAGCCGTAGTTGGATTAGCTGATGAACAAATTGATCGTGAGTCTGCTGTTGACCGTGGGGATCTCCGGCATTGCCCATGCTGCAGGTGATGCGACTGCTGGTCAGGCGAAAGCCGCAGTATGTGGCGCCTGTCATGGCCCGGATGGCAATAGCATGGCGCCTAACTTTCCGAAACTGGCGGGTCAGGGTGAACGCTACCTGACCAAGCAATTGCACGACATCAAGTCGGGCAAGCGCACCGTTCTGGAAATGACCGGCCTGCTGACCAACCTGAGCGACCAGGACCTGGCTGATATCGCAGCCTATTTCGCCAAGCAGAACGGCAGTGTTGGCGCCGCCGACCCTAAAATCGTGGCTCGCGGTGAAGCACTGTTCCGTGGCGGCGACCTGGCCAAAGGCTTGCCAGCCTGCACCGGTTGCCACTCGCCAAACGGCGCAGGCAACGTCGCTGCCGGCTTCCCGCACCTGGGTGGCCAGCACGCTCAATACGTCGCCAAGCAGCTGACCGATTTCCGCAAGGAAGAAGGCGGACGCACCAACGATGGCGATGCCAAAACCATGCAGACCATCGCCAAACGACTGAGCGACGAAGATATCGCCGCCGTGTCCAGCTACATTCAAGGCCTGCACTAAGGCCGGTTGATCGAGCGTTGCGTGCGATGAACATCTCCTGCAACGTTAACGCTCGATTAATCCGTCGCAGCAAGTATAAAAAGGGTGGCTTTGGCCGCCCTTTTTTGTGGCCGCTGCCGTTACACTACAGAACTCAAGCCCGCCAGGACCTGTCTTAAAACAGGTCGCGCGAGGCGACCAAAATTGTCCAGGAGTAAAGCATGCGTAATCTGATCATCAGCGCCGCACTCGTCGCTGCCAGCCTGTTCGGCATGACTGCCCAAGCCGCCGAAGCACCCGCCGCCCCTTATGTCGAACTGACCAATCCGGTTCCGGTTGCCGTGCCTGGCAAGATCGAAGTCGTGGAGCTATTCTGGTATGGCTGCCCGCATTGCTACGCTTTTGAGCCAGTGATCAATCCATGGGTCGAGAAGCTGCCTTCCGACGTCAACTTCGTCCGCATTCCGGCCATGTTCGGCGGCCCTTGGGACGCACACGGCCAGATGTTCCTGACCCTGGAAGCCATGGGTGTCGAGCACAAGGTTCACGCCGCGGTGTTCGAAGCAATCCAGAAAGAACACAAGAAGCTGGTCACTCCAGAAGAAATGGCAGAGTTCCTAGCCACTCAGGGCGTCGACAAGGACAAGTTCCTGGCCACCTTCAACTCCTTCGCCATCAAGGGCAAAATCGTCCAGGCCAAAGAGCTGGCCAAGAAGTATGAAATTTCTGGCGTACCAACCATGATCGTCAACGGCAAGTATCGTTTTGACGTGGGTTCTGCCGGCGGTGCCGAGCAAGCCCTGCAACTGGCCGATAAACTGGTCGACAAAGAGCGAGCGGCTAACAAGGCTGCCGCCAACTAAGCGAAGCACTGCCATGCGCCGCTGGGGAACTGAACGCGTTGTTGGCCTGCATGATCCACGGGTCAACGAACATCACCTGAAGTCCACGGGCCTGCCGGCAGACAGTCGTCTGCGCTTGCTCAGTTTTAATATTCAGGTCGGTATCAGTACCGAGCGGTATCGGCACTACCTGACCCGGGGCTGGCAACACCTGTTGCCGCACACCGGGCGTGCCGACAATTTGCAAAAAATCGGCAACCTGCTGGGCGACTTCGACCTGGTCGCCCTGCAAGAAGCCGATGGCGGCAGCCTGCGCTCAGGCTACGTCAATCAAGTCGAGCACCTGGCGCAGCTCGGTGCCTTCCCCTACTGGTATCAACAACTCAACCGCAACCTCGGACGACTCGGCCAGCACAGCAATGGTGTGCTCAGCCGCTTGCGCCCGTGGGCGATTGAAGATCACCCGCTGCCGGGACCCAAGGGTCGCGGGGCTATCCTGGTGCGCTTTGGCGAGGGTCCGGAGGCGCTGGTGGTGGTCATGATGCATCTGGCGCTGGGCGCTCGCGTGCGCAGCCTGCAACTGGCCTACATCCGTGAGTTGATCGGCGGCTATAAACACCAGGTGCTGATGGGCGACATGAACACCCATGCCAGTGACTTGCTGCAAAACTCCCCGTTGCGTGACCTCGGCCTGCTCGCGCCGCAACTGGAAGCGACCTTTCCCAGCTGGCGCCCGCAACGCTGCCTGGACCACATTCTGCTGAGCCCGACACTGACCCTCGAAAAGGTCGAAGTGCTGGCACAGCCCATTTCCGATCACCTGCCGGTCGCGGTAGAGATTCGTCTGCCGGGTTCGCTCACGGCTGATGCATTGCCCGCGTTGAGTCCTGCCCTTCGCGGATCCCATGAATGAGCGACGAAACAGAGCGCTGGAAAGAGAAATACCTCAAAAGCATCGAACAACAGGAAAAGCTTGAGCGTCGCTGGGATGCCAGGCTCGACCTGCTGCGTCGTGGGCTGGTGCGCAGCACGCTGGCGGCGGAGGGCACAGACCGCGCTGTCGACCAATGCATGAAAGAGATGCGCGAGGTCGTGCGCACCGATGACATGGACGCCGGCTTGGCGGCCCTGCTACCGCGACTCGAAAAAGCCGTGCTTGATTCCGAGCAACGCCGGGAAACCCGAATCAACCAGACCAGCGCCGCACTGACTGCGCTGGTCGCGCAACTGCAATCGTTGCCGCTGCCTCGGGAAGTCAGCCGGCCGCTCAAGAGCTTTGCCAAAAAGCTCGATGGACGAGTCAGTCAGGCCCGTGAAATTCCGCTTCTGCTCAGCGAACTGAGTGGCCTGCAAGGCAAAGCCTTGAGGCAACTGGAGACCCCCGCCGAACCTGAGCGGCCCGGTTTTCTGCAGAGACTGTTCGGTAGCCACGAAGCGGATGAGGGAGTGCCGCAGGTCGTCGCTCCTGTCGTTCACGCATCGGCTGCGCAGGCTGTGGAACGGGTTGTCGAGATGGCGCACGCCGATGACGCAGATGAGGAGGAGGATCTGCCGCCAGTCGCACCGCCAGCGGCGCGCAACCTCCATTCCACCGTTGCTACTCCGGAACCTCAAGAGACTCGCGCACCGCAGCCCTCTGCGGAGGTGGTCGCGTTTGTCCCACCCGTACTTCACCCCGACATCGCGCCCGCACCAGAATCACCAACACCTTCGAACAGTGAACTGCTCGAAGCGCCCGCCCTTCCCCTCCCTGCGCCAGCCAATCAGGTTCAACCAGCCATCAATCCTGATGAACTGACCCGGACAGCGACAACGATTGATCCGGACCAAAACGAACACGAGGACATCTTCTACGCCTTGCCCGATTCACCGGAGCCGTCCTATAGCTCCGTCGCCAAGCACATCGAAGACACCCTACTGGGCCTGCTCGACGATCTGACGTTACCGGAACGCCACCGTCCGCAAGCTGAGGCGATGCGCGATCGCCTTCAACATGGCCTTAACTGGTACGAATTGATCCCGATCCTCGACGATCTGGCGACCTTGATGCTGGCGATCAATGACAGCGGTCAGCACGAATTCGAAGTCTATCTACAGCAACTCAATGAACGCCTGGAGTCCTTCCAAAGTAATTTACAGGCGGCCAGCGAAGGCCACGCCGACAGCCGTTCTGCTGCGCGCCAGATGGACACGCAGATCCGCGAACAGGTCGACGGCCTGCAAAGCAGCATGCAGGAAGCAGCGGACCTGGACGACCTGAAGCTCGTCCTGGAGAACCATCTTGAAGGCCTGCTTGGCACCATGGATCAGCACCAGAAGCAGCGCGATGAGCGCGAACAGGAAGTGGCGACGCGCCTGCACAGTCTGGCCGAACGGGTTGCGCACATGGAACAGGAAGCGCAGGGCTACCGTGAGCACCTTGAAGAACAACGCCAGAAAGCCCTTATCGATCCACTCACCGGACTGCCCAATCGCGCCGCCTGGAGCGAACGCCTGGACCACGAGATCGATCAATGGCAGCGGCACGGCAATACCCTGCTGCTGGCCATGCTGGATCTCGATCACTTTAAAAGCATCAACGACAACTACGGCCATCTGGCGGGCGACAAGGTGCTGAAAATCATCGCCAACGTGTTGCGCAAGCGCCTGCGCGGTACAGATTTCATCGCGCGGTTTGGCGGTGAGGAATTTGTGCTCCTGATGCCCGGCACGGTGCTGGCAGTGGGTGCAAAACTGTTGGAAAACTTGCGCGCCGCGATCGAGGCCTGTCCTTTCCACTTCAAAGGCGAGCGGGTCACCATCACTATTTCCATAGGCCTTACGGCCTTAAAGCCCGGTGAACATAGTGATATTGCGCTGAAAAGAGCCGATCAGGCGCTATATCGCGCCAAAAATGCCGGACGCAATCGAGTGGAAGCTGGCTGACGGCCAGTTGTTCCATTTTTTTTAAAACCGGGCTTTTGCCGTCGGCACGCAAGGCAGTACGTTACACTGTTGCATTACTGTCTTGCGTGTACGCCTCCTGCCATGAAATATTTCGCTCTCATTGTGTCGCTGCTGCTGTTGGCCGCTTGTTCCAGCGGCCCGCGTATCGACACCAGCCACCCTTCGGCCAACTACGACAGCCGCATCCAGTTCGTGGTGGTGCATTACACCAATGCCTCGCTGGAGCGCTCGCTGCAACTGCTTACCCACGGCGAAGTGAGCAGTCATTACCTGATTGGCGACGACAAGGGCGCCACCATCTTTAAGCTGATGGACGAGAGTTATCGCGCCTGGCACGCGGGCGAAAGCGAATGGCAAGGCCGGACCTGGCTGAATTCCAGCTCCATCGGTATCGAAATCGTCAACCCCGGCTTCAAAGACACCCCCACCGGGCGCCTCTGGTATCCCTACAGCGAAGACCAGGTTAAATCCTTGATCGTCCTGCTCAAGGACATCAGTAAACGTTACAACATCAATCCCCACGCCATCATCGGCCATAGCGATATCGCGCCGCTGCGCAAACTCGATCCCGGTCCGCTGTTCCCCTGGAAACGCCTGGCCGCCGAAGGCCTGGGTGTCTGGCCCAATGAGCAGGCCGTGGCGCGCCAGCAAGCCCAGTTCGCCATACAACTGCCGAGCATCAGCTGGTTTCAGGGACAACTGGCCAGGTTGGGTTATGCCACGCCACAGACCGGTGAGCTGGACGTAGCCACGCGTCATGTGCTGGCAGCTTTTCAGATGCATTTCCGCCCTTCCCGCTTCGACGGCACGCCGGATGCTGAATCCGCGGCGATCCTGCAGGTCTTGAATCAGACAAAATAATGGCGCCCGTCTGACGGTTAGAGCTTTTTCCCAATCAGCAGCTATAACTCATTGGTAATTCTTCGGATATCAATAATGGCTGCCGCACGAGAGACGCTCCGTAGCTGGTTCTATCGCCCCTGGTTTCTGGCGATACTGGCTGCTGCCCTCAGCGCAACTCTATTGATGGCCGGCAGCCTGTTCGTGGCGTTGCATCAGGTTGAACAGAACGAAAGCGAGGAAATGAATGCTCAGGGCGAGCGCTTCCTCGCCCGTATGGAGCAGATGTTCGGGCAATTGCGCGAAAGCCTCGATGACCTCGAAGCACAGCCGCTTCGAGTCTGCGATGCCGAAATGATCGCCACCTTGCAACAGGTCAGCTTCAATTACCGCTTCGTTTACGAAGCCGCCTACATCGACTCAGACTCATCACGCCTGTGCTCCAACCGTCCTCGCCAGGAAGGACTTTCGCTACTGCGCCCGCCCGACATCCGAGGCCCCACCTACAGCTACTGGCTGAACACCACCACCGAACCGGATGAAAACCGAGCCGCACTGATGCTCGGGAGGGGCAATTTTCGGGTGGCGACGTCGCGCGGGCATTTGACCGATATGGTCGACCTGTCGCCCGGAAGCAGTCTGCTGGTGGTGCTGGACCACGGCAGTCGCGGCATTCCCGTACTGGGTGCCGCACAGGTCTGGCCACCGACGGATTCCTGGTCCCCCAAAAGCCGCGACGCACTGCAAGTCACGCAAACCCGCTTGATTTACCGCATGCCGACCAACAACCCGGAATACCAATTGGTATTGATCACACCGCGCACTGGCATACACGTGCCCGCGGTTTGGTGGTGGCTGCTTCCCGCCAGTCTGGTGTTAGGCATCATTGTCGGCTTTCTGGTGTTTCTACTGGTTCGCCAGCGCCAGTCGCTGGATGCCGAGCTGCATGGCGCCATACGACGTGGAGAGTTGCAGGTGTTGTATCAACCGATTTTCGACCTCGACAGCCGCAACTGTGTCGGCGCAGAGGCGTTGCTGCGCTGGCGAAGGCCTGATGGCACGCTGACCAGCCCCGACCTGTTTATTCCAATGGCGGAAAACACTGGCCAGATCCGCCAGATGACCGATTTCGTACTGCAACGCCTGCTTGAACAACTGGGGCAACTGTTACGCGCCAACCCGCAGCTGTACATCTCGGTTAACCTGGCAGCGTGCGATGTGATGGTGCCGCGTATCGGCCAAGTGATGGCCCGCCTGCTGACGCTGCACCGCGTCGCGGCCAAACAGATTGCCTTTGAAGTGACCGAGCGGGGATTGGTCGATGTGGTAGTGGCCAGGGAAAACCTGCAAGCGTTGCGCGATGTCGGCCATCAAGTGCTGATCGATGACTTTGGCACCGGCTATTGCAGCCTTGCCTACCTGCAAACCCTGCCGGTGGACTGCCTGAAGATCGACAAGGCGTTTATCGACGCACTCGGTCATGACGCCGCCAGCAGTGGCGTGGCACCGCACATCATCCACATGGCTCAAGCGCTGCAACTCAAAGTGATTGCCGAGGGCATCGAGCATGAAGCGCAGGCAGCGTTTTTAAGCAGTGAAGGCGTGAAGTTCGGTCAAGGCTGGCTGTTCGCGCATGCCTTGAGCTCTGTGCAGTTCATCGAACTGATTACCCGCGGCCGGCGAATGAAAGGCCGGCGCCTGGATGACGAGGCGTGAAAGCGCCCTACACCGCCAGCGCCATATAGAACTGCGTACCCTGCCCTGGCCGCGAATAGACGCCCATCCGCCCGCCGTGCAGTTGCACGATTTCCTTGCACAGCGCCAGACCAAGCCCGGCGCCGCCCTTCTTGCGGCCGACCTGGACAAAGGGCTCGAAGATTCGCCCTTGCTGGCCATAGGCAATTCCTTCGCCGTTGTCCTCGACACTGATAATCACCCGCTCGCCATGACGTCGGGCCTGCAATCGGATCAGCCCTTCCCGTGCGGTATGGCGCAAGGCATTGTCGATCAAATTGTCGAGCACCCGGTCCAACTGCGGTTGATCGGCCTGCAATCGGGGCAACGGCCCCTGCACTTCTACCCGCAACTCAATGCCCTGCTCAGTCGCGGCCTCGGCAAAGCGGGCATGGGCCTGCGCCAACAGATCCTCGATGGAACATGGCGCCAGGGACAATTTCTGCAAGCCGTTCTGGTAACGAGAGAAATTCAGCAGGTCGTTGATCAACTGCATCAAGCGCTGCATTTCTTCATTGACCGTATCCAGCAGGTCGGCTTCGCGGGAATCCTGTGGATATTTCGCCCGCTCACGGAACAGGCCGAACGCCATGTGCATGCCGGTCACCGGTGTTCGCAACTCATGAGAAGCACGCAAGACAAACTCGCTGCGCACCCGTTCGAACGCCCGCTGTTCAGTGACGTCATGCAACACCATCACCGCGCCCAGGATGTGCCCTTGGGTATGGATGACCGGCGTCAGGCTATAGGTCAGCAACCTCGATTCGCCATCGACCTCGATACTCAAGTCTTCCGGCGCGCGCTCCAGCGTGCCACCGCGCAGCACCAGTTGCAGCTGCTCATCCAGCTCGGGACGTTCAAGGGCTGCGCCCAGACCTTGGCCAAGGCGATCTGTGTCCCAACCCAACTGGCGCTGAGCCACCGGATTGAGGTGTTCGAGATGGCCTTCGCGATCAATCATCAACAAACCGTCGTCGATGCTGTCGAGCACGGCTTGCAGGCGTTGTTGACCGGCCAGCAGTTCATCGATGTTGGTGGCCTGATGCTCGCGCAACGCCTCGGCCATGATCCCGAAGCGCTTGGTCAGCAAGTTCAATTCCACGGCCGAGGAAACCGGCAGGGTCACCTCGAAATTGCCTTGGCCAATATGATCGGCGGCCTGAGCCAGCGCTTCGATCGGTCCGCCAAAACGCCGGGCGATCGCGTGGGCCGTCACGAAGCCGATGATCAGCACCGCCAATCCCACCAACCCGAGCAGGCCAGCCACCAGCAACGCGCGCTCCCGGGACTGGCGCTCGGTGTCATTGATGTTATCCAGCGCCCGTTTGTGTTCCGCGAGCAGCCCATTGCGCAACGTGTTGAATTTTTCCGTGAGTGCTTCGTTGCCACTCAATACCTTGGGTTCAGAGGCCTGGCCGTAGGCCTGAACAAAATCGAGATAGTCATCCTTGGCCTGCTGGAACCCGTGTTGGCCACTATTGCCGGATTGTTCAATGGCGATGCCTTCATCGAGCAGTTGGATATAGTGTTGCCTGGACGCCTCGAACTTGGCGGGATCAGGTTTCTCGTCGACCATGATCATCAATTGATCGCCGAGGGTCTGGCGTAATTTCAATCCCAGGTCGAGCGTGACAAAGTTGTTGCGAACGAGCGCTTCCTGGGACCCGGCCATCTGCATCACGCTGACCAGCCCGAGCAAAAGTCCGAGCAGGGCCACGGTGATCAGTGCAGAAATACTCAGGAACAGCCGAGTACGCAGCTTCATCGCCAATTTCATCGGTGACAGCTCACAAGTTGTATTGCTTGCGTTTGCGGTACAGGGTCGAGGCATCAATGCCCAGGGTCTTGGCCGCTTGATCCAGTGTATCCGCCGTGGCGAGTACTGCACCGATGTGGGCTTTTTCCAGTTCGTCCAGGCTCAACGCCGCGCCAATGCGCGGAGCATTGTTGATCGGGGTTTCGGCCATGCCCAAATGGCTGATCTCAACCCGTTCCTGCGGACAGATAATGCTTGCCCGCTCCACCACGTTACGCAGTTCGCGAATATTGCCGGGCCAGCGATAACCCAGCAGCGCCTCGCGGGCCTCATCGCTGAAGGCCCGGGCCGGGCGCGCATACTCTTTGACGAAGCGGGCGAGGAAACGGTCGGCCAGGTTCAGGATGTCTTCACGGCGTTCACGCAGTGGCGGCAAGTGCAACGTGATGACGTTCAGGCGATAGAGCAAGTCTTCGCGGAAGCGGCCGTCGCGCACCATGTCTTCAAGGTTCAGGTTAGTCGCCGCGAGAATGCGCACATCGGCGCGGCGGGTCACCGGGTCCCCTACCCGCTCGTATTCCTTGTCTTGAATGAACCGCAGCAACTTGGGCTGCAACGTCAGCGGAAAGTCGCCGATCTCGTCGAGAAACAGCGTGCCACCGTCGGCCTGGTTGACCCGACCCAATGTGCTTTCGCTGGCACCGGTAAAGGCACCACGGCTGTGACCGAACAGTTCACTTTCCATGAGTTCGGCGGTCAGGGACGGGCAGTTGATCGTGACGCAGGACTTCTTCTGACGCTTGCTCCAGCCGTGAATCGCCTGGGACAGCTCACCTTTACCGGTGCCGGATTCACCCAGGATAAGAATGTTGGCATCGGTCCCGGCCACCTGGCGGGCGGTTTCGAGCACCACTTTCATCGCCGGACTGTGGGAGTCCAGGCCATCCTTGGGTTTACGCACTTCACCTTCCAGGGCTTCCAGGCGAGCGGACAGTTGCCGCACTTCCAGCTGCTTGGCGGTGGCCAGGCGCAATTGGTCAGGGCTGCACGGCTTGACGAGGTAATCGGCGGCGCCCGCCTGGATCGCATCGACCGCGGTGTCTACGGCCGAGTGCGCGGTGACGATCACCACACGCATCCAGGGTGCCTGAATACGCATCTGTGCCAGCACATCCAGGCCGTTGTCTTCACCCAGGCGCAAATCCAGAAAGCACAGGTCGAATACCTGACGCTGTAACAAGGCGTCAGCCTGGGCTGCGCTGTTCGCGGTAGAGACGCTGTACCCCTCGTCTTCAAGGCAATAGCGGAAGGTTCGCAGGATAGCGGACTCATCGTCTACCAACAGAATGCGGCCTTGATTCACCGTGGCTGATTCCATGTTCCTGCGCTCCTTTAATGATTGATCTTGGTTAGTCCCGGATAAATCGGGCAAGTTGCATGGTCGATTCTGATCCATTCCAGCACCAGCAGGGTAGCTATCTAAAGCCTGTCTACCTAATTCGCTGATTTCCATGGTTTTTTAGCAAAACACCGGATTTTTGGCAGTTACTCGCCTCCCTTTCTGACATCTGCCCCCGTCGCTCAATTCAAAAATATTCCAAGAGCCTGCGAACCTATCGTGCATTTCGCACGACCCTGGAGGGGTCATCGTGCAGGATGCGTCGCAAACGATTTTCATAAACTTTTTAAGTTATTGATTTTATTAGTTTTTATCCACTAAAAAAAGCTGGCATGCAGGCTGCAATAGTCTGGGTAATCAGGGCATTTAACTTTACGCCCACCAACAAGATCACCACCAAAGTGGGAGGAGCTTCAGGATGAATAGCTACCGTGCCGCCCAACTGCGCATCTCGCCACTGCATATCCAACAAGGCATGTTTGCTGTTCTGGCATTGCTGATCACGTTGATCGCCGGCCAACAGTTCATGCGTTGGGAGCAGAGCCAGCAGCCAGAGGCGCCGCACGTATCGATTCAACATCCAGCCCAAACCCACTTCAGCGCCGCCAGCAGTAGTCAGGCCGACCTCACTCCCATGCGGATGATGGACGTAGACCAGGCGCAGCCCCTGGACGAGATGCCTCGTCAGGAGCGCTGGGTGTTCTAGGTAACAGAACTTGGCGTGCGGTCTGCGCCGGGACACGCAACACAAGCATCACCTCTAAATAATGAAGCGTAAGGAGAATCACCATGTTGAGCTGGGCAATCACCTTCTTGATCATTGCCATCATCGCTGCAGTACTGGGCTTCGGTGGTATCGCGGGCACCGCCACGGGTATCGCCAAGATTCTCTTTGTCGTGTTCCTGGTGATGTTCATTGCTTCCTTCTTCTTTGGCCGTCGTGGCCGAGGCTGAACATGAGCATTTTGTACAAGACAATGGCAGCCGCCCTGCTTCTGGGCGGTAGTGCCATGGCGATGGCGGCCAATGACGGCCAAATGCGGGCCAATGAGTTAATCACTACCGACCCGCAGTACCGTGAAACATGGCAAGGCGTGGTGAAAAAGGAAGAACGCCTGCCGGAATGGGTGATGAACCTGTCTGGCGATGCCGAGCAAATGAATGCGGTACAAGAGGACGGCCACAAGTATCTGGTCGGGCCGCTGTGTAAATCACAGCCCACATGCCTGAACGAGCGCTTGATCGTGGCGTTCAGTTTCGACAAGGAAGATGCCTACGCCATGCTGGTCGAAGTGCCCGCAGGGCTGCCGGCCGACAAGTCGCCCACGCGACATGCCAGCTACCGCTTCCTCGGCAAACCCGATCAAGGCATGCAGGACCTGTTGATGGAACAACTGAAAAAAGATCCGAACTGGTACTGAATTTGTCATGTGAAAGAAGCACCCTGCTTCTCTCTACTGCGCTACCCGAGGAAGGTAGCCGCATGACCATGGGGCCGGGACGTTCTGACTGTTACAGGGTCGGAGTGACCTACGGGTACAAGGAGTGCCTGCGCAAGGGCCGGGTCAGGCAAAAGCTGCGACGCAAATTCGCCGGGTCACAGGAACTCGACGAATTTGCGGAGAGCTTCACTCACGTAAAGCAGTGGCCCAGAGCGTATTGCTCATTTATCCCTATGCCACTTCCGCTACATTCCCCGCAAAAACATTTCGCGGTATTTCTTCGCGACCGTATATCGAGAAACCGTCAGAAGACAGCAGCGATTTTCCGCAGCTAAACGTAGGTTTTTTCTCAATATTTAGCCGTTAATCCTTGGTTTAAAAAATCACCAACCTCCTCTGAAATGGCCGGTTCACGGCACTTATACCTGCCGAAATGGCGCATTCGAACCGGTTGGGACGCCAGTTTCATTTGCAAAAGCTCATGCCGATTCGGCATAGGGTAGGCGTTTACGGCATTAGACGTCGCTTCCTTGCATCGGAATAGTTGCGCCTTTTTTCGCCTGCCAGAGAGCCACTAACAAGCGCTCCGGGGCTCCTTATACGGGGGCAGATGCACGCATTTTTCGCCACAAGCGAACCAGTGACTGCGTCTGCCTGAGTCAAACGCAAGTAAGGGTAATGATATGAAGAAGGCAAAGCTTAGCCTCGCCTGGCAGATCCTCATCGGTCTGGTATTGGGGATTGCAATCGGTGCGCTGCTCAACCATTTCAGTGCCGAAAAAGCCTGGTGGATCAGCAACGTCCTGCAACCGGCAGGCGATATCTTTATCCGTCTGATCAAGATGATCGTGATCCCGATCGTGATCTCCTCGCTGATCGTCGGTATCGCGGGTGTCGGCGACGCCAAGAAACTTGGTCGCATCGGTCTGAAGACCATCGTTTACTTCGAGATCGTTACCACCATCGCCATCCTGGTCGGTCTGGTGCTTGCCAACGTGTTCCATCCGGGCACCGGCATTGACATGAGCACCCTGGGTACCGTGGATATTTCCAAGTACCAGGCGACTGCCGCCGAGGTCCAGCATGAACACGCGTTCATCGAAACCATCCTCAACTTGATCCCGTCGAACATCTTCGCGGCCATGGCCCGCGGCGAGATGCTGCCGATCATCTTCTTCTCCGTATTGTTCGGCCTCGGCCTGTCGAGCCTGCAATCGGACCTGCGCGAGCCGCTGGTGAAGATGTTCCAGGGCGTCTCGGAAAGCATGTTCAAGGTCACTCACATGATCATGAACTACGCCCCGATCGGCGTATTCGCACTGATCGCGGTGACCGTGGCCAACTTCGGCTTCGCCTCTCTGTTGCCGCTGGCCAAGCTGGTCTTGCTGGTTTACTTCGCCATCGCCTTCTTCGCCTTCGTGGTGTTGGGCCTGATTGCTCGCCTGTTCGGCTTCTCGGTGATCAAGCTGATGCGCATCTTCAAGGATGAGCTGGTGCTGGCCTACTCCACCGCCAGCTCGGAAACCGTGCTGCCGCGCGTGATCGAGAAGATGGAAGCCTACGGTGCGCCGAAAGCCATTTGCAGCTTCGTGGTACCAACCGGTTACTCGTTCAACCTCGACGGTTCGACCCTGTACCAGAGCATCGCGGCGATTTTCATTGCCCAGCTGTACGGCATCGACCTGTCGATCAGCCAGCAGTTGCTGCTGGTGCTGACCCTGATGGTCACCTCCAAAGGCATCGCCGGTGTACCGGGCGTGTCCTTCGTGGTGCTGTTGGCTACTTTGGGCAGTGTGGGGATTCCGTTGGAAGGCCTGGCGTTCATCGCCGGTGTCGACCGCATCATGGACATGGCCCGTACCGCATTGAACGTAATCGGCAATGCGCTGGCCGTGCTGGTTATCTCGCGCTGGGAAGGCATGTACGACGACGCCAAGGGCGAGCGCTACTGGAACTCCCTGCCGCACTGGCGCAGCAAGGAAAAACTGCCGGCTGGCGAGATTTCCAAGAACTAACACCAGACTGTGGAACCGAATCCTGTGGCGAGGGGGCTTGCCCCCGTTGGGGTGCGAAGCGCCCCCGAGAACTGGCGACCTGGTTTGTTCTGGCACACCGCTTTAGCAGGTTTTGCGACTGCTTCGCAGCCGAACGGGGGCAAGCCCCCTCGCCACAGGTTGCTCCCACAAGGGACCGCGTCCATCGCGCCATACAAACCCCGGAGAAATCCGGGGTTTGTCGTTTGTGGCTACCCCGCTATCATTCGCCGCATATTCCGGGGGATTTGACTGATGCTTAATGGCCTGTGGCTTGGCTTCTTCATCGTGGCGGCCGTTTCGGCACTGGCGCAATGGCTGATCGGCGGCAACGCCGGGATTTTCGCGGCGATGGTGGAGAGTATTTTCGCCATGGCCAAGCTGTCGGTCGAAGTCATGGTCCTGTTGTTCGGTACCCTGACCCTGTGGTTGGGCTTTCTGCGCATCGCCGAGAAAGCCGGGATCGTCGAATGGCTGGCCAAAGCCCTGGGCCCACTGTTCTTGCGCCTGATGCCGGAAGTACCGCCCGGTCACCCGGCCATCGGCCTGATCACCCTGAACTTCGCCGCCAACGGTCTGGGCCTGGACAACGCCGCCACACCAATTGGCCTCAAGGCGATGAAGGCCCTGCAGGAGCTCAACCCCAGCGCCACCGTGGCCAGCAACGCGCAGATCCTGTTCCTGGTGCTCAACGCCTCCTCCCTGACCCTGCTGCCGGTAACGATCTTCATGTACCGCGCCCAGCAAGGCGCGCCGGACCCGACGCTGGTGTTCCTGCCGATCCTGCTCGCCACCAGTTGCTCGACCATCGTCGGCTTCCTGTCGGTCGCCTTCATGCAACGCCTGCGCATCTGGGACCCGGTGGTGCTGGCGTACCTGATTCCCGGTGCCCTCGCCCTCGGTGGTTTCATGGCACTGCTGGCGACGCTCTCAGCCACCGCGCTGGCCGGCCTGTCATCGATCCTCGGCAACCTGACGCTGTTCGGGCTGATCATGCTGTTTCTGATCATCGGCGCGTTGCGCAAAGTGAAGGTCTACGAAGCATTCGTCGAAGGCGCCAAAGAAGGTTTCGACGTGGCCAAGAACCTGCTGCCGTACCTGGTGGCGATGCTCTGTGCGGTGGGTGTGCTTCGCGCGTCCGGCGCACTGGACTTGGGTCTGGACGGGATTCGGCACTTGGTGGAGTGGGCCGGTTGGGACACGCGCTTCGTCGACGCGTTGCCGACGGCGATGGTCAAACCGTTCTCCGGCAGTGCCGCGCGGGCGATGCTGATTGAAACCATGAAGACGTCCGGCGTAGACAGCTTCCCGGCGCTAGTGGCGGCCACGGTTCAGGGCAGCACCGAAACAACGTTCTATGTGCTGGCGGTGTACTTTGGCGCGGTGGGCATCCAGCGCGCACGGCACGCGGTGGGGTGTGCGTTGCTGGCAGAGTTGGCCGGCGTACTGGGCGCCATCGGGGTGTGCTACTGGTTCTTCGGCTAACCACATAACCCCTTGTGGGAGCGGGCTTGCTCGCGAAGGCGTAGTGTCAGACAACATCAACGTTGAATGACACACCGCTTTCGCGAGCAAGCCCGCTCCCACATTTGGGTTTGTGTTGACTTCAGGGTCTCGCGGGCAGCTCGACTTTCTGCCCTTGCTCAACCGCCCAGTTCACCACCTGCGCCGTCAATTGTTCACTCGCTTGGCCAAACCCGGCGACCACCGCAGGCACGTTCACATCGCTCAGTGGCTGGCGCACTTCGAAACGGCGGCTGGCGAGGATGCGCTGGTCATAACCGCGCACCAGCAAGGCATCCAGGCTCACGACCACCGTGGCGCTCGTGCCTTGATACTCAGTCTGAAACGCCTGCAAATGCCCGCCCAGCTCCAGATCCGCCTGGAAAATGCTGTCATCGGTGCTCAGCAGCGGCACCCGACCATCACGCTGAAAGCCATCGAGCAGACGATTACGCAACAGCACCGGTGCCGGGTCGCTCCAGCGTGAGCCCTTGTAGCTGCTGATCACATCGCCTTGGGGAATCACCGCGATGTTCGGGCCGTCCAGCGCGCCGCTGGCCTGGAGTTTGGTCAGGCGCAACGACCAGCGCTGCGGCGTGCCATGACTGGCCGACGCGTTGCTCTGGGCGGACGGCAATCGATACACATCGAATGGCTCGGGCTTGGGCAGGATCGAGCACGAACTGATCAGCGTGAAGCCGGCGAGGAGGGCGATACGAGTCAGCTTCATGGCGTGAATTCCTTGCTCTTGTCACTGCCCAGCAGGTAACCGCTGGGGTTTTCCTCCAGGCGTTGAGAGATGGCGCGCAACGAGGTCAGGGTTTCACGCAACTCGCGCACCGCCGGGGCCAGGCCATTGAGGCCCTGCATGCCGCTGTTGAGCGAATCCTGATTGGTGGCGAGCAACTTGTTGATCGTCGCGGTGCTCTGCTGCAACGACTTCATCGCCTGCTCGGCGCTGCCCAACGCTTCCTTGCCGTGATCATTGAGCAGGCCGTTGGCATTGCGCATCAGCGCCGTGGTCTGCTCCAGCATGTTATTGGCTTGCTTACCGACCGATGCCAGTTGCTGCATTGCCTGACGGATATCGCCACGCTGATCGGCAATCGCCCCGGTGGTTTGTTCCAGGTGCTCCAGGGTGTTGCTGATGCGCTCGACGTTTTCCGTGGAGAACAGCAGATTGGCGTTTTGCATCAGCGTGTTCACACCGGACATCAGGTCGTTGCTGTCATTGAGCAAGCGCGCGATGGGCGAGGGCGATGCGACGATGGTCGGCAGGTTGCCGTCCTTGCCCTTGAGCGCCGGGCTCTGTGGCGTACCGCCGCTGAGCTGGATGATCGAAGTCCCGGTGACGCCCGTTAGCGCCAGTTTGGCCTGGGTGTCTTCCTTGACCGGGGTGTCACCGCCCAGACGAATACGTGCCAGCACCCGGCGCGGGTCTTTCGGGTCCAGGCGCAATGTCACCACGTCGCCGACCTTGATCCCGCTGTACTGCACCGAACTGCCTTTGGACAGGCCGCTGACCGCCTCGTTGAAGACCACTTCGTAATCCTTGAACTCGGTGTCGACGCTGGACTTGGCCAGCCACAAGCCGAAGAGCAGGGCGCCCGCCACCACAATCACGGTGAACAGGCCGATCAATACATGATGGGCTCGGGTTTCCATGTCAGACCTCGTTCAACTGTTGAGCGGCCGTCAGCGCCGCGCGGCCGCGAGGGCCATGGAAGTATTCGTGAATCCACGCATCGTCGGTTTCCGACACCTTGTCGATGGCGTCCGCCACCAGCACTTTCTTCTGCGCCAGCACCGCCACCCGGTCGGTGATGGTGTAGAGCGTGTCGAGGTCGTGGGTCACCAGGAAAACACTCAGCCCCAGCGCATCGCGCAGGGTCAGGATCAATTGATCGAATGCTGCCGCGCCAATCGGATCGAGGCCGGCCGTGGGTTCGTCGAGAAACAGGATGTCCGGGTCCAGCGCCAACGCTCGGGCCAGCGCCGCCCGCTTGATCATGCCGCCGGACAGCGAAGCGGGGTACTTGTCGGCGGCCGACAGCGGCAGCCCTGCCAGCGCCAGCTTGACCGCCGCCAGGTGCTCGGCGTCTTCACGACTGAGGCCGGCGTGTTCGATCAAGGGCAGGGCGACGTTTTCAGTCACGGTCAGCGAGGAGAACAGGGCGCCTTGTTGGAACAGCACACCAAAACGCCGTTCAACCTTCGAGCGCTCCTGCTCGGACAAGGTCGGCAGGTTTTTACCGAAGACCTTCACGTCCCCTTCATTGGGCCGACGCAGGCCGACAATGCTGCGCAGCAGCACCGATTTACCGCTGCCGGAACCGCCGACCACGGCGAGAATTTCACCTTTGTACAAGTCGAGGTCGAGGTTTTCGTGCACGCTTTGACTGCCGAAGCGATTGCACAGCCCACGGACTTCGATCACCGCCTCTGAAGGCGCTCGGGGTAAACGACTCACCAGCCCATCTCCATGAAAAACAGCGCGGCCACGGCGTCGAGCACGATCACCACGAAAATCGACTGAACCACGCTGGACGTGGTGTGCGCACCGACCGACTCGGCGCTGCCGCTGACTTTGAAACCTTCAAGGCAGCCAATCGAGGCGATCAGGAAGGCGAAAATCGGCGCTTTGACGATCCCCACCAGAAAATGCTGAACCCCGATGTCCGATTGCAGCAGCGAGAGAAACATCGCCGGCGAAATATCCAGCGACACCGCACAGACCACGCCGCCGCCAATAATCCCCGAGAGCATCGCCAAAAAGGTCAGCATCGGTAACGCCACCAGCAACGCCAAGACACGCGGCACCACCAGCAACTCCATCGGGTCGAGGCCCAGGGTGCGGATGGCGTCGATTTCTTCGTTGGCCTTCATCGAGCCGATCTGCGCAGTGAACGCACTGGCCGTGCGCCCGGCCATCAGGATCGCCGTCAGCAGCACCGCGAATTCGCGCAGGAAGGAAAAAGCCACCAGGTCCACGGTGAACACCGTGGCGCCGAAACTGGCCAACACCGTCGCTCCGAGAAACGCCACCACCGCGCCCACCAAAAAGGTCAGCAGGGCAACGATGGGCGCGGCATCCAGACCGGTCTGTTCGATGTGCGCGACCATCGGCGTGATGCGCCAACGCTTGGGTTGAAACAGACCCCGGCCGATGGTTTCGATAATCAGCCCGACGAAGCCCAACAGTTGCAGGGTGTCCTGCCAAACCGCGTCCACCGCGCGGCCAATGCGGGTCAGCAATTGAATACTGACGCTGATTTCCGGTTCCTTGATCGGCACACAGAAATCGGTCATCGAGCGGT
This sequence comes from Pseudomonas arsenicoxydans, assembly GCF_006438915.1. GTDB lineage: Bacteria > Pseudomonadota > Gammaproteobacteria > Pseudomonadales > Pseudomonadaceae > Aquipseudomonas > Aquipseudomonas arsenicoxydans_A. The sequence continues at coordinate 642,902 of NZ_RCZE01000001.1, read as the reverse complement.
AGATGGTCTGCAGCAGGGCGCGATCGGCGGTGGACAGGGTGCAATCGGGGTGTTCGGCGGATCGGCCGAGGCGCTCGGTCCCCAACAGCTCGACCAGCAACGAGGCTCCGGCGGTGTCGAGAGCACCGAGACTGTTGAGATCGATGTGGGTGTTGTCGTCGTATTGGCCGCGAAGCTTTTCGCACAAGGTCTTGAGATCGGCGTAATGGGCAAGCGTCCAGTCACCCGTAACCCGCAGCTGAGCAGGGGAGTGAGAGTCGTCCAGTTGGGCATTGCCGGCCATTGTGCTGCTGGTCATAAGCTCCGTGCTTGTTCGGTTAATACGCAGAACTACGTAATAGCACGAACCGCATTACTTTTCTTTGGTCGGTGTGCTGTCCGTGACGATGAAGCGCAGCACGCCGATGACCTGGCCGTCTTCGGTCAACACCCGGACCTGCCATTTGCCCGCTGGGTTACCCGGGAAGTTCTGTTTGTGGGTCCAGGCGCGGTAGCCTTCCTTGCGCCCGCCGTGGATGTCCAGCGGGATGCGGTCGACCTCTTTGCCGTTGAACTGCCACACGTGATAAATCCGCTCATCCAGGCCGCGCGGGGCGTTGATCGCGGTGTAGGCATACAGCCCGCCGCCACGAATCTGCTCGGCCGTGACTTCATCCAGGCTGGCACCGGGGGTGCGGTCCTGCATTTGCGTGCTGATCGCCACGTCGGTCATCCACAACGTCGCCGGCGGCACCCACGAACGCAGGACCCAACCGAGGCCGCCGATGCCCAGGGTGATACTGAGGATCGCCAAAGCGTTGCGCACGGTGCGGATCGGGAAGATCGAAGCCAGGCTCGGAAACGACAGCAGCACGGCGATCCCCAGCGCCAGTTTGAAACTCTGGGACGTGGTGAGGTGCATGATGACGGGCAGGGCGGTCAGCAATGCCGCGAACAGCGTCAGGGTATGCAGCGCCAGGAACGCCCAGCGCCGAGGTGCCAACCATTTATAGTAGAGCGGGTCGATGATGGAAATCAGCGCGGCGATGCTCAACAGCCCGGTGAAAAACAACTGGCCGCTGTTCCAGGTGGTGGTGATGAAAAAGAACGGCAGGACAAAGAACAGGCTTTCCTGGTGGATCATCTGCGTGGCGTAACGCAGCAGCGGCTGGGGAATCTCGCGCTTGAAGATTCGGGTGAACAGCTGGGTCAGGCTGTTTTCCAGCATCAGCCAGACCCAGCTGAGCACCATGATGATGGTGATCCAGGTCGCCAGGCCTTGTTGGCGATCCACCAGGATGAAGCTGCCGACACCGGAGATGAAACCACCGAGCGCGATGACCCCAGGATAGCGCTTCATCAATTCCAGGATGCGCTGGACGTATTGGGTCAGGATCGGCATTCGGCGGTTCACATTCGTCGTAGGAAATTTCTTCGACAGGTTACCCGCCGGGGACCCCTGTGGCGAGGGGGCTTGCCCCCGTTGAGGCGCGAAGCGGCTCCTCTTATTTTCTGCGATGAAAACGCCAGCCCAATAGTCCGAGCACCAGCAGCCCGAACACCCCGGCAATCACCCACATCACCTGGTCATCACCCACCAGCGGCTTCTCGATCCGCAGATACCCCGGTTGCAGCAGCAACTCACGCAACGCCTTGTTCGCTTCCTCCAGCGTCACGCCTTGCAGTTCCCTCGCAGGGTCAGCGAAGCGCCCGTCCTCATAGTCGCCAAGGGCACTCCAGTAATAATCCGCCAGCGCGCTATTGCCTTGCACGGCCCAGGCCTGGCGGGCAATGGCCGCCTGCTTGAGGCGGTTGAAGGTGTCGGCGTCGAGACCGTCCTTGAGCAGTTGCGCTTTCAACGCTTCAAGGACTTGCTTGGCCTCTGGCACATCGTCGCGCTCAAGGTCGGCGTTCAGGCTCATGAAGCCCACACCGCCAAACAGCTCACGCTCTGCCGAGGGGCCGTAAGACAAACTGTGGACCAGGCGCATCTGGCGATACAGCGCCCAGTCCAGATAGTCCTTGAGCAGGTCGAAGGTTTCGTCGTGCTCATCCTCCAGCACCGGCTCTGGCACCAGCCAGTGCAACTTGGCACCATCGCCGACGAATCCACTGCTCAGCGTGCGCTCGTGGGCGGCACTGGAGCGAATTTCCGGCAGGGGCAAATGTTCGCTCGGGTCGACCGCCACCAGCTCACCCCAGGCCCGTTCCAGATAGGCCGGCAGCAGCCGGTCGAGGTCGCCGACCATGATCAGCGTCATGTTGTTGGGCGCGTACCAGAGCTTGCGCACCTTCTCCAGTTGTTCGCGGGTCAGGTGATCGACTTCGGCGCGCTGTGGGCATTTGAGGCCCAGTTCCACCGCCAGCTGATTGCTGGCCGTATGGCCGAGGTCCTGGCGATCCAGCCAACGTTGCAGGTGAGTGTAATGACCGCCGTCTTCGCGCTCGACCACTTGCTTGGCGGCGTTGATGGCGTTGTCGTCGATGCGGGTCTGGGTCAGCAGCGCCAGCAACAGGTCGAGGACCTTGCGCTGGTTTTTCGCCGGCGCTTCGATGACGAACGTGGTGTCGGCGTTGCTGGTGTAAGCGTTCCACTCACCACCCAACGCTTGCATGCGTTCTTCCAGGCCGCCTTCGCCGGTGGCGTCGATGCCGCTGAACAACAAGTGCTCGAGCAGATGGGGCAGCTCTTTGTCGTCGCAATTGAAATCATCCAGGCCTACGCCGACCACCAGACGAATCGCCACATGCCCCCGGTCAGCGCCCGGTTTGAGCATCAATTGCAGGCCATTGGGCAGCGTATAGCCCTCGACCTGAAAACGATCCAGGGCAAACGAAGGAAGTGAACTCAGCAACAAACAGGCGAACAACAGACAACGCATAACGAGTTTCCATACGGCTGATTGGAGATCCGTGTCGCTTTCCGGGCAGCCATCGCGAGCAAGCTCGCTCCCACAGTGATTGTGTGAACACCTCAGATCAACGGTGGGAGCGAGCTTGCTCGGGATGCTTTTAAGCCGGAACCCATGTAACTGACTGACCACACTGCCAGACGTTCAAGGCGAATGCGTGATGTCCGCCAAATCGTCGACGACGAGCGCCCCGGTATCCAACGTCTCCAGCACCACATACGCGCTGCTGCAAAACAGCGAATTCAAACGTTTCATGTCGGCAATCAGCTCCAGGTGCAGCGAACTGGTCTCGATGCTTTGCACAATCTTACGTTGCAACCGGCTCACGTGGGCATGGGCCAGACGCCTTTCCTGTGCGCGAAAGCGACGTTTTTCCCGCAACAACTGGCGGGCACTTTCCTTGTCGGAACTCAGGAACACCGACAAGCCCAAGCGCAGATTGGAGATTAGCTGACTGTGCAGACCGGCCAATTCTTCCAGCCCCACCTCGGAAAAAGACCGGCGCTGCGAGGTTTTCTGCTGCTGAACCTTGCGCAACATGCGTTCGATCAGGTCGCTGGCGAGTTTGAGGTTGATCGCCAGTTCAATGATTTCTGCCCAGCGCCGGCTGTCCTGGTCGCTGAGGTCTTCGCGGGGCATTTGCGCCAGATAGAGTTTAATTGCGCTGTAGAGCGCTTCGACATCATCGGTCAGACGGCGCATTTCCTGGGTCACGGCGGTTTGCTTGCCGCGCAGCACATCGAGCATCGCTTCGAGCATGTTGTCGATCAGATCGCCCATGCGCAGGGTTTCCCGCGCCGCATTGGCCAGCGCCAGGCTCGGCGTGTCCAGCGCGGTCGGATCGAGGTGCCGGGGTTTGGCCATTCCGTTGATTTCCGGCCGTTCCGGCAACAGCCAGGCGCATAGCCGGGCCATCCACCCGACGCTCGGCAGCAGGATCAGGCAACGCGCGGTGTTGTAGAGCAGGTGGAAGCCGATGACCATTTCCTGCGGGCTGAAATCCAGGCTATCCATCCAGTGCACCAGCGGATCAAGTACCGGGATGATCAGCAGCAAACCAATCAGCTTGTACAACAAGCTACCGAGGGCGACCTGACGCCCAGCGGCGTTCTGCATGCTGGTGCTGAGGAACGCCAGGACGCCACTGCCTATGTTGGCGCCAATCACCAGGCCAATAGCCACGGGCAGGCTGATCACATTGGCGCCGGCCAGGGTCGCGGTCAGCAACACCGCTGCGAGACTGGAATAGGAAACCATCGCGAACAGCGCGCCGATCAAGGCATCGAGCAGGATGTCGCCGGTCAGTGAGGCGAAAATCACCTTCACCCCTTGCGCATGGGTGATTGGCCCGGCGGCTTCGACGATCAGTTGCAGCGCCAGAATAATCAGGCCCAAGCCGATACAGACCCGGCCCATCTGCCCAACCCGCGTCTGCTTGCGCGACAGGAAAAAAATCACCCCGACAAAAATCAGCAAGGGCGACAGCCACGACAAATCGAACGTCAGCACCCGCGCCATCAGCGCCGTACCCACGTCGGCACCGAGCATGGTCGCCAGGGCCGGGGTCAGCGCCATCAAGCCCTGACCGACAAACGAGGTGACAAGCATGGCCGTGGCGTTACTGCTCTGCACCATCGCCGTAACGACGATCCCGGCGACAAACGCCAGCCACCGTTTGGACATGTTCCGGCCAATCACATGGCGCAGGTTGGTGCCGTAAACCCGCAGAATGCCGGTTCGGACAATGTGCGTGCCCCAGATCAACAAGGCCACGGCGGATAACAAATTGAGCAGGGTGAGCATAAAGGCCCCCTGTGATGGTCGCGCCCCAGAGGGGCAAATTGACGGTACCGCGCGTTCTTCTACGTTCTGTACTTAAGCTGTAGTTGGCTAACGGTCTGGGCGCCAGCATTGCACAGCTAAAGACGCGAATGAAACAAAACTGTCATGAAAACTGCGCCACCCTTGCTCGCGATGGCGGTATTGCATTTATCCCCAATTGGACTGATCCACCGACCCGGAGGGGGCTCAATCGCTGAAATGATCCTTACCCAGTCCAATGTCGATCAGATACTTGGCTGTCTCGGGGTTTCGCTCATCGCAGCGGCTATAGCATTTGATGTGCAGCAACAGACTGTACTTATGGGGAACCAAAAGAATTACCCCGTCAGCCTGGTCAAAAAGCTTATCTTGCAGCTGTCGCTTTTCTTCTTCGCTCGACACTTTTATCCAGTCGTTTCCCTCAGCAGGCTCAAGTGTCCAACCGGTTTTTTTGAACATGGCCTGAAGTTCGCCCAGTAGCGCTGCTGTCTGGTTGAAAGGTAATGTTTCCAACATCGGAGAGGTCGTGATGCCATCAACCTTTTCCTTGCTATAGCTCACAGCCCCATAGACCGTTTTTGGCAAGGTGAAGCCATGATCAGGATCATCAAACGTAATAACAACTGGGCTGCTGATCCAGGTGGAATCAACCTCGGGTGGTTCGCTTGGATAAACGGAGGTTTTACGTTCGATTGGAAAAGTAGAGTCTTTTACAACCTCGGCATATGGCTTGCCGATATGGGCGTAAATCTTGTTGGAACTGGACATGAAGTGGGATGCAGCTGTCGCCAACACCACGACTATCCCAATCGCAACGATCAGTATCTGACGTGAAAATCCTATCACTGGATTCCGCCCCCGTTGGCAATTTCCGTAATCGACCGTTTCAACTGAGCATGTGTTGTCGGACTTTTGAGCAAGCTGTCAAATTGACTGGCTGCACGTAGTACGAACTCCATTCGCTGATCTTGATCTGCAAGATTGGCCAAGGGGTTCTTGGAGAATGAAACCTGTCTGCTATCAGGAGCTTTACATTGACTAGCCAGCGTTAGCTGAATTTCTTCCGCCGCTCCAGACATCAACCCCGTTACGACAGAAACATAATTGCCCGCGTGAGTACTGCGCATAAGAACTGCGAATTGGGCATTTTCCTACATCGCTGGTTGCAAAATGTTCAATTGCTCATGTCGAGCCATCTGCCTGACGCTATCCGCAATATGCCCAGCATCTATGGCTTCAAAAGTACGATAGATCTCTGCTGCATCAACACCGAACTCTACCTTCCCAGCAATCGGCCACATCACGTCTTTCACAATGCCACGCCGGCTCTTCAGGCACTTCTCCATCTCTTTGTAGCCCCGCACCATAAAAAACCGATGCAACGGATAAACATCCAGAAACAGCGAGGTGTTGCCCAACGCCAGCATTTCATACACGTAGTCCAATTGCTGCTGGACCACTGACCGAGTGTTATCACCAAAGGTGATGTCTTCAGTGGGCAACGGATTGGCCGCTCGCGCTCTTTCGAGCTCCTTCTCCACTTCAGGATCTGTCTTGCTGAGCTTGAACCCGAACCCTTCGAAAATGGTTTCCGACTTACCGGTCCTTAGCTTCTCTTGCGCAGCCTTTTGCGCGCCAATAGCAGTCTGCAGTTTGGTGGCATGAATCAACCCACACCCCACCTGCTTCGACGCAAACGCCGCCAACCCCGCCCATTGAAACCAGTTATCCGCCAGCCACAACTGTGCATACGCGGCGTTGATCTTGCGGTTACGTGTTTGTGGGTCGGCGATCAGCACGCCGCCCGGTGCGACCCATTCTTCGGCTTCTTTCTGAAACCGGCCCACAGGCAGTTGCAGGTCAGCAACGGCACTTCGACGCGGGTTTTCGGGTTGGGGCCGGACGTGGTGGTTTCGCGTTTGCAGGCGGGCAGTTCGCAGGTACTGTCCCAGAGTTTTTTATGTCCAGGTCGTCTGGTGCGATGCATTGTCCGGTCATTTGATTCTTCCTTGAGGCTTAGACGGTCCAGCGGACGACGGCGAGATCGGGTTTTAGCGTGGCGACACTTTGGGTCATGCCCAAGGCGTTGGTCTGGCCTTTGACGATGCGGCCTTCGGCGGTTTCGATTTCGTAGCCTTGTTCGCCAATCGGTTCGCCATTGCCGGCGCTGACAGCTTTGAATTCCACCACGGTCTGGCCAATGATCGGCAGGGGCGGAATGAACGGCTACGGGGTATGGGTGCTGCCGATGATGACGTTGCCGGAGCCGCCGATTATTACGCCGCCGTGGCTCGTGGTGCCATCGAGGGTCATGGCGTTCAGGCCGTTGATGAACACCGTGGAGGAGAAGCCACCGCTGAGCGTCTGGCCGCACGTGCATGTGTCGCTGACTCTCGCGGCGGCGAGGCCATTGAAGAACACATCGGGGGAGCCGCTGGCGATGGGGTTGGTGCCATGGCCCGGAATCGGGCAGGTGGTCGGGTCCGTGACGCGTGCAGCCGGTTTTCCAGACATATGCATTCCTTGTCATTGTCGTTTGAGGCGAGCGGGGGACGCTAACCACCGAGGGGCTGTGCGTCAACCTTGGAGTGCGACCGTATCAAGCACCACGCGCGATGGCTGTAGGAAAACGCTTAAATGTTCCCGTGCGGGGAATTGGCGGTGAGTCGGGTGCTGGATAATCTCGATCCTCAAGTCAGCCACTTACCCCTAAGCCTTGCGCAAAACAAATGTGGGAGCGGGCTTGCTCGCGAAGACGGAGGGTCAGGCAACATTGACGTCGACTGATACTCCGCCTTCGCGAGCAAGCCCGCTCCCACAGGTTTTGCGGTGACGCCGGGGTTATTGGCCCGGAACGTCCTTGCGCAGTTTCACCGGGTCTTGCTGTTTCTTCTTTTTCGCGATGGCGGTGCGCATCTTGATGTTGATCGCTTCAACCGCCAGCGAGAACGCCATGGCGAAGTAGACGTAGCCTTTTGGCACGTGTACGTCGAAGGATTCGGCAATCAGCACGGTACCGACGATCAGCAGGAACGACAGCGCCAACATCTTCAGCGACGGGTGCTTGTCGATGAACTCGCTGATGGTGCCGGACGCCCACATCATCACCAGCACGGCCACGACGATCGCGGCGACCATGACCGGAACATGGGAGACCATGCCGACGGCAGTGATCACCGAGTCCAGCGAGAACACGATGTCGATGATCGCGATCTGGATGATGGTGTAGAGGAAGTTGCCGCCCTTGCCCGAAGGCTCTTCGTTGGTTTCGTCTTCACCTTCCAGCGCGTGGTACATCTCTTGCGAGCTCTTCCACAGCAGGAACAGACCACCGAAGAACAGGATCAGGTCTCGCCCGGAAATACCCTGGCCGAACACCACGAACAGATCCGCCGTGAGGCGCATGACCCAGGTGATCGACAACAGCAACAGGATCCGCGTGACCATGGCCAGGGCCAGCCCGAAAATCCGCGTGCGCGCCTGCATGTGCTTGGGCATGCGGCTGACCAGGATCGAAATCATGATGATGTTATCGATGCCCAGAACGATTTCCAGGGCGGTCAGGGTAAAGAAGGCAACCCAGATTTCAGGGTTGGTCAGCCATTCCATGTGTATTCCTTTGAGCGAGTGTTAAACCACAAAGGGCCCAGACTTCAAATCGCGAAGCCGGGACCCGTTGTGGTGAGTCTTGGGCTTATAGAGTGCTGTACATCGGGAAAGTCCCCAACAGCAGTGCGGCAACCAGTATGCACATGCACACCAGCACAGCCCATTTCAGGGTAAAGCGCTGGTGGTCACCGAATTCGATACCGGCCAGGGCCACCAACAAGTAGGTCGATGGTACCAGCGGGCTCAGCAAGTGGACGGGCTGACCGACAATCGAGGCACGTGCCATTTCAACCGCTGTTATACCGTAATGACTGGCGGCTTCGGCAAGAACTGGTAACACGCCGTAATAAAATGCGTCGTTCGACATGAAGAACGTGAACGGCATGCTCACCAGTGCCGTGATCACCGCCAGGTACGGGCCGAGGAAATCAGGGATGACCGCCAACAGGCTTTTCGACATCGCGTCGACCATGCCGGTGCCGGTCAGGATACCGGTGAAGATACCGGCCGCGAAAATCAGGCCGACCACCGCCAGCACGCTACCGGCGTGGGCCGCGACGCGGTCCTTCTGCTGTTGCAGGCAAGGATAGTTGACGATCATCGCGATGCTGAACGCCACCATAAACAGCACCGGCAGCGGCAACAAGCCCGCGATCAAGGTGCACATCAGCGCCAGCGTCAGGGCGCCGTTGAACCAGATCAGCTTCGGACGACGGGCATCAGGGAACTGCGAAACGCTGATTTCACTGTGGTCGATTTCATCGCCGGCCAGGTGCAACTCACCCAGACGCGCACGCTCGCGTTTACCGTAGAAGTAGGCAATCGCCAGGATCGCCACCACACCGGCCAACATCGCCGGAATCATCGGAACGAAAATGTCCGACGGGTCCACATGCAGGGCGCTGGCCGCGCGAGCGGTCGGGCCGCCCCAAGGGGTCATGTTCATCACGCCACCGGCGAGGATGATCAGGCCGGCCATGATCCGCGGGCTCATGCCGATGCGGCTGTAGAGCGGCAACATGGCGGCCACGCAGATCATGTAAGTGGTCGCGCCGTCCCCATCGAGGGAAACGACGAGCGCCAGTACGGCGGTGCCGACCGAAACTTTCAGCGGGTCGCCCTTGACCAGTTTGAGGATCTTGCGCACGGCCGGGTCGAACAGGCCGGAGTCGATCATCAGGGCGAAATACAGAATGGCGAACATCAGCATCACGCCGGTCGGCGCGAGCTTGGTGATGCCTTCGAGCATCATCGGACCGATCTTCGGTGCAAAACCGCCGAACAGGGCAAAGATGATCGGGATGATGATCAAGGCGATCAGCGCGGACAGGCGCTTGGTCATGATCAGGAACATGAACGTGATGACCATGGCAAAGCCAAGGAAAGTCAGCATGGGAATACTCCAGGCGTAGCGCGGCTAGGGGAAATGGGCTGAGGTCAGCGCAGAACGGGAAGCACGAGGCGTACGGGCGGAGTGACAGCGAAGCGGCGGGTAGCAAAGGACATCAGGATCACCATTGTTGTTGTTAAATGGGCCGTGCGAGCGATAAAACACTCATTGGCCAACCGGTCTGTTGCCGGCAGTGGGGGCGATCCTAATCGGGGAAGCTTTCAGCCAGCTTTCGTTGGTGAAAGCATTGAGCGGATGGGCGACCGGTCGTCGGACCGGTTTATCCAGATGGACCGAGTTGAGGCCTTCGCGAGCAAGCCCGCTCCCACATTGGTTTTGTATACGACGAAGATCAAATGTGGGAGCGGGCTTGCTCGCGAAGGGGTCAGCACATAGGCAACAGGAGGAAACAGCATGGCCAACATTCATACAGGCGGCTGCCACTGCGGACATCTGCGCTATCAATTCAGCGGCCCGTTGCACGACATCGCCCACTGTCATTGCTCGATTTGCCGACGGGTCAGCGGCGGGATCGTCACCACCTGGATCACCGTGCCCGCGTCAGCCTTTCAATGGACGAAAGGCACACCCGCGCAGTACGAATCGTCTTCAACGTGCGTACGTTTTTTCTGCCCGAACTGTGGAGCGCAACTGGCGCTGATGACCCACCTCAGTCCCGAGAGCATCGACGTCACCATCGCCACCTTCGACCATCCGGAGCTGGCGCCAGCCGAGCGGCATATATGGACCGACAGCCGATTGCCCTGGCTGCACCTGGACGAGCACCTGCCGGGTGAAGCAGAAGAATCGATCTGATCAGAAAATAGACAGATCCAGTGGCCGGATCGCGCCCATCCAGAGCGCGTGCTCGGTATGGTCGAGCAAGTCATCGCCCGTGTCCGGGTGCAGAAAGACCACCAACCCCTTGCGGTTGAGTGCCAGCCACGGCAGCACTTCACCCATGAGTTCGGGGCTGAACGCCAGTTGGCAGCTCCAGTCCGGGTGCGGACCGACCGGGCGTTCGTGTACGCGGCCCATCTTCAAATCAAACACTTTTGCCGCTTGTTCACACAACGTTCGCGCCTGATCGATGGTGCTGGCGTCGAAATACACATGGGCGTGATAGCCCTTGATCTGCTGCATCGGAATCCCTCTGAAACCCGGTCGAACCCTCACCGTTTCCTACTGGTCACACACCATATACGTAGGAAACAAGGAACTTCAGCCATGAAAAATGCCGAAACCCCCGTGGTAAAAGTGGTGCTTTATGGTGCCATGAGTAGCCTCGGCAGTGCGCTGATGGCTGAAATGCTGCGGCGCCAACATGAAGTGATCGCCATTCTGGACGACCTCACGGCGCTGGCGCCACGCCCGGGCCTTCGAACAAAAAGCGGCGACCTGTTTGAAGCGGAGCGCGTTAAACAAAGTGTGGCAGGGTGTTCGGCCGTCGTCTGTTTATTGGACGCACCAGGCTTACCGTTCAACAGCGAATACATTGAAAAAACCATCATTCCGGGCCCGGTCGAGCAAGTGCTGGCCGTGGACGCGTTGATCGAAGGCATGCAGGCGGCGGGCATTTCTCGGTTGTTTCTGGTGGGTGATTTTGAATTGCTGGACGATCCGGAAATAGAAGATCGATTGCAGCGCCACGCCGCCGAAGAAATCCGCGAAGCGCTGCAAAACAGTCCATTGCATTGGACGTTGGTCAATGCGCCGCGCGGTGTTTGCGGCCTGACGATCGAGCACTTCAGCCATGTCAGCAGCAGCCTTGAGTCGGGGCTGGCCGAGCCTCTGCAACGGTTAAACCGCGTGGCCGTCGGGATTGCCGATGAGCTAAAGCTGAACCTGCACGTTGGCGAGCATGTGAACTTCATCGCGGCGGACACTACACAGCGATAGACGGCAACGGCAAACCATTGAGCGATTGCGCGCTACTGGCCTGTTCTTCCATCAACCAATCCACAAATTGTTGAATCAATGCCCCGCGCCGTTTGCGTTGGGGCAAGACTACGTAATAGCCGAGCCTGGACATCGCGGACTCGGCAATCGGGCGACATAACAACCCCTGCGCCAACAAGTTATCCACAAGGTGCCGCCAGCCAATCGCCACACCTTGACCGCCAATCGCCGCTTGAATCAGCAACGTGTAATTGTCGAAGCGCAGCTGCCCAGGTGCTGGGGCCGAGGTGATCCCCACCTCGCGAAACACACCGCTCCAGTCGAACCAGTTACTGCTGTTTTCACCCCTTAAATGAAGCAGCGGGAACTCCAACAGCGACTGTGCCGGCAAGGGCAGGGGGCGATCCTTGAGCAACAACGGGCTGCACACCGGAAACACTTCTTCGCTAAATAGCCAATGGCTTTCACCCTGTTTAAAGCGTCCGTCGCCAAACAACACCGCCACATCGATATCGGTGCGCAGCATGTTGTGAGAGCGCTCGCTGGTGACCAGGCTGACATCCACGTGTGGATTGGCTTGGTGAAAGCGGTGCAGACGCGGCATCAGCCAATAGGCGGCGAAGGCGAAATCGGTCGCGACCTGCAACACCTCATGTTGCTGCTGTGCGCTGATCGCACTCAATCCTGTGTCGATATTCTGCAAACCCAGCTGAACCTGCTCGAAGAGAATGGTCCCGGCTTCGGTCAATTCGATCCCGCGATATATGCGGTCAAACAACCGTGTCCCGAGTTGTTTCTCCAACCGCTTGATCTGCTGGCTGACCGCCGGCTGCGTGGTGCCAAGCTCCACTGCCGCCGCGGTGAAGCTGCGATGACGGGCAGCCGCTTCAAAGGCACGAAGCAAATCGAGAGACAAATCACCAAGGGCGTCATACATAAGCTGGGCTAATCCTAGTCATTGCCTGGTATAGGCTTTACCGCAAAGTGCATGGGTAACATGCTCGATCGCAGCACTCTCGCATAAATATTCACTATGGAATGCCGCGATCACATGAAGCGCAAGAACATTCTTTTCATCATGGCCGATCAAATGGCCGCGCCAATGTTGCCGTTCTACGGTCCTTCGCCGATCAAACTGCCGAATCTGAGCCGCCTCGCCGCCGAAGGCGTGGTGTTCGACGCCGCTTATTGCAACAGCCCGCTGTGTGCGCCGTCGCGTTTTACCTTGGTCAGCGGTCAATTGCCGAGCAAGATTGGCGCCTACGACAACGCGGCTGATTTCCCCGCTGATGTTCCAACCTATGCCCATTACCTGCGTCGCCTCGGTTACCGCACCGCGCTGTCCGGCAAGATGCACTTTTGCGGCCCGGACCAGCTCCATGGCTACGAAGAACGCCTGACGAGCGACATCTACCCGGCGGACTACGGTTGGGCCGTGAATTGGGACGAGCCGGATGTGCGTCCGACCTGGTATCACAACATGTCGTCAGTGCTGCAAGCGGGACCGTGCGTGCGCACCAATCAGCTGGATTTCGACGAGGAGGTGGTGTTCAAGGCCCAGCAATACTTGTTCGATCACATCCGCGAGGACGGCGATCAACCGTTTTGCCTGACCGTTTCAATGACACACCCGCACGATCCATACACGATCCCCAAGGCTTTCTGGGACATGTACGACGATGCCGACATTCCGTTGCCTGAAACCCCGACACAAACCGAACTTGATCCGCACTCCCAACGTTTATTGAAGGTCTATGACCTGTGGGATAAACCGCTGCCTGTGGATAAGATCCGCGATGCACGCCGCGCCTATTTCGGTGCGTGCAGCTATATCGACAGCAACGTCGGCAAACTCCTGCAAACACTCGAGGAAACCGGGCTGATCGACGACACCATCATCGTATTCTCCGGCGACCATGGCGACATGCTCGGCGAACGGGGTCTTTGGTACAAAATGCACTGGTACGAAATGGCCGCTCGCGTGCCCCTGTTGATAAGTGCTCCCGGGCAGTTCGGTGCAGGACGGGTCAGCGCCGCGGTCTCCACCGCCGATCTGCTGCCGACCTTCGTGGAACTTGCCGGCGGCTCACTGGAGCCAGGCTTGCCGCTGGACGGCCGCTCGCTGGTTTCGCACCTGCAAGGGCAGGGCGGTCATGACGAAGTATTCGGCGAATACATGGCCGAAGGCACCATCAGTCCGTTGATGATGATCCGTCGCGGCGCTTACAAATTCATCTACAGCGAAGATGATCCCTGCCTACTCTTCGACGTACACAACGACTCGCGCGAACTGGAAGAACTCAGCCAATCGCCGCAACATATTCAGCTTTTCGAAGAATTTCTGACCGAAGCACGCGCCAAATGGAACATCCCGGCGATTCACCAACAAGTGCTCGCCAGCCAGCGGCGCCGCCGTTTCGTTGCCGAGGCGTTGACCATCGGCAAGCTGAAGAGCTGGGATCACCAGCCGCTGGTGGACGCCAGTCAGCAGTACATGCGCAACCACATCGACCTCGATGATCTGGAGCGCAAAGCACGTTATCCACAACCCTGCCAAAACCAATAATGTTAAGGGGAAGTCCATGCAAAAGTTATCCACAGCACTGACAGTCGGGCTTTTGGCTCTGGGCAGCGCATCGGCCTATGCCGATCAAAGCTGCGAGACGGTGAAAATGGCCGACCCTGGCTGGAGCGACATCGCCGCGACCAACGCCATCACCGGGTTTCTGCTGGATGGCATGGGCTACAAGGCCAAGGTCGACACCCTCGCGGTGCCGATTACCTTCGGCGGGCTGAAGGATGGCCAGGTCGATGTGTTCTTGGGTAACTGGATGCCGGCGCAGCAGGGCTTCTACGACAAGTTCGTGGCCACCGGCGATGTCACTCAATTGGCGAAAAACCTCGACGGCACTGAATTTACGCTCGCGGTTCCGGATTATGTGTGGGACGCGGGTGTGCATAACTTTGCCGACCTGAACAAGTTCGCCGACAAGTTCGACAAGAAGATCTACGGCATTGGCTCTGGTGCGCCAGCGAATATCTCGTTGCAGGAAATCATCAAGAAGAACGACTTCGACATGGGCCAGTGGAAACTCGTCGAGTCCAGCGAACAGGCGATGTTGGCCGAAGTGTCTCGCGCAGTGAAGAAACAGAAATTCGTGACCTTCCTCGGCTGGACCCCACACCCGATGAATGTGCAGCTGAAAATGCATTACCTGAAGGGCGGCGAGAAGTACTTCGGCGACACCGGCAGCGTGCACACCCTGACCCGCAAGGGGTACGCCGAAGCCTGTCCGAATGTGGGCAAACTGCTGACCAACCTGAGTTTCACCCAGGACATGGAGAACAGCATCATGGCCGAGGTGGTGAACAAGAAAGTCAGCAATGCGGACGCGGCCAAGGCGTGGATCAAGGCCAATCCGGCGGTGCTGGATAAATGGCTCGATGGCGTGAAGACAGCGGACGGCAAGGACGCGTTGCCGGCGGTTAAAGCCAAGTTGTAACGGTCACCTGTGGCGAGGGAGCTTGCTCCCGCTTGAGTGCGCAGCGCTCCCAAATCGACAAACGCGGTTTGTCATTCTCACCGAGTTATCCGATTTGCGGCTGCTGCGCAGCCGAGCGGGAGCAAGCTCCCTCGCCACAATGTTCAATTGGTCCTGATACTCTTGCGCCAAAACCCCACCCGAGAGGACCCATGGCCTTCCCCAGCCGCCATTCACTCTTCCCCTTCCTCAGTTGGATGCCCCGGCAAACCCGCGCCAGCGTCGGGCGTGACCTGATCGTCGGCCTCAGCGGGGCGATTCTCGCGTTACCACAGTCCATTGCCTACGCACTGATCGCCGGTCTCCCACCGGAATACGGCTTGTACGCCGCGATCATCCCGGTTTTGATCGCCTGCCTGTGGGGTTCGTCGTGGCATCTGATCTGCGGTCCTACGGCGGCAATCTCCATTGTCCTGTTCGCCAGCGTCAGTCCACTGGCCGTCCCCGCGTCACAGGACTACATCACGCTGATCCTGCTGCTGACGCTCCTGGCCGGTATTTTCCAATGGCTGCTGGGCATGCTGCGGTTCGGTGCCCTGGTGAATTTCGTCTCGCATTCGGTGGTGCTGGGTTTCACCCTCGGTGCCGCGGTGGTAATTGCCATCGGGCAGTTGCCGAACTTGCTGGGGCTGGACTTGCCCAGCCAGGCCACCGCACTGGACAGCTTCCTGATGCTGTTCAAGCACCTCGGTGCCTTGGATAAACCGTCGTTGGTGCTGGGCCTGGCGACGGTCGCAGTCGGCGCGGTGCTGAAAATGTTGCTACCGCGCTGGCCGACGTTGTTGATCACGCTGATCCTCGGCGGGCTTCTGGTGTGGCTGTGGCCATCGATGTTCGGCCATGTGAAGTTGGTCAGCGCCTTTGTCGGGCGCTTGCCGCCGTTCAGCCCGGTGCCGCTGGATCTGGACCTGATCCTGCGCCTGCTACCGAGCGCGGTGGCGGTGGGCATGCTGGGATTGGTGACCAGCCTGTCGATTGCCCGCTCCTTGTCGGCCCGCTCGCAGCAATTGCTCGACGCCAATCAGGAAATCCGCGCTCAAGGCCTGTCGAACATCGTCGGGGCGTTTTTTTCCGGTTCGCTGTCAGCCGGATCTTTCACCCGTTCGGGTTTGAGTTATGAAGCCGGCGCCTGCTCACCGATGGCAGGGGTATTCTCGGCCATGTGGGTCGCACTGTTCGCGATTTTCGGCGCCGGGCTGATCGCTCACATCCCGATTCCGGCGATGGCCGGCAGCATTCTGCTGATCGCCTGGGGGTTGGTCGACCATCGCGGTATTCGTGCGCTGCTGCGCGTCAGCCGCGCGGAATTCCTGGTCATGGCGCTGACCTGTGTCGCCACGTTGCTGCTGGAGTTGCAGACGGCGATTTATGCCGGGGTGCTCGCCTCGTTGTTCTTCTACCTCAAACGCACCTCACAACCGAGGGTTCAGCATTCTCGCGAAGGGGATGAAGATATTCTGCGGGTCGGGGGTTCGATCTTTTTCGGCGCCAGCCATTACCTGCAAGTGCGCCTGCAACGCCTGCACGGTGCGCGCGTAGTGATCGAGGCGCAGCAGATCAACTTCATCGATTATTCAGGTGTGGAAATGCTGCACCAAGAAGCACGGCGGCTGTTGAAGCAGGATCGCAGCCTGACGCTGCGGCGCGCGCGGCCGCAGGTGGTGGAGGAGTTGCGGAAGCTGGAAGGGGCAGAGAAGTGCCCGATCCGGTTTGAAGACTGAAACAACGCTGTGATGACGAAAGCATAACCTGTGGCGAGGGGGCTTACCCCCGTTGGACGGCGAAGCCGTCCCTCCAAGAAGCCACGACCGCTTCGCGGCCGAACGGGGGCAAGCCCCCTCGCCACAAAAGCCTAGAGCGCGAGCTGCCGGCGGAGTTCGGCCAGCACCGGCGCCGTATCCGGACGCACACCGCGCCACAGGAAGAAGGCTTCCGCCGCTTGCTCCGCGAGCATGCCTAAACCATCCATCGACACTGCCGCGCCATGTTCCGTGGCCCAACGGCAGAACGAAGTCGGTTCCTTGCCATACATCATGTCGTAGCAAACTGTCTTGCCCGGTTCGATCAAACTACCGGCAATCGGCGGCACATCACCGGACAGGCTCGCCGATGTCGCGTTGATGATCAGGTCCACCGATTCCTTCAGCCAATCGAAACCGCTGGCCGATACCGGCCCCAGGTCCGCGAACAATTCCGCCAGCAACTCGGCTTTTTCCACCGTGCGGTTGGCGATGATCACCGAGGCCGGTTGCTCGGCCAGCAAGGGTTCCAGTGCACCGCGCACTGCGCCGCCCGCACCAAGCAGCAAAATGCGTTTGCCCTTGAGGCTGAAACCGGCGTTAACCGTCAGGTCCCGCACCAGCCCGGCGCCGTCGGTGTTATCCCCCAGCAGGCTGCCGTCGGCGAGTTTGCTCAAGGTGTTCACCGCGCCAGCTCGTTGCGCACGTTCCGTCAGGCTGTCGGCCAGGCGAAACGCGTCTTCCTTGAAAGGCACCGTCACATTGGCGCCGCGACCTTCGCGGAAAAACGCCCGAGCGAAGTCGGAAAAGTCGTCGAGTGGCGCCAGCGAAGTGCTGTAGTCCAGTTGCTGAGCGGTTTGCTCGGCGAACAAACGGTGGATCAGCGGCGACTTGCTGTGGCCAATCGGGTTACCGAATACGACGTAACGGTCCATCAGAACTCCTCGTTCAGGCCTCGGCCAACCAATCGCGGTCTTGCAGGAAGTATTCGGTCAGGCGCGCTTCTTCACTGCCCGGTTCGGCTTTCCAGTCGTAGCTCCAGCGCACTTGTGGCGGCAGCGACATCAGGATCGACTCGGTACGCCCGCCCGATTGCAGGCCGAACAAGGTGCCGCGGTCGTAGACCAGGTTGAATTCGACGTAACGGCCACGACGGAATTCCTGGAATTCACGCTGCTTGGCGCTGAACGCATCATTTTTGCGGCGTTGCACGATCGGCAGATAGGCATCGATGTACGCGTCGCCGATGGCGCGCATGAAGGCGAAGCTGGTATCGAAGTCCCACTCGTTCAAATCATCGAAAAACAGACCGCCAATGCCGCGCGGCTCGTGGCGATGCTTGATGTGGAAATAGCTGTCGCACCAGGCTTTGTAGCGCGCATAGACGTCCGGCCCGAACGGCGCACAGGCCTGCTCGGCGACGCGGTGCCAGTGCACGCAGTCTTCTTCATTGCCGTAATAAGGGGTCAGGTCGAAGCCGCCGCCGAACCACCAGACCGGTTCTTCACCTTCTTTTTCAGCGATGAAAAAGCGCACATTGGCGTGGGAAGTCGGCACATGCGGGTTGTGCGGGTGGATCACCAGTGACACGCCGAGGGCTTCGAAGCCACGGCCGGCCAATTCCGGCCGATGAGCGCTGGCGGAGGGTGGGAGACCGCTGCCGAAGACGTGGGAAAAGTTCACGCCGCCCTTTTCGATCACTGCGCTGTTTTCGATCACTCGCGTGCGACCGCCACCGCCGGCAGGCCGGATCCAGGCGTCTTCAACGAAGGGTGTGCCGCCGTCTTCAGCTTCGAGGGCCGCGCAAATGCGCTCTTGCAGGTCGAGCAGGTAGGCTTTTACGGCCTCGGTGCGGGTTGTCATGTCATCACCTTGATCGGGCAAAGCGGCGCGGCGCATCAATGGCCGGCGGCAAATTGCTGCGTAGGATAACACTGCACCTTGCTCCAACGCAGTTGACGAAGATCAGGGTTAGGAGTCCGATAGGGCGCTTGGCAAATGACCTAAGGAGAGTTCTGATGGCAAAGCGAATCCAGTTCCGCGCCCATGGCGGCCCCGAAGTGCTCGAGTACGTCGAATTCCAACCTGCTGAGCCCGGCCCGCAGCAAGTCCGCGTCGCCAACAAGGCTATCGGCCTGAACTTCATCGACACTTATTACCGCAGCGGCCTCTACCCGCCGCCAGCCCTGCCATCGGGCCTGGGTTCGGAAGGCGCGGGCATCGTCGAGGCGGTGGGCAGCGAAGTGACCCGCTTCAAGATCGGCGATCGCGTGGCTTACGGCAGCGGCCCGCTGGGCGCCTACAGCGATGTTCATGTGTTGCCCGAGGCCAATCTGGTGCTGCTGCCAGAGGCGATCAGCTTCGAAACGGCGGCCGGGGTGATGCTCAAGGGCCTGACCGTGCAGTACCTGCTGCGTCAGACCTATGAACTCAAGGGTGGCGAAACCATTCTGTTCCACGCCGCCGCTGGGGGTGTCGGTTCGCTGGCGTGCCAATGGGCCAAGGCATTGGGCGTGAAGTTGATCGGTACGGTCAGCTCGCCGGAGAAAGCCGCACTGGCCAAGGCCAACGGTGCCTGGGCGACCATCGATTACAGCCATGAAAACGTCGCACAACGCGTACTGGAATTGACCGACGGGAAGAAGGTGCCGGTGGTGTACGACGGCGTTGGCAAAGACACGTGGCTGACGTCGCTGGACAGCGTTTCCCCACGCGGTCTGGTGGTGAGTTTTGGTAACGCCTCAGGCGCGGTAGACGGGGTCAATCTGGGGATATTGTCGGCGAAAGGTTCGCTGTACGTGACCCGACCGACGCTCGCGACTTACGCCAACAATGCCGAAAACCTGCAGCGGATGGCGGATGAGTTGTTTGAGATGATCATCAGCGGGAAGTTGAACGTGGACATCAGTCACACGTATCCGTTGGCTGACGCGGCGAAGGCGCAGACCGAATTGTCGGCGCGGCGCACGACTGGCTCGACAGTATTGTTGCCTTGAGGGCCCCATCGCGGGCAAGCCCGGCTCCCACAGGGATCACCGAAACCTGTGGGAGCCGGGCTTGCCCGCGATGAACGATGACGCGGTTTTAATCGGGGCGCACAACGTGGCCGGTCGCGAGATCCCGGATAACGCTCGGATTCTTGCGCCCTCCCAGATTCCCGCCCAACACATAATCCACCTGCCCGCGGAAATATTGCTCCACACGAATCCGCGTACGCGCCGCCGGGCGTCCTTGCGGGTTGGCCGAGGTGGAAACCAGCGGCCCGACCGCTGCGCACAAATCCCGCACCAGCGGATGATCGCTGACCCTGAGCGCCACCGTCTCGTGCACGCCAGTGATCCACTGCGGCAAAAGATTCTGGTGCGGCACCAGCCAGGTGTTCGGCCCGGGCCAGGTGCTGGCCATGCGGTCCATCCACAGTTCCGGGAAGTCTTCGAAGAGGAAGTCGAACTGGCGGATGTTGTCGGCGACCAGAATCAGCCCCTTGTTCAAAGACCGGCCCTTGAGCATCAGTAGACGATGCACCGCCTGTTCGTCCCACGGATCGCAACCCAACCCCCAGACCGCTTCGGTTGGATAGGCAATCACCGCACCTGCGCGAACGGCTTGCGCGGCTTGTTGCACACGCCAACTGTTGACCATGAAAAACTCTCCGAAAAAAGGCTCCGCGCAGTTTACCGATGTTCCTTATAAAACCTAGCTCACCCGCGCAAACCAGCGCCCGCTTTCGCAAACGGCGCGGCCCTCCATTTCCAGTTCGGTCAGCGCCGCCAGCACTTTGGGCAAAGCCCAGCCGCTGCTGACGGACAACGCTTCACTGGTGTGTGGGGCCGCGTGCAACAGCATGAGCAACGGATGAGTAACAGAAGGGGCCTCGCTGTACAACGGCAACTGTTGCCAGCCGCGCAAGGCTTCGAGGATATGTTCGATGGTTTCCACCAGCATCGCGCCGTCCCGGATCAACTGATGACAGCCCTTGGCGCCGGGATGATGGATCGATCCAGGAATCGCATACACCTCCCGACCTTGCTCCGCCGCCAGCCTCGCGGTGATCAACGAGCCACTCGCCACACTGGCCTCGACCACCAGCACGCCAAGCGACAAACCGCTGATGATTCGATTGCGCCGGGGGAAGTTGCTGGCGGTCGGGCCTGCGTCCAGCGGGAACTCCGAAAGCACCGCACTGCCCGACGCAATCATGGCGTCGGCCAGTCGTCGATTGCGCTGTGGATAAAACTTTTCAAGTCCCGTGCCAAGTACACCGACCGTTCGCCCGCCCACGTCCAGCGCGGCTTGATGCGCGGCCGCATCAATGCCCAGCGCCAGACCGCTGGTGATGACAAAACCGGCACCCGCCAGGCTGCGAGAAAATGCGGCAGCGGTGTCCATGCCCGGCCGTGAAGCGCGACGACTGCCGACCATCGCCAGTTGCGGTTTTTCCAGAATCCCCGGATCGCCCGCCACGAACAACAGCGGCGGCGCGTCACTGATTTCCGCCAGCAGCGCCGGGTAGTCAGGCTGGTCCCACATCAGTAAATGCTGGCCCGGACGCTCTAGCCAGGCCAATGCATGACTGGCGCCATCGCGCACGTCGTTGGCGCGGCGAGCCTCGGCGCACGCCAATGGCAAGCCCAGCGACCGCCAGGCACTGGCCGGCGCACTGATGGCTTTGGACGCCGAACCGAACGCTTCAAGCAGCTTCTTGAAACGCGCCGGGCCGAGTTCCGGCAAACGGTGCAAACGTAAACGAGCTTCCAGTTCCGCAGGGGAAACCGGTGTAACGGCAGGCAGCGACATGGATCATCCTTGATCGTTATGGGCCCCGTTCAAACGGGAATAAGCTGTGGATAACTCTGTTGGTAACTTGTGGAGCTGGCTAAGGATTTCGCACCTTGTCCATCACGGCCAACGAGCGCGAAGCGGTCAGCACCAGCCCGTAGCTGAGCTTGTCGTAGGTGCGGAAAACCATCAGCAATCCGGCCTGCTCATCGGGGATCTTCAGGGGCTGGCCAGTGATCCGGTCGCGCACGGTTTCGCCGGTTTTCATCACCACCAGCACGTTGCCTTCGACAAGGCCATCACGCTGCCCCTTGTTCAGCGTGACCACATCCAGCGCGCCAATCTGCGTCACCCCGCGCGGCACATCGATGATCAGCCCGTTGACTGGTGTTTTCGGCGCGCTGGGCATGAAGGTCGAGTTGATCGAGCGTTCTTCGCCGCTGAACAAGCGGTCGCCGAGGCGCACTTCCTGGGTCGTGCGCTGCAAGGCGAGGGTAGCGACGTCGCCTTCAGTGGCAACAATTTCCCCGCCACCAATGTCGTCGGCATTAATTCCCAAAAATTCTTTGGTTTCGGGGTCGGTGTAGACCTTGCCCTGACGGAAGATCCCGTAAACCGGTTGATCGGGATCGAAATGACCACGGGCGAAGATGCGGTCGCCGGTGCCGCTCAGCACGCGTTCGGCGTCGCCGGCGACGATGTACGGCGCCTTATTGAAATCCTCGACATTGTCGATGATGCGGTTACTCAGCAAAAAGCTGTTGATCGATCGTAGCGGAATGCTCGGAATGGCTTCGGCCACCGCCGAACTGCGCACACGAGGCGACAGCTTGATCGTGCCGCGTGATTCACCGCGATTGAGGGTCAGCCGCGGCTGGCCGTTGACGTAGACCAGCGACAGCGAATCGCCGGGATAGATGAGATTGGGGTTTTCGATTTGCGGATTGGCTTGCCACAGCTCGGGCCATTGCCACGGCTGGCGCAGGTATTTACCGGAGATGTCCCAGAGTGTGTCCCCCGTAACCACTGTGTATTGCTGTGGAAAACCTTCCTTGAGTTGCACTTGCCCGTGCGCCACACCGGCCGAAGCCAGAAGGAGCAAGGCGAGTAGTGATTTCCTCATGCGGTGAATCCCTTTATTATGTGCGTTCGCGTAAAACGCCAGAGCCTTCGTGGCTCGCTCCCCGTGCTTTACTAAGAAAAGGGAGCTACGTTTTACAACGGTAGCCTGCATCTTCGGACCCGCCAGGCCATCGACCCGACTTTCCTCACATGTGCAGCAATCAAGCTTATGGCCATTTTAGACATCCTCGAATTTCCCGACTCGCGCCTGCGCACTATCGCCAAACCTGTGGCCGTAGTGGACGACGAAGTGCGTCAGTTGGTCGATGACATGTTTGAAACAATGTATGAAGCGCCAGGCATCGGCCTCGCCGCAACCCAGGTCAACGTGCACAAACGTATCGTGGTGATGGACCTCTCCGAAGACCGCAGCGAACCGCGGGTGTTCATCAACCCCGAGTTCGAGACCCTGACCGACGAGATGGAGCAATACCAGGAAGGCTGCCTCTCGGTGCCGGGCTTTTACGAAAACGTCGATCGCCCACAGAAGGTCAAGATCAAGGCCCTGGACCGCGACGGCCAGCCTTACGAACTGATCGCCGAAGGCCTGCTCGCCGTGTGCATCCAGCATGAATGCGACCACCTGAACGGCAAATTGTTCGTCGACTACCTGTCCAGTCTCAAACGCGACCGAATCAAGAAGAAACTGGAAAAGCTCCATCGCCAGAACGCTTGATGCCCTCCTTTCAAAGGCTTGCTGCGGCAAGCCTTTTTCTTTTGCGAGACCTTTAACATGACTGAGCCATTGCGCATCGTCTTTGCCGGCACCCCGGAATTCGCCGCGGACCACCTCAAGGCCCTGCTCGACAGCCCTTATGAGATCGTCGCGGTCTACACCCAACCGGACCGTCCGGCGGGTCGTGGGCAAAAGCTGATGCCGAGCCCGGTCAAGCAGTTGGCGTTGGAAAACAACATCCCGGTGTTGCAACCGCCGACCCTGCGCAACGAAGACGCTCAGGCTGAACTGGCCGCGCTCAAGCCGGACTTGCTGGTGGTGGTCGCCTACGGCCTGATCCTGCCGCAAGTGGTGCTGGATATTCCGCGGCTGGGCTGCATCAACAGCCACGCGTCCCTGCTGCCTCGCTGGCGCGGGGCGGCGCCGATCCAGCGCGCCGTCGAAGCGGGCGACAGCGAAAGTGGCGTCACTGTGATGCGCATGGAACTGGGCCTGGACACCGGGCCGATGTTGCTCAAAGTCGCCACGCCGATCAGCGCTGACGACACCGGCGGCAGCCTGCATGATCGTCTGGCAGAGATGGGCCCACCGGCCGTGATTCAGGCAATTGCCGGTCTCGCCGCTGGCACGCTGGAAGGCGAAGTGCAGGATGACAGCCTCGCCACTTATGCTCACAAATTGAACAAGGACGAAGCGCGCATCGACTGGAATCGTCCGGCTATCGAGCTCGAACGTCTGGTTCGCGCCTTCAACCCATGGCCGGTGACCCACAGCACGCTGAATGGCGAAGCGCTGAAAGTGCTGGCCGCGAGCCTAGCCGAAGGGAAGGGCGCGCCAGGTGAAATCCTCAACGCCAGCAAGGACGGCTTGATCGTCGCTTGCGGTGAGCAGGCTTTGTGCTTGACCCGCCTGCAATTGCCCGGCGGCAAAGCACTGAACTTCAGCGATCTGTTCAACAGCCGTAAAGAGAAATTCGCCGTCGGCACTGTGCTCGGTCAAGCGGCGGACGCTCAATGAACCCGCGTCTGGCCGCCGCCAAGGCACTCGCCGCCGTTCTGAACGGAAAAGCCTCGCTCAACAGTTCTCTGCCGACACAAATGGACAAAGTTGAAGATCGCGATCGCGGCTTCACTCAGGACTTGGCGTTCGGCACCGCGCGCTGGCAGCCACGGTTGTCGGCACTGGCGGCCAAACTGCTGCAAAAGCCCTTCAAGGCTGCCGATGCAGACGTCGAAGCGCTGTTGTTGGTCGGCCTCTATCAACTGCTCTACACCCGTGTTCCGGCCCACGCCGCCATCGGTGAAACGGTCGGTTGCGCCGACAAGCTGAAAAAGCCTTGGGCCAAAGCCTTGCTCAACGCCGTGTTGCGTCGTGCCCAGCGTGAAAGCGAAGCGCTGCTGGCCGAGCTGGAACACGACCCGGTGGTGCGCACCGCCCACCCACGCTGGCTGCAAAAATCCCTGAAGGCATTCTGGCCCGAGCAATGGGAAGCCATTTGCGCAGCGAACAACGCGCACCCGCCGATGATTCTGCGGGTCAACCGTCGCCATCACACTCGCGACGCTTACCTCGGTTTGCTGACCGAAGCCGGGATCGCCGCGACGCCGTGCGTCTACAGTCAGGACGGCATCATCCTTGAAGCCGCCGCCGACGTACGTAGCCTGCCGGGCTTCGCCGATGGCTGGATCAGCGTGCAGGACGAGGCGGCGCAACTGGCCGCCGACCTGCTCGACCTGGCGCCGGGCCAACGGGTGCTGGACGCCTGCTGTGCACCGGGCGGCAAGACCTGCCACATCCTCGAAGCCGAGCCAAAACTGGCCGGTGTTGTCGCGGTGGACCTGGAAGCCAAACGTCTGGTGCGGGTGCGCGAAAACCTTGCACGTCTGGGCCTCAGCGCCGAACTGATCGCCGCCGATGGCCGCGACACTAAAACCTGGTGGGACGGCAAACCGTTCCAGCGCATCCTGCTGGACGCGCCGTGCTCGGCGACTGGGGTCATCCGTCGTCACCCGGACATCAAGCTGACCCGCCAACCCGACGACATTGCCGCACTCTCCGTGCTGCAAGGCGAATTGCTCGACGCTATGTGGATAACTCTGGAGGTGGGCGGCATCCTGCTTTACGCCACCTGCTCGACGCTGCCGACCGAAAACACCGAAGTCATCGAAGCCTTCCTCGCCCGCACGCCGGGCGCCCGTGAACTGGACCTCGCCACGGCGGCCGGCATCAAGCAACCTCACGGTCGGCAATTGCTCGCGCAGGAAGGTGGTCACGACGGGTTCTACTACGCCAAGCTGATCAAGATTGCCGCTGTGCGGTCTTAAACGGATTTAATGGAGTGACTGGATGAAAATCATCATCCTCGGTGCGGGGCAGGTCGGCGGTTCGCTGGCGGAACACTTGGCCAGCGAAGCCAACGACATCACGGTGGTCGACACCGACGGCGAACGCCTGCGCGACCTCGGTGATCGACTGGACATCCGCACCGTGCAGGGCCGCGGCTCACTGCCGACGGTGCTGCGCCAGGCCGGCGCCGACGACGCCGACATGTTGGTGGCCGTGACCAACAGTGACGAAACCAACATGGTGGCCTGTCAGGTCGCCCACACGCTGTTTCATACGCCGACCAAAATCGCCCGGGTTCGCGAAGCCGCGTACCTGACGCGCCCCGAGCTGTGGGATAACGACGCAATCCCGGTGGATGTGCTGATCAGCCCGGAACAAGTGGTCACCAACTACATCAAGCGCCTGATCGAGCATCCGGGCGCCTTGCAGGTGATCGACTTCGCCGAAGGCAAAGCGCAACTGGTCGCGGTGAAGGCGTATTACGGCGGGCCGCTGGTGGGTCAGCAACTGCGGCAATTGCGTGAGCACATGCCGAATGTCGAAACCCGCGTCGCCGCGATTTTCCGCCGTGACCGGCCGATTCTGCCGCAGGGTGACACCGTCATCGAGGCCGACGACGAAGTGTTTTTCATCGCCGCCAAGGACAATATCCGAGCGGTGATGAGCGAAATGCGCCGGCTGGATGAAACCTACAAGCGCATCGTCATTGCCGGCGGTGGGCAGATCGGTGAGCGACTGGCCGAGGCCATCGAAAGCCGTTACCAGGTGAAGATCATCGAGATGAACCCGGCCCGCTGTCGTCATCTCTCGGACACCCTCGACAGCACCGTGGTGTTGCAGGGCAGTGCGTCCGACCGCGATTTGTTGATGGAAGAGAACATCGCCGACGCCGATATCTTCCTGGCCCTGACCAACGACGACGAAGCCAACATCATGTCCTCGCTGCTGGCCAAGCGCCTGGGCGCGAAGAAGGTGATGACGATCATCAACAACCCGGCGTACGTTGATTTGATTCAGGGCGGCGATATCGATATCGCCATCAGCCCGCAACTGGCGACCATCGGCACGCTGCTGGCCCACGTACGGCGCGGCGATATCGTCAGCGTGCACTCGTTGCGCCGAGGCGCGGCTGAGGCCATCGAGGCGATTGCCCACGGTGATGCGAAGTCGAGCAAGGTGATTGGCAAGGCTATCGAGAACATCGGTCTGCCGCCGGGAACGACGATTGGCGCGATCATTCGGGATGAGGAAGTCATCATTGCCCATGACGATACGGTGATCGAAACGGGCGACCATGTGATTTTGTTCCTTGTGGATAAAAAGCATATTCGCGATGTGGAGAAGCTGTTTCATGTGGGGCTGAGCTTCTTCTGATCCAGAATTTTCGCTGGGCAGACTGGCCCCTTCGCGAGCAAGCCCGCTCCCACATTAGATCTTCAGTGGAAATTAATGCTGTGTACGAAGACGATTCAATGTGGGAGCGGGCTTGCTCGCGAAGGCGGTCTTTCAGAGAAAAATCCTTCACTGATTCACCTCAACAAGGAATCCACCCAATGCTCGAATCCCTGGAAAAAATGCTCGCCAAGGGTGTGGATAACTCATTGTTGCGCTTCGGCCTGGGCAAGGATTACCTGGACCTGGGGGAAAACGCCAAGGCGGCCGAGCATTTCCAGCGCTGCGTCGAATTCGATCCGAAGTATTCCGCGGCCTGGAAGCTGTTGGGCAAAGCCCATCTGGCGCAGGAAGATTTCGCGGCTGCCCGGCAGGCATGGGAACAAGGTCTGGAAGCCGCCCGCGCGCATGGAGACAAGCAGGCAGAAAAGGAAATGGCGGTGTTTCTGAAGAAACTCGAGCGCAACGCTCACTGATCAGAGGTAACGCAGGTCTATCCCGTCGGCATCGACCTGAATCACTTCCATGCGCACACGCGGCGCACCTGTGGGTAAATCCTGCACCTGCCCATACACCACCGCGCCTTTGGGCAACGACGACAGGCGCGGATGCTTGACGTAGACGCCCGTGGTCGTCAGGTTGCGCGTCTGGCCCAGGCATTCGCCGAAGCTTTCATGGCTGATCTTGATGCGAAACGATTTGCGGTGTTCGGACATCTGCTGCGCCCTTTTAATGAACAGTTGTGGATAACCCTGGCCGCAAAATTATCCACAGATCATGCCAACCTGATCAATACCAGCGTTCTTCACCCGGTGGACGCTTCTTGAAGCGCTTCATGCTCCACATGTACTGGCTGGGATAAGCCCGCACATAACGCTCGACCACTTGGCTCATGGCCGCGCAGGACGTCTCGGTATCAGTGCTGTACATGGCCTCCGGTGCGGCTTCGAGGATCACTTTGTACCCCGAACCGTCCGGCAACCGCAGCGCATGCAGGAACACGCCGACCGCTTTACCGCCGGCGAGCATGTTCGGCACGAATTTGCTGGTCAGGGCCTGGGTGGCAAAGAACGGCACGAAGATCCCGGCGGATTCGGCCGGTTCCGGGTCAGCGGGAATGCCCACTGCACCACCTTTGCGCACCTCTTTGATGACGCTGAGGATGCCTTCCTTGGTGGAAGCGGCTACCCGGTTGCCCAACTGCACTCGTTGTTTGCGCAGCAATTCATCCACAGCCTTCAACTTCGGTGGCCGATAGAAAATGATCGGTTTGCACTGGTTGCAATAGAAGTGATTCAACACTTCCCAATTGCCCAGGTGGCTGGTGATACCCACGACCCCTTTGCCGGAAGCGAGGGCGTCCTTCAAGACGTCGAGCCCTTCGACTTCGCGCACCAGGTCGATGGAACGCTGGGCTGGCCAGATCCAGGCGCAGGCGCTTTCGGTCAGGGACTTGCCGATGTCTTTCAGGCTCTGGCCGACCAGACGCTCGCGCTCGGCCGGGTCCATCTCGGGGAAACACTTGGCGAGGTTGATCCGCACCACATCGCGGGAACGGTTCGGGGTTTTCCACATGACCCAGCCAATCGCCGAGCCCACGGCCTGCACGGCCCGCCACGGGAGCAGGGCAAACAGCCGCAGAGCGCCTACCAGCAAGGCGCCTTTAAACTTATCCACAGGTCACTCCTGATTTTGTGCTGTGCGCGAGGCGGCTATTCTAACCGCCGTTCGCCAAGGTCGCGTAGCGATCGCAATCGCGGGTGTGGTCCATGACCATGCCGGAGGCCTGCATCAGCGCGTAGCAAATGGTCGGACCGACGAACGTGAAGCCGGCCTTTTTCAGGCCTTTGCTCATTTCCACCGCCACTGGCGTGACCGCCGGGACTTCGGTGCGATCCTTGAAATGATTGATCACGGGCGTGCCGTCGACGAAGGACCAGAGAAACGCCACCGGGTCCTCCAGCGCCAGCCAGGCCTGGGCGTTGCGCCGGGCGGCGTTGAGTTTGAGGCGGTTGCGGATGATGCCCGGATCGAGCATCAATTCATCGATTTCGGCGTCGCTCATCTGCGCCACGCGCTGTACGTCGAAGCCGAACAACACCTCGCGATAACGCTCACGTTTACGCAAGACCGTGATCCAGGAGAGGCCGGCCTGGAACCCTTCGAGCAAAAGCAACTCGAACAATCCCTGCGCATCGCGTAGCGGCGTGCCCCACTCCTGGTCGTGATAAGCCATGTACAGCGGATCTTCGGAACACCAAAAGCAGCGTGGCATAAGGCTCCAGGGGGCGTGCGCAGCAATGAATCGGGTATACTCCCGCTCTTTAAATCGCAGCCCAAGAAACAGGTGAATTTCGTGAGCCAGCCTACGCCAGCCGTGCGTACCTTCCAAGACTTGATCCTCGCGCTCCAGCAATACTGGGCCGAGCAAGGTTGTGTGGTACTTCAGCCCTACGATATGGAAGTAGGCGCCGGCACTTTCCACACTGCCACTTTCCTGCGTGCCATTGGCCCGGAAACCTGGAACGCCGCTTATGTGCAGCCCAGTCGTCGCCCGACTGACGGCCGCTACGGCGAAAACCCGAACCGTCTGCAGCACTACTACCAGTTCCAGGTGGTGTTGAAGCCGAACCCGGACAACTTCCAGGAACTGTACCTGGGCTCCCTCAAGCACGTCGGCCTGGACCCGTTGGTCCACGACATCCGCTTCGTCGAAGACAACTGGGAATCGCCGACCCTCGGCGCCTGGGGTCTGGGCTGGGAAGTCTGGCTCAACGGCATGGAAGTGACGCAATTCACTTACTTCCAGCAAGCGGGCGGCATCGAATGCTACCCGGTGACCGGCGAGATCACTTACGGTCTCGAGCGTCTGGCCATGTACCTGCAAGGCGTGGACTCGGTCTACGACCTGGTCTGGGCTGACGGCCCGATGGGCAAAGTGACCTACGGCGACGTTTTCCACCAAAACGAAGTGGAGCAGTCGACCTACAACTTCGAACACGCCAACGTCGAGAAGCTGTTCGAACTGTTCGACTTCTATGAAAGCGAAGCCAAGCGCCTGATCGAACTCGACCAGCCGCTGCCGCTGCCGAGCTACGAAATGGTGTTGAAGGCCTCCCATACTTTCAACCTGCTGGATGCGCGCCGGGCGATTTCGGTGACTGCGCGTCAGCAATACATTCTGCGTGTGCGCACCCTGGCGCGTTCCGTTGCGCAAGCCTACCTGCTGGCTCGCGCCAAGCTGGGCTTCCCGATGGCGACCCCGGACCTGCGTGATGAAGTACTGGCCAAGCTGGAGGCTGCACAATGAGTGCTCTGGATTTTCTGGTTGAACTGGGCACTGAAGAACTGCCACCCAAAGCCCTGAACACTCTGGCCGAGGCGTTCCTCGCCGGTATCGACAAGGGCCTGCAAGCCGCCGGCCTGAACTACGAGACCAAAACCGTCTACGCCGCGCCGCGCCGCCTGGCCGTGCTGATCACCTCGCTGGCCACCCAGCAACCTGATCGCAGCATCAACCTCGATGGCCCGCCACGTCAGGCGGCATTCGATGCCGAAGGCAACCCGACCCAGGCAGCACTGGGTTTTGCCAAGAAGTGCGGCGTCGAGCTGAGCGAAATCGATCAGAGCGGTCCGAAACTGCGTTACAGCCAAAGCATCGCGGGTAAGCCGACTGCGAGCCTGCTACCGACTATCGTCGAAGATTCGCTGAACGACCTGCCGATCCCGAAACGCATGCGTTGGGGCGCTCGCAAGGAAGAATTCGTTCGTCCGACCCAATGGCTGGTGATGCTGCTCGGTGACGAAGTTATCGATTGCACCATCCTCGCGCAGAAGGCTGGCCGCGATTCCCGTGGTCACCGCTTCCATCACCCGGAAAACGTGCGCATCACCTCGCCGGCCAATTACCTGGCCGACTTGCGTGCCGCTTATGTTCTGGCCGATGCCAACGAACGTCGCGACATCATCAGCAAGCGCACCGAAGAACTGGCTACCCGTCAGGAAGGCACGGCGATTGTTCCGCCGGCACTGCTCGACGAAGTGACCGCGCTGGTCGAATGGCCAGTGCCGCTGGTGTGCTCGTTTGAAGAGCGTTTCCTCGACGTGCCGCAAGAAGCACTGATCACCACCATGCAGGACAACCAGAAGTATTTCTGCCTGCTGGATGCCGACGGCAAGTTGCTGCCACGTTTCATCACCGTGGCCAACATCGAAAGCAAAGACCCGCAACAGATCATCGCCGGTAACGAGAAAGTGGTTCGCCCACGCCTGACCGACGCCGAGTTTTTCTTCAAGCAAGACAAGAAGCAGAAACTCGAAGACTTCAACCTGCGCCTGCAAAACGTGGTGTTCCAGGAAAAACTCGGCAGCGTTTACGACAAGGCCGAGCGCGTTTCCAAACTCGCTGCGTTCATCGCGCAACGCATTGGCGGCAACACTGCATGGGCTTCCCGTGCCGGCCTGCTGTCCAAGTGCGACCTGTCGACCGAAATGGTCGGTGAGTTCCCGGAGATGCAAGGTGTCGCCGGTTACTACTACGCCCTCAACGACGGCGAGCCGCAAGAAGTCGCCCTGGCGCTGAACGAGCAGTACATGCCGCGCGGTGCCGGTGCTGAACTGCCGACCACCCTGACCGGTGCGGCCGTGGCGATCGCCGACAAGCTCGACACCCTGGTGGGCATTTTCGGTATCGGCATGCTGCCAACCGGCAGCAAAGACCCGTACGCCTTGCGCCGTGCTGCACTCGGCGTACTGCGTATCCTCATCGACAAAAAGCTCGATCTGGACCTGAACGACGCCGTGGCTTTCGCCGTGAATGCGTTCGGTGCCAAGGTCAAGGCTGCCGGCCTCAACGACGCGGTGCTGGAGTTCATCTTCGACCGTCTGCGTGCCCGTTACGAAGACGAAGGTGTCGACGTCGCGACTTACCTGTCGGTTCGCGCCCTGAAGCCGGGTTCGGCACTGGACTTCGACCAGCGTGTTCAAGCGGTAGAAGCCTTCCGCAAATTGCCGGAAGCCGCGGCCCTGGCTGCGGTGAACAAACGCGTATCGAACTTGTTGAGCAAGGCCGAAGGTTCGATTCCATCGGTGGTGGAAGCCAAGTACTTCGACAATGCCAACGAGTTCTCCCTGTACTCGGCGATCCAGCAGGCGGACCAGGCTGTCCAGCCAATGGCCGCTGCGCGTCAGTACAGCGAATCGCTGGCACGCCTGGCCGCGTTGCGCGAGCCAGTGGATGCGTTCTTCGAAGCGGTGATGGTCAACGCGGAAGATGCCAAGGTCCGCGCCAACCGTTATGCCTTGCTGGCGCGTCTGCGTGGCCTGTTCCTCGGCGTCGCTGATATTTCGCTGCTGAGCTAAGGGGCTGCTGTTGAAACTGCTGATTCTCGATCGCGACGGGGTGATCAATTACGACTCCGACGCTTACATCAAGTCGGTGGAGGAGTGGATTCCACTCCCCGGTTCGATCGAAGCCATCGCGCAGTTGAGCAAGGCCGGCTGGACGGTAGCGGTCGCTACCAACCAGTCGGGCATCGCTCGCGGCTATTACGACATCGCCACCCTGGACGCCATGCACGAGCGCTTGCGCTCGTTGGTCGCGGAGCAGGGCGGTGAAGTCGGGCTGATCGTCTATTGCCCGCACGGGCCGGACGAAGGCTGCGATTGTCGCAAGCCGAAACCCGGGATGCTGAAAACCATCGCCGAGCATTACAACGTGTCGCTGACCCATCTTTGGTTCGTCGGCGACAGCCTTGGTGACCTGGAAGCCGCCAAAGCCGTCGATTCTCAGCCAGTTTTGGTAAAGACCGGGAAAGGCGAAAAGACTTTGGGCAAGACCCTTCCGGTGGGCACCTTGATTTTTGACGATCTGGCGGCGATTGCCGCAGAACTTATCCACAATTAGAGCGTTTCGAGATTCCTGACCAAGGATTGATCGGGATTGCGCTTTATATAGACGGGCAGAGCCCGCACGGTAAACGTCACCATGTCGATACTGCAGGCCATCAGAACATTCCTCTTTTATCTGTTGCTGGGCACCAGCTCTTTGCTCTGGTGCAGCCTGAGCTTTTTTATCGCGCCGTTTTTGCCGTTCAAGGCGCGTTATCGTTTTATCAACGTGTACTGGTGCCGCTGCGCCTTGTGGCTGAGCAAAGTCTTTCTGGGCATCAGCTACGAAATCAAAGGCGCCGAGAACGTGCCTGACCAGCCCTGCGTGATTCAATCGAACCACCAGAGCACCTGGGAGACGTTCTTTCTCTCGGCTTACTTCGAACCTTTGAGCCAGGTGCTCAAGCGTTCATTGCTGTATGTACCGTTCTTCGGCTGGGCCATGGCCATGCTGCGACCGATTGCCATCGACCGCGACAATCCGAAAGCCGCGCTTAAGCATGTTGCGAAGAAGGGCGATGAGCTGCTGAAGGATGGCGTCTGGGTGCTGATCTTCCCTGAGGGGACTCGCGTTCCTTTTGGCACTATCGGCAAGTTCTCGCGCGGTGGCACCGCGTTGGCCGTCAACGCCGAGCTTCCTGTCCTGCCGATTGCGCACAATGCCGGCAAGTTCTGGCCTAAAACCGGTTGGGCAAAGAAGCAGGGTGTCATCACCGTAATCATCGGCGAACCGATGTACGCCGTGGGCAGCGGGCCTCGCGCCATCGCTGATCTGAACGACCGGGTACAAGCCTGGAACGAGCAGATGCAACGGGAAATGGGTTCACTGCCAGCGGCCCCGGCAGCGCCGGCCGCAAATGATCAAGTGGCTGTCTGAGATTCTGTGGATAACCTGTGTACCGTTTTCTCGAAAAGCAGCAATATCGTTTTATAAGTTATTGATTTATATACATATTTCTTAAACACATAAAACACGGAAAATGGTGCATAAGTTTTTTTCGGGAGCAAAAAAACCGGCTGATATAGCCGGTTTTTTATGCCCGGAATTTGCGATTTTCCACTCCATGTACTAAAGGGAATGACGAACGAAATCCGGCGTGATCGCATGCGAAAAACAGGTAATAAAAAAGGCCAACGCTGAGCGTTGGCCTTTTTTGTTTTGGCAGGTTCGCTGAATCAGAAGTCCAGGTTCGAAACCGCCAGGGCGTTGCTTTCGATGAAGTCACGACGAGGTTCGACCGCATCACCCATCAGGGTGTTGAAGATCTGGTCCGCACCAATGGCGTCTTCGATAGTCACTTTGAGCATCCGGCGCTGTGCGGGGTCCATGGTGGTTTCCCACAGCTGATCCGGGTTCATCTCACCCAGACCTTTGTATCGCTGGATGGTGTGACGCTTGGTGCTTTCAGCCATCAGCCATTCAAGGGCTTCCTTGAACTCGGTGACCGGCTTCTTGCGCTCGCCGCGCTGGATGTACGCACCGTCGTCCAGCAAGGTGCTCAGTTGAGCGCCCAGCGAAACAACCGTCCGGTAATCGTTGCTGCCGAAGAAGTCGCGGTTGAACGTGACGTAGTTCGACAGGCCGTGGGAGATCAGTTCGACCTCTGGCAGCCAGACGTTACGTTCACGGTCTTCACGCAGGCTGGCTTTGTAGACCAGGCCGGACTTCTCGACGGTGCGCAGGCGAACTTCGTATTGAGCCAGCCAATCCTGCATCGCTGCATGATCGGACAGTTGATCCATGCTCACCGCAGGCAGGTAGATGAAGTGCTCGGTCAACTCCTGTGGGTACAGGCGCGACAGACGCTTGAGGGTCTTCATCACCAGACGGAAGTCATTCACCAGGCGCTCAAGCGCTGGTCCGGAGATACCCGGGGCATCTTCGTTCAGGTGCAGGCTCGCGTCTTCCAGGGCCGACTGCGTCATGTACTCTTCCATGGCATCGTCGTCTTTGATGTATTGCTCTTGCTTGCCTTTCTTGACCTTGTACAGCGGCGGCTGAGCGATGTAGATGTAGCCGCGCTCGATCAGCTCCGGCAACTGACGGAAGAAGAAGGTCAGCAGCAGGGTACGGATGTGCGAACCGTCGACGTCAGCATCGGTCATGATGATGATGTTGTGATAACGCAGCTTCGCAATGTTGTACTCGTCGCGGCCAATGCCACAGCCCAGCGCGGTGATCAAAGTGCCCACTTCTTGCGAAGAAATCATCTTGTCGAAGCGTGCTTTCTCGACGTTCAGGATCTTGCCCTTCAGCGGCAGGATGGCCTGGGTGCGGCGGTTACGTCCCTGCTTGGCGGAGCCACCAGCAGAGTCACCTTCCACCAGGTACAGTTCGGACAGGGCAGGGTCTTTTTCCTGGCAGTCAGCCAGTTTGCCCGGCAGGCCGGCGATATCCAGCGCGCCTTTACGACGGGTCATTTCCCGGGCTTTACGCGCCGCTTCACGCGCACGCGCCGCGTCGATCATCTTGCCGACGACCAGTTTGGCTTCGTTCGGGTTTTCCAGCAGGAAGTCGGAGAAGTACTTGCCCATTTCCTGTTCGACCGCGGTCTTCACTTCGGAAGAAACCAGCTTGTCTTTGGTCTGGGAGCTGAACTTCGGATCCGGTACTTTTACCGAAATGATCGCGGTCAGGCCTTCACGGGCATCGTCACCAGTGGTCGCGACTTTGTGCTTCTTCGCCAGACCTTCAGCTTCAATGTAGGTGTTCAGGTTACGCGTCAGTGCGGAACGGAAACCCACCAGGTGAGTACCGCCATCGCGCTGTGGAATGTTGTTAGTGAAGCACAACAGGTTCTCGTTGAAGCTGTCGTTCCACTGCAGGGCGATTTCCACGCCGATGCCATCTTCACGCTGGATGTTGAAGTGGAACACCTGATTGACCGCAGTCTTGTTGGTGTTCAGGTATTCAACGAACGCACGCAGGCCGCCTTCGTACTTGAACAGCTCTTCCTTGCCGCTGCGCTCATCCTTGAGGACGATGCCGACACCGGAGTTGAGGAAGGACAGTTCACGGATCCGCTTGGCCAGGATGTCCCAGCTGAAATGGATATTCTTGAAGGTTTCAGCCGAGGGCTTGAAGTGAATCTGGGTGCCCGTGCTTTCGCTCTCGCCAACGATCTTCATCGGCTCTTGCGGAACACCGTGGATGTACGTCTGTTCCCAAATCTTGCCGCTGCGGCGAACGGTCAGGATCAGTTCTTTGGACAGTGCGTTCACCACCGACACACCTACACCGTGCAGACCGCCGGAAACTTTGTAGGAGTTATCGTCGAACTTACCGCCGGCGTGCAGCACGGTCATGATGACCTCGGCTGCGGAAACGCCTTCTTCTTTGTGCACGTCTACCGGGATGCCACGGCCGTTGTCGCGAACGGTGATGGACTCATCCGGGTGAATGATGATGCTGATGTCGTCGCAGTGGCCGGCGAGAGCTTCGTCGATCGAGTTATCGACCACTTCGAATACCATGTGGTGCAGACCGCTGCCATCGTCGGTGTCACCAATGTACATACCGGGACGTTTGCGTACGGCATCCAGGCCTTTCAGCACTTTAATGCTCGTTGAGTCGTACGTATTTTCTTCGCTCAATGCCTTCACTCCCGATGGTCGTGGGTCTGGGTGATACGGCCCTGTTCCACGTGGAACAAAGCGACTGGCGTTTCCGTCTGCCAGCCTTCCCTCAATAATTCGTGATCTACACAGGTGATAAAGACCTGGCAGCGTAAGTCTTCCAGCAAGCGGCAAAGCGCGCGTCGGTGGTGCTCGTCCAGTTCCGACGGCAGGTCATCCACCAGATAAATACACTGTCCGCGTCGGGCCTGGCTAACCAGGTGCCCTTGGGCAATCCGCAATGCACAAACCACCAACTTCTGCTGACCCCGGGACAAGATGTCCGCAGCATTATGTGCGCCCAGTCTGAGACGCAAATCAGCGCGTTGTGGTCCGGCCTGGGTGTGACCCATTTGCTGGTCCCGTTGAAGGGACCCTGCGAGTACGGCACTCAGTTCGCGGTCTTTGTCCCAGCCTCGGTAATAGCTGAGGGTCAAGCCTTCAAGCTCGACCAGTTCGCTCAAGGTCTGTTCAAAGACTGGTTTCAAGGCTTTGATGTAGGCGCGGCGGTATTCATCGATTTCAGCGCTGGCCTGGCACAGTTCCCTGTCCCAAACCGCTTGCGAAACGGCGTCAAGTGTACCATGTCGCAGCCAAGAGTTTCTCTGGCGCAGAGCCTTCTGCAAGCGCTGCCAGGTGGACATAAATCGCGGTTCCACATGGAATACGCCCCAGTCGAGAAACTGTCGGCGTATCTTCGGCGCACCTTCAAGCAAGCGAAAACTGTCAGGGTTGATCAGCTGGAGTGGCAGGATCTCCGCCAGTTGCGCCGCGCTGCGGGCGTTCTGACCGTCGATGCGGATCTGAAACTCACCCTGACGGTCGCGCGAGATACCTAATGCGCTGTGTCCGCCCTCAGCCAACTCAACCTGGCCAAACACCGTGCACGCCAATTGCTCGTATTGAATGACCGGCAACAGACGGCTGCTACGGAACGAACGGGCAAGCCCCAGCAGATGAATGGCTTCCAGAACACTGGTTTTGCCGCTGCCGTTGGCGCCGTAAAGAATGTTGATTCGGGGGGAGGGGGAGAAGGTCACCGGGTGCAAATTGCGCACCGCGGTGACCGAGACGCGACTGAGCGACATCTAGCTTCTGCTGAACATGATTACAGACGCATCGGCATGACAACGTAAGCCGAGTCGTCGTTGTCGGATTCCTGCACCAGCGCACTGCTGTTGGAATCGGACAGGATCAAGCGCACTTGCTCGGTGGTCATCACACCCAGTACGTCGAGCAGATAGCTGACGTTGAAGCCGATTTCCAGATTGCCGCCGTTGTATTCAACGCCGACTTCTTCTTCCGCTTCTTCCTGCTCCGGATTGTTCGCCTGGATTTTCAGCTGACCGTTAGCCAGTTGCAGACGGATGCCACGGTACTTCTCGTTGGACAGAATCGCGGTGCGGCTGAAGGCTTCACGCAGCGCCTGACGGTCGCCGAGTACCAGCTTGTCGCCGCCTTTTGGCAGAACACGCTCGTAATCCGGGAATTTACCGTCGACCAGTTTCGAGGTGAAGGTGAATTCGCCGGTGGTCGCGCGGATGTGGTGTTGACCCAGGACGATGCTGACGATGCCGTCCGGCTCAGTCAGCAGGCGCGCCAGTTCGAGGATGCCCTTGCGCGGAACGATGACCTGATGGCGATCCGGCTGACCGATATCGGCCTGCATCGAGCACATGGCCAGACGGTGACCGTCGGTGGCCACGGCGCGAATGATTCCGGCCGAAACTTCCAGCAGCATGCCGTTCAGGTAGTAACGAACGTCTTGCTGGGCCATGGCGAAGCTGGTGCGTTCGATCAGACGACGCAGTTTACTTTGTTCCAGGCTGCAGGTCAGCGAGCCCGGGCCTTCTTCCACTGTCGGAAAATCGTTGGCCGGCAGGGTCGACAGGGTGAAGCGGCTACGACCCGCCTTCACCACCAGCTTCTGCTCATCGACCTTGATGTCGATCAGCGCATCGTTCGGCAGGCTCTTGCAGATGTCCATCAGCTTGCGCGCAGGCACGGTGATGGAACCAGGATCTGCCGGCTCTTCAAGTTGCACACGACCGACCAGCTCGACTTCCAGGTCGGTACCGGTCAGCGACAATTGCTGGCCTTCGACAACCAGCAGCACGTTGGAGAGCACCGGCAAGGTCTGTCGGCGCTCGACGACGCCTGCGACCAGTTGCAGGGGTTTCAACAGGGCTTCGCGTTGAATGGTGAAATGCATGGTCTAGTCCCTTGCCTTAATAAGCTGCGCTGGTGTTCATCAAGTGGTCAGTGTACGCAGCAGGTTCTTGTAGTCCTCGCGGATGTCCGCGTCGGATTCCTTAAGCTCGTTGATCTTGCGACAGGCGTGCAAAACAGTCGTATGGTCGCGGCCGCCAAACACATCGCCGATTTCCGGCAGGCTGTGGTTAGTCAACTCTTTGGACAATGCCATTGCAACCTGACGCGGACGTGCGACCGAGCGTGAACGACGCTTGGACAGCAGGTCGGAGATCTTGATCTTGTAATACTCGGCGACCGTGCGCTGAATGTTATCCACAGAGACCAATTTGTCTTGCAGCGCCAACAGGTCTTTCAGGGATTCACGAATCAGCTCGATGGTGATGTCGCGGCCCATGAAGTGCGAGTGGGCGATCACGCGTTTCAGCGCGCCTTCCAGCTCTCGGACGTTGGAGCGAATACGCTGGGCAATGAAGAACGCCGCGTCATGTGGCAGATCGACTTTGGCCTGGTCGGCCTTTTTCATCAAGATCGCCACGCGGGTTTCCAGCTCCGGCGGCTCGACGGCAACCGTCAGGCCCCAGCCGAAGCGGGATTTGAGGCGCTCTTCAAGGCCTTCGATTTCTTTCGGGTAGCGGTCACTGGTGAGAATGACCTGCTGGCCACCTTCAAGCAGGGCGTTGAAGGTGTGGAAAAACTCTTCCTGCGAACGTTCCTTTCGGGCGAAGAATTGAATGTCATCGATGAGCAACGCATCCACCGAACGGTAGAAGCGCTTGAATTCGTTGATGGCGTTCAGTTGCAGTGCCTTGACCATGTCGGCCACGAAACGCTCCGAATGCAGGTAAACGACCTTGGCATTCGGGTTCTTCTTTAGTAGGTGGTTACCCACAGCGTGCATCAAGTGGGTTTTACCCAAGCCGACGCCACCATAAAGGAAGAGCGGGTTGTAACCGTGCTTGGGATTGTCCGCCACCTGCCAGGCTGCGGCCCGGGCCAGTTGGTTCGACTTACCTTCGACGAAGTTTTCGAAGGTGAAGGTGCGATTCAGGTAACTGGTGTGCTTGAGCGCGCCTTCGACCTGCACCGTGCGTTGCTCGGAGCGAATCGGAGCTTGCTGCGAGCTGGCGCCGGCCATCGGGTCGAAGCTGTCGCGAGACGGCTCTTCATTGATCTCGGCCACTTTTTGCGTCGCGCGCTTGGTCGGTGCGCTGGCAGTCGGCGCTGGCGCCGGAGCGCTGACAGGTGCTTGAGCAGCCTGGGCCTGAGAGGCAGCGGCAGCCAACGGCGCATTTGGCGCGGCGCGCGGTGCCGAACTGCGTTTGCTGCCTATTAATAAGGACAGCACCGGCGCCAAGCCGTTGCCATGCTCATCCAGCAGTTCAAGAACGCGGCCCAGGTACTTTTCGTTGACCCAGTCGAGAACAAAACGATTCGGTGCGTAGACACGCAGCTCGTCGCCTTCGGCTTCGACCTGTAGTGGACGGATCCAAGTGTTGAATTGTTGGGCAGGCAGCTCTTCGCGCAAAAGCTCCACGCACTGCTGCCAAAGTTCCACTGACACGGATATCCCCTAAGTTGAAAGCCGGTGAGGCAAAAACAAGCGGCCATTGTAGCGACCAGACGCTGACTTATCCACACGTAGCTGGAGCACTGAACAAGAAGAATCAATGTTTTATACGCAAAAAAGACGACCAGCGGTCTGTGCATAAGCCCTGTGGATAACCGGGTCTAAGGTCGTTGCACAAGTAGGGGGGAAATTCGGTGGATAACCAGCCTGTGGATAACAAGCCCTTTCACCCACAGGTTATCCGACAGCGCAGCACAGGCTGCCCCCTGTTTTCCACGGTAGTTGTCATTCTCTGTACAGCCCGTAATATAAGGCCTGGAGCTAGTTATCCACAGATGGTCGCCTGCCTAGCTTTTATAAGCTTTACAGAAAAGCTTTAAATAATTCCTTTCTTATTTCTATTTCTAACGAAGGGTTAATCACGAACAAAACCTCCTCAGATCTATTTATAAGGAAACGCTGGTTGGAAATTGACCTAGAGGCTTGCTTTCTCTAGAATCCCCGGTCTCTTAAAAC
The DNA here is from genome assembly GCF_006438915.1 of Pseudomonas arsenicoxydans. Lineage (GTDB taxonomy): Bacteria > Pseudomonadota > Gammaproteobacteria > Pseudomonadales > Pseudomonadaceae > Aquipseudomonas > Aquipseudomonas arsenicoxydans_A. The sequence goes on along the minus strand of NZ_RCZE01000001.1, from coordinate 601,895 downwards.
GGGGGCCATTCCGGCCCGTTGTGGACGAACCAGGTAACACGACAATGAAACGTACTTTCCAACCAAGCACTATCAAACGCGCTCGTACCCACGGTTTCCGTGCTCGCATGGCTACCAAGAACGGCCGTGCCGTTCTGTCGCGTCGCCGCGCCAAAGGTCGTGCGCGTCTGGCAGTTTGATAAGCCGGCACTGGAGGTGAGTCAGGACTTCAGTCGGGAAAAGCGTCTGCTTACTCCCCGGCATTTCAAGGCAGTCTTTGACTCCCCTACCGGCAAGGTTCCGGGGAAAAATCTCCTGCTCCTTGCGCGCAACAACGATCTTGATCACCCCCGTCTCGGGTTGGTTATCGGGAAAAAGAGCGTAAAGCTCTCCGTCGAGCGCAATCGCCTCAAACGTCTGATGCGCGAATCGTTCCGTCTGCACCAGGATTCACTGGTCGGCTGGGACATCGTTATCGTCGCGCGCAAAGGTTTGGGTGACGTAGAAAACCCCGAATTGATTCAGCATTTCGGCAAACTCTGGAAGCGTCTGGCACGCAGCACGCCAGTACCAGCAGTCAAAACCGAAACTGTAGGGGTAGACAGTCCCGATGCGTAAACTGGCACTCGTTCCGATCCAGTTTTACCGCTATGCCATTAGTCCCCTGATGGCCAACCACTGTCGCTTCTACCCCAGTTGTTCCTGCTACGCGTTAGAGGCCATAGAAAATCATGGTCTTCTGCGCGGTGGCTGGCTGGCCTTTCGTCGTTTAGGTCGCTGTCATCCGTGGAATCCCGGTGGTTATGACCCGGTTCCACCTATCCCTACCTCCCGTTCTTCTTCGATGGCCGAGTAATCATGGATATCAAACGCACGATCCTGATCGTCGCCCTGGCAATCGTGTCCTACGTTATGGTTCTTAAATGGAACCAGGACTATGGCCAGGCTGCCCTGCCGACTCAGAATGTTGCTTCCAGTACTACCGCACCGGGCCTACCGGATACGGCTACTGGCAATAATGCTTCTGTCAGTGACGACATTCCACGCGCCGCAAGCGATACCAGTGCCGCTGCACCTGCTGAAACGCCAGTAGCTGCAAGCAAAGACCTCATCCAGATCAAAACGGATGTGCTCAACCTGGCCATCGATCCACAAGGTGGTGATGTTGCCCAGCTGACGCTGCCGCTGTATCCACGTCGCCAGGACCATCCGGAAATCCCGTTCCAGTTGTTCGATAACGGCAACGAGCGGACTTATCTGGCTCAAAGCGGTTTGATCGGCACCGACGGTCCGGACGCAAGTCCTGCCGGTCGTCCGGTTTACTCCTCGGAGAAGAAGGTTTATCAGCTGGCTGACGGTCAGGACCAATTGGTCGTAGACCTGAAGTTCAGCAAGGACGGCGTCAACTACATCAAGCGTTTCACACTGAAACGCGGCCTGTATGACGTAACCGTTTCCTACCTGATCGACAACGAAAGCGCCAAGCCTTGGTCAGGCGCGATGTTCGCCCAGCTGAAGCGTGACGCCAGCTCCGATCCTTCTTCCAGCACTGCCACCGGCACCGCGACTTACCTGGGCGCCGCCCTGTGGACAAGTAACGAGCCGTACAAGAAAGTGTCGATGAAGGACATGGACAAGGCTCAGCTGAAAGAAACCGTCAACGGTGGTTGGGTTGCCTGGTTGCAACACTACTTCGTGACCGCGTGGATTCCGGCGAAGGGCGAAAACAATGTCGTCCAGACCCGTAAAGACAGCAAAGGCAACTACATCATCGGCTACACCGCCCCGGCATTGACTGTTGCGCCAGGTGCGAAAGCTGAAGTCAGCGCTGTTCTGTACGCCGGCCCGAAAAGCCAGGCAGTGCTGAAAGAGTTGTCCCCAGGTCTGGAACTGACCGTCGACTACGGCATCCTGTGGTTTATTGCCCAACCCATCTTCTGGTTGCTGCAACATATCCACGCCATCGTCGGTAACTGGGGCTGGTCGATCATTTTCCTGACCATGCTGATCAAGGGTTTGTTCTTCCCTCTGTCCGCCGCCAGCTACAAATCCATGGCACGCATGCGTGCAGTGGCACCGAAACTGGCCGCGCTGAAAGAGCAACATGGCGATGATCGGCAGAAAATGTCGCAAGCCATGATGGAGCTGTACAAGAAAGAGAAGATCAATCCGCTGGGTGGTTGCTTGCCAATCCTCGTGCAGATGCCGGTTTTCCTATCGCTGTACTGGGTTCTGCTGGAAAGCGTTGAAATGCGCCAAGCGCCGTTCATGCTGTGGATTACTGACCTGTCGATCAAGGATCCGTTCTTCATTCTGCCGATCATCATGGGCGCCACCATGTTCATCCAGCAGCAGTTGAACCCGACACCTCCGGATCCGATGCAGGCCAAGGTGATGAAGCTGATGCCAATCATCTTCACCTTCTTCTTCCTGTGGTTCCCGGCTGGTCTGGTGCTGTACTGGGTAGTGAACAACTGCCTGTCCATCACTCAACAGTGGTACATCACTCGTAAAATCGAACGGGCTACCAAAGCAGCCGCTTGATTTACACTGTGGATAACCACTCAAAACGCCCCCTAGTGGGGCGTTTTGCTATCTGTCACTTTTGTCTGGATACCGGTTTATGAGCGTTCCTCGTGAAACCATCGCAGCTGTCGCCACCGCCCAAGGTCGCGGCGGTGTGGGCATCGTCCGTATTTCCGGACCGTTGGCGAGCCTTGCGGCCAAGGCCATCAGCGGTCGGGAGTTGAAACCGCGGTTTGCCCATTACGGCCCGTTCCTCAGTGGTAACGGAGAGGTGCTGGACGAAGGCATTGCGCTGTATTTCCCGGGACCGAACTCCTTTACCGGCGAAGACGTGCTGGAACTGCAGGGACATGGCGGGCCGATTGTTCTGGATATGTTGCTCAAGCGTTGTCTGGAACTGGGTTGTCGTCTCGCCCGTCCCGGCGAATTCAGTGAACGGGCCTTCCTCAATGACAAACTCGACCTGGCTCAGGCAGAAGCCATCGCCGACTTGATCGAGGCGAGTTCTGCACAAGCGGCTCGAAACGCGCTGCGTTCCTTGCAAGGTGCATTTTCTCTGCGTGTGCATAACCTCACCGAGCAACTGATTGGCCTGCGTATCTATGTCGAGGCCGCCATCGACTTTCCAGAGGAAGAAATCGACTTCCTTGCCGATGGTCATGTCTTGGCCATGCTCGACAAAGTGCGCGATGAATTATCCACAGTACTTCGCGAAGCCGGGCAAGGCGCATTGCTGCGTGACGGCATGACTGTGGTGATTGCCGGTCGGCCGAATGCTGGTAAATCCAGCCTGTTGAATGCCTTGGCGGGTAGGGAAGCAGCGATCGTGACTGAAATTGCCGGCACTACCCGGGACATTCTTCGCGAACATATCCACATTGATGGCATGCCGCTGCACGTCGTTGATACCGCTGGTCTGCGAGATACCGACGATCACGTGGAAAAAATCGGCGTAGAACGCGCACTGAAAGCAATCGGCGAAGCGGATCGCGTGTTGCTGGTCGTCGATGCGACGGCACCTGAAGCCTTGGACCCTTTCGCGTTGTGGCCGGAATTCCTCGAAATCCGCCCGGATCCCGCGAAAGTCACGCTGATTCGTAACAAGGCTGATCTGACGGGGGAAGCGATTGCCCTGGAAGTCAGTGAAGATGGCCACGTCACCATTAGCTTGAGTGCCAAGTCAGCAGGCGAAGGCCTGGAGTTACTGCGCGACCATCTGAAGGCCTGCATGGGTTACGAGCAGACGTCGGAAAGCAGCTTCAGCGCACGCAGGCGTCACCTTGAGGCCCTGCGTCATGCCAGTGCATCCCTTGAGCATGGCCGCGCGCAATTGACCCTGGCAGGTGCCGGCGAGCTGTTGGCCGAGGATTTGCGTCAGGCTCAGCATTCGCTGGGTGAAATCACCGGTGCATTCAGCTCCGATGACCTGTTGGGACGAATCTTTTCCAGCTTCTGCATCGGTAAATAACCCTTCCGTTGTCCACAGACAGGCCATTCGCGCCTGTCTGTCCCCTCTTTTTGAAAAATCTTCCCTCAGTGCCGAGCAGATAATTTCTGCTTCAGCGGTTTTTCTTTGTCCGGAATTTACCTTATGGGCGCTTTTCTGTGGATTAAGCCCTGTGAATAAGTGCCTCTAAGGGCAGTTGATAACAGGGCCTGAAAACTGAAGATAACCGTCTCTGTGGATAACCATGCCTTTCATCCACAGGCTTAAACCGGTTATCCAAGGGTCTCTTTGCCATATGACCACAGGGTTTTGAATCTCTGTACACATTGAATTTAAAGGTCTGTAGCAATCTATCCACAGAAAGGTGGCTCAGTAGAAATAAACATAAAAACAAAGATTTAATAAATTTCTCTCTTTTTAATTTCTATAACCCCGACTTCTCCACAGCTGGTTAAATTTTGTGCAAAGGGTTCTTTAGGAAGGGCGAAGTCCCTATACTTGTCGACCAGGTCCAGAAACCTGAGCTCAAACTATTCCTGATTACCTAACTGAAGCAGGCACGAGGTGCGTGGTGGATTTCCCTTCCCGTTTTGAAGTGATCGTCATCGGCGGCGGTCATGCCGGTACCGAGGCAGCACTGGCCTCAGCACGTATGGGTGCAAAAACCCTGTTGCTGACGCATAACGTGGAAACCCTCGGAGCAATGAGTTGCAACCCCGCCATTGGTGGGATCGGTAAAAGCCACCTGGTTAAAGAAATCGACGCCCTTGGCGGCGCGATGGCCATGGCCACCGACAAAGGTGGTATTCAATTTCGCGTGTTGAACAGCCGCAAAGGCCCGGCCGTGCGTGCAACTCGCGCTCAGGCAGACCGGGTTCTGTACAAGGCCGCTGTCCGCGAAGCATTGGAAAACCAGCCGAACCTGTGGATATTTCAACAAGCCGCTGATGACCTGATCGTCGAACAGGAACAAGTGCGCGGTGTTGTCACCCAAATGGGTCTGCGTTTCCTCGCGGATTCCGTGGTGTTGACCACTGGCACCTTCCTCGGCGGACTTATCCACATCGGCATGCAGAATTACTCCGGCGGCCGCGCCGGTGATCCGCCATCGATCGCCCTGGCTCACCGTCTGCGTGAATTGCCGTTGCGTGTGGGTCGTTTGAAAACCGGTACGCCGCCGCGTATCGACGGTCGTTCTGTGGATTTCTCGGTAATGACCGAGCAAGCAGGCGATACCCCGATCCCGGTGATGTCGTTCATGGGCTCCAAAGAGCAACACCCGAAACAGGTGAGCTGCTGGATTACCCACACCAACGCCCGAACCCACGAAATCATTGCCGCGAACCTCGATCGATCGCCGATGTATTCCGACGCGGGATTGATCGAAGGCATCGGCCCGCGTTATTGCCCGTCGATCGAAGACAAGATTCACCGCTTTGCCGACAAGGAAAGCCATCAGGTCTTTATCGAGCCGGAAGGTTTGACCACCCACGAGCTGTACCCGAACGGGATATCCACATCCCTGCCGTTCGACGTGCAATTGCAGATCGTGCAATCGATCCGTGGCATGGAAAACGCGCACATCGTGCGTCCGGGCTACGCCATCGAGTACGACTATTTCGACCCACGTGACCTGAAATACAGCCTGGAAACCAAAGTGATTGGCGGGCTGTTTTTCGCCGGTCAAATCAACGGCACCACTGGTTACGAAGAAGCCGGCGCCCAGGGTTTGCTGGCCGGCGCCAACGCCGCACTGCGTGCACAGGGCAAAGACGCCTGGTGCCCGCGTCGCGACGAGGCGTACATCGGCGTATTGGTCGACGACCTGATTACCCTCGGTACTCAAGAGCCGTACCGGATGTTCACGTCCCGTGCCGAGTACCGCCTGATCCTGCGTGAAGACAACGCCGACCTGCGTTTGACCGAAAAAGGTCGCGAGTTGGGTCTGGTCGATGACGCGCGTTGGACGGCGTTCTGCAAGAAGCGCGAAAGCATCGACCTGGAAGAACAACGTCTGAAAAGTACCTGGGTTCGCCCGGGCACCGAGCAGGGCGACGCGATTTCAGAGAAGTTCGGTACGCCGCTGACCCACGAATACAATTTGCTCAACCTGCTGAGCCGTCCTGAAATCGACTACGCTGGCCTGATTGCCGTGACCGGTGGGGGCGCAGAAGATCAACAGGTCGCCGAACAGGTCGAAATCAAGACCAAGTACGCCGGTTACATCGACCGTCAGCAGGATGAAATCGCACGCCTTCGAGCCAGCGAAGACACCAAACTGCCTGTGGATATCGATTACACAAACATTTCCGGTCTCTCCAAAGAGATCCAGAGCAAGCTCGGCGCGACCCGTCCTGAAACCTTGGGCCAGGCGTCACGTATCCCGGGCGTCACCCCGGCGGCCATTTCGCTGTTGATGATTCATTTGAAAAAACGCGGCGCGGGCCGTCAGTTGGAGCAAAGCGCTTGAGTTCGTTGGTCACCTCGCAACACGCCGAAGAGTTATCCACAGGTGCTCGCCAGCTCGGTGTCACACTGACAGAAACCCAGCACGCGCAATTGCTGGGTTATCTGGCCCTGTTGATCAAATGGAACAAGGCCTACAACCTGACCGCCGTGCGCGATCCGGACGAAATGGTCTCTCGCCACCTGCTCGATAGTTTGAGCGTGATGTCGTTCATTGAAAACGGTCGCTGGCTGGACGTTGGCAGCGGTGGCGGCATGCCGGGTATTCCGTTGGCCATCCTGTTTCCCGAGTCCCAAGTGACTTGCCTGGACAGCAACGGCAAGAAAACCCGCTTTCTGACCCAGGTCAAACTCGAACTCAAACTGGATAACCTGCAAGTTATCCACAGTCGCGTCGAAGCCTTCCAGCCTGCACAGCCATTCAACGGGATTGTTTCCCGGGCGTTCAGCAGCATGGAAAACTTCAGTAACTGGACTCGCCACCTCGGCGATGCCAATACACGCTGGCTGGCAATGAAGGGCGTTCATCCGGCCGATGAGCTGGTAGCATTGCCGGCAGACTTCCACCTCGATAGCGAACATGCCCTGGCCGTCCCTGGTTGCCAAGGCCAACGCCATCTGCTGATACTGCGCCGCACGGCATGATTGGGAACACAAGCAAGAATGGCTAAGGTATTCGCGATTGCGAACCAAAAGGGTGGTGTGGGTAAAACCACCACCTGCATCAACCTCGCAGCTTCCCTGGTCGCTACCAAGCGTCGGGTGTTGCTGATCGATCTCGATCCACAGGGCAACGCCACCATGGGTAGCGGTGTGGATAAACACGGTCTGGAAAATTCGGTCTACGACCTGCTGATCGGCGAATGCGACCTGGCCCAGGCCATGCACTACTCCGAGCACGGTGGTTACCAGCTGTTGCCGGCCAACCGCGACCTGACGGCGGCCGAAGTTGTTCTGCTGGAAATGCAGATGAAGGAAAGCCGCCTGCGCAGTGCATTGGCGCCGATCCGTGAAAACTACGATTACATTTTGATCGACTGCCCACCGTCGTTGTCGATGCTCACGCTGAACGCACTGGTAGCCGCCGATGGGGTAATTATCCCCATGCAGTGCGAATACTTCGCGCTCGAAGGTTTGAGCGACCTTGTGGATAACATCAAGCGCATCGCCGAACTGCTGAACCCGAACCTGAAAGTCGAAGGCCTGCTGCGGACCATGTATGACCCACGCCTGAGCCTGATGAACGATGTGTCTGCGCAGCTTAAGGAACACTTTGGCGAGCAGCTCTACGACACCGTGATTCCGCGCAACATTCGCCTGGCCGAAGCGCCAAGTTATGGTATGCCGGCATTGGCATACGACAAAACATCACGGGGCGCCATTGCCTATCTCGCCTTGGCAGGCGAAATGGTTCGCCGTCAGCGCAAAAACTCACGCACCGCCGCCGCTCAGGCAACTTAAGGAATCCCCATGGCCGTCAAGAAACGAGGTCTCGGACGTGGACTGGATGCACTGCTGAGTGGTCCGACAGTCAGCTCGCTGGAAGAACAAGCGGTGCAAGCTGACCAGCGTGAGCTGCAGCACCTGCCCCTGGACCTGATCCAGCGCGGCAAGTACCAACCCCGCCGGGATATGGATCCTCAAGCGCTGGAAGAGTTGGCGCAGTCGATCAAGGCCCAGGGCGTGATGCAGCCGATCGTGGTTCGCCCGATTGGCAGCGGGCGCTTCGAAATCATTGCCGGTGAACGCCGCTGGCGCGCGAGCCAGCAGGCTGGCCAGGAAACCATCCCGGCGATGGTTCGCGATGTGCCGGATGAAACGGCTATTGCCATGGCGCTTATCGAGAACATCCAGCGCGAAGACCTCAATCCGATCGAAGAAGCCGTCGCGTTGCAGCGTTTGCAGCAGGAATTTCAGCTGACTCAGCAACAGGTTGCGGAAGCGGTGGGCAAATCCCGCGTGACCGTGGCCAACCTGCTACGCTTGATCGCGTTGCCGGAAGTTATCAAAACCATGCTGTCGCACGGTGACCTGGAAATGGGTCATGCGCGTGCTTTGCTCGGTTTGCCGGAGAATCAACAGGTAGAAGGGGCGCGACATGTTGTCGCACGGGGGCTGACAGTGCGCCAAACTGAAGCACTGGTTCGCCAGTGGTTGAGTGGTAAACAGGAGCCTGCCGAACCGGTAAAACCGGACCCGGATATAGCCCGACTCGAACAGCGCCTGGCCGAACGCCTAGGCTCTGCGGTGCAGATTCGCCACGGTAAGAAGGGGAAAGGGCAGTTGGTCATTGGGTACAACTCCCTCGACGAACTCCAAGGTGTGCTCGCACACATTCGTTGAAACATTTCCTCATGTAGCGTGCAGTCGGAAATCACTACCTGACAGTTGAATAGGGGCTGAACCGCCCCTATACTCTGCGCGCATTTTGTCGGCACAAATTATGCCAAGTTATTGATTTCTGGCAGCCGACCATTGGAGAGTAAACGTGATGGAAAGACGCACGCCAAACCGCTTGCCGTTCCATCGCCTGGCAGTTTTTCCGGTGTTAATGGCTCAATTTGTCGTTTTGCTGATAGCTGCTTTGGCGCTTTGGCAATGGCATGGAGTCGTTGCCGGGTACTCAGGACTTTGCGGAGGCCTGATAGCCTTGCTTCCCAATGTTTATTTCGCTCACAGGGCATTTCGGTTTTCCGGCGCCCGAGCAGCTCAAGCCATCGTCCGGTCATTTTATGCCGGCGAGGCGGGCAAACTGATTTTGACGGCAGTGCTCTTTGCATTGACGTTTGCAGGTGTGAAGCCATTGGCGCCGCTAGCTGTATTCGGCGTCTTCGTGTTGACCCAACTGGTCAGCTGGTTCGCGCCCCTGCTGATGAGAACAAGACTTTCGAGACCTTAGGGCGTTTGAGGCAACCATGGCAGAAACAACCGCTTCGGGCTATATCCAGCACCACTTGCAGAACCTGACTTTCGGTCAGCTCCCAACTGGCGGGTGGGGTTTTGCCCACACCGCAGCAGAAGCCAAGGAAATGGGCTTCTGGGCTTTCCACGTCGATACCCTCGGCTGGTCGGTCGCGTTGGGTCTGATCTTCGTACTTCTTTTCCGCATGGCGGCAAAGAAGGCGACTTCAGGTCAGCCTGGTGCTTTGCAGAACTTCGTTGAAGTATTGGTCGAATTCGTCGATGGCAGCGTGAAAGACAGCTTCCATGGCCGTAGCCCGGTGATTGCACCGCTGGCACTGACCATCTTCGTCTGGGTGTTCCTGATGAACGCCGTCGACCTGATCCCGGTCGACTGGATTCCTCAACTGGCCATCCTGATCACTGGCGACCATCACATTCCGTTCCGTGCAGTGTCGACCACTGACCCGAACGCGACCCTGGGCATGGCCTTGTCGGTGTTCGCGCTGATCATTTTCTACAGCATCAAGGTCAAGGGCATCGGCGGCTTCATCGGCGAACTGACCCTGCACCCGTTCGGCAGCAAGAACATTTTCCTGCAAGCGCTGCTGATCCCGGTGAACTTCCTGCTGGAATTCGTCACCCTGATCGCCAAGCCAATCTCGCTGGCACTGCGTCTGTTCGGCAACATGTACGCCGGCGAGCTGGTCTTCATTCTGATTGCTGTGATGTTCGGCAGCGGTCTGCTCTGGCTTAGCGGCCTGGGCATTGTTCTGCAGTGGGCGTGGGCTGTGTTCCACATCCTGATCATCACCCTGCAGGCGTTTATCTTCATGATGCTGACCATCGTTTACTTGTCGATGGCGCACGAAGAGAACCATTAAGGCCAGTCTCGACTAGTCTGATGTCCCACTCGGTCAAACGATTGGGTGCCCGAACAGGGCTATGAAACGATTTGTTTTACCGCTTTAAAATCTAAAAAACCTAAACCATACGACGTAAAAGTCGGGAGGAAAGATGGAAACTGTAGTTGGTCTAACCGCTATCGCTGTTGCACTGTTGATCGGCCTGGGCGCACTGGGTACCGCAATTGGTTTCGGCCTGTTGGGCGGCAAGTTCCTGGAAGGCGCAGCGCGTCAGCCAGAAATGGTTCCAATGCTGCAAGTTAAAATGTTCATCGTTGCCGGTCTGCTCGACGCCGTAACCATGATCGGTGTTGGTATCGCTCTGTTCTTCACCTTCGCGAACCCATTCGTTGGTCAACTCGCTGGCTAATTACTCGAACCTTCGAGTAATTGGTGTGATGTGTAACGAACGAGCGAGGTGTTGGCGTGAACATTAATGCAACCCTGATTGGCCAGTCCGTTGCGTTCTTCATTTTTGTACTGTTTTGCATGAAGTTCGTGTGGCCTCCGGTCATCGCGGCTTTGCACGAACGTCAGAAGAAGATTGCGGATGGACTGGACGCTGCCGCCCGAGCAGCTCGCGACCTGGAATTGGCCCAAGATAAAGCGGGTCAACAACTGCGCGAAGCTAAAGCTCAGGCAGCCGAAATCATTGAGCAAGCCAAGAAACGCGGTAACCAGATCGTTGAAGAGGCTGTTGAAAAAGCCCGTATCGACGCTGACCGTGTGAAGGTTCAGGCTCAGGCCGAGATCGAGCAGGAACTGAACAGTGTCAAAGACGCGCTGCGTGCCCAATTGGGTAGCCTGGCAGTCTCCGGCGCCGAGAAGATCCTGGGTTCCACAATCGATCAAAACGCGCACGCGGAGCTGGTAAACAAACTGGCTGCTGAAATTTAAGCGAGGGCGATCATGGCAGAATTGACCACGTTGGCCCGACCTTACGCTAAGGCAGCCTTCGAGCACGCCCAGGCCCACCAGCAACTGGCCTCTTGGTCAGCCATGCTCGGCCTGGCTGCAGCAGTGTCGCAAGACGACACCATGCAGCGCGTGCTCAAGGCCCCGCGACTGACGAGCGCAGACAAGGCCGCCACGTTTATTGACGTGTGCGGCGACAAGTTTGATGCCAAGGCACAGAACTTCATCCACGTCGTTGCCGAAAACGACCGTCTCCCGCTGTTGCCGGAGATCGCCGCTCTGTTCGACCTGTACAAGGCTGAACAAGAGAAGTCGGTAGACGTTGAAGTGACCAGTGCTTTTGCATTGAACCAAGAACAGCAAGACAAACTCGCCAAGGTTCTCAGTGCACGACTCAACCGGGAAGTGCGCCTGCAAGTCGAGGAAGACAAATCCCTTATTGGGGGCATTGTCATCCGCGCCGGCGACCTGGTTATCGATGGCTCGGTTCGCGGCAAACTCGCGAGCCTTGCCGAAGCATTGAAATCTTGAGTTTGAAGGGGCAGCAGAGCAATGCAGCAACTCAATCCTTCCGAAATAAGTGAAATTATCAAGGGCCGCATCGACAAGCTCGATGTGACCTCCCAAGCCCGTAACGAAGGCACTGTCGTCAGCGTATCTGACGGTATCGTGCGGATTCACGGTCTGGCCGACGTCATGTACGGCGAGATGATCGAGTTTCCGGGCGGCGTCTTCGGCATGGCCCTCAACCTTGAGCAAGACTCTGTAGGCGCCGTTGTATTGGGCTCCTACCAGTCTCTGGCTGAAGGCATGAGCGCCAAGTGCACCGGCCGCATCCTCGAAGTTCCGGTTGGTAAGGAACTGCTGGGTCGCGTAGTCGACGCACTGGGTAACCCGGTTGACGGCAAAGGTCCGCTGAACAACACCTTGACCGATGCGGTCGAGAAAGTTGCTCCAGGCGTGATCTGGCGTAAGTCGGTAGACCAGCCTGTACAGACTGGCTACAAGGCTGTCGATGCCATGATCCCAGTCGGCCGTGGCCAGCGTGAGCTGATCATCGGTGACCGTCAGATCGGTAAAACCGCTCTGGCGATCGACGCGATCATCAACCAGAAAGACAGCGGCATTTTCTGCGTCTACGTAGCCATTGGTCAGAAACAATCGACCATCGCCAACGTGGTTCGCAAGCTGGAAGAAAACGGCGCACTGGCTAACACCATCGTCGTGGCTGCGAGCGCTTCGGAATCTGCAGCACTGCAATTCCTGGCACCGTACTCCGGTTGCACCATGGGTGAATTCTTCCGCGACCGCGGTGAAGACGCGCTGATCGTTTATGACGATCTGTCCAAGCAAGCAGTGGCTTACCGCCAGATTTCCCTGCTGCTGCGCCGTCCACCAGGCCGTGAAGCTTACCCAGGCGACGTGTTCTATCTCCACTCCCGTCTGCTGGAGCGCGCATCCCGCGTTTCGGAAGAGTACGTAGAGAAGTTCACCAACGGCGCAGTGACCGGCAAAACCGGTTCCCTGACCGCACTGCCGATCATCGAAACCCAGGCTGGCGACGTTTCCGCGTTCGTTCCGACCAACGTGATTTCCATCACCGACGGTCAGATCTTCCTGGAATCGGCCATGTTCAACTCCGGGATCCGTCCTGCTGTGAACGCCGGTGTTTCGGTATCCCGTGTGGGTGGTGCCGCTCAGACCAAGATCATCAAGAAGCTCTCCGGTGGTATCCGTACCGCTCTGGCTCAGTACCGTGAACTGGCGGCATTCGCCCAGTTCGCTTCTGACCTGGACGAAGCGACCCGTAAGCAACTTGAGCATGGTCAGCGCGTTACCGAGCTGATGAAGCAGAAGCAATACGCACCAATGTCGATCGCTGACATGGCGCTGTCGCTGTATGCCGCTGAGCGCGGGTTCCTGACTGACGTCGAAATCACCAAGATCGGCAGCTTTGAACAAGCGCTGATTGCTTTCTTCAACCGCGATCACGCCGATTTGATGGCGAAGATCAACGTGAAGGGTGACTTCAATGACGAAATCGACGCTGGCATGAAAGCCGGTATCGAGAAGTTCAAGGCCACCCAAACCTGGTAAGCCGCAGCGGGAGCCGCAAGGCTCCCGCTTGCTAACCTGATAGGTGTTACATGGCAGGCGCAAAAGAGATTCGCAGTAAGATTGCGAGCATCAAAAGCACGCAAAAGATTACCAGCGCCATGGAAAAAGTGGCGGTCAGTAAAATGCGCAAGGCACAAATGCGCATGGCTGCTAGCCGTCCTTATGCGGAGCGCATCCGCCAGGTTATTGGTCATTTGGCCAACGCTAACCCGGAATATCGCCACCCGTTCATGATCGACCGTGAAATCAAGCGTGTTGGTTATGTCGTCGTGAGCAGTGACCGTGGTCTGTGTGGTGGCTTGAACACCAACCTGTTCAAGGCCTTGGTCAAGGACATGGCGAAAAACCGTGAAAACGGCGTCGAGATCGATCTGTGTGTTGTTGGTAGCAAGGGTGCGGCTTTCTTCCGCAACTTCGGCGGTAACGTCGTAGCAGCTATCAGCCACTTGGGTGAAGAGCCGTCGATCAATGATCTGATTGGCAGCGTCAAGGTGATGCTGGATGCCTACCTGGATGGTCGTATCGACCGTCTGAGCGTTGTGTCCAACAAGTTCATCAACACCATGACGCAGCAGCCTACCGTGGAGCAGTTGATTCCATTGGTGGCAACCCCGGATCAAGAACTCAAGCACCACTGGGACTATCTCTACGAACCGGACGCCAAAGAGCTGCTTGACGGCTTGATGGTTCGCTACGTGGAGTCGCAGGTCTACCAGGCGGTGGTCGAGAACAACGCGGCTGAACAAGCTGCGCGGATGATCGCGATGAAGAACGCTACCGACAACGCCGGTGATTTGATCAGCGATTTGCAGCTGATCTACAACAAGGCGCGTCAGGCTGCGATCACCCAAGAGATCTCGGAAATCGTCGGCGGCGCTGCCGCGGTTTAACGGTTCAAATATTCAGAGGATCCAGCTATGAGTAGCGGACGTATCGTTCAAATCATCGGCGCCGTTATCGACGTGGAATTTCCACGCGACAGCGTACCGAGCATCTACAACGCGCTGAAAGTAGTGAGCGCGGCTGAAACCACCCTGGAAGTTCAGCAGCAGCTGGGCGATGGCGTGGTTCGTACCATTGCGATGGGTTCCACCGAAGGCTTGAAGCGCGGTCTGGAAGTCACTGACTCTGGCGCAGCCATCTCCGTACCAGTCGGTAAAGCGACCCTGGGCCGGATCATGGACGTCCTCGGTAACCCGATCGACGAAGCTGGCCCGATCGACACCGAAGAGCGCTGGGGCATTCACCGTCCTGCGCCAACCTTCGCTGAACAAGCGGGCGGCAACGACCTGCTGGAAACCGGCATCAAGGTTATCGACTTGGTTTGCCCGTTCGCCAAGGGCGGTAAAGTCGGTCTGTTCGGTGGTGCCGGTGTAGGCAAAACCGTAAACATGATGGAACTGATCCGTAACATCGCCATCGAGCACAGCGGTTATTCCGTGTTCGCCGGTGTGGGTGAGCGTACTCGTGAGGGTAACGACTTCTACCACGAGATGAAGGATTCCAACGTTCTGGACAAAGTGGCACTGGTTTACGGTCAGATGAACGAGCCGCCGGGTAACCGTCTGCGCGTAGCACTGACCGGCCTGACCATGGCCGAGAAGTTCCGTGACGAAGGTAACGACGTTCTGCTGTTCGTCGACAACATCTATCGTTACACCCTGGCCGGTACTGAAGTATCCGCACTGCTGGGCCGTATGCCTTCCGCAGTAGGTTACCAGCCGACCCTGGCCGAAGAGATGGGTACTCTGCAAGAGCGTATCACTTCGACCAAAAACGGTTCGATCACCTCGATCCAAGCGGTATACGTACCTGCGGATGACTTGACTGACCCGTCGCCAGCGACCACTTTCGCCCACTTGGACGCCACCGTCGTTCTGTCCCGTGACATCGCTTCCCTGGGTATCTACCCAGCGGTCGATCCACTCGACTCGACTTCGCGCCAGCTGGACCCGAACGTAATCGGCCAGGACCACTACGACACTGCTCGCGGTGTACAGTATGTTCTGCAGCGTTACAAAGAACTGAAGGACATCATTGCGATCCTGGGTATGGACGAGCTGTCGGAAACCGATAAGCAGTTGGTAAACCGTGCTCGTAAGATCCAGCGTTTCTTGTCGCAGCCGTTCTTCGTGGCTGAAGTCTTCACCGGTGCATCGGGTAAATACGTTTCCCTGAAAGACACCATTGCTGGCTTCAAAGGCATCCTCAACGGTGACTACGACCACCTGCCAGAACAAGCGTTCTACATGGTCGGCGGCATCGAAGAAGCGATCGAGAAAGCCAAGAAACTGTAATCCCGGCGCCCGGAAACGGGCGCTAATTTAGGTTGAGGCAATCAGATGGCTATGACAGTCCATTGCGATATCGTCAGCGCGGAAGGGGAAATCTTTTCCGGCCTGGTCGAGATGGTGATTGCGCACGGTGCACTGGGTGATCTTGGTATCGCCCTGGGTCACGCGCCGCTGATCACTAATCTCAAGCCGGGTCCGATCCGCCTGATCAAGCAGGGCGGGGAAGCCGAGGTGTTTTACATCTCGGGTGGTTTCCTCGAGGTTCAGCCGAACATGGTCAAGGTTCTTGCCGATACCGTGCAACGTGCTGCCGACCTGGATGAAGCCTCCGCTCAGGAAGCCGTTAAGGCTGCCGAGAAGGCCTTGCATGAACGTGGCGCAGAATTCGATTACGGTTCTGCTGCTGCACGTCTGGCCGAGGCGACAGCTCAGCTGCGCACCGTCCAGCAGATCCGCAAAAAGTTCGGCGGTTAATCCGTCATCGACTTGTTGCGCGATTGATTAAAAAGGGTAGCCTCGGCTACCCTTTTTTCTTTTTCGATTTTCATAACCTGGTCGCATCCGCTGACCACCCAGGATTGGTAGCCAGTCATGTCTCTAGAAATCGTTATTCTCGCTGCCGGCCAAGGCACTCGCATGCGTTCGGCACTGCCGAAAGTGCTGCACCCGATTGCCGGCAACTCGATGCTTGGCCATGTTATCCACAGCGCCCGCCAACTTGATCCACAGCGCATCCACGTGGTGATCGGCCATGGTGCCGAAGCCGTACGTGAGCGCCTGGCGGCAGACGACTTGAATTTCGTTCTTCAGGACAAACAATTGGGTACCGGTCATGCGGTGGCTCAGGCCGTGCCGTTCATTGAGTCCGATACCGTACTGATTCTCTACGGCGACGTGCCGCTGATTGAAGTCGACACCCTGCAACGCTTGCTCAAGAAAGTCGCGCCGCAGCAACTGGGCCTGTTGACTGTTGAGCTGGACGACCCGACCGGTTATGGCCGCATCGTCCGCGATGCCGCTGGCAAGGTCACGGCCATCGTTGAGCAGAAAGATGCCAACGAAGTCGAGCGTGCAATCACTGAAGGCAACACCGGGATTCTCGCCCTGCCTTTCGCCCAACTGGGTGGCTGGATGAGCCGTCTCTCCAACAACAATGCCCAAGGCGAGTATTACCTGACCGACGTGATCGCCATGGCGGTCAACGATGGTTTGGTCGTCGCCACCGAGCAGCCGCACGACGCCATGGAAGTGCAGGGCGCCAACGACCGCAAGCAACTTTCCGAACTCGAGCGTCACTATCAGTTGCGCGCCGGTCGCCGTTTGATGGCCCAGGGCGTAACCCTGCGCGATCCGGCCCGTTTCGATGTGCGCGGCGAAGTCACCGTCGGCCGCGATGTGCTGATCGACATCAACGTGATCCTCGAAGGCAACGTCGTCATCGAAGATGACGTGGTGATCGGCCCGAACTGTGTGATCAAGGACAGCACCTTGCGCAAAGGCGTGGTGATCAAGGCCAACAGCCATATCGAAGGTTCCATTCTGGGAGAAGGCAGCGATGCCGGCCCGTTTGCACGCCTGCGTCCGGGCACCGTGCTTGAGGCGCGCGCGCATGTGGGTAACTTCGTTGAACTGAAGAACGCGCATTTGGGCGAAGGCGCCAAGGCCGGTCATCTGACTTACCTGGGTGATGCCGAGGTCGGTGCGCGTACCAACATTGGCGCGGGCACCATCACCTGCAACTACGACGGCGCCAACAAGTGGAAAACCGTGCTGGGTGAAGACGTCTTCATCGGTTCCAACAACTCGTTGGTAGCGCCTGTGGATATCTCTTCCGGTGCGACCACGGCTGCTGGTTCGACCATTACGCAAAATGTGGATAACGCACAGTTGGCGGTAGGCCGGGCACGGCAGAAGAATATCGACGGTTGGAAGCGGCCGGAGAAGGTCAAGAAGAGCTGAGTTATCCACAGCCCTTCCAAACTAAAAAATCGTAGTCTGAGACAGGCCTTCAGAGCCCTAACCCCAGGCTGCGATTTTTTTGGTTATACACAGGCCTTTTTATCGCAACACGCTTGACGAACTTTCGCCGATAGGTTTTGATTGCTTCCGTTATCTTTCGAATCGAAACTTACTAGCCCATGTCGAAGCGCAATACACCCCAACGCCGCCACAATATCCTCACCTTGCTCAACGAGCAGGGCGAAGTCAGTGTGGATGAGCTAGCAAAGCGCTTCGAGACGTCGGAAGTTACGATTCGCAAGGATCTGGCGGCGCTCGAGAGTAATGGCCTGCTGCTACGTCGTTACGGCGGAGCGATCACCATGCCTCAGGAACTGGTGGCTGACATCGGCCAACCCGTCTCCAAATACAAACAAGCCATTGCTCGCGTCGCCGTCACGCGGATTCGCGAGCATGCGCGGATCATTATCGACAGCGGCAGTACCACGGCGGCCATGATTCCGGAACTCGGTCAGCAACCGGGACTTGTGGTGATGACCAACTCGTTGCACGTGGCCAATGCCTTGAGCGAGCTCGAGCACGAACCGGTGCTGTTGATGACCGGTGGCACCTGGGACCCGCATTCGGAGTCCTTTCAGGGGCAGGTCGCTGAGCAGGTACTACGCTCTTACGACTTTGATCAGTTGTTTATCGGTGCCGATGGCATCGATCTCGTCCGCGGTACCACCACCTTCAACGAATTGCTGGGGCTCAGCCGGGTCATGGCCGAAGTCGCCCGTGAAGTCGTCGTGATGGTGGAGGCCGACAAGATCGGCCGCAAAATCCCCAACCTGGAACTGCCCTGGAGCAGCGTCCATACCCTTATTACCGATGATCGCTTGCCGCTGGAGGCACGCGATCAGATTCAGGCCCGCGGCATCAATTTGATTTGCGCGGCTGTCAGTCAGGAGAAATAGCATGTGTGGAATTGTCGGCGCAGTCGCAGAACGTAACATCACCGCCATCTTGCTCGAAGGCCTCAAGCGCCTGGAATACCGTGGCTATGACAGCGCCGGTGTGGCGGTCTTCACCAACGACGAAAAACTCGAGCGCATGCGTCGCCCGGGTAAGGTCAGCGAGCTGGAAAACGCGCTCGAAGCCGAGCCTCTGGTCGGTCGCCTCGGCATCGCCCACACCCGTTGGGCCACACACGGCGCACCGTGCGAGCGCAACGCCCACCCGCATTTCTCCGGCGACCTGGCTGTGGTGCACAACGGCATCATCGAAAACCACGAAGCCTTGCGAGAGCAGCTGAAAGCCCTGGGTTACGTGTTCACCTCGGATACCGACACCGAAGTCATCGCTCACTTGCTGAACCACAAACTCAAGGATTTGCCCGACCTGACCGCGGCCCTCAAAACCACCGTCAAAGAGTTGCACGGTGCTTACGGCCTGGCGGTCATCAGCGCCAAGCAGCCGGATCGCCTGGTCGCCGCTCGCAGTGGCAGCCCGTTGGTGATTGGTCTGGGCCTGGGTGAAAACTTCCTCGCTTCCGATCAACTGGCCCTGCGTCAGGTCACTGACCGTTTCATGTACCTGGAAGAAGGTGATATCGCCGAGATTCGCCGCGACAGCGTGCATATCTGGGACGTTGACGGCAAAGCTGTCGAGCGCGAAACCGTGCAGTACCGCGACGGTGCCGAAGCCGCCGACAAGGGCGAGTTCCGCCACTTCATGCTCAAGGAGATCCATGAGCAACCGTCTGTTGTTCAGCGCACCCTCGAAGGTCGTCTGAGCCCGAACGGCGTGTTGGTACAGGCATTCGGTCCACAGGCTGCCGAACTGTTCGCCAAAGTGCGCAACGTGCAGATCGTTGCCTGCGGCACCAGCTATCACGCCGGGATGGTGGCCCGTTATTGGCTCGAAGAACTGGCCGGAATCCCGTGCCAGGTCGAAGTTGCCAGCGAATTCCGCTACCGCAAAGTCGTGGTGCAACCCGACACGCTGTTCGTGACCATTTCCCAGTCTGGCGAAACCGCCGACACTTTGGCTGCCCTGCGTAACGCCAAGGAGCTTTCAAGAGAAGAAGGGGGCTACCTCGCAAGCCTGGCGATCTGCAACGTCGGCATCAGTTCGCTGGTGCGTGAATCCGACCTGACCCTGCTGACCCAGGCCGGTCGCGAAATCGGCGTGGCCTCGACCAAAGCCTTCACCACTCAACTGGTAGGCCTGCTGTTGCTGACCCTGTCCTTGGGTCAGGTTCGCGGCACCTTGGCCAAGGGCGTAGAAGCCACATTGGTTGAAGAACTGCGTCGTCTGCCAACCCGCTTGGGCGAAGCCCTGGCCATGGACAGCACCGTAGAGAAAATCGCCGAGCTGTTCGCCGAGAAAAACCACACGCTGTTCCTCGGCCGTGGTGCGCAATTCCCGGTAGCGATGGAAGGCGCCCTGAAACTCAAGGAAATCTCCTATATCCACGCCGAAGCCTACCCGGCTGGCGAACTGAAACACGGCCCGTTGGCGCTTGTGGATAACGACATGCCCGTGGTTACCGTGGCGCCAAACAACGAGCTGCTGGAGAAGTTGAAATCCAATCTCCAGGAAGTCCGCGCCCGTGGCGGCCAACTGATCGTCTTCGCCGACGAACGCTCTGGCATGACCAATGGTGAAGGCACGCACGTTGTGCACATGCCGCACATCCACGACATTCTGTCGCCGATCCTCTACACCATCCCGCTACAGTTGCTGTCGTACTACGTTGCTGTGCTCAAAGGCACGGACGTTGACCAGCCGCGTAACCTGGCGAAGTCGGTGACGGTGGAATAAGTCGAAAGACGCAGGGGCACGAACCGTGCCCCTGTTTTTCTATTTATGCACTCAAACGCTGTAGAAAAATCCCCGAAAAAATCCGCGAAATACCCCCGTAATAAACAAACTGGAAAACGCTGAAAGCCAGATAAAACGTCAGTGCGCAAACGCCTCAGGGTATTTGGCCAGGTAGGCATCATTGAGCTGCGTATCCGGAGAACGCATGAAAGTTTTGAAATCGGGTACCAGAAAAACCAGCAGAGACAACAGCAGAACCATCACGCCCAGCAGCGTGATTGTCATTGCGATTCCTAGATAGGCAATCAGGGTGTTCATCGCAAAACTGCCCAAGGGGCTGGCCGCCGCAGACAAAAATGAAACTGTGGCAAAAATCCGGTTGCGATGGAGCTTGGGCGTCGCAAGCAACCTCACTGCGCAGGTGGGGATGTTGATCAACATCAGGCCTATGCCGCCGCAGAAAAAGGCCACGGGAACTATGATCGAGGATGAAACGGTGCCGACCACCACCAGGTTGCACCCCAGTAATGCAAAACCTGCGGACACACACATGTCCCGGGGGACACGGTCGGATAACCAGCCGATGATCTTGTAACTGCCCGCCAGAATGCCCAGTCCGAAGCAAGAATCCAGAAGACCAATGTAAGTGACCGGGTACTGAACCACGTCCTTTACGTACAGTGGAATCAGGATGGTGAAGAACGGAAACAGGGCGAAGTTGATAAGCATCGCAATGATGGCCAGGTAAAATTCGACTTTCACTCTGTAAACAACTTTGAAGCCGGAATAAATCATGCTGAAGCCGCTGGCTTTCAAGGCTTTTTCGCCTTGTCCAGTGGCACCGATGCGGCTCGGGATGGTCGCGATCAGTGCCCCGGCGATGAGAATTGCAAAAAAATCGGCAGCGAAGGCGAATGTGATACCGAACTTATAAATCAACCCGCTGGCCAGTACCGGTCCCAGCAGAATCGAAAAGGACGACATCACGCTTTTGGTCCGAAAGGCCAGGGAGACTTTATCGTCGTCTGCGAACAGTGGAATGATCGACGCTTGGAGAGGGTCGCGCACGCCGACAATCGCACTGCTGATTATCATCAGCGCGCCCACCGTCCAGGGGTTGAATGCCCCCATGGCGGACAGCACCACCATCAGTAGCGCCGTCAGCAGGCTGATCCATGAGGCCAGCTTGATGATCAGGATTTTGTTGTACTTATCCCCCAGCCATCCCAACAGGGGTTTGGCTAATACCTCCGCCGCAATGGAACAGGCAATCATGTTGGCGAAATAGAGCGCAGAGCCTGTTTCCTGCAAGGCCCACCACGCCACCGCCAGTTGATTGCACCGTCCCCCCAGAACCATCAGCAAAAAGCTGAATTGCACTTTCAACAGACGCCGGTCGATGCCGGGAAATCCCCACGTAATACCTGAAAAATTTGGAGTCATTGATATGCCTTTGATCCAGATAGGGGTTACTGCAAGAGCAGGGGCGATAAAGAAACTACGATCTGTTGTTCATCAGGGTAGATCGCCAGATATCGTTCGATCCCACCCTCAAGGCTATAGAGTTCTGCTTCCTGGTTGACGCTGAATCAGAATTAACCTGTAAGAAGCTGCCGCAGCGCCGATCTTTTGATTTTTAATGAGGACACACCCATGGACCGATTCCAGGAAATGCAGGTCTTCGCCGCCGTCGCCAAGGCGCAAGGTTTCTCGGCGGCGGCGCGAAGCCTGGGGATGTCGGCGGCGAGCGTCACCCGGGCCGTCGCGGCGCTGGAGCAGCGCATTGGCACGCAGTTGATCACCCGGACGACCCGCAGCGTGCATTTGAGCGAAGCGGGGCAGCGTTATCTGGAGGATTGTCGGAGGATTCTTGTCGAGGTGCAGGAAGCAGAGGATTCGGCGGCGGGCAGTCACGCACAACCCCGTGGGCAACTGACGATTACGGCGCCGGTGTTGTTCGGTGAGCTGTTCGTCACGCCGGCCATGGTCGGTTATCTCACCCAATTTCCTGAAGTCAGCATCAATGCCTTATTGGTCGACCGAGTCGTGAGCATGGTTGAAGAGGGCATTGATGTGGCGGTGCGAATCGGTGAGCTGCCTGACAGCAATCAACACGCGATTCGCGTGGGCGAGGTGCGGCGAGTGATCTGTGCGTCCCCGGCGTTTTTGACGGCCCGTGGCAGGCCACTGCACCCGAATGAGCTCAGCGGTGCCCCGATTATCGCGACGTCGTCCATCGGGCAGCTCAGAGCCTGGCCATTTCTTGAAGCGGGCGAGCCGTTGAGTGTTCGCCCGGAGCCGCGTCTTGTGGTCACCGCCAATCAGGCTGCGATCACGGCGGCCTCCATGGGCCTGGGATTCACCCGGGTCCTGTCTTATCAAGTGGCGAGCAAGGTAGCCGCCGGAGAACTGGAAGTCGTGCTGGCTGACTTCGAACAGCCTCCACTGCCCATTCATGTGGTCTACCAAGGGGGCCGCAAGGCACCAGTGCGAGTCCGTAGTTTTGTCGACTTCGCGGTGAAGACGTTAAGGGAGCATCCAGCCCTGAGCCGTTAGTTGGTTATTGCGCTGGATGAAACAATGGATTGCGTTTGCTGGTTATTCTGTTGTTTTGGTTGAGAGTGGAAGATAGCGGCCATCGGTGCTGATCTTTCCTGATCGGCGCCACCACCCAATGGAGTCGACCATGCAAGCGATCAAACTCTACAACTTCCCACGCTCTGGCCATGCTCACCGTGTGGAGCTGATGCTCTCCCTGCTGCAATTGCCGACCGAGCTGATCTTTGTCGATCTGGCCAAGGGGGCGCACAAGCAGCCGGATTACCTGGCGATCAACCCGATGGGTCAGGTACCTGCCATTGATGACCAAGGTGTCGTGTTGGCCGACTCCAATGCGATCCTGGTGTATTTGGCGCAGAAGTATGGCAACGGTCGCTGGCTACCGACTGATCCTGTCGGCGCCGCCAAGGTTCAGCGCTGGTTATCGATTGCTGCCGGGCCGATTGCCTTTGGTGTGGCCAGAGCCAGGTTGATCACCGTGTTCGGCGCGTCCTACAACGCTGAAGAGGTGATCGCCAATTCCCACGCCTTGCTGAAAATCATCGATCAGGAACTGTCCGACACGCCGTATCTGGTTGGGACCGAGCCGACCATCGCCGATGTCTCGGCCTACAGTTACATCGCCCATGCGCCGGAAGGTAATGTCTCGCTCGACGACTACACCAATATCCGCGCCTGGCTGGCGCGCATCGAAGCCTTGCCAGGGTTTGTCGGCATGCCGCGGACCGTCGCAGGCCTGCAAAAAACTGCCTGATGCTCACGGCCCGATTCAGTCGGGCCGTTCACGATGCGCAATGGGCGCAGGGGAGAAGTCGTTATGGAACATTCACCTTGGCACGCTGGCGAGAAACAGTTGCAGGCTCATGTGGGTGTTGCCGAGCGAATGGAGGCGTTCGGACGTAAGGTGATTCGCAGTCAGATGCCGGATCAACACCGCACGTTCTATCAGCAACTGCCGTTCATGCTGTACGGCGCCGTTGATGCCGATGGCAACCCCTGGGCGAGCATTCTTGAAGGGGAACCGGGCTTCGCTCATTCCCCCGACCCATCGCTGTTGCAGTTCGACCACCTGCCGCGTGCCGATGACCCCGCACAACTGCAGGACGGTGCTGCCATCGGTCTGCTCGGTATTGAGTTGCACACGCGGCGTCGCAATCGCCTCAATGGCCGAGTCAGTGCCGTTACGGCCAGCGGATTCGGCGTGACGGTGGAGCAATCGTTCGGCAACTGCCCGCAGTACATTCAATTGCGCCAGTTTCGCTCGGTGCCCTTGGCGGACCCAGCGAATCGCGTTGCACAGCACCTGACGGAACTGGATGACACGGCCAGGGCCATGATCGTCGAGGCGGACACGTTCTTTGTCGCCAGCTATGTGGACGTCGATGGCCAACGTTCGGTGGATGTTTCTCACCGGGGAGGCCAGGCCGGTTTCGTACAAGTGGAAGGTAATCGCCTGACGATCCCGGACTTCGCCGGCAACCTGCATTTCAATACGCTGGGCAATCTGCTGATCAATCCCCGCGCCGGTTTGTTGTTCATCGATTTCAATTCAGGCGACCTGCTGCACCTCAGCGGGCGCACTGAAATCATCCTCGACGGCCCGCTAATCGAAGCCTTTCAAGGTGCCGAGCGACTGTGGACCTTTGAGGTCGAGCACGTGGTGCGCCGTCCTGCGGCACTGGCCTTGCGCTGGCGCTTTGACGGCGTGTCGCCCACCAGTCTGTTGACCGGCACCTGGGCGCAGGCCAATGCACGCCTGCAAGCGAAGGCCTTGGGCGATCACTGGCGGTCGCTGCGGGTGACGCGCATCGAACAGGAAAGCCAAGGCATCCGTTCGATTTATTTAGAGCCTGCCGATGGCGCCGGGTTGCCGGTGTTTCAGGCCGGGCAACATTTGCCTTTGCGGTTCAACATTGACGGTGACGTGCATATCCGCACGTACAGCCTGTCGAGTGCGCCGTCCGATGACTTTTTCCGTATCAGCGTGAAGCGTGACGGGTTGGTGTCATCCCACCTGCATGAGCGGATTCGTGTCGGTGATGTGCTGGAAGCCCGTGCGCCCCAAGGGCATTTCACGGTGGCACCGCATGAGCGGCGACCGCTGGTGTTGCTGGCGGCTGGCGTGGGCATCACGCCGCTGCTGTCGATGGTGCGCGAGGTGGTTTATCAAGGCTTGCGCACGCGGAGCATCCGCCCGACCTGGTTCATCCAGAGCTCGCGAACCCTGGCCGATCAACCGTTTCGCCCTGAGCTGAACCGCTTGCTGGACGGGCTCGGTGACGCGGTGCGAGTCCTGCGTTTGCTCAGTCAGCCGGAGCCCGAGGCGCGCGAAGGTGAAGATTTCGACCTGACCGGGCGCATCGACGCCGACCTGCTCAAGAACATGCTGGAGGTGGAAGACTACGATCAGCTGGATTTCGTCCTCTGCGGTCCCGGCGCATTTACCCAGGCGATTTACGACAGCCTGCGTGACATGGATATCCGCGATTCAAGAATTCACGCCGAGACCTTTGGTCCGTCGACGTTGCGCCGGGTACTCGATCCGGATGCGGTGGTCATCGAGCAACCACCGGCCGCCACGACGTCGGTACCGGTGGTGTTCGAGCGCTCAGCCAAAGAAGCGCGCTGGAAACCCGATAGCGGCAGTTTGCTGGAGTTGGCTGAAAGCCGTGGCTTGCGCCCGGAATTCAGTTGCCGTGGCGGTTCCTGCGGGACCTGCAAGACGCGCCTGATCAGCGGCGAAGTAACTTATCCACAGATGCCGGCAGAAATCCCGGGTGCAGGTGAGGTGCTGATCTGTTGTGCAGTGCCGGCTCAGGGATCGCAGCCGTTGGTGCTGGATCTGTAACCGCTGGTCCTGCGGCTGAACCCCTGTGGGAGCCGGGCTTGCCCGCGATGACGGGTTAACATTCAACATTCATGTTGACTGACACGCCGCCATCGCGGGGAAGCCCGGCTCCTACAGAAAAGCATTTACGCGTAGGACAGGGACTTTTCTTCAAGTAGCTCTTCGTACAACTCGGTCCACTTGCGGCCCATGTCGTCAGCGGTGAATAACTGCCGATAACGCGCCTCAGCCTTGACGCCCATTTCTGCCGCCCGCGTCGGGTTTTCCCACAGCGTGCGCATCGCTTCACGAAACGCCTGTGGATGACTGGGAGGCACCACCAGCCCGGTTTCATTGTGAATATTGATGTAGCTGGTGCCGGTGCCGATCTCGCTGGAGATCATCGGTTTGCCGTACATTGCCCCTTCCAGCAGTGAAATGCCGAACGCTTCGGAGCGTAGGTGCGACGGGAACACGATGGCGTAGCTCAGCTCCAGCAGCGCCACTTTATCTTCGTCCCCCAGACGCCCGAGGAAGTGAATATTGCGCAGCCCCAAGGCCATCGCCTGAGCGTGAAGCTCTGCTTCCAGAGGACCGGCCCCGACAATCACCGTGGGGTAATCCAGGTCCTTCAAGGCGTCGAGCAGGATGTGCAAACCCTTGTAATAACGCATCACACCAACAAACAGAAAAAACTTATCCCCAAGCTTCTGCCGCCAATGCGCCATCCGCTCATTGTCGGCCTGTGGATAACCGGCCTTGTTCAGGCCGTAGGGAATCACTCGGGTCTTGTCTTGAAACTGTTGCAACACATCGCTGGTGTGCAAATAGTTCGGCGAGGCGGCGACGATTCTGTCGGCGCTGGCCAGAAAGCGGTTCATCAGCGGCCGGTAGAGTTTGAGCAGGTGTTTCTGGCGAATGATGTCCGAGTGGTACGTCACCACGCTCGGTTTGTTCATGCCGCTGGCGAAATGCACCAGGTCCATGAACGGCCATGGGAAGTGGTAATTGACCACGTCGGCTTCTGCCGCCAACTCACGAAACTGTTTGAAGACACTCCAGGAAAAACCCGTTGAAGCGAATTGGATATCGAGTCTGGCCCGATGGACTTCGTGTTGGCCGAGCTTTACCACCGGTGGTGTCGGATCGGCACTGAGCGTCAGCACCTGGCCTTCAACACCGTGCTGGGCGCCGCTTTCGCACAACTGGAAGATCACTTGTTCGATCCCGCCGACCGAATCCGGCAAGTACGTCTTGAAAAAATGAAGAACTCGCATTCAACCTCCCATGACCTGGCGGTAGGCGCGTGCCGTGACCTGCGCACAACGCTCCCAGGTAAAAAGCCTTGCCTGAAGTAATCCTGCGTCCGTGCATGTCTGCCAATGCGCTTGATCTTCGATCAGACGGTTCATGGCATCACGCAAGCCCTCGGGTTCGTCAGGTTCAATATAGTTGCCCGCAGCGCCTGCCACCTCGGGCATGGCCGAACGCCGGGTCAGAATGACGGGTGTGCCGCAGGCCATGGCTTCCAGCACCGGGAGGCCGAAGCCTTCGTAGAGCGATGGGAAAATCAACGCCCGAGCGCCGGCCAACAGCTGCGCGACTTGCTCGTCGGGAAGGTAACCCAGCAAACAGACGTGACCGCTGGCCAGGGCCTGCTGCAGTTCTTCGCTGAACTGTTCGCGTTGCCAGCCAGCCATGCCGACGATCAGCAGCGGAAAACGCTGGCGCACAGCTTCCGGCAATAAAGCGTGGGCGCGCAGGGCCAAGGTCAGGTTCTTGCGCGGCTCCAGGGTGCCGACGCAGAGAAAATATTCTCGCGCTTCGACACCATGAGCCTTGAGCACGGCGTCGATGGCCTCGGGCGCCCGCGGGTGGAATCGCGCCGCTACGCCCAGTGGTGCAACGACAAATCGCTCGGCCGGTAACCCGAAATGTGCCTGGGCTTCGTCAGCAATGTACTGCGAGTCAGTGAGAATCAGGTTCGCCTGGCGCACGCCGTCGGCCAGCCGCCGTTCGATTTCCCGCAAGCGTGCGGGCGGCTGTGTGTCGGGATAATGCAGGTGAGTCAGGTCATGCAAGGTGATGACTGTCGGGCCATCGAACGACAGTGGCCACAAGCTCGGCTCGTGGTAGAGGTCGATGGAATGCGCACGGCCTTGATCGAAACGCTTTTGCTCCAGCCAGCGCCGGGCCTGATAGGCCCCCGGAATTTGTCGCAGCAACGGTGTCAGTCGCGAATAACCGGGCATGGCCGCTTCCGGCAGCGTCGAACTCCAGCCCCAGCCATGAAACAGCGCCAGTTCAATATCCGGCTCTGCGGCAAGGGCGTTCGCCAGTTCGGCGACGTAGTGGCCGATGCCGGTGCGCGGTGCCTGGAGGATCCGGGCATTAAGGGCAATTCGCATGTTGCCTCTCTGGCATGACCGGCGCTTCTACAAGATTGCGCAGGGTTCGTTCGGCCAGTTGCGCACTGGCTTCACGCCAGCCGATCCAGCGCCAGTCCGCGACGTCACGGGTGGCCGGGAACTGACCGCTGCGCTCGAAACCCACGACCAGATCAGCGAGGCTTTGTGGCTCGGCCAGATCGAAATACGCCATGAAGTCGCCGCCGATTTCGCGAAAGACCGGAATATCGCTGCCCATCGCCGGCAGTCCGCGCTGCATGGCTTCCACCAGCGGCAGGCCGAAGCCTTCGACATAGGACGGAAACACCAGCGAGCGAGCATGGCTGTAAGCGTGTTCGAGGCTGGTGTCGCTCAGGTCGTTGAACATGAACAGACGCTGATTCAGTTGCGGGTGATTGCGTACCCGGGCGAGCAGTGCGTCGCACTTCCAGCCGATTCGACCGGCAATGCACAACCGGGCTTTGGAACCCGCCGCCCAGGCCCGTTCGAAGGCGTCCAGCAGGTAATCATGGTTCTTGCGCGGCTCGATGGTACTGACCATCAAGAACACCGGCTCCGGCGCCTCGAACAGCTTGGAAAGGCGCGGCTCTACGGCGGCGGTGGCTTCGCTGAGGTCGAGTTCGGAGCCGAGGTGGAAATAATCAAACCACAATTCATTGGCCTTGGCCGGACCGAGGCGGCGCTGCAATTCCTCGCGTACCTGATCACGCACGGTGGCAGAAATCGCCACGTAGCCATCGGCCGTTCGGGTGATCCAGTCGAACCACTCGTTGAAAACCTGCACCAGCCGGGTGTCGTAGAACTGCGGATGCGTCACGGGAATCAGGTCGTAGATCACTGAAACGATGCCCACGCCGTCGCGTTTGAGCTGTTCGGCAAACGGGAAAAAGTCGGTGTGCCAGGACGAATCCAGCAACACCAGTTGATCCCCCGCCTGATGCTGCAACGGCGTGCAGCGTTTGGGCAGTTGATACTGGTTGATGCCATCGATTATCCGCAGCGGAAAACTGAAGCAGGTGATTGCCGTCACCCGGTAGGCCACGTGCAGCAATCGCTTGATCACTCGTGAGTTGCTGTGGTTGTGCAGGCGTTGATGCAGTTGCCAGAAACGGTGCGCCAGGCGTCCCAGCCGTCCACCGAAGATCATCAGGTGATCGAAAAACGGGATGTTCAGCGCGCCGAGCATCAACACTCGATAGAGTTTGCCCTCGAGCATCACCACCGGGATGCATTCGACACCCTCGACCGATTCAGGCAGTTGGTTGATGACGTTACGCACCACGCGCTGAATACCCGAGTTGACCTTGGGGTGCTGGAAGACGTGGGTGCATTCGACCAGAAGGCGCGTCATGGTGTGTTTTCCAACATCAGCAGGGCACCGAACAACGAATTGCGGGAACGCGCCTGGAATTCTCGCTTGACGCTACCGAGGATGAACCCT
This sequence comes from Pseudomonas arsenicoxydans, assembly GCF_006438915.1. GTDB lineage: Bacteria > Pseudomonadota > Gammaproteobacteria > Pseudomonadales > Pseudomonadaceae > Aquipseudomonas > Aquipseudomonas arsenicoxydans_A. The sequence continues at coordinate 572,345 of NZ_RCZE01000001.1, read as the reverse complement.
CGATAGCCCCACAGCGCGCGGTACAAAGAAAGCAGCATTCAAACCGTCCTGCCGTATTGGTCTTCGAAGCGAACGATATCGTCCTCTCCCAGGTATTCGCCGCTTTGCACTTCGATGATCACCAGGTCGATTACGCCGGGGTTTTCCAGGCGATGCCGGTGGCCAGCGGCAATGAACGTGGATTCGTTCTTCGCGACCAGATGAGTACCGGTGCCGTTGTTGGTGACCTTGGCCATGCCTTCGACCACGACCCAATGCTCATTGCGATGGTGGTGCATTTGCAGCGACAACTTACCACCGGGCTTGACCACGATGCGTTTGATTTTGAAGCGCGGGCCTTCTTCGAGCACGGTGTAGGTGCCCCAAGGCCGGCTGACCGTACGGTGCAGGCGATAGGCTTCGTGCTTCTTGTCCTTGAGCTGCTTGGCCACCCGACGCACGTCCTGCGCGCGATCGGCATGGGCGACCAACACGGCGTCGGCGGTGTCGATGATGATCAGGTTATCCACACCCACGGCTGCTACCAGCCGGTCTTCGCTCTGGACGAAGTTGTTGTGGCTGTCGACGAACACGGCATCGCCGCTGGCGCGATTGTTCTGTGCATCGGCCGGCACCAGCGCGGCCACTGCGCCCCAGGAACCGATGTCGCTCCAGTCGAATTGGGCGGGCACCACGACCACTTTGTCCGAGCGCTCCATCAAGGCGTAGTCGATGGAAATGTCGGTGATCTCGGCGAACAGCGTCGGGGACAATTCCTGTTGCAGGCAGCCGACGGTTTCCACCGGGCTGCTGGCCGTCATGCAGATTCTCGTCTGCTCAAGTAACTCGGGGGCATGGATCTGCAATTCGGCCAACACGGTGCCGATCGAGAAGCAGAACATCCCGGAGTTCCACAGGAAATTGCCGCTCTCCAGGTAATGCGTCGCGGTCTGCAAATCAGGCTTTTCGACGAAACGCTGCACCTTGGCCGCGCCTTTTCCGTCCAGCGCAGCGCCGGTTTCGATGTAGCCGAAACCGGTATCCGGCGCGGTCGGCACCACGCCGAAGGTCACCAGGAAACCATCCTTGGCCAGCGCCACGGCGTGTTCCACGGCGGTCTTTAACGCATCTTCGTTGAGGATCAAATGGTCGGCGGGCATCACCAACATGATCGCGTCATCGCCGTGCAGCGCTTGCAGCGACAGCGCTGCCGCCGCAATGGCCGGGGCGGTGTTGCGGCCCGTCGGTTCCAGCATGAAGTGCCCGCGATGACGGCTGAGCTGCGCCTCGTGATAGTGATCCTTGCTCTGGAAGTAGTAGTCGCGGTTGGTCACCGTGACGATATCGCCCCGGCCATCGAGCAGGCCGGCGGCCCGCCGATAGGTCTTGCCCAGCAGCGACTGGCCGTCGGGCAGGGTCATGAACGGCTTGGGATGGCCCTCGCGGGACACCGGCCACAAGCGAGTACCGGCACCGCCGGAGAGAATCACAGGAATCAGCATGGCCTACTCCTTGGCGACGCGTTTCATGTCCGCATCCATCATCATGCGGATCAAGGTATCCAGATCGGTCTTCGGCTTCCAGCCCAGCACGCGCTGGGCTTTGGCCGGGTTGCCCAGCAATACTTCCACTTCGGCCGGGCGGAAAAACGCCGGGTCGATTTTTACAAAGTCGCGGTAGTTCAGGTCGACGTGTTCGAAGGCGATCCGGCACATCTCGCGCACGGTGGTGGTGATGCCGGTGGCAACCACAAAGTCATCGGGCTTGTCCTGTTGCAGCATCAGCCACATGGCTTCGACGTAGTCGCCGGCAAACCCCCAGTCACGTTTCGCATCGATGTTGCCCAGCAGAAGTTCCTGTTGTTTGCCCTGCTTGATACGGGAGGCTGCGTCGGTAACTTTACGGGTCACGAACTCGATGCCACGCAGGGGGGATTCGTGGTTGAACAGGATCCCGCTGCTGGCGTGCAGGTTGAAGCTTTCGCGGTAGTTCACGGTGATCCAGTGGCCATACAGCTTGGCCACGCCGTACGGGCTACGCGGATAGAACGGGGTGTTCTCGTCCTGTTGCTCGGCCTGGATCAGGCCAAACATTTCGCTGGTGGACGCCTGGTAAAAACGCGTGTGCGGACTGAATTGGCGAATGGCTTCGAGCAGGTGAGTCACGCCCAGACCGTCGACGATGCCGGTGGTGACCGGTTGGTCCCAGGAGGCGGCGACGAAACTTTGCGCGGCCAGGTTATAGACTTCGTCCGGGGCCGACTTGATGACCGCGCGCTGCACCGAGCAGGCATCGGCCATGTCGCCATCCAGGTAAACGATGTCGCCCTCGACGCCCATCTCACGCAGGCGCCAGCGCGAATCGCTGCTGCGCCGCGCCACCAGACCGTGGACTTTATACCCCTTGTCGAGCAGCAGTTTGGCCAGATACGCGCCGTCCTGGCCGGTGATCCCTGTGATCAGTGCACTTTTAGTCATTCTTGTCGTACTCGCTTCTCCCAGTCGGACAGGATCGCCCGCAGGGATTGTTGTGTTGTGATTTGCGGCGTCCATCCTGTGGTCTGGGCGAGCTTGGCATGGCTGCCACAAACGCGACGCTGATCCGCGCGACGAAGGCGCGCGGGGTCTTGAATCAATTGCATGTCGACCTGGGCGAGGTCCCCCAATTGTTCGATCAAACTGCGAATGCTCTGCTCGTGCCCCGAGCAGATGTTGTAGACCTGTCCCGGCACGCCCTTCTCCAGCAGCGCCAGGTAGGCCGAAATCACGTCGTCAACGTCGAGGAAGTCGCGCGTGACGTCGATGTCACCGACTTCCAGTTGCGGCGCTTGCAGGCCTTGTTTGATTCGGTTGATTTGCCGCGCAGCGCTGGCAATCACAAAGCTTTCGTTCTGGCCGGTGCCAATATGGTTGAACGGGCGGGCGACCATGACCGGCCAGCCTTCGCTCAGGCCCCATTGCAGGCTGAGGAATTCCGCCGACAGTTTGCTCACGGCATAAGGATTGCGCGGGCAGGGTGGCTGGTGTTCGGTGATGGGCAGATCGGTTTCGGTGACCTGACCGTAGACGTCGCCAGAGCTGACGTACAGAAACGTACCGCTGAAGCCGCGGGCCTTCAGCGCTTGCAGCAGGTTCAGGGTGCCGAGCAGGTTGATGCTGAGCGTGCGCGCCGGATCGCGGAAGGCTTCGGGCACGAACGTCTGGCCGGCCAGGTGAATGACCGCGTCGGGCATCTCGGACCACAGGCCTTCGAGGCTGCCGGGCTCAGCAAGATCGTAACGGGAATTGGCAGGCAGAAGCGCCCATTCCGAGGCATCAGCGTTCAGGCGAGATTGGATGTGTTGCCCGACGAATCCACTGAGACCCGTCACGAACAGACGCTTTTTCAAACAGAGGCCCCTTGGTCATTCATTTCGTCCGTTTCCCCACAGGCTTTAAGGAGATGTCTGACAGACCGAGTGGATTTGTTGGTCGAAAGACAGGCGAAATATTTTGTTGTAGTTGTTTGGTAGCCAATCTGTGCCAATTGCTCGGCAATTTCAACAGGTCCAACCGTGACCGGTCAGTTCTCGTTAGCGTAGCCTGAATTATTCTCGCCGGGCGGTTCACGAATCCTCGGCGGATGTGTTTAGAATGCCCCTCGTCACGATTATCCAGCGTTCGTGCGGGTTGTTCCCGGACCCTACGAAGCTGACCATTAAAACAAGAACGTAGACGAGCAAAAAGACGATGGACGATGACCGGCAAACACCGGCTCTCCGTTTGCTTTGCCGTCATAGAGTGGGGCCGCCGGGATGGCGGTTTCATCGTGGGATGCCATGAATTTCATTCTTTACTCGGACGTCAACGACAGCTCCATCAGCCAGAGTCTCGGTCGTCCCGAATACAGTTACTACTTCGTTCTCAAGGCGTATCGCCCAGTGCTCGAAAGCCTTGGGCGCGTGCATGTGGTGACCGCCACCGCCGAGGTCGATCCCCTCTACAAAAAACTGTTGGCCGCTGGCGAGGACAGTCTGTTCCTGTCTTTTACGCCGCCACAGAAAACCCCGAACGACCTTGAGTGCCCGACGATCTGTGTGGTGGCCTGGGAGTTCGACTCGATTCCCGATGAACAGTGGGACAACGACCCGCGTCAGGACTGGACACAGATGCTCGCGCGCCAGGGCCGGGTGATCACGCTTTCCAGTCATACCGCCCGGGCAATTCGTCGATCCATGGGTGAAGACTTCCCGGTGCTGGTGTTGCCGACACCGTTGTGGGAAAACTTTGCGGCCATCCGCAGTCAGCACACCAGCGTCCCGGTGAATGCCGGTTCGATGCTGGACATCAAGGGCTGCATTTTCGATACGCGTACCCTCGGGCTCAGCGCCGATGCGCTGATTCCCGTGGTGCCGACCGCCGAGGAGCTGGCCGCGCGCGAGGCTGAGCTGGAGGCGTTGAAGCCACCACCACTGACACTGAAACGCCGCTTCGTGATTGCCCGCCATTTCCTGCACATGTGGCGCCGGGACATGGGCAAAACGTTGCCGGTTCCGGTGCATCGCACGCACTTTCTGAGGCAGTGGTACTTGGAAGGCATTCGCGATTTGCTCTCGGACGCGGCACATGCGCGTCTCGCCGAATACCTGCCAGCCATCGCCGGCCCGCAAACGGTGGAGGTGCCAGAGCCTGAGCCGCGCCAATGGCCAGACACCTCTTCATTGGTTGAAACCACGGTGGACGGTGTGGTCTATGTCACCGTGTTCAACCCACGTGACGGGCGCAAGAACTGGCATCAATTGATCACTGCGTTTTGCTGGGCCTTTCGCGAAACGTCCGACGCCACGCTGGTGCTGAAAATTACCCAAAGCGACCTGTCGTCCTATTACGACGAGTTGATGACCTTGCTCGCGCAGCTCTCGCCATTCGCCTGTCGGGTGGTGGTGATGCATGGTTACCTGGACGATCCGCAATACGCCCGGCTTTATGCAGCCGCCAGTTACTACGTCAATGCCTCGCGCTGCGAAGGGCTGTGCCTGCCGCTGATGGAGTTCATGGCCAGCGGTAAACCGGTGATCGCCCCGGACCACACGGCCATGGAGGACTACATCGATGAGCGCGTGGCGTTTGTGGTCAAGTCCAGCGAAGAGCTGACCATCTGGCCGCAGGACACCCGGATCATTTACCGTACCCTGCGCTATCGACCGGACTGGGGTTCACTAAAAACCGCCTATGAAAACAGCTACCGGATAGCCAAGGCGCAGCCGCAGGACTATCAGCGCATGTCCCTCGCCGCCGTCGAGCGCATGCACGACTACTGCGCTTTCTCCCCGGTGCAAAAGCGCCTGGCGGATTTTTTCGGGCTGGCGCCACAGGCTTTGCCGGCAGCGACTGCAACGGATAACGCCGCATGCTGATCATCATTCATTCGGAAACCAACCAGCACACCATCGCCCAGAACCTGGGCCGTGCGGAATACAGCTACTACTTCGTGCTCAAGGAATACCGCCCCGTGCTGGAGCGGCTGGGGCGAGTGGTGGAAGTCCGTGATCCGCAGACCGAAGTCGATGCCTTGTACCGGGAGTGCCTGTCCCGAGGCGAAGACTGCGTGTTCCTGTCGTTCTCGCCACCTCATCGCACGCCGGTCAATCTTGCTTGCCCGACGCTGCCGGTGTTCGCCTGGGAATTCAGCACTATCCCCAACGAACCCTTTGCCGGTGACCCGCTCAATGACTGGCGCACGGTGTTGCGGGCAGCGGGTGCGGCGATTACTCATTCCAGCTACACCGTGACGGCGGTGCGCGAGGCGATGGGAGCCGACTACCCGATCGTCGCGGTGCCGGCCCCAGTGTGGGACAGGTTTTGCGAGCGCGGTGCGCAATTGCAGCGTCAGCCCCTGGCCAGTCAGGTGCGATTGAAGATCAAAGGATTGCTGGCAGACAGCCGCGAACTCGACTTGCGGGCCTTCGGGCCTGCGTCATCGCGCGAAGGCGTGGGCATCGACTTCGAAGCCCCGCCGAGTGATCACGAGCTGGTCCTCGACGGGGTGATCTACACCTCGGTGTTCAACCCCGGCGACGGGCGCAAGAACTGGGAAGACATGCTCAGCGCTTTTTGCGTGACGTTCCGCGAGGTGGACGACGCGACGCTGGTGCTCAAATTGACTCACCACGATGCCGAAGCCGCGCTGACCGACATCCTTCACCACTTGTACAAAAACCAGTCTTATCGCTGCCGCATCGTGCTGATTCACGGCTACCTGGCGGATGCCGACTACGAGCGTCTGGTGCAGGCGACGAGTTACGTGGTCAACACGTCCTACGGCGAAGGCCAGTGCTTGCCGCTGATGGAATTCATGTCCTGCGGCAAACCGGCCGTGGCGCCACGGACCACAGCAATGATCGATTACCTGGATGCCGATAATGCGTTTCTCATCGACTCCACGGATGAACTGACCGCTTGGCCCCACGACCCGCGCCGGGCGTTCCGGACGTTGCGTTACGTGACCAACTGGGCGTCATTGTGCAGCGCTTACCGGACAAGCTACGACGTGGCCATGAACGACCCCGAACGTTACGCGCAGATGTCCACTCACGCCGTGGCCAGCCTGGAAAAATTCTGCAGCCAGGCCACTGCCGAGCAGCGCCTGACGGCCTTTTTTGCCCGGCTACTCGAAACCCGCGCCGCGGAAACCCTCGAGGCATGATCCGCGCATTGGTCAGACGTTTCTTTCCTGAAGCGAAGCCAGAACCCGCGCCGCTGCCGGTTGAGCCCACCCGGGTGTCGCCAAGAGACGTGGGCTTGCACGATGCAATTCATGACGGATGGTTTTCGGGTGACAGCGGCGAATTGCTCAAGGGGTTCGCCATTACCGCCGACGACACTTTGCTGGATGTCGGCTGTGGCGAAGGGGTCGCGACGTTGTTCGCGGTGCGCCAGGGCGCGTCGGTAATCTTCACCGACAGCGAGCACGACAAGGTCCGCGACCTGGCGCGGCAGGTGGAAGCGCAGTCGGATAAAGCCAATCTCGGTCTGGTCAGCAACAGCCTGCCCTTACCGCTGGCAGACGGTTGTGCGAGCAAGGTCGTGTGCATGGAAGTGCTGGAGCATATCGATCAACCCGAGCCGTTCATGGCCGAGTTGGTGCGCATGGGCCGGCCCGGCGCGTTGTATCTGCTCAGCGTTCCAGCGCCGGTGGGCGAACATTTGCAAAAGGGCATCGCCCCGACGAGCTACTTCCAATCGCCCAATCACGTACAGATTTTCACCGAGGAACGCTTCGCCGCACTGGTGGAGGACGCTGGGCTGGTGATTGAGCATCGCCAGGCCACCGGGTTTTTCTGGGTGATGGGCATGATCTTTTTCTGGGCCAGTGAGCGCGCTGCCGGTCGGGATTTGGGCGGCGCGGTGCGTGACCGCATCCAGGCACCGTACCCGCCACTGATGGAGAGCTGGGCAAAAACCTGGCAGGACCTGCTGGCGCAACCCGACGGCCTGGCGATCAAGCAGATGCTCGATCAGTTCATGCCCAAGAGTCAGGTGATCATCGCGCGCAAACCGATGGATGCCGATGCAGCGTCCAGGAGGACGGCATGAGTACTGACAGACGGATCATGGACATCGAGTTGTTGCGCGGCATTGCGGTACTCGGCGTGCTGTTTCATCACCTGCAAGACAGCCTCTTTGCCGCCTCGGTGCCGTTGCTGCACACCATCACCGCGTTCGGCCAGCCGTGGTGGGGCGTCGATCTGTTTTTCGCGATCTCGGGATTTGTCATCGCGCGCAGTTTGATTCCGGCGTTGCAGGGTTGTAGCACCCGTCAGGAGTACTGGCAGCAGACGCGTAATTTCTGGCTGCGCCGGGCCTTTCGATTGTTGCCTTCGGCCTGGTTGTGGCTGGCGCTGATGTTGCTGGCGTGTCTCTTTCTAAACCGCTCCGGCGCGTTCGGTACGCTGCACGCCAACGTACAGGCAACGCTGGCCGGTGTGGCGCAATACGCCAACTTCCGCTTCGCCGACAGCTTCTATCACTACGAATACGGCACCAGTTTTGTGTACTGGAGCCTGTCATTGGAAGAGCAGTTCTACCTGCTGTTTCCGCTGCTGATCCTGGTCTGCCGCAAGCACCTGGTCTGGGCCTTGCTGGCGCTGGTCGCGGTGCAATTGTTCACGTTGCGCACGCCGATCCTGATGGTGGTTCGCACCGATGCGCTGGCCCTCGGCGTGTTGTTGGCAATGTGGAGTGCGCAACCTTCGTACCTGCGTTGGGAACCGACGTTTTTGCGTCGCCCATGGGCCGGAGTTTCGGCGCTGATTGTGCTATCGCTGGCGCTCAGTTTCATGGCGACTGATCGCTTCACGTTCACTCAATACCGCATCGGTGTGATTGCCGTGTTGTGCGCGGTGCTGGTTTGGGTCGCGTCCTACAACCGTGATTATCTGTTGCCTCGTGGCCTGCTGAAGAATCTGATGACCTGGGTCGGTAGCCGCTCCTACGGGATTTACCTGATCCACATTCCGGCCTACTTGCTGGTGCGCGAATTCACCTTTCGTTTACAGGCTGCCGGCCTGCCCAGTCCGGCAGGCCATCCGATCCTGACGTTGCTGATGGCTGGTGGCCTGATCGTGCTGCTGAGTGAACTCAACTACCGCTACATCGAAATGCCCATGCGCAACCGCGGCGCCTCGCTGGTCAAACGCCTGAGCCCGTCCCGAACAGCCGTCCCATCCTCTGGAGCTACCTCATGCTGAGACTTTTGAAGAAACTCACGGCGGGCGCGCCCGCTCCCGCGACGCCTGCGGCAGACAAGGTCGAGAAAGTCGACCCGTACATGCTCGGCCTGCACGACGCGATGCTCAGTGGCTGGTTCAATCAGCAAACCGGCGAGCTGTTCACCGGTTTTCCAGTGAGAGCCGAAGACACGCTGCTGGACGTGGGCTGTGGTGACGGCGGCAACGTGCATTTCTGCGGCATGCGCGGGGCGAAGATCATCATCGCCGACATCGACGCGGCCAAGGTCGAAGCCACCCGTCAGCGCCTGGGTGACACGCCGGCACGCGACATCGAATGCCACGTCACCGACTGCAATCCGCTGCCGATTGCCGACGCCACGGCCACCCGCGTGGTGTCCACCGAAGTCATCGAGCATGTGGACGATCCGGCGCAGTTCCTCAGCGAACTGGTGCGAGTCGGCAAGCCGGGCGCGCTGTATTTGCTCAGCGTTCCGCACCCGAGCTCCGAAGACCTGCAAAAGGACATCGCCGCACCGGAGTATTTCCAGAAACCCAACCACATTCGCATCATCAGCGAAGAGCAGTTCAAGGCGATGGTCAGCGACGCCGGCCTGGAAGTGCTCAGCCACAGCCAGTACGGGTTTTACTGGTCGATGTGGATGTTGTTGTTCTGGGAAGCCAAGGTCGACTTCAGCAATGCCGACCACCCATTGCTCAACCACTGGGCCGACACCTGGCAGGCCGTTCTGGCTTCCCCTCGCGGTGCGCAGATCAAACAGGCGCTGGACGCCGTCGTGGCGAAAAGTCAGGTGATCATTGCCCGCAAGCCTATGGCTGATTAATCAATACCTGGAAGATTCCCTGTGGCGAGGGAGCTTGCTCCCGCTGGACTGCGCAGCAGCCCCAAGTAGGCAACCCTCGATCTTTCAGACTCACCTCATGCACAGGTTTAAGGCGGCTGCGCAGCCTAGCGGGAGCAAGCTCCCTCGCCACAGGTTTTGTGTACCCTGTAGCCCTGTGTTTGTAGGGATCAGGGATTTCATGGTGTCTTTCGTTCGTCTCTCGGCCCTGCTTGTTGCAGTGCTGCTCAACGGCTGCGAGCAACAGGACGCGCCGCCGCTCGATCAGCAACTCTACGTCTGGCAACGGCAATGGACGCCTGCCCACGACGCCGCCCTGCGCGACAGTCGCGCGGACTTTTCGACGTTACGGGTGTTGGCCTTGCAGGCATTCCCCCAGGTCGGATGGCGGCGTGCGCGGATCGATCCGGCGCTGCTCAAACGCGATGGTCGGCCGCTGATTGCGGTGATTCGCCTGGATGGTCAGCTCCAGTCGCTGGACCAGGATGAAGTCACGGCGCAAATCCAACAGCTGCTCAGCGACTGGCAAGGCAAGGGGCTGACGCTGGCCGGTGTGGAAATTGACCACGATGCGGGCAACGCCCGGTTACCGGCTTATCGAGCATTTCTAACGCACCTGCGCGCGGTTTTACCGGCGACGTTACCGCTGAGCATCACCGCGCTGCCCGCCTGGCTGGACAGCCCCGAACTGTCATCGCTGTTATCGACCGTCGACAGCAGCGTGTTGCAAGTGCACGCGGTGAGCGATCCTCGGCACGGGTTGTTCGATCCGGATCAGGCGCGAAAGTGGGCCAAGGGCTGGGGGCGCATCACAACGAAGCCTTTCTACCTGGCACTCCCGGCCTACGGCGTGGCTTTGCTGCCCGGCACCAGTGGCGCACCGGTGGTGGAAAGCGAAGTACCGGTGGGACGCGGCGGCGAACGCCGGGAATTGCTGGCGGATCCACTGCAACTGCGCACACTCGCCATGGATTTACGCGCCGACCCGCCTGCTCATCTGGCCGGCCTGATCTGGTTTCGCCTGCCGCTGGCGGGGGACCGTCGGGCCTGGAGCCTGACAACCCTGGGGGCGGTAGCTCGCGGTGACACGCTCGACAGCCGCTTGAGCGTGAAATTTAGTGCGCAAGACGGCCTCTATGACATCAGCGTCAGCAACCAGGGCAACCTCGACAGCCCATGGCCCGAACGCGTGACCCTGGCCGTGCAGGGCTGTGACGGCGCTGATGCGCTGGCCGGTTATGCGTTGCAACAAAGCCCCGATCTGCTTACCTTCACCCGCCTAAGCGCCGGCCGAATAGCCGCCGGTGGGCAGCGCGCAATCGGTTGGGCACGCTGCACAAAAATTGATCAAGGAGGTTCGAATGTTCACCCGTAACTGGCCCCGCAATCTGCTCTGCCTGAGCCTCAGCTTGCCGCTGGGTTCGGCGCTGGCTTGCGGGCCGGACTTCCCGATGCGTCTGCTGGACAACCGCGGCCAGTCGCTGGCGGAGCTGCCGGAAGGCAACTTCCAGTTTGAGATCAACCGTCTCGGCCATGCGATCGCGGGGCTCAAGAATGTCGCGCAGTCGACCTACAGCATGGAAGCGACTGATTACGCAGAACAGCGAGACGCTGCTGAGCAGGCCGGGCTGACGGCGCAGCAGCAGGCGCTGGTGAAACAACTGCGCAGCCTGACGGACGCGCATCAGGTCGAAGAACAAGGCGCGAGCCTGCCCGCCGAGCTCACGCTGTATCTGGCGGGCGCTGCAGCGTTCAGTGCGGGCGATCATCGTTTGGCCGCCGAATACTTCGAAAAAGTGCTGGCGCTGCCGGCCGATCAACGCGCCTTGCGCAGCACCTGGGCCGCGTATTCGCTGGGGCGGGCGCTGTTCGCCATCAGCAGCGAGGCGGGCACATCACCCGATCTGCTGGCGCAGGCGCGCAAGGCGTTCGGGCAGACGCGTCAGCTGAGTATCGATGGCTTCAGCGATCCGCTGGAACTGGGTGTCGCCAGCCTCGGCGAAGAAGCGCGCGTGGCCCGTACTGCTGGCGACTGGGACAGCGCCATCGATCTCTACGCCACGCAAAACCTCCACGGTTCGGCGGTCGGTTACACCTCGTTGAAGCTGCTGATGGCCGATCTGCTGGCGATGCCTGACGATCAATTGACCGCGTTGCTCAAGGGTAAACCGGTGCAACAACTGGTCACCGCGTCCTTGATCAGCCGCCTGGGCTGGTCATTTGGTGATCAGCCACCGAACGAATTGAAACTGATCAAACTGCTGCAAAGCAGCACCCGCGGCAGCCTCGATAACGCGGATCGACTGGCCGCGATGAATTATCAACAAGGCGACTACGCCAGCGCCAAGTCCTTCCTTGAACACGCCGGGGACGGCGGCCTGGCGTGGTGGTTGCGAGCGAAACTGGCGTTGCGCGATGGCGATAAAAACGCGGCGGCTGCAGCGTATGCCAAAGCGGCTCAGGCCTTCCCGCAGAATGAATCGTGGGGTGAGCGGCGCACGCCGGACTACGACTACGAAACGCTTCAGCCCAAGTGCCGGGTCGAAGGCGAAAGTGCGATTCTGGCGCTGCAACGCGGGGATTATCTGCAAGCGTTCGATCAGCTGTTTCGCAGCCAAAGCCTCTATTGGTTCGATGCCGCGACGGTGGCCGAACGGGTACTGACCGTCGATGAACTCAAGCATTACGTCGACACGCAGGTGCCCGCGCCACCGCCGTTGACCCAGCAGGATCGTGACAATTACGTGCCACTGCCGGTGGCGGCGCAACTGCGCAATCTGCTCGGTCGTCGATTGTTGCGCGAAGAGCGTTACGACGAAGCGCTGGCGTACTTCGACAATCCCGATCTGCAGAAAAAAGCCCGGTTGTACGCGCAACAGCGTCAGCTGGCCGATGCAGCGTGGTGGCCGACCAAACGCGCCGCCGCCCTGTTCAATGCTGCCTGGACGGCGCGCGAGTGGGGGATGGACATTCTCGGCTATGAAATGGCTCCGGACTACGCCACGTTTGGCGGCAATTACAGCCTCGAAACCACGGAGCTGAAGGTCGGGCCGTTAGTCGCTGAAGGTGAAGTCCTGCGCCAGCAAGCCAGCGCCGCTAAACCCGATGAGCGTTATCACTATCGGTTTGTGGCCACGGCCTTGGCCAATCGTGCCGCCGATAACTTGCCGCACACCAGTCAGGCCTTTGCGGCGGTGCTGTGCTCGGCGGCGGGCTGGAACAGTAGCCTTGAAGATCAAAGCGCTCTGTACCAACGCTATGTGAAAGAGGGGCCTTATGTGGATTGGGCGGTGGATTTTGGTCACCAGTGCCCTTATCCCGACTTTGAGAACGCCAGCAAGCGTTATGTCACCCAGGCTGCTGACGCGACGCGTGCGGTGCTGCGGCCCTACAAGTGGCCGCTGCAGATCGGCGGTGTCGTCGGCGTGACGGCGGTGGCGTTGCTGCTGATCAACCGTCGTCGCCGTCGGACGCAGTAAGGCTTACGCCTGTTGCACAAAAGTCAGCCGCACGGCGAAGCCGATCAACAGGCTGCCAAACAGCCACTGCTGGAGCCGCTGGGCCGAAGGACTGCGTTGCAGCCAACGGCCCAGCGCCGCGCCGACCAGCGCATAGGCGCTGTCGAAGAGGAAGCCGACACTGACCAGCGCCATGCCCAGGATTGCGAATTGGGTGAGGACTGATCCGGCGTGTGGGTCGATGAACTGTGGCAGCAGCACCGAACAAAACAGCAATGCTTTGGGGTTGAGCAGGTTGGTAAACAGACCGCGTTTGATCGACGACGCCCAGCGAAGTTTTGCGGTTGTGGCGTCAGTGCCATTCAGGTTCGGCAGCATCGTAGTCCGCAGGCATTGAATACCAATCCACAGCAAATACGCGGCCCCGGCCAGACGTACCACATCGAACGTCCAGGGCGCCGCTTTGAACAACGCCGCCAACCCCAACGCGGCCAACGCCACATGGCAGCCACGGGCAATACCCAAACCAACTGCCGTTGCCAATGCCGCCCCTTTTCCCTGACGGGCGCCGGTTTGCAGCAGCAGGATCATGTCCGGCCCGGGCAACAAATACACCACCGCCAATGCCATGAAAAACAGCCAGAGTCCTGCCATGTTGCGCCCCATTCGTTGTCGATTCGGTGGCTCAGTCTAGGGCGCAAGGGCAGGGCAGGTGGTTGCGTAGTCAGCTTCTAAAGCAGGAGAAATTGGCATAACCTGCTGCTTCACACGATCGAACCATCAGGATCTGCCAAACCATGAAACTGGACGCCTACGACCGCAAGATTCTCGCGGCCCTGCAACGGGACGGTCGACTGAGCAATGTGCAACTGGCCGATGAAATCGGTTTGTCTGCTTCGCCCTGTTTGCGTCGAGTGCGGATGCTGGAAGAAGCCGGGGTGATTCGCGGGTATCAGGCCAATCTGGATCGCGACGAAGTGGGGCTAGGGCTGACGGTGTTTGTCGGGGTCAAGGTCGAGCGTCACAACGATGCGCAAGCCGAAGCGTTCCGCGTGGCGGTGACGGCGCTGCCGGAAGTGATTTCGGCGTTTCTGGTGTCGGGGGAATCGGATTTTCTACTGCAGGTGGTGGTGCCGGATTTGCGTGGGTATGACCGATTTCTGACCGAGCGGCTGCTGAAGTTGCCGGGTGTGAGCGATATCCGCAGCAACTTTGCGATTCACACGGTGAAGACGCCGGGGGTGTTGCCGTTGGGGCATTTGCCTTAAACCGATTCGACCCTTTCGCGAGCAAGCCCGCTCCCACACTGGTTTTGTGAACGCCACAAATCAAATGTGGGAGCGGGCTTGCTCGCGAAGAGGCCAGACCTGATTACGCAAGACTCAAAGCCTTACATCTGCGTCGCCATCCCCTCCACATTCATCGCCGCCTGGCGCAACGCCTCGGACCGTGTCGGGTGCGGATGGCACGTCAGCGCAATGTCCTCGGCCGAGGCGCTGAATTCCATCGCCACGCAATACTCGCCAATCATTTCACTGACACTCGGGCCTACGAGATGCACGCCGAGAATTTCATCGGTGCGTTCATCCGCCAGCACTTTGGCGAAGCCTTCGGTTTCGTGGTTGATCTTGGCCCGGCTGTTGGCGGTGAACGGGAATTTACCGACCTTGTACGCGCGACCTTCGGCCTTGAGCTGCTCTTCAGTCTTGCCGACGCTGGCCAGCTCCGGTTTGGTGTAGACCACGCTGGGAATCAGGTTGTAATTCACTTCGCCAGCCTTGCCGACAATCTGTTCCACGCAGGCCATGGCCTCGTCTTCAGCCTTGTGGGCGAGCATCGGCCCGGACGTGACGTCGCCGATCACCCAGATGCCTGGCGCTTCGGTGCGGTGACCCTTGTTGGCGAGCATGCCGCGCTTGTCTGTTGCGAGGCCGACGTTTTCAAGACCCAGGCCTTGGGTGTACGGCCGGCGCCCGATCGAGACCAGCACGTAATCGGCTTCCAGCAACTCGGCGGTGCCGCCGGCCGCCGGTTCGATGCTGAGCTGAACACCGCTCGCCGTTGACGTGGCGCGGGTGACTTTAGAACTCAACTTGAAGGTGATGCCCTGTTTACTCAGCGAACGCTGAAGGGTTTTGCCAGCCTCGACGTCCACCCCCGGACAGATGCGATCGAGAAATTCGACTACCGTGACTTGAGCACCCAGGCGCCGCCACACGGAGCCCAGCTCCAGGCCGATGACGCCGGCACCAATGACCACCAGGTGCTTGGGCACTTCGGCCAGCGACAGCGCCCCGGTGGAATCGAGGATGCGTTGGTTATCGATGTCGACGCCCGGCAGGGGAGTGGGCTCGGAGCCGGTGGCGATGATGATGTCCTTGGCGCTCAGCTCGGTCTTGCCGCCGGCACTGTCGGTGACCGTGACTTTACCCGGCCCGTCGATGTGGCCCCAGCCCTTGATCCAGTCGACTTTGTTTTTGCGAAACAGAAACTCGATGCCCTTGGTCAGCCCGGTAACGCTTTCATCCTTTTGTTTCATCATCTGGGCGAGGTTGAGGGTGGGTTTGACCTCGATGCCCAGGTTGGCGAATTCCGCGCCCATGGCCGCGTCGTAGAGTTCGGATGCGTGCAACAGCGCCTTGGACGGCATGCAGCCGACGTTGAGGCAAGTGCCGCCGAGGGTCACGCGACCTTCGACGCAGGCCGCTTTCAAACCCAGCTGGCCGGCACGGATTGCGGCGTTATAACCACCGGGCCCACCGCCAAGAATCACGACGTCGTAGCTGCTCATGGATGTACTCCTGAAGTGAAGGGATCGGGCTGGTTAAAAATAGTAGTTGGTAAAAATTACGAACGTAATATGTGCGTATCGCGCGGTTTCGGTCAAGCCTTCAGCCTAGCGACAGGTTCCGCGTCTTTAGATAGAAGGATTTCGTACAAAAATTTCACCGCTTTCGTTATATCGTAACGAAACGCGATGTCCGCATTGAATAAGCACTGGGGTGGTATGCAAGTCGATCTCGAAGTCGATGGCGCGCAGGTAGCAGGGCTGCCGCGCTTTCAACAGGCGCTCTTTCAGGGGCGGCGATTGCGCCAGTTCGCCATTGGCCTGAGTGCTTTGGCGGCGTCCGGGCTGGTGCTGGCGTTGTTTGTCGGGTTGTTTGCGCCGCAGTCATTGTGGGGCGCGTTATTGGTGAGTCAGAGCGCCGCTTTACTGGTGCTGGTCGCCGGTCTGCAATCCGCCTGGTGGGTGACCCGCTGGCGCGCACAAGCGATGAACCCGCCGCTGCCCGTGGTCGTTGTTGAAGAACCCGCTGCGCCGCAAGGGTGGTATGAGCGACTGCTGGAGCGACTCAGTCAGGGCTCGGTGAGCATGCTTGGCCAGATCGGCGCGCCGACACTCTGGCTCGGCGGCTGGGCGCTGTTGACGCTGTTCAGCATCAGTCAGTTCTGGAACCTCGCGTTACCGCCCGCCGCGTTGGGGTTATCGGCCAGTGTCGGCGCGGCGCTGGCGTTGCTGCTGGCGTTTGGTCTGCTGGTGGTCGAGCGACAACTGGCCCAGGAAAACGTCGCCCAATGGCCGGAAGCCGGCGCATTGGCGCAACTGACGCGGGTGGCAATCATTTGCCTGGTGATCGGTGCGTTGTGCCTGTTGTTCGCCAGTGAAACCTCGGTCTGGCCGGTGCGTCTGGCGGTGCTGATTGGTTTGCTGCCGGGCTTGGTCGCCGTCGAGTTGCTGCTGCGTGCGGTGCTGTCGCTGTTCAGCCCGCAGCGCGATCAACTGGAACCGACGTTGCTGGCGCGCAGTTTTGTCGCCGACATGCTGCGCTGGCCGCCACAACCGCTGCTCGCGTTGCAGCACGAATTGCACAACCGCTTTGGCATCGACTTGCGGCAGATCTGGGCTTTCACTTACATGCGTCGAGCGTTTTTGCCGGTGCTGGCGGTGGTTGCCTTCGTCGGCTGGTCACTCACCGGCATTCACGAAATACCATTGCAAGGGCGGGGCATTTATGAACGATTCGGCAAACCGGTGGAGGTGTTGGGTCCTGGTTTGCACGCGGGTTTACCGTGGCCGTTGGGCCGTGTGCTGAATATTGAAAATGGCGTGGTTCACGAGTTGGCAACCAGTGTTGGCGAAGCATCGGCCCCGGTCGTACCCGAGCCTGCCGAAGGCCCGGCGCCGGCGATTGCCAATCGGCTATGGGACGCGAGCCACGTTAACGATAAATCCCAGGTCATTGCCAGCAGCCGCGCCGACGAACAGAGCTTCCAGATCGTCAACATGGACGTGCGTTTCGTCTATCGCATCGGCCTGACCGATCAAGCGGCGCTGGCGGCGACCTACAACAGCGCGGACCTGCCGACGCTGATTCGCAGCACCGCCAGCCGGATTCTGGTGCATGACTTCGCTTCGCGAACCCTTGACGGTTTGCTTGGCGAGGACAGGGTAGGGCTTGCTGAAGAGATTGGCCGGGCGGTGCAAGCCGACTTGCAGAAACTCAACAGCGGTGTGGAAATTCTTGCCACCGTGGTCGAAGCGATTCATCCACCGGCCGGTGCCGCCAATGCCTATCACGGCGTGCAGGCTGCGCAGATTGGCGCGCAAGCATTGATCTCGCGGGAACGCGGTGCGGCTGCGGAGGCGACCAATCAGGCGCAAATGCAGGCGAGCATTGCGCGCGATCAAGCAACGGCCAGCGCCCATGAAATCAACGCCACGGCACAGGCGGCAGACCTGAAGTTCAGTGCTGAACGGAAAGCCTACGCCAGCGCCGGCCAGGCGTTTGTGCTGGAGCAATACCTCAGCCAACTGAGCCAAGGCCTGGCCAACGCCAAGCTGCTGATTCTTGATCATCGTCTGGGTGGCAGCAGTAATGCGCCGACCATCGACCTCCGTACTTTCACGTTGCCGGCTGATCCTGCGTCGCCGCGTACGAGCGCCCAGCCAGGAGCTACCCATTGAGCCAGTCGCACACACACGATCACGATGACCTCGCCGGCCACGATCACGGTCATGCCGGACATGGGCATCACCACGGTCACCATCATCACCACCACGGTGATCCACAAGAGGCCGGATCATTTCCTTGGCGGCGCATGGGCTGGGCGGCGTTGCTCGTGGCCTTTGCCATAGCTGCCGCAAGCCTTGTCCAAGTGCGCTCGGGGGAGGCCACCGTGATCACGCGCTTCGGCAATCCATCGCGGGTTTTGTTGGAGCCGGGGCTTGGCTGGCGCTGGCCGGCACCGTTTGAAGCGGCCATTCCTGTCGACTTGCGGCTGCGCACCACCTCCAGTGGTTTGCAGGATGTCGGCACCCGCGACGGTCTGCGGATCATTGTTCAGGCTTACGTGGCGTGGCAGGTGCAGGGCGATCCGGACAATGTGCAACGCTTCATGCGCGCGGTGCAGAACCAGCCGGATGAAGCGGCACGGCAGATCCGCACGTTTGTCGGCTCTGCGCTGGAAACGACGGCCGCCAGTTTTGACTTGGCGAACCTGGTCAACACCGACGCCAATCAAGTACACATTGCCGAGTTTGAGGCGCAACTTCGTCATCAGATTGATCAGCAATTGCTCACCACTTATGGCGTGCGCGTGCTGCAAGTCGGGATCGAGCGTTTGACCCTGCCGTCGGTAACCTTGACCGCCACGGTTGATCGCATGCGCGCCGAGCGTGAAACCATTGCGACAGAACGCACCGCCATTGGCAAACGTGAAGCTGCGCAAATTCGTTCCGCTGCCGAGCGAGATGCGCGAATCGTGCAAGCCGATGCCACGGTGAAAGCCGCTGATATCGAAGCCCAATCGCGGGTTGAGGCAGCGCAGATCTACGGCCGTGCGTACGCCGGCTCTCCGCAGCTTTACAACTTGCTGCGTTCCCTCGACACCTTGGGCACCATCGTTTCGCCGGGCACCAAATTGATATTGCGCACCGATGCTGCGCCATTCCGGGTGTTGGTTGACGGACCGCCGACCCTCGAAAACAAGTTCGGGTCGCAGCCATGAATTTAGTTCCACGTGGAACACATGAGTTAAGCAGCCCCTGGATTCAGGCCGGGCGCCTGGCTTTTTTGGCCCTGTATGCCGTCACCGTTCTGGCTGCGTTAGCCTGGGCGTTCTCCAATGTGCGGCAGATTGATCCGCAGAATCGCGCGGTAGTCCTGCATTTCGGTGCGCTGGATCGCATTCAGAATGCCGGGTTGTTATTGGCTTGGCCGCGACCTTTTGAGCAGGTGGTTTTACTGCCCTCGGCAGATAGGGTCATCGAGCGTCGGGTGGAAAATCTGTTGCGCAGCGATGTCGCCTTGCAGGCTGATCGCGTCGCCACGTTCGCCACACCGCTCAGTGATGCACTCGCCGGTTCCGGTTATTTACTGACGGGCGACGCCGGCGTGGTGCAACTCGATGTGCGGGTTTTCTACAAAGTCACCGAGCCCTACGCGTTCGTACTGCAAGGTGAACATGTACTGCCGGCGCTGGATCGGCTGGTCACCCGCAGTGCCGTGGCCCTGACCGCCGCGCGGGATCTGGACACCATTCTGGTGGCGCGTCCGGAACTGATAGGCGCCGATAATCAGGCGGCCGAACGCCGTGAACGTCTGCGCGGTGATCTGGTGCAGGGCATCAATCAACGGTTGGCCGAACTGAAAGCAACAGGGCAGGGGTTGGGTATCGAAGTCGCGCGAGTCGATGTGCAATCGAGTTTGCCCGGTCCTGCGGTGAACGCCTTCAACGCAGTACTGACCGCAAGTCAGCAGGCCGACAAAGCCGTGGCGAACGCGCGTACCGAAGCCGAGAAGGCCACCCAGGCCGCCAACGAACAAGCGGATCGAACGCTGCAAGTGGCCCATGCCCAGGCCAGCGAACGTTTGGCGAAAGCGTCTGCCGATACGGCCACCGTATTGAGCCTGGCCACGGCGCAACAGCAGGGCACCGACCCGCAAATGCTACTGCGCATTTACCGCGAACGGATGCCGAAGATTCTCGGCCAGGCCGGCTCCGTGACCACGGTTGATCCGAAAGACGATTCCCGCCTGATCATTCAGGGAGCTGCACAATGACCGCGCAATCCGCCGCTGCACCGAGCATGTTGTCCTCGGCCGAACAACGCAGCGCTGCTCGCCAACTGACGCTGGCGATGCTCGCACTGGGCCTGCTCGGGCTCGGTCTGATCTGGCGCTGGCTGTCACCGGAGCAGACCGGCGTCAGTCAATTGCTGCTCGGCTTTGCTTCGCTATTGGTGGCCGTGCCGGTCATGCGCTCGGCGTGGTACAGCCTGCGCTACCCAAGTTTGCACGGGATCACCGACCAGTTGATCGCGCTCGCCATGCTCGGCGCCTGGGCCACAGGTGATCTGCTGACCGCCGCGTTGTTGCCGATCATCATGATCTTCGGCCACGTGCTGGAAGAGCGCAGCGTGATCGGTTCTCAGGAGGCGATTCATGCCCTTGGCAAACTGACCCGCAGCCATGCGCGCAAGGTGCAGGCGGATGGTTCGATTCTCGAAGTCGACAACAGCACACTCAAGGCCGGCGACCTGGTTGAGGTGCGAGCCGGTGATCGCGTGCCGGCGGACGGTCGGGTGTTGTCCGGTCAGGCGAGCCTCGATACCGCGTCGATTACCGGTGAGTCGGTGCCTGTCGAAGCAGGCGTGGGCATGACGGTATTCGGCGGGGCGATTAACCTCGATGGTCTGCTGCGCATTGAAGTGACCCGCACCGGCAACGAATCGACGTTGGGCAAAGTCATCGCGTTGATGCAAAGCGCCGAGCGCTCGAAGCCGCCGATTACTCGCTTGCTGGAACGTTATGCCGGCAGCTACATGGTGCTGGTTTTACTGCTGGCGGCGGTGACCTGGTTTGTCACCAATGACGCGCAGGCCATGCTCGCGGTGCTGGTCGCGGCGTGTCCCTGTGCGCTGGTGCTGTCGGCTCCTGCGACAGCTATTGCCGGGGTGGCGGTGGCGGCGCGGCACGGCATTCTGATTCGCAGTTCGGCGTTCCTTGAAGAGCTGGCGGACCTGACGTCGCTGGTGGTCGATAAGACGGGCACGCTGACGTTCGGCACCCTGCGCTTGCAGTCGATCGACAGTCCGCTGGAAGACCGCAGTCATGTCCTGAAACTGGCCGCCAGCCTCGGTTCTGCCAGCAGTCATCCGGTCAGTCGTGCGCTCGCCGGGTTGGTCACGCAGGAACATTTTCTATTGCTGTCGGACATCCACGAGCGACAGGGATTGGGCGTGGTAGCGATGACCGAGCAGGGCGAGGCCGCCCTCGGTCGTCCGGAGCTGTTCGCGCAATTGGGCATCGCCACGTCGGCGGTTCCTGAACATGACGGCCCGATTGCCGGGCTGGCGCTTGACGGTGAATTTCTCGCCTGGCTGTTGCTGGCTGACAGTGTCAAACCCGAGGCGCGATTTGCCTTGAGTGAGTTGCGTGAATTGGGTCTGGGTCGGCAGTTGCTGCTCACCGGGGATCGGCAGAGCGTCGCGCACACGCTGGCGCGCGACGTCGGCATCAGCGATGTCGAGGCGCAGGCGTTGCCGGAGGACAAACTCAACCGCGTGCTTAAGGAAATCGGCAGGGGCTTTCGGCCGATGGTGGTGGGGGACGGGATCAACGACTCCCTGGCGCTCAAGGCCGGTGTCGTCGGTGTCGCGATGGGCGCGGGCGGGGCGGACATCGCATTGGCCTCGGCTGACATCGTGTTGATTGGCAGTGACCTGCGTCGGCTCGGCACCTGTGTGCGTTTGAGTCGCCAATGCCGCCAGACCTTGCAGGTCAATGTGATCATCGGCTTGGGCTGGACCCTGGCGATTGTGGCCTTCGCCGCTTTTGGCTGGCTCGGTGCGGCAGGGGCGATGATTGCAGCGTTGCTGCATAACTTGAGCACATTGCTGGTGCTGGGCAACGCCGGGCGTTTACTGAGGTTTCAGGAGCCTTTGCTCAAGCTCAAAGACGACAGCTGAACCCATCGAAAACTTTTTTGCAGGCCTCTGTAACGCCGTTGGGGGCAGCGCTCTCTAGTGCTGTGTCGGGACTGAACAACGTTCCAGCCGACAACCCTGACGATCACCGAGGATACAAAAATGAACTTCAAATCCGCTACCGCTGGCGCCGCTCTCGCATTCGCCGCTGCAACAATGTTTGCCGGTGTTGCCACCCAGGCTCAGGCGGCCGACGCGCCTCAGGTTCACTGCTACGGCGTGACCTCGTGCAAAGGCATGAACGATTGCAAAACCGCAGAACACGCCTGTAAAGGTCAGGGCGTTTGCAAAGGTCACGGCTTCAAGGCGATGACTCAGACCGAGTGCATGAAAGCCGGTGGCAAGGTCGGCGAATAACCGACCGCTGCTTGGCGCCGCAGTGGCTTACCCTTGGCCACTGCGGCCTTTTTGCGAGGAGTCCGCAAATGTCTGCATCCCTTCCTTGTCTGGGCTATGGCCTGGGTTTACGCAGTGCTTACTACCAACAGATTCTTGATCAGTCGCCGTCCGTGGACTGGTTCGAAGTCGTCTCCGAAAATTTCATGGTGCCGGGCGGCAAAGCCCTCTACTACCTTGACGCCATCGCCGAGCGTTTTCCGCTGGTGATGCATGGCGTGTCGCTGTCCATCGGCGGGCCGCATGCCCTCGATCCGGACTATCTGCAACAGCTGAAGCGGCTGGCTGATCGCGTCAAACCGGCGTGGATTTCCGATCACTTGTGCTGGAGCCGTGGCAACGCCCACCAGCTTCATGATTTGTTGCCGTTACCGTACACCGAAGAAAGTCTTCATTACGTGGCTGGCCGGGTGCGCCAGGTGCAAGACGTATTGCAGCGTCCATTGGTATTGGAGAATGTCTCCAGCTATGTGCGCAGTGCTGGCGATGATTTCAGCGAGTGGGAGTTTCTCGAAGCCCTGAGTCGGCTGAGCGATTGCGAGCTGTTGCTGGACGTCAACAATGTCTATGTCAGCTCACGCAATCATGGCTTCGATCCGTGGACCTTCATTCAAGGTTTGCCGGCACACAAGATTCGCCAACTTCACCTGGCGGGCCATAGCGATTACGGCGATTACGTCATCGACACCCATGACCATCCCGTCAGCGATCCGGTCTGGGCGCTTTACCAAAAAACCCTCGATTACCTCGGCCCGGTCGCCACGCTGCTGGAGCGCGATGACCATTTTCCGCCGTTTGAAGAACTGCTCACTGAGCTGCAAAAAGCCCGGGAGTTGGGCGAGAGTGTGCTGGCCCGGAGACAGAAATGCGCCTGAACGAATGGCAACAGTCCTTTGAACGTTATCTGTCGGGAGCGTCTTCGGCGGCGAATGTGGCGCTTGGCGCCAGCCTCATCGGCGGACCGACGCTGAACGTCCGCACCGGGCTGGCGATTTATCACAATGCTTATCAAGCCCGTCTGCAGGAAGTGCTGCGCGGCGACTATTCCGCCGTCCTTAACTGGCTGGGTGACGAGGAGTTCGAACGGCTTGCCGCCGCGTACATCCGCCAGAATCCCTCGGTTCACTACAGCCTTCGCTGGTTCGGCAAAGGCTTCGAAGCGTTTATTCGCCAGCACCTGGTGCCTGAGCAAAGTGCACCACTGGCCGAACTCGCCGCCCTGGAGTGGGCTTTCACACTGGCATTCGATGCGCCACCGGGAACGCCGTTGAGTGTGCAGGACATGGCGGAACTGGCACCGCACGACTGGCCGACTCTGAAGGTCAGCCCCAGCCCTTCGCTGCAATGGCTTGAGTGTGCTTTCAACAGTGTGGCGCTTTGGCGATCGGCCAAGGAAGAAACACCGTTCCCTGGCAGTACGGGACTCAACACTCCCTGCGTTGTGGTGATCTGTCGGAACGAGCTCGTTTGCCAATATCGAAGCCTGGAGCCTGAAGAAGCCAATGCAATAAAAGGCCTGTTTGAACGGGACTGGAACTTTGCTGAACTGTGCTCTGAATTGACAGTCATCTATGGAGAGGGCGCACCACTTCAAGCTGTGACCTGGCTCAAGCAGTGGATTCACGACGGTTGGTTGCAGCGTGGAAAATCATAGGAAATGGCTATTAATTCGATAGCCAGCTAATTTTTCAGAATCGTCTACCCTCACATCAGACGTCTGAAACCAGGGGAACACTCCATGCTCGCGCATCTCCCACCGGCCTTACAGAATCTGCAGTTACCGTTACGCCTGCGACTCTGGGACGGCCATGAGTTCAATCTGGGGCCGACGCCCAGCGTCACGATTGTGGTCAAGGATCCACAAATGGTTACCCAGTTCACCCATCCAAGCCTGGACGCGCTTGGAGCGGCGTTTGTCGAGGGCAAGCTTGAGCTGGAAGGCTCCATCAGCGACGTTATCCGCGTCTGCGATGAGTGGAGCCAGGCGATGTTGAACGAAAACGACGACGATCAGCCGGTTCGTACCGCCCACGACAAGGAAACCGACGCCAAAGCCATCTCCTACCACTACGACCTGTCCAATGAGTTTTACCAGCTGTGGCTCGACAGTGACATGGCGTATTCCTGCGCGTACTTCGAGACCGGCAGTGAAACTCTGGAGCAGGCGCAACAGGCCAAATTCCGTCACTTGTGCCGCAAGTTGCGGTTGCAACCGGGTGAATACCTGCTGGACGTCGGTTGCGGTTGGGGCGGACTGGCGCGCTACGCGGCACGAGAGTTCGGCGCGAAAGTGTTCGGTATTACGCTCAGCAAGGAGCAACTCGCCCTGGCCCGTGAACGCGTGAAAGAGGAAGGCCTGGAGGATTTGGTCGAGCTTCAGTTGCTCGACTACCGCGACCTGCCTCAAGACGGGCGCTTCGACAAAGTGGTCAGTGTCGGCATGTTCGAACACGTCGGCCATGCCAACCTCGCTGCGTACTGCAAAACCCTGTTCGGCGCGGTAAAAGAGGGCGGGCTGGTGATGAACCACGGGATCACCGCCAAGCACATCGATGGCCGTCCGGTGGGACGTGGTGCCGGCGACTTCATTGAGAAATACGTATTCCCTAACGGCGAGCTGCCGCACCTGTCGATGATCTCGGCCGAAATCAGTGAAGTAGGTCTGGAGATTGTCGACGTCGAAAGCCTGCGCCTGCATTACGCGCGCACCCTGGACCACTGGAGCGAGCGTCTGGAAGACAATCTGGTGGCGGCGTCCAGGCAAGTGCCAGAGCAAGCCTTGCGGATTTGGCGGCTGTACCTGGCGGGATGCGCTTATGCGTTTGCCCGAGGGTGGATCAACCTGCACCAGATCCTCGCGGTCAAGGCTCATCCCGATGGCAGCCATGAATTGCCATGGACCCGCGACGACATCTACAACCCTTAGAGAATCGGTGAAATCAGCCGGGCGACCCGCATGCCCACTTGTTGCAGGCGGTGGGTCTCCCGGCTTTCTTCTTTGGCGATTTCATGAGCCTGATCGAAGTCATCGTTCAGCATCTGTTCCACCTCGGCGGCAAACGCGCTGTCGACCGTCAACAACATCACTTCGAAGTTGAGCCGGAATGAGCGGTTGTCCATGTTGGCACTGCCGATAGCGCTGATTTCACTGTCGATCAACACCACCTTCTGATGCAGGAAACCGGGCTCGTAGCGGAACACCCGCACGCCGGCACGTACGGCTTCGAAGGCGTACAGGCTGGAAGCGGCGTAGACGATACGGTGGTCCGGGCGCGAGGGCAGCAGCAGCCGCACATCGACACCTCGCAGCACTGCCAGCCTGAGAGCGGCGAACACCGCTTCGTCGGGGATGAAGTAGGGGCTGGTGATCCATACCCGTTCGGTGGCGGCATGGATGGCTTCGACGAAGAACAACGAACAGGTTTCGTAGGAATCCGCCGGGCCGCTCGCCAGCAATTGGCACAGTACGCCGTCGTCTGGATAGACGTCCGGGAGGATCAGCGGCGGCAATGAGCGTGCAGCCCAGAACCAGTCTTCGGCAAAAGACTCCTGCATGCAGGCGACCACCGGGCCGCGCGCTCGAACATGGGTATCGCGCCAAGGCGCCAGCGGTGGTTTCTCGCCCATGTACTCGTCGCCAACGTTATGCCCGCCAACGAATCCCAGCACGCCATCGACCACCACGATCTTGCGGTGGTTGCGGAAATTCACCTGGAAGCGGTTAAGCCAGCCACTGCGAGTGGCGAACGCTTTGACTTCGACGCCGGCATCGCGCAACGACTGCACATAACTATGGGGCAGGGTATGGCTGCCGATGCGGTCATATAGCAGGTAAATAGCGACGCCCTCGGCCGCTTTTTTCAGCAGCAGATTTTGCAGGCGCTGGCCGAGACGATCATCGTGGATGATGAAAAACTGAATCAGCACGGCCTCTTTCGCCTGGCTGATGGCGTCGAAAATCGAATCAAACGTGGCTTGGCCGTTGATCAACAAGTGCACTTCGTTGTTCGCCAGGCATGGCATTCGGCCCAGCTTCGGCATCGCCCGTAACGACGCGTAGGCATTGGAGGCGCGAGCGGTCAGTGCCTCCTCGACCCAGGGGCGCCAGTTGAGCTCGGAGATGGCCTTGCGCATCTCTTCGTTGGCTTGGCGCCGCGCCTTGATGTAGCCATCGAAGGTACTGCGGCCGAAGACCAGATACGGGATGAGCGTGAGGTAAGGCATGAACACCAGCGAAAGCGCCCAGGCGATCGATCCCTGGGCGGTGCGGACGGTGAGCACCGCGTGGATGGCAGCGATCAGGCCCAGTGTGTGAAGCAGTGCAATGGTGTAGCCGAAAATGTGCGGTCCAAAGTAATCCATGGGGGCAGCCTTGCTCCTGAAGATTCAGTGCTTAACAGACCATGTTCCGTGCAAAATGTCGCTATTTAATTGGCCCATGAACTGAAGCCGATGCTCGGCGTCTAACGGCCACAACTGATCAGGAGTTACTCGATGAACGTTCGTCTGCTGGGTTTGGCCATGGCAATTGGTGTGTCACTTCCTGTGGCGGCTCAGGCACAGATGCTGCAACCCGGGTTGTGGGAATTGACCACCAGCAACATGCAGGTCGATAACCAGAATCTGCCGGACTTGCAGCTGATCCTTGGACAGTTGCAGAGCCAGATGACCCCGCAACAGCGCGCGCAATTGGAGAAGCAGGGGATCACTATGGGCGGCAAAGGGATTCGGGCGTGCCTGACGCCCGAACAGGTGAAGACCGACAACATTCCTCTGACCGACCCGCAATCGGGCTGCAAACAGGAAATCACCGACCGTACTGGCAACCAGTGGAAATTCCGTTTCAGCTGTCCGAAGGCGCAAGGGGCGGGTGTTGCTACGTTCCTCAGCGACCGTGAGTTCACCACCAAGGTCAACGGCACCTTCAACGCCACCGGCATCCAGCAAAAGGGCAGCCTGGAAAGTCGCGCCGTCTGGCTGGGACAGGATTGCGGGACGGTCAAGCCTCGCGCTTAAAGACCTTCAGCGATAGACCCGCTCCCGCTCCCTATACATTCGTGTGGGAGCGGGTCTGATTCAGCCACTGACACGCCGCCTCAACCCCCATCCTGCCAAAATCCTCACCGGCACCGCTGCGCAAACTGACGAACTCCCCTTCCTGTTCCTTCTCGCCCACGACCATCAGGTACGGCACTTTTTGACCGTGTTCGCGAATCTTGTGGCGGACCTTTTCATGCCGCAGATCCACATGGACGTGAACACCGCTTCGACGCAATGCCTCGGTCACCGACTGGACATAACTCGCCTGGCGCTCCGCCATGCTGACAATCATGACCAGGGGCGGTGCTCGCCAGCTGTCCAGTTCCTGTTGGCAAGACCAGCACGTGCCGTAGATCCGCTGCTCAAACGTACCGTTGATGTGGTCGAGGGAGAACGCCTGCAACACCTTCGTGGCTGGAACCTGTGGACCTGTCGTCAAGTGTTCGAAGTCTCCCAGGCGATACAGCGACAACTGCTCTGCTGACTTGATTGTCTGTCGACGGATCGAGTGGTTGGTCGCGGCCAGCAGCTGCATGCGGGCTTCGATGAGGGGCAGGTCGGACCGGGTGAACGGATGCTTGACGCTAAATCCATAAAAGAATCCGTCACCCAGCGACGATCCAGACTGCAACCGAACATGGGGATGCAGTTGCTTGATCGCCATTGCCAATATCAACGCGCAGGAGCGTCGAAGAATCTCCAGGCCGTCGGGCTCTTGAGGCGTGACGATGCTCACGCGCGCATCACCCCTGATCACGTATTCGCAGTCCACCAACACTCCGTCCACCCGACCGGCCACCGCAGCTTTGGCCAGCCCGATGCTGATACTCGCGGCGAGTTCATACACGGACAACGGCTGGTTGTATTCACGCAATGAACCATCGGGGAGGCGGATCTGAATCATTGTGATGCTCTCGAGTGCTTCTGTTCGCGCGCCAGGTTTTGGCCATGAGGGTGGTTATCGGCAGGACTTCGTTTGCCATTAATCCCAGCAAGACGGCCATCCGCACACGGCTCATGGTCAGAACTTTTTTTGCAGCGCTTTACAGGCGGACTCCGCGACCTGCGGTAAATCCCCTGAAGGGTTCTTGCGGATCAGGGCTTGCTCAACGCTTGGTAGAGGGTGTTGAGGTTGTATTTGAACAGCCCGGCAAAAGTGCTGGCCGGCCCGGTGGCGGAGAGTGCGTCTGAGTACAGCGTGCCACCGATTTGCGCGCCGCTTTCGTCGGCTATCTGTTTCAGCAAGCGGGCGTCCTTGATGTTTTCCATGAACACCGCTTTGACCTTCGCCTGGCGAATCTGCGTGATCAGCGCAGCGACTTCGGCAGCCGACGGTTCACGTTCGGTGGACAACCCTTGAGGGGCCATGAAGTCGATCCCGTAGGCCTGGCCGAGATAGCCGAAGGCGTCATGGGAGGTGACGATTTTGCGATTGCCCGGTGGCAGCGAGCCGAGCTTGGCCTTGGCTTCGGCAAGCAGGGCGTAGATTTGTTTCAGGTAGGCCTGACTGTTGCGTTGGTAGTCGGCCGTGTTCGCCGGGTCGGCGGCGATCAACGCCTTGGTGATGTTGGCGATGTACAGCTCGGTGTTCGCCAGGTTGTGCCAGGCGTGAGGGTCAGGAATGGTCTCACCGTCTTCATCCAGCGAGCGCGGGATGACGCCGTGACTGGCGCTGATCACCGGCGCTTTGGTTTCGGTGCTGCTCACCAGACGATCCAGCCATGGCTCAAAACCCAATCCATTCTTGATGATCAGTTGGGCGCTGAGCAGCGCCTTGGCGTCGTCCGGTGTCGGCTCGTAGGTGTGGGCATCGGCGTCCGGGCCGACCATGTTGGTGATCTGGATATGCTCGCCGCCGACCTGATGGGTCATGTCGGCGAGGATGCTGAAGCTCGTCACCACCCGAAGTTTTTCCGCCGCAGACAGCGACATCGACAGCATCAAACTGAACAGCACGAGTAAAGCGCGCATCGGGAAACACCTCATTGGGATGTGAGCAAAGGCGGGCGGCGCAACAAGCCGTGCACTGGCCCGAACACTACGGACAACAAATAAAAGCCGCCGGCAACCAGCACAATCGCCGGTCCGCTGGGCAGCGAGTAATAGAACGACAGCAGTAATCCGAGCCACACCGAGAGGCAGCCGAGCATGGCGGCAATGGCAATCAACACGGGTAAACGACGGCTCCAGAAACGCGATGCGGCGGCGGGCAACATCATCAGACCGACCACCATCAGTGCGCCAATGGCCTGGAAACCGATCACCAGATTCAGCACCACGAGTGTCAGGAACACGCCATGGACCAGCGGCCCGAGGCGACTGACGGTTTGCAGGAAGAGAGGGTCGAGGGTGTCCAGCAACAGCGCTTTATAGATCAGCGCCATGGCGATCAGGCTGATGCCCGAGACCCACAACATGCCGGTCAGCGTCGGGCCATCGACCGCCAGAGCGGAGCCAAACAGCAAGTGCAAAAGGTCCAGGCGTTTGCCGGCGATGCCGAGGATCAGGACACCGCTGGCGAGGGAGATCGGGTAGATCGCGGCAAGACTGGCGTCTTCTCGCAATCCGGTGCGGCGGGTGATCCACGCTGCCAGTCCGGCCATGCTCAAACCTGCGCCCAAGCCGCCGAAGGTCAATGCCGGCAAACTCAAGCCTGCGAACCAGAAGCCGAGTGCGGCGCCGGGCAAGATGCCGTGAGCGACGGCATCGCCGATCAGGCTCATGCGCCGCAAGATCAGAAACACACCCAGCGGTGCTGTGCTGCACGCCAGGACGAGACCGCCGATAAGTGCCCGACGCATGAACACAAACTCGTGGAAGGGTTGCCAAAGCTGAGTGGCGGCGAGCATCAGGCCACCTGCGTTAGCGGTTGTGGGTCGATCAACTCGGTACTCGATCCGAACAGGCAGCCGCTGCTTTTGATCAGTAGCGTGTGTGGAATGTGTTGGCGAACGGCGGCCAGGTCATGGCACACCACAACCAACGTTCGACCCTCGGCATGCCATTGGTGGATGTGTTTCCAGAGCAGCGATTGACCGAGTTCATCGAGCGCCGCGTGCGGTTCGTCGAGCAACAGCAGTGGCGTTTGCGCAAGGCTCAATCGGGCGAGCAGGGCGCGTTGTAGTTCTCCTCCGGACAAGGCCATCAATGGGCGGTGTTCCAGCCCGCTGAGGCACCAATCTTCCAGCGCGGTGTTGAGGCGTTGACTGCGCAGTTCGGGTGATTGCTTGCTGCCCCAAAATCCGGCGGCTACCAACTCTTGGAGGCTGATGGGAAATTGCCGGTCCAGGTGTTGTTGCTGGGGGAGGAAGGACAGCGAGCCCTTGCGTGGAACATCGAGGAAGACTTTGCCTGTGAGTTGTTTTTGCAGGCCGGCGATGACTTTCAGCAAGCTGCTTTTGCCCGAGCCGTTGGCACCGATCACGGCGGTCAGGCTTCCCTTGAGCAGTTCGAAATCCACGGGAGGTGTCAGTGGTTGGCCGGGGGCGCCCCAGCGCAATGCCTGGCAGCGGATCATGCGGCCTCCCCATTCCAGCGGCTCTCTGCAACGGCATCGTGGGCGTGCAGGCTTTCGGCGTGGACGACTCGGATGTGGAAGGCGTGGATTCCAGGTGAGCGTTTCAGGGCAGGGTTCAGGCGGCGCGCGGCGTCTTCGCAGAACATCAGGTTCTGACCATTGGCCAAGGCGAAAGCTTGTTCGTCGGCGCGCTTGACCGCGGTTTGGACGGGGGTGCCGAGTGCGGCTTCGGCGTCATTGATGAGAGCCATCAGTGGCAGGTCATCCAGATGATCGTCTAGACGCAGGCTTAGATGCGCTGTGCTGCGTTGACTGTGGGGCGTCGCAACGATGCCTTTGGTTGAACCGAGCCACGCCAATACATCGGCGTGCTGCAGTGACCGATTGGCAAAGTCATCGACGAATTGCTGCTGAATCAGCTGCCGGGACAGTGCGGCTGAACACGGGCACGTCGAAGAATAAGCAATGTCGATTTTTAGTTCCACGTGGAACATTGCGTTTTTCAGTCGTGCTTCGATGCTCACCGGATAGCTTTTCCAGCCAGCCAACGGGCTGATTAGCGCAGGCCTTTTGAGCAGTAAATCAGCGTGAATTTTTAAGTAAGCGCTGCGGGACAGTCCTTGATGACTGTCGAGAAAACTCTGCAGGATTTTCCGCAACAAAGCCGGTGTCAGGTTTTCCTGCTCAAGCATTTCCAGCGCCAGATACAGCCGCGACATATGAATCCCGCGTGCCTCTCCTTCATCGAGGCTCACACCCGCATCAGCTTTTGCGCTCAGACGTTGGCCATCGAACAGAACAGGAAGAGCGATGCCGCACATGCCTACCCAATCGAGTGGCAGGGCTTGGCGAGAGGCTTGCGCGGCGATATCCGGCAGAGTCAGCGCATTCATGAGCAGGTCCATCGTGGGAATCGATTCGGCATGTTATGTTATTACATTAAATTCGACTACGCCTTTTTCTCGAGCGGTTCTTTTCATGCACAGACGTCACTTGCTCAATCTGATTCTGGCCAGCGCAGCCTTCGCGTTGCCTTTTGGTGTCTCGGCCACGCAAATTCGCAACGCACGGCTGTGGCGGTCGGATGACAAGCTGCGACTGGTGTTTGATCTGAGCGGGCCGGTGCACTACAAAACCTTTTCCCTCAGTGCGCCGGAGCGGCTGATCATTGATCTGAGTGGCGCCAACCTCAGTGGCGATTTCAGTCAGCTATCCCTCGCCAATACGGTGATCCGCTCAATTCGCTCCGGGCATTTTGGTCTGGGGGATACGCGAATCGTCCTCGACCTCAGCGGCCCGGTGCAGCTCAACAGCTTCTTGCTCCCACCGCAGGAGGGCCAAGGCCATCGGCTGGTGCTCGATCTGAAGACCGTTGCGTCATTGCCCGTTGCGCTGCCCTCCGAGGCGATCCAGGACACGACGCACCCCAAACGCGACATCATCGTGGTGGTCGACCCTGGTCACGGCGGGAAAGACCCTGGCGCGGTCGGCGCCAAGGGGGAGCGAGAGAAAGACGTGGTGTTGTCCATCGCTCAGCTGCTGGCCAAGCGTCTGAAACGCGAGAAGGGCTTTGACGTGAAGCTGGTGCGCAACGACGACTTCTTTGTTCCGCTGCGCAAACGGGTAGAGATCGCCCGAAAGCACAACGCTGACATGTTCATCTCGGTGCACGCGGACGCCGCCCCGCGTCTGACCGCGTCCGGCGCCTCGGTGTATTGCCTGTCTGAAGGCGGTGCGACCTCGGCCACGGCACGTTTCATGGCGCAACGCGAGAACGGCGCGGACCTGCTGGGCGCCACCCGTTTGCTCAATCTCAAGGACAAGGACCCGATGCTCGCCGGGGTCATTCTCGATATGTCGATGAACGCCACCCTGGCCGCCAGTTTGCAGTTGGGTAGCACGGTCCTCGGCAGCTTGGCGGGGATCACCACGCTGCATCAAAAGCGCGTGGAACAAGCCGGATTTGCGGTGTTGAAGTCGCCGGACGTGCCGTCGATTTTGGTGGAAACCGGCTTCATTTCCAATGCGCGCGACAGTCAGCGACTGGTCACTGCACGTCATCAACAGGCCGTGGCGAACGGTTTATTCGAAGGGTTGCAGCGCTATTTCCAGAAAAATCCGCCCACCAACAGCTACATCGCCTGGCAACAAGCGCAGAAAAAAGCGCAGGTCTAACAGCCGGTAATCCGGCTGCAGGTGAATTTGGCGCTGCTGCCGCCCGAGCTGGAGAAGCGATTGATGGTGGTCCAGCCCACCCGACGGTTGTAGCCAACCCAGGCTTCGCCGTCGGAAGCGATGCCGGTGAAAAAGGTCAGTTGCCCGTAGCGGCTGTTGGTCTGTGCCCAGTAGCGCTTACCCGCCATTTCGAAGCCGCGCAGATAGATCGTGCTGCCAGCGGTGTTGACGCTGTAGGCATTGCCGTCGACATCCACACAGGCCAGCAGATTGGCGCTACGGGTACATTGGGCCAGGTTCGGAATCTGCGCCCAGGCCTGTGAAGCCATCAGCAGCGAAAGACTTATCAGCGCCAGTTTCAGGGCAGTTCGCATGGGATTTCTCGAGGACTGAACGGCCTTCAGCATCGGACGCTTTGTCGTCATGGGCAAGAGGAGAGTGGCTTGATTGCATTGTTATACTATAACATCATATCAAGCCCGACACTGCGACCGGGCATCCTTGTGAGGAATACCTGATGCCCAATCGTCTACCCGTAACCGTTTTGTCGGGCTTTCTCGGCGCCGGAAAAAGTACGTTGCTCAACTACGTCCTGCGCAATCGCGACAACCTGCGGGTCGCCGTCATCGTCAACGATATGAGCGAGATCAATATCGATGGCAGCGAAGTCCAGCGTGATGTCAGCCTGAACCGCGCCGAAGAGAAACTCATCGAAATGAGCAACGGCTGCATTTGCTGCACCTTGCGCGAAGACCTGCTCGAAGAAGTCGGCAAACTCGCCAGGGACGGACGTTTCGACTACCTGTTGATCGAATCCACCGGCATCTCCGAACCACTGCCCGTGGCGGAAACCTTTACCTTTCGTGATGAAGAAGGGCAAAGCCTGGCCGACATTGCGCGGCTCGACACCATGGTCACGGTGGTGGATGGCATGAACTTCCTGCTCGACTATCAGGCTGCCGAAAGCCTCGCTTCCCGAGGCGAAACGTTGGGTGAGGAGGATGAGCGCTCAATCACTGACCTGTTGATCGAGCAGATCGAATTCGCCGACGTCATCCTGATCAGCAAGATCGACCTGATCAGCCGCCGCGAACGCGAGGAGCTGATCGCGATTCTTCAACGCCTCAACGCGCAGGCGGACATTATCCCCATGGTCATGGGTGAGGTGCCCCTGGAAAAAATCCTCAATACCGGTCGCTTCGACTTTGAGAAAGCCGCTCAGGCGCCGGGATGGTTGCAGGAATTGCGTGGCGAGCACGTACCGGAAACCGAGGAATATGGCATCGCCTCGACCGCTTACCGGGCCCGCCGACCCTTTCATCCGCAACGCTTTTTCAGTTTCGTCGACCGCCCTTGGGTGAATGGAAAATTGCTGCGCTCCAAAGGCTTTTTCTGGCTGGCGAGTAAGCCCATGGACGCCGGCAGCTGGTCCCAGGCGGGTGGCTTGATGCGTCATGGTTTCGCGGGGCGCTGGTGGCGTTTTGTGCCGAAAACCCAGTGGCCGCAGAACGAAGAAAGCACCGCCGGGATCATGCAGAACTGGACCGCCGCCACCGGTGATTGCCGTCAGGAATTGGTGTTCATCGGTCAAAACATCGACTTCGCGCAACTCACTGCCGAACTGGACGATTGTCTGCTGACGGAGGCCGAAATGGCCTTGGGTGTCGAAGGTTGGCGATTGCTGCCAGACCCGTTTGGCCCGTGGCACGAAGAGGCCGCCGCCTGATGTTGGCGCCGAGTCTGAAGCAGCGTTCGGTCGTTCATCCTGTCCAGGGCGAATCGCCGCAAACACTCGCCAGAATCCTCGATGACGACGTAAACCTCGCCATTTGGCAGCGCCAGCTTCCGGTGCATATCGCAGATTTCGGCCAGCTGTTGCTGTCCCTCAACGTACCGTTAGCCGAGTCGCTGGTCCTGGAGCTGCCCAGCGATGACGTAGAACCCGATTTGCGGGGGGCTGGTTCCAGGTTTCAGCGATCTACAAGGGTATGAGGGGTTCGTTGCCGATGTGTCGTGGCTGGTCAGTGCGTTTGCCTGTTTGCTGGGCGCCAAGCGCATCGGCCTGCGTATGCGGGCGCTGGACACGGCCATGTGCCCGCGTTTCCACGTCGATCATGTGCCGGTGCGGTTGATCACTACGTATTCCGGCATCGGCAGTCAGTGGCTGCGAGAGGGCGTTATGGACCGTCGCCAATTGGGCCAACCTGAGGCTGAGCCGGTACAGAATTCGCTGATCGAGCAGCTCGCCAGCGGGGACGTGGCGCTGTTCAAAGGTGAGAAGTGGCACGGCAACGAAGGGTTTGGCCTGATCCATCGCTCGCCGCAACCGGCTCCGGGCGAGTGTCGTTTGATCCTGACCCTCGATTGGCTCGGCTAACGCCTCAAGGCTTGAGCCAGATGCCCTGGCTCTGCGTTTCGCAAAACGGCTTCAAATAGGCCGCATCGGTGGCCACGCCGTAATAGTGAATGTCCTGCCGGTAAGGCATATTGGCGACTTGAGCGTTGCTGCACACCCCGAATGCGCCGGTTGGGCATTGGTCAACGTACTGCACGTCGACTGTTTGCCCGGCCAGGTTCGGCTGGCAGAAGCCGTCGGCGAAGAGCTTTTCCGGGATGTTGCGGTTTTGCTGGCAAACTTTTACGTCTAATCTCGCGGATGTGGTATGTACCACGCAAGCCTGGGCAAACACCTCGCCGGAAACCAGCGCCAGCAGTAACGACAATCCCATCCACCGCATCTTTTACCTCCTCAGAAAGTGCCGACCATGTTGCAGAACATTCCCACTCACGTCATTGCGGGTCCTTTGGGCGCCGGCAAAACCAGCCTGATCAAGCACCTGTTGACGCAGCGGCCGGTGGGCGAGCGCTGGGCGGTGCTGATCAACGAATTCGGGCAGATCGGCCTCGACGCTGCGCTGTTGACCTCGGATGCCGATGGTATCGCACTGGGCGAAGTGGCCGGCGGCTGTTTGTGTTGCGTCAATGGTGCGCCGTTTCAGATCGGGCTCGGGCGCTTGCTGCGCAAGGCGAAACCGGATCGGCTGTTCATCGAACCCTCCGGTCTTGGACATCCGGCCCGGCTGCTTGAGCAGTTGAATGAGGCGCCGTGGGTCGGTGTACTGGCGGTACAACCCTGCGTACTGGTATTGGATGCTGAAGCGCTCGCGGCTGGCAAACCGCTACCTGCCGCGCAACGGGAGACATTGAACAGTGCCGGCTTGTTGGTGTTGAACAAGGCAGAAGATCTCGACGTCGATGATCGCCAGCGTATCGCCGCGCAGTTACTGCCTCGTCCTCTGTACTGGACGCAGCACGCTCAGTTGCCATTGAGCAACTTGCCGGGGTTCCAGGCTCAGGCGGTAGCGGGTGTGGATAACTTCATCGTGCCCAAGGGGCTGGCGCAAATGCCGGCCATCTGGACCGATCCCGCGCTGCCGATTTGCTTGAGTCAGGAACAGGAGGGGGGCTGGAGCATCGGCTGGCGTTGGCACCCAAGCCAGAGGTTCGATAAGGCTCGAATCGGCCAATGGCTTGAAAGCCTGTCCTGGCGGCGGGCGAAGCTGGTTATCCACAGCGTCGACGGTTGGGTGTCAGCCAATGCGCTGGATAATTCGGAACTGG
Organism: Pseudomonas arsenicoxydans; assembly: GCF_006438915.1. Lineage (GTDB taxonomy): Bacteria > Pseudomonadota > Gammaproteobacteria > Pseudomonadales > Pseudomonadaceae > Aquipseudomonas > Aquipseudomonas arsenicoxydans_A. The sequence continues at coordinate 535,600 of NZ_RCZE01000001.1, read as the reverse complement.
AATGGAAGCCCAGCGAATGGCGCCAGGATTCGCGGATAGAACTGATTTTCAGCGAGCTGCAGGAGGTTGATTCACTGCAAAGCGCTCTGGCCGGCTGTCGGTCAGTTTAAGGGCGCCACTTGGTGTGTTCTTGCCGCCACTGGCTCAACTCGATCACCTCGGCGCGGGGCTTCACCACATCGACGACCGCTGGCGTGTCGTCGAACGGCATCGGGTAGGGCGCCAGTTCAATCTGCGCGCTGTGGGCGCCGAATTGGGTGATGGTGCCATTGTGGCGGGTTTCGCCGGTCACGGTGAACTCAAAGTTGTACACGCGAGCCAGGCGCCGCCGGCCGTTGGCGTCTTTGATGAACGCGATCTTTTTCAGGGCCACGTTGCCGTCCAGCAACTCGATACCGAGCTTGGCGCAATGCTGCTTGACCCGTTCCAGCGCGCGCTCGCGCAAGCCGTGGTTATGCCACAACCACGCGCCACCGGTGGCGAGCAGCATTAGCACGAAGATATTTCCGAGGGTCAGCATTAACAGGGTGCTCCAACTAGATAGTGTCAGCTTAACTGCGTCGCCGGTCTGTCGTACAGGCTGCGTTTCGTCGCATACTGCGCGACTTGAATTTCAATCGTTTTACGGAAAACTCACCGCATGAAACGTACGCCCCATCTGCTCGCCATTCAGTCCCACGTGGTGTTCGGCCACGCTGGCAACAGCGCCGCGGTTTTCCCGATGCAGCGGGTCGGGGTGAATGTCTGGCCGCTCAATACGGTGCAGTTCTCCAACCACACCCAGTACGGCCAGTGGACGGGTGAAGTGCTGGCGCCGCACCATATCCCTGAGTTGGTCGAAGGCATTGCCGCGATTGGCGAGCTGGGCAACTGCGATGCGGTGCTGTCCGGCTACCTGGGCAGTGCTGCGCAGGGCCGGGCGATCCTGACCGGCGTGGCGCGCATCAAGTCGGTGAATCCCAAAGCACTGTATTTGTGCGACCCGGTGATGGGCCATCCGGAGAAAGGTTGTAGCGTACCGGCCGAAGTCAGCGATTTCCTGCTGGAAGAAGCGGCGTCTGTGGCTGACTTCATGTGCCCGAACCAGTTGGAACTGGACAGCTTCTCTGGACGTAAACCACAGTCACTATTCGATTGTCTGGCCATGGCGCGAGCACTGTTGGCGCGCGGGCCGAAGGCGGTGCTGGTCAAGCATCTGGACTATCCCGGTAAACCGGCGGATGGCTTCGAGATGTTGCTGGTGACCACTGAAGGCAGCTGGCACCTGCGTCGCCCGCTGCTGGCGTTTCCGCGTAAGCCGGTGGGCGTGGGGGACCTGACGTCCGGGCTGTTTCTGGCGCGGGTGTTGTTGGGCGACAGTCTGGTCGCTGCGTTTGAGTTTACGGCCGCAGCGGTTCATGAGGTGCTGCTGGAGACTCAGGCCTGTGCCAGCTATGAGCTCGAATTGGTGCGGGCGCAGGACCGGATTGCTCATCCGCGGGTGCGGTTTGAGGCGACGGCGATCAGTCTCTGATTCGGCGTTGATCCCAATCGCGAGCAGGCTCGCTCGCACACTTGATCTGTGCCGTTCACAAATTCAATGTGGGAGCGAGCTTGCTCGCGATGGCTATCTAAAACAGGTCACAACTATCAGGCATCACCCTTGATTTCCTGATAGCGCTTTTCCAGTTCCTGACGAATCTGCCGACGCTGCTGGGCCTGCATGAAGCGGCGTTTGTCTTCGCTGTTCTGCGGTTGCAGTGGCGGGACAACAGCCGGTTTGCGGTCGTCATCCACCGCGACCATGGTGAAAAAGCAGCTATTGGTGTGGCGCACCGAGCGCTCGCGGATGTTTTCGGTCACCACCTTGATCCCCACTTCCATGGAGGTGTTGCCGGTGTAGTTGACCGAAGCCAGGAAGGTCACCAGTTCGCCGACATGAATCGGCTCGCGGAAAATAACCTGGTCCACCGACAGCGTCACCACGTAGCGACCGGCATAACGGCTGGCGCATGCATACGCGACTTCGTCGAGGTACTTGAGCAAAGTACCGCCGTGGACATTGCCAGAGAAGTTGGCCATGTCGGGGGTCATCAATACCGTCATCGACAGTTGTGCGTTTCCGGGTTCCATAGCGTTCTCACGGTTCAAGGCAGAATTTCAGGGGCGCACCTCTGCGGGTGCCTTGTCAGCTTTTCAAAACCAACAGTTATCGGGACGCCGGGCAGGTGGCTGCCGTCACGCCTGTTTCGATCTGTTTCCATATATTGCACCGCCTTTGCGGCGCAAGTCCCGGTGTTAACCTCCAAAAGTCCCCCCCTTAAGGAGCACACGCCATGCATGCCATCAGTTTCATTCAGGATTTGGCAGTGATCATGTTGATCGCGGGCGTGGTGACCGTGCTATTCCATCGCTTCAAGCAGCCGGTGGTGCTGGGCTACATCGTTGCCGGTTTCATCATCGGCCCGCACACACCGCCGTTCGGCCTGATCCACGACGAAGAGACCATCAAGACCCTCGCGGAGCTTGGGGTGATCTTCCTGATGTTCTGCCTCGGCCTCGAATTCAGTCTGCGCAAGTTATTCAAGGTTGGCGCCACGGCATTCATCGCAGCGTTCCTTGAAATCGTGCTGATGATTTGGATCGGCTACGAGATCGGTCGCTGGTTTGACTGGAACACCATGGATTCGCTGTTCCTCGGCGCGATCCTGGCGATTTCCTCGACCACCATCATCGTCAAGGCCCTCAACGACCTGAAGATGAAAAACGAGCGCTTCGCGCAGTTGATCTTCGGTGTGCTGATCGTTGAAGACATCCTGGGCATCGGCATCATCGCGTTGCTGTCGAGCATCGCCGTCAGCGGCACAGTCAGCTCCGGCGAAGTGTTTTCCACGGTCGGCAAGCTCTCGCTGTTCATGATTGTCGCGTTGGTCATCGGGATTTTGCTGGTGCCGCGGCTGTTGGCTTACGTGGCCAAATTCGACAGCAACGAGATGCTGCTAATCACCGTGCTGGGGTTGTGTTTCGGTTTCTGCCTGTTGGTGGTGAAGCTGGAATACAGCATGGTGCTCGGCGCGTTTTTGATTGGCGCGATCATGGCCGAGTCTCGGCAACTGTTGAAAATAGAGCGCCTGATCGAGCCCGTTCGCGACTTGTTCAGCGCCATCTTCTTCGTCGCCATCGGCCTGATGCTGGACCCGATGATCCTCCTGCAATACGCCTGGCCAATCGCCGTGATCACCGTGGCTGTGGTGCTTGGAAAGATGCTGTCCTGCGGACTCGGTGCGTTTATCGCCGGCAATGACGGACGCACCTCACTGCGCGTGGGGATGGGGCTTTCGCAGATTGGCGAATTTTCTTTCATCATCGCCGCGCTGGGCATGACGCTGCAGGTCACCAGCAATTTCCTCTACCCGGTCGCCGTGGCGGTTTCGGTGATCACTACGCTGCTGACTCCGTACCTGATTCGCGCGGCCGATCCGCTGTCGATCAAGCTGGCTGCGGTGATGCCGCAACGGCTGGGCAGGGTGTTTGGGATGTACGGCGAATGGCTGCGCAGCATTCAGCCGCAGGGCGAGGGCGCGCTGCTGGCGTCGATGATTCGGCGGATTTTGTTGCAGGTGGGGGTCAATCTGGCGTTGGTGATTGCGATTTTCTTCTCGGGGGCATTCTTCGCCGAGCGCGTGTCCGTCTATTTTCAAGACTGGATCAACGACCCGAGCTGGCAGAAAGCATTGATTTGGGGTGGGGCGCTGCTGGTGTCGCTGCCGTTCCTGATCGCCGCCTATCGCAAGCTCAAGGCGCTATCGCTGCTGTTGGCGGAGATGGGCGTGAAGCCGGAAATGGCCGGGCGCCACACGCAGCGAGTGCGTCGGGTGATCGCCGAAGTGATTCCGATCCTCTCGCTGCTGGTGATTTTCCTGCTACTGGCAGCCTTGTCGGCCAGTATTCTGCCGACCAACAAGTTGCTGGTATTGATCATCGTGGTCGCCGCCGCCGTGGCCGCATTGCTCTGGCGCTGGTTCATCCGCGTGCACACGCGGATGCAGGTAGCCCTGCTCGAAACGTTAGACAACCACAACGATGCATCCGGCCACTGACACTACACCTGCTACAAAGCCGAGGCGACTCAGCTTTCCAGCCAGACGTCCCGCGCCCAGTGCCACACAGATTCCCAGGTTTCCTCGGCGATCAGTTCTTCTTCTGCTTGCCACAGCACCACGGTGCCGTCTTCTTCGACCAGGTAGTAGTCGTCACCGTCCTGGCAGATCGGGATCATGCTGCGGTCAACGCCAGCGTCCCAGGCGTTGGCGGCAACGTCTGGCAGGTAGGTGTGGGATTGCGGGTCGGTGACAGTCACCGGCTCCAGGCTGCCGTAGACCACGTCGCTGACGGTCAGCAAAAATTCTCTGAAGACGAATGGAATATCGATGAACAGTTGTTCTTCGATTTCCACGATCTGGTCTTCGTCGGGCAGCTCCAAGGGGACCGGTACCGGTTCGTTGGCTTCACGCAGTTGTTCGATGATTTCTTCCACGTCCGGGATCCTCTTGCTTGATGGCGCGGTTTAGTTGGGGCGGTTTATACAGTAGCTCGCTATAGATGCAACCGCGAAATAGAAAACCCCAGCCGAGGCTGGGGTTTTTATTACAACATGCTTAACGCCTTGGGATCAGCCGTTCTGGCGGATACCAGCGACCAGCCAAGGCTGGTTTTCGCCCTGTGGCCGTTCCATGTTCCAGCTTTCGCTGAACACTTCGCCCTGGTCGAAGCGCGAAGTTTTCGACACGCCGCTGAAGGTCAGGGTGGCGATGGTCTTGTCGGCACGATCATCCACGCCGTCCAGTTGTACATTGAGGTTATCGATGTAGGTGGACTGGAAGCCTTCGCCCAGGTCAGCGCGTTCGCGCTTGAGGAACTCGAGCATTTGCGGGGTCACGAACTCGGCAATCTTGTCCATTTCGTTGGCGTCCCAATGCTGCTGCAGGGACTGGAAGTGGTTGCGGGCCGCTTCAATGAAGTTCTGTTCATTGAACCAGGCCGGCGCATTGATGACCGGACGAGCGGCAACCGGTGCAGCCGAACCGCCGAAGATCGAACCGCCAGCAGGCTTTTGATCGAACGCTTCACGTTGCATTGGCGCGTGGCCAGCTGGAGCCATGTGCTCCTGTTGCTTGCGACGACGAGCGGCGATGAAGCGGAAGATCAGGAAGGCGATGACCGCCATGATCAGGATGTCGAAGATCTGCATGCCCTGGAAGCCGCCGCCCATGAACATGGAGGCCAGCAGGCCACCGGCAGCGATGCCGGCGAGAGGGCCGAGCCAGCGCGAAGCACCGCCAGCCTTGGCCGCAGCGCCCGCGGCACCGGCAGCACCAGCGGTCGCCGCAGCGCCGCCCATGCCTGGAGAAGAAGGCGCCATTTGGCTGGTCTGGTGGGTCGGCGCAGCGCCGACGCTTTTGCCGCCACCAAAGCGCTTGGCGTTGGCGTCGAGGCTCATCGTCAGGCCGATGCACAGCGCCATGGCGATGCTAAGAAAACGTTTCATAAAGGGTAATCCCATTTGTGGATGGCACGCGCGCCATGTTGCACAGCTGAAGTGTTACTGGCTAGCGGCAGAGTGTTTCGGGCTTTTGCCTGACAGGTTGCGTTCAGCTTCAGTCAGCGCAATAAGGCCTTTTGATTTCGGTCCGTGGGACGAGTGGATAGCTTCTGTAGGAAGGATGCCTAGCGTCGCAGCGCCAGCATGACCACACCGGCCGTGATCAGGCCGATTCCGCCCCATTGGCGCAGGTCGAGTTTTTCGCCCAGCAGGATCACGCCGAGCACCGCCACCAGCACCACGCTGAGCTTGTCCACCGGCGCCACCAGCGAGGCCGGCCCCAGTTTCAGCGCGCGGAAGTAGCAGATCCACGAGGCGCCGGTGGCCAGTCCCGACAGCAGCAAGAACAGGTAGCTCTTCGCCGAGATCGATCCTAATGACTGATATTGGCCCGTGGCGTACAAAATCAAGGCCAGGCTGACCAATACCACTACGGTGCGTAGCAGGGTGGCGAAGTCGGAATTGACGTTTTCGATGCCGATTTTGGCGAAGATCGCGGTCATGGCGGCAAACGCCGCCGACATCAGGGCCCAGAATGTCCAGGAAGAAAAGAAGCCTGAGCCCATACATATTCCTCTGATAATCGTTCCCTCGCTCTGCGGGGGAATGCATCCAGTGACGCTCCGCGTCACAGTGGTCGCAGAGCGTCCACGGCGGCGTTACCACGCAGAGCGTGGGAACGATCAGTAAACCCTAAACAGCTTCCAGCTTCGCGTAACCCAGCATCAGCCACTTGCTGCCTTCACTGAAGTTCACCTGCACCCGCGCCTGAGCCCCGGCCCCTTCGAAATTCAGGATCACACCATCACCAAAGATCGAGTGCCTTACCGTCTGACCCAGGCTGAAGCCGGTTTCCGGAATCTCGCTGCCGCTGAACAAGTTACTGCCGCTCATCGATTGATTGCCGCCGAAAGGACGGCTGACGCTGTTGGACAGACGTACTTCCTGGATCAAACCTTTCGGCACTTCCCGTACGAAACGCGAGACCTTGTTGTAGGTTTCGCTGCCATACAGGCGTCGGGTTTCAGCATAGGTCATCACCAGATTCTGCATCGCCCGGGTGATGCCGACGTAGGCCAGGCGGCGTTCTTCCTCAAGACGGCCGGGCTCTTCCAGGCTCATCTTGTGCGGGAACAGGCCTTCTTCCATGCCCACCAGGAACACGTAAGGGAATTCCAGGCCCTTGGCGCTGTGCAAGGTCATCAGCTGAATGCTGTCTTCGTGCTCTTCGGCCTGAGTATCACCGGCCTCCAGCGACGCATGGCCAAGGAACGCCGCCAGTGGCGTCAGGTCTTCGTCTTCTTCGGCGTTTTCGAAGTTGCGCGCGGCGCTGACCAGTTCCTCAAGGTTTTCTACCCGAGCCTGGCCCTTTTCGCCTTTTTCCGCCTGGTGATAGGCGATCAGCCCGGATTGCTCGATGACCGTCTGGGTCATCAGGTGCAGGGGCATTTCCATGCACTTGGCAGCGAGGTTCTCGATCAACTCGATAAAGGCACCGAGCGCGCCAGCCGCGCGGCCGGTCAGGCCTTTATTGGCGACCAGCAGGCGCATGGCTTCCCACATCGACACATCGCTATGACGGGCATGGTCGCGGATGGCTTCGACGGTTTTTTCGCCAATGCCACGGGCCGGGACGTTGATCACCCGTTCCAGTGCCGCATCGTTGCCTCGGCCTTCCAGCAAGCGCAGGTAAGCCATGGCGTTTTTGATTTCTGCCCGCTCGAAGAAGCGCTGACCGCCATAGATGCGGTACGGAATGCGTTCACGCAGCAGGGCTTCTTCCAAAACGCGGGATTGGGCGTTGGAGCGGTACAAAATCGCGATATCGCTGCGAGCCAAGCCGGTTTTCAGCGCGCTTTCGATGGTTTCCACCACGTAACGTGCTTCGTCGTGTTCGTTGAACGCGGCGTACAAGTTGATCGCTTCGCCTTCACCGCCATCAGTCCACAGCTCTTTGCCCATGCGCCCGGTGTTGTTGGCAATCAGGGCGTTGGCGGCCTTGAGAATACCGGCGGTGGAGCGATAGTTCTGCTCCAGGCGAATGGTCTCGGCGTCAGGGAAGTCGTCGGAGTACTGATAGATGTTCTCGATTTTCGCCCCGCGCCAGCCGTAGATCGACTGGTCGTCGTCACCGACCACCATCAGGCTGTCGCCGCCCTTGGCCAGCAAGCGCAACCAGGCGTACTGCACGGCGTTGGTGTCCTGGAATTCGTCTACCAGGATGTGGCGGAAGCGTTTCTGATAATGAGCCAGCAAGCCCGGGTGGTCGCGCCACAGGTCAAGGGCACGCAGCAGCAATTCGGAGAAGTCGATCACGCCAGCGCGCAGGCAGGCAGCCTCGTAGGCCTCATAAATGCTGCGCATGGTCGCCAGGAACAGATCGCCGCTGGCTTGAATGTGTTGTGGACGCAGACCTTCGTCTTTCTGCCCGTTGATGAACCACTGGGCCTGACGGGCCGGCCAGCGTTGCTCGTCCAGGCCCAGCTCGCGGATCACGCGTTTGACCAAACGTTGCTGGTCGTCGCTGTCGAGAATCTGGAACGTTTGGCTCAGCCCGGCTTCCTGCCAGTGCGCCCGCAGCAAGCGGTGCGCCAGGCCGTGGAAGGTGCCGACCCACATGCCGGCGGGGTTGAGCCCCATCAGCTGCTCGATGCGTTGACGCATCTCAGCCGCGGCCTTGTTGGTGAAGGTCACCGACAGGATTGAGTGCGGCGAGGCGTTTTCGACCTGGATCAACCAGGCGATACGGTGCACCAGCACTCGGGTTTTACCGGAACCAGCACCGGCCAGGACCAACTGACGACCCACGCGGGCAGCTACGGCCTGGCGTTGGGCATCGTTGAGGGAGTTCAGCAGAAGGGAGAGATCATCGCGCATCGGGGCATTCTAGGGTGCGCCGAGACACCGGGCAAACCGAGCTTTGCATTAGCCGATGAAAGATCCACGAAGGACGACCGGTCAGTCACTGGTCGCAGCCGTTGGCGGGCCGCGCTCCAAGGGTTTTGGTAGGGTCACGGGCGGCGTAAATATTGTCGAATTAATGATCTGGGGCAGTTTGGTAAGGGCATTGGCTTGTGTATGCTCCGTCGACGTTTCGGGCTCATGCTCATCATTATAAGAACAAGAACATTGCCTATGACCCTCAGCACCGACCTGTCGGGCCCCACGGTGGAGCCGCGGGTTATCCGCAAGCAGTACGCCATGGAAATGGCGGTCGAACGCACGCGCCTGCTCTATCAGGGGTCACTGCTGCCCACATTATTCATGTTGATCAATGGTCTGGTCTGCGCCGGTTTGCTCTGGAGCCCGCAGCGCTATTTCCTGGTCAGCGTCTGGCTGGTGTGGCTGTTGTCGCTGGTGGCGTTGCGGGTGATTCAAGTCGCGGCCTTCGATTCTGCGATTCCCAACCGCCAGGCGCATCCGATCTGGCGTCGCATGTTTTTGCTCGGCTCTGGCCTCACTGGCCTTACCCTCGCCGGTGCCGGTATTGCCCTGGTGCCCGCCGACAATTTCATGCAGCAAGCCTGGGTATTCGGCCTGATTGGTGCGGCCGGCCTTTCTGCCAGCGTGGCCTACGCTGTCAGCCTGCCGGCGTTTCTGTCCTTTACCTTGCCTTGCCTGTTGCCGGCCATCGCCTATTTATTCTGGGGCGGCGATGCGCAGGACCATGGCTGGGGCTGGTTCGGCTTGATTTTGTTGGGCGCACTCAGCGTGATTGCCTGGCAGGTCAACCGACTGATCGACAGCGGATTGCTGCGGCGTTTCCAGAATCAGGCGTTGATCGAGCATTTGCAGCAAGCGCAAAGCTGCGGCGACCAGCTCAATCACGAGTTAGCCAAAGAGATCGATCACCGTCGATGCGCCGAAGAAAAACTGCGTGAAGCCCAGGTCGAGCTGGAAAACCGTGTCGCCCAGCGCAGCCTGGAGCTCGACGTCGCCAACCAGGCTCTGAGTAAGAGTGAAGCGCGGCTGGCGTTGGCGTTGAAGGCCAGCGAACTGGGGCTGTGGGACTGGAACCTGCAAACCGACGAAGTCCATCACACGCAGATCCAGGAATTGTTCGGCCTCGCGCCGGAATATGTGACAGCCATGCTCCGCCACCTTCGACCGCGATTGCACCCCGAAGACCTGCCAGCGCTGAAGCGCGCGCTGGTCGAGCATTTGAAGGGGCGCAGCGAGGATTACCAGATCGAGTACCGTGTGCGGCATGGCGACGGCCACTGGGTCTGGATCGAGGACCGCGGCCGGGCCGTCGAGCGCAGCAAAACGGGTCGGGTGATCCGCATGGTCGGCACCCGTCGCGACATCAGCGCGAGCAAAGGCCAGGAAGAACAACGCCAACTGGCCGCGACCGTGTTCGAAGCCGCCAGCGAAGGCATCGTGATTTTCGATCCCGATTACGCCTTGATCGCCGTTAATCAGGCCTTCAGTCGAGTCACCGGTTATGACATCGGTGACATGCTGGGACGCAACGTCGTCGAGCTCCCCTGCAGTCGCGATGCTCGCCGCCACTACGGCGCTATCCATCAGGCGCTGGCGCAGCACGGGACGTGGCAAGGCGAATTGGTCGAGACCCGTAAAAACGGCGAGCTCTATCCGCAATGGCTGCAACTGAACGCAGTGCGCGATACCCGAGGAAATGTGAGCCATATTGTCGGCTTCTTCGCCGATCTGTCGGCTCGCCGCGAATCCGAAGAGCGCATGCGTTATTTGACCCACTATGACGAACTGACGGGCCTGGCGAACCGCTCGTTGTTCCGGGAACGGTTGCGCGAGGCGCATCAGCGGGTGCGCCAGGGCGGGCGTAGCCTGGCGTTGCTGCACATCAATCTGGATCGTTTCAAACTGCTCAATGACAGCCTGGGCCATGACGTCGCCGACCAACTGCTGCAAAAGATGTCCCGGCGTCTGGTCAACGCGCTGCCAGAGGCCGACACGATCGCCAGGCTTTCCGGCGACGAGTTTGCGGTGCTGTTTGATACCTATGGCAACCTGTCGAGCCTGGCGCGGGTGGCGACGCGGTTGTCGACCAAGCTGCGATTACCGGTCTCCGTCGATGGCCATGAATTGGTCATCAGTGCGTCCATGGGCATCAGCATGTTGCCGGATAACGCGCGGGAAATTTCCGCGCTGGTCAGTCAGTCGAACATGGCCATGCAGCACGCCAAGCACTTGGGCGGCGACAACTTTCAGTTTTATACCGAAAGCCTGCAAGCCAGCACACTGGAGCGTTTGCAGCTGGAAAACCAGCTGCGCAAAGCCATCGAAGAAAAGCAGCTGAAAGTCTATTACCAGCCCAAACGCTGCCTCGCCACGGGCCGCTTGAATGCCGCCGAAGCGCTGGTGCGCTGGGATCATCCGACCATGGGCCGGGTGCCGCCAGGGGACTTTATCGGTCTGGCCGAGGAAACCGGGCTGATCGGCCCGATTGGCGAATTCGTTTTGCGCCAAGCCTGCTGGCAAGCCTGTGAATGGCAGCGGCAGGGGCTGGAACCGATCCGGGTGTCGGTCAACCTGTCGGTGCATCAATTGCGTCAGGGCAAGCTGGTCAGCCTGGTGCGTCAGGTGCTGGAAGAAACCGGCCTGGCGCCGCACTACCTGGAGCTGGAGCTCACCGAAAGCCAATTGCTGGACAGCGTCGAGCACATCATCGCGACCTTCCAGCAGCTGCGGGATCTGGGGGTGAAGTTGGCGATCGACGATTTTGGCACCGGGTATTCGTCCCTGAGCTACCTCAAGCGTATTCCGGTGGACTACGTGAAGATCGATCAGGCGTTTATCCGTGGGCTGGGGGAGGGCACTGTGGATGCGGCGATCACCCGGGCGATCATTGCGATGGCGCATGGTTTGTCGCTGAAAGTGGTGGCCGAAGGCGTTGAGCGGCAGGAGCAGCTGGAGTTTTTGAAAGCCGAGCGCTGCGATGAAGTGCAAGGCTATTTGATTAGTCGGCCGGTCGAGGCCAATGATCTGGCTGTACTTTTACGTCACGACACAAACTCCTTGTAGCAGCTGCCGAGGGGCTACATGGAGCGCATGTGGCGTGGAATGGGGACATGGAGTTACGCATTGAGCAGGCAAAAAGCGAATTCTTGTAGTATAACTACAAGCTTGCTACATCCCCGGCAACTGCCAATAACAAAGAGTCCAGCCCTTTGAATCTGCTGCAACACATCGCCCAGTCACGCCATCTCTTACGCAAGTCGGAGCTCAAGGTCGCCGACCACGTGCTGCTTGATCCTGCGGCGGTGATGCACAGCTCCATGGCCGACCTGGCCCACAGCGTCGGCATCAGCGAGCCGACCATCGTGCGCTTCTGTCGCGCCATCGGTTGTTCCGGTTTTCAGGACCTGAAACTGAAGCTGGCGCAGAGCCTGGCCGCCGGTGCCAGCTTCGGTCAGTTTGCGATCCATGAAGACGATTCCGTCGCCGACTACAGCCTGAAAATCTTCGATACCACCTTGCATACCTTGATGGAAGTTCGCGAGAAGCTCGATCCGGTGGAGTTGCAGCGGGCTGTGTCGCTGATGTCCCAGGCCCAGCGCGTCGAGTTCTATGGCTTTGGTGCGTCGGGTGCCGTGGCAGCCGATGCCCAGCATAAATTCTTCCGTTTGCTGCTGACCGCGGCGGCGTATTCCGACCCGCACATGCAAGCGATGTCGGCCGTGACGTTGAAGCCGACCGACGTGGCGATCTGTATATCCCAGTCCGGGCGCTCCAAGGATCTGCTGATCACGGCGAATCTGGTGCGTGAAAGCGGCGCCTCGCTGATCACTTTGTGCCCGAGTCAGACGCCATTGGCTGAACTGTCGACCGTCAACCTGGCAATCGATGTGCACGAAGACACCGAAATCTATACCCCGCTAACCTCGCGTATCGCTCACCTGGTGGTGATCGACGTGTTGGCGATGGGCGTGGCCATGGCGCGCGGACCGAGCCTGGTCAATCACCTCAAGAGCGTCAAACGCAGCCTTCGCAGCTTGCGGCTGTCGCCCAAATCGGTGAAAGCGCTGGACGACTGACGTCGTCGTAAGGTCGTTCCGACCTTAATCGCGAGCAAGCCCGCTCCCACATTGGAATGTATTTCAAATGTGGGAGCGGGCTTGCTCGCGAAGGCGTCTTCAGCTTCGCCACATCCTTGGGTAATGTTCACATCCCTGTAACCCACCCGCCGCCAAACCGTCATCCCTCGCGCCTATCTTGAAACTCCCGTAATCGCCTTGGGAGACTCGAAATGGCCCAGCCCTACGAAGAACGCAACAGCGCCGCCAAAACCCGTCGTCAGCAAGAAGATCAACGCCGCATGGAATTCCGTCGCGCCATCGAAGATCGCTGCGAACGCCGCCAACTGCTGGCCGAGATTGGTGATTTCCCAGAGCTGGAACTCAATTACTGGCAGGCGGCACCGACAACTTCCCGTCGAAACGCTCAACCAGCGCGCTGATCTGCACCCGCTCGCTACGAATAAACGCAAGGAACGCGTGCGCCACCGGTGACAGCCGTTTGGCCTTGGCTTGAACCAGGCACCAGCTGCGGTAGAGCGGCAACTCTTCGACCGGCAACTCAATCAAGCCGCCGGTCGCCAACTCAAGGTTCAGGGCGTGCCGCGTCAACAGCGCTACGCCCAGACCCGCCAGCACACATTCCCGCTGAGCTTCGGCTGACGAGACTTCCTGGGTCTGGTTGAAGTGCACGCGCTTTTCCTTGAAATACTCTTCGCACGCCAGTCGCGTCCCGGAACCGGATTCGCGCATCAGCAGGGTGTAAGGCTCAAGGTCTTGCAGGCGCAGCGGCCCCATGTGGCACAGCGGATGATCCGGCGGCGCCACCGCCACAATCGGGTTGTTGAGGAACGGCAGGAACTCCAACCCCATGTCCTGCGGCACCATCGACATAATGACCAAGTCATCGCGGTTATCTGACAGGCGTCGAATCACTTGCCCCCGATTGACGACCGTCAGTTGCAGATTAACCTCGGGATGTTGGCGTTTAAAGGCGGCAAACAGGTGCGGGACGAAATACTTGGCGCTGGACTCCACCGCCAGTTTCAGCTGCCCTTGCAGTGAGCCCTGCATGTCCGAAAGCTGCATGTCGAGGTTTTCCAGGCGCCCGAAAATATCCCGGCTGGCGCGCTGGAGTGCTTCGGCGGCCTCAGTCATGTAGAGTTTTTTGCCGACGTAATCAAACAAGGGCTGACCAATCAGCTCCTCAAGTTGCCGGATCTGTAGGCTGACGGCCGGTTGTGTGAGCGACATTTCGTCGGCTGCCCGGCTGTAGGACCGCAAATCACAGACTTCATTGAAAATCTGCAATTGACGCAATGTCATACGCATCAATGACTTACGCATTATCTAGTCACTCTCGGCACGGGCTGATGCCACGACTATAAGTCTTTACTTATGCCTAACCCAATAATTATTCATTTTTGTTAATCCCTTGCGGGGGCTAGTGTGGCCCTGCGACTGAATTGAAACATTTGGTCACGCGTCGACCTGGTCTACCGGGTCGTGGTTACCACCGGCTCAAGGGAACCTCCAAAAGTGATAAAAAAGATCCTGATCGCCAACCGTGGTGAGATTGCCGTACGAATCGTGCGTGCCTGCGCCGAGATGGGCATTCGCTCGGTCGCGATCTATTCCGACGCCGACCGTCATGCCTTGCATGTGAAGCGCGCGGACGAGGCCCACAGCATCGGTGCCGAGCCATTGGCTGGCTACCTGAATGCGCGAAAACTGGTGAACCTGGCGGTGGAAACCGGTTGTGATGCGTTGCATCCCGGCTACGGATTCCTCTCGGAAAACGCTGAACTGGCCGATATCTGCGCAGAGCGCGGCATCAAGTTCATTGGTCCATCGGCTGAAGTCATACGCCGCATGGGCGACAAGACTGAAGCCCGCCGCAGCATGATCAAGGCCGGCGTGCCGGTCACGCCGGGCACCGAAGGCAACGTCGCGGACATCGCCGAAGCCTTGGTCGAAGGCGACCGTATTGGTTACCCGGTGATGCTCAAGGCAACCTCCGGTGGTGGTGGTCGTGGTATCCGTCGCTGCGACAGCCGCGAAGAACTCGAACAAGCGTTCCCTCGCGTGATCTCGGAAGCCACCAAGGCATTCGGCTCGGCAGAAGTGTTCCTGGAAAAATGCATCGTCAATCCAAAGCACATCGAAGCGCAGATTCTCGGCGACAGCTTCGGCAACGTGGTGCACCTGTTCGAGCGTGATTGCTCGATCCAGCGACGCAACCAGAAACTGATCGAGATCGCCCCGAGCCCACAACTGACCCCGGAACAGCGCGCCTACATCGGTGATCTGTCAGTGCGTGCAGCCAAGGCCGTGGGTTACGAGAATGCCGGTACCGTGGAGTTCCTGCTCGCCGAGGGCGAGGTGTACTTCATGGAGATGAACACCCGGGTGCAGGTGGAACACACCATCACCGAAGAAATCACCGGCATCGACATCGTGCGTGAGCAGATCCGCATCGCGTCCGGCCTGCCACTTTCGGTGAAACAGGAAGACATCCAGCACCGCGGTTTTGCGTTGCAGTTCCGGATCAACGCCGAAGACCCGAAAAACAACTTCCTGCCGAGCTTCGGCAAGATCACCCGTTATTACGCGCCCGGCGGTCCAGGCGTGCGGACCGACACGGCGATCTACACCGGTTACACCATTCCACCGTTCTACGACTCCATGTGCCTGAAACTGGTGGTGTGGGCGCTGACCTGGGAAGAGGCGATGGACCGTGGCTTGCGCGCCCTCGACGACATGCGTCTGCAAGGGGTCAAGACCACCGCCGCGTACTACCAGGAAATCCTGCGAAACCCGGAATTCCGTAGCGGCCAGTTCAACACCAGCTTCGTTGAAAGCCACCCTGAACTGACCAACTACTCGATCAAGCGCAAACCCGAAGAGCTGGCCCTGGCCATCGCCGCCGCCATCGCCGCCCACGCAGGCCTGTGAGGAATATAACAATGAGCAAGCAAATCCACGTTACCGACACAATCCTGCGCGACGCCCACCAATCGCTGCTCGCCACCCGTATGCGCACTGAAGACATGCTGCCGATCTGCGACAAGCTCGACAAAGTCGGCTACTGGTCGCTGGAATGCTGGGGCGGCGCAACCTTCGACGCCTGCGTCCGCTTCCTCAAAGAAGACCCGTGGGAGCGTCTGCGCCAACTGCGCGCGGCGCTGCCTAACACGCGTCTGCAAATGCTTCTGCGTGGCCAGAACCTGCTGGGCTACCGCCACTACAGTGACGACGTGGTCAGAGCCTTCGTCGCCAAGGCCGCGGTTAACGGCATCGACGTGTTCCGCATCTTCGACGCCATGAACGACGTGCGTAACCTGCGCGTGGCCATCGAAGCGGTAAAAGCGGCCGGCAAACACGCTCAGGGCACCATCGCTTACACCACCAGCCCGGTGCACACCATCGACGCGTTCGTGGCGCAAGCCAGACAAATGGAAGCCATGGGTTGCGACTCGGTGGCGATCAAGGACATGGCCGGCCTGCTGACGCCATACGCCACGGGCGAATTGGTCAATGCGTTGAAATCCGAGCAGTCGTTGCCAGTGTTCATTCACTCGCACGATACCTCTGGCATGGCCACCATGTGCCAACTCAAAGCTATCGAAAACGGCGCCGATCACATCGACACCGCGATCTCCAGCTTCGCATCCGGCACCAGCCACCCAGGCACCGAGTCGATGGTTGCGGCCCTTAAAGGCACCGAGTTCGACACCGGCCTGAACCTGGAACTGCTGCAAGAGATCGGCCTGTACTTCTACGCCGTGCGTAAGAAGTACCACCAGTTCGAAAGCGAATTCACCGCCGTCGACACCCGTGTTCAAGTCAACCAGGTACCGGGCGGGATGATTTCCAACCTGGCCAACCAGTTGAAAGAGCAGGGCGCCCTGAACCGCATGGCCGAGGTGCTGGCAGAAATCCCGCGGGTTCGTGAAGACCTCGGCTTCCCGCCGCTGGTTACCCCGACCTCGCAAATCGTTGGCACTCAGGCGTTCTTCAACGTGTTGGCCGGCGAGCGCTACAAGACCATTACCAACGAAGTGAAGCTCTACCTGCAAGGCGGCTACGGCAAGGCGCCAGGCACCGTGAACGAACAACTGCGTCGCCAGGCCATCGGTAGCGAAGAAGTGATCGACGTTCGTCCAGCCGATCTGCTGAAGCCGGAAATGACCAAACTGCGTGCTGAAATCGGCGCTGTGGCCAAGTCCGAAGAAGACGTGCTGACTTACGCCATGTTCCCGGACATCGGTCGCAAGTTCCTCGAAGAACGCGCTGCCGGCACCCTGACACCTGAAGTGCTGCTGCCGATTCCAGAAGCCGGCGGCGTGGCCTCGGCCGGTGGCGAAGGCGTGCCGACCGAGTTCGTCATCGACGTCCACGGTGAAACCTACCGCGTCGACATCACCGGTGTCGGCGTGAAGGCGGAAGGCAAGCGTCACTTCTACCTGTCCATCGATGGCATGCCGGAAGAAGTGGTGTTCGAACCGCTCAACGAATTCGTCAGCGGCGGCAGCAGCAAGCGCAAGCAAGCCACCGCGCCGGGTCACGTCAGCACCACCATGCCGGGCAACATCGTCGATGTGCTGGTCAAGGAAGGCGACACCGTGAAAGCAGGGCAAGCCGTGCTGATCACCGAAGCGATGAAGATGGAAACCGAAGTCCAATCAGCCATCGCCGGCAAAGTCACCGCCATCCACGTGGCCAAGGGCGACCGGGTGAACCCGGGCGAAATCCTGATCGAGATCGAAGGCTGATTTAACAGCCTCGATACAACGCTTTAAACCTCGGGGGGGCATGTGCTCCCCTTTTTTTTTGCCTGTACATGATCCACCTCGACCCCCGTTGGAGCAGAGCTTGCTCGCGATGGCGGTGGAACAGGCTGCACTGATGGCGATAGAACCACCGCTTTCGCGAGCAAGCTCTGCTCCTACAGGGATTGTGGTGTCAGTCGTTAATCAGAACGCCATCCGCCACTGACCCATGACACCGTGATTGCGGCTGTCACTGCCGATCTCACCGCTGAGGCCAACGCCTACGCTGTGACTGGCCGAAACCCCAAGATCCAAGCCGGCATCCACTAGCAGGCTGTTGCGATCCAACTCCGCACCGTAAACGGTGTAGTTGTTGCCGCCAGTGACCAGTCGTTGGCGCGTGGAAGTGTAGGTGTCACCGTAAGTGTGTTTCCACCCGGCACTGAATCGTGGCGTCAGGCGCATACCGTTATCCAGGGTTTCGACTTTCGCCAGCCTCAGGCCGAAAGTGCTGTTCAGGTTGCTTTGGGCTTGCTCATGGACTTTCAACGCCGCCGCTCCACCTTTTTCGGTGTAGCCATCGCGCTGATAGCGCTGGAACCCAAGGCTGGCAAACGGCTCGATGCTGACATTGGCTCGGCCCAGGTTGTATCCCACTTCAGCGAAAGCTTGCTGGGTGCTGGCGTCATAACGACCTTTCGGGCGGTCACTGAAACCTGTGAAAGCTACCCGGCGTGCTGTGCTGCCGTCGTGATTGCTATAAGTCGCGCCCAGCCGAAACGACATCGGGCCGTTCTGCCGCAATGCATAGGCACCCAAGTGCCAGCTGTCGAGATCGCCATCGAGTTCGCGGCTATCCAGTTGAGTCCGTGATTTGCCGCCCATCACCCCCAGGCGCCATTCCTCGTCGATGTTCCAATCCGCGCCAATGAGCAGGCCTTTGGTCGAATGTTGCATGGGCTCAATATCGCGATCCAGTTTTCCGCCGTGGCCGAGTGCCTGCAGCCAGAGCCGGCCATTGTCTTCGCTGCCGGCCGCCACCCGTGGTGCATTATTGCGCGCGCGCAGGTTGTCGGTGCCCAATTGGCGCATGGACGAGAGCACGCTGGTGCTGACCGGATCGACACTGCTCAAGGTTGCTTTGGCGAGGTTCGCATTACCGGAGCCGGCCAGTTGCTCGAGGGCGTATGAGGCGGTTTCTTTGTCGGCGGCGAGTAGGGCAGTGATAGCGGCATTCGTCGTAGTGGACGGTTGCTGCGCAGTGCCGGAAGTGTCCGCGACGGCGGGTGGTTGTGGTGTGATGCCGGTAGTGTCCGCGACGGCGATTGGTTCTTGTGACGTGCTGGATGTATCGGCGGCGGTGAATGGTTCTGGAACCGGGGCGGGAGTGTTAGCGCTTGAGGTCGCTGCCACTTCGTCGATGTCGGTGTTCACGCGGTCAGAAGGTACATGAGCTTCGAAGATGTGTTGTGGCTTGTCGATATTTTTTGAGAACTCCCGTCCGTTGTCGGAAGTGGCGAGACTCTCGAAAGGCACGCTGTTACGGGTGAAGGTCAGACCGACATTCTTTTTGTTGTACTGAAGGACGGGGTCCATGAAGGCCAGATCATTGAGGACTTTACCGAATTCGCCTTCGACCTTTTTAGCCTCGATGACGGTGTGCTGGCTGCTTTGCGGGTAATCGCCCGGCATGGTGACGATTTTCAGCGTCGAGCCGCCCAGGCTGGCGGTGCCGCCGACCTTGATGGTTTCTCCTGGGCCATCAGGATTGACCTCGTAGACCACTACGCCCGTTTCGGAAAGATTCAAATCGCCTCTGACCTTTGGGGCGCCGTGCAATCTGTTGACGTTGACCTGGCCGTGTACGTTCAGGCTGCCGACGGTGCCTTGGCCCGCGAAAGTGCCACCTTCTTCGACGTCAACACTGCCCCTGATTTCGCCATTGTTGAAGAACTGTCCGAGCGCAATCGCTCGGCCCAGGATCTTCCCATTGTTGGTCAGGGTGCTGTCCTTCAGCGCAACCACGCCATCTTTGAAATCGCTCTTGCTGGTCAGCGTCCATGAGCCCTGCGAGTTGAATAGGCCGGCGAAATTTCGTGTGTCTCCCAACTCGCCACCGTCAGAGGCATCAAGGTGTATGACGTTGATGCCTTTGCCGCCTTCAGCCCGGCCTTCGAAGCTGCCACCGTTCCTTACGATGATGAGGTCGTTGTCGTCTTTTCCTTTTATAACGTTCGGTGAGTCGATCACTTTGGTAACGGTGTTGTCAGCGTTATTCAAGGCTTGAAGAACAGCCAGCGGATCGCGTTTTGACTCAAGCCTCGGCAGCAAGGTTGCGTCGACGGGGGCTGTCGTTTCGGCTTGAGTAGACAGCTCTTGAGCCGTTGAAAATTCAGCACATCCCAGCGCCAGTGCAACGGCCAGCGCCAGGTGTTGTGGTCGGAACTTGTGTTGATCGGACATGGGTTTGGACTCTTTTGGTAGAAGTCCAAACTCTAAAAGGTGAAGAAATACCAGGATGCCGGGCATTTCCGGGCGCTTCGAAAGGCATAGAGACGTAGCGTGTAGCCGAATGAGCGGGAGGCTTCGAGCACCTCCGGTTTCACCCGGCCAACCGGCGTATTTCCCTACAACAATCCCGGAAGCTTCCGTTGGCGAAAACTCAGAAACTCATCTGCCACTGCCCGATCAACCCGTGATTGCGGCTGTTATTGCCGATCTGCCCGCTGTAACCCAGCCCCACTGACTGTCGCGCCGAGAGGCCCAGGTCCAGTCCGGCTTCCAGCACCAGGCTGTCGCGATCCAGCGAACTGCCGTCAACACTGAACGCTGTGCCCCCGACCAAAAACGCCTGCCGCGTCGAGTTGCTGACATCGCCATAGGTGTGTTTCCAGCCTGCGGTCATGCGTGGCGTCAGGCTCATGCCGTTGTTCAGAGTATTCAGGTGTGCCAGACGCAAGCCGAACGTGCTGCTGAAGTTGTCCTGGGTTTGCTCGTCGACTTGAAGCGCAGCTGACCCGCCTTTTTCCTGATAGCTGTCGCGGTGATAGCGCTGGTAGCCGAGGCTGGCGAAGGGTTCGGCGCTGAGGCGGCCGCTGCCCATCGCGTAGCCCAGTTCTGCGAAGGCTTGTTGGCTGTCGGCGTCGTAATCGCCTTTAGGTCGATCGCTGAAACCGTTGAAGGCGACGGTGCGTTTATTTTCACCTTGGTGATCGCTGTAAGCCGCGCCGAGGCGCAAGGCGTACGGGCCGCTTTGACGTAGCGCGTAGACGCCGGCGTGCCAGCTTTCGACGTTGCCGTCGGCGCCGGTGGCGTCCAGATCGGTCTTCGAGTAACCGCCGAGTACGCCCAGGCGCCATTGCGGATTTAACGCCCAATCGGCGCCGAGCACGCTGCCTTTGGTGCGCTGTTCCAGGCTGCTGCTGCCATGTTCACCGTCGAGCTTGCCGTAGCCGCCGATGACCTGCAGCCAGAGTCGGCCCTGCGCGTTCGGATCGTTGAGGTTGCGTGCTTCGGCGGGCACGCCGTTAGAGGCGAGTATCGGCGTATCGCGCTGATCGAGGCCGACCATTAATCCTGGACTGCCGCCCATTTGCTGCATGGCCGACAGCATGCTGCTACCGATCTGACTGCTGGCGCCGAGCGTGGCGCTGGTCAGGTTGGCGTTGCTGGCGCCGGCCAGTTGTTCGATGGCGCTACCGGCCGTGGCGTTGGTGGTGTTGAGCAGGGCGTTGTAGAGCGCGTTGTTTTTGCCCATCGAAGCCAGGCTGTTGGCCGCGCTGCTGCCGTTGCCCGTCAGTGCAAATTGATTGAAGGCAACGTCGTTGCGGGTGTAGATCAGGTCGACTTCGGTCGGTGTGTAAGCGAGCGTCGGTGTGAGGAATGCGTAATCGCTGGTGACGTTGCCGAAGGTGCCGTTGATACTTGCCGCTTGCAGCACGGTGTAGTGGCTTTGCCACGGATAAGTGCCGCTGCCGGGGTTTACCGCCAGGGTCGCGCCGTTGAGGTTAGCCACGCCGCCGACCTGGATCGGCGCACTGCTGCCATCGGCATTGACGCCGTAGGCCAGCGTCGAGCCGCTGCCCATGGTCAGGTCATGGGTGATGGTCGCGGTGCCGAGTTGACTGTTGGTGCGCAACGTACCGTTGACCCGCAAATTGCCCACCGAACCGCCGCCCGCATACACGCCGCCCGCGTCGACGGTCAGGGCGCCGGCGATGCCACCCTGGTTGATCAACGTCGCGCCGTTGCGCACTGCGCCACCGTCGCTGAAGTCACCGCTGCCGGTCAGGGTCCACGCGCCTTGTTTGACCTCCAGCCATTCGAAATTGCGACTGTCGCCGAAGCTGCCGCCCAACGCGTCATCCATCACCACGCGGTCAACACCGCTGCCGCCGTCGACCACGCCGACAAAGCGGCTGCCGTTGCGCAAGGTCAGGCTGTCATTGCCGCCACCCAGGTCCAGCGCGAGGCCGTTGCTGCCGCTGATCGTGCCGCCGTTGATTACACTGTCGGCGAACTCACCGACGAACTTCACACCGAACCCGTCGAGGCCTTGAATGGTGCCGAAGTTTTCAAGCGTGGTCGCTGCTACGCCCGAACCGCCGCTGCCATCGTCTACCAGAATGGCACTGTTGGCGCCGCTGATCAGTGCGTCTTTGGCGTTCAACACATAGCCGCCACCCAACGCGATGCCTTCACTGCCGTTGGCGAAACCGCCCTTGTCCACACCGCCCGCACCGACACCCTGAATGGTGCCGTAGTTTTCGATGTGGGCGAGTTTGTCGATGTCCACGCCATCGCCGTCACCGTTGGGTTGCAGGCCCGAGTAAGCGCCGGTGATGGTGCCGTGGTTGATCACCGTGCCGTCGCCATCGGAGCCATAACCCGAGCCGTTGCGACCGGTGACAGTCCCGTAGTTGACGAGCGTGGCGCCGAGGTCGGTGGTGATGCCGTGGCGGCCGCCGGAAATGTTGCCGTAGTTGGTCACCGTGACACCGGTCGCGGTGTCGATATCGATGCCGTCGAACTTCTCGTCGGCGTTGTGTGAGTCGCCGGTCGAGATCTCGCCATAGTTGGTGATCGTCGCGTTGGCGCCGGTCTTCATGCCGTCACTGGCGTCCCCGCGAATCAATCCGCCCGCGCGGTTGATGATCGTCGTTTTCACACCGTTGCTGCGCAACGCATCGAGGTCCAGGCCTTGGCCCGTCGTGGAGCGGATGATGCCGCTGTTGTCGATCAACAGGCTGCCGCTGGCGAAGTTGCTGTCGATGCGCAGGGCGTCGTTGAAGCCAAGGATCTGCCCGCCGGCGCGGTTGTAAATGCTGTAGTTGCGCGCTTGCGTCAGATCGCCGCTGCTGTCGATCGCACGGCCGCCGGTGGAAATAATCTTGCCCGCGTTATCGATCACCACGCCGACGCCGCTGGTGCCGTCCTTCAGACTCACTGCCTTGCCTGCGTTGGTGATGCTGCCCGGTACCGAGATCTTTAACGTGTCGCCGCCGCCGAGGGTTTGGGCGGTAGTGGTCGGCGTGTCGATTTGCACGTTTTTGAAAGGGGCGGCGAGGGTGCCGGTGCTGATCAGCAAAGCGATGCTGAACGCGAGACGCTGGGGCGAGAAGGGCATGAGTGGACAGCCTTTTTGTTATAAGCGGGCTGTGTTGTATAGCGGATGGTTTTTACAGAATGATGTCTGGGAGAAATGCATTCTTTTGCGTTTTTTCGGGAGATTGATTCATCTGTATGCAATTAAATGCAGGTTTAGAGTTTTGGTTCAGGCTTACACGCAATTTTTGTGGCAAGGCAGCAAGCTCCCTCGCCACAACCGTAGTCGCTTACCCGCGACACTCCGCCAACGTTTTCACCTGCCCCGAATCCGACTGGTTCTCGTCGCTCAACCAGCGCTCAAAGCCCGCGCCAATCGCCGGCCATTCCGAATCCAGAATCGAGTACCACGCCGTATCCCGGTTCTGCCCCTTGACCACCATGTGCTGACGGAACACGCCCTCAAAGCTGAAGCCCAAGCGCTCGGCCGCGTACTTGGAGCGGGCGTTGCCGTTGTTGCACTTCCATTCCAGGCGTCGATATCCCAGGGCAAACGACTCCTTGGCCAGCAGATAAACCGCCTCGGTACTTTTCGGTGAGCGCTGCATCGGTGCGCCGAACGTGACGTGGCCGATTTCGATTCGGCCCTGAGCCGGCACGATCGACATCAGGCTGAGAATGCCCTGCACCTCACCGCTTGCACGGTCGATCACGCTGAAGAAATACGGATCGTTATTGGCCGCATGGTTGTTCAGCCAATCGTTGAACACGCTGCGTTCCGGGAAAGGCCCGTACGGCAAATAGTCCCAGAGTTTTGGATCGGCACCGGGGCCTTGCAAGGCTTTGAATAAACCCTCGGCATGACGCGCCGGGTCAAGTTTTTCCAAGCGGATGAAACGCCCTTCGATGGTTTGAACCGACGGCGACGGGGCGCCTTTCCAGTCTGCGAGTGAAGTCGACATTGTGTTCTCCTTGAACCTTAAAGGGCTTTGCGAAACTGGATGAAACCGGGGCGTTCGGCGATGCGCTCGTAGAGCTGGATCGCGGTGGCATTGGTTTCGTGGGTCAACCAGTGGACTTTGCAGCAACCGTCCGCTTTTGCGGTGGCATAGACGAATTCGATCAGTTTGCGGCCAACGCCGGTGCCGCGGGTTTCTGGCGTTACCAGCAGGTCTTGAAGGTAGCAGGAGTTTTCGATGCTCCAGTTCGAACGATGGTAGATGAAGTTCACCATGCCGACGGCTTTGCCGTCGATCCACGCCAACGCCGAATGCGTCGTTTCAGTCGGGTCGAGCATGCGTTGCCAGGTGCTGTCAGTGACCGCCTCGGGCAAATCGGTGTTATAGAAGCGCAGGTAGGCTTGCCACAGCGGCAGCCAGGCGGCGTGGTCGTCGGCGCTGACTTGGCGAATTTCAATTTGACTCATGTTCATTTCCTTAACGCATCAAGTGGGCGAGGGCCTGATCGTGCACATCGGGGCTGGCGGCGAGCCCTTCGCGCACACCGGCGATGTCTTCGGCGCTGCGGTTCTGGCTGAGTTTGCGTTTGCCTTCCAGGCGCTGGATAGGCAGGGTAAACCCGACAATCGCCTTGAGCATGCCGTCGATGTAATCAGCGGGAGCGTCGGCGACCTTCCACGGCTGGGCGCGGCTGGCTTCGTGACGATCAGTCAACGCGCTGACCAGATTGAGCAGGCGCTCGGCGTCGGTGAAGACGTCGGCGGTGCCGTAGGCGTGTACCGCGACGTAGTTCCAGGTCGGCACGACTTTGCCGTGCTCGGCTTTGCTCGGATAAAAACCGGGACTGACGTAAGCATCGGCACCGGCAAAGATCACCAGCGCTTCAGCGCCGTTCTGCAATTCCTTCCACTGAGGATTGGCCCGGGCGAAGTGGCCGTAGAGGATGCCATTCGGACCTTCGTCAGGTTTGAACAACAGTGGCAGATGACTGGCTTGCAGGCCTTGTTCGCCGTGGGTCACCACCATGGCGAGGCGGGTGCCGAGGATCTGCTGGCGCAGTTCATCCAAATCGTTGATGGCAAAGCTGCTGGGGTTGTACATGGATATATCCCTTGGCGAATGCCTCCATCCTAGGCAGGCTATTGGTCTGTTGTAAGAGCCATTAATGACCAATTTCATAGGTCCATTGCCATGACCGATGCGCCGCTTTCCTTGTCGTTCAACCCTGCCGGTATCGAACTGGATCGCCGTCAGGGCCTGAGTCGTCAGCTCTATCAAGCCTTGCGCTTGCGAGTGCTGGACGGACGACTGGCCAGCGGCACGCGATTACCGGCCAGTCGCGATCTGGCGGCAGCGCTGGCGATCTCTCGCAACAGCGTCGTGCGAGCCTACGATCAGCTCTATGCCGAGGGGTTTATCGAAGGGCGTGTGGGTGACGGGACTTACGTCGCTCAACTGCCCCCAACCTCGGTACCCGCCAAAAAATTATCCACAAAAGTATCCACAGGGTTGTCAACAGGGTTATCCACAGCCTTATCCACAAATTGGCTGGATTTACCTGTAATTTCATCCAGTAAAGTTATCCACAACGGCGCGTTGGGGCGCGTTGAAAAGAACCATTTGGCTCTGCCGCCGAGTGGGCCGCCGCGTGCCTTTCGGGTCGGCGTGCCGGCATTTGATCTGTTTCCTTTCGAGGTCTGGGCCAAGCTGAATGCGGCTTTCTGGCGTAAGCCGGATTTGCAGCAGTTGTGTTATGGCGACCCGGCGGGCGATGAGCGCCTGCGTGGAATGATTGCCGCCTATCTGCGCAGTTCACGCGGCATGCAGTGTTCGGCTGAGCAAATAGTGATCACCAGTGGTGCGCAGCAGGGGATTAGCCTTTGTGCACAGCTGCTGGTGGAGCCCGGCGATGGGGTGGCGATCGAGAATCCGGGGTATCGGGCGGCGGGTCATGCATTCGCTGTGGCCGGTGCGCGATTGCACGGCGTGGCAGTGGACAGCGAGGGCATCGACTGCCAGGAATTGACCGCACTCAGGGATTGCCGCCTGGCGTATGTCACGCCGTCGCATCAATACCCGACCGGGGTGGTCATGAGCCTCGCGCGGCGCCTGGAATTGCTGGCCTGGGCTGAGCGCACCCAAGGCTGGATTGTCGAAGATGACTACGATGGCGAGTATCGTTACAGCGGCGCGCCACTGGCACCGTTGGCGGCACTCGACCGACAGGGGCGGGTGTTGTACGTCGGGACGTTTGGCAAGGTCGCCTTCCCGGCACTGCGTCTCGGTTATCTGGTGCTGCCGCCGGCGCTGGTGCAGGCATTCTCTCAACGGCGGGCGGTGGACGTCCGGCATTCCGAAGTCAGCACTCAAGCGGTGATGGCCGAGTTCATGGCTGCCGGGCACTTTCAGCGACACATCCGTCGCATGCGCCGCGCGGCCCTGAGCCGGCGTAATACGTTGATGGCCGGTTGGCCGCAGGGCATTCCCGGCGTTGGCAGCCTGCCGAGTGTCGCGGCAGGGCTGCATTTGACGGTGGCGGTCGACTCCCAAGCGCGGGAGCAAGAATTGGTGGAAAAAGCCGCCAGCGTCGAGGTCGAGATCAACGCCTTGAGCAGTTACTGGTTGCCAGATTCGCAAACACCGGCAGACGAGCGCGCGGGTCTGGTCCTCGGATTTGCGGCGGTGCCCGAGACCGCGATCATCGAAGCGCTCGGGCGCCTGGAAAAAGTCTGGCGTTGAGGCTGAAGCCTCAGGTCGTGGCCTGAGGTTCCAAGTCTAAAAAAAGTTTGCGTAGATCAGGTTCGACTATTTTTCGCAGAACGTAGTCGATGGGCTTGAGGGTGGGTAACACCTCTTTCAATTCAGGCTTGAGCGTCTGCAGATAGTCATCCGAGATCTTTAAATGAGCGGCCGTGGGGTTATCCGCTGGGCCCTTGAGGGTCTTGTAGTGGAAATGCGCTACCCATAACGCTGCGTTGTTGTTTGTTTTGTCGAGAATCCGGTATTCCTGAAAGAAGTCGCCCTGCTGTTTGGTCTGGATTCGCCCTCGGTTGTCGCGGCGGATTTCTATCTGTTTGTTGTCCTGCATCCATCTGAAAGTGCTTTGTATGGGCTTGCGCTGTTTGTACAGGTTCGCCCGAACACTGATGCCTTCGTTGCGCAACCGCTTCGCCGCCTCACGCAGCTCAAGCCCAAGGTCGGCGACTGGCGGCGGGTTGCCATTGGCACGCCTGAGTCGGATCAGCGCCTGATCCACAGCGTCGGCACTCTGTTCCAGCTTCAATGCCTGTTGATCGAACATCTCCTGCATTTCGACGGGTATGCGTTTGGGGCGCAACGCGTCCTTGCGTGTGCGCTCGATAAAGCTGTTGGTGCCCAGGTTCAGTTCAAGACCGGCCTCTACGATCTCCATATCCCCCAGCTCGGGGGCAGGCAGTGGGTGGTTGGCTGGGATGAACGGCTTGAGGGGGGCCTCTGCCGGTTTTGGCGCGTCATTTTTGCCGGGATCGCGGGGGCGGGACTTGCTCACTTTGACGGGCGCACGCGAGGTAGTTGGGCGTACGCGTGCTGCCGGTGTTTGCAAGTCCTGCAGTTCATCTTCCGGCAACAATTGTTGTAGCCGCTCATGGGCCAGTTGGGCGAACTCGCTGATCAGGCTGCGCAAATGATCGAGTTGAGGCTGATTGAAGAGGTCGGGGTAAGTCCCGGGTAACTCTTGAATTCGCTGATCGGCATCGGCGAAGACCTCGACGAGGTTGCCCAACACTTCAACAGGGCTCTCTGGATCAGTGGCGACGGAAGGTGCTTTTATGAGGTCCGCGATCTCATGCGCACCTTGGCTGGCGTTCTTGAGAATGCTGCCGATGGTGTTACGGGCTTCAGGCATCGTTGAACTGGCCTGCTCTTGAATGCAGAGCTCCTGGGCCATGCTGATCTCGTTGGCTTTAAGTTGCAGGGCCGTGAACGACGGCATGAGCCGGGCGACCTCCAGGGCTTTAGTGATGCCCGGTCTACCCGCCGCCTGCATGCCTTGAAGTGTGGTGGTCGAGAGGCTCAGTTTGTCGACCATCTGGTGGCTCAGGTCGGTTGCCAATGAAATCTTTTCAACGTAAGCCTGCCGTGTTAACACATCCGATTGTGAATCTTGCATGACCTGAGTGGCCTGGATGTATTGATACTTTTTTACCGTGAACCATAACGACAGGTGCTTTTGCAGTTCGGTGCTCAGGCGAAGCAAGTCGTAGGTGTAACCCGCCGTGCCACCGAGATCACGCCATTCACGCAACTGGCCTAGCGCCTGCTGATACGCCTGGATCATTCCCTCCAGTTTCTCTGCGTACAGTTTGGACAACGGATCATAGACATCGGACTGGGCGGCCAGCATGTCGTCCTGTGCTTTTTTCAGCGCGGCCTTCTTGGCTTCTTCCTCTGACTTGAACGTCTGAAGTGTGTTTTCAAGTTCGTGTTTACGATGTTCGTTGACCGCTTTCAGGGTCTTGAGACGACTTTTCGGCCCTCCACCGCGCAAGCGCAAACGCAGATCAAGCACCCACTCGCCTTTGTGATTGTGAACCAGTAGCGGACCCAGCCTGGCGTGGTCATCGGGGTATACGATGTTGATTTGCTCCTCCCCGTCCACCGCGATGTTGAACCAGCGGTGAGCAACCTGCGCGTAGGTTTTTTCGTTGAGCTGGTAAAGGTGGGGCGCGACTTCATTTATTGTGTTCAGTTCTTCATGGGCAAGATCAGGCGCGTCGACGCTGAGCGTGTCGAGGTAGATGCCCAGCGCCGTGGGTGTGCGTCGCGGGACTGAGCCCGCGATCTCAAGGGAGCTGCAATGCTTCAATGGAAGCTCTGCGGCGAGTGTGCTCGGGTTCAGCGTGACGACGGTTGGCAAAGGCTCAGGACGAGACACTTCAGTGCTGTGCAACTTTCGTGGTTTGCTCGATAAGGCTTTGCGCCGCATCACCGCGTGATGGCTCAGGATGATGCCCACGGTCAGTAGAATATCCGCCATCGATGTCCACTCAATGAGGCTGTCTTCTTTGTTTCGGGCATCGATTGCCTGCTGTAATTCGTTGATGGTTTGCCACAGCCAGACAGCCGTACCGACCGTACCACTGAGAAAATTCGTGGTGACGTTGAATAACGCCCAACTGCTGTCTTTGAGCAAGCTCCAGCGCCGTTCCGCATTGGATTGTGACTGGCGGTCAGCCAACTCGACCAACCCTTGTGCGTTGCTCTTGAACAGGGCAGTCATGATGTTGCCGCTGACCTCAGCGCTTTTTAGAACGACGCGCCCGAAACGATCGATGCGTTGCAACGGATTGACTGACTGCTCCGCCACCAGCCAAGGAGACGGCAAGCCCGTCGGGAAGACGTATTGGGCGTACTCGAAACTCAGCGCCGCGTCGGGCAGCCAGGCCAACACCGAGTCCCTGAGATCGCCGGGTTGGTGCAGTGCGTAAAGCAGGTTCTGTCGAGACGGAAACTGCAGCAGTGGTTGATCCAGCATCGGACGATAGAGCAGGCAAGGACCGTCCTCTGCATCGCGAGGGCTGATGATGAACATGTTCGCGACCGTGTCACTGGAACTGATCAGGCGGTGTTGTGGCGTCATCGTCAGGGGGTAGAGGGCGATGGATGGCGTCGTATCCGGGACGGGATCAAACAGTTCGCAAATGTATTGATAGCCTTGCTCATCGATCCCGCCTTCGCGTTTGACCTTGCCCTCAAGCGCGGTCAGCGGCAGTAGCCAACGCAGTTGTTCGCGGTAAAAATTTTCCTGACGACGGGACTCGACAGGATCATCAATCAGCGTGCGCTTGATCATGTCGGGATAGGCCTCACCGATATTGACGCGTGCCGAAACGGTGGTGAGGAACGCCGGTGTGAGCCAACCCGGCACCGGCTGATGGTGTTTGAAGGATAGGGTAGCGAGGTAGGGCGCCTCGTTTTCCAAGGCATAGTCGGCGAGCGTTTCGATGCGTCGATCAAGAGGGTTGGGCAGCATGAGGTTATCGACGGTAAAACTGTTGGTGATGTTGATCTGCAGTTCATCCAGCGCAAGAAGGGCGGCACCGACAGCGTGGGGGTCCGCGATGATTGCCTCACGCATCAGGCGCTGTGCGTAGTCAGAGGGGGACGGTATCTCGTCCCGGGTTGCCTTAATGTCGGGTTGGCGATACAGATTGCCTAGCCCGGACAGGTAGCGACTGTAATCTTGCATGTCGCGGGTCGATGCGTTGTGCAGCCATTCGGGGATTGCCGCGACGAGTTGATTGAGTCGCGCCTGCTCCAGCGTGTCGGGCCCGGTGTCGGACTCCACGTCATCGTCAAAGGGTGTCTCAAGTAATCTCAGCGACGCTATGCCGTCGAGTTGCGATGACACCAGCGCCCAGGCCATGTGATCAAAGACATTGCCCTGCGGCTCGTAGAGCCGCCATTCCATGGCGCGCCCTTGCAGTTGGTCGGCCAGGCGAGCGGGGAGCGATTCGCCCAACTGAGTCATTGAGCTGAATGACTCATAACCCTGGTCGATCGTGTACATCGTGAGCAGTTCACGCTGGCGATACGTCGCCTTGAGGATCAGCGCGCCACCGATGAGCAGATGGCTGGCGACATCATTCTCCAGCGTATCGATGTCGATCAGGCAGGCCTGGATCGATGACCAATCGAGGTCCACATTTTTTCGTGTGGCCTTGTCCGGGTCTTTGAACACTTCCCGCGCCATCGCGCATTCACTGGCATCCCAGCCTTTGACTTTTTGCACGTTCAGGGCCTTGCGCAGCGAGTCGGACAGTTCCTCCCAGTGAGCGTTTTGTTTTCCCTGACCGTTCCAGAAGTCCAGCTGACGGGCTTGAAACTCGACGAACAGCAAGGGCGCCAAGTCGTTGAGCAGCCCGGCAATCTCTTCGATGCTGACGGCCAGGTGAACGGAGTTGATGCCGGCGGGCTCATAGGTGAGGAAGTGTTCGCCTTCGAGGTAGTTGGCGTTGGCTCCATTAAATCCCTGGCGAATCAGCGCATGCGTGAGGGATTCGAAATCGATCGGCCCTGCATCGACATGATTGTTCATTACCCGCCATCGAGGCGTGGCGACGAGTGCTTTGTCGGGGTCCAGATCCAGCGTTGCGTATAACGCTTTGAAGCCTTGGCGTAGCAGGTGTGAAGCGACTTCGTTGAGCGTCGGGCCATGGCTGGTCTGGCTGACCAGATCACTTTTTTCTTTGAGCGGCGATGTGACGTCGGGCAGGTTACTGTCGGGCATGATCGTTACCTTTGATGCGGTTTTCAGGACTGGCGAGCGCGTCCTGGTGATGCAACGAAGGTAGGCCGATGTCAGTTGCGACCTGCGGTAATTAAATATCGCCGCAAAGAAGACCCGCTCATGGCGTAATGCTGTTCACTTAAGACAATCTTCAGTCGAGTAAGAACCCTGTGGCGAGGGGGCTTGCCCCCGTTCGGCTGCGAAGCAGTCGCAAAACCGGACAACTCGGTTTGTCTGAACGGACGCTGAG
Source organism: Pseudomonas arsenicoxydans (assembly GCF_006438915.1). Taxonomy (GTDB): domain Bacteria; phylum Pseudomonadota; class Gammaproteobacteria; order Pseudomonadales; family Pseudomonadaceae; genus Aquipseudomonas; species Aquipseudomonas arsenicoxydans_A. The sequence continues at coordinate 504,226 of NZ_RCZE01000001.1, read as the reverse complement.
GGCCGCTTCGCAGCCCAACGGGGGCAAGCCCCCTCGCCACAAATGTGGGGTTCGCGCTTAAGTGAACAGCATTACGCTCATGGCGGGTCTGTGGCGAGTGCCAGTGGGGTCACTTAAAGAACAACGAACCGGCAAGCCGGTGATTGATTTCCGCGCGATAAATTTCAATGGACTGACGATTATCGACCGCACCCGGTTTTTCGTAGGCCCCGCCCAACCGCCGCTGCTCCAAGGTCTTCAGGTGAGCGGCGGTAAAATCGTGCCTCGCGGTTCCGGGCTCTGGATAGTGGAAATGTGCATACCAGAGCACTGCGCGGGTTTCCTGATCACGGATCTCGTATTCATCCAGGTAGTCCTTGCGCGCGCCTTTCAAGCGGCGACGCCCCTGGATCCTGGTCACGGTGACCAGGTCTTTGCTGTGCAGCCATTCAACCCGGCCAGCGGTGGGCGGTTGCCGTTTGGTCATGCTGATGCGGATATCGCGCCCTTTTTTGTACAGGTCGGTCGCCGCATCGTTGAGTTTTTTGGCCACGATGACGGCTGATACCGGTCCCTCGTCGGTCGCGTTGTGGTCGGTCAGGGCTTTCTCGATTGCGCCGCTGGCGCTTTCCATCCGGTTGGCCTGCTGATGAAACATCTCCTCGATTTCCCAAGGTATGCGCTGCACGCCTTTTGAGTGACCTTCGGTTCGACGGATGAAGGCCGCCAACTGTCCCAGTAACGCTTCGCCGTTCTGAACACTGATGTCCAGCGAGGGGTTGCTGGCCATCGGCATGCGAGAGTTGGCCGATAGCTGTTCTACCCAGACGCCGGGGGTTTTTTCATGAAAGGTGGCGATGACCTTGCCGGTTAGGGGGGACGTTACGTCTACCAGGTCGGTGTCGGTTTCGCTCGCGCGTGTTCTTGATTTGCCGACCACGGCCCCCTTGAACCGCGTCTTGATCAGGCGTTGTGGCGCGACGACTGGCCGGGAGGGCCCGGGTGTCGGTTCGAGGGATTTGCGCTCATGCAACAAGCTCGTCAGCGTGTTCACGGCACGTTCGTTGAACACCTCGATGCGCTGCCGCATCAGGTCCACTGATGGTTGCAGAAGTTGTCCTGGATACTCATCTGGCAGGTCAAGAATTCGTTGGTCGATGGTTGCGAACTGCTCTACCAGATCGCTGAGCCCGTCGATTTGAACAGCCAGCTCCAGGGTGTGATCATCCTTTTCGAGGTCCAGAGATGACTGAATGGTGAGCCCGGTGTCTTCGACAAGCTCAACCAGTGCCTGACGGGCCGCATCGGTGGCGAGGGTGCCCGTGTCGTTGAGGCATAGCTCTTGAGCGAGGCTGATCTGAAACAGCTTCAGATCTTGCAGATCAAAGGTTGGCAGGGTCGAGGTGTACTCCGCGCCGATTTTGGCGGCTTCTTTGCCCAGTCGTTTCAGCGCTTCGATCCGGGCCTGGGCGAACTCTATTTTTTCGATAAACCCCTGGGTCAGATCATGGGTCTGCTGATGCGTCTGCCGTGGGGTTTGACTGTGTTCGACCGTCTCGTTATCCAGCAGGGCCAGTGAACGGCGCATGTAAGTGCCAAATACCGAATGTTGTCGATGGAACCACTTCTCCGTCAGCAATAGTTGATGGTCCAGGCAACTGATCATGACGGGGCGGAAGTTGGGAATCGACTCAAGCGCATTGAAGGCTTTGAGCTGTTCAATGTAGACCTCGTAGACCGCCAGCTGCGTGTTCAGCGTTTCAATCAGTCTGCGGCCATTAGGATCCTCGACGCCTGGGGCCAATGGCACGGCGGCTGCCTCTGCCTTTTCAAGCGCCGTTTTCAGCGCGACTTTGTGTGTGTCGAAGGTGGACAGTTGCTGTTTCAATTCGACTTTTCGTCGTTCATTTTCCCGCACCAGGTCTTTGCGGCTACGGCCGCCGCCACGCAGTCTCAAGCGCGTGTCGATAAACCACGATCCTGCCGCGGAGTGAGTCAGTAGAGGCCCGGTGCGTGTCGGGGTCGAGCGCGTATCGATAATTTGCACGTCCACGTTATCGTTGAGCATGACTTCGAACCAGCGTTTTCCGACCGGGGCATACCATTTCTGGTTGAGAGCGCTCAAAAACTGATGAGGCCCCACTTCCGTCGAAGGACTCGCCAGTCCTTCAGGTTTTGCGAGGGCCAGCCCGTCAAGCAGAGGCCCAAGGCCCGTACGTGCGACGGCGCCTTGGCTGTACAACGACATGTCGTGAGTCGTCGGTAACGACTGTGCAACTGTATCGGGCAGTTGGGTTATGGCGATTTTGGGGGCGGGCTCTGTCACGGGTTGCTTTTGCGGTGTGACGGACTCTTTTTCGAGCGCTCGCGATACCGTTTTGTGGCGGGTTGCCGCGAGATGGGCCAGCACCATGCCCAGAGAAAGAAACAGGTCGGTCAACGCCGCCCATGTATGTTCACTGTCGCCCCTTTCACTGGCTTCATTCGCCTGATGCAAGTCGTCCATGACTTGCCAGATCCAGGCCGCTGCACCGGCCGTTCTTCCCATAAACGGCAGCGCGATATTGAACAGCATCCAGGCGCCTTGCTTGAGCGTCGCCCAGCGATTTTGCGCGTTGGATACCGACTGCCGATCCGCCAGGGTGATCATCGCGTTGGCATTGGCGGTGAACAACGTGTCCAGTGAGGGGTCGGCAAGCGGTGTCGCAGCCAGCGTCACGGCGCCCATCATGCCGAGGGCTGACGTTGGGTCGACCAGCCATTGCGACAGCGTCCAGGCAGAAGGCAGCTGACCCGGGAAAACGTACTGCGAATAGTTGAAACGCACATCGTCGGGTAACCAGGCGAGGACTGACTGGCGAAGTGTCTGGTTATGTTTGATCGCGTACAGCAGATTGGCTTCGCAGGGGTACTGCAAAAGCGGGTGATCCAGCAGCGGGCGAAAGAGCAGGCAAGGCCCTGTGTCGGCAACCCGTGGGCCGATCACGAACATGTTGGCGACTTCATCGGCCTTGCCATCGGTGCGCCCACCGGGAATAAAAGCCAACGGGCGAATGACAATCTCCAGGCCATTCACATAGCGCTGGTCGGCTTTTCGCTGCATCGCGGCGACCACATATCGGTAACCCTGATCGTCGATGCCGGCCTCACCACGAATTTTGCATTGCAACGTTTGGAGCGGTAACTGGATGCGCAGGTGGCTGGTAAAAAGACCTTGTCGCCGCTGCATTTCCAGGGTGTCACCCAGCAGGGTGCTTTTGATCAGGTCGGGGTAGATTTTGCCGATGTTTACGCGGGTGACCAGTTCTTCCAGGTAGGCCGGGGTCATCCATGATTCAACGGCGCTGCCGTCGGTATGGCGAACGGTCTTGTTGCCCAGCGGCACGGCAATCAGGTTTTGCAGGGCCAGGTCGGTCAGTGACAGGTTGACGGTGTCTGTCTTGCCCGGTACGGCAATCGCGCCCAGGATTACCGGGCTGATGATGCTGAGTTCAACAGTCTCAAGCTTCAGGTCGGTGGCTTCTGGATGGTCTTTCAATAGCTGTTTTTTCAACGCTTGCAGCGTAAACACCGGCAACGGTGGAAGGTCATCCAGGCATGACTTTCCGGCGTGTTGCTCCCGCAGCAGGGCCAGGTCCATCAAATGTCGGCTGTAGCGAGTCAGGTCCGCAGGGGGGGCATTGCTCAGCCAGTCGGGTAACAAGCGCTGAACCTGGCTGAAGTGATCCTCGTGAGCATCCTTGGGATTATCGGCGGTGGCATTGACCTTGGGCCCCGGAACACCTGTCGGGATCATGTCAGTGAGCCGACCGATGGCCTCGAGTTCAATTGCAATCAGCGCACAGGCTTGATGGTCGAAAAAGTTGCCGGGGGGTTCATACAGACGCCACTTTAATAACTGCGAAGTGGCGGTTCTGGCAACGCGACCGGGCAGCGATTCACCGAATGCGTCGAGTGAGTCGTAGTGCTTGAAACCCTCGGTGATCGAGTGGGTTATCACCAGCGTGCGCGCGCCCACTGACCCTACCAGCACCGCGATGTCCAGAATTCTCAGGTGCTCGCCCGACTCGTCGACGTCGACCAGGCAAGCCCTGGTTTTATACGTGTCGCGTCGCTGTCGAATGGCCTGCTCGGGATACGTAAACAAGGCCAGTACCATTGCCTTCTGGTCCGCGTCCCAGTCTGAAAGCGGCTGAGGCTGCCAGAGGTTGTGCAGTGAGTCCGAGAGCTGATACCAGCGGGGTGTCGCGTTTTCGATCGGCTGGTTCCAGTAATCGAGTTGCTGCTCTTGATAAGCAACGAACAGTAACGGGATCAGTTGGTTGATCAGTCGTCCGATGGTATCGATCTTTACCGGGAGCTGGATCGACGGATTGACGCCCGGTTGCAGGGTCAGGAAATGCTCGCCGTCGAGGTAAGTTACCGTCTTTGCCGACAGCGTGGACCTTACCAGCGCATCGGTGAGTGACTCGTAACGGCTGTCGCCAGGCGTGACCTGGCCGTTGATGATGTGCCAGGTGGGCGTCACGACCATGGCCTGGGCGGGTTCGATGTTCAGACTTGGGTACGCAACGTCGAGCACCGCGCGCAGTGCGTTTGACGCCACTTCCCTGATCGAGGGACCGGTGACCAGTTGGCTCAGGATATCTTCGGGGCTGGTAGGGGGAGTATCGGGCATGGCCATTTCCTTTGTGCCAATGAGGACGCTGGCCGGTGGGCAGCGCTGTATCGGGGCAAGGTAGAGGGCCGTCACGGGTGAGAGGTGGTAGATAGTTATCGCCGGCAAAAAAAACCCGCCAACGGGCGGGTCGATGTTCAGAGGAGGTAATCAGGTCCCGGATTTGATTTTGGTCCAGGCCCGGGTGCGTGCACGTTCGGCGTCGCGCGGCAGCGGTTGCAGTGTATAGAGCGTGCTCATCGCTTTTTCGGTCGGGTACAGGTTCGGGTTGTTGCGGATTGCCGGGTCGACCAGTTCGGTGGCGTCCTTGTTCGGGTTTGGATAACCGACGAAGTCACTGACCGGCGCGATCACCTGCGGTTGCAGAAAGTAGTTGATGAAGGTGTAGGCGTCTTCCGGGTTCTTCGCGCCTTTGGGAATCGCGAGCATGTCGAACCAGATCGGCGCGCCTTCTTTAGGCAAACGCATGTCGACGATCACGCCGTTCTTGGCTTCCTTGGCGCGGTTGGCGGCCTGGGAGAAGCTGCCGGAGTACCCGACTGCGACGCAGATGTCACCGTTGGCAATGTCGGCCATGTACTTCGAAGAATGGAAGTAAGTGATGTACGGACGGATCTTCATCAGCAGCGCTTCGGCCTTGTCATAGTCCGCCGGTTTCTTGCTGTTGGGGTCGAGGCCAAGGTGTTGCAGGGCCAGCGGCAGGATCTCCGACGGCGAGTCGAGCAGGGCGACGCCGCATTGCTTGAGCTTGCTGATGTTCTCTTCCTTGAAGATCAGGTCCCAGCTGTCCACCGGCGCGTTGGCGCCCAGCACAGCTTTGACCTTGTCCGGGTTGAAGCCGATCAGGATGGTGCCGTACATGTACGGCACGGCGAATTTGTTGCCCGGGTCGTTGGCTTCGATCAGCTTCATCAGCTTCGGATCGAGGTGATTCCAGTTCGGCAGCTTGCTGCGATCCAGCGGCTGAAACACGCCGGCCTCAATCTGCTTGGCGAGGAACACGTTGGACGGCACCACGACGTCGTAGCCGGAGTTGCCGGTCAGGAGCTTGGCTTCCAGCGCTTCGTTGGTGTCGAAAATGTCGTAGACCAGTTTGGTCTGGGTGTTCTGGGCCTTGAAGTCTTCCAGCGCCTTGGGGGTGATGTAGTCGAACCAGTTGTAGACGCGCAACGTTCGCTCTTCAGCATGAACCGCGCCACTGAGCACCGTGGCGCACAGGGTGGGGATGATAAAACGCTTGAGCCTGTTCATTGTTCTAATTCCTCATTGGGCGCTTTCAAAACCTTCGAGAACGTTCACGGCGTTGATGCCGATTTCTTCTACCGCGTAACCGCCTTCCATCACGAACAGCGTCGGCTTGCCGAGACGCGCGATGCGTTCGCCCATGGCCAGGTAATCGGGGCTGTCGAGTTTGAATTGGGAGATGGGGTCGTCCTTGAACGTATCGACGCCCAGGGAGACGACGACAATGTCGGCGCCGTAGTTTTCGATTTTTTGGCAGGCCTGATCCAGCGCTGCACTCCATGTGTCCCAGCCGCTGCCTGCGGGCAACGGGTAGTTGAAGTTGAACCCTTCGCCCGCGCCTTCTCCGGGTTCGTCTTCATAGCCGAGGAAGAACGGGAACTCGGCTTCCGGGTGGCCGTGAATCGAGGTGAACAGCACGTCGCTGCGCTCGTAGAAAATCGACTGGGTGCCGTTGCCGTGGTGGTAGTCGACGTCGAGGATCGCGACCTTTTTGTGGCCCTGATCGAGAAAGGCTTGAGCGGCGATGGCGGCGTTGTTGAGGTAGCAATAACCGCCCATCAAATCGCTGGCGGCGTGGTGTCCCGGTGGACGGCACAGGGCGAAGGCACTGCGGGCGCCACGTTGAATTTCCGCCTGCGCAGTCAGCGCTACTTGCGCCGCGCTGTACGCGGCTTGCCAGGTACCGGCGGTGATCGGTGCGCCACCGTCGAAGCTGTAATAGCCGAGCTGGCCGTGCAGGCTGGTGGGTTTGATCGCGCGCAGGGTGCGGGCCGGCCAAGTGTAGGGCAGCAAGTCGCCGTCGGTGTTGAATTCGGTCCAGCGTGCCCAGGCACCTTTGAAGAAGTCGAGGTAGTCACGGCTGTGGATGCGCGCGATCGGGTCGAGACCGAAATCCTGTGGCGCTTCGACCGGGCCGAGGTTCTGGTTCTTCACGCGTTGCAATACATGGTCGGCACGCGACGGCATTTCGAAGCAGGGCTTGAGTTGCCCGTCTATCAATTCGCAACGGCCGTGGTGCAGGTGGTGATCGTCCGAGTAGATCGTCAGCATTTTCTTGTTCTCCGCAGGCTGATTCGGTTGAACACAGTCTTGCGGCAGGCGGCGCTTGGGAGAACGGCAGGAAAGGCCAAAAGGGGATTTATATGGCCAAAAGATTTGACCGAAATTCGCCCCTTATTGGCGCGTCAGCGCCCCGGCCTTGGGCATGGAATACAGAACCCTGTGGGAGCGGGCTCGCGAAAGAGGTGTGTCAGTCAAATCAATGTCAACTGATACGCCGCCTTCGCGAACAAGCCCGCTCCCACAGGGGTTACCGGTGGGGTCTGAACTGACTCGGTGCCACACCACTCCAGCGCACAAACGCATGCCGAAAACTGGCGGTCTCGCTGAAACCCAGTGCCTCGGCAATCCGGTAGATCGGCAACTGGTCTTCGCAGAGCATTTGCTTGGCCTGCTCAAACCTCAGCTCATCGAGCAGCTCCTGATAGCTGCACCCCGAATCCTTGAGGTGTCGACGCAAGGTCCGCGCCGAACAATTCATCTGGTCGGCAAGCCCCTCAAGCCCCGGCGCGGCATTCAACTGTGCGTTGAGCAACTGCCGAATCCGCCCCAGCCACGCCTGGCGACCGGTGAACTCGGTGTTCTGCTTGCGGCAGCGTTCGGCCATGGCCTGATGGGTGATGACATCGGCGAGTGGCAAGGGCTGGTCGAGCCAGTTACGATCGAACGCAAACGCGTTGTCCCGTGCCTCGAAGCTCAACCTGCAATCGAAATGCTCGGCGTAAGTGGCCTGATAGTCCGGCGCGGTGTGTTCGAAGCGTGCGGCCAGCAGCGGTAGTGGGTGACCGAGCAGGTCGTCGCAGATCACTTTCAACGACACCAGACAGAATTCGGCATTGAACACGGCCATTGCCGGGCTCTCCCGGTAATCCGCCGCGACGAACCAGACACGCTCGCCGTCATCCTCCAGGCTCAGTTCGAAAAGTGTTCCCAACAGCGCCGGATAGCGAATCGCCAAGCGCAAAGCGTCACCGAAGGTGGCACTGGTGAGCAACGCGTAGCCGAGCATGCCGTAGCACGAAACGTGCATTCGCCGGCCCAGTTCCAGACCGATGTCACGCTTGAGCGCGACCGCGTTGGCGCAGACTTGCATCTCCTGATTGGTGGTAATGCGCGTGTCCGCCCGGTTCAGGTCCACCGCGCTGATGCCGCTTCCGGCGAGCAAGTCCTCGCTGGACAGGCCTTGGTCCTTGAAGGTGTTGAGCACCAGGGAGACGGCGTTGAGGGTGGTGAGGTGGGAGTGGAGCATGGGTGGCTTCCAGCCGAGGGATGTTGGAATAGAGCAAGTTACATGCCTGACGGGGATCCTTGTGGGAGCGGGCTTGCTCGCGAAGACGGTGGCACATCCAACAATGATGTGACTGATATACCGCATTCGCGAGCAAGCCCGCTCCCACAGGTTTTGTGTGGTGTCAGACGAGTTCGCCGCACAGGTCGAGTTCTACGAGTCGACGCACGTCTGGGTTATCCAGACCCGCACCCAACAGCGCATGCAACTTGCCAAACGCCGCCTCACGGGTCATGCCGCCACCCGACAGCACGCCGACGCCACGCAAACGGCTGCCGGCCTCGTACACGTCCAGTTCAACACCACCTTCGTGGCACTGCGTCACGGCGACAACCACAACACCTTTGTCCCGCGCACGCTCCAGGCTGGCGAGAAACTCAGGGTTATCACTCGGCCCGGTGCCGCTGCCGTAGCACTCCAGCACCAGACCCTGAATGCCGCTGGCGAGCAGGCCATCCAGAATCTCGGCGCCGATGCCGGGGAACAGCGGCAGTACGGCGACTTTCGCCAGTTGCTTGGGCTGGTTGTAGGTCAGCGGTGTCGGCAGGGAAGCCGCCTTCACACCACCTCCCTGTCGCTCAAGCCGCTTGAATGGGTGGCGACCGAAACTGCGTACTTTCGCGCAGCGGGTCGGGTCCAGTAGTTCGCCGTGGAAGTACAGATGAACACCCGGCGCCAGGCCATGGCCAAGGGCAACCAACGCACCACTGAGGTTTTCCCACGCATCGCTGTCGGTCACGCCGGCAGGGAGCATTGAACCGGTGAAACATACGCGGGCATGCAGGCCGAGCAATTGAAAACTCATGGCCGCCGCGCTGTAGGCGAGGGTGTCGGTGCCGTGCAGGATCAGCACGCTGTCGCAGCTCTGCGCATCCACAGCGTCGACCACGGCTTCGCGCAGTTGCTGCCAGTACGTCGGCGTCATGTTGGCGCTGTCGATCAGCGGCGACATCTCGCGAAAACGCCACTGCGGTACCACCAGCTCAGGCTGGCTGTGCAGGTATTCACGCATCCGTGCTTCGAAACCGGACGCCGGCGCCAGGCCGTGGGCGCTGGCCTGCATACCGATGGTGCCGCCGGTGTAGAGCACCATGACGTGCTGGGCGGCAGGGTAGGTCGAGGAATTCATGAGGGTTCTCCGAGAACAATGACATTCCTAATGTGGGAGCGGGCTTGCTCGCGAAAGCGGTGTGTCAGTCAACGATGATGTTGAATGTTACGACCTCTTCGCGAGCAAGCCCGCTCCCACATGGGGTTTCTCACTTTAACCGATCAGCGTTGCGCTGCGGGAACGCCTTGCGGCTCGGCTTCAGCCTGGGCAGCAGCCGCTGGCGGATTGGCCGGCCAGGCTTTCAGGTCCAGGTCCAGATCCGGGAACTTGCTCGAATCGAACACCGGGGTCTTGATCCCGGCAGCACGCTGGTCATCGTAGTCACGCAGGATGCGCATGCCGACCTTGAACAGCAGGAACAGCGCGATCAGGTTCACGAACGCCAGCAGGGTCATGGTGATGTCGGCGAAAGCGAACACGGTGCCGAGGTTTTCGATCGCGCCCCAGAAGATCAACACCAACACCAATGCGCGGTAGCCGATCAGTGCCTTGCGGTTTTCACCGATCAGGAAACGCAGGTTGCTCTCGCCCAGGTAGTAGTTGTAGAGAATCGAGGTGAACACGAACAACGACAGGGCCACGGAAATGAACATCCGGCCCCAGTCACCAACGACCGCCGCCAGCGAGTTCTGGGTCAGGGCAATGCCGTCGCCTTCGAAGCCCGGGGTGTAGAAGCCCGAGAGCAGGATCAGCAACGCGGTGCAGGTGCAGATCACGAAGGTGTCGAGGAACACGCTGAACGCTTGAACGACACCCTGTGCCACCGGGTGCTCGACCGACGCGACTGCCGCCACGTTCGGCGCACTGCCCAGGCCTGCTTCGTTGGCAAACACGCCACGCTTCACGCCCATCACAATCGCGCTGCCGATCAGACCGCCAAACGCCTGGTCGAGACCGAACGCGCTTTTAACGATGGTCATCAGCATCGCCGGTACGTGGTCGAATTGCAGCACGATCACATAGATGGTCACGCCGATGTACACCAGGGTTTTCACCGGCACCAGCAGGTCGGCGACTTTGGCGATGCGCTTGATCCCGCCGATGAACACCAGGCCCAGCAACACCGCCAGGGCCAAGCCTGTATAGGTGGTGTCGAGGCCGAACGCGTTGTTCAGCGAATGGGTCACGGCGTGGGATTGCAGGCCGTTGAAGGCAAACCCGAAGGTCACCAGCAACAGGAACGCCATGATCATCCCCAGCCAGCGTTTTTGCAGGCCGTGCTGGATGTAATAGGACGGGCCGCCACGGTAAGTGCCGTCGGAATCGCAGCGCTTGTAGAGCTGGCCGAGAGAGCATTCGAAGAAGCTGCTGGACATGCCGACCAGTGCGGTCACCCACATCCAGAACACCGCGCCTGGGCCACCCAGGGTCACGGCGATACCGACACCGGCGATGTTGCCCGCGCCGACGCGGCCGGCGAGGCTGAGCATCAGGGCCTGGAACGAACTGAGTTGCCCGGCGCTGCTTTTGAGGCTGTCGCCGAAGACCGCGAACATGTGGAAGAAGTGACGCAATTGAACGAAACGCGAGCGGATCGTGAAGTAGCTACCGAGCCCGACAATGAGCACGATCAGTACTTTCCCTGAGAGGAAGTCGTTAATGACTTCGAGCATGGATTATTCCTCGCTGTTTTTTGTGTAGGCAAATGCTGGGCGGATCGAAATATCGCGTTACACCGGTTTGCGCGCGGCAAAACAGATGAGGCGATAGTTCGTCCCGATTTCATATTGCGGGTTTGTTATTAGTTCGGGTTTCGCATGGGTTTGGGCCTCGTTACCGACGACCGCTCACGCGAAGAGGGGCGGCACTATACCTATGAGCGTGCCGTCCGTCTGCACGGTTGTGGTGCAAGAATCGAAACGAAGTCCTTTCTCTTGTAGGCGCATGGCTTGCCAGCGATGGCGATCTTGAGGGCGCCATCGCCGGCAAGCCGTGCTCCTACAGAAGTCGAGCCAGGCACGACCTATACGGTCGAGCCGGCAAATAATTAAAAAAAAGGGCTTGGGGAATAAATCCCCAAGCCCTCAAAAGGTGAGAGGTGTCTAGTCCCTCGACCTGGTGAGCGTGGCGCTTCGTGCTCTTCGTTAAAAGAGCAAGCGCCGGCGTTGCGTTCGGTTAAGCCTTCAGAGGCACCAGACGCGGCGCAATCATGTTTTCCGGGCGCAGGATGTCGGCAAGCATTTCGTCGTCGAGCAAGCCTTCTTCGCGCACCAGTTCCAGCACGCCGCGGCCGCTTTCGAGGGCGATACGGGCGATGCGGGTGGCGTTTTCATAGCCGATGTAAGGGTTCAGTGCGGTGACCAGGCCGATCGAGTGCTCGACCAATTCGCGGCAGCGCTCTTCGTTGGCGGTGATGCCGACGATGCAGTGCTCGCGCAGCATGTCCATGGCGCGTTGCAGCAGACGGATCGAGTCGAAGATCTTGAATGCGATCAGCGGCTCCATCACGTTCAGTTGCAGCTGGCCGCCTTCGGCCGCGATGGTCAGGGCCAGGTCGTTACCGATGATCTGGAACGCCACCTGGTTAACGGCTTCCGGGATAACCGGGTTGACCTTGCCTGGCATGATCGAGCTGCCTGGCTGACGCGCCGGCAGGTTGATTTCGTTGATGCCGGTGCGTGGGCCGCTGGACAGCAGGCGCAAGTCGTTGCAGATCTTCGACAGTTTGACTGCGGTACGCTTGAGCATGCCGGAGAACAGCACGAAGGCGCCCATGTCGGACGTGGCTTCAATCAGGTCGGCCGCCGGAACCAGCGGTTGACCGCTGATCAGGGCCAGACGCTGAACGGCCAGGTGCTGGTAACGCGGGTCGGCGTTGATGCCGGTACCGATCGCGGTGCCGCCCAGGTTCACTTCGGTCAGCAGTTCCGGTGCCAGTGTTTTCAGGCGCGCCAGATCTTCGCTAAGGGTGGTGGCGAAGGCGCGGAATTCTTGACCCAAGGTCATTGGAACGGCGTCTTGCAGCTGGGTACGGCCCATTTTGAGGACGTGGTTGAACTCGACACCCTTGGCGGCGAACGACTGGATCAGGCTGTCGAGGCTGGCCAGCAACGCGTCGTGACCCAGCAGCAGACCCAGACGGATCGCAGTCGGATAAGCATCGTTGGTCGACTGCGCCATGTTCACGTCGTTGTTCGGGTGCAGGTATTGATATTCGCCTTTCTGGTGACCCATGGCCTCCAGTGCGATGTTGGCGATGACTTCGTTGGCATTCATGTTGGTTGAAGTGCCAGCGCCGCCTTGAATCATGTCTACCACGAACTCTTCGTGGAAATCGCCGCGTATCAAACGTGCACAGGCTTCGCTGATGGCAGCGTGCTTGGCTTCGCTCAGGTGACCCAGTTCGCGGTTGGCGTCAGCGGCGGCCTGTTTGACCATCGCCAGACCGACCACCAGCTTCGGGTAATGCGAAATCGGAACGCCCGAGAGGCGGAAGTTATTCACCGCTCGCAGGGTCTGGATGCCGTAATACGCTTGAGCAGGTACTTCGAGTACGCCAAGCAGGTCTTTTTCTGTGCGGAAAGATGCAGCGGAGGACATGATAGAAATCATCTCGATAGGGACCCGGTCTGTGCCGGAACACTGCAAATGCTAGGCTTGTGGAGAATTTTCGGCCAATGCTGTTAAGCACTGGCCTATGCACATTCGGCATAATGCCGATGTGACGCCGCGTGTGCGGCGAGCGTGTGACCTAAATTGGTGCGTGTCCGGGAGGACGTGATGAATCTGGAAAGTAAATGGCTTGAGGACTTCAGCGCCCTGGCCGCCACTCGCAGCTTCTCCCAGGCTGCGGAACGCCGCTTCGTGACACAACCGGCCTTCAGCCGGCGGATCCGCAGCCTTGAAGCCGCGCTGGGGCTGCAACTGGTCAATCGCTCGCGCACGCCCATCGAGTTGACGGCGGCGGGGCAATTGTTTCTGGTGACGGCGCGGACAGTGGTCGAACAGTTGGGCGAAGTGCTGCGCCATCTTCATCACCTCGAAGGCGGGCAGGGCGAAGTGATGCAAGTCGCCGCCGCTCACTCATTGGCGCTGGGTTTCTTTCCGCGCTGGATTGCGCAACTGCGCAACGAAGGTTTGAACATCGCGACGCGCCTGGTCGCGACCAACGTCGGCGACGCGGTGCATGCCTTGCGCGAAGGCGGTTGTGATTTGATGCTGGCGTTCTACGACCCGGATGCGGCGTTGCAGATGGACCCGGAAATTTTTCCGTCTCTTCACCTTGGCCACACCGAGATGCTCCCGGTGTGCGCAGCGGATGCGGAGGGCAAACCGTTGTTCGATCTGGAAGGCGAAGGCAGCGTGCCTTTGCTCGCCTACAGCGCCGGCGCGTTTCTCGGCCGCTCGGTGAACATGTTGCTGCGCCAGCGGGCGCTGCGCTTCACCACCATTTACGAAACCGCCATGGCGGACAGCCTGAAAAGCATGGCGCTGGAAGGGTTGGGCATCGCCTGGGTGCCGCAACTCAGCGTGCGCGCAGAACTGGCGCGCGGTGAACTGGTCGTCTGCGGCGGCCCGCAATGGCATGTGCCGCTGGAGATTCGCCTGTATCGCTGTGCATTGGTGCGCAAGGCGAATGTGCGGTTGTTGTGGCGCAAACTTGAAGGTGGCGCCGCAGCGAGCGCTTGAGGCGCCATAGGGCGCGAGCGTTATCTCGTGCCCTATGGCAAGTTTCAGTACCGGCTGTCGACATAGTCCTTTATGCGTTTCCTGTTGCCTTCGCTAAAGACGAAACAATTCGATCGAACGGGCAAGGGTTCGAACATGAACGTTTCGCACCACCAGCCGTTATAAAGTACTTCGCCTTCTTTATGGGCGGCATTGAACGTATGTCCCAGTTCATGCCCGATCGCCTGTTTGAAATCGAGCGAAGCAATGGCGGCCGTTCCGGGTTCGTTTGCGATACCGCCCACGCCGCCAAATACCGGGCCACCGCTAATGAAGTCGTTGGTGATCAACAGTATTCGGTCATTGCTTGAGATTGGGAATTCATTGAGGTCATGTCGTAGTTTTCGATACTCCCACGCGAGCTTTTTCCAGCCTTCAAACATGTTGCTTTGGTCTTCAGACTTATAGTTGAAGTTGGTATAGGGAGGTCTGTTTCGATCAAAGATAACCTGAATTTTTCGACCGGTAATGTTCTCGAATTCAGCGGTGAAAGGGCGGATATGATCTACGTAGGTCGTGCTTCGTTTCGCGGCTGGGACATCGTCGTGGAAAATCGCAAAAAGCCGGATGGGACTCGCAGGGTCATCGTTAAGTTTGTTTGGAGTATCGACAGCGTGTGCGCTCAAGTGAATCATGAGTGCGAGGATAAAAGTAATGATAGGTTTTGATAATGCGTACATGGATTTGTCTCGTGAGGGTGTCGCTCTCGGTCAGTTTTAAGAGGGCAATGTCTGGTTTTTGTTAGTGGTGCTGAAATAGGTTTGGCATTACTTGGTATTTTTTCGGAAGGCGGTACGTGCAGGACCTTCGAATAAATAACCAACGTTTATTGATTTATATCAGCGGGAGACCTGTCGTTTATCCCCGCAGAAGAGCGCAGGATATCGCTCGTTCCGTCGCAATCTGGAGGCGGCGCTGCTTGCCTTGCTGCTCAGATGGGTAAAAGACAGGTCAATGCCTTTCACCCAGGGATAAATTGTTTTTTGCGGATCTCAGTCGAATTGACTGAGATAGATGCGAATATTGTCGCGGTTCTTTTCGCTGAAATGGTAGTAATTACCTCGAACCGGAGAGTTAACGTCATATTTCATAATCGTGTCATGCCACCAGCCGTTGTAGACGATATCCGAATCTTCATGGGTGGCACCGAACATATGACCTATTTCGTGAGCGGGCGTCAGGTAGGAATCGATCGTCGCCATTGCGCTCTGACCTCTATTGGAAGCGATTCCCGCGACGCTGCTGTTCATTCCGTTACGAGTGAGTAATAGAAATTTGTCCAGGTTAGGATTGAAAGGGAATGTTGTATCCGCTTTCGATTTCAGTTCTTTAACCTTGTTTTCCCAGCCGCGAAGGGCCTCTGCAGCGTTTTCATTTTTGTAGTTGTAATTGGTCATTTTCGGAGTTGTGGATTGAGAGTTGAAAATAACCGTAACTGCGCGGCCGGATATGTCTTCAAGTTCGGTCTCCAGCCAGGAGAAGTAGTTGTCATAGAGCTTGCCTTTATCGTGATCATTAAGATCGTCGTGGATATAAACGAGTAAAAGAATAGGCTTTTTGGGGCGATCAGGTTGACCATCATTTGCCAGCGAACGTCTGTGTCGCGCTGGCGTCAGCGCATCATTTTGCGCCACTTCATTTTTTTCAATGTTGCCATCTTTAATTTTATCGATGGTCTGACTTGTTTTGCCTTTGTTCACGTCATAGTCCTTTATGTACTTGCCGCTGGAGAGCGGTGGGTTGTTGTTTGTCTGTGGGTAACAATGTTTGCGGTTGTGGTGATACGGGGTTTTTAGTTATGGGGTGTTTTTATTTGAAGTTATAAGTTAAGTTTGGTCGCATGGCGTGGCAAGTTTCAAGTTGTTCAGTAATGTGTCTGAAGAGTTATCGGCGTTAGAACTCGGAGTACAAAATAGTTATAGGCTTTTGCGCTATAGAGGCCAATGCGACTGCCACGGCCAGGCGTTTTTTTGGTTGACTTCCGAGTCAGCAATCGGGGCTTTTAGTGATCCATGACAGATGGTCGGCCAAGGGGCTTTTTATCGGCTTCATTGAGGTATACTGCGCGGCCTTCGGCCGGTGTGACTGGCCATAATTCGTACAATCAAGCCACGCATTTTGCGTGGCTTGTTGTTTTTTGACGCGCCTGCGGGCGCCCAGAGAGAAGAGGCACGACGATGAGTGCACTGGTTGGCGTGATCATGGGCTCCAAGTCCGATTGGTCCACCCTTAGCCACACCGCCGATATGCTGGAAAAGCTCGGCATCCCTTACGAGGTGAAAGTGGTCTCTGCCCACCGCACCCCGGATCTGCTGTTCCAGTACGCCGAAGAGGCTGAGGCCCGTGGCATCGAGGTGATTATCGCCGGTGCTGGTGGCGCAGCCCACTTGCCAGGCATGTGTGCGGCCAAGACCCACCTGCCGGTGTTGGGCGTGCCGGTGCAGTCGGCAATGCTGTCCGGCGTCGACTCGCTGCTGTCCATCGTGCAGATGCCGGCGGGCATCCCGGTTGCGACCCTGGCCATCGGCAAGGCTGGCGCGATCAACGCCGCGCTGCTGTCGGCGAGTATCCTGGGCGCCAAGCACCCGCAGTTCCACGCGGTGCTGAAAACTTTCCGTGCTGAGCAGACAGACAGCGTCCTGGAAAATCCAGACCCACGCATCGCCTGAGGTTGTTGACGATGAAAATCGGTGTAATCGGTGGCGGCCAGTTGGGTCGCATGTTGGCGCTGGCGGGCACCCCGCTGGGTATGAACTTCGCTTTCCTGGACCCGGCGCCGGATGCTTGCGCAGCCGCGTTGGGCGAACACCTGCGGGCCGATTACGGCGATCAGGATCACCTGCGCCAGCTGGCCGATGAAGTCGATCTGGTGACCTTCGAGTTCGAAAGTGTCCCGGCTGAAACCGTGGCGTTTCTGTCGCAATTCCTCCCGGTCTATCCGAGCGCCGAAGCGCTGCGTATTGCTCGTGATCGCTGGTTCGAGAAGAGCATGTTCAAGGACCTGGGGATTCCCACCCCGGCGTTTGCCGACATTCAGTCGCAAGCCGATCTGGATGCCGCAGTGGCTTCCATCGGTCTGCCGGCCGTGCTGAAAACCCGCACCCTGGGTTACGACGGCAAGGGCCAGAAAGTGCTGCGAACACCTGAAGATGTGGTCGGCACTTTCGCCGAGCTGGGCAGCGTTGCCTGCCTGCTGGAAGGCTTCGTGCCGTTCACTGGTGAAGTGTCGCTGATCGCCGTGCGTGCTCGCGATGGCGAAACCCGATTCTATCCACTGGTTCACAACACCCACGACAGCGGCATCCTCAAGCTGTCCGTGGCCAGCACTGATCACCCGCTGCAAACCCTGGCAGAAGACTATTCCAGCCGCGTGCTCAAGCAGCTGGATTATGTCGGCGTCATGGCGTTTGAATTCTTTGAAGTTGACGGTGGCCTCAAGGCCAACGAAATCGCCCCGCGCGTACACAACTCCGGGCACTGGACTACCGAAGGCGCCGAGTGCAGCCAGTTCGAAAACCACCTGCGGGCCGTTGCCGGTCTGCCGCTGGGTTCGACGGCCAAAATCGGTGAGAGCGCGATGCTTAACTTCATCGGTGTTGTACCGCCGGTTGAGAAGGTGATCGCGATTGCCGACTGCCATCTGCACCACTACGGCAAGGCGTTCAAGACCGGTCGCAAGGTCGGTCACGCCAACCTGCGCTGTGCAGACCGCGAGACGCTGGCGGCACAGATCCTCAAGGTCGAAGCACTCATCGCCGAATAAATAGTTTCATGTGGCAGCGGCGGAACCATTCAGGGGCCGCCGTTCTCTCATGGCAGGATGCCAAAGTCTGACTAGGCTTTGGCTAGGTGTCCTGTCTCACCCATACGGTTGGTGAGACAGGACACAGCCATTCAATCAGAGGGAAATGCCATGGGAATTATCGGAACCATCTTTATCGGCTTGATCGTCGGCCTGCTGGCTCGGTTCCTGAAACCGGGCGATGACAGCATGGGCTGGATCATGACCATCCTGCTCGGTATCGGCGGTTCGTTGGCGGCCACTTACGGCGGCCAGGCTCTGGGCATCTATCACGCGGGCGAAGGCGCAGGCTTTATCGGTGCGCTGGTGGGCGCGGTGGTGTTGCTGGTGATCTACGGCCTGATCAAAAAGAACTGATCCAAAGCGACAAAGCCCCCTCTGCGCCGCATGCAGAGAGGGCTAGAATGCTCGGCGACTTATCGCCCTTCCTTTACCGAGCACCTCAATGCGCCGTCTTCTGTTGACTCTCCTTTTCCTGGGCAGTGGTTTGGCCCATGCCGGCGAACTGCCGGAAACCGATTGGCTGGAACTGATGCCCAAGTCGGATCAGAAAGCCCTCGAAGCGATGCCCGAAATCGACCACAACTCCCCTGAAGGCGATGGCACCTTTACCGCCAAGGGCGGCATGAGGCAGAGCAAGGGCTTGCCGGCGGTGATGTATTCGACCAAGACCGTGCCATCGATGAACGACAAGAACATCCGCATCGGGGGTTATCCGGTGCCGCTGGAGTCCGACGCCAAGGGCCGCAGCACGCTGTTCTTCCTCGTACCGTACCCGGGCGCCTGCATCCACGTGCCACCGCCGCCACCAAACCAGTTGGTGCTGGTGCGTTATCCGAAAGGGTTGAAGCTGGATGACATCTACACGCCGCTGTGGGTAACCGGCACGTTGAAGATCGAGAAGGTCAACAACGACCTGGCCGACGCGGCGTATGCGCTGGACGCGGCGAAGGTGCGAGTGGTGAAGGAATCAGATCTGTAGAGATTCAAATGTGGGAGCGGGCTTGCTCGCGAAGAGGGAGTGTCAGTTGATATTAATGTCACCTGACACACCGCATTCGCGAGCAAGCCCGCTCCCACATTGGTTTTGCAGTGTTAGAGGGATTTGCTGGCGATGCTCACGCCTAGGGTATGGCTTGCACCCGGCGCCAGCGTCACCACATCACCCATCACATTCGCCGTCTCGATGCATAGCATGCGCTGCCAGCCATCGTCGGCCATGTCGCTGAAAGCCTCCGCACGTTCGATCCACGGGTTCCAGATCACCGCTGCGCGCGACCCGCTGCTGGTCAGCTCGATCCGCCGTTCCCACGCCGGATCGACGATGCTCAGCGTCGTCGGGGGATCGAGGTAAATGCGATCGGTCTCGCCGGTAAAAAGCAGGTCACCGGTCTGAGTGACAGTTTTCCAGTCATCCAGCGTTTCGATGTAGCTCAAGCCATCCAGCCCTTCAACGTGCACGTTGCGTACATCGCTGACCGCGAAATAGCTGTGCAGCGCCTGGCTGAGGGTGACGGTGTCAGTGCCTTGGTTGTGGCTGGTCAGGCTGATATGCAATTGCTCATCCAGACGAATGCTCAGCTTCAAATCCACCTGGTGAGGCCACTCCGCAAAGCCACCTTCAGGGTAGGGCAGGACAAATTCCACCTTCAGGCTTTCGCCTTCGGCCTCGATGCCGCCCAGCTCCCAATCCATCGCCCGGACAAAACCGTGGGCGCTCGGCGCTTCATTGCTGACGCGCATCGCCTGAACGCTCTGCGGGTTGCGTGCGAAGTTGCCGAACCACGGCCAGCACACCGGCACGCCGGCGCGGATGCTCTTGCCGGTCTTGAACACGGCCTCGTCGTTGAGCCAGATCAGCGGCGGTTGGCCGGCCAATTGATAACTGAGGATGTGCGCGCCTTGCTGGGCGACCAGCAATTCGGCCTGACCGTGGCGGATGCGCCAGCAGTTCAGTTCGTCCAGTTTCACGGCTTCAACGTTGGGCGTGTTCATGGGGCAACTCTCGATCGGGAACAATGACTGCAATGGACCGCAAAACCGCCGCGGCGTTTAACGCGCGCGAGGCGGAACCGAGCGAGTACGGCCGCTGCCGTCGATGGCGACGAACACAAACACCGCTTCAGTCACTTTACGCCACTCACTGGACAGCGGATCGTCGCTCCAGACCTCGACCATCATCTTGATCGAGCTACGGCCGATTTCCAGGGCCTGGGTATAAAAGGAGAGCTGAGCGCCCACCGCAACCGGGACCAGAAACGCCATGCGATCAATCGCAACCGTCGCGACGCGCCCGCCAGCGACTTTGCTGGCCATGGCGGTGCCGGCCAAATCCATCTGCGCCACCAGCCAGCCGCCGAAAATATCGCCGAAGCCGTTGGTTTCGCGAGGAAGCGCGGTGATTTGCAGGGCCAGGTCGCCTTGCGGGATTGGATCTTCTTGTTCGAGCTCTATCATGCCGGGGGTGCCTCTGACCCGTGACTCTTCGTTGGTACTTCAGGTGAATAGCCGCTTTCAAGAAAAACGATTCAGCCCCGAACATACTACGTTCGTCACGTTTTTCTAAGGCGCCTAAAGGGAAACTCTGCGAAATCGACTGGTAGAGCCAGCAGCGTCTTCGCACAGCAACCCTTTCAAACTGTTGCAAGATCCCGAGTATATCGGTCGGTAGACTCCGAGACGACCGCCGGGTTCTCATTTTGACCGTCAAAAACGCACCTCTATGTGCTTTTTCGAACAATTTGTTATGGTGCCGGACCTGCCCAAGCCTCCGCCAGCGTTGTTGAGGTTGCAGATTCGACTATAAGAGAAGCCCTTGCCATGACCACAGCGCCCTCGAGCATCGCGCAGCCGACTCAACCCGCACGTCCGTTGACTCGTAACGACTACAAGACTTTATCGCTGTCTGCCCTGGGCGGTGCGCTGGAGTTCTACGATTTCATCATCTTCGTGTTCTTCGCCACGGTGGTGGGCAAACTGTTCTTCCCGGCGGACATGCCCGAGTGGCTGCGTCTTATGCAGACCTTCGGCATTTTCGCTGCCGGCTACCTGGCGCGGCCATTGGGCGGCATCGTCATGGCGCACTTCGGCGACCTGCTGGGGCGCAAGAAGATGTTCACCCTGAGCATCTTCATGATGGCGGTGCCGACCCTGATCATGGGTTTGCTGCCGACTTACGCGCAGATTGGCATGTGGGCACCGATCCTGTTGCTGCTGATGCGGGTGATTCAAGGCGCGGCGATTGGCGGTGAAGTGCCGGGCGCGTGGGTCTTCGTTTCCGAACACGTGCCGCAACGGCATATCGGTTACGCCTGCGGCACCCTGACCAGCGGTCTGACGGCGGGTATTCTGCTGGGCTCTTTGGTCGCCACGGCGATCAACAGCCTTTACACCCCCGTGGAAGTCTCGGATTACGCCTGGCGGATCCCGTTCCTGCTCGGTGGCGTGTTTGGCCTGTTCTCGGTGTACCTGCGCCGCTGGCTGCACGAAACCCCGGTGTTCGCCGAACTGCAACTGCGCAAAGCCCTGGCCGAAGAAGTGCCGCTGCGCGCCGTGTTGCGCGACCATCGCGGGGCGATCCTGATTTCCATGCTGCTGACCTGGCTGCTGTCCGCCGGCATCATCGTGGTCATCCTGATGACCCCGACCGTGTTGCAGACCGTTTACCATTTCTCGCCGACCACGGCGTTGCAGGCCAACAGCCTGGCGATTGTGTTCCTGAGCCTGGGTTGTGTGACTTCCGGCGCGCTGGCGGATCGCTTTGGTGCCGGGCGGGTGTTCGTGTTTGGCAGCGCAGCGCTGCTGATCAGCTCGTGGACGTTCTATCACAGCCTGTTCAATCACCCGGACTGGCTGTTCCCGATGTACGCCTTGACCGGTTTGCTGGTGGGCACCATCGGCGCGGTGCCGTACGTGATGGTGAAGGCCTTCCCGGCGGTGGTGCGGTTCAGCGGGTTGTCGTTCTCGTACAACCTGGCTTACGCGATTTTCGGTGGTTTGACGCCGATGGTAGTGACGTTGCTGCTGAAGGAAAGCCCGATGGGGCCTGCTTACTATGTGGCGATTATTTGCGGGGTCGGGATTGTGGTGGGTGGGTATCTTTGGAAGAAGGGGCGTTAACTCTCTCCATCAAGGCTTTCGCCAGCGCGAAAGCCTTGCCTCACACTCGCCTGACGGTAATCGTGCTCCACGCATGAGCATGTCCTCTAAAGCATCCGCAGCCTGCTGCAATCCAACAACCTGATGGTCAACCATCAGGTCCAGCAGCCATAGTGCACCGTGTACTTGTAGCCCATCCTTTTGTGCCTGCTTTCTAAGTTTGCCGTCCCCCGTCAATAACGGTCGACCTGTGCGTTGA
This sequence comes from Pseudomonas arsenicoxydans, assembly GCF_006438915.1. Classification (GTDB taxonomy): domain Bacteria; phylum Pseudomonadota; class Gammaproteobacteria; order Pseudomonadales; family Pseudomonadaceae; genus Aquipseudomonas; species Aquipseudomonas arsenicoxydans_A. The sequence goes on along the minus strand of NZ_RCZE01000001.1, from coordinate 482,039 downwards.
GCAAGTAGATAGCAGGAAACGTCTGCCAGAGAACTGTTGTTATGTTCGATTTTCAGACTGAACAGCCGTGCCACTTCCGGACCCTCGAATGATTCGACCATCAACCCGCGGGCTAGCAATTCGTCATGCGGAAAATCGTCGAGCTCGTGCAGTACGAAATCTGTGCAGCAAAGAGTGAACGGCAGACCGAACATCTGTTCCAGCAGCCCTGCATTCCTGAAATCGATCCAGATATTCGTATCGCTGATGTAGATCAGAGGCATGCACTCTCCAGTGAGCCCAGGAAGTTGGGATCTAAAGCGCTCACTGGTTTGCGTAGAAGTTCAGCTGCACGGGATTTTGTGATCAATCCTTCGGCCAATCCCCAAAACACCAGCGACTCAAAACGTTGTGGTGGTTTGCACGGCAATGGCTCTGGCTCGGCCTTGCGCCAGCCGTTCGAGCTGAATTGAATGGTGAGGGATTTGTAACCGCCATCGCTGAGAAGATTTAAATCCTTGAGACGCCGCAGTGCTGCGTGCATCGAAATTCCGTATTGGCGCTTGGCGATGAGCAGCTCCCGGGGATGAACCCTGGAGCGAGGGTGGTTACCAAAGTCACTGGTGACACCTTTGGCCGGATAGAGGAAGGCCCCCGCGAAACGATGGCAGCAGTTTTCCTTTTCTCTTTCGGGCATTTCTTCGGGTAACTGCATGACCCAATGGCCCAGTTCATGAGCAGCGGTGAAGCGTATGCGTTCGCCGGGGCGCTCCGAGTTGAGTGCAATCAAGACATGCCGACCGTCACCGGTTGCGGCGCAGGCCCCATCAAAGTCATCTGGCCCCATGAGCATTGCTACCTTGATGCTGTGCTCTTCCAGCTGCTCGGTAAGGTTGGAGATGGGGTCACTGCCGATCTTCCAGAATTCACGCAGTTGCTCGGCCGCGAGTTCAGCTTCCTCTATAGAGGAAACCGGTAGCATTTGCGCTGGGGTGACGGGAGTCTGGATGTCCGCCGGGTCGAAGCAATCCTCCAGAGCGATGTAGCGCTCGAGATGCTCACGAATCTGTTCTTCGACTTGAACCTGGCGGTACTTCGGCATTTTCGCCAGTTTGCGAAACTCTAACGGCGCAAGCGGCACAGCCTCCGCCCGGAAAAAGTACTCTGGACTGACCTCCAATACTTTTGCCATTTGTAACAGGCGTGCGGAGTTTGGAGTACTTGCCCCTTTCTCGTATTTGCTGAGGCCTTGCTTGGTGATATTGCCAAGCTTGAGCGCTAAAGCCTCTAGAGACATGCCCCGCAGTAGGCGAGCGCGGCGGATTCGGTCGTTAATCATGGGTTCCTCTCGTGGTTGACAAGGCTATCTTCTAGTTTCGATTTGTCAACCTGCGCTGCAAGACTGGATCTATCCGGCACTTGAATGCTGGCCTTTCATCCAATTGTCATATTTCAGCCATAGAGTGTTCACACGGCCTGCTGATACTTGGCCCCGACTTAACACACCCTATCTGCTAGGAGTAAGGCATGAAACTGAAGCGTTTGATGGCGGCAATGACTTTTGTCGCTGCTGGCGTTGCGACTGCCAACGCGTTCGCCGCTGTTGACCCGTCGATCCCGAGCTACACCAAGACCACTGGTGTGTCGGGCAACCTGTCCAGCGTCGGCTCCGATACTCTGGCCAACCTCATGACCCTGTGGGCTGAGAACTACAAAAAAGAATACCCTAACGTAAACATCCAGATTCAGGCCGCTGGCTCCGCCACCGCGCCACCTGCGCTGACTGAAGGCACCTCTAACCTGGGCCCGATGAGCCGCAAAATGAAGGACACCGAACTGGCTGCCTTCGAGCAGAAGTACGGCTACAAGCCAACCGCTATCCCGGTTGCCGTAGACGCCCTGGCTGTCTTCGTACACAAAGACAACCCGATCCAGCACCTGACCATGGAACAAGTCGACGCGATCTTCTCGTCCACTCGTCTGTGTGGCGCTAAAACCGAAGTCAAAACCTGGGGCGACCTGGGTGTGACCGGCGACCTGGCCAACAAGCCGGTTCAACTGTTCGGTCGTAACTCGGTATCCGGTACCTACGGCTACTTCAAAGAAGAAGCCCTGTGCAAAGGCGACTACAAACCAAACGTGAACGAACAACCCGGTTCGGCTTCGGTCGTGCAGTCGATCAGCTCCTCGCTGAACGGCATCGGTTACTCGGGCATCGGCTACAAAACCGCTAGCGTGAAAACAGTGGCACTGGCCAAGAAAGGAACCACTGAGTTCATCGAAGACAGCGAAGAAAACGCACTGAACGGCAAATATCCGCTGTCGCGTTTCCTCTACGTTTATGTCAACAAAGCCCCGAACAAGCCTCTGGCCCCGCTGGAAGCCGAGTTCATCAAACTGGTTCTGTCCAAACAGGGCCAGGAAGTTGTAGTGAAAGACGGCTACATCCCACTGCCGGCCAAAGTGGCTGCCAAAGCATTGGCTGACCTGGGTCTGGCGGAAGGCGGCGCTGAAGTCGCAAAAAAGTAACACCCTGATCCGGGGCTAGCCCCGGATCTGTAGGAGCAAGGCTTGTGTGGTGAGGGGCTTGCCCCCGTATCGACTGCGAAGCAGTCGTAAATCGGTCGACGCTTAGAATGCGGTGACTGGTTTTGGGGGGCGCTTCGCTCCCCAACGGGGGCAAGCCCCCTCGCCACAGTTTGCTCCCACAACTCAACAAATTTCCGGTCCTCTGCCAGTTCCCGCTGGCGGCGGACTTGTTGCGTCACTGCATTGTCATCTTTCTGTCATACAGGATCGCTAGGGTGTGCGCATGAATGATCTGGCCAATTCCACCATGACTACGAATCCCCCCAAGCGAATTGACTTCAATACGCCTGAGCTGCAACGCAAGCGCCGCATTCGCGCGCTCAAAGATCGCCTGACCCGTTGGTATGTCCTTGTTGGCGGCCTCGCTGTCCTCGGCGCGATCACACTGATTTTCTTCTTCCTTGCCTACGTCGTTGCGCCCCTGTTCCAGGGTGCCGACCTGACCGCCAAGGACGCCATCACGCCTGCCTGGATGCAAGACGCCGGCAAGCCGTTGATGATCTCCCTGGAAGAGCAGAACCAGGTCGCCATGCGGGTTTCCGACAAGGGCCAGGCGCTATTCTTTGATATCGACAGTGGCGCTGAACTCAAGCGCGTCGATCTGCCGCTCCCGGCCGGTGTCAACGTGACCTCCATTGGTAAAGACCAGCCCGGTCACCCGTTGGTGGCAGTGGGCCTGTCCAACGGTCAGGCACTGGTGTTCCGTCACACCTATAAAGTCAGCTACCCGGCCGGCAAGAAAACCATCTCGCCAGCCATCGAATACCCGTACGGCGAAACGCCAATCGCGGTCAACGAATCCGGCGGCGCTCTGGAGCACGTCAGCCTCAACGCCACCGATTCGACCCTGATGCTGGTCGGCTCTACCGGTTCGCAACTCAATGTTTTGTCGCTGACCAGCGAAGAAAACATGATGACCGGCGAAGTCACCAACGAGCAGAAGCGTATCGACCTGCCGCAGATGACCGAGCCGGTGAAGAACATCTTCGTCGACCCACGTCAGCAGTGGCTGTACGTGATCAACGGGCGTGCTCAGGCCGACGTGTTCAGCCTGCGCGACAAGAGCCTTAACGGTCGCTACAAACTGCTTGAAGACGGCGAAGCGCAAATCACTGCCAGTACGCAACTGGTGGGCGGTATCTCGCTGATCCTCGGTGACTCCAAAGGTGGTCTGGCCCAGTGGTTCATGGCGCGCGATCCCGATGGCGAGCAGCGTCTGAAGCAGATTCGCACCTTCCAGATGGGCACCACACCGATCATTGAAATCAGTGCTGAAGAACGTCGCAAAGGCTTCGTCGCCCTCGACGCCTCGGGCAAGCTTGGCGTGTTCCACAGTACCGCTCACCGCACTTTGCTGGTGGATCAGGTTGTGGAAGGTCAGGGCCTGTTCGGCATGTCGCCACGCGCCAACCGCATCATTGTCGAAGCGGACGGCAAGATTCAGCCGCTGCTGCTGGACAACCCGCACCCGGAAGTATCCTGGAGCGCGTTGTGGAGCAAAGTCTGGTACGAGAACTACGACGAACCTAAATACGTCTGGCAATCGACCGCCGCCAACACCGACTTCGAACCGAAGATGAGCTTGTCCCCGCTGACCTTCGGTACCTTGAAGGCCGCGTTCTACGCCATGCTGCTGGCGGCACCGCTGGCCGTCGCTGCGGCGATCTACACCGCGTACTTCATGGCCCCGAGCCTGCGCCGCAAGGTCAAGCCGGTGATCGAACTGATGGAAGCGATGCCGACGGTGATCCTCGGTTTCTTCGCCGGCCTGTTCCTCGCGCCGTATGTAGAAGGGCATTTGCCGGGCATCTTCAGCCTGCTGATGCTCCTGCCGATCGGCATCCTGGTCGCCGGTTTCACCTTCAGTCGCCTGCCTGAGTCGATCCGCCTGAAAGTGCCGGACGGCTGGGAAAGCGCGATCCTGATTCCGGTGATCCTGTTTGTGGGCTGGCTCTCGCTGTACATGAGCCCGTACATGGAAACCTGGTTCTTCGGCGGCGACATGCGCATGTGGATCTCACACGACCTGGGCATCACCTACGACCAGCGCAACGCTCTGGTTGTTGGTCTGGCCATGGGCTTCGCGGTGATCCCGAACATCTACTCCATTGCCGAAGACGCCGTGTTCAGCGTGCCTCGTGGCTTGACCCTCGGCTCCCTGGCCCTCGGCGCTACGCCGTGGCAGACCATGACCCGCGTGGTGATCCTCACTGCCAGCCCGGGCATTTTCTCGGCGCTGATGATCGGCATGGGCCGTGCGGTCGGTGAAACCATGATCGTGTTGATGGCCACCGGTAACACCCCGGTCATGGAAATGAACCTGTTCGAAGGCCTGCGCACGCTGGCTGCCAACGTCGCGGTGGAAATGCCCGAATCGGAAGTCGGCGGCAGCCACTACCGCGTGCTGTTCCTCTCGGCGCTGGTGCTGTTGTTGTTCACCTTCGTCATGAACACCCTCGCAGAACTGATTCGTCAGCGTCTGCGCAAGAAATACTCGTCGCTTTAAGAAAGGTAGAAGTCTGTGAAACAGAACTCCCTGAATGGATGGTTCAAGAGCGGCGCCCCGGGCGTCTGGATCAGCGGTGGCGCGGTGTCCATCGCGGTCATCATGACCATTGGCCTGCTGGCCGTGATTGCCGTGCGCGGCCTGGGTCACTTCTGGCCGGCGGATTTGATTCACGCCAGCTACGACGTACCGGGCCAGGCCAATCACCTGGTTATCGGTGAAGTGGTACAGAAAGAAGAAGTGCCGCGCGAGCGCCTGAAAAGCGCTGGCCTGCCGGTGCCCGATCAGGGCCCGGAGTTCATGACTCGCGAGCTGATCAAGGTCGGCAACCGTGATTTGAACGGAAACGACTTCACCTGGATCGTCGGCGAGTGGCTGACCAACCAGAAAACCCCGCCTGAGCTGATGACCATCGAGCGTCGCGAGTGGGGCAACTTCTACGGTTACCTGGTCAACGTCAAACAGGATGGCAAAGTCATCGCTGAAGGCGAAGCAGCCTGGCCGGAACTGCAGGCGCGTGTCGATCGTGTGAACCAGCTCGCGGCACAGCTCAAAACCTTGGAAAAGACCGACATCGGTGCGATCAACTCGGGTCTGGAACGCATTCGTCTGCACGGTCGCAAACTGGAACTGGCCGGCAAGCTCGACGCCGCCGCGCAAGCGGACATGGATGCCGAACGCGCCGAACTGAACGCACGTTATCAAGACATCGAAGCCCGTCTGAATGACCTGCACGCCCAGTTCAACCGCGACAGCCTCACGGCCCGCGATGCGAACGGCAAGGAAATCGAAATCAGCGTCGGCAAGGTGGTTCACGCTTACCAGCCGAACGCCATGGGCACGCTGACCAAGGTCGGCTTTTACTTCAGCAAGGTCTGGGAATTCCTGTCCGACGACCCGCGTGAAGCGAACACCGAAGGCGGGATCTTCCCGGCGATTTTCGGCACCGTGATGATGACGTTGATCATGGCGATGATCGTGACGCCATTCGGCGTGCTGGCGGCGGTTTACCTGCGTGAATACGCCAAGCAGAACGTGCTGACCCGCATCATCCGCATCGCGGTGAACAACCTGGCGGGCGTACCGGCCATTGTTTACGGCGTGTTCGGCCTGGGCTTCTTCGTCTATGTGCTGGGCGGCTCGGTTGACCGTTTGTTCTTTCCTGAAGCATTGCCGGCACCGACCTTCGGTACACCGGGCCTGCTCTGGGCCTCGCTGACCCTGGCACTGCTGGCCGTTCCAGTGGTGATCGTGGCCACCGAAGAAGGCCTGGCGCGGATTCCTCGCACCGTGCGCGAAGGCTCGTTGGCCCTCGGCGCGACCAAGGCAGAAACCTTGTGGAAGATCGTTCTGCCGATGGCCAGCCCGGCGATGATGACCGGCATGATCCTCGCTGTGGCACGCGCCGCCGGTGAAGTGGCGCCGCTGATGTTGGTCGGTGTGGTGAAACTGGCGCCGTCGCTGCCGTTGGACGGTAACTACCCGTACCTTCACCTTGACCAGAAGATCATGCACTTGGGCTTCCATATTTATGACGTCGGCTTCCAGAGCCCGAACGTCGAAGCCGCGCGGCCGTTGGTGTACGCCACGGCGCTGCTGCTGGTACTGGTGATCGCCACACTCAACCTGTCGGCCGTCTACATCCGGAACCACCTGCGCGAGAAATACAAAGCGCTGGATAGTTAAAGGTCGGTGCGGACCTTGTGGGAGCGGGCTTGCTCGCGAAGCTTTTGGCGGCCGTGAGGGCCCCTTCGCGAGCAAGCCCGCTCCCACAGTAGATCGCGTCCACCGAACATTTATTGGCATGCCGCGAAGTGGCGTTCCGAACCGAATTTGTCAGCACAGGGAGCCTCCCATGCAGCACGAAACACATACCCACGGCATCAACATGTCGGCGCTGGGTCGCGACAAACAGAGCCTGAGTCTCGAACAGGAAACCGTGGCCATTGAAGTGCCGGGCCTGAGCCTGTTCTACGGCGAGAAACAAGCGCTGTACGACGTCAGCATGAACATCCCGAAACAACGCGTGACCGCTTTCATCGGTCCGTCCGGCTGCGGCAAATCCACGCTGCTGCGCACCTTCAACCGCATGAACGACCTGGTGGATGGCTGTCGCGTCGAAGGCGCGATCAACCTCTACGGCAACAACATCTATCGCAAGGGCGAAGACGTTGCCGAACTGCGTCGTCGCGTGGGCATGGTGTTCCAGAAGCCGAATCCGTTCCCGAAGACTATCTACGAAAACGTGGTGTATGGCCTGCGCATCCAGGGCATCAACAAGAAGCGCATCCTCGACGAAGCCGTTGAGTGGGCGTTGAAAGGCGCGGCGTTGTGGGACGAGGTCAAAGACCGTCTGCACGAATCGGCACTCGGCCTGTCCGGTGGTCAGCAACAACGTCTGGTCATCGCGCGCACCATCGCCGTGGAACCGGAAGTGTTGTTGCTCGACGAACCGTGCTCGGCACTCGACCCGATCTCCACGTTGAAAGTCGAAGAGCTGATCTACGAACTGAAATCGAAATTCACCATCGTCATCGTGACCCACAACATGCAACAGGCCGCGCGGGTTTCCGACTACACGGCGTTCATGTACATGGGCAAACTGGTGGAATTCGGCGACACCGACACCCTGTTCACCAATCCGGCGAAGAAGCAGACCGAAGACTACATCACCGGTCGTTATGGCTAGGACTTGTGGTTGCTCACTGAACTGACGCTGCGGCCCACCGCACCTTACCGGACGCTCCAAGGACGCCAACATGATTAGTAAAGAAGGCCTTACCCACCACATTTCCGCGCAGTTCAACGCCGAACTGGAGGAAGTGCGCAGCCACCTCCTGGCCATGGGCGGGCTGGTGGAAAAGCAGGTCAACGACGCGGTGACCGCGCTGATCGAAGCCGACTCCGGTCTGGCCCAGCAGGTCCGCGAAATCGACGACCAGATCAACCAGATGGAACGCAACATCGACGAAGAATGCCTGCGCATTCTGGCCCGTCGTCAGCCAGCGGCTTCTGACTTGCGCCTGATCATCAGCATCTCCAAGTCGGTCATCGACCTGGAGCGCATCGGTGACGAAGCGACCAAGATTGCCCGCCGCGCCATTCAGTTGTGCGAAGAAGGCGAAGCACCGCGCGGTTACGTCGAGGTTCGCCACATTGGCGACCAGGTGCGCAACATGGTGCGTGATGCGCTGGACGCGTTTGCCCGTTTCGACGCCGACCTGGCGTTGTCGGTGGCGCAGTACGACAAGATCATCGACCGTGAATACAAGACCGCCCTGCGTGAGCTGGCGACCTACATGATGGAAGACCCACGCTCTATCTCGAGGGTCTTGAGCATTATCTGGGTGCTGCGTTCGCTCGAACGGATCGGCGACCACGCGCGCAATATCTCGGAACTGGTGATTTACCTGGTGCGCGGCACCGACGTGCGTCACCTGGGCCTCAAGCGCATGAAAGAAGAAGTTGAAGGAACCAGCGGTGAAACCGCTAATGTTCCGGGCAAAGCTGACGATAAGTAAGACTGCCCAAGAAAAACGCCCGGTCCTTTGGCCGGGCGTTTTTGTGTGTGGTTTTCGACGTTACTAGCAGCACCCGCGAACGAAAAGTCCCGGCGTGACTGAAGGTTTTTGGCAATGTGCCATCAGCAAAACGGTATGCTTGCCGGGATTTTTTCGAGGGGTGATGGATGAGCAAGATCAGCGTGTTGGTAGTGGACGATGCAGCGTTCATTCGTGACCTGGTAAAGAAAGCCCTGCGCAACTACTTCCCGGGCATTCGCACGGAAGATGCCATCAACGGCAAAAAGGCTCAGGCCATGCTGGCGAAGGAGACGTTCGACCTGGTCCTGTGCGATTGGGAAATGCCCGAGATGTCTGGCCTGGAACTGCTGACCTGGTGTCGCGAGCAGGACCACCTCAAGACCATGCCGTTCGTGATGGTGACCAGTCGTGGCGACAAAGAGAACGTGGTCCAGGCGATTCAAGCCGGCGTTTCCGGCTACGTCAGCAAGCCCTTCACCAACGAACAACTGCTGACCAAGGTCAAGCAGGCGCTGAACAAGGTCGGCAAACTGGACGCCCTGATGAGCGGTGCGCCGGCGAAAATGAACTCGGCCTTCGGCAACGATACCCTCAGCGCCTTGACCGGCGGCAAACCGGCCGTGGTCGCACCGACGCCGGCTGCCGCACCATCCCGTGGTTTGCTCAACAGCCCACCCGTCCGGACTGCGACCGCCGCAGCGCCGGCCAGCGGTCGTGGCCAAGGCCAGTTGCGCTTGCCGAGCGGCATCCAGCAATGCGTGATCAAAGCCTTGAGCATCAAGGAAGCGCTGCTGGTGGTTAAGCGTACCGACACGCTGCCACAAATCCTCGACAGCGCGGTGCTCGATCTGGAGCAGGGCGAGAACGCTGAAGTCGCCCGTCTGAACGGTTACCTGCACGCGGTCGTGGCCCACGAGCCGAAACCTGACAGCGACTGGTTGCAACTGACCTTCCGCTTTGTGGATCAGGACGCGCAGAAGCTCGACTACATCTCCCGCCTGATTGCTCGTGGTACCGCGCAGAAGCACTTCATTCCAGGCGCGTAATCCCCGTCGCCTGTTAGTCCGCCTTCGCGAGCAAGCTCGCGAAGGGGCCATTGAATACACCACACATCCGCTGAACCGCCCCTTTTGAAACATCTGCCGACTCCTTGGGTCCATTGCAGCTGCTAGGCTCAACCCAAGGCCTTACTCGACAGAACCCTGCCCATGCTCGCGCGCCTGCTGTTTTTCTGTGGTCTGTTCATGGCCGCCACTTCGGCGATGGCCGTGACGGTCTACAAGTCCACCGACGCCAATGGCGTGGTCTCCTACAGTGACCGCCCCACCAAAGGCTCACAGGTGTTCGTTTTTCAAGATCGCATGGACGAGAACCTTGAGCGTCAGGTGTACCTGGTTATCCTGAAGAAGGACGGCGAGCACAGTGTGTACGTGCGCAATAACTTGTACGCGCCAGTTGAGATCGGCTTGAGTTTCGCCGGGTTGAAAAACGTCAGCGGCGCGCCGGATAAACTGATCCACAAGGTATTGCCGGCGCGCAGCAGCCTCCGTGTGGCGGTGCTCACCGCGAGTCAGGCCGGAAGGCCGCTCGTGTACACCCCGAAGTTCAAATACGCCTTGGGCAACCCTTCAGGGTCCGCCATGGCCTATCGATACCCGTTCCCCTGGCGTGGCGGTCCGTTTCACGTGAGCCAGGGAGCTGATGGCGAGTACAGTCACTTCGGTCCGAAGAACCGCTATGCCATCGACATCGCCATGCCCGAAGGCACGCCGATCATCGCCGCCCGTGGCGGGGTGGTGGTGAAAACCGAGAGCGGGCAAACGGGGCGTGGCACTAATCCGTCGGGCAATTTCGTGCGGGTGCTGCACGATGACGGGACCATGGGCGTGTACCTGCACCTCAAACAAGGTTCGGTCTGTGTTCGCGAGGGGCAGCGGGTGTCGGTAGGCAGTGCACTGGCGCTGTCGGGCAACACCGGCAATAGCACCGGTCCGCACCTGCATTTTGTGGTGCAGCGCAATACGGGACTGGGGCTGGTGTCGATTCCGTACCAGTTCAAACAACCGATGGGGGTGTTGCCCAACTTTGTGTTGGGCAAGCAGTGAAGGCGATGGTGACCAATTGTGGCGAGGGAGCTTGCTCCCGCTCGACTGCGCAGCAGTCGTAAACCAATGAATACGGTATGTCCGGATGAACGGAGTTGCAGGATTTGGGCCGCTTCGCGACCCAGCGGGAGCAAGCTCCCTCGCCACAAGAGACCCTCAACCCCAGATCAATCCAGCATCAACACCTTGGCCAGAATGATCTTCGGCCCTTTCATCTTCTTGATGATGATCCGCAAACCTTCGACTTCCAGCACTTCTTCCTCTTCCGGCACCCGCTTCAGGCTTTCATAGACCAGCCCGGCGAGGGTTTCGGCTTCGACGTGATCCAGGTCGATGCCCAACAGGCGTTCGACCTTGAACAGCGGCGTGTCACCGCGTACCAGCAGTTTGCCCGGCTGGTACGCGAGGATCCCGCGCTCAGCCTTGCGGTGTTCGTCCTGAATGTCGCCAACCAAGACTTCCAGCACGTCTTCCATGGTCAGGTAGCCAATGATGTTGCCATCCGCCTCTTCCACCACGGCGAAGTGCGAGCCGCCCTTGCGAAACTGTTCCAGCAGCTGCGACAGCGGCAGGTGCCGCGAAACGCGTTCCAGCGGACGGGTCAGCTCAGCCAGGTTGAACGACTCGGGGATGTGATCCAGCGCCGCCAGTTCCAGCAGCAGGTCCTTGATGTGCAGCAGGCCGACGAACTCCTGGCGGTCGCTGTCGTACACCGGGTAACGGCTGAACTTGTGGCGACGGAACATCGCCAGGATTTCCTTGAGCGGCGCATTGAACTCCAGCGTCACCAGGTCTTCCCGGGAGTTGGCCCAGTCGACCACTTCCAGCTCGCCCATTTCCACTGCCGAGGCCAATACACGCATGCCTTGGTCGCTCGGGTCCTGGCCACGGCTGGAGTGCAGGATCAGTTTCAGTTCTTCACGGCTGTAATGGTGCTCGTGATGCGGGCCGGGTTCACCCTGGCCAGCGATCCGCAGGATGGTGTTGGCGCTGGCGTTCAGCAAATAGATCGCCGGGTACATGGCCCAGTAGAACAGGTACAGCGGCACGGCGGTCCACAGCGACAACAGTTCCGGTTTGCGGATGGCCCACGACTTCGGAGCCAGTTCGCCGACCACGATGTGCAGGTACGAAATGACGAAGAACGCTGCGAAGAACGATACGCCTTTGATTACTTCGGCCGACTGCACGCCAACCGCTTCAAGCATCGGCTCGAGGATGTGCGCGAACGCCGGTTCACCGACCCAGCCAAGGCCGAGGGAGGCGAGGGTGATACCTAGCTGGCACGCCGAGAGGTACGCATCGAGCTGACTGTGAACGGTACGCAGAATATGCCCGCGCCAGCCGTTTTTATCGGCGATGGCCTCGACTCGCGTCGAGCGCAGTTTGACCATGGCAAATTCCGCCGCAACGAAAAATCCGTTGAGCAAAACCAGGATCAGAGCAAAGAGAATCATGCCGAAGTCGGCGAATATGGTTGCGAGGGTCAAGCCAGGGGAAGGGTCCATGATGGAGTTTTGCGGGTTCCGTATATTCGAAAAAGGGGAGTAATGCGGTGCCTGAAGGGCAGGCACAAGTCAGCCAATGTAGCGGCTGACTCGGTGATTGCCTAGTGGCGCGTGCTGGCCGGTATCAGTCAGCCGTTCTGAGGGCTTGCAATTTTGCCACCTGAGCCGGGGCAAAGTGGCAGGTGAAGGTGCTGCCGTGGCCGGGCACGCTGCTGATTTCCATCCGCGCGCGGTGGCGCAGCAACACGTGTTTGACGATGGCCAGGCCCAGGCCGGTGCCGCCGGTGTTGGAATTGCGGCTGGAGTCGACGCGGTAGAAGCGTTCGGTCAGGCGCGGCAGGTGTTTGCTGTCGATGCCGATCCCGGAATCCTGCACGCTCAGGTGCGCGCCTTGCTCATCGGCCCACCAGCGAATGCGGATATTGCCTTCGGCCGGGGTGTATTTCACCGCGTTGAACACCAGATTGGAAAACGCACTGCGCAATTCCGCTTCGCTGCCCTTGAGCATGATCGTCGGGTCGGCTTCCAGGGTGATGCGCTGGTTTTTCTGCCCGGACAGCTGCTGGGCGTCGCTCTTGATCGACTGCAACAGGCTATCGACGACCACGGGCTGATTGTCCGACGGGTAATCGGTGGCTTCGAGTTTGGCCAGTAACAGCAAGTCATTGAGCAACGTCTGCATACGCCCGCCTTGTTGCTGCATCTGCTGCAAGGCACGGGTCCAGCGCGGGTTCACTTCATCGACGTTGTCGAGCAGGGTTTCCAGATAACCGCAGATCACGGTCAGTGGCGTGCGCAATTCATGGGAAACGTTGGCGATGAAGTCTTTGCGCATCTGTTCCAGCTGATGAATGCGCGTGACGTCGCGCACCAGCATCAAGTGTTCATTGTTGCCGTAGCGGGTGATGTACAGCTGAATGCGCACGCGATCATTGGTCGGCGACGGGATTTCCAGCGGTTCGGCGTAGCTGTCCTGCTCGAAATATTCCTTGAAGCGCGGGTGGCGCACCAGGTTGGTCACCGGCTGACCGCTGTCTTGCGGGGTCTTGAGGCCGAGCAGCGTTTCGGCGGCGAGGTTCCACCATTCCAGGTTGCCGTCGCTGTCGAGCATGACCACCGCGTCTTTCAGCGCGGCGGTGGATTCCTGGATCCGGTCGATCACCGCTTGCAGGCGCCCGCGAACCCGTTGGTCGCGGCGTTGCAGGTGATAGATGCTGTCGAACACCTCGCCCCACAGGCCATAGCCGTCGGGCGGTGCTTCATCGGCTGAGTGCAGGCGCAGCCATTCGTGCAAGCGCAGCAACTGCTTGAGGGTCCAGGCCAGATAAAGGCCCAGCCCCGCGGCGAGGCTCCAGCCGTAGTAGCCGGTAATCAGGCCGATCACCAGGCAACCGGTGACCAGTAACAGCATGTGGCGAATCAGGGTGCCATGCCAGTTTTGGTTCACGGAAACGTGCGTCCTTGTCAGCTTGTCGGGCGGGTCAGGGCAGGGTCAGGCTTTGGTGGAAAAGCGGTAACCCGTGCCACGCACGGTTTGTACCAGATTTTCGTAGGCATCGCCGAGGGCCTTGCGCAGACGACGGATGTGCACGTCGACGGTGCGTTCTTCGACATACACGTTGCCGCCCCAGACTTGATCCAGCAACTGACCACGGGTGTAGGCACGTTCCTGGTGGGTCATGAAAAATTGCAGCAGGCGGTATTCGGTCGGGCCCATCTCGGCGGGTTTGCCGTCGATGGTCACGCGATGGCTGATCGGGTCCAGCAGCAGGCCGCCGACTTCAATAGGCGCTTCGCCATCGGTTGGGCCGGCACGGCGCAGCACAGCCTTGAGGCGGGCGACCAGCTCACGCGGGGAAAACGGTTTGGTAATGTAGTCGTCGGCGCCGACTTCCAGGCCCTGGATCTTGTTGTCCTCTTCGCCCTTGGCGGTGAGCATGATGATCGGGATGTCCCCGGTCAGCTCGTCACGCTTGAGACGGCGGGCCAATTCGATACCGGAGGTGCCGGGCAGCATCCAGTCGAGCAGGATCAGGTCCGGCTTGCGGTCGACGATGATGGCATGGGCCTGCTGAGAGTTCTCGGCCTCCAGGCAGTCATAGCCGGCCATTTCCAACGCAACGGCGATCATTTCGCGAATGGGCGCTTCGTCGTCGACGATCAGAATGCTCCTGCCAACCATGCCTTAATCCTCTTGTCATTTAACTGTCTTGCGCCGCATTAGATAACGGAATTATTGCAGTCGTGTGACAGTATTTTAGCTGCCCGGCGATTGTCATGATCCTGAACTAAGCTCTAAGTCCGAATCCTGACAACCACAAAAGGAAGGTTTCCATGAAGCAAATCTCGCAATCCTTCAAGGCCCTGCTGCTGGTCGCGGCGTTTTCATTGCCGATCATGGCCTTCGCGGCTGAGCCGGGCATGATGAAAGGCGACATGATGGTCGACCACAAGGGCATGACCTTGTACACGTTCGACAAGGACACGGGCGGCAAGTCGGTGTGCACAGGTGAATGTGCCAAAAACTGGCCGCCGCTGGAGGCAAAAGCAGGCGACAAGGCTGAAGGGAAATGGACCATTATCAAGCGTGACGACGGCATGATGCAGTGGGCTTACAACGGCAAGCCACTGTATTACTTCATGAAGGACACGGCTCCCGGAGAAATGAAGGGTGACAAGATGAAGGACGTCTGGCACGTCGTTCGCGAGCATATGTAAGCGATTCGCTTAACCCTGTAGCAGCTGACGAAGCCCTCGGCAGCTGCTACAGAAGCGTGTCCGTCAACGCAGTGCGTAATCCAGCACTATCCCGACAAAAATCGCCAACCCGGCCCAATGGTTGTGCAAAAACGCCTTGAAGCAACGCATCCGGTCCTTGCCGCGGGTGTACCAGAATTCCCACGCAAAACAGCCCGCCGCCGCCAGCAGCCCCAAGTGGAACCAGCCACCGAGCTCGAATGTCGACCCGGCCAGCAACAGGCAACCCAACGCCAGCCCCTGCAACGTCAGGATGATCACCCGATCCGCATCGCCAAATAGAATCGCCGTGGATTTCACGCCAATCTTCAAGTCGTCATCACGGTCGGTCATCGCGTAATACGTGTCGTAACCCACGGTCCACAACAGGTTGGCAATCCACAGCAACCACGCCGCCGCCGGCAGTTCACCGGTTTCGGCGGTGAACGCCATCGGCATCCCCCAGGAAAACGCCGCGCCCAGCACCACTTGCGGGTAATAGGTGTAGCGCTTCATGAACGGGTAGCTGAACGCCAGTGCCAAACCGCCGAACGACAG
This sequence comes from Pseudomonas arsenicoxydans, assembly GCF_006438915.1. Lineage (GTDB taxonomy): Bacteria > Pseudomonadota > Gammaproteobacteria > Pseudomonadales > Pseudomonadaceae > Aquipseudomonas > Aquipseudomonas arsenicoxydans_A. Next base: position 466,516 of record NZ_RCZE01000001.1, on the reverse strand, counting down.
CCAGACCGTCGCGGCATTCGTGCACAACACCAGCAGAAAACTCACGCCCATTAGAAGGGCGAAGAACACCAGGGCTTCTTTGGAACTGATCTTGCCGCTGACCAAGGGACGCTGTTCCGTGCGTTTCACATGGCCGTCGACCTTGCGATCCGCCCAGTCATTGATCACGCAGCCCCCGGCGCGGGTCAGAATCACGCCCAAGACAAAAATCACCACGTTGGCCAGCGACGGCGAACCTTTGCCGGCAATCCACAGCGCCCACAACGTCGGCCACAGCAGCAGATAAATGCCTATCGGCTTGTCCATGCGCGTCAGTTGAATGAAATCCCAGGCCCGAGGGTTCAAGCGATTCAAGGACTTGAGCAGGCTCTGGTACATCAGCAGTTCTCCGGATGGGCGCGGGTGGCGTTCCACAAGGTCGGCAGGAAGATTTCGGCCACCAGCACGCTCAGTGCGCCACGGTCGAAACGCGAGCGTCGGCCCCACAGTTCCGGTGTCCGGCACTCCATCGGCAACCACGCTTGAGGGTAGTGACACACCTCGATGGCACGACGCTGGAACGCGTGATCGCAAAACAGCAATTCCCCCAGGGAACGGCTGCCCAGTTCGTCCATGTGCAAACCATCACCCTGCAACGCGCTGCGAGCCGCCACGCTGCGGGCAAACACCCACGCCTCGCCGTGACCGCGCAAATACACCTCGCGCACCCAGCCTTCGCTGCCTTCGGCCAGATCCAGTGCAACACATTCGTCGGCGCGCAGCGGTTGCCAGCCTTCGAACAGCGGCGTGACGCTGAAGCGGTCTTTCGACAAGCGGATCAACCGTCGGGTCAGGGAGCCTTCATCGAACAGCCAGTCGAGGGTAGACGCGTCGGGGAGGGGCGAGAGTTGGCTTTGGGGGAGCCACAGCGGGGCGTTTGAGTGCGGCACAGTGAGTCATTATTGGCAGCAAATGAGGCGGCGAGCTTACCATGTCAGCCGGCGATGTTGATTGATCCGGGCCGCCGTTGCGCCGAACACGCTTGCATCTGTCGGGCCCGATCAGTACAAAACGCCCTGAGCCGGACGGCAACGTTGCAACCATCGACCGTTCGAGCCGGCAATACGCCTGAATCCTGAGGAAACAACTGAATGAAAAAGTGGCAATGTGTGGTCTGCGGCCTGATCTATAACGAAGCCGACGGCTGGCCGGACGACGGCATTGCGCCGGGCACACTGTGGCAAGACGTGCCGGAAGACTGGCTCTGCCCGGACTGCGGCGTAGGCAAGATGGATTTCGAAATGATTGAAATCAACTAATAAGACACCAGAGGAGTAAGGAATGAACGCACCTGTCGTCATCGTCGGTACCGGGCTGGCTGGCTATAACCTGGCCCGGGAGTTTCGCAAACTCGACAGCGAAACCCCGTTGCTGTTGATAACCGCCGATGACGGACGTTCCTACTCCAAGCCGATGCTCTCCACCGGTTTCGGCAAAAACAAAGACGCCGACGGCCTGAGCATGGCCGAACCCGGTGCGATGGCTGAACAGCTGAAAGCCGAAGTGCGCACCCACACACGCATCAGCGGCATCGATCCGGGCCACAAACGCCTGTGGATCGGTGAAGAAGCGGTGATTTACCGCGACCTGATTCTGGCCTGGGGCGCGGAAACCGTGCGCGTGCCGATCGAAGGTGACGCGGCGGATTGCGTGTTCCCGATCAACGATCTGGAAGATTACGCGCGCTTTCGTGCGGCGGCGGCCGGCAAACGTCGGGTGCTGTTGCTCGGCGCCGGCCTGATTGGTTGCGAGTTCGCCAATGACCTGAGCCTGGGCGGCTACGAGGTGCAACTGGTTGCACCGTGCGAGCAGGTGATGCCGACCCTGTTGCATCCGGCTGCGGCGGCTGCCGTCCAGGCCGGGCTGGAAAGCCTCGGCGCGCGATTCCATCTCGGGCCGGTGCTCAATCGCTTGCAGCGCGTGGCGGATGGCCTGGAAGCGCACCTGTCCGATGGCCAGGTGATCCCTTGCGACGTCGTGGTGTCGGCCATCGGCCTGCGTCCGCGTATCGATCTGGCAGCGGCGGCCGGTGTGCAGGTCAACCGTGGCGTGGTGGTCGACCGTCACCTGAAAACCTCCCATGCCAACATCTACGCGCTGGGCGACTGCGCCGAGGTCGACGGGCTGAATTTGCTGTACGTCATGCCCCTGATGAGCTGTGCGAGAGCGCTGGCCCAGACCCTCGCCGGAAATCCGACGCCCGTGACCTACGGCCCGATGCCGATTACCGTGAAGACCCCGGTGTGCCCGTTGGTGGTTTCACCGCCACCAAGGGGCAGCGAGGGCGTCTGGACGGTCGAAGGGCAGGGTGGCGACATCAAGGTGTTATGCCGCGATGCCAGCGGAAAACTGCTCGGTTATGCCCTGACCGGCACGGCCGTGATGGAAAAACTGGCCCTCAACAAAGAGCTTCCGGCACTGCTGGCGTAAATACCGGTCGTTCTGTCGGAATCACCCCTCTTTTGCCCTTACAAAGCACGCGCCGAGACTGGCGCGGCTCTGTCTTGCGTGCCATCCTCACTCCCGTCTGCCGCAGAGTAGAGCACCTGCGGCGCTTTGGGCGCTGCTCCACAGAGAGCAGCACGGACATAACAACAAAAAACCGTCAAAGGGGCTTCACTAATATGCGTAAACCAGAACTCGCCGCAGCAATTGCTGAAAAAGCAGACCTCACCAAAGAGCAGGCCAACCGCGTTCTCAACGCCGTTCTCGAAGAAATCACCGGCGCTCTGCATCGCAAGGACAGCGTCACGCTGGTGGGCTTCGGCACCTTCCTGCAACGCCACCGCGGTGCCCGTACCGGCAAAAACCCGCAAACCGGTGAGCCCGTCAAAATCAAGGCCAGCAACACTGTTGCGTTCAAACCAGGCAAATCGTTGAAAGACAGCGTTAATCCGTAACACGCACCGACGCCCGCACAGCGGGTGAGCGGGATAAAAAATGGGCACGCCAACGAGGTTGGGTGCCCATTTTTTTATGGCTGGCGGATTAGCAAACTCGGCTCTGTCTCCTGGCGAGGATCGCCGCCATTTCCGGCTCGTCCAGGTCATCCAGCGCCCGATCTATCAGCAGATGCACGCCATCGGCCATGCGGCTGAGCGCCAGGGCTACAGACCGTTGTGGGCCGTCCACATTGTCGGCGAGGTCGGCGGCGATGGCGCTGATGGAACGAGAGTCTTCCGACGCGTTGGCGAGCAGGGCGTCCGTGTTGATGTCGGGGCAAACGCTGAAGAGCTGGCCGTTGCGTTTGGATTGTTTAGATTTAGTTGGCGGGAAGTGATGGTCGAGGGCGCGCTCGGCGGCGTCGTTCAGCTTTTTTGAATCGGGGCTTTCGTAGGGTGAGACCGGATCGGTGTCCGGTGGGTTGGGTGTCACTTTGAACATGATCTTCAATTCCATGAATGATGCTGACACCACTTCGCCGACTAAACGGAGGGGTGGCAGCTGTACGCAGGTTAGTCGGACCGGGGAATTGAAGAAGCCGGCGCACCCGAGGGTGCCCTGCGCACAGCCACCATCAAATGCAGGTATGAGATACCTGTCTGACGGAAGCTTGTGCAACTTCAATTACCAGCGGGCGACTAAACCCGTCCACTGAGGATCAGTGACAGGAACCAAGTTACCGACCGGCCCCAAGGCGCACAAGCCGGCGGATTCTGGCGTAGCCGTAGGCAACGGCGCAAGGTGTTGTAGCTTGCAGGACGTAACCTTGAGGCGTTTTAAACAGGTGTTGTCGGGCGGTGTTTAAATCGCAAGGAAGCAACACCTGAACATCCTGAAAATCCTCACCAGACCGAGAGTGTCAGCGACGGCGAAAGCACGCTTTGCCATTACCAAAATCTACCGCGAGACAGTCAGGCTCGATGGCGAGTTGCAGGTCCTGAAACAGAAGGGACAACTCACCATTGGTGGGCACCGCGTAATCCTTCCAATCGACACGCATCCATCTCATATCTGGCAGGGTATCAAGCCACTCAATTGGGTCTTTTGAGCCTTGGGTGCGCATGCCGATCTTCTCCAGGGTTCTTGCGGGAGAGTAGGTCAGAGATAACCTCTCTTGCTTCGAGTCCGCCCAGACCTGTTGCTCGGTAGAACCGTCCTGAAACCTCCAGTACACATCGACGGGCGTTATGGCTGGCGTGCTGATTGGATCAAAGTGATAAACCGTGATGAGGTAATTCTTCAGAATGCGAGCTTGTTCGTCATCGTTCAGATCGCGTTGAATTTCGGCCAGTCCCTTCTCTTTACGCGGGCTGAACGCGATTGGCTGGCTCTTCTCTTTTTTCCAGCCAATACCGAACCAGCGGCTATCCGGCGAAACATCGAACCATTGAGTCGGGCCGGAATTGCGGGAGGTCCCGAAGCCGATTTTTGTTAGCGTTCTTTGTGGGTCGTAAGGCAGCCACAGGTCCGTTGTTTCATTTGACTCCAATAACTGCTGGCTCCCGGGGCCTTCGGAAAACTCGAAATAAAGGTACACGGGTTCGATGGCTGGGGGTTTTGGGTGCTGGTCGTATTGCATCTGCAAAATGTAGTGAGTCTGGGCGTAGTTAGCCGTGTCGTTATCGATCTCGTCGTAATTGCCGTGCTGGATTCGATAACTCTCCTCCAATTCAGCCAGGTTCCTTGTTCTGGGCATTTCGAAAGCCAGCTTTTTAGCTGCGTTAGGGTCAGCTTCACTTGTGAGCGTCAGCGTATTGCTCTTGATACTCCACGTTCCCTTCGCAGCACCGTTGGCGCTCCCGTACGCAGCGGCTGCTGCAAAAGTTCCGTCCTTTTGAAGAACTAGCCTGGCGGCCATTTCCATGGCCCCGTACAAATAATAATCCCCCTCTATTGGCAGGGACTCTGCGGCGTTTGCAAAAGGCAGCCACACAAACGCTGCGAAAAATATTGTTCTTAAATCCATTTGATTTTCTCTCCTTACCAGCTTCCGAACGGGATGCCGAATTTATTGATGTAGCTTTGTACGTTTCTGAGAAGGGCCAGTGTTTTCCGTTGGACGTACCCCCGCAGGAGCTTTCGGGATTGACCGCGCCTTGGCGATGCCTCCAGGCGCCAACCCGGCTATCAGGATGTCTCGATCGCCCGCACGGCAGAGGGTTCTTGCACCTTGACGCAGGATATTTCGCGCCAATTCAGGGGGGTGATGAACGCTTCGGAAGCCTGCAGTTTGGTCATGAATCGCCAGCGGTACGGAGGCTAAACGTAGTAGCTCGGGAAATGCCACCCGAAACTTCCGTATTCCAGAATATTGCCCAACCGTTGCGAGCAACGTTTATACAGATGCGCGGGGTATTGCCGAAGTTGAGTATTGACTCAAATTAAATTGCCATCACTTGATGGCACTTTTCTACACCTCCATTGTCGCGCTGCGTTTTTCTTAAATGCCGGAAACACTTCGGACCTTTCCTACATCCATCCTTGCTAATTGTTGGCATGCTGCACACCTTCTGCGGGGCGATGGCGGCCAATAATCTGCGTCAAGGACAGCGAGCCGCTCTACCTCAATGGTTTCAGAGGTATCACATGGGGGCTTGAATATTAAAACGACATCAGGGGATCCCCCTACACATATAGGGATTTCTCCTACGGTCAATAAACAACACTTCGTCTTGTTGTTTAATCAGATGCTTGCTAGTGGCCATCATTGTGATTACGATGCGCGCACTTGAAAGAGCACGAACTCAATTGGATGAGACTCATCGCAGCTCTTTGATACTGTCCCGCGCCGCTGAAATGTTCTTTTGGCGTATGACCGTAATCCTAAATAAAGGCCATGGATGTCCTACTCAAGCAAACTTTCCGCGCATTATCTCGAACTCGCAAAAGTCTCTGTTTCCAAAGAGAATTTCGCGGGCGAGGACGTTCGCTTTTCGGGCGAATTTGAAGCGCTGGAAAGTGAGCTGGCGAAAGCCTCGTCCATGCACGAAAGCGGTCAGATCGACTGGCTGAAAATCCGTGAAAACAGCGAAACCCTGTTGCGTACCCAATCCAAGGATTTGCGCGTTGGCGCCTGGCTGACCTGGGCTTTGTACCAGCGCGAATCGTTTCAGGGGCTGCTGGCCGGCCTCGGTATGCTGCATCACTTATCAGAAAATCACTGGGCTGAAGTCCACCCGAACAAGCCCCGTACTCGCTCTGCTGCGATCAGTTGGCTGGTGCCGCGTCTTGAGCAGGTGCTCACCGAAAACATCGCGATCAAAGAGCAGTTGCCGATGTTCCGGCGGCTGGTCGAGCACCTAGAAGGCCTCGATGCCGCTTGCACCGAGCATTTGGGCGATGACGCGCCGCTGTTGCTGCCGATCTCCCGCCGTCTGAAAAACATGGTCCAGCGCGCTGCCGACAACCAGCCGGAACCCGGTGTGGTCGGCGCCGCAGTCGCCCAGGTCAAACAAGCCGCCACGCAGTTGTTCACCCCCGGCGCACCGATCGATAACGAAAAAGAAGCCCACAAGGCTCTGCGTGCTCAGCAAGAGAGCGCGCGGCCGTTGTGTGCCTGGTGGCTCAAGCAGAAAGCCACCGACCTGCGCGCCTTGCGCCTTAACCGCACATTGCTGTGGTTGCCCATTGACGCCGTCCCCGAGCGTAACGCCGAGCAAATCACCGTGCTGCGCGGCTTGCCGGCGGACAAGCTCAAGGCCTATCAAGACCGCTTCGATCAGGCGAAATACGCCGACCTGCTGGTGGAACTGGAGGCGAGCCTGGCGAAGGCGCCGTTCTGGTTCGATGGCCAGCGAATGGCGTGGGAATGCCTTCAGGCCTTGAACGCCGAGATGGCCATGCGCGAAGTGGAGATCCACTTCGCGCTTTTGATTCAGCGCCTGCCCGGCATCATCGAATTGCGTTACCACGATGGCGCGCCATTCGCCGATCCGGCCACCCGCGCCTGGATCAGCGGCCACGTCATGCCGCACCTGCAAACAGCCAGTGCGCCGCGCAAGGTCGAAGTCGCTGACACGCAGCCGGCGTGGGAGCTGGCTCTCGAAGAAGTCCTGCCGATTTTGCGCAAGGACGGCCTCAAGGCTGCCGTGCAAATCCTTAAGCAGGGCCTGCAGAGCGCCCAGGGCGGACGCGTTCGGTTCTTCTGGCAGTTCGCCCTCGCGCGGCTGTGCTTCATGGCCAAGAAATACGAACTGGCCAAGACCCAATTAGAGACCCTCGACCAAACATTACAGGACTCAGGCCTGAACGCCTGGGAGCCCGATCTTGCGCTGGAAGTGCTGCATTTACTGCATAGCTGCTGCGAGTTGTTGCCGCAGAACCATGCCGTACGAGAACGCAAGGAAGAGATTTATCGCAGGCTGTGCCACCTCGATCTCGAAGTGGTACTCGAATAGGCCCCCGGGCCACAACCGCAAGGAGAAAAGCCATGGCCAAAGAAGGCTCGGTAGCCCCCAAGGAACGCATCAACGTCACGTTCAAACCTGCCACCGGTGGTGCACAGGAAGAGATCGAACTGCCGTTGAAACTACTGGCAATCGGTGACTACACCCACCGCAAGGACGAACGCAAAGTCGAAGATCGCAAGCCGATCAGCATCGACAAGATGACCTTCGACGAGGTGCTGGCCAAGCAAGAGCTGAGCCTGACGCTGAGCGTACCGAACCGTCTTCAGGAAGAAAGCGACACTGAAGAACTGGCCGTGAAACTGCGCGTCAATTCCATGAAGGACTTCAACCCGGCCAGCCTGGTCGAGCAAGTGCCTGAGCTGAAAAAACTGATGGAACTGCGCGACGCGCTGGTGGCCCTCAAAGGCCCGCTGGGTAACGCACCTGCGTTCCGCAAAGCCATCGAAGGCGTGCTCGCCGACGACGAATCCCGCGGTCGCGTATTGGGTGAGCTGGGCTTGAACGCCGCCGCCCAAAACGTCTGAGCCACCATCAGTCAAGGAAGCCAACAATGAGCACTAGTGCAGCACAGCAAAAGAGCAACGAGAACGGCGAATACAGCATTCTCGACAGCATCATCGCCGAAACCCGCCTGACCCCTGACGACGAAGCCTATGACATCGCCAAGCGCGGTGTGTCGGCCTTCATCGAAGAGCTGCTCAAGCCGCAGAACAATGGCGAGCCGGTCAAGAAAGCCATGGTTGACCGCATGATCGCCGAGATCGATGCGAAGCTCAGCCGTCAGATGGACGAAATCCTGCACCACCCGGACTTCCAGTCCCTGGAATCGTCTTGGCGTGGTCTGCAGTTGCTGGTCGACCGCACCAACTTCCGCGAAAACATCAAGATCGAAATCCTCAACGTCTCCAAGGACGACCTGCTGGACGACTTCGAAGATTCGCCGGAAGTGATGCAATCTGGCCTGTACAAGCACATCTACACCGCTGAATACGGCCAGTTCGGTGGTCAGCCAGTAGGCGCGATCATCGCCAACTACTTCATGTCCCCAAGCTCGCCGGACGTGAAACTGATGCAGTACGTGTCCAGCGTTGCCTGCATGTCCCACGCGCCGTTCATTGCTGCCGCCGGCCCGAAATTCTTCGGCCTGGAAAGCTTCACCGGCCTGCCGGACCTGAAGGATTTGAAAGATCACTTCGAAGGCCCGCAATTCGCCAAATGGCAGAGCTTCCGCCAGTCGGAAGACTCCCGTTATGTTGGCCTGACCGTGCCGCGTTTCCTGCTGCGTAACCCGTACGACCCGGAAGACAACCCGGTCAAATCGTTCGTGTACAAAGAAACCGTCGCCAACAGCCACGAGCACTACCTGTGGGGCAACACGGCCTACGCGTTCGGCACCAAGTTGACCGACAGCTTCGCCAAGTTCCGCTGGTGCCCGAACATCATCGGCCCGCAGAGCGGTGGCGCGGTGGAAGACCTGCCGTTGCACCACTTCGAAAGCATGGGCGAAATCGAAACCAAGATTCCTACGGAAGTATTGGTCAGCGACCGTCGTGAGTACGAACTGGCCGAGGAAGGCTTCATCTCCCTGACCATGCGCAAAGGCTCCGACAACGCGGCGTTCTTCTCCGCGAGCTCGGTGCAGAAGCCGAAGTTCTTTGGCATCAGCGCAGAAGGCAAGGCGGCAGAGCTGAACTACAAGCTCGGCACCCAACTGCCGTACATGATGATCGTCAACCGCCTGGCTCACTACTTGAAAGTGCTGCAGCGCGAGCAACTCGGTTCGTGGAAAGAACGTACCGACCTCGAGCTGGAACTCAACAAGTGGATCCGCCAGTACGTGGCCGACCAGGAAAACCCGAGCGCCGAAGTCCGTGGCCGTCGTCCGCTGCGTGCTGCCCAGATCATCGTCAGCGATGTCGAAGGCGAGCCTGGCTGGTACCGCGTCAGCCTGAACGTGCGCCCGCACTTCAAGTACATGGGTGCTGATTTCACCCTGTCGCTGGTTGGCAAGTTGGACAAAGAGTAAGCGGAGCCTAACTCATGACTGGATACGGCAGCCTTTTCGAACGCCTGGGTGGCGACGCGGACAAACGCGTCGGCTGGAGCCGCGAGGTTTCTGCCATGGCGTCCGTGGCTGCCCATCTGGCCAAGATGCTCAGCACCCGTGCGGGCAGCGTGCAAACGCTGTCCGATTACGGGCTACCCGATCTCAATGACATGCGTCTGAGCCTGCACGACTCCCTGAGTCAGGCCCGTCTGGCCATCGAAAATTTCATCGAAGCCTACGAGCCACGCCTGAGCAATGTGCGTGTCATCTCCCTGCCGCGTGACCACGATCAGCTTCGCCTGTCCTTCAGCATCGAAGGCCTGCTGGAAGTGGATGGTTTCAAGCGTCAGGTCAGTTTCGCCGCGCGCCTGGATGGCAGCGGTCAAGTGAAGGTCAACTAAGGAGATTCGTATGTCCGGCAAACCCGCAGCACGTGTATCCGACCCCACTGCTTGCCCGCTCCCCGGCCACGGCACCAACCCGATCGCCGCCGGTTCCGGCGACGTGTTCTTCGACGGCCTCGCGGCCGCCCGCCAAGGCGATGCCTCGGCGTGTGGTGGTGCGATGTCGGGCGGGTTGGCGACGACCGTTTTGATTAACGGCAAACCAGCGGCAACGGTGGATTCCGTCGGGACTCATGGCAATAAGGTTACGGCGGGTTCCGGGACGGTGATTATCGGGAATTCGCATTCGCCGGTGCCGTTTGTTCCGCCGTTGCCGGTGGAAATTCAGTGGCCGTTTACCGAACACTTCGTTGTGACTGATCCCGAGACAGGCGCGCCGGTAGCGGATCGCGGATACACAATCCGCACGGACTCAGGAAAAGAAATAACAGGTGTCACGAATAGTGAAGGAAAAACTTCGGTAATTGGCTCCTCAATTGCTGAAGGGGTTACGTTGCTTTTAGAACCTCAAAACTCTATTGCCATTTGCTGAGGTTTATTCCATGCCCGCGCCGATCAAAGCTCCTCTGACTCCAGCTCAGAATAAAGAAGGTCAAAGCGTTCAAGCTAAGGTTTTTCAGCTTTCTTCAATTCCTAAAGTTATGGATAAATTGGGTTGGACGGTGGCCGCTCGTGTTATGCGGAAGTGGTTCGCTGGTGAGCCCTATGAGTTGCCAAAATCTATTAAGCAAGGTGACATAGCAGCGAGTACCTTGAGTGCGGATAAGCTTATAGCTGATATACCGTTTGAGTGGTTGTTTACTGGGTCGAAGCGTGTAAAGCCAAAAGTTGATGAGTATATTGCTGAGCTATCATCAACATCAGAATTTAACGGAAGTGCCGGTAGAGTAAAAGGTTCGCTCGACGAGCTTTCTAAAGGGCTGATCGTATTGATGACGCGACTCCAGCGACTTGGCTTGCTGGATGCAAAGTCAAAGAAGCTAAAAAGCGCATACTTGGATTACAGTGATAAAACAGCTATTGAGTTGGAGGATATATCCCAATTTAATTTGATTAGGTTCGGGGCTAGAGATTGGGAAAAGGCTACGGATGCGTTGGATGATGTATACGGCGCTTTAGGGACTTTCGTCGTAAAAGTCGCGGCAACTAAATTTCGCACTATTCAAAACCATCATGGCTTTCCGGCAATAGAAATAGAGCAGGTTGGCCTTTACGTTCGGGATACTTACGACTTTCTCAATGCCGGGGACGATCAATTATTGGGCTATTGGGCGCCTGAAGGGGTAACCCGGCCCGGTCCGATTGATTATTTTGCCGAGCCTGCGTTGATTGAAAAAGCCGGAGTCGAATATCACAAAGTGACGAATGGGCACTTTAATAAATATCGGCAAGTGAACGGGAAGGGTGGAGATATGATGATTTATACGACGGTCAAATTGTATGACGTGTCTTTTATAATTCATCTTGGTCCTATCGATTTTGAAGAGTACCTATCTCGCTCTGGGACTAAGTGATTATGAAAAAAATGTCGTCTTTGTTGGTGCTGATATTGCTTGTAGTAGGCGTACCTGTTTCCGTTTGGCTATACATTAAGCATGGGGCTGCCATTACAGCGGAAGTTTATTCCACGACTTGGAATGAAGCTAAAACTTGTTATATTAATTCCTATATACCGAAGTATTCTAATTTTGGCGTCGCTGGGAAATTTGTAAAGCTTTTCACTAGTGATGCGTTTTTTCGAGTGTATAGCGTTGAAGGTGAGTTGCTGAAGTCGTCTGAGTGGCTGCTTTGGCAGAGTGAATTCACGACAGATGAGCGCTCGCAATGGGTTAATGGACATGCGATTTATCCAACTTCAACCGGGTACGAAGGGTGGAGTATTACAGCGTGCGCGCCGTTAGATGACGGAAAAGAATAAGCAAACTTTCGGATTGGAGGGGAAGTGTGTTGAGCATATTTATCAGCAAAACCCGCACAAGGTTCTGGAGATCTGATGTCTAGGCTCACTAGGGAGGGGGAGTTGTGCCAGTGCACGGATAAAAAGCGCCTGTCCATTACTTTGCTTATCGCTTTCCTGAGCTCCATTGGGCTGCTGGCGATTTTGGTTTTGTTTGCTGTGCTGGTGCGTATGGAACGGTCCGTCGCCCCGACTTTGATTGCTCATCCCAATGCGCTTTGGGTGGGTGGCGAAGATGGTGGGGTATTTATCGAAGTCTCCAAGGCCGAAGCACCAAATTACTACGTACAGGTTCGTCACGAGAATGGCGATATGTGGTCGCAAGGCTGGGTTCGATACAGCACGAAAGACGGTTTTCCTCTGAGCGCTGCCGGTATTACAGGGTTTGACGGCGAACAACTTTATCTACACACCAGCACGGCGATGACGCCTGAAAAAGCGAGAGACCGGTAATCATGGACGAGCAAAAAGAACAGCAAAAAGAGGTCTGGCCTCATCTCCATTGCTACGCCCTGCAATCCGTCAAACGTGAACGTGATGGTTATCAGCGCAGCTGGACCCTCAAGGATGGAGCCTTTTGCCCATGATCGTCGTATCGGACGAGATGCGCATGTATCTGATGTTCATCGCCGACAGCAATCTTTTCGGCGGCATCGCGATCTTGAGTCTTCTGCTGATTGTCACGGCGATCAGCAAGCGACTGCGTCAGTCATGGCTGCATCGCTCGCTGACGTTCATGGTCCTGATTTCATTGGTGGCCATCGAAATCGTGGGCATCTGTTACTCCTCGGTGCGTCCCGCATGAACATGCTGGCCCGCATCGTCTGCTGCCTGTTGATCCACAGTGTTTTCTGTGTGGGTTACACGTTTCTGAATAACTTCGCTGCCGACTGGTACATCTCGACCTACGGCGGCTTGACATCCCGTGGCGTGAACATTCGTCTTACCAGCAAATTCCTCTACGAGTTTTTCCTTGTCTTCAACGCGGTGCTGGCGCTGATTCCTGTGCTACGTGTGAAGTTGATCCTGTGGGCGATCTGGGTAGGACTAATTCTCCTGTGGATGCTGCCGCATCATCCGCTACGGGCGCTGCTCTATGGCATCGGCCAAGGAATATTCACCTTGACGGCGATCCTTCTCAGCACCGGGCTGGATGGCTGGTACAAGCGCAAAGTAGATGGCGCAAAAGCCTCGAAGCTCGCGTCGGGGGCCGACCATGCTTAGCCGAGCGCAACTGAGTTTCTTCATGGTTGCCTTGTGGTGGCCATTGCTGGCGGTGCTGGCGATTTTTTCCTATGGCCTGTGGATTGGCGAGTACTCCACGTTCGATTCATCCGAGACCCATTGGGTGTACCTGTTGTGGTGGGGCATCCCCGGTCTGTTGATGTTTTCGCTGTGGACTTCTCGATCCGCCAAGAACCGTAGCGAGCAACAAGCGCTGCGGATGGTCTGGTTGGCGCCGTTGAAGTTCATTCCGTTCTACGCCGTGCCATGGATGCTTTATGGCTTGTTCAGTCTGGTCGCCGGGCAGGTCAGTGACTCTTACATGGCCTACGGCTGGATCCTGATCGTGCCGTACCTCCTGATCGCCGGCTACATCTGTGCGGGTCTGACGGTAGCGCTCTACAGAACGTTTTATTCATGAGATTCAATACCAGGAAGGTACCCCGTGTCCTTTAACCACTACTACCAAAGCGAACTCACCGCACTGCGCCAGTTAGGCCGCCGTTTCGCCGAACGTAGTCCAGCGTTGGCGCCTTTCCTCGGCCAGGCCGGGCGGGATCCGGACGTGGAGCGGTTGCTGGAAGGTTTTGCGTTCCTGACCGGTCGCCTGCGTCAGAAACTCGACGACGAACTCCCTGAGCTCAGCCATTCGCTGATGCAGCTGCTGTGGCCCAACTACATGCGGCCGCTGCCGGCGTTCAGCATTTTGCAGTTCGACCCGCTCAAGCGTTCCGGCCCGGCGTTGAAGGTTGATCGCGATACACCAATTGAAAGCGTTCCGATTGAAGACGTGCGTTGCCGTTTCCGCACGTGCTACCCAACCGAAGTCCAGGCGCTGGATCTGGCCGCGCTGACGTACTCGGTGAAGGGCGACGGTTCGCTGTTGAGCCTGCGTCTGGAGATGAGCGCCGACGGTCACCTCGGTGAGCTGGAATTGAGTCGTCTGCGCCTGCACTTCGCCGGCGAGCGTTACATCAGCCAGATGCTGTACCTGAGCCTGTTGCGCAATCTGGAAGGCATCGAATTGATTCCGCTGGATAGCGCCGGCAAGCCGATCAATGGCGTCAACGGCACGCCGATGGCATTCAAGATGCCCGGCGACCGCGTGCAACCGGTGGGTTTTGCCGAAGAAGAAGCGTTGATCCCGTATCCGCTGAACACCTTCCGTGGCTACCGTTACCTGCAAGAATATTTCGCCTTCCAGGACAAGTTCCTGTTCGTCGACGTCAACGGTCTGGACATTCTCAAGGCGCTGCCGGAAGACACCCTCAAGCAGATGCGCGGCCTGGAGTTGCGCTTCGATATTCGCAAGAGCGGCATCCTGCGCATGCGTCCGACCCTGGACAACGTGAAGCTGTATTGCACGCCCATCGTCAACCTGTTCAAGCACGATGCGTTGCCGATTCGCCTCGACGGCAAGCAGGACGAATACCTGTTGCTACCCGCCGAGTACGACCTGGAAAACTGCGGTGTGTTTTCCGTGGAAAGCGTCACCGGTTGGAAGCCCGGCGGCCTCGGTTATCAGGAATACGTGCCGTTCGAATCCTTCGAGCACGACCCGAGTTTCGACGTGCCCACCAGCCGTCCGCACTACAGCATTCGTCAGCGTTCATCGCTGTTGCACGACGGCCTCGACACCTACCTGAGCTTCGGCATCCGCCACACCGAAGCCCATGAAACCCTGTCGATCGAGCTGACGTGTACCAACCAGAACCTGCCGAAAAAACTCAAGCTCGGCGACATTTGCATGGCCTGCGAAGAAACGCCCGAATTCCTCAGTTTCCGCAACATCACCCCGGCTACCCCGAGTTATGCGCCGCCGCTGAATCGCGACTTCCTGTGGAAGCTGATCAGCAACATGTCGCTTAACTACCTGTCGCTGGCCGACGTCAATGCGTTGAAGGTGATTCTCGAAACCTACGACCTGCCGCGTTACTACGACCAGCACGCGGAGAAGGTCAGCAAGCGCCTGCTCGGCGGCCTCAAATCGATCAAACACCAACACGTCGACCGCCTGCATCGCGGCTTGCCGGTGCGCGGGTTGCGCACCGAGCTGACCATCGACCCGGAAGGCTACATCGGCGAAGGCGACCTGTTCGTGTTCGCTTCGGTTCTTAACGAGTTTTTCGCGCTTTACGCCAGTCTCAATTCGTACCACGAGCTGCGGGTAAAAAGCACACAGGGAGAGGTGTACCAATGGACACCACGTATGGGCCTTCAGCCGCTGCTTTAAGCGGTCTGACCCGAGGAATACGCGAGTACTCGCTGTTTCAGGCCGTGCTGCTGGTGGTTGACCGGCTGCGCGAGGCCCACCCGCACCTGAGTCAGGACGATCTGTACGACCAGCTGGAATTCCAGGCCAACCCGAGCCTGGGTTTCCCTGGCAGCGATGTCGATCGCGTGGAGTTTTTCCACGAGCACGGGCAGATGCGTGCGCGCCTGCGTTTCAACCTGATTGGCTTGGTCGGTTCCGGTTCGCCGCTGCCGGCGTTTTACGGCGAACAGGCCCTGGGCGACAGTGAAGACGGCAACCCGACCCGTAATTTTCTCGACCTGTTCCACCATCGCTTGCAACGGCTGATGCTGCCGATCTGGCGCAAATACCGCTACCGCGCCAGCTTCGAGAGCGGTGCGCTCGACCCGTTCTCTTCGCAATTGTTTGCGTTGATTGGCCTCGGTGGCGAGGAGATCCGCAAGGCCGGCGAACTTAACTGGAAACGCCTGTTGCCGTACCTCGGCTTGCTCAGCTTGCGCGCGCACTCGGCAGCCCTGATCGAAGCCGTGCTGCGTTACTACTTCAAGCACGCCGAGCTGACCATCGAGCAATGCATCGAGCGCCGCGTGGAGATTCTCGACGAGCAGCGCAATCGTTTGGGCCGCGCCAACAGCCTGCTCGGTGAGGACCTTGTGCTGGGCGAACACGTACGCGACCGCAGCGGCAAATTCCGCATTCACATCCGCGAACTCGACTGGCAACGCTTTCACGAATTCCTGCCCATCGGTTTCGGCTACCAGCCGTTGTGCGCGCTGGTGCGCTTCACCCTGCGTGACCCGCTCGATTACGACATTCGCCTGGTGTTGCGCCACGAAGAAATCCCGGAACTGCGCATCGGTGAGCAGAACACCTGTCGCTTGGGTTGGACCAGTTGGCTGGGCCGCGAAAAAGCGGACGGCGTGGTCACCCTGGGCAGCAAAATTCATTAAGGACAGATGACCAATGATCAACGTAGACCTGCAACAACTTATCCAGGCGCTGGACGCCGAAACCCGTCGTGACCTGGAAAGTTCTGCCGAACGCTGCGTCGCCCGGGGCGGCAGCAAGATCCTCGTCGAAGACTTGCTGCTGGGCCTGCTGGAGCGTCCGCAAGGCCTGCTCGCACGCGCGCTGCAAGACGCCGAAGTGGATGCCGGTGAACTGAGCGCGGCATTGCAATCGCGGGTCGAGCACAGCGCCTCGCGCAACCCGGTGTTTGCCCCGGAGCTGGTGCAATGGCTGCAGGATGCCTTGCTGGTGGCCAACCTCGAACTGGGCCAGACCCAGGTCGAACAGGCCGCGCTGATCCTCGCCCTGCTGCGCAACCCGATGCGCTACGCCGGTAGCCGCTACCAGGCGTTGCTGGCTAAGTTGAACATCGATCGCCTGAAAGAATTCGCCCTGTCGCAGAAAGAACAACCAGCCACCGGCAAACCCGCCGTGCCGGGCGAATCGCTGCTGCAGCGCTTCACCCATAACCTGACCCAACAGGCCCGCGACGGCAAACTCGACCCGGTGCTGTGTCGAGATGGCGCGATCCGCCAGATGGTCGACATCCTCGCTCGTCGCCGCAAGAACAACCCGATCGTGGTCGGTGAAGCCGGCGTCGGTAAAACCGCCATCGTCGAAGGCCTGGCCTCGCGCATCGCCGCCGGTGAAGTGCCGCAAGTCCTGAAAGGTGTAGAGCTGCTGTCGCTGGACATGGGCCTGTTGCAGGCCGGTGCCAGCGTCAAAGGTGAATTCGAACGTCGCCTCAAAGGCGTGATCGACGAAGTCAAAGCCTCGCCGAAACCGATCATCCTGTTCATCGACGAAGCCCACACGCTGATCGGCGCGGGCGGCAATGCCGGCGGTTCCGACGCCGCCAACCTGCTGAAACCGGCGCTGGCCCGTGGTGAGTTGCGCACCATCGCCGCCACGACGTGGGCCGAGTACAAAAAATACTTCGAGAAAGACCCGGCGCTGGCCCGTCGTTTCCAACCGGTGCAACTGCACGAGCCGACCGTCAGCGAAGCGGTGACCATCCTTCGTGGCCTGGCTCAGGTGTACGAAAAGAGCCACGGCATCTACCTGCGCGATGACGCCGTCGTCTCCGCTGCTGAACTGTCCGCCCGTTACCTTGCCGGTCGCCAACTGCCGGACAAAGCTGTCGACGTACTCGACACCGCGTGCGCCCGCGTGCGCATCAGCCTCGCCGCCGCTCCGGAAAGCCTTGAACGCCTGCGAGGCGAACTGGCTGAAGGCGGCCGTCAGCGTCAAGCCCTGCGCCGCGATGCCGAAGCCGGTTTGCTGATCGATCACGAAGCGCTGGACGCACTGGAAGCGCGGCTGGAAGACGCCGAAGACGAGAGGGCCGCTCTGGAAATCCTGTGGACCGAACAGAAAGAGCTCGCTGAACGCCTGTTGGACCTGCGTCAACAACTGGCCAAGGCGCGTGAAGCCGCTGCCGTCGAACCGACCGTCACGGTTGAAGAAGACGCTGAAGGCACTGTGATCGAAACCCTCCCTGTTGACGAAGCGCAAAGCGTCGCATCGCTGGAAGCCGCGCTGAACGACACTCACAAAGCTCTGACCGAACTGCAAGTCAAAGAGCGTCTGGTGAGCTTCGAAGTCTGCCCGCGTCTGGTCGCCGAAGTCATCAGCGCCTGGACCGGCGTGCCCTTGGCGCAACTGGCCCGCGAGCACAACGCCAAGGTCGCCAGCTTCGCAACTGACCTGCGCACGCGCATCCGTGGTCAGGAGCAAGCTGTTCACGCCCTGGACCGCTCGATGCGCGCCACCGCTGCCGGCCTGAACAAACCGGGTGCGCCAGTGGGGGTGTTCCTGCTGGTCGGTCCGAGCGGCGTCGGCAAAACCGAAACCGCCCTGGCCCTGGCGGATTTGCTCTACGGCGGTGATCGTTTCATCACCACCATCAACATGTCCGAGTTCCAGGAAAAACACACCGTGTCGCGCTTGATCGGTGCGCCGCCGGGCTACGTCGGTTACGGCGAGGGCGGCATGCTCACCGAAGCCGTGCGCCAGAAGCCGTACTCCGTTGTGCTGCTCGATGAAGTGGAAAAGGCTGACCCGGACGTGCTCAACCTGTTCTACCAAATCTTCGACAAAGGCGTGGCGAACGACGGCGAAGGACGCGAGATCGACTTTCGCAACACGTTGATCCTGATGACCTCGAACCTCGGCAGCGACCGCATCAGCGAACTCTGTGAAAACGGCGCGCGACCGACCGCCGAAGCGCTTGAAGAAACCATCCGCCCGGTCCTCAGCAAACACTTCAAACCGGCGCTGTTGGCGCGCATGCGCGTGGTGCCTTACTACCCGGTCGGCGGCCCTGTGTTGCGCGAGTTGATCGAAATCAAACTTAGTCGTTTGGGCGAGCGGCTGAACCGTCGTCAGCTGGATTTCACTTACTGCCAGAACCTCGTCGATCACCTCGCCGAACGCTGCACCCAAAGCGACAGCGGCGCACGCCTGATCGACCATTTGCTCGACCTGCACGTGCTGCCGCTGGTGGCCGACCGCTTGCTCGACGCGATGGCCACCGGTGAAAGCCTCAAGCGTGTGCATGCCACGCTCGACGGTGACGCCAGCGTGACCTGCGAGTTCGCCTGAGGTGGGTGTGATGTTCACTCAAGTGCCGCAACCGCTGGTCTATGCCGAAGCCTTGCTGGCGCAGTTCGCCAGCCTGTCGCGCGCGGCGGACGGGGCTACGTTGCTGGGTGACTTCGTACGCGGTCTGGCCGAGCTCAGCGGTTGCGAACTGACGCAGCTGTACTTGCTGGACGCGACCCACACCTGCCTGGGAATGAACGCCGAGTGCCTGAACGGCATCCTGCAACCCCGGGAAGCGGCGAGCCTGCCAGCGGATTACAACGGTGAACAATTGCTGCAATTTGCCCTGTGCCAGAACCGCGTGGTCAGCCTCAGCGAACTGAGCGGCAGCCTGCACGAAACCAGCTTCCTGCCGCCCCAGGTCACGCCGTGGCAGTCATTGTTGTGTGTGCCTTTGGTCAATCAGCAGAAGTCGGTTGAAGGCTTGCTGCTGTGCGCCAGTCGCCGGCACATCGACCTGCAAGGCTTCGCCGACTCCCTCGGTCAGCTGGGCTCGTTCGTGCTCGGCCAACTGCACCTGCTGCAACGCTTGCGTCAGCCGACTGGCGTAACACGGCCAGCGCCGGTCAGCGTGCCGAGCGCCAGTGGTTACGGTCTGATCGGCAAGAGCAAGGCCATGCGCGAGACCTACTCGCTGATCAGCAAAGTCCTGCACAGCCCGTACACCGTACTGTTGCGCGGTGAGACCGGCACCGGCAAGGAAGTGGTCGCGCGGGCGATTCACGATTGCGGGCCGCGCCGCTCCCAGGCGTTCATCGTGCAGAACTGCGCCGCGTTCCCTGAGAACCTGCTGGAAAGCGAGCTGTTTGGCTACCGCAAAGGTGCGTTCACCGGCGCAGATCGCGACCGCGCCGGGCTGTTCGATGCGGCCAATGGCGGCACCTTGCTGCTCGATGAAATCGGCGACATGCCGTTGTCGCTGCAAGCCAAGTTGCTGCGCGTATTGCAGGAAGGCGAGATCCGACCGCTCGGTTCCAACGACACCCACAAGATCGACGTGCGCATCATCGCCGCGACGCACCGGGATTTGTCGGTGCTGGTCAGCGAAGGCAAGTTCCGCGAGGACTTGTACTACCGCCTCGCGCAATTCCCGATCGAGTTGCCGGCCCTGCGTCAGCGTGAAGGCGACATCCTCGACCTGGCGCGACACTTTGCTGAAAAGGCCTGCTCGTTTTTGCAACGCGATGCGGTGCGTTGGTCCGATGCGGCGCTGGATCACCTGTCCGGTTATGCCTTCCCCGGCAACGTGCGCGAACTCAAAGGCCTGGTCGAACGCGCCGTTCTGTTGTGCGAGGGCGGTGAGTTGCTGGCCGAACATTTCTCCCTGCGCATGGAAGCCATGCCCGAAGACAACAGCCTGAACCTGCGCGAACGTCTGGAGCAGGTCGAACGCAGCCTGCTGCTCGATTGCCTGCGCAAAAACGACGGCAACCAGACCCTCGCCGCCCGCGAACTCGGCCTGCCTCGGCGCACGCTGCTATACCGCCTCGGGCGCCTGAATATCAATTTGGGTGACTTCGATGGTTAACCCAATGTTGAGCCACGCACGACCTGTGGCGAGGGAGCTTGCTCCCGCTCGGCTGCGCAGCAGTCGTAATCCAGCCGACACGGTCTGCCTGAATAAACGGGACAGTCGGTTTTGGGGCTGCTTCGCAGCCCAGCGGGAGCAAGCTCCCTCGCCACAAAGGAAGTGCTCAATGTCCCGGACTAGAGCGCTCGGCTTCACCTCATTCGCTTCTTACAGCGCCGCCCAATCGGGTCGGCGCTTTATGCTTTGTCTATCCCTGGAGACCCTCTGATGCCTGTTCGTCACTGGCAAGCCGTCCTGCTGACCCTCGTCGTTCTATGCGGCCTCGGCGGCTGTAGCGGCAATTACAAATACAACGACAACACCTATCGCCCATTGGGTGATCCGCAGGCGGTCAATCGCGGCAAGTGACCGCAAGGAGTATCACCATGGAACTGGTTTTCGAAATGCTCAACACCAAGCAATTCGTGCCCACGGACTTGTGCCAAAGGACCTTTAAACAGGCCGGTGGCGTCATCGGTCGGGGCGAGGATTGCGACTGGATCATTCCGGACCGCAAGCGGCATCTTTCCAACCACCACGCGTTGATCAGCTACCGCGAAGGCACGTTTTTCCTGACCGATACCAGCAGCAACGGTATCCAGAACAGCGAAAGCGGCGCGCGCTTGCGCAAGGGCGAAGCGATGCGGATCGAGCACGGCAGCGTCTATGTGCTGGGTGATTTCGAGATCCGCGCCCGGCTGGTGCGTGACCCGGCGACCTTCGATGTGGAAGTCGGCCGTCCGCAAGCGGCAGGCAGCATCATTCCGGATGACGCGTTCCTCGACCTCGACCCGCTCAATGCGCTGGATCAGCAAGAACGTGTGTATTCGGAAATCGAGCAATTGATCTCCCCGAGCACCACGATCGAGGACACCCGCCAGCGCGCCGACTACGCGCGCATCGACATGGAAAGCCTGATGGTCCCGGAGCTGATCAACGCCCCGGCCGAACCCGCGCCGGCCCCGCCGCCGAAAGCGGTCGAGCGTCAGAGCGAAGGCTTCTGGGAGCATTTCGGTGCCGCGCTGGGCGTGGACCTCAAGGGCCTCGACCATGACGCCCGCGAAGCCCTGGCGCTGAACGCGGCACGTCTGCTCAAGCAAAGCGTCGGCGGTTTGCAGCAGAGCCTGCGCACCCGCAGCGAACTGAAAAACGAACTGCGGCTGGCCCAGACCACCGTGCAAGGCTCGCAAAAGAACCCGCTGAAATTCGCCGTCGATGCCGGTGAAGCACTGGGGATTTTGTTGCAGCCGAACAAGCCGGGCCAGTTGCCGGCCGAGCAAGCGATCTCCCGCGCGTTCCGCGATTTGCAGGCCCATCAAGTGGCCTTGCTGACCGCCAGCCGCGCTGCCGTTCGTGGCACGTTGGAGCACTTCTCGCCGCAGCAATTGACCCTGCGTTTCGAGCGCGACAACAAGCCGTTGCTCGCCACCTCTGGCAGTCGCTGGAGAGCCTACGGTCGTTATCACCAGGCCCTGCGTCAGGACGATGACTGGAGCGAACGCCTGCTGGCCCGTGACTTCGCTCAGGCCTACGAAGAGCAGATCCGCCTGATTTCCACCCTACACACCGACCACCAAGGATGATGCGCATGTCTCGCTGCTCGACCGCTTTTTTCAAGACGCTGACGGCGCTCATGGCCCTGGTACTGTTGGCCGGCTGCTCGTCGCTGTCGCCGTATTCGACAGTCACCAAGCTCAACCTGAAGCTGACCGCCAGCGATCAGCTGAACCCGGACCTCAACGGGCGTCCGTCGCCGATTGTCGTGCGCCTGTTCGAGCTCAAGCACCCGGTGACCTTCGAAAATGCCGACTTCTTCAGCCTGTATGAACGCGCCAAGGAATCCCTGGCCCCAGACCTGGTGGCCAGCGAAGAACTCGAACTGCGCCCGGGCGAAACCATTGAGCTGAAACTCAGCGTGGAGGAGGGCAGCCGCTACGTTGGCGTGCTCGCCGCCTACCGCGACCTGCCGGAAACCAAATGGCGCTACACCGTGCAAGTCACCCCGGTGGAAGTCACCGACGCTGACCTGACGCTCGATCAGGCCGGCATTCGCAACAGCAACGAAACGCTCGCCAAGGCGGATGACTGATCATGAATAACCATAAAGTCATTTGGCAGGAAGGCATGCTGCTGCGTCCGCAGCACTTCCAGCACAACGATCGTTACTACGATCACCAGATGAAGACCCCCAGTTGCTGGGCAGTTACACCTGGGGCTTCCTCAATCTGGACATCGATTTGCAGTTCCTCAACATGGGCAAACTGGTGATCAGCCAGGCCTCGGGGATTCTGCCGGACGGCAGCCTGTTCGAACTCGGTGGCAACACCGAACCGCTGGCGCTGGACGTACCGCCGAACACCGGCAACACGCCGATCTACCTGGCGTTGCCGCTGGTCACCGGTAACCACATCGAAGCCCGCCGTCCGGAGCAATCCGACGTGCTGGCGCGCTACACCGCGTACGAAGCCGAAGTCGCCGACTCCAACGCCGGCGACGATTCCGCCAGCCAGGTGCGCTGCGGTCGCCCGGACTTCAAGCTGTTGCTCGGCGAGCAGCAGAGCGATCAGGCTTACGTGAAGCTGAAGATCTGTGACGTACTCGACACAACGCCCGATGGCGTGATCAGCCTCGATCCGGATTTCGTGCCCACCTACATTCAGGCGCATTCCTCCAGCTACCTGCTGTCGTGCCTCAAAGAAGTGATCAGCATGCTCGGTCACCGTGGCGACACCATCGCTGACCGCATCCGTTCCAACGGCAAGGTCGGCGGTGCGGAAGTCGGCGACTTCATGATGCTGCAACTGATCAACCGCACCGAACTGCTGCTACGTCACTACCTCGGTCTGGAACAAGTGCACCCGGAAGAGTTGTACCGCACGCTGCTGACCATGCTCGGTGATCTGGCGACCTTCTCCAGCGACAGCAAACGCCCGCGCCTGGACAGCCGTTACCAGCACAGCGATCAGGGCGCAAGCTTCCGCAAGTTGATGGAAGCGATCCGTCAGGTGCTGTCGATGGTGCTGGAACAGCACGCCATCGAACTGATCCTGCAGGAGCGTCAGTACGGGATCATCGTCTCGCCGTTGCACGACCACAAACTGCTGGGCTCGGCGTCGTTCGTGCTGGCGGCCAGTGCCAACTGCGACTCCGAAGAGCTGCGCCACCGCTTGCCGGCGCACCTCAAGGTCGGCCCGGTGGAACGCATCCGCCAACTGGTCAACCTGCACCTGCCGGGTATCAAGGTCAAACCGTTGCCGGTGGCCCCGCGGCAGATCGCGTTCCACTCCAACAAAACCTATTTCATCCTCGAACTCAGTTCGGGAGACCTGGCAGATCTGGAGCGCTCCGGCGGCTTCGCGTTCCACGTTTCCGGTGAATTTGCAGAGCTCGAACTGAAATTCTGGGCCATCAGGAACTGACTGAAATGATTAAGGACATGGAACACCATCAGGACGATAAAACCGTCTTGCTCGACCGTCAGGGCCACGGCCCGGCGCAAAGTCCGCTGACCGATTTCGCAGCACCGCCGCGTTTCGAACAGCTTGAAGAGCGCATGATCTACGCCGCGCGTTTGCGCCCGGCGGAAGCGTTCAACATCAGCCTCAATTCGCTGGTGGCCGCCGCCTCCGAGCTGTTGTCGGAAGTGGTGCGACTCAAGCACAGCGACACCCGCGAAGACATGTATGCGCTCAACGAGCGACTGACCGCCGGGCTCAAGTTGTTTGAGGTGCGCGCACTGCACAACGGCGCCGAAAGCAGCCAGGTGATGGCCGCGCGTTACGTGCTGTGCACCGTGGTCGACGAAGCCGTCGTGACCACGCCGTGGGGCAACGAAAGCGAGTGGTCGCAGATGAGCCTGCTCAGCAGCTTCCACAACGAAACCTTCGGTGGCGAGAAGTTCTTCCAGCTGCTGGATCGCCTGTCGAAAAACCCGGTCAAGCACCTGCCGATGCTGGAGCTGATGTACCTGTGCCTGTCCCTCGGTTTCGAGGGCAAGTACCGCGTACAAGCACGCGGCATGCTCGAACTCGAAGGCATCCGCGATGCTTTGTACCGGCAGATCCGCCAACTGCGTGGCGATGTGCCGCGCGAGCTGTCGCCGCATTGGGAAGGCCTGAACGATCAGCGCCGCAGCCTGGTGCGCATCGTGCCGGCGTGGATGGTGGTGTTGTTCACCTTCGTCTGCCTGGTGGTGATGTATTCGGGTTTCGCCTGGGTACTCGGCGAGCAGCGCGACACCGTTCTGCAACCTTTCCAGACGCTGGAACCGGCCGCGGTCCAGCCGCAGTCGCAGCCGTAAACAGGGACGTGCAATGAAAAAGTTTTTCAAGAAAGTCGGCGCATTCTTGCGCATGACCTGGGTATGGACCTTGCTGGTGGTGCTGTTTGTCGCGCTGCTGGTGTGGTTCGTCGGGCCGCTGCTAGCGGTGGATGACTACAAGTTCTGGGAAGGTTCGACCTCGCGCTTGCTGACCATCAGTGTGCTGTTCCTGATCTGGGGCCTGACCATGGTCTTCGTCAGCTGGCGCGCCGGTGTGCGTAAAAAAGCTGTTGAAGACACCGAAGATGGCCAGGATCGCATTCGCCGCGAAGAGCTGATCGACGAAGAAGAGAAAGAGTTGAAGGTGCGTTTCAAGGACGCCCTCAAAACCCTCAAGACGTCGAGCCTGTATCGCGGTCGCAGCGAGCGCTGGCGCAGTGATTTGCCGTGGTACTTGCTGATCGGCCCACAAGGCAGCGGCAAGACCAGCCTGCTGGACTTCTCGGGCCTTGAGTTTCCGATCAACAAGATCGACCGCAAACTCACCCGCGACACCCAAGGCACCCGTCATTGCGACTGGTATTTCGCAGACCACGGTGTGCTGATCGACACCGCTGGCCGCTACCTGACCCAGTCGGATGGCGAAGTCGATGGCAGCGCCTGGAGTACTTTGCTCGACCTGCTGCGCAAGCGTCGCCGCAACCGTCCATTGAACGGTGTGCTGGTGACCATTCCGGTGGAAACCCTGCTGTGCCCCGACGAGAAAGACCTCGAGACCCTGGCCCGCCAGGTGCGTGCGCGCTTGCAGGACGTGCATCAAAAACTCCACGTCGATGTGCCGGTTTACCTGGTACTGAGCAAGGCCGACAAGCTGCTCGGTTTCGACGAGTTCTTCGATCAACTGACCCGCGAAGAAAGCGATCAGGTGCTCGGCACCAGCTTCCGCAAAGAGCAGAGCGGCACCGACGTGACCGTGCTGCGCACCGAGTTCGAAGAACTGCTGCGTCGCCTGAACAGCCAAGTGATCATGCGCATGCACCAGGAGCGCGACACCCAGCGCCGTGGCCGCATCCTCGACTTCCCGCATCAACTGGGGCAGATCGGCGAGCGCCTGTGCCTGTTCGTCGACATGGCGTTCACCGGCAACCGCTACCAGCGTGTCAGTCAGTTGCGCGGTTTCTACCTGACCAGCGCACCGCACCTGACCCAGGAAATGGATCAGACCACCGCCGGCATCGGCGCCAATCTGGGCATGAATGCGGGCGTGCTGCCGACCTTGCGCAGCGGCCGCTCACGGTTCATTCACCACTTGCTCAGCCGAGTGATTTTCCCCGAGGCCGATCTGGCCGGTCTGGACAAGCGCGAACGCAGCCGCATTCATTGGGGCCAACGCGCCTTGTACGTCGGCGCGCTGGCGGCATTGGCGTTGTTTGGCATGTTGTGGGCGGGCGGTTTCTCCGCCAACTACGAGCGTCTGGAAAACCTGCGTAACCTCGCCACTCACTGGACGCAACAGCGCTCGGCCCTGACCGCGCGTGATGATTCGATGGCGGTGCTCAAGCCGCTCGACGAGGCTTACGCGGCGACTCAGGTGTTCCCGAAAAAAGGCGACGTGAGTTACCACGAGCGCGGCGGCCTGTACCAGGGCGAAGACGTCAATCCAGTTGTCAAGAACGCCTACGAACGTGAGCTCGAAGCGCAACTGCTGCCGAAGGTCGCGACGCTGCTGGAAGGGCAGATCCGCGCCAACATGCACGACCGCGAGCGCCTGCTCAACAGCCTGCGCGCGTACCTGATGCTGAACATGAAAGACCGTCGCGATGGCCCGTGGCTCAAGGATTGGGTCGCCACCGAATGGTCCCAGCGTTACGCCGGCAACACCGCCGTGCAGAACGGTTTGAACACCCACTTTGAGCGTTTGCTGCAGCAGCCATTTATCTACCCGTTGAACGATCAACTGGTGGCTCAGGCCCGTCAGGTCCTGCGCAGCGAATCGCTGGCCAACGTGGTTTACCGGATGCTGCGCGAGCAGGCCCGCAACCTGCCGGAGTACCGTTTGAGCCAACACATGGGGCCGCAGGCTTCGCTGTTTGTCGGCACCGATTACGTGATCCCGGGCTTCTACACCCAGCAGGGTTATCAGCAGTATTTCTCGGTTCAGGGCAGTGCGCTGGTCACCGATATCCTGCGTGACAACTGGGTGCTGGGCGAAGGCTCGGGTATCAGCGGCATGGACTTGCGTCGCCTGATGGTCGAACTGGAGCAACTGTACTTCCGCGACTACGCCAACTTCTGGAGCGAAGCGGTCGGCCAGGTGGCGTTGCCGCCGATCAGCGACGCAGGCGAAGGCGCCGAGCAACTGGCGGGCCTGACCTCGGCCAACTCGCCCGTGCTGCAACTGCTGGTGGAAGTGCGTGAGAACACCCGGTTCCCGGCAGAAGCCGAACCGGTTGATCAGGCGGCTGATGTCGCTGGAGCACTGGCCGATCAGAAGGGCAAATTGGGCAAGCTGGGTAAACTGGCGTCTGCTGCGGCAGACAAGGCCTCGGACATGGCAGCGATCAAGAATCTGCCCGACACCGCAAAGAAATCCCTGCAACGTCGCTTCGAACCGCTGCACCGTTTGCTGGATGACAACAACGGCCCGGCCGCTGATTTGACCCCGGCGCTGGCGGCGCTCAACGACCTGCAAATGCAGTTGGCGAGCCTGGCCCGTGCCAGTTCCCCGGAGCAGGCTGCGTTTGAAATGGCCAAGACCCGCATGAGCGGCCAGCGTGATGCGCTGAGCGCCCTGCGCAATGCTTCGAATCGTCTGCCGCGGCCGGTCAGCGTGTGGTTCAACGTGCTGGCCGAAGACACCTGGCGTCTGGTGCTCAACGATTCCTATCAGTACCTGAACCAGCGTTATCAGAGCGAGCTGTACAGCTTCTATGGCAAGGCGATCAACAAGCGTTATCCGTTTAGCGCCCACAGCACCAGCGACGTGGCGATCAGCGACTTCCGCGAGTTCTTCAAGGCCCAGGGCATCAACGATCGCTTCTTCGACACTTACATGCGTCCGTTCGTGAGCGGTGATCCGGGTAACTATCGTTTGCGCAGCATCGATGGTCACAGCTTGCCGATCTCCAAGGTCTACCTCGACCAGATGGCGGCGGCACAAGTGATTCGCCAGAGCTTCTTCTCGATCAACCCGGCCGAGCCGCAAGTGCAGTTCAAACTGGAGCCGTACACCCTCGATCCGGCCGTCAGCCGTTCCGAGTTCAAGTTTGGCGACAAGACCATCGAATACCGCCACGGCCCGATCGTGCCGGTGTCGTTCAAATGGCCGACCGACGCTGAAGACGGTCGCACCAGCCTGGTCCTCGACAAAATGGCCGGACGCCCGATCGGTATCGAAAAGAACACCGGCCCATGGTCGCTGTTCCGTCTGTTCGACTTGATGCAGACCGAGTACCTGAGCGGTCGCGATGTGCTGGTATTGAAGGCTGACGTTGGCGGCCTGCGCGCCAATTACCTGCTCAGCAGCCAGCGCACGCCGAACCCGTTCGACATGGGCGTGCTGCGCACCTTCCGTATGCCGGTGCAGCTCTGATGCTGGTTGCCAGTCCCTGGCGCAGCGCTGCGCGTACCGACGCCGGCAAGGTTCGGGCGCGCAACGAAGATGCCTTTCTCGACTGTCCACAACAGGGGCTGTGGGTGGTCGCGGACGGCATGGGCGGTCATCAGGGTGGCGACATCGCCAGCCAGTTGATCGTCGCCAGCCTGGCGGAACTGCCGGTGCAGGATGATTTCGACGAACGCCTCAAAGGCATTCGCCAGTGCCTGCACTGGTTGAATCGCCGCTTGGGTCAGGAGTTGACCGTCACTGCCGGGCGCCACGACAGCATCATGGGCAGCACCGTGGTGGCGCTGCTGGTGGACGGTAATCGCGCGGCCTGCATCTGGGCCGGCGACAGCCGTTGCTACCTGTGGCGCGGCCAGCGTTTGTATCAACTGTCCAAGGACCATTCGCTGCAACAGCAACTCATCGACGAGCAAAACATGAGCATCGAAGACGCCAAGGCTCATCCTGCCGCCCATGCCCTGACCCGAGCGGTCGGGGCGGCCGAGCAGTTGACCCTGGACGTGCTCGAACTCGAGGTTTATCCCGGCGATGCGTTTTTGTTGTGCAGCGATGGTTTGTACAACGGCTTGAGCAGCGATGCCTTGGGCAACGCCCTGAGCCTGACCGCGCCGCACGTTGCGCTGGAGCGTCTGTTCGACGGCGCTCTGCGTGGCTCGGCGCGGGACAACCTGACTGCCGTGGTGATCCGCCAATGACCCAACTCATGCCGCCGCTCGACGACCTGCTGGTGAGCGACGAAGAAGTCAGCAACCTGACTTATTTCGCGTTCGCCAAACCGCATAAAGCAGAGTCCGCGCTGGCGCCGACCAAGCCCAGCATCGGCGAAATGCCCGACGTGCTCGCAGGCCGTTACCGCATCGAGCGCCTGCTCGGTGCCGGCGGTATGGGCGCGGTTTACCGCGCACGGGATTTGCTGAGCGAACAGTTCGGCGATCCCGACCCTTACATCGCGCTGAAAATCCTCAGCGAAGAATTTGCCGAATCGCCGGACGCCAGCGCCTTGCTCTACAGCGAGTTCGCCCTGACCCGACGCCTGCGCCACGACAACGTGCTGCGTTTGCACAGCTTTGAAGTGGACACCGACTGCCAGCGCGCCTTCTTCACCATGGAACTCATGCGTGGACTGACCCTGGACAAACTACTCTGCGAGCGGCCCCTGGGCCTGCCGTGGAAAGAACTGCGCGACATCGCGCTGCCGCTGCTCGATGCGTTGGCCTATGCCCACTCGCGCGGCGTACTGCACGGCGACCTGAAACCGAGCAATGTGATGCTCAGCGAAGAAGGCGTGCGCCTGTTCGACTTCGGCCTCGGCCAGGCTGTGGAAGGCATTCTCCCCGGCCTGCCGCACCTGAGTCGCGACCGCTTCAACGCCTGGACCCCCGGCTACGCCGCCCCGGAACTGCTCGAAGGCCAACCGCTGACCGCCAGTGCCGATGTCTACGGCGTGGCCTGCGTGCTCTACGAACTGGCCGGCGGCAAACACCCGTTCCTCCGCTTGCCCTCGACCGAGGCCCGCGACGGCCAGCTCGAGCGCGAACTGCATCCGCCGCGAAACCTGCCCAAACACTGCTGGCCAGCCCTGCGAACGGCGCTGGCTTTCGATGCGGCCAAGCGCACCATCACCGCCGCCCAATTGCGTGACGCCCTGGGCGCCACTTCGTCTTTGCTGCAACGCCTGCGACATCGGGCGTAACGGATGACCACCGAACAGGGAGCAAGCAATGTTCAACCCGTCTAACGAAACGCATTTCAGCCTGACCGTTGAAGACTACGTCGGCGACCTGCAAGTGCTGTCGTTCACCGGCACCGAAGGCATCAGCCAGCCGTATCGCTTCGACCTCGAACTGGTCAGCGAAAACCCTGATCTGGACTTGGAGCAGCTGCTGCACAAACAGGCGTTCCTGGCGTTCGATGCTGCTTCTTCTACGGGAGAGGGCTCCGGCATCCACGGCCAGATCTACCGCGTCGCCCAAGGCGATGCCGGCAAACGCCTGACCCGCTACAAAATCTCCCTGGTGCCGCACCTGCAATACCTGCATCACCGCACCAACCAGCGCATCTACCAGCAGATGTCCGCGCCGAAAATCATCGCGCTGATCCTCGAAGAACACGGCATCAAGGGCAACGCCTACCGCTTCCAGCTCAGCCAACCGTGCCCGGACCGCGACTACTGCGTGCAGTACGACGAAACCGACCTGCACTTCGTCCAGCGCCTGTGCGAAGAGGAAGGCATTCACTACCACTTCCAGCACAGCGAGAAAGGGCATCTGCTGGTTTTCGGCGACGACCAGACCGTGTTCCCGAAACTCGGGCAGCCAACGGCATATGTGCAAGGCAGCGGCATGGTCGCCGACGAACCGGTAATCAAAGGCTTCAAACTGCGCCTGGAAACCCGCACCGGCCGCGTCACACGCCGCGACTACGACTTCGAAAAACCGCGCCTGCAACTCGAAGCGGCGTACAAACCCGACGGCGAAAGCACCGAACCGGATCTGGAAGACTACGACTACCCCGGCCGCTTCCTCGACCGCGCGCGCGGCAAATTCCTCAGCCAACGCGCCCTCGAACGCCACCGCGCTGACTACCTGCAAGCCGAAGGCCACGGCGACCAGACCCGGCTCATCAGCGGGCACTTCCTGGAAATGTCCGACCACCCGCGCACCGAGTGGAACGACCTCTGGCTGCTCACCGAAATCGTCCACGAAGGCAAACAACCGCAAGTCCTCGAAGAGTCCGTGACCAGCGACACCACCGACAACAAAGACGACTTCCACCAGGGCTACCGCAACCGCTTCCTCGCCACCCCGTGGAACGTCTTCTACCGCCCCGCGCTGGAACACCCGAAACCCCGCGTCCTCGGCAGCCAGACCGCCATGGTCACCGGCCCCAAAGGCGAAGAAATCCACTGCGACCAATACGGCCGCATCAAAGTGCAATTCCACTGGGACCGCGAAGGCCTGGCGGATGACAAAACCAGCTGCTGGATGCGCGTTTCATCGAGCTGGGCCGGCGACCGCTACGGCGCCATCGTCATCCCGCGCATCGGCATGGAAGTGCTCGTCACCTTCCTCGAAGGCGACCCCGACCAACCGCTGGTGACCGGTTGCCTGTACCACAAGGAAAACCAGGTTCCCTACGAGTTGCCGGCGAACAAAACCCGCACCGTGTTCAAAACCCTCAGCTCACCGGGGGGCGGTGGGTTCAATGAACTGCGGATTGAAGACAAGAAGGGTGCGGAGCAGATCTTCATCCATGCCCAGCGGGATTGGGATGAAAACATTGAGCATGATCAGAAGATTCGCGTCGGCAATGAGCGACATGACACGGTGGTGAAGAACACCTACACCGAGTTGAAAGCGGAAGAGCATCGCACCACCATCGCCGACCGCAAGACTGAAACGCGGCTGGATGATCACCTGACGATTGGGCAGAACCAGCATGTGAAGTTGGGGACTGCGCAGCTGACTAGCGTTGGGAAAGAGATTCATGTGAAGGCTGGGGCGAAGATTGTTATCGAGGCTGGCAGCGAACTCACCATTTTGGGGGGAGGGAGCTTTATCAAGCTGGATGCCGGCGGGGTGACGGTTGTTGGGCCGGTGGTGAAGATAAATGCGGGTGGTTCGGCGGGGAGCGGGACAGGGATCGGGATTAAACCGCCGGTGCTGCCGGGGGCTGCGGATAAGGATAAGGCGGGGAGTTTGATGGATCAGGCGTTGGGGAATGCGGTGCCTGAGAAGGTTAAACCGAAGGCTTTTTTTGTGTTTTCTGAGTGAACGACATGAATCGTGTTTTCAAAAAAAATGCAGATGTGGGTGCGCCAATTTTCACCGCCCCCCTGATGGGGCTTTCTGTAAGTGCTCACGTGCGATGCCAACTCATCACTCCAGCGGTAAAGTTGTCGATGTCGTGGTCCGCGGAAAAGGATCGGGTTGAGCCAAAGAGCTTTGCTATAAATTTGCAGGAAGCAAAAAAATGACTGATTCATCAAACCAAAATCCGGCAGCTCCGACAGTTTTACCAACGATGAAATTTCAATTTCCCATCAGAAAATCGGATGGGAAACAGTTTACGGATGCCGAGCAACTCTATAAGGCCATCGAAAACGAAAAGTCAGGCCACTATCTGCTGGGCAGTAATAAGTTCTGGCATGGTGGTATTCACATCAGTGACTTGAGCGCTCCGCAATGTGTGCTCCATGAGCCGGTACGCTGTATGGCGGATGGTGAGGTGGTGGCTTATCGGCTGAACAGAGACTACTTGGTGTCAATTTTCGGCGAGGGGGTGGATGCCAAGCCGCTGAAATACTCCAATTCATTCTGCTTGGTACGCCACGAATATAAGTCGCCGCCAAATCCGGAAGAAGGCGCGAACAAGGACAAGCAAAATGCTCTGACTTTCTACAGTCTTTACATGCATTTATTACCGTTTGAACGGTACCCGCTGTCGCCTGAAGAGCTACCTAATCAAAAAATAAAAATGATTGCTGGAGGCTTCACTGCACGTAGTGATGCGAAAGGTGAGCCCGGTTGCCATACGTATGGCGCAATTGCCGCCGGTACCGAGTTTGAGATTCTCGACAAAAAGGGAACTGACGAGGTTTATGCCAAGGGCAAAATACTCAAGGGGAGTGTAAATGGTCGCTCCGTAGGTCAAGAGGTTTGGTTCGCTTACAAAAAAAATGGAGAGGCCTACCCTCGCGCGTCAAGTGGCGGTGCCAGTTGGTCCGAGATTTTACCGCCACAACGAGCTAGGCCGAATTATTGGCAAGGTAAGGTGAAGGCTACGGTTGCGCCACGACCACTACCTCTTTTCAGCGCTCCAGCATCACCCGCTAATGGACAAAACGCAGGCACACCTCTTGGCTCTATGGCGTTGGTAGCCAGTAGTATTGTTGAGTTTGATAGTGAAAAGGTGGTCAATCTCAACATCGCCGGGAGTCTACGGCGTATGGCTGAATGCAAGCTCGTCAGCGGTGGATTGGGAGGGGCAGGAACGGTACCCCCAACGTTTTGGGCTTGTGTTGAAAATGAACCACCGGAGCCTACGATGCGTTGGGAAACGGTGACGCCCGCTGATTTGGCGTTTGACGACGTCACCCTAACGAGCACCGGTATCAAGGCGGGCGACCCCATCGGGTATATGGGGTTGATGGAGAACGCTACGGGTGAGAATGCTGAAATTACCCGTAAGCATCAGGTGCACATTGAGATTTTTACGGCGGATTCAAAGGTCGAAGACTTCCTGCAGAACCAAGCTGGACTAAAGCTTGGGAAGCAATTTTTACATTTACCTGCAGACGCTGTTCTGACAAAAAAAGCTCCTCAGACGGGAACTGTCCAGTTATTGAAGGAGCATATCGTCGAACTCAACAAGGCTCCAATATTCAAAGATCCTACAGAATGGTATGAGCTCAAGGTTGATGAGGATGGTCAGAGCAAATCAGGCCTTATAAAAAAGGCAGATGCTCAGATAATCACTCAGCACGACTGGGAAAAGCTCGGCTTTCGCATAGTGAAGGAGTCGAGTGCTGGTGCAGACGGTTTCCTTGATCCAGATGACATGCCTGATTTATTCAAAGCCTTGTACAAAGATCTGGATAGGCTTGGGAATCAGGATGGGAAGGTCACGCCGGAAGACTTTCCTGAGGCTTTGAAAAATGTCGAGATGAGAGACCATTGGTCAAAGTTGATCGCATATCACCCGACTGAGTGGAAGGATAAATCCGAAAAGCCAAAGTGGAGCCGTTTAGCGCAGATTCTGGAAGACTCACCTAAATCACTGAAACATGAGCAAGCGCGAATTGATAATTTCGTATTTTGGAGCAAACTTTCTGGTAGGGCGGAAGTTCCTGCTGATGGGATGGTCTGGCATTTTCATCCGATAGAGATCATCGGGAACTTTTCTTCGGTGTCGGCAGAGCTGATATCAAAAGATCAAATGAAAAGGATGTTTCCAACCTCTTCTGAAAGCAAGCGTGAAGAAGTAAGAGAACTATTTAATAAATATGCAGGGCGTTTTGAGATTAATACGCCTGTAAGGATCGCACAGTTTTTTGCACAAGTTAAGACTGAGGTAGGGGCGGCCCTGGTCGGTAAGTCAGAAAGCCTTTGGTATTCCGTTCCGGCCCTGAAAAGTTTGTTCAAGAGATATTTCGACACTTATCCTGCTGAAGCTGATCAACTAGGGTATAAACGAATTGAAATGGCTCAATATAATGCACTTAGCCCATCAGCCAAAAGTGCTTATACATTGAATGGGGGGAAGGCATATTCTCAATTACCTAAGCCGGACGAAATTGCTAAGCGTGTTTACTGCTGTTGTTCAGCCTCAGGAGGTTTTGTATTGACCTCTGGAGGTTGTGCTGAAGGATTGAGCTATAAGGGGAAAGGGTTCATTCAGCTTACATGGAAGGCAAACTACAAGGCAGTAGAGGATGTTTTAAAGGCCAAGTTGCCTGAAGAGGTAATTGATATTGTTGCCAACCCGGATCAGTTGCTTGATACAAAAATAGGTTTGTTGTCGGCGATGGGTTTTTGGGAATGGCAGCATCTTAATAATAAAGTCGCTCCAAACGTGGGCAGTACAGACGATATTACTAAGGTGGTGAATTTGAATACTGAGAGCTACGCAGAGCGTCGTACGCATTTTACAGAGATTTATCAGGTGTTCTCCCAATGAATCATAAATCTGGTTTCGCTAGGCTTTTTACAGTAGCTATCTTATTTTCTGCGGTTCCAGTTGCTTGGGCGGGAGGAAATAATGCAATGCCTGCCAGCTCTCAAGTTATTAAATCTTTAGATGTGAATCTGATAGAAGGCTTAAGGGATCAAAAAATTCTGATCCTAAAAGCTGAGCCAGGTGATCAAACACAACGGCTACTTGTAACTGCCAACGGTGCTCAGCCGTCGGTGATCGTGGAGGCGAATTTAGCGCTGCCAGTTATAAAAAATACCTATTCTCCCGCGAGCTACGATGGGTTTGATGTAGGTACATCTTCCGCGACGGACAACGTTATTAACGTTGTAGATGTACAAGGTGAAACTATTCCGGTGAAATATGCTTCCGCTAAGCCAGGAGAGTATCTGGTTTTAAAAACAACTGAAGATGGTAATACAAAGTACAACTTTAATTTGCAGTTTAAATATGATCTTGATACGAAAAAACTGGTTCTTAAGAATTTGCTTCTTGTGACAAATAACGAGTCCTGTGATCGGTCGCTGGTAGGCGTGTACGCTTTGCCACTGGATCGTTTTAACTCAAAGTCGCTTGATGAGTTTAATGGTACTAAGGCATTTGAGTATTTAAAAGCGCTGCACATAGAAAGTCAGTCGGATAAAAACAGTCGCGAGAAACTCATGCCGGTCGACGTCAGCACTAATTTTGATCTGGCCCTGGCAGCTTACAAAAAAGGAGATAAAGTTAAATTCAATGAGTATATGACCTACTTTGTCGCAGGCGGTAACGAAGATTCAGCATGTGCACCTGAGACTTATATTGTGGATAAATACTATTTTTCAAAAAATCCCGGGTGGTCGAATGATCTCGGGTTTTTATTCGAAGAGTCAGGTCATTATGGCGAGGCGACTGAATTGCTGAGTTATGTCGTTGCAAATAATCCAGATAGGGTGGTCGCTTATTTGAATTTGGCCGATAGTTATTGGGGGATTGGGAACAAGGAGCTGGCTGCGGAAAACTACAAAAAATATAACTCGCTTATGGTTCAGTCTGGAAAGAGCGCAAAAATTCCTAAGCGGGTAATGGAACGAAGCTGAAGGGTGGCAAGAGAGGGGGCAGATTTATTTATAACTCTAGAAGTGCTCTATAAATAAATCTGTCCCGTTCTTTGGTCCCGTTTTTTGCTCAGGGACCGTTACTGCGAGTTTGTGAACAGTGAGTTTCGGCTGCTGCTGATCAAAGACTCATAGTGCCTAATGAATGACTCAAGGATTGAACATAGTGAAACGCTTTTTTTTAGGAGTTGTTGGTGCGCTGGTATGCCAAGCCGTTCTGACAGTTCCAACCGCACTAGCCCAAGATGAATGCGGCGAAATTACTGCGAGTCAACAAATTGATAAGTGTTCGGATGTGGCCAAAATCGCTGCCGACTCACTCTTGAATACCAGTTATCACCAACTGATGGCGCGACTCGAAGCTCAGTACCTGGCCGACCCCGACGCGGGGGCGGCGTATACGGCGAAGGTCAAGGAAGCGCAGCGGGTGTGGATAAAATTGCGGGACGCGAATTGTCCGCTCGAGGCGTTTGAGATAAAGCCCGGTACTTCTGCTTACTTAACGACCGTGAATAATTGCATCGCAAGAATGAGCCACGAGCGCTCGGCTTTTTTGGACAAGATCGCACCCGATATTTTAAGTTGGGGGGCAATGAGAAGCGGGTCAGATAGCTCTTGCCCATCCAAAGACTTTGCTCAGTTTTTGCCAGCGTTTTCCGCCAATGCCGAGTCCCAGAAGCGTCTAACCGCATTGGCGGTGAAGATACTGGTGTTGAAGCGAACCGATGATCCTGGTCGATTTGAACCTCTCATCACTGCGGCGGTAGGCCCGAGCTTGGACTTTCCTTTGATGGCTGCAACAGGTGAGAGCAAGACGGAAGGGGTTGAGATCGAACGTGTAGACGACAATCACGTAAACGTTGTGGATAAACGGGCAGGCAACAGCAACATCAAGATTTTTAATTCTTCTAAAAAGCCATGCTGGGCGCTTGTGGGTATTGAGGATTGGTCGATCAGCGAGAAAGAGCTTGTCGCATCCAGTAAACCCGGAATGAGCCGCGCCGAGAGCTTCTGTTATCAACGTGCGGAAGGGTTGGGTGGGTTAGGGGCGCTTGAACAATACCGGCTGACTAAGGAGCTGCATGAAGCGGCCCTGGAAAACTATGTCTGTGCTGCAGAGTCGGGTGATCCACAGGCGAGTCTGTCGGCGGCAGGCTTGAGTCTTTCGCAGATGGCACCTCAGTTGGAAACGAGCAAGCTTGAAGCTCTGTTTAAAGCGGCTGCGACGACACTGCCGGGTGGGGCATTGGGTCTCTCTTTTTTTTACTGTAATGGCAACTCCACCGATTATGACGGCCCTTGCCAACACCCCGAGCAGGCAGAAAGGGAGATTATTCGTGCAGTTTCCATGGGGTCTACAGAGGCGATGAACACTCTGGGTTCCTATTTTGAGAGTGGCGACTTAGGAACAAAGGATATGTCCCGGGCGCTGGCCTGTTATCAATTGTCAGCTGATAAAGGTTATCCGCAGGGTATCAACAACGTAGGGCGCTTGGGATCGCAAGGTGCAGAATCGATCAAGGCAAGTCACTGCATCTGATGCTCCGAGTGCGGATGTGACTAATACATCTGAATCAAAGAAGGGGACATTAAATCCCCTTCATGGTTTCTACTTCACCTTCGCCCGATGCTCCGCCGGATTCGACGAATCAATATGATCCAGCGCTCGCTCAACCAACAACCGAACCCCATCCGACATTCTGCTGATCGCCAGTGCTACGGAGCGCAGCGTACCTTCGACATCATCGGCCAGGTTGGCGGCGATGGCGCTGATGGACAGCAGGTCTTCCGAGGCGTTGGCCAGGAGGGCTTCGGTGTCGATGTCGGGGGAGACGGTGAAGAGGTTGCCCTTGCGCGGCTTGGGCTTCTCGGGCAGTGGGGGAAAATGGTGGTTGAGGGCGCGTTCGGCGGCTTCGTGGAGTTTCTTCGAATCGAGGGATTCGTAGGGGGAGGTGTCTTCGTGTTCTGGTGGATTTGGTGTTGGCTTGATCATTGATGTATCTCCTGGAATTAAGAGACCGACACCGTTTCGCTTTGCACTTCGAAAGAGGTGGCAGCTGTGCGTTGGTGTGCAAGACCGATCCAGGAACCGGCAGACCCGAAGGTCTCCGACGCACAGCTGCCATAACGATCCGCGAGCATAGGAAAACGCTCGACGAATAGCCATAAGCAATTGCGCACCTGGATTCGGACTTGCACGTCCGTGTCACCGATTTTGCGGCGACCAACAAAGACTATCGGCCGAGCGCAACGCTGCCTAGTTCACGAACATCCCCACGTGTTGAAGGAAACTTCTGATAGCGTCGAGCGTAGAAAGATCAAATCTTCCACGCTTTTAAACACCGGCGTTTCGTCAATGACTTGGTAGTCATCAGCGTCAAAAAACGCGTCATCTTCTTCTAACGCAACGCGATGCTATCGTTATCGTCCGAAGCGGCTACACTGCGCCGGCCGTTCATTTTTCTCTTGAGGCTGTGCGCATGAAATTTCGTTTTCTTCTGTGGATGCTGGGTTTGTTGATGGGTAAGGCCAGTCGGACTAATCCTGCGTTTCAGCAGCAGTTGGGTGACAAGGAATTGGTGTTCCAGTTACAGACCCTGGACGGGAAAGTGGCGCGGCATTTCTTTGTGAAGGATCAGCGTATTACCAGTAAGTCGGGCCTGTATGCCGAGCCGGCGTTTGCGATTGCTTTTAAAGATGCGGCGTATGGCTTTGCCACGATGCAGGCGAAGAACAAGCAGTTGGCGTTTATGACGGGGATTCAGGACAAGTCGATTCAGATCAAAGGGAATCCGGCGTTGGTGATCTGGTTTCAGGGGTTGACCAAGTATTTGAAGCCGCGGAAGGCGAAGGCTAAGGCTTGAAGTCGAGCGGCTGACATTGTGGTGAGGGGGCTTGTCGGAACGCCGCACCGTCCCGTTGGGCTGCGAAGCGGCCCTAAAGCCTGAGACCTCGGTTGTGTCTGATACATCGCGTTGGCTGGGTTGCGACTGCTGCGCAGTCGAGCGGGAGCAAGCTCCCTCGCCACAGTGGGTGTGGTGATTCAGAGATATCGAGTTGGATTCATCGCGAGCAGGCTCACTCCTACAGGGGCTTGTGGTGATTCAGGTGGGGCGGCGGGGGATTCATCGCGGGCAAGCCACGCTCCCACAGGGTTTTGGTGATCCTTGTGGGAGCGGGGCTTGCCCGCGATGCTTTTAGGCCTGGCTGAACTGCGAAGCGAGTTCGCGCAGCAGGACTTCGGCTTCGAGGACTTTGGTGACCACGTCATTTGCCTTGTCGCGGGTCAGGCCGACGCGCTCCAGCAGGGCTTCAGGGATGTCTTCATCCGGGCCGGAGCCGATGCCGCGTCCACGCAGCAGGCGCACGGCCAGGCAGACGAGGTTCGGGTATTCCGCGTAGTCGCCATCGTAATGCGGGTCGTGCTGGAAGCGCAGGGCGGTGGCGAGTTCTTCTGGCATGTCCCAGTAGCGCATCAGCCATGAGCCGATCTGTTCGCGGCTGATGCCGAGCAGGTGCTGCTCGACGTAGCTGTGGCACAGGTGCTGGTTGACTTCCAGGTGACGGCAGATCAGCGAGAAGTGCGGCGGGAAGACGTGGGCCAGCAGCAGGTAGCCGAAGTTGTGCAGCAGACCGGCGAGGTAGGTCAGGCCGGCTTCCGGGCGCTGGGCGCGCGGCATGGCGCGGGTCAGGCCTTCGATGACGGCGGCGGTGTAGATCGATTGCTGCCAGTACGGCGTGGCGTGTTGCGGGTGGTCTTTGGGCAGGCTCAGGGTTTTGCCCAAGGCCAGGCCCAGCGCGAGGTTGATCACCAGGTCGAAACCCAGGACCCGCACAATCGCGTCTTCTACTGAACGAATCTTGCCCGGCGAGGCGTAGTACGGCGACGCGGCCCAGCTGACGACTTGTGCGGCCAGCGCCGGGTCGGTTTCGACGACGCCGGTGATGTCGTCGATGGTGGCGTTGGGGTCGACGCGCAGTTTGATGATTTTCTGCGCGGTCTCGGCCAGCGGCGGAATCTCGATGGTCTCTTCCAGGCGTTGCTGGATGCGCCGCGCCGTGAACACTTGAACGGCCTGGGTGATTTCCTTGCGGTCATCGTCGGGGCGGTCGAGGTTGGGGCGGATGCTGGTCAGGTTCTCGCCGAAGTTGGCGGCGCTGGCCTTGGTCAGCATGGTCTTGAAATCTTCGCTGGTGATTTCCAGCAGCAGGCCCGGTTCGCCCGAGTTGATCAGCAACTTCGGTTCACGCAGCAGGCTTTCTTCGTACAGGCACGGCGAACTGGTCAGCGCCGGCAGGCCGGGCAGCAGGCTCAGGCTGTGTTTGCCGAGCATTTTCACCAGGCGTTCGGTGGGCACGGCAGTGAGCCGGCGGCCGGTCAGTTCGGCGAGGCGATTGAGGTCCAGCAATTGGCTTTGCGCAAACAGCACCATCAGCGCGCCGACGGCGTCGTCCAGCAACACAGCCTGTACTTTGCGCGAGGCGTTCAGGCCGTGGTGGTCCAGCACTTCTTCGTAGGCAATGCCCAGCTTGCCCAGCAGCAGCCGAATAACAGACGGAGCGTGCAGGGGTTCCGGGGCGAGGGCAGCTTCAGTCATGGTCTGTATCCGTATTCAAACAATTGCAGGAGTATAACCAGCTTGTTTAAAAGCATCGTCCTCAAACTGCGACGGTGCTCACACTTGGCCGTATTGCTGCCCATGGCGCAGCCAGCGGTCGAGCAGCGGGCTGACGTGGTCCGGCCAGCGCTCCAGCAATGCCTGGGCGGCGTCGCGCACGGCGGGCAATAAATCGGCGTCACGCATCAGGTCGGCGACCTTGAATTGCAGCAGGCCGGTCTGACGTGTGCCGAGCATTTCGCCGGGGCCGCGCAGTTCGAGGTCTTTTTCGGCGATGACAAAACCGTCGTTGGTTTCACGCATGATACCGAGGCGCTGACGACCGATTTGCGACAGCGGCGGATGGTAGAGCAGCACGCAATGGCTGGCGGCGCTGCCTCGGCCGACACGGCCGCGCAACTGGTGCAATTGCGCGAGGCCGAGGCGTTCAGGGTTTTCGATGATCATCAGGCTGGCGTTCGGGACGTCGACGCCGACTTCGATCACGGTGGTGGCGACCAGCAGTTGCAGGTTGCCGGCCTTGAACTCGGCCATCACGGCGGCTTTTTCCACCGGCTTCATGCGGCCGTGGATCAGCCCGACCTTCAACTCGCCGAGCGCGGCGGTGAGGTCTTCGTAAGTGGTTTCGGCGGCCTGGCAGGTCAGCTCTTCCGACTCTTCAATCAGCGTGCACACCCAATAGGCCTGACGCCCTTCGGCGCAGGCGCCGCGCACCCGTTCGATGACTTCAACGCGTCGGGTGTCGGTGATCAACACGGTGTTGACCGGTGTTCGACCGGGCGGCAGTTCGTCGAGGATCGAGGTGTCGAGGTCGGCGTAGGCGCTCATGGCCAGCGTCCGTGGAATCGGTGTGGCGGTCATGATCAGTTGATGCGGACACATGCGTCCGCCAACGCCTTTCTGCCGCAACGCCAGACGCTGCTGAACGCCGAAGCGGTGTTGTTCGTCGATGATCACCAGCGCTAGGTTCTTGAACTGCACTTCGTCCTGGAACAGCGCGTGAGTGCCGACCACCATTGGCGTGCCGCTGGCGATCTGTTCCAGCGCGGCGACGCGGTTCTTGCCCTTGAGCTTGCCGGCCAGCCACGCGACTTCGATGCCCAGTGGTTCGAGCCAGCGCTTGAAGGTGATGAAGTGCTGCTCGGCGAGGATCTCGGTGGGCGCCATCAGCGCGACCTGATATCCGGCCTCGAGTGCCTGGAGCGCGGCGAGGGCGGCAACCACCGTTTTACCCGCGCCAACGTCGCCCTGAATCAGTCGCAACATGGGTTCGTGCTGACTGAGGTCGTAGGCGATTTCGTTGCCGACCCGTTGCTGTGCGCCGGTCGGTGCGAAGCCGAGATTGGCCAGGTACTTGGCCGGGAGTTTGGTGGCTTTCGGCATGGCCGGTGCGCGCAGGGAGCGCATGCTCTCGCGCAACCGTTGCTGGGACAGTTGATGAGTCAGCAGTTCTTCAAAGGCCAAGCGGTGCTGCGCCCAGTGATGACCGAGGGCGAGCTCATCGACGTCGGCATCGGCGGGCGGGTGATGCAGGTAGCGGATCGCATCGGCCAACGGTGCGAGTTGATAGTCGCGCGCGAGTTCGGTCGGCAGCCAGTCAGGCAGGCTGGTCGGGCCGAGCATCGTCAGGGTCTGCATGCACAGCTGGCGCAAGCGCTGCTGGGTCAGGCCTTCGGTGAGCGGGTACACCGGGGTCAGGGTTTCATCCACCGGCGGCGGTTCGTCGCCGGTAATGGCGCGGTATTCCGGGTGGTAGATTTCCAGTCCCGACGCGCCAGGCCGCGCTTCGCCGTAGCAGCGAATCCGCGTGCCGCGTTTTAGGCCTTCTTTCTGTGCGTTGCTGAAATGGTAGAAGCGCAGGCTGAGCCCGCCGGTGCCGTCTTGCAGACGCACAACGAGGCTGCGGCGACGACCCATGACCACGTCGGCACCGCTGACGGTGCCTTCGATGACGGCGTCTTGCCCCGGTCGCAAATGGCCGATCGGGACCACACGGGTGCGGTCCTGATAGCGCAGCGGCAGGTGAAACAGTACGTCCTGGAGATTCTCCAGGCCGACCTTGGCCAGCTTCTCGGCCATGGCCTCGCCGACACCCTTGAGTGCCGTCACCGACACTTGCGACAACTCGGTCATGACAGCAACTTACGCCGCCACCACCGGCACGGACGGCTTGGCCACCGAGCACAGGCGAATGGAGTCAGCGAGGATTTCAATTGCCTTCGGCCGCGGGAAGCTGGCGCGCCAGGCGATGGCCACGGTACGGAACGGCACCGGCGGCGTCAGTGGGCGCACTTCGATGATGCCCGGGGCGTAGTGATGGCTGTCGACGGCCGACAGCGGCAGGATCGAGATGCCCAGGCCGGAGGCGACCATGTGGCGGATGGTTTCCAGGGAGCTGGATTCCACCGTGGTGTGCTTTGCTCCGTCGTTGCCTTTGGTGAGGGTCGGGCAGGCTTCCAGTACTTGATCGCGGAAGCAGTGGCCTTCGCCGAGCAGCAGCAGGCTCTTGTCGTTGAGCAGGCTGGCGTCGATGGATTTTTTTTGCGTCCACGGATGCTGGGCCGGCATCAGGACGTAGAACGGCTCGTCGTAGAGTTGCAGCGTCAGGACGTCGGCTTCGTTGAACGGCAGGGCGATGATGATCGCGTCGAGCTCGCCGTTGCGCAGTTTGTCGCGCAGCACGTGGGTGAAGTTTTCTTCGATGTACAACGGCATCTGCGGGGCGACCCGGTGCAGTTGCGGAATCAGGTGCGGGAACAGGTACGGGCCGACGGTGTAGATGGCGCCGACTTTCAGCGGGGCGGTCAGCTGGTTTTTACCGGCCTGGGCCAGTTCGCGAATGCCTTGGGCTTGTTCCAGGACTTTTTGCGCCTGGGCCACGATGCCTTCGCCGACCGGGGTCAGGCGCACGGCACTCTTGCTGCGCTCGAAAATCAGCACACCGAGTTCGTCTTCAAGCTTTTTCACGCCGACCGACAGGGTCGGCTGACTGACGTGGCAACGCTCAGCCGCGTGGCCGAAATGCTGCTCTTGGGCGAGGGTAACGATGTAGCGTAATTCTGTGAGAGTCATAGCAAGCGTCCATGAAGTTGCGCGCCAAGCATAACGGCTGCAATCGATAGACGCACGTTATCAGAGTGAGTGTGTTGAGTGACACCGGGTAATGCGTGTTTGCCGCTGGCAGATATGCGAAAGGCACCTTTCGGGGTGCCTTTATCCGCGCTGCATCTATGACTTCGATCCATTGTGGCGAGGGGGCTTGCCCCCGCTGGGTTGCGAAGCGACCCCAAAACCAGCGAATGCATTTTTTCAGATATCCGCATTCGTTTGCTTTGGGACTGCTGCGCAGTCCAACGGGGCGATGCGGCGTTCCGACAAGCCCCCTCGCCACAGGTATCGCGGTGTTTGGATTAGCGGCGGCGTTTGTCTATGGAATACACGAACGGTGCAGTGATTTCGATAGTGCCATTGGTGAGCATGTCGGCCGGTGGCTTGGGCAGCGGCTGGGCGCGGCGGATCATTTCCAGGGTGGCCCGGTCCAGATCGGCAGCGCCAGATTGGCTGACCAGTTCGAAGGACAACACATTACCTTGACCATCGACGACGAAGCGCAGGCGGTTCATGCCTTCCTTGCCCCGATTCTGCGCACTGGCCGGGTACTTTTTGTACTTGCCCAGGTGAGCAAGCAAAGTGCCTTCCCAGCTAGCCTTGGCAGCCTGCTGCGCCGGCGATGGACCGGGTGCCGGTTGTGCGGATTTTTCGGTCGGTGCCTGAGTCGGTTGCGCGTCGCTCGGTTTTGCCTCGGACGGCTTTTCCTTCGGCGGCTCCGGCTTCTTCTCCACTGGCTTGGGCGGTTGCGGCTTTGGCTTGGGTTTGACCGGCTTGGGCACGGCAATCTCGGCTTTCGGCGCTTCAGCCAGTTTCGGGATCGGCAACTCCTCCACCGGGGCTGGTGGCTGCGGCGGCGTGATGACCTTCGGCGGTGCCGGCGGTGGTGGTGCCGGAACCGGTGCCAGCTCAACCATCATGGCCAGCGGTGGCAGCTCGACCGGGGGCCGCGACGTCCAGTTCAGCGCCAGCGCGATGGCCAGTGCGTGGA
Organism: Pseudomonas arsenicoxydans; assembly: GCF_006438915.1. Lineage (GTDB taxonomy): Bacteria > Pseudomonadota > Gammaproteobacteria > Pseudomonadales > Pseudomonadaceae > Aquipseudomonas > Aquipseudomonas arsenicoxydans_A. Next base: position 421,663 of record NZ_RCZE01000001.1, on the reverse strand, counting down.
CGCCCAGCACCACGGCCAGGCTCCCGCTGTAACGCGTCAACTTATGGCGCGTCGTGATCATTTCTTGACTGCCGACTCAAGCCCGACCAGACCCACCTTCAGGTAACCGGCGGAGCGCAGGTTGTCCATCACGCTCATCAAGTCGCCGTAATCCACGCCTTTATCGGCCTGGAAGAAGATCGTCGTGTCTTTCTTGCCCTGGGTCTTGGCGTCCAGCGTCGCGCCGAGAGCTTCGGCCTTCACTTCGTCTTCGCCGAGGAACAGGCGCTGGTCAGCCTTGACGCTGAGGAACACCGGTTTCTCCGGGCGTGGCGCCGGCTTGGCGGTGGAGGCGGGCAGGTCGACCTTGATGTCCACGGTGGCCAGCGGGGCGGCCACCATGAAGATGATCAACAGCACCAGCATCACGTCGATAAACGGCGTGACGTTGATTTCGTGGTTCTCGGCCAGATCGTCGTCTGCGCCTTCTTTCAAATGCAAGCCCATGGCTGATTACCCTACTTTGACCATGTGCGGTTGCGTGGAGCGCTCGGTGGTCGGCAGGTGATCGAGGTCACGGCTGACCAGCAGCAGGACTTCAGCCGAAGCGTCGGACACTTGAGCCTTATAACCTGCGATGGAGCGCGCGAAGACATTGTAAATCACCACCGCCGGGATGGCGGCAACCAGGCCCAGTGCGGTCGCCAACAGGGCTTCGGCGATGCCGGGTGCGACAACGGCGAGGTTGGTGGTCTGGGTTTTGGCGATGCCGATGAAGCTGTTCATGATGCCCCATACGGTGCCAAACAGACCCACGAACGGCGCGGTGGAACCGATGGTGGCGAGGACGCCGGTGCCGCTGCTCATGTTGCGACCGCACGCCGCTACCAGACGTTCGAGGCGGAAGGCAACACGCTCCTTGATGCCTTCTTTCTCGCGGCTGTTGACCGACAGGCGCATCTCTTCCAGGGCGTCATGCACCAACAGGTTGGCGAGGGTGCCTTGCTGGGTGGCTGTTGCGCTGGCTTCTTTGAGGGTGGTGGCTTTTTTCAGGTGGACGATTTCTGTACGCAGGCGACGCTTGGCGCCCATCAGCTCCAAGCCTTTGGCGATCCAGATGGTCCAGGTGATGATCGAAGCAATGGCCAGGCCGATCATCACGATTTTCACGATAATATCGGCGTTCTGGTACATGCCCCACGGCGACAGGTCGTGGGCCATGCCCAGGGTGTTGTCGGCTTCGAGCACTTCAGGAACGTCTGCAGCGTCAACCGCCTGAACCGGATCGGTCGCGACTGGCGCAACGACAGGAGTAGCGTGATCGGCGGGAGCTGGAGCTGGAGCTGGAGCGGCGGCGGCAGCCGGCGTGGCGGGTGCTTGCGCATCAGCGAAAGCGGCGGTTGGCGCGAGCATCAGGCTCAGCAGCAGAGCGGCCACTGCGCTCCAGGCGCGAGGGCGTTTGGTTGGCGAAGCGGAGAATTGATTGCGTGTCATGCTGGCCGGACCTGAGAGAAAAAGACGGTTAATGTTCTTCCAGGCCTCGTGAGGCCGAGAACAAAAGTGGCGTGCATTATTGCAATTAATTCTTGTTAACAAAAGTAATAGAGTCTCTTTTTTTCCTGCATTACTAGCCGCTCGTCCTGTGTCGGCGCTAGTCTGTGGCTTTCCGATGGGAGTTTTTCGATGTCCACACCCTCAGTTTTGATCGCCGGTTGCGGTGATGTCGGCAGTCGCCTGGCCACGCAACTGGTAGCTTCCGGATGGGAGGTGCACGGTCTGAGGCGCGACGTCTCACGCCTGCCAGAGGGTGTCATTGGTGTCGCAGGGGACTTGTTCAAAGAAGAATGTCCCGAGACCTGGCCCATCGGCGCAGTGGATTACCTGGTGTATTGCGCGGCGGCTACCGATCACGATGAAGCCGGTTATCGCGCTGCGTATGTGCAGGGTTTGCAGCATGTGCTGGAGTGGCTGAACGACTACGGCCAGGTGCCGGAGCGGCTGTTATTTGTTTCCAGCAGCAGTGTGTATGGCCAGCAGGAGGGTGAGTGGGTCGACGAGTCGTCGCCGACAATTGCAACCGGCTATTCAGGTCGTTTGATGCTGGAGGCTGAGCAGGTGGCACTGCAAAGCGGCATCCCGGCGAGCATTCTGCGCTTGACCGGCATTTACGGTCCGGGCCGCGAATGGCTGCTGACGCAGGTTCGTCGCGGTTATCGCGTGGCAGTCGATCCGCCGTTGTACGGCAATCGCATTCACGCGGACGATGCGGCGGGGTTGATGGCGTATCTGCTGGAAGCGGATCGTCGTGGTGTGGCGCTGGATGACGTTTATATCGGCGTCGACGATGCGCCTGCACCGTTGGCCGAAGTGGTCGGCTGGTTGCGTGAGTACCTGGGCGTGACCGAGTGGGATGAAGACTCGAGCGTACGGCGTACGGGGAGCAAGCGTTGCAGCAATGCGCGGGCCAAAGCCTTGGGCTGGACGCCGAAGTACCCAAGCTATCGCGAAGGCTATGCCGCCATTCTCGAAGGCCGCTGCTGACTTCCGGTCACCCTGAACCAAATGTGCGAGCGGGCTTGCTCGCGAAAGCGGTGTAACAGTCAACGATGATGTTGAATGTTACGGCCCCTTCGCGAGCAAGCCCGCTCCCACATTTGATCTTCGTTGTAGCTGAGATCGGGTTACTGCTTTTCCAGCAACCACTTGCGGTCGCCCGGGGTGAACTGCGGCATTTCGTCAGCCTGTGCGGTGTTCACCGCCTGGAAGATTTCCAGCTCCTTGCCCTTGCGCGCGAAGATCCAGGTGTTGCCCTGGCCGTTCAGTTGCAGCCACATGTTGTCGTTGCCGCCGCTCATCGACGCGCAATCGCCCGCCAGGCACAGGGCATAGCGGTCTGCACCGGGCAGGCCGGCAACCTGGCCGTCAGCCTGAAATTGCACGGTGTTGCCTTCACCCGGGCCGCTGACAATATTCCAGCTACCGCCCATGTACGCCGTATACAGCGCGCGTTCGAAGCTCGCACCCACCGGTGCACCTTCCGGTACCTGGATCTGCGCAGGGTCGAACACCTGCGCGGGTTCGCTATCGAACGCAGCCTGGCGGAGTTGCTTGCCGTCGCGTTTCAACTCACTACCGGAACTGCCATAAAACTCGATCTTCCATGCGCCGGACTCTTCGCCCAGCAGCTTGCCGTCGACGTTTTCAAAACCGTTGGTGTAGCGAGTCTGACCGGCCTTGGTATTGACGTCCCATTCCAGGTTCGGGCCATAGGCCTGGAGCGCTTCGCGCAGGGGAGCGCCTTTGGCGGCAGCGTCAATCGCCACCTGATTGATCCAGGTGCCGCTGATATCACGATCGGCAGGGTTGCTGGCACAACCGCCCAAGAGTAGGGCGACCAGCGAGAGGGCTAGCGCGTGGCGCATGGTGGAATCCTTTCAAGACAAGATCGGCGCAGCCTTTGGAAGGCTGCGCCGCACGTTTACTCGATGACCAGAATGGCATCCATCTCAACCTGCGAACCCTTTGGCAGGGCGGCTACGCCGATGGCGGCGCGAGCAGGGTAAGGCTGGTCAAAGTACTTGCCCATGATCTCGTTGACCTTGGCGAAGTGGCTCAGGTCGGTGAGGAAGATGTTCAGTTTGACGATGTCTTTGAACGAACCACCGGCCGCTTCGGCCACGGCTTTGAGGTTCTCGAACACCTGGACGGTCTGGGCTTCGAAGCCTTCAACCAGTTCCATGGTTTTTGGGTCCAGAGGAATCTGGCCCGACATGTAAACGGTGTTGCCAGCCTTGATCGCCTGGGAGTAAGTACCGATGGCGGCCGGGGCCTTGTCGCTGGTGATAACAGTCTTGGTCATGAATGACTCCTTGTAAGAGTGGGCTTTACGCACGCATGCGGGTGATGCGAATCACCCCGGTCAAGGCACGCAGTTTCTTGATCACGCGAGCCAGGTGCACGCGGTCGTGCACGCTGACCACCAGTTGGACCACGCTGATGCGACCATCGCGTTCGTCCATGCTGATTTTTTCGATATTGCCGTCGGCCGCGTTGACGCTGCTGGCCAGCAGGGCGATCAGGCCGCGCTGATGTTCCAGTTCGACGCGCAGCTCGACGTTGAATTCGCCGGTGACATCCTTGGCCCACGAGAGCTGGATGCATTTTTCCGGGTTGTGGCGGATTTCGCTGATGTTGCGGCAGTTATCCAGGTGCACAACCATGCCTTTGCCCGCAGACAGGTGCCCGACAATCGGGTCGCCCGGGATCGGCGTGCAGCACTTGGCGTAACTGAGGACCAGGCCTTCGGTGCCGCGAATCGCCAGCGGACCTTCCGGGCTAGGCAACTGTTCGCCTTCGCCAAGCAAGCGGCGGGCGACCACATAAGCCATGCGATTACCCAAGCCGATGTCTTCCAGCAAGTCTTCGATCAGTTCGAGGCGGTACTCGGCAAGCATCGCCGTGACGCGCTCAGGCTGGACTTTTTCCAGGGAGCTGTCGAAGCCGTTCAGCACCTTATTCAGCAGGCGTTCGCCGAGGCTGATGGACTCGGAGCGGCGTTGCAGTTTCAGCGCATGGCGGATGTGCGTCCGCGCCTTGCCGGTGACCACAAAGTTGAGCCATGCCGGGTTCGGCCGCGCGCCGGGAGCGCTGACGATCTCGACCGTGGAACCGCTTTGCAGCGGTTCGGACAGCGGTGCGAGGCGACGATTGATCCGGCAGGCGATGCAGCTGTTGCCCACGTCGGTGTGCACCGCGTAAGCGAAGTCGACCGCCGTGGAGCCTTTGGGCAGCTCCATGATCCGGCCTTTGGGCGTGAACACGTAGACCTCGTCCGGGAACAGGTCGATCTTCACGCTTTCGATGAATTCCAGCGAGTTGCCGGCGCGTTGCTGCATTTCCAACACGCCTTTCACCCACTGGCGGGCGCGGGCATGTGTGCCTTTTGGCTGCTCGTCGCCGCTGGATTTGTACAGCCAATGGGCGGCAATGCCGTTGTTGGCCATCTCTTCCATTTCACGGGTGCGGATCTGGATCTCGATCGGAACGCCGTGCATGCCGAACAACGTGGTGTGCAGCGACTGATAGCCGTTGGCCTTGGGGATCGCGATGTAATCCTTGAAGCGACCCGGCAACGGTTTGTACAAATTATGCACAGCACCCAGCACGCGGTAGCAGGTATCGACCTTGTCGACGATGATCCGGAACGCATAGACGTCCATGATCTCGTTGAAAGCCCGGCGCTTGCCGCGCATTTTCTTGTAGATGCCGTAGAGGTGTTTCTGGCGACCGCTGACCTCGCCCTGAATGCCGTCGACGGCCAGGCAGTGGCTGAGGGACTCTTCGATCTTGTTGACGATTTCCTTGCGGTTGCCCCGGGCGCGTTTGACAGCCTGGTTGATCCGCGCGGAACGCATCGGGTGCATGGCCTTGAAGCCGAGGTCTTCGAACTCTATGCGGATGGCGTGCATGCCCAGCCGGTTGGCAATGGGCGCATAGATTTCCAGGGTTTCCTTGGCGATCCGCCGGCGCTTTTCGCCGGACAGGACTTCCAGCGTGCGCATGTTGTGCAGGCGGTCAGCGAGCTTGACCAGGATCACGCGAATGTCGCGCGCCATGGCCATGGCCATTTTCTGGAAGTTTTCGGCCTGGGCTTCGGCTTTGGTCTCGAAGTTCATCTGGGTCAGTTTGCTGACCCCGTCGACCAGTTCGGCCACGGTTTCACCGAACTGCGCTTGCAGCGCTTCTTTGGCAATACCGGTGTCTTCGATCACGTCATGCAGCATCGCGGCCATCAGGCTCTGATGGTCCATGTGCATGTCGGCAAGAATATTCGCCACGGCAAGAGGGTGCGTGACGTACGCCTCACCGCTACGGCGGCGTTGACCGTCGTGGGCTTGTTCGGCGTAGAAGTACGCTCGGCGGACCAGATTGACCTGGTCCTTGCCGAGGTAGGTCGATAAGCGATCGGCGAGGGCGTCTATGCTCGGCATGATAACTCCTGCCGTTCGCTGTGACTCCGCGCCGTGCTACGTCGACCAGGCATAGGCTTAGACGGCCTCGTTGGACTCGTCCTCGAACGCTGCGAACAGCGGTTCGTCTTCGACGATTTCAGCATTGGCGATGAACTCGTAGCTCATCAGGCCTTCAGCGATTTCACGCAGCGCTACAACGGTAGGCTTGTCGTTTTCCCACTGAACCAGTGGCTCTTTGCCGCCGGTGGCCAGTTGACGGGCACGCTTGGTGGACAGCATGACCAGTTCAAAACGGTTTTCCACGTGGTTCAGGCAGTCTTCAACGGTTACGCGGGCCATGGTATTCCTCGGAGCGAATGCAATATGCGCGCTGCCCGGGTGGGCGAGCGGACTGAACAGTTTAAAAAATCACCAGCGATTAGGGAAGCGCTGATTTTTTGACCAGGCCCTTCAACGCGCTGCAAGTGCCAATGTAAAGCCCTTGCAGCGGTTTTGGGAAGTGCTGTTTAGCCGAGCAATTCAGCCAAAAGTTTTCCGTTACGCTGCTGCTGGCGCTTCTGATGCAGCTGATTGGCACGGAAAATCGCCTGCAAATCGCGCAGCGCGTGGGCGAAATCGTCGTTGATGATCAGGTAATCGTAGTCGACGTAGTGGCTCATTTCGCTGACGGCTTCGCGCATCCGGCCTTCGATGACTTCGTTACTGTCCTGGCCGCGATTGTTCAGGCGCTGGTGCAACGCTTCCAGGGACGGCGGCAGAATGAAGATCGAACGGGCCTGGGGCATCAACTTGCGCACTTGCTCGGCACCCTGCCAGTCGATTTCCAGAATCAGGTCATGACCTTCGTCCAGGGTCTGCTGCAGGTGGCTTTGCGAGGTGCCGTAGAGATTGCCGAAGACTTCGGCGCGCTCAAGGAAATCGCCGTGCTCGATCATCTTCACGAAGTCGCTGCGGTCGACGAAGTGATAGTTCACGCCATTCACTTCACCGGGACGCATGGCGCGTGTGGTGTGGGAGACCGAGACACGGATCTCCTGATCAGCGTCGGTCAGGGCCTTGACCAGGCTGCTCTTGCCCGCGCCCGAAGGGGCGGAAATGATGTACAGGGTGCCGGTGCTGTGGGTCATGTCGGGTTTGCCTTACTCAATATTCTGCACTTGTTCGCGCATCTGCTCGATCAACACTTTGAGGTTGACCGCCGCCTGGGTGCTGCGCGGGTCGAAGGCTTTGGAGCCCAGTGTGTTGGCTTCGCGGTTGAGTTCCTGCATCAGGAAGTCCAGGCGCCGACCAGCAGCGCCGCCGGATTTGAGTACCCGGCGAACTTCAATGATGTGAGTGCTCAGGCGATCCAGTTCTTCGGCGACGTCGCTCTTTTGCGCGAGCATGACCATTTCCTGCTCCAGACGCTGCGGGTCGAGGTCTGCCTTCATGTCGGCGAAGCGGTCGAGGACTTTCTGGCGCTGGGTGGCGAGCATCTGCGGAACCAGTTCACGCAGGGTGATGACGTCTTCTTCAATGGAGGTCAGGCGATCGTTGATCAACCGCGCCAGCTCCGCGCCTTCGCGCTCGCGGCCGGCCTTGAGTTCTTGCAGGCCTTCGTTGAACAGCGCCAATGCTTCGGCATTCAAGGCTTGCGGGTCAGTGGCGTCACCCACCAGTACGCCGGGCCAGGCCAGCACTTCCAGCGGGTTGAGCGCCGCAGGATTCTTGATCAGGCTGGCAATCGTCTCGGCAGCGGCGACCAATTGCGCGGCGCGCTCGCGGTCCACTTGCAGTGGTTTGTCGGTGTTTTCTTCGGTGAAGCGCAGGGTGCATTCAAGCTTGCCCCGAGAAATGCCTTGGCGCAGGGCCTCGCGGACTGCGCCTTCGAGATCCCGAAAGGATTCCGGCAGGCGCAAGTGCGGCTCCAGGTAGCGGCTGTTGACCGAGCGCAGTTCCCAGCTCAGGGTGCCTTGGGTGCCGGCTTTTTCTACGCGGGCGAAGGCGGTCATGCTGTGCACCATGGGGGTACCTCGCAAGTCGGGTTTGCGTTACCAAAGGTTTCGCGGACCCGATATCTGTGAATGAAAGCCGACAGGCAGCAAAGGCGCAGGATTGTAGCGCAGTGGGGCGGATGCGCCCAAACACACGGTGTGACAAAGGGCTGCAGGCCGTCGGTAAAGCGCTGTTCAGGGCCTTCGGTCGTCGGGCGGATTTTTTAGAAGTGCCCACTCGTGGCCAGCGGCTCTATAATGCTCCGCAGTTTTCCGTCCCCCGTACAGGTATTCCCTATGAAACGTCCAAGTGGTCGCGCTGCCGATCAGCTCCGCTCGATCCGCATTACCCGCAACTACACCAAACACGCCGAGGGTTCTGTACTGGTCGAGTTCGGTGACACCAAAGTCATCTGCACCGTCAGCGTCGAAAACGGCGTGCCGCGTTTCCTCAAAGGCCAGGGCCAGGGCTGGTTGACCGCCGAATACGGCATGCTGCCGCGCGCCACCGGCGAGCGTAACCAGCGTGAAGCGAGTCGTGGCAAGCAAGGTGGCCGCACCCTGGAAATCCAGCGTCTGATCGGTCGTTCCCTGCGTGCTTCGCTGGACATGTCCAAGCTGGGCGACGTGACCCTGTACGTCGACTGCGACGTGATCCAGGCTGACGGCGGCACCCGCACCGCGTCCATCACCGGCGCCATGGTTGCACTGGTCGATGCCTTGAAAGTGATCAAGAAGCGCGGCGGCCTGAAAGGCGGCGACCCGTTGAAGCAAATGATTGCGGCCGTTTCCGTCGGCATGTACCAGGGCGAACCTGTGCTCGACCTCGACTACCTGGAAGACTCGGCTGCCGAGACCGACCTGAACGTGGTGATGACCAGCACTGGCGGCTTCATCGAAGTTCAGGGCACTGCCGAAGGCGCACCGTTCCAGCCGGAAGAGCTGAACGCTATGCTGGAACTGGCGAAGAAAGGCATGACCGAAATCTTCGAACTGCAAAAGGCTGCACTGGCCGACTGATCGGACCCGTTCCAACCAAGGAGGACGTTATGAGTGATGAACAAGAGCTGCTTCCCACGCCGAGCAAAGAAGTTCGGCAGTGGGCGATGTTTTGTCACTTGTCCGCCTTGCTAGGGATCTGGATTCCGTTCGGCACGCTGATCGGCCCGCTGATTCTTTGGCAGATGAAGCGCGAGATGGACCCGTTTGTCGATGCGCAAGGCAAGGAGGCGCTGAACTTTCAGATCACCGTCGCCATTGCCTCCGCCATTTGCTTCTTGCTGATGGTGGTGATTATCGGGTTCTTCCTGTTCGGTCTGGTGGCGATTGGCGCGTTGGTGCTGACGATCATTGCGGGCGTGAAGGCTAACGAAGGGTTTCCCTATCGGTATCCGTTCACCTGGCGGTTGATCAAGTAACGCGGTTTAAAACAATGCCCCGACTTGTCGGGGCATTGTTTTTTTTGAAGTTAGGTGTCTTTACCGCCATCTTCTGCAATATCCAGAGACGACGGTTATTTTCCGTATGCGCAATTAGCGCTCTTACACTTTTAGTCACAACTGCATTGCATCAGTATCGCCTATGTCCTTGGCAATGAGACTTTACGGTTGATAGAGTTGCCCCACGTCATATTTAATCTGAAATATTTCGACATATTCAAGCCATCGAAGGTCTTTGAATTTCAAGCAATCAGTGTTGAGACACTCAGCCGGTTCAAGAGGCCTGCGCAGGTAAAAAGTTCGCCTCTGAATATATAGCCAAGAATAATCCCAATGATGCAGCTCGATTTTTATGGAACGCTTGTGGCCGCCTCCCTAGTGCTTTTGCTGGGGCGTGGACTAGTTACGCGTGTTGGTTTTCTACGTAACTACAATATCCCTGAACCCGTCGCCGGTGGCCTGTTGGTTGCACTGGCACTCCTGGTATTGCGAACCTTTGATATTGAAGTCCGCTTCGATACTTCATTACAGACGCCGTTGATGTTGGCTTTTTTTGCCACTATCGGCTTGAGTGCAGACTTCGCCAGCCTGAAGAAGGGCGGTCGGGTAGTGGGCGTTTTTCTGCTGGCAGTCGTCGGACTTCTGATAGTCCAGAATGCCATGGGCATCGGCCTGGCAAAAATGCTGGGACTCGATCCTTTGATGGGGCTGCTGACAGGCTCGATCACATTGTCGGGCGGGCACGGTACAGGCGCTGCGTGGGGGACGGTGTTCAGTGAGAAGTATGGTCTGGCTTCCGCTTCCGAGCTTGCGATTGCCTCTGCGACGTTTGGGCTGGTGTTGGGTGGCTTGATTGGTGGTCCGGTCGCTCGCCTGCTGATCAAGCGAGTTCAAGTACCCGGCTGCCACCCTCAGGAAACGCCACGGTTGCCAAAGGGGTTTGAGCAGCCGAACAAAGAGCGCTCGATTACGCCGTTTTCGTTTATCGAGTCACTCGCTCTGATTGCCGTCAGCTTATTAGCCGGCAATCTTCTGAATAGCTTGTTACAAGGCACAGCACTTGAGTTGCCGACATTCGTGTGCGTCCTGTTCGTCGGCGTAGTTTTACGCAATGGGCTTTCAGCGTTGGGCTTGTATCAGGTATTCGAACGTGAAGTCTCCGTGTTGGGGAATGTCAGCCTGTCGCTGTTTCTGGCGATTGCCTTGATGTCGCTCAAGCTCTGGGATCTGGCGGCACTGGCCTTGCCGATCTTCATCATTCTGGCGGCGCAAGCGTTGGTCATGGCGCTGTTTGCGATTTTCGTGACGTTCAGAGTCATGGGCAGTAACTACGATGCAGCGGTGTTGGCGGCCGGGCACTGTGGTTTTGGGCTGGGTGCCACCCCCACGGCTATCGCTAACATGCAGGCGGTGACGCAGCGTTACGGGCCTTCGCAGATAGCATTTCTGGTGGTGCCAATGGTGGGTGCTTTCTTCATCGACATCATTAATGTCATCGTGATCAAGTTGTACCTTGCGCTGCCGTTTTTTGCCGTTGCCTGAGGTTCGGGGCGTGTCTTCTGGTGTATAAAAAATGCCCGTATCTTGCGATACGGGCATTTTTTTATCTGCGATCGACGCTTAGATCGTCAGCGTCCAGTCGTAGTCCACAATCAACGGTGCATGCTGCGAGAACCGTGGCTGACGTGGCAGGCGCGCACTGCGAACAAAGCGGCGCAGGCCCGGAGTCAGCAGCTGATAGTCGAAACGCCAGCCCAGGTTGAGCATCTCAGCCTGTTCGTTGTCCGGCCACCAGCTGTACTGGTCGCCTTCACGGCTGACTTCACGCAGGGCGTCGACATACCCCATGTTGCCGACAATCTCGTCCATCCAGGCGCGTTCAGGTGCCAGGAAGCCCGGGGATTGCTGGCTGTCGCGCCAGTTCTTGATATCCAGCTTCTGTTGCGCCACGTACAGCGAGCCACAGTAAATGTACTCGCGACGTTTGCGTCGCTGTTTATCCAGATAACGGGCGAAGTCGTCCATTAGCTTGAACTTCTGGTTCAAGTCTTCATCGCCATTCTGCCCCGAAGGGAGCAGCAAGGTCGCGATGCTGACCTTGTCGAAATCGGCTTGCAGGTAACGCCCGTAGCGGTCGGCCGTCTCGAAGCCGAGACCGCTGATGACTGCCTTCGGTTGCAACCGCGAATACAAAGCCACGCCACCCTGGGCAGGAACTTCGGCTTCGCAGGCATAAAGGAAGTAGCCATCCAGTTGGAAGGCAGGATCGTCCAGTTCAAAGGCGGAGGCGCGGGTGTCCTGCAGGCAGATGACGTCGGCATTCTGTGCTTGCAGCCAACTGAGCAAACCTCGCTCCACTGCAGCCTGAATACCATTGACGTTCACACTGATGATCCGCATAAATGGCCCCAAAAATCGCGTGCGTGTATGATACACGGCGTCAACCTAATTAGCTAAATCCGTGGTATTTGGGGTTTTTTTCATGCAAGCGTATCAGCGCGATTTCATTCGTTTTGCCATCGATCGCGGCGTTTTGCGCTTCGGTGAGTTCACCCTGAAGTCCGGGCGCACCAGTCCTTACTTCTTCAATGCCGGCCTGTTTAACACGGGCTCGGCCCTTGCGCAGCTGGGTCGTTTCTACGCGGCAGCCATCGTCGAGAGCGGTATTTCGTTCGACGTACTGTTCGGCCCGGCCTACAAAGGCATTCCGTTGGCGGCGACCACGGCAGTGGCCCTGGCCGAACATCACGAGCGCGATCTGCCGTGGTGTTTCAACCGCAAAGAGGCCAAGGCTCATGGCGAAGGTGGCAGCCTGGTCGGCGCACCGCTGACCGGCGACGTGCTGATAATCGACGACGTGATCACTGCCGGCACCGCGATTCGTGAAGTGATGCAGATCATCGCCTCCCAGGACGGCGCCAAGGCCAAGGGCGTGCTGATCGCCCTGAACCGTCAGGAGCGAGGCAATGGTGAGTTGTCGGCGATCCAGGAAGTGGAGCGTGACTTCGGCATTCCGGTGATTAGCATCGTTTCGCTGAACCAGGTGCTGGAATTCCTGGCCGACGATCCGCAGCTCAAGCAGCATTTGCCAGCTGTAGAAGCCTACCGCGCTCAATTCGGCGTGTAATGAGAAGGCCCTGTGAAAACAGGGCCTTTTTGTCAGTGCTGGTATTAAAGGCGCTGTTACTCCCGTAGGTCCAAGGCACGCAATAGGGCGTCAATTTGTCCGAAAGCGTCTTGTTGCCACTGATCCGGTGTGCGATCTCCCAGGATTTGGCTGTCTTCGACGAATCGTCTTACTGATGTCGGGCCGTAGCCCTCGGCGATATCAAACTTTTCGCAAATGAACTGAAAACCCTGTTCGCCACTTCCCGTCTCAAGTACGGTTCGACACTCTTCTGCAAGCGCTTCTATGCCTCCGGGATAATTACGAACGCAATAGTAGATGTCGTACGCGTCTTTCTGTTTATGCCTTCCATTCAGGGCATATCCCTTCATCGCAAGCAGTGCGGGGATTGAGCACAGAGCGACCTCGACACGATTTTTGCCGCCCGTAGGCATGGGGCCTTCAACAGCAACCATCTGATAGAAACGCATAGCCAAGTCGGCGCCGTCGGCACGTTGAACTGCAAAGTCGTTGAGAATGGGGGGCTTGTTCTGGATGATTTCAGCGTCGCGCGGCATTAAGAAATCCACGATCACATCTATTGCAGCTCCACCATCCTGCACGGGAACCTGGCGAACGAGTTGGAATCGCCGAAGTTCTCCTCTTTGCTCGTACCCATTGCCCATCAGTGCTTCGATCAATGTTGCGTACTCGCCATCACCGAGAGCTTCTGCGTCCAGGCTCAAATCGACATCAAGGGTACCAACGTGTTGCATGTCGTCATTCGCAAGCAGAAGCCACGGCACCGCACCACCGATCACTGCAAACTTGCCTCTGAAGGAACCTAGAATTTGACCCATTTCGATTAATACTGCTTTCACGGCAGTCGTCGTTCTGTCGTCATAATCTGAAGCGGATTGAGGCTCTTGAGGTACTAGCGGGGCCATGTCAATTTTTCCTGTCGTAGATACTCGGCGGCTTCCTTTCCGCGCTCTCCTGCAACCGATAGATCCAAATAGGTTTGAACTGGACTGGTGCATTTGGCGCCTGGCGCTGCTTCAACGGTATCCAATAGAAGTCCTTCGTCCTTGGGTAAAGTGATCACTACGTTTTCTCCCTTTGATGCGGGAGTCAACTGTAATGCTTTGACCAATTTCTCTAGACCTTGAATGTCCGCATAAAAGTAATTCGTGCTGACACGAGCATAGGGAGCAAGCCATTGGGCGGCAGAAAATGAGGAAAAAAGCGCGTTTCCGTTGCTACTTTCTCCGATAGCGTTCCGCGCCGCAGTTTCCAATGCGCTGCCGTGTAAGGGGGTATAGAATTTTTTACGTTCCCCTGACGGAGGTTCGTATGTTTCGACCCATGCATCCAAAAGGGCTTGAGGATCAGATAGACATACACCCTCGTTTGTTGCTCTTGCCCATTCTCGATTCAGTAGTGCGGTGCGGACATTGCTGACTTGACCCAGACTCGCTCCGGCCGCTTCGGAGAGTTCCATTACCCGCCAGGATCGGTCCGGTTCCCGAAGCATCATACGAATGATCTGAGCTGATTTTGGTTTGAAGAGAGACTTCAGCTCCCTGTTCTCCGAGGGCGGCTTGTCAGCAACTTGGTGGTCAATGAATATGCCATCGAATGAAATCCAGGCATTGCCCTCCAGATCCAGGTATCCCACTCCTTTTTCCCGACACGCTTGTCTGGTAACGGGTGAAAGATAAGGTGCGACCACGATAGGCGTAGCCTCGGTGTTCCGCTCGTTCACGTAGTCGCGAAGCTGAAGTATGGCTGCGTTTATGAATCTGGGCTGGCCACTTGCTTTCACTTCGCAGACCAAAGAGTGCGATTTTCCTGATGTGTTTACCTCGACAATGAAGTCGGGAGTCCAGGCTTGTGAAAGCGGGACGGATTTCAGGCTTTTAATCTTGAGGATCGGTATTTTACTCAGGAGGTTTCGCAGTGCGTCTCTTGAGTGCATTTCGAGCTCTTTCATTGATTCGCCCTTTTTCAACGAATGCTGAAAATATCCATTTTGGTGAAAACTGTCGAGTGTTTTCACCCAATATGATGATTTCAACGAATGTTGAAAGTGGGGTAAATATTGAAATTTGAAAAACGGTCGTGCTGCTGCCCCCATGATTCTCACAGCAGCTGGAAGGTTGACGTAAACCAGCGCCATGAAGGCGCCGGTCGGAGTGAATTATTTGGAAGGCTTGTTTGGATACGGATCTACGACCGCGTCACCTTGGCCTGTGAGGATATTCCAGCCATTGAGGGTGTGAGTGCTTGGTTTGAAGTCCGGGCACGGCGGAAGCGAAGTTTTCGACTGATTGGTGTATTCGCGTCCGCAGTCTGCGCACTCATAAGTGCCTGCGGATACATCGCTGCCGTAGGGAACGTGGTCTTTTTGCATGGGGAAGATCTCCAGTGGATTCACGGAAGATCCTAAGCGGACGGATGCTGGCAGGATGTCGGACGTTTCGCTGAGTCAGGTCAGACGTTTCCTGCGCGCATAAAAAAGATCGCAGAGTTCGTCGGCTCCTACAGAAAAATCGTACATCCGTAGGTGCCGGCGAAGGCTGCGATCTTTTGCCGTGTTTGAATCAGGGACGCTTGCGATTGCTGATCAAAGTACCGACACCGGTATCGGTGAAGATTTCGAGCAAAATCGCATTGGGCACCCGACCATCAATGATCAACGAGCTGCCCACACCGCCCTGAACCGCTTCCAGCGCGCAACGGATCTTCGGCAGCATGCCGCCGTAGATGGTGCCGTCAGCGATCAGCTCGTCGACCTGCTGGGTGGTCAGGCCGGTCAGGACCGTGCCTTGCTTGTCCATCAGGCCGGCGATGTTGGTCAGCAGCATCAGCTTTTCAGCTTTCAGTGCTTCGGCCACTTTACCGGCCACCAGGTCAGCGTTGATGTTGTACGACTCACCGTTGGCACCGACGCCGATTGGCGCGATCACCGGAATGAAGTCGCCTTTGACCAGCAGGTTCAGCAGGTCGGTGTTGATGCCGACCACTTCGCCCACGTGGCCAATGTCGATGATTTCCGGGGTCGTCATCTCGGGCGTCTGGCGGGTCACGGTGAGCTTCTTCGCACGAATCAGCTCGGCGTCTTTGCCGGTCAGGCCGATGGCGCTGCCGCCGTGACGGTTGATCAGGTTGACGATGTCCTTGTTGACCTGGCCGCCTAGGACCATTTCCACCACGTCCATGGTCGCGGCGTCAGTGACGCGCATACCATCGACAAAGTGGCTCTCGATCGAAAGACGCTTGAGCAGGTCGCCGATTTGCGGGCCGCCGCCGTGAACGACCACCGGGTTGATGCCCACGGCTTTCATCAGCACGATGTCGCGGGCGAAGCCGGTTTTCAGCTCCTCGCTTTCCATCGCGTTGCCGCCGTATTTGATCACCAGCGTCTTGCCGACGTAGCGGCGAATGTAAGGCAGCGCTTCGGACAGGACCTTGGCGGTGTTGGCGGCGGCTTCGCGTTCGAGGGTCATTCAGGGCTCCAGCACTTCAAAATAAAGTGCGCATCGATAAATCAAAACGGTAATTGGAGATCAGGTGCAACACGTTTCAGCTGGGTGTGGAACACGTCCTTGATGCGCTGCAATTCAGCCTCATCATCGGCCTCGAAACGCAGCACCAGCACCGGCGTGGTGTTGGACGCGCGCACCAGGCCCCAGCCTTTGGCGTAATCGACTCGCACGCCATCGATGGTGGTCAGGTCAGCGCCTTCGCCCCACTTCGCATCGTGCAGTGCATCAATGATGCTGAATTTGCTCTCTTCGGTCACATGGATATTGATTTCAGGCGTAGAAATATCGTTCGGGAAGGTGGCAAACAGCTCTTCCGCGGTGGATTTTTCCTTGCTGAGGATCTCCAGCAGCCGTGCGGCGCTGTAAATGCCGTCGTCGAAACCGAACCAGCGTTCCTTGAAGAAGATGTGCCCGCTCATTTCGCCGGCCAGCAGTGCGCCGGATTGTTTCATTTTCTTTTTGATCAACGAGTGACCGGTCTTCCACATTAGCGGCCGACCGCCATATTCCTTGATCAGCGGAACAAGGCGGCGGGTGCATTTGACGTCGAAGATGATTTCCGCCTCCGGGTTGCGCGCGAGCACGTCGCGGGCGAACAGCATCAGCAGACGGTCCGGGTAGACGATGCTTCCGGTATTGGTCACGACGCCAACGCGGTCACCGTCGCCGTCGAAGGCCAGACCGAGGTCGGCGTTGGTTTCCTTGACCTTGGCGATCAGGTCCACGAGGTTTTCAGGCTTGCCCGGGTCCGGGTGGTGGTTCGGGAAGTTGCCGTCGACATCGCAGAACAGCGGAATGACTTCGCAGTTCAGCGCTTCGATCAGTTGAGGAGCGATCACGCCGGCCGCGCCGTTGCCGCAGTCGACCACGACTTTCAGGCGGCGGGCCAGCTTGATGTCCTGGACGATTTCGGTGTTGTAGCGGTCGAGGATCTCGACTTTGGTCACGCTGCCCTTGCCGCTGCTCAGGTTGTGGGTCTTGAGGCGCTCGTGCAGGGCCTGGATCTGTTCGTTGGCCAAGGTGTCGCCAGCGATGACGATCTTGAAGCCGTTGTAATTCGACGGGTTGTGGCTGCCGGTGAGCATCACGCCCGATTTACCGGCCAGTACGTTGGCGGCGTAGTACAGCGCCGGCGTAGGCACCAGGCCGACGTCGCTGACGTGGCAGCCGGCATCGGCCAGGCCTTTGATCAGTTGCTCGACCAGTTCCGGGCCGGACAGGCGGCCGTCCCGACCCACCGAAACGTTCGGTTCGTCCTGAGACAGGCTCTGGGCGCCGATGGCGCGGCCGAGCCAGTAAGCGGTTTCAGCGTTCAAGAACTCCGGGACGGTGCCGCGAATGTCGTAGGCGCGAAAGATACTGTCAGGGAACTTGGGGGCGACTTGGGCGGGGGTGTTCATCTGTAGGAATGCTCCATCTCGAAAGTGGCTGTACCTGCCTGCGACAAACGCATCGGCCGGCTCAAACTGAAGGGTATGACGGCGTTTTCCACGGAGAGTTCGTGGTGTGTAAAGGCCATGCCAGCTGCGTTTGCGGGGTAATGACCGGTCAATGCCTTGATTTTGGGGGGTAAACCTTCCAGATGAACGTTGTGCAAATTGTGGCGAGGAGGCTTGCTTGCGCTTGGGTGCGCGGCACTCACAAAATCTTGGGGCCGCTTCGCAGCCCAACGGGGGCAAGCCCCCTCGCCACAGGGTTCTCCGTCGGATCAATGGCTGCCGGAATGTCCGAAACCGCCCGTGCCGCGCTGGGTTTCGACGAACTCTTCGACCATCTCGAAATGCGCTTGAACCACGGGCACCAGCACCAATTGGGCCAGACGCTCGCCAACGACCATGGTGAATTCGGTCTGGCCGCGGTTCCAGCAGGACACCATCAGCGGGCCCTGGTAATCGGAGTCGATCAAGCCGACCAGGTTGCCCAGCACGATGCCGTGCTTATGGCCCAGGCCTGAGCGCGGCAGTATCAGTGCCGCCAGGCCCGGATCGCCAATATAGACCGACAGGCCGGTCGGGATCAGCACGGTTTCACCCGGCTTGATCACGATGTCTTTTTCCAGCATGGCGCGCAGGTCGAGGCCGGCGGAGCCTGGGGTGGCGTATTGCGGCAGCGGGAATTCGGTACCGATGCGAGGGTCGAGGATCTTGGCTTGCAAAGCGTGCATGTAAATTAAACCTGGTTCAGACGTTCGGCGATAAAAGTGATCAGCTGGCGAGCAATCTTGCTCTTGCTGGTCTGGGCGAAAAGTGTGGCGTGAAGCTCGCGGTCGATCACGCTGCAGGCGTTTTCTTCGCTGTTAAAGCCAATGCTCGGGTTGGCGACGTCGTTGGCGACGATCAAATCGAGGTTCTTGTCTTTCAACTTGCGTGCAGCGTAGTCGAGCAGGTGTTCGGTTTCAGCGGCGAAACCGACACTGAACGGACGGTCGGGACGCGTGGCGATGGTGGCCAGAATGTCTGGGTTGCGCACCATCTGTAGCAACAAGCCGTCGCCGTTCGTAGGGTCTTTCTTGAGTTTCTGTGGGGCGACGACTTCCGGGCGGTAGTCCGCGACCGCTGCCGAGGCGATGAACAGGTCGCAAGGGATCGCGGCTTCGCAGGCGGCGAGCATGTCGCGGGCACTGACCACGTCGATGCGCGTGACGCGATCCGGCGTTGGCAGGTGCACCGGGCCGGTGATCAAGGTCACGCGGGCGCCGGCTTCCACCGCGGCTTCGGCCAGGGCAAAGCCCATTTTCCCGGAGCTGTGATTGGTGATGTAGCGCACCGGGTCGATGTTTTCCTGGGTCGGGCCAGCGGTGATCAACACGTGTTTGCCGGTCAAGGCTTTGCGCTGGAAGCAGTCCGCCGCGCACTGGGCGAGTTCGACGGCTTCGAGCATGCGGCCCAGGCCGACGTCGCCACAGGCCTGGCTGCCTGAGGCCGGGCCGAAGGCTTTGATGTCGCGGCTTTCGAGGGTTTGCAGGTTGGCCTGGGTTGCCGGGTCGCGCCACATGGCCTGGTTCATCGCCGGAGCAACGGCCACCACGGCGTCGGTGGCGAGCACCAATGTGGTCAGCAGGTCGTCGGCAATGCCTTGGGCCAGGCGGGCGATCAGGTCCGCAGTGGCGGGGGCGATCAGTACCATGTCGGCCCACTTGGCCAGCTCGATGTGGCCCATGGCAGCTTCTGCCGCCGGGTCCAGCAGGTCGAGGTGGACCGGGTGGCCGGACAAGGCCTGCATGGTCAGCGGGGTGATGAACTCGCTGCCGCCACGGGTCATGACCACGCGCACTTCGGCGCCCTGGTCGATCAGGCGGCGAACCAGGTCGGCGCTCTTGTAGGCAGCAATGCCGCCGCCGACGCCCAGAACGATGCGTTTCCGATACAGCCGCTGCATAGGTCTGCCTTTCATTTCGTTGATGACAGCATGGCGAGGCCCCCTCCCCAGGGATGAAATCGCCAGCAAAAAAGATGGGCTACGATATCACAGCGACCGCTATGGAACAGCGGCGCCCACAGACAGGGAAGGTGCTATGAGTATTCGTGATTGGCCGGCGGCGGAGCGGCCGCGGGAGAAGCTGTTGGAGCAGGGTTCGGCGAAGCTGTCGGACGCCGAGTTGCTGGCGATTTTTCTACGAACCGGCGTATCGGGCAAAAGCGCGGTGGATCTGGCGCGACACCTGTTGAGTCAATTTGGCAGCCTGCGCAAACTGCTGGAGGCGGATTTGCGGACCTTCAGTGGTCATCTCGGGCTCGGCCCCGCGAAGTTCGCGCAATTGCAGGCCGTGCTGGAAATGGGGCGCCGGCATCTGGCCGAGCGTTTGCGTCACAGCTCGGTACTGGAGAATCCGCTGGCCGTACGTGAGTACCTCAAGTCGATGTTGCGTCATGAGCCGCATGAGGTGTTTGGCTGTCTGTTTCTGGATTCCAAGCATCGAGTACTGGCGTTCGAAGCGCTGTTTCGCGGCTCAATCGACACTACCAGCGTCTATCCGCGGCAAGTGGTCAAACGGGCTCTGGCGCACAATGCAGCGGCTCTGATCCTGTGCCACAACCACCCGTCGGGCAATCCTGACCCGAGCCAGGCTGATCGGCTGCTGACCAAACGCCTTCAAGAGGCTTTGGAATTAGTTGATGTGCGGGTGCTCGACCATTTCATCATCGGGGATGGCGATCCGCTGTCGATGGCTGAGTACGGGTGGATGTAGGGGGAGGCAGGACCAGCACCAAACTAATGTGGGAGCGGCGGAGCGACGATTCGACTTGCTCGCGAAGGCGTCGTGTCAGCCAATATCAATGCTGACTGACAGACCGCTTTCGCGAGCAAGCCCGCTCCCACAGGGTTTGTGGCAACCCTTTTACTTGAGGTTGACCTTGGAGTAATCCTGACGTCCGAACGGGCTCACCGAATACCCCTCGACATCCTTGCGCGTCAGCGCAAACGCCGTCGGGTGCGCCAGCGGTAGCCACAACGCCTGCTGCTGGATCTGCGCCTGCGCCTGCTCATAGAGCTTGGTACGCACGCCTTGCTCGCCAGTGGTCTTGCCGGCACTGATCAGCTTGTCCAGGTCCTGATTGCAATAACGGGCGAAGTTGGTGCCGGACTTGACCGCCGCGCAGGAAAACTGCGGCGTGAGGAAGTTGTCCGGGTCACCGTTGTCACCGGCCCAGCCCATAAACAGCAGGTCATGCTCGCCAGCCTTGGCACGACGGATCAGTTCGCCCCATTCGATCACCCGGATCTCGGCTTGAATGCCGATTTCCGCCAGGTCGGACTGCAGCAATTGAGCACCGAGGCTCGGGTTGGGGTTCAGCGTGCTTCCGGAAGGGCGGGTCCAGATGGTGGTCTTGAAACCGTCCTTGAGGCCTGCCTTGGCCATCAAGGCCTTGGCTTTCTCCGCGTCGTGTGGGTAGCCCGGCAGGCCTTTGGCATAGCTCCAGGTATTCGGCGGGTACGGGCCATTGGCCGGCTCGGCGGTGTCCTCGAACACGGCTTTGACGTAGTTGGCCTTGTCGAACGCAAGATTGATCGCCTGGCGCACTTCCGGCTTGTCCAGCGGCGGATGCTGGCTGTTAATGCCCACAAACGCGGTCATGAACGCGTCTGTTTTTTCGACTTTCAATGTCGGCTCTTTCAGCGCGGCTTGTACGTCCAGCGGTTTGGGCGACAGGGCGATCTGGCATTCATTGCGACGCAGTTTCTGCAAGCGCACGTTGGCATCCGGGGTGATCGCGAAGATCAGCGGGTCCACCGATGGCTTGCCGCGGAAGTAGTCCGGGTTGGCCTTGTAGCGAATCGAAGCGTCTTTCTGAAAGCGCGTGAACACGAACGGGCCGGTGCCAATGGGCTGGCTGTTGAGCTTCTCCGCAGCGCCGGCCTTCATCAGCTTGTCGGCGTACTCGGCGGAATAGATCGAGGCGAAGCCCATGCTCAGGGTGGCCAGAAATGTCGAGTCCGGGTGATCGAGGGTGAAACGCACGGTCAGCGGGTCGAGCGCGTCGATCTTCTTGATCAGCGTGGGCAATTGCATCGATTGCGCGTGCGGGAAGCCGCTCTGGGCAACTTTGTGCCACGGATGGGCCGGGTCGAGCATGCGCTCGAAGCTGAAAATCACGTCTTCGGCGGTCAGCTCGCGCGTGGGGCTGAAGTATTCAGTGCGGTGGAATTTCACGTCCGGACGCAGTTTGAACACGTATGTCAGGCCGTCGGGCGTGACTTCCCAGCTGTCCGCCAGGCTGGCGACCACTTTGCCGCTGGCCGTGTCGAAGTCCACCAGGCGGTTCATCAGCACGTCGGCCGAAGCGTTGGTGGTGGTCAGCGAGTTGTATTGCACCACGTCGAACCCTTCGGGGCTGGCCTCGGTGCAGACGCTGAGCGCCGCGGCATGGGCCAGGGGGCTCAGCAGGAGAGGGGCGAGCAACAACGGTAGGGCAGCGAGGCGCATGGTCGGATTCCTTTACAGATCGAAGGCCCATCTGCAAGTGCAGTCTGGAAAAGGCTTACCCTAGTGGGCTCTTTTGCAAATGACTATCCCCTTTTTCATTTTAAGGGGAGTATGTGCGACTGTTTTCAGTGCGCACTGGCTGAGAAGAACCCTGGATTGGCCGGCTGGCCGATTCTCTGCGACGAGCGGTCTTTCGCCACGATAGCCTTTATCCAAGGCGCTCGCGGCCCGAAAAACCGGGTTTTTATTTAGTCTGTGCACACGGAATGTTGTTGCTCTTCAGTCTTTCTGGTATAAAGCAGCGCTCTTTTCTAGGGGCCCGGTTCCTTCACTGTAGGTGTAGCCGGTAAGACCTCTAAAGAAACGCGGCGCCTGGCGCCAAATGACTGAGAGATTAAGCGGCCAACCCATGCCGGGTTGGGCATGTGGTTTTAGAGGGCTGAGGCATGTCGAGAGTATGTCAAGTTACCGGTAAGGGTCCGGTGACTGGGAATAACATTTCCCACGCAAACAACAAAACCCGTCGTCGTTTCCTGCCGAACCTGCAGCATCACCGCTTCTGGGTTGAAGAAGAGAAACGTTTCGTGCGTCTGCGCGTATCTGCCAAAGGCATGCGTATCATCGACAAGCGTGGCATCACTGTCGTGCTGGCCGAAATCCGCAAAGCCGGCAAGATCTAAGGGAGTTAATCATGCGTGAATTGATTCGTTTGATTTCGAGCGCCGGTACTGGTCACTTCTACACTACCGACAAGAACAAGCGTACTACTCCGGACAAAATCGAGATCAAGAAATTTGATCCGGTTGTTCGCAAGCACGTGATCTACAAAGAAGGCAAAATCAAGTAATTGATTTTTCTCTCTTACGAAAAAGGCCCGTATCGCGAGATACGGGCCTTTTTTGTTGCCTGGGTTTTGTGGTGCCTGTCAGGGCCCCTTCGCGAGCAAGCCCGCTCCCACATTTGATCTGCGTCGTTCACAAATCCAATGTGGGAGCGGGCTTGCTCGCGAAGGGGCCAGCCTAAACAGCAAAAAAACTTCAGGCCTTCTGCTCAAACGCCACATAAATCTTGCGGCACGGCTCCAGCACTTCCCAAGTGCCGCGGAACCCGGCGGGAATCACGAAGCGGTCACCCGCGCGCAGGGTCTTGCTGTTGCCGTCGTTGTCGCGCAGCACTGAAACCCCTTGAACGATTTCGCAGTACTCGTGTTCGGTGAAGTTCACTGTCCATTGCCCGACTTCGCCTTCCCAAACGCCAGCATTCAACTGCCCGCACGGGCTGTTGTAGTGGTTGTACACCGCTTGCTCGGGATCGCCCTTGAGGACTTTCGCCGGGTCCGGCCGATAGCGCTCGGGCGCGGTGGTGGCCTGGCTGAAGTCGACGACATCCTGGATATTCATTGTTGTAATTTCCCGTGATTGCCTGAAAAGTCCAAAGTCTATGTTTATTAAAATGAACATCGCAAGGCCGTTTGCCGGCCTTATGTCAAATATATTGAAACATGAGGGGTGGCTGGTTTAGGGTGGCGGTTGCCTTGGGCCGAAAAGCAGGCTGGCCGGGCAGAATTCCTGACAGCGCCCGCGAAGACCGCGCAGCGTTCGTATTCAATAAGAGGAGGACACTCGAATGACCACCCTGACTCGTGCCGACTGGGAACAGCGGGCTCGCGATCTGAAGATCGAAGGCCGCGCCTACATCAATGGCGAATACACCGACGCTGTCTCCGCCGAGACCTTCGAGTGCATCAGCCCGGTCGATGGCCGTCTGCTGGGCAAGATTGCCAGCTGTGACGCCGCCGACGCCCAGCGCGCTGTTGAAAACGCTCGCGCCACCTTCAATTCCGGCGCCTGGTCGCGCCTGGCGCCGGCCAAACGCAAAGCCACCATGATCCGTTTTGCCGGCCTGCTGAAGCAGAACGCTGAAGAGCTGGCACTGCTTGAAACCCTGGACATGGGCAAGCCGATCAGCGACTCCCTGTACATCGACGTTCCCGGCGCGGCGCAAGCCCTGAGCTGGAGCGGCGAAGCCATCGACAAGATCTACGACGAAGTCGCAGCCACCCCGCACGATCAACTGGGTCTCGTGACACGCGAACCCGTCGGCGTAGTCGGCGCGATCGTGCCGTGGAACTTCCCGCTGATGATGGCTTGCTGGAAACTCGGCCCGGCGCTGTCCACCGGTAACTCGGTGATCCTCAAGCCGTCCGAAAAATCCCCCCTGACCGCCATTCGCATCGCGGCACTGGCGGTTGAAGCCGGCATTCCGAAAGGCGTGCTGAACGTACTGCCCGGTTACGGTCACACCGTCGGCAAGGCCCTGGCCCTGCACAACGATGTCGATACGCTGGTGTTCACCGGTTCGACCAAGATCGCCAAGCAACTGCTGATCTACTCGGGCGAGTCGAACATGAAACGCGTCTGGCTCGAAGCCGGCGGCAAGAGCCCGAACATCGTGTTCGCCGATGCACCGAATCTGCAAGAAGCTGCAGAAGCCGCTGCCGGCGCCATCGCCTTCAACCAGGGCGAAGTGTGCACCGCCGGTTCGCGCCTGCTGGTCGAGCGTTCGATCAAGGATACATTCCTGCCGCTGGTGATCGAGGCCCTGAAAACCTGGAAGCCGGGCAACCCGCTGGACCCGGCGACTAACGTCGGCGCGCTGGTCGATACCCAGCAGATGAACACTGTGCTGTCCTACATTGAATCCGGTCATGCCGACGGTGCCAAACTGGTCGCCGGCGGCAAGCGTACGCTTCAGGAGACGGGCGGCACTTACGTTGAGCCAACGATTTTCGACGGCGTGAGTAACGCGATGAAAATCGCCCAGGAAGAAATCTTTGGCCCGGTGTTGTCGGTCATCGCTTTCGACACTGCCGAAGAAGCCGTTGCGATCGCCAACGACACGCCCTACGGCCTCGCCGCAGCGGTGTGGACCAAGGACATCTCCAAGGCTCACCTGACCGCCCGCGCACTGCGCGCTGGTAGCGTTTGGGTCAACCAATACGATGGCGGCGACATGACCGCGCCGTTCGGTGGTTTCAAGCAGTCGGGTAACGGTCGCGATAAATCGCTGCACGCGTTCGACAAGTACACCGAGCTGAAGGCGACCTGGATCAAGTTGTAAGTCGGTTTTCTTAACGACGTAGATCCCTTGTGGGAGCGGGCTTGCTCGCGAAGGCGCCGTAACAGCCAACGATGATGTTGGATGTGATGGCCTCTTCGCGAGCAAGCCCGCTCCCACATTTGTTTTGTGGTGAGCGGAAAAAATACTATCCACAGGAGCGTGGAACATGCGTTGGGCGACTTATTTCGCCGTGTTGGCGTCTGTCTTGAGTGTCGGCCTGGCCCTGGGCGTCAGCATGCCGCTGGTGTCGTTTCGCCTGGAAAGCTGGGGCTACGGCTCATTCGCCATCGGTGTAATGGCGGCGATGCCGGCCATTGGCGTGTTGCTGGGGGCGAAGATCTCCAGCCATCTGGCCGCGCGCCTGGGCACGGCGAACCTGATGCGTTTGTGCCTGTGGGCCGGGGCATTGTCCATCGCCTTGCTGGCGCTGATGCCGAGCTACCCGATCTGGTTGCTGCTGCGCCTGATGATCGGGGTGATCCTGACGCTGGTGTTTATCCTCGGTGAAAGCTGGATCAACCAGTTGGTGGTCGAACAGTGGCGCGGGCGGCTGGTGGCGTTGTATGGCTGCAGCTATGCCCTGAGTCAGCTCGCCGGCCCGGTGCTGCTGGGCGTTCTGGGCACGGAGCACGATTACGGATTTTGGGTCGGTGTCGGCTTGCTGACGACGGCACCGTTCCTGTTGCTGGGTCGCAGCGGCGCGCCCAGCAGTGAAGCGAGCAGCGTGACCTTCGGTGATTTGCTGATCTTTTGCCGTGGCCTGCCGGCGATTGCCTGGGCGGTGTCGCTGTTCGCCGCCTTCGAAGCGATGATCCTGACCTTGTTGCCGGTGTATTGCTTGCGCCAGGGTTTCACCACCGAAATCGCCTTGGCGATGGTCAGTACCGTGGTGGTCGGTGATGCGTTGCTGCAATTGCCGATTGGCGCGCTGGCGGATCGCCTGTCACGGCGCACGTTGTTCACGGGCTGTGCGGTGGTGTTGCTGCTGTCGAGCCTGGCGATACCGTTGTTGATCGACACGTTGCTGATCTGGCCGTTGTGGGTGCTGTTTGGCGCCAGTGCGGGTGGCCTGTTTACCTTGTCACTGATCCTGATCGGCGAGCGTTATCGCGACGATGCGCTGGTGCGTGCCAATGCCCATATCGCGCAGCTGTGGGGGATTGGCTGCCTGGTCGGACCGTTGGCGGCGGGGGCGGGTAGCCAGTGGATCAGTGGGCATGCGTTGCCGTTGTTGATGGCGGCCGGTGCATTTGGCCTGGTGATTCTACTGATGCGCCAGGGTGCGTTCGGCACGGTGCAAACAGCTTGATTGTGAACCCAAACCTGTGGCGAGGGAGCTTGCTCCCGCTCGGCTGCGCAGCAGTCGCAAATCGGCCACTGCGCTCCTGTAGGTAAACGGCGGCGCCCGATTTCAGGGGCGCTTCGCGCCCCAGCGGGAGCAAGCTCCCTCGCCACAGTTCATTGCCAGACCTCAAATTTACAACATCCGCTCCAGGCCGACGGTGGTGCTCATCCACGCATTAAACCGCCGCCACCAGCTCCCCGGTTCTTTGGTCAGGGTATGCAGCTTGCCGTCGTCTTCAGTGACCCAAACCACATTGCCATCCTGCAGTTTCGCCTCATAACTCAGCGGTGGCGCCATGCCCTGCATGGCCAGGTCGCGCACATGTGCCGCCAGCTCGGGGCTGTCCACCAGCACCCCGACTTCGGTGTTCCACAGCACCGAGCGCGGATCG
This sequence comes from Pseudomonas arsenicoxydans, assembly GCF_006438915.1. Taxonomy (GTDB): domain Bacteria; phylum Pseudomonadota; class Gammaproteobacteria; order Pseudomonadales; family Pseudomonadaceae; genus Aquipseudomonas; species Aquipseudomonas arsenicoxydans_A. The sequence continues at coordinate 394,864 of NZ_RCZE01000001.1, read as the reverse complement.
AAATTGAACGAGCCGACGAAGGATTTCTGCTGGTCGAAGACCATTGCCTTACTGTGCAGGCTGGAGTCGGAGCCTTGGTAAGCGGGGCGTCCAAAGAAGTGTGGCCCACTGCCGCCGCTTCCCCCTTCACCCGGTTGGCGCCGCAGCTCGAACAATTTCACGCCGTGTTCCAGCAGTGCCTTGCGATAGGGCGCATAGCCGCCATGCACGGCCGGCACGTCCGTGGCCTCCAGCGAGTTGGTCAGCAAACTCACCGACACCCCGGCATCGGCGCGACCGGTCAGGTACACCAGGCCGGGCTGGCCGGGCACGAAGTACGCCGAGATCATGATCAGCTCTTTGCTGACGCCCTTCAGTTCGGGCGCCAGTTGCGTCGTCAGCAACAAGTGTGGGTCCGGCTCGCCGTCGGCCAGCACCTTGCTCGGGGCATCCCACAGCGCCTGGTTCCAGGCCCAGATCAACTCTCGACGCCAGATGTCCAGGCGCGGGTGCGTCTTGAACGTCATGAGTTGTTGATACAGCGCGTGATTCTGTTTGCGCGTGTCATCCAGCGATTCTTCCAGGCGGGTCCGGGTGTTTTCCAGGTCCTTGGCCGTCGGTTTGCTGGACAGGAATTGTTCGATCGGTCTGCTCAGTGCGCTGTTCCAGTACTGATCGAAACTGTGTCCAAGCTGTTCCGCCACCGGGCCGACGCCGAGCATGTCGATGTCGGTGAAGTTCAGATTGGGCTCGGCATCGAAATACTCATCGCCCAGATTGCGCCCACCCACGATTGCCATGCTGTTGTCCGCCAGCCACAACTTGTTGTGCATGCGCCGGTGTTGCAGCGACAGGTTGAACAGCCGGCCCATGGTGCGCGTGACGCCGGTACTGCGACCCAGGTGCAACGGGTTGAAGACGCGGATCTGAATGTTCGGGTGCGCGGCGAGGGTGGCGATGATCTGGTCCAGGCCATCGCTGGTGGTGTCGTCGAGCAGCACCCTGACGCGTACGCCGCGATCAGCCGCTTTCAGCAGTTCCTCCACGAGCATTCGCGTGCTGATGCCGTCATGCACGATGTAGTACTGCAAATCGAGGCTGCTTTGCGCGTTGCGGATCAGCTCGGCGCGGGCGGTGAAGGCTTCGGTGCTGTCGGACAGCAGGCGAAAACCCGACTGGCCTTGATGCGGCGCGGCCTGCGCCTGGACCGAACGGCCGAACGCCGAGTCACTGGCGGGCAGCGCCTGACTGGCCTGACGCTGAACGTCAACGCTGGCGCAGCCGCTGAGGAACGAGGCGAAGAGCAGAACAGCGAGCAGGTTTTGTCTGACTCTCACGTAGGATCGTTCCGATTGGCGGCGGGTGTCGGCATATGGACGCTGGTTTCCCGAGAAAAGTCAGTCAGTGATGCTGTCAGTTTCGGCTAACAGTTTGATCGCCAGGGCTCCGACCTTGCGCACCGCTTCTTCAATCTGCGGTGTTGGCTTGGCAGCGTAGTTCATGCGCAGGCAGTTGCGGTACTTGCCCGAGGCAGAAAAAATACTGCCCACGGCAATCTGTACGCCTTGATCATGCAGCGCACGATTCAGTTTCAGGGTGTCGAAGCTTTCCGGCAGCTCGACCCACAGCATGAAGCTGCCTTGCGGGCGACTGGCACGCGTGCCGGCCGGGAAGTAGCGCGTGACCCAGTCGATCATCACGTCGCGATTGCGCTGGTATTGCGTACGCATCCGCCGCAAATGCGGCTCGAAGTGCCCGGCCTTGAGAAACTCGGCAATCGCAATCTGCGGTTGTGGCGCGGTGGAGCCGGTGCTGATGTATTTCATGTGCAGCACCCGCTCCAGATATCGGCCGGGCGCGACCCAGCCGATGCGCAATCCGGGGGCCAGGGTCTTGGAAAACGAACTGCACAACAGCACGCGACCGTCCTCGTCGAAGGACTTGATCGTGCGCGGGCGTGGGTAGGTGTAGGCCAATTCGCCATACACATCGTCCTCGATGATCGCCACGTCAAAACGCTGTGCGAGCGTCAACAACGCGCGTTTGCGCGACTCTGGCATGATGTAGCCCAGCGGGTTGTTGCAGTTGGGGGTCAACTGTATGACTTTGATTGGCCACTGTTCCAGGGCCAGTTCCAGCGCATCGAGGCTGATGCCGGTGATTGGGTCGGTGGGAATTTCCAGTGCTTTCATGCCCAACCCCTTGAGGGTCTGCATGGCGCCGTGAAAGCTCGGCGAGTCCACGGCCACAATGTCCCCCGGCTCGCAGATGGCGCGGATGCTGGTGGACAGCGCTTCGTGGCACCCGGTCGTGACCACCAGATCGCTGGCGCTCAACTGGCTCCCGGAATCGAGCATCAGGCGCGCGATTTGTTCGCGCAATTCGAGGGTCCCGTGGATGTTGTCGTAATACAGACCGGGCATGTCCTGCCGACGGCTGATACGCGCGAGGTTGCGCAGCAGCGGTTTCATGGTCGGCGTGGTGATGTCCGGCATGCCGCGACCGAGTTGCACTACATCCTTGCGCGGTACCGCGCGAATCAATTCCAACACCTGATCCCACTGCGAAATATCCACCGGCCGCTGGGCCGGACGCCCAATGGCCGGCAACTCCGGCAGTTCACGACCCACCGGCACGAAGTAGCCGGACTTGGGTTTTGGCGTCGCCAGGCCATTGTCTTCCAGCACGCGATAGGCCTGCTGCACCGTGCTCAGGCTGACCCCGTGTTCAACACTCAGCGCCCGCACCGAGGGCAGCCGGTCACCGGGGCGATAGAAGCCCTGTTCGATACGCGTGCCGAGCAATTCGGCGAGGTTGACGTAAAGGGTCATGGTGCAGTCTCGGTGTGGGTGATTCGGGAAACCAATACAGATCGAGGTAAAAATCAGGATTCAGACACGGAAACGCAAAATCTGTATGGAATTAATACTTGCTCGTTGAATCTGTAATGCTTTTCGTCGTCCACGCATCATGAAAGCTCTGGCTATCCAAGTAAACAGGAGCAATCAAAATGAACGGCTTGAGCGATGTGCGGCTGACGTTACACAGTCAGGAACTGGTGAGAGGGCAGGAAAACGGTACGCGTGAGGCATTGATGCGCAACGCACCGTCCGGCCTGGGTCGCTGGGGTCTGTTCTGGCATCGTCTGCACACGCGCAAGGCGTTGCTGATGCTGACGCCGGAACAGCTCAGGGATGTGGGGCTGACGCGGGAGCAGGCGCGGGAGGAGGGGCTCAAGCCTTTCTGGAGGATCTGATTATTGTGGTGTTCTTTAAACCGATTCGCGAGCAAGCCCGCTCCCACATTTAATCGCATTCCCATGGGCGACTCGGTCAAATGTGGGAGCGGGCTTGCTCGCGAAGGCGTCCGAAAGAGCGACATCAACCCCTCAGACCAACTCTTTAAGCCGATGCCACAACATCCCAAACGCCAACAACGGCGAGCGCAAATGCTGGCCACCCGGGAAGGTGATATGCGGCACCTTCGCAAACAGATCAAACCCGCCACTGTGCTGCCCGCTGATCGCTTCAGCCAATAACTTGCCCGCCAGATGCGTGGCATTCACCCCATGGCCGGAATAGGCCTGGGCGTAATACACATTCGGCTGTTCCTTAAGCCGACCAATCTGCGGCAGCCGGTTGGCGCCGATGCCGATCATCCCGCCCCATTGATAATCGATCTTCACCGAACCCAGTTGCGGGAACACTTCCAGCATCTTCGGTCGCATGTACGCGGCGATGTCCTTCGGGTCGCGGCCTGAATAGTGGCAGGCGCCCCCAAACAGCAAGCGTCGGTCCGCCGAGAGTCGGTAGTAATCGAGTGCGACTCGTTGATCACAGACCGCCATGTTCTGCGGCAGCAGAGAATGGGCCAGTTCCTCGCTCAACGGTTCGGTGGCGATGATATAGCTGCCAGCCGGCAGCACTTTGCCGCTGAGTTCGGGGTTGAGTTGGTTGAGGTAGGCGTTGCAGCCCAGCACCAGCGTCTTTGCGCGGACCGAACCTTTGGCCGTGTGGATTTTAATTTCGAGGCCGTAGTCGATGCGGGTGACCGCCGATTGTTCAAACAGCACCGCCCCCATTTCCTCGGCCGCCGCCGCTTCGCCCAGCGCCAGGTTCAGCGGATGCAGGTGCCCCGAGCCCATGTCGATCAGGCCGCCGACGTAACGCTCGGAACCCACCACCGAGTGCATTTCATTGGCCTGCAGCAGTCGCGTTTCATAACGATAACCGAGGCTGCGCAGCTCTTCGGCATCTTCGGCGAAGCCTTCGAGATCGCGGGGTTTGTTGGCCAGGTCGCAGTAACCCCAGGTTAGGTCGCAAGGAATCTGAAAACGCGCGACGCGCTGGCGGACGATTTCCACCGCCTCCAGGCCCATGAGTTTCATCTGGCGCACGCCGTCGGTGCCGATCACGTTGGCGAATTGATCAAGGCCATGACCGACGCCGCGAATCAATTGCCCGCCGTTGCGCCCGCTGGCGCCCCAACCTATTTTGCGGGCTTCGAGCAGAATCACACTCAAGCCACGTTCCGCCAGTTCCAGCGCAGTGTTCAGCCCGGAAAATCCGCCACCGACCACGCACACATCCGCCACCAGATCCCCCCGGAGCACCGGATAATCGGGCTGCGGCAGGCTGCTGGCGGCGTAATAAGAGGCGATGTGCTGGTGACCTGGAGCGGATGGCTGAGCACCGGCGTTCATGGGCGAGTTCCCGATTCTGGCGTCTGTAAAATTGGACGGAGGATAAGCCGGACCTTCTGGCACGGGCAACATTGGTCGGCTGCTGCTGTATGGATCGGCGCCTTTGCTGCAGAATCGCGCTCTATTTCGCTTTTGGTCACTGCTTTAATGAGCTGCAACAACCAAAAAATCCGCACGCTTCGACAGCAGATCCCCTCGTTCGAGTGCGTGCCCGGCTGCCATGACTGCTGTGGGCCGGTGACCACCTCGCCGGAAGAAATGTCGCGCCTGCCGCGCAAGACCCGCGCTGAGCAGGATGCGGCGATGGATGAGCTCAATTGCGTGCACCTGGGGCCGAACGGCTGCACGGTGTATGACGAGCGCCCGCTGATTTGCCGGTTGTTTGGCACCACCAAAACCTTGCCATGCCCGAATGGGCGCGGGCCGGTGGAGTTGATTCATCCGCGGGTGGAGAAGCAGATTCATGAGTACATGGCTTCTACCCGGCAGGTGTTGGTCTAGGTAGACCGAGGCGCCTGCATTCGCGAGCAAGCCCGCTCGCACATTTAACCGCGTGCTTCCTGCAAGAATGCGATCAAAAGTGGGAGCGGGCTTGCTCGCGAAGGGGCCAGATCAGGCACCACAAACCCTCAATCCGGAATCGGCAAACACAAGCTCTCTTTCACCTCTTCCATCACGATATAGCTCTTGGACTCACGCACATGCGGCAGCTTGAGCAGGATGTCCCCCAGCAGCTTGCGGTACGAGGCCATCTCGGAGATCCGCGCCTTCACCAGGTAGTCGAAATCCCCTGACACCAAGTGGCATTCCAGCACATGGGGCAGTTTCAACACCGCGCGGCGGAACTCTTCGAAAGTATCGCCGGATTTGTAGTCAAGGCTGATCTCGACGAACACCAGCAGACTACCCTTCAAGTGCTGCGGATTGAGCCGGGCGTTGTAGCCCATGATGATCCCTTCCCGCTCCAGGCGCCGCACCCGCTCAGTGCAAGGCGTGGTGGAGAGCCCGACCTTTTCCCCCAGTTCCGTGAATGAGATGCGTCCGTCCGCTTGCAGGATCCGCAAAATGTTGCGGTCGATCTTGTCCAGCTCTCGTTTGGTCTGAGTGTTGGTACGCATAGGGGATGCGCCTCCGTGAAAAGGGTTTTTGCCGAGAATTGTCGCCAAATATAGCTGCTTATATAGTGAAAAACACTGGCAAATCTTTTTTACACTGCGCACATCACTGCTTGAATACAACACACGTCAGCGGTCAGCCGCGATGAGGGATATGAAAATGCGCGTTATGGTCTTGGGTAGCGGCGTCATCGGTACCGCCAGTGCTTACTATCTGGCCCGTGCCGGGTTTGAAGTGGTGGTGGTGGACCGTCAGCCGGCCGCTGCGATGGAGACCAGTTTCGCCAACGCAGGCCAGGTCTCGCCGGGTTATGCCTCGCCGTGGGCCGCGCCGGGCGTGCCGCTCAAAGCCATCAAATGGCTGTTGCAGCGCCACGCGCCGCTGGCGATCAAGGCCACGGCCGACATCGATCAATACCTGTGGATGGCGCAGATGCTGCGCAACTGCACCGCCAGCCGTTACGCGGTGAACAAGGAGCGCATGGTCCGCCTGTCCGAGTACAGCCGTGACTGCCTCGACGAATTGCGCGCCGAAACCGGTATTGCCTACGAAGGCCGTAGCCTTGGCACGACCCAATTGTTCCGCACCCAGGCTCAACTCGATGGCGCCGCGAAAGACATCGCCGTGCTGAAAGAGTCTGGCGTGCCGTTCGAACTGCTCGACCGCGCCGGCATTGCCCGCGTCGAGCCGGCGCTGGCCAGCGTCACCGACATCCTCGCCGGTGCCCTGCGCCTGCCGAACGACCAGACCGGCGACTGCCAGATTTTCACCACCCGCCTGGCCGAAATGGCCGTGAAACTGGGTGTGGAATTCCGCTTCGGCCAGGACATCCAGAAACTCGACTACGCCGGTGATCGCATCAACGGCGTGTGGATCGACGGCAAGCTGGAAACCGCTGACCGCTACGTGTTGGCACTTGGCAGCTACTCGCCGCAGTTGCTCAAGCCGCTGGGGATCAAGGCGCCGGTTTACCCGCTCAAGGGTTACTCGCTGACCGTGCCGATCACCAACCCGGCAATGGCCCCGACCTCGACCATTCTCGACGAGACCTACAAGGTCGCGATCACCCGTTTCGACAACCGCATCCGCGTCGGCGGCATGGCGGAGATCGCCGGTTTTGACCTGTCACTGAACCCGCGCCGGCGCGAAACCCTGGAGATGATCGTCAACGACCTTTATCCTCAGGGCGGCGATCTGGCCCAGGCGAGTTTCTGGACCGGCCTGCGGCCGACGACTCCGGACGGTACGCCGATCGTTGGCGCGACCCCGTTCAAGAATCTTTTCCTGAACACCGGTCACGGCACACTCGGCTGGACCATGGCGTGTGGCTCCGGTCGCTTGCTGGCCGACTTGATGGCGAAGAAAACGCCGCAGATCAGCGCCGAAGGCCTCGATATTTCCCGTTATGGCAAAAAAACCCAGGAGTCCGCAAAGCATGGCAATCCAGCGCCAGCTCACCAATGAGCGCATGAGTCAGATCGTCAGCCACAACGGCACCGTGTATCTGGCGGGGCAGGTCGGCGATGACTTCAACGCCGGGATTGAACAGCAGACCCGCGATGTCCTCGGCAATATCGAGCGTTTGCTGGATCTGGCCGGGACTGACAAGCAGCATCTGCTGTCGGCGACGATCTACCTGAACGACATTGAGGCGCACTTTGCCGGGATGAACTCGGTTTGGGATCAGTGGCTGCCCAAAGGCGCCGCACCGGCCCGTGCCACCGTCGAAGCGAAGATGGCCAAGCCGAGCATCCTGGTTGAGATCTCCATCGTCGCCGCGTTGCCGTAACCGTTTCAAAGATCCCTCTGCCGGTGCTGTTGGCGGTTCACGCCGCCAGCCAGCGCCGGTTTTTTTATTCTCATGCCGCCTAGAAGTCTGCCGCCATGCGCCCAGCCCGTGCCCTGATCGACCTTCAAGCCTTGCGTCACAACTTCCGTATCGCCCGTGAACTCACCGGGGCCAAAGCCCTCGCGGTAATCAAGGCGGATGCCTATGGCCATGGCGCGGTGCGTTGCGCCCAGGCGCTGGAAGCCGAGGCCGACGGTTTTGCCGTGGCCTGCATCGAAGAGGCGTTGGAACTGCGCGCGGCGGGCATTCGGGCGCCGGTGTTGCTGCTGGAAGGCTTCTTCGAAGCCGATGAGTTGGCGCTGATTGTCGAGCATGATTTCTGGTGCGTGGTGCATTCGCTGTGGCAACTCGAAGCCATCGAGAACGCCACGCTGAGCAAGCCGATCACCGTCTGGCTTAAGCTCGATTCGGGCATGCACCGCGTGGGTCTGCATCCAAAGGATTATCAGGCGGCCTATCAACGGCTGCTGGCCAGCGGCAAGGTCGCGAAAGTCGTGCTGATGAGCCACTTCGCCCGGGCCGATGAGCTGCACGAACAGGCCAGCGCCGAGCAGGTCGCCGTATTTGAAGCTGCGCGTAAAGGTTTGTCGGCGGAAGTCAGCTTGCGCAACTCGCCCGCCGTGTTGGGTTGGCCGCAGATCCCGAGTGACTGGGTTCGCCCCGGCATCATGATGTACGGCGCGACGCCGTTCGAAGAAGCCAACACCGTGGCGGCGCGCCTGCAACCGGTGATGACCCTGGAATCCAAAGTGATTTGCGTGCGTGAACTGCCGGCCGGCGAGCCGATCGGTTACGGCGCCAAATTCATTACGCCCAAGCCGATGCGCGTTGGCGTGGTCGCCATGGGCTATGCCGATGGTTACCCGCGTCATGCACCGACCGGCACGCCAGTCATGGTCGCCGGGCAACGCAGCCAGTTGATCGGCCGGGTGTCGATGGACATGCTCTGCATCGACCTGACCGATGTGCCGCAAGCCGGCCTCGGTTCGACCGTCGAGTTATGGGGCAAAAACATCCTCGCCAGCGATGTGGCAGCGGCGGCGGACACGATTCCTTATCAGATCTTCTGCAACCTGCGCCGGGTGCCACTGCTCTATTCCGAGGGCTGACAGCCAGCAGCCCACACCGAAAGTCGCCTCGCCCCACGGGATTCAGGTCCAAGTGTTGTAAATACTGAACGCTGTCGCCATGATAACGCTCAATATTCCAACAACCTGAATCCCTGGAGGCGCAAGCATTGGACGTCGGTGAACGACTGCAATCCATCCGTAAGCTCAAAGGCCTTTCGCAGCGTGAGCTCGCCAAGCGCGCGGGTGTCACCAACAGCACGATTTCGATGATCGAGAAGAACAGCGTCAGCCCCTCGATCAGTTCGCTGCGCAAAGTGCTGGGCGGGATTCCCATGTCCATGGTCGAGTTCTTTTCTGAAGAAATCCTGCAGGAAAAACCGACGCAGATCGTCTACAAAGCCAATGAGCTGATCGATATTTCCGATGGCGCCGTGACCATGAAACTGGTCGGTCGGGCACACCCGAGCCGGGCTATCGCCTTTCTCAATGAAATCTACCCGCCAGGCGCCGACACCGGTGACGAGATGCTCACCCATGAAGGTGAGGAAACCGGCATTTTGGTGGAAGGTCGACTGGAACTGGTGGTCGGGCTGGAAACTTTTGTGCTTGAAGCCGGCGATAGCTACTACTTTGAAAGTACCAAGCCGCACCGTTTCCGAAATCCGTTCGATGCGCCGGCGCGACTAATCAGCGCAGCGACACCGGCGAATTTCTAAGTAAAGAAGGCGCCCTGCCCATCAGCCCGAGGCACCCGGGCGGTTTTTCCGCTGCGGCATAAGACCCCTTCGACTTTGGGGTTGTTTCAGTGTGGCGGGCTTACCGCTATACTTGCGCCCGCCTGCGAACCGTGGCCGTAGGCGTGACTAGCCACCATTGAGGGTGAACGCGTGAACCTAATTATGAAAATGCTGGCTGCACCAGCAACCGTATTGGCCCTATGGGCTGTCAGCGCTCAAGCTGCGACGAACGACGATATTGCCAAACGCCTTGAACCGGTTGGGAAGGTCTGTGTAACGGGTCAAGAGTGCAAGGGGATGGAAGTGGCTGCCTCTGCTGGTGGCGGCGGCGGTGCCAAAACCCCGGACGAAGTGATTGCCAAACATTGCAACGCTTGCCACGGTACCGGCCTGTTGGGCGCACCGAAAATCGGTGACGCCGCAGCCTGGAAAGACCGTGCCGATCATCAGGGCGGCCTCGACGGCATCCTGGCCAAGGCCATTACCGGTATCAACTCGATGCCGCCTAAAGGCACTTGCGCTGATTGCTCCGATGCTGAGCTCAAAGGCGCCATCCAGAAGATGTCCGGCCTGAAATAAGCCGGCGTCTTCAGCGAAAAAACCGCTTTCGAGCGGTTTTTTTGTGCCTGCGACTTACGTCTGAGGCTATTCATTGCAGCAAAGACCCGGCAAGCTCGGTCCAACCCCGATTCACGGAATGTAAGGGAGGATCAGATGGTGCAGCTGTGTTCTATCGAGCAAGCGGTCGATGACGTACTGGCGCGGTTGCCGGCGCACATTCACATGGGCTTGCCTCTGGGCCTGGGCAAACCCAACCATTTCGTCAACGCGCTGTACCGGCGCATCGCGCAACTGCCGCAGCGGCAGCTGACGATCTACACCGCCCTGTGCCTGGGTCGTCCGGCACTGGGCGACGGTTTGCAGAAGCGCTTTCTCGAACCCTTCATCGAACGCGTATTTGGCGACTATCCGGAACTGGCTTTCCTCGCCGAACTGCAACACGACAACCTGCCGCCGAACATTCACATCCAGCAGTTCTTCATGCAGCCGGGCAGCTTGCTGCATAGCGCATCGGCCCAGCAGGATTACGTCAGCAGCAACTACAGCCACGCCGCGCGGGACATCAACGCTGCCGGTTTGAACCTGGTCGCGCAGTTGGTGGCCAGCCATTCCGAGCACCCCGATCGCCTGAGCCTGAGCTGCAACCCGGACATCACCCTCGACCTGTTCCCGATGATCGCCAAACGCCGGGCGGCGGGCGAGACAATCCTGCTGGTGGGCCAGGTGCATAACGATTTGCCCTACATGCCCGGCGACGCTGAAATCGGCATCGACACCTTCGATTTGCTGATCGACGAAAAGGACAACAGCACGCTGTTCTCGACGCCGAACATGCCCGTGGGTTTCCAGGATCACTTCATCGGCCTGCACGCGAGCACGCTGGTACGCGACGGTGGCACCTTGCAGATCGGCATCGGCTCAATGGGCGATGCGCTGACGGCGGCGTTGCTGGCGCGGCAAGCCGACAATGGCGGTTACAAGGCTTTGCTGGCGGACGTGAATCTCAGTCAGTGGGCGCAGTTGATCGACCGTGAAGGCGGTCTCGAACCGTTCGCCAAAGGCCTGTACGGTTGCAGCGAAATGTTCGTCAACGGCTTGCTGGTGCTGGCCGATGCCGGGATCGTGCGACGCAAGGTCTATCCCGATGTGCCGACTCAGCAACAGGCGAATGCCGGCACCCTCGACGAAGCCGCGCAAACCGACGGCATCTCGGTGCACGGCGGTTTCTTCCTCGGGCCGCGCAGTTTCTACGAGCGTCTGCGCGAGTTGCCGCAAAGCAAACGTCTTGAATTCAACATGACCCGCATCAGCTACATCAACGAGCTGTACGGGCAGGAAGAACTCAAACGTTTACAGCGCCTGGATGCGCGGCTCATCAACACCGTGTTTACCATGACCTTGCTCGGTGCCGGTGTGGCCGATCAGCTCGAAGACGGGCGAGTGCTCAGCGGCGTGGGTGGGCAATATAACTTCGTTGCCCAGGGCCATGCGCTGGAGGGCGCACGTTCGGTGTTGCTACTGCGCAGCTGGCGCGAGGCGGGCGGGGAGGTCAGCTCGAACATCGTCTGGGCGTACGGTCACTGCACGATCCCAAGGCACTTGCGTGACATCGTGGTCACCGAATATGGCATCGCCGACTTGCGCGGCAAGACCGATGCGGCGGTGATCGAGGCGTTGCTGAATATCAGTGATTCACGCTTTCAGTCGGGGTTGATCGAGCAGGCGCAGAAGGTTGGCAAGCTGCCGAAAGACTTCCGCATCGACCCACGCTTCGCCGACAACAGCCCGGAGCGATTACAAGCGATTCAGGCACGGCACATGAACCTGTTTCCGGAATATCCGCTGGGCTGCGATTTCACCGAGGTGGAGCGCGATGTGTTGCGGGCGCTGAACTGGCTGAAGAGCAAGTTCAAACTGACGGAGATTCTGGAACTGGGCAAAGCAGCGCTGGATGCGCCAGAGGCATCGATGTTTCCCGAACATCTGGAGCGGATGCAACTGACCAACCCTGACGGGTTGAAGGAAGACTTGTTCCAACGCCTGCTACTCACCGGCCTCAAGGCCACCACTATTTAACCGTCAACAGAGATCAAATGTGGGAGCGGGCTTGCTCGCGAAGGCGGTGTGACAGTCAATGATGATGTTGACTGACACACCGCCTTCGCGAGCAAGCCCGCTCCCACATTGGTTTGCGGCGTAGCGGCTTATTCGATGAAGGTCACGACGCCGCCGGCCAGCGATTGCACGCGAGCCAGGGATTCCACGCGATAACCCTGTGCATCCAGTTCTGCGCGCCCGCCCTGGAACGATTTCTCGATCACGATACCCAGGCCCGCCACGGTTGCGCCGGCCTGTTTGATGATCGAGATCAGCGCTTGCGACGCCTTACCGTTGGCCAGGAAGTCATCGATGATCAGCACGCGGTCGCTGCTGGTCAGGTGGCGCGGGGAGATCGCCACGGTGCTTTCGGTCTTCTTGGTGAACGAGTAAACGGTTGCCGACAGCAGGTTTTCAGTCAGGGTCAGGGACTGTTGCTTGCGGGCGAAGATCACCGGCACGCCGAGGTTCAGACCGGTCATGATCGCCGGAGCGATGCCCGAGGCTTCGATGGTGACGATCTTGGTGATGCCCGAGTCCTTGAACAGTGCGGCGAATTCGTCACCGATCAGCTTCATCAGGGCCGGGTCGATCTGGTGGTTCAGAAAGGCGTCTACCTTCAGGACCTGATCGGAAAGCACGATGCCTAGTTCGCGGATTTTCTGGTGCAGTGCTTCCATGAAGCTTTCCTCTACTGGCGCCAAATGCGCCTAGTTTGTAAAAAGTGTTTGGTTAAAAATGCTTTGGTTAAAAAGTAGGCAATTCTAGCGCTTTAACATCGCGCGTATATCCGCCAATGCGGTATTTCCACGAACGGCTTTGACTTCGACCGGCGTGTCGTCGTTGCCTTCCCAGGCCAAATCGTCCGGCGGCAGTTCATCGAGGAAGCGGCTCGGCGCGCAATCGATGATCTCGCCGTATTGCTTGCGCTTGGCGGCGAAGGTGAAGGCCAGGGTCTGGCGTGCGCGAGTAATCCCGACGTAGGCCAGGCGGCGTTCTTCTTCGATGGTGTCGGCTTCGATGCTCGAGCGGTGCGGAAGAATTTCCTCTTCCATGCCCATGATGAACACGTAGGGGAATTCCAGACCTTTGGAGGCGTGCAGCGTCATCATCTGCACACCTTCGGCGCCGTCTTCCTCTTCCTGCTGACGTTCCAGCATGTCGCGTAAAACGAGTTTGCCGATGGCATCCTCGACGGTCATCTCGCCTTCTTCGTCTTTCTCCAGCGTGTTCTTCAACGCTTCGATCAGGAACCAGACGTTGCCCATGCGGTAGTCGGCGGCCTTGTCACTGGAGCTGTTGGTGCGCAGCCAGTTCTCGTAGTCGATGTCCATGACCATGCTGCGCAGCGCCGAGATCGGGTCTTCGCCAGAACACTGCTCGCGCACCTTGTCCATGAAACGCTTGAAGCGCGACAGGCGATCGGTGAAGCGCGTGTCCAGATGCTCGCCCAAGCCGATTTCGTCGGTGGCGGCGTACATCGAGATTTTGCGTTCGGTGGCGTAGTTGCCGAGCTTTTCCAGGGTGGTCGAGCCGATCTCGCGGCGCGGAACGTTGATCACCCGCAGGAAGGCGTTGTCGTCGTCCGGGTTTACGATCAGGCGGAAGTAGGCCATCAGGTCTTTCACTTCCTGACGCCCGAAAAAGCTGTTGCCGCCGGACAGGCGATACGGAATCTGGTGGTGTTGCAGCTTCAGTTCGATCAGCTTGGCCTGGTAGTTACCGCGGTACAGGATCGCGAAATCGCTGTACGGCCGGTCCGTGCGCAAATGCAGGGTCAGCAGTTCCACGGCCACGCGCTCGGCTTCGGCGTCTTCATTGCGGCAGCGAATCACGCGGATCTCATCGCCGTGGCCCATCTCGCTCCACAGCTGCTTTTCGAATTCGTGCGGGTTGTTCGAGATCAGCACGTTGGCGCAACGCAGGATGCGGCTGGTGGAGCGGTAGTTCTGCTCCAGCATCACCACTTTCAAGGACGGGTAATCATCCTTGAGCAACATCAGGTTTTCCGGACGCGCACCGCGCCAGGCGTAGATCGACTGGTCATCGTCGCCGACCACGGTGAACTGGTTGCGCGTGCCGATCAGCAGTTTCACCAGCAAATACTGGCTGGCGTTGGTGTCTTGATATTCGTCCACCAGCAGGTAGCGGACTTTGTTCTGCCACTTTTCGAGGATGTCGGCGTGTTCCTGGAACAGCTTGACCGGCAGCAGGATCAGGTCGTCGAAGTCCACCGCGTTGAATGCCTTGAGCGTGCGCTGGTAGTGGGTGTAGACAATGGCGGCGGTCTGTTCCTTGGGATTGCGCGCGTTTTCCAGGGCTTCGGCAGGCAGGATCAGGTCGTTTTTCCACGAGCCGATCATGTTCTTGATCTCGTCGACGCCGTCGTCGCCCGCGTATTCCTTCTGCATGATGTCGGTCATCAAGGCTTTGACGTCGGTCTCGTCAAAGATCGAAAAGCCCGGTTTGTAGCCCAGCCGCACGTGTTCCTTGCGGATGATGTTCAGCCCCAGGTTGTGGAAGGTGCACACTGTCAGGCCACGGCCTTCGCCGCCCTTGAGCAGGGTGCCGACCCGTTCCTTCATCTCGCGCGCGGCCTTGTTGGTAAAGGTCATGGCGACGATGTACTGGGCACGGATGCCGCAGTTCTGGATCAGGTGCGCGATCTTGCGCGTGATCACACTGGTCTTGCCGGAGCCTGCACCGGCGAGCACCAATAGTGGGCCGCCGACGTAGTTCACGGCTTCTTGCTGCCGGGGATTGAGTCGGGACATACGGAATTCAGGGAGTCATTTATGAAATGGGCCGGCATTTTAACAGGCTCAGCGAATTGTGCTGCTCTGTCCGACTTGTGACGTAACACGCTTTCTCCAATTGCCGGTTTTGTTACTTTCAAGCAGGATGCGCGGTGAATGTGCGGCTATTGTTCGTATTCCTGACACAAAGTCACGTTTGTCAACCGATGTCATTTGGTCATTGGTTAGCGGCGCGGCATAATGCCTGCCGCCTACATCTTTGCAGAGTCTAGGGAGCTAGCTTGTCTACGCCTGTCGAACCCTTGCGTTTGCTGCTACTGGCCGAAGAGCCAGCGTGGGCAGCGTTGTTGCGCGAGTGTCTGGCTCCGATGGGGAGCTCGGCCGTGCTCATCAGCGCGCCGAGCTGGGAGTCGGTCAGCGGTTTGTTCGATGACAACCGCAACGCGGTGTTGTTGACTGTTCCTGCACTTCAGCCGCTACCAGGCCGTTGCAGCTTGCCGACGGTGCTATTGCTCGAGCACGAGCCACTGATGCCGCCCGATGGCGTGAGCGACTGGCTGGTGCGCGACCTGCTCGATGCCGGGATGCTGCGTCGTTGCCTGCGGCATGTGCGCGAGCGCGGCCTGCTGGAAAACACCCTGCAACGGCTCGCCGAACAAGACCCGCTGACCGGCATTGCCAACCGCCAGGGTTTCCAGACCCTGCTGGCAGCGCGTCTGGCAGAGAACGACGGCCGCGGACTGGCCCTCGGTCACCTTGATCTCGACAACTTCCGACACGCCAACGATGCCCTTGGCCACCAGGCTGGCGACCGCTTGATCCTGCAAGTAGTCGCGCGGCTGAAAAGCCAGCTTGAGGCCGGCGATCAACTGGCGCGCCTGGGCAGCGATGAGTTCGCCTTGCTGATCGACACCCGCCGCGCACCTCAGCGCGCGGAATGGATGGCCGAGCGCATCACCGAAGCGCTGGCCGAACCTTACTGGGTCGACGGCGAAAGCCTGTTGATCGGTTCCAGCCTGGGTATCGCCCACGCCCGGGCCCAGGCCGGCGCGGACCCGCTGATGTGGCACGCGCACATTGCCATGCAGCAAGCCAAGAGCACGCAGGGCTGCACCTTTCACATCTTCAACGAACGCATCAACCGCAATGCCCGCAGCATGGCCGACCTTGAAAGCGAGCTGCGCCGAGCCTTGCGCCGTGACGAGCTGGAACTGCATTACCAGCCGCGCCTGAACATGGCTGACGGCCAGATCGTCGGCCTCGAAGCGTTGGTGCGCTGGCGGCATGCCGAACGCGGCTTGCTGCCGCCGAGCGAGTTCGTGCCGCTGGCCGAGCAAAGCGGTTTGATCGTGCCGCTCGGTTACTGGGTGATTTCCCGGGCGTTGCGGGACATGCAGGCCTTGCGCGAGCAGGGTTTGCCGGCGCTGCACATGGCGATCAACCTGTCGTTCCGTCAATTCCAGGACAGCCAATTGCTCTCCACGCTGAGCCGGTTGATTGCCGAGCGCGGCGTCGAAGCGCAGTGGCTGGAATTCGAACTGACCGAAACCGCGGTGATGCGCCGTAGCGATCTGGTCAAGCAAACCATGGACGCTCTCGGACGCCTGGGCGTGCGCTTCTCGCTGGATGACTTTGGCACCGGGTTTTCTTCCTTCGTACACCTCAACAGCCTGCCGATCGCTTTGCTCAAGGTCGACAAGAGCTTTGTCGGCGGCATGGAAGAACGTGAAGAGAACCGCAAACTGGTCCACGCAATGATCAACCTGGCGCACAACCTCAATCTTGAGGTCGTCGCGGAAGGGGTGGAAACAGTGGAGCAGCTGGATCTGTTGCGCGGGTTTGGCTGCGACCAGGTGCAGGGATATCTGATCAGCAAGCCGTTGCCGTTGGCGGAACTGGTTGAATACCTGACCTACGGCAGCGATCAGCAGCTCATACTGGAAGTCGTGAATTAACCCCATACCAAATGTGGGAGCTTTTGTGGCGAGGGGGCTTGCCCCCGTTGGGACGCGCAGCTGCCCCTAAAGCTTTGCGACTGCTTCGCAGCCGAACGGGGGCAAGCCCCCTCGCCACAAAAGCTGGCTCCCACAGGGGATCTCAGTCAGGCTGAGCCATCCGGAAACCAGCCTGTGACGAAGGCTCCTGCCGAATCATCCGCTTCATCTTCCATTCAAACGCCAGCGTCAGACTCACCGCCGCGCACGCCAGCCCCAGCGCCAACCCCCACCAGACGCCCGTCGGCCCCCAGTGAATATGGAAGGCCATCCACCACGCGGCCGGTGCGCCAATCAGCCAGTAGCAACCCAACCCGACCAGGAACGTGGTCTTGGCGTCCTTGAGCCCGCGTATGCAGCCCATGGCGATGGTTTGCGTGCCGTCGAACAGCTCGAACCACGCCGCCACCGCCAGCAGGCTCACAGCCAGTTCAATCACCGGGCGGAACGCCGGGTCGTTGTGGTCCAGGAACAGGCCGATCAACTGATTCGGCAGGAACCAGAAGACCATCGCAAAGCCCAGCATCGACGCCGCACCGAAGGCGATGCCGACCCGTCCGGCCAACCGTGCATCCAGTAACTGCCCGGCACCGTAATGCTGGCCGATACGCATGGTGATCGCGTAGGAAAGCCCCGCCGGAATCATGAACGCCACCGACACGATCTGCAGGGCGATCTGGTGCGCCGCCAGTTGCGTGCTGCCCATGGTGCCCATGCACAACGCGGCAAACGCAAACAACCCGACTTCCACGGCGTAGGTGCCGCCAATCGGCAGGCCGAGGCGCCACAGCTCTTTTAAATACTGACGGTTGGGCCGCGACAGGCCCTGGCGCAACGGATACGCGTCATACGCCGGATGCCGGCGGATGTGCAGGGCCAGCGCCACCGCCATCAGGTTGGCGACAATCGCCGTCACCAGGCCGATGCCCATCAGGCCCAGTTTCGGCAGGCCGAACATCCCGGTGATCAACGCATAGTTGAGCAGGAAGTTGGCCACGGTGCCGCCGAGGCTGATCACCATGACCGGCGTTGCGCGGCCGATGGCGCTGGTGAAACCGCGCAACGCCATGAAACTCAGGTAACCGGGCAGGGCGAACGGCAGGATTGTCAGAAACTGCCCGGCGGCGTGCACGTTGGTTTCGGTCTGGCCGAACAGCAGCAACACCGGCTTGAGGTTCCACAGCAACAGCCCGGCCACCAGTGCCATCAACCACGCCAGCCACAACCCGGCCTGGGTCAGGCGCGCCGCGCCGACAATGTCGCCCGCGCCCTGACGAATCGCCACCAAGGTGCCAACGGCGGCGATGACGCCGATGCAGAAAATCGACACGAACGAGTAAGTCGCCGCACCCAGGCCGCCGCCGGCCAACGCTTCGGGGCTCAGGCGCGCCATCATCAAAGTGTCGGTGAGGACCATCAGCATGTGCGCCAACTGCGAGGCAATCAGCGGCCCCGCCAGCCGCAGGATGGCCCAGAGTTCAATACGCGCTGGATGCTTCATGGTCATCACGCTCGATAATCAAAGAGGACTGGAAAGCGTCGATTCTCGGCGCTTCACGGGGTTAACACAAAGGGATAAAAAGGATGGGTAGCATGAGTCAGACTCATGCTGAAGAGTTTCTGCTACGGTAGCCGGATTGCGCTATAGGAGCTTTCCTCATGTCACGTCGTCTTCCTCCCTTATATGCCTTGCGCGCATTTGAAGCGGCGGCGCGGCATAGCTCGTTCACCCGCGCGGCGGAAGAACTGTCGATCACTCAAAGCGCGGTGAGCCGGCATATTCGTACGCTCGAAGAGCATTTCGCCTGTCGGCTGTTTCACCGCAGCGGGCGCAACTTGCAACTGACCGAGTCGGCGCGGTTGATCCTGCCGGGCATTCGTGACGGTTTCACCGCCCTTGAGCGCGCCTGCAATACCTTGCGCGCCGAAGACGACATCCTGCGCATGAAAGCCCCGTCGACCTTGACCATGCGCTGGTTGCTGGCGCGGCTCAGCCGTTTCCGGCACCTGCAACCGGGCAATGAAGTGCAACTGACCAGCGCCTGGATGGACATCGACTCGGTGGACTTCAATCAGGAGCCGTTCGATTGCGCCGTGATCCTCAGCGGCGGGCATTTCCCGCCCGACTGGGAGTCCACGCTGCTGTTCCCCGAGGAGCTGATCCCCGTCGGCGCGGCGAATCTGCTGAACGATCAGCCGTGGGATGTCGCGCGGCTGGCCAGCACCGAGCTGCTGCACCCGACACCGGATCGGCGTGACTGGCGCAGTTGGCTGGAGCGCATGGGCCTGACCGATCAGGTTTCGCTCAAGGGTGGCCAGGTGTTCGACACCCTGGAGTTGGGCATGATCGCCGCCGCGCGCGGCTATGGCGTGTCTATGGGGGATTTGTTGATGGTGGCGGAGGATGTCGCGCAGGGACGTTTGAGTCTGCCGTGGCCGACGGCGGTCGCCAGCGGTGAGCATTACTACCTGGTCTGGCCGAAAACCCGCCCCGGAGGTGAACGTTTGCGCCGGCTCAGCGATTTCCTGCTGGGTGAAGTCCGGGCCATGGATTTGCCGGTTGTGCAGCGTTTGAGCTGAATCGATAGAGCCCTCGCAGTAGAGGCTTTGCGCCATATCCTCGTTAATTACTCAAGTATTCAGTTTTGCCGCCGAAAATCTGCAGGTGGAACCTTCGTGCAGGTTCGACGCTTTTCCCCATTGTCTGGAAAATTTTGCTGAGTGTTCAGCCCGATCAAGCAGGATCAGGTCGCTCGGCCAGGAGCTGTCATGTCTCAACCCCGTGCCCGGATCGCCTCACAGCTTGGTCTTGCGCTTGCCGTGATACTGGCGATTGTCATCACTGGCAGTACCGTGTTCGCCCTGCGTTCGCTGGACACTGCCAACCTCGCCACCCGCGAAGAGCACCTGGCCAGTGAAGCCCGGTTGCTGGCCGATCAGTTGAGCACCTTTCACGGCACCTTGCGTGAAAGCACCCAGCGCTTGGCTGGACTGTTCGAGAAGCGCTTCAGCGTCGGTCTGAGCGTGCACCCGGAGGAGCCGGTGGCCGTGGCGGGCACGCAGACCCCGGGCTTGCACCTGGGCAGCGAAGTGTTGAACAACAACTTCAAGGAAGTTGACGAGTTCAAGCAAATGACCGCCGGCGTGGCGACGTTGTTCGTGCGCAGCGGCGAAGACTTTATCCGGGTCAGCACTTCCCTGACCAAACAGGACGGCAATCGCGCAATCGGCACGTTGCTCGATCACGCTCACCCGGCGTATGCACGCTTGATGGCGGGGCAGAGCTACGTCGGTCGTGCCTTGCTCTTCGATCGCTCCTACATGACGCAATACACCCCCGTGCGCGACAGCAGCGGCAAGGTGATTGCCGTACTGTTCGTAGGGTTCGATTACACCGACGCGCAGAACGCGCAGTTCGCCAACCTCAAGCGCTTCCGTATCGGCCAGACCGGCTCCCTGGCATTGCTTGATGAGCAAAGCAAATGGCTGGTGCCGATTTCGGGTGTGCAAGCACTGGATCAAGCCATCCCGGCCATCGTCGGACTGGCGAAGACACCGGGCAAAGGCCAGTTCTGGAGCGATAAATCCGAGGATTTCTACAGCGTGTCCGTACCGTTCGATGGCGGCCCATGGTCGGTCGTGGCGAGCATGCCAAAAGCTGAAATCAGCGCCGTGACCTGGAGCGTCGGCATTCAACTGGCCATCGGCAGTCTGCTGGCGATGTTGATCGCGGTCGGTTCGGCTGTCTGGTTGCTGCGCAGCAAACTCGCGCCGCTGGGTGATCTGGTGCGTCAGGCCGAAGCCTTGGGCGCCGGTGATTTGAGCGTGCGCCTGAGCGTGGCGAGCAACGACGAGATTGGTCAACTGGCCCGCGCGTTCAACCAGATGAGCCAGGCCCTGTCGACCATGGTCGAGCACATTCGCAAAGCCTCGGCCGAGGTCAACAGCCGTGCCCAGGCGTTGTCCGGCCTGTCCGGTGGCGCCTATGAAGGGATGGAGCAGCAGTCCGGCGAAATCACCAGCATGGCCGGCGCCGTGGAAGAGTTCAGCGCTACGTCCCTGAACATCGCCGACAACATGGGCAACACTCAGCGCCTGGCCCAGGAAAACGCCCAGCAAACCCAGATCGGTCGTACCTCGATGGACGAAGCCTCTGCCTCGCTGGAACAAATCGCCGGTGCGCTGAACAGCACTGCGACGGTAATCAACACCTTGGGCCAGCGCTCTCAGGAAATCGGCGGCATCGTCGGTGTGATTACCGCGATTGCCGAACAGACCAACCTGCTGGCGCTGAACGCCGCGATCGAAGCGGCCCGCGCCGGTGAGCAGGGCCGTGGCTTTGCAGTGGTGGCTGATGAGGTGCGTAACCTGGCGTCGCGTACTCGTCAGGCCACGGACGAAATTTCCGGGATGATCAGCAGCATCCAGCAAGAAACCGGCAACGCCATCAGCACCATGGAACAGGGCAATGTGTTGATGCAGGAAGGGCTGTCGCGTAACGCCAATGTGGCTTCGGCGCTGGCGCGGATCGATGAGCAGAGCCGTTCGGCGGGTCAGCAATTTGCGGCGATTACCACCGCGACCCAAGAGCAAAGCAGCACCGCGACGTTGCTGAGCAGCAACCTGCAGAGCATTGCGTTGGCGAACAGTGAGCAGCGTGAGGTGGTGTCGAATTTGGCCGTAACGGCCAAAGAGCTGGAAAGCCTGGCGGCGGACTTGCGCCAAGAGGTTGACCGGTTTCGTTGAGGCGCCGCTGAAATAGCTTTCGCGAGCAAGCCCGCTCCCACATTAGATCGGTGGTGAACACAAAATTTGTGAACACTAGAGATCAAATGTGGGAGCGGGCTTGCTCGCGAATGGGGTCACCTCAAATCAGGATCTACCCCCGGCTAGTCGCACTTGGCATTGCTCGACACTTCCTTGGTCGCCTGTTTCACTGGCTACCCAGCTCAGCCGCATTGGTGCTGCTGTAAACCCGGCAACCGGTGTTTTCAGCGATGCAGCGTGACGGGCCGCCGGCACCGATTCCCACATTAGATCGGTGGTGAACACAAAATTTGTGAACACTAGAGATCAAATGTGGGAGCGGGCTTGCTCGCGAATGGGGTCACCTCAAATCAGGATCTACCCCCGGCTAGTCGCACTTGGCATTGCTCGACACTTCCTTGGTCGCCTGTTTCAGCTGGCTACCCAGCTCAGCCGCATTGGTGCTGCTGTAAACCCGGCCACCGGTGTTTTCAGCGATGCAGCGTGACGGGCCGCCGGCACCGATTTTGACCACGTTGACCCGCAGGCGCGGTTGTTCCCTGGCGATTCGGCGGGATACCGCGCAAGCGTCTTTCTGGCATCCGTCCTCACCGTCGACAAACATCACGATCACCGCATCGTTATTGCGCCCGTCGACCGTGCTCGCCGCGTAGGCCAGGCTGTCGGCCAGCGGTGTACCGTCGTTGGGCACCAGACCGCGTATCCCGTTGATCAACCGCTGACGGTCACCAAACCTGAACACGCCCTGGTCCGGTGTTCGTTCGCAACCGGCGAAGGTGATCAGGCGCGTGTCGATCTTCGGATCGAGCCCGTTGATCATGCCGGCCAGCGAGTCCTTGGCGACGTCCATGCGGCTGGGTTTGGCGAAGATCGCCCGGGTGCGGTTCACGTCCAGGTACTTGTTCATCTCATTGCCGAAGAACCAGTCCTCATCGGATTTCACCGACCTGATGTTCAAGTCCATCGAGCCCGAGGTGTCGAGTACCACCACAAATTGTGGGGGCACGGCATCCGGGGCTTTTTTACGGCACGCGTAGTTGTCCAGCGTCGGGGCTGGAGGTGGCGGCGGTGGTGGGGGTGGCGGTGGCGGCGCGGCCGGTTTTGGTGGTGGGACCGGCTTGGGCGGCGGCACTGGTTTTGGTTCGGGCACCGGTTCTGGTTCTGGAACAGGTTCCGGTTCCACGACAGGCTCGGGAACCGGCTCAACCGCTTTCTCAGCCGGTTTCTCGACGGGCGTCACCACCGGCGCGACAGGCGCAACCGGTGGAACCACGACCACCGGCTCGCGGTGCAGGAACCACCAGAGCCACAGCGCCAGCAGCAACAACAGCAGCGCAAGCAACGCCGCCGCGATCCACCAGCCACGACGCGACGGAGGAACAACCGGCACCACCGGAACCACCGGCGGCACGATCGGCTTGGGCGGGCGCTGGTGCCAGCGCACCACCAACGGCTCACCGTTGAGGCTGTAGAGCTTATCCAGTTCCGGCGTGCCGAGCAGGCTGCGCAGGTCTTCGGCTTCGGTCGGTTGACCGCGTCTTTGCAGTTCGTCCGCCAGTTGCCCGAGGGACGTCTGACGCACTTCGTAGGTCTGCAGCAAACGTCGTTGCGCGTCCTCGTTGAGGTCGGCATAGGGCGTGGGTTGGCCACCCAGTTCGGTCCACCATTCCAGCACGTCGCCGCTGCCCATCCGCGGGATGGCAAACAGGCTGGCGACGGTCGGCGGAAAGTGCTTCTGGATGAGGGCGACTTTGGCTTGCAGCGCACTCATCCCCTCCGGTGTGGCTTGCGCATCCCTGATGACCCGCTGCATGACGACGATTCCTGAAAAAGTGCAGGCCTCCATCGGGAGGCCGGCGGGGTGAAAAGTTACTCTTCGTAGCCGAGGCTGAATTGCAGCTGATTGACCTTCTTCTGCAACGCCTTCAGCTCTTGCTGCTTGGCCGCCAGCGTCGCCGGCGTTGACTTGGTCACCGGCGCCGCTTGCGAAGCCTTAAGCTGCTGCTCGAGGCCGGCAATCTGCTTCTGCACCGAGCTTTCATTGGCATGCCGGGCCTTGAGCGAGGTCAGCAGTTGCCCCAGCGATTGGTTCAGCGCCGCCTGGGCTTTCTGCTGGCTGGCCAGGTCGGTCTTGGTGCTGAGCTGCTGGGCCTGAATGTTCTCGTACACCTGACGGAACATTGCGTTTTGTTGGCGGGACTCGCTCAGGGCCAGTTCCTTCTGCTTGACCTGATCGCTGTAACCACCGGAGTAGTCGCAGTTCATCTTGGTCAGCATGCTGCTGTCGCGATTGGTCGCATCGCATTCGCCCGGCTTGCTCGCGCAACCGCTCAAGGCCAGGACGGCGGTGAGGACCGCCAGTTGTCGTAACGTCATGTGCTTAGCCCAGGGTGATAGCGGAGCGTTGGCTGTACAGACCGTCGACTTCCTTCTGCAGGGCGGCGACTTTCTGGTTCAGTTTCATGATGTTCATGTCCACCTGCTTGATCTCGGCACCGGTGGCACCTTGTGCACGCTCGGCGTCTGCCACTTTGGTGTACTCGGTGACTTTGTTACGCATGTTGCCGAGGTCTTTACGCAGGCGCGCGATGTTCGAATCAATCTCGGCGATTTGCACCTGAGCCTTGGCCTTGTCGACTTTCTTGTTGGCAATGTCCTTTTTGATCTGGGCGATTTGCGCCTGGTCGTCATTGATCACTTGCTGAGCGGTCGCGGTACGGGCGATCACGTTCTGGGTGTCTTGTTCGACGTCGCTGTTCATTTTAGCCAGGCGGGTGGTGGTGTCGGCGTATTCGCTGCGACGCTGATCCAGATAGTAGTTCGCGCCCATGGCCACGCCACACGCGGTAATACCGGCGGCGACGGCGCACACGGCTTTGTTGTTGCTGTTGGACAGCGCGCAGGCGAGGATGCCGACACCGGCGCCCATGGCGCAGGCCTGGTAGCCGGACTTGCTGAAGAACTCTGCGTCCTGGCCTTGGGTCAGGCGTGGGTCAGCGCCGCCGCTGTCGCCGAGCATGGAGCTACCGGTGTTGGCGCAACCGCTCAGCAGCAGGCTGCCGGCCAGTACGAAAGCGATCTGTAGCTTGAAGCGAGTCCAAAGGCTGCGCGACATGGTGAAACTCCTGATGACGGTGTTGACGTATTGTTATTGAGTAACGGCTTTGCAGCTGCTCAGCCAGGCTTCAGTGTCGATCTTCTGTTTTTGCAGGAACGCTTTCTGATTGGCCCAGTGGGTGCGCAAGTAAGGTTTCAGGTCTTGCAGCTGTTTGTTGCGGGTGATGATTTCTTCCATCACCGGGACCTGTGTTTCAAGCAGTGGCTGGCCGTACAGGGTCGCCGATTCCACCAGGCTGCTGGCGTAGTATCGGCTGAGCTTGTGCAGGCGGTCCTTCTGCTCGTCGAGCTTGGTTTTACGCATGTCGCAGCTCGCGTCTTTGTCCGCGCTTTCGCAATTGAGCTTGTAGTTCTTTTGCAGGAAGTCCACGTACTGGCCGTCGTCGAGCATCTTGGTGCACAAGAATGCGCCCAGATTGAGGCTGGCGCGAATCGCCTGGTCGCGGGTTTCTTCCTGCTGCTGGTTGCTGGCGCGCAACTGGTTCTCCAGGGCCTTGAGTTTTTCCTTGAGCGCTTTGTCTTCGACACCCGAGGCCAGGCTGTTCAGCGATTGCACCGTGCCTTTGTCGGCGGATTCGGTTTCCTTGCTGCCGGTGCCGAGTTTCTTCCAGCTGGATTCGATGCTGGCGACGCGTTCGCGTGACGTCAAGGTCGGCGAGACCAGCACCAGACGCAGGCCGGTGGTTTTGTTTTTCACCTGGCCATCAGCGTTGTAGTACGGCTCTTCCTTGCGCAATGCGGTGCGCAGGTCGGCCTGAGCGGTCAAGTAGTTGCCGCCACGCACCACGTAACCGCCGGCCTGACCGTGCTGGCGGTCGAGTTTGTTCAGGCGAAACGGCTCGAACATCATTTCGTCGACGTTACCGAGCATGTCGTGCAGGCCCAGCGGATTGGGCTTTTGCAGACCAGACAACTGCACTTTGCCGTTGGACGATTGCGCTCCGGCGAACCACTCGTAGGCATTGATACCGTCCGGCATCGGGTAGTTCGTATCGCGGAATTCAGCGGCGCTGACTTCCAGCCCGCCGCGTGCGGCGAACTCCCACTCGACTTCAGTCGGCAGGCGCAAGAAGCCCTGCGCGCCGTCTTCCTTGGGCAACTTGTCGGCCGCGTTTTTGCGCAGCCACAGGTTGTACTTGTCAGCGGCTTCGATGGCTTGCACCCAGCTCACCGCCGTTTGCGGCACGCGCAGTTTGGTGGCGGCGGTGGGGCAGGTGGCTTCGGTCAGCGCGGCGTATTGCAGCTGACTCATCTCGTACTTGGCCATCAGGTAGTAGCGGGATTTGTCGTTCTTGGCTCCCGTGAAACTGCCGGCGATGAACGTCGGTCGGGTCTGTTCGACGTAGCCGTATTCCGCGCCGTCCTGACCGATGTTGATCGGGTAGTCATCGAGCGGCCCGGCGACCGGGATGAACACCTTGCGAAACACCATCGAGCCTTCGCAAGGCATCGGCAGCACCACGTCGGCGGCGTCCGGCATCGGGTTGTAAAACTTCTCTTCCCAGCCCGCCGCCGAGGCGTCGAGCAAATAGCCGAGGCTCAGGGGCAACAGCAAGCCAAAACGTTTATAGCTCACGCAGACTCTCCGCAGGTTGGATGTTGATGGCTCGCAGGGCGCCGATCACGGCCACCAATGCGGCGACCAGAAAGGTCAGGAGCAGGGCGGCAACGCCGTGCCAGACGGTGATGCGGCAAACGAAGGTGCCGGTGGCCTGGCTGCTGCCGAGCAAGTAGTCGAACAAATGGCTGCCGACAGCATAAAACCCCAGCCCGCCGATGTAACCGGCCAGGCTCAGTATCAGCGCTTGCAGGACCACAAAACCGCCGACGGCCCGGCGCTTGAACCCCAGCAGGCGCAGGACCGCGAGGCTTTTACGCTTGCGGTCGATGTTGGCCAGGAACGCGCCGACCATCGACGCCACGCAGCCGATCAGCGCCGCCATGGCGATCACGCCGAAGATCAGCCCCAGCACATGGTTGATGGCTTTGACGTTGTCGATGTCGGCCAGCCGGCTCGACGTTTCGATGTGTTGTTCGTTGAGCCAATGCTCCAGCGGTGCGACTTGATCGATGTCGCGCGCATACACGCGGGCACGGGCGTACAGCGGTTGCAGGTTGCCTAGCGGCTTGCCGGTGGCGACGCCAAACGCACTGACCTGATAGCCGTCGCGAAAGTGCTCCAGATCCAGCAGTAGCGGCGGGGCGACAAACCCGGCAGCGCGGCCGAAGCGGGCACCGTCTAGCACGGCCAGTACCGTCAGCGTCATCTCGCCACGTTCATTGACCCCGTCCAGACGACGCAACGCCCGCAACTGCACGCTGTCGCCAACCTTGGCCTGCAAGCGTTGCGCGGCGCTCGCGCTGAGGATCACTTGGTTGCCGACAGGGGTAAGCGCCGCCAGGTTCAGTTGTGGGTCGCCAGGTTCCGTGGCGATGATTTCCGCACCTTCGACAAAGCGTTGCATGCCGATCAACAGGTCGGCCTGGGTATTGAGCGAGCGCGTCTGGCCGAGGGCAAAACCGGTTTCGGGGCGCAGGCGCAAACGCTCGATCCAGGCGGTGTCGTAGTTGCCGTTGCTGAGCATCTTCACTTCGAGGTTGCGCGGGTCACGCAGCAGTTCGTCCTGCAACTGGCTGACCACCCCGTGCTTGAGCCCGAACAGCAGCAACAGCGGCGCAATCACCGCCACCAGGGACGCGGCGATGCACAGCGAGACCTTGCGGTCGTGCCAGAGGTCTTGCAGCGCCAGTGAGCCCAGCAGGCGCAAGCGATCAGTCCATCGGTTCAAACAGTGTTTCTCCCTGACGGTTGATAGCGCCGAGTCGCGGCAAGCCGAAATCCTTTAGCAAGGCCCAGTCATGGGACACAACGAGCGCACTCAAACCCATGCTCGACACCAGGCTCAGCAGCAACTCGAACAAACGCCGGGCGCTGAGCGGGTCGAGCGCGGCGGTCGGTTCATCGGCCAACAGCAGCAGCGGTTCATGGGCAATCGCCCGAACGCAGGCGACGCGCTGGCGTTCGCCAATCGACAAGGCCTGCGGTTGTTTATCCAGCAACCCTTGCAGGCGCAACACGTCGACGGCGTGGTCGATGTGCTCGCTCTTCGCCGACATCCCGAGCAAACGGCGCGGCAGGCTGATGTTGTCGCGCACGCTCAGGAATGGCAGCAAGCCGCCGCTCTGCAAAATGAAGCCCAAGTGCCGTGAACGCACCGCTGCAAGCGCCGGCTGGTCGTCGGTCGCCAGCAGGTGGGCGATGTCCTGAGCCTGCGTAGCGCCCAAGCGAAAGCGCTCGAGTTCCACCGGTGCGAGCAACAGGCCGATGGCTTCGAGCAAGGTGCTTTTGCCGCTGCCGCTCTCGCCGGTGATGGCGAGGATTTCCCCGGCACCGACCTGCAAGTTCGGCAGACGCACATGATGAGCCTGTGCGCCTTCACCACGGCGCACCAGCAGGTTCTTAATATCGAGCATCAGCGTCTCGTTAGGGCATCATTTCCAGTGGCACGGGGTACACGTTGTCCCGCGCATCGCTGTCCTTGGCCAACGCCACCCAACGATCGACATCGGCGTTGTAACGCTGGTAATGCCGCAGTTTGGTGTTCAGCGTGCGGATGAATTTCTCCTGCGCCAGACCGTCCCAGCTCTTCCAGGTCTCTTCATCCAGGTTCAGCACTTCGCTCTGGTAGGGCAGGTCTTCGAGGTATTCGCCGAGCACGCCCATGTCCGCCAGTTTGGCGTTGCTGTTTTGCTTGAGCTGATTGGGATCGGCGCCCATGGTCGCTGCCACTGTGCGCAGGCGATCGAACATTTCCGTTGGCGAAATCAGGCCTTCGTTGGCGGCATCGAGGATTTTTTTCATCACGTCGCTCAAGTCGCTGAGCTGTGACTTGGTCAACAGCACCCGCACATCGGTGGTCGGGATGTTTTGCTTGATCAGGTCGCGGTCACTGATCCACGCCTTGAACACCGGCGGGGCCTTGCTGTTGGTCTTCTCGCCGAGATAGGCCAGTTGCATGGCATGGCCGATCAGCGCCGCGTCCTCGAGCATTTTCTTCTCGGCCGGGTCCTGCTTGGCGTTCGCCGCGCTGCCGATGGCGTCTTCGCCCATGTAGGCGGCTTTCACCTGGGTGGTAATCGCGGTGGCCAGTGCGTCGACCTTGCGCCCGAATTCATGCACATCGCCCGCGTTCACCGGGTAGTACAGCGAGGTGTTGGTGCCCGGGTAGGTCGACAGGTTCCGGTACTGCGCCTCGGCCTTGGCGTGGTCCTTGGCCCCGGCCGGGGTTTTCAAGTGCAGGGTGTAAATCGCCACGCCCGGGTTGGCGGCTTCCATACGCACCTGCGCGGCGCTCAAACCGGTCTTCGACAGTTTGTCGTCGCCTTCGATAGCGCCCGCATCGGTGATCAGCACCACGTAGCGCGCGCCGAACTGGCTCCAGTCGACCTTGTCGATGCTCTCCATGACGCCTGCAAACGAGTCTTCATCGAAGCTGCTGCTCGACACGGTGGCCTGTTTGAGGTCGGCGATCTTGGCAAAAAAGTCGGCGCTGTCTTTCACCTTGGTCGGGTCGGCGTACATCTTGGTGGTGTATTCCAGCCCCGGCACCGCCTGGGTGTTGGAGCGGAAAGCGACCATGCCGAACTTGACCTGCTTGCCGAGGTGCTGCGCTTCGATCTGCTGATAAACCTTGCGGATCGCCTCGCGGGTGCGGTCGATGTACGGGTCCATGGAAATCGTCGAGTCGATGACAAACACCACCGCTGCGCTGAATTCCTTCAGTTGGTTGGCGTTTTTGTCCTCGGCTGCCTTGCCGCCGGCTGCGCTGTTGGCGGCACCGCCCTTGGCATTCTTGTCATCCGGTTTGCTGACCGACGCGACGTTGAGCAGGCGCGTGCGGAAACCGCTTTCGGTCATGACTTCTTCGCCACTGAGCACCGGCAGCAGGTAGAACTGCTTTTGCAGGTCGACGAAAAATTCAGGTTCTTCGGCCAGTACACCTGGCGCTTGCTGGCCTTTTTTCAGCGTGGCTCGCAGCGGTGCAACTTTGCTTACCGGGTCCGGCGCATCGAGGATGGCCTCGACGGTGGCGCGGTCCTTGAAGAACAGCATGCGGTCGCGGTTGGCCGGGTTGGTGAAGGCCAGCGTCAGTTGCATCTTCCAGTCGGTGGTGCAGCCGGCCGGCAACCAGCCAATGGTTTTGCCGTAGCTGTCGGGGCCGACTTTCAGCCATTCGGCGTTGTTCGCTTGGGCGCGTTCGTACACGTAAAAGCGCGTGAAAACCGGCTGTTCGTCACCGGCGGCACCGCCCGCCGTCGGGCTGATCTTGCAGCCGGGGGTGGTCAGCACGCGCTGGAACAAGGTTTTTTTACCGGCCTGGATCAGCGGTTTGTCATCGGCCTGGGACAGCGGGCTGATGCACAGCGCCAACAGGGCGGCGCCGCTCAACAGGAATCGACTCAAGGGAGAGCGCATCACTTTTGCAACTCCTCGAAACGCTGCTTGGCTTCGGCGTTGTTCGGGTCCTGGGTGAGGATGGTTTCGTACCAATAGGCGGCGGTGGCGTTGTCCGCGACCGGGAAGCACTCGCTAGCCTTCAGGTATTTAGGGTCGTATTCACGGGCATAAGCGTTGGCGATCAGCGCGTCACCGGCCTGGGCACGGTTGGCGTACAGCCGTTGGGCGACACCGCAGTGTTTGCCGGCCTTGGCCTGGTTAATGATTTCCAGCAACTTGGCACTGTCAGGCGCCGCCTTGATGCAGGTCTGGACGAAGGTCAATTCAGGCAGGCTGTTCATGCTCTCCACGGTACACGCTTGAGCGTCTGCGCCGGCCGGTGTGGCAGCAGGGTTGGCGGCCACCGGGGCAGGCGCCGGGGTGCGTTTGTAGAACCAGAATCCGCCACCCGCGGCCAACAGCAACAGCACGGCAATCAACAGGCCGATCAGGCCTTTGTTGCTTTTCTTCACCGGAGGGGGAGGTGGTGCGTAGTCGGGCTCGTGGGGCACTGACTCCAGTTCCACTTCCGGCTCGGCGGTGGACAGGACCAGTTCAGGCAACTCCGGGATTTCCAGGATTTCCGGTGCTGGTGCTGGTGCTGGTGCACTCGGCGCGGTCAGTTCGGCGCCGCCATACGTCGAGCGCGTCTGGCCGCCGGCCGTGGATGGCAAGACGCCAACGCCTGGGCGAACCACGCCTTTGTCGGAGTGGCCGTGGCTCTGTTCACGCAGTTCGATCTGGAATTGCGAGTTGGCGCCACCTTCCAGCAGCGGGTCCACCACGTCCGGGCCGACCTGAGCTTCCAGGCCGTCACCGCTGGCCGTGACGTTGAAAACCGAGACCTTGAACCAGAAGGGATTGTTGCTCCAGGCCTTGTGGTCCTGGAGGTAAAAACCGTCCTGGTTACGCTGAATGGAAAACTCCAGCTGTTCCTCGCTACCC
Organism: Pseudomonas arsenicoxydans; assembly: GCF_006438915.1. Lineage (GTDB taxonomy): Bacteria > Pseudomonadota > Gammaproteobacteria > Pseudomonadales > Pseudomonadaceae > Aquipseudomonas > Aquipseudomonas arsenicoxydans_A. The sequence goes on along the minus strand of NZ_RCZE01000001.1, from coordinate 363,677 downwards.
TGCCATTTCTTCACAGTAAGGCGGGCCTTGCCAGGCACATTGGGCTCTAACGCGAGCAGGTCGACACGAATTGGCATTGCTTATCTCGCTGCGAAGGCTTTAAGCACTTGGCCCAGCCGTTCGTTCTGTTCAGGGGTGATTTCACGTCCGGCACCATGGCCGGCATTGTCTTGCGTGAGGTAGGCCAGGCCCGAGAGCCAGTCGCCGAGATAACGCTGCGCCTGATTCGCCGGTTGCGCCGGCAGCACGGGCACTTGTCCCGGGCTGACGTCGGTATAGAACGAAAACAGGGGCGCCTTGGCACCGGCGCGGCTGTTCGGACGCTCGCTCACCGGCTTCTGCAGGTAGCCGAACCATGACACGAAATCGCGCAGCACACGTTGCACTTCGAACACCTGGCGTTCGACCAGTTGATCGCGCCGCGCGCCGCTTTGTGCACGCTTGAGAACCGCGCGGCTCAGTTGCCCCGGCAAATCCTGTCGATAACCGGCAGTGATCAGTTCGTCGACCACCGCTTCGAGCAAGGCCTTTTCCAGACCGAGCAGATTGAGCAGGCTCTGGCGGGTGGTCAGCTCACGCAAATGCGCAATCCAGGCCTTGAAGGCGGCTTTGGCAAATCGATGCTCGTTGCTTTGCAGCTCGGGCGCGGGAGTGCCGTTTTTGCTGCTGCTGTTGTTGCTGACGGGGGCGTCAGCGCTCGTGTCGTCACCAAAATCGAAATCGAAACCGGTGTCGTTGCCGTACAGGCTCTGGCTCGGTGTCGGAGCGACCGGTTCATCGTCAACGGCCGGCTCGTCATCGGTTTCGTACACGCCGCTGAGGTACAGGTCGCGCACTTCTTCGCTCGGCATGTCGAGTTGATCGATCAGCTCGCCAAGCACCGCAGGGCGACGGCCCAGGCCGGTCAGAATCATCTGCGCCTGGGCCTTCTTGGCGGCAGCGGCACCATCGGCGTCGGCGTGGTACCAGGTGCTCAGGCCGTGAGTGGTCAGGCCTTCGAGGCATTCGCTCAATTGCTCGCGGATGCGCTGCAATTTGAATTCGATGTTGGCCACGCCGGTGAAGCTGCTGCTGAAGTGGCTGATGCCACCGTCATCGTTGCGCAGCATTTCTGCCCAGGCATTGGCCGGGTTCTTGATGTGTTTGCACACCAGGTCGTTACTGGCGAAGCTGCTGCCCAGTGCGTCGACACGTTCCTGATAGATGGCATTGAGGCCGGTTTCCGCACCGCTCGCGTCTTGCTCGATGAACGCCGCGTCCATGCGCGGCTTGCGCACCAGGAAGGTGTTCTGGAACGGGGTGCCGGCCCAGTCGCTCATCCAGCTCAGGCTGCCGAAGCGTTCGAGCATGGTCAGCTTGACCATGCCGTTCCAGCTCTCGTCGTACTGATCCGGCGTCAGGCTCAGGGAGTTGGTGATGCGCAGGTCGAGCATGGTCAGCGCCCAGATCAGACCGGTGTCGCGCTTGCTGCGAGCGGCCGAGTCGGCGCCCTGGGTCTTTTCGATCCAGCGGGTCAGCACCGGGCCCACGTCGTTGACGTCGCTCTGCTTGGTCGAACCGGTGCAAACCACCAGGGCGTTCATTTCCTGGTTGTCGGTGTAGCGCTCGAACAGGTACGCGACCTTGCCCCGCAGGATCAGCTGCGAAACGGAGTTGTCCTTGGTGGCGGATTGCGGGTCGCTGGAATCGGCGATCTCGTGCAGTTTCTTGCGCCCGCGATAACCGGGGAAGTCCAGCAGGTCGACCTGATTGACGATGTCATCCAGCGGCGCTTCGATCAGGCGGAAGGTCATTTCGGCGGTCAACGCTGCCAGTTGCGCGACCGGGATGGCCTGACTGTTTTGCAGGCGACCGTCCATCAGGGGGCGAACCTCGATCGGCAAATCCCGCGGGCTGCCAAAGCGTTCGAGGATGTCGACGTTCATGATGCTGTCGCGCTGGCTGTAGGTGTCGTTTTCGAAACTCACCAATGCCTTCAACGGTGCGAACACGGTCTCAGGCAAGCCCAGTGTGTGGAGGGCGCCGGCCAGTTGCTGGTACACCCGCGTCAGCTCGCGTTGCTCACCCCAGAGGATCGAAAACAGCTCGGCCCGTTCCTGGAAATTCAGGCGTGGCGCCAGTTGCAACGCCTTGGGCCAGTACAGGTGCTCAAGTTTTTTCACCGAGTTGCGGAAGTTGTCGCGCAAGTAATCCCACAGCGACACCAGGTCATCGGCGTTGACGCCGGTTTGCAGCGGTCCGGTTTCGCGGCCTTCGAACGGTTTGAGTACGCGCTGGATGCGCTCTTCGTCGATCTCGTAGGAAATGCGCTCAAGGTCGAAATCCTTGAACCAGGAGTTGGCGAGAATCTTCGCCAGCTCGATTTCCTTGAACAGCGTGAGCTCTACCGGAAACTCATTGTCCTGGCTTTCCGTGGCACGACGGCTGAAGCGCGTCACCAGGCCGGTGGCTTCCTTGCCGCCACCCACCGGGTTGATGTGCTTGATGAAGTCCAGGCGCTGGCCGCCGAAATCGGTTTCCAGTTTGCCGTTCTGACCCGCCGCGAGGGCCGAAATCAGGTAGGACTTGCCGGCCTGGGACAAGCCGAAAAAGCCAATGGTCATCGGCGTGCAGGCCACGCGGCCGAGGCTGTGAGCCAGGTTGCGGGCACGGTGCAGGCGGATGTTCAGGTTGTCGGCTTCGCTGTCCAGGCGCGGTGCGTTGCCGCGCGTCTGGGCAATCCAGTCCAGCGCCTGACCGGCGCCTTCATAAACAGCGGCCCAACTGGCAGAGAGCTGAGTTTGATCGGGGGTCAGGTCATTCATTTGCGTTTCACACTTCCACTGTCGAGCCAGTACTTGGTCTCGCTCAGGCCGGCGTCGAGCATGGTGTTGAGTTCCAGCTCGAGGTCGCTGCGCGGGTTGAAGTTGACGTTGTTACAGTTGGATTCGATGTTGCGAACCGAGAGGCGGTCGCTGACCAGATCCTGCTTGCGGGTGTACTTGTCTGCCGGCTTGACCTCGAACCGTACTTTGAGCAACGGCGCACTGCCGTTTTCACCGATCGCCCGGGAAAATTTCTCCCGACCGGCCTTGGTGAACCGCAAGGTGTACAGCGGCGAGGCGGCCCAGCGGTCAGCGGCCAGTTGGCGGAAACCGAGGCGCAGATCGCCGCGCATTTCCAGCTGTGGCGTGTCGGCGGCGTCGCCCACGCCGATTTCCGGCAGCTTGATTTTGTAGTCTTCGGACTGGATGTCGCGGTACAGCACATCGGCATCCTTGATCACGTTGTTCAGGTCGATCACGCCGATATTCTTGACCGTCGAATACGGCTTGAGCGCCGATGCCCGGAAGTAAAAGTTCGGCACGCTGTGGTTGGCGCACAACAGGCAGAGCATCGCGCCGACCGACGCGGTGCTTTTCGGGTCGTCGATCCGGCCGTTCTTGTGAAACGGATACCAGCCGCCGGTGCGGTAGTTTTGCAGCGCCAGAATGCGTCCCGGTGGCAGCGGCAACACCTTGCGAATGAACGCCTGGATGCCGGGCAGGCGCGAAGGGCGGCCGGTCAGCAGCAGGACGTCGCACGGGTAATGCGCCACCACTTCACACAGCGCACCGAGAATCTTGGTGATGTTGATCTGGTCGTTGAGGAACGCGGCGTGGAGCTTTTGCAGGTCGAAACTGATCGGCGCGGCATACAGGTCGAAACCGCTCTGAGCACCGACATCGCGGCGCACGGCGGCGTTGACGTAGTCGAGCACGGTCTGGCTGATCGCGTTGTCCCCGAGCAATTGGCGATAGCTTTGCGGGGTGACTTCTTGCGGGACCTGCGGATCGTAATGCTCGTACGCCTTGAGCAGCGCCAGGCCCAACGGGACGAACACCTGCAGGTTCAATTGCTGGCGCAGGATCATGTCCTGAGCGCTCACCGATTCGTCGCCACACAGGCGTGACATCAGTGAGTCCGGGGCTTTCACGCCGGCGTTCTGCAAGGCTTTTTCGAAGCTCGGCAGGATGAAGTCCTGAATCACGTCCAGCAGGATGTCGTCGCCGGCCACCTTGAAGCCATCGCGAAAACGCTGCTCGGGCACGATGTGCACGTTACTGCCGCTGCCAGTGTTGCCGGCGCGGTCGAGGCGGTAGTCGGTGATCACCAGGTCGGTGGTGCCGCCGCCGATGTCGATGGTCGCCAGGGTGATGCGTTCGCGGTCGGTCTTGTCAGGCCGGGCGATGGTGTCGAAAAACTCTTCCGGGTGACCGGCAAAATTCTCGTTGACCTCGGTGTACAGGTACACCAACTGGCCGCAGGAGGCTTCGTCCCATTCCACGCGAATGCTCGGGATCGGGGTGCGAGGGCTGACGGCCTGATCCAGATGCGGATCTTCCTCGCCGGCATGCCAGCCGAGGCTTTTCCACACCAGGCCGATGGCTTGCAGCATGCGTTCGTTGAGGATGCTGCGCTCGGCCTGGGGCATGCCCGGCGGCACGGTCAGGGTGATGCTGTTGAGCTGGCGCGGCACGCGGGTGTGACCCTGGCGCGAGCGTTGGGCCGGGCTGTTGATTTGCGACAGCGCCTGGGCCAGCACTTCGGCGAGCATGAAGGTCATCAGCGAGCTGCGCGAGTAACGCGGCATGAACACCGGCAGGCGATCATCTTCTTCGAGGCTGTACAGCGCCTCGCCGGTTTCGTTGATCAGGTGCGAGAACGGCGCGGCGGTGGCGTACGGCTCGCTGTCGGTCTTGATGTACGAACAGTTGAAACGCCAGCCATGGCCGTAGGCGTTTTCGTCCCACAGGTAGCGTTTCGGGCTGGACAGGCCGGTGGAGCCTTCGGTGCCGCGACGACGGCTGGCCAGACGGCTGGCTTCGTTGCCGACGCGGGCAATCGTCGCCCACTGGAACGCATCGTGCCGGCCGCTCTTGACCGAGCAGTGGTCCTTGCCGAAATACGCTTGCGCGAACTCCACGCGGCTTTCGAACGGCAGGTTGTAGGTGTGTTCGGGGGTGATCAGGTCACGCAGTTCCAGCACGTAGTTCTGCTTCAGCCCGGAGCCGGCCTGACCGTGGTTTTCGATCAGGATGCCGCAGGTGCGCGAGTTGCCGACGTCCAGCACCAGGTCCACCGGGATCGGTTTGACCAGGCCATTGCTGTCGTTGGCGACCACTTTCAGCTCGGGGATTTCAACTTTCACCCGGGCCGTCGATTGCTGGGCGGCGGACGGCGTGCTCAACAGGCTGAGCAAATTGAGGTAGTGCGCCAGGTGATAGTTGGCGCGGATATCGGTGTCCAGCTCGGCGCGTGAGCGGTGGGCATTGCCCTCGTTGAACACTTCCAGCAGCCACTCGTTGACCCACGGCTGCGCCAGGAACCAACGGGTTTCGCTGGCCTTGGTCGCCAGTTTGAAAGACACGCCGGAGCTGATGTCTTCTTCGTTTGGCGCCAGGTAAGCGGTGCCGTCACGCTTGGGCATCACACGGCTGTCGAACGCCATCGTCAGGCGGTGGGTGTTGCCGTCAATGTCGGGTGCCGCCAGTTTCACCAGGCGCATGCGCGACCAGTTGGTCGGGCCTTCGTCGAAGCGGTGCGGTGGCATGAAGCGGAAAAACGGGGTCGGCAGCCAGACACCGTCAAGCAATTCGAGGCTGCTTTTCATGTCGACGCTGAACGCAGGTTTGGCTTTCTCGATCTTTTCCGGTTCGGGCTCGTAGAAAAAGAAGTCTTTCTCTTGGTTGTACGCCAGGCGGCAGATCAGCCCGCTGATCATCGGCGCGAATTCACCTGCCGGTTCCTTGCGAGGATCCAGGCGCAGGGCGAAATCCATGAACTGGATGCCGGTGTCGCTGACCAGCGTGACGGTGTCTTCGAATTGGGTGACTTCAGGCAACATGTCAGGTTATTCCGTTTTATCGGCCGCGTGCCGCATGGACATGGGGAATTGATCTTTTCCGTAACCGCCGGTGCAGTCCGCGACCGTGGTCGCCCCTTTGCGGCAGTTGACCTTGGGCATGTCGTAAGTGCTGCCGTCGGCGCACACGGCCTGACCCTGACTGTCGATGGCCAGGCTGCCTCCCTTCATGGTAGCGCTCACTGGCCCGCTGCACTTGGTGCCGTCGGCCTGATGCACGGTGACTTCGCCCTTGCCGTCCTTGAGTTGGTACTCCAGACGCAGTGGTTTGCCGGTCTTGCGATCCTGAATACCGGCCCCGGCGCGGTACTGACCGTCGAGGAACTTGGCGGCACCGTCGGCGGCGTCTGGCGGAATGCTCAGGGGCGGGCCGGGTTTTGCGGCGGCGGGTTTTTCGGCCTCGGGTGATGTGATATCCGGCGGCGCGGTTTTGCTCTCGGGTGGTGCGGTTGGCGATTCGGCTGCCGGATCTGCTGTCGGGTCTTTGGCCGGGTCCTGGGTCACGCCGGCGGTTGCTGCATCAGCTTCGCTACCTTCGACCGCCGGCGCTTCCACGCCATGAGTTCCGGTCACGGCGGTGCCGGTTCCTGTAGTGGAACCCACAACCGTGCCATTCACCGGAACGCCATTCAACGTCGTGACATTGCCAGGCAATTTCGGCTCTTCCAGTTGTTTTTCCACCGGCACGATGCCCTCAGGCAGCAGGTCTACCGCCACCGACGGAATCGGCACGCAACCGCGCAGGCCGAGCAACAGCCACAAAAGCAGCAGCAGGAACGGCAGCAGCAACAGCCACCACCAGCGGCGCCACCATGGACGAGCAACCACCGGCACGACCGGCGCAACAACAGGCGCTTCGACCTCGGGTGGCAGCGTGAACGCGGGCGGAACTTGATAGAGGCTGTGCAGAGGATCGCGATTGTCGGTACCGGCATGCTCGAAACCCCAAAAGGTCAGCACCGGTTTGCCTTGCACCAGGTAGACGAAATTCTCGTCGGGGAAATGAATCACGCGCTTGAGCAACTTGCCGAACACGGCTTTGTCGCCTTGCTGCGGTTCGCCGGATTCAGTGACCAGGAAACGCTGGCTCAATTCCTCGAGCGCAGTTTTCAGCGCTTCAAGTTGGCGGCGGGCAGGGGCGCGTTCCTCTTCGGTCGCACTGCTCCACGGGATCACATCGCCGTCGAGGCCGCTGTACCAGTCGATCTGGTTACCGAGCTCATCGCTTTGAGGGATGGCCAAATGATCGACCAACTCGGGATTTTTGCGGCGAATGGCTTCGCGCAATTGCAAGGCAGCCCGGTAGACTGGTTGACCTGTTTCGCCCAGGGCTATGAATGACCCGCTCTTACCGCTGCGTAATAGTGCCCCGCGCATTCAAACTCCCTATGTTCCGTTGCGCAAAATTGACAGACAAAAACGTCTGCGCTTGCTCCTGCAATTGGCTGGCGACCTTAATGTCATAATGATGTCGCCGTCAATTAGCGGAGGTCCAAAACCGTATGAGACTAGCGTAAGTGTGCACAGGTTGCATGAGGTCAATTTGAATTGACTTGGGAAGGCTCGGGCGTCTGCTTTTTTAAGCTTGCTGAAACGTTTCATCAGCGCTATAAAAATGCACAACTCCAAGAAAGGCTTTCTCATGACTCCCCTCAAAATCGTCGTTGCCTTTGGCGCGCTGTCCGCCTCCCACGCCATGGCTTGGGACTACGTCCTGCTCGACAGCGACAAGGCTGCCCAAAACTGGCAGATCACCAGCCAGCAACTCGGTGTGAAAACCGACAAACCCTTCTCCGTGACCCTTCGAAACCTGCACGGCGGACGGCAAGAGGGCGTCAGCATCGTCGACATTGATAACGGCACGATGAAACTCTCGGTGGTGCCGACCCGCGGGATGAACGTCCTGCAGGCGTCGGTCGGGACTGTGCGCATGGGCTGGGATTCGCCCGTCAAGGACGTGGTCAACCCGTCCTTCATCGAACTCAACGGGCGCGGCGGCCTGGGCTGGCTGGAAGGCTTCAACGAACTGGTCGCCCGCTGCGGCTACGAATGGGTCGGCCATCCCGGCATGGATAACGGCGAACTGCTGACCCTCCATGGCCGCGCCGCCAACATCCCGGCCAGCAAAGTCACCCTGCACATCGATGAGCAACCGCCTTACGCCATCAGCCTGCGTGGCGAACTCAAAGAGCAGGCCTTCAAGAAAGTCGACTTCTCGGTCATGACGGAACTGGTCACCGAGCCCGGCAGCGCTACGTTTGCCCTCAACGACACGCTGACCAACAACGGTGATTATCCGAAGGAATATCAGGCGCTGTACCACAGTAATTTCAGCACCCCATTCCTTGAGCAGGGCGCCCGCTTTGCCGCGCCGGTGAAACAGGTTTCGCCGTTCAATGACAAGGCCAAGGGAGATTTGCCGGATTGGCAGACTTACCGCGCGCCGACCAAGGATTATGACGAGACCGTTTACAACGTTGTGCCTTATGGCGATGCCAAGGGCGACACGTTGACCGTGTTGCATAACAAGGCGGGAAGCCTTGGGGTGTCGGTCGGGTTTAATACCCGGCAGTTGCCGGTTTTTTCATTGTGGAAGAACACCGATACGCAAGGGCAGGGGTATGTGACCGGGTTGGAGCCGGGGACGAGCTTTTCTTACAACCGTCGGTATCAGCGGCCACTGGGTTTGGTGCCGATGATTGGGGTAAAGGAGCAGAAGCAGTTTCAGATCAGGTACAGCTTGCTGGCGGATAAAGGGGCTGTGGATAAGGCGTTGAAGACGGTGAGTGATATTCAGGGTGGGCGGGAGACTGAGATGAGGGCTACGCCGTTGGTGGACATCAGCAAGGAATAGTCTCTGCTAGTTCGATGTTGGCCGGTATTGAAGCGCTTCGGCCAAGTGCTCGCGAGTGATGTTATCGACCTGCTCAAGGTCAGCCAGGGTGCGTGAGACCTTGAGCAGTCGATGGGCCGCTCGCAGTGACAAGGTCAATCGCTCACAGGCTGTTTCCAGCCAGGTCTCGTCGGTTGTGGATAACTTGCAGTGTTGGCGCAGGCCCGGCAGATCAAGGAAAGCGTTCGCGCAGCCCTGGCGTTTTTGTTGTCGCTCTCGTGCGTTGGCGACCAGTACGGCGGCGGTGGCGGTGTCGTCACCGGGCTTCCGCGCAGGGTTCAACGACGTGGCTTCCCGAGCGACGGTCAGGTGCAGGTCTATCCGATCCAGTAGCGGCCCCGACAATTTGTTGCGATAGCGCTGGACCATGTCCGGCGTGCAACTGCATTTGCCACTCGGTTCGCCAAGATATCCACAGGGGCACGGGTTCATCGCTGCGACCAACTGGAATCGCGCCGGAAATCGTACGCGGTCTTTGGCGCGGGAAATTACGATGCAGCCCGACTCCAATGGCTCTCTCAGAACCTCCAATACCTTGCGATCAAACTCCGGGAGTTCATCGAGAAACAGCACGCCATGGTGGGCGAGGGTGATTTCACCGGGTTGAGGTTTCGAACCTCCACCTACAAGTGCGGGTCCTGAGGCGGAGTGGTGGGGTTGGCGAAATGGCCGCTGTGGCCAATGGCTCAAGGGCACGCAACTGGTGACGGATTGAATGGCTGCGACTTCCAGTGCCTCGTTTTCGGCTAGCGGGGGAAGCAGCCCCGGCAACCGGCTCGCCAACAGCGTTTTCCCGGTCCCCGGCGGTCCGCTAAACAGCAGGTTGTGAGCTCCAGCTGCCGCAATCAGCAATGCGCGCTTGGCCGAGAGTTGCCCTTGCACCTCATTCAAGTCTGGATAGGGTTTGCTGGCGTAGAGCAAGCCATTGGAAACGTAGGGTTCAACCGGCGTATGTCCATTGAAGTGCGCAACGGCTTCCAGCAGGTGATCCACGGCAAACACCTTCAACCCCGACGCCAGGCAGGCCTCCTCGGCATTTGCCCGCGGCACCATCAGCGAGCGTCCGGCCTTGCGTGCCGCCAGCGCAGCCGGCAATACGCCTCTCACAGCACGTACCGCGCCTGACAACGCCAACTCCCCCAGGCATTCAATGTCATCCAGGGTCAATGTCGGCACTTGCACGCTGGCTGACAAAATCCCCAAGGCAATCGCCAGATCAAATCGCCCGCCGTCCTTCGGCAAATCCGCCGGGGCGAGATTCAGCGTGATACGCCGCGCCGGGAATTGCAGGCCTGAATTGATGATCGCGCTGCGTACCCGGTCCTTGCTTTCCTTCACGGCCGCTTCGGGCAAACCGACCATGGTCAGCGAAGGTAAACCGTTGGCGAGGTGGACTTCGACGGTAACGGCGGGCGCATCCACACCAATCTGGGCGCGGCTGTGGACGATGGAGAGGGACATGATCGTTCCTTGAGCTTTACGGGAACCGCTTCCTGCGGTTTTTTGAAGAGTAGCCGGGTCGCGTGACGGCACAGGCACCAAACTTTCGCAGGATGTTGCGAGTGTCTTTCTGTTTGGTTGAGCGTAAGCGAGTGTGGAGTACCCACGTAATCAGTCGCAGGATGAGGTTTTTGTAGGACGTTGCCTGGAACAATGAAGGACATCGGCGAAAGCTAAATTGAAGGCGAAAAAAAACCGCCTTGAGTAGGCGGTTTTTTGTTTGCAGGCTTCGGTGAGGCCGAAGCCTGTGCATCCTCAACAGATACACCCACAACGGGAAGCCTATTCAAATTTGATCATTCGGGCAAGCGTCAATAATGATCTGTTGATGGTGGCCGCTAACAGCAACGACGGGGAGTCTAGTCAGACTCGTGTACCTGCAAGCAAGCCATCAGGTTCAAGTTCTTTGCCATATGTTGCCGCCACTTTAAAAAAGCGATGTTGGCTGGTAGAAACGTTTCCCGCTAAACGGAGCGCCTCGGCATGGTACTCAGCGATCATTAACGGCTTCGCTTTTTGCTTTTTGCGTTTCATAGACACCTCGCGTGCCTGGATGAGTGAATTGATCTTATTGGTCGTCTAGTGAAAAGACAAGGCGGTTGGTTTTGTCAAAAATAAATCCAAGTTTTTGATAGTAGGAGATGGCGCCCGGGTCAGGTTCTTGTACCTCAATCTCATCGCAGCCCAGCATCCGCGCATAAAATTCCGTAGCCCTCAATGCAATTGGAGCGATCCAGCCCCGCAAAGGGTGGGTGTTTCTTGTGTGTCCCTGTAAAAGCACAATTTTTATGCAGATAGTGCTTTCACGCGGAGTCGCATAGCACAAGCCACAGAGCTCTTCTTCATACCAGATGGCCAGATCCAGTCCCCTCGCATCCTTTCGCTTCCATTCCGGGATGCATTCCCACGGGTATGGGATCACTTCTTCCCACAGATGACAGGAGTTGATGGCAGCCATGGTGATCGGATCGAGTCTGAGTGCTGAGACGTTGATTCCTGCGGCACGAATGTCAGGATCATAGGACATGGCTTCACTAGTAAGATTTCGAGCATCAGACTTGAATATCTGATTGCGGAGTTCCGTGCCTTTTCCTTTTCTTCTCATCACTTTGTACTGTTGAAATCGAGGCGAAGAAGGTAACGGACTCGGGCGTGGTCACGTAATCAGGCGCAGGAGCTGGCTACTGTAGGACCGTACTTAGATGTATGAAGGACGTCAGAAGCACAGCGTGTGGAATTGGGTTTGGTTATGGAAACGACTACGTTTGGCGTGCGGCAAACGTAGTCAATAGAAGGTGCATTTGAGTGTTAAAACGATTGCAGTATTCGGGAGGCTCGCTTCCACCACGGTGCATTCGCCGCGCGCTGTGGCCGTTCACCCTCTGGAAGCATATGCGGAACATCCTGCAACCGAATCCATGGCTGGTTATTCCAGTGCAGCAAACTCAATGACATCTCAGGCCAGTTCAGCAGACTCAGGATCGGGCGTTCGTTTGTGGGTGAATGCTGTGCGTCCCTCAGGGTGGGGACGACGTCGTGGGTCAGCCATTCACGCAGGGCTCGGTATTCGGGGCAGTAGTGGTAGACCAATAGGGCGTAGACGCCGGATTCGCTGATCAGCAGGGTGTCTTCGATGACGCCGTGGATGAGGACTTGTGCGGACTGATGTTGATCGGGGTCGAGTTTTCGGACGGCGCGTTCGTCGAGGAAAAGGCGGAGCAGTCGGCCGAGGTCGCGGGCGCTGAACCAGGCTTGGTTTTCCAGGAGGAGGGCGTGGAGGTTGAGTTTGTGGCGGGTGAAGACGTGAGGGCTTAGATAGTTTTCATTCATGGTGTAGTTCTCGGGGTCGAGTGAAGAAAACTGCTTCTGATCGTCGCCAAACGAAAAGGGTGGCAGCCATGCGCGGGTTGGCGAACCGGTGACGCCCGAGAACCGGCAGACCCGAAGGTCTCCCACGCATAGCCGCCATAATTCGAGATGGGAATAAATTCCTCGGTCGAATGTGGTCGTTGCGTCGGGGTCTTCCGGGTCGCCAAACCCAGAGCTGATTATTCAGCTGGGATGAGCATAGAAACCGGAGGCATTGCGGCGCAATCAGACGGCGGTGGTTTTCTTGTAGGACGTTGCCGGGATTGTTGCGGCTGAAAGATCAAATGATCACAGCCTGCGGCAACTCCTACAGGTAAATCTGAAGGTCGTTCCGACCTTATCGCGAACAAGCTCGCTCCCACAGTGGATCGGGTTTCACCGTGGGATCGGCAGTGTTACTCAGCCGGTGGATTCAGCTTCGCTTCCAGCTCCGCCACCTTCGCCTCGAGACTCTCCAACCGTGCCCGGGTGCGTGCGAGCACGATCATCTGGCTATCGAATTCTTCCCGGCTGACCAGATCGAGCTTGCTGAAGCCGCTCTGCAGCAACGCCTTGAACTGGCTTTCGATTTCGCTTTTCGGCAACGGGGTTTCGCCGCTGAAGAGGCGGGAGGCGGTGCCCGTCAGGGCGTCGAGGAAGTCTTTGGGCGCGAGCATGGGAAAGGTCCTGGAAACAATGGCGGGCAGTGTATCACGCAGTGTCTATAGTCAATTCCGGCGGGTGGTCGGCGCACGCTTTTCGCGCATGCGGACGGACGGCAGCGCACTGTTGTTGTGCGTTAGTTGCCGGGTAATCGAGGGCGCCGGCTCGTGGTATGGGCCAAGGGATTGAATTCAGTGGGTTTTGGCGAGATGGCAAGCTTTCTGCTTAGTGACTATCAACCCATGCACTGATGCAGTCGCTGTGACGAATGCAGTGCGCCAGGCGAAACGGGGGAAGTGTTTCGTACGGGGTGGTTAGCTGGGGTCGGACGGGCATTCAAGGCCGACGATGCGTTACAAAGCCAGGCACTGCGCTTAGACTTGAGACGGGTTTGTTTTCCTGGGGCAAGTCCACCAATTCGGGAGAGAGTTTTCATGAAGCTAGTCACTGCCATCATCAAGCCGTTCAAACTGGACGACGTGCGCGAGTCGCTGTCCGAGATCGGCGTGCAGGGCATTACCGTTACTGAAGTCAAAGGCTTCGGTCGGCAGAAGGGTCACACCGAGCTGTATCGCGGCGCGGAATACGTGGTCGATTTTCTGCCCAAGGTGAAGATCGATGTCGCCATTGACGACAAGGATCTGGATCGGGTTATCGAGGCGATAACCAAGGCTGCCAACACCGGCAAGATCGGTGACGGCAAGATCTTCGTGGTCAATCTGGAACAGGCGATTCGCATCCGTACCGGCGAAACCGATACCGACGCGATTTAAAGCCGCCACAAACCCAACGCCCCAGGAGAAAACAATATGACTCTGCGTAAATTCGCAGGGCTAGGAGCCCTGTTGTCCCTCGTAATGCCCGGCCTGGCCTTGGCGGCAGACGAAGTGGCGGCCCCAGTCCTTAATTCCGGCGACACCGCCTGGATGATGACCTCGACAGCCCTCGTGCTGTTCATGACCATTCCCGGCCTCGCGCTGTTCTACGGCGGCATGGTTCGGTCAAAAAACATTCTTTCCGTGATGATGCAGTGCTTCGCCATTACCGGTCTGATCAGCGTCCTGTGGGTCATTTATGGCTACAGCATCGCGTTCGACACCACCGGCATGGAACAGGGCGTCATCAATTTCAACTCGTTCTTCGGGAGCCTGAACAAGGCCTTCCTCGCCGGCATCACGCCAGCCAGCCTGACGGGTCCTGCGGCGTTGTTCCCTGAGGCGGTGTTCGTCACCTTCCAGATGACCTTCGCCATCATCACCCCTGCGTTGATCGTCGGTGCCTTCGCCGAGCGGATGAAGTTCTCCGCCATGCTGATCTTCATGGGCGTGTGGTTCACCCTGGTTTACGCACCGATTGCGCACATGGTCTGGTCCGGTAACGGCGGCCTGTTGTGGGACTGGGGCGTGCTCGACTTCGCCGGCGGCACCGTGGTGCACATCAACGCCGGTGTGGCCGGTCTGATTGCCTGCCTGGTTCTGGGCAAGCGCAAAGGCTTCCCGACCACCCCGATGGCCCCGCACAACCTCGGTTACACCTTGATGGGCGCCGCGATGTTGTGGGTCGGCTGGTTCGGTTTCAACGCCGGTTCCGCAGCTGCCGCCAACGGCACCGCCGGCATGGCGATGCTGGTAACCCAGATCGCAACCGCCGCGGCTGCACTGGGCTGGATGTTCGCCGAGTGGATGACTCACGGCAAACCAAGTGCACTGGGTATTGCTTCGGGTGTGGTCGCCGGTCTGGTAGCTATCACTCCGGCCGCTGGCACCGTGGGCCCGATGGGCGCTCTGGTGATCGGCCTGGCAGCGGGCGTGGTGTGCTTCTTCTGCGCCACCACCCTGAAACGCAAACTCGGTTATGACGACTCCCTGGACGCCTTCGGTGTGCACGGTATCGGCGGTATCCTCGGCGCGATCCTGACCGGTGTGTTCGCTGCTCCGTCCCTGGGTGGCTTCGGTACCGTCACCGACATCGCCGCACAAGTCTGGATTCAGTGCAAAGGCGTGGGCTTCACGGTGATCTACACCGCGATCGTCACCTTCATCATTCTCAAGGTCCTGGACGCTGTCATGGGCCTGCGTATCACGGAAGAAGAAGAGGCTGTCGGCATCGACCTGGCACTCCATAACGAACGCGGCTACAACTTGTAAGACGCGCCTAAAAAACTTGCCCGGCTTGCCGGGCATTTTTTTGTCTGGCGTTTGTCAGTGAAGGACCTGCTGAAAGGTTTTTTCGTACACGTTCAGGGGCGTTTACGACGGGCGCTTTTCTGCGGCCAATGGCTTACATGATTGAACGAATATTAGGGCCTTTGTTTTTTCCCAGAGCGCGCTAGAATGCGCCCCGAACGTGCGGAGAACTGTATGTGGCAACAGACTCTGATTACCCTGCGGGCGCGGCCTCGGGGCTTTCATCTGGTAACGGACGAGTTACTCGCCGGCTTGCCTGAACTCAAGGCGTGTCGGGTCGGTCTGTTGCACTTGTGGCTACAGCATACCTCGGCGTCGTTGACCATCAACGAGAACGCCGATCCGGCGGTACGTCGCGACTTCGAACGATTTTTCAATCGTCTGATCCCACAAGGAGCAGACGGCTATGAGCATAACGACGAAGGCCTGGACGACCTCCCGGCGCACTTCAAGGCCAGCGTACTTGGCTGTCAGCTCAGTTTGCCGATCTCGGCAGGCCGACTGGCGCTGGGGACCTGGCAAGGTGTTTATCTGGGCGAGCACCGTGATTTTGGCGGTGCCCGTAAAGTCCTCGCCACCGTGCACGGTGAAGAGGCATGAACCGCTGGTCACCAACGGTTATTGAATTTTTCCGGCAACTGTCGACAGACGGTAAAGCTGGGCTATAACTAATCTGCTTTTCGCAAGAGTCATGAGGTAGAACATGAGCGACGATGATCTGGAAAACGACGACCTCGAAGTAGGCGACGACGAAGAAACCGAAGAAGGTCTGGAAGCAGCGGCCGAAGACGTCGCTGAAGACGACGGTGGTGAAGCGCCCGTTCCGACCGCCAAAGGCAAAGCCAAGGCAGCGGTATCGGTCGATGAGCTGCCGAGTGTCGAAGCCAAGAACAAGGAACGCGATGCTCTCGCGCGGGCCATGGAAGAGTTTTTGGCCAAGGGCGGCAAGGTGCAGGAAGTGGAGGCCAACGTGGTCGCCGATCCTCCCAAGAAGCCTGATAACAAGTACGGCAGCCGGCCTATCTAAGCGTCTGCCCTTGCTTGCTGAAAAAGCCCGCCGTCGCTGCGGGCTTTTTCATGGGTGGTACAAAAGCCTCAAATGCAGCGAAAAACCCTGTGGGAGCGGGCTTGCTCGCGAAGGCGTCGTGTCAGTCAGTATTGATGGCGACTGATACACCGCTTTCGCGAGCACGCCCGCTCCCACATTAGATCCGGGTGATCTCAGGAGGGGTGTCGGGAATTCCACAGGGCCAGCAACGCCGGCAATTCGGTCAAACTGCGAATCTCGGCATCCGGCGCTTTCTCTGCTTCCCACGCTTTACCTTGCGGGTTAAACCAGATCGCGCGCAGGCCAGCTTGCTGTGCCCCGGCAATGTCATCCCCGGGATGATCGCCAATGTGCACCGCCGTCTCAGCCGTTGCTCCACCACGTTGCAACGCCTCATGAAACAAGCGCGCATCCGGTTTGGCGATGCCGATGTCTTCGGCGCACAAGGCAAACTTGAAGTAATCCGCCAGCCCTAACCGACGCACATCGGCGTTGCCATTGGTGACCACGCCGAGGGCGTAATGCTTGGCCAGTGTTTCCAGGGTCGGCTCGACTTCGGGGAACACTTCGATCTGATGCCGCGCATGCAAAAACACTTCAAAGCTTTTGTCGGCGAGATTGTTGGCCAGGTCATGGTCGTAACCGGCCTCTTCCAGTGCATGGAACAACACGCGGCGACGCAATGCGCTGATGCGGTGCTTGAGCCCCGGTTCGCTGCCGAGGATTTTTTCCCGAATCGCCCACAAATGCTCCACCGGCACCGCCCCAAGGTTCGGCGCATGCTCGGTCAGCCATTCACGCAGTACGGCCTCGGCGCTGAGGATCACCGGGGCGGTGTCCCACAGGGTGTCGTCGAGATCGAAGGTGATCAATTGGATGGTCATGAGTCATCGCCCTTAATGCGTTTGGCCCGGGGATGGGCGCTGTCGTAAACCGTGGCCAGGTGCTGGAAGTCCAGGTGGGTGTAGATCTGGGTGGTTTTGATGTCTGAGTGGCCGAGCAGTTCCTGCACTGCGCGCAGGTCCTGCGAGGACTCGAGCAAGTGGCTGGCAAAGGAGTGCCGCAACATGTGCGGGTGCAGGTTTTGCCCCAGCTCACGCTCGCCGGCAGCCTTGACCCGCACCTGAATCGCCCGAGGCCCGAGGCGCCGACCTTGCTGGCTGACAAATACGGCGTCGTCCGCCGGATTAGTCATGGCCCGCAGCGGCAACCACAGCTCCAGCGCTTCTCGCGCTTTTTTGCCGACCGGCAGCAAACGGGTTTTGCTGCCCTTGCCCAGCACTTGAACCATGCCATCGGCCAGGTCCAGCTGATCCAGATTCAGCCCGGTCAGCTCTGAAAGACGCAATCCCGAGGAATAGAACAGCTCCAGAATCGCCTGATCCCGCCGCGCCAGGAAGTCATCCTCGACCGCGCCTTCCAGCAGTTGCAGTGCGCGGTCGGTGTCGAGGGTTTTCGGCAGGCGGCGCTCACCCTTGGGCGGAGCCAGGCCATTGGCCGGGTCGTGGTCGCACAGGCCTTCGCGGTTCAGATAGTGATAGAGCCCACGAACCGCTGATAACAGTCTGGCGAGGCTGCGGGACGATTGACCCTGTGAATGCAGGCGGGCGATCAGGCTGCGCAGGCGCTGGATATCCAGCGCGGCCCAGCTGCCGATGTTTTGTTTGACGCAGAAGCCCAGCACCTTATCGAGGTCGCGACGGTAGGCGTACAGCGTGTGCGGCGACACCTGTCGCTCACTGCGCAGGTGTTCGCAGTAAGCGTCCAGTTGCCGTTCCATGCTCAGCGGACCGAGCGCAGGGAGCTGTTGACCCGTGGCAGCACGCGGCCCATGACTTCGGCGATGTAGCTCAGGAACAAGGTGCCGACCGAGCTTTTGTAGTGCTGCGGATCACGGCTGGCGATGGCCAGGATACCGTGAATGCCTTGATGGCTGATCGCGACGACGGCGGTGGAACCGATCTGCTTGCGCTGTTCTTCGCCGAACAGGAAATCCAGTTCGTGTTCGCGCAGGCTGCCGCTGACGCTTTTGTCTTCCGAGAGCAAGCCGCCGATGGCCGTTTGCGCGTCGGCGTGAGTCACCCAGCGACCCACCGGCATCGGGTTGTCACCCAACAGGATCAGGCTGACAAAAGGCACCTGAAAATCCTGACGCAAGCTGTCTTCGACGCTGATCACCACGTCTTCCAGGCTGGTGGCGTCCATCAGCGCGAGAATCAGGCGGCGGGTCTTGTCGAAGAGGCGGTCGTTGTCGCGGGCCACATCCATCAAGTGCGACAGGCGATGACGCAGTTCGATGTTGCGGTCGCGCAGGATGGTCATCTGCCGTTCGACCAGCGATATGGTGTCGCCGCGACGGTGCGGAATGCGCATGGCCGGGAGCAGTTCTTCGTGCTCGATGAAGAAATCCGGATGAGCCTCCAGGTACGCGGCAATCGCCGCTGCCTCAAGGCTTTCGGAAGGGGATTCGTCGGGCTGCAGGGCGGGAACCTGGGGCTTGTCGGTCATGGATTTCGCTCACTCAAAGACGCACTTGTCCTTCGTATACGCGCACTGCCGGGCCGGTCATCATGACCGGTTGGCCAGGGCCTGCCCACTCAATGGACAAGCGCCCGCCAGGCAGGTCGATCAATAGCGGCGAATCCATCCACCCCTGGCTGATCGCGGCCACTGCGGCTGCGCAGGCACCGGTGCCGCAGGCCTGGGTTTCCCCGGCGCCACGTTCCCAGACGCGCAACTGTGCACGGCTCCGGTCGATGACCTGGAGAAAACCAACATTGACCCGCGCCGGGAAGCGCGGGTGGTGTTCGATTTTCGGCCCCAGTTCATGCACCGGTGCGTTATTGATGTCGCTGACCCGCAGCACGGCATGGGGGTTGCCCATGGACACGGCGGCCAGTTCGACCGGCGTGCCATCGACGTCGACCGGATAGCTCAGCGCCTGTTCCCGGGCCACAAACGGAATATCCGCCGGCACCATGCGCGGTGCACCCATGTTGACGCTGATCTGGCCGTCGCTACGCACGTCCAGTTCGATGATGCCGCTTTTGGTTTCGACGCGAATCTGCCGTTTTGCGGTCAGGCGCTTATCGAGCACGAAGCGGGCGAAACAGCGTGCACCGTTGCCGCACTGTTCCACTTCGGAGCCGTCGGAGTTGAAGATCCGATAACGGAAATCCACGTCCGGGTTGCTCGGCGCTTCGACGATCAGCAACTGATCGAAACCGATGCCGGTGTGCCGATCGCCCCATTGCTTGGCGTGCTTGGGCAGGATGTGCGCGTGCTGGCTGACCAGGTCGAGGACCATGAAGTCATTGCCCAGGCCGTGCATTTTGGTAAAACGCAGCAGCATGGGGTTACTCCGGCAGCAGGCTTTCGCCAGCAAACAACTCGGCTACCGTCTCACGGCGACGCACTTCAATTGCCTGATCACTGTCCACCAACACTTCAGCGGCGCGGCCGCGGGTGTTGTAGTTGGAACTCATGACAAACCCATAGGCGCCAGCCGAATGCACGGCCAGCAGGTCGCCTTCTTCCAGGGCCAGCTGACGATCCTTGGCCAGGAAGTCGCCGGTTTCGCAGATCGGGCCGACGATGTCGTAGGCACGCGCCGCGGTATCGCGCGGGCGCACGGCAGTGACGTCCATCCAGGCCTGGTACAGCGCCGGGCGGATCAGGTCGTTCATGGCCGCATCGACGATGGCGAAGTCTTTGTGTTCGGTGTGCTTGAGGTACTCGACCTGGGTCAGCAGCACTCCGGCGTTGGCCACTATGAAGCGGCCCGGTTCGAACACCAGCGCCAGGTCACGACCGTCGAGACGCTCGCGCACAGCCTTGATGTAGTCGCCAGCCAATGGCGGCTCTTCGTCGCGGTAACGCACGCCCAAACCACCACCGAGGTCGATGTGGCGCAGGTAGATGCCGCAATCGCCGAGGCGATCGACCAGGCCCAGCAGGCGGTCGAGGGCATCGATGAAGGGCGGCAGGGTGGTCAGTTGCGAGCCGATGTGGCAATCGACACCTACGATTTCCAGGTTTTGCAGTTGTGCGGCGCGGATGTACACGTCTTCGGCGTCGGCAATGGCGATGCCGAACTTGTTCTCTTTGAGACCGGTGGAAATGTACGGGTGCGTGCCCGCATCAACGTCCGGGTTCACACGCAGCGAGATCGGTGCGCGAACGCCCAGCTCGGCGGCGACCACTTGCAGGCGTTCCAGCTCATCGGTGGACTCGACGTTGAAGCAATGCACGCCGACTTCGAGGGCGCGACGCATGTCGTCACGGGTCTTGCCGACACCGGAGAACACGATCTTGTCAGCGCTGCCGCCAGCGGCAAGCACCCGTTCCAGCTCGCCACGGGAGACGATGTCAAAACCGGCGCCCAGACGCGCCAGGACATTCAGTACACCCAGGTTGGAGTTGGCCTTGACGGCAAAGCAGACCAGGTGCGGCATGCCGGCCAGCGCATCGGCGTAAGCCAGGTATTGGGCTTCGATGTGCGCGCGGGAGTAGACGTAGGTCGGTGTGCCGAAACGTTCGGCGATGGCCGACAGGGCCACACCTTCGGCAAACAGCTCCCCGCCACGGTAATTAAAAGCGTCCATGGCGTTCCCTTATTGGTAGACGTCGTGCTTGTGTGCTTTGGAGGCAGGCTGCTTTTGCGAGGACTGGGCCTGTTCGGCAGGGTCCTGGTCATCGTCAGGCAGGTACAGCGGGCCTTTTTGACCGCAGGCCGACACAAGGCAGGCAACCGCGAGGAGCGCAGCAAGGGAAGAGATCAGGCGCTTCATGGCGAAATCCTTGAAAATGCATTAATTGCGCCGGAGTATACCGGCCACCCGTCAGCTTGCCTATGCGACGGGGCTCCCGTCCGGCGGGGCTTGGCGCGATGCCGGTCAGCCAGGCGCAATCCCTGTGGGAGCGAGCCTGCTCGCGAAGGCGTAGTGTCAGTCAACAAAGATGTTGAATATGATGGCCCCTTCGCCAGCAGGCTCGCTCCCACAGGTTTCGTGATCACCTTGGGTCGTTATCCTTTGCAATCGCCGGGGCTCGCCCGTATCTTGCGGCGCTTGAGCGTGAACAGACACTTTTTGAGGTTGCCGTAATGAGTTTGACCGAAGCCCGTTTCCACGATCTGGTCGATGCCACCCAGCAGACGCTGGAGGATATTTTCGACGAGTGTGACCTGGATATCGATCTGGAGAGCTCGGCCGGTGTGCTCACCGTCAAGTTCGAAAACGGCAGCCAATTGATCTTCAGTCGTCAGGAACCGCTGCGTCAGCTGTGGCTGGCGGCGGTCTCTGGTGGTTTCCACTTCGACTACGACGAAGAGAGCGAGCGCTGGATGTGCGACAAGAGCGAAGAGCAACTGGGCGAAATGCTCGAGCGCATTGTCAAGCAGCAAGCGGACGTCGAACTCGATTTCGAAGGCCTGTGAGATTGTGACCGAGCCTGCCGTCGTTCGCCCACCGAAACCGCTCTACAGTAATGTCAGCCCGGCCGTCCCTTCGCCGTGCAGCGGTGTGTGCCGGCTGGACGAGCAAAAGGTTTGCCTGGGGTGTTTTCGCCATGTCGAAGACATCCGCGAATGGCGCTCGGCGGATGATGAGCGGCGGCGGGTTATCTGTGCCCAGGCCTCACAGCGCAAAACCTTGGCATAGTTGCTCTTGTGGCGAGGGAGCTTGCTCCCGCTGGGCTGCGAAGCAGCCCCAAAAAGCCTACGACTGCTTTGCAGCCGAACGGGAGCAAGCTCCCTCGCCACAGGCAAGCCCCCTCGCTACAAGGTGTCGGTCGCACCTGACTTGTATATTTATTGAGCTGTGATAGTGTCCGGAAACGCCTCAACTCATCGAGGCTCGTGAAAACCCCGCCTTTTTCTGGCGGGGTTTTGCTTTTTCTGTGCAGAAGAAAGGAGTCTGCCTCAATCATGACCGCACCTTCCATCACCCTTACTCGTCTGGACGTGCAACGTCTGGAGCGCCTGATCGACAGCCTGGATGACACGCTGCCGGGCGTTATCGCGCTGCAAACCGAACTGGACCGTGCCGATACCCTGGTCGGTCACGATGAAGTGCCCAACGATGTTGTGACCATGAATTCCCGTGTGCATTGCCGCGAAGAAGGCAGCGGCAAGGACTATCACCTGACGTTGGTTTACCCCAAGGACGCCAATGCCGACGAAGGCAAGATTTCCATTCTGGCGCCGGTCGGCAGCGCATTGCTGGGCCTCAAGGTGGGTCAGCACATCGACTGGCCGGCACCGGGCGGCAAGACCCTCAAGCTGACGTTGTTGGAAGTCGAATCGCAGCCAGCCGAGGGCGGCCACTTTCCGGAATAACGCCCCTCAGACCTGTTCGAGCGCCTCGTTCAACGAGCGCTCCAGGTCAGCCTTGTATCGCAGATACAAATTGCTCGAACTCTGACCGTCACCGAGCAGGCCCGAAAGGTCCAGGTCGGTGATGTAGCAGCGATAGCGTTCGGTTTCGCGACGTTGCTCGACAATCTCCTGCGCGACCACGCTGAACAGTTGGTCGCCATGTTCCAGCTCTGAAAACTCTCGCTGATTGCAATACAACGTCACCTGCACCTCGCCCGGCGCGGCTTTGCCGATGATGGCCTGTACGTCGTAGAACGGTTTGTTGACCGGCGTTTGCGGCGCAGGCCGCGCTTCGAACCGGCGCGCGCGCCCTGGGCCGGACGGCAGCAGTTGGTAGTACAGCGTGTCCGTGCTCACGGGTTGAGCTGCATCCATCGGCAACAAGGCATCGCGCCGGTACTGGATCGATTGCAGGAAGCGTTGCAGCGGCACCAACAGGCTTTGTTCGTCGTGATAGGGCAGGCGTTGCTGCCACAGCGCATTGAGCTCATCCAGCACGTACAGATCAGCCTGATCCTCGTTGATTCTGTAGAACACCTGAATGCACTCGGGCTGGCCCATCGGGAGGATTAGCGCGAGGTCATGATCTTCCAGCGCCATCGGGTCCAGGTGCAGCGGGCTGTAGCCGGTCAGCTCCTCACCCAGATAATCGATCAGCGCCGGCAAGGTGGCGATAGCGACATGATTGACCTGGCCCGGCACCAACTCCAGTACGTGATAGTGCTGCTGGACCTGAATCAGGTAACGGTGATTAAGGTTGCTCAGCAGCAGGTTCTGCGCGGTGTCGATCACCTCTTCTACCCGGCGGGCAATGAACTGCGCGCGGTTATGGCAGAAGCAACGAACCCGCAACTTGGGTTGCAGTGGCCCGATCGGCAGGTTGTTGAGGTAAGCGCGCAGGCAGTCGAGCAGGGCGTGAGGGCCGTCGTAGCGGCTGACCAACACTTCGTTCCAGCTATTGAGCGTGACCTGGTCCAGCGTCAGCACGAGGTTTTCGCGAACCCCGGCATAGCTCAGCGAGTCGGTGCGCTCAGTGGTCATCAGGATGTTCAAGTCACGATGGTGCTTGAGCGGGTCGACGCCAACGTTCACCAGAATCAGCACCTCACTCGGTACGCTGGCTCGCAACAAGGGCTCTTCCGCCACGGTGGTCAGGGGCAGGGCGATGCTTTGTTGCAGGCTGCCGAGCAGATTGAACAGTTCGAACTCGCTGAGGTCACTCGGGCCAGGGTGCAGGGCGAGGCGCGTGCTGCTGTCGATGACGCCGTTGCGATGGCACCAGGTCAAGAGTTCCAGCAGCTGGCGGCTGCGCTTGATCGGCGCGAAATGCTCCCATTCCTGAGCAGTCAGGCTGCCGTTGTACAAACCCCACTGGGTTTGCCCCGGCTCTTTCTTGTTGGGTGCCTGCACCAGCGTCAGCGTGTCTTCGGCCAGGTCCGGGGCGATGCCCGGGTTGATGAATTCGACCTTGTCGGCCTTGCGCTCGAAGGCGGCATACAGTCGGCGACCCAGCACGTTGAGGTCGCGCTTGTTAATCAGGCTGACGGTGTCTTCGGTGCGGGCGAACTGGGTCAGGAAGCGGTAGCTGTAATTCAGCTCGTTGACCAAGGCGCGACGTTCAGCGCTGACCTGACGGACTTTCCACTGGCTGCGGCTATCAAGCAGCGCCAGTTGCCGCTGATCCCAACCCCATTCCTGGGCCAGCCGCTCAAGCAGTGAACGCTGCCAGCTCTGGGTGCGGGTGTTGCCGGTCAGTTTGCGATTGACCTTCAGGTACAACGCGCGGCGCACCAGCTCCAGCCGTTCCGGTTCGCCCCGGGCCTTGAGGTATTCCTCGATGCGCCGGTAGACCACGATGTACGGGTCCAGCTCGTCGAGGTCCAGTTGATTGGCGAACACCGCTTGTTTGAAACGCAGGCTCAGGCAATGAACTTTGGGGTGCTCGCTGGCGTAGACCTCGGTCAGCAGCAGCTTGAGTACGGATTTGTAGGGCGACTCGATGCCCTTGAACAACTGCCAGAGCCCGGCGCCAATGAACTCCCCCGGCGGGATGAATGCCAGATGCCCCAGGTCCAGGCTTTCGTCAGCACGGATAAAGCGTTTGGACAGGAGTGTGTGGGTGTAGCGGTCGTAGGCCGATTCTTCGTAGACCGGCACCAGCCACCAAATCGGCGTGCGGCCGGCCAGCCAGATGGCGGTGCGGTAGAACTCGTCCAGCAGCAGGTAGTGCTGGGTGGTGCCGCAGTCTTCAGAACTCAACTGGGTATCGCGCTCACCGAGCACGAAGCGCGTCGGGTCGATCAGGAAGAAATGCGCTTCGGCGCCCTGGCTGGCGGCCCAGACCTCCAGCAGTTGGCATTTTTTGCGCAGCTCGGCGAGTTCGCTTTCGCTGAGGTCGGGCGCGTGGCAGACCCAAACGTCCATGTCGCTTTGATCGGCTTGAGCCAGCGTGCCAAGGCTGCCCATCAGGAACAGCCCGTGGATCGGTCGCGGCGGATTGCTGCCGTGGCGCGGTTTGTAAGAGAACGAGCGGGTCAGGCGCTGGGCTTCAGCGAGGGCATTGGCGTCTGGCTCGAAGTTCGACAGCCCGGCCGGCGTACTGCCGGACACATACCCCGGCAACAGCGGATGATTGACGTGGAAAAACAGCGGCAGCAGCGTCAGCACCGTTTGCTGGCGGGTCGACAACCCTTCCATGGCCCGGGCCATGCGGCCTTCATTGAGTTTTAGAAAGCGTGCGCGCAGTTGGCTGAGAACCTTGCGGTCGATTCCCTCGTCCAGATCGGGGCGGATTTCATGGGTGCGGGTCATGTCAGCTCAAACCGGCTCGCGAGGCTCGGATGTGGGGGCGGCGAATGAGGGGCAGTTTAGCGCCTCGGGCCTGCCACCTTTAAGCTGAATTTGTGTTTTTGACGTCAGATTTTTATCACATGGCGACAGCAGGTCGCCGGGTTTGCCCGCGGAAATCCCGTGACAGGGGTTTCCGTGGGCGAAGCGGTGATCTCAGGCTGTTTCTTCGACGTTCAGGATAGTCAGTACTGTTTGCACATTTTGCGCGGCGTCACGCCCCAGGCTGGTCAGATAACCGCCATCGGGCTGGTCGATCAGGTCTTTTTCGAACAGGCGTTGGGCAGCGGCGATGTGTTTCGGGGCAGCGGTCTGATGAATTTTCAAACCTTCCTGGGAACTGTCCAGGTTGAAGAGTGCGAGGACTTCCAGTTCGGCAACCAACTCAGGGGTAAGCGACATAAGGACTCCAGACTTTCTAGGAATTGGACGACAGCGCCCCTAAGGTGAGCCCACTCGTGCGGCATGTCCAGTGCCTGCATCAGGGTTTTTTCACCTCGGGAAGCATTCCCCGGCGGCTGGTGCGGCAGCGGGGTGCGTTCCAGTGTAGTCAGGGTGTGGGGGAAGGCAGGATTGATGGGTGACAATTTATGTAGGAGCGGGTTGTGTGGCGAGGGAGCTTGCTCCCGCTGGGGCGCGGAGCGGCCCCAAAAGTTTTGCGACTGCTCCGCAGCCGAGCGGGAGCAAGCTCCCTCGCCACAGAAGCTTGCTGCTCATCAAATCGGGTTTACTTCTTTTCCGGCGGCAATTCCGGCAGCGCGCGCAGCGCTGTTTCGTACCATTCGGTATTGAACGCGCGGTCTTCTTCGAGGATTGCGTCGATTTCTACCGCCAACACGTGTGCCATCAAATTGAGGATTTCTTCACGCTCATAACCGACCAGCGTCAACTTGTTGAAGGTTGCCTTGGCAGCCGGTGGGTTGTCGCTTTCGATCTGGTTTTCGATGGCTTCAACTAGGGTGTTTTCGGCGAACTCTTCTTCGTCGATCTCGATATCAGTTGGCTCGCTCATGGCAGGCTCCTCAAGTTAAGGCGGCCAGTTTACCTGCATTCAGCGCTGTGATGCTGCTGGCAAGAATCGCTTCGGCGTTCTATAAAACAGGACTGCCAACCCCGCACGGCCTGGAGGCTTTGTGATGCTCAAGCTTTATGGATTTTCCGTCAGCAACTACTACAACATGGTGAAACTGGCGCTGCTGGAGAAGGGACTGCCGTTCGAAGAAGTGCTGTTTTACCCTGGCCCGAGCCCGGAAGCGCTTGCCATCAGCCCGCGCGGCAAGGTGCCAGTGCTGGGCGTTGAACAGGGTTTCGTTAATGAAACCGCCATCATTCTTGAGTACATCGAGCAAAGCCAGAAGGGCACGCCGCTATTACCCAGCGATCCTTTCGAGCGCGCACAGGTGCTGGCACTGGCCAAGGAAATCGAGCTGTACATCGAATTGCCGGGGCGCATGTGCTACGGCGAAGCGTTTTTTGGCGCGCCGGTGCCGGACGCGATCAAGGAGAGGACCAAGTCCGAGTTGCTGCTGGGGTTCGCCTCTTTGGCGCGGCACGGCAAGTTCGCCCCTTATGTGGCGGGTGACAGCCTGAGCATTGCCGATCTGTATTTCCTGTATAGCGTGCCCTTGGCCGCTGCGGTGGGGCAGAAGTTGTTTGGCCTGGATTTGTTGGCCGAGATGCCAAAGGCCAAGGCGTTGCTTGAACGTCTGGGAGAGAACCCAAATGTGCAGCGGGTTGCGTCGGACAAGGAAGCGGCGATGCCAGCGTTTATGGCGATGATCGCGTCCAAAAAGTAGGTTTTGTGGCGTTTTTGATATCGCTTTCGCGAGCAAGCCCGCTCCCACATTTGACTTGGTGAACACATAATTTGTGAACGCTGGAGATCAAGTGTGGGAGCGGGCTTGCTCGCGAAGCTTTCAGCGATTTAGCGATTTATCGGCTGGCGAGCAGCGCCTGGCCGCGAACCACCGCCTGCTTGACCTGCGCCGGCGCAGTACCGCCGATATGGTCACGGGCATTCACCGAGCCTTCCAGCGTCAGCACGGCAAACACGTCCTGATCGATCTGGTCGCTGAATTTGCGCAGCTCTTCCAGGCTCATTTCCGCCAGGTCCTTACCGCTTTCCACGCCGTACTTCACCGCATGGCCAACGATTTCGTGGCAGTCACGGAACGGCAGGCCGCGGCGCACCAGGTAGTCGGCCAGGTCGGTGGCGGTGGAGAAGCCGCGCAGTGCTGCTTCGCGCATCATCGTGTGCTTGGGTTTGATCGCCGGGATCATGTCGGCAAAGGCCCGCAGCGAGTCGCGCAGGGTATCGGCGGCGTCGAACAGCGGCTCTTTGTCTTCCTGATTGTCCTTGTTGTAGGCCAGCGGCTGGCCCTTCATCAGGGTCAGCAGGCCCATCAGTGCGCCGAAGACGCGGCCGGATTTGCCGCGAACCAGTTCCGGCACGTCCGGATTTTTCTTTTGCGGCATGATCGAGCTGCCGGTGCAGAAGCGGTCCGGCAGATCGATGAACTGGAATTGCGCACTGGTCCACAGCACCAGTTCTTCGGAGAAACGCGACAAGTGCATCATCGCGATGCTGGCCGCCGAGCAGAACTCGATAGCGAAGTCACGATCGGACACGTTGTCCAGCGAGTTGCCGCCGACGGCGTCGAAACCCAGCAGCTGCGCGGTGAATTCGCGGTCGATCGGGTAGGTGGTGCCGGCCAGCGCGGCGCTGCCCAAGGGCATACGGTTGGTGCGCTTGCGGCAGTCGACCAGACGCTCGTAGTCGCGGCTGAGCATTTCGAACCAGGCCAGCATGTGGTGCCCGAAGGTCACCGGCTGTGCGGTTTGCAGGTGGGTGAAACCAGGCATGATGCTGCCGGCTTCGCGCTCGGCCTGCTCCAGCAAGCCTTTTTGCAGGCGGGTGATTTCGCCGAGGATCAGGTCGATCTCGTCACGCAGCCACAGGCGGATATCGGTCGCGACCTGGTCGTTACGGCTGCGGCCGGTGTGCAGCTTCTTGCCGGTGACGCCGATGCGATCGGTCAGGCGCGCCTCGATGTTCATGTGCACGTCTTCAAGGTCGATGCGCCAGTCGAACTGGCCGGCCTCGATTTCACCCTGGATGGTGTTCAGGCCATCGATAATGCTGTCGCGCTCGGCATCGGTCAGCACGCCGACCTTGGCCAGCATGGTGGCGTGGGCGATCGAGCCCATGATGTCGTGGCGATACAGGCGCTGGTCGAAAGTGACGGAGGCGGTGAAGCGGGCGACGAAGGCGTCGACGGGTTCACTGAAGCGGCCGCCCCAGGACTGATTGGTCTTGTCAGTGCTCATGAATTCGCTCGTATCGGCTGGAGAAAAGTGACGTTGAAAGCTGTCGCGGATAATAACAGGGTTGCCAATCCTGTCGCTGACACTGGTCGATACGTTTTTTTCTTATAACCCGGTCCATACTCAAGGTGAGCTTTCGGGGATTTGCGCAACGATATTTTTCAATTGAGCAATGACGTCCCGGCAACCGTCTACAGTTGGACAGTAGGATCAGCGCACTTTCTGGTGCGACCACTGACTATAAGAAGAGGGGGTGTTCATATTGTGTATCGGCAAACCCTACGGCGATCCCTCGCCAACGCGGGCCAGAGCCTCCAATCACGCGGCAGTTGAAAATTTAGCCGCCGATCTCGCGGCACTTTTTGGCCCTCGCGCTAGTCTTAGCGTGGATCGCGGTGACGGACGTCACTTCACCTGTCTACGCTATCCTTGTGCGAGACTCACGCAGGAATCCAGCGCAATATGAATGTCCTGATCGTTGATGACGAACCCCTGGCCCGCGAGCGCCTGAGCCGAATGGTCGGCGAACTCGAGGGATACAGTGTCCTGGAGCCCAGCGCCACGAACGGCGAAGAGGCGTTGGCACTGATCGACAGCCACAAACCGGATATCGTGCTGCTCGATATCCGCATGCCAGGCCTTGACGGCCTGCAAGTGGCTGCGCGGTTGTGCGAACGCGAAACACCGCCCGCTGTGGTGTTTTGTGCAGGACCCGATGAATTTGCCGTGGAAGCCTTACAGGCCAGCGCCGTAGGCTATGTGGTGAAACCTGTGCGTACTGAACATCTTCACGATGCATTAAAGAAAGCCGAGCGACCCAATCGTCTGCAGCTCGCCGCCCTGACGCGTCCCGCCGCCGAAAGTGGCAGCGGCCCCCGCAGCCACATCAGTGCGCGAACCCGAAAGGGTATCGAGCTGATCCCGCTGGATCAGGTGGTCTACTTTATTGCCGATCACAAATACGTGACCTTGCGCCATGAAAGCGGCGAAGTGTTGCTGGATGAACCGCTCAAGGCCCTTGAGGATGAGTTTGGCGACCGGTTCGTGCGAATCCACCGTAACGCTCTGGTCGCCCGCGAGCGCATCGAACGTTTGCAACGCACGCCCCTGGGGCATTTCCAGCTGTTCCTCAAAGGTTTGAATGGCGATGCATTGATCGTCAGCCGGCGCCATGTGGCCGGCGTACGCAAGATGATGCAGCAGCTCTAACTCACCGTTCATGGGGCGAATCTCGCACCCGCTTGCCGGACATACAGGCCAGGGAGGCCACGCAGTTTCTGATACAAGTCAAAGTGGATTTGGCTGAGCTGTTATTATCCGCCGTATCTATTCAGTACGGATTGATCCATGTCCTCTCGCGAAATCCGCATCGCCACCCGCAAAAGTGCTCTGGCCTTATGGCAGGCCGAATACGTCAAAGCCCGTCTGGAAGAGGCCCATCCCGGTCTGCTCGTGACACTGGTGCCCATGGTCAGTCGTGGCGACAAGCTGCTGGACTCGCCGCTGTCGAAAATCGGTGGCAAGGGCCTGTTCGTCAAAGAGCTGGAAACCGCGCTGCTGGAAAACGAAGCCGACATCGCCGTGCATTCGATGAAAGACGTGCCGATGGACTTCCCGGAAGGTCTTGGCCTGTTTTGCATCTGCGAACGTGAAGACCCGCGCGATGCATTCGTTTCCAACACCTACGCCAGCCTGGATGAGTTGCCACAAGGCAGCATCGTCGGCACCTCCAGTCTGCGCCGCCAGGCTCAGCTGCTGACCCGTCGCCCCGACCTGGAAATCCGCTTCCTGCGTGGCAACGTCAATACGCGCCTGGCCAAGCTCGATGCAGGTGAATATGACGCCATCATCCTCGCCGCCGCTGGCCTGATTCGCCTGGGCTTCGAAGACCGCATCACCTCGGCGATCAGTGTCGACGACAGCCTGCCGGCCGGTGGCCAGGGCGCAGTCGGTATCGAATGCCGCACGGCGGACAGCGAAATTCATGCCTTGTTGGCACCGCTGCACCATCTGGACACCGCCACTCGCGTGACCGCCGAACGTGCTCTCAACAAGCATTTGAACGGCGGCTGCCAAGTGCCGATCGCCTGCTACGCCGTGCTGGAAGGCGAGCAGATCTGGTTGCGCGGACTGGTCGGTGATCCGAGCGGCGGCCTGTTGCTCAGTGCCGAAGCCCGTGCGCCACGCGCCGATGCGGAAGCCTTGGGCGTACACGTCGCCGAAGACCTCTTGAGCCAGGGCGCCGAAGATATTCTGAAAGCGGTGTATGGCGAGGCAGGTCACGAGTGACTGGCTGGCGCTTGCTGCTGACGCGCCCTGCGGATGAATCCGCGGCGCTGAGCGATGTTCTGGCGCAAGCGGGGATTTTCAGCAGCAGCTTGCCGCTTTTGGAAATCGAGCCGATCCCGGCCTCTGACACAATGCGTGCGCTGATTCAGACACTGGATCGCTTTTGTGCGGTGATCGTGGTCAGTAAACCCGCGGCCAGAATCGGTATCCATCTGGTTGACCAGTTTTGGCCGCAGCCACCTGCGTTGAAATGGTTCAGTGTCGGCGCCGCCACCGCGCAAATTCTTGAGGACCGTGGGCTGAACGTAAGCTTTCCGGCCGAGGGTGATGACAGCGAAGCCTTGCTTGAGCTTCCCGGGTTGCGCGAGGCTATCAACCGGCCCGATCCGCGCGTGTTGATCATGCGTGGGGAAGGCGGGCGCGAACTCCTGGCAGAGCGCTTGCGCGAGCTAGGTGCTAGTGTCGAGTATCTGGAGTTGTACCGTCGCGGCCTGCCTCACTACCCGTTGGCGGCACTGCCTGACCGGATCGAAGCGGAACGCTTGAACGGGCTGGTGGTCAGCAGTGGACAAGGTTTTGAGCACCTGCATCAACTGGCCGGCGTTGCCTGGCCACTATTGGCGCGGTTGCCGTTGTTTGTTCCAAGCCCCAGGGTCGCCGAGCTGGCACGTGCCGCCGGGGCCCAAACAGTTGTGGATTGTCGCGGCGCCAGTGCCGCGGCTTTGCTGACGGCGTTGCGGGAGCATCCCGAACCCGTTCTCTAATGCAAAGGATGGATACGTGAGCGAAACTGCCTTGCCTAAAGATGACGTCCAGCCAGTGCTTGATGCACCGGTTGAAACTCCGGTTGAAACGGCGCCACCCGCTGATGTGAAGCGTCGAGGCAATGGGCTGGCTATCGTCGCGCTGTTGCTCGGCGCTGCCGGTGTTGCCGTGGGCGGTTGGGGTGTATGGCAGGTCCGACACCTGCAAGCCAATAACCAGCAGCAACTGGCTCAGGTGCAAGCGCTGAACGATCAGGCGCAAAGTCTCAAGCTCAATGAGCAGCGTATTACCGCGCGCCTGGAGCAGTTACCCGCCGTTGATGAACTGGATGCGCGCGCCCGTCTGGTCACGCAGTTGCAGGGTGATCAACAACGCCTGAACCAGCGCCTGGAAACCGTCCTTGGTGCCAGTCGCAAGGACTGGCGTCTGGCTGAGGCCGAGCACTTGTTGCGTCTGGCCAGCCTGCGCCTCTCTGCCTTGCAGGACGTCAGCAGCGCGCAGGCGCTGGTGCAGGGTGCCGACGATATTCTCCGTGAACAGAACGATCCGGGCTCCTTTGCCGCTCGCGAGCAAGTAGCCAAGACCCTTGTGGCGTTGCGCAGCACCGAGCAGCCCGATCGCACCGGGTTGTTCCTGCGCCTGGGCGCGTTGCGTGATCAGGTGATCGACCTCACTGGGCTGGCGCCCGAGTACAAGGACCGAGGTGAATCCCTGCTGGGCCTGACCGCTGATGGCGACGGTGCCAGTCGTTGGGCGCAGTGGTGGGATCAGATCTCCCGTTACATCCGTATCGACTTCAGTGCTGACAAAAATGTTCGTCCACTGTTGGCCGGGCAGAGCCTGAGCCAGGTGCGCCTTGCCCTGAGCCTGGCACTCGAGCAGGCGCAATGGGCCGCGCTCAATGGCCAGGCAGCGGTTTACGCCCAGGCGCTGGCGGAGGCGCGGGATGTGTTGACCGGCAACTTCAACCAGGACAACCCCCAGAGCAAAGTGATGCTGGAGCAGGTGGGCGAGTTGAGCAAGCAACGGGTCACCGTCGTCACGCCGGATCTGACGGGTACGCTGAGCGCGGTCCAGGGTTATCTGGAGCGGCGGAATGTCAACGCTGAAGACTCGATCAAGCCCATGGTCAAGCCTGCTGCAGGTACCGCTCAGGAGGCAACGCCATGAAACGCCTCTATGTGATCGTTTTCCTGTTGATCGCCGCTGCTGCCGCGCTGGGACTGGCGATCGCCGAGCATGCCGGTTACGTGCTGATTGCCTACAAGAGCTTTCGTTACGAGTCGAGCCTGTGGGCGACCCTCGCATTGATCGCGGTGTTGTGGCTGCTGTTCTGGGGCATCAAGGTGCTGGTTGAGCTGGTGATGACCTCCAGTGGCGTGGTCAATCCTTGGTCGCGGCGCAATCGCAGCCGGCGGGTGCAAGTAGCGATCGAGCACGGTCAATTGGATCTGGCGGAAGGTCGCTGGGCGAGTGCGCAGCGTCATTTGCATCGGGCTGCTGAAGCCGAGCGCCAACCACTGCTCTACTACCTCGGTGCGGCACGTGCTGCCAACGAGCAGGGCCATTACGAAGAAAGCGACAACTTGCTGGAGCGTGCCCTCGAGCGCCAGCCGCAGGCCGAATTGGCGATTGCCTTGAGCCACGCACAATTGCAGACCGACCGTGGCGATACCGACGGTGCCTTGGCCACCCTTCAGGCCATGCATGAGCGTCATCCCCATAACGCCCAGACATTGCGCCAGCTACAGCGCCTGCTTCAGCAGCGTGGCGACTGGTCGGCGGTAATTCGCCTGTTGCCCGAGCTGCGTAAGGATAAAGTCCTGCCGCCCGCCGAACTGACCGAGCTGGAGCGCCGTGCATGGGGTGAAAACCTGTCGCTGGCGGCGCATCAGGAAGAAGATGGCAAGGTCGGTTTGCAGTCACTCACTCGCGCGTGGCAACAGCTCACGTCGGCTCAGCGTCAGGAACCGCAATTGGTGCTGGCCTATGCCGAGCAGCTACGCCAACTGGGGGCGCAGGTCGAAGCGGAGGAGGTTCTGCGCACGGCCCTCAAGCGCAATTTCGACAGTCATCTGGCACGTTTGTACGGACTGATTCGCGGCAGCGATCCCGCTCGGCAACTGCAAACTGCCGAGGGCTGGCTTAAGGATCATCCGGCCGATCCAAGCCTTTTGCTGACACTGGGCCGGTTGTGCTTGCAAAACAGCTTGTGGGGCAAGGCGCGAGACTATCTGGAAAGCAGTCTGCGGGTTCAGCGCAACCCGGAAGCCTGTGCGGAATTGGCGCGATTGCTGGCGCAACTGGGCGACACGGAACGCAGCAATCAGTTGTTCCAGGAAGGCTTGGGCATGCTCGATGAGCGCCTGCTGGCGTCACCGTTGCCAGCACCCGTTTACGCCTGAGGCTGGTCTTGTAGCAGCAGGTTTCGCCAGCTCCTACAAGGACGAGGGGGCGCTCCCTGGCGTTTGAAACACGTCGCGTGTTTGGCTTTGTAGTCCTTGATCGGCGACGTCCTACAGAGGACTACACCGATTCCTCTCGACACTGTCGGGAATTCCCTACACTTCTGGTGAACTGTCCGTGCCGGCCTGCCTTGAAAGGCTGGCGCGCTTTCCTCTACCGTAACCACCTGTCTCTACTGGTACGGAAAAGCCATGTCTTTGGCCTGCTCACGCTCCTTGTTTTTCATGGTTTTCATTACAGGTTCCCTGGCCTTGGGCGTTTCCTATTACCTGGAATATGCGGTCGGACTCAAACCTTGCGGCTTGTGCGTTTTGCAGCGGATTTGTCTGGCGTTGCTCACAGGTGTTTGCCTGACGGCCTCCGTGCAGGGGCCAGGGCGCTTTGGATCGTTCCTGTATTGGTTGCTCGGGTTCTTTTGCAGTCTCGCGGGCATGATTACGGCGTGGCGGCAGATACTGCTGCAAAGTGATCCCATGCATCAGCGCTTGACGTGCTCGTCCGGCCTGGAGGCGGCCTACGAGAACATGCCCTGGTTATGCCGGGTCACGGAGATGTTCAAGGGGGAGGCCGATTGTGCCGAGATTTCCTGGACGCTGTTCGACCTGAGCCTTCCGGAATGGAGCCTGCTGTTCTTTATCGGGGTGACGATTCTGGGGGTTTATCAATTGCTGCGCGTCGTTTGTCTCGCGTGTGAGCGACCGCTCAGCGGCGTGTCGTCGCACCGGGTGTAGATGGGCGATTAAACACTTGTATGAACTTTATCTCCTGCGTACCTTGAAGCCACAGTCGTGCGGGCATAATCTGGCCCGCACGTGTCATTGGAATTATGTTGCTCGATGACGCTCTGCCTGACCGCCCATTGACTTAACAAGAGGCGAGCAGGCATTGAGCAGCTGACCCACAAGGGAAGAGAGATCACCATGCTCGAAAGTTGCCAGAATGCTCAGGAACGCTGGGGTGGAGTGCATCTGCTGATCGATCGCTGGTTGCAGGAGCGTCACGAACTGGTTCGGGCCTATGATGCGCTCGGCGCCAAGCCTGAGGCTCTCGGCGAGAACCGCAAGCCGTTGCAGGAATTCTGCGGCGTGCTGGTCGATTACGTGTCTGCCGGGCACTTCGAGATCTACGAACAATTGACGGGGGAGGCCAAAGCCTTCAACGACAAGCGTGGTCTGGAGCTGGCCGAGACGATCTACCCACGCATCGATGTCATCACCGAGAAGCTGCTGGCGTTCAACGACCTGTGTGACGCAGGCCAATGCGTCGCAGAGAAATTCAAGGAGTTGGGCGGCCTGTTGCACGAACGCTTCGAATTGGAAGATTGCCTGATCGAAGTGCTGCATACCGCTCACAAGGAAGAGGATTCGGTTCAGGCCTGAATCCCTTCCGGTAAATTAAAAACGGTGCGCACTGCGCGCCGTTTTTTTGTGCCTGTGATTCAGCTGGTGGCACCGCGCAATTCGACTTCAAATACCAGCGGGGTGAACGGGGCGATCAGGTCGCCGGCACCGTCCGCGCCATAAGCCTGAGACGACGGAATCACCAGGCGCCATTTCGCACCGACCGGCATGTTTTGCAATGCGCTGCGCCAGCCGCTGATCACGCTGTCGAGACTGAACCACTGCGGCTGACTGTTCTGATCGAACACCGTGCCATCAGGCAGGCGCCCGACATACAAAACCTGGACCTTGCCATTAGGACCCGCCTTGGCGCCGGTGCCGGGAGTCAGTTCCGTCAGCAACACTCCGTCCGCCAATTCGCGAACACCTGGTTTGGCTTTTTCCTCGGTGAGAAATCGCTGCTCTTTTTCGAGTGCAGCTTCGCTTTGCGGGAGCGCCGGTTGCTCGGCGAGCTGGGCTTCATGCTCGGCCAGGATTCGCTCGATCTGCTCGTCTTTCAATGCCAGCGGCTTGCCTTGATACGCTTGTTGCAAACCCTCCAGCAATGCCTGAAGTTGCAGATCGGGAACCTCCTGGCGCAGGCGTTCACCGAGGCTCGCGCCCAAGCTGTAAGCAAGATCGTGAGCGTTATTTGCGGAGGATTTTTCATCGGCTTGAGCCACTGAAAAAAACACGCACAGCGATAAAAAAAGGTAGCGCGACATGGGCACTCTCCGACCTGGAATGCGGTGGATTATGCCAGTGAGAATGCGCACAAAGGTGAACTGGTTTTGCGCAAGTGCAGAAGTTTTTCGATCCGTTGCAACGCACCGCTTTCGATACTGTCAACATGCCCTAGCGGCGGTGTCAGCAGAGGTCTAGTATGAGCCGCACCCACGTCAGCCAGGAGGTAAACCATGTCGGCCACCAAGAAGCCAGTAAATACCCCGTTGCACTTACTCCAACAACTCTCGGGCAGCTTGCTTGAGCATTTGGAAAACGCTTGTTCGCAAGCCTTGGCTGATGCTGAAAAACTGCTCGCCAAACTGGAAAAACAGCGCGGAAAAGCGCAGGAAAAATTGCATAAGTCCCGCACCAAATTGCAGGACGCTGCGTCGGCCGGCAAGGCCAAGGCACAAGCCAAGGCGAAGGACGGCGTACAGCAACTCGAAGACGTGCTCGATGCCCTCAAGGATCGTCAGTCCGACACCCGAGCCTACATTCTGCAACTCAAACGCGATGCTCAAGAAAGCCTGAAACTGGCCCAGGGCGTCGGTCGTGTTCAAGAGGCTGTCGGCAAGGCGTTGTCCCTGCGTGCGGCCAAACCTGCGGCAGCACCTGCCAAGAAAGCCGCTGCCAAACCGGCTGCTGCAAAAGCACCGGCCAAGCCTGCTGCCAAAACTCCGGTGAGAGCCGCCGCCAAGCCAGCAGCAAAACCAGCCGCGAAAAAACCAGTCGCTGCCAGCGCTGCGAAACCGGCTGCTAAAACGACGGCTGCCAAGCCTACTGCGGCTAAGCCAGCAGCTGCAAAACCAGCCGTGGCGAAAACTGCAGCTGCAAAACCAGCTGCAAAACCAGCAGCAAAACCTGCTGCAAAAACGGCCGCTAAACCTGCAACTAAACCAGCTGCCAAAACCGCTGCGGCGAAACCTGCTGCCAAACCTGTCGCGGCTAAAGCTGCTGCAAAACCAGCGGTAAAAGCTGTTGCCAAAACAGCCGTTAAACCAGCCGCTAAACCGGCAGCAAAACCTGCTGCGGCTAAACCTGCCGCTGCTGCCAAACCGGCCACGGCCAGCGCAGCAAAACCTGCCGCAGCCAAACCTGCGGCCAAGCCTGTCGCGGCCAAGCCTGCTGCAAAACCTGCGGCCAAGCCTGCTGCCAAACCAGCGGTGAAAAAACCTGTTGCCGCCAAGCCGGCCGCCGCGCCTGTCGCCAAGCCAGCCAACCCGGCTCCGGTAGCGACCTCTGCTTTAGCAACAGCCACTTCGACAGCCACGCCAGCGCCAACACCGGCCGCCGCATCGATCGCAGCAACCACCCCAACCAGCGCTTCCTAAGTGCCGGTTACCGCGACGCGCAGCTGATGCAGCGCGTCGCGGTCCAGGTTGGCAGCGCCTGCTGCCACTCCTTCCAGCCAGGCCGTTAGATCGGTCGCCTCACCTTGCGGCCAGCTCTGCGCCGTTCGCTCCAGCCGCGACAACAGATGCCGCTCGGCTTCCAATTCCAGCGCCTTCACTTGTTCGCGCAGCTTTTTCAGCTCGGCGTCATCAGTCGCGACGACTTTCCATCGCATGCGCAACGCGCGCAACGGTTGCACGACATCTCCATCCCAAGGCTCCGCCACCGTGCGAAGCAGTTTGATTCGCTGTTCATTGCAGGCGACGCCACGTTGTCCCAGCCACGCTCCACAGAGCAGCAAACACACATTGACCCCGGCTGACTGCAATTGCAGGCACACGCGTTCAACACCGGGACGGGCGTAAGTCGTCAGGGAAAAGCTCCACAGGTCAGAGGACATAGTGCTACTCGCGCCAGTTGCGAGCGAAGCTGGTAGACTCCGCCGCCATTATGATTCGACTTCAGAACCTGACTTTACAGCGTGGCCCTCAACGTCTGCTAGAAGACGCTGAGCTGACCTTGCACGCCGGCCACAAAGCCGGCCTCATCGGTGCCAACGGCGCCGGCAAATCGAGCCTGTTCGCCTTGATCCGGGGCGAACTGCACCCGGACTCGGGTGACTGCTTCCTGCCGGCCGACTGGCGCATCGCCCACATGCGTCAGGAAATCGAGACGCTCGAACGCCTGGCGGTCGACTACGTGCTCGATGGCGACCTGCGCCTGCGTGAGGTGCAACGCGACCTCGCCGCAGCCGAAGCAGCCCATGACGGTGCCGCTCAGGCCCGCCTGCACTCGGAACTCGACAGCGCCGACGGTTACACCGCCGACGCCCGGGCTCGAAAACTGCTGGCCGGCCTTGGGTTCACCAACGAGCAGATGGATCGCCCGGTAGGAGATTTCTCTGGTGGCTGGCGGATGCGTCTGAATCTGGCGCAGGCGTTGATGTGCCCTTCGGACTTGTTGCTACTCGACGAACCGACCAACCACTTGGACCTCGACGCCATCATCTGGCTCGAAGAGTGGCTGAAAAGTTACCCCGGCACATTGTTGCTGATTTCCCACGACCGGGATTTCCTCGATGCCGTGGTCGATCACGTGGCTCACGTCGATCAACGCAAGATCACGCTGTATCGCGGTGGCTATAGCGCCTTCGAACGCGCCCGCGCCGAACGTCTGGCCCAGCAGCAGCAGGCGTACGAGAAGCAGCAGGCGCAACGTGCGCACATGGAAAGCTACATCGCCCGCTTCAAGGCCCAGGCCACCAAGGCCCGCCAGGCCCAGAGCCGGATCAAGGCGCTGGAGCGGATGGAAGAACTGTCCGCCGCCCACGTTGATTCGCCGTTCGATTTCGTTTTCCGTGAATCGCAGAAAATTTCCAGCCCGCTGATTGATCTGTCCGATGCCCGTCTGGGTTACGGCGACAAAGCTGTGCTGGAGAAGGTCAAGCTGCAACTGACCCCTGGCGCGCGCATCGGTTTGCTCGGCCCGAACGGCGCCGGTAAATCGACCCTGATCAAGAACCTTGCCGGTGAGCTCGAGCCGTTGTCCGGTCGCCTGACCCGTGGCGAAAACACCGTCGTGGGTTACTTCGCCCAGCATCAACTGGACTCTCTGGACGCCAAGGCCAGCCCGTTGCTGCACTTGCAGCGTCTGGCCCCGACCGAGCGTGAACAGACCCTGCGCGACTTCCTCGGCGGTTTTGACTTCCGTGGTGCGCGCATCGATGAGCCGGTGCTGAATTTCTCCGGCGGCGAAAAGGCCCGTCTGGCCCTGGCGTTGATCGCCTGGGATCGGCCGAACCTGCTGCTGCTCGACGAACCGACCAACCACCTGGACCTGGAGATGCGTCTGGCGCTGACCATGGCTCTGCAGGAATTCAGTGGTGCGGTGCTGGTGGTCTCCCACGATCGTCATTTGCTCAAAAGCACCACGGACAATTTCTATCTGGTGGCCGACGGCAAGGTCGAGGAATTCGACGGCGACCTGGAAGACTACGCCCGTTGGCTGGTCGACTATCGCCAGCGCAATGCGCCGGTCAACAACACGCCGGTCAACCCGGACAAGACCGACAAGAAAGCCCAGCGCCAGGCCGCGGCTGCGTTGCGTCAGCAACTGGCGCCGCACAAGCGTGAGGCTGACAAGCTGGAAGCCGAGCTCGGCAAGCTGCACGAGAAGCTGGCGAAGATCGATGCCAGCCTTGGCGACAGCGATATTTACGAACCAGCGCGCAAGAATGATCTGCGCGATTTGCTGGCCGAACAGGCCAAGCTGAAGGTGCGTGAAGCGGAGCTGGAAGAATCCTGGATGGAAGCGCTGGAACTGCTGGAAAGCATGCAGGCGGAGCTGGAGGCACTGTCTTGATGGAGGTGTTCAAGCTGCCGTTGCCGGCGGTGTGGATCGAACCCCTCTGGCTTGTCGTGCAGATCCTGCTGATTCTGCTGGCCGGCTATTTCGCCCAGCGCTTTGTGGCCAAGGGCCTGACCCGGCTGGGCGAGCGCTATCCGTTTCCGCCGCAGTTGCTGATGCCGCTGCGAGGCGGCCTGCGCTGGCTGATCATGGGCAGCGCGCTGATTTTCGTGCTGGAGCGCCTCGGCGTGTCGGCCACCGTACTCTGGACCGCATTGTCCGGTTTCGTCGCGGTGGCGGCGGTGGCGTTCTTCGCCATGTGGAGCGTGCTCTCCAATCTGCTGTGCGCCATTTTGATTTTCACTGTCGGCCCGTTCCGCCTCGGCGATGTGGTCGAACTGGTGGACACCACCGACAAGCCCGGCGTCAAAGGTCGGGTGGTGGCGATCAATCTGCTTTACACCACGCTGATCGAAGCGCAAGAGCTCGGCACCGGCAGCGCCATGGTGCAAGTGCCCAACAGCCTGTTCTTTCAGCGCTCGGTTCGACGCTGGCGCGGGAGTGATGTGTTCCCTTCGAGCGGGTTTGAGAAATAGGTTCTGACCTCTAGCATTTTGGTTGCCTGATAATCCGACTTCGCGAGCAAGCCCGCTCCCACTTTCGACCGCATTCTTCTGGAAGAACTCGGTTAAATGTGGGAGCGGGCTTGCTCGCGTAGGGGCCCTAAAGCTGTAAACGCTGGTCGACCCCATCCCCCCATCTAAGAAAAACCAGTAGTCATCAGCCCAAAGCCGCATTAGCTTAGACGTCTGTCACGAGTCTGAGTCGAGGTGTGCAATGGAGCTTCAAACATGGCTGGCGTTTTTTGCCGCCTGCTGGGTGATCAGTCTGTCTCCCGGTGCCGGCGCCATTGCGTCGATGTCCAGCGGTCTGCAATACGGTTTCTGGCGCGGTTACTGGAATGCCCTGGGCCTGCAAGTGGGCCTGGCGGTGCAGATCGCGATTGTCGGCGCCGGTGTGGGCGCAATCCTCACCGCTTCAGCCTCCGCCTTCTATGCGATCAAATGGTTCGGCGTGGCGTACCTGGTGTACCTCGCCATCAAGCAATGGCGTGCGCTGCCCAGCGACATGAGCGATGACGCGGCGGTGCGGCAGATTGGCAAGCCGATGGCGCTGGTGTTCCGTGGTTTCCTGGTCAACATCAGCAACCCAAAGGCGCTGGTGTTCATGCTCGCGGTGTTGCCGCAGTTCATTGACCCGCACGCACCGTTGCTGGCCCAGTACCTGATCATCGGCGTGACCATGATCTGCGTCGACCTGATCGTCATGGCCGGTTACACCGGGCTGGCGTCCAAGGTGCTGCGCCTGTTGCGCACCCCCCAGCAGCAAAAACGCATGAACCGCACGTTTGCCGGGCTGTTTATTGGCGCAGCGGCGTTCATGGCAACGCTGCGTAAAGCCGCTGTTTAAACGCTCTCAGTTTAAAAAAAGGCGACCCTCTGGAGGTCGCCTTTTTCATGTCCAGACCCGCACAGAACCCGAGGCACTTGCGAACAAAGCTTGAGTGAAACTCATTGGGAGTGAACAATGTGTTACTTCGTATTCCCATTTGAGATTTATTCATGATTGCCTTCTCTCGTTTTCCGGCGTGGCTCGTGCTGCCGGTGATCGCGTTTTGCAGCTTCAGTGCGCTGGCCGAAACCACGGAAGGTGCGCCCAAGGCCCTGCATTTGCTCGATTACATTGGCGCCGATTACCCGGCGACGGTCGAGGCGGGCAAAGTCATCGATGAGTCTGAATACCGCGAACAGCAGGAATTCCTTAAGGTATTGCAAGGTTTGATCGCCGATTTGCCGGCCAAACCCGAACGCGCAGAACTGGAACAGGGCGTCAGCAGTCTTGGCGCTGCGATCTCCGCTCGCACAGATGGCGCGGACGTCGCCCGTCAAGCGCGGCAGCTGGGGGCAAAACTGGCGGTGACTTATGAGGTCAGCCAGGCCCCGGTTATCACGCCGGATCCGACCCGGGGCGCGCCGCTGTATGCCCAGCAATGCTCGGTGTGCCATGGCGATGCGGGCGCTGGTGACGGCCCGGCAGGTGTCGGTATGACGCCACCGCCGGCCAATCTGCGCGATGCCGTGCGACTGGACCGTCTGAGCCTCTATGCGATCTACAACACGCTGGGCATGGGCGTTGAAGGCACCGACATGCCGGCCTTCGCCGATCAATTGGATGACCGTCAACGTTGGGATCTGGCGACCTATATCGCCAGCTTCAGCGCCGATTCGGCCGCGGCAAAATCCGGGAAAACCTACAACATCGCCGACTTGGCACGTCAGACGCCAGCCGAAGTGCAGGCGGCCGAAGGTCCGCAAGCGGCCGCGACCTTCCGTGCGCAACGGGCGCAACCGCCGCAGGTCAAGCGTGGCCCGGGGCAGCTGCTGGATTACACGGCGGCCACCTTGGACAAAAGCATCGCCGCCTACCGTGCCGGCGATCACGATCAAGCCTATGACTTGTCTGTGGCGGCGTATCTGGAAGGTTTTGAGTTGGTCGAAAGCTCCCTCGACAACGTCGACGCCAACGTGCGCAAAGACACTGAAAAATCGCTGATGGCTTACCGTCAGTCGTTACAGGACGGTTTGCCGGTGGCCCAGGCCCAGCAGCGTTTGGACACGGCCAAGGCCAAGCTGAAGCAATCCGCCGACCTGCTGGGCAGCGATGGCCTGAGCTGGACCTTGAGCTACATCTCCGGTTTGCTGATTTTGCTGCGTGAAGGCCTGGAAGCGATTCTGGTGCTGGCGGCGATCCTCGCCTTCCTGCGCAACACCGGCCAGCAATCGGCGGTGCGCAGCGTCAACGTCGGCTGGGGCCTGGCGTTGTTGGCCGGTCTGGGGACCTGGGCGCTGGCGGCGTACGTGATCGATGTCAGCGGCTCGCAGCGCGAATTGCTGGAAGGCGCAACGGCGCTATTTGCCTCGGTCATGGTGCTTTGGCTCGGCGTGTGGATGCACGACCGTCGTCATGCAGCGGCGTGGCAGGATTACATCAAGAGCAGTCTGGTGGGCGGTGGCGGGCGTTTCGGCTTTGCGATCCTGGCGTTCTTCTCGGTGTATCGCGAGCTGTTTGAAGTGATCCTGTTTTACGAAACCCTGTGGCTGCAGGCCGGGCCTGCCGGGCACAACGCGGTGTTGGCCGGCGGCGGCACGGCGCTGGTGCTGTTGGTGGGTCTGGCGTGGGTGATCTTGCGCGGCTCGGCGAAGTTGCCGCTGGCGTTGTTCTTCAGCATCAACGCCGGTCTGCTGTGCGCATTGTCGGTGGTGTTCGCCGGGCATGGCGTGAAGGCGTTGCAGGAAGCCGGCATTTTCGGCACCCGGCCGGTGCCGTTCTTTGATTTTGACTGGCTGGGCATTCATGCGGATGCGTATTCGTTGAGCGCTCAGGCGGTGGCGATCATTGCGATTGTTGTGCTGTATAGCCGTAGTCGGATGGCGGAGAAGCAGCGGGTGACAGCCTCTTAACAGCATTCGCTGCGCTCATAATCGCGGGCAAGCCACGCTCCCACAGGATTAGGGTTAACCTTGTGGGAGCGGGCTTGCCCGCGATTTTTTTGGAAGAGGAAAACATGATGCGAGTCTGGATCGACGCTGACGCCTGCCCTCGGGCGGCCAAGGATCTGGTGGTGAAATTCGCCCTCAAGCGCCAGTACGAAGTGGTGCTGGTGGCGGGGCAGCCGCAGATCAAGCCGGGGCTGGCGCTGGTGAAGTTGATCGTGGTGCCGAGTGGCCCGGACGCAGCCGATGACTACTTGGTGGAACACGCGGTGCCGGGAGAACTGGTGATTTGCAGTGACGTGCCGCTGGCGGATCGCCTGGTGAAGAAGGGCGTGGCCGCGCTGGACCCGCGAGGCAAGGAGTTCGATGCGCAGAACATGGGGGATCGGCTGG
Source organism: Pseudomonas arsenicoxydans (assembly GCF_006438915.1). Taxonomy (GTDB): domain Bacteria; phylum Pseudomonadota; class Gammaproteobacteria; order Pseudomonadales; family Pseudomonadaceae; genus Aquipseudomonas; species Aquipseudomonas arsenicoxydans_A. Next base: position 319,798 of record NZ_RCZE01000001.1, on the reverse strand, counting down.
CGGTGCGCAACCTGTTCACCGACCTGCGTGAACAGGGTCAGATGGGCGGTGGCCCGGCGCCGTTTGGTGATCGCGAGAAGCAGGCGTTCGCCAATGCGCTGGACCGGATTCTCACTCGGCTGACCCGTAAACCCTGAGCCTTGCGCCGAACCCTGTGGGAGCGAGCCTTTGTGGTGAGGGGCCTTGCTCCCGCTGGGTCGTAATGCGGCCCCCTCCTTCACCCAAAAGCAGGGGACTGCTACGCAGCCCAGCGGGAGCAAGCTCCCTCGCCACAGAAAGCTCCTCACATGAGTCGGGTCAGGCGTCGTTTTCGTGGGTCAGTTCGAGGACGCGGTCGACCATTTTGTTGATACCGGACGCTGCTTCGCTGATGGTCTGCGCCAGCATGTACGCCGGTGTGCTTACCAGTTTGCGCGCCCGGTCCTCGACGATTTCGGTCACGGCGCAATCAGTATGGGTCGCGCCCATTTTGGTCATGGCTGCCGCGGTCTCGGCGTCGTTGCCGATGGTGCAGTTCACCCCTGGGCCATAAATCTTCGCCGCAAGCGCCGGAGAGATGCACATCAAGCCGACCGGTTTGCCCGCTTCAGCAAAGGCTTCGGTCAGCGCCAGGACATCCGGCTGCATTGTGCAACCCGCGCCTGCGACCGCAAAGTTCGACAGGTTCTTGGCCGAGCCAAATCCGCCGGGAACGATCAACGCATCGAAGTCGTCGACGTCGGCGTCGCGAATGTCCTTGATGTTGCCCCGGGCGATCCGCGCCGATTCCACCAGAACGTTGCGCGATTCGGGCATTTCCTCACCGGTCAGGTGATTGATCACATGCAACTGCGCAATGTTCGGGGCAAAGCACTGCACCTGAGCGCCACGCTGGTCCAGTCTCAGCAGGGTAATCACGCTTTCGTGGATCTCGGCGCCGTCGTACACGCCACAGCCGGAAAGGATCACTGCAATTTTTTTGCTCATGGGTTGTTCTCCAGATTCATGGCGTTAAATGTCCACTAATTTGTCGCTCGTTGCCATAGGGTAAATGGGCGGCTACACCTAGCATCAGTCCTCAAGATTCCGATCAGGGCGCGTCATGGACTTCATTCTGTATGCGGTGCCGTTTTTCTTTGTGCTGATTGCCGCCGAACTGCTGGCCGATCGTTGGCGTGGGGTCAGTAATTATCGCGTGGCCGATGCGATCAACAGCATGAGCACCGGTGTGCTGTCGACCACCACGGGCTTGTTGACCAAGGGTGTCGGGTTGCTCACCTACGGATTTGCCCTTGAGCATGTGGCGCTGTTCAAGCTGTCGGCCGAGAGCGTCTGGGTCTGGGTGTTTGCCTTTGTGCTCTATGACTTCTGCTACTACTGGCTGCACCGCATGGGCCACGAACGCAATATCCTCTGGGCCGCGCACTCGGTGCATCACCAGAGCGAGGAGTACAACCTGTCCACCGCATTGCGCCAGACCAGTACCGGTTTCCTGCTGGGCTGGATTTTCTACCTGCCGATGGCGGTGCTCGGCGTGCCGCTGCTGGTGTTCGTCAGCGTCGCGGCGCTGAATCTGCTGTATCAGTTCTGGGTCCATACCCGGCACATTCCCAAACTCGGCTGGTTCGAGTGGTTCTTTGTGTCGCCGTCCAATCATCGGGCTCACCATGCGCAGAACGCTCTCTACATGGATCGCAACTACGGCGGGGTGTTCATTATTTGGGACCGTCTGTTTGGCTCGTTTCAGGAAGAAGACGACAACGAGCCGGTGATTTTCGGCGTGACCACGCCATTGGCGAGCTGGAATCCTTTGTGGGCCAACGTGCAGTTCTATGTGCAACTGTGGAATGACGCGCGACGGGCCGAGCACATGTGGGACAAGCTACGGATCTGGTTCATGCGCACCGGTTGGCGTCCGGCGGATGTGGCGGCCAAGTACCCGATGAACAAGCCCGATTTGAACCAGTTCCGCAAATTCGAGGTGCCTTTGGACGGGCGTCAGCAACTGTATGTGGCGTTACAGTTTTGCGCCTACATCGCGCTGGGCAGCTACTTGATGAATCTGGAGCGGAGCCTGCCAACCGCCGCGTTGGTGCTCGGCTGGAGTGCGGTGGCGCTGGGCTTGTTTACGTTGGGCGTGGCCCTGGAGAATCGCTCGTGGGCGTTGAAGCTGGAGCTGCTGCGTTTGGCATCGAACGTGCCGTTGGTGTGGCTGGCGCCGGTGGCAGGGCTGTGGCCGGCCAGCGCAGTGGGCTGGATCGGCCTGCTCAGCTACAGCCTGCTGAGCGTTATCGGTCTCTGCTGCTGCACAAACCGCATCACTCGTTTGGCGTCTTAGGCACTTCGGCGTGAGCCCGTGCGGCTTTCAGGGCTTGCTCGTCGGCGTAGATTTTTTTCGCCAGACGGGCATTCTTGAAGCGCCGACGCAGCCACAGGCCCAAGCCCAGTACCAACAACGCGCCGAGCACCCACAATTCGTACTTCTTGACGCTGCCGAGCATGCCTTCCAGCACAGCGCCAAAGTGGTAAGCCGCCGCTGCCAGGGCTGCCGCCCAGACCGCCGCGCCAATGCCGTTGAGCAGCAGATAACGTCCCGGTGGATAGCCCGACAGGCCGATGGCCACCGGCATCACGGTGCGTAAACCGTAGACAAAGCGGAAGCTCAGCACCCAGATGTCCGGGTGTTTGCGAATGTGTTCCAGCGCCCGATCGCCCATCATCTGCCAGCGCGGCTTGCGCGCCAGCAATTTGCGCCCGTGCTTGCGCCCCAGGAAGTACCACAGCTGATCACCGGCATAACTGCCGAAGAACGCCACGACCACCACCAGGTTGATGTCCATGTATCCGCGGAACGCGAGGAAGCCGGCGAGCACAAGAATGGTTTCGCCTTCGAAGAACGTGCCGAGAAACAGGGCAAAGTAGCCGAAGTCATGCAGAAATTGTTGGAGCATTGTCTGGGTGCTGGCGAAATGAACGCGCAGCCTAACCCTTCGTGCACATTCATGAAAGTGTCCAAATGTGTCTCGACGTGAACATTTCCTGCAACGACAATGGAATGCGACTACCTGTCACAGGGGTGCACATAACTGTAATACGTTCGTCATAATGGCCGCTTATAACTGTCACGCTCGCCCGCCAGCGCGGGCTCAGGAGTCTGCCGTGAGCTTTACCCCCGCCAACCGTCTGTTCCCCGCAACACGCCTGCGCCGTAACCGTCGTGATGATTTTTCGCGTCGACTGGTCCGTGAAAACGTTCTGACCGTCGATGACCTGATCCTGCCGGTGTTCGTCCTGGACGGTGAAAACCGTCGCGAAGCGGTGGCTTCGATGCCAGGCGTCGAACGCCTGAGCATCGACCTGTTGCTGGAAGAAGCGGCCAAATGGGTGGAGCTGGGGATTCCGGCGCTGGCGCTGTTCCCGGTCACGCCACCGGAGCTCAAGACTCTGGATGCCGCCGAAGCCTGGAACCCGAACGGTATCGCCCAGCGCGCCACTCGCGCCTTGCGCGCTCAGTTCCCGGAGCTCGGTGTGATCACCGACGTTGCCCTTGACCCGTTTACCACCCACGGTCAGGACGGCATCATCGACGAAGAAGGCTACGTGCAGAACGACATTACCGTCGATGCACTGGTTCGGCAGGCCCTGTCCCACGCCGAAGCGGGCGCCCAAGTGGTGGCCCCCTCGGACATGATGGACGGTCGCATCCAGGCGATCCGCGAAGCCCTCGAGCTGGCCGATCACGTCAATGTGCGGATCATGGCCTACTCGGCGAAGTACGCCAGCGCCTATTACGGCCCGTTCCGCGATGCGGTCGGTTCGGCGCTGAACCTGGGCAAGGCCAACAAGGCCAGCTATCAGATGGACCCGGCCAACAGCAACGAAGCCCTGCACGAAGTGGCGGCGGACTTGTCAGAAGGTGCGGACATGGTCATGGTCAAGCCAGGCATGCCGTACCTGGACATCCTTTACCGGGTCAAAGAAGAATTCAAAGTGCCGACGTTTGTTTATCAAGTCAGCGGCGAATACGCCATGCACATGGCGGCGATCCAGAATGGCTGGTTGAGCGAAGGGGTGATTCTCGAATCCCTGACCGCTTTTAAACGTGCAGGCGCCGATGGCATCCTGACTTACTTTGCCGTCCGCGCCGCTCAACTGTTACGAGAGCAAAAATAGCCCTCCCAGGAACATTTCATGAATACCGAAGGACTGACTGACGTTGCCGTAAAAGAGGCTCAACCCCTGGTCGAGCAAATCGCCGAAACCCCGCCGGAGCTGGAGCCTGCTCCGCCCGCGGTGGTGGCTGAAACCGCTACCGCAGTGGCGGCGCCGGCGATATCCATTCCTGGTCTGGATGACAGCAGCCTGTACATCCACCGCGAGCTCTCGCAACTGCAATTCAACATCCGTGTGCTGGAGCAGGCGCTGGATGAGTCCTATCCGTTGCTGGAGCGGCTTAAGTTTCTGCTGATCTTCTCCAGCAACCTGGATGAGTTCTTCGAAATTCGTGTCGCGGGCCTGAAGAAGCAGATCACCTTCGCCCGTGAACAAGCCGGCGCCGATGGCCTGCAACCGCATCAAGCCCTGGCCCGGATCAGCGAGCTGGTGCACGGTCACGTAGACCGCCAGTACGCGATCCTCAACGACATTCTGTTGCCGGAACTGGAAAAACATCAGGTCCGCTTCATCCGTCGTCGTCACTGGACCACCAAGCTCAAGACTTGGGTTCGCCGCTATTTCCGCGACGAGATCGCGCCGATCATCACCCCGATCGGCCTCGACCCGACGCACCCGTTCCCGTTGCTGGTGAACAAGAGCCTGAACTTCATCGTCGAGCTTGAAGGCGTTGACGCCTTCGGTCGCGATTCCGGCCTGGCGATCATCCCGGCGCCGCGTTTGCTGCCTCGCGTGATCAAAGTGCCGGAAGAGGTCGGCGGCGCCGGCGACAACTATGTGTTCCTGTCGTCGATGATCCACGCCCACGCCGATGACCTGTTCCAGGGCATGAAGGTCAAGGGCTGCTATCAGTTCCGCCTGACCCGAAACGCCGACCTGGCGCTGGATTCCGAGGATGTGGAAGACCTGGCCCGCGCGCTGCGCGGCGAACTGTTCTCGCGTCGCTACGGTGACGCAGTGCGCCTGGAAGTTGCCGATACGTGCCCGAAACACTTGTCCGACTACTTGCTCAAGCAGTTCAACCTGCACGAGACCGAGCTGTATCAGGTCAACGGTCCGGTCAACCTGACCCGCCTGTTCAGCATTACCGGCCTGGACAGTCAGCGAGCGCTCCAATACACGCCGTTCACCCCGCAGATCCCGAAACTACTCCAGAACAGCGAGAACATCTTCAGCGTGATCAGCAAGCAGGACATTCTGCTGCTGCACCCGTTCGAGTCATTCACCCCGGTGGTCGACCTGCTGCGCCAGGCCGCCAAGGACCCGCACGTATTGGCGGTCCGCCAGACGCTGTACCGTTCCGGCGCCAACTCGGAAATCGTTGATGCGCTGGTCGATGCCGCGCGTAACGGCAAAGAGGTCACCGCGGTGATCGAATTGCGTGCGCGCTTCGATGAAGAGTCCAACCTGCAACTGGCCAGCCGTCTGCAAGCGGCCGGTGCGGTGGTGATTTACGGTGTGGTCGGCTTCAAGACTCACGCCAAGATGATGCTGATTCTGCGTCGCGAAGCCGGCGAGATCGTGCGTTACGCGCATTTGGGAACAGGCAACTACCACGCGGCCAACGCCCGCCTGTACACCGACTACAGCTTGCTGACCTCAGACGACGCCTTGTGCGAAGACGTCGGCAAGCTGTTCAGCCAATTGATCGGCATGGGTAAAACCCTGCGCATGAAGAAGCTGCTGCACGCGCCGTTCACGCTGAAGAAGGGCATGCTCGACATGATTGCCCGGGAGACACAGTTCGCGCTCGACGGCAAACCGGCGCACATTATCGCCAAGTTCAACTCGCTGACCGATCCGAAGATCATTCGCGCGCTGTACAAGGCCAGCCAGTCGGGCGTGCGCATCGACCTCGTCGTACGCGGCATGTGCTGCCTGCGCCCGGGCATCGCCGGGGTTTCGCACAATATCCATGTGCGCTCGATCATCGGTCGCTTCCTGGAACACACCCGGGTCTTCTACTTCCTCAATGGCGGAGACGAACAGATGTTCCTCTCCAGTGCCGACTGGATGGAGCGCAACCTCGACAAACGCGTCGAGACTTGCTTCCCGGTGGAAGGTCGCAAGCTGATTGTGCGGGTCAAGAAAGAGCTGGAGCTGTACCTCACCGACAACACGCACAGCTGGAGCCTGCAGTCGGACGGTCGTTACATCCGCAACACGCCGACCGGCAACCAGAACCCGCGCAGTGCGCAGGCGACATTGCTGGAGCGTTTGGGCAGTCCGATCCTGACGGTGCGTTAACGCGAATCAATAGGGCAAAAAAAGGGCGATCCATGTGGATCGCCCTTTTTCATTCAGTTGAGTACCTGTGGCGAGGGAGCTTGCTCCCGTTGGACTGCGCAGCAGTCCCCTGCTTTTTGGGTGAAGAAGGGGCCGCTTCGCGACCCAGCGGGAGCAAGCTCCCTCGCCACAGTGATGGTGTAGGTCTTAGCGGGCGTTCAGGACAATGTCGACGCGGGTGAGCCATTCGGCTTCGATGGCGAAGTCGGCCTGGGTCAGTTGGTTGTCGTCCAGCCATTGGTCCGGGAACACCACCTCCAGGCTGTTGCCATTGGCGTGAAGTTCTACTTGAGGCATTTGCTGCGTGCCGCGGATGTGATGGAACAGGATCGCGAAACGCAGCAGCACGCACAGGCGAATCAGCTTTATGCCGTCATCGCCGAACTCGGCGAATTTATCCTTGGGAATGTTGCGTCGGTGACCACGCACCAGCAGCGCGAGCATTTGCTGGTCCTCGCGGGAGAACCCGGCCAGGTCCGAGTGCTCGATCAGGTAGGCGCCATGCTTGTGGTACTGATAGTGAGCGATGTCCAGCCCCACTTCGTGGACCTTGGCTGCCCAGCCGAGCAGTTCGCGCCAGACACCGTCATCCAGATCCCAATCCTTGGCCACTTGATCGAACGCGTGCAACGCCTTGCGCTCGACCCGCACCGCTTGTTCCTGATCGACGTGATAACGCTCCATCAGCGAGCTGAGCGTACGCTCACGGACGTCTTCGTGATGATGGCGGCCTAACAGATCGTAGAGCACGCCTTCACGCAGGGCGCCTTCGCAGTGGTCCATGCGCTGGAGTTCGAGGGCGTCGAAAATCGCCTCTAGAATCGCCAAACCCGCCGGGAAAATCGCCCGGCGGTCGGGCTTGATGCCGTCGAAGTCGATTTTCTCGACGTCGCCGAGCTTGATCAGTTTGCGTTTGAGCCACGCCAGGCCCTCGGCGTTCACTTCGCCAGTGCCGTGGCCGCCGGCCTTCAGCGCCAGGCCGATCGCACGGATGGTGCCTGAGGAGCCGATGGCTTCATCCCAGGTCAGGCGGTGCAGGGCGTGCTCGATGCTCATGATCTCCAGCCGCGCCGCGGTGTACGCCTGGGCGTAACGGGCCGGGGTGATCTTGCCGTCCTTGAAATAGCGCTGGGTGTAGCTGACGCAGCCCATTTGCAGGCTTTCGCGCAGCAGCGGCTCGAAGCGCTGGCCAATGATGAATTCGGTACTGCCGCCGCCGATGTCGGCCACCAGGCGTTTGCCCGGGGTGTCGGCGAGGGTGTGGGACACGCCGAGGTAGATCAGGCGCGCTTCTTCACGGCCGGAGATGACTTCCACCGGGTGACCGAGGATGTCTTCGGCGCGGCGGATGAATTCGGCGCGGTTACGGGCCTCGCGCAGGGCGTTGGTGCCGACGATGCGCACGGCGCCCGGGGGCATGCCGTTGATCAGTTGGGCAAAGCGCTTGAGGCAGTCGAGCCCGCGCTGCATGGATTCTTCGTTGAGCTTGCGCTCCTCGTCGATGCCCGCGGCCAGCTGAACCTTCTCCCCGAGACGCTCGAGAATGCGGATTTCGCCGTTCTGGGCCTTGGCCACGACCATGTGAAAGCTGTTGGAGCCCAGATCGATTGCGGCGATCAGGGACAGATTCTTGGCTTGGGATTGCGGCATGGTCAGGGGGTCTCGGTCGATAACCTCGACATCGTGCCACGATCAAAGGCTGGCGCCAACGCGCAGTGTTCAAAGCGTTGATCCAGCACAACCCTGTGGCGAGGGGGCTTGCCCCCGTTGGGCTGCGAAGCGGCCCCCAAACCATTCATCGCGGTGTGCCAGATGAGGCGGGGCGACGGCTATGACGACTGCTGCGCAGCCGAACGGGGGCAAGCCCCCTCGCCACAGGGGGTTGTTCAGACCGCCGCTTCGACGGAGCCAATGAAATTGGCCAACTCCGCCGTCTGCGGATTGGCAAACACTATCTTCGGATCCCCCACCTCATGCACCTTGCCCTGATGCATGAACACCAACTTGTCCCCAACCTCCCGGGCAAAGCGCATTTCGTGGGTGACCATGATCAGTGTCATCCCGTCCCTGGCCAGCTTCCGAACCACGCTCAGCACTTCATTGACCAGCTCCGGGTCCAGCGCCGAGGTGATTTCATCGCACAGCAACACCTTTGGCGACATCGCCAGCGCCCGGGCGATGGCGACGCGCTGTTGCTGCCCGCCAGACAGCCGATCGGGGAAGGCATCAAATTTTTCCCCCAACCCGACGCGTTCCAGCATCTGCCGCGCCAGTTCGGCAGCTTTGGCTTTGGGGACTTTTTGCACCACTTGTGGCGCGAGCATCACATTTTCGCCCACGGTCAGGTGCGGGAACAGGTTGAATTGCTGGAACACCATGCCGACTTTCTGCCGCAGGCTGCGCAAGTCCGCACGGGCGGCGTCGAGGTATTCGCCGTCAACTTCGATCACGCCGTCGTTGATCGACTCCAGGCCGTTCAATGTGCGCAACAACGTGGATTTGCCCGAGCCGCTACGGCCGATGATCGCCACCACCTGGCCTTCCTCAACGCTCAGGTCGATGCCTTTGAGTACATGGTGGTCGCCGTAATATTTATGCAGGGCGGAAATTCTAAGCAGAGGCATGCAGTCTCCTTTCCAGGTAGCGCGCGCTGAGGGACAAGGGGTAGCAGAGCAGGAAATAACCGAGGGCAACCAGGCCGTAAACCATGAACGGTTCGAAGGTGGCGTTGGCGAGCATGCCGCCGGTCTTGGTCAGTTCGGTGAAACCGATGATGGACGTCACGGCGGTGCCTTTGACCACTTGCACCGAAAACCCCACGGTCGGCGCCACGGCGATCCGCAGTGCTTGCGGCAGGATCACGTAACGCAGTTGCTCCAGTGGATTGAGCGCCAGGCTTGATGACGCTTCCCACTGGCCGTTGGGGATCGAGTCGACGCATCCGCGCCAGATCTCCGCCAGATACGCGCTGGTGAACAGCGTCAGGGCCAGCGCCGCCGCCATCCATGGCGAAATGTCGACACCGGCCAGGGCGACGCCGAAGAACACCAGGAATAGCTGCATCAACAGCGGCGTGCCCTGGAACAGCTCGATGTACGTGCGGGCGATGTTACGCGGCAGGGATTTTTTCGAAATGCGCATGACCATGATCAGCAAACCGATCAAGCCGCCGCCAATAAATGCCACCAGTGACAGCGCCAGGGTCCATTGCAGGCCCGTGAGCAAGTTGCGCACGACGTCCCAAAAGGTGAAGTCGCTCATTGGCTGCTCCTGGCGATGTAGCGGCGCCCGATCCAGTTCAGCAACTGGCGGATCAGCAGCGCCATGCACAGGTAAAGCAGGGTGGTCAGGGCATAGGTTTCAAAGGCGCGGAAGTTGCGCGATTGAATGAAGTTGGCGGCGAAACTCAGTTCTTCGGTGGCGATCTGCGAGCAGACGGCCGAACCCAGCATGACGATGATGATCTGGCTGCTCAGCGCCGGCCAGACTTTGCCCAAGGCCGGCAGCAAGACCACGTGACGGAACGCTTCGAAGCGGTTCATCGCCAGGGCGGCTGCGGCTTCAAGCTGCCCGCGGGGGATCGCCTGGATGCCGGCACGGATGATCTCGGTGGAATAGGCGCCCAGGTTGATCACCATCGCCAGCACGGCGGCCTGCCATTCCGAAATCTGCACACCCAGTGAGGGCAATCCGAAAAAGATGAAAAACAACTGCACCAGAAACGGGGTGTTGCGGATCAGCTCGACGTAAACCCCGAATATCGTTGAGAACGGGCGAATGTTCCACGCCCGCACCAGCGCCCCGACGATGCCCAGACTGACGCCGAGCACAGCGCCAATGGCTGTCAGTTCAAGGGTGAACAGCGCACCGCGCAGCAACAGGTCGGTGTTTTGCACCACCGGCAGAAAGTCGAACTGATAAGCCATGCTCAGTCTCCTTGGCGAAAATCAGAGATCGGCCGGCAACGGTTCTTTCAGCCAGGTCCGGGAGTTTTTCTCCAGTGCGCCATCCGTCTTGGCGGTGGCGAGGATCTGGTTGACCTTGCCCAGCAGCGCCGGCTCGTTCTTGTTCACACCCACGTAGACCGGCGAATCCTTGAGCTTCACTTTCAGCGCGGGCACACGTTTCGGGTTTTTCTCGCTGATCGCCACCATCACCACGTTGCCGCTGGCGATCAGGTCAACCTGGCCGGCGAGGTAGGCGGCGATGGTCGAGTTATTGTCTTCGAAGCGCTTGATGGTCACGCCTTCCGGGGCCACCTTGGTCAGCTCGATGTCTTCGATGGCGCCACGGGTGACGCTGACGGTTTTACCCTTGAGGTCGTCCAGGCTTTTGATGTCGGCGTCTGGCGGACCGAACACGGCCAGGTAGAACGGCGCGTAGGCGCTGGAGAAGTCGATGACTTTCTCGCGCTCAGGGTTCTTGCCGAGGCTGGAGATCACCAGGTCCACCTTGCCGGTGGTCAGGAACGGGATGCGGTTGGTGCTATTGACCGGGGTCAGTTCGAGTTTCACCTTGAGCTGATCGGCCAGCAGTTTTGCGGTGTCGATGTCCAGTCCGCGCGGTTTCATGTCCGGGCCGACCGAGCCGAACGGCGGGAAGTCCTGCGGCACGGCGACTTTGAGAACGCCGCGTTTGACCACATCCTCCAGACCATCGGCGTGGGCGGGGGCCTGGCTCAGCATCAGGCTGGCAAACAAGGCGGCAAGGAGGGCGCTGTAACGCTGGGTCATGGCAAATCTCCGGATCGGCGAAAAGTAAATGCTGCGGATCGACAGAGCACGGGCCATGCCAAGAGTCGGATTTCGGGGGCGCAGACCACGGGTTTACTGGCATTGATCGGTCTTACTGGTCTGAACAGTCAGGTCGTATTTCGCACCCCGATAGCGCATCGCCGGAAACGACCGAACCCCCATGGGGCACGACTTGCCGGGCGTCGCGATTAGCTTTACAACTGAGCGCTCATTGGCCTGGCGTGTTTGAAAAACCATGAATTCGATCTCCCGTGCCGTTCCTGAAGTGGCCCTGCAGGCCATCCGTAAATTGATCACCGAGCAAGGCTTCGGGCCGGGCGATGCCTTGCCCTCGCAGCGGGACCTGGCGGTGCAGTTGGGGGTCAGTCGGGCGTCATTGCGAGAGGCGTTGTCGTCGCTGAGTGCGCTGGGCGTGATCAGTATCCAGCCCGGCAAAGGTGTGTTCGTGCAGGCGCCGGTGGACCTGTCGCGTGACGAGGCGGGGGTCAACTGGCCGTTCGCTGCCCAGGCCTCGCCGCTGGATATCTTCCAGTTGCGGTATGCCCTTGAGGGTTTTGCCGCCGGTTTGGCGGCAATCACCTTGAGCACACAAGAGCTGGATGCGCTGGAAGACAATGTCGCGGCCATGCGCCAGGAATTGAAGGCCGGCGACTTCGAGGCGGCGGCGCGGCTGGATTTCGAATTTCACCGGCGCATCCTGCTGGCCAGCGGCAATCAGGCGATGCTGAGCATCCTGACCGCCAGCGCCGAGATCTTTCTGGAGAGTCAGAAGCTACCGTTCATCCGGGCTGACCGGGCCATGGAAACCTGGCAGGAACACCGAAAAATCCTCCGCGCGCTGACTCGACGGGCCTCAGGCGCTGCGCAGAAAGCCATGCATGAACATGTACGAAACGCGGCGCTGCGTACAGGGATTGCCTTCGTCGCTCCCGCCACCTCATGACTTGAGCTATACCCAAACTCATGGACCACCATAGCGAGACTCAATCAACTGCACCTTCCTGAACGAAGGAAGGGCGGCTATGATGGGCCACGTTTTTTTGCTTACAACCTGGAGACTTCCATGAGCAGCGATCTTATCAAACACGTTAGCGACGCTAGCTTCGAGGCTGACGTACTCAAGGCCGAAGGCGCTGTACTGGTCGACTACTGGGCTGAATGGTGCGGCCCATGCAAAATGATCGCTCCTGTTCTGGACGAGATTGCTGAAACCTACAAAGGCAGGCTGACCGTTGCCAAGCTGAACATCGACGAAAATCAGGAAACCCCGGCCAAGCATGGCGTGCGTGGTATCCCGACCCTGATGCTGTTCAAGAACGGCAACGTTGAAGCGACCAAGGTCGGCGCACTGTCGAAGTCGCAACTGGCTGCCTTCCTCGACGCCAACATCTAAGCGTCGATCAAAGCGCCATCAAAAAGGCCCCGCACATTGCGGGGCCTTTTCGTTATTCAGGGCTAGACGCTCCGAAACTCAGGTGGTACATTCGGCCCCGCACTGGTTTCTCCATTGCCCCCTGCTAGCCGTCGCCGACGCACTCCTTTTCGAATAAGTACGCGATTCTGTCGCCTTCTCTGCGGCGCGGCCTCATTAAGCCAAAAGCTTAATTTCCCCCCTCCATAAATGATTACGTCATTCCTATATGAATCTGACTGAACTCAAGCAAAAGCCGATTACCGAACTGCTCGAATTGGCCGAACAGATGGGCATAGAAAATATGGCCCGTTCGCGCAAGCAGGACGTGATTTTCTCCCTGCTCAAAAAGCACGCTAAAAGCGGCGAGGAAATCTCCGGTGATGGCGTGCTGGAGATTCTCCAGGACGGCTTCGGCTTCCTGCGCTCCGCTGACGCTTCCTATCTCGCCGGCCCAGACGACATCTATGTCTCGCCGAGCCAGATCCGCCGTTTCAACTTGCGCACCGGTGACACCATCGTTGGCAAGATCCGCCCTCCAAAAGAAGGCGAGCGTTATTTCGCGCTGCTCAAGGTCGACACGATCAACTACGATCGTCCCGAGAACGCGAAAAACAAGATTCTCTTCGAGAACCTGACCCCGCTGTTCCCGACCGTGCGCATGAAGATGGAAGCCGGCAACGGTTCCACTGAAGACTTGACCGGTCGTGTCATCGACCTGTGCGCCCCGATCGGCAAAGGCCAGCGCGGTCTGATCGTTGCACCGCCCAAAGCCGGTAAAACCATCATGCTGCAGAACATCGCAGCGAACATCGCCCGTAACAATCCTGAAGTTCACCTGATCGTGCTGCTGATCGACGAACGTCCGGAAGAAGTAACCGAAATGCAGCGCACCGTGCGCGGCGAAGTGGTTGCCTCGACGTTCGATGAGCCGCCAACCCGCCACGTGCAGGTTGCCGAAATGGTGATCGAGAAGGCCAAGCGACTGGTCGAACACAAGAAAGACGTGGTGATCCTGCTCGACTCCATCACCCGTCTGGCTCGTGCCTACAACACCGTGATCCCGAGCTCCGGCAAAGTGCTCACCGGTGGTGTCGATGCCCACGCCCTGGAGAAACCGAAACGTTTCTTCGGCGCCGCGCGGAACATCGAAGAAGGCGGTTCGCTGACCATCATCGCCACCGCGCTGGTTGAAACCGGCTCGAAGATGGACGAAGTGATCTACGAAGAATTCAAAGGCACCGGCAACATGGAACTGCCTCTGGACCGTCGTATCGCTGAAAAACGCGTCTTCCCTGCGATCAACATCAACCGTTCCGGCACCCGCCGCGAAGAGTTGCTGACCGCCGACGACGAGTTGCAGCGTATGTGGATCCTGCGCAAGCTGCTGCACCCGATGGACGAAATCGCTGCCATCGAGTTCCTGGTCGACAAGCTGAAAACGACCAAGACCAACGACGAGTTCTTCTTGTCGATGAAGCGTAAGTAAGACGGTTTTTTAAACCGCTAAAAATGGCGTCCTTCGGGGCGCCATTTTTTTTGCAAAAAAAAGGAAGGTTTGCGACAGCGGTTTGTCAGTACAGAAGCGAATTGGGCCTGCGACCCAAACAACTTCAACTGACTGGCATTTCTGTTTATGAGCACGCTTGCTTATCGAAGGGACATCGACGGCTTACGCGCTATCGCGGTGATTGCGGTGGTGCTGTTCCATTTTGGTGTTCCCGGCTTCACCGGCGGCTTCGTCGGCGTAGACATCTTTTTTGTGATTTCCGGCTACCTGATCACCTCGATCATCTGGAACCAGCGCCGGGCTGGGCGTTTCAGCTTTGTGGATTTCTGGGCGCGTCGTGCGCGGCGGATCCTGCCGGCGCTGTTCGTGATGATTCTTGCGGTGCTGGCGGTGGGCTGGTTTCTGATGGCGCCCAAGGATTACGAAGAGCTGGGCCGCTCGGTGCGCTACCAGGTGATGTTCGTTTCCAACCTCCTGTTTATGCGTCAGGACGGCTATTTTGATGTCGCTTCCGACCTTAAACCGTTGCTGCACACGTGGTCGCTGGCGGTTGAAGAGCAGTTCTATATTGTCTTTCCGCTGTTGCTGACAGTGCTGTCGAGTCGCCTCAAACATTGGCGACTGGCGTTGTTCGGTGTGTTGCTGGTGTCGTTCGGGCTCAGCGTCTGGGCCGTGGCGCATCATCCCGAGAAAGCCTTTTTCCTGTTACCGATGCGCGCCTGGGAGTTGTTGGCCGGCGCCATGCTGGCGGTTGCGCCAAGAACCGGTTGGCGTTTGACCTCTACGGGCGCGCAAGTGGTGAGCCTGGCCGGCTTCGCTCTGATTCTGCTGGCTGTGTTCTGCTATGACAAAAGCACGCCATTTCCCGGTGCAGCCGCATTGCTACCGACGCTGGGCGTGGTGGCGCTGATCTGGGCGAACGGCCATCGGCAAACCCTGGTCGGTGGATTGCTCGCCAGCCGTGTGCTGGTCGGGCTCGGGCTGATTTCCTATTCCTGGTATCTATGGCACTGGCCGGTGTTTGTCTTTGCCAGCTACGCCAGCGTCGATGAGCCAGGCCCGATTGATACCGCTGGATTGATTCTGCTCAGCCTGGTGCTGGGTTACCTGTCGTGGCGATTCGTCGAGACGCCGTTCCGCGAGCGGCGATTGTTGGCGGGACCTCGGCAGATTCTGCTCGCGGCGGCGTGTGGTGTGCTGGTGCTGGGGCTGGCCGGGCAAACGTTGCGCTGGACCGATGGTTTGCCTGCGCGCCTGCCTGACCAGGCCTTGCAGTTCGCCAAAGCGAAAGAGTGGCGCCCGGAACTGATGCGCTGCCTGGCCAACGACAAAACTCCTGACGACAAGCTCTTTTGCCATTACGGGACAGCAATATCGACCGTTACAAAGGCGCTGGTATGGGGCGACAGTCATGCCACGGCGTTGATTCCGGTATTCGACGACGGCGCGCAAAAACACGGCATCAACGTAATACTCGCCAGTTCCCCGGGCTGCATTCCGGTTGAAGGGCTTGAGCACGATGCGCCATGTGCCCGGTTCAACCGCCGGGTTGAACAGGCATTGAAGCCGAAATCGGTGGGCGATGTGGTGCTGGTCGCGCGCTGGAGCCTGTATCTGTATGGCGATGTGAAAGGTGATCTTGGGCATGTGCTGCGCGATTCCCGTGGCCGTTACGACCGGGCGATCGCCGAGCAGCGCCTCGCCGAAGGGTTACAGGCAACCGTCCGGCAGCTGCGCAATGACGGGCATCGCGTCTGGCTGGTCAAGGAAGCGCCGCTGCAACAGTTCAGTCCACCTTACCGCCTTACCCGCTTGGCCATGTTGCATCGTCCAACCGATGACGTTGGGTTGCCGGTGACCGAGCACTTCAAGCGTCAGGCCTTCATCAGCCAGTTGTTTGCGCAAATAGCCGCAAGCAATCCCGGCGTAACCGTGGTCGACCCCGCGCCGCTGCTGTGCGATGACGAAGGTCTTTGCCGCGCCGAACTCGACGGTCATTCGCTGTACACCGACGACAATCACCTGTCCGAGGTCGGGGCACGGTTCGTCGCGCCGGCACTTGAGCCGTTGTTCAGGCACCTGCAAGCCCGGGCAACACTGGGCAATGGCAACCCAAATGCGGCCAGGTAATCAGCGATAAGCTGCCAGCGGACGGCAGAGCAGGTAGGATGTACGCCTATTTTAGGGGTGCCATCGTCAATGAAATTCAAGGACCTTCGGGATTTCGTGCAGCAGCTTGAGCAGCGCGGAGAGTTGAAACGCATCCAGATCCCCGTCTCTCCAGTGCTGGAGATGACCGAAGTCTGTGATCGCACACTGCGGGCCAAAGGCCCGGCGCTGCTGTTCGAGAACCCGACCGGCTACGACATTCCGGTGCTCGGCAACCTGTTCGGCACCCCCGAGCGGGTCGCCATGGGCATGGGCGCCGAGGCGGTCAGCGAGCTGCGCGAGATCGGCAAGCTGCTGGCCTTCCTCAAGGAACCCGAGCCACCGAAGGGCCTGAAAGACGCTTGGTCGAAGTTGCCGATCTTCCGCAAGATCATCGCCATGGCACCGAAAGTCGTCAAAGACGCGGTGTGCCAGGAAGTGGTCATCGAAGGCGACGACGTCGATCTGGCGATGCTCCCCGTGCAAACCTGCTGGCCCGGCGACGTCGGCCCGCTGATCACCTGGGGCCTGACCGTCACCAAAGGTCCGAACAAGGACCGCCAGAACCTCGGTATCTATCGTCAGCAAGTGATTGGCCGCAACAAGGTGATCATGCGCTGGTTGAGCCACCGTGGTGGCGCGCTGGATTATCGCGAGTGGTGCGAAAAGCATCCCGGCCAGCCGTTCCCGGTCTCCGTGGCGTTGGGCGCCGACCCGGCGACCATCCTCGGTGCTGTGACGCCGGTGCCGGACAGCCTCTCCGAATACGCGTTCGCCGGTCTGCTACGCGGCAACCGCACCGAGCTGGTGAAGTGCCGCGGCAACGACCTGCAAGTGCCGGCCACCGCCGAGATCATCCTTGAAGGCGTGATTCATCCGGGTGAAATGGCTGATGAAGGCCCGTACGGCGACCACACCGGTTATTACAACGAAGTCGACAGCTTCCCGGTGTTCACCGTCGAGCGCATCACCCACCGGATCAAGCCGATCTACCACAGCACCTACACCGGCCGTCCGCCGGATGAGCCGGCGATTCTCGGCGTGGCGCTGAACGAAGTGTTCGTGCCGATCCTGCAAAAGCAGTTCCCGGAAATCACCGATTTCTACCTGCCGCCCGAAGGCTGCTCGTACCGCATGGCCATCGTGACCATGAAGAAGTCGTACCCGGGGCACGCCAAGCGGGTAATGCTCGGTGTCTGGTCGTTTTTGCGACAGTTCATGTACACCAAGTTCGTTATCGTCACCGATGACGACATCAACGCGCGGGACTGGAACGACGTGATCTGGGCCATCACCACGCGCATGGACCCCAAGCGCGACACGGTGATGATCGACAACACGCCGATCGACTACCTCGACTTTGCCTCGCCGGTCTCGGGCCTGGGCTCGAAAATGGGCCTGGATGCCACGCATAAATGGCCGGGCGAAACCACTCGCGAGTGGGGCCGGGTGATCGTCAAGGACGACGCCGTGACTCAACGGATCGATGCCATCTGGAATCAGTTAGGAATAGATTGATGCGTGTAACCTTGCAGCCCTCCGGAGCAGTGCTAGAGATTCTGCCCGGCGAGCGGATTCTCGACGGTGCGCGGCGCCTGGGCTATGAATGCCCGCAAAGCTGCCGCAACGGCAATTGCCACGTGTGCGCGGCGTTGCTGGTGGAAGGACGGGTTGAACAAGCCGGCCATGTGCACGACCATGGCGAGTTCTACACTTGCATAGCGGAGCCGCTGGAAGACTGCATTTTGCTGTGGGATGGCGTGCTCGCGCTGGGAGAACTGCCGGTGCGCAGCGTGTCGTGTCAGGTCATTGAATGCAGGGACGTCGGCGGCGATACCTGGCGCGTGCGTCTGCGCGCGCCGGCCGGCAAGCCACCGCGTTACCACGCGGGTCAGTACTTGATGATCGAACGTGAGAATGGCGAAAAATCCGCGTTTTCCCTTGCGTCGGCTCCCCATGGCGGGCGCGATCTGGAAATTCATGTATTGGCGCGCGAAAGCAGTGCGCTGAGCCTGATCGATCAGCTGCAACGCAATCGGATGGTGCGGGTTGAGCTGCCATTCGGCGATACGCATCTGGCGGAATTGCCGGACGGCCCATTGGTGCTGATTGCCGCCGGTACAGGCATGGGCCAGATCCACAGCCTGATCGAGCATTGCCGCGCCACGGGCTTCAAGCATCCGGTGCACCTGTACTGGGGCGTGCGTCGTCCTGAAGATTTTTACCAGATCGAGCATTGGGATGAGTGGCTGAAGCTGCCCAATCTGTTCCTGCACAGGATCGTCAGTGATCAGTGCGGTTGGCAAGGGCGCTGCGGGATGCTGCACGAGGCGGTGTGCGAGGATTTCCCTGATCTGAAAGCCTTGCATGTCTACGCCAGCGGCTCACCGGCCATGGTCTACGGCACATTGGATGCGTTGGTGAACGCCGGGATGGATGCTCATCAAATGCGCGCGGATGTGTTTGCGTATGCGCCGCGCTCTTGAGCCTCGATCTTGATCCGCGATTTCAATTGATATAACTCCCCATATAGCCGATCGGTATTTATAAAATTATATAAGTGCCGGTAGGTTATATCTTGTTAAGGCAATACATTAAGAACTGTGCCGTGGCACTTAATTTGTCTTAAAACTTATGTGCCTTATTGTTACAGCGGTGCGTTCTATTAAGTAAGTCATTACCCGCGGGGAGCTGAACGCTATTCGCCATGAGCGCCATTGAATCTGCATTTTTGAATCTGGCTTACCCTCCGCGACTCGATCTGGGGCCGCAGCTGACGCACGAGCAATTGCTCAGCTCGATGCAGTCGACCATGGCGCGCCACAAGGGCGGTCCTGTCTGGCTGTTCGCTTACGGCTCGTTGATCTGGCGCCCTGAATGCGCGGCGGTGGAACGCGTACGCGGCCGGGTGCATGGTTACCATCGCGGTTTATACCTGTGGTCCCACGAACATCGCGGCACACCCGAAGTGCCTGGTCTGGTGTTTGGTCTGGATCGCGGCGGTTCCTGCAGCGGCTTCGCTTATCGCTTGCCCGAAGAACAACTTGAAGCCTCGCTTTACGCACTCTGGCAGCGCGAGATGCCATTTCCGTCCTATCGCCCGCACTGGCTCAACTGCCGTCTTGAAGACGGAAGTCAGGTTCAGGCATTGGGATTTGTTTTGGAGCGACACCTGCCCAGCTATGCCGGCAACCTGCCGGATCATGTGCTGAGCCAGGTGTTTGAAAACGCTTGCGGGCGCTACGGCACCACTCGCGATTATGTCGAGCAGACCGCCCACGCCCTGCGTAGCCACGCCATGCCAGACCGGAATCTGGAGGCGCGGCTCAAGCGCTGCAAATCAACATCCGATCAGGCGATCGCTTCGCGGGTCTGACTGGCGACGTTCTTGTGGCCCAGCGTGGGCGCCAGGAACGCCATCGCTAGCAGGCAGGCAACAACCAGCAGAATGAAACCGCCATCCCAGCCAAAATAGTCCACCGTGTAACCCATCAGGGCACTGGCCGCGACTGAGCCACCCAGATAACCGAACAGACCGGTAAAGCCCGCGGCAGTCCCGGCGGCTTTTTTCGGCACCAGCTCCAGCGCCTGCAAACCCACCAGCATCACCGGGCCGTAGATCAGGAAGCCAATGGCGAACAGCGAGATCATGTCGATCATCGGGTTGCCCGGCGGGTTCAGCCAGTACACGATCGTCGCCACGGTCACCAACGCCATGAACACCATGCCGGTCAGGCCACGGTTGCCTCGGAAGATCTTGTCCGACATCCATCCGCACAGCAGCGTGCCCGGAATACCGGCCCACTCGTACAGGAAGTACGCCCACGAGGTCTTGTCGAAATCGAAGTGCTTGACCTCTTTGAGGTAGGTCGGTGCCCAATCGAGGATGCCGTAGCGCAGCAGGTAGACGAAGACGTTGGCCAGGGCGATGAACCAGAGCATTTTGTTGCGTAGCACGTATTTGACGAAGATGTCCTTGGCGCTGAATTCTTCTTCGTGGCTGGCGTCGTAGCCGTCCGGGTAATCATTTTTGTACTTCTCAATCGGCGGCAGGCCGGTCGATTGCGGTGTATCGCGCATCACAATGAAGGCAAACACGGCGACCAGCAGCGCCACGGCGGCCGGTACATAGAACTTGCTGTGCCAGTCGTTGAACCAGCCCATGCCGAGAATCGCCAACGGGCCGATCAAACCGCCGCCCACGTTATGCGCGGTGTTCCACACCGACACCACCTGACCGCGTTCTTTCTGCGACCACCAGTGCACCATGGTCCGGCCACTTGGCGGCCAGCCCATGCCTTGTGCCCAACCGTTGATGAACAACAGGATGAACATCATGGTCACGCTGGACGTTGCCCAAGGTGCGAAACCGAACACGAACATGACCCCGGCGGAGACCACCAGGCCAAAGGGCAGGAAGTAACGCGGGTTGGAGCGGTCGGACACGATACCCATCAGAAACTTGGACAGGCCATAGGCAATGGCAATCGCCGACATCGCCACACCCAGCTGACCCTTTGTGTAGCCTTGGGCAATCAGATCCGGGAACGCGAGCGTGAAGTTCTTACGCAGCAGGTAGTAACCCGCATAGCCAATGAAAATACCGGCGAAGATCTGCCAGCGTAGGCGTTTGTACGTGTCGTCAATTTGTTCGTCAGGCAAGGGAGCCTGATGTGCGGCAGGGCGAAAGAAAGCAAACATTCAAGAGCTCCAGATTTCTTGTTTTGACTGCGGATGCGAATGTTACAGTTTCGTTACCGAAAATAGCACCGGTTCGCATTAGCAAAACAGCGGAAATATGGGCAATCGAGTGTTCCTTTATGAACATGTCGCACAGGTATAAGTGAAGGACGGTGTGGGAAACGTCTCTCCCAGGCCTTAACGACGCATTTCAGTCCAAGGTAGGACGAGGCTTTGGGAAATGTCCTGCGTTGGAATGGGACGTCGCGGCGTTCTGTTTTGGGGGGCAGAGCCCTAACCTTTGTGCGGAGTGCCAGGTCTGGCATTTCAGTGGCGAGGGGAAGGGATATGCGGTGGCTGGTGTGGGTGCTTTTGTTGTTTGCGACTGTGGGCGTATGGGCGGGGGGGGTGCTGCTGATTCCCGAAAGTATCCCCAAGCCGATTTATCCCCGGGAGCTTTTCAGGAAAGGCATTACGGGGGAAGTCCGGGTCAGGTTCACGGTATATGCCGATGGCTCGGTCAATAAACTCAGCATCTTGCAGAGCGACCATCCTGATCTGGCCGAAGCGAGCCGCAAGGCCGTCGCGCAGTGGCGCTTCAAACCGTGGACGGTCGAGGGCGGGAAGCCCTCCGAGCAGCAAGTGACGGCCCCAATGGTTTTCAGGCTGGATCTCGACGAACCCATCCACGCCAATCAATGGCTAAAACAGCTGAGATGCCGTGACTTCAACGAAATGCTGGGCGATTTTCCGGAGTACGCGTGGGTCGACGCAGCGGTGTTTGATCACACCCGGGCTTATCTGTCGAACGTGTTTAACACGACGCAATTGGAGAATGAGCAGCGTCTGGCGTTGATTGCCACACTGAACAAGCGGGTGCCGAGAATCGTCAGGGAGTGCCGGGCGAGTCCGGTGCGCAGGTACGTGAGTCTGCTGCCGGAGGATGTTCGGAAGTTGTTTTAGTCGCGGCCAATAAAAATGCGGTCTGGACAATCCAGACCGCATTTGCGGGCTCAGCGAACCTGAACCACCACTTTCCCGACCGCTTTGCGCTGGCCAAGATCATTGATCGCCTGCGCCGCATTGCCCAACGGATAGACCTGCGACACCAACGGCTTCAACTTGCCCTCGGCAAACCAGCCAAACAATTGCTGGAAGTTCGCCGCGTTGTCCTGAGGTTGGCGCTGGGCAAACGAACCCCAGAACACACCGACCACGGCCGCGCCTTTGAGCAGCGCCAGGTTGACCGGGAATTCCGGAATCCGTCCGCTGGCGAAGCCGACCACCAGCAGGCGGCCGTTCCAGGCGATGGCGCGCACGGCCTGATCAAACAGGTCGCCGCCGACCGGGTCGTAGATCACATCGGCGCCCTGGCCGTCGGTCAGGCGTTTGATCTCGTCCTTGAGGCTGGTTTCGCTGTAATTGATCAGCTCATCGGCACCGGCAGCCTTGGCCACCGCCAGTTTTTCAGCGCTGCTGGCGGCGGCGATCACGCGGGCGCCCATGGCTTTGCCGATTTCCACGGCCGCCAGGCCCACGCCGCCGGAAGCACCCAGCACCAGCAGGGTTTCGCCCGGTTGCAGGTTTGCCCGTTGCTTGAGGGCATGCATCGAAGTGCCGTAGGTCATGCTGAACGCGGCGGCGGTGTTGAAGTCCATCGAGGGCGGAATCGGCAGCACGTTGTAACCCGGCACGGCAACCTGTTCGGCAAAGCTGCCCCAACCGGTCAGGGCCATGACTCGATCACCGACCTTGAGATGGCTGACCTTTTCGCCCACCGCGCTGATCACGCCCGCCGCTTCGCCACCCGGTGAAAACGGGAAGGGCGGCTTGAACTGGTATTTGCCCTCGATGATCAGCGTGTCCGGGAAATTCACCCCGGCGGCGTGCACGTCCAGCAGGATTTCGTTCTTCTTCGCGACAGGACTGGCGACGTCTTCCAGCACCAGCGATTCGGCAGGGCCGAAGGCTTTGCACAGCACGGCTTTCATCAGGGCTATTCCTTTGGGAGTGATGGCCGATAAGTGTAGGTGTGTGAGTCGATGGGTCAACGAGCATGCCCGACCCTGATAGTCAGCCATAAGCTTGTGCTTGAGCGGCGGGTCGTTATGCTAGGCCGCAAACCGGATAAGGAGCGAATTGTGAAAGCGTGGATCATGTTGTTGCTGGCCCTGTCTCTGCCTGTGGCAGCGATGGCCGAAGAAGCCAAAGAAGGTGAAGCTCCGAAGGTCAATTACATCACCCTGAGCCCGCCGTTCGTGGGCAACTACGGGCTGGACGGTACGCCGAAGCTCAAGGTCTACAAGGCTGACATCGCCTTGCGCGTGACCGGTGATGACGCCACCAAGGCAGTGAAGGCCAACGAACCGTTGATCCGCAATCAACTGGTGGCGTTGTTTGCTCAGCAAACGACCGAGACGATGAGCAATGTTGAAGCCAAGGAGAAGCTGCGTCAGGAAGCTTTGAAGCAAACTCAGCAAGTGATGAACGACGAGACCGGCAAGCCTGTGGTTGAGGATTTGTTGTTTAACAACCTGATCATTCAGTAAGTCATTCGTTGTCCGGGCTGGCCTCTTCGTCTGAACGCCGCCCGGAGCAAGCGCGCTTCCACAAGGGATCTTCATTGAATGCAGATCCAGTGTGGGAGCGGGCCACTCGGTCCCTCAGGACGCCAGGCTCTTGCGAAACCGCATCAGCGCTATCGCAAAGAACAGCAACCCTATGGCGGTGAGCGCGAGCAAGTCCGGCCAGACCACGCTCAACCCGGCGTCGCGAAACAATATGGCGGCGCTCAGGCTTACAAAGTGCGTTGAGGGCGAACCCTGCATCACCCATTGCAGCCATTGCGGCATGCTATCCAGCGGTGTGCTGCCGCCGGATAACAGCAACATCGGGATGATCACTGGAATCGCCAGCAGTCCGAACTGCGGCGTCGAGCGAGCCAGGGTGGCGAGAAAAATCCCCAGCGCGGTACTGGCGAACAGGTAGACCGCCGTCACCAGCAAAAACAGACTCAGGGAGCCGGTCAGCGGCACACCGAGCGCGCCTTTGACTATCACCTCCAGCGACAGCCAGGTGCACAGCACCACCACCAGCATGTTGCTCCATATTTTCGCCAGCATGATTTCCAGCGCTGTCAGCGGTAGCACCAACAGATGGTCGAGGGTGCCGTGTTCCCGTTCACGCAGCAGTGCTGTGCCGGTCAGGATAATGGCGAGGATCGTGATGTTGTTGACGATTTGAATCACCGCCAGAAACCAGCCGCCCTCCAGATTGCTGTTGAACAGGGCACGGGTGGTCAGCAATACGGGCGCTTTGCTCGCCACATCGCTTTGGCCGCTGTAGGTCAGCAACTCGCGCTGGAAAATTCGCCCTATATACCCCGCACCCATGAATGCCTGACTCATGGCGGTGGCGTCGACATTGACTTGCACGGCGGGCTGACGACCGGCCAGCAGGTCTGTCTGAAAGTTCGCCGGCACATTGATGACAAATGTGTACTTGCCACTGTCCATGACCTGGTCCAGTTGCCCGTACGGCAACAAGGCCGGCCGTTGGAATTCCGGAGGTTGCAGCGCCTGCGCCAGTTGTCGCGACACAAGGCTGTGATCTTCATCCACGATTGCCACGCTGGCGTTATGTACGCCGATCACCGAGCCCGCGGCCGGCATGTAGATCGCCACCGTAAAGGCGTAAAACAGAAACAGCAGCAGCACGCTGTCGTGTCGCAGGCTTGTTAGCTCCTTGAGACCCAGGCGCAGGATGTGCGCAAACTTATGCATCAGACCTCCTGCTTTTTCAGCATGACCAGGCTGAGCCCGGTGAACCCGACAAAGAACCCGAACAGCGCCAGGCATTGTGGCCAAAGCTGTCGAATATCCAGAGCCTTGGTGAAGGTGCCAACAGCGATATCAAGGAAGTGCCCGGCCGGAAACAGCATCCCCATCGTTGCGGCGGCGCCCTCGAGGGAGGATCGAGGCACGATCAGGCCGGAAAACTGGATGGTTGGCAGGCTGGTAATGATCATGGTGCCGAGGATGGCGGCGATCTGGGTCCGGGTGAACGCCGAAATCAACAAGCCCATGCTGGTTGTCGCCAATACATAGAGCAGCCCGCCGAAAGCCAGGGTCAGGATACTGCCCTTGAACGGCACACCAAACAGCCACCGGTTCATTGCGACCAGCACCGCAAGGTTGATCAGGCTGACCGCCAGATACGGCGCCTGCTTGCCGAGCAGGAACTCGAGTCGAGTCAGCGGTGTTGCATAGAAGTTGGTGATCGAACCCAGTTCCTTCTCCCGGACGATGCCCAGCGCCGTCAGCATGGCCGGGATGAACGCCAGGATCAGCGCCATGACGCCGGGCCCGATGGCGTTGACGCTGACCACGTCCTGGTTATACCGGAAGCGGGTTTCCAGTCGGGCGGCGGCTTGCCGGTTCAGCGCCGGGCTGCTCTGTTCGGCCAGTTGTTCAATATTGGCCTGGTGCACAGCCTCGACGTAGTTGCGACTGGTCTCGGCGCGAAACGGCATACCGCCATCGAGCCAGGCCGCCACGGCAGGTTGGCGCCCGGCGTACAAATCCCGGCCAAAACCGGGAGGCACCTCAAGTGCCAGTTTGATTTCAGAGCGCTGAAGGCGGCGATGCAGTTCTTTGGCGTCGCGGATGGGCGCTTGTTCGTCGAAGTACCGAGAGCCGCGAAAGGCTTCCAGGTACGCGCGACTCTGTGGTGTCTGATCCTGATCGTAGACAGCGAAGGCGAGTTTCTCGACGTCCAGGGAAATGCCGTAACCGAAGATCACCATCATGAAAATGGCCCCGAGCAGCGCAAACGCCATCCGCACTTTGTCACGCAGCAGCTCCTTGCCCTCACGACTCGCCACCGCCATCAGGCGACCGGGACTGAAGCCGCGATCGTTCATGGGCGTGGCCGGTATGACGGGCGTATTTGCAGGCGCTGCAGGTTTCGGTGTTTGCGAGGTGCCCTGGGCTTGCTCCAGGCAGGTGACGAACGCAGCCTCCAGCGTTTCACCTTTGAATTGTTGTTGCAGTGCTGCCGGCCTATCGCACGCCAGTACCTTGCCGGCATGCATCAACGAGATGCGATCGCAGCGTTGGGCTTCGTTCATGAAATGGGTGGAAAGGAAGATGGTTACACCTTGCTCTCGGGACAACTCGATCAGTAGTCGCCAAAAATCGTCCCGTGCCGCCGGGTCTACACCGGATGTTGGTTCGTCGAGAATCAAGACTTCCGGTCGATGCAGCACCGCTACCGCCAGGGACAAGCGTTGGCGCAAGCCCAAAGGCAATGCTGCGGACTGTTGTTCGCACACGCTTGCC
This sequence comes from Pseudomonas arsenicoxydans, assembly GCF_006438915.1. Classification (GTDB taxonomy): domain Bacteria; phylum Pseudomonadota; class Gammaproteobacteria; order Pseudomonadales; family Pseudomonadaceae; genus Aquipseudomonas; species Aquipseudomonas arsenicoxydans_A. The sequence continues at coordinate 293,518 of NZ_RCZE01000001.1, read as the reverse complement.
AGGTTGAAACGCTGGATCAGCTCCTCAATGCGTTGCGTGCTTTCGATTTTCGGCAAATCGAACAGCCGCGCATGCAGCTCCAGGTTCTGCCGCACACTGAGTTCGCCATACAGCGAAAAACTCTGGGACATGAACCCGACCCTTTTACGGGTGGCCAGATCCTTGGCGTTCACCGGTTTGCCAAGCAACGTAGCGCTGCCTTCGCTGGCCGGTATCAGTCCGGTGAGGACTTTCATTGTGGTGGTTTTGCCACAGCCGTTGGACCCGAGGAAGCCAAAGATTTCGCCGCGACTGATGGCGAAGCTGACCTTGTCTACGGCGGTGAAGTCGCCGAAGCGTAGCGTCAGGTCGTGGGCCTCGATGGCGATATCGGTGGGGGTGCCGGTTCCCGGTGGAATCACCAGCGCCTGCTGGTCATGGCTGCCGTCGCCCTGATAATGGGTGAAAGCTTCGTCGAGTTTGCCGCTCGGTGTTACAGCCCGTAATTCCTTGGTCAATCCCGTGGCAATCAGCTTGCCGCCGTCAAGCATCAGGCAATGCTCGAACTGCTCGGCTTCCTCCATATACGCGGTGGCAACCAATAACGTCAGTTGTGGACGCTGGTGCCGCACATCGTCAACCAGCTCCCAGAACCGCCGACGAGACAACGGATCGACGCCAGTTGTCGGTTCATCGAGGATCAACAGGTCCGGTTCATGGATCAGCGCACAACACAGGCCCAGCTTTTGTTTCATGCCACCGGACAGTTTGCCTGCCGGTCGATCGGCGAAGTGCAACAAGTCGGTGGCCAGCAACAGATTGTGCATCCGCTGATCGCATTCGGCTTTTGACAGGCCAAACAAGGTGGCGAAAAAGTGAATGTTCTCGCTGATCGACAATTCGGGGTAAAGGTTGCCGCCCAGACCTTGAGGCATGAAGGCAATACGCGCGTAGAGGGAGTTGCGATGGCGGCGGTCCTGGATCGCCCCGTCTAATACATTCAGTTGCCCTTGCTGCAGCTTTTTCACGCCCGCGATCAGTCCCAGCAGACTAGATTTTCCAGCACCATCGGGACCAATCAATCCGCAACGGGTCCCGGCGGGCAGGCTGAACGTGATGTCACTCAACGCCTGATGTGTGCCGTAGCGATGATCGATTGCGGAGGCCTGAACCGCCAGGCCGGTCATTGCAGATTAGCCGGCCAGCCAACGGGGGCGGTGCGCACATAACCGGCGCCGGGCATGCCGGGTTTGGCCTGGGGCATGGCCCCGGGATCAGTCAGACGTAACTTGACCCGAAACACAAGTTTTTGCCGCTCATCGCGGGTCTCGACTTCTTTAGGGGTGAACTGCGACTTGGCTGCGACAAAGCTGACCTTCGCCGGCAGTGGGTGGTCGGGCAGGGCGTCGAGCAAAATCCGCGCCTCATCGCCCACCGCCAGGCGCCCGGTCACGGAGGTCGGCAGGTAGAGGTTCATGTATTGATCGTTCGGGTCGATCAGCACTAATACACGTCCGCCGGCACCTAGCACTTCTCCGGGTTCGGCCATGCGCAGCTGGATCACCCCATCGATAGGGGCGCGTAAACTGCTGTCGTCGATTTCACTGTTCAATTGCGCGACTTGCGCCTGTGCAGCGCCAATGGCAGCACCGACCGCAGACACTTGTGCGCGGGCCGCCGCAACGGCGGCATTGCCAGTGCCAATACGCGCCTGCTGCTGATCGATGATCTGACCGCTCACGAAACCGTGTTTGAACAGCGCCTCGGAACGACTGAGTTCCTGTTGGGCGAGCAGTTGCTCACTCAGGCGTAATTGCACGTTGGCTTGTGCGGCGGTGAGGTTCTCCCGGGCGCGCAGTACTTCAGCTTCGGCCTGGTTACGTTGGGCTTCAAGGGTACGAGTGTCCATGCGGGCCAGCAGTTGGCCTTTGCTGACCTTGTCGCCTTCATCGACGAGTACTTCGGCCAGTCGCCCGGGTGTTTTACTGGCGATCTGTACTTCGGTGGCTTCGAGGCGGCCATTGCCGACGTACAAGCCTTCGGGCAAGCGGTCATGCATCGACTTCCAGTAGCCAAAGCCCCCGGCAGCGAGCAGCAATACCACTAAAGCACTGGCAAACAATATTGAAGAGCGACTGTGCGTAGACATTGCGGGCATCCTGCGGCTGTTGCGTCCTAGTCTGGTTGATCGAACGCCGGGGCGAGTTGATACCAGTCAACTGAGGGGTGAGCCTAACTCTATTGAGCGCAGAAAAGAGGATGATCGGATGGTTCTGCCGTATTTAACGTAGATTGAGCACCGCCGCCCATTGTTCGCTCGTCACCGGCATCACGGACAGCCGCGAACCCTTCTGCACCAGTGGCATCTCTGCCAACGCCGTCTGCTGCTTCAAATAATCCAGCTTCAACACCCTGGCAAACGTCTCGACATGCTCGACGTCAATCGCACTCCAGGCGTTTTTCTCGGCGCCGGCCTTGGGATCGTAGTAATGACTCTCCGGCTCCAGCGCCGTCGGGTCCGGATACGCCGCTTCGACAATTTTTCCAATGCCGGCAATTCCCGGCTCCGGGCAGCTGGAGTGATAGAAGAAAAACGCGTCACCGACCGCCATGGCGCGCAAAAAGTTACGCGCCTGATAGTTGCGAACCCCGTCCCAGCGCGCTCGGCCAAGCTTCTCCAGACCTTTGATCGAGAGTTCGTCGGGCTCGGATTTCATCAGCCAATAGGCCATGGATTTTGCTCCTTGCGAGGTGAGTGGACAGGTTGTCGGGCAATTTTATGACAAACCGACAGTCGGTTGACGCCAGCGTTTGCGTGTCAGTTCACGTTGTCGCAAAATGCCGGCCTTCTAAGCTTGACGCTGCTGCACGGCTTACACCTGAAATGGAACCGCTGCTGTCATCGTGTTGATGTGCCTTTGGGGGGCAATCGATGAAACGCAAACCGGATTTACTATGGATTTTGGTTATTTTGTTCGGCCTTGGTGTTGTAACTACTGGTTATGCCCAAAGCCTGTGGAATAACAAGACTGACGCGCCAATCGAAATCGCCCAGCAACAGCAGCCGTCGGCGTTCAAGCGCTAAACCTGTCTTTTGGACGCCGCTGATCGCAGTGGCGTCTAGCCTGCGAAATACCTCGCCTTGTCTGTCACCGTTCCTTGCAACGGCACATCCCAGCTCGCCTGAGCCAATCGCTCGACTTTCTGACATTCATGGGCCAGCCCCAGCAGCGTCGGCTTGCGCCATGTTTTGCGGCGCGCCAGATACGCCAGGCTTCGGTCGTAGAAACCGCCGCCCATGCCCAGGCGCCCTCCGACATCGTCAAACCCCACCAGCGGCAACAGAATCAGATCCAGCGCCCAGACTTTGCGTTGCCGGGCGAGGTTGTGCCTGGGTTCGAGAATTCGAAAGCGGTTGGGTTTGAGTTTTTCGCCCGGGCGAATGCGCTGGAAGACCATTTTGGTTCGCGGCCAGGCACTGAGCACCGGCAGATACGTGGCCTTGCCCCGGCGTTGAGCGGCACGCAGCAGGACGCGTGGATCGATTTCACCGTCGGTCGGCAAGTACAGCGAGATGTGTCTGGCGCGGCGAAACAACGGCTGTTGGGCCAATTGCTTGTACAGCCCGCGAGCAGCCTGGCGCTGCTGACTGGGTGTCAGGGCGCGGCGGGCCTTGCGCAGCATGCGTCGAAGTTGCGGGCGGGGTAGCAGCGCAGGTTCGGTCATGAATTCGGGCTTCGACAGGACGAGTACATAAAGCGTACCCGTAAAAAAGCCGATGCCGGTAATTAAACCGGCATCGGACTGGAATCAGGCTCCCCGGATGTACCGCTGTCGACTTAGCCCTTGAACCCGAAAGTTCAAGGTGGAAGATGCAGTAGGCTTTAAGGCTTTCCGTCTAGCGGACATGCACACCAGCCCAACGTGCAACCTCCAGGGTATAGCAAATCGGCTCAGGGACATCGCCAACTGGCAAGCACCCCAGGGAGTGAAGCGAGTATACCCCAAGCGGTTTCGTGTTTCAGCCCTTGGTGACGTCCGGATCGGTGGCGAGCACCAGATCGACACGGTCCAGCAGGTCGCGAACCTGTTCGCGAGTCGAGCCGCTGGCCTGTACATCCGGCCGTTCTTCCTTGTGCAGCAGGTCGTGTGTGATGTTCAACGCGGCCATGACGGCGATGCGGTCGGCGCCGATGACTTTGCCGCTGCTGCGGATCTCGCGCATCTTGCCGTCCAGGTAACGGGCGGCGCTCACCAGGTTGCTGCGCTCTTCCTGGGGGCAAATGATCGAATATTCTTTGTCGAGGATCTGCACGGTAACGCTATTGCTTGAACTCATGAGTCTTGCTCCAGGGCCTTGAGGCGCGAAATCATCGATTCAACCTTACGCCGGGCGATTTCGTTTTTTTCAATGAGGTGCGCGCGTTCCTCGCGCCAGGTCTTTTCCTGAGCTAGTAAGAGTCCGTTTTGGCTCTTTAGTTGCTCGACTCGACTAATTAGCAATTCGAGTCTGGCCATCAGCGCTTGCAGGTCGGTGTCTTCCATTGTGTCCACTGAATGTGTGCTTGATGGGGGTAGCTGGCGGACAGCCTTTAATAGTCTTGGCGAGTCTGTCGATGTAGGATACAAGGCCTTCATTCTAGACATAGCGCCGTCTGGCGCCTAGCTGCCCATGACCATTCAGAATTCCCCGTACCAAGCCTTCGCCACACTGCTGACCGCCAGCGGTCATAACGTCTCGCCTGCCGAACTGCACGGCCTGTTGCTCGGCCGCAGTTGCGCCGGTGCCGGCTTCAATGCCGAAGAGTGGTTGATCGATGCCGCCGAACTGCTGGAAAGCGAACCGCAGGACAATGTCCGCAACGCCCTGATCGGCTTGCAGGAGATGGTCAAGGGCGAGTTGACCGGCGACGACGTGACCGTCGTTCTGTTGCTGCCAACCGATGACGCGCCCCTGGTTGACCGTGCCGTGGCGCTGGGTGAGTGGTGCCAGGGCTTCCTCAGCGGTTTCGGCTTGAACTGCCGGGACAGCAGCACGCTCAGCACTGAAGCCACCGAAGTATTGCAGGACCTGGCGGCCATTTCTCAGGTGCAAGACGCCCTGGAAGAGTCCGAAGACGGCGAAACCGATTACATGGAAGTGATGGAATACCTGCGCGTCGCACCGCTGCTGCTGTTCTCCGAAACCAAAAAAGCGGACGTGCCGCCAGCCGCCAAACCGTCGTTGCATTAATCGCGTGCCAGGAAAAGCCATCTGCCCATGATTCATATCCCGAAACCGGAATACAGCCGTCGCCGCAAGGCCCTGATGGCGCAGATGGAACCCAACAGCATCGCGATCCTGCCCGCCGCCGCGGTCGCCATCCGCAACCGCGACGTCGAGCACGTCTATCGCCAGGACAGTGATTTCCAGTACCTCAGCGGCTTTCCCGAGCCTCAAGCGGTCCTCGTGTTGATGCCGGGGCGTGCCCACGGCGAATACATCCTGTTCTGCCGTGAGCGCAACGCCGAACGCGAGTTGTGGGACGGTCTGCGCGCCGGCCAGGAAGGCGCGATCCGCGACTTCGGCGCCGACGACGCTTTCCCCATCACCGACATCGACGACATCCTGCCGGGCCTGATCGAAGGGCGCGACCGGGTGTATTCGGCCATGGGCAGCAATCCCGAGTTCGACCGGCACTTGATGGACTGGATCAACGTGATCCGCTCTAAAGCGCACCTCGGTGCCCAGCCGCCGAACGAATTTGTTGCCCTGGATCATCTGCTTCACGACATGCGCCTGTATAAATCGGCGGCAGAAGTGAAGGTGATGCGCGAAGCCGCACGGATTTCCGCCCAGGCGCACATCCGCGCGATGCAGGCCAGCCGCGTGGGGCTGCACGAGTTCAGCCTTGAAGCCGAACTCGATTACGAGTTCCGCAAGGGCGGCGCGAAAATGCCGGCCTACGGTTCGATCGTTGCCGCCGGGCGCAACAGCTGCATCCTGCATTACCAGCAGAATGACGCGGTGCTCAAGGACGGTGATCTGGTGCTGATCGACGCCGGTTGCGAGATTGACTGCTACGCCAGCGACATCACCCGCACCTGGCCGGTCAATGGCAAGTATTCACCGGAACAGAAAGCGATCTACGAGTTGGTGTTGGCCTCGCAAGAAGCCGCCTTCGCTGAAATCGCCCCGAACAAACACTGGAATCAGGCGCACGAAGCCACGGTCCGGGTGATTACCACCGGGCTGGTGAAGCTCGGCTTGTTGCAGGGTGACGTCGACGAACTGATCGCCAGCGAAGCCTACAAAGCGTTTTACATGCACCGCGCCGGCCACTGGCTGGGGATGGATGTGCATGACGTCGGCGAGTACAAGGTCGGCGGCGAATGGCGGGTGCTGGAGGTCGGCATGGCGCTGACGGTGGAACCGGGGATCTACATTTCCCCGGACAACCAGAACGTGGCGAAGAAATGGCGCGGCATCGGCGTGCGCATCGAGGACGACGTGGTGGTGACCAAGACCGGTTGTGAAATATTGACCAAAGGCGTGCCGAAAACGGTCGCCGACATCGAGGCCCTGATGGCGCAAGCGCGGACACAAGCAGCATGAGCCGGGTCAATCTGGCAATCATCGGTGGCGGCCTGGTCGGCGCCAGTCTCGCCTTGGCGTTGCAGGCCGGGGCTAAAGCGCGCGGCTGGAAGATCGTCCTGATAGAGCCCTTCGCTCCTGGCGATACCTATCAGCCGAGCTACGACGCCCGCTCTTCGGCGCTGTCCTATGGCGCCAAACAGATTTATCAACGGTTGGGCGTGTGGCAGGACATCTCCCGCCGCGCGGAGCCGATCAAGCAGATTCATGTCTCCGACCGTGGACGGTTTTCCACCGCGCGCTTGTCCGCGATGGAAGAAGGCGTTCCGGCGCTAGGCTATGTGGTGGAAAACGCCTGGCTCGGCCAATGCCTCTGGCAAGGTCTGGACAAGGACGTGATCACCTGGCGTTGCCCGGCGGAAGTCACGCGCATGGAGCCGTTGACCGATGGCTACCGCCTGACACTCAATGACGAAACCACCCTGGAATGCGACCTAGCGGTGCTCGCTGATGGCGGCCGTTCGGGCCTGCGCGAGCAACTGGGGATCGGCATCAAGACGCGTCCGTACAACCAGAGCGCGCTGATCGCCAACATCACCCCGAGCGAAGCGCACAACGGCATGGCGTTCGAGCGATTCACCGACGACGGCCCGATGGCCCTGTTGCCGCTGCCAGAAAACCGCTGCGCCTTGGTCTGGACCCGTCTGGGTATGGACGCGCAGCGACTGGCCGCACTGGATGAAAAGAGCTTTCTCAGCGAATTGCAGGGTGTGTTCGGTTACCGCCTCGGCACGTTGAAGCAGGTCGGCGCGCGACATCTTTACCCGCTGACACTGATCGAAGCCGAAGAGCAGGTGCGTCCGCATCTGGCGATCCTCGGCAACGCGGCTCACAGCCTGCACCCGATTGCCGGCCAGGGTTTCAACCTGTCGCTGCGCGATGCGCAAGCGTTGGCGCAGGCCTTGTTGGCCAGCGAGAACGGGCCGGGCGACTTCGCCACCTTGCAGGCCTACCGCGAGCGGCAACGTCTGGATCAAAACCTGACCGTAGGCTTCTCCGATCAGGTCACCCGGTTGTTCGGCAGCACTCAGCCGCTGGTGTCGCTGGGTCGCAATCTCGGCCTGCTCGGTCTCGATCTGCTGCCGCCAGCCAAGCGCTGGTTCGCCCGGCAGGCCATGGGTCTGGGTACACGCCCCGATGCTTAAGTGGCTGACGAGCAGGTTCGGCAAAGCGCGGTTGATGCGTTGGTTCATGTCCTTTTACCCGCCGTACGTTGGCGCCGGGGTTCGGGTGCGACACATCAGCGATGACTTTCGCGACATCACGGTGTCCATGGGCTTGAGCTGGTACAACCGCAATTACGTGGGCACCCAGTTTGGTGGCAGCCTGTATTCGATGGTCGACCCGTTCTACATGCTGATGCTGATGGAAAACCTCGGGCACCGTTACATCGTCTGGGACAAAGCCGCCGACATCGATTTCATTTCGCCGGGCAAAGGCCCGGTGTTCGCCAGCTTCCGCATCGACGAGACCTTGCTTGACGAGATCCGTCGGCAAACGGCCGATGGCGAAAAGTACCTGCCGCAATTGCAGGTCGATATTCACGACGGCGCCGGCACCTTGGTGGCGCGGGTCGAAAAAACCCTTTACGTGCGGCTCAAGCCGCAAGCGAGACAGGCTTAAAGCATGGACATGCGCGCAGATCTGCTGATTGTCGGGGCCGGAATGGTCGGCAGCGCCTTGGCGCTGGCGTTGCAGGACAGCGGGCTGGAAGTCCTGTTGCTGGACGGCAGCCCCCTGAGCGTCAAACCTTTCGATGGCCAGGCACCGTTCGAGCCGCGGGTGAGTGCCTTGTCGGCCGCCAGCCAGCGCATCCTCAAACGCCTGGGCGTGTGGGACGGCATCGCCAAGCGACGCAGCAGTCCTTACACCGACATGCACGTCTGGGATGGCAGCGGCACCGGGCAGATCCACTTCTCGGCCGCCAGCGTGCATGCCGACGTGCTGGGGCACATCGTCGAAAACCGTGTGGTTCAGGACGCCTTGCTCGACCGTTTGCACGACTGCGACCTCGGGATGCTGGCCAATGCGCGTCTGGAACAGATGCGCCGTTCGGGTGATGACTGGCTGCTGACCCTGGCCGACGGCCGCACCTTGCGCGCCCCGTTGGTGATTGCGGCGGACGGCGCCAACTCGGCCGTTCGGCGCCTGACCGGCATGGCGACGCGCGAGTGGGACTACATGCACCACGCGATTGTCACCAGTGTGCGCAGCTCCAACGTGCACCAAATGACCGCTTGGCAGCGCTTTACCGACAACGGTCCGCTGGCATTTTTGCCGCTGGAGCGTGATGGTCAGCAGGATTGGTGTTCGATTGTCTGGTCGACTACGCCGAGTGAAGCCGAACGCCTGATGGCGCTGAACGACGACGGCTTCTGCCGCGAGCTGGAACGCGCCTTTGAAGGCCGCCTCGGCACTGTGCTCAGCGCCGATCCGCGTTTGTGCGTGCCGCTGCGTCAGCGTCACGCCAAGCGTTATGTGGCCGAAGGCCTGGCATTGATCGGCGACGCGGCGCACACCATTCACCCGCTGGCGGGGCAGGGTGTGAACCTTGGTTTCCTCGATGCGGCCGTGTTGGCCGAAGTGCTGTTGCAAGCGTTTGAGCGGGGTGAGCGCTTGGCGGATGTCAAAGTGCTGAGCCGTTACGAGCGTCGACGCATGCCGCACAACCTGGCGCTGATGGCGGCGATGGAAGGGTTTGAGCGGTTGTTCCAGGCTGACCCGCTGCCGGTGCGTTGGCTGCGCAATGCCGGGTTGAAGATGGTTGAGCAGATGCCCGAGGCCAAGGCGTTGTTTGTGCGTGAGGCGCTGGGGTTGACCGGGGATTTGCCGGCGCTGGCCAAGGCCTGACATTTTCGTCGCGGCTGACGGCCCCTTCGCGAGCAAGCCCGCTCCCACATTGGAATGCATTTCAAATGTGGGAGCGGGCTTGCTCGCGAAGGCGGCAGTTCAGTCACCGTAGATTTCGGGCGATGCAACATCTGGTAACTCCTCCGCGAACTGATCGATTGAGAAGCTAAATGTGAGTCCTTATCATTTGCCCTCACTTTTTCAATCGAGAGATCGCTCCCATGTTGCCGAAGCGTCTACTGACCGCACTCGCCCTGTCCCTGATTGGCAGCACCGCCGCCCAGGCCGCTGACGAGGTGGTGGTTTACTCCTCGCGCATCGACGAGCTGATCAAACCGGTCTTCGACGCCTACACCGCCAAGACCGGGGTGAAGGTGAAGTTCATCACCGACAAGGAAGCGCCGCTGATGCAGCGCATCAAGGCCGAGGGCGAGAACGCCACTGCCGACCTGCTGCTGACGGTCGATGCCGGAAACCTCTGGCAGGCCGAGCAAATGGACATCCTGCAACCGTTCACCTCCAAAGTGATCGACACCAATATTCCGCTGCAATACCGCGCTGCCTCCCATGCCTGGACCGGCCTGAGCCTGCGGGCGCGGACCATCGCTTACTCCACGGATCGCGTGAAGCCGGGCGAACTGACTACCTACGAAGCACTGGCTGACAAGAACTGGGAAGGGCGCCTGTGCCTGCGCACGGCGAAGAAGGTTTACAACCAGTCCCTGACCGCCACGATGATCGAAGTCCACGGCGCCGAAAAAACCGAGAACATCCTTAAGGGCTGGGTGAGCAACCTGTCCACCGACGTGTTCTCGGATGATGTCGCGGTGCTGGAGGCGATCAATGCGGGGCAATGTGATGTCGGTATCGTCAACACGTATTACTACGGTCGCCTGCACAAGCAGAAGCCTGACCTGGGTGTGAAACTGTTCTGGCCGAACCAGGCTGACCGCGGTGTACACGTCAACCTGTCGGGTATAGGCCTGACCAAACACGCACCGCACCCGGAAGCGGCCAAGGCGCTGGTGGAATGGATGACCACCCCTGAAGCGCAGAAAATCTTTGCTGACGTGAACCAGGAATTCCCGGCCAACCCCACGGTAGCGCCATCGGAGGAAGTGGCGGCGTGGGGCAAGTTCGTGGCCGATACCCTGCCGGTGGAAGTGGCTGGCAAGCGTCAGGCCGAAGCGATCCGCATGATGGATCGCGCTGGCTGGAACTGACACTGTCTTTGTGGCGAGTGACGTACCTGTGGCGAGGGAGCTTGCTCCCGCTGGGCTGCGAAGCAGCCCTAACGGTGTCAGACACGCATGACAGAGATGATCTGATAACCTCTGCGGCTGCTTCGCACCCGAGCGGGAGCAAGCTCCCTCGCCACAAAATGGAGCTGACTGCAGGTTTGAGTTGGCCCAACATTTTCTAGAGAACCCCCGTGGCCCACCCCGCCCAACGCCGCTGGTATCCCCTGGTCTTCGCCATCGCTGCGCTGGTCCTGCTGCCCCTCAGTGTTTTACTGCTGTCCTGGCAAACCATCGATCAACAGATCTGGTCCCACCTCTGGGACACCCAGATGCCGCGCCTTTTGGGCAACACCCTGACCCTGATACTCGGCGTAGGGGTTGGCGTCACCCTGCTGGGTGTCAGCCTTGCGTGGCTCACCAGCCTCTGTGAGTTCCCCGGCCGGCGCTGGTTGGACTGGGCGCTGATGCTGCCATTCGCGATTCCGGCCTACGTGCTGGCGTTTGTCTTCGTCGGCCTGCTGGATTTCGCCGGCCCCGTGCAAACCCTGATGCGCGAGTGGTTTGGCACCGGCCTGAGGTTGCCGCGCGTGCGTTCCACCGGCGGGGTCATTATCGTGCTGGTGCTGGTTTTCTATCCCTACGTCTATTTGCTGGCCCGCACGGCGTTCCTCGCTCAGGGCAAAGGCCTGATGGAAGCGGCCCGGGTGCTCGGCCAATCCCCGTGGCAGGCATTCTGGCGGGTGGCCTTGCCGATGGCGCGCCCGGCCATTGGCGCGGGGGTGGCGTTGGCACTGATGGAAACCCTGGCGGATTTCGGCGCAGTGTCGGTGTTCAACTTCGACACGTTCACCACCGCGATCTACAAAACCTGGTACGGGTTCTTCAGCCTTTCCACCGCCGCCCAACTGGCCAGCCTGTTGCTCTTGGTGGTGATGGTCGTGCTGTACGGCGAACGTCGTGCGCGCGGGGCCAACCGGGCGAGCAACGAACGGCCGCGGGTCAAGGCGCTGTATCACTTGCGGGGTTTCAAGGCGCTGGCGGCGATGAGCTGGTGCGGCCTGGTGTTCGCCTGTGCGTTCGTCATCCCGATGCTGCAACTGCTGGTGTGGTTCTGGCAGCGCGGGCGCTTAGATGTGGATGAGCGTTACACCGGCCTGATTCTTCACACCTTGTACCTCGGCGGCATGGCGGCATTGATCACGGTCAGCGTTGCCCTGGTGCTGGCGTTTGCCCGGCGCTTGGCACCGACCGGAACGATCCGCGCCGGCATCGGCCTGGCCAACCTCGGCTACGCCTTGCCGGGTTCGGTATTGGCGGTCTCGATCATGCTGGCCTTCAGTTACCTCGATCGCGAGCTGGTAATCCCGTTGTCCGGCTGGCTCGGCGGGGCCGGCAAGCCCTTGCTGCTGGGCAGCCTGTCGGCGTTATTGCTGGCCTATCTGGTGCGTTTCATCGCGGTGGCATACGGGCCACTGGAAAGCAGCCTGGCGCGTATACGGCCATCTTTGCCCGAAGCAGCGCGTAGCCTTGGCGTCAGTGGGCCACGACTGTTTTTCAAGGTGTATCTGCCGTTGTTGTTGCCGGGCACGTTGAGCGCCGCGTTGCTGGTGTTCGTCGATGTGCTTAAGGAAATGCCCGCGACCCTGCTGATGCGCCCGTTTGGCTGGGACACGCTGGCCGTGCGGATCTTTGAAATGACCAGCGAAGGAGAGTGGGCGAGGGCGTCTTTACCGGCACTGACGCTGGTTTTGGTCGGCCTGTTACCGGTCATCGGATTGATTCGACGTTCGGCGCATCGAAACAGCTAGGTGCCAGTCCTACACCTTGCGGCTACAATGCGCGGCATTCGGTGCGGTCCGTCTGACAGACCCGGTAGCTGAAATCGGCTGAAAGCCTTCTACTTTAAGGTTTTCACCCCGTGCAGCACCTGCCCGCACCTTCGCCACGCCCGGAAGGAGAAACCCATGGGACAGCGTACGCCTCTGTATGACCTTCATCTCGCCCTCGGCGCGAAGATGGTCGATTTTGGCGGTTGGGATATGCCTCTGCATTACGGCTCGCAGGTCGAGGAACACCATCAGGTGCGCCGCGATTGCGGGGTTTTCGATGTATCCCACATGACCGTGATCGATGTCAGCGGCCCCCAGGCCAAGGCCTGGCTCCAGCATTTGCTGGCCAATGATGTCGAACGCCTGCACAGCCCCGGCCGTGCCTTGTACAGCACCATGCTCAATGAGCGCGGCGGCATCGTCGACGACATGATCGTCTATCGCCTCGACGACGGTTATCGCTTGGTGGTCAACGCCTCCACCCGCAATCAAGACCTCGCCTGGATGCAGGCTCACCTCGATGGTTTCGATGTGCAGCTCAACGAGCGTTCAGAGCTGGCGATGCTGGCCATTCAAGGCCCTCATGCCCGTCAAAAAATCTGCGAACTGGTCTCCCAGGCCCGCAGCAACCTGATCCAGCTGCTCAAGCCATTCGAAGGCCAGCCAGAAGGCGACTGGTTCATCGCCCGTACCGGTTATACCGGCGAGGATGGTCTGGAAATCGTTCTGCCGGCTGATCAAGCCCCAGGGTTTTTCAACGATCTGGTCGGCGCGGGCATTTCCCCCATTGGCCTGGGGGCGCGGGATACCTTGCGGGTCGAAGCCGGCATGAACCTGTACGGTCAGGACATTCATCAAGATGTATCGCCACTGGCGTCCAATATGGCCTGGAGCATTGCCTGGGAACCGGCCTCTCGCCAGTTCATCGGGCGCGCCGCCCTGGAAGCCGAACGGGCCGGTGGCGTACAGCACAAACTGGTGGGGCTGGTCCTTGAGGAGCGAGGGGTTTTGCGCGCTCATCAAGTGGTCCGCATCGCCAATGTTGGCGAAGGGGAGATCACCAGTGGTAGTTTCTCTCCTACGCTTAGCAAGTCGATAGCACTGGCGCGCGTGCCGATGGCAACTGCCGACCGCGCAGAAGTGGAAATCCGTGGCAAGTGGTACCCGGTCCGAGTGGTCAAGCCGACCTTCGTACGCCATGGCAAAACCTTGATCTAACCTTTTTTGGCGGACTACAACCGCTGACATTTTTCTTGAGGACACAGAACATGAGCGATATTCCTGCCGACCTGCGTTTTGCCGAAAGTCACGAATGGGCCCGCCTGGAAGCCGACGGCACCGTCACCGTGGGCATTAGCGATCACGCGCAGGAAGCGCTGGGTGATGTGGTGTTCGTTGAACTGACTGAAGTGGGCAACACGTTTGCTGCTGAAGATCAGGCTGGCGTTGTTGAATCGGTGAAAGCCGCCTCCGACATCTACTCCCCGATTGCCGGTGAAGTGATTGCGATCAACGAAGAACTGAGCGCCAATCCGGAACTGCTCAACACCGACCCGTACGGCGCATGGATCTTCAAGCTTAAGCCAAGCAACACCGCTGACCTGGAAAAACTGCTCGACGCGGCCGGCTACAAGGCTGCGATCGGCGAGTAATCCTCGCCCTGCAAAATCCAATGTGGGAGCGAGCTTTTGTGGTGAGGGGAGGGGGCTTGCCCCCGTTGGGTTGCGAAGCAGCCCCAGCATTTCCGGCATCTCAGCCGGCACGCAGGGTTTACGACTGCTTCGCAGCCGAACGGGGCGATGCGGCGTTCCGACAAGCCCCCTCGCCACAAAGGCTCGCCCCCACAGGTGTTTAAGGCTTCAGAACCGCTTTGACCGCTGCCACCGAACGCTCGACATCCGCTTTGCTCATCGCCGTAAACATCGGCAACGAGACAATCAGGCGGCCGACCCGCTCGGCGACCGGGAACATGCCCTCCTTGAAACCGCGCTCGCGGTAAAGGCTCAGCAAGTGAATCGGCGGATAGTGATAGCCGATACCGACGCCCAACGCCTGCATCTGCTCCATGAAAGTCGCCCGTGCCGGTAGGCCATCCCCGCGCTCCGGCAACACCAGCTGGAACAAATGCCAGTTGCTGTTCTCGAAATCCGCCGGGGGCAGTTGAGCCCCGTACTGCGCTTCGAAATCCTCACCAAAACACGCGAAATAGTGCCTGGCCAGTTCACGGCGATGGGCCGTGATGGCTTCGATGTGCGCAAATTGCCCAAGGCCGATGGCCGCCGCGACGTCGGTCATGTTGAACTTGCCGCCCAGCACATCGACATCCAGGCCATCGAAACCGCTGCGGGTCACGCCCTGCAAACGGTACTTCTGCGCCAGTCGCACTTCCTCATCGTTGTTCAACACCAGGCAACCACCCTCTGAGGAGGTGACGTTCTTGTTCGCCTGAAAACTGAAGGACACGAAATCGCCGGTCGAACCGATGCGCTGGCCGTTCCAGCTTGAGCCCAGCGCCTGGGCCGCGTCTTCCAGCACCCGCAGGTTGTATTTCTCCGCCAGTGCGTAAAGGCGTGTCATGTCCACCGGCAGTCCGGCGAGGAAAACCGGCAGGATCGCTTTGGTGCGCGGGGTGATGGCGGCTTCGAGCTGAGCCAGGTCGATGTTGCGGGTGACCGGATCGATGTCGGCAAACACCGGGGTGGCGCCGACTTCCAGAATGACGTTGGCGGTGGCCACCCACGAAATGGGTGTGGTGATCACTTCATCGCCCGGTCCGACTCCGGCAATGCGCAGGGCGATTTCCATGGTGCAGGTGCCGGAATTGAAGGTGAGCACCGAGCGCCCGCCAAAAAATTCCGAGAGTTGTTGTTCAAAGGCCTGGACCTTGGGGCCGCTGGTAATCCAGCCCGAGCGCAATACGTCGCCCACCGCGGCAATCGTCGCTTCATCGATGGTGGGTTTGGAGAACGGCAGGAAAGGTTGTTGGCTCATAAATGCAGGCACCTGATCAGCGGACATTTGGCAGATGCCGTGCATGATGTCTGCAATGCTCGTCGGCGCCAAGCCATCCGCCCGGATATCGACTGCTATGCTGGTTTGACCGTGTTGCATCGACGCTGAGCGCCAGTCAAGAGAGAGCCCGTCATGTCCCAGTTGCCGTCCCTGAGCCAGTTACGCGACCCCAATGCCTTTCTGCGCCGCCACCTCGGGCCCGATGCCGCCGAGCAGCAGGCGATGCTCGACAGCCTCGGCCTCGGCAGTCGGGTCGAACTGATCGAGCAGACGGTGCCGCCGGGTATCCGCCTGAACCGTCCGCTCGACCTGCCGCCGGCCCTCGATGAACAAGCCGCGCTGGCCAAGCTGCGCGGCTACGCTGAGCAAAACCAGGTCTGGACCAGCCTGATCGGCATGGGCTACCACGGCACCCTCACGCCGACTGTGATTGTGCGTAACGTCCTGGAAAACCCCGGTTGGTACACCGCGTACACGCCTTATCAGCCAGAAATTGCCCAAGGGCGGCTTGAAGCGCTGCTGAATTTCCAGCAACTGACCATCGACCTCACCGGCCTGGAACTGGCCAACGCCTCGCTGCTGGATGAAGCGACGGCGGCGGCGGAAGCCATGGCGCTGGCCAAGCGAGTCGCCAAGTCCAAAAGCAATCTGTTCTTCGTCGATCAGAACTGCCATCCGCAGACCATCTCGGTGGTGCAGACCCGCGCCGAAGGCTTCGGCTTCGAGCTGATCATCGACGCTGTGGATAACTTGAAGCAGCACCAGGTGTTCGGTGCGCTGTTGCAATATCCCGACACCCACGGTGAGGTCCGCGATCTTCGGCCACTGATCGATCATCTGCACGCGCAGCAGGCCCTTGCGTGTGTGGCCACTGACCTGCTGAGCCTGCTGTTATTGACGCCGCCGGGGGAGTTGGGCGCTGACGTGGTGTTCGGCTCATCCCAGCGTTTCGGCGTGCCCATGGGCTACGGCGGCCCGCACGCGGCTTTTTTTGCCAGCCGCGATGAGTACAAACGGGCGATTCCCGGGCGGATCATTGGCGTGTCCAAGGATGCTCGCGGCAATGTTGCGTTGCGCATGGCCCTGCAAACCCGCGAGCAACACATTCGGCGCGAGAAGGCCAACTCGAACATTTGCACCGCTCAGGTGTTGCTGGCCAACATTGCCAGTTTCTACGCGGTCTATCACGGTCCTGAAGGGCTCAAGCGCATCGCCCAGCGCGTGCATCGCTTGACCTGCATCCTCGCTGCCGGCCTTGAGCGGCATGGCGTCAGCCGCCTCAACCAGCACTTCTTCGACACCCTGACCCTGGACGTCGGCGGCACCCAGACCGCGATCATCGAAAGCGCTCAAGCGGCGCAGATCAATCTGCGGATTCTGGGGCGGGGACGGTTGGGGTTGAGCCTCGATGAAACATCGGACGAAAGCACCGTCGCCAAGTTGTTCGATGTGTTCCTCGGCGCCGATCATGGCCTGAACGTCGACGAACTGGACGCTGAAACGCTGGCGACGGGCATTCCTGAGGGGCTGCTGCGCACCTCGCCTTATCTGCGCCATCCGGTGTTCAATGCGCACCACAGTGAAACCGAGATGCTGCGCTACCTCAAGCAACTGGAGAACAAGGACCTCGCCCTCAACCAGTCGATGATCCCGCTGGGCTCTTGCACCATGAAACTCAACGCGACCAGCGAGATGATCCCCATCACCTGGCCGCAGTTCGCCAACCTGCACCCGTTCGTGCCGAAGGAGCAGGCGGTGGGGTATTCGCTGATGATCGAAGAGCTGGAGCGCTGGCTCTGCGCGATCACCGGTTTCGATGCGATTTGCATGCAGCCCAACTCCGGCGCCCAGGGCGAATACGCCGGGTTGCTGGCGATCCGCAAATACCACGAGAGCCGTCACCAAGGCGCGCGGGATCTGTGCCTGATTCCGTCCTCGGCCCACGGTACTAACCCGGCCTCGGCGCAAATGGCCGGGATGCACGTGGTGATTGTCGAATGCGACGAAGCCGGCAACGTCGATCTGGATGACCTCAAGCAAAAAGCCGCGGAGGCGGGGGACAAACTCGCGTGCCTGATGGCGACGTATCCATCGACCCACGGCGTCTACGAGGAAGGCATCAGCGAGATCTGTGAAGTTATCCACAGCCACGGCGGCCAGGTGTATATGGACGGCGCCAACCTCAACGCGCAGGTTGGCCTCGCTCGCCCGGCGGACATTGGCGCCGATGTGTCGCATATGAACCTGCACAAAACCTTTTGCATTCCCCATGGTGGCGGCGGACCGGGCATGGGGCCGATTGGTGTGCGGGCGCACCTGGCGCCGTTCGTGGCCAATCACCCGGTGGTCCCCATCGACGGGCCGTTGCCGCAGAACGGCGCAGTGAGCGCCGCGCCTTGGGGCAGTGCGAGCATTCTGCCGATCAGCTGGATGTACATCGCGATGATGGGGCCGCAACTGGCGGACGCCAGCGAAGTGGCGATCCTCGCCGCGAATTACCTGGCGCAGCATTTATCCGGTGCGTTCCCGGTGCTCTATACCGGGCGCAACGGGCGGGTGGCTCACGAATGCATCCTGGATCTGCGGCCATTGAAAGCGCTGACCGGCATCAGTGAAGAGGACGTTGCCAAGCGCCTGATGGACTACGGTTTCCATGCGCCCACCATGTCGTTTCCGGTGCCGGGAACGTTGATGGTCGAGCCGACCGAAAGTGAATCGAAGGCCGAGCTGGACCGGTTCATCGGGGCGATGCTGAGCATCCGTGCGGAGATTAGCGAGGTGGAAAACGGCAATTGGCCGGCCGAGGACAACCCGCTGAAGCGTTCGCCACACACCTTGGCTGACATCACCGGGGTGTGGGAGCGGTCGTACAGCATCGAGCAAGCGGTGACGCCGGATGCGCACACCCGACAGCACAAATACTGGCCGGTGGTGAATCGGGTGGATAACGTTTATGGCGATAGAAACCTGTTTTGCGCCTGTGTGCCGGTGGATGACTACCGCTGATAGTGAGGCAGACGAATAAACAATGTGGGAGCGGGCTTGCTCGCGAAGGCGGTGTGTCATTCAGCATAAGTGTTAAATGACACACCGCCTTCGCGAGCAAGCCCGCTCCCACATTTGATCGCATCAGGCCCCAAAAAATGCCGCTCAGGTGAGCGGCATTTTTGTATCGATGGATTTACTTCGAAGCGACGGCATTCTTCGCCAGAATCGCATTCGCCAGTTCCATGTCAGTCGCTTGGAGGCCCGGGTTGTCGGCGCGGACTTTCTGCATCGCCGCTTCCAGGTAAGGGCCGCGAATCCCGCCATCACTGGCAACAAAACTACCGGCATCGTCCTGGGCCGCGACGATCAGTTTGTGATCCTTGAACGTCAGGTAGGTCGAGCCGGTGGTCGCACCCGACGAAAGGACGTTAGTCCAAAAGCTATCGGCCATCGCGGAACCGACTGGAAGGGACAGCAGCGCGACGGTGGCGACAGCAAGTTTGAAACGCATGATGGGTAACTCCACTGGGTTAACTACACGGCCTTGGATAGCCATCCCCCCATCGAGTTCCATGACCGCCGCGCCTACTTTTGCTCGCTCTGCGGCGTTACTCGCAACACCTCTTCGATCGTGGTCAGCCCTGCCGCCACCTTCTGAGCGCCCGATAGCCGCAAGCTGCGCATGCCCTCCTTGAACGCCTGACGCCGGATCGCCAGCAAGTCGGTGTCGGGATTGATCAACGCTTTGACGCCGTCCGTCAGCTGCATGATTTCGTAGACCCCGGCGCGGCCGTGATAGCCGGTGTCGCGACATTCCAGGCAGCCGATCGCACGTTGCGCGTTGGTCGGCAGCGGCGCTTGCCAGGGTTTGGTCAGGGTTTGCCAATCCTCTTCACCCAGCGTCAGCGGTGCCTTGCAGTGCGGACATAAAGTTCGCACCAGGCGCTGGGCCATGACGCCGAGCACCGTGGCTTTGATCAGGTAGTGCGGCACGCCGAGTTCCAGCAGGCGGCTGATCGCGCTCGGCGCGTCGTTGGTGTGCAGCGTCGAGAGCACCAAGTGACCGGTGAGCGCCGCCTGAATCGCCATCTCGGCGGTTTCGAGGTCGCGTATCTCGCCGATCATGATGATGTCCGGGTCTTGTCGCATCAGCGCGCGCACGCCGGCGGCGAAGGTCAGGTCGATGTTGTGCTGGACCTGCATCTGGTTGAACGCGGGCTCGACCATTTCAATCGGGTCTTCGATGGTGCAGAGGTTGACCTCGGGCGTCGCCAGCTTCTTCAGTGTGGTGTACAGCGTGGTGGTCTTGCCCGAACCGGTCGGCCCGGTGACCAAAATGATGCCGTTGGGCTGACGGGTCATGTCTTGCCAACGGCGCAGGTCTTCGGCGGAAAAGCCCAACTGATCGAAATCCTTGAGCAGCACTTCGGGGTCGAAAATCCGCATGACCATTTTTTCGCCGAACGCCGTTGGCAATGTCGACAGCCGCAGTTCGACTTCACCGCCGTCCGGGGTCTTGGTTTTCACCCGGCCATCCTGAGGTTTACGCTTTTCCGCGACGTTCATCCGTCCGAGGCTTTTCAGGCGACTGACGATGGCCATGGTCACTTGTGGCGGGAATTGATAGACGTTGTGCAATACGCCGTCGATGCGAAAGCGAACCGTGCCTTGTTCGCGTCGGGGCTCGATGTGGATATCGCTGGCGCGTTGCTGGAAGGCGTACTGAAACAGCCAGTCGACGATGTTGACGATGTGCGCGTCATTGGCGTCCGGCTCCTGGTCGCTGGCGCCGAGATTGAGCAGTTGTTCGAAGTTGCCCAGGGTGCTGGTCTGCTGATCGGCAGTGGTCGCGCCGCTGACCGATTTGGCCAAACGAAAAAACTCGACGCTCAAGCGCTGGATGTCCACCGGGTTGGCCACGACCCGTTTGATCGGCAGCTTCAGCACATGGGTCAGGTCGGCTTCCCAGCCGCTGACGTAAGGCTGGGCGCTGGCCACGGTCACCGCGTCGCGGTCGATGGACACCGCGAGAATCTTGTGGCGCTGGGCAAAGGCATAGGACATCAGTGGCGTGATGGCCGCGACGTTGATCTTCAGTGGATCGATGCGCAGGTAAGGCTGGCCAGCCTGCTGCGACAGCCACAGGGTCAGGCTTTCCAGGTCCAGGTGTTTGCCGGGACGGCTGAGATCGTCGAGGTGTTGGCTGGCGATGAATTCCAGCGGGTGCATCTGGCCATTGGCGGCGTGGCGGCGGCGGGCATTGAGCGCGTGCTCGGCCGAATCCTGGCTGATGAAGCCTTGGGCGACCAGTTCGCGCAGCAAATCATTGAGATCCAGCCAGCGGTCCTGAATGGCAAGTTGAACGGACATGCGGGCTCCTCATGAACAACAGTCCGCAAAGGATAGTCGCGCAGCCGTCGACCGTTGGGCCACTACCCGACGAAGCCGTGTCGGGATTTTTCAGCCGGCCGCCTGGGCCGGTTGATCCCACATCGCTTCAGCCGTTTGCAGCTCAACTGAGCAGACGCTGATCAGGTTGCGTAATTTTTCTGCAACCACTTGGGCACGGTGCCAACTGAGACCGTCGATGACGATGTTGATCGACAGCAAGTCGTCGTGGCGCTGCACGTTGACCTGTTGCGGCGTCAAGAACTGCAAGGCGAACAGATTGAGCGCCCGGCACAGCAGATCCGGCTCGGCTTCGGCCAGCAGTTGGTAATGGACACGGCAGTGGGCGTTGCTGACATTCCAGACATCGGCGCGCGTGGACGGGGTGTGGACGGCTTCTAGGTGCGGCATGGTCGGGCTCCAAATTCACTGGAGGAATTTTTACATTCGGTGCCAGGCATTTCTTATCTATGATTGGGCTTATTGGCGATTTATCGAATCGTGCAATTCAATGGGTCAGCGATTAAAGGTTTTTCTATGCAAAGCGCGCTCGATGGCTACGACCGCAAGATTCTCGCGTTGCTGCAAGAGGACGCTTCGCTCTCCAGTGCGCAGATCGCCGAACAGGTGGGACTGTCGCAGTCGCCGTGCTGGCGACGGATTCAGCGGATGAAGGAGGAGGGGATCATTCGCGGGCAGGTGACGTTGCTGGACCGCAAGAAGATCGGCCTGAACACGCAGATCTTTGCCGAGATAAAACTCAACGCGCACGGGCGGTCGAACTTCACTGAATTCACCGAGGCGATTCGCGGTTTTCCCGAAGTGCTGGAGTGTTACGTGCTGATGGGGTCGGTGGATTTTTTGCTGCGGATCGTCACGGCGGACATTGAGGCGTATGAGCGGTTTTTCTTCGAGAAGCTGTCGATGGTGCCGGGGATACAGGAAGTGAACTCGATTGTGGCGTTGTCGGAGATCAAGTCGACGACGAGTTTGCCGGTGTTGCGGTAAAGGGTGTGACCCTGTGGCGAGGGAGCTTGCTCCCGCTGGAGGCCGAAGGACTCCCTGTCCCGGCAACGCGGTGAATCAGGCATAACGCGTTTGTCGGATTTGGGGGGCGCTTCGCGCCCCAGCGGGAGCAAGCTCCCTCGCCACAGGTATTGGGTTGTTACATACGCAGCAGCATTTTCCAGGCACGATTCTGATACACCGCAATCGCCTGCTGCTTACGCGCATCCAGCGATTCATCGGTGATCGGCTCGTTGGCCAGTTGTGCCAGCTGTTTCAGCTCACCGTACAGGCGATCCATTTCCGGAATGTCCAGCACGCCACGGGCATGGTGCAGCCACGCCTGGATACGCTCGATGCGCGGCAGTTGCTCGGCCAGATCTTCCGGCTGTTGCTGATAGCGCTGCAATTGCAGGGAGGTCGCTTCTTCACCCAGCAAACGCGGCAACCAGCTACCCAGTTGTGCAGCACCCTGACGATTGCCACGGACGTTACGATCAGCCGCCCAGGTGCGGGCCAGCAACCAGCGTGAAGTGTTCAGCGAGAACAGGCCCCAGCGCGGGTCTTCCAGTTCTTCGAGGAATTGTTCCGGCGCGGCTTTGCGCACGTCTTCGTCCTCGATGCCGGCTTGCACCAGCGGACGCCAGTCTTCCAGCAACGCATCCAGTGCAAGGCGCAGGTCGTGCGTCGACTGACGTGGCGCGGCCTGGCCGAGGCTGCTGAGCAGCGCGCGCAATTCCGCGAGGTTTTCGACCCAGTCCTGCAACAGGCGCCAGTGGCCGTTGAAGCGATACTGCTCGGCCAGACGCTGGCTGCTGCCCAGCAAATGCCAGCTCAGTGCGGCGAAGGCGTCGTCCAGCGGCATTTCAGCGGTGATTTGCGGTGCCGGCAGGCTCAGCGAGTAGCTGTTGGCGTCGTACAAACGATAACCGCGTTCGGCCTTGCTGATGTCACACGGCATCAGGGCCAGGGTCGCGGCCAGTTCGGCGGCCAGTTCCAGCAGGGCAGCCGGCTCGCCTTCGCGCAGTTCCAGTTCCAGCTCGCAGATTTCTTCTTTCTGCTTGCCGACGACCACGTGGCCGAGGTCCAGTGCGGCTTCGATGACCACTTTGGTCTTGCCACGACCCCAGGCGATTTCAGCGCGCTCGCGAACGAAATCGGTGGTGAAGATCGGCTTGAGGGTTTTCTTGTCCAGCTCGGCCAATTCTTCTGGCCAGCATTCGCCGTCGAGTTTTTTAACGTCGAGCTTGGCTTTGGGCAGGTTCCAGTCGTATTCGTTACGCTCGGACAGACCGGCGACGCTCT
Source organism: Pseudomonas arsenicoxydans (assembly GCF_006438915.1). Taxonomy (GTDB): domain Bacteria; phylum Pseudomonadota; class Gammaproteobacteria; order Pseudomonadales; family Pseudomonadaceae; genus Aquipseudomonas; species Aquipseudomonas arsenicoxydans_A. The sequence goes on along the minus strand of NZ_RCZE01000001.1, from coordinate 270,287 downwards.
GGCCGCGGGTCTTGAGCGTTTGAATCACTTCTTCGCCGTCCTTGCGCAGGCGCAGGGCAACCTTGGCGCGGGCCAGGTCGCGCTCAGGCGTGTCGAAGTACTGGTTCATCAACTCACGGCGTTCCCAGCCACTTTTGTTGCGTTTTTTCAGGAGCGGGTGCTCGCGCAGGGCAGCGAGGGTTTCGCGGCTGACGCGGAGCTTGATTTCGGTTTCTTTCTGCATGGCCGGAAAATCCAGGATCGGGAGCGCAGCCGGGGGAATGTGTGGCTGCCAAGGTCGTGCAGTGTACAGGAGTGGACGTACCTACGCGCCGCGACGGTTTATTCCTGTCGCCAGATGGTTCTATGATGGACTTCAATTCGGGAGTTGGAGTCAGCGATGCCTTTGCCGTCCATGAAAGATCAGTTCGCTGCACTGATCGCTGCGCCGTCGGTCAGCTGCACCCAACCGAACCTGGATCAGACCAACCGCCCGGTGATTGATTTGCTGGCGACGTGGCTGGGTGATCTGGGTTTTGCCTGCGATATCCAGCAAGTCAGCCCCGGCAAGTTCAACCTGTTGGCCAGTTTTGGTTCCGGCCCCGGTGGCTTGGTGCTGGCCGGCCACAGTGACACGGTGCCGTTCGACGGCGCGTTGTGGAAGACCGATCCGCTGAAGCTCACCGAAGTGGATGGCCGTTGGGTGGGCCTGGGCAGTTGCGACATGAAGGGCTTTTTCGCCCTGGCCATCGAAGCGGTGATCCCGCTGCTCGATCAGCCGTTCAAGCAACCGCTGCTGATCCTCGCTACTTGCGATGAAGAAAGCTCGATGTCCGGTGCTCGCGCCTTGGCCAAGGCCGGGCGTCCATTGGGCCGTGCGGCGGTCATCGGTGAGCCGACCGGGCTGAAGCCGATTCGCATGCACAAAGGCATCATGATGGAGCGCATCGACATTCTTGGTCAGAGCGGCCATTCCTCCGACCCGAGCCTGGGCCACAGCGCCCTTGAAGCGATGCACGATGCCATCGGCGAATTACGCGGCTTACGCTTGTTGTGGCAGCGCGAATTCCGCAATCCGCAGTTTGGCGTGCCGACGCCGACCATGAATTTCGGCTGCATCCATGGTGGCGACAACCCTAACCGTATCTGCGGTCAATGCTCGCTGGAGTTCGACCTGCGGCCCTTGCCGGGCATGGACCCCAAGGCCTTGCGTGCGGAAATTCTGCAGCGGCTCAAACCGGTTGCCGAACGGCATCAGGTGAATATCGATTACGCGCCGCTGTTCCCCGAGGTGCCGCCCTTCGAACAGGCCGAAGACTCGGAATTGGTACGGGTTGCGCAAAAGCTTACCGGCCATCGCGCCGAAGCAGTGGCGTTCGGCACCGAAGCGCCTTATCTTCAGCAACTTGGCTGCGAGACACTGGTGCTCGGCCCGGGCGATATCGCCTGCGCCCACCAACCGGGGGAATACCTCGAAATGTCACGTTTGCAGCCTACGGTGCATCTATTACGTCAACTGATTCAACATTACTGCCTGACACCGGCCAGTTGAGCGACATCAAAAATGTGGGAGCGGGCTTGCTCGCGAAAGCGGTATGTCAGACAACATTGAATTGAATGACACAGCCCCTTCGCGAGCAAGCCCGCTCCCACAGGTTTTGTGTTTTGGCTGACTAACCGTATAAATTGCCAGTGTCCCAACCCGTATTCATGAGGAGAGCGCGCGTGTCGCCAAGCCTGTTCCGACGATAACCATCAGCCCGCTGTGCGTTTTCAGTTTCGCCCATTTTTTGGCTGCTATTTATTACAGGCCCAGGTTCATGCCCGAATACGTTAATTGGCTTCGTCACGCTTCGCCTTACATCAATGCCCATCGCGATTGCACCTTTGTCGTCATGCTCCCCGGCGATGGAGTGGAGCATCCGAATTTCGGCAATATCGTCCACGACCTGGTGCTGTTGCACAGCCTGGGCGTGCGGCTGGTGCTGGTTCACGGTTCCCGTCCGCAAATTGAAACCCGCCTCGCCGCGCGTGGCCTGACCCCGCATTACCACCACGGCATGCGCATCACCGATGCCGCGACGCTGGAGTGTGTGATCGATGCCGTCGGTCAACTGCGTATCGCCATCGAAGCGCGCCTGTCCATGGACATGGCCTCGTCGCCTATGCAGGGCTCGCGCCTGCGGGTGGCCAGCGGCAACCTGGTCACGGCGCGGCCGATCGGGGTGCTGGAAGGCGTGGATTACCACCACACTGGCGAAGTGCGCCGGGTCGACCGCAAAGGCATCAATCGCCTGCTCGACGAGCGCTCCATCGTGCTGCTGTCGCCGTTGGGCTACTCGCCAACCGGTGAGATCTTCAACCTCGCCTGCGAAGACGTCGCCACCCGCGCGGCCATTGACCTGGGCGCGGACAAGTTGCTGCTGTTCGGCGCCGACCTGGGCTTGATCGATGAAAACGGTCGTCTGGTGCGGGAATTGCGTCCGCAACAAGTGCCGGCGCATTTACAGCGACTGGGCAGCAATTATCAGGCTGAGCTGCTGGATGCGGCGGCTGAAGCGTGCCGCGGCGGCGTGGCGCGTAGCCATATCGTCAGCTACGCCGAAGACGGTGCACTGCTGACCGAATTGTTCACCCGTGACGGTGGCGGTACGCTGGTCGCGCAGGAACAATTCGAAGTGGTGCGTGAAGCCGCGATTGAAGACGTCGGTGGTTTGCTGGACCTGATCAGCCCGCTGGAAGAGCAGGGGATTCTGGTGCGTCGTTCCCGTGAAGTGCTGGAGCGTGAGATCGAGCAGTTCAGCGTGGTTGAGCGCGAAGGCATGATCATCGCCTGTGCGGCGTTGTATCAGATCGCCGATTCGGACGCTGGGGAACTGGCCTGCCTGGCGGTGAACCCGGAATACCGCCATGGCGGTCGCGGTGATGAACTGTTGGAGCGCATCGAAACCCGTGCCCGGGCCCAGGGGTTGAAAACACTGTTCGTACTGACGACCCGCACCGCTCACTGGTTCCGCGAGCGCGGGTTCGTGCCGAGCAGCGTTGAGCGCCTGCCGTCGGCGCGGGCTTCGCTGTACAACTATCAGCGTAATTCGAAGATCTTCGAAAAGACCCTGTGACCGCGAACATGTGGCGAGGGAGCTTGCTCCCGCTGGGCTGCGAAGCGGCCCCAAAACTAACGAACGCGCAATAACTGATTCACCGCGTTGTTAGAGGTGGGAGTCCTTCGGCCTCCAGCGGGAGCAAGCTCCCTCGCCACAGGTTTTGAGTGCTATTCCGCCACAAACTTCGCACTGACATACGCCGAATAATCCGGCAGCACCGTCTCTACCTTCCCCTGTTCCTTCAAGAACTTCGCCGTCTCGCCAATCGCCTTCGCCGTGCCGCCATCCAGTAGTGCGGTGGTCTGCTGGGCCTTGGCATCCGGGAACGCCGAACCAGCCAACAACTCCGGTACATCGGCGGCATTGGCACCGGTCAGTTTGGCGATTTTCTGTACCGGCACCGAGTCGGCGGTCCAGCTGTCTTTATGCGTGGCGTAGTCGGCGAACGAATCCAGCGTGACCTTGGCAAACCTGGCCACTACCTCAGGGTGTTTCTCCGCGTAATCCTTACGCGCAACCCAGACCTCGAACGTCGGCGCTCCCCACTGACCCACCTGCGCCGCATCCGTCAACGTCTTGCCGGTCTTGCGAATTTCACCCAACGCCGGCGACCAGACAAACGCGCCATCAATATCCCCACGCTTCCACGCGGCAGCAATTTCCGCCGGTTGCAGGTTCACCACTTTGACTTTCGAGGCGTCCAGGCCCCAGTGCTTGAGCGCGCCGAGCAAGCTGTAGTGGGAGGTTGAAACGAACGGGGTGGCGATGGTCTTGCCGATCAGATCTTCCGGTTTATCGATGCCACTCCCATTGCGCACCACCAGGGCTTCGGCCGCATTGATCTGGGCAGACACGATGAACGCGACAATTGGCAGGTTGCGCGAAGCGGCCGCGGCCAAAGGGCTGGAGCCGAGATTGCCGATCTGCACGTCACCGGACGCGATGGCGGTCACCACTTCCGGGCCGCTGTTGAAGCGACGCCAGTCAATTTTCTCGCCGATGGTTTTTTCGTACAGACCGTCTGCCTGGGGGACTTTGCTGGGATCGATACCGGTTTGATAACCCACGGTCAGATTGCCCGCCTGAGCGGAAAGAGAAAATAATAGCGATACACAAACTGTAACAATTGGACTGGATAGTGCGCGTTTAGTCGTCATGGCGTCGCCTTTCGGTAAGGTTTTGTTTCCGAATTGCTTCAAACGCTAAACGATCTAAAAAACGGCTAATAAATACTATTTAGGAATTAGCTTATTAGCTGGGGGCTCTATTCTGAGGATGGGGAGCGGCGAAGAGCTTAATTCCTAAAAGGTATGAGAAAAGAAATAGCTAGTTCTTTTCAGGTTTATGACGAACTCATGACCTGCATGGACCAAAAAAACGGGGGATTAGACCATGGTCGTAGACACACATAGTTACGATTGACTAGTGGGTCACGCTATGGCGCTAATCGCGCATCTTAGGATTCCGGGCATCGACTCGGGGCCAGGAACACAAGAATTAGAATCGAGAGGAGCATCACAATGAACAAGTCAAACTTGGCTTTGGCCGTGGCCGTAGGGGTTTTGGCGCAGCAGGCAGGCGCAGCCGGTTTCCTGGACGACAGCAAGGCGTCCGTCAGCTCTCGCACCATGTACTACGACGCCGATGTGCGTTCAAGTCTGAACGCTCCTGCTAACAATGCTGCTGCTAACCGTCAGCGAGAAACCGCTGAAGGTCTCAAGTTCGATTACCTGTCCGGTTTTACCCAAGGTACTGTCGGCTTCGGTATCGATGCCCAGGCACTCGTTGGCATCCACCTGGACGGTGGCAAAGGGCATCATCCGACGGGTAACGCTAACTCGTTCTTCCCTAGCGATGGCGATCACTCGGCCGACGAGTGGAGCCGTCTGGATGGCAACGTCAAGGCGCGCTTCTCGAAGACCGAAGCGCACCTGGGTGGCGCTCTGGCACCTAACCTGCCGATCCTGATCGCGAACGACAGTCGTTTGCTGCCACAGACCTTTCAAGGGGGCACCATCTCCTCGAAGGAAATCGACAATGTGACCATCAACCTGGGTCAGCTGGAGCAAGCGTCGGGTCGCGCCTCTTCCAACGGCACCGGCATGGCAGTGGCGGGCGGTACCCAGGACAGCAACCAGTTCCGTTACGGCGGTGCTGACTGGAAGGTCACCAAAGACCTGACCCTGCAGTACTACCACGCGGAACTGCAGGATTACTACAAACAGGACTTCCTGGGGATGGTTCACGTCTGGACGATCGATCCCAAGCAGTCGTTCAAGTCGGATTTCCGCTACTTCGACAGCAGCTCGGTTGGCAAGAACGGTGACGCCGGCTACCGCTTCAACAACAACAACGGTTACGCCAAGACCCCGGGCGAGGTCGATAACAAGACCTGGAGCGGTATGTTCACCTACACCCTGGGTGGCAACGCATTCCTGCTGGGTCACCAGCGCGTCAACGATGACGGCGGCTTTGTGTTCTTGAACCAAGGCAACCTTGTCGATGGCAACAATAATCAGGAAGGTGCCGGCGGCGCGAGCTTCTACTCGTTCACCGATGCCACGGTTGGCAGCTTTATCCGTGCCGGTGAAAACACCACGTTCGGTCAGTACTCCTATGACTTCGCCTCACTTGGCGTGCCAGGCCTGAAAGCTTCGATTGCTTACCTCAATGGACAGGACATCAAGGCTACCAACGGTACTGGTAAAGACCTGAGTGAGCACGAGACCGACGCGCGTATCGACTACGTGATTCAAACAGGTGCACTTAAAGGGTTTGGTACAACGCTGCGTCACGGTACCTACCGTGGCAACACCAGCACCCTTGATCAAGACCAGACCCGTCTGATCTTCAACTACACCTACAGCTTCATGTAATAGGTTGTCAGGGAAAGCCTCGCCCAATTGGCGAGGCTTTTTTTTGTCTGTATATATTCCAATAACAGCACACTCGAGCATTTTTTATTCTTTTTGGTTTTTTTCTCAAACACCTAAAGTAGGCCCCGTCCGGTCTCTGCGAGGTCGGACATCCGCTGAATAAACTCCGTTAGCAGATCTGGTCAAGGAATTGGCTTTGTGGCCGATACCTCGAATCTGTGCTGCGTAGTCATATTCCTAAACGGAATTAAAAAGAAATACAAAATTCTTTTTAGCTTTATGACGCTGTATCCTGCTCGGCCAAAACGACCGGCCTAGAAGGCTCGGCAAAAATTGCGCGTCTTAGGTACCAGGGCATTCGACCCAGGACCCGGACCACAAGCATTAGTAATGAGGAGCGAAACAATGAACAAGTCCACCTTGGCCATCGCTGTGGCCGTTGGGGTTTTGGCGCAGCAAGCAGGCGCCGCCGGTTTCATCGAAGACAGCAAGGCCACCCTGGGGCTGCGTAACTTCTACATCAACACCGATTACCGTGACGGTACCGGTCCGAACAAGAACGAAGAGTGGGGCCAAGGCTTCGATCTGCGTTTCATCTCCGGTTACACCCAAGGCACTGTCGGCTTCGGTATCGATGCGATCGGCCTGTTGGGCGTCAAGCTGGATTCAGGCGGCGGCACCAGCGGCGCCACTGCCACCTCTTCCGGTGGCACGGTGTTCCCGAGCAAGTCCAACGGCGAAGCGGTTGATGACTTCTCCAGCCTGGGTCTGACGGCTAAAGCCAAGATCTCCCAAAGCGAATTGAAGCTGGGTACGCTGCAGCCGAAAAACCCGGTGATCGTGACCAACGATGGTCGTCTGCTGCCACAAACCTGGCAGGGTGGCCAGATCACTTCCGCCGAGATCAAAGACCTGTCGCTGGTCGGTGGTCAGATCGAAGCCGTCAAAGGTCGTAACTCCAGCAACAACGACCAGATGTCGATTTCCGGTGCGAACGCTCATGGTCCTAAATGGCGCGACAGCAACAAGTTCATCTATGCCGGTGGTGACTACAAAATCACCAAGGACCTGACCGCCCAGTACTACTACGGCAACCTGGAAGAGTTCTACAAGCAACACTTCCTGGGTCTGGTTCACAACTGGGCAATCGGCCCGGGCGTGTTGAAGTCGGATTTCCGTTACTTCAACAGCACCGATGATGGTGCCAACGGTCACGACCCGGCGTACTACACCACTGGCAACTACAACGCGCCAAACGGTAAAGGCAAGGTCGACAACAACCTGTACAGCGGCCTGTTCCTGTACTCGGTTGCCGGTCATACCTTTGGTGGCGGTTACCAGGTCAGCAACGGCAGCAGCGACTTCCCTTGGCTGAACCAGGGTGACGGTTCGTCGAACTACACCATCACCGATTCGCAAATCCAGAAGTTTGGTCGTGCCGGCGAGAAAACCTGGCAAGCACGCTACTCGTTCGACTTCGCCAAGGTTGGCGTACCTGGCCTGACCGCCGGTATGGTTTACCTGCGCGGTGACAGCATCGACACCGTTAACGCTAAAGGTGGTCAGTTGGCTAACGGCGCTTCCGAGTGGGAACGCGACCTAAGCGTTGCCTACGTCGTACAGGAAGGCCCGCTGAAGAACCTCGGCGTTGCCTGGAAAAACGCTATGTGGCGCACCGACCTGCCGAGCACTCGCTCCCAGGACGAAAACCGCCTGATCCTCAGCTACTCGATCCCGCTGTTGTAATAGCACTCGAGTAACCGAGACAAAAAAAGCCCCGCCCGGCATCTCGCCCGGCGGGGCTTTTGCGTTTCAAGGCGGGATCACCCCCGTAAACCCGCCTCGAAACTCTCCTCTTTGCAGCACTCAAGGCCTTCTCGAACCTTATGGGCGATGTTGGGCGCGTTGCCTGTTCACGTCCAATGAACAGATATTTAATATTTCTTTATGATCTAAATAAATCAATATTTATTCTTTTTAATTATTCGCGGATGCAGGCAAAGTCGATCTCAACAAGCACTCACCAGGAGCAGCACCATGAGCCTCAGACTGGGCGATATCGCCCCCGACTTTGAACAGGATTCCAGCGCCGGCACCCTCCGTTTCCACGAATGGCTGGGCGATAGTTGGGGCGTGCTGTTTTCCCATCCGGCGGACTTCACCCCGGTGTGCACCACCGAACTGGGGTTCACCGCCCGGCTCAAGGACGAATTTGCCCAGCGCGGGGTCAAAGCCATCGCCCTGTCGGTTGACCCGGTGGACTCGCATCACCGGTGGATCGAGGACATCAACGAAACTCAGGACACGCTCGTCAACTTCCCGATCCTCGCCGACGCCGACCGCAAGGTGTCGGACCTGTACGACCTGATTCATCCCAACGCTAACGACACCTTGACCGTGCGTTCGCTGTTCGTGATCGACCCGGCCAAAAAGATTCGGCTGACCATCACCTACCCGGCGAGTACCGGCCGTAACTTCCACGAAATTCTGCGGGTGATTGATTCGCTGCAACTCACCGACAACTACAAGGTGGCGACCCCGGCCAACTGGCAGGACGGTGATGAAGTGGTGATCGTGCCGTCGCTCAAGGATGAAGATGAAATCAGGCAGCGCTTTCCCAAGGGCTATCGCGCGGTGAAACCGTATTTGCGCCTCACACCGCAGCCGAACAGGTAATCCATGATCGTTCCCACGCTCTGCGTGGGAATGCAGCCCGTGACGCTCCGCGTCACTGGACGCGGAGCGTCCCTAGAGGCATTACCACGCAGAGCGTGGGAACGATCACCAATAGCAGGGGATTTCAGGTCGTTTCGACGGCCTTTTTTTATGCCTCGAAATCACTGATTTGCATATCTCCATAAAGAATAACCAAATGAATAAATATGATTTATGGATATAACAATCAACTGTTAAGGTCACTTCCATCGCAGCGAGATCGCAAACCGCGAATCGCCAACACCGTTCAAGGAATCACTGAATGCTGGTCGTCTCACTCGGTGGCAGTCCAAGCCAACGCTCTCGATCCGGGGTGCTGCTGGAACGCTCCCAGCGCTGGTTGCAGGAGCAAGGGGTGGAAGTGGTGAGTTACCAGATTCGGGATTTCCCGGCGGAAGACTTGCTGCACGCACGCTTCGACAGCCACAAGGTCATTGACCTGCTGCAGCAGATTGAAAACGCCGATGGCCTGCTGATCGCCACACCGGTTTACAAAGCGTCCTTTTCCGGCGCATTGAAAACCGTGCTGGATTTGCTGCCCGAGCGAGCCCTGGCTCACAAGGTCGTATTGCCGATGGCCACCGGCGGCAGCATCGCCCACATGCTGGCGGTGGATTACGCACTCAAGCCCGTGCTGTCGGCGCTGAAAGCCCAGGAAATGCTCCACGGAATTTTTGCTGAAGACAGCCAGATCGCTTACGGCAAAGGCAGTGCCCAGGCGCAGTTGGCGCCGGAGCTGGAACAACGATTGAACGAGTCGCTGGAACTGTTTTTCAGCGCCATGGCACGGCGGCCAAAGCCGCTTGATCCGAATCTGTTGAACGAACGTTTGTTGAGTGCTCGCTGGAGCATTTAAGCCTCACCCGAAATTGATCCACTCACCTTACTCAGCCGCCAACGGTCAAGCAGGTGCAGCCAAAACCCAACTGCAAAAAGGAGAGCGCTATGCGCACTGTCATTTTGCGTCGTGGTCTGGTCGCTCTGTTTGCTGCGGCTGTAACCTTCGGCGCCATTACTCAAGCTCAAGCGCTTTCTACCCAGGAAGGCGTGTTGCGAATCGGCTATCAAAAATACGGCACTTTGGTGCTGCTCAAAGCCAAAGGCACTCTGGAAAAACGCCTCGCCGCCCAAGGCGTGGACGTGCAATGGACTGAATTTCCCGGCGGCCCGCAACTGCTCGAAGGTCTGAACGTAGGCTCCATCGACTTCGGCGTGACCGGTGAAACTCCACCGGTCTTCGCCCAGGCGGCCGGCGCAGATCTGCTCTACGTCGCCTACGAACCACCGGCACCGCACAGCGAAGCGATCCTGGTGCCGAAGGACTCGCCGATCAAATCGGTGAAGGACCTCAAGGGCAAGAAAGTCGTGCTTAACAAAGGCTCCAACGTCCACTACCTGCTGGTGCGTGCGCTGGAAGACGCCGGCCTCAAATACACCGACATCCAGACCGTGTTCCTGCCGCCAGCCGATGCCCGCGCAGCCTTTGAGCGTGGCAGCGTCGACGCCTGGGTCATCTGGGACCCATACCAGGCCGCCGCCGAGAAACAACTGCAAGCGCACACTCTGCGTGATGGCCAAGGCATCGTCGACAACCATCAGTTCTACCTCGCGACCAAACCTTACGCACAGAAAAATCCTGAGGTGATCAAGACACTCGTCGAAGAAGTGCGCGCGGTCGGCGAATGGTCCAAGGCCAATCCTGAAGACGTCACCCAACAGGTGTCGCCACTGCTCGGTCTGCCGGCAGACATCACCCTGACGTCGGTGAAACGCCAGGGCTATGGCGCGCTGTTCCTCACGCCTGAAGTGGTCGCCGCGCAACAGAAAATCGCTGACAGCTTCTACCAGCTCAAGCTGATTCCGAAGCCGTTGAGCATCAAAGACGTGATCTGGACGCCACCGGCGACTGTTGCCCAAAGCTCAGTAACCCAAGCCCAGTAATTCGATTCCCTGAAGGAGACCACTCCATGAGCCTCAATATTTTCTGGTTCCTGCCTACCCACGGCGACGGCCATTACCTTGGCACCGCCGAAGGCGCTCGCGCCGTTGACCACGGTTACCTGCAACAAATCGCGCAAGCGGCGGATCGCCTGGGTTTTGGCGGGGTGCTGATTCCAACCGGCCGCTCCTGCGAAGACTCGTGGCTGGTGGCGGCGTCGCTGATCCCGGTGACCCAGCGTTTGAAATTCCTTGTCGCCTTGCGCCCGGGGATCATTTCCCCGACGGTGGCGGCGCGTCAGGCGGCGACCCTGGATCGTCTGTCCGGTGGTCGTGCGTTGTTCAATCTGGTCACTGGCGGTGACCCGGACGAATTGGCCGGCGATGGTTTGTTCCTCAGCCACGAAGAACGCTACCAGGCCTCGGTGGAATTCACCCGCATCTGGCGTCGTGTGCTCGAAGGTGAAACCGTCGATTACGACGGTCAGCACATCAGCGTGAAGGGCGCCAAGTTGCTCTATCCGCCGATCCAGCAACCGCGTCCGCCGCTGTACTTCGGTGGCTCGTCGGAAGCAGCGCAAGACCTCGCGGCAGAACAAGTGGAAATGGTCCTGACCTGGGGCGAACCGCCGGCCGCCGTGGCCGAAAAAATCGAGCAAGTGCGCGCCAAGGCGGCGAAGCTCGGGCGCACGGTGCGCTTCGGTATTCGCCTGCATGTGATCGTTCGCGAGACCAACGCCGAAGCCTGGCAAGCGGCTGACAAATTGATCTCGCATCTGGACGATGAAACCATCGCCCGCGCCCAGGCTTCACTGGCGCGCTTCGATTCCGTCGGCCAGCAACGCATGGCCGCACTGCATGGCGGCAGTCGCGACAACCTCGAAGTCAGCCCGAACTTGTGGGCCGGTGTCGGTCTGGTCCGTGGCGGTGCCGGTACCGCGTTGGTTGGCGACGGCCCGACCGTCGCCGCCCGCGTGAAGGAGTACGCGAACCTGGGCATCGACACCTTTATCTTCTCCGGTTACCCACACCTTGAAGAGTCTTACCGCGTGGCCGAACTGCTCTTTCCGCATCTGGACATTCAACGTCCGGAGTTGCCGCAGGGCGCCAACTACGTTAGCCCGTTCGGCGAGATGGTCGCCAACGACATCCTCCCCAAAGCCGCGTCCCAGAGCTGAGGCGCGCCATGAAAAAAATCATCCACAACCTCGCGCCGTGGGCGTTGCCGGTGTTGCTGCTGGCGGTGTGGCAGTTGTCGGTGTCGGCGGGCTGGTTGTCGACGCGGATCCTGCCAGCACCGATCGCAGTGATCGAAGCCGGTGTGAGCCTGGTGCGCAGCGGTGAAATCTGGACGCACTTGGCAATCAGCGGCTGGCGCGCGGCGCTGGGCTTTACCATCGGCGGCAGCATCGGCCTGGTGCTGGGCTTCATCACCGGCCTGTCGAAGTGGGGCGAACGCCTGCTCGACAGTTCGGTGCAGATGATCCGCAACGTGCCGCATCTGGCGCTGATTCCGCTGGTGATTTTGTGGTTCGGTATCGACGAGTCGGCGAAGATTTTCCTGGTGGCGCTGGGCACGTTGTTCCCGATCTACCTCAACACCTATCACGGCATCCGCAACGTCGACCCGGCACTGGTGGAGATGGCGCGCAGTTATGGCTTGTCCGGTTTCAGCCTGTTTCGTCAGGTGATTCTGCCGGGGGCGCTGCCTTCGATTCTGGTCGGTGTGCGTTTTGCGTTGGGCTTCATGTGGCTGACGCTGATCGTCGCGGAAACCATTTCCGCCAGTTCCGGCATCGGTTATCTGGCGATGAATGCCCGGGAGTTTTTGCAGACCGACGTGGTGGTGCTGGCGATTCTTTTGTACGCGGTGCTCGGCAAACTGGCCGACCTCGCGGCCCGTGGACTTGAACGCGTGTGGCTGCGTTGGCACCCGGCCTATCAGGTTGTCAAAGGAGGTGCGGCATGACTGCTCAACAACCTCCACGCCTGCTGCGCGGGATTCCGCTGGTGGTGCGCAAGCTGCAAAAAACCTTTGGTTCGCGGCAGGTGTTGCGCGAGATCGATCTGCACATTCCGGCCGGCCAATTCGTTGCAGTGGTGGGGCGCAGCGGTTGCGGCAAAAGTACCTTGCTGCGTTTGCTGGCGGGCCTCGACAAGCCTACGGGGGGTGACTTGCTCGCCGGTGCGGCGCCGTTGAGTGATGCGCGGGAAGACACCCGATTGATGTTCCAGGAAGCGCGTCTGCTGCCGTGGAAAAAGGTCATCGACAACGTCGGCCTCGGTCTTAAAGGCGACTGGCGTGCGCAAGCCCTTGAAGCACTGGAATCGGTCGGCCTGGCGGATCGCGCCAATGAATGGCCGGCGGCTTTGTCCGGCGGCCAGAAACAACGTGTGGCGCTGGCGCGTGCGTTGATCCATCAACCGCGCTTGCTGTTGCTCGACGAACCGCTGGGCGCGCTGGATGCCCTGACCCGAATTGAAATGCAGCAGCTGATCGAGCGGCTCTGGCGCAAGCATGGTTTCACCGTGTTGCTGGTGACCCACGACGTCAGCGAAGCGGTGGCGATTGCCGACGGGGTGATCCTGATTGAAGAGGGCGAAGTCGGACTCGACCTGATCGTGGAACTGCCACGCCCTCGAGTTCGCGGCTCGCATCGGCTGGCGGCGCTGGAAACCGAAGTCCTCAATCGCGTCCTCGCACTGCCCGGCGAACCGCCGGAACCGGAACCCGTTTCACCCTTGCCTACGCAATTGCGTTGGGCTCATTAACTCAAGCCTTATCCAACGACAGGAATCAACATCATGACTATCAAAGCCATCAACGTTCGTAACCAGTTCAAAGGCTCGATCAAGGAAATCGTGCTGGGTGACGTGCTGTCGGAAATCGACGTGCAAACCGCGTCCGGCATCGTCACTTCGGTGATCACCACGCGCTCGGTCAAAGAGCTGGAACTGGTGGTCGGCAGCGAAGTGATCGCGTTTGTGAAATCCACTGAAGTGTCGATTGCCAAGTTGTAAGGCGTGAGATCGGCGGCGTTGCCTTCGCGAGCAAGCCCGCTCCCACACTTGACCGAGTTGTCCAGACGGACGCGATCAATGTGGGAGCGGGCTTGCTCGCGAAGAGGCCCGCGTAGCCAATAAAGAAATCAGTTCGAAATAACGCGCTTGTGTAAGTACGGCGGCAAGTACAACCCAAGGTAAGCATCAAACACGCGCATCCCTTCCTCCGCCATGCGCGGCGTAATCTGCCCGTGCTGCTGCACCGAGCGCGCATAAACGCGGTCACCCAATTCCATGGCCAGCGCAAACACATCAACGTCCGTCGGCAGCTTCGGCAATTCGAAATGGTGGTCGAAGAGTTTGTGCATCAGGTCGCCCAGTTCGATGTCGTGCTGGCGGTCGGCCTGGGTGACTTCGGTCAGGCCATGCTGGGCGAGGATCAACTGGCGGGCGGCGGCGTCTTCGCTGTAGATCGCCAGCATGCGCTGCTCCACCAGGCGTGACAGGTCGCGCCAGTCGCTCAGGGCGCCATGATCGATGGGCGCTTGCAGGCAGGCGCGGAACGCGGCGTGAACGTCGGCCGTCAGCGCTTCCAGCAGCGCCGGGACGCTGGCAAAAAAGTGGTAGACGGAGGAGGGCGGTATCTCCGCGCGTTCGGCGACGCTGTAGATCGACAGACTCGCCACACCCTCGGCGGCCAGCAGCGTGCGGGCGGCATCGAGTATCGAATCGATCCGCGCCTGGCTGCGGGCGCGGGGTTTGCGTGGGGTGGCGAGTCGGGTCATTGAAGTCTCCTGCGGGGGCAGCGGGCATTGTACGAGCAGGGTTGTGTGTTGTCTTCTCGGCCGCCTTCGCGAGCAAGCCCGCTCCCACATTTGATCTCCGGTGAACATAGTGTTTGTGTACGACAGAGATTAAATGTGGGAGCGGGCTTGCTCGCGAAGCAGGCACCTCGGTCCAACTGAATGAACCCCCATAAAAAAACGCCGTCGACCTTATCAGCCGACGGCGTTCTTTTTTACTGCAACCGCTTACACGGTATGCAGGTACCAGTTGTACTCAAGGTCGGAGATGGAGTGTTCGAACTCCTCCAGCTCGCTTTCCTTACAGGCCACGAAGATATCGATGTATTTCGGATCGATGTACTTGGCCATGACTTCGCTGTCGTCCAGTTCACGCAATGCATCGCGCAGGTTGTTCGGCAGGCTTTGCTCGTTCTGCTCGTAGGAGTTGCCTTCTACGGGTGCGCCCGGCTCGATCTTGTTGGTCAGGCCGTGATGCACGCCCGCCAGGACCGAAGCCATCAGCAGGTACGGGTTGGCATCGGCGCCGGCCACACGGTGTTCGATGCGCACGGCATCGGAGGAACCGGTTGGAACGCGGATCGCTACAGTACGGTTGTCCAGGCCCCAGCACGGCGAGTTCGGCACGTAGAACTGTGCGCCGAAACGACGGTAGGAGTTGACGTTCGGGCAGAGGAAAGCCATCTGTGCAGGTAGGGTCTCGAGCACACCGCCGATCGCGTGACGCAGTGCGGCGTTCTGCTCGGGATCCTCGCTGGCAAAAATGTTTTTGCCGTCTTTATCAAGAATCGATATGTGGACGTGCAGACCGTTGCCCGCCTGGCCCGGGTAAGGCTTGGCCATGAACGTGGTGTCCATTTCATGGTCGTAGGCGATGTTCTTGATCAGGCGCTTGAGCAGGACCGCGTAGTCGCAGGCCTTGATCGGGTCGGCCACGTGGTGCAGGTTCACTTCGAACTGCGCCGGGGCACTTTCCTTGACGATTGCGTCGGCCGGGATGCCTTGCTCTTTCGCACCTTCCAGAATGTCCTGGAGGCAATCGACGTATTCGTCGAGGTCGTCGATCAGGTAGACCTGTGTCGAATGCGGGCGTTTGCCGGACACCGGCGAGCGTGGCGGTTGCGGACGACCGTTCACGTTCTCCTGGTCGATCAGGTAGAACTCGAGTTCGAATGCGGCGCAGATGGTCAGGCCCATCTCGTCAAACTTGCGAACCACATTGGCCA
This sequence comes from Pseudomonas arsenicoxydans, assembly GCF_006438915.1. Lineage (GTDB taxonomy): Bacteria > Pseudomonadota > Gammaproteobacteria > Pseudomonadales > Pseudomonadaceae > Aquipseudomonas > Aquipseudomonas arsenicoxydans_A. The sequence continues at coordinate 254,643 of NZ_RCZE01000001.1, read as the reverse complement.
GCACTTCCCGAGGATCGGCGAAGAACGGCTGGCCTTCGAGTTCGTGCATGGTCATCAACAGTTGCGCGGTAGGGCGCTTCTGCCAAGGCTCGTTGCACAGGGTGTCAGGGATTGGATAGCAGATTCGGTCAGCATCACCGATGTCCAGGCCCAAGCCGGTGCTTTCCACCGTCGAGCCATTGATATCCAGAGCAAATAGAGAGGCCGGCAGGTTGATGCCTTTCTCGTAAACCTTGTGGAGGCTGGTGCGTTCAATGCGCTTGCCGCGCACCACACCATTCATATCCGCAATCAGAAGGTCAACGTACAGAACCTCAGGATGTTCCTTAAGGAACGCGTTCGCTTCGTTAAGCTGAACGGCACGCGGGGGTACCGACATGATGCAACACCTTTGTTGTTAAAAATATCAATCATTGATCTCTTCGGGTTTCAGTCAACCCGAACGGCATGCCGAAGTCAAGCGAGGCCTTTTTTGCCCTAAAAAAGCGCTCGTAAGGCTTTTTTGGGGCACTTTGGGGCGTTTTTATGCCGTTGAACGCTTTGGTTGCCGCGGGCTTGAGCGGGGCGTGTTGTATTTTTTACGGGGGTGTTGTGTAAAAAAATGAACAAGGCTAAGCTCGATTCAAACCCATAACACCAATAATACCGGGGTGCTTCATGTCTCGCCTGCCGTTAATCGGCGTCACCAACTGCTCTAGGCAGATTGGTCTGCATGCTTATCACATCAGTGGCGACACCTACGTCCACGCCGTGGCCTCAGAGGCTCCGGGACTGCTGGTCATTCTGCCGTCCCTGACGGATTGCCTGTCTCCGTCCGATATTCTGGACGGCCAGTATGGCACCCCCATTACGGTTACTTCATTCAATATAGAACCGATTCACAATAGCGGCCCGGCTATCGCTCAGGGCATCGCTCGTGATTCTGCACGCCCGGCGTTTGCCGCACAGTCTGGAAGAATCACGATAGCCTGACGTAGACACCCGTTTCAACGCGACGCCGATGCGTCAACTATTGCCTGACGCAAGCAAGCGTCAGGAAACTCAAAGCCTAGAGGCATTTATGAGTAACAACCTCGACCAGCTCACCGATTGGTTGAAAGACCACAAGATCACAGAAGTCGAATGCATGATCGCCGACTTGACCGGGATTACCCGGGGCAAGATCTCGCCGACCAACAAGTTCATTGCTGAAAAAGGCATGCGCCTGCCCGAAAGCGTTCTGTTGCAGACCGTGACCGGCGACTATGTCGAAGACGACATCTATTACGAACTGCTCGACCCGGCCGACATCGACATGATCTGCCGGCCCGACCAGAACGCCGTGTTCCTGGTGCCGTGGGCCATCGAGCCGACCGCCCAGGTGATCCACGACACCTACGACAAGCAAGGCAACCCGATCGAGCTGTCGCCGCGCAACGTGCTCAAGAAGGTCCTCAAACTCTATTCCGAGCGCGGCTGGCAGCCCATCGTGGCGCCGGAAATGGAGTTCTACCTGACCAAGCGCAGTGACGACCCCGATTACCCGCTGCAACCGCCGATTGGCCGTTCCGGGCGCCCGGAAATCGGCCGTCAGTCGTTCTCGATTGAAGCGGCGAACGAATTCGACCCGCTGTTTGAAGACGTCTATGACTGGTGCGAATTGCAACAGCTGGACCTCGACACGCTGATCCACGAGGACGGCACGGCGCAGATGGAAATCAACTTCCGTCACGGTGATGCCTTGTCCCTGGCCGACCAGATTCTGGTGTTCAAACGCACCATGCGCGAGGCCGCGCTCAAGCACAACGTGGCGGCGACCTTCATGGCCAAGCCCATGACCGGCGAGCCGGGCAGTGCGATGCACTTGCACCAGAGCATCATCGACATCGAGACCGGCAAAAACGTTTTCTCCAATGAAGACGGGACCATGAGCCAACTGTTCCTGCACCACATCGGTGGCTTGCAGAAACTGATTCCCGAGCTGTTGCCGCTGTTCGCCCCGAACGTCAACTCGTTCCGCCGCTTCCTGCCGGACACCTCGGCACCGGTGAACGTGGAGTGGGGCGAAGAGAACCGTACCGTGGGCCTGCGGGTTCCGGATGCCGGGCCGCAAAACCGTCGGGTGGAAAACCGCCTGCCGGGCGCTGACGCCAACCCGTACCTGGCGATTGCCGCGAGCTTGCTCTGCGGTTACATCGGCATGGTCGAAGGCCTCAACCCGAGCGCACCGGTGGTGGGCCGTGGCTATGAACGCCGCAATCTGCGCCTGCCACTGACCATCGAGGACGCGCTGGAACGCATGGAAAACAGCGCGACCGTCGAGAAATACCTGGGCAAAAAATTCATCACTGGCTACGTCGCGGTCAAGCGGGCCGAGCATGAAAACTTCAAGCGCGTGATCAGTTCGTGGGAGCGGGAATTCCTGCTCTTCGCCGTCTGATACGCCGGGCGCCGTCGTTGTCGGGCGGCGCTTTCACCTGATTTTTTTTGGAGATTGGTATGACCAGCAACAATCCGCAAACCCGTGAATGGCAAACCCTGAGCAACGATCACCACCTGGCCCCGTTCAGTGATTTCAAGCAGCTGAAAGAGAAAGGCCCGCGAATCATCACGAACGCCAAGGGCGTTTACCTGTGGGACAGCGAAGGCAACAAGATCCTCGACGGCATGGCCGGCCTGTGGTGCGTCGCGATCGGTTACGGGCGTGATGAACTGGCCGACGCGGCCAGCAAACAAATGCGTGAGCTGCCTTACTACAACCTGTTCTTCCAGACCGCTCACCCGCCGGTATTGGAACTGGCCAAGGCCATCGCCGACATCGCGCCGCAAGGCATGAACCACGTGTTCTTCACCGGCTCCGGCTCCGAAGGCAACGACACCATGCTGCGTATGGTTCGTCACTACTGGGCGATCAAGGGCCAGCCGAAGAAGAAAGTCATCATCAGCCGCAAGAACGGTTATCACGGTTCGACCGTGGCTGGCGCGAGCCTGGGTGGCATGACGTACATGCACGAACAGGGCGACCTGCCGATCCCGGGCATCGTTCACATCGCGCAGCCGTACTGGTTCACAGAAGGCGGCGACATGACGCCTGAAGAGTTCGGCGTCTGGGCGGCGAATCAGCTGGAAGAGAAGATTCTGGAAATCGGCGTGGACAACGTCGGTGCCTTTATTGCCGAGCCGATCCAGGGCGCCGGCGGCGTGATCATTCCGCCAGACACCTACTGGCCGCGCATCAAGGAAATTCTCGCCAAGTACGACATCCTGTTCGTGGCGGACGAAGTGATCTGTGGTTTCGGCCGCACCGGTGAGTGGTTCGGTACCGATTACTACGACCTCAAGCCCGACATGATGACCATCGCCAAGGGCCTGACCTCCGGCTACATCCCTATGGGTGGCCTGATCGTGCGTGACGAAGTGGTGGCCGTACTGAACGAAGGCGGCGACTTCAACCATGGTTTCACCTACTCCGGTCACCCGGTGGCCGCGGCGGTGGCGCTGGAAAACATCCGCATCCTGCGCGAAGAAAAAATTATCGAGCGCGTTCATGCCGAAACGGCACCCTATTTGCAAAAGCGTCTGCGGGAACTGAACGATCACCCGCTGGTGGGGGAAGTGCGCGGGGTCGGTCTGTTAGGGGCCATTGAACTGGTTCAGGACAAAGCCACGCGCAAACGCTACGAAGGCAAAGGTGTCGGCATGATCTGCCGCCAGTTCTGCTTCGACAACGGCCTGATCATGCGTGCGGTGGGTGACACCATGATCATTGCTCCGCCACTGGTGATTACACCGGCTGAAATCGATGAGTTGGTGGCCAAGGCACGCAAGTGTCTGGACCTGACCCTGAGTGCGTTGCAGGGCTAAGTGCTAGGCTCTGGGCGGAAGTTGTTAGGGTTTGTATCAAAACAGCTACTTTCGCTCAGAGGCGTTAGAAAGAAAGGCCTTTCCTTGAAAGACCCGTGTGGATATTGCCAGACTAGCCGCGGTTCCAGTTGCCCGGGTTCGGTCGCTGAACAAAGTGGTTCAAAAAAGAAAAATTTGGAGCATTACGCATGAAGGCACTAGGTAAAAAGCTTGCTGGCAAGACTCTTCTTGCCATGTCCCTGGCGGGGTTGATGGCGGGCGCGGTTCAGGCCGATGACAAAGTTCTGCACGTGTACAACTGGTCCGATTACATCGCTCCGGACACCATCGCGAACTTTGAGAAAGAGTCCGGGATCAAGGTGGTGTACGACGTTTTCGACAGCAACGAAACCCTCGAAGCGAAGTTGCTGGCAGGCAAGTCCGGTTACGACATCGTCGTGCCGTCGAACAACTTCCTGGCCAAGCAAATCAAGGCCGGCGTTTACCAGAAGCTGGACAAGTCCAAGCTGCCTAACTGGAAAAACCTGAACCCTGAGCTGCTCAAAGCGGTATCGGTGAGCGACCCGGGTAACGAACACGCCTTCCCGTACATGTGGGGTTCGATCGGTATCGGTTTCAACGCCGAGAAGGTCAAGGCTGCACTGGGCGCCGATGCACCGACCAATTCCTGGGACCTGATCTTCAAGCCTGAAAATGCTGCCAAGTTGAAGTCCTGTGGTATCAGCCTGCTGGACTCGCCAACCGAGATGATTCCGGCGGCGTTGCACTACCTGGGCCTGCCGACCGACAGCCAGAAGAAAGAAGACATCGACAAGGCTGAAGCCCTGCTGCTCAAAGTCCGTCCTTCGATCGCCTACTTCCACTCGTCCAAGTACATCTCCGACCTCGCCAACGGCAACATCTGCGTGGCCGTGGGTTATTCGGGTGACGTGTACCAGGCCAAGTCCCGCGCGGCTGAAGCCGGTGACAAGGTGAAAGTCAGCTACAACATTCCGAAAGAAGGTGCCGGCAGCTTCTACGACATGGTCGCCATCCCTAAAGATGCCGAAAACGTCGAAGGCGCCTACAAGTTCATGACCTACCTGCAGAAGCCGGAAGTCATGGCGGCCATCACCAACGCCGTGCGCTTCCCGAACGGTAACGCGGCTGCCACACCGTTGGTTGATAAAGACATCACCAGCGACCCGGGCATCTACCCGCCAGCAGACGTGATGGCCAAGCTGTACGCGATTGCCGACTTGCCGGCCGCGACCCAGCGTCTCCTGACTCGCAGCTGGACCAAGATCAAATCGGGTAAATAAGCCGGTTTGAGGCAACCCCCCTGTTGTCGTCATCCACGTGATGACGGCAACAGGTATAAATAAATGACAGAAAGTTTTGCTGGAACGGTTTTTCGAGGGTAAGTTGCGCGCCGGTTTTGTTGCCGGGCAGCCATGGCTGTCATGTAACGCTGGGCAACTTGGGCCCAACTAATTTTAGAGGACCTCCACTTGCCTATTTTTTCTCTGTTTCGCAATGCCATGCTGGTCGCAGCCGGGTTGACGCTTGCCGTCAATGTCCAGGCCGCCGGCACTGTGCATATTTATAACTGGTCGGACTACATCGGCTCGACCACCCTGGCAGACTTCCAGAAAGAGACCGGCATCAAGCCGGTTTATGACGTCTTCGATTCCAACGAAACCCTGGAAGGCAAGTTGCTGGCCGGGCGTACCGGTTACGACGTAGTCGTGCCGTCCAACCACTTCCTCGGCAAGCAGATCAAGGCGGGCGCTTTCCAGAAGCTCGACCGCGCCAAACTGACCAACTATGCCAACCTCGACCCGGTGCTGCTCAAGCGCCTGGAGCAGAACGATCCGGGTAACCAGTACGCCGTACCGTACCTGTGGGGCACCAACGGCATCGGTTACAACGTCGACAAGATCAAGGCCGTGCTGGGCGTCGACAAGATTGATTCCTGGAGCGTGCTGTTCGAACCGGAAAACATCAAGAAGCTGCACAGCTGCGGCGTGGCTTTCCTCGACTCGGCTGACGAAATGATGCCCACGGTCCTCAACTACATGGGCCTGAACGCGAACAGCACCAACCCGGAAGATTACAAAAAGGCTGAAGCCAAGTTGCTGGCCGTGCGGCCTTACGTGACGTACTTCCACTCCTCCAAATACATCACCGACCTGGCCAATGGCGATATCTGCATCGCCATCGGGTTCTCCGGCGACATGTTCCAGGCCCGCAACCGTGCGAACGAAGCCAAGAAAGGCGTGAAGATCGAGTACACGATCCCGAAAGAGGGCGGCGCGCTGTGGTTCGACATGCTGGCGATCCCCAAGGATTCGGCCAACGTCAAGGAAGCTCACGCCTTCATCAACTATTTGCTGAAACCTGAGGTGATTGCCCAGGTCAGTGATTACGTCGGCTACGCCAACCCTAACCCCGGGTCGGACAAACTGATGGAACAGTCCATTCGCACTGACGAAGCGGTTTATCCACCGCAAGCCGTCCTCGACAAGACCTACGTGTCGGTCGAGTTACCACCGAACATTCAACGTTTGATGACCCGCAGCTGGACCAAGGTCAAGACGGGTAAATAGCTTCAAGGCTCAAACTATCCAAGGTTGGCTCACCTTGAGCGAACTGCACTCTTTTTTTCTGGGAGTTTCGTAAATGGCAGTTGCCTCCGGCGCCTATAAGAAAGCCCTCGAGGGCGACCAGTCACCTAAACAGGTGTTGGTCAAAATCGACCGGGTCACGAAGAAGTTCGACGAGACGATTGCCGTGGACGATGTGTCCCTGGAAATCAAGAAAGGCGAGATTTTCGCCCTGCTCGGCGGTTCGGGATCGGGCAAATCCACCTTGCTGCGCATGCTCGCAGGCTTCGAACGGCCCACGGAGGGGCGCATTTACCTCGACGGCGTCGACATCACCGAGATGCCGCCGTACGAGCGACCGATCAACATGATGTTCCAGTCGTACGCCTTGTTCCCGCACATGACCGTGGCGCAGAACATCGCCTTCGGCCTCAAGCAGGACAAGATTCCCGCCGCTGAAGTCGATGCGCGCGTAGCCGACATGCTCAAGCTGGTTCAGATGACGCAGTACGCCAAGCGCAAGCCGCATCAGTTGTCCGGTGGCCAACGTCAGCGTGTGGCCCTGGCGCGTTCCCTGGCCAAACGACCGAAGCTGCTACTGCTCGACGAACCCATGGGTGCACTGGATAAAAAGCTGCGTTCGCAAATGCAGCTGGAGCTGGTCGAGATCATCGAGCGCGTCGGCGTAACCTGCGTCATGGTGACCCACGACCAGGAAGAAGCCATGACCATGGCCGAGCGCATCGCGATCATGCACCTGGGCTGGATCGCCCAGATCGGCAGCCCGATCGACATCTACGAAACCCCGACCAGTCGCCTGGTCTGCGAATTCATCGGCAACGTCAACATCTTCGACGGTGAAGTGATCGACGACGCCGAAGGCCACGCCACCATCACCTGCAAGGACCTGGACCGCCAGATCTATGTGGGCCACGGCATCAGCACCTCGGTGCAGGACAAATCCGTGACCTACGCGATCCGTCCGGAAAAACTGCTGGTGACGCCGACCATGCCGACCTGCGAATACAACTGGTCCAGCGGCAAGGTGCACGACATCGCCTACCTCGGCGGTCACTCGGTGTTCTACGTTGAACTGCCGAGCGGCAAGATCGTCCAGTCGTTCGTCGCCAACGCCGAACGCCGCGGCCAGCGCCCAACCTGGGGTGACCAGGTTTACGTGTACTGGGAAGACGACAGCGGCGTGGTACTTCGCTCATGAACATGCGCAAATTCAAACGCCGCCTCAATCGAATAATTCCCGGTGGCCGTCAGCTGGTCATCGGGGTTCCGTTCATCTGGCTGTTCATGTTCTTCATGTTGCCGTTCTTCATCGTTCTGAAGATCAGCTTCGCCGAAGCCGACGTGGCCATTCCGCCGTACACCGAAATCTACAATTTTGTAGACCAGAAGCTGCAGGTGCTGCTCAACCTCGGCAACTACGCCATGCTGGCGGGCGACGAGTTGTACATCGCCGCTTACCTCGGCTCTTTGAAGATGGCGCTGATCAGCACCGTCCTTTGCCTGTTGATCGGTTACCCGATGGCCTACGCCATCGCCACGGCCCGTAAAGAGATGCAAACGGTGCTGGTGCTGCTGATCATGATGCCTACGTGGACCGCGATCCTGATCCGCGTCTATGCGTGGATGGGCATCCTCAGCAACAACGGCCTGCTCAACGGTTTCCTGATGAGCATGGGCTGGATCAACGAACCGCTGCAGATCCTCAACACCAACCTCGCGGTGTACATCGGTGTTGTTTATTCGTACCTGCCGTTCATGATCCTGCCGCTCTACGCCAACCTGGTGAAGCACGATCACAGCCTGCTGGAAGCCGCCTCGGACCTCGGTTCGAGCACCTTCAACAGCTTCTGGAAAATCACCATTCCGCTGTCGAAAAACGGCATCGTCGCCGGCTGCATGCTGGTGTTCATCCCGGTGGTGGGTGAGTTCGTGATCCCGGAACTGCTCGGCGGTCCGGAAACCCTGATGATCGGTAAAGTGCTGTGGCAAGAGTTCTTCAACAACCGTGACTGGCCGGTGGCATCTGCCCTGGCGGTGGTGATGCTGGCGATCCTGATTGTGCCGATCATCCTGTTCAACCGCAGTCAGGCCAAAGAAATGGAGGGCAAAGAATGAAGCGCTTCAGTTTCTCCAGCCTGATGCTGGTATTCGGTTTGCTGTTTATCTACGCCCCGATGCTGATCCTGGTGATCTACTCGTTCAACGCCTCGAAACTGGTGACGGTGTGGGGCGGCTGGTCGATCAAGTGGTACGTCGGCCTGCTCGACAACAGCCAACTGATGGGCTCGGTGGTGCGCTCGCTGGAAATCGCCTGCTACACGGCGGTGGCCGCGGTCGCGCTGGGTACGCTCGCAGCTTTCGTGCTGACCCGTATCACCCACTTCAAGGGTCGCACGCTGTTCGGCGGCCTGGTGACCGCGCCGCTGGTGATGCCCGAAGTGATCACCGGTCTGTCGCTGTTGCTGCTGTTCGTGGCGATGGCGCAGATGATCGGTTGGCCACAGGAACGCGGCATCATCACCATCTGGATCGCGCACACGACGTTCTGTGCGGCGTATGTGGCGGTGGTGGTGTCGGCGCGCTTGCGTGAGCTGGACCTGTCCATCGAAGAAGCGGCCATGGACCTCGGTGCCCGGCCGTGGAAGGTGTTCTTCCTGATCACCATCCCGATGATCGCGCCATCGCTGGCGGCGGGCGGCATGATGTCGTTTGCCCTGTCGCTGGATGACCTGGTGCTGGCGAGCTTCGTGTCGGGCCCGGGTTCCACGACCCTGCCAATGGAAGTGTTCTCGGCGGTGCGCCTGGGCGTGAAGCCCGAGATCAACGCCGTGGCCAGCCTGATTCTGCTGGCGGTGTCGATCGTGACCTTCCTGGTCTGGTTCTTCAGCCGCCGTGCCGAAGAAAGCCGCAAACGTGCGATTCAGCAAGCCATCGAAGAAGGCGCTGCCGACTCCTGGAAACAACCGGACGTACGTCGCGCCCCGGCGCCGGAAGCGGCTTAAGGGCTGGCCACAAACGTGTGGCCGACCCAGATCCAATGTGGGAGCGGGCTTGCTCGCGAAGGCGGTGTATCTGTTGATGTATCTATCGACTGACACACCGCCTTCGCGAGCAAGCGCGCTCCCACATTTTGTTTCAGGACACCCAGGGAGATTTGCGGATGATCTCGACAAAGTTCATCGGCTTGAACCCCGCTTCACTGTCCACCAGCACATCCGCATTCACCGTGCCGAACGTCGTGTCCGGCTTGTGCTTGAAGCCGTTGGCGAACGCACACAGGATGCACTCCTTGAACTCATCACCGCGTGGATGCGCATGCACCACTGCCTCGCGCTGCACGGTGGAAAACGCTGCATAGTCGATGCCCAGCACATCCATTTCAACGCCCGCGGTCACCAGCGCCACGTTCGGCCGCAGGTGTTGCGGCACGCCTGGTGTGGTGTGCAAGGCAATCGACAACCAGACCTGCTCGATATCGTCATCGCTCAGCCCGTAAGGCTTGAGGAACGCCTTGGCCGCATTGGCGCTGTCGACTTCAAAACGCTCGTCAGCGCTGCGATGACCTTCCACCAGCCCGAGGTCATGGAACATTGCGCCGACGTACAACAGCTCCGGGTTGTAGGCCAGCTGCTTGCGTTCGCCGCTCAAGGCGCCGAACAAAAAAACTCGGCGCGAGTGGTGGTACAGCAGGTCGGATTCGACGTCGCGGATGTATTCAGTGGTGGTCTTGGCCAAGGCGCTGTCGGGGATTTTGATACCGGCAATGATGCTGCTCATGGTGATTTCCTCGTGGGGAACGCCGTGGCGGCGCTGATGGGTAAAGTCTGTGCTGACCCCTGAAACCGGACAATCGATCCATGGCTGCGATCCTTGCCAATGAACCTGCATATCGCGCCAACCTCGCTTGTTGTGCGTGGATTGGCTAAGTTTGACGGCAGTGAATGAGCTTTTGTGGCGAGGGGGCTTGCCCCCGTTGGAGTGCGTAGCGCTCCCAGCTTTTTGGGGCCGCTGCGCAGCCCAACGGGGGCAAGCCCCCTCGCCACAAAAGCCCCCTCGCCACAGGTCCGCGCCAAATTCGATACTAGAGGGCGTTTGTTTCCATGAGTAAAACCGTCGCCATCGTGGTCTTCGCCGGCGTTCAGTCCCTGGACGTCACCGGTCCCATGGATGTGTTCTCTGAAGCCAATCGTTTCCTCGAACCACAAGACCACTACCGGTTGGAGGTGATCGGCGTCGAGCGCGGGATGATGCCGTGTTCCAACGGTCTGTCGCTCAATGCTCACCGGCATTTCAGCGAAGCGCTTGAGGCGCATGACCTGTTGCTGGTAGCCGGTGGACCGCAGTTGCCGTTCATGGAGTTCGGTGCGGCATTCGATAGTTGGCTGCGAGGTGCTTGCGCGCGGGCGCAACGCTTTGGCTCGATCTGCAATGGCGCCTTCATCCTCGCCCGGGCCGGATTGCTCGAGGGGCGAACCGTGACCACCCACTGGGGCGACGCTGCCGCGCTGGCGCAGTTGTGCCCGTCGACCCAGGTCGAGGCGGATCGTTTGTACGTGCAGGACGGCGAGCTCTACACCTCGGCCGGGGTCACGGCGGGGATCGATTTGTCGTTGTATCTGCTGGCCATGGACCACGGACCGGAAGTCGCGCTGAACGTGGCCAAGCGTCTGGTGGTGTTCACCCAGCGCTCAGGCGGGCAATCGCAGTTCAGCCCGTTCCTCACGCCCCACGCCGAGCCCACCTCTGCCGTGGCGCTGGTTCAGCTTTACGTGCTGGCCAACCTCACCGGCGACCTGACCATCGCGGACCTGGCGAACGCGGCCAACATGAGCACCCGCAATTTCTCCCGGGTGTTCGCCAAGGAAGCCAAAATCACCCCGGCGGAGTTCGTCGAACGGGCGAGGGTGGATGCGGCGCGTGTGCTGCTGGAGAGCACGCATTCGCCGCTCAAGACCGTGGCCTACCAATGTGGATTTCGCGATGCCCAGCACATGCGCAGCGTGTTCAACCGCCGATTGGGGGTAACGCCACAGCAGTTCAGGCTGAATTTTTCTGCGATGGTTTGATCTGGATTTTTTGCTGTCTGTCAGGGCCTCTTCGCGAGCAAGCCCGCTCCCACATTTGACCGTGCCCGTCCGGACACTTCGGTCAAATGTGGGAGCGGGCTTGCTCGCGAAGGCGTCAGTCCAGACAGCAAAAATCTAAGGCGCAGCCCGCGCCGGCAAAAACTTCAACGTACTGCGCGTATTGGCCGTGACTTCTTCGTCGTTGAAATGCGCTTCGTAATACACCCCTTCGACATACGCCTCGGCCTGGTCGTCGTAGTGACTGTCGAACGGTACGCCGCTCTGGCCGACCGGGTTGATGGTCAGGCTGTGGGCCGGGTCGGCAAAGTCCACCAGACGCCGCGTCGACGGGCCGTAAGTCACCGGCCAGGGCGCCGGACCGATTTTGGCCGAGAGGTTGTTCGGCACTTCGTGGGTACCGGGTGCGTCGAACGGCCCGACGTTGAAGACCCGATCCAGCGGCTTCTGCACGCCCAGTGGATGACCATGGGTCAGGGTATGCGCCGCGCCCCACTGCCACTGCGCCGAATCCGCGCCGAGGGTGGTTTTGAGGTGGGCGATGGTCGCTTGCCAGGCCACCTTGACCGTGTCGGCGCGGGTTTCCTTGCCGAGGGTGTTGCGGTTGTCCCACCACGGTGAATCAGGCGTGGCAGCGAGGCGCGGCAGCGCGGCATCGATCACCCGGGTCGAGAGCAAAGTCTCGAAAAAATCATTGCCCAGTTCATCGTGCATCGTCGCGTCAGCGAGGTTGAACAGGAACTGGTTGAACAGCGTGGCGCTGGTCGAATCGAGCGGGTAATCACCTTTCCACTGCGCCAGTTGCTCCACCAGTTTCAATTCGGCCGGATCAGTTACCCCTTCACGCAGCACCGGCAACAACGGCGCCAGCAACCGTGGACCGTAGGCGGTGGTGGTGCCCAGTTGCAGCTTCTGACTGGCATCGATGTCCCACTTCACGTTTTTGTCGCTGAGCTGGCGATTAAGCTGCTGACCGCGATCGGCCAGGTTGTAGTAACCGGGAATCTCCATGCCGGTCGGCGACAGCGGCTGGAAGTTGGCCGAGACGATGTAGCCGCGCGCCGGGTTCTCTTCCTGCGGGTTGGCGCTGAACGGGTAGAAACCGTCCTTGTCCGGCTGATTGGTGCTGCCGTCGAGGATGAAACCGGGTTTCACTCCGGCCGCGCGCTTGGGCAGCAGCGCCGAAGCCCACCAGCCAATGTCGCCCTTGGCGTTGGCGTAGACGATGTTCAACCCCGGTGCCTGAACCTTGGCCGCAGCGGCGCGCGCCTTGGCCAGCGTGTCGGCGCGGTTGAGCTGATAGAAACCGTCGAGAATCGGGTTCGGCGTTTCAAGGAACGCCCACCACATCGCCACCGGCGTCTTGCCGGCCGCGGTGCCGAGTGCATCGTTGATGATCGGGCCGTGGGGCGATTGACGCAGCGTCAGCTTGACCGCTTCCTGTCCCTTCACGACGATCTGCTGCTCCGTGGTGACCATGTCCACCCACTTGCCGCGATACGAGACCTGGTTCGGGTTGTCCGGGTTGGTTTTCTCGGCGATCAAGTCCAGGTCGTCGTTCTGGAACATGGTCAGGCTCCAGCCGAAGTCCAGGTTGTTGCCCAGAAACGCAAACGGTACCAACGCTTGATGGTGACCGTACAGCTCAAAGCCCGGCGCCGAGAGTTGCGCCTCGTACCAGACTGCCGGCACGGAAAAACGAATATGCGGGTCGCCGGCCAGCAGCGGTTTGCCGCTTTTGGTGCGGTTGCCTGAAATCACCCAGGCGTTACTGCCCTCGAATTGCGGCAGGCCGTTGTCGGCCAGTGCCTGTTCGCTCAAGCGGGCGAGGGCGTTCAGGTCTTTCCAGTCGCTGGAGGACAGGATTGGCGCAGGCTTGGAATGCCCTTGGGCCAGGACGCCTTTGGGCTGCCAATCGAGGTCGAAGATGTTCAGGTAGTCGGCGCCCAATTGGTCGCGCACGAAAGTCAGCAACGGCTCGGTGCGAAACGCCGCGGCAAAGCTGTACGCCATGTAACCGGCGACGCTGATGCTGTCTTGCGCGGTGAACGGGCGTTTGTGGATGCCCAGCACGTCGAACTCGACAGGCGCAGCGTGCGTGTCCTGATATTGATTGATGCCGTCCAGATAGGCTTCCAGGGCCTTCCACGCCGGTGACTGCCGATCCAGCGCGGCGACGTAACTGTCAGCGCGTTCGCGGATACGCAGGCTGCGGAACAGTTTGTCGGTGTCGATCAGTTTCGGGCCGAGGATCTCTGCCAGTTCACCACGGGCCAGGCGCCGCATGGCTTCCATCTGGAACAAGCGGTCCTGGGCCTGGACATAGCCGAGGGTGCGGTAGAGGTCGGCTTCGTTCTCTGCGCGAATATGCGGTACACCGCGCTCGTCGTAGCGCACGCTCACCGAACCATGCAGGCGTTGCAACTCCACCTGGCCCTGGCGCGTCGGCTGCTTGCTGTACACGTACCCGCCGACGCCGATGACGAGCACGACAATCAGCATGGCCAGTACGGTCAGGACGCGTTTCATGGTGACTCCTTGTTCTTATTGGATTGCCGCCCGTGTGGGCTGCAAACATGTAGCACAGACCTCCTGTGCCGGGCATCGCGGTCCTGCAAAAGTCAGTAATGACTTATTTCACTTCAACCGGCCACGGGCAGTAGCAACCGATGGCCAGCGTATGCGTTGCATTCACTGCGCGACCTTCGCTCAGGGCTTGCAGGATGGGTTCGATAAAGCTGTTACTCGAATTGCAGGTCAGGCCTTCGCTGTACGGGCCGAAATACGCCAGTTTGCCGCTGCGATCCCAGATCGCCACAGCCGGGCTGGCGGGGATCTGTTCGGAGCCGGGCAGGACGACGATGCTTTTAAGGCTGCTTAAGGTGCTCGGCAACTGGCCGTGACTGCCGGGTTTTTGCACGGCGTAAAACTCGACGCCCTGCGGCACATAGCGTTCAACCAGTTCGCTCAGGTGTTGCTGATTGCCGACGTTGCACGGGCAGGCCGGGTCCCAGAAGTGCACGAGGCGGATGGCGCCGGGGCCGGCGAGGTCGTCGGGCAGGCGCAGCGGGTCGCCGGAGAATACTGCGGTGTGTTCGCTGAACGCACGCAAGTAGCGCCCTTGAAACCAGTCATACGCGGCCCACAGGACGCCGGCACACACGAGGGCGAGCAGGCTGGCAAGCAGTGTGGTGCGGTAGGCCGGGCGCATGGGTTTCATCCTCGAAGGCCGGCTAGCTTGCCATGCTTGCTGCGACAGATGAATATCGCAGGCCTATAAAGTCCGTTTAACGCTCTGGAATCCTTCATGTCAGCCACGTTTTCCCCCGATCATTTGCGCGCCAGCCTGCGGCCATTGGCCGAAGGACAGGCGCTGTCGACCGAGGCGATGGCGTATCAGCATTTTTACGGGCTGGATTTTCCGGGTCGTACGCTGCGAAGCGGGCTGGGGCGTTTCGAGGTCGATGGTTATCAATTGGTCAGCCAGTTCTGGTGGCCGGAGTGGGCGAAGGCGACGCTGTTCCTGTTCCACGGTTTCTACGATCACACCGGGCTATACCGCCATGTGATCGAGTGGGCGCTGGATCAGGGGTTCGCCGTGATCGCCTGCGACCTGCCGGGGCATGGGCTGTCCAGTGGCGAGCGGGCGAGCATCAAGGAATTCGCCGAGTATCAGGACACACTGCAAGGGTTGTTCGCCGAGGCGTTGTCCATTGATCTGCCGCAGCCGTGGCACTTGTGCGGGCAGAGCACGGGCGGGGCGATCGTGATCGATCATGTGCTCAACCATGGCGCGAACAGTCCGGCTCAAGGCCAGGTGATCCTGTTGTCGCCTCTGGTGCGGCCGCGTGCCTGGGGGTGGTCAAAGCTCAGCTATTACCTGCTCAAGCCATTCGTCAGAGCCATCGCCCGACGCTTCAGCGAGAACTCCAACGACCCTGATTTCCTGCCATTCCTGCAGGCCGATCCGTTGCAGCCGCTGCGCTTGCCAACGGCGTGGGTCGGGGCGTTGTCACGCTGGATCAAGCGAATCGAAGCGGCGCCGAACAGTCCGCGTCGGCCACTGATCGTGCAGGGGCAAGCGGACATGACGGTGGATTGGGAGCATAACCTTGGGGTGTTGAAGGCCAAGTTCGATCGGCCTCAGGTGTTGATGTTGCCAGAGGCGCGGCATCATCTGGCGAATGAGACGCGGGTGATGCGGGAGGAGTATTTCGGGTTTTTGAGCAAGCGGATTAAAGGCCGGAATCTTTAGCGACAGTGATGGCCCCTTCGCGAGCAAGCCCGCTCCCACACTTGACCGCATTTTTCTGGGCGAACTCGGTTAAATGTGGGAGCGGGCTTGCTCGCGAAGGCGATCTCCCAGGCGCCGCAAATTATTGGCTGAGGTTCGAAGTGCTTTGCCCCACCGCCAACCCCGCCCGGATCGCCGCCAGCGCCGCCTGGTAATACGACTGGCCCTCGGTCGACTCGGCAAACGTGGCGAACTCTTCCAGTTCGTTGTCCGACAGGTCGCGATAGACATACAGCAGCGTGTTGTTCAAGTCGCTGCCGATCTGGTCCATCAAGCGCTGACGCTGTCCGTTCAACATCCCTTGCGCCTGTCCACCACCGAGCAACCCGGGGATCATTGAACTCAGGCTGTCAGCCGCGACACCGGCAATCGCCAGGCTGACTTCAGCCCCCGCCTCGCGAGCGGGCAGCGCCTGGGCCAGATGGCCGATGATCAGTTGACGGCTGTCGCTGGCCTGCATCTTCGGCAGGCCCTTGGCGTTTTTCGCCAGTTGGTCGCGACGGGTTGCCAGCAATTCGGCAGCCACGACTTTCTTGCCCAGAGGCGATTGAAAGAAGGTCAGTGCAGGTTTTGGATCGGCGAGGCTTTTGCGTAATTGTGCTTCAGCACGTTGATCAACGGACTGCGGAGCGAAACGCTGATTGCTGTTGTTGACCAGCGCCTGAAACACCGCCGGTGGCAGGCTGCTCTCGTAGCGTTGTTGTGCGGCCGTCAGCGCGTCGTTGAAATGCGCGCGTTGGTCTGGCCAACCGGCGACCTTGTACAACTGGTCGTGGCCGTCTGCCCAAGCGGGCAAGGCACAGAGCATCAACAGTGAAAAAAGCAAACGGCGCATAGGGACTCCTGTCAGCAGGCGACTATTCTCCGTGTGGCATCCTAACTTGTCGAGAATTCGTATCAACCCGCTGCGTGGCTCTGTCGGATTTTCAGGCACAGGAATACTATGCGCGGCATGCAAATACCCTCTGATCACCCGCTGCTGTTACGTATCGTTGACGACCTGGCTGCACACGGCTGGTCGCAACAGAACATTTTCCTGCCTGAGGATCTGACCCGGGCGCTGGCGGCCGAGTGCCGTAAACGTGCGGCCGAGGGTGAACTGGCTCCTGCGGCGGTAGGCCGAGGGCCGTCATCGGAGGTTCGCGAGGGGATTCGCGGCGACCATATCCAGTGGATCGACCCCGGGCAGGCCGAGGCGTGCGACAGCTATCTGGGATTGATGGACAGCCTGCGCGAAGCGATGAATCGTGGTTTGTTTTTGGGCCTGGAGGATTTCGAAAGCCATTTCGCGCTGTACCCGCCCGGTGCGTTTTACCTCAGACACGTTGACCGTTTTCGCGATGACGATCGGCGCATGGTCTCGGCAGTGGTGTACCTCAATGAAGGTTGGCTGCCCGAGCACGGCGGACAGTTGCGCATGTATCGGGAGGAAGACCGGGCCTACGATGTGGAACCTGTCGGCGGCTGCCTGGTGGTGTTCCTGTCGGGCGAAGTGCCCCACGAAGTTTTGCCCGCGACCCGGGATCGCCTGTCGTTGACCGGCTGGTTCCGACGTCGGGGCAACGAGCCATTCTGATCATGCACAAGATTCTGGTCAGCCGCTGCCTGCTGGGCCACCGCGTACGCTACGACGGCGGGGCGAGCGGGCCATTCGATCGGCTTCAGCAGTGGCTGGATGAAGGTCGGGTCGTCCCGTTGTGCCCCGAAGTGGCTGGCGGCTTGCCGACACCGAGGGCGGCGGCGGAAATTCCCGGCGGCCAGGGCGCGCAAGTGCTGGACGGCCACGCCCGCGTGATCACCACCGAGGGTGAAGATGTCAGTGCCGAGTTTCTGTCCGGGGCTTATCAGGCGCTAGAACTGGTGCATAAGCACGGCATACGCATTGCCGTGCTTAAGGCCAATAGCCCGTCTTGCGGGAATTTGCTGACGTATGACGGAAGCTTCAGCGGTGTGAAGGTGGCGGGTGAAGGTGTGACGGCGGCGTTGCTCAAGCGCAATGGTGTGCTCGTCTTCAGCGAGCTGGAGTTGCCGCAAGCGGCGGCAGCCCTGACAACCTTAGTCTGAAGACCAATACAAAACTAATGTGGGAGCGGCGGTGCGACGATTCGACTTGCTCGCGAAGGCGGAGTGCCAGACACGTTGATGTCGACTGACACTCCGCCTTCGCGAGCAAGCCCGCTCCCACATTAGATCTTCAGTGCCTTATGGTTTCGGCGCCGCGCTTGCATCCGCCCCAAACCACTTCTTCTCCAGCGCGGCCATCCGGCCATCGCTCTTGATCCGCTGCAGCGCATTTTCCAGGCTGGCATGAAACGCCGGGTTGCCTTTCTGAAATGGAATCGCCAAACCCACCGGCAGGCTGGCCTTGGGCTTCTCTTGCGCAAACGACTGCACCAGCAGCATCGAGCGCGGTTCTTCTTTCTGCGCGATCAATTGCGCTTTGGTTTGAAGGTAAGGCTCGCTGAAATCGAAACGATCCTTCAAATCCGGGGTCATTGCTATGTGGTTGATGGCGACGTCGTACTTGCCGCTTTCAACGCCGGTCAACAGATCGCCCGAATCGGTGACGACGAAGTCGGCGCGGACATCGAGCTCGTTGGCCAGCAGTTGGCCCAGCTCGACTTCGAACCCGCTGAGTTTGCCTTCATCCTTGAAATTGAAGGGCGGTGTATTAGCCTCAAGAGCAATGCGCAGTTCACCACGGTCGTTGATGTCGTCAATCAGTTCGGCATGAGCCAAAGGGCTCAAAAGGGGTAGCAGGCAGATCAGGCCAGGCAAAAAGCGCATGGTCACTCCTTTGAATTCATTATCGCGATGCTCTGGATCAGGCTCGCTTTGCTATGGTTGTCGAGTGCCTTCGACAACGATTGACCATGAAGTTGTCATGGTCACGCGGATTTTACGAAAAAACTGGAGAAGAGAATGAAAACGTTTATGTCACGTGCTGCGTTGGCTGGTCTTCTGATGGGGGTGTCGATGCTGGCATCCGCCGCTACCCCCGCGCCGGCAGGTGCTTCCGTGAGTATCGTTGAACCTGCCAGCGGTGCCGTTGTGGATACTAAATTCAAGGTCAAGTTTGAAGTCAAAGGTATTGCGCTGGCTCCGGCAGGCGACGCCACCGCGCACACTGGCCATCATCACCTGCTAGTCGACGCCGCAAGCACGATCCCCGCAGGTACTGTAATTCCGGCAGATGCCAACCATATTCATTTCGGCAAGGCTCAGACCGAAACCGAGCTGGAGCTGACGCCGGGCAAGCACACGTTGCAGCTGGAGCTGGGTGACAAGAACCACATGGCGTTCGATCCGCCAATCGTTTCGGAAAAGATTACCGTGACAGTTAAATAACTGTTCCGCAGGCATGAAAAAGGAGACCCGAAGGTCTCCTTTTTTTTGTCGCTCAAGTCGCTATCAGAACAACACGCGGCAACGAATGGTGCCGTTGATGTGCTGGAGTTTCTCTTGGGCGATTTCCGAGTAGTCGGCGTCGACGTCGATCACGACGTAGCCGACTTTCTCGTTGGTCTGCAGGAACTGACCGGAGATGTTGATGCCGTTTTCGGCGAACACCTTGTTGATCTCGCTCATCACACCCGGAATGTTCTCGTGGATGTGCAGCAGGCGGTGCTTGCCAGGGTGAGCCGGCAGGGCCACTTCCGGGAAGTTCACCGACGATACGGACGTACCGTTGTCACTGTACTTGACCAGTTTTTCTGCCACTTCCAGACCGATGTTGGCTTGCGCTTCAGCGGTGGAACCACCGATGTGCGGGGTCAGGATCACGTTGTCCAGGCCACGCAGCGGGCTTTCGAACTCTTCGTCGTTGGAGCGAGGCTCCACCGGGAACACGTCGATGGCCGCGCCGATCAGGTGCTTGTCCTTGATCGCGTCCGCCAGGGCGTCCAGTTCGACCACGGTGCCGCGAGCAGCGTTGATCAGGATGCCGCCCTTCTTGATCGCGCGGATTTCCTTCTCGCCCATCATCCACTGGGTCGCAGCGGTTTCCGGTACGTGCAGGGTGACGATGTCGGACATGGCCAGCAATTCGTGCAGGTTGCCGACCTGGGTGGCGTTACCCAGTGGCAGCTTGGTCACGGTGTCGTAGAAGTACACTTGCATGCCCAGGCCTTCAGCCAGGACCGACAGTTGAGTACCGATCGAACCGTAACCGACGATGCCCAGCTTCTTGCCGCGGATCTCGAAGGAGTTGGCCGCGCTCTTGATCCAGCCGCCACGGTGGCAGGAAGCGTTCTTCTCAGGGATGCCGCGCAGTAGCAGGATCGCTTCGGCCAGCACCAGCTCGGCGACGGAGCGGGTGTTGGAGTACGGTGCGTTGAACACCGCAATCCCGCGTTCGCGTGCTGCGTTCAGGTCAACCTGGTTGGTGCCGATGCAGAAACAGCCGACAGCGACCAGCTTCTTCGCGTGATCGAAGATCTCTTCGGTCAATTGAGTGCGCGAGCGAATGCCGATGAAGTGCGCATCAGCGATCTTTTCCTTCAGCTGGGCTTCCGGCAGAGAACCGGTGAGGTACTCGATGCTGGTGTAGCCCGCCGACTTGAGAACGTCGACAGCCGATTGGTGGACGCCTTCGAGAAGAAGGAACTTGATCTTGCTCTTATCGAGAGAAGTCTTGCTCATCTGCGTAAACCTGTATCCCGGAGAAAAATGGCAGGAAATAGCCAGCAGACGCTGACCCGGACGGCAAGAAAGCCGTCACCGCAGAATGGCCGTTGGGCACTATGCTGCGGGGTCGGTATGCTAGCATACGCACCCCGCTAAACACTCATTCCTGCGACGTGAAGCGTTCTCAGGATGACCATGAATTGTTCGAGAGTTCTGTCGATGACCAATCCTGCGCTGATTGATGAGCTGAAGACCCTGGTTGAGCCTGGCAAGGTGCTGACCGATGCCGACTCCCTGAATGCTTACGGTAAGGATTGGACCAAGCATTACGCCCCGGCCCCGACTGCCATCGTGTTTCCCAAGACCACCGAGCAGGTGCAGGCCATTGTCCGTTGGGCCAATGAACACAAGGTGGCGCTGGTGCCATCCGGCGGCCGTACCGGGCTTTCCGCCGCGGCCGTGGCGGCCAATGGCGAAGTGGTCGTGTCGTTCGACTACATGAACCAGATTCTCGATGTGAACCTCACCGACCGCACGGCCGTTTGTCAGCCGGGCGTCGTGACAGAGCATTTGCAGAATGTCGCTGAAGAGAAAGGCCTGTACTACCCGGTAGACTTCGCTTCGGCAGGTTCGAGCCAGATTGGCGGCAATATCGGCACCAATGCCGGCGGGATCAAGGTCATTCGCTACGGCATGACCCGTAACTGGGTTGCCGGCATGAAAGTCGTGACCGGCAAGGGCGACGTGCTGGAACTGAACCGCGACCTGATCAAGAACGCCACCGGCTATGACCTGCGTCAGCTGTTCATCGGCGCCGAAGGCACCCTCGGTTTTGTGGTCGAAGCGACCATGCGTCTGGATCGCGCCCCGAAAAACCTCACAGCGATGGTCCTCGGTACTACCGATTTCGACTCGATCATGCCGGTGTTGCACGCATTCCAGAGCAAACTCGACCTGACCGCCTTCGAATTCTTCTCCGACAAGGCCCTGGCAAAAGTCATGGCCCGCGGCGATGTCCCGGCACCGTTCGAAACCGACTGCCCGTTCTACGCGCTGCTGGAATTTGAAGCGACCACCGAAGAAGTGGCCAACCACGCGCTGGAAACCTTCGAGCACTGCGTCGAGCAGGGCTGGGTGCTGGACGGCGTGATGAGCCAGAGCGAAACCCAGCTGCAGAACCTCTGGAAGCTGCGCGAATACATTTCCGAAACCATTTCCCACTGGACGCCGTACAAGAACGACATTTCGGTCACCGTGTCGAAAGTCCCGGCGTTCCTCAAGGAAATCGACGCGATCGTCGGCGAACATTACCCGGACTTCGAAATCGTCTGGTTCGGCCACATCGGCGACGGCAACCTGCACTTGAACATCCTCAAGCCGGAAAACCTGAGCAAGGATGAGTTCTTCGCCAAGTGCGCGACTGTGAATAAGTGGGTGTTCGAAACCGTCGAGAAGTACAACGGTTCGATTTCCGCCGAGCACGGCGTGGGCATGACCAAGCGTGATTACTTGACCTACAGCCGCTCGCCGGTGGAGATCGAGTACATGAAAGCGGTAAAAGCGGTGTTCGACCCGAACGGCATCATGAACCCGGGCAAGATCTTCGCTGTTTGACTGTTGAATTTAAGAGCTACGAACCAGGAGTCGGTCCATGAGCTATCAGCACCAGTATGTCGACGGTACGCGTATTCATTTCCCGCTGGGGAAAGTGGTGTGCATCGGCCGTAACTACGCCGAACACGCCAAGGAACTGGACAACCCGGTGCCTACCGAGCCGCTGCTGTTCATCAAGCCGGGCAGTTGCGTAGTGCCGCTGGAAGGCGGTTTCGCCATTCCAACCGAGCGCGGTTCGGTGCACTACGAAGCGGAAATCGCCGTGTTGATCGGCAAGCCGCTGTCGACAAAACCAAGCCGTGAAGAAGTGCTGGACGCTATCTCCGGTTTCGCCCCGGCACTGGACCTGACGCTGCGCGACAAGCAGGCCGAGTTGAAATCCAAGGGTCTGCCATGGGAAATCGCCAAGTCGTTCGACGGCGCGGCGGTGATCGCGCCGTTCGTGTCCGGCAGCACCTTTGCGGACCTGACCGACATCGGTATTCGCCTGACCATCAACGGCGAAGTGCGCCAGGATGGCAACAGCAGCGCGATGCTCAACCCGATCGTGCCGATGATCCAGCACATGGCTGGCTGCTTCTCACTGCAGGCCGGTGACGTGATCCTGACCGGAACGCCAGTGGGCGTTGGTCCGTTGAATGTCGGCGATGACATTGTTCTGGAACTGCCCGGCGCCAGTAGCTTCACCAGCAGCGTGCGCTAGTCGCTACACCGCTGAACCAGTGTGGGAGCGGGCTTGCTCGCGAATGCGGTGTGTCAGGCAACATTAATGTCGTCTGATACACCGCATTCGCGAGCAAGCCCGCTCCCACATTGGTATTTGGTGGTTTCAAGTCCTGCGACAGATAGGGCAATCCCGCCATTTCCCGTTTTTTTCACATTTCGTCTGGATAATTCCGGGGCTCGCGGCGCCTGAGCCGGCCCCAATTGTGCTATTACCCCTAGCCTGAACTTCTGGAACGCATCCCTCAATGGCCACCCCACCGCTGTCCACGCTCAAAACAACCCGCCGCTCGCGCTTCGCGATGCGCTGGTATGCCTGGCTGTTGCTGGTGGCGGTCATCGCGTACGGCGTTGCCTTTGCGATGCATTGGGACAGTCGCGGCGTGCTCTGGGTGAAAGAGCAGTTCACAAGTCCGGCCGAGCGTCAGGCCAGTATCTGGCTTCCTGACTACCGGGCAGTGATCGATGCCAAGCTGCTGCCGGGCATGGAAAAGGACGAGGCATCGGATCTCGCCTACGACCCTCAGACCAAAACGCTGTTTTCGGTGATGGGCAAGAATCCGTTTCTGGTTGAGCTGAACCTTCAGGGCGATGTGCTGCGCAAAATGCCGCTGGTGGGCTGGAGCAACCCGGAAGGCGTCACCGTGCTGGGCAACGGCCTGCTGGCGATTGTCGATGAGCGCGAACACCTGATCACCGTCGTCAAGGTCGATGCCAACACCCGTGAATTGAACATCGCCGACTTTACGAAGTACGACCTCGGGCCTTCGAAAGACCAGAACAAGGCCTTTGAAGGGGTTACCTGGGATTCGCAAAACCAGCAGTTGCTGTTGGGCGAAGAGCGCCCGCCGGCCTTGTTTGCCTGGAAAGGTGACGGCCGGGTCCTGACCGGTGACAAGCTGAAGCTGGCCAGTCATGCGCTGGACATGCGCAACCTGTCGGCCCTGGCCATCGACCCGCGCACGGGGCACATGCTGGTGCTGTCCGCCGACTCTCACTTGTTGATGGAACTGGACAAAAAGGGTGAGCAAGTCAGCTTCATCGCCCTGTTGGGCGGCTTCAATGGTCTGAAAAATACCATTCCACGGGCCGAAGGCGTGACCATGGACGAGGCGGGCAACTTGTACATGGTCAGTGAACCCAACCTGTTCTACCGCTTCGAAAAGCAGAAATAATCGCCACACCCCCGCGGTTGTGGTCGCAAGCCGCTGGCCATTAAGCTTGAATTCACACGGGCGTGATATTTCATCCGCCCGTTTTGTTTTCGAGCTCGCCTGAATGCGCCGACTTGCCCGTCCCAAACCCCTCGTTTTGATCCTGTTGGTGATTGCGCTGATCGCTCTGGTTGCGGTCGGCCAATACTTGCGCCTGTTTGAGCGTGCCTGGTTCAACCTGCAGACGCTTTGGCAGCCGCAGAGCAGTGAATCCATCGGCCTGGATCAATACCGGGTGGACATCGAGGCACGGGTGATCGACGGGCTGCACGATAACGTCTCGGCGCTGACGTTCGATCCGGTGCGCAAAAGCCTGTTCACGGTCACCAATAAAGACTCCGAGCTGATCGAGCTGTCCCTGGAGGGCAAAATCCTTCGGCGCGTGGCATTGATCGGCTTTGGCGACCCTGAGGCGGTGGAATTCATCAGTGCCGACACTTATGTGATTACGGATGAGAGCCAGCAGCGGCTGATCAAGATTCACTTGGAACCGGACACGACTTTTCTCGACGGGGCGGATGCCGAGCAGATGGTCCTCGGCGTGCACATGGGCAGTAACAAGGGTTTTGAAGGGCTGGCTTACGATTCGGTGGGCAAACGGTTGTTCGTCGCCAAGGAGCGCGACCCGATGCTGATCTACGAAGTGCAGGGCTTCCCGCATTACAACCCGGAGAAATCCTACGCCGTGCACGTGGTGAACAACCCCAAGCGCGACGCCGGGATGTTTGTGCGAGACCTGTCGAGCCTGCAATACGACGAACGCAGCGGCCATTTGCTGGCGCTGTCCGACGAATCGCGGCTGATTATTGAGCTGGATGTGGATGGGCGTCCGCTGAGTACGATGTCACTGAGCAAGGGGCGCCAAGGCCTGCAAAAGACCGTGCCGCAAGCGGAAGGCATCGCGATGGACGACGACGGCACGATGTACCTCGTCAGCGAGCCGAACCTGTTCTACGTCTTCAAAAAACCCGCACAACCCTAAAAACACCCAAAAACAAATGTGGGAGCGGGCTTGCTCGCGAATGCGGTCTGTCATTCAACATCTTTGTTGGCTGACACGACCTCTTCGCGAGCAAGCCCGCTCCCACATTAAATCGGTGCCATGCGCAGTTTCTGTGTGCGCCACAAACCATTGTGGGAGCCGGGCTTGCCCGCGATGAGGTCGTGTCAGTCGATAAACAGGTGACTGATATACCGCCATCGCGGGCAAGCCCGGCTCCCACAGGTTTTGTTTTGTATGTGGATTACTTGGCGCGCAGGGTTTTCACGCCTTCGCTGGTGCCCAGCAGCAACAAGTCCGCCGGACGCGCCGCGAACAGGCCATTGGTGACCACGCCAACAATCGCGTTGATCTGGCGTTCCAGTTCAACCGGGTTAGTGATCTGCATGTTGAACACGTCGAGGATGATGTTGCCGTTGTCGGTCAGCACGCCTTCGCGGTAAACCGGGTCGCCGCCCAGCTTCACCAGCTCGCGGGCCACGTGGCTGCGGGCCATCGGGATCACTTCGACCGGCAGCGGGAACTCGCCGAGCACCGGCACCAGTTTGCTGGCGTCGGCGATGCAGATGAAGGTCTTGGCCACGGCCGCGACAATCTTCTCGCGGGTCAGGGCTGCGCCACCGCCCTTGATCAGGTTCAGGTGCGCGTCGCTTTCATCAGCGCCGTCGACGTAGAACTCCAGGTCGCTGACGGTGTTCAGCTCATACACCGGAATGCCGTGGCCCTTGAGGCGGGCAGCGGTGGCTTCGGAGCTGGCGACCGCGCCATCGAACGCGCCTTTGTGCTTGGCCAGGGCGTCGATGAAGCAGTTGGCGGTGGAGCCGGTGCCGACCCCGACGATGCTCTTGTCGTCGAGTTTCGGGAGGATGAAGTCGACAGCGGCCTGAGCCACTGCCTGTTTGAGTTGATCCTGGGTCATGCGGGCTCCGAGGTGCCGAAGGAGGAAACTAAAGGCCGGCATTATAGGCTTCGAGGCGGGGAAGGTCATTGCCCGATTGACTGATGAGGTGCGTGGGGAGCGATGCGGCCCCTGTGGCGAGGGAGCTTGCTCCCGCTCGGCTGCGAAGCAGTCGTAAACCTGTCTGCACGGTATGTCTGAAAGAATGCAAAGGGACCGCTTTGCGCTCCAGCGGGAGCAAGCTCCCTCGCCACAATGGGGTCGTAATGTCTGCGAAGGCTAAAACCACCTGTTTAGTGTGGTCGCCCGCCCGAAAGCCGGGTTAGACTCCTTGGCCCTGCCCAACCCGCTCAGTGATGCTTTCCGATGCTCGAACAGTACGTCAAAAAGATCCTCACCTCGCGCGTTTATGACGTTGCCGTAGAAACCCCATTGCAGACTGCCCGCCAGCTTTCCGAGCGGCTGGGCAACAATATCTGGCTCAAGCGTGAAGACTTGCAGCCGGTGTTCTCGTTCAAGATTCGCGGCGCTTACAACAAGCTGACCCAGTTGAGCGATGAAGAACGTGCTCGCGGCGTGGTCACGGCGTCGGCGGGCAATCATGCGCAAGGCCTGGCCCTGGCGGCGAAAGTGTTGGGCGTGAAAGCCACCATCGTCATGCCCAAGACCACCCCTGAAATCAAAGTCGAAGGCGTGCGTTCGCGCGGCGGCAAAGTGGTGCTGCACGGGGATTCGTTCCCGGAAGCCCTGGCCTACTCGCTGAAGCTGGTCGACGAAAAAGGCTACGTCTACATCCACCCTTACGACGATCCCCACACCATTGCCGGGCAGGGCACCGTGGCGATGGAGATTCTGCGCCAGCACCCTGGCCGTCTCGACGCGATCTTCGTTCCGGTCGGTGGTGGCGGCCTGATCGCCGGCATCGCGGCCTATGTGAAATACCTGCGCCCGGAAATCAAAATCATCGGCGTCGAACCGGACGACTCCAATTGCCTGCAAGCCGCGATGGCGGCTGGCGAGCGCGTGGTATTGCCGACCGTGGGCATCTTCGCCGACGGCGTGGCGGTGGCGCAGATTGGCCAGCACACGTTCGATATCTGCAAAGACTATGTCGATGACGTGATCACGGTCAGCACCGACGAAATCTGCGCGGCGATCAAGGATATCTACGACGATACCCGCTCGATTACCGAGCCGGCCGGCGCGCTGGGCGTGGCGGGAATCAAGAAATACGTCGAGCAGAATGGCGTCACTGGCCACACCTTTGTCGCCATCGACTCCGGCGCCAACGTCAACTTCGACCGTTTGCGCCACGTCGCCGAACGCGCCGAGCTGGGCGAGGGCCGTGAAGCGATCATCGCCGTGACCATCCCCGAGAAACCGGGCAGTTTCAAGGCGTTCTGCGAAGCCATCGGCAAGCGCCAGATCACCGAATTCAACTACCGCTACAACACCGGCAGCGAAGCGCACATCTTCGTTGGCGTGCAGACTCACCCGGAAACCGATCCGCGCAGTGCGCTGCTGGCGAGCCTGACCGAGCAGGGCTTCCCGGTGCTGGACCTGACCGACAACGAACTGGCCAAGTTGCACATCCGCCACATGGTCGGCGGTCGTGCGGCCCACGTGGTCGATGAAGTGATCCTGCGCTTCGAATTCCCGGAGCGTCCGGGCGCGTTGTTCAACTTCCTCAACAAGCTGGGCGGGCGCTGGAACATCTCGATGTTCCATTACCGCAATCACGGTGCGGCAGACGGTCGTGTGGTCGCGGGCCTGCAAGTGCCTCACGACGAACGTCATCTGGTGCCGGCCGCGCTGGAAGAAATTGGTTACCCGTACTGGGACGAAAGCGATAACCCGGCCTATAAGCTGTTTCTGGGCTGAGCGGCTACGCTGATGGGCAGGCCATAAGGAAATCGGACAATGGAAACGTTAACTGCCCTGAAAGTGGCGCACATGGTTGCAACGGCGGTGTTGCTGATCAGTGCGTTGGGCCTGGGGATCTGGGTTTTTATCGCGCGCCGCAAAGGTGACGCGACAGTCGGCAGCCGTACCCTGCAACGGCCACGGGTGTTCATCTGGCTGCTGATGGGGTTGGCGCTGTTGAGCATGCCGTTCACCGGCTGGGGGATGGTCCATCTGGTGGGCTGGCCGTTGGGGCAGACGTGGTTGTTGGCGTCGAGTGTGCTTTACACCGTGGCGGCGTTGGCCTGGTTTTGGCTGTTGGTGCGGCTTAACAAATTGCGCAAGGCGCCGGGTGGGGTGGGGAGATTTACCTTTGCCTTGGCGTTGTTCAGTTTTGTCTGCTTTATCGCCATTGCGGGGTTGATGGGCGCCAAACCTGTGTAGGGCTTGAAATCCAGTTGACCCCTTCGCGAGCAAGCCCGCTCCCACATTTAACCGCGTTCTCCCAGAGGAATGCGATCAAGTGTGGGAGCGGGCTTGCTCGCGAAGGCGATATCAATCGCGCAACGAAATAACCGGCCAGCCACGCTTCTGGGCCTCGGCCCGCAAGTTAGGATCAGGATCCACCGCCACCGGATTCGCCACCTGCTCAAGCAGCGGCAAATCATTCATCGAGTCGCTATAGAAATAGCTGTCCTCCAACGAATGCCCCGTCTCTTCCAGCCAACGATTCAACCGCGTCACCTTGCCTTCGCGAAAGCACGGGACATCAGTGCTGCGCCCGGTATAACGGCCATCGACCATTTCGCACTCGGTGGCGATCAAGGTTTCAACCCCCAGGCGCTGGGCAATCGGCCCGGTCACGAAGCGGTTGGTCGCGGTGATGATCACCAGTTTGTCGCCGGCATCGCGATGCTTCTTCAGCAGTTCGATAGCCTGCGGCAACACGATCGGTTCGATGCAATCGCGCATGTAATCGAGGTGCCATTGATCCAGCGTGGCCATCTCGGTGCGCCCGAGCACTTCCAGGCAGAAGTTCAGGTAAGCGTCGTTATCCAGCTTGCCAGCCAGGTAATCCTGATAGAACTCGTCGTTGCGTGCCTTGTAGGCGACGGCGTCGAGAAAGCCGCGCTCGCACAGGTAATCGCCCCAGGCGTGGTCACTGTCGCCGCCCAGCAGGGTGTTGTCCAAGTCGAATAAAGCCAGACGCATTGCAGTTACTCGCTGAAAAGTCTGTAGAAAGGCGCCCAGAATACGGACTTTTCACAAGAGTGCACATAAGGTCGGTCGGCGCGTTGCTGCTTTCACAACCTTTGTGGAACAATGCGGCGACATGCGTTTGCGAGGTTGTTGCCGTGATCGACCCCGATGGTTTCCGCCCCAATGTCGGGATCATTCTCACGAATGATGCCGGACAGGTGCTATGGGCTCGCCGTATCAATCAAGATGCCTGGCAGTTTCCTCAGGGCGGTATCAACCCGCAGGAGACGCCGGAAGACGCCTTGTACCGCGAGTTGAACGAAGAAGTGGGTCTGGAGCGCGAAGATGTTGAAATTCTCGCCTGCACCCGGGGCTGGTTGCGCTATCGTTTGCCGCAACGTCTGGTCCGTACCCACAGCCAACCGCTGTGCATCGGCCAGAAACAGAAATGGTTTCTCCTGCGCCTGATCTCCAACGAGCAGCGGGTGCGGATGGATTTGACCGGTAAACCGGAATTCGATGGCTGGCGCTGGGTCAGCTATTGGTATCCGTTGGGCCAGGTGGTGACATTCAAGCGCGAGGTGTATCGACGCGCTCTCAAAGAGCTTGCCCCGCGCCTTTTAACGCGCGACTGACGACGGAGTTCGACCCCGAGCCATGCTCAATACGCTGCGCAAGATCGTCCAGGAAGTTAACTCCGCCAAGGATCTCAAGGCGGCGTTGGGCATTATTGTATTGCGCGTCAAAGAGGCCATGGGCAGCCAGGTCTGCTCGGTCTATCTGCTTGACCCCGAGAGCAACCGCTTCGTGCTGATGGCCACCGAGGGCTTGAACAAGCGCTCGATCGGCAAAGTCAGCATGGCGCCCAACGAAGGTCTGGTCGGCCTGGTCGGCACGCGTGAAGAACCGCTGAACCTCGAAAACGCTGCGGATCACCCGCGCTACCGCTACTTCGCCGAGACTGGTGAAGAGCGCTACGCCTCCTTCCTCGGGGCGCCGATCATTCACCACCGCCGCGTCGTCGGCGTGTTGGTCATTCAGCAAAAAGAACGCCGCCAGTTCGATGAAGGTGAAGAAGCCTTCCTCGTGACCATGAGCGCGCAGCTTGCCGGCGTAATCGCCCACGCCGAGGCCACCGGTTCGATTCGCGGCTTGGGCCGTCAGGGCAAAGGCATCCAGGAAGCCAAGTTCGTCGGCGTGCCGGGTTCGCCGGGTGCGGCGGTCGGTACGGCGGTGGTCATGCTGCCACCGGCTGATCTGGACGTGGTGCCGGACAAGACCATCGTCGATATCGACGCCGAACTGGGGTTGTTCAAAACCGCCATCGAAGGTGTGCGCGCCGACATGCGCGCGTTGTCGGCCAAATTGGCTTCGCAGCTGCGTCCCGAAGAGCGGGCCTTGTTCGACGTCTATTTGATGATGCTCGACGATGCCGCGCTGGGCAACGAAGTCACCACCGTGATCAGGACCGGCCAGTGGGCCCAGGGTGCGTTGCGCCAAGTGGTCACTGAGCACGTCAACCGTTTCGAATTGATGGACGACGCCTACCTGCGTGAGCGCGCCTCGGACGTCAAGGACCTTGGCCGCCGCTTGCTGGCGTACCTGCAGGAAGAGCGTCAGCAGAATCTGGTTTACCCGGAAAAAACCATTCTGGTCAGCGAAGAGCTGACGCCGGCGATGCTCGGCGAGGTGCCGGAAGGCACGCTGGTCGGCCTGGTATCGGTCCTCGGCTCGGGTAACTCCCACGTCGCGATCCTCGCCCGTGCGATGGGCATCCCGACGGTGATGGGGCTGGTCGACCTGCCGTACGCCAAGGTCGACGGCATCGAATTGATCGTCGATGGCACCCGCGGCGAGGTCTATACCAACCCCAGCGAAGTGTTGCGCAAGCAATTCGCCGAGGTGGTGGAAGAAGAGAAACAACTGGCGCTCGGTCTCGACACCCTGCGCGACTTGCCGTGCGTGACCCTCGATGGTCATCGCATGCCGCTGTGGGTCAACACCGGCCTGCTGGCGGACGTGGCGCGGGCGCAGAAGCGTGGCGCCGAAGGCGTGGGTCTGTACCGCACCGAAGTGCCGTTCATGATCAACCAGCGGTTTCCAAGCGAAAAGGAGCAGCTGGCGATCTACCGCGAGCAGCTCGCCGCGTTCCATCCGCAACCGGTCACCATGCGCAGCCTGGACATCGGCGGCGACAAGGCGTTGTCGTACTTCCCGATCAAGGAAGACAACCCGTTCCTCGGCTGGCGCGGGATTCGCGTCACGCTTGATCATCCGGAAATCTTCCTGGTGCAGACCCGCGCCATGCTCAAGGCCAGTGAAGGCTTGAACAACCTGCGGATCCTGCTGCCGATGATCTCCGGCACCCACGAACTCGAAGAAGCCCTGCACCTGATTCACCGCGCCTGGGGCGAAGTCCGCGACGAAGGCACCGACGTGCCGATGCCGCCGATTGGCGTGATGATCGAGATTCCGGCGGCGGTGTATCAGACCAAGGAACTGGCGCGGCAAGTGGACTTCCTGTCGGTCGGCTCCAACGACCTGACCCAGTACCTGCTGGCCGTGGACCGCAACAACCCGCGGGTGGCCGACCTTTACGACTACCTGCACCCGGCGGTGCTTCAGGCGTTGCAGAACGTCGTGCGTGATGCCCATGCCGAAGGCAAGCCGGTGAGTATCTGCGGCGAGATGGCCGGTGACCCGGCTGCTGCGGTGCTGTTGATGGCAATGGGCTTCGACAGCCTGTCGATGAACGCCACCAACTTGCCGAAAGTGAAATGGATGCTGCGTCAGATCAACCTGAGCAAGGCCAAGGAGTTGCTCGCGGAACTGATGACCATCGACAACCCGCAAGTTATCCACAGCTCGCTGCAACTGGCGCTGAAAAACCTTGGGTTGGCGAAGATGATCAATCCGGCTTCGGTCAAGACCCTCTAAACCTGTTGCGGACCCTTCGCGAGCAAGCCCGCTCCCACTTTCGACCGCATTCTTCTGGGAGAAATCGGTTAAATGTGGGAGCGGGCTTGCTCGCGAAGAGGCCAGTCCAGACAACACACAACTAAAGCCTGATCTCCACTTCCCCCAGATGCCCGCCATACGGCCCGAAACTCCTTTCGACCATATGCCGCGTCCCATCCGCCTGAACAATCAACGCCGTACTCGCCCGCGTCCCGTAACTCTGGCTGGCAATAAACACACTCGACAACAACGTCTCGGTCGCCAACCCGACCCCGGTATCCGGCAGATCAACAAACGGTGCCGTCTGCGAATCCCCCAATAACGCCAATAAAGCCTGCGGCTGCGGGTCCTCCAACACTGCTTCCAGCGCCGCCCGCGCCTTGAGCAATTTCGGCCATGGCGTATCGAGCCCGGCGTTCGACAGTCCGTAAACACCCGGGGGCAGCATCACCGCCTCAGACTCCCGCGCATTGAAGTGCCACAGCTCGTTGGCATTGCCCATCAGCAGATTAAACCCGGCATATTCGATGGAACGTCGGACAACATCGCTCAAATAGTCATCAATCGAGCGGTCACCCAACAGAAACCCCGCCACCAGTTCACCGCGCGATTTTCGCGATGGCGGCTGATGCGGATCACGAATATTGGTCAGTGCCGCAAAGCGCCCATTGGCGCCAAGACCCAGCCAGGTGCCGCCGGCTTCCAGGTCTCGGCCGGCATAAACGTTGGGCGCTTCGGGCCATTGCGCCAGGGGCAGGCTCGGGCGGGCATAGAATTCGTCGCGGTTGGCCGCCACGATCAGCGGCTGGGCGTGGCCGGGCCGCCAGGCGAAGACAATCAGGCACATAAGGTGGTCCTTGTGTGTTTTTTGCTCACTCTACGCAGTCCTCGCCCGTCGTTCCATCGCCTCGCGCAGTGGAGCGTTGACCCCTCCATCCGTTACCATGCCCCACTTCTTCGGGGATGCATCCATGGAATTTCTGCTTTACCTGGCGCTCGGCGCCTGCGCAGGCGTGCTGGCCGGGCTGTTCGGGGTCGGCGGCGGGATCATCATCGTCCCCGTGTTGGTCTTCAGTTTCACCTTGCAGGGCTTTGACGCATCGATCCTGACCCATCTGGCGGTCGGTACGTCCCTGGCGACGATTATCTTTACCTCGGTCAACGCCGTACGCGAACACCATCGCCGTGGCGCGGTGCGTTGGCCGATTTTCGTGTGGATGACCGTCGGCATTCTGATGGGTGCCGGTTTCGGGGCGCTGACTGCCGAAGCGATCTCCGGCCCGAATTTGCAGAAGATCATCGGTGTGTTCGCCCTGGTCATCGCCGCGCAATTGGCGCTGGAGGTCAAACCCAAGGCCAGCCGAACGGTGCCGGGCAAACTCGGTCTGACCCTGGCCGGTAGTGTGATTGGTTGGGCTTCGGCGATTTTCGGGATTGGTGGCGGCTCCTTGACCGTGCCGTTCCTGACCTGGCGCAGTGTGCCGATGCAGCAAGCCGTGGCCACTTCATCGGCCTGCGGTCTGCCGATTGCCTTGGCCAGTGCATTAAGTTTCATGATTCTGGGCTGGCACGATCCGTTGCTGCCGGCCCATAGTCTCGGTTTTATCTATTTGCCGGCGCTGCTGGGGATTGCCCTGACCAGCATGGTGTTCGCCCGTATCGGCGCGCGACTGGCCCACAAGCTGTCGCCGAAGTTGCTGAAAAGACTGTTTGCCGCTTTGCTGTTCTGCGTTGGCCTGAGCTTTCTGCTCTGACACGCGTCGCAATCCTGGCTTAATCCTGAGGTGGCAGCGTCGCCCGGGAATTCTGGTTTCAACTCTAACGAGGAGTCGCAATGCTGCCTTACCCGCAGATCGACCCGGTGGCCCTGGCCATCGGTCCGCTGAAAATCCACTGGTACGGCTTGATGTACCTGATCGGCATTGGCGGCGCCTGGCTGCTGGCGTCCC
Source organism: Pseudomonas arsenicoxydans (assembly GCF_006438915.1). Classification (GTDB taxonomy): domain Bacteria; phylum Pseudomonadota; class Gammaproteobacteria; order Pseudomonadales; family Pseudomonadaceae; genus Aquipseudomonas; species Aquipseudomonas arsenicoxydans_A. The sequence continues at coordinate 220,732 of NZ_RCZE01000001.1, read as the reverse complement.
GCCGGCTGAACCGGTTCGACCCGACCTGGACCAAGGAGAAACTCTCCGACATGGTCTTCTGGATGTCGATGGGCGTCATTGTCGGCGGCCGTTTGGGTTATGTGCTGTTTTACGATCTGCACGCCTACCTCGCCAACCCGACGCTGATTTTCGAAGTGTGGAAGGGCGGCATGTCGTTCCACGGCGGTTTCATCGGCGTGATGCTCGCGGCGCTGTGGTTCGGGAAAAAGAACAACAAGTCGTTCTTCCAGCTGATGGACTTCGTCGCGCCGATGGTGCCGATTGGCCTGGGTGCCGGGCGTATCGGCAACTTCATCAACGCCGAGTTGTGGGGCAAGCCGACCGACGTGCCATGGGCGATGATCTTCCCGCCGTTCAGCGATCCGTCGCAGTTGCCGCGTCACCCGTCGCAGCTGTATCAGTTCGCGCTGGAAGGCGTCGCGCTGTTCCTGATCCTGTGGCTGTTCTCGCGCAAGCCGCGGCCGACCATGGCGGTATCCGGGATGTTCGCGCTGTTCTACGGCATCTTCCGCTTCATCGTCGAATTCGTCCGCGTGCCGGACGCGCAACTGGGCTATCTGGCCTGGAACTGGCTGACCATGGGGCAAGTGCTCTGCGTGCCGATGATCGTCGGCGGTCTGTTCCTGATCTGGCTGGCGTATCACCGCGCCCCGGCGACCCCAGCGGCAGCCGTATAAATTCGAATCCCGGGGGCGACGGCCTCCGGGTTCAAGGACACAGGTAATTCATGAAGCAATATCTCGAACTGGTCGCCCACGTCATCAAGAACGGCACCAAGCAAGCCAACCGCACGGGCGTGAACACCATCAGTTTTCCGGGCGCGATGCTGCGGTATGACCTGAAAGAAGGGTTCCCGGCGATCACCACGCGCAAGATGGCCTTCAAATCCGCCATCGGCGAGATGTGCGGTTTCCTGCGTGGGGTAAACAACGCCGCCGAATTCCGTGCACTGGGCTGCAAGGTCTGGGACCAGAACGCCAACGAAAACGCGCAGTGGCTGGCCAACCCGTTCCGCCAGGGCGAAGACGACCTAGGCGAGATTTACGGCGTGCAATGGCGTAAATGGCCAGCGTACAAGCAGATCCCGGTCAGCAACCAGGCCGCTATCGAGCAGACGCTGAGCCAAGGCTATCGCCAGATCGCGGAAGGCGAAGAAGACGGTCAGGCCTACGTGGTGCTATACAAGGCGATCGATCAGATCCGCCAGTGCGTCGATACCATCATCAAGGACCCGGGCAGCCGCCGCATCCTGTTCCACGGCTGGAACGTGGCCCAGCTCGATGAAATGGCCCTGCCGCCGTGCCACTTGCTGTACCAGTTCCACCCGAATGTCGAGACCAGGGAAATCTCCCTGACCCTCTACATCCGTTCCAACGACCTGGGGCTGGGCACGCCGTTCAACCTCACCGAGGGCGCCGCGCTGTTGAGCCTGATCGGTCGCTTGACCGGGTATACGCCGCGCTGGTTCACCTATTTCATCGGTGACGCCCACGTCTACGAAAACCATCTGGACATGCTGAATGAACAGCTCAAGCGCGAGCCGTTCCCGATGCCGAAACTGGTGATCAGTGATCGTGTGCCGGAGTTTGCCAAGACGGGTGAGTATCAGCCGGAGTGGCTGGAGCTGATCGAGCCGGGCGATTTCTCGCTGGAAGGCTATCAGCACCACGCGGCAATGACCGCACCGATGGCGGTCTAAAAAACCACCGCAAACCTAATGTGGGAGCGGGCTTGCTCGCGAAGGCGTCGTGTCAGTCAGCGATAATGTCGACTGGGATACCGCTTTCGCGAGCAAGCCCGCTCCCACATTTGATTTTCGGTGGTTTAGTGACCGTGGCTTCTCCCGACATGTGAATGCTCAACTTCCGTCGCCACAACCCCGCCACTCACTTCCAGCCGCTGCAAAATCGCGCACTGATCAATCTCCGGCCCTTCGCCACAGCGTTGGCGCAGGTCGAGCAGTTGTGTCTGCAACGCCAATAACCCATCAATCCGCGCCTTGACGTGGTGGATGTGTTCATCGATCAATGCATTCACGCTTTCACACTGGTCCTGGGGGCTGTCGCGCAAGGCCAACAGGCTGCGGATCTCTTCGAGCGTCATGTCGAGGGTGCGGCAGTTGCGGATGAAGGTCAGGCGTTCGGCGTGGGCCTGGGTGTAGACGCGGTAGTTGCCGTCGCTGCGGGCCGGTTCCGGCAGCAGGTTTTCGCGCTCGTAATAGCGGATGGTTTCCACGGCGCAGTCGGTGAGTCTGGCCAGTTCTCCGATCTTCATGACGGCAATCTCCAAATGGGTGCTTGACCCTATAGTGGCTACAGGGTCTTTACTTGGCAACAGGCACCTTCATGGACGCGACCCGATGAGCGATTCCCGACACACCCACAAGCCCGAAGCTGGGCACGATCACGATCACGATCACGATCACAGCCACAAGCTGCAGCCTGTGCAGAAACATGAGCATGGCGGGCACGGCGACTCCTGCTGTTCTTCCAAAGCGGCGGCACCCTCACTGATCAAGTTGAGCGAAACGCCAACCGCCGGTGCGCGGCTGAGCAGTTTCCGCATCGACGCGATGGACTGTCCGACCGAGCAGACGCTGATCCAGAACAAACTCGGCAAGCTCGCGGGTGTGCAACAGCTGGAATTCAACCTGATCAACCGGGTGTTGGGCGTAACCCATGACCTGCCAAGTACCGCGCCGATTATCGAAGCGATCAAGTCGCTGGGCATGGTTGCCGAGCCTCTGGAGCAGGGCGTCGAAGCGCCGGCGCCGGCTCCCGAGAAAAAACCGTGGTGGCCATTGGCGCTGTCCGGTGTCGGTGCGCTCGCCGCCGAAGTGATCCACTTCACCCATTTCGCTCCCAACTGGGTGGTGGCGATCATCGCGCTGGTCTCGATCCTCAGCGGCGGGCTGACCACGTACAAAAAGGGCTGGATCGCCCTGAAGAACCTGAATCTGAACATCAACGCGCTGATGAGCATCGCCGTGACTGGCGCGATCCTGATCGGGCAGTGGCCGGAAGCGGCGATGGTGATGTTCCTGTTTACCGTGGCCGAGTTGATCGAAGCCAAATCCCTGGACCGTGCGCGCAACGCCATCAGCGGCTTGATGCAAATGACCCCGGAACGGGCCACCGTGCAACTGGCCGACGGCAGCTGGGCTGAGCAAGACGTCAAAACCATCGAGCTCGGTGCGCGGGTGCGGGTACGTCCCGGTGAGCGGATTGGTCTGGACGGTGAAGTGGTCTCGGGCAGCTCGACCATCGATCAGGCGCCGATCACCGGCGAAAGCTTGCCGGTGGAGAAGACCGTCGGCGACAAAGTGTTCGCCGGCACCATCAATCAGGCCGGTTCTCTTGAGTACACCGTAACCGCCGCAGCCAATAATTCGACGTTGGCGCGGATCATCCACGCCGTCGAACAGGCTCAGGGTGCGCGGGCGCCGACCCAGCGTTTCGTTGACCAGTTTTCGAAAATCTATACGCCGGCAGTGTTTATCCTGGCCCTCGCGGTGGCAGTGATTCCGCCGCTGTTCATGGGCGCAGTCTGGTTTGACTGGATCTACCGGGCGCTGGTGTTGCTGGTGGTCGCGTGCCCGTGTGCACTGGTGATTTCTACCCCGGTGACCATCGTCAGCGGCCTCGCGGCAGCGGCGCGCAAAGGGATTCTGGTCAAGGGCGGCGTCTATCTGGAGGGCGGTTACAAGCTCGATTACCTGGCGCTGGACAAGACCGGCACGATTACTCACGGCAAACCGGTGCAGACCGATTACCTGTCGCTTGACCCGATGGCTGACGAATCCGCCCCGGCGATTGCCGCAGCGCTGGCCGGTCGCTCGGATCACCCGGTGTCGCTGGCCATCGCCAACGCGGCTGTGGATAAACAGTTCGCACCGCTGATTGTGGATAACTTCGAAGCGCTGGCCGGTCGCGGTGTACGCGGCGAGATCAATGGTCAGACCTACCACTTGGGCAACCATCGTCTGGTGGAAGAGCTGAACCTCTGCTCGCCAGCGCTGGAAGAGAAGCTGTTCGCGCTGGAAAAACAGGGCAAGTCGGTGGTGCTGCTGCTCGATAAATCTGGCCCGTTGGCGCTGTTCGCCGTGGCGGACACGGTCAAGGAATCCAGCCGCGAAGCAATCCAGCAACTGCACGCGTTGGGGATCAAAACCCTGATGCTCACCGGCGACAACGTCCACACCGCTCAGGCGATTGCCGCACAAGTCGGCATCGACGAGGCCAAGGGTGACCTGTTGCCGACCGACAAGCTGCAAGCCATCGAAGCCCTTTATGCACAGGGGCATAACGTCGGTATGGTCGGCGACGGCATCAACGACGCACCGGCACTGGCCCGGGCCGAGATCGGGTTTGCCATGGCGGCGGCCGGTACCGATACCGCTATCGAAACCGCCGATGTCGCTTTGATGGACGACGATCTGCGCAAGATTCCGGCGTTCATCCGCTTGTCGCGCCAGACCTCCAGCATCCTCAAACAGAACATCGCCCTCGCTTTGGTGATCAAGGCGATCTTTCTTGGGGTAACCTTCGCCGGGATCGCCACCATGTGGATGGCGGTGTTCGCCGACATGGGCGTGAGTCTGTTGGTGGTGTTCAATGGTTTGCGCCTGTTGCGCAAATAAGTGATGAGGAGCGGGTGTGCTGAGTGCCGAGCTGAAGGCGTTTTACATGGTGGCCCGCCTGGGCAGCATTACCCTGGCGGCGAAGAAGCTCGGCCTGAGTCAGCCCACGGTGACGACGCAGATCCGCAATCTGGAAAGCCAGTACTCGGTTGAGCTGTTCTACCGTGGCGGCCGCCGGCTCAGCGTCAGTGATGAAGGCGCGCGGCTGTTGCCGATGGTCAAGGCGTTGTTGCAACAGGAAGCCGACATCGAGTTTTTCCTGCGCAACAGCGGGCAGGTGCAAGGCACATTGCGCATCGCGGCCACAGCGCCGTATTACATCCTTGATCTGGTGAAGACCTTTCGCGAGCGCTTGCCGCAGGTGGAGGTGTCGGTGGAAATCGGCAACTCCCAGCAAGTGCTCGAAGCGCTGGAGGATTACCGGGTGGATGTCGCGGCGTCATCGCAATTACTTGACGATGCGCGGCTGATTCGCCGCGTGCTTGGCAGCGATCCACTGGTGTTGGCGGTGCATCGCAATCATCCGCTGGCGGCTCATGACCATGTTCCGCTCAGCGCATTGGCCGGGCATACGTTGTTGATGCGTGAATCGGGCTCGACCACTCGGCGCTTGACCGAAGAGTTGCTGGGCAGCGCCGGGGTGAGCTTCGGGCCGTTGCTGGAAATAGGCAGCCGCGAGTCAATTCGCGAGGCGGTGCTGCGCAACATCGGCATCAGCATCATTGCCCGGCAGGAAGTGCCGCATGATCCGCAACTGCGGGTGCTGACCATCGAGAATGCGCCGCAGATTCCCGAATATCTGTATTGCCTCAAGGAACGGAAGGGCGCACGGCTGCCGGCGGCGTTTCTCGGGTTGGCGCAGGAAATGGCCCCGGCGTAGATCCCTGTGGCGAGGGAGCTTGCTCCCGCTGGGCTGCGAAGCGGCCCCATTTGCCCTAAAAAGCCGGGCCTGCTGCGCAGTCCAACGGGAGCAAGCTCCCTCGCCACAGGTTAATCATTGTCTGTGCTATCCAACCCAAATCCCTGAATACCACTATCAGCCGTTTTTGCCTCACTGCCACATGACGGACGCATTACATCCCTAGGATGGCCTTCATCTGCTTGATGAGGCCTGTCCATGAACCACTCGATCGCAACTGCCCTGACCAACCCCGGCGCCCCGATGAAGGTGCGCGGCGTACAGAAACGCTTCGGCGCCTTTACTGCGCTGGATAACGTTTCCCTCGACGTGGCGGCCGGTGAACTGGTGTGTCTGCTGGGCCCGTCGGGTTGTGGCAAAACCACCTTGCTGCGCTGCATCGCCGGTCTGGAAAAACAGGACAGCGGCGAGTTGTACCTCGGTGATCGCGACGTTTCCCACCTCGCACCTCAGGCGCGGGACTACGGCATTCTGTTCCAGTCCTACGCGCTGTTCCCCAATCTCACCGTCGAAGCGAACATTGCCTACGGCCTCGCCGGCAGTGGTCGTGACGAAGTGCGCAAGCGTGTCGGTCAGATGCTGGAGCTGGTCGGCCTGATCGGCAGTGAGAAAAAGTACCCCGGCCAATTGTCTGGCGGCCAACAGCAACGCGTGGCCCTGGCTCGGGCCTTGGCGCCGGCGCCTTCATTACTGTTGCTGGACGAACCGATGTCGGCACTCGACGCCCGGGTTCGCGAGCACCTGTGCACCGAGCTGCGCCAATTGCAGCGCAGCCTCGGCATCACCACCCTGATGGTCACGCACAATCAGGACGAAGCCATGCTGATGGCCGACCGCATCGCCGTGATGAACAACGGCAAGGTCGAGCAGTACGCCACGCCGCAGGAAATCTATGACCGCCCGGCCACGCCGTTTGTGGCGGAGTTCGTCGGCCAGGGCAACTGGCTGCCGTTCCGCCGTAGCAGTGACAGCCATGCCCAGGTCGGCGGGCTGAACATGCGCCTGGCCGATGGCAGCGCGAAAACCGCGTCGGGCCGTTTGTTCTGCCGCCCGGAAGCGATCAACGTCAACCCGCTGGTGCATGAAGAAAACCTGTTCCCGGCCAAGGTTCGCGAGATCACCTTCCTCGGCAACCGTTGCCGCATGAGCTTCGAACTCGACCAATTACCGGGCCATCCGTTGCTGGCCGAACTGGCGCCGGAAGCCATGCCGCGCCTTGGCGCGCAGCAGATCATGGTCGCCTTGCCGCCGCGCAGCCTGCAGGTGTTTGCCTGATGAGCGCGAACATCGCGCTGCCGATACCGCACAAGCAGGTTCGGCAGACCTCCCGTGCCGAAATCGGCGATCGGGTGTTCGTGGTCGGCGGCAAAGTCCTGTTGCTGGTGTTGCTCGGCGTCGCTGTGTTGATGCCGTTGCTGGCGATCTTCTGGCGCGGCTTCAGCGCCGAAGCCGGGCAGGGCGGTGGTCTGGTGGCCGCACGGGAGTTGGTGACCAGCGAGAATTTCCACTGGCTATTGGGCAACAGCCTCAAGGTTTCCCTCAGCGTCGCGGCGATTGTCGTACCGCTGGCGTATCTGTTTGCCTACGCGCTGCAACGCACATTGATTCCCGGCAAAGGCATCTGGCGCGGCATTTCGCTGCTGCCGTTGATGGCGCCGTCGATGCTGCCCGGGATTGCACTGGTGTATCTGTTCGGCAACCAGGGCCTGTTGCGCGGCCTGCTCTCGGACAACATCTACGGCTTCTGGGGCATTGTGCTCGGCGAGGTGATCTACACCTTCCCACACGCCTTGATGATTCTGCTGTCGGCGCTGTCCCTGGCGGATGCGCGACTGTTCGATGCCGCCTCCAGCATGGGCGCGAGCCCGGCAAAAGCCTTCCGCAGCATTACCTGGCCGGCGACGCGTCAGGCCGTGTTCGCCGCATTCTGCCTGGTATTCACGTTGACCATCACCGACTTCGGCGTGCCTGTGGTGGTTGGCGGCGACTACCAAGTGCTGGCGCTGGAAGCCTACAAAGCGGTGGTCGGCCAGCAACAATTCGGTCGCGGTGCGCTGATCGGCATGGTCCTGCTGTTGCCAGCGCTGTTCAGTTTCGGCGTCGATGCCTGGCTTCGTCGACGTCACGGCGATTCCATGAGCGGACGTGCGCAAGTGTTCAAGCCTGCGCCCTCGAAACTGCGCGACGGCTGCTACTTGGGCATCGTGTTGCTGATCAGCGCGGCGTTGCTGCTGGTGTTCGGCATGGCGATCTTCTCTTCGCTGGTCAAATTTTGGCCGTACAACCTGTCGCTCTCGCTCAACCACTACCAGTTCAATGACACGGCGGGCGGCGGCTGGCTGGCGTATGGCAACAGCGTGAAGATGGCGTTGTGCACGGCGTTGATCGGCAGCGTGCTGATTTTCACCGGCGCTTACCTGATGGAAAAAACCAAGGGCCAGCGCGGACTGAACCTGACTTTGCGCATGCTCAGTTTCGTACCGATGGCGGTGCCGGGACTGGTGCTGGGCCTGGGTTACGTCTTCTTTTTCAACCTCACCGGCAACCCGCTGCATATGCTCTACGGGACCATGACCCTGCTGGTGGTCTGCACCATTGCTCACTATTTGACCACCGCACAAATGACCGCAACCACCGCGCTGCGTCAGCTCGATGCCGAGTTCGAAGCCGCCGCGCTGTCGCTCAAGGCGCCGCTGTATCGGCATTACCTGCGCGTCACCGTGCCGATCTGCCTGCCGGCGCTGCTGGACATCGTGCGCTACCTGTTCGTCTCGGCCATGACCACCGTCTCGGCGGCGATCTTCCTCTACAGCCCCGACACCCTCCTCGCGGCGGTGGCGGTGCTGAACATGGACGACGCCGGCAACGTCGGCGGCGCGGCGGCGATGTCGACCCTGATTCTGTTCACCTCGGCGGGCGTGTCCCTGCTGCTGGCCTGGGCTTCGCGCGGTTTGCTGCGCCGCTCCCAAGCCTGGCGGCAGACCGCGCCTGGCCACTGATTTCCAATCCCGCAACCTCAACTCAAAAACAGGAAAAGATCATGTTCAAGCCCCTGGCCCTGGCCGCTGCTGTCCTCACCGCTTTCAGCCTGAACGCCTTCGCGGCGAAAACCGAGTTGACGGTGTACACCGCCCTCGAAGCCGAACAACTGACCGCTTACAAGGCTGCATTCGAAAAGACCAACCCGGACGTCGAGATCAAGTGGGTACGCGACTCCACCGGCATCATCACCGCCAAGTTGCTGGCCGAAAAAGCCCGCCCACAGGCTGACGCAGTCTGGGGCCTGGCCGCTTCGAGCCTGGCGATTCTCGACCAGCAAGGCATGCTGCAAAGCTACGCGCCGAAGGACCTGGGCAAGATCGGCGGCAACTACCGCGACGCCGCCAACCCGCCAGCCTGGGTCGGCATGGACGTCTGGGCCGCGACCATTTGCTTCAACACCGTCGAAGCCGAGAAGCAGGGCCTGACCAAGCCTGTGAGCTGGCAAGACCTGACCAAGCCTGAGTACAAAGGCAAGATCGTCATGCCTAACCCTGCCTCGTCCGGCACCGGTTTCCTCGACGTCAGCGCCTGGCTGCAAACCTTCGGCGAGAAACAGGGCTGGGCGTACATGGACGCTTTGCACCAGAACATCGGCCAGTACGTTCACTCCGGTTCCAAGCCTTGCAAACTGGCGGCCGCCGGCGAATTCCCGATTGGTATTTCCTTTGAATACCCGGCCGTTCAGTTGAAGCGCCAAGGCGCACCGCTGGACATCATCCTGCCGAAAGAAGGCCTGGGCTGGGAGATCGAAGCGACCGCCGTGATCAAAGGCACGCCGCATGAAGACGCGGCGAAGAAACTGGCTGACTTCTCGGCGAGCCCGGCGGCAATGGAACTCTACAAAGAGAACTTCGCGGTACTGGCTCAGCCGGGTATCGCCAAGCCGCAGACTGAATTGCCGGCCGACTACGAGCAGCGTTTGATCAAGAACGACTTTGCCTGGGCTTCCAAGAACCGCGACGAGATCCTGACCGAATGGCGCAAGCGCTATGACGGCAAGTCCGAGAAAGTGGTTGCCAAGTAAGATCTTCATCGGCTGACAGGGCCCCTTCGCGAGCAAGCCCGCTCCCACACTGGATCTCCAGTGGACATTGGATTTGTGAACGACACAGATCAAATGTGGGAGCGGGCTTGCTCGCGAAAGCGGTCTCGAATTCAGAGCAAAAACCCCATGACACAACACAACGACCTGCTGATCGTAGGCGCCGGCATCCTCGGCCTGTCCCACGCCTACGCCGCCGCCCGACGCGGTCTGAAAGTCAGCGTTTTCGAACGCAGCGAAACGCCCTTGGGCGCCTCGGTGCGCAACTTCGGCCAGGCCCTCGTCACCGGCCAGCCGCCGGGTCCGATGCTCGATCTGGCCAAGGCCAGTCGCGAGATCTGGGGCCAATGGGCGCAACTCGCCGGCCTGCAACTCAGGCGCAACGGCTCATACCTGTTCGCCCGCACCGAAGCCGAAGAACACCTTCTGGAAGCATTCTGCGCCGGTCGCGCCGTGGAACACGGTTACCGCGTCGAACTGCTGCGCGGCGCCGCACTGCGTGATCTGTACCGCGGTCAGTTCACCCATCACCGCGCCGCGTTGCACGGAATGGACGATCAGCAGTTGTATTCCCGCGAAGCCATCCCGGCGCTGATCGACTACCTGCGCTGCGAACTCGGCGTGACCTTTCACTTTTCGACGCTGGTCCGCGACATCGAACCGGGGCGCTTGCACAGCACCGCCGGCACCTTCAGCGCCGAGCAGATCATCGTCTGTTCCGGCCACGATTATCAGACGTTGCTGGCCGAACAGATTGCAGCACTCAACCCGCAAATCTGTCGCCTGCAAATGCTTCGCGCTCGCCCGCAGATCAACCTCAACCTGCAACACGCGTTGCTCACCGGTTTGAGTTGCGTGCACTACGGCGCCTTTGCCGATTTGCCGGAAGCAGCGGCGGTGCAGGCGCAAATTCTGCGAGACGAGCCACACCTGCATGACAACGGTATCCACCTGCTGATCAGCCCGACGCCTTACGGCGAGTTGATCATCGGCGACTCCCACCACTACGGCAGCGATCCGTCGCCGTTCAATGCCGAGCAAGTGGACGACTGGATGATCGAACTGGCCGAGCAGACCCTGGGCTGCAAGGTGCAAGTGGTTGAACGCTGGCAGGGTGTCTATGGTTCACGGGGGCCGGGGCCGTTTTCGTTCCTGCGCCCGATGCCGGGGGTCAGCATTGCACTGATGCACACCGGCGTGGGCATGAGCGTCGGGCCTGCGATGGCAGAACGTAATGTGGCGACTTTGCTGGGAGAGCGTTGATGACAAATCACGAACAGGTGATCGCCGAGGTGTTCGGTCTGTACGAACGCTTTGGCGACAGCGATTACATCGGCGAACCGGTGTCACAGACCGAGCACATGTCTCAGGCGGCGCAACTGGCGATGGCCGAAGGCTTCGATGATGAAGTGGTGCTGGCTGCGTTTTTTCACGACATCGGGCACATCTGCGTCGAAAGCTCCGAAAACATGGGCGGCTTCGGCGTGGTCAGCCACGAACGGCTGGGCGCCGACTACCTGCGCCGCGCCGGTTTCAGCGAACGCATGGCGCGCCTGGTGGAATACCACGTGCAGGCCAAGCGTTATCTGACGCTCAAAGAGCCTGGGTACTACGACCGTTTGAGCGAGGCGAGCCGTCGCACCCTGGAATATCAGGGCGGGGTGATGACAGCGGCCGAGGCTGAAGCCTTCGAGCAGGATCCTCTGTGCGAGGTCAGTTTGCGCATGCGGCAGTGGGATGAGTTGGCCAAAGAGATGCGCGTGCCGGTGATCGACCTCGACATCTTGAAGGGCAAGGCTGTCGGTCTGTTGTCCCGCGCGGTGAGTTGACTTGTCCCACGTGCGATAGGGAACGGTCGCATGGACCGTCGGACCGAGTCAGTCCAGGCTGATGTTTTCGACCGGAGCGCATGGATGCGTTATCTAAAAGTCATCGCACAGGATCAAAGCGCTAACGGCCAGCCCGATACGTTGCACTTGCGCTTTTATGAAGATGAACAGCTGCAGCGCGAAGCCACGCAAACGGACCTGCACAGGCTGAAGCGCTTGGGCACCGCCTATTTGAAATGTGCCTGGTACAACGCCGGCGACGAGGAGGCGCGGCACCTGCGAATCTTCTCGCAAAACCCCAGCGCCGATGGCACCCCGGAAACGGTGCGGCTGCACTTTCATGACGGGGCGCAGATTGCCTATAAGGCGGCGGTTCACGACCTGGATAACGACGGGGCGTATGAGGTGGTGTTGAGTTCTGACGTGGACAACGATGGCCGGGCGGATCGCACGGATCGAAGTCGGGTCAGTGCGTTGGTGCGCGAGTTTTTGAAGGTTGGGTGGTGGTGATCGACGCTTCAGACCGAGTCGCTTCCATCGCGAGCAGGCTCACTCCTACAAGGGAACGCATTCCAATGTGGGAGCGAGCCTGCTCGCGAAGGGCCAGCCCAAACACCACAAGCATCAAGGCTCACAACTGCTGCGCTAACACCTCAACCTGCTCCTGCCTCTCCGCCTGATTCAACTTCGCCTGCGGATTGAGCGATGACCACTGCGGATGCGCCCGAGCCTTGTTCAGTGCCTCGGGCAACTTGCCTTCGCGCCAGGTCTTGTCCTGGGGCGTGGCGACCTGAATGCTGTCCATTGCCGCGTGCCCGCGTGCGTTCAGTGCCTGCAACAGCTGGCGCTGACGCAACGCCAGCAACCGCAGCACGCTGTCATCGATGGTCAGTTCCCGTTTGCCTTTGATCTTGCCGATTAACCGGCTGCCATAACTGCGTGCGGTTTGCAGGGCGCCACCGGCAATCGCACCGGCCAGTGCGGCTGCGCCAAGCGTCAGGCCGCCAACCAACAAGTCGACCCCGGCCCCGGCTGCCGCACCGGCCGCGATCCCGCTGCCAACCCGGACACCGAGCTGCTTCAGGGTTTCCGGGTTAAACAAGTCATCACCCCAACGGCCATCGAGCAGCGGCAAGTCGCTGGCCGCCGCATCCTGTGGGCGAAACGCGTAAAGCTTGAGCAGCGCTTCAACGCAGCGTTGTTCGCGCTGCCGCACGGCTTTGTGCAGTTCACTGATGGCCTGTCGTTCCTGCTCCGCATCGCTGGCGACACTGCGTCGGCAGGCGGCGCAGTCAATCAACAATTCGGCAATCAACCGGACTGCACTTTGCTGACGTGCGAGGCGCTGGGCCTGTTGATCGGCGATCAAGCGTTCAAGCTGTTCACGGGAGTTTTCCAGCAGCAACGCGAGGCTTTCATATAGGCGGCGTTCGCCATCCTCAGGCGGTGCGACGCTGTCGAAGCGAACCAATGCGTGCAAACCCAGACGCGCCAACGCTTCGCGCCAATCCGGTTCGCGATGATTGGCGCTGCTGACGAAATTCAGCACCGGCAGCAGCGGTTTTCCGCAACTGGCCAGCACTTCCAGTTCATCGCGGTACTTGGCCAGCACCGGTTCGCGGGCATCGATCACGTACAGACCGGCATCGCAGGTGAGCAGTTGCCGCAACACTTTGGCTTCCTGCTCAAAGCGCTGCCGGGCTTCGCTGCCCTCAAGGAATCGCGCCAGACGGGCCGGGCCGTCGAGGCGTTCGCCAGGACGTTCCAGGCGTTCGAGGTAGTCGAGCAGGGCGATGGCATCTTCCAGGCCCGGCGTGTCGTAGAGGTCGAGCAGCGGCTCACCGTCCACCGACAAGCGTGCGCCCTCAACGTGGCGCGTGGTGCTGGGGCGATGGGACACTTCGCCGAAGCCGACATCACGGGTCAATGTGCGCAGCAACGAGGTTTTGCCGACGTTGGTGTGGCCGACCACAGCGAGCTTCAACGGGGCCTTCCAGGCGTTACTCATGACCGGTCTCCAGCCAGTTCATCGGCGCGCAATCGGCGAACGGCAATTCCAGCTGCTGCAATGCGACGTGCCAGTCACCCAGCCGTTCGGCGTCCAGCGCTTCGCCGGGCGGTGCTGGCAGCAGCCAGACGCGGGTGGCGGCGGCATTGCGCGCCAGTTCGGCAATCAGCGCCAGGCTGCCACGGTCCGGCGAGCGCCGTGGGTCGCAGGCGATGACCAAGCGTGCGGGCGGAAAGCGGCTCAATTGTTCGAGGAGTCGGTGGCGTGATTCACGGCTGTCGAGAATCCCGGCGTTGCCCACGGTTTTCGGCAGTTGCGGTGGCCACGGGCGTTGGTCATCGAGTTCGATGGCGACCAGCAGGGCGCCGTCGCTTTGTTGGTCGGTGACACCGCTTTCGACGTGATGCAGTAGCTCCGGCGCGGCATCACTGATGCCGAGGCGTTCGCTGGTGGGCATCAATCGCTCGCGCAATTGGGCATAGCCGGGCAGGTTCAGGTCCAGATGCAGCTTTGCCTGGCCGGTTTTCCAGCGCCACCGACAAAACAGCATCAGCAGCAAACGCGGCAGCACCCCGTAGACCAGCAGTACACCCACCAGCCACGCGGCCCAGGCCTGCCGAGCGCTTTCGATGTTCAGCGCGGCATCGCCACTGGCGCGGATCATTTCCACGGTGGGCACGCTGAAGCCGAGCAGGGCCGGCAGTGCGCCAAGGGCCTGGGTCATGGCGACGAAGGTGTCGGCGCTCAAAATGGTGGTTTCCCAGACGAAGCCGTAACGCCGGGTCGCCATCAAGGTCAGCAGAATCACCAGGGCGCTGAGCATCGCCAGCAGCCACAAGCCGTTGACCAGCGTACCGACCGCCCAGCGATTGAGTTTGTGTCGTTGCAATAACAGCAACAGGGCCGGGGCCAGTTGCGCGGCTTTGGCATCACGCGCGAGTTTTTCGCTGAGCCACAACCATAAGCGCCCGAGGGTGGCGCCGTGTTCGCCGGCGAAGACCAGGCCCAGTGCCCAGCTGAGCAACAGAATCAGATTCAGCCCGAGCAGACTGCCCAAGGCCCAGAACACATTCACCGGGGTTTGCCCGTCACCCATCGCGGCAAACGCCAGCCCGGCGCCGCTGATCACGGCCAGCACCGCCATCACGATCAGCGCCATTCGCGCGCCTTGCAGCCAGTGTTGCAGGGCATTGGCCAAACCATCGCGTTCAGCCAGCCACACGGCCCGCCGTTGAATCCGTGTCGGCAAGTCACCGCCAGCGCTGCGGGCCAGTCGGTTGGCTTCCATGTCGTCCAGAGGGCCGGCGTGTTCTTCACGCAGGCGCACGGTTTCGGTCAGCCAGAGAGTTTGCAGTCCAGTCAGTTCAGTCACGCGCGATCCCATCGCTCCATTGAGCTGTGAGCATAACCGCTGTGACGCTTATCGGGGTACGGATGGCTCTGGTATCCTCGCCGGCATGACTAAATCACTCCCCCTCAGCCTGATCGCAGCCCTCGGTGAAAACCGCGTGATCGGCGTCGACAACAGCATGCCCTGGCACTTGCCGGGGGACTTCAAATATTTCAAGGCCACCACCCTCGGCAAGCCGATCATCATGGGCCGCAAGACCTGGGATTCCCTCGGTCGGCCGCTGCCGGGCCGGTTGAACATCGTGGTCAGCCGTCAGGCGGATCTGGTGCTGGAAGGCGCGGAGGTCTATCCGTCGCTGGAAGCCGCGGTGGTTCGTGCCGAAGAATGGGCGAAGGCGCAGGGCGTCGACGAGCTAATGCTGATTGGCGGCGCGCAGTTGTATGCGCAGGGGATGGCGCAGGCCGATCGGTTGTACCTGACCCGCGTGGCGCTGAGCCCGGAAGGGGATGCGTGGTTTCCGGAGTTTGATCTGGACCAGTGGAAACTAGTGTCGAATGTGGTGAATCCGGCTGAAGGCGACAAGCCAGCGTACAACTTCGAGGTTTGGGAAAAAGCCTAAAAGCTTCGCGAGCAAGCCCGCTCCCACATTAGTCCTGAGGCGAACACAGCATTTGTGAACACCTGAAATCAAATGTGGGAGCGGGCTTGCTCGCGATGAGGCCCGCCCGGTCGCTAAAAGACTCAGGCGTGAGCCAACTCCGAATGCTCATCCGCATCCAGCAACTCTTTATCCGTCTGCTGCATGATCTGGCTGGTAATCGCCCCCGCCGTCATCGACCCACTGACGTTCAGCGCCGTGCGCCCCATATCAATCAGCGGCTCGACCGAAATCAACAACGCCACCAGTGACACCGGCAAGCCCATCGCCGGCAGCACGATCAACGCGGCAAACGTCGCGCCTCCACCCACACCCGCCACACCGGCCGAACTCAGCGTCACAATCGCCACCAACGTCGCGATCCACAGCGGGTCCAGCGGGTTGATGCCCACGGTTGGCGCGACCATCACCGCCAACATCGCCGGGTACAGACCGGCACAGCCGTTCTGGCCAATGGTCGCGCCAAACGACGCGGCGAAGCTGGCGATGGATTGCGGAATGCCCAAACGGCGGGTCTGCGCTTCGATGCTCAACGGAATCGTCGCCGCACTCGAACGGCTGGTGAACGCAAACGTCAGCACCGGCCAGACTTTGCGGAAGAACCGCAGCGGGTTGATCCCGGCTGCCGACACCAGCACGCCATGGACTACAAACATCAGGCCGAGGCCGATATAGGACACCACCACAAAACTGCCGAGCTTGATGATGTCTTGCAAGTTGGAACCGGCGACCACTTTGGTCATCAGCGCCAGCACGCCGTACGGGGTCAGCTTCATCACCAGACGCACCAGACGCATGACCCAGGCTTGCAGGGTGTCGATGGCGTTGATCACTTTCTGACCTTTCTCGACGTCATCCTTGAGCAATTGCAAGGCGGCGACGCCGAGAAATGCCGCAAAGATCACCACGCTGATGATCGAGGTCGGCTTGGCGCGCGCCAGATCGGCAAACGGGTTTTGCGGGTGAACGAGAGCAACAGCTGCGGCACATTCAGGTCCGCCACCTTGCCGGCGTAGTCGGTCTGAATGGTTTGCAGGCGCGCCATTTCCTGGGTGCCGGCCACCAGGCCTTCGGCGGTCAGGCCGAACAGGTTGGTCAAGCCGATGCCGATCAACGCCGCGATGGCGGTGGTGAACAGCAGCGTGCCAATGGTCAGGAAGCTGATCTTGCCCAATGACGACGCGTTGTGCAGGCGGGCCACGGCGCTGAGGATCGAGGCGAACACCAGCGGGATCACGATCATTTGCAGCAACTGCACGTAACCGTTGCCCACCAGATCGAACCAGCCGATCGAGGTTTTCAATACCGGATTGCCGGTGCCATAAACGGTGTGCAGCGCCACACCAAACACCACGCCCAACACCAGGGCGAGCAGGACTTTTTTCGCCAGGCTCCAGGTGGTATGGCGGGTTTGTGCCAGGCCAAACAGCAGGGCAAGGAACACCAACAGATTGAGGATCAGCGGCAGATTCATAAAAACTCCGATCAGATAGGTGCCGGCTACCTTCCAGTGCAGCCGCGAGCCGGCAAGCCTAACAGCTTGATATCTAATGAATTAATATCAAAATCAGAGGTTAACTGTCGTTTTTGGAATAAGCCGGTGTCGCTGTCAGGGATGCAGCTGGCGCGATGTGTACGGTAGCGGTCGCTGACAGACGAGGACTGTCACACTTATTTGTTAGCGTCGATGTCTTTCACATTCAGGGAGAGTCGTAGATGAAATTCATACCAAAAATGCTGGCTGCAGCCATTTGCCTGGGCCTTGCGGGCCAGGCATTCGCCACCGACTTGAAACACTGGCCGGCCGATCAGGCCAAGGCGCTGGACGCAATGATTGCCGCCAACGCCAACAAAGGTAACTACGCGGTGTTCGACATGGACAACACCAGTTACCGCTACGACCTCGAAGAGTCGTTACTGCCATTCATGGAGAACAAGGGCCTGATCACCCGCGACAAACTCGACCCTTCCCTGAAACTGATTCCGTTCAAGGACACCGCTGACCACAAGGAAAGCCTGTTCAGTTACTACTACCGTCTCTGCGAAATTGACGACATGGTGTGTTACCCATGGGTCGCCCAAGTGTTCTCCGGCTTCACGCTTAAAGAACTCAAAGGTTATGTCGATGAGTTGATGGCCTCCGGTAAACCGGTTCCGGCCACCTATTACGAAGGCGACGTGGTCAAGAAGCTCGACGTCAACCCGCCGAAAGTCTTCGCCGGCCAGGCCGAGCTGTACAACAAGCTGATGGAGAACGGCATTGAGGTCTACGTGATGACCGCCGCCTCCGAAGAGCTGGTGCGCATGGTCGCGGCAGATCCGAAGTACGGTTACAACGTCAAACCGCAGAACGTGATCGGCGTGAGCACGCTGCTGAAGAACCGCGAAACCGGCGAGCTGACCACCGCGCGTAAACAGATCACTGCGGGCAAGTATGACGAGAAGGCTAACCTCGGCCTCGAACTGACCCCGTACCTGTGGACCCCGGCGACCTGGATGGCCGGTAAACAGGCTGCGATCCTGACCTACATCGATCAGTGGAAAAAACCGGTGCTGGTCGGCGGCGACACCCCGAGCAGCGACGGCTACATGCTGTTCCACAGCGTCGACGTGAAGAAGGGCGGCATCCACTTGTGGGTCAACCGCAAGGACAAATACATGACTCAGATTAACGGCATGATGGCCGCAAACGCTGCGGCCCAAGCCAAGGAAGGGCTGGAGGTTACGGCGGACAAGAATTGGGTGATCGTGAAGCCTGAAGAAATCCAGTAAGCCCCGAAGATCTAAAGTGGGAGCGGGCTTGCTCGCGAAGGGGCCGGAACTTTCAACATCAATGTTGAATGTCAGACCGCTTTCGCGAGCAAGCCCGCTCCCACATTTAACCGAGTACAACAAAAATGCCCCGCACTTGGCGGGGTATTTTTATTTCTGCGATTGACGCTTACAGCCCGTCGAGCATCGCCTTGTTACGCACGGCACCCTTGTCGGCGCTGGTTGCCAGCAGGGCGTAGGCTTTCAGTGCGGTGGTCACCTTGCGTGGACGTTTTTCCACAGGCTTCCAGCCTTTCTGATCCTGCTCGGCACGACGTCCGGCCATTTCTTCGTCGCTGATCAACAGGTTGATCGAGCGGTTTGGAATGTCGATCAGCACTTTGTCGCCGTCCTGCACCAGACCAATCGCGCCACCCGCTGCCGCTTCTGGCGAAGCGTGGCCGATGGACAGGCCGGAGGTGCCGCCGGAGAAACGACCGTCGGTGAGCAGGGCGCAGGCTTTGCCCAGGCCTTTGGATTTCAGGTAAGACGTCGGGTACAGCATTTCCTGCATGCCCGGGCCGCCTTTCGGGCCTTCGTAACGAATGATCACGATGTCGCCGGCCTTCACTTCGTCAGCGAGGATGCCGCGTACGGCGCTGTCCTGGCTTTCGAAGATCTTCGCGTTGCCTTCGAAGACGTGGATCGACTCGTCGACGCCCGCGGTTTTCACTACGCAGCCATCCAGTGCGATGTTGCCGTAGAGAACGGCCAGGCCGCCTTCTTTCGAGTAAGCGTGCTCGACACTGCGGATGCAGCCGTTTTCACGGTCGTCGTCGAGGGTTTCCCAGCGGGTCGACTGGCTGAACGCGGTTTGCGTCGGAATGCCTGCCGGGCCGGCCTTGAAGAAGTGATGCACGGCTTCGTCGTCGGTCTGGGTGATGTCCCACTTGGCGATACCTTCGGCCAACGTCTTGCTGTGCACGGTCGGCAGGTCGGTGTGCAGCAGGCCGCCACGGGCCAGCGAACCGAGGATGCTGAAGATCCCGCCGGCACGGTGCACGTCTTCCATGTGGTACTTCTGGATGTTCGGCGCGACTTTGCACAGTTGCGGTACGTGGCGGGAGAGGCGGTCGATGTCGCGCAGGTCGAAATCGATCTCGGCTTCCTGGGCCGCGGCCAGTAAGTGCAGGATGGTGTTGGTGGAGCCGCCCATGGCGATGTCCAGCGTCATGGCGTTTTCGAACGCCTTGAAGTTGGCGATGTTGCGCGGCAGTACCGACTCGTCGTTCTCGCTGTAGTAACGATTGCACAGCTCGACGATGGTGCGGCCGGCCTGCAGGAACAATTGCTCGCGGTCGCTGTGGGTGGCCAGGGTCGAACCGTTGCCCGGCAATGCCAGGCCCAGGGCTTCGACCAGGCAGTTCATCGAGTTGGCGGTGAACATGCCGGAGCACGAACCGCACGTCGGGCAGGCGCTGCGCTCGTACTCAGCGACTTTCTCGTCAGAAGCGCTGGAGTCGGCGGCGATCACCATGGCGTCGACCAGGTCGAGACCGTGGCTGGCCAGTTTGGTCTTGCCGGCTTCCATCGGGCCGCCGGAGACGAAGATCACCGGGATGTTCAGGCGCAGAGAGGCCATCAACATGCCGGGGGTGATCTTGTCGCAGTTGGAGATGCAGACGATGGCGTCGGCGCAGTGGGCGTTGACCATGTACTCGACGGAGTCGGCGATGATCTCGCGGCTCGGCAGCGAATACAGCATGCCGTCGTGACCCATGGCGATGCCGTCATCCACGGCAATGGTGTTGAATTCTTTGGCGACACCGCCGGCGCGTTCGATTTCGCGGGCGACCAGTTGGCCCAGGTCCTTGAGGTGGACGTGGCCCGGTACGAACTGGGTGAAGGAGTTGGAAATGGCGATGATCGGCTTTTTGAAGTCGTCATCTTTCATCCCCGTGGCGCGCCACAGTGCGCGGGCGCCGGCCATGTTGCGGCCGTGGGTGGATGTTTTCGAGCGGTAATCAGGCATGAAGCACTCCGGGCGGCTAATCAGGTATCAAAAGGGAAGTGAGCTTCTATTGACGACTGGAACACTCAGAAATGGCCGTGTGTCCGGAAGTTGCCGATAACTTTGCGGGATCGCCGCGCGCTTCAGCTTGAGCTCATAAACCCGCCGGGGGATGACTGGCGATGAATGTCGCGATTCTACACGGCTGGCGTCAGGAGGGAATGGCTGCCGCTTTGGAGATAGCGCTGACAAGACGTGTGGACAGGGTTATCGGCGATTGATCACGACGTTCAAGCCGATACCCACCGCACTCAACATCAAAAAGCACACGGCCAGGGCCGTGGTCAGATAGGCGCTGGCCAGGTTGATCACGGCGCTGATCAGGCCGCCACACATGAAAATCAACAAGCTGCCGGCCGAGGTCGCGGTACCGGCATGTTGGGGGTAGAGGCTCATCGCCCTGGAGTTGGCGATGGGGCGGCAAATGGTGGTGCCGGCGGTACAGATCAGCATGGGAATCAGAACCGTGGCGGCGGACAGGCCAAACTGCCAGACCAGCCATGGCATCACCAGGCCCGATAGCGCAATCAGGCCCAGGCCGATATTGATTTGCCGTCCGCCCTCCAGATGGCGATGCAAGAGGCTGGCGACAATCCCGCCGACCACGTACGCGGCGCCATACAGCAACAGCGCCCAGGCGAACTGGTAGGCTGACAGGTTCAGGTGCTCCATGAACAGGAGTGGTGAAATGACGATGAACGAGAAATGGCAGGCGAAAGCGAGACCGGATATCAGCCAGTAACCCGTAAAACGGGTATCGCTAAGCAGCAGCCAATAAGCGCCGAAGAATCGCCGGGACGATGGAGCACTGCTACGGCTTTCCTTCAGCAGGAAGCAGGACCTCAACCAGACAATAATGGCCAGGCCGATAAAAACATAAAAACTGCCCTGCCAGCCCACATGCAACTGTAGCCAGGTGCCGATCAGCGGCGAACTGGATATGAAAATCCCGCCGGCGGTTGCCATCCAGATTCGTAGTCGTTCCAGTTCGCGGCCGAAGAACAGGTCCTGGACCAGTGCCTGCGACAAGGCAAACGACCCGCAGCCCATCGCCTGAACAACGCGAAAGACCAGAAACCAGGTGTAATCGCTGACGAGCAAACACCCCGTTGCACCCACGGCAGCCAGAGCAATTCCCCCTAGCAGCAGTTTTTTGCGGCCGAACCTGTCAGACAGCGGCCCGAACAGCAGCAGTGAAAACGCCAGGCCAATGGCAAAGAGGCTGACGGACAACGCTATATCGACAGGCGTAGTGCGGAAGTGGTCGGAGAGCGCGGGAAAGGACGGGAGCACGACGTCGAGGGGGAAAACAGCAAGCAGCGTCATGGTCATCAACAGAATGACCATGGCCCGGCCTTCTTTGACCTGAGGTGCTTCGATAACTTTATTCATCAAGAAGCCCGGCTCTGGTGAAGAGTTGCCGGTTGTAAGGCAGATCGAAGAACCCGGCGTTTTTCAAGGCGCTCAGGGTGGCGCTGGCGCCCGAGCGGGCCCGTTGCAGGGTGGCTTGCGCATCGGACAGTCCTTGGGTGATTTCCAGACAGGCTGTCTCCCTGAGGCCGACACTGCGAAAACTTGCCCTCAGCCAATGCTCATCGACCTCAAAGAAAACCCGAATGAGCTCCGGCAGTAGACCCGCGCAGAACAGGCGTTGGGCGCTGGTCAGGTGCAGCCACAGATAATGGAACACTTCGCAGAAATAACGACTGTGTCGCGCTTCGTCGGCTAGGTGGTCCCTGAGCATTTCCTGAACGCCGTCCACCAACGCATCGCGACAGATGTCGAGCAAATCCTTGGCGATGATTGTCTCGCAGACAAAACCGGTGAGGAACCAGGCCAGTGGCTTGTGCCGGTCAGGTGTGCGCTCGAGCAGGGCGTGCAGCCGGGTGATTCGCTGCGGCATGACGGGCCGGTCAAGCATGCCGTAGAACGCGGCAATCTGGTCGGCGAGGCGGTTGGAAAAGAGCGCGTGATAACCCTCGTCGGTGTAGAGCTGCAGCGCAGCATTTTTCATCCGCTGTGGAATGTTCACGCCGAGTTCGTCATGGACGATGGTTTCGACAGATCGATTGACGATGCGATGCTCGAGCAAGGTCGTGTAGTCGAGGAAATACACCAGATGATTGGCCGATAGTCGATGGGTGATCGCCCGACCGGCGTCTTTGACGGCCGGGTGATTCAAATAAGGCAGGAAGGCCGGCGGGAACCAATGCCGGGTTTCCAGTTGCTGTTCAATATCGGGCGGCAATAAATAGGTGTGTTTGCTGGTTCGCACTGCGGCGCGGTTATCCCAGTCGCCGAGGGTAAAACGATCGGCCCAGCCAGTGGGAAGCATTGCCTGTTCGAGGAGCGTGTCGGTCATGATGGCGAGTCCTGACGGTTCAGCAGCGTTTTCAGTTCCTTGCACAGCACGCCCCCGTCGCTGTTGCCGCAACCGACAAAAAACAAAGGCTGCTCCGGGCTGTCATTGAGTCCCAGCAGCGTTTCAACCTGATCGTCCGTCAGTGCTCCGGTCAGCCAGGTGTTCAGGCCCAGCGAAGTGGCCACCAACTGGAAGGTCTGGGAGATATGCCCGGCTTCAACGTAGGCCATGCGGTAGGCACGTGAGTGTTCATATTTCCACCACAGTTTGTCGAACCGACTGGTGATGAACAGCCCCACGGGCAGGTTGTTGATGAAGTGTTGCCCGCACAGCAGTTGCCCCAACGGTCGACCGGGCAGTGGGTTGACGAGTCTCAGCGCATGCACGGCTGGAAGGTAGGCATAAAGCCCGGGGTTCAGACCGTTGACATTCTGTACAAGCAGGAAGCCTTCACAGGCGTTTAGCCCGCCGCCGGAGGGGCTGGTACGACGGGCGCCAAGTCCTTCAACACAGTTTTCGTCAATGGCGTCTTCACGTTCTCGCAAGTAGCCCAGCGACAAGTAGAGCAGCGTGCTGACCACTTCAAGCGAGAGGGCGTCCCCGGTGAAGGTGCGACAGGTTTTTCGGTCGATCAGGGTGTTTGCCAACGTGCCTTCTGGCAGGCATGCAGGTTTTGGCAGCGTTATCAGTTCACCCGCGAGGCGATCGGCAAGCCTGGTGCCGGGAACCGGTGTGGCCAGAACTTCGTTGCAATGGTCCAGATACTCTCTTGACCACTCGTGAATATCTTGTGGCGTATGTTTGCAGGGAATGTTCTTTGTGCCGATATGGAATATTTTCGACAGTTCATCCCAGCCCCACTCAATAACGGCCGGTGCTGATGATAAGAGTATTCCTGCGTCAAGAAGTTGTGTGTCTATGCTGTTGTTGTTGCTGAATTTGTCCGGGTTGCTGATAAGTTCTGCAAGTCGGATTGAATACTCTAGATCCAGTTCGTATTGTTTGTGGTTTTTGTAATCCCAAACTATTTGGCCGGGCGTGCGTGGAAGTATGAAGAGATGAGGGTTTATCTGCATGATAGGCGTTTTGCTCTGGAATGTTTTCATGGAAACCGCTGGGTAGCCGGCACTCCCCAGCGCTTTATTTACTTAGCGGGCTTTCGGGGCAACCAGGAAAGACAGGTTGGCGATGGCGTTTGCTTCCAGAGTAATTGCTTTCATGTTTGTAACTCCTTGTCATTGATAATGAGCGTCACTTCAATGTGACAACTCAATCATAGTTGGTAATGAATTCTTATCAAGGAGATATTGAGTAGGAATATTCGAGTGGTTTTGTCGGATCAATCGTGGGGGTGAATAAATTTTGTAAGTCGTATTGTGTTAAATAAAGAATACGGAGAAACGTCCTGCAAGTCGCAACGACTGCAAGTGTAGGAAGTTGTAGAAATTAATTTCGAATAATAGAACGGGGAGCCGATCGGCTCCCCGTCAAACCGGCGTAATCAGCTATTTGGCAGCAGGCGGCAGGTGATGCTCTTGATGTAGCGGGTTTCGGCGATGGCCGGGTGAACCGGGTGGTCCGGGCCCTGACCGCCACGTTCCAGCATCTGGATGTTACGGTCCAGGTGGCGGGCGCTGGTCAGCAGAATGTTCTGCAGATCATCTTCCGGCAGGTGCATCGAGCACGAAGCGCTCACCAGGATGCCGTCCTTGCTGAGCAGGCGCATGGCTTGCTCGTTCAGGCGACGGTAGGCGCCTTCGCCGTTCTTCATGTCTTTCTTGCGTTTGATGAACGCCGGCGGGTCGGCCACGATCACGTCGAAACGTTCTTCACTGGCTTTCAGCTCTTTGAGGGCTTCGAACACGTCGCCTTCAATGCAGGTCATCTTGTCGGCGAAACCGTTCAGCGCGGCGTTACGCTCGACGCCGTCGAGGGCGAAGGCCGATGCATCGACGCAGAACACTTCACTGGCGCCGAAGGCGGCTGCTTGCACGCCCCAGCCACCGATGTAGCTGTACAGGTCCAGTACGCGTTTGCCTTTGGCGTACGGGGCCAGGCGTGCGCGGTTCATGCGGTGGTCGTAGAACCAGCCGGTTTTCTGGCCTTGCATGACCGGCGCTTCGAATTTCACGCCGTTTTCTTCCAGCGCCACCCACTCCGGCACCAGGCCGAACACGGTTTCGACGTAGCGGTTGAGGCCTTCGGCATCACGGGCAGCAGAGTCGTTCTTGAACAGAATGCCGCTTGGCTTGAGCACTTGGGTCAACGCGGCGATCACGTCTTCTTTATGGGCTTCCATGGTCGCCGAGGCGATCTGCACCACGAGGATGTCGCCGAAACGGTCGACCACCAGGCCTGGCAGCAGGTCGGAATCGCCGTAGACCAGGCGATAGAACGGCTTGTCGAACAGGCGATCGCGCAACGAAAGGGCGACGTTGATACGGTGAACGAGCAACGACTTGTCCAGCGGCAACTTGATGTCGCGCGACAGCAGGCGGGCGCAAATCAGGTTGTTCGGGCTCATGGCAACAATGCCCAGCGGCTTGCCGCCGGCGGCTTCGAGGATCGCCTGATCACCGGCCTTGAAGCCGTGCAACGGGGTGGCGGCGACATCGATTTCGTTGCTGTAGACCCACAAGTGGCCGTTTCGCAGGCGACGGTCGGCGTTGGCTTTGAGGCGCAGGCTAGGCAGGGACATGACGTCGCTCCGGAAAAAAGAGCGGGAGTATAGCGTGTTGAAGTCCTGGACAGGCTGACAAGTGGACATGTGGCGAGGGAGCTTGCTCCCGCTGGGCGGCGGAGCCGTCCCGACATCGGCTGTCACCGTAAATCAGGAAAACCGCATCCGCTGAAATCGTCTGCTTCGCAGCCGAGCGGGAGCAAGCTCCCTCGCCACAGGAGGATGTGCCATGCCCGGGATTTGATGAAACTTCGGCAGATCCACCCTCCAAGGTGTCGGATCCAACTTTTAGAAGCTAGAATCTGCGCCTGGCCCAGAGTGTGTACTTATGTCCCAAGAGCTGACTACCGAACAGATCCAACAGTCCCTGCAAGGCATCAGCGTGCCCGCCCAGCCGCAAATCATGGTGGATTTGCAGATGGAGCAATACATGCCCGACCCGGACCTGGAAGTGATCGCGAAGCTGATCTCCCAAGACCCGGGCCTCTCTGGCGCGTTGCTGAAGATCGTCAATTCGCCGTATTACGGCTTGAGCAACAAGATCGCCTCGATCCAGCGAGCGGTGAACCTGCTGGGCAGCCGTTCGATCATCAACCTGATCAACGCCCAGTCGATCAAGGGCGAGATGAATGACGACACCATCGTCACCTTGAACCGCTTCTGGGACACGGCTCAGGACGTGGCGATGACCTGCCTGACGCTGGCCAAGCGCATTGGCGCGCAGGCGGGCGATGAAGCGTACGCGTTGGGCCTGTTCCACGATTGCGGTGTGCCGTTGATGCTGCAGCGCTTCCCCAACTACATGACGGTTCTGGAGGAGGCGTATGCCAACGCCAGCGCCGAATGCCGGGTGGTGGACACCGAGAACCGGGTGTTCAATACCAACCACGCCGTGGTCGGTTACTACACCGCCAAGTCTTGGCGACTGCCAGAACACGTCACTGCTGCGATCGCTAATCACCACAATGCGCTGGCGATTTTCAGCGATGAGTCGTCGCGCAATGCGCAGCTCAAGAACCTGCTGGCGATCCTCAAGATGGCCGAACACATTTGCGCGTCCTACCGAGTGCTGGGCAACCAGAACGAAGACCACGAATGGAACAGCATCGGGCATCTGGTGCTCGACTATGTCGGCCTCTCGGATTACGACTTCGAGACGCTCAAGCAAACCATTCGCGACCTCGGCGCTCACCGCTGAGTGCCCGATAGCCTGATTCGAGTGCACCATGCCTGAACTGCCGGAAGTCGAAACCACCCGCCGCGGAATTGCGCCGCACCTGGAAGGCCAACGGGTCATTCGGGTGATCGTGCGGGACCGGCGCCTGCGCTGGCCGATTCCCGAAGACCTCGATGTGCGGTTGTCCGGGCAGCGTATCGTGCTGGTGGAACGGCGCGCCAAGTACCTGTTGATCAATGCCGAAGTCGGCACATTGATCAGCCATTTGGGCATGTCGGGGAATTTGCGCCTGGTGGAAGCCGGCTTGCCGGCAGCCAAGCATGAGCACGTGGACATCGAACTGGAATCGGGTCTGGCGCTGCGTTACACCGACCCGCGACGGTTTGGCGCAATGCTCTGGAGTCTCGACCCGTATAACCACGAATTGTTGATCCGCCTGGGGCCGGAGCCGTTGACCGACCTGTTCGACGGCGAGCGCTTGTTCCAGCAGTCTCGCGGGCGCTCCATGGCGGTCAAGCCGTTCATCATGGATAACGCCGTGGTGGTGGGCGTCGGCAATATCTACGCGACCGAAGCGCTGTTCGCCGCCGGCATTGATCCGCGCCGCGAAGCCAAGAGCATTTCCCGGGCGCGTTATTTGAAACTGGCGATCGAGATCAAGCGCATCCTCGCCGCAGCTATCGAACGCGGCGGTACCACGTTGCGCGACTTTATCGGCGGCGACGGTCAGCCGGGCTACTTCCAGCAGGAACTGTTCGTGTACGGCCGGGGCCATGAGCCTTGCAAGGTCTGCGGCACGGAACTGCGGGATGTGAAGCTCGGGCAGCGCGCCAGCGTCTTTTGCCCCCGCTGTCAGAGCTGAAAACTCCCACGGTCTATAGTCAGTGTTCTCACTGCCTCGCATAAGGACCGTGCCATGAACCTGTTTCGTACCCTTGTCGTTATCTGGCTGCTGGGCGCCAATGCCTGTGCGCTGGCAGCAAACAATGGCAGCGGCGACCCGCTCTACACCCTCCAGAATCCCCCGGCGTACGCCATGATCGGTGACTTGCTGATTGCCCGACCGTTGCTGGTCGTGGCGACGGTGATTGGTGCTGGCGTTTTTGTGGTGTCGTTGCCGTTTACCGCACTGGGTGGCGGAGTCGGCGATGCGGGACAGGCGCTGGTGGTTGACCCGGCGAAAGCGGCGTTTGTGCGGTGTCTAGGGTGTATCGGGGAGGGGTTTGAGCAGCAGGAGTAACGGCCGTTGGATTTTCTGTGTTGCTGATGGCCCCTTCGCGAGCAAGCCCGCTCCCACATTCGACCGTATTTCTCTGGAGGAACTCGGTTAAATGTGGGAGCGGGCTTGCTCGCGAAGGGGCCCGAACAGGCTCTACAAAACTGTGATTCAAGCCTTGCCGGTAATCTTCCGGTACTTCTCCATCAACTCGTCTTCAGTCTCCGGATGCGCTTCGTCCAGCGGAATGCAATCCACCGGGCACACTTGCTGACACTGAGGTTCGTCGTAGTGGCCGACACACTGCGTGCACAGGTTCGGGTCGATCACATAGATCTCTTCGCCTTGGGAAATGGCGGCGTTCGGGCACTCGGGTTCGCAGACGTCGCAGTTGATGCAATCGTCGGTGATGATCAGGGACATGCTAACTCCAGCCAGGGCGGCAGGCCCTGGCGCAATAAACCAATGCGCGCAATTGTGCCGCATTGGCGCCCGCAGTGCACGCGGGCGCGTCGTTTTGCGGATGGCAGGCTTCGCCAGCTCCTACAGTCGGTGCTCGGCTTTATTTCTTGAAGCGCTCAGTGAGGGCGTCGGCCACCGCAGGGT
Organism: Pseudomonas arsenicoxydans; assembly: GCF_006438915.1. Taxonomy (GTDB): domain Bacteria; phylum Pseudomonadota; class Gammaproteobacteria; order Pseudomonadales; family Pseudomonadaceae; genus Aquipseudomonas; species Aquipseudomonas arsenicoxydans_A. Next base: position 192,360 of record NZ_RCZE01000001.1, on the reverse strand, counting down.
GAACGAACTTGGTGATGTCACCGCCAAGCGCCGCGATTTCACGGACCAGCGTCGAGGAAATGAACGAATAACGCTCGGAAGGCGTAAGAAACAGGCTCTCCACATCCGGCGCCAGCTGACGGTTCATGTTGGCCAGCTGGAATTCGTATTCGAAGTCCGACACCGCACGCAAGCCACGCAGGAACACGTTGGCGTCCTTCTCTTTGGCGAAGTGCGCGAGCAGCGTCGAGAAACCGACGACTTCAACGTTCGGCAGATGTTTAGTGACCTCGCGGGCCAGCTCCACACGCTGTTCCAGAGGAAACAACGGGTTTTTCTTGGGGCTGGCGGCGACGGCAATGATCACATGATCGAACAGGCGCGCGGCGCGTTCGACCAAGTCGCCATGGCCCTTGGTAATAGGGTCGAAGGTACCTGGGTACAACACTCGGTTCATCGCGTCGTCCTGGCGGGAGTCCGTTGGGGAGTCGGATGGTATCGCAGCCTTCCCGGTCGGCCAAGTCGCCTGTTGGGTAAGAAAGCACTATAGACGATAGGAATATTCTCCCTTTTCACGGGTTTTTCAAACGTTCGGCCAGGGAAGTGGCCAGTTGTGCTGTCAGCCCGTACACCGACAACTGCGGGTTTGCGCCAATGCTGGTGGGGAACAGCGAGCCGTCATGGATCGACAGATTGCTCAGCTGGTGATGCCGGCCGAGGCTGTCGGTCACGGCGTTTTTTGGGTCTTCGCCCATCGCACAACCGCCCATCACGTGAGCGCTGCCCAGCCGTGTGCGATACAACTCAAGGCTCAAACCATCGATCAACGTGCGCGCTTCAGCCAGGGTTTTCACGTAGCGAGCATCGGCGTGCATTGGCATCACCGCGTTGGCGCCCCCGGCAAACTGAATCTCGGCCATGCTGTGGAAGGCTCGGCGCAATCCGTCCCAGGCGTAGGGCGAGACCTGATAGTCGAGCACCGGCGTATTGTCACCGCGCAGTTCGACGCTGCCGCCGGGGCTGTCCGGGTGGAAACCGTCGCGCAACAACGCGAGCATCGCGTGGGTATGGGGCAGATGCTCCATGTGCAGGGCGTTTTCCTTGCCGAAACCGCCGAGCAGGGTCGTCGCCAGTGCCGGGTGCAGTGGCGGGACTTCGAGTTTGTAGGACATCTTGCCGGTGGTGCCGTCCTGCCATTGGAAATGGTCGGAATAGATCGACTGTGGCGCGCCGTAGAACGGGTTGATTACCTCGTCGAACAGCCCGGCGGACATGTTCACCAAATGCAGGAACGTGCGTTTGCCCAGGCGCTTGTGCGGATCCGGTGCATCGGAACGCAAGAGCAACGCCGGGCTGTTGATCCCGCCGCCGGCCAGTACGTAATGGCGCGCCTTGACCGTGATCGTGCGCCCGGTCGGCGCGGCGCAGCGGTCGTCCATCGCCACGCATTGCAGGCCGGTGACCTTGCCGTCCTTGATCGACAGCTTTTCGGCTCGGGCCAGGTACAGCAGCTCGCCGCCTTTTTCCAGCGTCGCCGGAATGGTCGTGACCAACATTGATTGCTTGGCGTTGGTCGGGCAGCCCATGCCGCAATAGCCAAGGTTCCAGCAGCCGCGCACGTTGCGCGGGATGACGTGCCAGGTGTAGCCGAGCTTTTCACAGCCTTTGCGGATCACGTCGTTGTTGGCGTTGGGCGGCATCATCCACGGCGCGACGCCGAGGCGTTGTTCCATTTTCTCGAACCACGGCGCCATCTCGGCAGGCGAGTGGCCTTTTACATCGTGCTCCTTGGCCCAGTGTTCGAGCGTCGGGGCGGGTGTGCGAAAGCTCGAGGTCCAGTTGATCAGCGTGGTGCCGCCCACGGCGCGGCCCTGAAGAATGGTGATTGCGCCATCCTTGCTCATGCGCCCGATGCCTTCCTGATAGAGGCTGGTGTAGGCCTGGTCTTCGAGCATCTTGAAGTCGCTGCTGGTCTTGAGCGGGCCTTCTTCGATCAGCAGCACTTTGTAGCCGGCCGCGCTGAGGATTTCCGCCGTGGTGCCGCCGCCGGCACCGCTGCCGATGATCGCGATGTCCGCTTCGAGGGTCAGGTCTTGGGTCAGTTGCGCACCGTTGTAGGTTTTCCAGCCACGGGACAGGCCTTCTCGGAACGGGTCGGGTACGGGCATTCTCAGGTTCTCTTGTTGTTATTTTTTGGGTGTTCTTCAGATCGCCATCGCGAGCAGGCTCACTCCTACAGGAGTACGCGATCCCTGTAGGAGTGAGCCTGCTCGCGATAGGGTCGCAACGGTCTCAAACCGTAGGCGGCCCCGGATACCCGCAATGCACCCACGATTCAGCCCGGGTGTACCACGCCATCATCACCAGTTGCTGCAGCGAGCTATGGCCCATGCGCAACAAGCTCAACGAGCTGTTTTCCCAGCGATCGAGAAAATGCCGGATCTCATCGCCACTGGCATTTTCCCAACTGCCCCAGATCCCGGTCAGCGGTCCGCGCGTCACGGCCATCCCCAGCACATCGAACAATTGCTGGGTCAGCTTGAGCATTTCCGGCGACAGGTGATTCAGGCTGTTATCCAGGCCGTGCAAGGTCTGATCGACCGATGCCGGCATTTTCTCGGCAGCGACCGCACCCTCGAGCATCACCGGGATCAGGGCGCGCAAAAACAGCAGGTCGCCACTGCGCAGGATCACGAAGCCGTTCGCCGCAGTGCTCGACGAGCAGCCGCTGAGGCTTGCGCCCAACCCGGCCGTGGCCAGGAAGGCGCTGGCTCCGAGGCTGAATTTCAGCAGGCCGCGCCGTGACAGCGCGGGTGTATCGGTCAGGCTTGGGCTCATTATTGTTGTTACCCGGTGGTGGTGATCGTTAGCGGATGAACAGCTTCTGGATCAGTTTCTGGATGGATTTTCCGTACGGCGGGTAGATCAGCTTCGAGGCATTGAAGCGCTGCTTGATCAACACCCCTTTGGCCTTACTGAAGGTCAGGAAGCCTTCGTGGCCGTGGTAATGACCCATGCCCGACGCACCGATGCCACCGAATGGCATGTCGTCCTGAGCGACGTGCAGCAACGTGTCGTTGAGGCAGACGCCGCCGGAATGGGTTTCGTGGAGCACACGGTTTTGTTCGCGCTTGTCGTAGCCGAAGTAGTACAGCGCCAGTGGGCGAGGGCGTTGGTTGATGTAGGCAAACGCCTCATCCAAATGCTTGTACGGCACGATCGGCAGCAGCGGGCCGAAGATTTCGTCCTGCATCACCGTCATGTCGTCGGTGACGTTGAGCAGCAAGCTATGACTCATGCGGCGGCCTTGCCCCTGGTCGAACAGCGGAATCAGCAGCGCGCCTTTGCTCGTGGCATCACTGATGTAGCCCTTGAGCCGCGCCAGTTGCCGCTCGTTGATGATGGCGGTGTAGTCCGGGTTGTCAGCCAGCGTCGGATAAAACCCGCGAACCACCTGACGATAGGCTTCGACGAAACCCCCGACGCGGTCTTCCGGCACCAGCACGTAGTCCGGGGCCACGCAGGTTTGCCCGGCGTTCAGGGTCTTGCCGAAAGCGATGCGTTCGGCAGCGTCTTTCAATGGCACATCATGGGACACGATGGCCGGGGACTTGCCGCCGAGTTCGAGGGTCACCGGGGTGAGGTTCTCGGCCGCCGCACGCATTACGTGTTTGCCGATACTGGTGGCGCCGGTGAACAGCAGGTGATCGAAACGCAGGCGGGAGAACGCGACGCCGACGTCGGCTTCGCCCAGCACCACGCAAACCAGGTCTTCAGGGAAGACCCGTGCGAGCAATTCCTTGAGGAGCAAACCGGTGGCCGGAGTCGATTCGCTGAGTTTGAGCATCACCCGATTACCGGCCGACAGCGCGCCGACCAATGGGCCGATGGCCAGGTACAGCGGGTAGTTCCACGGCACGATCACGCCGACCACGCCCAGCGGTTGGTAAACGACTTTGGCCGCCGCCGGTTGAAATGCGATGCCCACCTTGCGCCGCGAGGCTTTCATCCAGCCTTTGAGGTGCTGGCTGGCGTAATGAATGCCGTGCAGGCTGGGCATCAGTTCGGCGAGCAGGGTTTCATCGGCGCTGCGGTGGCTGAAATCCTGGCTGATCGCCTCGATCAACGCCTGGCGTTCGCTGCTCAACAGGTCGCGCAAGGCTTTGAGCCATTGCTGGCGTTGGGCGGCCGGCGGCATCGGGTTGGCGGCGTACGCGGCGCGTTGGGCGTCGAACAGGGCCTGCATTTCTTCCAGAGGCTGATTCAGGTTCTGAAGGTAGGCGATGTCAGCAGTCATTGTCGGCTCCGGATTTATTGTAATGAGGGACTTTTTAGAGTCTATGCTCTAGAAAGTCAAATGACATCCTGGAACAGCTTTGTTTTATCCACTCGCGGATAGGTCGTAAGATGCCTGTCATCGCACTCTGAATTAAAGCTCAAGCCATGGCCCCTCGGATCAAAACCAGCGAGCGCATCGTGCAGAACAGCCTGGAGCTGTTCAACCAGCAAGGTGAGCGCAGCATCAGCACCAATCACATTGCGGCCCACATGGAAATTTCACCGGGCAACCTGTACTACCACTTCCCCAACAAGCAGGCGATCATCGCCGTGCTGTTCAGTGAGTACGAAACCCTGGTGGACAGCTTTCTGCGCCCGCCTCAGGGGCGTGCATCGACGGTGGACGACAAGCGTTTCTACCTTCAGGAGCTGCTGGCGGCGATGTGGCGCTACCGGTTTTTGCATCGCGATCTTGAGCACTTGCTCGACAGCGATCCGGAACTCGCCGCCCGTTACCGACGGTTTTCCCAGCGTTGCCTGATCCATGGCACGCACATCTACGCGGGCTTCGTCGACGCCGGCATTCTGCAAATGGACAAGGTCCAGATCGAGTCCCTGACGCTGAATGCGTGGATCATCCTGACGTCGTGGGTGCGGTTCCTGTGCACCACGCGAGAAAACTCCAATCACTTGAGCGAGCAAGCCATTAAACGGGGCGTGTATCAGGTGCTGGTGCTTGAGGCCGGTTTCGTCACCGATCAGGCGCGCGATGCAGTGAACGCACTGTACGAAGAGTTTTATGTGCCGTTGGCCCAAGCCCTCGAAGAAGTGCAGTAGGATCAAACACCGACTTAGTCACAGGAGCCCGCTATGCCCATTGCGCAACTGATCAGCCCGCAAGCACTGGACCTGAAAAAGGACCAGCCGGGGCTGGTGATTCTGGATTGTCGTTTTGCTCTCGAAGACCCGGATTATGGTCAGCGCAGCTATGCCGAAGGGCATATCGCCGGCTCGAAGTTTGCTGATCTTGAGCGTGATTTGAGCGGGACTGTGATCAAAGGCGTGACCGGGCGTCATCCGCTGCCTGAAGCGGATGATTTGATCGAGCGCCTGCAAGCCTGGGGCATCAACGCCGACAGCGAAGTGGTTTTGTACGATGACGGTCCGGGTGCCTTCGCGGCGCGGGCCTGGTGGTTACTGGCGTGGTTGGGCAAGCGTGACGGCGTGTTTATCCTGGACGGCGGGCTCAAGGCTTGGCACGCGGCGGGTTTGCCGCTGAGTCTGGATGCGTGCGACACCAAGCGTGGGACCTTCAGCGGGACGCCGGACAACGCGCTGATCCTGAGTGCGCAACAGCTTGAGCAGCGTCTCGGCCAGCCTGAGTTGACCTTGCTCGATGCCCGCGGCTTACCGCGTTTCAGGGGCGAAGTGGAGCCGATTGATCCGATTGCCGGACACATTCCGGGGGCGCAATGTGCGGCGTTTACCGACAACCTTGGCGGTGATGGGCGGTTTTTGCCGGCCGATCAACTCAAGCAGCGATTCGCCGCGAAACTCGGCGATCGTTCGCCGGCCGATCTGGTGGCGTACTGCGGGTCTGGCGTAACGGCTTGCCATAACCTGTTTGCGTTGTGCCTGGCGGGTTATCCGTTGGGGGCGTTATATGCCGGTTCGTGGAGTGAGTGGATCAACGATCCCGCACACGGCATCGCCATCGGCGAATAAACCCAATTCCCTGTGGGAGCGAGCCTTTGTGGCGAGGGGGCTTGCCCCCGTTCGGCTGCGAAGCAGTCGTAAAACCACTACCCTAGATATACCTGCACTATCGGGGGTGCAGGTTTCGGGTCCGCTTCGCGACCCAACGGGGGCAAGCCCCCTCGCCACAAAAGCCTGCTTTTACTTTGGCTTTCGCTGTCATCAACGTCCGAGAGTTTGCCGGGCGCTTCGATACGCCCTCGGTCCCACCCCGTAAACCTGCGTGAACTGCCGACTCAGATGAATCCATGCGCCGTTTGCCAGAAGCGGATCGACTCGCCCTGATCGACGTCCATCGGCTACTCGCGACCCACGGCGGCCAGCCACTGCGGGATGCGTCGTTCCAGGTAATAACCCGGTTGCCTGAACGAGCCATCGACGAAGCCGACATGCCCGCCTTTGGTCTGTAGTTCCAGTTGCGTGCAGGCAGACAATTCGTCGGCAAGCGGCAGGCTGTGGGGGAACACAAAGGGATCGTCGGCCGCCTGAATGATCAGGGTCGGTGTGCGAATCTCCCCAAGGAAATAGCGGCTCGACGCGCGACGATAGTAATCCTCGGCATCGATAAAACCATTCAACGGCGCCGTGACCCGGCCATCGAAATCCCAGAAGGTGCGCATGTTCTCCAGCGAACCCAGCGCCGCCAATGCCGCCAGGCCCTCTTCGCGTCCGTCATGCTGGAACTGGCGTTGTTTGTTCTTGATGTAGGCGAGCATCTCGCGCATGAAATGCGCCTGATAGACCTTGGAAAAACCCTGGCCGATTCGGTCCGCACACTGGTCGAGGCGAAACGGAACCGACACCGCCACCGCACCGGCCACGCCACTGTCACTGCCGGACTCGCCCAGGTGCTTGAGCAACACATTGCCGCCCAGGGAATAACCCACCACGTACAGCGGCGCCAGCGGACGTTTGGCCCGCAGGTGCCGGATGGTTTCGGCGAGGTCCTCACTGGCGCCGGAATGGTAGCTGCGCGCCAACAGATTCGGCTCGCCCGAACAGCCGCGCCAGTTCAGCGCAACACTGGCCCAGCCTTGCGCGGCGAGGGCCTTTTGCACGCCGGCCACGTACGGTGAGTTCGACGAGCCAGTTAGCCCGTGCAACACCAACACCAACGGTGCAGTCGCACTGTGCGGGCCGTGCCAGTCGAGGTCGAGAAAGTCGCCGTCTTCGAGCCACAAGCGTTCGCGCTCGCGTTCGATGTGCGTGGTTTTGCGCCAAAGCGGTCCCCACAAGGTTTGCAAGTGCGGATTGCCCAGGCCCAGGGCGGGGGTGAAGCGGTCTGGCGGATGGGACACGATTGCTCTCGATGCAGCGGTGCGCAACGGGTGCGCACCTTTTCAGGCCGGTCGATTAACCGGCGATCTCTGCCATACGTTGCCACAACGCGTAGTAGACCCGCCCGGATTTCTGCTCCCGGTGCAGGCGCCAGTTGCCTGGCAAACCAAGAGACGACGGCGCGTTTTCGCTTTCAGTGTAGATCCAGGCCTCGTTGGCCAGCCACTGACGCTCTTCCAGCAGCGTGCAGACGCTCGGCAGCAGGTTCTGGTTAAACGGAGGGTCGAGGAACACCAGGTCGTACGCCGTGGCGGTCTGGGTTTCCAGGTAGCGCAAGGCGTCGGCGGTCTGAATCTGACCCGTGGTGCAACGCAGTGTGCCCAGATGTTCCTTGATGCTGGCGACCGCGATGTTGCTGGCGTCCAGTGCCTGGCCCATGGCCGCACCCCGGGACAAGGCTTCGAGGAACAGTGCGCCGCTGCCAGCGAACGGGTCCAGCACTTTGGCGCCCGCGACATAAGGCGCGAGCCAGTTGAACAGGGTTTCGCGCACCCGGTCCGGGGTCGGGCGCAGGCCCGGGGCATCGGGGAAGCTCAGCTTTCGGCTGCCCCATTCGCCGCCGATGATGCGCAGTTGGTTCACGCCGTTATGGACGTTGTGAACAGGTTTTTTTGGACGCGTGGCCATTAATGCTCCGGAACCCCGAGCGGCTGCTCGGCAGGTTTATCAGATGGGGCCGGTAACGGCTTTTGTGGCACGGTCGGGCCAGCGCTGACGATGACCATTTTGTCCGTGCTCAAGTGTTTGTTCAGTGCGGTCTTGACCTGGTCGACGGTCAGGCTCTGGGACTCACGCATGAAGTCATCCAGATAATTGAGCGGCAGGTTGTAGAAACCCATGGCGCCCAACTGGCCGACGATATCGGCGTTGCTGGCGGTGGACAGCGGGAAGCTCCCGGCCAGTTCACGCTTGGCGTCATCGAGTTCTTTTTGCGTCGGGCCGGTTTTAAGGTAGTCGGCCAGCACGTCCTGCACCAGTTTCAGCGTGCCTTCGCTCATCTCGGCGCGGGTCTGCAGGTTGATCATGAACGGGCCACGCGCCTGCATCGGGGTGAAGCCCGAGTACACGCCATACGCCAGTCCACGTTTTTCCCGCACTTCGCTCATCAGACGGGTGCCGAAACCACCGCCGCCGAGAATCTGGTTGCCCAGGGACAGGGCGGCGTAGTCCGGATCGTCACGGTCGATGCCCAGTTGCGCGAGCATCAGGTTGGTTTGCTTGGACGGAAACTCGATGTGGCCGACGCTGGCTTTCGGTTCTTGCGGCTGTTCAATCTTCGCCAGTGCCGGGCCTTTTGGCAGTGCGCTGGAGACTTGCGCGGCAATCGCTTCGGCCTCGGCGCGGGACAAGTCACCGACCAGCGCAATCACCACGTTGCCGGCGGCGTAGGCTTTCTCATGGAACGCCTTGAGCTGAGCCAGTGTGATCGCAGGAACGGTTTTCGCTGTGCCATCGCTGGAGTGCGCGTAAGGGTGATCGCCGTACAAACGGTTCATCAGCTCCAGGCTCGCCAGTTTGCCGGGGTTCTGTTTCTGGTATTCGAAACCGGCGAGCATCTGGTTCTTGATGCGGGCGAAAGAGTCGGCGGGGAAGGTGGGTTTGCCGACCACTTCGCAGAACAGCTTCAGGGCCGGTTCGCGTTTGTCCTTGGCGCTGAGGCTGCGCAAGGAAGCCAGTGCCATGTCCTTGAACGCGCCGTTGCCGAAGTCAGCACCCAGGCCTTCGAAGCCCTGAGCGATGGCGCCGACATCTTTGCCGGCCACGCCTTCGTTGAGCATCGCGTTGGTCAGCACGGCCAGGCCCGGTGCATTGCCGTCCTGGCTGCTGCCGGCGGCGAAGATCAGGCGCATGTCGAACATCGGCAGCTCACGGGCTTCGACGAACATCACCTTGGCGCCTTCGGCGGTGTTCCAGGTCTGTACGTCGAGCGTGCGATGGCTTGGCGCCTTGCCGTCGAGTTCGGCAAGCGATTGCAGCTTCTGGCTGGACTTGGCTTTATCCAGGGCTTCGCTGGCCTTGGACTCATCGGTTCTGGACAAGTAGAAAGCCGCGGAGCCGATCAGGGCGACAGCGATCAGGCCGATCAGGGCCAGGCGTGGTTTTTTGCGCTCACTCATGAGTCGTCTCCAGTGGCAGGACATGGGCGACGCTGAGACGTTCGCGGGTGAAATACAGCTTGGCGGCGTTCTGGATGTCTTGCGGGGTCACGCTTTCCAGGTCGCTGAGTTCGGTGTCCATCAGTTTCCACGACAAGCCAACGGTTTCCAGTTGACCGATGGACGTGGCCTGGCTGGTGATCGAATCACGCTCATAGACCAGACCGGCAATCACCTGAGCCCGCACGCGCTCCAGCTCTTCAGCGGACGGCGCGGTGGTTTTCAGCTGTTCAAGCAACTTCCACAGACCAGCTTCGGCCTGGGCCATGGTTTTCTTTTTCTGCGTGTTCGGCGTGGCCGACAAGGTGAACAAACTGTCGCCGCGGGTGTAGGCGTCGTAACTCGACGAACCACCAGAGACCAGCTCTTCGCCGCGTTCCAGTTGCGCCGGGATGCGCCCGCTATAGCCGCCGTCGAGCAGGGCCGAGATCAGGCGCAAGGCGTTCACAGAGCGTTTGTCTTCGGCAGTGGCAATGCTGGGCACGTTGAAGCCCAGCATCAGGCTCGGCAATTGGGTTTGCACGTGCAGGGTGATCAGGCGTTCGCCGGGTTCAGCCAGCTCCAGCGGGATTTTCGCCGGGGGCACCTCGCGCTTGGCGATCGGGCCGAAGTAACGTTGGGCCAAGGCTTTGACCTCGTCCGGGGTTACGTCACCGACCACCACCAGCGTGGCGTTGTTCGGTACGTACCAGGATTGGTACCAGTGGCGCAGCTCTTCGACTTTCATGCGGTCCAGATCCACCATCCAGCCGATGGTCGGCGTGTGGTAACCGCTGGCCGGGTAAGCCATCGCCTTGAAGCGTTCGTAGGCCTTGGACATTGGTTTGTCGTCGGTGCGCAGGCGACGTTCTTCTTTAATGACTTCGATCTCGCGGGCGAACTCGTCAGCCGGCAGGCGCAGGCTGGCCATGCGGTCGGCTTCCAGTTCGAAGGCCACGCCCAGGCGGTCGCGGGCCAGCACTTGGTAATAGGCGGTGAAATCGTCGCTGGTGAACGCGTTCTCTTCGGCGCCGAGGTCACGCAGGATCAGCGAGGCTTCGCCGGGGCCGACTTTCTCGCTGCCCTTGAACATCATGTGTTCCAGCGCATGGGAAAGACCGGTCTGACCCGGTGTTTCGTAGCTGGAGCCGACCTTGTACCAGACCTGGGACACCACCACCGGCGCACGATGGTCTTCGCGCACGATAACCTTCAAGCCGTTATCGAGGGTGAATTCGTGGGTGGGTTGTGGATCGGCAGCCAAGGCTGACAGTGGCAGACAAACTGTGCTGAGCAGCAGGCCTGCAGCGCGGCGGGCTAGAGCATTCATTCGTTTTTTAAACCTGTTGGGCTGCCCGCTTGGTCTTAGCGTCAGCGGGCGAGAGGGTGCTAGGATAACGGTCCGTTTTACTGGCGGCCACGCCTATCAGGCCTTTGATCGGTCTGCAGGTTGTTTGGGTTTGCGGCGCAAGCTATGAGTTTGACAGCTAAACTCTGCGTTTTCGCCGACGATGCCGTTCCAGTCCTTCGTATTAGTCGACCTTTGGGGTGTGGTTTGCACCTCGACAAAATGTTGCGCGTGAACAAGCTGGATCAATCGCAGTCTGTTCTGCATCGAATATTTATTTGCCGAGGCGCCCTTTGGCGCGTCGCTACCGTGAGATAGCCGTCCTCCATGTTTGGTTCCAACGACGACAAGAAAGCCCCAGCTGCGGCTGGCGAGAAGAAAAGCCTGTTCGGATGGCTGCGCAAAAAGCCGCAGGAAACCGTCGTCGAACAGCCACAGCCACTTTCTGAGCCCGCACCGGCGCCGGTAATAGAAGAAGAGCTCGCGCCGATCGTCTTGCCGATCGCCGAGCCGGTGCTGCAACCGGTGGTCGAGCCGGATCACGTTGCCGAAGCCGTAGCGCAACCCACTCTGACCCCGATTGCCGAACCCTGGCTGACGCTGCCGGTGGCCGAAGAGCCGGTTGCCCTCGTTGAAGACGAGTTGGCGCCGCACATTACGCCGCCGATTCCAGCCCCTGCCGCGTTTGCGCCTGAGCCTGAGCCTGTTCAGATTCCGGTGGTTGAACCGGTTGTAGCGCCAGCGGTTGTGGCCGAGCCTGAACCGGTGGTTGCAGAACCGGTGGTTCCTGCTTTCGTTGCTCCGGTTGCTCCGGTTGCTCCGGTTGCTCCGGTTGCTCCGGTTGCTCCGGTTGTCCAGGCACCCGCTCCAGTCGTCGCGCCCGTCGAAACGCCCGTCGAGCCGCCGCGTACTGAAGAATCCAAAGCCGGGTTCTTCGCCCGCCTCAAGCAAGGCCTGTCCAAGACCAGCGCCAGCATCGGCGAAGGCATGGCCAGCCTGTTTCTGGGCAGAAAGGCCATCGATGACGAACTGCTCGAAGACCTCGAAACCCGCCTTCTGACTGCCGACGTTGGCGTCGAAGCCACGTCGGTGATCATTCAGCGCCTGACCCAAAAGGTCGCGCGCAAAGAGCTGGCCGATTCCGATGCCCTGTACAAATCCCTGCAAGCCGAGCTGGCCGCCATGCTCAAGCCGGTCGAGCAACCGCTGAAAATCACCTCGCAGAACAAGCCGTTCGTGATTCTGGTGGTGGGCGTCAACGGCGCAGGCAAGACCACCACTATCGGCAAACTGGCGAAGAAACTGCAACTCGAAGGCAAGAAAGTCATGCTCGCGGCCGGTGATACCTTCCGCGCCGCGGCCGTCGAGCAATTGCAGGTTTGGGGCGAACGCAACAAGATCCCGGTCATCGCCCAGCACACCGGCGCCGACTCGGCTTCGGTTATCTTCGATGCCGTGCAAGCCGCCAAGGCCCGTGGCATTGACGTGCTGATTGCCGACACCGCTGGTCGTCTGCACACCAAAGACAACTTGATGGAAGAGCTGAAGAAGGTTCGCCGGGTGATCAGCAAGCTCGACGCCGACGCGCCGCATGAAGTGCTGTTGGTACTCGATGCCGGTACCGGCCAGAACGCTATCAGCCAGGCCAAGCAATTCAACCAGACCGTCGAACTGACCGGCCTGGCGCTGACCAAGCTCGACGGCACGGCGAAGGGTGGAGTGATTTTTGCCCTGGCCAAGCAGTTTGGCCTGCCGATTCGCTACATCGGCGTCGGGGAAGGCATCGACGATTTGCGTACTTTTGAAGCAGAACCCTTTGTCCAGGCACTGTTTGCCGAGCGGGAGCGTTCATGATTCGTTTCGAACAGGTCGGTAAACGCTACCCGAACGGTCACGTCGGCTTGCATGAGCTGAGCTTTCGAGTCCGTCGGGGCGAATTCTTGTTTGTGACCGGCCATTCCGGCGCCGGTAAAAGCACCTTGTTGCGCCTGTTGCTGGCGATGGAGCGTCCGACCACCGGCAAATTGCTGCTGGCTGGCCAGGACCTCGCCACCATCAGCAATGCGCAGATTCCTTACCTGCGCCGGCAGATCGGCGTGGTGTTCCAGAATCACCAGCTGCTGTTCGATCGCACAGTGTTCAACAACGTCGCGCTGCCGCTGCAAATACTTGGGTTATCCAAGGCAGAGATCGCCAAGCGCGTGGATTCGGCCCTGGAGCGCGTGGCGCTTTCGGACAAAACCGATTTGTACCCCGGAGACCTGTCCACCGGTCAGCAACAGCGCGTCGGCATCGCCCGCGCCATTGTTCACCGCCCGGCCTTGCTGCTGGCGGACGAACCGACCGGTAACCTCGACCCGCGCCTGGCCGCCGAAATCATGGGCGTGTTCGAAGACATCAATCGCCTGGGCACCAGTGTGCTGATCGCCAGTCACGATTTGGCGCTGATCGCCCGCATGCGTCACCGTATGCTGACCCTGCAACGTGGCCGCTTGATCGGCGACGGGGAGGCTGCCGAATGAGCGCGACCCGCAGCCCCAAAGTTTCCGAACGCGTAGCCCCGAAGGCTGCCGATCCGCAACCGCAGAAGAAAAAACGCGACGATGACGACGGTCCGGACTTCGCTACGCTGTTCCGCGCCTGGGTTGAAAGCCACCGCGCGAGTCTGCTCGACAGTTTGCGTCGCTTGGGCAAACAACCGATTGGCAGTTTTTTCACCTGCATGGTGATGGCCGTTGCGCTGAGTTTGCCGATGGGCCTGTCACTTTTGCTAAGTAACGTCGAGCGTCTGGGCGGTTCCTGGCAGCGTGCGGCGCAGATTTCCCTGTACCTGCAACTTGAAGCCAGTCCTGAACAGGGTGAGGCGCTGCGTGAGCAGATCAAGGGCATGCCGGGCGTAGCGGATGCGGAATATGTCGGTCGCGACCAGGCGCTGGAGGAGTTTCAGCAGCAGTCCGGTTTGGGCGAAGCGCTGAAGGAATTGCCGGAAAACCCACTCCCTGGCGTGGTCCTGGTGACACCGAATGAAATCGACAAGCCAGCGCTTGAAGCATTAAGACAAAAACTATCCGAGCTGCCGAAGGTACAACAGGCGCAACTTGATCTAGTCTGGGTCGAGCGTCTGGCCGCCATCCTCAAGCTGGGCGACCGTTTTGTCTTCGGTCTGACCGTGCTTCTGGTTTCTGCATTACTTTTGGTGATAGGCAATACCATTCGTCTTCATATTGAAAACCGCCGCACAGAGATAGAAGTGATTAAACTCGTCGGCGGCACTGACAGCTATGTGCGCAGGCCCTTTCTCTATATGGGCGCGCTGTATGGCTTCGGTGCGGGGATGCTGTCTTGGGGCGTACTGGCGTTTGGCTTGAACTGGCTGAACGACGCGGTGGTTGGACTGGCCGGTTTGTACGGCAGTGATTTCGCGTTGGCCGGAGTGCCAGTTGCCGACGGTCTGTCTCTCTTGCTTGGCGCGGTGCTGTTGGGGTATATCGGTGCATGGATTGCGGTCGCACGCCACCTGAGGGAGCTTGCGCCTAAGTAGTATCATTTTGCTCGTATTGACCTTTCAGCGTTAATGGGAACTTGTCTTTCGGTTTCCGGTCAATTTTCGCAGTGCTGAACTGCACGAGTTTGTAAGTAGGAGGTTTTTTCGTATGACCAATTCTTTGCAACCTGCATATGCTCTGGTCCCGGGTGCGAACCTGGAGGCCTATGTGCACACCGTGAACAGCATTCCATTGCTGACGCCGGAGCAGGAGCGCGAACTGGCCGAGAGTCTCTATTATGAGCAGGATTTGGGGGCGGCTCGGCAGATGGTGCTCGCCCACCTGCGTTTTGTAGTACATATCGCCCGTAGCTATTCCGGCTACGGTCTGGCTCAGGCTGACCTGATCCAGGAAGGCAACGTCGGCCTGATGAAGGCCGTGAAGCGCTTTAACCCTGAAATGGGTGTGCGCCTGGTGTCGTTCGCCGTGCACTGGATCAAGGCGGAAATCCACGAGTTCATCCTGCGCAACTGGCGCATTGTGAAAGTCGCGACCACCAAGGCCCAGCGCAAGCTGTTCTTCAACCTGCGCAGCCAGAAGAAACGCCTGGCGTGGCTGAACAACGAGGAAGTCCACCGTGTGGCAGAAAGCCTCGGTGTAGAGCCTCGGGAAGTGCGCGAGATGGAAAGTCGCCTGACCGGCCATGACATGGCCTTCGACCCGGCCGCGGAAGCGGACGACGACAGTGCTTTCCAGTCGCCAGCCAACTATCTGGAAGACCACCGGTATGACCCGGCCCGTCAACTGGAAGATGCGGACTGGAGCGACAACTCCAACCACAACCTGCACGAAGCGCTGGAAGTGCTGGACGACCGCAGCCGTGACATTCTCTATCAGCGTTGGTTGGCTGAAGAGAAAGCCACGCTGCATGACTTGGCGCAGAAGTACAACGTGTCAGCCGAGCGTATTCGTCAGCTTGAGAAGAGCGCGATGAACAAGCTCAAGTTGTCGATCGCGGCATAACCTGCGAACCGGCAATAAAAAACACCCCGATCATTGATCGGGGTGTTTTTGTTTGTACCCAGTTTTCTGCAACACCACAAAACCAATGTGGGAGCGGGCTTGCTCGCGAATGCGGTGTAACAGTCAGCATTTATGCTGAATGACACGCCGCATTCGCGAGCAAGCCCGCTCCCACATTTGATCTTCGGTGTTACTGGGCCCAAGGCGCCCGGCGCGAATCGTTGAGGCCCAGCAGATAGCTGTCACCCCCCAACTGACTCATCTGCTGCCGAATCCACCCGGCCCGCCGTGCGACGTAATTTGTCGGATGGCTCGCGCTCCACACTCTAGGGTTGGGCAACACAGCAGCCAGCAAGCTCGATTGCTGACGGCTCAGGCTTTTAGCGCTCACGCCAAAGTGATGCCGTGCCGCAGCTTCCGCCCCAAACACCCCGTCATCCCACTCAACACTGTTGAGGTACACCTCAAGAATCCGCTGCTTGGGCCAGAACACCTCAATCAATCCGGTGAACCAGGCTTCCAGGCCCTTACGCAGCCAACTGCGCCCAGACCACAAAAACAGGTTCTTCGACACCTGTTGGCTCAGCGTGCTGGCGCCGCGAATCGAACCGCCCAGTTCGTTATGAGCCAGTGCCGCCTGAATCGCGCCAAAGTCAAAACCCCAATGCTCCGGGAATTTCTGATCCTCGCCGGCAATCACCGCGACTTTCAGGTCATCGGAGATTTCGTCCCATGGCTTCCACGTGCGTTGCAGGTCGATAGGCTCGCCGTCGAACCAGGATTCGATCTTGCGCTCGACCATCAACGCCGTTCCCGGCGGCGGCACCACGCGAAAGATCAGCACCAGCACGACGCTGCCGCCCGCGAACCAGAGCACGGCCTTGGTGAATCGTCGTAAAAATATACGCAGCATAGAGATGGCTTGGCCGAACCCGTTGAGCGGGCCATTATACAGACCCTGTTGATCGAGTCTGACTGGAGTTCTTCATGCTGCGTGGCTTTTTGATGCTGGCCGCTTTCTTCGGCTTCACCGGCGTTGCCCTCGGCGCGTTCGCCGCGCATGGCCTGAAAAACCGTCTGACCCCCGAGTATCTGGCGATTTTCCATACCGGCGTCACCTACCAACTGGTGCACACCCTGGCATTGTTGGGCGTAGCGCTGCTGGCCACGCAGATATCCGGGCGTTTGATCACCTGGGCCGGGGCCTCGTTTGCCCTCGGCATCCTGCTGTTTTCCGGCAGCCTGTACCTGCTGACCCTGACCGGCGTCAGCAAGCTCGGAATCGTCACACCTTTCGGTGGATTGGCGTTCCTGATCGGCTGGATCTGCCTGGGTCTCGCCGCCTGGCGCTTGCCGCTTACCGCTTGACGCTTGTTGCTGACCTTTAGGTCATGATCAAGCTAGAATGCCAGCCCCTAAAAATGATGGCGGCATTCGGCATGCGCATTCAGTTGAACGGCGAATCCCTTGAACTGCCCGACGGTGAAACCGTTGCGGCCCTGCTGACCCGTCTGGAACTGACCGGACGCCGGGTGGCGGTCGAACTCAATCTGGATATCGTCCCGCGCAGTCAGCATGCCGACACCACGCTGAACGACGGCGACAGCGTCGAAGTCGTTCACGCCATCGGCGGCGGCTAGCCACCCGGCCCGCAAGGGCACAGAATTCTGCAAGAACCTCACCCCTACAGAGGATTTCCCATGAGCATCGTTCGTAGCGACAAGCCCTTCGTCCTGGCCGGTCGTACTTACCAGTCGCGTTTGCTGGTAGGCACCGGCAAGTACCGCGACATGGAAGAAACCCGTCTGGCCATCGAAGCCTCGGGCGCCGAGATCGTCACCTTCGCGGTGCGCCGTACCAACCTCGGCCAGACCCCGGGCGAACCGAATCTGCTCGAAGTCCTGTCGCCGGATCGCTACACCTTCCTGCCGAACACCGCGGGTTGCTTCGACGCTACCGAGGCCGTGCGCACGTGCCGCCTGGCCCGTGAGCTGCTGGGTGGCCACAACCTGGTGAAGCTGGAAGTGCTGGCCGACCAGAAAACCCTATTCCCCAACGTGATCGAAACCCTTAAGGCCGCCGAAGTGCTGGTCAAGGAAGGTTTCGACGTGATGGTTTACACCAGCGATGACCCGATCATTGCCCGTCAACTGGCGGAAATCGGCGTTATCGCGGTGATGCCGCTGGCCGGTCTGATCGGCACGGGCCTGGGGATCTGCAACCCGTACAACCTGCAGATCATCCTCGAAGAAGCCAAGATTCCTGTGCTGGTGGATGCCGGTGTCGGCACCGCGTCCGACGCCACCATCGCCATGGAACTGGGTTGCGAAGCAGTGCTGATGAACTCGGCCATCGCCCACGCCCAGCAGCCGGTCATGATGGCTGAAGCCATGAAACACGCCATCGTTGCAGGTCGCCTGGCCTACCTCGCCGGCCGCATGCCGAAAAAACTCTATGCCAGCGCCTCCTCGCCGCTGGATGGTCTGATCAAGTAAGAGCCATTGATGACTGAATCAAACGAAACGCCTGTCACGCCTGCAGAAGGCGAAGAGCGCCAACACCGCCGCATCAAGAGCTTTGTGATGCGCGCCGGGCGCATGACCGAAGGCCAGCAAAAAGGTCTGGAACAGGGCACGCCGCTGTTCGTCCTGCCGTTGGCCGATGCGCCGGTGGACTTCGATCAAGTGTTCGGCCGTTCGGCACCGCGCTCGCTGGAAATCGGTTTCGGCATGGGCCACTCGCTGCTGGAAATGGCCGCGGCCTCGCCGGAGCAGGATTTCATTGGCGTGGAAGTGCACCGTCCGGGTGTCGGTGCGCTGCTCAATGGCGTGCTGACTCAGGGCCTGACCAACCTGCGGGTCTACGATTGCGACGCGATTGAAGTACTCAACCGCTGCATCGCCGACAACAGCCTCGATCGCCTGATGCTGTTTTTCCCGGACCCGTGGCACAAGAGCCGTCACCACAAGCGCCGTATCGTTCAGGCTTCGTTCGCTGAACTGGTGCGCAGCAAGTTGAAAGTCGGCGGTGTGCTGCACATGGCCACCGACTGGGAGCCATACGCCGAGTCCATGCTGGAAGTGATGAACGTCGCACCGGGTTATCGCAACCTCGCCGAAGACGGCAAGTGCGTACCGCGCCCGACCGAACGCCCGATCACCAAGTTCGAACGCCGCGGCGAACGTCTTGGGCATGGCGTGTGGGACCTGAAGTTCGAAAAACAGTCTTAAAGCCCTACGCAATACAAAATGTGGGAGCGGGCTTGCTCGCGAAAGCGGCGTATCAGACACATTAATGTTGACTGACACGACGCCTTCGCGAGCAAGCCCGCTTGTGTCTTGCGCAGGAATTAGACTGGTGATGAGAGCGGTGAGTGGCAAGCTGAATGCCCGGAGTGCTTAAAAGCACGTGTGGGAGCTCACGCTGCCATTCACCCCTCCACTCTGGTTATTGAGCCCGAACAGTTGAACGAGCCTACCTCGAACAGTTACAAGCGTGGTGCCCAGCCAGAGCGCTCTCACCTTTGAGTGTAAGAGGGTTTGGCTATGTTTTCCTGCGCAGGCATCGACGTTTCTAAAGACAACCTTGAAATCCGGATCAATCCGCAAGACAGCCCAGCCAGAGCGCTCTCACCTTTGAGTGTAAGAGGGTTTGGCTATGTTTTCCTGCGCAGGCATCGACGTTTCTAAAGACAACCTTGAAATCCGGATCAATCCGCAAGACGTTGGCGCGAGTTACCCCAATACCGCCGCTGGTTTTGTTGCGCTGATTGATTGGTTACAGCTTTATAACGTTCGTCGCGTATTGCTAGAAGCCACTGGCGGTTACGAACGAAAGGCCATGAAGGCGCTTCAAATCGCTGGCTTCGAAGTCTTGCGGATCAATCCTTGCCGAGCCAAGGACTTTGCCAAAGCGATGGGGTATCACGCTAAAACCGACCCGATAGATGCACGGCTTCTTGCTGAGTTTGCAGCGGTCATAAAAGACTCCGATAGCCAGATCACAAGCCCTGAACAGGACAATTTGCGTGCGTTGGTACAGCAACGTGAACACTTTGTTCAGCAGCAAAGTGACGATATGCGACGCATCAAAACTGCCTCTGCTGACCTGGTCATCCCCTTGTTGCAGAGCCACATCGACTATTTAAACCAAGCGTTGAAGTCGATAGAAAAGCTGATCCGTCAACAGGCTAAAGACCTGGACAGCGATAAAATTGCCCGTTTGTGCTCGGTCAAGGGCATAGGACTCGTGACCGCCGCCAGCTTGATGGCCTATTTACCTGAGTTGGGCGAGGTTGGACGGCATGAAATTGCCGCGCTGGCAGGCATAGCCCCGTACAACGACGACAGTGGCACGCATGAGGGTGTGCGTCACATTGGCGGAGGCAGGTTTGCTGCGCGTCGCGCGATGTACATGGCCTGTTGGGTGGTGATCCGGCGACAGCCTGAGTTCAAGGCTCGGTATCAAGCATTACGCCAGAAAGGTAAATGCGCCAAAGTAGCGCTGATCGCCTGCATGCGAGTGTTGTTGATACGGCTGAATGCCATGATTCGAGAGAAAACTGAGTGGCGAGAACAGGCAGCCTAAACAGGCTGCGTGTTTTGTAAGGAATTTGCATGGCCTGGAGCCGTGGGAGTTCAGCTGTCTTCCGATAAGCCTTAAAAATAAAGTCATCAAGACAGTTGCTCCCACATTNGCGCGATGTACATGGCCTGTTGGGTGGTGATCCGGCGACAGCCTGAGTTCAAGGCTCGGTATCAAGCATTACGCCAGAAAGGTAAATGCGCCAAAGTAGCGCTGATCGCCTGCATGCGAGTGTTGTTGATACGGCTGAATGCCATGATTCGAGAGAAAACTGAGTGGCGAGAACAGGCAGCCTAAACAGGCTGCGTGTTTTGTAAGGAATTTGCATGGCCTGGAGCCGTGGGAGTTCAGCTGTCTTCCGATAAGCCTTAAAAATAAAGTCATCAAGACAGTTGCTCCCACATTTGATTCGCGGCGAACACAAATCCCCTGTGGGAGCGGGCTTGCTCGCGAAGAGGCCCGAAAGAACACTGCAAATCCATCAGCTAAATCCACCCACCCCACTGCAACAAAAAGATCCCGATGTTGGTGGTCACCGCCGCCATCAACGTCGTAATCACAATGATCGCCGCCGCCAGCTCATGATTACCCTCGGCCTGACGGGCCATCACAAAACTTGCCGCCGCCGTCGGGCTCCCGAAGTACAGAAACAAAATCCCCAACTCCGCCCCACGAAAGCCCCACAGCCAGGCCCCAAGGGTTGTCAGCACTGGCAGGCCGATCATCTTCACCAGGCTTGAACTGAGCGCCATATCGCCGCTCTTGCGCAACGCAGCCAGCGACAACGTGCCGCCAATGCAGATCAACGCCAACGGCAAAGTGGTCTGCGCCAGGTACTGCCCCGACGTCTCCAGCCACCCCGGCAAGCCGATCTTGAAATAGGCAAACGGTGCAGCCGCGAACACGCTGATGATCAGCGGATTGCCCATCACGCTTTTGCAGATGCTCCACGGATCGGACTTGATCACCGGGCTGTACACCGCCAGCACAATGGTCGACAGCGTGTTGTAGAACAGGATCACCAGCGCCGCGAGAATGGCCCCGAGGGAAATCCCGTAGGCGCCGTACATGCTCGCTGCCAGCGCCAGGCCGATGACCCCGTTGTTGCCGCGAAACGCGCCCTGGGTATAAATCCCCCGGTCTTCACGCGGGCACTTCCAGATCGCCCAGACCCAGGCAATGGCGAAACTCACCAGCGTGGCAATCGAGAAGTAGATCAGCAGCGCCGGTTGCAGCGCAGCGTGCAGGTCGGCATGCAGGATGCCCAGAAACAGCAGCGCCGGCATGGTGACGTTGAACACCAGGGCCGACGCCGTGTGGATGAAGTTGTCGTTGATCCAGCCAATGCGCTTGAGCAACACCCCCAGAAACAGCATGGCAAACACCGGCGCGGTGATATTCAGGGTTTCGAGGAAGATTGCCAGCATGCCGGGGGGAACCTTGGGTGAGCGTCGTTAGGGGGCTAATGATAAGCCACTGGAGACTCTGGCGTCTGGTAGACCGCCTTCGCGAGCAAGCCCGCTCCCACATTTATCCGGCGTCGATCACAAAATATGTGGCCAACGCCAATCCAGTGTGGGAGCGGGCTTGCTTGCGAAGCAGGCGACGCGGTATCAGGTGATCGGCGCCGGGTTGAACAGGGTGATGTCGTTATGCAGCTTGTGCTGCTCGGCCCACGTCTGTTTCTTGCCGCTCGCCACGTCCAGGTAGTAGTGGAACAACTCCCAGCCAAGGTCTTCAATCGAGGCCCGCCCGGTGGCAATCCGCCCGGCATCGATGTCGATCAAATCCGGCCAGCGCTGCGCCAGTTCGGTCCGAGTCGAGACCTTGACCACCGGCGCCATCGCCAAGCCATACGGCGTACCACGGCCAGTGGTGAACACATGCAGGTTCATCCCCGCCGCCAACTGCAACGTCCCGCAGACAAAATCACTGGCTGGGGTTGCGCAGAAGATCAGGCCTTTGCGCTTGAAGCGCTCGCCAGGGCCAAGCACCCCGTTGATCGCGCTGCTGCCGGATTTGACGATGGAGCCCAACGACTTCTCGACAATGTTCGACAACCCGCCCTTCTTGTTGCCCGGCGTGGTGTTGGCGCTGCGATCCGCTTCGCCCTTGGCCAGGTAGCGGTCGTACCAGTCCATTTCGCGCACCAGTTCCTGAGCGACTTCCTCGGTTTCCGCGCGGGAGGTCAGCAAGTAGATCGCGTCGCGTACTTCAGTGACTTCGGAAAACATCACCGTCGCACCGGCCCGCAGCAACAGGTCCGAGGCGAACCCCAGCGCCGGGTTGGCGGTGATTCCCGAGAACGCATCACTGCCACCGCACTGCATGCCCAGAATCAGCTCGGACGCCGGCACGGTTTCCCGGCGACGCTGATCGAGCTTCTTCAAACGGGATTCAGCCAGCGCCATGATCTGCTCGATCATCTCGGTGAAACCGTGACTCGAATCCTGCAAGCGGTACAACCACGGCTCGCTCAAATCCACCGAGCTGTCGTTCTCGTGCATCACTTGGCCGGCCTGCAATTTCTCGCAGCCCAGGCTGATCACCAACGCTTCGCCCCCCAGGTTCGGGTTGCGCGCCAGGTTGCGCACGGTGCGGATCGGGATGTACGCGTCGGTGGCGGTAATCGCCACGCCACAGCCGTAACTGTGGGTCAGCGCGACCACGTCATCGACGTGCGGATACTTGGGCAGCAACTCGTCCCTGATGCGCTTGACCGCATGATCGAGCACGCCGGTGACGCACTGAACGGTCGTGGTAATCCCCAGAATATTGCGCGTGCCGACGGTGCCGTCGGCGTTGCGATAACCCTCGAACGTATAGCCGTCGAGCGGTGCCTGCGCCGCCGGCACTTCGGTGGACAGCGGCAGGCTGTCTAGCGGTGGCGCGGTGGGCATGCGCAGTTGATCTTCCTTGACCCAGCTGCCGCGCGGAATCGGCTGCAAGGCGTAGCCAATGGTCTGGCCGTAACGAATCACCTGGCCGCCTTCGGGAATGTCTTCCAGCGTGACTTTATGGCTCTGTGGCACGAAGTCCACAGTCACCAGGCCATCGGAAAACTCGGTGCCGGCGGGCACGCCCTGGTCATTGACCACAATCACTACGTTGTCCCGCTCGTGCAGGCGGATGTAGCGCGGCGAGTCGGAATGTTCAATCAACTGCATGACGCCGCTCCTCAGGAATGCGCTTGTGACAATTTGTTGTTTGTTTCAGGACCGCTGACAGGCGGTTCCTTGAGTACCACACGTTTGATCGGACCGACGATCACCAGGTAGCTGAACACCGCGACCAGTGCGTTGCAACCGACAAATACCAGCGCCCATTTGAACGAACCGGTGGAGCTGATGATGTAGCCAATCACGATCGGCGTGGTGATCGATGCGATGTTGCCGAACATGTTGAACAGGCCGCCACTCAAACCGGCGATTTGTTTTGGCGAGGTGTCGGACACCACTGCCCAGCCCAATGCGCCAACGCCTTTGCCGAAGAATGCCAGGGCCATGAAGCCCACAACCATCCATTCGATGTCGACGTAGTTACAGGCCACGATGCTGCTGGACACCAGCAAACCCGCGATGATCGGTGCCTTGCGGGCGAAGGTCAGCGAGTGGCCTTTGCGCAGCAGGTAGTCGGAAATCACACCGCCCAACACACCACCGATAAAGCCACAGATGGCCGGCAACGAGGCAATGAAACCGGCCTTGAGGATGGTCATGCCGCGTTCTTGTACCAGGTACACCGGGAACCAGGTCAGGAAGAAGTAGGTGATTGCGTTGATGCAGTATTGGCTCAGGTAAACGCCGAGCATCATGCGATTGGTCAGCAACTGGCGCACGTAGTCCCATTTCGGACCTTCGGCAGGTTTGCCGGCGGCTTGCCCTTTGCCTTTGTCCTGGTCCATGTCGACCATGCCGCCGTTCTCGGCGATGTGCTTGAACTCAGCCTCGTTGATCATCGGGTGTTGGCGCGGACTGTGGATAACTTTCAGCCAGATCACCGAGAACACCATGCCGATGCTGCCCATCACCACAAACACATGCTGCCAGCCGAACGTGTAAACGATCCAGCCCATCAGCGGTGCAAACAGCACGGTGGCGAAGTATTGCGCCGAGTTGAAGATCGCAGACGCGGTACCGCGTTCAGCGGTCGGGAACCAGGCCGCAACGATGCGTGCGTTACCGGGGAAGGAAGGCGCTTCGGCCAGACCGACCAGGAAGCGCAGCATGAACAGCGCAACGATCGCCGTGGACATGCCGAACTCACCGACATAACCCTGGAGCACGGTGAACAGCGACCAGGTGAAGATGCTCAGTGCGTAGACTTTTTTTGAACCGAAACGGTCCAGCAGCCAGCCACCGGGAATTTGCCCGGCCACGTAGGCCCAACCGAATGCAGAGAAGATATAACCGAGAGTGACCGCGTCAATGCCGAGGTCTTTTTGCAGGCTGGAGCCCGCGATGGCGATGGTCGCACGGTCGGCGTAGTTGATCGTGGTCACCAGAAAAAGCATGAGCAGGATCAAATAGCGGACATGGGTCGGCTTGGTCGCTTGCATGTAGATGTACTCCCACTGATTATTTTTATGCGGGTAATAACAATTTCTTGCCGGATCTGGCCTTGTAGGAGCCGGGCTTGCCCGCGATAGCATCACCGCGCAGTGTCAGTCACAACTCAGTGATGCTATCGCGGGCAAGCCCGGCTCCCACAAAAGCCAAATCCCACAGGTATTGCGTGTATCAGGAACCGATGTAAGAGGTCTTCACCACGGTGTAGAACTCTTGCGCATAGCGACCTTGCTCGCGGGATCCATAGGATGAACCTTTACGTCCGCCGAATGGAACGTGGTAATCCACGCCAGCGGTCGGCAGGTTGACCATCACCATCCCGGCCTGGGAGTGGCGTTTGAAGTGGTTGGCGTACTTCAGCGACGTGGTCGCGATGCCCGCCGACAGACCGAACTCGGTGTCGTTGGCCATGGCCAGTGCGGCTTCGTAATCGGCGACGCGAACCACGTTGGCTACTGGGCCGAAGATCTCTTCGCGGCTGATGCGCATCGCGGCTTCGCTGTCGGCAAACAGTGTTGGCGCGAGGTAGTAGCCTTCGGTATCGCAAGTCACCAGACCACCGCCGCTGACCAGACGTGCACCTTCGGACTGGCCGATGTCGATGTACTTCATGTCTTGTTCAAGCTGAGCCTGGGAAACCACCGGACCAATGTCGGTGCCGGTTTTCAGCGCATGGCCGACCTTGATCGACTTCATGCGTTCGGCCACGGCTTCGACGAATTTGTCGTGGATGCCGGCGGTCACGATGAACCGGCTGGAGGCGGTGCAACGCTGACCGGTGGAGTAGAACGCGCTCTGTACCGACAGCTCGACTGCTTGCTTGAGATCAGCGTCGTCGAGAATGATCTGCGGGTTCTTGCCACCCATTTCCAGCTGAACCTTGGCCTGGCGCGACACGCAGCTGACGGCGATCTGACGACCGACACCCACGGAACCGGTGAAGCTGATGCCGTCGACTTTCGGGCTCTGCACCAGCGCATCGCCAACCACACGACCGCTGCCCATCACCAGGTTGAACACGCCAGCCGGGAAGCCTGCGCGGGAGATGATTTCAGCCAGGGCCCAGGCGCAACCCGGTACCAGATCGGCGGGTTTCAGCACGACGCAGTTACCGTAAGCCAGGGCCGGAGCGATTTTCCATGCCGGGATGGCGATCGGGAAGTTCCATGGAGTGATCAGGCCAACCACGCCCAATGCTTCGCGAGTCACTTCGACGTCCACACCCGGACGGACCGACGGCAAATAGTCGCCGGACAGACGCAGGGTTTCACCGGCGAAAAACTTGAAGATGTTACCGGCGCGAGTCACTTCGCCGATGGCTTCAGGCAGGGTCTTGCCTTCTTCACGGGCCAGCAAAGTACCGAGCTCTTCGCGACGGGCGAGGATTTCAGTACCGACTTTATCCAGCGAATCGTGACGTGCCTGAATGCCCGAAGTCGACCAGGCCGGGAACGCGGCGCGAGCGGCGTCGATGGCGGCGTGGACCTGAGCCAGATCGGCTTTGGCGTAGTGACCGATGGTGTCGGTCAGTTCGGACGGGTTGATGTTGGCGCAGTAATCACTGCCCGCAACCCATTCACCGTTGATGTAGTTATCGAAACGCTTTGCATCTGCCACAACAATTCTCCTCACGCAAAAAGCCGCTGATCACTCAGCGGCCTTGTTTATTCGGGTGTGTTACTGCGCACCTTGCTTGTCGATCAGCGCGGCGAGCATTTCGTACTCTTCAGCGGTCAGATCGGTCAGCGGTGCACGCACAGGACCTGCGTCATAACCGGCAATTTTTGCCCCGGCCTTGACGATGCTCACCGCGTAGCCGGATTTGCGGTTACGGATGTCGAGGTACGGCAGGAAGAAGTCGTCGATGATCTTGCCGACGGTGGCGTGATCTTCGCGAGCGATGGCGTGGTAGAAATCCATCGCGGTCTTCGGGATGAAGTTGAACACCGCCGAGGAGTAAACCGGCACGCCCAGTGCCTTGTAGGCTGCAGCGTACACTTCGGCGGTCGGCAAACCACCCAGGTAGCTGAAGCGATCACCGAGGCGACGACGGATCGACACCATCAGTTCGATGTCGCCCAGGCCATCCTTGTAGCCGATCAGGTTCGGGCAGCGCTCGGCCAGACGTTCCAGCAAAGGAGCGGTCAGGCGGCAGACGTTACGGTTGTAAACCACCACGCCGATTTTCACCGATTTGCACACCGCTTCAACGTGGGCGGCAACGCCGTCCTGGCTGGCTTCGGTCAGGTAGTGCGGCAGCAACAACAGGCCTTTGGCGCCCAGGCGCTCGGCTTCCTGTGCGTACTCAATGGCTTGACGGGTCGAACCGCCCACGCCAGCCAGAATCGGCACGCTGGTTTCGCAGGTGTCGACGGCAGTCTTGATGATTTCCGAATATTCGCTGGCCGCCAGAGAGAAGAACTCACCGGTGCCGCCCGCGGCGAACAACGCCGTGGCGCCGTATGGGGCCAGCCATTCGAGACGCTTGATGTAGCCCGCGCGATGGAAATCGCCCTGAGCATTGAAATCGGTGACCGGGAAAGACAACAGGCCGGAAGAGAGGATGGACTTCAGTTCTTGTGGATTCATTATTCGAACACCCTGGGTAGCAACGTATGTGTGTGTGAGGAAACCGTTCAGCTTTCGCCGAGTTGTAGGTCATCGTACAACTTAAATAATAACCGTCAACTGCATTT
This sequence comes from Pseudomonas arsenicoxydans, assembly GCF_006438915.1. Taxonomy (GTDB): domain Bacteria; phylum Pseudomonadota; class Gammaproteobacteria; order Pseudomonadales; family Pseudomonadaceae; genus Aquipseudomonas; species Aquipseudomonas arsenicoxydans_A. Next base: position 165,171 of record NZ_RCZE01000001.1, on the reverse strand, counting down.
CATCGCCGTCTGCATTTTTATGTAGGACAGGTTCTTTCCTTGACGTAGGAAATTTCTCGGCTACGATCCATTTAACTGTATATGCATACAGTTATTTGAAATCTGCCTACGACATATCAAGGAGCTAGAAATGTCAGGTCTACGCACTCAATTGCAAGAAAATCCCAAGCAGGTCATTGCCGTTTTCGATGAGCTTTTCAGTGAGCATGGCATTGCCATCAGCGGCCATGAATCGCTGGTGCTGCATCTGGGCACACCTCACAACCACGCACCGCAACCGTCCGCCTCCCCTTCCGGCAAAGCTTTGAATGGCAAGCCGCAGCTGAGGTTCGAGGGTGGTGAACACACGGCTATCGGCGATGACACGCTGCTGCGCTTCATCAAAGATGCCCCGGCAATCCCGGCCTCACAGGTCGAACTGCATTTGACCAACGGTCTGGCACTGACCTATGGCCAGGTCGTTGCGCTAGGCGGTGATTTCTATGGAATTCCCGATCAACCAATTAGCGAAGGAGCCACCGCCGCGGACCGAATCAAGCGCTTCTCCAACGCATTCAACTCGCTGGCGGTGCTGCCGGCCTCGAATGCCGAGGCCAAGCTGATTCTCGGGGTCATGCAAAAGGAAATCGCCGCCGTGAAGCAGGCGATCCAGGACGGAAAACAGCCCCATGAAGCCTATGACGCGCTCGGAGATACGTTGTCGGAGGAGTGGAACAGAATCACCGGCGGCGGCAGTTTCGTCTCGGCGCTGTTTCCGTTGGGGCGCTATCTGAAGCTGGCCGCCAACAATACTGACCATTTTGCCGAAGGGGCATTGGCAGCCTATATCGCCGGCCACACCGCCGCCGTTCAGCAAGCCGCGCTGGCGAAAAACAGTGGTGATGCAAAACTGCTGGAAATCGCCTACGCGATGAATGCTTTTGCCGATCACTACCTGACCGACCTGTTTTCCGCGGGTCACCTGCGTGTACCGCGCAAGCAGTTGGCGGCGGTAGTCACACCCAGCGACCTGGGCTCATTGATCACCCGCTTCATGCACGACGAAGACAGCAAGTTCGGCCTCAATGTGCGTAACGGCAACGGCGATCAATGGCGCGCGTACGGCGATAAACGCTACTTCGATGCGATCGACAGCGCCAATCGCGTGCAGGTCAATCAAGCGGTTCAACTGTCTGCGGATGAGATCTTCGCGGCGTACCTCAGCGGCGTCGCTCCATCGCCCGGCAACTTCAGCGCCTTGAAAAAGTTGCCGGACCTGCAAGCCGTGCTGAACCCGGCGGGCAATTTCTCGCCGCTGTTCAGGCTAGAGGGCAGCAACGTGCTGCGACGCAAGGACGTCAATAACGTGAACGACACCGCCACCGTCGACGACTGGTGGGGCTGGAGCACTTACTTACTGCTCAAGGACTACTCACCCACCGGCAACGTTGCCTGATAAGGAGATCCACGATGACGATCAAATTGAAACTGGAACTGGCTTCGGGCCAATCAATGAACGGCGCGCCGCTGGAGTTGTTGTCCAAGGGCGGGGTGATTGCGCGGGCGGTGGTGAATGAACGTGGGGATGTGGTGTTTGACGCCAAGCCTGGGGTGGCTGGATTGGCGGTGAGGGTGGATCGGTCGATCCTGCGTTCAGTCTGACCATTTAGTACCAAGGCTTCCGGCCCCTTCGCGAGCAAGCCCGCTCCCACATTTGATCGAGGGTGAACACTCATAGTGTGTTCACTGAAGATCCCTTGTGGGAGCGGGCTTGCTCGCGAAGGCATTCCAGCAGACGCCAGAAAATTCCAGACTGGAAAACTAGCCCCGCTGCGCCTCAGCTTCTTCATGCGCATGCCGCAGCCGCTCGCGGCTGTTGGTCAAATGCAAGCGCATCGCCGCCCGCGCCGCATCGGAATCCTGGCGGGCAATCGCGTCATAAATCTCTTCGTGTTCACGGCTCAGGCGATTCATGTAGTGCTGCTGGTCGTCATGGGCCAGGCGCGCCGAGTTCAGCCGCGTGCGCGGAATGATGCTGGTGCCCAGGTGGGTCATGATGTCGGTGAAGTAGCGGTTACCGGTCGCCAGTGCAATTTGCAGGTGGAACTGGAAGTCCGAGGCGACCGCATCGCTGGCATGCGAAGCGCTTTCGTTGAGGGCGTCCAGCGCGGCTCTCATCAAACCAAGTTGCTCGTCGCTGCGGCGTTGCGCGGCGAGGCCGGCAGACTCCACTTCGAGGCTGATGCGCAACTCCAGAATCGCCAACACGTCACGCAAGGTGACCACCGTCGCCGGGTCGATGCGGAATCCGCTCGGGCTCGGGGTATCGAGCACGAAGGTGCCGATGCCATGACGGGTTTCAACCTGCCCGGCCGCCTGCAAACGGGAAATCGCTTCGCGCACCACCGTGCGGCTGACGCCATGGGCATCCATGATCGCCGACTCGGTGGGCAACTTGTCGCCGCGTTTGAGATGCCCGTCGCGGATCTGCTCGGACAGCACCGTCACTAGTTCCTGTGCGAGGCTGCGGCGCTTGCGAGGGAGGCGTGGTGCGTCGATCGGGTTTTCCATGGTGAACATCTGTCTCGAAAATTCGGCTGAAACCGCATCATAGCTCAACGCGGTTGTACGATCACCGTCGACGACCACTATCCCTTGTAGGAGTGAGCCTGTGGTGAGTGGGCTTGTGTGGCGAGGGGGCTTGCCCCCGTTGGACTGCGCAGCAGTCCCCAGCAGTTTTGAATTTTTGGGGCCGCTCCGCGACCCAACGGGGGCAAGCCCCCTCGCCACAAAAGCCTCTTACCACACAAGCTCCTACAGGGATTTATGGTGTTCAGGCGGTCACGGTCTGGTCCACCAAATGGCCGTTCTCGATACGAACATGCCGTGGGTGGAAACGTTTCAGGCTGCTGCGATGCCCGACGCTGACAATGCTCAGCCCCGGTATTTCATCGATCAACGCCTGATACAGCGACGCTTCGTCCTCTTCATCCATCGCCGAGGTCGCTTCGTCCATGTACAACCATTGCGGTGCATACAGCAGCGCCCGGGCAAACGCCAAACGTTGCTGCTCACCTGGCGAAAGCATGCGCTGCCAGTGGTTCGCTTCATCCAGACGTCCAACAAGATGTGGCAAACGGCAGGTTTCCAGCACGTGGACGTAGCGTTCCTGCGGGTAGGTATCGCCAGCCTGTGGATAACTCAGTGCCTCGCGCAAGCTGCCAATCGGCAAGTAGGGCTTTTGCGGCAGGAACAGGTAGCGCGCCGATGGCAGACGAATACTGCCGTGGCCGGCTGGCCACAGATGCCCCATCGCGCGCAACAAGGTCGACTTGCCGCTGCCGGAACGACCGCTGAGCATGACACGCTCGCCCTCTTCCACCGCCATGTCGGCGTTGGTCAGCAGATGACGGCCGTCCGCCAGATCGAGTCCGAGGTTGTGGATCTTCAGTTCATCACCTTGATTCTGTACGTCGATGGCCGGCTGACGTTCTTCGTTGTCAGTCATGGCCTGACGGAAGCTCAGCAGACGATCACAGGTGGCGCGCCATGAAGCGAGGTTCTGGTACGCATTGATAAACCAGCTGAAACTCTCTTGAACATTGCCGAACGCCGAACTGATTTGCATCAATTCACCGAGTTCGATCTTGCCAGCGAAGTAGCGCGGCGCCGCGACCATGAAGGGGAAAATGATCGCGGCCTGAGTGTAGCCGGCCGTAAAGAAAGTCAGTCGCTTGGACACTTTCATGATGTCCCAGAAATTGTGCCAGACCATGCCGAAGCGACTGCTCAAACGACGATTTTCGTTCGGTTCGCCGTTGTAAAGCGCAATACTTTCGGCATTCTCGCGAACCCGGACCATAGAGAAACGCAGGTCGGCTTCAAAGCGTTGTTGTTGGTTGCTCAGGCCGATCAAGCGACGACCGATCAAGTGCGTCAGCCAGCTACCGACCACCGCATAGACCAGCACACACCAGAACATATAGCCGGGAATGGTAAAACCAAACACTTCAATACTGCCCGACACGCCCCACAGAATGATCGAGAACGACACCAGACTGACAATGTTGCGGAGCAACCCAATGCCCAGTTCCAGGGTGTTCGAAGTGAAGTTGTTGAGGTCTTCGGAAATCCGCTGGTCCGGGTTATCGGTGTAACCGCCCTGCTCCAGCTGGTAGTAGTTTTTGTTGCCAAGCCAACGGGCAAAGTGTTTCTCGGTCAGCCACGCTCGCCAGCGGATGGTCAGCATCTGCGTCAAATAGAGCCGGTACACCGCACCCACAATCGCCACGGCCGCAATCGCGCAGAAATACAGAATCAGCTGCCAGAAGGCCGCTTCATCTTTCTTTTGCAAGGCGTTGTAGAAGTCCTTGTACCAAGTGTTAAACCACACCGAGATCCCCACGCTGATCAGCGACAAGGCAATCACGGCGATCAGCAACGTCCAGGCCTTGACCTTCTCTTCACTGCGCCAGTAAGGCGTGATCATCGCCCAGACCTTGCGGAAAAACTGCTCGCGCACGGCATCGTTGACCGCGGAATATTCAGCGTTCTGATTCATGGATAAGGCTCGATAGAGAAAAGAACACACACGAACCGATCATAGTTGATCGGCTCGGGTTATCGCGAGGGGTGGCGATGATCGTTCAGCGCCCGTTCAGCGGCGCACCGGACGTTTCTGCAGTTTGCGCTGCAGGGTTCGGCGGTGCATGCCCAGGGCGCGGGCCGTGGCCGAGATGTTGCCTTCGTGCTCGGTCAGCACGCGCTGGATGTGTTCCCACTGCAAACGGTCCACCGACATCGGGTTTTCCGGCACCAGAGTGTCGAGGTCGGCGTGCTCGGACAGCAGGGCTGCCAGCACGTCGTCGGCGTCGGCCGGTTTGCACAGGTAATTGCAGGCGCCGCGCTTGATCGCCTCGACGGCGGTGGCAATGCTCGAATAACCGGTGAGGATCACCACGCGCATTTCCGGGTCCAGTTCCAGCAGCTTGGGCAGCAAGACCAACCCCGAGTCGCCGTCCATTTTCAGGTCCAGCGCGGCGTAATCCGGCAGGTCGGCCTGGGCGATGGTCAGGCCTTCTTCGGCAGAGCCGGCGGTGCTGACGCGAAAACCACGGCGGGCCATGGCGCGGGCCATCACGCGGGTAAAAGTTGCATCGTCGTCGACCAACAGCAAATGCGGCAGTTCTTCGCCTTCAACCTGGATATCGTCACTCATGTTCGTCTCCTCGGGCGACACGGGGCAGGCGCAGCTCGGTGAGCGTGCCGCCTTCCTCATGACTGTAGAGTTTCACTGAGCCGCCGGCGCGTGTCACGCTGGCCTTGCTCAAAAACAGGCCCAGGCCGAAACCTTTGCCCTTGGTGGTAAAAAACGGTTTGCCGATCTGCTCGGCGATGGCCAACGGCACACCGGCACCGTGGTCGCGGATGCTGATGGTCAGGTCTTCGGCGTTCCAGTCCAGCGTCACTTGCAGCCCTTCGGGGCAGGCGTCGGCGGCGTTGTTCAACAAATTCAGCAGCGCCTGGGTCAGGTCCGGTGGCGGCGCCATGCGCGGCACGGTGCCTTGCCCCAGCCGCTGGAAGCGGTAACTGGCTTCCGGGCGCATCAGGTGCCAGCGGTTCAGCGCTTCATCGAGCCAGTCGGTGACGTCCTGCATCTCCACCGCCAAACGGCGATTGGCCTCGGCGGCGCGCACCAGTTGTTGCAAGGTTTCCTTGCACAGCTTGACCTGATCCTGCAGCACGCTCAAATCGTCCTGCAACAACGGGTCGTGATGGTCCTGACGCATTTCCTTGAGCAGCACGCTCATGGTCGCCAGCGGTGTGCCCAATTCATGCGCCGCACCGGCGGCTTGCGTCGCTACCGCCAGCAATTGCTGGTCACGCAAGCCTTCTTCACGCCGAATCGCCCGCAGTTCTTCCTGACGGCGCAGCTCTTCGGCCATGCGCGCGGCGAAAAACGTAATCACCGCCGCAGCGAGCGCGAAGCTCAGCCACATCCCGTAGACCTGCAGGTTTTCCCGGGCAATCGGGAAGGTTTGCAGCGGATAGAACCGTGCGAGCAGCAAGGTGTACATCGTCAGCGCAATACCCGACAGAATCACCGAATAGCGCCATGGCAACGTCACCGCGGCGATGGTCAGCGGCACCAAGTAATAAGAGACGAACGGGTTGGTCGAGCCCCCGGAGAAATACAGCAGGGCACTGTGGATAAACAGGTCGCAGGCCAGTTGCAGCGCATATTCCAGCTCGGTGACCGGCCACGTCGTGCGCAGTCGAACCGCCGTGAACACGCACAGCAACGTCGAACAGCCAAGAGTCATTGCCAGTTGCACCCACGGCAGCGGCAGCAGGTCGAGCCAATAGGCCAACCCGACGGAACCGGCCTGGGCGGCGAGCACTAATGTGCGGATGAACGTCAGCCGCCAGAGGTTCTGGCGAGTGGCAGAAGTGATTTGAACGGGGGCGAGCATGAGCTCTCCTGATGAGCGCTCCAGGCGGATCGCACGGAGTATAACCAAGCACGGGGGCTGACAGGCAAAAGTGCGGCAAAGCGCCACAGCCTGCGAACCCTGTACTCCCTCTATCTGTATAGAAGTTGTAACTGTGCGAACCGGATCATTAAAGCTAGAGTCTGATGGTTTCATGCAGGCTCGGACCTGACACCTGCGCACCGCCCAAGGAGCTTTCATGCACACATTTCGCCGCAGCGCCGCCCTCCTCGCCCTGAGTGCCGGCACCCTCGCCAGCCTCCCGGCCCTGGCCGCCGACGAGCTGCATTACAACCAGATTTCCCTGCGCGCCGAAGTCAGCCAGGAAGTGGCTCGCGACCTGATGATCGTGACCCTCTACACCGAAGACCAAAACACCGACCCGGCCAAACTCGCCGCCGACGTCAGCACCACCATGAACAAAGCACTGGCCCAGGCGAAACAGGTCAAAGACATCACCCTGCGCCAGGGCAGCCGCAACAGCTACCCGATCTACGACACCAAGGGCCAGAAAATCACCGGCTGGCGTGAACGCGCCGAACTGCGCCTGGAGAGCTCGGACTTTGCCGCCCTGTCGAAGCTGACCGGCGAACTGCTCACCGACCTGAAAATGGGCGGCATGGACTTCGCCATCGCCACACCAACACGCAAGGCCAGCGAAGACGCCCTGCTTAAAGAAGCCGTGACCGCCTTCAAGGCTCGCGCGCAACTGGCGACCGATGCGCTGGGTGGCAAGAGCTACAAGATTGTTAACCTGAATTTGAACAGCAACGGTTATCCACAACCGTACATGCGCGGCCCGATGATGATGAAAGCCGCCGCCATGGATGCCGCGCCGGTGACACCGGATGTTGAGGCTGGCACGAGTCAGGTCAGCATGACGGCGGATGGGGCAATTGAAGTGTTGATGCCTTGATTTGATAGTCCGTACATAAAAACGGCGATCACTGGAGTGATCGCCGTTTTTTGTTGCCTGCCAGAAGCCGGGGTGAACCCCTCAGGTTATGTAGTGACTGGTCCACCGCCTTCGCGAGCAAGTCGAATCGTCGCACCGCCGCTCCCACATTCGACCGCCTTCTCATGCAGGATCTCGGTTAAATGTGGGGCTTGCTCGCGAAGAACGATAACGCGGTCTTTGAACTACTACGCCGGATCGACGTTATCCAAGGCGCGATTCACAGCCAGTTCCGCCAGCATGATGATCTGCTGGATCGCCAACACCGTATTGCGCTGCGGACCGATCAGGTTAGCGGCGTAATCGCTGGTCATGACGCTGGCAGAGGCCAGTGACTCGCAGGCCTGGGCCAGGAGGCTTTCGGTGTCCATGTTCGGGGCGATCATGTACATCGTGCTGGGGCGGCGGGGTTTTTCGGTGTATTGGGATGGGGGATCGAGGTAGTAGTCGAGGGCGCGTTTTATGGCTTCGCGGTCTTTTAGTAGCGTCTCGGCGCGTAAGTCTTCGGCTTCGGCTTCAGCTTCGGGGGTGATGGGTGGATCGGGGATCAACTTATCCATGGAATGCTCCTACTTATAAATGGGAGCCATCCAATGTCGTTTCCACACGACAATTAGGTGGCGGCTGCACGCAGGGTGGAAATACCGGTTAGTAGGACCCGGCCAGACCGAAGTCTGCCCACGCACAGCCGCCATGACGCAGTTTGCAGACGAAAGAAGTCGTCGGCAACGATTACGATGGTCCAGCTATGCGGCTACTAAGAGATCCAGGTTTCCACACCCGGTCGCTGAAATCGCAGCGACAGCCAGAGGTTAGGGGCACTGCTTCCTACCCGGCAACCTGAAAAATGCGTGGGAAAGCTCTGCGTTTTTTACACATCGTTCAACACAAAAATGGAACGCGGAGCGTCCCTGGCGGCATTCCCACGCGGGAGCGTGGGAACGATCAGTAGGGGGCGGCAGAAAGAGATTGGTCGGTTGTGAGGCCGCCATCGCTGGAAAGCCAGGCGCCGACAATAGATCGGCGTACAGCCCTTGCTTTTCACCACTCAACAGGCCGAGCGTTAGCTCGCCTGAAAGCTTTTGATCTGGCTTTTGATTTACCCGCCCCCTCGGTAGGCTGAGTGGAGGTGTGCAACCGGGGAGTGGCGCGTAGCGCCGTTCGACGCAGTCGAACACGCTGCATGTAGGTCGTAGCGAAGCAGACCGGAGGGCAGTGTCCCCGGATGGATACCGGAACGAAGGAACGCCGAGCCCAAGCGAGGGGCCGGACGCTCGGGGCGAGCCTTTTTTTGCTTACTTTTTTTTGGCGTTTGAAAAAAAAGTGAGTAGCCGTAAGGGCGAAACCCTAAGCGGCCGTTACCGCAGAAATGGATATGTACACCAAGCAAGAGAATGGTCGGCTATCAGGCCGCCATCGATAAAAGGCGCCACCAATAAAAAGCTACGGTTGCACCCAGTACCACCCATAAATGAATAGCCCAAGTCCGTGCGTATAAGTGTCGGTGCAAATGTACTGATTGGATCAATAAATAAGATGTCCCCTGACAAACACCTACCGTTCAAACTGCATCCACAGCCACAACAAACCCGTTAAACAACAAATACCTACCACGCCGCCCATCGCTCAACAGCATCCAAGCCAAGGTGCGAGCAAATCACTCCGGCCCAAAAATCCCCCACCCAACACATTCAGTCCCAAACCGTGGGTATAGATAAGTAACACCACGCGCCAACCGGGTGCGCAAGCCTCGCCAATTGCCCCGCAGCGGTGCGCCGGTTGCACCGAAAAAAACCTGCGCAAACGGTCAAATGCGCCTGAATTTATACAAATGCGACATTAAGGTACGTACGTGCCACTGTTTAACGCCTGTGGTCGCTCTGGATCTTGCATTGGGTACGGCCCCTGCATAAGTATCCGCAGGTCGACTCACGAGGTCGTCCTCTAATTCCAAAAATGACAACAATCATGAGGCCACCATGCTTAAAAACGCGGTCATTCCGTTTTTACTCGGCGCCAGCTTGCTAGCTAGTGCACCCTTCGCCCAAGCCGCGACTAACCTGGTGTTCTGCTCCGAAGGGAGCCCGGCCGGTTTCGATCCAGGTCAATACACCACCGGAACCGACTTCGACGCCTCTGCAGAAACCATGTTCAACCGCCTGACCCAGTTCGAGCGCGGCGGCACCGCCGTGATTCCTGGCCTGGCGACCAGCTGGGACATTTCCCCGGACGGCCTGACGTACACCTTCCACCTGCGTGACGGCGTCAAGTTCCATACCACCCCGTACTTCAAGCCGACTCGTGAGTTCAACGCCGACGACGTGCTGTTCACCTTTAATCGCATGATTAACAAGGATGATCCGTTCCGCAAAGCGTACCCGACTGAATTCCCGTACTTCACCGACATGGGGATGGACACCAACATCACCAAGATCGACAAAGTTGACGACAAAACCGTCAAGTTCACTTTGAAAGAAGTGGATGCCGCGTTCATCCAGAACATGGCCATGAGCTTCGCCTCGGTGCAGTCCGCCGAATACGCAGCCCAGCTGCTGAAAGAAGGCAAAGCCGCGGACATCAACCAGAAGCCGGTCGGCACTGGTCCGTTCGTGTTCAAGAGCTACCAGAAAGACTCCAACATCCGCTACACCGGGAACAAGGACTACTGGAAGCCTGACGACGTCAAGATCGACAACCTGATCTTCGCCATCACCACCGACCCGTCGGTGCGTATCCAGAAGCTGAAGAAGGGCGAGTGCCAGATCACTCTGTTCCCTCGTCCAGCCGACCTGAAGGCGCTCAAAGAAGACAAGACCCTGAAAGTGCCTGATCAGGCCGGTTTCAACCTGGGTTACATCGCCTACAACGTGATGCCTAAAGTCAAAGGCCAAACGGATGCAAACCCGTTGGCCGACCTGAAGGTTCGCCAGGCACTGGACATGGCCGTCAACAAGCAACAGATCATTGACTCCGTGTACCAAGGCGCCGGTCAACTGGCCGTCAACGCCATGCCGCCAACCCAATGGTCTTATGACACCACCATCAAGGACGCCAAGTACGATCCTGAGAAAGCCAAAGAGCTGCTCAAAGAAGCCGGCGTGAAAGAAGGCACCGAAATCGTTCTCTGGGCGATGCCGGTACAGCGTCCGTACAACCCGAACGCCAAGCTGATGGCTGAGATGCTGCAGTCTGACTGGTCCAAGATCGGCCTCAAGGTCAAGATCCAGAGCTACGAGTGGGGCGAGTACATCAAGCGCTCCAAAGGTGGCGAGAACCAAGCCATGCTGATTGGCTGGAGCGGCGACAATGGTGATCCGGACAACTGGCTGAACGTGCTGTTCGGTTGCGATTCGCTGGAAGGCAACAACTTCTCCAAGTGGTGCGACAAGAAGTTCGACGGCATCGTAAAAGAAGCCAAGCGTACAACCGACCAGGCCAAGCGCACCGAACTGTACAAACAGGCGCAACACGTCCTCAAAGATGCAGTTCCAATGACACCTATCGCTCACTCGACGGTGTTCCAACCTATGCGCAACGAAGTGCAGGATTTCAAGATCAGCCCGTTTGGCTTGAACTCCTTCTACGGCGTCAGCGTCAGCAAGTAAGGTTTTGCAACGGCGACGTTTCTGACGTCGCCGTTGCTTTATCTGCCGAGAAAGTAGGAAAACTCTTACATCCAATTCCGCCGCGTACTACTGCGGCGGAGTCGGACGCGTTGCCATTTCCTACAAGTCTTTAGGACTCTACGCATTTACTGCCAGATCCACGGGTCATACCGTCGGGTTCTGACCAGCTCATGCGTGGGCTCTCGGTTATTGCTGACAAGCATGGTTTGAAGTCAGTGATCCTCCACGTTCCAGGACGGGACGGCGGCTCATTGTCAAAACACTCGTGATTACAAGAGGGAGCGTCATGCGCCATTCCTTGGTTTTATCCGCATTACTGGGCACCGGCCTGTTGGCCGCTACCTCCATCAGCCAGGCCGCCAACAACAGCCTGGTGTTCTGCTCTGAAGGCAGCCCCGCCGGTTTCGACACGGCGCAGTACACGACTGCGACCGATAACGACGCCGCCGAGCCGCTGTACAACCGTTTGGCAGAGTTTGAAAAAGGCGCAACCAACGTCGTACCGGGCCTGGCCACCAGTTGGGATATTTCCGAAGACGGCCTCAAGTACACTTTTCACCTGCGCGAAGGGGTGAAGTTTCATACCACTCCCTACTTCACGCCGACCCGTGATTTCAACGCCGATGACGTGCTGTTCACGTTTAATCGCATGCTCGATCCGCAACAACCTTTCCGTAAGGCTTATCCGACCGAGTTCCCGTACTTCAACGGGATGAGCCTGAACAAGAACATCGCCAAGGTCGAAAAGACCGGGCCGCTGACCGTGGTCATGACGCTTAACAGCGTCGACGCCGCGTTCATCCAGAACATCGCCATGAGCTTCGCCGCCATCCTGTCCGCCGAGTACGCCGACAAGCTGCTGGCGGGCGGCAAACCGAGCGACATCAACCAGAAGCCGATCGGCACTGGACCGTTCGTGTTCAAGAGTTACCAGAAAGATTCCAACATTCGTTACACCGGCAACAAGCAGTACTGGGACCCAAGCCGGGTCAAGCTCGACAACCTGATTTTCGCCATCAACACCGACGCTTCGGTGCGGGTGCAGAAACTCAAGGCCAACGAATGCCAGATCACCCTGCATCCGCGCCCTGCCGATGTGACCGCACTGAAGAACGACGAAAAACTCAAGCTCATCGAGAAGCCAGGTTTCAACCTTGGTTACATCGCCTACAACGTTCGGCACAAGCCTTTCGACCAGCTCGAAGTGCGCCAGGCGCTGGACATGGCGGTGAACAAGCAAAGCATTCTCAACGCCGTCTACCAGGGCGCCGGGCAGTTGGCCGTCAACGCCATGCCGCCGACCCAATGGTCGTACGACGAAACGATCAAAGACGCCGCCTACAACCCGGAAAAAGCCAAGGAATTGCTCAAGGCTGCCGGCGTGAAGGAAGGCACGGAAATCACCCTGTGGGCGATGCCAGTTCAGCGCCCTTACAACCCCAACGCCAAGTTGATGGCCGAAATGCTTCAGGCTGACTGGGCAAAAATCGGTCTCAAAGTGAAGATCGTCAGCTATGAATGGGGCGAGTACATCAAACGCACCAAGAATGGCGAGCATGACATCAGCCTGATTGGCTGGACCGGGGACAATGGAGACCCGGACAACTGGCTCGGCACGCTTTACAGCTGTGACGCCATTGGCGGCAATAACTACTCCATGTGGTGTGATCCGGCTTACGACAAGCTGGTGAAACAGGCCAAGGTCGTCACCGACCGCGACCAACGCACCGTGCTGTACAAACAGGCGCAGCAATTGCTCAAGCAGCAAGTGCCGATCACGCCAGTCGCCCACTCGACGGTTAACCAGCCGTTAAGCGCCAAAGTCGAAGGGTTCAAAGTCAGCCCCTTCGGCCGCAACGTGTTCTCGGGCGTCAGTATCGACCAATAACCGATTAGCCAGAACGCTGGGGGGCATTGCGCCCTCACGCAAGCGTATTGCCGTAATTCGTCAATCCGATCTACAGCAAACGTTTGCGATGCCTTGAATGTGTTCGAAACCAAATAGCCGGATCACCAAAAAAGACCGGCATTAAAAAAAAGAAAGTAAGGAGCTTCACCCATGAAACTGAGCAGCACCGCGTTATTGGCCTTGGCCATCAGCAGCGTTACCGCCACGGCGTACGCAGAGACCCAGAGCCAGGAATTCACCCCGGTGACGGTCAACACCAAAAGTGCACAAGCTGATGCAACTGGCTTCGTCGAAGGTCAATCCATCTCCGGCACCACGCGCAACTGGTACGCCAACGAACAACTGAAACGTGGCGGCAAGTTCCTCTACAAGAAAGACGGCGTTTCGACCCCGACTGATCGTCGTATCAACTGGGTTCAAGGCACGATCATCAAGTACAACTCCGGCTTCACTGAAGGCACCGTTGGCTTCAGCACCGAAGTGGCCGCCTACAACGCTGTTGCTCTGGAGCGTGATCGCGAGAGTCTCGCCTCCAACAACGGTGGCGCACCGGGCTCTCGTCCAGGCGCAGGCAACAACCGGACACTGACCAAAGAAGGCGGCGACGCTCAAGGTCAGTGGAGCAAACTGGGCCTGGCCAACGTCAAGGCACGCGTTTCCAACACTACACTGACTGCCGGCCGCATGAACTTCAGCAGCCCGCAAGTCGACGTCATCGGTAACCGTGCCCTGCCGTCGAGCTTCGAAGGGATCGCGATCCACAGCGAAGAACTGAACAACCTTGCTTTCGACCTGGGCACTTTCGATCGCAATTCACCGCGTACCGAAGAAAGCCTGAGCAAATTCCGCTCCGAATACGGCGACCCCAAAGCCGAAACCGATCACGTCAACACCGCCGGTATCACCTACCAGCCGTTCGCCAGCCTGACTACCAGCCTGTGGGGCACCCAGGCTGAAGACCTGTGGAACCAGTACTACTTCGGCGCCAGCCATGTACTGGGTGACAGCTCGGTACTGAGCCTGACCACCGGCCTGAACTACTACAAGACCGTCGACCAAGGTAAAAAGCTGCTGGGCGACATCGACAACCAGGCCGGCTCCCTGTCGTTCGGCCTGACTCACCAGGCTCACAGCCTGACCTTCTCTTACCAGGAAATTAACGGTAACGAGTACTTCGACTACCTGCACGAAACCAACGGCATCTACCTGGCCAACTCCCTGCTGTCGGACTTCAACGGCCCGAACGAGAAGTCCTTCCAGATCGCCTACGGCCTGAACATGGCTGAATATGGCGTGCCAGGCCTGAAGTTCAACATCTACCAGGCTCGCGGCTGGGGTATCGACGGTACTCACTACGCGGGCGGCGGCTACGACGGCGTGCAATCGATGGACGGCGAGAGCCACTACGAATACGGCATCGGTTCGTCGTACGCCATTCAGAGCGGCCCGCTCAAGGCCACCACTGTTCGCGCGACCTACACCGCGCACCGTGGCAGCGAAAACCAGCCTGACGGTAGCATCAACGAGTTCCGTCTCGTGACCACCGTTCCTTTCAACATCCTGTAATGCACTTGCCCGACGGCTGATTCAGTGACGAATCGGCCGTTGGGCATTAGTCCTTTAACTGATTGCAGAGGGTTCTTGATGAAAATGCTTCCCCTACGTGCGGCCATCGCTGCCGCGTTGCTGAGTGTCGCTGTTGGCGTCGCTGCCAAACCCCTGGTGGTCTGCACCGAAGCCAGTCCGGAAGGCTTCGATATGGTCCAGTACACGACTGCAGTCACGGCCGATGCGGTGGCTGAAACCATCTTCAATCGTCTGGCGGACTTCAAGCCGGGCACCACGGAAGTGATTCCGGCACTGGCCGATTCCTGGGACATCAGCGAAGACGGTCTGAGCTACACGTTCCACCTGCGCAAAGGCGTCAAGTTTCACACCACCGAATACTTCAAGCCGACGCGCGACATGAATGCCGACGACGTGGTCTGGAGCTTCCAGCGTCAGCTGGACCCGAACCACCCATGGCACAAACTGTCGAGCGTGGGCTTCCCGTACTTTGAAAGCATGGGCTTTAAAGAGCTGCTCAAAAGCGTCGAGAAAGTCGACGACAACACGGTCAAGTTCACCCTGACCCGTCGTGAAGCGCCGTTCCTGGCCGACATCGCCATGGCCTTCTCCTCGATCTACTCGGCCGAATACGCCGACCAGTTGCTCAAGGCGAACAAGGCCGGCGACCTGAACAACAAGCCGATCGGCACCGGCCCGTTCGTGTTCCAGCGTTACAACAAGGACGCGCAAGTCCGCTTCAAGGCCAACCCGGAGTACTTCCGTGGCAAGCCGCCGGCTGACGCGTTGATCCTGGCGATTGCCACCGACAACAACGTGCGCCTGCAAAAGCTTAAGGCCAATGAGTGCCAGATCGCGCTGTATCCGAAACCGGATGACATCCCGAGCATCAAGAAAGACGCCAACCTGAAGGTTGATGAGCTGAACGCGATGACCGTTTCCTACATCGCGATGAACACCTCGCACAAATACATGAGCGATGTGCGCGTGCGCAAAGCCATCGACATCGCGTTCGACAAGGCCGCCTATGTCAACGCGCTGTTCGGCAAAGGCAATGCGACCGTGGCGGTCAACCCGTACCCGGACACCCTGCTGGGCTACAACCACACGCTGACCAACCCGCCGCGTGACCTGGACAAGGCCCGCGCCTTGCTCAAGGAAGCAGGCGTACCGGAAGGCACAACGTTTACACTGTTCACCCGCAATGGCGGCGGGCCGACCAACCCGAACCCGATGCTCGGTGCGCAGATGATGCAGGCTGACCTGGCCCAGGTCGGGATCAAGGTCGACATTCGCGTCATGGAATGGGGCGAAATGCTCAAACGTGCGAAAAACGGCGAGCACGACATGGTTTCCGCCGGATGGGCGGGCGATAACGGCGATCCGGATAACTTCCTGACGCCTATGCTGAGTTGCGAAGCGGCCAAGAACGGCGAAAACTATGCGCGCTGGTGCAACGAGAAATTCCAGACGCTGATCGACGATGCCCGAGCTAAAGTGAACCCGACGGAACGCGCAGCGCTCTACGAGCAAGCCCAGGAGGTTTTCAATCAGGACCAGCCATGGATCAGCATGGCGCACACCCGTATGTTTACTGCAATGCGCAACAACGTAGAGGGCTATCACATTAGCCCGCTTACCACGAATAACTTCGCCACCACCCAGGTGAAGTAAATAAGAAAACTCCCGGTGTCCCTGACTCCAGGGACACCAGGCACGCCTAACCGGCTGATGAGGTACACCACAAGATGTTTAGTTTTATTGCCCGCCGATTGGGGTTATTGATCCCCACGTTCTTCGGCATCACCTTGCTGACTTTCGCGTTGATTCGCATGATTCCAGGCGACCCCGTGGAAGTAATGATGGGCGAACGTCGAGTCGACCCCGAAATGCATGCTCAGGCAATGGAACGCCTTGGTCTGAACAAACCGCTGTATGCCCAATACATGGACTACATCGGCAAACTGGCTCACGGCGACCTCGGCGAATCGCTGCGTACCCGTGAAAGCGTGTGGAGCGAATTCACCTCTCTATTCCCCGCGACCCTGGAACTGTCCATGGCCGCCCTGTTGTTCGCCGGCATCCTGGGCCTCCTGGCCGGGGTGATTGCGGCACTCAAGCGAGGATCCCTGTTCGACCATGGGGTGATGGGCATCTCCCTGGCGGGATATTCGATGCCGATCTTCTGGTGGGGCCTGATCCTGATCATGTTCTTCTCGGTGAGCCTGGGCTGGACCCCGGTGTCCGGGCGGATCGACCTGCTCTATGACATCGAACCGCGCACCGGCTTCATGCTCATCGACACGCTGCTGGCCGATGACGTCGGTGCGTTCTTCGATGCCTTGCATCACCTGATCCTGCCGGCCATCGTGCTGGGTACCATCCCGCTGGCCGTTATTGCTCGGATGACCCGCTCTTCGATGCTTGAAGTGTTGCGTGAAGACTACATCCGTACCGCTCGTGCCAAAGGCCTGTCGCCTTCTCGCGTGGTGTTCGTGCACGGTCTGCGTAACGCGCTGATTCCGGTACTGACCGTGGTCGGCCTGCAAGTCGGCACATTGCTGGCCGGTGCAGTCCTGACCGAAACCATCTTCTCGTGGCCCGGCATCGGTAAGTGGCTGATCGAAGCCATTGGCGCCCGAGACTATCCAGTCGTGCAAAACGGCATCCTGCTAATCGCCTGCCTGGTGATTGTGGTCAACTTCGTAGTGGACATCCTCTACGGCTTTGCCAACCCACGCATCCGTCACCAGCGCTGAGATCATGACCATGACCACTCCAGCTTCAACTACAAATCAAGCGGTAGCAGTCGATCAAAGCCTGCTGTATCCGTCCCCGTACAAAGAATTCTGGCACGCGTTTTCCCGCAACAAGGGCGCCGTCGCCGGCCTGATGTTCATGTTGCTGGTGATTTTCTGCGCAATCTTCGCGCCGTGGGTTGCCCCGCATAACCCGAGCGAGCAATACCGTGACTTCCTGCTGACCCCGCCAGCCTGGCTGGAAGGTGGGCAGATCCAGTTCCTGCTCGGCACCGATGAACTGGGTCGCGACCTGCTGTCGCGCCTGATCACCGGTTCGCGCCTGTCGTTGCTGATCGGTTTGTCGTCGGTGGTGATGTCGCTGATTCCGGGGATCCTGCTGGGTCTGTTCGCCGGTTTCTTCCCGCGCCTGCTCGGCCCGACCATCATGCGTCTGATGGACATCATGCTGGCCCTGCCGTCCCTGCTGCTGGCCGTGGCGATTGTCGCCATCCTCGGCCCTGGCCTGATCAATACCGTGATCGCCATCGCCGTGGTGTCCCTGCCGTCCTATGTTCGTCTGACCCGTGCTGCGGTGATGGGCGAGCTGAACCGCGACTACGTGACCGCCGCGCGCCTGGCCGGTGCCACGCTGCCGCGCCTGATGTTCATCACCGTGCTGCCAAACTGCATGGCGCCGCTGATCGTTCAGGCGACCTTGAGCTTCTCCTCGGCGATTCTCGATGCCGCCGCACTGGGCTTCCTCGGCCTTGGCGTACAACCGCCAACCCCTGAGTGGGGCACCATGCTGGCTTCGGCTCGCGACTACATCGAACGCGCCTGGTGGGTGGTAAGCCTGCCTGGTCTGACCATTTTGCTCAGCGTGCTGGCAATCAACTTGATGGGCGACGGCCTGCGCGATGCGCTGGACCCGAAACTCAAGAACGCCGCCTGAGGAGATTCAAATGTCACTGTTAGAAATCAAGAATCTCAATGTTCGCTTCGGCGACAAGAACGCCGTTCCGGTGGTCGACGGGCTCGACATTACCGTGGAAAAAGGCGAAGTCCTGGCCATCGTTGGCGAGTCGGGTTCGGGTAAATCCGTGACCATGATGGCGCTGATGGGCCTGATCGAGCATCCGGGGATCGTCACTGCCGACGCCCTGAATTTCGACGGCAAGAACATGCTCAAGCTCAGCAACCGTCAGCGTCGACAAATCGTCGGCAAAGACCTGGCCATGGTCTTCCAGGACCCGATGACCGCGCTGAACCCGAGCTACACCGTCGGTTTCCAGATCGAAGAAGTGCTGCGCCTGCACCTGAAAATGTCCAGCAAACAAGCGCGCAAGCGTGCCATCGAGCTGCTGGAAAAAGTGGAAATCCCGGGTGCCGCGAGCCGTATGGACGCCTACCCGCACCAACTGTCCGGCGGTATGAGCCAGCGTGTTGCAATCGCCATGGCGATTGCCGGCGAGCCGAAACTGTTGATCGCGGACGAACCCACCACGGCACTGGACGTCACGATTCAGGCGCAGATCATGGACCTGCTGCTGGCGTTGCAGAAAGAGCAGAACATGGGCCTGGTGCTGATCACTCACGACCTCGCGGTCGTGGCTGAAACCGCCCAGCGCGTGTGCGTGATGTACGCGGGCCAAGCGGTTGAAGTCGGTCAGGTGCCACAGCTGTTCGACATTCCGGCGCACCCGTACAGCGAAGCACTGCTCAAGGCGATTCCGGAACACAGCCTCGGCGCTACACGCCTGTCGACCCTGCCGGGTATCGTTCCCGGCCGCTACGACCGTCCGCAGGGTTGCCTGCTGTCGCCGCGTTGCCCGTATGTGCAAGACAGCTGCCGCGCCACGCGCCCGACCCTGGACCCTAAAAGCCACAGCCTCGCCCGCTGCTTCTACCCGCTTAATCAGGAGGTGGCGTAATGGCCGTCGTACTTACCGCCCGCGACCTGACCCGTCACTACGAAGTGTCCCGCGGCCTGTTCAAGGGCCACGCGACCGTGCGCGCCCTCAACGGCGTGTCGTTTGAACTGCATGCCGGCAAGACCCTCGCCGTCGTCGGTGAATCGGGCTGCGGCAAATCCACCTTGGCCCGTGCGTTGACCCTGATCGAAGAGCCGTCCTCGGGCTCCTTGAAAATCGCCGGCCAGGAAGTCGCCGGTGCCGACAAGGCCCAGCGCAAGCAGTTGCGCAAAGACGTGCAGATGGTGTTCCAGAGCCCGTACGCCTCGCTCAACCCACGGCAGAAAGTCGGTGACCAGCTCGGCGAACCGCTGCTGATCAATACCAACCTGTCGGCCGCAGAACGTCGCGAAAAAGTCCAGGCGATGATGAAGCAGGTGGGCTTGCGTCCTGAGCACTACCAGCGTTATCCGCACATGTTCTCCGGCGGTCAGCGCCAGCGGATCGCTTTGGCCCGTGCGATGATGCTGCAGCCTAAAGTGCTGGTAGCGGACGAACCGACCTCGGCGCTGGACGTGTCGATCCAGGCGCAGGTGCTCAACCTGTTTATGGATTTGCAGCAAGAGTTCAACACCGCCTACGTTTTCATCTCCCACAACCTGGCCGTGGTGCAACACGTTGCCGATGACGTGATGGTGATGTACCTCGGTCGCCCGGTGGAAATGGGTCCGAAGAACGACATTTATGAGCGTCCGCTGCACCCGTACACCCAGGCGCTGCTGTCGGCCACACCGACCATTCACCCGGACCCGAACAAGCCGAAAATCAAGATCGTCGGCGAGTTGCCTAACCCGTTGAACCCGCCGTCGGGTTGCGCTTTCCACAAGCGCTGCCCGTACGCGACCGAGCGTTGCAGCACCGAAGAGCCAGCCCTGCGCCCTCTCGATAACCGCCAGGTGGCTTGCCACTACGCCGAGCAATTCCTCGACGGCGCGGCCTGAAAAAAAGCGCGCCTCATGAGATGAGGCGCGCTTGAATCAACCAAACCCCTTCTGCTTCGATTGCGCATCAATCCGGCAAAAGGGGTTTTCTTTTGCCCTGGACTTACGATTGGTCGTCGCCTTCTTCATCGTCGGAACCCGTCGGTTCGTCCGCTCCCTCAGTGCCACTTTTGCCAGAGTCCTGACCATCAGGATCAGAATCATCGGCGTAAATGGCATGAATTGAACTGCCTGGCCCCTGAACACCCGAATAACCATGAGAGTGCCCTGGGCTACTGGCCCACGCGGCCGAGGTCCCTAGAGACAACATCACCATTACTTTGATCAACAGCAAAATGCGTGGAAAGATTTTCATAACCGATTCCGTCCTTTCATGGGTGAAGCCTGGGTGCCTGTCTGGCGCTGATTGAAATCTAGTTCCGATCAGCCTGGTTCACCAGATAGGACGCTAACGACGGGCCGGAAATGCCCGTGATTGGCAGATTGGTTTTGAATAACAGTTATCTCGAATCGCTATTTCAACTCCTGACTCGGTCCAGTGTGGGAGCGGGCTTGCTCGCGAAGGCGGAGTTTCATCCAACATTGATGTTGACTGACCCGACGCCTTCGCGAGCAAGCCCGCTCCCACACTAGACCGAGTCACCAATAAAAAACCCCGCAGCTTTCACTACGGGGTTTTGGTGTCGCCAATCAACGCTTAGTGATGCTCGCGCGTCGCACGGAATTTCACGTCCGGCCAGCGCTCTTCCATCAACGCCAGGTTGACCCGGGTCGGGGCCAGGTAGGTCAGGTGACCACCGCCGTCGATCGCGAGGTTTTCCACCGCCTTGTTGGAGAATTCCTCGAGCTTCTTCTTGTCGCTGCAATCGATCCAGCGCGCGGAATAAACGGTGATTGGCTCGTACGAGCACTCAACCTTGTATTCCTCTTTCAAACGGCTGGCGACCACATCGAACTGCAGCACACCGACGGCGCCGAGGATGATGTCGTTACTGCGCTCGGGGAAGAACACCTGGGTCGCGCCCTCTTCCGCCAACTGCTGCAAGCCCTGGCGCAGTTGCTTGGATTTCAGCGGATCACGCAGGCGTACGCGACGGAACAGTTCCGGGGCGAAGTGCGGGATGCCGGTGAAGCCCAGGGCTTCGCCTTCGGTGAAGGTGTCGCCGATCTGGATGGTGCCGTGGTTGTGCAAACCGATGATGTCGCCGGCAAACGCTTCTTCCAGTTGCTCACGCTCGGAGGAGAAGAAGGTCAGCGCGTCACCGATCCGCACGTCCTTGCCGGTGCGCACGTGGCGCATCTTCATGCCTTTTTCGTACTTGCCGGAGCAGATGCGCATGAAGGCGATGCGGTCGCGGTGTTTCGGGTCCATGTTCGCCTGGATCTTGAACACGAAACCGGCGAATTTCTCTTCGACTGGCTCAACGGTGCGCTCGTTGGCGACACGGGCCAATGGCTTCGGCGCCCAATTGACCACGGCGTCGAGCACGTGATCGACACCGAAGTTGCCCAATGCAGTACCGAAGAATACCGGCGTCAGTTGGCCGTCGAGGAATTCCTGCTGGTTGAACTCGTGGCAGGCACCCTGCACCAGTTCCAGCTGATCGACGAAGCGGTCGTACTCGTCGCCCAAATGCGCGCGCGCTTCATCGGAGTCGAGCTTCTCGATGATTTTCACATCGGTACGTTCGTGGCCGTGACCGGCGGTGTACACGATGATGTAGTCATCGGCGAGGTGATACACGCCTTTGAAGTCGCGGTAGCAACCGATCGGCCAGGTGATCGGCGCTGCCTTGATCTTCAGGACTGCTTCGATTTCGTCGAGCAGTTCAATCGGGTCGCGGATGTCACGGTCGAGTTTGTTGATGAAGCTGACAATCGGCGTGTCACGCAGACGGCAAACGTCCATCAGCGCAATGGTCCGTGGCTCTACACCCTTACCGCCGTCGAGAACCATCAAGGCCGAGTCCACCGCAGTCAGTGTGCGATAGGTGTCTTCGGAGAAGTCTTCGTGGCCGGGGGTGTCGAGCAGGTTGATCATGTGGTCGCGATACGGGAACTGCATGACCGACGTGGTAATCGAGATACCACGCTGCTTTTCCATTTCCATCCAGTCGGAGGTGGCATGGCGGTCGGACTTGCGAGACTTCACCGTGCCCGCAATCGCAATCGCCTTGCCCATCAGCAAGAGCTTCTCGGTGATGGTGGTTTTACCGGCATCGGGGTGGGAAATAATGGCGAAAGTGCGGCGTTTCGCGACTTCGGCGGCCTGTTTGGTCATGGGAAATCGCCTGGCAGGTGATTCAAAAAAGGGCGGCGAGTATAGCGCAAACCGAGCCTTACGGACCACCGCTCGCCCTGTCGCCAACGACGATTGACCGACTCGCGGGGACATCAAGGGTGGCTAAATGCTGTTAATTATGGAACCTTTTAAAAGGTGCAGACGTCCACTCCCCTGTTACGGCACTCGTACCAGGGGCTGAAAAATCAGCAAGTTGGCCTGACGAGGCTGCGCTTATGGCTCGATCTCATGCGGTTTTACCAACATGAAGAGCTGCTTCTCGCGAACGTTGATAATCCCGGCAGCCAGTGATGGCATTGCCACTCGGGACTGCGTTCGCCGACAAAAGAAAAAAGGAGTCCGCCTGTGGCTATTCGCTATGGCAAAGGGCTGATAGGAGGTGCGGTTGTCGTCGCCCTTCTGGCCCTGCTGGTCCACTGGATTGGCATCAACACGATCGAACAGTACCGCGACGATTTGTTGTTTTACCTGCAAGCTCACTTGATTCTCGTCCTTGTTTCCATGCTGGCCGCCCTCGTTGTGGGCATCCCCGCCGGTATCTTCCTCAGCCGTCCGTCCATGGTGGACCGAGCTGAGCGCTTCATGCAGCTCTTCAACATCGGCAACACCGTGCCGCCTCTCGCCGTACTCGCCATCGCCCTGGGGATTCTGGGCATCGGCAGCGGCCCCGCTATTTTCGCCTTGTTCCTCGCCTCACTGCTGCCGATCGTGCGCAACACCTATGAAGGCCTGAAAAACGTTCAGGGTTCACTGAAAGAAGCGGCCGTCGGCATCGGCATGACCCCGGCCCAAGTGCTGTGGCGGGTCGAACTGCCCAACGCCGTGCCGATCATCATCGGCGGCGTGCGTGTGGCCCTGGCGATCAACGTCGGCACCGCACCGTTGGCGTTCCTGATCGGCGCCAACAGCCTCGGCAGCCTGATTTTCCCCGGCATCGCCCTGAACAATCAGCCGCAACTGCTGCTCGGCGCGGCCTGCACCGCCCTGCTGGCCTTGCTGCTCGACGGCCTGGTGACACTCGCCAGCCGCCTCTGGCTCGAACGCGGCTTGCGCCCGTCTTAAGCCTCGGCAAAGGAATTTTTATGAAGACATTTAGCTTTTTACTAGGCTGCGTCCTGCTGTTCGCAGGATTTGCTCAAGCCGCTGAAAAACCGGCAATCCGCATCGGCGCCCGGGTGTTCACCGAACAAACCCTGCTGGCCGAAATCACCGCCCAATACCTTCGCACCAAGGGTTATGACACCCAGGTGACCGGCGGACTGGGCAGCAACCTCGCGCGCAGCGCCCACGAAAGTGGCCAGCTGGATTTGATGTGGGAATACACCGGCGTGTCGCTGGTGGCTTACAACCACATCACGGAAAAACTCGACAGCGCCCAGTCCTACGCCAAGGTGAAAGAACTCGATGCGAAAAAAGGCCTCGTCTGGCTGACTCCGTCGAAATTCAGCAATACCTATGCGCTGGCACTACCGGAAAAAACCGCGAAAGCCTATCCGCAGATCAACACCATCAGCGAGTTGAACACGGTGTTGCAGGCTGAGCAAAAGGACAATCATCTGGTCGCGCTGGACACCGAGTTCGCCAACCGCTCCGACGGCCTGAACGGCATGGTCGACCTGTACGGCATGAACCTGACCCGCAACAACATCCGGCAGATGGACGCAGGCTTGGTCTACACCGCCCTGCGCAATGGCCAGGTGTTTGCCGGTCTGGTCTACACCACTGACGGTCGATTGAACGCCTTCAAGCTGAAACTGCTCGAAGACGACAAGCACTACTTCCCGGACTACACCGCCGCGCCGGTGGTGCGTCAGGACTACCTCGACGCCCATCCAAAACTGGCGGAAGAAATGAAGCCGCTGGCCGAACTGTTCGACGACGAAACCATGCGCCAGCTCAACGCGCGGGTCGATGTCGATCACGAAAGCCCTTCATCCGTTGCCGCCGATTTCCTGCGCCAACATCCCATCAAGTAAGGAGGAAAAGACATGGAATTTCTGAACGCCTTTTCCCATCTCGACTGGCCCTTGGTGCTGCACCTGACCTGGCAACACATCACCCTCGTCGGCATTGCCGTGACGTTGGCGATAGTGGTCGGCGTGCCGCTGGGCATTCTGATGACGCGCTTCCCGACACTCGCCGGTCCCTTGCAAGCCAGCGCCACGGTGCTGCTGACCGTGCCGTCGATTGCGCTGTTCGGCCTGCTGCTGCCGTTCTACTCCAAATTCGGCCAGGGCCTCGGTCCGATGCCGGCAATTACGGCAGTGTTTCTGTACTCGCTGCTGCCGATCATGCGTAACACCTACCTGGCGCTGACCGGCGTCGACCCTGGCATTCGCGAAGCCGCCCGTGGCATCGGCATGACCTTCGGCCAGCGCCTGCGCATGGTCGAACTGCCGATTGCAGTGCCGGTGATCCTCGCTGGCGTGCGCACCGCCGTGGTCATGAACATTGGTGTCATGACCATCGCCGCGACCATCGGCGCCGGTGGCCTCGGTGTACTCATTCTCGCTTCCATCAGCCGCAGCGACATGTCGATGCTGATCGTCGGCGCCGTGCTGGTCAGTCTCCTGGCCATCTTCGCCGACCTGCTTCTGCAATGGCTGCAACGCACGCTGACTCCAAAAGGACTCCTGAAATGATCGAACTTCAAAACCTCAGCAAGACCTTCCAAAGCAACGGCAAAGATGTGAAAGCCGTGGATTCGGTGAGCCTGACCGTCAATGAAGGCGAAATCTGTGTGTTCCTCGGGCCATCGGGCTGCGGCAAAAGCACCACGCTGAAGATGATCAACCGCCTGATCAAGCCGACCTCGGGCAAGATCCTGATCAACGGCGAAGACACCACCGACCTCGACGCCGTGACCCTGCGCCGCAACATCGGTTATGTGATCCAGCAGATCGGCCTGTTCCCGAACATGACCATCGAGGAAAACATCACCATCGTTCCGCGCCTGCTGGGCTGGGACAAACAGAAATGCCACGACCGCGCCCGCGAGTTGATGAGCATGATCAAGCTTGAGCCCAAGCAGTACCTGAATCGCTACCCGCGGGAATTGTCCGGTGGCCAGCAGCAGCGGATCGGCGTGATTCGTGCGCTGGCGGCGGATGCGCCTCTGTTGTTGATGGATGAGCCGTTCGGCGCGGTCGACCCGATCAACCGCGAGATGATCCAGAACGAGTTCTTCGAGATGCAGCGCGCGCTGAACAAGACCGTGATCATGGTCAGCCACGACATTGATGAAGCGATCAAGCTCGGCGACAAGATTGCGATCTTCCGCGCCGGCAAGCTGCTGCAGATTGATCATCCGGACACGTTGCTGGCACACCCGGCGGATGATTTCGTCAGCAACTTCGTCGGCCAGGACAGCACGCTCAAGCGTCTGTTGCTGGTGAAAGCCGAGGACGCGGCGGACAACGCACCGTCGGTGAGCCCGGAAACACCGGTGGCTGAGGCGCTTGAGTTGATGGATGAACTCGACCGTCGTTACGTCGTGGTCACCTGTAAGGACAACAAGGCCTTGGGCTACGTGCGCCGTCGCGACCTTCACCGTCAGACCGGGACTTGCGCGCAGTACCTGCGTGAGTTCAACGCCACGGCGGCGTTTGACGAGCATTTGCGCATCCTGCTGTCGCGCATGTACGAGTTCAATCGCTCCTGGCTGCCGGTGATGGATGCCGAGCGGGTGTTCCTGGGAGAAGTGACGCAGGAGTCGATTGCCGAGTATTTGAGCTCTGGCAAGTCCCGTGGGGGCAAGACTAGTATTGTTTCGCCCGCGGAAGTTGCACTCGCCTGATCTGACCCTGTGGTGAGGGGGCTTGCCCCCGTTGGGCCGCGAAGCGGTCCTAAAACCTGAGTCCGCGGTTATTCAAATACACCGCGCTGACTGGTTTTGCGGCTGCTTCGCAGCCGAACGGGGGCAAGCCCCCTCGCCACAGAACTCCCTCGCCACACAGGCAACTCGAATCCCTTCAAAAGTCCCCATTCGGGGAACATCACACTGTCATGCAGGTCGGTTACATCAGTAGCTGTCAGGGACCGCACGACGGAAGCGTGCAAAAACGCGACATTTTTTGTTGATCTCAAGCCCCTCACGCCCTAAAGTTCGCGCCGAACGTCCATGCTGGAAACGATCCATCCGGCTCAAGTACTGACGACGAGACAGCAAGGCCAAGGGAAAGCACCGCTTCCCATGGCCTTTTTGCTTTCGGCGACATGCCTTGGGAAGTAGGCGAACCAAAGTGGGGATACGGAGGACGTTCATTTGCACCCATTGTTAATTTCAGTTTGCCAGTAGGAGTTCCCAGCATGTCGATCAACGTCGAAGACTATTTCGCGCGCGATACCTTCAACAAAATGAAGGCCTTCGCCGACAAACAAGAAACCCCGTTCGTGGTGATCGACACCGCGATGATCAGCCAGGCCTATGACGACCTGCGCGCCGGTTTCGAATTCGCCAAGGTCTACTACGCCGTCAAGGCCAACCCGGCCGTCGAAATCATCGACCTGCTCAAAGAAAAAGGCTCGAACTTCGACATCGCGTCGATCTACGAGCTCGACAAAGTGATGAACCAGGGCGTTGGCCCGGATCGCATCAGCTACGGCAACACCATTAAGAAATCCAAGGACATTCGCTACTTCTACGAGAAGGGCGTGCGCCTGTATGCCACCGATTCCGAAGCCGACCTGCGCAACATCGCCAAGGCTGCACCGGGTTCGAAAGTCTACGTGCGCATCCTCACCGAAGGCTCGACCACGGCTGACTGGCCTTTGTCGCGCAAATTCGGCTGCCAGACCGACATGGCCATGGACCTGCTGATCCTCGCCCGTGACCTGGGCCTGGTGCCTTACGGCATCTCGTTCCACGTCGGCTCGCAACAGCGCGACATCAGCGTCTGGGACGCCGCGATCGCCAAGGTCAAAGTGATCTTCGAACGCCTGAAGGAAGAAGACGGCATTCACCTCAAACTGATCAACATGGGCGGTGGCTTCCCGGCCAACTACATCACCCGCACCAACAGCCTGGAAACCTACGCTGAAGAAATCATCCGCTTCCTCAAGGAAGACTTCGGTGACGACCTGCCGGAAATCATTCTGGAGCCAGGCCGTTCGTTGATTGCCAACGCCGGCATCCTGGTCAGCGAAGTGGTACTGGTCGCGCGTAAATCCCGTACGGCGGTAGAACGTTGGGTGTACACGGATGTGGGCAAGTTCTCCGGCCTGATCGAAACCATGGACGAAGCCATCAAGTTCCCGATCTGGACCGAGAAGAAAGGCGAGATGGAAGAAGTGGTCATCGCTGGTCCAACCTGCGACAGCGCCGACATCATGTACGAAAACTACAAGTACGGTTTGCCGCTGAACCTGGCGATTGGTGACCGTTTGTACTGGTTGTCGACCGGTGCGTACACCACCAGCTACAGCGCGGTTGAATTCAATGGCTTTCCGCCGTTGAAGTCGTTTTACGTTTAACCAAACTCGCTCGCGCAAAAGGCCCATGATTGCTCATGGGCCTTTTTTTATGTTTTTGACCAGATTTTAATCTGCTCGGATAGCACATCTATCTCTGCGACAAAGAGACTAATACCGCTCAACTTCAACACCAAACCACCTAAATTCATTTTCCTGTTACGCGCGATCAACTCTCGGCCAGCGGAATCCGCAAAATATCGAAGCCCAAACAAGAAATCATTCATGTTATTGATTGCCGAAGAAGCTTTGCGGTAGATCTTCTCTAACTCTACCAACTGTGCCTTTGGCGTAATTTGTTTCATTCCCGGCAAAAACACCCCGCCACGGAAATTATAATGATCAAGCTTTGTCTGGCCTCTGTGACAGAGACACATATCCAATGCCAGCGTGTCGATGAAATTGAAAAAGATAGTGTGAATATCCAGATTCAACTCTCGCATCTGACTCTTTACCTCTCCCACATCAGACCCAAGATAGATCAAACGGAGCGCCAACTCGTGCAATAGTCCGTCGACATTCGTCGGGGGCAGAGCGATAAACTTATCCGAGACGAATAATGTAAATTTGCGATGATCAAGGCTGTTAACCGACATTCGAATACCGCTGCCTGGTGCATCTTTAATCGCCGCACGCAACTCTTCGAAAAAAATATTCACATCAGATATAACACTGTCACATTGGCGATCAAGTTTCTGAATTTCACTGGTCAGCCTGTTTAAATAGCCCGCACTGAATGAAGACAGCACCTTCAGCTTGTTGACATCGGGTGGCGTGACCAGTGTATGGCCTTGCTGTCTCCATGTCGCTGAAGCATTCTTCATCAGGTCCAGTACGGGAGGCAGCAAAACAAGGAAATCCAAATAATTCTTTAGGTATACAAAATGGTGACGCTGAAGTAGAAAACCAAACATATCACCTCCTACAATCCAAGTTTATTTACGTGCGGGAATCCGACAGTCAAACGTCTCTTAACTGCCTGATCCATTATGGCTGCCAGGTTTAAACCGGGCAGCACAACTCAGCAATACCTAAGCGCACACAAGGTAATAGCGTGCTCGTTATGGCTTGGAGAGGGGGGACAAATAGCTGATAAATATTGCAGCTTCTTTTTGGAAGGCGGCACTGTAGTCAGTGTCATCGGAAAACTTATCGAATCCCATCGAAGCTAAAAACAGCTCAAATGACTCAACAGCTTTCTCATATTCAGCAACGTACACGCTGCGTTGATCTTCAATGAGATGAGCAGCCTGAATGAACTTGACCTTTTCATCAGCCGCAGTCTGTTTACTTTTTTCGGATTGGAGGCGATTTAAAAGCCCATCGATTTTCGCTTGAACGGCGTCCGAACCTCTGATCATGTCGATAAATCGTAACCCGGCGCCAATATCCTCAATGGCCTTTTTAACCGTTTCAATCGCGAATTTAACCAACTCAAGCTCGGTGGGTTTCATCCCTAGTTCGAGTAACTTATCGATAGTCAAAGCAACATCTTTGCCGATCTTTTCAATGCCGGCTTTTTCTATCGCTTCGATCGCATCGGAAATCGTCTTCTTTTCGCTTTGAGATTGACTTAACGCAACCTGAAGTTGCTCAATCACTTCCAGATAACTTTTTTTGTCCTTTTCCAACCCAGAGATGTAACCCATCGTCGTGGTTTTGTCGAAACTGCTGCTGACTTCGTGCAGTTTTTTCCGGATATCTTCTGTCATCCCTTCCGTTTTAACAATGGCTTTTTTTAGCTGGAGGTTTCGCTCCCGCAAAAACTCTTCAATTATTTCGATATCATTTTCGCCTTCAGCCTCACTCTTCAACTCAGCTTCAATGGCCATCAACATCTGTCGGTTGGTTTTTAGCTCATTCGAGGATTTAAGTGCAGCATCTTTCAACGTCTCCGCGCAACTGTCTACGCTTCGCACCAGTTGAACATAGGTATCTTTCAACGCCGGGAGGTATTGGTGACGCGTAAAAATCGCATTCGCGGTTGTCAACTCAGCGTTCATCTTCGACAGGCTTTTCTTCATTAACAAAGAGTCCGCCACTGGATAAGTATTTCCTGTAAGAATTTTCATTACACTTGCCTTCCTTGCAGTCATTCCGCCGATATATTCTTCGTCTGCTTCCTTAAAAATTTCGTTCAACGAGCGTGCGTCATTTACAATATCCTTCCACGGATTAACGACGTTTGCAAAATGCAAGTTAAACATCCGGAACCGCATTGCATCGGTGATCTCTCCGGCTGCCTCATTCGAGTTAGAGATATACAGATGAAGAACATTCCATGTGTGCCTAAGGTTTTTAGTCGCCACATCAGCGTGCACAGCAGCAAGGTCCAGATTTTGTAATTTCAGCTCAACCACTTTCAACCTTGCGAGTGTTTGATTTTTATTACCCAACACTGCAAGCGCACGGTTTAGCGTTTCTTCCAAGGCGTTACGTTCTTTACGAATCGCCTCGGCTTCAACACCATAGTAGATAGACATACCTAAACCGAATATATTAAGTGCGGCTGCAGAACCGAGCGACTTTTCGACAAGCGCTTTGTATTGCGTACTCTTTTCAGCGATTTGTACTGAGAGCCGCGATGTCTCGGTATCAAGATCTTTGACATCCTGCGGGTAACGGTTTGTCGAGATCAACTCCAGACGGTGCTTGATTTCGGGATGAACCTTGAGCCGGAGTTCATTACCGAAACTGTCCAGGTCTACTTTGATCCGTTCAACGTTATCAAGATTCCCGGCGATGTCTTTTTTAATTTCGTTCAACACGTATTTAAAATCAACAATCGTTTCTTCACCCAGTGAAAGATCAGGGAATTCATCGCCCAAGTCGAGCTTAAGCTTGTCCAGGTCTTCGAGCGTTTTGATACCGTATTTTTTCAGCACGCCTGACGCTGTCAACTCATCTTCAAGCTTAACCATCTGAATACCATAATTCTGCATTCTGGTACCGAACACTCTCAGATGCTCACTCGTCAACATGACTCTCGAGCGTATATCAGACCATTTCTTTGCATGTTCCCTGGTCGTAGAGAACGTTTGCAAAAAGTCTTCCGCCTTTAATCCTTTACCGCCATCTTCGCCTGCACCAAAGCGTAAATAATCAATCACCGCCTGAAGGGTATAGGGAAGTTGCAACCCCAACGCCTCATATTTCCTCAGGTTTACAATTTCCGTTTTAGTCAGCAACAGCCCGGACTCTCGGGTCGCGACGTCCATCACGCTGCCCAATCTCGCCAGCGGCTTACTGATCGAAGCATTCACCATGGTGACGGGCACTACAGCGGCAAGCTCAGCAATTTGGACACGGCTCGCGTTCTTTAAAGCATCTTCCCACAACAAATTATCAGTCATAATTATTCCATTAATTATAATAGTAAGGGTTCATATCTGCGGAGTGCAGAAACACATGACAGACATTAAAATGTCCACGCATTGAAACTACCGAAAACAAACAAAGTCAGTCAAGACAGAACTAAAACACAACTACAACCAAACACTACCAACAATCAGCTACATTAATCCCACGCAACGCACGAGCACTATACACTCCCACATAGTTTTGAATTTTAATATCTCGGATGCAGGCACAGCCTCAGGATTGAGACAATCCCGAGGAGTTACGGTTTAACTTCAGTCTTGATGGCACACCAGAATGTGCCTGGCGTGGTTGAGAGTAAGGGACAGTCAATATTAAGTATTAGTCAATTGTTCCGCTCGTTGCCGATAAGCGTGGGACAGTTGTCGAATCGCTGGATGTCGGGCATTGAGCAATGCCTCGCTGCTCACACGCAGGAAGCTCGAGTGCCCCCCGCTCAACGCCTTCGCCAACCAGGTAAGGGCTTCGTCGATCCTCCCCACCTCTGCCAGCACTGAGCCGTAACTGAACTGCCCGCGGAAATCGTCTCCTTCCGCTGAGCGTCGATACCAGTCAAATGCAGCCACGGGGTCAGCATCACAAAACCGTCCTGCTTCCAGATAACGGCCGAGCAGGTTCATGGACTTGGCGTGTCCCCGTTCGGCCGCCTGCCGATACAGTCTCAGGGCTTGCGACTGATCGACCATCACCCCTCGCCCTGTCGCCAGCAGGTTGGCGTAGTTGTACATCGCCCAATCGAGACCGGCGTCGGCAGCGACTCGATAATGCTGTGCGGCAATCGCAACATCAGCAGCACACCCCCAACCATGTTCATGACAACGACCGAGCATGTTGCGCGCCATCAAGTGGCCGCGCTGGGCGGCAATCTCGAACCAGCGCAACGCCAGTGACTGGTCCTGCGCGATGCCCTGCCCGTCCAGCAGAATCTGCCCGAGCAGCGCCTGCGCTTCGAGTACGTTTTCACGGGCGGCGATCAGAATCGCCTGGGCTGCGCGTGCGGGGCTTTCCTCGAGCATGGCCTTGAGCGAATCACCGTCGAGGACTTCTTCGCGTCGCAATTGGAAACTCATACGTCGACCCAGCGGCGCAACAAGTTGTGATAAGTGCCCGTGAGGCGGATCAGCGACGGGTGATCCGGCAGGTCCTGAGTCAGTTGCTGGATCGCCCCGTCCATCTCGAACAGCAACGCACGCTGGCTGTCTTCGCGCACCAGGCTTTGGGTCCAGAAGAATGACGCATAGCGGGTGCCGCGCGTGACGGCGTTGACCCTGTGCAGGCTCGTGCCGGGGTACAGAACCATATCACCGGCCGGCAACTTCACGCGCTGGGTGCCGAAGGTGTCCTGGATTTCCAGTTCACCGCCGTCGTAGTCCTCAGGTTCGCTGAAAAACAGCGTTGCCGACAGATCAGTGCGTACTCGCTCGATGCTGTTTTTGGGCTGGCGCACCGCGTTATCGATATGAAAATCGAAACTGCCGCCGGCCTTGTAACAGTTCAGTAATGGAGGAAAAACCTTGTGCGGTAACGCCGCTGACATGAACAGCGGGTTTTTCCACAGGCGCTCAAGCATTGCCGCGCCGACATCCTTGGCCAGCGGATGACCTTCGGGCAGCTGCAAATTGTGCTTGGCCTTGGCTGACTGATAGCCAGCGGTGATCTTGCCGTCCGCCCAATCCGCCTGTTCCAGAGCCTCGCGGATACGCTGCACTTCTTCTTTCGCGAACAAGCCGGGAATGTGCAGCAGCATGGCAAAGACACCTGGAACCAAAGGGGTGCTAATGGTATTGATTCTTATTGCTCATGTAAAACCCTTGCGACGGACGAAACAGCAAAAACCGTAAGGTTAAATTGTAAAGAATGTAAATTCTTCGCGAATAATAACGTTTCGCAATTGATACAAATACGCGTCTACCCTATATTCCGCGGCCTCAAATCCTTGGGGAGGGGAAATTCAAATGTCACGTCAACAACCACACGTACCGGTCAGTTCACCACGTTTGCTCGCATCGGCCATCGGCATGGCGATTACTGCCGGGTCTGCGGGCCACATGGTTTTCGCGGCGGAAAAAGCCGACGAAAAAGCACCGAGTAATGTGATTTCGCTGGGCGCTACCGCTATCACTGGCGAGGCCCAGGACGAGACTTCCTACAACGTCGAAAAAGCCTCCTCGTCCAAGTACACCGCGCCGTTGGTGGACACGCCGCGCTCGATCACCGTGATTCCGCAACAAGTCCTCAAGGACACCGGCGCCCTCAACATGCAGGACGCGCTGCGCACCGTTCCGGGCATCACCTTCGGTGCCGGTGAAGGCGGCAACCCGCAAGGCGACCGTCCGTTCATTCGCGGTTTCGACGCCCAGGGCGACACTTACCTGGACGGCGTGCGCGACACCGGTTCGCAGAGCCGCGAGATCTTCGCTGTCGAATCGATTGAAGTCAGCAAAGGCCCGAACTCGGCCATTGGCGGCCGTGGCGCTGCTGGCGGCAGCATCAACCTTGTGAGCAAAAAAGCCCACCTGGGCGACTCGAACGATGCAGGTTTTACCTGGGGTTCGGACCAGACCCAGCGTTTCACCCTGGACAGCAACTACCAGTTCACCGACACCGCTGCCGGCCGCTTGAACCTGTTGAGCCACGAAAGCAACGTCGCCGGTCGTGACAGCGTCGACTACGACCGCTGGGGCATCGCGCCGTCGCTGGCCTTCGGCCTGGGCACCGACACCCGCGTCAACCTCGATTACTACCATCTGGAAAGTAACGACACCCCGGACTCGGGCATTCCGTACAGCATCCCGGTGGCCGGTTCGGCTGCACGCACCCAGTCCAATCCGGACAAACCGAACGACGGCGGCGACAGCACCAACTTCTACGGCCTGAACGACCGTGACTTCCGCAAGGGCCGCACCGACACCGCGACCTTCGCCATCGAACACGACCTGAACGACGCGCTGACCGTCAAGAACACCCTGCGCCACGGCACCAGCATGCAGGATTACATCCTGACCCAACCCGACGACAGCAAGGGCAACGTCAACAATGGCAGCGTCTGGCGCAGGGCGAACACCCGTGTCAGCAACACCGAAACCACGACCAACCAGACCGATCTGTTCGGCGACGTCTACATCGCCGGGTTCAAGAACAGCTTCGCCACCGGTGTCGAATACACCCACGAGGAAAACCAGAAATCCTCGTACAACGTCAACACCGACACCACCCCGCGAACAGCCGCAGCAACCACCAACTGCTCCCCGGCATTGATCGGCGCGCCGAGCGGTTACAACTGCACTTCGCTGTCCAACCCGAACCCGAACGATCCATGGAATGGTGCGATCTCGCGTAACTATGCCGGCACCGACACCAAGGCCAACACCTACGCGTTGTATGTGTTCGACACCCTGGAGTTGTCCCCGCAGTGGCTGGTCAACATGGGCCTGCGCTACGACCATTTCGACACCGACTACAAAACCTTCAACGGTTCCGACGTGACCACGTCCAAGGGCGATGACACCAGCGAGTTCGTCACCGGTCAGTTCGGCGTGGTGTACAAACCGGCGGAAAACGGCAGCATCTATGCGTCCTACGCGACGTCTGCCACGCCACCGGGCAACACCCTGGGCGAAGGTTCGGAAGGCAACCCGCTGGGTGGCACGCCGGATCGCAACGGCAACCTGCTGAAAAGCGACATGGAGCCGGAAACCACCAAGAACTACGAAATCGGTACCAAGTGGGACTTGATGAATGATCGCCTGTCCTTGACCGCCGATATCTTCCGCACCGAGAAGGACAACGCCCGCGTCCAGGTCGACACCACCACCTATGAAAACGCCGGCAAGACCCGCGTTCAAGGTGTCGAACTGTCGGCCACCGGCAAGCTCACCGACAAATGGCAAGTGTTCGCCGGTTACGCCTACATGGACAGCGAGCAAATCGACGGCGGTCCACTGGGCTCGGCCAACGATGGCAACGAACTGCCTAACACGCCGAAAAACAGCGCCAGCCTGTGGACGACCTATCAGGTCACCCCGAAGCTGACCATCGGCGGCGGTGCGTTCTATGTCGACGATGTCTTCGGCAGCGTGGCCAACACCACCATGGTTGATTCCTACGTTCGTTACGACGCAATGGCAGCCTACAAGCTGAGTAAAAACGTCGACCTGCAACTGAACGTGCAGAACCTGACCGACGAAACGTACTACGACAAGGCCTTCTCGACTCACTTCGCCAACCAGGCGGCGGGCCGTACGGCATTGCTGAGCACCAACTTCCACTTCTGACAGAAGCGGGACGGAAAAGCCCTGCTCATTCGTGAGCGGGGCTTTTGTGCGTAAAAAAGAATGTTTCTCGACAACCCACGGCATAATGCGCGCCGTGATGACAATTTTTAAACGAACAAGGCGAGTGACGTGTTGAAGAAAACCCTGTTCCAGTTGCACTGGTTTTTCGGCATCAGCGCCGGGCTGGTCCTGGCCCTGATGGGCATCACCGGGGCGACGGTGTCGTTTCAGGATGAAATCCTGAGCGTGCTCAACCCTTCCGTGTTGCAGGTCGAGAAGCAGGTCGCCGGCGTCTTGCCGCCCGCCGAACTGGTCGAGCGCATCGAAGCCGCGTCCGGCAAAAAAGTCTCGATGCTCTCCGTCGAGACCGACAGCGGCACTGCGGCCAAGGTGTTTTTCACCCCGCCACCGGGCCAACGTCGTGGCCAGATGCGCTACTTCAACCCGTATACCGCCGAGCTCATGGGCGATGCCACCGGCCAGGATTTCTTCGGCTTCGTACTGCAATTGCACCGTTTCCTCGCCATGGGCGACACCGGACGCAACATCACCGGCGCGTGCACGCTGATCCTGGTGTTCTTCTGTCTGTCCGGCCTGTACCTGCGCTGGCCGCGCCAGTGGAACAAATGGCGTGTCTGGCTGACCCTGGACTGGAAGAAAAAGGGCCGCAGCTTCAACTGGGATTTGCACTCGGTGGCCGGCACCTGGTGCCTGGTGTTTTACCTCCTGGCGGCGCTGACCGGGTTGTCCTGGTCGTATGAGTGGTACAACAAAGGCCTGACCCGATTGCTCTCCGACGCACCGCAAAATGAGCGCGTGCGCGGTGGCCGTGGTCCGGCACCCAGTGGTCCGGCACCAACCGCCGACTATGCGGCCATCTGGAGCAGCGTCTACAGCGCCGCAGGCCCGGCACTCAGCGCCTACAACATCCGTATGCCGCCCGTGGCCGGCCAGCCGGCGACTGTGTACTACCTGCTGAAAACCTCACCGCACGACCGCGCCCTGAACCAGATCACCCTCGATCCAGCGACCGGCATCGTCAAGCAGCATGATCGCTACAGCGACAAGAGCCTCAAGGCGCAATGGCTGACCAGCATTTATGCGCTGCACGTCGGCAGCTACTTCGGCATTGTCGGGCGAATTATCCTGACGATTACCGCGCTGACCATGCCGTTGTTTTTCGTCACCGGCTGGTTGCTGTACCTCGATCGTCGGCGCAAGAAAAAGCAGATCAAGGACGCGCGCAAAGGTCTCGAACAACCGGGCAGCGATGCACCGGCATGGCTGATCGGCTTCGCCAGCCAGAGTGGATTTGCCGAGCAACTGGCATGGCAGACAGCCGGGCAATTGCAGGCCGCAGGATTGCCGGTGAACGTGCAACCACTGGCGAGCGTCAGTGAACAGGATTTGCTGGATGCTACCAACGCACTGTTCGTGGTCAGCACCTTCGGCGACGGTGAAGCACCGGACAGTGCGCGCGGGTTCGAACGCAAGGTGCTGGGTCGGGCGTCGCGTCTTGAGCGTTTGAACTATGCGGTGCTCGGCCTCGGTGATCGCCAGTATCAACAGTTCTGCGGATTCGCCCGACGCTTGCACACCTGGCTGGGAGAGCACGGCGGCAAAACCTTGTTCGCGCCGGTGGAAGTCGACAGCGGCGACCCGTACGCCTTGCGCCACTGGCAACAACAACTGGGCCTGTTGACCGGGCAAACACCGGTCGACACCTGGCAGGCACCGAGCTACGACAACTGGACGCTGACCCGCCGCGAATTGATGAATCCGGACAGCTGCGGCTCGCCCGTGTATTTGCTGGGCCTCACCGCCCCATCCACCAGCAGTTGGCTGGCGGGTGATCTGGTGGAAGTGCTGCCGCGTAATTGCCCGTGGGCCATCGAGCATTTCCTCGACGGCCTGGGCATCGACGGTCGCGCTGCGGTTGCACTCGATGGCTTGTCGCAACCGCTGGAGCAAGCGCTCGCCACACGCCAGCTGCCTGAGAACAGAGCTCACCTGGTCGGCCTGCACGCTCAGGCACTGGTCGATGCGCTGGTGCCGTTGGCCATGCGCGAATACTCCATTGCTTCGATTGCGGCCGACGGCATTCTAGAACTGATCGTGCGTCAGGAAATGCACGCCGACGGCAGCCTCGGCATCGGCTCCGGCTGGCTGACCGAACACGCTCCCGTGGGTGGCACCATCAGCCTGCGAGTGCGGCGTAACAGTGGGTTCCATCTGCCGGCCAAGCCGGTGCCGATGATCCTGCTGGGCAACGGCACCGGTCTGGCCGGGCTGCGCAGTTTGCTCAAGGCGCGCATCGCCGACGGGCAACAACGGCATTGGCTGTTGTTTGGCGAACGTCATCGGGAACACGATTACCTGTGCCGCGATGAGCTGGAGGAGTGGTTGATTTCAGGTGACCTGGAGCGACTGGACCTGGCGTTCTCGCGGGACCAGGCCGAGAAGATTTATGTTCAGGCTCGGCTGCGTGAATCTGCGGATGAGCTGAAAAAATGGTTGGCTGATGGCGCCGTCATCTACATCTGCGGCAGCTTGCAGGGGATGGCGTCAGGGGTGGATCACGTGCTCAATGAAGTGCTCGGGATTACAGAGGTCGATCGCCTGATCGAACAAGGCCGCTACCGCCGCGACGTCTACTGATACCCCACCAAAGATGTGGGAGCGGGCTTGCTCGCGAATGCGATCTGACAGTCAACATTTCTGTTGAATGTCATGCCCCCTTCGCGAGCAAGCCCGCTCCCACATTGGTTCTGTGGCGGATCAAAAAATGCGCAGCCCTCTCAGACCGGCTGCACTTTCTGTTCAAACACACTGACCCCATCCAGATCCCGCAACACCACGCTCATCTCCCCCGTTTGCCCATCAATATTCACTTCGCCAAAAAACTGAAACCCGGCAAACGGTGAAGTGTTCTGTGCCGCCGGTGCCTTCTCGAATACCACCTCCGGTCCAAACGTCTTATCCAGCGGATTCGGGCCAAAGCTCCCCGCGTTCAGTGGCCCGGCGACAAACTCCCAGAACGGTTCAAAGTCCTGGAACGCGGCACGATCCGGATGGTAGTGATGCGCCGCGCAGTAATGAACATCCGCCGTCAAGAACACGAAATTGCGCACCTGTTGCGCCCGCAAGAAACCCAACAACTCAGCGATTTCCAGTTCACGCCCCTGAGCCGGTCCCGGATCGCCGTTGGCCACCGCTTCCCAGCGCGCCACACCCGGGCTGACTTCACCGTCGGGCACGCCCAAGCCGATCGGCATGTCGGCGGCAATGACTTTCCACTGGGCTTGCGAGCCTTTCAATGCCTGCTTGAGCCAGTCCAGTTGCTCGCGCCCGAGAAAGGGTTTGGCCGCACCGAGGTTGTCGTCGTTGGCGCCGCGGTAACTGCGCATGTCGAGCACAAACACATCGAGCATCGGCCCATAGCTGAGCTTGCGATAAATCCGCCCGCCGTTGTCGGCACTCTGCAAGCGCATCGGCGCATATTCGAGCCAGGCCTGTCGCGCGCGGCCGACCAGGTTGTGGATATCTTTCTCCTGATAGCGCGCATCGAGTTGCTTGCCCGGCGACCAGTTGTTGACCACTTCGTGGTCGTCCCATTGCCAGATCTGCGGGACCTCGGCGTTGAAGCGGCGGATGTTTTCGTCCATCAGGTTGTAGCGGTAGTTACCGCGAAAATCGTCGAGGTTTTGCGCGACCTTGCTCTTGGCTTCAGTGGTGATGTTGCGCCACACCCGTCCGCTTTCGGTGGGCAGTTGCGCGGGTACCGGGCCGTCAGCGTAGATGGTGTCGCCGCTGTGGATAAAGAAATCCGGCAGGCGCAATCGCATGGCTTCGTAGATGCGCATACCGCCGATGTCCGGGTTGATGCCGAAGCCTTGGCCGACGGTGTCGCCACTCCAGACAAAACGGATGTCGCGACGGGTGTGCGGCACGCTGCGCAAATGGCCAAACCAGGATTCGCTGGCGACACCGCTCTGGGCATCGTCGAAGGTCACACGATAGAAAATCGCCTGATCGGCGGGCAGGCCCGTGAGTTCGACCCGCGCGGTGAAATCGGTGCGCGCATCGGCCAGCGGCGAGACAAATCGGCGCGGGTTGCTGAACAGACTGCGGGTGTCCCATTCCACGACCATTCGCGCGGGGCGGTCGCTGCGGCTCCAGACCATCGCCCGGTCGCCCATCACGTCGCCGGACTGCACGCCGTCGGTGAGTTGCGGACGATCCTTGACCGAAGCGATCACGGCCGGCGCCAGCCCGGGCAACAACAGTCCGGCCCCCATCGCTTGCACGACACGACGGCGACCGAGGTCGAATTCGCTCATGGTGTTCTCCCTGAAAAGGAAAAACTTAAACACGTACGCGTGACGCTGGTGTGAAATGCAATCCATGTGGGAGCGGGCTTGCTCGCGAAGGCGTCGGGTCAGTCAACATCAATGTTGAATATAAGTCCGCATTCGCGAGCAAGCCCGCTCCCACAAAGTTAAGTGTCAGGCCTGCGAGGGTTCCAGTGCCAGTTCCACCGCTTCAGGCCGTTTGAGCAGCGCATACGCCACCGCCGTCAACAGGCTCCCGGCGACAATCGCCAGCAAGTACAACAACGCATGGTTGATCGCATTCGGGATCGCCAGCACAAACAAACCACCGTGCGGCGCCATCAGCTTGCAGCCGAAATACATCGACAACGCCCCGGTCAGCGCACCACCGGCAATACTCGCCGGGATCACCCGCAACGGGTCTTTCGCGGCAAACGGAATCGCGCCTTCAGAGATGAAGCACAACCCCAACACCAGCGCCGCTTTACCGGCCTCGCGCTCGGTCTGGGCAAACTTGCGCCGTGCAATGAACGTGGCGATGCCCAGGCCAATCGGTGGCACCATGCCGGCGGCCATGGTCGCGGCCATCGGTGCATAACTCTGCGACGCCAGCAGCCCCACCGAGAACGCGTAAGCCGCTTTGTTGATCGGCCCGCCAAGGTCGACGCACATCATGCCGCCCAGCAACACGCCGAGCAGAATCGCGTTGGTGGTGCCCATGCTGTCGAGGAAGTGGGTGAGCCCTTCGAGCATTCCGGCCACCGGTTTGCCGACCACATAAATCATCACCAGGCCGGTGAACAGACTCGCCAGCAACGGAATGATCAGGATCGGTTTCAGCGCCTCGAGACTCTGCGGCAAACGCGCATAACGGTTGATCGCCTGCGCCGCATATCCGGCGATGAAACCGGCAATGATCCCGCCGATAAAACCGGCTCCCAGGGTGCTCGCCAACATTCCGCCGATCATCCCGGGCGCCAGCCCCGGCCGGTCGGCAATCGAGTAGGCGATGTAACCCGCCAGCAGCGGCACCATCAACTTGAACGCCGTCTCGCCGCCGATCTGCATCAGCGCGGCCGCCAATGTGCCCTGCTCCTTGAAGGCGGTGATGCCGAACACAAAGGACAACGCGATCATCAAGCCGCCCGCCACCACCATCGGCAACATGAACGACACACCGGTCAGCAGGTGCTTGTAGACGCCGGTTTTTTCTTGCTTGGCCGGGCCTTTGGCGCCGCTGGCGGCATTTTCCTGCCGGCCTTCGGCTAGCGCTTTGTTGAGTGTCGCTTCGGCCTGTTTCAGCGCAATGCCGGTGCCGCAGCGGTAAATCTTCTTGCCGGCGAAACGCTCGGTGGCGACTTCGATATCACAGGCCAGCAGCACCACATCGGCATCGGCAATCGCCGCAGCGCTCAACGGATTGCGCGCACCGACCGAGCCCTGGGTTTCCACTTGCAGGTCATAGCCCAGACGTTTGGCGGCTTGCTGCAAGGCTTCGGCGGCCATGAACGTGTGCGCGACACCGGTCGGGCACGCGGTGATCGCGACCAGTCGTGGCGCATTTTTCGTGAGGGCGACGGGCTCGGCGACCGCTTCTGGGGCGACGTACACCTGAGCTTCTTCAGCGCCGCGCCGCAGCACCGCTTCAACATCTTGCAGGGCGTGCGCCGGGGTGCTCTGGAACACGCGTTTACCGACGAATCGCGTCATGTCCACCGGCACGCTGGTCACCAGCAACACCCACTCGGCGCCCTCGATCGTGGCCG
The DNA here is from genome assembly GCF_006438915.1 of Pseudomonas arsenicoxydans. Classification (GTDB taxonomy): domain Bacteria; phylum Pseudomonadota; class Gammaproteobacteria; order Pseudomonadales; family Pseudomonadaceae; genus Aquipseudomonas; species Aquipseudomonas arsenicoxydans_A. Next base: position 123,473 of record NZ_RCZE01000001.1, on the reverse strand, counting down.
CCGACAACTGACGCTCCGGATGCGTCGCATCCACCACTTCGACGCACGTCATCCAACCCTGTCGCTGAGCCGCCGCATCGAGCAAACGGGCGCACAGCACACTGGTGACCATGCCGTTCGGGCAGGCCGTAACAATGGCTAACTTCATCACAAACCCTCTTATTGTTCTGTCAGGGGGCGCACGCGCACGCCCTGTTCGAGCTGCGCCAATTGCGCGGCATCGCCGATGCCGAAACCGATCTGGGTGACCGCCATCGCGGCAATCGCCGTGGCGGTGCGCAGGGTCTGTTCAGGCGTGTCGGCGCTGAGCAAACCATGGAGCATGCCGGCCAATAACGAATCGCCCGCGCCCACCGTGCTGGCGACACTGACCTTGGGCGGCGTGGCATGCAGCGCCGAGCCGACGCTGAACCAGTTCACGCCATCGGCACCGTGAGAAATCACCACATGCTCGATGCCTTGCGCGTGCAAACGGCTCGCAACCTCCGCTTGTGCCGCCACCGAAACAACCTCGCAGCCGAGCGCATCGGCCAGTTCTTCGGTGTTGGGTTTGATCAGCCACGGGCCGGCCTTGAGTGAGGCACGCAACGCTTCGCCGCTGGTGTCGAGGGCGACATTCAGACCGAGTTTTTTCAAGCGCACAATCAACGCCTGCAACCAGCGTGCACTGACGCCCAGCGGCAGGCTTCCGGCGACGACCACGGCGTCATGCCCCGGCGCTATTTGTTCAAGACGATCTAGCAATGCCTGCTGCGCCGCTTCACTCACCCGCGGCCCCGGACCGTTGACGTCGGTGATACGCCCGTCGCTTTCCGCGAGTTTGATGTTGCTGCGAATCTCGCCGGGAACGCGGATAAACGCGTCGACAAAACCGCGTTTGGCAAACAGGGTTTCGAACGCTTGGAGATTGTCTTCACCGAGAAATCCGCTGACGGTCAGCTCATGACCAAGGTCCGCCAACACTTGCGCCACGTTCACGCCTTTGCCGGCGGCGTGGGTGTGCATGGCGTCGCTGCGGTTGACCAGACCGGTTTCAAGGCGTGGCAACTGCACGGTCAGGTCCAGCGCCGGGTTGAGGGTCAGGGTTAAAATCCGGGCCATTACAGAGCCTCCACTAATGCGCGCACTTCATTGGCGCTGCCCACGGCCAGGGCCTGTTGGGCGAGGATTTGGGTCTGGGCGAGGCTGAGCTCACGAATACGCGCCTTGACCTCGGCAATGCTGCGCCCCGACACGCTGAGTTCGTCCACGCCCAGCCCGACCAAAACCGGCACCGCCAGCGGGTCCGCCGCCAACTCGCCGCACACGCCGACCCATTTGCCGTGGGCATGCGCCGCACGCACGGTGATGTCGATCAGTTGCAGCACCGCCGGGTGCAAGCCGTCAGCCTGGGCGGACAAGGTCGGATGACCACGGTCGATGGCCAGGGTGTATTGGGTCAGGTCATTGGTGCCGACGCTGAAAAAGTCGACCTCTTTGGCCAGCACCGGCGCCAGCAAGGCAGCCGACGGCACTTCGATCATAATCCCCAGTTGCAGATCAGCCACCGGGATTTCCAGGCGCAGTCGTTCGGTCATGTCCCGCGCCTGACGCCATTCATCGACGCTGCCAACCATCGGAAACATGATCCGCAGCGGACGGTTGTCGGCGGCCCGCAGCAAGGCGCGCAATTGCGCTTCCATGATTTTCGGGCGTTGCAGCGTCAGGCGTATGCCACGCACGCCGAGGAACGGGTTTTCTTCCTTGGCGATGGGCCAATACGGCAGCGGTTTGTCCCCACCGACGTCGAGGGTTCGCACCACCAGCGGCCGACCGGCCAGGCCGTCGAGGACGCGGCGATACTCGGTTTCCTGAGTGGCCTCGTCCGGCGCTTGCGGGTGGGCCATGAAAATCAGTTCGGTGCGCAACAGGCCAATGCCTTCGGCGCCCTGCTCCACTGCGCTGATGACACCGGCGCTCTCGCCAATGTTGGCGAACACCTCGACCGCGTGACCGTCGATGGTCAGCGCCGGTTGATGACGTTGTTCAGCGGCGACTTTCAAGCGCTGCTCCCGGGTGTCGCGCTCTTCGGTGGCGCGTTGCAAGGTCAGCGCATCGGCATCCACATGCAGGCGGCCGCGCTGGCCGTCAATCAGCAACGGCGTGCCCGGCGCCAGCAGCAACACCTCAGCGCCAGCACCGACCAGCGCCGGAATACCCAGCGCTCGGGCGACGATCGCGCTGTGCGCCGTAGCGCCGCCGCGAGCCGTGAGAATGCCGGCGACGCGGGTCGGATCAAGACGCGCGACGTCGGATGGCCCTACTTCGTCCATCACCAGAATGTAAGGCTGCTGCGGCTCGCTCGGCGTTTCGACGCCGCTCAGTTGCGCCAGCACGCGCCGGCCGATGTCGCGCAAGTCTGCCGCACGCTCGGCGAGCAACGCGTCCTGCAACGATTCTTGCTGTCTGGCCGCCGCTTCGATCACTGCCATCCACGCCGCTTCGGCGCTTTCGCCTTGCTTGAGGCGGGTGTCGACTTCGTCGGTCAGTTCCGGGTCGTCGAGCATTTCCTGGTGAGTGATAAAAATCTCGCGGATCGCCTTGGACGTGCTGCGCTCGATCAAGCCTTCGATGTCGCGACGTACCTGCGCCAGCGCCTGTTTTAGACGCTCGCGCTCAATGGCGGCAGACTCGCCGCGCAGTGGGTAATCGATGGTTTGCAGCACTTGAACATGCGCCGGGCCGATGGCAATGCCCGGGGCCGCGGCGATCGCTTGAATCACACTGCCGGACGCCGGGGCGAGCAGCACTTCGGCCACCTCGGCGAGCTCTTCGCGCTGTTGGCTCACGGGCGGCAAAGGCTCGATTTCTTCGCCGAGGCCTTCTTCGATGGCGCCTAACAAGGCCGGCAAGGCATCGGCGGCGATGCTCGGTTCGGCAATGAACTCCAACACCTGACCCCGACGGGCGCCGAGGCTGAGCAGTTTGCTCAAGCTTTTTACCGACACCGCGCTGTCCTGACCGTCGACGATGCGAACGCGAATTTCGCCTTCAAAACTTTTTGCCAACTGGGCGAGGATCTTCGCCGGGCGCGCGTGCAAGCCGTGGGCGTTGGCCAATGCGATGCGCGCGCTCGGCCAGTCCGCCGGCACTTCACCACCAAGGACTTCGAGCACTTTGCGGCTGCTGGTGGCGCGGCCCAGTTCGTGGCCACGGCCTTCAATCAGCAACGCACAAAGACGTTCGAGCAAGGCCTGATGGGCTTCACCGAGGCTGGCCAGGCAGAACAGGCCGCTGAGCGGCTGGCCGAGGTAGCGCATCGGTTTGTCCGGGGTGACGAAGGCCAGGCCCGGACGCTTGACCGTTTGCTCGCTGTGCAACCACCACAAGCCATCGCCCAGCGGCAACGCGTCGACCTGTTGCAACACGGCGGAGAAACCGTTGCTCACGCAATCGGCCTGGCGCAGCAAACGCGCGCCACGCCAGACCAGTTCCTCGAAGTCATCGGCTGACACACCCAAGCCGATCATCTGCGCATCCAGCGCCAATTCCTGCGGCGCGCCTTGCAGCAGTTTCAACAAGGCCTCGGCGGAGCTTGCGCGACGCAAGGCCTGGCCCAGGTCGGTTTCGCCGAGGGCGCGGGTCAACAGTTGCAACAAGCGTAAATGTTCGTCGGACTTGGCCGCGATACCGATCGCCAGGTACACGATCTGGCCGTCGCCCCAATCCACGCCTTCGGGGAACTGCATCAGCCGCACGCCGGTGGAAAACACCAGGTCGCGGGTTTGCGGTGTACCGTGGGGGATGGCAATACCTTGACCGAGAAAGGTCGAGCCCTGAGCCTCACGCGCCTGCAAACCGGCCAAGTACCCGTCGGCGACCAGGCCATCGGCAACCAGATGCTCGGCCAGTAGCTGCAACGCAGCGGACTTATCCACAGCCGACTGGCCCATGGATATCTGCTCTAGAGTGAGCTCGAGCATGCTTTCTCCTTTTTGGCGTCTGAGGACGCCAGGTATTGTTTTGAATGAATCAGCTTAAGCGCTTAACGGTCACTTTTGGCGGTTTCACGGCAGAACCGGTCAAGGGTGCGTATAACCCTGAAAATACGCTTGCTGAAACGTTTAATCTAGAACACTTGGCACGTTACTCGATAATGTCGCATCCTTGAAGCCCAACTTGTCGGATGGGCTTGGACACTAGTCGCCTGCCGGATTCGGGTAGGATTGGCGAAAATGTCGGGGCAAGCTCGAAAAAACAAGGAAATCCCGAGTTGAAACTCAGTGATATCGCACAGTTGGCCGGTGTGTCCGTAACCACCGCCAGTTATGTCATTAATGGCAAAGCCGAACAGCAACGCATCAGCAGTGCCACCGTCGAGCGCGTGCGCGCTGTGGTCGAACAGCATGGCTTTACACCCAATCCTCAAGCGGCCGGGTTGCGCAGTCGGCACACGCGCACCTTGGGTTTTATTCTGCCGGACCTGGAAAACCCCAGTTACGCACGAATCGCCAAATTGCTGGAGCAAGGTGCCCGGGCGCGCGGCTATCAATTGCTGATCGCCAGCTCCGACGATGCGCCCGACAGTGAGCGGCAATTGCTCAAACTGTTCCGCGCCCGGCGCTGCGATGCGCTGATCGTCGCCAGTTGCCTGCCGACTGATGACGACAGCTATCGCCAGTTGCAGGCCAAAGGCATGCCGATCATCGCCATCGACCGGGTCATGGAGCCCGAGCACTTTTGCTCGGTCATCAGTGACGACCGCGAGGCCAGCCTGCAATTGACCCGCAGTCTACTGGACCCGTTGCCCAAGCAAATCGCCTTGATCGGCGCGCGCCCCGAGTTGAGCATCAGCCAGGAACGCGCGGCCGGCTTCAAAGAAGCGCTGGACGGCTTCAAAGGCCAGGTGCTGATCGAGCACGGCGAATCGTTCAGCCGCGAGTGCGGCAAGCAGTTGATGGAAGAAATGCTCCAGCGTCTGGGGCATTTGCCGGACGCCCTGGTGACCACTTCCTACGTGTTGCTTCAGGGGGTGTTCGATGCCTTGCATGATTTCCCGCTGAAAACCCGTCCGTTGCGCCTGGGAACGTTCGGTGACACGCAGTTGCTGGACTTCCTGCCGCTGCCGGTCAACGCCATGGCCCAGCAGCATCAGTTGATCGCCGATAAAGCCCTGGCGCTGGCGCTGGCGGCCATCGAGCAGTCAGATTACCAACCCGGCGTGCAGGCCATCGCGCGGACCTTCAAGCAGCGTATTCACCGAGACTGAACCGTGGAGCTGATCGACAGCCACACTCATCTGGATTTTCCGGATTTCGACGCGGATCGTCAGGCGCTGCTGGCCGAAAGCCGCGCCGTGGGTGTGCGTCGAATGGTGGTGCTGGGGGTCTATCAGGCGAATTGGCAGCGAGTCTGGGACCTGGTGCAAAGCGATCCCGACTTGCATGCCGCATTCGGTTTGCACCCGGTGTATCTGGAGGACCATCGACCTGAAGATCTGCAGGCACTCGGTGACTGGCTGACGCGCCTGGCCGGTCATCGGCAGTTGTGCGCGGTAGGCGAGATCGGTCTGGATTACTTCATCGAAACCCTGGACCGCGAGCGCCAGCAGGCGCTGTTCGATGCGCAACTGCAACTGGCGGCGGACTTCAATCTGCCGGCGCTGATCCATGTACGGCGCAGCCATGCGGCGGTGATTGCCACGCTAAAACGCTTTCGCTTGAAACGTGCCGGGATCATCCACGCTTTCGCGGGCAGCAAAGAAGAAGCGCGCGAGTACATCAAGCTTGGTTTCAAGCTGGGTCTGGGTGGCGCCGCGACCTGGCCGCAGGCGCTGCGCATGCACCGTGTGCTCGCCGAATTGCCGCTGGAATCGGTGGTGCTGGAAACCGACTCGCCGGACATGGCGCCGGCCATGTTTCCCGGTCAACGCAACAGCCCGGCGCACCTGCCGGCCATTTGCTCGGCGCTGGCGCAGATCATGGCGATCAGCCCAGAGCAATTGGCCACCGCCAGCACGGCCAACGCCTGCGAGCTGTTCAACTGGTAATCAGTCGGCATGAGCCTTGGCGGCTTCCAGGATCAGCGTGATGTGTTGCCGATGCCGGGCGAACTGTATGACGACGAAGTAGACCAGAATGGCGACCAGCGAAAAATTCAGCTGTTCGACGACGCTGAGCATGCCGATCCATTCCATGACCAAAGCCACCAGCACCGCGGTGCACACCATCAGCAACGTGCTCGCCTGCAGCAAGGCGAGCGAGTCGAGCGACTTGAAGCGCTTGATCTGTTTCGGGTCGCTCAACTGCAAGGCTTTGTGGCAGTGAGTACAGGCAAATGATTCGTTGATTGCAATCGCGTTGAGTTGCCAGGCTTCCAGCCGCAGGGTGCTCTCGCAGTGAGCGCAATGTCCCTGTATCCCTATTGTTGCAACAGACATAACCGCGCCTCCTCAGGGCTGGCCAGAGTGAATGATCTTGCTTCATTGAAGACGAAAAATCAGAGCACGGAGGAAAACAGGAAAATTCCTTCCTTAAAAGGAAAAAAGTACTACAGATTTTTCGAAAATCCTGTGGGCGCGAATTGGCCCGCTCCCACAGGGATTTCTCAGACCCGGAAGGCGCTGATCAGGTGTTTGAGTTCTACCACCTGAGCCGATAGCGCACGGCTGGCATCCTCGGTCTGGTGCGCCCCTTCCGCGGTACGCTCGCCAGCGCGGTTGATCTCGACGATGTTCTGATCGATGTCATGGGCGACGGCGGTCTGCTGCTCGACAGCGGCGGCGATCTGCTGGTTCTGGTCCACGATCATGCCGACAGCGCCGAGGATGTTTTCCAGCGCCTGCTGGACCTTTTCCGACTGCCCCACCGTGCCATCGGCCACCTGATGGCTGATGCCCATGGCTTTCACCGCCGCACCGACTCCGCTGTGAAGCTTGCTGATCATCTGCTCGATTTCTTCGGTCGATTGCTGAGTGCGCTTGGCCAGCGTGCGGACCTCATCGGCCACCACCGCAAACCCGCGCCCCTGCTCACCGGCCCGAGCGGCTTCGATGGCGGCGTTAAGGGCCAGAAGATTGGTCTGCTCGGCAATGCTTTTGATCACTTCCAGCACGCGGCTGATGGACTGGCTGTCGCTGGCCAGTTGATTGATCACGATCACTGACTGATCGATCTCACTGGCCAGTTGCGCGATGCTGCCCTGCTGGGACGCCACCAGGCCGCGACCGCTGATGGTCTCATCGTTGACGCTGTGGGCGCTGCTGACCGCAGCGGCGGCACTGCGCGCCACCTCAAGGGAGGTCGCCGACATCTGGTTCATGGCCGTGGCGACTTGCTCGATCTGCGAACGTTGCCCGGCCACCGCCTGGTTGCTCTGGGTAGAAACACTTTGCACCTGCCCGGCCTGGCGCTCGACCTCATTGACGGTCTGGCCGACGCGCTCGATCAGGTCATGGATTTTCTTCACGGTGCCGTTGAACACCTCGCCCAACTCGCCGAGTTCATCACGGCTTTCCGCGCGGAAGGTCACGGTCATGTCGCCCGCAGCGACCGTGTCCATCATCGCGCCAAGACGCTTGAGGGTGGTGCGGGTCGATGCGTAGAAGCCACCGTAAAGGTAGAAAATCAACACGAACACCACCGACAACGCCACGGCCTGCAAAACCATGTGGGTGCGGTTCTGTTCCAGTCGCTGCTGCAACTGGGTACCGAGGAACTTCAGGGTGGCCTCGTTGAGTTGGTAGGTCTGGTCCATCAAGCCGGTGACTTGATCGTAAAAGCCCTGCCAGGGTGCATCGAGGGTGTCTGCCATCACCACTTTTTCTTCGAACAGCTCACTGGCTTTTTTCAGCGAGGCCTTACTGCTATCGGCTTGAGCGGCCAAGGTTTCACGCGCCGCTTTGCTGGACCCCAGTGCGTCCTGCAATTTCAGGCCGTATTCGCCCTGGAGTTTTTCGATCTGCGCCAACAGCTCATCGAAACGAGTGCTCGATGCCGAGTTGAGAAAGCCTTGCCCCAGCGAAAATGAACCCATCGCCCGGCCTTCGCCCAGCAGTTGGGTGACAGGTGGGGTGGCGTTGGTAATCAGCTCGCTCAGTTGACGCATGTCGCTTTGGCTGTCGCGACTGAGGCCGGCCTGGGTGGCGATGATCTGGCTGAAAATCTGCGCGTTGCCGAGCAATTTGCCGATCATTCCACTTTTGCTTTGCAGGGAGGTTTCCGCTTGCTGGGCCTTGAACGCGGCGATCATTTCATCGCGTTTGCCGTCGAAAATGGTGATCTGCTCCGGATCGGTAGTCATCGCGGTCAGCCCGTGCAGGCGCGCCAGAATACTTTGCTCCAACGTGCCGATCTTCGACTCGACATTGCCAGCCTTGCCAGACTGACCGAGCGTGACGTTGATCTGCACCAGATTGTTCAGGGTCTCCAGGTCACGCCGCAGCGTCATGCCACTGCCCAGCAGGTCGAGGCTTTGCAGCTCGACTTGCGTGCCCTGAAATTCGCGATAGGAGTCGCGCACCAGATAAAAGTTGGTGACCAGCATGGGCACAAGGAACAGCACGCTGATCAGGCTGAACTTCATGCCGAAACTCAGGCGGTTCATCAGCGCGACGGCGGGATAGAGCAAGCTCTTCACTGGAAGTCTCCCATTGCATTCTTATTTTTATTTGGCAGGCGCGGCCTCGGCGGCAGATAGCCACTATTCAGCGCTATCCCTGTATATCTTAAATCGGCAGGGGGTTTTGTAACTTAAGGTTAACGAGGTGTGGCGAGGGGCCTCGCCCCGTTGGGTAGCGAAGCCTCCCTGCGCAATTTATCAGTTCCAGGAAGTGTTCCAGATTTACGACTGCTTCGCAGCTGAACGGGGGCAAACCCCCTCGCCACAACAGCGCTGAGTTAAGGGAGGACTGTCCACAGCGCAAAACCGGCGTACCAGAGCACTGCCGCGCGCAGCAGCAACTCCCAGATCCGGTCCAGGCTGTTGATGCCATCCGGTCCGACGACCGGTGCCGGAATTTCACCGGCCACCATCCCGACTTTCTCGATCAACTGAGCGGCGCTGATGTTCCAATTCAGCAACTCATGCAACATCACCCGACCGACCGCCACAAAGTTGCCGACCAGTGCAAAACTCGCCGCCAGCAACCGCACGGGCACCCAATCAAAGGCGTGGCGTAGTTGTGCCGCGCGCTCAACCACGGCCGGGTTCTGGCCATGCTCTTCGGCCAGTGCCAGCAAGCGATAACTCAGGGCGGCAACCGGCCCCAGCAGGAAATACCAGAAAATGACCGCGAAGAAACTCTGGTAAGCCTCCCAGAGCAGGTTCGCTTCGACCCGTTCCAGCAATTGCTCGCCGTTTTCGGCGCATATATCCAGGTCACGTTTGGCCACATGCGCGGCGGCTTGCAGGTCTTCCCGGCGCCAGGCATCGCGAAACGGCCCCAACCCGGCCAGCAGATCGCCGCGCCCCAGGCTGTAAATCACCACCAGCAAATGCACCGGTAACGCCAACAGACCGTAGGCCACCGGATCCAGCACCACCAGCAGCATCCCCAGCAGCGCGACCGGAAACAACACCATAAGGGCCAATATCAACCAGGGCCGGTCGATCAGGCGTGGCATGACCTCAAGCTTGTTCAGCTCGCGTACCCAACCGCCATCACGCTGAACCCGATGGCGCAGTGCCGAGAACTTCTCGATCCATACCGCCAACAGCAACACCAGAAAACTCATTGTCCTTCCTCTTTTGCCAGGGTCGCGCGATAGCGTGCCCAGTCGAACGCCGGGCCTGGATCGGTCTTGCGCCCCGGGGCAATGTCGCTGTGCCCGCAAATGCGCTGCGCAGTGATGCCGGTGTAGGCGTTTTGCAGCTGTCGGGTCAAGGCCGTCAGCGCGTGATACTGAGCATCGGTGAACGGCAGATCATCCGTGCCTTCAAGCTCGATGCCCACGGAAAAATCGTTACAGGTTTCCCGGCCCTCGAAGCTCGATATACCGGCGTGCCAGGCGCGCTCAAGACAAGAGACAAACTGAGTGACCGTGCCGTCACGCTCAATCAGAAAGTGCGCTGATACCCGCAGGTCAGCTATACCTTCAAAATAAGGATGCTCCGTGACATCCAGACGATTCTGGAAGAATTCCTGCACTTTGCCGGTCGCGAACTGCGCTGGCGGCAAGCTGATGTTGTGGATCACCAGCAGGGAAATTTCGCCCGAAGGGCGCGCATTGAAGTTGGGTGAGGGGCATAAACGCACGTCCTGGCACCAACCGCTCGCGGGGTCCAACTGCATACAGGTTCCTTCAGCGACGACTGTGTTGGCGCCCAGTATGCCGCGATAGCCCACCGGGACGCGATCACTTGCCGCGATTGAGGCGGCGCAGGTTACCGAGCACCGAGGCCAGCGCCCGGTCAAACAGCAAAGTATCGTCCAACGCGCGCACCGCGCCGCGACGAAATTCCAGTGCCAGGCCAGTGCGGCTGCGCTCCCAAAAAGCACCTGCTGTGCCAGCAGACTCTTCACCTCCCCTCCAAATAGACGCGTAGGACGGGCACCTACTTAAACGATAAATCGACCAAATGCAGGGTTCAGCGCAAACGGAAAGCCTCTGACACCTTGGGTTGACTCGTGCCATACCCCTATAATTGGGCCACTTTGTTTGTGGAGCCCGTTATGCCGAATCTACGTCTCGCCGACTTGACCGCCGAAATCGAAGCCAACGTACGCCGTGCGCTGCTCGAAGACATCGGCAGCGGCGATATCACCGCACAGTTGATCCCGGCCGAACGCCTGGCAAAAGCCACCATCATCACGCGTGATGCCGCCGTCATTGCCGGCACGGCGTGGGTCGATGCAGTGTTCCGGCAACTGGACCCGCGGGTCGCGGTGCATTGGCAGGTGCGTGATGGCGAACGGGTTCAACCCAATCAGGCGCTGTTTCACCTCGAAGGCCCGGCGCGCTCGCTGCTCACTGGCGAACGCAGTGCGCTGAACTTTCTGCAATTGCTGTCAGGCGTGGCCACACGTGCGCAGCATCTGGCGGACTTTGTCGCCAGCACCCAGGTCAAGTTGCTCGACACCCGAAAAACCCTGCCGGGCCTGCGCCTGGCGCAAAAGTACGCCGTCACCTGCGGCGGCTGCCACAACCACCGCATCGGTCTGTACGACGCCTTCCTGATCAAGGAAAACCACATCGCCGCCAGCGGTGGCATCCCTGAAGCCATTAACGCCGCGCACAAGATTGCCCCGGGAAAACCGGTGGAGATCGAAGTGGAAAGCCTCGAAGAGCTCAAGGAAGCACTGGCGGCAGGCGCCGACATCATCATGCTCGATGAGTTGAGCCTGGATGATATGCGTGAAGCCGTGCGCCTGAACGCGGGCAAGGCAAAACTGGAAGCCAGCGGCGGGATTAACGAAAGCACGCTGCTACCGATCGCCGAAACCGGGGTGGATTACATTTCGATTGGCGCGATGACCAAGGACGTAAAGGCTGTCGACCTGTCGATGCGCCTGAGCCTCTGATCAACAAATGTGGGAGCGAGCTTGCTCGCGATGAGGCCCTTTCAGTCAACATTGATGTTGAATGTCAGTCCGCTATCGCGAGCAAGCTTCGCTCCTACAGGTCAGACCACCAGATTATTCATCTCGCAGTACTCTTCCCACTCGACGCCCAGCACCTCGGCTGCCTCTTTGTGCAGCACCAGTCGCGCAGCCTCGAACTCTTCAGGGGTCGAGGTGTACTTGAGCGTCAATTCCCACGGCTGCAAGCCCTGGGACTCGGCCTCATCCTCGAACGCCCACTGAATCTGGTCTTTCTGATCGTCGGCCGGCAGGTCCTTGATCTCGTCGGCGAGCTGGGGCGAATCCAGCAAGTACTTTTTGAGCGCTTCTTCGTGTCTGGCTTCTTGGGTCAATTCTTTAACAGTCATGTCGTTCTCGCTGATCTGGGGAATGGAAGATGGATCTGGATCATCAAGGATCTCTCTGACGCAAAAAACCGTGTGAAGCCCGGTTTGTCTGGCCTTCAGAACCATTCGGGGATCATCTGAAAACTGCAAAGTGGTACGTGTGCAGGCTCCGAATATAGGACGTTTGGTTGACGATTTATATGGACTTTTACATCAAATCTACAAAAAAACCCTGGAGGGGCTTTTTGAAAATATTGTCTCGCGTCGCCGGAACAACGCTAAAACGGTAAAGTCATAGCGATGTGCCATATAGGCACTTCACAAGGAACCCTAGTGATGTCCAGTCTTGCAAAGCGTTCGACTGCCCTTCTCGCAGCCAGCATGGCGGCCCTTCTTCTCGGCAGCCTGGCTCTGTCCAGTACCGCCCAGGCCGGTTTGGAGTTCAGTTCCGACAGTTCTAGTTCCAGCGACAAATTCCTCACCTTTCACAATTTGTATGGCAAGGATGTGATGACGAGGAGCGATATCAGTATCGACATGGTTACGCAATTATCGAGCACCGCCAAAACCAACACAACTGACATTGCAAACCTTGAGAAAACGGTCAAGGAACAAACCAGACTCATCGAAGAACTCAAAAAGAATGCGGGGTCCAGTTCAAGCTCGAGTGCCAGCGAAGTCAGCGACCTCAAGCGAACTGTCAGTGCACAGAACATCGAGCTGAGAAAGCTCGCCAGCCAGGTTGAAGACCTCAAGCGCAGTGCCGGATCGAGTTCCAGCTCAAGCTCCAGTGAGCTGTCCAGCCTGAAGCGCGAAGTCAGCGATCAGGACAAGCAGCTGGATCAGCTCAAACGCACCGTGGATGACCTGAGCAGAAAGGTGAAATAACGGGAGATGGTGCCCGAGACAGGAGTCGAACCTGCGACCTTCGCGTTACGAGTGCGCTGCTCTACCAACTGAGCTACACGGGCAGTGGGCTAAACCTAGCACCGGGTTCGAGGGTCAGCAACTTCACACCCTGTTTCGCAGACAAAAAAATGCCCCGCAGTGTTCACTGCGGGGCATTTTTTATAACGTTGAAGCGGTCAGGCGTGGGGAGTGATTAAACGCCCGAAGCCTTGGCAGCAGCTACGTCTTTGATGGACAGCTTGATACGGCCGCGGTTGTCCACGTCCAGTACCAGTACTTCCACTTCCTGGCCTTCTTTCAGGATGTCGGTCACTTTCTCAACACGAGCGTCGCTCAGCATCGAGATGTGAACCAGACCGTCCTTGCCCGGCAGGATGTTGACGAATGCGCCGAAGTCGACGATGCGCTCAACCTTACCGACGTAGATCTTGCCGATTTCAGCTTCTGCGGTGATGCCCAGAACGCGCTGACGTGCTGCTTCAGCCGCTTCCTTGGTTTCGCCGAAGATCTTGATCGAGCCGTCGTCTTCAATGTCGATCGAAGCCTTGGTCTCTTCACAGATCGCACGAATGGTCGCGCCGCCTTTACCGATGACATCACGGATTTTGTCGGTGTCGATTTTCATCGCGATCATGGTCGGAGCGTTTTCCGACAGTTCGGTACGCGACTGGCCAATGATCTGGTTCATCTGACCGAGAATGTTCAGGCGCGCTTCCAGGGCTTGGCCCAGAGCGATTTCCATGATTTCTTCGGTGATGCCTTTGATCTTGATGTCCATCTGCAGCGCGGTAACACCTTTGGCGGTACCGGCTACTTTGAAGTCCATGTCGCCGAGGTGGTCTTCGTCACCCAGGATGTCGGTCAGGATGGCAAATTTCTCGCCTTCTTTAACCAGACCCATGGCGATACCGGCAACTGGTGCCTTCATCGGAACGCCAGCGTCCATCAGGGCCAGGGACGCGCCGCAAACGGAAGCCATCGAGCTCGAACCATTGGACTCGGTGATTTCCGACACCACACGAATGGTGTACGGGAACACGTCGGCAGCAGGCAGCATGGCTGCAATCGAACGACGGGCCAGACGGCCGTGACCGATTTCGCGACGACCAGCGCCACCCATGCGACCACACTCACCTACCGAGAACGGAGGGAAGTTGTAGTGCAGCATGAACGGGTCTTTTTTCTCGCCTTCCAGGGTGTCCAGCAGTTGTGCATCACGGGCGGTACCCAGTGTTGCAACAACCAGAGCTTGGGTTTCGCCACGGGTGAACAGTGCCGAACCGTGGGTCTTTGGCAGAACACCGACTTCGATGTTCAGAGGACGTACGGTCTTGGTGTCGCGGCCGTCGATACGTGGCTTGCCGTTTACGATGTTTTCGCGAACGGTGCGGTATTCGATTTCGCCAAACGCTGCTTTGACTTCGCTGGAAGAAGGCTGGCCTTCTTCACCGGACAGCTTGGCAACCACCTGGTCTTTCAGTTCGCCCAGACGAGCGTAACGGTCGGCCTTGATGGTGATGGTGTAAGCCTGGGAGATCGCGTCGCCGAACTCGGCACGGATAGCGCCCAGCAGCGCGGTGGCTTCTGGCTGTGGAGCCCAGGTCCAGGTCGGCTTGGCAGCTTCAGCGGCCAGTTCTTTAACGGCTTGGATCACCACCTGGAACTCGTCGTGAGCAAACAGTACCGCGCCCAGCATCTGGTCTTCGGTCAGCTCTTTAGCTTCCGATTCAACCATCAACACGGCTTCCGAAGTACCGGCAACGACCATGTCCAGGCTCGAAGCTTTCTGTTGTTCGTAAGTCGGGTTCAGCAGGTAACCGGTGCTTTCGTGGAACGCAACGCGGGCAGCGCCGATCGGGCCATCGAAAGGAATGCCGGAGATGGCCAGGGCCGCCGAGGTACCGATCATCGCAGCGATGTCCGGATCGGTCTTCTTGCTGGTGGAAACGACGGTGCAGACAACCTGCACTTCGTTCATGAAGCCTTCTGGGAACAGCGGACGGATCGGACGGTCGATCAGTCGGGAAGTCAGGGTTTCTTTCTCGGAAGGACGGCCTTCGCGCTTGAAGAAACCGCCAGGGATCTTACCGGCAGCGTAAGTCTTTTCCTGGTAGTGAACGGACAGAGGGAAGAAGCCCTTGCCTGGATCGGCTTGTTTGGCACCGACTACGGTCACCAATACGCTGACGTCGTCGTCAACGGTGACCAATACTGCGCCGGAGGCCTGACGGGCGATACGGCCAGTCTCGAGGGTAACGGTCGACTGACCGAACTGGAATTTTTTGATTACCGGGTTCACGGTGTCCTACCTTCTTTTGTGGCTCTTGGGGAACTTGTCTTCTTGCGAAATTCTTGGGCAATGTCGGGAATCGGCCCAACGCCTGTCCAGGGTAAAACGTGAGTCCAGATAAAACTTGAGGCTGGGAGCCTGCCATGCGCCAGCAGGAAACCCGCTGACGCACGACAGACAACCAACCTCTAGCGCAATCGCTTATTAGCGACGCAGACCCAGGCGACCGATCAGAGTCTGATAACGACCCAGATCCTTGCCTTTCAGGTAGTCCAGCAGCTTACGACGCTGGTTTACCATGCGGATCAGACCACGACGGGAGTGGTGATCTTTACCGTTGGCCTTGAAGTGACCTTGCAGCTTGTTGATGTTGTGGGTCAGCAGTGCAACTTGCACTTCTGGCGAACCAGTGTCACCAACAGCTTGCTGGTAGTCAGCTACGATTTGAGCTTTTTCTTGAACGTCGAGAGCCATGAGGCAATCCTTTTATCAGGAAACTGTTTCAGAAAAACAGTTTCAACAGGCCAGGGACAAATCCCTGTATCTAAAAATGAGTAGTGACCGTGCCTGTTAACAGCCACCCTCGTCCGGTCATTCTGACCGAATCAGTCGACGTGGCGCGATGCGCCCGTCTTCGCTCACTTCACCGATACCGATGAAGCGACCATTGTGATCCTGTACCCGTACCATGCCGAACTTCGGTGCATCCGGGGCTCGTACCGGTTGGCCGTTAAGCCAGTAGAACGAGCTGTGCTCCGAGAACTGCAACAGTGGCCAATCCAGCAGGCCACTGTCCGATGGCATCAGGAAGCGATCAACCGCTTCATTGCCGCCTTCGGCATGTACTGCTTCCAACTCTTCCAGCGTGACCGTCTGCGCCAGCGTGAAAGGCCCGGCCTGGGTACGTCGCAGTTCTGCAACGTAAGCGCCACAACCGAGTTGCTCACCGATATCCTCCACCAGGGTGCGAATATAGGTGCCTTTGCTGCAATCCACCGCAAGCCGCGCAGTATCACCCTCGAAGGCCAGCAATTCCAAGCGCGCAATAGTAACAGAACGCGGTTCACGCTCCACTACTTCGCCAGCACGAGCCAGCTTGTACAGCGGCTGCCCGTCACGCTTGAGCGCCGAGTACATCGGCGGTATCTGACTGATTTGTCCGCGAAAACCTGGCAAAACAGCTTCGACATCGGCGCGACCAACGGTCACCGGGCGTTCCTGCAAAACTTCACCCTCGGCATCGGCCGTGGTGGTGGTTTTGCCCAATTGCGCCAGGGTTTCATAGGCCTTGTCGGAGTCGAGCAGGTACTGCGAGAACTTTGTGGCCTCACCGAAGCACAACGGCAACACGCCGGTGGCCAGCGGATCAAGACTGCCGGTGTGCCCGGCCTTCTCGGCGTTCAGCAACCAGCGAACCTTCTGCAACGCGGCGTTGGAGGTGAACCCCAGCGGCTTGTCGAGCAGGATAATGCCGCTGACGTTACGACGGATACGTTTGACCTGAGCCACCGATTACTCCTTGGCGTCTTCGGGTTCAGCCGCTACCGGGTGCTGATTGTCTTCAGCCACCGCACGCTCGATCAGGGCCGACAGGTGCGCACCACGCACGACGCTTTCGTCGTAGTGGAAGTGCAACTGAGGAACGCTACGCAACTTCATTTCGCGAGCCAACTGCATACGCAGGAAACCGGCGGCGGAGTTAAGCACCTTGATGCTTTGTGCGATGTCTTCGGCATTGTCCTGCCCCATCACGGTGATGAAGATCTTGGCGTGACCGACGTCACGGCTGACTTCAACAGCAGTAATGGTGACCAGGCCGACGCGCGGGTCTTTGACTTCACGACGGATCAGCTGTGCCAGCTCACGCTGCATCTGATCGCCGATACGTTGGGTACGGCTGTATTCTTTTGCCATGTCTTGTTACCTGTTACTGCCACACGGTGAAACCCGTGGGGTCTGAAAGCGGCAAACGCCCGGCCTGACAAAAGCCAGACCGGGCGTTGCGTTTAGAGTCCTGACGCTGTGCCGCGCATGTGCATGCGGCGGCTCATCGTGGCCCTTGAAGTGCGCGAGTTAGAGGCTGCGAGCAACCTGAACCTTCTCGTAGACTTCGATCTTGTCGCCAGCCTTGACGTCGTTGTAGCTCTTGACGCCAATACCGCATTCCATGCCGGCACGTACCTCGGAAGCGTCATCCTTGAAGCGGCGCAGGGATTCCAGCTCGCCTTCGAAGATAACGATGTCTTCACGCAGTACACGGATTGGACGGTTACGGTGAACAACACCTTCGATAACCATGCAACCGGCGATCGCGCCAAACTTCGGCGAACGGAACACGTCACGCACTTCAGCGGTACCCAGGATGTTCTCGCGAACATCGCTGCCCAGCATACCGGTGAGAGCTTTCTTGACGTCTTCGATGATGTCGTAGATCACGTTGTAGTAACGCATATCCAGACCTTCCTGCTCGACGATCTTGCGAGCGCCAGCATCGGCACGCACGTTGAAGCCGAACAGTACAGCATTGGAGGCCAGTGCCAGGTTGGCGTCGGACTCGGTGATACCACCGACACCGCCACCGACAACACGCACTTGCACTTCGTCGTTACCCAGGCCGTTCAAGGCACCGTTCAACGCTTCCAGCGAACCACGGACATCGGATTTGAGGACGATGTTGAGCGTCTTCTTCTCTGCCTGACCCATGTTTTCGAAGATGTTTTCCAGCTTGCCGGCGTGAGCGCGAGCCAGTTTGACTTCGCGGAACTTGCCTTGACGGAACAGAGCCACTTCTCGGGCTTTCTTCTCGTCCGACAGCACGCTCATCTCGTCGCCAGCATCCGGGGTACCGTCCAGGCCGAGGATCTCGACAGGGATGGAAGGACCGGCTTCCTTGATTGGCTTGCCGTTCTCGTCGAGCATGGCACGTACACGGCCATAGTTCGAACCGACCAACACCATGTCGCCTTGGCGCAGGGTACCGTCTTGAACCAGAACGGTTGCAACCGGGCCACGACCTTTGTCGAGACGCGATTCAACCACAACGCCACGGCCAGGAGCCGAAGGAGTCGCTTTCAGTTCCAGAACTTCAGCTTGCAGCAGAACAGCTTCGAGCAACTCGTCTACGCCAGTACCGACTTTCGCCGAAACCGATACGAACGGGGTGTCACCGCCCCACTCTTCCGAAGTCACGCCGTGAACCGACAGTTCGCTACGGATGCGATCGAGATCAGCGCCCGGCTTGTCGATTTTGTTCACTGCAACAACCAGTGGTACACCGGCAGCCTTGGCGTGCTGGACCGCTTCAATGGTCTGCGGCATTACGCCGTCGTCCGCTGCAACGACCAGGATCACGATGTCAGTCGCCTTGGCACCACGGGCACGCATTGCGGTAAACGCGGCGTGACCCGGGGTATCGAGGAAAGTGACCATGCCGCGATCAGTTTCAACGTGGTACGCACCGATGTGCTGGGTGATACCGCCGGCTTCGCCAGCGGCTACCTTGGCACGACGGATATAGTCAAGCAGCGACGTCTTACCGTGGTCAACGTGGCCCATGACGGTCACGACTGGTGCACGGGAGAACGTTTCACCTTCAAACTTCAGGGACTCGGCCAGGGAATCTTCCAGGGCGGTGTCGCTGACCAGGGTCACTTTGTGGCCCAGCTCTTCGGCTACCAGTTGAGCAGTTTCCTGATCAAGCACCTGGTTGATGGTCGCTGGAGTACCCAGTTTGAACATGAACTTGATGATTTCAGCAGCCTTGACCGACATCTGATTGGCGAGATCGCCAACAGTGATGGTCTCGCCGATCTGCACATCACGCACGACAGGACCGGTTGGGCTCTGGAAACCGTGCGCGTTGCGTTTCTTCAGCTTGGCCTTGCCGCGACCACCACGACGGAAGCCATCGCTTTCTTCGTCGGTAGTACGTGGCGCAACGCGTGGAGCAGGCGCTTTCTCTTTGACCGAAGCACGATGCGGAGCGTTTTTGCGCTCACCATCGCCACCGCCGCTGCGACGATTGTTATCGTCGGCACGCGGTTTGTCCGGACGGCGCTGTTCGTTCTGCTTGTTGCGAACGTCAGCAGACGGTGCTGGTGCAGCCGCCACAACCGGAGCGCTTTCACGCACTGGCTCGGCAACCGCAGCAGGCGCTGCAACAGCGTCGGTCGTACCGTTTTGCGCCGCAGCAGGCTGGCGACGCGCTTCTTCTTCGGCGCGACGCTTGGCTTCTTCTTCAGCCTTCTGACGAGCAGCATTTTCTACTGCGCGACGTTCGTCCAGTTCGCGTTTACGCTCGGCTTCGATTTCTTCCGGGCTGCGCTGTACGAAAACTTTCTTTTTACGGACTTCAACGCTGATGCTTTTGCTGCCAGCAACACGCAGCGTGCTGGTGGTTTTACGCTGCAGCGTGATCTTGCGTGGTTCTTCCACTTTCGCCTTGTGGCTGCTTTTCAAGTGAGTCAGCAACGATTGCTTCTCACTGTCAGTCACACTTTCTTCGGCGGCGGTGTGCGGCAGACCTGCCTCACGCATCTGCTGCAACAGGCGCTCTACCGGTGTTTTGACCTCATCGGCCAGTTGTTTCACCGTGACTTGCGTCATGCACTTCTCTCCTCAGGCCGCGCCTAATTACTCGAACCAGTGGGCTCGGGCGGCCATGATCAACTTGCCGGCACGATCATCGTCAATGCCGTCGATGTCGAGCAGGTCGTCAATAGACTGCTCGGCCAGGTCTTCGCGGGTAATTACGCCGCGCACCGCCAGTTCCATCGCCAAATCCTTGTCCATACCCTCAAGCGAGAGCAGGTCTTCGGCCGGATGGGCGTCTGCCAGCTTTTCCTCAGTAGCGATGGCTTTGGTCAACAAACGATCCTTGGCACGAGCGCGAAGCTCGTTGACGGTTTCTTCGTCAAAGCCGTCGATGTTGAGCATTTCTTCCAACGGTACGTAGGCAATCTCTTCCAGGCTGGTGAAGCCTTCATCTACCAGCACCTGTGCCAGGTCTTCGTCGACTTCCAGCTCGTCGATGAAGTTGCGCAGGATGTCGCCGGTTTCTGCTTGCTGCTTAGCCTGGATGTCCGATTCGGTCATCACGTTCAGGGTCCAGCCAGTCAATTGGCTAGCCAGACGCACGTTCTGACCCCCACGACCGATGGCCTGAGCCAGATTGTCTGCGCCAACGGCGATGTCCATTGCGTGGGCATCTTCGTCAACGATAATTGCTGCAACCTCTGCCGGGGACATGGCATTGATCACGAACTGAGCCGGGTTGTCGTCCCACAGGACGATATCAACACGCTCACCGCCCAACTCACCCGACACTGCCTGGACGCGCGAACCGCGCATACCGATGCAAGCGCCCTGTGGGTCGATGCGTTTGTCCTTGGAGCGGACCGCGATCTTGGCACGCGAACCCGGATCACGGGACGCAGCCATAACTTCGATCAGGCCTTCAGCGATTTCCGGCACTTCGATGCGGAACAACTCGATCAGCATTTCCGGTGCGGTACGCGACAGGATCAGCTGCGGGCCACGGTTCTCGGTGCGGATTTCCTTGAGCAGTGCACGCAGACGTACACCCACACGGAAGGTTTCGCGAGAGATGATATCTTCACGAGCCAGCAACGCTTCAGCGTTGTTGCCCAGGTCGACGATCACGTTGTCGCGAGTCACTTTCTTCACGGTGCCGGAGATGATTTCCCCCAGGCGCTCGCGATAAGCGTCAACAACTTGAGCGCGCTCGGCTTCACGAACTTTTTGCACGATGACTTGCTTCGCAGTCTGTGCAGCAATACGGCCGAACTCGATGGATTCGATTTTTTCTTCGACGACATCGCCAACCTGGGAACCAGGATGCGTTTCGGCAACCTTGCTCGGCCAGGTTTCGATGGCCGGATCGTCCAGGTCTGCTTCTTCGACGACCGTCCAGCGACGGAATGTCTCGTAAGCACCGGTGTGGCGATTGATTTCCACACGCAGATCGACTTCGTCCTCAAAACGCTTTTTGGTAGCAGTGGCCAGAGCCAGCTCCAGCGCTTCAAAAATTACGTTTGCCGGTACGCCCTTTTCATTGGATACCGACTCAACAACCAGCAGTACTTCTTTGCTCATCGTACGCCTCGCCTTTCGCAAGCCATTGGATCCGCGGGATCCGCGTCTCAGTCAAAACTGGGAATAATGTTGGCCTTGTCGATCATATCGATCGGCAACAGGAACTCATGGTCTTCTACCTGCACCACGACGTCCTGCTCTTCTACACCGCGCAGAAGGCCCTGAAAGTTGCGTCGTCCTTCAAACGGCGAGCGCAGCTTGATCTTCACTTGTTCACCGGCAAATTTTGCAAACTGCTCAATAGTGAACAGTGGGCGTTCCATGCCAGGCGAGGAAACTTCAAGGGTGTATTCAACGGCGATTGGATCTTCAACATCCAGGACACCGCTGATCTGACGGCTGACAATGGCGCAATCGTCCACCAGCACACCGCCCTCTTTATCAATATAAACGCGCAACATCGAGTGACGACCTTGAGCCGAAAACTCAATACCCCAGCATTCATAGCCCAGGGCCACGACCACCGGGGCCAACAAGGCCTGCAACTCTTCTAGCTTGCTCGACACCTGAACCCCCTCGTGCATGTATGTGCATGCTATGCAAAATAAAAAAATGGGCGAAACGCCCATCCTTGAAACGCCGTCGAACAGCGGCGTAGAAAGTGTCCAGCTAACAAAAAGCCCCTTAAAAGGGGCTCCTTAAACTGGTTGCGGGGGCCGGATTTGAACCGACGACCTTCGGGTTATGAGCCCGACGAGCTACCAGACTGCTCCACCCCGCGACAAAGCTGGGGCGGAAGTATACGACCGATCCCTAACAGGGTCAATGTAACCTTCCACCTACAAGAAAGCCCGCAACAGCGGGCTCTCCTGATAATTGGTACCGAGAAGGGGACTCGAACCCCTACACCCTATGGGCACAACCACCTCAAGGTTGCGTGTCTACCAATTCCACCACCTCGGCAATACTACGTTTGAAACCCTTCTTACTTTTGCTCTTGAGCTGGTGGCACGTCAGTCGCTGGAGTAGCCGACTTTTGCTCTTGAAGCACCGGGACATCATCAGAAGCCGGTTGTTGCTTTGGAACTTCCAACACCGCTGGATTTGGGAGACCTACTTGAGTCAGCTGGTGAGCTTTCTCTTTAGCAAAGTAACCTAACCCCAAGCTGGTTATGAAAAAACCTGCGGCAAGTATAGCAGTAAACTTACTAAGAAAGGTAGAGGAACCTTGGCTTCCGAACACAGTATTTGAAGCACCTGCTCCGAAAGACGCGCCAGCATCCGCACCTTTACCCTGCTGCAGCAATACGAGAGCAACTACGCCCAATGCACCCAGCAGATGAAAAACGACTACGACTGTTTCCAGCATTTTTTCAGTTTCCCGCGGCGCGACAGATCGCACCGAACTCATCTGCATTCAGGGAAGCCCCACCAATGAGACCCCCATCGATATCCGGCATGCCGAACAGTTCGACCGCATTGGCCGCCTTCACGCTGCCGCCGTATAGAAGCCGCACACCTTGTGCGACTTCAGAATTCTTTGCCGCCAACTGCGCGCGAATGGCTGCATGCACATCCTGCGCCTGTTGCGGTGAAGCAGTCAGCCCGGTGCCAATGGCCCAAACCGGCTCGTAAGCGATCACTGCTTTTGCAAATACACCGACACCCAGCTCATCGATGATGCTGTCCAGCTGAGCCGAGACAACCTCAATCGTTTTCCCGGCTTCGCGCTGCTCAAGAGTTTCCCCTATGCACAACACCGGAATCAAGCCAGATGCCTGTGCCGCTGCGAACTTGCGGATCAGCACTGCGTCCTGCTCGCCCAATATCTGGCGGCGCTCGGAGTGCCCGACAAGCACCAGGGAACAACCTGCATCCACCAACTGACTCGGCGCAATTTCACCGGTCAACGCACCTTGCTCGGATTCCACCGCAGAATTCTGCGCGCCGACCGAAATCGACTTGCCTTTCACGCCACCAACCACTTGATTGATGAACAAGCTAGGCGGGAATACCGCTACATCAACACCGCTCGGCAAGGCCAGATGACTAAGGCCGTTGATCAGCTCAGCGACGCTGGCGCGGGTACCGTGCATCTTCCAGTTACCAGCTACCATAGGGCGACGCATGCTGTACCTCGTCGGTCAAAGTGGGCGCAGATGTTACCCAACACAATCAAGGCTGGCAAGCCGAATTCAGGCAGAAACTTCAGTAACGAGTTTTGCCAGCTCTTCGGCGTAACCGCGAACCTGTGTTTCGTCCTCGCCTTCGACCATGACACGCACCAATGGCTCTGTCCCGGACTTGCGCAACAGCACCCGACCACGCCCCGCCATCGCCTTGGTAACACGGTCACTGGCTTCCTTGACCGCTGGATGGTCGAGCGGGCTCGCACCACCGCCAAAACGGACATTGATCAGCACTTGAGGGCACTTGCGCAGCGCTTGGCGGGCCTGAGCCAGCCCTTCGGAACGAGTCTTCAACGCCATCAACACCTGCAATGCAGCAATGATCGCATCACCGGTCGTGGTGTGATTGAAGCAAACGATATGCCCCGAATTCTCACCACCCACCAGCCAGTTACGCTCAAGCAAGTCAGCGATGACATAACGGTCGCCAACGTTGGCACGCACAAAAGGAATCGACAGATCAGCCAGGGCCAATTCCAGCCCCAGGTTACTCATCAGCGTTCCGACCACACCGCCTTGCAACTTGTCACACTCATGCAGATCGCGGGCGATAATGTAGAGCAGTTCGTCACCGTCAACGATGGCACCCGTATGGTCGACCATCAGGACACGATCACCGTCACCATCGAACGCGATACCCAGATCGGCGTGCTCGGCCAATACGGCAGCCTGCAATTGACCCATATGGGTCGAACCACAATTGTCGTTGATGTTCAGACCGTTCGGCTGCGCGGACAGTACTACGACGTCAGCACCCAACTCACGGAATACGCTTGGGGCAACCTTGTAGGTCGCACCGTGGGCGCAGTCGATCACGATCTTCAGGCCCGCGAAACTGGTGCCCGTCGGGACGCTGCTTTTGCAGAATTCGATGTATCGGCCAGAAGCGTCGTTGATGCGCGACACTTTGCCGATCTTGCTCGACTCAACCACGGTCATCGGGGTGTCGAGCAACTCTTCAATCATCAGCTCGACTTCATCCGGCAGCTTGGTGCCTTTTCCGGAGAAGAACTTGATGCCATTGTCATCGTGAGGGTTGTGCGAGGCACTGATCACGATACCGGCTTCAGCGTGGAAGGTACGCGTCAGGTAGGCGATCGCCGGGGTTGGCATCGGCCCCAAGAGCATGACATCGGCCCCCGCCGACGTCAGCCCGGCCTCGAGTGCAGATTCAAACATGTAGCCCGAGATCCGGGTGTCCTTGCCGACCAATACCTTGCAAGCGCCCATTTTGCGGAACGCCATACCCGCTGCCCAGCCGAGCTTGAGCATGAAGTCAGGAGTAATCGGGTATTCACCGACACGACCACGAATACCGTCGGTACCAAAGTATTTCTTGCTCATAAGTGCTCCATCATTCTTATTCGGCTGATTCCACTGCGGCGATCATCCGCACTACGTCCACTGTTTCAGCTACATCATGGACGCGCAATATACGCGCCCCATTGGCTGAAGCCAGTGCTGCGAGTGCAAGACCACCATAAAGTCGCTCACCAACCGGCCGATTCAAGGCCTGACCAATCATGCTCTTTCGCGAAACCCCGACCAACAGGGGCCGCCCCAAGGCATGCAAGGCTTCCATATGCTTAAACAAGCTTAGATTGTGCTGCAAGGTTTTCGCGAAGCCAAAACCCGGATCAAGAATAATCCGCTCCGGCGGGATACCCACCAACGCGCATTGAGCCATTCGCTCGGAGAGAAATTCGCCGACCTCCCTGGTGACGTCCTCGTAGTGCGGATTGTCCTGCATGTCGCCCGGCTCACCGAGCATATGCATCAGACACACGGGCAACCCCGTGGCAGCGGCCGCATCCAGGGCACCGTCTCGACGTAGCGAGCGCACATCGTTGATCAAACCCGCACCAAGCCGCGCAGTCTCGCGCATGACCGCTGGAGTGGAGGTATCGACAGAAATAATCACATCCAGCTCGCCACTGATGCGCTCAACGATAGGCGCTACGCGCTCCAACTCCTCAAGCGGCGAAACCGCCCGGGCGCCTGGGCGGGTTGATTCGCCACCGACATCAATCAGTGTCGCACCCGCCAACACCATCGACTCGGCGTGGCGCAAAGCCGCATCGAGCTGGCTGTATCGGCCGCCGTCGGAAAAGGAATCAGGAGTGACATTGAGTATGCCCATGACATGCGTCTGGGCCAAATCAAGAACCCGGTTGCCGCAAGGCAACCGGGTCGAGGACTGAACAGAAGTCATTTCAAACCTTATACGTCAGCAGCCGGACCGCCGATCGGTGTTTCCGGACGCTCATCTTGCACCACCGGAGGTGTCCCGGATGTACCGGTACCGCCTGACCAGTCACGAGGTTCGCGAGGCGCACGACCCGCCATGATGTCATCGATCTGATCAGCATCGATCGTCTCGTATTTCATCAAGGCATCTGCCATGGCATCAAGCTTGTCGCGGTTGTCCGTAAGGATCTGTTTCGCCGTGCCGTAGCACTGATCAATAATGCTGCGCACTTCAGAGTCGATCAGTTTGGCTGTCTCACCGGAGAAGCTCGCACCCTGACCACCGCCGCCGCGACCGAGGAACACTTCACCCTCTTCTTCGGCATACATCAACGGACCGAGCTTTTCTGACAAACCCCACTTGGTCACCATGTTCCGCGCAATCTGGCTGGCACGCATGATGTCGTTAGAGGCACCCGTGGTGACGCCATCGAAGCCCAGGGTCATTTCTTCAGCAATTCGGCCGCCGTACAGCGAGCAGATCTGGCTGATCAGCGCGCGCTTGGACAGGCTGTAACGATCTTCTTCCGGCAGGAACATGGTCACACCCAGCGCACGACCGCGCGGGATGATCGACACCTTGTAGACCGGATCATGCTCTGGCACGACACGACCAACAATAGCGTGGCCGGCTTCGTGATAAGCGGTGTTCTGCTTTTCCTTCTCGGACATGACCATCGATTTGCGCTCGGCGCCCATCATGATCTTGTCTTTCGCCAGTTCGAACTCTTTCATTTCGACGATGCGTTTGCCAGCACGGGCTGCGAACAAGGAGGCCTCGTTCACCAGGTTAGCCAGGTCAGCGCCGGAGAAACCAGGTGTACCGCGAGCAATTACTGCCGGAGCAACGTCGTCACCCATTGGCACTTTACGCATGTGAACCTTAAGAATCTGTTCGCGACCACGAATGTCTGGCAGCCCCACCACAACCTGACGGTCGAAACGGCCTGGACGCAGCAACGCAGGGTCCAATACGTCCGGACGGTTGGTTGCAGCGATAACGATGATGCCGTCATTCATTTCAAAGCCGTCCATCTCTACCAGCAACTGGTTGAGAGTCTGCTCACGCTCATCGTGACCGCCGCCCATGCCGGCGCCACGGTGGCGACCAACGGCGTCGATTTCATCGATGAAGATGATGCATGGCGCGTGCTTCTTGGCCTGCTCGAACATGTCGCGGACACGACTTGCACCGACACCCACGAACATTTCGACGAAGTCAGAACCGGAGATGGTAAAGAACGGCACTTTCGCTTCGCCGGCAATCGCCTTGGCCAGCAAGGTTTTACCGGTACCCGGAGGGCCAACCATCAGCACCCCGCGAGGAATACGGCCGCCCAGACGCTGGAACTTGCCCGGATCGCGCAGGAACTCGACCAGCTCACCGACTTCTTCCTTGGCTTCGTCGCAACCGGCAACGTCGCCCAAGGTGGTTTTCACCTGATCTTCAGAGAGCAGGCGCGCCTTGCTCTTCCCGAAACTCATCGGCCCACCCTTGCCGCCTGCACCGCCCTGCATCTGCCGCATGAAGAACATGAACACGGCAATGATCACGAGGATCGGGAAGCTTGCGACCAGGAGTTGGGTCCAGATGCTTTGCTGTTCAGGCTGCTTGCCTTCGACCACGACGTGGTTGTCCACGAGGTCGCCGATCAGACCGTTATCCTGGATAGCCGGACGAATGGTCTTGAAGCTGTCGCCATCGTTGCGTTTACCGGTAATCACGTAACCGTCAACCGCTACGCGCTCGACCTTGCCATCCTTGACCTGCTGGATGAAGTCGGAATAGTTGAGGGTCTGCGGCTCGTTAGGGCTGGAGAAGTTGTTCATCACTGTCACCAGGACAGCCGCGATGATCAACCACAGGATCAGATTCTTTGCCATATCGTTCAATTAACTACCCTCTGAAGCAAGCTCCGCTAATGGCGCGCGCTTCGCATGATATTCACCGGCCTAACTTACTACATTACCTACGGCTCTGGCAGGCGCCGTCTGTAACCCTTTGTGAAACACTTTCTACACAATATTCGCTATTGCTCGCGGGGCGAAATACGAAAATCCTATCGACCCGCTAAAAAACCTCGATTTACTCACTACGGCCGCGGTAGCCCCAAGCCAGCATGTATTGCTCGCGGGAACTGCCACGGGAAGAGTCCGGCTTGATCATCTGGACCTTGTCGAATTTCTGACGAGCGTCCTTCACGAAAGCATCAAACCCTTCGCCCTGAAACACCTTGATCACGAAATTACCACCCGGTTTGAGTATCCGAGCCGCCAGATCAAGAGCCAGCTCACATAGAAACATGGCTTTCGGCATGTCCACCTCAGGCGTACCACTCATATTGGGGGCCATATCGGAAATCACAAGGTCTACCTGCGAATTACCAACGGCCTCAAGGATCTGAGCGAGCACGTCGTCCCGGGTGAAGTCACCCTGGATGAAAGTCACGTCTGGAATGCTGTCCATTTCCAGGATGTCCGAAGCGATCAGACGCCCCTGACCACCGATCAGCCGACTAGTGACCTGCGACCAGCCGCCGGGCGCCGCTCCCAGGTCGACAACACTCATACCTGGACGGATCAGTTTGTATTTCTCCTGGACCTCCAGAAGCTTGTAACTCGCACGCGAGCGGTAACCATCCTTCTGGGCCTGCTTCACATAGGGATCATTGACATGTCTTTGCAGCCACTTAAGGCTTGTCTTGGAACGGGCCACAGGCCACCTCGAAAATAAAACGGGTCGTGATTAACTGGGCGGTCCCGGACTCGCTCGGGTAAACTGGCCGCCGCTTTTTACAAGATCAGACGCAGGGGTCAGATTATGCCGCTCACTCAAGAGCAGAAGAAACAGTACAAATCCATTGGCCACCATCTGAAACCAGTTTTGATTGTGGCTGACAACGGTTTGACTGAAGGTGTGTTAGCCGAACTTGAACGCGCTTTGGCGGATCACGAGCTGATTAAAATCAAGCTCAACATCCTCGATCGCGAATCGCGCCTGGCGTCCATTGCAGAACTCTGCAAGGTCGGCAAAGCGGATCTGGTTCAAGTCATCGGCAAGATGGCACTGATTTACCGCAAAAACTTCAGCGTCAACAAGCAGCTGTCGAACGTCCATCGCTTCAAGTGATGGCAAGGGTCAAGGGTGTGCTTCGCGCACCCTGCCGCTCCCTCCCGGCACCGGCTGCAACACCAGCACCAGCCCGGAAAACCCCAGGATCAGGTAGCTGAACACCTGCCACCGCACCGCCTCCGGCCAACCGGTGCGCACCGCGAAAAACATCGCACACGCATACAGCGCCATCAGCAGCAGCTGCCCACGAATATCGCGCCATAGACTGGCAAGGCCATCGGCCTGTACCAGCACCAAAGCCTGAAAAATCACACACGCTGTGGCAAATCCCACCATCAGCGCATTCAGCATGCCTGCAATTTCGTCGACCAATAGCGGCGCCAGACCTATTTGGCCCAACGCCGGCACCAGACCGATGTGTAACAGCCACAAGCCGCCAACCCACAACATCTGAGTCAGCTGCCAAACCATGGCGCCCGCACGCAGCGGGCGCAGGCCTTTAGATGTGGCGGACTTCGACAATCTCGTACTCGATCACGCCACCCGGCGTTTTCACGGAAACCACATCACCCTCTTCCTTGGCAATCAAGGCGCGGGCCAGTGGCGAACCGACGGAAATCTTGCCGAGTTTGAAATCAGCCTCGTCCTCACCCACGATGTGGTAAGTGACGCGCTCATCGGTCTCGACGTTGGCGATTTCAACGGTGGTGCCGAAAATCACTTTGCCGGTGTGAGGAATGCTCGTGACGTCGATGATGACCTGATTCTGAATCCGGCCTTCGATGTCACGGATCCGCGCCTCAACCATACCTTGCTGCTCGCGAGCAGCGTGATATTCGGCGTTTTCCTTCAAGTCACCCAACTCGCGGGCCGTTCCGATGTCCTGGCTGAGCTTAGGACGAACGACCTTGGTCAGGTGAGCGTGTTCCTCTTCCAGGGCTTTCGCGCCCTGGACGGTCATTGGGTATTTGATCATGCCTTCAATCCTGCGTGTAGATCCTGCAAGCGGCGTACGGTCTTCTCGGGACCGAACTTCAGCGCTTCGCAGATGGCTTCGCCAGCAGCAATAGTCGTGGTGCAGTAGATCTTGTGCTGCAGGGCATTACGACGAATGGAGTACGAGTCGGCGATCGACTGACGACCTTCGGTGGTGTTGATGATCAGCGTGACCTCGTCATTCTTGATCATATCTACCACGTGCGGGCGACCCTCGGTCACCTTGTTCACACGGCGCACTTTCAGGCCTGCGGCTTCAATCAGCTTGGCAGTACCGGCAGTGGCGACCACTTCGAAGCCCAAGTTGATCAGATCACGGGCTACGCCTGCAACCAGCGGTTTGTCGTCGTCACGTACGCTGATGAACGCGGTACCGCCGGTCGGCAGCACTTCGCTGGCGCCCATCTGGGCTTTGGCGAATGCTTCACCGAAGGTGTCACCCACCCCCATCACTTCACCGGTGGACTTCATCTCTGGGCCGAGGATCGGGTCCACACCAGGGAATTTGGCGAATGGGAACACCGCCTCTTTCACGCTGTAGAAGTTCGGGATTATTTCTTTGGTGAAACCAATTTCCTTCAGGGTTTTACCGGCCATGACGCGAGCCGCGATCATTGCCAGGGAAACACCGATGCACTTGGACACGAACGGGACGGTACGGGAAGCGCGCGGGTTGACTTCGATGACGTAAATGTCTTCGCCTTGCAGCGCCAACTGAACGTTCATCAGGCCGACAACGCCCAACTCCAGGGCCATTTTCTTGACCTGTTCGCGCATCTCGTCCTGGATGTGGCCAGGCAGCGAGTACGGCGGCAGGGAGCACGCGGAGTCACCGGAGTGAACGCCGGCCTGCTCGATATGCTGCATGATCGCGCCGATCACCACGTCGGTGCCGTCGCAAACCGCATCCACATCCATTTCGATGGCGCAGTTGAGGAAGTGATCGAGCAGCACCGGGCTGTCGTTCGACACTTTCACCGCATCACGCAGGTAGCGCTTCAGCTCTTCTTCTTCGTAGACGATTTCCATCGCACGGCCGCCCAGTACGTAGGACGGACGAACCACCAGCGGGTAACCGATCTTGGCGGCAGCGCGAATCGCTTCGTCTTCGCTGCGCACCGTGGCGTTTGGCGGCTGACGCAGGTTCAGGCGCTCAACCATTTGCTGGAAGCGCTCACGGTCTTCGGCGCGGTCGATGGCGTCAGGGCTGGTGCCGATGATCGGCACGCCGGCTTCTTCCAGGGCGCGAGCCAGCTTCAGCGGGGTTTGGCCGCCGTACTGGACGATCACGCCTTTCGGCTTCTCGACGCGGACGATTTCCAGCACGTCTTCCAGGGTTACCGGTTCGAAGTACAGGCGATCAGAAGTGTCGAAGTCGGTAGATACGGTTTCCGGGTTGCAGTTGACCATGATGGTCTCGTACCCGTCTTCGCGCAGCGCCAGTGCCGCGTGTACGCAGCAGTAGTCGAACTCGATGCCTTGGCCGATACGGTTAGGACCGCCGCCCAGAATCATGATCTTGTCACGGCCCGACGGTGCGGCTTCGCACTCTTCCTCGTAAGTCGAGTACATGTAGGCGGTGTCGGTGGCGAACTCGGCCGCGCAGGTGTCAACGCGCTTGTAGACCGGGTAAACCTCGAGCTTGTGACGGTGGCGACGCAGCGCCTTCTCGGTCACGCCCAGCAACTTGGCCAGACGCATATCGGAAAAGCCTTTGCGCTTGAGGCGGAACATTACGTCGCGGTCGATGCTGGCCAGACCCAAGGTCTTGACCTTCTCTTCTTCCTTGATCAGATCTTCGATCTGCACCAGGAACCACGGGTCGATCATGTTCATGCCGAAGATGTCTTCGACCGACAGACCGGCGCGAAAGGCGTCAGCCACATACCAGATACGCTCGGCGCCCGGCACGGTCAGTTCGCGCTTAAGCACGCTCATGCTTTCCGGGTTGCTCAGGTCGAGCTTCTCGTCCAGGCCGCAAACCCCCACTTCCAGACCGCGCAGGGCTTTCTGCAGGGATTCCTGGAAGGTCCGGCCGATGGCCATGACTTCACCGACCGACTTCATTTGAGTGGTCAGGCGCGCGTCGGCTTTCGGGAATTTCTCGAAGGCGAACCGTGGCAGCTTGGTCACGACGTAGTCGATGGACGGCTCGAAGGACGCAGGCGTAGCGCCGCCGGTGATTTCGTTCGACAGTTCGTCGAGTGTGTAGCCGATCGCCAGCTTGGCAGCGATACGCGCAATCGGGAAACCAGTGGCTTTCGAGGCCAGTGCCGAAGAGCGGGATACACGCGGGTTCATCTCGATCACGACCATACGGCCAGTGTCCGGGCAGATGCCGAACTGAACGTTGGAGCCGCCGGTTTCCACGCCGATCTCACGCAGTACCGCCAACGAGGCGTTCCGCATGATCTGGTATTCCTTGTCCGTCAGGGTTTGTGCCGGAGCAACGGTGATCGAGTCACCGGTGTGCACGCCCATTGGGTCGAAGTTTTCGATCGAGCAAACGATGATGCAGTTGTCCTTCTTATCGCGGACAACCTCCATCTCGTATTCTTTCCAGCCGATCAGGGATTCATCGATCAGCAGCTCTTTGGTCGGAGACAGGTCCAGACCGCGGGCGCAGATTTCTTCGAACTCTTCACGGTTGTAAGCGATACCGCCACCGGTGCCGCCCATGGTGAAGGACGGACGGATGATGCACGGGAAGCCCAGCTTTTCGAGGACTGCGTTGGCCTCTTCCATGCTGTGGGCGATACCGGATCGCGGGCAGTCCAGGCCGATGGACTTCATCGCCTTGTCGAAGCGCGAACGGTCTTCAGCCTTGTCGATGGTATCGGCGTTAGCACCGATCATTTCAACGCCGAACTTCTCCAGAACGCCTTCGCGCTCCAGGTCCAGTGCGCAGTTCAGAGCGGTCTGGCCACCCATGGTTGGCAACAGCGCGTCCGGACGCTCTTTTTCGATGATCTTGGCAACGGTCTGCCACTTGATCGGCTCGATGTACGTGGCGTCGGCCATGTCCGGGTCGGTCATGATGGTCGCTGGGTTGGAGTTCACCAGGATGACGCGGTAACCCTCTTCGCGCAGGGCTTTACAGGCCTGGGCGCCGGAGTAGTCGAATTCGCAGGCCTGGCCGATAACGATCGGGCCAGCGCCGAGAATCAGGATGCTTTTAATGTCTGTACGTTTTGGCATGGGTTTGTCACTCAAATCCGCAGGTCAGTCGGCAAGCCGTCTTGTTCAATCTTTGAAGCCTTGAGGGGGCCGCCGGTGTCGGGACCGCCCTCAAGCCTTGCACCATCAAGGCGAGCGATCAGCGTCGCTTGGCCATCTCGTTGATGAAGCGATCGAACAATGGCGCTACGTCGTTCGGGCCAGGGCTGGCTTCCGGGTGACCCTGGAAGCTGAAGGCGCTCTTGTCGGTACGCTCGATGCCTTGCAGGGTGCCGTCGAACAGCGATTTGTGGATCGCGCGAACGTTGGCCGGCAGGGTCGCTTCGTCTACGGCAAAACCGTGGTTCTGGCTGGTGATCATCACCACACCGGTGTCCAGATCCTGGACCGGGTGGTTGGCACCGTGGTGGCCATGGCCCATTTTCAGGGTCTTGGCGCCGGAGGCCAGCGCCAGCAGTTGGTGACCCAGGCAGATGCCGAACACCGGAATCTCGGTTTCGAGCACGTCCTTGATCGCCTGGATCGCGTAATCGCAAGGCTCCGGATCACCCGGACCATTGGACAGGAACACGCCATCCGGTTTCATCGCCAAAACGTCAGCGGCCGGGGTTTGCGCCGGCACCACCGTCACGCGGCAACCGCGCGCGACCAGCATGCGCAGGATGTTCAGTTTGACGCCGTAGTCGTAGGCAACCACGTGGTACGGCAGCTCGGAAGCGTCGATGGTCGCATGGCTGTCGGTTTTCAGATCCCAGACAGTCGAGCGCCATTCGTACTGCTCTTTGGTGCTGACGACTTTTGCCAGGTCCATGCCTTTGAGGCCAGGAAAACCCTGTGCAGCGGCGATGGCGGCGGCTTCGGAAATGTTGTCACCGGCCATGATGCAGCCGTTCTGCGCGCCCTTCTCACGCAGGATGCGCGTCAGACGGCGAGTGTCGATACCGGCGATCGCCACAACGTTGTTGGCTTTCAGGTAGTCGGACAGGGACATCGTGTTACGCCAGTTGCTCGCAACCAGTGGCAGGTCACGGATGACCAGGCCAGCGGACCAGACGCGGTCAGACTCGGCGTCTTCCGGCGTGGTGCCGGTGTTGCCGATGTGCGGATAGGTCAGGGTAACGATCTGTTGGGCGTAGGAAGGATCGGTAAGAATTTCCTGATAGCCGGTCATTGCGGTGTTAAACACCACCTCACCAACGGTTTGACCGTCGGCTCCAATGGCTTCGCCGCGAAAAATGCTGCCATCAGCAAGGGCGAGTATGGCTGGCTTAGTCAAGAAGACCTCCCGTAAATAAAGCCTGAAAGGGCGATCGCAGGTTGTAAAAAAGCGGAGTGACGTATGGACACGTCACCCCGCTTCTTCACCGAATAATTCTGCGCGCTTTTAGTGGACACACTAAAGCTGTAGCTTACAGAAAAAGGCATTTTTGGTCTACCGCCAATGAGCCCGAAAGGCTGGAGAATGCGACAGGACGTCGCTTGGCAGTGTAAAACCGGGCTCAAACGCAGAATTTGAACCCGATTTCGGGCGCATCTTAACGCAAATCGAGAACGTCTTGCATGTCGTAGAGGCCGGGCTCACGACCATCCAGCCACAACGCAGCACGCACCGCACCCTTGGCGAAGGTCATGCGGCTGGACGCTTTATGCGTGATTTCCAGACGCTCACCTTCGCAGGCGAACAGCACCGTGTGATCGCCGACCACATCACCGCCGCGAACAGTGGCAAAGCCGATCGTTTCACGCTCACGCGCGCCGGTATGGCCTTCACGACCATAAACCGCGACCTTCTGCAGATCACGATCCAGCGCACTGGCGATCACTTCACCCATGCGCAACGCGGTGCCTGAAGGCGCATCGATCTTGTGTCGGTGATGCGCTTCGATGATTTCGATGTCCGCGTCATCACCCAGCACGCGCGCCGCCATGTCGAGCAACTTCAGCGACAGGTTGACACCAACACTGAAATTGGCCGCGAACACGATCGGAATGTCTTTGCCCGCCTCAGCCAGCAACTGCTTCTGCGCAGCATCGAGACCCGTCGTGCCGATGACCATGGCCTTGCCGGTCTTGCGGCAGAACGCGAGGTTTTTCAGCATGACTTCCGGCAGCGTAAAGTCGATCAACACATCGAACTCATCAGCGACCGATTCCAGATTGCCGGACAACGGCACGCCGATGCGGCCCAGCGAGGCCAGCTCGCCGGCATCCACGCCAATCAACGTGCTGCCAGGGCGAACGACGGCCGCCGTCAGGCCGGTCAGCGGCGCGCGCTGTTGCACGGCCTCGACCAGAATCTTGCCCATGCGCCCGGCAGCGCCCATCACAGCTATACGTCGCATGCCGACTCCTTACAAATCGCCGAAGAAGCGCTTCACGCCTTCAAACCAACCGGTGGTTTTCGGCGAATGGCTGTTGTCGTCTGCCAGGGAACTACGGAATTCTTCCAGCAATTCACGCTGACGACGGCCCAGGTTGACCGGGGTTTCGACCGCCACACGGCACATCAGGTCACCGGCACCGCCGCCACGCACTGGCGCAACGCCTTTGCCGCGAACACGGAACTGCTTGCCGGTCTGAGTTCCCTCTGGGATTTTCAGTTTGACTCGACCGTCAAGGGTCGGAATCTCCAGCTCGCCGCCCAACGCCGCATCGACAAAGCTGATTGGCACTTCGCAGAACAAATGCTTGCCGTCGCGCTGGAAGATCGCGTGCTCGCGCACATTGATCACCACGTACAGGTCGCCCGTCGGGCCACCCTGAGCGCCCGCCTCGCCTTCGCCAGACAGGCGAATGCGGTCACCGGTATCGACACCGGCCGGCACTTTGACGGAAAGGGTTTTGTACTCTTCGACACGACCTTCGCCGTTGCAGGAGTTGCACGGGTCGGAAATGATCTTGCCTTGGCCATGGCAGCGCGGGCAGGTTTGCTGCACCGAGAAGAAGCCTTGCTGCATACGGACCTGGCCGATACCGCCGCACGTCGGGCAAGTGACTGGCGAGGAGCCTTTCTTGGCACCCGAACCGTCGCACGGCTTGCAGTTGACCAGCGTCGGAACGCGGATATTCACGGTGGTACCGCGCACCGCTTCTTCCAGGTTCAGTTCCAGGGTGTAACGCAAGTCACTGCCGCGCTGGGCACCGCCACGGGAACCGCCGCGACCGCCACCGAAGAAGTCACTGAATACATCGCCAAAGATGTCAGAGAAATTCTGACCGCCAAAACCGGCACCGCCACCACCCATGCTTGGGTCAACACCAGCATGACCGTATTGATCGTACGCCGCGCGCTTGCTGGAATCGGACAGTACTTCGTAGGCCTCGTTGGCTTCCTTGAACATCTCTTCCGACGCTTTGTCATCGGGATTACGGTCCGGGTGATGCTTCATCGCCAGGCGACGGTAGGCCTTCTTCAGGTCTGCTTCGCTTGAGCCACGCTCAACACCCAATACTTCGTAATAGTCACGCTTTGCCATATGTCTTTGCACTCTTGAGGACGTCCGGCAAACCTCTCCTGAGCCTTGCCAAACTCGTTGAGCCCCAATACAGGCCCGGACCCAACTCACGTCAATTCAACGATCCTGGTCTTTGATTCATTGCGGTACTTTCGGCTCGAAAAGCAGGAGCATTCCCGGCCATACCAGCAGCACGCGAACGCTGTCGCATGCTGTAAAAATTCGCGTGTTCCAGACACGCCAACGCGGGAGCAAGCTCCCGCGCGGCGACATCCTACCAGTCACCGCCTGAAGGCAGTCAACCGGGCGACCAACAACTTACTTGTGGTCTTTGACTTCTTCGAACTCGGCATCGACAACGTCATCAGCCTTTTCAGCTTTTTCGTCGTGCGGTGCCGCGCCTTCAGCAGGCTGGGCCTGTTCGGCGTACATCTTCTGCGCCACTGGAGCAGAGACTTTCGACAACTCTTCAACCTTGGCTTCGATTGCAGCTTTGTCGTCGCCTTTAACAGCGGCTTCCAAAGCAACAACAGCGGCTTCGATTGCAGTCTTCTCTTCGGCAGTCACTTTATCGCCAGCGTCAGCGACCATTTTGCGCGTCGAGTGAACCAGTGCATCGCCCTGGTTGCGAGCGGTTGCCAGCTCTTCGAACTGACGGTCTGCGTCGGCGTTGGTTTCAGCATCGCGAATCATCTGCTGAATTTCTTCCTCGGACAGACCGGAGTTGGCCTTGATCACGATCGACTGAGTCTTGCCGGTGGCCTTGTCTTTGGCGCCTACGTGCAGGATGCCGTTGGCGTCGATGTCGAAGGTCACTTCAATTTGTGGCACGCCACGTGGTGCTGGTGGAATCTCGGCCAGGTCGAACTTGCCCAAGGACTTGTTCTGGGCCGCTTGCTTACGCTCACCTTGCAGCACGTGAATGGTTACAGCGCCCTGGTTGTCGTCGGCAGTCGAGAACACTTGCGATTTCTTGGTAGGAATCGTGGTGTTTTTCTCGATCAGCGCGGTCATCACGCCGCCCATGGTTTCGATACCCAGGGTCAGCGGGCTAACGTCCAGCAGCAGAACGTCTTTAACGTCGCCAGCCAATACAGCGCCCTGGATAGCAGCACCCATGGCAACTGCTTCGTCCGGGTTCACGTCTTTACGAGCTTCTTTGCCGAAGAACTCGGTTACCAGCTTCTGAACCAGTGGCATACGGGTCTGACCGCCTACCAGGATCACGTCGTTGATCGCGCCAACGTCGATACCGGAGTCTTTCAGAGCGATGCGGCAAGGTTCGATGGTGCGCTGAACCAGGTCTTCAACCAGTGCTTCCAACTTGGCGCGAGAAATCTTCACGTTCAAGTGCTTTGGACCGGTTGCGTCTGCAGTGATGTACGGCAGGTTCACGTCGGTCGACAGCGCCGAGGACAGCTCGATCTTGGCTTTTTCAGCGGCTTCTTTCAGGCGCTGCATCGCCAGCGGGTCACCTTTGAGGTTCATGCCGCTTTCTTTCTTGAATTCGTCAACGAGGTAGTCGATCAGACGAATGTCAAAGTCTTCACCGCCCAGGAACGTGTCGCCGTTGGTGGCCAATACTTCGAACTGGTGCTCGCCATCGACTTCAGCGATTTCGATCACGGAAACGTCGAAAGTACCGCCGCCCAAGTCGTAAACGATCACGGTGTGATCGCCCTTCGCCTTGTCCATACCGTAAGCCAGAGCAGCTGCGGTTGGTTCGTTGATGATGCGTTTTACGTCCAGACCCGCGATGCGGCCGGCGTCTTTGGTGGCTTGACGCTGGCTGTCGTTGAAGTAGGCCGGAACGGTGATCACCGCTTCAGTCACTGGCTCGCCGAGGTAGTCTTCGGCGGTTTTCTTCATTTTCTTCAGAATTTCAGCCGAGATTTGTGGCGGCGACATTTTCTGGCCGTTCACTTCTACCCACGCGTCGCCGTTGTCAGCCTTGGCGATTTTGTAAGGGACCATCTTGATGTCTTTCTGTACGACTTCTTCGTCGAACTTACGACCGATCAGACGCTTAACCGCGTACAGGGTGTTATGCGGATTGGTCACAGCCTGACGCTTGGCCGATTGGCCAACCAGAATTTCGCCATCGTTGGCGTAAGCGATGATCGACGGCGTGGTACGCGCGCCTTCAGCGTTTTCGATAACTTTGGCTTTGCCATTTTCCATGACGGAGACGCAGGAGTTGGTAGTCCCCAGGTCGATACCGATAATTTTGCCCATGTTCACTCTCCCGAAACTTTGGATTTGGTTGCCGCAGCAGTGGTGGCTAACTGCGGTAGCACTTAAACGCTTGACTTATAAATGGGGGCCTTGCGGCCAATTTCAAGCCTGTTCGTCAATCGAAGGCGAAACTGGCGCCGGGGCCTTGCTGACCACGACCATGGCCGGGCGCAGCAGGCGGCCATTGAGCTGATAGCCCTTCTGAAACACCTTGAGCACGCTGTTCGGCTCAACGTCAGCGCTTTCCTGCATGGCCATGGCCTGATGCTGAACAGCATTGAACGGTTCGCCATGCGGATCGATGGCTTCCAGCTGATAACGCTTCAGGGTGTCCTGGAACATTTTCAGGGTCAGCTCAATGCCTTCGCGCATTGGGCGGATGCTTTCGTCGTCCGGGTTGGACAACTCCAGACCACGCTCCAGGCTGTCGATGATCGGCAGCAAATCGCCTGCGAATTTTTCCAGGGCGAATTTGTGCGCTTTTTCTACATCCTGCTCGGCGCGACGGCGGACGTTCTGCAGATCGGCGGCAACACGCAAAGCCTGATCCTGCGCGCCTGTCAGCTGCTCTTCGAGCACTTGTACACGAGCCGCCAGGTCTTCACCCGAAGCCGCGGAACCCTGGTTGGCGTCTTGATTTTGCGTATCCACTGTCTGTTCGTCAGCCATAGATTTCTCCTTTCAATATCGTCCGTGAGCTCAACTCACGCTTCTGTCCCGGTATATGGGGCCGCAAAAATCAGCTTCAAGGGGTTTGTTGCGATTAACCCTACAAAAAGCGCTGCATTGCGTTTACCCAACGCGCTAAGCATTTCGTCAGACCGAGCAAATCGAGCTAAGCGAGGGCATTGTCAGGCGCAAATAAAACACTGTATAAATAACCAGACCTAAAGCCTGGGAGCGGCCTTTATGCTGGTGCACCTGTCCGTACATAACTACGCCATCGTTGAACACCTCGATCTCGAACTCGATCGCGGGATGAGCGTGATCACCGGGGAAACCGGTGCCGGCAAGTCGATCATGCTCGACGCCCTGGGCCTGACCTTGGGTGATCGCGCCGACAGCGGGGTGGTCCGGCCCGGCGCAGACAAGGCCGACATTCTGGCGACTTTCGACCTCGTCGATATCCCGGAAGCCAGCGCCTGGCTCGCCGAGCGCGACCTTGAAAGCGATGGCCCGTGCATCCTGCGCCGGGTGATCACCGCCGAAGGCCGTTCCCGTGGTTACATCAACGGCACACCCTGCCCGCTCAGCGATCTCAAAGCCCTGGGTGAGTTGCTGATTGATATCCACAGCCAGCACGAGCACCAATCGCTGCTCAAGACCGACACCCACCGCCGCCTGCTCGATGAATATGCCGGCGCCACGGACCTTGCCCGCCAGGTGCAACTGGCCGCCCAACGCTGGCGCCAGACCCGCCAGGAACTGGAACGCCTG
This sequence comes from Pseudomonas arsenicoxydans, assembly GCF_006438915.1. Classification (GTDB taxonomy): domain Bacteria; phylum Pseudomonadota; class Gammaproteobacteria; order Pseudomonadales; family Pseudomonadaceae; genus Aquipseudomonas; species Aquipseudomonas arsenicoxydans_A. Next base: position 83,525 of record NZ_RCZE01000001.1, on the reverse strand, counting down.
TCCAACTCCGGCGACGAGCAACGCGCTCGCCACCAATTGCTCAGTTATCAACTTGAAGAGCTCGAAAACCTCGGGCTCGGCGAAAACGAGCTGGAGCAGCTGGAGCAGGAACACAAGAACCTCACCAACGCCGAAACCCTGCTGGGGATCTGCCGACAAGTCGTCGAACAGTGCAGCGAAAGTGATTCCGGCAATGTCCTGAATGCCCTGACCGCCAGCCTCAATCGTCTATCCAGCGTTAACAATTCGATCGGCGCCTTGGGCGAGGCCAGCAGCCTGCTGACCAGTGCGCAGATTCAGGTCGAAGAAGCGGTGGGCGAGTTGAACCGCTTCCTCGACAACTTCGACGCCGACCCGGCACGCCTTCAATACCTGGAAGAACGCCTCGATGCGATCTACACCATGGCGCGCAAACACCGCATCCAGCCGACCGAGGTCGCGGAGATGCAGCAGCGCCTGCTGGATGAAATCGAAACGCTGAATGCCAACGATGAATCCATCGAACGGCTGAGCGATGAACTGGCGTCTTATGCCCGTCATTACCAGGAGAAGGCGCGGGAGCTGAGTGACTTGCGCCATCAAGCGTCGAACAGTCTGGCCAGCGCCGTTGAGCAGGAAATTCAGCGGCTGGGCATGCCTGGCGGTCGTTTCACCATCGAATTACGCCCTAACAGCAGCGATGAACTGCTGCCCAATGGCCTTGAACAGGTCGAATTGTTGGTGAGCGCCAACCCCGGCCAGCCATTAAAGGCATTGGCCAAAGTGGCCTCGGGCGGTGAGCTGTCGCGGATCAGCCTGGCGATTCAGGTGATCACCGCACAGACCTCTCGCGTCCCGACGCTGGTGTTCGACGAAGTGGACGTGGGCATTGGCGGTCCGACCGCTGAGATCGTAGGCCAGTTGTTACGGCGCCTCGGAGAGCGCGGGCAAGTGCTGACCGTCACTCACTTGCCGCAAGTGGCGGCGCAGGGTCACCAACATTTATTCGTGCACAAGGTGCGTGGCGAAGAGGCGACTCACACAGCCGTCTCCAAGCTGAGTAAAAATGATCGCGTCGAAGAAGTGGCACGTATGCTGGGCGGCATCGACCTGACCAAGGAGTCTCTGGCTCACGCGAAAAAGATGGTCGTCACTGCAAAAATTTAAGAATGGCAAGCAGCACGAAGGCGACCCTGGGGTCGCCTTCGTTCGTTTCGCGAATATGAAATTCGCGCGACATGCTTACTTTTTCTTGCGTACGTACAGCACCAGATTGTGATCAACCATCTCGAAACCATACTTGTCGACGATGGCTTTCTGAAGGCGCTCGATTTCTTCGTCGAAGAATTCGATCACTTCGCTGGTTTCGACGTTGACCATATGGTCGTGATGCTTGCCGTCATCCAGTTCGAAGACCGCATGGCCTCCGTCGAAGTTATGCCGCACCACAAGGCCAGCTGCCTCGAACTGAGTCAGTACACGGTAAACCGTGGCCAGACCGACGTCCTCACCAGCCTCCATCAGTGCCTTGTAGACATCTTCGGCACTCATGTGGCGCTGCTCGGCGGAATCGAGCATTTGCAGAATTTTGACCCGTGGCAGGGTCACTTTGAGGCCGGCTTTGCGTAGTTCGCTATTTTCAACCATGGTCAGCTTTCTCGCGATGCTGCTTCGCAGCTTCTCTTAATGCGGGTATGATCGGCGTTTACGTTGTCCCAGCCAAGATAGTGGAAGTCGCCCACCGATGCAAAACACCAAGCTCTTGCTAACCAGTTTCACCTTTGTGGGACTGCTCGCACTCGCCGGTTGTTCATTCCCCGGGGTTTACAAAATCGACATCCAGCAGGGCAATGTCGTCACGCAGGACATGATAAACCAGTTACGCCCGGGAATGACCCGCAAGCAAGTACGGTTTATCATGGGTAACCCTCTGCTGACCGACACGTTCCATGCCGATCGCTGGGATTATCTGTACAGCCTGCAACCGGGTGGCGGTGAACGCCAACAGGAACGCATTAGCGTTATCTTCAACCCAAATGACCAGCTTGTCAGCCTCTCTGGTGATTTCATGCCAGGCGTGAGCCGCGACGAAGCCATTCTCGGCAAGGACAGCGGCACGAAAGTCGCAGCTCCAGTAGAAAACGTCGAGAAGCCGAAACCGGAGAAACCGGTCAAGCCAGGTTCGTTGCTGGACCAGATCCAGAAGGACGTCGACGGTGTAGAAACCGTTCCAGTCCCGACGCCGACACCGCTGGACACCTCGCCGCAATAATTTGCGACGCAATAAAAAACCCGGAATGTCCGGGTTTTTTATTGTCTGGCGTTTAGTGAATCACTGATTCCGCGCTTTGGCATCGGCCGCCTTGGCGGCACGCAAGCGACGAACCTCCTTGGGATCCGCCAGCAATGGCCGGTAAATCTCTAGGCGATCACCCGCCTGAACCGGGCGCACCTCTGGATCGGCAATGACCTTGCCAAAGATACCCACCGGGCAATTGCCCAAATCCAGCTCCGGAAACTGCGCATCCACCGCTGAATTGCGCAACGCCTCGCGCACCGACGTGCCCGCAGGCACGGCGACCGTCAGCAACACCTGACGATCAACCGCGGCATACACCACTTCGACCTCAATCACCGACTCAACCATGAATCTGCTTGGCGCGCTGGCAGAACGCGTCCACCAGCGTGTTGGCCGCCTGATTGAACAACGGCCCCAACGTCGCGCGAACAATCGGTCCGGCGTAGTCGAACGACAGGTCCAGGCTGATCTTGCAGGCCTTGTCAGTCAGCGGCTTGAACACCCAGATACCGTGCAACTGAGTGAAAGGCCCTTCTTCAAGGTTCATCTCGATCGACTGCCCGGGCACCAACGTGTTTCTGGTGACGAAATGCTGGCTCAAACCACCCTTGGCCACACCAACGCTGGCGCGCATGTGCTCCGGCGAGCTTTCCAGGACTTCAGCAGCCGAGCACCACGGCAGAAACTCGGGATAACGCGCTACGTCGTTCACCAGGTCATACAGCGCCTGCGCCGGGTACGGCAGCAGGGCCGAGCGTTGAATATGCGTCGTCATGTCAGCGTCACTTCCACAGCTGGGCGGCAAACACTACAAGAATGCCGATGGGCGCCACATAGCGCATCAAGAACAGGGACAGGCCAAACAGCATCGGGCTACGGATCGACAACTCGTCGCGCACCGCTTCACGCCCCATGATCCAGCCTGCAAACACCACGAAACACAAACCACCGAGTGGCAACATGATCCGCGAGGTGAAGAAATCGATCACACCAAAGAAGTCCAGACCGCCGGCCGCACCCCATTGGTAGAGATGGAACATCCCGCCTTCGTTCACGAAAAACTTGGCTTCCTTCCAGATATTGAAAGAAAACACAGTGCCCAGACCAACGAACCAGCAAGTAAACGCCAACCAGAACGTTACCCAGGCGCGGCTGACTTTGGTGCGTTCAACCAAGTACGCGACCATCGGCTCGAGCAACGAAATCGCTGAACTCCAGGCCGCCACCGCAACCAGCACGAAGAACACTACGCCCATCAACTGGCCAAACACTACGTTACCAAAGGCAAAGGGCAGGCTGACAAACATCAGGCCAGGGCCTTCGCTCGGGTTCAGGCCCGCCGCGAATACAATCGGAAACAATGCCAGACCGGCCACCAGCGAAACAAACGTATCGAGCAATGCAACGCCAACGACGGTTCCGGAAATCGACGAGTTCTTCGGCATGTATGCGCCGTAGATCATGATCGAACCGACGCCCACGCTCAGGGAGAAGAACGCATGGCCCATGGCGGGCAGCAAGCCGTCCAGGACTTTTTCCGGATGGAAGTCGAACATGAAATGCACGCCCTCCATGAAATGACCGGTGGTCATGCTGTAACCCAGCAGCACCAGAATCATCACAAACAGCAGCGGCATCATGATCCGCAAGCTGCGCTCAAGCCCGGCGACCACGCCTTTGGCGATCACCACGGCAGACAGCAGCATGAAAATCGTGTGCCAAAGTGTCAGGCGCCACGGGTCGGCGATCACATTGCCAAAGTACGCACCGACCTGATCAGCCATCACACCCTGGAAGTCACCCCGGCCCATGTCGATGATGTAATCCAGCGACCAGCCGCCGACCACACTATAGAAAGACAGGATCAGCAACGCCGTGATCATCCCGGCGAAGGCGCCCCAGGACCACTTGCCCGAATGCCCCGCCTCCAGCGCCAGCACCTTCAGGGCGTTGGCCGGACTTTGCCGGGCGCGACGGCCGATCAGAGTTTCGGCCAGCATGACCGGCACACCGATCAGCGCGATACAGGCCAGGAACATCAGCACAAAGGCGCCGCCGCCGTAGACGCCGACCATGTACGGGAATTTCCAGATACTACCCAGGCCCACGGCCGAACCGGTCGCGGCGAGTATGAAGACCCAGCGGCTAGCCCAACTGCCGTGGACAGAAACCTTGTCTGTCGACATCGTTATCACGCCCAAGCGTTCAAAAAAGAGGCCGCATTGTCCGGGATTCAATCAACCTGCTCAAGCACGTAGCGATACCGTAGCCGACTCGCGTGCAACTCCCTATAATGCCGCCCCTATGGCTAAACAGAAGAAACACCCTACAGGGACCATCGCGCAAAACAAAAAGGCGCGACACGATTACTTCATCGAGCATAAGTTCGAGGCTGGTCTGGTCCTGGCCGGCTGGGAAGTAAAAAGTCTGCGGGCAAGCAAGCTGCAACTGGTCGACAGTTATGTGCTGCTCAAGGATGGCGAAGCCTGGCTGCTTGGTAGCCACATCACGCCGCTGATGACTGCCAGCACGCACGTCATCGCTGATCCGACCCGTACCCGCAAATTGCTGCTCAATCGCCGCGAGCTTGAAAAGCTCGCGACCGCGGTGCAGCAAAAAGGCTATGCCTGCGTGTGCCTGTCCTGGTACTGGAGCAAGCACATGGTCAAGTGCGAGATCGCACTGGGCAAGGGCAAGAAGGAATACGACAAGCGTGATACCGAACGCGAACGCGACGCCGGTCGCGAACTGGCGCGTGCGGTGCGCAACAAGGGCAAGGAAGATTAACTCTCCTGCTGCTTGATACCGCCTTCGCGAGCAAGCCCGCTCCCACATTTGTTTTGTGTGGTTCACAAATCCAAAGTGGGAGCGGGCTTGCTCGCGAAGGCGATAGCACAAGCACCACAAAACCCACTGACTACATCCCCTTGCGCCGCTCCGCCCGAGCCATGCGCTGCACTTCCTGACGCACCTCTTCCAGCACTTCCTGCACATACAAAATGTGTCGACTGGAGACTTCCCGCGCCTGCTCCGCCCGCCCTTCGATAATCGCCATGTACAACTCCCGATGCTGTGTGATCAGCATGTCGCGGGTTTCCGTGCGTTGTTTGTACATGCCACCAATGTTGGTCACCACGTTGCGCTTGAGCAGGTCGAACAGCCCGCGAATCGTGTGCAACAACACCGCGTTATGACTGGCTTCAGCAATGGCCAGGTGGAAACTGGCGTCCGCCGCGCCCTCTTCGGCCCGGCTCACATCGTCATGACGCGAATAACAGTCCTGCAAGAGCTCAAACGCGGCCGTCAGCCTCTCACGGTCCACATCGGTAGCGCGCAAGGCCGCGTAATAAGCGCAGGACGCTTCCAAAGTGTGGCGAAACTCCAGCAGATCGCGTTGCGCCTCGGGGTTGTTTTCCAGCAGGTGCAGCAATGGATCGCTGAAGGTCGACCCCAGCGAATCGACGACATAGTTGCCGCCGCCCTGACGACTGACCAGCAAGCCCTTGGCCCCGAGTTTCTGGATCGCCTCGCGCAACGAAGGGCGTGACACGCCGAACTGCTCGGCCAGCGCACGTTCGGCCGGCAAGCGCTCGCCAGACTTCAGCGTGCCTTCAAGGATCATCCCCTCGAGCCGCTCGACAATATCGTCAGACAAACGGCGCTGACGTATCTGATCAAACCCCATAACTCACTTCTCCACGATCCCGACCGCTCGCCGGGCCCTCTATTCTGGCCTATTGGCGCGGCGCCAGCACCTGCCAAAAAGACGCTCGATCAAACCGGTCAGAGGCATCGCACACGGCGTATTCGACAAAAGTTTTAGGGCGGCAAATTGACACACCGCACAGAAGGCTTTTACCCTAGCCAACAGCGATTGTAAATTGGTCTTACCAATTAACCAAGAACGCTGCCCAGTGCCTGACCAACAACAATTAGGGGCCACCCCATATGCAAACCTGGCAACAGCTCTACACCCCGCTCGGCAGTCTCGGCATCTCCGCCCTCGCGGCCGTTATTCCCATCGTGTTTTTCTTCCTGGCGCTGGCGGTGTTCCGCCTCAAAGGCCATGTGGCCGGCAGCATCACCCTGGCGTTGTCCATTGCCGTGGCGATCTTTGCCTTCCAGATGCCGGTCGACATGGCATTCGCCGCCGCCGGTTATGGTTTCGCTTACGGTCTGTGGCCCATCGCCTGGATCATCGTGGCGGCTGTGTTCCTCTACAAACTGACGGTCAAGAGTGGCCAGTTCGAAGTGATCCGCAGCTCGGTGCTGTCGATCACCGACGACCAGCGCTTGCAGGTTCTGCTGATCGGGTTCTGCTTCGGTGCGTTCCTCGAAGGCGCCGCCGGTTTCGGTGCGCCGGTCGCGATTACCGCCGCCCTGCTCGTCGGCCTGGGCTTCAATCCACTGTACGCAGCCGGCCTGTGCCTGATCGCCAACACCGCGCCCGTCGCATTCGGTGCCCTGGGGATTCCGATCATCGTGGCCGGGCAAGTGACCGGCATCGACGCGTTCAAGATCGGCGCCATGACCGGCCGCCAACTGCCGCTGCTGTCGCTGTTCGTGCCGTTCTGGCTGGTGTTCATGATGGACGGCATGCGCGGCGTGAAGGAAACCTGGCCAGCTGCGCTGGTGGCCGGTTTGAGCTTTGCCATCACCCAATACTTCACGTCGAACTTCATTGGCCCGGAACTGCCGGACATCACCTCGGCCCTGGTCAGCCTGATCTCCCTGACCTTGTTCCTGAAAGTCTGGCAGCCGAAACGCGCCGCCGGCCAACACATCGCGGGCGCTGTCTCGGCCTCCGTCGTGACAGCCAGCGTCGGTGGTTTCGGCCAGAAACGCACCACTGTCGCGTCGCCTTTCAGCCTGCTGGAAATCTTCAAAGCCTGGTCGCCGTTCCTGATCCTCACTGTGCTCGTCACCATTTGGACCTTGAAACCCTTCAAGGCGATGTTCGCGGCCGGCGGCTCGATGTACAGCTGGGTGTTCAACTTCGCCATCCCGCACCTGGATCAAATGGTGATCAAGGTTGCTCCAATCGTAGCGGCCCCGACAGCCATCCCGGCAGTGTTCAAGCTCGACCCGATTTCCGCGACCGGTACGGCGATTTTCTTCTCTGCGCTGATCTCGATGCTGGTACTGAAGATCAATTTCAAAACTGGTCTGACCACTTTTAAAGAGACCTTCTACGAACTGCGCTGGCCGATCCTGTCCATCGGCATGGTGCTGGCATTTGCTTTCGTCACCAACTACTCGGGCATGTCGTCGACCATGGCATTGGTATTGGCGGCGACGGGCGCAGCGTTCCCGTTCTTCTCGCCCTTCCTCGGCTGGCTGGGCGTGTTTCTGACCGGCTCCGACACCTCGTCCAACGCCCTGTTCAGCTCGTTGCAAGCGACCACCGCGCACCAGATCGGTGTCAGCGATGTGTTGCTGGTGGCGGCGAACACCAGCGGCGGCGTGACCGGCAAGATGATCTCGCCCCAATCGATCGCCGTGGCCTGCGCCGCGACCGGTCTGGTGGGCAAGGAGTCGGATCTGTTCCGCTTCACCCTCAAGCACAGCCTATTCTTTGCAACGATAGTCGGTTTGATCACCCTGGCTCAGGCCTACTGGTTCACCGGCATGCTGGTGCACTAAGTACTACAAGCAAAAACAGCAAAAACCGACGCCGGACCACGATTCCGGCGTCAGCAATTCACAACCCGGTCTGTAAGGCTGCTGAAAGCTTCCGGCTCTATATTCAGCAGCCTCAACAGACGGATAACCGGGCCCACCCGGAGACACGCCTGATGAGCGAGCTTTTTTACAACGCTGTGCCGAACGCGACCCGCGTCGCCCCGCCACTGCCCGAGCCTCGGCAATACCCCAGCGAGAAACCGTCACGGGTGTACCTGTTCGGGACCTGCGTGGTGGATTTGTTCTACCCGGAAGCCGGGATGGACGCGATCCACTTGCTGGAGCGCGAAGGCATTCGTGTCGAGTATCCACAAGGGCAAAGCTGCTGCGGACAACCGGCCTACACCTCGGGTTACACCGAGCAGGCAAGGACCGTGGCGCGCTCGCAACTGGCGCTGTTCGCCGGGGATTATCCGGTGGTAGTGCCATCGGGATCGTGTGCCGGGATGTTGCGCGAACACTACGCCGACTTGTTCAAGGACGAGCCGGACACGTTGAAGCAAGTCCAGGCGCTCGCCGCCCGGACGTATGAATTGGCCGAGTTCCTGCTCTTTGTCTGCAAGGTGCAGCTCAAGGACAGCGGCGAGCCGGTCAAAGTGGCGCTGCACACGTCGTGCTCGGCACGCCGTGAAATGAACACTCACCTGCACGGTCGCGAGTTGTTGGCGCAATTGAGCAATGTGGAGCGGGTCAATCACGACCACGAAAGTGAATGTTGTGGCTTTGGCGGTACGTTCAGCGTCCGTATGCCAGACATTTCCGGCGCGATGGTGGCGGACAAGACTCGGTCGTTGAAGGAATCCGGCGCGCACAAGGTACTGAGTGCCGACTGCGGTTGCCTGATGAACATCAACGGCTCGCTGGAGAAACAGCAGGAAGCGTTGCGCGGGCAACACCTGGCCAGTTTCCTCTGGCAACGAACCGGAGGTGCCCGATGAGCACTTCCACGATTATTCCGACGGTCAGCGTCGACGAAGATTTTCGCGCCCGGGCTCACAAGGCTCTGGACGACAAGCAATTGCGAAACAACTTTCGCACTGCGATGGATTCACTGATGGCCAAACGGGCAGCGTCCTTCAGCGATGCCCACGAAAGAGAACACCTGCGATCGCTGGGCAATGCTGTCCGCGCTCGTGCGTTATCCAAGTTGCCCGACTTGCTCGAGCAGCTTGAACAGAACCTGACCCGCAACGGTGTGACAGTGCACTGGGCGGAAACGGTGGACGAGGCCAATGGCATCGTCCTCTCGATCATCCGCGCTCACGAGGGGCGGCAAGTGATCAAGGGCAAATCGATGGTCAGCGAAGAGATGGAGATGAATCATTTCCTCGCGGATCAGGGCATTGAATGCCTGGAATCGGACATGGGCGAGTACATCGTCCAGCTCGACCACGAGAAGCCTTCACACATTATTATGCCGGCGATCCACAAGAATGCCGGTCAGGTCGCGTCCTTGTTCCACGACAAACTTGGCGTGGAATACACCAAGGACGTTGACCAACTCATTCAGATCGGTCGCAGAGTCTTGCGGCAGAAATTTTTCGAAGCGGACATCGGCGTCTCCGGTGTCAACTTCGCCGTGGCCGAAACCGGCACCCTGCTGCTGGTGGAAAACGAAGGCAACGGGCGCATGACCACTGCAGTACCGCCGGTGCACATTGCCGTCACCGGCATCGAAAAAGTCGTGGAAAACCTGCGCGACGTGGTGCCGCTGCTGTCACTGCTGACCCGCTCGGCGCTGGGCATTCCGATTACCACCTACGTCAACATGATCTCCGGCCCGCGCAAGGCGCATGAACTCGACGGCCCTCAGGAAGTGCACCTGGTCTTGCTCGACAATGGTCGCAGCCAAGCATTTGCCGACAGCGAACTGCGCCAGACCCTGAACTGCATCCGCTGCGGCGCCTGCATGAATCATTGCCCGGTCTACACCCGAATCGGCGGCCATGCCTATGGGGAGGTTTACCCTGGGCCTATCGGAAAAATCATCACGCCGCACATGGTCGGCCTGGCGAAAGTCCCGGACCACCCTAGTGCCTCATCGCTTTGCGGTGCGTGCGGCGAAGTCTGCCCGGTAAAAATCCCTATCCCTGCATTGCTGCGTCGCCTACGGGAAGAGAACGTCAAAGCCCCGGACAGCCCACATCAGGTCATGCGCGGCCAAGGCAGTAAGTATTCGCGCAAAGAGCGGTTCGTCTGGAACGCCTGGGCCAGGCTCAACAGTTCGCCGACGCTGTATCGGCTGTTCGGTTTCTTCGCCACACGGCTGCGCGCGCTCACGCCGAGCAATATCGGCCCGTGGACGCAGAACCACAGCGCACCCAAACCCGCCGCCCGCTCACTGCACGATATGGCCCGCGAGCATTTGGCCAAACAGGGAGACCGTTGATGAGCGCCAAGCAAAACATCCTCGCCAAGTTACGGAAAAGTCTGACCGGCACCACGCCAGTGCCTGACGAATTCGACGTCGAACTGGTGACAGCGCCCTACACCTACACTGCTGAACAACGCATCCCGCAACTGCGCAAACTGATGGAAGCGGTGCACACCGAAATCCACCTGACGTCGGGCGAAGGCTGGCCTTCGCTATTGGCTCAGTTGTTACGGGACCGTCAGTTGCCAAGCCTGTTGATCGCGCCGACCACGCCTCACGGTCAACACATCACTCAGCACTGGGCAAAAAATCCGGGGCTGCCGACGCTCAAGGCTTACGACCGCCCGATTGAAGAATGGAAAGCCAAGCTGTTCAACGACACCCCGGCCAGCCTCACCGGCACCCTCGGCGCAATCGCCGCCACCGGTAGCCTGATTCTCTGGCCGACGCGGGAAGAGCCGCGCCTGATGAGCCTGGTGCCACCGGTGCATTTCGCCCTGCTCAAGGCCAGTGAAATTCGCGACAACTTCTATCAGGTGCAGCAGGAATTCAATTGGGCCCACGGCATGCCGACCAACGCCTTGCTGGTGTCCGGCCCGTCGAAAACCGCCGACATTGAACAAATCCTGGCCTACGGCGCGCACGGCCCGAAGGACTTGGTGGTGTTAATCCTGGAGGACCAATGAGTCTATCGGCGGCTTTCCTGAGAGATGCACAGCAACTGATTCCCCAAGAGCGACGTTTCGACGATCCGCTGTCGACATTGGCCTTCGGCACCGACGCCAGTTTCTATCGACTGATTCCGCAATTGGTGATTCGCGTCGAGTCGGAAGATGAAGTGGTGGCGCTGCTCAAACTGGCGCAACGGGATCAAGTACCAGTGACCTTCCGCGCCGCTGGTACCAGTCTGTCTGGCCAGGCGATCAGCGATTCAGTGCTGATCGTGTTGGGGGATAACTGGAACGGTCGCGAGATCCGCGGCCAAGGTACGCAAATCCGCCTGCAACCAGGCGTGATCGGCGCACAGGCCAACGCGTGGCTGGCGCCGTTCGGACGCAAGATCGGCCCGGACCCGGCCTCGATCAACGCCTGCAAAATCGGTGGCATCGTTGCCAACAACGCCAGCGGCATGTGCTGCGGCACGGCGCAGAATACCTATCACACATTGGCCGGCATCCGGCTGGTGCTGGCCGACGGCAGTCGCCTCGATACCGAAGACGCAGCCAGCGTGGCGGCGTTTCGTCAAAGCCACGCCCCGTTGCTTGAGCGTCTAGCCACGTTGGGCCGCGAGACACGCGCCAATGCCGAACTGGCTGCAAGAATCCGTCACAAATACCGTCTGAAAAATACCACTGGCCTGTCACTCAATGCCCTGGTGGATTTCGACGAGCCTGTGGATATCTTGAGCCACTTGCTGGTCGGTTCCGAAGGCACCCTCGGTTTTATCAGCGCCGTGACTTACGACACGGTGATCGATCACCCGAACAAAGCGTCGGCGCTGATCGTCTTCCCGGACGTGGAAACCTGCTGCAACGCGGTCACCGTGCTGAAAAGCCAACCGGTGTCGGCCGTGGAGCTGCTGGACCGTCGCAGCCTGCGCTCGGTACAGAACAAACCCGGCATGCCCGCTTTCGTACAACAGCTGTCGAACAATGCTTGCGCGCTGCTGATCGAATCCCGCGCCGCATCGTCCACTTTGCTGCAAGAACAACTGGCGCAAATCATGGCGTCGTTGACCGCGTTTCCGGTGGAAAAACAGGTCGACTTCACCGAAGACCCGGTGGAAAACGCCCGCCTCTGGGCGATCCGCAAAGACACCTTCCCCGCTGTCGGCGCCGTGCGCAAAACCGGCACCACGGTGATCATCGAAGACGTGACCTTCCCGGTAGAACAACTGGCCATCGGTGTGAACCGCCTGATCGAGTTGTTCGACAAACATCACTACGACGAAGCGATCCTTTTCGGACACGCACTGGAAGGCAATCTGCACTTCGTCTTCACCCAAGGCTTCAACAACCCGGAAGAAGTCGCACGCTATCAGGCGTTCATGGACGACGTGGCGCAGTTGGTGGCGGTGGAATTCGGTGGCTCGCTGAAGGCCGAGCACGGCACCGGGCGCAACATGGCGCCCTTCGTCGAACTGGAATGGGGCAGCGATGCCTACCAGTTGATGTGGCAGCTCAAACGCTTGCTCGACCCCAACGGCATTCTTAACCCGGACGTGGTGCTCAGCGAAGATCCGCAGATCCACCTCAAACACCTGAAACCGTTGCCGGCCGCCGACGAGATTGTGGATAAGTGCATCGAGTGCGGTTTCTGCGAACCGGTCTGTCCCTCGAAAGGCCTGACTCTCAGCCCGCGTCAGCGCATCGTGATTTGGAGGGATATTCAGGCGAAAAAGCGCGCCGGTATCGACACCTCCGAACTCGAAGCCGCTTATGAATATCAAGGCATCGACACCTGCGCCGCCACCGGTCTTTGTGCGCAACGCTGCCCTGTCGGCATCAATACCGGCGACCTGGTGAAAAAGCTCCGCAGCCGAAACGCCACGCATGTGAAAACGGCTAATTGGCTCGAAGGAAATTTCGCCACTGCACTGCAAGGCGCCCGCTTCACCCTGCACGTCGCCAATGGCGCACGAATGCTGCTGGGCGCGCCACGACTGGCAAAACTTTCGGCGACGCTGACCAAGTTGTCCAAAGGTCAGGTTCCGCAGTGGACCAACGCCATGCCGCAGCCGGAAAAAGCCATTCGTTTCAGCCCGACAGTGTCGGACGAACGCCCTAGGGTGGTGTACCTGGCAGCGTGCGTGTCGCGGGTCATGGGCCCGGCGGCGGGAGATAAAGAGCAGATGTCGCTGTACGACAAAACCCGCGGGCTGCTGGAGAAGGCCGGTTACCAAGTAGTCTTCCCGGACAATCAGGACAACCTCTGCTGTGGCCAGCCGTTCGCCTCCAAGGGCTACGCAGAACAGGCCGAACACAAACGTCAGGAACTGATCGGCGCCTTGCTGCACGCCAGTCGCGGTGGGATTGATCCGATTTATTGCGACACCAGCCCGTGCACGTTACGACTGGTTCAGGACCTGGGCGAAGTTCGACTGGACCTGTACGACCCGGTGCGTTTCATCCGTACGCACTTGATGGATCGCCTGGATTTCACACCGCAGGAAGCACCGATTGCGGTACACGTCACGTGCAGTACCCAGCACCTTGGCGAGAGTCAGGCGTTGATTGATCTGGCGCGCAAGTGCAGCAAAAACGTGGTCGTTCCTGAAGGGATTCACTGTTGCGGGTTTGCCGGCGACAAGGGTTTCACTACGCCGCAATTGAATGCTCACGCCTTAAGAACGCTCAAGGACGCGGTGCAGCAGTGCAGTGAGGGGGTTTCGACCAGTCGCACCTGTGAGATCGGGCTGACGCAACATGGCGGCATTGATTACCACGGACTAGTCTATCTTGTGGACCGCGTTACCCAGGCTAGGGCGACCTGAGCAGGACCTCAATGAAGGCGCATGCATGCGCTTTTATTTAGTGCTTCTTGCCAGAACCGACAGCATTACAGCAAAAAGATAGAACCCTGATGTGCCGCCGCAGTCCACTGATCAAGCCCCGCAAACGTGGGGCCTTTCAAAACTCGGCAGTCCGTCCTGATGGTTAGCGATGCCTAGTCCCTCAGCTCAAGGAGATACACATGAAACGTTCTGTACTGTTTGGTCTGTTCGTTACTGCCTCATTGCTGGCCTCCCCCTCGTTTGCCGCCGAAAAAGATCTATGCTCGGTCAATCTGCAAACCATCGACAACGCCCAGACACAGGTTCCTCAGGAAATGCTTGAACAGGTAGCGGACTCCGTCAAACAAGCCCAGGCGGACCATGCAAAAGGCACCAAGGAAGGTACTCAAGCTTGCATCGACGAGACCAACGAAACCATCAAAATGATCAAGGACGCGAACAAAGGCGGGAAGTAATCAAGCTGTGGGCCAACCTTCGGGTTGGCCTTGTTGGTGTACTGGCTCTACTCATTACGCAGCAAACCAAAACCCGCCAATTGCGGGTTTTGGTGCATCTGGGGTTGGCTAATCCGTTCCAGTGCCATTGCTTCCATTAATCGGTTTTTTCATAGCTTTTTTTGCGCAAACCGAATTCCTGTGCCGGGCCGTAGTCTTTTAGATAAGCCCAATCAATCGTGGCTGATTTTTCAGACTCGGCCGATCCGCCCGCCCAAACGGCGGCACCGAGACCATCAGTTCGAGGAGATACCCATGAAACGTACCGCACTCGCTGGTCTGTTCATTTCTGCTGCACTGTTGGCCTCTCCCGTCTTTGCTGCGGACAACAACCTGTGTACGAGCAAGCTGCAAGAGCTCGAAGCCAAAGTGAATTCGCTGCCAGCGACCGCCACCAATGCGCCGGAGATCAAAAGACTGTTGGCCAGCGCCAAAGCGTCACAGGCCGCCAAAGATGACAAAAAATGCGCCACCGAGGCCAGCCAGGCATTGTCGATGGCGAATTGAACAACGAACCCACCCATGATCAATAGAGGGCAACCTTGCAGTTGGCCTTCTGACGCGTGTTGGCGTACACTGCGCAGGCCTGTTGCTCACTTTGATTCACCGAGCAACAGGCACGGGGCCGTTTAGGATTCGACGCCGGTCGCGAAACTTTAGGTGCATGCCGAGTTGGTAACAGAACTCGTAAATCCACTGTTGCAACTACTTATAGTTGCCAATGACGAAACCTACGGCCAGGAATTCTCTCTCGCTGCGTAAGCAGCTTTAGATCCTGAGCTTCTGGTACCTTCGGGTCCAGCAATCACCAGGGGATGTCTGTAAACCCAAAGTGATTGTCATATAGAACAGAATCGCCGTGCAGTACGTTGTGGACGAAGCGGCTAAAACTTACACAACTCGCCCAAAGCACCCTGCCCTTCGGGTCGCTGAGGGTTAACTTAATAGAAACGGCTACGCATGTAGTACCGACAGCGGAGTACTGGCGGACGGGGGTTCAAATCCCCCCGGCTCCACCAAATCCGAAGCAAACCAAAACCCGCCAAGTGCGGGTTTTGTTGCATCTGGGGGTTGGTGATTTGTTTTTTACACAACCCGGCCTACGCTGACGTACTACTCCCAAGGATGGCGCCATGAAATTCAAAACGCTGATTGTTGTATTCACCCTCTCCCTGTCGTCCGGCTGTTCGTACTACAACGACCGCACCACCGACACCAGCAAGAACGGGCGGATTGCCTGTGACGCCGAACCGGCCAATCAGCCGGGGTGTTATACAAAGCAGTCGAAGGATTGGAGTTGGGGTGGGTTGAAGTTTGGGGTTGGGGCTTCGAACTAGGCTCTGGACCCTGAGGTCTTCGACACACCGCTCACTCCTACACTGGATTTTTTTGTCGTACGCAGATTTTGTATTCGCTGGAGATCAAATGTGGGAGCGGGCTTGCTCGCGAAAGCAGTGTGTCATTCAGCATGGAAAGTGACTGACACGGCCCCTTCGCGAGCAAGCCCGCTCCCACACTGGGTTGTTGTCGTACACAGGCTTTGTGTTCGCTGGAGATTACTTGTAGGAGTGAGCCTGCTCGCGATGGCAGTGTGTCAGTCGGCATCCATGTTGAATGAACATCAGCTATCGCGAGCAGGCTCACTCCTACAAAGGCAAACCCGGTGTGAGGCCGGGATCTAGACCACTTTCAAATCAACCGAAACATGCCCGCGCGTCATCCGCGAGTACGGGCACATCTGATGCGCAGCCTCGGCCAGTTCGCGCTTAACCCCATCCTCCAGCCCGGGAATATTGACGTTCAACCTGACCGCCAACTGAAAATCCCCACCACTGGTTTTACCCAGATCCACCTCGGCATCCACCGACGTATCTTCCGGCAGTTTGATTTTCATCATCCCAGCCGCCACCTGAATCGCGCCGATAAAGCACGCTGAATAGCCGAGCGCAAACAGTTGCTCCGGGTTGGTGCCGGGCTTGCCCGAGCCGGGGGAGCTGAAGGTGACGTCGAGTTCGCCGTCGCTAGATTTTCCGGTGCCGGTGCGGCCACCGACGGTGTGGGTTTTTGCGGTGTACAGAACGGTTTCCAGTGCAGTACTCATGGCCGTGTCTCCTGAAGGGAAGCGACAGAGAGGCAAGCCTAGCAGCGCAGCGTCCGCACACCCGTGACGTTGGTCGGATGAAAAAAAGGCACTGAGCGATAAACGCCAGTGCCTTTCTCACGCCTGAAACAATCGTCAGCGCGACAACATGAACGTGTCGTACTCCAGATCTTCCAGCGCCGTGGTCAGCCGGTGTAAACCCAGCAATACACAGATCAGCAGCGACAGCGTAAACCCGTACCCGAAAAAGCTCGGGCCGAGGTACATGCTGAACAGCGTCAACATCGCGTTCAACACCGCGAACAGCACACACAGCTCCAACACCACGGTGCGTTTGTCGAGATAGAAGAACACGTTGAGCAAGGCCATGAACACCACCTGAATACTCACGCCGATCAGGTCGATGTAGAACAGCGGCAGGTAGTAACTGGAGATGCCCAGCCAGTCGAGCAAGCGCGGCGCGAACAGGAATAACAGCACCGCCGTCAGTCCCTGGACCTTACAGATTTCCAGCAACCCCTGACGGATCGACAAGGTCATTTCGGTTTTCAGCTGACCGATGTGCTGCAAGGTTTCGCCTTCGCGGATCGCCCGGAACAGACGGTCGTACCACTCGGCGAAGTCGGTTTCGATGCGCACCAGAAAGACCGCCATGCCGGGGATGATCGCCAGGTACGCGAGGAAGATCGGCAAGTCGTACAGGATCGAGGCACGCAGCGGGCCGACGATTGCGTTGGAGGTGCCGGGGTTGAACCAGAACAGGAATTTGTCGATCCAGATGCCCAGGTTGTAGAAGAAACCGGTGGCCAGCAGGCTGAGGAAAACATTGCGCCGTGCGAGGAAATCGAAGGCGATCAGTTTCTCGGCCCGGTACTCGCGCAGGATGTCGTAGAGGAACAGGAACAGCAGCGTGCTGTGCCCGATCAACAGCGCCAACAGCAAGCCCGGCATTTGCAGAAAGCTCAGCAGGTAAGCGCTCGCGACCATCAGCGCGTAACCCACCAGCATCACCAGCAAAATGCGGTTATAGGCTTTCATCCCCGAGAGGAAGATGATCACCAGCCACAAGTTGCACAGCACCACGAAGTTGGCCAACACCAGCACGCGGTAGATCAGCGGCTGGTCGAACAACAGGCCCAGCACGACGATACCCAGCAGCCCGGCGCCTAGGGTGACCAGCAACAACACGCCCAACAGGTTGGGCAGAATCTGATCGTACTTGTGTTCGAACAACCGGTCGGACACGAAGCGGGTGAAGAACAGTTGCAGGCCGCCCGTGAGAATCAGCGAGGTGGCCATCAGGTACGTCACCGTCACCAGAAACTGCCCGACCAAGGCGTTCGGCAGCAGCAAGCCGATACTGATGATCCCCACCAGCATCACGCTGATGATCGACAACACCCACGGCCCGGAGCTGATCAGCCCCGCGTAGACGTAGGCGTGCAGGGTCGCGGTGTAGGAATCCCGCGAAAGGATTTTTCGCAGTTCGAAGCCAATCCCGGCCATTTAACTGTTCTCCATGGCAGCTTGATACAAGTCGCGATAACGCTGCAGCATCAAGGCTTCGGTGTAGTAACGAGTGACCCGCAACAAGCCGCTGGCCTGAGCGGCTTGCCAGCGTTGCGGGCTGCGCAGCAGTTCGAGGATCGCCGCGCTGGTGGCTTGCGGGTCGGCAATCGCCACCACTTTGCCGGCGTGCCCGAGGTCACGGTCTTCGGCGCTGCCGCCTTCGATCAGTTCGCGGCACGAGCCGACGTCACTGCTGACCACCGGCGTACCGGCGGCCCAGGCTTCGAGGATCACCAGCGGTTGCGCCTCGCTGATCGAGGTCAACACCATCAAGCCGAGTTTCGGCAGGATGTCCTGGATGCGCTGGAAGCCGAGGAAATGCACCTTGCCCTCCAGGCCCAGGCTGGCCATCAGGCTGCGGCATTCGCTGACGTATTCCGGGTCTTCCTCTTCCGGGCCGACGATCCAGCCCTCGGCGTGCGGCATGGCACTGATCACGCCGCGCATCGCCCGCAGAAAGGTTTTGACGTCCTTGATCGGCACCACACGGCCGATCAGGCCAACGACCGGCGCAATGCCGTGAGCACGGGATTCCAGCGCGGCGGTCCACACCGGCAGGTCGATACCGTTCGGAATCACCTGGGTGCGGGACGCCATGGCGCCGTCCTTGATCTGCCGCTGACGGTTGCCGTCGTACAGCGCGATGATGTTGTCGGCGCTGTTGTAGGTCAGCTGACCAATGCGCTCGAAGAAGCGTACCCACAACGTGCGGATGTAACCGGAGCCGGCATCGAGGCTGCGGTTCAGCGCCTGGCCCGAACTCTCGGCAATCCAGCTGGCCTGCGCCAGGTCGATCTTGCGTTCCTTGGTGTAGATGCCGTGCTCGCTGAGCAAATAGGTGCAGTTCCAGCGCTGCTTGAGGATGCACCCGAGAAAACCCGCGTAGCCGGTGGAAATCGAATGCAGCACCCGCGCTTTCGGCATCCGTCGCGCGGCTTCGGCGAGCATCAGCAACGGCGACTGCATCGAGCGCAGGGTCCAGAAATAATTGACGAAGGACGGGTCAGCGCAATGTTGACGGTAGCCTTCACTCAGTGTTTCCCAACTGGCGCGGCTGCGCAGTACGTCGTCGAGGGTCATGCGGCCCTGGGCAATGCAGTCGAGCAAGCGTTCGCCCATGGCGAGGTCAGGTGCATCCGGGTGATGCAAAAAGCGATACAAATCTTGCAGCTGCTGTTCGTCAGCCTCGCGCGGATCGCCCAGCGCCTTGGTCGGATGCGTGGCGTCTTCGAGGAACACTTCTTCGATGTGCAGCACGTTGGCCGGCACTTCGTAGCGGCGCGCCGAATAAGCCTGACGCTGCCCGCCAATGAACATCACCGAGAAGGTCAGTTCCGGCAGGCCAAGGATCATCTGGTGAATCCAGCTGGACACGCCGCCGCGCACGTAAGGCCAGGTGCCTTCGAGCAGCAGGCAGATGTCGGCAACGGGTGCCTGTTCCTTGTGATTCATGTCCAGCTCCTGACCAATGCAGCGAACGGTGGCCGCTGACGGGTTTCCTCGGGAAGGCGCGCGAGCAGTCCGGGAATTTCGTGATAACGACCGGCCTCGAAGGCCAGTTCGGCGCGAAACGGCAGCACCTGCGCCGCGCCCATGCCGTTCTCCTGAGCCTGACCGAGCAGCACTTCAGCACGCTCGATGTCGCCACGCTCCAGCGCGATGCGCCCGGCCAGCAGAAACAGTTCACCGCCCTCGCCCGCTTCCAGGCCGAGCTCGGCATGCTCGCTGGCTTGATTGAGCACGTGGTCGAGCACGCTGCCTTGGGCCAGCCCCAGATACGCCAATTCCCAATACCAACGCGCCAGCCGGCCGTGCAGCGCACCCGCCGCTTTGGCATTAGCATCGGTCAGTTCGCCGAGGGCGATCTGGATGTGCAGGTTGATGTCGCTTTCCTGCTTGTCGAGCATCGAGTACGCCAGCAAGCGCACGTCATCACTCGGGTCGGCCAGTGCCAGTTTGAGGATCGGCACGGCTTCTTTGCCGGGCATGCGACGGGTGGCGAGCAATGCGGCCAGACGCTGGTCCGGATCCGGCGCATGGCGCAAAACGTCCTGCAAACCGCCATCGGCAAACACCGGTTTGTGCAATTGCAGTTGCGCCCGATACGGCAGTTTCGGGATGCCCACCGCTTGCCACGCCTGCTTGTCGCGTTTGCGCGGCAGGTACAGCGCCGGGAAAATCGCCGCAACCACGCCGACTGCCCCGAGCACCGGCACAAAGAACGCCAGGCTGAAGATGAACAGCGGGCTCCACGGCAGCGGCGAACGGTAACGTGCCGGCAACAGCAACCATACGGCCGCGCACAACATCACGCAGGCCAGGCCATGGCTCAAGGTGAACACCAGCAGTTGTTGTAATTCAGGCGCTGCGACCCACAAGCTGGCCCAACTGCCCGCCTCTAACAACAAGGCTCCGCTAAACAGCCACTTGCTGATCATTCAGGCCACACTCGTTGAACAGGAAATTACGCAGCCCGTTGCGTTCACAGCCAGGCTCCAGGTTGAACGGCAGCACACGCACGCCAAGACTTTCCAGGCTGCTTTCGATACCAAAGTGCTCGTGCAGCAACAGGTTGATCCGCGCCAAATACCCTTCGGTGCCTTCTGGACTGGTCAACGGCAACAGCACCAGCAACAACGAGTGATCGCGATTGTTACGCAGCGACAACTGCAGATCGAGACCGCGCTGGCTCCGTTCAAACAGTCGCGCCAGCTCATCGTTTTGACGGGTCATTTCGAAGGCGAACAGGCCGGCCGCCAGCTTGTGCTGCTCGACATCCAGCAGCGAGCGCTTGAGTTGCAGCGTGAAGTGCTGCGCATCGGCGTCGGCCAGTTGCAGCACTTGCGGGTCGCGGCGCAGCAGGTCGGCGATGTGTCCGGCGAGCAACGCCAACAGGCTCAGGGTGCGATCCTGAAACGCGAAGAACGGCATCTGCCGCACCGCCAGAATCGCCAACAAGCGACCTTCGGCATCGATCAACGGAATGCACGCCTGCAACGACGAGAACTGGGCCGATTGGCCGGCATCGATCAGCTCCTGACGCACGCTGACCAGTTCACCACGCTCCAGGCACAGCTTGACCAGGCCATCTTCGGTGCCCAACGGCCCCATGATGCCGATGGTCGCCAAGGCTTCAGGCAAGACGTTTTCTTCACGCTCGTCGACGCGGTACAAACCGGCCACGCGCAACGCGCCGTACTGACCGAGCATGGTCACGATCGGGTCGGCCAGCGCGGCCAGTGCATCGCCTTCGTCAGGCATCACCCGCAGCTTGTCGCGCAAGCCGAGCAAGGAACTGCGCAAACTCTGGTCGCTGCCTGCCACGCGCTGCTCCAGCAGGTCGTGGGAGACCCTCAGAATCTGGTGCGCGCGGGTGAATTCGTCGAGTCGATACTGGCGATAATCGTTAGCCATCTGCAGACGCTGCAAGCGCCGCTCCCACAGATCGCGAACCTCGCCTACCAACATGCCGCTGACCAGCACGCCGACGATGAACGACGGATCCAGCTGCTCGTAGCCTTCATGCCCGACGTAGCGCAGGGCGAACATCGCCATCACCAGCAGACTGGCGCTGACCAGGCCGCGCACAAAACCGTAGCGCACACCCAGCAGCAAAGGCGCCAACACCGGCCAGGGAAAACCGGCGTGCATTTGCAGCGGGTCCTGCGGGGTCAGCCACAAGCCGAGGCCGATGGCGCCACCGGTGACCAACAGCGTTTCCAGCCAAGACACCGGGCCGCTGGCACGCGGCGCGAGGCTGTAATCCATGTGTGGAGAATTCATTGCATTCACTCGAACCGAAGGGCGCCAACAAGTGTGTCGAGCACCGTTTGCGCGGTGCCGGCGAGGCTTTCACGGGACCAGCCGGCGCGGGCGCCGCTTTTGCTCCAGAGCACACGACCGCTGCTGGCTTCAAGCACGCGCAGGCTGATGCCCACCGCCGGTTCGCCGTCCAGACCGTTCTTGTACTGCCACTCTTCCACGCTGCCGGAGACCACGTAATCAAGCTTCTGATCGCGGGCCCAATCGAGGGCGCCGGCCAGGCGTTCGTTGTCGTCCATCAGCGCTTGTTCGCCCTGGGTGCTGGCCGGGTAAACCCGTGGTTTCAGACCATGGCTGCTGAGGACGCTGAGCAGGATTTGCTCACTGCGCTCGCCGGCCTGCGGCGTCTGCGAATAGTTGACCATCGGCACGACGCCCCACTTCGCATTACGTGGCAGATTAGGGCTGGTGTCGCCGGTGAAGCTGGCGCAACCGGCGACGAACAGGACGGCCAGAGCCAGGCTCAGATTACGAATTGCTTGCATCAGTTTTTCTCCCGTAAACATTTCATGATCAGCGTCCGAATCGCACGCCGTAGCTCACACCCAGTGTTCCGCCCGCCTGACCATCCCCGCCTTGTGGCGCGGATTGGTAGCCGAAGGTCAGGGCCAATTCGTCATCTCCCAGCACTTCGACGCCGATCCCGGTGTTGATGCCGTAGTTGAAGGTTTGATCCAGCCATTGCCAGCCCGCCGTGACGTCCACCAGCCAGGTGTATTGCGGGCGAGTGCGCACCAGCGCGCCCGGTATACCGCGACGCCAGGAGCTGCCGACATAGAGTTGGCCGTAACGGCTTTGCAGCAGATCATCGGCCGTGACGACGGCCGGGGCGTCCGAGTTATCAACACTTTTCACCGGGCCGCCGTTGGCGCTGGACAGATAGTCCAGGGTGCGGTCCTTGACGTTGTTGTGCTGATAATCGACACCGCTGCGCACGGTCCAGTTAGGCCCGGCGAACTCCAGCGTGTGGTTGTATTCCATCTTCACTTCCTGGCCGTTGCCCAGGGCATCGCCGGCACGGGTGGAGAAGGATTTCTGCGCCACTTCCCAACTGATCTGATCGCGCGCCGTTAGCCCGTGACGACCAGCAACCCACACGCTGTCGTGTTGGCCGAAAGCGCGCATCAAGCCGCTGTCTTCGCTCTTGCGATTCCAGTCCAGGCCTGTCTCGATCTGGTCACTGACATCCAGTTGCCAGATCCGCGACAGGCCCAGGCCATTGCGGTTGTCGTCCTTGCGCTGACTGGTGTCGGCAAACAGTTTGTAGCTGCCGTCCTCGTCGAAACGCTGCAGGGTCAGGCCGGCGTTATTCTCGTCGCCCATGCGCGTTTCAATCAGTTGATCGCTGTTGTAAGTGCCCTGCTCCAGCTCAAGGTTGGCGTACCACTGATCGCCCAGGTTGTGCGCCACTTCAAGGCGCGGGCCGCTGAAGTCCAGGCCGCCGAAATCCTGTTGATGCCAGGACAGTTGCGCGCCTTGGGGCGTCAATTCCTGAATCTCCACGGCTTGGCGACGCAGTTGTTCACGAACGGCGGCCGGTTGATCGTCACCCAGTGCGGACTCGCTAAGGTCGAGGGCTTCGCCGTACCGGCCAAGCCGACTCAGGGCCTGCGCACGTTGCGCCGGGTTCAGGTCGTTGCTGGCCAACAGGGTTTCGACCTGTTGCTTGTTGCGGCTGCGCAGCGCTTGTTGAATCTCTTCATAACGCTCGACCTTCAAGCCCTGACTGCGCGCCCAATCCAACCACTGGTCTTTCTGTGATTCCTGGTTGGTCGCGTCGAGGCGCGCCAGCAACCGTTCGAACCACAACTGCAACATGGCCGGCGAACCGTCCTTCCACTGCGCGACTTCATGCGCCGCTTTGCCCGGCGAATAACTGCTGGCCATGAGGCGCAACCAGATCGCGTAACGCTGGGACGACGGCTTGATCTCTTCACCCTCGGGGCTGCGCAGCAACTTCAGGCGCAGACGCTGGGCCGCGTCGCGGTAACCGGCGCTTTCGAGGGCATCGGCATAGGCCGCACGCACCAGCCAATCCTTCGGGCTGGTCTTGAGGTACAGGCGATACCAGGCCAGGGCTTCGCTTTCACGCCCGAGCAACTGGCTGGCACTGGCGAACGGCAGCCACAGAATCCGGTCTTGCCGTGCCTGCGGACGCCATTCCGTCAGCAACGGTTTCAGCGCGGTGGTGTTGCCCTGATCGATGTAGAGCCACATCAGGCGTTCGCGAAACAGATTGTCATCCGGGAAGCGCGACAAGCCCAACTGGTACAAACGCTGCGCTTCTTCGGTTTGTCCCTGCTGCACCGCCAGGGCACCGCGAATCGCCAGCACCTGCGCCTGCTCGCTGGCGTCCGGGTATTGCTCGGCACTCTTTAGCAGGGCGGCGACTTGCGGCCAGTCCTGCAAGTCTTGCGCTTGCTGCAAGGCTTCGACCAGACGCAGCGGATCATGCAGGCGCTGCCAACTGCCGACCATCATGGTCAGCGAGCGTTGCGGATTGCTGGTGCGGTACATCGTGATCAGCTGACTTTCGTCCCCGCTGTTGAGCGAACCTCTTAGGGCGAGGAGTCTTTCCAGTGATGCTTGCAGTTCGTCGTCGAACTCCAGATCCCAGGCCAGCGAGGATCGCAGGCTCCAATATTCCTCATCGGTGATCTTGCGGTTATCGATCTGCACCACGTCCCACGCCGACTGATTATCAAACAGCTTCAGGTAGGTGTTGGCCCAATCGATACGCTCGGTGATGGTCAGGGCAAATCGTTTCGAGTAGCTCTTGTAGGTCTCGGCCTTGTGCGCGTACTGCCCGGTGTTTTCCAGGTTCTGCACCAGACGCGTCCACGCCAGGCGATGGGTCGGGTACTTGTTCAGGTAAGCGCGCAACCAGGCTTCGGCTTGCGTCGGTGTGCCGCGTGACTCGTGGCCGTAGATCAGCGCATCAAGTTCGACGTCGGTCAGCGCTCGCTGCTGCATGATTTCGGCGAGCAAAGGAATCGCCGTATCGAAGTCGTACTGCTGGCTCGCCAGACGCCAGGCGTGTTCACGGGTTTGCGGGTCTTCGTGCAGTTTCAGCAAGCGAATCCAGTAGGCCAGGGCAGCCTGACCATCGCCACGCCATTCGCCCAGATGGGCCATTTGCTCAAGCAAGGCCAAATCATCCGGATGTTCGGCCACGAGTTGCTCACCGCTTTCCCAGGCACCGGCCAGATCGCCGAGCGCCAGGCGCATGCCGAATTCTTTCCTGAGGATTTGCGGGTTGTCCGGTTGCAAAACGCGCCACTGATCAAGGAATCGCTGCGCCAGATCGAAACGCTGGCTGCCGACGGCGACATCGACGCCCTGCTCCAGCCACGCCGCATCATTTTGCGGGTCCTTGAGTTGGTCCAGTTCATCGGCGAGCACCTGAGCGGCCTGGTCACCGTGACCGGCGGCCAACAGGCTGTTGAAGGCCAGTTGTGCGTATTCACGACGCTCGGGTCCCTGACTGTCCTTTTTCAGTTGCAGATAAATCTCGGCAGCGCGATCAGGTTTTTCACCGGCCAGGTACCACTGCGCGGCGGACTTGAGCGACTCGATGCGCTGCGCCGGATCGCGCCCGGCGATTTCTTCATAGACGCTGGCGGCGAACGCCGGCGCCTGAAGGGTCAACGCCAGCTTGGCCAGGTTCTGCAATTGGGACAGCGGCAGCATGCTGTGATCGAAGCTTTGCAGGCGTTCGATCAAGGCTTTTTGAGCGACCGGATCGTCAGCCTTCGCCGCTTCCAGCGCATCCAGCTCCAACCGGTAATACGCCTGCAACCCGAGTTCCGGCTTCGGCCAATTCTCAAGGTGCTGACGCGCCTTGGCGTAGTCGCCGAGACGAATCAACAGGTCGACCAATTGCAGGCGCAAATGGTCGTCGTCCGGGTGCGCCGACAACAGCAATTCGGCGTAATTGGCCGACACCGCATCCGGCTCACGACCATCGGGCTGGAACACTTCTTCGCGCTGGAACGTCAGCCAAAGGATGCCACCGACCGCCACTGCCACCACCGCCAATGTCCACGGATTGAGCAGGCGGCTGCTTTTAGTTGCAGAAGAGCTGACCATGACTCACCTGCTTCATTGGTAATTGAAAAGTCCACAGGCCGGCGGATGCCTTGCCTGCAAAACGTTGTCCGTCCACTTCAACCCGGCACGTGCCCGAGGAGCGAACGGAGAAGGTCAGGTCGACCTGCCCGGCAAACGAAAAGTCCACCTGGTGCTCATCCACGTAACGCCAGTCCACCAGCGGCAAATTGGCGTCCTCCAGTGCCGGGCGCTCATCCCGATCAGGACGCAAAACAAGCAAAGCATGGTCGCTGCTCAAGGCCACATAACGGCCCTGCGGCAAGTCGCGAACACCAGCCACGCCTTGCGAACGCATCAGGTCCGGCCAGCCCATTTGCGGGTCGAGTCGCACGGTGCGCAGTGCGTCGAGCCCACGAATCTGCCAGGCACCATCGGCGGTCTTCGCCATGCTCACTTGATACAAACCGTGCAGGCGATCGAGGTAGTCGCTCATCCACAGCGACATCGGCTGTTGCGTCTTCATGTAGCCGTAGATTTCGTCCATGGCCTTGATCGAGGCCTGCTTGGTGCTCGAATAGAAGTGGTAATACAGGTGCAGGCCGCGCATGCGCCGCGGGCTGTCGGTGAGTTCAAAGGTGTCGATCACATCGCGGAAGCCGTAATACGGGCCCTTCCACAGGTTGGTGTAGAGGTTCTCGTTGATGATCGGCGCGTAGTACTGCAAACCGCCTTCGGTGGGGCGCAGCAACGGGTTCAAACCGGTCAGCGACGGATTGGCCTTGGTCATCATGGTTTCGGCGCCGTTGACGTTTTTCAGGCCGGCGTCGTAAGCCAGTTTGATGGTGGCGGCCGACGGCAACGCATCGCCCGGCCAGAACACCATCTTCACCGGTTTTTCCGGGGTGGTGAGGTGCTGGTTGATGTAATCGCGCGAACCAAAAATCTCGCGACGGAAATCGATTTTGTCGTAGCCCGGAATGGCCATTTTCAAGCCGTATTCCGGGTGGAAATTTTCCCGTTGCTTGGCCTGCTCAGGCTGCAGGAAAAATGGATGGCTGAAGGTATGCGTGGCGACTTCGACTTTCGGGTCGGCGAACAGCTCACGGGCAATCGGCTCCAGTTCACGGGCGAGAAACGGAAACATCCCGCGCGGCGAAATTTCACCTTCGATCACCGACACCGACGTCAGAAACGGATTGGGCCGAATGAAGTCGTCGAGCACCTGTTTGCCAGCGTAGGGCGTGCCGCGCACTTCAGCGCGTGACGGGAAACCATCACCATCGATGTGCACCGTGGCGATACGACGACCGTTTTCAGTGGTGGTGTCCGGGCGCGGTTGCGCCGGCAGGCGCAGGCTGGCTTGAAGGAACGCGAACGGGTCGAGAATCCAGCGGCTGCGCTCGTTGTTCGCTTCGAGAATGTACGGCGCAAGGGCCAGGCCGCCCCAGTCGGCGACGGCCACAGGCGCAAAGGTCTGGCCGTCAGCGGCGGTCAGCAGCAACGCGGCTTTCGGGCCTTTGGGCAGCAGGGAAATCGCGGTCAGGTCACGGGATCGGGGCTGCACCGGTGCTTCGAACGCTCCGATCAGCGCCTTGTCCTGATAGGTGATGCTCAGCGCTTGCGTACCGATCGGCGCCGCGCGGCTCAGGCCCAGACGCTTGAGCAGCAGCGTGTCCTGAATCGGCAGACCGGAAAAGAACACCACCGGGACTTGCTCGTCCAGGCGCTTGCCGATCCAGTTGTTGAACGCCGGGGCGTCCTGCGGCGGGCCGCTGGTCATCCAGGTGATGACGCCGGCGTACAAACCACTAAAGCGGTACTGCGGCAGGGTGTTGTCGACCGGCAGGTAATCCACGCGGTAGCCGAGGTATTCGAGCAAACCGCCGAGTAATGTGTGCCCGGCGTTGCGGATCAGGTCGCCTTCGCGTGGGTCGAAAAGCAGCGCGACCCGGCGCGGCTGGACTTCGATGTTGCTGATGCCCATCGAGTCCAGTTCAGGGGTGCCGATGTACGGAATGAAACCCTCTTCGCGCAGTCGCTTGGCCAGCTTGCGCGCTTCGTCGCGACGCTCCGGCGGCAAGTAGTCGATAGCCACCAGCGGGATGCCTTTGGCACGCAAGGGTTGCATCTGCGTTTCCAGCCAAGCGCGGTCGGCTTCAGGCACCGGGCGATAGCGCTTGGCGGTCGCATCCCAACCGGCGTGGATCGACTCAACCGCCACCGCAGCGGCCACACCATCAAGTTCGGGCAGGACTTCAAAGCCACGGTTGAAAAACAGCTTCAGTGTCGGCTGACGCTGATGCAATTCGCGCAGGAAACTGGCGAGCGCCAGACGTTGAGTTTCTCGCTCAGCCTCGGGTTGCAACTGGAAGCTGTCGAGGGTGTCGAGGAACAACCCGGCATAGCCTTCGGCCTGCAACGTCTTGGCGCGGCCGAACAAATGCTCACGCCACGCCGGCGCTGCCAGGTTCATCACCTGACTGTCCCAGGCGCCGTTGCGCACCGGGCTGACCGCGCCGGCGAGGTGGGCTTTATCGATGTCGGCCTTGTTGCCGGCAAACTCGCCAATCGACAGGTAAGCGAATGGCTGGCTGCCCAAATCACGCAGGCTTTTGACGTCGCCCTGGCGCATATGCCCAGGCTCAACCACCGACCAGTCGAACTGTGCGAGTTCCGGGATCGGCGGCTGATCTGCGTACCAAAATGTCACGCTGGAGGGCTGTGGCAAAGCGGCGGCCTGGGCAGCAGGGCCACTCACGATAAGCGCGATGGCAGCCAACAGCCGTTTGGCGGCCGAGCGGACACGCGTCCTGCGAAAAACGATTTCCATAACGCACTCTTGAGTGTGACTGAGTCGATGCTGATTGAACGTCGTGCCGAGTGACCGGCCGAGTTACAGGCTGCGGATTAACTGCGCCAAACCCTTGCCGATGGTGGTCGGCTCAGGGAGTTTGAAGCGCTCGAGCAGGCGACCGTTGTTGGCACGCGAGTGGCGAATGTCGCCTTGTCGTGGTGCGTGATGAATCACCTTCAACGGGGTGCCGACAACGGTCCCCAGTTCAGCGATCAGGTCGTTGAGACTGGTGGAACGGCTGAGCCCTACGTTGACCGCACCGGGTTTCGGTTCGTTCACTTCCAGTGCTTGCACAAGAATGCTCACCAGGTCTTGAACGTAAACGAAGTCGCGGGTCTGCCCACCGTCACCGAAAATCGCCACCGACTGCTCGGCCATGGCCAGCTTGGTGAAAATACTGATCACGCCGGAATACGGCGAAGACGGATCCTGGCGCGGGCCGAAGATGTTGAAGAAGCGGAAGATCATCGGTTCCAGGCCGTGCTCGCGGCGATAGAAATCCAGGTAGTACTCACCGGCCAGTTTGTCGGCGGCGTACGGCGTGAGCGGGGATTTCGGCGTGTCTTCGTGAATCGCCGTGCCTTCACCGTTGTTGCCGTAAATGGCCGCGCTGGACGCATACACCACACGCTTGATCCCGGCTTTCGACATGCTTTCGCAGACGTTCAGGGTGCTGACGAAGTTGCTTTGATGAGTGGCGACCGGATCGTCTACTGAAGCCTGCACCGAGGCGACCGCCGCCAGGTGAACGACAGCGCTGCAATCGCGCATGGCCTGTTCAACGACAGCACCATCCGCCGCATCACCGATGACCAGGTTCAGATTGGCATTGTCCATCGGCAGATTAGCCACTTTGCCGGTCGACAAATTATCCAGCACGCGAACCTTGTAGCCCTTGCCAAGCAACGCTTCAACAAGGTGCGACCCAATAAAACCCGCCCCGCCGGTGACCAGTATTCGCTCGACAAACATGACTTTCTCCCTGAATAGTTGAGCGGATACACGTGGTTAGGTCCGCCGCTTTTATGGCGCAAGGCCACCAAAACGCGGCCGATAATGGGAGTTCAGGAGGGCACTGTCAATAGTTTGTCTAAATAAGCACCATACCAAAATATAGTCATTTATTTGACGGCATTTATTAGATTCAAATTGTCATGTTATTGCCACTTTTGCCCGACAGACTCGTCTAAACCGGGCTTCTACGTCTGGTACAAACCCTCATCCGGCCGACATTCAAACTGCTTCTGTACTTCAATACTTATCGACACAAGCCACTGGACGATGACGACGGAATCGAGGCTGATCGCGACGATATACAAAGCGAATATTCGGGACGGATCAAGTCGATAATTAGCCGTTTGTGGTGCCGAATTGAGGCGCTGATCTATCCTTCGCTTCAGTGCTTTTCGGGAAAATAATCATGAACCGCTGGATTACCGTCGGTCTGTTTTCAGTGATCACTACTTTTGCGCAGGCCGCCTCGGAGGTCGAAACGCGCGTCGAGCAAGTTCCTTTTGATAAAGACCGCGATAGCGCCAGGTTCGACCAATCCATCAAAGGCTCGCTCACTGCGCAATACCGCGTCAGTGCGAAAGCAGGCCAGATACTGACCGTCGACCTCAACCCCTCCAACGCATCGGCCTACTTCAACATCGCCGCCAAAGGCCAGGACACCGTGCTGTTCAACGGCTCAATTATGGGCAATCACTTCATGGGTCCGTTGCCCGTTGATGGGGTATACACGGTTCAGGTGTACCTGATGCATAACGCTGCGCGGCGCAATGAAGTGGCCAACTACAACCTTTCTCTAAACCTCAGCCCCGCGACGGACAGCGGCCAACCGCTTGATCAGACGCTCGAACTGCAAGGCATACGTTTTCAGGTGAAAGGCGAATGGGTCGACGGGAACCCCGTGGTGCGCATTTCGCCGCAAGGGCTGGAAATCGACAACTCGGCTATCACTCGACCGCTCACGGGCAACATCGCCCACGCCGAAGTCGCCGATCTGGATCAGGATGGTTCGCCGGAGATTTACGTCTTCGCCAGAGCGCCGGGACGCGGCATGCCGGGGGAGTTGGTGGCGTATGCGGCTAACCATAAGAAGTCGCTGAGCGAGATTTACCTTCCGCCGGTTAATGAGAACGCGAAAGTGGCGGCGGGGTATCAGGGGGAAGATGAATTTGCGGTGGTGGAGAATGTGCTGGTGCGGCGGTTTCCGGTTTATGACAGTGCGGAGGCTGGGGCGGGGAGGACGGGGAAGATGCGGCAGGTTGAGTATCGGCTGGTGGCTGGGGAGGCTGGGTGGGTTTTGAAGGGGGGTGAAGGAATTGAGTACTGAAGTTCGTCCTGATGGTCCGCGCCCCAGTGACGGAGAGTGTCAGATTTTTTGTGTGCGAACCCTACCAACCAACTGTTCTCCGCTCCACCACTCTGGTTGTTGAATGAGCTCAGCGTCGGTCACACGCTGGAGAATTCGTACTAGGTCAAATGATCTGACCCCGTCTACATGCTCACTCAGACTTTCCGTCGTATTCGCCCACATAGGATCAAGCACGAAATCGATTCCTTTCATTCTGGCAAGCTTTGCGGCGGGCACAAAATCCGAGTCGCCCGCCATTAACACTATTACGTCGACTAGCTTTTCCAATGCAAGGACGGTGATGTCCATCCCAAGTTTGGTATCAACAATTTTCTGTTCAACTCTGTAATGAAAATCATCGTTTGTAAGATCGCACCACTCTCTCTGCCCATTGAGCAAAGCTTTAAGCGAATGGGTATTGAGTTGCCACTCACCATTTTTACCTAGTTCCCCCAACCGTAGTGCTGTCTTGCGACTGGCTTTTAGATGAGCATGCAAATTACGCCGAAGCAGATAGGGACTGTGGGTATTGAAGTTCAAATACCCCGATGTTTTATGCCCGTGCGGGATAACAGGCAAGCGAACCTGATTTGAAGGGGGAGGACAATCATAGAAGTAGATCCGATACAACTCTCGGCATGGTGATCGCTCATCCTCCAGATGATGCCGCGCTACTATCTTGATGATTTGCGCAAGTTGCTCAGCAGAAAGCATAAGGCTCCGACCAAAAAACTTTCGCGTAAAAAACATGACACGCTGGAAGAAAAATCCCCCGTCTATGAGGATGGCTGTTCGCTTCATTGGTTTTTCTCTAGGCGAAAAAAAGCCCAGGACTGCTGGGCAGATCTAACAATTGACTGCACGCTGTACTGGGCTGTTGGGAGAACTTTAGGCCGCTAGCCACTTCTCCGTCAACCGCCAGACTGCGTAGGAATTCAGCACAAAGGCAGTAGGTCTGTTTCAAGGAGTTTTTTGTAGGAACGTAGTCAGCGTCCTAGGAAACTTCCCGCAACTCGTATCGACTTTCATGAACTGGCGGAAGCGGTTCTGCGTCGATAGCCTTCAGATGTCGCTACAAAACAGCGATCGGCTTTGACAGGCTGAAAACCAGTAACTTTCACTCTTTCTGATAAAACGGCATGCTTACGCGTGTGCATTTTTTCATGGCGGTTGTGCGTGGGGCATCTTCGGATGCACCGGTTTCTGGTTTGCCGGTCTGTCAACCCGCGTACGGCTGCCACCCTTCCCTGTTTGACAGCAGGGGCGTGGCAGCTCCTTGAATAAACCGGAGATTCACCATGAAAAAACACAGCCCTAATCCACCGGATCCTGAAACAGAAACTGCCGATTTGTCGGCGCTCTCAAAAGCCACCGAACGCACCGTCAGCGCTCGCCTACGCAACCCACAACACACCGACCCCATCAGCCACGTCTTCACCCTCCTCCCCGACATCGACACACCCACCCTGCTCGCTCACGCTTGCGAAACCCTCGCCTCGCTCAACGTCATGACCACCGACCTCGCCTGTGAACTCGAAGGCTCGCGTCGGAACGTGGCACTGGCCATACAGCAGTTGAGCGTACTGGCTGAGCTGTTAGTCAACCGCGCGCTGGACAATCTCGATCCGCCTGACGGGCTGCCTGAGGTTCCGCCTACAGTCACTACTGCTTAGTCGCGTTCCTTTACCAATGGAGGGTTTTGTCATGGATAGATACATGCCGATCACTGGCATCGACTGCACCATCGCGTCGTTGCTGATCGACACCGAAGCACCGCTGGACGTACTGCACGAAACCGCGGCGTACCGTATCCGCACCGCGACTCAATTACTGGAAAGCATCGCGTTTGGCGAGGGTATTCACAGTGAACTGGCGCGGGTTTTAGTGACGTCGCTACGCGATGGTTGTGATTTGCTCGATGTCGTAGGCCGGCGATTGCAGACGCAAGTTTCGACGATCTAACGAAGCGGCCGCAACCTATCAACAAAAAAGCACCTGACGAGAACATCGCAGGTGCTTTTTTGGGTTCACTCCTGGCCTTCCTGCGAACGAATTAAAGGACAGGCTCCTCGGAAATTTCCTTCAAACCTTAACGACTCGGAGCTGATTGTGCCGTTCAGCCTTTAGACCTACGCTGGAACCCACAGAACGGCTGTTCGTCCGCGACCGGTTGCTTGGGATCACCCTTCCCACCAGAATCACCTCGCCGAATAACCTGATGACAAGGAGGCCACATTGCAAACCATCAAACTGCCTAGCCGCCTTGTCGGTATAGGCTTATACACACCGGCTGAAGCCTCGCTTTACACAGGAATTCCAGCTGCCGATATTCGCCGATGGCTATTCGGATATACCGCGCAGGGGGTTCAGTATCCAGAGATCTGGAAATCAGAACTGGCTGACTTGGATGAGGCCGCTCTAGGCTTTCATGACCTCCTGGAAATTCGCTTCGTCCATGCCTTCCGCCAGCACGGCATCAGCCTGCAGGCCATCCGCAGTGCCTCACAGCAAGCAAAAGAGTTGTTTGACCAAGCCTATCCATTTACCTGCAAACGCTTTCAAACCGACGGCCGAAGTATTTTCGCAACCGTGCTGAGTGAAACAGGGGATGAATCCCTTCTAGATTTGATAAAGCGTCAATACGCTTTTGAGCAAGTTATCAAGCCTTCTCTGTATGAAGGCATTGACTACACGGAATCAGAGGCCGCTCAGCGTTGGTATCCCGTCAAGCGCAGCAAAGCCATCGTTCTGGACCCTTCTCGGAACTTCGGCAAACCCGTTCTCACAACTGCCGGAATTGATACGGCGACAATTTTTAGCGCCTATCAGACAGAGGGCAACGACACCAAACGCGTAGCGCTGCTCTATGAAATCCCTACGGCAGCCGTTGAAGCGGCAGTGCACTTTGAGCAAAGGAATGCTGCTTGAATTTCTTACTGGATAACAACCTTCCTCCCGCTTTGGCCCGTGCATTAAACGAACTGACTAAAGTGGAAGGCCATTCGGTATTGCCACTGAGAGACAAATTCCCGCAAAACACCACCGACGTGGACTGGATCTCAGTGCTGAGCAATGAAGGCGGCTGGGCGGTCATCTCACAAGATAAATTTACGAAGGGCGATATAGAAAAACGGGCGTTTCGCGAATCCGGCCTACCCGTTTTCTGCTTGGCCAGGCATTGGGGAAATGAGTCCTATTGGAACAAAGCGCATAATCTGGTGCGTTGGTGGCCAGCAATCACGGCTCAAGCCAATCTGATTAGAGGCGGTGCCGCGTTCCGCGTGCCGTGGAAATTTCCTGCCCACGGGAAATTTGATCAGATAAAGATTTAACGTTCGCCATTCTCAGAGAGAAGGCATTTTCAATCGAAAAGCCCCTCTAGCTCTTCCAGTGTCGGCATCGCCGCCGGAATGACCGATAGCTCACTATCCAGCGCAGCTAAAACTCGCGCAAAAGCGATCATCCCAACGGTAAGAGTGCCCTTTTCTACCGCGATGACTTTTTGCCGTGTCAGCCCCGCGAGTTTGGCTAGTTGGACTTGCGTCAGGCCACGATTGATACGTTTTTGGCGTATTTGCGTACCCAGACGGGAAATGATCAGTGAATAGTCCATGTGCCGTTACCGTAACATTGGTGGGCCAACGTACCGTATACACAACATTCAAGCGACCCCAAATAGCTGACCTATCAAATTCGACCACTAATCCGCCTCATCACAACCCCCACCAATATCCCCAAAACAATCGCCCCTAACGGCACTGCCCCCACCCACGTCATCGTTGGAAACACCAACAATATCTGCGAATCATTCCCCCCAAGCATCATCGACGCCCCAATCCCCATCAGCACACCCGCCAGTAAATGCTTGCCCGCGGTCATCACGTCGAACCGCTGATAACGGAAGGTCCGGCGGTGCAGCGTGTAACTGAGCATCCCCAGCAACAGCACGACGAATACCGCCACGCGCCGACCGGTCAGGGAGCTATCCCCCGAATCCCAGAACATTTGCGAAACGTTGTAGATGAATACGCTCGGGGTCCACTGCGGTTCGAAGGTGTAGAGGGCGCTGGTCAGGGCGCCCAGCAGCATGCTGGACAGGACCAGGTGTTTGTCACCGTGAACGCGGATCAGCAATAGCAGCACCATCAGGACGATACCCAGGGTCAACCAGTAGTGGCGGCTGGTGATGGTCGGCATTTGCAGGATTTTGTGTTCGACGAGCATGTTCAGGCGATACCAGAGGACGATCCCCAGCACCCAGCCAAAAATGGTGAACGCTTTGTTCAGGTTGCCGCTGGCGAGTTTGGTGAGCGTGCCGACGCTGCAACCGTCATTGAGAACCGAGGCGAGACCAAACAACAGTCCGCCGCCTACCAGTGACAGGTAGCCGACTTCAGGAATGAATAGCGGCTGACTGACACCAAACAAGGCATAGAGCGGCGCCAGTAACAGGCCGAACAAACCGCATGTGATCAAAGACACAAACAACGTCGGTCGACGCCTGAGCAACAACCCCGTGGCATTGACCAGGCACATGCCCATGCGCTGGGACACCCAGCCGATCAGGAAGGCCAGCAGCAGCGATATCAGCAGTGAGAGCACAAATCTCCTTGTTGCCGGGTTGCGAGAGGGAACGAAGGCATGAAGGACAGATTAGTCGCTGCTCAATCACTTCGGATGAGCCAGCAAAAGCCCTTCTACACTCACCTCGATCTCACCCCATAACACCGACCCAAAAAGAGCCCACATGACCGACCTTAACGACCGCTTGAAGCAAGGCAAGGCTGCCCGCAAAAACTGCTCACGCAGTGCTCAAGCGTCCATGGGAAGAGTGACCCGTGATCCAATACCGCTGATCAAGCGGTCCAGCGAAGGCCGGGTCAAGTCGCTGGTCGAGTTGCGGTATGGGCGCATGCTCGTGTCGCCGTTTACCTTCTATCGCGGCAACGCCTTGCTGCAGGCTCACGACCTGGCTACGACATCCAACATGGGCCTGGTCTCGACGATCTGTGGCGATTGCCACCTAATGAACTTCGGCGGTTTCGCCACGCCCGAGCGCAATCTGTTGTTCAGCGTCAATGATTTCGACGAGGTTCACCCCGGACCCTGGGAATGGGATTTGAAACGTTTGGTGGCGAGTTTCATGGTGGCGGCCCGCGACCTGCGCCACGGCGAGACGGTGGAAGAAAACGTCTGCCTCCAGGTGGTCGGCGCCTATCAGGACACCCTGCTGGAGTGTGCTCAACAAAGCTCACTGGAAAACTGGTACGAGTCCATCACCTACGATGATTTGCTCAAACAGGCGAGCAAAAGCACGCTGGAGCATGTGGAGCGCGCCATCGAAAAAGCCGAACGGCGGACGCACGCCGAACTGCTGCCAAAAATCAGCGAACGTGATGCGAAAGGTCATCTGGTGATTCGCGATGACCTGCCGGAAATTTTCCACCTGCACAAAGACACCACACTGCTGGATGCCGACGATGACTGGCTGCGTCTTTCGGACTGGCGCCCGTTGTACAAAACATTCATGAGCGATTACCGCGCCACGCTACAAGCCGACCGTCGTGAGTTGCTGTCACGGTTTCACGTTCACGACATGGCCTTCAAAGTAGTGGGCGTGGGCAGTGTCGGCACGCGTTGCCTGGTGGCGTTGCTGACGGATGAACAGGAGTTCCCGCTGTTCCTGCAATTCAAGGAAGCGCGGCGTTCGGTGCTTGCCGATTATGTGAAGGTCAAATCACGTGTCCGGCATGACGGTCAGCGCGTGGTCGATGGTCAGCGCTTGATGCAGTCGGCCAGTGACCTGTTCCTTGGCTGGACCACCGGCCCCAGCGGTCGACACTTTTATGTGCGTCAGTTGCGCGACATGAAGATTTCAGCCGAGCTGGAAAACTTCGATGCCGAAGCCTTTGCGGCCTACGGACGCTTGTGTGGTCGCGCCCTCGCTCGCGCGCATGCCAAATCTTCCGGACACGCCTCGCAGATCAGCGGCTACATCGGCAAGAGCGATGCGGTGGCAGAGGCGCTGGTCAAGTATGCAAAAAGCTACACCGATCAGAATGACCGCGACTATGAACGATTCCAGCAAGCCTGCCGCAAAGGCCAGTTACGCGCGCGTTCAGAGGCGGACTTTGCGGCGGATCATTTGCCGTAGAGGCGCTGGCGCGCGGGCGCTCATCTACATGAACTTTTCTTCACCCCATCGCGCCCCAACAATCGGTACATTGCCCTCGCTCATTCAAGAAACTACGGTTTGCCCGCCCTCCCGCGGGCTTTTTTTTGCCTGCGAGAAAGGGCGCCAATGGGTTGGGTTTTCTAAAACTCAATTACTACGCGCCGTTCACATTTCGTTCAGCTCTCATTACCTATGATCGGCCTCCCTGCTCCCTGTCCGGTCATCGACGTCCATGTCCCGCCCCGCCGCTTCACTGCTTCTGCTTGCCGCTTTGCTGTTTTTCTTCGCGCTGGGCAATTACCAACTGCAAGGTTCCACCGAAGCCCGGGTAGCCGGGATCGCCATGGAAATGCACCTGGATAACGACTGGGTGACACCCCGTTTATTTGGCGAGCCGTTTCTGGAAAAACCCCCATTAAGTTTATGGCTCGATGCCGCTGCGATCCGCGCGCTCGGCGGCACACCGTGGGCAGTGCGACTGGCGTCGGCCTTCGCCGGGTTGTTCAGCGTGATGATTCTTTACGCGCTGCTCCGCAAGTTCGGCCGCCCCAAAGAAATCGCGTGGACGGCAGGCATCCTGCTCGCCACCATGGCCAGTTACTGGAGCAATGTGCGGGGCGTCGGCGAAGATGCATTGCTGGCGTTGGGCGTGAGCATGGCGTTGCTCGCGTTCTTTCAAGGCCAACGACAGTCGACGCTCGGCAACGCGTTGCTGTTTTGCACAGGGATTGCCATCGCAACCTTGAGCAAAGGCGTGCTGGGCCTGGCGATGCCGGGTGTGGTGATCTTCGCGTACCTGTTGGCCGACACGTTGATCGACAAGCGCCTGAACCTGGCGGCCTGGCTGCGCCCCGGACTGTTGACGCTGCTGGGGTTGGTGCCGCTGCTGATCTGGCTCGCCCTGCTTTATCAGCAAAGTGGTGCGCAGGCCGTGACGGATGTGCTGCTGACCAACAGTGTCGGACGCTTCAGCGGGTCGTTCGTCGAGGCCGGGCATTACGAACCGTTCTACTACTACCTGGCCAAGCTGCCACAAGCATTTTTGCCGTGGAACATTCTGGTGTACCTGGGGCTGTGGCATTTCCGCAAAAGCCTGGTGGCTAACCGTTACTTGCTGTTTTTCACGCTGTGGCTGGTGGCGCAGTTCGCCATGCTGACGTTGGCATCGAGCAAGCGCACTGTGTACCTGATGTCGATGACACCGGCCGCAGCGGTGATTGCGGCGGAATATGCGAGCGTGCTGTATGCAAAACTGAAGGACCGTGAAACCGCTACAACCCTGCTGGGTCGTATCGCACGGTATCGGCGTGGGGGGGTGATCGGCGTGTTCGCCGTGGTGATTGGCGGCTATCTGGCTGCCGCGCAGTGGGCGATGCCGCTGGCCGATCGCACGCTGTCCTTTGTGCCGCTGACTACGCAGATTCAGACGATGCAGGCCAACGGACAACAGGTCGCCCTGTTCCAGGCCAATGAGCGGATGGGCGGCGCCAGTGTGTTCTACAGCCAGCGCCGGCTCAAAGGCCTGGACACTGACGCGCAACTGCATGAGTTTCTCGCAGCGTCCGCGTCCAACGTCGCGGTCATGTCCGGTGATACCGAACCTGCCGCGCCGTTGAAAGTGCTCAAGACAATGAGGGTGGGGCGACAGGCTTACTACTTTGTGATCCTGTAACCACATCTACACTGGAACGCCCGGTCTTTTGCAGCACGGGCACGTCCAGCCTGGCCCGACCATAAAACGCCAGGGCCGTCAGCAAGCACGCCAGCCAGACGAAGATCCCGGCCCAGAAGGTGTGGGACATGTAGTGCCAGCCTTGCAGGACCCGCGTGGTGCCGTAGACAAAACCCAGCACCAACGAGAACCACAACACCGCTTTGGAAAAGCGCCACTGGTAACGACGGGCAACGAAGTACAGCGCGAGCATGGTGAAACCGCCCGACGCATGCCCACCCGGCCAGCAGCGACCGTCACCGGCTTCCCTGAACAGCTGGAAATTGTTGTACCACTCCATGTGGGCAATCTTGCCACCGTAGAGGGTCGTTTCAATCGGGCAGTACACGCTGGTGTGCGCCTTGAGGAAATGGATCACGCCGGTGCACACGGCAAACGCCACTACCACAAAGATAAAGTCACGGCGATGGTCGGCGGTAAACCGCAGCACCGGAGCGGCTTTGATCCGCTCCAGGAACTGACCGATACGCGGTCGCTTTTGTGGATTGACCAATGGCCAGACAAACGACAGCAACATGCCGATCAAGGCGATTTCAGCAGTCCAGTTCGGAATGATCCGTGCCCACTTGTGCGTGAGTTTCTCGAAGAGGTGAACCTTGTCGAGCGGGAAGGTCTGGGTGACCGGGTCAAAAAGAAGGTTGCTGAACCAGATGTCGATTTTGGTCATGTCGAACATCAGGAAAACCACGGCCGCGCAGGCTAGCGCAATACCGAAGTTCACCCAATAAAAGCGGTGGCGGGAAAAATTCAGCATTGTGTGTCCTGATCCAGAGAAAAAATCATTCGGTAGTTACCGTGTGCCAGTCGGAGGCTTCAATGAAACCCAACATGTGTGTCGTTTGCGGTGTTGGAGCGGAGATAAACAATGAAGCGCCGTAACCCAGGGTCGCGGTCGGCAACTTGAGGTCTTTTTCAAGTTGCGCCATGCACTCGCTGTGGGTCACCAGCACCAGATTGCGGCCCGCCACTTTGTGCGCCAGGGCATCACGCAACATAGTGCCCTTGCAACTGATTAGCCAGTCTTCACCGACCGCTGCCTTGCTGAACATGAAATTGGCAGTCTGCACAGTACGCAGGATCGGACTGTTGTAAACGTCCGCCTTGCTCATCCCGAGGCGCTGAAACTGCTCGCCGACACCGGCCGCAACACTGCGCGAACGCTCGGTGATGCCATCATCGCCCGCCAGGCAAGGGGCCGAAGAGTGATCGCAACGTTCGACATGGCGCACCAGCACGATCATGTCGCCCTTGGCCCATCCGTCCGTCATTGCCTTGGCACCCGCAACATTGCCATGGGCCAGGTCCGGCACCGCGGCGGGCTGCAACAGCCAGACCGTCAACGGAATCACCAGCAGTGCCGACACCAGCACCACCGCCGCATTGCGATAGCGGGCATAGCGGCTCAAATCGATTGAGCGTTTTATCCCGAGTAGATTCAGTCTCAATTCCACATCAAGCCGCCTCGCCGGCACGTACCGCGCTCATTAAATCCGCCGAGATTAAAGAGGCAAGCGTAGGCAGCGAGTGAAACGTATGTGAAAAAAAGCTTAAAAGCCGCGCAAAGTCTTGTTACAGATTGTGTCCTACAAAATCCTTTCAGCTCCCGCGAATGCGGCCGATACAGACCTGCTACCTACCTTGCTGGCTCCCAAAAACAACAATCTTCCAGCCAACCGACGATCAACAAGCGCAACGTTCCTGGAGGAATTGATGAATAGCTGGCTCGGCAATATCAGCGTGAACATGAAACTGGGCCTGGGATTCGGCCTGGTTTTGGCATTGACCTGCGTCCTGGCCCTGACCGGCTGGACCAGCCTGGGCAGCCTGATTGACCGCAGCAACTGGATGAGCGACATCACCCAGCTCAACGCCGGCCTGACCAAGCTGCGTGTGGTTCGCCTGCAATACATGCTGACCAACGGCGACGAAACCGCCGCGCAGAACGTACAGACCACCCTCGACGCCTTCTCGGCTCAGCAACAAGCGTTGCTGTCGACATTCAAGAGCCCGGAAAACCTCAAGCTACTCAAAGAGCAAGGCACCTTCATTGCGGCGTACCAGACCTCGCTGAACAAAATGCGCAGCGCCTACCGCACCGGCAACAGCGCCCGCGACACCATGGGCGCCAATGCTGAAACCGCCAACACACTGATCGAGGCCATCAGCAGCCGCGTGCAGCAAATGCCGTTGAGCGATCAGCACTTCGAACAATTCCAGGCCATTACCGCCGCCAAGGAAGCGTTCATCCTGGCCCGCTACGAAGTGCGCGGCTACACCGCCGCCCCCAACGCCGAGACCGAGCAAAAAGCCGTCGGCCAACTGGACGCGGCGATTGCCAGCCTCAAACCACTCAACGCGCAGTTCGCCGAGACTCAGCAAGACGCCTTGCGTCAGCTGGAAACCGCGCTGGTCAACTACCGCAGCGCCTTGCAGTCGTATAAAGCGGCCAACACCGAGGCGGTGCAGGCGCGCAAGGAAATGACCGACCAAGGCGCCGCCATCGTGACCCTGAGCGATCAGCTGTATCAGATCCAGCTCGACCGTCGCGACGCCGAAAGCGCCCAGGCCCGTACCCTGCAATTGATCAGCATCTTGCTCGCGTTGCTGGTCGGCGTGATTGCCGCCGTGATCATCACCCGTCAAATCACTGGCCCGATTCGCGACACCCTGGCCGTGGTTGAACGCATCGCGAGCGGCGACCTGTCCCATGACGTCAAAGTCACGCGCCGTGACGAACTCGGTGTGTTGCAGCAAGGCATCGCGCGCATGGGCGTGACCCTGCGCGACCTGATCAGCGGCATCCGCGACGGCGTCACGCAAATTGCCAGCGCCGCCGAAGAACTGTCGGCCGTGACCGAACAAACCAGCGCCGGGGTGAACAGCCAGAAGATCGAGACCGATCAGGTGGCCACCGCCATGCACGAGATGACCGCCACGGTGCAGGAAGTCGCGCGCAATGCCGAACAAGCCTCGCAAGCCGCCGCCGCGGCAGACGGTGAAGCTCGTGAAGGCGACAAAGTGGTCAACGAAGCCATCGCCCAGATTGAGCGTCTGGCCAGCGAAGTGGTGCGTTCCACCGAAGCCATGAGCGTGCTGCAACAGGAAAGCGACAAGATTGGCAGCGTGATGGACGTGATCAAGGCCGTCGCCGAGCAGACCAACTTGCTGGCGCTCAACGCCGCGATTGAAGCCGCGCGCGCCGGTGAAGCCGGTCGTGGTTTTGCGGTGGTCGCCGATGAAGTGCGGGGCCTGGCCCAGCGCACGCAGAAATCGACCGAAGAAATCGAAGGCCTGGTGGCCGCCCTGCAAAATGGCACGCAACAAGTGTCGGCGGTGATGAACAACAGCCGTACCCTGACCGACAGCAGCGTGGCCCTGACCCGCAAGGCTGGCGTGTCCCTGGAAAACATCACCCGCACGGTATCCAACATCCAGTCGATGAACCAGCAGATCGCCGCCGCTGCCGAACAGCAAAGCGCCGTGGCCGAAGAGATCAGCCGCAGCATCATCAACGTGCGCGACGTGTCCGAACAGACCGCCGCCGCCAGCGACGAAACCGCTGCGTCGAGCGTTGAACTGGCGCGGTTGGGGGGGCAATTGCAGCAGATGGTCAGCCACTTCCGCGTTTGACGTTCACTTTGCGGTGAATGAAAGAACCATTCGCGAGCAAGCCCGCTCCCCCATTTGATCGGCGTCGTACCACGATCAAATGTGGGAGCGGGCTTGCTCGCGAATGCGGTCTGAATAACCACCAATGATGATGTGTCGAACCGAGAAACTTGCGACCCAACTTCAGCGAGAAGGCAGATCCAGTTCTACTCCACCATCGAGGCTGAACCGCTTATGGATTCGAGTCCCCAAGCCGTCAGTACATTTATTCTGCTCCAGTGCTTTGGTCAAAATCCGACACGCGAGATCTTCAATCGAAAGACCTCTGATATCTGCCGTTACTCGCAGTTCTTCATAGAGCTGACGATCAATATTATTGATGCTCAAACTTGCCACATGCCCTCCGATTTAACGGCAGTTGAAGCAATGAGGCTACCATGACTCTTCATTATTCGAATGTTGGGTAAGGTTGTGCCGACCGAGTGATCGGCGTTGTGACAAGAGCGCTGCCCTCGCCACTTTTGCGCAGTTTGCTCCCCTCACCGAGTCCCGCGTTGACGCAATGCCGACGGCATGAAATACGCGTCTTCCGGCACCGGTTGGGCGAAGTCCACGGTGGCGGGTTCTTCGTTGTCCAGGTTCTGCACGTAGTAACGACGCGCCTGCAAGTCATGGAAAACGTCCAGCGCACTCCAGGTGGTGGGCAGGTCGTAGAAGTTTTTCAGGTAGGCCATCGACACCCGCCACAACTCCCCTCGCCCGTCATATTGATCCACCAGTGCAGCGCCCCAACTGTCCTCGTCGAGAAACAGCACCCGCTTGGAATAAATATGCCGCGAGCCCGGCTTGAGCGTGCCTTCGACCACCCAGACCCGATGCAGCTCATAACGGGTGAATTGCGGGTTGAGGTGGCCCGGTGTGAGCAACTGCGCGTACTTCACGTCAGGGCTGCCGACTTTGTAGTTGTTGTACGGGATGTAGACCTCTTGCTTGCCCTTGAGCGTCCAGTCGTAGCGGTCTGGCGAGCCGTTGAACAGGTCGGTATCGTCGGCCGTGCGCAGGCCGTCGGATGAAGCGATCGGCGTGTCATACGCCAGGTTCGGCGCGCGGCGCACACGGCGTTGGCCGGCGTCGTAGACCCAGGCCTGACGCGGGTCCTTGAGCTGGTCCAGGGTCTCGTGAATCAACGCCGCACCGCCGGCCAGCCGG
This sequence comes from Pseudomonas arsenicoxydans, assembly GCF_006438915.1. Classification (GTDB taxonomy): domain Bacteria; phylum Pseudomonadota; class Gammaproteobacteria; order Pseudomonadales; family Pseudomonadaceae; genus Aquipseudomonas; species Aquipseudomonas arsenicoxydans_A. The sequence continues at coordinate 39,703 of NZ_RCZE01000001.1, read as the reverse complement.
GCCGGGCTCTTCACGAACGCCAGGTAGTAGAACAGGATGTTTTTCAGGTCGGCGAACTGCCCACCGGGGCGGTAATAGTTGAAGAGCCCTTCCTGCTGCGAGGTCACGAGCGCGAAGCTGCCGTTGCGCTGTACCGGCGCTTCGGAAGCACGCCGCACCACATAGATCCCGCGATAACGGGTGATGTGGTTCCACAGCACCTCGATCCCGTCCTTGGGCACCGGGAACGGCACGCCGCCATAGGCATCGGCAAACCCGCTGCCGCCCTCGAGCAGTTTGGCCGAGGTCGCATTCTTGAAGGTGTTGTCATACAGCCATTGCGGCGCCGAGCCCGACCGGCGAGAGGGATAGACCGGCATCTGGAAGGTGTCGGGGTAGCTGTTGAACAGTGCGATCTGGCCGGGGCTGAGGTGGGCCTTGTACTGCTCAAGGTTGGCCTTGGTGATGGTGAACTGCGGCTTGTCCGCCGCGTACGGGTCCGGGTGGTGTTGACCCGGTTTGTAGCCGGCCGGCGCCTGGGTGATGCCGCCGGCCCAGGCCGGAATGGTCCCGGCGGCGTTGCCGGCACGCTCGGCGCCCAGCGGTGTCAGGGTGGTTTTCAATTGCTCGGCTTGCTGGGGCGAGATGGCGGCCAGCGTGCTGCCGGCGGCCAGGCTCAGGATTAGCGCCAGCGTGGTTTTGGTCAGGCGAGACGTGTGAAACATGATCGTTCTCCGAAATAAATCCTGCTGCGGTCTGCAAGACACAGAAGATCCAATGTGGGAGCGGGCTTGCTCGCGAAGAGGGCGGCACATCCAGCACAGATGTCGCCTGATACACCGCTTTCGCGAGCAAGCCCGCTCCCACACTTGGTTTGCGTGTAGCACTTAAAGGAAGTACTTGAGGTTGAAGCCGACGTTGTCGCGATCACGCAGGCCGTTGTCCTGCCCGCCGCCGTAGAACTCGGTGTATTGCAACTCGGCCTCCAGCTTGTTCTGGTAATTGGCCTTGATCCCCAGGGTGTAGGCCTTGCGGCCCTCGATGGTGTTGCCCGCCTGATAACTGTTGCCGTTGAAGTCGTCCTTGTAGACGACATAGGGCGAGACGTTGACCCCGGCATACACGTCGTTCCATGTACCGTTCAACATCGCGGTGTAGCTGTAGGAGTTGCGGTTGACCTGGTCGGCGCGATCGCCGCCCGACACATAGGAATAGTTACCGGTGCCCGCGTAGTAACGAGTACTGCCGTCGTACGCGGTGTATTGCAGGCTGCTACCGCGCAAATGCTCGGAGGCCAGTTCGAACACACCAAACATCGAGTCGAACGACAGGCTCGGACCAAAGTTGTAGATGCTGCCCAGCGAGGTGTTGAACGCTTCCACCCGCTCGGCGTTATTGATCTGACTGTCGAGCGTGACCATCTGCCCGCCAATGTTGATGGTCTTGCCGGACGCTACGGCAGCTGCGCCATTGGCCAGGTCGCCGATCAGGTCGTTGGTGGCGGCAACGCCGATGGGCAGGTTCGGCCGATAGGCCACTTCACCAAACACCGACGCCTGGCCCAGGGTGGTGTTGAAACTGAAGCCGTACATGCGGATGTCTTCAGCGTAGCGACGATGCGCCTGAATACTGCCCAGCACATCAATGGTCGTCAGGCCGTTGGCCAGTTCGCCGGCCTGACTGCCAGCCACCCCGGACAACAGGTTGGTCAGCGCGTTGATGTCGACCCCCTTATACCCGCCCAGGTCGGCGGAAACGGTCGGTTCCTTGGCGTGGTAATTGACCATGTACAAGCCGAACTCGGTGCTGTTGAGTTGTTCCGCAATGTAGCGGAAAGCGAAACCGAACTGGCCGTCGTTGCGCGCGTTGTAATCCTTGCCGACCGAAGCGACCTTGACGATATTGCCGAAGGTCGGAGTGACCCCGTTGGCATAAAGGCCAGTGGTGCTCAATGCCTGGTTGAGCAACGGGTTGTTACCCAGCGCACTGTACAGGCCGATCACGTTGCCGAAGCCAGGGACCGGAGTGTCCAGCGCAGTATCGGTAAAGTTGTTGTAACCGGTGTTGCCGCCGTCGGCGAACAGGTCCGATTGCGAGTAGTAAGTACCGACCGGGTCGATCCGGGTTTCCTTCCAGTTGGTCTGGTAAAAGCTCTCCATGGTCAGGGTGTCGGTCAGGCCGATGTTGAAGCTCAGCGCCTCCACCGGCACCAGCACTTCCTTGACTTCGGCACCGGGCAAACGGTACTTGGACGCGTCCACCGGGTTGGTGGTGTTGATCCCGCCACGGTAGAAAATCCCCTCGCCCCAGTTGAACACCTGGCGTCCGATACGGGCCGTGACCGGCATCTGCGCGACGTCCCAGTTGCCATAGAGGTAAGCGTCGAGCATCTCCACCCGACTGCCGGCGATATCGCGGGTCTGAGCAGTGAAGTGGTCGTCCTGCGGGTAGCTCTGGCTCGGTTGCGAAGGGTTGTTGTTGCGGTAGTAATCGTTGCGCTTGTCCATCAGTTGGGTGTCATAGAACGCGGTGCCGCGCATGAACATCCCGTAGTTCTGATAGTTGGCCTCCAGCTCCGAGGTGATCTTGTACACCTCGGAAACCAGCCCGGTGTCGAAGTTGCGATTGCCGTCGTTGGTGTTGATGTCGTCGTTGTTCTTGTCCCGGCCCTGGACCCGCCACAAGCGGCCATAGGACAAGGTGCTGTCGAATGAACCGGTGACCGAATTGTTCAGCACACTGAATTCCTCGGCCTGCACGCCGTCGACCGCGCACAGTTGCAGCAGCCCTGCCAGGCCGACGCCGGGGAGCGCCGCGCCAGACAGGCGAAATCGGGTTCTCATGGTGTGTTCCTCTTCCCTGGTTTTATTGTTTTTATGGTTTCTACATCGTTGCCGCGATGGCTATGGCGCCAGTCCCGCGCTGACATAAATCCGGCTGTGCGCACCGAAATGCCCCAGCAGTTTGAACAGCTGTTGGTTCAATTCCGGATGGTCGAAGTCTTCGCGCTGCATCTGGTTACTGGCGCTGAAATCACTGGTGATCGGAGCCGTGTCCAGCCATTGCCCAATAGCTTCATCAAACGCTGCGGATTCATCGGCGGACTCGGCGCTCACCACTTCGCGCAGGTAGTCGACTGAATACGGTGGGTAGCTGGCGTCCTGTGCAGAGTCGGTATAAGCGTCGAGCATCGGATGGGGCTGGCCGGCACGCAGCAAGCGCCGCAGCCAGGTCGACTGATATTTCTCCACCTCCATGTGCCGGGTGGCGACCCGTTCAATGGCGGCATGCTTGTCGGCATCGAAGCCGGCCAGCGCCTTGCTTTCCAGTAGCAGCAGGCTCGCCAGATCGACACCCGGCAATGGCTTGGCGTGATAAGGCTGGGTCAGGTCCTGAACGTGGTGCAGGCCCCAACCGAGAAACCGATAACCCCAGTAAGGATGGCCGCTGGCAAACGCCAGCCGCGCCAACCCCATGTATTGGTAGGCGCGCCAGTCCGGCCAGCTGCGCTGAAGAAATCCGGCCGCGGCATACACCACCGCACTTTCATGGAAGAACCCCATATGAAACGGCGCCTGGGAACTGTACTGAAACCGCGCATCACCAAATGGCTGCGGGCCGAAGCCGTACAACGCGCCCACCTCGCCGGGGTTGTCGCTGAACAGGTTGATGTCGTGGCCGTAATCAGGCTCGTCGGCGGCGCTGGCCAACACGGCCAGGGGCGCGACTTTTTCACCGTCGGCCACGCGGATGAAACGCTGGCGATTCCACGGCGAAAGGGTTTGCTCAACCATGACTTGCTTGGCCTTGAGGTGTTCACGCTCGGGCAGGTCCTTGCCCGGCATCGGCTGGACAACCATCGCCAGATGAATCTGCGGATTGATCCGCAACGCGGTGAGAAAATCGTGGCGCAGATTGTCCCCGGGCACGGCGGGCAATTTCAGGTTGTCGGGGCGCGGCGGGTACTGCGCGAAGTGCTCGCGAGCGAAGCGTTCCTGTTCGTCCAGCAGCGCAGAAACGGCGGGATATTGTTGCGCGAGAAACTGCTCCAGCGGCTCGACCTCGACCTGCGGCGCATCGCGCAAGGCCGGCAGATCCTGCAACGCCAGGTAGCTGCCGACCGTATGGTTGGACCAGCCCCACGCCATCGGTGCCGTTGCACAAAGCAGCAACAGGAGGAATGTCAGCTTCATTGCTTTTGGTTCTTATTGGATGAGCAGTGGGGTTGAGCCTAACAACCGACCCTGCCCCTGACACTGTCCAATCTCACCAGAAAAGTTCTCCGATAGCGCCACGCCCAAGATGCAAGAAACGGCACGGATCAATGTGGGAGCGGGCTTGCTCGCGAATGCGGTGTGTCAGTGAAATAAGTAGTGACTGACACACCGCATTCGCGAGCAAGCCCGCTCCCACAGGGGATCTTCGGTGTTATTTCAGGCCGGGTAACCGGTAATGTTGCGGATGCTTTGGTACAACGGCTTGAGCTGCCGGTACATGCGCAGGTAAACCTCTTTGTACAGTCGCTCATAAATCTGCTGCGCCTCGGGTTGCGGCATGAACACCGCGCCCACCCGAGTCATCGTCGCCATCGCCGTGGGAAAATCCGCGTGCAGCCCAAGCCCCACCGCACAGCAAATCGCCGCGCCCAAACCGGACGCTTCATACACATGCGGACGCTCGGCCGGCAGCCCAAAAATGTTCGCTGTGAGCTGCATCGCTGCATCACTCTGGGAGCCGCCACCAGCGACCCGCAACCGCTTGACCGAGATTTTCGAACGCTTCTCAATCTTCTCCATGCCCTGGCGCAAGGCATACGCCAGGCCTTCAAGGATCGCCCGGTAAATGTGCGCGCGGGTATGCACGTCGCCGAAACCGATCATTGCGCCCTTGGCTTCCACGCCCGGCTCACGGATGCCCGGCGACCAGTAGGGTTGCAGCATCAGCCCCATGGACCCCGGCGGCACGGCGTCGACCAGTGCGTCGAAGAGTTGCTCGGGTTCTATGCCCTGCGCTTTGGCCTGTTGCATTTCCCGCAGGCCGAACTCGTTCTTGAACCAGCTGACCATCCAGTAGCCGCGATAAATCATCACCTCGCAGTTGTATTGATCCGGCAATGCCGAGGGGTAAGGCGGGATCAACGGGACGATTTCCAGGTAGCGCGACCGGGTGCTGGTGATCGTCGCCGTGGTGCCGTAGGACAGGCACACCGTGTCTGCATCGACGACGCCGGAACCGACGACTTCGCAGGCCTTGTCGGCACCTGCGGCAATCAGCGGCAACCCCTCGGGAATACCGGTGTGGCGGCTGGCTTCAGCGGTGATGAAACCCAGCGTTTCACCGGGTTTGTGCAGGCTCGGCAATTGCTCGGGACGCACCGCCAGCGCTTGCCATTTCCAGTCGCTGGGCGCGGCCCATTTCAGACGTTTGAAATCGAACGGCAGGTAGCCGACGCAACAGCCCACGGAATCGACAAAGCGCCCGCATAGGCGATGGGTCAGAAACCCCGAGAGCAGCAAAAACTTGTCGGTCGCCGCCCAGACTTCAGGCTGGTGGCAGGCGATCCAGTTGGCCTCGGCCTGGGCGCGAAAATAATCCACGGTGGCTTGCGCGCCAACCAGTTTGAACAGCCAGCCCCACGGCCCCTTGATCCCGCCTTCGACTTCGCTCTGGCGTTGATCGAGCCACAGAATCGCCGGGCGCAGCGGCTTGCCTTGGGCATCGACGTTGATCACGGTGCCGCGCTGGGTGGTCAGAGAGACGCCGGCAATCTGAGAACGATCGATTCCGGTTTGCTGCCACACCTGCTGGCAGGCCTCGCCCAGTTTCGCCCAGTAATACTCCGGGTCCTGCTCGGCCCAGCCGGGTTGCGTCGAGTAATAGGCCTGCAACTCGACCTTGCCTTTGCCCAGCAGATGGCCCTGCAAATCGAAGAGCAGCGCGCGCACGCTCTGGGTGCCATTGTCGATGGCCAGCAGGTAACGCTTGTTCGGGTGGTTATCCATGGAGCTCTCTTCAATGGGCATCAATGCGCAGCATCCGGTAAACCGTGATGGCGTTGCCATAACGCCTGATAGCGCTGCAACTCCTGCTGCCAACGCTCGTCATCCCAGCCCAGTCGTGGCTGGCAGAGTTGGCGGATGGCCGCAAAGTATTCCTCGCCACCACGCGACAGCAACAGGCCCAGACGGGTTCGACGCAGCAGCAAGTCATCCAGGTGCAACACCATTTCCGCCTCACAGGCAAACGCCAGTTCCGCCCACAAGGTGTCCGTGGCGCCCACGCTGTCATGGCCCAATTCAACAATCAATTTCGCCAGCTTCGGCAGGTCACGGCCATGTCGCCCGGCCAGGCGCCGCCACTGGTTGCCACTGAGCCCTGGAATCGCCAGCGGCGGCACCACGGCAAACACCGGCGCGGCGTCATCATCGAAGGGGCGGTCGAGCATGCTCGCGCAGGCCTTGAGCACTTCGATGGCTTGCGGGCGAAAAGTGGTCAGCTTGCCGCCGGCCAAGGTCACGCAACCCGGCTCCTGCCACAACACATGCTCGCGGGTTTCATTCGACGGTTTGCCTTGGTGTTCACCCGCCGCGCTACCCACCACCGGGCGCACCCCGGACCAGGTCGACAGCACGTCGCCAGCGACCACCTCTGCGTGGGGAAATTGTTGAGAACAGGCTGCCAGCAGGTAGTCGAGTTCTTCGGCGCTGATGCTCGCGCTCTGGTCCAGATCGCCCTGATGATCGAGGTCCGTGGTGCCGACGACCGTGGCGCCCTCCCAGGGAAAAACGAACACCGGTCGACGGTCGCGTTCGTGCAGAAAAGTGAAGGCTTGCGCCACCGGCAGGCGCCAGCCCGGCAGCAACAAATGGCTGCCACGCAACGGGCGCAACTGACGCGGGGCATCGGGCAGGCGCAAGCGTTCGGCCCAGGCGCCGGTGGCCACGGCCAACACACGGCAACGCAATTGCAGTGATGCGCCACCTTCGCAGTCCTCGACCTGAACTCCGCACACCCGGCCCTCTTCACGCAGCAATTGCTGCACGCGCACGCCGTTGAGCACCACGGCGCCATCGGCCCGGGCCTCGCCCAATACGCGCATCACCAGACGCGCGTCATCGGTCAGTGCATCGACAAAACAGGTGCCGCCCAGCAGGTCATGCTCCTTCACCCCCGGCGCCAGATAGCGCAGTTGTTGCGCGTCATGGAAGCGATGGCTACGCCGCCCCGCCAACGCGTCATAGACGGACAACAAACCACCCAACACCCGCGGTCCGGGAAAGCCGCCACGGTATTGCGGCATCATGAAACTCATCGGTTCCACCAGCCCCGGCGCTTCGTCGAGCAGGCGCTGGCGTTCGCGAACCGAATCGCGGGTCAGGCGCCACTGCCCCTTGGCGATGTAGCGCAAGCCGCCATGGACCATTTTCGAGGATCGACTGGACGTGCCCCAGGCGAAATCCCGTTGTTCCAGCAGCAGGCAACGCCAGCCACGGCGTGCAGCTTCGCGCAGGATACCGGCGCCGCTGATGCCGCCGCCGATGACGATCAGGTCCCAGGTTTCATCCGCCAGCGTCGGCAGCACTTGCTGGCGCCACGCGGCGTTCCAGTTCGGTCTCACGGCCGTCACTCCGGCAACAACGTGCCGGGGTTCAAGCGCCCGGCCGGATCAAAATGCCGGCTCAGCGCCTGCAGGGTGGCCATCGCCAGCACGCCTTTCTCGCTCAGCAGGTACGGCGCGTGGTCCTTGCCCACGCCGTGCTGGTGACTGATGGTGCCGTGGTTATCGACGATGGTCTGGCTGGCCGCGTGTTTGAGCGCCTGCCAGCGCGCCAGCGTGGCGGGATAGTCCGCCGCCGGGCGAAACACATAGGTGGTGTAGATGCTTGAGCCTTCGCCGTAGACGTGGGACAGGTGAGTGAACACGTGCACCCGTTCGCCTTCAGCCGCCAAGGCGTCGCGCAGGCTGTTTTCGATGAGGGTGAGCAGGTTGTCGACGTTGCTCCAGTCGGTGGCCGTTTCCAGCGTGTCGACCACATAACCGGCGTTCCACAAGTTCTCGCGCAGGTAGGGAAAACGAAAACGGTTCTGCGCCCACTTCTTGCCGAGCAAGGTGCCGGTAAACACCCCGCCGAATGCCTTGAGATGCTGCCGCGCCTGGCTCAGGGACAGCGCGTTTTGCCGGCGATTGCCGGTCACGCCGAACGTCAGCAGGCATTTGCCCTCACCGGCACCGCGCAGGGCCAGGTACTTTTCCAGCCAGGCGATCTGCTGCGGATGACCGGCCAGCGCCAACTGGGTTTCGGTTTCCACGGCGTTGGACAAGCGCAGCATCGACAGCGGCACGCGCGCTTGGGCCAATTGGCGGATGGCTTGCAGCGCCTGGGTCCAGCTGGGCAGAAACACGCCGTAGAAACGTTCATCGGCGGGCAATGCGCTGACCCGCACCTTGACCTCGGAAATAATCCCGAAACGGCCCTCGCAACCCAACACCACTTCGCGCAGATCGGGCCCGGCAGCCGAGGCCGGGAACGTGGGAATCTCCAAAGGTCCGGCAAAAGTTTCCAGCGTCCCGCCGGCGAACAGTTGCTCGATTCGTCCGTAGCGCAACGATTGCTGGCCACTGGAGCGACTGGCGACCCAACCACCGAGGGTCGACAGCTCCCACGACTGCGGAAAATGCCCCAGCGTATAACCCCGGGCGCGCAACTGACTTTCCACCTGCGGCCCACTGGCGCCGGGGCCGAAGGTCGCCAGCAGGCTCTGTTCGTCAAGGTCCAGCAGGCGATTCATCCGGGCCAGGGACACCGTGACCACGGGCCGCGCGGAGTTCGGTGGATTGATGTGCCCGGCCACCGAGGTGCCGCCACCGTAAGGAATCAGGCACAAATCCTGTTCATGAGCCAGCGCCAGCAATTGGCGGATCTGTTCGGCCGTCTCGGGAAAAGCCACGGCGTCGGGATAATTGCCCAGCGCGCCTTCACGCAACGCCAGCCAGTCCGGCAGGCTCTGCCCCCGCGCGTGCAGCAGACGATCCTGCGCAACCACGCTGTACAAGGCGTGTTCCTGCAGCCGCGAGGCCGGCACGCGGGCCAATGCCATCTCCAGCGTGGCATCGGGCAACGCTCGACCGTCACCCAGCCGCTCGGCGAGAAAACTCGCGCCCTGGGCCGGCAGTTCGACCACCGTGCTTGCATCTCCCCAGCCGTTCCAGCGTCGCATGCGTGTGTCCTTTTGCGGTTCTTATGGGTGATATTTCAGGCCCCCATACTAGTCAGCTGCCCGAAAGTGTCACGGTCGCATCCGGCCAGTTCGAGTAGCCAATTGAGTCAAACGTCGCACAGATGCCAGCCATTTACTTTAGCCGTGGTTTCAAATTACCTTTCAGCGCATTCATCCGCGCACGCGGGTCTTGATCAAAGGAATACGATCATGCAATCCCTGGGCTTCACTTCCGTTCCGCCGCTGCTCAAATACCTGCGCCATGCCGAACAACTGGGCATGGCCATCGAGCCTGCGTTGGCGGCGGCCGGGTTGCAGGCGCAGCAGTTGAATGACAACAGCCTGCGGTTGCCGGGTGAAGCCCATGAGCGCTTGCTCGATTATTTCTGCGAACACTCGGGCGATCCGTTGTTCGGTCTCAACGCCGCTCATTTTGTGTTGCCCAACTCTTGGAGCGTGCTGGGTTACATCACCATGAACTGCGCGACACTGGGCGATGCCATGAGCCGCATCATGCCGTTCGAGAAACTGGTGGGCGACATGGGCGTCAGCCGCGCCGAGGTGCAGGACAGCAACGTGCACCTGATCTGGACCTGCCGCTATCAACGCCCGCGCATTCGCCGGCACCTGGTGGAAAACGTGCTCGGTTCCTGGCTGCAATACGCGCGCTGGATCGCCGATACGCAGATGTCGCCGGACGCTGTGTGGCTGGAACATCCACGTCCGGCTGACACGACACTGGCGCAATACGAGCAGTTTTTCGATTGTCCGGTGCTGTTCGACCAGCCTTATTCGGCGCTGATTGTGCCGCTGCCGTATTTGCAGTTGCCGTTGCGCCAGGCCGATGCGCAATTGCTGCGCACCCTGGAAGAACATGCGCAGGGGTTGATGGCGACACTGGAGGACGCCTCGCTGGAGCAGCGGGTCAAAAGCATCCTGCGCCAGTTGCTCAAGGAAGGCCTGCCGCGCAAGGAGCAAGTGGCCGAACATCTCGCCGTGTCAGTGCGCACGCTGCAACGCCAGTTGCATCAGGCCGGCACGTCGTACCAGCAAATCCTCGACGACCTGCGCCAGGAACTGGCCGAGCATTACCTGCTTAACAGCACGCTGCCGATTCAGGACATCGCTCAGTACCTGGGATTCACTGAGCCGCGGTCCTTTCACCGTACGTTCAAGAGTCGGCGAGGGATGCCGCCGGGCGAGTTTCGGCAGACTTACCGGGTGTGACTGCACTGGCCTCTTCGCGAGCAAGCCCGCTCCCACACTCGATATGAGTCATACACAAAATAGGTGCTCACTGAGATTCAGTGTGGGAGCGGGCTTGCTCGCGAAGGCGTCAGTCGCGACAGCGCATTAAACGTCTTTCAGTGCACATGTTTAAAGACACTCGGCGTTACGCGACAACGCCCACAGATCCTTGCGCCGCTGCCTACGACTACGCCAGAATCCGCCGGCTTGTGCGCTTGGGGGCTGCTCGGTAACTTGGTTCGCGTCACTGATTCCCAGTGATCGGGTTTAGCAGCCCGGATAGTTGCCCGGCCGTACAAGTCTCATCCAGTCAGGCATTTGCCTGCGCTTGATGGTAGCTGTGCGCATGGCACCTTCGGGTGCGCCGGGTTTGGGTGACTACCGGTCTGCTAACTTGCGCACAGCTGCCACCCTTTCGTTTAGCAGCGAGATGGACGCAGCCTTACTAGAGGTTAGTCCCCCATGTTCAAAGTAACGCCAAACCCACCGGACACCGATCCGGCCTCCCCCTACGAAACACCGGATTCAAAGAAATTCCACGAAGCCGCCGAGCGCGCCCTCAATCACTATCTGGGTCCTCCGGCCTCCCACATCATGACAAAACCCTACCAACCCAACCGCCTCTACATGGCCAACCCGGCGTCCGGTACCGAACCCTTGCTGACCGACGCCTGTGAAACCCTGGGCTCAGCCACCGTCATGCTCAACGACTTCGCCGCGATGCTCGAAGGCTCGCACCGCAAAACCGCGCAAGGTATTGCCCAAATAGTCATGGTGGCGGAAATGGCGGTCAATCAAGTGCTGGATAAATTAGTGCCCACTGAGTGATCAATGCGGTGACGAGGGCGCTTGCTACATTGGCCTCTGATCCCTGAACGAAAAAGCCCGCTGCCAAACCAAAGGGTTCGGCAGCGGGCTTCTTGGCGCGCCTTACAACATTTGCGCTCAGAGGCTGATCGCGTTGGTGAACACCAACCGATTGCCGAACGGGTCGGCGATGGTCATGTCCTGGCTGCCCCACGGCATGGCCTGAATCTGTGGGTGTGAAAAGGTGTATTCCTTGGCAATCAACTGCTGCTGGAACGCCTCAAGCTCAGTGGTCTCGATCCGCAAGGCCGAACCCGGTGTCGCATCGCCGTGGTGTTCGGACAAGTGCAGCACGCATTCGCCACGGGAGATCTGCAGGTACAACGGGAAATTCGCTTCGAAGCGATGTTGCCAGTCGATCTTGAAACCCAGGAAGTCGACGTAGAATTCCAACGCCTTGGCTTCATCGAAAATCCGCAGGATCGGGGTGGTTTTACCGAAACTCATGCAGTTACTCCCTGACAGAAAAGACACCCGATTGTAGCTGGGTCGAATGTCAGCGCTTCGGCTTGAGGGTGGCTTTCTTTAATTGCAATGTGCCACTAGTGTGACAGACCACAAAGAATGCTCACTGAAACCCAACACGTAAATCCCCTTCCCGCGCCAAAAAGCGCCCTTCCCTTTTCCCGTTCGCCTGCCCTTCGCTGTAACTCAACACACCGTTGACCCACACGCCGTCGATCCCTTCCGCCGCCCGTTGCGGGTCGTTGAAATCCGCCACGTCGCGAATGGTCACTGGATTGAACAACACCAGATCAGCCCAATGCCCTTCGCGGATTTCGCCGCGCTCTTTCAAGCCAAACCGCGCCGCCGACAGCCCGGTCATTTTGTGTACGGCAGTGTGCAGCGGAAACAGCCCGACATCGCGACTGAAATGTCCGAGAACGCGTGGGAATGCGCCCCACAAGCGTGGATGCGGGAACGGGTCTTCCGGCAAGCCGTCAGAGCCGACCATGGACAGCGGATGCGCGAGGATTCTTCGTACATCGGCCTCGTCCATGCCGTAGTACACCGCGCCCGCCGGTTGCAATTGGCGGGCGGCGTCGAGCAATGACAGGTTCCACTCGGCGGCGATGTCCATCAGGTCGCGACCGCCCATTTCAGGGTGCGGGGTGGACCAGGTGATGGTGATGCGATGGGCATCGGTGACTTGCTTGAGGTCCAGCGTCGAAGAGCTCGCCGCGTAGGGGTAGCAGTCGCAGCCCACGGGGTGGGTTTTCGCCGCGTGTTCGAGGGAGGCCAGCAATTGCGGACTGCGCCCCCAGTTACCGGCACCCGCGCATTTGAGGTGGGAAATGATCACAGGGGATTTCGCATGACGGCCGATCTGGAACGCTTCGTCCATCGCCTCCAGCACCGGTTCGAATTCGCTGCGCAAATGGGTGGTGTACACCGCGCCGAATGCGGTCAGTTCTTCAGTCAGTTGCATCACTTCGTCGGTAGAGGCCGAGAAGGCGCTGGCGTACGCCAGGCCTGTGGATAACCCCAATGCACCGGCCTCCAGACTTTCGCGCAGTTGCTCGCGCATCGCGCTGATTTCGTGCGGCGTGGCGGTGCGAAACAGGTCGTCGAGGTGATTGCTGCGCAGCGCCGTGTGGCCGACCAGTGCGGCGACGTTCAGCGTGGTGTTCGCCGCTTCGACCGCCGCGCGGTAGTCGCTGAAGGTCGGATAAACAAACGCTGCGGCCGTGCCGAGCAGGTTCATCGGGTCCGGCGGGTTGCCTTTCAAACTCACCGGCGAAGCGCTGATCCCGCAGTTACCGACAATCACCGTGGTCACGCCCTGGCTGAGTTTGGGCAGCATCTCTGGCTGGCGGATCACCACCGTGTCGTCATGGGTGTGGACGTCGATGAAACCCGGCGCCAACACGCGACCAGCGGCGTCGATTTCCTCGCTGGCAGTGGCGTCGTGCAAGTCGCCGATACGCTCGATGCGGCCGTTGAGGATCGCCACGTCGGCGGGGTAACCGGGGGCGTTGCTGCCGTCGATGATCAGAGCGTTGCGAATCAGCGTGTCGTACTTCATGTCAGTCTCCCAGCGGCAAGTGATCGTCGCCGCCGCGGTAATCGTCGAGGGCGAGTTTGATCCGCCGCAGACGTTCTTGATTGTCTTCAGGATTGGCCAGCGCCAGCTCGGTGGCAAGCACATCGATGGCCAGCAGCATGCCGTAGCGCGCCGCTGTCGGTTTGTAGATAAACGAGGTTTCGACGCCTTGCAGCGGCAGTAGCACGTCCGCCAATTGCGCCAGCGGCGACTCGGCCCGGGTGATGGCGACAATGCGTGCGCCGTAACTGCGGGCCAATTCGACGGCTTCGATGAGTTCGGGGGTAATGCCGGTCAACGAACAGGCAATGACAGCGCGGCCGGCATCAAGGCTGGCGGCGGTGACGCGCATCATCACCGGGTCGTGGCATACCGCAATCGGGTAGCCGAATCGCACCAGCCGCACTTGCAGTTCATCGCTGCACAAGGTCGAGCAGCCGCCCATGCCGAACGCGTGAATCATCCGCGCCTTGCCCAGCAGTTTTACCGCATCGGCGAAGCGCGACTCGTCGAACGCCGACAAGTGCTGGCGCAAGGTCGACTCGATATCACCGACGATCTGCCCGTAAAACGCCGACTGATCGGGCGTGCCTGCCGGGTCGAGAAAACGGCTGCCAACGCCACTGGCCTGGGCCAGTTGCAGGCGCAAGTCGCGCAAGTCGCGGCAGCCTACCGTGCGGGCGAACCGCGACAGCGTGGCGGTACTGACTTCCGCTCTCAGCGCCAGCTCATCAAGGCTGGCAGCGGAGGCAAAGCCCACGTCGTCCAGCATCAGGCGAGCGATGCGCCCTTCACCGGCGCTGAAGGAATCCTGGCGGGCGCGGATCTGATAAAGGATGTCCATGGCAGGCGACTCCGGTTAGATCAGGTAAGAAAGGCCGACAGTCAGGCCGAAAGCGACCACCGAAATAATGGTCTCCAATACGGTCCAGGTCTTGAAGGTCTGGGCCACGGTCATGTTGAAGTATTCCTTGATCAACCAGAAGCCGCCGTCGTTGACGTGGGAAAAAATCACCGAGCCGGCACCGGTCGCCAGCACCAGCAACTCCGGATGGGGATAACCCAAGCCAACCGCCACCGGCGCGACAATCCCCGAGGCGGTGGTCATCGCCACCGTCGCGGAACCGGTCGCAATGCGCATCAACGCGGCGAACAGCCAGCCCATGATCAGCGGCGACAACTGAAACTCGTGGGCCAAGCTGACGATCTGGTCGGTGACGCCGGCGTCCACCAGAATCCGGTTCAGACCGCCGCCAGCGCCGACCAGCAAGGTGATGCTCGCCGTCGGTGCCAGGCATTCGTTGGTGAACTTGAGGATCGATTCACGGCTGAAGCCCTGGGCGATGCCGAGGGTCCAGAAGCTCAGCAAGGTCGCCAGCAACAGCGCGATCACCGAGTTGCCGATGAACAGCAGGAACTGGTTAAAGCCGCTGCCCGGCGTGGAAATCAGATTGGCCCAGCCACCGATCAGCATCAGCACCACCGGCAACAGAATGGTTGCCATGGTGATGCCGAAGCCCGGCAGGCGGTCACGCGGTTCGCGGTCGAGGAATTGGCGCTCCAGCGGGTTTTCCGCCGGCAATTGAATGCGCGGCACGATGAACTTGGCGTACAGCGGCCCGGCAATGATTGCCGTCGGAATGCCGATCAAAATCGCGTACATCAACGTCTGGCCGACCGACGCCCTATACACCTGCACCGCCAGCATCGCCGCCGGGTGTGGTGGCACCAGCGCATGCACCACCGAGAGCCCCGCGACCATCGGCAAGCCGACCATCAAAATCGACACCCCGACGCGCCGCGCCACGGTAAACGCGATCGGCACCAGCAACACAAAACCGACTTCGAAAAACAGCGGCAACCCGACCAGGAACGCGATGCAGACCATCGCCCAGTGCGCGTTCTTTTCGCCGAAACGGTCGATCAGCGTCCGCGCCACCTGCTCGGCGCCGCCGGACTCGGCCATCATCTTGCCGAGCATCGTGCCCAACGCTACCACCAGCGCGATGTGGCCCAAGGTTTTGCCGACCCCGGCCTCGTAAGCGCCGACCACGCCAGACGCCGGCATCCCGGCGAGCAAAGCTAGGCCGATGGACACCAGGGTGATGACAATGAAGGGATTGAGTCGGTAACGGGCGATCAGCACGATCAGCGCAATGATGGCGATGGCGGCATACACCAGCAGCCAATAGCCGAAGGACAGGGTCATGCGGTACTCCTCGAAAGGGTCACGTCGAATGGATTGTGAAACTCTTAAAACATTTCGAGAGGTGATTTTCAAACGAGGTGAAAGTTATTTTCGTATAGGGGTAAGGGTTGTCGCTGAGAGATAGGCGAGGTCGGTGAATATGAAAGTCAGATAGGCGAATTTACATAGCCCTCACGCTGATCGTTCCTACGCTCCGCGTGGGAACGATCTCGTAGAGGGCTCAGTCGTGACTGACGCGGGCGCGTTTCAGCAGTTTCTTGCAGCGCTCGGACAAATGCAGCACGCGCAGGTGCTTGCCGGCCTTGGTGTAGCGCTCGCGCAACGTATCCAGCGCAGAGATGGCCGAGTAATCGACGAAGCTCAAATGCCGGCAATCCAGCGTGACGTGGGCAGGATCATTGGCCGGGTCGAATTGATTGAGGAAGGGTGTGGTCGAGGCAAAGAACAGCGTGCCATGCACCCGGTAGAGCTTGCTGCCGTCGTTTTCCAGATGACTGTCGGCGTACAGCTGCCGGGCCTGCTGCCAGGCAAAGTTGAGCGCGGCGATGATGATCCCGCACAACACGGCGGTGGCCAGGTCGGTGAACACGGTAATCACCGTCACCGCGATGATCACCAACACGTCGTTCAACGGCACTTTGTTCACCACCCGCAACGAGGCCCAGGCGAATGTTTGCTGGGATACCACAAACATCACCCCGACCAGCGCCGCCAGCGGAATGCGCTCGATCAGCGGCGACAGAAACAGGATGAACAGCAGGATCAGCCCCCCGGCGACCATACCCGACAGCCGACCACGACCGCCGGAGCTGAGATTGATCACGGTCTGGCCGATCATCGCGCAACCGCCCATGCCACCGAACACGCCCGAGACCATGTTGGCCGCGCCCAACGCCACGCACTCGCGGTCGGGGAAGCCGCGGCTCTCGGTGATTTCGTCGGTCAGGTTCAAGGTCAGCAGGGTTTCCAGCAGGCCGACCAGCGCCATCAAAATCGCGTAGGGCGCGATGATGCGCAGGGTGTCCAGCGTCCAGGGAATGTCTGGCAGCGCAAAGGTCGGCAAGCCCCCGGCGATGTGCGCCATGTCGCCCAGCGTACGGGTCGGCAAGCCCAGCAGATACACCGCCAGGCCCACGCCCAGAATCGCCACCAGCGCCGGCGGCACGGCACGCGTGAGGCGCGGCAGCAGGTAAACGATGGCCATGGTCACGGCCACCAGCCCCGTCATCACGTACAGCGGCGTGCCAGTGAGCCAGGTGTCGCCGCTTTTGAAATGCTCCAACTGCGCCAGCGCGATGATGATCGCCAGGCCGTTGACGAAACCGAGCATCACCGGGTGCGGGACCATACGCACCAGTTTGCCCAGTTTGAGCAAGCCGAACGCCAGCATGATCAACCCGCCGAGCAACACCGTTGCGAGCAGATACTGCACGCCGTGTTGCACCACCAGCGCGACGATCACCACGGCCATTGAGCCGGCAGCGCCCGACACCATGCCCGGCCGCCCGCCAAACAGCGCGGTCAGGGTGCAAATGATGAACGCCCCGTAAAGCCCCATCAGCGGGTTGAGGTGGGCCACCAGCGCGAAGGCGATGCATTCGGGCAACAGGGCGAAAGAGGTCGTGAGCCCGGCCAGGACATCGGCGCGTAGACGTTTTGGTTTCATGGGGAGGGATCGCACGCAGGGAGTGACGAGAAGAAAGTGCGCGGATGTTACGGAATTGCGGATGGCCCGGCCAGTTGTTGGGCAGCTGAAAGCGCCTTCGCGAGCAAGCCCGCTCCCACACTCGATTTGTGCTGACCCGCGATATCCGGTGCGATGCAGATCAAATGTGGGAGCGGGCTTGCTCGCGAAGGCAGCGACGCGGTTTACAGCGAACTCAAACCATCTCGTCCCGAATCCACTCAATCACCGACACCCGCTTCGGCGCCCAGCCCAGCAACTCACGCGCCTTTTTCCCGCGCACCCGGCTGTTGGAACCCAAATCATAGTTGGCCATTTCATACCCCCACTCGGCTTCGGCGTCTTTCAGCGGCCAGTCTTGTGGCGCGCCCCGCTCCAGCGCTTGGGCAATCGCGGTGGTCATGTCGATGAACGATGCCTCACCGCTTTCAACGAAGTAGAACGTGCCCGGTACGTTTTTGGTCAGCGCCAGCAAATACAGGGACACCACGTCTTCGATGTGCACGTTGGACCAGATGTTCTGCCCCGGGCCGACATGCCGGACCACGCCACTTTTACGCGCCTGCTTGAGCAAGCGCGGCAGTTGCACGCTGTCGCGGTTGACGCCCAGGCTGTGGCCGTAGATCAGCGTGTTGCAGATCACCGCCGAGTTCACGCCGTCGTTCGCGGCGGCGAGGATCAGATTGTCGATGGCCACGCGGGCGGCCTTGTCGACGGTCGGTTCCGGCAGTTTGTCTTCGAAGTAGATGACGTCGCTGGACTTACCACCGGAGGCGTCGCCGACGATGCTCGAACCGCTGGTGTGCAGAAACACTTTGTTGGAGCCGCGCAAGGCGTCGAGCAAGGCTTGCACCGCGCCGCGATGGTCGCTGCTGGCGGCGTTGATCACGGCGTCGGCCGCACGGGTCTGTTCAGCGAGCAGTGCGCTGTCGTCCAGCGTGCCGATCACCGGGGTGATGCCCAGCGCGCTCAGTTCATTGGCTTGGGCTTCGCTGCGCACCAGGCCGGTGACCTTGTGGCCCGCGCGGATCAGACCGGTGGCGATGGAGCCGCCGATGAAACCTGCAGCGCCGGTGACGAATACGTTCATGGAGAAACTCCCTGCGTGAATAAGTGATGCGACGAGTATCGAGGAGTGATCACTGACGAAAAATCCCCTCTGACCCAATTCACTCTTGCGCAGGGATCACGAATCAGCCTTGGAAATCGGAATTCGCATACACCGCCAATTTGCCCTGAATGAAATCCAGGAAGCACTGAATGCGCAGGGCCAATTGCGAGTTGCGGTAGTACACCGCGTTGATCGGCTGGCGATAGCCGCTGTTGAAGTCCGCTAGCAGCACCTGCAAACGGCCGGCGCGGATGTCGTCGATGGTCATGTAATGCGACAGGCAGGCAATGCCCTGCCCTTGCAGCGCCAGGTGCCGGATGGTTTCGCCGCTGGAGGCACTGATCGACGCTTCGATCGGCCAGCGATCACCGTGCACGTAACGCAACGGCCACTGGTTGAGGCCTTCGTTCTGTGTAAACCCCAGCAAAGCGTGCTCACTCAAGTCCGCCACTGCCTGCGGCGCGCCGTGTTGCTCGATATAGGCCGGGCTGGCGACGATGTGCAGCGGACTGCACCCCAGCGAGCGGGCGTGCAAGGTCGAGTCGGCGAGCGTGCCGATGCGAATGGCGATGTCGGTGCTTTGCTCCAGCAGATCGATAATCAGGTCGTTGCTGTTGAGTTCCAGCTGGATGTCCGGGTAGAGCCTTCGGAATTCGTCGATGTACGGCACGATGGCGTGCAACATGAACGGCGACGCGGCGTTGATCCGCAGCCGCCCGGACGGGGTTTGCTGGCGTGAGTTGAGGCGTTCTTCGAGCTCGTCCATCTGATCGAGAATCCGCTTGGCGTGCTCGAAGAAATACTTGCCCTCTTCGGTCAGGTCCATGCGCCGCGTGGTGCGGTTGATCAGCGTGGTATCGAGTTTGGCCTCCAGCCGCGACAGCGTGCGGCTGACTGCCGAAGGCGTTTGTCCGACCTGCTCGGCGGCAGCGGAAATCGATCCGCATTCAATTACGCAGACAAAAATCTGCAATTCATCGGATCTGGCTTTCACAAAGGCCCCTCGTTCAAAACTGGCTTGATAGTAGCTGGATGCGGGGCAAAAGGAACCTCAAGCCTTGAGGCCAAACACCTCGGTCAAGTGCTGTTCATAGCGCGCGACATCGGCTTCGATGTTTGGGCGTTTCATCACATCGACGCACAGGAAGGTCGGCAGCCCGGTCATGCCGAGGAACTCGTTGGCCTTGTGGAACGGGAAGTACACGGCGTCCACGCCCTTGCCTTCGAAGAAGTCGGTCGGGTCGTCAAAGGCTTGCTGCGGTGCGTTCCAGGTCAGCGACAGCATGTATTGCTTGCCCTGCACCAAACCGCCGCTGCCGTATTTTTGCGACGCATCGGAACGGGTGCGGCCATCATTGGCGTAGAGGCTGCCATGGCCTTCGGTGAAGACTTCGTCGAGGTACTTTTTCACGGTCCAGGGTGCGCCCATCCACCAGCCCGGCATTTGATAAATGATCACGTCGGCCCAGAGAAACTTGGCCACTTCTTCGGCGACGTCGTAGCCCTCGTCGATGAAGGTGGCTTTCACGTCCACGCCGCCACGGTCCAGCACGCTCAGCGCCGCTTCATGCAGGGTGGTGTTGTAGCGGCCATCGGAGTGAGCGAATTGTTTGCCGCCATTGAGCAACAGGACTTTTTTCATGAGAAATCTCGGAAGGTTAGAAATTGGATGGCGGCAGGTTAGCGGCGAGGCTCGCGCGGAATAAGGCCCGAATGCACAAAAACCTTTTGACCAATACGCACGAATCCATAGGCGATTGTTGCCATAGACTTGCGCCGATTCTTAACTTGAGGGGATTTCTGATGAGTGAAATGCAAGGCTTTATCCTGCACGCCAAGACCCGCCCGGAAAAATCCGACGCCTTCGAAGCGTTTTTCAGCGGCTATGTAGACGCCAGCCGCGCCGAGCCCGGCTGCATCGAGTACCACATGCTGCGCGACAAACAGGACCCGACGCTGTTCATCTTCTACGAGGTCTGGCAATCCCAGGCGCACCTCGACGTGCACTCGAACCTGCCGCACATGAAGCAGTTCCTTGAGCAGCGCGATGAATTCCTGGAACGGGATTTCGAGGTCCGCGCCATCGACATGCTCAGCCCGTCGTCCGCTACCCGCTGATCAGCAAATGGCCGCCTAGCACGCCGAGGCCGATGAAGAACACTCGCTTGAACAGCACCGCGCTGATCCGCTGACGTAACCATTGGCCGAGTAACAGGCCGAGCACTGCGGGGATCAGCGCCAGCAATGACGCGCTCAATTCGCCACCGCCCAAGGCGTCGCGCCACCACAGGCCAGCCGCCAGCGCCAAGGTCGAAACGGTGAACGACAAGCCCAGCGCCTGCACGAGTTCGTCCTTGCTCAAACCGAGCGCCTGCAGGTAAGGCACCGCCGGAATCACGAAGACGCCGGTGGCCGAGGTGATGATGCCTGTCAGCACACCGCACAGCGGACCGAGCCAGCGCTCGGCGCGACTGCCGACGCGCAAGGCCGGCAGGCACAATCCGCTCAGTGCATAGAGCAACAACGCCGCGCCCAACGCCCGCACGACCCAATGCCCTCCCAACAGGCCGATCCACAACGTGCCGGCGCCCGTGCCGATGAAGATTGCCAGCAGCATCGGCCATAAACGCTTGATCAACCCACGCAAATGCCCGCCGAATGCCAGTTGCCAGACATTGGTGAGGGTCGCGGGAATGATTAACAGTGCGGCTGCCTGCGACGGCGCTATAGCCAGACCGAGCAGGCCCATGGCGATGGTGGGCAAGCCTAGACCGATGATGCCTTTGATCATGCCGGCCAGGAGGAAGGTGGCGATGACCAGTAAAGACAAGGCCAGCCCGAGGTTTTGATAGAACGCGACGAGTGTATTCATGGGGCTATCCTGAGCCTGGATTAGCCGTGTGGAAATCTGCCATATACTGAGGGTGCCTCTTGCCGAGCAAGAGCCTTATAAATAAGTTGAGGCTACTGGCCCCTTCGCGAGCAAGCCCGCTCCCACAAGTGATCGAGTTCTCACTGAAAAAATGCGGTCCACTGTGGGAGCGGGCTTGCTCGCGAAGGAGCCAGTCCAGACAACACACATCCAGAGGTTGCCAATGCACTTCGACCTGACCGACCTGCGCCTCTACCTGAACATCCTCGACAGCGGCAATATCACCGCCGGTGCAGCGCGCAGTCATCTGTCCCTGGCAGCAGCGAGCGCGAGAATCCGCGCCATGGAGGCTTCGCTTGGCATCGAATTTCTGCAGCGCGGCCGTCGCGGTGTCACGCCTACTCCGGCCGGCAAGGCCCTGGCAAAACACGCCCGGGCCCTGCTGCAGCAAGCCGAACGCATGCAACAGGACCTGGCCGAATACGCCAAAGGCGTCAAAGGTCAGGTGCGGTTGTTGTGCAACACCACCGCGATCACCGAGTACCTGCCGGAGTTGCTCGCCGACTTCCTGCGCGAGCATCCGAACCTCGACATCGACCTTCAGGAACTGCCCAGCGCACGCATCACCCACGCCTTGCGCCAAGGTGCGGCAGACCTGGGCATCGTGTCCGACGCCGTAGACACCGGTGACCTGCAGACCCGCGCTTTCCGCGACGATCCCCTGGTATTGATCCTGCCCCACGACCACCCGTTGGCCGACACCGAAGGCTTGAGTTTCAGCGATACCTTGCACCACGATTATGTGGGTCTGAACGCCAACAGCGCCTTGGCCGTGTACCTCGAAGAACAGGCGCTGCACATCGGTTCACGCCTGAAAATCCGCATCCGCGCCGACGGTTTTGAGGGTGTCATGCGCATGGTTGCACGCGGTGCGGGGCTGGCGATCGTGCCGCAGGCGGCTGTCTCGCGCTGGGCCGGCGAACTCCCGTTCCAGAGCATCGCGCTGCAAGAACCCTGGGCCCAACGCAAACTCCTGCTTTGTGCCCGGGACTTTGCCACGCTTCCCGGTTATGCCAGAGCCCTGCTGCATGCCTTGACTCTCCCCTGAGGGGCAGACTTTACCCTTGAGGTTTCATCTTCAAGGACAGAGACGATGGGCAAACGCATTCTGGTGATTCTCGGTCATCCTTCCAGCAACAGCTTCTGCGCCGCACTCGCCGAGCGTTACGCACAGTCGGCGTTGCGCGCCGGGCATGAAGTCCGCCAATTGTTTCTCGGCAGGCTGCACTTTGACCCGGTGCTGCGTGACGGCTACCAACAGGTTCAACCACTGGAAGCCGACTTGCGCCAGGCGCAGACTGACATCCTCTGGGCCGAGCATCTGACGCTGGTGTATCCAATCTGGTGGGGCGGCATTCCGGCCTTGCTCAAGGGCTTTTTTGATCGTGTGTTCCTGCCCGGTTTCGCTTTTAAGTACCGTGAGGGCAAAGCCTTTCCCGATAAATTGTTGCGCGGTCGCAGCGCGCATTTATTGGTGACCATGGACACGCCACCCTGGTACTACCGCTGGGTGTTTCGCATGCCAGGGCTGCACCAGGTCCGCAAAACCACCCTTGCCTTCTGCGGTATCGAACCCAAGCGCACACTCACGTTCGGCCCGATTCTCGGCGCCAGCGCTGATCAGCGTGAAGCCTGGTTGCTGCAAGCCCAGGCTATCGCCAGCCGCTGAGTCTGCCGATAATGCGCCGGGCTGTACCACGGTAAAAAAGGACTTTCCATGTACATCGGCGAAGCTGCGCAACGTTCCGGAACCACGATCAAGAGCATCCGCCATTACGAGTCGATCGGCTTGCTGCCTGCGGTCCAGCGCTTGGGAAAATACCGCGTCTATGACCAGCAAAGTGTCGACCTGCTGATTTTCATCAAGTGTGCCCAGCAGCTGGGTTTCAGGCTCAAGGAGTTGCAGGCGATCTTCGCCGGCTATCAGGGTCAGGCAATGCCGTGGGCACTGGCGCATCTGGCCATCGATGCCAAGAAGCGCGAGATCAGCGAGCGAATGACCGTGCTGTCACGCCAGCACGACCAATTGATCGAGTTCGAAGCCAGCCTTAAGCAATCCCGGGCCGATTGCCCATTGAAAAGTCTTTGAGGGGTTGCGCGTTTCTGGACACCTGGATGTCGAGTTCAGACAACTGACCGGTGGACCGGGGCTATAGGGTGCCACTTCAGTTCTTCAAGCCACTGCCCGGAGTCATCATGACCGCACCGATTACCGTCCTTCGCGATACTCATCCATTGCCGGTGCTTGACGCCTGCAAATGGGAAAAACTCGAAGGTGACCCGCACACCGTCAACCTCAACGCCTACACCAGCGAAGACGGCAGCAAGATCATGGGCACCTGGATCTGCACGCCGGGCAAGTGGTACGTCGAATACGTGAAGTGGGAATACTGCGATTTCCGCGAGGGCTACTGCATCATCACCCCGGAAGGCAAAGAGCCGATCCACCTGCGTGCCGGCGATATTTTCGTCATCGAGCCGGGGATGAAAGGCACGTGGGAAGTGGTTGAAACCGTGCGCAAGTATTTCGTGTTTGCCTGATGCAAAAAAACCGGGGGATCACCCGACGTGATCTCCCGGTAAATACGCTTTGAGGAGCGAAAATTCACACATGTGGCGAGGGAGCTTGCTCCCGCTGGAGTGCGCAGCGCTCCCCTGCATTCCTTCAGTCATAAAGAGTTGACGGGTTTACGGCGGCTTCGCCGCCGAGCGGGAGCAAGCTCCCTCGCCACAAAAGCGTCCCCATCACAGCCCGTAAAACCTTATTGAGGTTTGCGATAGCTGTTGATGATCGCCGAGAAGTCTTTCCCGCCTTCCCCACGCAGGCTCATCGCCTGATACAACTGCTGGGCTACCGCGCCAAGCACCACCGGTTGGTGCGCCTGACGGGCCGCTTCCGTGGCCAGCCCCAAATCCTTGAGCATCAATTCGGCACCGAAACCACCGGTATAACCGCGCGAGGCCGGCGCTGTTTCGACGATGCCCGGCCATGGGTTGTACATCTCCGAACTCCAGCAACGCCCGGTGGAACTGTTGATGATCCCGGCCAGCACAGTCGTGTCGATCCCCAGGGCATCACCCAGCGCCATCGCTTCGCTGACACCGACCATGGAAATCGCCAGCAGCAGGTTGTTGCAGATCTTGGCGATTTGCCCAGTGCCGACTTCGCCGCAATGGACGATGTTGCGGCCCATTTGCGCCAGCACTGGTTGCAGGGTGGCAAACAGCTCAGGGGTGGCGCCGACCATAAAGGTCAGCGTCCCCGCCGCGGCGCCACCGGTGCCGCCAGACACCGGCGCATCGGCCATGGTCACGCCTTGCTTGGCAGCGGCGGCGGCTACATCGCGGGCGGTCTGTGGATCAATGGTGCTGCAATCCACGGCCGGCACGCCTTGGCCGATCCCGGCGAGAACGCCGTCCTCGCCCAGCCATACGCTACGCACATGCACTGCGGCCGGGAGCATGGTGATCACCAACTCCGCACCTTGCGCCGCTTCACGGGCCGACGCGCTGATGCTGCCGCCCAGTTGCTCCAGCTCCGCCAGCACGGTTTTGTTCAGGTCGACCAGACGCAGCGCGTGGCCGGCCTTGATCAGGTTGCGCGCCATTGGGGCGCCCATGTTGCCGAGACCGATAAAAGCGATTTTCATGTCCGGCTCCTTAACGCAAGTTGATGGTGGTGTTCACACCGTCGTTGACGCTGTCGTCATCGAACCAGCGACTGGTGACGGTCTTGGTCTGAGTGTAGAACTGCACCACTTGCTTGCCATACGGGCCGAGGTCGCCCAGCTTGGAGCCGCGCGAACCGGTAAAGCTGAAGAACGGGACCGGCACCGGAATCGGGATGTTGATACCGACCTGGCCAACATCGATTTCAGTCTGGAATTTGCGTGCAGCCGCACCGCTCTGGGTGAACAGGCCTGTGCCGTTGCCGAACGGGTTGGCATTGACCAGGGCAATGGCCTCGTCGAGCGTATTCACTTCCAGCACCACCAGCACCGGGCCGAAGATTTCCTGGGTGTAGATCTGCATGTCGGTGGTCACGCCGGAGAACAAGGTCGGGCCGACAAAGTTGCCCTTCTCGTAACCCGGAACCGTGATCTCGCGACCGTCCAGTTCCAGTTTGGCGCCTTCCTTGATGCCGCTTTCGATCAGATCAAGAATGCGCTGTTTGGCTTTTTTCGAGATCACCGGGCCGACGTCGGTGCCCGGCTCGCTGCCGGCATTCACCGTCAGTTTCTGCGCCAGCGCTTTCAGGTCCGGCAACCATTGTTTGGCCGCGCCCACCAACACCACCACGGAGGTGGCCATGCAGCGTTGACCCGCCGCACCAAAACCAGCACCGACCAAGGCATTCAGCGCTTGCTCGCGATTGGCATCCGGCAGCACCACGGCGTGGTTCTTCGCGCCCATCATCGATTGCACGCGCTTGCCGTGCTTGCCGGCCAAGTCGTAGACGTGAGTACCGACGGCGGTCGAACCGACGAAGGAAACCGCCTTGATGTCTTTGTGAGTGCAGAGCGCGTCCACCACATCCTTGCCGCCATGCACGACGTTAAGCACGCCCGCCGGAACGCCGGCCTCGATAGCCAGTTCCACCAGAAGCATGGTCGACATCGGGTCCTGCTCGGACGGTTTGAGCACGAAGGTGTTACCGCAGGCGATGGCCATCGGGAACATCCACAGCGGAATCATAGCCGGGAAGTTGAACGGGGTGATGCCGGCGCATACGCCGATGGGCTGGCGCAAGGTGTAAGTGTCGACACCGCCGGCCACGTTCTCTGCGAATTCGCCCATTTGCAGGCTGCCGATGGAGCACGCGTGCTCGACCACTTCCAGGCCACGGAAAATGTCGCCTTCAGCGTCGGCGATGGTTTTGCCTTGCTCTGCACTCAGGACCACGGCGATGCGTTTGGAGTGTTCACGAATCAGCGCCTGGAGCTTGAGCATGATGCGCATCCGCGCACCGATCGGCGTCAGTTTCCAGGTCTGGAAGGCGCGATGGGCAGCGCTGATGGCCGCGTCGACTTCTTCGGTGGTCGCAAACGGCACCTTGGCCAGCACTTGCTGGGTCGCCGGGTTGACGATGTCGTGCCATTCAGTGGTCTTGGATTCGACCCACTGGCCATCGATCAACAGCTTTACCGTTTGGACAGTGGTTTCGTTTGGCGTGAGCGAAGCGTTCATGTGGGTCTCCGGATGTTTGCTTTTTATAGTTAGAGCTATCTTGGGAGCCAAGGCGAGAAAGTCGCCTTGCGATGAGGCGTGTGCCGCGAATTGGTTGTGCAGCTGTTTTTGGAGTATAGATGTGCAAACTTCTAATAAGAACGCACATAAAAGCCGGTCCATCATGCAAAAAAACATCACGTCGTTAGGCTCGTTGAACTGGGATGACCTCAAGTTTTTCCTCGAAGTCGCCCGCACCCGCAAGGCCAGCACCGCGGCCAAACGCCTGGCGGTGGACTACACCACCGTGTCGCGGCGCATCAGTTCGCTGGAAGCAGCATTGGGGACTCTGTTGTTCGAGAAATCCCGGACCAGCGGCTTTGTCCTGACCGCCGAGGGTCAGCGCTTGCTCGGTTATGCCGAGTCGATTGAAAGCACGCTGCACATGGCCTGCGAGCAGGTGTCGGGATCCGGGGTGGCGTTGTCCGGTCACGTGCGCATGGGTTGCACCGAAGGCTTCGGCAGCTTTTTCATCACGCCGCAACTGAGTCACTTCGTCGACGCCTACCCCGCCATCTCCGTCGACATCCTGCCGCTGCCGCACTTCATCAGCCTTTCCAAGCGTGAAGCCGACATCGTCATCGCCCTCGAGCGACCGGAGCACGGGCCGTACGTCTGCTGCAAACTCTGCGACTACCGCTTGCAGCTGTACGCGACCCAGGACTACCTGGACAAACACCCACCGATCCGCCGCCCGGCAGACTTGGGTAAGCATTCATTCATCAGTTATGTCGACGATTTGGCGTTCAGCTCAGAGCTGTTGTACCTGGCGAACGTATTGCCCGGTGCCAGCGCCAATTTGCGCAGCACCAGCGTGATCGCCCAGTTCGTTGCGGCGCAGCAAGGACGGTCGCTGGCGATTCTGCCGTGTTTCCTGGCGGCTCAGGACCCACGGTTGCTGCCGGTGTTGCCGCAAGAGATCAACATCACGCGGCAATTCTGGATGTACTGCCGCGAGGATCTGAGGAAGCTCAAGCGGATCACCCTGTTGTGGGATTACATCCGTTCGGTCACGGAACAGAATCAGGCGCTGTTGATGGGTGAAACGCGCGAGATGGTGTTCGCCGATTAATCCGCGCTCACCACGATCGATACCCGGCGGTTTTCGGTACGGCCCGTGGCCGTAGTGTTGGATGCCACCGGCTCGCTGCTGCCGAAACCGCGCAACTGGATGTTCTGTTCTTGCATGCCGACAGTGGCCAGCACCTTGCCGACACTTTTCGCACGGCGCAGCGACAGTTGTTGGTTGTAAGCCTCTTTGCCGGAGGCATCGGTGTGGCCATCGATCCGCACAAGCTCGATGCCAACGCCGAGCAATGATTTGCCAATGCGCTCGACGATCTCAGTACTGGCGGCGTTCAGGCTGTCGTCGTCACTGCCGAACAGGACTTTGCCGGACAAGCCAAAGGCCCAGCCTTCTTCGGTCAGTTCGAAGCCTTGCTGTTTAAGCACGGTGATCTGCGCCGGGGTCAGGCCCTTTTGCGGTGCGGTCTGGCACCCGGCCAAGGCCAGCAAGGCCATCAACAGGGTGATCGCGAAAAATCGCAGGGAACGCGGGGTCGTTGAGAACAAAAGTCAGTTCCTGATTTGAACATGGGCGACAGGATGCTCCGACCCTGCCGTGTGCTGCGCGCCACGAGAGACGCGTTTGGCTTGGTACATGGCCGCGTCGGCGGCGTGGAGCAAAGTACCCGGTGTGGCGCCATGATCCGGGTACACCGCGATGCCGATACTGAGGGAGGTCATCACGTGGACACTGCCCGGCAAATGGATGGGCGCTTCCATGCTGGCGAGGATCTTGTCAGCGATCCGCTCGGCGTCTTCGGTTTTGTGCAGCGGTGACAGCAGCACGGCAAATTCATCGCCGCCCAGACGCGCCACCAGGTCCTCTTCGCGAAGTTGTGCGCGCACGCGAGTCGCGACCGCCACCAACACCGCATCACCGGCCGCATGGCCAAAGTTATCGTTGATTTCCTTGAACCGGTCGCTGTCGAGATACAGCACCGCCACTCGCTCGTTGAGCTTGTTGGCGTTGCGCAACGCACGAATCAACCGACCTTCGAAAAACGCGCGGTTTGGCAAACCGGTGAGGCTGTCATGGCTGGCCTGGTGCGCCAGGGTTTCGTTCTCGTTTTGCAGGTGGGTCTGCCAGGATTCGAGTTCATCGAGCAAGGCATTGAAGTCGTTACCCAGATTGTCCAGTTCGGCGATGTCGGCGGGCGGCACGCGACGGTCGAACGCACGCTCGCTCCGAGCGGCGTGAGCCACGGCGGCGAGGCTTCGCAGCGGACCGGTGATCCCGCGAAGTTGACGCCGCGCCAGATAGAGCGCGACCCAGGCACTGATCGCCGTACACAGGATAATGCCCACCAGACCGCTGAGCAGAAAGCGCATCAAACTGCCGCCGTGTCCGGTGAGATGGATGCTGCCGATCTCCTGCCCCTGATGAACAATCGGCATGTCGATGGGTTTTTCCAGAAAGATCTTGGCGATCTGCAATTCGAGATCGGAGAACAAACCGTTTTCCGAACGCTGCCAGCGCGCCAGTAACCGCCCTTTAGCGTCGAGCACCTGGGCATCCGCGACCTCCTCGGTGGACGCGATCATCGCCAGCGCTTCAGTAGCGGCGGCTTTGTCGTTGAACACCACTGCAGCTTCGACGGTGTAATCGATCGAGCGCGCAATCAGGTGCAGGTTGTGATCGGCATAGACCCGCAACGCGAGGACGCCAAGCAGAGTGAGAGACACGCTGGCCATGGCCACGCCGACCAGCGCGACGATCAGATGCCCTCGACCGATGACTGAACGCAAGGTTGGGCGAGTACCGGCTTTGAACAGGCTCATGAGGCCGCCGGCTTGCGGCGGGACAACTGCAACACACTGGGATGAATGCGAACGCCACTGCGGGCGACGGAGTCGAGATTGACCTCGAAGGACACCTGCTCATCGCCGACCCGCAGGCAGAACAGGCTGCCGACGGTGCATTGATCGTCGCTTTCACTGATGCTCAGCACCGGGCGGCCCATCAACGAAGCGAATAGCCGACTGCGTTCATCACCGGTCAGTTTGCCGATGTACACCGCATCGCATTCACCGACAATCGACGGGTTGTCGGCCAGCAGGCGCCGCACAGCGACAGGCCGGCCGGTGGCCTGAGTCTTGCCTTTGAGCAGATCGTCGGTGTATTCAGTGGGGCCGACCACGCACAAACGCAGTTGCGCGGGCTCAACCGGCCAGCGGGCGTAACTGAGAATGCCGAGCACCACTTGAGTGACCGATTGGGCACGCTGGTCAGCCATGCTCGACGGCGTTTGCGACTGCGCAAAAACGGCGCCGGACAGCCAGCAGAGCAGGCCAGCGAGCAACACTTGCTTGCCACCATTGACGCGTCCTGTCGTCCAGGCAGCCACCTTCATGCAGTGATTCTCTTCGATCGTAGCGAAATAATGCCGCACGATAGCATAGCGATGAAACACCCGCGAGGCCGCGTACTACGGCGCTTTGGACGTTTTTTTGGCGCCGGAAACTCGCGCCTCAATCGCTCGGTGTAACCCCTTCTTCCAGCTCCAGCATCAACCCGCTCAAACGCTTGACCTTGCGCCGAACAGCCTCTTCAAATACACCGGCGCGAGGCTCGATCAAGGTGAACCAATGCTTGGCCCGGGTGATCCCGGTGTAGATCAGTTCCTTGGTGAGCACAGGGTTCAGGGCGTCTGGCAGAATCAGTGCCGTATGGGCGAATTCCGAACCCTGGGATTTGTGTACGGTCATGGCGTAGACGGTCTCGACATCATTGAGCCGGCTCGGCAACACAAACCGCACGCCGCCCTGGCCATCATTTCGCGGAAACGCCACGCGCAGCACCTGCTTGCCTGCGTCGGGTCCATCACGCTCCGGCAGCTTGAGGGCAATGCCGATGTCACCGTTCATCAACCCCAGACCATAGTCGTTACGGGTCATCAACACTGGTCGACCTTCGTACCACTGCTGATCGCTGTCGATCAATCGAGCCTTGAGCAACGCGGCGGTTACCCGCTGGTTCAAGCCGTCAACACCCCAGGGTCCTTTGCGCACGGCGCACAACAATTGGAAAGCGTCGAAGGCTTGCAACACCTGACGCGCCCACTCGGTCCAGCGTGGATCGTCGAGCGGGCTGTCGAGCGCTGGCCGCTGACGGCGCAGAAGACTCAAATAGTGGCGATAACCTTGCGGTCCTTCGCCATGCCCTTCGAGCAACAAACGCTCCAGGGCTCGGTCCTGCTCTCCCTTGAGCGGCAGGGAAAACACATCGTCGTGACTTCGAGCGGCCAACAGTTTGCGGGCGTGTTCGGGTTGTTGCTGATTGACCCAGCGCGCCAGTTGACCAATGCCGCTGCCCTCGCCGAACCGACGCGAGTGGCGCAGCATCACCACTTGTTGGGCCAGTGGATGAGTGCCCTGGGTGTCGGCCTGCAAACCACTGGCCTCGAGGTTTTCACCACTGACCGATTCCAGCCACTGGCGAGTCTGCGGGCTGTACCAACCCGCCTCGGCATCCCGGCACAGATCGCCCAATACAGCGCCGGCCTCCACCGAGGCCAGTTGATCCTTGTCCCCCAACAACACCAATCGCGCGTGGGCCGGCATTGCATCCAGCAGATTGGCCATCATTTCCAGGTCGATCATCGACGCTTCGTCGACCACTAACACATCCAGCGGCAAGCGATTACCGGCGTGATGGCGGAAATGTCGCGTGCCAGGTCGACTGCCCAGCAAGCGGTGAACGGTGGTGACGTCCGACGGGATCTGCCCGCGCACTGATTTGGCGACTTGCAGGGTCCGGACTTGTTGGCTGATCGACTCCGTGAGTCGGGCCGCCGCTTTGCCGGTGGGTGCGGCCAGTCGGATACGCAGTGGTTTGCCGGCTTCCACGGCAGGCGCCTGAAGCAATGCCAGCAAGCGCACGACGGTGGTGGTTTTGCCGGTGCCCGGGCCACCGGTGACGATGCTGAAGGCACTGCGGGTCGCCAGGGCACAGGCGAGTTTCTGCCAGTCGATCACTTCACCGGATTTGGCGGAACCAAACAAACCGGTCAGGCGTTGGGATAAATCATCCGGTGTCGATTCGTGTTCTGCCAAGCGCAGGCGCAGGGCATCGTCGATGCGTCGTTCGTAAGCCCAGTAGCGGCGCAGGTACAGACGCTTGCCGGATAAAACCAGGGGCCGCGATTGCGCCGTTTCACGCCCGTCTGCGGCCAGCGCCACCAGACGGCTCGAGGCCAGCACCTTGCACCAATGGGCACCGTCCAGTGCTTCAAGCAATTGCGACGGCAATAACATCGCGCCACCGTGGACATCACCTTCAGGGGGCAGCGACAGGGCGAAATCCGGTTCTTTCAGGGTCTCGAACAGGTCCAGGCACACATGGCCGTGGCCCAGTTGGTGGCTGGTCAACGCGGCCGCGAGCAGCACCAACGGATCATCGTCAGGCGCGAGTTCATGGAGGAAGGCGACGAAGGCCTTGTCCAGCGCTCGTAACCAGCCCCGTTCAACCCAGCGCGTCAGTAACAGCAGCAGGTCATCGGCACGACTCAATGGCGCGAGATCCGCCAGGCTTTCCGCCGCCAAGGCTGTCGGCAGCAAATCGGCGAAGGTGCGACTCATAACAATACTCCCTGTTCCCATGCGGGTTCGGCCTTGGGTTCTGGCTTGCCCTGGAACATTCGGTCCAGTCGCTCGATCAGTTCCTTGGGTGGACGGGCGAAGTACACGCCTTGGCTGGCAGCACGCGTACCGCGCAGAAACAGGTACAGCGCACCACCGACATGCCGGTCGTAATCGTAATCGACCAGCCGCGCCTTGAGCTGTCGGTGCAAGGCCAACAGGTACAACACGTATTGCAGGTCATAGCGGTTATCGAGAATCGACTGTTCCATGGCCTGTTCGGTGTAGGCCGCGTCATCAACGCCCAGCCAGTTGGATTTGTAATCGGCGACGTAATAACGCCCCTCATGCTCGAAGGTGAGGTCGATAAAACCCTTGAACATGCCGTTGAGCAAGACCGGTTCGGCCGCCACTCGGGCAACGCCGTTGTGGGTGTACTGGCGCACCAGTTCATCCAGTTTGAGCACATCGACTTTATGGCTGGCGAACCAGAACTCCATCTCGACCCGGTACTGGGTCAGTTGCTCGAAAATCACCGGGGCCTGCCCACCGCCGATGTGCAGCGGGGACTTGAGCAAATGTTGCAGCCAATCGCTCAGCGTGGTGATCCAGCCTTCCCACCCACGACGGTTGCAGCGCCGGGCAATCGCGTTTTCGACCGCTTGTGGATCCGCGGTAAAACCTTCGTTGCCAGCCCATTCCAGCAAACCATGAAGAAAGGTGCCGGGGTTGGGGCCTCGGGGGAATCGATGGATATCACCGCCACCGGCCGCCACTTCTCGGGGTGCCTGCGGATCGAGGCGTTCGTCGTCGAAGAGTTTTTGCGCTTGTGGACTCTCCGGGGCTTCGTCACTGCCCGCACTCATACTGTCGCCAATGCGCAAGGCGCTGTACGAGGCAATCCACCAGTTTTCACTGGCCTTGCGTTTCGGGATGCGCAGCGCAAGCAAACTCGCCTGGTTTTGCGGCGGATGGTAAAGCTGGGCGGTGGCTGGAGGCATTTCCGCGTAAGTCAGCGCCGGACAGTCCTGCTGCAAGTCTTCCAGCCAGCGCTTCAGGCCTGCCGACTCGGCCAAGGGCGATCCACCGCCCAGCAGGTAACCCAGTGCCGACAAGTGCAGCACCGAACTGTTGTTATTGCCGCGCTTGAGATCGGTCACGCCGAGCCAGCACGCATGTTGCGCGCGAGTCAGGGCCACATACAGCAAGCGCAGATCCTCGGCCAGACGTTCATCGTCGGCGAGGGCAATCAACTCGGCAGTCGGCTTCAAGCTCACCTGAGCCTTGCCGTTTTCGTCGTGGTAATGCAGCGGCAGACGACTGCCGTCCACCGGTTTCGCCGAACAGATGAAGGGCAGGAACACCAATGGATATTCAAGGCCCTTGGACTTGTGAATGGTCACGACCTTGACCAGTTGTTCGTCGCTTTCCAGGCGCAGGATCTGTTCTTCACCGGCCTGGCCGGACAACGCCAGATGCTCGGACAAGTGACGGATCAGCGCCTGCTCGCCATCGAGTTCGGCTGCGGCCTGCTGCAGCAATTCGGACAGGTGCAGCAGGTTAGTCAGTACTCGTTCGCCATCGCTGCGAGCGATCAATGTTTGTGGGAGCTGGAAGTCATGCAGCAAACGTCGCAGCATCGGCAGCACGCCCTGTTTGCGCCAGAGCTCGCGATACCCACGAAATTGCATGACGCGTGCTTCCCAGGCGAGTTCGTCCTGATTCAATCGCTCCAGTTCAGCCAGCGACAGATTCAGCGTGATGCAGGCCAACGCCGCTCGCAGTGGTCGCTCGACGTCGGGCTCGGCACAGGCCTTGAGCCAGGTCAGCACGTCGTGAGCTTCTTGTGCAGCGAACACCGAGTCCTTGTCCGACAGATAGACGCTGCGCACACCACGCGCCGACAGTTCGCCGCGCACCGCTTGAGCTTCTTTACCATCGCGGACAAGGATCGCGATATCGGCTGGCAGCAGGCCTCTGAAATCCTTTCCGTCCGCGATGAAACCCGCCCGCCCTTGTTGCCCACCATTGAGCAATGCTGTGATTTCACTGGCGCAGGCAGCGGCCAATTGCTGCCGGTACACCGCGCCCGACAGGGGTTGTTCTGCAGACAAATGCCAGATGTTCAGGGACGGGACCACTTGGCCCTCTACGTGCAGAACCTCTTTACGTCCTTGGGATTCCACGGGCAGAAACGGCACCGGGTTGACGCCATTCTTTTCCCGAAACAGAAACGCGCCGCGCCCCAGGTCACGAGACTCGGCGCGCTCAAATACATGGTTAACCGCATTGACCATGCCATGGCTGGAGCGGAAGTTGGTGCCCAGTGTATGCAGTCGACCGGTCGTGGCCTGACGGGCGCGCAGATAGGTGTAAATGTCGGCCCCACGGAATGCGTAGATCGCCTGCTTTGGGTCACCGATCAGGAACAGGCCGCACTCGGGATTGTTGTCTTCGATGCGATAGATGCTCTCGAAGATCCGGTATTGCACCGGATCGGTGTCCTGGAATTCGTCGATCAACGCGACCGGGAACTGCTCCCGAATCAAGGTCGCCAGTCGCTCGCCGCCCTCGGACTGCAAAGCGGCATCCAGGCGCAGCAGCATGTCATCGAAGCCCATCTCGGCGCGGCGACGCTTTTCTTCTTCGAACCGCGTTCCCACCCACTGGGCGGCGTGTTGCAGCACCGCGGCGTCGGGGGTTGGCAGTCCGTCGAGGCTGGCCTTGAGACCGGGCATCGCATCCAATCCAGGGTGACGGGGTACTTCGCCCTTCCAGGCTTCGGCCATGCCATCCGGCGTCAGACGTGTGAAACCGGTGCCGATGTCCAGTTGTTCAAGCGCTTCATCTTCGGCCCAGGTTTTGATTTTTTCGAACCAGGGCTCGAAGTAGCGTGCCTGCATCTTTCGACCGTCGACGCTTTTGCTCGCAACCCCCTGGTGACAGATCACCAGCAGCTCGTCCGCCCATTGGCGCCAAGGCATCTTGAGTTCGAGCAACGCGCTACGTCGTTCCTGCAAACATTCGTTGATCAGTTCGGCCGGCTCTTTTCCTTCAACACTGTCGCGCTCGCTGGCAAACAAACCACGCACGCGCGGCAACAACGCTGCCGGTCCGCCCCAATTGCTGCGGACCCAGTTCAGTGCATCGCCTTGCATCGGGTAACAAAACAACCGCCAGTAATCACGCAGGACTTCGCCCAGCAAATCGCTGTGATCGGTTTCCAGAGTCTGGGTAAACAGGCTGCCGCTGTCGAACGCATGTTCGCGCAGCATGCGCTGACACCAACTGTGGATGGTCGAGACGGCCGCCTCATCCATCCATTGCGCGGCGATGTCCAGCCGGTTTGCGCACCCGGACCACTGTTCGGGCAGGTACTGATCACGCAGTTCGGCAATGAGGCCATCCGGTGCCGGGGTCTCATCACGGAAGAACCGCGCAGCCTCCGCCAGACGTGTACGGATACGTTCACGCAGCTCTTTGGTGGCAGCATCGGTGAAGGTCACGACGAGGATTTGCGGCGGCAACAGTTCACGCCCGAAACCACTCTCGTCACTGCCGTGACCCAGGACGAGTCGCAGATAAAGCGCTGAGATGGTGAAGGTCTTGCCGGTCCCGGCGCTGGCTTCGATCAGTTGGCTGCCGCGCAGTGGGAAGGCCAGTGCCAGAGGTGTTTTGGTGGTCATGAACGAGCCCCCTCGCTGGTCAGTGAACGCCACGGGGCTTCAAGCATTGGCTTGTACAAGGCGTTGCACCAGTCAGGGAACGTTTCGTCGGTAACCAGCGCGTCGAAGTCAGCAAACTGTCGAGTGAGTGCAGGGCTTTCGCGCCGCTCTCCGTCAGTGGTCTGGCCATCGCCTTCATAGGCTTTGCGGGCAGCGGCTTCGGCTTTCAGCAGATCGGTCTGGCCCAGCCAGGCGAAGGCAGTTTTTACTGCAACCGGCAGGGGTTGACGCATGCCCGCCTGCCAGGCTTCCAGAAGTTGGCCCAGCGTTTTTAGTGCGGCGCCCTTCTCCAGCGGCTCCAGCAGCAGGCTATCGTCGCTGGCCACCAGCGCGGTGGTCATCGGGATGCCGCTGGCGCAGGCAACCAGATGGTTGACCCAGGGCCGCGTCAACCGGTGCCATTTGCGGTTTTTGATTGAGCCGATGCTGTTGGGAATGGTGGTGACCGACAGCAAGCCGCCGTCTGCACGCTGGTGTAGACCACTGAGCCAACCTTCGAGGCGCAGTCCTTCCAGCTCAAGATTTACAGGCAGAGCGCTGGTCAGCGGTGTCGGCCATAACGCCAGGAGCTGTTGATAACGCTGCAGCAGATCTGGCAGCGGCTCGATCAACTCACGCTGAAGGCATTCGCCGAATCCGGCCATGGGCAGCAGCCCACTGTTTTGCAGACGTTGGGCCTGGTCTTCCAGTGCCTGATCGGCGTGATCGATCTGTCTCAGCGCTGCTGCAAGCAAACTGTCGCTGAGGCTATAGCGTTGCAGCGCATCGAGGACAAAGGGTTCTTCATCGGCCAAGGGTACTTCAGCCGCTTCGAAGAACACCTTGAGACGCTGGCTGAAAAAGTGTCGTACGGGATTGCGCAGGAAATCCTGCAGTTGACCGAGGCTCAGCGGCTCCTCTTGTACGTAAGCTTCAAGTACTTCGCCTTCAGCCACCTGATTGCTGATTTGATGAAGTACCTGCCATTCATTGGCGTAGCTGAACAGCGCGTCACCCTCATGGAAGTAACGAGCACTGAAAGGCTGCAATGGGTGTTCCTGAGTCATGGCCTCCAGCAGGTCCTTGTCCTCATCCTGCAGTTGCCAGCCGCTGGCGAGATGGTCACGCAATTGGCCAATCAACACGGAGGCCGGGCGTTCGCTGTTATCCCGGATGCTTCGGCCCACCCAGCTGATGTAGAGCTGATCACGTGCCGACAACAGCGCTTCCAACAGGAGATAACGGTCATCTTCACGTCGGGAGCGATCGCCAGGGCGGTAGTCACTGCCCATGAGATCGAAATCCAGTGGCGGTTGCGCACGAGGGTAGTCGCCATCG
Organism: Pseudomonas arsenicoxydans; assembly: GCF_006438915.1. Taxonomy (GTDB): domain Bacteria; phylum Pseudomonadota; class Gammaproteobacteria; order Pseudomonadales; family Pseudomonadaceae; genus Aquipseudomonas; species Aquipseudomonas arsenicoxydans_A. The sequence goes on along the minus strand of NZ_RCZE01000001.1, from coordinate 2,499 downwards.
TTCATGCCTAGCAAACAGACCCGTTTGAACGGGATCGCCCGCATGGGCATCAAGGTGCAGAAGTTGACGGCACCGGCCAGAAAGCGCTGGGACAGGCGACCCTGATCCAGTCCGGCCAGCCACGCTTCCCGAACTACGGTCAGCGGCAAATCGTCGTGCAAACCTACGGACTCGCAGGTGTCGAGCCAGGTTTCGCGCAACTCTTCGAGTTGGGCCAGCAAGTAGTCGTCGTGTTCATTGCTGGCCAGGAAGAACAGCTGCACCAACGCTTGCAAGCGCACGCCCCATTGCTTGGGCGGTGCAGGTTGAGTCAGTTCCTGGTGCGCGATCTCCAATGCATCCAACAGGGCTACCAAAGGTCCGATGAGCGCGGCATCCAGACCGCCAATTTCGTCGTAAGGCTCGATGCCTTCGCACGCAATGGCGCTGCCCACTGCATAACCCAGCAGCATCCGGCGCAGGCCGAATCGCCAGCTGTTTTGCTCCAGCGCTTCAGGCAATCCCAGACCCGCACGCTGCTCGGCATTCATTCCCCAACGGATGCCCGCCCCCTCGATCCACCGGTGCAGCGTTGGCAGATCACGCTCCTCGACGCCGAAGCGGGCACGTAACGCCGGAACGTCCAGTAGGTCGAGGATCTCGCTGACGGGGAAACGACTGTCGGGAAGTTTGAGCAGGTGTTCGACCGCAATCAGCAGGGGATCGCGACCACGCTGGCCCTGATCCGCAAGCGTGAAAGGAATGAAACGAGGGTCCTGGCGTTCAAGCTGACCGAATACGGCGCGAATATGCGGTGCGTAACTGTCGATGTCCGGGACCATCACAATGATGTCCCGAGGCCTTAGATCGGGATCAGCGCTGAAGCGTGCGAGCAACTGATCATGAAGGATCTCGACTTCACGCTGGGCACTGTGGGCGATGTGAAAACGGATCGACTCGTCTTGCTCAAGATCGACGGCTGGCCAGCATTCCCGTGTTTCGCTCAGTGGGCGTAATTCGAGAATGTCGTCCTGCAATTGATTGAGCATGTTCTTCGGCTGATTGTCACTGAACAGGTCGATACGTCCGTCACGAAATGCCGAGCTGTAGCTGTTGGGATCGTCATAGCTGTCGAGAAGATTGATGTAGTCCCGCCCCTGTTTGCCCCAGGCAGCCAGCAGCGGGTGAGCATGCTGGTGGAGCGTTTGCGGGTCGAGCACAACGGGCATGCCGCTCTTGCGGGCTTGGCGCTTGTATTGATGCCGTAATAGGTCTTTATCGGCGACGATGTCAGCCCAATGGTAGCGACATGGATTGTGCACACACAGCAGAACCTGACTGAAACGGGCCAGTCCGGCGAGTGCCTCAAGGGCTTGAGCTGGGAGAGAAGAAATCCCGAAAACGATCACCCGGGAGGGTAAACCGATGGGAGCGACGTCGAGGCTGTTGATGCGTTCGATAAACCGTTGATGAACACCGGCACGGCTTTGCGCCATGCCTTCCTCACCCACATCCAGCAACAGCGCTCGCCATAACTCGGCCTGCCAGCAGTTGGCCGGGGCCAGTGGCTTGGCTTCGCCTCTGCCGTTGCGCAATTGGTGACGACCTTCTGCCCAGTCTTCGAGCCAGTCGGCGCGGTACACCTGGTATTGGTCGAACAAGTCTGCGAGTCGCTCGGCCAACTGGTAGCGCTTACGCAAATCGGTGTCATGGGTCAGGAAGCGCTGCAGTGGCTCGAAGTGCGGCTGGTTGATCAGTTGCGGGAGGAGGCGCATCAGACGCCAGGTCAGGGGCGCTTTATCGAGCAAGGATTTGACCGGGATTTCATCCCGTCCAAGGACCATGCGATAAAGCTGCCACATGAAGCTACCGGGTAACTGCACGTCGATGGCGGCGGCGATACCGCAGCCGCCCATGTCATCCTCTTCCGGATCTTCAGCCAGTGCCAACTTGAGCCACTGCGCGATGCCATTGCTCTGCACCAAGGCGATTTCATTTTCCAGGGGAGCCAGCGGGTAACGCCGCATTACGCTGATCACGAGGCTGCGCAGTTCATTCAGACTGTTGCTTTGAACCACCATAAAAGCAGCGTTGAGGGACGTGGCGTCCGGCATAAAGGCTTCCTTGGGAAAATACAAACGCTAGGGCCGAACCTTAGCATTGTCGGCAGACTGTGACAGCCGGGAGCTGTCCGGTAATGCTGTACGAACTTTCCTGCGGACAAAACAAAACCCCTACCTGCATACGCAGATAGGGGTTTCGGAATTTAATCTTGACGATGACCTACTCTCACATGGGGAAACCCCACACTACCATCGGCGATGCATCGTTTCACTGCTGAGTTCGGGATGGGATCAGGTGGTTCCAATGCTCTATGGTCGTCAAGAAATTCGGTAGCCAGGTCGTTTTCTCTTGCGAGATCACGCTCCAGCGAATGGGTATGTAATAGATTTGTGTGTTTGATTCGAACTTTCGACAATGTATCGTCTTCACACACCGCAATCTGGTGCTCGTTCGCTT